>NZ_CP087169.1:0-125000 GCF_024748775.1 Pseudomonas sp. B21-047
GTGTCAGTGGAACTTTGGCAGCAGTGCGTGGAGCTTCTGCGCGATGAACTGCCTGCCCAGCAATTCAACACCTGGATCCGTCCGCTACAGGTCGAAGCCGAAGGCGACGAGTTGCGCGTCTATGCGCCTAACCGTTTCGTTCTCGATTGGGTCAATGAAAAGTACCTGGGTCGTCTGCTCGAGCTGTTGGGTGAAAACGGCAGCGGCATTGCACCTGCCCTTTCCTTATTAATAGGCAGCCGTCGCAGCTCTGCGCCGCGTGCCGCCCCCAATGCGCCTGTCAGTGCCGCTGTGGCTGCTTCGCTGGCGCAGACCCAGGTACACAAGGCTGCGCCCGCTGTTGTGTCGGCAGAACCTGCCGCTGCACCGGTAGAGCCTGTGCTGGTCAACGAGGTGGCTGAGCCGTCGTCGCGCGACAGCTTCGATGCCATGGCCGAGCCTGCGCCGGTGCCGGCTACCAGCACCCGTACCGAACAGCGCACCGTTCAGGTTGAAGGCGCGCTCAAGCACACCAGTTACCTGAACCGCACGTTCACCTTCGACACGTTCGTCGAAGGTAAGTCGAACCAGCTGGCGCGTGCGGCCGCCTGGCAGGTCGCCGACAACCCCAAGCATGGCTACAACCCGCTCTTCCTTTATGGCGGCGTCGGCCTGGGCAAAACCCACTTGATGCATGCTGTGGGTAACCACCTGCTGAAGAAAAACCCGAATGCCAAGGTGGTCTACCTGCACTCGGAGCGTTTCGTCGCCGACATGGTCAAGGCGCTGCAGCTCAATGCCATCAACGAATTCAAGCGCTTCTATCGCTCGGTCGATGCGCTGCTGATCGACGATATCCAGTTCTTCGCCCGCAAGGAGCGCTCGCAGGAAGAGTTTTTCCACACCTTCAACGCCCTGCTCGAGGGCGGCCAGCAGGTGATCCTCACCTCCGACCGCTACCCGAAAGAAATCGAAGGCCTGGAAGAACGCCTGAAGTCCCGCTTCGGCTGGGGCCTGACCGTTGCAGTCGAGCCGCCAGAGCTGGAAACCCGTGTGGCGATCCTGATGAAGAAGGCCGACCAGGCCAAAGTCGAGCTGCCCCATGACGCAGCCTTCTTCATTGCCCAGCGCATCCGTTCCAACGTCCGTGAACTTGAAGGGGCACTGAAGCGGGTGATTGCTCACTCGCACTTCATGGGCCGCGACATCACCATCGAACTGATTCGCGAATCGCTGAAGGATCTGCTGGCACTGCAGGACAAATTGGTCAGTGTGGATAACATCCAGCGCACCGTGGCCGAGTACTACAAGATCAAGATCTCCGATCTGTTGTCCAAACGGCGCTCGCGCTCTGTCGCGCGGCCGCGGCAGGTGGCCATGGCCCTGTCGAAGGAGCTGACCAACCACAGTCTGCCGGAGATCGGCGACATGTTTGGTGGTCGCGACCACACGACCGTGCTGCACGCCTGCCGCAAGATCAACGAACTGAAGGAATCCGACGCGGACATCCGCGAGGACTACAAGAACCTGCTGCGGACGCTGACGACCTGATGGCCGTCTGCGCAGCTAATTGAAGGCAAGGGACTAGACCATGCATTTCACCATTCAACGCGAAGCCCTGTTGAAACCCCTGCAACTGGTCGCCGGTGTCGTCGAGCGCCGTCAGACCTTGCCGGTCCTGTCTAACGTATTGCTGGTTGTGCAAGGCCAGCAGCTGTCGTTGACCGGTACCGACCTGGAAGTCGAACTGGTAGGCCGCGTGCAACTCGAAGAGCCAGCCGAGCCTGGCGAAATCACTGTCCCGGCGCGCAAGCTGATGGACATCTGCAAAAGCCTGCCGAACGACGTCCTGATCGATATCAAGGTCGACGAGCAAAAACTGTTGGTCAAGGCCGGCCGCAGCCGCTTTACCCTGTCGACCCTGCCTGCCAATGACTTCCCGACTGTGGAAGAAGGCCCGGGCTCGCTGACCTGCAACCTGGAGCAGAGCAAGCTGCGCCGCCTGATCGAGCGCACCAGCTTCGCCATGGCCCAGCAAGATGTTCGCTACTACCTCAACGGCATGCTGTTGGAGGTATCGCGTAATACCTTGCGTGCGGTGTCTACCGATGGTCACCGCCTGGCACTGTGCTCGATGAGTGCCCCCATCGAGCAGGATGATCGCCATCAGGTCATCGTGCCGCGCAAAGGTATCCTTGAGCTGGCGCGTCTGCTGACCGACCCTGAAGGCATGGTCAGTATCGTCCTGGGGCAGCATCATATCCGCGCGACCACCGGCGAATTCACCTTCACCTCCAAGCTGGTGGACGGCAAATTCCCTGACTACGAGCGCGTATTGCCCAAGGGCGGCGACAAACTGGTGGTGGGTGATCGTCAGGCACTGCGTGAGGCCTTCAGCCGTACCGCCATCCTGTCCAACGAGAAGTACCGCGGTATTCGCCTGCAACTGGCCGCTGGCCAATTGAAGATTCAGGCCAATAACCCGGAACAGGAAGAAGCTGAAGAAGAAATCAGTGTCGACTATAACGGCAGCGCGCTGGAAATCGGCTTCAACGTCAGCTACCTGCTGGACGTGCTGGGCGTCATGACAACCGAGCAGGTGCGTCTGATTCTGTCCGACTCCAACAGCAGTGCGCTGCTGCAGGAGGCTGGCAATGATGATTCGTCCTACGTTGTCATGCCGATGCGTCTGTAACCTGTAGCAGAGCGAATGTCCCTTCGACGTATCATGGTCACCGCGGTGCGCAACCTGCACCCGGTGACCCTCTCACCTTCTCCCCGCATCAACATCCTCTACGGTGCTAATGGCAGCGGCAAGACCAGTGTGCTTGAAGCTGTGCACCTGCTTGGGCTGGCGCGGTCCTTCCGCAGTACGCGTCTTAACCCCGTCATCCAATACGAGCAGCCAGCGTGCACCGTGTTTGGCGAGGTCGAGTTGACGTCGGGAGGCACCAGCAACCTGGGGGTATCTCGGGAACGGCAAGGCGAATTCACAATTCGCATCGACGGGCAGAATGCCAAAAGTGCTGCGCAGTTGGCCGAACTGTTGCCATTGCAGCTGATCAACCCAGACAGTTTCAGGTTGCTGGAGGGCGCCCCGAAAATTCGCCGCCAGTTCCTGGATTGGGGAGTGTTCCACGTGGAACCTCGGTTTTTGCCTGCCTGGCAGCGCCTGCAGAAGGCGCTCAGGCAGCGAAACTCGTGGTTGCGGCATGGTACACTTGACCCAGCTTCGCAAGCCGCCTGGGACCGGGAATTGTGCCTGGCCAGCGCGGAAATAGATGAATACCGTCGCAACTACATCATGGCCTTGAAGCCCGTCTTCGAGCGAACCCTGAGCGAACTGGTCGAGCTTGACGGGTTGACCCTGAGCTATTACCGAGGCTGGGACAAGGACCGGGAACTCAACGAAGTACTCGCCTCCTCTCTCCTTCGTGATCAGCAGATGGGCCATACCCAGGCCGGTCCGCAGCGTGCTGATCTACGACTTCGATTGGCTGCCAACAACGCAGCCGACATTCTGTCGCGAGGGCAGCAGAAACTTGTGGTGTGTGCGCTACGCATTGCCCAAGGGCACCTCGTCAGTCAGGCTCGCCGCGGTCACTGTATTTATCTCGTGGATGATTTGCCGTCAGAACTGGACGAGCAACACCGCCGCGCATTGTGCCGCTTGCTTGAAGAATTACGCTGCCAGGTGTTCATCACCTGTGTAGATCACGAATTACTGAGGGAAGGCTGGCAGACGGAAACGCCAGTTGCTTTGTTCCACGTGGAACAAGGCTGTATCACCCAGACCCACGACCATCGGGAGTGAAGGCATGAGCGAAAATCAAACGTACGACTCCTCCAGCATCAAGGTGCTGAAAGGTTTGGATGCCGTACGCAAGCGTCCCGGCATGTACATTGGCGACACCGATGATGGTAGCGGCCTGCACCACATGGTCTTCGAAGTGGTCGACAACTCGATCGACGAAGCCCTCGCCGGTCATTGCGATGACATCACCGTCATCATCCACACGGATGAGTCCATCAGCGTGCGCGACAACGGTCGCGGCATTCCGGTTGATGTGCACAAAGAAGAAGGCGTTTCCGCAGCGGAGGTCATCATGACCGTGCTGCACGCCGGCGGTAAGTTCGACGACAACTCGTACAAAGTATCCGGCGGCCTGCACGGCGTGGGTGTTTCTGTAGTGAACGCTCTGTCCGAAAAGCTGGTACTGACAGTACGTCGCAGCGGCAAGATCTGGGAGCAGACCTACGTTCATGGTGTCCCCCAGGCACCGATGGCGATTGTCGGTGACAGCGAAACGACCGGTACCCATATCCATTTCAAGCCTTCGGCTGAGACGTTCAAAAACATCCACTTCAGCTGGGATATCCTGGCCAAGCGGATCCGTGAGCTGTCGTTCCTTAACTCGGGCGTCGGCATTCTGCTCAAGGATGAACGCAGCGGTAAGGAAGAGTTCTTCAAGTACGAAGGTGGCCTGCGGGCTTTCGTCGAGTACCTGAACACCAACAAGACGCCGGTTAACACCCAGGTGTTCCACTTCAGTGTTCAGCGTGAAGATGGCGTGGGCGTTGAAGTCGCCCTGCAGTGGAACGACAGCTTCAACGAGAACCTGTTGTGCTTCACCAACAACATTCCGCAGCGTGATGGCGGTACTCACCTGGTGGGCTTCCGTTCTTCGCTGACCCGTAGCCTGAACAGCTACATCGAGCAGGAAGGCCTGGCCAAGAAGAACAAGGTCGCAACCACTGGCGATGACGCCCGTGAAGGCTTGACCGCGATCATCTCGGTCAAAGTCCCGGACCCCAAGTTCAGCTCCCAGACCAAGGACAAGCTGGTCTCCTCGGAAGTGAAGACTGCCGTGGAACAGGAGATGAACAAGTACTTCTCGGACTTCCTGCTGGAAAACCCGAACGAAGCCAAAGCCGTTGTCGGCAAGATGATCGACGCTGCCCGAGCGCGTGAAGCGGCGCGCAAGGCGCGTGAGATGACTCGTCGCAAAGGCGCACTGGACATCGCTGGCCTGCCTGGCAAGTTGGCTGACTGCCAGGAAAAGGACCCTGCCCTTTCCGAACTGTACCTGGTGGAGGGTGACTCCGCAGGTGGCTCGGCCAAGCAAGGTCGCAACCGTCGCACCCAGGCTATCCTGCCGCTGAAGGGCAAGATCCTCAACGTCGAGAAGGCTCGTTTCGACAAGATGATCTCGTCCCAGGAGGTCGGCACGCTGATCACTGCGCTGGGCTGTGGTATCGGTCGCGAAGAGTACAACATCGACAAGCTGCGTTATCACAATATCATCATCATGACCGATGCTGACGTTGACGGTTCGCACATCCGTACCTTGTTGCTGACCTTCTTCTTCCGTCAGCTGCCTGAGCTGGTCGAGCGTGGCTATATCTATATTGCCCAGCCACCGTTGTACAAGGTGAAGAAAGGCAAGCAGGAGCAGTACATCAAGGACGACGAGGCCATGGAAGAATACATGACCCAATCGGCCCTGGAAGATGCCAGCCTGCACCTGGACGAGTCGGCGCCAGCGGTTTCCGGTGTACAACTGGAAAGCCTGGTGAACGAGTTCCGTGGGGTGATGAAGACCCTCAAGCGTTTGTCGCGCCTGTACCCACAGGAGCTGACCGAGCACTTCATCTACCTGCCGGAAGTCACCCTGGAGCAGTTGGGCGACCACGCTGTGATGCAGGCCTGGCTGGCCAAGTTCCAGGAGCGTCTGAGCAATACCCAGAAGTCGGGCCTGGCTTACAATGCCAGCCTTCGCGAAGACAAAGAGCGCAATGTCTGGCTGCCGGAAGTGGAAATCACCTCGCACGGTCTGGCCAGCTACATCACGTTCAACCGCGATTTCTTCGGCAGCAACGACTACCGTACCGTGGTCAACATCGGTGCCAAGCTGTCCAGCCTGCTGGGTGAAGGTGCCTATGTTAAGCGCGGTGAGCGTCGCAAGGCGATTGTCGAGTTCAAGGAAGGCCTGGACTGGCTGATGAACGAGAGCACCAAGCGCCACACCATCCAGCGATACAAAGGGCTGGGTGAGATGAACCCGGACCAGCTGTGGGAAACCACCATGGACCCAACCGTGCGCCGCATGCTCAAGGTCACTATCGAAGACGCGATCGCTGCCGATCAGATCTTCAATACCCTGATGGGTGACGCGGTGGAGCCTCGCCGCGAGTTCATCGAAAGCAATGCGCTGTCGGTGTCGAACCTGGACTTCTGATCAGGTTCAGACAACCGCCATAAGAAAGCCCGCGCAAGCGGGCTTTTTTTTACCTCGATTTTGGCGACCTCAGTACCCACTGAGAATATTTACAATCACCCCGCTGGCGATGGCCACCAGCACGTAATCGCCGTTCACGGACAACCAACGGTGGTCACGCGGCGGTGCATAGAGGTGACGTGCGCGCCAGTCAGTCACCCAATAGCGGTCGCCGCGGTAACGGGGGTCAACGGCATGACCGCGTTGCCATTGCTGATGCGGTACCGGCATCCCCGCTTGAGGGCGGTAGTTTGGATTTTTGTAGGCCGGCGCGTGGCCGTTGCCAGGGCGCCCTTGTTGCGGCTGCTTTCCATGTTGGGGGCCGCCATGCTGAGGGTTGCCCTGATGGGCGGGACCGTTGTCATGCCCCTGGGGCGGGCCAGGTTGAGCGAAACTGGCCAGCGGTACGCTGAACATCAGCGCGGCGCAAAGCACGGTCAGGGTTTTCTTCATGTGATGCTGATCCTCTGCATGTTAAGGCCCGGCGCAACTCACTGAGCGCCTGGTGCGGTTAACTGTTCAGACAGCGGTTTTGCCAGCCTAATCCTTGGCCAGAGGTAAAGGTCGGGTAAAGGTGAACCAGGCGATCACATCGTGCCCAGGCCCAGCGCCTTCAACCGCCGATAGAGCGTGCGCTCGCTCATGCCAAGATGCCGGGCCAGTTCACTGCGTGGCCCCTGAAACTGATCCAGCGCCTGCGCCAGCTCACTCAAGTCGCCATGCCCCCTGCCCTTGGTGAAACCTGGCGCGCTCTGCGGGCCGATATCTTCGGGTAGATGCTCGGGGCGGATCAGCCCGTCATCGGCAAACAGCCTTGCCCTTTCCAGGATATTACGCAGCTCGCGGATGTTGCCTGGGAATGGATGCAGGCCTAGCTGTTTCAGCGCGCCATCGGTCAGGCTCGGCGTCGGCTTGCCAGCCATACGCTGAAGGAGGCTCTCGGCAAGCAATGGCAGGTCTTCCACACGCTCGCGCAGTGCGGGCAGCCGGATCGGAAAGCCACTGATGCGGTAATACAGATCCTCACGGAAAGTACCCTCAGCGACCATCTTCTTGAGCGGTTTGTGTGTTGCCGACACCAGGCGGAAATCCGCGTGCACGGTCCGCAGGCTGCCCACCGGGCGGAAGCTTCCGGATTCGATCAGGCGCAGCAACTTCACCTGCATCGCCATCGGCACCTCGCCAATTTCATCGAGGAACAACGTGCCGCCATGGGCCGCTTCGGCCAGGCCGATCTTGCGCTGGTTGGCGCCGGTGAACGCGCCCTTCTCGTAGCCGAACAATTCGCTCTCGAACAGTGATTCGGTCAAACCGGTGCAGTCGACCACTACCAACGGCCCACTGGCGCGCGGGCTGCCCATGTGGATGGCGCGGGCGAACAGCTCTTTACCGGTACCCGATTCACCCTGCAGCAACACCGGAATTTGCGCGGGGGCGGCGCGCTGCAGGCTGGCCAGCGCCGCCTTGAACGCTGGCGCCCGCCCGACCAAGCCCTGTTGCTGGGGCTGCGCCGAGGCTAGGGTGATCGTGGTGAGCCGCTCGACAAAGGCGACCACCCTGCCCTGCTCGTCCAGGATCGGCCGCAGTTCGACATCCACATGCTCAGGGCCTCGCGGGGTGTGATGAATGTGCAGCACGCGCTCCGGCACCTTGCTGTGCCACGCCTTGCGCATCGGGCAATGTTCACCTGCCTGGTCGCAAGGCACCGCGTAGTGGTGCGAGACCTTGTGGCACTTTTCACCCAACGGCGCCTGCTCGTCTCGGCCGAACTGGCGGCGGTAGGCGGCGTTGGCGGCGAGGATGTTGTAGTCGGTATCCAGCACGATGGTGGGCAGCGCATCGTGTTCGAGGTAGGAAACCAGCGCTAGGATGATGTGATGGGCTTCAGGCATGGGGGCACCGATGTGATAACCCGGCGGAGGGTAGCAAGGACTGCCAAACACTGCCATTGGCTGACAGTCGACTGTCAATGTGGCTGCCATGTTGCCTGGCGCGTGCCAGGCAGGGCCGCATTCATTGGCCCATGCCCATGAAAAACCCTGGCATGTATCTTGATAAACCTCCGGCTACTGCCTACGCCTCTACAAAGGGTGCAGGAAACTTTGGAGAACGTGATGATCATCGGTAACAACCTTCACGTGGAAGCCTTCTTCGACGAGGCGACCTCGACCATCAGCTACCTGCTCATGGACAGCGAGACGCGCAAGTGCGCGTTGATCGACAGTGTGCTGGACTACGACCCCAAGTCCGGGCGTACCTGCACCGCATCGGCAGACCGCTTGATCGCCCAGGTTGAGGCGCTGGGTGGCCAGGTGCAGTGGATTCTGGAAACCCATGTTCACGCCGATCACCTTTCGGCAGCCGCCTACCTGAAGGAAAAACTTGGCGGCCACACCGCCATCGGTGCGCACATCACCCAGGTGCAAAAAGTCTTCGGCGCGCTGTTCAATGCCGAGCCGGGTTTTGCCCGGGACGGCAGCCAGTTCGATGTACTGCTTGAGGACGAGGAAGGTTTTCGTATCGGCAACCTGCACGCCCGTGCCTTGCACACCCCGGGGCACACCCCGGCATGCATGAGTTATGTGGTGGTGGATGGTGGTGAAACGGCGGTGTTCGTCGGCGACACGCTGTTCATGCCCGATTACGGTACGGCGCGCTGCGACTTCCCCGGCGCCGACGCCCGCACCCTGTACCGGTCGATCCGCCGCCTGCTGGCCTTCCCCGACCAGACCCGGTTGTTCCTGTGCCACGACTACCTGCCTGGCGGGCGCGCGATGCAGTACGTCACGACCGTGGCCGAGCAGCGCGGCAGCAATATTCACATCCATCACGGCGTTGATGAAGACAGCTTCGTGGCCATGCGCGAGGCCCGTGACAAGACCCTCGACATGCCCGTGCTGATTCTGCCATCAGTGCAGGTGAACATGCGCAGCGGTCATTTTCCCGAGCCCGAGGCCAATGGCGTGAGCTACCTGAAGATTCCACTGAACACGCTTTGATCGCTTTTACCCATAACGAGATTTCCAGGAACTACCGCCATGCCTGCCTTGCTGTCCCCTGCCAATGCTTCCACTACCGACCACCACAAAGTGGTCATCGTCGGTGCCGGTGCCGCCGGTATCGCCACGGCGTCCAGCCTGATCAGCCGTGATCCGTCATTGGACATCGCACTGATCGACCCTGCCGACGTGCACTACTACCAGCCGGGCTGGACGATGGTCGGCGCCGGTGTGTTCAAGGCGCCGAGCACGGCGCGCACCATGGCCTCGACCATTCCCCGGGGTGTGCAATGGATCAAGGCGCGGGTGCAGGGCTTCGACCCGTTGGGCCAGCTGGTCGTGCTTGAGGGTGGCCGCGTCATCAGCTACGAGCAGTTGGTGGTTTGCCCTGGCCTGAAACTCGACTGGCAGGCCATCGACGGCCTGAGCGAGACCCTTGGCCGCAACGGCGTGACCTCGAACTACCGCTATGACCTGGCGCCTTACACCTGGCAGCTGGTGCAAAACCTCAGGCAAGGCCGTGCCCTGTTCACCCAGCCGCCAATGCCGATCAAGTGTGCCGGCGCGCCGCAGAAGGCGCTGTACTTGTCTTGCGATCATTGGTTGCGCCAGGGCCATTTGGGCGATGTGAAAGCCAGTTTCTTCAACGCCGGTGCCGTGCTGTTTGGCGTAGCCGACTACGTCCCTGCATTGATGGCCTATATCGACAAGTACGCCGTGGACCTCAATTACGCCCACCGCCTGGTGGCGGTGGATGGCCCCGGCAAGCGCGCGACGTTCGTGCGTACGTTGCCCGATGGTAGCCATGAAACCCGTATCGAGCCCTTCGACATGCTGCACGTGGTACCGCCGCAAGTGGCGCCCGAATTCATTCGGGAAAGCCCGCTGGCCGATAGCGCAGGCTGGGTCGATGTCGACCCGCAGACCTTGCGCCACCGGAAATTCACCAACATCCATGCCTTGGGCGACGTGGCCAGCACCAGCAATGCCAAGACTGCCGCAGCAGCGCGCAAGCAGGCGCCGGTAGTGGCCAACAATGTGCTGGTGGCGCTGGGCAGGCTGCCTACCCTCGCCCAGTACGACGGCTATGGCTCGTGCCCACTGACCGTCGAGCGCGGCAAGATCGTGCTGGCCGAGTTCACCTATGGCGGCAAGGTGGCGCCGAGCTTCCCGCGCTGGTTGCTCGATGGCCGCCAGCCGACGCGCCTGGCCTGGTTGCTCAAGGCGCGGGTACTGCCACCCTTGTACTGGAAAGGCATGCTCAAAGGGCGTGAATGGCTGGCGCGCCCGCAGCCACTGGTAGCCGAGGCCGGCAAGTGATCGAACATCAACTGTTGGGCGCGGGCCTGGGCGCGATCATTGGTGCGGTGTTGGCATTGACCGGCGCCGGGGGCGGTATTCTGGCGGTGCCACTGCTGGTGTTTGGCCTGGGCCTGTCGATGGTCGAGGCGGCGCCCGTCGGCCTGTTGGCCGTGGGCCTGGCTGCCGCCGTGGGCGCCGTGCTGGGTTTGCGCCAAGGCTTGGTGCGCTACCGGGCGGCGTTGTTCATTGCCCTGATCGGCATCGCGGTCGCCCCCTTTGGTTTGATGCTGGCGCACCGCGTGCCCAATACACCGCTGGTGCTGATATTCGCCTGCGTGCTGGTCTACGCCTGCCTGCGCATCTGGCGCAAGGCCGCCAGGGAGCTGCGCGGCGAAGCTAACGATGCGCACCGCTACATCGAGCCTTGCGTGCTCAACCCATTGCAAGGGCGTTTGCGTTGGACGCTCCCCTGCGCACGGGCCCTGGCATTGACCGGTGCGCTGTCGGGGTTGTTGTCTGGCCTGTTGGGGGTGGGCGGTGGCTTCGTGATTATTCCGGCCTTGAACCGCTACACCAACCTGCGCATGGCCAGCATCGTCTCTACCTCGCTGGCGGTGATTGCGCTGGTGTCCACCGGTAGCGTGGTCAGCGCCAGCCTGGCGGGGGTAATGCACTGGCAGGTTGGTGCCCCCTTTGCGGTCGGCGCGGTGACCGGCTTGCTGCTGGCGCGGCCACTGGCGGCCAGGCTGGCTGGGCCACGCTTGCAACAGATGTTTGCCGTGGCCGGTTGGTTGGCCGCCCTGCTGCTGGCTGGCAAGGTTCTATTGAGCTAACAGCTCGCCCTGTTCGGCGGCACACAGCGCCAGCAGGTAGTCCCACACGACCCGCAGGCGCACTGACTTGTGCAGCTCACGCCGCGTGCAGATCCAGTAACTGCGCTGGATGGTTTCGCTGGGCAGCACACGGACCAGCGTCGGGTCGTGGCGCGCCATGAAGTTGGGCAACACGGCAATGCCAAGGCCTGCGCGTGCGGCTTGTTGCTGGGCGATTACGCTGGTGCTGCGAAATGCCACGCTGGGCGACCGGCAGAAGCTGTTGAGAAACAGCAGCTCCTGGCTGAACAGCAGGTCATCGACGTAGCCGATCCAGCTGTGCCGGGCCAGGTCTTCGCGGGTGCGCAGCGGCGGCGCGCGGTCGAGGTAGGCCTGGCTCGCGTACAGGGCCAGGCGATAGTCGGTGAGCTTGCGGGTGATCAGCAGGTCGGCATTGGGCCGCTCCAGGTGGATGCTGATTTCCGCCTCGCGGTTGAGGATGCTGACGAAGCGCGGTACGGCCACCAGCTCCACCTCAAGGCCCGGGTAGCGCTCGAACAACGCGTTCATGCGCGGGGTGAAGAACATGATGCCGATGCCTTCGGTCACCCCCAGGCGAATCTTGCCCAGCGGGGTGATGGCCTGGGTGATTTCTTCCTGCGCCAGCAAAGCAACGTTTTCCATGGCTTCGGCGTGCTTGAGCAAGGCCTGGCCGGAGGGGGTCAGGTCGTAGCCCTGGGCGTGCTGCACGAACAGGGGCGTGCCCAGGCTTTTCTCGATGCTCTCGATATGCCGGGCTACTGTGCTGTGGGTGGTGTTGAGGCGTTTGGCAGCGGTGAGCAGGCGGCCGCTGCGTTGCAACTCGAGGAAAAACCGCAAATCGTTCCAGTCGAACATGCTGATCCCTGCATCTCGATTACGCGGTCGTTCCCACAATGACCGTGTGCGTTCAATGGTTGTCGCTGTGCTAAAACGCACAGCGGCTGCGCGAAATCTCGTGTTTCCACAGCGAAATTAATCAATAAGATGGTGCGGGACAAGAATAATAATCAGGCGCGAGGTTGCACATGCCATCAGCCGATTCTGTCTTCGACTACGTGGTCGTGGGTGCCGGTCCTGCCGGGTGCCTGCTGGCCAATCGCTTGTCCGCCGACCCTTCCTGCCGCGTGCTGCTGCTTGAAGCGGGTGGCCGTGACAACTATCCCTGGATCCACATCCCCGTCGGCTACCTCTACTGCATCGGTAACCCCCGCACCGACTGGTGCTTCAAGACCGAGGCGCAGAACGGCCTGGGCGGCCGCAGCCTGGGTTACCCACGGGGCAAGGTGCTTGGCGGTTGTTCATCGATCAACGGCATGATCTACATGCGCGGCCAGGCGGCCGACTATGACCGCTGGGCCGAGCAAGGCAACTCAGGCTGGGCCTGGCAGGACGTACTGCCCCTGTTCAAGGCTAGCGAAAACCACTTTGCCGGTGATAGCGAGCACCATGGCGCTGCCGGTGAATGGCGGGTCGAGCGCCAGCGCTACAGCTGGCCGATTCTTGACGCCTTCCGCGATGCGGCCGAGCAAAGCGGCATCGCCAACGTCGACGATTTCAACACGGGTGATAACCAGGGCTGTGGATACTTTCAGGTCAACCAGCGCAGTGGTGTGCGCTGGAATGCGTCCAAGGCGTTTCTGCGGCCAGTGATGGGCCGGCCGAACCTGACGGTGCTGACCGGCGTGGAAGTCGACCAGGTGCTGCTCAACAACACCCGTGCGCGTGCGGTAAAAGCCCGCTGGCAGAATGCCTGGCACGAATTCGCTGCGCGGCGCGAGATCATTCTGTGTGCCGGGGCCGTGGGCTCGCCGGGCATCCTCCAGCGCTCCGGTATTGGCCCGCGCAAATTGCTGGAAGACTTGGGGATCGGCGTGCGCCATGACATGCCTGGCGTCGGTGGCAATCTGCAGGACCACCTGCAATTGCGCCTGATCTACCAGGTCCGCAACACCCGCACCCTCAACCAGATGGCCAACAGCCTGTGGGGCAAGATGGGCATGGGCCTGCGTTATCTGTACGACCGCAGCGGCCCGCTGGCCATGGCCCCCAGCCAGTTGGGCGCGTTCGTGCGCTCCAGCCCCGAGCACGCCACCGCCAACTTGCAGTACCACGTGCAGCCCTTGTCGCTGGAGCGCTTCGGCGAGCCGTTGCACCGCTTCCCGGCATTCACCGCCTCGGTGTGCAACCTTCGGCCGCTCAGCCGCGGGCGCATCGACATCGGTGCTGCAGATATGCACAGCGCGCCACGGATCGACCCCAACTACCTCAGTGACCCTGAAGATTTGCGGGTTGCCGCCGACGCCATCCGGATCACCCGGCGCATAGTCCAGGCCCCTGCCCTCGCCGCGTTCGCGCCACAGGAATACCTGCCGGGCGCAGCCCTGCAAAGTGAAGAGGACCTGTTCGAGGCCGCTGGCAAGATCGGTACCACCATCTTCCACCCTGTGGGCACCTGCCGCATGGGCAGCGGCCCACTGGATGTTGTGGATAACCAGCTGCGGGTGCACGGCATACCCGGCCTGCGTGTGGCGGATGCCTCGATCATGCCGCAGATCACCTCCGGCAATACCTGTTCACCCACCCTGATGATCGCCGAGAAGGCGGCGCAACTTATCCTCAAAGGAGCCGCAACCCAGACCTACCTAAACGAAGACGCAATACCGACGCCCTGACCCGGGTGCGTGCAACACCGGCAGCTTGCGGTCGGAAGCTGCCGACAGTGGAACAAAAAGAATAATCACTGTGGCCTGTGGGCCGAGGACAGCAACGATGTCGGATTACATCCAAGAGCAGGGTGCGACGGCCAGCGGCACCAGCCGTCGCGAAGAACGAAAGATCATTTTCGCGTCATCCCTCGGGACGGTTTTCGAGTGGTATGACTTTTTTCTCTATGGCGCGCTGGCAGCGGTCATCAGCAAGCAGTTCTTTGCTGGGGTCAACGACACCACGGCCTTCATCTTTGCCCTCATGGCCTTCGCCGCCGGCTTCCTGGTTCGCCCCTTCGGCGCGCTGGTGTTCGGCCGGCTGGGCGACATGATCGGGCGCAAGTACACCTTCCTGGTGACCATCGTGCTGATGGGCCTGTCGACCTTTGCCGTCGGCCTGCTGCCAACCTATGCCAGCATCGGCATCGCGGCACCGATCATCCTGGTGATCCTGCGCATGCTGCAGGGGCTGGCGCTGGGCGGTGAGTACGGCGGTGCGGCAACCTACGTGGCCGAGCATGCGCCGCAAGGCAAGCGCGGCTTCCATACCGGCTTCATCCAGTCCACCGCCACCCTTGGCTTGCTGCTGTCGCTGCTGGTGGTGTTGGGCAGCCGCTACATCAGTGGCGACCAGTTCGAAACCTGGGGCTGGCGCCTGCCGTTCCTGCTGTCGATCTTCCTGCTGGCGATCTCCACCTGGATCCGCATGAGCATGCACGAGTCGCCGGCCTTCGTGAAAATGAAGGCCCAGGGCAAGATCAGCAAGTCGCCGATCCGTGAATCGTTCACCTCCTGGCCGAACCTCAAGGTGGTACTCACCGCCCTGTTCAGCATCAACGCTGGCCAGGCGGTGACCTTCTACACGGCGCAGTTCTACGTGCTGTTCTTCATGACCCAGATGCTCAAGATGGACCCCGCCCAGGCCAACACCCTGCTGATCATCAGTGTGGTGATCGGGGCGCCGTTCTTCGTGTTCTTCGGTTGGCTGTCGGACCGCATCGGGCGTAAGCCGATTCTGATGCTGGGCCTGTTGCTGGCGACCGTGCTGTACTTCCCACTGTTCAAGGCGCTCAGCCATTACGCCAACCCACAGATCGACGCCGCCAGCCGTCAGGCGCCGATCGTGGTCACCGCCGACCCGCAGGGCTGCACCTTCCAGTTCGACCCGGTCGGCAAGGCGCGTTTCGACAGCCCGTGCGACAAGGTCAAGACGTTCCTGGTCAAGCAGGGGCTGCCGTACAGCTCGGTGAGCGTGGCCGGCAGCGAGGTGGTGGTCAACATTGGCGACAAGACCATCAACGGTTTCGACGAAACCGCCATGCGTTCGGCGATCGAGCAGGCGGGGTACCCGGCCAAGGCTGACCCGGGGCAAGTGAACCAGGTGATGGTGGTGGTACTGATCGTGGCGATGATCCTGATCGCGACCATGACCTACGGCCCACTGGCGGCGGTGATGGTCGAGCTGTTCCCCACCCGTATCCGCTATACCTCGATGTCCCTGCCCTATCACATCGGCAACGGCTGGTTCGGTGGCTTCCTGCCGACGGTGTCGTTCGCACTGGTGGTGTATACCGGGGATATCTTCTACGGGCTGTGGTACCCAGTGCTGGTGACCGGCATCAGCCTGGTGGTAGGGATCTTCTGCCTGAAGGAAACCAAGGACGTGGATATCGACAAGGTTTGAGGGGGAGAAACGCCCATAAAAAAACCGGCTTAAGCGCCGGTTTTTTTATGCCCTCTAAAAACTTATGCACGTTTTTCGCAAATCTGTAACGTGAAGAAATAAACAGCTAATTCAATCACTTAACACGTACTTGCAACAGCTCATTAAAAAACTGCTCACAAGTTATCCACAGAACGTCAGGCCATCTGCTCGTGTGGCTTTTCATCTACTGGTGGCAGCGAGCCCAAGGCCCTTTGCGTGGCCTCGTTCCAGGCGGCCGCGCGGTCGTTGAGCTCGGCGATGGCACGCGGGCCGGTGCCGTTGGCATACATCGGCTCACCGATCACCACCTCGATGGTGCCCGCCCGCTTGCCCCAGCCAGCCTTCGGCCAGAACTTGCCCGCGTTGTGCGCAATGGGCAGCACCGGCAGGCCAGCATTGACTGCCAGCGCGGTACCGCCGCGGGAGAACTTGCCGACGGTGCCGAATGGCACGCGGGTACCTTCCGGGAAAATCAGCACCCATACACCCTGCTTGAGCAGCTCGTCACCTTGGCTGGCGACCTGGCGCAGGGCTTCCTTGGGGTTGTCGCGGTTGATTGCGATCGGCCGCAGCATGGCCATGGCCCAGCCGAAGAACGGCACGTACAGCAGCTCGCGCTTGAGCACTTGGCTGAGCGGCGAGAAGTACTGGGAAAGGAAGAAGGTTTCCCAGGTGCTCTGATGGTTGGACAGGATCACACACGGCTCACTGGGCACGTTTTCGGCGCCGGTGATCTTGTAATCGATGCCAAGGATGGTGCGGCTCAAAAATAACGCGCAACGGCACCAGAACACGTTGATGAACTTGTAACGCCTGGGGAATGACAAGAATGGCGCGACAAAAAAGCTCAGGGTGCACCACAGCAACGAGCTGGTGCCCAGCAGCAGGTAAAAAAGAAAGATTCTGATCGCCTGCAGGATCGACATAGTGGCTTGTACCATTGCGGGCGTGCCCGCCTGAGAAAAATGCGCCCGAAGGCGCACTGTTTAAATTAGTTCTCTGGCGATAGCTGCCAGATCGTCGAAAATCAGTGTAGTTTCAGGGACGCCTTTTTCCAGGGTCCGCTCACCCTTGCCGGTTTTCACCAACACAGGTCGTGCACCGACGGCCAGGGCGGCCTGAAGGTCACCTTGGCTGTCGCCGACAAACCACACGCCGCCCAGGGCGGCCTGGTAATGCTCGGCAATTGCCAGCAGCATGCCCGGCTTGGGCTTGCGGCAAGCGCAGCCCTCGTCCGGCCCATGCGGGCAATACACGATATGGCCCACTTCACCGCCCTGCTCGGCCACCAACGCACGCAGGCGCGTGTGCATGGCCTCCAGGGTATCCAGCGAGTAGTAGCCACGGGCAATGCCGGACTGGTTGGTGGCCACGGCCACCGTCCAGCCCGCCTTGCTCAACTGCGCGATGGCCTCGACCGAGCCGGGGATGGGGACCCACTCTTCCAGCGACTTGATGTAGGCGTCGGAGTCGTAGTTGATCACCCCGTCACGATCGAGAATCAGCAGTTTCAAGGCTTACCCCAGCAGCGAGATGTCGGCTACACCCAGGAACAGACCGCGCAGGCGGCTGAGCAGGGCATAACGGTTGGCGCGGACCTTGGCGTCCTCGGCATTGACCATCACCGCCTCGAAGAAGGCGTCGACCGGGTCACGCAGGGCAGCCAGGCGGGCCAGCGACTCGCTGTACTGGCGTGCGGCAGCCATCGGTTGCACAGCCTGGTCGGCCTGCTGGATGGCCGAGTACAGGGAGAACTCGTTGGCATTGTCGAAGTACTTCGGCTCGACCTGTTCGGCGATGGCGCCCTCGGCCTTGCTCAGCAGGTTCGATACGCGCTTGTTCACCGCCGCCAGGGCTTCGGCTTCCGGCAGTTTGCGGAAAGCCTGCACGGCTTGCACGCGCTGGTCGAAGTCCAGGGCAGAGCCCGGCTTCAGGGCACGTACCGACAGGTAGGTGGCGACCTCGATGCCTTCGTCTTCGTAGCGCGCACGCAGGCGGTCGAAGATGAACTCCAGCACCTGCTCGGCCAGGCCAGCGGCCTTGACCTTGGCGCCGAACTGCTTGACCGCGAATTCGGCGGCACCGGTCAGGTCCAGGTCCAGCTGCTTCTCGATCAGGATGCGCAGCACACCCAGTGCGGCGCGGCGCAGGGCGTACGGGTCTTTGCTACCGGTAGGCAGCATGCCGATACCGAAGATGCCGACCAGGGTGTCGAGCTTGTCGGCGATGGCCACGGCAGCACCGGTCAGGGTCTGCGGCAGTTCAGCGCCAGCGCCACGCGGCATGTACTGCTCGTTCAGGGCCATGGCGACGTCTTGCGGCTCGCCATCGTTGAGCGCGTAGTAGTAACCGGCAACACCCTGCATTTCAGGGAATTCGCCGACCATCTCGGTGGCCAGGTCGCACTTGGACAGCAGGCCGGCGCGGCCGGCGCGCTGGGCATCCCCGCCAATCAGTGGCGCGATGAATGCGGCCAGCTTGGAAACGCGTTCGGCCTTGTCGTAGACGGTGCCCAACTGAGCCTGGAACACCACGTTCTTGAGGCGCTCGTTGAAGGTTTCCAGCGGCTGTTTCTTGTCTTGCTTGAAGAAGAACTCGGCGTCGGTAAGGCGTGGGCGCACGACCTTCTCGTTGCCTTCGACGATCTGCTTCGGGTCGCGGCTTTCGACGTTGGCCACGGTAATGAAGCGCGGCAGCAGCTTGCCTTCGCTGTCCAGCAGGCAGAAGTACTTCTGGTTGTCCTGCATGGTGGTGATCAGGGCTTCTTGCGGCACGTCGAGGAAACGCTCCTCGAACGAGCACACCAGCGGCACTGGCCACTCGACCAGGGCGGTCACTTCGTCCAGCAGCGCGGGCGGCACGATGGCGCTGCCTTCCTGCTGCATGGCCAGTTCCGCAGTGCGTTTGGCGATCAGCTCGCGGCGCTCGGAGAAGTCGGCCAGCACGTAGGCTTTGCGCAGGTCTTCAACGTAGTTGGCCGGGGTGGTGATGACCACGTTTTCCGGGTGATGGAAACGGTGCCCGCGGGACTCACGGCCGGCTTGCTGGGCAAGGATGGTGCAGTCGACGACCTGGTCACCGAGCAGCATCACCAGCCACTGGGTCGGGCGCACGAACTCTTCGCGGCTGGCGCCCCAGCGCATGCGCTTGGGGATCGGCAGGTCGTTGAGCGAGTCTTCGACGATGGTCGGCAGCAGGCCGAGGGTGGCCTTGCCCGGGATGTGCTGGGAGAAGCGCAGCTTGGCGCCGCTCTGGTCGATCTCGGCCAGCTCGACGCCGCACTTCTTGGCGAAGCCCAGGGCGGCCTGGGTCGGGTTGCCTTCGGCGTCGAAGGCCGCCTGGCGGG
Source organism: Pseudomonas sp. B21-047 (assembly GCF_024748775.1). Taxonomy (NCBI): domain Bacteria; kingdom Pseudomonadati; phylum Pseudomonadota; class Gammaproteobacteria; order Pseudomonadales; family Pseudomonadaceae; genus Pseudomonas; species Pseudomonas sp. B21-047. The sequence goes on from NZ_CP087169.1 coordinate 19,169, forward strand.
GCGGGCCATCGATATTGATGCTGCGGTCAGGCTGCTGCACGTCGAGCTGGCGGATCAGCACGGCCAGGCGGCGCGGCGCGGCGTACACCGACTTGGCGGCGTAGTTCAGGCCTGCGGCCTGCAGGCCTTTCTCGATACCGGCCAGGAAGGCGTCGCCGAGGGTGGCCAGGGCTTTGGGTGGCAGCTCTTCGGTGCCCAGTTCTACCAGGAAATCTTGAGCACTCATTGTGCAGCCTCCAGCTTAGCCAACACTTCGTCACGCAGTTCAGGGGTCGCCATCGGGAAGCCCATGCGTGCGCGGGCTTGCAGATAGCTTTGCGCCACGTCCCGGGCCAGGGTACGTACACGCAGGATGTAACGCTGGCGCTCGGTCACCGAGATGGCGCGGCGGGCGTCGAGCAGGTTGAAGGTGTGCGAGGCCTTCAGGACCATTTCGTAGGTCGGCAGCGGCAGCTCCAGCTTGATCAGGCGGTTGGCTTCGCTTTCGTAGAAATCGAACAGCTCGAACAGTTTCTCGACGTTGGCGTGTTCGAAGTTGTAGGTCGACTGCTCCACTTCGTTCTGGTGGAACACGTCGCCGTAGGTGACCTTGCCGAACGGGCCATCGGCCCAGACCAGGTCGTAGACCGAATCGACGCCCTGGATGTACATGGCCAGGCGTTCCAGGCCATAGGTAATCTCACCGGTGACCGGGTAGCACTCGATGCCGCCGACCTGCTGGAAGTAGGTGAACTGGGTCACCTCCATGCCGTTCAGCCAGATTTCCCAGCCCAGGCCCCAGGCGCCGAGGGTCGGCGATTCCCAGTTGTCTTCGACGAAACGGATGTCGTGGACCAGCGGATCCAGGCCGATGGCTTTCAGCGAGCCGAGGTACAGCTCCTGGAAGTTGGCCGGGTTCGGCTTGAGCACTACCTGGAACTGGTAGTAGTGCTGCAGGCGGTTTGGGTTTTCGCCATACCGCCCGTCGGCAGGGCGACGGCTAGGCTGCACGTAGGCGGCGTTCCAGGTCTCTGGGCCAACGGCGCGCAGGAACGTGGCGGTATGGAAAGTGCCGGCGCCTACTTCCATATCGTAGGGCTGAAGCACCACACAACCTTGAGCTGCCCAGTAGTTCTGCAGGGCGAGGATCAGGTCTTGGAAGGTACGCACGGCTGGCGTAGGCTGGCTCACGAAATTCACCTGTATCTGGGGATGCGGATGTAAAGAGCGGGAGTATAACCTGATTCGCCTCGCCCTCTACTCATTGGAGCCTTATGCCACGCTGCTTTTGGTGTACCGACGATCCGTTGTACCAGGCCTACCACGACCAGGAATGGGGAACACCGCAGCGTGATCCGGCGTTGCTGTTCGAGATGCTTTTGCTCGAAGGGTTCCAGGCTGGGCTGTCATGGATCACGGTTTTGCGTAAACGCGAGCGCTATCGCGAGGTGCTGCACGGCTTCGATCCGTTGAAGTTGTCGCAGATGAGCGATGAACGCATCGAAGCGCTGATGCTCGACGCCGGCATCATCCGCAACCGCCTCAAGCTCAAGGCCGCCCGGCGCAACGCCCAGGCCTGGCTGGCTGTGGATAACCCCGCCGAGTGGCTCTGGTCGTTTGTCGGCGGCAAGCCCAAGGTCAATCATTTCGTGGGCCGCAGCGACGTGCCGGCGGTCACCGACGAAGCCAAGGCGATGAGCAAGGCCTTGCAAAAAGCTGGTTTCACCTTTGTTGGCCCGACCATCTGCTACGCCTTCATGCAGGCCACCGGCATGGTCATGGACCACACCACCGATTGTGATCGCTACGCCGCCTTGGCGCGCTGAAGGGGTACAATGCGCGCCTTGCTGAAATAAGGAATTCGCCTGTGGAAAAGTTCAAGGGCGCCCTGATGGTCGGGGTGCTTCGACTGTTCGCCAAGTTGCCCTGGGGCGCGGTACAGCGCGTCGGCGCCGGTATCGGCTGGCTGATGTGGAAGGTCCCGAACGGGTCGCGCAACGTGGTGCGTATCAACCTGGCCAAGTGTTTCCCCGAGATGGACCCGGTCGCGCGTGAGCAGCTGGTTGGCCATGCGCTCAGAGATATCGGCAAGTCCTTCGTCGAGAGCGCGTGCGCCTGGATCTGGCCACCGCAGCGTTCGCTGGAGCTGGTCAAGGAAGTGCAAGGCCTGGAAGTGCTGGAGCAGGCCCTTGCCTCGGGCAAGGGCGTGGTCGGCATTACCAGCCACCTGGGTAACTGGGAAGTGTTGAACCACTTCTACTGCAACCAGTGCAAACCGATCATCTTCTACCGCCCGCCGAAACTGAAGGCCGTGGATGACCTGCTGCGTGAGCAGCGGGTGCAAATGGGTAACCGCGTCGCGCCTTCGACCAAGGAAGGCATCCTCAGTGTGATCAAGGAAGTGCGCCGCGGTGGGCAGGTGGGCATCCCAGCCGACCCGGAGCCGGCGGAATCGGCCGGGGTGTTCGTGCCGTTTCTCGGTACCCAGGCGCTGACCAGCAAGTTCGTGCCGAACATGCTGGCCGGTGGCAAGGCGGTAGGGGTGTTCCTGCATGCGCTGCGTCTGCCGGATGGCTCTGGGTTCCGGGTGATTCTGGAAGCGGCGCCTGAAGCGATGTACAGCACGGATGTGACCGAATCGGCGGCGGCCATGAGCAAGGTGGTCGAGCGGTATGTGCGCGAGTACCCGAGCCAGTACATGTGGAGCATGAAGCGCTTCAAGAAGCGCCCGGCCGGTGAGCCGCGCTGGTATTGAGATTTGTTGGGGGCGCTTTGCGCCCCATTCGCGAGGCCAGCCCGCGTGCGCAGCCTGAGGGTCACTCTGTACCTTGTGGGAGCGGGCTTGCCCCGCGAATGGGCTGCAAAGCAGCCCCGGCAATTTCAGACTTTATTCAGCTTCTTGAGGAACACCGCCATCTCTTTCTCGGCCTGCTTATCCCCATGGGCCTGCGCCGCCACGATCCCGTCCTCCCAGGCCTTGCGCGCCGCCGCCAAGTCACCCTGCAACTGATACGCCTTGCCCAGCAGCTTCCACGCCGCCGAATACTTAGGGTCCTGCTCGACGCACCGTGCCAGGTGCACCGCCGCCTCAGCCCCGTTGGCCTCATCCAGCCAGGCTTTGCCCAGGCCAAACCTCAGCAGTGGGTTATCCACACCCTTGGCCAGCATTTTCTCCAGCGACTCGCGCATGCCCACTTCTCCTAGAAGAAACTCAAGCCGACGTGGAACAGCTTCTCCACATCCCGAATGTGTTTTTTATCCACAACGAACAGAATCACGTGGTCACCCGACGCGATCATCGTGTCGTCGTGGGCAATCATCACCTCTTCGTCGCGGATGATCGCGCCGATCGTGGTACCCGGTGGCAGGGCGATGTCTTCAATGGCCTTGCCCACCACCTTGCTCGATTTCGAATCGCCGTGCGCCACGGCTTCGATGGCCTCGGCCGCGCCGCGGCGCAGGGAGTGCACGCTGACGATGTCGCCACGCCGCACGTGCGCCAGCAAGGTGCCGATGGTGGCCAACTGCGGGCTGATGGCGATGTCGATTTCACCGCCCTGCACCAGGTCCACGTAGGCCGGGTTGTTGATGATGGTCATCACCTTGCGCGCACCCAGGCGCTTGGCCAGCAGCGACGACATGATGTTGGCCTCGTCGTCGTTGGTCAGGGCCAGGAAGATGTCGGCGTCGGCGATGTTCTCTTCGAGCATCAGGTCTTTGTCTGACGCACTGCCCTGCAGCACCACGGTGCTTTCCAGGGTGTCGGAGAGGTGGCGGCAGCGGGCCGGGTTCATCTCGATGATCTTCACCTGGTAGCGGCTTTCGATGGCCTCGGCCAGGCGCTCGCCGATCTGCCCGCCACCGGCGATGACCACACGCTTGTTGGTCTCGTCGATGCGTCGCAGCTCGCCCATCACTGCGCGAATGTCTTTTTTCGCGGCGATGAAGAACACTTCGTCATCGGCCTCGATCACGGTGTCACCGCGTGGGGTGATCGGCCGGTCACGGCGGAAGATTGCCGCCACGCGGGTGTCCACATTGGGCATGTGCGCGCGGATCTGGCGCAGCTGCTGGCCCACCAGTGGGCCGCCGTAGTAAGCCTTGACCGCCACCAGTTGCGCCTTGCCTTCGGCGAAGTCGATCACCTGCAAGGAGCCCGGGTGCTCGATCAGGCGCTTGATGTAGTTGGTCACCACCTGCTCGGGGCTGATCAGCACGTCCACCGGGATGTGGTCGTTGTGGAACAGCTCTTCGCGGGTGAGGTAGGCTGATTCGCGTACCCGGGCGATCTTGGTCGGCGTATGGAACAGCGAATAGGCGACCTGGCAGGCCACCATGTTGGTCTCGTCGCTGTTGGTCACCGCCACCAGCATGTCGGCGTCGTCGGCGCCGGCCTGGCGCAGCACCGTCGGCAGCGAGCCGCGGCCCTGCACCGTGCGGATGTCCAGACGGTCGCCGAGGTCGCGCAGGCGCTCGCCGTCGGTGTCGACCACGGTAATGTCGTTGGCCTCGCTGGCCAGGTGCTCTGCCAGCGTACCGCCCACCTGCCCTGCGCCGAGGATGATGATCTTCATCCGCTACTCCCTGAACCGTTGTGCTTATCCGCGTGAAGCGGCGATTTTGATCAGCTTGGCATAATAGAAACCGTCGTGGCCGCCTTCCTGGGCCAGCAACTGGCGGCCGTGGGGCTGGCGCAGGCCGGCCTCGGTGGCCAAGTCCAGCTCACGGGCGCCCGGGGTGCGGGCGAGGAACGCCTCGATCACCTCGGTGTTTTCGGTCGGCAGGCTCGAGCAGGTGGCGTAGAGCAGCATGCCGCCTACTTCCAGGGTTGGCCACAGGGCATCGAGCAGCTCGCCTTGCAGCGTGGCCAGGGCCGGAATGTCGTCGGCCTGGCGGGTCAGCTTGATGTCCGGGTGGCGGCGGATCACGCCGGTGGCCGAGCACGGGGCGTCGAGCAGGATGCGCTGGAAGGGTTTGCCGTCCCACCAGCTGGCGGTGTCGCGGGCATCACAGGCGATCAGTTCGGCGTCCAGTTGCAGGCGCTCGAGGTTCTCGCGCACGCGGGTCAGGCGTTTGGCCTCCAGGTCGATGGCCACCAGGTGTGCAAGGCCGGCCTCGGCTTCGAGCAAGTGGCAGGTCTTGCCGCCCGGGGCGCAGCAGGCGTCGAGCACGCGTTGGCCGGGGGCCAGTTCGAGCAGGTCGGCAGACAATTGCGCGGCCTCGTCCTGCACGCTCACCCAGCCTTCGGCGAAGCCCGGCAGGCTGCGCACATCACAGGGCTCATTCAGCACGATACCGTCGCGGCTGAACTGGCAGGCGCTGGCGCCGACGCCGGCCTCTGCCAGCAAGGCCAGGTAGGCATCGCGGCTGTGGTGGCGGCGGTTGACCCGCAGGATCATCGGCGGGTGGGCGTTGTTGGCGGCGCAGATGGCTTCCCATTGCTCTGGCCAGAAGGCTTTCAGCGCTTTCTGCAGCCACCGAGGGTGTGCAGTGCGTACCACCGGGTCACGCTCCATGCTGGCGAGCAGCGCTTCGCCTTCACGCTGGGCGCGGCGCAGCACGGCATTGAGCAGGGCCTTGGCCCACGGTTTTTTCAGCTTGTCGGCGCAGCCAACGGTCTCGCCGATGGCGGCGTGTGCCGGAATGCGCGTGTAGAACAGCTGGTACAAGCCGACCAGCAGCAGTGCCTGCACATCGGCATCGGCGGCCTTGAACGGCTTTTGCAGCAACTGCGCGGCCAACAGGTCGAGGCGCGGCTGCCAGCGGGCGGTGCCGAACGCCAGGTCCTGGGTCAGGCCACGGTCGCGTTCATCGACCTTGTCCAGTTGCGCCGGCAACGAACTGTTCAGCGAGGCCTTGCCGCTGAGTACAGCGGCAAGGGCACGGGCGGCAGCCAGGCGTGGGTTCATTGGCCGAGCACCTTGCCGTTGGCGAACTTCTCGCGGCGGCTGTTGAACAGGTCGCTGAAGTTCAGCGCCTTGCCGCCGGGCAGTTGCAGGCGGGTCAGGCTCAAGGCTTGATCACCACAAGCGACCTCCAGGCCATCTTTGCTGGCAGACAGGATCTCGCCGGGGGCGCCCTTGCCTGTGGACAACCTGGCCGCCAGCACCTTCACGCTTTCGCCGTCCAGGGTGCTATGGCACACCGGCCACGGGTTGAAGGCACGGATCAGGCGCTCCAGCTCCACGGCCGGGCGGCTCCAGTCGATGCGCGCTTCGTCTTTGTTCAGCTTGTGTGCATAGGTGGCCAGGGTGTCGTCCTGGGCTTCGCCTTGCAGCGTGCCGGCGGCGAGGCCAGCGATGGCCTGTAGGACGGCCGGTGGGCCCATTTCGGCGAGGCGATCATGCAGGGTACCGCCGGTGTCTTCGGCGCTGATCGGGGTGACCACCTTGAGCAGCATCGGCCCGGTGTCCAGGCCGGCTTCCATGCGCATCACGGTTACGCCGCTCTCGGCGTCACCGGCTTGCACGGCGCGCTGGATCGGCGCAGCACCGCGCCAGCGTGGCAGCAGCGAGGCGTGGCTGTTGATGCAGCCCAGGCGGGGAATATCCAGCACGGCCTGGGGCAGGATCAGGCCGTAGGCGACCACCACCATCAGGTCGGGCTTGAGCGCGGCGAGTTCTGCCTGGGCATCGGCGTTGCGCAGGGTCGGCGGTTGCAGCACCGGGATGTCGTGGGCCACGGCCAGGGCCTTGACCGCGCTCGGCATGAGCTTCTGGCCACGGCCGGCGGGGCGGTCTGGCTGGGTGTAGACGGCCACGATCTCATAGGGGCTGTCGAGCAGTGCCTTGAGGTGTTCGGCGGCAAACTCTGGAGTGCCTGCGAAGACGATGCGCATGGAGTTCTCGCTGCAAAAAAGAAGAAGGCTTGCCGGAGCAAGCCTTCTGGAAGGTGGGGATCAGGCGTTCTGGCGGTGCTGCTTTTCCAGCTTCTTCTTGATTCGGTCGCGTTTGAGCGTGGACAGGTAGTCGACGAACAGCTTGCCGTTGAGGTGATCGAACTCGTGCTGCACGCACACGGCCAGCAGGCCTTCGGCTTCGAGCTCAAAGGGCTTGCCGTCGCGGTCCAGGGCTTTGACGCGCACCCGCAGAGGGCGGTCGACGTTCTCGTAGAAGCCAGGCACCGACAGGCAGCCTTCCTGATACTGGCCCATGTCGTGGGTCAGCTCTTCGACCACCGGGTTGATGAAAACCCGTGGCTCGCTACGGTCTTCGCTCAGGTCCATCACCACAAGCTGTTTGTGGACGTTGACCTGGGTCGCCGCCAGGCCGATGCCAGGCGCCTCGTACATGGTTTCAAACATGTCGTCGATCAGCTGGCTCAGGGCGTCGTCGAACACCGTCACCGGTTTGGCGATGGTGCGCAGGCGCGGGTCCGGGAATTCGAGAATGTTCAAGATGGCCATAAGGTCGGGCAGTCACTGTGCGTTCGGTTGAAAACTGAACACACATAATAAAGGTAATCGGCGATTTCGGCACCTGGCAAGCTCGTCTAGGGTGTCTATGGGCTTGATAGCGTCCGATTAATGGACAGCTTTTCAAAGTGTTACCCACAAACTTATCCACAGGTTGTGCCACGTAAATGGCCCTGTTTCGATCAAGGATGATCCTGATGCCGACCCCCCACTCGTCGCTTTGCCCGCCTGCCGAACTGGAAGCGCGATTACGCCTGCACCGCCTTCCCGAGACCGGGCTGCGTCGTTTTCACACCTTGCTGCAAGCCTTCGGCAGCGCCTCTTCAGCGCTGAGTGCGCCGGCCGGCGCCTGGCGAGCGCTGGGCATGGCGCAGGCCACCATCGACGCGCGGCGCAGCGCCGAAGTACGCGACGGCGCACTGGCTGCGATGGCCTGGCTAGAGCATCCCGGCCAGCATTTGCTGATGTGGGACAGCCCTGGCTACCCTGCGTTGCTGGGTGAAATCGACGATCCACCGCCGCTGCTTTTCGTCGCCGGTGACCCTGCTTTGCTTGAGCGGCCACAGCTGGCAATTGTGGGCAGCAGGCGTGCTTCACCCCCCGCGCTCGACACCGCCAGGGCATTTTCCCGATACCTGTCGCAGGCCGGTTTCACCATTACCAGTGGGCTGGCGTTGGGCATCGACGGTGCCGCTCATCGGGCTGCTCTGCAGGCTGGCGGGGGGACGATCGGTGTACTCGGCACGGGCTTGCAAAAACTTTATCCACAGCGCCACCGCGAGCTTGCCCAGGCGATCATCGACAGCGGTAGCGCACTGGTTTCCGAGTACCCGCTGGATGCCGGGCCGCTGCCGGGCAATTTTCCACGGCGCAATCGCATCATCAGCGGTTTGTCGCTGGGCGTGCTGGTGGTGGAGGCGAGCCTGGCCAGTGGTTCGTTGATAACCGCGCGGCTGGCGGCCGAGCAGGGCCGCGAGGTTTACGCCATCCCCGGTTCGATCCACCACCCAGGGGCCAAAGGCTGCCACCAGTTGATCCGTGACGGTGCGCTCTTGGTGGAGAGCGTGGAACAGATTCTGGAAAGCCTGCGAGGCTGGCAGCACCTGCCCCCTGCGATAGTGGACGAATATGACCACCCCCTGCTTGCTCTGCTGCATGCTGCGCCACAGACTACCGAAAGCCTGGCCCATTGCAGCGAGCAGCCGCTGGCCGACGTGCTGGCGCAACTGACCGAACTGGAGCTGCAAGGCCAGGTCAGCAATGAAGCGGGGCGTTGGTTTGCCCGTGCGGGCTAAGTACACTGCGCGCAAGCAAGGTTTATAGGCGGAGAGAGAGAAATGGTGAGCAGTTTTCGTGTGCAACAAGCCGCACGTGAGATCCGGGCGGGCGCGGTGATTGCCTACCCGACTGAAGCGGTCTGGGGCCTGGGCTGCGACCCGTGGAACGAGGACGCGGTGTACCGCCTGCTGGCGCTCAAGTCGCGGCCTGTGGATAAAGGCCTGATCCTGGTCGCCGACAACATCCGCCAGTTCGACTTCCTGTTCGAGGATTTCCCCGAGGACTGGATCGACCGCATGGGCAGCACCTGGCCCGGCCCTAATACCTGGCTGGTGCCGCATCAGGACCTGTTGCCCGAGTGGGTGACGGGTGAGCACGACACGGTGGCACTGCGGGTCAGCGACCACCCGCAGGTGCGTGAGTTGTGTGCATTGGTTGGGCCGTTGATTTCCACCTCGTGCAACCCCGGCGGGCGCCCGGCGGCGAAAACCCGGTTGCGGGTGGAGCAGTACTTCCATGGGCAGTTGGATCTGGTACTGGGCGGGGCGCTGGGCGGGCGGAAGAACCCGAGTGTGATTCGCAACCTGGCGACTGGCGAAGTCGTTCGTCCGGGCTAAATTGCCAAGCGCCAATACACCTCCTTGTGGGAGCGGGCTTGCCCCGCGAAGCGCCGCGCGGGCGGCGCTCGATATTCGCAACACCACAAAAACCAAGGAAGGCACTTGGTCGCTTCAACGCAGCCTTCTGTCAATCATGGCAACAAAACAGTCGACCCCACAGTCCGCCGCGCCGACAACTCCGCCTGCGCCTTGGCCGCTTCACCCAACGGATACCGTTGCTGGATATCCACAACCACCTCGCCACTCGCGATCACCGCAAACAGGTCATCGGCCATGGCCTGGGTGTTCTCGGCATTGTTGGCATAACTGGCCAAGGTCGGCCGGGTGACATACAGCGAACCCTTCTGCGCCAGGATCCCCAGGTTCACCCCGCTCACCGCGCCGGAGGCATTGCCAAAGCTCACCATCAACCCGCGCGGTTGCAGGCAATCGAGCGAGGTCAGCCAGGTGTCGGCACCCACACCGTCATACACCACCGGGCATTTCTTGCCGTCGGTCAGCTCCAGCACCCGCTTGGCCACGTCTTCACGGCTGTAGTCGATGGTTGCCCATGCCCCCAGCGCCTTGGCCCGCTCGGCTTTCTCGGCAGAGCTGACGGTACCGATCAGCTTGGCCCCGAGCGCGTTGGCCCACTGGCAAGCCAGGGAACCCACGCCACCCGCAGCGGCATGGAACAGGATCACGTCGCCCGGCTGCACGGCATAGGTCTGCTTGAGCAGGTATTGCACGGTCAGCCCCTTGAGCATCACCGCCGCCGCCTGCTCGAAACTGATGTTGTCCGGCAGCTTGACCAGGTTGGCCTCCGGCAGCGTATGCACCTCGCTGTAGGCACCCAGCGGCCCGCCGCCATAGGCTACGCGGTCACCCACTTTCAGGCGGGTAACGCCCTCGCCCACCGCCTCGACCACGCCTGCACCCTCGGTGCCCAGGCCTGACGGCAGTGCAGGCGGCGCGTACAGGCCATTGCGGAAATAGGTATCGATGAAGTTCAGGCCGATCGCATGGTTACGCACGCGGACCTGCTGTGGCCCGGGCGGGGCGGGTTCGAACTCTACAAGCTGCAGAACTTCCGGGCCGCCATGCTGGCTGAACTGGATACGCTTGGCCATCTCGCACTCCTGTTGTCGGGATTGGTAACAGCCCTCTATCGGACGCCTTTGCTTGATCGCCGTCAACTGCGGCGCGTCGGCCGCCGGTGGTATGCTACGCGGCGAATTCTTCTCTGCCCGCTCCAGGTGACCCGATGACCAGCCGCACCGAGGCCGTGAAAGCCTACCTGCTCGACCTGCAAGACCGCATCTGCTCCGCCCTCGAAACCGAGGACGGCGGCGCCCGCTTCGTCGAGGACGCCTGGACGCGCGAAGCCGGTGGCGGGGGCCGTACGCGGGTGATCGGTGACGGCAAGTTGATCGAAAAAGGCGGGGTCAACTTCTCTCACGTGTTCGGTACCGGCCTGCCGCCTTCGGCCAGTGCCCACCGCCCGGAACTGGCTGGCCGTGGCTTCGAGGCCCTGGGCGTGTCGCTGGTGATCCACCCGCACAACCCGCACGTGCCCACCTCTCACGCCAATGTGCGGTTCTTCATCGCCGAAAAAGAGGGTGAAGAGGCCGTGTGGTGGTTCGGCGGCGGCTTCGACCTGACCCCGTACTATGGCAATGAAGAAGACTGCATCCACTGGCACCGCGTGGCCGAGCAGGCCTGTGCGCCGTTTGGCGCCGACGTTTATCCGCGCTACAAAGCCTGGTGCGACCGCTATTTCCACCTCAAGCACCGTGGCGAACCGCGTGGCATCGGCGGGCTGTTCTTCGATGACCTGAACGAGTGGGACTTCGACACCTGCTTTGCGTTCATCCGCGCCATCGGCGACGCCTACGTCGAGGCCTACCTGCCGATCGTCCAGCGCCGCAAGGACACGCCCTACACCGCCGAGCAGCGTGAGTTCCAGGAGTACCGCCGCGGCCGCTACGTGGAGTTCAACCTGGTCTATGACCGGGGCACCTTGTTCGGCCTGCAATCGGGTGGGCGTACCGAGTCGATCCTCATGTCGCTGCCACCGCAGGTACGCTGGGGCTACGACTGGAAGGCCGCGCCCGGTAGCGAAGAAGCGCGCCTGACCGAGTACTACCTGCAAGATCGCGACTGGCTCGCCCAGTAAGCCTGTGGATAACCGAGGAACCCACCATGGACCAGTACGTCGTTTTCGGTAACCCCATCGGCCACAGCAAGTCGCCGCTGATCCACCGCCTGTTCGCCGAACAGACCGGCCAGGACCTGGAGTACGCCACCCTGTTGGCGCCGCTGGACGAGTTCAGCGATTGTGCCTACGGCTTCTTCAAACAAGGCAGAGGCGGCAACGTCACCGTGCCGTTCAAGGAAGAAGCCTACCGCCTGTGCGACAGCCTGACCCCACGTGCCCAGCGGGCGGGGGCGGTGAATACCCTGAGCAAGCTGGCTGACGGCACGCTGCAGGGTGACAACACCGACGGTGCCGGCCTGGTACGCGACCTGACGGTGAATGCCGGCGTGCAGCTGGCGGGCAAGCGGATTCTCATCCTTGGCGCGGGTGGCGCGGTGCGTGGCGTGCTGGAGCCGATCCTGGCGCACGGCCCCGAGTCGCTGGTGATTGCCAACCGCACGGTGGAAAAGGCCGAGCTGCTGGCCCACGAGTTCGATGAACTCGGGCCGGTGGTGGCCAGTGGGTTTGCCTGGCTGCAGGAACCGGTGGACGTGATCATCAACGCCACCTCGGCAAGCCTGGCGGGCGAGATGCCGCCGATTGCCGCAAGCCTGGTCGAGGCGGGGCGTACGGTTTGCTATGACATGATGTATGGCAAGGAGCCTACGCCGTTTTGCCAATGGGCCACCGACTTGGGGGCGGCCAAGGTGCTGGACGGGCTGGGGATGCTGGCTGAACAGGCGGCGGAAGCGTTCTTTATCTGGCGTGGGGTGCGCCCGGATACGGCGCCGGTGCTGGCTGAATTGCGCAGGCAGTTGGCGCGGGGTTGAGGTTTTGGGGCCTTAAAGCGGCCCCAGTCATTCTTCAAACCGGATCGGACACAACGCCACCCCCTCCAGCTTCTGCAATTCCTCGACCACCTGCGGCCGCGCCCGCTGCAAGGTCAAACTACCCCCCGCACGCCGCAATCGCCGGGCCTCGCGGTGCAACATATCCACACCGGAGTAATCGATGAAGTTCACCTGCCGCGCGTCGATCACCACATGCGGCCCCTGGCAGCGTTGCAGGCGCACCTGCAGGTAATGCGCCGCGCCAAAGAAGATCGACCCGCCCACCCGCAGCACATCGGCCTGCCCTTCCCGGCTCTGCTGCACCCGTGGCCGTGAAGTGCGCTTGAGGTAGAAGAACAGCGAAGCCAGCACCCCGGCGTAGATCGCCGTTTGCAGTTCCAGCAGCAAGGTCGCGGCGGCGGTCAGGGCCATGACCAGGAATTCCGAGCGGCTGACCCGGAACAGCGCGCGAATACCCCGGTGATCCACCAACCCCCAACAGATCAGCAGAATGCTGCCCGCCATGGCCGGGATCGGCAGATGGGCGATCAGCCCCGCGCCTGCGACGGCAAACACCGCGACCCACAGCGCCGAGAACACCCCCGCCATAGGCGACCTGGCACCTGCGTCGTAGCTCAGGCCCGAGCGGGTGAAAGAGCCTGATGAAAGGTAGCCGGAGAACCACGCACCGACGATGTTCGACAGGCCTTGGGCGCGGATCTCCTGGTCGGCGTCGATCAGCTGTTCGGAGCGCGAAGACAGCGACCTGGCGATCGACAGGCTGGTGACCAGGCCGAGCATACCCACGGCCACTGCGGTCGGCAGCAGCCGCAGCATCAGCTCAAGGTCCAGCAACGGCAGCGGGCTCAAGGGCGGTAACTGGCCGGTGAAGGCCGGCACCCTCGGCACATGGCCAAAGAAGCCAGGCAGTAACCAGGCCAGCAGGCTGACCAGGATCAGGCTGATCAACAAGCTTGGCCAACGCGGCCGCCACAGCTTGAAGCCCACGCCGATGAGCACCGTGGCCAGGCCCAGCATCAGCGATGGCAGGTCAACCTCACCGGCGTGGCTGGCCAGGTCCTGGACGGTTTTCAAGGCCGTGGCCTGGCTCGGCAGGTCCATGCCCAGCAGATTGGGCAACTGGCCGAGGGCGATGACGATGGCGGCACCCAAGGTGAAGCCGAGCACGACCGAGTGGGAGACGAAATTGACCAGCGCGCCGAACCGTAGCAGGCCGAGCAAAAGCTGGAAGATGCCAGCAATGAAGGTCAGCAGCAGAACCAGCGTGACGTAGTCGGCACTGCCGGGCACCGCCAAGGGGCTGACACTGGCATACAGGACAATGGAGATGGCGGCAGTCGGGCCGCAGATCAGGTGCCAGGAAGAGCCCCACAGGCAGGCGATGAGCACCGGGACGATGGCGGCGAACAGGCCGTATTCGGCAGGCAGGCCGGCAATCAGGGCGTAGGCGATGGATTGTGGCAAGGCAAGGATGGCACCGCTCAGGCCCACCAGCAGGTCCTGACGCAGACTGCGGCCCGATTGGCGGGGCAGCCAGGTGAGGAAGGGCAGCAGGCGGTGAAGACGGTGCATGACTTATTCAAATCCCCGGGTTGTACCCGCCCTGTCGGAGCGGGTGAGTGTGGTTGTCTGAATTACAATTTGGCTTTGACGGCCTCTTTCGCATCGCCACCGGCCTTGCTGGTTACCCCGGCCAGCCACCCTTCCAGAACCTCGGGATGCGCCTTGACCCACGCCTTGGCCGCCTCGTCGAAGCTGATTTTCTTATCCACAGCCTCGGCCATGATGCTGTTTTCCATGTCCAGGGTAAATCTCAGGTTACCCAGCAGCTTCGCGGTATTCGGGCACGCCTGTGCATAACCTTTGCGAGTCAGGGTATAGACCTCGCCCTTGCTGCCAAACCACTGCTCGCCGCCCGTGAGGTAGTGCATCTTCAGCTTCACGTTCATCGGGTGTGGTGTCCAGCCGAGAAAGGTGATGAACTGCTGTTTCTTCACGGCGCGGTCCACCTGCGCGAGCATCGCCTGTTCACTCGACTCCACCAGCTTCCACTGGCCGAGGTTGAACGCATTCTTGTCGATGATCTCCTTGAGCGACAGGTTGGCCGGGGCTCCCGAGCCGATTCCGTAGAGCTTCTTGTCGAACTGTTCGGCATGCGTTTGCAGGTCGGCGAAATCCTTCACCCCGGCATTCCACACATAGTCGGGCACCGCGAGGGTGAACTCGGTACCTTCGAGGTTGCGGGCCAGCTGCTGCACATCACCGGTGGCGACGAACTTGTCATGAAACCCCTGGTGCGCCGGCATCCAGTTGCCAAGGAAGGCATCGACTCGCCCATCCTTGAGGCCACCGTAGATGATCGGCACGGCCAGGCTGTCGATCTTCACCTGGTAGCCGAGGCTTTCCAGCAGCAGGCGGGTGATGGCGTTGGTGGTGGCGATGTCGCTCCAGCCGGGGTCGGCCAGCTTCACGGTGTTGCATTGCGCGTCTTCGGCGTGCGTCGAGGCAGCGCCCAGGCTCAAGGCCAGGGCGAGCACGGCGGTAGAGAACTTTTGCATGGCGGACTCTCTTCTCAATCCAGAGGTGCGGGCTGTGGATAACGGGCCTTGCGCTCGAGGTCGTCGAGATCGATGTGGTTGCGCATGTACTGTTGGCTAGCGTCCACCAGCGGTTGGTGGTCCCAGCTCTTCAGCTTGCCGATGGCCAGGGCCTCGGCCACCAGGCGACGGCGGCGCTGGCTGGCCAGCACCTGCTGGCGCAGGGTGGGGATGTCCCAACGTTGCCGGGCTTCATCGACAAATGCCTGCAGCAGCGCCTGATGGTCCGGGCTGCCGGTGAGGTTCTCCCGCTCGTACGGGTCGCGGCTCAGGTCATAGAGTAGCCATGGGTCGTCTTCGCTGTACACGAACTTGTACGGGCCGCGGCGGATCATCATCAGCGGGCCGACCGTACCCTCGGCCATGTATTCACCGATCACCTCGTCGTGGCCGCCCTGCCCTTGCAGGTGGCCAAGCAGCGAGCGTCCGTCCAGCTGCAGCGAGTTGTCCACAGTGCCGCCGGCCAGTTCGACCAGGGTGGGCAGCAGGTCGCAGGTCGAGACCGAGGCGCTTACCCGTGCCGCTGCAAAGCGCTTGGGCGCGTGAATCAGCAGTGGCACCCGTGCCGACATCTCGAACCAGTGCATCTTGTACCAGAGGCCGCGTTCGCCAAGCATGTCGCCGTGGTCGCCGGAGAACACGATCAACGTGTCCTCTGCCAGGCCGCATTCCTCAAGGGTTTGCAGCAATTGGCCAATGTTGTCGTCGATGTAGCTGCAGGCGCCGAAATAGGCACGCCGGGCATCGCGGATCTTGTCCACAGGCAGCGGCTTGTCCCACAGGTCGTAGACCTTGAGCAGGCGTTGCGAATGCGGGTCCTGCTCGTGCTGGGCGAACTCGGCGCGGGGCATGGGGATATCCACACCCTCGTAGCGGTCCCAGTAGCGCTTGGGGATGGTGTAGGGGTCGTGGGGGTGGGTCATGGACACGGTCAGGCAGAACGGCCGGCCATCGTTTTCGCGCACATGGTCGTAGAGGTACTGGCGGGCCTTGAACACCACCTCTTCGTCGAAATCCAGTTGGTTGGTGCGCACGCAGGGGCCGGCCTGCAGTACTGAAGACATGTTGTGGTACCAGCTCGGGCGCTCGTCGGGTGCATCCCAGTTCACCGCCCAGCCGTAGTCGGCCGGGTAGATATCGCTGGTCAGCCGTTCTTCATAGCCATGCAACTGGTCCGGGCCGCAGAAGTGCATCTTGCCGGACAACGCGGTGCGGTAGCCCAGACGACGCAGGTAGTGGGCGTAGGTTGGCACATCGGCAGGGAAGTCGGCGGCGTTGTCGTAGGCGCCGATGCGGCTGGGCAACTGGCCGCTGACCAGGGTGAAGCGCGAGGGCGCGCAGAGCGGGCTGTTGCAGTAGGCCGAGTCGAACGCCACCGCCTGCGCGGCGAGGCGGGCGAGGTGTGGCATCTGGAGGGGCGAAGGGGCGTAGATCGGCAGCAGGGGCGCGGCCATCTGGTCGGCCATGATGAACAGGATATTCGGGCGCGTCATGGTTTGCTTCCATCGTTGAAGGTTATGCGAACCGCTTGCCTATCAAGATGCGACTGTGGATAACATGGGTAAAGCCCATGGCGGGCAATGACTGGGATTAGCTGAGCTTATGTTTGAGCGCCTTGCCGAGCTCTCGCTCGATACCCTGCGCGTGTTCGAGGTTGCGGCACGCTTGCGTGGCTTTACCGCCGCCGCGCTGGAACTGGGCACCACGCAGCCAGCGGTGAGCCAGCAGGTGAAGCGCTTGGAGGCTCAGTTGGGTACCCGGCTGTTCGACCGGATCTACCGGGGTATCGCGCTGACCGATGCCGGCCAGGTGCTGTTCGAGCAGGTGCACCAAGGGCTGCAGGCCATGGACGACGGCCTTGCCCTGGCCAGTGGCCGGGGCCAGCGTGAGGTGCTGCAAGTGGCCACCGACTTTGCCTTCGCTGCGTTCTGGCTGATGCCCAGGCTGCAACGCTTTCATGAGGCTTATCCACAGGTGGATGTCAGCTTGGTGACGGGTGAGCGCAGCCAGGCGATGTTGCGGCCGGACATTGATGTGGCCGTGCTGTTTGGCGATGGGCGTTTTCATCAGGGCGAGAGCCGGTGGTTGTTCGATGAAGAGGTATTTCCGGTCTGCAGCCCCCGGCTGACTCATGGCAAACCCTTGTCAGCCGTGGCTTTGCAGCGTTTGCCCTTGCTTCA
The DNA here is from genome assembly GCF_024748775.1 of Pseudomonas sp. B21-047. NCBI lineage: Bacteria > Pseudomonadati > Pseudomonadota > Gammaproteobacteria > Pseudomonadales > Pseudomonadaceae > Pseudomonas > Pseudomonas sp. B21-047. The sequence goes on from NZ_CP087169.1 coordinate 36,264, forward strand.
CCTGCGCGGCGAACAAGCCAGCCGCTGGTTCGACTGGGCGGGGGTGTTTCGTGGGTTTGGCGTGGACAGCCCGCCACCGCCGGGGCAACTGCGTTTCGATAACTACACCCTGTTGATCCAGGCGGCGATTGCCGGCCAAGGGGTGGCGATTGGCTGGGGGCATCTGGTCGATGGGCTGGTGGAGCAGGGCCTGCTGTGTCGGCCACTGGAGGGCAGTTTGCGTTCGGCGCGGGGGTATTACGTGGTGTTGCCGCCACGCAAGCGGCGCGGGGCGTTGATCGAGCGGTTTGTGGGTTGGCTTGAAGACGAGCGCAATGCTTGACCCGCGAAGAGGCCTCAGGATACGAAGTTCATATGCTCGCCCCGATGCAAGCCCAGGTCGAGCATATCCACCATCCCCGCCGCAACGTTCTCCAAATCCGCCAACTGCTGCGGCGCATTGATCAGCGTCCAGTGCAGCGCACTGCGCTGTAGCGCATCGACCACATGGTCCACGCCCTCGCGCTGTTCATCGGTGTAATGGCCTGGCCTGTCCAGCACATCGAAATCGCCCACCAGCAACAGCCGGCGTATAGTCGTACGCGCAAGCCCAGCGATCAGCGCCTCGCTCATCCACCATTGCGCGGGCAGGTCAGCGGGTGCCAGCGCTGACACCAGCGCAACCACCGCCGAGCCCCCCGCAGCGCCCTGCTCTGCCTGGTCGGCAGCGCCCTGCTCTGCCTGGTCGGCATCGCCCAGCCCGCCTATCTTGAAATGCAGGCCAGGGCGTGGCGCATGGCGGTTGAGGTCGTCGACCACGGCGGTAACCTCATGCTGGCGCGCCAGCAGCTCGGCGATCAGCGCACTGCCAAGGCTAGACTCGGCCCCGAACAGCACCAGCTTGAACACGGGGGTTTCGGCATTTTTCACTGCATCACCTCCTTTGCGGTGGTGATGGTTGGACCGCAATCAGGAGTTATCGTGCAGAGGATCAAGGGCTATCACGCCCACGTGTACTACGACGCATCGACCATCGAGCAGGCGCGGGCATTGTGCGAAGAGGCGGCGCGGCTGTTCCCCGTGACCATGGGGCGCATGCACCAGCAACCGGTGGGGCCGCACCCGGACTGGAGCTGCCAGTTGGCGTTCGGGCCGGAGGTGGTGGGGGTGGTGTTGCCGTGGCTGGCGTTGTATCGCAAGGGGTTGGTGGTGTTTCTGCACCCGCTGACCGGGGATGAGCTGGCCGATCACCGTGATCATGCGATCTGGATGGGGGCTGTGCGGCCTTTGAAGCTGTCGATTTTTGGTGGCTAGATGGGGGCCGCCATGCGGCCCATTCGCGGGGCGAGCCCCGCTCCCACAGGTCGAGTGCTTTCTGACAGATTGCAGTGGACCGGTGGGAGCGGGCTTGCCCCGCAAAGAAGGCAACGCCAATCAGCGTCGAGCGCCGCGCACACCTTCAGCCAGCGCCGAGCACAAGCTCAATACATCGTTAACAGCCTGATCCGCATCTTTGGCCTGGGCGATCTTGTCGACCAGTGCCGAGCCCACCACCACACCATCGGCCAGGCGCGCAATCGCCGCCGCCTGCTCTGGCGTGCGAATGCCAAACCCTACGCTGATCGGCAGGGCGGTATGCCGACGCAGGCGGGCAATCGCCTCGCTCACGTGCTGGGTTGTCGCAGACCCTGCACCGGTTACACCAGCCACCGACACGTAATAGACAAACCCGGAGCTGCGCTCCAGCACACGCGGCAGGCGCGCGTCGTCGGTGGTCGGTGTGGTCAGGCGGATGAAGTCGATGCCCGACGCCTGGGCCGGGGTCGCCAGCTCGGCGTCGTGCTCAGGCGGCAGGTCGACGATGATCAGGCCATCGACGCCCGCATCCTTGGCCTCGGCCACGAACTTTTCCACGCCAAAGCGGTGGATCGGGTTGTAGTAACCCATCAGTACGATCGGCGTAGCCTGGTTGCCCACGCGGAATTCGCGAACCATCTGCAGGGTCTTGGCCAAGGTCTGGCCGGCTTCCAGCGCACGCAGGGTGGCCAGCTGGATGGCGACGCCATCGGCCATCGGGTCGGTGAACGGCATGCCCAGTTCGATCACGTCGGCGCCAGCCGCTGGCAGGCCCTTGAGAATCTGCAGCGAGGCGTCGTAGCCGGGGTCACCCGCAGTTACGAAGGTGACCAGTGCCGCACGGCCTTCGGCCGCAAGTTCGGCGAAGCGTTGTTCAAGACGGCTCATGCCTGTTTCTCCTGGGCGGCCATGTGGTTCATCACGGTTTGCATGTCTTTGTCGCCGCGCCCGGACAGGCACACGACCATCAAGTGGTCCTTGGGCAGGTTCGGCGCGCGCTTGATCGCCTCGGCCAATGCGTGGGCGCTTTCCAGGGCCGGGATGATGCCTTCCAGGCGGCAGGTGGCGTGGAACGCATCCAAGGCTTCGTCGTCGGTGATGCTGACGTACTCGACGCGCTTCACTTCGTGCAGGTAGGCGTGCTCTGGGCCGATACCTGGGTAGTCCAGGCCGGCGGAAATCGAGTGGGCGTCGGTGATCTGGCCGTCAGCGTCTTGCAGCAGGTAGGTGCGGTTGCCGTGCAGGACACCCGGTACGCCACCGTTCAGGCTGGCAGCGTGCTTGTCGGTATGCACGCCGTGGCCGCCGGCTTCGACGCCGATGATCTGCACGCTTGGTTCTTCAAGGAATGCGTGGAACAGGCCCATGGCGTTGGAGCCGCCGCCGACGCAGGCGACCAGGCTGTCGGGCAGGCGCCCTTCCTTCTCTTGCAGCTGGACACGGGTTTCCTTGCCGATGATCGACTGGAAGTCGCGGACCATGGCTGGGTACGGGTGCGGGCCGGCCACGGTGCCGATCAGGTAGAAGGTGTCTTCGACGTTGGTGACCCAGTCGCGCAGGGCTTCGTTCATGGCGTCTTTGAGGGTGCCGGTGCCAGCTGTGACCGGGACGATTTCGGCGCCCAGCAAGCGCATGCGGAACACGTTCGCCTGCTGGCGCTCGATGTCGGTGGCACCCATGTAGATCACGCAAGGCAGGCCGAAACGGGCTGCAACGGTGGCGGTGGCCACGCCGTGCATGCCGGCGCCGGTTTCGGCGATCAGGCGTTTTTTGCCCATGCGCTTGGCCAGCAGCACCTGGCCGATGCAGTTGTTCACCTTGTGCGCGCCGGTGTGGTTGAGCTCTTCACGCTTGAAGAAGATTTTTGCGCCGCCGCAGTGCTCGGTCAGGCGCTCGGCGAAGTACAGCGGGTTCGGGCGGCCGATATAGTCACGCTGGAAGTAGGCCAGCTCTTCGAGAAACGCGGGGTCGGCCTTGGCCGCTTCGTATTCGCGGGCCAGGTCCAGCACCAGCGGCATCAGGGTTTCTGCCACGTAGCGGCCGCCGAACGAGCCGAACAGGCCGTTGGCGTCTGGGCCAGGGCGGTATTGAGTCTGGGTCATGGGGCGCTCCAAGGCGTACTGAATGAGTGATGGGCTTTACTGTAACCACGCAACGCCCGTCTGAAAACCGATAAGATTGCGCAAACCTGTCAGGAAAACTCACAAGACAATGGCCCAGGACCTTCCCCCTCTCAATGCCCTTCGGGCCTTTGAGGCCACTGCCCGGCTGAACAGTGTCAGCCAGGCTGCCGAGGCGCTGCACGTGACGCACGGGGCAGTCAGCCGGCAGATCAAGGTACTCGAAGAACACTTGGGCGTTGCCCTGTTCGTCAAGGATGGGCGTGGCATCAAACTCACAGATGCCGGCGTGCGCCTGCGCGATGCCAGTGGCGAGGCGTTCGACAGGTTGCGGGGGGTGTGTGCCGAACTGAGCCGGGATAACCGCGAGGCGCCATTCGTGCTTGGGTGCTCCGGCAGCCTGCTGGCGCGTTGGTTTATCCCTCGGCTCGGGCGGCTCAAAGCCGACTTGCCCGAGCTGCGCCTGCACCTCTCCGCCGGGGAAGGCGACCTGGACCCCAGGCGCCCGGGGCTGGATGCCTTGCTGGTGTTTGCCGAACCGCCGTGGCCGGCGGACATGCAAGTACACGTGCTGGCCGAAGAGCGCATCGGGCCTGTGCTAAGCCCGCACTTTGCCGGGTTCGAACGCTTGCGCGGGGCAGCGCCCGACGCCTTGCTGGGCGAGGCGTTGCTGCATACCACGTCTCGTCCGCAGGCGTGGCCGGCCTGGGCCGGGCAGCACGGGCTGGATGCGGGGGCCTTGCAGTTCGGCCAGGCATTCGAACACCTGTACTACCTGCTGGAGGCCGCAGTGGCCGGGCTGGGTGTGGCGATCGCGCCGCAACAGCTGGTGGCGGACGATTTACGTGCTGGGAGGTTGGCGGCACCTTGGGGTTTCTCACCCACCCGTGCCGCGCTGGCGCTGTGGGTGCCCCGACGCGCCGCAGATGGGCGCGCCGAGCAACTGGCGCAATGGCTGCGCCAGGAACTGCAGCTGCAAATCGCTTAGTTGCGCTTGTACAGCAGCCAGGCCGCCAGCAGGCCCAGTGCCCCAACGGCTACCCCGGCGGTGGTGATGGGGTGCTCCTGGGCATAGTCACGGGTGGCGATGCCGGTCTGGCGGGTGCGGGTCTTCACTTCCTCGTAGGCGTCGCTCAGCAGGCTGCGCGAATGTTTGAGAGCGCTTTCGGCATTGCTGCGGATGGCCTTTACCGACTTCTGGGACTCCTCCGATGCATCGTGCTTGAGGTTTTCCAGCGATTTCAGAAGGCTTTCGATCTCGGCTTCCATGCTTTCCAGGGATGTTTTACGCAGCGAGTTGCGATGCATGTTGAATCTCCTTCGGGGGTGGGCTGTAAGGATTGCGACTGCGCAGGGCTGCGAAAGTGCGATCGAACTTTTGCCCAAGGCGACGGCTCGCAGGTAAACCAAGCCTGCGCTGCTAGGCTCAAGCAGACTGTCATCCAAGGAGAGTGCACATGTCCGATCATCACACGTACAAGAAGATCGAACTGGTAGGGTCGTCGCCCACCAGCATCGAGGACGCGATCAACAATGCCCTGGCCGAAGCGGCCAAGAGCATCAAGCACCTGGAGTGGTTCGAAGTGATCGATACCCGGGGCCACCTGCGTGACAACAAGGTCGAGCATTTTCAGGTCACGCTCAAAGTCGGCTTCCGTATTGCCAACAGCTGAAACAGTGCCGGGGTAGCTGGCGCTGGCAAGATGGGGTAATACAGAGGGGGCGCCTTAGCCGGCGCCCTCTTTGATTTTCATCTGTACAAGGAAAGCGAACGATGAAGAAAATGATTCTGGCGGCAGGCCTTATGGCGTTGGCGGGTGGTGCGCTGGCGGCGGGCAAGCCGTGTGAAGAGCTCAAGGCAGAGATTGCCGCCAAGCTGGATGCCAAGGGCGTAAATGGCTACACGCTGGAGATCGTCAAGAAAGGCGAGCCGGCGGGCAAGGTAGTTGGCAGCTGTGAAGCTGGCACCAAGGAAATTGTCTACCGGCGTGGTTGAGTGACGGCCTCTTCGCGGGGTTGCCCGCGAAGAGGGTTACTCGGCCTTCAAAGCCTGCGCCAGCAGCTCATAGGACCTGACCCGGTCCGCATGCTCATACAGGTCACAGGTAAAGATCAGCTCATCCGCCCCGGTCTGCTCCAGCAACACCTCCACCTTGGCCCGTACCTTCTGCGGGCTGCCAATCATCGCCAGGCCCAGGAAGCTCATCACCGCGTCGCGTTCGTGAGGTAGCCACAGCCCCTCCATGCTCTCAACGGGCGGGCGCTGCATCAGGCTCTGCCCGCGAATCAGGGCAAGGATGCGTTGATACACCGAAGTAGCCAGGTATTCGGCCTTTTCGTCGGTTTCGGCCACCACCATCGGAATGCCGAGCATCACATAGGGTTTTTCGAGCGTGGTGGAGGGCTTGAAGTGGTTGCGGTAGACGCGGATCGCCTCGTGCATGAAGCGCGGCGCGAAATGCGAGGCGAACGCGTAGGGCATGCCGCGCATGCCGGCCAGTTGGGCGCTGAACAGGCTTGAACCGAGCAGCCACATCGGCACCTCGGTGTCATGCCCAGGCACGGCGATCACTTTTTGATCATCGGTGCGCGGGCCGAGGTAGCGTGACAGCTCCTCGACATCGTCGGGGAAGTCGTCCGCGCTGCCGGAGCGCTCGCGGCGCAGGGCGCGGGCGGTCATCTGGTCGGAGCCGGGGGCGCGGCCCAGGCCCAGGTCGATACGGCCGGGGTAGAGGCTGGCCAAGGTGCCGAACTGCTCGGCGATCACCAGCGGTGCGTGGTTGGGCAGCATCACGCCGCCGGAGCCAACGCGGATGCTCGAGGTGCCACCCGCCAGGTAGCCGATCAGCACGGAAGTCGCGGAACTGGCAATGCCATCCATGTTGTGATGCTCGGCGACCCAGAAGCGGTTGTAGCCGAAGCGTTCCACGTGCTGGGCCAGGTCCAGCGAGTTATGCAGCGACTGAGCCGGCCCGCCGTCGGCGCGCACGGGCACCAAGTCGAGGGTTGAAATTTTCAGGTCACGCAGCTGCGTCATCGGAGCCTCCTTGAACGTGGTTGGCCAGAGGCCTTTTAAACTCTGTATGGGCACATTCGGTGGATTCAATGCTTACGGTCAGATTGATCTGAACTTGCCGTACGCGGCCGGCCTCTGAACCCATAAGCATGTCACCCCAAGATATGTAAATGCAGCGACCAGGAGGCATCATGAAAAAGACAGCATCGGCGATCTGGCAAGGTGGCCTGAAGGATGGCAAGGGCCTGCTTTCTACTGAAAGCGGCGCGCTCAAGCAGAACCCCTACGGCTTCAACACCCGTTTTGAAGGCTCACCTGGGACCAACCCGGAAGAACTGATCGGCGCAGCCCATGCCGGCTGCTTCTCGATGGCGCTGTCGATGATGCTCGGCGAGGCGGGCCTGACCCCAGAGCGCATCGATACCATTGCCGAGGTGACCCTGGACAAGCAGCCCGATGGTTTCGCCATCACCGCCGTGCACCTGATTCTGAAGGCCAAGTTGCCTGGGGCCAGTGAGGCGCAGTTCCTCGAGATTGCCAACAAGGCCAAGGCCGGGTGCCCGGTATCGAAGGTGCTCAATGCCACCATCAGCCTGGATGCCTCACTGGTGGGCTAGGCGGCGCAACGGGGGCGGTTTGCTGTAGTCTAAACAGCAACGGCAGCACGACTGCCCTTTCAGGAGCCATTCCATGATCCGCGTAGCAATCGCCGTGCTGGCCTCGCTGCTCGCCACCTCCGCCCTGGCGGCAGTGAAGCCGTGCGAAGAATTGAAAACCGAGATCGAGGCCAAGATCCAGGCCCAGGGCGTGACGTCCTACACCCTGGAGATCGTGCCCAACAGCGAGGTCAAGGACCAGAACATGGTCGTAGGCAGCTGCGAGGGTGGTACCAAGAAGATCATCTATCAGAAGAATGATCGCTAGGGTTTAATTTGGTTGGGGGCGCAAAGCGCCCCCAACTGTCAGGGAATACAAAACACGTTACTTGGCTCGTTAACCACCACCGTGCGGCTGGCGTCGTACAGCAGCACCTGCGGCTCCATCACCGGCGCCCGGGCCTCGAGGCGATAGCGCTCGCCCGCTTTGAAATTGTCATAGCGCACGGTCAGGTAGCAGGTACGGTCCCTTGGCTGGGACATCATGCCGCCGCCATAAATCTCATAATCGAAACGCACCACCAGTTCATGCTTGCCAGGCGTTACCTGAAAGTAGCGGCCATCCTCCAGGCGCTTGCCGTCAAGGCGATCAGCCATGATGACTCTGCCGGGGGTGATGGTAGAAAGCTCGACCCAGGCCTGCTTGGGGTCGACGGGCGGCAAGGGGCTGGCGCAAGCCCCCAGTGCACTGAGGGCGATCAGCATCATGGGCTGGCGCATGGCAAAACTCCCACTTGCGATATACACGTTACAAGCATAGCGCCGATTGCGCGGCTCAGGTGCGTTGACAGCCTGCAGGCAAGCCTTGGCCAAGCAGTTTTTGCTGGTGGTCGTAGAGTTTGACCCAAGGCCGGAAGCCAATGCTGCCCGCCTGCAACTGGTAGCGCTGCCCGGCGCTGAAGTCCTTGAAAGTCAGGTTGAGCTGGCAATCGCGCCACAGCGGCTCGTTTACCGGGCCTATATTGCTCGGGGTGACCGGAAACTGGTAGCGCACCGTCAATTCGTGGCTGCCGGGGGCGACCTCGAAGTAGCGCGTGTCGGCCCAGTCGCGTTCGTCTACCTGCACCGCATGCAGTGACGTTTCGTCCAGGGGTGTGAGGTCGACCCACGCCTGGTTCGGATCGGGGTCCGGCAGGGTCGAGCAAGCGGACAACAGCATGAGTGTGCTGGCGGCAAACAATGGACGCATGGCGAAACTCCCCCCTGGCGAGATAGTCTTGGCGCGAATTGGCCGTGAGCGAGTCAGACAGTCCCAGATGCTTCGACTATTTCTTTTTCAGCGCTCAGGCCCTGGGCCACTCGACCGCGTTTTCACCCGCTTTGTTCCCCTGCTGGCGGCTGTTCTGCTGAACGGTTGTAGCAGTGTTGGCTATTACGGGCAGTTGGCGCAGGGCCAATGGCAGCTGTTGCGCGCGCGCCAGCCGGTGGAACAGGTAATGGCAGATCCGGCCAGCAGCCCGCAACTGCGGGCGCGCTTGCAACATGCCGAACAGGCCCGAGTGTTCGCCAGCCAGCAGCTGAAACTGCCGGACAACCGCAGCTACCGGGTTTACGCCGACCTTGGCCGCCCTTATGTGGTGTGGAACGTGTTTGCCACGCCGGAGTTGTCGTTGCAGCCGGTGACGCATTGTTTCCCGATCGCGGGCTGCGTGGCCTACCGTGGTTACTACCGCCAAGGTGCGGCGCGTGGCGCGGCGGCGTTGATGCGCCAGGCAGGCATGGATGTGTATGTGGGCGGTGTCGAGGCTTACTCGACTCTGGGCTGGTTCGACGACCCACTGTTGTCTTCGATGGCCGGCTGGGGGGACGAACGGCTGGCCTCGCTGATCTTCCATGAGTTGGCCCATCAGCGCTTCTATGTGCAGGACGACACGGCGTTCAACGAGTCGTTTGCCACCTTCGTCGAGCACGAAGGCGCGCGGCAATGGCGCGCGGCACGCGGGCTTGCAGCGATCGAGGATGATCAGGCCGGGCAGCGTGACCAGTTCATTCGGCTGGTGCTGGCCAGCCGCGAACGGCTTCAGGGGATCTACGCCGGCCCCTTGGATGATGCGCACAAGCGGGCGGCGAAGCAGGCCGAGTTCGAGCGGTTGCGGCGCGAGTACCGGCAGGTGCGTGATGGCCAGTGGGGTGGGGACACGCGTTATGACGCTTGGATGTATGGGCCGATGAACAATGCCAAGCTGCTGCCGTTTGGGCTGTATGATCAGTGGGTGCCGGCGTTTGCGGCGCTGTTCCGGAAGGTTGACGGGGATTGGGCGCGGTTTTATCAGCGGGTCGAGGCGCTGGGGCGGCTGTCGGGTGAGGCGCGCAAAGCCGCGTTGGAGCGGCTTGTCGTTAGCCAATGAGATTTCGGGCCGCTGCGCGGCCCCATTCCATTTCAGGCCTTGATGAAGGCCTGATGCATCTCGGCCAGGGTGGCGAAATGGAAGGCTGGCGTCTCGGCCTTCAACTCTTCCTCGCTACCAAACCCGTACCCCACCGCCACCGCCTGCAGCCCATTGCTGCGCGCGCCGATCAGGTCATGCTTGCGATCGCCGATCATCAGCGTCTGCGCCGGGTCCAGCCCTTCTTCGTCCAGCAAGTGGCGAATCAGCTCGACCTTATTGGTGCGGGTGCCATCCAGCTCGCTGCCATAAATCACCTTGAAGTGGTGATCGAAGGCGAAATGCCGGGCGATCTCGCGGGCGAACTCCCAAGGCTTGGACGTTGCCACATACAGCGTGCGCCCCTGGCCAGTGAGGGCTTCGAGCAACGCCGGTACCCCTTCGAACACCTGGTTTTCATAAAGGCCGGTGACGCGGAAGCGCTCGCGATAGAAATTCACCGCCTCCCACGCCTTGGCTTCGTCAAAGCTGTAAAACTGCATGAACGCCTGCAGCAAGGGCGGGCCGATGAAGTGTTCGAGGCGGGTCAGGTCCGGCTCGTCGATACCCAGTTTGGCCAACGCATACTGGATGGAGCGGGTGATGCCCAGCCGTGGGTCGGTCAGGGTGCCGTCGAGGTCGAAGAGGATGTTCTGCTGGTGCATGTAAGCGGTTCCACTCAAGTCATTCGGGTTGGTCGTAGCCTTCGGCCAAGTGCTGGTCCTTGAGCTTGACGTAGTTGCCGGCGCTGTAGGGGAAGAACGCGCGCTCCTTGTCGGTCAGCGGCCGGGCCCGTTTCACCGGGCTGCCAACATACAGGAAGCCGCTGAGCAGGCGCTTGCCGGGCGGTACCAGGCTGCCGGCGCCGATGATCACCTCGTCCTCGACGATGGCGCCATCCATGATTGTGCTGCCCATGCCGACCAGGATGCGATTGCCCAGGGTACAGCCGTGCAGCATCACCTTGTGGCCGATGGTCACCTCATCACCGATGATCAGCGGGAAGCCGTCGGGGTTGAAAGGGCCGGCATGGGTGATGTGCAGCACGCTACCGTCCTGCACGCTGGTGCGGGCGCCGATGCGGATGCGGTGCATATCGCCGCGTACTACAGTCAAAGGCCAGACCGAGCTGTCTTCGCCAATCTCCACATCGCCCAGCACCACCGCCGAGCGGTCGATGAAGGCCCGTGGTCCAACTTTCGGAGTGTGTTGCTGGAAGCTTCGGATGGCCATGATAGGGTCTCTCATCTGTGCCGATAGGCAGGCTGCCTGCTGCGGTCGGCGTCGATTGTAATTAAGATGGTCCAGTGTTTCTTCTGCCAAGGTATCCAAACCGTGAGTGCGAACAACCCGCTTCTGCAGCCCTACGATCTGCCGCCCTTCTCGGCGATCCGTGCCGAACACGTGCTGCCGGCCATCGAAGAGATCCTGGCCGACAACCGCAAAGCCATTGCCGAGATTCTCGAACAGCAAGGCAAGACCCCTTCCTGGGCAGGCCTGGTGCTGGCCATGGACGAACTCAATGACCGCCTGGGCGCTGCCTGGAGCCCGGTCAGCCACCTCAATGCCGTGTGCAACAGCAAGGAACTGCGCGAGGCCTACGAGTCTTGCCTGCCGGCGCTGAGCGCCTACTCTACCGAACTGGGCCAGAACCGTGCGCTGTTCGACGCCTACCAGGCCCTGGCCAACAGCCCGGAGGCGGCTGGCTTCGATGTGGCGCAAAAGACCATCCTCGAACATGCCCTGCGTGATTTCCGCCTTTCGGGCATCGACCTGCCTGCCGACAAGCAGCAGCGCTACGCCGAAGTGCAGAGCAAGCTCAGCGAACTGGGCAGCCGCTTCTCCAACCAGCTGCTCGATGCCACCCAGGCCTGGACCAAGCACGTCACCGACGAAGCCGCGCTGGACGGCTTGACCGACTCGGCCAAGGCGCAGATGGCCGCCGCCGCCCAGGCAAAAGCGCTCGACGGCTGGCTGATCACCCTGGAGTTCCCCAGCTACTACGCGGTGATGACCTACGCCACCGATCGCGCCCTGCGCGAAGAGCTGTATGCCGCCTACTGCACCCGCGCTTCGGACCAAGGCCCCAATGCCGGCCAGTTCGACAATGGCCCGGTGATGCAGGAAATCCTCGACCTGCGCCAAGAGCTGGCCACACTGCTGGGCTACCCGAACTACGCCGAGTTGAGCCTGGCCACCAAGATGGCCGAGTCCAGCGACCAGGTGCTGAGCTTCCTGCGTGACCTGGCCAAGCGTTCCAAGCCGTTCGCTGCCCAGGACCTGGAGCAGCTCAAGGCCTATGCCGCCGAGCAGGGCTGCCCGCAACTGGCCAGCTGGGATGCCGGTTACTTCGGCGAGAAGCTGCGCGAGCAACGCTACAGCGTGTCGCAGGAAACCCTGCGTGCCTACTTCCCGATCGACAAGGTGTTGTCTGGCCTGTTCAGCATCGTCCAGCGCCTGTATGGCATCGAAATCGCCGAACTCAAAGGCTTCGACAGCTGGCACCCGGACGTGCGCCTGTTCGAAATCAAGGAACACGGCCAGCACGTCGGCCGTTTCTTCTTCGACCTCTATGCCCGCGCCAACAAGCGTGGCGGCGCCTGGATGGACGGTGCGCGCGACCGTCGCCGTACCGTCGATGGCGTGCTGCAGAGCCCGGTGGCCAACCTGGTGTGCAACTTCAACCCGGCCGCGCCAGGCAAGCCTGCGCTGTTGACCCACGATGAAGTCACCACCCTGTTCCACGAGTTCGGCCACGGCCTGCACCACCTGCTGACCCGCATCGACCACGCGGGTGTGTCTGGCATCAACGGCGTAGCCTGGGATGCAGTCGAGCTGCCGAGCCAGTTCATGGAAAACTGGTGCTGGGAGCCGGAAGGCCTGGCGCTGATCTCCGGCCATTACGAAAGCGGCGCTGCCCTGCCCCAGGACCTGCTGGACAAGATGCTGGCCGCCAAGAACTTCCAGTCCGGCATGATGATGGTGCGCCAGCTGGAGTTCTCGCTGTTTGACTTCGAGCTGCACGCCACCCATGGCGATGGCCGCAGCGTGCTGCAGGTGCTCGAAGGCGTGCGCGACGAGGTGTCGGTCATGCGCCCACCGGCGTACAACCGCTTCCCCAACAGCTTCGCGCACATTTTCGCGGGCGGTTACGCGGCGGGCTACTACAGCTACAAGTGGGCCGAGGTATTGTCGGCTGACGCCTTCTCCCGCTTCGAAGAAGAAGGCGTGCTCAATGCCGACACTGGCCGTGCCTTCCGCGAGGCGATCCTGGCCCGAGGCGGGTCGCGTGAGCCGATGGTGCTGTTCGTCGACTTCCGTGGCCGTGAACCTTCCATCGATGCATTGCTGCGCCATTGCGGGCTGAGCGAGGACGCAGCGGCATGAGTGAGGTAGCTGTGAACAAGACCAAGAAACGCTTCATCGCCGGGGCCGTGTGCCCGGCGTGCAGCGAGCCGGACAAGTTGATGATGTGGAACGAGGACGGTGTACCGCACCGTGAGTGCGTGGCCTGTGGTTTCACCGATACCTTGAATGAACAAGGCCTGTCGGTACCGTCGGAGCTCGGTACCCGGGTCAACCACCTGGCGCCCAAGGCGGCGCCGGCCAAGGTGCAGACGGTGCAGTTCTTCCCCAACCCCAAATTGAAGAAACCGGCTGAGTGAAGCCGTCTTGCCACCCGGGCCTTGGCCTGGGTGGCAGGTTTCAGCTCGACCCTGGGTGTTAGATAGTCAGGCCAGCGCCTGCCCGCTGGTGGCGCATGCTCGCTTGCTCCAATCAGAGCAAGGTAAACAGCGATGGACACCCGCAACCCCCTTCTGCAACCCAGCAACGTACCTGTCGATTACGACGCGGTGACGCTGGATAACCTGCGTGCAGCGTTCGACTACGCGCTATCGGCTCATCAACAAGGTATCGCCCAAGCCCTCCTGGCTCAGCAGTCCATGCCGACCTGGGATGACCTGGTCATGGCGATCGATGACCTGGATGCACAACTGCTGGCGGTGCTGTATGCGGCTTCACCGCTGATGTACAAGGGGGCGCCATGGGTCGAACTGGTTGAAGAGTTGTACGGCGCCATGCTTGAGCGCTTCGAGCTGAAGATGGCCGACCCTACCTTGCAAGCGTTGTATGAGCGCCTGGCCAACAGCGCCATTGGCAAGCATTTGGACGCGCACAAGCAAGCGACCCTGCGCTGGTACCGTCACAACTTCGCCTTGCACGGTGCCTTGCTCGATGCCCCAGGCCGCATGCAACTTGCGGCCATCAATGCCCAGGTACGCGAGCTTGCCGGGCGGTTTGCCCAGAACATGGCGCGCCCGGGCACGCTCATCCTCGACGCCGGGCAATTGCAAGGCCTTGCTCCACGGTTGTTGGGCGAGCTGCAAGCCCAAGCGCTGCAGGTTGGGCAAGCCGGCTGGTTGATACCCGCAGACCAATACGTGACCAACACGGTCCTTGAACATGCCGCGAACCGTAGCCTTCGTGAGCTGATCTACCGCCACCAGCACAGCCGTGGGGTCAGCGCCGAGGTGCAGCATGACAATGGTCAGCTCTTGCTGCAGTTGGCCCAGGTGCGTGAACAGAAGGCACATCTGCTGGGCTATGCCGACTACCCGTCACTAAGCCTGCACTCGAAAAGTGCCGGCGGCCTTGCCCAGGTTCTGCACTTTCTGCACGGCCTGGCAGCGCGCGTCAAACCGGTCATGGAAAAGCACCGTGTGCACGTGCAAGCGCTTGCTGACAAGCACGGCCTGGACACGGCGCAGCCATGGGACAGGCGCTACCTGCATCGGCTCGAAAACCCGGCTGGGCAGGCGCTCTCCATGGACAGCTTGCGAGCGTACTTTGCCCTGGACAACGTGATCGAGGCCTTGCTGACGCTTGCGCAACGGCTGTTTGGCCTGGTCTTGGTCCGCAAATCACTGGCGACATGGCATGCCAGCGTCCAGGCGTACGAAGTCTGGCTGGACAATGCACTGACTGGCTTCCTTTACTTGGATGTCGTGCAATACCCAGGCAAGCAGCCGGGCCAGGTCGAAACCCGTTACATCCGTAACCGTCGGGTCGATGCCGAAGGGCGTTTCCACCCGGCCACCGTGGCGGTCTTCAGCGATATTCCCTCGACCATTGATGGTACCCCGCCCTTGCTCGACCACATGGCGCTGCGCAAGCTGTTCCATGAGTTCGGGCATGCCTTGCACCATCTGCTGGTGCGCACCAACAATCAGGTGCTTTCCAATGTCAGCGCGCTTGGCGCCGATGGTGTCGAGGTGTTCGGCAAGCTGTTCGAGCGCTGGGCGTGGGATGCTGGCTACCTGGCTGGCATTTCTGCGAACGCAGAGGCTGGCCAGCTGGACGCGCAGCAGTTGGCCGCCTGCCTGGATGGCCTTCGCCAAGGGGCTGTCACGGACACTGCCGAGACCCTGGCGATGGCGCTGTTCGATCTGGATTTGCATGCCACGCCGAATGACGGCAGGCGCGTGCGGCAGCGCCTGGAGGATGCCCGGGCGCAGTGCGGGTACTGGCCGCTGGAAGCATACGAGCATCCGGCCCATGCATTCGATTACCTGCTGGATTACTACGACGCTGGCTACTACGCCTACCTGTGGTCTGATGTGCTCGCATTCGATCTGTTCTCGCGTTTTCAAGCCAGCGGCCTGCTAGACCGGGCAACGGGGCGTGATTTGCAAATGGCGTTGCTTGAGCCTGGCGCTTCCCGGCCATTGCTTGAAGGTATGCAGGCATTTTTGGGCCGCGCGGTGAGTCACGAGCCTTTCCTGCGCTGGCATGGCCTGATTTGAGCCTGTACTGACCAGAGGTGCTGGCATGGATGCCCGCTTCTTCGTACTGTATATAAACACAGCACAGGGGCGCACCATGTTACCTCCAACACCGCAAAAAGGCCGTGGTACGGCGCACAATCCGCACAACCGCTTCGCCCCCAACCACTCGGTGGTGGAGGATGACGGCTGGTACCAGGAGGTGCCGATCAGCCAAGGCACCGAGGTGCGAATCGAGACGGCAAAGACGGTCATCAGCCGCAACACCTCGCCCGATCTGCCATTCGACCGCTCCATCAACCCCTATCGGGGCTGCGAGCATGGCTGCATCTACTGCTACGCACGCCCCTCACACGCGTATTGGGACCTTTCCCCAGGGCTGGATTTCGAAACCAAGCTGATCGCCAAGACCAACGCGGCCGAAGTGCTCGAACAACAGCTGAGCAAGCCGGGCTACGTCTGCGCGCCCATCAACCTGGGCTCCAATACCGACCCCTACCAGCCCATCGAGCGTGATCACCTGCTGACCCGTCGCTTGCTGGAGGTACTCCTGCGCTTCCGGCACCCGGTGACCATCGTCACCAAGGGGTCGCTGGTACTGCGTGATCTGGACCTGTTGGCCGAGATGGCCAGCCAGCGCCTGGCGCGGGTGATGATCAGCCTGACGACGCTGGATGACGACTTGAAGCGGGTGCTGGAACCGCGGGCGGCCTCGCCCAAGGCGCGGTTGCGGGCGATCCGGGTGCTGCGCGAGGCGGGGGTGCCGGTGGGGGTCTTGTGTTCGCCGATGATTCCGATGATCAACGACAGCGAACTGGAGCGCTTGCTCGAGGCCGCCAAGGAAGCGGGTGCCCAGAGCGCAGCCTACATGATGTTGCGCCTGCCGCTGGAAGTGGCGCCGCTGTTCGAGCAATGGTTGCAGGACCATTACCCCCAGCGTGCGGCCCATGTGTTGAGCCTGATTCGCCAGAGCCGCGGCGGTGAGCTGTATGACAGCCGCTTTGGTAAACGGATGCGTGGCGAGGGCATTTTTGCCGAGCTG
Source organism: Pseudomonas sp. B21-047 (assembly GCF_024748775.1). Classification (NCBI taxonomy): domain Bacteria; kingdom Pseudomonadati; phylum Pseudomonadota; class Gammaproteobacteria; order Pseudomonadales; family Pseudomonadaceae; genus Pseudomonas; species Pseudomonas sp. B21-047. The sequence continues at coordinate 52,582 of NZ_CP087169.1, forward strand.
CTGGCTCAGCGCTTCGCCAAGGCCGCGCGCAAACTGGCTTTTGAAGGGCGTGAAGCACAGGCGCTTGATTGCTCCAGGTTCTGCCCGCCTGGTGGCCAGTTGGCATTGTTCTGACCGTGTTGGCGCGTGTTCCATGGGCTGTGTCCAGGAGCAACCCCAGTGCCACTAATCCAAGTGAATAATCACAGTAATAGTACTAGGCAACTGATGTTTTTTTGCTATTATTCAGACCCCGCCTTATCTATCTGGAACGCCTGTTCTAGAGCCTCCGAATTAAGTTTCAGTTAAGTTTTCCCCGTTAGCGTAGGCAATCAGTCAACGAAGACTGTGATTTGTGGCCTGTGCGTGTCATCTAAATCCCTGCATAGCCAGAATCTTTCACCGGTAAAATGGACTTACCTACACACCGCCAAGAGGATGAATCATGCCCGTCAAGGACCCATCCAAGGTCGCTCCGGATGTACCCGCCGAGGGCGCCGATGCCGCTCTGAAGCACATCGTCGACGGCTTCCTGCGCTTTCATCATGACGTCTTCCCCGAGCAGCAAGAGCTGTTCAAGAAGCTCGCCACCGCGCAAACGCCACGCGCGATGTTCATCACCTGCGCCGACTCGCGCATCGTCCCCGAGCTGATTACCCAAAGCTCGCCAGGCGACCTGTTCGTGACCCGTAACGTCGGTAACGTAGTGCCCCCGTATGGCCAGATGAACGGCGGCGTTTCCAGCGCCATCGAATACGCCGTACTGGCCCTGGGCGTGCACCACATCATTGTCTGCGGCCACTCCGACTGCGGCGCGATGCGGGCGGTACTCAACCCGCAATCGCTGACCAAGATGCCGACCGTTTCCGCCTGGCTGCGCCACGCTGAAGTGGCACGCACCGTGGTCGAGAACAACTGCTCTTGCGGCAGCGAGCACGAGACCATGCAGGTGCTGACCAAGGAAAACGTCATCGCCCAGCTGCATCACCTGCGCACGCACCCATCGGTTGCCTCGCGCCTGGCGGCCGGTGAGCTGTACATCCACGGTTGGGTCTACGACATCGAGACCAGCAAGATCGAAGCCTATGATGCTGCCAGCGACAGCTTCCTGCCCCTGGCGGCGGGCGAGCCGGTGCCCTGCGCTACTCCGAGAGGCCGCTACTAAGCGACCCTGACACCGTCAAAACCTTGATAGCCGGCTGCACCCTCTGGGGTGTGGCGCGGCCTTCGGCTGCCTTGAAATCCCTGACTGCCCTGCCGGCATGCTCGCTGGCGGCCCGCGCCTGCGCGCCTTTCAGGGGCCAACGTGCCCACGGCCAGAGGAATGGCCGTGCAACAGAAAATGGAGAAACAGGGTGAACATTACACAGTTGAAAGCGGCCTTGCCGCGAGAGTTGTTAGCGTCGGTGGTGGTATTTCTGGTTGCCCTGCCCTTGTGCATGGGCATCGCCATCGCATCGGGCATGCCGCCCGCCAAAGGCCTGATCACCGGCATCATCGGCGGGCTGGTGGTGGGCTTTCTGGCGGGTTCGCCGCTGCAGGTCAGTGGCCCGGCCGCGGGCCTGGCGGTGCTGGTGTTCGAGCTGGTGCGCCAGCACGGCGTGGCCATGCTCGGGCCGATCCTGCTGCTGGCCGGGCTGCTGCAGTTGTTGGCCGGGCGCTTTCGCCTGGGCTGCTGGTTCCGCGTCACTGCACCGGCAGTGGTGTACGGCATGCTGGCGGGTATCGGCGTACTGATCGTGTTGTCACAGGTGCATGTGATGTTCGACACATCGCCGCAGCCTTCGGGCCTGCAGAACCTGTTGGCGTTTCCTTCGACGCTGGCGGCTGCCCTGCCGATGGAAAGCGCAGGCGCGGGCTGGCAAGCCGGTGCGCTTGGCCTGGGCACCATTGCGGTGATGTGGGGCTGGGAGCGCTTGCGGCCACAGAAGCTGCGCTTTATCCCCGGTGCCTTGCTGGGCGTGGCGGCAATGACGGCCATCAGCATGTGGCTGGCCCTGCCGGTGAATCGGGTGCAGGTACCGGCAGACCTTTCCGAGGCCATCGACTGGATCCGCTTGGATGACCTGATGAAACTGGCCGACCCTACGCTGCTGGTAGCTGCATTCGCCCTGGCCTTCATCGCCAGTGCCGAGACTTTGCTGTCGGCTGCCGCGGTTGACCGCATGCACAGTGGCCAGCGCTCGGACTTCGACCGTGAGCTGTCGGCCCAGGGCATCGGCAACATGCTCTGCGGTGTGCTGGGCGCCTTGCCGATGACCGGGGTGATCGTGCGCAGTTCGGCGAATGTCCAGGCCGGCGCACAAACCCGTGCCTCGGCGATCTTCCACGGCCTGTGGCTGTTGGCGTTCGTCGTGGTGTTGAGCAGCGTGCTGCAGCAGATCCCGGTGGCCAGCCTGGCGGGCGTGCTGGTGTTTACCGGCGTCAAGCTGGTGGACTTCAAGGCGTTTCGTGGGTTGGGCAGGTACGGCCGGATGCCGATGTTCACCTATGCAGCGACCGCCTTGGCGATCATTTTCACAGACCTGCTGACCGGCGTGCTGCTGGGCTTTGCCTTGACCCTGCTGAAGCTGGCGTTCAAGGCGGCGCGGCTGAAGATCAACCTGGTGAGCCTGGCCAAGCCTGGGCACATGGAATTGCGCCTGAGTGGCGCAGCAACATTCCTCAAGGTGCCGGCATTGACCCAGGTGCTGGATACGGTGCCGGCGGGGACCACCTTGCATGTGCCGTTGGGCAACCTCAGCTACATCGACCACTCGTGCCTGGAACTGCTTGAGGACTGGAGCCGCAGCAATGCAGCCAATGGCTCGCGGTTGCTGATCGAGCAGCGGCGGTTGAAGCGGCGCATCGAGGGGCGCTTGCGGACAACGGCGGGGGTTGGCGCTTAGTATTCAGCTGTTGTGTTGCCTGAGCGGGCCTCTTCGCGGGCTTGCCCCGCGATGAGGCCAGATCAGACTGCATCAATGCTGGATTCAGGCCGGCTGGCCCAGCTCCACACCCAGCTGGCGCGAAAGGCATGGCCAACGCTTCCAGGCAGCGCCCGTCTCGGCGCTGCACAAGGTATCGCGATAGGCCTCTACCGATTCCTTGGCAAAGCTCGCTTCATTGAGCATTTCGTCAACCGAATGGTGCACCACTTCATCGAGCTGGTTGGCGAACGTCTCGCCGATCAGCTGATGGGCAATCAGGTTGGCCATGGTGGTATCGAACGGAATCAGCGGCTGCTTGAAGTGCTGGATATACAGGTCGTTGACCTCTTCCACCAGGCGATGCGCCAGGTACGCCTCATCCAGCAGGCAGTCCAGGCCCACGTGCCCTTGCATCACGCTGGGCGGCTGCATGAAATAAGCCTCGGCAATTTTCAGCACCGGCTTGATCTGCGATTCGATGCCTGCTTCACGGGCCACCTCGTGGGCAGCCTCCAGCAGCTCTGGCACCTGGTCGATGTAGGCGCTGACGAAACGCGCCAAAGTACCCTGGGCGTCCTGCTCAGGCAGGTGGATCGAAGGGTGCAAATGCGGCAGTTGTTGCTCGAGTCGCGCTTTCAGTTGGTTGGTCTGGCGCTCGTGTTGATGGGCTTGGCTAATCTGCTCGCGTACAGCAGCGATGTTCATGACAACTCCAGGGACATTACGTTTCAAACGGAAGACACTAAATTAGCTCGGTATACAGAATACCTAAGACGCATTTGTTATAACCCGCGCAAACGTGTGCACGCTGTGGCATATCGGAATGCCATTATTGGGCCACATCCTATCAAGCACGCGGCTTTCAAGGCATTCGGCAAATTCATGAAGTTCATTTCACTGGTGTCATTGCGTGCCATTGGTCGCTGTCTATACTCCCGTTGAACGTGATTCGTTGATGAGGCCCGACTGCTTTTGCAGGGGCTCGGTCGTCGAAGCCAGGCAGTCTTGACCGCCGTTCCCTCTTGCCGCAGGCCACGCCTCCGGGACAACAAGAATTAGAAGGGGAACCCGCAATGATGCGACATCCACCTGTCTGGATGGGCCTCCTGTTGTGGACAGTTTTCGGTCAGGCCAACGCCGCCTGGACCGTGAACATGGCGCCAGGGGCGACGGAAGTCTCCAACGCCGTCTTCGACCTGCACATGACCATTTTCTGGATCTGCGTGATCATCGGCATCGTGGTGTTTGGCGCGATGTTCTGGTCCATGGTCGTGCACCGCCGTTCGACCGGCCAGCAAGCTGCGCATTTTCACGAGCACACCTGGGTCGAAATCATGTGGACCGTGGTGCCGTTCCTGATTCTGGTGGCCATGGCCATCCCCGCCACCAAGACCCTCATCGACATCTACGACGCCAGTGAATCGGACATCGACATACAGGTCACCGGCTACCAGTGGAAGTGGCACTACAAATACCTGGGCCAGGACGTGGAGTTTTTCAGCAACCTGGCCACCCCCGCCGACCAGATCCATAACAAGGCCCCCAAGGACGAGCACTACCTGCTCGAAGTCGACCAGCCGCTGGTGCTGCCGGTGGGTGCGAAAGTGCGCTTTCTGGTGACCGCCGCCGACGTGATCCATTCCTGGTGGGTGCCGGCCTTCGCGGTCAAGCGTGATGCCATCCCCGGCTTCGTCAACGAGGCCTGGACGCGTATCGAGAAACCCGGCATCTACCGCGGCCAGTGCACCGAGCTGTGTGGCAAGGACCACGGCTTCATGCCGGTGGTGGTCGAGGTCAAGTCCAAGGCCGACTACGACACCTGGCTCGGCGAGCGCAAGGCCGAGGCCGCCAAGCTCAAGGAGCTGACCAGCAAGGAGTGGACCCTCGAAGAGCTGGTCGAACGTGGCGACAAGGTCTACCACACCACCTGCGTGGCCTGTCACCAGGCCGAAGGCCAGGGCCTGCCGCCGATGTTCCCTGCACTCAAGGGCTCGAAAATCGCTACCGGGCCGAAGGAAGACCACCTCGGCATCGTCTTCCACGGCAAGCCCGGCACGGCCATGGCCGCGTTCGGCAAGCAGCTCTCGGAAGTGGATATCGCCGCCGTGGTCACCTACGAGCGCAACGCCTGGGGCAACAACAAGGGCGACATGGTCACGCCGAAGGATGTGCTGGCGCTCAAGCAGGCAGAAGCGCAATGAACCGGGTTACTCGCGGCAATCAATGGATTGCAGGAGACAGGACATGAGTGCAGTGATCGACGACCACGGCCACGGCCATGAGCACGCCCACGGCCCGGCCAAGGGCCTGATGCGCTGGGTGCTGACCACCAATCACAAGGACATCGGCACGATGTACCTGTGGTTCGCCTTCATCATGTTTCTGCTCGGTGGCTCGTTCGCCATGGTGATCCGCGCCGAGCTGTTCCAGCCCGGGCTGCAGATCGTCGAGCCTGCGTTCTTCAACCAGATGACCACCATGCATGGGCTGATCATGGTGTTCGGCGCCGTGATGCCGGCGTTCGTCGGCCTGGCCAACTGGATGATCCCGCTGATGATCGGCGCGCCGGACATGGCCCTGCCACGGATGAACAACCTCAGCTTCTGGTTGCTGCCGGCGGCCTTCCTGCTGCTGGTCTCGACCCTGTTCAGCCCCGGCGGCGGGCCCAACTTCGGCTGGACGTTCTACGCCCCGCTGTCGACCACCTATGCCCCGGCCAGCGTGACCTTCTTCATCTTTGCCATCCACCTGATGGGCATCAGTTCGATCATGGGCGCGATCAACGTGATCGCCACCATCCTCAACCTGCGTGCGCCGGGCATGACCTTGATGAAAATGCCGCTGTTCGTCTGGACCTGGCTGATCACCGCGTTCCTGCTGATTGCGGTGATGCCGGTACTGGCCGGCGTGGTGACCATGATGCTGATGGACATCCACTTCGGCACCAGCTTTTTCAGCGCCGCCGGCGGTGGCGACCCGGTGCTGTTCCAGCACGTGTTCTGGTTCTTCGGCCACCCCGAGGTGTACATCATGATCCTGCCGGCGTTCGGCGCGGTCAGCTCGATCATCCCGGCGTTCTCGCGCAAGCCGCTGTTTGGCTACACCTCGATGGTGTATGCCACCGGGGCGATCGCTTTCCTGTCGTTCATTGTCTGGGCGCACCACATGTTCGTGGTCGGTATCCCGGTGGTGGGCGAGCTGTTCTTCATGTATGCCACCATGCTCATCGCCGTGCCCACCGGGGTGAAGGTGTTCAACTGGGTCAGCACCATGTGGGAAGGGTCGCTGACCTTCGAAACGCCGATGCTGTTCGCCATCGCCTTCGTCATCCTGTTCACCATCGGCGGTTTCTCCGGGTTGATGCTGGCCATCGCGCCTGCGGACTTCCAGTACCACGACACCTACTTCGTGGTCGCCCACTTCCACTACGTGCTGGTGCCCGGGGCGATCTTCGGTATCTTCGCCTCGGCTTACTACTGGCTGCCGAAATGGACCGGGCACATGTATGACGAAACCCTCGGCAAGCTGCACTTCTGGCTGTCGTTCATCGGCATGAACATGGCCTTCTTCCCCATGCACTTCGTCGGCCTGGCGGGCATGCCGCGGCGCATTCCGGACTACAACCTGCAGTTCGCCGACTTCAACATGGTCTCCTCGATCGGCGCCTTCATGTTCGGCGCCACGCAGATCTTCTTCCTGTTCATCGTCATCAAGTGCATCCGTGGCGGTGCTCCAGCGCCGGCAAAACCCTGGGATGGCGCCGAAGGCCTGGAGTGGTCGGTCCCCTCGCCTGCGCCTTACCACACCTTCCAGACCCCACCGGACGTGAAGTAGAGGAGCGCCCATGAACGGCCTGTCGCTCAAACGCCTGGTCTTGCGCCTGCTGATGCTGACGGTGGTGATGTTCGCCTTCGGTTTCGCCCTGGTGCCGATCTATGACGTGATGTGCAAGGCCTTCGGCATCAATGGCAAGACCGGCGGCCAGTACGAGGGCAGCCAGGTCAGCGACCCATCGCGCTCGGTGCGGGTGCAGTTCATGTCGACCAACGCCAGTGACATGGTCTGGGACTTCTACTCCACGGCCGACCAGATCGACGTGAACCCCGGTGCGGTCAACCAGATGATCTTCGTGGCGCGCAACCCGACCGACCGGCCCATGAGCGCCCAGGCGATACCCAGCATCACCCCGGCCGAGGCCGCGGCGTATTTCCACAAGACCGAGTGCTTCTGCTTTACCCAGCAGGTGCTGCAGCCCGGCGAACGTATCGAGATGCCGGTGCGCTTCATCGTTGACCGCGACCTGCCGGCCAACGTGAAGCACCTGACACTGGCCTACACCTTGTTCGACATCACCGCTCGCCACCCGCCGGTCGCGCATGTTGCGGCCCAGGACGTCCAGGGCGCCCGTTAAGGGAAGGAGAACAGCAATGGCAAGTCATGAGCACTATTACGTTCCGGCGCAGAGCAAGTGGCCGATCATCGCCACCATCGGCATGTTCATCACGGTGTTCGGCCTGGGTACCTGGTTCAACGACATGAAGGCCGGGCACCCCGACTCGCATGGGCCGCTGATCTTCTTCGTCGGTGCGTTGTTACTGGCCTACATGCTGTTCGGCTGGTTTGGCGCGGTGGTGAAAGAGAGCCGCGCCGGGCTGTACAGCGCGCAGCTGGACCGCTCGTTCCGCTGGGGCATGAGCTGGTTCATCTTCTCGGAAGTGATGTTCTTCCTGGCCTTCTTCGGTGCGCTGTTCTACGTGCGGGTGCTGGCCGGGCCTTGGCTCGGTGGCGAAGGTGCCAAGGGCGTCGCGCACATGCTGTGGCCGACGTTCGAATTCACCTGGCCGCTGTTGCATACCCCGGACCCGAAACTGTTCCCGCCGCCCAAGGAAGTCATCGACCCTTGGCACCTGCCGCTGATCAACACCATTTTGCTGGTCAGTTCGAGCGTGACCATCACGATTGCCCACCACGCCCTGCGGCGTGACCACCGTGGGCCGCTGAAGCTGTGGATGGCGCTGACCATCGTGCTGGGCCTGAGCTTCATCGCCCTGCAGGCCTTCGAGTACCACGAGGCCTATACCGAGCTGGGGCTGACGCTGGGGTCGGGGATCTACGGCGCGACCTTCTTCATGCTTACCGGCTTCCATGGTGCCCACGTGACCTTGGGCACGATCATTCTGATCGTCATGTTCGTGCGCATCCTGCGCGGGCATTTCAATGCCGACAAGCACTTCGGCTTCGAAGCGGCCAGCTGGTACTGGCACTTCGTCGATGTGGTGTGGGTTGGGCTGTTCATCTTTGTGTACGTGCTTTGAAACCTGGCCTGCAACTGCTTTGTGTAGGAGCGGCCTTGCGTCGCGAAAGGGCAGCGAAGCGGCCCCGGCGATTTATGTCACCACACAAAACCTGGGGCCGCTTCGCGCCCCTTTCGCGACGCAAGGCCGCTCCTACAAAAAGCAGGGGGGTGATTCAGAAGGGCGCGTGAGAGACCAGCTGGCCACTGATCAAGCCGTAAGCCACCAGCCCGAGGGTCAAGGCGGCCAGGGTCACGCGTACGGTCAGCGCTTTCAGTAAGCGCGTCGAGTTTTCATCGTCCTTGACCAGAAACACCAGGCCACTGAACAGGCTGGCAACCGTGGCCAACAGCATCAGGACAATTGCGGCCTTGAGCATGGCGCTTCTCCGGGGGGGATGCAGTGATGTGGATAAGTATAGCGAGGCGCCCGTGAGGCCGTTTCGCCCAGGTTGGCTACCGACCTTGGTGGTGCTCGCGCTGCTGCCGGGCTTGATCGCGCTTGGCTGCTGGCAACTGGGCCGCGCCGAGCAAAAGCGCGCGCTGCTGGCGACCTATGCCGAGCGCAGCATTGATGCGCCCCTCTCTACTGCCCAGCTGCAGCAACGCGACGATAGCGCTTTTCGCCGCGTGCACCTGTACGGCCGTTTCGATGCCGAACACAGCCTGCTGCTGGACAACCGCATGCGCGACGGCCAGGCCGGTGTCGAACTGCTGCAGCCCTTCCATGACCAGCCCAGCGGGCTGTGGCTGTTGGTCAATCGTGGCTGGTTAGCCTGGCCGGACCGCCGCGTGCCGGTGCACTTCGAGACCCCGGCGCAGGCGTTGGCGCTGGAGGCTTCGGTCTATGTGGCGCCCGGCAGCACCTTCCAACTGCACCCCGACCCGGTTGGGGGCCAATGGCCGCACCTGCTGACCGCCATCGATGCCGCGCAGCTGTGGCAGCAGCTGAGCCGTGAAGGCTTCGCCCATGAACTGCGCCTGCAACCCGGCCCGGCCGCCTATCGCCTGGACTGGCCAGTGGTCGCGATGGGCCCGGAAAAGCACCTGGGCTACGCCGTGCAATGGTTTGCCCTGGCCGCCGCGCTGGTGCTGCTTTACCTCTACTTTGGCTGGCACAACAACAAGAAGGAGAACCACCATGGCCGCCACCACCAGCCCACTGGAAGTGCCTGAGCGCCGCAAGCCCAGAGCCCGCGGGCGTTTGCAGCTGGTCCTGATACTGCTGGTTGTGCTCGGCCCGATGATCCTGGCCACCAGCATGTACAAGCTCAAGTTCTGGGTGCCGGAAGGCCGCAGCTATCACGGCGCGATGATCGGCAATGGTGAAAGCCGCACGGATATCGGCGTGGCAGGCCAGGACGAGCGTTGGCAGTTGCTGGTCAGTGCGCCCGAAGCCTGTACCGAGGACTGCCAGCGCCTGGTGTACCTGGCCCGGCAAATCCAGGTCGGCCTGGGCCGCGATGCCAGCCGCGCAAGCCATGCGCTGGCAACCGCCCAGCCGCTGACCGCCGACTACCAGGCACTGCTTGGTCGCGAGTACCCGCAGCTGCAACGCTACCCACTGGATGCTCCGCACTACCTGCAGAAGGTAGGCAAGCCTGGCCCGCAACTGTGGATCGTCGACCCCCACGGCAACCTGGTGCTGCGTTACGACAGCAAGGCCAACGGCAAGCACGTGCTGGACGACCTGCGCCACCTACTCAAGCTCTCCAACATCGGCTAGGAGCCTGCCATGGCCAGACCCGGATTGCGCCTCGCTGTGTTCGCCACCCTGCTGGCACTGCTGGTCGTGTTGCTCGGTGCCTATACCCGCCTGACCCATGCCGGCCTGGGCTGCCCTGATTGGCCAGGCTGTTATGGTTTCATCAGTGTGCCCAAGACCGACGCTCAGCTGGCCCACGCCGAAGTGCACTTCCCCGAACACCCGGTGGAGGCCGCCAAGGGCTGGGCCGAAATGGTCCATCGCTACTTCGCCGGCACCCTGGCGCTGGTGATCGCCTGGCTGGCCTTGCAGGCCGTACGCCGCCATGCGCGTGATGGCCAGCCCTACCGCTTGCCCGTGCTGTTGCTGGCGGTGGTGCTGGCCCAGGCGGCGTTTGGCATGTGGACCGTGACGCTGAAACTCTGGCCGCAAGTCGTCACCGCGCATCTGCTGGGTGGGTTCACCACCTTGAGCCTGCTGTTTCTGCTGTGCCTGCGGCTGTCCCGGGCCTTTGCGCCGCTGCCTAAGCTACCGCTGAGCCTACGCCGCATCGCGGCTCTGGCGCTGCTGGTGGTGGTCGGCCAGATCGCCCTGGGCGGTTGGGTCAGCGCCAATTATGCGGCGGTCGCCTGTATCGATTTGCCCACCTGCCATGGCCAGTGGTGGCCGGCGGCGGACTTCAGCAACGGCTTCCACCTGACCCAGCACGTCGGCCTCAACTACCTGGGCGGGCAACTGGACAGCGATGCGCGCACGGCCATCCACATCAGCCACCGGTTGGGTGCGTTGCTGGTCAGTGCCGTGCTGCTGATGCTGAGCTTCAAGCTTTACCGCTGTGGCCTCGCTGGCCTGGCGCGGCTGGTGCTGTTGGCCCTGGCGGTGCAGGTCGGGCTAGGCATCAGCAACGTGCTGTTCCACCTGCCGCTTGGCGTGGCAGTGGCCCATAACGCTGGCGGGGCCATGCTGTTACTGAGCATGGTGCTGGTGAACTACCGCATCCGCGTGGTCGACAAAGTGCGCGTCGGCCACGGCTGGCGCCTGACGCCGGTGGTGGGCGTGGATATCTCGCACCCAATGAGGAACGATTCGTGGCGACGCTTCTAGGCGCACAACGGGCAGGCTGGCGCGACTATCTGGAGCTGACCAAGCCCAAGGTGGTGGTGCTGATGCTGATCACTTCCCTGGCAGGGATGTTCCTCGCCAGCCGCGCAGGCGTTGCCTGGAGCGTACTGCTGTTCGGCAACCTGGGCATTGGCTTGTGCGCGGGCGGTGCTGCGGTGGTCAACCATGTGGTGGACCGGCGTATCGACGCCTTGATGGCGCGCACCCACAAACGGCCGTTGGCTGCAGGCCGGGTCGCGCCGCTGCCGGCGCTGGCCTTTGCCTTGGCCCTGGCGTTGCTGGGCATGGCGCTGTTGCTGGTGTTCACCAACGCTCTCACCGCCTGGCTGACCCTGGCTTCGCTGCTGGGCTATGCGGTGCTCTACACCGGCTTTCTGAAGCGTGCAACACCACAGAACATCGTGATTGGTGGCTTGGCCGGCGCGGCGCCGCCGCTGCTTGGCTGGGTGGCGGTCAGCGGCCATGTCAGCGCCGAGCCTTTGTTACTGGTGCTGATCATCTTCGCCTGGACGCCACCGCACTTCTGGGCCCTGGCCATCCATCGCAAGGAGGAATACGCCAAGGCCGATATCCCGATGCTGCCGGTGACCCACGGCGAGCGCTACACCAAGCTGCACATCCTGCTCTACACCCTGATACTGTTGGCCGTCACCCTGCTGCCCTATGCCATCCACATGAGCGGCCCGTTGTACCTGGCCTGTGCCCTGGCCCTGGGCCTGCGCTTCCTGCATTGGGCCTGGGTGTTGTACCGTGGCAGCCGCCCGCACGCGGCAATCGGCACCTTCAAGTACTCTATCGGCTACCTGTTCGCGCTGTTCGTCGCGTTGCTCCTTGACCACTACCTGTTGCTGAATCTATGACCCGAACCCAGAAAACCGTCTTCATCCTCGTCGCCCTGGTCGCGTTGATCCTGGGCCTGACCGTCAACAAGGTGCTCAATGGCCGCGACCAGCCCAACCCCACCGAACTGATCGACGCCGGCATCATCCTGCTGCCGCAGAGCCGCACGGTGGCAGATGTGACCATGACCAACCAGGACGGCCAGCCGGTGGCGCTGAATGACCTGAAGGGCAAGTGGTCGCTGCTGTTCTTCGGCTACACCTACTGCCCGGACATCTGCCCGACCACCCTGGCCCAGTTGCGCCAGGTGAAGAGCGAACTGCCCAAGGAGGCGGTGGACCGGTTGCAAGTGGTGCTGGTGAGCGTGGACCCGAACCGCGACACGCCGAACCAGCTCAAGCAGTACCTGGGTTACTTCGACAAGGATTTCGTCGGGGTGGCGGGCTCGATCGAGGACACCCAGAAGCTGGCCAATGCCTTGAGCATTCCGTTCATCCCGGCGGATACCAGCAAGCCGGGGTATACCGTGGATCACAGCGGTAACCTGGCGATTGTCGGGCCGGATGGGCGTCAGCGTGGGTTCATTCGTGCGCCGTTCAACAACCAGAAGCTGCTGGCGCAGTTGCCCGGGCTGGTGAAGCGGGATTGAGATTTTGGGCCTGCTGCGCAGGCCTTGCCGGGGCGCCGGACCGGTCGGAAAGGGCCGCAAAGCGGCCCCATGGATTTCGGATCAGAAAGCGGGTACTACAGCGCCCTTGTACTTCTCGTTGATGAACTGCTTCACCTCTGGCGAGTGCAGTGCAGCCGCCAGTTTCTTCATGTCATCCGAGTCTTTGTTGTCCGGGCGGGCAACCAGGATGTTCACATAAGGCGAGTCGCTGCCTTCAATGGCCAGCGCGTCCTTCGCAGGGTTCAGCTTGGCTTCCAGCGCGTAGTTGGTGTTGATCAGGGCAGCATCGACCTGGGTCAGCACGCGCGGGATGGTGGCCGCTTCCAGCTCACGGAACTTGATGTTCTTCGGGTTCTCGGCAACGTCCTTCACGGTCGACAGGATATTGCTGTTGTCCTTGAGCGTGATCACGCCGGCCTTGGCCAGCAGCAGCAAAGCACGGCCGCCGTTGGTGGCGTCGTTGGGAATGACCACGGTGGCGCCCGAAGGCAGCTCGGCGAGCTTCTTGTACTTGGACGAGTACACGCCCAGCGGCTCGATGTGCACGCCGGCAACGCTGACCAGGGCGGTGCCCTTGGCCTTGTTGAACTCATCCAGGTACGGCTGGTGCTGGAAGAAGTTGGCGTCCAGGCGCTTTTCGGCGACCTGCACGTTCGGCTGGATGTAGTCGGTGAATACCTTGACCTTCAGGTCCACGCCTTCTTTAGCCAGTTGTGGTTTGACGAACTCGAGGATCTCGGCGTGCGGCACCGGGGTGGCGGCAACGGTCAGGGTATCGGCGTGGGCCGAAAAGGCCGCGACAGCGGCAGCGACAGCAAGCAGCTTCTTCATGAATCACTCCTTGTGAGGGCCGCGACGGCCCCCGAACGGGTCGGCCAGGCCGACCCCATTGGGGTTACTTACGGGAAAAATGCACGACCAGTTTGTCGCCCACACTTTGCAGGACTTGAACCAGCACCAGCAGCAGCACCACGGTCACGACCATGACATCGGTCTGGAAGCGCTGGTAGCCGAAGCGGATGGCCAGGTCGCCCAGGCCGCCTGCGCCCACCACACCGGCCATCGCGGTGTACGAAACCAGGGTGATGGCGGTGACGGTGATGGCTGCGAAGATGCCCGGGCGGGCTTCCGGCAGCAAGGCACTGGTGATGATCTGGCGCGTCGTCGCGCCCATCGACTGGGTGGCCTCGATGATGCCGCGGTCGACCTCGCGCAGGGCGGTTTCGACCAGGCGCGCGAAGAACGGCGTGGCCCCTACCACCAGCGGCGGAATGGCCCCGGCGACGCCCAGCGAGGTGCCGGTGATCAGCACGGTGAACGGGATCATCACGATCAGCAGGATGATGAACGGCAGCGAGCGCAGGATGTTGACCACCAGCGACAGCAGCGCGTACACGCCCTTCTGTTCGAACATCTGGCGTGGGCCGCAAAGGAACAGCAGCACGCCCAGCGGCAGGCCCAGCAGCACGGTGAAGAACAACGAGCCGAACAGCATGACCATGGTGTCGACGGTGGCCAGCCAGATTTCGGCCCAGTCGACGTTGGCGAAGAAATTCAGGGCGTCCATCAACGCAGTACCTCCATATGTACGTCAGCTGCCTTGAAGCGGTCGAACGCCGCTTCCATGTCGCCGCCGGTGACGGCCAGGGTCAGCTGCCCATAGGGGACATCCTTGATGCGGTCGATACGCCCGGCCAGGATGCTGTAGTCGACGCCGGTCTCGCGGGCCACGGTGCCCAGCAGCGGTGCGTAGGTCGCCTCGCCCTGGAAGGTCAGGCGCACGATGCGCCCCGGTACGTGGGCGAAGTCGTCGCGCTGTTCGCCTTCATCGACCTGTTCGTCCTCCTGGACGAAACGCTTGGTGGTCGGGTGCTGCGGGTGCAGGAACACATCGGCCACCGAGCCCTGCTCGACGATCTGCCCGGCGTCCATGACCGCCACGCGGTCGCAGACCCGGCGGATCACGTCCATTTCGTGGGTGATCAGGACGATGGTCAGCTTCAGCTCACGGTTGATCTCGGCCAGCAGTTGCAGCACCGACGCGGTGGTCTGCGGGTCGAGGGCGCTGGTGGCCTCGTCGCACAGCAGGATCTTCGGGTTGGTGGACAGGGCACGGGCGATGCCCACGCGCTGCTTCTGGCCGCCGGACAGCTGCGCCGGGTACTTCTTGGCGTGGTCGGATAGCCCGACGCGGGCCAGCAGCTCGGTGACGCGCTTGTCGATCTCGCTGCGCGACAGCCCGCCGGCCAGGGTCAGCGGCAGGGCGACGTTGTCGGCCACGGTCTTGGATGCCAGCAGGTTGAAGTGCTGGAAAATCATCCCGACCTGCTGGCGGAAGCCGCGCAGTTGGTTGGCGTTGAACGCAGTGACGTCCTCGCCATCGACGATGATCGTGCCGCCCGAGGGCTCTTCGAGGCGGTTGATCAGGCGCAGCATAGTGCTTTTGCCGGCGCCGGAATGGCCGATCAGGCCGAACACCTGGCCGTCTTCGATGGTCAGGCTGGTCGGGTTGAGGGCGGGGATTTCCCTACCGGCGACGCGGTAGGTCTTATGGACATGTTGGAACTCGATCACGTAGCGAACCTTGTGGGGCGCATGGAATTTTGGGTCAGCGGTTAGCTGGGGTCGCGCATTTTAGCCTTTTCCCATAGCTGTTCTTAGCATTTATTTCGTCATGCACCAACCCAGCGGGCATAACGCGACAACCGGTAAAGCTTATTGAACGTAGCCAATCGGGCTCCAGTCACTACTAGAACAAGCCCACACGGGCAAGCCTGAAGACTGATGAGGAAAGCTGACCATGCCCAGCAAGAAAACGGACGCGCCCAAAGAGAGCCAGGCCGCCGGTACCCAGACGCCCGACAAGGCCAATACCAATGCCAAACTGCAGAGCCTCGAGGCTGTGCGCAGCGATGCGACGGGCCAGGCTTTGCGGACCAACCAAGGCGTGCGCATCGCCGACAACCAGAACACGCTCAAGGCCGGTGACCGCGGGCCTTCGCTGCTCGAAGACTTCATCATGCGCGAGAAGATCACCCACTTCGACCATGAGCGCATCCCGGAGCGGATCGTCCACGCACGCGGCACCGGTGCCCATGGCTACTTCCAGAGCTACGGCAACCATGCTGCCCTGACCAAGGCCGGTTTCCTGCAGGACCCAGAGAAGATCACCCCGGTATTCGTGCGTTTTTCAACCGTGCAGGGCCCACGCGGCTCGGGCGACACCGTGCGAGATGTACGTGGCTTCGCGGTGAAGTTCTACACCGATGAGGGCAACTTCGACTTGGTTGGCAACAACATGCCGGTGTTCTTCATCCAGGACGCGATCAAGTTCCCCGACTTCGTGCATGCGGTCAAACCCGAGCCACACAACGAGATGCCTACGGGCGGCTCGGCCCACGATACGTTCTGGGACTTCGTTTCGCTGGTGCCGGAGTCTGCGCACATGGTCATGTGGGCCATGTCCGACCGCGCCATCCCCCGCAGCCTGCGGATGATGGAAGGCTTTGGCATCCACACCTTCCGCCTGATCAATGCCGAAGGGGTGGCCAGCTTCGTCAAGTTCCATTGGAAACCACGCCAAGGGGTGCACTCGGTATTGTGGGATGAGGCGCAGAAACTGGCGGGTAAGGACACCGACTTCCACCGCCGCGACCTGAGCGAAGCGATTGAGATGGGTGACTACCCAGAGTGGGAGTTGGGCGTGCAGATCGTGCCCGAAGCCGACGAGCATAAGTTCGAATTCGACCTGCTCGACCCCACCAAGATCATCCCCGAAGAACTGGTGCCGGTCACGCCGCTGGGCAAGATGGTGCTCAACCGCAACCCCGACAACTTCTTTGCCGAAGTGGAGCAGGTTGCCTTCTGCCCTGGGCATATCGTGCCTGGCATCGACTTCTCCAACGATCCCCTGCTGCAGGGGCGGTTGTTCTCCTATACCGACACCCAGCTGAGCCGCCTGGGCGGGCCTAACTTCCATGAAATCCCGATCAACCGCCCGGTTGCGCCGAACCATAACAACCAACGTGACGCGCTGCACCGGCAGACTATCCACAAGGGCCGCGCCTCGTACGAGCCGAACTCGATCGATGGCGGCTGGCCGAAAGAAACCCCTGCCGCAGCCCAGGATGGCGGCTTCGAGAGCTACCAGGAGCGTATCGATGCGGTGAAGATACGCCAACGCAGCGAGTCGTTCGGTGATCACTTCTCGCAGGCGCGGTTGTTCTTCCAGAGCATGAGCCCGAATGAGCAGCAGCACATCATCAAGGCCTACAGCTTCGAGCTGGGCAAGGTTGAGCGTGAGCATATCCGGGTGCGTGAGGTAAATGAGATTCTGGCCAACATCGACCTGAAACTGGCTGCGGCCGTGGCGGCCAACCTCGGCCTGCCTGCGCCCAAGGCCGGCACGGTTCAGGTCAAAGGCAGCAAGCTGGCGAAATCGCCCGCCTTGAGCCAGATGAACCACCCCGGCGATGTAGGCATCAAGGGCCGCAAGATTGCCGTGCTGGTGGCTGACGGCGTGGACGGTGCCAGCGTCGATCAACAGGTCAAGGCGCTGGAAGCGCACAGTGCTCGCATCATGGTGCTCGGGCCTACGTCGGCGCCGGTTAAAACCGCCCAAGGCAAGCCACTGCCGGTGGATGCGTCGATGGAGGGCATGCCATCGATCATGTTCGACGGCATTGTGGTGCCGGCTGGCAAGGCGTCGTTGGATGCGTTGGGTGCCAGTGGGCTGGCCAAGCACTTCCTGCTAGAGGGTTACAAGCATCTGAAGGCGATCGCGCTGGCCAAGGAAGGCAAGGCGTTGCTGGACAGCTTGGGGCTCAAGGAAGACAAGGGCCTGCTGCTGGGGGATGACCAGAAGACCGTGGATGCCTTTGTGAAAGCGGTTGAAGGGCATCGGGTGTGGGAGCGGGAGGCGGCTGCTGAAGCAGTACCAGCCTGACAGGGCCGCTTCGCGGGGCAATCCGACTTGCCCCGCGAAGCATTCAGCGCTGGTGCGGGACCAGTACCACCTGCGCCGGCAATTTGCGCTGGATTTCATGCTTCTGCTTCAGCGCAAAGCTGCTGTCGAGCTTGTGAACGCGCTTTTCCAGCAGGGTCTTCAGCCAAGGCGCGTCCTCGGTGCGTGGTACCTGAAACACCACCTCGCACTGGTAATTGACCACGTCCTTGGCAATTTCATCGAGCTGACGGCGCATGGCAGCCATGTCCGTAGTCTTCAGCGCAATCACCGTGCTTGGCGCAGTCGGGTCGATGACCCGCGCCTGGGGCTTGGCCTCGGCAGCTTTCAACGCCGCCTCGGCTTTCTCCAGCTCGGCTTTGCGCGCCTGGCTGACGGCATCACCACCGGTTACTGCCGGGGCTTGCGGCATCAGGGCGCGGGCGCGGGCCAGGGCGGTGGCCGCAGCGTTGACATCGCCCTTCTGCAGGACGATCTGGCTGCGCTGCAGATACGCCTCGGCCAACTGCCGCTGGTATTGCTCCAGGCGCGGGTCTACCGGCGACTGTGCCTGCAATGCAGCCAGTTGGTCTTCGGCGGTGGCCAGCTCATTGCTGGCAATGTTTTGTTGCAACTGCTGCCAGGCATCGGCTTGAGCAGGTGCATCGGCTTGTTCGACCGGTGCGCTGGAACAGGCAGCCAGGAACAGGGAAAACGCGGCAACAAGCAGATAACGGGAGGCGAACGGCTTCATTCCTGCGACTCTCTATTTGCGCAAAAAGCGAGCAAGTCTACACCCAGGTGCGCACGCTCGAAAACAAGTCTTACAGACCCTTTACCCGTGAAAAGGTTGCAGGGCGCGCCTTCGGGCGCCCTGGCTTTCAGCGTTTCGGCAAGGCCAGGCTCAGCAAGAATAGCACTGCCGCGCAGACCACGATCGAAGGGCCGGCTGGGGTGTCCTTGAACCAGGACATGGCCAGGCCGCCACAAACCGCGGTCACCCCCAGCAGGCTGGCACCCAAAGCCATCTGTTCGGGCGAGCGGGCGTGGCGCTGCGCCGCAGCGGCCGGGATGATCAGCAACGAGGTGATCAGCAGCACGCCGACGATCTTCATCGCCACGGCAATCACCACCGCAATCAACAGCATCAATGCCAGGCGCAGGCCCGCCACGGGCAAGCCCTCGACCATGGCCAGTTCCTCGTGCACGGTCACCGCCAGCAAGGGCCGCCACAGTGCGGCGAGCAACAGCAGCACCATTGCGCTGCCACCGAGGATCCAGGCAAGGTCGGTGGTGCTGATGGCCAGCAGGTCGCCGAACAGATAGGCCATCAGGTCGATGCGCACGTCGTGCATGAAGCTCAGCACCACCAGGCCCAGGGAAAGCGTGCTGGGGGCAAGGATGCCGAGCAGGGTGTCGGAGGCCAGCGGTTGGCGTTGCTGCAAAGTCACCAGCAGGATCGCCAGCAGCAGGCAGCCCACGGTCACTGCCAAGGCTGGGCTGACGTCCAGCGCGAAACCCAGGGCGACGCCGAGCAAGGCGGCGTGGGACAGGGTGTCGCCAAAATAGGCCATGCGCCGCCACACCACGAAAGACCCTAGTGGGCCGGCCACCAGCGCCAGGGACAGACCGGCAAGCAGGGCGTAGAGAAGAAAATCAGCCATGCTTGCAGTGCTCTCCGTGAACATGGGTGCCAGGGGCGACCACCGAGCCATGCAGGTCGTGGCTGTGGTCGTGATGGTGGTGATAGATGGCCAGGCTTTTCGCGTTCTGGCCGAACAGCTCGACGAAGGCCGGGTCGCCGCTGACTTGCTCCGGGTGGCCGGAACAGCACACGTGGCGGTTGAGGCAGACCACCTGGTCGGTGGTGCTCATGACCAGGTGCAGGTCGTGGGAGACCATCAGCACGCCGCAGCCGTGGCGGTCGCGCAGGCGGGTGATGAGGTTGTACAGCTCGGTCTGGCCGACCACATCGACGCCTTGTACCGGTTCGTCGAGCACCAGCAGTTGCGGCTCGCGCAGCAGGGCCCGGGCCAGCAGCACGCGCTGCATTTCGCCGCCGGAAACGGTCTGGATCGGGTTGTCGATAACGTGCTCGGCGCCCACTTCCTGTAACGCCGACAGCGCCGCTGCCCGGTCGACGCCCGGTACCAGGCGCAAGAAGCGCAGCACCGACAGCGGCAGCGTGGCGTCGACCTGGATTTTTTGCGGCATGTAGCCGATGCGCAGGCGCGGTTTACGCCATACCTTGCCCCGGTGCGGCTTGAGCAGCCCCAGCACGGCGCGTACCAGGGTAGTCTTGCCTGCCCCGTTGGGGCCGATCAGGGTGACGATCTGGCCCGGCGCCACCGACAAGTCGATGCTGTCGAGCACCGCTTCGCCGGCGAAGGTCACACCGACCTGCTCCAGGCGGATCAGCGCGTCGCTCATGCCGCGCTCCGGCAGCTGCCGCACAGGCCTACCACTTCCACGGTCTGGGTTTCGACGCTGAAGCCGACGCCCTTGGCGCTGTTGATGATGGCGTCGCTGATGCTGGCCTGCTCCAGCTCGATGGCCACATGGCAGGCGCGGCAGATCAGGAACTGGCCCTGGTGCACGTGCTCGGGGTGGCTGCAGCCAATGAACGCATTGAGTGAGGCGATGCGGTGCACCAGGCCGTTGTCGAGTAGGAAGTCCAGAGCGCGGTACACGGTTGGCGGTGCGGCGCGGCGGCCGTCCTGCTCGCTGAGCACGGCAAGAATGTCGTAGGCGCCCAGCGGTTTGTGGCTTTGCCATACCAGCTCCAGCACACGGCGGCGCAGCGCAGTCAGGCGCAACCCTTGGCGGGTGCACAAGGCATCGGCTTCGGCCAGTGCGCTGTGTACGCAATGGGAGTGATCGTGGGGGCGGTTGGCCAGCGGCGTGATGGACATGGGCAGCGACGGTTCTGGATGGAGACGTTATTATGTTACCTGTTTCTGGCGAGCCGAGTATTCACCGTGTCCCGATTCCTAGCCCTTTTTGTCGCTTTCATCGCATTTTCAGCCCAGGCCGACGTGCGTGTGCTGACCAGCATCAAACCGCTGCAGCAGATCGCCGCCGCCGTTCAGGACGGGGTCGGCAGCCCGGATGTGCTGCTGCCGCCTGGCGCCTCGCCGCACCATTACGCCCTGCGCCCCTCCGACGTACGGCGCGTCGCGGACGCCGACCTGCTGTACTGGATCGGCCCGGACATGGAGAGCTTCCTGCCCAGGGTGCTCAAAGGCCGAGACAAGGCCACCATCGCGGTTCAGTCGCTGACCGGCATGCAGCTGCGCCATTTTGGCGAAGACAGCCACTCGCATGAAGAAACCGACCAGGACGACCATGATCACGACCACCGCCCCGGTAGCCTGGATGCGCATCTGTGGTTGTCGTCGGTCAATGCCCGGGTGATCGCGGCGAAGATGGCGGCGGACCTGGTCGAGGTCGACCCGGCCAATGCCACGCGCTATCAAAGCAACCTGAAGGCATTCGTCGAGCGCCTGGATGCTCTGGATGGGCGCATCAAGGCACGTGTGGCCGGCATCGCCGACAAGCCGTACTTCGTGTTCCACGAAGCCTTCGACTACTTCGAGGCCGCCTATGGCCTGAAGCACGCCGGGGTATTCAGCGTGGCTTCGGAGGTGCAGCCGGGCGCCCAGCATGTGGCGGCCATGCGCAAACGCCTGCAGGAAGTGGGCAAGACCTGTGTGTTCAGCGAACCGCCGCTGCGCCCGCGCTTGGCCGAGACGTTGACCGCCGGGCTGCCGGTGCGCCTGGCCGAGCTGGATGCCCTGGGCGGCACCGACCCGGTGGACGGCAAGGGCTATGAGCGCTTGCTGGAGAAGCTGGGGGGTGATCTGGCCGGGTGCCTGGAGCAGTTGTAAACCTGTAGCGGCTTCTTCGCGGGCTTGCCCCGCGAAGAAGCCGGCGAGGTTCTAGAGCGCGAACGGCAGGTGCAACGCCACTTGCTGGCGCTGCGCCAGGCGCACCTCGAACTCGCTCGGGTCATGGATCATCACATCCATCCCGGCAAACGACTCCGCCGCGATCAGGCGCGACAGCCAGAAGCGCACGCAGCCGACCCGCAACATTTCCGGCCACAATTCGGCCTCGGCTGCGGTGAACGGCCGCAGCGCCGCATAGGCCGCCAGCAGCGCCTGGGCCCGTGGCACATCGAGCGCGCCCTGCTCATCGATGCACCAGTCGTTCACGGTGATGGCGATGTCATACAGCATCGGGCCCGAGCAGGCGTTGTAGAAGTCGATCACCCCGCTCAGGTGGGTACCTTCGAACATCACGTTGTCGCGGAATAGGTCGGCGTGCAGGTTGGCCCGTGGCAAGGCCAGGATCTGCGCCTTGTGCGCGTTGATTTCGTCCAGCGCAGGCTGCAGCAGCGCAACCTGTTCGGCCGTGAGGCGCGGCATCAGCTCGGCTCCCGAGGCCAGCATCCAGTCCAGGCCGCGGTCGGTCTTGCGCTCGATGACGTGGTGACGGGTAGCCAGGTGAATGTGCGCGAGCAATTCGCCTACCTGCGCGCAGTGCTGGTTGTTCGGCACCTTGATGTGCTTGCCCGACAAGCGCGGCTGCAGCAGTGCAGGCTTGCCGCACAGTTCGCGCAGGCCATTGCCGTCGCGGTCACGCAGGGCGTAGGGCACCGGCATGTCGGCGGCGTGCAGCACGTCGAGCAGCTCGATGAAGAACGGCATGTCTTCGCTCGGGCCACGTTCGATCAGCGTCAGGACGAACTCACCCTGTTCCAGGCTGACGAAGAAGTTGCTGTTTTCGGTGCCGGCGGCGATGCCCTGGAAATCGAGCAGACGGCCCAGCTGGTACGGCGCCAGAAAGGTTTCCAGCTCAGGCCGGGTCACAGGGGTGAAGACTGACATGATGAAAAAATGCCCATACGGGCACTTCCGCCGGGAAGTGCCGGGTTGATGTGAACGATACGCGTCAGCTTACCACTCGAAGATCTTCCAGGACGGAATCAGCATGTCCGGCTGGTCGGAACGAATGAAATTGGCATCAGTGCCATCGGCGCGTACCAGAAAATAAGGCTTGCCGTTTTTCGGCGTGATCTTGATCGCATACAGGAAGCCGTTCTGGCGGTATTCCTGGATGGTTTTATCGCCTTCCGTGCGAATGGTCACCTCGGGATCGGCCGAGGGGGCGTCGTCCGCCGCCAGGGTGACGACTGGCATGGTTGCCAACAGACCGAGCAGTAACAGGCGATTGAGTGTACGCATGATAACCTTGTCCCTTTGTCGTCATTGATCCGGCTATTCTAGCTCCGGACCCGCCGAAAAGGTTGATTCTGCTCATGAGCCAAGCGCCCCTCGTCCTGGTGGACGGTTCCTCCTACCTCTACCGCGCTTTCCACGCATTGCCGCCGCTGACCACCTCCAAGGGCATGCCTACCGGCGCGGTGAAGGGTGTGCTGAACATGCTCAAGAGCCTGCGCAAGCAATACCCCGACAGCCTGTTTGCGGTGGTGTTCGACGCCAAGGGCGGTACCTTCCGCGATGCCATGTTCGCCGAGTACAAGGCCAACCGCCCGAGCATGCCTGACGACCTGCGGGTGCAGATCGAACCGTTGCATGCCAGCGTCAAGGCCTTGGGCTACCCGCTGCTGTGCGTCGAGGGCGTGGAGGCCGACGATGTCATCGGCACCTTGGCGCGCAGCAGTGCGGCGCAGGGCCGGTCGGTGATCATTTCGACCGGCGACAAGGACATGGCGCAGTTGGTGGACGGGCATGTCACCCTGGTCAACACCATGACCGGTAGCGTGATGGATGTTGCCGGGGTGCACGAAAAGTTTGGTGTCGGCCCTGAGCACATCATCGATTTCCTCGCCCTGATGGGCGACAAGGTCGACAACATCCCCGGCGTGCCGGGCGTGGGCGAGAAGACCGCTGCCGGCCTGCTGACAGGTATTGGTGGCGGCCTGCGCGAGGTCTACGACAACCTCGACAAGGTGCCGACCCTGAGCATCCGCGGCGCCAAGACCCTGCCGGCCAAGCTTGAAGAGCACCGTGAGGCGGCGTTCCTGTCCTATGAGCTGGCCACCATCAAGCTCGACGTGCCGCTGGATATCGAAGTCGAGGCGCTGGTCTGCGGCGAGCCAGATCGTGATGCACTGCTGGCCTTGTACACCGAGATGGAATTCAAGAGCTGGGTCGCCGACGTTCAGCGCGAAGCCGCGAGGGCCGGGGCGACCGTGACCGTGCCGGAGGACGCGCCGGCGGCCAAGGTCGAACCCAAGTACGAGACGGTGCTCGACCAGGCCCGCTTCGATGCCTGGCTGGCCAAGCTGCGCCAGGCCCCGCTGTTCGCGTTCGACACCGAAACCACCGGCCTCGATGCCCAGCAGGCGCAGCTGGTCGGCCTGTCGTTCGCGGTCGAGCCGCATGAGGCGGCGTATGTACCGCTGACCCACGACTACGAAGGCGCCCCGGTCCAGCTGGACCGCGAGGCCGTGCTGCTGGCGCTCAAACCCCTGCTGGAAGACCCGGCCAAAGCCAAGGTCGGGCAGAACGCCAAGTACGATATCAACATCCTGGCCAACGGCGCCCCGGCCATCCAGATGCGCGGCGTGGCCTACGACACCATGCTCGAGTCCTATGTGCTGGACTCCACGGCCACCCGTCACGACATGGACAGCCTGGCGCAGAAGTACCTCGACCACACCACCATCACCTTCGAGCAGATTGCCGGCAAGGGCGCGAAACAGCTGACCTTCAACCAGATCCCACTGGACAAGGCCGGCCCATATGCTGCCGAAGATGCCGACATCACCCTGCGCCTGCACCAGGCACTGCAGCTGCGCCTGGCCAAGACCCCAAGCGTGCAACCGGTGCTGATGGACATCGAGATGCCGCTGGTGCCGGTGCTGGCGAAGATCGAGCGCCAAGGCGCGTTGGTGGATGCCGAACTGCTCCACGTGCAAAGCGGCGAACTGGGCGTGAAAATGGCTGAACTGGAGCGCCAGGCCTATGAACTGGCTGGCGAGACGTTCAACCTTGGCTCGCCCAAGCAGCTGGGGGCGATCCTCTACGACAAGCTGGGCATGCCGGTGCTGAGCAAGACTGCCAAGGGCCAGCCGTCCACCGCCGAGGCGGTACTCGACGAGCTGGCCGAGCAAGGCTACCCGCTGCCCGAGGTACTGATGCAGTACCGCAGCCTGAGCAAGCTCAAGAGCACCTACACCGACAAGCTGCCGGGGCAGATCAACCCGCGCACCGGGCGCATTCACACCTCTTACCAGCAGGCAGTGGCCGCCACCGGGCGCCTGTCGTCCAGCGACCCGAACCTGCAGAACATCCCGATCCGCACCGCCGAAGGTCGGCGTATCCGTCAGGCCTTCGTGGCCAGCCCCGGTTACAAGCTGCTGGCGGCGGACTATTCGCAGATCGAACTGCGCATCATGGCCCACCTGGCCAAGGACGAAGGTTTGCTGCATGCCTTCCGCAACAACCTCGACGTGCACCGCGCCACTGCTGCCGAAGTGTTCGGTGTGGCGCTGGAAAATGTCACCACCGACCAGCGCCGCAGCGCCAAGGCCATCAACTTCGGCCTGATCTACGGCATGAGTGCCTTTGGCCTGGCCAAGCAGATTGGCGTCGACCGCAAGCAATCCCAGGACTACATCGACCGTTACTTCGCCCGTTACCCAGGCGTGCTGGCTTACATGGAGCGCACCCGCGCCCAGGCGGCCGAGCAAGGCTTCGTCGAAACCCTGTTCGGCCGCCGGCTGTACTTGCCGGATATCAACGCCAAGAACCCGGCCCTGCGCAAAGGCGCCGAGCGGACGGCGATCAACGCCCCGATGCAGGGTACTGCGGCCGATATCATCAAGCGGGCGATGGTCAACGTGGACAACTGGCTGACCGAGAGCGGCCTGGATGCCCGGGTGATCCTGCAGGTGCACGATGAACTGGTGCTGGAGGTGCGTGAGGAGTTGGTCGAGCAGGTGAAAGATGAAATCCGCCTGCACATGAGCCGTGCCGCGCAGCTGGATGTGCCGTTGCTGGTCGAAGCAGGAATTGGCGCGAATTGGGACGAAGCTCACTGATTGAGCCTGCAAAGCTGTGTAGGATCTGCGACGTAGTGACGCGGATCCTGGCATAGCTAGATGCCATTAGTGCTGGGTTTCATGAAACTATCGCAAATAGTTTTCAAGGCCTCGGAACTAAACCGGTGAAGCGGAACTCAGAGTAACTGAATGGCTGGTGAAGCCCTTCGATGCTCCTATGTTGTGTTAAGTGTTGGCAGATATCTGGACCCCGCCCTAGCGGTCCGGACTTGGACCCCGAACTTCCCCCTCCCCATACGAAGTCCGGGGTTTTTTTTGCCTGGGATTTGACCACCCTACGATCCCTGGAGCGGCCTTTCGGCAAGGCTCCAGGATCAGTGATCAGCCTTTATTCCGCAGGCTTGTCTTCCAGTTCCATCCAGCCCGCCAGCACGCGGTAGGCCTCTTCGAGCCCCAGGCGCTTGGGCGCCGAGAACAACTGGATGGTCACCGCGTCGCCCCACCCCTTGCGGATCTCGGACTGCACCTTGAGCAAGGTGTTCTTGCCCGCGCCGTGGGTCAGCTTGTCGGCCTTGGTCAGTAGAATGTGCATCGGCATGCCGCTGGCCTTGGCCCAGTCGAGCATCATCTTGTCGAAGTCGGTCATCGGATGGCGCACGTCCATCATCAAGATCACCCCGCGCAGACACTCGCGGCTGCCCAGGTAGGCTTCCAGGTGGCGCTGCCAGTGCTGCTTGAGCGGAATCGGTACTTTTGCATAACCGTAGCCCGGCAGGTCGACCAAACGCCGTTCATCGTCCAGACTGAAGAAATTCAATAGCTGGGTGCGCCCCGGGGTTTTCGAGGTACGCGCCAGGCTGGCATGAGTCAGGGTATTGAGGGCGCTGGATTTGCCGGCGTTGGAACGGCCGGCGAAAGCCACCTCGTAACCCTGGTCGTCCGGGCATTGTTCGACCTTGGCAGCGCTGAGGGCGAATGTGGCTTTCTGGCAGAGGCCGAGGATGGGGTTCTTGACTTGCATGGGATATCCGATGTGGGTGTTGCCTGACTCTGAAGGCTCGAGCCTGGCAAGCGGTGTCGTTTCCGTTTGGATGGCGGAAGTATATAATGCCCCAGTTTTTGTGTGCTCATTCTCCCAGCGAAGGAGAGCGAGCATGGGGTGTCGAACAATAGCTCGCGCATCAGAACGCAGCGCGGCCCCCAACCCTGAAGGTCGTTCCGCATGGCGAAATGGCTGCTTGCTGTCGGTATGTTCCTGCCGTTTTTCAGCGCACAGGCTACACAGGATCCCGAGGTGTTGTACAACCGCACGTGTGCGGCCTGTCACGCCGGGCAGTTGCCACAGGCCCCCCAGCGGGGTGACCGGGCAGCGTGGGAGCCAAGGCTGGCGCAAGGTGTGGATGTACTCGTGAGGCATGTGACCCAGGGTTTCAAGGCTATGCCGCCGCGTGGATTGTGCATGGACTGCAGTGCCGAGGACTACCGTTTGGTCATCCTTTGGATGAGCGGCAGTCCCGATACATAACATTTCACCCTTAGCCGTGTTGGATTAGCTGATGAACAAACTAGTCGTGAGTCTGCTGTTGACCATGGGTGTCGCAGGTGCGGCCACTGCTGCGCAACCTATCAAAGGCGATGCCGCCGCCGGCCAGGCCAAGACGGCCGTCTGTGGTGCCTGCCACAACCCCGACGGCAATAGCCTGGCACCGAACTTCCCGAAACTGGCAGGCCAGGGCCAGCGCTACCTCGAAAAACAACTGCACGATATCAAGTCCGGCAAGCGCACCGTGCTGGAGATGACCGGCATGCTGGCCGCCTTCAGTGACCAGGACTTGGCCGATATCGCCGCGTACTTTGCCAGCCAGAAGGGCAGCGTCGGGGCGGCCGACCCCAAGCTGGTCGAACGTGGCCGTGCCCTGTTCAACGGCGGCGACCTGGAAAAAGGCCTGCCTGCCTGTACCGGCTGCCACTCGCCCAACGGCGCAGGTATCGCCTTGGCCGGCTTCCCGCACCTGAGCGGGCAGCACGCGCAGTACGTGACCAAGCAGCTGACCGAGTTCCGTGAAGGCGTGCGTACCAACGATGGCGACGCCACGACCATGCGCACCATCGCGGGCAAGCTGAGCAACCACGATATCGAAGCGTTGGCCAGCTACATCCAGGGCCTGCACTGAGGTGGTTGTCGATTTCTTCGCGGCTGAACCCGCGAAGAAATTGGCGCATTAACATTCGGTTAATGTTGTAAGCCAAAGATGAAAGGGCGGCCGGACCGCCCTTTTTTGCGTCCGCAGCCGTTACACTACAGAACTCGGGCCTGGCCCGACCTGTCTCAGGTACAGGTCGCGTCGAGGCGACCCATGAATGCTCAGGAGTAAAGCATGCGTAAACTGATTCTCAGCGCTGCGTTGGTCGCCGCCAGCGTATTCGGTATGACCGCCGTTCAGGCCGCCGAGCCTGTTGCCGGCAAGGAATATATCGAGCTGAGCAACCCTGTTCCGGTTTCCGTGCCCGGCAAGATCGAAGTGGTCGAGCTGTTCTGGTACGGCTGCCCTCACTGCTACCACTTCGAGCCGACCATCAACCCGTGGGCCGAAAAGCTGCCAGCAGACGTCAATTTCAAGCGCGTACCCGCCATGTTCGGTGGCCCGTGGGACGCACACGGCCAGATGTTCCTGACCCTCGAAGCCATGGGCGTCGAGCACAAGGTTCACGCGGCAGTGTTCGATGCCATCCAGAACCAGAACAAACGCCTGACCGACCCAGAGGACATGGCCGACTTCCTCGCCACTCAAGGCGTGGACAAGGACAAGTTCCTCGCCACCTTCAACTCCTTCGCCATCAAAGGCCAGGTCAACCAGGCCAAGGAACTGGCGAAGAAGTACGAAATCACCGGCGTACCGAGCTTGGTCGTCAACGGCAAGTACCGCTTCGACCTGGGCACTGCAGGCGGGCCTGAAGGCGTGCTTAAAGTGGCCGACCAGCTGATCGACAAGGAGCGCGCCGCTAAGTAAGCGGCGTACCCATGCCCCGCTTCAGAACCACGCGTGGCATTGGCCTGCACCAGCCGCAGGTCAACGAGCATCACCTGCAGGCTCCCGGCCTGCCAGAGGATGGTCGCCTGCGGCTGCTCAGTTTCAACATTCAGGTCGGCATCAGCACCGAACGCTACCGGCACTACCTGACCCGCAGCTGGCAGCACCTGCTGCCGCATACCGGGCGTGCCGGCAACCTGCAGAAGATCGGCCAACTGCTCGGTGACTTCGACCTGGTGGCCCTGCAAGAAGCCGATGGGGGCAGCCTGCGCTCAGGCTACATCAACCAGGTCGAACACCTGGCTCACCTGGGTGCCTTCCCCTATTGGTACCAGCAGCTCAATCGCAACCTTGGGCGTTTTGCCCAGCACAGCAACGGCGTGCTCAGCCGCCTCAAGCCGCAACACCTTGAAGATCACCCTTTGCCCGGCCCGTCCGGTCGCGGTGCAATCCTGGTGCGTTTCGGCGAAGGTGAAGATGCGCTGATCGTGGTGATGATGCACCTGGCACTCGGCGCCAAGACCCGTGCCCTGCAGCTCAGCTATATTCGCGAGCTGATCGGCGGCTACCGCCATCAGGTGTTGATGGGTGACATGAACACCCATGCCACCGACCTGCTGGAGCGTTCGCCCCTGCGCGATCTGGGCCTGGTTGCCCCTCAGGTCGAGGCCACCTTCCCCAGCTGGCGACCGCAGCGTTGCCTGGACCATATCCTGCTCAGCCCAACCCTTACGCTTGAGCGTGTCGAGGTGTTGGCGCAGCCAATTTCCGATCACCTTCCCGTTGCCGTCGAGATTCGATTGCCTGATGCATTGACTGTGGATACGCTGCCGGTTTTGAGCTAATTGCCATCACCGTTTGCGGACCTGGGCATGACTGACGACGCTGAGCGCTGGAAAGAGAAATACCTTAAGAGCATCGAGCAGCAAGAGAAGCTTGAGCGCCGTTGGGACGCACGTCTCGACCTGCTGCGTCGCGGGCTCGTGCGCAGCACCCTGGCCGCCGAAGGTAGCGACAAGGTGGTGGACGCGTGCATGAAGGAAATGCGCGAGGTCATCCGCAGCGACAATATGGACGCGGGCCTTGCCGGGCTGATCCCGCGCCTGGAAAAGGCGGTGCTGGACTCCGAGCAGCGCCGTGAAACCCGCATGAACCAGGTCAGTGATGCGCTGACATCGCTGGTGAGCCAGCTGCAAGGCCTGCCGTTGCCGAGCGACATCTCGCGGCCGCTGAAAAAGCTGGCGAAGAAGCTTGATGTTGGGGTCGCCCAGTCACGTGAACTGCCCCCGCTGCTGGGCGAGCTGAGTGGCCTGCAAGGCCGCGCACTCTCTGCCTTGGGCAAGCCCGAGGAAGAGCGGCCGGGCTTTTTGCAGCGTTTGTTTGGCGGGCGTGAGAACGAGCAACCCGGCGAAGCTGACGCCGACGCCGAGGCTACGCTGGTAGCAGCGCCTGCGGGCGTGATGGCAGACGCAGTGCCGCAGCCGGCAGCAGCCCCCGTACAGCGCACAGCCGAGGACCCGCAGCCCGACGATGTGGACGCCCTGCTGCCGTTGCCAGCCCCGCTGACTGAGGCACAGGCGCCCGAGGGCCCGGCGCTGATCGAAACCACAGACACGCCGGCCACGCCACAACCTGAGTCCTTGCCGGACGAGGCGCCCGAGCTGGCTACTACCCTCATCTCTCCCGCGGCTGAGGCAGAACCTGCGCAGGCGCTCGAAGACACCTTCGGCGAAGACGGCCCCTATGCCCTGCCCTATGCGGTAGAGCCGCCCTACAGCCAAGTGGCCGCACACATCGAACAGACCCTGATCGGTCTGCTCGACGACCTCAGCCTGCCCGAACGGCACAAGGCCCAGGCCCAGGAAATGCGCGGGCGGGTGGCGCGTGGGCTGAATTGGTATGAGCTGATCCCGGTGCTGGATGACCTAGCGGTGCTGATGTTGGCGATAACCGATAGCGGCCAGCACGAATTCGAGACCTACCTGCAACAGATCAACGAGCGCCTGGAAAGCTTCCAGAGTCACCTGCACGAAGCCAGTGCCGGGCATGCCGACAACAGCAGCGCCGCCCAGGCGCTCGATACCCAGCTGCGCAAGCAGGTCGATGGGCTGCAGAGCAGTGTGCAAGGTGCCGCCGATGTGGACAGCCTCAAGCACATCCTGGAAAACCGCCTCGAAGGCCTGTTGGTAACCATGGACGAACACAAGCACGAGCGTGATCGTCGCGAGCAGGAGCTCGCCGGGCGCCTGCAAGGCCTGTCCGAGCGGGTGGCGAACATGGAACACGAGGCGCTCGGTTATCGTGAGCACCTCGAAGAGCAGCGGCAAAAGGCGTTGCTGGACCCGCTGACCGGCCTGCCCAATCGCGCGGCCTGGAGCGAGCACCTGGAACGCGAGATGCTCGACTGGCATGAAAGTGGCGGCCATCTGGCCATGGCGATCCTCGACCTGGACCACTTCAAGCGCATCAACGACAACTATGGGCACCTGGCGGGGGACAAGGTGTTGAAGATCGTCGCCGACCAGCTGCGCAAACGCCTGCGAGGGCGCGATTTCATCGCGCGCTACGGCGGTGAGGAGTTCGTGCTGCTGTTCCCGCAGACCTCGCCAGCGGCCGCCGCCCAGATGGCCGAGGTACTGCGTGCGACCATCGAAGCGTGCCCGTTCCACTTCAAGGGTGAACGCGTGGTGATCACCGCCTCTATCGGGCTGGGCGCGTTTCGCTCGGGCGAGCGCGGCGACCAGGTGCTCAAGCGCGCCGACACCGCGTTGTACCGGGCCAAGGATTTGGGGCGAAATCGAGTGGAGCAGGGGTAAATATTTACCGCGTTGCGGGCTGAGAAGTGTTCGAGACTGGCTTGCCGTGATGCTGAATCACCAGCAGCGGTCGATTGAACTACTTACTCAGGAGTCGAAAATGACCAGATGGACACTGCCACTGATAGTGAGCCTGACATTCCATGTCAGTGCCATGGCCGCAGATGATCACTGGACGGCGCATATCAGCGCCGAGGGTGAAGTACTGCGATCTTGGCCGAAATGGATCGAAAAAGTAGAAAAGACACCGCAATCCAATTACTTCACGCAGTACAAGATGCACCTCAACAAGCACATCGTTCAGCAGGACCCCAGGTTTTGTTCTGTTTCGCCGATTGATGGGAGCACGCAGACCCGCTTGTTGCATGGCCACGCCAAAGTTGTTGGTATGCCGAGTGTTGACGGGGGCGTTACCGTTAACACCCAGCTGATAGACGTCAACGGCGCCAGTGGAGACAATTCGCTGGCGTTCATGCTGATGTGCATGCGTTGAGGCTGCTTGAGCCGCGCCGTCTGAAAGGGGCTCGTTATACTGTGGCTAACTTATCTATTCACGTTGACGTGCCCTTTCGATGAAGACCCTTTTAGCAACGCTTTTACTGATGATATTGACCGGCTGCTCGACGGGCCTGCGCATCGACCGCAGCCACCCTTCGGTCAACCAGGACAACCGTATCCAGTTCGTCGTCCTGCACTACACCAATGCCTCGCTTGAGCGCTCATTGGCGCTGTTGACCCACGGCGAGGTCAGCAGCCATTACCTGATTGGCGACGGCCCGGCCACGGTCTATCAGCTGGTGGATGAAAGCCGCCGTGCCTGGCATGCCGGTGACAGCCAGTGGCAGGGGCGCACTTGGTTGAACTCCACTTCTATTGGCATCGAAATCGTCAACCCAGGGTTCACCGACACTCCCAATGGCCGGGTCTGGTACCCCTACAGCGAAGCCCAGGTGCAGTCCTTGATCGCACTGCTCAAGGACATCGTCACGCGCAACAAGATCGACCCCCGGCACATCGTTGGCCATAGCGATATCGCACCTTTGCGCAAGCTCGACCCGGGCCCGTTGTTCCCGTGGAAGCGTTTGGCTGATGCCGGCATCGGTATCTGGCCCGAGGCTAACGCCGTCGCCCGTCAACAAGCCTTCTTCAGCGTCAACCCGCCAAGCGTGGGCTGGTATCAGCAGGAACTGGCGCGGTTCGGCTACGCCATCGCGCAAACCGGTGAGCTGGACGTTGCCACGCGGCATGTGATCGCCGCGTTCCAGATGCGTTTCCGGCCACAACGCTTCGATGGCATGCCCGACGCGCAAACGGCCGCCATGCTGCAGGTGCTCAACCGCATGCGTTGAGCTGAGGCGCCCAACGGCGAGGGCGATTCCTGATCCAGTTGCTATACCTTAGTAATCAACTGGATGCCCTTGATGTCAGCCCTCATCTCCACGCTGCGCCAAATTTTCTACCGTCCCTGGATGCTGGCCTCACTGGCGGCGCTGGCCAGCGCCGCGCTGTTGCTGACCGCCAGCATCGGCATTGCCCTGCAGCAGATGAAGCAAAGCGAGAGCGCACAGATGAATGCCCGGGGAGAGCGCTTTCTCGAACGCCTCGAACAGGTGTTCGGCCAGTTGCGTGAAGGGGTGGATATCTTGCAGGCGCAGCCCTTGCGAGGTTGCAGCCCGCAGATGCTGGCGGCGTTGCAGCAAGTTGGCCTGAGCTCGCGCTTTATTTATGAGGCGGCCTACGTGGATGCCAATGTCGCCTGCTCCAACCGGGGTGATGAGCGGGCGTTCGAACCCCTGCGGGCGCCTGACATCAAGGGCCCGACCTACAGCTATTGGCTCAATACCACTACCGAACCCAACGAAAACCTGGCGGCCTTGATGCTAGGGCGTGGCAATTTCGTGGTGTCCACCTCGCGCGGGCACCTGACCGATGTGGTCCACCTGCCGCCCGGCGGCAGCCTGGTGGTTGTGCTGGACAACGGTACGCGGGCAATCCCGGTACTGGGCCCACCGCAGGTCTGGCCCCCGCCCTCGGCCTGGACGGCCAGCCACAAGTCGCTGCTGGAGCTGAGCGACCGCCTCATCTACCGCATGCCAACCAAATCACCGGACTATCAACTGGTG
This sequence comes from Pseudomonas sp. B21-047, assembly GCF_024748775.1. Lineage (NCBI taxonomy): Bacteria > Pseudomonadati > Pseudomonadota > Gammaproteobacteria > Pseudomonadales > Pseudomonadaceae > Pseudomonas > Pseudomonas sp. B21-047. The sequence goes on from NZ_CP087169.1 coordinate 86,045, forward strand.
CTGATCGCGCCGCGTGCCAGCCTGCCCTTGCGCATGAACGGCATGCTCTGGCTGTTGTTCCCCGGCAGCGTGCTGGCCGCCTGTTGCATCGGCTGGCTGGTGCTGCAGTTGATTCTGCAGCGCCGGTCGATGAGCTCGGAGTTGCAAAACGCGCTGCGCCGAGGCGAGCTGCAGGTGCTGTACCAACCGATCATCGAGCTCGACACCCGGCGCTGTGTCGGCGCCGAAGCCCTGGTGCGCTGGCGCCGCCCTGACGGCACCCTGACCAGCCCGGACCTGTTCATACCCCTGGCCGAAAATACCGGGCAAATCCGCCAGATCACCGATTTTGTCCTGCAACGTGTGCTCGAACAGCTTGGCCAGTTGCTGCGTTCGCACCGCAACCTGTACATCTCGGTGAACCTTGCAGCGTGCGACGTGATGGTCCCTCGTATCGGCCGGGTCGCGGCGCGGTTGCTGGCCCAGCACCGGGTCTCGGCCAGCCAGATCGCTTTCGAGGTCACCGAGCGCGGCCTGATCGACGTGGTGGTGGCCCGTGACAACCTGCAGGCCCTGCGTGCGTTGGGCCATCAGGTGTTGATCGACGATTTCGGCACGGGTTATTGCAGCCTGGCCTATCTGCAGACCTTGCCCGTCGACTGCCTGAAGATCGACAAGGCCTTCATTGATGCCTTGGGGCATGACGCCGCCAGCAGCGGCGTGGCCCCGCACATCATCCGCATGGCCCATGACCTGCACCTGAGGGTGATTGCCGAAGGCATCGAATGCGAAGACCAGGCAGTACTGCTCAACAGCGAAGGGGTCAACTATGGCCAGGGCTGGCTGTTCGCCCGCCCGTTGAATGCCCGCCAGTTTGCCGAACTGGTCACCCGCGGCCGGCGCGAGGGGGCTGGACGGCGGGCCGACGATGAGTCCTGAGGCCCGCCCCGCTGGCTACACCGGCAACGCCATGTAGAACTGGGTGCCCTGCCCCGGGCGGGAAAACACGCCCATTCGGCCGCCGTGCAGTTGCACGATCTCCTTGCACAACGCCAGGCCCAGCCCTGCACCGCCCTTCTTGCGCCCCACCTGCACAAAGGGCTCGAAGATACGCCCCTGCTGCCCATAGGCGATGCCCTCACCGTTGTCCTCGACGCTGATGATCACGCGCTCGACATGGCGCCTTGCGTGCAGGCGTATGCGGCCACCACTGGGGGTATGGCGCACGGCGTTGTGCAGCAGGTTGTCCAGTACCCGGTCGAGCTGGGCGACATCGGCCTGGATGCGAGGCAGCGGCAGCTCCAGTTCCTTGATCAGCTCGATCTGCTTGTGTGCGGCCTGTTCGGCAAAACGCAGCTGCGCGCGCTCCAGCAGCTCATCGATGGCGCAAGGGGCGAGTTCGAGCTTCTGCAAGCCGCTCTGGTAACGAGAGAAGTTCAGCAGGTCGTTGATCAGCTGGGTCAGGCGCTGCATTTCTTCGCCGATGGTTTCGAGCAGGTCGTACTCGCGCGCCTCGGGTGGAAACTTCACCCGCTCACGCAGCAGACCGAACGCCATGTGCATGCCAGTGACCGGTGTGCGCAGTTCGTGCGAGGCACGCAGAACGAACTCGCTGCGCACGCGCTCGAAGGCCCGCTGCTCGGTCACATCGTGCAGCACCATCACCGCGCCCAGAATCGGCCCCTGAGGGTGGCTGACCGGTGTCAGGCTGTAGGTCAGCAGGCGGGTTTCTTCATCGACGTCGATGTTCAGGTCGTCTGGCGGGCGATCGAGGCTGCCACCGCGCAGCACCTGGCGCAACTGCTGCTCCAGCTCCGGGCGCTGCAAGGCTTCGGCCAGGGTGCTGCCAAGGCGGCTGTCGTTCCAGCCCAGCTGGCGTTGGGCCACAGGGTTGAGGTGTTCCAGGCGGCCCTGCCGGTCAATGATCAGCAGGCCATCGTCGATGCTGTCGAGCACGGCCTGCAGGCGTTGCTGGCCGGCCAGCAGCTCATCGACGTTGGTGGCCTGGTGCTTGCGCAAGGCGTCGGCCATCAGCCCGAAGCGACGGGTCAGCTGGTTGAGCTCGCTGGCCTGGGTGACTGGCAGGGTGACGTCGAAGTTGCCCTTGCCGAGTTGATCGGCCGCCTTGGCCAAGGCTTCGATCGGTTGGCCGAAGCGTCGCGCGATGTTGTGCGCGGTGACAAAGCCCAATACCAGTATCGCCAAGCCCATCAGGCCGAGCACGCCGCTGATCAGCAAGGCGCGATCACGGGTACGTTCTTCACTGCGGGTGATGTGTTCCAGCGCCTGTTTGTGCGAATCGATGAGGTCGGTGCGTAGCTGGTTGAAGGCTGCCCCCAGTGGCTCGTCGCTGCCCATGCTGCGCGCAGGTGCTGGGCTGTCGCGGTAGGCCTGGAGGAAGGTCTGGTAATTGCTGCTGGCCTTACTGAAACCGGTGCGTTCACCGCCTTGTTCGAGCCCTTGGTCGAGCAGCGCCTGGAAGTTGTCCTGCAACAGCCGCAGGTTCTGCGGCGCGGTATTCTCATCGAGTATCAGGGTCAGCTGTTCGCCGAGGTTTTGCCGCAGTTTCAGTCCCACTTCCAGCGCGTGGGTGGTGTCCCGTACCAGCTGCTGCTGCACCGTGGCCATCTGCAGCACGCTGACCAGCCCCAGCATCAGGCCCAGCAGGGCCACTGTGACCAGCGCCGAAATGCTGAGGAAAAGCCGCGTGCGCAGCTTCATCTGCCACTTCATAGGTTGTACTGCTTGCGTTTGCGATACAGGGTCGAGGCATCGATGCCCAGGGTCTTGGCGGCCTGGTCGAGGGTATCGCTGGCGGCCAGCACGGCGCCGATGTGCGCGCGCTCCAGCTCATCCAGGCTCAATGCCGCGCCCACGCGGGGTGCGTTGCCTGTCGGCTGTTCGCCCATGCCCAGGTGGCTGATCTCCACGCGTTCCTGCGGGCAGATGATGCTGGCGCGCTCCACGACGTTGCGCAGTTCACGAATGTTGCCGGGCCAGCGGTAGTTGAGCAGGGCAGCCCTGGCCTCATCGCTGAAACCACGGGCGGGCCTGGAGTATTCCTTGACGAAGCGGGCCAGGAAACGATCGGCCAGGGTCAGGATGTCTTCGCTGCGTTCGCGCAGGGGCGGCAGGTGCAAGGTGATGACGTTGAGGCGGTACAGCAGGTCTTCGCGGAAGCGGCTTTCGCGCACCATCTCTTCAAGGTTGAGGTTGGTGGCGGCGAGAATGCGCACATCGGCCCGGCGGGTGACCGGGTCGCCGACACGCTCATACTCCTTGTCCTGGATGAAGCGCAGCAACTTTGGCTGCAAGGTCAGCGGGAAGTCGCCGATTTCATCGAGGAAGAGCGTGCCCCCGTCGGCCTGGCTGACGCGGCCAAGGGTGCTCTCGCTGGCGCCGGTGAAGGCGCCGCGGGTATGGCCGAACAGCTCGCTTTCCATGAGTTCGGCATTCAGCGACGGGCAGTTGATGGTGACGCAGGCTTTGCGCGCCCGCTTGCTCCAGCCATGAATGGCACGGGCCAGTTCACCCTTGCCGGTGCCGGACTCGCCGAGGATGAGGATGTTGGCGTCGGTGGTGGCCACCTGACGCGCGGTTTCCAGCACCGCCATCATGGCCGGGCTGTGCGAGTCGAGGCCGTCCTTGGGCTTGCGCACCTCGCCTTCAAGGGCTTCGAGGCGCGCCGACAGTTGGCGCACTTCCAGCTGCTTGGCGGTCGCCAGGCGCAGTTGATCGGGGCTGCAGGGTTTGACCAGATAGTCGGCGGCACCGGCCTGGATGGCATCCACCGCCGTGTCGATCGCCGAATGCGCGGTCACGATCACCACCCGCATCCACGGGGCTTGGATACGCATCTGGGCCAGCACGTCGAGGCCGTTGTCCTCGCCCAGGCGCAGGTCGAGGAAGCACAGGTCGAACACCTGGCGTTGCAGCAGGGTTTCGGCCTGCGCGGCGCTGTTGGCGGTGGCCACGCTATAGCCTTCGTCTTCGAGGCAGTAGCGGAAGGTGCGCAGGATCGCGGACTCGTCATCCACCAGCAGAATGCGGCCTTGCTTGTCCTGGGCTGATTCCATTTCCTGCGCTCCTTAGGATAGATCTTCAATTAGTGTGGGAAAAATCGGGCAAGTTGCATGGTCAATTCTGAAGGATTCTGTCCTTTGCATGCTAGCCAATGGCCAAACAATGCCCTTGAGCCGCGATATCTCGATGATTTGCTTAGAGGTGCGCGATGGCACATTGGTTGCGACTATTTTCTGTTTTTGCCAACAAAGGAGGCATAGCCATGCCCTTTTTCCCACGACTGGCCGTGTTGGCGGCCACTTTGCTGCCGGTCTTGACCCCGGCATTCGCTGACCCTGTGCAGGACGCCCGCCTGGAGGGCTCACTGCAAACCGCCCTGTCGCTCAACCGCATGCTCAACCCCTTTCGTATCGAGGTGGTGGTGGATGGCAAGCAGGCGCGGCTATCGGGTGAGGTCGAAAACGCTGTCGAGCGCCAGTTGGCCGAGCATGTCGCCTTGGCCACCCGCGGCATCGAACAGGTCGACAACCAGTTGCAGGTCAATGCTCAGCTGGTGGAACGCCCGCTCGAGCTGCGGGCCTATGCCCAGCGGCTGGAGGACGCAACGTTGGCGGCGGTGATACGTGCACGGCTGCTGTGGAGCCGCACCACCGAGAAGGCGCCTATAGAAGTGCAAAGCAGCGAAGGCGTAGTGACGCTGCGCGGCAGGGTCGACAGCGCAGAGGCCAAGGAGTTGGCCGGCGTAGTGGCGCGCACCACCGACGGTGTGCACCTGGTCAACAACCTGGTCAGCCTGGACACCGCCGCCATGGCCAAGGCGCGCGACAACCCGGTAGGCGCGCCGACCGGGCCGCAGCCTAGCGACAGCTGGATCGTCGACAAGATCCAGAACAGCTTCCGTTTCAGCCGCAACCTCGATGGCCTGAACCTCAAGGTCGCCAGCGAGGAGGGCCTGGTGCGGCTGTCGGGCGAAGTGGTCAGCAGCGAGCAGAAGACCATTGCTGTCGAGATTGCCCGGCAGATCATTGGCGTGCGCGGTGTGGACGCCGATCTGCTCAAGGTGGCGACCAAGGTCGAGGGCTGATCGTGCAATTCGCACGACGCCCCAGGGGCCATCGTGCAGGATACGTCCTTCGGTGCAATGTGTGATTGTTTTAAGTGCTTGATTTAAAAGGATTTTTTATTGATGCAAAGGCTGGCATGCAGGCTGCAATTATCTGTTCAGGTTTGAACAACAATTACAGCAGGAGGAGCCGGCATGAACCGCCAATCCGTCAACCGCTCGCAGAACGTCGCACTGCCTTTGCGCCAGTTCCTGTTACTGGGGATGGCGCTACTGCTGACCTTGGCCGCTGGCCTCTTCTACTACAGCTGGCAGACCGCGCGTCTGGCGGAGCAAGTGGCGGCACAGACCGCGCTTCTGACGCAGATTCAGGCAACCCGTGCCACCAGCCTCGTGAAGGCGGCCGACCCGCTGCCATCGAGCAATGCCACCGCTTCACCGGCCACCTTGGAAAACGTCGTACCACAGGATCGCTGGGTGTTCTGAGCCTGTTCTGTACCCCAAAGCCGGATTGATTTCAAAAAAGAAAGGAGAACCACCATGCTGAGTTGGGCTATCACTTTCCTCATCATCGCCATTGTCGCCGCCGTACTGGGCTTCGGTGGTATCGCTGGCGCGGCCACGGGTATCGCGAAGATCCTGTTCATCGTCTTCCTGGTCCTGTTCGTAGCCTCCTTCTTCTTTGGACGTGGTCGAGGTTGAAGATGCGCAGGAAGCTTTGCACAGCCCTGGCTGCCGCCTGCTTGCTGGGCAGCAGTGCAGCGGCGATGGCGGCCAATGACGGCCAGGTCCGGGTCGATCAGTTGCTCGGCTCGGACCCGGAATACCGGGAAACCTGGCAGGACACGATCAAGGGCGAGGAGCGCTTGCCCGATTGGGTAGTCAACCTCACCGGCAGTGCCCAGGAGCAGATGTCGGCAGTCACCGAGGACGGCGACCAGTATCTGGTCGGGCCCTTGTGTGAAACGGCGCAAAACTGCACCTACAAGCGTCTGATCGTGGCGTTTAGCTGGGACAAGGACCAAGCCTACGGGATGCTCGTAGAGGTGCCCGAAGGCTTGCCGAGCGACAAGTCGCCTACCCGTCATGCGCAATACCGCTTTATTGGCGAACCGGATGATGGCATGCAGGCGATGTTGCGCGAGCAACTCAAGCGTGACCCTAAGTGGTACTGAGCTTTTATAAGCCGTTACCGATGAACGGTTATGCACTGTCACGTAATAGAAGCTGAACCTTTTTATATTTCAGCCTTCTATGATGCGCCGCCCCGAGGAGGGGCAGCACATGACCAAGGGGCCGGGCTGTTCTGACTGTTGCAGGGTCGGAGTGGCCTAGGGGTACAGGGAGTGCCTCCAGCAATGGGCCGGGTCAGGAAAGGCGGAATCGGAAGCCTCGGGTCGGTGGTGTCATCAGGGATACCCTGTGCCGACCTGACTTCCGAGGAGCCAACGAGGAACCGTCAAGGCAATCAGGCAAATTACCCTTCTTGCGTGTTTTTCCCTCAAAGACACATTTTGTCTCGACCGTACATCAACTTTTTTTCGCCCGCCAGGGTCCCTTCGCAAGTGGCATTTCGGCCATTCGGATTGTCGAACAAGCCATCTAGCACCCTCCGAAGACGCTGCCAAATCTGCCTAAAAATGGCGCTTTGGTCTTGTTCGGGATTCCGAACGTTATAAATCAAGCACTTGCGACATGCCATTTTTAGCGTAAATCATTATGCAGTTTCGGCATGGGGTATACGTTTCAGGCATTAGATTTCCCCCTTCCCCATCGCAATAGTTGCCGCCTTTTCGCTGGCCCGAGCGCCCAGTCGCTCGCTCGCGGTGTCCTTACATGAGGCCACCGGACGGAAGCTTTTCGCTCACCGTGACGTTGCCAACGGCTCTGTTACGCGCGTTTTCGTCCGGCGCCCATGACCACTAGAACAAAGGGTAAAGACATGAAGAAGGCAAAACTGAGCCTCGCCTGGCAGATCGTGATCGGTCTGGTCCTGGGCGTTGCAATCGGCGCGCTACTGAATCATTTCAGTGCAGAAAAGGCATGGTGGATCAGCAACGTCCTCCAGCCCGCTGGTGACATCTTCATTCGCCTGATCAAGATGATCGTCGTCCCGATCGTGATCTCGTCGCTGATCGTGGGCATCGCCGGAGTTGGCGACGCGAAGAAACTGGGCAGCATCGGCCTCAAGACCATCATCTACTTCGAGGTGGTGACCACCATCGCCATCGTCGTCGGCCTGGTGTTGGCCAACCTGTTCCACCCGGGTGCCGGCATCGACATGAGCACCCTGGGTACCGTGGACATCTCCAAGTACCAGGCCACTGCGGCCGAAGTGCAGCATGAGCATGCATTCATCGAAACCCTGCTCAACCTGATCCCGTCGAACATCTTCGCGGCGCTGATGCGTGGCGAAATGCTGCCGATCATCTTCTTCTCGGTGATGTTCGGCCTGGGCCTATCGAGCCTTCAGGCAGAGCTGCGCGACCCGCTGGTGCGTACCTTCCAGGCCGTGTCGGAGACCATGTTCAAGGTCACCCACATGATCATGAACTACGCCCCGATCGGCGTGTTCGCCCTGATCGCCGTCACCGTCGCCAACTTCGGCTTCAGCTCGCTGCTGCCGCTGGCCAAGCTGGTGCTGCTGGTGTACTTCGCCATCGCCTTCTTCGCCTTCATGGTGCTGGGCCTGGTGGCACGCGTGTTTGGCTTCTCGGTGATCAAGATCATGCGCATCATGAAAGATGAGCTGATCCTGGCCTACTCCACCTCCAGCTCCGAAACCGTGCTGCCGCGGGTGATCGAGAAGATGGAGAAGTACGGCGCGCCGAAGTCGATCTGCTCGTTCGTGGTGCCGACCGGCTATTCGTTCAACCTCGACGGTTCGACCCTGTACCAGAGCATCGCGGCAATCTTCATCGCCCAGCTGTACGGCATCGACCTGTCGTGGAGCCAGCAGCTGCTGCTGGTGCTGACCCTGATGGTCACCTCCAAGGGTATTGCCGGCGTACCGGGCGTGTCGTTCGTGGTGTTGCTGGCGACCCTGGGCAGCGTGGGCATCCCGCTGGAAGGCCTGGCCTTCATCGCCGGTGTCGACCGCATCATGGACATGGCCCGTACCGCGCTGAACGTGGTCGGCAACGCCCTGGCCGCGCTGGTCATCGCACGCTGGGAAGGCATGTACGACGCTGCCAAGGGCGAGCAGTACTATGCTTCGCTGATGGCCGACAAGCAGGGAGCTGTGGTGGTTGGCGAAGCCGCCAAGCGCTGAAGCTGATGCGTTGAACAAAAAGCCCCGACTTGTCGGGGCTTTTTGTTGTGTGGCGGATTGTGGGGGGCGCGTTGCGCCCCTTTCTAGGGACTGCGTCTTGCGTGGGCGCCTGCAATCTCCGTTATCATTCGGGCACTTTTCAGGGGGAACAATCGGATGCTCAACGGCCTTTGGCTCGGCTTTTTCCTGGTGGCGGCCGTCTCCGCCCTGGCCCAGTGGCTGATCGGCGGCAACGCCGGCATCTTCGCCGCCATGGTCGAGAGCATCTTCGCCATGGCCAAGCTGTCGGTGGAGGTGATGGTCCTGTTGTTCGGTACCCTGACCCTGTGGCTGGGCTTTCTGAAAATCGCCGAGAAGGCCGGTATCGTCGAGTGGCTGGCCAAGGTCCTCGGCCCGCTGTTCGCCAGGCTGATGCCCGAGGTACCGCCGGGGCACCCGGCCCTGGGCCTGATCACCATGAACTTCGCGGCCAACGGCCTGGGGCTGGACAACGCGGCCACGCCGATTGGCCTTAAGGCCATGCGCGCGCTGCAGGAGCTGAACCCCAGCAGCAGCACCGCAAGCAACGCACAGATCCTGTTCCTGGTACTCAATGCGTCGTCGCTGACCCTGTTGCCGGTGACCATCTTCATGTACCGCGCGCAGCAAGGCGCGACCGACCCGACGCTGGTATTTTTGCCGATCCTGCTGGCTACCAGCGTGTCGACCCTGGTGGGCCTGCTGTCGGTGGCGGTGATGCAGCGCCTGCGCCTGTGGGACCCGGTGGTGCTGGCCTACCTGATCCCCGGTGCGTTGCTGTTGGGCTGCTTCATGGCCTTTCTCGGCACCTTGTCGGCCGCTGCGCTGGCGGGCCTGTCGTCGATCCTGGGCAACCTCACGCTGTTCGGGGTGATCATCCTGTTCCTGGTGATCGGTGCGCTGAAGCGGGTCAAGGTGTACGAAGCCTTTGTCGAAGGCGCCAAGGAAGGCTTTGATGTGGCCAAGAGCCTGCTGCCCTACCTGGTGGCCATGCTCGTGGCAGTCGGCGTACTGCGCGCCTCGGGCGCGCTCGAGCTGGCGCTGGACGGCATTCGCCATGCGGTGAACTGGATGGGCATGGATACCCGCTTCGTCGAAGGCCTGCCCACCGCGCTGGTCAAGCCGTTCTCGGGCAGTGCGGCGCGGGCCATGTTGATCGAGACCATGCAGACCCACGGTGTGGATAGCTTCCCGGCACTGGTCGCGGCGACCGTTCAGGGCAGTACCGAGACCACCTTCTATGTGCTGGCGGTGTACTTCGGTGCCGTGGGCATCCAGCGGGTACGCCACGCGGTCGGTTGCGCCCTGCTGGCCGAATTTTCCGGCGTGGTCGCGGCGATCTTGGTCTGCTACTGGTTCTTTGGCTGAGCCTGGACCTGAGCTTGGGCTCGCGTGGCCTGGGCGACGGTCCAGCTGACCACCTGCCCGACCAGTTGGTCGCTGGCGCCGCCGAAGCCTGCCACCACTGCCGAAACCTCCCTGGCGGCCAGCGGTTGGCGGATCTCGAAGCGTTTGCTGGCGAGGATACGCTGACTGCGCCCTTGGACCAGACGCGCATCGTAGCGAATCACCACCTCCACTGCCCCGTCCGGGCGGTACTCACTCTGAAACGCCTGCAGCTCGCCGGCCAGCTCGTAGTCGGCCTGCAGGTTGCTGTCATCGGCGCTCAGGCGTTGAACCTGGCCGTCACGCTGGAAGCCATCGAGCAGGCGGTTGCGTAGCAGTACTGGCGCGGCGTCGCTCCAGCGTGCGCCCTTGTAGCTGCTGACCACGTCTCCCTGTGGGATCACCGCGATCCGTGGGCCGGCCAGTACTTCGCTGGCCAGCGGTTTGTTAAGCCGCAGCGACCAGTCCAGCGGCGCGGCAACGCGGCTGGGTTGGTTCACCGGCAGGCGATACAGGTCCACGGGTTCGCTTTGCGGCAGGATCGAGCAGGCACTGGCCAGGCTCACCGCGGCCGCCAGGGCCAACAGGCGCAGCGATGCTTTCATGGCTGGAACTCCTTGTTGTTGTCGCGTCCGAGCAGGTAGCCGCTCGGGTCGGCCTCCAGCTGCCGGGAAATGCCCTTGAGTGCGTTGAGGGTTTCGCGCAGCTCGCGGATGGCGGGGGTTAGCTGGTTCAGGCCCTGGGCACCGTCACCGATGGCCTCGCTGTTGTTCTTGAGCAGCGCATTGATGGTCGCCGTGCTTTCGGCCAGCGACTGCATGGCCTGCTCGGCGCTGCCGATGGCCTGTTTGCCCTCGCTGCCGAGCAGGCTGTTGGCGTTGCGCATCAGCGCCTGGGTTTCGGCCAGGGTGGCGCTGGCCTGTTTGCCGACCTGCACCAGCTGCGTGATGGCCTCGGCAATACTGCCGTGCTGGCCGGCGAAGGCACCGGTGGTCTTGTCGAGATTGGCCAGGGTGCTGCTAAGGTGGCCGATGTTGTCTTCCGAGAACATCAGGTTGGCGTTGTGCAGCAGCAGGTTGATGTTGGTCACCAAGTCGCTGCTGTCGTTGAGCAGGCGCGAGATTGGCGAAGGCGAGGCGATGATCACTGGCAGCTTGCCATCCTTGCCCTTGAGCTCGGGGCTATGCGGCGTGCCGCCGCTGAGCTGGATGAACGCGTTGCCGGTGACCCCGGCCAGGGTCAGCTTGGCCTGGGTATCCTCCTTGACCGGCGTGTCGCCGCTCAGCCGTACCCGGGCCAGCACGCGGCGAGGGTCCTTCGGGTCCAGGCGCAGGGTCGACACGTCGCCCACCTTGATGCCGTTGTACTGCACCGGGCTGCCGCGGGACAGGCCCGAGACGGCTTCGTTGAACACCACTTCGTAATCCTTGAAGGCATCGTCGACACTGGACTTGGTCAGCCACAGGCCAAACAGCATGGCACCGGCCACCACCAGGACGGTGACCAGGCCGATGAGGACGTGATGTGCTCGGGTTTCCATCGTTCAGCGCTCCTGGCCCGGGCGGGCGGCGGCCTGTTCGGCTGCGCGCCCGCGTGGGCCGTGAAAGTATTCTTGAATCCAGGCGTCGTCGGCTTGCTCGACCTCGGCCAGGGGGCCGGCCACCAGGACCTTTTTCTGCGACAGCACCGCCACCCGGTCAGTGATGGTGTAGAGGGTGTCCAGGTCGTGGGTGATGAGAAACACCGACAGGCCGAGTGCGTCGCGCAGGGTCAGGATCAACTGGTCGAACGCGGCGGCGCCGATCGGGTCGAGGCCTGCGGTGGGCTCGTCGAGGAACAGGATGTCCGGGTCCAGTGCCAGGGCACGTGCCAGCGCTGCGCGCTTGATCATGCCGCCGGACAGCGAGGCGGGGTATTTGTCGGCAGCCGAGATGGGCAGGCCGGCCAGGGCCAGCTTGACCCCGGCCAGGTGCTCGGCGTCGGCGCGGGACAAGCCGGCGTGTTCGATCAGCGGCAAGGCGACGTTTTCGGTGATGGTCAGCGACGAGAACAGCGCGCCCTTCTGGAACAGCACGCCGAAGCGTCGCTCGACCAACGAACGCTGTTCTTCACGCAACTCGGCCAGGTCCTGGCCAAATACCTTGATCTGCCCCTCGTTAGGCCGTCGCAGGCCGATGATGCTGCGCAACAGCACCGATTTGCCGCTACCCGAGCCACCGACCACGGCAAGGATCTCGCCCCGGTACAGGTCCAGGTCGAGGTTTTCATGCACGCTCTGGCTGCCGAAGCGGTTACAGATGCCCCGTGCCTCGATCACCGTTTCCCGGCCGCTCACCAGCCCATCTCCATGAAGAACAGTGCCGCCACCGCATCCAGCACGATGACCACGAAAATCGACTGCACCACTGCCGAGGTGGTGTGGGCGCCCACGGACTCCGCGCTGCCGCTGACCTTGAAGCCTTCCAGGCAGCCGATGGCGGCGATCAGGAAGGCAAAAAACGGTGCTTTGGCCAGGCCGACGAGGAAGTGCTGCACACCGATGTCGGTCTGCAGCAGCGACAGGAACATGGCGGGTGAGATATCCAGCGACAGGGCACACACCACCGCGCCGCCGACGATGCCGCAGATCATCGCGAGGAAGGTCAGCAGCGGCAACGAAATCAATAGTGCCAATACCCGTGGCACCACCAGCAGCTCCATGGGGTTGAGGCCCAGGGTGCGGATGGCGTCGATTTCTTCGTTGGCCTTCATCGAGCCGATCTGCGCGGTGAAGGCACTGGCCGTGCGGCCGGCCATGAGGATGGCGGTCAACAGCACGGCAAACTCACGCAAGAACGAGAACGCCACCAGGTCGACGGTGAAGAGGGTCGCGCCGAATGCGGCCAGCACCGTTGCGCCCAGAAACGCCACCACCGCGCCCACCAGAAAGGTCAGCAAGGCGACGATGGGGGCAGCATCCAGGCCGGTCTGTTCGATGTGCGCCACGACCGGCGTAAGCCGCCAGCGGTGGGGCTGGAAGGCCCGGCGCAGCAAGGTTTCGAGAATCAGGCCGACGAAGCCGAGCAACTGCCGGGTGTCTTGCCAGAGGGTGCTGACGGCACGGCCGATACGTTCGAGCAGCAACAGCAGCACCGGGCGTTCGGCCTCCTTGACCGGAATGCAGTAATCCTGCACCGAGCAGTACACGGTCTTGAGCAGGGCACGGCTGGCGTCGGGCAGGCCATCGGTGCAGTGCGACAGGCGTTCGGCACCGAGCAGTTCGGCCAGCAGCGAGGCGCCTGCGGTGTCGAGGCGGCCCAGTTGGCTGAGGTCGGCAACGGCGTCGTTGCTGCATTGCGTGCGCAGGCGTTCGCTGTCGCGCTTGAGGCTGGCATAGTGGGCCAGGGTCCAGTCACCGGTAATACGCAGGCAGGGCGGTTGGTGGCTGGTGTCCAAGGTGGCGCTGGGGGGGGTCATAGGCTCCATGCAACTGACTCGGCGCTAAGGCTTAGGGGCTGATCATAGCGCAGAGGGCATGGGGCGGTTTATTGATTGTGTGCTCAAACCAGGAAGCTATGGGCTCGGCGCATCGTCGACCACTTTGAACCGCAGCACCCCGATCACCTGGCCGTCCTCGGTCAGCACCCTCACCTGCCATTTACCGACCGGGTTAGGCGGGAAGTTCTGCTTGTGGGTCCAGGCCCGGTAGCCTTCCTTGCGCCCGCCATGAATATCCAGCGCAATCCGGTCTACTTCCTTGCCGTCTTTTTGCCACACGTGGTAAATGCGCTCGTTCAGGCCCCGGGGTGCGTTGACCGAGGTGTACGCATACAGCCCGCTGGTCTTGATGCGGCTGGCGGCAATCTCGTCCAGTGACTCGCCGGGCTGGCGATTGAGCACTTCGGTGCTGACGGCCACTTCGGTCATCCACAACGTCGCCGGTGGTACCCACGAGCGCAGCAACCACCCCCCGCCGCCCACCGACAGGGTCACCAGAACCAGCGCCACGCCGCGCCGCCAGGTATTGACCGGGAAGCTGCTGGCCAGGCTCGGGAACGACAGGGCCATGGCAATGATCAACGCCAGCTTGAAGCTTTGTGCGGTGGTCAGGTGAAGAATGATCGGCAGCGCGGTGAGCAGCGCCGCGAACAAGGTCAGCGTGTGCAGCGCGAGGAACAGCCAGCGCCGCGGCGCCAACCACTTGTAGTACAGCGGGTCGACGATCGAGATCAGCCCGGCGGCGGCGAGCAGGCCGGTGAATACCAGTTGGCCGCTGTTCCAGGTGGTGGTGATGAAGAAGAACGGCAGGACGAAGAACAGTGTTTCCTGGTGGATCATCTGCGTCGCGTAGCGCAGCAACGGTTGCGGGATCTCACGGTTGAAGGTGCGGGCGAACAGGCCGGTGAGGGTGTTTTCCAGCATAAGCCAGACCCAGCTGACCAGCATCAGGATCGCCACCCAGCTGGCCAGGCCGGCCTGGCGGTCGACCAGGATGAAGCTGCCGATGCCGGAGAGGAAGCCTCCGAGCGCGATGATGCCGGGGTAGCGTTTAAGCAGTTCGATGACGCGCTGGACGATGCGGGGAATTGGGGGCATGGGTCTACAACAGGGAGAGATAGGGTGGCTGTGCCGGCCTCTTTTCGGGCAACCCCGTGAAGAGGCCGGTACTGGCTAAAGGATACCGCCGAATCACGCTTTGCGTGTAGCACCGCTCGGTGGTTGCGGGGTATGCCGGCGCCAACGCAGCAACCCGGCCGCCAGGATCAGCCCCAGCAGCAAGGCGAGCAACCCGTACAGCTCGTCATAACCCAGCAGGGGCTTCTCGATGCGCAGGTAGCCTTGGTCCTTGAGCAGTGCCTGCAACGCTTCGTTGGCCTGCGCCAGGCTGACCTGCCGCAACTTTCGCACCGGGTTGGCAAAGCGCCCGTCGTTGTAGTCGTTCAACGCCCCCCAGTAGTAGTCGGCCAAGGCGCTGTTGCCCTGGGTGCTCCAGCTTTCCCGGGCCATGCTGGCGCCCTTGATGCGGGCGAAGGTATCCGGGTCGAGGCCTTCCTTGCGCAGGTGGTCGAACAACCCCTGCATCACCTTGACCGCCTGGTCGACGTCGTCGCGTTCCAGGTCGGCGTTGAGGCTGAGCATGCCGCTGTCACCGAAGCTCTCGCGCTGTACCGACGGCCCGTAGGACAAGCCATTGCGCAGGCGCAGCTGGTCGTATAGCGCCCAATCCAGGTAGCGTGACAGCAGGTCGAGGGTCGGCTGATGGTCGTTGTCCAGCACCGGCTCGATGAACAGCCAGTGCAGTTTGACGCTGTCGCCCAGCCAGCCGCGAGTCAGGTCGCGGCGTTGCTCGGCCTGCTGGCTGATGCTTTCGAGGTTGCGGCGCTCTTCCGGCTCGGTGGCAGGCAGCTCGCCAAAGGTGCGCTCCAGGTACGCCGGCAGCAGGCGGTCGAGGCCGCCGACCATGATCAGGGTCATGTTGTTGGCCGCGTACCAGCGGTCGCGCAAGGCCTGCACCTGCTCCAGGGTCATGTCGTCGATGTTCGAGCGCTCGGCACACTTGAGGCCCAGTTCGGTCGCCAGTTGGTCACTGGCAGGGTGGCCGATGTCCTGGCGGTCCAACCAGCGTTGCAGGTGACCATAGTGGCCGCCGTCCTCGCGCTCGATGATCCTTTTCGCCGTGGCCAGGGCCTTGGCGTCGATAGGGGTGTCGCGGATCACCGCCAGCAGCAGGTCGAGCACTTTACGCTGGTTACGCGCAGGTGCCTCGATCACGAACGTGGTGTCGGCGCTGCTGGTATAGGCGTTCCACTCGCCACCCAAGGCTTGCAGGCGCTCTTCCAGTCCGCCCTCGCCGGTTTCGTCGATACCGCTGAACAGCAGGTGCTCGAGCAGGTGTGGCAGCTCCTTCTGCTCACAGTCGAAGTCATCCAGGCCAACCCCGACCACCAGGCGGATGGCCACGTGGTCACGTTCATAGCCGTCCTTGAGGATGACCTGCAGACCGTTGGGCAACAGGTACCCCTCTACCCGCGAGCGGTCGAGGGCCAGGGTGGGCAGGCTGCAGATCAGCAGGCAAACGAACATCAGGCAACGCATGGGCGAGCTTGGCTCTCCTGGTAGGCGAAATCACGGCAAGCGGGCTTCGTCCGGCACAGTGTCGAGCATCAGCCCGCCGGTGTCCGAACCGCCTAGTACCACATAGGCACTGCTGCAGAACAAAGAGTTCAACCGCTTCATGTCGGCAATCAGCTCCAAGTGTAGCGAACTGGTCTCGATACTTTGCACCACCTTGCGTTGCAGGCGGCTGACATGCGCGTGGGCAAGGCGCCTTTCCTGCGCACGGAAACGGCGTTTTTCACGCAGCAGCAGCTGTGCGCTCTCGGGGTCTGCGCTGAGAAACACCGACAGGCCGAGGCGCAGGTTCGACAACAGCTGTTCTTGCAGGCCGGTCAGTTCCTCCAGGCCGACCTGGGAAAACGCCCGGCGTTGGCTGGTTTTCTGCTGCTGGACCTTGCGCAGCATGCGCTCGACCAGGTCGCAGGCCAGCTTGAGGTTGATCGCCAGTTCGATGATTTCGGCCCAGCGCCGGTTGTCGCGCTCGCTGAGGTCCTCCCGCGTCATTTGCGCCAGGTACAGTTTGATGGCGCTGTACAAGGCCTCGGCGTCCTCGGCCAAGGCGCGCACCTGCTGTGGCAGGGCTGTCTGGGTGCCGCGCAGGGCGCCGAGCATGGCTTCGAGCAGGTTGTCGACAATATCGCCCAGGCGCAGGGTCTCGCGGGCGGCATTGGCCAGTGCCAGGCTGGGGGTGTCGAGCGCCGAGGCATCGAGGTGGCGCGGGCGCACTTGGCCGTTGCCGTTTTCGCGTTCGGGCAGCAAGCTGTTGCACAGCCGGCCCATAGGTTTGACGGTGGGCAGCATGATCAGGCAGCGCAAGGTGTTGTAGAGCAGGTGGAAGCCGATCACTAGCTCCTGAGGGCTGAAGCTCAGTGTGTCCATCCACGTCACCAGTGGGTGCAGCACCGGAATGATCAGCACCAGGCCGATCAGCTTGTACAGCAAGCTGCCCAGTGCCACACGCCGCCCGGCGGCGTTCTGCATGCTGGTGCTGATGAACGCCAGCAAGCCGCTACCGATGTTGGCACCGACCACCAGGCCGATGGCCACCGGCAGGCTGATCAGTTCGGCGCCGGCCAGCGTCGCGGTGAGCAGCACGGCCGCCAGGCTGGAATAGGAAATCATGGCAAACAGCGCGCCGACCAGGGCATCGAGCAAGATGTCGCCGGTCAGCGAGGCGAACAGCACTTTCACCCCCTGGGCATGGGTGATGGGTGCAGCGGCCTGCACGATCAGCTCCAGGGCCAGGATGATCAAGCCAAGCCCGATCCCTACCCGGCCCAATTGGCCGACCCGGGTCTGCTTGCGGGAAAGGAAGAAGATCACCCCTAGAAAAATCAGCAGCGGTGACAGCCACGACAGGTCGAAGGTCAGCACCCTGGCCATGAGCGCGGTGCCGACATCGGCGCCGAGCATGATCGCCAGGGCTGGCGTCATGGCCATCAGGCCCTGGCCGACGAAGGATGTGACCAGCATGGCGGTGGCGTTGCTGCTCTGCACCATGGCGGTGACGAGGATCCCGGCGATGAACGCCAGGGGGCGCTTGTTCATGTTCTGGCTGATGATGCGGCGCAGGTCGGACCCGAATACCCGCAGGATGCCAGTACGCACGATATGTGTACCCCAGACCAATAGCGTCACGGCCGAGAGCAGGTTGAGCAGGGTCAGCATGGCGAAGCCCCCTGTTGCCGATGGCCCATGCGGGCCAAGAAGTGGAGCGTGGGCGCTTGAGAAATTTCAGTGCCCACTCAAAGCTTTAGTTGTTTTGTGCAGCTGTTGCCAGCTTCGCATGGCTGTCACTCATTTGAAACACACCGCGCATGAATGATTGCCCTGTATTTCTGTGGCCGCATCAACGAAAAAGGGCCCCGAAGGGCCCTTTTCTGCAACACGCTTCCTGGGTTTATTGACCCGGAATGTCCTTGCGCAGTTTCACCGGATCATGCTCTTTGCCATCCTTGCCATCCTTGCGTGATGAGGCAGTGCGCATACGGATGTTGATCGCTTCCACCGCCAGCGAGAACGCCATGGCGAAGTAGACGTAGCCTTTTGGCACATGCACGTCGAACGATTCGGCGATCAGTACGGTACCGACCACGATCAGGAACGACAGCGCGAGCATCTTCAGCGAAGGGTGCTTGTCGATGAAATTGCTGATGGCACCGGCGCACAGCATCATCACCAGCACGGCGACGACGATGGCGGCGATCATCACCGGCACATGGGACACCATGCCCACTGCGGTGATCACCGAGTCCAGCGAGAACACGATGTCGATGATGGCGATCTGGATGATGGTGTAGAAGAACTTGCCGCCCGCGCCTTTGGGCTCGTCGCTGCTTTCGTCTTCACCTTCCAGGCCGTGGTAGATCTCCTGCGAGCTCTTCCACAGCAGGAACAGGCCACCGAAGAACAGGATCAGGTCGCGCCCGGAGATGCCATGGCCGAAGACCTCGAACAGGTCGGCAGTCAGGCGCATGACCCAGGTGATCGACAGCAGCAAGAGGATGCGCGTGACCATGGCCAGGGCCAGGCCGAAGATCCGGGTACGTGGCTGCATGTGCTTGGGCATGCGGCTGACCAGGATCGAAATCATGATGATGTTGTCGATCCCGAGCACGATCTCAAGCGCGGTGAGGGTGAAAAAGGCAACCCAGATTTCCGGGCTGGTCAGCCATTCCATGTGTATTCCTTCGAGCGATAAAGGCGACGCGCCCGGACAAGGGGCGCGTCGCGGTAGTGTAATACGTGTTTATTAAAGACTACTGAACAGCGGGAAAATGCCCATCAGCAATGCGGCGAGCATTATGCACAGGCACACCAGAACTGCCCACTTCAAGGTGAAGCGCTGGTGGTCGCCGAATTCGATGCCGGCCAGGGCCACCAGCAGGTAGGTGGAGGGTACCAGGGGGCTGAGCAGGTGTACCGGCTGGCCGACGATCGACGCACGGGCCATCTCGACCGGGCTGATGCCATAGTGGCTGGCCGCTTCGGCAAGCACCGGCAACACGCCGTAGTAGAAGGCGTCGTTGGACATGAAGAAGGTGAACGGCATGCTCACGATCGCGGTGATCACCGCCAGGTACGGGCCCATTGCATCGGGGATGACCGCCAGCAGGCTCTTGGACATGGCATCGACCATGCCGGTGCCCGACAGGATGCCGGTGAAGATACCTGCGGCGAAGATCAGCCCGGTGACGGCCAGCACGCTGCCGGCATGGGCGGCAATGCGATCTTTCTGCTGTTGCAGGCAGGGGTAGTTGACGATCATGGCGATGCTGAAGGCGATCATGAACAGCACCGGCAGTGGCAGTACGCCTGCGATCAGGGCAACCATCAGGGCTGCGGTCAGGGCGCCGTTGAAGTACAGGAGCTTGGGGCGACGCGCATCCGGGTACTGCGAAACGGTGATTTCGCTGTGGTCGATGTCGTCGGTCGGCAGGTGCAGTTCACCCAGACGAGCACGCTCGCGTTTGCCGTACATATAGGCAATGGCCAGGATCGCCAGCACGCCGAACAGCATCGCCGGGATCATCGGCACGAAAATGTCCGATGGGTCCACGTGCAGGGCACTGGCGGCGCGGGCGGTCGGGCCACCCCACGGGGTCATGTTCATCACGCCGCCGGCGAGAATGATCAGCCCGGCCATGATCCGCGGGCTCATGCCCAAGCGGCTGTACATCGGCAACATGGCGGCGCAGCAGATCATGTAGGTGGTGGCGCCGTCACCGTCGAGCGAGACCACCAGGGCCAGCACGGCGGTGCCCACCGAGACTTTCAGCGGGTCACCTTTGACCAGCTTGAGGATCTTGCGCACGGCCGGGTCGAACAGGCCAGAGTCGATCATCAGGGCGAAATAGAGAATGGCGAACATCAACATCACGCCGGTGGGCGCGAGCTTGCTGATGCCGTCGAGCATCATCGGGCCGATTTTGGCGGAAAAACCACCGAACAGGGCGAACAGGATCGGTACCAGGATCAGCGCGATCAAGGCCGACAGGCGCTTGGTCATGATCAGGTACATGAAGGTGATGACCATGGCAAAGCCGAGGAAGGTCAGCATGGCAATACTCCAGGCGTGGCGCGGCGAAAGGACAGTCGATTCGGGCGGATCAGCGCGTCGGGCGCTGCGCAGGGAGCTTGCGAAGGGGCACTACGAGAAGGCGGGCACAGGAATACATCAGAATCACCATTGTTGTTGTTGATTGGGCCGGGCGCGGAAAATTCCGGATGCCCTGGCTGACCGGTCTTGTGCCGGTAGTGGGCGCTATCCTATGAGGGCAAGCTTTCAGCCAGCTTTCGCTGAGACAAAGGCGACAGGAGGTAGGTGATGCAGGATGTGACCGAGGGTGGCTGCCATTGTGGCGCCTTGCGTTATCGGTTGGAGGGCGCGCTGACGGATGTTGCCCACTGCCATTGCACGATTTGTCGGCGGGTCAGTGGTGGTTTGGTGGTGACCTGGCTGACTCTGCCCCGCTCGGGTTTTCAATGGTTGGCGGGCGAGCCGAACTGCTACGTGGCACCGGCCAGTTGCAGCCGGTACTTCTGTGGGCATTGCGGGGCGCATGTGGCGCTGGTTACTGCGCACAGCCCGCACAGCATTGATGTGACGGTGGCGACGCTGGACCACCCGGAACGGGTGCGGGCCAACCGGCATATCTGGATTGGTAGCCGGCTGCCCTGGTTGCACCTGGACGAGGACTTGCCGGGCGAGGCTGAGGAAAGCTTGTAGGAGCGGCCTTGCGTCGCGAAAGGGCTGCGCAGCGGCCCCGGGATTTGGGACTGTCAGTTTTTTTGTGTTCCGACCGGTCCGGCGCCCCGGCAAGGCCGCTCCTACAACTGCAGCCCACCTGCGGCCTTGTGCAATGCCCGCAAATGCTCGCCCACTTGCTTCACGTTGGCCTCTATCGCGGCAATTTCCTTGGCCCGCGACGGGTCCAGCAGCGCCCTCACCTCTTTGTCCAGGTCAGTGCTCAGCCGCAGCAACTGGGCCTGCCGCTCGCTGCTGACCTGCTCCAGGTGCTTGCGCTCATCAGGCTGCGGCAGGCCGTAGCCTTTGGCATCCAGCAGTTCTGCCGGGCGGCTGAGAAAACCGCTGTTGGCGAGCATCTGCTGCAGCGTCTGGTTGGCCTTGTCGATGCTGCCATCCTTCAGTGCAGCAGCGTTCAGGTAGCGCTGCTTGACCTCGTCCTGGGCCAGCAACAGCTGGCGCCGCAAGCTGGCCTGTTCCAGCAGCAGCAAGGCGGCGCTGGTGCGCAGGTCGGCCTGGGCGAACCAGCTGCGGCGCTGCTCGGCATCCAGGGCCAGCCAGTCCTCGACCTTGTCCTGCTTGATCGGCAGCTGCTTTTTCAGCACGTCGAACATGGCCTGGTAGCGGTCGCGGTAGGAGTCGAAGCGGTAACCCAGGCGCAGCGCTTCGCGTGGGTCATCGAGCACACGGGTATCGGCAATGCCCCGCCCTTTGAGCACCTCCAGCAAGCCGTTGGGCATGATGCTGTCCAGGTCGTTCAGGCGTGGGTTAGCCGTGCCGCTGCGTAGCAGTTTCAGCGACTCGACCGCGCAGTTGTTGGACAGGAAGTAGTAATTGCCGTCGTAGCTCCAGTGCATTTCTGCGGCCTGGCGCACCAGGTTCTCGACTTCCTGGCGGTCGAGCCTGAGCGGGATCGAGGCCAGGCTACGCAGCTCGGTCTTGGTGTATTCGTCGATCACCTGGCCCAACGGCAGCACGAACAACCGCGACGGGTAAGCGCCGACCAGGCCGTCCCAACTGGACAGCTGCACATCGTTGACGAAGGCGCGGTACGACAGCACCAGGTGCTGGTCGAGGTCCAGGCGGCAATCCGGGCCGCGCGGCCGGCCAGGCTTGCAGATGACCAGGCGCAGCATGCTGTGGCCCCAGCGGCTGACCCAGTTCTGATTGGCCTCGGCCAGCAGGTAGTCGACTTCATAGACGCGCTCGGGGTCGATCTCTCCCAGCGGCTGGCGGGCGAAGTCGCTGCCGGCATTGAGGAACGGCAGGCCTTTGGCACAGGCTTGTTGCTCGGGGGCCCAGCCGAAGTGGTCGCGCAGGTACTGGTTCAAGGCTGGGCGCCGGCAGGCATAGCTCGGGTCGAGGAGGAAGTACTCCATGTTGACCGCGATGAATTCCTTGGGGCTGCTCAGCTCATAGCTGTCGGGGCTGCGCACGAACTGGCCGTTGTGCTGCTCGCGTTCGCCACGGCGGCCGACATACTGCTGCCAGCCGGCAAGGTCGAGCAGGCGTGGGTCATCGCTCAAGGTGAAGCGCCGCTCGGCCTGGCCGCGGCACGCCTCTGGCAGGCCGACTTTGCCCACGGTGCCCTGCTGGCGCTTGCAGCGGGCGATCAGCGAGCGCTCGGTAGCGGGCCATAGCCGTGCGCGGTCGTAAATGTGGGTCAGCTCATGCAGCACAGTGGCCAACAACTCCTCCCGCACGGTGCCATGCGGGCGGTCGGTACGTTCGTGGGCGGCGCTGCCATCAGCCAGCCCTGGCAACAGGCGGCTGTTGAGCGCCAGGGTGGAAACCAGCGATGCCTGGCCATACGCGTCGGCAGGCATGCGCGCGCTCCAACTGACCAGCACACGCCGGTCCAGTTGCTGTTTGAAGCGCGGCGGCAGCTTGCTCAGCGCTTCGTCGAGCAGTGCCTGGCTGGCTTGAGTTTGTTGAGGGTCGAGGCCGGAAGCCTGCAGCACCAGCTGCAGGTCGGCCTGGGCGGGCGTGCCGAGCAGCGTCAGGGCGCCGCCGAGCAGCCAGGCACGCACCTGGTTCACAGTGCCAGGATGGCTTCGGCCAGTACCTGGTCGCTGGCGCCACGCGCTTCAGGCAGGCGCTCGCGCAGGGTGTTGAAGGCAGCCTCCAGTTGGGCGCCACGGATGTCACCGTTGCTGGCGACGAAGCTGGCAGCATCGTCGTGCGCTTCACGCACGACTTTGGAGTCACGGATCGATGTTGTGGTGTCTGAGGTGAAATCGATCGAGCGGCCGAAGGCGCGCACGATGATATTGCTGGTGGCCACCAGAGTCTGTGCCTGGGCCAGGTCGGCCAGCAGCAGCATGCCGAGGGTAGCGGCGATCAGCGGTTTACGCATGGAGCATCTCCGAAAAATACAGGGAGTCAGGTGTAGTCATTGGACGAGAATTGCCTGCGCCAGTTCCAGGTCGCCGACAGCCTGCCGTGCACAGTGGTAGCGCAGTGAATCGAGAGCCGCTTCCAGGCGCGCACCGCGAATCATGCCATCGCTGGCGACGAATGCTGCTGCATCGTCACGGGCCTGGCTGACCAGCTTGCGGTCAAACGGCGCGGTGGTGACTTGGCTGGTGACATAGCCGGTGATGACCAGGCTTTGTGTGGTGGTGTCCATGGCATGGGCACTTGCCATGCTCAGGGGCACGCCAACGGCGGCGAACAACAACGGCAAAAGATAACGCATGGGCTTCTAAAGGCTTGAAACGTGGGCGTGAAGGCGCGTGCGGCTGTGCGGGCGAACCCCGCGAGCCGCACGGCTCAGTTGCAGGTCAGAGCGCCAGGATGGCCTGTGCCAACTGTGCGTCGCTGGCCTGCAGGGTCGGCATTTGCCCACGAATGTGCAGGAAGGCGCTTTCCAGCTTGGCGCCGCGAATAGCGCCTTGGCTGCCGACGAAGCTGGCGGCGTCGTCACGGGCGGCCTGGACGATCTTGTCGTCGCGGAACGACGAAGACACGTCGGAAGTGGCGTCAGTCGAGGCGGCTACAGCGCCCACGACTGCGTCGGTGGTGACGACGAAGCTGGTGGCGCTGGCGGTGCCCGCCAGGCTCAGCATCAGGGCGGCGCCAATCAGATGTTTACGGGACATGATCGTGGACTCCTGGGGATTCTGCTAATCGGACGCTCGCACTGCGCGCCTCGGTACTTTTTCAACATCCGGTTCTACCAGACTGTTAAGCCAAGCGTATCACGCGCCGGTGTTTCTGGATGTTAATGAACGGCGTGCTCACAAACTGTGCTGGTGTGTTTATGATTATAAATAAACTGTACCTGTTGTACTGCCAAGTGCTCTAGCACGGGGCCAGACACAAAAAACCCGTTGCAGTCACCTGCAACGGGTTTGGAATTCGCGGTGCCGGCCGCAGCCGGCAAGCCGGAGCTTAGCGCCAGAAAGGCTTGCTCAGCTCTTCGTAACGCTGCGACTCGCTGATACCGGCGTCAGCCAGCAGGCGGGAGTCCAGGCGAGCCAGTTGACGGCGGCTGGCCATGCGACGCTGCCACAGCAGCAGGGTGGACAGAGCGCGCAGAGGCATCGAAGCGCTGGATTGCTGGGCGTTGCTTTCAAAAACCAGACCGGAACTGAGTGTACGTTCCATGATGTTTCATCCTTCCGCTTATGGCGGGATTAGGTAGTGATTTAACTGATGCCAATGATCCTCCTCTCTTGTCCATAACAGTAGATACAGTTCTGTTGCATTACGATGGTTCAGTTAACTGTGTAACCCTACTGTTGCACTCGAAATAGGCGCAACTGTACTGGTCTGCACTTTTATGGTGCGTTAATGAGTAGAGAGAGGTTTGTGAAGGCGGGATTGAAGCGTGATGACAAGTACAGTAGTACAGTTTATTAAGGCTACTGGTGGGGCGACCTTGCGTCGCGAAAGGGCTGCTGTGCAGCAGCCCCCTCCCAACCGATCAACTGGCGAGCATGCGCCCAGTTTCTTCCAGGTTTTCGTGCCAGCTCAGCGCCTCGCGCAGAATGTGCGGGGTATGGCCACCACGTTGGCACGCACGCTCGAAGTAATCGTTAAGCGCTGCGCGGTAATCCGGGTGCACACAGTTGTCGATGATCGCCCGGGCGCGCTCGCGTGGCGCCAGGCCGCGCAAGTCTGCCAGGCCCTGCTCGGTGACCAGGATGTCGACATCGTGCTCGGTGTGGTCAACGTGGCTGACCATCGGCACCACGCTGGAAATCGCACCACCCTTGGCAATCGACTTGGTGACGAACACAGCCAGGTGGGCGTTACGGGCGAAATCGCCAGAACCGCCGATGCCGTTCATCATCCGCGTGCCGCAGACGTGGGTGGAGTTGACGTTGCCGTAGATATCGAACTCCAGTGCGGTGTTGATACCGATGATGCCTAGGCGACGTACCACCTCGGGGTGGTTGGAGATCTCTTGCGGACGCAGCACCAGCTTGTCCTTGTAACGCTCCAGGTTGCCGAACACATCCGCGTTGCGGCGGGACGACAAGGTAATCGAGCTGCCCGAGGCGAAGCTCAGCTTGCCAGCGTCGATCAGGTCGAAGGTCGAGTCCTGCAGTACTTCGGAGTACATGGTCAGGTCTTCGAACGGCGAATCGATCAAACCGCACATCACCGCGTTGGCGATGCTGCCGATACCGGCCTGCAGCGGGCCGAGCTTGTTGGTCATGCGGCCGGCGTCGACTTCCTTCTTGAGGAAGTTGATCAGGTGGTCGGCGATGCCTTGGGTCTCGTGGTCAGGCGGCAACACGGTGGACGGCGAGTCCGGCTGGTCGCTGATGACGATACCGACAATTTTGGCCGGGTCGATCGGGATGGCCATGCTGCCGATGCGATCATCGACCTTGACCAACGGGATCGGTGTGCGGGTCGGGCGGTAGGTCGGGATATAGATGTCGTGCAGGCCTTCGAGGTTGGCGTTGTGCGACAGGTTGATCTCGACGATCACTTGCTTGGCGAAGATCGCGAAGCTGGCCGAGTTGCCCACCGAGGTGGTCGGCACGATGTGGCCTTGCTCGGTAATGGCCACTGCTTCGATAACCGCGATGTCCGGCAGCTTGAGCTGCTGGTTGCGCAGTTGTTCGACGGTTTCCGAAAGGTGCTGGTCGATGAACATCACCTGGCCATCGTTGATGGCCTTGCGCAAGGTGCTGTCGACCTGGAAGGGCATGCGGCGGGCCAGCACGCCGGCCTCGGTCAGCTGCTTGTCCAGGTCATTGCCCAGGCTAGCGCCGGTCATCAAGCTGATTTTCAGTGGCGACTGCTTGGCACGTTCGGCCAGGGCATGGGGTACGGCTTTGGCTTCGCCGGCGCGGGTGAAACCGCTCATGCCGACAGTCATGCCGTCCTCGATCAGACCAGCGGCATCAGCCGCACTCATTACCTTGCTGTGCAGGGAGGACAAGCGGATACGATCACGGTACATGGATTGTTATCTCAGGCTACTGAAGCTACTGGAGCGCAGTCTAGAGATTTCGCCGGTTGCCGTCCCACGACCATGGTCGTATGAGAAGCCCGGAAGTAGAGCCGTTGATCTGGATCAGGCAAATGCAAAAAGCCCCGCAGATTTCTCGGCGGGGCTTCTTATATAGCGCACGGTTTACCGCGGTGGGGTTATTCCACTGCTTTGACCATATCCTCGATTACCTTCTTGGCATCACCGAATACCATCATGGTCTTGTCCAAGTAGAACAGTTCGTTGTCCAGGCCTGCATAGCCACTGGCCATGGAGCGCTTGTTGACGATGATGGTCTTGGCCTTGAACGCCTCAAGGATCGGCATGCCGGCAATCGGCGATTTGGGGTCGTTCTTCGCTGCCGGGTTGACCACGTCGTTGGCGCCCAGCACCAGTACCACATCGGCCTGGCCGAACTCGGCGTTGATGTCGTCCATCTCGAACACCTGGTCGTAAGGCACTTCGGCTTCGGCCAGCAGCACGTTCATGTGCCCTGGCATACGGCCTGCCACCGGGTGGATCGCGTACTTCACAGTCACGCCGTTGTGGGTCAGCTTCTCGGTCAGCTCCTTCAACGCGTGCTGGGCACGGGCAACCGCCAGGCCGTAGCCAGGCACGATGATCACCGTGTCGGCATTGCTGAGCAGGAAGGTGGCGTCGTCGGCCGAGCCGGATTTTACCGGGCGAGCTTCCTGGGCGCCCGCTGGGCCTGCAACATCCGTCGCGCCACCGAAGCCGCCGAGGATGACGTTGAAGAACGAACGGTTCATCGCCTTGCACATGATGTACGAGAGGATCGCACCGCTGGAGCCGACCAGTGAGCCTGCAATGATCAGCATCGAGTTGTTCAGCGAGAAGCCGATACCCGCAGCGGCCCAGCCCGAATAGCTGTTGAGCATCGACACCACCACCGGCATGTCCGCGCCACCGATCGGGATAATGATCAGTACGCCCATGATGAAGGCCAGGGCCAGCATCAGGGTGAAGGCACTGTAATGGCCGGTGAAGGTGAACAGCAGGCCAAGGGCGATGGTGGTCAGGCCAAGGATCAGGTTCAGCTTGTGCTGGCCGGCGAACTGTACCGGTGCGCCCTGGAACAGGCGGAACTTGTACTTGCCCGACAGCTTGCCGAAGGCGATGACCGAACCCGAGAAGGTGATGGCACCAATGGCTGCACCGAGGAACAGCTCCAGGCGGTTGCCGGTGGGGATCGGGTCGCTGATGGCGGCGACGATGCCCATCGACTGGGGCTCAAGCACGGCGGCAATGGCGATGAATACCGCAGCCAGGCCGATCATGCTGTGCATGAAGGCGACCAGCTCCGGCATCTTGGTCATCTCGACACGCTTGGCCATGACCGAGCCAGCGGTGCCGCCGACCAGCAGGCCGACGATCACATAGCCGATGCCGGCGGTGGCAAGCTCTGCGCCCAGCTTATAGATGAGGCCAACGGTGGTGACGATGGCCAAGCCCATGCCGATCATGCCGAACAGGTTGCCGCGGCGTGACGTGGTCGGGTGCGAAAGGCCCTTGAGCGCCTGGATGAAGCAGATCGAGGCGACCAGGTAGAGAAGCGTTACCAGATTCATGCTCATGCTTACTTCTTCGCCTCGTTCTTGGCTTTCTTCTTGAACATCTCAAGCATGCGACGGGTGACCAGGAAGCCACCGAATACGTTGACCGCGGCCAAGGCCACGGCGAGCGTGCCCATCACCTTGCCGGCCGGTGTCACGGTCAGCGCGGCGGCCAGCATGGCGCCGACGATGACGATGGCGGAGATGGCGTTGGTGACCGCCATCAGCGGCGTGTGCAGTGCCGGGGTAACGTTCCACACGACGTGGTAGCCCACATAGATGGCCAGCACGAAGATGATCAGGTTGTAGATGCCATGGGAAATCAGCATGTCTTCCATTGTCGTGCTCCTTAGCCGTTCTTGCGGACGACTTGCCCGTCGCGGCACATGAGGCAGGCCGCGACGATATCGTCTTCGAGGTTGATGACCAGCGCGTTGTCCTTGTCGAACAACAGCTTCATGAAGTCCAGCAGGTTGCGTGCGTACAGCGCCGACGCATCGGCCCCCACCTGGGCTGGCAGGTTGGTGGGGCCAACGATGGTCACGCCGTTTTCCTGCACCACCTGGTCGGCAATGGTCAGCGGGCAGTTGCCGCCTTGGGCTGCCGCCAGGTCGATGACCACCGAGCCCGGCTTCATTTGCGCGACGGTTTCAGCGCTGAGCAGGGTCGGCGCCTTGCGGCCCGGGATCAGTGCCGTGGTGATGACGATATCGGCCTGCTTGGCGCGCTCGTGTACGGCCTGGGCCTGGCGCTGCATCCAGCTGGCCGGCATCGGCCGCGCATAGCCACCCACGCCTTCGGCGCACTCACGCTCCTCGTCGGTTTCGTAAGGCACATCGATGAACTTGGCGCCCAGCGACTCGATCTGCTCCTTGACGGCGGGGCGCACATCCGAGGCTTCGATCACGGCGCCCATGCGCTTGGCCGTGGCAATGGCCTGCAGCCCTGCAACGCCGGCGCCCAGAATCAGCACGCGGGCAGCCTTAACGGTGCCGGCAGCGGTCATCAGCATGGGCATGAAGCGCGGGTAGTAGTGAGCGGCCAGCAGCACTGCCTTGTAACCGGCGATGTTGGCCTGCGACGACAGCACGTCGAGGCTTTGCGCACGTGAGGTACGTGGCGCTGCTTCCAGGGCGAAGGCAGTGATGCCGCGGTCGGCCATCTTGCCGATCAGTTCGCCGTTGAACGGGTTGAGCATCCCCACCAGCAGGCTGCCACTGCTGATCAGCGCGAGCTCCTGATCATTGGGCGCGACCACTTTCAGTACGAGTTGCGCGCCGTAGGCGTCGGCGGCGCTTCCCAGGGAGGCGCCCACGGCCTCATAGGCACTGTCCGGAATGCTGGCGTTTAGCCCTGCCCCCCGTTGGACGGTGACCTGATGGCCTTGAGCAACCAGTTTTTTGATGGTTTCAGGGGTCGCGGCGACCCTTGTCTCACCCGTCTGCGTCTCGAGAGGAACACCAATGTGCACGACTTTATCTCCTGCGGTGACCTTTTGTCTTTGTGGAAGCCAGCGTACTTCGGGTGGTGCGCTGGTGCGGTCGTTGAGCGTCAACCCGCCGAGTCCTAGGCGGGCCAGGCATTTTGCAGATGAACCCGGGGGCCTACAACCGGTTATGGAGCGAAACGAAGTTAAAACTACAAGTCACCCTGTGACCGTATGTCGCAAGCCTACCGTCGCAGCCCGTCAAACATGGGCTATTGGGAGATTAGGAGAAAAAATCAAAAAAAATGGCCGTAATTCGCTTACGACTTGCTGAGTGTCGCAATTTCGCCCTGAAAGCCGCGTGGTCAGCAGGGTTAAAGGGAATTATCAGGCTTGCATAACAGTTTACGTATATGCGACAAATACATATATCTGTAGGTGTTTAAAATAATTGACTACGGGGTCAGGTTGCCCCGTGTTCCTACGTTGATGCCGTGTATTGCTTGGCTTGTGCTACCAGCCAGTCGCGGAAGGCGCGCAGCGAAGCGGACTCAACCTTGCGCTCGGGAATCATCAGATAGTAGGCCTTGTCGCTGCTCAGGGCATGCCTGTTAGCGACCACCAACCTACCCTCCTGCAACTCACGCTGGATCAGGAAGGGTGGGATCAGCGCGACGCCCATGTCGTGCATCGCCGCCTGCGCGAGCATGGAGAATAGTTCATAGCGTGGGCCTGTCATGTCGCGCTCCACGTTCATGCCCAGGCTGGCGAACCACTGTCGCCAGGCATACGGGCGTGTTGTCTGCTGCAGCAAGGGCAGTTGCGCAATGCGCCGGGCGTCGAGCATGCCCTGCCCGTCCAGCATGGCCGGGCTGCACACGGGTACAGGGTTCTCGCCCATCAGCCGGTGCGACTGGGTGCCTGACCAGTCGGCATCACCGAAATAGATGGCGGCATCAAAGGCGGTGTCGGCGAATAGGAACGGGCGGGTGCGGTTGGTCAGGTTGACGGTGACGTCCGGGTGGCCCTGCTGGAAGTCCTTGAGCCTGGGCAGCAGCCATTGGGTGCCAAAGGTCGGCACCACGGCCAGTTCGATCACGTTGGCGCCTTGCTGGCGCATCACCGACAGGGTGTCGCGCTCAACGGCATCCAGTTGCGCGGCGACCTGGCGACTATAAGACAGGCCCGCCTCGGTCAGCTTTACCCCACGCCGTGAGCGACGAAACAGTTCGACATTAAGGAAGGCCTCCAGGCCACCGATCTGCCGACAAACGGCGCCCTGGGTCAGCGCAAGCTCTTGCGCAGCCTTGGTAAAGCTCTCGTTACGCGCCGCCGCCTCGAAGCAGACCAAGGCGGCGGTACTGGGGATCTTGCGGCGCATGTACGTCAACCTCACTTGTAAGGCTGTCAATGTGGCGTTTTGCCGATTTACGGAGTGATAAATTATCACTAATCCGTGCGCAATCCTCGTTTGTCCCGGCAGCCGATCAGGCCTAGGCTCAAGGGCACAAGAATTTGCTCTCTCTATATCGAGGATTTCGCTCATGGCCGGTAAAGCAAGCTTCCACTGGATCGATCCGCTGTTGCTGGATCAGCAGCTCACTGAAGAAGAGCGCATGGTGCGTGACAGCGCTTATCAGTTTGCCCAGGACAAGCTGGCGCCGCGCGTGCTCGAGGCCTTCCGCCATGAGCGGACCGACCCAGCAATCTTCCGCGAAATGGGCGAAATCGGTTTGCTGGGTGCGACCATTCCCGAGCAGTACGGCGGCAGCGGCCTGAATTATGTGTGCTACGGGTTGATTGCACGCGAGGTAGAGCGCATCGACTCGGGCTATCGCTCCATGATGAGCGTGCAGTCTTCCCTGGTGATGGTGCCGATCAACGAATTTGGCACCGAGGCGCAGAAGCAGAAGTACCTCCCCAAACTGGCCAGTGGTGAATGGATCGGCTGCTTTGGCCTGACCGAGCCTAACCATGGCTCCGACCCGGGTTCGATGATCACCCGTGCCCGGAAGGTCGACGGTGGCTACCGCCTGACCGGCAGCAAGATGTGGATTACCAACAGCCCGATCGCCGATGTGTTCGTGGTCTGGGGCAAGGATGACGCGGGCGACATCCGCGGCTTCGTGCTGGAAAAGGGCTGGGAAGGCCTCAGTGCCCCGGCGATCCATGGCAAGGTCGGCCTGCGCGCCTCGATCACCGGCGAAATCGTGATGGACAACGTATTCGTGCCTGAAGAGAACATCTTCCCGGACGTGCGTGGCCTCAAGGGCCCGTTCACCTGCTTGAACTCGGCGCGCTATGGCATTTCCTGGGGGGCATTGGGCGCCGCCGAGGCCTGCTGGCATACCGCGCGTCAATACACCCTGGACCGTCAGCAGTTCGGCCGCCCGCTTGCAGCCAACCAGTTGATCCAGAAAAAGCTCGCCGACATGCAGACCGAAATCACCTTGGCACTGCAGGGCTGCCTGCGCCTGGGGCGTATGAAGGATGAAGGCACGGCGGCTGTCGAGATCACTTCGATCATGAAGCGCAACTCGTGCGGTAAGGCTCTGGATATCGCCCGCATGGCGCGCGACATGCTCGGGGGTAATGGCATTTCCGACGAGTTCGGTGTGGCCCGCCACCTGGTCAACCTCGAGGTGGTCAACACCTATGAGGGTACCCATGACGTGCATGCGCTGATCCTGGGGCGTGCACAGACCGGCATCCAGGCCTTCTATTAATAAGGAGCCAGCCCATGGGCGCGCTATCACATCTGCGGGTGCTGGACCTTTCGCGCGTGTTGGCCGGCCCCTGGTCTGGCCAGATCCTGGCTGACCTTGGTGCTGACGTGATCAAGGTCGAGCGCCCGGGCAGTGGCGATGATACCCGTTCGTGGGGCCCGCCCTTTCTCCGGGACGCCCAGGGTGAGAACACCAGCGAGGCGGCTTATTACCTTTCGGCCAACCGCAACAAGCGTTCGGTGACGATCGACTTCACTCAGCCTGAAGGCCAGCGCCTGGTGCGTGAGCTAGCGGCCAAGTCGGATATCGTCATCGAGAACTTCAAGGTAGGTGGCCTGGCGGCCTACGGGCTGGATTACCAAAGCCTGAAGGCACTCAACCCGAAGCTTATCTATTGCTCCATTACTGGCTTCGGTCAGACGGGGCCTTATGCCAAGCGCGCAGGCTATGACTTCATGATCCAGGGGCTGGGCGGGCTGATGAGCCTGACCGGGCGGCCTGAGGGCGAGGAAGGCGCGGGGCCGGTGAAAGTTGGCGTGGCGCTGACTGACATCCTCACTGGGCTGTATTCGACGGTGGCTATCCTGGCCGCCCTCGCCCATCGGGATCAAACCGGCATCGGTCAGCATGTCGACATGGCATTGCTCGATGTGCAGGTGGCATGCCTGGCCAACCAGGCCATGAACTACCTGACTACGGGCAACCCGCCCCGGCGCCTGGGCAATGCGCATCCCAACATCGTGCCCTACCAGGACTTCCCCACGGCCGATGGCGATTTCATTCTTACCGTGGGTAACGACAGTCAGTTTCGCAAGTTCGCCGAGGTGGCGGGGCAGCCGCAATGGGCGGATGACCCGCGCTTCGCTACCAACAAGCTGCGGGTTGCCAATCGTGGTGAGCTGATTCCGTTGATTCGTCAGGCAACGGTATTCAAGACCACTGCAGAATGGGTGAGCCAGCTGGAGACGGCTGGTGTGCCCTGCGGGCCTATCAATGACCTGGCGCAAATGTTCCAGGACCCGCAGGTAGTGGCGCGTGGCTTGGCGGTGAGTATCGCGCACCCGCTGGCGGGGAGCGTGCCGCAGGTGGCCAGCCCGATTCGGCTGTCGGAGACACCGGTAGAGTACCGACGGGCGCCACCGCTGCTGGGTGAGCATACCGAGGCGGTATTGAGTGATGTATTGGGGCTGGATGCCGAGGCGGTACACCGCTTGCGCAGTGCCGGGGTGCTTTAAGGCTATATAAAGCAAGGAAATAGCGGGGAGGCCGAAGGCCTCCCCGCTTTGCTTTTCGGCGATATCAAAGTTTATTGGAATTAAGGGTTGACGCGGTTTCGAATCCCCTTATAATGCGCCCCACTTCCAGCGTAGTCGGAACGAAAAACTCCTTGAGATTCAATGAGTTAAATAGTCAAGACGAAGTTTGAAGTGCTCCGATCGAAAGATCGTCAGCGATTAAGATGGTGGTTGACAGCGCTTCTAAACGCTGTATGATTCGCCTCCCGCTACGAGAGATCGCAGCGAGTCAAGTGTTTGAAGCTAAACGAGTTTCTCGCAAAAAACTTCAAAATAAACGCTTGACAGGCACTGAGGAAAGCGTAGAATGCGCCCCTCGGTTGAGACGAAAAGCTCTTAACCAACCGCTCTTTAACAAATTGAATCAAGCAATTCGTGTGGGTGCTTGTGAGTATGGACTGATAGTCACAAAGATTATCAGCATCACAAGTGACCATGCGAGAAATCACATAGTCATTTGAGATTGCTGAGCCAAGTTTAGGGTTTCTTAAAAACCCAAGCAGTATTGAACTGAAGAGTTTGATCATGGCTCAGATTGAACGCTGGCGGCAGGCCTAACACATGCAAGTCGAGCGGATGAGAAGAGCTTGCTCTTCGATTCAGCGGCGGACGGGTGAGTAATGCCTAGGAATCTGCCTGGTAGTGGGGGACAACGTTTCGAAAGGAACGCTAATACCGCATACGTCCTACGGGAGAAAGCAGGGGACCTTCGGGCCTTGCGCTATCAGATGAGCCTAGGTCGGATTAGCTAGTTGGTGGGGTAATGGCTCACCAAGGCGACGATCCGTAACTGGTCTGAGAGGATGATCAGTCACACTGGAACTGAGACACGGTCCAGACTCCTACGGGAGGCAGCAGTGGGGAATATTGGACAATGGGCGAAAGCCTGATCCAGCCATGCCGCGTGTGTGAAGAAGGTCTTCGGATTGTAAAGCACTTTAAGTTGGGAGGAAGGGCAGTAAGCGAATACCTTGCTGTTTTGACGTTACCGACAGAATAAGCACCGGCTAACTCTGTGCCAGCAGCCGCGGTAATACAGAGGGTGCAAGCGTTAATCGGAATTACTGGGCGTAAAGCGCGCGTAGGTGGTTTGTTAAGTTGAATGTGAAAGCCCCGGGCTCAACCTGGGAACTGCATCCAAAACTGGCAAGCTAGAGTACGGTAGAGGGTGGTGGAATTTCCTGTGTAGCGGTGAAATGCGTAGATATAGGAAGGAACACCAGTGGCGAAGGCGACCACCTGGACTGATACTGACACTGAGGTGCGAAAGCGTGGGGAGCAAACAGGATTAGATACCCTGGTAGTCCACGCCGTAAACGATGTCAACTAGCCGTTGGAATCCTTGAGATTTTAGTGGCGCAGCTAACGCATTAAGTTGACCGCCTGGGGAGTACGGCCGCAAGGTTAAAACTCAAATGAATTGACGGGGGCCCGCACAAGCGGTGGAGCATGTGGTTTAATTCGAAGCAACGCGAAGAACCTTACCAGGCCTTGACATGCAGAGAACTTTCCAGAGATGGATTGGTGCCTTCGGGAACTCTGACACAGGTGCTGCATGGCTGTCGTCAGCTCGTGTCGTGAGATGTTGGGTTAAGTCCCGTAACGAGCGCAACCCTTGTCCTTAGTTACCAGCACGTTATGGTGGGCACTCTAAGGAGACTGCCGGTGACAAACCGGAGGAAGGTGGGGATGACGTCAAGTCATCATGGCCCTTACGGCCTGGGCTACACACGTGCTACAATGGTCGGTACAGAGGGTTGCCAAGCCGCGAGGTGGAGCTAATCTCACAAAACCGATCGTAGTCCGGATCGCAGTCTGCAACTCGACTGCGTGAAGTCGGAATCGCTAGTAATCGCGAATCAGAATGTCGCGGTGAATACGTTCCCGGGCCTTGTACACACCGCCCGTCACACCATGGGAGTGGGTTGCACCAGAAGTAGCTAGTCTAACCTTCGGGAGGACGGTTACCACGGTGTGATTCATGACTGGGGTGAAGTCGTAACAAGGTAGCCGTAGGGGAACCTGCGGCTGGATCACCTCCTTAATCGACGACATCAGCCTGCTGATGAGCTCCCACACGAATTGCTTGATTCTTTGTATAAAGACGATGCTGTAACGCGACCCTGTTATAGGTCTGTAGCTCAGTTGGTTAGAGCGCACCCCTGATAAGGGTGAGGTCGGCAGTTCAAATCTGCCCAGACCTACCAATTACTTGGTGCGGCCTACAAATACGGGGCCATAGCTCAGCTGGGAGAGCGCCTGCCTTGCACGCAGGAGGTCAGCGGTTCGATCCCGCTTGGCTCCACCACTCTTCAGGTTTCGCAGCACTGCTCAGAACTTAGAAATGAACATTCTGTGATGAATGTTGATTTCTGACTTTTGTCAGATCGTTCTTTAAAAATTCGGATATGTGATAGAAATAGACTGAACACTACTTTCACTGGTAGTGGATCAGGCTAAGGTAAAATTTGTGATGTGCTCTTAACTGAGCAGCATGCGAATTTTCGGCGAATGTCGTCTTCACAGTATAACCAGATTGCTTGGGGTTATATGGTCAAGTGAAGAAGCGCATACGGTGGATGCCTTGGCAGTCAGAGGCGATGAAAGACGTGGTAGCCTGCGATAAGCTTTGGGGAGTCGGCAAACAGACTGTGATCCAGAGATCTCTGAATGGGGGAACCCACTCAGCATAAGCTGAGTATCTTGTACTGAATACATAGGTGCAAGAGGCGAACCAGGGGAACTGAAACATCTAAGTACCCTGAGGAAAAGAAATCAACCGAGATTCCCTTAGTAGTGGCGAGCGAACGGGGACCAGCCCTTAAGTTGGTTTGAGATTAGTGGAACGCTCTGGAAAGTGCGGCCATAGTGGGTGATAGCCCCGTACACGAAAATCTCTTATCAATGAAATCGAGTAGGACGGAGCACGAGAAACTTTGTCTGAATATGGGGGGACCATCCTCCAAGGCTAAATACTACTGACTGACCGATAGTGAACTAGTACCGTGAGGGAAAGGCGAAAAGAACCCCGGAGAGGGGAGTGAAATAGATCCTGAAACCGTATGCGTACAAGCAGTGGGAGCCTACTTGTTAGGTGACTGCGTACCTTTTGTATAATGGGTCAGCGACTTATATTCAGTGGCGAGCTTAACCGAATAGGGGAGGCGTAGCGAAAGCGAGTCTTAATAGGGCGTTTAGTCGCTGGGTATAGACCCGAAACCGGGCGATCTATCCATGGGCAGGTTGAAGGTTAGGTAACACTGACTGGAGGACCGAACCGACTACCGTTGAAAAGTTAGCGGATGACCTGTGGATCGGAGTGAAAGGCTAATCAAGCTCGGAGATAGCTGGTTCTCCTCGAAAGCTATTTAGGTAGCGCCTCATGTATCACTGTAGGGGGTAGAGCACTGTTTCGGCTAGGGGGTCATCCCGACTTACCAAACCGATGCAAACTCCGAATACCTACAAGTGCCGAGCATGGGAGACACACGGCGGGTGCTAACGTCCGTCGTGAAAAGGGAAACAACCCAGACCGTCAGCTAAGGTCCCAAAGTCATGGTTAAGTGGGAAACGATGTGGGAAGGCTTAGACAGCTAGGAGGTTGGCTTAGAAGCAGCCACCCTTTAAAGAAAGCGTAATAGCTCACTAGTCGAGTCGGCCTGCGCGGAAGATGTAACGGGGCTCAAACCATGCACCGAAGCTACGGGTATCATCTTATGATGATGCGGTAGAGGAGCGTTCTGTAAGCCTGTGAAGGTGAGTTGAGAAGCTTGCTGGAGGTATCAGAAGTGCGAATGCTGACATGAGTAACGACAATGGGAGTGAAAAACTCCCACGCCGAAAGACCAAGGTTTCCTGCGCAACGTTAATCGACGCAGGGTTAGTCGGTCCCTAAGGCGAGGCTGAAAAGCGTAGTCGATGGAAAACAGGTTAATATTCCTGTACTTGCAGTTATTGCGATGGAGGGACGGAGAAGGCTAGGCCAGCTTGGCGTTGGTTGTCCAAGTTTAAGGTGGTAGGCTGAAATCTTAGGCAAATCCGGGATTTCAAGGCCGAGAGCTGATGACGAGTTGCCTTTAGGCGACGAAGTGGTTGATGCCATGCTTCCAAGAAAAGCTCCTAAGCTTCAGATAACTGGGAACCGTACCCCAAACCGACACAGGTGGTTAGGTAGAGAATACCAAGGCGCTTGAGAGAACTCGGGTGAAGGAACTAGGCAAAATGGCACCGTAACTTCGGGAGAAGGTGCGCCGGCGAGGGTCAAGGACTTGCTCCGTAAGCCCATGCCGGTCGAAGATACCAGGCCGCTGCGACTGTTTATTAAAAACACAGCACTCTGCAAACACGAAAGTGGACGTATAGGGTGTGACGCCTGCCCGGTGCCGGAAGGTTAATTGATGGGGTTAGCGCAAGCGAAGCTCTTGATCGAAGCCCCGGTAAACGGCGGCCGTAACTATAACGGTCCTAAGGTAGCGAAATTCCTTGTCGGGTAAGTTCCGACCTGCACGAATGGCGTAACGATGGCGGCGCTGTCTCCACCCGAGACTCAGTGAAATTGAAATCGCTGTGAAGATGCAGTGTATCCGCGGCTAGACGGAAAGACCCCGTGAACCTTTACTATAGCTTTGCACTGGACTTTGAATTTGCTTGTGTAGGATAGGTGGGAGGCTTTGAAGTGGGGACGCCAGTTCTCATGGAGCCATCCTTGAAATACCACCCTGGCAACTTTGAGGTTCTAACTCAGGTCCGTTATCCGGATCGAGGACAGTGTATGGTGGGTAGTTTGACTGGGGCGGTCTCCTCCCAAAGAGTAACGGAGGAGTACGAAGGTGCGCTCAGACCGGTCGGAAATCGGTCGTAGAGTATAAAGGCAAAAGCGCGCTTGACTGCGAGACAAACACGTCGAGCAGGTACGAAAGTAGGTCTTAGTGATCCGGTGGTTCTGTATGGAAGGGCCATCGCTCAACGGATAAAAGGTACTCCGGGGATAACAGGCTGATACCGCCCAAGAGTTCATATCGACGGCGGTGTTTGGCACCTCGATGTCGGCTCATCACATCCTGGGGCTGAAGCCGGTCCCAAGGGTATGGCTGTTCGCCATTTAAAGTGGTACGCGAGCTGGGTTTAGAACGTCGTGAGACAGTTCGGTCCCTATCTGCCGTGGACGTTTGAGATTTGAGAGGGGCTGCTCCTAGTACGAGAGGACCGGAGTGGACGAACCTCTGGTGTTCCGGTTGTCACGCCAGTGGCATTGCCGGGTAGCTATGTTCGGAAGAGATAACCGCTGAAAGCATCTAAGCGGGAAACTTGCCTCAAGATGAGATCTCACTGGGATCTAGAATCCCCTAAAGGGCCGTCGAA
This sequence comes from Pseudomonas sp. B21-047, assembly GCF_024748775.1. Lineage (NCBI taxonomy): Bacteria > Pseudomonadati > Pseudomonadota > Gammaproteobacteria > Pseudomonadales > Pseudomonadaceae > Pseudomonas > Pseudomonas sp. B21-047. The sequence goes on from NZ_CP087169.1 coordinate 124,462, forward strand.
GACTACGACGTTGATAGGTTGGGTGTGTAAGCGCTGTGAGGCGTTGAGCTAACCAATACTAATTGCCCGTGAGGCTTGACCATATAACACCCAAGCAATTTGCTCATGCAGATTGCGGTGGTGAAGACGCACGAACCGAAAGTTCGAATGTACATCACAACATCACATATCCGAATTCGCTAGGCTGTCCATCTGGACATTCTGGCAACAGAATTTCTTGACGACCATAGAGCATTGGAACCACCTGATCCCATCCCGAACTCAGTAGTGAAACGATGCATCGCCGATGGTAGTGTGGGGTCTCCCCATGTGAGAGTAGGTCATCGTCAAGATTCATTTCGCAAAACCCCTATCTGCGCATGCAGGTAGGGGTTTTGTCTTTAAGTAGAAGCTCATGCTTCTTGCTGACCAGGTCGAGAGACAGATCAGCAGTGCTAAAAAGGTGATTGACAGCGTTTTTGAATGCTGTATTATTCGCCTCCCGCTACGAGAGATCGCAGCGAGTTAAGTGTTTGAAGCTAAACGAGTTTCTCGCAAAA
>NZ_CP087169.1:127500-502500 GCF_024748775.1 Pseudomonas sp. B21-047
CGAGCGAACGGGGACCAGCCCTTAAGTTGGTTTGAGATTAGTGGAACGCTCTGGAAAGTGCGGCCATAGTGGGTGATAGCCCCGTACACGAAAATCTCTTATCAATGAAATCGAGTAGGACGGAGCACGAGAAACTTTGTCTGAATATGGGGGGACCATCCTCCAAGGCTAAATACTACTGACTGACCGATAGTGAACTAGTACCGTGAGGGAAAGGCGAAAAGAACCCCGGAGAGGGGAGTGAAATAGATCCTGAAACCGTATGCGTACAAGCAGTGGGAGCCTACTTGTTAGGTGACTGCGTACCTTTTGTATAATGGGTCAGCGACTTATATTCAGTGGCGAGCTTAACCGAATAGGGGAGGCGTAGCGAAAGCGAGTCTTAATAGGGCGTTTAGTCGCTGGGTATAGACCCGAAACCGGGCGATCTATCCATGGGCAGGTTGAAGGTTAGGTAACACTGACTGGAGGACCGAACCGACTACCGTTGAAAAGTTAGCGGATGACCTGTGGATCGGAGTGAAAGGCTAATCAAGCTCGGAGATAGCTGGTTCTCCTCGAAAGCTATTTAGGTAGCGCCTCATGTATCACTGTAGGGGGTAGAGCACTGTTTCGGCTAGGGGGTCATCCCGACTTACCAAACCGATGCAAACTCCGAATACCTACAAGTGCCGAGCATGGGAGACACACGGCGGGTGCTAACGTCCGTCGTGAAAAGGGAAACAACCCAGACCGTCAGCTAAGGTCCCAAAGTCATGGTTAAGTGGGAAACGATGTGGGAAGGCTTAGACAGCTAGGAGGTTGGCTTAGAAGCAGCCACCCTTTAAAGAAAGCGTAATAGCTCACTAGTCGAGTCGGCCTGCGCGGAAGATGTAACGGGGCTCAAACCATGCACCGAAGCTACGGGTATCACCTTATGGTGATGCGGTAGAGGAGCGTTCTGTAAGCCTGTGAAGGTGAGTTGAGAAGCTTGCTGGAGGTATCAGAAGTGCGAATGCTGACATGAGTAACGACAATGGGAGTGAAAAACTCCCACGCCGAAAGACCAAGGTTTCCTGCGCAACGTTAATCGACGCAGGGTTAGTCGGTCCCTAAGGCGAGGCTGAAAAGCGTAGTCGATGGAAAACAGGTTAATATTCCTGTACTTGCAGTTATTGCGATGGAGGGACGGAGAAGGCTAGGCCAGCTTGGCGTTGGTTGTCCAAGTTTAAGGTGGTAGGCTGAAATCTTAGGCAAATCCGGGATTTCAAGGCCGAGAGCTGATGACGAGTTGCCTTTAGGCGACGAAGTGGTTGATGCCATGCTTCCAAGAAAAGCTCCTAAGCTTCAGATAACTGGGAACCGTACCCCAAACCGACACAGGTGGTTAGGTAGAGAATACCAAGGCGCTTGAGAGAACTCGGGTGAAGGAACTAGGCAAAATGGCACCGTAACTTCGGGAGAAGGTGCGCCGGCGAGGGTCAAGGACTTGCTCCGTAAGCCCATGCCGGTCGAAGATACCAGGCCGCTGCGACTGTTTATTAAAAACACAGCACTCTGCAAACACGAAAGTGGACGTATAGGGTGTGACGCCTGCCCGGTGCCGGAAGGTTAATTGATGGGGTTAGCGCAAGCGAAGCTCTTGATCGAAGCCCCGGTAAACGGCGGCCGTAACTATAACGGTCCTAAGGTAGCGAAATTCCTTGTCGGGTAAGTTCCGACCTGCACGAATGGCGTAACGATGGCGGCGCTGTCTCCACCCGAGACTCAGTGAAATTGAAATCGCTGTGAAGATGCAGTGTATCCGCGGCTAGACGGAAAGACCCCGTGAACCTTTACTATAGCTTTGCACTGGACTTTGAATTTGCTTGTGTAGGATAGGTGGGAGGCTTTGAAGTGGGGACGCCAGTTCTCATGGAGCCATCCTTGAAATACCACCCTGGCAACTTTGAGGTTCTAACTCAGGTCCGTTATCCGGATCGAGGACAGTGTATGGTGGGTAGTTTGACTGGGGCGGTCTCCTCCCAAAGAGTAACGGAGGAGTACGAAGGTGCGCTCAGACCGGTCGGAAATCGGTCGTAGAGTATAAAGGCAAAAGCGCGCTTGACTGCGAGACAAACACGTCGAGCAGGTACGAAAGTAGGTCTTAGTGATCCGGTGGTTCTGTATGGAAGGGCCATCGCTCAACGGATAAAAGGTACTCCGGGGATAACAGGCTGATACCGCCCAAGAGTTCATATCGACGGCGGTGTTTGGCACCTCGATGTCGGCTCATCACATCCTGGGGCTGAAGCCGGTCCCAAGGGTATGGCTGTTCGCCATTTAAAGTGGTACGCGAGCTGGGTTTAGAACGTCGTGAGACAGTTCGGTCCCTATCTGCCGTGGACGTTTGAGATTTGAGAGGGGCTGCTCCTAGTACGAGAGGACCGGAGTGGACGAACCTCTGGTGTTCCGGTTGTCACGCCAGTGGCATTGCCGGGTAGCTATGTTCGGAAGAGATAACCGCTGAAAGCATCTAAGCGGGAAACTTGCCTCAAGATGAGATCTCACTGGGATCTAGAATCCCCTAAAGGGCCGTCGAAGACTACGACGTTGATAGGTTGGGTGTGTAAGCGCTGTGAGGCGTTGAGCTAACCAATACTAATTGCCCGTGAGGCTTGACCATATAACACCCAAGCAATTTGCTCATGCAGATTGCGGTGGTGAAGACACACGAACCGAAAGTTCGAATGTACATCACAACATCACATATCCGAATTCGCTAGGCTGTCCATCTGGACATTCTGGCAACAGAATTTCTTGACGACCATAGAGCATTGGAACCACCTGATCCCATCCCGAACTCAGTAGTGAAACGATGCATCGCCGATGGTAGTGTGGGGTCTCCCCATGTGAGAGTAGGTCATCGTCAAGATTCATTTCGCAAAACCCCTATCTGCGCGAGCAGGTAGGGGTTTTGTCTTTAAGTAGAAGCCATAGAAATTCGCGGGCACGTCTTCAGGACGGGCCGGCACACAGAATTTCTTGACGACCATAGAGCATTGGAACCACCTGATCCCATCCCGAACTCAGCAGTGAAACGATGCATCGCCGATGGTAGTGTGGGGTCTCCCCATGTGAGAGTAGGTCATCGTCAAGATTCAAACCCAAAGCCCCTGTCTGCATCGCAGACAGGGGCTTTGTCTTTTCGGGTCAGAATTGATAGCTGACCGTTGCGCTGACGTTGCGCTCTTCACCCATGTAGCAATAGTTCAGGCTGGCACATGAAGTGACGTAGCTCTCATTGGTGAGGTTGTTGGCGTTCAGGCGCACATCCATCCCCGTCAGGCCAACCTTGCCCAGGTCGTATCCGATCGAGGCATCAAACAGCGTGTAGGAGGGCACCTTCATGCTGTTTTCCGCATCCACCCAGCTGTACCCTACATAACGCACCCCACCGCCCAGTCGCAGGCCGTCCAGCGGCCCCTGGCGGAAGTTGTAGTCGGCCCACAGCGAAAACATCTGCTTGGGTGCCTGGGTGGGCGAATTACCCTTGTTGTCCAGGTTGGCTGTCACCAGGCTCGGCATCGTCTTGGCATACTCGATGTCGGTAAAGGTGTAGCCGCCCAACAGCTTGAGGTTGTCGGTCAGCTGAACATGCGCCTCCAGCTCCAGGCCTTGTGAGCGTACTTCACCCACCGGGCGGTAGAAGTCTTCGTTCGGCTGCTTGGAGGCCAGGTTCTCCTGCTCGATACGGAACACCGATGCGGTAAACAGGTTGTCACTGCCGGGCGGCTGGTACTTGATACCCGCCTCCCACTGAGTACCCTCGGTCGGTGCCAACGGCCGGCCTTCCTGGTCGGACACGGTATTGGGGTTGAACGACTCCGAGTAGCTGACATAGGGCGCCAAGCCGTTCTCGAACAGGTAGAGCACGCCCGCCCGGGTGGTGAATTTGCTGCGCTGGTCGTTGACCTTGGTGTTGCTGTCGCGATTCTCCTCGGAGACCTTCACCCAGTCCTGGCGTAAGCCCAGCGAGAAGCGCCATTGGTCCAGCTCGACAAGGTCCTGCAGGTACACACCCGTTTGCTGCAGGCGGCGCTGATAGCGGTTTTCACCGAGTACCTGGAGGTTGCCATTGCCATATTGAGGGTTGCCGGCATCCAGCGGGTCGACCGTGCCGTAACGCCATTCCACGTCGGCCTTGCGGCGCTGGTAGTCGGTGCCAAGCAGCAGGGTGTGCTTGGCCGCGCCGGTGAAGAACTCCGCCTGCAGCATGTTGTCGATGATGTACGAATGCAGGCGCTCGTCGCCCCCGGTGTAGGCGCGGTTGAGGATGTTGCTGTCGGCGTCGGCCCAACCGGCCGAATACACCTGGTCCATCGTCACGTCAGAATCCTGGTAGCGGAAGTTCTGCCGGGCGGTGAAGACGTCGTTGAAACGGTGCTCGAACTGGTAGCTGAACGACTGCTGGGTACGCTCATAGTTGTCGACCCCAGGCTCACCTTCAAAGAAGTGGTCTGACAGGCGCAGCCCGTTGCGCTTGTGCAGCATGCCGTCAGCCGGGTTACCCCCGTGGTAGCCACCATTGGGGTCGTGCTGCAGGTATGCCTGCAGCGTCAGCGAGGTGTCTTCGGTGAAGTCGATGCTGATAGCCGGTGCGATGGCGTAGCGTTCTTCCTTGTTATGGTCGAACTGAGTATCAGAGCTGTCCGCCAAGCCTGTCAGGCGATAGGCAATACGCTTGTCGTCATCGACCGGGCCGCTGAAGTCGAAGCCCATGCCACGCTGGCCTTGGGTGCCGACGGTGGCCTGCACCTGATGGAAGGGCGTGAACAGGGGCTTCTTGGTGGTCAGTGCCACCAGGCCCCCTGGTGAGCTGCGGCCATAGAGTACCGAAGAGGGCCCTTTGAGGATGTCGATGCGCTCCAGAAAGTAAGGGTCCACTTGCATGGTGCTGTAGGTGCCGTTGTCTCCCATGGACTTCAGGCCGTCAACGTAGATGTTGTCGACCGAACCGTCGTTGAAGCCGCGCATGGCCACATAGTCGTAGCGGTGAGTGGCGCCATAGGGGTTGGTCAGCACCCCAGGCGTATAGCGCATGGCCTGGGCGACGGTCTGCGAGCCCTGGTCATCTATCTGCTGGCGAGTCACCACCGAGACCGACTGTGAGGTTTCCACCAGGGGCATACTGGTCTTGGTCGCCACCTGGCTGTGGGTGGCGTAGTAGCCATCCATGCTGCCCAAGGCATTGCCCAGGGAGAAGCTGCGGATATCGGTGTCTGGCAGCGACAGTGCGGCGTTGTCTGGCTGGGCCCGCAGCACATAGCTGTGCCCACCCTGGCTTACGGCCTCCAGGCCGCTGCCATTGAGCAATTGGCGCAGCGCCTGATTGGCCGAGTACTGCCCTTGCAAGCCACGGGATTGCAGCCCATTGGTCAATTGCGGTGTGCTGGAGAGGGTGATTCCCGCCTGACGGGCAAACTGGTTGAGCACATCGTTCAGTTCGCCGGGCGCAATCGCATACTGCTGGCTGACCTGCGCGGCTTCAGCGGCCAAGGCTTGAAGGGGCAGGGCGCTGATGCCCAGTGCGGTACCGAACAGAGCTGCCCGAACGGCCTTGCGCAGGCTGGCTGAATTCAAGACAGGTCGAAAATCATTCTCGTTAGTGCGGTGTGTAGAGGTAGAGACAATGGGCATGAAAGCGTCCGTTGAAAGGTTGAGGGCAGAAGGCGTTGCTTACTGTCCTAGCCGGATCGATGCCCAAAACCCGCCAAAAATATCCCCGCAGGGGTGAAGTCAGGCCATGTGCTCGACGCGGATCCACCAACGTGTGCGTTGGCGAAGCCTGACCGGGAGCGTTTTTGGCAGCAGTTGCAGCAGTTGCTCCGGGTCGTCCAGGCGGAACACACCGGACAGGCGCAGATCGGCAATGTCATCGCTGCAAGCCAGGTAGCCATGGCGATAGCGGCTCACTTGCGCGAGAAAATCGTGCAAGCGCATGTCGCGGGTCACGATCAGCCCTTCGCTCCAGGCCGTGGGGTCCATATCCACGCGATCCAGGCGTTGTGCACCGCTGGCATCCAGGCGCCAGTGCTGGCTGCTGTCGATCCATTGCACCTGGCCATTCCCCGGCCGGTGTATCGCCACCTTTCCCTGGCTGACGCTGACGCGGGTGCAGGCGATATCCTGGCGTACCACAAAGCGAGCATTGAAACCTTCGAGCAAGGCCTCTTGCGTCTGTACCAACAGGGGGCGCGTCTGATCCTGCGCTTCGCTGCAGGTTAGCATCAGCTCCCCTTGCTTGAGGTGGACCAAACGCTGCTGCTGGTCGAAGGCCAGGTCCACCGCACTGCGCGTGTTCAGTTGCATCAATGAGCCATCGGGCAGGTGCAATCGCCGCCGTTCGCCAGTAGCAGTGGCGTAGTCCGAAGCCCAGGCGCTGACGCTATCGAGGTCTCTGGCCAGCCAGGTGGCCGAGCCCACCAGGGCGACGCCGCCAAGCAACTTGAGCGCCTGGCGCCGGTGCAGGCGCCGCTGGCTGGTTTCCAGGGTATGCAAGGCAACCCCAGCGCCGGGGATGGTCCGCAGGTCAAGGTCCTGGTGCAGGTGTATCACCCGTTGCCAGGCCAGTTCGTGCTCATGCCGCGCGCTACGCCACTGCTCGCATTGCTGCAGCAGGGCAGGGCTGCTACCGCTCTCTCGCAGCCTGAGCAGCCACTGAATGGCTTGCTTGACCGCTTTGGCCGACGGTGCGACTACTGTCATCGCTCGTCTTCAAAGCGCAGCAGGTAGCAATGGTAAAGCGCATCGGCGATATAGCGCTCGACGGTGCGTACGGATATGCCCATTTGCTCGGCGATGGCCTGGTGTTTCAGCCCATCGCACTGGGCCAGCAGAAAGGCGCGGCGCACCTTTGGCTTGAGCCCGTCGAGCATGCGCGCGATACGCTCCAGCAGCTCCAGCAGCACTTCGCGGGTCTCGGCCGAGGGGGCCTGTGTTTCCGGCAAGTGAGCCAGGGCTTCGAGGTAGGCCCGGTGCAGTTCTTCACGGCGCCAGTGATCGATCACCAGCCCACGTGCCACGGTCCGCAGAAACGCCCTTGGCGTGTTCAGCTGTACCTGCTCGCGACGCTGCAACAGCCGCACGAAGGTGTCCTGCGCCAGGTCCGCGGCATCGGCGGCATTGCCCAGCTTGCTGCGCAGCCAGGCATGCAACCAACCGTGGTGGTCACTGTAGAGCGTTTGCACGGAGTCATTGGAAGGCATGGAGGAGGGCGCTGGCTTCAATGGACATGAATGATAATTAGTCTCATTGTTTGCGGTGCCGGGCTAATTTGCAACCGTCTCATGCCGGCCTGTTATCGTGCCAACTGCGAATCCAGGTAAGCCCTGATCACGTGCGCGCCGGAGTTCAAGTGCTTCTCCAGCACGGCGATGGCTTCATCCACCAGTTTGTCGCTGGCCGCATTCACCAGCGCGTTGTGATCGTCCTGGGTGAGTTTCCCCAACCCCATGGAGGAAAGATGAAAGCGCAGAAAACGCTCTTCTTCGTTCAGTTCGTTCTCGATCAGGCGCAACAGCTTCTTGTTTGACGCCTTGCTGTACAGCGTCATGTGGAACAGGCGGTTGAGGCGGCCGAGTTCGGCGTGGCGGGTCTCATGCTCCAGTTGCAGGATGTAGCCGCGGGCACGGGCGATGTCGTCGGCATCAAGCAGCGGAATGGATTGGCGCAGCGCCTCGCTTTCGAGCAGAACACGCAGGGCATAGGTGTCTACCGCGTCCTCGCCGATCAACGGCGCAACCACAGCGCCCTTGTGCATCTCCACGTTCAGCAGCGATTGCGCTTCAAGTTGGCGCAAGGCCTCGCGCACAGGCATGCGGCTGACCCCGAACAAGGTCGCCAGCTCTTGCTGACGCACAGCGGTGCCTGGCGGTAGTCGCCCATCAAGAATGGCGCTGCGCAGGCGCTCTTCGATAACAGCACGTGCCAGGTGTGGGGGTAGCTGTTCGCTAGCCAGCACGTTGCTCAGTTTAATTTTCTCGGCCACGCGGAGTCTGCCTCGACCATAACGAAAGTTGGATCCAATGACACTAGTAACAGGCAAGGGGGCTTGTCAAACCGTCAGCCGCATTGGAGCGGGTGACCCAAGGCCGCGGCTATGGTGTATGAAGTCGCTTGGCAAAGGAAGCGGCACATAGAACGAGATAGCCATAAAGTTAGTATGGCCCATCCCCAGGTTGCGTGATTGCAGGATGCCATTGTCTTTTGCACAGCGAGGCCGCACCATCGCTGCTTTCGACTGGTCTGAACAGGTCTTCGCAGTGGCGATATCCTGGATGTTCAAAACCGCTGTGCGACGTGTCGGCCTTGCCGCGCTGCTGGGTAGCTTGCTACTGGGCGGTTTGCACGCGGATTGGGATTTTTCCCAGATCAGTCGCAAGTCGCAGGCCCTGTATGGCCCGCTTGGCGCAGGCCAGGGGCGTATCGACGCCTGGCAGCACCTGATGGCCACGCAGAAGCAGGCCACCGAGCTGGAGCGGCTGCAGGTGGTCAACCGCTTCTTCAACCAGCAACTGCGCTACGTCGAAGATATCGACCTGTGGCATGAGGTCGATTATTGGGCCACGCCGGTCCAGGCACTGATCAAGGGGGCAGGTGATTGCGAGGACTACGCTATTGCCAAGTATTTCAGCCTACGGCGCATGGGCATCCCCAGCGAAAAGCTGCGTATCACCTACGTCAAGGCGTTGCGGCAAAACCGAGCGCACATGGTGCTGACCTACTATTCAAACCCACAGGCTCAACCGTTGGTGCTCGACAGCCTGATGGATGCCATCAAGCCGGCGAGCCAGCGTCCCGACCTGCTGCCGGTGTATGCCTTCAATGGTGAGGGGCTGTGGCTGACAGGCGCCGCCGGCAACAAGAAGGTAGGCGATACCAAGCGGCTGTCACGCTGGCAGGATTTGCTGAAGAAAATGCAGGCCGAAGGGTTCCCGGCCGAGCCGGTTTACTGAAGGAGCACAGATGTCACTGTTCAAACAATTGCTGTTGGCCATTTGCCTGTTCCTGGTGGTCGCCTTCAGCGGCAGCTTCATGGTCAGCCTGGAGAGCTCGCGCAGCCAGTACGTCAACCAGCTGCGTTCGCACGCCCAGGACGCAGCCACTGCCCTGGCGCTGTCGCTGACACCCAACATCGACGACCCGGCGATGGTCGAACTGATGGTCAGCTCGATCTTCGACAGTGGCTACTATGCGAGCATCAAGGTCGTCGACCTGGGTTCCAATGCCGTGTTGGTGGAGCGCCATGCCGAGCCTGACCGAGGGGGTGTGCCGGCCTGGTTCGTCCACCTCATTGGCCTTGAAGCGGCCGGTGGCGATGCCATTGTCAGCCGCGGATGGCAGCAGGCCGCCCGGGTGGAGGTGATCAGTCACCCGATGTTCGCCATCGCCAAGCTCTGGCAGAGCGCCTTGGGCAGCCTGGGCTGGTTGCTGCTGTGTGGTGCTGCCAGTGCGGTGCTCGGCGCGTTGTTGCTGCGCCGCCAGTTGCGGCCACTGGACTACATGGTCGAGCAATCCCATGCCATCGCCCGGCGCGAATTCCTCAGCCTGCCAGACCTGCCGCGCACACCCGAGCTGCGCCGTGTGGTGCAGGCGATGAACCAGATGGTCGAGAAGCTCAAGGCGCTGTTCACCGAGCAGGCCGAGCGCAGTGAGCGGTTGCGCGCCGAGTCCTACCAGGACAGCCTCACCGGGCTGTCCAACCGCCGCTATTTCGAGATGCAGCTCAATACCCGCGTCAGCAACATGGAGGAAGCGCGGGCCGGTTACTTGCTGTTGCTGCGGGTGCAGGGGCTGGCAGGCCTCAACGCGCGCCTGGGCGGGCAGCGTACCGACCAGCTGTTGCAGGCGGTGGGCGAGCAACTGCGCCGTACCTGTGCCAGCTACCCAGAAACCAAAGACCTGATTTCGCGCAGCCGTGGGGGCGAGTTCGCCGTGCTGGCGCCGGGTATGGTGCACGAGGAGGCCGTACAGCTTGCCCAGGCGCTGGAGGCCACCCTGCAGAGCCTGCACGAGACTGGCGCCAGTGATGTCAGCCCGGTCGCGTGCATCGGCCTTGCGCCCTTCAGCCCCGGCGATGCGCCACAGGCATTGCTGAAACTTGCCGACGAAGCCCTGGCCCTTGCCGAAAACCAGCCGGCACCCGGCTGGGTCTGTCTCGAACAGGGTGCAGCTGCGGTAGCGGGCGATAGCCATCATGCCTGGCATGAACGGCTCGACCAGGCATTTGCCAATGGGCATTTCGAGCTGTTTTTCCAGCCGGTGGTGGACTGCGAAACAGCGCAACGGGTGTTGCACCACAAAGTCATCTCGCGCTTGCACGATGAGCAAGGCGAGGCACTGCCCGCCGGGCGCTTCCTGCCCTGGCTGGAGCGCTTCGGCTGGATGCCGCGCCTGGATGTGCTGGTGCTGGAAAAGGTGCTCGCCCACCTGCGCAGCCATGATCAGATGCTGGCGCTGAACCTGTCCGCAGCAACCTTGGCCGACCCCAAGGCGCTGCAACGCGTCTACGAGCTGCTAAGCCAGCATGCGGCGCTGGGCCCGCGGTTGACGTTCGAGATCGGCGAAGAGCAACTGCCCGACCAGTCTGCCCTCGAGCAACTGACCCGACGCCTGCACGCGCTTGGCTTCGGGCTGGCGCTGCAGCGCTTCGGCGGCCGTTTCAGCATGATCGGCAACTTGGCACACCTGGGCCTGGCATACCTGAAAATCGATGGCAGCTATATCCGCAACATTGACCATGAGCAGCACAAGCGCCTGTTCATCGAAGCGATCCAACGCGCCGCACACAGTATCGACCTGCCGTTGATTGCCGAGCGGGTCGAGACGGAAGGCGAGCGGTTGGTGCTGCGGGAGATGGGCGTGGGTGGTATTCAGGGGCAGCTGGTGGGTGAACCTGCACCCTGGCGCTGATACTTCCTCGTGGAGCGGCCCCGGCGATTTTTGCTGCGCCACAGAACCTGGGGCCGCTCCGCGACCCTTTCCGACCGGTCCGGCGCCCCGGCAAGGCCGCTCCTACACACACAGCCGTGCGTGGCGTTAACGCTCGCGCAGGGCTTCCGAGCGGGCCTTCATGATCGGCTTGAGCAGGTAGCTCATGATGGTCTTCTTGCCGGTCATGATATCCACCGTCGCCACCATCCCGGGAATGATCAGTAATGGCTTCTCGTCAGTGCCCAGGTGGCTGCGATCGGTGCGCAGCTTGATCAGGTAGTACGTGGTCTTTTTGTCTTCATCGGTGATGGTGTCGGCACCGATCTGCTCCAGCTTGGCCTTCAGGCCACCGTAAATGGTGTAGTCATAGGCGGTGAACTTGACCGTCGCTTCCTGCCCTGGATGCAGGAAGGCGATGTCCTTGGGCAGGATCTTCGCTTCGATGACCAGGGTGTCGTCCAGCGGCACGACCTCGACGATGTCGCTACCCGGCTGGATCACTCCACCGATGGTGTTGACCAGCAGCTGTTTGACGATACCGCGCACAGGTGAGGTGACCATGGTGCGGTGAACCCGGTCGTCCAGCGCCTTGCTGGTGGCAGTGGCCTTGCTGAGCTCGGTGCGTGCCTCATTGAGCTGGGTCAGCGCTTCGCTGCGGAATTTGCCACGGGTTTCTTCGATCTTGCTCTGTACTTCCCGAATGGCCGCCTCGGCACGCGGGATGGCCAGCGCGGTGGAATCCATCTGGCCACGGTTTTCCACTTCGGCACGGCGCAGGCGCAGCACTTCGACCTGGGAGATTGCGCCCTGGGCTACCAAGGGCTCGGACATCGCAATCTCCTGGCGCAGCAATTGCAGGCTGTTGGCGTACTGCGCGCGCTTGGAGGTGTATTCGCGCAGCTCCTGCTGACGCTGTACCAGCTGCTGCTGCAGGCCACCGATCTCGTCCTGCAGTTGCTGGCGCCGGCTCTGGTAGAGCGATTGCTCGTTGGCTGCCTGGTTGGGCGCGGCCTTGCTCAGGGCCTCATCGATTTGCAGCGGACGGTCTTCGACCTCGGCACTCAGGCGTTCGACGCGCAGCGCCATAGCCAAGCGGTCGGCCTCGGTTTCGCCGACGTTGGAGGCGAAGCGGGTTTCGTCCAGGCGCAGCAGGGGCTGGCCGATTTCGACGATCTGCCCTTCCTTGGCGTAGATTTCGGCGACGATGCCGCCCTCGAGGTTCTGGATCTTCTGCACCTTGGAGGACGGAATGGCCTTGCCTTCGCCGCGCGTGACTTCATCGATCGGCGCCACACTGGCCCAGACGATCAGGAATACGAAAAACGCGATCACACCCCAGATGGTCAGGCGCACCACCCGCGGTGCATCCTCGATCAGCGCCTTGTTGACCTCGGGCAGCGGCTGCCCGCCGAGCGAATCGGAGCCCTTGAAGTAGCGCCGCAGGCCATCCTTGAACTGCCCCATATCGAGCTTATGCAACACTGATCTGCCCCTTCTTCAGCGCATCCATGACCGCGGCTTTCGGGCCGTCGGCGACAATCTGCCCGCGATCGATGACGATCAGCCGGTCCACCAGCGACAGCAACGAGGCGCGGTGGGTCACCAGCAGCACCGTCTTGTTCTCGATCACCGCCTGCAGGCGTTGCTTGAGGCGCTCTTCACCGGTGTTGTCCATGGCGCTGGTCGGCTCGTCGAGCAGCAGGATCTGCGGGTTGAGCAGCAATGCACGCCCCAGGGCAACGTTCTGCCGCTGGCCGCCGGAGAGGTTCTGGCCACGCTCGCCCACTTGCAGCTCATAACCGTCGGGGTGCAGCCGGGCAAACTCATGAACACCTGCAAGTTCTGCGGCCTGCAGGATCATTTCGTCTTCGATGTAACGTGCGCCGCTGACCAGGTTGTCGCGCAGGGTGCCGGCCATCAGCTGGATGTCCTGCGGCACATAGCCGATGTTGTGGCGCAGTTCGCTGACGTCGATCTGGCGGATATCCACGCCATCGACCAGCAGTGACCCGCCGTCGGCTTCATAGAGGCCCACGACCAGCTTGGCCAGGGAGCTCTTGCCCGAGCCGCTGCGGCCAATGATGCCGACCTTTTCGCCGGGGCGGATGGTCAGGTTGATGTTCTTCAGGGCCAGGTTCTGCTGGTTCGGGTAGGTGAACTCGACCCCGCGGAACTCGATGCTGCCCTGCAGTACCCGGCGGCTCAGCGGCCGCTCCTCGAAGTTGCGCTCCTGCGGCAAGTCCATCATGTGGTCGGTGGCGACCATGGTTACCTTCGCCTGCTGGTAGCGGGCCAGCAAGCCGTTGAGCTGGCCCAGCGGGCCGAGGGCGCGGCCGCTGAGCATGTAGCAGGCGACCAGGCCGCCCATGCTCAGGTTGCCGTCGATGATCAGGTAGACACCCACGCAGATCATCGCCACGCCTGCCAGCTGCTGGATCAGCATGGTGATGTTCATCGCCAGGCTCGACAGCACCTTCACGCGCAGCTCCAACCGGCTGAGGGTGCCGAGGGTCTGCTCCCACATGTACTGGCGCTCGCTTTCGGCGTTGTTGACCTTGACGGCGTCCAGGCCAGCCAGGGTCTCGATCAGGCTGGACTGGCGCTCCGAGGCCAGGGCCATGGTCCGCTCCATGGTCGCCATCAGCGGCCGCTGCAAGGCATAACCGATGCCCAGGGCCAGCGGGAAGGCGATGATCGGGATCCACACCAGGTGCCCGCCAATGATGGCGATGACGATCAGGATCAGGAGGGTGAACGGCAGGTCGATCAGGCTGGTCAGGGTCAAGGAGGCGAGGAAGTCGCGCAAGCCCTGGAACTCATGGATGTTCTGGGCAAAGCTGCCGACCCGCGCCGGGCGGTACTTCATCGACATGCCGACGATACGCTCGAACAAGGTCGCCGAAATGATCAAGTCGGTCTTTTTGCCGGCAAGGTCCAGGCAGAGGCCGCGCAAGCCCTTGAGGATAAGGTCGAAGACGTAGGCGCCGGCGATGCCGACGGCCAGCACCCAGAGGGTCGAGGTTGCCTGGTTGGGCACCACCCGGTCATACACGTTCATGACGAACAGCGGCGCGGCCAGGGCGATCAGGTTGATTACCAGGCTGGCGGCGATGGCATCGATGTACAGCCATTTGCTGCGCAGCAGGGTGTCGCGGAACCAGGATTTCGCGCGCGGGATGAGGTTGCCGTGGTTGACGTCGAACTTGTGCTGCGGCTGGGCGAAGAACACGCGCCCGCTGTAGTCACTGAGCAGCGCTTCGCGGCTGACATGCACCTCGCCACCATCGCTCTCGCTAAGCAGCAGGCGCGCGGTGTCTTCGTTTTCCCAGCCCAGCAGCACGGCGCTGCGGCCTTCCTTGAGCAACAGCATGGCCGGCATGGCGATACTGGGGATCTGCTCCAGCTTGCGCTGCAGCAGCCGCCCCTGCAGCCCTGCCCGGGCCGCGGCACGGGGCAGCAGCTCGGGGCTCAGGCGCTGGGCAGGCAGCGGCAGGCCGGTGGTCAGCATGACCCGGCTGGCGGGTTTCTGATGCAGGACACACAGGCTCAGCAGGCTATCCAGCAAGGGATCGTCATGCTGACTGCGTGGATCGTGGCTGAGTTGGACTCGACTGACTTCGGATTCCACGCGGCGCTCTCTTCATCCTTGCGGTGGGTGGGGCAGGGTGTGCCTCAGTTCAGGCCTGACAGGCTCACCCTCGGTTTCAGATCGTTCTGCACAACGGTGGCCATCGGGGCTACGACACCCTGATTCTTGAGCAGTGGCCAATGGTCGCCTTGATTCGATACTGAGTAAACAATTGTATGTTCTTCACCGCTACCAGACGACGCTGGCTTAGTGAAGGTTACAGCTTGGACTCCAGGTCAGCCTTGTCGCTGACGCCAGTGTAAAGGTTGAAGTTCATTCGCAGCATAGCCTGCCATTCGTTGTTATGGCCTGCGGGCTATCGAGGGTGGTCTGCATGGCTTCGGGCAAGGATTGTGCTTGTGAATAGGTGGCGGCTAGGGTGATGGGAAGAACGGTAAACAGTGAAGCACGCATTTTTGGCGAGTTCTCGAAAGCGCTGTTGTCCTGAATCACGGTTCAAGCTTTTCAGGGCCAGGAAAATGGCGCCAGAACTGACCGATGGGCGGGCTTCCGACCGGCCCTGGATTAGTACTAAAGGAAGGGGTGGCAAAGGTGCAAATATCAATGTGACATTACATTGCCGATTGTTTAGGATGGCGAGTATAAGGTCAATAGTTTGGCAGATAGTTAATTCCAAACAGCTATAGACGTAATTTTGACGTCAAATCCTCATCATATTAATCGACACAGATCCGCCTGAAGTGGCTTACAACAACGCCGCTCTGGCAGGGAAGTACCCTAACCGGGTCACACGGAGAGTCCAATGAGCAGCGTTGTAGCCATCGTCAAAAGCATTGTCGGCCAGGTTATTGCGGTATCCCCAGAGGGCATCCGGCGTGTACTCATCGAAGGTGATCGCCTGTTGGCGGGTGAGGAAGTACTCACCGGCCCGGGCGGCGCGGTAACGCTCGAGCTGGCCGATGGTCGCCTGCTCGACCTGGGCCGTGACAGCCAGTGGAGCGCGGATGCGCCCTACAGCAGCACCGACCTGGGCCAGGCCACTGCGCAGGCTGCACCGTCGGTCGAAGAGCTGCAGCAGGCAATCGCTGCGGGTGTCGACCCGACTACCGAGCTTGAAGCCACGGCAGCAGGCCCGGCAGCGGCGGGCGGTGGTGGCGCGCTGGGGGGTGGCCACAGCTTTGTCATGCTTGAGGAGACAGCGGGCAGGGTCGACACGAGCATCGGTTTCCCTACCGGCCCATTAGGCTTTGCCACGGCGCTGGAATCTGAAGACGTTGGCGCGCTGGATACCAGCAACAACAATCAGCAGGTCATACCGCCCACCACGCCGACCGATGTCTCCACCGCGCTTGTCCTCAACGCCACCCCTTCCATCTCCGAAGCGGGTGGCGTAATCGTTTATACCGCGACAGTTGGCCAGGCGCCGACGTCCAACTTGGTCGTGACCCTGTCCAACGGAGCGGTGATCGTCATTCCGGCAGGGCAGACCAGCGGTAGCGTCAATGTCACCATCCCGGCGAATGACACGCCGTATATCGACGGCGGGCAGATCTCGACGACCGTGACGGGTGCCACCGGGGGTAACGGTCTGATAGTGACCCTGCCGCAAACGCCGGCGGTTACGCAGATTACCGATACTATCGACAACACCACTGCGACCCTGACCGCCAACCCTTCGGTGACCGAAGGTGGCGTGATCACTTACACCGTGACCCTGAGCAACCCTGCCCAGACTCCGGTAACCGTGACCCTGTCGAACGGCCAGACCATCACCGTCGAAGCCGGCAAGACCCAAGGCAGCGTTGACTTCCAGACCCCGGACAACGACGTCTACAACAACGGTTCGACCGTTAGCACCACCATCACCGGTGCCACTGGCGGCAACTTCGAGCAACTGACGCCTAACCCGACCCCGGCGCAGACCACGATCAACGACTCGGTCGACAACACCACTGCGACCCTGACCGCGAATCCTTCGGTCACCGAAGGTGGCGTGATCACCTACACCGTAACTCTGAGCAACCCTGCCCAGACTCCGGTTACCGTGACCCTGTCGAACGGCCAGACCATCACCGTCGAAGCCGGCAAGACCCAAGGCAGCGTTGATTTCCAGACCCCGGAGAACGATGTCTACAACAATGGCTCGACTGTCAGCACCACCATCACCGACTCTACCGGCGGTAACTTCGAGCAGCTGACGCCGAACCCGACCCCGGCGCAGACCACGATCAATGACTCGGTCGATGTGACCACTGCGACCCTGACCGCGAATCCTTCGGTCACCGAAGGTGGCGTGATCACCTACACCGTAACTCTGAGCAACCCTGCCCAGACTCCGGTTACCGTGACCTTGTCGAACGGCCAAACCATCACTGTTGAAGCCGGCAAGACCCAGGGCAGTGTCGACTTCCAGACCCCGGACAACGACGTCTACAACAACGGCTCGACTGTCAGCACCACCATCACTGGTGCCACTGGCGGCAACTTCGAGCAGCTGACGCCGAACCCGACCCCAGCGCAGACCACGATCAACGACTCGGTCGACAACACCACTGCGACCCTGACCGCGAATCCTTCGGTCACCGAAGGTGGCGTGATCACCTACACCGTGACCCTGAGCAACCCTGCCCAGACTCCGGTCACCGTGACCTTGTCGAACGGCCAAACCATCACTGTTGAAGCCGGCAAGACCCAGGGCAGTGTCGACTTCCAGACCCCGGACAACGACGTCTACAACAACGGCTCGACTGTCAGCACCACCATCACTGGTGCCACTGGCGGCAACTTCGAGCAGCTGACGCCGAACCCGACCCCAGCGCAGACCACGATCAATGACTCGGTCGATGTGACCACTGCGACCCTGACCGCCAACCCTTCGGTAACCGAAGGCGGTGTGATCACCTACACCGTGACCCTGAGCAACCCTGCCCAGACTCCGGTTACGGTGACCTTGTCGAACGGCCAAACCATCACTGTTGAAGCCGGCAAGACCCAAGGCAGCGTTGATTTCCAGACCCCGGATAACGACGTCTACAACAATGGCTCGACTGTCAGCACCACCATCACCGACGCTACCGGCGGTAACTTCGAGCAGCTGACGCCGAACCCGACCCCAGCGCAGACCACGATCAATGACTCGGTCGACACCACCACCGCAACTCTGACCGCTTCGCCAAGTGTGACTGAGGGCGGCGTGATCACCTACACCGTGACCCTGAGCAACTCTGCCCAGACTCCGGTTACCGTGACCCTGTCGAATGGCCAGACCATCACTGTCGAAGCTGGCAAGACTCAAGGCAGCGTTGATTTCCAGACCCCGGACAACGACGTCTACAACAACGGCTCGACCGTCAGCACCACTATCACTGACGCCACTGGCGGCAACTTCGAGCAACTGACGCCGAACCCGACCCCGGCGCAGACCACGATCAACGATTCGGTCGATGTGACCACTGCGACCCTGACCGCCAACCCTTCGGTAACCGAAGGCGGTGTGATCACCTACACCGTGACCCTGAGCAACCCTGCCCAGACGCCTGTCACCGTGACCTTGTCGAATGGCCAGACCATCACTGTCGAAGCTGGCAAGACTCAAGGCAGCGTTGATTTCCAGACCCCGGACAACGACGTCTACAACAACGGCTCGACCGTCAGCACCACTATCACTGACGCCACTGGCGGCAACTTCGAGCAACTGACGCCGAACCCGACCCCGGCGCAGACCACGATCAACGATTCGGTCGATGTGACCACTGCGACCCTGACCGCCAATCCTTCGGTCACCGAAGGTGGCGTGATCACCTACACCGTGACCCTGAGCAACCCTGCCCAGACTCCGGTTACCGTGACCCTGTCGAACGGCCAAACCATCACCGTCGAGGCCGGCAAGACCCAAGGCAGTGTCGACTTCCAGACTCCGAACAACGACGTCTACAACAATGGCTCGACCATCACTACCACCATCAAAGGCGCTACCGGCGGTAACTTCGAGCAGCTGACGCCGAACCCGACGCCAGCGCAGACCACGATCAACGACTCGGTCGATGTGACCACTGCGACCCTGACCGCCAACCCTTCGGTGACCGAAGGCGGCGTGATCACCTACACCGTGACCCTGAGCAACCCTGCCCAGACTCCGGTTACCGTGACCCTGTCGAACGGCCAGACCATCACCGTCGAGGCCGGCAAGACCCAAGGCAGTGTCGACTTCCAGACTCCGAACAACGACGTCTACAACAACGGTTCGACTGTCACTACCACTATCACCGGTGCCACTGGCGGTAACTTCGAGCAGCTGACGCCGAACCCGACCCCAGCGTCGACTGTAATCAATGACAGTATCGATACCGTCACCGTAAGCATCGTCAGCAACGGCAACGTGACTGAAGATCAGCAGCCATCCTTCACGGTAAAAGTGAGCCAGGCGCTGGACCGTCCGCTGACCGTAACGCTGTCGAACGGCGAAACCGTCACCATCGAGGCCGGCAAGACCGAAGTCGAGTACAAGACTCCGGCCCAAGGCGATGACGTCATCAAGGACGCCGGCTCTGTGACGTTGAGCGTCACCGGCGCCACTGTCGCGGGTGCTACCTTCGAGAATCTGGCCATCGGCGGCCCGGCGACCGTTGAAGTTTCGGACACCGTCAGCGAAGTCGTTGCAACTTTGACTGTGGACAAGGCAACTGTGGCCGAAGGTGGCCAGGTGACCTACACCGTCACGCTGACCAACGCACAGGGCCTGTCTGTCACTGAGCACGGCGCGCTGACCTTCACCCTGACCGACGGTACAAAAGTCACGATTCCGGCCAACAGTGCTTCCGGCACTGCGACCATCACGGTTCAAGATGACGTGTACGTCGGCGGTCAGGGCGCTGTCGCCAACAAGCTTGAGTCGGTATCGGGCGCAGACAACTTCGAGAAGCTGACTTTGGGTGGTGATACCGTCACCACTTCTGTGACGGACGAGCCAGGTTCGGGTACCCCAGGCACCGGCAACGAAGGCGACCTGGTCAGGGTCACCATCACCGCCGACCAGGTTTCGGTCGCCGAGAACGTGAAGCCGACCTTCACCGTTCACATCAATACCGCCCTGACCCACGACCTGGTCGTGACCCTGAGCAACAACGCTACGGTCACTATCAAAGCGGGCGAAACCAGCGCGCCGTACAGCCACGATGCGCAAGGCGACGACGTTTACCAGGACGCCGGTGAGATCAGCCTGGGTATCAAGTCCGCCGTCGATGTCGATGGCCGTGCCTTCGAGAACCTGCAGCTGGGTGATGCCGCGTCGGTCAAAGTCACCGACACCACCGACGAAGTCATCGCCAAGCTGACCGCTACGCCTTCGGTCACCGAAGGAGGCGAGATTACGTACACCGTTACCCTGACCAACAAAGACGGTTTGCCGATCAACAACCACTCGCCGCTCTACTTCACCCTGAGCGACGGCAAAACGGTCATCACAGTGCCAGCCAACGGCACCGTCGGTACGGCCACTGTTACTGCTCCGGATAATGTCTACGTGGGCAGCAACACCCCGGTAGAGCAGAGCCTGCAATCGGTCAGCGGCGCTGACGCGTGGAAGTTCGAGCAACTGACCTTGGACAAGACCCCGGTCAGCACTACGGTTACCGACGAGCCAGGTACTCCGGGCAACGAAGGCGACGTGGTCAAAGTCACCATCACCGCTGACCAGGTATCGGTCGCCGAGAACGTCCAACCGAGCTTCACCGTTCACATCAACACCGCCCTGGACCACGACCTGGTCGTGACCCTGAGCAACAATGCCACCGTCACCATCAAGGCTGGCGAAACCAGCGCGCCATACACGCACGACGCGCAGGGCGACGACGTTTACAAAGACGCTGGCGAAATCAGCCTGGGCATCAAGTCTGCGGTCGATGTCGATGGCCGTACCTTCGAGAACCTGCAGCTGGGCGACGCGGCATCGGTCAAAGTCACCGATACCACCGACGAAGTCATCGCCAAGCTGACCGCTACGCCTTCGGTCACCGAAGGAGGCGAGATCACGTACACCGTCACCCTGACCAACAAAGACGGTTTGCCGATCAACAATCACTCGCCGCTGTACTTCACCTTGAGTGACGGTAAAACGGTCATTACCGTCCCGGCCAACAGCACCTCCGGTTTCACCACCGTTACTGCACCAGACAACGTTTATGTCGGCACTAACGCCTCGGTTGAGCAGAGCTTGCAAGCGGTCAGCGGCGCAGACGCCTGGAAGTTCGAACAACTCACCTTGGACAAGACCCCGGTCAGCACCACGGTGACCGACGAGCCGGGTACTCCGGGCAACGAAGGTGATCTGGTCAAGGTCACCATCACCGCTGACCAAGTCTCGGTTGCCGAGAACGTCAAGCCGACCTTCACCGTTCACATCAACACCGCGCTGGCGCACGACCTGGTCGTGACCCTGAGCAACAATGCCACGGTTACCATCAAGGCCGGTGAAACCAGCGCGCCGTACGCTCACGACGCGCAGGGCGACGACGTTTACAAAGATGCCGGTGAGATCAACTTGGCCATCAAGTCCGCCGTCGATGTAGACGGTCGTGCCTTCGAGAACCTGCAGTTGGGCGATGCGGCGTCGGTCAAAGTCACCGATACCACCGACGACGTGGTTGCCAAACTGACCGCTACCCCTTCGGTCACCGAAGGCGGTGCAATCACTTACACCATCACGCTGACCAACAAAGACGGTCTGCCGATCGACAAACACTCGGCGCTGACCTTCACGCTGAGCGACGGGACAACCGTCATTACCGTGCCGGCCAACAGCACTGTTGGCACCGTCACTGTCACTGCTCCGGACAACGACTACGTCGGTGCGAACGACCCAGTGATCAAGTCGATCGCTTCGGTTGATGGCGCTGATGTCGGTCAGTTCGAGAACTTGGTCCTGGACAAGACCCCGGTCAGCACCGCTGTCACCGACGAGCCAGGTACTCCGGGCAACGAAGGTGATCTGGTCAAGGTCACTATCACCGCTGACCAAGTCTCGGTTGCCGAGAACGTCAAGCCGACCTTCACCGTTCACATCAACACCGCGCTGGCGCACGACCTGGTCGTGACCCTGAGCAACAATGCCACGGTTACCATCAAGGCCGGTGAAACCAGCGCGCCGTACGCTCACGACGCGCAGGGCGACGACGTTTACAAAGATGCCGGTGAGATCAACTTGGGCATCAAGTCCGCCGTCGATGTAGACGGTCGTGCCTTCGAAAACCTGCAGTTGGGCGATGCGGCGTCGGTCAAAGTCACCGATACCACCGACGACGTGGTTGCCAAACTGACCGCTACCCCTTCGGTCACCGAAGGCGGTGCAATCACTTACACCATCACGCTGACCAACAAAGACGGTCTGCCGATCGATAAACACTCGGCCCTGACTTTCGCCCTGAGCGACGGCACCACCGTCATTACTGTGCCGGCCAACAGCACCTCGGGCTTCGTCACCGTTACTGCGCCTGACAACGTCTACACCGGTACCAACGACCCAGTGATCAAGTCGATCGCTTCGGTTGATGGCGCTGATGTCGGTCAGTTCGAGAACTTGGTTCTGGACAAAACCCCAGTCAGCACCTCTGTCACCGACGAGCCAGGTACTCCGGGCAACGAAGGCGATCTGGTCAAGGTCACCATCACGGCTGATCAGGTTTCGGTCGCAGAGAACGTGAAGCCGACCTTCACCGTCCACATCAATACCGCCCTGGCCCACGACCTGGTCGTGACCCTGAGCAACAACGCCACCGTTACCATCAAGGCGGGCGAAACCAGCGCCCCGTACAGCCACGATGCACAGGGCGACGACGTCTACAAAGATGCTGGTGAGATCAGTCTGGGTATCAAGTCCGCCGTCGATGTCGATGGCCGTGCCTTCGAGAACTTGCAGCTGGGCGACGCGGCGTCGGTCAAAGTCACCGATACCACCGACGATGTCATTGCCAAACTGACTGCTACCCCTTCGGTGACCGAAGGTGGCGAGATCACCTACACCGTCACCCTGACCAACAAAGACGGTCTGCCGATCGACAACCACGCGCCGTTGTACTTCACCCTGAGTGACGGCAAAACGGTCATCACTGTGCCGGCCAACAGCACCTCGGGCTTCGTTACCGTTACCGCGCCTGACAACGTTTACGTTGGGACCAACGCGCCGGTAGAGCAGAGCCTGCAAGCAGTCAGCGGCACTGATGCTTGGAAGTTCGAAAACCTGGTTCTGGACAAGACCCCGGTCAGCACTACGGTCACCGACGAGCCGGGTACACCAGGCAACGAAGGTGATGTGGTCAAGGTCACTATCACCGCAGACCAAGTCTCGGTTGCGGAAAACGTCAAACCGACCTTCACTGTTCACATCAACACCGCCCTGGCGCACGATCTGGTCGTGACCCTGAGCAACAATGCTCAGGTCACCATCAAGGCCGGTGAAACCAGCAGCGAACCTTACACCCACGACGCGCAGGGCGACGACGTCTACAAAGACGCCGGTGAAATCGGCCTGGGTATCAAATCGGCAGCAGACATCGATGGTCGCGCCTTCGAGAACTTGCAACTGGGTGATGCCGCGTCGGTCAAAGTCACCGACACCACCGACGATGTCATCGCCAAGCTGACCGCTACCCCTTCGGTGACCGAAGGTGGCGAGATCACCTATACCGTTACGCTGACCAACAAAGACGGTCTGCCGATCGATAACCACTCGCCGTTGTACTTCACCCTGAGTGACGGCAAAACGGTCATCACTGTGCCGGCCAACAGCACCTCGGGCTTCGTCACCGTTACCGCGCCTGACAACGTTTACGTTGGGACCAACGCGCCGGTAGAGCAGAGCCTGCAAGCAGTCAGTGGCGCTGATGCTTGGAAGTTCGAAAACCTCGTTCTGGATAAGACGCCGGTCAGCACTACTGTGACTGACGAGCCGGGCACCCCAGGCAACGAAGGCGACGTGGTCAAAGTCACCATCACTGCTGACCAGGTCTCGGTCGCAGAGAACGTGAAGCCGACCTTCACCGTCCACATCAATACCGCCCTGGCCCACGACCTGGTCGTGACCCTGAGCAACAATGCTCAGGTCACCATCAAGGCGGGCGAAACCAGCGCGCCGTATAGCCACGACGCGCAGGGCGACGACGTCTACAAAGACGCCGGCGAAATCAGCCTGGGTATCAAGTCCGCCGTCGATGTCGACGGTCGTGCCTTTGAAAACCTGCAGCTGGGCGATGCGGCGTCGGTCAAAGTCACCGACACCACCGACGACGTGGTTGCCAAGCTGACCGCCACACCTTCGGTCACCGAAGGTGGTGCAATCACTTACACCATCACCCTGACCAACAAAGATGGTCTGCCGATCGATAAACATTCGGCGCTGACCTTCACGCTGAGCGACGGCACCACCGTGATCACCGTGCCAGCCAATGGCACCTCGGGCTTTGTGACTGTCACTGCTCCGGACAACGTTTACACCGGCACCAACGACCCAGTGATCAAGTCGATCGCTTCGGTTGATGGCGCCGATGTTGGCAAGTTCGAAAACCTGGTTCTCGACAAGACCCCGGTCAGCACCGCTGTCACCGACGAGCCGGGTACTCCAGGCAACGAAGGCGATCTGGTCAAAGTTACTATCACCGCTGACCAAGTCTCGGTTGCCGAGAACGTGAAGCCGACCTTCACCGTCCACATCAACACTGCGCTGGCGCACGACCTGGTCGTGACCCTGAGCAACAATTCCACCGTCACCATCAAGGCCGGTGAAACCAGCGCGCCGTACGCTCACGATGCGCAGGGCGACGACGTTTACAAAGATGCCGGTGAGATTAACCTGGGCATCAAGTCGGCAGCCGACATCGATGGCCGTGCCTTCGAGAACCTGCAACTGGGTGATGCCGCGTCGGTCAAAGTCACCGATACCGCCGATGACGTGGTGGCCAAGCTGACTGCTACGTCTTCGGTTACCGAAGGTGGCGAGATCACCTACACCGTCACGCTGACCAACAAAGACGGTCTGCCGATCGACAACCACGCGCCGTTGTACTTCACCCTGAGTGACGGCAAAACGGTCATCACTGTGCCGGCTAACAGCACCAGCGGTTTCACCACCGTGACTGCACCGGACAACGTTTACGTTGGCACCAACGCACCGGTTGAGCAGAGCTTGCAAGCAGTCAGCGGCGCTGATGCGTGGAAGTTCGAGAACCTGGTTCTGGACAAGACGCCGGTCAGCACTACGGTCACCGACGAGCCGGGTACACCAGGCAACGAAGGTGATGTGGTCAAGGTCACTATCACCGCAGACCAGGTTTCGGTCGCAGAGAACGTGAAGCCGACCTTCACTGTGCACATCAACACCGCCCTGGCGCACGACCTGGTCGTGACCCTGAGCAACAATGCTCAGGTCACCATCAAGGCCGGTGAAACCAGCAGCGAACCTTACACCCACGACGCGCAGGGCGACGACGTCTACAAAGACGCCGGTGAAATCGGCTTGGGTATCAAATCGGCGGTCGATGTTGACGGTCGGACCTTTGAAAACCTGCAATTGGGCGAGGCGGCATCGGTCAAAGTCACCGATACCACCGACGATGTCATCGCCAAGCTGACCGCTACGCCTTCGGTGACCGAAGGTGGCGAGATCACCTATACCGTTACGCTGACCAACAAAGACGGTCTGCCGATCGACAACCACGCGCCGTTGTACTTCACCCTGAGTGACGGCAAAACGGTCATCACTGTGCCGGCTAACAGCACCAGCGGTTTCACCACCGTGACTGCACCGGACAACGTTTACGTTGGCACCAACGCGCCGGTAGAGCAGAGCCTGCAATCGGTCAGCGGCGCTGATGCGTGGAAGTTCGAGAACCTGGTTCTGGACAAGACGCCGGTCAGCACTACGGTCACCGACGAGCCGGGTACACCAGGCAACGAAGGTGATGTGGTCAAGGTCACTATCACCGCAGACCAGGTTTCGGTCGCAGAGAACGTGAAGCCGACCTTCACTGTGCACATCAACACCGCCCTGGCGCACGACCTGGTCGTGACCCTGAGCAACAATGCTCAGGTCACCATCAAGGCCGGTGAAACCAGCAGCGAACCTTACACCCACGACGCGCAGGGCGACGACGTCTACAAAGACGCCGGTGAAATCGGCTTGGGTATCAAATCGGCGGTCGATGTTGACGGTCGGACCTTTGAAAACCTGCAATTGGGCGAGGCGGCATCGGTCAAAGTCACCGATACCACCGACGATGTCATCGCCAAGCTGACCGCTACGCCTTCGGTGACCGAAGGTGGCGAGATCACCTATACCGTTACGCTGACCAACAAAGACGGTCTGCCGATCGACAACCACGCGCCGTTGTACTTCACCCTGAGTGACGGCAAAACGGTCATCACTGTGCCGGCTAACAGCACCAGCGGTTTCACCACCGTGACTGCACCGGACAACGTTTACGTTGGCACCAACGCGCCGGTAGAGCAGAGCCTGCAATCGGTCAGCGGCGCTGATGCGTGGAAGTTCGAGAACCTGGTTCTGGACAAGACGCCGGTCAGCACTACGGTCACCGACGAGCCGGGTACACCAGGCAACGAAGGTGATGTGGTCAAGGTCACTATCACCGCAGACCAGGTTTCGGTCGCAGAGAACGTGAAGCCGACCTTCACTGTGCACATCAACACCGCCCTGGCGCACGACCTGGTCGTGACCCTGAGCAACAATGCTCAGGTCACCATCAAGGCCGGTGAAACCAGCAGCGAACCTTACACCCACGACGCGCAGGGCGACGACGTCTACAAAGACGCCGGTGAAATCGGCTTGGGTATCAAATCGGCGGTCGATGTTGACGGTCGGACCTTTGAAAACCTGCAGTTGGGCGAGGCGGCGTCGGTCAAAGTCACTGACACCACCGACGACGTGGTGGCCAAGCTGACTGCAACGCCTTCGGTCACCGAAGGTGGTGCGATCACCTACACCATCACCCTGACCAACAAAGACGGTCTGCCGATCGACAAGCACTCGGCCCTGACCTTCACCCTGAGCGACGGCACCACCGTCATCACCGTGCCGGCCAATGGCACTTCGGGCTTCGTGACTGTCACTGCTCCGGACAACGTTTACACCGGCACCAACGATCCAGTGATCAAATCGATCGCCAGCGTCGACGGCGCCGATGTCGGCAAGTTCGAGAACCTGGTTCTGGACAAGACCCCGGTCAGCACCGCTGTCACCGACGAGCCAGGTACTCCAGGCAACGAAGGCGATCTGGTCAAAGTCACCATTACTGCCGACCAGGTTTCGGTCGCTGAAAACGTTAAACCGACCTTCACCGTGCACATCAACGCTGCCCTGGACCACGATCTGGTCGTGACCCTGAGCAACAACGAAGTTGTGACCATCAAGGCCGGCGAAACCAGCGCGCCGTACAGCCATGCTGCGCAAGGCGACGACGTCTACAAAGACGCCGGCGAAATCAGCCTGGGCATCAAGTCGGCAGCAGACATCGACGGCCGTGCCTTCGAGAATCTGCAGCTGGGCGATGCGGCGTCGGTCAAAGTCACTGACACCACCGACGACGTGGTGGCCAAGCTGACTGCAACGCCTTCGGTCACCGAAGGTGGTGCGATCACCTACACCATCACCCTGACCAACAAAGACGGTCTGCCGATCGACAAGCACTTGGCCCTGACCTTCACCCTGAGCGACGGCACCACCGTCATCACCGTGCCGGCCAATGGCACTTCGGGCTTCGTGACTGTCACTGCTCCGGACAACGTTTACACCGGCACCAACGATCCAGTGATCAAATCGATCGCCAGCGTCGACGGCGCTGATGTTGGCAAGTTCGAGAACCTGGTTCTGGACAAGACTCCGGTCAGCACCGCTGTCACCGACGAGCCGGGTACTCCAGGCAACGAAGGCGATCTGGTCAAAGTCACCATTACTGCCGACCAGGTTTCGGTCGCTGAAAACGTTAAACCGACCTTCACCGTCCACATCAACGCTGCCCTGGATCACGACCTTGTCGTGACCCTGAGCAACAACGAAGTCGTGACCATCAAGGCCGGCGAAACCAGCGCACCGTACAGCCACGCTGCACAGGGCGACGACGTCTACAAAGATGCCGGTGAAATCAGCCTGGGTATCAAGTCAGCAGCAGACATCGACGGCCGTGCCTTCGAGAACCTGCAGCTGGGCGATGCGGCGTCGGTCAAAGTCACTGACACCACCGACGACGTGGTGGCCAAGCTGACTGCAACGCCTTCGGTCACCGAAGGTGGTGCGATCACCTACACCATCACCCTGACCAACAAAGACGGTCTGCCGATCGATAAACACTCGGCCCTGACCTTCACCCTGAGCGACGGCACCACCGTCATTACTGTGCCGGCCAACAGCACCTCGGGCTTCGTCACCGTTACTGCGCCTGACAACGTCTACACCGGCACCAACGACCCAGTAATCAAGTCGATCGCTTCGGTTGATGGCGCTGATGTTGGCAAGTTCGAAAACCTGGTCCTGGACAAGACCCCGGTCAGCACCGCTGTCACCGACGAGCCAGGCTCTGGCACTCCAGGCACTGGCAACGGTGGCGACTTGGTCAAGGTCACTATCACCGCTGACCAGGTCTCGGTTGCCGAGAACGTGAAGCCAACCTTCACCGTCCACATCAACACCGCGCTGGCGCACGACCTGGTCGTGACCCTGAGCAACAACGCCACCGTCACCATCAAGGCGGGCGAAACCAGCGCGCCGTATAGCCACGACGCGCAGGGCGACGACGTCTACAAAGACGCCGGCGAAATCAGCCTGGGTATCAAGTCCGCCGTCGATGTCGACGGTCGTGCCTTTGAAAACCTGCAGCTGGGTGATGCCGCGTCGGTCAAAGTCACTGACACCACTGACGACGTGGTGGCCAAGCTGACTGCAACGCCTTCGGTCACCGAAGGTGGTGCGATCACCTACACCATCACCCTGACCAACAAAGATGGTCTGCCGATCGATAAACACTCGGCGCTGACCTTCACCCTGAGCGATGGCACCACGGTCATCACTGTGCCGGCTAACAGCACCAGCGGTTTCGTCACCGTTACCGCGCCGGACAACGTCTACACCGGTACCAACGACCCAGTGATCAAGTCGATCGCTTCGGTTGATGGCGCCGATGTTGGCAAGTTCGAGAACCTGGTTCTGGACAAGACGCCGGTCAGCACTACGGTCACTGACGAGCCAGGTACTCCGGGCAACGAAGGCGACCTGGTCAAGGTCACCATCACCGCCGACCAGGTTTCGGTCGCAGAGAACGTGAAGCCGACCTTCACCGTGCACATCAACGCTGCCCTGGATCACGACCTTGTCGTGACCCTGAGCAACAACGAAGTCGTGACCATCAAGGCCGGCGAAACCAGCGCACCGTACAGCCACGCTGCACAGGGCGACGACGTCTACAAAGATGCCGGTGAAATCAGCCTGGGTATCAAGTCAGCAGCAGACATCGACGGCCGTGCCTTCGAGAACCTGCAGCTGGGCGATGCGGCGTCGGTCAAAGTGACTGACACCACTGACGATGTCATTGCCAAGCTGACCGCTACCCCTTCGGTGACCGAAGGTGGCGAGATCACCTACACCATCACGCTGACCAACAAAGACGGTCTGCCGATCGATAAACACTCGGCCCTGACCTTCACCCTGAGCGACGGCACCACCGTCATTACTGTGCCGGCCAACAGCACCTCGGGCTTCGTCACCGTTACTGCGCCTGACAACGTCTACACCGGCACCAACGACCCAGTAATCAAGTCGATCGCTTCGGTTGATGGCGCTGATGTTGGCAAGTTCGAAAACCTGGTCCTGGACAAGACCCCGGTCAGCACCGCTGTCACCGACGAGCCAGGCTCTGGCACTCCAGGCACTGGCAACGGTGGCGACTTGGTCAAGGTCACTATCACCGCTGACCAGGTCTCGGTTGCCGAGAACGTGAAGCCAACCTTCACCGTCCACATCAACACCGCGCTGGCGCACGACCTGGTCGTGACCCTGAGCAACAACGCCACCGTCACCATCAAGGCGGGCGAAACCAGCGCGCCGTATAGCCACGACGCGCAGGGCGACGACGTCTACAAAGACGCCGGCGAAATCAGCCTGGGTATCAAGTCCGCCGTCGATGTCGACGGTCGTGCCTTTGAAAACCTGCAGCTGGGTGATGCCGCGTCGGTCAAAGTCACTGACACCACTGACGACGTGGTGGCCAAGCTGACTGCAACGCCTTCGGTCACCGAAGGTGGTGCGATCACCTACACCATCACCCTGACCAACAAAGATGGTCTGCCGATCGATAAACACTCGGCGCTGACCTTCACCCTGAGCGATGGCACCACGGTCATCACTGTGCCGGCTAACAGCACCAGCGGTTTCGTCACCGTTACCGCGCCGGACAACGTCTACACCGGTACCAACGACCCAGTGATCAAGTCGATCGCTTCGGTTGATGGCGCCGATGTTGGCAAGTTCGAGAACCTGGTTCTGGACAAGACGCCGGTCAGCACTACGGTCACTGACGAGCCAGGTACTCCGGGCAACGAAGGCGACCTGGTCAAGGTCACCATCACCGCCGACCAGGTTTCGGTCGCAGAGAACGTGAAGCCGACCTTCACCGTGCACATCAACGCTGCCCTGGATCACGACCTTGTCGTG
The DNA here is from genome assembly GCF_024748775.1 of Pseudomonas sp. B21-047. Lineage (NCBI taxonomy): Bacteria > Pseudomonadati > Pseudomonadota > Gammaproteobacteria > Pseudomonadales > Pseudomonadaceae > Pseudomonas > Pseudomonas sp. B21-047. The sequence continues at coordinate 157,749 of NZ_CP087169.1, forward strand.
ACCCTGAGCAACAACGAAGTCGTGACCATCAAGGCCGGCGAAACCAGCGCACCGTACAGCCACGCTGCACAGGGCGACGACGTCTACAAAGATGCCGGTGAAATCAGCCTGGGTATCAAGTCAGCAGCAGACATCGACGGCCGTGCCTTCGAGAACCTGCAGCTGGGCGATGCGGCGTCGGTCAAAGTGACTGACACCACTGACGATGTCATTGCCAAGCTGACCGCTACCCCTTCGGTGACCGAAGGTGGCGAGATCACCTACACCATCACGCTGACCAACAAAGACGGTCTGCCGATCGATAAACACTCGGCCCTGACCTTCACGCTGAGCGACGGCACCACGGTCATTACTGTGCCGGCCAACAGCACCAGCGGTTTCGTCACCGTGACCGCGCCGGACAACGTTTACACCGGTACCAACGATCCAGTGATCAAATCGATCGCCAGCGTCGACGGCGCCGATGTCGGCAAGTTCGAGAACCTGGTCCTGGACAAGACCCCGGTCAGCACCGCTGTCACCGACGAGCCGGGTACTCCAGGCAGCGAAGGCGATCTGGTCAAAGTCACCATTACTGCCGACCAGGTTTCGGTCGCTGAAAACGTTAAACCGACCTTCACCGTCCACATCAATACTGCCCTGGACCACGACCTTGTCGTGACCCTGAGCAACAACGAAGTTGTGACCATCAAGGCTGGAGAAACCAGCGCGCCGTACAGCCACGATGCACAGGGCGACGACGTCTACAAAGATGCTGGTGAGATCAGTCTGGGTATCAAGTCCGCCGTCGATGTCGATGGCCGTGCCTTCGAGAACTTGCAGCTGGGCGACGCGGCGTCGGTCAAAGTCACCGACACCACCGACGACGTGGTGGCCAAGCTGACCGCTACTCCTTCGGTCACCGAAGGTGGTGCGATCACTTACACCGTCACCCTGACCAACAAAGACGGTCTGCCGATCGATAAACATTCGGCGCTGACCTTCACCCTGAGCGACGGCACCACGGTCATTACTGTGCCGGCCAACAGCACCAGCGGCTTCACCACCGTGACCGCGCCGGACAACGTCTACACCGGCACCAACGACCCAGTAATCAAGTCGATCGCTTCGGTTGATGGCGCCGATGTTGGCAAGTTCGAGAACCTGGTCCTGGACAAGACCCCGGTCAGCACCGCTGTCACCGACGAGCCAGGTACTCCGGGCAACGAAGGCGACCTGGTCAAGGTCACCATCACCGCCGATCAGGTCTCGGTCGCAGAGAACGTGAAGCCGACCTTCACCGTGCACATCAACGCTGCCCTGGACCACGACCTTGTCGTGACCCTGAGCAACAACGAAGTTGTGACCATCAAGGCTGGAGAAACCAGCGCGCCGTACAGCCACGATGCACAGGGCGACGACGTCTACAAAGATGCTGGTGAGATCAGTCTGGGTATCAAGTCCGCCGTCGATGTCGATGGCCGTGCCTTCGAGAACTTGCAGCTGGGCGACGCGGCGTCGGTCAAAGTCACCGACACCACCGACGACGTGGTGGCCAAGCTGACCGCTACTCCTTCGGTCACCGAAGGTGGTGCGATCACTTACACCGTCACCCTGACCAACAAAGACGGTCTGCCGATCGATAAACATTCGGCGCTGACCTTCACCCTGAGCGACGGCACCACGGTCATTACTGTGCCGGCCAACAGCACCAGCGGCTTCACCACCGTGACCGCGCCGGACAACGTCTACACCGGCACCAACGACCCAGTAATCAAGTCGATCGCTTCGGTTGATGGCGCCGATGTTGGCAAGTTCGAGAACCTGGTCCTGGACAAGACCCCGGTCAGCACCGCTGTCACCGACGAGCCAGGTACTCCGGGCAACGAAGGCGACCTGGTCAAGGTCACCATCACCGCCGATCAGGTCTCGGTCGCAGAGAACGTGAAGCCGACCTTCACCGTGCACATCAACGCTGCCCTGGACCACGACCTTGTCGTGACCCTGAGCAACAACGAAGTTGTGACCATCAAGGCCGGCGAAACCAGTGCGCCGTACAGCCATGCTGCGCAAGGCGACGACGTCTATAAGGACGCCGGTGAAATCAGCCTGGGTATCAAGTCCGCCGTCGATGTCGACGGCCGTGCCTTCGAGAACCTGCAGCTGGGCGATGCGGCGTCGGTCAAAGTGACTGACACCACTGACGACGTAGTGGCCAAGCTGACCGCTACTCCTTCGGTCACCGAAGGTGGTGCGATCACTTACACCGTCACCCTGACCAACAAAGACGGTCTGCCGATCGATAAACATTCGGCGCTGACCTTCACCCTGAGCGACGGCACCACGGTCATTACTGTGCCGGCCAACAGCACCTCGGGCTTCGTGACTGTCACTGCTCCGGACAACGTTTACACCGGCACCAACGACCCAGTAATCAAGTCGATCGCTTCGGTTGATGGCGCCGATGTCGGCAAGTTCGAAAACCTGGTCCTGGACAAGACCCCGGTCAACACCGCTGTCACCGACGAGCCAGGTACTCCGGGCAACGAAGGCGACCTGGTCAAGGTCACCATCACCGCCGATCAGGTCTCGGTCGCAGAGAACGTGAAGCCGACCTTCACCGTCCACATCAACACCGCGCTGGCGCACGACCTGGTCGTGACCCTGAGCAACAACGCCACGGTTACCATCAAGGCCGGTGAAACCAGCGCACCGTACAGCCACGCTGCACAGGGCGACGACGTCTACAAAGACGCCGGCGAAATCAGCCTGGGTATCAAGTCCGCCGTCGATGTCGACGGTCGTGCCTTCGAGAACTTGCAGCTGGGCGACGCGGCGTCGGTCAAAGTCACCGACACCACCGACGATGTCATTGCCAAACTGACTGCTACCCCTTCGGTCACCGAAGGCGGTGCAATCACTTACACCATCACGCTGACCAATAAAGACGGTCTGCCGATCGACAAACACTCGGCGCTGACCTTCACGCTGAGCGACGGGACAACCGTCATTACCGTGCCGGCCAACAGCACTGTTGGCACCGTCACTGTCACTGCTCCGGACAACGACTACGTCGGTGCGAACGACCCAGTGATCAAGTCGATCGCTTCGGTTGATGGCGCTGATGTCGGTCAGTTCGAGAACTTGGTTCTGGACAAAACCCCAGTCAGCACCTCTGTCACCGACGAGCCAGGTACTCCGGGCAACGAAGGCGACCTGGTCAAGGTCACCATCACCGCCGATCAGGTCTCGGTCGCAGAGAACGTGAAGCCGACCTTCACCGTCCACATCAACACCGCGCTGGCGCACGACCTGGTCGTGACCCTGAGCAACAACGCCACGGTTACCATCAAGGCCGGTGAAACCAGCGCACCGTACAGCCACGCTGCACAGGGCGACGACGTCTACAAAGACGCCGGCGAAATCAGCCTGGGTATCAAGTCCGCCGTCGATGTCGACGGTCGTGCCTTCGAGAACTTGCAGCTGGGCGACGCGGCGTCGGTCAAAGTCACCGACACCACCGACGATGTCATTGCCAAACTGACTGCTACCCCTTCGGTCACCGAAGGCGGTGCAATCACTTACACCATCACGCTGACCAATAAAGACGGTCTGCCGATCGACAAACACTCGGCGCTGACCTTCACGCTGAGCGACGGGACAACCGTCATTACCGTGCCGGCCAACAGCACTGTTGGCACCGTCACTGTCACTGCTCCGGACAACGACTACGTCGGTGCGAACGACCCAGTGATCAAGTCGATCGCTTCGGTTGATGGCGCTGATGTCGGTCAGTTCGAGAACTTGGTTCTGGACAAAACCCCAGTCAGCACCTCTGTCACCGACGAGCCAGGTACTCCGGGCAACGAAGGCGACCTGGTCAAGGTCACCATCACCGCCGATCAGGTCTCGGTCGCAGAGAACGTGAAGCCGACCTTCACCGTCCACATCAACACCGCGCTGGCGCACGACCTGGTCGTGACCCTGAGCAACAACGCCACGGTTACCATCAAGGCCGGTGAAACCAGCGCACCGTACAGCCACGCTGCACAGGGCGACGACGTCTACAAAGACGCCGGCGAAATCAGCCTGGGTATCAAGTCCGCCGTCGATGTCGACGGTCGTGCCTTCGAGAACTTGCAGCTGGGCGACGCGGCGTCGGTCAAAGTCACCGACACCACCGACGATGTCATTGCCAAACTGACTGCTACCCCTTCGGTCACCGAAGGCGGTGCAATCACTTACACCATCACGCTGACCAATAAAGACGGTCTGCCGATCGACAAACACTCGGCGCTGACCTTCACGCTGAGCGACGGGACAACCGTCATTACCGTGCCGGCCAACAGCACTGTTGGCACCGTCACTGTCACTGCTCCGGACAACGACTACGTCGGTGCGAACGACCCAGTAATCAAGTCGATCGCTTCGGTTGATGGCGCCGATGTTGGCAAGTTCGAGAACCTGGTCCTGGACAAGACCCCGGTCAGCACCGCTGTCACCGACGAGCCAGGTACTCCGGGCAACGAAGGCGACCTGGTCAAGGTCACCATCACCGCCGATCAGGTCTCGGTCGCAGAGAACGTGAAGCCGACCTTCACCGTGCACATCAACGCTGCCCTGGACCACGACCTTGTCGTGACCCTGAGCAACAACGAAGTTGTGACCATCAAGGCCGGCGAAACCAGTGCGCCGTACAGCCATGCTGCGCAAGGCGACGACGTCTATAAGGACGCCGGTGAAATCAGCCTGGGTATCAAGTCCGCCGTCGATGTCGACGGCCGTGCCTTCGAGAACCTGCAGCTGGGCGATGCGGCGTCGGTCAAAGTGACTGACACCACTGACGACGTAGTGGCCAAGCTGACCGCTACTCCTTCGGTCACCGAAGGTGGTGCGATCACTTACACCGTCACCCTGACCAACAAAGACGGTCTGCCGATCGATAAACATTCGGCGCTGACCTTCACCCTGAGCGACGGCACCACGGTCATTACTGTGCCGGCCAACAGCACCTCGGGCTTCGTGACTGTCACTGCTCCGGACAACGTTTACACCGGCACCAACGACCCAGTAATCAAGTCGATCGCTTCGGTTGATGGCGCCGATGTCGGCAAGTTCGAAAACCTGGTCCTGGACAAGACCCCGGTCAGCACCGCTGTCACCGACGAGCCAGGTACTCCGGGCAACGAAGGCGACCTGGTCAAGGTCACCATCACCGCCGATCAGGTCTCGGTCGCAGAGAACGTGAAGCCGACCTTCACCGTCCACATCAACACCGCGCTGGCGCACGACCTGGTCGTGACCCTGAGCAACAACGCCACCGTCACCATCAAGGCGGGCGAAACCAGCGCACCGTACAGCCACGCTGCACAGGGCGACGACGTCTACAAAGATGCCGGTGAAATCAGCCTGGGTATCAAGTCGGCAGCAGACATCGACGGCCGTGCCTTCGAGAACCTGCAGCTGGGCGATGCGGCGTCGGTCAAAGTGACTGACACCACTGACGACGTAGTGGCCAAGCTGACCGCTACTCCTTCGGTCACCGAAGGTGGTGCGATCACTTACACCGTCACCCTGACCAACAAAGACGGTCTGCCGATCGATAAACATTCGGCGCTGACCTTCACCCTGAGCGACGGCACCACGGTCATTACTGTGCCGGCCAACAGCACCTCGGGCTTCGTGACTGTCACTGCTCCGGACAACGTTTACACCGGCACCAACGACCCAGTAATCAAGTCGATCGCTTCGGTTGATGGCGCCGATGTCGGCAAGTTCGAAAACCTGGTCCTGGACAAGACCCCGGTCAGCACCGCTGTCACCGACGAGCCAGGTACTCCGGGCAACGAAGGCGACCTGGTCAAGGTCACCATCACCGCCGATCAGGTCTCGGTCGCAGAGAACGTGAAGCCGACCTTCACCGTCCACATCAACACCGCGCTGGCGCACGACCTGGTCGTGACCCTGAGCAACAACGCCACCGTCACCATCAAGGCGGGCGAAACCAGCGCACCGTACAGCCACGCTGCACAGGGCGACGACGTCTACAAAGATGCCGGTGAAATCAGCCTGGGTATCAAGTCGGCAGCAGACATCGACGGCCGTGCCTTCGAAAATCTGCAGCTGGGCGATGCGGCGTCGGTCAAAGTCACTGACACCACCGACGACGTGGTGGCCAAGCTGACTGCAACGCCTTCGGTCACCGAAGGTGGTGCGATCACCTACACCATCACCCTGACCAACAAAGACGGTCTGCCGATCGACAAGCACTTGGCCCTGACCTTCACCCTGAGCGACGGCACCACCGTCATCACCGTCCCGGCCAACAGCACCAGCGGTTTCGTCACCGTGACTGCTCCGGACAACGTCTACACCGGCACCAATGACCCGGTGATCAAATCGATCGCCAGCGTCGACGGCGCCGACGTCGGCAAGTTCGAAAACCTGGTCCTGGACAAGACCCCAGTCAGCACCGCTGTCACCGACGAACCAGGCTCGGGCACCCCGGGCACCGGTAACCAGGGCGACAAGGTCGAACTGAGCATCGTTGCCAACCAGGCCTCGGTCTTCGAGAACGAGAAGCCGACCTTTACCGTCAGCATTAAACAGGCCTTGGATCAGGACCTGACCGTACAGCTGACCGAAGGCAAGTCGGTGGTGATCAAGAAGGGCGAAACCTCAGCCATCTTCACCCACGACGCACAAGGCGAAGACGTGTACGTCGATGCCGGTTCGCTGACCGTCAGCATCACCGGCACCAGCGTGCCGGATGGCCGTCAGTTCGAGAACCTGGTCGTAAGCAAGCCTTCGGCCTCGGTGGACATCAAGGACACTCAGAACGAAGTCATCGCCAAGCTGACTGCTACCCCTTCGGTTACCGAAGGCGGCGTGATCACCTACACCGTGACCCTGACCAGCAAGGACGGCCTGCCGATCAACAACCACGGCGCGCTGACCTTCACCCTGAGCGACGGCAAAACCATCGTCAACGTGCCGGCCAACAGTGCCACGGGCTACGTCACTGTGGCTGCACCAGACGACGCCTACATCGGCCAGACCTCTGTCGGCCTGTCTCTGCAGTCGGTAGGCGGCGCCGGTGCCAGCAAGTTCGAGGCGCTGACGCTGGACAAGACCACGGCCACCACCGTGGTCAACGACGAGCCAGGTGTTGGTACACCAGGCACTGGCAACCAGGGCGATGTGACCACCATCGGCATCACCGGCAGCACCTCGTTGACCGAAGGCGAAACCGGCCGCTACACGCTGACCCTGAGCAACCCGTCCAAGGCAGAAGTCACCGTTACCCTGACCTACAGCGGCACCGCCAACGGCCAGGATTACACCGCAGTCACCACCGTGAAGATCCCGGCCAACAGCAGCAGCGCCACGTTCGATATCAAGACCCTCGACGACAAGCTGGTTGAGGGTACCGAAAACTTCACCGTCAAGATCGAAACCGCTACCGGTGGCAACTTCGAGAACTTGCAGGTCGATGGCAGCAAGGCGAGCGTTACCACCAACATCCTCGACAACGACCACCTGCCGGTCTCCACTGGCGGTGCGGTCAATGGCGTGGAAGACACCGACTACCTGTTCGCCTGGAACGACTTCAAGGTCACCGATGCCGATGGCAACACCGGCTTGTTCGTGACCATCACCTCGCTGCCGGTCGACGGTAGCCTGAAGTTCTTCAACGGCACCGCGTGGGTCGATGTGACCGTAGGCCAGGTGGTCAGCCAGGCCGATATCGGCAGCAAGTACCTCAAGTTCGTCCCGACGCTGAACCAGTCGGGCACAGATGGCTACGGCGGCTCGGGCGTCGGTAACAAACAGGCTGACTACGCGCAGTTCAAGTACAAGCCAAACGACGGCACCAACCTGGGCAGCGAAGTGACCATGAAGGTCGACATCAGCCCGGTGGCCGACAAACCGACCCTGAGCTTCGGCAGCAGCGATGTCGAGTCCAAAGGCCTGACCAAGGAAGTCTGGACCACCCTGAAAGGCTTGGGCACCGACGGCAACGGCATCACTGGCGATGCGCTGAAGACGGTCTTCGCCAACTCCGGCAAAGCCAGCTCCAGCGCCACCACCACCAACGTGCAGTCCGATGGCAGCGTCACTGCTGGCACCGGTTCGAAAACCTCGGGGCTGATCTTCCTGGAGGCCGGCAAAACCTACACGTTCAGCGGCATCGCCGATGACAGCATGGTGGTCACCGTTGGTGGCAAGACCGTGGTTACCGCAACCTGGGGCGCAGGTGGCCAGGTTTCCGGCACCTTCACCGCAACCTCCAGTGGCTACTACCCGATCGAGGTGTACCACGCCAACCAGTCTGGCCCGGGTAGCTATGACCTGAACATCCAGGTGGGCTCGGGTGCTGTCACCGACCTGAGCAGCAGCAACATCCCGATGTACCAGAACGTGACCGAGATGGCCAACGCTGGCCTGGGCGTGTCCGATCTGCACACCGTCAATGGCCAAAGCTACTACGACGGTTACAAGCTCAATGAAGGGCCGGAAGGCGGCTCGGTCAAACTGGTCGGCATCACCACCAACCTGACCGATACCGATGGCTCCGAGACCTTGAGCGTGACCCTCAGCGGCATTCCGAAAGGGACGCTGTTGAGTGATGGTGCGGGCCACACCGTCACTGTCGGCGGCACGCCGGTGGACGTGACAGGCTGGAAACTCAGCGGCCTGACACTGACCCCGCCGGCCTACTACAAGGGCTCGTTCGACATCACCGTCACGTCGACCGCCACCGAAAGCCTCGGCGGCTCGGACAGCATCACCGGCAAGATCCCGGTAACTGTCTACGGCGCCGACTACAAGGCCACGGTGGGCACCTCAGGTGATGACACCCTCAATGGCAGCGAAGGCAACGACATCATCGTCGCCGACGTCGCTGGCCTGAACGTGGTGGCGGGCAAGAACTACAACATTGCCTTCATGGTCGACAGCTCGGGTAGCATGAGCGATGACTCGGTCGCCGCGGCCAGGGCGCAGTTGGCATCGGTGTTCAAAACCCTCAAAGCCAGCCTGGGCACCGATACCTCCGGTACGGTGAACATCTTCCTGGCCGACTTCGACACCCAGGTCAACAAGAACGTGGCGGTCAACCTTGCCGACCCAGAAGCATTGAACAAGCTGCAAGCGGTACTGAACTCGATGGTAGGGGGCTCGCGTGATGGTGGCGGTACCAACTACGAAGACGTGTTCAAGACCACGACCAACTTCTTCAAGAGCACCATGGCGACCGGTAATACCGACGCGGACAACCTGACCTACTTCATCACCGACGGTAAGCCGACCTATTACCAGACCAATGAAACCACCAACTACCGCCTGTGGACCGGCGGCAAGTACCTGGATGACGTGGTCAACGTCAACAACTACAAGGTAGGCGAAACCTTCAGTGAGTGGGCCGACAGCACCCACAAGGTCAATATCAGCAAAGATGGCTATGTCACGGTTGCCACCTACAAGACCAATGGCAGGCTCGACTACACCACCAACATCGGCACGATCCACGCGCAGGGTGATGGTACCTACGAGTTCTCCAGTCTGGGTGGTACGGGGTATGCCGAATACTGGAACTACAGGGACTCGGCGTCCAACACCTCTGCCAGCTTCGCCTTGCTGGGCGGCACCAACGGCGTGAGCAAGGTGCAGGCCATCGGCTTGAACAACGATGTCAGCCTGTCCGACCTGACGGCCTATGACAGCGCCGGCAAGCCACAGGCCAACATCGATCCGTCCAAACTGGCCAGCGCGATCCTTGGGCACTCCGAGGCGACCCTGCCAGGCGCCGACAACGTCGATGGCGGCAACGGCAACGACATCATCTTCGGTGACCTGATCACCCTCAACGGTGTCGTCAGCGAGGGCTACCAGGCCCTGCAGGAGTACGTGGCGCAGAAGAGCGGTGTCGAAGCCAGTGCCATCACCACCAATAACGTTCACCAGTACATCACCGAGCACTACACCGAATTCGATATCTCCGGCGCCAACGACGGCAAGGACTTCCTGTCGGGCGGCAATGGCAACGATATCCTCTTCGGCCAAGGTGGCGATGACACCCTCGATGGTGGCAGAGGTAACGACATCCTCCTGGGCGGTACTGGCAAGGACATCCTGATCGGTGGCCAGGGCGACGATATCCTCATCGGCGGTGGCGGTGCCGACACCTTCGTGTGGAAGTCGGGCGACCTCGGCAATGACGTGATCAAGGACTTCAAGGTGGCCGAAGGCGACCGTATCGACCTGAAGGATCTGCTTCAGTTCGAGAAGGGCAGCACCATCGACAACTACCTGAAGATCACCACGGTGGACGGCTCCTCGACGCTGCAGGTCAGCAGTGAAGGCAAGCTCAACGCCGCCGGTGGCCTGGCCAACGCCGATGTGACGATCAAGCTGGAAGGGGTGAACTGGTCCAATACCTCGATCAACTCGTTGATCAGCGGTGGCGACCCGACCATCCGTATCGACAACAAGGACAGCTGATGCCCAGCCCACCCGGGCGGTCTGTATGACCGCCCGGGTGGGCGCCGGCTCTTTCCTGCCTTCCCGTGACAGCGCATACTCCTGCGCCGGGCCCGCGCGCCCGGAAATCTTTGCCTATGCTGCTGTCTACCAACAAGGAATCAACGTGACGAGGGACACCGCCATGTTCTACGTGCAACGCGACGCCACCGGCCAGTTGCTGCGGGTAGAAGCCGCTTCATACGAAGGGTTCAGCGAGATACTCCCCGCCGACAATGCCGAAATCCAGGAATGGTTCGGCGATGACGAAGTGGAAAACAGCCTCAAGCAGCTCAAGCAAAGCGACCTGGACATGATCCGCGTGCTCGAGGACTTGATCGATGTGCTGACCGCCAAGGGCGTCTTCAGCATCACTGACCTGCCTGCTGGGGCGCAGGCCAAGTTGCTCAATCGTTCCAAGGCGCGCAAGGCGCTCGGCAGCCTGAACAACCTGATCGATGAAGAAGAGCAGGGCGGGTTGATCTGATACTGGATCAGCCCCGGTCCCCCTGTGAGTCTTTGGGCTGCGGCACGCCGACTCAGGCGTTCGACCAGCCGCCCTGGAAGACGGTAAAGCAGAACGTATGTTCCCGCTGCGGGTCTCAGGCCAGCTCAAGCGCGCCGAGGCCGGTGCAGGTCAAGAATTCAGGTACTGGGCAGCCGCATTGCTCAGCATCTTGCCAATCTCTTCGCGCAGCCCTTCCGGTTGTTCCACCACTACCCCATCCCCCTGGCTCAGCAGCCACCAGCGCAACGGCCAGCCATCGCTCACCGTGGCACGCACCCGATGCCCATGCTCCTGCGCCGTCAGCTGCATGTCGGTGCTTAGTGGCGTCTCGCGCAGCTGCCGCGCCAATGTGTCACTGATCCGCGCCACCAGCTCCACCCCCTCGCCCTGGGCCGGCTGCAGCGCGTCACCGCGCAGGTAGGTCAACAGGTCGAAATTGCCGCGCAGCTCGCCCACGGCAGTCGACGACCAGTGCCAGCCGAACGGTATGCTCTTGTCATTGCGTTCCAGCGGAAAAATCAGCGACAACTCGTTGAGGTCGCGCTCAACCGTGCGTTTGCTGACATTGAAGCCCACATCACGCAGGCGCCAGACCAGCTCGGCGCTGGTGATGCCTGGGGAGCGGCTGGGCAGCTGGCGCAGCAGCGCCCACTGACGGCTGAGGGTGGCGCGAGTGGTGGCGAACGGCAAAAGATAACGTCCTTGTCTAGGCTTGCCGCAATAGGATGGCGGCACGAGCGGGGCATGGCAATTGGCCACAGCCTGCTCAGATCAAGGAAGTCGCATTTGGTTGCCTCGTGCCGAATCGTTCGCGACAGGTTTTGTCGTGACGTCACGCAGAATCACGCCTCATCACAGCTGAGGTTGGGGTTGTGTGTCGTTCAATGAGGATGAACATGTCTGCTGCCAGCAATATCCATTCGCTGCTCGCCCGTCTTCTGCCAGAGCGGGTCATCGCCCCACCAGCCCCTGCGGGGAGGCGTCATCGGTTGTTTGCCGGGGTCGGGTTGCCCAGCCAGCGGTCGCTGTTGGTCAGCCGCCTGGATGAGGCCAGCGATTTGCAGGTGGTGTATGCCGACCTGCGCCGCCAGGCGTTGCAAGGCAGCGTAGCGGCACTCAATGACCTCGGCTGGATCTGGCTCAATGGCAAGTACTGGCGTGCCGACACGGTGCTGGCCGGCCACCTGCTGCGCATGGCGGCCTTGCAGGGCAACGCTGCGGCCTGGTTCAACCTGGGCCAGCAGCACTATTTCGGCAAAGGCATCGAGGCGTCGTACGTGCAGGCGGCCGAGTGTTATCGGCAGGCATTCGACCGCGGCATTTTGCATGCTGCCGCTGCGCTCGGTGACTTGTATGAAGAGGAAGTGTGCGATGGCGACCTGGACTGGCAGGTCGACCTGGTAGAGGCCTACCAGTGGTTTCAGCGCGGCGCCCAGCGGGGCGAAGCGCGATGCCGGTTTGAAGTCGGTTATCGGCTGATGCATGGCCTGCACGTCGAAGCCGATATCAAAGGCGCGCTGTATTGGCTGGAACTGGCGGCTGCGGCGGGGGTGATGCAGGCGGCCGAGGAGCTGGCGGTGCATTTCAGCAGCCGCGACGGCACACGGTACCTGGAATGGCGCGACCGGGCAGTGCAGATGGGCAGCACGCTGGCGCTGACGATGAAGCTGGAAGACCAGGTGCAGCCCTGACCGTTGCCTCGTATTCGCGGCAAAGCGCAGCCCCTTGTGGGGGCGGCTTTGCGCCGCGAAAGGGCATTACATGAACAACAATTCATCCACGCTATCCGTCGCCCGCTGTTGACGACAGGGGGAGGGCCAGGCGTATATTGATAGTTAGCAAACTATGAATATCCTTGGTTCCTTTCATGACCCTTGATCTCCTGCGCCTGCAAGTCAGCAGCGGCATGGTGGTTGCCGCACGCCATTGGCGGCGCATCTGCCATGCGGCCCTCACCAGCTACGGCATCTCCGAAGCCTGCGCCGCGCCGTTGCTGATGATCGTGCGCCTGGGCGACGGCGTGCATCAGGTGGCGGTGGCCCAGGCCGCCGGCCTCGAAAGCCCGTCGTTGGTGCGCTTGCTCGACCAACTGTGCAAAGCCGGGCTGGTGTGCCGCAGCGAGGACCCTCTGGACCGCCGCGCCAAGGCCCTGAGCCTGACCGCCGAAGGCCGCGCCCTGGCCGAGTCCATCGAAGCCGAGCTGGTGCGCCTGCGCCGTGATGTGCTGCAGGGCATCGACCAGGCCGACCTGGAGGCCGCCTTGCGCGTACTGCGCGCCTTCGAAGCCGTCGGCCTCGGCACACCAGGCGGGGCAGCATGAACGGATTCTTCAGCTCGGTGCCCCCGGCCCGCGATTGGTTCTACGGCGTGCGCACCTTCGGCGCGTCGATGATCGCCCTGTACATTGCCCTGCTCATGCAGCTGCCACGCCCTTACTGGGCGATGGCGACCGTCTATATCGTCTCCAGCCCGTTCGTCGGCCCCACCAGCTCCAAGGCCCTGTACCGCGCCCTGGGCACATTGCTCGGTGCCGGCGGGGCGGTATTGCTGGTGCCACCGCTGGTGCAGTCGCCGCTGTTGCTGAGCGTGGCCATCGCCTTGTGGACCGGCACCTTGCTGTTCCTTTCGCTGAACCTGCGCACAGCCAACAACTACGTGCTGATGCTGGCCGGCTACACCCTGCCGATGATTGCCCTGGCGGTGGTCGACAACCCTACGGCGGTGTTCGATGTGGCCTCGTCGCGGGCCCAGGAAATCTGCCTGGGCATCGTCTGCGCGGCGGTGGTCGGCGCAATCTTCTGGCCGCGGCGCCTGGCCCCGGTGGTGGTCGGCTCGACCGGCAACTGGTTCGCCGAGGCGATCCGCTACAGCGACACCTACCTGGCCCGCGACGTTGCCGCCGACAAGGTCGGCAGCATGCGCGTCTCGATGGTGGCCACGTTCAATACCCTGGAAATGATGATCGGCCAGCTCGGCCACGAAGGTGCCGGCCCCCACACCCTGAAAAACGCCAGTGAACTGCGTGGGCGCATGATCCACCTGCTGCCGGTGATCGACGCCCTGGACGACGCCCTGGTCGCCCTCGAAGGCCGTGCGCCGGCCCAGTTCGCCCAGCTGCAACCGCTGCTGGCCGAGGCCCGCGAATGGCTCAAAGGCACCGCTGACGATGCCTCCCTGGCCCCCTGGGCCGCATTGCACGAGCAGATCACCCGCCTGCAACCCAGCGCCACCGCCCTGGACCAGCGCGCCGGCCTGCTGCTGTCCAACGCCCTGTATCGCCTGACCGAATGGGTCGACCTCTGGCAAGACTGCTGCACCCTCCAGCACGCCTTGCGCAAGGACGACGCCACGCCCTGGCGCGCCGCCTACCGCCACTGGCGCCTGGGCCGGCTGACGCCGTTCTTTGACCGTGGCCTGATGCTCTACTCGGTGTTTTCCACGGTTACCGCGATCATTGTCGCCAGTGGCCTGTGGATTCTGCTCGGCTGGAACGACGGTGGCAGTGCGGTCATCCTCGCCGCCGTGGCGTGCAGCTTCTTTGCCGCGATGGACGACCCGGCGCCGCAGATCTACCGGTTCTTCTTCTGGACGCTGATGTCGGTGATCTTCTCCAGCGTCTACCTGTTCCTGGTGCTGCCCAACCTGCACGACTTCCCGATGCTGGTGCTGGCCTTTGCGGTGCCGTTCATTTGCGTCGGCACGCTGACCGTGCAGCCGCGTTTCTACCTCGGTACTTTGCTGACCATCGTCAACACCGCCACCTTCATCAGCATCCAGGGCGTCTATGATGCGGACTTCCTGACCTTCATCAACGCCAACCTGGCAGGCCCGGTGGGGCTGCTGTTCGCCTTCATCTGGACCTTGCTGCTGCGCCCATTCGGCGTGGAACTGGCGGCCAAGCGCATGACCCGCTTCGCCTGGCGCGATATCGTCGAAATGACCCAGCCCGCGACATTGGCCGAACACCGCCAAGTGGGCGTACAGATGCTCGACCGCCTGATGCAGCACCTGCCACGCTTGTCGCAGACCGGCCAGGACAGCGGTGTGGCGCTGCGTGACCTGCGCGTGGGCCTGAACCTGCTCGACCTGCTGGCCTACCTGCCACGCGCCAACCCGCAGGCCCGCGAGCGCCTGGCTTTGGTCATCGAAGAAGTCGGCGCCCACTACGCCGCCTGCCTGCGCGCCAACCAGCGCCTGCACGCCCCGGCGGCGCTGTTGCGCAACATGGAGCGTGCGCGGCAAGGGCTGGCGCTGGACGATCACAACGACCGCGGCGATGCCCGTGTGCACCTGCTGCACGCCTTGAGTGGCCTGCGCCTGGCCTTGCTGCCCGGTGTCGAAGTGATGCTCGAACCCACCGAACAACCGCAACTGCCCCCCGGCATCGATGGAGCCCCACTGTGATCGGTGATCTGGATATCAGCGGGGTGTTTCTGCCCACGCTGTTGGTGATGATGTTGTTCACCTACCTGTTGTTCCTGGGCGTGCACGCTGTGCTGGTGCGCCTGCACTTTTACCGCCTGGTCTGGCACCGGGCCTTGTTCAACGTTGCCCTCTACGCCGTGATGCTGGGCGCGGTCGACCACTTTTGCCGAAACCTGATGCTGCCATGAAAAAACCTTTGCTGACCCTGGGCCGTGTGGTCCTGACCTTGCTGGTCGTGAGTTTCGCCGCCGTGCTCGTCTGGCAGATGGTGGTGTACTACCTGTTCGCCCCCTGGACCCGCGACGGCCATATCCGCGCCGACGTGATCCAGATCGCCCCGGATGTGTCCGGGCTGATCCAGAAGGTCGAGGTGCGTGACAACCAGGTGGTCAAGCGCGGCGACGTGCTGTTCACCATCGACCAGGACCGCTTCAGCCTGGCCCTGCGCCAGGCACAGGCAACCCTGGCCGAGCGCGAGGAAACCCTGGCCCAGGCCGCCCGTGAAACGCGCCGTAACCGCAAACTGGGCAACCTGGTGGCGGCCGAGCAGCTGGAAGAGAGCCAGTCCCGCGAGGCCCGCGCCCGCTCGGCGGTCAACGAGGCGCAGGTGGCGGTCGATACTGCCCAGCTCAACCTCGACCGCTCGGTGGTGCGCAGCCCCGTGGACGGCTACCTCAACGACCGCGCCCCGCGTAACCATGAGTTCGTCACCGCCGGCCGCCCGGTACTGTCGGTGGTCGACAGCGCCTCGTACCACGTCGATGGCTACTTCGAAGAAACCAAGCTCGGTGGCATCCATATCGGCGATGCCGTGGACATCCGCGTGATGGGCGACAACACCCGCCTGCGCGGCCACGTACAAAGCTTCGCCGCCGGCATCGAAGACCGCGACCGCAGCAGCGGCGCCAACCTGCTACCCAACGTCAACCCGGCGTTCAGCTGGGTGCGCCTGGCCCAGCGGATTCCGGTGCGTATCGCCTTCGATGAAGTGCCGGAAGACTTCCGTATGATCGCCGGGCGCACCGCCACGGTATCGATCATCGAGGACAAGCGCCCATGAAACGCCTGATGCTGGTGGGCATGGCCTTGTCCCTCGGTGCCTGTGCCCTGGTTGGCCCGGACTATGAAGTGCCGAAAGACGCGGCCGTGCAGCGCAGCGACCTCAACGGCCCGCTGCGCCAGGATGCCGACAGTGTGGTGTCGGCGCCGGTACCTGAAGACTGGTGGCAGCTGTACCAGGATCAGCGCCTCAACGAACTGGTACGCCAGGCATTGAGCGCCAATACCGAGCTGCGCGTGGCCGCAGCCAACATTGCCAAGGCCCGTGCGCAGGTTGAAGTGGCCGAATCGCAGGGCGGCTTCAGCGGTGGCATCAAGGCCGGCGCGCAGCGTTTGCAGGAGTCCGGCGAGGCCTTCCTGCTACCTGAGAAGGTGCCCGTGGCCAATATCGGTGAGGCCATCATCAGCGCCTCCTACCAGTTTGACCTGTGGGGCACGTTCAAGCGCGGCACCGAAGCGGCCAAGGCCAACGCCGACGCGGTGCAAGCTGCCGCAGACACCGCGCGCATCACCCTGGTGGCCGATGTGGTCAAGGCTTACACCCAAGTGTGCTCGGCCAACGAGGAATACCACATTGCCCGCGCGTCGCTGGACTTGCAGGAGCAAGGCGTGAAGCTGAACCAACGCCTGCGCGATGCCGGCCGTGGCGATGAAACCCAGGTCACCCGCTCGCAGACCCAGTTCAAATCGTTGCGCGCCGAGTTGCCGCGCTTCAAGGCCGAGCGCGAGATCGGCCTGTATACCCTGGCTGCACTGCTGGCAAAACCAGTTGAGCAATTGCCTGCCGGCACCGCCGACTGCGCCGAGCTGCCGCACCTGGCTCAGTTGGTCCCGGTGGGCGACGGCGCCGCGTTGCTCAAGCGCCGCCCCGATGTGCGCCAGGCCGAACGCCAACTGGCGGCGGCTACCGCCAACATCGGCGTGGCCACTGGCGCGCTGTACCCGGATATCAGCATCGGCGCCCAGGTCGGCACCATTGGTATTCTCGAGAACCTTGGCGAGCCGGCCACCAACCGCTGGGGCTTTGGCCCGCAGATCAATTGGAGCATCCCGACCAATGGCACCCGTGCCCGGATCCGCATGGCCGAAGCCTCGACCCAGGCGGCGCTGGCGCATTTTGATGGTGTGGTGCTGAACGCCATTCGCGAGACCCAGACCCGATTGGCGCAGTACAGCGCCTTGCTGGACCGGCGTGATGCTTTGGCCGAGGCGGAGCAGTCGGCCAAGGAAGCGGCGGACCAGACGCATCGGTATTACCAGGCCGGGCGTGAGTCGTTCCTGGCGGATTTGCAGGCGACGCGGACGTATACCGATATGCGGGCGCAGTTGGCGGCGGCGAATAGCCAAGTGGCGATGGGGCAGATTGGGGTGTTTCTGGCGTTGGGTGGGGGGTGGAAGGGGGGTGGTGGCAAGCCTTGAGGGTTGTGGGTAGGGTTTGACGACAGAGCCGCGGCGCCCTTGAGATCGAGCGCCGCGCGGGCGGCGCTCGATCTCAAGGGCGCTGAAACTCTCACGGCGAACACCTGACATGGGCAGCAGTAAGCCATTGTCCAATGCTCCAGCACGGCATAGTGCTTGGTGGATCAAAAAGCGCTTTCATTTCACGATCAATCCCCTCCTGTTTTGTCACAAGATTTTTCATGAAATCTGCCCACAAACCTTGAGAGAAGAAGAGTGGAAGTGAACAATGTTCTCTTTCGCATTCCCTCCGAGACTGGCCATGAATACCCATTCCCGTCTGCTTGCCTGGCTGCCTGCTTTACTGCTGGGCCCAATGCTGGCGCTGTGCAGCACCCTGGCGTTGGCCGAAGCCCCTGCCGAGGCTACCAAGGCCCTGCACTTGCTCGACTACATGGGTGCCGACTACCCGCCGACCGTGCGCGAAGGCAAGGTGATCGACGAGGGCGAGTACCGCGAGCAACAGGAGTTCAGCGCGGTCCTGGCCGACCTGGTCAAGAACCTGCCGGCGCATGCCGAACAAGCCGCGCTGGTACAGGGCGTGCAGGCGTTGCGCCAAGCCATCGACCAGCGTCAGGACGGCGCCGCTGTCGCTCGACAGGCCCGTCAGTTGGGCGCACGCCTGGCGGTGGCCTACGAGGTCAGCCAGGCTCCGGTGATTACCCCGGACCCGGCCCGTGGGGCTTCGCTGTATGCGCAGAACTGCGCGATCTGCCATGGCGATAGCGGCGCCGGCGATGGCCTAGCCGGCGTTGGCCTGGAGCCGCCGCCGGCCAACCTGCGCAGTGTCGAACGGCTAGACCAGCTGAGCCTGTTCGACCTGTACAACACCCTCGGCCTGGGCATCGAAGGTACCGAGATGCCATCGTTCGCCGACCAGCTCGACGAGCGTCAGCGCTGGGACGTGGCCGCCTTTGTGGCCAGCTTCATTGCCAACCCCGAGGCGGCCAAGGGCGATAAAGCCTGGAACCTGGCAGACCTGGCGCGCCAGACCCCGGCCGAAGTGGCGGCCAACGAAGGCGCCGATGCAGTAGCGGCGTTTCGCGCCCAGCGTGCCCAGCCGCCGCAAGCCAAACGCGGCCCGGCGCAGTTGCTCGAATACACCGCCAGCACCCTGGACAAAAGCCTGGCGGCCTACCGCGAGGGCGATCACGACCAGGCCTATGACCTGTCGGTAGCCGCTTACCTGGAAGGCTTCGAGCTGGTGGAAAGCTCGCTGGACAACATCGACACCCAGGCGCGCAAGGACACCGAAAAAACCCTCATGGCTTACCGCCAGTCGCTGCAGGACGGCTTACCTGTGGCCCAGGCCGAGCAACGGCTGGCCGAAGCCAAGGCCAAGCTCGACCAGGCCGCCAAGCTGTTGGGCAGTGATGGCCTGAGCTGGTCGCTGAGCTATATCTCCGGTTTGCTGATTCTGCTGCGCGAAGGCCTTGAAGCGATTCTGGTGCTGGCGGCGATCCTCGCCTTCCTGCGCAACACCGGCCAGCAGTCGGCGGTGCGCAGCGTCAACGTCGGTTGGGGCCTGGCGCTGGTCGCAGGTTTTGCCACCTGGGCCTTGGCGGCTTACGTGATCGACGTCGGCGGTGCCCAGCGCGAGCTGCTGGAAGGCTGCACAGCGCTGTTTGCTGCGGTCATGGTGCTGTGGCTCGGGGTGTGGATGCACGACCGCCGCCACGCCGCTGCCTGGCAGGACTACATCAAAAGCAGCCTGGTCAGTGGTGGCGGGCGTTTCGGCTTTGCCATGCTGGCGTTCTTCTCGGTATACCGCGAACTGTTCGAAGTGATCCTGTTCTACGAGACCCTGTGGCTGCAGGCCGGGCCTGCTGGGCATCAGGCCGTGCTGGCGGGGGGCGCCACGGCGTTGGTGCTGCTAGTGGGGTTGGCGTGGGTGATTCTGCGCGGCTCGGCCAAGCTGCCGCTGTCGCTGTTCTTCAGCATCAACGCCGCGCTGCTGTGCGCGCTGTCGGTGGTGTTCGCCGGGCATGGCGTGAAGGCGCTGCAGGAAGCCGGGGTGCTGGGCACGCGGCCGGTGGCGTTCTTCGAGTTCGACTGGCTGGGCATTCATGCCGATGCCTATTCGCTGGCAGCGCAGGCAGTGGCCTTGCTGGCCATCGTGTTCCTGTACGGGCGCTCGTGGCTGGCAGAGAAACGCAGGGCGGCGGCCAACTAGCAAAGGTGTGTAAACCCCCTGTAGGAGCGGCCTTGCGTCGCGAACGGGCCGCGAAGCGGCCCCAGGATTTCAGCAGCGCTGCACAAATTGCCGGGGCCGCGTTGCGGCCCTTTCCGACCGCTCCGGCGCCCCGACAAGGCCGCTCCTACAAGGCTTGCGGCAGTCTGTCAGGCCGGTTGTGGCGCCTTGAGAATGTTCTGCAGCAGTTGCACACTTTCGACGGCGTCATGACCCAGGCTGGTCAGGTAGCCACCATCGGGTTGATCGGTCAGCCCTTTTTCGTGCAGGCGTTTAGCTGCCGCGATGAGTTTAGTGGGGGCTTGGCTGTTTATCTTGATGCCTTCCTGGCTGCTGTCGTGCTTGAACAGCGCAAGTACTTCCAGTTCATCGATCAGCTCGGGGGTAAAGGACATGGCGACTCCTGACTTCCAGACGAGGATGGCGGCACCTTCATGGGTGCCTGACCTTCGAGTGTAGTCGGGTTATTCGTCGTCGCCTTGATCCATCTCAGGTGGCAGCTCGGGCAGGGCACGCAGGGCGTTTTCATACCATTCGCTGTTGAACGCGCGGTCTTCCACCAGCATGTTGTCGATCTCGAAGGCCAGCACATGGGCCATCAGGTTGAGGATATCCTCGCGCGCATAGCCAACCAGGGTGAGTTTGTTGAAGGTGGCCTTGGCCGCTGGCGGCTCGTCGCTTTCGATCTGGTTCTCGATGGCCTGGGTCAGCGTTGCCTCGGCGAAGGCTTCGTCGTCATTGTCGATGTCGGTGGGCTCGCTCATGGCGGTACTCCTGTGATTGGGCATACAGTTTGCCACGCCTGTGGCGGCAATGTCCGGTCATTGACCGGGTGCATGACGCTGGTCAGGCGCAGGCTGAGGGGCTATAAAAGCCGGGCCATCCCCATACGGCCTGGAGGCTGTTACCCCATGCTCAAGCTTCACGGATTCTCAGTCAGCAACTACTACAACATGGTCAAGCTGGCGCTCCTGGAAAAAGGCCTGCCTTTCGAGGAGGTCACCTTCTATGGCGGCCAGGCGCCGCATGCACTGGAAGTCAGCCCACGGGGCAAGGTGCCGGTGCTGGAAACCGACCACGGCTTCCTCAGCGAGACCAGTGTGATTCTCGACTACATCGAGCAGACCCAGGGCGGCAAAGCGCTGTTGCCTGCGGACCCGTTCGAGCAGGCCAAGGTGCGCGAGCTGCTGAAAGAAATCGAGTTGTACATCGAGCTGCCGGCACGCACCTGCTACGCCGAGTCGTTCTTTGGCATGGCGGTAGAGCCGTTGATCAAGGAGCGCGCGCGGGCCGACCTGTTGGCGGGCTTTGCCACGCTCAAGCGCAATGGTCGCTTCGCGCCGTATGTGGCGGGTGAGCAGCTGACGATTGCCGACCTGATGTTCTGCTTCTCGGTCGACCTGGCTTACGCGGTGGGCAAGAAGGTGCTGAACGTCGACTTCCTGGCGGATTTCCCGCAGGCCAAGGCATTGTTGCAGCGAATGGGCGAGAACCCGCACATGGCGCGGATTTTGGCAGACAAGGAGGCGTCGATGCCGGCCTTCATGGAGATGATTCGCAGCGGCAAGCGCTGAGGTGTGCACAAGCGTCAAGCCTGCCCCACAGGGTTCCGTTAAATCAATGAGTTAGCGGTTTCTCTGTGGAGGAGGGCTTGCCCCGCGAACGAGGGCAAAGCCCTCGCCATGGCCTTAGCGCGAAGCCAGCAAGGCTTGGCCGCGTACCACCGCCGCACGCACTTGCGCCGGCGCGGTACCACCAATGTGGTCACGGGCATTGACCGAGCCTTCCAGGGTCAGCACGGCGAACACGTCCTGCTCGATCTGGTCGCTGAACTGGCGCAGTTCTTCCAGGCTCATCTCGGCCAGGTCCTTGCCGGTGTCCACACCATACTTCACGGCATGGCCGACGATTTCGTGGCAATCACGGAACGGCAGGCCACGGCGTACCAGGTAGTCGGCAAGGTCGGTGGCAGTCGAGAAGCCACGCAGGGCCGCTTCGCGCATGATCGCGTGCTTGGGCTTGACCGCGGGGATCATGTCGGCAAAGGCACGCAGCGAGTCGCGCAGGGTATCGGCGGCGTCGAACAGCGGTTCCTTGTCTTCCTGGTTGTCCTTGTTGTAGGCCAGCGGTTGGCCTTTCATCAGGGTCAGCAGGCCGGTCAGCGCGCCGAACACGCGGCCGCTCTTGCCACGTACCAGCTCCGGTACGTCCGGGTTCTTTTTCTGCGGCATGATCGAGCTGCCGGTGCAGAAGCGATCAGGCAGGTCGATGAACTGGAACTGCGCGCTGGTCCACAGCACCAGCTCTTCGGAGAAGCGCGACAGGTGCATCATGGCGATGCTCGCGGCAGCGCAGAATTCGATGGCGAAGTCGCGGTCGGAAACGCCGTCCAGCGAGTTGCCAGACACGTCCTCGAAGCCCAGCAGCTTGCAGGTGAGCTCGCGGTCGATCGGGTAGGTGGTGCCTGCCAGCGCGGCGCTGCCCAGGGGCATGCGGTTGGTGCGCTTGCGGCAGTCGACCAGGCGCTCGTAGTCGCGGCTGAGCATTTCGAACCAGGCCAGCAGGTGGTGGCCGAAGGTGACCGGCTGGGCCGTCTGCAGGTGGGTGAAGCCGGGCATGATGGTGTCGGCTTCACGCTCGGCCTGCTCCAGCAGGCCCTTTTGCAAGCGGGTGATTTCGGCCAGGATCAGGTCGATCTCGTCGCGCAGCCACAGGCGGATGTCGGTGGCCACCTGGTCGTTTCGGCTACGGCCGGTGTGCAGTTTTTTACCGGTGATGCCGATGCGATCGGTCAGGCGTGCCTCGATGTTCATGTGCACGTCTTCAAGCTCGACGCGCCAGTCGAAGTTGCCGGCCTCGATCTCGCCCTGAATGGTCTTCAGGCCATCGATGATGGTGTCGCGCTCGGCATCGCTGAGCACGCCGACCTGCGCCAACATGGTGGCGTGGGCGATCGAACCCATGATGTCGTGGCGGTACAGGCGCTTGTCGAAATCGACCGAAGCGGTGAAACGGGCGACGAAGGCGTCGACGGGCTCACTGAAGCGGCCGCCCCAGGACTGATTGGTCTTGTCGGTGCTCATGGATTCACTCATTGCAGGCGTGAACGAAAAAGTGGCAACGATGATAGCAGGGTTGGGCTTGCTGCCGCAGGGCGCCGGTCGAGAGAAATGACCCGAAAACGGCAGGCAGACACGCACACAAGGATTTGCAGGATTGAACGGCAGTGTTCCATGGACCGTCTACAGTTGGACAGAGGACTGGCAGTGAATCTGCCGGCCGAGTGAATCTTTGGCCATCGCACCGGTCTAGAGCGTGACCGCAGTGTCGCTCGAACCACATCTGTCTACGCTATACCTGTGCGAGACTCATTCAGGAATCCAGCGCAATTATGAATGTCCTGATCGTTGATGACGAACCCCAAGGCCGTGAACGCCTCAGTAGGCTGCTCGGCGAACTGGAGGGTTACACCGTGCTGGAGCCTAGCGCCACCAACGGCGAGGAAGCCCTGGCGCTGATTGAAAGCCTCAAGCCTGATGTCGTCCTGCTCGACATCGGCATGCCCGGCCTGGATGGCCTGCAGGTTGCCGCTCGCCTGTGCGAGCGCGAGGCGCCGCCGTCGGTGGTGTTTTGCACCGGTGACGACGAATACGGCACCGAGGCTTTCAAGGACAGCACCCTCAGCCATGTGACCAAACCCTTCCAGCCCCAGGCGCTGCGTGATGCCTTGCGCAAGGCCGAGAAGCCCAACCGCGCCCAGTTGGCGGCGCTTACCCGGCCTGCCAATGAAGGCGGAGGCCCGCGCAGCCATATCAGCGCGCGAACGCGAAAAGGCATCGAGCTGATTCCGTTGCCCCAGGTCATCTATTTCATTGCTGACCACAAATACGTGACCTTGCGCCACGAGACCGGGGAAGTGCTGCTCGATGAGCCGCTCAAGGCCCTGGAAGATGAATTTGGCGATCGCTTTGTGCGCATCCATCGCAACGCGCTGGTGGCTCGCGAACGTATCGAACGCCTGCAGCGCACGCCGCTGGGGCATTTTCAGCTGTTTCTCAAGGGTCTTGACGGTGATGCGCTGACCGTCAGCCGGCGCCACGTGGCTGGCGTGCGCAAGATGATGCAGACGCTCTGACCCGCTGTGCGCTGCCTGTTGTAGGAGCGGCCTTGCGTCGCGAAAGGGCCGCGAAGCGGCCCCAGGTTTTCAGCTTCGCCGCACAGATAGCCGGGTTCGCAAAGCGGCCCCAGGTTTTCAGCTTCGCCGCACAGATAGCCGGGGCTGCTGCGCAGCCCTTTCGCGACGCAAGGCCGCTCCTACAAACAGCCATCCGTGGGCACAAGCACAACAGCCACCCCCACCGCACCGCCTTTGACCCGTATCTGCTAGCGATGCCATCGGAGCTGTTATCATCGGCGGTATTTCTCTGCATCGGGGCGTTCCATGTCCACTCGCGAAATCCGCATTGCCACCCGTAAAAGTGCCTTGGCCCTGTGGCAGGCCGAATACGTCAAAGCCCGCCTCGAGCAGGCTCACCCTGGGCTGATCGTGACCCTGGTGCCCATGGTCAGCCGCGGTGACAAGCTGCTCGACGCGCCGCTGGCGAAAATCGGCGGCAAGGGCCTGTTCGTCAAAGAGCTTGAAACCGCCCTGCTGGACAACGAAGCCGACATCGCCGTGCATTCGATGAAGGATGTGCCCATGGACTTCCCCGAAGGCCTGGGCCTGTATTGCATCTGCGAGCGCGAAGACCCGCGCGATGCGTTCGTTTCCAACCGTTTCGAAAGCCTTGAAGCCTTGCCCGCCGGCAGCATCGTCGGTACCTCCAGCCTGCGCCGTCAGGCCCAGTTGCTGGCGCGCCGCCCGGACCTCGAAATCCGCTTCCTGCGGGGCAACGTCAATACCCGCCTGGCCAAGCTCGATGCCGGCGAATATGACGCGATCATCCTCGCTGCGGCCGGCTTGATCCGCCTCGGTTTCGAAGACCGCATCACCTCCAGCATCAGCGTCGACGACAGCCTGCCAGCGGGCGGCCAAGGCGCGGTGGGCATCGAATGCCGCAGTGCTGACAGTGAAATCCATGCGCTGCTGGCGCCACTGCACCATCTCGACACCGCCGACCGGGTGGTGGCCGAACGGGCATTGAACAAACACCTCAATGGCGGCTGCCAGGTGCCGATCGCCTGCTACGCGGTACTTGAAGGCGACCAGCTGTGGCTGCGTGGCCTGGTCGGCCAGCCCAGCGGTGGCACCTTGCTGGTGGCCGACGCCCGGGCGCCGCGCGCAGCGGCTGAGGCGTTGGGCGTGCAGGTTGCCGAAGACCTGCTGGGCCAGGGCGCCGAAGCCATCCTCAAGGAAGTCTATGGCGAGGCCGGGCACCCGTGAGTGATTGGCGCCTGTTGCTGACCCGGCCTGCCGATGACTGCACAGCACTGGCGCAACGGCTGGCGGCGGCGGGGGTGGCCAGCAGTTGTCTGCCGCTGCTGGCGATAGACGCTGTCGCCGTGGACGAGCGGCAACGCCAGTTGCTCGCGGGCCTGCAGGGCTTTCAGGCAATCATCGTGGTCAGCAAGCCGGCAGCCAGGTTGCTGCTCGAACGGCTGGCCCAGGCCGGGCTACAGCCACCGGCTCAAGGCTGGTTCACGGTGGGCGAGGCGACCGCAGCGGTGCTGCAGGGCGCGGGCCTTGAGGTGGCCTGCCCAGCGCAAGGTGACGACAGTGAAGCCTTGCTCGCGCTGGCGGCCCTGCGCGAGGCTATCGGCGTGCCTGCGCCGCGTGTCTTGATCGTCCGCGGCGTCGGAGGTCGCGAACTGCTGGCAGAGCGTCTTGCAGAGCAAGGTGCTAGTGTCGATTATCTGGAACTGTATCGTCGCAGCCTGCCGGAATACCCGGTGGGCACCTTGATGCGTCGCATCGAAGCGGAACGCCTCAATGGCCTGGTGGTCAGCAGTGGGCAGGGCTTTGAACACTTGCAGCAGATGGCCGGCGCCGATTGGCCGCAGGTGGCGCGTCTGCCGCTGTTCGTGCCGAGCCCGCGGGTTGCCGAGCAGGCCAGGGCCGCCGGGGCCCAACAGGTTGTGGATTGCCGTGGCGCCAGTGCCACGGCCTTGCTGGCAGCCGTGCAGCGCAGCGCTGCACCTGCCTCTTAAGGCGCTAAGCTGAACGCCAAGCGCCCCCATGCAAAGGATGGATACGTGAGCGAAACTGTCTTGTCCAATAATGATCAGCCGTCGGCCCAGACGCCGGCGGACCCCGTCACCGCCCCACCTGCCAAGCGCTCCGGCAGTGGTCTGGCAGCACTGGCCCTGCTGCTGGGAGCGGCCGGGGTCGCAATAGGTGGCTGGGGTGTCTGGCAGGTGCGTCAACTGCAAGGCAACGAGTTCAACCAAGGGCAGCACCTTGAAGCGCTGAACCAGCGCGCCGAAGCGCTGCAGCAGCGTGAGCAGCAGATCAGTGCACAGTTGGCCAGCCTGCCGGCCGCCAGCGAGCTGGAAGACCGCCGTCGGCTGGTCTCGCAGCTGCAAGGCGACCAGCAGCGCCTCAGCCAGCGCCTGGAAACCGTGCTTGGCGAAAGCCGTAAGGAATGGCGCCTGGCAGAGGCCGAGCACTTGCTGCGCCTGGCCACCCTGCGCCTCTCTGCCCTGCAAGACATCACCAGTGCCAAGGCGCTGGTCGAAGGCGCCGATGAAATCCTGCGCGAGCAGAGCGACCCAGGCGCCTTCGCCGCCCGCGAGCAATTGGCACGCAGCCTGGCAACGCTCAACAGCACCCAGCAACCCGACCGCACCGGCCTGTACCTCAAGCTGGCCGCGCAACGTGAACTGGTGCAGCAACTCAGCGCCCAGTCGCCCGAGTTCGACAGCAACGCCGATGCCCTTGGCGCGCTGACTGCCGACGGCGATGGCGCCAGCCGCTGGTCGCAGTGGTGGGCGGAAATCTCCAAGTACTTCCAGATCGACTTCAACGCCGATGACAACGTGCGGCCGCTGCTGGCCGGGCAGTCGCTCAACCAGTTGCGCCTGGCCCTCAGCCTGACCATCGAGCAGGCCCAGTGGGCGGCGCTCAACGGCGAGGCCAAGGTCTACACCCAGGCGCTGGATGATGCGCGCTCTGTGCTGTTGGCCAACTTCAACGCCGACAACCCGCAGAGCAAGGCCATGCTCGACAGCCTCAACGCCCTGGCCGAGCAGCCGGTGTCTGTCGTCACCCCTGACCTGAGCGAAAGCCTGGCCTCGGTGCAGGCCTACATCCAGCGCCGTCACCTGCCGGCCGAGGGTGAGGGGGGCAAACCATGAAGCGGGTCTACCTGCTGGCCGTGCTGGCGATCGTGATCGCCGCTGCGCTGGGTATCGCGGTGGCCAAGCACAGTGGCTATGTGTTGATCTCCTATGGCAGCTTCCGTTACCAGTCGGGGCTGTGGGCGGCATTGGCCGGGCTGATCGCCGTAATCGCCGTGCTCTGGTTGCTGCGCTACCTGGTCGGCCTGGTGCTGACCTCCAGTGGTGTGGTCAACCCGTGGTCGCGACGCAACCGCAGCCGTCGCATCCGGGTGGCCATCGAGCAAGGCCAGTTGGACCTCGCCGAGGGTCGCTGGGCCAGCGCCCAACGCCATCTGCACCGCGCCGCCGAAGCCGAGCGCCAACCCTTGCTGTACTACCTCGGTGCCGCCCGCGCGGCCAACGAGCAAGGCCGCACGGCAGACAGCGACCAGTTGCTCGAGCGTGCTCTGGAGCGTCAGCCGCAGGCCGAGCTTGCCATTGCCCTGACCCATGCCCAGTTGCAGATGGACCGCGGTGATACCGACGGCGCCCTGGAAACCCTGCTGGCCATGCACGAGCGACACCCGCAAAACGGCCAGGTACTGCGCCTGCTGCAGCGCCTGCACCTGGGGCGCGGCGATTGGTCGGCGCTGATTCGTCTGCTGCCTGAGCTGCGCAAGGGCAAGGTGCTGCCGGCCGATGAGCTCGCCGAACTGGAAAAACGCGCCTGGGGCCAGAACCTGAGCCTGGCGACGACCCGGGGCGAAGATGCGCAAAGTGCGCGTCAGGCCCTGGAGCGCGCCTGGCAACAGCTTACCGCCGCCCAGCGCCAGGAACCGCAACTGGTGCTGGCCTATGCCGAGCAACTGCGGCAGGTGGGCGCCCAGGGCGAGGCGGAGCAGGTGTTGCGCACCGCCCTCAAGCGCGAATACGAAAGCCACCTGGCCCGTTTGTATGGCCTGGTGCGCGGTGATGACCCGGCACGTCAGCTACAGGCTGCCGAAGGCTGGCTTAAAGCCAACCCTCAAGACCCGAGCCTGTTGCTGACCCTCGGCCGCCTGAGCTTGCAAAACCGCCTGTGGGGCAAGGCGCGTGACTATCTGGAAAGCAGCTTGCGGATGGAACGCAACCCGGAAACCTGCGCCGAGCTGGCCCGCCTGCTCGCCGGCCTTGGCGAGACCGAGCGCAGCAACCAGCTGTTCCAGGAAGGCCTTGGTTTGCTGGATGAGCGTCTGTTGGCGCTGCCGTTGCCAGAAGCCGTACGCGCCTGAACCTTTGCCTGAGCCACCCCTGAGCCCGCGCCGAAGTGCGGATTCAGGGGCTGGGTAACTTGTCTGGCAATGTAAGTTAGATCTGCAATCCATTTCTTAAGACGTTTCCTACTTCCAGAATGGAAACTTCCTTTGCTATTCAGCGACTTGTCGTCCCTGTAGTGCCTTGAAACAAAGCGGTTGTTTCCTCTACCGTTTCAAGCCACTTCATTCCCCGGGACCACCATTGCCCATGCTGCCGGCCCGTTTACGTACTTTCTTTGTCCCTGCCTGCCTGGCCTCGTTGGCGGTGCTGGTCGGGTCCTATTACCTGGAATATACGCTGGGGCTGATACCGTGCCCGTTGTGCTTCACCCAGCGCCTGCTGTTGGGCCTGTATGCGATGCTTTGCCTGGGCGCAGTGGTACAGGCGCCTTCGACCAGCCGCGGTTACACGCGGGCGCTGCTGGCCTGCTCGCTGACGGGGGCGCTGCTGGCCGCCCGGCATGTCTGGCTGCAAGGGGCGAGTGGGGCGGTTCATGTATGCCCGGCGCCGATCTGGCGGGTGTTCGAGCAATCCTGGCGCGAGGCTGCCCGGCAGTTACTGCTGGGTGGGCCGGATTGCCACTCGCTGACCTGGAGTTTTTTCGACCTGACGCTGCCTGAATGGAGCCTGTTGGCGTTCCTGTTGCTGGCTGCGCTGCCCTTGAGCCACCTGCTGGCGTATCGTTTCCGCACCCTGGCCGGTACTTGACCTGGCGCACGCCTGGGGCGCCATCGCGACCAATGGCGTTGCCAGGGGGTATTAAACACTTGTATGAACTTTGTCTGCTGAGTACCTTGATGGTCAGCACGCGCGGGAATAATCTCCCAGCACGCATACCGAAAATACAACTGCTCGATGCCGTCCTGCTGATGTCACCTTTGTGCTGCGCGGTCGTGGTGCGAGGTGCAGCGGCATCTACCCAGAAGGGAAGAGATCGCCATGCTCGATAGTTGTCAGAACGCCCAGGAACGCTGGGGCGGGGTTCATAAGCTGATCGACCGTTGGCTTTTGGAGCGCCAGGAGCTGGTGCAGGCTTTCCGCGCGTTGCGCGACGCCAAGCCGGCCTTCGCCGACAAGGACAAGAACCGCGATTTCTGTGCGGTCCTGGTCGACTACGTGTCGGCCTGGCACTTCGAGGTCAGCGAACAGTTGGTCAGCGAAGCCAAGGCCTTCGGTGATACGCGTGGCCTTGAACTGGCCACACAGATCAACCCACGTATCGATGACAGTACCCAGATCGCCCTGGCATTCAATGACCATTGCGAGAAGGGCGAGTGCAAGGACCCGGAGCGCTTCGCCGAAAAACTGGCCAAGCTGGGCGGCCTGCTGCACGAGCGCTTCGAGCTGGAAGATTGCCTGATCGAGGTGCTGCACAACGCGCACAAGGAAGAGGGCGCAGTCGAAGCCTGAGGCTTGGCGTCAGTCGCCAACTGCCAGCAGTTCGATCTCGAATACCAAAGGCGTATAGGGTGCGATCAGGTCACCCGCGCCCTCTGCGCCGTAGGCTTGTGCCGACGGAATCACCAGGCGCCATTTGGCGCCTGCATGCATCCGAGGCAAGGCCACCTGCCACCCCTCGATCACCGAGCCCAGGCTGAACCACTGCGGCTGTTGGTTCTGATCGAACACCGAGCCGTCCGGCAACCTGCCTACGTAACGAACCTGTACCTTGCCCCCCGCTTTGGGCTGTGCCCCGGCGCCACTTTGCAGTTCGCTGTAGAGCACGCCTTCGGGTAGCTCATGCACACCGGCCCGTGCCCGCTCGTTGGCCATGAAGCGAGTTTCCACCGCCTTGAGCTTGTCTGCCTCGGCCTGCTCCGCCGTGCTGTCTGCCTGCGCCTCATGCTGCTGCAGCACGGCCTGCATGCGTGCCTTGTCGAGCTTCAGCGGCTGCCCTTGATAGGACTGGCGCAGGCCTTCGACCAAGGCGTCCAGTTGCAAGCCAGGCATCTCGGTGCGCAAGCGCTCGCCCAGGCTGGCGCCCAGGCTGTAGGCCAGGTCGTGGTCGTCCGCATTGGCCAGGGCGAAGGGCGCCACCAGGCACAAACCTAAAACAAGAAAACGAGGCATGGGCAGTTCCTGCGCAATGAGCGGGCCGTTACAGCCAACATCGGGGTGGGCCAGTATCTGCCAAATATGAGCAACGCTTAATTCAGCAACTACACTTTCACGGAGCTGCAAGATAACAACTTTGCCCAGGCATGCAACGCGGCGTAAATATTACTGTCAACATGCCCTAGCGGCGGTAGCAGCAGAAGCATAGTATGAGCCGCAATCTCGTCAGCCAGGAGGTAAACCATGTCGGCCAAAAAGAAGCCAGTAAGTACGCCGTTGCACCTGCTCCAGCAACTTTCGGGCAGCCTGCTCGAACATTTGGAAGATGCCTGCTCGCAAGCGCTGGCTGATGCGGAAAAACTGCTGGCCAAGTTGGAAAAGCAACGGGGCAAGGCACAAGAGAAACTGCACAATGGTCGCCTGAAAATGCAGGACGCGGCCAAGGCAGGTAAAGCCAAGGCGCAGTCCAAGGCCCAGAAAGCCATTGGTGAACTTGAAGGGTTGCTCGACTCGCTCAAGGACCGTCAGACCCAGACCCGCACCTATATCCAGCAACTCAAGCGTGATGCCCAGGACAGCCTGAAGCTGGCCCAGGGTGTGGGCAAGGTGCGTGAAGCCGCCAGCAAAGCGCTGGACCAGCGCGCCGTAGCCGCCAAGGCTGCAAAACCGGCCGCTGCCAAAGCCCCGGCGAAAGCCGCCGCTACCAAGCCAGCCGCTCGCACCGCCGCCAAGCCAGCCGCCAAAGCCGCCACTGCCAAGGCGCCAGCCAGAGCTGTCGCTAAACCCGCTGCCGCCAAGGCGCCAGCCAAAACCGCCGCCGCCAAGCCTGCGGCCAAGCCAGCCGCCAAACCAGCCGCTGGCAAAGCTCCGGCCAAGGCTGCTGCTGCCAAACCCGCAGCCAAGCCAGCTGCTGCCAAAGCCCCGGCCAAGGCTGCTGCTGCCAAACCCGCAGCCAAGCCAGCTGCTGCCAAGGCACCCGCCAAGGCCGCTGCCGCCAAGCCTGCAGCCAAACCAGCCGCTGCCAAAGCCCCGGCTAAAACAGCAGCGGCCAAACCTGCGGCCAAGCCTGCGGCGAAACCGGCCGCTGCCACCAAGGCACCCGCGCGTGCCGCCGCCAAGCCCGCTGCAAAACCGGCGGTGAAAGCAGCCGCCAAGCCAGCTGCAGCCAAGCCAGCGGCCGCCAAGCCAGCCGAAACCAAGCCGGCCACGGCTGCCACCAGCACGCCTGCTGCCGCGACCAATTCGGCCGCCCCGGCCCCGGCCGCTTCGGCACCTGCCAGCACCCCGGCTCAGGCGCCGTCTTCGGCCTCCTGAAGCGCTGCCGCCGCGACGCGCAATTGATGCAGCGCGCGGTGTTCTCGGGCCTGGTCCGGCGCTAGCCGGGCCAGCCAGTCGTCCGTGGGCTCGTGAGAGTCTGCGGGCCACTGTTGCGAAAGCGCCTGCAAGCGTTCCAGCAAGGTCTTCTCGGCCTGCAATTCCAGCCTCTTTACCTGCTCACGCAATGCCGCCAACAGCGCATCGTTGTGCGCTGCCGTGCGCCATTGTTGACGCAGGCCACGTAACGGGGCCACCACCTCACGCTGCCAAGGTTCGGCGATATCAACCAGGGCTTGCGCGCGCTGCTCAGTCACGGCCACGCCGCGTGCTTGCAGCCAGGTCGCACAGAGCAACAGGCAAACGTCACCGCCCAGCGCTTGCACGCCAAGGCAGGCCTCTTCCACGCCGGGCCTGGCATACAAGGCCAAGGCGTGATTCCACAGGTCGGTGCACATGATTCCACTCACGCTACGGGTCGAGGAAGCTGGTAGACTCCGCGACCATCATGATCAGACTATCCAACCTCACTTTACAGCGTGGTCCGCAGCGCTTGCTAGAAGGCGCCGAGATGACCTTGCACGCCGGCCACAAGGCCGGTTTGATCGGCGCCAACGGCGCCGGAAAATCCAGCCTGTTCGCCTTGCTGCGCGGTGAGCTTTCGCCCGATTCCGGCGACTGCCAGCTGCCCGGCGACTGGCGCATAGCCCACATGCGCCAGGAGGTCGACACCCTCGACCGCTTGGCCGTGGACTATGTGCTCGATGGCGACGTGCGCCTGCGCAAGGTGCAGGCCGAGCTTGCCGTGGCCGAAACGGCGCATGACGGCACCGCCCTGGCCCGCCTGCACAGTGAGCTGGAAAGTGCCGACGGCTATACCGCCGATGCCCGCGCGCGCAAGCTGCTGGCAGGCCTGGGTTTCACCAACGAGCAGATGGACCGCCGTGTCGGTGACTTCTCCGGTGGCTGGCGGATGCGTCTGAGCCTGGCGCAGGCGCTGATGTGCCCGTCCGACCTGCTGCTGCTCGATGAGCCCACCAACCACCTGGACCTGGATGCGATCCTCTGGCTGGAAGACTGGCTCAAGGGTTACCCCGGCACCTTGCTGCTGATTTCCCACGACCGCGATTTCCTCGATGCCGTGGTCGACCACGTGCTGCACGTCGAGCAGCGCAAGCTCAACCTGTACAAGGGCGGTTACAGCGCGTTCGAGCGCACCCGTGCCGAGCGCCTGGCGCAACAGCAGCAAGCCTACGAGAAGCAGCAGGCCCAGCGCGCGCACATGGAAAAGTACATCGCCCGCTTCAAGGCGCAAGCCACCAAGGCCCGCCAGGCACAGAGCCGAATCAAGGCCCTGGAACGCATGGAAGAACTGTCGGCGGCGCATGTCGATTCGCCGTTCGATTTCGTCTTCCGCGAATCGCAGAAAATCTCCAGCCCGCTGCTGGACATGTCCGAGGGCTGCCTGGGCTATGGCGACAAAGCCATCCTGGAGAAGGTCAAGCTGCAACTGGTGCCGGGCGCGCGCATCGGCCTGCTCGGCCCCAATGGTGCGGGCAAGTCGACCCTGATCAAGAACCTCGCCGGCGAGCTGGCACCGCTGTCGGGGCGCCTGGTCCGTGGCGAGAACCTGGCCGTGGGTTATTTTGCCCAGCACCAGCTCGACTCCCTGGACGATAAGGCCAGCCCGCTGCTTCACCTGCAGCGCATTGCCCCCACAGAGCGCGAGCAGACGTTGCGCGACTTCCTCGGCGGCTTCGATTTCCATGGCAACCGTGTCGACGAACCAGTGGTGAATTTCTCCGGCGGCGAGAAGGCCCGGCTGGCCCTGGCGCTGATCGCCTGGGAGCGGCCGAACCTGTTGCTGCTGGACGAACCGACCAACCACCTCGACCTGGAAATGCGCCTGGCCCTGACCATGGCCCTGCAGGAGTTCGCCGGTGCCGTGGTGGTGGTTTCCCACGACCGTCACCTGCTCAAGAGCACCACCGACGACTTCCTGCTGGTGGCCGACGGCAAGGTCGGTACCTTCGATGGCGACCTGGAAGACTACAGCCGCTGGCTGCTCGACTACCGTCAGCGCAGTGCGCCGGCCAGTAGCGCCCCAGCCAACCCGGACAAGACTGACAAGAAGGCCCAGCGCCAGGCGGCAGCGGCCTTGCGTCAGCAGTTGGCACCGCACAAGAAAGCGGCCGACAAGCTGGAGGCCGAGCTCAACCAAGTGCACGGCCAGCTGGCCGAGATCGAGACCGCGCTGGGCGACAGTGGCGTCTACGAGGCGGCGCGCAAGGATGAACTGCGTGACCTGCTGGCCCGGCAGAGCAAGCTCAAGCAGCGTGAAGGCGAGCTGGAAGAGGGCTGGATGGAAGCCTTGGAAACCCTCGAAAGCATGCAGGCCGAGCTCGAGGCGCTGTCCTGATGGAGGCGTTGCGCTCGCTGCTGCCGGGGCAATGGATGGATACCTTCTGGCTGGGGTTGCAGATTCTGCTGATCCTGGCCGCCGCCTTCGTGCTGCAGCGCGTCATCGCCCGTGGCCTCAGCCGTCTGGGCCAGCGTTATCCATTGCCGCCGGAGTTGCTGGTGCCGGTGCGTGGCAGCCTGCGCTGGTTGATCATGGGCAGCGCACTGCTGTTCGTGCTGGAGCGCATGGGGGTTTCTGCGACGGTGCTGTGGACGGCGCTGTCCGGTTTCGTCGCGGTGGCCGCGGTGGCCTTCTTCGCCATGTGGAGCGTGCTTTCCAACCTGCTGTGCGCAGTGTTGATCTTCACCGTCGGGCCGTTTCGCATCGGCGATGTGGTGGAGTTGGTCGATACCCTGGACAAGCCTGGGGTCAAAGGCCGGGTCATAGCCATCAACCTGCTGTTCACCACGCTGATGGAATTGCCCGAGGCGGGCGGGGCGCTGGTGCAAGTGCCCAACAGCCAGTTCTTCCAGAAGTCGGTGCGGCGCTGGCGGGGGGCTGAAGTGCAGGGCCTGAACAGGGACTTGTCGAGCGAGTCTGACTGACCCCCTGACATTGGCCAGCAAAGAGGCCGCTACAACCCCCGCACACACTCAAAAAATCGCTGGTTATTTTTTCACCAACACCTTAGCTTAACGTTTTGCAACATATGTTCGAGCGAGGTGTGTGATGTCGATGGAAGTGTGGTTGGGCTTCTTTGCTGCGTGTTGGGTGATCAGCCTTTCACCGGGGGCCGGGGCGATTGCCTCGATGTCCAGCGGCCTGCAGTACGGTTTCTGGCGCGGTTACTGGAACGCCCTGGGCCTGCAGATTGGCCTGATTGTGCAGATCGCCATCATTGCCGCCGGCGTCGGCGCCATCCTTGCTGCGTCCGCCACTGCCTTCACGATCATCAAGTGGTTTGGCGTCGCCTACCTGGTGTACCTCGCCTACAAGCAATGGCGTGCGTTGCCGATGGACATGAGCGACGAGCCTGCCGTACGCCCCATCGGTAAACCGCTGAGCCTGGTGTTCCGTGGTTTTCTGGTCAACGTCAGCAACCCCAAGGCCTTGGTGTTCATGCTGGCGGTGCTGCCGCAGTTCATCAATCCCCATCAAGCGCTGCTGCCGCAGTACGTGGCAATCACCGTGACCATGATCACCGTCGACATGCTGGTGATGGCGGGTTACACCGGCCTGGCTTCGCGCGTGCTGCGCCTGCTGCGTACGCCCAAGCAGCAGAAGCGGCTGAACCGTACCTTTGCCGGGTTGTTCCTCGGCGCGGCGACCTTCCTGGCGACCCTGCGCCGCGCGCCTATCTGAAAAAAGCCCGCGAGTGATGGCACCGGCTTCGCCGGTGTTCGCGGGGCAAGTCGGATCGCCGCACCGCCGCTCCCCCGCTATTTCGGTTTTTCCACAAACCCCTTGAGCAAATCCAACGGCAGCGGAAACACGATGGTCGAGCTCTTGTCCCCGGCTATCGCCCCCAGCGTCTGCATATAGCGCAACTGCATGGCTCCCGGCTCCTTGCTGAGCATCTGCGCCGCCTGCATCAGTTTCTCGGACGCCTGCAATTCCCCTTCGGCATGGATCACCTTGGCCCGCCGTTCACGTTCGGCCTCTGCCTGGCGTGCGATGGCACGCACCATCGATTCATTGAGGTCGACGTGCTTGATCTCGACATTGGCCACTTTGATGCCCCAGGCATCGGTTTGCGCATCCAGCACTTGGCGTATGTCGGCGTTGAGCTGCTCGCGTTCGGCCAGCAGCTCGTCCAGTTCGTGCTTGCCGAGCACTGCGCGCAAGGTGGTCTGGGCCAGCTGGCTGGTGGCGACGAGAAAGTCCTCGACCTGAATGATTGCCTTCTGGGGGTCGAGCACGCGGAAGTACAGCACCGCATTGACCTTTACCGAGACGTTGTCGCGGGTGATCACATCCTGCGGCGGCACATCCAGCACGACCGTGCGCAGGTCTACCCGGACCATCTGCTGGATGACCGGGATCAGCAAGATCAGCCCCGGCCCTTTGACCTGCCAGAAGCGCCCGAGCTGGAACACCACGCCGCGCTCGTACTCTCGCAAGATACGGAACGCCGACAGCAACAGCACGCCCAGCAGCATCAGCAGGGCGCCGAAACCCAATTGCATGAACATCGTCATTCTCCTTGCGCCGAAGGTGCAGCGGCGCTTACCTCCAGCATCACGCCGCGACGCGCCATGACGCGCACGTGTTGGCCAGGTTGCAGTGGCGTCGCGCACTGTACCTGCCACTGTTCGCCCTGCGCCTGTACCGAGCCGCAGTACGGGTTGTCTGCCAGCACCTGGGTGACGGTGACCAGGCTGCCGACCAGGCCGGCATCACCGCTGACCAAGGCGCGTTTGCGCGCTTTCAGCGCCATGCCCAGCACGCCACCGATGAACAGCGCCGAAAGCAGCGCCAGGCTGGCGATCAACGCCAAGGGGATGCCAAAGCCGGGGGCATCGGTATCCATCAAGATGACCGCACCGACCACGAACGCAACGATGCCGCCAAAACCGACCACGCCGAAGCTGGGCAAGAACGCTTCGGCGATCATAAAGGCCAGCCCAAGCAAAATCAGCGCGACTCCGGCGTAGCTCACCGGCAGCAACTGCAGGGCATACAGCGCCAACAGCAGGCAGATGCCGCCGATCACGCCGCCAACGGCGGAGCCAGGGTTCATGAACTCGAACAGCAGGCCGTACACGCCGACCATGATCAGCATCAGCGCCACGCTGGGGTTGGTGATCACCGCCAGCAAGCGCGTGCGCCAGTCCGGCAGGTGCTCGACCAGGCTGGCATCGCCGGTGTGCAGTTGCCGTGGTTGGCCGGCAACCTCCAGCGTCTTGCCATCAAGCTGGCGCAGCAGGTCGGGCAGGTCGTTCGCCACCAAGTCGATTACCTTCAGTTGCATGGCCTCGTTGGCAGACAGGCTGACCGCTTCACGCACCGCCTTCTCCGCCCAATCGGCATTGCGCCCGCGCAGCTGCGCCAGGCCCCGTATGTAGGCGGCGGCGTCATTGACCTGTTTGCGGGCGAGGGTTTGCGCATCGTCACCGGGCCTGGCCTTGTCGTCCTTGGGGGCGCCGCCGATCTGCACCGGTGTGGCAGCCCCCAGGTTGGTCCCTGGGGCCATGGCTGCAACATGGCTGGCATAGAGGATATAGGTGCCGGCACTGGCAGCCCGCGCCCCGCTGGGGGCGACGAAGCTTGCAACTGGCACGGGGCTGGCGAGTATTGCCTTGATCATCTGGCGCATGGCGCTGTCCAGGCCGCCGGGCGTATCCATGCGAATGACCACCAGTTGCGCGCCCTGCGCCTGGGCCTGGTCCAGGCTGCGCACCAGGTAGTCTGCACTGGCCGGGCCGATGGCATCGTCGATGCTCAACACCCAGACCGCTCCGGGCGCGGCCTGGCCGCTCGGCGTCAACCCGAACAGCATCAACAGCAACAGCCAGCGCCACCAGCGAGCGGCCACCTGTCGTCACCTCGTTCGCCTCTATTACACAAGTTTAGTCATGGCTGGCGGCCCAAGGCCTAAAATTGAAGATTGGGGGTAACTGCGGAGGTGCATCATGCGCATGGCAAAGACGCTGCAGGCTCGCCTGGACAAGGCCAACTGCGACTACGACATCATTCCCCATCCACATTCGGCCACCAGCCTGGAATCGGCCCGCACGGCCGGCGTACCCGCCGAGCGTGTCGCCAAGTCGGTGATGCTCGATGACCGGCATGGCAACTACATCATGGCCGTGCTACCGGCCAACCGGCACCTGGACATGAGCAAGGTACGCATGTCCGGCGCCTGGCAACTGACCCGCGAAAGCGGCTTGCCGAGCCTGTTCGGTGATTGCGAACGGGGCGCGGTACCGGCGCTTGGCGATGCCTACGCGATAAAAATGATGCTCGACCCGACCCTTACCCGCCAAGGTGATGTCTACCTGGAGGCAGGTGACCACGATCACCTGATCCACATGAGCATGGAGCAGTTCATGAAGCTGGTACCGCACGCCGAAGTGCGTGAGCTGTGCTGATGTTCTCAAACCAATGCCGGGCGGGCGTCGTAGACGGCCTGGCCGGCTTTCAGGAGGAACCATGGAAGCACCTACCCACCCATTTGCAGACCTTTTCAAACAGCTGGGCTTGCCTGACGATGCCTTGAGTATCGATCAATTCATCACCAGCCATTCACCGCTGCAAAACGACATCAAGCTGGTGGATGCCCCGTTCTGGACCGACGCCCAGCGCAGTTTCCTGAAGGACAGCATCAATGAAGATGCCGATTGGGCGGTGCCCTTCGACCAACTCAACGAAGCGTTGCGTCGTCCCCGAAAATAAAGCGCCGAGCGGCACCTGACGAGTGATTGGCCGTTGCTATGCTCAGGAAAACAATAAGGGGATAGCGCGATGAAAGATCCCTACGCACCAGGCTTCTGGTGCTCCGTGACGATCCTGGGCACGCTGACGGCCAGTTACTTCTATGGCATCAGGCAGACGCAACAGATGAACCAGGCGGTGCAGTTTCTCTACGCCGCCGCCGCGGTCACCGTGGCGGTTGCGCTGGTGGCGCTGACCTGGATCGCCTGGCAGCACTTGCACCTGAACAAGCGCGAAGTGATTCAGGGGCGAACGTTGCTGACCATCTGGAACACCAAGGTGGCCCTGCGCCGGGTCGAAACGGTGTTCGACCGCTATTTCTGGGGTAGCTACTGGCATTCCGGGCGTACGTTCGAAGAGGTCATGGGCGAGCTCAAGGGCACGCCCCTGGAGCAGAGCCTGGATGCCCTCAAGCGCCAGTGCCGGGCGCTCGACCGCGAAATCCACGATCACCAACACCATTGGCTGGCCAACGCGCGGGACTTGTCCAGTGTGGCGGCGGCCATGGCCCGTGAGCGCTACCAGCTCGACCTGGGCGAACCCACCTGTACCGGCAACGGTACCACTGCAGTGCTCAATCGCGACCTTGAAGTGCTGGTGTATACCTGGTCGGCGCGCCTGCGCAGCTTCGACCATCAACTGGACGAACTGGAGCGCGCCTACCATTGACGCGGTTCATTCGCCGCGGATGTACTGCTCCAGCTGCAGGATCAAGTTGGCCTGCTCGGCAATGGTTTCCTTTACCAGGTCGCCGATCGACAACAGGCCGAGCAGCTCGCCGTTGCTGACCACCGGCAGGTGACGCAAATGCAGGTTGGTCATCTGGTTCATGCAGTATTCCAGGTTGTGCTTGGGTTCGACCGTGATCACCGGGGCGCTCATGATCTCGCGCACCGGTGTTGCCGCTGACGAACGGCCCTTGAGCACCAGCTTGCGGGCGTAATCGCGTTCGCTGACGATGCCCACCACCTGGTTGTTCTCCACCACCGGCAGTGCGCCGATATTCTTCTCCGCGAGCAGCTTGAGCGCCTCCAGCACCGAGTCGTCAGGGCCGATGGTGTAAACGGTCTGGTGTTTCGACTTGGTTTTGAGGATTTGTTCGACGTTTTTCATACGGGCCTCTGCGGTGGAAAAAGCGTTGTCTCCAAGTAAATAAAGCATCCGGCACGGCGCTCTGCACGGCAATGCAGGAAACGGCATGGAGGCGATTGAAAAACGTCATGGTTGAGCCGATTGCGTACTTCGCGCAGGAGGCAGGCCAGATTTAGTGTGCTGGGGACCTTCCTGGGGGCGGTAATGTTCCCAATAATCTGTGACAATGCATGTCAAGTTGCCATCATCTAGACCTCGTTCGGCAAGGAGCCGCAATGCAAAGTATGTTTCGCCTTACAGCGCTAAGCTGCGCCTTCATGATCGCTGCCGGTTGCAGCAGCCAACAGAGGGAGAGTATTTCCAAGACTGTGAAAGACATTGGCAAGGACTACGGCCTGCCAGTGCTCTGTGGTGTCGGGGCCGTGGCCGGGGGGGCTGCCGGTTATGCCCTCAAAGGCAAGGACGGCATCTTGCCGGGCGCCGCAGCTGGCGGCGCCTTGGGTTGCGTCGTCGGTTATGTGTGGCAGTCCCGCCTGCAGGAGCTTGACCGCATCGCCAAGGAAGAAAACCTGAAGATCACCACCGAGCAGTTGACGGTCGCCTCGGCCGCCGTGGTAACGGCGGTGCCTGAACAGGCAGGCCTGGTGACTCAGATCGAGGACACCGGCATGTTCGCCACCGGCTCCGACCAACTGACCGCAAGCGGCCAGCGGGCCGTGGCCAAGCTGGCGCAGATGTATGCCAAGCCTGCGGCCAGCGACAAGCAGGCTGCCGCCAAGGAGGCGCAAGCACGTCGCCTGCTGATCGTTGGCCACAGCGATGCGGTGGGTAATGCCGAGTTCAACCAGAAGCTGTCCGAGCGCCGCGCCAAGACGGTCGGCAAGGTCATGCTGCAGGCCGGCATCCCGGCCGGCGCGATCTACTACCAAGGGGCCGGGGCATCGCGCCCGATCGCCGACAACAGCGACCCGCTGCTGCGTGGCAAGAACCGCCGCGTGGAAATCGTCGAGCTGGCAAACGAACAGGCCCTGGTAATGCGTGCCCAGGCCGAAGCGAGCAACACCCGCTACCTGCACTACGGCACCTCGACCGCCGCCAAGCCCCGTCAGGCGGCCACCACGGCGCAAGCGAGCAGCAAGCCTGCGCCGACCAAAGCCACCACGGCGCAGCGTACGCCTGCCGCGACCAGCACCAGCACCAGCACCAGCACTGCCAAGGCCGTTGCTGGCGCACGACCGCAAGTCGATTTCGCGGGTACGCCGGTTGCCAGCTACAACTGGACCATGGCCCAGAACATCAAGCCGAAACAGAGCGGTTTCACGCTGATCAGCAGCGCCTACGCGGCGCAGATGCCGATGTCCAGCTGCGAAGCCGACCGGCCACGCAATGCCGGTGAAGTGCTGAGCATGGCCAATGACCAGCCCTTGCAGCGGCGCGCCACCAAGGACTATCTGCCGGGCTACAACAACCGTGTCTGGGCCAACCTGGTCAACGGGCACCTGGTGACCGTGTCGCCGGTCTCGATCTTGCGCGAGAACGCCCGGGTCGATCGCCAGCCGATCCTTCAGCTGGTCGAAGACTACAAGCTGCCCACCCAGCACAAGACGCGGACGATGAACGCCGTGGCCAACACCTATGAAGGCGAAAGCGAAGTGCTGTACCGGGTCTTCGCCAGTGATGCCCAGGCCTCGATTTCCTGCATGGATATCGTGTTCAGCAAAGGCAACGCCGAAGTCAACGAGGGTGCCTTGTTCTATGCCGCCGGCAGTGACGCGTATGTCGCTTCCTACAAGCCGATCCCGGCCAAAAAATAAATCCCCGTCAAGGACGTCCTGAATGGAAGACTTTTCGCTTGCTGCACTCAAATCGCTGATTCTCGCTAATCAGTTGCTTTCCGCTGGCCTGCTTTCGCTGCTGATCACGGCGGTGATCGTGCGTAACTACTGGGAAGAGGTGTCCTACTTTCTGATCCGTGTCTGGCACAGCTTCCCCTTGATCGGCACGGTGGCGCGCTTGTCGCGCAAGCCAGCTTCGGTCGACGGTGACGGCTGGATCAACCACGAAGTCAACCTGGCGAACGTGTACAACAAAAAATTCAAGCTGTACGCCAAGGACGCGAACGCCTACAGCGCCTACCTCGATTACCTGTCCAAGGCTGGTGAGGCAGGGCGTTCTGCGCGCCCGTGGTGGGTATTGGCGGTAGTACTGATGTTGGTGGTGGTCGAGGCCATGGGCTTCGCCTATGTGGTCGCCGGCTGGGTGAACATGGATGCCTCCACCAACGACCGTCATTGGCTGACCGCTTTTGTGGCGATCCTGCTGGCCGTCGCCTCGGCGTTTCTTGCCGAAGCCGCCGGGCACGCGTTGCACCACAACAGCCTGGTCGCCCGCGCCCGCCACTGGTGGCAAGGTGAAGAGCCCTCCAAGCGCTCCCGCTCCCTGAAGTCCAACAAAGCGATCAACCTGGAAGACTCGTTCGACGACTCGGACAAGCCTGACTACGAGCAGCTGCTGGCCCGCGTAAAGGATGTAAACGCCAACGTCACGCGCAAGTTCTTCTGGTTGATCACTTGTGGTGTGTTCGTGGTTGCCATGGCCATCGGCGCCTTCGTCATCCGTTCGGCCACCCTGGACAGCATCGAGACCGAAATGGTCAACGGCATGCGTGCCGAAGCGTCCTCGCAAAGCAGCACTGCAGGTTCGCCATTCGACCTTCCGGCAGAGTCCCAGGCCATCAACGATGAAGCGGATAACGCCACCATCGACGACAAGATGCAGGCGATCCGCAAGGCCAGCCTGACCACCTATGTGATGCTGTCGCTGATCTACGTGGCGATTCAAGGCATCAGCCTGTGGTTGGCGAGCCGCTACTTCTTCGCCGGTACGCACTCGCATACCGCCTGGCAGCGTACCCACAAGTACGCCACCTCCGAAGAGATGCTCGATGCAATGGATCAGCAGCGTTCGGCCATCGCCAGCCATGCCGATGACAAGCTGCGTCGCCTGCAGACCTTGTTGTCCAGCCGCGATCACACCGATGCCAACGTGCTGACTGCGCTGGACGGGGAAAATACCGCCCGCCGCAATTTCCTGAGTTTCGTCGAGCACAAGGCAGACAAAATCTCGGAGAAGCCGGAAAAGCCAGTTCGGCCCGTTGAAGCCGTTGCGCCAGCGCCAGCTGCGGTCGCCGTCGCCGCCGCCGCCGCGCCGGTCGAGCCCCAGCCTGCCGTTGCCCCAGCTGCCCCAGCTGCCCCAGCTGCCCCAGCTGCCCCAGTTGCGGCAGCGGTCGAGCCGGCCGCTATCAAGGCGTCTGACTTCCACGATGTCACCGGCCTGCCGGAAGAAAGCCTGGCCGCCGCCAGCCGTGCGCTGAATGTCAGTGAGGCGCAACTGCGTGATATCCGCGAGCAACAGCAGGCGCTGAAGGCGCTTGGCCTGTTCCCGGCGAACAAGGAGGGCATGCTGTCATGAGGCTTGCCAAGGCCCTGATCCTTGCGCTGGCGCTGCCGTGTGCAGCGCTGGCCGCCGAACGCAACGACCTGCAGAGCTGCTACACGCGCAACGGCCTGGCCGATATCAAGCCAGCAGGGACCGGCCGCGAGCTGGTGGTGATCATCGATCAGACCATCCCGATGCCTGAAGACCTGCAACGCAGCAGCTGGGGCCAGATCGACCGGTTCGTGCAGCCGGGCGATCGCGTCAGGCTGTATACCTTCTCGGCGTTCCTGCCGGGTGAGTATCAGCGCCTGGTGTATGCCGGCGAGCTGGACATGCCGTTGCAGGGCGAGGTGCGTGACGATGTGAACATGCGCAAACTGCGTGGCCTGGACCAGTGCCTGGCGACCCAGAAAAAAGCCTTTCAGGCAGGCTTTGGCGGCTTGTTCGTGAAAGGCCTGCGTGAAGCCCGCCAGGACATCCCCAAGAGCGAGATCATGAACACGCTGCGCCGCGTGGGTGACGACATGGGCAAGGAGCAGGGTGTCCAGGAGCGGGTGGTGTACCTGATTTCGGACATGCTCGAGCATTCCGACTACACCAGCTTCTACGCCGCCAATCAGATCAAGCAGCTGGATGTCGCCAGCGAGCTCAAGCTTGCGCAAAGCAAGGGGCTGTATGCGGACCTGCAGGGTGCACGGGTGTATGTGTCTGGCGCAGGCCTGGTCACCGACGCGGTGAAGCATGCCTACCGTTCCGGCAAGACCATGGATGCGCTGAACAACTTCTGGGCGCAGTACCTGAATGCGTCCAACGCGACGCTGGAAGGCTTTGGTACACCGAGCCTGAGCACCGACCTTCGGTAATCAGACACTGGGGCCGCGCTGCGGCCCCAGTGTGCTTGCTTACAGCTTCGGCATCTGCCCGATGCGCGCGACCATCTCGCTCACCACCTGCAGATCCAGCATGAACTGCTCCACGGTCTTGAACTCGTTGTCGTTATGCCCGGTGTACTTCACATCAGGCATGGCCAGGCCGAATTGCACGCCGTTGGGCAGGTCATGCACCGAGGTGGCACCCGCCGAGGTGCCGAACTCATGTTTCATGCCCAGGTTTTCGCTGGCCACGGCCAGCAGGGCCTTGACCCATTCGCCTTCCGGGTTGCGGAACATCGGCTCGTCGAGGCTGTAGTCGAAGGCGACCGGGACATGGCTGGTGCTGGTCCATTTGCCCAGTCTGGCTACCAGTTCCTGCTTGATCGTGGCGACCGGCTTGCCTTTCGGGATGCGCAGGTTCACCGCCAGTTTCAGCCCCTTGTCATCCACGCCGACGAAGGTCAGCGAGGCGGTCAGCGGGCCCATGAACGCATCTTCGAAGCCTACGCCCAGCTTCTTGCCCAGGTAGTCCAGGCCCCAGTTGTCGTTGGCATAGCGAGCGGCGTCGGTGAACTGGTTGTGCTTGAGCGGCACCTGTTGGCCCAGGCCA
Source organism: Pseudomonas sp. B21-047 (assembly GCF_024748775.1). Taxonomy (NCBI): domain Bacteria; kingdom Pseudomonadati; phylum Pseudomonadota; class Gammaproteobacteria; order Pseudomonadales; family Pseudomonadaceae; genus Pseudomonas; species Pseudomonas sp. B21-047. The sequence continues at coordinate 202,659 of NZ_CP087169.1, forward strand.
TCGATGAACACCAGCATGCGCGCCACCGGGTTGACCCCAGATTCGGGCTCCGAAGAGTGGGCCGAGACGCCGGTGACGGTCAGCAGCACGTCCTTGCCAGCCACCTTGGCGTCGATCTTGAAGTCACCGCCATTGCCCTTCACATACTCGGCACCGGCCTTGTTCAGGCTTGCGGCCAGTTCAGCCGGCTTGTCGCTGGCCAGGGTGGCTACCGAGGTGGTGGGGATCTGGTTGGTGGCCAGGCCGCCGGTGAGGTGGGTGATTTCAGCGCCCTGGCCGCTGGCGGCGCGTTTGTCGAAGCTGGCCATCACCGTGCCGTAGCCCTTCTCGGCTATCACCACCGGGTAGCCGCCATCGAGCGCCAGGTTGTAGTCGGGCGTCGGGTTGCGCTCGAAGTAGTAGGGGATGGCATCCCCGCTGGTCTCTTCGGTGGTGTCCACCAGCAGTTTCAGCTGCCGGGCCAGCGGCAGGTTTTCGTCCTTGGCCACTTTCAGTGCATACAGCGCCACGACGATGCCGTTCTTGTCGTCTTCGGTGCCACGGCCGTACATGCGGTCACCTACCAGGGTGACCTTGAACGGGTCGAGGCGGGTGCCATCGTCCAGCTTCCAGTTGTCCGGGTTGACCGGCACCACATCGGCGTGGGCATGGATGCCGACCACTTCCTTGCCTTCGCCGAGGGTGATCTCGTAGACCCGGTTGTCGACATTGCGGAAGTTCAGGCCAAAGCCTTCGGCCAGGGCTTTGATCTTGTCGGCGATCTTCAGGAATTGCGGGTTCTCGTGCTGCGGCACACCGTCGACGCTGAAGGTGGGGATGGCCACCAGTTCACGCAGGGTTTCGGTGGCGGCCTTGCCGTACTTGATGCGGGTATACAGGCCCAGCAGGCGGTTGATCTCGTTTTGCTGTTCGACGGCCAGGGGTTTATTGGCCAGGTAGGCGCTCAGCGTTTCGCCGAGGTTGTCGGCCTTGGCCAGGTCGCTGCCGTTGAGCTTGCCGATGAACTGCTTGAAGTCGGCAGGGTCGGTGCCGTCGTAGGCCTTGATGATGGCCGCAGATTGTTGCTGGGAGAGGTTGGCCTGGGCCGGCACGCTGAACAGGCCGATACTGGCCAGCAGCAGTGAGGTTGCGGTGAGTTTTTTCAGGTGCATGGGTGCGCGCATTCCTTCGCGAATCGTTGTAGGGAGGTACCCGTTCGAAAAACGGGAAGGTGCCCACGCTAACACCAATGCTCTGCGGTACGGGAGTACCAGAAACGCGACATGTCGCACAAACGAAAAAGCCCCGGGAATAATCCCAGGGCTTTCGAAGATGGCGCACTCGGCGGGATTCGAACCCACGACCCCTGCCTTCGGAGGGCAGTACTCTATCCAGCTGAGCTACGAGTGCAACGCGCACGCATGATACCCATCTGTTTCGGTTGCGTCCATCGCCTTGATCTGTGGCTGTTTTTCCCCGGGGTGATCCTGTGGCAGCGCGCTAGCCATTCATAGCGCAATCAGTTCAGGCCGCAGCCCTTCGACCCGGCGCGCCGGTTGCCGCAGACTTTACCGACCCCGTCGAAGCTGACCAGCGGCGGCGTGACGTCGGCCTGGTTGGCGGCGGGCTGTCTTGCACATCATCGAGGTCAACGAGGCGGGGGATGTACTCGACTTCTCGGGCCTGAACCAGATCCTCGACCCGTACCGTGGCGACCTGCCGTTGGGTGACACCGCTGGGGTGGGTGCCGGGCGCAACTGGGCGCACGTCAATGCCATCGATTACGACGCAGATGACCACAGCATCATCGTTTCAGCACGCCATCAAGGGGTGGTGAAGATTGGCCGCGACAAGGCGGTGAAGTGGATCCTCGCCTCGCCCCAAGGCTGGCCGCAGCGGCTGCGGGACAAGGTGCTGACGCCGGTTGAAAGCGAAGGCTTTGACTGGTCGTGGACCCAGCACACGGCCTGGCTGGCCGGCAAAGGCACCTTGACCGTGTTCGACAACGGTTGGGGGCGTGACTTTGCCCCGACCAAACTGACCGGCAACTACAGCCGCGCGGTGGAATACAAGGTTGACGAGGCCAAGGTGGGGTATCGGGCGTTGGTGATCGACTTGGCCACGGCGTTTTGAGGTTTGATCGTTTTGTGATCAGGGGGGTGTGGCTTTCGGGCGCTTGCCTTGGGTTTTGAGGTGGGGCGCAAATCGAGCGCCGCGCGGGCGGCGCTCGATCTCACAGGCACTGAAAATCTCACGCCAAACACCCCCCTTTCACATTTCTCCCCGCCCGATCGTCTACCCTGTAGCGGCCGTTCTGCGGGCGATTTCAGATGGGCTGTTCAACCATTCGTTCTTTTTTTCGAACAGCCTATTGTCCTACACCCCAGCAGCCGCTTAGCATTCGTTTGAGATTTCAAACGCTCGATGCCCTGCTTTGGGCGCTTTTCAACAATCAACAATTCGGGAAGCCGACATGCAGCTCAAAGACGCTCAGTTGTTCCGCCAGCAAGCCTATATCAATGGTGAGTGGCTGGATGCGGACAATGGCCAGACCATCAAGGTGACCAACCCGGCCACCGGCGAAGTCATCGGTACCGTGCCGAAGATGGGCACCGCGGAAACCCGCCGCGCCATCGAAGCCGCCGACAAGGCCCTGCCGGCCTGGCGTGCCCTGACCGCCAAAGAGCGTTCGGCCAAGCTGCGTCGCTGGTTCGAACTGATGATCGAGAACCAGGATGACCTGGCTCGCCTGATGACCACCGAGCAAGGCAAGCCACTGGCCGAAGCCAAGGGCGAAATCGCCTACGCGGCCTCGTTCATCGAGTGGTTCGCCGAAGAAGCCAAGCGCGTCTACGGTGACACCATCCCGGGCCATCAGCCCGACAAGCGCCTGATCGTCATCAAGCAGCCAATCGGCGTTACCGCGGCCATTACCCCGTGGAACTTCCCGGCGGCGATGATCACCCGTAAAGCCGGCCCGGCCCTGGCCGCTGGCTGCACCATGGTGCTCAAGCCTGCTTCGCAGACCCCGTACTCCGCCCTGGCCCTGGTCGAGCTGGCTCACCGTGCCGGTATTCCGGCTGGCGTGCTGAGCGTCGTCACCGGCAGCGCTGGCGAAGTCGGCGGCGAGCTGACCGGCAACTCCCTGGTACGCAAACTGTCCTTCACCGGCTCGACCGAAATCGGTCGCCAGCTGATGCAAGAATGCGCCAAGGACATCAAGAAGGTTTCCCTGGAGCTGGGCGGCAACGCCCCGTTCATCGTGTTCGACGACGCCGACCTGGACAAGGCCGTCGAGGGCGCGATCATCTCCAAGTACCGTAACAACGGCCAGACCTGCGTCTGCGCCAACCGTATCTACGTGCAGGACGGCGTCTACGACGCGTTCGCCGAGAAGCTGGCCGCCGCAGTGGCCAAGCTGAAGATCGGTAACGGTCTGGAAGACGGCACCACCACCGGCCCGCTGATCGACGGCAAGGCTGTCGCCAAGGTCCAGGAGCACATCGAAGACGCGGTCTCCAAAGGCGCCAAGGTGCTGGCCGGTGGCAAGCTGATCGAAGGCAACTTCTTCGAGCCGACCATCCTGGTCAACGTGCCGAAGACTGCTGCTGTCGCCAAGGAAGAGACCTTCGGCCCGTTGGCGCCGCTGTTCCGCTTCCAGGACGAAGCCGAAGTCATCGCCATGTCCAACGACACCGAGTTCGGCCTGGCTTCGTACTTCTACGCCCGTGACATGAGCCGTGTGTTCCGTGTTGCCGAGGCCCTGGAATACGGCATGGTCGGCATCAACACCGGCCTGATCTCCAACGAAGTCGCGCCGTTCGGCGGCATCAAGGCTTCGGGCCTGGGCCGCGAAGGTTCCAAATACGGTATCGAGGACTACCTCGAAATCAAATACCTGTGCATCAGCGTCTGATCACCGGTTAAAAGGCTTTACCTCTGCCAGCGGGGCGCGAGAGCGACGTCTCGCTGGCCTTTTTTACATGCAGTACCTGGTGGCCAGGGCGTTCACGGCAGTCGATCAACGAATACTGTGCGCGAGCACTCCCAGCCACCCCCGAATAAAAGCGCCATTCCGATCGGCGCAATGAGGGCATTATGAGCAAGACCAACGAATCCTTGATGCAACGCCGTGTAGCTGCCGTCCCACGTGGCGTCGGCCAAATTCACCCGATCTTCGTTGATACCGCGAAGAACTCGACCGTGATCGACGTTGAAGGCCGCGAACTGATCGACTTCGCCGGCGGCATCGCTGTACTGAACACCGGCCACCTGCACCCGAAAGTGGTTGCAGCTGTGCAAGAACAGCTGACCAAAGTCAGCCACACCTGCTTCCAGGTGCTGGCCTACGAACCCTACGTAGAGCTGTGCGAGAAGATCAACAAGCTGGTCCCAGGCAACTTCGACAAGAAGACCCTGCTGGTCACCACCGGCTCCGAAGCCGTTGAAAACGCCGTCAAGATCGCCCGTGCCGCCACTGGCCGTGCTGGCGTGATCGCCTTCACCGGCGCTTACCACGGCCGTACCATGATGACCCTGGGCCTGACCGGCAAGGTCGTGCCGTACTCCGCTGGCATGGGCCTGATGCCAGGCGGCATCTTCCGCGCACTGTTCCCGAACGAACTGCACGGTGTGAGCGTCGACGACGCCATCGCTTCGGTCGAGCGCATCTTCAAGAACGATGCCGAGCCTAAGGACATCGCCGCGATCATCCTGGAGCCTGTTCAGGGTGAAGGTGGCTTCCTGCCGGCGCCGAAAGAGCTGATGCAGCGCCTGCGCGCCCTGTGCGACCAGCACGGCATCCTGCTGATCGCCGACGAAGTGCAGACCGGCGCTGGCCGTACTGGCACCTTCTTCGCCATGGAGCAGATGGGCGTCGCGCCTGACCTGACCACCTTCGCCAAGTCGATCGCTGGCGGCTTCCCGCTGGCCGGTGTGTGCGGCAAGGCCGAGTACATGGACGCCATCGCCCCAGGTGGCCTGGGCGGCACTTACGCCGGTTCGCCGATCGCTTGCGCCGCGGCCCTGGCCGTGATCCAAGTGTTCGAAGAAGAGAAACTGCTGGACCGCAGCAAGGCCGTTGGCGAGCACCTGGTTGCCGGCCTGCGCAAGATCCAGGACAAAAACCCGATCATCGGTGACATCCGTGGTATGGGCTCGATGATTGCTGTCGAAGTCTTCGAGAAAGGTACTCACACCCCGAATGCCGCTGCTGTTGGCCAAGTAGTTGCCAAGGCACGTGACAAGGGTCTGATCCTGCTGTCGTGCGGCACCTACGGCAACGTCCTGCGTATCCTGGTCCCGCTGACCGCCGAAGACGCGCTGCTGGACAAAGGCCTGGCCATCATCGAAGAGTGCTTCGCTGAACTGGCCTAATGTGACGCGCTTCTGAAAAAACCCGCTTCGGCGGGTTTTTTTTGTGCCCAGAAAACCTGAGGGGCGCTATGGTTGACGCAGGACTTGCCGAGGAAGCTGCGACGGATTGCGTGCCAGGGATATTCAGGAGTTGGCCATGAGCGCTGTAGACCCCACCCCACCTTGCGTATTGATAGTCGAAGGCGACCCGTGGGTGCGTGACATGCTCAAGGAGATGCTGCTCAGCGTGCGCTGCGACGCCCGGCTGCAGGTCTGCGCCGACGGCTCGCAGGCACTGACCGCGCTATCGAGCAAGCCCGACCTGATCATCGCTGCGCGTGAGCTGGCCGGCGTCGATGGCCTCGACCTGCTGCGCAAGGTGCGCGCCAAGGGCCCTGGGTTGCCGTTCATTCTGATGAGCAACCGCAGCGACAGCGCCAGCGTGCGCGAGGCGTTGCCGTTGCACCCCACGGCTTATCTGAGCAAGCCACTGAACCTGGAAAACCTGCGCAAGCGCCTTGAAGAGCTGCTGCTGGCCGTGGGTGAGGAAATCGCCTGCCCGGTGCCGCACTTGCAGCCGGGTGCCAGCCTGCCTGGTTACCTGGAACAGCGCCGTGCTACCGCCGATGGTGGGCCGCTGCTGGCCGATGTGCAGGTGGCGATCAAGCGGGCGCTGAACCCCCAGGGCCTGAACCTGAAGGTGCTCGAGGAGGAAGTGCGCAACGACCCGCAGGTCACTGCGGTGCTGATCGCCGCCGCCAACAGCGCTGCCCTGCACCGCGATGCGCCCGTGCAGACCTTGCTGCAGGCGTTGAACAAGCTTGGCAGTACCCAGAGCATGAACCTGATCCTGGGCATGACGCTCAAGCGCAGCGCACGGCTGAGTGACCCGCTGCTGGCGCAGCATGCGGCCCACTACTGGAACCTCTCGCTGCACTGTGCCGAATACGGTCGCAGCCTGGCGCGCATGCTCGAACTGGACGAAGGGCGTTGCTACTGCGCGGGGCTGCTGCACTGCCTGGGTGACCTGGCGGTGTTGCGTTGCCTGCAGGAGTGGCGCCTGGCCGGTGGGGAGCTGGACGAGGGCAGGGTGCAGCAGTCACTGGATGAGTACGGCGCAGCGTTTGGTTCGGCATTGCGCACGCGCTGGCGCTTGCCACTGGCGCTGCGCGAATTGATCGCGGCGGTTTACCAACTGGGCGGTGGCGTGTATTCGCGGGAGATCCTGGCGATGAACCTGGCCGGGCAATTGTCGCGGCTGCCGGCGGGTCATGGGTTGGAGTCGGTTGCCAGTAACAAGACTGCGCGGCTGCTGAAGATCGGCTTGCCGGAGCTGAGCCGGTTGCGCAAGGTGGAAAACCCTGAGGTGAAGCCGCAGGGTGAAGAATCACCTGTGGACGAAAATGGGGCGGATACCTGAGATCATGAGAAAGCCGCATGAAACGCCCTCTGGGTTCACGCTTGCACCCGTTCGGGGTCTGCCTGAAATGACAAAACCCAGCCTAGGCTGGGTTTTGCAGGTCCCTCAAGGGGAATAAAACGCTAAGTGCCTCTAAGGGCTACGTGGGCACGATAATCGAGAAGGCTGTTGTTGTCAAATCTTGAGTAAGGATGCTGCATTCATGACTTTGATCACGGCGCGTTGTAGATGCTCCACAACTTCGCGAGTCAGTATCAGGTCAAGATGACCCCGCCCAATCTGTCTGGGTTTAAACAAGCGCTCTCTGCTCACTTGCGCCACCAAGTCAGATTTTGCCCAGCGGATTCGTTGTTTGAAGTAAGGCAGCTCTTCAATCAGGTGTGCAGGTATCTCTACATGCCACCCTCGACTCAGCTTTCCGGCATCTCTTGTGGAAGAGAGCGGCACCACAATGCACGCGTTGGAATCGATTTTGCCATTAAGGACCACCACCAGTCGATTTTTTACCATTTCAGGTTTCAAGCGGAAATCGTAAAGGCAGGGGGGATCCGCTGCTGATCTACCGATCCTGTACTCCCCATAATTGCATTCCAGTATTTGCCCTACCCTCGGCTCGAATTTGATAGCCATGTGTCACCTAGAGACCTTTACGACAGGCTTGATGATGTCACATGGTATTAAGCAGTTGTTTGCTCAGTGGTGCTCAGGAATTAATTTTAGATTTTTCCCACGCGACACCGCTGAATCACTGTAAGAACTTTTGTTGTTATATTTATAGACTTGGTTTTTCAGAAGTTTCCTACAGCGATCTATGTATTGTTTTGTGGAATTTCAATCGCGACTCTGAGCGTGTCGCAGGCGAGAAAGTTTTCACCTAACTACCCCCGTACGATCTGGTTCTTCCCCTGGCGTTTGGCCCGGTACATCGCCGCATCGGCGCGGGCGAACAGGCTGTCCAGGGACTCGTCCTCGTCGCTCAACGCCGTCAGCCCCTGGCTCACGGTCACACCATATTCGTGATCGCCATGGCTGAAGCTCAGCCGTTGGATCTCGCGTTGCAAACGCTCGGCAATCTGCTCTGCCACCTGCGCATTGCAGCCAGGGAACACTGCCGCAAACTCCTCGCCACCAATACGCCCGAACTGGTCGCCCCGGCGTAGCACGGCTTTGCCGCTGTCAGCGATGCGTTGCAGTACCTGGTCGCCTTCCTGGTGGCCGTAACTGTCATTGACCTGCTTGAAGTCGTCGATGTCCAGCAGCAGGAATGCCAGGGGCGTGCCGTCCTCGCGGGCGCTTTCGAACGCCTGTTGGGCGCATTCGAAGAAGTGCCGGCGGTTGCTGCTTTGGGTCAGCACGTCGGTGGTGGCCAGGCGATGCAGTTCGCCTTCAAGCTGCTTCTTCTCGGTGATGTCCTCGGCGATGCCGACAACGATCACCCGCTGCTCGCCCTCGCGCTGCTGGTTGATGTAGCACTTGTCGCTCAGCCAGCGCACCTGGCCTTCGGCATTGAGGATGCGGTACTCGCGGTCTTCCACCGAACCTTTGAGCAGCACCTGGGCCAGGCTGCGCTCGGCGTATTCGAGGTCGTCGGGGTAGATGCTGTCGCGCCACTCGTTGTAGTCGGCCAGCACCAGGCTGGCCGGGCGGCCAAAGATGCGTTCGTAGGCAGGGCTGACGTACAGCACCTGGCGGGCTTCCCAGTCGAACGCCCAAAGCACGGCGTTGACGCTGTCGAGCAATGAACTGAACAGCTGTTCGCGCTCACTCAGGCGCGCGACTTCGCCTTGGGCGTGAAGCAAGGCCAGCAAGGTTTGGGCGGCTTCTGGAGGTGGGGTGCCGGGCAGGGATGTTGGGAGTTTTTTGGCCATGTGCACGGAGCGAGTCTCGACAAGGAAGCGTGCGGCCAGCATCAGGCCCGCCACGCGGGCGATGTGCCGGGTTGGAGTCGAAACCAGAGGGGGAAGTTCCGAGCGGCACGCCCTGCCAGAAGAGCGTGCCGATCAACGGCCTTCAGGCGCCAGTCGGGCGCAGGGAGTAGGTCTTGAGCTGTGCGGCGAAGTCGTGCAGGGCGTGAATACCGCTGGCTTCGGCCTCGTGCACCCAGTCCTTCATGGCGGCGAGCATGTCGTGGCCATTTGCGCTGGTGCGCGCCCAGATTTGCTGCAAGGCCAGGCGCTTTTCGTAGATGACCTTGAGCGCCTGGCTGTGTGCGAGCAGCGACTCGATGCGTACGTGGTGGCGGTCTTCCAGCAGGCTGGTCTCGCGCGACAGCAGGCGCTTGGCGCGGCGGAAGCGGTGGCGTACCGACGCATCGACCTTGGCCAGTTCCTGCTGGACCAGCGGGCCGATCACCAGCTTGCGGTACTGGGCCATGATCTGGAAGCGGTTGTTGAGGATGGCCATGGCGGTGTCCATGTCCAGGTTCGCCTTTCCTTCTACCCGGTGGGCGATCGGTGCCACGCGCTGCACCTTGGCCAGGCGCAACATGCAGAACAGGCGGATCCAGGCCCAGCCCATGTCGAACTCCCAGCGCTTGACCGAGAGCTTGGCCGAGTTGGGGTAGGTGTGGTGGTTGTTGTGCAGCTCTTCGCCACCGATGACGATGCCCCACGGCACCAGGTTGGTGGCAGCGTCACGGCATTCGAAATTGCGGTAGCCCACCGCATGGCCAAGGCCGTTGACCACACCGGCAGCCCAGAACGGAATCCACATCATCTGCACCGCCCAGACGGTGATGCCGAGGGTGCCGAACAGCAGCAGGTCGATCACTGCCAGCAGGGCAATGCCGCCCAGCTTGTAGCGCGAGTAGAGGTTGCGCTCGATCCAGTCGTCCGGGCAGTTCTTGCCGTAGATGCGCAAGGTTTCGGGGTTGCGCGCCTCTTCGCGGTAGAGTTCGGCGCCTTTGCGCAGGACCGTGCTCAAGCCCTTGTGTACCGGGCTGTGCGGGTCGTCCGGGGTTTCGCACTTGGCGTGGTGCTTGCGGTGGACGGCAGTCCACTCGCGGGTGTTCTGCGCCGTGGTCAGCCACAGCCAGAAGCGGAAGAAGTGCTTGAGCGCGCCATTGAGCTCCAAGGCCCGGTGCGCGGAGTAGCGATGCAGGTAAACCGTGACGCTGACGATGGTCACATGGGTCATCAGCAGTGTGATGCCGACCAGTTGCCAGGCCGACAAGTCGAGCAGGCCGTTGTACCACATAGGTGTTAAAACCCTCGAGAACACAGGGGAAGGGCATGATTATCCCTTGGCAGGGAAATAAAACCAGTCACCCATTCAGATAGGACGTCACGACATGTTTCAACCTTTATAATGCCTGATCTTCGTTCAAGGGCCACTCCCCCCGACATGTCTGTTTCCGTTCGCGACGCCTTGCGCATGGCAGCGCTCTACGTGGTGCTGTCGATCCTCTGGCTGGTGCTGGCCCAAGTGCTGCTGCAGGGGATGACTGACGACCCGCTGGCGCTGACCGTGGGGCAGCAGATCAATGTGGTTATCTGGGTGATGTTCAGCGCGGTGCTGATCTTCGTTTCGCGCGCGCGGCTGCTGAATTTCATCGGCATCGGCGTGCGTCTGCGCGGCGAGGACCGCGAGCGGCTGCGCATGGCGGCGGCGGTGTTCGACAGTACCCTCGAAGGCGTACTGGTGACCGACCGCCAAGGCTTGATCGTGCACGTCAATCGCGCCTTCATGCGCATCACCGGCTACCAGCAGGACGAGGTCGTTGGCCAGCGCCCGAACAAGTTCAAGTCGGGCCGCCATGGCGTGGCGTTCTATCAGCAGATCTTCGCCACCCTGGCCGAGAAGGGCGAGTGGAGCGGCGAGATCTGGAACCGCCGCAAAAGTGGCGAGATCTACCCGCAATGGCAAACCATCCGTGCCATACACGATGACGCCGGCGAGCTGAGCCATTACGTGGCGGTGTTCAGCGACATCAGCGCGATCAAGCATACCGAGCAAGAGCTGGCCTACCTGGCGCATCACGACCCGCTGACCGGCCTGCCCAACCGCTTGCTGTTCACCGACCGCGTCGAACAGGCACTGGTGACGGCGCAAGCCAACAAGCGCGGTTGCGGCTTGCTGCTGCTCGACCTGGACCATTTCCAGAGCATCAACGACGGGCTTGGCCACACCATTGGCGACCAGTTGCTCAAGCTGGTGGGCGAGCGCCTGGGTGAGGTGGTGGGCAGCGGTGTGACCCTGGCGCGCCTGGGCGGCGACGAGTTCGGTGTGCTGGCCGAGAACTGCCAGCAGGTCGGCCAGGCCGGCAAGCTGGCGCAGCGCATCATCGAGCGTATGCGCGAGCCGTTCGTGTTTGATGGGCATCGCCTGTTCATCAGTGTCAGCGTGGGCATCGGCCTGTTCCCCAGCGATGCCTTGAGCGCCGAGCAGCTGCTGCGTAACGCCGACTCGGCGCTGTTCAAGGCCAAGAGCAGCGGGCGCGCCTGCTATGCGCTGTACACCGAGGAGCTGACCGCGCACGCCCAGCACCGGGTGGAAACCGCCGGGGAGCTGCGCCGGGCGCTGGAGCAGGACGAACTGCGGGCGTACTTCCAGCCGGTGCACGACCTGGCCACGGCGAAGCGGGTTGGGGTCGAGACGCTGGTACGCTGGCAGCATCCGCAACGCGGCCTGGTGCCCCCGAGCGAATTCATCCCGATCGCCGAACGCACCGGGCTGATTGCCGAGATCGACGCCTGGGTGCTGCGCCAGGCGTGTCGGCAGATGGTGCAGTGGCAGCGTGAAGGCCGGCAAATGGCCTTTGTGGCGGTGAATATCTCAAGCCGCCTGTTTGGCCAGCACGCGCTGTATCGGCAGGTGGCCGAGGTGTTGCACGAAACCGGCCTTGACCCGGCGTTGCTCGAACTGGAAGTGACCGAAAGCGCAGTGATGGAAGACCCGGAAGTAGCGCTGGAGCAGCTGCATCGCTTGCGTGAGCTGGGGGTCACCTTGGCTATCGACGATTTCGGTACAGGCTATTCGTCGCTGCTGCGCCTCAAGCGCTTGCCGGTGCAGAAGTTGAAGATCGACCAGGGTTTTGTCGCCGGGTTGCCGCATGACGACGATGACATTGCGATTGTGCGGGTGATCATCGCCCTGGCCCGCAGCATGGGCATGCAGGTGCATGCCGAGGGCATCGAGCAGCATGAGCAGGCCAGCTTTTTGCTGCAGGAACAGTGTCAGTTGGGGCAGGGGTACTGGTTTGGGCGGCCGATGCCGGCTGGGGATTTGGATTGGGAGTGAGGTGGTGCCCGTATGATCTTGGGGCCGCACAGCGGCCCCCCAAAAAAATGGCTCACCGCTTGTTCAACCCCTTCGCTAACCGATCCCCACCCAGCTGAATCACCGCCACCAGCGCGACCAGCATGGCAATCACGGTCAGCATGACCTGGCTGTCAAAGCGCTGGTACCCATAGCGATAGGCAATATCCCCCAGCCCACCGGCGCCAATCGCCCCGGCCATGGCCGACGAGTTGATCAAGGTCACCAGGGTGATGGTGAACCCGCCGACGATGCCCGGCAGCGCTTCGGGCAACAGCACATGCCAGACGATGTGCCAGCGCCGGCAACCCATGGCTTGCGCGGCTTCGACCAAGCCATGGTCGACTTCGCGCAAGCTCACTTCGGCAATGCGTGCAAAGAAGGGTGTGGCGGCGATGGTCAGCGGTACCACGGCCGCCCACACGCCGTAGGTAGTACCGACCAGCAGGCGGGTGAAGGGTATCAGCGCGACCATCAGGATCAGAAACGGGATCGAGCGGAACAGGTTGACGAACGCGCCCAACACCCGGTTAAGCAGGCGCGCCTCGAATATTCCGCCTTTGTCGCTGGTGACCAGCAGCACCGCCATCGGTACCCCGACCAACAGGGCGATCAGCGAAGACACGCCGACCATCAGCAGGGTATCGAGCAAGCCTTCAAGCAGGCGATCAAACCACATGGCCCAATACCTCCACGTCTTCGGCCCAACGGCGGGCGCGCGCCAGCAACTGGTGGGTTTCGTGTGGCGAGTGCTGCACCGACAGGATCAACTGCCCGAGCGCATGCTCACCGATGGTTTCAACACCCCCTTGCAGCAGGCGTACACGCCCGCCCAGGTCGTTGAACAGGGCCGATAGCTCCGGCTCGCCGAGCAGGGTCAGCTTGAGTACCACGGCGCTGTCGCGGCTCACCGGGCTGGCTTTGAGGCTGGCCTGCAAGCTAGCCGGCAGCTTGGCCTGCAACGGCGCGAGCAAGGTGCGGGTCACCTCGTGACGTGGCGCCCCGAATACCCGCCAGACCTCGCCCTGTTCGACCACTTCGCCACGCTCCAGTACTACCACGCGGTGGCAGATATCGCGGATCACCGCCATCTCATGGGTGATCAGTACGATGGTCAGGCCCAGGCGCTGGTTGATGTCGCGCAGCAGCTCCAGGATCGAGGCCGTGGTTTCGGGGTCCAGTGCCGATGTGGCCTCGTCGCACAAGAGGATCTCGGGGTCGTGCACCAGTGCCCGGGCAATACCGACCCGCTGTTTCTGCCCGCCGGAAAGCTGCGCCGGGTAGACCTGGTGCTTTTCCTGCAGGCCAACCAGCTCCAGCAGTTCGCGGACCTTGCGTTGGCGTTCGGCCTTGGGCACCCCGGCCACCTTCAGCGGCAGCTCGACGTTCTGCCACACGGTCTTGGCCGACATCAGGTTGAAGTGCTGAAAGATCATGCCGATGCGACGGCGCAGCGTGACCAGGCGGTCCTCGTCCAATGGCGCGATGTCCACCTGGTCGATCAGCACGCGGCCTTGGCTGGGCTGCTCCAGGCGGTTGATGGTACGCAGCAGCGATGACTTGCCGGCGCCGCTGCGGCCGATGATGCCGAAGATCTCACCCCGGCGAATGTTCAGGTCGATGCCGTGCAAGGCGGGCTGCGCCTGGCCAGGGTAGGTCTTGCCCAGGCCGATGAAGCGCACATGGGCTTCATTGACGTCGGGGCGCAGGGCCTGTTCCTTGGCCGTTGGCGGCAATGGTTGTGGTGTCGGCGCCCTGAGTGCGCTGGCCTGGCTCATGTCAGCCCTCCCAACCGGCCTGGTAGAGGTTGCCGTGGGCTTTGTTCAACGCCGCGCGCACGGCGGGCGAGTGCTGGTAGATGTCGACGAACTTGGCCAGGCGGGGGTCGTCCTTGTTTTGCGGACGGATGACGAACTGGATCACGTACTCCTTGTTTTCCAGGCCGTCGAACAGCAGCGCCGAGGTGGCGTCGAAGGTGTTGGCCAGGCGGATGTAGGCCGGGTAGCCCTGGACCAGGTCGGCGTCGTCATAGGCGCGCACCAGTTGCACCGCCTCGACCTGCAGAATCTTCAGTTTCTTGGGGTTGGCGACGATGTCGTCCTCGGTGGCCTTGTAGCCGACCCCCGGCTTGAGCGTGATCAGCCCGGCCTTGGCCAGCAGCTGCAGGCCACGGCCGCTGTTGATCGGGTCGTTGGCGATGGCCACGCTGGCGCCTTCGGGAAGCTCGGCGAAGCTTTTGTATCGCTTGGCGTACAAGCCGACGTTGTTGATGATGCCCGGCGCGTAAGGCACCAGGTTGAAGCCTGCGGCGGCCTTGGCGTTTTCCAGGAACGGGATGTGCTGGAAGTAGTTCACGTCGATGTCGCCGCTGTTGAGGCTGACATTGGGTGCGATCCAGTCGCTGAGCTCGATCAGCTTCACCTCCAGGCCCTGCTTGTGAGCCTCTTCCACGGCGGCTTCCAGTGGGATGGCGAAGGCTGAGGTGGTGCCGATCTTCAAGGGCTCGGCGGCGATCGCGCTGGCGTACAGGCCGAGGGTGAAGGCCATGGCCGCGACGGGCCGGAACAGTTTCTCAAGCATGGTGCAAGGCTCCCGTCGGGGCAGGGGTTGGGGTGAAGCGGTAGGCCGAGCCGGGGTGGCTGGCGGGCAGGTGCGGGTGGTCGGTGTCGAACAGCTTCGCGCGCAGGGTGCCTTCGGCGTAGGCGGTCTTGTAACGGCCACGCTGTTGCAGTTGCGGGATGACCAGGTCGATGAAGTCTTCAAAGCTTTCCGGGGTGACGGTGCGGGTCAGGTTGAAGCCGTCCAGCCCGGTTTCGTCGAGCCAGGCGATCAACGCATCGGCGACCTGCTCGGGTGTGCCGACCAAGGTCACGTAGCGGCCGCCCAGGGCGTGTTGCTCAAGCAGACGGCGGCGGGTCCAGGCGTTTTCCTGCAGCTGGCGGGTGGCCGACTGAATGGCGTTGCCCTTGCTGAAACCGATCGGCTCGTCCAGCCCAAAGGCCGCAAAATCGATGCCGGTGGAGGCGGCGAAGTGCGCAACGCCAGCCTCTGGGCTGGCATGACGCAGGTACTCGGCATGCTTGGCCTGGGCCTGTTGCTCGGTGGCGGCAACGATCACCGTGATGCCCATGAACACCTTGATGGCCTGCGGGTCGCGGCCGGCTGCCTGGGCGGCGGCGCGTACCTTGTCGACCTGGGCGCGGGTGGCGGTTTTGTCCTGGCCGCTGATGAACACGCATTCGGCATGGTTGCCGGCGAACGCCAGGCCACGCGTGGAGCTGCCCGCCTGGAACAGCACCGGTGTGCGCTGCGGTGACGGCTCGCTCAGGTGGTAGCCCTCGACGTTGTAGAACTCGCCGTGGTGGCTGACCTTGCGCACCTTGTCGGGCTGGGCGTAGATGCGCTGCTCGCGGTCGGCGACCACGGCATCGTCGGCCCAGCTACCTTCGAGCAGTTTGTACAGCACCTGCAGGTATTCGTCGGCCTGGTCGTAGCGGCGGTCGTGCTCGGGTTGCTGCGCCAGGCCCACGGCGCGGGCAGCGCTGTCGAGGTAGCCGGTGACGATGTTCCAGCCGACCCGGCCATTACTCAGGTGGTCGAGGGTGGAGAGGCGGCGGGCGAACAGGTAGGGCGCTTCGTACGTGAGGTTGGCGGTAAGGCCGAAGCCCAGGTGGCGGGTGACTGCGGCCATGGCCGAAACCAGCAGCAAGGGGTCGTTGACCGGCAGCTGGATCGACTCCTTGAGGGTCACCTCCAGCGACTGGCCATAAATATCGTAGGTGCCGACGATGTCGGCGATGAACAGCCCGTCGAACAGCCCCCGTTCCAGCAGGCGGGCCAGGTCGGTCCAGTACGCGAGGGTCTTGTACTGGGTCGAGGTGTCCCGCGGGTGGGTCCACAGGCCATGGTTGATATGCCCGATGCAGTTCATGTTGAAGGCATTGAGCAGCATCTGCTTGGCCATCAGATGGTCCCCCGGCGCGGCGGGTTTTCGTTGTTGAGGTAGTAGTTGCCGATGGCGTGGTACTTCCAGCGCACCGGGTCGTGCAGGGTGTGCACCCGGGCGTTGCGCCAGTGGCGGTCGAGGTTGTGCTCGGCCAGGGTGGCCTGGCTGCCGGCCAGTTCGAACAGCGTGGTACCGGCGGCGAGGGAGATTTCGGTGCTGATGGCGCGTGCTTCGGCCACGGCGATGGAGGCGGCGGCGACGTTGTCGGCGCTGCTGTCCTGCTGGGCGCGGTCGAGGTATTCGCCCGCGCGTTCCAGCAGGGCTTCGGTGGCGTGCAGGCGGATTGCGAGCTGGCCGAAGCTTTTCAGGGTCAGTGGGTCTTCGCTGGCCTTGTCCAGGCCCGAGTCGACCCAGGGGCGGCTGCGGGTGCGCACGAAGTGCAGGGCATCCTCGTAGGCGGCGCGGGCGATGCCGGTGTCGATGGCAGCGTGGAGGATCTGTGCCAGTGGGCCGACCGGGGTCGGGCGTTCGAAGGCGCTCTGGAACGGCACGACGTCTTCGGTGCGCACCCACACGTTGTCGAATACCACCGAGCCACTGCCGGTGGTGCGCTGGCCAAAACCGCTCCAGTCGTCGATCACCTGCAGGCCCTGGCTGTCGGCGGGGACGAAGGCCAGTTGCTGCACGCCGTCTTCGTCGATCACCGAGGTGGGGATGCGCTGGGCGTAAAGGGCGCCGGTGGCGTAGAACTTGCGGCCATTGATACGAAAGCCGTCGCCATCTCGGGTCAGGCGGGTGGTGCGGTCGTTGGCGGTTTTCGTGCCCAGCTCGGCCAAGGCATTGCCGAAGCGCCGGCCCGCCAGCACTTCGGCGTACAGGCGCTGTTGCTGCTCGGGGCTGCCGTTTACGCGCAGCAGTTCCAGGGCGTAGAAATGGTTTTGCGGTATTTGCCCGAGCGAGGCGTCGGCCTGGGCAATGCGGGCGATGACCTTGGCCAGGGTAACGTTGGAGACACCGGCGCCGCCAAAGGCCTTGGGTACGCTGATGGCCCACAGGCCAGAGCGGGTGAACAGGTCGAGCTCGGCGAGGGGCAGGCGGCGCTCGCGGTCGCGCAGGGCGCTGTCGCGGCGCAGTTGCTGGGCGATGTCTTCGGCGATGGCCAGGGCTTGGGTGTCGTGGGTGATGATGTTTGTGGTCATGGTGTTTCTCCGGGGCCTTTGGGGCCGCTTCGCGGCCCTTTCGCGACGCAAGGCCGCTCCTACAGGGATCGGGGGCTGTCTGTAGGAGCGGCCTTGCGTCGCGAAAGGGCTGCACAGCAGCCCCCAGGGCCAAAAAATCAGATCCAGGAATGCCGAGCAGGCAGGGTGCCGTTGAGGTGGTAGGCCCCCACCGCGTGGTACTTCCAGCGCACCGGGTCATGCAGGGTGTGCACCCGGGCATTGCGCCAGTGGCGGTCGAGGTTGAACTCGGCAAGGGTGGCGCGGCTGCCGGCCAGCTCGAACAGCTTCTCGCTGGCCTGCAGGCTGATTTCGGTGGTCAACACCTTGGCCTCGGCCACGGCGATCGAAGCGCGGGCCGCAGCGGTTGCGTCCACTGGCGCTGCATTGACCTCATCGAGTACCCGCGCCGCCTTGCGCAGCAGCGCCTCGGCAGCGTGCAGCTCAAGCTTGAGGCGGCCGATATCGGCAATCACATACGGGTCGTCGCTGGCGCGCTCGACCTTGGCCTCGATCCACGGCCGCGACTTCTCCCGCACAAAGCGGATGGCCTCTTCGATGGCTGCTTCGGCGATGCCGGCGTCGATGGCGGCCTGGATCAACTGCGAGGCTGCCCCCTGGATATTGGGGATGTCACGCTGGCGCCAGTTGTCGATCACCAGTTCCGCGTCCACCGGCACCTGGTCAAGCAGCACGGTGCCGCTGGCAGTGGTGCGTTGGCCGAAACCGGACCAGTCATCGACGATGCGCAGGCCCGGGCTGCCACGGCGGACGAAGGCCAGGCGCTGGCGGCCCTCGTCATCCAGCGCCTTGACCGCCACCCAGTGGGCGAACAGGGCACCAGTGGAGTAGAACTTTTCGCCACTGATGCGATAGCCGTCGCCCGTGAGGGTGATCTTCGCCTTCAGGGTCAGGGTGTCTTTAGTGCCGCGCTCGGGGCCGGCGTTGCCGATGCGCCAGCCGTCCAGCACGCTGCGGAAGATCACCGCCTGCTGTGCCTCGGTGGCCGTCAGGCGCAGCAACTGCAGCATGCCGAACTGATTCTGCGGGATCTGGCCCAGGGCCGGGTCGGCGGCACTGATCAGGCGGAATACTTCGGCGACGGTTTCGAACGAGACATCAGGGCCGCCGTGGGCCTTGGGTACGCTGATGCTGCCCAAGCCGCTGCGGGTGAACTGCTCGATCTCTGCCCATGGCAGCTTGCGTTGCTGGTCGCGGCGCGCGGCCTGCTCACGGGCCACATCGGCCAGCTCGCGAGCAGCTTGCAGGGCTTCGGCGTCGTTGCGCAGCACCTTGGCTGGCAGCAGCAGGGGCGAGCTGTCGAGGTCGCTGTGGAAAAGGGTATTTGGCTGGCTGGACATCAGTACCGCTCCTTGGCTGCACTCAATGCCCTGGCGATACGCACTGGGGTGATTGTGATTGTGATCCTGACCATTCCTAACCTCACAAAAGTAGTTGTGTCGCTTCAGCTGATGGCGACAGACGTTTGCTGGTCCGGTGGTCCGGTGTATATACCCTAATGGCTTATTAAGAGATTATGAACTAACCTTTTGGAATATATATAGAAGTCGAGATGTGCAGCGGGTGTGCCGGCCCCTATCGCGGGCAAACCCGCGAAGAGGCCGGTGCAGGCTTACTCGGAAGCCGCAGTACCGAGAAACTTGCGCAAGAACTGCCGAGTACGTTCTTCCTTGGGCGCGGCAAACAACGCCTTGGCCTCGCCCTGCTCGACGATCACCCCCTTGTCGAAGAAGATCACCCGGTTCGCCACATCCCGCGCAAAGCTCATCTCGTGGGTGACGATGATCATGGTGCGCTTCTCTTCGGCGAGGCCGCGGATGGTGGCGAGCACTTCACCGACCAGCTCGGGGTCGAGCGCCGAGGTGGGTTCGTCGAACAGGATCACCTCAGGCTCCATGGCCAGGGCACGGGCAATGGCTACCCGCTGCTGCTGGCCACCGGACAGGCGCCGGGGGTAGGCGTCTTCCTTGCCCGCCAGGCCGACCTTGGCCAACAGCTTGCGCCCCAGTGCCACGGCTTGGTCGCGGGGCGTTTTCTTGACGATCACCGGCCCCTCGATCACGTTCTCCAGGGCAGTGCGGTGCGGGAACAGGTTGAAGTTCTGGAACACGAACCCGGCCTGCTGGCGCAACCGGCGGATCGCACTTTGCTGACCGCCCAGCGGGCGATTGGCATCGATGCTGATGGCGCCGATCTGGATCTGCCCCGCGTCGGGGGTTTCCAGCAGGTTCAGGCAGCGCAGGAAGGTGGTCTTGCCAGAGCCGCTGGGGCCGATGATGGCGACCACTTCGCCCGGCTGCACGGTAAGGTCGATGCCGTTGAGCACGGTCTGGCCCTTGAACTGCTTGGACAGGCCCTTGACTACGATCATGCTCAGTGCTCCTGGTCATGTTGGTTGACCCGCGCTTCCATGCGGTTCTGGAAGTGCGCGAGGATACTGCAGAGTATCCAGTAGATAACGGCCACAGCCAGGTACATGGTGAAGACTTCGAAGGTGCGCGCAGTAATCAGCTGGGCCTGGCGGAACAGCTCGGGCACCTGAATGGTCGCCGCCAGGGCGGTGTCCTTGACCAGCGAGATGAAGCTGTTGCCCAGCGGCGGCAAGGCTGTGCGCAAAGCCTGCGGCAAGATTGCCCGGCGCATGGCCTGGGTGCGGGTCATGCCAATGCTGGCGGCGGCCTCCCACTGGCCACGGTCGATCGAGGAAATCGCCGCCCGCAGGATTTCGCAGATATAGGCGGCCATGTTCAGCGACAGGCCGATCAGCGAGGCCGGGATCGGGTCGAGTTCGATACCGATCTGCGGCATGCCGAAGTAGATCACGAACAGCTGCACCAGCAGCGGCGTGCCCCGGAAGAACGACACGTAGATGCGTGCCAGCCAGTCCAGCGGCAGGATCTTCGACAGCCGCATCAGGGCCAGGGCAAAGCCCAGCACCAGGCCGAAGAACATGCCGCCGACACTGAGCAGCACCGTATAACCCGCGCCCTTCAGCAGGAAGGGCGTGGAATCGACAACGAGTTGCAGGCTTTCAGCGATCATTTGGTGACATCGGCACCGAAGTATTTTTCCGACAGCTTGGCCAACGTGCCGTCGGCTTTGAGCTTGTCGATGGCCTTGTTGATGGCCGCCAGCAGTTCAGGCTCGCCCTTGCGCAGGGCCACGCCGCTTTCCAGACGCGAGAAGGCGTCACCGGCCAGTTCCGTGTCCTTGGCTTTTTGCGCGTATTCCAACGCGGCCAGGCGGTCGATCAGGATGGCGTCGATGCGGCCGTTGCGCAGGTCGGCGAACTTGCTCGGGTCATCCTCGTAGGTGCGCACGTCCGCTTTCGGCACGTCCTGCTTCACCCATTGTTCGTAGTTGGTGCCCAGGCCCACGCCGACCTTCTTGCCTGCCAGGTCCTGCGCGGTCTTGATGTTCAGCTGTTCGGCCTTCTTCTTCAGGATCAGCGCCTGAATGCCAGAGACGGTGTAGGGCTCGGAGAAGTCGTACTTCTTCTTGCGCTCTTCGGAAATGGTCACCTGGTTGATCACCACATCCAGCCGCTTGGACTCCAGTGCCGCGAGGATGCCATCCCATTTGGTCGGTTGAACCTTGGCCTTGACCCCCAGCTCCTTGGCCAGCAGCTCGGAAAGCTCGACTTCGAAGCCGCTCAGCTTGCCGTTTTCGTCCTGGAAGCTGAAGGGCGGGTAGGTGCCCTCCAGACCGACGTTGATCACGCCCTTTTCCTGGATGGTTTTCAATTGCTCGCCGGCGAACGCCTGGCTGAGCAGGCCGGCACCCAGCAGGATGGCCAGGCTGGCGTTGAGTAGCGGTTTGGCGAATTTCGACATGTCAGGCCCCGCGCTTGTTGTGGAAGTGGTGGGTGGCGACTATAGAGTTGGCCGCTTAGGCCAGGAAATAATAAAAAATTATCTTATTATTCCTTTTTTGTTTTTCTGTCGAGGTAGGTCAGCTTTGAGGTTAGGCCAGGATGCTGGCGCCGTCATCGCGGCTTATGCCCTACTTAGCGCAGGATGGAATAAAGCGTTGTTTTTTCCAAGGGATGGATTTGCCGTAGAGTGGATTGCATAACGACAGATTGGCCCCAGGCAGGAGAACACCGTGAGCGAACAACCAACATCCGCCCATTGGCAGCTGCACAGCATCGTCAGTGGTTTGCGCAGCGCCCGCGAGCAGTGGCGCAGCCGCAATGGCCGCAGCATTGGCGAGCAGGGTGGGCGCGAACTGCCTTCTCGCGAGGCCATGCGGCAAGTCCTCGAACAGTTGTGCGGGGCGCTGTTCCCCATGCGGCTGGGGCCGGTCGACCTGCGTGAAGAGAGCGAGGATTTCTACGTAGGCCACACCCTGGACGCCGCCTTGACCGCGTTACTGGCCCAGGCCCGCCTGGAGCTGCGCTACGCCGCCCGGCACAGCCAGGGCGACCTGGCAGCCGTCGATGCCCAGGCCCTGCGCCTGATCCAGGCCTTTGCCGCGGCGTTGCCCAACTTGCGCGTGCTGCTCGACACCGACGTGCTGGCCGCCTACCACGGCGACCCGGCGGCGCGCAGTGTTGACGAAGTGCTGCTGTGCTACCCCGGCATTCTGGCGATCATCCATCACCGTTTGGCGCACCATCTGTACCAGGCGGGCCTGCCGCTGCTGGCCCGTATCAGTTCGGAGCTGGCGCATTCGGCAACCGGTATCGACATCCACCCCGGGGCGCAGATCGGGCCGAGCTTCTTCATCGACCATGGCACCGGGGTGGTGATTGGCGAGACGGCCATCATCGGCGAGCGTGTGCGTATCTACCAGGCCGTGACCCTGGGCGCCAAGCGCTTCCCCAGCGATGAGTCGGGAACGCTGCACAAAGGCCTGCCGCGCCACCCCATCGTCGAGGACGATGTGGTGATCTATGCGGGGGCGACGATCCTGGGGCGCATTACCATCGGCAAGGGCTCGACCATTGGCGGTAACGTGTGGCTGACCCGCAGCGTGCCGGCCGAGAGCAACATTACCCAGGCGAACCTGCAGCTCGATTGCCAGGACAAGAACTGACCTAAGCTATTTGCAGCCTGGCCCCGCGAAAGGGCCGGGCCTGCCATGTGCCGATCAGCACCGCGGTTCGCATCAAATCCCGATCCATGTTTAACTTGAACGCTTGTTCAATGATAAACGCTGGTCCGCTGCCGGTGTTCAACAGGAGGATTCCTTTGCTGAACCCGTTCATTCCGAACCTTTCGTCACTCGACGAGGTGCATGCCCGATGAGTGCACCGAACCCATCCCTTGCCAATGGCAAGATCCGCATGAACCCCCCGGTGTTCTATTTCGCGGCAAGCTTCATCCTTCTCTTCGGCTTGGTGGTCATCATCAACCCTCAAGCTGCCGGCGACTGGTTGCTGGCGGCGCAGAACTGGGCGGCCAACACGGTCGGCTGGTACTACATGCTGGCGATGACGCTGTACCTGGTCTTCGTGGTGGTCACCGCCTTGTCCGGCTACGGCAAGATCAAACTCGGTGCCGACCACGACGAACCCGAGTTCAGCTACCTGTCCTGGGCCGGCATGCTGTTTGCCGCCGGCATCAGCATCACGCTGTTCTTCTTCTGCGTGTCCGAACCCCTGACCCACATGCTGCAGCCGCCCCAGGGCGAAGCGGGCACGGCAGAGGCCGGGCGCCAGGCGATGCAGATCCTGTTCCTGCACTGGGGCCTGCACGGCTGGGGTGTGTTTGCCTTCGTCGGCATGGCACTGGCCTACTTCGCCTACCGGCATAACCTGCCACTGGCCCTGCGCTCGGCGCTGTACCCGCTGATCGGCAAACGTATCAACGGGCCGATCGGCTACGCGGTGGACGGCTTCGGCATCATTGCCACGGTGTTTGGCCTGGGCGCCGACATGGGCTTTGGCGTGTTGCACCTGAACGCCGGCCTCGACTACCTGTTCGGTATCAGCCACAGCCAGTGGGTGCAGGTGGCCCTGATCACCTTGATGATGGGGGCGGCGGTGGCCGTGGCGGTCGCCGGGGTGGAGAAGGGCGTGCGGGTGATGAGCGACATCAACCTGTTCCTGGCCTGCGCCCTGCTGCTGTTCGTGCTGTTCGCCGGCCCCACCCAGCACCTGTTCAATACGCTGATCCAAAACCTGGGTGATTACCTCGGCGCCTTGCCACGCAAGAGCTTCGACGTCTATGCCTACGGTGAAAACCGCGACTGGCTGGGCGGCTGGACGGTGTTCTACTGGGCCTGGTGGATTGCCTGGGCGCCCTTCGTGGGCTTGTTCATTGCGCGCATCTCGCGTGGCCGTACCATCCGCGAATTCGTCTTCGGCGTGTTGCTGATCCCCCTGGGCTTCACCCTGGCGTGGATGTCGATCTTCGGCAACAGCGCCCTGGACCAGGTCATCAACCACGGCATGACCGCGCTTGGCCAGTCTGCCCTGGATAACCCGTCGATGAGCCTGTACCTGCTGCTGGAAACGTATCCCTGGAGCAAGGCGGTGATCGCGACGACGGTGTTCATCAGTTTCGTGTTCTTCGTCACTTCGGCCGACTCGGGCACCGTGGTGTTGTCGACCTTGTCGGCCAAGGGCGGTGACCCGGATGAAGACGGGCCTAACTGGTTGCGGATCTTCTGGGGTGCGATGACCGCGCTGATCACCAGCGCGCTGCTGTTTGCCGGCAGCATCGATTCGCTGAAGTCGGCGGTGGTGCTGACCTCGCTGCCGTTCTCGCTGATCTTGCTGTGCATGATGTGGGGGCTGCACAAGGCGTTCTACCTGGAGTCCCAGCGGCAGATCGCGCAGATGCATTCGCTGGCCCCGTTCGCCCAGTCACGCCGCGGGCGTGGTGGCTGGCGCCAGCGCCTGAGCCAGGCGGTGCACTTTCCGTCGCGTGATGAGGTGTACCGCTTCATGGACGACGTGGTGCGCCCGGCGATTGCCGATGTGCGTGAAGTGTTCGAGCAGAAGGGCCTGGTGCTGATTACCCAGGACGACCCCAGCCATGACAACGTCAGCCTGAAGATCGGCCATGGTGAAGAGCAACCGTTCATCTACCAGGTGCAGATGCGTGGCTATTTCACGCCGTCGTTTGCATTGGGTGGGCTGGGTACGCAGGAGTTGAAAAACCGCCGCTATTACCGGGCGGAGGTGCACCTGAGCGAAGGCAGCCAGAACTACGACCTGGTGGGCTACAGCAAGGAGCAGATCATCAACGACATCCTCGACCAGTACGAGCGGCACATGCAGTACCTGCACCTGGTCCGCTAGACCCTAACGCCCGCTCCCACAGATTCCGCACAATGCCTGAGAGCAGCGGGGTACTTGTGGGAGCGGCGGTGCGGCGATCCGACTTGCCCCGCGAAGAGGCCGGTGCAGGCCCCATCAATTTTCAGAACGGCGCATCCCCCAGGATCGTCGCCCGGTGCATCACCCGCCGCTCAGGCCGGTAATCATCCACCGCAAAATGCTGGGTCACGCGGTTGTCCCAGAACGCCACATCATTTTCCTGCCAGCGCCAGCGAATGCTGAACTCCGGCCGTGTCGCATGGGCGAACAGCAGCTTGAGCAACGCTTCGCTTTCATACTCGTTCAACGCGTTGATGCGCGTGGTGAACCCCTCGTTGACGAACAGCGCCTTGCGCCCGCTCACCGGGTGGGTGCGTATCACCGGGTGCGACAGCGGCGGGTTGTTGCGCCGTGTCGCCTCCCAGCGCGCCAGGTGTTCGGGCGTTGTGCCAAACCGTTCGAGCGGGAATGACTTGGTGAAGTCGTGGGTAGCGGTGAGCCCGTCGAGCATCGCGCGCAACGGCGCCGACAAGGCTTCCAGCGCGGCAATACCACTGGCCCACAGGGTGTCGCCGCCATACGCCGGCAGCTGCTTGGCGCTGAGTACCGCGCCCAGGGCCGGGGTCGGCAGAAAGGTCACGTCGGTGTGCCATACCGCATTGTCGCGCACGTCGGTGACCGCCGTGTCGAGTACCAGCACCTGCGGGGTTTCGGGCACGTTGGGGTAGATCGGGTGGATGTGCAGGTCACCAAAGCGGGCAGCGAAGCTGGCCTGCTGCTCCGGGTTGAGCGGTTGCTCGCGGAAAAACAGCACCTGATGCTTGAGCAACGCCTGTTCGATGGCATCGCGCTGCTCGGCGGTGATAGCGCGGCTGATGTCCACGCCGCTGATCTGCGCGCCGAGCGCCGGGCTGAGAGGGGTGATGGTCAGGCTCATGTCGGTCTCGATCTGTTCTGTGGGCGCCGAAATGCCGGCGTGGTCAGTGGCTTTGCCCGTGCCAGGGCACCAGTTTTGCGTTGCAGGGCGCGCAAGCTCATCTCCAGGGCAAAGGCGATCAGGGCGATCAGCAGGATGCCCAGCACCACCACGTCGGTGACCAGGAACTGCGCCGCCGACTGCACCATGAAGCCCAGGCCGCTGGTGGCGGCGATCAGTTCTGCGGCCACCAGGGTCGACCAGCCCACGCCCAGGCCGATACGGATGCCGGTGAGGATGTCGGGCAATGCGCTGGGCAGGATCACGTGACGGATCAACTGCGCCTTGCTGGCGCCCAGCGACTGCGCAGCGCGCAGCTTGGTCGGGTCGACAGTGCGCACGCCGGTAGCGGTGGCGATGGCAATCGGGGCGAAGATCGCCAGGTAGATCAGCAGCACTTTCGACAGCTCGCCAATGCCGCACCAGATGACGATGAGCGGCAGATAGGCCAGCGGCGGGATAGGGCGGTAGAACTCGATCAGCGGGTCGAGAATGCCCCGCGCCACGCGGTTGTAACCGATGGCGATACCGACCGGAATGGCGGTCAGGGTCGCGGCCACCAGGGCCAGGCCGATGCGGCCCAGGCTGGCGCCCAGGTGCTGCCACAGGCTGGCATCCATGTAGCCTTGGGTCAGCAGGGTCCAGGCCCTGGCCAGGATGTCGCCGGGCGAGGGCAGGAACAGCGGCTCGATCCAGCCAGCTGCCGTCACCAGCCACCATACCAGCAGCAGGCTGGCCAGGGTCAGGGTGCTGATCCAGCGGGTGGAAAGCGGGCGGCGTGTCTTTTCGGCAGGCCGGGTGTGGCTATCGTGCTTGCCGTTGACCGGCAGGTCCAGGCTGCTCATGCGCGCTCCTGCAGGCTTTGGCGTTGGGAGAAGACCCGCGCCAGCACATGCTCGCGGGTTTCGATGAAGCGTGGGTCGGACTTGATCGCCCGGGCCGACTCGCCAGCGGCATAGCGCTGGCCGAAGTCCAGTTGCAGGCGCTCGACCACACGGCCGGGGTTGGGGGCCAGCAACACCAGCTCGCTGGCGAGGAATACGGCTTCTTCGATGTCGTGAGTAATCAGGAACACCGGCTTGGCGGTGCGCTGCCAGACCTGCAGCAGCAGCTCTTGCATCTGCTCGCGGGTGAACGCGTCGAGTGCGCCGAACGGTTCGTCCATCAGCAGTACCCGTGGGTCGGCCGCCAGCGCGCGGGCAAGGCCCACACGCTGCTTCTGGCCACCGGACAATTGCCAGATGCGCCGCTCGGCGAACCCTTCCAGGTCGACCAGGGCCAGCATCTCGCGGGCCTTGGCTTCACGTTGCGCGCGCGGCACGCCGGCCAGCTCAAGGCCGAAGGCGACGTTGCCCAGCACGTTCTGCCAGGGCAGCAAGGCGTCGTCCTGGAACACCACGCCGCGTTCGGCGCCTGGGCCTTTGACCGGCACGCCGTCCAGGCTGATGCGCCCGCTGCTGGGGGCCACGAAGCCGGCGATCAGGTTGAGCAGCGAAGTCTTGCCGCTGCCGGACGGCCCCAAGGCCACCAGCAGTTGGCGTGGCCCCAGGCTCAGGTTGATGTCGGCCAGCACCGGGGTGCTGGCGCCGGGGTACTGTGCGCTGATGCGCTCCAGTTCAAGCAAGGCCATGGCTGGCTCCGGGTCAATTAGGCAGGAACTTGGCGCTGACGTACGGCGAGTAGTCCGGCAGCACGGCGTCGACCTTGCCTTGCTGCTTGAGGAAGTTAGCCGTGTCGGTCAGTGCTTTGGTGGTTGGCGCACCCAGGGCGTTGGCCTGGTCTGCGGCCAAGGGGTAGACGTTGCCTTCCAGCAGTACCGGGATATCGCTGGCCTTGGCGCCGGACAGCTTGACCAGCTTGGCCACGTTGTCTTTGTCGGCCAGCCAGGCTTGCGGGTCTTTGCGGTAGTCGGCGTAGGCGTCGAGGGTGACCTTGGCGAAGGCCTTGACCACGTCGGGGTGCTTGTCGGCGAAGTCCTTGCGCACGATCCAGGCGTCGAAGGTAGGTGCGCCTTTTGCGGCCAGTTCACCCGAGGTGATCAGCACTTTGCCGTTTTCCTTGGCCACGCCCAGGGCCGGGTCCCAGACGTAGGTGGCGTCGATGTCACCGCGCTTCCAGGCCGCAATGATGGCCGGTGGTGCGAGGTTGAGGATCTGCACCTTGGTGGGGTCGATGTTCCACGCCTTGAGCGCCGCCAACAGGCTGTAGTGGCCGGTGGAGACGAAGGGCACGGCGACTTTCTTGCCGATCAGGTCTTGTGGCGTCTTGATGGTGTCGCGCGCCACCAGCGCTTCGCCAGCACCAATCTGGGTGGCGATCAGGAAGGTTTCGACCGGCAGCTTGCGGGTGGCGGCGGCGGCCAGGGGGCTGGAGCCGAGGTAGCCAATTTGCACGTCACCGCTGGCCACGGCGGTGATCACATCGGCGCCGTTGTCGAATTTGCGCCAGTCGATGCTGGCCTTGCTGGCTTTTTCGTAGTCGCCATCAACCTGGGCCACTTTGGCCGGGTCGACTGTGGTCTGGTAAGCCACGGTCAGGTCAGCAGCCTGGGCCAACCAGCTGGTGCTGGCGAGAGTCAGGGCGGCGAACAGGCGCAGCGGAGCGTGCGGGATCATGGTGAACCTCTCGTCAGGCAATCGATGTGATGGATGGCGAGAAGACTAAATGATCTAAAAAATAGAAAATAAATAACTTTTTAGAATTAGCTTAGGAGCCAATTGCTGTAAGGCAGGAGCGGCAAGAGCAGGGAATCGCCGGTGACCTGTCTCAATGGCGAAAACCGAGAGGACTGCTAGGCTCTTTGCCCCTTAGACCCGGCTGGAATTAGGTTATGAGCAAACGTTTGCAAATAACTGAAAGTTATGATTGATACGCCTGGCTACAACAAATGGTAGTAAAGGTTCCTAATATATTCCGGAATAATCTTACAAATTCATAAAACGGTCATTTTGGATTTATAGGATTGTCATTATCCTGTAGCGCAGGTGGCCTTAGACCAAAGTCGCGAAACGTTTAGAAACGATTGACTTTATGGTCACGCTTTGGGACTAAATCGCCAATCCACGGTGAGCAGGGCAGCAGATCCCGCCGCCAGAGATACACAAGAATTAGAACGTAGAGGAGCAAAACATGTACAAGTCCAGCCTGGCTCTGGCCGTGGCACTGGGGGTTCTCGCCCAACAAGCAGGCGCTGCCGGTTTCGTTGAAGACAGCAAACTGTCGCTCAGCTCGCGCACCATGTACTTCAACAACGACAACCGTGACGGCGGTGCTGACAACCGCGAGTCTGGTCAGGGCTTCAAGCTTGACTACCTGTCCGGTTTCACCGAAGGCACCGTTGGTTTCGGCGTCGATGTCCAGGCCCTGTGGGGGATTCACCTGGATGGCGGCCGCGGCAAGCACCCTGACAACAGCAGCTTCTTCCCCAGCGATACCGACGGCTCTGCTGTGAGCCAGTGGGCGCGCGTGGGCGGTAACGCCAAGGCTCGCTTCTCCAAGACCGAGGTTCACTACGGTAGCGCCCTGGCGCCGAACCTGCCGATCCTGGTTGCCAACGATGGTCGTCTGCTGCCGCAGACCTTCGAGGGTGGCACCATCCAGTCGAAGGAAATCGACAACCTGACCGTCAATGCCGGTCAGCTGACCCACGCCATGGGCCGTGCTTCGAGCAACCGTACCGGCCTGTCCGTGGCGGGCGCTACCCAGGACAGCAACAAGTTCCGCTACGGCGGCCTGGACTACAAGCTCACTCCAGACCTGACCCTGCAGTACTACTACTCGAACCTGGAAGACTTCTACAAGCAGCACTTCCTGGGCGCGACCCACGTGTTCAAGATCGCTGACGACCAGTCGTTCAAGACCGACCTGCGCTACTTCGACAGCAGCAGCGACGGCAAGAACGGTGAAGCCGGCTACCGCTTCAGCAACAACGGCGGTTATGCCAAGAACGCTGGCGAGGTCGACAACAAGACCTGGACCGCCATGTTCACCTACACCCTGGGTGGCCATGCATTGATGCTGGGCCACCAGCGCGTCAATGACGACGGTGGCTTCGTCTGGCTGAACCAAGGCAACGTGGTTGACGGCAATGGCCGCAACGAAGGCGCCGGTGGTTCGAGCTTCTACCTGTTCACCGACAGCATGATCAACCAGTTCGCCAAGGCCGGTGAAAACACCACCTTCGGTCAGTACTCGTATGATTTCGCGCGTCTGGGCGTGCCAGGCCTGAAAGCCTCGGTCTCCTACCTGAAAGGTGAAGACGGCAAGAACGCCAACGGCAACGGTACCTTCAGTGAATGGGAACGTGACGCCCGCGTCGACTACGTCATCCAGGAAGGCACCTTCAAGGGCCTGGGCGCCAGCCTGCGTCACGGTGTCTACCGTGGTACTGGCACCAGCTCCCTGGCTGACCAGGATCAGACCCGTCTGATCTTCAACTACACTTACAACTTCCTGTAAGCCGTAGCTGAACAAGGAGCCTCGCCTAGTGCGAGGCTTTTTTGTGTCTGCGATTTCGTATGCTATTAGGTTATGAATAAATCAGTATTTATTCTTTTTGTTTTTAACCGAATGCAGGCACATTGAACTTCACCAGGCCAGAACACAGCACAGGAGCCGCACCCCATGAGCCTCAAACTCGGCGATATCGCCCCCGATTTCGAACAGGATTCCAGTGAAGGCAAGATCCGTTTTCATGAGTGGCTCGGCAACAGTTGGGGTGTGCTGTTCTCTCACCCGGCCGACTTCACCCCGGTGTGCACCACCGAACTGGGCCTGACCGCCAAGCTCAAGGACGACTTCGCCAAGCGTGGGGTCAAGGCCATCGCGCTGTCGGTGGACCCGGTCGACTCGCACCACAAGTGGATCGATGACATCAACGAGACCCAGAACACCGTGGTCAACTTCCCGATCATCGCCGACGCCGACCGCAAGGTTTCCGACCTGTACGATTTGATTCACCCGAATGCGAACGACACCCTGACCGTGCGCTCGCTGTTCGTCATCGACCCGAACAAGAAGGTGCGCCTGACCATTACCTACCCGGCCAGTACCGGGCGCAACTTCAACGAAATCTTGCGGGTGATCGATTCGCTGCAGCTGACCGACAACTACAAGGTCGCCACGCCAGGTAACTGGCAGGACGGTGACGAAGTGGTGATCGTGCCTTCGCTCAAAGATGAGGAAGAGATCAAGCAGCGCTTCCCCAAAGGGTATCGAGCGGTAAAGCCCTACCTGCGCCTGACGCCGCAGCCTAATCGTTAAAGGATCCTCGTTGTATTGCTCTTAGCCATGCAGGGTTTTTCGGGCCGTTTCGACGGCCCTTTTTTTTGCCTGGGATTTGCGCAGCTTGGGGCCGCAGAGCAGCCTCAAAACCGCAAACCCTATAAATAACAATAAGGAATAAACAAATGAAAAAATATGATTTCTAGATATATAAGCAGACTGTTAATGTCACTCCAACAGAACACAAGGAAGCGCTGCAATGCTGGTCGTCTCAATCGGTGGTAGCCCTGGTACCCGTTCACGCTCTGGCGTGCTGCTCGAGCGCTCGCGCCAGTGGCTGCAGGACCGCGGCGTTGAAGTGGTGACGTTCCAGGTCCGTGACTTCCCCGCCGAAGACCTGCTGCATGCACGCTTCGACAGCCCGCAGGTGCAGCACTTTCAGCAACTGGTGGCTCAAGCCGATGGCCTGATCGTCGCCACCCCGGTGTACAAGGCCTCGTTTGCCGGTGCGCTGAAGACGTTGCTCGACCTGCTGCCCGAACGCGCCTTGGAGCACAAGATCGTGTTGCCAATTGCCACCGGCGGCAGCATCGCCCACATGCTGGCGGTGGATTACGCGTTGAAACCGGTGCTTTCGGCACTCAAGGCGCAAGAGACCCTACAAGGGATCTTCGCCGACGACAGCCAGGTCGCCTACGCAGAAGGCAGCAAGCCAGCCCAGCTGGCGAGCGCCCTGCAAGAACGTCTGCATGACTCGCTGGAAACGTTCCACGTTGCCCTGGCTCGTCGGCCGCGGCCGGTAGCGCCCGGTGTATTGAATGAACGGCTGATCAGCGCCCGCTGGAGCATCTGACCCGCCTTACTGCTGTACCACCTTACTCGCCCGTCAACGAGGCCAGCAGGTGCAACCCGAACCCTATTCGCACAGGAGAGCGCCATGCGCACAGTCTTCTTGCGTCGTGGTCTGGTCGCCCTGTTTGCGGCGGCTGTGTCCTTCGGCGCCATCACCCAAGCCCAGGCCGAGAGCCTGCGCATCGGTTACCAGAAATACGGCACACTGGTGCTGCTCAAGGCCAAGGGCACGCTGGAGAAGCGCCTGGCCGAACAGGGCGTGCACGTGCAATGGACCGAATTCCCCGGTGGCCCGCAGCTGCTCGAAGGGCTGAACGTCGGCTCCATCGACTTCGGCGTCACCGGCGAAACACCGCCCGTGTTCGCCCAGGCCGCCGGTGCCGACCTGCTCTATGTCGCCTACGAGCCGCCTGCGCCGCACAGCGAAGCGATCCTGGTAGCCAAGGGTTCGCCGATCCAGTCGGTGAAAGAACTCAAAGGCAAGAAGGTCGCGCTTAACAAGGGCTCGAACGTTCACTACCTGCTGGTGCGTGCGCTGGAAGACGCCGGCCTCAAGTACAGCGACATCCAACCGGTCTACCTGCCTCCAGCCGATGCCCGTGCTGCGTTCGAGCGCGGCAGCGTCGATGCCTGGGTAATCTGGGACCCTTACCAGGCTGCCGCCGAGCAGCAGCTGCAGGCACGCACCCTGCGTGACGGCAAGGGCCTGGTCGACAACCATCAGTTCTACCTCGCCACCCGTGACTACGCCACTCGGCACCCGGCTGTGATCAGCACCTTGATCGAGCAAGTGCGCGCTGTGGGCGAGTGGTCCCAGGCCAACCCGCAGGAGGTCACCGACCAGGTCGCACCGCTGCTGGGGCTGCCTGCCGACATCACCCTGACCTCGGTCAAGCGCCAAGGCTACGGCGCCGCGCCGCTCACCCCTGAGGTGGTGGCCGCACAACAGAAGATCGCCGACACATTCCAGGCACTCAAGCTTATTCCCAAGCCGCTGAGCATCAAGGACGTGATCTGGACACCCCCGGCCAAGGTCGCCAGTGCGCCTTGATTGATTTGCCTGCGCCGGGGCGCCGCTCCGGCTTGAGCCACCCTTGAGGAGACAACTCCAATGAGCCTTAACATTTTCTGGTTCCTCCCGACCCATGGTGACGGCATGTACCTGGGCACGTCCGACGGCGCGCGCGCAGTCGACCATGGCTACCTGCAGCAGATTGCCCAAGCTGCCGACCGCCTCGGTTTTGGTGGGGTGCTGATCCCTACCGGGCGTTCTTGCGAGGATTCCTGGCTGGTGGCAGCGTCGCTGATTCCAGTGACCCAGCATCTGAAATTTCTGGTTGCCCTGCGCCCCGGCATCATTTCGCCGACCGTGGCGGCGCGCCAGGCCGCGACCCTGGACCGCTTGTCCAATGGCCGTGCACTGTTCAACCTGGTGACCGGGGGCGACCCGGACGAACTGGCCGGTGACGGCCTGCACCTGAGCCATGAAGAACGCTACGAAGCCTCGGTCGAGTTCACTCGCATCTGGCGCAAGGTGCTGGAAGGCGAAAGCGTCGATTACGACGGCAAGCACATTCAGGTAAAGGGTGCCAAGCTGCTGTACCCGCCGATTCAGCAACCACGCCCGCCGCTGTATTTCGGCGGTTCGTCCGAAGCCGCCCAGGACCTGGCTGCCGAGCAGGTCGAGCTGTACCTGACCTGGGGCGAGCCACCTGCCGCCGTGGCTGAAAAAATCGCCCAGGTGCGCGAAAAGGCTGCCGCTCAAGGCCGTGAAGTACGCTTTGGCATCCGCCTGCACGTGATCGTGCGTGAAACCAACGAAGAAGCCTGGGCCGCAGCCGACCGCCTGATTTCGCACCTGGACGATGACACCATCGCCCGTGCCCAGGCCTCGCTGGCGCGCTTCGACTCGGTTGGCCAGCAGCGCATGGCAGCCCTGCATGGCGGCAATCGCGACAACCTGGAAGTCAGCCCCAACCTGTGGGCGGGTGTCGGCCTGGTGCGTGGTGGTGCCGGTACTGCGTTGGTCGGCGATGGCCCGACCGTGGCGGCCCGGGTCAAGGAATACGCCGAGCTGGGCATCGATACGTTCATCTTCTCGGGTTACCCACACCTGGAAGAGTCCTACCGCGTGGCCGAGCTGTTGTTCCCGCATCTCGACGTGCAGCGCCCGGAGCAACCGAAAGCCGGTGGTTACGTGAGCCCGTTCGGCGAGATGGTGGCCAACGACATCCTGCCCAAGTCCGTGTCGCAGAGCTGAGGGCCGGACCATGAGTCGTGCAACTTCTTCCACCCTGGCTCAGCGCCTGGCGCCGTGGGCCCTGCCGGTACTGCTGCTGGCAGCCTGGCAGTTGGCGGTCAGCGCGGGCTGGCTGTCGACCCGCATCCTGCCGGCACCCAGCGCGGTGGTCAGCGCGGGTGTCGAGCTGGTGCGCAGCGGCGAGATCTGGACCCACCTGGCTATCAGTGGCTGGCGTGCCGGGCTTGGTTTCGTCATTGGCGGCAGCGTCGGCCTGGTGCTGGGCTTTATCACTGGCCTGTCGAACTGGGGCGAACGCCTGCTCGACAGCTCGGTGCAGATGATCCGCAACGTGCCGCACCTGGCGCTGATCCCACTGGTGATCCTGTGGTTCGGTATCGACGAGTCGGCAAAGATCTTCCTGGTCGCCCTGGGCACGCTGTTTCCGATCTACCTCAACACCTACCACGGTATCCGCAACGTTGACCCGGCGCTGGTGGAGATGGCGCGCAGCTATGGCCTGTCCGGTTTCGGCCTGTTCCGTCAGGTGATCTTGCCCGGTGCGCTGCCCTCGATTCTGGTCGGCGTGCGCTTTGCCCTGGGCTTCATGTGGCTGACCCTGATCGTGGCAGAAACCATTTCGGCCAATGCCGGCATCGGTTACCTGGCGATGAACGCCCGTGAGTTCCTGCAGACCGACGTGGTGGTTTTGGCCATCGTTCTGTACGCCGTGCTTGGCAAGTTGGCCGACCTCGCCGCCCGCGGCCTGGAGCGCGTCTGGCTGCGCTGGCACCCGGCTTATCAAGTTGCCAGGAAGGAGGGCGCATGACCGTGCTCAAGGAACAGCCGCCACGCCTGCTGCGTGGCATCCCCCTGGCATCCAACGGCCTGCGCAAGACCTTTGGCCAGCGTGAAGTGCTCAAAGGCATCGACCTGCACATCCCGGCCGGCCAGTTCGTCGCCATCGTCGGCCGCAGCGGCTGCGGCAAGAGCACCTTGTTGCGCTTGCTGGCCGGGCTCGACCAGCCAAGCGCCGGTCAACTGCTGGCCGGTGCTGCGCCGTTGGCCGAAGCCCGCGAGGAAACGCGGCTGATGTTCCAGGACGCTCGGCTGCTGCCGTGGAAGAAGGTGATCGACAACGTCGGCCTGGGCCTGTCTGGCAACTGGCGCCCGCGTGCGCTGGACGCATTGGAGGCGGTTGGCCTGGCTGACCGCGCCAATGAATGGCCGGCGGCACTTTCCGGCGGCCAGAAGCAGCGTGTAGCGCTGGCCCGGGCACTGATCCACCAGCCTCGCCTGTTGCTGCTCGATGAGCCGCTGGGAGCCCTGGATGCGCTGACCCGTATCGAGATGCAGCAACTGATCGAACGCCTCTGGCGTCAGCACGGTTTTACCGTGTTGCTGGTTACCCACGATGTCAGCGAAGCGGTTGCCGTGGCTGACCGGGTGATTTTGATCGAAGACGGCGAGGTCGGGCTCGACCTCACTGTTGACCTGGCCCGGCCAAGGGCGCGGGGTTCGCACCGCCTGGCGGCGCTGGAAAGCGAAGTGCTCAACCGTGTTCTGTCGGTACCGGGCACTGCGCCCGAGCCGGACCCTGTAGCCCCTTTGCCCACGCAACTGCGTTGGGCGCACTGAATGACTTACTTACCTCACTGAAGCCGAAGAGAAGGAATCAAGCCATGACTATCAAAGCCATCAACGTCCGCAACCAGTTCAAAGGCACCGTGAAGGAAATCCTCGAAGGCCCGGTACTGTCGGAAATCGACGTACAGACTGCCTCCGGCATCGTCACTTCGGTGATCACCACCCGCTCGGTCAAAGAGTTGGAGCTGCAGGTGGGCAGTGAAGTGATCGCGTTCGTCAAATCCACCGAAGTGTCCATCGCCAAGCTGTAATGGCAGTGGCGGCGCTGTGCGACCCAGTCGCGGGCTTGATCCGCGAATGGGCCGCCAGGCGGCCCGTACCCTTTAGCCCTAAGCGGGTCGCAACCCGCCAAACAGTTTGTTGGCCTGGCTTTCCGTGAGGGCGCCGCGCCAGGCGCCCGCGCCCAGATTGCGTTCGTGGGCAAGCTTGATGTGACCGGCCTCGAGCCGTGCAAAGCCTTGTGCTGGCCTGCGCTTGAAGTGGAAGTGCGCATACCACAGAGGGCTGCTAGTGGCCGCATCGTCGATGCGGTACTCCTCCAGATACTCGATAGCTTGGCCCTGCCTGTTCTTGGCCGGCTCCAGCACGCGTGACCAACCGATCCGCACCTCACCTTGGCTTTGCAGGTAATCCAGATGACCAGGCTCAGGGCGCTGTGTGGCTTTGGTCTGGTCGATGCGCAATTGCCGACCCACCCTGCGCAGTTCGCCTGCAGCCTGTTCGACACTGCCTGTAAGCTGGCGCTGAGCCTCGGTCAGCGCGCTCCCTCCCCGGCGGGCGATGTCCCGCGCCAGGTCCTCCAGCGTCGTGGCATAACCAATGGCCAGGTCTTGCAGGCTGGCAGGGGCCATGTTCAGGGCCTTGTACTGCTGTAGCTTGGCTTGCTGCGCGGCGACATTGCCCAATCGCTTGCGCGCGGCGGCCACCAGTACCATCAGGTCGGCTGCGGCCGCGGCAGGCTGCACACTTCTGGGTTGCCACAAGTTATCGGCGGTACGGGTGAAGGTGATGTGTGTTTCCTGGTTCAGTCTGTTGCTGACCTGCATCTGCGGCTGGCCGTCGATGGTGATCTCACTGCCTATCAACAACTGTTGGTCCACGGTTTCGAACAGACGGGGCCTGCTCGGCCCGCGATGACGGTTTGGCTTTCGCGTGATGGGGGCTGAGGCGTCGATGCCTGCCTCGACTTCGGCGATCAGTTGGGCCAACGAATGGCGCATTCGCTGGGTGCTTTGCGGTGTGATGTAATCAGGGAAGTCGTCCTGCCAACTGGTCATGTAGTTGCCAAAGCGCTGATAGCGGTCTTTGAGCTGGCGCAGGAAACGGTGCTCCTGGGTGCGGCTCAGGCCCGCAGTCGCCAGATCTTGATGGCTGAACAACAGGCTCCTCAGGTCGGTGATTTCCTGCCTCACCTGACGTTGCATCAACAGGTAGTCATAGCTTGGCCGGCTTGGCAGCGGGACGATGTGGCTCAGTTCGATGGCCAGTCTTACGGTTCGGTACTCATGAGGGTGCATCGGCATCTGCAGTCTATCGAGTGTTTGTTGGTAAACGGTGAGCTCATTGCCGCGCAGTTTTTGGGTGACCCTTGCCACTCGATGGAATTCGTATTCCAGCTTGCCGAGTGTGTGGCAGAAGCGCTCCTGAGCACCCCTCATCTGCCGCAGGAGCTCAAAGGAGTTGTCGCTGGCGGCGTCCAAGGCTTGTTCGAGCTGTTTGATCCGGGTGTATTCATCCTGCATCCGCAGATTGAGTTGTACGATCAAGGTGGGGTGCTGCCTGCCCAGGTTATAGGCCATTTGGTTGTGCATGCCTTGGTAGTGGCGACCCAGCTGTGGCTTGATTCTGTGCAGTCGCTCCAGGCTTTGCTCATGAAATGTCACGAAGGCTTCCAATTGCTCGATGGACTCCTGTAGCGCCTGCCTGATGGCGGGCAACGGCGCCGGTGTGCCTTGAGGGCCATTGGGGCCAACTCCGCGTGCGGTGTTCCAGGCCGAGACTTTTTCGGTGAGACGGGCTTG
The DNA here is from genome assembly GCF_024748775.1 of Pseudomonas sp. B21-047. Lineage (NCBI taxonomy): Bacteria > Pseudomonadati > Pseudomonadota > Gammaproteobacteria > Pseudomonadales > Pseudomonadaceae > Pseudomonas > Pseudomonas sp. B21-047. Next base: position 240,078 of record NZ_CP087169.1, read on the forward strand.
GTGTGCAACGCGGCCATTTTCGATGTCTTGCACCACCTGCCTAGGCGATAGCAACGCGGGCTGCCGGCCAAGGTAGCCGCGCAGGTGCTGCCAGCCCTGCTGGTACAGCCTGCCGAGGTAGGCGCCACCGCCTGCCAGCCCACCGTCGACGATACGCCCGCTCAGGCTGCCGTGGGGCTGCCAGGAGCCCAGCTCGTCGAGCTTCACAGGCTGCTTGTAGCTGCGTGCTGCGCTGCCCTTGAGGCGCCAGGTGCGATAGGTCGCGTCCCACTCGACCTGATAGTGCAGCCCCTGGCTGACGATGAAGTCGTTGCCGGTCTCGGCATGCCGGTTGACACCCTTGCCGTGAACCTCGGGGTGGTCGCGCCAGTGGCCCGAGGGCGCTTCGGTTTCATAACCGCTGAAGGGGTCGGTGCGCCCCCGGCGGGTCACGGTGGTGGGCCGCAACCCTTCGAGGCGCTGGCGCAAGTGGGTGCGGGTGCGTGCAAGTGCAGTGGACGAGCGCGACACAGAGGCGGCAGGCACCACATCGAAGAGCGCATCGACCAACGACAGGAACACGCTGTTCAGGTGCTCGACCCCCTCGCCAGGGTCACTCCGCAGAAATGCCTCGACGCTGGCATTGGCGGCGCTCCAGCCATCGTAGAGGGCAATCGCGGTACCTACGCCGGGCACGAAGCCCAGCGCCAGTTTGAGGTAGTCGTATACGCGCCCGTGGCGCATCGCCTCGCTTTCCAGGTACAGGTCGACCTGGCTGCGCGACGAGGCGCGGTGTTCGAGGATCAGCCGGCCCATCTGCAGGTTGGCTCGCACCTGGGCGATCGGCTCTGAACGGGCATTACCCACGCCGATGAAACCGGTGAACCGCTTGAGCAGCGCCTGGTTGATATAGGACAGGTGCGTGCGTGTGTCGCCTTCCAGCGGGCGGCTGGCGAGGTAGGTGCGCATGGCCTCGTCGATGGCCATGTCCTCCAGCGCCTGGCATGCCTGCTCGCTGTTTTCGTACTGGCTGATGACCTTGCCGTTGGGGGCATCGGGTAGCAACAGCAGGCACGGCCCGCTCGCCGGCTTGAGCAGGAAGATGCCCGAAAGCGTCACGCGGTCGCTGCTACCGTCCGCAGCTACGCCAGGCCGCAGGTCGAGTGCATGGTGATCGATGGTGCGGGTAAGCGTGGTGCCCTGCTGTTCGCGGCAGAACAGCTCGAATACCTCCATGCCGTGTGCATCCAGGGTATCGGGCCGGCTCAACAGCAGGATCTTCAACTGGTGCTCGAAGGGCCCGCGGAGCGTTTCCTGGCGCCATTGTGCCTGCCAGTCGGATTGCTCCGCGTTGCCCTTGAAGGTATCGCGTATCTGCTGCTCGTAGGCGCCAGCCACATCCAGTGTCTGCACCAGGGTGGCAATGTAGCTGTGGTTGAGCTTTTGTTGCAGGTCAGGCGTCGCCGTCGTGTCTTCGATTACGATGTTGGCGTTGGCCAGGCGCAAGGTCAGGTCGTCGTCCAATGCCCACAGCAGAAATTGCTCAAGGGGCACGTGGCTACGTTCGGCACTGAACGTCGTGACCTCTTTGTAGGCATTGGCGAAGCCGGACTCCGGCAGCGGGATACGCTGCTTGCCTGTGCGGTCGGCGATGTCCAGGGTGACTTGGGGCAGCGTCGTCAGGCCGAGTGACTGGCGCAGGTGCCCGTTCATCAGGTTGCGTGAAAACGCCCCGCGCTCAGGCAGGTCCCTCGCCAGTAAGCCGCTGGCAGCCAGCATGCTGACGCGCAATGCGTCGAACTGCGCCGCCAGTGCCTCGCGCTGGGGCGCATCAAGGTGGCTCAGTGAATGCAGGCGGGTGTGCAGGTTGGCAGTGCGGTTACGCTCGGCCAGCCGTTCGAACGCCTGGATCCTGGCGGCGTTGTTGCTGGCGCTCAGTTTCCAGCGCAGTTGCAGGCGCGACGAGGGGGCGGCCTGGGTCAGCAGGGCCACGTGGGTCGAGGCCAGGTAATCGAAAGCGTGGGTGGTGATGGGTTCGCTGATCAGGGCTGGTGTGTGCTCGCCGCTGTCGATCAGCTCAAGGAGCGCATCGATGTCCTGCGGCCAGACGCTTTCCAGCAGCACTTCTGGCCAGGCGCCCTGCAACGTGTTCAGCAGTCGTTCGGCCAGTTGGGCCTGGTCCGGGTAACAGGCCAGGCCACCGTCGTGCCCGGGTTTGTAGAGCAGCAAGGCGCTGTCTGCTTCACCCGTGGCGTCCTGGGGTATCGCCCGGAGGGTGATGAAGCCCGTCAGGGCCCAACTGCGAGGGCCCACCACCAGTTTCAGAGCGCTGGGCACGACCTGCCGTTGCAGGCTGGGGTTTGGCCGCTCCACCAGTTGGCGAACCCATTGCAGGCGCGATTCGCTCAGGTCCCCCAAATGTTGTTGGAACTCGGCCTCCAGCAGCAAGGCCTTTGCAAAGTGCTGGCTGAGGTGTTCGAACCTGCTGTTTTCGCCGTGCATTTGCCCCCAGGTTTCCGGCGTGGGCGACTCGGGAAGCGCAGCCAGCACTTGTTGCAGTAGGGCGTCCTGGGCATCGAGCTTGGCTTGCTGGGCCTGCAGCTCCGCCAGGCGTGCAGAGCCTGGCCCGGTATCGCTGCCCAGGTAGGCGGCCAGCAGCTGTTCCTGGCGGTCGATGCGCTGCTTGCGCCAGCCGAGTGGCAAGCGTTCGTCGAGTGAATCGAAATGCACCTCGTCCTCCGCCAACGCTTCATCGGCACTGACCAGCCGAGCCAGCTCCTCGCTCAATGCGTCGGGCAGCTCGACCTGCAGTTGCAGGCCCTGGCCGGTCAGCAGGCTGTTGAGCAGGCCGGCGAAGCCATCACCCGGGAGCGCGATGACGGCGATGAACGTGCTGTCGCTGTCGCTGGCCAGCGCGGTGGGCGGGGTGCGCCACAGGCGGTCCCGATGCTCGTGGGCCCACTGCAGCAGGGCCGCTTCGCTGTGGAAGGCGCGTACCGGGTTGTGGCCGTCGGGCCGGTACAGCAGCCAGGGCTCGTCATCGCCCGCGGGCGTGATCAGTAGCGCAGTGGGGCAGGCCCCTACGGGGATGCCTGGCTGATGCCAGTGCAGTTGCGCATACCGGCTGCTGCTGTCCAGCTGGCCCAGCTTCCAGGCCTTCGTTGCGATTCGGTCAAGCCCGTAGTTGAGCTCCAGCGCGCTCTGGAAATGCGCGTGCAACTGCTGCTCGGTAAAGGCCCTGCGTGCTATCGACTGCCCGGGCATACGTGCGTCCCAGTAGCTGGCGTGCCCAGGTGAAGGCTGCAGCTGCGCCTGGTTGAACACGCTATTCAGTGCCTTGACCGCCTGGCGTCGTCGCAGGTCGGCCTTGCCGAGGGCATTACCGCGTCCGGCGATAATCCAGGGGGTGGTGGGCAGGGGCAGGGGGCTGGCGAAGTCGTCCAGGCCGATGGGCGTGGTGTCGGCTGACAAGTCGAAAGAATGAGGCATGGTCGTGATCCACGTTGGCTGAGTGCTGGAGAGGAGCGCCCATTTCAACGTTCGATCGGAGGCGAACTGCGTTACATGTTGCTCGTTCAGTGTGTGTGGCGTTTTCCCAGGAACGGCGGCAGGTAGAGCCCCAGATACGCTTCGAATACCCGCATGCCTTCCTCGGCCATACGCGGGGTGATCTGTTCATGCAGCTGCATCGAGCGGGCATACACCCGGTCGCTCAATTCCATGGCCAAGGCAAACACATCCACATCGGTCGGCATTGTCGGCAGCTGGAAGTGCTGGTCGAACAGCCTGTGCATCAGCTCGCCCAGCTCCATGTCGTGCTGGCGGTCAGCCTGCACCACTTCGCTCAGGCCATGCTGGGCAAGGATCAGTTGGCGCGCTGCGGCGTCTTCGTTGTAGATGTCGAGCATGCGCTGCTCGATCAGCCGTGACAGTTGGTGCCAGGTATTGAACGCAGCGCTGTCGATGGGGGCGCTTAGGGCTTCGCGAAAGGCCCGATGCACATCGGCGGTCAACGCCTCGAGCAAGGCGGGCACGCTGGCGAAGAAGTGATACACCGACGAAGGCGGGATTTGTGCCCGTTCGGCAACGCTGTAGATCGACAGCCCCGCGACCCCTTGCTCTGCCAGAAGCTCGCGAGCCGCCGCCAGGATCGCTTCGATCCTGGCCTGGCTGCTGGCGCGCGGCTTGCGAAGGGAGGCGGTGCGGCTCATCAGTTGCTGATCGCCAGGATGCTGGCCTGGTAGGCACCGACGAACAGGTCGAAGTCGCCGACTTCGGTCTGTTCAAGCTCGCTCTGCTTGGCCAGGGACTCGCGGGCGAGCGTTTCGAAGGCCTGCTGGCGCGCGCTGCTCAACGGTTGTTCGCGCAAGCTCTCGGCATGGACACGGCTCTGGCGCAGCGAGAACTGGATAAAGCTCTCGTCGTGTTCGGTCATGCGCGCCAGTACTTGGGCCGATGGGGTCAGCGAAGCGTCGTCGACCTTGGCCTGTTGGGCATCCAGTGCCTTGGCGTGCTCGTCACTGCCGTGTGCCTGGTCGAGCAGGTCGGCCAGCGCGCGAATGCGCGTGATCAGTTCGCCGGCCCACGCCTGCAGACCGATCGGTTGGCCATCGCGCTGCAGTTGCAGGCCAGGGCGGCGACCTTCCTTGACCACGGTCAGGAAGTTGCTGGTGCACTGGCCGCATTCGCCGTTGTCCAGTTGCGGGCTTTCTTCAAGCGCGCAGAACAGCAGGAATGCATCGAGGAAACGCGCCTCGGGCAGGTCGATGCCGACGGGCAGGAACGGGTTGATGTCCAGGCAGCGCACTTCGACGTACTGCACGCCACGGGAGGTCAGGGCCTGGATCGGCCGCTCGCCGGTGTAGGTGACGCGCTTGGGGCGGATGTTCGAGTAGTACTCGTTCTCGATCTGCAGGATGTTGGTGTTCAGTTGCACCCACTCGCCATCCACGTGGGTACCGACCTCGACGTAGGGCGGGTAGGGCGTGCCCACCGCCTTGCGCAGGCTGTCGGTGTAGCTGGCCAGGTTGTTGTAGCAGGGCGTGAGGCCAGCCTGGGCGTTGCTCTGGTAACCCAGGTCACTCATGCGCAGGCTGGTGGCGTAGGGCAGGAACAGGGTTTCGGCGTCCAGCTCTTCGAGTTGGTGCGGGCGGCCACGCAGGAAGCCTTTGTCCAGTGTCGGCGAGGCGCCGAACAGGTACATCAGCAGCCAGCTGTAGCGGCGGAAGTTGCGGATCAGCGCGATGTAGGCCGACGACTGATAGTCGCGCGCGTCTTCTTCGCTGCCTTCACTTGCGCGCAGCAAGGGCCACAGCGTCTCTGGCAGCGAGAAGTTGTAATGGATGCCCGCGATGCACTGCATGGTGCGGCCGTAGCGCAGGGCCAGGCCTTTGCGGTACACGTGCTTGAGCTTGCCGATGTTGGAGCTGCCGTATTCGGCGATCGGGATGTCTTCCTCGGCCGGCAACGCACAGGGCATCGACGGGCTCCACAGGTACTCGTCACCCAGCTTGGTGTAGACGAAGCGGTGGATCTCTTCGAGGTTCTCCAACACCTGGGCCGGGTCTGCGAGGGCCGGGGTGATGAACTCCAGCAGCGACTCGGAATAATCGGTAGTGATCTGCTCATTGGTCAGCGCCGAACCCAACGCTTCCGGGTGCGGGGTCTGGGCCAGGCGACCTTCATCGGTCACGCGCAGGCATTCTCGCTCAATACCGTGCAGGCACTGCTTGAGCAGGGGAAGATTGGCGCCGAGCAGGCTCAGGCGGCGGTTGAGGAGGTCGCTCAAGATGGATTCCTTCACGCGTCAGTCGCCCCAATATGGGGGTGGAGATAACGGTCTACAAGGGTAGGGAGAAAGGAACTGGCGTTGTCGCCTGGTTTACGCGGTTCCAGCAGTGCCAGCGCACTGCTGAAAATACCGCAGATAGTGCTTGGTGAGCTAGAGAACCGCGAAGGTTCCTTGCGCTTTGGCCACCAGCTTGTCGCCTTGGACTACGTCGGCGTCGACCACCAGGGTGCGCCGCCCGGCGTGCAATACGCGGGCGCTGCACACGACCTCGCCGTCGCTGACGGCGCGCATGTAGTTGATCTTGCATTCGATGGTGACGCTTTGCTGGTCGAAGCCATGGCTGGCCGAGCAGGCCAGGCCCATGGCGATGTCCACCAGGCTAAAGATCGCCCCACCGTGCAGTTTCTGCCCCCTGTTGCGCAATTGCGGCGCAAGCGCCAGGGCCACTTCGGCAACGCCGGTGTCCAGGCGTTGCAGGCGGCAGCCGAGCAACTGGCTGAAGGCGCTTTCGACGTATTCGCGCGGGACGTCCATCACTTCTTCTTCAGTTGCTTGGCGTTGGCGAACAACGAGGCCATGGCATTGTTGGCCGGGGCTGCGGTGGTGGTTTCACGCGGGCGTGGCGCCTGCTGCTGGCGATTGCCACCGTTGCCACGGCCGCCACCCCGGTTGCCTTCGACCTTCTCGCCCGGGGTATCGCCCATGCGCATGGACAGGCCGACACGCTTGCGCGGGATGTCCACTTCCATGACCTTGACCTTGACCACGTCGCCGGCCTTGACCGCTTCACGCGGGTCCTTGACGAACTTTTCCGACAGCGCCGAGATGTGCACCAGGCCGTCTTGATGCACGCCAATGTCGACGAAGGCACCGAAGTTGGTGACGTTGGTGACCACGCCTTCGAGGATCATGCCGGGCTCCAGGTCCTTGAGGTCTTCGACGCCGTCCTGGAAGGTCGCGGTCTTGAACTCAGGGCGTGGGTCGCGGCCGGGCTTGTCCAGCTCCTGGAGAATGTCGGTGACGGTCGGCAGGCCGAAGGTCTCGTCGGTGAACTTCTTCGGGTCGAGGCGCTTGAGGAAGCTGCTGTCGCCGATCAGCGAGCGGATATCGCGGTCGGTGCCGGCGGCGATGCGCTGCACCAGCGGGTAGGCTTCCGGGTGCACGGCAGAGGCGTCGAGCGGGTTGTCACCGTTCATTACACGAAGGAAGCCGGCGGCCTGTTCGAAGGTTTTTTCACCCAGGCGGCTGACCTTTTTCAGCGCTGCGCGGGTGGCGAACGGGCCGTTGGCGTCTCGGTGCGCCACGATGTTCTGCGCCAGGGTTGCGTTGAGGCCCGAGATACGGGTCAGCAGCGCCACCGAGGCGGTATTGACGTCCACCCCCACGGCGTTCACGCAGTCCTCGACCACCGCGTCCAGGCCGCGGGCCAGCTTGAGCTGGGACACGTCATGCTGGTACTGGCCGACGCCGATGGATTTCGGGTCGATCTTCACCAGTTCGGCCAACGGGTCCTGCAGGCGGCGGGCGATGGAAACAGCGCCGCGGATCGACACGTCCAGGTCCGGGAATTCGCGGGCGGCCAGTTCCGAGGCCGAGTACACCGAAGCGCCAGCCTCGGAGACCATGACCTTGGTGACCTTCAGGGCCGGGTATTTCTTGACCAGTTCGGCCACCAGCTTGTCGCTCTCGCGGCTGGCGGTGCCGTTGCCGATTGCCACCAGCTCCACCGAGTGCTTGGCGCACAGGGCGGCCAGCACGGACAGGGTGCGGTCCCAGTCGTTTCGCGGTGCGTGCGGGTAGACGGTGGCGGTGTCCAGCAGCTTGCCGGTGGCATCGACCACGGCGATCTTGCAGCCGGTGCGCAGGCCCGGGTCCAGGCCCAGGGTGGCGCGCGGCCCGGCTGGGGCGGCCAGCAACAGGTCGTGCAGGTTGTGGGCGAAGACATTGATCGCCTCGCCCTCGGCGTTGTCGCGCAGCTCACCGAACAGGTCGGTTTCCAGGTGGGTGTACAGCTTGACCTTCCAGGTCCAGCGCACCACCTCGGCCAGCCACTTGTCGGCCGGGCGGCTGCGGTTTTCCAGGCCGAAGTGGCCGCCGATCATGACTTCGCAGGGGTGCAGGGTGCCGGGCAGTTCTTCGCCGACCTTCAACGAGGCACTGAGGATGCCTTCGTTGCGCCCGCGGAAAATCGCCAGGGCACGGTGCGACGGGGCGCTGCGCAGCAGTTCGTCATGGGCGAAGTAGTCGCGGAACTTGGCGCCTTCTTCTTCCTTGCCGGCCACCACGCGGGCGCTGAGCACGGCCTCCTGCTTGAGGAAGTTGCGCAGCTTGTCGAGCAGGGCGGCGTCTTCGGCGAAGCGCTCCATGAGGATGTATTTGGCGCCCTCCAGGGCCGCCTTGACATCGGCCACGCCTTTTTCGGCGTCGACGAAGCGTGCCGCTTCGGTTTCCGGGGCCAGCTGCGGGTCGTTGAACAAGCCGTCGGCCAGCTCGCCAAGGCCGGCTTCCAGGGCGATCTGGCCCTTGGTGCGGCGCTTTTGCTTGTACGGCAGGTAGAGGTCTTCGAGGCGGGTCTTGGTGTCGGCCAACTTGATCTCGCGGGCCAGCTCCGGGGTCAGTTTGCCCTGTTCCTCGATGCTGGACAGGATGCTGGCGCGGCGCTCGTCGAGTTCGCGCAGGTAGCGCAGGCGCTCTTCCAGGTGGCGCAGCTGGGTATCGTCCAGGCTGCCGGTCACTTCCTTGCGGTAACGGGCGATGAAGGGCACGGTCGAGCCTTCGTCCAACAGGCCCACGGCCGCTTCGACCTGTTGTGGGCGTACGCCCAGTTCCTCGGCGATACGGCTGTTGATGCTGTCCATGTAAACCACCTGACAATTGTGAATACGGGGGCCGCGCGCGGGCTCGGAGCCTGACGGCGCTGGATGAAAGCCGCGCATTATACCCATCGTGATCGGCTTGCGGTGATGGCGCCAAGCCAGCCCGAGAGGCCCGGAACTGGCGCTGGGGGAAAAATCTGCTAACAATGCTCACGGCACGCGTTGCAATGGCTACGCCATAATGCGCGGCGATACCAGAGGAGTTATTCATGACCGGCACTGCAAACACCGCTGAAGGTGACAAGATTCTCATCGTCGACGACGATCCCGGGCTGAGCAGCCTGCTGGAACGTTTCTTCACCAGCAAGGGCTACCGTGCCCGCGCGGTGCCCAATACCGAGCAGATGGACCGCCTGCTGTCGCGTGAGGTCTTCAACCTGGTCGTGCTCGACCTGATGCTGCCTGGCGAGGACGGCCTGACCGCGTGCAGGCGCCTGCGCCAGTCGAACAACCAGATCCCGATCATCATGCTCACCGCCAAGGGCGACGAGCTCAGCCGCATCAAGGGGCTGGAGTTGGGCGCCGACGATTACCTGGGTAAGCCGTTCAACCCCGACGAGCTGATGGCCCGGGTCAAGGCCGTGCTGCGCCGCCAGGCGCCGAGTGTGCCCGGCGCCCCGGGCAGCGAGGACGAATCGGTCACCTTCGGTGATTACGAGCTGTCCCTGGCTACCCGCGAGCTCAAGCGCGGCGACGAAGTGCACATGCTCACCACCGGTGAGTTCGCCGTGCTCAAGGCGCTGGTCATGCATGCGCGTGAACCGCTGACCCGCGACAAGCTGATGAACCTGGCCCGTGGCCGTGAATGGGACGCCCTGGAGCGCTCCATCGACGTACAGATCTCGCGCCTGCGCCGCATGATCGAGCCGGACCCGTCCAAGCCACGTTATATCCAGACGGTCTGGGGCGTGGGCTACGTCTTCGTACCAGACGGAAACGCCGGCAAATGATGCCTTGCCGTCGATGAAAACGCCGCTGTGGTTTCCGCAAAGCTTCTTCGCCCGCACGCTGTGGCTGGTGCTGATCGTCGTCCTGTTTTCCAAGGCGCTGACCCTCGTTTATCTGCTGATGAACGAGGATGTGCTGGTCGACCGTCAGTACAGCCATGGTGTGGCACTGACCTTGCGCGCCTATTGGGCTGCCGATGAAGAAAACCGCGACAAGATCGCCGAAGCCGCAGGGCTGATCCGGGTGACCGGCTCTGGGGTACCCGAAGGCGAGCAACACTGGCCTTACAGCGAGATTTACCAGCGGCAGATGCAGGCCGAGCTGGGCGAAGACACCGAGGTACGTCTGCGCATCCACGCGCCACCGGCGTTGTGGGTCAATGCGCCGAGCCTCGGCCCTGGCTGGCTCAAGGTGCCGTTGTACCCGCATCCGCTGCGTGGGCAGAAGATCTGGAACGTGCTCGGCTGGTTCCTGGCCATCGGCCTGCTGTCCACCGCGTCGGCCTGGATATTCGTACGCCAGCTGAACCAGCCGCTCAAGCGCTTGGTGTTCGCCGCCCGGCAACTGGGCCAGGGGCGTAGCGTGCGCTTGCCGATCAGCGACACTCCCAGCGAAATGACCGAGGTGTACCGTGCGTTCAACCAGATGGCCGAGGATGTCGAGCAGGCAGGGCGTGAGCGTGAGTTGATGCTGGCAGGGGTTTCCCACGACCTGCGTACACCGCTGACGCGGCTGCGCCTGTCGCTTTCGCTGTTGGACAGCGACAACGACTTGAGCGATGACATGGTTCGCGACATCGAGGACATGGACGCGATTCTCGACCAGTTCCTGGCGTTCATCCGCGATGGCCGTGACGAGCCGGTGGAGGAGGTCGACCTGGCCGACCTGGTGCGCGAAGTGGTGGCGCCGTACAACCAGCCGCACGAGCGGGTACGCCTGTGCCTTGAGCCGATACCGCCGTTCCCGCTGCGGCGGGTTTCGCTCAAGCGCATGCTGGGCAACCTGATCGGCAACGCCTTGCACCATGCCGGCAAAGGGGTCGAAGTGGCCGCCTATGTTTCGGGCGACGAGAGCGCGCCTTACGTGGTGCTCAGCGTGCTGGACCGGGGCACGGGGATCGACGAGTCGGAGCTGGAGACCATCTTCAACCCGTTCATTCGTGGGGACCGCGCCCGGGGTGGCAAGGGCACCGGGTTGGGCCTGGCGATCGTCAAGCGGATCGCGGCCCAGCATGGCGGCAATGTGGAGCTGCGCAATCGGTCCGGTGGCGGGATCGAGGCGCGGGTGAGGTTGCCGTTGGGGCTTTTGCTGCCGCGTAATGCCGTGTGATTGCCGGGGCCGCTTTGCGGCCCATCGCGACACAAGGCCGCTCCTACAAGGGTTACGCGATCCCCTGTAGGAGCGGCCTTGTGTCGCGATGGGCTGCAAAGCAGCCCCGAATCTCAGCCCTTACCCTTGGTCCGGGTCTGATTCGGCCCGCCGTTCTTCTCCAGGTGTTCGATGATCATCCCGGCCACGTTCTTGCCGGTGGTCACTTCAATGCCCTCCAGGCCCGGCGACGAGTTCACCTCCATCACCAACGGCCCATGGTTGGACCGCAGTATATCCACACCCGCCACGCTCAAACCCATCACCTTGGCCGCACGAATCGCGGTAATCCGTTCTTCCGGGGTGATCTTGATCAAGCTGGCGACCCCACCCCGGTGCAGGTTGGAGCGAAACTCCCCAGGCTTGGCCTGACGCTTCATCGAGGCAATCACCTTGTCGCCCACCACGAAGCAGCGAATGTCGGCACCGCCGGCCTCCTTGATGTATTCCTGCACCATGATGTTCTGCTTCAGGCCCATGAAGGCTTCGATCACCGACTCGGCCGCCTGGGTAGTCTCGCACAGCACCACGCCGATGCCCTGGGTGCCTTCGAGCACCTTGATCACCAGGGGGGCACCATTGACCATCTGGATCAAGTCCGGGATGTCGTCAGGCGAGTGGGCGAAGCCGGTGATCGGCAGGCCGATGCCGCGCCGCGACAGCAACTGCAGCGAGCGCAGCTTGTCGCGCGAGCGGGCGATGGCCACCGACTCGTTGAGCGGGTACACGCCCATCATTTCGAACTGGCGCAATACCGCGCACCCGTAAAAGGTGACCGAGGCACCGATGCGCGGGATTACCGCATCGAAGCCTTCCAGCGGCTTGCCCCGGTAGTGGATCTGCGGCTTGTGGCTGGCGATGTTCATGTAGGCCCGCAGGGTATCGATCACCACCATTTCGTGGCCACGCTGGGTACCGGCTTCGACCAGGCGGCGGGTGGAATACAGACGCGGATTGCGCGACAGCACAGCGATCTTCATGCAGCACCTGTGACAGGGGAAAGGGTGGCCGCAAAGGCCGGTTTGTCTTGTACGTACTTCAGGCCAGGGTTGACCACCAGTTGGCCGTGAATAAGTGCCTTGGAGCCGAGCAGCAGGCGGTAGCGCATGTCCTTGCGGCAAGCCAGGGTGAACTCCACTTCCCATACAGCATCGCCCAATGCCAGCGAAGTGCGGATCACATAACGGGCCTGGGCATGGCCGTTGGAGCTCTTGATAGTCTTCATGGTCACCAGCGGGGCTTCGCAACGGCGGTGGCGCAACTGAACCACCGAGCCCAGGTGCGCGGTAAAACGGACCCACGGCTGGCCGTCACGCTCGAATGGTTCCACCTCGGTGGCGTGCAGGCTTGAGGTGCTGGCCCCGGTGTCGATCTTGGCGCGCAGCCCGGCCAGCCCGAGGTCGGGCAGGGCCACCCACTCGCGCAGGCCGATCACAGTCAAATGGTCAAATGTCTTCACGAAGCGCACCCAGGGGATAAGGTGGTGAACTGTAAGCACGGCGTGGACTTTTTGCATCCGCAAGATACGGTAGTACAGTTCGATGAAAGACTGAATTCGAGGTAACGGGATGGCACACAAGGCGGAAGAAGACGACAAAGTTCGCCTGGACAAATGGCTGTGGGCGGCGCGGTTCTACAAAACCCGAGCGCTGGCCAAGGCGGCGATCGAGAGTGGCAAGGTGCATTGCCGGGGCGAGCGCTGCAAGCCAGGCAAGGAACCGAGGGTGGGCGATGAGTTCGTCCTGCGCACAGGGTTCGACGAGCGTACGGTCGTGGTCAAGGCGCTGTCGGTAGTGCGCCGTGGGGCGCCGGAGGCGCAGGCGCTGTACGCCGAAACCGAAGAGAGCGTGCGGCGCCGTGAACAGGCTGCCGAGCTGCGCAAGGCCGGCGCGATGGGTGTGACCACCGACGGCCGGCCTAACAAGAAACAGCGGCGGCAGATTCATCAGCTGCACGGCAGCTTCGAGTGAACGGGGCCGCATTGCGGCCCCAAGCATCAGCGAACCACAGCCAACCGCCCGACCAACGGCAGCTTGGCTGCCAACCGGAACAGCGGCGCCGTCCAGCGCATCAATGCCGCACTGCCCTTGGCCGCCAACGGTGTATGGCAGCTCCACCCCAATGCCAGTATCGCCATCAGCAACCCGCCGATGTAGTCATCCTGGCCCCAATGGGCGCCTGCCACCAAACGCGGCAGCATGAACACCACCGCCAGCCCCCAGACCACCAGGTAGTGCACCAGGCGCCGGCTGAACAGGCTCATGAACAACGCCCAGATCAGCAACACCGAGGCGTGATCACCCGGGAAGCTCTTGCTGGAGCGGTCCTTGAGTTCCCAGGCAGCCTCCAGGTTCGGGTAGTAGTCACTGAGGTGCACGACGTCATCGAAGATCATCGACGGGCTCTTGTGTTGCCATCCAGCGGCATCGACCCACTTGGAAAACAGCGCGCGAATCACCACTAATAGGACCAGGGTGACCAAAAAACCGAAAAAGGCCTCACGCACCTGGCAGGCTTTGAACACCCAGTTGCCACGGATCAGCACTGCCAGCAGGATCAACCCGACCACGATGTCGAACGGGCGCAGGCTGCCAAGGGTCCAGATGTAGCGCCAGGCGGTGTTGTCGGCCAGCGGCGCATTGAGGCTGTGAAACAGCCATTCGTCGAAAGTCAGGCACAGGATCTGGCCAATAGGCCATAACCAGAAACACAGTAGAGCGATGGGCAGCAGCGTGCAGGCTGCCAAGGGTCCCAAGGACCACCTTGCTTGGAACAGTGGTCGATTGTCCATAAGATACCTCTATTGCCAACAGGAATCGGAGCGCCTTGTGAGCGCTCTGTCACGGGCTTCGCAAGTGTTTCGAAATCCCGTGTAACCATTTTGTCATCATTTTTAGATAGCCAGAACCTATGAGCGAATTGCCGGATACCGATTTCACCCAACGCTTCATCTTCGACGACCGCGATATCCGCGGTGAGTGGGTGGGGCTCGACCGCAGCTATGCCGAAGTGCTGGCGCGTCACCCGTACCCCCAACCTGTGGCCGCGCTGCTCGGTGAGCTGATGGCTGCCACCGCATTGCTGGTGGGCGCGCTGAAGTTCGATGGCCTGCTGATCCTGCAGGCACGTTCCCAGGGGCCGATCCCGCTGCTGATGGTGGAATGCTCCGGTGATCGCGAGATTCGCGGCGTTGCCCGTTACGAGGCGGACCAGATCGGCGCAGAGGCGACCCTGGCCCAGCTGATGCCCGACGGCCACCTGACCCTGACCATCGACCCGGTCAAAGGCCAGCGTTACCAAGGTACCGTCGACCTGGACGGCGCCAACCTGTCGGAATGCTTCACCAACTACTTCGTTCAGTCGCAGCAGCTCAATACCCGTTTCTGGCTCGATGCCAAGGACGGCAAGGCGCGCGGCCTGCTGTTGCAACAGTTGCCGGTAGACCGCCAGCGCGACGAAGAAGAGCGCGCCGAGAGCTGGCAGCATGTAACGGCCCTCGCCAGCACGCTCAAAGCCGAAGAGTGGGTGCTGGACAACGAAACCCTGCTACACCGCCTCTACCATGAAGACGCCGTGCGCCTGTTCGATATCGAGCCGCTGCGCTTCCACTGCAGTTGCTCGCGCGAGCGCTCCGGCAATGCACTGGTAAGCCTCGGCCAGCACGACGCCGAGCAGTTGGTCGAAGAGTGCGGTGGCACGGTGGAAATCGATTGCCAGTTCTGCAACGAGCGCTATTTCTTCGATGCAAGCGATGTCGCGCAACTGTTTGCCGGTGGCGGGACAGACACGGCGTCAGAAACTCGGCACTGAAACGATTAACTACAGGGAATTCTGCTGTCGAATTGCGCAAAAGCGCAGTAACGACAGGAGGGGCCTACTTTTTTTGGGCGTTTCTGGCATAATCCGGCCACTTTTTTCGCTGTAGTAGTTTTTTACAGACAACTACAAAACGTTTGGAGCACTCGGCCTCGGGCCGGATGGGGTATCTCATGACGCAAGCCAACAACACCGTGTACACCGACCTGAGCGTCGATAAGCTGGTAGAAGAAGCGCTGCAACGCGGTGAGGGCGTGCTGGCCGATACTGGCGCACTGGTGGTCGAGACCGGTCACCGCACTGGCCGTTCGCCGGCTGACCGTTTCATCGTCGAAGAACCTTCCACCCAGGCTGCCATCTCCTGGGGCCCGATCAACCGCAAGTTCCCGGCCGACAAGTTCGATGCCCTGTGGGACCGCGTCGAGGCGTTCAACAACGCCCAGGATCACTTCGTTTCCTACGTTCACGTAGGTGCGGCCGCCGAGCACTACCTGCCGGTGAAGATGACCACCCAGACTGCCTGGCAGAACCTGTTCGGCCGTTGCCTGTTCATCAACCCTGAGCAGTTCAACCCGGCTGGTCGTGACCAGTGGCAGATCCTCAACGTTGCCAACTTCGTTTGCGAGCCTGAGCGTGACGGCACCAACTCCGACGGCTGCGTGATCATCAACTTCGCCCAGAAGAAGGTGCTGATCGCTGGCATGCGTTACGCCGGTGAAATGAAGAAAGCCATGTTCTCGGTGCAGAACTTCCTGCTGCCGGCTGCCGACGTGCTGCCAATGCACTGCGCTGCCAACATCGGCGAAGAAGGCGATGTGACCCTGTTCTTCGGCCTGTCCGGCACTGGCAAGACCACCCTGTCGGCCGACGAAAGCCGTTACCTGATCGGTGACGACGAGCACGGTTGGGGCGAAGGCGTTGTCTTCAACATGGAAGGCGGTTGCTACGCCAAGTGCATCGACTTGTCCGAGAAGAACGAGCCGGTCATCTGGAAAGCCATCAAGCATGGTGCTGTGCTGGAAAACGTCGTGCTCGACGCCAACAAGCACGCCGACTACACCGACGTCAGCCTGACCCAGAACAGCCGTGCGGCCTACCCGCTGGAGCACGTTGCCAAGCGTTCCGAAGCGAACCTGGGCGGCGAGCCTAACGCGGTCATCTTCCTGACCTGCGACCTGACCGGCGTTCTGCCTCCGGTTTCGATCCTGAACAACGAACAGGCTGCCTACCACTTCCTGTCCGGTTACACCGCGCTGGTCGGTTCCACCGAAATGGGTTCGGGCGGCGGCATCAAGTCGACCTTCTCCACCTGCTTCGGCGCGCCGTTCTTCCCGCGCCCGGCTGGCGAGTACGCTGAGCTGCTGATCAAGCGCATCAACGGCTTCAACTCCAAGGTCTACCTGGTCAACACCGGCTGGACCGGTGGTGGCTACGGCGTTGGCAAGCGCTTCAGCATCCCGACCACCCGCGCCGTGATCGCTGCGATCCAGAGCGGCGCGCTGGTAGGTGCCGACACCGAGCACCTGGACATCATCAACCTGGACGTGCCAAAAGCCGTTCCGGGCGTTGATACCGAGCTGCTCAACCCGCGCACCAACTGGGCTGACAAAGCTGCCTACGACGAGGCCGCCAAAGGCCTGGCCAAGCTGTTCATCGAAAACTTCAAGAAGTTCGAAGTTTCCGACGCCATCAAGGCTGCTGGCCCACAGCTGTAAGCTGTCGTTAGCTGTAAAGAAAAGCCGCCTGAGATGGCGGCTTTTTTGTGCCTGAAGCTTTTGCACGATGACTAATGGCCTTTTCGCGGGCTGCCCGCAAAAAGGACGTAAAGACATCCTCCAGTCTGGATTTTCTGTTTCACTGTTAGCATCCATTGCGACCTCGCGAGACAGACAGATGACCGAAGCCCCACAGCGCAGTGCATTCGCCCACTTCCATCCCATCCTCACCCGCCCCCAGGACAACGACCTGAACGGCCACATCGCCGGTGCCACCGTGCATGGCTTTTTCGAAACCGCCATCCAGGCCTTCCTCGTCGAGCAAGCTGAGCTGGACCTGCGTGAAGGTGCGCTGGCGGCGTTCGTGGTCAGTTCGGCTGCGGACTTTTTCGCGCTGCCGGGTTTTCCGGATGTGCTTGAGGTGGGCCTGGGGGTGACGCGGTTGGCCGGCAGTACCGTGGAATACCGGTTGGCGCTGTATCGCCCTGGCGAAAGGGATGCGTGTGCGGCGGGGACGGTGGTGCAGGTGTTCATCGAGCGCTCAAGCGGCCGGCCTGTGCCGCTGCCTGAGGCGCTGCAGGCCATTCTCAGCGGCCTTCAGCTCGCCCCGCAGGCATAAAAAAGCCCCGCCGGGCGGGGCGGGGCTTTTGCTGCCAGGGCCAAGCCCTCAGGCATCAGTGGCGCCAGTGGCGCTTGTGCTTGCGGTGGCCGTAATGGTTGCCACGGTCATAGTGACGACGGTCGTCGTAGCTACGGCGGTAGCGGCGATCGTCATGGCGTTCGTCGTCGTCGGCCTTGTTGCCCATGTAGTTACCCAGCGCGCCACCGGCACCGCCGCCGGCTGCCGCACCAATATAGCTACCGGTGGTGCCGCCCACCGAGCGACCAACCACGTTGCCGCCTGCGGCGCCCAGCGCGCCACCGATGGCGGCCTCGCCACGCTGGCGTTTGTCGGCACCCAGGGCACCGCCGGCTGCGCCGCCCAGGCCGGCACCAATAGCGCCGCCCGTGCTACCACCGATGGAGTTGCCCACTACGGAGCCGAGTACCCCACCCAATGCGCCGCCAATGCCGGCCTCGGTATTGCCACCGGCCATGGCAACGCCGCTGAGCAAGCTGAAAGACAACAACAGAATCGAGGAGTACTTCTTCATCAAGAGAGCCTCATAAGGATGACGAGGCGAATTTGAGGCTATGGAGGGCGGCTGGCAATTGAAATCCGACGAGTAGCACGAGTTGTACACAATTCTCTAAGTTACTGTTTTCTAGGTGAAACTTTATTGTTTTTTGGCTGTCAGAGGTACTTATGACAAAGCCCTGAACCGTTACGGAACAGGGCTTTTTCGTTTTTGCCGTAAGCCTTTCGAGCGCTACAGAATACGCCCGTCGTCCCGCGCACGTTCCAGCTTGATGGCAATGAATTTGGACGTCGGCGTATGGCTGCCATCGCCAATGCTCTCCAACGGCACCAGCGGGTTCACCTCTGGATAATAGGCCGCCGCCTGCCCGGCCGGGATATCGAAGGCCAGCAAGGTGAAGCCGTGCACACGGCGCACATGCTCATCCCCCCACAACGAGACGATGTCGACCTTCTGCCCCGGCTGGAAGCCAAGGCGGATGATGTCGGCCTCGTTGACGAACAGCACCTCACGCTGGCCGCGCACGCCTCGGTAGCGGTCATCCAGGCCATAGATGGTGGTGTTGTACTGATCGTGCGAACGCATCGACTGCATGACCAGGTCGGGCAATTGGCCGCTGGCCCGCACGCGCTCATCAAGCAAGGTGTCCGGCAGCAAGTTGGCCTTGAAATTGGCGCGCCCGGTGCTGGTCTGCCATTCGCGGTTGGCGGCGCTGTTGCCCAGGTAGAAGCCACCCGGCTCGCGCAGGCGCTGGTTGAAGCCGCTGAAGCCGGCAATGGTGTCGCCGATCAGGTCGCGGATGCGGTCGTAGTCGGCAACCAGCCAGTGCCAGTCGACCGGCTGCTTGCCCAGGGTGGCGGCAGCGATACCGGCAACCACCGCAGGCTCCGAGCGCATCTGCGTCGTCAGCGGCTTCAACTGGCCGTTGGAGGCATGGACCATGCTGAACGAGTCTTCCACGGTCACCGCCTGTGGCCCGTCGGCCTGCAGGTCGATATCGGTACGGCCCAGGCACGGCAGGATCAATGCCTGCTTGCCGTGCACCAGGTGGCTGCGGTTGAGTTTGGTGCTGATGTGCACGGTCAGCTCGCAGTTGCGCAGCGCCTGCGCGGTACGCGCGGTGTCTGGCGTGGCCTGGGCGAAGTTGCCGCCCAAGCCGATGAACACCTTGGCACGGCCGTCGAGCATGGCGTGGATGGCTTCGACGGTGTTGTGGCCGTTGTGCCGCGGCACGGGGAAGTTGAAGCGCTTCTCGAGGGCGTCGAGCAGTGCCAGCGGCGGGCGCTCGTTGATACCCATGGTGCGGTCGCCCTGCACGTTGCTGTGGCCACGCACCGGGCACAGGCCGGCGCCTGGCGCGCCGATGTTGCCGCGCAGCATCTGCAGGTTGACGATTTCCTGGATGGTCGGCACCGAATGGCGATGCTGGGTGATACCCATCGCCCAGCACATGATCACCCGCTTGCCACGGCAAAACATGCGCGCGGCCAGCTCGATGTCGGCCAGGGCCAGGCCGGATTGCGTCTGGATATGCGCCCACGGCGTGGCATCGACCACTGCCAGGTAGTCATCGACGCCGTGACCATGCTCGGCGATGAAGGCATGGTCGAACACAGCAGGTTCGCCGTTGGCCTGGGCCTCACGTTCCCACTGCAGGACGAACTTGGCCATGCCGCGCAGCAGCGCCATATCGCCACCGAGGGCCGGGCGGAAGAACGCGGTGTTGGTCGGCCGGTCACTGTTGGTCAACATCTCCAGCGGGTTCTGCGGGTGCTGGAAACGCTCCAGGCCACGCTCTTTCAGCGGGTTTACGCACACCACCTGGGCGCCGCGTTTCACCGCATCGCGCAGCGGGTCGAGCATGCGTGGGTGGTTGGTGCCCGGGTTCTGGCCCCAGACAAAGATCGCATCGGCATGCTCGAAGTCGTCGTAGGTGACCGTGCCCTTGCCGACGCCGACGCTTTGCCCCAGGGCCACGCCGCTGGCTTCGTGGCACATGTTCGAGCAATCGGGGAAGTTGTTGGTGCCGTAGGCCCGCACGAACAGCTGGTAGAGGTAGGCGGCTTCGTTGCTGGCCCGCCCCGAGGTGTAGAACTCGGCCTGGTCAGGGGTGGCCAGGTTGTTCAGTTCGCGGGCGATCAGGGCAAAGGCGGCATCCCAACTGATGGGCTGGTAGCGGTCCTGTAGTGCGTCGTAGACCATCGGTTCGGTCAGGCGCCCCTGGTACTCCAGCCAGTAATCGCTCTGCTCGCGCAGCGCGCTGACGCTGTAGCGGGCGAAAAAGGCGGCGTCCACGCGGCGCTTGGTGGCTTCCCAGTTGACCGCCTTGGCGCCGTTCTCGCAGAACTTGACCATGCCGCTTTCGGGCGAATCGCCCCAGGCGCAGCCGGGGCAGTCGAAGCCGCCGTTCTGGTTGGTCTTGAGCAGCGCGCGGATGTTCTTCAGTGCGTTATCGCTGCCGACCCAAGCCTTGGCCACGCTGCGCAACGCGCCCCAGCCTCCGGCGGGGCCGTGGTAGGGCTTGTAGCGAGGGGGGGCGGCTGGGGCGTTGTCAGGGAGGGGCTGGTACGAGGTCACGGCTGTTACGACTCCGCCGCTGGGCTGTAGACCCGCGGTGCACTGTGTTTGGGCAAGTGAATGAGGTTGAGGTTGTGCTTGCGCGCCCATTGCAGGGCCAGGCCGGTGGGTGCCGAGAGGCTGACCAGGGTCTGGATGCCGGCACGCAGCACCTTCTGGATCAGCTCCAGGCTGCAGCGGCTGGTGACGATGGCCAGGCCGCCGGTGCTGTCGATGCCTTGGCGCAGCAGGGCTCCGATCAGTTTGTCGAGGGCGTTGTGCCGGCCGATGTCTTCGCGGCCGAGCAGCAGTTCGCCGTTACGGTCCATGAACAGTGCCGCATGCACCGCGCCGCAATGCTGGCCGAGCGGCTGGAAGGCGTCGATACGCCCACGCAGGCCTGCCAGCCAGTGCGCAGGCGGCAAGGGCGCGCCGGGCAGTTCGGCCAGCTCGGGCAGTGCCTGCTCGAGTGCTTCGACCCCGCACAGGCCGCAGCCGCTGGTGCCGGCCAGCTGGCGGCGCTGGTTCTTCAGGTTCCAGAAGGCACGGCTGGAGATTTCCAGGTCGGCGTACAGGGCCGAACCGCTGCCGGACAGCTTGAGGTCATAGATCTCGTGGGTGCCTTCGACAAGCCCGGCGCCGACGCTGAAGCCGACGGCAAAGTCTTCAAGGTCGGTAGGGCTGACCAGCATCACCGCTTGGTTGAGGCCGTTGTAGGCAATGGCCAAGGCCACTTCTTCGGCCAGGGGCGTACTGGCGAGCTCGGCGTCGCCGAGCTGGGCATAATCGTAGGTGTTGCTGGCGGCGGGCAAGGCCAAAGGCGATGAGGCCGCGCAGACCGGAGGTTTGCTGTTCATCGGGGCTGGCTACCGGCGGCGATTTGATAGCCCAAGCCTAGGCCTGTGGGACGGTCTCGTCTAATCGCTAGGGTCTATGCCTTGATAGACCGCGTCGATTGGTCGCGGCAGGGGCATATCGGGTAATCCTGGCCTAGACTCCTGGCTCCGAGGTTTTATCAACAAGGAGAACGCAATGAGCCTGTTCAGTTTCGTGAAGGAAGCCGGCGAGAAGTTGATCGACCTGCTGACCCCCGGTAATGCCAATGCCGAGGACCAGTTGAAAAAGCACGTGGAAAGCGTCGGCCTGGGAAATCCGAACATCACCGCCACTGTAGAGGGCGACACGATCATCCTCAAAGGCGAGGTTGCCAGCCAGGAGGAGAAAGAGAAGATCATTCTGGCGGCGGGCAACATCAACGGTGTGGCCAGCGTTGATGATCAGATCACCGTAACAGGGCCGGTCGTTCAGGCGGCGCGCTTCGTTACCGTGAAAAAGGGTGACACGCTGTCAGCCATTGCCGTAGTCGTGTATGGCAATGCCAACCAGTACAACAAGATCTTCGAGGCCAACAAGCCGATGCTGTCGCACCCGGACAAGATCTATCCGGGGCAGGTGTTGCGCATTCCGGACTGATAGATCGTGCTGGCTCTTTCGCGGGGCAAGCCCGCTCCCACAGGCACCCTGCAATGCTCAAGGGTTTTGCTTACCTGTGGGGGCGGGCTTGCCCCGCGAAGAGGCCCTCAAAGACCCGACAACAAATCCCGGTAATCCTCTACCGCGGCAAACTCCTGGGTATCGCGCGGCGCTGCCTGGCTGTCCGGTTGCCTCACTGCCAGCAAGTGGCCGACCCCAAACTGCCGTGCGCTGCGCAAAATGGCCAGGGTGTCGTCGATAAACAGGCTGCGCGCCGGGTCGAAGCCGATATCCGCCTGCAACGCATCCCAGAACTGTGGGCTTTCCTTGGGGTAGCCATAGTCATGCGAACTGATCAGCCGCTCGAAGTACGGCGCCAGTTCTACCCGCTCCAACTTCAGTGACAACGAATCGCGGTGGGCATTGGTGATCATCACCACGCGCTTGCCCGCCTGGCGGATGGCGGCCAGGAAGGTGTCGGCATCCGGGCGCAGGGCGATCAGGTCGGCGATCTCGCGCTTGAGCTCACGGATCGGCAGCTTCAGCTCACGGCTCCAGAAGTCCAGGCAGTACCAGTTGAGCGTGCCGGCATTGCGCTCGAACAGCGGCTGCAGCTCCATTTCTGCCATGGCCCGGCTGACGCCATGCAGCTCGGCATAGCGCTGGGGCAGGTGGTCCAGCCAGAATCGGTTGTCGTAGTGCAGGTCGAGCAGCGTGCCGTCCATGTCCAGCAGGACGGTATCGATGGCAGACCAGGGAAGAACAGACATGGGAAACTCTCGTTCAGTCGGCTAGCCACGGTATAGTAACCCGTTCACGCCCAGGAGCTGCCCCATGCGCCAGAAACCCACCGTCCTCAACCGCGAAATCGTCGCCAGCAGCCGCCTGTTCCGCGTCGAGGCCGTGCAATTGCGCTTCAGTAATGGTGCCGAGCGCACCTACGAGCGACTGGTCGGCCGGGGCAACGGTTACGGGGCGGTGATGATCGTGGCGATGCTCGACGCCGAACATGCTGTGCTGGTCGAGGAATACTGCGGCGGCACGGACGAATACGAGCTGTCGTTGCCCAAGGGCCTCATCGAACCGGGCGAGGACGTGCTGGCGGCGGCAGACCGGGAGCTCAAGGAAGAGGCCGGTTTTGGGGCGCGGCAACTGGAGCACCTGACCGAACTGTCGCTGTCGCCTGGCTACATGAGCCAGAAGATCCAGGTGGTGCTGGCGACCGACCTGTATGAAGAGCAGCTTGAAGGCGATGAGCCGGAGCCGATGCGGGTCGACAAGGTCAACCTGCGCGAGCTGTCGGCCCTGGCCATGCACCCGCAGTTCACCGAGGGCCGCGCCTTGGCGGCGCTGTACCTGGCGCGCGACCTGCTGAGCCAGCGGGGGCTGCTGGAGCTATGAACGACCTGCAACTGATGCACGAAGTGGTCAAGCTGGCCCAGGTGGCGGGCCAGGCGATTCTGCCGTTCTGGCGCGCCGATGTGGCGGTCAGCAACAAGGCCGACGATTCACCGGTCACTGCGGCAGACCTGGCGGCGCACCGGGTCATTGCCGATGGCTTGCTGGCGCTGGCGCCGCACATCCCGGTGCTGTCCGAGGAAGACTGCGACATCTCGCTGGCCGAGCGCCAGGGCTGGAGCCGCTGGTGGCTGGTCGACCCGCTGGACGGCACCAAGGAATTCATTGCAGGCAGTGAAGAGTTCACGGTCAACATCGCGCTGATCGAAAACGCTGAGGTGGTGTTTGGCGTGGTGTCGATGCCGACCAACGGGCGCTGTTACTTTGGCGGCCGCCAGTTGGGTGCCTGGCGTGCCGAGGCGGGTGAAGCTGCCGAGCCGATCCAGGTACGCAATGCACCGCCTGCCGATGGCCGTTTCACCGTAGTCGCCAGCCGTCGTCATTCCAGCCCGGAGCAAGAAGCGCTGCTGGCCGGGCTAGGGGCTGCGGTGGGGGACCTGGCACTGGCCAATATCGGCAGCTCGCTGAAGTTCTGCCTGCTGGCCGAAGGCAGCGCCGATTGCTACCCGCGCCTGGCGCCGACTTCGCAGTGGGACACTGCTGCGGCGCAGGGGGTGGTCGAAGGTGCCGGTGGCGAGGTCATCGAGCTGGACGGCCAGCCGTTCCGCTATCCGCCGCGTGAGTCACTGCTGAACCCGTTTTTCCTGGCCTTGCCCAGCGCTGCCAGCTGGCGCCAGGCCTTGATCGACCTGTCGCGCCGCGCCTACAACAACTAGGGTGCGTGCAGGCAATCAGCGGTGCAGAACGTACTGCCCGCTGAACTGCACGGCCGGTTCGTCGCTGCCGGCATTGCTGACGGTAGTCTCCAGCGTCAGCCGCGCCCGCCCACGGCGCTGGTACATCGTCACGAAGCGCGCCCAGCTCTTTTCATCCGGCGCCGCACAGCGGGCCACCGCCGTACCGGTGACCGGCAACGGGTAACTGATCTGCCCCTCCTGGATGACGATATGCCCGTCATCGATGCCCAACTCGCGCAAGCGCAGGTGCAGCCACCCCCAGCCCACCAGTACCGCAGCGCAGTACAAGCTGCCGCCGAACATGGTGCTCTTGTGGTTGACATTGGCCGCCAGCGGCAGCTGCAGGCGCAGGGTGTGCTGCTGCCAGTCGATGACCTCCAGGCCCATTTCCCGCGTGAGGGGGATGTCGCTGTGCAGTACGCCCTGCAGGTACTGGCTGTCGGTGCTCATGGACGGTTGTCCTCCTGGTCGTCGTGCCCGCCGCTGCCGCCGTCAAAACTGAGGCTGTGCTTGCGCAGCTTGTCATGCAAGGTCTTGCGTGGAATGCCCAGTGCCTCGGCCAGGCTACGCATGGAGCTGTGGGGTTGGGCAAGCTCGGCGGCAATCAGCGAGCGCTCGAACTGCTCGACCTGTTCGCTGAGGTTGCCGGCCACTACCACCGGCGCCGGCGTTGTCGCAGCCGGTGCCTGGCCGTCGAGAGCAAGCTCAAGGCCCAGGGCAAAGCGTTCTGCAGCGTTCTGCAGCTCCCGCACATTGCCAGGCCAGGCGTGGCGCAGCAGCATGGCGCGCTGGGCGGGCTGCAGGGTGTGCGGCGTCAAGCCGTGGCGCTGGCTGGCGGCATCGGCGAAGTGCTGGAACAACACCAGGATGTCGTCACCGCGCTCACGCAGCGGGGGTATGCGCAGCGGCGCCACGTTCAGGCGGTAATACAGGTCGGCGCGGAAGCGCCCCTGGTCGGCGGACTGGCGCAGGTCTTCCTTGGTGGCCGCAATGATGCGGATATCCAGCGGGATCAGCTGGTTGCCGCCCAGGCGCTCGACCACCCGCTCCTGCAACATGCGCAGCAGTTTGACCTGAACATCCAGGCTCATGCTTTCGATTTCATCGAGAAACAGCGTGCCGCCATTGGCGAATTCGAACTTGCCGATGCGCCGCTTCTGCGCACCGGTGAAGGCGCCAGGTTCGTGGCCGAACAACTCGCTCTCGACCACCGACTCGGCCAGTGCCCCGGCGTTGATCGCCACGAATGGCCCGTCACGGCGGCTGGACAGGTCGTGCAGGGCGCGGGCCACCACCTCTTTGCCGGCACCGGTCTCACCCAGTATCAGCACATCGGCGCGGGTACCGGCCAAGGCGCCGATCTGCTCGCGCAGGCGCAGCATCGACGGCGACTGGCCCACCAGGCGCGTGGCCAGTTGCTGGCGGTCGCTCAAGGCCAGGCGCAGGCTGCGGTTGTCCAGCACCAGGCGGCGCAGGGCCAGGGCGCGGCGCACGCTGTCGAGCAGGGCGTCGCTGGCAAACGGTTTTTCAAGGAAGTCATAGGCACCGGCGCGCATCGCCTGTACCGCCAACGGCACATCGCCGTGGCCGGTAATCAGCAGCACCGGCAGCTCGCTGTCGCGCCCGTGCAGTTGCTCCAGCAGTTGCAGGCCATCGATGCCAGGCATGCGGATGTCGCTGACCACCACACCGGGCCAGTCGGCTTCGATACGCTCGGCCAGGCCTTGGGCATCGGCCAGCGCCACCACCTTGAGCCCGGCAAGGTCCAAGGTCTGGCTCAGCGCTTGGCGCAGGTGGGGGTCGTCGTCGACCAGAATGACCTGGGCTTGGCTGTCGATCAGTGTCTCGGGGGTCATGCCGAGGGGTCCTCCGAATTGGGCAGGGTAGCGCCGGGTGCGGCCACGCGCAGTTGCAGGGTAAGCAAGGCGCCGCCTTCAGGGTGGTTGGCCAGTAGCAGTTCACCGCCCAGCGCGCGCATCAGGCTTTCGCAGATGGCCAGCCCCAGGCCCAGGCCCTGGGTGCGGGTCTTGGTGGTGAAGAACGGCTCCTTGGCATGCTCCAGCGCCTGGCGGCTGAAGCCAGGGCCGTTGTCGCGGATGAACAGGTAGACGTAGCCATCGCGCTGTTCGGCACTCAGCCACAGACGGCGCGGGTTGGCCTTTTCGGTCAGGGCGTCGAGGGCGTTGGCCAGCAAGTTGCCCAGTACCTGGCGCAGGCGGGTTTCGCCGGCCTGTACCCACAACGTGGCCTCTGGCAGGTCGCGGATCAGCTCGACGGCCATCGCGCGGCGGCGCTTGGCCAGCAAGGCCAGGGCATCGTCCAGTGCCGGCTGCAGGGCCACGCTCTCCGGGGCGTGGCGGTCGCGGCGGGCGAAGGCGCGCAGGTGGGCGATGATAGAGGCCATGCGCCCGGTCAGTTCACCGATCAGCTTGAGGTTGCCGCGGGCGTCGTCGGTGCGTTGATGGTCAAGCAAGATCTCGGCGTTCTCGGCGTAACTGCGAATGGCCGCCAGCGGCTGGTTGAGCTCGTGGCTGATACTCGCCGACATGGTGCCCAGCACCGACAGCTTGCCGGCCTGGACCAGTTCGTCCTGGGCCCGCACGGCTTCCTGCTGGGCATTTTCACGTTCCAGCACGGCACTTTTGAGGCGGGTATTGAGGCCTTCGAGGTCGGCGGTACGTTCGGCCACGCGCTTTTCCAGCTCTTGGCGGCCACGGGCCTCGAAGTCGATACGGTCGATGTAGTGGCGCCGCCGCTGCATCACCAGGCCGGCCAGCAGCATCATCACCAGCAGCGTGCCGGCGCCGATGGCCATCACCGTCTGCACCGAGCGGTCGACCAGCATGCGTGGCGCGAGGATGCTGACTTGCCAGCCGGTTTCCTTGATGTCGCGGGTCTGGGTGATCCACGCATTCTGGCTGAGCAGCAGCGGCTGCGGGGCCTGGGTTGGGTACGGCTGGATGGCGATGATCGCCTGGCGCTCGGCCTCGGTCAGCGCGCGGGTGGCACGGAAGCGCCAGTCGGGCCGTGAGGTCAGGATCACCACGCCGTTATGGTCGGTCAGCAAGAGTTGCTCTGGGGTGCGGCCCCAGAGGGTTTCGGTGTGGTCCAGGTCGACCTTGACCACCAGCACGCCAACGATGCGCTCGCGGTCCCGCACCGCTGCGGCGAAGAAGTAGCCACGCTTGGCCGAGGTGGTGCCCTGGCCGAAGAAGCGCCCCAGGTGGCCGGCCATGGCCTCGTTGAAGTAAGGGCGGAAGGCGAAGTTACGGCCGACGAAACTGTCGTGCTTGTCCCAGTTGGAGGCGGCCAGGGTGTTGCCGCTGACGTCCATCAGGTACATGACCTCGGCACCGGTCTGCTGGACGATGTTCTTGAGCAGGCGGTTGGCGTTGGTCACCGCTTCCAGGCGGAACGGGTCAGCCAGCACGCCGCGCAGGGCCGGCAGGTCGCCGAGGATCTGCGGCAGGGTTTCGTAGCGGTGCAGGGTGCCGAGCAGGTTGGCGACGTACAGGTCGAGGGTCTGGCGGTTCTGTGAGGCCAGTTCTTCCTGGTAGTAGCGCTCGGCCAGGTGATGCAGCGGCCACAGCAGCGGGGCCAGGCACAGGGCCAGCAGGGCCAGGCTGCGCCAGCGGGGACGGCGTGGGGGCGTGGGTTTTGCAATCATCACGTAAGTGCGCCAGAAAAGTCTGACGCAATTATGCGCTACTTGAGGCAGTCGATCAGCGCCTGCTGCCAGTGTGGCAGGCGGATGTGCCATTCGTGGGCCAGGCGTGAGCAGTCCAGGCGTGAGTTGAGCGGCCTGCGGGCCGGCGTGGGGTAGTCGCTGGACGGGATTGGCAGCAGTTCGGCGCAGGGCAGGCCTTGGGCCTTGAGTTGCTCGGCGATGGCCTGGGCGAAGCCGAACCAGGACGTCTCGCCTTGCGCGGTGAGGTGGTAGGTGCCCCAGGCGCCCGCCTGCCCGGCCTGCCAACGTTCGACCAATACACGGGTGCTGGCGGCAATGCTGCCGGCCCAGGTCGGTGCGCCGATCTGATCGTCGACAATGCGCAGTTGAGGCTTCTCTTGCAGCAGGCGCTGCAGGGTCAGCAGAAAGTTGCGCCCGTACAGCGAATAAACCCAGCTGGTGCGCAGGATCAAGTGCTGGCCGGCCACTGCGGCAATCGCCTGCTCGCCTGCAAGTTTGCTTTGGCCGTAGACTCCCAGGGGGTTGGGGGCGTCTTGTTCGGTATAGGGCGTGGCCTTGCTGCCGTCGAAAACGTAGTCGGTGGAGTAGTGGATAAGCGGCGCGCCGAGCCGTGCCGCTTCTTCGGCAAGTACGCCAGGGCCGTGGGCATTGATCGCAAAGGCGCGCTCTGGCTCGTGCTCGGCCTGGTCGACCGCCGTGTAGGCACCCGCATTGATGATCAGGTCGGGGGCCAGCTGGCGCAGCGGGCCACGCAGGGCCTCGGGCTGGGCCAGGTCCAGTTGCTCGCGCCCGAGCACGTGAAGCTCGCCAAGGCCGACCAGCTGCGCCTGCAGCGCCTGGGCTACCTGGCCGTTACGGCCACATACGACAATCTTCATGGCAGCAGTTGCGCCTCACTCAGCGGTACGCCGACCTTGTCCTTTTCCGACAGCACCGGCGGCCCTTCGAGTTGCCAGTCGATGGCCAGCTGCGCGTCGTCCCAGCGGATGCAACGGTCGGCGCCTGGGTTGTAGTAGTCGGTGGTCTTGTAGAGGAACTCGGCCGTTTCGCTGACCACCGCAAAACCGTGGGCAAAGCCAGGTGGAATCCACAATTGGCGATGATTGTCGGCCGACAGGTGCACGGCAACCCACTGGCCGAAAGTTGGCGAGCTCTTGCGCACATCCACGGCAATATCGCGGATCTCGCCCTGTACCACGCGCACCAGTTTGCCTTGGGTGTTTTCCACCTGATAGTGCAGGCCGCGCAACACGCCCTTGAGGGAGCGGGAGTGGTTGTCCTGGACGAAGTCCACGGCAACGCCGGTCTGCTTGGCAAACTCACGGGCGTTGAAGGCTTCGAAGAAGAAGCCTCGGCTGTCACCGTATACCGTCGGTTCGATGATCAGTACATCAGGGATCTCGGTGGGGATGATGTTCATGCAGACTCGTTAGCCAGTTTGCCCAGGTACTGACCGTAACCGGTCTTCTTGAGTTTTTCAGCCTTGGCCAGCAACTGGTCACGGGTGATCCAGCCCTTGTTGAAGGCGATTTCTTCCAGGCAGGCCACCTTCAGCCCCTGGCGATTCTCGATGGTCTGCACATATTGCGAGGCATCCAGCAGGCTCTCGTGAGTCCCGGTATCGAGCCAGGCAAAGCCGCGGCCAAAGCGCTCCACGCGCAGGTCGCCGCGCTTGAGGTAGGCATTGGTGACATCGGTGATTTCAAGTTCGCCCCGCTCGGAGGGGCGGATGCCCTTGGCAATTTCGATCACGTCGTTGTCGTAGAAGTACAGGCCCGTCACCGCATAGCTGGACTTGGGCTTGAGGGGCTTCTCTTCGATGGACAGGGCATTGCCTTGCTCGTCGAACTCGACCACGCCGAAGCGCTCCGGGTCCTTGACCCAATAGCCGAATACCGTGGCGCCACTCGGGTGGTTGACCGCGCGCTGCAACTGTTCGGTGAAGCTCTGGCCGTGGAAGATGTTGTCGCCAAGAATGAGGCACACCGAGTCATCGCCGATGAACTGCTCGCCGATCAGAAATGCCTGGGCCAGGCCATCGGGCGAGGGCTGCTCGGCATAGTTGATGTGGATGCCGAACTGGCTGCCGTCGCCGAACAGCTGGCGATACTGGGGCAGGTCCTGGGGTGTCGAGATCAGCAGGATTTCGCGGATATCGGCGAGCATCAGCACCGAAATCGGGTAGTAGATCATCGGTTTGTCGTAAATCGGCAGCAGTTGCTTGGAAACCCCAAGGGTGATGGGGTGCAGGCGTGTGCCGGATCCTCCGGCCAGGACGATGCCCTTGGTCATGCAATGAGCTCCTTGATGTCGGTATTGCCCAGGCGTTCACCCTGGTAGCTGCCATCCTGGACATGACGGCACCATTGCAGGTTGTCCAGGTACCACTGCACCGTCTTGCGCAGCCCGCTGGCGAAGGTTTCTTGCGGTACCCAGCCCAGTTCCCGTTCGATCTTGCTGGCATCGATGGCATAGCGCAGGTCGTGGCCGGGGCGGTCCTGGACGTAGCTGATCAGGTCTGCATAGCGGGCCACGCCTTGCGGGTGCTGCGGCGCCAGCTCTTCGAGCAGGGCGCAGATGGCGTGCACCACGTCGAGGTTCTTCTGCTCGTTGTGGCCACCGATATTGTACGTTTCGCCGACCTGTCCGTGGCTCACTACTTCAAGCAACGCCCGGGCGTGGTCTTCGACGAACAGCCAGTCACGTACTTGCTGGCCATTGCCATACACCGGCAGTGGCTTGCCGGCCAAGGCATTGAGGATCATCAGCGGGATCAGCTTTTCGGGGAAATGGTAAGGGCCGTAGTTGTTCGAGCAGTTGGTAATCAGCACCGGCAGCCCGTAGGTGCGGTGCCAGGCGCGCACCAGGTGGTCCGAGGCGGCCTTGCTCGCCGAATAGGGGGAGCTGGGCGCATACGGCATGGTCTCGTGGAACAGGTCGTTGGCGCCATGCAGGTCGCCATAGACTTCGTCGGTGGAGATATGGTGAAAACGGAACGCACGGCGCTGCTCGGCCGGCAGCTGGCTCCACCAGGCGCGGGTGGCTTCGAGCAGGGCGTAAGTGCCGACGATGTTGGTCTGGATGAACGCGGCCGGACCGTCGATCGACCGGTCCACATGGGACTCGGCTGCCAGGTGCATGATCGCCCCAGGCTGAAAGCGTTCGAGCACGGCGTTGACGGTTGCCGAGTCGGCGATATCGGCCTGGACGAATTCGTATCGGGTGTTGTTGGCGATGCTCTGCAGCGATTCGAGGTTGCCGGCGTAGGTCAGCTTGTCGAGGTTGAGCACTTCGTGTTCGGTGTTGTCGATCAGGTGGCGGACCAGCGCCGAGCCAATGAAGCCGGCGCCGCCTGTGACGAGTATGCGCATCTCAAATGGCCTCTGGAAAACCAAGTTCTATGGCATGCAGCCTAGCTCGTCGGCTAGGGTGGTGGCAGACAAATATCATGGGTTTGGCGGGAAGGCTTGGGGTTATTTCGATTGATATCGGTGTAATTGGTTTGATGGTTAAATTAGACAGGCTTTTTTGCTTTTAATACCGATATATATCGGTTATAAATTTGCGATAGCCGGGGGCGCTTTGCGCCCCATCGCGACGCAAGGCCGCTCCTACACACACACACACTACCAACGCCCCAGTGCACATCGGCTCA
Source organism: Pseudomonas sp. B21-047 (assembly GCF_024748775.1). Classification (NCBI taxonomy): domain Bacteria; kingdom Pseudomonadati; phylum Pseudomonadota; class Gammaproteobacteria; order Pseudomonadales; family Pseudomonadaceae; genus Pseudomonas; species Pseudomonas sp. B21-047. The sequence goes on from NZ_CP087169.1 coordinate 271,337, forward strand.
GGGCCTACGCAGAGGTTAACCATGAAAACCCTCAACTCCACCCCCCGTGCCGACGGCTTCCATATGCCCGCTGAATGGGCGCCGCAGACCCAAGTCTGGATGGTCTGGCCGGAGCGTTCGGACAACTGGCGCCTGGGTGGCAAACCGGCGCAGGCTGCGCATGTGACGCTGGCCAAGGCCATCGCCCGCTTTGAGCCGGTGACCGTGGGGGTTTCCGCTGGCCAGTACGAAAACGCCCGTCGCCAACTCGACCTGCCGAACATCCGCGTGGTGGAAATCAGCAATGACGATGCCTGGGTGCGCGATACCGGCCCAACCTTCGTCATCAACGACCACGGCGAAGTGCGCGGTGTGGACTGGGGCTTCAATGCCTGGGGCGGTTTCGAGGGCGGCCTCTACGCGCCCTGGAACCGTGACGAGGAACTGGCCGCCAAGGTACTGGAAATGGAGCGCTGCCAGCGCTACCAGACCGAGGGCTTCGTGCTGGAAGGTGGCTCGATCCACGTGGACGGCGAAGGCACCGTGATCACCACCGAGGAATGCCTGCTCAACCGCAACCGCAACCCGCACCTGGGCCGCGAACAGATCGAGGCGGTGCTGCGCGAGCACCTGGCGGTCGACACCGTGGTCTGGCTGCCGGACGGCCTGTACAACGACGAAACCGACGGCCACGTCGACAACTTCTGCTGTTACGTGCGCCCAGGTGAGGTGTTACTGGCCTGGACCGATGATTCCAACGACCCCAACTACGCACGCTGCCACGCCGCGCTGGAGGTGCTGAAAAACACCCGCGATGCCAAAGGCCGTGAGTTCGTGGTGCACAAGATGCCGATTCCGGGCCCGCTGTATGCCACTGCCGAAGAATGTGACGGTGTCGACCAGGTGGCCGGTAGCCAGGAGCGCGACCCGTCGGTACGCCTGGCCGGCTCGTATGTGAACTTCCTGATCGTCAACGGTGGCATCATCGCGCCAAGTTTCGATGACCCTGCAGATGCCCAGGCCAGAGCGATCTTGGCCAAGATCTTCCCGGACCACGAAGTGGTGATGATCCCTGGCCGTGAGCTGCTGCTGGGCGGGGGCAATATCCATTGCCTGACCCAACAGCAACCCGCGCCGCTCAAGCGCTGAAGCCACGCTGAACGAAGAGGCCCGTCATCTGACGGGCTTTTTATTTCAGGCGACGTCCGGCGCCGCGAATGGCATATGTTTTGTATTGTTTTTCAACGAGATAGCTCGGCTTGGCCGGGCGCTTGGATCTGTAACAATATCTACGTAGATTAGCCGCTCACGGGCAAGGGAGTACGTGTGGAAATGAACGCAGCAAGTGAGTCGGCTTTGTGCCCATCGGCAGTGAATCATCAATCGCTCAAAGTTCTGGCGCAGTGGTTGAAGCACCATGGAAGCAAACAGGTCAGGACGACCGACCCACGACGTCTGCTTGCCGGGCGATACCCCCAAGGGCTGATCAGTGACGCGGAGATGCAAGCGCTGATGGCGGTGTGGCACTGACCGTATCGGGCTAGCCTGCACCGGCCCTGACACCGGTGCAGGCAGTAAACATCAGAAGCGGTAAGTGCTCGTCACCACCAGGCTGCGCGGGTCACCCGGTTGAATCTGCGCGGCGCTGGTCGCCGAGCTGTAGTAGGTCTTGTCGGCAATGTTGTTCAACGCCGCGCGCACATCCCAATCGTGCGTGCGGTAGCCGGCGAGCGCATCCCAGCGGCCATAACCCGGCATTACCGTGGTGTTCTGGTTGTCGGCATAACGGTCACCCACCAGCGTCAGCCCCGTCTCGGCGTACCAGCCCAGCTCCGGCTTCCAGGTCACGAACAGGCTGGCGTTGCGCTTGGCCACGTCGTTGATGCGGTTGCCTTCCTGGTTGTTGTTGTCCTTGACGATGGTGGCATCCTGCAAGCCGATGCCCCCGCGCACGTACCAGTTGCCGACGATGTTGCCGGTAGCGGTCAGCTCGATGCCGCGCGAGCGTTGCAAGCCGGTGAGCACAATGATTTCCGGGTTGTTGGCGTCACGCGTGCGGCGGTTGTACAGCTCCAGTTCATACACCGCGAGGGTGGTGGTCAGGCGCTGGTCGAGCCAGTCGCTCTTGACCCCGATTTCCTTCTGCCGGGTCATCTCTGGCCCGGTGTCGTTGGTGTTGCCCGGCGCGCCCGGGGTGATGCCGATCAGGCCACCGCCCACGGGCGAGAAGGTCTTGCTCCACGACGCATAGAACGAGTGATCACGCCACGGCGTATACACCACACCCAGGCGCGGGCTGGTGGTGTTGCTGTCCTGCGGCTCGGAAATGCCCTTGATCTTGTTGGTGGTTTCCACCTCGAACTGGTCGAAGCGCACGCCCGCGAGGATTTGCCATTGATCGTTCAGGCGGACTTGGTCCTGAAGGTACAGGCCACGGCTTTCGACAACGGTGTGGTTGTTGCTCGACACCAGCAGCGGCCCATTGTGCTGCAGGTTACGGTTGGGGTTGCCCACGTCCAGGCTCGGCACCGTACCCGTCGGGGCGGTGTACAGGGTCGGGTCACGCCGTTGGCTGCCGAACTCCAGGCCCACCAGCAGTTTGTGCTCCAGCCCCAGGGTGTTGAAGTCGCCCTCGGCTTCCAGGTTGTTGAACAGGTTGCGGGTGTTCAGGTCTTGCTGCCAGCGCTGGCGGGTGACGGTGTTGTTGCTGGCGTTGTAGCCCGTGGCGTAGGTGTTGTCGAACTCGCTGTCGAGCTTGAACAGGCCAAGGGTGTGGCGCAGTTGCCAGGCTTCGTTTAGCTGGTAGTTCAACCGCGAGCGCAGCGACTGGGCGCGGTCGTCGATGTAGTCGCGCTGGGTATCGCCATAGGTGGTGCTGCGGCTTACGTCTGCCGGGCGGCCGTTGACGCCAGGGATGCCGCGGTCGGGCGTGCGGTTGTAGCGGCTGTATTCGTATTGCACCAGCCAGTTCAGGTCCGGCGTCAGTTGCCAGCTCATCGAGGGCGCGAACAGTTGGCGGCTGCCATCGATGCCATCGCGGAAGCTGTTGCTGTCCTCGTTGCCCAGGTTCAGGCGCAGGCTGATGGTGTCGCTGGGGTCGGCACTCAGGTCGGCGTACAGGCTGCGCAGGTCTTGGCTGCCGCCTTGCGCCTCGATGCTCGAACGGCGGCCGTGCTCGGGCGCCTTGCTGACGCGGTTGACGATGCCACCCTGGCTGCCACGGCCGTACAGCACTGCGGCCGGCCCTTTGAGCACTTCGACACGCTCGATGTTGTTGAGGTCGCGAATGTACTGGCTGTCATCGCGAACACCGTCCAGATAGAAGTCGTTGCTGGCATCGAAGCCGCGGATGCGCACGCTGTCGAAACGGGTGTCGGCGCCGCTGCTGACGTTGGGGATACCCTCGAGTGCCTTGCCCAAGGTGTTGCTGCCGTAATCCAGCACGTTGGCGGTTTTCACCGTGTCGATGGCCTGGGGTACATAGCGCACCGGCGTCGAGGTGCGCGTCGCGGTACTCACCTCCTTGACCCGCGGGTTGTCCTGTTCACGCTCGCTTTCGGCGGTGACCGACAGTTCCGGCAGGGTAGTGGTGGCGGCGTTGGCGAGGCTGGCGCTGAACAGCAGCGACAGGCCCAGCGACAGGGGGGAAAGGCGGCAGGGTACAAGCATGGACACATCCGGACCGAGGCAGGTGAAAAGAAGGTGCGAATGGTAATGCTTGCTATTTACTGTTGCTTGGGTATTTGTAAAGGGTTGTCTTTACATATGTATCACTTTGTAACTAGGCACTTTGTATGATCCCCCGGCCCAAGATTGCTCCCACAACGTCAGGTGACTTACCTGACAAGAGAAAAATTGCCCACCGATAGCGCGAACAGGCATGGAAATGCACCAGACTTGCCGGTTATTTTGGTTATATCAACCTGCATTTCACGATTTTTTGACATTTGTAATCGCACACCGCTAGGATTCGGCCAACGCCTGCTGGCCATGACATGGCCATGCTGCTGTTGAAGGCCACCGTGCGCTTGCCGGCAAAGCCTTCCAGTTTGGATCCGCATAGCGTCGAACCTACGAAGGGGCGTTGGTTCCTGGCGTCATATTGCAGAGCGTTTTTGATTAAGAAATAAGGAAAATAACATGTTGAAAACCAGGATCAGCCTGGTCGCCTTGGCGATGATCGCCGCGACCCAGGCACAGGCCAATGAGCAGGCCGACAGCAAGGGCTTCATCGAAGACAGCCACGCCAATGTGCTGCTGCGCAACGCCTACATCAACCGTGACAAGAAGCACGGTACCGATGACCAGATCGAATGGGGCCAAGGCGTCATCGCCAACTTCTCCTCCGGTTTCACCCAGGGCACCGTCGGTGTCGGCGTCGACGCATTCGGCCTGTATGCCGTGCGTCTGGACGGCGGCAAGGGCCACAACGGTGGTGGCGGCGTCGACTTCTTCAAACCGCACGAAACCACCAATGCCGAGGGCAACGCCAGCTCGCCGCATAACCTTGCCCGTGGCGGCGCTGCCGTGAAATTCCGCATCTCCAACACCGTGCTGAAGTACGGTGACCAGATGCCGGCACTGCCTGTGCTGCAGTACGACGATGCACGTCTGCTGCCAGAAAGCTTCACCGGCACCCTGCTGACCTCGAAAGAGATCGAGGGCCTGGAGCTGAACGCCGGTCGCTTCACCCAGGAAGCGCGCAAGAGCGCCGAGCGTCGTGACGGTGGTGGCCTGAAGTCGATCAACGTCTTCGGCGGTAGCTACAAGTTCACCGACAACTTCACCGCTTCGCTGTACACCGCAGACAACGAAGACGTGATGAAGAAGCACTACCTGGGCTTGAACTACGTCTTCCCGATCGCCAGCGACCAGTCGCTGACCCTGGACTTCAACGGCTACAAGTCGGACATCGACAAGCAGTACGTCCAGGCCGCTGGCCTGAACGGCGACTCCAACACCATCTGGAGCCTGGCTGCCACTTACGCGTACGGTGCCCACTCGTTCACCCTCGCGCATCAGCGCAGCACCGGCAGCACCGGCTACAACTACGGCTTCTACCAGAACGCCGGTGGCGTGGGTGACGGTGGTTCGACCATCTACCTGGCCAACTCGTACTGGTCCGACTTCAACGCCGAAGACGAGCGCTCCTGGCAGCTGGGCTACGGCCTGGACTTCGGCGCCTATGGCGTTCCGGGCCTGACCTACAAGCTGGCCTACGTGGTGGGTGACAACATCAACACCCGCAACGTCGCCAACCCGCAAGGTTTCGGTGAAGGTAAAGAGCGCGAGATCTTCAACCAGATCCGTTACGTGGTTCAGGACGGCCCGGCCAAGGACCTGTCGATCAAGCTGCGTAGCTCGTTCGTGCGTACCAACAATGCGGTACAGCAGAACGGCTACAACGACGACGGCAACGAAGTCCGCGTATTCGTCGAGTACCCGATCAGCATCTTCTGATCTGATCCCGCTGGGGCTGCTTTGCAGCCCCGGTTGTTCAAGCCGGCGCTGTTTCTTTGCGGCGTATAGCCGGCGCTGCCGCCACCCCTGCAACTTCCCCCGTCTCCGGTGCAAAGCTGTCGCTACGCGCCATCCGCCACATCCGCGCATAAAACTCGCTTTCAATCGAGCCACTGAGCAATTCGCCAGGCTTGAGAAACGTATGCAAATCCGAGAACAAGCCGATTTCACTGGCGCTGACACGCCGTGCCAGGTGCTTGGGCTTGAGTTCGCTTGGGTGCTCCAGCCCTGCGGCCGCCAGCATCTCGGCCAAGGTGTGCAGCGTGTTGCGATGAAAGCTGGCCACGCGCTGGGCCTTGTCCGGTACCACCAGCGCGCGCTGGCGTAGCGGGTCTTGGGTGGCAACCCCGGTCGGGCACTTGTTGGTGTGGCAGCTTTGCGACTGGATGCAGCCGATGGCGAACATGAAGCCGCGCGCCGAATTCACCCAGTCGGCACCAATGGCCAGCACGCTGGCGATATCGAAGGCGCTGACGATCTTGCCCGCTGCGCCAATACGGATGCTCGAACGCAGGTTCAGGCCGACCAAGGTGTTGTGCACGAACATCAGCCCTTCGCGCATGGGCACGCCCATGTTGTCGCTGAACTCGCGTGGTGCCGCGCCGGTGCCACCTTCCTTGCCGTCGACGACGATGAAGTCGGGGGTGATGCCGGTGGCCAGCATGGCTTTGGCAATGCCCATGAACTCCCACGGGTGCCCCAGGCAGAACTTGAAGCCCACTGGCTTGCCGCCCGACAGTTCGCGCAGGCTGGCAACGAACTTGAGCAATTCGACCGGCGTGCGGAAGGCGCTGTGCGCAGCCGGGGAAATGCAGTCCTGGCCTTCGCGCACGCCCCGGGTCGCGGCGATTTCCGGGCTCACCTTGTGCCCTGGCAGGATGCCGCCGTGGCCGGGTTTGGCGCCCTGGCTGAGCTTGATCTCGATCATCTTCACTTGCGCCGAGCGGGCTTGCTCGGCGAAGCGTTGCGGGTCGAAAAGGCCCTATTCGGTACGGCAGCCAAAGTAACCGCTGCCGATCTCCCAGATCAGGTCGCCACCATGTTCGCGGTGGTAGGGGCTGATGCTGCCTTCACCGGTGTCATGGGCAAAGCGGCCCAGGCGTGCGCCCTGGTTGAGGGCCGCGATGGCGTTGGCGCTGAGGGCGCCGAAGCTCATGGCCGAGATGTTGAAGATCGAGGCCGAGTAGGGCAGCCGGCATTGCGGCCCGCCGATGGCGATGCGGAACGAAGCAGGGTCGGGGGTGGCCACCGGCAGCATCGAATGGCTGATGAATTCGAAGCCCGGCTTGTAGGCATCGTTGAGTGTGCCAAAGGCTTTTTCGGCGCTTTCATTCTTGGCCCGGGCGTACACCAGCGAGCGCTGGGAGCGGGAGAACGGCAGCTTGTCGTCGTCGCCTTCGATCAGGTATTGGCGGATTTCCGGGCGGATGGTTTCGATCAGGTAGCGGATGTTGCCCAGGATCGGGTAGTTGCGCCGCACCGCATGGTGGCTCTGGCGCAGGTCATTGAGGCCGACCAGGCTGAGCAGGGCGGTGAGCACGGTGAACGGCCAGAGCCAGGCCTGTTGGGGCAGTAGCGGCAGGCTGGCGAAGGTGAACAGCAGGCAGGTGACGAGGCAGGCGTAGCGGCTGGGCAGTGAATGTTTCATGGGTCCATCGCAGGCAGGATGACCGGGCCTAGGATAGGCAAAGGCAGGCTGCGGAAAACCTGGTGAATCGGTAAAAGACTGTTACCTGATCGCAGGTTTGCCCTGCGCGACCCTTTCGCGACGCAAGGCCGTGATGGCAGGTCATTCGGGCAACCGCACACTGGCCCGCAAGCCGCCGCCGTCGCGGTTGTACAGCAGCAACTCGCCGCCATGACTGGCCGCGATGCGCTGGGCGATGCTCAACCCCAAGCCATACCCGCCAGACGCCTGATTGCGCGACCCTTCCCCCCGCACGAACGGGTCGGTAACCGTCGCCATCAAGCCGGGTGCAATCCCCGGCCCGCAGTCATCGATGTGGATAAAAACCCCCGTGGCCACGCGCTCCAGCGTGACCGAAACGTCTTTGCCATAGCGCAAGGCATTGACCAGCAGGTTCTGCAGGCACCGCTGCAGCAGCAATGCATCGACCCGCACGGTGCCAGCCTGGCCCTCAACGGGAAGTGGCTCACTGGCGGTGGCCAAATCTGCGCACTGGCGCGCCACCAGCTGGTCCAGGTCCACCTGTTGCAGGTTCTGCTGCTCGCCGGCGCGCAGGTAGTCGAGTACCTGGCCGATCATGTCGTCCATCTGCGTGATGTTCTGCCGCAGCCGTTCGCGCTGCTCATCGTCTGGCAGGCGCTCCAGGCGCAGGCGCATGCGGGTCAACGGGGTACGCAAATCGTGGGACACGGCGGCGAGGAAGTAGGCCTTGTCGTTGACCATCGCAATCAACCGTTGCTGCATCGCATTGAAAGCCTGCGCCGCCTGGCGCACTTCCTGCGGCCCATCCAGCGCCAAGGGCGGCTGCTCCAGGTTGCTGCCCAGCCCTCGCGCTGCGTCCGCCAGGCGCTGCAGCGGGCGCAGGCACAGGCGCACCGCCAGCAGGCACACCAGCAGCACGGCAACGATACGCAGGGCATACACCCGCAGCAGGTAGTCGCTGATCAATGCCCAGGCAGACTCGCCACTCCAGCCCTGCAGCTCCTGGCCATCGATGGTCAGCCAATGCCCATCGGCCAGCGGCACGGCAAACTGAATATGCGCCTGGGCCGTGCGCAAGCCGAACAGGCTGCGCCAGACAATCGGCTGGCCCAGTTCGTCAGTCAGTTGCACCTTCATCAGGCGCACGTCCACAGCATGGCCAATTTCGTACTTGAGGGCCTGGTGCAGCAGCAATTCGATGCGTTTGCGCCCCCTGCGTTCGTCCCCTTCCTGCGCGGGCAAGGCCTCGGCACAGCGCAGCTGATAATGGGCTGGCGCCCGCACTGCGCCGGCATGGCAGTCGGCCTTGGCAATCAGGGGCGCGCTGCGGGCGGCGATCAGCCGCACCGGGGCTTCGAGCACCTGCGCGAAACGCACATCGAACCAGATGCTGCTCGACATCAGTTGGATCACCAGCGTGCCGCTGACCATGATCAGCAGCAGTTGGCCAAACAGCGTGCGCGGCCACAGCCGGCGGAGCCAGCGCACCTCAGGCATCCGCCTCGCTGCGGGCGAGGCTCAGCAGGTAGCCTTCGTTGCGGATGGTGAGGATCTGCGCGACGGCGCCCGGCGCGCGGCGCAGTTGCTGGCGCAGGCGGCTGACGCACATGTCTACCGAGCGGTCATCGGGCAGGTGGTCACGGCCGAACGCACTGCGGGTCAGATGATCGCGCGACACCACACGGTTGTTGGCTTCAAGCAGCTCACGCAGCACGCGGTAATCGGAGCGGGGCAGGGTCAGTGTCTCGCCGTCCGGGCGGGTGAGCAGGCGCTTCACGTGGTCGAGGCGAAAACCGGCAAATTGCTGCGCTTCGACAGCCGGTTTTGCCACCGGTGTATCGAGGCGCTGGGGGCGACGCAGCACGGCCTTGATCCGGGCAATCAGCTCGCGTGGCTCGAAGGGCTTGGCCAGGTAGTCGTCCGCGCCCACTTCCAGGCCAATGATGCGGTCCAGCGTGCTGCCTTTGGCAGACAACATGATCACCGCCAGGCCAGGGGTGGCTTGCAACTGGCGGCACAGGCTCAAGCCATCCTCGCCGGGCAGCATCAGGTCCAGCACCACCAGTTCCACTTTGTGCGCAGCCAGTTGCTCACGCATCTGCTCGCCATCAGCGGCAGCCAGTACGGTGTAACCGGCATCTGTCAGGTAATCACAGAGAAGTTCGCGGATTTCGTCGTCATCGTCGACAACCAGCAGCGTTGTACTCATTGCTAAAAACACCTGTTCGGTGAGGGCCGGAGGCGCTCGTTACGTTCAATTACATCCCCGTACAAGCCGGGGCTGGAGCCCCAAGGGCGGATGCCTAGAATCGTAACAAAAAATCATCTGCGAATACGAAACCTTCCCAAATGAAACCTCGGAGCATCATGAACGACTTCTCTTCCATCGGCCGAGGCGCAAGTCACCTCACCCCGCTCGCCTTCTTCATCGCCGCGGCCATCAGCGGCAGCGCCATGGCTGCCGACAGCAAGCCACTGGAGCTGGATGCCACGCAGATCGAGGACAGCGCGCTGGTGCCTGCCGATGAAGCCGGCCAGCTAGGGTACACGGTCGAGAGCAGCCGCAGTTCAACCGGCCTCAAGCTGACGCCGCGGCAAACGCCGCAGTCGGTAACCACCATTACCCGCCAGCAGATGGACGACCGCGCCATCCACACCATCGAGCAGGCGCTGGAAACCACGCCAGGGGTGACGGCCAGCAAAGCCGAAGTCGGCGGGCGCACCGACTACCGGGCCCGAGGCTATTCGATCAGCAACTGGAAGGTCGATGGCCTGCAGTTTCAGGGTGGCTCCGACTTCAGCGGCGGTGGTAACGCGCTGAACATGGAACTGTACGAGCGCATCGACATCGTGCGTGGCGCCAACGGCCTGCTGGGCGGCACCGGCGACCCCTCGGCCACCGTCAACCTGATCCGCAAGGCCCCGACCAAGACCTTCGGCGGCAGCGCTTATGCGACCTACGGCAGCTGGGACAAACGCCGCCTCGGCGCCGACCTGAACCTGCCATTGTCCGAGGACGGCCGCCTGCGTTCGCGGTTTGTAATGACCCAGCAGGACGCCAACTCGTTCCGCGACAATCAGTCCGAGCGCGCCCGCGCTGCGCTGGCCAACTTCGAATTCGACCTCGACGACGCCACCACCCTGGGTGCCGGTTACCAGTACGAATACAACAAGGTCGTCGGCGGCGGCTGGGGTGCGAACATCCCGATCTGGTACCGCGACGGCAGCAAGACCGACCTGCCGCGCAGCACCAACGTGGTGCCCAGCTGGAGCTTTGGCGAGTACACCACCCGCACGGCGTTCGGCTCGCTCGAGCATCGCTTCGACAACGACTGGACGCTGGACCTGAAGGCCGCCCAAAGCACCGCCGAGGCCCTCAACCACCGCGGCCTGGCCAAGGTCAACTCGGCGGGCCGCGGCACCTTCGGCGGCTACTGGGACCAGGACGGCAGCGGCGCCGTGCTCAACGGCCTGCACAGCGCCAGCGACACCACCCAGCAGTCGGCGCAGATCGACCTGTCCGGCCCGTTCCAGCTGTTCGGCCGTACCCATCAGGCGATGGTCGGTTACAACGACAGCCGCACCGTGGCCTGGTCACCGGAATACACCTGCAACATGGTCAGCGACGGCCGCGTCAGTGCTGCGGCGCTGGGTTGCCAGTTCCGCGCCAACAACGGTTTGCCGCTGACCGACTGGCGCAATGGCGTGGATGACGACTACGACATGATCGCCTCGCGCACCGGCCGCCACAGCAAGACCACCACCCGCTTGCAGGGCATGTATGCAGCTACTCGCCTGAGCATCACCGACCCGCTGTCGGTGATCGTCGGCGTGCGCACCAGCAACTATTCCGCAATCACCCGCAGCAATGCCGGCGTGCGCACCAGCCAGGAAGAAAACGGCATCGTCACCCCCTACCTGGGCGCGGTGTACGACCTCAACGACACCTACTCGCTATACGCCAGCTACACCGACATCTTCACCCCGCAGACCGCCGAGACCAGCAGCGGCAGCAAGGTCGAGCCGATTCGCGGGCAAAGCTACGAAACCGGCATCAAGGGCGAATGGTTCGATGGCCGCCTGAATGCCTCGGCGGCGTACTTCCGCACCAAGCAGGAAAACAAGGCCGTGCTGGACGGCGACCTGACCACACCGACCGGTAACGACGCCTACAAGGCTGGCTCTGGCCAGGAAACCGACGGCATCGACCTGGAAATCGCCGGGGCACTGACCCCGAACTGGAACGTTTACGCGGGCTACACGTACCTGCACTTCCGCCGTATCGACAGTGATGGCCGCAGCGACCCGTCGCACCTGTTCAAGGCTTCGACCACGTATCGACTGTCTGGCCTGCTGGACCGCTTGACCCTTGGCGCAGGGGTTACCGCGCAGAGCAACATTCGCGCGGTATCCAGCCCGGCTGGGCAGCCTAGCAATGGTGTTAGCACAGGTGCTACCGACGTCAACTGGTCGGGGTATGCGATCTGGAATGCCATGGCCAAGTACCAGCTGACTGACGATACGAGTGTCAGCCTCAATGCCAATAACCTGTTCGACAAGCACTACTACACCCGCTACGGGTTCTACGCGGGGGCGATCTATGGGGATCCGCGGAACCTGTCGTTGACGGTGAGTACGGCGTTCTGACGGAGGCGGGTCGCCTGGTTGCGGCATCGGATGGCATTGAGCAGGCTGCCGAAGCGTTGGTTGTGAGTGGCGAAGCATCAGCGTCTAGGCAGGGTGTTGCGGTTGAAGCCCGTCCAAGCTTGCCAGGAGGGTTTATCGCACATACAGATATCTGTTTGACAGATATCTGTATGTGCGATAAATTTCGGTATATGTAAGGACGCCGGAAACCAAAAACATGCGAGTGGTAACAAAGACGGCGGTTGCACAAGCCATTGAAACGTACAGCCAGTGGAAAGAGCCACTGAACTTGTGGCTGACCACCTTTGACAGGCCGCCCCTTCGGTTTGAGTCCTTTGATCAAATTCGTGATGTTTGGGGCACTGCCTCAGGATGGAACGTCGATCGCATTCCTCACTCAAAGCTGAGACACACGAGCAAAAAAGGACCTCTTGATATCTACGTCTTCGATATCAAGAAAAATGAATGTCGAATCATCGCGTGGATCAACACACGAACCGGCACCATTTACATGAAGGACATTCTGCCCCACGCTGGATATGACAAGTGGTGCAAAAGTGATGTTAAGTAGATGATCACAAGGCCGGCTCTATCTATGTACAATGTAATTATAGGTGACCAGATGAAGCGTGATAAGATCGAAGCCAATGGACTAGATTCCTTCATAGCTAATATTTCACCAATGTTTGATGGGCTGAGTGATCAGATAGCTACAATGTCCAAGTTGTTATCTGCCTGTCATGATCCCATTGAAGATGATGATGACCTGCAGGGGCGGATGGCGCTAATTGATGAGCTCTACGCTCATGCGGACAGTGAAGATCACGCAGCAGCACGTTTTGCGGAGCTGGTCGCTGATCGCGTGTACGAGTACGAAACTGAAACGGTGTTGATACCTCAATCCTCTCAGTCGGAAGCGCTCGCGTTTCTGATTTCGGACAGGGGCGTTAAACAAAAAGATTTGTCTGGCATTGCAACGCAAAGTGCTGTTTCTGAAATACTGAACAACAAAAGAAAAATGACGGTTGGGCAAATAAAAGGCTTTGCTGATTTCTTTAAGGTGCCTGTTGAATTCTTTATGAATGGTGCAGTCTGATGAAAGCGTTGAACGCTGTGTGTGTAACCTAACGGCGCTCTATGGATAGCACAGCAAGAACACTTTAAATCGTTTACCCAAAGCCCCTCCGCCCTCACTGTGGTATGGGGCTTTTAGGGGTTATGTAAAGCTGCTTATAGCTTCCTGATAGTCCCAGTGTACCTCTCAAACCCCGCCATTTTTGATCAGTTCGATTTGCGAGGGGAGAGTTGTGGGTGGCAGCTTGCCTGCGATGGGCCGCGAAGCAGCCTCCTGCAGTCAGCTGGATTGCGCCTGCTGAACCTCGCGAACCGGCTTGTCCAACCGGTCCTCCATACGGTCCCAGTCCTCCCCGAACAGCTCCACCGGATGCATAGTGCGATCGGCTCCATTGCCGCAGGCCAGCGCTTTGGCGGGGCAATACAGGTCGCACCCCCAGCAGATGCGTTCAGGGTGGCTGGGGTTGGTGGGGAATTTCTTGGCCATAGCGTCCATTCTCGCAAGTGGGGTGCTGAGCCCAAGCTATGCCTTCCAGCGCTTTCAGCCTTGATTGAAATCAAGGCGCGCTGCGTCTTGCGGTAAGGTTTTCAACTTATCGTTTCTGCGATCGGCATGTGATCGCGAAAGTCGGTCCGAGCAGTATCACTGGCTGGAGGTGATAGGGGCGCTATCTGACACAAGAAGGAGTGGATGAAATGGCATCGATGAAACGTCCCCGCCTGCGGGCGGTTCAGCCTCGGTCGGGCGCTAGCCTTGAGCTGACTTTTACCAATGGGCAGCGGTTTACCCTGGATATGAGCGACGCGCTTAAAGCGTATCCGGGGTTGGCGCCACTGGCTAAGCGCAAAGCGTTCGAAGACGTAACGTTAGGGGATGGAGGCTGGTCTGTGGAATGGCCGGCGCTGGATATTCAGATCGGTGCCGACACCCTACTGCTGGACGCGCTTGCCCAAAACGCCCCGGATGAGAACACCCGGATATTCATTCGCTGGCGGCTGCGGCTCGACCAGGCTGCCGAAGCACTGGGCGTCAGTGCGCGCAGTATCAGCCGTTACAGTAGCGGTCGTGAAGCGGTACCACGCTCACTGGCGTTGGCTTGTCTGGGCTGGGAGACGTTGGAGCAGAAAGGCAGCCTGACAGGTCACGCTTGCTTCCCCCTGGGGTAATTGCGGGGCGGGGGAGCGAACACACAAACAAAGAAGGCCCACCTTTCGGTGAGCCTTCTTTGATACTGCGTATGGTGGCACCAGGAGTCGAAAAGTATCATAAATCATTGATTTAATTGGTTATAAAAGAATTTGCGCAAAGCGCTATCTCAAAAAATACCCTATAACCTTCGTCTAACTATTTCAGTTTAAAGAGCAGTAAGTTTAAATTTGGAAAGGGTGGGTGTATCAACTACGGATGTTAGTAACTTGATTGGTCTGGGTTCTGCTGGTGGAGAGGTTGGATATGTTTTTATTAGGGTGTGCAGTCCGGCTATAACAAGTAAGAAGTTGTCAGCAGATTGGTTCTGGAAGGATGCTGGAGTTAGCTTGTTTGTAAAAGTTTTAGCTGCCCGTTTTAATGAGGCTGTTTATTCTTGAGGTCTGCAGGTGGAGTTCTTCTTGAATTATTTCTGAGGCTTGATTCCAGACCTCAGAAGCGTAGCTTTCAGAGATTCCGAGTTGTAAAAATCGCCATTTCCTCTCGGCATCCCACCATGGAGAATCAACCAAATAATTAACCTTTACGCTTTCGAGGTAAAAACTGATCCAAGAAAGTTGCTTGGGCGGTATCTTGAGTTTAGCTCCGGCGCGTTGAATGGCGGCCCGTCCCTCAGGTGTATGTTTGTCAATAGCTACCCATGTAGGGAAGCTGCTTTCAACATCTGCAGTCGAGGGGGTGACTATAGGTAGTGATGACATCGCAAGATAGGACGCTGCGATACAGAATGCCTTATCCCATTGCCAGCTTGCTTGTTTATAAATACTTCGGGCTGAAGCTGTAACTTTCTTTTGTTCAAGGCTTAAGCTCTTGCTCTCCACCCAGTTAAAGAAAGCGTCAGGTCTCTCCAGTCCTGCAGCTACCGTTCTAACGGCTAAACTATCTGGAGAGTCTTTTGCTGCACTTTTATTTCCAGTGGAGTATTCGTAAGCAAGGCTTCCTAGACCCGCTGCATCCTTATTTTTTTTAGACCCTGCAACTTTTTTAATAAGGACAATGGTTGGTGTGTGTGACGCTACCACCGGCACTAGCGGCCAGCACTCCTCAAACAAGATTACGCTTGCTCGGGTCTGAAGCCACTTTGAGTCGCCATTTTTGGCGAGGGTCAAAGCGACTTTCTCAGATAGTTCTGTATGACCACGGCGTACCAATTTCTGCAAAAGCGATCGAAAAATTGCTTTTGGAAAGCCAGTGCTCGCAGAAGAGGGAAAGCGCGTCATATACTGAACATTTTTGAAGTTATCCAGCTACTCTGGTAGTTTTCTTTGCACTTGCACCATGATGAACATTGTCTGCGTGTGATCGTACGGTCTGTAAGCTTGGAGATTGCTTCCTCGGCCGAAATATAATCTTTGCTAGGCGTATCTCCAGTTGCAGGGTCATCTATGATTACGCTTAGAAAGTTTCTGTCGAGAGGGATGGCTCCGTTGGGTGCTTGTAGTGTAATCATCTGATCAAAGTTCCCGGCGTGCCAGTCGGCGTCTAACTCCGAGATACTTGTAAAATAGCGCTGCTCAACTGGAGTGTTGATCTGCCATTTTGAAGGGTTTGTCTTGGTAATCCGCACGTCAGAAGCTGAAAGTATAACTTTTGAGTCGAAAACAAAAAGAACTGGGCCGTAATGATTTCGGCGCGAAGCACGACGATGGATGTCTACAGTGTCAAGAAAAACATCGTTCCAAACACCTAGGTTCTTATCGAGGTCATCGGTATATTGCCCCGTCTGGGCAAGTCCGAAATTCTCGACGTGTCCCCTAGATGCAAGGCTATTTAGTTTCAGAAGACTTACACTAGTAGCTAGCGTATTAGCGTGAAAGAAATGCGACATCCCCTTTTTCTGGGCTACATCGTAAACCTCTTGTGGCAGCATAATTTTTCTCTTGTTAGAAGTTATGCTAAGTACATCAGATTTTTCAAACGGTTGCAATTGAGACGTTGGGCAAGCTCAATATTTTGAGCTAGTTTTTTCTAGAGGACGGCTTAGCACGATGTGTTCGGGCTTCCGGCCCTCATCGCCTCAACTGAATGTGGCCGAGAGTGGGGCTTCTTGGCATAATAGCCACCTCCAGTCGAAGCAGCCGCAGCGCCGACAAGAAGTTCATATTTTTCAAGGAGATACGAATTGACCTCGATGCAAGAAGCCCCAATCCCTGCCACTGCAGAGCCGAGGTCGGTGTGGACCAGTCTTCTGAGTGCGAGTCGTCGGAAAAAAACCGATGCAGGCACCGTCGTGCCTGCAGCCAGTTCAAGTAGCGGAAGAGTGGAACTCCGCACCGAAATCGAGCGCGACTATGATCGCATTTTGTTTTGTGCCCCCGTCCGACGAATGGCAGACAAAACTCAAGTGTTCCCCCTTGATAGGAACGACAGCGTTCGGAACAGATTGACACATTCACACGAGGTTTCGAACTTAGCCCGTAGCTTCGGCACTACACTGGTATACTCGAATAACATTGCGAGTGAAGTTCCCACTGCTGTGAGGGATATTCCTTCCCTTCTTGCTGCAGTAGGTCTTGTCCACGATTTAGGAAATCCACCCTTTGGCCATCAAGGGGAGGGGGCAATCCAAAGCTGGTTTTTCGACAATATTAGTTCAGTTGCCGGTAAGAAATTCAGCGTGCTGACGGAACGGCAGTATCGTGACTTCTTAAAATTTGAAGGTAATGCTCAGGCATTTAGGTTGGTAACACGGCTTCAAGTGCTTAATGATGATTTTGGGCTAGATCTAACTGTTGCGACACTTGCTGCCATGATGAAGTACCCTGTTGGGGCGATGGGTGTAAATAAGAACAACGTTTGCACCAAGAAGCATGGTTTCTTTTTGTCCGAAGAGTCGATAGCAAAACATGTTCTAGAAAGTGTTGGTCTCTCAATCGGCAAACGTCACCCAATGTCTTACATCATGGAGGCTTGCGACGATATTGCTTATGCGGTTCTTGATATTGAGGATGCTGTCAAAAAAGGACTGGCTTCATTTTCAGACCTTCTAGCTTACTTGGAGCACCACGCCCCTCAAGATAATGTAATTAATGAGTTGGTGGAGAAGTCACGAGCGAAGCATGTTGAGTATCGGCTATTAGACTTGTCTCCTGCAGAACTAAATGATGTATCCATGCAGCGTTTTAGAGTTTATGCAATTGGGATGATGATCAACTCTTGCGTTGATGCGTTTGTCGAAAATCAGAACAGTTTTATCGAGGGCTTGGCTCCCAGGGCCTTGTTAGATATTTCGAGTGTTTCGCGGTTGCGTGAGTTACTGGGCGACTTTTCTTTTAATCATACGTTTCAACATCGTTCAGTCCTAGAGGTTGAGTTGACTGGTTATAACACGATACGTGGATTAATGGATATTTTCTGGGCTGCTATTTTAGAAACTAACCCAGATAATGAAGTTTATCGCCCTAGTCATCCATATAATCGATATGTCTTTATGAGGATATCTGAAAACTATCGGCGCGTGTACAACTCGCCTCCTGGCGATCTGAAGGGCCTACCATTACGGTACCGCCAATGTCTACTATTGACGGATATGATATCTGGCATGACAGACTCCTATGCGGTAAACCTTCTTCAGGAGCTCCGCTCCTATCAAGCTCGTGGGTGAGATAGCTCAATGAATTCAAAGTCAGCGAAAAAGAAAATTCAGGTATTTCTCGGTGAGGAGCTGGGAGAAACTCATCCGATTCAGCACCTGAAAAGCTCTCTCGCTGACTTAGCTATATTTGGTGGGATGATTCGCGATCTAACGTTAGGGCGTCCTGAATTTTTTAATTCGGATATAGATTTGGTATCAAGCGCATCTGCCGAAGAAATATACTATGCAATCCGAAATTACTCACCTGTGAGAAATAGGTTTGGAGGGTATAGGTTTTTCTTTTTAGGGCGCCCTTATGATATTTGGTCTCTAGAAGATACGTGGGCTGTTCGCGAAGGGTACGTGAAAGCAATATGCATAGAAGATCTGTGCAGGACAACCTTCTTTACTACTGATGCTGCCATATTTAACATTAATAGTGAATGTTTCTATTTGCCTAAATTTTGTAGGCAGTCTATTAGGCGTAAAATTCTAGATATTAATCTAATACATAATCCTTATCCTGCAAAAATGGCGATAAAAGCTATTGATCTATCAGTGAGAAGAGGGTTTAAGTTATCGCCAGGCTTATGCGAATATGTCTTGCGAAATGACGCCTTGTTAGGGAATTTCGCTGGCTTTAGGGCTAATTTGATTAGCCATCTTGAAAAAAGCCCAGAAAGGCCATTCGAATTTACTAGGCAGCTTTCTCTGGAGTTTATTTAGCTCAGCTTAAGGCTCATCAAAGCATTTCGGCTCATAATGTAAGATAGTCGCTTCCAAAAACTACATTGGCACCTGTGGCGCTGCGTAGCTCATAGCTGAAATTGCGGCCATCTTCTATACCCACCAATGCCGATCACCTCATTTTTTCACCGACCCTCGCCCCACGTCATCCCGCCAAGAATGCTGAGTGTTATCAGGGATCAAGGCCCCTGCGACCTGTGGGGAATGTCCTCTACGCGGGACTGGCGGCTCCTTACAACCGGGAGCAAGGGCATCTCATGATCTGGCCTCCTGAGCACCGTTACCGGTGGGCGGGTGGAGGCAGCGCTGGCTGACTAAAGCAGCGCCTGAAGATCCGTGTCCGCTCCATGAAGCCCACATTCCAAGCGACTACCTGAAGCCCGATGCTGCGCTCCCGATTTCTTTCTGGAGCCAGTCCGCCATGATGCGTCCCGACAGCAAAGTCGAAAAAGTTTACCTCTACCCCAAGCCTGTGGATTTTCGAAAATCCATCGACGGCCTCACCGCCCTGGTCGAGCTGGACATCAAAGTCGCCGTGTTCGACCCCGTACTTTTCGTCTTCCTCAATAAAGCCCGTAACCGCATCAAGGTGTTGTACTGGGAGCGCAACGGCTTCTGCCTTTGGCTCAAGCGCCTCGAAGCCGAACGTTTCAAAACTTCCCCCGACGCCACCGACGAAGCCATCGTCCTGACCGTCCAGGAACTTAACTGGTTACTCGACGGCTTCGACCTCTGGCGCAACCGTCCACATCAGGTTCTGACACCCCGTTTCGTTGCCTGACCCGGTATAATCCGGGGCATGATTTCCTTGCCCGACAACCTTCCAGACGATCCCGTACTACTCAAGCAGATGTTGCTTGAGGCCTACGAAGCACGCTTGCGCGAGCAGGAAGTCAACGAAGCCTATGCCACCCACATCGTCGACCTGAAAGAACAGATCAAGCTGCTGCGTGATCGCCTGTTCAACCGCAAATCCGAGCAGACGGTCGATCCCAATACGCCGCAACTGGCAATGTTCAACGAGCCGGAAAGCGAGCCGTTGCTGGCCGTGGTTGAGGATGCGGACGAAGAAGTCGTTGCCCCAGTCAAACGTCGTGGCAAGCGCAAACCGTTGTCGGCTGAGCTGCCACGTGTCGAAGTCATCCACGACTTGCCCGAGCACGAGCTGACCTGCGCCTGCGGTTGCCGCAAACATGTGGTTGGCGAGGAAACCAGCGAGCAGCTCGATATCGTGCCGATGCAGATCCGCGTGCTCAAACATGTGCGCAAGGTCTACGGCTGCCGTGGTTGTGAAGCGGCGCCGGTCACCGCCGACAAACCGGCACAGCTGATCGAAAAGAGCATGGCCAGCCCCAGCGTGCTGGCCATGCTGTTGACCACCAAGTATGTCGATGGTCTGCCGCTACACCGTTTTGAAAGCGTACTGTCCCGGCATGGCATCGAAATCCCCCGGCAAACCTTGGCCCGCTGGGTAATCCAGTGCAGCGAACACTTCCAGCCGCTGCTGAACCTGATGCGTGAGCGGTTGTTGGAAAGCCCGGTGATTCACTGCGATGAAACGCGGGTGCAGGTGCTCAAGGAACCGGATCGCGACCCGACCAGCCAGTCCTGGATGTGGGTACAGGCCAGCGGCTTACCTGATCGACAAGTCGTATTGTTCGACTACACCACCAGCCGTGCGCAGGAGGTACCGTTGCGCCTGCTGGAGGGCTATCGCGGTTATGTCATGACCGATGATTACGCCGGTTACAACGCGTTGGCATTACAGCCCGGTGTCGAACGGTTGGCGTGCATGGTTCATGCACGACGCAAGTTTGTCGAGGCGCAAAAGGTGCAGCCCAAAGGCAAGACGGGACGTGCCGATGTGGCGCTGGCGATGATCAACAAGCTGTATGGCATCGAGCGTGAACTCAAGGATGTCAGCGATGACCAGCGGTTCATCGGTCGCCAGGAACGAAGCCTGCCGATCCTCGGCCAGTTGAAAAGCTGGCTGGACAAGACGCAGTCCCAAGTCACACCGCAAAGCGTGCTGGGTAAGGCGGTGCAGTATCTGGCGAACAACTGGAGCCGGCTGGAACGCTATGTCGAGGCCGGCCATTTGCCGATCGACAATAACCTGGCAGAGCGTGCGATAAAGCCGTTTGTCATCGGGCGCAAGGCCTGGTTGTTCAGCGACACGCCCAAGGGTGCTGCGGCTAGTGCACAGATCTACAGCTTGGTCGAGACCGCGAAGGCCAACGGCCAAGAGCCCTATACGTGGCTGCGCCACGTACTGGAGCGGTTGCCGCATGCCTCGTCGGTAGAGGACTACGAAGCGCTGCTGCCGTGGAACTGCTCACCGGAGATGCAACGGTAAATCGAAGCTCCATCTGGCGGTAGGTGGGGTTCATGGATCGCACTCGAAGATCCTGAGCCGAGTGAACGCAGCAATGCGATGACCGGGGCATGCCTGACTGTCAGTCAGGTGCAGTCCATTCCGTGGTCTGCGGCACCATCATCTACAAGGCTGTTGCTGGTGACATCGGCGTTTGTCACGCCGATTGTCACGAGGGGGAATGCCGCAAAGCCACGTGCGATCAGGGCTGCAGCAGTGGTAGAAGTGCCCGTCTCTTTTCAGGAAAAGAGACGGGCACAGGTTGGCGCAGTATTCGGCCAAGCGGATAGGTTGCTGCAGGGCAGCAAGGTACGGAGCATCTGGCGCACGAGCGCTTTATGTGTAAGAGCATCCATCACATGGGTAGTGACCGGGCGAGCTGCCGAATGCTAATCGCCCTTGGGGAGAACCACCGCGGGAGCGGCGTGACCTTGAAGGTTCGGGTCACCTGGGGTGCTGTCATCGACAGCGCTTGCAACTCCCGGTCTACGCCTGTGGACAATATTCGTCAAGCAAAGCGATTTCAGGGATTTAGCGCCTGTGGATAAAACTATCCCCCGGTGGACATCAGTGGTTTTCCACAGACGTACTCTGTGCCAGCAGTTTTTTTTTAGGTATGGTGCTTTCAAGCGGGGCGGCTTTGCAGGCCCGTTTGAAAGGACCCGCGCGGAGGAGCTTCATGGGGTGCTGTGGGTAACTTCACAGCGAGTTTGAGGTGGTGGTGCGGCGGGTTACTCGGTCCTCTTGGCACTGCGCAGGCGCGTGACGTTCTCGCCCGTCTGCCTGGCAAACTCATGCGGCGTCACATGGTCCTCGCGGTTTGCCTCTAGAAACCGGCTCCACCAGGTCATGATCATCCGGCGCTCTTCGAGGAACTCGGCCTTGTGGGTATAGGCGGCGCGCACGTTGTTGCGTTCCTTGTGGCTCATCTGCCGCTCGATAGCCGTCTCCGACCACAGCCCGGACTCGACCAGCGCACTGCACGCCATGGCTCGGAACCCGTGGCCGCAGATATCCACCTTGGTGTCGTAGCCCATCGTCCTGAGCGCTACATTCACCGTGTTCTCGGACATCGGTTTCCACGGTTTGGCATCTCCCGCGAACACTAGGTCGAACTTGCCGGTGATCGCGTGGATCTGCTCAAGCAAGGCCACTGCCTGGGGCGATAAGGGTACAACGTGGATATCCCCGGCCATCTTTGTACCCCTTGTGGAAAAGGGCACACCGTCCAGCGCCGGGCGGGTGTCGGGATCTCCCAGATGCCGCGCTTGAGGTCGAACTCGTTCCATCGGGCGAAGCGCAGTTCACTGGAGCGTACGAATACATGCAACGACAGCATCACCGTGTGGCGCGTGAGCGGGCGACCTCTGTAATCCTCAATGCATGCCAGTAGCTCTGGCAGCCGCGATAAGGGTAGTGCGGGTCTGTGAGTTACCCGTGGTGTCTTGATCGAGCCATCGAGGTCGTGAGCCGGGTTCGCTGTGATCAGCCGCAGCCGTTTGGCTTCACGCATGATGCTTTGCAGGTAGTTCTTGATCCTGAGCGCCACGTCGATGGTGCCGCGCTTCGTCACGGCTTCCAGTGGCTGCATGAGGTCGTGGGTGTCCAACTCAACGATTGCTCTGGCACCGATCAAAGGGAATACGTGAGTTTTCAATCGGCTGAGCACTGTCTTGGCGTGGCCGGGCGCCCACTTGGGCACCATGCTGGCGTGCCAGTCGAGCGCAACGCTTTCGAAGGTCCGGCCGTTGATCACGGCCTGAGTCTTGGTTTGTTGTTTGTACTGGATGGGATCTATGCCGTTAGCGAGCTGCTGCTTGATCTCGAAGCGCTTGCGGCGTGCATCGCCTAGCCCGACCACCGGATAGCTGCCGAGGGCGGTCAGGCCTTCGCGGCCATCCGGTTTCACGTACCTGAGCCGCCAGCCTTTGCGGCCGTTGGGTTGCACAAGCAGGTAAAGACCGTCGCCGTCGAAGAGCTTGTACTCGCGCTCTCTGGGCTTTGCCGTGCGACAGGTGGTGTCTGTAAGCGGGGCAGTGGTGCGGGCCATAAGGGTAGTCTCCGATATCGAAACGGACCTCTATCCTTAAAACTACCCTTATTAGCGCTGGCTACCCCCGGAATCCGACGGAACGCCAAAACGAAAAAACCCGCCAGAAGGCGGGTTTTTCGGGGGTTCCAGAGATTTTGAAAGCTTTCTATGGAACCTTGAATGGTGCCGGCACCAGGAATCGAACCCGGGACCTACTGATTACAAGTCAGTTGCTCTACCATCTGAGCTATACCGGCAATGGGGCGTCATTATAACGATCGTTTGGCGCCTGTAAACCACTTCCTTGCGATTGTTTGCAAATGACCTAAGTCACCGGCTTAAAAGGAGATTTTTCTTACCAGCCGCGGTGGATCGTGTTGACGCTTGGTTCGGTTTTGCCAGGGTTGAAGAACAGCTTGTCGTTGTCGCAGCCGCGCTTGCGGCAAGGGCTCTCGACGCGCAGGGGCAGGCCTCTGTCGCCGCCCAGTTGCATGCCGGGGGTGTCCCAGCCCAGGTGGCTGGAAGGGTGGCTTGGGGTGTCGCTGGCGCAGGCGGTCAGGGCCATGGCGAAGGTCAACAGGGCTAGGGGTTTGGCTTGGGTCACGATGAGGAAGTCCGTTAGTCCATTGTCGGTTCTGGCGCAACGCCAGAAGGTCGCGGGGCTGGCGGGCAGCGCGCGACGTCTCTTTTTAATGATGTGGGGGTGAATGATACACCGTGGGGAGGTGTGCAGTGCGAGCTTTGCGGGCGCTGATCGACCATCTTCAACCGTCGTGCGTGCGTGTGTAGGAGCGGCCTTGCGTCGCGAAAGGGCTGCGAAGCAGCCCCAGGTTTGCGAACCAACGCAGGTATCGACGTTTGTTCACACATTGCTGGGGCTGCTTCGCAGCCCTTTCGCGACGCAAGGCCGCTCCTACAATCAAGGCGGCTATCAGCTGTAGGGCATTTCTGAACCTGAAACCAAATGCTTCCGGGTTTGCATGCTTCGGACCTATCCTACGCGCGCTGCTGAAGTATCGCTGTTGTCGGGGAAATGCCTCACGGATACCGTTTCTGGGTCGCTTCGGCGACCGGGTGTGAGAACCCGACCACGAATGAGCGTCACCCAAATGGTGGCTGTACGCGGGCAGACTTCGGTCTGGCCGGGGCTTTCCTTATTCACTCGGTTTCTCACCCCGCGTATGGCTGCCACCTAAATCCGTGAGAAAGATTTAGTGGCAGTTCCTTCCGTGAATAAGGAGTTACGCCATGATCAAGATCGTCCCCGACCCACCACGCCCGCTCATCCACACCCCCTACTTCTCTATCCACAGCGACATCTCCCCACACGACGCACTCACCCAGGCCCGCGAGCTCATCCGCGCTGTGGCCCAAACCCTCGACGAACACTGCCGCGCCCACGCCGGCGAACCTGGCCTTAGCCGGCTGGCCCACACAGCTCAGGCCGCCGAGTCGGCAGCGATATTGCTGCAGCACGCCAGTGAACGCATGAGCGCGGAGGGGGAAATCGCATGAACGATAACCCCAAGCCCATCACCACAGCCGGCCTGGAAACCTTCCTGGACGTCGGCGACCCACCCGTTGGCCTGTTGCGGGTGCAGCCCGGTATTGCGATCGACGATGCCTATGAACAGGTCTCTGTGCTGCTCAGCTACATCAAGCATCTGCTCAGGGAGGGTGATCTGGAAGACGACCACAAGCTGTTGGGTGCGGCCGATTACCTGACGGCGATGGCCAAGGCATTGATGAACGATATCGAGCTGGCCAAGAACAAATTCCGCTGACCCACAGGGCCGCTTTGCGGCCCTAGGCGGGCGCACAAGAAAAGTTTATGCACAAGTAGCATTGCCAACTTGCGCGAAAGGCATGCCGAGCTGCTACACCGCTGGTCTTTGCGCAAACGCCTGTTTTTGCTGGCCTTGAGCTGTACGAAGGAATAAGCCAAACGCTTGAAATAGCGCTTGGATCCAACCATTCATCAAAAGCTTGTGCACAGAGTTATCCACAGGTTGTGCTGCGGCTAACGGTCGCGTTCTGCCAGGATGAGGATGTTGCGCGGGGTGAGGGGGTAGTCACAGAACAACCCGAGGCGTACGGCATAACCCTGTTCTTCCAGAAACAGCGCACGGTCGAGTATCAGCCACAGTTCCAGCGGGCGGCGGAACAGGTTGCGCACACGTTCCAGGTTGCGCACTTCTGCCAGGCGCTGCCAGCCGGCGGCTTCCAGGGCAGCCCAGTCGGGGGTGCCGCTCAGGGGCACGTGCTTGAGCTCGGCCAGGCCCCGGCAGTACGCCTCGAAAGGCTTGTCCAGCCAGGCCACCGGCAGCGAGGGAGTGGGCAGGTAATCATCACACTGGCGCTGCTGGCGTTGCAGCAGATCGAAGCCCAGGCGGCGGGCCATCGAGGTGTCGCGTTGGCGACGCACGCGGGCGCCCGCGGTGACGGTTTCACTCAACGGTAAGCCCAGGTCGTCCAGCGACAAGTGCAGGCTGGAGGCTTGCGCGGCGGTGGATAACGCCTGGTACTGCTGGGCCTGGATGCGGTTGTAGCAGCAAGGGGCCACGGCCATTTGCCGGCAGCCTTGCTCGCTGGCCAGGTGCAGAAGGCGTACGTGCAGGTCGCCGCAGGCGTGCAGAGCGACCACGGTCTTGTCGCTATCCAGGTGGCCGGCGCTGTCTGCGGCCATGACATCCTGGTGCACATGGTGTGCAGGCAGGTGGTGGTGGTCGCTCAGGGCCTGGCCTGCGGTCACGAGTTCGGCGTCGTATTCCAGGCAGGTCAGGTGCTGGCCGGGTTGCAGCAGGCGGCGGCCGAGGTGGCCTTTACCAGAGCACCAGTCCAGCCAGTGCCGGGTTGGCGCGTTGAAGGCCAGCCGGCGGGTGAAGGCTTCGATCTGCTGCCATTTGCGACCGGGCACGCCAACGTCGAGGCGGTGGGCGGCGGGAGGGAGGCCGGCGTCGGGGAGTGCGTCGAGGGTGCAGAGTTGCTGGGCTTGTTGGGCCAGTTGGGGGAAGGGGGCGGGCACGCCTTGCGTCACCCGCTCGGCTTCGGCATCGTTCAGGCTGCATTGGCGCAAGTGGGCGGAGAGTGCGGGGTGTTCGGCTTCCCAATCCAGGCGCAGCGCGGTGAATGGCCTGGGTTTCCACAGGTGCTGGTGCTCGGTCAGGAACTGGTCGAGGGCCTGGAAGCGGTCGCTGTGGGGGATGGAGGTCATGGTTGTTGTCGGCTGGGGTTGGGGCTGCTGTGCAGCCCTTCGCGGGGCAAGCCCGCTCCTACAGGGTCGGAGCGGGGGTGAGGTCTAGCGCCCTTGGCAGGCGTCTACCCGCAACCAGCGCTCCAGCAGTTTGAAGCCCTGCACCAGGACAAACGAGATAACCAGGTAAAACACCCCGGCGGCAAAGAAGATCTCCACCGGCAGGTACGTCCGGGCAATGATGGTACGCGCCATGCCGGTCAGCTCCAGCAGGGTGACGGTACTGGCCAGGGCGCTGGCCTTGAGCATCAGGATCACCTCGTTGCTGTAGGCCGGCAGGCCGATCCGCGTGGCGCGCGGCAGCATGATGTAGATCAGGGTCTTGGTGCGCGACATGCCCAGTGCCCGTGCCGCTTCGATCTCACCCTTGGGGATCGACTGCAGCGCACCGCGCAGAATCTCGGCGATATAGGCGGCGGTGTGCAGGGTCATGGTCAGCACGGTGCACCAGAACGGATCGCGCAGGTAAGGCCACAACGCACTGCTGCGCACCGCCTCGAACTGGGCCAGGCCGTAATAGACCAGGAACAGCTGCACCAGCAACGGCGTACCGCGGAAGAAGAAGATGTAGCTGAACGGCACGGCGCGCACGTACCAGTGCCGCGACGAGCGGGCAATGCCCAGCGGGATGGCCAGGATCAACCCGGCAACCACAGCGATGGCCACCAGCTCCAGGGTCAGGGTCGCGCCCTGGGCCAGGCGTGGCAGCCATTTGATGATGACTTCCCAATTCATTGTTCGGCCCTCGCAAAGCCGCGAGCGGCGCGTTTTTCCATGAAGTACATGCCGGTCATGGCGACGACGGTCAAGCCCAGGTAGATGCAGGCCGCAACCATGTAGAAGGTGAACGGCTCCTTGGTCATGGTCACGCCGATTTGCGCGTGGCGCATGATTTCTTCAAGGCCGATGACCGATACCAGCGCGGTGTCCTTCATCAGGATCATGAACAGGTTGCCCAGGCCGGGCAGGGCGATGCGCCACATCTGCGGCAGGATGATGCGCGAGAGGATGCGCGCCTTGGACAAGCCCAGTGCCAGGCCCGCCTCACGGTGCCCCTTGGGGATCGCCAGGATGGCGCCGCGGAACACCTCGGTGGCGTAGGCGCCGAAGCACAGGCCGAGGGCGATGACGCCGGCAGCGAAGGCGCTGAGCTCAAGGCCCGGCATGTTGAGCGCCTCGCCGATGCTGTTCATCAGGCCGACGGTGCCGAAATAGATAAGCAGGACCCAGAGCAGTTCGGGCACGCCGCGAACCAGGGTCGAGTAGAAGCCGCCAAGCCATTGCAGCGGCTTGACCGGGGAAGTCTTGGCCAGGGCACCGAGCAGGCCCAGGACCAGCCCCAGCAGCAAGGCGCAGAGCGCCAGTTTTACGGTCATCAAGGTGCCAGCCGCCAGGGCCGGACCGAATCCGTGCAGGTCGATATTCATGGGTAGGGTCGTTCTAGGGACCGGCACGCCGCAAGGGCGTGCCGGTCGGGGCGAATCAATAGATGCTGAACGGGAAGTACTTGTCGTTGATCTTTTTGTAGGTGCCGTCGGCGACAATTTCCTTCAGTGCGGCATTGAGCTTGTTACGCAGCTCATCGTCACCTTTGCGTACGGCAATGCCGACCTTGTCGCTGTCGTTCACCGGTTCGCCTTTGAACTCGAAGTTTTTGCCAGCGGCAGACTTCAGCCAGTCGTAGTTGGCGTACTTGTCGGCGAGGATGGCGTCGAGGCGGCCGGAGGTCAGGTCCAGGTAGGCGTTTTCCTGGCCATCGTACAGGTTGACCTTGAACTCGTTGTCCATGCCGCCGTTGTCGTCCAGCCAGGTCGCGGCCTGGGTGGCGCGCTGGGTACCGATGGTCTTGCCCTTGAGCGAGGCGCGGTCGGTCTTGAAGTCGACGTTTTTCGGTGCGATGAACTGCTGCTTGTTCGAGTAGTACGGGTCGGTGAAGTCGACGGCCTGCTTGCGCTCGTCGGTGATCGACAGCGAGGAGATCAGGAAGTCGAACTTCTTGGCGTTCAACGCCGGGATGATGCCGTCCCAGTCAGAGGTGACCACTTCGCATTCGACTTTCATCTTGGCGCACAGTGCGTCGCCGATGTCTTTGTCAAAGCCGACCACCTGGCCGCTGGCATCCTTGTTGTTGAACGGCGGGTAGGCCGCCTCGATGCCCATTTTGAGTTTTTCGGCTGCCATGGCATTTGCCGAGAACACCAGGGTGGCGGCAGCGGCCAGGAGGAATTTCTTATAGGTCTGCATTCGTGTTGCTCCGTTAGCGGTGGCTGGACATGAATTGCTTGCAACGCGCCGAGGTCGGGTTCTCGAAGACCTGCTGCGGCGATCCTTGCTCTTCAACCAGGCCCTGGTGCAGGAAGACCACTTCACTGGACACCTGGCGGGCAAAGTTCATCTCGTGCGTCACCAGCAGCATGGTACGGCCTTCTTCGGCCAATGCGCGGATAACGTTTAGCACTTCCTGGACCATTTCCGGATCGAGCGCCGAGGTCGGCTCGTCGAACAGGATGACCTTGGGCCTCATGGCCAAGGTACGGGCAATGGCGGCGCGCTGTTGCTGGCCACCGGAAAGCTGGGCGGGGTAGCTGTGGCGCTTGTCGTAGATGCCAACCTTGTTCAGCAAGGCTTCTGCGGCTTCGATGGCCTCGGCCTTGCTTTGGCCGAGCACGCGGCGCGGGGCCTCGATGATGTTGTCGAGGATCGACATGTGCGGCCACAGGTTGAAGTTCTGGAAGACGAAGCCGATCTCGCTGCGCAGGCGGTTGATCTGGCGGTTGTCGGCGGCGATCAGGTCACCGTTTTTGGCGGCCTTGAGCTTGAGCGATTCGCCGGCGACCAGGATTTCGCCCTGGTGCGGGTTTTCGAGCAGGTTGATGCAGCGCAGCAAAGTGGACTTGCCGGAACCGGACGACCCCAGGATGGAGATCACGTCACCATCGCGTGCGGTCAGCGAAATGCCCTTGAGAATTTCCTGCTCGCCGTAGCGTTTGTGCAGATTGCGGATTTCCAGCGCGGGCGTGGCCTGGGCCATGTGCGGTCCTCATGTGTTCGGGTGCGTTCCCAGCTGTTGGCGGCCTTCCTGGCGTGCGCCAAGCTAGCATAGCGGCATTAGGCGGCCAACAGGGTCGCTAGGGGCTCGGGTCGCTGTCGGGGCAGATTGTCGCATCGCTGCAGTGCAACGTCGCGAGGATGACCGCGAAGGTCTAGCCCAACACCAGAGCCTTGATGAAAAAAGGCGCGATGGTGCCAGCTTTGGCCCGCTCTTGGAAGCGGTTTTGGACCATTCGCGGGTAAACCCGCCGGCACAGGGTTGGTAATCGGTTTACCTGCAAACGGGTGAACGTGGGTAATGGGTTGTACCTTGAGGTTGTACTTTTTTGCATTGCAACGGTGCAAAGGTGTTACCTAGGAGCACCTTTGGTGCGTTTGTAAGTGGGTATTTCCGTAATCCCGACTTGGCAGGCGGTTTTGGCGACCTTTCGGTCAAGGCGTGGCCGAAAGCCCTGCAAGCCGCGCCCTTAATGGTTGCCAGAGATTTCTGACGAATGCTTTCAGCAACTGGCTCGCTTATTGCCACTGGGAAACCGCCGATTGCAGCGACGCCTAAACAACCCCGGGCGCGCTTCGTTCCCGTAGTCGGCGTGGTCCACTCCTTACAAAGGTAGTTTTATGAGCGGTAACAATTCCAACGACCTCGCTCAGGGGCTCAAATCGCGGCATGTCACCATGCTGTCCATCGCTGGCGTAATTGGCGCCGGTCTGTTCGTGGGTTCCGGCCACGCCATTGCGGCCGCAGGGCCTGCCGTACTGATGGCCTACGCGGCTGCCGGTACGCTGGTGGTGCTGGTCATGCGCATGCTGGGCGAAATGGCCATTGCCTCGCCTGACACGGGCTCCTTCTCGACGTATGCCGACCGCGCCATCGGGCGTTGGGCCGGCTTCACCATCGGCTGGCTGTACTGGTGGTTCTGGGTGCTGGTGATCCCGCTGGAAGCCAACGCGGCCGCAGCCATTCTGCATGCCTGGTTCCCTGCTGTTGATCTGTGGGCCTTCTCCTTGATCATCACGCTGGTGCTGACCCTGACCAACTTGTGCAGCGTGAAGAACTACGGCGAGTTCGAATTCTGGTTCGCCCTGCTCAAGGTGCTGGCGATCATCGGCTTCATCGTGGTGGGCTGCGTGGCCATGTTCGGCCTGGCGCCGGGCAGCCAGGTGAGCGGTGTCAGCCACCTGTTCGACACCCAGGGCTTCATGCCCAACGGCTTGGGCGCGGTGCTGGCCGCCATGCTGACCACCATGTTCTCGTTCATGGGCACCGAAATCGTCACCATCGCCGCTGCCGAGTCCAAGGACCCGGGCAAGCAGATCAGCCGCGCCACGAACTCGGTGATCTGGCGTATCTGCCTGTTCTACCTGGTGTCGATCTTCCTGGTCGTGGCGCTGGTGCCGTGGAACGACCCGGCCCTGGCGGAACTGGGTTCCTACCAGACCGTGCTGAGCCGCATCGGCGTGCCGAATGCCAAGCTGATCGTCGACATCGTCGTGCTGATCGCCGTGACCAGTTGCCTCAACTCGGCGTTGTACACCTCTTCGCGCATGTTGTTCTCGCTGAGCAAACGTGGCGATGCGCCGGCTGTTGCGCAGCGCACTACCAAAGCGGGCACCCCGCACTGGGCGGTACTGTTGTCCACTGCCGCGGCCTTCCTCTGCGTGTTCGCCAACTTCGTTGCGCCGGCCCAGGTGTTCGAGTTCCTGCTGGCCAGCTCCGGCGCCATCGCGCTGCTGGTGTACCTGGTGATCGCTGTTTCGCAACTGCGCATGCGCAGCCAGCGTGAAGCGCGTGGCGAGAAGATCGACTTCAAGATGTGGCTGTTCCCGGGCCTGACCTGGGCGACCATTGCCTTCATCATTGCGGTGCTGGTGGTGATGGGGCTGCGTGAAGATCACCGTGCCGAGATCATCGCGACGGCCTTGCTGAGCATTGGTGTGGTGGCCGCTGGGCTGCTGGTGCATCGCAAGCGCGAAGCGGCTGGGCGGGTGGCGCTGGATAACTGATCTGCGCTGCTATGAATGAAAAGGCCGCGCCCTGTGTTGGGTGCGGCCTTTTTGTTTGTCTGGCCTTTTCGCAGGTCAGCCGTACAGCTTCTGCTGTTGCTTGGCCACCACTTCGGAAGCGGTGATATAGGCTTCCTGGAACGCGTCGCTTTCCAGCCAGGCCATGGTGGTGTCTTCGTCGGCGCCATCGAGCCAGGTGCGGTAGGCGGTGAACACCAGCACGATGTAGTCGGTGGCGTGCTCTTCCTTGTGGCCTTTGAGTACCAGGGTCAGCAGCGGGTCGACCAGGAACACCGAGATCATCGCGACCAGGCTGGTTTCCTGTGCCGCCTTCATCTTGTCGAACAGCTCTTTGTAGCTGTCCGACTCCATGGCCTTGTTGAACACCTGCTCGATGCTGGCGCTGTCACCGGCGCTGGCCTTGACCGTCTGGCCGCTGCGCACCATGCGGTTCTGCTTGGCCTTGCTGGCGGCGCGTTTGGCGCGTTTCTGTTGCTTGGTAGGGGTGGCCATGGGTAGATCCTTGGGGGTGCCTGAAAAAGTGCGCGTATTGAATCGTACTTGCCTGTGAAACCCAAGCGGCAAGCGAGGGTCCTAGGCAGGTTGCCGGATGTCCGGTACCCACTCATGAGGAATTCACGGATGAAAACAGCGATTTCGCTTGGCCTGCTGGCTGTGGCGCTGTCCGGCTGCGGCAACATTGCCGCCGTCAAGTCGTTCAACACCCCGTATGGCTCGCCGACGTCGGGCGATACCGCACGCCTGCGGGTGATTGCCGATGGCATGGTGCGCGCTGTGCCGGGCAAGGATTGCGTCGACTGGTACAGCCCCGGGGCAGGGGTGATTGCAGTGCCCAAGGAGGGCTTCGCCGACCGCAATGGCGAAACCCTGGGCATGCCTGCCAGCGCCCCTGTGGCGGCGGGCGATGCGGTCAGCGAAGTGCTGGTGCCGGCCGGCAAACCGTTCACCTTGCACTTTCTCGACGGCGGGCGCAGTAGCTACAACAGCGTCACCAATTGCCTGGGCATGTTCTATTTCGTGCCGCAAAAAGGCGCCGATTACGAAGTGGTGGTGCGCGGCTACAACGCTTGTGGCGTCGAGCTGCGCCAGCTGGGCGTAGAGCAGCCGGTGAAGACCACCAAGGCTGAATACTGCAGCGCCATGGCCAACTTCTGATTGCCCCTTTCAGTGGGTGGTGGCTGGCGCCTCGTCCTCTTCGAAGTCGCGTGATGCGCGCCCTACCAGCATGGGGTCCGCGGCATGTGCCACAGCCGGGTCCTTGCCCGGGTAATCCAGCGAATGCAGGAAGTGGCGGATGCAGTTGATGCGTGCGCGCTTCTTGTCATCGGACTTGATCACCGTCCACGGCGCATCGGCCGTATCGGTATGGAAGAACATCGCCTCCTTGGCTGCGGTGTAGTCGTCCCACTTATCCAGCGACTTGATGTCGATGGGCGACAGCTTCCAGTGCTTGAGCGGGTCGTCGCGGCGCGAGATGAAGCGCCGTAGCTGTTCCTCGCGGTTCACCGAGAACCAGTACTTGAACAGCAGAATGCCGCTGTTGCACAGCATGCGCTCAAGGTCGGGTGCCTGGCGCATGAACTCCAGGTACTGCAGCGGGGTGCAGAAGTCCATCACCTTCTCGACCCCGGCGCGGTTGTACCAGGAGCGGTCGAAGAAGACCATTTCACCCGCCGTCGGCAGGTGCTGGATGTAGCGCTGGAAGTACCACTGGCCTTTCTCTTGTTCGGAAGGCTTCTCCAGCGCGACGATCCGCGCGCCGCGCGGGTTGAGGTGCTCCATGAAACGCTTGATGGTGCCGCCTTTGCCCGCCGCGTCGCGGCCTTCGAACAGAATCACCACGCGCTGGCCGGTTTCTTTTACCCAGCTCTGCACCTTCAGCAGTTCGATCTGCAGGGCATGCTTGGTCTTCTCGTATTCCTGGCGGTGCAGGCGGGTGCGATAAGGATAGCTGGCAGGCAAGCGTGCGCGGGTGCTGTCTTCGTTGCTGCCTTTGGGCGCCGTGGCCACTTCAAGTGCGGCGGGTTGCTGGCTGATCCGGGTAATCGCGGGTTCGGGCTTGCGCTGACGTGGCCGGCGCGGGCGCAGCGCAGTGGGGGTGGGTTCGCTGGGGGCGGGGAGCAGGAGGGTGGATTCTTCGCTCATGGAAGTCCTTGCGGGTAGTCGAATGTCCACCTGGCATTTTAAGGGTGAGCGATGGGTGGCTTTTTGATGTTGGTCAAGCTGAGTGAAGGCGGCAGCGTTCGTATAAACAGCTTGAAACAAGTGTAAATTGATGTAGTGTTAACTGTGGTTTACATTTTCGCCATGCACACACTAATTCAAACCGATAGGTACAGAAGGTGGTTCTCTGCCCTGCGTGATGATCGAGCGCAAGCTCGTATCAATATTCGATTGCGTCGAATCGAGCTGGGAGTATTGGGTGATTGTAAGCCGGTAGGTGAGGGAGTATCCGAGCTTCGGATTGACTACGGTCCAGGTTATCGGGTGTATTTCGTTCAGCGGGGCTATGAGGTAATCATTCTCTTGGCGGGAGGTGACAAGGCTAGCCAGGCCGCGGACATCAAGTCAGCACTCAAGCTGGCACGCAATCTTTAGGAGGTTGCCATGACAGACATCAAACTAAGCAAGTGGGACGTCGTAGACCACTTGAAATCCGAGAAGGACATGGTCTTGTACCTCGAGGCATGTCTTGAGGAAAATGACCCTGCGTTGCTGGCCGCAGCGCTGGGTGACATAGCGCGAGCGCGAGGCATGGCTCAGCTAGCGCGCGACACTGGCCTGACCCGTGAAGGGTTGTACAAAGCACTGTCTGCAGAGGGTAACCCCAGCTTGGCCACTATCATGAAAGTCATGGCGGCTCTTGGGGTGCGGTTACATGCTGAGGTTGTGCCTGCCCAGGTCTCAGGGTAGGCACCAGAGGATCGGTAATACAGGGCGCTGCACCAGCCCCCGATCCTGATAGACACAAAAATCGCAGACAACAAAAAACCCGCACTTGGCGGGTTTCTTGTTGTCGCTTCGGGTAACTTTGCAACCACCAGAAGCTGAAGGTGGTGCCCAGAGACGGAGTCGAACCGCCGACACGAGGATTTTCAATCCTCTGCTCTACCGACTGAGCTATCTGGGCGACGAGGTGAATTAAATAGATTTCCAGACCGTCCGTCAACGACTTTTTGAAAAAATTTTAAATTAATTCCGTCGCTTACGTTTTCTGGGGTCATTCGGCCGGCGGAACGTAGCCTTCCGCCTGGGCATAATCTTCGCCGGCGAAAAACTTGTCCATTTCGGCCTGGAGGAACTTGCGGTCCTCGCCATTCATCATGTTCAGGCGCTTTTCGTTGATCAGCATGGTCTGGTGCTTCTGCCAGTCGGCCCAGGCCTTCTGCGAGATGTGATCGAAGATGTCCTGGCCCTTGGCGCCGGGGTAGGGCGGGCGCTCCAGGCCTGGGAGTTCTTCTTTGTACTTGCGGCACATCACGGTGCGGGTCATCGGGCGTCTCCTGCAATCAGTTCGTCGGCCGCGCGTTTGAGCAATTTCTTGACCGGGGCGGCGAGGCCCAGGCGCGGCGGGGTGGCGAGGTTATACCAGAGCCAGTCGGGCTCGGCCACGTGCTGGCCGACCGGGTCGACCCGTACCAGCCAAGGTTCGATCGCCAGCTGGAAATGGCTGAAGGTGTGGGTCAGGCCATCCAGGGCTTGGCTGCCAGCCAGGCGCAGGCCGTGCTGGTAGGCGAGGTCGTCGAGCTGCTCGATGTTCTCAAGCTCCGGCAGGCTCCACAAACCGCCCCACAGGCCGCTGGAAGGGCGACGGTAAAGCAGGATCGCGCCTTCGTGGTTGGCCAGCAGTGGCATCAGCGTCCGGCGTTGCGGCAGCGCCTTGCGTGGCTTGGGCTCTGGGTAGCGGGTTTCTTCGCCGTGCAGGTGCGCTTCGCAGCCACGCTGCAGCGGGCAGATCAGGCAACTGGGCTTGCTGCGGGTACACAGCGTGGCGCCCATGTCCATCATCGCCTGGGTGTAGTGGTTGGCGCGTGTCAGCGGGGTGAAGCGTTCGGCGCTGGCCCACAGCTGGTTGGCCACCTTGGGCTCGCCAGGGTAGCCGGCCTGGGCGGTGTAGCGGGCCAACACGCGCTTGACGTTGCCGTCCAGGATCGGCGCGCGGATGCCCATGCTGATGCTGGCGATGGCACCGGCGGTGGAGCGGCCGATGCCCGGCAGTTCGGTCAGTTGCTCGACGCTGCGCGGAAACTCGCCGCCATGCTGCTCGACGACGATCTTCGCGGCCTTTTGCAGGTTGCGGGCGCGGGTGTAATAGCCCAGGCCCGTCCACAGGTGCAGCACCTCGTCCTCCGGCGCCTCGGCCAGCGCCTGCACGGTGGGCAGGGCCTGCATGAAGCGGTCGAAGTAGTTGAGCACGGTACTGACCTGGGTCTGCTGCAGCATGATTTCCGACACCCACACCCGGTATGGGGTGATGCCCTGTTGCCAGGGCAGGTCGTGTCGGCCGTGCTCGTCATACCAGTCCAGCACGGCGCTGGAGAACTGCTCGGGGCTCATCGCTTGAACAGCCCCTTGAGCGCGTCTTTTACTTCCGGGCTCACTTTGTCTCCGAGTTTCTCTTCGAGTTTTTCATCGATCTTGTCTTTCAGGCGGTTGCCGGCCAGTTTCGCGGCGACCTTGCCCAGGCCGTCCTGGTCCAGGCGGCAGGCCTTGGCACCAAGCTCCAGTGGGCCGCGGCAGCGCAGCGGCACTTCAACACCGACATAGCGCTGGTTGACCTGGCAGGCCGGGTCCGGCATGGCACGCTGGTCGCCCTCGACGATCACGCCAACGTTGTAGTCCATGCCCAGTACGCGCAGGTCGACGTCGCCGTGGCCGTTGACGGTCAGGCCCGGGATGCGTGCCTTGAGGTCTGGGTTGCTGGCTACGCCATTGCGCACCACCAGGCTGCCGCGCAGTTCCTGGAAGGGCGTGTCCTTGCCGCGCGGCTCGCCGCTGAGCGCTTTGCGGTTGAGCGTGGCGATGGCCTGGCACAGTTGCTGTTCCAGGTTGGCATTGACCAGCACGCCGTCGTTGATGGTGAAGTTGGCGTTGCCATTGAGGGTATCGACCAGTGCCTTCTGGCTGTTGCCGGTGGCGGTCAGGTCGCTGGTCAGGGTCAGCAGGCCCTTGACCGGTGGCGTCTGCTCCTTGCCCTCGGTCTTGATGAAGTGCTCCACCGGTACCCGGTCGATCTTGGTACTGACGCCAAGCTGCGGCACGGCGGGGCGTACATCGACAGTGCCCTTGGCCTCGAAGGTGCCGTTGTACAGCTCGCCGCGCAGGGTCTGCAGGGTCACCAGGCCGCCTTGGCCGGTGGCCTTGAGCTGGGCGTCCTGAATGGGCAGTTTGTCCAGGGTCAGCGCGCCGAATGCCAGGTCGGCCTGCAGGTCGAGGGCGCGCAGGCGGTCCACCGGCAGCAGCTTGTCGTCACTCCAGGCGACCTGGGTCGGGGCGTTGGGCAGCGGTGAGCTGCCGGCACCGGCCACGGCGCTGGCTTCCTGTTGCTTGACCTCGGCCTGGCGGGCGGCGGTAGCGCCCTTGGCTTCTTCGCTCTTGGCCGGCAGGTAGCGGTCGGCGTCGAAGGTATCGGCCTTGAGTTGCAGGCGCAGGGCTTGCTTGGCGAAGTCTTCGACGGCTACGCGGCCGGTGAAGGTGCTGTCGTCCAGCTTCACCGCCAGGTCGGCCAGGGCCAGGCTGTTTGGTGTGCCCTGCAGGCGGGTGACCAGTTCCAGCTTGGTGAAGGCAGCCGGGTCGTTGGTGGCGGGCAGCGGGTGGCCGACGCCGTCGAGGAAGCTGCGCAGGTCGAACTGGGCGATGGACAGGCCGCCGCTCAGTTGCGGTGCCTTGTCCAGCTCGCGCAGGTTCAGCTCGCCCAGCGCACGCAGCTGGTTGGCCGAGATTTTCAGGCCGTTCCACGAGGCCACATTGGCCGCCAGGTCGACCAGCAGCTGGCCCTGGGCGGCGAAGGTCACGGTCTTGCCGGCCAGCGGTTCGCCCGAGGTTTCGCCCGACAAGCGCATGTCTTCGAAGTTGTAGCGCTTGAGCTTGCGATCGAAACGCAGCTCGCCGGCAAGCTCGGTGCGTGCCTTGATGTTCGGCTGGCTGGCACTCAGGAATGCACTGGCCTTGAGCGCAATGTTCGCCCCTTCGTGGACCGGGCCGGTGCTCAGCTGGATGCTTTCGGCGCTGTAGCTTTGCCCACTCTTGGCATCGGTGTACTGCACGCGGGCGTTGTTCACGGTCAGGCTGTCGATGTCGAGTTTGACCGCACGCTCGCTGCCGCTTTCGGCTTGTGCCGGTGCCTGCTCGGTCGACGGCTGGGCCGGTGTGGTGGCCGGCGCGTCGTTCTGAGCCGGCAATGGCTTGCCGATGTCTTCCCAGTTGCCGTGGCCGTGTTCGTCACGGGCCAGGGTCAGGTTCAGGCCTTCGACGCGCACATCGCTCATCTGCACCTCGCGGCGCAGCAGCGGCAGCACACGCACCGACAAACCGAGCATCTGCAGGTCGGCAAACGGCTCCTTGGGCTTGTTCAAGGTAGCGATGCTTGCTTCGTGCAGCTCCAGGCCCAGCCACGGGAACAGGCTCCAGCCGATATCACCGTTGAGGGTCAGCTCGACATGAGCCTTGTCGCGCGCCAGCTGGCGAATCTCGTCTTTATAGTCGTTGGGATCGAAGAGGTGGGTCAGGGCGAAGCCCAGCGCCACGATGATCAGCAGCAACCCGAGAAGCCCCAGTCCCAGGATTTTGCCGAACGCTTTCATGGGCGAGTCCTTGTAGTCCAGTTTGAAATTCAGCGGCAGAGTATAGCGCCGCAGTGCTTATATCTGCGTATCCGACAAGAGATACAGGGCATTTACCTACGAATGGCTCAGATTGTGCGGTTTTCGTCGGCCGGCCTCTTCGCGGAAGCAGCCCGCTCCCACAGGATTGGGCGAGCCCGCTCGTACCGTTTCAGCGACTGAAAAATCCACGATATCAGATTGCTTTCATGCCACCTGATGCTGGTAACCTTGCGCCGTTTTTTGTGTGCCCGCGACCCATTGTCGCGGTTCGCTTGCCCAGTCCAGGCCCAATAACAAAGGATCAAACCCATGAGCAGTACCGTCACGGCGGGCACCTTGGCCGGCGCGCCGAGCTTCCTGTCTAAGGAGCGCATCATCGCCCGCCCGGGCTTCAACCGCTGGCTGGTACCACCGGCGGCCCTGGCTATCCACTTGTGTATCGGCATGGCCTACGGCTTTTCGGTGTTCTGGTTGCCGCTGTCGCAAGCCATCGGCATCACCGCCCCGCTCGCCTGCTCGGCCGACATGGGCTTCATCGCCCGCCTGTTCAGTGCCGAGTGTGACTGGCCGATTTCGATGCTGAGCTGGATCTACACGCTGTTCTTCGTGTTCCTCGGTTGCTCGGCGGCGGTGCTGGGTGGCTGGCTGGAACACGCCGGGCCGCGCAAGGCCGGGCTGGTATCGGCTGTGTGCTGGTGCGGCGGTATGCTGATTTCGGCGATTGGCGTGAAGACCCATCAGCTGTGGCTGATGTGGCTGGGCTCAGGCGTGATTGGCGGTGTCGGCCTGGGCCTGGGTTACATCTCGCCGGTCTCGACCCTGATCAAGTGGTTCCCGGACAAACGCGGCATGGCCACCGGTATGGCGATCATGGGCTTCGGCGGCGGCGCGATGGTAGGTGCACCGCTGGCGACCGCGCTGATGGGCCACTTCGGCAGCGCGCAGGATGTTGGCGTATGGCAGAGCTTCGTGGTCATGGCGGCGATCTACTTCGTGTTCATGTCGGCGGGCGCGCTGGGTTACCGCGTGCCACCGACCGGCTGGAAGCCCGAGGGCTGGACGGCGCCGGCGAAAAAGGCCGGCAATGGCATGGTCACCGACCGCCATGTGCACGTCAGCGTTGCCTGGAAAACCCCGCAGTTCGCACTGGTGTGGTTGGTGCTGTGCCTGAACGTCTCGGCGGGCATCGGTATTCTCGGCATGGCGTCGCCGCTGTTGCAGGAAGTGTTCGCCGGCAAGTTGCTGGGCAACGAGCTGCGTTTCAGCGAGTTGAATGCCGCGCAGCTGGCGCAGATTGCAGCGATCGCCGCAGGTTTCACCGGCTTGCTGAGCCTGTTCAACATCGGCGGGCGCTTCTTCTGGGCATCGTTCTCTGACTACATCGGGCGCAAAAACACCTACTTCGCCTTCTTCGCCCTGGGCGTTGGCCTCTACAGCCTGGTGCCGAACATGGGCCACCTGGGCAACGTGGCGCTGTTCGTGGCGGCGTTCTGCATCATCCTGTCGATGTACGGCGGTGGCTTTGCCACGGTGCCGGCGTACCTGGCCGACCTGTTCGGCACACAGATGGTCGGTGCGATTCATGGGCGCCTGCTGACCGCCTGGGCGGCGGCGGGTGTGCTTGGGCCGGTGCTGATCACCTACCTGCGTGAGTCTCAGCTGGCGGCGGGCGTGGAACGGGCGGCGGCTTACGACATGACCCTTTACATCCTCTCTGGGCTGCTGGTGCTGGGGTTCATCTGCAACATGCTGATTAGGCCGGTGGCAGACAAGTACTTCATGAGCGACGCGCAACTGGCTGCCGAACGTGCGTTGAGCCATGACAAGGGCGCTGATGGTGCGCGGTCGCTGGAGTGGCATGCGGCGCCCGGGAGCTTGCCGTGGGTACTGCTGGCTTGGGCGGCGGTGGTAGTGCCGTTGGCGTGGGGCGTGTGGATTACCCTGCAGAAGACGGCTGTGCTGTTCCATTGAGGGTGGGCCTGGGGCTGCAAAGCAGCCCCAGGATCCCTGCTTGTATAGACCTGTAACAGCATCCAGCCCCCGCAATTGCTTGCCCTGCCATATGTCATCCGCGTTTCAAGCTGGCGCGTTCTGGGCCTATAATGGAACCCTTTTCGCCCAATGATTTTGCGGAGCTGGTGATGGTCGAACGTAAGGCTTCCGTCGAGCGCAATACCCTGGAAACCCAGGTAAAGGCCTCGATCAACCTAGATGGCAGCGGCAAGGCCCGATTTGATATCGGTGTGCCTTTCCTTGAACACATGCTCGACCAGATCGCCCGGCATGGGCTGATCGATCTGGACATCGAGTGCAAGGGTGACCTGCACATCGACGATCACCATACCGTCGAAGACGTCGGTATCACCCTGGGCCAGGCATTCGCCCAGGCCATCGGTGACAAGAAAGGCATCCGCCGCTACGGCCACGCCTATGTCCCGCTGGATGAAGCGCTGTCGCGCGTGGTCATCGATTTTTCCGGCCGCCCAGGCCTGCAGATGCATGTGCCGTACACCCGCGCCAGCGTCGGCGGCTTCGATGTCGACCTGTTCCAGGAGTTCTTCCAGGGCTTCGTCAACCACGCCTTGGTGAGCCTGCACATCGACAACCTGCGTGGCCACAACACCCACCACCAGATCGAGACCGTGTTCAAGGCCTTCGGTCGTGCCCTGCGCATGGCCGTGGAGCTGGACGAGCGCATGGCCGGGCAGATGCCTTCCACCAAGGGATGCCTGTAAATGCAAACGGTAGCCGTAATCGACTATGGCATGGGCAACCTGCACTCGGTGGCCAAGGCACTCGAGCACGTCGGTGCTGGCAAAGTCCTGGTTACCAGCGACGCTGCGGTGATCCGCGAGGCCGACCGTGTGGTGTTCCCTGGCGTGGGTGCGATACGCGACTGCATGGCCGAAATCCGCCGCCTGGGCTTTGACCGCCTGGTGCGCGAGGTCAGCCAGGACCGCCCGTTCCTGGGCATCTGTGTCGGCATGCAAGCGCTGCTCGAACACAGCGAAGAAAACAACGGCGTCGACTGCATCGGCCTGTTCCCCGGCCAGGTGCGTTTCTTCGGCAAGGGCCTGCAAGAAGATGGCGAGCACCTGAAGGTGCCGCACATGGGCTGGAACGAAGTCAGCCAGACCATCCATCACCCGTTGTGG
The DNA here is from genome assembly GCF_024748775.1 of Pseudomonas sp. B21-047. Classification (NCBI taxonomy): domain Bacteria; kingdom Pseudomonadati; phylum Pseudomonadota; class Gammaproteobacteria; order Pseudomonadales; family Pseudomonadaceae; genus Pseudomonas; species Pseudomonas sp. B21-047. Next base: position 312,468 of record NZ_CP087169.1, read on the forward strand.
CACGACATCCCTGACCGCGCGCGCTTCTACTTCGTGCACAGCTACTACATCGATGCTGGCAAGCCGGCCCAGGTGGTCGGTCGCGGCCACTATGGCGTCGACTTCGCCGCCGCGCTGGCCGACGGTTCGCGCTTTGCCGTGCAGTTCCACCCGGAGAAGAGCCATACCCATGGCCTGCAGTTGCTGCAGAACTTCGTCGCCTGGGACGGGCGCTGGTAAATGAGCAGAGCGAAGACCAAGGCCCCGGTCATCACACTGGCCGCCGAGCAGGAGCGCGAGGCGCTCGACACCCTCAAGCGCTTTCTCGAAGACCGTTTCGAGTTGCAGCTGGGCTCGTTCGAAGTGGCCGAGGTCCTCGACCTGTTCAGCAAAGAGATTGCACCCCATTACTACAACAGGGCGATTGCCGATGTTCAGCTGCACCTCAAGGAGCGGTTCGAGAGCATCGAGAGCGACCTGTGGGCACTCGAGAAGCCCTGAAACCCAACAAATAGACAGGTTCCCAAGATGCTGATTATCCCCGCTATCGATCTGAAGGACGGTGCTTGCGTGCGCCTGCGCCAGGGCCGCATGGAAGACTCCACGGTATTTTCCGACGACCCGGTGAGCATGGCCGCCAAGTGGGTCGAGGGTGGCTGCCGCCGCCTGCACCTGGTCGACCTCAACGGCGCCTTCGAAGGCCAGCCGGTCAACGGCGAAGTGGTGACCGCCATCGCCAAGCGTTACCCGACCCTGCCGATCCAGATCGGCGGCGGCATCCGCTCGCTGGAAACCATCGAGCACTACGTCAAGGCGGGTGTCAGCTACGTCATCATCGGCACCAAGGCGGTCAAGCAGCCAGCGTTCGTTGCCGAGGCCTGCAAGGCGTTCCCGGGCAAGGTCATCGTTGGCCTGGACGCCAAGGACGGCTTCGTTGCCACCGACGGCTGGGCTGAAGTCAGCACTGTTCAGGTCATCGACCTGGCCAAGCGCTTCGAGGCCGATGGTGTGTCGGCGATCGTCTATACCGACATCGCCAAGGACGGCATGATGCAGGGCTGCAACGTGCCCTTCACCAAAGCCCTGGCCGAAGCCACGCGCATTCCGGTGATCGCGTCCGGCGGCATCCACAACCTGGGCGATATCAAGGCCCTGCTGGACGCCAAGGCCCCAGGCATCATCGGCGCCATCACCGGCCGTGCCATCTACGAAGGCACCCTCGATGTCGCCGAGGCCCAGGCCTTCTGCGACAACTATTAAGAGCAGCGGCAAGCTGTAAGCTGTAAGCCGCAAGAGAAAGGCCAGACCGCGATAGGCTGTTCTCTTGCAGCTTGAAGCTCGAAGCTTGAAGCTGCCTTTCCAGGAGAAGTCATGGCTTTAGCTAAACGCATCATCCCTTGCCTGGACGTGGACAACGGCCGTGTGGTCAAGGGCGTCAAGTTCGAGAACATCCGTGATGCCGGCGACCCGGTGGAAATCGCCCGTCGCTACAACGAGCAGGGTGCCGACGAAATCACCTTCCTCGACATCACCGCCAGCGTCGATGGCCGCGATACCACGCTGCATACCGTCGAGCGCATGGCCAGCCAGGTGTTCATCCCGCTGACCGTGGGCGGTGGCGTGCGCACTGTGCAGGACATCCGTAACCTGCTCAACGCCGGTGCCGACAAGGTCTCGATCAACACCGCCGCAGTGTTCAACCCGGAGTTCGTGGGCGAGGCGGCAGACCGTTTCGGTTCGCAGTGCATCGTGGTCGCCATCGATGCCAAGAAGGTGTCCGCACCCGGTGAAGCACCGCGCTGGGAAATCTTCACCCACGGCGGGCGCAAGCCGACCGGGTTGGATGCCGTGGAGTGGGCGAAGAAGATGGAAGGCCTGGGTGCCGGCGAGATCCTGCTGACCAGCATGGACCAGGACGGCATGAAGAACGGCTTTGACCTGGGGGTTACCCGGGCCATCAGCGATGCGCTGGGGATTCCGGTGATTGCTTCGGGTGGGGTGGGTAACCTGCAGCACCTGGCTGACGGGATTGTGGAAGGGCATGCCAGTGCGGTGCTGGCGGCCAGTATCTTCCACTTTGGCGAGTACACGGTGCCGGAGGCCAAGGCCTACATGGCTTCGCGCGGGATCGTCGTTCGCTGATCCATTGATTGGGGCTGCTTTGCAGCCCATTCGCGGGGCAAGCCCGCTCCCACAGGTTCATGAGCAGCGCAGTCCCTGTAGGCGCGGCCTTGCGTCGCGAAAGGGCCGCACAGCGGCCCCAACAGCATCACCCGTGGTTCTTGCCCAACAACGCGTGATAAAGCTCGGTATCCCCAAGAATCCCCACCACCTTGTCGTTATCCTGCAGCACCAGCTTGTTGCCCGTCTGATAACGAATCTGCAGCGCCTCACGCATGCCGATATCGGCGTGCACCACCGTAGGCCTGCGCTCCAGCAGTTCTACATTCTGCCCTGGCGCCCAATTCTGCATATCCAGGCCGTTCTGGCCTTGGCGTGCACGTTTGAGCAAGCCGCCTTCGCCAATGTCCAGCCATGAGTCGATACCCGGGTCCAGGCACACCGACCCATTGACCCGTTTGCAGTTGTCCAGGCTGCGCATCAGGCTGCGCCCGCACAGCACGTTGAGCGGGTTGGTGTGGGCAACGAAGGTGCGCACATAGTCGTCCGCGGGGTTGAGCACGATCTCCTCGGGCTTGCTGTACTGGATGATCCGGCCGTCCTTCATGATCGCGATACGGCTGCCCAGTTTCAGCGCTTCGTCCAGGTCGTGGCTGACGAACACGATGGTCTTGTTCAGCTTGCGTTGCAGCTCCAGCAGTTCGTCCTGCAGGCCCTGGCGGATCAGCGGGTCGAGCGCCGAGAACGGTTCGTCCATCAGCAGGATGTCGGCATCCATCGCCAGCGCCCGGGCCAGGCCCACACGCTGCTGCATGCCACCCGACAGCTCATCGGGCTTCTTGTTGCGCCATTGGGTCAGGCCCACCAGTTCGAGCTTCTCGTCAACCAGCTTGCGCCGCTCCTTCTCTGGGCGGCCCTGCATCTCCAGGCCAAAGCTGATGTTCTCGCGCACGGTCAGCCAGGGCATCAGGGCGAACTTCTGGAACACCATGGCGATGCGCTTGGTGCGCATCATCTTCAGCTCTGCCGGGGTGCAGTGGGCAATGTCGATGTGCTTGCCTTCATGCTCGACGAACAGCTTGCCGCGGCTGACGGTGTTCAGGCCGTTGATGCAGCGCAGCAGGCTCGACTTGCCCGAACCGGACAAGCCCATGAGCACGCAGATCTCGCCTTTCTCGATGTCCAGGTTGGCTTTTTCGACACCCACCACCAGGCCGGTCTGCTTGAGGATCTGCTCACGGGTCTTGCCCTGGTCGAGCAGCGAAAGTGCCTCGCGCGGTTTATTGGAGAAGATGACGTCGACGTCTTCGAAACGAATGATGCTCATGCTTCACCCCTTACCGTGACTTCCGGTTGCTTGCAGATACGGTCGAGCATGATCGCCAGCAGCACGATCGCCAGGCCCGCTTCGAAGCCCAGGGAGATATCGGCGGTGTTCAGTGCGTTGACCACAGGTTTGCCCAGGCCATCGGCGCCCACCAGGGCCGCGATCACCACCATCGACAGCGACAGCATGATGCACTGGGTCACACCGGCGGCGATGCTCGGCATCGCGTGCGGCAGTTCGATGCGGGTCAGCAGCTGGCGGCGCGAGCAGCCAAAGGCCTTGCCGGCGTCGAGCAGCTCTTGTGGCACATCGCAGATGCCCAGGTAGGTGAGGCGAATCGGCGCGGCAATGGCGAACACCACCGTCGAGATCAGCCCCGGGACCACGCCCAGGCCGAACAGGGTCAGGGTCGGGATCAGGTAAACGAAGGTTGGCACCGTCTGCATCAGGTCGAGCACCGGGCGCATGGCGGTATAGAACATCGGTTTATGCGCGGCGAGGATGCCCAGCGGCACACCGAAGGCCACGCAGACCACCGTGGCGAATGTCACCTGCGCCAGGGTTTCCATGGTCTCCTGCCAGTAGCCCAGGTTGAGGATCAGCAGGAACGACAGGGCGACGAATGCGGTCAGCGCCCACTTGCGCTGGATGAGGTGCGCCAGGGCGGCGAACAGGGCGATGAGGACGAATGGGTTGAACCAGGTCAGGGCGCTGGTGACGCCATGAATCATGAACTCCAGGCCTTGCGCGATGGCATCGAAGTAATCGGCGCCATTCTGGGTCAGCCATTCGACGAACGACGCGATGTACTGGCCCAGGGGTATTTTCTGATCGATAAGCATGATAGCGAGCTTCCACCTGCAAAGATTGAAATCAGTCCGGGGCGGGCACGGTCCCGCCCCGAGGTAGCGCTATTGCGTGGTTCGTTATTGCGCGAGCTTGGCCTTGGCCGCCTCAAGGCCGGGTTTGCCATCAACGGTGGTCACGCCGGCCAGCCAGGTATCCAGCTTGCCGGGGTTGTCTTTGAGCCACTTCTTGGCGGCTGCTTCGGGTTTCATCTTGTCGTCCAGGACATAGCCCATCATGGTGCTTTCATCCTTGAGCTCGAACGACAGGTTCTTGAGCAGTTGGCCAACGTTGCTGCATTCCTGCACGTAGCCCTTGCGGGTGTTGGTCAATACGGTTGCCTTGCCGAAATCGGGGCCAAAGTAGTCGTCCCCGCCGGTCAGGTACTGCATCTTGAAGCGGGTGTTCATCGGGTGCGGTTCCCAGCCCAGGAACACCAACGACTCGCCACGTTTCTGCGCCCGGTCAACCTGCGACAGCATGCCTGCTTCGCTGGATTGCACGATCTTGAAACCGGCGTCCTTCAGGCCGAAGGCGTTCTTGTCGATCATGCTCTGGATGGTGCGGTTGCCGTCGTTGCCTGGTTCGATGCCGTAGATCTTGCCGTCCAGTTCCTGCTTGAACTTGGGGATGTCGGCAAAATCCTTCAGGCCCTTGTCGTACAGCGCCTGGGGTACGGCCAGGGTGTACTTGGCGTTTTCCAGGTTGGCGCGCACGGTCTCGACGGTGCCGGCGTCGCGGTACTGCTTGATGTCGTTCTCCATGGTCGGCATCCAGTTGCCGAGAAACACGTCCAGGTCCTTGCCGGTGGCCAGCGACTTGTAGGTCACCGGTACCGAGATCATGGTGGTGTGGGTCTTGTAACCCAGGGCTTCGAGCACAACGCTTGTGGTGGCTGTCGTCACGGTGATGTCGGTCCAGCCGACATCGGAAAAACGTACCGTCTGGCACTGCTCAGGCTCGGCGGCCTGGGCCAGTATCGGTGCGGACAACAACGCAACCAGCAACAGCGAGGGTGAACCTTTCATGGATGGACTCCTGAGATTTTGTCTTCGGGTTCGCATGGGTCGCCGGGCTTTCTGAAGGTCCGGTCGACCAGGCCTGCAGAGGGCAGGTTGCGTGGCCGTGCTTTACGAGTCGCTTTCGATAATCCTCCAGCGCCGGGCAATCGCCTACTGGTGGGGTCGTATCCAGTACGCAACGGGTCGTATCCAGTACGGGCGATGTCGCATATGGATTTTTCCACCCCCTCGGCCGCGTTTTTGCGTCACCCGGCCACTGGAAAGCGGCGTAATGGTGGCAGCACCTCAGGTAAAAACAGCGCGGCGCAGCTGGACAAAAGTACGTCGGTTGCAGACGGCGAGGGGGTAGGCAAAAGCCCGATGATGCGTGCATACATGGCGGCTCGCAGCTTCAGCCTAGCAGTTGCCCCGCCCTGCGCATGGCGCGCAGAGACAAGCCCAGCAAGAGGTGATTCGACAATGGCCATCAGCGTGTTCGACCTGTTCAAGATCGGTGTCGGGCCTTCCAGCTCCCACACCGTCGGCCCCATGCGTGCTGGCGCTCTGTTTGTCCAGGGGCTGCGTGAGCGCGGCGAACTGGAACAGGTCAAGCGCATCGAGGTGCGGCTCTACGGTTCACTCTCGGCCACCGGCATCGGCCACGGCACCGACAACGCCACCATCATGGGCCTGATGGGCGACTGGCCTGACGCCATCGACCCGACCCAGATCGTCCCACGCATTGCCGACCTGCGCGAAACCAACACCCTGCTGCTGGACGGCCGCCTGCCCATCGAGTTCGTCTGGGCCCGCGACATGCTGCTGCTGGACGAGAACCTGCCGTACCACCCCAATGCCATGACCCTGGTCGCCGAGGGCGCGCAGGGCGAGCTGCACCGTGACACCTACTACTCGGTAGGTGGCGGTTTCGTGGTGGATGCCGCCCAGGCCGCCAGTGGCGTGCTGGATGCCGACCAGACGGTGTTGCCTTACGATTTCAACAGCGCCGACGAGCTGCTGCGGCTGTGCAAGCAAAACGACCTCAGCGTGTCGCAATTGATGATGGCCAACGAGAAGGTCTGGCGCACCGAGGCAGAGATCCACGCCGGCCTGCGCACGCTCTGGCAAGCCATGCAGGACTGCGTCAGCAACGGCTTGAAGTACGAAGGCACGCTGCCCGGTGGCCTCAACGTACGCCGCCGCGCCGCCAAGCTGCACCGCAGTTTGCAGGAGGTCGGCAAACCTAATGTAATCGGCTCGACGCTGAGCGCCATGGAGTGGGTCAACCTGTTCGCCCTGGCGGTCAACGAAGAGAACGCCGCCGGCGGGCGCATGGTCACCGCGCCTACCAACGGGGCGGCCGGCATCATCCCGGCAGTGTTGCACTACTACATGCGCTTCAGTGATGCGGTGGATGAGTCGAGTGTGACCGACTTCTTCCTCGGGGCCGCAGCGGTGGGCATCCTGTGCAAGAAGAACGCTTCGATTTCCGGTGCCGAAGTCGGCTGCCAGGGCGAGGTCGGTTCGGCGTGCGCCATGGCTGCTGCAGGCCTTGCCCAAGTGTTGGGGGCCACGCCGGCACAACTGGAAAACGCCGCCGAAATCGCCCTGGAACACAACCTTGGGCTGACCTGCGACCCGGTCGGTGGCCTGGTGCAGGTGCCGTGCATCGAGCGCAACGCGATTGCTGCGGTGAAGGCAATCAACGCGGTGCAGATGGCTCTGCGCGGCGACGGCGAACACTTCATTTCGCTCGACCAGGTAATCCGCACCATGCGCGATACGGGTGCCGACATGCACGACAAGTACAAAGAGACTTCGCGTGGCGGCCTGGCCGTCAGCGCGATCGAATGCTGATGCGCTAATCTCGCTCTGATGGCAGCACGACGCCCCGTTATGGGGCGTTTGTGTATGACCGGCCGTCAGATGTCGCGATGAGTGTGGGCATTGTCGGTGACACTTAAGAGTGTCGTTTCTGGGTAACCCCCGGGGCATCTGTCACCAAAGTGCTCAGCAGTTACACGTAGCACGCCTAGTACGCCGGTTCTGGAAGTTTGACCGGCGTGATCGAAGGGCCTGATTTGCCTGATGAAGGCGTCGTTTTCAGGTTTTTTCGGATAGCCGTTCAAGTTCCGGCACGGCGTTTGCGTTGTGTTTGGTTACAAGCCCCTGCAACACGAAACAGGGGCCATAACAAGAAATCAGTGCCCGCCTGAGGCACACCCTGCATTTGTGTGAGGAGAAATCGCGATGACGTCGTACACCTCCGGGACCCCAACCCAGAACCGCACAGCCCCCCAGTCCATCGGGTTTCTTCTACTGGACAACTTCACCCTCATTTCCCTGGCATCGGCCGTCGAGCCGCTGCGCATGGCCAACCAGCTTTCTGGCCGCGAGCTTTACCGCTGGCACACCCTGACCGTCGATGGCGGCCAGGTCTGGGCCAGCGATGGCCTGCAGATCACCCCCGATGCGGCCATGCACAGCGCACCGCCAATCGACACGGTGATCGTCTGCGGTGGCGTCGGCATTCAGCGCACCGTCACCCGTGAACACGTCACCTGGCTACAGGCGCAGGCCCGTCAGTCGCGTCGCCTGGGCGCCGTGTGCACCGGCAGTTGGGCACTGGCCTGCGCCGGGCTGCTCGACGGTTTCGATTGCAGCGTGCACTGGGAATGCCTGGCGGCCATGCAGGAGGCCTACCCGCGGGTGAACATGAGCACCCGTTTGTTCACCCTCGACCGTAACCGCTTCACCAGCTCTGGCGGCACCGCGCCGCTGGACATGATGCTGCACCTGATCAGCCGCGATCACGGCCGTGAGCTGTCGGCGGCGATTTCCGAGATGTTCGTCTACGAGCGCATTCGCAACGAGCAGGATCACCAGCGTGTGCCGCTCAAGCACATGCTCGGCACCAACCAGCCGAAGCTGCAGGAAATCGTCGCGCTGATGGAGGCCAACCTCGAAGAGCCGATCGACCTCGACGAATTGGCGGTGTATGTGGCGGTGTCGCGGCGCCAGCTCGAGCGGTTGTTCCAGAAGTACCTGCACTGCTCGCCGTCGCGCTACTACCTGAAGCTGCGCCTGATCCGCGCACGGCAGTTGCTCAAGCAGACGCCGATGTCGATCATCGAAGTGGCTTCGGTGTGCGGCTTTGTCTCCACGCCGCACTTCTCCAAGTGCTACCGCGAGTACTTTGGCATCCCGCCGCGTGATGAGCGCGTGGGCTCCAACACGGCCCAGCAGGTAGCGATGATGCCGATCCCGCAGGCCTTGACCTTGGCACCGCATAGCGGCCCGTTGGCGGCTTTGAGCCAGGCGCGCAACGAGTCGACGTTTGCCAGTGTAAGGCTCTGATACGGCACCGGCCCCTTCGCGTCGAATCGCCGCGAAGGGGCCGGTAGAGACCCTGCAAAGTGATGTTTCAGCCCCGGTTGTTGAAGCTCGCCAATGCTGGCAATAGCTGTTTATCGATCGCCTGGCGCACCGCCGGCAGGATCGTTGCGCTCCCGGTATACATCTGCTCGACCATGCCCTTCAGCGCCCGTGCATTAGGCTCGGTCAAACCGCGCACCACCGCCTCGCAAGCCTGCTCGGCACTGGCCCCGGCGGGAATCTCGAAACCGCGCGCGCGCAAGTGGCCGGCGAGGTCGTCCTGATCAATCAAATCCGCATGCATCATGGCTGTTGTCCCTTTTATCGCTAAGAGAGTGCTGCTGTGATTTACGACCGATTCTGTGTCCCCTGCGACAGGGCCGCAACCACAGAATGTCGGCATGACTGCTTTGGCTAAGAACAGGTCGTTTACGGCTAAATCTCCCCGCCATGAAGTGCGCACACTCAAGCCATCTACCGCAACGGAGGGTTTGGTCACCCTCGCTCGTTCACAGTGGATGTTGCTCGCTCTTGGCCCCGGATGCTCACGGCTTTCCGGGGTTATTTTTTTCCAGCGAGCTGACAAATTTGCTAGTTGTCGGGCCCGCCAAATACCCCCTAAATGTTGCCAACTCTCACGCATCGAGGTGGCGTCATGAACACAGGGTTTTGTGCAGCGTTGTTAATGGTGCTGAGTACTTCGTTATTGGCAGGCTGCGTTTCTTCTTCCGCTCCGATCACGACGCCCGAAACCCAATCCCCTCTGTTGTTCGAAGTGGCCTCAGACGATCTGCAAACGCTCCAGAAGGCACCTGGCATCTATCCCTCTCTGGCCATGTTGCTGAACGACCCGTCTACTCAGCAAGTCCAGGCCATCAAGGTCAATGCTTCCTTGATATCCGCCCACACCAGGACGTTGCGCGTTCCGGTGGGCAACGACAAGACGATAGAGTTCACCTTGAGGCGTGCTGATCCGCCAGCCCCAGGTATGTCGGGTTGGGTAGGTGATGTGTCAACGCAACGCAGTCAGGCTGCCACTTCCAGCTCGGGTGTTGATTTTGACCCTTTCACCTGGATATCTCTGGTCCGTCAGGGTGATCAACTGGTAGGCACCTTGCATGTGGACGGGCAGCTGTATCGTTTGGAGTCTGTGGGGGCTGGGCATCATGTTTTGGTCAAGGTAGATGAGGCCAAATTGCCGCCTGAAACCGATGCTACTGCAAACTTGGATAATCGGGTTCTGGGTGAGTCCGTGGGCAAGCCGGCGCAATCAGCGCACAGCGTAATTCGTGTGCTTTTTTTCACCACCAATGAGCGCCGCAGGGTAACGCCCACCTACAGAGCGCAATTGGCGCAGGGCATGCAGAACGCAAATCAGGCGATGATCAATTCTCGGGTTCCGATTACCTTTGAAATTGCAGGCTTTATTGACCCCGATTACGCCGAAGGCAATAAAACGGGGATAGAGCAGTTTGCAGACTTCAGGACCGCCGGTCGTGAATTGAACCGACAGGTTGTGACCGCACGCGAACGCCTCCGTGCCGATTTGGTAAGTTTATATACGTCTTACGCCGGGACAGGTGGCGAAGTCGCCGGCGGCGGTTACTCTATCGTAGGCCACCCGCAGGTACTGGCTCATGAATTCGGTCACCATTTGGGCGCTGGGCATGGCTGGGGGGGCAACCCAGGCGCTGGCTACAATCATGGTTATGCTCATGACAATCCGAAATTTCATACGATCATGGTGACGACCTGGGGCGCAATTCCCTATTTTTCCAACCCCAGGCTTTATTACGACGGCGTGAGGATGGGGACGTTCGAACATCATGATGTCGCACGGGTTTTCAACGAGCGCAGAGAAGCGGTCGAGAATACCTATCCGCCGATGCCGGTCGTTGACGTTCAGGTAACCGTATTTGATAACTTTAATATGCAAGGTGACCGTTGCGCGTTCGCGTTACCTGCAGGGGTCCGTACCACGTTAATTGCGAACGCCTGTGGCTTGGCTTGGAATTACAAGGTTCGTTCGCTCAGCGTGCGCAACTTCACGCCGGGAAAGACCCTGCGGGTCGGTAACGCGTTCGCCTGGCATACCTATGTGAGTCACTATTATATAGGTGACTTCGATATTCGTTCACTCTCCAGGGATGGCCAGGAGGTCCCGGAGGGGATGGACATAGTGCCCTACCCTAATGACCTGCAGCGCAAAGTGACGCGGATTGAACTCCTGGAAGGCAGGGCTTCCAAGTGAGTCCACACGCGCCGTGTCCGGCAGGCCACACTTCAATCACGCCGCGACCTTCGCGGTAACAACGCCCTTACAAGTGTATGGCTCTACCGACAAAATCAGCAGGGGGGGCATCGTGTTGTTGCCCTACCAGGGTATGTAGTGAAGCAATGCTGTTATCGCCAAAAGGGGCCGCTTTCGGCCCCGCCAGGTCCACATGCAACAGCATCTGCTCGCTGGCCGCCAACGCCTCGTCAAACCCCGCCCTGTGCAAGCTGTGGTACAGGTGCAGGCGCTTTTTATCGAAGCCGATGATCTGCGTCTGCACCCATACGTCGGTACCGAGCTTTACCTCATGCAGGTAATTGATGTGCGCTTCGAGGGTGAACAATGAATGCCCACTTTGGCCTCGCGCATCGGCGTCCAGGCCGATGTGCTCCATCAGCGCATCGGTGGCATAGCTGAAGATCAACAGGTAATAGGCATCGCGCAGGTGCCCGTTGTAATCGACCCAGTCCTCCTGGACTGGGGTGAGGTAGGTGATCAGTGCGGGCATTGCTTGCTCCTCAATCGCCAAAGGCCATGCCATGTGCGGCCTTGCTGGTCTTCACTGCCTCCAGCACTGCCAGCAGGGTGTCATCACGATAGCGCTCCAGCGCGGCGATGCTGCGCTCGCCTAACTGCTCCGAGGTACCGTCCACTACATCGTCGATCAGTTTGTCGGTCAGCTCCGGTGCCGGCAGGTAGGTCCACGGCAGTTGCAGGGCGGGGCCGAACTGGGCCATGAAGTGACGCATGCCGGCGTCGCCACCGGCCAGGGTGTAGGTCAGGAAGGTGCCCATGAACGACCAGCGCAGGCCGGCGCCAAAGCGGATGGCATCGTCGATCTCGCCGGTGGTCGCCACGCCGTCGTTGACCAGGTGCAGCGCCTCGCGCCACAGCGCTTCGAGCAGGCGGTCGGCGATAAAACCGGGCACTTCCTTGCGCACATGCAGCGGGCGCATGCCCAGGGCGGTGTAGATGGTTTTCGCCGCCTCGATCGCCTCTGGCGCGGTGTCGCTGCCACCGACGATTTCTACCAATGGCAGCAGGTACACCGGGTTGAACGGGTGGCCGACCACGCAACGTTCGGGGTGGGTCGAGGACTCATAGAATTCGCTGGGTAGCAGCCCCGAAGTACTGGAGCCGATGATCGCGTTCGGCTTGGCCGCCGCGCTGATCTTGGCGTGCAGGTCGAGCTTGAGGTCCAGGCGTTCTGGGGCGCTTTCCTGGATGAAATCGGCATCGCGCACGCACGCCTCGATGGTGCTGACGAACTTCAATCGATCTTGCGATGCACCCGGTGCCAGGCCTTGTTTTTCCAGCGCCGGCCAGGCGTTGGCGATGCGCTGGCGCAGGGCCTGTTCGGCGCCCGGTGCCGGGTCCCAGGCGACCACATCGAGCCCGTGGGCGAGGGCGCGGGCAACCCAGCCGCTGCCGATCACGCCACTGCCCAGGGCGGCGAAGGTGTTGATCTTGGTGATGAATGGCATATCGGTCTCCAGAGCGGATCAGCGGCGTTCGAGGTTCATTTTTGCCCGGCCCTCGGCCGGGGTCAGGACACGGGCGCCGAGGCGGGAGATGATCTCCACCGCGCGTTCGACCAGTTGGCCGTTGCTGGCCAGTACGCCGCGGTCCAGGTACAGGTTGTCTTCCAGCCCAACGCGCACGTTGCCGCCGAGCAGCACGGCCTGGGCCGCCATCGGCATCTGCATGCGGCCGATGCCGAAGCCGGCCCAAGTGACGTTGGCGGGCAGGTTGTCGACCATGGCCTTCATGGTCGTGGTGTCTGCCGGTGCGCCCCACGGGATGCCCAGGCACAGCTGGAACAACGGGTCTTCGAGCAGGCCTTCCTTGATCATCTGCTTGGCGAACCACAGGTGGCCGGTGTCGAAGATTTCCAGTTCGGCCTTCACGCCCAGTTCGGTAATGCGCTTGGCCCCAGCGCGCAGCTGCGCAGGGGTGGAAACATAAATGGAATTGCCATCGCCGAAGTTGAGCGTGCCGCAGTCGAGCGTGCAGATTTCCGGTAGCAGGGCTTCGACATGGGCCAGGCGTTCCAGCGGGCCGATCAGGTCGGTGCCAGGGCCAAATTCCATGGGCGATTCGCCCGGGCCGATTTCCAGGTCGCCGCCCATGCCGGCGGTAAGGTTGACGATGATGTCCACGTCGGCTTCGCGGATGCGTTCCATGACTTCGCGGTAGAGGTTCACGTCGCGGCTGAAGCGACCGGTTTGCGGGTCGCGGACGTGGCAGTGGACCACGGTGGCGCCGGCTTTTGCGGCTTCTACGGCGGACTCGGCGATCTGTTTGGGCGTGACCGGGACCAGGTGGCTTTTGGCGGCGGTGTCGCCGGCGCCGGTGAGGGCGCAGGTGATGATGACGTCGTGGTTCATGGCGGTTCCTTGTTATATCTGGGTAACAGGATCTCTGTAGGAGCGGCCTTGTGTCGCGAAAGGACTGCGTAGCAGCCCCAGGGTCTATGCGGCGTGCAGAATCCTGGGGCCGCTTTGCGGCCCTTTCGCGACACAAGGCCGCTCCTACACCGACCGGTTTGACCTGTCAGTGGGGGCTATCGGCGAGAAAGGGCCGCATCAGTTGGCAGTAAGCTTGAGGTTGTCCGCCGCCGGCTTGCCGTCGAAGGTGGTCACACCCTCAAGCCAGCGGGCCTTGTCTTCAGGGTGGTCCTTGAGCCACTGGCGGGCCGACGCCAGTGCATCCTTGTGGTCGAGCAGCGGTTGCATCATGCGGCTCTCGTCCTCGGCGCTGAACGTCAGGTTGGCCAGCAGGCGGTGGGCGTTGGGGCAGCGCTCGGCGTAGTCCGGCGCGGTCACCGTCCACACCGTGGCCCGGCCTTCGTCAGGGCCGAGTGCGCCTTGGCTCTCACCCAGGTAGGCCATGTCGATATTCACGTTCATCGGGTGCGGCGCCCAGCCGAAAAACACCACCGCCTCCTTGCGCCGCACGGCGCGGTCGACCGCAGCGAGCATGCCGGCTTCGCTGGACTCGACCAGCTGGAACTTGCCCAGGCCGAACTGGTTCTTGGCGATCATCGCCTTGATCTGGGTATTGGCGCCCGAGCCCGGCTCGATGCCGTAGATTTTTCCACCCAGCTCCTTTTCGAACTTGTGGATGTCGGCGAAGTTCTTCAAACCCTTGTCGGCCAGGTATTTGGGCACTGCCAGGGTTGCCCGGGCATCTTCCAGGCTCGGCTTGTCGAGCACCTTCACCTGCTTGGCGTCGATGAACGGGGTGATGGTCTGGGTCATGATCGGGTTCCAGTAACCCAGGAACATATCCAGGCGTTTGTCGCGGATACCGGCAAAGATGATCTGCTGCGAAGCGCTGGTCTGCTTGGTCTGGTAACCCAGGCCGTCGAGCAGCACCTGGGCCATGGCGCTGGTGGCGATGACGTCGGTCCAGTTGACCACGCCCAGGCGCACGTTCTGGCAGGCGGCGGGCTCGGCGGCAAAAAGCGGGGTAGAGGCGATGCTGCTCACGGCAAGGGTCAACAGGCTGCGGCGGATCAAGCTGTGCATGGTGGCTCTCCATCGGCAGTGCATATTGTTATGGTGGGCGGCCTCTGCGGACCGTTTGCTTAAACTACGCCGCTGGCGGGGTGGAAAATCGCACCCTGGCGACCAACACTTGCACCCTGGCGACCACCTCTCTTGTGGAGCATTCAATGGCGGATACCATTCACTTCCTGCTGCTGCCGGGGTTCTCGGCGATGGGCTTCATCAGTGCCCTGGAGCCGCTGCGCGTGGCCAACCGCTTTCGCGGCCCGTTGTATCGCTGGTGCGTGCTCAGCTTGGACGGCGGGGCGGTGCAGGCCAGCAATGGGATGTCGGTGAACGCCGATGCGGCGCTGGGCGCTGGTGAGGCGGGCGCCATTGTGCTGATCGTCGCCGGTTTCGAGCCGTTGGCCTGCTTCGGCCCGCCACTGCAGCAGGCGCTACGCCGTCTGGATCACGAGGGGGTCATCCTTGGCGGTATCGATACCGGTGCGGTGGTGCTGGCCGAGGCCGGCCTGCTCGACGGCCACCGGGCCACGGTGCACTGGGAGGCGCTGGAAGCCTTCAAGGAGCGCTACCCGAGCCTGCAGGCGACCCAGGAGCTGTTCGAGATCGACAGGCGGCGTATCACCTGTGCCGGCGGCACTGCCTCGATCGACCTGATGCTCGACCTGATTGCGCAGGCACACGGCAGTGAGTTGGCGGTGCAGGTGTCGGAGCAGTTCGTGCTCGGGCGTATCCGCCCGCGACAGGACCACCAGCGCATGCAGATCGCCAGCCGTTATGGCATCAGCAACAAGAAGCTGGTGAAGGTGATCGGCGAGATGGAGCGCAACACTGAGCAGCCGCTCAATACCCAACTGCTGGCCGATGCCGTGCAGGTGACGCGGCGCCAGTTGGAGCGGCTGTTTCGCCTGCACCTGGATGACACGCCCAGTGGCTTTTACCTGCGCTTGCGGCTGGACAAGGCGCGGCAGCTGTTGCGCCAGACCGACATGAGCGTGCTGGAGGTGGGGGTGGCGTGCGGGTTCGAGTCGGCGTCGTACTTTACCCGCTGTTACCGCGCGCGGTACCAGCGCTGCCCGCGGGAGGATCGGTTGGCCCGGGTGGTTTGAGGGTTGTCATACCGGCCTTTTCGCGGGGCAGGTTTACTGCTGGCCAACGGACTGCAAATACTCCGACCGGTCATCACTGCGCTGCGCCACGCAGGTATTCCACGCTGCCTCGAACGCTTTGCTGCCAGGCTTTTCGGCATAGGTCTCGACCTTGCAATCAGCATCGCGCAGCTGCGCCCACAGCTTTTCTGCCGCCTCCATGCGCCCGACCAAGGCGGTGGCCTGGTCGGCTTCGTCGGCATACTGGTCGCGAATGCGCTGGGTCAGGTCATCGTAAGCCGACTTCAGCTCACGCTCGGCGGTCTGCTTGTTGAACGCCGCACACGCGTAGCTCTGCTGGTCGGTCTCGACGTTGTCGCAGGGGGTGCTCTCTTCCTCACCGGCCTGGGCGCCCGAAACGACGGCCAGCAGTACCAGCCATGCCATTGATTTCATCCTTTTCTCCTCAACAGGCTGACGAATCGCAGGGATTCTCGCTCAGCCGAAGGCGACGTGGTAGCTCCCTGACGAAATGTTCATGAAAGCCTCGAACATGTCGTTATCGAGACTGTCTCTCATCGCCAGACAGCGCCGCAGAGCGCCTGTTGTCGCGCATTGACGCTTTCGGCAAACCCCCTGTCGTTTTTGCATCGGGGCGCCTCGGGCCGCAGGCATATGCTGGCCCCAAAGCGCCGGCACATGCTTCAGGCGCGGACCACTCAAGAACCCAGTCAATAAAAGGGGACAGCCTGATGAGCCCAGCAGAACTTCACGCCGACAGCATCGTCATCGACGGTCTGATCATTGCCAAATGGAACCGCGAACTGTTCGAGGACATGCGCAAAGGCGGGCTGACTGCGGCCAACTGCACGGTGTCGGTCTGGGAAGGCTTCAAGGCCACTGTCGACCAGATCGCCGCCAGCCAGAAGCTGATCCGCGACAACGGTGACCTGGTCATGCCGGTGCGCACCACCGCCGACATCCGCAAGGCTAAAGAGCTGGGCAAGACCGGCATCCTCTTCGGCTTCCAGAACGCCCACGCGTTCGAAGACCAGATCGCCTACGTGGACGTGTTCAAGCAGCTGGGCGTGGGCATCGTGCAGATGTGCTACAACACCCAGAACCTGGTGGGTACCGGCTGCTACGAGCGTGACGGTGGCCTGTCGGGCTTCGGCCGTGAGATCGTCGCCGAGATGAACCGCGTCGGCATCATGTGCGACCTGTCCCACGTCGGCTCCAAGACCTCCGAAGAGGTCATCCTCGAATCGAAGAAGCCGGTCTGCTACTCCCATTGCCTGCCGTCGGGCCTGAAAGAACACCCGCGCAACAAGTCGGACGAAGAGCTGAAGTTCATCGCCGACCACGGCGGTTTCGTCGGCGTGACCATGTTCGCACCGTTCCTGGCCAAGGGCATCGATTCGACCATCGACGACTACGCCGAAGCCATCGAATACACCATGAACATCGTCGGTGAAGACGCCATCGGCATCGGCACCGACTTCACCCAGGGCCACGGCCAGGACTTCTTCGAGTACCTGACCCACGACAAGGGCTATGCCCGTCGCCTGACCAATTTCGGCAAGATCATCAACCCGCTGGGCATTCGCACCGTCGGGGAGTTCCCCAACCTCACCGAGACCTTGCTCAAGCGCGGCCACTCCGAGCGTGTGGTGCGCAAGATCATGGGCGAGAACTGGGTAAACGTCCTCAAGGATGTCTGGGGCGAGTAAGCCGCTCTCCAAGCCTGAAAGCCCCTGCCAGCAACGCCGGGGCATCCCAATAAAAATTTTATGGAGTTGAGTTTCCATGGCCAAGATCGCCCCGCAATTGCCAATCGAAGTCGACACCGAGACCGGTGTATGGACCAGCGACGCCTTGCCGATGCTGTACGTGCCACGCCATTTCTTCGTCAACAACCACATCGGCATCGAGGAAGTGCTGGGCGCTGACGCCTATGCCGAGATCCTCTACAAGGCCGGCTACAAGTCCGCCTGGCACTGGTGCGAGAAAGAAGCCGAATGCCATGGCCTGGAAGGCGTGGCGGTGTTCGAGCACTACATGAAGCGGCTGTCCCAGCGTGGCTGGGGCCTGTTCGAGATCCAGGACATCGACCTGGACAAAGGCACCTGCAGCGTCAAGCTCAAGCACTCGGCATTCGTGTACGTGTACGGCAAGGTTGGCCGCAAGGTCGACTACATGTTCACCGGCTGGTTCGCCGGCGCAATGGACCAGATTCTCGCTGCCCGCGGCAGCAAGATCCGCACCGTGGCCGAACAGGTCTACGGCGGGTCGGAAGAAGGCCACGAAGATGGCCTGTTCGTTACAAAGCCGTTGTAAGCCGGAGATAGCGTCATGGCATTCGAAGCAATGTTCCAGCCGATCCAGATCGGCAAACTGACCATCCGCAACCGCGTGCTCAGCACCGCGCACGCCGAGGTCTACGCCACTGACGGCGGCATGACGACCGACCGCTATGTGAAGTATTACGAAGAGAAGGCCAAGGGCGGCATCGGCCTGGCGATCTGCGGCGGCTCGTCCGTCGTCGCCATCGACAGCCCGCAGGAGTGGTGGGCGTCGGTCAACCTGTCGACCGACCGCATCATCCCGCACTTCCAGAACCTGGCCGACGCCATGCACAAGCATGGCGCCAAGATCATGATCCAGATTACCCACATGGGCCGTCGCTCGCGCTGGGACGGCTTCAACTGGCCCACCCTGATGTCGCCGTCGGGCATCCGTGAACCGGTGCACCGCGCCACCTGCAAGACCATCGAGGTGGAAGAGATCTGGCGCGTCATCGGCAACTACGCGCAGGCTGCGCGGCGTGCCAAAGAGGGCGGCCTGGATGGCGTCGAACTGTCGGCCGTGCACCAGCACATGATCGACCAGTTCTGGAGCCCGCGGGTCAACAAGCGTACTGACGAATGGGGCGGTACCTTCGAAGGCCGCATGAAATTCGGCCTTGAAGTGCTCAAGGCCGTGCGCGCCGAGGTCGGTGACGACTTCTGCGTGGGCATGCGCCTGTGTGGTGACGAGTTCCACCCCGATGGCCTCAGCCACGAGGACATGAAGCAGATCGCCGCCTACTACGATGGAACCGGCATGCTCGACTTCATCGGCGTGGTCGGCTCGGGTTGCGACACCCACAACACCCTGGCCAACGTCATCCCCAACATGAGCTACCCGCCGGAGCCGTTCCTGCACCTGGCGGCCGGCATCAAGGAAGTGGTCAAGGTCCCGGTGCTGCACGCGCAGAATATCAAGGACCCGAACCAGGCCACGCGCATCCTCGAAGGCGGCTACGTGGACATGGTCGGCATGACCCGTGCGCACATGGCCGACCCGCACCTGATCGCCAAGATCAAGATGGGCCAGATCGACCAGATCAAACAGTGCGTCGGTGCCAACTACTGCATCGACCGCCAGTACCAGGGCCTGGATGTACTGTGCATCCAGAACGCCGCGACCTCCCGTGAGTACATGGGTGTGCCGCACATCATCGAGAAGACCACCGGCGTCAAACGCAAGGTGGTGGTGGTTGGCGCCGGCCCGGCCGGCATGGAGGCCGCCCGCGTGGCTGCCGAGCGTGGCCATGATGTGACCCTGTTCGAGAAGAAAGACCAGATTGGCGGGCAGATCACCATTGCTGCCAAGGCACCGCAACGTGACCAGATCGCCGGTATCACCCGCTGGTACCAACTGGAGCTGGCGCGGCTGAAGGTCGACCTGCGCCTGGGCACCGCAGCCAGCGTGGACGCCATCCAGGACTTGCGCCCGGACGTGATCGTGCTGGCGGTGGGCGGCCATCCGTTCGTCGAGCAGAACGAACACTGGGGCGCTGCCGAAGGGCTGGTGGTCAGCAGCTGGGACGTGCTCGACGGCAAGGTTGCGCCGGGCAAGAACGTGCTGGTGTACGACACCATCTGTGAGTTCACCGGCATGTCGGCGGCGGACTACATTGCCGACAAAGGCAGCCAGGTCGAGATCGTCACCGACGACATCAAGCCGGGTGTGGCCATGGGGGGTACGACCTTCCCGACCTACTACCGCAGCATGTACCCGAAAGAAGTGATCATGACCGGCGACATGATGCTGGAAAAGGTCTACCGCGAAGGCGACAAGCTGGTGGCGGTGCTGGAGAACGAGTACACCGGTGCCAAGGAAGAGCGCGTGGTCGACCAGGTAGTGATCGAGAACGGCGTGCGGCCTGATGAAGAACTGTACTACGCGCTGAAGGAAGGCTCGCGCAACAAGGGCCAGATCGATGTGGAGGCGCTGTTCGCCATCAAGCCGCAGCCGATCCTCAGCCAGCCGGGCGAGGGCTACCTGCTGTACCGCATCGGCGACTGCGTGGCCCAGCGCAACGTGCATGCGGCGATCTACGACGCCTTGCGCCTGTGCAAGGACTTCTGATCGCACCGCCCCTATAGGGGCGGGACTGGCCCCCCTGTAGGAGCGGCCTTGCGTCGCGAAAGGGTCGCGTAGCGGCCCCGGCATTTAGCAGTGCTACACATTGCCGGGGCCGCTGCGCAGCCCTTTCGCGACGCAAGGCCGCTCCTACAGGGGTCCGCGCCCACCTTTTGAGAGGGGCGCAAGAATTCAGCTGTTTGTGGGAGCCTCCCATGTTGAACACCCTTCTACCCATTCTGCTGTTCGCTGCCCTTGGCCTGGCGGTGCTCGGCGCCCTGCGCCGTGTGCGCATGTGGCGGCGTGGCCGACCGTCCAAGGTCAATCTGATCGGCGGCCTGCTGGCCATGCCGCGACGCTACCTGGTGGACCTGCACCACGTGGTCGAGCGCGACAAGTACATGTCCAAGACCCACGTGGCCACGGCGGGCGGCTTCGTGCTGTCGGCTGCCTTGGCGATCCTGGTGCACGGCTTCGGCCTGCAGAGCAAGATCCTCGGCTACGCCTTGCTGGTGGCGACGGTGATCATGTTCACAGGCGCGTTGTTTGTCTTCAAACGCCGCCTCAACCCGCCTTCGCGCCTGTCCAAGGGCCCGTGGATGCGGCTGCCGAAAAGCCTGTTGGTGTTCGCCGCGAGCTTCTTCGTCGCCACCTTGCCGGTGGCCGGCATCCTGCCCGCCAACACCGGTGGCTGGGTGATGGTCGGCGTACTGGGCCTGGGTGTGCTGTGGGGCGTGTCGGAGCTGTTCTTCGGCATGACCTGGGGCGGCCCGATGAAACACGCCTTCGCCGGTGCCCTGCACCTGGCCTGGCACCGCCGTGCCGAGCGCTTCGGCGGTGGCCGCTCCACCGGCCTCAAGCCGCTGGACCTGGAAGACCCGAACGCACCGCTGGGTGTGGAAAAACCGGTGGACTTCACCTGGAACCAGCTGCTCGGTTTCGATGCCTGTGTGCAGTGCGGTAAATGTGAAGCCATGTGCCCGGCCTACGCCGCAGGCCAGCCGCTGAACCCGAAAAAACTCATCCAGGACATGGTCATCGGCCTGGCCGGTGGCACGGACGCCAAGTTTGCCGGTAGCCCTTACCCGGGCAAACCTATTGGCGAGCATGGCGGCCACCCGCACCAGCCGATCGTCAACGGCCTGGTCGACGCCGAGACCTTGTGGTCGTGCACCACCTGCCGCGCCTGCGTCGAGGAGTGCCCGATGATGATCGAGCACGTCGATGCCATCGTCGACATGCGCCGTCACCTCACCCTGGAAAAAGGCGCGACCCCGAACAAGGGCGCCGAGGTGCTGGACAACCTGATCGCCACCGACAACCCTGGCGGCTTCGCCCCTGGCGGGCGGATGAACTGGGCGGCCGACCTCAACCTGAAACTGCTGTCGGAGGTGAACACCACCGAGGTGCTGTTCTGGGTTGGTGATGGTGCCTTCGACATGCGCAACCAGCGCACCCTGCGCGCCTTCGTCAAAGTGCTCAAGGCCTCGGGCGTGGACTTTGCCGTGCTCGGCCTGGAAGAACGCGACAGCGGTGACGTGGCGCGGCGCCTGGGCGATGAAGCGACCTTCCAGCAACTGGCCAAACGCAACATCCAGACCCTGGCCAAGTACCGCTTCCAGCGCATCGTCACCTGCGACCCGCACAGCTTCCATGTGCTGAAGAACGAGTACGGTGCCTTGGGCGGCGAGTACCAGGTGCAGCACCACAGCACCTACATCGCCGAACTGATCGCGGCCAACAAGCTCAACCTCGGCCAGCACAAGGGCGGCAGCGTGACCTATCACGACCCGTGCTACCTGGGCCGTTACAACGGCGAATACGAGGCGCCGCGCGATGTGCTCAAGGCGCTTGGCATCGAAGTGCGCGAGATGCAGCGGTCGGGCTTCCGTTCTCGTTGCTGCGGCGGTGGCGGCGGTGCGCCGATCACCGACATCCCGGGCAAGCAACGTATCCCCGACATGCGCATGGACGACATCCGTGAGACCGAGGCCGAGCTGGTGGCAGTCGGTTGCCCACAGTGCACCGCGATGCTCGAAGGTGTGGTCGAACCGCGCCCACAGATCAAGGACCTGGCCGAGTTGGTAGCGGATGTACTGATCGAAGACCAAGCCCCTGCGAACGCCAAGTCGCCAGCGGCCAAACGTGAACCTGCGGAGGTGCACTGATGAGCGACATCATCCGCCGCGACCCACGCGCCGAGTGGATCGCCCGTAACCGTCTGCATCCGCTGCACGCGGCGATGCAGACGCAACAAACCACTTGGATGGGGCCAAACGGTGTCATCCGCAAGAACCCCCACGCGATTGCCGCAGGCTTTATCGGCCCCGCTGGCATCAAGCGTATCGACCGCAGCGGCGCCCAGCAGGGCACCGGTGTGGGCGGGCGGCGCACGGCGGCGGCTGAAGTGAAACTGCCGCTGCACCAGGTGCCGGCGCCGGCGTACTACATCGCCGTGGTGCCGGACATGGTCGGCGGCCGCCTCGGCAGCCACGACCGCGACTTGCTCGGCCTGGCCCACAGCCTGGCAGGCAGCGACGGCGCGGTGCTGGCGATCGTGTTTGGCGAGCACAAGGAAAGCAACTTCGCCAACGCCGGTGTCGACCGCTTGCTGGTCATCGAGGGCGAAGCTTTCGAAGGCTACGCGCCAGAGCAACTGGTGCAAGGCTTGCGGGCTGTGGATAACCAGTTCACACCGCGCCACTGGCTGCTGCCCGACAGCCGCACTGGTGGCGGTGAGCTGGGCAGGCGCCTGGGCGCTGCCCTGGGCGAGCGCCCGGCGACGCGGGTGTGGCAGGTCAAGGATGGCCAGTGCATCGGCCGCGCCGGTGCCGGCCAGCAAGACCTGCAGCGTGCAGTGCCGCGCTTGATCCTGGCGGCGGCGGAATGCGCCGAGCCGGTCAGCGAAACCCGTCACGAAGCGCTGCCGGTGGAGTTGTCCACAGGCGTGGTGCGCAGCCTGTCGCGTATCGAGGACCTGGGCTCGGTGGCGGTCGACCCGGCCACCATCGCCATGGCCGAGGCGGAGTTCATCGTTTCGGGCGGCAACGGCGTCAAGGACTGGGACCTGTACCACAAGGCCACGGCGGCACTCGGTGCCACCGAAGGCGCCTCGCGGGTGGCGGTGGACGACGGCTTCATGCCGCGCAACCGCCAGGTGGGGGCTACCGGTACCTGGGTCACGGCGCGGGTTTATGTGGCGGTGGGTATCTCTGGCGCCATCCAGCACCTGCAGGGTATCGGCGCCTGCGACAAAGTGGTGGCGATCAACATGGACCCGGGCTGCGACATGATCAAACGGGCCGATCTGTCGGTGATTGGCGACAGTTCGGCAATTCTCCAGGCACTGGTCGAGGCTGTGGACAACTACCGCAGCGGCGGCCAGCGCGACGCGGCATAAGGGCACGAGCATGAGTACGAAAGTCATCAGCCTGGTTTCGATCGGTGCCCACCCAAGCTCCGGGCGCGCCCGCCGCGCCGAGCAGGACGCGCGTGCAGTGGAGCTGGGTCTACAGCTGGCTGGGGATAACTTGCAGGTGGTACATGCCGGCGACCCTCGTGAAGAGGCGCTGCGCGCCTACCTGGGCATGGGCCTGGAGCACCTGGACGTGCTGGAACAGCCAGCAGGTGCGGATGTATTGGGCGTGCTCGGCGACTATTTACGTGATGCTGGCGCGCAGCTGGTACTGACTGGCAGCCAGGCGGAAACCGGTGAAGGGTCGGGCATGCTGCCGTTTCTGCTGGCCGAGAAGCTGGGCTGGCCGTTGATCGTCGGCCTGGCAGAGGTAGAGTCCATCGAAAACGGCACCGCCCAGGTACTGCAAGCGCTACCACGGGGCCAGCGGCGTCGCCTCAAGGTGCGCCTGCCATTGCTGGCGACTGTGGATAACGCAGCGCCCAAGCCGCGCCAGAGTGCCTTCGGCCCGGCGCGGCGGGGTGTGCTGGCGGCGCGTGACGTGGCCATTGTCGAAGACGAGCTGCTGGGCGAGGCTGAGCTGCAACCTGCCCGCCCACGGCCCAAGCGCCTGAAGGTGATCAAGGCCAAGAGCGGTGCCGACCGGATGAAGGCGGCCACGGCCAAGGCCAGCGGCGGCGGGGGCAAGGTGCTCAAGGATGTATCGCCGCAAGAAGGCGCCGAGGCGATTCTCAAGCTGCTGGTTGAGGAAGGCGTTCTACGCTGACGTGCATTTAATCTCATTGACTCAGCAGGGACTCTGTGGGAATGGCGCACCCGCAGGCCCTTCTAAGGCTGTAGCTCGGCAACATTGAATGCCCAAAAGGCCAGCCCGTCGATCACCGGTTCAAAACTTACGCGCCCTCCCTCCAGTAGCCGCGCCTTGCCTACCATCAGAATTGCACTCCGCGCCACGAAATAGTCCCCGCTGCCGTCCTCAGCCGATATCACGCCCACTCCATTCGCCTCATGGAACCACTTCACAGTGCCTTTCAGGCGACTGTGCATAAGTGACCTCGTGCTGCTGCCATCTGGATTGTTTTCAATCAATCATGAGCGGGATGTTGAGGAAACTGGCAAAAATGTCAGGTGGGCCGCGTTTTACCCCCGGAATCTGTTCGCCAAGGTGTGGATAAAGTGTTCGTGCTTCGCTGCAGCGCAATGGCTTCGGGCCTTGCAGCGATACGTACAAATAATGATCAATTTCAGCAAACGCTTTCAGAAATACCGCAATTCAAGGGGTTGGTGTAGTTATCCACAGGGCGTTTAAGCGAATGGGTGGACTTGCTCACAAAGTCTGTTGGCGAACCTGTGGGCAAGTTGTTCGGGAAGTGCTGCAACCCAGGCCTGCCAAGGCTTGCAGAGTTTTGATCAAAAATTGATCTAACGAGGTAGGCGCCTGGCCTGTGGAAAACCATTGCCCTGCAACTGACATTTTTGCCAGTTACCGCTACAGGTACCCTTTGCTAACGTACTGGCAGGTAATGACCTGGGGAGCGTAGCAATGGCGGGTACCACACTGCTGGCAATTGACCGCCAGCGCTCGGTGCTGCGAGGGCAGGCTACCCCGCATCGACGCTATACGCCCTACGCTGGGTTCCAACCCGATGCTGGACCTTGGCTGGCATTCTCTGATGCGCACCTCGATCAAGCCAGTGGCTGCTACCTGCTGGGCAATGGGCATCGTGCCTATAGCCCGCAACTGATGCGCTTTCGCTCGCCAGATCGGCTCAGCCCGTTCGCTGCGGGTGGGTTCAACGCATATGCATACTGCCTCGGTGACCCGATCAACTACCGCGATCCGACAGGGCAGGAAGCCCAGGAAGCCAGTGAGTACCTGTTTCCTATCCTCAGCATTCTTACCAACTTAACGGGTTTCTTCACCAGTGGTCTGAAGCTTCGATCAATGTTGCGAACACGTCAGGCTCATCGAGGCATGGCCCTACAAGCAGCCGCTGTCAACGACACGGTAGGGCTCTTGCCTGTCTCATCGCGAAGTGATTGGGCGCTTTCGGTGGTCAGTGGCGCCAGTGCTGTTGCAGGGATCACAGTGGGGATCAGTCGCCTGGTGGAGCCAGGAAAAGATTGGCAGACATGGGCATTGTCAACCCTTACCGTGATTTCCCTGGGAACGTCGGTAAAGGAGGTTTGGGACCTCGCTCAGGCGAAACCATGGCTGCAGGGTACCCCTGAGATGATCGGGATGAATAGATGGACGCTCGACCGCGCTTCTCAGCGCTCTCTGTCTGCCGAATCGAGAAATAGCATACGACAAGCCGCAATACGCAATACGCAACACGCAGTGAGCAAGCTAGTGGGGTCACCACTAGCCGCATGTGAACGGATACTTACTGCGCCTGCACTTCCTTCAAGTACGGCGCAGGCTCCGCCCCCAGGTTCTCCAGCACGCGCTGGCTGTACCAGTCGATGAAGTTCACCACGCCAAATTCATAGGTCTTCGAATAAGGCCCTGGCTGGTATGCCGTGGAGTTGATCCCGCGCTGGTTCTCTTCGGCCAGGCGGCGGTCTTGGTCGTTGGTCGCGTCCCACACCTTGCGCATGCGCTCCGGGTCGTAATCGACGCCTTCGACGGCATCCTTGTGCACCAGCCACTTGGTGGTGACCAGGGTCTCCTGGGCGCTGATCGGCCACACGGTGAAGACGATCAGGTGGTCGCCCATGCAGTGGTTCCACGAGTGCGGCAGGTGCAGGATGCGCATCGAACCCAGGTCCGGGTTCTTGATGCGGCCCATCAGCTTCTGGCAGGCCTGCTTGCCGTCCATGGTCATCGACACGGTGCCCTTGAGCAGCGGCATGCGCACGATGCGGTTACGCAGCCCGTGGCTCTTGTGCAGGTACGGGATCTTCTCGGCTTCCCAGGCGGCGGCAGAGGCGGCCACGTGGTCCTTGAATTCCTGGCTGGCGCGTGGGTCGTTGGTGTCGTCCCACTCCAGCAGGGTTTGCAGCAGCTCTGGGTGCGAACCGCTGCAGTGGTAGCACTCGCGGTTGTTTTCCAGTACCAGCTTCCAGTTGGCCTTTTCCAGCAACTGGGTCTGCACCGCGATCTTGGTGTTCTCCATGTCGTACGGTTCCATGTAATGGTCCAAAGTGGCCAGGAACTCGTCGATGGCTGGCGGGTTTTCCGCCAGGCTGATGAAGATGTAACCACCCGCAACCTTCACGTTCACCGGCTTGAGGCCGTATTCCTTCATGTCGAAGTCGGCGCCCATCTCGGTGCCGGCGAACAGCAGGCGACCGTCCAGCTCGTAGGTCCACTGGTGGTAATGGCAGACCAGCTTGGCCACCTTGCCCTTGTCGCTGGTGCACAGGCGCGAACCGCGATGGCGGCAGACGTTGTGGAAGGCATGCACCTTACCTTCGGCGCCACGGATGACGATGATCGGGTTCTTGCCGATCTGCAGGGTAATGAAGTTGCCTTTGGCCGGAATCTCGCAAGTCATGCCAGCGATCAGCCACTCTTTGTGGAAGATCTCCTGCATGTCGATCTGGAACAGACGCTCGTCGGTGTAGAAAGGCTGGGGCAGCGAGTAGGTTCGCTCGCGGGTCTGCAGCATCTCGGCGGTAGCCTTGCGTGCTGCTTCCAGTGGATCGCCCAGGCTCAGGGTTGCGGTGACGTCCATCGTGTGGTCCTCGGGGCCGCGTGCGGCCGGCAAAAGGTGGCTAATCATTGTTGTGGTGCCGCAAGGCTGTCGTAAAAAAAACAGCGTGTTCTTTTGCCGTGGAGTGTGCGTCCGAAGGCGTCGTGAACCGTATCCATGGGCGACATGGCCGATTTGAATTACGACGCCCTAGCCCTTGTAGCATGGGGCTGGTCGCGATAAGTACGCCGATGTCGCAGGCAGGAATGTACGTCGCCTTCAGCTTGCGCATTATCGCAGCCATAAAAAGGCCAATTGTCGGCTGCTGGAGATGAACATGTCCGATACCTTCCTCAATCCGGTCACCACCCAGACCTGGGCCAACGGCCGCCACATCGTGCGCTGCGTCAAGGTCATTCAG
This sequence comes from Pseudomonas sp. B21-047, assembly GCF_024748775.1. Classification (NCBI taxonomy): domain Bacteria; kingdom Pseudomonadati; phylum Pseudomonadota; class Gammaproteobacteria; order Pseudomonadales; family Pseudomonadaceae; genus Pseudomonas; species Pseudomonas sp. B21-047. Next base: position 339,873 of record NZ_CP087169.1, read on the forward strand.
GAGACCTGGGACGTGCGCACGTTCTGCTTCATGGCCGACCAACCGATCATGTTCTTCTTCAAGCCAGGGCAGTTCGTCACCCTGGAACTTGAGATCGAAGGCAAACCGGTGATGCGTTCCTACACCATCTCCAGTTCGCCGTCGGTGCCGTACAGCTTCTCGATCACGGTCAAGCGGGTGCCAGGCGGGCATGTCTCCAACCACCTGCACGACACCATGCACGAAGGCGCAGAGCTGCCGGTGCACGGCCCGGTGGGGTTGTTCAACGCCATCGACTTCCCCTCGGGCAAGGTGCTGTACCTCTCGGGCGGTGTTGGTATCACCCCGGTGATGTCCATGGCGCGCTGGTTCTACGACACCAACGCCAATGTCGACATGGTCTTCGTGCACAGCGCCCGTTCGCCGAAAGACATCATCTTCCACCGCGAGCTGGAGCAGATGGCCTCGCGCATCCCCAACTTCAGCTTGCACATCATTTGCGAGAAGCACGGGCTGGGCGAGCCCTGGGCGGGTTACCGCGGGTACCTGAACCAGCGGCTGATGGAGCTGATCGCGCCCGACTACATGGAGCGCACGGTGTTCTGCTGCGGCCCGACGCCGTACATGAGCGCGGTCAAGCGCATGCTTGAAGCCGTCGGCTTTGACATGAAGAACTACCATGAGGAGTCGTTCGGCGCGACGCCGGCAGAGGCCAAGGCCGATGCAGTGGAGCACGCCGAGCAGGCCGCCGACGCGCCGGAAGTGGATGTCTCCGACCTCAACCTGGTGGAGTTCATCGGCAGCGAGAAGAGCATCCGCGTTGCCCCGGGCGAGACTGTGCATGCGGCAGCGGCGAAGGTCGGGCTGATGATCCCCAAGGCCTGCGGCATGGGCATTTGCGGCACCTGCAAGGTGCTCAAGCTGGGCGGCGAAGTGGAGATGGAGCACAACGGCGGCATTACCGAGGAAGACGAGGCCGAGGGCTACATCCTGTCGTGCTGCAGCGTGCCTAAAGGAGATGTGCGGATCGATTACTGATCCAGCTTCAAGAGTGTGGATTCTTCACAGCTAAGCCCGCTCCCATAGGCCTGTGGGAGCGGGCTTGCCCCGCGAATGGCATCAGACCCAGACTGCATCCCAATGCGGATAATCACCCGCACGGTCAACCAATCCTGCTCTGATGGGGGTGGCAACGATGTACCTCGCTACCTGCAGCACACTTTCTTCCCGGCGCAAGGCTCGGTCCTGGTAGCCCTGCTGCCATATCTTTTCGCGCCGCATGCCCCGCTGATAAAGCGCATGGCTGCTGCGTGACTTGAATCTGCGCATCAGGCGACACAAGGTGCCGCTTCGTAACTCGATCAGCCAGTGCACATGGTCCGGCATGACCACCCACGCGAGGGATTGGCAATGCCCATCGAGCTCAGCCTGTCTGAGTTGCTGGATCACGCCACGGGCGAGATGAAGGTGGGTGAAGGTCCGCTTGCGCTCATGGGTTACCGTAGTCAGCAAGTACAACCCACCAGGCTGAGAGAAACGGCCACGGCGCAGAAGATGGGATTGAGCACGCTCCAACATTCCCCGCCGCACGCCACTGCCAGCTCACCTAATGTTCCTCTGAATCTTATTTCAGGGGGCATCACAAGGCGTACCATGATCCCTGTGGGAGTGGGCTTGTCCCGCGAAGCAGGCACCGCAGAGCATGGCACGGGCTTCGCCCGTGTTCGCGGGACAAGCCCGCTCCCACGGGGCTGGCTGTTTTAGAATTTTGAGCAAGGCAGTTGCTCTCACAGGTTATCCGCAGGCCATGAGAGTGCGAATGGGCCGCAAAGCGGCCCCAGTACTGTCAGGTGCGGAAGCGGGCCACCAGGTTGTTCAAGTCCACCGCCAACCGCGACAGCTCGGCACTCGCTGCGCTGGTCTGATGCGCCCCGGTTGCACTCTGTACCGACAGATCATTGATATTCACCAGGTTGCGGTCCACCTCGCGCGCCACCTGTGCTTGTTCTTCCGCCGCGCTGGCGATCACCAGGTTACGCTCGTTGATCTGCGCCACCGCGCCGGCAATGGTATCCAGCGCCATGCCCGCGCCACGGGCGATGTTCAGGGTCGACTCGGCGCGTTCGGTGCTGGTGCGCATCGACGCCACCGCCTCCTCGGTACCGCCCTGGATGCTACCAATCATCCGCTCGATTTCGCTGGTCGACTGCTGGGTACGATGGGCCAGTGCCCGCACTTCATCCGCCACCACGGCGAAGCCACGGCCCGCCTCACCGGCACGGGCTGCTTCGATCGCGGCATTGAGCGCCAGCAGGTTGGTCTGGTCGGCCAAGCCGCGGATCACATCGAGCACCTTGCCGATGTCGCGCGATTGCTCGGCCAGGTGGGTGATCAGCGTGGCAGTGGCTTGCACATCGCCGCTCATGCGCTCGATGGCGCCGACGGTTTCCAGCACCAGGTCGCGCCCGTCGCCCGCCGAACGGCTGGCTTCACCCGAGGCCTGCGAGGTGCTCACCGCGTTGCGTGCCACTTCTTCCACGGCGCTGGTCATCTCGGTGACCGCAGTGGCGGCCTGTTCGATTTCGTTGTTCTGTTGCTGCAGGCCACGGGCGCTCTCGTCGGTGACGCTATTGAGCTCTTCCGCTGCAGACGCCAGCTGGGTGGCGGAGCCGGCAATCAATTGCAGGGTGTCGCGCAGCTTGTCTTGCATGCGGGCCATGGCGCGCAGCAGGCGGGCGGCTTCGTCGGTGCCTTCGGCACGGATGACATGGGTCAGGTCACCGTCGGCCACCTGCTCGGCGCATTGCAGCGCCTCTTCGATCGGCTTGACGATGCTGCGGGTCAGCAGGAACGCGCACAGCAGCGTCAGCACGGTGGCGGCGATCAACAGGCCGATGACCAGGGCGAAGGCGGCAGCATACTGGCTGGCTGCGGTTTCGTTGGTGGCACGGGTCTGGTCGGTGTTGATGCGCACCAGGGTGTCCATGACCTTGTTGATCTGCTCGGAGTTGGCCAGCAGGTCGCGGTTGAGCAGGTCGCGCAACTCGTCGGTGCGGCCCGCCTGGCTCATGCTGCGCATGCGCGCCTCCAGCTGGCGGTATTGACTGAGCAACTGGCTGTACTGGTCGAAGGCCGCTTGCTCGTCGGGTGCGCCGATCATCGGCTGGTAGGCCTGGCGGGCGCGGTCGATCTGGGCGTTGCGTTGGTCCAGCAGGTTGAGGGTGTCGCGCTGGGTCTCTGGCTCGCGGTTGATCAGCAGCCGATAGGAGAGGGTGCGCATGCGCAGGTTCAGCGCGGTAAGTTCGTCGAGCATCTTGATGCTGGGCACGCTGATGCTCTCGATGGCGACGCCCGCCTGGCGGATGTTGCCCATCTGCATGAGCGAGAAAATGCCGAGGCCGAGCATCAGCAGGCCGATCAGCGCGAAGCCGAGCAGCGCGCGCGGGGCGATGTTCATGTTGCGTAGGGACATGGAGGGATCCAGGCAGGGGAGGGTCGCACACAGCACGACGAAATATGACTTGCCTGGCTATCGGTCGTGACTGGTCAGTCTTGAGCGAGACCGGTGAAATTTGTGAGCGCGCTAACTTTTTCCTGACCGGCGGTTGACCCAGGTCGGAACAAGCGGCCCGATACCCTGTCAATCTGCGCAGCAGAAACCTTAAGAATCCGATATTTAATGGCGAGGACTGACACTTTTCTTTATCGTGTGCGCCCTCTGCAACAACCTGAGATAGACCCCATGCTTGAAGCCTCCCTGAATCAAATCGAGCAACTGGTCAGCGACCTGATGCATAAAAACGCTCAACTCACCGAGCAGAACACCACCCTCGGCCAGCAACTGGCCCAGGCCAAGGAAGAAAACGAAACCCTGCAGCTGTCGCTGATGGAGCAGGAAGAAAAGAACGGCGCCACTGCCGCGCGCATCCAGGCGCTGGTTGATCGCGCCAGTGCGGGTGTCGTCAACGCATGAGCTTGAATGCGCAGCCGGTCAATGTCGTGTCGATCCTTGGCAGCGACTATTCGATCAAGGCGCCTGAAGGCCAGGAAGAAACCTTGGCGCAGGCGGTGCGAATGCTCAACACCGCCTTGGCCGAGACCAAGCGTTCGTACCCGACCTTGATCGGCGACAAACTGCTGGTGCTGGCTGCCCTGAACCTGTGCTCCAAGCAGGTTGAGCTGCAGAAGGAGCATCAGCAGACGCTTGCGCGCACCCAGGCGCAGATCGACGCCACGGTGGACGCGATCGTTCGGACTATTGCCGAATCCTGATGGGCACCTGGGGCCGCACAGCGGCCCCAAGGTCCCCAAGCAATGTCCCAGATCACTGGAATAACTGGATACGTAAGTGTATACACTTCCCGCAAAACAATAATTGGCGGGGAGCAAGGGCATGCGTATCTGGCGGCGAAGCATCCAGTGGCAATTGATCGCAAGCATGGGCGCGGCCCTGCTGGCGAGCATCCTGGTAGTGGTGATCATCTTCACAGTGGCGTTCAACCGCTTGACCGAACGCTACCTGGTCGACACGGCGCTGCCGGCCAGTGTCGAAGCCATCCGTAACGACATCGAGCGCATGCTCGGCCAGCCGCTGGTGGCTGCGGCCGACATTGCCGGCAACACCCTGCTGCGCGACTGGCTTGCCGCGGGCGAAGACCCTGCGCAAGCACCGCGCTTCATCGAATACTTGGACGCTGCCAAGCAGCGCAACAAGGCCTTCACCACGCTGTTCGCCGCCACAGAAACCGGCCATTACTACAACGAAAATGGCCTGGACCGCACCCTCAGCCGTGCCAACCCCAAGGACAAGTGGTTCTACGGCTACATCGACAGTGGCGCCGAGCGCCTGATCAATATCGACATCGACGGTGCCACCGGTGAGTTGGCGCTGTTCATCGACTATCGCGTGGAAAAGGACGGCAAGCTGGTAGGCGTCGCCGGCATGGGCCTGCGCATGGCCGAGCTGTCGAAACTGATCCATGACTTCAGCTTTGGCGAGCACGGCAAGGTGTTTCTGGTGCGCAACGATGGGCTGATCCAGGTGCACCCGGACAACGCCTTCAGCGGCAAGCGCCAACTGGTCGATCAGCTCGATGCGCACGCCGCCAAGGCAGTGATGAATGGTGAGCCGGGCCTGCGCACCAGCCGCTTCCAGCGCGATGGCGAAGATTATCTGGCGTTGGGCCTGCCACTGCGCGACCTGAACTGGACTTTGGTCGCCGAGGTGCCGGAGGCCGAGATCTACGCGCAGATGCGTCAGGCGGTATGGCTGACCACGTTGATCGGTGGCGGCGTGGCGCTGCTGTCATTGTTGCTGGTGGTGTTGCTGGCACGTGGGCTGGTGCGGCCTATCCGCCGGGTCACTGCCGCGCTGGTGCAGATCGGCAGCGGCGCCGGTGACCTCAGCCATCGCCTGGATGATTCGCGCCAGGACGAGCTGGGTGACCTGGCGCGGGGCTTCAATCGTTTTCTCGACAGCCAGCGCAGCCTGATTGGCGAGGTGTTGCAGACTTCTGAACGGCTGCATCGGGCCGTCGAGCAGGTGACCCAGGTGGTGGACAACACCGCCGAACGTTCCGGACGGCAGCAGGAAATGACCGAGATGGTGGCCACCGCTGTGCACGAAATGGGGCTGACGGTGCAGGACATTGCCCGCAATGCCGGTGATGCGGCGCAGGCCTCGCAGTCGGCGCGTGATGAGGCCTTGCAGGCGCGTGAAGTGGTGCGCCGTTCGATTCAGGGCATCGAGGGTATGTCGGGGGATATCGGCAAGGCGGCGGATGCGGTGGAGCAGTTGGCCGACGAAGTCGCCTCGATCGATGAAGTATTGGCGGTGATCCGTAGTATTTCCGAGCAAACCAACCTGCTGGCGCTGAATGCGGCCATCGAGGCTGCGCGGGCAGGGGAAATGGGCCGCGGCTTTGCCGTGGTGGCCGACGAAGTGCGAACGCTGGCGCGGCGCACGCAGCTGTCTACCGATGAAGTGCAGCAGATGATCCAACGCCTGAAGCAGGGCGCGGGTTCGGCGGTGAGCTCGATGCAGGCGGGGCAGCAGGCGACCGGCAGTGGCGTGGAATCGAGCCAGCGCACCGGGGCGTCACTGGGGGCGATTACCGATCAGGTGGAACATATCAGTGACATGAACCATCAGGTGGCCACAGCGACTGAAGAGCAGTCGGCGGTAACTGAGGAGATCAACCGCACGGTGCAGGGGATTTCCGACCTGGCGCGGGAGACGGCGGCTGAGGTGCAAGGGTGCCGCGAGGAGTGCCAGGCTTTGCGTGGTTTGGCCGATGACCTGGCGCGGCAGATGGGTGGGTTCAGGCTCTAGGTCGGTGTTGGCTTCTTCGCGGGGCAAGCCCGCTCCCACACGTACAGCGCCGGCATTGAGATTGGCGCTGTACTTGTAGGCGCGGGCTTGCCCCGCGAATGCGGCCTGTCAGGCGGTGATGATGCTGCGAATATCCGCCGCCAGCTCACGCACCCGTTCCTCTTCGGTGTCCCACGAGCACATGAACCGCGCCCCGCCGCTACCAATAAAGGTGTAGAAGCGCCAGCCCTTGCCGCGCAACGCCTCGATCGCAGGCTCTGGCATCTGCAGGAACACCCCGTTGGCCTCCACCGGGAACATCAGCTCAACCCCCGGCAAGTCACTCACCAACGACGCCAGCAACTGCGCGCAGTGGTTGGCGTGGTTGCCATGGCGCAGCCAGGCGCCGTCTTCCAGCAGCCCGACCCAGGGCGCTGACAAGAAGCGCATCTTCGAGGCCAGTTGCCCGGCCTGCTTGCAGCGGTAGTCGAAGTCCTCGGCCAGGTCGCGATTGAAGAACAGGATCGCCTCACCCACCGCCATGCCGTTCTTGGTGCCGCCAAAGCACAGCACATCGACGCCGGCCTTCCAGGTCAGCTCTGCCGGGCTGCAACCGAGGAACGCGCAGGCATTGGTAAAGCGCGCGCCATCCATGTGCAGGTTCAGGCCCAGCTCCTTGCAGGTGGCGCTGATCGCCTTGAGCTCATCGGGGCGGTACACGGTGCCCACTTCGGTGGCCTGGGTGATGGTCACCACGCGTGGCTTGGGGTAGTGGATGTCCTGGCGCTTGAGGGCGACCTCACGAATCGATTGCGGGGTCAGCTTGCCGTTGACGCTGGCCGCCGTCAGCAGCTTGGAGCCGTTGGAGAAAAACTCTGGCGCGCCGCATTCGTCGGTCTCGACGTGGGCGGTCTCGGAGCAGATCACGCTGTGGTAGCTCTGGCACAGCGAGGCCAGGGCCAAGGAGTTGGCGGCGGTGCCGTTGAAGGCGAAGAACACTTCGCAGTCAGTTTCGAACAGCTCGCGAAAGTACTGGGCGGCCCGCTCGGTCCACTGGTCGTCGCCATAGGCGCGGTCGTGGCCCATGTTGGCCTTGGCCATGGCGGCCCAGGCTTCGGGGCAGATGCCGGAATAGTTGTCGCTGGCGAATTGTTGGCTCTTATCTGTCATGACACGGTCCTGTGAACGACGCAGAACTGCACTCTAAACTATCGATTCAGCAGTTGCCTATACAACCTGCTTTCAGTCGGATCTGTGTCGGCCTCTTCGCGGGGCAAGCCCGCTTGCACAATAGTCCTGCATACAGCAATCAATGGGAGCGGGCTTGCCCCGCGAAGCGGCCGGCAACAGCAACACAAAGCCAATGTCGTAAACGCGCCATTGCAAGGCGTGCGCAGGCATCTGACCCACCCCGGCCAGTCATACCATCGCCACAAAGGGCCACAGTGCCTTACAGACAAGAAACGATCGCTGCCGGGAGACAACAAGATGTTCAGCAAGCAAGACCAGATCCAGGGTTACGACGACGCACTGCTGGCGGCGATGAATGCCGAAGAACAGCGCCAGGAAGATCACATCGAGCTGATCGCCTCGGAGAACTACACCAGCAAGCGCGTCATGCAGGCCCAGGGCAGCGGCCTGACCAACAAATACGCCGAAGGCTACCCAGGCAAGCGCTACTACGGCGGCTGCGAGCACGTCGACAAAGTCGAAGCGCTGGCCATCGAGCGCGCCAAGCAGCTGTTCGGTGCCGATTTCGCCAACGTCCAGCCGCACTCCGGCTCTTCCGCCAACGGCGCGGTCTACCTGGCCCTGCTGCAGGCCGGTGACACCATCCTGGGCATGAGCCTGGCCCACGGCGGCCACCTGACCCACGGCGCCAAGGTGTCGTCTTCGGGCAAGCTGTATAACGCTGTGCAGTACGGCATCAACACCGACACCGGCCTGATCGACTACGACGAAGTCGAGCGCCTGGCAGTCGAGCACAAGCCAAAGATGATTGTTGCCGGCTTCTCGGCCTACTCCAAGACCCTCGACTTCCCACGCTTCCGCGCCATCGCCGACAAGGTCGGTGCGCTGCTGTTCGTCGACATGGCCCACGTCGCCGGCCTGGTTGCCGCTGGCCTGTACCCCAACCCGCTGCCGTACGCCGACGTGGTCACCACCACCACCCACAAGACCCTGCGCGGTCCACGTGGCGGCCTGATCCTGGCCAAGTCCAACGAAGCGATCGAGAAGAAGCTCAACGCTGCCGTATTCCCAGGCGCCCAGGGTGGCCCGCTGATGCACGTCATCGCCGCCAAGGCCGTGTGCTTCAAGGAAGCGCTGGAGCCTGAGTTCAAGCGCTACCAGCAGCAGGTCATCGAAAACGCCCAGGCCATGGCCCAGGTGTTCATCGACCGCGGCTACGACGTGGTGTCCGGCGGCACCGACAACCACCTGTTCCTGGTCAGCCTGATCCGCCAGGGCCTCACCGGTAAAGATGCCGACGCCGCCCTGGGCCGCGCGCACATCACCGTCAACAAGAACGCCGTGCCCAACGACCCGCAGTCACCGTTCGTCACCTCGGGCCTGCGCATCGGCACCCCGGCTGTCACCACCCGCGGCTTCAAAGTCGCCCAGTGTGTGGCCCTGGCTGGCTGGATCTGCGACATCCTCGACAACCTCGGTGATGCCGACGTTGAAGCCGATGTGGCGAAGAACGTCGCCGCCCTGTGCGCAGACTTCCCTGTTTACCGCTGAGTGGAGTAAACGACCATGCAACGCTACTCGGGCTTCGGCCTTTTCAAGCACTCCCTCAGCCACCACGAAAACTGGCAGCGCATGTGGCGCACGCCGACCCCTAAAAAGGTCTACGACGTGGTCATCGTCGGCGGTGGCGGCCATGGTCTGGCCACGGCCTACTACCTGGCCAAGGAACACGGCATCACCAACGTCGCGGTGATCGAGAAAGGTTACCTGGGCGGCGGCAACACCGCCCGTAACACCACTATCGTGCGGTCCAACTACCTGTGGGACGAGTCGGCGCAGCTGTACGAGCACGCCATGAAACTGTGGGAAGGCCTGTCCCAGGACATCAACTACAACGTGATGTTCTCTCAGCGCGGCGTCTACAACCTGTGCCACACCCTGCAGGACATTCGTGACTCCGAGCGCCGCGTCAGTGCCAACCGCCTCAACGGTGTCGATGGCGAACTGCTGAACACCGCCCAGGTCGCAGCCGAAATCCCGTACCTGGACTGCTCCAAGAACACCCGCTACCCGATCCTCGGCGCTACCGTTCAGCGCCGTGGTGGCGTCGCCCGTCACGATGCCGTGGCCTGGGGTTACGCCCGTGCCGCCGATGCCCTGGGCGTCGACCTGATCCAGCAGACCGAAGTGATCGGTTTCCGCAAGGAAAACGGCGCGGTCATCGGCGTGGAAACCAACAAAGGCTTCATCGGCGCCAAGCGCGTCGGTGTGGTCACTGCCGGCAACTCCGGGCATATGGCCAAGCTGGCCGGCTTCCGCCTGCCGCTGGAATCGCACCCGCTGCAAGCACTGGTGTCCGAGCCGATCAAACCGATCATCGACAGCGTGATCATGTCCAACGCGGTGCACGGCTACATCAGCCAGTCCGACAAGGGCGACCTGGTGATCGGTGCCGGTATCGACGGCTGGGTCGGCTACGGCCAGCGCGGTTCGTACCCGGTGATCGAGCACACCCTGCAGGCGATCGTCGAGATGTTCCCCAACCTCTCGCGCGTACGCATGAACCGCCAGTGGGGCGGCATCGTCGACACCTCGCCGGACGCCTGCCCGATCATCTCCAAGACCCCGGTCAAGAACATGTTCTTCAACTGCGGCTGGGGCACCGGCGGCTTCAAGGCGACCCCGGGTTCGGGCAACGTCTTTGCCGCAAGCCTGGCCAAAGGCGAGATGCACCCGCTGGCTGCGCCGTTCTCCATGGACCGTTTCTACAACGGCGCACTGATCGACGAACACGGCGCCGCCGCCGTCGCCCACTAACCGGAGACACCGTCATGTTGCATATTTTCTGTCCCCACTGCGGCGAGCTGCGCTCCGAAGAAGAGTTCCACGCCTCCGGCCAGGCGCACATCGCCCGCCCGCTGGACCCTGCCGCCTGCTCCGACGAAGAGTGGGGCACCTACATGTTCTTCCGCGACAACCCGCGCGGTATTCACCATGAACTGTGGGACCACGTTGCCGGCTGCCGTCAGTACTTCAACGTCACCCGTGACACCGTGACCTACGAGATTCTGGAAACCTACAAGATTGGCGAGAAGCCGCAGGTGACCGCCAACGGCAAGCAGAACAGCGCACCGTCGACCGTCAAAGGCCAAGGGGAAAAAGTATGAGCCAGACCTATCGCCTCGCCAGCGGCGGCCGTATCGACCGCAGCAAGGTCCTGAACTTCACCTTCAACGGCAAGACCTACCAGGGTTATGCCGGTGACAGCCTGGCCGCCGCGCTGCTGGCCAACGGCGTCGATATCGTCGGCCGCAGCTTCAAGTACTCGCGTCCGCGCGGCATCATCGCCGCCGGTACCGAAGAGCCGAACGCCATCCTGCAGATCGGCTCCAGCGAAGCCACCCAGATCCCTAACGTGCGTGCCACCCAGCAGGCGCTGTACGCCGGCCTGGTCGCCACCAGCACCAACGGCTGGCCGAACGTCAACAATGACGTCATGGGCATCCTCGGCAAGGTCGGCGGCAGCATGATGCCGCCGGGCTTCTACTACAAAACCTTCATGTACCCGAAATCGTTCTGGATGACTTACGAGAAGTACATCCGCAAGGCGGCAGGCCTTGGCCGTGCACCGCTGCAGAACGACCCGGACAGCTACGACTACATGAACCAGCACTGCGACGTGCTGATCGTCGGTGCCGGCCCTGCTGGCCTGGCTGCCGCCCTGGCCGCTGCCCGCAGCGGTGCGCGGGTGATCCTCGCCGACGAACAGGAAGAGTTCGGTGGCAGCCTGCTCGACAGCCGCGAGACCCTCGACGGCAAGCCTGCCGCCGAGTGGGTGAGCAGCATCGTCAAAGAGCTGGAAAGCCTGCCGGAAGTGACCCTGCTGCCACGCGCCACGGTCAACGGCTACCACGACCACAACTTCCTGACCATCCACGAGCGCCTCACCGACCACCTCGGTGACCGCGCCCCGATCGGCCAGGTGCGTCACCGCGTGCACCGTGTGCGTGCCGGCCGTGTGGTACTGGCCGCTGGCGCACACGAGCGCCCGCTGGTGTACGGCAACAACGACGTGCCGGGCAACATGCTGGCCGGTGCTGTCTCCACCTACGTGCGCCGCTACGGCGTGGCCCCGGGCCGCAAGCTGGTGCTGTCGACCAACAATGACCACGCCTACCGCGCCGCGCTGGACTGGCACGACGCTGGCCTGCAAGTGGTCGCCATCGCCGACGCCCGCCACAACCCGCGCGGTTCGCTGGTCGAGGAAGCACGTGCCAAGGGCATCCGCATCCTCACCTCCAGCGCCGTGGTCGAGGCCAAGGGCAGCAAGCACGTGACCGGCGCCCGCGTGGCCGCCATCGACGTGCAGGCACATAAAGTCACCAGCCCTGGCGAAACCCTCGAGTGCGACCTGATCGCTACCTCCGGCGGCTACAGCCCGATCGTCCACCTGGCTTCGCACCTGGGCGGTCGCCCGGTATGGCGTGAAGACATCCTCGGCTTCGTGCCGGGTGATGCACCGCAGAAACGCGTGTGCGTCGGTGGTATCCACGGCATCTACGCCCTCGGTGACGTGATTGCCGACGGCTTCGAAGGCGGCGTGCGCGCAGCCACCGAAGCCGGCTTCAAGGCCACTGCCGGCACCCTGCCGAAAACCGTGGCACGCAAGGAAGAGGCCACCGTGGCGCTGTTCCAGGTGCCGCACGACAAGGGCACCAAGGGGCCGAAGCAGTTCGTCGACCAGCAGAACGACGTGACCGCCGCCGGTATCGAACTGGCCACCCGTGAAGGCTTCGAGTCGGTCGAGCACGTCAAGCGCTACACCGCGCTGGGCTTCGGTACCGACCAGGGCAAGCTGGGCAACATCAACGGCCTGGCCATCGCCGCCCGTTCGATCGGCATCACCATTCCGGAAATGGGCACCACCATGTTCCGCCCGAACTACACGCCGGTGACCTTCGGTGCGGTAGCGGGCCGGCACTGTGGCCACCTGTTCGAGCCCGTGCGCTTCACCGCCCTGCATGGCTGGCACGTGAAGAACGGCGCCGAGTTCGAAGACGTCGGCCAGTGGAAGCGCCCGTGGTACTTCCCCAAAGCCGGTGAAGACATCCACGCCGCCGTGGCCCGCGAGTGCAAGGCTGTGCGCGACAGCGTGGGCCTGCTCGACGCCTCGACCCTGGGCAAGATCGACATCCAGGGCCCGGATGCACGCGAGTTCCTCAACCGCATCTACAGCAACGCCTGGACCAAGCTCGACGTGGGCAAGGCCCGTTACGGCCTGATGTGCAAGGAAGACGGTATGGTCTTCGACGACGGCGTCACCGCCTGCGTTGGCGACAACCACTTCTACATGACCACCACCACCGGCGGCGCCGCCCGTGTGCTGCAGTGGCTGGAGCTGTACCACCAGACCGAATGGCCAGAGATGAAGGTGTACTTCACCTCGGTCACCGACCACTGGGCGACCATGACCCTGTCCGGCCCCAACAGCCGCAAGCTGCTGAGCGCGCTGACCGACGACATCGACCTGGACAAGGACGCCTTCCCGTTCATGACCTGGAAGGAAGGCACTGTTGGCGGCGTACCGGCCCGGGTGTTCCGTATCTCGTTCACCGGTGAGCTGTCGTACGAAGTCAACGTGCAGGCCAACTACGCCATGGGCGTACTGGAAAAGATCATCGAGGCAGGCAAGCAATACAACCTGACCCCGTATGGCACCGAGACCATGCACGTACTGCGTGCCGAGAAGGGCTTCATCATCGTTGGCCAGGACACGGACGGCTCGATGAACCCGGACGACCTCAACATGAGCTGGTGCGTGGGCCGCAACAAGCCGTTCTCGTGGATCGGCCTGCGTGGCATGAACCGCGAGGACTGCCTGCGCGACAACCGCAAGCAACTGGTCGGCCTCAAGCCTGTGGACCCGACCCAGTGGCTGCCGGAAGGTGCTCAGCTGGTGTTCGACCCCAAGCAACCGATCCCGATGGACATGGTCGGCCACGTTACCTCCAGCTACGCAGCCAACTCCCTGGGCTATTCGTTCGCCATGGGTGTGGTCAAGGGCGGCCTCAAGCGCATGGGCGAGCGTGTGTTCTCGCCGCAGGCCGACGGCAGCGTGATCGAGGCGGAGATCGTGTCTTCGGTGTTCTTCGATCCGAAGGGTGAGCGGCAGAACGTCTAAGGCCCACCGGTAGGCCTGAATTGGAATGCAAACCTTGTGGGAGCGGGCTTGCCCCGCGAATGCGCTGGTGGCCTCACCGCCCCCTTCGCGGGACAAGCCCGCTCCCACTGGGCCCCCATTAGCATTCGGGCATTGCATCTGACCTCTGGTCTTACGGACAACAGAATTCAAGGCAGGTAAGAAATGAGCGCTATCAACGTCTTCCAGCAAAACCCCGGCGCCGAAGCCAAGGCCCAGTCGCCGCTGCACCACGCCGACCTGGCCAGCCTGGTTGGCAAGGGCCGCAAGAACGCAGGTGTGACCCTGCGTGAAAAGAAATTCCTCGGCCACCTGACCCTGCGCGGCAATGGCCATGACCCGGCCTTTGCCGCAGGCGTGCACAAGGCCTTGGGCCTGGAGCTGCCGGTCGCCCTGACCGTGGTCGCCAACAACGAGATGTCGCTGCAGTGGATGGGCCCCGACGAGTGGCTGCTGATCGTCCCGGGCGGCCAGGAGTTCGCCGTCGAGCAAAAACTGCGCGCGGCCCTCGAAGGCCTGCACATCCAGGTGGTCAACGTCAGCGGTGGGCAGAGCCTGCTGGAACTGCGCGGCCCGAATGTGCGCGAAGTGCTGATGAAGTCCACCAGCTATGATGTGCACCCGAACAACTTCCCGGTGGGCAAGGCTGTTGGCACCGTATTCGCCAAGTCGCAACTGGTGATCCGCCGCACCGCCGAAGACACCTGGGAACTGGTGATTCGCCGCAGCTTTGCCGATTACTGGTGGCTGTGGCTGCAGGACGCTTCGGCCGAATACGGCCTGAGCATCGAAGCCTAAGGAGAAAGACATGAGTCGGGCACCGGATACCTGGATTCTCACCGCCGACTGCCCGAGCATGCTCGGTACCGTCGACGTGGTGACGCGTTACCTCTTCGAGCAGCGCTGCTACGTGACGGAGCACCACTCCTTCGATGACCGGCAGTCGGGGCGCTTCTTCATTCGCGTCGAATTCCGCCAGCCGGACGATTTTGACGAGGTCGGTTTCCGTGCCGGCCTCGCCGAGCGCAGTGAAGCGTTCGGCATGGCCTTCGAGCTGACCGCGCCCAACCACCGCCCCAAGGTGGTGATCATGGTGTCCAAGGCCGACCACTGCCTGAACGACTTGCTGTATCGCCAGCGCATTGGCCAACTGAGCATGGACGTGGTCGCGGTGGTGTCCAACCACCCCGACCTGGAGCCACTGGCGCACTGGCACAAGATCCCCTATTACCACTTTGCACTCGACCCCAACGACAAGGCTGGGCAAGAGCGCAAGGTGTTGCAGGTGATCGAGGCGTCTGGCGCTGAGCTGGTCATCCTTGCCCGCTACATGCAGGTGCTGTCGCCCGAGCTGTGCCGACGCCTGGATGGCTGGGCGATCAATATTCACCACTCACTGTTGCCAGGGTTCAAGGGCGCCAAGCCTTACCACCAGGCGTACAACAAAGGCGTGAAGATGGTCGGCGCCACGGCGCACTACATCAACAACGACCTCGACGAAGGGCCGATCATTGCCCAGGGCGTCGAAGTGGTGGACCACAGCCATTACCCCGAGGACCTGATTGCCAAGGGACGGGATATCGAATGCCTGACGCTGGCGCGGGCGGTGGGGTATCACATTGAACGGCGGGTGTTCCTTAACGCCAATCGGACAGTGGTGCTCTGACTATTTTGGGGCTGCTTTGCAGCCCTTTCGCGACGCAAGGCCGCTCCTACAGGGGTACGCGATCTCCTGTAGGAGCGGCCTTGCGTCGCGAAAGGGCCGCGAAGCGGCCCCCTGCATTTGGTCTGCCGTAAAAAGGCATCCCCCTGTCGCTTCCAGTCAGTGCCTTGCGCCCCATCAGGCCCACAATTCCCTGCATTCCAGTAACACATGCCGCCCATGGATGGCGGCGCTTCAACCAACGCTGCATAAATAAAAACCAAGCGAGGTAAGAGCATGTCTGGCAATCGTGGAGTGGTATATCTCGGCGCCGGCAAGGTCGAAGTACGCAATATCGACTACCCGAAAATGCAGGACCCGCGTGGCAAGAAGATCGAGCACGGGGTGATCCTCAAGGTGGTCTCCACCAACATCTGCGGCTCCGACCAGCACATGGTCCGCGGCCGCACCACTGCCCAGGTCGGCCTGGTGCTGGGCCACGAAATCACCGGTGAAATCGTCGAGTTGGGCCGTGACGTCGAACGCCTGAAAAAGGGCGACCTGGTGTCGGTACCGTTCAACGTCGCCTGCGGCCGCTGCCGCTCGTGCAAAGAGATGCACACCGGCGTCTGCCTCACCGTCAACCCGGCCCGCGCCGGTGGCGCCTACGGCTATGTCGACATGGGCGACTGGACCGGCGGCCAGGCTGAATACGTGCTGGTGCCGTACGCTGACTTCAACCTGCTGAAACTGCCGGATCGCGACAAGGCCATGGAAAAGATCCGTGACCTGACCTGCCTGTCCGACATTCTGCCGACTGGCTACCACGGTGCTGTGACGGCCGGCGTTGGCCCAGGCAGCACCGTTTATGTTGCCGGTGCCGGCCCGGTCGGCCTGGCTGCTGCTGCCTCGGCCCGCCTGCTGGGCGCTGCCTGCGTCATCGTCGGCGACCTCAACCCATTGCGCCTGGCACACGCCAAGTCGCAGGGCTTCGAAGTGGTCGACCTGTCCAAGGACACCCCGCTGCACGAGCAGATCGTCGATATCCTCGGTGAGCCGGAAGTGGACTGCGCCGTTGACGCCGTCGGCTTCGAGGCACGCGGCCATGGCCACGAAGGTGCCAAGCACGAAGCCCCGGCTACTGTGCTGAACTCGCTGATGCAAGTGACCCGCGTTGCCGGCAACATCGGTATCCCAGGGCTGTACGTGACCGAAGACCCGGGCGCGGTAGATGCCGCTGCCAAGATCGGCGCGCTGAGCATCCGCTTTGGCCTGGGCTGGGCGAAATCGCACAGCTTCCACACCGGCCAGACCCCCACCATGAAGTACAACCGACAGCTGATGCAGGCGATCATGTGGGATCGCATCAATATTGCTGAAGTGGTTGGCGTGCAGGTGATCAGCCTGGATCAGGCGCCGGAAGGGTATGGCGAGTTTGATGCTGGGGTGCCGAAGAAGTTTGTGATTGATCCGCACAAGACGTTTAGTGCGGCGTGAAGGATATAAACGAAGCCCCGTGCCTGGGGCTTCGTTTACCGGCAGGCCAGTTAGAGCTGCGGCCGAATAGGTTTATAGTCTTTTCGGATCTGCACTGAATGGTCGTTCAGATCGTGTAGCTGATCATGGCGTCTTTTTCCAGCCTTGAGCATAAAGGAATTTTGACGCTCCAAAATATTGATTTGAATGTTGAGCTTGCGTTGGTCGATTTTTTCAAACAGCTTGGGCGCGGCTTGAAGGCTTTTGATTTCACTCAGGTTGCTAGCGAATTTTCCATAGTCATCCCCGACAAGAAACAGGTGCGTGCCATTCCGTTGTTTGATTGAATGAAGATGAGTGCGAGTCAATGTGTAGGTGGCAGTTTTAGGTGGTAAACTTAAATTCGCTGTGTTGCCACTTTGGTTGAAAATTTCTTGATTGTTGAGCCATTGTTTTTTTGACGTTGTGCTGAAAATTTCAATTTTTCTTCTGGATACTGAAGTAATTCCTTGAATTGTGACGTGGCCGGTAGGGTCGGTATAGTTCAAGGGGTCTCCATGGCAGTAGGCGAAAGGGTTCATGCCGCCTTCGTCGAAAGGGCTGAGATTGTCAGGTGCAAGAAAGCGCATGAGCTCGGGGCTGTAGAGCCGATAGCCGTTACCCAGTAGATAGCCTAGGGTTTGGGGCTCGATACGCTCACCATTGAAACCGAGCGAGTGACGACGGGGGAGCAGGGCGGGGGCGTGTCCATAAGCTGAATAGCTATGCGCGGCTTCGTCACTTTCGCTTTGCACCTGTAGAACAGAGCCTTTGTCATCGGTTGCCAGTAACGCGTTACCTGACATTTCACCCGTCTGCTGCTCGGCCAGTGGCATCTCCGCGCTGCGGAAGATGGCGCGATGATGTTTACCCTGCTTCACGGTAACGAGCCTACTGTCTTGGTAGAAGAAGAACGATTTATTCACTGACTTAATCATGGCGTTGGCCTCCTAGAACCCAAGATCAGCGAGTTGCCAATTGTTTTTAGATCTTGGCTTTTCGTAGCTCTTCGGCGCGATAGTATAGGTCTGGGTCTGTTTTGCCTTCGCGATGGTTGAAAAGGTTCATCGGGCTACCGTTGCGTGCTGATTGAATTTTCATTTGATTTATGTGTTGATCGTTGTTTTTTTTGTATTCGAGATATCTGACTCTAATGGCCATTTGGTCGGTAGATTCTGTGGGTGCTTGGCCATACTTCTTTAGATTTTTGAGCTTTTTCTTGACGTATTTTGCATCGGTGCTTATTTGGTTTTGTAGTTTATTGATTGCTGTCAGGTTTTCTATGGTCGTTGGTTCCTCGGTCAGTTGAATAACCGCTGACCTGTCAAGCATGAGCTTCTCGCGGCGGTCGGATACTTGTTGTTTTCGTTTATCAATTCGACTGCTTCTTGTGCTTATCCAAGTGGATGGCTTAAATAACGAGAAGTGACCTGTTGGGTCTGATTGGTTGACGGGATCTCCCAGGCAATAGCAGTAGCTATTCAAGCCGCCCTCTTGAAAAGGACTTAGATTGTCTGGCGAATAAAATCGCATCAGGGCTGGGCTGTAAGATCGGTAACCGTTGCCGAGCAGATAGTGTCCCTCGTCTGTCCGGTACTGGCCGTTAAATCTTAATAAGGAGAATAAGGAGAGCATTCTGGTTTTGGCAGCATCATGCCCATAAGCCGCATAGGCCAGTGCTGCAGTTTCTACTTCGCTACTCATACCTAGTACTGAGCCGCTTTTGTCTGTAAACACTCGGGTCGCGCTTGCTTTCAAGTCGGTGTGAAGCTCCGCAAGTGGCACGTCGTCGTAAGCAAAGATGGCACGCTTCTGCGCTCCCTGACTGACGGTGATGAGCTTTCCGTTCTGGTAGAAGAACTGTGTAGCGTTCGCCTGGTTTTTCATGAAGCGCTCCTGTTATCAGTCACCGCTGATGGGCCTATAACAGGATATTGGTCAGGAATGGAGTGGTCGGCTACTGGCAAAAATGATAGGTATGCGGAAATTGCCTACGTGGCTATGGGCCATTTCCTGCTTACTCTACGAATCAGCAGGAAATACCCTACGCAGTCTGTCGAATCGCGTCTGATTGCCCCTGTGAACCCCGGTCCGTAGGCTCGTTGGGTCGCTGAACGGTTCAGCGATGGGGGTGTGGAAACCCTGGTAGTCATCGATCGACATGCCGTTATGGCGGCTGTGCGCGGGAGGCCGTTTGGCCTACCGGGTTGCTCGATGACCGGTTTTCCACCCCGCGTTCAGCTGCCTCCATTCGTGTGGAAACGAGGTTGGTGGCTTTCCCATCACCATCGAGTTGAATCATGAAAAAAATCGTCCCCGATCCACCCCGCCTCAAACTGTTCAACACCCTCTATTCCTCCATCCACCCCGACCTGCTCCCGCTCGACGCCTTGTCTGTCGCCAGCGAGATGCTGCTGGGCATCTCGGAAACCGTCGACGAGTACCGCCGCATCCATACCGGTGAGCCGGGCCTGCACATGCTGGCCAATGCAATCCATTCCGCCGATACCGCCCACGCGTTGATCGAGCACGCGCTGGCGCGTATGTGAAGGAGGGTGTAGTGCGATGAGCGACGATAGACAAGCAAACGTTACGGTTGGCGCCAAGACCTTCTGCGAGGCTGGCGAACAGCCCAGCCATCTGTTCCGGGTGATGCCTGGTGTGCCGTTCGAGCATGCCTATGAGCAGGTTTCGGTACTGCTGGGGTACATCAAGCACCTGGTGCACGAAGGGGATATGGAGGATGACCACAAGCTGCTCGGTGCTGCGGATTACCTGAGTGCGTTTGCCAAGGCGATCATGGATGACATCGAGCTTGCTCGGAACAGAAGGCACTGACTGGGCCAGTCTGTTAGCGGGGCCGCTGTGCGGCCCTTCGCGGGGCAAGCCCGCTCCCACAGGATCCCGATCTGCGGCTTGGAACAAACCTTCAATCTTTCAGTCGAATGCCTCGTTTCCCAGGCCATCCCGGCCTACGAGGTCCCTCCCGATGAAAGCTCTCACCCTGGCAACCCTGATGACCCTGGCCGCAAGCCCGGTGTTCGCCTTCAACCTCAGCGACGCCGCCAACGCCGTGTCGGCCATGCAAAACCAGAAACAGCAGGGCCAGGTGCAGGCGCCCGAGGCGCAGGCCAATTTGCTCAATACCTTGGGCAGTGAACTGAAGATCACCCCGGAACAGGCAGTGGGTGGGGCAGGGGCGATGCTGGGGTTGGCGCGCAACAACCTGAGTTCTGACGATTACGGCCAACTGACCAAAGCCGTGCCCGGGCTGGACCTGCTGTCGGGTGCCAATGCGCTGGGCGGGTTGAGCGGGCTGGGTGAACTGCTGGGCAAGAACAGCGAAAGCCAGTCGGCGTTGAGCAATGCGCTGGGCAATAACGTGGAAAACCGCAGCGACCTGGACAGTGCGTTCAAGGCGCTGGGGATGGATACCGGGATGATCGGGCAGTTTGCGCCCTTGATTCTGCAGTATCTGGGGCAGCAGGGGATTGCCGGGTCGTTGCTGCAGAACCTGGGTAGCCTTTGGACTACCCCGGCGCCCTTGACCCAGCCATCGGTCTGAAGGACAGGCGCGGCCTGTAGGAGCGGCCTTGCGTCGCGAAAGGGCTGCGTAGCGGCCCATCGATATTAGCGGCGACGCTGAAATCCGGGGGCCGCTGCGCAGCCCTTTCGCGACGCAAGGCCGCTCCTACAAGAGCACGTTCAGCTTAGGTCAGGTGGCTTCGGTGAAATCCACCAAGCGCACCGGGCGGCGGAAGCCAGCGGTCAGCACCGCCAGATACGCCAGCCCCAACGCAAACCAGCACAGCCCAATCACCAACGTCAGCGCCGACAGGCTGGTCCACAGCCACAATGTCAGGCTCAACCCCACCAGCGGCACCGCGCCATAGCACAGCAAGCCTTTAAGGTTACGCTGCGCGCTGTCGTTCATCAGGTGCGTCTTCACCACTGCCAGGTTAACCGCCGAAAACGCCACCAGCGCGCCAAAGCTGATCAACGAGGCGAGGGTGGCCAGGTCGATCACCAGCGCCAGCAACGAGAACGCCGACACCAGCAGGATGGCGAACACTGGCGTGCCGAAGCGTGGCGACAGATACCCGAATGTGCGCTGTGGCAGCACTTTGTCACGCCCCATGGTGAACAGGATGCGCGACACCGCCGCCTGCGAGGCCAGCGCCGAACCCAGGCTGCCGGCAACGAACGCAGCCGTGAAGAAGTTGGCCAGGAACTGCCCGCCCGCCTTGAACATCACCTCGTTCGCCGCCGCATCGGCATTGACGAAGGTGCTGCCCGGGAACACCAGTTGGCTGACGTAGGCCAGTACGGTGAACAGCACGCCGGCACACAGCGTGGTCAGGATGATTGCCCGTGGCACGTCGCGGCGGGCGTCGCGGCATTCTTCGGCCAGGGTCGAGACAGCATCGAAACCGAGGAACGACAGGCACAGTACTGCAGCACCGGCCATCAGCGGGCCAAAACCAGGCTGGGTGCCGTCACCCATCAGCGGTGACAGCAAGTCCACCGGCTGGCCGGCCAGGGTCTGGCAAGACAGCGCCACGAACACCCCGATGAACACGATCTGCGCGCCGACGATGAGGTTGCTGGCCTTGGCCACCGAGTGGATACCGATCACGTTGAGTACGGTCACCAGTGCGATCGAGGCAAGGATGAGGGACCAGGCTGGGATGGCGGGGAAGGCGATGTTGAGGAACAGGCCGATGAGCAGGTAGTTGATCATCGGGATGAACAGGTAATCGAGAAGCAGCGACCAGCCGGCGAGAAAGCCCACGTTTGAGCCAAACGCCATGTTGCTGTAGGAGTACGCCGAACCCGCGACCGGGAAGCGCTTGACCATGAAGCTGTAAGACGTGGCGGTGAACGACATGGCCAGCAACGTGACCAGGTAGGCGCCAGCGGTGCGGCCACCGGTGAGCTCGGTGACGATGCCGTAGGTGGTGAAGATGGTCAGCGGGACCATGTAGACAAGGCCGAAAAACACCAGGGCGGGCAGGCCGAGGACACGGCGGAGCTGGGCGGGGGCGGAGCTAGGTTGGTTGGCCATTGATCGATCCAGGCATTTTTTGTAATTGTGCTTTGATCGATTTTTATCCACTTATGGGGATGATGACAAAGAAGTAATCCTTATGCTGATTATTAGTCAGGCTTTTAATCGAGTTTATCTGGGGGGGGCGTCTTCGCGGGGCAAGCCCGCTCCCACAGGCCCACCACTATCCGTGGGAGCGGGCTTGCCCCGCGAAGAGGCCGGCCCAGGCTTACTACTTAGCCAATTCCCCACGCAACTGCTCGATCCGCTGATCCTTCTCCAGCCACAGCTGATTCACCCACGCCTGCACGGACTGCCGGAAGGCCGGGTCATTTTCATAATCCCCATCCCACAATGCCGGGTCCAGCTCACGCACTTGGATGTCGATAATCACCCGGCTAATGCTGCCATTGAGCAAGTCCCAGAAGCCGGGCGCCTTGTGGCCGGGGTAAACGATGGTCACGTCCAGCAGCGCGTCCAGCTGCTCGCCCAGCGCTGCCAGCACAAAAGCCACGCCCCCGGCCTTGGGCTTTAGCAGGTGACGGTAAGGCGATTGCTGCTCTTGGCGCTTGGCCTCGGTGAAGCGTGTGCCTTCGAGGTAGTTGACCACGGTCACCGGCTGGCGCTTGAACAGCTCGCAGGCGGCTTTGGTGATTTCCAGGTCCTTGCCCTTGAGCTCGGGGTGCTTGTCCAGAAACGCCTTGCTGTAGCGCTTCATGAATGGGTAATCCAGCCCCCACCAGGCCAGGCCCAGCAGCGGTACCCAGATCAGCTCCTTCTTGAGGAAGAACTTGAAGAACGGCGTGCGGCGGTTGAGGCTTTCGATCAGCGCGGGGATGTCGACCCAGCTCTGGTGGTTACTCACGGCCAGGTACGAGGTGTCCTTGCGCAGGCGCTCGACGCCGCGGATGTCCCACTGGGTGGGGATGCACAGGGCAAAGATCGCTTTGTCGATCTCCGACCAGGTTTCAGCCACCCACATCACCGCGGCGGATGCGTAGTCGCGGCCACGGCCCGGCAGCACCAGCTTGAGCAGGGCAAACACCAGCAGCGGGCAGATCAACACCACGGTGTTGAGCAGCAACAGAAGGGTTGTGAGAATGCCGGTCAGCAGGCGACGCATAAAGAAACTCTTGTTGTGAGATAAACGCGGTCGGCAATGATAAGCAGCGATGCGCCCCACGCCAAATTTCCAGTGCCCGTCGGCGGGGACAAATGTTTCACATTGTGTTGATTACCCTGTAACGACGAACCTATTCAACGTGTGCAGTCTAAGCACTGTCTGCAATCAAGGAAGCGTAACCCGTGAAATCACTGCTTGCCCTGTTGTCGCTGTTTGCCTTGCCGGTCATGGCCGCTGAGCCGACGATTTATGGCCGTTACGAAAACATTGCCCTGCCGGAAATCGGCGAAACGCTGAAGGCCAAGATGGACACTGGCGCCTTCACTGCATCGCTGTCGGCCAAGGACATCGAGCTGTTCACCCGCGATGGCGATGAGTGGGTGCGCTTCCGTCTGGCGACCAAGGAGTCCGACGGCAAGGTCTACGAGCACAAGGTCTCGCGCATCAGCAAGATCAAGGGCCGTGCCGACGAAGAGGAAGAAGGCGATGCGCCGGAAATCTCCAAGCGTCCGGTGGTGGACCTGGAGTTGTGCCTGGGTGATGAGAAGCGCACCGTTGAGGTGAACCTGGTAGACCGCAGCAGCTTCAACTACCCGCTGTTGATCGGGTCAAAGGCGTTGCGTGAGTTCAAGGCGGCGGTCAACCCGGCCAAGAAGTTTACCGCGGGCAAGCCGGACTGCTGACCTGGAACCTGACTGGCCCATTGTAGGAGCGGCCTTGCGTCGCGATAGGGCTGCGTAGCGGCCCCGGCGATTTATGCCACTACAGAAAACCTGGGGCCGCTACGCACCCCTATCGCGACGCAAGGCCGCTCCTACACAATAGTGCGTCGCCATCGACATTTGCACAGGCCGCGCACCATGCCCCATATCCTCATCGTCGAAGACGAAGCCGCCATCGCCGACACGCTGGTCTACGCCCTGCAGGCCGATGGCCACAGCACCGAATGGGTGACCCTGGGCAGCGCGGCCCTCGATAAGCAACGCCAGCGCCCGGCCGACCTGATCATCCTCGACATCGGCCTGCCCGATATCAGTGGCTTCGAAACCTGCCGCCAGCTACGCCGCTTCAGCGAAGTGCCGGTGATGTTCCTCAGCGCCCGCGACGGCGAAATCGACCGGGTGGTGGGCCTGGAGATCGGTGCCGACGATTATGTCGTCAAACCCTTCAGCCCGCGCGAGGTGGCCGCGCGCGTGCGGGCGATCCTCAAGCGCATGGCGCCAAGGGCTGAGCCTGCTGCTGTGGCAACGCTGTTCCAGCTCGACACCCTGCGCATGCAGATCAGCTACCGCAACCAGCCGCTGGCCCTGACCCGCCATGAGTTCCGCCTGCTGCAATGCCTGCTGGAGCAGCCCCAGCGGGTATTCAGCCGCGAGCAATTGCTCGATGCCTTGGGGGTGGCCTCCGACGTGGGCTACGAGCGCACCATCGACAGCCATATCAAGAGCCTGCGTGCCAAGTTGCGCCTGGTGGCCAGCGCGGCAGAGCCGATCCAGACCCACCGCGGCCTGGGCTACAGCTACAGCCCGGATCACGCCTGATGCGCCTGGGCATCCGGATCTTCCTGGTGTATTTCCTGTTCGTTGGGCTGGCAGGCTACTTTCTGCTCAACACAGTGCGCGAGCAGATCCGCCCGGTGGTGCGCCAATCGTCCGAGGAAACCCTGGTAGACACCGCCAACCTGCTGGCGGAGATCCTGCACGATGACGTCAAGGCCGGCACCCTCGGCCAGAGCCGCCTGCCCGAAGTGCTCAAGGCCTATGGGTCGCGTAGCCCGGGCGCGCAGATCTGGGGGTTGGCGAAGAACCAGGTCAGCCACCGCATCTACGTGACTGACGCCAAAGGCATCGTCCTGCTCGACTCCAGCGGTGAAGGCCTGGGCAAGGACTATTCGAAGTGGAACGATGTCTACCTCACCCTGCGCGGCGAATACGGTGCCCGCTCCACGCGCAGCGTCGCTGATGACGAAAGCACCTCGGTGATGCACGTGGCCGCGCCGATCATCGATGACGGCCGGATCATCGGCGTGGTGACCGTGGCCAAGCCCAACAGCTCGCTGCAACCCTACATCGACCGCTCCGAGCAGCGCTTGCTGACGTTGGGCCTGGGCTTGATCGGCCTGGGCCTGTTGATCGGTGCCGCGCTGTCGTGGTGGCTGGCGCGCTCGCTGCGCAGGCTGGCCCGCTACGCCCAGGCCGTCAGCGAAGGCGAACGCGCGGCGCTGCCGCACTACAAGGGCGGTGAGCTGGCGCACCTGGCCAATGCGGTGGAGCGCATGCGTACGCAACTGGAAGGCAAAGCGTACGTCGAGCGCTACGTGCATACCCTGACCCACGAACTGAAAAGCCCGCTGGCGGCCATTCGCGGTGCTTCCGAGTTGCTGCAGGGCGAGATGCCGGCCGAACAGCGGGCGCGCTTTGTGGGCAACATCGAACGGGAGAGCGAGCGCTTGCAACAGATGATCGAGCGCCTGCTCAACCTGGCGCGGGTCGAGCAGATGCAGGCGCTGGAAGACGAACAGCAGGTGGCGCTGGCATCGCTGGTCGACGAACTGCTGCTGGCCCATGCGGCACGTATCGAAGGGGCTGGCTTGCAGGTGCGACAGCGGGTGCCGGTAGGGCTGCGGTTGTTGTGTGATCCGTTTCTGATGCGCCAGGCGCTGGCCAACCTGCTCGATAACGCGCTGGACTTTACCCCGGTGGGCGGGGCGCTGCTGTTCGAGCTGGAGCGCGAGGGCGGGCGCGTGGCATTGAGCCTGTTCAACCAGGGGCAGGCTATCCCGGCGTATGCCATCGGGCGGGTCAGCGAGCGGTTCTACTCACTGCCACGGCCGGGCAGCGGGCGCAAGAGTACCGGGCTGGGGCTGAATTTTGTGGCTGAGGTGATGCAGTTGCATGGCGGCACGTTGGCGGTGGATAACGTTGACGGCGGGGTGCGGGTGCGGTTGTGGCTGCCGATGCGGCGTATCAGCTGAGGTTGCTGGGGCTACGCGCAAAAACACGCAATCTCCATAGAGTCTCCCCAAAGCCTCCATGCAAGGCGCAGACACTGCGCCCACTGCCATAGGAGGCCCCATGAACAAGACCTTGAGTTTCAAGCTCGGCATGATTGCCCTGCTGATGTTGCTGTTGCTGATCCCCCTGCTGCTGATCAACGGCCTTATCGACGAGCGCCAGAGCCTGCGTGACAGTGTGGTGCGGGACATCGCCCAGAGCGCCAGTTTCGACCAGCAGCTCAGCGGCCCGCTGCTGGTGGTGCCCTATCGCAAGTACCAACGGCGCTGGATCGACAAGGACGGCGAGCGTACCCAGGAGACCAGCACCGTCGCCGGCCATCTGTACTTCCTCCCGGAAACCTTCGACGCCGACCTGGGCGTGGAGACCGAGCTGCGCGCACGCGGTATCTACCAGGCGCGGCTGTTTCACGCCAAGGGCCGTATCAGTGGCCGCTTCAAACTGCCCGAGCGCTGGGGCATCGACAAGGACTTCGACGACTACCGGTTCGACAAGCCCTTCCTGGTGGTGGGCATCAGCGATATCCGCGGCATCGAGAACGGCCTGGAGCTGACCTTCGACGAACGCAAATTGCCGTTCGAAGCCGGCACCGGGCTCAGCTGGATGCGCGCGGGCGTGCATGCCAGTCTGCCAGGGCTGGATGGCCTGCAGGCGCGCGAGTTCAGCTATGGCTTCGACCTGGCGTTGCAGGGCACTGGCCAGCTGCAGGTATTGCCGGTGGGCCGCACCAGCAGTGTCGACCTGCGCGCCAACTGGCCGCACCCAAGCTTCATCGGCAGCTACCTGCCCAGCCGTCGCGACATCGATGCCCAGGGCTTCAGTGCCCATTGGCAGACGTCGTTCTTCGCCACCAACCTCGAAGACGCCCTGCGCCAGTGCGCCAGCGGGGGGGAGTGCACGGACTTCAGCGAGCGGACCTTCGGCGTGAGCTTCGTCGACCCAGTGGACCAGTACCTGAAGAGCGAGCGGGCGATCAAATATGCGTTGTTGTTCATCGCGCTGACCTTTGCCGGCTTCTTCCTGTTCGAGGTGTTGAAAAACCTCAGCGTGCACCCGGTGCAGTACATCCTGGTGGGAGTGGCGCTGGCGTTCTTCTACCTGCTGTTGCTGTCGTTGTCCGAGCACATTGGCTTCGGCCCGGCGTATGGGCTGTCGGCTTTGGCCTGTGTGTTGCTGATTGGCTTCTACCTGAGCCACGTGTTGCACAGCCTCGGCCGTGGGGTGGGGTTTGCAGCAGGGTTGGCAGCGCTGTACGCGATGCTTTATGGGCTGCTCAGCGCCGAGGACTATGCGCTGCTGATGGGCTCGCTGCTGTGCTTTGGCTTGCTGGGCGTGTTCATGGTGCTGACCCGGCGGCTGGACTGGGCACGGGTGGGGAGGGCGGCATGAGGGAGGATAGAGAAATCGGGCGCTGGTTGGCCCGCAGGATCGGGCAGTTGTTTCCTGTGATACCCAAGTAAGGCTTGGGGCTGCTTTGCAGCCCATTCGCGGGGCAAGCCCGCGAATGGCCCTGTCAGGCTGTCGGTGCTGTGGCGACCATCGAAGGCCGCTTGGCCACCTCGGCATACCAGGCCGCCAACCTAGGCTGGTGCTCACGCCAGCCAAAATCAGGCTGGCGCAAATCCAGGTATCCCAGTGCGCACGCCACACCGATTGCCGCCAGATCAAAGCCCGAGATCAGCTCCGCCAGGTGCTCCTGCTCCAGGTTGGCCAGGCTGCGGCGGATCTTCTCGCCCTGCGCTTCAAGCCAGCCGTCCCAGCGCTTGCCTTCAGGCCGCAGGAAGCTCTCATAGCGCGACGACACCGCCGCATCCATGATCGCATCGGCCTGCGACACCAGCGTCATGCGCCGCCAGCGCGCCGAGCCTTCACGCGGCAGCAACGGCAGGCCGACATGCTGCAGGTCCAGGTACTCGCAGATCACCCGGCTGTCGTGCAGCACCGTGCCGTCGTCCAGGCGCAGGGCCGGGATCTTGCCGATCGGGTTGCCCTGGTTGAGCTGCGCGTCGCCGCTCACCGGGCTGATGTTCACCGGTTGCAGGGTGACGCGGTCAAGCTGGCCAGTCTCGTGCAGCACTACCATGACCTTGCGCACGAAGGGCGATAGTGGCGAGTGGAACAGCGTCATCGTGGCCATGGTTCAGTTGCCTTGCAGGCTGGGCGGCAGGCACACGCCGGTACCGCCGATGCCGCAGTAGCCGCCCGGGTTCTTGGCCAGGTACTGCTGGTGGTAGGCCTCGGCGAAGTACACGGTTGGCGCTTGGTCGATCTCGGTGGTGATCTCGCCGAAACCGGCCTTGTTCAGCTCGGCCTGGAAGGCGTTGCGGCTGGCCTTGGCTTCGTCGAGCTGCTGCGGCGAGGTGCAGTAGATGGCCGAGCGGTACTGGGTGCCGACATCGTTGCCCTGACGCATGCCCTGTGTCGGGTTGTGCAGTTCCCAGAACATCGCCAGCAACTCGCGGTAGCTGAGCTTGTTCTTGTCGAACACCACCAGCACCACTTCGGTGTGGCCGGTCAGGCCCGAGCAGACCTCTTCGTAGGTGGGGTTGGGGGTGAAGCCGCCGGCATAGCCGACCACGGTGCTGACCACGCCTTCACGCTGCCAGAAGCGGCGCTCGGCGCCCCAGAAGCAGCCCAGGCCGAAGATGGCGAAGTCGATGTCACCTTCGAAGAACGGGCCGAGCAGGGGCGTGCCCTCGAACACATGGTGGAACTCGGGCAGGGACATTGGGGTTTCGCGGCCAGGCAGCGCCTGCTCCGCAGTTGGCATGACGTTTTTGTTCACCAGGATTTCCGAACGCAGGACCATGGCCGTTCCTCTTTTTTTTTCAGATATCTGTTTGTCAGATAGATAAGTGTGGGCCGCGAAAGGGCCCGAATGGACTCTATAGTGCACGAGGTTGACGCTGCTGTCAGGCCACCGGGCCGCGCGGATAGCGCTTGAGTTTCTCGGCCAGCTCACGCCCCGGAATCGGCCGATCGAACAGATAGCCCTGGCCCACATCGCAGCGGTGCCGGCGCAGAAACGCCAATTGCGCCGGGGTCTCGATGCCCTCGGCCACCACCTTGAGCTTGAGGTTATGGGCCATGGCCACCACCGCCGAGGTGATCTCCATGTCGTCCTGGTTGTCGGGGATTTCGTTGATGAAGCTGCGGTCGATCTTGATGATGTCGATCGGAAACTTCTTCAGGTAGCTCAACGACGAATAGCCCGTGCCGAAGTCGTCCATGGCCAAGGTCAGGCCCAGGGCCTTGAGCTCGTCGAGCTGGCGGTGGGTGTCTTCGGTCGCTTCCAGCAGCAGGCCTTCGGTCAGCTCCAGCTCCAGCAGGTGCGGGGGCAGGGCCTCCTCCTTGATGATCGAGCTGATCGACGCTACCAGGTCAGGGTCGGAAAACTGCTTGGGCGACAGGTTGATGGCCACGTGCAGGTTGCCCATGCCGGCCTCGCGCAGCTGTTGGCTCATGCGGCACGCCTGGCGCACCACCCACTTGCCGATGGGGATGATCAGGCCGGTTTCCTCGGCCACGCTGATGAACTGGTCCGGGCGGATCATGCCGCGCTCGGGGTGGTTCCAGCGCAGCAGTGCCTCCAGCCCCAGCAGGCGGCCGCTGCGCAGGCACAGCTTGGGCTGGTAGAACACCTCCAGCTCGTTCTGGGTCAGGGCGCGGCGCAGGTTGTTCTCGACGAACAGCTTGTAACTGGCCTCGGCATTGAGCACTTCGGTAAACACCTGCACCTGGTGCTTGCCGTTGGCTTTGGCCTTGTGCAGGGCCAGGCCTGCGTTTTTCATCAGGCTCGCCGGGTCGATGCCATGCAGCGGCGCGCAGGCCAGGCCCACCGAGGCGGTGACGTTGATCAGCTGGTTGTCGACGAACATCGGTTTGTCGAGGGTGCGCAGCAATTGCTGGGCGACGCCCTGGCCATCTTCCAGGTGGGTGTCGTCGAGCAGCACGGCAAACTCGTTGCTGGCAAAGCGCGCCAGGATGCCGCCGGCGCTGAGGCTGTTGCGCAACCGGCGGGCGAGGCTGACCAGCAGCTTGTCACCGGTCTGGTGGCCGAGGCTGTCGTTGATGCGCTTGAAGTTGTCGATGTCCACCAGCAGCAGGCACATGGAATGCTCGTCGTTGCGGGCAAAGCGCTCGTCGAGGCTGCGGATGAAGGCCGGGCGGTTGCCCAGGTTGGTCAGGTTGTCGGTGTAGGCCAGGCGTTCGATGCGTTGCTGGGCCAGCTTGGTCTGGGTGACATCTTCGTAGATGCCGATGTAGTGGGTCAGCTCGCGGTTGTCACCATACACCTTGGAAATCGACAGCTGGCCCCAGTAGGGCTCGAGGTTTTTACGCCGGCTCTTGAATTCGCCCTGCCAACTGTTGCCCATGGCCAGGCTCGACGGCGAATCGAACAGCAGCTCGCTGAGGTTTTCCAGGGCGGGCAGTTCGGCCAGTTGGCGGCCCTGGACTTCGTCGGTGCTGTATTGGGTGATCGCGGTGAAGCTTGGGTTGACGTACTCCACCACGCCATCGCGGTTGACCAGCAAAAAGGCGCTGGCGCTTTGCTCTACGGCGCGCTGGAACAGGTGCAGGGCACTGGCTGCCGTGCGCCGGTTGTGGTTGGTGATGACCTGGGCGAACTGGTCGGCCAGCTCACCGGCAAAGGCGATTTCGTCAGACTGCCAGGCCCGCGGCTGGCCGCTCTGCTCCAGGCACAACACGCCGATGACCTGGCCATCGACGCGCACGCTGGCATCGAGCATGGCTTTGTTGTCGGGGCGCAGGCTTTGCGTCAGGGCGCGGGTGCGCGGGTCGTGGCTAGCGTTGTGGGCGTCGATGGCGCGGCTGGCGTGCAGGGCGTCGAGGTAGTCGGGAAAGCGGCTGGCATCGATGGCTTCGGGCAGGCGGTGTTGCTGCTCGTGGCGATACCAGGCGCTGATCGGCTCCAGGCGCTGGTCTTCCAGGTGCCAGATGCTGGCGCTGTCGACCTTGTAGATTTCGCAGGCGCTCTGGGTGATCAGCTCGGCAGCTTCGAGCAGCGAGTTCCCGGCACTGTAGCGCTGGCGGGCCAGGCGCAGGATGAGGTCTTGCTGGCCACGCACCCGCTCCAGGTGTTCAAGCTGTTCTTGCTGGGCGCGCTGGTTGAGTTGCAGGGCCAGCTGCAGGCGGGTGTTGCGTGACTCCAGCTCGCTGGGGTCTGCGTCGTTGGCGTCGTCGGGCGGGTCGTCGAGCACGCTCAGGTAGCCGCGCAGCAGTTGGCGATTGTGCTGCCTGTAGGCCTCCCCGGCTTCCACCAGGCGCAGCGATGCACCAGGGCCATGCAAGGTGTAGCGCACCCGGTAATAGCCGCGACGGGCCAGTTGCGACTGGATTTCATCGTGCAACCTGTAGCGGGCCTCGGGTTCCATCAGGCTGGCATAGGGCGCATCGACGAGGGCACAGAGTTCGCCGGCCTGCAGGCCGAACTGGCGCTCGCAGGCAGGGTCGAGGTAGAGCATTGCCCAGGTGGCTTCGTTGAGCCTTTCGAAACGCAGCATGCCGAGCCGCGAGGGCACGGGTAGCTGCGTGACGACCTCGGCCGCCACACGGCTGGCGGCATCGGGTTGGCTTTTCATCGAAGACTCGCTTGAAGAGGGTGACACGGCCTGGGGGGCGGCGTATCTGGCAAGGTTGCATCATGTCCCGAGGGCTGGCAAGCGGCCATGCGTGATGCTGTGTACGGGTTATCGGCTGTTTGGCCGGAAATGTTAGTTCGCCTTGAGAATTTTGGCGTCTGTGAGATCGAGCGCCGCCCGCGCGGCGCTCGATCTCACAGGCGCCACAACCCTATCGGCGGACAAAAAAAGCCCCGCCAAATGACGGGGTTGAGGTACGAGCGTGGCAGCTCGAAAAGGGTACTGCCCCTCTTGCGAGGGGCAGCTTGCCGCCTTACAGCAGCAGGGTGCGGATATCCGCCAGCACGTCGCCCAGGCGCTTGGTGAAGCGCGCGGCGGCAGCGCCGTTGATCACACGGTGATCGTAGGACAGCGACAGCGGCAGCATCAGCTTCGGCTGGAAGGCTTTGCCATCCCACACCGGCTGCATGGTTGCCTTGGACACACCGAGGATCGCCACCTCTGGCGCATTGACGATCGGCGTGAAGCCGGTGCCGCCAATGTGGCCGAGGCTGGAGATGGTGAAGCAGGCGCCTTGCATGTCGTCGGCCGACAGCTTTTTGGTGCGCGCCTTCTCGGCCAGTGCAGCGGCTTCGGCAGCCAGTTGCAGCAGGTTTTTCTGGTCGACGTTCTTGATCACAGGGACCAGCAGGCCGTCCGGGGTGTCCACGGCAAAGCCGATGTTCACGTACTTCTTGCGGATGATGGCCTTGCCGCTTGGTGCCAGCGAGCTGTTGAAGTCCGGCAGTTCCTTGAGCAGGAAGGCGCAGGCCTTGAGCAGCAGTGGCAGCACGGTCAGCTTGACGCCAGCCTTCTCGGCCACGGCCTTCTGCGCAACGCGGAAGGCTTCCAGCTCGGTGATGTCGGCAGAGTCGAACTGGGTGACGTGCGGCACGTTCAGCCAGCTGCGGTGCAGGTTGGCGGCACCGACCTGCATCAGGCGGGTCAGGGCCACTTCTTCCACTTCGCCGAACTTGCTGAAGTCCACGGCAGGGATCGGCGGGATGCCAGCGCCGCCAGTCGCGCCGGCAGCTGCCGGTGCTTCTTTGGCCTTCTGCATCATCGCCTTGACGTAAACCTGCACGTCTTCTTTCAGGATACGGCCGTGCGGGCCGGTCGCGGCAACCGCGCCCAGCTCGACACCGAACTCACGGGCCAGCTGGCGAACAGCGGGGCCTGCGTGAACCTTGGCGTTGTTGCCGGCAGCCGGTGCGGTAGCGACCGGTGCAGGGGCAGCAGCGGGGGCAGCGGCAGCCGGTGCGGCGGCCGCAGCCGCCTCAGCCTTGGCCGGTGCAGCAGCGGCAGGCGCTGGCGCAGCAGCCGGGGCGGCGCCCGCGACTTCCAGTTTGATGATCAGGTCACCGGTGCCGACTTCGTCGTCCAGCTTGGCGATCACTTCCTTGACCACGCCAGCGGCGGGCGAAGGGATTTCCATGGAGGCCTTGTCGGACTCCAGGGTAATCAGCGACTGGTCGGCTTCGACGGTGTCGCCGACCTTGACCAGCACTTCGATGATCTTGGCCTTGCCCGACGAGCCGATGTCCGGCACGTGGATGTCCTGCACGCTGGCAGCAGCAGGGGCTGCAGCCGGCGCAGGGGCCGCTTCGGCAGCCGGCTTTTCAGCGGCAGCCGGCGCAGCGGCAGGGGCAGGTGCGGCGGCTGGGGCCTCGGACGCAGCAGCGCCCTCGGCTTCCAGAACCAGCAACTCGTCGCCCTCTTTCAGGCGATCGCCCAGCTTGACCTTCAGCTCTTTGACGATGCCTGCCTTGGGGGCCGGGATCTCCATGGAGGCCTTGTCGGACTCCAGGGTCAGCAGGCTCTGGTCAGCCTCGATACGGTCACCGACCTTGACGAACAGCTCGATGATTTCACCTTCACCGCTGCCGATGTCAGGTACGCGAATGAGTTCGCTCACTTAAAAATACTCCTCAGCAGTCCAGTGGGTTGCGCTTGTCCGGATCGATGCCGAACTTGACGATAGCGTCAGCCACCACTTTCGGTTCGATCTCGCCACGGTCAGCCAAGGCTTCCAGGGCAGCCAGCACCACGAAGTGACGGTCGACTTCGAAGAAGTGACGCAGCTTCTTGCGGCTGTCGCTGCGACCGTAACCATCGGTACCCAGGACTTTGAACTCTTTGCTCGGCACCCACTGGCGAATCTGTTCGGCGAACAGCTTCATGTAGTCGGTGGAGGCGATGACCGGGCCTTTGCGACCGTTCAGGCACTCTTCGACGTAAGTCAGCTGAGGCTTCTGGCCAGGCTTGAGGCGGTTGGCGCGTTCCACGGCCAGGCCGTCACGACGCAGTTCGTTGAAGCTGGTGACGCTCCACACGTCGGCACCGACGTTGAACTCTTCACGCAGGATCTTCGCCGCTTCGCGGACTTCGCGCAGGATGGTGCCGGAGCCCATCAGCTGAACGTGGTGCGCGGCTTCGCGGGTGTCTTCTTCGAGCAGGTACATGCCCTTGATGATGCCTTCCTCGACACCGGCCGGCATGGCTGGCTGCTGGTAGGATTCGTTCATCACGGTGATGTAGTAGAAGATGTCCTGTTGCTCTTCGGTCATCTTCTTCATGCCGTCCTGGATGATCACCGCCAGCTCGTAGCCGTAGGTCGGATCATAGGTGCGGCAGTTCGGGATGGTGCCCGCCATCATGTGGCTGTGACCGTCTTCGTGCTGCAGGCCTTCACCGTTGAGGGTGGTGCGGCCGGCGGTACCGCCGATCAGGAAGCCACGGGTGCGGCTGTCGCCAGCGGCCCAGGCCAGGTCGCCGATACGCTGGAAGCCGAACATCGAGTAGAAGATGTAGAACGGCAGCATCGGCTGGTTGTGGCAGCTGTACGAGGTACCGGCAGCGATGAACGACGACATGGCGCCGGCTTCGTTGATGCCTTCCTCGAGGATCTGGCCCTTCTTGTCTTCGCGGTAGAACATCACCTGGTCTTTATCGACTGGCTCGTAGAGCTGGCCGACCGACGAGTAGATGCCCAACTGGCGGAACATGCCTTCCATACCGAAGGTACGGGCTTCGTCCGGGATGATCGGGACGATGCGCTGGCCGATTTCCTTGTCCTTGACCAGCTGCGCCAGGATGCGCACGAAGGCCATGGTGGTGGAAATTTCACGGTCGCCCGAGCCATCCAGGATCGCTTTCAGCGTTTCCAGGGATGGGGTCGGTACGCTGAAGCTCTTGGCGCGGCGCTGAGGTACGAAGCCACCCAGGGCTGCGCGGCGCTCGGCCAGGTACTTGGCTTCGGCAGAACCTTCTTCCGGCTTGAAGAACGGCAGGTTCTCGAGGTCGGCATCCTTGACCGGGATGTCGAAGCGGTCACGGAAGTGACGCAGGCTGTCGACGTCGACCTTCTTGGTGTTGTGCGCGGTGTTCTTGGCTTCGCCTGCACCGGTGCCGTAACCCTTGATGGTCTTGGCCAGGATGACAGTCGGCTGCTCTTTGTGGTTCACCGCCTGGTGGTAAGCCGCGTAGACCTTGTACGGGTCGTGGCCGCCACGGTTGAGCTTCCAGATCTCTTCGTCGGACAGGTCTTCGACCATGGCCTTGAGCTCTGGGGTGTTGAAGAAGTTCTCACGCACGTAGGCGCCGTCTTTGGCTTTGTAGTTCTGGTACTCGCCATCGATGACTTCGTCCATGCGGCGCTGCAGGGCACCGTTGGTGTCCTTGGCCAGCAGTGGGTCCCAGAAACGGCCCCAGACGACTTTGTTGACGTTCCAGCCACCGCCACGGAACACGCCTTCGAGTTCCTGGATGATTTTGCCGTTACCGCGAACTGGGCCGTCGAGGCGCTGCAGGTTGCAGTTGATGACAAAGATCAGGTTGTCCAGCTTCTCGCGGCCAGCCAGGGCGATTGCGCCCAGGGATTCCGGCTCGTCGCACTCGCCGTCGCCCATGAAGCACCAGACCTTCTGCTTGCCGGCCGGGATGAAGCCACGGGCTTCCAGGTACTTCATGAAGCGTGCCTGGTAGATCGCCTGGATCGGGCCCAGGCCCATCGAAACGGTCGGGAACTGCCAGAAGTCAGGCATCAGCCAAGGGTGCGGGTACGAAGACAGGCCTTTGCCGTCCACTTCCTGACGGAAGTTGTTCATCTGGTCTTCGCTGATGCGCCCTTCCATGAAGGCACGGGCGTAGACGCCTGGCGAAGCGTGGCCCTGGAAGAACACCAGGTCGCCGCCGTGTTCTTCGGTCGGGGCCTGGAAGAAGTAGTTGAAGCCGATGTCGTACAGGGTGGCACTGGAGGCGAAGCTGGAGATGTGCCCGCCCAGGTCCGAGTCTTTCAGGTTGGTGCGCATGACCATGGCCAGAGCGTTCCAACGCACCAACGAGCGAATGCGGCGTTCCATGAACAGGTCGCCAGGCATGCGTGCTTCGTGGGTGACAGGGATGGTGTTGCGGTATGGCGTGGTGATCGCATACGGCAGCTGGGAGCCACTACGGGTGGCCAGCTCGCCCATACGGGTCATCAGGTAATGAGCGCGGTCTTCGCCTTCTTTGTCGAGGACCGACTCCAGGGCATCCAGCCATTCCTGGGTTTCGATTGGATCGAGGTCTTGCATGGCTTGCTCCAGGGCGGAAAGGCAACCAGAATCGATTGCCTGAGTTTGCGACTGGCCTTATGGGCAGACGTCGTGAATTCTTGGATTACCGGAGTGTGATCCGGCGCCGTGTAGTTTTACTACAAATGCATTCGCATTTCATGCTTTTAGACAGTCGGGGTAGTAGTAAAACTACAGAAATGCGGCTTTTGGTCGCACCCCTGCTTGTGGGGAAAAACGTTCATGTTGGTTGGCGGTGTGTCGCGAACGGGTGATTCTTGATGTTTTTTGCCAGTGATTCGTTTTTTTTAGCTATTTCCAACTTTTGTATGACAGTCCAACCGTGGTCCGCCTTCCATTTGGCCGCCTTTACCCCTCTCTTTCACGCCGATCAAGGATAGTCCATGCGCCTGCCTTTGCCGCTCGATCTGCCCGCCACCCTGCAACCGCTGGTCGCTCGTAATCAGCAGTTCCTCAGCGATGCCGTGGCTGGCCACCCCGAACTCGACCTGAACGCTTGGAGCCCGGCCCATCGGCAACAGTTCGACCAGGTTGCCGCCGCCAGCGACTTCGTCCTCGGCCAGGCCCAGCGCGAGCCGGCCATGCTGTTTGCGCTGATGGCCAGTGGGGAACTCGAGCGGCGCTATGCGCCCGGTGAATTGCGCGCGCAGGTCGCTGCCGTGGCCCAGGCCGCGCAAAGCGAAGACGCGCTTGCGCGTAACCTGCGCCGCGAGCGCAACCGTCAACAGGTGCGCATCATCTGGCGCGACATCACCCGCCAGGCCGAACTGGGTGAAACCTGCCGCGACCTCTCCGACCTTGCCGACGCCGCCATCGACGAAGCCTATCAATGGCTGTACCCACGCCATTGCCAGCAGTTCGGCACGCCCATCGGCCACCGCAGCGGCCAGCCGCAGCACATGGTGGTGCTGGGCATGGGCAAGCTGGGGGCGGTAGAGCTGAACCTGTCGTCGGACATCGACCTGATCTTCGCCTTCCCCGAAGGCGGCGAGACCGAAGGGGTCAAGCGCTCGTTGGACAACCAGGAGTTCTTCACCCGCCTGGGCCAGCGCCTGATCAAGGCCCTGGACCCGGTCACCGTCGACGGTTTCGTGTTCCGCGTCGACATGCGCCTGCGCCCCTATGGTTCGGCCGGTTCGCTGGTACTGAGCTTCAATGCCCTGGAACAGTACTACCAGGACCAGGGCCGTGACTGGGAACGCTACGCCATGATCAAGGCCCGGGTAGTGGCCGGTGACCAGGTGGCAGGCGCCCAGTTGCAAGAGATGCTGCGCCCGTTCGTCTATCGCCGTTACCTGGACTTCTCGGCCATCGAGGCCCTGCGCACCATGAAGCAGTTGATCCAGCAGGAGGTGCGGCGCAAGGGCATGTCCGAGAACATCAAGCTGGGTGCCGGCGGCATCCGCGAGGTGGAATTCATCGCCCAGGCCTTCCAGCTGATCCACGGCGGGCGTGACCTGAGCCTGCAGCAACGGCCCTTGCTCAAGGTGCTGGCGACCCTCGAAGGCCAAGGTTACCTGCCGCCGGCGGTGGTGGCCGAGCTGCGCGAAGGCTACGAGTTCCTGCGCTATACCGAGCACGCCATCCAGGCCATCGCCGACCGCCAGACCCAGATGCTGCCAGACAGCGAGACAGACCAGGCGCGTGTCGCCTATATCCTGGGCTTCGCCGACTGGCAGGGCTTCCATGACCAGTTGATGCAATGGCGTGGCCGTGTCGACTGGCACTTCCGCCAGGTGATCGCCGACCCGGATGACGAAGACGGCGAGGGTGAGCTGGTGGTGGGGGGCGAGTGGTCGCCGCTGTGGGAGCAGGCGCAGGATGAAGACGCCGCCTGCCGGCAGCTTGAAGAAGCCGGCTTCAAGCAGCCGGCCGATGCCTTGCGCCGCCTGGCCGGGTTGCGCTCCAGCCCGCAGCTGCGGTCGATGCAGCGCATTGGCCGCGAGCGCCTGGATGCCTTCATCCCACGGCTGCTGGCCCAGGCCGTCGAGCATCAAGACCCTGATCTGGTGCTTGAGCGGGTGCTGCCGCTGGTTGAGGCGGTCGCGCGGCGTTCGGCCTACTTGGTGCTGCTCACCGAAAACCCGGGGGCCCTGCGCCGGCTGTTGACCTTGTGCGCGGCCAGCCCGTGGATCGCCGAACAGATTGCCCGCTACCCGTTGCTGCTCGACGAACTGCTCAACGAAGGCCGGCTGTTCAGCCCGCCACTGGCGCCGGAGCTGGCCAGCGAACTGCGCGAGCGTTTGACGCGCATCCCCGAGGACGACCTGGAGCAGCAGATGGAGGCGCTGCGCCACTTCAAGCTGGCCCACAGCTTGCGTGTGGCCGCCTCGGAAATCAGCGGCAACCTGCCGTTGATGAAAGTCAGCGACTACCTGACCTGGCTGGCCGAAGCCATCCTTGACCAGGTGCTGGCGCTGGCCTGGCGCCAGACCGTGGCCCGCCACGGCCAGCCCAAGCGCAGTGATGGCAGCCTGTGCGACCCGGGTTTCATCATCATTGGCTACGGCAAGGTCGGTGGCCTGGAGCTGGGCCATGGCTCGGACCTGGACCTGGTGTTCATCCACGACGGTGACCCGCAGGCCGAAACCGATGGCGACAAGCCCATCGACAGCGCGCAGTTTTTCACCCGCCTGGGCCAGCGCATCATCCACCTGCTGACCACCCAGACCAACTCCGGGCAGCTCTACGACGTGGACATGCGCCTGCGCCCGTCCGGCGCTTCGGGGCTGCTGGTGAGTTCGCTCGGTGCATTCGAGCGCTATCAGCAGAACGAAGCCTGGACCTGGGAGCACCAGGCCCTGGTGCGGGCCCGCGTGCTGGTCGGCTGCAAGCAGGTGGGCGCAGCGTTCGAAGGAGTACGCGCCAAGGTGTTGGGGCAGGCCCGTGACCTTGAGAAATTGCGCACCGAAGTCAGTGAAATGCGCGCCAAGATGCGCGGCAATCTCGGTACCAAGGCTACCGCCGCCGGCACGGCGGCGAATGCGTTCGATGCCGGGGTTGCGTTCGATATCAAGCAGGATGCCGGCGGTATCGTCGATATCGAATTTATGGTGCAATACGCCGCTTTGGCCTGGTCTTTTGACCATCCGGCCATACTTCGATGGACCGATAACATCCGCATTCTGGAAGAGCTGGAGCAGGCGGGCTTGATGCCGGCCAGTGACGCGGTGCTGTTGCGCGAGGTGTACAAGGCGTTCCGTTCTGCCTCCCACCGCCAGGCCTTGCAGAAGCAGGCCGGGGTGATCGATGCGGCGCAGTTTGCCGATGAGCGTCGTGAGGTACGGCGCATCTGGGGCGAGCTTGGGCTGAGTTGAAATTGCCGGGGCCGCTTGGCGGCCCTTTCCGACCGGTCCGGCGCCCCGGCAGGGCCGCTCCGGGGGCCTGGAGGCCCATGTTCCACCACCGGTGGTACACTGTCCGCCACATAGCCTGAATATAAAGAGGGGAGGCCAGGCTGTACCGCAGCCTGCAGCCTCCCCGAGCGTTTCTGGACTAAGCATGAGAATACTGATCATTGGCCCCAGCTGGGTCGGCGACATGGTAATGGCGCAGACCCTGTTCCAGTGCCTGAAACAGCAGCACCCCGACTGCGTGATCGACGTGCTGGCGCCCGAGTGGAGCCGGCCGATCCTCGAACGCATGCCCGAGGTGCGTCAGGCCTTGAGCTTCCCGCTCGGCCATGGCGCGCTGGAGCTGGCCACGCGGCGGCGCATCGGCAAGTCCCTGGCCGGCCAGTACGACCAGGCGATCCTGCTGCCCAACTCGCTGAAATCGGCGTTGGTACCGTTTTTTGCCGGTATCCCCAAACGCACCGGCTGGCGCGGCGAGATGCGTTTCGGCCTGCTCAACGACGTGCGCAAGCTGGACAAGGCGCGCTACCCGCTGATGATCGAGCGCTTCATGGCCCTGGCCTATGCGCTGGGTGCCGAGCTGCCGCAACCCTACCCGCGCCCCAGCCTGCAGATCGAGGCGCAGAGCCGCGACCTGGCCCTGGCCAAGTTCGGCCTGGCGCTGGACCGCCCGGTGCTGGCGTTGTGCCCTGGTGCTGAGTTTGGCGAGGCCAAGCGCTGGCCGGCCGAGCACTACGCCGCCGTGGCCGATGCCATGATCCGCCAGGGCTGGCAGGTGTGGCTGTTCGGCTCGAAAAGCGATCACCCGGTCGGTGAGCAGATTCGCGACCGGCTGATCCCGGGGCTGCGTGAAGAATCGTACAACCTGGCGGGTGAAACCTCGCTGGCCGAGGCCATCGATTTGATGTCCTGCGCCGATTCGGTGGTGTCCAACGACTCTGGGCTGATGCACGTGGCCGCCGCGCTGAACCGCCCGCTGGTCGCCGTCTATGGCTCGACCTCGCCGGGCTTCACGCCGCCGCTGGCCGAGCACGTCGAAGTGGTGCGCACCGGCATCGAATGCAGCCCTTGTTTCGACCGTACCTGCCGCTTCGGGCACTACAACTGCCTGCGCCTGCTCGAACCGCAGCGCGTCATCGCCGCCTTGCACAGCCTGGGTGGTCCGAACCTGATCGATACCGTGGCCGAGGTTGACTAAGTGCGGGTACTGATCATCAAGACTTCGTCGCTGGGGGATGTGATCCACACCCTGCCGGCAATCACCGATGCCGCCCACGCCATACCGGGCATTCGTTTCGACTGGGTGGTGGAAGAAGGCTTTGCCGAGATCCCCAGCTGGCACCCTGCGGTCGACGAGGTGATCCCGGTGGCGATCCGGCGCTGGCGCAAGCATCTCTGGCAGACCCTGAAGAGCGGCGAGTGGAAGGCGTTCAAGCAGCGTGTTCGCGCGCGCAAGTACGACCTGGTGATCGATGCCCAGGGCCTGGTCAAATCGGCCTGGCTGACCCGCTACGTCAAGGCACCGGTGGCCGGGCTGGACCGCTACTCGGCCCGCGAAGGCCTGGCCAGCCGCTTCTATGACCGGCCGCTGTCGGTCGCGGTTGGCCAGCACGCCGTGGAGCGGGTGCGTCAACTGTTCGCCATGGCCCTGGCCTATGACCTGCCGGAAGGCATCGGCAACTACGGCCTGGACCTCGATCGCCTGCAATTGCCGCCAGCTGCCCCCTACGTGGTATTCCTGCACGGCACCACCTGGGCCACCAAGCATTGGCCCGAGGCCTACTGGCGCGAGCTGGCTGAGCGCATGGGCCGGCGCAAGCTGCAAGTGCGCCTGCCCTGGGGCAACCCGGCCGAGAAGGCGCGCGCCGAGCGTATCGCCCAGGGCTTGAACAACTGCCAGGTGCTGCCCAAATTGAACCTGGTCGGCGTCGCCCGCGTGCTGGCTGCGGCCAAGGCCTGCGTGGCCGTGGACACCGGCCTGGGCCATCTGGCCGCAGCGCTGGACGTGCCGACCATTTCGCTGTTTGGCCCGACCAACCCTGGCCTGACCGGCGCCTATGGCCGCGCCCAGGTTCACCAGGCCAGCGATTTCCCCTGCGCGCCCTGCCTGCAGAAGAAGTGCACCTACAAACCGAGCGCCGATGACCTGCGCCGGTTCGATCTCAAACGCGAGTGGCCACTGTGCTTCACTCGCCTGAATCCCGAGCATGTGGCGAGCCGCTTGAGCGCGTTGCTGCTGGCTGAGGATGTTCGTTAATGCAACTGGCTTTCGTGCTTTACAAATATTTCCCCTTCGGCGGGCTGCAGCGCGACTTCATGCGCATTGCCCTGGAATGCCAGAAGCGCGGCCATCAGATTCGCGTGTACACGCTGATCTGGGAAGGTGATATTCCGCCGGGCTTCGAAGTGCTGGTGGCGCCGGTCAAGGCGCTGTTCAACCACCGGCGCAACGAGAAGCTCAGCGCCTGGATGGCCGCCGACCTTGCCAAGCGCCCGGTCGACCGCCTGATCGGCTTCAACAAGATGCCGGGGCTGGACGTGTACTACGCCGCCGACGGCTGCTTCGAAGACAAGGCCCAGACCCTGCGCGGCGGCCTGTACAAGCGCTGGGGCCGCTACCGGCACTTTGCCGCGTACGAGCGGGCGGTGTTCGCCAAGGATGCGAAAACCGAGGTGCTGATGATCTCCGAGGTGCAGCAGCCGCTGTTCGTCAAACATTACGGCACCCCGGCAGAACGCTTCCACCTGCTGCCGCCGGGCATTTCCCCGGATCGCCGCGCGCCGGCCAATGCCGCCGAGATCCGCGCCGGGTTCCGCAAGGAATTCAACCTGGCGGACGATGACCTGCTGCTGGTGCAGATTGGTTCGGGGTTCAAGACCAAGGGCGTCGACCGCAGCCTCAAGGCCTTGGCCGCACTGCCGTCGGCGTTGCGCAAGCGCACCCGCCTGATGGTCATCGGCCAGGACGACCCCAAGGTGTTCCAGCTGCAAAGCGCCACCCTAGGCTTAGGTGACCAGGTGCAGTTCCTCAAGGGGCGTAGCGACATCCCGCGCTTCCTGCTGGGCGCCGACCTGCTGATTCACCCGGCCTACAACGAAAACACCGGCACCGTGCTGCTCGAAGCCCTGGTGGCAGGCCTGCCGGTGCTGGTGTCCAAGGTGTGTGGCTACGCCCACTACATTGCCGAGGCCGACTGCGGCCTGGTCCTGGACGAGCCGTTCGAGCAGGAACAACTCAATG
The DNA here is from genome assembly GCF_024748775.1 of Pseudomonas sp. B21-047. NCBI lineage: Bacteria > Pseudomonadati > Pseudomonadota > Gammaproteobacteria > Pseudomonadales > Pseudomonadaceae > Pseudomonas > Pseudomonas sp. B21-047. Next base: position 382,703 of record NZ_CP087169.1, read on the forward strand.
GCTACCTGCAACGCATGCTCGAAGACCCGCAGGCGCGCGCCGACTGGTCGCGCAATGGCCTGGCCTTTGCCGATACGGCCGACCTGTACAGCATGCCGCAGCATGCTGCCGACGTGATCCTGGGGCAGACCGCATGAAGCTGATACTGGCCGAACCCTTCAAGCGCCTGTGGGCCGGGCGTGATGCCTTCGAGGCCGTGGAAGCGCTGCAAGGCGAGGTATACCGCGAGCTGGAAGGCCGCCGCACACTGCGCACCGAGGTCGAGGGCGAAGGCTTTTTCGTCAAGATCCACCGGGGCATCGGTTGGGGCGAGATTTTCAAGAACCTATTCAGCGCCAAGCTGCCGGTGCTCGGTGCCGGCCAGGAATGGCGAGCCATCCAGCGTCTGCACGAGGTCGGTGTGCCGACCATGACCGCAGTCGCCTATGGCGAGCGCGGCAGCAACCCGGCCACCCAGCACTCGTTCATCGTCACCGAAGAGCTGGCGCCGACCATCAGCCTGGAAGACTTCAGCATCGACTGGGTCAGGCAGGCGCCCGAGCCACGCCTCAAGCGTGCGCTGATCGCCGAAGTGGCGAAGATGACCGGTGGCATGCACCGCGCCGGGGTCAACCACCGCGACTGCTACATCTGCCACTTCCTGCTGCACACCGACCGCCCGGTGACGGCAGACGACTTCAAGCTGTCGGTCATCGACCTGCACCGTGCCCAGACGCGGGCGAGCATCAGCCGCCGCTGGCGTGACAAGGACCTGGCCGCGCTGTATTTCTCGGCGCTGGACATCGGCCTGACCCGTCGCGACAAATTGCGTTTTCTGCGTGGCTACTTCCAGCGCCCGCTGCGCCAGGTGCTTGCCGAAGAGGCCGCGCTGCTCGCCTGGCTGGAACGCAAGGCGCAGAAACTCTATGACCGCAAGCAACGTTATGGGGATGCACTCTGATGTCGGGTTGGACACTGGCGCCCGGCTACGAACACCTGGCGGCGGATTTCGGCAGCCTTGATGCCGTCTTTGCCATCCAGGGCGAACGCTTGACCCGCGACCCGCTCAGCGAGGTGGTGCGCATCGAGCGTGACGGCGTCAATTACTACGTCAAGCGTTACACCGGCGCCGGCAAGCACATGCGCCGTTACCTCGGCAGGCCGCGCATCAAGGCCGAATGGCAGAACCTCAAGCAGTTCGCCAAGTGGGGCATCCCCACCGCCGAAGTGGTCGCCTGGGGCCTGGAACGCAAGGGCCTGGCGTTTGGCCGGGGGGCGATGATCACCCGTGAACTGCCGCGCACCGAAGACTTGTCGGCGCTGGCCGAGCGCAATGATGCACGCCTGGCTGACCGGGCCTGGGTCGAGCATGTCAGCCAACAGCTGGCGCGCCACACTCGGGTCATGCACGAGCACCGTTTCGCCCACAACGACCTGAAGTGGCGCAACTTGCTGGTCGACGACCAGGGCACGCTATTCTTCATCGACTGCCCGACCGGCGACTTCTGGCGCGGTTTCATGTGGCGGCACCGGATGATCAAAGACCTGGCGTGCCTGGACAAGGTCGCCAAATACCACCTGTCGGCGACCCAGCGCCTGCGTTTCTACCTGCAATACCGCGGTCGCGACCGGCTCAATGCCCGCGACAAGAAGCGGATCCGCCAGGTGCTGAGCTTTTTCGAGGGAAGGGAATGACCGATTACCTGGCCAGCGCAGACCTCGCGCTGCTCAAACGCCACGGCTTGAACGACTTCGAGGCGCTGTGGGCGCTGCAGCTCGATGCCGTGGACGAGCCCAACACCGGGCGCGGGGGCTGGAGCAGCGTGTTCCGCCTGGAGCTCGAAGGCAAAGGCTACTACCTCAAGCGTCAGAGCGACTACCTCACCCGCACCCTGCACAGGCCCTTCGGCGAACCGACCTTCGCCCGCGAATTCCGCAATATCAGCCGTTACCAGAAGCTGCACATCCCGGCTTTGCAGGCGGTGTTCTATGGCGAGCGCAAGCAGGCCGGCCAGCACCGGGCAATTCTCATGACCCGGGCGCTGGACGAATGGGCCGACCTGGACAGCCTGTTGGCCCAGTGGCCGCAGCTGGGCGACGCCGAACGCAAAGGCATCCTTGAAGCTTGCGGCCAGTTGGCGCGCACGCTGCACAGCGCCGGGCAGGTACATGGCTGCTTCTACCCCAAGCATATTTTCTTGCGCCAGCGCCGCGAGGGCTGGGACGCGCAACTGATCGACCTGGAAAAGACCCGCCCGCTGCTGTTCGGCATGCGTGACCGGCTCAAGGACCTGGAGCCGTTGCTGCGCCGTGCCAGTGCCTGGAGTGAGGCGGATGTGCGTCAGTTGCTGGCGGCCTACCTGGCGCAGCCGGCGGACAGCGCCCTGGTCGACAACTGGCTGCAACGGCTGACGCAACGCCGTCGTGAAAAAGAGGCCCGCTGATGCGTTTGTCTGAACTGAAAGCTGCCGGGCGCACCCCGGCATTGCCCTTGAGTATCACCCTGGCCGATGCCGCCGGTAGCGCCGACCTGCAATTGTTCAGCCTGCTGCGCGTACTGCCCGGCCAGCGCTATGTCGGTGCCGGTGTCTGGCGTGGCACGCCGGTGCTGGCCAAGCTGCTGGTGGGGGGCAACGCTGCGCGGCATTTCCAGCGCGAGTTGCAGGGCGTGAAGCTGTTGGCCGAGCAAGGCCTGACCACGCCGAAGCTGCTGGCCGATGGCTTGAAGGAAGGCGAGGGCGGCTGGCTGTTGTTCGAGTTTCTCGATGGCGCAGAAAGCCTGGCCGATGCCTGGGCCGCCGTTGAGCACCTGCCGGTACTGGCCGACGAACAGCACCTGGTGCTGGGCGAAGCGCTGACCGCGGTGGCGCAGATGCACGCCAAGGGCCTGTGGCAGGAAGACCTGCACCTGGACAACCTGCTGCGCCACGGCGCCAAGCTGTACCTGATCGATGGCGCGGGCATCAAGGCCGAGACGCCGGGCCAGCAGTTGTCGCGCCCGCGTGTGCTGGAAAACCTCGGGGTGTTCTTCGCCCAGTTGCCCAAGCGTCTGGAGCCCTTCATCGAAGAGCTGCTGGTGCATTACCTGCTGGCCAATGCCGAGCACGCGTTGCCGATGGAAGCGCTGCAAAAGCAGATCGACAAGGTGCGCAACTGGCGCCAGAAGGACTACCTGGAAAAGGCCGGCCGCGAGTGCACACTGTTCAGTGTCGAGCGCAGCCTTTCGGGCCTGCGGGCGATCCGCCGTGGTGAAGTCGAAGCGATGCTGCCGGTGCTGGCGCAGGCCGATGCGCTGATCGACAACGGCCACCTGTTCAAGACCGGCGGCGCCGCCAGCGTGGCTCGCATCGACGTCGATGGCCGCCCGCTGGTGCTCAAGCGCTACAACATCAAGAACACCGCGCACTGGTTCAAGCGCTTCTGGCGCCCGAGCCGGGCCTGGCACTCGTGGATCGAAGGCCATCGCCTGGAGTTCCTCGATATCGCCACACCGCGCCCGTTGGCGGTGCTGGAGCAACGGGTGATGGGCCTGCGCAGCCGTGCGTACCTGGTCACCGAATTCGTCGATGGCCCGGACCTGACCGCGTGCTTTGCGCCCTATGTGGAAAACGGCGAGGCGCCTGAAGAGCAGGTCGATGCGTTGGTCAAGGTGATGCAGCAACTGATCCGCGAGCGCATCAGCCATGGTGATTTCAAGGGCCACAACCTGTTCTGGCACAACGGCCAATGGTCGCTGATCGACCTCGACGCCATGTGCCAGCACGCCACGGGGCTCAGCTTCGCCCCGGCCTACGCCCGTGACCGGGCGCGGCTGCTGCGCAACTGGCCGAGTAGCTGTGCCCTGCATCAGCGCCTCGACCGGTTGCTGCCACGGCTCGCCGAGTAGCCTTCGGGCAGCGCCAGCCAATCGCTGCTGCGCCCGGCCTGGCGCACACGGATGCGCCATTGGTGGTCTTGCCAGCGCAGGATCGCCCACGGCACCACGCCGGCTTGCTGGGCGTGGGGGATGAGCAGGTGGTAGCGCCCGGCGAGCAGGTGCGCCCGCAGCGGCAGTTGCCCGGCAGCGGTTTGCAAGTAGAGCTGGTCGTCTGCGCGGTACAGCCCTGCCAGCGCATCCACCGCCTCACCCGCCAGCGGCGGTTGCAGGCGGCAGTCGGCGAGCAACTGCGCAAGATCCGGCAGGCCGTCGTACCACAGCACCGGTGAGTCGATGACCCAGTTGCCATCGGCCAGGCGTTTGACCGGCTGCTGCAAGTAGGCATCGGGTTGCGTCGGGTCGATGACCCGCCAGCGACGGCCGTCGAACGCGACCTTGTAATAACGGCCGTGGGCGTCCTGGATGTAATACAGGGTCAGCCCTTCGAATGCCGATGCTTTCTCGAAAACGCCTTCGCCGTGCACACCGTCAATGGTGTAGCGCAGATTATCGAGTGCAGGCGTGATGCTGTAACGCGAGGGCAATGGTAATGGCGGTTGTGTCGGCATGCCACGCATCATCCGGCGCATCAGGCCGGTGCTGACCATGCTGGTGCCGGCATCGTTGGCATAGCTCAGGGCGTTGTAGGTATGGGTCAGCACGCCGTCGATGTCATCTTGGCCAAAGGCGTCCACCCCACCCCAGATCTCGATGGCCATGCGCCCCAGCGCAAGCGGAAGTTGCACCCGGGCAGGCAGTACCAGGCTGATCAGGTCTAGCAGGCGCCAGGCCAGGTCGGCGCCTTGCTGGAGGTCGGCTTCCCCGGTGGTACGGCTGTCGGCATCGACCTTGGCCAGCCAGGCGCGCACCTCGGCCCTGTAGCAGGCGAAAAACAGCTCGTCGTCGATCGCCGGGGTGCGCAGTACGGGGCTCAGCCGGCCTTTGTTCAGCAGCCGTTCGATGCCTGCGGGTGCCAGCAACGGCAGGCGGCCCGCCATGTAGGCGCGCAGGGCGGGTTGTTTGCGCAGTAGGCGCATCAGTTCGCGCGCATTGCTCAGCCCCCGCCAGGCGCGGCGGTCGGGTGCGTCCGGCGTGTAGAGGATGAACGCGCCCACGCCGGCGCCCTCGGCATTGATCAGCAACACGCCTTGCAAGGTATGGCCATGGATCGTCAATTGGCGCACGGTGACGCGCTGTCCGTCCACCGGGGGGCGAAGCGCGTTATGCGGATAGTCCAGCACCTGACGCACCCAACGGTAGGCTCGCTCATCAGGGTTGCGGGCGAGATGCCCGGCATAGCGCGCCTTGGCCGCCTCGGCGCACATGCGGGCGCGGTTGACCAGGGCATGGGCATTCAGCCGCCACCCCCCGACCGGGGAATCGATCAATTGGGTTTTCAGGTAGGCATGATAGCTGCCACCGACATTCAGGTGCCTGATCATCGCCTTGATGTAGGCCGGGTTCAGTGCCTCGGGTAATGGCTTGCCGTGACGGTGGGTTACCCGGGCGGTGAGCCAGTAGTCGTAGTCGAACCAGGCCACGTTGCGCAATGCCAGCTCGTGTAGCGGGTAGCTCTCTCTGATCAGTTCGATCATCTGGCCGCCGACGTGCTCGAAGCCTCGCCAGGTAACGTAGCTTGAAGGGTGAAACGGATTCAACTGCGGGCCTGCCTGCCGGCTGTGCACGACATGGATCATGATGTCTGCGGCTGCGTAGCGCAGGCCATGATCGTGGCGCAGGCGTTCTTCGACGCGCGCGCGCGCCCAGCCCTGCAGGCTGTCCTGCTGGCGGAACTGCCCCAGGGTGAGGATGCCCGGGGCGGCGACGCGATTGCCGGCGGCTACCAGTTGTTGCATCGTCTGCATGATATGCGTAAGCCCCTGGGGCCCTGCCTTGCTCAACCAATTGGGCAGGTTTTTTTCCAGCAGCAGGCCGTAGCGGGTGTCGAGCAAGGCTTGCTTGCCGGCTTCAGCCGCCACTGAAAGGGCATTGTGCAGCGTCTCGACGGCCGGTGCCGGGGCACCCTGGGCGCTTGCCCAGGCTTGGTTGACACGCAGGCGCTGCGCTTCGATCAGGCTGTCGACCTGGGCTTGCACCGGGTCATCGGGATACCATTCGTAGCGTAGCCGGTCGGCCTTGGCGGCGTTGCCGATACGCGCGTCATCAACCAGCAGGCGTAGCAGTGGCGGGCCTTGCAGTGGGTCGTCGAGGCGCTCGCACAGCTCAAGGTGCAAGTCGGCCAGCGAGGCGTAGGCCTCGATGCCCTGGGCCAGGCCGCACAGCAAGGCCGGGCCCAGGGCCTGCTCTGGGGTGAGCTCGGCAGCCTCGTCGTTGCCGGTGACGACCACGAACATACCCGGCAGCACCGCGCGGCTGTGGGGCTGGCTACGGCTGAGGACCAGGCGGTACACCTGGGCACGCGTGGCCACCGGCTGGGGCCTCCGTTGCCAGGCGTTGGGCAGGTCGAGGCACAGGCTGAGGGCGTCGGCCTCGGGGGCGGGCAAGGTCCCGTCGGCCAGGCGCAGTGTCAGCTCGGCGTGCATCAGGGCGCGGCGCAGGTCGCCGAGGCGCACCCTGCGCGAGCGGCCTTGGGTGTCGCAGGCGGCCCAGTATTCCGCCAGTTCGCCCTGCAGTTGCTGTCGGCTGAGCGGTTGCCGGTCGGCGGCCGGTAATTGCGCCAGCAGGGCGATGATCTGCTGGTCGAGGAATTCGATGCGTTCCAGCGGTAGCATGTTGCGCTCCTTTCTTAAGGGAGCCGCAACGTTAGGGCCCAGGGCAAGGGCCGGAGCGGTAGCCGGTTATCGACTGCAAAGCCCGCGCAGGCTGAGGATGGCGGGCACGCCGAGGCCCAGCCAGGCCAGGGCGTCCCAGGCACCGTCACCCAGCAAGGCGGCAAACAGGCCGGCGGCTCCGAGCACGCTGATGGCGGCCGGCCAGGCGAAGATCCGCCAGGATGATCGAGAGGCGTGGCTCATGCCCGCACCTCCCGGGCTTTGCGCTGCTTGCTTAGCCACAGGTACAGGCCGCTGCCGAGCACGATGATGGTCAGCACATCCAGCACCGCCCAGAGAATCTGCATGGGGCGCCCGCCGTAGTCACCGAAGTGCAGTGGCTGGGACAGGCCCATGGCGTCCATGTACCACGGGCGTTCGCCCACTGCCGTCACGTGCAGGGTGCGCGCATCGATCAGCACGGGGGTGAGCAGGTGCGAGGTCAGGTGAGTGGCGCCCTTCATGAACACGGCGTAATGGTGCTCGCTGGAGAACCGCGTGCCGGGGAAGGCGATGAAGTCCGGGCGCATACCGGGCGCGGCCTGCTCGGCGATGTCCAGCAGGCGGCTGGCCGGGGCGCGCTCGGTGAGCGGCGGGGCGTTACGGTAGGGCGCGACCATGGCGGCCAGGCTGTCGTTGCGCCAGGCGGCGATCACCAGGTCGGACAAGGCACTGATCACCCCGGTGACACCAACGGTCAGCGCCCAGGCCAGGGTCACCACGCCAATCAGGTTGTGCAGGTCGAGCCAGCGCAGGCGGCGGGATTTGTCGTGGCGTACCGTGGCGAAATCCAGGCGGCGCATGAACGGCGCGTAGAGCACGGTGCCAGAGATGATCGCCACGACGAACAGCACACCCATGAACGCCAGCAGCAGCTTGCCGGGCAGCCCGGCGAACATGTCGACGTGCAGGCGCAGCATGACCATCATGAAGCCGCCGTTGGCGGCGGGCATGGCGACAGCTTCGCCGGTGCGGGCGTCGAGCATGAAGGTGTGTGACGAATTGGGCTCGGTGCCTGCGGTGGCGGCGGTGATCGCCACCACGCCGTTGCGTTCGTCCTCGTCGTAGCCGAAGTACTGCATCACTTCGCCGGGGCGATGCTGCTCGGCCTTGAGTACCAGTTGCTGCAGGTCGAGGTGCGGGGTGCCTGCGGGCATCTCGCGCAGCTCGGGGGCATCGCCGAGCAGATGCTCCAGCTCGTGGTGGAAGATCAGCGGCAGGCCGGTCAGCGCCAGCAACAGCAGGAACAAGGTGCAGACCAGGCTGCTCCAGGTGTGGATCGCGGACCAGCGGCGGATGGTTGAGCTTTTCATCACGGTACCGTTTCTCGTCTGATGAAACCTGGGGCTGCACAGCAGCCCGGGCGACTCAGAACTTGTAATTGACGCTGGCCACCACGTTGCGTTCGTCTCCGTAGTAGCAGTAGTAACCGTCACAGGTCGACAGGTAGTCCTTGTTGAACAGGTTCTTCGCATCGACGGCCACCGTCACGCCCTTGAGCGTGCCGTTGAGACGGCCCAGATCGTAATGCACCGACGCGTCGTAGACTGTGTACGACCCAACATGGCCCCAGTCGGTATTGGTGGTGTTGCCGTAGGTATCGCCCACATAGCGCACACCAACGCCTACGCCAAAGCCGTCGAGCGCCCCTTCGTGCCAGGTGTAGTCGGCCCACGCGGTGGCTTGGTTGCGTGGCACCTGCGCCATACGCTTGCCTTTCTCTCCGTCGTTGCCTTTGATGATCTCGCTGTCGTTGTAGGTGTAGGAACCTACCAGTTTGAGGTTCTCGGTGACGTCGGAGGTGGCTTCGAGCTCCAGGCCCTTGACTCTGACTTCACCTACCTGGCGGGTCACGCCACCTTCGGTGACCGACATGTTCTGTTGGGTCAGGTCGAACACCGCCGCCGTGAACAGGCTCTTGCTGCCGGGGGGCTGATACTTGATACCTAACTCGTACTGCTTGCCTTCGGTGGGCTTGAACGCATCGGTACTGTTGACCGCAGCACCTGTTGCTGCCTGGAACGACTCGGCGTAGGACAGGTACGGCGTCAAGCCGTTGTCGAACACATAGCTCAGGGCCGCGTTGCCGCTGAACTGCTTGTCACGCTGGGTATTGGTGGCGTCGCCCTGGTTATGGAAGGTAGTGCCGGTGTGCACCCAGTCTTCACGACCGCCCAAGGTCAGGCGCCAGTTGTCCAATGCCATCTGGTCCTGCACGTAGAGACCGGTCTGTTGGGTCTTCTGTGTGTAGTCATACATGTCGAAGTATTGGACGTTGGAGAAATCCTGGCCGTACACCGGATTGTGGATGTTGCTCGGCGGTACGCCAGCGGAACCCCAGCGCCAGCGGGCATCGCTGGTCGAGCGTTGGTGGTCGAGGCCCAGCAGCACGGTGTGACTGATTGCGCCCGTCTGGAAGTCGGCCTGGAAATTGTTGTCCAAGGCGAACTGCGAGATGTCCTCTTCGACGATACCTGCGGTGCGTTGCACGGTGCCGTCGGCGCTTACGGCCTCATCTGGCCCGGCTGGCCAGATCGACCCACCGGCGGTAATACCCTTGAAGTCCAGTTCGTTGCGTGCGTAACGCAGGTTCTGACGGAACTGCCACACATCACTCAAGCGCGTCTCGAACGCATAGCCCAGGTGGTAGTAAGTGCGGTCGTACGATTCCCAGTCTGGATCGCCCAGGTTCTTGTGGTGGGAGATCTTGCCCGCTGGGCTGTCCAGCTTGGTGCCCTGCAGTGGCAGGAACTGACCGGTAATGCCGGTATCGTCGCGGGTGTACTGGGTAATGAAGGTCAGTTTTGTGACGTCGTTGATGTTCCAGGTCAGGCTGGGGGCGATGTTGTAGCGCTTGTCTGGAATATGGTCGATCGGGGTACCGCTGTCGCGCACGGTACCGCTTACCCGGTACAGGAACTGGCCGCTGTCATCGACCTTGCCCGTGCTGTCAAAATTAATCTGCCGGTGATTATTGCTGCCGACCTGGGCTTCCACCTCGTGGCTGGCTTCCAGCTCTGGCCGGCGGGTAGTCATGTCAAGCAGGCCGCCGGGCGGGGTTTGGCCGTAGACCGAGGACGCAGGGCCACGCAGCACGGCAATACGCTCAAGGTTCCAGGGCTCAATTTTCGGCGAAGCGTAGTTGCCCTTGGGCAAGGGCAGGCCGTCGAGGAATTGTGTGGGTACGAAGCCACGCACTAGCAGCCAATCGCTGCGCGAATCGGAGCCGTAGCCGCTGCTTTGTACCCCAGCGGTATAGCGCAGTGCGTCGTTGAGGCTGAGGACGGGGCGGTCTTCCATTTGCTGACGGGTGATCACGCTGACCGAGCGCGGCAATTCGGCGATGGCCGTGTCGGTCTTGCTGCCTGCTGCGGTACGTGTGGCGGTGTAGCCTTCCACTGGGCCCCAGGCGCTTTCGTAGGCCGCATTCGCATTGATCGCCGTCTCCGGCAATGCGAGCGTTCCTTCAGGCGTCGCCACCAGGCTGTAGCTGCCGACGCTGCTCTGCTGCAACTGCAACCCGGTGCCGCGCAGGGCGGCCTGCAGGGCGCCGATGCCGTCGTACTGGCCGGTGACGGGCGCCGAAGTGCGGCCGCTGACCAGTGCTGGGTCGATGGCCAGGGCGATGCCCGATTGGCTGGCGATCTGGTTGAGGGTGCTGGCCAGGGGGGCGCTGGGCAGGTCGTAGGCGCGCAGGGCGGATTGCTCGGCGGCGAACAGGGCAGGGCTGGCCAACGGCGCAGCCAGGCCAATGGCCAGGGCCATCAGGCTGGGGCGCAGGATACGATCGACAGTACGGGACATGCAGCGGCTCCTCGACGGATAAGTGCTTACTGCTTCCTTGCCGAGCGAGATTTCAAAAGTGACAGGGGGTGTCATGAAAAAAGCGAGATTGTTTGCAGGGCGGCCACAGGCCGCTACTACTGGGGCTGAACCGTTACCCACCACGGGGTATGCCGCTCGATCTTCACCGGCAGTGCCGGCACCAGCGATGCCAGGGCCAGGTCGATGTCGGTCAGCGGGAAGCTGCCGGTAACACGTAGGTCGGCGACCTCGTCTGCCACCCCGAGGTGGCCGCTGCGGTACTTGCCGAGGGCAGCGACCAGGTCAGCCAGGCGTACGTTGTCCACCACCAGCATGCCGCGGGTCCAGGCATCGGCACCGACGTCGACCGTGCCGACCTGGCCGAGGCCGTTGGCATCCATGAGCACCTGCTGGCCTTCGCGCAATACCTGTTCGTCACCACTGTTCAGCGGCATGGCCGCGACCGAGGCCTGCAGCACTTCCAGGCGTGTTCCGTTGGCCTCACGGCGCACCAGGAAGCGCGTGCCCAGCGGGCGCAGGCGGCCGTCGTCGGTGCGTACCAGCAACGGGCGTGGGTCTTGGTGGCCGGTCTCGACCGAGATTTCACCCTGGTGCAGCACGATCACCCGTTGCGCGCCTGCGTAGTCGATGTCCACTGCTGTGTGGGTGTTCAGGCTCAGCAAGGTGCCGTCTTCCAGGCGCAGGGTGCGCAGCTCGCCGGTGGCGGTGCGTTGGTCGGCCAGCCAGTAGTGCGCTGACAGCGACGGGGCGCCGACCCAAGCCAGCAACGAACCCAGCAGGAACATGCCCGCCAGGCCACCGCCCACCTTGCCGATGCGCCGGCGCAAGCCGGCACGCGATTGCAGCAGCGCCTGGCGCGCGGGCCCGGCAGCGGCGCTGACGCGCAGGTCAAGGCAACCCAGCTGGCGCCAGGCGCGGGCATGCTCTTCGCTGGCAGCGTGCCAGCGCATGAACTCACTGCGTTCATCTGGCGTGCCGCTGCCCTGGTCCAGGCTCAGCTTCCAGGCAATGGCTGCATCCAGCACCCGCGACGAGACCGGTGAACCGTTCACGTCGGCTCCCCGTACAAGGCCACATAGCACTGGCGCATGCCCTGGGCGATGTACTGGCGTACCCGCGAGACCGAAACACCAAGGCGCTCGGCGATTTCGGCGTGGCCCATGCCGTCCAGGCGGTTATGCAGGAAGGCCGCACGGGCCTTGCTCGACAGCTTGCCAAGCAGGCGGTCGATGGCCTTGAGGTCTTCGAGAATCAGGTGCTGGATTTCGGGGGAGGGCTGTTCGGCTTCCGGCAGGTGGGCGAGTTCGGCCAGGTAGGCCTGCTCCAGTGCGGCGCGGCGGAAGTGGTCGAACAGCAGCCCCTTGGCCACGGCGGCCAGAAAGGCGCGCGGCTCGCGGGGCGTGTCTAGTTGCTCGCGGCCGAGCAGGCGCACGAAGGTGTCCTGGCTCAGGTCTTCGGCACGTTGGCGGCAGGCCATGCTGCGTTGCAGCCAGGCGAGCAGCCAGCTGCGGTGATCGCGGTAAAGCGCACCGACCAGCTCGGCGTGTGGGCTGTGTGCAGAAGACAAGCAGCCTCCCCCCGGAACGAATGCATTAACTAACGATAATTATTCGCGATTGTTGCAGAGGCGGGGGGCGCCGCGCAATGGACGCTTATCGGATTGCCACCAGGGCGGGGCTTCCAGGCGCTGAATCATCCAAGCCCTACAAACCGTGACTCTGTGCCGCACGCCGCCGCCACCCGCGCAACCGCTGCTCAAGTTGCAACGGGCTGTCGAGCTGCTGGCGGCGAGCCTGGCTGAACAGGATCAACGCCAGCTCGGCAGTGACCTGGGCATCGGCGCTGGCATGGTGGCGCTCTTCAACCTGCAGGCCAAAGCGGGCGACCCAGTCATCCAGCCCGGCTTCGCGCAGTACCGTGTCGGGGTTGAGCATCGGCGCCAGTTCAGCCACATCCAGGAACGGCACCTGCAGGCGATAGCCCAGGCTTTCCTTGAGCGCCCGCGCCAGCATGCGCTGATCGAAAGGCGCATGGAACGCCAACACCGGGCTGTCGCCAATGAAGTCGAGCAGGTCGATCAACGCCTCGACTGGGTCGCAACCCGCGGCCAGGGCACTGGGCCCTAGCCCGTGAATCAGCACACTGGCGTTGGTCTTCTGGGAGGGGCGGTACAGAGTGCGTTCGAACTGCTGGGCAAAGTCGATGGCACCGTCCTCGATGGCCACGGCACCGATCGACAGGACCTGGTCGCGGTTGGGGTTGAGGCCACTGGTTTCCAGGTCCAGCACCACCCAGCGCTGTTCGCGCAACGTGCACACCCCCAGCGCAGCCGGCTTGGGCAACTGCGCCAGGCGTTGGCGCGCGGTGTCGTCCAGCGTGGGCAGGCTGGGGCGCAGCCAGGCGAACAGGCTCATAGCTGGTACCGCAAGGCCAGGCTGCTTTGCAGGCGCTGGGCCTGGCGCAGCGACTCACGCAGGATGCGTCGGTCCAGGTGGTTGAGGCTGTCGGGGTCGACGCGGTTGGAGTAGGGCAGGTTATCGCGGGTCTGGCGCTGGTGCTGCTGCATGCGGGTCTGCTGGATGAAGTGGTAGGCCTCTTCGTAAGCCGCACCGTCGAGTGGTTCGATGATGCCCTTCTGCACCAGCTGGCGCAGGCGTTCGAGGGTGTTGCAGGCGCCGATGCCGTTGGCCAGGGCCAGCAGGCGCGCACCATCGACGAAGGGCGTCAGGCCTTGCACCTTGAGGTCGAGGGTGGCGGCCTTGTCGTTGCCCTGGCGGGTCAGCACGAATTCGCGCAGGCGCCCCACCGGTGGGCGTTGGCGCAGGGCGTTGTCGGCCATCATACGCTGGAAAATGCGGTTGTCGGCGACCTGGGCCAGCAGGCTCTGGCGCAGTTGTTCACAGCCTTGCTCGTCACCCCAGACCACGCGCAGGTCGAAATAGATGCTCGAACCCAGCAGGTTTTCGGGGCTTGCCTCGCGGATGAATCCTGCAAAGCGCCGCGCCCATTCCCCGCGTGACAGGCACAGCGCGGGGTTGCCGGCCATGACATTGCCTTTGCACAGGGTAAAGCCGCACTGTGCCAGGCACTGGTTGATGTACTGCGCCAGGGGCAGCAGGCGGGCACGGATCGCGTCGGCTTCGGCGCTGTCGCGGGCCTCGAACAGAATGCCGTTGTCCTGGTCGGTGTGCAGGGTCTGCTCGCGTCGCCCCTCACTGCCGAAGCACAGCCAGCTGAACGGCACGCCTGGGTCGCCGCGTTCGGCTATGGCCAGTTCGATCACCCGGCAGACTGTGTGGTCGTTGAGCAAGGTGATGATCTGGGTGATCTGCGTCGACGAGGCGCCATGGGCGAGCATGCGCTCGACCAGCTGGCTGATCTCACCGCGCAGCGACACCAGGGTGTCCAGGCGCGGGGCATGGCGGATGGTACGCGCCAGGTGCACCAGGTCGACACGTTGCAGGGAGAACAGGTCACGCTCGGAAACCACCCCGCACAGGCGCTGGTTGTCCACCAGGCAGACATGCGCGATATGCCGCTCGGTCATGGCCATGGCGGCATCGAAAGCACTGGCCTGCGGGCTGAGGTAGAACGGCCTGGCGGTCATGTGCCGGTCGATGGGCGCGCCCAGGTCGGCATCCGCGCCCGCCACCACCTGGCGCAGGTCGCGCAGGGTGAAGATGCCGATCGGGTAGCGCTGGGGGTCGACCACGACAATGCTGCCGACCTGCTGCTCGTGCATCAGCCGCACGGCGTCGCGCAGCGGCGTGTCGGGGTTGCACACCACCGGGTGACGCATGGCCAGCTCCCCCAGGGGGGTGTTCAGCGAGTACTGGGTGCCGAGGGTTTCCACGGCGCGTTGGCGCACCTGCTGGTTGACCTGGTCGAGCAGGCTGCTGACCCCGCGCAGGGCAAAGTCGCGAAAGGCTTCCGACAGGGAGAAGACGCGGATGAAAGCGGCCTTGTTCAGTTGCAGGCAGAAGGTGTCCTCACCGGCCAGGTGCTCGGTGCGGGTGGCGCGCTCGCCAAGCAGGGCGGCCAGGGGGAAGCACTCGCCGCTGGTGATCTCGAAGGTGGTCTCCACACCGGGTTTGACCAGGTGCTGGCGTTCGCCGACCACGCGCCCTTGTTTGACGATGTAGAAGTGCTCGACCGGGCCGTCGGCGGGTTTGACGATGCTTTCGCCACTGGCATAGAAACGCAGCTGGCACTGCTCGACCAGATACGCCAGGTGGCTGTGCTCCATCTGGTTGAAGGGTGGGAAGCGCTGCAGAAACTGCAACGTACCTTGTATGTTCTGCAGCACAGCCGTCCTGCCCGCCTGGCTGTAGGCGTCCTTTTTACTCATGACACTGACCGTATCGCTACGCCGAACTATATATATCTATATATAGGTGCCGGCCTTGTTGTTCTCGGTCCCCATGGTCGGCTGGCTGAGGTGTGGTGCCCATTGGACGTAAGTCTATGGGCGGCGTGTGATCAATATCGCAAAGCGCGGTCTTACCGGTGAGCAAGACTTTTTGACGAGACGACCATGGTTGAGCATGACGACATCCTGAGTGACGCCGAACGCGAGGCACTGGCCGGGCTGGTGGCGCCTATTGCGCCCAAGCCTGTGGTTCTGGTGGTGGATGACAACCGAGTGAACAGCGAGGCCTTGAGCCTGTACCTGAAAAGCAGAGGCATCGACTGCATGACGGCCGACGGGGTCCAGGAGGCGATGTTCAAGCTGCATTACGAGCCGAGGATCGCCTTGGTGATCACTGACCTGCGCATGGAGCCCAAGGATGGCCTGGATCTGATCCGGTATATTCGTAAGTCGGAGCGGGCGGCGTTGTCGATCATCGTGGTGTCGGGCGACACCGATGTGAAAGAGGCGGTAGACGTGATGCACCTGGGGGTGGTCGACTTTTTGCTCAAGCCGGTGGACCTGGGCAAACTGCTGGAGCTGGTGAAGAAAGAACTGAAGATTGGGTGATGGGTAGGGGGGTCGCAAAGCGGCCCCCGTACGCAGATGTGACTTACAACCCGTTACGCGCCTTGAACTCGCGACGGCGACGGTGCAGTACCGGCTCGGTATAACCGTTCGGCTGCTTGCCACCTTCGATCACCAGCTCCACGGCCGCCTGGAACGCGACGTTGTCGTCGAAGCTCGGCGCCATCGGTTGGTACAGGGGGTCGCCAGCGTTCTGCTGGTCGACCACCACCGCCATGCGCTTGAGGCTTTCCAGCACCTGCGCCTCGTTGACCACGCCGTGGCGCAGCCAGTTGGCCAGCAGCTGGGCCGAGATGCGCAGGGTGGCGCGGTCTTCCATCAGGCCGACGTTGTTGATGTCCGGCACCTTCGAACAACCCACGCCCTGATCGATCCAGCGAACCACGTAGCCAAGGATGCCCTGGGCGTTGTTGTCCAGCTCGTTGCGGATCTCCTCGGCCGACCAGTGGGTGTCGGCGGCCAGCGGGATGGCCAGGATGTCGTCGACCGAAGCCGGGGTGCGCGTAGCCAGCTCGCGCTGACGCGCCTGCACATCGACCTTGTGGTAGTGCAGGGCATGCAGGGTAGCGGCGGTCGGCGAAGGTACCCAGGCGGTGTTGGCACCGGCCAGCGGGTGGGCGATCTTCTGCTCGAGCATGGCAGCCATCAGGTCGGGCATGGCCCACATACCTTTGCCGATCTGCGCACGGCCTTGCAGGCCGGTGGCCAGGCCGACGTCGACGTTGTTGTTCTCGTAGGCGCCGATCCACTTCTCGTTCTTCATGGCGCCCTTGCGCACGACGGCGCCGGCTTCCATGGAGGTGTGAATTTCGTCACCGGTGCGGTCGAGGAAGCCGGTGTTGATGAACGCCACGCGCTCGGCAGCGGCCTTGATGCAGGACTTGAGGTTGACCGTGGTACGGCGCTCCTCGTCCATGATGCCGACCTTGACGGTGTTGCGCGGCATGCCCAGCAGGTCTTCGACCTGGCTGAAGATTTCAGCGGCGAAGGCCACTTCTTCAGGGCCGTGCATCTTCGGCTTGACGATGTAGACGCTGCCGGTACGGGTGTTCTTGCGGCTGGTGTTGCCGTTGAGGTTGTGCAGGGCGATCAGGTTGGTGAACAGACCGTCCTGGATACCTTCGGGGATTTCATTGCCTTGGGCATCGAGGATCGCCGGGTTGGTCATCAGGTGGCCAACGTTGCGCACGAACAGCAGCGAACGGCCGTGCAGGGTGACGGTGCCACCGTTTGGCGCGGCGTATTCGCGGTCTGGGTTCATGGTGCGGGTGAAGGTCTTGCCACCCTTGTTCACGCTTTCGGCCAGGTCGCCTTTCATCAGGCCCAGCCAGTTGCGGTAGACGATGACTTTGTCATCGGCGTCCACGGCCGCGACCGAGTCTTCGCAGTCCATGATGGTGGTCAGTGCCGATTCCATCAGGATGTCTTTGACGCCGGCGGCATCGGTGCTGCCAACCGGGGTGCTGGCATCGACCTGGATTTCGAAGTGCAGGCCGTTGTGCTTGAGCAGCACGGAGGTCGGCGCGGCGGCATCGCCGACGTAGCCGATCAGTTGGGCATCGTCACGCAGGCCGCTGTTGCTGCCGCCCTTGAGGGCGACGACCAGCTTGCCGGCTTTGATGCTGTAGGCCGTGGAATCGACATGCGAGCCTGCAGCCAGTGGCGCGGCTTCGTCGAGGAAGGCGCGGGCAAAGGCAATAACCTTGTCGCCCCGGGCTTTGTTGTAGCCCTGGCCTTTCTCGGCGCCGCCTTCATCGCTGATGGCATCGGTGCCATACAGGGCGTCGTACAGCGAACCCCAACGGGCGTTGGCGGCGTTCAGGGCGAAGCGGGCGTTCATCACCGGCACTACCAGCTGTGGGCCGGCCATGCGGGCGATTTCTTCGTCCACGTTCTGCGTGGTGGCCTGGAAATCGTCGGCTTGTGGCAGCAGATAGCCGATTTCCTGGAGGAAGCTTTTGTAGGCTACGGCGTCATGGGCCTGGCCTTTGCGTGCCTGGTGCCAGGCGTCGATCTTGGCTTGCAGCTCGTCGCGCTTGGCGAGCAGGGCTTTGTTCTTTGGAGCGAGGTCATTGATGATCTTCTCTGCACCTGCCCAGAACTGCTCGGCGACGATGCCGGTCCCGGGGATGGCTTCGTTGTTCACGAAGTCGTACAGGACCTTGGCGACCTGAAGGCCACCGACTTGAACGTATCCAGTCATTGCTTGCCTCACTCTGCTCAGCTATTTCGCTCTTCTGTATTAAGCCTGTAGCGCTTCTCTAAACACGGCACCAGTGCGTGCCCAGGTCGGATGAACCCGAGGGCGGCTGGGTGCGGCCTGCCAGACGGGCTGGCGGGCAGTGTGCGTATTTTCACAGGCGCCTTGGCAGACATCCAAACGACGTTTTGTAGTCCGCGCCACGGGATACTACATGAAGCAGTAGGCGGGGCAAAATCAGACTAAAAGCGTCGTTGTGCGACCCGTTGGTCGCGTATGGTCACGCTGGGAATTGGTATGTTCGCAAAAAACAGGTGGATTGTTCCAGATAAATCTTGAAACAGTACACGATTAGTCATGTCGATTGCCCTGCGGCAGGTTGCCGCGCCTTGCCTATACTCAATCGATCCCCCGGTTTATCGCCGCCCAGCGCGGTTCGACACAGAGGAAGGGCTTGTGGATCATCTTGTACTCACTGTGATTGCCCCTGACAAGGCCGGCCAGGTCGAACGCATTGCCCAATGCATCGCCGACCACAGCGGTAACTGGCTGGAAAGCCGCATGTCGCGCATGGCCGGGCAGTTCGCCGGCATCCTGCGGGTGGCGGTGCCGGCGGAAAATTATGCAGAACTGGTCGCGTCGCTGCAGGCCCTGGCCCGCTACGATATTCGTGTATTGATTGCCGAGAGCGGCATCGAGCCGTCGTGCACCTGGAAGCCTATCGCCATGGAGCTGGTGGGTAATGACCGGCCCGGGATCGTGCGCGATATCACCCGGCTGCTGGCCGAGCTTGGGGTGAACCTGGAGCGCTTTACCACTGAAGTGCGGCCTGCACCGATGAGCAGTGAGCCGTTGTTTCATGCCAATGCATTGTTGGCGCTGCCGTTGACCTTGTCGCTGGACGAACTGCAGCAGCGGTTGGAGAGCCTGGCGGATGATTTGATGGTGGAGTTGGAGCTGCGGGCGGAAGAGTGATCCGCGATGGCTGGGGCCGCTTTGCGGCCTCAGGGTTATCCCCCGTTTTACAGGTACGGCCCTGTGGATAACCTGGGGGCGCACCTCTCCAGCCCGCGCGCATCAAGGCCTGCAAAGGTTTGATCAAAAAACGCCCAGAATGCAGCAGCTTGTGCACAAAGCACGGGGACGAGGGTGTGGATAACCTCTGGAGATGTCTCTGCAGGCCACGACCCACGTGCCCTGCAGAGTTTTGATCGTTTTTTGATCAGGCGCGCTTGCGCAAATTCAGCCAGGCATCGACGCTGTATATCGCCAAACCTGCCCAGATGAACACGAACGCCACCAGGGTGCTCGACGACAAATGCTCGTCAAACAGCAGCACCGCCTGCAGCAGCACCAGGGTCGGGGCGAGGTACTGCAGGAAGCCCAGCGTGGTATACGGCAGATGGCGTGCGGCAGCGTTGAAGCACACCAGCGGCACCAGCGTTACCGGCCCTGCCGCCATCAACCACAACGCTTCGCTGCTGGTGTAGAACGCGCCCTGCGCGCTCATCGCGGCGGGGTGCAGCAACAGCCAGCCAAGGGCCAGGGGCACCAGCATCCAGGTTTCCACCACCAGGCCCGGCAACGCTGCCACGGGCGCCTGTTTGCGGATCAGCCCATAGAAGCCGAAGGTCAGCGCCAGTACCAGCGAGACCCAGGGCAGGCTGCCGACCTGCCATACCTGCTGGGCCACGCCCACCGCCGCCATGGCCACTGCCAGCCATTGCAGGCGGCGCAGGCGCTCGCCCAGGATGAGCATGCCCAGCAGCACGTTGATCAGCGGGTTTATGTAGTAGCCAAGGCTGGCTTCGAGCATGCGGCCATTGTTCACCGACCATACGTAGGTCAGCCAGTTGCCAGCGATCAGCGCGCCGCTCAGCGCCAGGATGGCCAGCCGGCGCGGGTTGTCGCGCAGTTCGCGCCACCAGCCGGGGTGCTTCCATACCAGCAACAGCAGCGAGCCAAACAAGGCCGACCAGAGCACCCGGTGGACGATGATCTCCACCGCCGGCACGCTCTGGATCGCTTTGAAGTAGAGAGGGAACAGGCCCCAGATGATGTAGGCACTGAGGCCTAGGATGTACCCGCGTTGCGGGTTTGCGGCGTGCATGCAGAATCCTTGCTTAGGTAGCTAAATAAAGCGACGCCTATTGTAGACAGAGGTCAGCGCACTTCTAGAACAATTTCAGCGGTTGTTCATCGAGGGCTGCCATCTGCTCGCGCAGCGCGAGAATCTGGTCGCCCCAGTAGCGCGGCTGGCCGAACCACGGGAAGCTTCGCGGGAATGCCGGGTCGTCCCAGCGCCGCGCCAGCCACGCGCTGTGGTGCAGTTGGCGCAAGGCGCGCAGCGGCTCGATCAGGGGCAGCTCGCGTGGGTCGAAGTCGTGGAACTCGTTGTAGCCGTCGATCAGCTCTGCCAGTTGGCCGAGGCGTTCTTCGCGGCTGCCGGCGAGCATCATCCACAGGTCCTGCACCGCCGGGCCCATGCGGCAGTCGTCGAGGTCGACCACGTGATACACCTCGTCGCGATGCATCAGGTTGCCCGGGTGCAAGTCGCCGTGCAGGCGCATCACCTTGTGTGGGGTGCGCGCGTAGATATCCTCGACCCGTTTCAGCAGGTCGCGGGCCACGGACTCGAAGGCGGGCAGCAATTCGCGCGGGACGAAGTTGCCTTCCAGCAGGGTTTGCAGGGAGGCGTGGCCGAAGTTGTCCACAGCCAACGCTTCGCGATGCTCGAACGGCCGTGTCGCGGCAACGGCGTGCAGGCGGCCGAGCAACTGGCCGAGGCGATAGAGCTGGTCGAGGTTGCCGGGTTCTGGTGCATGGCCGCCACGGCGGGGGAACAGTGTGAAGCGAAAACCCTGGTGCTCGAACAGTGTGCGGCCGTCGTGCTGCAGAGGCGCGACCACGGGCACTTCACAATCAGCAAGCTCGGCAGTGAAGCGGTGTTCTTCAAGAATCGCCGCATCGCTCCAGCGGCCAGGTCGGTAGAACTTGGCGATCAGCGGTTGTGAGTCTTCGATGCCTACCTGGTAGACGCGGTTTTCGTAGCTGTTCAGCGCCAGGATCCGGGCATCGCTGAGGAAGCCGATGCTTTCTACGGCGTCCAGGACCAAGTCGGGGGTGAGGGTGACGAAGGGGTGTGACATGGTGGCTCCGGGGATAGGCGGCGTGCAGCCATGGTAACGCATTCCACCTTGCCAAACGGTGCGGCCAAGCTACACCGGCACCCCCAGCAGCACATAAGAAGGATGGAACTGTGCCCGTACCTGGCTGCCCGTTTGAATCCGATTGCGCGTCAACCACGCCTTTTCGGCGAACGCGCACAATGTCTGCCCATTGCCCAGCGCCAGCCGTACTTCGCTGGGCCCGTCAGCGTCCGCCAGCACGTGTTCCACCGTTGCCTTGAGGCAGTTGCTGCCCGCGTCGGCGTCATCGCCATCCCCCAGCAGTTGCACCCACCCGGCCTTGAGCAACGCCACCACCATTGTCCCCAGGGTCAACTCCAGGCGCGCGGTGCTGTCGTGGGTAATCAGCGCCTCGATCTCCAGGCCACCGCCCAGCGCCAGGCTTACGCAGTCATGCCGGCCTTCACGGCGTAGGCCGCTGACCTTGCCCTGCAGCTGATTGCGCGCACTGGTGCGCAGCATCAGGCGCCCGAGCAGGTCGAGGTCGCTGGACTCTTCGGCCGCTTCCAGGATTTGTGCCTGCAGGGCCTGCAGGCGTTGATAAAGACGCAGCACGCGTTCGCCTTCGACCGACAGGCGTGCGCCGCCGCCGCCACGCCCGCCGGTGCTGCGCTCGACCAGGGGCTGGCTGGCCAGGTTGTTGAGCTCGTCGATGGCGTCCCAGGCGGCTTTGTAGCTGACGCCTGCGGCCTTGGCGGCGCGTGTGATCGAGCCTTGTTCGGCGATGTGCTGGAGCAGGGCGATGCGTTGCGGGCGGCGGGCGATGTGCTGGGTGAGCAGGGCGGGTAGGGACATGGGCAGGATAATCAGTGGTTGATGCAAGGTCGTTGCTTTATAGCATGGCCCTGATTGGTTGCATGGCCCTGATTGGTGTAGGAGCGGCCTTGCGTCGCGAAAGGGCTGCGCAGCGGCCCCCATCGATTTTAGCGGCGACGCTGGAATCCGGGATTAGCGGCGACGCTGGAATCCGAGATTAGCAGCGACGCTGGAATCCGGGGGCCGCTGCGCGACCCTTTCGCGACGCAAGGCCGCTCCTACACGGGCTTGGGGGTGCGTGCCAGGCAATACACATCGACCCGGCGTGCCCCGGCCTTGGTTAACACCTGGGCAATCGACTGGGCGGTGGTGCCGGTAGTCAGCACGTCATCGACCACCGCTACATGCCTCCCCGCCAGTGCCTTGTGCCCGGTGACGCAGAACGCCTGGCGCAGGTTGCGGCGCCTGGCCTTGGCATCCAGGTGCTGCTGCGCCTGGGTCTCGCGTGTACGCAGCAGCAGCCTCTCGTCGCAATCGATGCCCAGCTGCGACGCCAACCAGCGCGCCAGCATGCCGGCCTGGTTGAAGCCGCGCTCACGCAGTCGACGCTTGGCCAAGGGCACAGGCAACAGCAGGTCAGGTTGCGCCAGGCCTTCTGCATAGCGGTGTTGCAGGCCCTGGCCGAGCAATTCGGCCATCAACCGCCCCAGCGGCCACTGGCGTTTGTGCTTGAAGCGGCTGATCAGCGTGTCTACCGGGAACCCGTAATGCCACAGCGCGATGACCTGGTCGAACGCCGGCGCCCGGCGGCTGCATTGGCCGCAGGTCAGGTTGGCCATGGGCAAAGGCAGTGCGCAGCGCAGGCAGTAGTCCTGCAACCAAGGCAACGCCTGTTCGCAGGCGACACACAGTGAGTACGCCTGTTCGGCAGGGGCGTCGCAGAGCAGACAGTGTTGGTTAATATTTACACACTTGTAAACCAGTGCTTTCAGGTTGGGTTGACAGTTCATAGGCCTTCCATGACTATGCGAGCTATCCGTGATGCGCTGGCGGGCATTCCTGTCCCGGCGCCAGTTACAGCCTAAACAAGGAAACGCCGATGAGCGCCAGCACAACTGCAACAACACGTCACGACTGGACCCTGGCCGAGGTCAAGGCGCTGTTCCAGCAACCATTCAACGACCTGCTGTTCCAGGCGCAAACCGTGCACCGCGCGCATTTCGACGCAAACCGCGTGCAGGTCTCGACCCTGCTGTCGATCAAGACCGGCGCCTGCCCGGAAGATTGCAAATATTGTCCGCAGTCCGGCCACTACAACACCGGGCTGGAAAAACAGAAGCTGATGGAAGTGCAGAAGGTGCTGGAAGAAGCCGCCCGCGCCAAAGCCATTGGCTCGACCCGCTTCTGCATGGGCGCGGCGTGGAAGCACCCGTCGGCCAAGGACATGCCCTACGTGCTGGAGATGGTCAAAGGGGTCAAGGCCATGGGCCTGGAAACCTGCATGACCCTCGGCAAGCTCGATCAGGACCAGACCCAGGCGCTGGCCCAGGCCGGCCTCGACTATTACAACCACAACCTCGACACCTCGCCCGAGTTCTACGGCAGCATCATCACCACCCGCACCTACAGCGAACGCCTGCAAACCCTGGCCTATGTGCGTGATGCCGGGATGAAGATCTGCTCTGGCGGCATCCTCGGCATGGGCGAGTCGCTGGATGACCGCGCCGGCCTGCTGATCCAGCTGGCCAACCTGCCCGAGCACCCGGAGTCGGTGCCGATCAACATGCTGGTCAAGGTGGCGGGCACGCCGCTGGCCGAAGAAGAAGATGTCGACCCGTTCGACTTCATCCGCATGCTGGCGGTGGCCCGCCTGCTGATGCCCAAGTCGCATGTGCGCCTGTCTGCCGGCCGTGAGCAGATGAACGAGCAGATGCAGGCCCTGGCCTTCATGGCGGGCGCCAACTCGATCTTCTATGGCGAGAAACTGCTGACCACCGCCAACCCGCAGGCTGACAAGGACATGCAGCTGTTCGCCCGCCTGGGTATCAAGCCTGAGGCCCGCGAAGAGCACGCCGATGAAGTGCACCAGGCAGCCATCGAGCAGGCGCTGGTCGAACAGCGCAGCAGCGAGATGTTCTACAACGCAGCAACGGCCTGAGATGGCCTTTGACCTGGCAGCGCGCCTGGCCGAACGGCGCGCTGCAGACCTGTATCGGCAGCGGCCACTGCTGGAGAGCCCGCAGGGGCCTGAAGTGGTGGTCGATGGCCAGCCGCTGTTGGCGTTTTGCAGCAATGATTACCTGGGCCTTGCCAATCACCCGGAGGTGATCGCCGCCTGGCAGGCCGGCGCCGAACGCTGGGGTGTCGGTGGCGGCGCGTCGCACCTGGTGATTGGCCACAGCACGCCGCACCACCAGGTCGAAGAGGCGTTGGCAGAGCTGACCGGGCGGCCGCGCGCGTTGCTGTTCTCCACCGGCTACATGGCCAACCTGGGCGCCATCACTGCGCTGGTCGGGCAGGGCGACACGGTGCTGCAGGACCGCCTCAACCACGCCTCGCTGTTGGATGGCGGGCTGCTCAGTGGTGCC
Source organism: Pseudomonas sp. B21-047 (assembly GCF_024748775.1). Taxonomy (NCBI): domain Bacteria; kingdom Pseudomonadati; phylum Pseudomonadota; class Gammaproteobacteria; order Pseudomonadales; family Pseudomonadaceae; genus Pseudomonas; species Pseudomonas sp. B21-047. The sequence goes on from NZ_CP087169.1 coordinate 406,922, forward strand.
CGTTTCAACCGCTACCTGCACAACGACCCGGCCAGCCTGGCCAGCCGCCTGGACAAGGCCGTGGGCAATACCCTGGTGGTGACCGATGGGGTGTTCAGCATGGATGGCGACCTTGCCGATTTGCCGGCCCTGGCCAAGGCCGCCCGCGCCCGCGGCGCCTGGCTGATGGTTGATGATGCCCATGGCCTGGGGACCTTGGGGGCCCAGGGTGGCGGTATCGTCGAGCACTTTGGTTTGGGTGTGGATGATGTACCCGTGCTGATCGGCACCCTGGGCAAAGCCTGCGGCACGGCCGGCGCTTTTGTTGCCGGTAGCGAAGCGTTGATCGAGGCGCTGGTGCAGTTCGCCCGACCTTACATCTACACCACCAGCCAGCCCCCGGCGCTGGCCTGTGCCACGCTTAAAAGCCTGGAGCTGCTGCGCCGCGAAACCTGGCGCCGCGAGCACCTGGCCGCGTTGATCCGCCAGTTCCGCCAGGGCGCCCAGCAGATCGGCCTTGAGCTGATGGACAGCCCCACACCGATTCAGCCGATCATGATCGGTGACAGCGCCCAGGCCCTGCGCCTGTCACAGATGTTGCGCGAGCGGGGCTTGCTGGTGACGGCGATCCGCCCTCCCACCGTGCCCGCCGGCAGCGCGCGCCTGCGGGTGACGCTGAGCGCCGCGCACAGTGAGGCGCAGGTGCAGCTATTGTTGAATGCATTGGCCGAGTGTTATCCACAACTGGAGCGCACCACTGGAGAGCGCCGATGCGAAATCGACTGATTCTATTGCCCGGCTGGGGCCTGGGCACCGCTGCGCTGGAGCCACTGGCTGCCAGCCTCAGGGCCCAGGATGCACGCCTGCAGGTCGAGCTGATGCCCCTGCCGGAACTGGCCGAGGCCGATGTGCAGGCCTGGGTCGACCACCTCGATCGCAAGCTGCCGACTGATACGTGGCTGGGCGGCTGGTCGCTCGGCGGCATGTTGGCCAGTGAGCTGGCAAGCAGGCGCGGTGATCACTGCTGCGGCCTGCTGACCCTGGGCAGCAACCCCAGCTTCGTGGCGCGGCCGGACTGGCCCCACGGCATGGCCGACGACACCTTCGGCACCTTCCTCGACGGTTGCCGCAGCCACACCCAGGTGACGCTCAAGCGCTTTCGCAGCTTGTGCAGCGACGGTGCCCTGCAACCGCGTACGTTGCTGCGTCAGCTTGGCGTAGGGGTGCCGGACACCGACCCGCTGTACCTTGCCACCGGCTTGCAGGTGCTGGCGCAACTGGATACCCGCGCGGCCCTGCAACACTTCGCCGGGCCGCAACTGCACCTGTTCGCCGGTAGCGATGCGCTGGTACCGGCGGAGGCCGCCAAGGCCCTGAGCGAACTGTTGCCGGACGTGGAAGTCGGCCTGGTCGAAGAGAGTTCCCATGCCTTCCTGCTGGAGTACCCACAGGAGCTGGCGGCGGGCATCAAGAGTTTCCTGCATGAGAGTGGCGATGACTGACCTTTCCCGTCCGACCCTGCCCGGCGCGCTGCCGGACAAGCGCCAGGTGGCGGCCTCGTTTTCCCGCGCGGCGGCCAGCTACGACAGCGTCGCGGCCTTGCAGCGCGACGTTGGCATGAGCCTGCTGGGCCAGTTGCCGGCGGGGCTGGCACCGTCGCGCTGGCTTGACCTGGGCAGCGGCACCGGGCACTTCAGCCGGGTGCTGGCCGAGCGCTTCGCGCAGGCCAGTGGCGTGGCGGTGGATATCGCCGAAGGCATGCTGCGCCATGCCCGGCATGAGCAGGGCGGCGCCCAGTACCACGTGGTCGGCGATGCCGAGCGCCTGCCGCTGCGTGAGGCCAGCGTCGACCTGGTGTTCTCCAGCCTTGCAGTGCAGTGGTGCGGGCAGTTCGCCAGTGTGCTGGATGAGGCGCGGCGGGTGCTGCGCCCAGGCGGTGTACTGGCGTTCAGCAGCCTGTGCGTCGGTACCCTGGACGAGCTGCGCGCCAGTTGGCAGGCGGTGGATGGCCTGGTGCACGTCAACCGCTTCCGCCGCTTCGACGATTACCAGCGCCTGTGCGCAGGCAGTGGCTTGCAGCACGTGACGCTGCAGCAGCGTGCGCATGTGCTGCACTACCCGGATGTACGCAGCCTGACCCACGAACTGAAGGCCCTTGGCGCCCACAACATCAACCCGGGCCGCCCCTCGGGCCTGACCGGCCGCGCGCGCATGCAAAGCTTGTTGCAGGCATATGAGGCATTTCGCCAGCCCCAGGGGCTGCCAGCCACTTATCAAGTGGTCTATGGTGTGTTGCGCAAGCCACAGGGGTAAGGGGAGTCAGATGAGCCAGGCCTATTTCATTGCCGGTACCGATACCGACGTCGGCAAGACCACCATTGCCGCCGGCCTGCTGCATGCGGCGCGGTTGCAAGGCATGAGCACCTTGGGGGCCAAGCCGGTGGCGTCCGGTTGCACGGTAACCCCAAAGGGCTTGCGCAACAGCGATGCGCAAGCGCTGATCGATGAAAGCTCGATCAAGTTGCCGTACGAACAGGTCAACCCGTTTGCCTTCGAGCCTGCGATCGCACCCCATGTCGCGGCCCGTGAGGCTGGCGTCACGCTGGGCGTGCCCGAGCTGCTGGCGGCGATGCGCAACGTGCTGCAGCAAAACGCCGACTTCACCTTGATTGAAGGCGCCGGTGGCTGGCGCGTGCCGTTGTCGGGCCAGGCCAACCTGTCTGACCTGGCCATCGCCCTGAAACTGCCGGTGATTCTGGTGGTGGGGGTACGCCTGGGCTGTATCAGCCATGCCTTGCTCAGCGCCGAAGCGATCGCCCGCGACGGGCTGCAATTGGCGGGCTGGGTGGCGAACATCATCGAACCGCGCACGTCGCGCCTGGAAGAGAACCTGGCCAGCCTCGCCGAGCGGTTGCCCGCGCCTTGCCTGGGGCGGGTGCCCAAGTTGAAGCAGGCGAGTGCCGACATGGTGGCGGAGCATTTACAGCTTGATTTGCTCGATTAACCGCCGCTGTCTATCGACTGGCACTGGGCCATTAACGATTTAAACGGGCCTTTTCTGCCGTCGCCTGCTTTAATTAGGCCTGTTCGTCATCCAGCGTCAATGGAGTCCTGACATGGAAATCACCGGTAGCTCCGCCTACTACGCGGGCCTGAGCGCAATCCAGACCGGCCAGAACCGCGTCGATCAAGCCGCCAGCCAGATTGCCAACACCAGCCAGATTGCCAACAACAGTGCCGAGCGCACTGCCACCAGCCAGTCCAGCGACTTTCAGGCAGAACGCCTGCGCGCGGTCGATCGCAGCCAGCAAATGGACATGGCGACCAGTACCGTGCAACTGGCACTGGGCAAGCATGAAGTCGAGCTTGGCGCAAAAGTCGTCAAGGCTTCCGACGAAATGCTCGGTCGGATCATCGACACCTACGCCTGATTTCTGGCATCCCCTGTAAAACACCTCCTTTCAACACTGTGGGAGCGGGTTTACCCGCGAATGCGTCCGATCAGACACCTTTATCGTCTGGGAGGCCCTGTTCGCGGGTAAACCCGCTCCCGCAGCCTGTGCATTTCAGGCACTGATCGTCGTGCAGTGGCCGAAACGTCATTTTTCGTGACGTAAATGGCACCATCGTCCCTTCTTGACATCCGCGCGTGCTAAACGTAAGTTTCAAACAACTGTTTGATCGAAAGCCGCCAAGAGCTTGTCGGTAGTACCGATCACCCCCGAACTCATCACAGAGGTTCACCGCAATGCCTGACTACAAAGCCCCCTTGCGTGATATCCGTTTCGTTCGCGACGAGCTGCTCGGCTACGAAGCGCATTATCAGAGCCTGCCGGGTTGCGAGGACGCCACGCCCGACATGGTCGACGCGATCCTTGAAGAAGGCGCGAAATTCTGTGAGCAGGTACTCGCCCCGCTGAACCGCGTTGGCGACCAGGAAGGCTGCACCTGGAGCGAGTCGGGCGTGAAGACGCCGACCGGCTTCAAAGCGGCTTACGAGCAGTTTGTCGAGGGTGGCTGGCCGAGCCTGGCGCATGACGTTGCCCACGGCGGCCAAGGCCTGCCGGAATCGCTGGGCCTGGCCCTGAGCGAGATGGTCGGTGAGTCGAACTGGTCGTGGGGCATGTACCCAGGCCTGTCCCATGGCGCCATGAACACCATTTCCGAGCACGGCACGCCTGAGCAGCAAGAGGTCTACCTGACCAAGCTGGTTTCCGGCGAGTGGACCGGCACCATGTGCCTGACCGAGCCGCACTGCGGCACTGACCTGGGCATGCTGCGTACCAAGGCCGAGCCTCAGGCTGACGGTTCGTACAAAGTGTCGGGCACCAAGATCTTCATTTCCGCTGGCGAGCACGACATGGCCGACAACATCGTCCATATCGTGCTGGCCCGCCTGCCCGATGCCCCGGCTGGTACCAAAGGCATCTCGCTGTTCATCGTGCCGAAGTTCATGCCCAACGCCGAAGGCGCTGCCGGCGAGCGTAACGCCGTGAGCTGTGGCTCGATCGAACACAAGATGGGCATCCACGGTAACGCCACCTGCGTGATGAACTTCGACGGCGCAACCGGCTACCTGATCGGCCCGGCCAACAAAGGCCTGAACTGCATGTTCACCTTCATGAACACCGCTCGCCTGGGCACCGCACTGCAAGGCCTGGCCCATGCCGAAGTGGCCTTCCAGGGCGGCCTGAAGTATGCCCGTGAGCGCCTGCAGATGCGCTCGCTGACCGGCCCTAAAGCCCCTGAAAAGGCGGCCGACCCGATCATCGTCCACCCAGACGTGCGCCGCATGCTGCTGACCATGAAAGCCTTCGCTGAAGGCAACCGCGCCATGGTCTACTTCACCGCCAAGCAGGTCGACATCGTCAAGTACAGCCAGGACGAAGAAGAGCGCAAGAAAGCTGACGCGCTGCTGGCTTTCATGACCCCGATCGCCAAGGCCTTCATGACCGAAGTCGGTTTCGAGGCCGCCAACCACGGCGTGCAGATCTACGGCGGCCATGGTTTCATCGCCGAGTGGGGCATGGAACAGAACGTGCGCGACAGCCGTATCTCCATGCTGTACGAAGGCACTACCGGCATCCAGGCCCTCGACCTGCTCGGCCGCAAGGTGCTGATGACCCAAGGTGAAGCGCTGAAGGGCTTTACCAAGATCGTGCACAAGTTCTGCCAGGCGCAAGAAGGCGTCGAGGCGGTCAAAGAGTTCGTCGAGCCGCTGGCGGCCATCAACAAGGAATGGGGCGAGCTGACCATGAAGGTCGGTATGGCCGCCATGAAAGATCGCGAAGAAGTGGGTGCCGCTTCGGTCGATTACCTGATGTATTCCGGTTATGCCTGCCTGGCCTACTTCTGGGCTGACATCGCCCGCCTGGCTGCCGAAAAGCTGGCTGCCGGTACTGAAGAAGTGGCGTTCTACACCGCCAAGCTGCAGACCGCGCGCTTCTACTTCCAGCGCATCCTGCCGCGTACCCGTACCCATGTGGCGGCGATGCTGTCGGGTGCAGGTAACCTGATGGCGATGGAAGAAGAGCACTTCGGTCTGTCTTACTGACCCATAAGCTGTAGAAAAAACCCGCCTGCCTTCACCGGCAGGCGGTTTTTTTCGTTTCGGGGCCAGGGCATTGCCAGCGGGTATTCAACTGTTCACGCGCGCTGCCGATGAAATAAGGGCACAATGCCACTATTGATCTGCCGGGTTGGAGATTACCCTTGTTTCGTCTTGATGCTGTACGCGTAAGCCACTTCCTGCCTTCGCTGTTTCTGTTGCTGGCAGGCCTTGCGGCGGCTTACGTAAGAGACCTCAGTGTCTTTTTCACGTCGCTGTTCAATGTGCTGCCCACCTTGGTCCTGCTATTGGGTGGTGCCTACTGCGCCGTTTATCGCCGCCAGCGCGAGCTGTTTCTGATGGTCACGGTGTACATCGCCTACTATCTGCTCGACACCCAGACCGACTTCTACCGCGACAACGGCCACGTGCGCGCGGATGCCGCGGTGATCTTCCATCTGGTGTGCCTGCTGCTACCAGCCCTGTTCGCGCTGTATGGCGCCTGGCAGGAGCGCACCCACCTGCTGCAGGACCTGGTCGCGCGCTTCGCGGTGCTGTTTGCCGTTGCCAGCGTCGCTGTGGCCCTCGAGCAAAGCTACCCCGATACGCTGCTGACGTGGCTGGCGGAGATCCGCTGGCCGTCCTTGCATGGCCAGTGGATGAGCCTGATCCAGATGGCCTACCCGTTGTTCCTCGCGGTGTTCATCCTGCTGGTGGTGCAGTACCTGCGCGAGCCCAGGCCCTTGCACGCGGCGCAGGTGATTGGCCTGATCGGCGTCTTCTGGATGCTGCCGCAAACGTTCATCCTGCCCTTCACCCTGAACATCATGTGCAGCCAGGTGATGTTGATGATCGCCGCTGCCGTCGCGCACGAGGCTTATCAGATGGCCTTTCGCGATGAGCTTACCGGCCTGCCGGGGCGCCGCGCCTTGAACGAGCGCATGCAACGGCTGGGGCGCAACTATGTGATCGCCATGACCGACGTCGACCACTTCAAGAAATTCAACGATACCCACGGCCACGATGTCGGCGACCAGGTGCTACGGCTGGTGGCCAGCCGGTTGTCCAAGATCACCGGCGGCGGTAGGGCCTATCGCTATGGCGGCGAGGAATTTGCACTGGTCTTCGCGGGCAAGACGGCAGAAGAATGTGTGCCACACGTGCAAGCCGTGCGCGAGATGATTGCCAACTACGCCATGCAACTGCGTGACCCGAACAGCCGCCCGCAGGACGATTCGGCAGGGCGACAGCGCCGCGGTGGCAGCGGCGCCGGTACGGTTTCGGTAACCATCAGCATCGGCGTTGCCGAGCGCCAGGCCGATCACCGCAACCCGGAGGCCGTGCTCAAGTCTGCCGATCAGGCGCTGTATAGCGCCAAAGAGGCGGGGCGCAATTGTGTCATGGTGCATGGGCAACAATCGCAACGTGGAGCGGTGCGAATGGCATGACCAGATTAGACCATACGGTCAACTGATGACCCTATGTCTCGTAAAAGTTGTTCGGTTACACTGCCAGCAACCCAGTGTCGCGGTTCTCCGAGACCGCCCCGACCCTACTAGCGAGAGGTTGTCATGGCCGACTATAAAGCGCCCCTGCGCGACATGCGCTTCGTTCTGAATGAAGTCTTCAACGTGGCCGAGCAATGGGCACAGTTGCCCGCGCTGGCCGACGTGGTCGATGCCGAAACCGCCCTGGCTGTGCTGGAGGAGGCCGGCAAGGTCACCGCGCGGACCATCGCCCCGCTCAGCCGCGCCGCCGATGAAGAGGGCTGCCGCTGGGACAACGGTGCGGTGAGCACGCCCGCTGGCTTCATCGACGCTTACAACACTTATGCCGAAGGCGGCTGGGTGGGTGTGGGCGGTGACCCGCTGTTCGGCGGCATGGGTATGCCCAAGGTCATCTCGGCCCAGGTCGAGGAAATGGTCAACGCGTCGAGCCTGGCCTTCGGCCTGTACCCGATGCTGACTGCCGGCGCCTGCCTGTCGATCAATGCCCACGCCAGTGAAGCACTCAAGGCAGCCTACCTGCCCAACATGTACGCTGGCGTCTGGGCGGGCTCCATGTGCCTGACCGAGCCCCATGCCGGTACCGACCTCGGCATCATCCGCACCAAGGCGGAGCCCCAGGCCGATGGCAGCTACAAGGTCAGTGGCACCAAGATCTTCATCACCGGTGGCGAGCATGACCTGACCGAGAACATCATCCACCTGGTGCTGGCCAAGTTGCCGGATGCCCCGGCCGGGCCCAAAGGTATTTCGTTGTTCCTGGTGCCCAAGTTCCTGGTCAACCCGGACGGCAGCCTGGGCGCACGCAACCCCGCCACCTGTGGCTCGATCGAACACAAGATGGGTATCCAGGCATCAGCCACCTGCGTGATGAACTTCGACGAAGCGGTCGGTTACATTGTCGGTGAGCCGAACAAGGGTTTGGCGGCCATGTTCACCATGATGAACTATGAGCGCCTGGGCGTAGGCATCCAAGGCCTGGCATCGGCCGAACGTTCCTACCAGAACGCCGTGGAGTATGCCCGTGACCGCCTGCAGAGCCGCGCCCCGACCGGCCCGCAAGCCAAGGACAAGGCCGCAGACCCGATCATCGTCCACCCGGACGTACGGCGCATGCTGTTGACCATGAAGGCCTTGATCGAAGGCGGACGCGCCTTCTCCAGCTACGTGGCGATGCAGCTCGACAGTGCCAAGTACAGCGAAGACCCGACCACCCGCAAGCGCAGTGAAGAACTGGTGGCGCTGTTGACCCCGGTTGCCAAGGCCTTCCTCACCGACCTTGGCCTTGAGTGCACCGTGCATGGCCAGCAGGTGTTCGGCGGGCATGGCTACATCAGGGAGTGGGGGCAGGAGCAATTGGTACGTGATGTGCGGATTACGCAGATCTACGAAGGCACCAACGGCATCCAGGCCCTCGACCTGATGGGGCGCAAGGTGGTGGCCAGTGGGGGTGCGTACTACAAGCTGTTCTCCGACGAGATACGCCGGTTTGTCGCCGGTGCCGACAGTGAACTGGATGAGTTTGCCAAACCCTTGGGTGCTTACCTTGACCAGCTGGACGGGCTGACCGAGTGGGTACTGGAGCAGGCCAAGGGTAACCCCAATGAAATTGGCGCCGCTTCGGTCGAGTACCTGCAGGCGTTTGGTTACGTCGCCTATGGCTACATGTGGGCGTTGATGGCGCGGGCGGCCAAGGCTGGCGAGGGGGATGAAGCCTTCTACTCCGGCAAACTGGGGACGGCGCGGTTCTACTTTGCGCGTCTGTTGCCGCGGGTGCAGTCATTGGTGGCCTCGGTCAAGGCGGGGAGCGAGGCGCTGTATCTGCTGGAGGCTGAGCAGTTCTGATCGGTTGATGCTGGGGGGCGAAGCGCTCCCAATCTCCGGTATGACTAGCAATGAATCCTCTTTGTAAGCTTTTTCCTACACAACGTGGTGACTTTTCACCACTGTTCTCAGATTGGATCCACAGGTAATCTTTACCACATGGACGTTGCGCAGGAAGCGCAAAGGACAGATCAAGGAAGACGACGAAGGACTTCCTGCCAGGATGGCGGGGCGATACGGATGTCACAGGGAAACAGTCTGGGAAACCCCGCTTCGGCGGGGTTTTCTTTGTGCGCGTGTTTTGCAGCCGAGCACATCCTTTCAGCCGAGCACATCCAGTGGCGAGCCTCCCAGGTGGCGCGCGTCTGTCTCTTCTTCCAGCAATGTACGCAGCAGCTCGACCGACGCCTGCTGGCGCTGTGCATCGCGGAACACCAGCCCAACCTTGAGCGGCACCCGCGGCTCGCTCAATGGCTTCCACAGCAGGCCCTGGTCATCCTCGGCCGCGTCCTTGGCCCGGCCAGGCAGGATGGTGGCCAGCGCCGTGTGCGCCAGGCTGTCGAGAATCCCGGCCATGTTGTTCATTTCTGCCTGCACCTGCGGCCGACGCCCCTGGCTGGCCAACTGCGCCTGCCAGATCTGGCGAATCTGAAACTCCTCGCCCAGCATCAGCATGGGTAGCTCGGCTGCCTGACGGATCGACACCTTCTTGAAATCCTTCAAGGGGTGGGTATCGGGGATGACAAGCTGCAGTTCATCTTCGTACAGCAGCAGGCCATGCAGCCCAGGTTGGCGCGGCGGCAGGTAGCTGATGCCGATGTCCAGGCTGCCATTGAGCAAACGCCGTTCGATTTCCAGCCCCGACAGCTCGTAGATCTGCACCACAAGGTGCGGCTGTGCCTTGCGCAAGCGTTCGAGCAGCTGCGGCACCAGGCTTGGCCGCACGGTCTGCAGCACGCCGATGGCCAAGGTGCGCAGGGACTGGCCCTTGAAGTTGCGCATGGCCTCATGGGCCCGTTGCAAGCCATCGAGCAACGGCAGGGCATGGTTGTACAGCGTGTGTGCGGCCAAGGTCGGCAGCAGGCGCTTGTTGCTGCGCTCGAACAGGTTCAGGTCGAGGCTGTGTTCCAGTTGGCGTATCTGTTGGGAAAGCGCTGGCTGGGACAGTGACAGACGCTCGGCGGCGCGGCCTACGTGGCCTTCTTCGTACACCGCGACGAAATAACGCAGTTGGCGGAAATCCATAAGTAACACTTATCGAAAATGCTGGAAAAACGAAATGGTCGAAAACCGTTGCGAAGCCTAGTCTATCGCCGTATTCCAGAGGGTTACAGCGGTCATTGAGCTGATTGTTACCCCAGATGAAAAACACTTTTGATAGGCAAGGCTAAATATCAAGTGCCGGCATTCAGACCGCACATAGCCGCCCTTTACCGTGATTGGTTGGAGCCCTGATGAACCTGTTCAACCTGCGCCGGTCGGCAGCCGCCGCTGTCGCCGAGCCCAAGCGTGCGCCGGTGACCGTGGTGGATGCGCCGCAGTTGTCCCGCGAGCGCCTGATGCCGAGCACCGAACGCGCGCCGCAGATGTTCGTGCGTGGTCAGGGTTCGTGGTTGTGGGACAGCGAAGGGCATGCCTACCTGGATTTCACCCAGGGTGGTGCGGTAAACAGCCTTGGCCACAGCCCCAGCGTGCTGGTCAAGGCACTGGGTAACCAGGCCCAGGCACTGATCAACCCAGGTTCCGGTTATCACAGCCGCGCGCTGCTGGCACTGGTCGAACGCCTGTGCCAGAGCACCGGCAGCGACCAGGCCTACCTGCTCAACAGCGGCGCCGAAGCCTGCGAAGGGGCGATCAAGCTGGCGCGCAAATGGGGCCAGCTACACCGTAACGGCGCCTATCACATCATCACTGCCAGCCAGGCTTGCCATGGCCGCAGCCTGGGCGCGTTGTCGGCCTCCGACCCACTGCCGTGCAATCGTTGCGAACCGGGCCTGCCGGGTTTCAGCAAGGTGCCGTTCAATGACCTGGCGGCGCTGCATGCAGCAGTGGATTCGCGCACCGTCGCGATCATGCTCGAACCGATCCAGGGCGAGGCAGGTGTTATTCCGGCCACGCAGGCGTACCTGAAGGGCGTCGAAACACTGTGCCGCGAGCTGGGCATCCTGTTGATCCTCGATGAGGTGCAGACCGGCATCGGCCGTTGTGGCGCCCTGCTCGCCGAGCAGAGCTACGGCGTGCGGGCCGACATCATCACCCTGGGCAAGGGCCTGGGTGGTGGTGTGCCGCTGGCGGCCTTGCTGGCGCGCGGTAGCGCTTGCTGCGCCGAGCCGGGTGAGCTGGAAGGCAGCCACCATGGCAACGCGCTGATGAGCGCTGCGGGCCTGGCAGTGCTCGATACCGTGCTGGAGCCTGGCTTTTTCGAGCATGTACAGGACAGCGGTCGCCACCTGCGCGATGGCCTTTGCCGCTTGGCGGGGCGATATGGCCAGGGCGAGGCGCGCGGCCAAGGCCTGCTGTGGGCCTTGCAACTGCAGGAGCGCGTCGCTCAGGACTTGGTCAAGGCTGCTCTGCATGAAGGCCTGCTGCTCAATGCCCCGCAGGCCGATGTGGTGCGCTTCTCGCCCGCGCTGACCGTGAGCAAGGGCAACATCGACGAAATGCTCCTGCGCCTGGCCCGCGCCTTTGCTCGTCTGCATGCACAGCAGCAGGCCCGCCGGGAAATGCCGGCATAACCGAATTCAACGAACCGTCTGGCGTTTCTGCGCATCGCCCTTGGCCTGTTTCATTTGGCCAGGGGCGTTTTTTTTTGCCCGGTATTGCAGGGGTGTGGAACCTCTGCGAAGCGCGGCTAGTCTTTGTTGAGACCCTTCAGGAGAGACTCGCATGGACTTCATTCGTATCATCATCGCCATCCTGCTGCCGCCACTTGGGGTGTTTCTGCAGGTGGGCTTCGGCGGGGCATTCTGGCTGAATATTCTGCTGACCCTGCTGGGGTACATTCCGGGGATCGTGCATGCGGTGTATATCATCGCCAAGCGATGAGCGCATTGGGGCCGCGTTGCGGCCCTTTTCGCGACGAAAGGCCAGATTCAGTGAGGGACCTGGCCTAACACCCGGCAATAGAACTTCCACTCCTCTTCCAGCGCATGCGCCAGGTTCTCTGCCTGGCGGAACCCGTGTCGCTCCCCCGCATAAAAGTGCCCTTCGGCTTCTATGCCATTTGCCTTCAGTGCATCGAGCATCAGGCGCGTCTGCTCCGGCACCACCACAGCATCCAGTTCACCCTGGAAGAAAATCACCGGCACCTTGATCTGCGCGGCATGCAGCAGTGGCGTGCGTGCGTGATAGCGCTCGGCATCTTGCAGTGGGTCGCCGATCAACCAGTCCAGGTAATCCCCTTCGAACTTGTGCGTGGCGCGGCTCAGGGCAATAGGGTCACTGACCCCGTAGAGGCTGGCCCCCGCTCGGAACACGTCGTGGAACGCCAGGGCGCACAGCGTGGTGTAACCGCCCGCGCTGCCACCGCGGATGAAGGCCTTGTGCGGGTCGATCAGCCCCAGCCCGGCCAGGTGCGTGACCGCTGCGCAAGCATCCTCGACATCCCGCTCGCCCCAGTGCAGGTGCAGGGCCTGGCGATAGTCCCGGCCATAGCCGGTACTGCCCCGGTAATTCAGGTCGGCGACGGCGAAGCCGCGCTGGGTCCAGTACTGGATGCGGGGGTCGAGCGCCGGGTAGCAGGCCGACGTCGGCCCGCCATGGATAAACACCACCAGGGGCGCGGGCGCCTTGGCGTGCATGGCCGGGTAGAAGAAGCCATGGGCGAGGCCGTTGCCACTGGTGTAGCGAATGGACTGCGGCATGCTGATGGCTTCGGCGGGCAGTACCTCGGCCCCCCCTGCCAGCACGCGTACCTCGTGATTGCTGCGGTCGATGGCAATGACTGCCGCCGGGCTGACGGGGGATGCGGCGATGGCATAGAGGTGCCCGTCATCCATGGCCAGGCTGCGAAAGCGCGTGTAGGCACTGGCGAAACGTTCTACCGGTTGCTCGGTGGTGCGCAGCCCCAACTGCCCAAAACCGCCCTCGAACCAACTGGCCACATAGCTTTGCGGCCCCAGGGCCAGCCAACTGCTGGCGCCAAGTTGCCAGGGCGCCGAGGCATGGTCGGCGGGTTCGGCGGGCAGGGCCTGCCAGTGCCCGTTGACTTCCCCCCAGGGCTGCCAGAAACCGTCGTGATCAGACAGGCAATACAAGCGGCCCTGCGCGTCGAAACGCGGTTGTTGCAGAGACTCGTCCTGGCCTGCCACGCAACACGCAGGCCCCCATGCGCCGCTGCTGTCGCGTTGGCGAAGTAGCAGGCGCGTGTGTGTCCAGGGTTGTGCCGGGCGGTCCCATTCGACCCACGCCAGGCGCTGCCCATCACTGCTCACGGTGGGTGATGCGTAGAAGTCGGCGCCTTCAGCCAGCACCTCGCGCGAGCCTTCGCGCAGGGCAACCAGGCGATGCTCCACGGTTTGCCCATGGCGCTCTTCGACCGCCAGCACTTGGCCGTCGTGCCAGTGCACATCGCCGTAGCGGCACTGCTGGTCGTCGGTAAGCCGCTTGGGTACGGCGCCGTCCAGCGTCTGGGTATAGAGCTGCTGATCGTTCTCGTTGACGAAGACCAGCCCTTCACCGCCGAGGCAAAAGCTGCCCCCGCCATATTCGTAAACCCGGCTGCGCACGCTGAAACCATCCGGCGTCAGGCACTGGGCCTGGTGTTGATGCCAGTGCCAGATTCGGCAGGCACCGTCGGCCGGGCGAAACTCGTTCCAGAACAACCCGGTGGGGCCGACCTTGAGCTCGGCGAAGTCGGTACCAGCGGCGACGGCCTGGGCTGCGCTGAATTCAGCCGCGGGCGATGACACGGGAGTTTCGATCATTGCGGAAGGTCATCTCTTCAATGGCGAGTTGGGCGGTTTCTGCCTCCTCGCGGGCCTTGAGGATGATGCCGTGATCCGCCGATTTTGCGCACACCGGGTCGGCGTTGCTGGCATCGCCGGTGAGCATGAAGGCCTGGCAACGGCAGCCGCCGAAGTCCTTTTCCTTCTCGTCGCAGGAGCGGCAGGGCTCAGGCATCCATTGGTAACCGCGAAAGCGGTTGAAACCGAACGAGTCGTACCAGATGTGGTGCAGGTCGTGGTCACGCACGTTGGGGAACTGCACCGGCAGTTGGCGGGCGCCGTGGCAGGGCAGGGCGGTGCCGTCCGGGGTGATGGTGAGGAACAGGTTGCCCCAGCCATTCATGCAGGCCTTGGGGCGTTCTTCGTAGTAGTCAGGGGTGACGAAGATCAGCTTGCACGGGTTGCCTTCGGCCTTGAGCTTGTCACGGTATTCATTGGTGATGCGTTCGGCCCGCTGCAGCTGTGCGCGAGTCGGCAGCAGGCCCAGGCGGTTGAGGTGCGCCCAGCCATAGAACTGGCAAGTGGCAAGCTCGACGAAGTCGGCCTCGAGCGCGATGCACAGCTCGATGATGCGGTCGATCTTGTCGATGTTGTGCCGATGGGTAACGAAGTTGAGCACCATCGGGTAGCCGTGGGCTTTTACGGCACGGGCCATCTCCAGCTTCTGCGCGAAGGCCTTCTTCGAGCCGGCCAGCAGGTTGTTGACCTGCTCGTCGCTGGCCTGGAAGCTGATCTGGATGTGGTCCAGGCCGGCGGTCTTGAACTCGGCGATGCGCGCTTCGGTGAGGCCAATGCCCGAGGTGATCAGGTTGGTGTAGTAGCCCAGCCGGCGCGCCTCGCCGATCAGCGCGGCGAGGTCCTGGCGCACCAGCGGTTCGCCACCGGAAAAACCGATCTGCGCGGCGCCCATTTCGCGCGCCTCGGCCATCACCTTGAACCACTGCGCGGTGCTCAGCTCCTGGCCCTGGGCTGCGAAGTCCAGCGGGTTGGAGCAGTACGGGCATTGCAGCGGGCAGCGGTAGGTCAGCTCGGCCAGCAACCACAGCGGCAGGCCGACCTCGGGCGTGGCCGGCAGGTCAGGCGAGGACGATCCAGTGTTCGCCACGGGCCACCTCCATGAACTGCTCGATGTCGTCGGCCACTTCCGGGACATCCGGGAACTGCTGGGCCAGTACGGCAATGATCGCCGCGACGTCGCGTTGGCCGTCGATCAGGCCGCCGATCAGCGCGGCGCTGTCGTTGAGCTTGATCATGCCCTCGGGGTACAGCAGCACATGGCCTTTCTGGGCCGGCTCGTACTGGAAGCGGTAGCCGGGGCGCCAGTTCGGCACCTGCTTGCGATCGAAACTCATAGGGCGATCCCCTTGTGCCAGACCCGTTCCTGGGTGACCGAATGATAAGGCGGGCGGTTCAGCTCGTAGGCCATGCTCATGGCATCGAGCATGCTCCAGAGGATATCCAGCTTGAACTGCAGGATCTCCAGCATACGCTCCTGGCCCGCGCGGGTGGTGTAGTGCTGCAAGGTAATCGCCAGCCCGTGCTCGACATCACGCCGGGCCTGGCCCAGGCGGGTGCGGAAGTATTCGTAGCCGGCCGGGTCGATCCAGGGGTAGTGCTGTGGCCAGCTGTCCAGGCGCGACTGGTGGATCTGCGGGGCGAACAGCTCGGTCAGCGAGCTGCTGGCCGCCTCTTGCCAGCTGGCGCGACGGGCAAAATTGACGTAGGCGTCTACGGCAAAGCGCACGCCGGGCAGCACAAGCTCCTGGGAGCGCAGTTGCTCAGGGTCCAGGCCAACGGCCTGGCCAAGGCGCAGCCAGGCTTCGATACCCCCGTCTTCGCCAGGGGCGCCATCGTGGTCGAGCAGGCGCTGGATCCACTCGCGGCGCACTTCGCGGTCCGGGCAGTTGGCCAGGATCGCGGCATCCTTCATCGGGATGTTGACCTGGTAGTAGAAGCGGTTGGCTACCCAGCCCTGTATTTGCTCACGGGTGGCGCGGCCCTGGTACATCGCCACGTGATAGGGGTGATGAATGTGGTAGTAGGCGCCTTTGGCGCGCAGGGCCTGCTCGAACTCGGCAGGGGACATCGGCAATGGGTCGCTCATCAGGCCTCCTTACAACGTGATGCTCATGCCATCGAAGGCGACTTCTACGCCCCGACGCTGGACCTCGGCCCGTTCAGGCGAGTCTTCATCGAGAATCGGGTTGGTGTTGTTGATGTGGATAAGTACCTTGCGCTGGCGCGGGAAGCCATCGAGCACTTCGAGCATGCCGCCTGGCCCGTTCTGCGCCAGGTGGCCCATCTCGCGGCCGGTGCGGGTGCCGACGCCACGGCGCTGCATTTCATCGTCCTCCCACAAGGTGCCGTCGACCAGCAGGCAGTCGGCACCGTGCATCATCGCCAGCAGCTTGTCGTCGACCTGGCCAAGGCCTGGGGCGTAGAACAGCTTGCCGCCGGTGCGGGTGTCTTCGACCAGCAGGCCCAGGTTGTCGCCCGGGTGAGGGTCGAAGCGGTGCGGTGAATAGGGCGGCGCGGCGCTGCGCAGGGGGAAGGGGGTGAACCGGAGGTTGGGGCAGGCGTCGATGACGAAGCTGCCTTCCAGCTCGATGCGGTTCCACTGCAGGCCGCCGTTCCAGTGGCTGAGCATGTTGAACAGTGGGAAGCCGGTGGTCAGGTCCTGGTGGACCATGTCGGTGCACCAGACCTGATGCGGGCAGCCTTCGCGCATGCTGAGCAGGCCGGTGGTGTGGTCGATCTGGCTGTCGAGCAAGACGATGGCATTGATGCCGGTATCGCGCAGGGCGCGGGCCGGTTGCATCGGCGCAAAGGCCTGAAGCTGGGCGCGGATATCGGGCGAGGCGTTGCACAGGACCCAGTGCTCGCCGTCGTCGGACAGCGCGATGGACGACTGGGTGCGCGCCGTGGCACGCAGGCTGCCGTCGCGATAGCCCTTGCAGTTGACGCAGTTGCAGTTCCACTGGGGGAAGCCGCCGCCGGCGGCGGAACCGAGAATCTGGATGTACATGGCCACTCTCTATCGGAAAACCGTATCCGAAAAACACAAACGCCCCGGCGGGCCGAGGCGTCGAACCGTAAGCAGAGCTTAGCGGTTGGCGAAGTACATGGTGACTTCGAAGCCGATACGCAGATCAGTGTATGCAGGTTTGGTCCACATGGGATGACTCCTTCCGAACGGGTTGGGTTGGTCAGCTACTTGTTGGGTACCGCCGGGCGCCGGAGGTTCCCTTGACTGAGATTGCGCTATCTTACAAGAAAAATTTGTACTGAAAGGTTAATTATTGGAAAAGCGCCCTTGCAGTTCACGTAACAATACTCCTTTGCTCTTCACCAAGCCGGGCCTGGTGCGGCCGCATTGGCCAGGCAGAGCCAAGGGGCGCGGTGGGCAAGAAGGCTGCCTAGCAGCACGTCCAGATCGGCCTGTTGCGTCATCAGGATAGACCGGTGCAGGTCATTCAGCCTGTCGGATTGTATCGCCATGTGTGCCTGCCATGCCCATTCGGCCACCTCGGCATTGGCCATGGCCGACTCGACGAATTGCTCGGCCAAGGCTTGCCGGGCGGTGCAGTCCAGTGTCACGCCCTGGCTTAGCAACGCATGCAGGTGGGCGAGTATTTCGGCATGGCTGGCATGGGGCGACTGCACGCCGAACAGCAGGCCATTGCAGCCTTCTATCTGACGGAAGGCGCTGAAAACGGCGTAGCCCAATTGCAGTTCCACCCGTAGGCGTTGGTACACCGGCCCTTGCAACAACTGGGCGAGCAGGCGGCCGCTGGCTTGCTGGTTGGCCGCCACCGGGCAGAACAGCAGCAGGGCGTTTTCGCTGCCGGCGAGCGCAGTGTCAACCCAGCGACGGCCCTGCCAAATGGGCAGTGGCGTCGCTGTGGCGCCCTGGCCTGGGCAGGCGCCCAGCACGGCGCCAAGGGCGGCCAATTCATCAACGCCCAGCGCCAGGCCGTGCCAGCGGGCAGTTGCCCATACCTGGTCAAGCAGTGGCTGGTCGAGTGTGCAAGGCGGCAACGGCTCGGCATTGCTGCCAAGAATGGCGTCAGGCAGTTGCTTGAGCAGGGCTCTGATCGGGATCTGCGCGGGTTCTGGGTTCGGCTGCCCTTGCCAGCTATCGTGTGAGGGCGCGTTCAGCAAGGCGAGGGCTTCATCGACGGCGCGGAGCACCGCTGAGGGTTGGCCGGCGCAACGTAGCTGCCAATACTCGCCAGCTTCGCTGAACTGCAGTTGCAACGCCGCCTGTTCGGCGCGTTCCTGCAAGGGACGCAAGGCCTTGCCCAGGATGGGAAACAGCGCACGTCGAAGAGGTGAAGGCAGGTGCCAGCGCAGGTACAGCGCCGCGTACTCGCGTGTCGGTGGCAGCGCGTCGCTGATGGCCAATGCCACGGGTAACGGTGCCTTTGCGGCGAGCGGCTCGGCCGTCAGCAGAGGGTCGGCGGCGGGTATCTGCCATTGACCAAGGCTGGCGTAAGGGAGGCTGGCAAGCAGCGCCTCCAGTGAGCGTAAAGCTTGCTTGTCGAGTGCTGAGAAAGGCTGGTCTGCGCTGTCCCGTCGTGCCAGTTCAAGCGGGCTGGCGGCCCGCTCGCGGCTGCGTTGCAGTTGGCCGAACTGGGCATTGAGGTGCTGCAGGTCGCTCTGGCGAATAAAGCCGAACCAGCCGTGCAGCAATGCGATAGCTTCGTCGACAGAGGCGTCGGTACCGAGCTGCAAGTCGATGTGCCAGAGCATCTGCCCGGCGAAAGCATACAGCGGTTCGGCTTTGACTCCCCGCAGCCAGCCGCGCTGGCGAAGCGCGTTCAGCCATCCGCCCGGGCGGCTGTCGCCTAGCAGGTCGATCAGTAAGCCAAGCGCGCGGTCGCCACCTTCGGGCAGGCCTTCATGGGCGAAGATGAACGGCTGATCGGCCGCCAGCAGCGGCGGCGGCATTGCTTGCTCGACACGCCCACCCGCCGGGAACAGGCTGCCAAATTGCCGGCCCAGGCGCTCCAGTGCATCCAAGGGTTGTGGGCCGCACAGGCTCAGGGTGACCTGCCCGCCCTGGTAGAAGCGTTGGTGAAACACCCCGAGAGCCCGTTGGAACGCGGGGTCCTGCAGGGCAAGGGTAAACCGGTTGCCGGCATGAAAGCCGCTTAATGGATGCTGCGGCGAAACCGACTGCAGCAAGGCGAACTGCTGTTGTGCCTGCGGGTTACGTGACCAGGCGATGAACTCGGCGTGAATCACCTCACGCTCTTGGCGCTGGCGCTCGATGCCAAGGTCGGGCTCGACCAGCATCTGGCACAGGCGCTCCAGCCCTCCGGCCAGCGCCGCCGGTGGGACTTCGAAGAAGAAGTCGGTGGTGCGCTCACGGGTGCTGGCGTTGACCTGGCCGCCGAGGGACTGGACGTAGCGCATCAACCCATGCTGCTGCGCGAATGTACGGGTGCCGAGAAAGAACAGGTGTTCAAGGAAGTGGGCCAGCCCAGGCCATTGCGCCGGGGCATCGTGGCTACCCGCGTGCACCCGCAACGCCGCCGCCGCGCGCTTGAGGCGCGGGGCATGGCGCAGGGTCAGCTGCAGGCCGTTGGCGAGGGTGAGGTGGCGCGTAGCGTCAGGCATGAGGGGTTCCGGTCAGCCTTTACTCAGATGCAGCTCCTGGCGCAAATCGGTCAGGTAGGGAAATGCCTTGCGCCCCTCTATCACGCGCTCATGCGCAAGCTCCGCCAGCAACTGGCATTCATCCCGCCCGGCCATGGCCAGCAGGCTGCCATCCGGGCCGATGATGCTGCTCTGCCCGCAATACTGGATTTCATCCTCGGCCCCGCAGTAGTTCGCATACACCAGGTAGCACTGGTTCTCCTGTGCGCGTGCCCGTACCGTCACCTGGCAGATGAAATCGTAGGGCGTCATGTTTGCCGTCGGCACCAGGATCAGTTCCGCGCCCGCCAGCGCCAGGCGCCGGGCGTTCTCCGGGAACTCGATGTCATAGCAGATCAGCATGCCGACTTTCCAGCCATCCAGTTCCACAACCGGGAAGTGATCGGGGCCTGCGCTGAACATCGACCGGTCAAGCTCCCCGAACAGATGCGTCTTGCGGTAGTTGCACAGGCTGCGACCCTGGGCATCGATCAGTTGCACGCTGTTATAGATCGCGCCGTCATCGCCCCGCTCCGGGTAGCCATAGACGATCGCGATGCGATGGGCCTGGGCGATTTCCACCACATCCATGGCCGCTAGGCCATCACTGGCCTCGGCCAGGCGTTCGACCTGGGCCAGGCCGATGTTGTAGCCGGTCAGGAACATCTCCGGGCACACCAGCAGTTGAGCGCCGCGCTCAGCCGCCAGTTGGGCCTGGTGCTGCAGCCGTTGCAGGTTGCCTGGCACGTCCAGTGGGTTGGGTGCGCCTTGGAACAGAGCGATGCGCATGGCGCCTCCTTGTTTCAGTCGGCCAGCGCGATAGGGCCGATTTCATCGAACACATCGCCTGGGCCTGGGTTGTCCGGGTGGGTCTGGCCACCGAAGTGGTTCATGATACCCCACACGGCATTGAGCGAAGTCTGCACCGCGCCTTCTACCCAGGCCGGCGTCCACGACACGTCGTCACCGGCGATGAACATGCCGCGTTGTTCGGCGGGCATGTCCTGCTGCATGAAGTGCGCGTACATGCGCTGGTTGTAGCGGTAATGGCCCGGCAGCGCGCCCTTGAAGGCGCCGAGGAAGTGCGGGTCGGCCTCCCAGGAAATGGTGATCGGGTCGCCGATGATGTGCCCGGCGATATCGGTCTTCGGGTAGATTTTCTTCAAGGCGTCGAGGGCCAGTTGCACGCGCTTTTCGACCGGGTGCGGGAGCATTTTCAGCGCATCGCTCATCCACGCGTAGGACAGGCAGATCACCCCGGGTTTGTCGTCGCCGTTATCGAACAGATAGGTCCCCCGGGTGAGGCGGTCGGTGAGGGTCATGCTCATCAGGTCGCGGCCGGTTTGCGGGTCTTTGTCCTTCCAGAACGGGCGGTCGACCATGACGAAGGTTTTCGACGATTGCATGTAGCGGGTGCGGTCCAGGGCCATCCACATCTTCTGCGAGAACAGCGATTCTTCGCAGTCGATCTGGGTGGTCAGCAGCCAGGTCTGGCAGGTGGCGAGCACGGCGGCGTAATGGCGGGTATCACCCCAGTTGTCGGTGACCGCAAGCCGGCCATCGGCGGCACGGGCGATGCGTTTGACCCCGGTGCGTGGCGCACCCCCGTGTAACGAGCTGAGGCTGGTGCCTTCAGGCCAGTGGGCGCAGCGCTCTGGCGCATGCCGCCAGATACCTTGCGGCACCTGCTCCACGCCGCCCACCACCAGGTGCTGGTGATCGTCGCAGTTGGTCATCACCACGCGAAAGATTTCCAGCATCGAATTGGGGAAGTCCGAGTCCCAGCCACCGGTGCCGAAGCCGACCTGGCCGAACACCTCCCGGTGCTGGAAGCTCAGCTTGGCGAATGAGCGCGAAGTGGCGACGAAGTCGTAGAAGGTGCGGTCGTCCCACAGGGGCACCAGCGTGTTCCACAGTTCTTTGAGGCGCGGTACGTCACGGTCGCGGATCGCCTGCTGGATGTCGGCAAATTGAGCGCCGCTCTCCAGCGCGTCGGCCCAGGCGTTGGCCACTTCATGGAACAGCTCAGGCAGGTCGGCGACTTTCTCGGCGTAGTAGGTCTGGCCTTCCAGGTCGATCACCGTGCTGCCGGAGGCCGGCGTCAGCGGGTTGGGGAAGGGTTTGGTCTCCAGGCCCAGCTTGTCCACATAGTGGTAGAAGGCCGTTGAAGAAACCGGAAAGCGCATGCCGCCGAGCTCGGCGATGATTCCGTCGGTGCCGTTGAAGGCTTGCGAGCGCAACCGGCCACCGAGCTTCGAGGCCTCATAGACCACCGGTTTGAGGCCCAGCTTCATCAGCTCGTAGGCCGCCACCAGGCCGGCGATACCGGCACCCACGATCGCCACTTCTTCGCCATGCCGCTGGGCAGGAATGCTGCCCAGGCCAGCCGGGTGTTCCAGCCAGTCATCGAAGGCGAAGGGGAAGTCCGGGCCGAAGATGGTGATGGGTTTTTTGCCGTCGGCGGGGTGGCGGTTCTTGTTGTTCATGAAGTGACCTTGCCAGAGGGGCTGCGCGGAGGGCGGAGCCTGAGTATAGGAGATGCCTGGGGGTCATTTTAGGGAGCGGGGTGTTCGTAATTAAGGTGCAGAGTGTTGGAGGAATGTAGTGGTTTTAGTCGAAATGTATCCAATTAAAGTCATTATGACGAATCAGGCCAGCGTGGCGGGAGAATCCACGGTTTAGGAGGCATACTCGCCAGTCAGTAAGCCTGATCGCCAGCCACTTCAGAGCGGCTGCCCGCGGTCGACCTTGCTGCTCAAGATGATCGACGTAGTGGTTTTTTCCACCCCGTCGACACTGCCGATCTGGTCGAGCATCTGGTCCAGTTGTTCTGGCGAATCGGTCCGCAGCCAGGCCACATAATCGAATTCGCCACTCACCGCGCACAATTGCTGCACCTGCCCCATGGCACTCAAGCGCCGCACCACTTCCTTGCCGGAGCGGGGCTGCACCTTAATCCCGACATACGCCTGCAAACCACCCCCGATCACGTGCTGGCCAAGGCGCACGCCGTAGCCTGAGATCACCTTGTTCTTCTCCAGCCGCTCCAGGCGCGAGTTGACCGTGGTGCGCGCAATACCGAGCAGGCGGGCGAGGGTGGCAACGCTTTCGCGGGCATTGATCTGCAGCAGGGCGATCAGCTGGCGATCGATTTCATCCAGCGTGATGGGGCGGGCATCCGACATGGCAAGTCTCTACAGTGGGCCCGCTAGCCTAGCCAGCCAGTGGCCGCCAGGGCAAGGCTGCGTCGCTGGCTTTCTTTCGGCATCATGGCAGGCCGTACGCAGTGGAGCCATGCCATGAACCTCGCAAACCTGCTCGAATGCTGGCGACTGGAAGTCTCCAACAAGAAAAAGCCCGGGCGCCGTATCAGCCTGCTGTTCAACGTGCTGCGCCGTGCCCGCAAGGACAACAAGCTGCGCTTTCTCTTCGCCTTCCGCCTGGCCCAGTATCTGGATGCACGAGGCGGCCTGGCCCGGCGGCACGCCAAGCGCATGCAGCAGCGGCTTAATCTGAAGTATGCCGTGGACATCGACATCGGCGCACAGATCGCGCCCGGGCTGCGCATCGCCCACCTGCCTGGCGTGGTGATTACCCGTCACGTGAGCATCGGGCGCAATTTCTTCATTCGGCAGAATTGCTCGATCGGCATCAAGACCCTTGGGCTGCAGGCGTATGCGCTGCGCATTGGCGATAACGTCAGCTTGGGCGCCAACAGCTGCATTGTTGCCGACCGGATCAGCATTGGCGATAACGTGGTGATTGGGGCCATGTCGCTGGTGATGCGCGATATTCCGGCTGACACCACGTTCTACAACCCCCGCCAAGCAGAAATGCGCGGAACCACCCTGTAATACTTGGTCGTTGATCTTCAGCAAACTTGCCGGCCGGTTGATCTGCGTGGACGGAATGGTGGCCGATTGATATCTTCCGCCGCCCCGCTCACTGCGATTTAACCTCACGTCATGCAAGGATTCGCGCTATGAACAAGATGACAGTCAGCCCCTGGTTGATGGTCTCACCGGATGGGCCGCTGACCTATGCTCGTGGCGGTCAGTTGGTGCATTTGCGCCAAGGTGGACTGGACGGTGCGTGTGGCCCATACAGTGTGGTGATGGCCCTGATTACCCTGGGCGTCATGGGTTATGGCGAAGCCAGGAACATGTATCTCTGGCATGGCAACAGCCGCGAAGGGCGTTTTCGTTCCGAAATACGTAGTTTGGGCGCACTGGTTTCAGAGGGCACCGACCACAAGGACATGCTGAGGCTGGTCGAGTGCTTCAGTGGTGTGGGGGTGGGCGCTGAGTACGTTACCGGCAGTAAAAAAGACATTGTTCAACAGGTCCAGGATTCAATCGACTGCATGTCTGCCCCGATTATCGGGGTGCGCTGGCCTGGTGGCAGTGGCCACTGGATGATGGTGGTCGGTTATCAGGGTTATGAAAACGAGGGTGATTTCCAGATCACTCACTTGTTATGCCTGGACCCCGGCAGCGAAACACCTCGCACAAGTTTGTGGAACGCGGTTATTGAAGTGTTCAACGAGGATGGCAGTTCTGTGGCAAGCGGCCCGCTCCCCTCCATTCATTGGGGGTATGACGGTAAACAGGAAAGCTGCCGTATCGAAGATGCAATCTTGATCTGCAAAGCCTGACCAAGTTGAAATGACAAAGCCGCGCGATGGCGCGGCTTTGTCATTGTTACAGGTTCGTATAAAAGCTGTTGCAGACGCGTTGGTTTATCCTGGCGATAGTCGGACTTATCCTTTAAGCAACGTCAAACCTCGGTATTCAGGTTGCTGACGTTGAATAATTGTTCGTTTTACAAAGTTTCGTGCCAACAGGGCCTTTCTAGCGGCCTGCCTGAATAACTGACCTCTCATCCAACGCTGATGATCTTGGCGATTCTTGCTACTGGCAGGCTGCGCAGCCTGACTTCTCTGGCGGCGTGCTTGCGCCCTGATGGAACAACCATGCATATACCCACAGAGCTTACACAACCATGATGGATGACACGTGTTCCAACGCGGGGAGGCGCTCGTTAAGCAGTGCCGCTCGATTGCTATTTGCGCTACTTGTAATGTGTGTGGCGCTGGGTTTGATTTACGGCGGTTGCAAACTATTGGCACTGGGCGGGTCAAGTTACTACCTGCTGGCGGGGCTTGCCTACGCCGTGCTGGCCGTAGCCGTGTGCTTGCGCAAGCGTATCAGTATTGTACTTTCGATCCTGATATTCCTGGCCACCTGCGCCTGGGCATTTTACGAAGTGGGGCAACTTAGTTACTGGCCACTGCTGCCGCGTCTGGTGGTCCCGGCCATCATCCTGACCCTGAGCCTGTGGGTGGGCGCTGCACTGCCCACTACCTCTTCGCGCACACGCCGAACCGCCAATCGCTCCGGGTTTGCCCTGTTGCTGGCATTGATCGCCACGTTCATCGCCGCCTTCTTCCCACATGGCGGCATCTCGAACCCCATCGCAGCAGGTAGCCTGACAACCCCAGACGCTGCCTCCACAGCCCCGGAAAACTGGGAGTTCTTCGGGCGCAGCGCCTCGGGCACGCGCTTCGCGCCCTACACGCAAATCACCCCGGAAAACGTCAAGGACCTGCAAGTTGCCTGGACCTACCGGACCGGCCGCAGAACCAGCGGCCCAGGTGCGGGTGTCGACGAGAACACGCCATTGCAGATCGGCAACGTCCTGTACTCGTGCACGCCGGAAAACCTGATCACCGCGCTTGATGGCGATACCGGCAAACCTCTCTGGAAGTTCGACCCTCACGCCAAAAGCGAAGAGCACGTGACCTGCCGTGGCGTGGGCTATTACGACATCGACCGGGACGACAGCCTGAGCGCCGAGGTAAAAGCCTCTCACGCCAGCGAGCAGCAATGCCGCCAGCGCATCCTGGTATCGTCGGTCGATGCCCGGCTGTTTGCCCTGGATGCACACACCGGCACCCTTTGCCCCAACTTCGGCGAGGACGGTTACGTTGACCTCAAGAAGGGCATGGGGCCAACGGAAAACAGCAAGCGCTACCACCCGACGTCTCTGCCTGTGGTCATGGGCCACCTCACGGTGGTGGGTGGCTGGGTACGTGACATCGTGGCCGGCGAGCCTTCTGGTGCCGTGCGTGCCTTCGATGTGCTGAGCGGTTCGTTGGTATGGGCCTGGGATGTAGGTGCGCCTGAGGGCACCGACACTGCGGCGGCTGACCATCAGTTCGCGCTTGAAACACCAAACGTATGGACCATTCCCACCTACGACAAAGAACTGAATCTGGTCTACCTGCCTACCGGCAATGGCCCACCTGACTATTGGGGTGGCGACCGTAACCAGGTGAAAGAAAAGTTCGGCACAGCCATTGTCGCGGTCGATGCATCGACGGGTAAGGCCAAGTGGGTTTTCCAGACTGTCCATCATGATGTCTGGGACTACGACCTGCCTTCGCAACCCGTGCTGTACGAGATGAAAAACGCCCAAGGCACCAAGACCCCGGTGCTGATCCAGACCACCAAGACCGGCCATATCTTCGTGCTGGATCGCCGCACTGGCCAGCCGGTCACTGAAGTTCAGGAGCGCCCTGTTCCCACTTCACCGGCCGCAGAAGGCGAACACCTGTCACCGACCCAGCCGTACTCGGCGGGTATGCCCGTCATTGGCGCGGACCCGCTGACCGAGCAATCGATGTGGGGTGTGTCCACTTTCGACCAGCTCTACTGCCGGATCATGTTCAAGGACTCGGTGTATGTCGGCCCGTTCACACCGCCCTCTGAAAAGCCGTACATCGAATGGCCAGGGCTGTTGGGTGGCATGAACTGGGGTGGCATTTCTATTGATGAAAACACCGGCATGATGTTCGTCAACGACATGCGCATGCCACTGCGCATGTCGTTGGTAACCCAGGAAAACACCCGCAAGTACAAAGTGTCGACCGATGAGGTGCCTGGCTTCATGGGCACTATTCGGCCGCAGGTCGCGGGCATCTATGGCGGTGTGAAGATCGACATCCTCCAGTCGCCGCTGGGCGTACCGTGCAATACGCCACCGTTTGGCAGCATGAGCGCGATTGACCTCAACACCCAGAAACTGGTGTGGCAGGTGCCACTGGGCACGGTTCAGGATACCGGCCCACTGGGCATCAAGACGCACCTGCAGATCCCTTTGGGTATGCCGACACTCGGCGGCCCTACTTCGACGGCATCCGGCCTGGTGTTCTTCGCGGGCACCCAGGACTACTACCTGCGTGGGCTCGACTCGGCAACCGGCAAAGAAGTGTGGAAGGCCCGCTTGCCAGTAGGTGCCGTAGCAGCGCCGCTGATCTACAAGTCCCCCACGACCGGCAAGCAGTATGTGGTGATTTCCGCTGGCGGCATGAGCCACTCGCCAGATGTGGGCGATTACATCATCGCTTACGCATTGCCTGACGGCAGCAAGCCGTAACGGCTCTGGTGCACTACGAAAAATCCCCGCTCGCGGGGATTTTTTTTCCCGCCAGTCAGCCCATCACGCAAAAGCCAGAACTGTTCAACGACTTCTCAAGCAAGGAACCCGCGCAAAATGTCATTACCCCTCCGCGCCGTGCTGGCCGGCAGCCTGTGCAGCGGTTTATCGCTTTGCCTTCTGCCACTGCCCTGCGCATTGGCCGATACTGCCCACCTGATGACCCAACCTACACTCACCGGTAACTGGGGCGGGCAGCGTCAGAGGCTGGAAGACCAGGGTATCAAGCTGACGGGCGACTACACCTCGGAAACCATTTCCAACCTGCATGGCGGTATCAAACGCGGTACTCGCTATGCACAACAGATACGTTTGGGCGCTCAGTTTGATTTGAGCAAACTGCTCGATACCCCAGATGCCGGGCGCGTGCAAGTACTGCTCAACGATCGTCGCGGCCACAGCGCCACCGAAGACCTGATTGGCAACCGCATGTCCGCGCAAGAGGTCTACGGGGGCGAATATACGCGGCTGACCGAGTTGAGTTACCAGCGCACGCTGTTCTCGCCCGACCTGTCCACCAAGCTCGGTTACATGGTCATGGGCACCGATTTCGGCGGCATGCCGATCCTGGCCAACTTTGTCAGTGCAGGCTTTTGTGCGCATCCGCTGACCATGTCCAGCGGCAGTGGCTGGGGCAACTACCCGACCGCACATTGGGGGGGCGAGTTGCGCTATGACGTCAACCCGTCGCTGACGCTGCAAACGGCACTGTTCCAGGTCAACCCGGGGTACAACGCGCGCGTCTCCAAAGCGTTCGCTATGCCCAGCAACGGCACGACGGGCGCTATCTTGCCGCTGGAGGCGATCATCAATAACCGTGCATTTCTCAATGGCCAATACAAAGTTGGCTGGTACTACGACACGTCCGATTACGCCAAGATTGGCGGCACCGGCAAAAGCAGCAGCCGTACTGGCGCTTACCTGCTGGTGGATCAGGCGATCTGGCGCGACGAGCAAGACCCGGCCAGTGTGCTGAGGTTGTTCGGGCAAGCAGCCACCAGCAACGCCGCGACCTCGCCAATGCGCCGCTGGTACTCGCTGGGCCTGGTTAAACAAAAGCCGTTTGCCAGCCGCCCGCAAGACTCCATTTCCTTTGGCTATGGCCGCGCCGTTATCAACCCGCGCACGCGGGGTGTGCAGGAAGCTGCTGCAGCCTACCCAGAAGACGCTGCCGTCATTACCGGGCTCGATAGCGGGGAGCAAGTACTGGAACTCAACTACGGTGCGCAAGTGACACCATGGCTACTGCTGCGCCCGGACGTGCAGTACTACATCGAGCCTGGGGCTTTCTTTGGCAAGCAAAGAGGCAATGCGCTAGCGGCTGGGTTGCAGGTGAAGATGACGTTTTAATCGTCAACCTTCGGACCCAACCTAGGACTGATACGGGTGCGAAAAACCCGAAAAGCAGAAAGCCGCGCAATGCGCGGCTTTGAGTTTGGTGGGCCCACACGGACTCGAACCGTGGACCAAAGGATTATGAGTTGCCGAGCTAAGTAGGATGTCTAGCGAAACCACTTAAAGCTGGGTGAAGGTTAACATAGCTGGAGGCCGCGAGATACAAGGGTTTGGCGAAAAAAAGCGAATGCTTTCAAAGCTCATGGCTGTACTGCAGTTGTACCGTTTTATTTCTTCCTATGCAGAAACTCATGGATCAAGCATTGAAACAGTGATGTCACTTTGATAGTGTCGGCTCAGGCTTATGGGCAGATTTTGGATCGCGGATCGCGATCAGTGGGAAAAACGTCCGAAAGGACTGCCTTATGAGACTTGTCAACTTTTGACGGTCCCTCCAGTTTGCGTAGGAGTGCCCATAAGCCACCCCCTCTTCCCAGCTCAGTGCGTATTATGAGAAAAATCGATGCTCTTCGGGCAGTTCGGACGAAGCCTGAACTCGCGCTGCTTTTAGGAGTTAAAGCCTCCGCGCTTACATATCTGCTGTATAAGCTAAAACCATCGACTCAGTATCATAGCTTCGAGATTCCCAAGAAAAGCGGGGGGACTCGTACGATTAATTCACCGTCTGAACGACTAAAAGCAGTTCAGTCGTCACTGTCTAATCTTCTGCAAGACTGCATTGAAGATATAAATAAGGCAAAGCCTGCACGAGCTCCGAAAGGAAGGTTTGCAAAACTTTTTAAATCCTTGAGAGGTAAACGTGGAAAGCATATTGCCTATGTTTTCACTTCTACCCTGTCTCATGGATTTGTACGTGATCGGTCAATTATCACAAATGCATTGATGCATTTTGGTAAAAAGAATGTACTAAATATTGATATCAAAGATTTTTTTGATAGCTTCAACTTTGGGCGTGTTAGAGGGTTTTTCATATCTAATAAGAATTTCCGCCTCGATCCGGAGATTGCTACTGTTATTGCTCAGATAGCCTGTTATGACAATAAACTTCCTCAAGGTAGCCCCTGCTCGCCAGTTATCACAAACTTGATAGCACACAGTTTGGATGTAAGGTTGGCCGCGCTTGCAAAAAAATACTCCTGTACATATTCACGCTATGCTGATGATCTGACTATTTCCACGCGTGAAAAACTGTTCCCTCCAAATATTATGAAGGAGGATGCGGGTACCTATGTTTGTGGACGCGATCTGATCAATGAGATTTCTAGAGCTGGATTTACCCTCAACCAAAAAAAGACCCGCATACAATATAAAGACTCTCGCCAAGATGTCACAGGGTTGGTGGTAAATAAAAAGCCAAATGTCAAGAGTGAGTATTGGCGAACAGTTAAATCCCAATGCCATTTGCTTTTCAGGACTGGAAAGTTTTTGACTAAAATTGGCGATGAGGTTAAAGACGGAAATATTTTTGAGTTGGAAGGCCGTCTTAATTTTATTGATCAGGTTGATTATTATAATCGACTGCGGCAGAAGCCGCCGTTGAATACAGAGTATGCTTTATCTAAGCATGGCTTAAAAACGCGTGAGCTTCTTAGTGGCAGAGAACGCACATTCAGCCGATTTCTTTATTATCGACACTTTTATGCGAATGAAAAGCCTATCATTCTGTGTGAGGGAAAGACCGATAATATTTACATTAAATCAGCAATCAATAGGCTCGCTGTTGCATACCCGAGGTTAGCAAAGCTTAAGACTGCGAACTCTGCCTATGAGCTGTTGGTTTCGATGTTCAATTATACTGAGCGGACTAGGTTTTTACTTCAGCTATATGGTGGGACATCGTATTTGAAGGATTTCATTGAAACCTTTAAGAAACACTACGATTTCTATAAGGCACCGAAGCCGTCCAATCCTGTTGTCATATTATTGGATAATGATACGGGTTTTGATAGTATATTTTCTCTCTTGAAGGGAAAAAACTTCGGTGCGGAAGCTTATCCAACCGGGTTGGCGATTGATAATTGCCGCGACGCAGAATTTATACATGTTGGTCTTAACCTGTATGTTGTCCTGACACCGCTGGGTGGTGCGAAATATTCAGCAATCGAGGATATGTTTACTAAGGCAACACTGGGGGAGATTGTAGGTGGGAAGAATTTCAATCCATCCAATAAAATGGATAGCTCAAAAGAATATGGAAAGGAAATTTTTGCCAAGAAAGTAGTGCTCGCCAAAAAAGGTAGCATTGATTTTTCTGGTTTCAAGGTCGTATTAAATCGTATTGTGCAGTGTATAGAGCACTACGATAAAATAAAGTGATTTGATTGACTTAAGGTAATCAGTAGATTAGCCTTCCATGTCTCAAGCTAGGCCGAATCGATGAGTTTGATCTATCTACCCCTCGCGATATAAGGCGCATGAAGTTTGATTTGGTTTTTTGCTCAATATTGGCTGTAGTGCTTCTATCCAAGCACTAGTAGGCATAGAATTATAAATATGAGTATCGCATAAATGAAATCTATGACTTTCTTTATTCTCCCATAGTTTTCAATAGCTTCCCTGATAGGACGCCTTGATATCTTCTTTAACTCGTCCTCTGAAATCAATGCGCTCAGGCCCTTACTCCAGTTTCGACGGAATCTTATTTGAGATCGGATGAACATTTTATTTTGATAGCCTGTTAGTAAAATGCTAGTCGCAAGCCAGGCTGCCGTTGCTATTAGCAGGAAATGTGCGCTCTCCTTGGTAATTATGTTTTTTGCAATCAATGTCTGCCTTAATGCGGCAATGATGAACGTTATACTCGCGTCGCGAAGAAGGCTGGACGTAAGTGCGCTTGTTTTGTCAATGATTTTGCTTGTCTCGTCTGATACTGTCTTTCGAATATCAGTAATGGCCTTTAATAATTCTCCAGTCTTGACTAGTAAATGGCTTCTGTAGTCTTCACGGGCACTGGATAGGGAAGGCCTGAGCACTCTCGATATATATTTCGTCCAGCGTTCAGATTGCTTTAGATCATTATTTGAAAGCCGCTGGGACAGCAGGGTGTGTCGCACCTCTGTTTCTCTTGATGTTTCAAAAACCCAGTATAGAGCTTCGTGAATACTTGAGTGTGTTTCTTTAGTAATCGAAGTGAATTCCACCTCATTAGGTATGTTTAATGTTTTGCTTCCCTTTATAGTATGGTATTGGACGCCTTCTGTAGAGGAAATTTCTGAAGCCAAAAGTAGGGCCGCTTTAGGGGTGGCGATATCTAGCCACTTTGAGAACAAGTCATCAGGAGTATCAGGTTCGGTAGGAGTCACCCAAAACAGTTGGTTTGAAGTGACTTGAGCACCGGTGTAATCCTTAAGGATCTTTCGAGGGTCTGCAGTTTCTATGTTTTTTTGATGTTCCTGTACTTTGTCACTATCAAAATCCCACTTCCTGAAACGGCAAGTTAAAGTCGAGAACTCGCTGAAATCCTCATGGATAAAGATATTCTGAGATTTACTAATTTCGCTTGATTCAAGGTTTTTTAAAAAGCCTTCCTTCGTGAAAAAATATATATCATCAAGGGTTCTTGATTTATTGAATGCTATTAGTTCGATCTCAAAGTTTAAGTGGCTATCAGATGTCGGAAGACTTATTTTTTCGTCAAATGTATCGCTGATTTGAATTGAGAAATCAATACCGCTATTCGCAAGTGTGTTCAAGTCGCTAGATAAAGACTCATCTGTGCGATCCTTCGGGCGGTAGAATGCCGTATCCAAAGACTCACTTACGAAAAAAAGTCTAGATAGAATTTCAATCATCTGACTCGTCTTCCAGGACGTATTGATCTGTGACAATCCGAATGATTTTTTTTGCACCGTCCTCTTCAAAAAAAATGTTCTTATTTACGTCGTCGCTTGTATAGGTTACTCGAACTCCTTCATACGTTTGCTTTATCCTCTTGGAGCCTTGCTTGATCGCTTCAGAAGATATTTCAAATTTTTCGCTTGATATTTTTTGCTTTTTCAAAGATGCTGCAAAGGCTTTTTTTATCTTGTCTTCTTTGTGGGCCTCGCCAAATGCAGCCGTGAGAATTTGCTCGTGATTTTCAGGGTCGAATTCCACCGTGTCTTTGACCGCCTGTCGTATCTTGCTTTTTAGTCTTTTTCTAATTTCAGGAGGAATTAAAGTTGGTTGACTTTTAGCTGTTTCCTCTAGGGCTGTAATAAGCCTTTCTGTCAGTAGAGTACTGGAGAAAAGTCGATCAGCTTGCAAGAAATCTTTTAATTTTTCTGTTATATCACCTTTGCTACCACTTCTGTCTGTACATATTATGCTGGAATTAGGGCATGAAATATCAAAGAGTACTGACTTTTGAATGGCTTTTTTATCTTGGACAAAATTGTTTAAGAACTGATTAAGAATAGGCTTCGCTTTCCCGTCGTTTAGCACCTCGGTGGTGTACGATATCACTGTCATGTCGTCATATTTTATTATTGCTCCATAGGTTTTGTCTTTGTTCTTTATTTTAAGAAGCATAAGTGCGCCAGGTATCAGTCGTTTGTCTGACTGAAACAGCTCCTGGAATTTTTCGGCGAGGCGTTCTGATGTGTCAACAAACGCGTGTTGACTTGTCAGTGCGGTTCTTACTTGATCTTTTATCCAAGAGTTATCTTGGAATCGATATTTGGTTCCCTTTATCGTTTCTCTCAATCGGTCGATGAAGAACGTTGAGTAGTCTTCGGGCGTTTCTACCTCCATCAATATCTTCGGTGTGCTTAACTCGGGGCTGACTATATGGAATATGATGCGGTCTAGTTCCGCATCATCTTCAATATGATATTCAGTATCAGCTAGAATTTCTTCAGACATAGTTTTCTCTAACGTTTTAGTTTGATGCTTGGAGGCCGCTAGTGAGCAGCTTACGACTTTAGATTTAGGCGCTGCGGAGCAGCTCCTTGAGCTTGCTGAGCTTCGTGACGCGGTCGGAGAGAGAGGATCAATCGGAGACGGCGAATCTTCTCTGCTCTGAATTACCCCTGGATCATTGAAGATCCAATCACTCAACGTTTGCATCTTCATTGTTACGAAGCAGCACCCCGAGACATACGGGACGGCAAGGCATGTAGATTGGGATGGAGCACCGACAGTAACCGGGACGGCGATGCATAAGCAGATGCATGAGGGCATTGCCAGGAACACCTTTGTGCCGCGACGGCAGGTGCAGGTTTGGCCGGCAGGTCGGATGAAATGAACCTGTTGGACATGCGCCAAGCTTTGAGGGCGGGAGTAGAATCCATTCTCTGACCTTCAGCGTTCCTGAGTTAGCTGAATATGACCGAAACCTACCGTAATGGCACGATAATACTGCAATCGACGAAGTTTTTTTTGCGCACCGATGCAGGAAACCTGTTCCTTGGCTGCTCACTACTGAGGAAATGGGTAAAAAAAGGGAGTGCGATCCATGAACCCCACCTACCGCCAGATGGAGCTTCGATTTACCGTTGCATCTCCGGTGAGCAGTTCCACGGCAGCAGCGCTTCGTAGTCCTCTACCGACGAGGCATGCGGCAACCGCTCCAGTACGTGGCGCAGCCACGTATAGGGCTCTTGGCCGTTGGCCTTCGCGGTCTCGACCAGGCTGTAGATCTGTGCACTGGCCGCAGCACCCTTGGGCGTGTCGCTGAACAACCAGGCCTTGCGCCCGATGACAAACGGCTTTATCGCACGCTCTGCCAGGTTATTGTCGATCGGCAAATGGCCGGCCTCGACGTAGCGCTCCAACCGACTCCAGTTGTTCGCTAGATAGTGCACCGCCTTGCCCAGCACGCTTTGCGGTGTGACTTGGGACTGCGTCTTGTCCAGCCAGCTTTTCAACTGGCCGAGGATCGGCAGGCTTCGTTCCTGGCGACCGATGAACCGCTGGTCATCGCTGACATCCTTGAGTTCACGCTCGATGCCATACAGCTTGTTGATCATCGCCAGCGCCACATCGGCACGTCCCGTCTTGCCTTTGGGCTGCACCTTTTGCGCCTCGACAAACTTGCGTCGTGCATGAACCATGCACGCCAACCGTTCGACACCGGGCTGTAATGCCAACGCGTTGTAACCGGCGTAATCATCGGTCATGACATAACCGCGATAGCCCTCCAGCAGGCGCAACGGTACCTCCTGCGCACGGCTGGTGGTGTAGTCGAACAACACGACTTGTCGATCAGGTGGCCCGCTGGCCTGCACCCACATCCAGGACTGGCTGGTCGGGTCGCGATCCGGTTCCTTGAGCACCTGCACCCGCGTTTCATCGCAGTGAATCACCGGGCTTTCCAACAACCGCTCACGCATCAGGTTCAGCAGCGGCTGGAAGTGTTCGCTGCACTGGATTACCCAGCGGGCCAAGGTTTGCCGGGGGATTTCGATGCCATGCCGGGACAGTACGCTTTCAAAACGATGTAGCGGCAGACCATCGACATACTTGGTGGTCAGCAGCATGGCCAGCACGCTGGGGCTGGCCATGCTCTTCTCGATCAGCTGTGCCGGTTTGTCGGCGGTGACCGGCGCCGCTTCACAACCACGGCAGCCGTAGACCTTGCGCACATGTTTGAGCACGCGGATCTGCATCGGCACGATATCGAGCTGCTCGCTGGTTTCCTCGCCAACCACATGCTTGCGGCAACCGCAGACGCAGGTCAGCTCGTGCTCGGGCAAGTCGTGGATGACTTCGACACGTGGCAGCTCAGCCGACAACGGTTTGCGCTTGCCACGACGTTTGACTGGGGCAACGACTTCTTCGTCCGCATCCTCAACCACGGCCAGCAACGGCTCGCTTTCCGGCTCGTTGAACATTGCCAGTTGCGGCGTATTGGGATCGACCGTCTGCTCGGATTTGCGGTTGAACAGGCGATCACGCAGCAGCTTGATCTGTTCTTTCAGGTCGACGATGTGGGTGGCATAGGCTTCGTTGACTTCCTGCTCGCGCAAGCGTGCTTCGTAGGCCTCAAGCAACATCTGCTTGAGTAGTACGGGATCGTCTGGAAGGTTGTCGGGCAAGGAAATCATGCCCCGGATTATACCGGGTCAGGCAACGAAACGGGGTGTCAGAACCTGATGTGGACGGTTGCGCCAGAGGTCGAAGCCGTCGAGTAACCAGTTAAGTTCCTGGACGGTCAGGACGATGGCTTCGTCGGTGGCGTCGGGGGAAGTTTTGAAACGTTCGGCTTCGAGGCGCTTGAGCCAAAGGCAGAAGCCGTTGCGCTCCCAGTACAACACCTTGATGCGGTTACGGGCTTTATTGAGGAAGACGAAAAGTACGGGGTCGAACACGGCGACTTTGATGTCCAGCTCGACCAGGGCGGTGAGGCCGTCGATGGATTTTCGAAAATCCACAGGCTTGGGGTAGAGGTAAACTTTTTCGACTTTGCTGTCGGGACGCATCATGGCGGACTGGCTCCAGAAAGAAATCGGGAGCGCAGCATCGGGCTTCAGGTAGTCGCTTGGAATGTGGGCTTCATGGAGCGGACACAAAAAAGGGCCTACTGCGACCCCTCTGCTCTCACTCCAGCCCAGCAAAACCTCCATTGATGCTCAGTGCTCTAGACAGGCTCGCACCACGTTGGTCGCGACAGCAGTATGCCTGCCGATTAAGCGCCTCGATCCTCTGTATGGTATCGGCACCGACAGGCGCGATGTTTTAGCCGAGCTACATCGTAACGACCGCAGTCGTAGGGATTTGAGCGCGTCGACGACCTATGGGGGGCTCATCCTGGTACACCCCTAGCGCGTGTTCGTGAAGACCTGGACTTCGTCACCGCAGCGACATTTTAGATCGCGCTGACAGTCGTCTGGCTCAGATTCACTCCATCCACTACAGGGATTCCGGCGAATGAAAGGTAAAAGGGCAGGGCTCTGGCTACCGCGAAAATCCACCGCTGTTTCTTCGATTTTTTAATAGGGACTTCAGAGGTGAAGGCTCGACTTTTTTAGCCGCTAAAATTTCAGTGCCTGGACCAGCCGAAGCATTTCGTCTTGGTTGGCCTCAATGCGTTTCAGCAGCGCTCATACCATGCCTGGTGTTAGCGGAGTACCGCAGGCCGTCAATTTGGCGTCATCGGTTAGCCATAGCTTCAGAAGCCCACCAAGGCGGCCTTGGTCAGCGTTGATCTTTACGATCTGCGCTACGTACTGCGAGTCGAGCGTGCTTGTAATCTCATAGCCGAGGCTCAGGCGCCGCAGGTACTCAGCGACCGTCAGGCTCGCGTTGGATGCGTTTTCTTTAATGGTTAGCTCCTCACTCGGTAATACCGGCACACGTAAATGCTTTCCGTGTTTACGTGTATCTCTCTCAGCTTCATTTCGGTTCATGGTCTGACCTCTCTTTGGTGTTCACAGAGTCGCGGCAGCGACTGCCTCGCTGAGCAAGACAGCATTGAGCGCCGAAGGCGCGAATACGCGAGAGTGAAATTAGATAGCCGACTTGTCGGTTAGCTAACTTCACCTGTCTTGCCCTGAATATTCGTGTGGCTGGCATGAATGTCAGCAGTGATCTCGGGTAAACAATAGGGTTGCTACAGCGTTCAGTTATGAGGTGATCGCTGAAACAATGGTATTGATCGAATATTGAACGCCTGGGCAACGTTTGTTCGGCTCAGCAACGGTGTGCAATAGCTATTGAACGCCGCAGTGTACGGGTAGCAATCGCTTGGCGTAGCGACGAAACGCTTGATAGCCAAAGTCGATAGATCCCTCATCATGCAAGGTCGTCCATATCCCTAACAAAGACCAACCACCTTCAATCGCTTGCAGAATATCCTCGCGTAGCAGGATGAACTTGGCCAAGTTGGTAGCAGGGCTTGAGGGCGGATAGGTTGCAGCTACTCGTTCCGCGATCCGTACAGTAAGTGGTTTCATTTCAACCTCTTGGACGACTATGTCTCAGAGTTAGGCTCTGGACCCTCAACTGTCAAAATCCGAACTGGTGATAAACCAGAGCTAGACCTGTTTACCTTTAACTTCTTTAAATACTCCTTTCCTACGGTAGACCGACTCTCGTTCTTGACAGTTGAGGGGCTTTCTTTCGGACTTGCTGTCGGGGTCCTTGGAGGCGCGTTATCGGAACTCGCTGGCCCCCATAAAGATGATTGGTCCTTGAAGTTATAACTGCCGTCTCGGTAGCGCTTGATCACTCCGTGGAACCACCTGATCGCTGTGGTTTTGATCGATCCTGCTTTGATTGCAGCTGACAGCTCGTTCAGCATCCGCTGCTGGTCAATGGGCGCAACCTGCTCCAGCGCCTTGAAAATTTGGCTCTTGGTTTCCGCGGAGACCAATGCCGCCAACCGTAGCGGAGGATCCCCGGCCGCCGGAGCTGGGTTGGGCGACGTAGTAGTTTTTTTATTTTTTGGTTTTATTGTTTGTTTAGTATTTATATGTGCTTGTTTATCCGGGTGCGGCTGATCCGTCTTCGGTTTATCCACGTTTGGGTTTTCGCAATATGGTGCAGAGTCGGCCCTTTCAGACGGTTCGTCAGAGATATGCCACACCGTCTTTGCGAATCGACCTCGGGAGTCGTGGGTGCGCTCGATGCTCAAATAGCCTGCGGTCTCAAGCTCTTGCAGTCCGCTCCTGGTTGCGGCTGCACCAGTGCCATTTTTCTTGGCTAGCGATTCCATTGTCAGATACGGATAGCCTGGGGGTAGGGAAAGCAATTTCACCAATAGTCCTAACGATTTCCAACTCAAGTTTTGGTCACTTATTACATCGTTAGGGATGATTGTGAAATGACTGGATACCTTCCTTTTTACAATTAGGGATATAGACATCGTCGTCAGCCCTGCTCGAGAACCTTGGCTACATCTGCGGTTCTAAAGTAAATCCTTCTGCCAATTCTGACCTTGCAA
The DNA here is from genome assembly GCF_024748775.1 of Pseudomonas sp. B21-047. Classification (NCBI taxonomy): domain Bacteria; kingdom Pseudomonadati; phylum Pseudomonadota; class Gammaproteobacteria; order Pseudomonadales; family Pseudomonadaceae; genus Pseudomonas; species Pseudomonas sp. B21-047. Next base: position 445,079 of record NZ_CP087169.1, read on the forward strand.
GGAAGAAATTTCCTCGATACCTCATTGTCGCCACTCAGGCTGATTCTCAGGCCGTCCTTGCTTCTATGTAATACCTCTGCAAGCTGCTCAAGGGACAAAAGTGGAGCCCCAGAGAATAAGTCGCGTATGTATTCTTCCGTGGTCATGTTAGGTGTCCTCCGCTTAATTTCGGATATCCTATGACACCTAACGCGATTTTTAAAAGTATTTTTTCAAACTCCACTTGACGGTGAAAAAGTTTAGCTATAGTGCCTCTTAGTTGTTTGGTTAAACTTTTCCAGGGTTGTGGTTTTTTAGCGGCTAAAATTTATTTTCAGCTTGTGGGTCGCGATAAAAGTGCTAAGGGCTTTAGCTAAACTACCTTTTGGGGTTTAGCTAAACTTTTCTTTCTTTTTGACATGCTATCTAGTCGGGCAACTAGATCCTCGGAGCGTAAGTGCGTATATCTTTTCAACATTTGCATTGATTTGTGGCCGCTGATGCTCGATACCTCTTGGTCGGAGAGACCGCCCTCCACAAGGCGGCTTACCGCTTCATGTCTCAAGTCGTGAAATCTGAAGTCGGATAGCTGTAGCTTCTTGACCAGTAGCCCCCAGATTTTTGTGAACGCGTAGGGGCGACGTTTCCCGTCCTTCCCAGGTTCACCAAAAAACACTAGATTGCAATCGCTAGGGCGAGCGGGATTCATCATCGCGGCTTTGAAAAGCGCAGTCGCTCGCTTGCTCAGTGGCACAGTTCGTTGACCATCATTTTTCGTGTCAACGAGTCTTACGATGCGTCGCTCTGTATCCACCTGAGGTCTGCGTAGCGACGCGATTTCACCTGAGCGCATACCAGTTTCCAGAGCGATGCCAACGATCCACCCAAGCATTGGATTGCTATGCCGATTCACCTCTGCGAACAGCCGCCGTTCCTCATCCGGCGAGAGTCTACGATTGCGACCCTCCCCGGGGCTTGGCTTGCGTATATTCAACACGGGGTTAAACGTCAGGCCCAGCCCCCATTCTTGGATCGCGACCGTGAAAACGTGGCTCAGTAGAGCCAGCTCCAGGCGAACGGTGTTGTTGCTGGTCGTGCCTGCGCGGCCTGGCTCGTTAAGGCGCTTGTCGCGATAGTTGGCAATGGTTTCAGCGGAAAGGGCTGCGAGAGAATACTTGCCCAGATGCTCCGTTAGCTTTTTAGCCTTGGAGATCTCACCGCGTTGAGTCGTAGGCTTCTTTGCAGGTGTAATGTCGGTCAGGTAGCGCTTGAGCGCTATTTCAAGCGTCATGCGCTCGGAGCCGCTGCGCTGGATGTACACACCGCGCACCATCTCGTCTTCGGTGCGTCGTGACCAATCCTCAGCGTCGCGTTTAGTGCGGAAGGTTTTGGCGTTGGTCGGCCATCCGGTCTTGCGGATAACGGCCTTCCAGGTGCCGGCAGGGGTTTTGACGATTGTAGCCATCTGAAGGACTCCAAAGGCGTGCAAGCGAAGCCGCACTGTACCTAATTTGTACCTTTAGACCATAGGACTGTATCTGAGGTGGTTCCGCCAAAAACACGAAAGCCGCGCAGTGCGCGGCTTTGAGTATGGTGGGCCCACACGGACTCGAACCGTGGACCAAAGGATTATGAGTCCTCTGCTCTAACCAACTGAGCTATAGGCCCTCAGAGGTGGCCGGATTATAACGAGGGTTTTGAAAGGGTGCCATCCGAAAGATCGGTTAGTGCTATACGAAGAAACGCCGCAGCGAATTCCTCCGCCGGCAGGGGCAGGCTGACGATGTAGCCTTGGATCTGCTCGCAGCCTTCGGCGGCCAGGAAGCGCTGTTGGGCCTGGTTCTCCACGCCTTCGGCAATGATGGTGAACTGCATGCTGCGGCCCAGGGCAATGATTGCGCGGGCGATGGCGGCGTCGTGGGGGTCCTCGGGCAGGCCGCGGATGAACGACTTGTCGATCTTGAGGATGTCCAGCGGCAGGCGTTTGAGGTAGCTGAGCGACGAATAGCCGGTGCCGAAATCGTCGATGGCCAATTGCACGCCCAGTTTTTTCAACTGGTGCAGCACGGCCAGGGCTTCCTCGGCCTGGCTCATGATGAAGTTCTCGGTGATCTCCAACTGCAGGTCACCCGCCTTCAGTTGATAGGTCTTGAGCAACTGTTCGATGCGCCGCGCCAGGTGCGGGTGACGCAGTTGGGCGCCGGCCAGGTTGATCGACAGGGGGCCGAAGTCTTCGTAGTGCATCTTCCAGAGGTGCATCTGCCGGCAGGCCTGCTCCAGCACCCAGTCGCCCAACTGAAGAATGGTGCCGTTCTCTTCTGCCAGGTGAATGAAATGCTCTGGCGGCACCTCGCCAAAGGTCGGGTGGCTCCAGCGGATCAGCGCTTCGGCACCGACCAGGCTCTGGGTCTTGAGGCTGAGCTTGGGCTGGAAGCACAGGCTCATCTCGTTGCGCTCGACGGCGCGGCGCAACTCATGTTCGAGGGCGATGCGTTCGCTGGCCTGGGCGGTGAGGTCGCGGGTGTAGGCTTCTACACGGTTGCGGCCTTTGGCCTTGGAGCGGTACATGGCAGCGTCGGCATTGCGAATCAGCGTCGAGACGTCGCTGCCGTCCTGGGGGTACAGGCTGATGCCGATGCTGGCGCTGGTGAAGAACTCGTGCTCGCCGGCCTGGAACGGCGCGCTGAAGCAGGCCAGCAACTTGCCGGCGATGCTGTTGGCGTCGCTGGGCCTGTGCAGGCCGGGCAGAAGGATGATGAACTCGTCACCGCCCAGGCGGGCCACGGTGTCGACGTCACGCACCTGCTCTTTCAGGCGCTGGGCGATCCCCTTGAGCAACAGGTCGCCGACCGGGTGGCCAAGGCTGTCGTTGATGTGCTTGAAGCGGTCGAGGTCGAGGAACAGGACCGCGCCCTGGCGGTTGGAGACCTGGGCGCAGGTGAGCACCGCCTGCAGGCGATTCTCGAACAACGCGCGGTTGGGCAGGCCGGTCAGTGGGTCGTGGTGGGCCTGGTAGTCGAGCTTGGCCTGGGCGTGCTTGAGGCTGGAGATGTCGGCGAACACGGCGACGAAGTGGGTGATTTCATGCTCGCTGTTGCGCACCGCGCTGATGGTCAGCCAGCCAGGGTAGAACTCGCCATTCTTGCGCCTGTTGTAGATCTCGCCCTGCCAATGGCCCTCGGCGGTCAGTTGGTGCCACATGGCGGCATAGAAGGCGCTGTCGTGCTGGCCAGAGGCAAGCAGGCGCGGGGTCTGGCCGAGCGCTTCGATCTCGCTGTAGCCCGTGATTTCGCTGAAGGCGCGGTTGACCGCGCTGATGCGCTGGTCGATATCGGTGATCAGCACGCCCTCGGCGGTGTTCTCGAACACGGTAGCGGCCAGTTGCAGTTTTTCCTGCATCAGGTGGCGCTCGGTGATATCGCGGGCGATGGTCAGCATGCAGTCGACACCGCCGATCGGCAGGGGCCGGGCAGACAGCTCGCACAGGCGGATCTGCCCATCGCTGCGGCGGATGTGGCAGCTGAAATCACGCACGAAGCCATCACGCTTGAGCTGGTCGACCAGGCGCTTGCGTTCGTTCAGGTCAACCCAGATGCCGAGGTCGAGGGAGGTCTGGTCGATGCTCGGGTTCAGGTCATAGCCGGTGAGGCGGCAGAAGCCCTCGTTCACTTCAATCAGCAGCCCATCACTCTGGCGTGACAGCAGCAGGCCATCGGGCGAGGCGTGGAACGCCTTGGCGAACTTCTCTTCCGAGGTTTGCAGTTGCTCCTGGGTTTCCTTGAGCTGGCTGATGTCGCGCACGGCCACCACCAGCGCCGGTGTGCCATCGAGTTCGAAGGTTTCTGCCGAGGTCAGGCCCGTGAACAGTTGGCCGTTGCTGCGCCGGAAGCTCATTTCGAGGTTGCGGATGCCGCCTTGGTGCAGGCGTTCGAGCAAACGTGGGCCGCTGCCTTCTACGGCCCACAGGTCCAGCTCGGTGGCGGTGCGGCCGATGACTTGGCCCGGGGTCAGGCCGATCTGCTCCTCGAAGGCCTCGTTGACCTCCAGCAGGCAGCCGTCGCTGTGGCGGGCGATCAGCAGGATGTCCGGGCACTGCTGGAACACCGAAGCGAATTTCTGCTCCGACAGGCGCAGGGCATCCTCGGTGCGTTTGGTCTCGCTGATGTCGATCATCAGCCCGCGCATCACCGGCCGATGCCCATGCTCGATCAGGCTGACGATGTTGCGCACCCAGAGCGGTTGGCCATCGGCGCGGATCACCCGGTAGTCGAGGCTGTGATCACGCCTGGCGGCGGTCTCGCTGTCGCAGTAGGCCTGGGCCCAGAGCGCGTCCTCGGGGTGCAGGATGCTCCGCCAGAAGCCCGGTTTGAGCCAATCATGCAGCGGGTAGCCGAGCAGGTCCTCGGCGTGGGGCGAGACATAGCTGTAGGTAAAGTCGTTGGCGTCCGCCTCCCAGGCGATTGCCGACAGGCTTTCGACCAGGCCGCGGTAGTGATACTCGCTGCTGCGCAGTTCTTGTTCCAGGGCGATGCGACGGGAAATTTCCGAGCTGAGCCGACGGTTGATACGAATGACTACTGCGAGAATCGCCACCAGTAGCAGCACTGCAGGCAAGCCATAGATGAGCATGTCGGACCAGAACATGCGCTGGTCCACCACGTTGCCGACCCAGCGCTGCTGAATATGGCTGACTTCGGCGCTGGTCATGTCGGCCATGACCTTATCGAGAATGCCCACCAGCACTTTGTTATCCCGCGGTGCGGCCATGGCCAGCTGGTAGCGGTAGGGCGTTTCGCCGCTGACGTAGAGGCCGTCGAGCTTGAGCTGGCGCAAGCTCCAGATGCTCGAGGCGAGGTCGCCGACCACGGCATCGACCTCGTCTGTGGCCAGGGCTTGCAGCGTTGAACTGACATTGGGCATGGCCACCAGGTTGAGGTCCGGGTGGTGGGTGCGCAGTAGTTCGTGTGGGGCGTAATCCTCGACCACGGCGATTTTCAGGCCGTACAGGTCTTTCAATGAACGGGGTTGTGCACCGCCTTTGTGGGCAAGGATGACAATGGGGAAGTCGAGGTAGGGGCGGGTGAAGGCCAGATAACCCTGACGCTCTGGGGTCGACATGATGCCGGGGAGCAGGTCGAGCTTGCCATCGCGCGCTTGCGCCAACACCTCGGTCCAGCTCTTTGGCTCGACCGGTTTTAGCGTCACACCCAGGCGTTCCTGGATCATGGCGATGTAGTCGGCGGCCAATCCCTGGTACCGGCCCTCCTGGTCGCGAAACTCGAACGGTGGCCAAGAGGCGTCTACGCCCAGGCTCAACTGCGGGTGGGCAGCCAGCCAGGCTTTTTCCTCGTCTGTCAGGGTCAGGGCGCCGGCCGTTGTGGTCCACAGAATCAGGAGCAGCAACAGGATGGCCGGCATCAGGGGCATAGCGGCCTCGCGATCAGAGTGTCTGACGACGAGTGTAGACCGGCATTCAGGGGGATGTGGGGCGGAAGTCGGGCATTGTGTCGCAGCCGGGGCCGTAAAAGAAAAACCCCGGCCTGGGCCGGGGTTTGTCATCACTCGTCGAGGAAGGAGCGCAGATGCTCGCTGCGAGTTGGGTGGCGCAATTTGCGCAACGCCTTCGCCTCGATCTGACGGATCCGTTCACGGGTCACGTCGAACTGCTTGCCCACCTCTTCGAGGGTGTGGTCGGTGTTCATGTCGATGCCGAAGCGCATACGCAGCACTTTGGCTTCGCGGGCGGTCAGGCCCGAGAGCACGTCGCGGGTGGCTTCCTTGAGGCTTTCGACCGTGGCTACATCGATCGGGGACTGCATGGTCGAGTCCTCGATGAAGTCGCCCAGGTGCGAGTCTTCGTCGTCACCGATCGGGGTTTCCATGGAGATCGGCTCTTTGGCGATCTTCAGTACCTTGCGGATCTTGTCCTCAGGCATTTCCATGCGCTCGCCCAGCTCTTCCGGGGTCGGTTCACGACCCATTTCCTGCAACATCTGCCGGGAAATACGGTTGAGCTTGTTGATCGTCTCGATCATGTGCACCGGAATACGGATGGTGCGCGCCTGGTCGGCGATCGAGCGGGTGATCGCCTGGCGAATCCACCAGGTGGCATATGTCGAGAACTTGTAGCCGCGACGGTATTCGAACTTGTCCACCGCTTTCATCAAGCCGATGTTGCCTTCCTGGATCAGATCGAGGAACTGCAGGCCACGGTTGGTGTACTTCTTGGCGATGGAGATCACCAGACGCAGGTTCGCCTCGACCATTTCTTTCTTGGCGCGGCGGGCCTTGGCTTCACCGATCGACATGCGACGGTTGATTTCCTTGATCTCGGCGACGGTCAGGCCAGTCTCGGTCTCAAGGTCGATCAGCTTCTGTTGGCAAGCGACGATGGCAGCGTCTTTTTCACCCAGGGCGGCAGCCCACTTGGTGCTACGCTTGGCCAGGTCACCGCTCCAGGTCTGGTCGGTTTCGTTGCTTGGGAACATGCGCAGGAAGTCGGCACGCGGCATGCGGGCGTCACGGACGCACAGTTGCATGATGGCGCGTTCTTGCTGACGCAGGCGGCTCAGTGCATCACGCACGCGCTCGACCAGTACCTCGAACTGCTTGGGTACCAGCTTGATCGGCATGAACAGGTCAGCCAGGGCCTGAAGGGCCGCGATGCTTTCCTTGGCGCTGCGACCGCTCTTCTTCAGCACCTTGTTGGTGACTTGAAGCTGATCGGCAACGGCACCGAAACGCTGAGCTGCTACGACGGGGTCCGGGCCACTTTCGGCCTCTTCCTCGTCATCGCTCTCTTCGCTTTCTTCTTCGTCGTCTGTTTCTTCCTTGGTAGCCGCGGCCTTGGCGCCTGGAACAGGCACTTCTTCGGTCGGGGCAGCGATGTTGTCATCAGGGTCGATGTAACCGCTGAGCACATCGGACAGACGGCCACCTTCGGTGGTGACACGATCGTATTCGCTGAGAATGTAGTCGACAGTACCCGGGAAGTGAGCGATGGCGCCCATGACTTCACGGATGCCTTCCTCGATACGCTTGGCGATTTCGATCTCGCCTTCGCGGGTCAGCAGCTCGACAGTACCCATTTCACGCATGTACATGCGCACCGGGTCGGTCGTGCGGCCGATATCGGTTTCAACTGCCGCCAACGCAGCAGCGGCTTCTTCGGCCGCGGCTTCGTCGGTGTCGGCTTCCGCCAACAGAAGGGCATCCGCATCCGGAGCACTCTCGAATACGTTGATCCCCATGTCGTTGATCATGCGGATGATGTCTTCCACCTGTTCAGGATCTGAAATATCCTCAGGCAGGTGGTCGTTGACCTCCGCGTAAGTCAGGTAGCCCTGCTCACGACCGCGGGTGATCAACTCTTTGATACGAGACTGCTGTTGCGCTTTTCCGGACATAACACCCTATCCACTGAAGGTCTTGGCGGGCAAAAAACAAGCCGAGGATTATACCCGAGCATGGGCCTCACGCGCCAGATGAGGTCGGCGTTTGTGCGGGAACATTCCTGCTAAGCAGGGCGAGAAGCTGAGATTTTTCCTCACTGCTCAACTCGCTTTGACGTGCTTTCCTGAGCAGATGTTCCAGGCTGCGCTCGCGTTGGCGGGCGGACAAGCTAGTTATAGTGTCGAAAAACTGTTGTTCAAGGTTGTCGGCCACGATCAGCCATTCCTTCTCAGCCAATGCCCGCAGTAAACGGCCCTGTTCGGTGCCGTGCCAGCGTGCAATCAGCTGCATTGAGCTTAGCCCAGGATTCTTCTGCGCGGCTTCGATCAATGCCACCAGCAACTGGCTGTAGAGGTGCTCTTCGTCGGCGAAGTGGCTGGCATCTTCCACCTTTCCGGCCAGCAGCGGGTGGTGCAGCAGGGTGCGCAGGGCGGCCAGCGTAGGCGGCTCCACGGGGGCTGGCGTGCGCGGTGGCGCCTCATCGCGTTGCTGCCAGGGCTTGCCGCCTTTGCGGTTTTTGTCCCAGGGCTTGTCGCTCCACGGTTTCTTGCCGCCACCCTTGTTCGGCTTCCATTGCTGCTCTTGCTGCGCCGGGGCGTAGTCGTGCTGCGGCATGTCGCCGAAGTCCGGGGTGTAGCTGGCCATGGCGTCGTAGTCATAGCCCGGGTCGTAGTCCGGTACGCTGCTGTTGGCAGCCGGCTGTTGGGCCAGTTGCTCTACTTGCTGCGGGTCGAGGCCGGTAATTTCTTTCAGGCGGTTACGCATCAGCTGGCGCAGGTTGGCGCCCGGGATTTTTTCGACCAGCGGTGCAGCCAGGGTGGCCAGATGCGCTTTGCCTTCCAGCGAGCGCGGGTCGGCCTCAATGCTCAATTGCTCGAAAAAGTAATCCGCCAGTGGCTGGGCGTGCTGGTTGATGCGTGCCATGAAGGCGTCGGTGCCTTCGGCGCGCACCAGGCTGTCCGGGTCTTCGCCTTCGGGCAGGAACAAAAAGCGTGCGCGGCGGCCGTCCTGCAGCGCCGACAGGGTCGACTCCAGTGCGCGCCAGGCGGCTTTGCGCCCGGCTTGGTCGCCGTCAAAACAGAACAATACGCTGGGCACCACACGGAACAGGCGCTTGAGGTGTTCTTCGCTGGTGGCGGTGCCGAGGGTGGCGACGGCATTGCGCAGGCCTTGCTGGGCCAGTGCGATAACGTCCATGTAGCCCTCGACGACAATGATTTCATCGAGGTTGCGGTTGTGCTTGCGTGCCTCGTAAAGCCCGTAGAGCTCTTGGCCCTTGTGGAAAACCGGGGTTTCCGGGGAGTTGAGGTACTTGGGCTTGTCGTCCCCCAGCACGCGGCCACCGAAGGCGATCACCCGGCCACGGCTGTCGCGGATCGGGAACATCACACGGTCGCGGAAGCGGTCATAGCGCTTGCCGCTCTCGGCGTTCTCGATCAGCAGGCCGGCGTCGATCATCACCTTTTGCTGCAGGCTGTCGGCGCCCAGGTGCTTGAGCAGGTTGTCCCAGCCTGGCGGGGCAAAGCCCAGGCCGAAGTCGCGGGCAATCTCACCGGACAGGCCGCGCCCCTTGAGGTAATCCACCGCCGCCTTGCGGGTCGGGTGGCTGCGCAGGGCCTGGCGATAGAATTCGGTGGCAGCATCCAGTAGCGGGTACAGCGGCGAATCTGTCGGCTGGCGTGGCTTCTGCGCGCGCCGGCCTTCCTCGCGTGGCACTTCCATGCCGGCGGCACGGGCCAGCTCCTCGACTGCCTGGGGGAAGTCCAGGTTGTCGTGGTCCATGACGAAGCCAAGGGCGTTGCCGCCGGCGCCGCAGCCGAAGCAGTAGTAGAACTGCTTGTCGGGGCTGACCGTGAAGGAAGGGGTTTTTTCCTTGTGGAACGGGCAGCAGGCGGAGTAGTTCTTGCCGGTTTTTTTCAGCTGGACGCGCGAACTCACCACGTCGACAATGTCGAGGCGGTTGATAAGGTCGTCAATGAAACTCTGGGGAATCAGCCCGGCCATGGCAGTCTCGTCATCTGGCAACTGGCAAGTCTAATCGCTCACGCGCCGGTTGGGGCGAATGCTGCAAGGGGAAGTGCGAGGGAGGTATGTGCTCGTCGCCAGCCAATGAAGGCTCGTCAGACAGGACGTGCACGCCTGGTCAAGGACCAGCTCTGACGTTTCAGGCAGGTTGCCCTGCTGCAGTTCGCATGACGCGAGTGCGTAGGGGCCTTGAGCTAGCTGCCCAAGTTTGAAGCAATTGTGTAGCAACCGCTGCCATCGGCCCGGCGGTGAGCCGGGCAGGGCAGAAGCTTTGCGTAGAACGTCTGTATTAGTACAGACGAACGGCGCGGCGCTGTTCGCGCTGAACTTTCTTGGCGTGACGCTTAACAGCGGCAGCTGCTTTACGCTTACGCTCTGCGGTCGGCTTCTCGTAAAACTCGCGGCTACGAACTTCAGCCAGTACACCGGCTTTTTCGCAGGAGCGCTTGAAACGACGCAGAGCTACGTCGAAGGGTTCGTTCTCTTTAACTTTGACGGCTGGCATCCAGGGCTACCTTAATTCATTACCGGGGTAGACGTGCTCCTGGCAAAACAAAGGTGTGCTGGAGAACGTCGGTTTTCAAGGGTTGCGGATGTTAACCCTTAGCTGGCCGGAATGCAAAGCCTCTGATCGAAAACCGCTGGTCGGCACCCGACACGGCGACTATCATGCGCGGCTTCGAATTCAGCCCCCACAAGGGACGAACCCATGCTAGTACTGGGATTGGAAACATCCTGCGACGAAACTGGCGTCGCATTATATGACAGCGAACGCGGCTTGTTGGCCGACGCGCTGTTCAGCCAGATCGACCTGCACCGCGTGTTCGGCGGTGTGGTCCCCGAGCTTGCCTCACGCGATCACGTCAAGCGCATGCTGCCGCTGATCCGCCAGGTGCTGGACGAGGCTGGCTGCGTGGCCACCGAGATCGACGCCATCGCCTACACCGCGGGTCCTGGGCTGGTCGGCGCGTTGCTGGTCGGGGCTTCCTGCGCCCAGGCGCTGGCGTTTGCCTGGGACATTCCGGCCATTGGTGTGCACCACATGGAAGGCCATCTTCTGGCGCCCATGCTGGAAGAAACCCCACCCGAATTCCCGTTCGTCGCTTTGTTGGTGTCGGGCGGCCATACCCAGCTGGTACGGGTCGATGGCATCGGCCATTACCAACTGTTGGGCGAGAGCCTGGATGACGCGGCCGGTGAGGCCTTCGACAAAACCGCCAAGCTGATCGGCCTGAACTACCCAGGCGGCCCTGAAATCGCCCGGCTGGCCGAGCAGGGCGTACCGGGGCGCTTTGTCTTCCCGCGGCCGATGACTGATCGCCCAGGCCTGGAATTCAGTTTCAGCGGCCTCAAGACGTTCGCCCTGAACACCTGGCAGCAATGCCGCGATGCTGGCGACGACGGTGAGCAAACCCGTTGCGACGTGTCCCTGGCATTCCAGCAGGCGGTGGTGGAGACTTTGACCATCAAGTGCAAGCGGGCCCTGAAGCAGACTGGCCTGAAGCGGCTGGTGATCGCCGGTGGCGTCAGCGCCAACAAGGCTTTGCGCGCGTCCCTCGAGGACATGCTGGGCAGCATGAAGGGCAACGTGTACTACGCGCGCCCGCAGTTCTGCACCGACAACGGCGCCATGATCGCCTATGCCGGCTGCCAGCGCCTGTTGGCGGGGCAGCAGCAGGACCTGGCGATCAGTGTGCAGGCGCGTTGGCCGATGGAGCAGTTACCGCCGGTCTGAAAGGTGTCAGAAGTGGCGTTCGCGCCCGGCGAACAGGTCGCGCAGGTTGTTGCGATGACGCCAGACGATCATCACCGTGAGTACGCTGATCGGTAGCAAGGCCTCTGGCTCGCGCCAGGCGAGCAGGGGCAGGGTCAGCGGCGTGGCGATCAGCGCCGCCAGCGAGCTGGTGCGGGTGAGGTAGAAGGTCAGTAGCCAGGCGGCGATGGCCAGCAGTGCGGCTGGGAAGTACAGGGCCATGAGCAGGCCGGCGGCAGTCGCCACGCCCTTGCCGCCCTGGAAGCGAAAGTACAGCGGGAACAGGTGGCCCAGCACCGCGCATACGCCAACCCAGGCCTGTGCGTGCAGGTCGAGCCCGGCAAGGCGGGCGAGCAATACTGGCAACAAGCCCTTGCACAGGTCGCCAAGCAGGGTCAGGATCGCCAGCTTGCGGCCTGCCAGGCGTAGCATGTTGGTGGCCCCGGCATTGCCCGAACCGCTGGAACGGGGGTCCGGGCTACCGAACAGGCGGCTGAGGACGATGGCGAAGGACAGCGAGCCGAGCAGGTAGGCGAGCAGCGCCAATAACCAAAACATGCTAACTATTCCGGGCGAGGACGCCCTGATTCTAACGGCGCCAGTCGCCCTTGTCGTGCTGTGGAGAGAAGTGCTTGGACAGAGTGTTCATCGAAGGCCTGGAAGTCGATACCGTCATCGGTGCCTATGACTGGGAGCGGGATATTCGCCAGTGCTTGCGCCTGGACCTGAGTTTCGCCTGGGATAACCGCCCGGCAGCGGCCGGCGACGATCTCAGCCTGGCGCTGGACTACGCCAGTGTTTCGGCGCGTATCCAGGCATTTTCCGAGCAGGCGCGCTTCGAACTGGTGGAAACCTTCGCCGAGCGCCTGGTCGCGGTGCTGATGGAAGAATTCCAGATCCCGTGGGTGCGGCTGAAACTGACCAAGCCAGGCGCGGTCCCCGCTGCCCGTGGCGGTGTTGGCGTGGAGATCGAGCGCGGATGTCTCTGAACACGGTTTATCTGGGCCTGGGCAGCAACATCGACCGCGAGGCGCACCTGTGCGCGGGTCTCGATGCCTTGGCGGGCATCCTCACCGACATGCGTTGTTCGCCGGCGTTCGAGAGCCAGGCGGTGGGTATCAAGAGTGGCCCGTTCATCAACTTCGTGGTGACCGGCAAGACCGATCTGCCACTGATGGAGCTGGACCGCCGGCTCAAGTTCATCGAAGCCGACAACGGCCGCTACGCGCCCGAGCGCAAAGGGCTGCCGCTGGATATCGACGTGTTGATGTATGACGACCTGCACGGCACGTTCGATGGGTTGGTGCTGCCGCGGGCCGAGATTCTGAAAAACGCGTTCGTGTTGTGGCCATTGTCGCTCTTGGCGCCCGAGCTGGTGCACCCTGGGGTGGGCAAGCCCATGGCGCAGGTGTGGCAGGAGGCGCGGATTGATCAGGTGCTGGCCCCGGTCGCCTTCGAGTGGCGAGGGTTGCAGCTGACGCCGGCCTGAGCCTTGCCCTTTCGGTGCCTTGCCGGGCCTCTTCGCGGTGCCCGGCAATCGCGAAATCAGCCTTCTGCAGCGCCTTTGTAGGCCGTCAGCGCCTTTAACCGCTCACCTTTAAGCGACTCGCCCAACGCCTGCCCGGTCAGCCCAGCCTGCACCAGCGGCTTCACATCCACAGCCCTTGCCGCCGCCGCTGCCCCTCGCAGGTAGTCAGCCTGTGGATAAGCCAGATTGCCCTGGCGCGCGCGCGCATCCATCTCGCAGGCGCTGATGAAGTCGTCGAAACGCTGTGGCCGCCGATACACATCGAACTTCTGCAACAGCTCCAGCAATGCCGTGGGCGGCAACTCAAGGGCCTGGTTGCATTGAGACAGGCACTCACCCACCAGTATGGCCAGCTCCTGGCAGTCTCGCGGCGCCTTGAAGCGCTGGCTGACCGCCTTGATCGTTGCTGGCTGCAGCTCGCGCAGCAGGCAAGCCCAGCGCACATGCAGTGGTTGATCATGCTGCGCGGCCTGCTCCAGGCCCGCCAAGGCGTGGGGGCTATCCTCAAGCTCTGGCAACAGTGCCTGCAAGGCATCGCAAGCGCGCAAGACCTCGAAGAACACCTGGGGTTGCGGCTCCATCAGCGCGCGCTCGATCTCTTTCCAGCTGCGTTCGGCGGTGAGCGCCTGCAGTTCGCCAGAGGCACTGATCTGACGCATCAGCGCCAGGGTTTCGTCAGCCACCTTGAAGCCCAGTGGCGCGTAGCGTGCGGCAAAGCGGGCAACCCTGAGTACCCGCAGGGGGTCTTCGGCGAACGCGGGGGATACGTGGCGTAAAAGGCGCCTTTCGAGGTCCTCTTTGCCGTGATAGGGGTCGTAAAGCGTGCCGTCGTCGTCCTCCGCCATCGCATTGATGGTCAGGTCGCGGCGGATCAGGTCTTCTTCGAGGGTGACGTCGGGGCTGGCATGGAAGGTAAACCCGCCATAGCCACGGCCACTTTTGCGCTCGGTGCGCGCCAGGGCGTATTCCTCACCGCTTCGGGGGTGAATGAACACCGGGAAATCAGCGCCTACCGGGCGGTAGCCCAGGGCCTGCATCTGTTCGACGGTGGCGCCAACCACCAGCCAGTCGATGTCGCTGACGGGGCGCCCGAGCAAGCGGTCGCGCACGGCGCCGCCAACTTTGTAGATGTGCATGTACAGCCTCCATAACTGCCCACAGGATAACCTGTTGGCAGTTATGCGGGGGCGTCGCTGCTAGAGGTGGTGGATGACGGCCAGGTCCATGCGGCCATAGTCGGCGCTTTCGCCATGCTCACCGCGCGGAGGCATGTGATGGGTCTTCATGACCTGGTCGCCTTGTACGGTCTCCAGGTGAATGTCGAAGCCCCACAGGCGGTGCAGGTGCTTGAGCACTTCCTCGGTCGAGTCGCCCAGCGGTTTGCGGTTGTGTTGTTGGTGGCGCAGGGTCAGCGAGCGGTCGCCGCGGCGGTCGATGCTCCAGATCTGTACGTTGGGTTCACGGTTGCCCAGGTTGTATTGGGCCGCCAGTTGTTCGCGGATGAACCGGTACCCTGCCTCGTCATGGATAGCGGGTACCAGCAGGTCATCACGCTGGTCGTCGTCAAGAATGCTGAACAGCTTGAGGTCGCGGATCACCTTGGGCGACAGGTACTGCAGGATGAAGCTCTCGTCCTTGAAGCTGCTCATGGCGAACTTGATGGTCGAGAGCCAGTCGCTGCCGGCAATGTCGGGGAACCAGTGGCGATCTTCTTCGGTTGGGTTTTCGCAGATGCGGCGGATGTCGGTGTACATCGCAAAGCCGAGTGCATAGGGGTTGATGCCGTTGTAGTACGGGCTGTCGAAACCTGGCTGGAACACCACGCTGGTGTGCGACTGCAGGAACTCCATGATGAAACCGTCGGTGACCAGGCCCTCGTCGTACAGGTCGTTCATCAGCGTGTAGTGCCAGAAGGTGGCCCACCCTTCGTTCATCACCTGGGTCTGGCGCTGCGGATAGAAGTACTGCGCTATCTTGCGCACGATGCGCACCACTTCGCGCTGCCAGGGTTCGAGCAGGGGGGCGTGCTTTTCGATGAAGTACAGGATGTTTTCCTGAGGTTCGGCGGGGAAGCGCGCATCATCACGCTCACCACCCTTCTCCGCGCCCTTGGGGATGGTGCGCCACAGGTCGTTGATCTGCCGTTGCAGGTGCTCTTCACGCTCCTTCTGCCGGCGCCGCTCCTCCTCGGCAGAAATGGGGTAGGGGCGCTTGTAGCGGTCGACACCGTAATTCATCAGCGCGTGGCAGGAGTCGATGAGGTCTTCGACGGCATCGATGCCGTGGCGCTCTTCACACTGGGCGATGTACTGCTTGGCAAACACCAGGTAGTCGATGATCGAACTGGCATCGGTCCAGGTGCGGAACAGGTAGTTGCCCTTGAAAAAGCTGTTGTGGCCATAGCAGGCATGGGCGATCACCAGTGCCTGCATGCACATGGTGTTTTCTTCCATCAGGTAGGCGATGCACGGGTCGGAGTTGATCACGATCTCGTACGCCAGGCCCATCTGGCCCCTACTGTAGGACTTTTCGGTACTGAGGAACTGCTTGCCATAGGACCAGTGGTGGTAGCCCAGCGGCATGCCTACCGAGGCATAGGCATCCATCATCTGTTCGGCGGTAATCACTTCGATCTGGTTGGGATAGGTGTCCAGGGCGTAACGCTCGGCCAGGCGGCTGATTTCCCGGTCGTAGGTCTGGATCAGGTCGAACGTCCATTCGGACCCGGTGGAAATAGGTTGGCGTTTCTGAGCTCTGGCGGTCATGTGGCTAACCTGCGCTGGAAGAGTTCACGGAAGACCGGGTAGATGTCGCCGGCCGATACCAACTGCTGCTGGGCGAACGTGTCGGGAAAGCCTTCGCCGATTCGCTCGTACTCGTACCACAGCGCCTGATGCTCACGGGGGGTGATCTCGACGTAAGTGTAGTACTGCACGTGCGGCATGATCTGCTTGGAGAGGATCTCGCGGCAGATCGGCGAGTCGTCGTTCCAGTTGTCGCCGTCGGAGGCCTGGGCGGCATAGATGTTCCAGTCACTGGCCGGGTAGCGCTCGGCCATGATTTCCTGCATCAGCTTGAGCGCGCTGGAGACGATGGTGCCGCCGGTCTCCCGCGAATAGAAGAACTCTTCCTCGTCCACTTCCCGCGCACTGGTGTGATGGCGGATGAAGACCACTTCGATGCGGTCGTAATTACGCTTGAGGAACAGGTACAGGAGGATGAAGAAGCGCTTGGCGATGTCCTTGGTGGCCTGGGTCATGGAGCCGGAGACGTCCATCAGGCAGAACATCACCGCTTTCGAACTGGGGTTGGGCTGCTTGACCAGCAGGTTGTACTTGAGGTCGAAGGTGTCGAGGAAGGGCAGGCGGTTGATGCGTGCCTTGAGCCGTTCGATTTCTTGCTCGACTTCCTGGATGTCGGTGAAGTTGTCAGGTTCCTCGACCTTCAGGCGGTCGAGTTCTTTCTGCGCTTCGCGCAACAAGGCACGGCTGCTGCCGGTCAGGGCAATACGCCGGGCATGGGCCGAACGCAGGGTGCGAACGATGTTGATGCGTGATGGGTTGCCTTCGTTAGCAATACCGGCACGTACAGTCTTGAAGGTGTCGGCACCGGTCAGGTGGCGTTTGACCAGGTTGGGCAGTTCGAGGTCTTCGAACATGAATTCGAGAAACTCTTCCTGGGTGATCTGGAAGACGAACTCATCCATGCCCTCGCCAGAGTTGCCGGCCTTGCCGCGGCCACCGCCGCCGCCGCCACCCTGGGGCCTGGGGATGTGTTCGCCGGCGGTGAATTCCTTGTTGCCAGGGTGCACGATGGTCTGCTTGCCGCCACGACCGTGGTGCAACACCGGTTCATCGATGTCCCGTCCCGGAATGCTGATCTGCTCGCCATGCTCCATGTCCATGATGGAGCGGCGGCTCACGGCCTCTTCGACGGCCTTTTTGATGTGCTCACGGTAGCGCCGCAGAAAACGCTGGCGGTTGACCGTGCTCTTGTTCTTGCCGTTCAGGCGTCGGTCGATTACGTAGCTCATGGTCCCTCCGGTGACTGGATGCAGCTACAAGCCACGAGCTTCAAGCTGCAAGAAAGAGCAGCCACCGCGGCTGCAAGCTGTGGCGTAGACAGAAGCGCCGACGCCGGGCAGCTTGCAGCTTGCGGCTAGAAGCTTGCCGCTTTATTGCGATTTCCTGACCCGCAGGTACCATTCCGACAGCAAGCGCACCTGCTTGTCGGTGTAACCACGCTCCACCATCCGGGTGACGAAGTCGTTGTGTTTCTTCTGGTCTTCCTTGCTGGCCTTGGCATTGAAGCTGATGACCGGCAGCAGGTCTTCGGTGTTGGAGAACATTTTCTTCTCGATCACCACCCGCAGTTTTTCATAGCTCAGCCAGCTCGGGTTCTTGCCGTTGTTGTTGGCGCGTGCGCGCAGTACGAAGTTGACGATCTCGTTGCGGAAGTCTTTCGGGTTGCTGATGCCGGCAGGCTTCTCGATCTTCTCCAGTTCTTCGTTGAGGGCAATACGGTTGAGGATCTCGCCGGTTTCCGGGTCGCGGTATTCCTGGTCCTGAATCCAGAAGTCGGCGTACAGCACATAGCGGTCGAAGATGTTCTGGCCGTACTCGCTGTAAGACTCGAGGTAGGCGGTCTGGATCTCCTTGCCGATGAACTCGATGTAGCGCGGTGCCAGGTATTCCTTCAGGTAGCGCAGGTAGCGTTCGCGCACTTCGGCCGGGAACTGTTCCTGTTCGATCTGCTGTTCGAGCACATACAGCAGGTGAACCGGGTTGGCTGCGATCTCGTGCGGGTCGAAGTTGAAGACCTTGGACAGGATCTTGAAGGCGAAGCGGGTCGACAGGCCGTTCATGCCCTCGTCGACGCCTGCCGAGTCCCGGTATTCCTGGATCGACTTGGCCTTAGGATCGGTGTCCTTGAGGTTTTCACCGTCGTAGACACGCATCTTCGAATAGATGTTGGAGTTTTCGGGCTCCTTGAGGCGCGAGAGCACGGTGAACTGGGCCAGCATCTTGAGGGTGTCGGGCGCGCAATGGGCCTTGGCCAGCGAGCTGTTGACCAGCAGTTTGTCGTAGATCTTGATTTCGTCACTGACGCGCAGGCAGTAGGGCACCTTGACGATGTAGATCCGGTCGATGAACGCTTCGTTGTTTTTGTTGTTGCGGAAGGTGTGCCACTCCGATTCGTTGGAGTGGGCCAGCAGGATGCCGGTGTAGGGGATCGCCCCCAGCCCCTCGGTACTGTTGTAGTTACCTTCCTGGGTCGCCGTCAGCAGGGGGTGCAGGACCTTGATCGGCGCCTTGAACATCTCGACGAATTCCATCAGGCCCTGGTTGGCCCGGCACAGCGCACCCGAATAGCTGTAGGCGTCGGCGTCGTTCTGTGGGTATTCCTCGAGTTTGCGGATGTCCACCTTGCCCACCAGGGCAGAAATGTCCTGGTTGTTCTCATCGCCGGGTTCGGTCTTGGCGATGGCGATCTGGTTAAGGATCGAGGGGTAGAGTTTGACCACCTTGAACTTGGAGATATCGCCGCCGAACTCCTGCAGGCGCTTGGTGGCCCAGGGCGACATGATGGTGTTCAGGTAGCGCCGTGGGATCCCAAACTCTTCCTCGAGAATGGCCCCATCTTCGGTGGCGTTGAACAAACCCAGTGGTGATTCGAATACAGGCGAGCCCTTGATGGCGTAGAAGGGCACTTTCTCCATCAGCTGCTTGAGCTTCTCGGCCAGCGACGACTTGCCGCCGCCTACCGGGCCCAGCAGGTAGAGGATTTGCTTCTTCTCTTCCAGGCCCTGCGCCGCGTGGCGGAAGTACGAAACGATCTGGTCGATGCATTCTTCCATGCCATGGAAGTCTTCAAAGGCCGGATAGCGCCGAATGACCTTGTTCGAGAAGATCCGCGAAAGCCTGGAATTGTTGGAGGTGTCGACAAGCTCCGGTTCGCCGATGGCCAGCAACAGCCGTTCTGCCGCCGAAGCGTAGGCGCTGCGATCCTGCTTGCACAGCTCGAGGTACTCCTGCAGCGAAAGTTCTTCCTGGCGGGTGGACTCGAAACGTTGTTGGAAGTGGCTAAAAATGCTCATGACGTCACCTCGCTCGATACGTGGAGACGACGCCGGATCAGTCAGCTGATGCTGGCATGCAACCGGGTTCGCCGATTGCTGTATACCCCCCAGAACACCCTTGAAACGCTACCGATGACCCGCACGCCGATGTACCGGCTCTCCCCTTTTTTGGATGGCCTGGGCTTAAGGATAGTTGGTAATACGCAAGGTCAAGGGCGCGAGGCCGAGAAGTTGCTCGCGACCGTTCGTCAGGTGAGCCGCAAGCCCGCATAGGGCGCGGGCTGCAGTAAAAATGAAAAAATTATTCAGCAGCGCCTTGGGCAGTCTCGCCTGGGTAGGTGGCGCGCCACAGCTCAAAGCCGCCATCGACGCTGTACACCTCCGAGAAGCCCTGGCCGGCCAGGTAGGCGGCGGCGCTCTGGCTGGAATTGCCGTGGTAGCAGACCACCAGGGTCGGTGCATCGAGGTCGGCATTGCGGATGAAATCGGCGACCGAATGGTTATCCAGGTGGGTGGCGCCGCTGATGTGGCCGGCGGCAAAAGCCTGTGGGTCGCGAATATCGACCACTACCGCACCTTGCGCGCGCAGGGCCAGGGCCTGCTCGGGAGGGATGCGCTTGAATTCGCTCATGGGTACGGTTTCCTTCAGGGCTGATCGTTGAGTCTAGTGGGTTGTGCCGGCGTGCGTATGGTGCCGTCGTCGGCGCAGTCGCAGCGATGGTATTCACCGCTGTCGACGTTATAGAGGGTCATGGCACCGCCCCACACGCAACCGGTATCCAGGGCGATGATGCCGGGCTCGTCGACGCGCCCTTCAAGGGCGGCCCAGTGGCCGAAGATGATCTTCACATGCCGCGAGCGGCGGTCCTTGTGCGCAAACCAGGGCTTGTAGCCTTTGGGGGCTGCGCCCAAGCCTTCCTTGCTCTTGAGGTCGAGCTTGCCCTCGGGGGTGCAGAAGCGCATGCGCGTGAGGTAGTTGGTGATCACCCGCAGGCGCTCGATACCTGTGAGGTTCTTGCTCCACTTGTTCGGCTCGTTGCCGTACATGCCATCGAGGTAGAGCTTGAGGCGCCCGTCGTCCCGCAGCACTTCCTCGACTTCGGCGGCAAGCTCAAGGGCTCGGCCCAGGGTCCACTGTGGCGGTATGCCGGCATGTACCATGGCGATACCGCGGGGCTCGTCGTAATGCAGCAGTTTTTGCCGGCGCAGCCAGTCGAACAGCAGGTCGGCGTCTGGCGCTTCGAGGATAGCGCCCAGGGTGTCGCTCTTTTTCAGGCGTTCGACGTTGTGCCAGGCGGCCAGCAGGTGCAGGTCATGGTTGCCCAGCACGCACACCAGCGAGTCACGGATCGAGTAAAGGAAGCGCAGGGTTTCCAGCGACTCGGGGCCGCGGTTGACCAGGTCACCGACCAACCAGAGGCGGTCGACGGCGGGGTTGAAGCGCACGCGTTCGAGCAGGCATTTGAGCGGTTGCAGGCAGCCTTGCAGGTCACCGACGGCGTAGGTCGCCATCAGTGCAGGGCTCCGGGTACCGCCAGGCGGAAGGGCGCGATCTGGGCATCGAAGCGTTTACCGTCTTCGGCGAACATCTGGTAGCTGCCCTGCATGGTGCCGACGCGGGTGCTGATGACCGCGCCACTGCTGTAGGTATGGCTCTGGCCCGGGTCGATGTTCGGTTGCTGGCCGACCACGCCGGCGCCGCGCACTTCCTCGACTTCGCCATCACCGTTGGTGATCAGCCAGTGTCGGGACAGCAACTTGGCCGTGACCGAGCCGTTGTTCTGCACGGTAATGGTGTAGGCGAAAGCGAAACGACTGTTTTCGGGGTCGGATTGTTCTTTGAGGTAGCGGGTCACGACGCTGACGTCGATCTGATAGCGGGGATCGGACATGCAAAGGCCTTGGGCGAACTGACGCAATAATGCAGTCTAGGCCATTGGCGGGGGGGAGGGCCAGCGGTGTGGTCGCGGGCAGGCATGTCAGCAGGGGTGGGGGTGGTGCCGGCCTCTTCACGGGTGAACCGCGAAGAGGCCGGTGCAGGCGCTATCAGGCTTGTTGGTCAGCCAACTGGTCTGCCAGGCGCACGAAGGCCGCCAGGTCCAGCTGCTCAGGCCTCAGGCTGCCATCAACACCAGCGGCTTCGATCGCCTGGCTGTCGAGCAGGCCTTTGAGGGTGTTGCGCAGTGTCTTGCGACGCTGATTGAAGGCTTCGCGAACGACCCGCTCCAGCAGCAGGTGGTCCTTGGCTGGGAACGGCAGCACTTCGTGTGGCACCAGGCGCACGATGGCCGAGTCCACCTTTGGCGGCGGGTTGAACGCGCCAGGGCCGACGTTGAACAGGTGTTCGACCCGGCAGTGGTACTGCACCATGATCGACAGGCGGCCCCAGTCACCGCCACCCGGGCCTGCGGCCATGCGCTCGACCACTTCCTTCTGCAGCATGAAGTGCATGTCGCGGATCAGCCCGGCGTGGCTGAGCAGGTGGAAGATCAGCGGGGTGGAAATGTTGTAGGGCAGGTTGCCGACCACCTTGAGGCTGCGCGGTGGCACGCCGAGCTGGTTGAAGTCGAACTTCAGGGCGTCGCCTTGGTGCAGGCGGAAGTTGTCACGGCCGGCGAATTTGTGCTGAAGGATCGGCACCAGGTCCTTGTCCAGTTCCACCACGTCCAGCTGTGCACCGCTGCCCAGCAGGCCCTCGGTGAGGGCGCCCTGGCCTGGGCCGATTTCCAGCAGGTGTTCACCCGCCTTGGCGTGGATGGCGCGCAGGATGCGGTCGATGATGCCGGCGTCGTGCAGGAAGTTCTGACCGAAGCGCTTGCGCGCCCGGTGTTGGTATTGCTCGTTCATGGTCGGTTCTCGGCCATCTGGTAGGCGGTTTCCAGGGCAACCCGCAGGCTGCCGGTATCAACCTTGCCGGTGCCGGCCAGGTCCAGGGCGGTGCCGTGGTCGACCGACGTGCGGATGATCGGCAGGCCCAGCGTCACATTGACGGCGGCGCCGAAGCCTTTGTACTTGAGTACGGGCAGGCCCTGGTCGTGGTACATCGCCAGCACTGCGTCGCAGTGCTCCAGATATTTGGGGGTAAACAGGGTATCGGCCGGCAGCGGTCCGCGCAGGTCCATGCCTTCGGTGCGCAGGCGGGCCAGTGTCGGTTCGATGATGTCGATTTCTTCGCGGCCCAGATGGCCGCCTTCTCCGGCGTGCGGGTTGAGGCCGCAGACCAGGATGCGAGGGTTGGCAATGCCGAACTTGTCGCGCATATCGGCGTGCAGGATGCGGGTGACACGCTCGACGCGTTCAGCGGTGATCGCGTCGGCAATCTCGCGCAGCGGCAGGTGAGTGGTCACCAGGGCCACGCGCAGGCCGCGGGTCGCGAGCATCATCACCACTTGCGCGGTGTGGGTCAGCTCGGCGAGGAACTCGGTATGCCCGGAAAAGGCAATGCCGCTCTCGTTGATCACGCCCTTGTGCACAGGGGCGGTGATCATCCCGGCGAAATGCCCGTCCAGGCAGCCAGTGCCTGCGCGGGTCAGGGTTTGCAGGACGAAGGCGGCATTGGCCTTGTCCAGCTGGCCTGCCGTCACGGCGGTGGCCAGGGGTGTATCCCAGACATACAGGCTGCCCGCAGGCGCTGGCTGGTCGGGCCAGTGATCTGGCGCTACCGGCAGCAGGTTGACGGCCAGCCCCAGCTGCGTGGCCCGCTCGGCGAGCAGGTCACGGCTGGTGATGGCAATCAGGGGGTGGGGCTGGGCGTCTGCGGCGAGCAGCAGGCACAGGTCGGGACCTATGCCGGCTGGTTCACCGGGGGTGACGGCGAAGCGCAGGGGCTTCACTGTGCAGCCTGGTCGGCGCCAGGCAGCTTGATTTCAACGTAGGCTTCGTCGCGGATCTGGCGCAGCCAGGTCTGCAGCTCTTCGTCGTACTTGCGGTTGCGCAGCACGTTCAATGCCTGCTGTTCACGCGCCTGTTCGGTGCTGTCGGTGGCGCGGCGGCCTAGCACTTCCAGGACGTGCCAGCCGTACTGGGTCTTGAACGGTTTGGTGACTTCGCCTTGGGCTGCGTTGGCCATCTGCTCACGGAACTCAGGCACCAGGCTGTTTGGGTCGACCCAGTTTAGGTCGCCGCCGTTAAGCGCCGAGCCCGGGTCTTCCGAGAAGCTCTTGGCCAGCTCGCCGAAGTCTTCGCCGTTCTTGATGCGGTCGTACAGGCGTTCGGCCAATTGCTCGGTGGCTGCGTCGCTGCGGATTTCGCTCGGCTTGATCAGGATGTGGCGTACATGCACTTCGTCACGCAGCACGTTCTCGCTGCCACCACGCTTCTCCTCGAGCTTGAGGATGATGAAGCCGTTGGGGATACGGATTGGCTGGGTGACATCGCCAGTGGCCATGTTGCTGAGCATCTTGGCGAAGTCAGGTGGCAACTGGCCGGCTTTACGCCAGCCCATCTCGCCGCCTTCCAGGGCGTTCTCGCTGGCGGAACGGGCGATGGCCAACTGGCCGAAGTCCGCGCCTTGCTTGAGCTGCTGGTAGACATCGCCGGCCTGCCGGGCGGCCGCCTGGATGGCGTCGGAGTTGGCGCTTTCCGGGGTCGGGATAAGGATGTTGGCCAGGCGGTACTCTTCCGAGAGCTGCATCTTGCCCAGGTCCGAGTTGAGGAAGTTTTTCACTTCCTGCTCGGAAACCTGAATGCGCTCGGCCACACGGCGCTGGCGCACGCGGCTGATGATCATCTCGCGCTTGACCTGCTCGCGAGCGTCGTCGAACGACAGGCCATCATGGGCCAGGGCCGCGCGGAACTGGTCCAGCGACATGCCGTTGCGCTGGGCAATGGTGCCGATGGCCTGGTTCAGCTCCTCATCGGTGATGCGGATGCCGGAACGCTCGCCGATCTGCAGTTGCAGGTTTTCGACGATCAGGCGCTCGAGCACCTGCTGTTCCAGGGCGCTGGTCGGTGGCGCGCCGGCGCCACGTTTGGCGATGGTTTGCTGAACTTCATGGACGCGCTGGTCCAGTTGGCTCTGCATGACCACGTCGTTGTCGACGATGGCCACCACGCGGTCCAGGGGTTGTACCGCGGCATGCACCGCGCCACTCAGCAAAGCGGCGCCCAGCAACACTGGGCGCAGACGATCAATAAGCTTGGTCTTCACGTGTACGGTAACCTTGAATGCCTTCGTCGAGGAAAGATTCGACCTTGTTGCCCACTACACCACCGAGGCCTTTCAGCACGATCTGCAGGAAGATACCGTGGTCGCCTTTTTCGTTCGCTGGAAGGGCTTGGCTGAAGTCGTCGTAGTCGATCCAGTAACGGTTGATCAGGCGCAGCTTCCAGCAGCAGTTGTCATACTCGAAACCGCCCATGGCTTCCAGGGTGCGGTTGCGGTTGTAGTCATGCTGCCAGCGAGCGATGACGCTCCACTGCGGAACGATCGGCCAGATGACCGAGAAGTCATGCTGCTGGATCTTGTAGTAGTCCTTGATGTAGTTCTCGCTGCCTGGCACACCGTAGTCGCCGCCGCCCACTTTCCAGGTACCGGTCTGGGAGTCGTAGGAGATGGTGTCGTTGCGGTAGCGATAACCGAGGTTGACCACCTTGTTCGGGTTGTCTTCAGGCTGGTAGTGGAACATCGCGCTGCCCGAGCGGGTGCTGCGGCTGTCCGGGTCCCAGTTGAAGTCCGAATTGAAGCGCCAGTCGCGGTTGAACGCATAGTTGTACACCAGGGCGTACGGCGAAACGTCGGCCTGCGAGTCGGCGCGGGTCTTGTAGTTGATACCCGGCAACTGGACCTTGCGATCCTTGAAGTAGTAGGCCTGGCCGATGCTGAAGCTCTGCCGCTCGAAGCCGTCGTCCTCGATCCAGCGCGTGGTCACGCCCAGCGACAGTTTGTTCTCGTCGCCGATGCGGTCGGTGCCGCTGAAGCGGTTGTCGCGGAACAGCGAGTCGTAGCTGAACAGCGTTTCACCCGAGTCGAACAGCGGGATGTCCTTCTGGTCCTTGTACGGGACGTAGAGGTAGAACAGGCGCGGTTCAAGGGTTTGCTTGTAATTGGTGCCGAACATCGAGGTGTTGCGGTCGAAATACAACCCGCTGTCCACGCTGAAGATTGGCACGTCACGGTTCACCGTGCCGCTGTAGCTGCCGTAAGCTACCGGATCAGCTGCCTGCAGCCTGATAGCGTCGGCCTTGCCTTTGCTGTCCAGGTCGAGATCGTAATGGGTGTAGGCGTACTTCAGTTTCGGCGTCAGGTAGCCGTAGCTGGCTTCCATCGGCAGGCTGATCGATGGCGCGAAGTTCAGGCGCGTACCGTTGGCACGGGCGATACCGGCAATGTTCTGGTCAAGCCGTCGGCCGCCCAGCACTTCTCCGGTAATCGGGTCCGTTACAACGCCAGCAGTTCTGTCTGGCACGCCGTCCTTGTTGAATACCAGGTCGTCTTTCAGATCCCGATCAAAGCGAACCGCTTCAGTCTCATAAGCAAGGTTCAGCCCACCCGGCTCGAACGGCAGTTTACCGTTGAAGGTGATCTGCGGCAGGCGGTCATACGGCGTGATCTGCGAGATGGTCGCCATCTCGTAGGCATGCACGTTCAACCGCGCGGTGTAGCTGTCGCCACGGTAGGTCAGGGCGCCCTGCTGGTTGAGCAGGTCCTGGGTCTCTACGCCGATCTGGTCGGATTCGAGGTCCTGGAAGTAGAACGGGTCGCTGATGTCGGTGTAGTCCACCTCGGCCATCAGGCGCTCGTCCAGGCCACCCTTGTGCTGCCAGTTGACCATCCAGCGCTGTTCTTTGTAGTCAGTCTGGTCTTTACGGTCGTCGTTCTTGTCGTTCAGGTACGCGCCGCCGAACTGGCCTTCGCTGGACGGGGTCAGGTAACGGAACTCACCTTCCATCAGCAGGCCGCGCTTGGTCATGTAGCGCGGGTACAACGTGGCGTCATAGTTGGGCGCCAGGTTGAAGTAGTACGGGGTGACCAGCATGAAGCCGGTGTCGCTGCTGCTGCTGAACGAGGGCGGCAGGAAGCCGGACTGGCGACGGTCGTCGATCGGGAAGTAGATGTACGGTGTGTAGAACACCGGGAAATCCTTGACCCGCAAGGTGACGTTGGTCGCCGTGCCGAAACCGGTGGCCGGGTTCAGGGTGATGTTGTTGCCCTTCAGCTGCCAGGCGTTGCTGCCCGGTTCGCAGGTGGTGTACGTACCGTCCTTGAGACGGATGATGGCGTTTTCGCCACGTTTGGCGTACAGGGCGTTGCCGCGGATATGCGACTTGTGCATCACGTATTCGGCGTTGTCGACCTGGGCTTCGCCCGTGTCGAGCTGGATCTGCGCCTCGTCACCGACCACCAGCGAGCCGTTGTCACGGATCTTGACGTTGCCCTTGAGCTCGCCACGGTTCTCGGTCTGGTAGAGGTTGGCCTCGTCGGCCTCGGCCTGCATGCTGCCCTGGCGCATCACCACGTTACCGGCGAGGGTAGCGATCTGCTGCTCCTGCTGGTACTTGGACACCTTGGCATTGATGTAGGTCGGCGACTCGTCCTTGGGCGTGGTGTCGGCCATGCCAGGGCGGGTCGGCTCGATGTACGCGCCACCGCAGTACGGGCCGGTTTCGGCCAGCTGGGCGGCGGTGAGCTTGTCACGCGGGACCCAGTCGAGGTGGCTGTAGTCTTCGCTGCGCGACTTCAGGCCACGGCCCTTGGCCTCGGTGACCAGCATCGGCTTGTCCGCGGTTTCGGCTTCGCCCGCCTGGGCTTCGGTACCGGAACTGAGGGCAGCACCCTCGTGCACCGGACGCGGCGGCAGGTTGTTGACAGGCGCCTTGGGCTTGCAGTCCCAACCACCGGAGGCGGACACTTGGCAGTCGAACTGTTCGGCTGCCACGACGTACGACGTGGCCAGAGGTTGCAGGGCCAGCAAACCGCCGGTGACCAGCAACGGAAACTTTCTACGAAACGCGGGGGATTTCAATGCCATCTTATTAGTCCGGGCTTCCTGCGTGCCATCTGCCCGCGTGTGGGGCCGCACGCCTCTCGATGGTCTGAAAAAGATGCTGGATAATAAAGCATGACCCGCTTGACGGCTAGGGCCGTCGGAGACCCTTGTAATGCCTGATCACGATGTACGCTTGCAACAACTGACTGTCTGGCTCGATGAGCAGCTCAACACTATTTTCCAAAACAACGCCTGGGGCGAAGTGCCAGCAGGCAGCCTGACTGCCGCCAGCAGCGATGCGAGCTTCCGCCGCTACTTCCGCTGGCAGGGCGCAGGCCATAGTTTCGTGATCATGGATGCCCCCCCGCCGCAGGAGAACTGCCGACCGTTCGTCGCCATCGATCACCTGCTGGCCAGTGCCGGCGTGCACGTGCCGGTGATCCATGCCCAGGACCTGGAGCGCGGTTTCCTGCTGCTGGGCGATCTGGGCCACCAGACCTACCTGGACATCATCGATGGCCAGAATGCCGATGGCCTGTTCAGTGATGCCATCGATGCGCTGCTGGCGTTCCAGCGCCTGCCGATGGACGCGCCACTGCCGAGCTACGACGATGCCCTGCTGCGCCGGGAAGTCGAACTGTTCCCCGAGTGGTACGTCGGGCGAGAGCTTGGCCTGGCCTTCAGCGAGGCTCAGAAGGCCGCCTGGCAACGTGTCAGCCAGGCGCTGATCGACAGTGCCCTGGCCCAGCCCAAGGTGCTGGTGCACCGCGACTACATGCCGCGCAACTTGATGCACAGCACGCCAAACCCAGGCGTGCTGGACTTCCAGGACGCGGTCTACGGCCCGGTCACCTACGACATCACCTGCCTGTTCAAGGATGCCTTCCTCAGCTGGCCGCAGGCCCGGGTAGACGGCTGGCTGCGCAATTACTGGCAAAAAGCGCAGGCTGCCGGTATTCCCGTGCAAGCCGATTTCGAGGCATTTCAGCGCGCCAGCGACCTGATGGGGGTGCAGCGTCACCTCAAGGTGATCGGCATCTTCGCCCGCATCTGCCACCGCGATGGCAAGCCGCGCTACCTGGCGGACGTCCCACGTTTCTTCGCCTATATAGATGAAGTGATCGGTCGCCGTCCCGAATTGGCGGAGCTGGGCGAGCTGATTGCCGAACTCAAGGCCGGAGCACAGGCATGAAAGCGATGATCCTGGCAGCGGGCAAGGGCGAGCGCATGCGCCCCTTGACCCTGCACACGCCCAAGCCACTGGTGCCGGTAGCAGGCCAGCCGCTGATCGAGTACCACTTGCGCGCCCTGGCGGCAGCCGGTGTTACCGAGGTGGTGATCAACCATGCCTGGCTGGGCCAGCAGATCGAGGACCACCTGGGTGATGGCAGCCGTTTCGGCCTGAGCATCCGCTATTCGCCCGAGGGCGAACCGCTGGAAACCGGCGGCGGGATCTTCAAGGCACTGCCGTTGCTGGGCGAGGCGCCGTTCCTGCTGGTCAATGGTGACGTCTGGACCGACTACGACTTCACCCGCCTGCAGGCGCCGCTTGCGGGCCTGGCGCACCTGGTGCTGGTAGACAACCCGGGGCATCACGACCGTGGCGACTTCCGCCTGGCTGGCACGCAAGTGCTGGATGGCGATGAAGCGCCGGGTACCTTGACCTTCAGTGGCCTCTCGGTGCTTGACCCCGCGTTGTTCGAGGGTTGCCAGCCGGGGGCTTTCAAGCTGGCGCCTTTGCTGCGCCAGGCCATGGCGGATGGCAAGGTCACGGGCGAGCACTACCGTGGCCATTGGGTCGATGTCGGCACGCTGGAGCGCCTGGCCCAGGCCGAGCGCCTGATCGGCGAGCGCGCCTGAGATGTGGTGGCCAAGCACGGTGATTGGTGCCGGCGCCGGTTTTGCCGTCGCCAGCATCCCCGGCGCCTTGCTCGGCGCTCTGCTCGGGCAGGCCATGGACCGGCGCCTGCGGGTGCGTGGCTGGGAGGACATGCGCGAGCGCCTGGGCGGGCGCCCGGCCCTGCGCGACGAGGAGTTGCTGTTCGTGCTGCTCGGCAGGTTGGCCAAATGCGATGGGCGGGTGGCCGAGCAGCATATCCAGCAGGCGCGCCAAGAGATGGTACGCCTGGACCTGGCTGAGGCGGCCCGGCTGCGGGCCATTGCCGCGTTCAACCGTGGCAAGGCCGGCAAGGACCGGCTGGCCGGCCATCTGCGCCGTATCCGCCAGCAGCCGCATGCTGCAGAAGGGACCTTGCGTGCTTGTTGGCGCATGGTCTGGGCCGACGGCAAGGTTGGCAGCAAAGAGCGCGAGATGCTGTTGGACTGGGGGCAGAAGCTGGGTTTGAGCCGGCGCCAGGTGCAAGCCATGTCGCTGGAGTACGAGCCGCGCAAGGCAGGGCTGGACGGTGGCACCATGACCTATGCGGCGGCCTTGCGACTGTTGGCGGTCGAGGCTGATACCGAGGGCGACAAGGTCAAGCAGGCCTATCGCCGGCTGATCAGCCGGCATCACCCGGACAAGCTGGCGGGTAGCGGCGCTACGGAAGCCCAGGTGCGCGAGGCGACCGAACGGACCCGTGAGTTGCATCAGGCGTATGGGCTGATTCGCAAGCGGCGGGGGTTGTAGTCAACAGCCGAGGGCCGCACTACGGCCCCCGGCAGCTTGTAATCAGTCTTGCGGGTTCAGCCACCCGCGCACCCGGCGGAACAATTGCTCCTGTTCAGCGGCCTTGTTGCCAGGCATGGCAATCAGCGACAACTGCCGGTACTGGCTGTCCTTCTGCCGCTTGCTGGCCTGCAGGCGCAATGCTGCAGCACGGCGATCACCGGTGCGGGTGGCGTAATACAGGTCGGCGGTCGGCACCTTGAGGGTGGGGGCCAGGCTTTCCAGGTCATGTTCCACCCGTGCCGGCGTCTGCGCGGCGATCATCACCAGTTTCTGCACCTGTGCGGGTTGCTTCTCGCTCAGGTAGCGGGCCGCCCAATACGCGCCACTGCCATGGCCGATCAGCACGATGCTGCGCGCGTCATGCTGTTGCGCGTAGGCCACCGCGGCGTCGAGGCGGGCGAAGATGCGTTCGGCATCGGCAGGGTCGTTCTGCTCGCTGGCCTGCTCGGCGTCGGTGCTTTCTGCGGCATCGGCATCGGCGGCTGTCGCCTGGGCGACGTTGGCGTTGGCATCGGTCGGGGTGTCCTTGGCTGGCGCACTTTCGCCGTTGTCGTTGGCCGGTGCCTCGGTGGGCTTGGCTTCAACCCGCGCCTGCGGGCTGTCGGCGAGCAGGTCGGGCAAACTTACGCTCAGGCTGTGCCAGCCGACGTCGGGGAACTTGCGCCGCAGCGGGCCGACGGCGTTCGGCCAGTCGGCCGTCTCACCGGCACCGGGCACGATGATTACCGCACCTTGCGGGTCGTTGCTGTTGGCCGGTTTCCACAGTGCCAGAAAGCGCTCGGCGCCTGCCTGCAGGGTTTGCTGCTCGGCCTTGGGCACCAGGCGCTCCAGGGCCTGGGCGTCTTCCTGGCTGCGTTCCAGCAGGGGTGGCCGGGTGGCCTCGACGGGCGCGGCTTCGGTGGTGGTGGAAGGTTTTTCAGCGTCGGCGGCCATGGCGCCGAGCGGAAGGATCGAGGCTAGGCAGCACAGTGCCAGCGTCGTGCGATAAAGTGTGGACATGCGTCAACCCAAGGCCAGAATGATACCGGCAGCCTAATAGTATTTGCCCGTGACGGCCATGCTGCATGGCCGCCCTTGCCAAGACGAGCGTGTAGATGAAGCGAATGCGTCGCCTGTTGGTTATCGGCTGCTTGTGGCTACCCTTGATCGCGCTGGCAAGGCCCGAGGCAGTGCCGAGCGTAGCCCTTGAACCCGCGCAGCAGCAGTGGCTGGAGGCGCATCGCAGCCTGCGGGTCGGCCTGGTGTTGCAGGCGCCGTATGCGCAGTTCGACCGCCGTCTGCAGCAACTTTACGGGGCCAATGTCGAGCTGGTGAGCGCGTTGGCCCAGGCGCTGAGGCTGGACCTGACCTGGCGTAACTTCGCCGATCAGGCCAGCCTCGAACACGCCTTGCGGGCCGGCGAAATCGACTTCGCCCCCGGCCTTACCCAGACCCCGGCGAGCCTGCGGCTATGGCTGTTCAGCGACCCGTACATGCGCGTGCCGCAACTGGTGGTCGGCCCGCGCACGGGCGCCATGGCGGTGGAGCTGGAAACGCTCGAACCCGACCAGCGCGTCGCCGTGCGCATGCCCAGCCCGTTGGCGGATTACCTGCGTAGCAACTACGGCAACCTCAACCTGCAAGGCGTGCCCAACGAGCGCGAGGGGCTGCAGTTGATCGTGGGTGGCCAGGCCAGTTACGCAGTGCTCGATGAAGCCCAGCTCAGCCGGCTGTCGCGCGAGAGCGAGTTCGGCGAGCTGGCGGTGGTCGGCGATATCGGCTTGCCGCAACTGCTGCGGGTGGGCTCGCGGCGTGACTGGCCGCTGTTGGCCGACGTGCTCGAACGGGGCTTGCAGGCCATCCCGGCCAAGGCGCTGGAGCAACTTCACCAGCGCTGGCTGCAACCCAAGTACCCGCGTTTGAGTGAGTCGGCCGGCTTTTGGCAGAACCTCGCCTTGCTGTTCGGCCTGTTGCTGCTGTGCGCGCTGGCCACGCTGACCTGGCAGCGCCGGCAACAGCGCCAGCTGGAACGCAGCCTGCTGGCAACGCGCGAGAACCTGGCCGAACGCCAGGTACGTGAAGAGGCGCTGCGCCTGAGCCAGTTCGCCATCGACCAGAGCACCGTGGGTATCCTGTGGGTCAACTGGGACAGCCATGTGCGTTACGCCAACCATGCCGCAGAGCGCATGCTGGGCTATGGGCAAGGTGAGTTGCTGGAGCGCCCGCTGATCGACTTCGAGCCTAACCTGAACATGGACCGCTGGCTGGAACTATGGCGGGGCGCGCGCGCGGGCGGCGGCGGTGTGGGGCAGTTCGAGACCCGCTGCCTGCGCGCGGACCGCAGCTTGCTGCCGGTGGAGCTGTCGTTGAGTTTTCTGCGCTTTCGCGACGCCGAGTACCTGGTGGTGTATATCGCCGATGTCACCGAGCGCCACCGCGCGCTGGCCGCGCTGCGCGAAAGCGAAGCGCGGCTCAAGGGCATCGCTGGCAACGTGCCGGGGCTGGTGTTTCGGCTGGAGCGTGACCCGGCCGAGGGCGACCTGGAGTTCCCCTACATCAGCGAAGGCAGCGAGGCGTTGGTTGGTTATGCACCCGCCGAAATCCAGCACCCGCAGATGGGCCTGCGCAATCTGGTGCACCCCGAAGACCGCAGCGACTATCACCGGGTGCAGGACCTGGCCCTGGCCAGCAACCAGGACTGGTCATGGCAGGGGCGCATCCTGACGCGCCAGGGTGAACAGCGTTGGGCCGACATCAAGGCCAGTACCCGGCGCCTGGCCGATGGCCGGGTGGTGTGGGACGGTATCGTCTGGGACATCACCCAGGGCAAGCGGGCAGAACTGGCGCTGGCGCGCTCGCAGGAGCAGCTGCGCGAGTTGTCGGCGCACCTGGAAAGCGTGCGCGAGGAAGAAAAGGCCCGTATCGCCCGTGAGGTGCACGATGAGCTGGGGCAGATGCTGACCGTGCTCAAGCTTGAGGTGTCGATGTGTGAACTGGCCTTTGCCGAACTCGACCCAGGGCTGAACGAGCGCTTGTCGAGCATGAAGCGCCTGATCGCCCAGCTGTTCCAGCTGGTGCGCGACGTGGCCACGGCACTGCGCCCGCCGATTCTCGATGCCGGCATCGCCTCGGCCATAGAATGGCAGGCGCGGCGTTTCGAGGCGCGTACACAAATCCCCTGCCTGGTGCAGGTACCGGATAATCTGCCAGCATTGAGTGATGCCAAGGCCATCGGGCTGTTTCGTATCCTGCAGGAGGCGCTGACCAACGTCATGCGCCACGCGCAGGCGCACAGCGTGGAGATCGAACTGGTGCGTGAGCATGGGCAACTGCGTATGACCGTCAGCGACGACGGCAGCGGTTTTTGCCGCGACCAGACCCGGCCCACCTCGTTCGGCCTGGTGGGCGTGCGCGAACGGGTGCTGATGCTGGGGGGCAGCATGACGCTGGACAGTGAACCGGGCGAGGGCACCAGCCTGAGCGTGGCCATTCCGTTGGAGTAGGAGACCGATCGTGATTCGAGTGCTGGTGGCAGAAGACCACACCATTGTCCGTGAAGGCATCAAGCAATTGATTGGCCTGGCCAAGGACATGCAGGTGGCGGGCGAGGCTGGCAACGGCGAGCAGTTGCTCGAAGCCTTGCGCCATACCCCCTGTGAAGTGGTGTTGCTGGATATATCGATGCCGGGCGTCAACGGCCTGGAGGCCATCCCGCGCATCCGCGCCCTGAACGACGCCCCTGCGATCCTGATGCTGTCGATGCACGACGAGGCGCAGATGGCGGCGCGGGCGCTGAAGGCTGGCGCCGCCGGTTATGCCACCAAGGACAGTGACCCCGCCTTGCTGTTGACCGCCATTCGCCGGGTTGCCGGGGGCGGGCGCTACATCGACCCGGCATTGGCCGACCGCATGGTCTTCGAGGTCGGCCTGACCGAGTCCAGGCCCTTGCATACCCTGCTCTCGGAGCGTGAGTTCTCGGTATTCGAGCGCCTGGCCCAAGGCGCTAACGTCAATGACATCGCCCAGCAACTGGCGCTGTCGAGCAAGACCATCAGCACCCATAAGGCGCGGCTGATGCAGAAGCTCAAGGTCAACTCACTGGCGGAACTGGTGAAGTACGCCATGGAGCACAAGTTGGTCTGAGTGTTCTGGTTGCGACATGGCCTGACGGTTGGCAATGAGCGAGTACTGTGGGAGCGGGCTTGCCCCGCGAAAGGGCCGGCAAGCTCAACCTCATTGCCCGGGGTGGCGCATTCGCGGGGCAAGCCCGCTCCCACAAGGTGAAGTGGTGTGCCTGGGGTCTATTCCAATTCCGCCATTCTTGTAGGGCGATCCCTACACAGAATCTTCCATATGGATGATGGCATTCTCTCAGTACCCCCGATTTTCGGGCACTTGCGTCTTGTCTAGTCTTTGCCTACGCAGTCATCAAACAAGAAGGTGCAGGCATGAGCGAGGCGAATTCGAACGCTGCAACCAGCGAAACGCTGGTCAGCTTCCGTGGTGTGCAGAAGAGCTACGACGGCGAGTCGCTGATCGTCAAAAACCTCAACCTGGACATCCGCAAGGGCGAGTTCCTTACCTTGCTCGGCCCGTCCGGCTCGGGCAAGACCACCAGCCTGATGATGCTGGCCGGTTTCGAAACCCCCACCGCTGGCGAAATCCAGCTGGCCGGGCGCTCGATCAACAACGTGCCGCCGCACAAGCGTGACATCGGCATGGTGTTCCAGAACTACGCGCTGTTCCCGCACATGACCGTGGCCGAGAACCTGGCCTTTCCGCTGAGCGTGCGCAACCTCAGCAAGACCGACATCAGCGAGCGGGTGAAGCGTGTGCTGAGCATGGTCCAGCTCGACGCCTTCGCCAAGCGCTACCCCGGCCAGTTGTCGGGCGGCCAGCAACAGCGGGTGGCCCTGGCCCGTGCCCTGGTGTTCGAGCCGCAACTGGTGCTGATGGACGAACCGCTGGGCGCGCTCGACAAGCAACTGCGCGAACACATGCAGATGGAGATCAAGCATATACACCAGCGCCTGGGTGTAACCGTGGTCTACGTGACCCACGACCAGGGCGAGGCGCTGACCATGTCTGACCGGGTGGCGGTGTTCCACCAGGGCGAAATTCAGCAGATCGCCGACCCTCGCACCCTCTATGAACAGCCGTGCAACACCTTCGTGGCCAACTTCATCGGCGAGAACAACCGCATCAACGGCACCTTGCTGGCCAGCGATGGCCACCGTTGCCAGGTGCAGCTGGCGCGGGGCGAACGGGTCGAAGCGCTGGCGGTGAATGTCGGCCAGGCCGGCGAGCCGGTGACTTTGTCGATCCGCCCGGAGCGTGTGCGCCTCAATGGCCACAGTGAAAGCTGCGTCAACCGCTTTTCTGGCCGTGTGGCCGAGTTCATCTACCTGGGCGACCACGTACGGGTGCGCCTGGAAGTCTGTGGCAAGGCCGACTTCTTCGTGAAGCAGCCGATCGCCGAGCTCGACCCGGCCTTGGCCGTGGGCGATGTGGTACCGCTGGGCTGGGAGGTGGAGCACGCCCGCGCGCTCGATCCGATTGCCGAAGCCCATTGATGGATTGCTTCACCAACCCTGTACTGTGGAGAGAATAATAATGCGCAAGCAGTTGAAACTGACCGCCCTGGCCCTGGGGCTGTTCGCCGCTGGCCAGGCCATGGCGGCCGACCTGACCGTGATCTCTTTCGGCGGCGCCAACAAGGCCGCCCAGACCAAAGCGTTCTACGAGCCGTGGGAGAAGGCGGGTAACGGCAAGATCGTCGCCGGCGAGTACAACGGCGAAATGGCCAAGGTCAAAGCCATGGTCGACACCAAGAGTGTGTCCTGGAACCTGGTGGAAGTAGAGTCGCCAGAACTGTCGCGCGGTTGCGACGAGGGCATGTTCGAAGAGCTCGACCCGGCGTTGTTCGGTGATCAAGCCGACTACGTCCCCGGCGCCATCCAGCCCTGCGGCGTAGGCTTCTTCGTTTGGTCCACGGTAATGGCCTACAACGCCGACAAGCTCAAGACTGCGCCTACCAGCTGGGCCGACTTCTGGGATACCAAGCAGTTCCCGGGCAAGCGTGGCCTGCGCAAGGGCGCCAAGTACACCCTGGAATTCGCCTTGATGGCCGACGGCGTTGCGCCCAAGGACGTGTACACGGTGCTGGCTACCAAAGAAGGCCAGGACCGTGCCTTCAAGAAGCTCGACGAACTCAAGCCAAGCATTCAGTGGTGGGAAGCCGGTGCCCAGCCGCCTCAGTTCCTGGCCTCGGGTGACGTGGTCATGAGCTCGGCCTACAACGGCCGGATTGCCGCCGTGCAGAAAGAGAGCAACCTCAAGGTGGTGTGGAACGGCGGCATCTACGACTTCGATGCCTGGGCCATTCCAAAAGGCGCCAAGAACGCCGAAGAGGCGAAGAAATTCATCGCCTACAGCGTCAAGCCCGAGCAACAGAAAATCTACTCCGAGAACATCGCCTACGGCCCGGCCAACGCCAAGGCCGTCAGCCTGCTGTCGGACGAGGTGAAGAAAGACATGCCGACCACGCCTGAGAACATCGCCAACCAGGTGCAGATCGACGTGGCCTTCTGGGCCGACAACAGCGAGCAGCTCGAGCAACGCTTCAACGCCTGGGCGGCGAAGAAGTAAAGCGCCTCGTCGGAGCGCCAGGGCTTGCACTGGCGCTTCCCGTTTACCTGTTTTGCGGAGTTCGCCATGGCCATTGCAGTGCCCCTCAACGAAGGCGCAGGTCCTAGTCTCAAGCAGCGCCTCAAGCACGCCGAGCGGGTCAACCGCTGGAAGGCGCAGGCGTTGATCGCGCCGCTGGCGCTGTTCCTTCTGCTGGTGTTTCTGGTGCCGATCGCAGCGCTGTTGTACAAGAGCGTCGGCAACCCAGAGGTGGTCGCCGGCCTGCCGCGTACCGTCGAAGCGGTGTCCCTGTGGGACGGCAAGAGTTTGCCCGGCGAAGACGTGTACAAGGCACTGAGCCAGGACCTGGCCGAGTCGCGCAAGAAGCAGACCCTGGGCGACCTCTCCAAGCGGTTGAACATGGAGCTGGCCGGCTACCGTAGCCTGTTGACCAAGACCGCCCGGGCGCTGCCGTTCAAGGCTGAACCGGCCTCCTATAAAGAAGCGTTGCAGACCCTCGATGAGCGCTGGGGTGACCCGGCCTACTGGCAGGCGATCCGCCGCAACACCAGCACGGTCACCTCGTTCTACCTGCTGGCATCGCTCGACCACCGTATCGATGACCTCGGCGAGCTGGCCAAGGCCACGCCCGACCAGTCTATCTACCTGGATATCTTTGCCCGCACCCTGTGGATGGGTGTGGTGATTACCGCCATCTGCCTGGTGCTGGCCTACCCGCTGGCCTACCTGTTGGCCAACCTGCCGGCCCGGCAGAGCAACCTGCTGATGATTCTGGTGCTGCTGCCGTTCTGGACCTCGATCCTGGTGCGGGTGGCCGCGTGGATCGTGCTGCTGCAGTCGGGCGGCTTGATCAACAGTGCGCTGATGGCTATTGGCATTATCGATCAACCGCTGGAACTGGTGTTCAACCGCACCGGCGTGTACATCTCCATGGTGCATATCCTGCTGCCGTTCATGATCTTGCCGCTGTACAGCGTGATGAAGGGCATTTCGCCCAGCTACATGCGCGCGGCCATCTCGTTGGGTTGCCATCCGTTCGCCAGCTTCTGGCGGGTGTACTTCCCGCAGACCTACGCCGGGGTTGGCGCGGGTTGCCTGCTGGTGTTCATCCTGGCCATTGGCTACTACATCACCCCGGCATTGCTGGGCAGCCCGAACGACCAGATGGTCAGCTACTTCGTGGCGTTCTATACCAACACCAGCATCAACTGGGGCATGGCGACCGCGCTGGGTGGGTTGTTGCTGCTGGCGACCGTGTTGCTGTACCTGATCTATAGCTGGCTGGTCGGCGCCAGCCGCCTGCGCCTGAGCTGAGGAGCCTTGTCATGCTGAGCCCATACATGTCACCCGTGGAGCGGGTCTGGTTCTACAGCCTGCGCATTCTTTGCGGCCTGATTCTGCTGTTCCTGATATTGCCGGTGTTGGTGATCGTGCCGTTGTCGTTCAACAGTGGCAGTTTCCTGGTGTACCCGCTGCAGGGCTTTTCGCTGCAGTGGTACCAGGACTTCTTCGGCTCTGCCGAGTGGATGCGGGCGTTGAAGAACAGCATCATCGTCGCCCCGGCGGCCACGGTGCTGGCCATGGTGTTTGGTACGTTGGCGGCGATCGGCCTGACCCGGGGCGATTTCCCGGGCAAGTCGCTGGTGATGGCGCTGGTCATCTCGCCGATGGTGGTGCCGGTGGTGATCATTGGTGTGGCCAGT
This sequence comes from Pseudomonas sp. B21-047, assembly GCF_024748775.1. Lineage (NCBI taxonomy): Bacteria > Pseudomonadati > Pseudomonadota > Gammaproteobacteria > Pseudomonadales > Pseudomonadaceae > Pseudomonas > Pseudomonas sp. B21-047. Next base: position 482,821 of record NZ_CP087169.1, read on the forward strand.
TACCTGTTTTTCGCCCCGCTGGGGCTGGGCAACAGTTTTACCTCGCTGATTCTGGTGCATGCGGTACTGGGTGTGCCGTTCGTCATCATCACCGTGTCGGCGACATTGCAGGGCTTCAACTACAACCTGGTACGCGCCGCTGCCAGCCTGGGTGCCTCGCCGCTGCTGGCGTTCCGCCGGGTGACCCTGCCGTTGATCGCGCCGGGGGTGATCTCGGGGGCGCTGTTTGCCTTCGCGACGTCGTTCGATGAGGTGGTGGTGACGTTGTTCCTTGCAGGGCCGGAGCAGGCAACCCTGCCACGGCAGATGTTCAGTGGTATTCGCGAAAACCTGAGCCCGACGATTGCGGCGGCGGCGACCTTGCTGATCGCGTTTTCGGTGGTGCTGCTGCTGACCCTGGAGTGGCTGCGTGGGCGTAGCGAGAAGTTGAGGACCCAGCAGCCGGGCTGATCCCTGTATTGCTTGTACCGGCCTTGTGGATGCGGGCTTGCTCCGCGCAGAGGCCGGTACAGGCTGGAGCACCTCGTCGACACGGATTGATACCAATCAGCCTCTATCCGTTTGCCTGAGTTACAATGCGCGCCACCGTGATTCTGCCCTACAGGTGCGCCATGCAGCCCTACGCTATTGCCCCCTCCATTCTCTCCGCCGATTTCGCCCGCCTGGGCGAGGACGTCGACAAGGTGCTGGCCGCTGGTGCCGACATCGTTCACTTCGATGTGATGGACAACCACTACGTACCCAACCTGACCATCGGCCCGATGGTCTGCACCGCCCTGCGCAAGTACGGCCTGACCGCGCCGATCGACGTGCACCTGATGGTCAGCCCGGTTGACCGTATCATCGGTGACTTCATCGAAGCCGGCGCCACCTACATCACCTTCCACCCGGAAGCCAGCCAGCACATCGACCGCTCGCTGCAGCTGATCCGCGACGGCGGTTGTAAGGCCGGCCTGGTGTTCAACCCGGCGACCAGCCTGGATGCCCTGAAGTACGTGATGGACAAGGTCGACATGGTCCTGCTGATGAGCGTCAACCCAGGCTTTGGCGGGCAGAAGTTCATCCCCGGCACCCTGGACAAACTGCGTGAGGCGCGTGCGCTGATCGACGCCAGCGGCCGTGATATCCGCCTGGAAATCGACGGTGGCGTCAACGTCAACAATATCCGCGAAATCGCCGTCGCTGGCGCCGACACCTTCGTCGCCGGCTCGGCAATCTTCAATGCCCCGGACTACCAGGAAGTCATCGCCAAGATGCGCGCCGAATTGGCTCAGGCCCGCCCATGAGCGGCTTCGAGCAGCTGTTCCCGGGGACGCTGCCCAGGCTGGTGATGTTCGATCTGGACGGTACCCTGATCGACTCCGTGCCAGACCTGGCCGCCGCCGTGGACCGCATGCTGCTCGAACTCGGGCGCCCGCCGGCAGGCCTTGATGCGGTGCGCCACTGGGTGGGTAACGGTGCTCAGGTGCTGGTGCGCCGTGCGCTGGCAGGGGGTATCGAGCACGCGTCGGTGGACAATGCGCTTGCCGACCAGGCCCTGGCGCTGTTCATGGATGCCTATGCCGAAAGCCACGAACTGACCGTGGTTTACCCCGGCGTGCAAGACACCTTGCGCTGGTTGCGCAAGCAAGGCGTGGAGATGGCGCTGATCACCAACAAGCCCGAGCGCTTTGTTGCCCCGCTGCTGGACCAGATGAAGATCGGCCGCTACTTCCGCTGGATCATCGGCGGCGACACCCTGCCACAAAAGAAACCCGACCCCGCAGCCCTGCTGTTCGTCATGCAGATGGCCGGCGTCACGCCGCAACAGTCGCTGTTCGTCGGCGATTCGCGCAGCGATGTACTGGCCGCCAAGGCCGCGGGTGTGCAGTGCGTAGGCCTGACCTACGGCTACAACCATGGCCGGCCGATCAACGACGAGTCGCCCAACCTTGTGATCGACGATCTGCGTGCGCTGCTGCCCGGTTGCGCAGACCCGGCCACTGGGATAACGTTGGCGGACCTTCAAGCCTCACAAGACAGAGAGTCCACCGTGGCGGTTACTGGCAAATTCTGGATGAAAGTCATCAAGGCCCTGGCCCGTTGGCGTTGGCGCGCCTGACTTCTGCCCGCCGGCGCCTGCCGGCCCGTCCGTTTGCCTGACCCTATTGCTGCTTGCCACGAGGCTACTCATGACCCGCGAAGAATTCCTGCGCCTGGCCGCTGCCGGCTACAACCGCATCCCCCTGGCCTGTGAAACCCTGGCCGACTTCGACACGCCGCTGTCGATCTACCTGAAACTGGCTGATCAGCCCAACTCCTATCTGCTCGAGTCGGTACAGGGCGGGGAGAAATGGGGCCGTTACTCGATGATCGGCCTGCCGTCGCGCACCGTGATGCGCGTGCATGGTTATCAGGTGAGCATCCTGCAGGATGGCGTCGAGGTAGAGCGCCATGACGTCGACGACCCGCTGGCCTTCGTCGAGTCGTTCAAGGACCGTTACAAGGTCGCCGATATCCCTGGCCTGCCACGTTTCAATGGCGGCTTGGTCGGCTACTTCGGTTATGACTGCGTGCGCTATGTGGAGAAGCGCCTGGGTGCAAGCCCGAACCCGGACCCATTGGGTGTGCCGGATATCCTGCTGATGGTGTCCGACGCCGTGGTGGTGTTCGACAACCTGGCCGGCAAGATGCACGCCATCGTGCTGGTAGACCCGGCCGAGGAACAGGCTTTCGAACAAGGCAAGGCACGCCTGGCAGGGTTGCTGGAGACATTGCGCCAGCCTATCACCCCGCGCCGGGGCCTGGACCTGAGCGGCCCGCAGGCGGCCGAGCCGGAGTTCCGCTCCAGCTATACCCGCGAGGATTACGAAAACGCGGTTGGCCGCATCAAGGAGTACATCCTGGCGGGTGACTGCATGCAGGTGGTGCCGTCCCAGCGCATGTCGATCGACTTCAAGTCGGCGCCCATCGACCTGTACCGTGCCTTGCGCTGTTTCAACCCGACGCCGTACATGTACTTCTTCAATTTCGGCGACTTCCATGTGGTCGGCAGTTCGCCCGAAGTGCTGGTGCGGGTCGAGGACAACCTGGTCACCGTGCGCCCGATTGCCGGCACCCGCCCGCGCGGTGCTACCGAGGAAGCGGACCGTGCCCTGGAAGACGACCTGCTGTCGGACGAGAAAGAAATCGCCGAGCACTTGATGCTGATCGACCTGGGCCGCAACGACGTGGGCCGTGTGTCGGCGACGGGCAGTGTGCGCCTGACCGAGAAGATGGTGATCGAGCGTTACTCCAACGTGATGCACATCGTTTCCAACGTCACCGGGCAGTTGCGCGAGGGCCTGACCGCGATGGACGCATTGCGCGCGATTTTGCCGGCCGGGACCCTGTCGGGTGCACCGAAGATCCGTGCGATGGAGATCATCGACGAGCTGGAGCCGGTCAAGCGGGGCGTTTACGGTGGCGCGGTGGGCTATTTTGCCTGGAACGGCAACATGGATACCGCGATTGCCATCCGTACCGCGGTCATCAAGGACGGCGAACTGCATGTGCAGGCGGGTGGCGGTATCGTGGCGGACTCGGTGCCGGCGCTGGAATGGGAAGAAACCATCAACAAGCGCCGGGCGATGTTCCGTGCGGTGGCCTTGGCTGAGCAGACATCTGCCAAGTAGGTGATGGGGTTTTGGGGCCGTAAAGCGGCCCCAAAATTCAGAAGTCCACGCTCACCGCCAAGCTCACCCCCTGCTGCTTCAACTCATCACTCTTGCGCCAGTTGTAGTTCCCCCGCACATGCACCCCCGCCACCAGCTCATGGCTCAGCCCCACGCTGGCCCGGGTCAGGTCGCTATGCGGCGTATACCCGGTCAGGGTGAAGTCGTTGGCCGGTAACGTCGTCAGGTGCATGGTCACATCCTGCTGGTCATCCTCGAACTCGTATTCCTGAGCGACCTCGGCAAACACCCGGGTACTCGCAGCCACTTGCACACTGCCTAGCAGCCCGATGCCCAACCGGCGGGAGGTGCGCTCCTGGTCATCGAAGCCCAGCGCGGTCGAGCGCCCGCTCTTTTCGTCATAGCCATCGACTTTGACCCGGGCATAATCGGCGCTGATGAACGGCGCCAGTTGCCAGGGGCTGCTCTCGGCGGCCAGGTTATAGCCCAGCCGACCCGTCAGCGCCCAAGCCTCGCCGTCGGTATCGCCTTTCTCGCTGCGGTCATTCACGCCGAGGGTGAAGGTGCGCTTGAGGTCGCTGTAGTCCAGGTGGCCGGCAGTCAGCGCGGCATCTGCCCACCAGCGATCCTGGCGATATTGGGCGAAAGCGGTGGCCAGGTAGCTGTCGAGCTTGTAGTCCGAGTCCTGTTCCCCTGCCTCCAGTTTCTGCCGGTAAACGCCGCCCGCCAGGCCCAGGCGCCAGGCATCGTTCACGCGATAGCTGCCACCCAGCGTCAGGTTGTAGCCACGGCCGTCGCCGCTGGCCGCGCTGTGCTGGCCGTCAAAGTCCAGGTCCTGGGCACCGGTGGCAACGAATGCCTGCCACTGCCCCACGGCTTGCCAGGGTGTTTGCCACTGGTTGCGCAGTTCGTCCTGGTGGGCGCGCAGGCTGGCGTGGGCCATTTCCGGCAGCAGGGTCAGCTCCCACGGTGCGGAGATGACCGAGTAGGCGTAGTCGGCAATCAACTGCTGGCCGGCAATGGTCGGGTGCACCGAGTCGTTGAACAGCAGCTTGGTCGGGTCGGGGGTGGTGCCGTTGACGCCGTATACCGGGTTTTCGGCGCAGCTATTGCCGCTGTAGCAGGTGCCGACCAGGTTCTGGCCGCTGGCCAGGCCGAACTGACTGGGGCTGGCCAAGGCCTCACCCAGTAGAACGGGGATGTTCAGTGGGATGATCTCGGCGTCGATCTGCCCGAGCTGATTGAGCAGCGACTGGTTGAACACGCTGGAGAGCTGCGACAGCGGGTTTTGCTGTGGGGTGCCGCTGAAGTTTGGCGTCTGGCCCAGGTCGGGTAATAGCCAGACCATGATGTAGCGCGCGCCACCTTGTTGCAGAGCCTGGGCACTGGCGGCCAGGCGGCCTCCGGCAGCTGCAGCGTCGGCGGGGCTGTTTACCAGGCCCTGAAGGAAGTCGTTGCCGCCGCCGGTGAGGTAATAGAGTGCATTCGGGTCGGCACGTAGGCCGTTGGCCAAATAACCAGGGCGGTCTCGCAGTACCGCGCCTGCACCAAAGTTGCCTGGCGGAATGACCGTCTCGGACGTTGTAGTGATCGAATCGAGAATCTGCTGCGTCGTGTAGCCACCCACCGCCCAGTTGTTGCCATCAGGCTGGATGCCCACTGACGTGGAAGGGTTGAGTTCGTCAGGGGAGATACCCAGCCGACCGCCGAGAATCATCGGCGATACCGGTGCATAGTTGCCATCGGCATCGCGGTTGGTAAAGCGCATGCCTGCGGTGCCTCCGGTCAGGTCCGGAAACTGCCCGGCATCACTCAGGCTGTCGCCAAACACGATCAGGGTCGAGTAAGGGGAGGGTGCGGCGAACGCCTGGCTGCAGGCCAGGGCCAATGTGGCGAGGGTAAAACGCAACAATGGAGCTTTTCGCATCTGGGAACATCCTTTTCATTGTTTTTATGAGCACTACCCGATCGACCTTAGCAAATCGTGGCGCTTGTCTCCCAAGTCCATTCGTTTTCCAGTGTTTACAGGCATATTGCGCCCGTCGTCCCGGTAGGCTACTGTGCGGGGACGTATGAGCGAGACCTATCCTGTGTTGATCGTCAGCAAACTCTTGATGCGCGTAATCAAGGCCCACGCCCGTTGGCGTTGGCGCGCCTGACTTTATCTCCTGCCGGCCAGCCCGGCCCGTTTCTGTTTGCCTTCTTATCCGTTTCCGAATGCTCTTCGTGGCAATGCCATGCTGCGGGCGGTGTAGCAAGGTTCGTATTCTAAAGTCAGTAGATTCAAGAGGTTTAGCCCGATGTTACTGATGATCGACAACTACGACTCATTCACCTACAACGTCGTTCAATACCTGGGCGAGTTGGGTGCCGAGGTCAAGGTCATTCGCAATGACGAAATGACCCTCGCTGAAATCGAAGCCCTCAACCCGGAGCGCATCGTTGTCTCCCCCGGCCCGTGCACGCCGAGCGAGGCGGGTGTGTCGATCGAGGCGATCCTGCATTTCGCCGGCAAGCTGCCGATTCTGGGCGTGTGCCTGGGCCACCAGTCCATCGGCCAGGCGTTTGGCGGCGACGTAGTGCGCGCCCGTCAGGTGATGCACGGCAAGACCAGCCCGGTGCTGCACCGCGACCTAGGCGTATTCGCCGGCCTCAACAACCCGCTCACCGTTACCCGCTACCACTCCCTGGTGGTCAAGCGTGAAACCCTGCCCGAGTGCCTGGAAGTCACTGCCTGGACCGCTCATGCCGACGGCGCGGTCGACGAGATCATGGGCCTGCGCCACAAGACGCTGAACATCGAAGGGGTGCAGTTCCACCCCGAATCCATCCTCACCGAGCAGGGCCACGAGCTGTTCGCCAACTTCCTCAAGCAGACCGGCGGCCGCCGCTAAGGATCGAACATGGATATCAAGAGCGCGCTGAGCCGCATCGTCGGCCATCTGGACCTGTCCACTGAAGAAATGAGCGACGTCATGCGTCAGATCATGACCGGCCAATGCAGCGAGGCGCAGATCGGTGCCTTCCTGATGGGCATACGCATGAAAAGCGAGAGCATCGACGAGATCGTCGGTGCGGTTTCGGTGATGCGTGAGCTGGCCGACAAGGTCGAGCTGAAGAGCCTCGATGGCGTGGTCGATATCGTTGGCACCGGCGGCGATGGCGCCAACATCTTCAACGTTTCCACGGCGTCGGCGTTTGTTCTGGCCGCAGCCGGTTGCCCGGTGGCCAAGCATGGTAACCGCGCGGTTTCGGGCAAGAGCGGCAGCGCCGACCTGCTGGAAGCGGCCGGCATCTACCTGAACCTGACCCCGGTGCAGGTCGCCCGTTGCATCGACAGCCTGGGCATCGGTTTCATGTTTGCGCAAAGCCATCACAAGGCAATGAAGTACGCCGCTGGCCCGCGTCGCGACCTGGGCCTGCGTACCCTGTTCAACATGCTGGGCCCGCTTACGAATCCGGCCGGTGTGAAGCACCAGGTGGTCGGCGTGTTCAACCAGGCACTGTGCCGCCCGCTGGCCGAAGTGCTGCAGCGCATGGGCAGCAAGCATGTACTGGTGGTGCACTCCAAGGACGGCCTGGACGAGTTCAGCCTGGCGGCGCCGACCTTCGTTGCCGAGCTGAAGAAGGGCGAGATCACTGAATATTGGGTCGAGCCCGAAGACCTCGGCATGAAGAGCCAGAGCCTGCACGGCCTGGCCGTCGACGGCCCGCAGGCCTCGTACGAGCTGATTCGTGATGCACTGGGCCGGCGCAAGACCGAGAACGGCCAGAAGGCGGCCGAAATGATTGTGCTCAATGCTGGCGCTGCGCTGTATGCCGCTGATCATGCCATGACCCTGGCGCAGGGCGTGGAACTTGCCCACGACGTGCTGCATACAGGGCTTGCCTGGGAAAAACTGCAGGAACTGGGTGCCTTCACCGCCGTATTCAAGCTGGAGAACGAAGCATGAGCGTACCGACCGTGCTGGAAAAGATCCTCGCCCGCAAAGTCGAGGAAGTGGCCGAGCGCAGTGCCCGGGTCAGCCTGGCCGAGCTGGAGCGCCTGGCCAAGGCCGCCGACGCCCCCCGTGGCTTTGCCAATGCGCTGATCGAGCAGGCCAAGCGCAAGCAACCTGCGGTCATTGCCGAAATCAAGAAGGCATCGCCGAGCAAGGGCGTGATCCGCGAGCACTTCGTGCCGGCGGACATCGCCGTCAGCTACGAGAAGGGCGGGGCGACCTGCCTGTCGGTGCTGACCGATGTGGATTACTTCCAGGGCGCTGATGCGTACCTGCAGCAGGCCCGCGGCGCAGTTTCGCTGCCGGTGATCCGCAAGGACTTCATGATCGACCCCTACCAGATTGTCGAGGCACGGGCGCTGGGCGCCGACTGCGTGCTGCTGATCGTCTCGGCGCTGGATGACGTGAAGATGGCCGAGCTGGCCGCCACGGCCAAGGATGTCGGCCTGGATGTGCTGGTCGAAGTGCATGACGGCGATGAGCTGGAGCGCGCGCTGAACACCCTTGATACCCCGCTGGTCGGCGTCAACAACCGCAACCTGCACACCTTCGAGGTCAGCCTGGAGACCACGCTCGACCTGCTGCCGCGTATTCCGCGCGAGCGCCTGGCCATTACCGAAAGCGGTATTCTCAACCGTGCCGATGTCGAGCTGATGGCAATCAACGAGGTTTACTCGTTCCTGGTGGGCGAGGCGTTCATGCGCGCCGAGCAACCGGGGCTTGAACTGCAGCGGCTGTTCTTCCCGGAACAGGTGAAGAAGACTGTTCAGCCATTGGACTGACCAAGACGAGCCGGCTTTTGCCGGCTTTTTTGTGGGCAATGGCTGCATCGTGAACAATCACATCAAAGGTGGATCAATGACCGATCAACCCCTGGCACTGACTGTTGAACAAGGCCTGCATGCCGAGCAGGACCTGCTGGCCGCGGTCTGCCGCGGCGAGCGCGAATTCGGTGTGCTGTTCTGGCGCCCGACTGATCATGCCTTGGTCATGCCGCGCCGCATGAGCCGCCTGGACAATTTCGAAGCCGCCTGTGCCGAGCTTGCGATTGCCGGCTGGCCGGTGCTGTTGCGCGAGACGGGCGGTGAGCCGGTGCCGCAATCGCATGCCACGGTGAATGTGGCACTGGTGTACGTGGCACCGCGCAGCGAAGGTGACCATGGGCGTATCGAGAATGCCTACGAACGCCTGTGCCTGCCGCTGTGCGAGGTGCTACGCGAGTGGGGCGGGGTGGCTTCGGTGGGCGAGATCGACGGGGCGTTCTGCGATGGTCGCTACAACGTCAACCTCAATGGCCGCAAACTGGTCGGCACGGCCCAGCGCTGGCGCCAGGGGCTTGGCGGAAAACGCCCGGTGGTGCTGGTGCATGGCGCACTGTTGCTGGATAACGAGCGTGAGTCGATGGTCGCGGCCGTCAACCGCTTCAACGAGTGCTGCGAACTGGATCAGCGCTGCCGCGCCGATGCGCATATCGCCTTGCACGAAGTTGCGCCCTCAGCGCCCTGGTTCGAGCGCCTCTCACAGGCCTATGCCAAGGTGCTTGCAGACCTGCCCAAGGACTAACGGGTACCGTAGACCACCATGGTCTTGCCCTTTACCTGCACCAGGCTGCGCTCCTCAAGGTCTTTGAGGACGCGGCCGACCATCTCACGCGAGCAGCCGACGATGCGGCCGATCTCCTGGCGGGTGATCTTGATCTGCATGCCGTCGGGGTGGGTCATTGCATCGGGTTGCTTGCACAGCTCGAGCAGGCAGCGGGCGACACGGCCGGTCACGTCGAAGAAGGCCAGGTCGCCGACCTTGCGCGTGGTATTGCGCAGGCGCTGCGCCATCTGGCCACCCAGGGCGTAGAGGATGTCTGGGTCCTGGCGTGAGAGCTCGCGAAACTTGTCGTAACTGATCTCTGCCACTTCACATTCGGTCTTGGCGCGGACCCAGGCGCTGCGCTGCTGCTCGCCTTCCACGGGTTCGAAAAGCCCCAGCTCGCCAAAGAAATCACCGCTGTTGAGGTAGGCGATGATCATTTCGTGACCGTCGTCGTCCTCGATGAGGATGGTCACCGAACCCTTGATGATGAACGACAGTGTTTCGGCCCGATCGCCGGCGCAGATGATGTTGCTCTTGGCGGTGTAGCGGCGGCGCTGGCAGTGCACCAGCAGTTTGTCGATATTCTTGATCTTGGCGGGTAGGGCTGAGGCAACCATCACGAAATCCTGTTCGATACGACACATAGGCTTCTTGTAGGAAGTGTCTGGCGGCAAGCGCCAGTCATTTGGCGCCAGCTTATCAGACACTACAGGATGTTTCGGTACTAAACCGTCACGTCTCGAGCTTTTCCGACAGCCACACAAGGTCTAAGCTGACACCCTTTTCCGAAAATTAGGAGTCCAGGTAGATGAAGGCACGTATCCAGTGGGCCGGTGACGCGATGTTCCTCGGCGAGTCGGGGAGCGGGCATGTCGTCGTGATGGACGGCCCGCCTGAGGCTGGTGGCCGAAACCTGGGCGTGCGCCCGATGGAAATGCTGTTGCTGGGCTTGGGTGGCTGCAGCAGCTTCGATGTGGTCAGCATCTTGAAGAAGTCGCGTCAGGCGGTGGAGAGCTGCGAGGCATTCCTGGAAGCCGAGCGCGCCAGCGAAGACCCGAAAGTGTTCACCAAGATCCACATGAACTTCGTGGTGAAGGGCCGTGGCTTGAAAGAGGCCCAGGTCAAGCGGGCAGTTGAGCTGTCGGCCGAGAAATACTGCTCTGCGTCGATCATGCTGGAGCGCGCGGGCGTCGAGATCACCCACGGCTACGAGATCGTAGAGTTGGGTTGAGTCCGAAATGTTCGGGGCTGCGTTGCAGCCCCGGCTGTCTTCAGTTGCGCAGTGCCGGAAGGGCAACTTGCAACCACTGCGGTACTACGTTTCTGAATGCCTGGCTCAACCGCTCCCGCCGCTTTTGATAAGCCAACCCCAGCCAGATAACCCCCAGCCCGATCAACGTCACCACCACCGGGAACAGCAGCGACTCGGCAAACACCTCGTAAGACAGATACCCCAGATAAGCCGCCACCCCCAACGCCCCAAACACCATGAACACCGGCCTGCGCAACAGCACGGCGATGGCCATCAGCCCGATATTGATCAGGCAGTAGAGGGCCTTGCCCAGCTCGCTACCGTTGTCCACCAAGGTCAGCCCACCCCAGAACGCCGCGAGCCCGGCCAGATAGCCCCAGTGGGCATAGTCCTCACGGGTGCGGCCGTCCGCCACCAGGAATACCAACAGCATCCCCAGGCCGAACCAGAGCGATACTTCGCGCCGTTGCTCCCAGCTGAACGGCGAACCGAAGAACCACTCGCTGAGGTCCATCGACATGAACCACAGCGCCACGGCGATCGGCATCACGATGAACGGGAAGGGGATCAGCCGCAGCATCAGCAGGCCGGCGACCACCGTGGCGGCCTCCATCAACAACCAGCCGCCCTGCACATAGGTGTAGTACTGGTGATAGGCCGATTGCCTGTCATCCAGTGGCCACCAGCCGACCAGACGCTCGATGGCAAACACCGCCAGCGGCACGATGCTCACCGCGACCGCCCCCAGCACGCCGGCGGCTACCGATTGTGCGCGCCGTTGCAGGTTGAGGGCGAAGAGCGTCAACAAGAGGATGTACAGCGTGGCGATGGCCAGCAGTGCCCAGTCGCCGATCTGCATCCAGGCTTCGGTGAGCAGCCAGCCCATGGCGCCCATGATGAGCAAGGCGCCGAAGTAGAACGCGACGTGCGCCAGCTGGAAGCTGCCGCGCGTTGCCGGTTGCTGGCGTAGAAACTGCAGCAGGGCTTGATCCTGGCCCGGCTGGAGGATGCCGGCGTGTACGGCGCGCGCCAGGTCCTTGGCGCTGAATCGTTCCGTCATGGGTTTACCTTCAGATACGGTAGGTGCTCTTGGTCATGACCTTGGCCAGCAGGCTCATGCCGAAACGCACCGGGGCTGGAAAACGATAGCCGCCCGCCTCGAGGGCAGACTCGGCGTGCTGCTCTTCATCTATGCGCATTTGTTCGAGAATGGCGCGAGACTTTTCGTCCTCGTGCGGAATCTGCTCCAGGTGTTCGTCCAGGTGTTTGCACACCTGATGCTCGGTGGCGGCGACGAAGCCCAGGCTGACCTTGTCGCTGACCAGGCCGGCGAGCGCGCCAATGCCGAACGACATGCCGTAGAACAGCGGGTTGAGCACGCTTGGGTGGCTATTCAACTGGCGTATGCGCTGTTCGCACCAGGCCAGGTGGTCGATTTCTTCTTCGGCGGCGTGCTCCATGGCTTTGCGTACCTGGGGCAGTTTGGCGGTCAGTGCCTGGCCTTGGTACAGCGCCTGGGCGCAGACTTCGCCGGTATGGTTGATGCGCATGAGGCCGGCAATGTGGCGGCTCTGGGCGTCATCCAGGTCGGCATCCGGCTGGACGATGGCCGGGGATGGGCGGGACGGTTGGCCGCTGAAGGGCAGCAAGGTGCGCATGGCGGTATCGGCCTGCAGCAACAAGCGGTCGAGCGGCGAGTAGTGACGTTCGGTAGCCATCGGGCACCTCCGCAAGAGTGTGCCCGACAGTTTACCGCAATAGCGCAAGGGTCGCTTGCCCTGGATCAGCCCGGCGGCCAGTGCATCTGGCGCTGGCCAAGCACGTGCATGTGAATGTGGTAGACGGTCTGCCCACCCAGTTCGTTGCAGTTCATGACCACGCGGAAGCCCTCTTCGCAGCCAAGTTCCTTGGCCAGACGCTGGGCGGTGAACAGGATGTGACCGGCCAGGCCTTTGTCCTCTTCGGTCAGGTCATTGAGGGTGCGGATGTGCTTTTTCGGGATGACCAGAAAATGCACGGGCGCCTGGGGGGCGATATCGTGGAACGCCAGAACCTGGTCGTCCTCGTAAATGATCTTCGCCGGGATTTCCCGGTTGATGATCCTGGTGAATAAATCGTCCACAGCACTTGCTCCATGGTGAGGGTCCGGGCCGAGTGTACTCAGCCGGGCGCCGCTCGCCCAGTGGCTATTCCATTCCGACCGGGCAGTAGCGGCGATGGATCACCCCAGCGAGCTTGCGCACCAGCCAGCGGGGCAGCAGGCGCGGCGCGAATGCCAGCCAGCGATTGCGCCGGCCGGGGGTGATCAGTGTGCGGTTCTTGTCCAGGGCGCGCACCGTGTACAGCGCCACTTCTTCGGGGCTGAGGCAGCGGGTGCTGCCTTCGAGCCGAGGAATGCGCCGGCGCGATGAGCGCACGGGGCCTGGGCATAGCACCGAGACCTTGATGCCAGTGCGCTTGAGCTCTTCGCGCAGCGCCTGGGAGAAACTCAGCACATAGGCTTTGCTGGCCGCGTAGGCCGCCATCCAGGGGCCCGGTGCGACACCGGCCAGGCCCGCCACATTGAGGATCTGCCCGCCGCCCTGGACTGCCATCAGGTTGCCGATGGCATGGCAGAGGCGGCTCATGGCCAGGATATTGACCTCCAGCAGGTCCTGCTCGTCGGCCCACTCATGGGCCAGAAACGGCCCATAGGTGCGCAGGCCTGCGCAATTGACCAGCAGGTCGATACGCCGCTCGCCTTCCTCCAGTTCGAGCACGAAGCCCGACAGGCGAAGGGGCTGGCTCAAGTCGCAGGCTCGGAACAGTACCTCGACACCGAAGCGTTGGGTCAGCTCGATGGCCACCGGCTCCAGCGTCTCGCGCTGGCGTGCCACCAGGATCAGGTTGCGCCCGCGCCGTGCCAGCGCTTCCGCCAGGGCCAGGCCCAGGCCGCTGGAAGCACCAGTGATCATGGCGTAACGGGTCATGCAAAGGCTCCTGGGGCTGAAGAGGGCGCCTAGTGTACAGCTTGGCCGGGCAAGGTGTTGCCTTTTGCTACAAGGCCTGGGCGCGAATACCCTGGCAGCGATCCAGGGCTTCCCGGTACTCGCTTTGCAGGCGTTCGATCAGTGCGCTGGCGTTAGGCAGGTCATGGATATCGCCCACGCCCTGGCCAGCCGACCATACGGCTTTCCAGGCCTTGGCCTCGTCGTCGATCGGTTTGAGCTTGCCCGGTTCATGGCCATGCGTGAGTGCGTTCATGTCATAGCCCGCCTGTTCCAGGCTCGGCCGCAGGAAGCTGGCCGGGATGCCGGACACTGCCGGGGTGTGGATGATGTCGACGGCATGGGCATCGAGCAGCATCTGCTTGTAGGCAGCCTGGGCCTGGCTTTCGGTGGTGGCGATGAAGCGGGTGCCCATGTAGGCAAGGTCGGCACCCAGTAGTTGTGCCGCCAGGACCTCATGGCCGTGGTTGATGCAGCCCGCCAGCAGCAGGGTCTTGTCGAAAAACTGCCGGATCTCGGCCACCAGGGCGAATGGGCTCCAGGTACCGGCATGGCCGCCAGCGCCCGCCGCCACTGCGATCAGGCCATCCACACCGGCCTCGGCGGCCTTCTCGGCATGGCGGCGGGTGGTGACATCGTGGAACACCAGCCCGCCGTAGCTGTGCACGGCATCGACTACCTCCTTCACCGCGCCCAGGCTGGTGATGACGATCGGCACCTTGTGCGCCACGCACAGGGCAAGGTCCGCCTGCAGGCGAGGGTTGGTCGGGTGCACGATCAGGTTCACGGCATAGGGTGCCGGTGCTTGCAGTTGGGCAAGCCCGGCCTCGATCTCCTCGAGCCAGGCCTTGAACCCTGCGCTGTCGCGCTGGTTCAGGGCCGGGAAGCTGCCGACCACGCCAGCGGCGCAGCAGGCCAGGACCAGCCTGGGGTTGGAGATCAGGAACATCGGTGCGGCGACCACGGGCAGGCGCAGGCGTTGTTCGAGCGAGGCGGGCAATGACATGGCAAGGCTCCTGTAGGGGGTTACCGTCAGAACGGTTTGACCACCACGAGAATTACGATACCCAGCAGGAACAGCACCGGGACTTCGTTGAACCAGCGATAGTAGACGTGGCTGCGGGTATTGGCGCCGCTGGCGAAGCGTTTACGTTGGGCACCGCACATGTGATGGTAGCCGGTCAGCAGAATCACCAGGGTGAGCTTGGCATGCAACCAGCCTTGGCTCAGCCAGCCCGGAGTCAGGTAGAGCATCCAGGCACCGAACACATAGGTGGCGATCATGGCCGGGTTCATGATGCCGCGGTACAGCTTGCGTTCCATGGTCACGAAGCGGTCCTGGCTGATGCTGTCCTGGCTCTGGGCGTGGTAGACGAACAGCCTGGGCAGGTAGAACAGGCCGGCGAACCAGCAGACCACGCTGACGATATGTAGCGCTTTGATCCATAGGTAAAGCATTGAGGAGTTCCTTCAGGTTTTCACGGTCGTCAGATAGTAGTGGTCAAGCGCCCGAAGGGTCACCCGAAGAGTTGTTACAGGCGGCTTGCACCCCTATTATCGTGCGCTTTCCAGTGGGCTCGTTGATAAGGGGCAAGCGTTATGATCAAGGTCGGTATCGTCGGCGGCACGGGTTACACCGGCGTCGAGCTGTTGCGTCTGCTGGCACAGCATCCTCAGGCCGAAGTGGCGGTCATCACTTCGCGCTCCGAAGCGGGCGTGGCGGTAGCTGACATGTACCCGAACCTGCGCGGCCACTATGACGGCCTGGCGTTCAGTGTGCCGGACAGCAAAGCCTTGGCGGCGTGTGATGTGGTGTTTTTTGCAACGCCCCACGGCGTTGCCCATGCCCTGGCCGGCGAACTGCTGGCGGCCGGAACCAAGGTGATCGACCTGTCGGCCGACTTCCGCCTGCAGGATGCCACCGAATGGGGCAAGTGGTACGGCCAGCCTCATGGCGCGCCGGAGCTGCTCAAGGACGCCGTCTACGGCCTGCCTGAAGTGAATCGCGAGAAAATCCGCCAGGCTCGCCTGATTGCAGTGCCGGGGTGCTACCCGACGGCCACCCAACTGGGCTTCCTGCCATTGCTGGAGGCCGGCCTGGCCGACCCATCGCGCCTGATTGCCGACTGCAAGTCGGGCGTCAGCGGCGCCGGGCGGGGTGCGGCGGTGGGTTCGCTGTTCTGCGAGGCTGGCGAAAGCATGAAGGCTTACGCGGTCAAAGGTCATCGCCACCTGCCGGAAATCAGCCAGGGCTTGCGCCTGGCGGCGGGCAAGGACATCGGCCTGACCTTCGTGCCACACCTGACGCCCATGATCCGCGGCATCCACGCCACCCTGTACGCCACCGTGGTTGATACTTCGGTCGATCTGCAGGCGCTGTTCGAGAAGCGTTACGCCGATGAGCCGTTCGTGGATGTGATGCCGGCCGGTAGCCACCCGGAAACCCGCAGTGTGCGCGGTGCCAACGTCTGCCGTATTGCCGTTCATCGCCCGCAAGGGGGTGACTTGGTGGTGGTGCTTTCGGTCATCGACAACCTGGTCAAAGGTGCCTCGGGCCAGGCGGTGCAGAACCTCAACATCCTGTTCGGCCTGGATGAGCGCATGGGCCTGTCCCACGCGGGCCTGCTCCCATAAGGGCACAAGCTGGCACAAGGCCCGCCGAGTGCGGGCCTTTTTGTGGGCGCGACTAAAGCCGCACAATTCTTGACCAATTTTCTCGGAGAAGCGGATAATGCGCGTCATCGAGTTTTATGGCGGCAACTGCGCCGGGAGAATCAGCATGAGCGTCGAAACCTTCACCCCTACCGGTCTGGAATTCACCCAAGGGGCAGCCCACAAGGTGAAGACCCTGGTCAACGAGGAAGGCAATGAGCGTCTGAAGTTGCGGGTATTCGTGACCGGCGGTGGCTGCTCGGGCTTCCAGTACGGTTTCACCTTCGATGAAGATGTGGCCGAGGATGACACCATCGTCGAGCGTGAAGGCGTGTCGCTGGTGGTCGACCCGATGAGCTTCCAGTATCTGGCGGGTGCCGAGGTGGACTATCAGGAAGGTCTGGAAGGCTCGCGCTTCGTCATCAAGAACCCGAACGCCGCCACCACCTGCGGTTGTGGTTCTTCGTTCTCGATCTGATCACGGGCTGTACGAAAACGCCGCGCATTTGCGCGGCGTTTTGCATTGTGCCCGGGCGTTACGCCGGGTAGATGGCGCCGAGCACGCGCAAGCCGCGGGCAGCTGTCACACTCGGGCGGTTGGCTGGGATACCTTCCAGGCAGCAATGGGCCAGCCAGGCGAAGGCCATGGCCTCTACCCAGTCCGGGTCGACGCCATGGGCCGCAGTGCTGGCCACCTGGGCGCCCGGCAACAGCTGGGCGAGCCGGCGCATCAATGCCCCGTTGCGGGCCCCGCCACCGCACACCAGCAGCGCCTCGGTGCCCTGCTGAGCGTTGCGCAGTGAGTCGATGATGCTGCGAGCGGTCAGCTCCAGCAGGGTCGCCTGCACATCCTGGTCACGGTAGGGCGGCAGTTTGCTCAGGTGCCCTTGCAGCCACGCCAGGTTGAACACTTCGCGCCCCGTACTCTTGGGGCCGGCGCCGGCAAAGAACGGGTCGCTCAACAGGGCTGCAAGCAGCGCTTCGATCACCTCGCCACTGGCTGCCCAGGCACCGTCAGCGTCGTAGTGCTGGCCGCGCTTGAACTCGATCCAGGCGTCCAGCAACACATTGCCTGGCCCGCAGTCGAAACCATGCACCGGCGTGTCGTTGGCAATCAGGCTGAGGTTGCTGAACCCCCCCACATTGAGCACGGCGAGCCGTTGGCCCAGATGGCTGAACAGTGTTTCGTGAAATGCCGGTACCAAGGGTGCCCCTTGCCCGCCAGCGGCCACATCGCGGCGTCGGAAGTCGCCGATCACGCTGATCTGGGTAAGCTCGGCAAGCAGTGCCGGGTTGCCGATCTGCACGGTGAAGCCACGAGCAGGCTCGTGGCGGATGGTCTGGCCATGGCTGCCGATGGCGCGGATGGCGCTTGGCGCAAGCCCCTGGCTTGCGAGCAAGTGGCCAATGCCTTCGGCTGCCAGGCTGGCCCAGTGGTTCTCGGCCAGGGCGGCGCGCGCAATCTCGTCAGGGCCGCTGGCGCAAAGGCTCAGCAGGCCCTGGCGCAGGTCGGCGGGCATGGGGATGTAATGAGTAGCGAGCAGTGCTGGCTGCTCGCGTTGTTCGATCAGGGCGATGTCCAGGCCATCGAGGCTGGTACCGGACATCACCCCCAGATAAAGCGCCATGACTCAGCGCTTGTTCGCAGCGAGCATGGTGGCCTTTTCCTGATCCATGCGGGCGATCAGTGGCTGGCTCTGCTGCATGAAGCGTGAGCGTTCGGCCTTGGCGATCGGGTCGGCCATCGGCACTTTCTGGCTTAGCGGGTCGACGTGCACGCCGTTGACCTGGAACTCGTAATGCAAGTGCGGCCCGGTGGAAAGGCCGGTGGTGCCGATGTAGCCGATGATCTGGCCCTGCTTGACCGAGCCGCCGGTCTTGATGCCTTTGGCGAAGCCTTGCATGTGACCGTACAGGGTCTTGTAGCGGTTGCCGTGCTGGATGATCACGGTATTACCGTAGCCACCCCGGCGCCCAGCCAGCTCGATGCGGCCGTCACCGGCAGCCTTGATCGGTGTGCCGCGCGGGGCGGCATAGTCAACGCCTTTGTGGGCGCGGATCTTGTTCAAAATCGGGTGTTTACGGCCAGCGGAAAAGCGCGAGCTGATGCGGGCGAAATCCACCGGAGTGCGGATGAACGCTTTGCGCAGGCTGTTGCCGTCGGCAGTGTAGTAGCTGGTATTGCCCTGTTTGTTGGTGTAGCGCACGGCGGTGTAGGTCTTGCCGCGGTTGGTAAAGCGAGCGGACAGGATGTTACCGGTGCCGATCACCTTGCCATCCATGACTTTCTGCTCGTACACCACGTCGAATTCGTCACCCTGGCGGATGTCTTGGGCGAAGTCGATGTCGTAGCCCAGCACCCGTGCCATGTCCATGGTCAGGCTGTGCGACAGGCCGGCACGCTGTGCGGAGGCCGACAGGGAGCTCTTGATCACGCCGTGGGCGTAGGCCGTGCGGACCACAGGCTTGCTGATTTCGCGGTTGAAGCTGTAGCCCTTGGCGCTTTTGGTCAGACGAATGGTTTCGAGGTTGCTGACTTTGCTGTGCAGGTTGGTCAGTTGGCCGTCTTTGTCGAGTTCGAACTGCAACACCTGGCCGTGCTTGAGCTGGCTGAACTGTTTCGCCTGCTTGTTGCTGGCCAGTACTTCATGGACTGCGCTGGCTGGCAGGCCGACTTTTTCGAACAGGGTAGACAAGGTGTCACCCCGCGCTACGGTGACTTCGCGGTGGCCAGGCTGCTTGGCTTCGGCGACAGGTTCTGGCGCAGGCGTTTGTTGCTCCGCCTTCTGGGTAGCCGTGTCGGCTTCATCGATCTGGGCGAACGGCGAGCCTTGCTCTGCCTCAGCGTGTACGAGTGGGGCGGCCTTGGACTCCTCCTTCAATTGTTCGACCGGGCTTTCCAGTTCGAGGTTGAGGGTGGTTTTCTTGGCTTCGACTTCGCTGGAAGGAAATACCAGCAGGGCCAGGCTGAGCAGGGCGGCGATGCCGCTGGCGGCCAACAGATGGCTTTTCGGATAAAGCGGGGGCGCTTTAGGCGGTTCGTTGGTCATAGGTAAGGTGACTTTTTGAAGAAAAGTGAATATGGAAAAGATGAATGACATGATGAAGATGAAATAACTGTATAAAATATAACCAAATCCATTTTCACGCAAGGGCGCGTAGACGCCGCAAGGCTGCCTGCGGGTCACATTCTATTGCGAAACTTGTATTTGATGGCCGATCTTGTATGGTTGGCTCCCCTTGAATCTGAGCCTTGCGGGTCTGTCTATGAAGTCGGTTGAAGAGCAGCTGGCGCTTATCAAGCGCGGTGCGGAAGAAGTATTGGTCGAGTCGGAACTGGTGGAGAAGCTCAAGCGCGGCCAGCCTCTGCGTATCAAGGCAGGTTTCGATCCGACCGCGCCTGACCTGCACCTGGGGCACACCGTGCTCATCAACAAGCTGCGCCAGTTCCAGGAGCTGGGCCACCAGGTCATCTTCCTGATCGGTGACTTCACCGGGATGATCGGTGACCCGAGCGGCAAGAGCGCCACGCGTCCGCCGCTGACTCG
>NZ_CP087169.1:507500-677500 GCF_024748775.1 Pseudomonas sp. B21-047
CCGAGAGCTGATGACGAGTTGCCTTTAGGCGACGAAGTGGTTGATGCCATGCTTCCAAGAAAAGCTCCTAAGCTTCAGATAACTGGGAACCGTACCCCAAACCGACACAGGTGGTTAGGTAGAGAATACCAAGGCGCTTGAGAGAACTCGGGTGAAGGAACTAGGCAAAATGGCACCGTAACTTCGGGAGAAGGTGCGCCGGCGAGGGTTAAGGACTTGCTCCGTAAGCCCATGCCGGTCGAAGATACCAGGCCGCTGCGACTGTTTATTAAAAACACAGCACTCTGCAAACACGAAAGTGGACGTATAGGGTGTGACGCCTGCCCGGTGCCGGAAGGTTAATTGATGGGGTTAGCGCAAGCGAAGCTCTTGATCGAAGCCCCGGTAAACGGCGGCCGTAACTATAACGGTCCTAAGGTAGCGAAATTCCTTGTCGGGTAAGTTCCGACCTGCACGAATGGCGTAACGATGGCGGCGCTGTCTCCACCCGAGACTCAGTGAAATTGAAATCGCTGTGAAGATGCAGTGTATCCGCGGCTAGACGGAAAGACCCCGTGAACCTTTACTATAGCTTTGCACTGGACTTTGAATTTGCTTGTGTAGGATAGGTGGGAGGCTTTGAAGTGGGGACGCCAGTTCTCATGGAGCCATCCTTGAAATACCACCCTGGCAACTTTGAGGTTCTAACTCAGGTCCGTTATCCGGATCGAGGACAGTGTATGGTGGGTAGTTTGACTGGGGCGGTCTCCTCCCAAAGAGTAACGGAGGAGTACGAAGGTGCGCTCAGACCGGTCGGAAATCGGTCGTAGAGTATAAAGGCAAAAGCGCGCTTGACTGCGAGACAAACACGTCGAGCAGGTACGAAAGTAGGTCTTAGTGATCCGGTGGTTCTGTATGGAAGGGCCATCGCTCAACGGATAAAAGGTACTCCGGGGATAACAGGCTGATACCGCCCAAGAGTTCATATCGACGGCGGTGTTTGGCACCTCGATGTCGGCTCATCACATCCTGGGGCTGAAGCCGGTCCCAAGGGTATGGCTGTTCGCCATTTAAAGTGGTACGCGAGCTGGGTTTAGAACGTCGTGAGACAGTTCGGTCCCTATCTGCCGTGGACGTTTGAGATTTGAGAGGGGCTGCTCCTAGTACGAGAGGACCGGAGTGGACGAACCTCTGGTGTTCCGGTTGTCACGCCAGTGGCATTGCCGGGTAGCTATGTTCGGAAGAGATAACCGCTGAAAGCATCTAAGCGGGAAACTTGCCTCAAGATGAGATCTCACTGGGATCTAGAATCCCCTAAAGGGCCGTCGAAGACTACGACGTTGATAGGTTGGGTGTGTAAGCGCTGTGAGGCGTTGAGCTAACCAATACTAATTGCCCGTGAGGCTTGACCATATAACACCCAAGCAATTTGCTCATGCAGATTGCGGTGGTGAAGACACACGAACCGAAAGTTCGAATGTACATCACAACATCACATATCCGAATTCGCTAGGCTGTCCATCTGGACATTCTGGCAACAGAATTTCTTGACGACCATAGAGCATTGGAACCACCTGATCCCATCCCGAACTCAGTAGTGAAACGATGCATCGCCGATGGTAGTGTGGGGTCTCCCCATGTGAGAGTAGGTCATCGTCAAGATTCATTTCGCAAAACCCCTATCTGCGCGAGCAGGTAGGGGTTTTGTCTTTGGGCTGGAAAACTCCCTGTTGGTAGCGTCTGCGGGCGGCCCTTTTCCTATGCAAGGCCACTACCCATAGCTATCATGCCAGCCTTATTCCAAGTCGAGACTGGCATGCTGAAGTTGTTGAATCTCCTCAAGGATGGCCGGTTCCATTCCGGAGAAGCCTTGGGGGCAGCCCTCGGGGTGAGTCGCAGCGCCGTTTGGAAGCAGCTGCAGCACCTGGAGACTGAGTTGAACCTCACCATTCACAAGGTTCGTGGCCGCGGCTACCAGTTAGCGGCGCCTCTGGCCCTGCTCGAAGCGAAGGCGATCGCCGAGTTTGCCGAGGGCGAGCAGTGGCCAGTTTTCATCCACGAAACCATTGATTCGACCAACGCCGAAGGGCTGCGGCTTGCGGGTGAGGGGCAGGCTGCTCCTTTTTTGGTACTGGCCGAGCGCCAGAATGCCGGGCGTGGCCGCCGTGGTCGTCAATGGGTAAGCCCCTTCGCAGAGAACCTCTATTACAGCCTCGTCTTGCGTGTCGAAGGTGGCATGCGCCAGCTCGAAGGGCTGAGCCTGGTGGTGGGGTTGGCGGTAATGCGTACGCTGCAAGGTTTCGGCGTAAAGGATGTGGGGCTTAAATGGCCCAATGATGTGCTTGTGCGTGGGCAGAAGATCACGGGCATCTTGCTTGAGCTGGTCGGCGACCCCGCAGACGTCTGTCACGTGGTGCTTGGTATTGGCATTAATGTGAACATGCAGACCAATGACCAGGTCGACCAGGCGTGGACCTCGATGCGACGTGAGGTTGGCGCCGCAATTGATCGCAATCACTTGGTGGCGATGCTCAGCCAGCAACTGCAACATGAATTGGCGCGTCACCGCCGCTATGGTTTTGCCGCATTCCAGGAGGAGTGGGAGCAAGCGCATCTATGGCAGGGGCGTAACGTATCGCTGGTTGCCGGCAGCACCCGGATCGATGGGGTGGTGCTTGGTGTGGACGGGCAGGGCGGCTTGCGCCTTGAGGTCGACGGTGTGGAAAAGAGCTTCAGCGGTGGTGAGCTCAGTTTGAGGTTGCGTGATGATTCTTGAGCTCGATTGCGGTAACAGCTTTATCAAGTGGCGGGTCATTCATGCTGGCGACGCTACGATCGTGGGCGGCGGTATTGTCGATTCGGACCAGTCGCTGGTGGCCGAGGTCAGTACCTTGGCGTCGCTGCGTTTGTCGGGTTGCCGTATTGTCAGTGTGCGCAGCGAGGAAGAAACTGCTGCACTTTGTGCACTGATCGGCCAGGCATTCCGTGTGGTGGCGCAAGTCGCAGAGCCTGCGCAGCAAGCAGCTGGGGTGCGTAACGGCTATGAAGACTATCAACGCCTGGGCATGGATCGCTGGCTCGCAGCGTTGGGTGCGTTTCACCTGGCCAAGGGTGCTTGCCTGGTGATCGACCTGGGGACCGCTGCCAAGGCTGACTTCATCGCCGCCGATGGCGAGCACCTGGGTGGTTATATCTGTCCGGGGATGCCGTTGATGCGTAGTCAGTTGCGTACACATACCCGGCGTATCCGCTATGACGATGCTTCGGCAGCGCGTGCATTGACCAGCCTTGCCCCGGGGCGCTCAACCGTCGAGGCTGTGGAGCGTGGTTGTGTATTAATGCTGCAAGGCTTTGCTCGGACTCAGCTCGAACAGGCGCGTGCGCTGTGGGGGGAGGATTTTACCGTGTTCCTTACCGGCGGGGATGCGCCGTTGGTGCGTGAAGCTGCGCCGCAGGCGCGGGTAGTCCCTGACCTGGTATTCGTTGGCCTGGCAATGGCCTGCCCATTGGACTGAGGTGCTTATGCGTTGGTTGTTTCTGCTGTTGCTGGTGCTCAACGTCTTCTATTACGTCTGGCATCAACAGGAAGCCCCGCTCAAGGTCAAGGATGTCGCCCCGCTATCGTTGTACAAAGGTAACCAACAAGAGATCCGCCTGCTGCGTGAAACAGGCGTGTCCACACCGGCCCGACGTCGCGATGAGTGCCTGGTTGTCGGTGGCCTGGCGGGTAAAGAGCAGCTTGATGCACTGCGTCAGCGCTTGCTGAGCCTGGATATCAATGCATTGCCTGTGTCGGGTCAGCTGCCGGGGGCCGATGGTCTCTGGCTTAAGGTTTCCCCGGAAAGCGAGCGGTTGCTGGACCAAACCGTACTCGCCGCACTTTCCAGTGATTTCAAAGACTTAAAACATAAAATTATTTTCTGCCAGGGTATTGCAACTGGCGAATAGCTTGATAGAATGGCGCCCGCTTCACAGGGAACACCACTCAGGTGGCGGAACTGGAAGCGGTGTCAACGTAGCTAAGTTTCAGATTTGATTGAAAAAATTTGAAAAATAGCTTGACACTAGGGCGGCAGCCAAATAAAATGCCGGCCACATCTGGAGGGATTCCCGAGCGGTCAAAGGGGACGGACTGTAAATCCGTTGCGAGAGCTTCGAAGGTTCGAATCCTTCTCCCTCCACCAGTTTTAGCGAGAGCCGCAAGCTCCGCGGGTATAGTTTAGTGGTAGAACCTCAGCCTTCCAAGCTGATGATGCGGGTTCGATTCCCGCTACCCGCTCCAAGTTTGCTGGGTTTTGCGCAAAGTGTTTCGCTCTTGTAGCTCAGTTGGTAGAGCACACCCTTGGTAAGGGTGAGGTCAGCGGTTCAAGTCCGCTCAAGAGCTCCATATAAACAAGGCAGATATGAAAATATCTGCCTTTGTTTTATCAGCGTAAGACTATTTCTTCTGCGGAGGATTGTATCGATGGCTAAGGAAAAGTTTGATCGTTCCCTACCACACGTGAACGTTGGCACTATCGGCCACGTTGACCATGGTAAAACCACTCTGACTGCAGCTCTGACTCGCGTCTGCTCCGAAGTTTTCGGTTCGGCAGTCGTTGAGTTCGATAAGATCGACTCGGCTCCAGAAGAAAAAGCGCGCGGTATCACCATCAACACCGCTCATGTCGAGTACAACTCGAACATTCGTCACTATGCTCACGTCGACTGCCCAGGTCACGCTGACTACGTGAAGAACATGATCACCGGTGCTGCCCAGATGGACGGCGCGATCCTGGTTTGCTCGGCCGCTGATGGCCCGATGCCACAAACCCGTGAGCACATCCTGCTGTCCCGTCAGGTTGGCGTTCCGTACATCGTGGTCTTCCTGAACAAGGCTGACCTGGTAGACGACGCTGAGCTGCTGGAACTGGTCGAGATGGAAGTTCGCGACCTGCTGTCCACCTATGACTTCCCAGGCGACGACACTCCGATCATCATCGGTTCGGCTCGTATGGCGCTGGAAGGCAAAGACGACAACGAGATGGGCACCACTGCCGTCAAGAAGCTGGTTGAAACTCTGGACAGCTACATCCCAGAGCCAGAGCGTGCTATCGACAAGCCGTTCCTGATGCCAATCGAAGACGTATTCTCGATCTCGGGTCGTGGTACCGTTGTTACCGGTCGTATCGAGCGTGGTATCGTCCGCGTTCAGGATCCGCTGGAAATCGTTGGTCTGCGTGACACCACCACCACCACCTGCACCGGTGTTGAGATGTTCCGCAAGCTGCTGGACGAAGGTCGTGCTGGCGAGAACTGCGGCGTTCTGCTGCGTGGTACCAAGCGTGACGACGTTGAGCGTGGCCAGGTTCTGGTCAAGCCAGGTTCGGTCAAGCCGCACACCAAGTTCACCGCAGAAGTCTACGTCCTGTCGAAGGAAGAAGGCGGCCGTCACACTCCGTTCTTCAAAGGCTACCGTCCTCAGTTCTACTTCCGTACCACTGACGTGACCGGTAACTGCGAACTGCCGGAAGGCGTTGAAATGGTAATGCCAGGTGACAACATTCAGATGACTGTCACGCTGATCAAGACCATCGCAATGGAAGACGGTCTGCGCTTCGCTATCCGTGAAGGCGGTCGTACCGTCGGCGCCGGCGTCGTAGCAAAAATTATCGAATAAGTAGTTGATTTACTTGATCAGGCCGGTATAATGGCCGGCCTGATACAGCGTTACAGGTCAGTAGCTCAATTGGCAGAGCGACGGTCTCCAAAACCGTAGGTTGGGGGTTCGATTCCCTCCTGACCTGCCATTCACCTCGGTGTGATTGGCTTTCTTCTCACAGGATCCTCCCCGATGACTCCCAAAACTGAAGCCCAAGAATCGCGTTTTGATCTGTTCAAGTGGCTGGCTGTAGTTGCTTTGGTGGTTGTTGGCGTCGTGGGTAATCAATATTACTCCGCCTCCCCAATCCTGTATCGCGTCCTTGCATTGCTCGCCCTGGCTGCGGCTGCTGGCTTTGTTGCCCTGCAGACTGCGAAGGGTAAGTCGTTCTTTGCGTTGGCGAAGGAAGCTCGTACCGAGATCCGTAAAGTCGTGTGGCCGACCCGCCAAGAAACCACTCAGACCACGCTGATTGTCGTGGCTGTAGTTCTGGTTATGGCGCTGCTGTTGTGGGGTCTTGATTCCCTGCTCGGCTGGGCGGTCTCCTTGATTGTTGGCTAAGGGTGTCCCGTGGCTAAGCGTTGGTACGTAGTGCATGCTTACTCGGGTTACGAGAAGCATGTGATGCGCTCGCTGATCGAGCGCGTCAAGCTGGCTGGCATGGAAGACGGTTTCGGCGAAATTCTGGTTCCGACCGAAGAAGTCGTTGAAATGCGTAACGGCCAGAAGCGCAAGAGTGAGCGCAAATTCTTCCCTGGCTATGTACTGGTCCAGATGGAGATGAACGAAGGGACTTGGCACTTGGTCAAGGATACCCCTCGTGTGATGGGCTTCATCGGTGGTACCGCAGACAAGCCTGCGCCAATCACTGATAAAGAAGCTGAGGCTATCCTGCGTCGCGTTGCCGACGGTAGCGACAAGCCGAAGCCGAAGACGCTGTTCGAACCAGGTGAAGTGGTTCGAGTCATTGACGGTCCGTTCGCAGACTTCAATGGCAGTGTCGAAGAGGTTAACTACGAAAAGAGTCGCCTCCAGGTGGCGGTGCTCATTTTCGGTCGCTCTACCCCGGTAGAGCTCGAGTTCAGCCAGGTCGAAAAGGTCTAGGCGGACGAAGCATCCCATACCCCGCAGCCCTGTGTGCTGCGGGGTTTTGTCGTCACTGGGATAAAACGCAAGTCATCCGGGGAGCCTTCTGGCGTTCGTACCCGATTTTGGAGTAGCTCATGGCTAAGAAGATTCAGGCTTACATCAAGCTGCAAGTTAAGGCCGGCCAGGCCAACCCAAGCCCACCCGTTGGTCCAGCACTGGGCCAACACGGTGTGAACATCATGGAATTCTGCAAGGCCTTCAACGCCCGTACTCAGGGTCAAGAAGCCGGCCTGCCGACTCCTGTGATCATCACTGTCTACAGCGACCGTAGCTTCACTTTCGAGACCAAGAGCACCCCTGCCTCGGTTCTGCTGAAGAAAGCTGCTGGCCTGACCAGTGGTTCGGCTCGTCCGAACACCGTCAAAGTTGGTACCGTGACCCGTGCTCAGCTCGAAGAGATCGCCAAGACCAAACAGGCTGATCTGACCTCTGCTGACCTGGACGCTGCTGTGCGCACCATCGCTGGCTCTGCCCGCAGCATGGGCCTGAACGTGGAGGGTGTGTAATGGCTAAGCTGACCAAGCGCCAAAAGGCTATTGCTTCGAAAATCGAAGCTGGCAAAGTCTACAACTTCGAAGAAGCAGCCGTGCTGCTGGCCGAACTGTCCACCGTGAAGTTCAGCGAATCCTTCGACGTTGCTGTCAACCTCGGCGTTGACCCGCGTAAATCCGACCAGGTCGTTCGTAGCGCTACTGTGCTGCCACACGGCACTGGCAAGACCGTACGCGTTGCCGTCTTCACCCAGGGTCCAGCTGCTGAGGCCGCTCTGGCTGCCGGCGCTGACCGTGTAGGTATGGACGATCTGGCTGCTGAAATGAAAGCCGGCGACCTGAACTATGACGTTGTTATCGCATCGCCTGATGCCATGCGCGTTGTAGGTCAGCTGGGTCAGGTTCTGGGTCCTCGCGGCCTGATGCCTAACCCGAAAGTTGGTACTGTGACTCCAGACGTAGCCGGCGCTGTCAAAAACGCCAAGGCTGGTCAGGTTCGCTACCGTACCGACAAGAACGGTATCATTCACACCTCCGTTGGCAAAGTCGGCTTCGAAGCCGTCAAGCTGAAGGAAAACGTTGAAGCCCTGATCGCTGATCTGAAGCGTATCAAGCCAGCTTCTTCGAAAGGTATTTACGTCAAGCGCGTTACCCTGAGCACTACCATGGGCCCAGGCCTGGTCATCGACCAAGGTTCGCTGAACGCGTAAGACCATGGCGGCACGACGTGTCGTGCTGCCAGCAAAAATTGGGGTCCCTGCCTGGCGGGGGCTATCCAAGACCGTAGGCGACGCAAGTCTTAAACCACCAGCCTACGCAGATGGTGCTCCCGATTCGTTATCGAATCAGACACCAAAACGACATCCGGCTTCGGCCAGATGAAACGGTAGAAACCAGGAGTAAACCCGTGGCAATTAAACTCGAAGACAAGAAGGCCATCGTCGCTGAAGTCAACGAGGCTGCCAAAGTCGCTCTGTCCGCTGTCGTGGCTGATGCCCGTGGTGTGACTGTAGGCGCAATGACCGGACTCCGTAAAGAGGCTCGTGAAGCTGGCGTTTACGTACGTGTCGTACGTAACACCCTGCTCAAGCGCGCTGTTGCTGATACTGAATTCAGTGTCCTCAACGACGCCTTCACTGGCCCGACCCTGATCGCTTTCTCCAACGAACACCCGGGCGCTGCTGCTCGTCTGTTCAAAGAGTTCGCCAAGGGTCAGGACAAGTTCGAGATCAAGGCAGCTGCGTTTGACGGCAAGTTCATTGCCGCCAACCAGATCGATGTACTGGCTACCTTGCCGACCCGTGACGAAGCTATCGCACGTCTGATGAGCGTGATTCAAGGCGCTACCAGCAAGCTGGCTCGTACTCTGGCGGCCGTTCGCGACCAGAAAGAAGCTGCTGCTGCCTAAGGCGGCGTAACCTCTTTCAAAATCATTTGTTTAATTTGATGGCTGCGAAGGCTGTCACCCCAATACAGGATTTAAGTCATGTCCCTGACTAACGAGCAAATCATCGAAGCAATCGGCCAGAAAACCGTTCTGGAAGTTGTTGAGCTGATCAAAGCTATGGAAGAAACCTTCGGCGTTACCGCTGCTGTTGCCGCTGCTGGCCCAGCTGCTGCTGCTGCCGTTGTTGAAGAGCAAACCGAATTCAACGTTGTTCTGCTTGAAGCCGGTGAGAAGAAAGTAAACGTGATCAAGGCCGTTCGTGAACTGACCGGTCTGGGCCTGAAAGAAGCCAAAGAGAAAGTCGACGGCGCTCCTCAGGTCGTAGCTGAAGGCGTTTCGAAAGAAGCCGCTGAAGACGCTAAGAAGAAGCTGGAAGAAGCAGGCGCTAAAGTCGAGCTGAAGTAATTTCGACTTTGCGATGCCAGCCTGAGCGTTGAGCACAAGGCTGATGGCTGGTGGCTTATGCCACCGGCCTTTTTCCGTTATTGGTGGCCGATCAGATCGGCCCCGATAGCGAGCTGCAAGACACCCATGTGGGTGGCGCAAACCAAGGGGTTTGCACGATTTTCTGGCTGCTCCCGCCGGGAGAAGCCAAACAAGCAGGTGACCAAGCTGGGGAACGCTGATGGCTTACTCATACACTGAGAAAAAACGTATCCGCAAGGACTTTAGCAAGTTGCCGGACGTCATGGATGTGCCTTACCTCCTGGCCATCCAGCTGGATTCGTATCGCGAATTCCTGCAAGCGGGAGCATCCAAGGATCAGTTCCGCGACGTCGGCCTGCACGCGGCCTTCAAATCGGTATTCCCGATCATCAGCTACTCCGGCAATGCTGCCCTGGAGTACGTAGGCTATCGCCTGGGCGAACCCGCCTTCGATGTGAAGGAATGTGTCCTGCGTGGCGTGACCTTCGCGGTCCCACTGCGGGTCAAGGTGCGCCTGATCATCTTCGACAAGGAATCGTCGAACAAAGCGATCAAGGACATCAAAGAGCAAGAAGTCTACATGGGTGAAATCCCCCTGATGACTGAGAACGGTACCTTCGTAATCAACGGTACCGAGCGTGTGATCGTTTCCCAGCTGCACCGTTCGCCTGGTGTGTTCTTCGACCACGACCGTGGCAAGACGCACAGCTCCGGCAAGCTGCTGTACTCCGCTCGCATCATTCCTTACCGTGGTTCCTGGCTGGACTTCGAGTTCGACCCGAAGGACTGCGTATTCGTGCGTATCGACCGTCGCCGCAAACTGCCGGCATCGGTACTGCTGCGTGCGCTGGGTTACAGCACCGAAGAGGTTCTGAACACCTTCTACACCACCAACGTGTTCCACGTTTCCGGCGAAAAACTGAGCCTGGAACTGGTACCGCAGCGTCTGCGTGGTGAAGTCGCGGTCATGGACATCCATGACGAAACCGGCAAGGTCATTGTCGAGCAGGGTCGCCGTATCACTGCGCGCCACATCAACCAGCTCGAGAAAGCCGGCGTCAAGCAGCTCGACGTTCCTATGGAATACGTCCTGGGTCGCACCACTGCCAAGGCTATCGTGCATCCGGCTACCGGCGAGATCCTCGCCGAGTGCAACACCGAGATGACCACCGAGCTGCTGATCAAGGTCGCCAAGGCGCAGGTTGTCCGTATCGAGACCCTGTACACCAACGACATCGATTGCGGTCCGTTCATCTCCGACACCCTGAAGATCGACACCACCAGCAACCAGCTGGAAGCCTTGGTCGAAATCTATCGCATGATGCGTCCAGGCGAGCCGCCAACCAAGGATGCTGCCGAGACCCTGTTCAACAACCTGTTCTTCAGCGCCGAGCGTTACGACCTGTCCGCCGTAGGCCGCATGAAGTTCAACCGTCGTATCGGTCGTACCGAGATCGAAGGTTCGGGCGTGCTGAGCAAGGAAGACATCGTCGAGGTCCTCAAGACCCTGGTCGACATCCGTAACGGCAAAGGTATCGTCGACGACATCGACCACCTGGGTAACCGTCGCGTTCGTTGCGTTGGCGAGATGGCCGAGAACCAGTTCCGTGTTGGCCTGGTGCGCGTCGAGCGTGCGGTCAAGGAACGTCTGTCGATGGCTGAAAGCGAAGGCCTGATGCCGCAAGACCTGATCAACGCCAAGCCGGTAGCGGCGGCGGTGAAAGAGTTCTTCGGTTCCAGCCAGCTGTCGCAGTTCATGGACCAGAACAACCCGCTCTCCGAGATCACCCACAAGCGCCGTGTTTCTGCACTCGGCCCTGGCGGTCTGACCCGTGAGCGTGCTGGCTTCGAAGTCCGTGACGTACACCCGACCCACTACGGCCGCGTGTGCCCGATCGAGACCCCTGAAGGTCCGAACATCGGTCTGATCAACTCCCTGGCGGCCTATGCCCGCACCAACCAGTACGGCTTCCTGGAAAGCCCGTACCGCGTGGTGAAGGAAGGCGTGGTCAGCGACGACATCGTGTTCCTGTCGGCCATTGAAGAAGCGGATCACGTCATCGCCCAGGCTTCGGCCGCGATGAACGAGAAGAAGCAACTGATCGATGAGCTGGTAGCGGTTCGTCACCTGAACGAATTCACCGTCAAGGCGCCGGAAGACGTCACCTTGATGGACGTTTCGCCGAAGCAGGTTGTCTCGGTCGCAGCGTCGCTGATTCCGTTCCTCGAACACGACGACGCCAACCGTGCACTGATGGGTTCGAACATGCAGCGTCAGGCTGTACCGACCCTGCGCGCTGACAAGCCGCTGGTAGGTACCGGCATGGAGCGCAACGTTGCCCGTGACTCCGGCGTCTGCGTCGTAGCCCGTCGTGGCGGCGTGATCGACTCGGTCGATGCCAGCCGTATCGTCGTGCGTGTTGCCGATGACGAAGTCGAGACCGGTGAAGCAGGTGTAGATATCTACAACCTGACCAAGTACACCCGCTCCAACCAGAACACCTGCATCAACCAGCGTCCGCTGGTCAGCAAAGGTGATGTGGTCAAGCGTCACGACATCATGGCCGACGGTCCGTCCACCGATATGGGTGAACTGGCACTGGGTCAGAACATGCGCATCGCGTTCATGGCGTGGAACGGCTTCAACTTCGAAGACTCCATCTGCCTGTCCGAGCGTGTGGTTCAGGAAGACCGCTTCACCACGATCCACATCCAGGAACTGACCTGTGTGGCGCGTGACACCAAGCTTGGCCCAGAGGAAATCACCGCAGACATCCCGAACGTGGGTGAAGCTGCGCTGAACAAGCTGGACGAAGCCGGTATCGTCTACGTGGGTGCCGAAGTCGGCGCTGGCGACATCCTGGTCGGCAAGGTCACTCCGAAAGGCGAGACCCAGCTGACTCCGGAAGAGAAGCTGCTGCGCGCAATCTTCGGCGAGAAGGCAAGCGACGTCAAAGACACCTCCCTGCGTGTGCCAACCGGCACCAAAGGTACTGTCATCGACGTTCAGGTCTTCACCCGTGACGGCGTTGAGCGCGACAGCCGCGCCCTGGCCATCGAGAAGATGCAGCTGGACGAGATCCGCAAGGACCTCAACGAAGAGTTCCGCATCGTCGAAGGTGCAACCTTCGAGCGTCTGCGTTCCGCCCTGAACGGCCAAGTGGTCGACGGTGGTGCGGGCCTGAAGAAAGGCACCGTGATCGCTGACGAAGTACTGGACGGTCTGGAGCACGGCCAGTGGTTCAAACTGCGCATGGCCGAAGAT
Source organism: Pseudomonas sp. B21-047 (assembly GCF_024748775.1). NCBI lineage: Bacteria > Pseudomonadati > Pseudomonadota > Gammaproteobacteria > Pseudomonadales > Pseudomonadaceae > Pseudomonas > Pseudomonas sp. B21-047. The sequence continues at coordinate 519,899 of NZ_CP087169.1, forward strand.
GCTCTGAACGAGCAGCTGGAAAAAGCCCAGGCTTACATCGTCGATCGCCGTCGTCTGCTGGATGACAAGTTCGAAGACAAGAAGCGCAAGCTGCAGCAAGGCGATGACCTGGCACCGGGCGTACTGAAGATCGTCAAGGTCTACCTGGCTATCCGCCGCCGCATCCAGCCGGGCGACAAGATGGCTGGTCGTCACGGTAACAAAGGTGTGGTCTCGGTGATCATGCCGGTCGAAGACATGCCGCACGACGCCAACGGTACTCCGGTCGACGTCGTACTGAACCCGCTGGGCGTACCTTCGCGTATGAACGTCGGTCAGATCCTTGAAACCCACCTGGGCCTCGCGGCCAAAGGCCTGGGCGAGAAGATCGACCGGATGATCGAAGAGCAACGCAAAGCTGCTGAGCTGCGCGTGTTCCTTACCGAGATCTACAACGAGATCGGCGGTCGTCAGGAAAGCCTGGAAGAGTTCACCGACGAAGAGATCCTCGCCCTGGCGCACAACTTGAAGAAGGGCGTGCCTATGGCTACCCCGGTCTTCGACGGTGCCAAGGAAAGCGAGATCAAGGCCATGCTGAAACTGGCAGACATGCCAGAAAGCGGCCAGATGGTGCTGTTCGACGGCCGTACCGGCAACAAATTCGAGCGTCCTGTGACCGTTGGTTACATGTACATGCTCAAGCTGAACCACTTGGTGGACGACAAGATGCACGCGCGTTCCACTGGTTCCTATAGCCTGGTTACTCAGCAGCCGCTGGGTGGTAAGGCGCAGTTCGGTGGTCAGCGTTTCGGGGAGATGGAAGTGTGGGCGCTGGAAGCATACGGCGCGGCATACACCCTGCAAGAAATGCTCACAGTGAAGTCGGACGACGTGAACGGCCGTACCAAGATGTACAAGAACATCGTGGATGGCGATCACCGTATGGAGCCGGGCATGCCCGAGTCCTTCAACGTGTTGATCAAAGAGATCCGTTCGCTCGGTATCGATATCGATCTGGAAACCGAATAACACGTGACGCGAAGGGGAGCGGGGCTGGCACAGCCCGCTTCCTGCTCCGCCAGGAGGAAAGGCCTTGAAAGACCTACTGAATTTGCTGAAAAACCAGGGTCAAGTCGAAGAGTTCGACGCCATCCGCATCGGTCTGGCGTCGCCTGAAATGATCCGTTCGTGGTCGTTCGGTGAAGTTAAGAAGCCGGAAACCATCAACTACCGTACGTTCAAGCCTGAGCGTGACGGCCTGTTCTGCGCCAAGATCTTTGGCCCAGTCAAGGACTACGAGTGCCTGTGCGGCAAGTACAAGCGCCTCAAGCACCGCGGTGTGATCTGCGAGAAGTGCGGCGTTGAAGTTGCCCTGGCCAAGGTTCGTCGTGAGCGCATGGCGCACATCGAACTGGCCTCGCCGGTTGCCCACATCTGGTTCCTGAAGTCGCTGCCGTCCCGTATCGGTTTGCTGATGGACATGACCCTGCGTGATATCGAACGCGTTCTCTACTTCGAGAGCTACGTCGTTATCGACCCAGGCATGACCACCCTGGAAAAGGGTCAGCTGCTGAACGACGAGCAGTACTTCGAAGCGCTGGAAGAGTTCGGTGACGACTTCGACGCCCGCATGGGTGCCGAGGCTGTCCGCGAGCTGCTGCACGCTATCGACCTGGAGCACGAGATTGGCCGCCTGCGCGAAGAGATTCCGCAGACCAACTCGGAAACCAAGATCAAGAAGCTGTCCAAGCGCCTGAAGCTGATGGAAGCTTTCCAGGGTTCGGGTAACCTGCCTGAGTGGATGGTCCTGACCGTCCTGCCAGTACTGCCGCCGGACCTGCGTCCGCTGGTTCCGCTGGATGGCGGCCGCTTTGCGACCTCCGACCTGAACGACCTGTATCGTCGGGTGATCAACCGTAACAACCGTCTGAAGCGCCTGCTCGATCTGTCGGCGCCGGACATCATCGTGCGCAACGAAAAGCGCATGCTGCAGGAAGCGGTCGACGCCCTGCTGGACAACGGCCGTCGCGGTCGCGCCATCACTGGCTCGAACAAGCGTCCGCTGAAGTCCCTGGCTGACATGATCAAAGGTAAGCAAGGTCGTTTCCGTCAGAACTTGCTCGGTAAGCGTGTGGACTACTCCGGCCGTTCGGTAATTACCGTTGGCCCGACCCTGCGTCTGCACCAGTGCGGTCTGCCGAAGAAGATGGCCCTCGAGCTGTTCAAGCCGTTCATTTTCGGCAAGCTGGAAATGCGTGGTCTGGCGACCACCATCAAGGCTGCCAAGAAGATGGTCGAGCGCGAGCTGCCAGAGGTATGGGACGTGCTCGCCGAGGTCATCCGCGAACACCCCGTGCTGCTCAACCGTGCACCGACCCTTCACCGTCTGGGTATCCAGGCGTTCGAGCCTGTGCTCATCGAAGGTAAGGCGATCCAGCTGCACCCGTTGGTCTGTGCGGCGTACAACGCCGACTTCGACGGTGACCAGATGGCCGTTCACGTGCCGCTGACGCTGGAAGCCCAGCTCGAAGCGCGCGCGCTGATGATGTCGACCAACAACATTCTGTCGCCAGCCAACGGTGAGCCAATCATCGTTCCGTCGCAGGACGTTGTACTGGGTCTGTACTACATGACCCGTGAAGCCATCAACGCCAAGGGCGAAGGTCGCGTATTCGCCGACCTGCAGGAAGTCGACCGCGTATTCCGCGCCGGCGAAGCTGCCCTGCACGCGAAAATCAAGGTCCGTATCAACGAGACCGTGAATGACCGCGATGGTAGCGTCACCAAGAACACCCGTATCGTCGACACCACTGTCGGCCGTGCGCTGCTGTTCCAGGTTGTGCCGGCAGGTCTGCCGTACGACGTGGTCAACCAGCCGATGAAGAAGAAGGCGATCTCCAAGCTGATCAACCAGTGCTACCGCGTGGTTGGTCTGAAAGAGACCGTTATCTTCGCTGACCAGCTGATGTACACCGGTTTTGCCTACTCGACCATTTCCGGCGTTTCGATCGGTGTTAACGACTTCGTTATCCCGGACGAAAAAGCCCGCATCATCGGTACCGCTACCGACGAAGTGAAGGAAATCGAGAGCCAGTACGCCTCCGGCCTGGTAACCCAGGGCGAGAAGTACAACAAGGTCATCGACTTGTGGTCCAAGGCGAACGACGAAGTGTCCAAGGCGATGATGGCCAACCTCTCGAAAGAGAAAGTCATCGACCGCGAAGGCAACGAAGTCGAGCAAGAGTCCTTCAACTCGATGTACATGATGGCTGACTCCGGTGCGCGGGGTTCCGCTGCACAGATCCGTCAGCTGGCAGGTATGCGTGGTCTGATGGCCAAGCCGGACGGCTCGATCATCGAGACGCCGATCACCGCGAACTTCCGTGAAGGTCTGAGCGTACTGCAGTACTTCATCTCGACTCACGGTGCTCGTAAGGGTCTGGCGGATACCGCACTGAAGACTGCGAACTCCGGTTACCTGACTCGTCGTCTGGTAGACGTTGCGCAGGATCTGGTCGTGACCGAGATCGACTGTGGCACCGACCACGGTTTGCTGATGACGCCGCACATCGAAGGCGGTGACGTTGTCGAGCCGCTGGGTGAGCGCGTATTGGGCCGTGTCATTGCCCGTGACGTGTTCAAGCCAGGCACCGAGGACGTCATCGTTCCGGCCGGTACCTTGGTCGACGAGCAGTGGGTCGAGTTCATCGAGCTGAACAGCATCGATGAAGTTATCGTGCGTTCGCCGATCAACTGCGAAACTCGCTACGGCATCTGCGCCAAGTGCTACGGTCGTGACCTGGCTCGCGGTCACCAGGTCAACATCGGTGAAGCTGTCGGCGTTATCGCTGCACAGTCGATCGGTGAGCCGGGTACCCAGCTGACCATGCGTACGTTCCACATCGGTGGTGCTGCAAGCCGGACCTCGGCTGCCGACAGCGTCCAGGTGAAGAACGGCGGTATGGTGCGTCTGCACAACCTGAAGCATGTCGTGCGCGCCGATGGCAACCTGGTTGCCGTATCGCGTTCCGGCGAGCTGGCCATTGCCGATGAATTCGGTCGTGAGCGTGAGCGTTACAAGCTGCCTTACGGTGCGGTGATTTCGGTCAAGGAAGGTGACAAGGTCGAAGCTGGCGCCATCGTCGCCAAGTGGGACCCGCACACCCACCCGATCGTTACCGAGCTGAAAGGTACCGTGACCTTCGTGGGCATGGAAGAAAACATCACCATCAAGCGTCAGACCGACGAATTGACGGGTTTGACCAACATCGAAGTTCTGGACGTCAAGGATCGCCCTGCCGCAGGCAAGGAAATCCGTCCGGCAATCAAGATGGTCGATGCCAACGGCAAGGACCTGTACCTGCCAGGTACCGACGTACCGGCTCAGTACTTCCTGCCGGCCAACGCCCTCGTCGGCGTGGCTGACGGTGCTCAGATCGGTGTGGGTGACGTTATCGCGCGTATCCCGCAAGAAACGTCGAAAACCCGTGACATCACCGGTGGTCTGCCACGCGTCGCCGACTTGTTCGAAGCGCGCCGTCCGAAAGAAGCCTCGATTCTGGCTGAAGTCAGCGGCACCATCGCGTTCGGTAAAGAGACCAAGGGCAAGCGTCGTCTGGTCATTACTCCGACCGACGGTAGCGATCCGTACGAAGAGTTGATTCCGAAGTGGCGCCACCTGAACGTCTTCGAAGGCGAACAGGTAAACCGCGGCGAAGTTATCTCCGACGGCCCGAGCGATCCGCACGACATCCTGCGTCTGCTGGGTGTGAGCGCGCTGGCGAAGTACATCGTCAACGAGATTCAGGACGTTTACCGTCTGCAAGGCGTTAAGATCAACGACAAGCACATCGAGACCATCCTGCGTCAGATGCTGCGTAAGGTCGAGATTGCCGAGTCGGGTGATTCCAGCTTCATCAAGGGCGACCAGATGGAACTGACTCACGTACTGGTCGAGAACGAGCGTCTGGCCAGCGAAGACAAGTTCATCTCGAAGTTCTCGCGCGTGCTGCTGGGTATCACCAAGGCGTCGCTGTCGACCGAATCGTTCATTTCCGCGGCTTCCTTCCAGGAAACCACCCGCGTATTGACCGAAGCGGCCGTCACCGGCAAGCGCGATTACCTGCGCGGCCTGAAAGAGAACGTGGTCGTGGGTCGTCTGATCCCGGCCGGTACCGGTCTGGCCTACCACAGCGAGCGCAAGCGTCGCCGTGAAGCCGACAAACCGCTGCGTGTGAGCGCCAGTGAGGTTGAAGCCGCACTGACCGAAGCGCTGAATTCCAGCGGTAACTGAGTACAGGGCAGGGCCCCGGCAAGCCCCGAACGGCCGTCGGCGACATAAATTGTTGCCGATGACCGGGCGGGGATGGCCGGGGCCTCGTCTTGACTGGGTGCAAGATCCTCCGTAGACTTTTGTACCCTTAAATTTGGTGAGGCTCCGTCTCGCCAATTTTTGGCTTTCTTGCAAGACAATAGAGTCGCAAGACAATCAGTGGAGCTAGTAGATGGCAACTATCAACCAGCTGGTACGTCAGCCGCGTAAGCGTTCGGTCGAGAAGTCCGACGTTCCTGCGCTGCAGAACTGCCCGCAACGTCGTGGCGTGTGCACCCGCGTGTACACCACCACGCCGAAAAAACCTAACTCGGCACTGCGTAAAGTTTGCCGTGTTCGCCTGACCAACGGTTTCGAGGTTTCCTCGTACATCGGCGGTGAAGGCCACAACCTGCAAGAGCACAGCGTCGTCCTGATCCGTGGCGGCCGTGTAAAAGACTTGCCAGGTGTTCGTTACCACACCGTTCGCGGCTCTCTGGATACTTCGGGCGTTAAAGGCCGTAACCAGGGTCGTTCGAAGTACGGTACCAAGCGACCGAAGTAATCGGCCGTTTGCACACATCCATTTTTTTGAGTCGATAAGAGTAAGGTCGGGCAGGGGTCGCAGACCCACGTCCCGGGCTAACCTGAAGACCGTTTGAGGGCTTATCATGCCAAGACGTCGTGTAGCAGCAAAACGTGAGATTCTGGACGATCCTAAATACGGATCCCAAATCCTCGCCAAGTTCATGAACCACGTGATGGAAAGCGGCAAAAAGGCCGTGGCCGAGCGCATCGTTTACGGTGCACTGGACAAGGTCAAAGAGCGCAAGAACAGCGACCCCCTGGAAATCTTCGAGAAAGCTCTCGACGCCATCGCTCCGCTGGTCGAAGTAAAGTCCCGTCGTGTCGGCGGTGCCACTTACCAGGTCCCGGTTGAAGTTCGTCCATCCCGTCGTAATGCTCTGGCAATGCGCTGGCTCGTAGACTACGCCCGCAAGCGCGGCGAGAAGTCGATGGCTCTGCGCCTGGCTGGCGAGCTGCTGGATGCTGCTGAAGGCAAAGGTGCTGCAGTCAAGAAGCGTGAAGACGTTCACCGTATGGCCGAAGCCAACAAAGCGTTCTCGCACTACCGCTTCTAATTCAAGCATCAATCATTTTGCGAGGGCTTTATGGCTCGTACTACAGCAATTAACCGCTACCGTAACATTGGTATCTGTGCCCACGTTGACGCGGGCAAGACCACCACTACCGAGCGGATCCTGTTCTATACAGGCCTGAGCCACAAGATGGGCGAGGTGCACGACGGCGCCGCGACCACCGACTGGATGGTGCAGGAGCAGGAGCGGGGTATCACCATTACCTCCGCTGCCGTTACCACCTTCTGGAAAGGTTCTGTTGGTCAGTATGACAACTACCGCGTAAACGTCATCGATACCCCCGGCCACGTCGACTTCACCATTGAAGTAGAGCGTTCGCTGCGTGTACTCGACGGCGCGGTCGTTGTGTTCTGCGGTACCTCCGGCGTTGAGCCTCAGTCCGAAACCGTATGGCGTCAGGCCAACAAATATGGCGTTCCACGTGTTGTTTACGTGAACAAGATGGACCGTGCCGGTGCAAACTTCCTGCGCGTCGTAGGTCAGATCAAGAACCGTCTGGGTCACACCCCGGTTCCTGTTCAGCTGGCCATCGGTTCGGAAGATAACTTCCAGGGTCAGGTCGACCTGATCAAGATGAAGGCTATCTACTGGAACGACGACGACAAAGGCACCACCTATCGCGAGGAAGAAATTCCTGCCGATATGCTGGAGCTGGCTGAAGAGTGGCGCTCCAACATGGTTGAGGCGGCTGCCGAGGCCAGCGAAGAGCTGATGAACAAGTACCTGGAAGGCGAAGAGCTGACCGTCGACGAAATCAAAGCCGGTCTGCGCGCGCGCACCCTGGCCAGCGAAATCGTACCGGCCGTCTGCGGTTCGTCGTTCAAGAACAAGGGCGTTCCCCTGGTTCTCGACGCCGTCATCGACTACCTGCCTGCTCCGACCGAGATTCCTGCAATCCAGGGTATCAACCCGGACGACAAGGATCTGGACAAAGACGATCCGGCTGTTCGTAAAGACGAGCGTCACGCTGACGACGACGAGCCGTTCTCGGCTCTGGCGTTCAAGATCGCGACTGACCCGTTCGTGGGTACTCTGACCTTCGTTCGCGTCTACTCGGGTGTTCTGACCTCCGGTGACTCCGTCATCAACTCGGTCAAGGGCAAGAAAGAGCGCGTTGGTCGTATGGTGCAGATGCACGCCAACCAGCGTGAAGAGATCAAGGAAGTACGCGCTGGCGACATCGCGGCCCTGATCGGCATGAAGGACGTGACCACAGGCGAAACCCTGTGCAACGCTGACAAGCCAATCATCCTTGAGCGTATGGACTTCCCTGAGCCGGTTATTTCGCTCTCCGTAGAGCCGAAAACCAAGGCTGACCAGGAGAAGATGGGTATCGCTCTGGGCAAGCTGGCCCAGGAAGACCCGTCGTTCCGCGTCAAGACCGACGAAGAGACTGGTCAGACCATCATCTCGGGCATGGGTGAGTTGCACCTGGATATCCTCGTTGACCGCATGAAGCGCGAGTTCAACGTCGAAGCCAACATCGGTAAGCCTCAGGTTTCGTACCGCGAGAAGATCACCAAGTCCAACGTCGAGATCGAAGGCAAGTTCGTTCGTCAGTCGGGCGGTCGTGGTCAGTTCGGTCACTGCTGGATCCGTTTCTCGGAGCCGGACGTCGACGAGAAAGGCAACATCACCGAAGGTCTGGTGTTCACCAACGAAGTCGTTGGTGGTGTGATTCCTAAGGAATTCATCGCCCCGATCCAGAAGGGTATCGAAGAGCAGATGAAAAACGGCGTTGTTGCCGGCTATCCGCTGCTCGGCCTGAAGGCTACGGTATTCGACGGTTCGTACCACGACGTCGACTCCAACGAAATGGCGTTCAAGATCGCCGCTTCGATGGCGACCAAGCAACTGGCCCAGAAGGGTGGTGGCGTGGTGCTTGAGCCGATCATGAAGGTCGAAGTTGTAACTCCGGAAGACTACCTGGGTGACGTGATGGGTGACCTGAGCCGTCGTCGCGGGATGATCCAGGGTAATGAAGACTCGGTGTCCGGCAAGGTAATCACTGCTGAGGTACCGCTCGGAGAGATGTTCGGTTATGCGACCGACGTTCGTTCCATGTCTCAGGGTCGCGCAAGCTACTCCATGGAATTCTCCAAATACGCCGAAGCTCCGTCGAACATCGTCGAAGCACTCGTTAAAAAACAAGGCTAATCCCCTTTAGGCAAGAGGTTCACTGTCGTGGCTAAAGAAAAATTTGATCGTTCCCTTCCCCACGTTAACGTCGGCACTATCGGCCACGTTGACCACGGTAAGACCACTCTGACCGCAGCTCTGACTCGCGTCTGCTCCGAAGTTTTCGGTTCGGCAGTCGTTGAGTTCGACAAGATCGACTCGGCTCCGGAAGAAAAAGCGCGCGGTATCACCATCAACACCGCTCACGTCGAGTACAACTCGAACATTCGTCACTACGCTCACGTCGACTGCCCAGGTCACGCTGACTACGTGAAGAACATGATCACCGGTGCTGCCCAGATGGACGGCGCGATCCTGGTTTGCTCGGCCGCTGATGGCCCGATGCCACAAACCCGTGAGCACATCCTGCTGTCCCGTCAGGTTGGCGTTCCGTACATCGTGGTCTTCCTGAACAAGGCTGACCTGGTAGACGACGCTGAGCTGCTGGAACTGGTCGAGATGGAAGTTCGCGACCTGCTGTCCACCTATGACTTCCCAGGCGACGACACTCCGATCATCATCGGTTCGGCTCGTATGGCGCTGGAAGGCAAAGACGACAACGAGATGGGCACCACTGCCGTCAAGAAGCTGGTTGAAACTCTGGACAGCTACATCCCAGAGCCAGAGCGTGCTATCGACAAGCCGTTCCTGATGCCAATCGAAGACGTATTCTCGATCTCGGGTCGTGGTACCGTTGTTACCGGTCGTATCGAGCGTGGTATCGTCCGCGTTCAGGATCCGCTGGAAATCGTTGGTCTGCGTGACACCACCACCACCACCTGCACCGGTGTTGAGATGTTCCGCAAGCTGCTGGACGAAGGTCGTGCTGGCGAGAACTGCGGCGTTCTGCTGCGTGGTACCAAGCGTGACGACGTTGAGCGTGGCCAGGTTCTGGTCAAGCCAGGTTCGGTCAAGCCGCACACCAAGTTCACCGCAGAAGTCTACGTCCTGTCGAAGGAAGAAGGCGGCCGTCACACTCCGTTCTTCAAAGGCTACCGTCCTCAGTTCTACTTCCGTACCACTGACGTGACCGGTAACTGCGAACTGCCGGAAGGCGTTGAAATGGTAATGCCAGGTGACAACATTCAGATGACTGTCACGCTGATCAAGACCATCGCAATGGAAGACGGTCTGCGCTTCGCTATCCGTGAAGGCGGTCGTACCGTCGGCGCCGGCGTCGTAGCCAAAATCATCGAGTAATCACTCGATCGATTGAAAAAACCCCCGCTCAGCGGGGGTTTTTTTTATTGGGTTGACACTAAATTGAGCCGTCTATAGAATCACGCCTCCTTTTAGCGGGCGTAGTGCGTCCGTTGGGAACAGCCTGGAGTCTGAAATCCAATGCAAAATCAGCAAATCCGTATCAGGTTGAAGGCTTTCGACCATCGCCTGATCGACCAATCCACCCAGGAAATCGTGGAAACCGCGAAACGTACTGGTGCACAAGTGCGTGGTCCAATTCCACTGCCTACCCGCAAAGAGCGTTTCACCGTTCTGGTCTCCCCGCACGTCAACAAAGACGCGCGTGACCAGTACGAGATTCGCACTCATAAGCGCGTTCTGGACATCGTCCAGCCAACGGATAAAACCGTTGATGCGCTGATGAAGCTTGATCTCGCGGCAGGTGTGGAAGTGCAGATCAGCCTCGGCTAAGACTTCGGTCTTGTCCGTGTAACGCTCTGAAATGGGCGGCCATAGCGGGTGAAAGCCCCGTACACTCATGAGGTTACAACATGACTATTGGTGTAGTCGGTCGTAAATGCGGTATGACCCGCGTTTTCACCGAAGAAGGTGTCTCCATTCCGGTCACGGTCATTGAGATCGAGCCGAATCGCGTCACCCAGTTCAAGACTGAAGAAACCGATGGCTACCGTGCAGTGCAAGTCACTGTCGGCGAGCGTCGTGCTTCGCGTGTGACTGCTGCTCAAGCAGGTCACTTCGCTAAAGCGAACGTTGCCGCTGGTCGCGGTGTCTGGGAGTTCCGCCTTGAAGAAGGCGAGTTCCAGGCTGGCGACTCGATCAAAGCTGAACTCTTCACTGCAGGCCAGCTGGTAGACGTTACTGGTCAGTCCAAAGGTAAAGGCTTCGCCGGTACCATCAAGCGCTGGAACTTCCGTGGTCAGGACAACACCCACGGTAACTCCGTGTCGCACCGTGTCCCAGGCTCCATCGGCCAGTGCCAGACTCCTGGTCGTGTGTTCAAGGGCAAGAAAATGTCCGGCCACATGGGCGCCGAGCGCGTGACTGTTCAGTCCCTGGAAGTAGTACGCGTAGACGCTGAACGCAACCTGCTGCTGATCAAGGGTGCCGTTCCTGGCGCTACTGGCGGCGACGTGGTTGTACGTCCGGCTGTCAAGGCTCGCGGTTAAGGGGAAACTGACATGCAACTTAATGTAAATGACGCTCAGGCGATCGAAGTTTCCGAACTGACTTTCGGTGGCGAATTCAACGAGACGCTGGTTCACCAAGCAGTCGTGGCCTACATGGCCGGCGGCCGTCAGGGCACCAAGCAGCAAAAGACCCGTTCCGACGTGGCTGGTGGCGGTAAGCGCCCATGGCGTCAGAAGGGTACTGGCCGTGCTCGTGCTGGTACCACTCGTGGTCCGATCTGGCGTGGCGGTGGTGTTACCTTCGCAGCTCGCCCTCAAGATCACTCGCAAAAGCTCAACAAGAAGATGTATCGCGCAGCTCTGCGCTCCATCCTCGCTGAGCTGGTGCGTAGCGACCGTCTGGTCGTGGTTCAGGACTTCGCTGTTGAAGCACCGAAAACCAAAGATCTGCTGAACAAGCTGAACGGCATGGGTCTGAGCGACGTTCTGATCGTTTCGGACGCTGTTGATCAGAACCTGTACCTGGCTGCTCGCAACCTGCCGCACGTCGATGTACGTGACGTTCAAGGTTCCGACCCGGTCAGTCTGATCGCATACGAGAAAGTGTTGATCACTGTCTCGGCCGTGAAGAAATTCGAGGAGCTGCTGGGATGAACCAGGAACGCGTATTCAAAGTCCTCCTTGGCCCGCACGTTTCCGAGAAGGCTACCGTTCTGGCTGAGAAGAAAGGCCAGTTCGTATTCAAGGTTGCTACCGACGCAACCAAGCTGGAAATCAAGAAAGCTGTCGAAGGCCTGTTCAACGTAAAAGTTGAAAACGTGTCGACCGTTAACGTTCTGGGTAAAACCAAGCGTACCGCACGTGGTCTGGGCAAGCGTAATGACTGGAAGAAGGCAATTGTCTCCCTTCAGCCAGGCCAAGATCTCGATTTCAGCAGCAGTGCTGAGTAAGGAAGGGGTGCATCATGGCAATCGTTAAATGCAAACCGACTTCCCCTGGCCGCCGTTTCGTGGTCAAGGTGGTCAACAAGGAGCTCCATAAAGGCGCTCCTCACGCACCGCTGCTCGAGAAGAAATCGAAGTCTGGTGGTCGTAACAACAATGGCCGCATTACCACTCGTCACGTTGGTGGTGGTCACAAGCAGCATTACCGTCTGGTCGACTTCCGTCGCAACGACAAAGATGGCATCCCAGCCACTGTCGAGCGTATCGAATACGATCCAAACCGTACTGCTCACATCGCCCTGCTGTGCTACGCAGACGGTGAGCGTCGCTACATCATCGCCCCTAAAGGCGTGAGCGCTGGCGACCAGCTGATCGCAGGTGCCCTGGCCCCAATCAAGGCCGGTAACTCCCTGCAGCTGCGCAACATCCCAGTAGGTAGCACCATTCACGGCGTCGAACTGAAGCCGGGTAAAGGTGCTCAGATCGCTCGTTCCGCTGGTGCTTCGGCTCAGCTGATCGCTCGTGACGGCGTCTACGTGACTCTGCGTCTGCGCTCCGGTGAGATGCGTAAAGTACTGGCTGAGTGCCGTGCGACCCTGGGCGAAGTCTCGAACTCCGAGCACAGCCTGCGTTCGCTGGGTAAAGCTGGTGCCAAACGCTGGCGCGGCGTTCGCCCAACCGTTCGTGGTGTTGCCATGAACCCGGTTGACCACCCGCATGGTGGTGGTGAAGGTCGTACCTCTGGTGGTCGTCATCCGGTATCGCCATGGGGCTTCCCAACCAAGGGTGCTAAAACCCGTGGTAATAAGCGTACCGACAACATGATCGTCCGTCGTCGCAAGTAACTAGAGGGATACGACAGTGCCACGTTCTCTGAAAAAAGGTCCTTTTATCGATCTTCACCTGTTGAAGAAGGTCGAAGTGGCGGTGGAGAAGAACGATCGCAAGCCAGTTAAAACCTGGTCGCGTCGCTCGATGATCCTGCCACAAATGGTCGGTCTGACCATCGCGGTTCATAACGGTCGCCAACATGTCCCAGTTCTCGTGAACGAAGACATGGTCGGCCACAAACTGGGCGAGTTCGCCGGTACCCGCACCTATCGCGGGCACGTGGCTGACAAGAAAGCCAAGCGTTAAGGGGTAAGGAAATGGAAGTAGCCGCTAAGTTGTCGGGCGCTCGCATCTCCGCCCAGAAAGCCCGCTTGGTCGCCGACCAGATCCGCGGGAAGAAGGTGGGCGAAGCGCTCAACCTGTTGGCCTTCAGCAGCAAAAAAGCCGCTGAAATCATGAAGAAAGTCCTCGAGTCGGCCGTTGCCAACGCCGAACACAACGAAGGCGCAGACGTTGATGACCTGAAGGTCTCCACCGTCTTCGTCAACGAAGGGCGTTCGCTGAAGCGCATCATGCCACGTGCCAAAGGCCGTGCTGATCGCATCGTCAAGCGGTCTTGCCATATCACTGTCAAGGTTGCGGACAAGTAACGGAGTCGATCAGATGGGTCAGAAAGTACATCCCACTGGCATTCGCCTGGGAATCGTCAAGGAGCACACCTCCGTCTGGTACGCAGACGGTGCTACTTACGCAGATTACCTGTTGAAGGATCTGAAAACACGTGAGTACCTCCAAGACAAACTAAAAAGCGCGTCCGTAAGCCGTATCGATATTCATCGTCCGGCTCAAACTGCACGCATCACCATCCACACTGCTCGTCCCGGTATCGTTATCGGTAAGAAAGGTGAGGATGTCGAGAAGCTGCGTCAGGACCTGACCAAGCAGATGGGTGTGCCTGTGCACATCAACATCGAAGAGATCCGCAAGCCGGAGCTCGACGCTATGCTGGTTGCGCAGAGCGTAGCTCAGCAGCTGGAACGCCGCGTAATGTTCCGTCGCGCCATGAAGCGCGCCGTACAGAACGCCATGCGTATTGGTGCCAAGGGCATCAAGATCCAGGTGAGCGGTCGTCTCGGCGGCGCCGAGATTGCTCGTACCGAGTGGTATCGCGAAGGTCGTGTGCCTCTGCACACCCTGCGTGCCGATATCGACTACAACACCTACGAAGCTCACACCACTTATGGTGTGATCGGTGTGAAGGTTTGGATCTTCAAAGGCGAAGTTATTGGTGGTCGCCAAGAAGAACTGAAACCACAAGCACCAGCGCCTCGTAAAAAAGCTGCTAAGTAAGGGGTACGCCAAATGTTGCAACCAAAGCGTACAAAATTCCGCAAGCAGATGACTGGCCACAACCGTGGTCTGGCACTGCGCGGTAGCAAAGTCAGCTTCGGCGAATTCGCCCTGAAAGCTGTTGCTCGCGGTCGCCTCACCGCCCGCCAGATCGAGTCGGCACGTCGTGCTCTGACCCGTCACGTTAAACGTGGCGGCAAGATCTGGATCCGTGTGTTCCCGGACAAGCCGATCTCCAAGAAGCCTCTCGAGGTTCGTATGGGTAAAGGTAAGGGCTCCGTGGAATACTGGGTTGCCCAGATCCAGCCAGGCAAAGTCCTGTACGAGATCGAGGGTGTTTCTGAAGAGCTGGCGCGCGAAGCTTTCGCCCTGGCTGCTGCAAAGCTGCCTCTCGCCACCTCCTTTGTTAAGCGGACGGTGATGTGATGAAAGCGAATGAACTTCGTGAAAAATCGGCACAGCAGCTGAACGAGCAACTGCTCGGCTTGCTGCGCGACCAGTTCAATCTGCGCATGCAGAAAGCAACTGGCCAGTTGGGGCAGTCGCACCTGCTCTCGCAAGTTAAGCGTGACATCGCTCGCGTGAAAACTGTGCTCAACCAGCAGGCAGGTAAGTGATCATGGCTGAAGCTGAAAAAACCGTCCGTACGCTGACTGGCCGTGTCGTCAGCGACAAAATGGACAAGACCATCACCGTTCTGATCGAGCGTCGCGTAAAGCACCCGATCTACGGTAAATACGTTAAGCGTTCGACTAAGCTGCACGCGCACGACGAAACCAACCAGTGCAAGATCGGCGACAAAGTTTCGATTACCGAAACCCGTCCGCTGGCCAAGACCAAGTCCTGGGCACTGGTTGAAGTCCTCGAACGCGCTGTTGAAGTCTAAGGGCTAGGGGTCGGAGAAATTTTATGATTCAGACTCAATCCATGCTCGATGTGGCCGATAACAGCGGCGCTCGTCGCGTCATGTGCATCAAGGTACTCGGCGGTTCGCACCGTCGTTACGCTGGCATCGGTGACATCATCAAAGTAACCGTCAAGGAAGCAATTCCGCGCGGTAAGGTCAAAAAAGGCCAGGTGATGACCGCTGTTGTCGTCCGTACCCGTCACGGTGTACGTCGCGCTGACGGTTCCATCATTCGTTTCGACGGCAACGCTGCTGTTCTGCTGAACAACAAGCAAGAGCCGATCGGCACTCGCATCTTCGGGCCAGTGACCCGTGAACTTCGTACTGAGAAGTTCATGAAGATCGTCTCGCTCGCCCCTGAAGTGCTGTAAGGAGATCCGACATGCAAAAGATTCGTCGTGACGACGAGATCATCGTGATCGCCGGCAAAGACAAAGGTAAGCGCGGTAAGGTGCTGAAGGTTCTTGCTGATGACCGTCTGGTTATCGGTGGTGTGAACCTGGTCAAGCGTCATACCAAGCCTAACCCGATGGCGGGCGTTCAGGGCGGTATCGTCGAGAAAGAAGCGCCTCTGCACGCTTCCAACGTTGCCATCTTCAACGGCGAAACCAACAAGGCTGACCGCGTTGGTTTCAAAGTAGAAGACGGTAAGAAAATTCGTGTCTTCAAGTCGACCCAAAAAGCGGTTGATGCTTGAACACTGCTAGGTAGAAGACCATGGCACGACTGAAAGAGATTTACCGGAACGAAATCGCTCCCAAGCTTAAGGAAGAACTTAAGCTGTCGAACGTGATGGAAGTTCCGCGCGTTACCAAAATCACCCTGAACATGGGTCTGGGCGAAGCGATCGGCGACAAAAAAGTCATCGAGCACGCTGTTGCCGACCTGGAAAAGATCACCGGTCAAAAGCCGGTCGTGACTTTCGCTCGTAAATCCATCGCGGGCTTCAAAGTCCGTGAAGGATGGCCGATCGGCGTCAAGGTGACCCTGCGTAGCGACAAGATGTACGAATTCCTGGACCGCCTGCTGGCGATCTCCCTGCCTCGGGTTCGCGACTTCCGCGGCCTGAATGCCAAGTCCTTCGATGGCCGTGGCAACTACAGCATGGGCGTGAAAGAGCAGATCATCTTCCCGGAAATCGATTACGACAAGATCGATGCTCTGCGCGGTTTGGACATCACCCTGACCACCACTGCTCGTTCGGATGACGAAGGCCGCGCTCTGCTGCGTGCTTTCAAATTCCCGTTCCGCAACTGATTGGAGTAGGAAAATGGCCAAGAAGAGCATGAAAAACCGCGAGCTGAAGCGTCAGCTCACGGTAGCCAAGTTCGCCAAAAAGCGTGCTGAGCTGAAAGCGACCATCGTCAACCTGAACGCCTCTCCTGAAGAGCGTTTCGCTGCCGTTGTCGCTCTGCAGAAGCAGCCACGTGATGCCAGTGCTGCGCGTCTGCGCAACCGTTGCCGCCTGACCGGTCGTCCTCACGGTGTATACCGTAAGTTCGGCCTGGGCCGTAACATGCTGCGTCAAGCGGCAATGCGTGGTGACGTACCAGGTCTGGTCAAGGCCTCCTGGTAATCGCTGCAGGTGTGATCCCGGCGGAAGGGGAGCAATCTTCCGACCGCCGGTGACCTCGCCAACAAACAAGCCCCTATATGGGGCTTGTTTCGTTTCTGCCTTGTGTCTAGAATGACCGGCTCACCTGAGCCTGGGTTTTTTACCCAACCCGCTCGGGTGGTTGTGATAGCCGCAAGGCTAATAATTCTTGTATCAGGAGCATCTAGCCCATGAGTATGCAGGACCCGTTAGCGGACATGCTAACTCGCATCCGTAATGCCCAGATGGCTGAAAAGTCCGTCGTGAGCATGCCTTCCTCTACGCTGAAGGTTGC
This sequence comes from Pseudomonas sp. B21-047, assembly GCF_024748775.1. Classification (NCBI taxonomy): domain Bacteria; kingdom Pseudomonadati; phylum Pseudomonadota; class Gammaproteobacteria; order Pseudomonadales; family Pseudomonadaceae; genus Pseudomonas; species Pseudomonas sp. B21-047. The sequence goes on from NZ_CP087169.1 coordinate 536,778, forward strand.
GGTTGCCAAAGTTCTGAAGGATGAAGGTTACATCGCTGGCTACCAAGTCAGTGGCGAAGCCAAGCCCTCCCTGTCGATCGAACTGAAGTACTTCGAAGGCCGTCCGGTCATCGAGGAACTGAAGCGCTCCAGCCGTCCAGGCCTGCGCCAGTACAAGGCCGTCACCGATCTGCCGAAAGTACGTGGCGGTCTGGGCGTGTCTATTGTCTCCACCAACAAAGGTGTGATGACTGATCGCGCTGCGCGCGCTGCCGGCGTCGGCGGCGAAGTTCTCTGCACAGTGTTCTAAGGGGGGATAGACATGTCTCGCGTCGCTAAGAACCCCGTTAAGCTGCCATCTGGTGTCGAAGTCAAATTCGCCGGCCAGCAGCTTTCGGTGAAGGGTGCCAAAGGCACTCTCGAACTGAACGTTCACTCGTCTGTTGAAGTTACCGAAGAGTCTGGTGAGCTGCGTTTCGTCGCTCGCAATGGTGACCAGCAAGCTCGCGCCATGGCCGGAACTACCCGCGCTCTGGTCAACAACATGGTCCAAGGCGTAAGCCAAGGCTTCGAGCGTAAGCTCCAGCTGGTCGGTGTTGGTTACAAGGCTCAGGCCAAGGGCACCGTCCTGAACCTGGCCCTGGGCTTCTCGCACCCAGTGGACTACGAACTGCCAGCCGGTATCACCGCTGAAACACCTAGCCAGACCGACATCCTGATCAAGGGTATCGACAAGCAGCTGGTAGGTCAGGTGGCCGCTGAAATCCGCGACTTCCGTCCGCCAGAGCCTTACAAAGGTAAAGGTGTGCGTTACGCGGACGAAGTAGTCCGTCGTAAAGAAGCCAAGAAGAAGTAGGGCCTAGCAAATGACCGACAAAAAAGTTACTCGACTGCGTCGCGCTCGCAAAGCACGCCTCAAGATGCACGAACTCGAAGTCGTGCGCCTGTGCGTGTTCCGCTCCTCGCAGCACATCTATGCCCAGGTCATTTCGGCCGACGGCAGCAAGGTTCTGGCAAGCGCCTCGACCTTGGACAAAGACCTGCGTGATGGCGCCACTGGCAACATCGACGCGGCCACTAAGGTTGGCAAGCTGGTAGCTGAGCGTGCGAAAGCCGCCGGTGTATCTCAAGTTGCCTTTGACCGTTCCGGCTTCAAGTACCATGGCCGCGTCAAAGCGCTGGCTGATGCTGCTCGTGAAGGCGGGCTGGAGTTCTAAGTTATGGCAAATAACGATCAAAAGCGCGACGAAGGCTACATCGAGAAGCTGGTTCAAGTTAACCGCGTTGCCAAGACCGTAAAAGGCGGCCGTATCTTCACCTTCACCGCGTTGACCGTGGTAGGTGATGGTAAAGGTCGTGTTGGCTTCGGCCGTGGCAAGTCGCGCGAAGTACCAGCCGCGATCCAGAAAGCCATGGAAGCTGCTCGTCGCAATATGATCCAGGTTGACCTGAAGGGCACTACCCTGCAGTACGCCACCAAGGCTGCCCACGGCGCCTCGAAGGTTTACATGCAGCCTGCTTCGGAAGGTACCGGTATCATCGCCGGCGGCGCAATGCGTGCTGTCCTGGAAGTTGCTGGTGTTCAGAACGTTCTGGCCAAGTGCTACGGTTCGACCAACCCAGTGAACGTGGTTTACGCCACTTTCAAGGGTCTGAAAGCCATGCAATCTCCTGAATCCATTGCTGCCAAGCGCGGCAAGAGCGTCGAGGAGATCTTCTGATCATGGCAACCGTTAAAGTAACGCTGATCAAGAGCGTCTCGGGCCGTATTCCTAACCACAAACTGTGCGTTAAGGGTCTGGGTCTGCGTCGCATCGGTCACACTGTAGAAGTCCAGGATACTCCCGAGAATCGCGGGATGATCAACAAGGCTTACTACATGCTGCGCGTCGAGGGTTAATCGATGAAACTCAATGATCTGAGTCCAGCGCCGGGTTCCCGTCGCGAAAAACATCGTCCGGGTCGTGGTATCGGTAGCGGTCTGGGTAAGACCGGCGGCCGTGGCCACAAAGGTCAGACCTCCCGTTCGGGTGGTTCGATCGCTCCGGGCTTCGAAGGCGGTCAACAGCCGCTGCACCGTCGTCTGCCGAAATTCGGCTTCGTTTCGCTGAAAGCCATGGACCGCGCAGAAGTGCGTCTGTCCGAGCTGGCCAAAGTGGAAGGCGACGTGATCTCCGTGCAATCCCTGAAGGATGCCAACGTGATCAACCAGCACATTCAGCGTGTGAAAATCATGCTGTCTGGCGAAGTTACTCGCGCAGTCACCATCAAGGGCATCGCAGCCACCAAGGGTGCGCGTGCGGCTATCGAAGCAGCTGGCGGCAAATTCGAGGAATAAATGGCTAAGCAAGGTGCTCTCTCTTCGCTCGGTAAGGGCGGGATGTCGGAACTCTGGGCTCGTCTGCGCTTTCTGTTCATGGCGATCATCGTCTATCGGATAGGTGCGCATATCCCGGTTCCAGGCATCAATCCGGACCGTTTGGCGGATCTGTTTCGGCAGAATGAGGGGACCATTCTTAGCTTGTTCAACATGTTTTCCGGTGGTGCGCTTGAGCGCATGAGCATCTTTGCACTGGGGATCATGCCGTACATTTCGGCATCGATCATCATGCAGCTGATGACGGCGGTCAGCCCGCAACTGGAGCAGTTGAAGAAGGAAGGTGAAGCTGGCCGTCGCAAGATCAGCCAGTACACCCGCTACGGCACCGTTATTCTGGCGCTGGTCCAAGCCATTGGCATGTCCATTGGCCTGGCCAACCAGGGCGTGGCGTTTTCTGCCGGTCTAGGCTTCCATGTCGTCGCGGTTTCCACGTTTGTGGCAGGCGCGATGTTCATGATGTGGCTGGGCGAGCAGATCACTGAGCGCGGTGTGGGCAACGGTATCTCGATGTTGATCTTCGCGGGTATCGTTGCCGGTCTTCCGAGAGCAATCGGGCAGTCTTTCGAGTCTGCGCGCACAGGCGATATCAACATTTTCGCCCTGGTCGCTATCGGTTTGCTGGCAGTAGCGATTATCGGTTTCGTGGTGTTCATTGAGCGTGGTCAGCGTCGTATCGCCGTTCACTACGCCAAGCGTCAGCAGGGCCGCAAGGTCTTCGCTGCGCAGACCAGCCACTTGCCGTTGAAGGTGAACATGGCAGGGGTTATCCCGGCCATTTTCGCCAGCAGCATTTTGCTGTTCCCGGCTTCGCTGGGTGCCTGGTTCGGTCAGTCCGAAGGTATGGGCTGGCTGCAGGACATCTCGCAGTCGATCGCTCCTGGTCAGCCGTTGAACATTTTGCTGTTTAGTGCAGGGATCATTTTCTTCTGCTTCTTCTACACAGCGTTGATGTTCAATCCGAAAGACGTAGCGGAAAACCTGAAGAAGTCCGGTGCCTTTATTCCGGGTATCCGTCCTGGTGAGCAGTCGGCGCGCTACATTGATGGCGTTCTGACCCGTTTGACCATGTTCGGTGCTCTATACATGATGGCCGTCTGCCTTCTGCCCCAGTTCCTGGTGGTGGCAGCAAATGTGCCGTTCTACCTTGGCGGGACCTCGTTGCTGATTGTGGTAGTGGTTGTGATGGACTTCATGTCCCAAGTACAATCGCACCTCGTTTCGCACCAGTACGAATCCCTGATGAAGAAAGCCAACCTGAAAGGCTACGGTGGCAGCGGTTTGCTGCGCTGATACGCCCCTAAGGTTCGAGGAGTCGGTAATGAAAGTTCGTGCATCGGTGAAAAAGCTGTGCCGTAACTGCAAGATCATCCGTCGCGAAGGCGTCGTACGAGTGATCTGCAGCGCGGAACCGCGTCACAAACAGCGCCAAGGCTGATTGTGATCGTCGCTTCAAACCCAGCAGCTAGTGTGCTGCTGGGTTGATTATTCGTTTCTACAGCGATATTATCTCGCGCCCTATTTCTTGGCTTCCGGGGCGTAGGTAGCTGTCAATTGGAGTCCCACTGAATGGCCCGTATTGCAGGCGTCAACATTCCAGATAACAAGCATACTGTTATCTCGCTGACCTACATCTATGGTGTCGGTCGCACAACTGCGCAGAAGATCTGTGCAGACGCTGGTGTAAACCCAGCCGCTAAGATCAAGGATCTGAGCGACGAGCAAATCGAAACCCTGCGTGGCGAAGTCGCGAAGTTCACCACCGAAGGTGACCTGCGTCGTGACATCAACATGAAGATCAAGCGCTTGATGGACCTGGGTTGCTACCGCGGCCTGCGTCATCGTAAAGGTCTGCCGGTTCGCGGTCAGCGCACCAAGACCAACGCACGCACCCGTAAGGGCCCGCGTAAGCCGATCCGCAAGTAACCGCCCAGGAATATAGACATGGCAAAACCTGCTGCTCGTCCTCGTAAGAAAGTCAAAAAGACAGTGGTTGATGGCATCGCCCACATCCACGCTTCTTTTAACAACACCATCGTGACCATCACCGACCGTCAGGGCAATGCTTTGTCCTGGGCGACCTCCGGTGGTTCGGGTTTCCGTGGTTCGCGCAAATCCACCCCGTTCGCAGCTCAGATTGCTGCTGAGCGTGCTGGTCAAGCTGCGCTGGAATACGGTCTGAAGAACCTCGACGTTAACGTCAAGGGTCCAGGTCCAGGTCGTGAGTCCGCCGTTCGTGCATTGAACAGCTGCGGCTACAAGATCGCCAGCATCACCGACGTGACGCCAATCCCGCATAACGGGTGCCGTCCGCCGAAGAAGCGTCGCGTGTAATCAGGAGACAGAAGAATGGCACGTTACATTGGTCCAAAATGCAAACTGTCTCGTCGTGAAGGCACCGATCTGTTCCTGAAGAGCGGCGTTCGCGCTCTGGAATCGAAGTGCAACATCGAAGCAGCCCCAGGTATCCACGGCCAGCGCCGTGGCCGTCAGTCCGACTACGGTACCCAGCTGCGCGAGAAACAAAAAGTCCGTCGTATCTACGGTGTTCTGGAGCGTCAGTTCCGCGGTTACTACCAAGCTGCTGCCTCGAAAAAAGGCGCAACCGGTGAGAACCTGCTGCAACTGCTCGAGTGCCGTCTGGATAACGTCGTTTACCGTATGGGCTTCGGCTCGACTCGTTCCGAGTCCCGTCAGCTGGTTTCGCACAAAGCGATCAGCGTCAACGGTAAGACTGTAAACATTCCATCCTACCAAGTTCGTCCGGGTGACGTGGTCGCGGTTCGCGAGAAGTCGCTGAGCCAGCTGCGCATTGTTCAAGCCCTTGAACTGTGCGCCCAGCGTGGCCGCGTTGAGTGGGTTGATGTGGATGCTGCTAAAAAGTCGGGCGTTTTCAAGAACGTTCCTGCTCGCAGCGACCTGTCCGCCGACATCAACGAGAACCTGATTGTCGAGCTCTACTCCAAGTAAGGGCTAGAAAATAGGTGCATCCATGCAGATTTCGGTAAATGAGTTCCTGACTCCCCGCCACATTGATGTGCAGGTAGTCAGTCCGACCCGCGCCAAGATCACGCTCGAGCCTCTCGAGCGTGGCTTCGGCCATACCCTGGGCAACGCGCTGCGCCGCATCCTGTTGTCCTCAATGCCTGGCTGTGCAGTAGTCGAGGCCGAGATCGATGGCGTACTCCATGAGTACTCCGCGATCGAAGGTGTTCAGGAAGACGTGATTGAAATCCTGTTGAACCTGAAAGGCCTGGCTATCAAACTGCACGGTCGTGACGAAGTTACGCTGACCTTGTCGAAAAAGGGTTCGGGGGTGGTTACCGCTGCCGATATTCAGCTGGATCACGATGTCGAGATCGTCAACCCCGATCACGTAATCGCGAACCTGGCGTCGAATGGCGCCCTGAACATGAAGCTCACCGTAGCTCGTGGTCGTGGTTACGAGCCGGCCGACTCCCGTCAGACCGACGAAGACGAAAGCCGTAGCATTGGCCGTCTGCAGTTGGACGCTTCGTTCAGCCCGGTGCGTCGTATCGCCTATGTGGTCGAAAACGCCCGTGTTGAACAGCGTACCAACTTGGACAAGCTGGTCATTGATCTGGAAACCAACGGCACCCTGGATCCTGAAGAGGCTATCCGCCGCGCTGCGACCATCCTGCAACAGCAGCTGGCCGCGTTCGTCGACCTCAAAGGTGACAGTGAGCCGGTTGTTGTCGAGCAGGAAGACGAGATCGATCCGATCCTGCTGCGTCCGGTTGACGACCTGGAACTGACTGTACGTTCGGCCAACTGCCTCAAGGCGGAGAACATCTACTACATCGGCGACCTGATTCAGCGTACCGAAGTAGAGCTGTTGAAGACTCCTAACCTGGGCAAGAAGTCCCTGACTGAAATCAAGGACGTCCTGGCCTCTCGTGGTCTGTCTCTCGGCATGCGCCTCGACAACTGGCCGCCTGCAAGTCTTAAGAAAGACGACAAGGCGACCGCCTGATCGTCGTAATCACCGAACGTAGTGTTTGGTAAGGAATGAATCATGCGTCATCGTAAAAGTGGACGTCACCTGAGCCGTACCAGCTCTCACCGCAAAGCTATGTTCCAGAACATGGCAGTGTCGCTGATCGAGCACGAGCTGATCAAAACCACCCTGCCGAAAGCCAAGGAACTGCGCCGCGTTGCCGAGCCGCTGATCACCCTGGCCAAGGAAGACAGCGTTGCTAACCGTCGTCTGGCCTTCGACCGTACCCGTTCGAAGTCCGCTGTTGGCAAACTGTTCAACGATCTGGGCAAGCGTTACGCCACCCGTCAGGGCGGCTACCTGCGCATCCTGAAGTGCGGTTTCCGCGCTGGCGACAACGCGCCTATGGCGTACGTCGAGCTGGTTGATCGTCCAGTCGGTGGTGCTGTAGAAGCTGCCGAGTAAGACGTTCTGTCTGCTACAAAAAACCGGGCCTAGTGCCCGGTTTTTTGTTTCTGCACGTATTGTTAATCTCTATTGATACAAGTCATGTAATGAATTTGTCCTGAAACAACCGCTCGTCAATACTCCTATCCAAGCCGATTAGCCGGCACTTCAAGACCGATAAGGAGAGCCCATGAGCAAGATTCTCACCACCGCCAGCGGTGCACCTGTAGCTGACAACCAGAATTCCCGCTCTGCCGGCCCCCGCGGCCCGCTGCTGCTCGACGATTTCCACCTGATCGAGAAGCTTGCCCACTTCAACCGCGAGAATATCCCCGAGCGTCGTGTTCACGCCAAGGGGTCGGGCGCCTATGGCACGTTTACCGTCACCCGCGATATCACCGAGCTCACCAGCGCCAAGCTGTTCGAGCAGGTCGGCAAACAGACTGAAACCTTCCTGCGTTTCTCCACCGTCGGTGGCGAACGGGGTTCGGCCGACACCGAGCGTGACCCGCGAGGTTTTGCGCTGAAGTTCTATACCGAGGAAGGCAACTGGGACATCGTTGGCAATAACACCCCGGTGTTCTTCATCCGTGACCCGCTCAAGTTCCCGGACTTTATCCACACCCAGAAGCGCCACCCGCAATCCAACCTGAAGAACGCCCAGATGATGTGGGACTTCTGGTCGCACTCACCCGAGGCACTGCACCAGGTCACCATCCTGTTCTCCGACCGCGGCATTCCGGACGGCTATCGTCACATGCACGGCTTCGGCAGCCACACCTACAGCCTGATCAGCGCTGCAGGCGAACGCACCTGGGTCAAATGGCACTTCAAGACCCAGCAAGGCATCAAGAACCTCGCCCCAGCCGACGCTGCACGCCTGGCCGGCACAGACCCGGACTACGCCCAGCGCGACCTGTTCGAGGCCATCGAGCGTGGCGACTACCCGCGCTGGACCGTGTGCATTCAGGTGATGAGTGAAGCCGAGGCGGCCAGCCGCGACGAGAACCCGTTCGACGTGACCAAGACCTGGTCGCAAAAGGACTACCCATTGATCGAAGTGGGTGTGCTGGAGCTCAACCGCAACCCGCTCAACTACTTCGCCGAAGTCGAGCAGGCCGCTTTTGGCCCTAGCAACATGGTCCCTGGTGTAGGGCTGTCGCCAGACCGCATGCTGCAAGGCCGCGTGTTTGCCTACGCTGATGCGCACCGCTACCGAGTGGGTACCAACCATCAGCATCTGCCGGTCAATGCACCGCGCTGCCCAGTCAACAGCTACCAGCGTGACGGTTCGATGGCCACCGGCAGTTACGGCAGCGCGCCGAACTACGAGCCCAACAGTTACGCCGATGCACCCAAGCAGTCGCCACGCCATGCCGAGCCTGCACTGGCCCTCAATGGTTCGGCTGATCGCTACGATCACCGCGAGGACAACGACTACTACAGCCACGCCGGTGCGTTGTTCCGCCTGATGAACGAACAGCAGAAGGCCTTGCTGATCAGTAACATCGCCGGTGCCATGGCAGGGGTGAGCGAGGATGTGATCCAGCGTCAGCTCCAGTACTTCTACAAGGCTGACGCCGCCTACGGCGAAGGCATTGCCAAGGCGCTGGGGGTGAACCTCGCTTAACTCGAAGTGATAAGAAGAACCGCCCTCATTTGGGCGGTTTTTCAATGAATATCACTACTGTTTAGCCGATTTTTTGCCTGTTATTGCGCGTTTATCCGTGACCGCGAGCAAAACCTGGTTCACACTATGTCCATTGATGTTTTCACATGGAGATGCAGGGCGATGCAAGGTCACCCGGACGTAATCAACTACCTCGTCACGTTGCTGAAGGGCGAACTGGCAGCACGCGACCAGTACTTCATTCACTCGCGTATGTATGAAGACTGGGGCCTGTCCAAGCTCTACGAGCGTATCAACCACGAGATGGAAGAAGAGACGCAGCACGCCGATGCGCTGATGCGCCGCATCCTCATGCTCGAAGGCACCCCCGACATGCGTGCCGATGACCTTGAAGTGGGCAGCACCGTGCCGGAAATGATCGAGGCTGACCTCAAGCTCGAATACAAGGTGCGTGCCGCGCTGTGCAAAGGCATTGAGCTGTGCGAGCTGCACAAGGACTACATCAGCCGCGACATCCTGCGCGCCCAGCTGGCTGACACCGAAGAAGATCACACCTACTGGCTGGAGAAGCAGCAGGGCCTGATCAAGGTGATCGGCCTGGAGAACTACCTGCAGTCGCAGATGTAAGTTATCCACAGCCCACGAAAAAGCCCCTGGCACCTACGGTACCAGGGGCTTTTTTATGCACAGGCGGATCAGGCCCGGTCACGCTCCAACAGCGGCTTGAGGTAATGCCCGGTGTAGGACTGCTTCATCTTGGCCAGCTCTTCCGGCGTACCGCTGGCAATGATCTGCCCACCCTTGGAGCCACCCTCCGGCCCCAGGTCCACCAGCCAGTCGGCCGTCTTGATCACGTCCAGGTTGTGCTCGATCACCACCACGGTGTTGCCGTGGTCGCGCAGGCGGTGCAGCACATCGAGCAACTGCTGGATATCGGCGAAGTGCAGGCCGGTGGTCGGCTCGTCGAGGATGTACAGGGTCTTGCCGGTGTCGCGCTTGGACAGCTCGCGCGACAGCTTAACCCGCTGCGCCTCACCGCCGGACAAGGTCGTCGCCGACTGCCCCAGCTTGATGTATGACAGGCCCACGTCCATCAGCGTTTGCAGCTTGCGCGCCAGCGCCGGCACCGCATCGAAGAACTCGCGGGCATCCTCGATGGTCATTTCCAGCACCTCGTGGATGTTCTTGCCCTTGTACTTGATCTCCAGGGTTTCGCGGTTATAGCGCTTGCTCTTGCACACATCGCACGGCACGTAGATGTCTGGCAGGAAGTGCATCTCGACCTTGATCAGGCCGTCACCCTGGCACGCCTCGCAACGCCCCCCCTTGACGTTGAACGAGAAGCGACCGGGGCCATAGCCGCGCGAGCGCGACTCGGGCACGCCCGAGAACAGTTCACGGATAGGCGTGAAGATACCGGTGTAGGTTGCCGGGTTGGAGCGCGGTGTGCGGCCAATCGGGCTCTGGTCGATATCGACTACCTTGTCCAGGTGCTGCATGCCGTCCATGCTGCTGTGCGGCGCGGCTTCCAGGCTGCTGGCACCGTTCAGCGCGGTCGCGGCGAGCGGGTACAAGGTGTTGTTGATCAGCGTCGACTTGCCCGAACCCGATACCCCTGTCACGCAGGTCAGCAGGCCGATCGGGATTTCCAGGTCGACGTTCTGCAGGTTGTTGCCGCGGGCACCTTTGAGTTTCAGCGAGAGCTTCTTGTCGCGCGGTGTGCGTTTGGCTGGCACGGCGATCTTCTTGCGCCCGGACAGGTATTTGCCAGTCAGCGAGTCAGGGTGCGCCATGACCTCTTCAGGCGTGCCCTCGGCGACGATCTGGCCGCCATGCACCCCGGCCCCCGGACCGATGTCCACCACGTAGTCAGCCAGGCGGATAGCGTCCTCGTCGTGCTCTACCACGATCACCGTGTTGCCAAGGTCGCGCAGGTGGTTGAGGGTGGCCAGCAGGCGGTCGTTGTCGCGTTGATGAAGACCGATGGACGGTTCGTCGAGGATGTACATCACCCCGACCAGGCCCGCGCCGATCTGGCTGGCAAGGCGGATGCGCTGGGCTTCACCGCCCGACAGGGTGTCGGCGCTGCGGTCCAGTGTCAGGTAGTCCAGGCCGACGTTGACCAGAAATTGCAGGCGCTCGCAGATTTCCTTGAGGATCTTCGAAGCAATTTCGCCTCGGCGCCCGGTCAGGGTCAGCTCGCCGAAGTAGTTGCTGGCTTCACCGATGGGCAGGTTGGTAACTGCCGGCAGGGTTTTCTCGCCAACCCACACGTGGCGGGCCTCGCGCCGCAGGCGGGTACCGCGGCAGTCGGGGCAGGGCTGGGTGCCGAGCAGCTTGGCCAGCTCTTCACGCACGGTGGCCGATTCGGTCTCGCGGTAGCGCCGCTCCAGGTTCGGCACGATGCCCTCGAACGGGTGCGAGCGTTTGACGATGTCGCCCCGGTCGTTGAGGTACTTGAAGTCCACGCTCTGCTTGCCGCTGCCTTGCAGGATCACCTTCTGGTGCTCGGCCGACAGCTCGCCGAACGGCGCCTCCAGGCTGAACCCGTAATGCGCGGACAGCGAGCCGAGCATCTGGAAGTAATAGACGTTGCGTCGGTCCCAGCCACGTATCGCGCCCTCGGCCAAGGTCAGCTCGGCATTGACCAGGCGCTTGGTGTCGAAGAACTGCTTGACCCCCAGGCCGTCACAGGTCGGGCAGGCACCGGCCGGGTTGTTGAACGAGAACAGCTTGGGTTCCAGCTCGCTGATCGCATGGCCGCAGACCGGGCAGGCGAAGCGGGCGGAGAAGATCATCTCTTCGCCTTCCTCATCGTCCATCGGCGCCACCAGGGCGATGCCGTCGGCCAGCTTGAGCGCAGTCTCGAACGACTCGGCCAGGCGCTGCTGCAGGTCGGCGCGGACCTTGAAGCGGTCTACCACCACATCGATGCTGTGCTTCTTCTGCTTGTCCAGCTTGGGCAGTTCATCGAGCTCGTAGAGCTTGCCGTTGACCCGTGCGCGGACGAAGCCTTGGGCGCGCAGCTCGTCGAACACCGCCAGGTGCTCGCCCTTGCGCTCGCGGATTACCGGGGCCAGCAGCATCAGCTTGCTGCCTTCAGGGCGCTCCAGTACCAGGTCGACCATCTGGCTGATGGTCTGCGCTTCCAGCGGGATGTCGTGGTCCGGGCAGCGCGGGGTGCCGACGCGGGCATAAAGCAGGCGCAGGTAGTCGTAGATCTCGGTGATCGTGCCCACGGTAGAGCGCGGGTTGTGCGACGTCGACTTCTGCTCGATGGAGATGGCCGGGGAGAGCCCTTCAATGGTGTCGACGTCGGGCTTTTCCATCATCGACAGGAACTGCCGGGCATAGGCCGACAGGGATTCGACATAGCGGCGCTGGCCTTCGGCGTACAGCGTGTCGAACGCCAGTGAGGACTTGCCGGATCCGGACAGGCCGGTGATCACGATCAGCTTGTCCCGCGGCAGGGTCAGGTCGATGTTCTTCAGGTTGTGGGTACGTGCCCCACGAATCAGGATCTTGTCCACTGCGGCCTCGCTCGGCGGGCATAAACAAGGAAGTATACGGCGCGCTGCCATTACGCGGCAAAGCGTCGCGTATATGCCGTCTAGCTGTCGGACTGATAGAATCGCCGCCGGTTCACACGAGGTTAATCCATGCACGACACCCACAACGAGCGCATGAGTGGCAGCGAAACCCGCGCCGCAAGCGGCCTGGCCCTGGTCTTTGCCTTTCGTATGCTGGGCATGTTCATGGTCTTGCCGGTGCTGGCCACCTACGGCATGGACCTGGCTGGCGCCACGCCCGCGCTGATCGGCCTGGCCATTGGCGCCTATGGCCTGACCCAGGCGGTACTGCAGATCCCGTTCGGCATGGTGTCCGACCGCATCGGGCGGCGTCCGGTGATCTACCTGGGGCTGGTGATCTTCGCCCTGGGCAGCATTTTGGCGGCCCAGGCCGACTCTATCTGGGGCGTGATCGCCGGGCGCATTCTGCAGGGCGCGGGGGCGATTTCTGCGGCGGTCATGGCGCTGCTGTCCGACCTTACCCGCGAGCAACACCGCACCAAGGCCATGGCCATGATCGGCATGAGCATCGGCCTGTCATTCGCCGTCGCCATGGTCGTCGGGCCACTGTTGACCAGTGCCTTCGGCTTGTCAGGATTGTTCCTCGCCACGGCGGGGCTTGCCTTGGTCGGTATCCTGCTGATTGCCTTCGTCGTGCCCAATTCCCACAGCACCCTGCAGCACCGCGAGTCGGGTGTCGCGCGCCAGGCACTCGGCCCGACCCTGCGCCATGCGGACCTTCTGCGCCTGGACGTCGGTATCTTCATCCTGCATGCCATCCTCATGGCCAGCTTCGTCGCCCTGCCTTTGGCCTTCGTCGAACGGGGCGGCCTGCCGAAGGAAGAACACTGGTGGGTGTACCTGACCGCGCTGTTCATCTCATTTTTTGCAATGGTGCCGTTCATCATCTACGGCGAGAAGAAGCGCAAGATGAAACGCGTGCTGGCCGGGGCGGTCAGTGTGTTGCTGCTGGTGGAGGTGTTCTTCTGGCAGTGGGCTGACAACTTGCGCGGACTGGTGATTGGCACCGTGGTATTCTTTACTGCATTCAACCTGCTGGAAGCCTCGCTGCCTTCGCTGGTGAGCAAGGTGTCGCCTGCGGGTGGCAAGGGAACGGCGATGGGGGTGTATTCCACCAGCCAGTTCCTGGGCGCCGCCCTAGGCGGAATCCTCGGTGGCTGGTTGTTCCAGCACGGTGGGCTGAACATGGTGTTTCTGGGTTGTGCGGCGCTGTGTGCCGTGTGGCTGGTCGTTGCCTTGCGCATGAACGAGCCGCCGTATGTGACCAGCCTGCGCATGCCGTTGACGCCCGAGGCAGTCCGGGAAGCCGGGTTGACCGAACGCCTGATGGCCGTGCCGGGTGTAACCGACGCCGTTGTGGTGGCAGAAGAAGCCGCCATCTATATCAAACTGGATACGAAAATTTTGGACCGTACGACCCTCGAGCGTCTGGTGAACCCAGCCTCTTCGGCGTGCGAAGCCTAGGAGAACGTTATGGCCCGTGGGGTTAACAAAGTCATTCTGGTCGGCACCTGTGGCCAGGATCCCGAAGTCCGCTACCTGCCCAACGGTAACGCCGTGACCAACCTGAGCCTGGCTACCAGCGAGCAGTGGACCGACAAGCAGTCGGGCCAGAAGGTCGAGCGTACCGAGTGGCACCGTGTGTCGATGTTCGGCAAGGTTGCCGAAATTGCCGGCGAATACCTGCGCAAGGGTTCGCAGGTGTACATCGAAGGCAAGCTGCAGACCCGCGAGTGGGAAAAAGACGGCATCAAGCGTTACACCACCGAAATCATCGTCGACATGCAGGGCACCATGCAGCTGCTGGGCGGCCGTCCGCAGAACCAGCAAGGTGGCGGCGACCAGTACAACCAGGGTGGTGGTAACAACTACAACCAGGGTGGCCAGCAGCAACAGTACAACCAGGCGCCGCCACGTCAGCAGGCCCAACGCCCGCAGCAGGCGCCACAGCGCCCTGCACCGCAGCAGCCAGCGCCGCAGCCGGCCGCTGACTTTGACAGCTTTGATGACGATATTCCGTTCTGATCAGCGCGGTTAGGCGTCACGCTACATCGAAAGCCCAGGGCATTTGCCCTGGGTTTTTTTATGTGCGAGGAAACTTCACGGGCGCAAATGAAAGGTAAGCCCCCGAGCGTCAGGCATCGCCATCCAGCGCCGCCTGGGCAAACTGCACATCCAACTCCGGCGTAGCCCCGCTGATACCGATGCCGCCGAGATGCTGGCCATTCGCATCCATGATTGGCAGGCCACCGCCCAGTAGCGTGAAGCCAGGCAGTGACGCGTAGGGGTTCGCCGGCAGGCCAGCACTGCGCTCTGCAAGTGTTCTGGAGGCAAGCGGGAAACGGGCGGAAGTCGCGGCCTTTAGCTTCGCGACCTGGATGCTGCCGCTGCTGGTGCCGTCCATGCGGTGGAAGTGCTTGAGGTTGCCCTGGTTGTCGACAATGCTGATGACGATGGCAAAGCCCTCGGCCTGGGCAGCGCGTTCGGCGGCTGAGGCCATTGCCCGGGCGGCTTCGGCAGTGATCGAGGCGCAGGGAGGCGGGGCGGTTGTCAGGGGATCAGCCAGCGAGGGTGCCGCCAGCAACAGCGAGCACATGAGGAGACTGGCACGGCCGTAATAGGTTTTCATGCAAGCATTACCCTTAGGATTTTTCGGGCAACCTAGCAGGCGACTGGCGTTTGTTGATGTAGTCCGTTTCTGAAACTGATGTCGGCCTGTCTCAAAAGGACGGCAGCGAGCCGTCCAGGGTCATTCGCCTAGTAGAAAAGCCGCGGCTCCGGCGAATCCAGCAGACTGACCAGCTTGGTCAGGGCAAAGCCCAGTTCCGCACGGCTCGGCGTCATCAGGGCGATACGCACGCCACAGGTGGCAGCGCTGCGTTCAGGCAGGAACTGGCTGCCGCTGACCACGGTGACGCCATTGTTGCGCGCCAGGTTGGCAAATTCGTCGCTGGTCCAGGGCTCGGGCAGTTCCAGCCAGATATGAAAACTGTAGGGCTGGCTGCGGATCTTGTACTTGCCAAGGATTTCACGGGCCATCTGCTGGCGCGTGGCCGCTTCGTCCTGCTGCACCTGCACCAGTTGCTCGGCCATGCCGCTGTTGATCAGGTTGCTGGCCAGTTGTGCCATCAACGGCGATGGCATCCACACGCTGCTGCGCACCATCGACGACAGCCGCGACAGGGTTTGCGGCGGGGCATACAGGTAGCCGATACGCAGCGCTGGCAGCACGCTCTTGGACAAGCTGGTCAGGTACACCGAGCGTTCGGGTGCATAGGCGGCCAAGGGCTTGTAGCCAGGTGCTGGCTCCAGGAAGCCGTAGATATCGTCATCGACGATGAACAGGTCGAACTCGCGGGCAATGGCGGCGATGGCTTCGCGGCGCGCGTGGGGCATGATCGAGTTGGTCGGGTTCTGGTGGGTGGTGACGCACACCAGCAGGGAAGGGCGGTGTTCTACGCACGCTGCGCGCAAGGCCTCGGGAATCAGGCCATGTTCGTCCATGGCCACACCGCGCAGGCGGCGCCCCATGCTATGGGCCAGCGAAATGATGCCTGGGTAGCAGAACGACTCGCACAGTATGACGTCGTCGCCTTTGGACAGGCTGCTGATGGCCACCAGCAGGCCATGCTGGGCACCTGAGGTCAGCACTACCTGCTGCCAGTTGGCTTCAGGCATCCAGCGCTGGATCCAGGCCGCACCGGCCTGCTTGTGCGTCGCATGGCCACCCTCGGTGACGTAATCGAGCACCTGGGCCAGGTCGGGTGACGCGGCCAGTTCGTTTATTGCCCCGCGCAGCCAGTCGGTCATGTGCGCGTCATTGGGCTTGATGATCGAAAGGTCGATCTGCCCGCTCTCGCGTTCGGCTGGCGCCGCTACGGGGCGTGCTGCCGGGGCCTGCGCCTGGCGTTGCTGCAGCACGAAGGTGCCGCGCCCTACCTCGCCAACCACCAGGCCACGTTTGGCCGCTTCGTCATAGGCTCGGCCGATGGTGCCAGGCGTCACGTTCAGTGATTCGGCCAGGTCCTTGAGTGTTGGCAAGCGTTCGCCAGCGGTCAGCCGGCCGCTGCCGATGTCCTGTTCAAGGGCGTCGGCGATCATCAGATAGACCGGCTGTGCCAGGTCGCTGTAGTGAGGAACCCACATGGAAATGGCACCAGAAGCTGCAAGAACGCGAAAGCCTAGCACGAAAGGTCTGATAGGAGTAATTGTGTTTTCTTGTGGGTAAATTGCACCGATTGAGGTGGTTCGGAGAAGCAAAAGTGGAAGGGCGGGTAAGTCGGTTTGCGGCTGTACTCGTCATCAGGCGCCAGCGTCTGCGCTCGATTATCAAGAAATCTTTTGAAATCAATAAGTTGATTGAATCGATTCAATCGATGTTCTTTCTTGATGATGAAATAAATTGAGTCGATTCTATTTTTGTAATTACAATGATTGAGTCGATGCAATTGACGGGTGCCCTTTCTGCCTCCGCCACCCCATCGCACAGCTGTGAACGGCTTCAAAAAAAAGACAATGTCTGCCGCCTCTGCCCGGCTTAGCACGACACCGAATGGCCACAAGCTAGCTCAATGGACTATCACTCGAAATGGAAAGCGCACACCTGCAACAAGCAGCCGAGCCTCAGACTTCACTGGAGATTCGCCTGCCTTGGGTGACTTCAAGTGCCTGGCAAACCGTACTGAACAATACCCCCCTCGATTTTGAAACCAGCAAAGAGCTCTATCCGCAGCTCAAGGACCAGGCACAGGAGGTGCTGGGCAAAGCACTCTGCCAACAGATTCGTGGCTTCGTCGAAGACCCGCAGCTGACCTGCATGATCGTGCGCAACTGCCCACGCGACCGCGACGTCCCCCCTACGCCGTACTCCGGGGTACTCAGCCCGCGCAGCACGCCGATAGCCTGCCTGGTAAGCCTGACCATGCAGAGCCTGATGGGGATCAACCCGATCGTTTATGAAGGGGAGAACGACGGGCGCCTGTTCCGCCATGTCATCCCGGCGCGTACCTCGTCCAGCCACAAGAGCTCCCACGGCTCGCGGCTGCGCTTTTCCTATCATGTGGACAACCCCGACTTGCCGTTGTCGTCCGAGCCACTGGGCAGCGCTTCGTGCTGCCCGGAGTACCTGTCGTTCTTCGGCATGCGCTGTGACCCACGTATCAGCACAACGTTGGTCAACCTCGATGCCGTAGTGGCGGCGCTGCCCGCGGCCAGCGTGCGCGAGCTTTGCCAGCCACAGTTCGAAATTCGCCGCCCCGACTCGTTCACCGCCAATCGGCGCTGCACCGCCGAGCTGCCCGTGCTGGCACGTGGCAACGCGGGCGAGTGGTTGTGCCGTTTCGACAGCGAAAACACCCACGGGCTGAACCTGCGCGCCGAGCAAGCCTTGGCCAGCCTGCGCGGCGTGCTGGAAACCCGCCGCTTCGATGAGCCGCACCTGCTGTTGCCGGGTGACTTCATGGTGTTCAAGAACCAGCGCGTATTGCATGCCCGTGATGGCTTCGAGCCGCAAAACGACGGTGCCGACCGCTGGCTGATGCGCCTGTTCGCGGTCAACGACCTGAACCGTGTGCATTTCACCCGCGCCGATCACCTCTACGAAGTGCGCTCCTGATCTCACTCAACCACTCGATGGACGTAATGTTATGGAACTGTTAGGCGCTTTCTGGGCGGAACATTGGCTGCTGGCGATCCTGATGCTGGGTGCGATCGCGTTCATTGCCGGCTTCGTCGACAGCATTGCCGGCGGTGGCGGGCTGTTTCTGGTCCCTGGGTTTTTGCTGGTGGGCATGCCGCCGCAAGTGGCCCTGGGGCAAGAAAAACTGGTCAGCACCCTGGGCACGCTGGCGGCCATTCGCAACTTTCTGGCCAACAGCAAGATGGTCTGGAAGGTGGCGCTGGTCGGCGTGCCGTTCTCGTTGCTCGGGGCCTACCTGGGGGCGCACCTGATCGTGTCGATCTCCCAGGAGACCGTGGGCAAGATCATCCTGGCGCTGATCCCGGTCGGCATCCTGATTTTCCTCACCCCCAAGGACCGCCCGGTCGAGGAACGCGAGCTGTCTCCACGGGTGCTGTACACCGTGGTGCCGCTGACCTGCCTGACCATCGGCTTTTATGACGGCTTCTTCGGCCCTGGCACCGGCAGCATGTTCATCATCGCCTTCCACTACCTGCTGCGCATGGACCTGGTCTCCAGCTCGGCCAACTCCAAGACCTTCAACTTCGCCTCCAACATCGGCGCACTGGTGGCGTTCATCATGGCCGGCAAGGTTGTGTACCTGCTGGCCCTGCCACTGGTGGCCTGCAACATTCTCGGCAACCACATGGGCAGTGCCCTGGCCTTGCGCAAAGGCAACGACGTGGTGCGCAAGGTGTTGGTGTTCTCGATGCTGTGCCTGTTCACCAGCCTGGGCGTGAAGTACCTGGTCTGACTTACCCAACCGGAGATAACTGATGAAAACCGCATTCGTAACCGGCGCCTCCTCGGGGTTCGGCCGTGCCATCTGTCGTACCTTGGTTGCCAAGGGCTACCGCGTGATCGGTGGCGCCCGGCGCATGGATAAACTGCAGGCACTGGAGGGTGAACTGGGGGTCAATTTCATCCCGCTGGCCCTGGATGTCACCGACCCGGTGTCGCTTGAAGCGGCAGTCGAACAGATCCGTGATGCGTCGCTGCAGATCGACCTGCTGGTGAACAACGCCGGGCTGGCGCTGGGCGTCGATCGCGCCCAGGCCAGCAGCGCCGAAAACTGGCAGCGGATGATCGACACCAATGTCACCGGGCTGGCCATGGTCACCCACAAGATCCTGCCGCAGATGGTGGCGGCGGACAGCGGGATGATCATCAACATCGGCTCCATTGCCGGCACTTACCCCTACCCAGGCGGCAACGTGTATGGCGCCAGCAAGGCATTCGTTCGCCAGTTCAGCCTCAATCTGCGTGCCGACCTGGCCGGTACGTGTGTTCGGGTGAGCAACATTGAACCGGGCCTGTGCTCGGGTACCGATTTTTCGCTGGTGCGCCTGAAGGGCGATGTGGAGGCCGTGCAGGCTCTGTACCGTGATGTGGAGGCGATTCTGCCGGAGGATATCGCGGCCACGGTGGCCTGGATTGCGGACCAGCCCGCGCATGTGAATATCAATACCATCGAGATCATGCCGGTGGCGCAGAGCAGTGCGGCGCTTAATGTGGTGCGCGATCTGCCTAGGCCGTTGGGCGCTGCTTGATTGCCCCGTTATCGTTTGGGCCAACTGGCGCCCTGACGGCTGATGGCCTCTTTGCGGGATCTTGTGGGGTTTACCGCGAAGAGGCCAGTGAGATCAATGCAACCGGTTCTTGGCTAACTCGATATCGTCCATCAACGCCTTGGCCAGGACACTCAGGTAGTCAGCCGCGCCGAGCAACTTGTGGTCATCGTCCATATCGCCTTCACGCACCAGGTGCTTGATGTAGCCCAGCAGCACCGACACCTGCTCATATGCCACATCAATCGGGATGCCAGGCTGCACACGCAGCAAGTTCAACGATGGGTTGCCCACATCAAGGAAGGTTGCCAGGCCCGCGGTGGTGAGGGGCTTGGGTTCGTCGGCCATGGGCTCACTCCTCGGCCTGTTGGCCATAGAGACGGTTGTGTACGTGCTCTACCAGCGAACGGGCGATCTCGCTGGCATGCAAGGCATTGCTCAGCATGTTCAGGCCAGGTTCGCTGGCGTGGGCGCGGCAATGGTCGTCGATGGTTTCGATGACGCCGCGTAGCAGCTCGCTAACGTGGGCGAGGGCATGGGGTGGGTACATGTCGGATTGGACGGTGAAGAATGGGGTGGTGATCGGTTTGCGGCGGGGTGGGTCTGGGACGATCTTTTTCATGGCATGCAACCTTTGTTCGGTTTAAGGAACTGCCACCTGAATCTTTCTCACGGATTGAGGTGGCAGCCGCACGCGGGGTGAGAAACCGAGGAACAAAGGCAAAACTCGGCCAGGACAAAGCCTGCCCGCGTACGGCCGCCATAACGACGATGCCTTGTATCAGTCGGGTTCTCACACCCGGCCGCCGAAGCGACCCGAAAACGTTATCCCTGAGGCATTTCCCCGACAACAGCGATACTTCAGCAGTGCGTGTAGGGTAATTCCTAAGTGGCTGGAACCTGTAGCATTTGGTTTCAGGTTCAGAAATGTCTTACGGCGGATGGGTTTGTTGGCTGTGAGGTGCATGTCGGGAGAAAAGGGTGGGCACGGGGTGTTCGCCACAACAGCTTCAGCGCCTATGAGATCGAGCGCCGCCCGCGCGGCGCATCGCGACGCAAGGCCGCTCCTACATTTGTTTCGGGCCAATGAGGTCTGTGACATTTGCGCGCGACCGCCTTGTTCGCACGACGCAATATCGAGGCGAACACCAAGGGGGCGCGCGCCAATGCCTCAGGAATAATTGGCCCGAAACAAATGTAGGAGCGGCCTTGCGTCGCGATGCGCCGCGCGGGCGGCGCTCGATCTCACAGGCGCTGAAGCTGTTGTGGCGAGCACCTGTCAGCCCCCACACCAATCCCCAACACCTCCCCTGACCCACGTCATCGCACCTTCCCAATTCTTGACTAGTCTTACCCCTTGGCGGCCGTCAAAACCGTCACCGTGACTACCAAAAGGCGCCGGCCATGTTCCGTGCGCCCACCACCTGATCAGGAGTGCACGATGGACCTCAACCGTCGGCAATTCTTCAAGGTCGCCGCCGTCGGCCTTGGAGGCTCTAGCCTGGCGGCGTTGGGCATGGCCCCGACGCCGGCCTTCGCCGAGCAGGTACGCCACTTCAAGCTGGCGCACACCATCGAAACCCGCAACACCTGCCCCTACTGCTCGGTCGGCTGCGGCCTGATCATGTACAGCCAGGGCGATGCGGGCAAAAACGTCAAACAGAACATCATCCACATCGAAGGCGACGCCGACCACCCGGTCAACCGCGGCACGCTGTGCCCCAAAGGCGCAGGCCTTCTGGACTTTATCCACAGCCCGAGCCGCCTGCAGTACCCCGAAGTGCGCAAGCCGGGCAGCAAGGAGTGGGTGCGGGTGGAGTGGGACGAGGCGCTCGACCGCATCGCCCACCTGATGAAGCAGGACCGTGACGCCAACTTCATCGAGAAAAACGCCCAGGGGCAAACCGTCAACCGCTGGCTCACCACCGGTTTTCTCGCTGCCTCCGCCGCCTCCAGCGAGGCTGGCTACCTGACCCACAAGGTCATCCGCGCAACAGGCATGCTGGGGTTCGATAACCAAGCACGTGTCTGACATGGCCCGACGGTGGCAAGTCTTGCCCCGACGTACGGCCGTGGCGCCATGACCAACCACTGGTCCGATATCGCCAACGCGAATCTGGTCCTGGTGATGGGTGGCAACGCAGCAGAAGCGCACCCGTGCGGCTTCAAGTGGGTGACCGAGGCCAAAGCGCACAACAAGGCGCGGCTGATCGTGGTCGACCCGCGGTTTACCCGTACCGCCTCGGTGGCGGACTACTACGCACCGATTCGCACCGGCAGCGACATCGCCTTCATGGGCGGGCTGATCAACTACCTGCTGAGCACCGACAAGATCCAGCACGAATACGTGCGCAACTACACCGACGTGTCGTTCATCGTCAAAGAAAGCTATGGCTTCGAGGACGGGCTGTTCAGCGGCTACGACCCCGCCAAGCGCGTGTATGCCGACAAGTCCGGTTGGGGCTACGAGCTGGGGGAGGACGGCTTTGCCAAAGTCGACCCAACCCTGCAACACCCGCGTTGCGTGTTCCAGTTGATGAAGCAGCACTACAGCCGCTACACCCCGGAACTGGCCAGCATGACCTGTGGCATGCCGCAGGACGCCATGATGAAGATCTGGGAAGAGATCGCCACCTGCTCGGCACCGGGCAAGACCATGACGATTCTCTATGCGCTGGGCTGGACGCAGCATTCGATCGGCGCGCAGATCATCCGCAGTGCGGCCATGGTCCAGTTGCTGCTGGGTAACGTCGGCATGCCGGGCGGCGGGGTCAACGCCCTGCGCGGGCACTCCAACATCCAGGGCCTGACCGACCTCGGCCTGCTGTCCAACTCGCTGCCGGGCTACCTGACCCTGGCCGGCGATGCCGAACAGGACTACGCCGCCTTCATCGACAAGCGCGCCTCCAAGCCGCTGCGCCCGGGGCAGCTGTCGTACTGGCAGAACTACGGCAAGTTCCACGTCAGCCTGATGAAGGCCTGGTATGGCGCCAATGCCACGGCAGAAAACAACTGGGGCTACGACTGGCTGCCCAAGCTCGACGTGCCGGCCTACGACGTGCTGCGCATGTTCGAGATGATGAGCCAGGGCAAGGTCAACGGATACATCTGCCAGGGCTTCAACCCGATCGCCGCGCTGCCGGACAAGAACCGCGTCACCGCAGCGCTGGCCAAGCTCAAATGGCTGGTGATCATGGACCCGCTGGCCACCGAAACCTCGGAGTTCTGGCGCAACGCCGGGCCGTTCAACGACGTCGACACGGCCAACATCCAGACCGAAGTGATCCGCCTGCCCACCACCTGCTTTGCCGAGGAGGACGGCTCGCTGGTCAACAGCAGCCGCTGGCTGCAGTGGCACTGGAAGGGCGCCGACGGCCCAGGCCAGACCCGCACCGACGTGCACATCATGAGTGAACTGTTCCTGCGCCTGCGCCAACGCTACCAGGCCGAGGGCGGCGCCTACCCCGATCCCCTGATGAACATCAGCTGGCCATACAAAATCCCTGAAGAGCCGTCCCCGGAGGAATTGGCCAAGGAAATGAACGGCTGGGCCGTGACCGACGTCACCGACCCGACCGGCGCCGTGCTCAAGGGCGGGCAACAGTTGTCGGGCTTCGGCCAGCTCAAGGACGACGGCAGCACGGCGTCGGGCTGCTGGATTTTCGCCGGCTGCTGGACCGAGCAAGGCAACCAGATGGCCCGCCGTGACAACAGCGACCCGTATGGCATGCACCAGGTTCAGAACTGGGCCTGGGCCTGGCCGGCCAACCGCCGCATCCTCTACAACCGTGCCTCCAGCGACCCGCAAGGCAAGCCATGGGACCCAGAGAAGAAGCGCCTGGTGTGGTGGAACGGCAAGGCCTGGACCGGTACCGACGTGCCCGACTTCAAGGTCGACTCGCCACCGGAAGCCGGGATGAACCCGTTCATCATGAACCCCGAGGGCGTGGCGCGCTTCTTCGCCATCGACAAGATGGCCGAAGGCCCGTTCCCCGAGCACTACGAGCCGTTTGAAACACCGATCGGCATCAACCCACTGCACCCGCAGAACAAGAAGGCCACCAGCAACCCGGCCGGGCGGATCTTCGATTCGGTGTGGGACACCCTCGGCACCCATGATGAATTCCCCTACGCGGCGACCACGTACCGGCTGACCGAGCACTTCCACTTCTGGAGCAAGCATTGCCGGCTCAACGCCATCGCCCAGCCCGAGCAGTTCGTCGAGATTGGCGAGGTGCTGGCGAACGAGAAAGGCATCAAGGCGGGTGACCGGGTGCGGGTGTCGAGCAAGCGCGGCCATATCGATGCGGTGGCGGTGGTGACCAAGCGGATTCGCCCGCTGCAGGTCAACAACCAGACCGTGCACCAGATCGGCATCCCACTGCACTGGGGCTTCACCGGGGCGACCCGGCACGGCTACCTGACCAACACCCTGGTGCCGTTCCTGGGTGATGGCAATACCCAGACGCCGGAGTCCAAGTCGTTCCTCGTCAAAGTGGAGAAACTCTGATGGCCAGCCAAGACATCATCGCCCGCTCGGCCACCACCACCGTACCGCCGTCGGTACGCCAGCAGCAGGAAGTCGCCAAGCTGATCGACACCACCAAGTGCATCGGCTGCAAGGCCTGCCAGGTGGCGTGCTCGGAGTGGAACGAACTGCGTGACGAGGTCGGCCACAACCACGGCACCTACGACAACCCCCAGGACCTCACCGCCGAGACCTGGACCCTGATGCGCTTCACCGAGCACGAGCGCGACGACGGCAACCTGGAGTGGCTGATCCGCAAGGACGGCTGCATGCATTGCGCCGAACCAGGCTGCCTGAAGGCGTGCCCGAGCCCGGGGGCAATCATCAAGCATGCCAACGGCATCGTCGACTTCAACCAAGACCACTGCATCGGCTGCGGCTACTGCATCACCGGCTGCCCGTTCAATATCCCGCGCATCTCGCAGAAGGACCACAAGGCGTACAAATGCACCCTGTGTTCCGACCGCGTGACCGTGGGCCTGGAGCCGGCCTGCGTGAAAACCTGCCCGACCGGGGCGATCGTGTTCGGCACCAAGGACGAGATGAAGGTGCATGCCGCCGAGCGTATCGTCGACCTCAAGTCGCGCGGCTACGACAACGCCGGGCTGTATGACCCGGACGGCGTCGGCGGCACCCACGTGATGTACGTGCTGCACCATGCCGACACGCCCACGTTGTACGCCGGCCTGCCGGACCAACCGGTGATCAGCCCGCTGGTGGGTTTGTGGAAGGGCATCACCAAACCGCTGGCGCTACTGGCCATGGGCGCGGCGGTGCTGGCCGGGTTCTTCCACTATGTGCGGGTCGGCCCGCAGCGGGTCGAAGAGGACGAACACCCCACGCCGCCCGATGACAGCGTGCACCAGGTGGACCCGGCAGTGCATGTCTACGATCCGAAGCAGCCCGGTGGGCAAGGGGAGCAGCGGCCATGAACGACAACAAACCCATCCTGCGCTACAACGCCAACGAACGGACCAACCACTGGATCGTCGCCATCCTGTTCTTCCTGGCCGGGCTTTCCGGGTTGGCGCTGTTCCACCCGGCGCTGTTCTGGCTCAGCCACCTGTTCGGCGGCGGGCCCTGGACACGCATCCTGCACCCGTTCATGGGCGTGGCGATGTTCGTGTTCTTCCTTGGCCTGGTAGTGCGCTTCTGGCGCGCCAATTTCATCACCGCCAACGACCGCCTGTGGCTGCGCCGCATCGACCGGGTGATGGTCAACCGGG
This sequence comes from Pseudomonas sp. B21-047, assembly GCF_024748775.1. Taxonomy (NCBI): domain Bacteria; kingdom Pseudomonadati; phylum Pseudomonadota; class Gammaproteobacteria; order Pseudomonadales; family Pseudomonadaceae; genus Pseudomonas; species Pseudomonas sp. B21-047. Next base: position 561,758 of record NZ_CP087169.1, read on the forward strand.
AAGACGGCGTGCCGCCTATTGGCAAGTACAACGCCGGGCAGAAGCTGCTGTTCTGGACGCTGCTGGTGTGCATGCTGGTGCTGTTGATCAGCGGTGTGGTGATCTGGCGCGCGTATTTCAGCCATTACTTCGATATTGGCGCGATACGCGTGGCGTCGCTTGCCCATGCACTGGCAGGCTTCGTGCTGATCCTCAGCATCATCGTGCACATCTACGCCGGTATCTGGATCAAAGGCTCGATCGGCGCCATGCTGCATGGCTGGGTCAGCCGCGCCTGGGCGCGCAAACACCATCAGTTGTGGTACCGCGACGTGACTGGCGACAAGACGCCGGGCGATCACGGACGTAAAGAAGGATGAGCGTGTGAGCACGATACTCGAACCCGGGCAGATCGAAGCGTCGGCGGTGGCGCCGCCGTTCATTCATCTGCCGCCCAAGGACTTGTTCGCCCAGCGTGCCGAGCGGCTGGAGCAGTTGGCAGTGGGTAATGCCCTTGGCGATTACCTGCGCCTGATCGCCTGGCTGTGCCGCTTCCAGCAGCAGCTTGTGGATAGCCCGCCCAGTGGTTTACCGGTGGCCGAAGCGCGTCAGCGCCTGTGCATAAGCCATGGTCTGCCGCCCCTTGCAGCCGACAGCCTGGTGCGCGAAGGGCCGTGGTTGGTGTGGATGCAGGCGTTGATCGAGCACTTTGACGAAGAGGCCAGCGGCCCGTTGGCTGTGGCGTTGCAGGCACTGCGCGACAGTGACGACAGCCAGCGCAAGGGGTGGGGCATCGCCTTGCTGGCTGGGCAGTTCGACGCCGTGCCGGCAGCGTTGGTGCCGTTTCTCGGCGCCGCGCTACAAGCCGCGTGGTTCAGCTGGCTGCTGGCGCTGCCGGCCGCCGAGCTCAAGCCCTCTGGCAGCCAGGCCCAGTGCCCGGCGTGCGGCTCGCCGGCGATGGCCGGGGTGGTGCGCAACCGTGGCAAGCACAACGGCCTGCGTTACCTGGCGTGTTCGTTGTGTGCCTGCGAGTGGCATGTGGTGCGGGTCAAGTGCGTGTACTGCGAGTCGAGCAAGGGCCTGCGCTATACCAGCCTGGAGGATGATCGCCACGCGCCGGGCAAGGCGCCGCTGCGGGCCGAGTGCTGCCCGGGGTGCAACAGCTACCTGAAGCAGAGTTACCTGGAAAACGATGCGGCGGCCGAGCCGTTGGCCGATGACTTGGCCAGCCTGGCACTGGATATGCGCTTGGATGAGGAAGGCTTTCAACGCCTGGCACCGAACCTGATGCTGGCGCCGGGTGGTGGCTGAGTGTCTACACTGCAAGTTCGAGTCGCCCCTTCGCGGGGCCAGAACAGACAACGGACCAGCTCAAGGTAGTACCTGATGCCTTCAAGCCTCGCCGATAACGCCCCACGCCTGCCTTCCATCGATACCCTCCTGCGCCACCCGGCCTGCCTCCCGCTGATCGACCGGCATGGCCGCGACGCCGTGCTGAATACGCTGCGCCAACTGCTCGACGACCTGCGCGAACCCACCCGGCAAGGCCAACTCAGCACCGCCGAACTGGCCGCAGACGTGTTGCTGGGCCGCACCGGCGAGCGCCTGGCCACCCAGCAACGCAGCCAGGTCCGCCGCGTGTTCAACCTCACTGGCACCGTGCTGCACACCAACCTCGGCCGCGCCTTGTTGCCGGAAGAGGCCATCGAAGCCATGCAGACCGCAGCCCGCTACCCGCTCAACCTGGAGTTCGACCTGGCCACCGGCAAGCGCGGTGACCGCGACGACCTGATCGAAGGGCTGATCCGCGAGCTGACCGGCGCCGAAGCCGTCACCGTGGTCAACAACAACGCCGCCGCCGTGCTGCTGGCGCTGAACAGCCTGGGCGCGCGCAAGGAGGGCATCATCTCCCGGGGCGAGCTGATCGAGATCGGCGGTGCCTTCCGCATCCCCGACATCATGGCCCGCGCCGGCGTGCGCCTGCACGAAGTCGGCACCACCAACCGCACCCATGCCCGCGACTACGAAGGCGCGATCAACCCGCGTACCGGCCTGCTGATGCGCGTGCACTGCAGCAACTACAGCATCCAGGGCTTCACCACTCAGGTGCCCACCGCCGAACTTGCGCACATTGCCCACCAACATGACCTGCCCCTGCTCGAAGACCTGGGCAGTGGCAGCCTGCTCGATATGACCCGCTGGGGCCTGCCCGCCGAACCGACCGTGCGCCAGGCCCTGGCCGACGGCGCCGATATCGTCACCTTCAGCGGCGACAAGCTGCTGGGCGGCCCGCAGGCCGGGATCATCGTCGGGCGCAAGGCGCTGATCGCCAAGATCAAGAAAAACCCCCTCAAACGCGCGCTGCGCGTCGACAAGATCACCCTCGCCGCGCTTGAGGCGGTGCTGGCGCTGTACCGCAACCCCGACCGGCTGGCCGAGCGCCTGCCCAGCCTGCGCCTGCTGACCCGCAGCCAGGCCGAAATCCAGGCCCAGGCCGAGCGCCTGGCACCGGAACTCAAGGCTCGCCTCGACGCACAGTGGGCCGTCAGCGTGGAGCCAGCATTGGGCATGATCGGCAGTGGCAGCCAGCCGGTTGCACGCCTGCCCAGCGCCGCGCTGTGCCTGCGCCCGCGGGTGTCGAAGAAGCTGCGCGGGCGTAGCCTGCATGTGTTGGAGCGGGCCTTGCGCAACCTTCCGGTACCGGTGCTCGGGCGCATCGACGACGATGCACTGTGGCTCGACCTGCGCCAACTGGACGACGAAGCCCAGTGGTTGGCGCAACTGCCGGCCCTGCAGTTGGGGCCGGTGCAGTGATCGTTGGCACCGCCGGCCATATCGACCACGGCAAGACCGCGCTGCTGCAGGCCCTGACTGGGCAGGCGGGTGACCATCGCCAGGAAGAGCGCGAGCGCGGCATGACCATCGATCTCGGCTACCGCTATGCAGCCCTGGCCGAAGGTGCGCCGCTGACCGGCTTCATCGACGTGCCCGGCCACGAGCGTTTTATCCACAACATGCTCGCCGGTGCCCACGGCATCGACCTGGTGTTGCTGGTGGTGGCCGCAGACGACGGCGTCATGCCGCAGACCCGCGAGCACCTGGCGATCATTCAATTGCTGGGCATCCCCCAGGCACTGGTGGCGGTCAGCAAGTGCGACCGGGTAGCGCCCGCGCGGGTGGCCGAGGTGCAAGCGCAGGTTGCCGCGCTGCTGGCGCCGGGGCCATATGCGGGCGCGCCGCAATTTGCCCTTTCCAGCGTCACGGGCGAGGGGGTGGCGGCGTTGCGCCAGGCGCTGCTGCAGGCTCAAGGGCGCGTGCGGCAGCGCAGTGTGCGCGGTGGTTTTCGGCTGGCCATCGACCGTGCCTTCGCCGTCTCCGGTGCCGGCGTGGTGGTCACCGGCACGGCATTGGCCGGCCAGGTCCGTGCCGGCGATACCTTGCTGTTGGGCAAAGCGGGCAAACCCGTGCGCGTGCGTGGCCTGCATGCGCAGAGCCAAGCGGCGCTGGTGGCCGAAGCGGGCCAGCGGGTGGCGTTGAACATCGCGGCCGAGCGGCTGGCGGTCGAGCAGGTACACCGGGGTGACTGGCTGGTGCCCGAGTGGCTGCATGCGCCCAGTGTCCGGGTGGATATCGAGCTCACGCTGCTTGCCGGTGAGCCCCGCCCGTTCGAGCATTTCAGCGCCGTGCACGTCCACCTGGGCACCCAGGATGTGACTGCCCGCGTGGCATTGCTCGAAGGCGAAGTACTGCAGGCAGGCCAGCGCATGTATGCCCAGTTGCTACTCAACGCGCCGCTGCAGGCCGTGCATGGCGATCGGCTGGTGCTGCGCGATCAGCGCGCCCAGCGCACGCTGGGGGGCGGGCGGGTACTCGACCCGTTTGCGCCCAGCCGGCAGCGTCGCAGCGAGCCCCGGCTGCGCCAGTTGCAGGTGCTGCGTGATACCGAGGATCTGGAGCAGGCGTTACCGGCCTTGCTTGCCACCGCTGCCGGAGGGCTTGACCCGCAGCGGCTGGAGCGGCAGTTCAACCGCCTGCGGGCCAGCTGGCAGTTGCCGGCGGATGTGCAGGTGATAGCCACGCGCCAGGGGCCGTTGTTGTTTGCCAACGCCCAGTGGTGCGCCCTCAAGCAGCAACTGCTGGCGCAGCTGGCGCTGTTTCACCAGCAGGAGCCCGACCAGCTCGGCCCGGACCGCGACCGCTTGCGACGCTTTGCGGCTTTGCCACTGGAGCGCCCGGCGTTTGTCAGCCTGCTGGATGAACTGCTCGATGAAGGGCAGGCTTCCAGCAGCGGGCCTTGGTTGCATCTGCCCGATCACAAGGTGCAGTTGAGCGAGGCCGACAATGCATTGTGGGCGAGGCTGGAGCCACGTTTGCTGAAGGGGCAATTCGACCCACCGTGGGTCAGGGCCTTGGCCAATGAAGCGGGCTGCGCCGAAGCGGATGTACGCCTGCTGTTGCGCAAGCTGGCAAGGCTCGGGCTGGTGCACCAGGTGGTACGCGACCTGTTTTACCCGGCGGCGACGATACAGCGCATGGCCGCGTTGCTGCTTGGCCAGGCGAATGAAGCGCCGATAGTGCAGGTGGCAGCGTTTCGCGATATGTTGGGCATCGGTCGCAAACGCAGTGTCCAGATTCTGGAGTATTTCGACCGCATCGGCCTGACCCGCAGGGTGGCCGACCAGCGTTACATCCGCGCCGACAGCGCCCTGGCCCAGCAGCAGGCCAGGCACTGAGTTCAAGGAAGGCAATCGCGCCCGGTGGCGCGGCCGGGCTTCAAACCCGGTTGGGGGCGGCAGCCGTTCCCGGGCAGGTTCGACTCCCGCTGCCTTCCGCCACTTTATTCTGACTGTTCGGGGCTCTTCGCGGAGCAACCCCTCTCGCCGCACAGATCCAGCGCAAACCACTGCTCTGCCGCTGCAGCATCCAGCCCCGCCCCCAGCAGCGCAAACATCTTGCCCAACGCCGCTTCACGGGTCATGCCGCCACCGCTGACCAGGCCTGCGCCACGCAGGCGGTTGCCCGCTGCATAGGTATCGAATACCACCGACCCTTCCGGGCACTGGCTGATCGCAACCAGCATCACACCCCGCTGACGGGCCGCCTGCAGCACCTCCAGCAAGGCCTGGTCATCCGATGGCCCCGTGCCGCTGCCATAGCACTCCAGCAGCAGCCCTTGCACGCCGCTGTCTAGCAGCGCCCGCAAATGCTCGGCCTGCAAGCCAGGAAACACCGGCATCAGCACCAGGTTGACCGGCTGGCGTGGGTGCTTGTAGCCAAGCTCGGCAGGCAGGGCAGTGGCACGCTCACCGTCGCGATGACGCGGCAGCGCGGCAAAGGCATCGAAGGCCTCGCTGCGCAGCTTCGAAGCCCGGCAGCCATGCAGCAACTGGCCGTGGAAGTACAGCTGCACGCCCTCTTCAAGGCCTTGCTCGCACTGGCGCAGCGCGCCGCACAGGTTGTCCCAGGCATCACTGCCGGGCACGCCGGCTGGCAGCATCGAGCCGGTCAGCAGCACCGGCGCCGGCAAGCCAAGCAGCAGGAACGACAACGCCGCCGCGCTGTAGGCGAGGGTGTCGGTGCCATGCAGCACCAGTACGCCATCGTGGCCGGCAACGTCCACCGCTTCGACGATGGCATCGCGCATGGCCAGCCAGTTGTGCTGCTGCATGTTGGCGCTGTCGAGCAGCGGGTTCATTTCCTGCAATGTCCACTGCAACTGGGGGGCATCGGCCATTTGCGCGAAGTGCTCGCGCATCCGTGCATCGAAGCCGCCCGCTGGCGCCAGGCCTTCAGGGGTTTCGAGCATGCCGATGGTGCCGCCGGTGTACAGGACGAGAAGATTCTTTACTGCGCGCATGGAGAACATCCGTAGCGGTGAGCGGAGAAAGAAGAGCCGCCCGCAGGTGGGGCGGCTGGGCAGGGGAGAGTATCAGCGTTGCGGCTGGGCTTGGCCAACGGCTTTGTCAGTGGCTGTTTCCACCTGCGGGTTGGCAGGCCAGGCGTCGCGGTCCAGGTCCAGGTCGGCGAACTTGGCAGAGTCGAACACCGGCTGCTTGATGCCCGCTTTGCGCTGGTCGTCGTAGTCGCGCATCACCCGCAGGCCGACCTTGAACAGCAGGGCCAGGGCCACCAGGTTGACGAAGGCCAGGCAGGTCATGGTGATGTCGGCGAAGGCGAACACGGTCGACAGGTCTTGCACCGAACCCCACACCACCAACGCCAGTACCAAGGCGCGAAACACCAGCAGCACCACGCGGTTGCGGCTGAGGAACTGCAGGCTGTTCTCGCCCAGGTAGTAGTTGTAGAGGATGCAGGTGAACACGAACAGCGACAGCGCCACGCTGACGAACAGGCGGCCCCAGTCACCAACCACGGCGGCCAGCGAGTTCTGGGTCAGGACAATGCCATCACCTTCGAAGCCCGGGGTGTAGAAGCCCGACAGCAGAATCAACAGCGCGGTGCAGGTGCAGATCACGAAGGTGTCGAGGAACACACTGAACGCCTGGACCACGCCCTGGGCGCCAGGGTGTTTCACCGCGGCCACCGCGGCAACGTTCGGTGCACTGCCCAGGCCCGCTTCGTTGGCGAATACGCCACGCTTCACGCCCATGACGATGGCGCTGCCGAGCAGGCCGGCGAACGCGGGGTCGAGGCCGAAGGCGCTCTTGAAGATGGTTTCCAGCATGGCAGGTACGTGTTCGATCTGCGTGCCGATCACGTACAGGGTTACGCCGATGTAGGCCAGGGTCTTGATCGGTACCAACAGGTCCGACACGGCAGCGATACGCTTGATGCCGCCGATGAACACCACGGCCAGCAGCACCGCCAGGGCGATACCGGTGTGGCTCGGCGCGAAGCCGAAGGCGTTTTCCAGCGAGTGGGTCACGGTGTACGACTGCAAGCCCATGAAGGCGAAGCCATAAGTAACCAGCAGCAGGATGGAGAACACCACGGCCATGCTTTTCAGTTTCAGGCCGTGCTGAATGTAGTAGGCCGGGCCACCACGGTACAGGCCATCGCCATCGGCGCGCTTGTACACCTGGGCCAGGGTACATTCGAAGAAGCTGCTGGACATGCCCACCAGTGCGGTGACCCACATCCAGAACACGGCACCCGGGCCGCCAAGGGTCACGGCGATACCGACACCGGCGATGTTACCGGCGCCAACGCGGCCGGCCAGGCTCAGCATCAGGGCCTGGAACGAACTCAGCTGGCCTGCCTGGCCGCGCAGCGATTCCTTGAACACACTGAACATGTGCACGAAATGACGGAACTGCACGAACCGCGAACGGATGGTGAAGTAGCTGCCTAGTCCGACGATCAGCACGATGAGTAGTTTCCCCGAGAGGAAATCGTTGAGTGCTTCGAGCATTGGGAAATGACCTCGATTCTTATTCTTCGTGTGGAAAGACAGCGGGCGGCAGGCGCGCCGCTATGCGTTGGGGCGCATGGTTGGCTATGACAAGAGTGGTTACAATTTCGCATTTTGTTCTGAGTTGATGCGACTTGATGCTACACTTGCGCCATTCGCGTCACCTGGAAGCTTCTGCATGAGCGAGCATTTCGCTACCAACCTCAAACTGGCCTGCAGCCACTACCGCTCTATCTCGGAAGTTTGCCGGCAGCTGTCGATCAACCGTGCCCAGTTCAACAAGTACCTGAGCGGCCAGAGCCGTCCGACGGCGTTCAACCTCAAGCGCATCGGCGATTTCTTCGGCGTCGAGGATTACGAACTGAACGTGCCCCCCGAGCAGTTCTCCCGGCTGATCGGTGCGCGGGTGTCGGCCGTGGCCGACCAGCCCAGCGACCCGATCAGTGAATTGTTCCGGCCCTTGCACGAGCACGCCGGCAACCTGTCGCGCTACTGCGGTTACTACTTCGAGTACTCCAACTGCATGTCGGTACCGGGCTCGGTGCTGCTGTCGCTGGTGCACCTGCGCGAAGAGCGCGGCCGCTTCCTGTTCGAACGCCAGGAACGTCAGGAGCGCAGCAGCGCCACCGACCTGCACGCCGAGGTGCGTTGCCGCTACCTGGGCGCGGCGTTTCAGTTGCAAGACCGAATGTTCCTGATCGACTACGAGTCGCTGACCCTCAACGAGATGAGCCAGACCATCCTCATCCCCAGCTTCAAGAGCCGCATCACCCGCCTGAACGGCCTCAAGACCGGTGTCTCCAGCGGCGACCGGCGCAACCCGGCCTGCACCCGCGTGGTGTGGGAGTACCTGGGCGAAGAGATCAACCGCATCAATGCCTATCGCCAGGTCAAGCTGTACCGGCCGGATGACCCGCGCATCGATGACGACGTGCGCGAACGGTTGAGTGTGGGGCCGTTGAGTAATGGGTTGTTCGAGATCGAATAGGTTTTGGCAAGGGCAGGGGATGGCGGCAGGGCAGCCACCCACCCGTGTTGGACTTCCCGGGCAGGAAACCGCAAAATGACCCCTTTCCCTCAATCAACCTCTCCGGATCTGCTGACTCTATGCGTATGCGCCTAATGCTGTTGGGTGGTGGCAATGCCCTCGGGCAAGCGCTGATTCGTCTCGGGGCTGAAGAGGACATCGCATTCCTGGCACCGCGCCCGCCGGAAAACGGCTGGGGCCCGGCCAGCCTCACTCAGCTGCTCGACGATCACCGCCCCAATGCCTTGGTCAACCTGGCCTATTACTTCGACTGGTTCCAGGCCGAGTCGGTCAGCGAGCAGCGCCTGGCCCAGCAGGAGCGGGCGGTGGAGCGGCTGGCAGAGTTGTGCCAGCACCACCAGATCACCTTGGTGCAGCCTTCGAGCTACCGGGTTTTCGATGGCTCGCGGGCTACGGCCTACAGCGAGAAGGACGAGCCGGTGCCGCTGGGCCTGCGTGGCCAGGCACTCTGGCGTATCGAGCAGAGCGTGCGTGCGGCGTGCCCGCAACATGTGCTGCTGCGCTTTGGCTGGCTGCTCGACGAGAGCGTCGACGGCACGCTCGGGCGCTTCCTGACCCGTGCCGAGCAACCCCAGGAGTTGCTGCTGGCCGATGACCGGCGCGGCAACCCGACGCCGGTCGACGATGCGGCCCGGGTGATCCTGTCGGTGCTCAAGCAGCTCGATTGCAGCGCACCGCTGTGGGGCACCTACCATTACGCTGGCAACGAGGCGACCACGCCGCTGGCGCTGGGGCAGGCGATTCTTGCCGAGGCCGGCCAGTACCGTCAGCTGGCGGTGCAGGCCCCCACGCCGCAGGCCCATGCCGCACGGCCGGATGCCAGCGAAGAGCCACAGCACGCAGTGCTGGCCTGCAAGAAAATCCTTCACACCTTCGGTATCAAGCCGCGCGCCTGGCGCGCTGGCCTGCCACCTCTACTGGACCGTTTCTACCGCCATGGCTGACGCCCCCATCCTGATCACCGGCGGTGCCGGCTTCATAGGCTCTCACCTGTGCGATGCGCTGTTGGACAAGGGTTACGCCGTACGCATTCTCGACGACCTGTCCACCGGCAGGCGGGACAACCTGCAGATCGCGCACCCGCGCCTGGAACTGATCGAAGGCGATGTCGCCGATGCCGGCTTGGTCACGCGTGCGGCCGCGGGCTGCAGCGCAGTGGTGCACCTGGCGGCAGTGGCGTCGGTGCAGGCCTCGGTCGAAGACCCGGTAAAGACGCACCAGAGCAATTTCATTGGCACCCTCAATGTCTGCGAAGCCATGCGCGTGCACGGTGTGCGCCGGGTACTGTTCGCGTCCAGCGCTGCGGTGTACGGCAACAACGGCGAAGGCGAGTCGATAGCCGAAGACACGCCCAAGGCACCGCTTACTCCCTATGCTGTGGATAAGCTGGCCAGTGAGCAGTACCTGGATTTCTACCGCCGTCAGCATGGCCTGGAGCCGGTGGTTTTCCGCTTCTTCAATATTTTCGGCCCGCGCCAGGACCCTTCCTCGCCGTATTCCGGCGTGATCAGCATCTTCAGCGAGCGCGCCACCCAAGGGCTGCCGATCACGGTGTTCGGTGATGGCGAGCAGACCCGCGATTTCCTCTATGTCGGGGACCTGGTGCAAGTGATGATCCAGGCGCTGGAGCAGCAGCAGGTCGAGGAGGGGGCGGTGAATATCGGGCTGAACCAGGCCACGTCGCTCAACCAACTGCTGGCGGCGCTGGAGAAGGTGATCGGCAGCCTGCCTGCGATCAGCTATGGCGCGGCACGCTCGGGCGATATCCGCCACTCACGGGCGGATAATCAGCGCTTGCTGGCGCGCTTCGACTTCCCGCAGGCAACGCCGTTGGTCGAAGGTTTGTCCCGGCTGCTCGGCAAGGCCTGAAAGCCGCCTGACGCTGTGGGAAGGTGGTCACGGAGTTATCCGTGGCGCACCAACCTGCGCTGGCAATCTTCCGGCCGCAACACCCGGCCATCCTCAGTGCGCACTTGCAGCGGGGCGATCGCCTGCCCTGTGGCCTGCTCCAGCAGTGCTGAGCGCGCCTCACCCGCTTCGAACAAAAAGCGCTCACCCCACTGGCGCAAGGCAATCACCAGCGGAAACACCGAACGGCCCTTCTCGGTCAGCACGTATTCCTTGTAGGCACTCCCATCCGGCGCCGGCTGCAGCTGCAGCAAGCCACTCTCGACCAGCAACTTCAGGCGTGACGCCAGGATGTTCTTGGCCAGCCCCAGGTTTTTCTGAAACTCGCTGAAGCGGCCTAAACCATCGAAGGCATCGCGCAAGATCATCAGCGCCCAGCGGTCACCGAGCACTTCGAGGGCTCGGGCTACCGGGCATTGTGCGTTTGTTTCGTTAAGCATCAGCGAAGACTCTTCGGTTGTTCTGGTTGCAGATTAAAACCACATTTGCTAGAAAGCCACATGTGGTTTTAATTTGAAACCAGTTCGGAGGGATACGCCATGCACGCCTCAAGCGCTTCACCCCCTCGTCTGACCCAAGCGATGACCCTGTTGCTGGCGCTCACCTGTGCCATGGCCGTGGCCACCGTGTACGTCGCCCAGCCACTGCTTGAGTCGATGGCATTGGACCTTGGGGTAGGGCAGCAGCGCATCGGCTGGGTGGTAGGTGCTACCCAGGCGGGTTATGCGCTGGGCTTGCTGCTGATCGTGCCGTTAGGCGACCTCATCGACCGCAAGCGCCTGATCATCGGCCAATTGCTGGTTTCGGCGCTGGCGTTGGTGGCGGTCGGCATGGCTTGGGGCTGGGCGGTGCTGCTGGTGGCGCTGGCCATGGTCGGGCTGATGGCGGTCATGGTGCAGGTGATGGTGGCGCATGCCGCGACCCTGGCCACCCCCGCGCAACAGGGGCAGGCGGTGGGCACCGTCACCAGCGGGGTGGTGCTGGGCATTCTGTTGGCGCGCCTGGTGTCTGGCGTGGTCGCCGACGTGGCCGGCTGGCGCGTCGTCTATTTTGCCGCAGCCGGGGTGCTGGTGCTGATGGCCGGGCTGCTCTGGAACGGCATGCCTGGCACCCGGCCTGCGGCGCAGCGGTCCAGTTACCTGGCGCTGATCGGCTCGCTGTTTGCTTTGTTCAGACAAGACCCGCTGCTGCGCCAGCGAGGGTTGTATGGATTATTGATCTTCGCCGCCTTCAGCGTGCTGTGGAGCGCCATGGTGCTGCCGCTGAGTGCGTCACCCCTGGCGCTCAACCATACCCAGATCGGGCTGTTTGGCCTGGCGGGTGTGGCGGGGGCCTTGGCCGCTGCCCGGGCCGGCCGCCTGGCCGACCAAGGGCGGGGCGATCGCACCACCGGTCTGGCCTTGGGTGTGCTGACGCTGTCGTGGCTGCCGACGGCGTTCGTCGAGCACTCGCTACTGGCGTTTCTGCTGGGCGTGGTATTGCTCGATTTCGCGGTGCAGGCGGTGCATGTCACCAACCAGAGCCTGTTGTTGGCCGGGCGCAGCGCCCTGGCGAGCCGGCTGATTGGCGCCTACATGTGCTGTTATTCGCTGGGTAGCGGCCTGGGTGCGGTACTGGCGACCTGGGTCTATGCCCGTTGGGGATGGGCTGCGGTGTGCGGGTTGGGGGCGGGGATCAGTGCCACAGCGCTGGGCTGCTGGCTAGTGTCGAGCACCGGGAGCGCGGCCGTGGCCGCCCTCCCGGCCCGGGATCAGAACTTGTAGCCAAGGCCGACCATGTACACCCACGGGTCAACGTCGACGTCGACCTTGGTCTTGCTGTAGCCCAGTGCGGTCGGGCCGTTGACACTGGCCTTGGTGTCGATGTCGACGTACCAGACAGAGGCGTTGACCAGCAGGTTGTCGGTCAGCATGTAGTCCATGCCCAACTGGCCAGCGATGCCCACTGAATCCTGCAGTTTCAGGTTGCTGAAGCCCTGTTGCTTGCGTGCACTGCTCAGGTCTTCATCGAAGAACAGGGTGTAGTTGATGCCCACGCCGGCATACGGCTGGAACCTGGAGTTGGGCTCCATCGGGTAGTACTGCAGCGACAGAGTCGGTGGCAGTTGCTTGATGTCGGCCAGCTTGCCGTCCAGGCCGCCGCCCAGGCCCTTGACGCCGACGGTGTGCTTGAACGGGGTGGCCGCCAGCAGCTCCAGGCCGATGTGGTCGGTGAGCATGTAGGCGAAGGTCAGGCCCAGCTGGGTGTCGCTGTCCAGGGTCGCCTTGGTGCCCGACACCTTGTTGCCATCGAACTTCAGGTCGCCGCTGCTTTCGTTCGGTGCGGTAGTGATGGCGCCGGCGCGCAGAATCATATCGCCCGCCTGGTAGGCGTGGGCGGCAGGGGCGGCAAGGGCGAGGGCCACAAGCGAGGCGCCAAGCAAGGACTTGTTCATGGAAGCTCCCAGAGGACATTAATAATCGAGTAGTCCAATGGTACGGAGGCGTCTAAACAGAAAGTTTGATCCAGCTCAAAGAAGCGTCGTAACGAATTCGAAACAGTTCTCACTTCAGCTCATAAGCGTATATTTTCTCGGCTTCCATCTGGTATCCGGCGTCGGCCAGCTCGCTGCTGGAGGCTCTGACCTGCAGTTTTCCCTCGATCCAGTAGGGCTGATAGAGGTCTTCGACGCGCACGCCCATCTCGCTGAAAATATGCACGATCTGATTCGACGGCGGCGGGGGCACGTGGATGCAGGCGCCGTAGTAGGGCACTAGCAGAAACTCGGTGGTGCGGCCTTCCTCGCTGACTTCCAGCGGCACGATGTAGCCGGGCAGTTTGATCTGCTGGCCGTCCAGGCTTTGCACCACCGGTGCATTCGGCGCCTGCTGGTGGGCGGCGGGGGCCGACTCGGCAGACAGGGCGTCGCTCAGTTGTGACAGGTCATGCAGTGGCGCCAGCTGCGGCGGGATGACGGGTGCGCCTTCGGGGATCAATGCGGGCCAGTCGAGTTCGCGAGGGTCGGTGGCCCAGGCAGGTAACGCCAGCGTGAGCAGCACAAGCAGGACGATGTGCACGGCGTGCACTGGCCGCTTCGCGGGTAAACCCGCGAAGCAGGCGGTGAGGTTTGAGGTCATGACGGTTCTCAAAGGTGAATCGACAAGCCATCGGCCAGCGACTGCCGGTAGGCACGCCAGGCCGGCACGCTGCCCATCAGCAATGCTGCGCCGAGGATGATAGCCAACAGCGTCCACTCGTGCGCACTGGGCATGGCCAGTGGCAGGAACAAGCCGTAGTTGGCCTGCACATAGCCCTGCGCCACGGCGATGCCAGCGTACAACAGCCCCAGCCCGGCCACGATCCCCACCACTGCCAGCGACAGCGCCTCGAGTACCAGCAGTCCGGCGATATGCCAGGGGCGGGCACCTACCGAACGCAAGATCGCCATCTCCCGCCGGCGTTCGTTGAGGCTGGTAAGAATGGCTGTGAGCATGCCGATCAACCCGGTCAGCACCACGAACAGCGAAACCACGAACAGCGCCTGCTCTGCGGTACCCATCAGGCTCCACAGTTCTTGCAGGGCAACCCCGGGCAAAATCGCCAGCAAGGGTTCGTTGCGGTACTCGTTGATTTCCCGTTGCAGGCTGAAGGTGGCGATCTTGCTGTTCAGGCCGAGCATGAACGCGGTGATGGCGGCGGGTTGCAGGTCCATGGTACGGGCCTGTTCGGCGCTGATGCGCCCCGCGCCACGGGCCGGCACGCCGTTGTGCCAGTCGATGTGAATGGCCTCCATGCCGCCCAGGCTGATGTGCAGGGTGCGGTCGACCGGGGTGCCGGTGCGTTTCAGCACACCGACCACGGTGAAGGGTTTGTCGTCGTGTTTGACCAGGCTGATGGCCGCCACGCCATGCGCCAGCACCAGCTTGTCGCCGAGCCGGTAGTGCAGCGCCTCGGCCACCTCGGCGCCGAGCACCACTTCGAACGGGTCATCGGCGAACGCACGGCCCTGGCTCAGTTCCAGGTGCTGCCTGCGGCCATATTGGTAATGGCTGAAATAGTCGCCGGTGGTGCCCATCACGCGATAGCCGCGGTGCGAGTCGCCGAGCGAAATGGGGATCGCCCACTTTACCCGTGGGTCTTGGGCATAGTGCTGGTAGCTGTCCCAACGGATGTTGTTGGTGGCGTTGCCGATACGAAACACCGAATACAACAGCAGGTTCACCGACCCCGAGCGGGCGCCGACAATCAAGTCGGTGCCGCTGATGGTGCTGGCGAAGCTGGCGCGGGCCTCGGTGCGTACCCGCTCCACGGCCAACAGCAGGCACACCGACAAGGCGATGGCGAAGGCGGTAAGGAAGGCGGTGAAACGGCGGTTGGCCAGGCTGGCCAGGGCAAGACGAAGCAGGTACATCAGGCCTCCCGGGGCTTGGCGGCGCGGTTGAGTTCGGCCAGGGAAAGGTGCCGGTCGAACAGGGGGGCCAGGCTCTGGTCATGGCTGACGAACAACAGGCTGGCGCCGGCCGCGCGGCACTCGTCGAACAACAGGCGGATGAACGCTTCGCGGGTGTCGGCATCGAGGGCCGAGGTCGGTTCGTCGGCGATCACCAGTTCGGGCTGGCCGATCAGTGCCCGTGCGGCGGCAACCCGTTGCTGCTGGCCGATCGACAGGCTGTCGGCGCGACGGGCGAGCAGGGCCGGGTCACCCAGGCCCAGATGGGCAAGCAGCGTGGCGGCAGCGTTATCGACGCTGCCATGGCGCTCGGCGGCCCGTGTGGCTCGGCTACGCGAGAAGCGGCAGGGCAGCTCGACGTTCTCGCGCACCGAAAGAAACGGCAGCAGGTTGAACTGCTGGAAGATGTAACCGGTGTGGTCGACCCGGAAGCGATCGCGCGCGCCCTGGCCGAGGCTGCCGAGGTCGCGGCCAAGCAGGCGAATGCTGCCCTGGACAGGCAGGTTCACCCCGCCCAGCAGGCCCAGCAGGGTGGTCTTGCCACTGCCGCTTGGGCCTTTGAGAAACAGCGCCTCGCCGGCCGCCAGATGAAAGGCGGGAATATCCAGCAGGGCCGGCTGACCTGGCCAGGCGAAGACCAGGTCATGCAGTTCGATCAGCGGCTGGCCCATTCAGAACGCGACCGCAGCCTTGGCAGGCGTTGCTTCCACGCCTTTCTGGCCTGTCGGGCCGATCAGTTGTACGTTGATCTTCTGGGTTGCCGGGAAGGCTTTGAACAGGGGGGCGAGGTCGATCTGGGTGAGCGTGTCCGGGTTCGCGCAGGTCAGTTGATAATGCGCACCGATGTCGCTGTGTTGGTGGCCGTGCTCATGTTCGTCGCCATCGTCGTCGGCTTTCGGCGCGTCGCCGAACAGGGGGCTTTCCAGCGCTTGTGCATCGTCCTTGCAGCCGGCAGCCGCGGCCAGCCCGAACAGTTGCAAGGGGTGTTCGAGTTGCTGGCGCACGGCGGCCACCTTGGCCTTGTCGGCATCGCTGCTGGCGGCATGTTCAAAGCCGACCAGGTTCATGGCCGGGCTGTCCAGCTCCAGCTCCAGGGTACTGCCATCCAGCACGGCATTGAGCTTGGCCACGCCGTGCTCGTGGGCACCGAGGGTGCCATGGGCGTGGTCATGGTCATGGTCATCGTGGGCATGCGCCATGGAAAGGGGCAGCAGGGCGAAGGGCAAGGCGAGCAGCAGACGACGCATGGAAGGCTCCAGGAGCAGGCTGGGGATGGTTTGGTAATGTTATAACAACTTTTCTCTGCGCCGCCAGCCTGTGTGGTGCAGGTTTCATGTTGCTGTAGCATGGCCACATTGAACTGTGCTCAAGGAAAAGATCGTGAGAATTCGTGGACAGATTGGTGACTGGCCAGTGGACCTGACCATCGAGATGGACCCGGCCGAGTGGGCGCAGTTGGGGCGGCAGATCGAGGTTCCGGTTGTGGCTGAAGCAGCGGCCACCCCATCGTCGGCGCCGAGGCAGGATGACGGGCATTGGGCGGCAGCGCGCCAGGTTTTGCGCCAGGCGGGGCAGATGAACGGACCGGAGTTGCTGGACCGCCTTGAGGGATTGGCGGGCAGTACGGCGGCAGGTAAGCGGCTGTTGGTGCGGTTGCGCCACAGCAGTGATGTGAAGGTGGAAAGCGGCGCGGATGCGCCGGTCTATCACTGGATCGGCTGACCCGCAGGCGTGCAGCATTGCCTGCGGGAGCGGGCTTGCCCCGCGAACGAGGGCGGAGCCCTCGCAGCTGCTACGGGTCAGAACATGGCTGAAGACAGCTTGCGGCGGTACACCCCAACCAGCGTATGATCACTCCCCAGCAACTCGAACACTTGCAGCATGGCCTTCTGCGGCAACCCGTTTTCATAGCCACGGTTACGCTTGAACAGCTTCAACAGCCCCTCCAGCGCCGCCTCGTATTGCTGGCGGGCGAGCTGCTGAATGCTCAACTGGTAGGCCGCTTCGTCGTCTTCCGGGTTCTGCGCCAGGCGGCTTTTCAGGTCGGCGACTTCTGGCAGGCTGGCGGCCTGGCGCAGGAAGGTCAGCTGCGCCTTGGCCCCGGCCAGGGCGGCCTTGTGCTCATCGGTCTTGACCGCGTCCAGCACCGTCTCGGCCTCGCCCAATTCACCCCGTTCGGCCAGGCAACGGGCGTACAGGATCAGCGCCTCGGCATTGCTGTTGTCTTCGCCAAGCAGCGCCTGCAGCAGCGCTTCGGCTTCGGCAAAACGGCTCTCGGCGAACAGGGCCTTGGCCTGTTCCAGTGGCGAAGCGGTAGGGGCGGCAGGCATTTGCACGTGCGGTTCGAGCAGTGCGCGGATCGCCGACTCCGGCTGCGCACCGGCAAAACCATCGACCGGCTGGCCGTCCTTGAACAGCACCACGGTCGGCAGGCTGCGAATGCCGAACTGGGCGACCACCTGCTGTTCTACGTCGCAGTTGATCTTGGCCAGCAGCAG
The DNA here is from genome assembly GCF_024748775.1 of Pseudomonas sp. B21-047. Lineage (NCBI taxonomy): Bacteria > Pseudomonadati > Pseudomonadota > Gammaproteobacteria > Pseudomonadales > Pseudomonadaceae > Pseudomonas > Pseudomonas sp. B21-047. The sequence continues at coordinate 578,992 of NZ_CP087169.1, forward strand.
CTCGCCCTGGTAACCCTCGGCGATCTTCGCCAGCAAGGGCATCAGCGCCTTGCACGGGGCGCACCACTCGGCCCAGAAGTCCACCAGCACCGGCTTGTGGAAAGAGTTCTCGATGACCAGTTGCTGGAAGGTGGCATCGGTGGCGTCGAAAATGTACGGCGTGTCTTGGCTCATCGCGACTCTCGCAAACTCGTGAATGGCACCACTATAAAGGCTCGCGGCTAGCGTGGTACAGGCTGACCCGGCGGAATTCGTGGGGCTCGGCCAGGTCCGGGAGGGTCAGTGCGTCGAGCACGCCCAATTGCCGGTACAGCGGGTGGCAGAAGTCGCGAACCCGTGAGTCCGCCACCAGGGCCTGGCGACCACGGCCGAGGAAGGCGTCGAGCAAGGGCAGGTTGGCGCGGTCATACAGCACATCGGCGACCAGGATCAGGTCGAAGCGGTCGTCCTCGGCGAAGAAATCGCTGCTGTAACCCAGCGCCACCCCGTTCAGCGCGGCGTTGGCGCGGCAGGCGTCGAGGGCCAGCGGGTCGAGGTCGCAGGCCACCACTTCCAGGGCGCCAGCGCGGGCTGCGGCAATGCCGGCGATACCGCTGCCGGCGCCAAAATCGAGCACGCGCTTGCCGGCCACCCAGTGCGGGTGTGCAGCCAAGTAACGGGCCATGGCCAGGCCGCTGGCCCAGCAGAAGCTCCAGTAGGGTGGCGCTTCGAGGATGCGCCGGGTTTCTTCACTGCTGAATGCGCGGTCCATGTTCTGGTCGTCGATCAGCCAGAGCTTCAGTTCGCACTCAGGCAGCTCGCTGGCCACCAGGCGCGCTTCGCCGATCAGGCCGCTGAGGGCCTGTTGCAGTGCCAGGGGTGCCACTTACGGTGCCTTCTCGAAGCGCAGCGGCCCGGTGGCCTGGGTCTGTGCCTGGGTAATGCGTACCGGCGGAAGGTGCATGATCAGCTGGCCAGAGCGGCTGGCACGGCCACGCAGCTCTACCCGGGCACCGGCCGGAAAAGCCTCGGGGTTGAAGCGCAACTGGTAAGGCAGCGCCTGCCCGGTGCCGCTCAGGTTGCTGCTGGCCAGCAGGCGTTGCGGGCGGTCGCGTTCGTCGATGACCAGCAGGGCCAGCTCCACATCGGCCCCGGCCGGGACTTCCAGCAAGGTACCGCTCAGTTCGCGCTGGTAGGCGGGCAGCGGGCCAAGGGGCTGGGTTTTCTTGGCCGATTTTGCTGGCGCGGGCGCCTGGGCCTGTTCGGGCTTGGGCCGGTCGCTACCGCAAGCGGCAAGCAAGGCGGCGCAGCACAGCACGACGAGCGCTCGATGGTGCATTGGGTCATCCTTCAGGGGCAGATTTCCCTGGATGTTAACCCCTTTGGCTTGTCTTGCCAGTGGGATGCGCTACCATGGCCCTCCCTTTTTTTGTTGCCTGCCACCATGCACTGTCCCTTTTGCGGTGCCAACGACACCAAGGTCATCGACTCTCGTCTTGTCGCCGAGGGCGAGCAAGTGCGCCGCCGTCGCGAGTGCGTCGCCTGCGGCGAACGTTTCACCACCTTCGAAACTGCCGAACTGGTGCTGCCGCGGCTGATCAAGCAAGACGGCACGCGCCAGCCCTTCGACGAAGACAAGTTGCGTGCAGGCATGCAACGGGCACTGGAAAAACGCCCGGTCAGCGTCGAACGCCTGGAAGCGGCGCTGGCGCACATCAAGAGCCGCCTGCGCGCCACCGGCGAGCGCGAAGTCAAGTCACTGGTGGTGGGTGAGCTGGTGATGGCCGAGCTGCGCAAGCTCGACGAAGTGGCGTATATCCGCTTCGCCTCGGTGTACCGACGCTTCCAGGACCTCGACGAATTCCGCGAAGAAATCGACCGCCTGGCCCGTGAGCCAGCCAAAGAGTGAGCATGCCCAGCCAGACCGCGATTCTCGACGCCCACTACATGGCCCGTGCCCTGGAACTGGCTCGCAAGGGTGTCTACAGCACCCACCCCAACCCGCGCGTGGGCTGTGTGATCGTGCGCGATGGCGAGGTGGTGGGCGAGGGCTGGCACGTGCGCGCCGGTGAGCCGCATGCCGAGGTGCATGCCCTGCGACAGGCCGGTGAGCGTGCCCGCGGCGCCTGCGCCTATGTCACCCTCGAACCCTGCAGCCACCATGGCCGCACGCCGCCGTGCGCCGAAGCTCTGGTCGAGGCCGGCGTGGCCCGCGTGGTGGCAGCGATGCAGGACCCCAACCCACAGGTAGCGGGGCAGGGGCTGCGGCGCCTGGCAGCGGTGGGTATCGAGGTCCACAGCGGCGTGCTCGAAGCCGAGGCTCGGGCCCTCAACCCAGGCTTTCTCAAGCGCATGGAGCACGGCCTGCCGTTCGTCAGGGCCAAGCTGGCCATGAGCCTGGACGGCCGCACCGCCATGGCCAGCGGCGAAAGCCAATGGATCACCGGCCCCGCCGCCCGTGCTGCGGTGCAGCGCCTGCGCGCCCGTTCAAGTGTGGTGCTCACCAGCGCCGCCAGCGTGCTGGCCGATCACGCACGCATGACCGTGCGTGGCGCAGAGCTAGGCCTGGATGATGAAACCCGTGCCCTGGCATTGAGCCGCCCACCGCTGCGCGTGTTGATCGATGGCCGCCTGCGGCTGGCGCTGGATGCGCCGTTCTTCCTGGCCGGCCCGGCCCTGGTGGTGACGGCTGCCGCAGCAGATGCGCGGTACGCCGAGGCGGGCCACGAGCTGCTGAGCCTGCCAGGCGCCGGTGGCCAGGTCGACCTGCCCGCGTTGATGCGTGTGCTGGCCCAGCGTGGCGTCAACGAGATTCTGCTGGAAGCCGGCGCCGGCCTTGCCGGTGCGTTCGCCCGGCAAGGCCTGATCGACGAGTACCAGTTGTTCGTCGCCGGTACCTTCCTTGGCTCCCAGGCCCGCCCGCTGCTGGAGTGGCCCCTGGCAACGATGAGCGAAGCGCCGCGACTGAAAATTACCGAAATGCGCGCGGTGGGCGATGACTGGCGGGTCACGGCCATCCCCCTGCCGGCGCCCGGCGTATAATGCCAGGCTTGCCCTGCGCAACCCGTTCTTGAGGAAGACCCCATGTTCACCGGCATCATCGAATCCATCGGCACTGTCCGCAGCCTGACCCCCAAAGGTGGCGACGTGCGCGTCTACGTCGAGACCGGCAAGCTCGACCTGGGTGACGTCAAGCTCGGCGACAGCATCGCCGTCAACGGCGTATGCCTGACCGCCGTCGAACTGCCGGGCGATGGCTTCTGGGCCGACGTCAGCGTCGAAACCCTCAAGCGCACCGCCTTCATCGACCTCAAGAGCGGCAGCAAGGTCAACCTGGAAAAGGCCCTGACCCCCACCACCCGCCTGGGCGGCCACCTGGTCAGCGGCCACGTCGACGGTGTCGGCGAAATCATCTCGCGCAGCGATAACGCCCGCGCTATCCAGTTCCGCGTGCGTGCACCCAAGGAGCTGGCCAAGTACATCGCCCACAAGGGTTCGATCACCGTCGACGGCACCAGCCTGACGGTCAATGAGGTCAATGGCGCCGAGTTCGAGCTGACCATTGTCCCGCACACCCTGTCCGAAACCATCATGGCCGACTACCGCGCAGGGCGTCGGGTAAACCTTGAGGTCGACCTGCTGGCCCGTTACCTGGAGCGTCTGCTGCTGGGCGACAAGGCTGGCGAACCGAGCAAGGGCAGTGGCATTACCGAAAGCTTCCTGGCCGCCAACGGCTTCTTGAAATCCTGATTGAGAAGGGGGTGCCGAGTGGCGCTCAACAGCATCGAAGAACTGGTCGAAGACATCCGCCAGGGCAAAATGGTCATCCTCATGGATGACGAAGACCGCGAGAACGAAGGCGACATCATCATGGCGGCCGAGTGCTGCCTGCCTGAGCACATCAACTTCATGGCCAAGCATGCCCGTGGCCTGATCTGCATGCCGATGACCCGCGAGCGCTGCGAAACGCTCAAGCTGCCGCTGATGGCGCCGCGTAACGGGTCCGGCTTCGGCACCAAGTTCACCGTGTCGATCGAGGCCGCCGAAGGTGTCACCACCGGCATTTCCGCTGCCGACCGCGCACGTACCGTGCAAGCTGCCGCTGCCAAGGACGCCAAGGCCGAGGACATCGTCAGCCCGGGCCACATCTTCCCGCTGATGGCCCAGCCGGGCGGCACCCTGGCCCGCGCCGGCCACACCGAGGCCGCTTGCGACCTGGCGCGCATGGCCGGCTTCGAGCCGAGCGGCGTGATCTGCGAAGTGATGAACGATGACGGCACCATGTCGCGCCGCGCCGAGCTGGAAGTGTTCGCCGCCGAGCACGGCCTGAAGATCGGCACCATCGCCGACCTGATCCACTACCGCATGATCCACGAGCGCACCGTACAACGCGTCTCCGAGCAGCCGGTGGAGAGCGAGCTGGGCGAGTTCAACCTGGTCACCTACCGCGATGCGGTGGAAGGCGACGTGCACATGGCCCTGACCCTGGGCAATATCTGCGCCGAAGAGCCGACCCTGGTGCGCGTGCACAACATGGACCCGCTGCGCGACCTGCTGCTGGTCAAGCAACCGGGCCGCTGGAGCCTGCGCGCCGCCATGGCTGCCGTGGCCGAAGCTGGCAGCGGCGTGGTCCTGCTGCTGGGCCACCCGCTGGACGGCGACGTGCTGCTGGCGCACATCCGCGAAAGCGCGGGCGATGCACCGACCAAGGTACCGACCACCTACAGCACCGTGGGTGCCGGTTCGCAGATCCTGCGCGACCTCGGTGTGCGCAAGATGCGCCTGATGAGTTCGCCGATGAAGTTCAATGCGATATCCGGATTCGATCTGGAAGTTGTAGAATACGTGCCCTCCGAGTGACTTGAGGCGGCATTGACGCCCTCTACTCGAGTCCAGACCCCTGCCGAGGCCGCTTGTATGCGGCCTCGCTCTTGAACATGAGAACATCGGAATGACCCTGAAGACCATCGAAGGTACCTTCATCGCCCCCAAAGGTCGCTATGCTTTGGTGGTTGGCCGCTTCAACAGCTTCGTCGTCGAAAGCCTGGTAAGCGGTGCCGTTGATGCCCTGGTACGCCACGGTGTCAGCGAAAGCGACATCACCATCATCCGTGCCCCGGGCGCGTTTGAAATCCCGCTGGTAGCACAGAAGGTCGCCCAGCAAGGCGCGTACGACGCGATCATCGCCCTGGGCGCCGTGATCCGCGGTGGTACCCCGCACTTCGAATACGTGGCGGGCGAATGCACCAAGGGCCTGGCCCAGGTGTCCATGGAGTTCGGTGTTCCGGTGGCCTTCGGCGTTCTGACCGTCGACTCCATCGAACAGGCCATCGAGCGTTCCGGCACCAAGGCTGGCAACAAAGGTGCTGAAGCTGCCCTGTCCGCTCTGGAAATGGTCAGCCTGCTGGCGCAGTTGGAGGCCAAGTGATTAGCGACGAAAGCGATCGTTTCAACCCGCGCGATCCAAAACCTGCGGATGCCGGCAAGCCCTCGAAGAGCGCCAAGCGCCGCGAAGCCCGTAAGCTCGCGACTCAGGCGCTGTACCAGTGGCACATGGCGCGTCAGTCGGTAAACGAGATCGAAGCGCAGTTCCGGGTCGATAACGATTTCACCGATGTCGATGGCGCCTACTTCCGCGAGATCCTGCATGGGGTCCCGGCCAAGAAGGACGAGATCGACGCGGCCCTGAAGCCTTGCCTGGCGCTGGCGCTGGAAGAGCTCGACCCTGTCGAACTGGCTGTGCTGCGGTTGTCCACCTGGGAACTGATGATGCGCGTCGATGTACCGTATCGCGTGGTGATCAACGAAGGTATCGAGCTGGCCAAGGTCTTCGGTGCCACCGACGGCCACAAGTTCGTCAACGGTGTGCTGGACAAGCTCGCCCCTTCGCTGCGCGAAGCGGAAGCCAAGGCGAACAAGCGCTGATCCCGGCGCTGGCCGACCATGGGTGAGTTCGAGCTGATCAGCCATTACTTCGCCGCCGCGCCCTGTGCGCAAGGTGGTGAAGGCGTGGCCCTGGGCATCGGTGACGATTGCGCGCTGCTGGATTTGCCTGCGGGCGAGCAGCTGGCGGTGTCCACCGACACCCTGGTGGCCGGCGTGCACTTCCCTGCGGTCTGCGACCCCTTGCTGCTTGGCCAGCGCTCGCTGGCCGTGGCCGCCAGTGACCTGGCGGCGATGGGCGCCACCCCCATCGGCTTCACCCTTGCCCTGACCTTGCCCGATGTCAGCGCCGACTGGCTGCAAGCCTACGCTGACGGCCTTAACCGTATGGCCCGGCGTTGCCAGCTGAGCCTGATTGGCGGTGACACCACCCGCGGCCCCTTGAGTATCACCATGACCGTGTTTGGCCGCGTGCCGGCCGGGCAGGCGTTGCGCCGTGGTGGTGCTCGCCCTGGTGACCTTCTGTGCGTGGGGGGGGAGCTGGGCAACGCCGCCGGCGCCTTGCCGTTGGTCCTGGGCCAGCGCCAGGCCGAGGCCGCACTGGCCCAGCCGCTGCTCGATCACTACTGGTCGCCTTCGCCGCAGTTCGCCCTGGGGCAGCTGTTGCGCGGGCGAGCCAGCGCGGCACTGGACATCTCCGACGGCCTGCTGGCCGACTGCGGGCATATTGCCAAGGCTTCCCGCGTGGCGCTCGAGGTGAACCTGGAGCAGGTGCCGATGTCATCCGCTCTGCAGGGTTTGCTCGGCCATGAGGCCGCGGTGCAGGCGGCCCTGACCGGTGGCGACGACTATTTGCTGGCGTTCACTTTACCGCCGGCGCAGCTTTCATCCCTGCAGGCGCAAGGCCTGGCGGCGTTTCATGTCATCGGGTGCGTGCTTGAGGGCCAGGGCGTCAGCCTGCGTGACCGGCAGGGCCAGGACATCACCCCGCGGCAACGCGGCTATCAACATTTTAGGGAGACACCGTGACCGATCACCCCAATCAGGTGCCTGCGGAGTTCGTTCCGCCCTCGGTCTGGCGCAACCCCTGGCACTTCATCGCCTTCGGCTTCGGCTCCGGCACCTTGCCCAAGGCGCCGGGCACCTGGGGCTCGCTGGTGGCCATACCGTTCATCCCGCTGTGGCAGATGCTGCCAGACTGGGGTTACTGGCTGCTGCTGGGCGTGACCATGCTGTTCGGCTTCTGGTTGTGCGGCAAAGTCGCCAATGACTTGCGCGTGCATGACCATGAGGGCATTGTCTGGGACGAGATGGTGGGCATGTGGATCACCCTCTGGCTGGTGCCGGAAGGCTGGCAATGGTTGCTGGCGGGGTTCCTGATGTTCCGCTTCTTCGACATCCTCAAGCCATGGCCGATTCGCTGGATCGACCGCCATGTGCATGGCGGGGTCGGGATCATGCTCGACGACGTCCTGGCCGGCGTGTTCGCCTGGCTGGGTATGCAGGTTCTGGTGTGGGCGGTTGCCTGAGGCAGGGAGCGCGTAGATGGCCATAAGGACTGTGCTGTTGGCAATGCTGCTGGGCTTTGCTCCCTGGGTGGGGGCGGCCGAAGGTGTGCCGAAGCAGGTCCATCTGGTCAGCGAAGAATGGCTCGACTACACCAACGCCGACGGTAGCGGGGTTGCCTGGGATGTACTGCGCAAGGTGTTCGAGCCTGCCGGGGTCAAGGTCGTTACCCAGAGCGCGCCTTACAGCCGTGCGGTGGGGCTGGTCAAACGGGGCGAGGCCGATGCCTGGGTCGGCTCCTACAAGGACGAGGCTGACGACAACCTCTACCCGCGTTGGCACTTCGACATGGACCATATCTACGCCCTGGGGCTGGTCGCCAAGCCTGTGCCCACACCCAGCACGGTCGGCCAGTATCGCCTGGCCTGGGTGCGCGGCTACGACTACGCCAGCTATCTGCCCAATGCGCACAACTTCCGCGAAATCCAGCGCCGCGAAGGCATTCTGCCGATGCTCGAGCATGACCGAGTGGACTTCTACATCGATGCGTTGACCGAAGTCGACTACGTGCTGGGCCAGGCTTCCGAGCCTGCGCGTTTTCGTAAAACCCATGTCGCCGAGCTACCGCTGTACCTGGCATTTGCCCACAACGAAAAGTCCAAGGCGCTGCGCGACCTGTTCGACAAGCGCATGGCCGAGCTGGTGCGCAGCGGTGAATTGAAGCCGATTTTCGAGCACTGGAAACAGCCGTATCCGTTCACCACCGACAGCCAGCCGCAGTGAGCGCTACCCGCTCCCATACAGGTTCGGCGTCTTGAGGGCGGGCCTCTGCTAAGCATCGAACTTTTCGATCTTAAGCGACGGTATTCAGCCAGCGCACAGGTGCCGACCTGCTGATACAATCGCCGCAACAGAAATTTCCTACTTATGCCAGGAGCACAACGTGCCCGTCGTCTTTGTTGCCGCCTCTAAACTCCCGACGCCCTTTGCGACCTTCACCATGCATGGCTTTCTCGACGAAGCCACCGGCCGTGAGCATGTGGTGCTCAGCCTGGGTGATATCGCGGACGGCGAGCCGGTGCTGGGGCGCCTGCATTCCGAGTGCCTGACCGGCGATGCCCTGTTCAGCCAGCGCTGTGACTGCGGCTCGCAACTGGAAGCTGCCCTGCAGGCCATCGCCCGTGAAGGCCGTGGCGTGCTGCTGTACCTGCGCCAGGAAGGCCGCGGCATTGGCCTGTTGAACAAGATCCGCGCCTACGAACTGCAGGACGGCGGCGCCGATACCGTCGAAGCCAACGAACGCCTGGGCTTTGCCGCCGACCAGCGCGACTATGCCATCTGCCTGCCGATGCTCGAGCACCTGGGGGTGAAGGCCCTGCGCCTGATGACCAACAACCCGCGCAAGGTCAAGGCCCTGACCGACATGAACATCGTCGTCGCTGAACGTGTGCCGCTGCATACCGGGCACAACCCGCACAACCGTTACTACCTGGCCACCAAGGCCGGCAAGCTCGGCCACATGCTGGGCAACGAACACCAGGGCGAGGTGCCCCAGGCGTGACCCGCGCCGAGGTCAAGCGGCGCCTGGCCCTGGCCTGGTGGCAATACCTGGCGATAGGCCTGGTGCCGCTGCCGGTGATGGCCTGGGCTTTTGGTGGCGGTGATCCATTGATCCCGGTGCTGGCCATGCCGTTGTTCATCGCCGGTGCGGCGACCATGTTCCTCAGCCTGCCGCGCTTTGGCGCTTACAAGCGTGCCTTGATCAGTACCGCCAAGGTGCTCGGCAGCAGCGAGGAGCCGGCAGCCTGGATCGAGCTGGCGCGGGTGCGGCGCCTGGCCATGCTGTATGCCTGCTTCCCTGCCTGGGTCGCCGCGCTGTCGGTGCTGGTGGGGCTGGAGGCGGTGCCGCAGATTCTTCTGGCACTGTCCACGGTGGTCGTGCTCTACCTGTGCCGCATTCCGCGTCAGCTGGGCTGATGCGCGTCTTCCTCTGGCTGCTGGCGCTGTGCGCCTGTGCCGCCAGCGCGGCTGAGCCGCTGCGGGTGGTCAGCCTGGCGCCCTCGATGAGCGAGATCATGCTCGAGCTGCAGGCCGATGACCTGCTGGTCGGCATGCTCGATGGCGGCGAGCGCCCGCCAGCGCTGCAGGATGTGCCTTCTGTGGGCCGTCTGGGGCAACTGAACATGGAACGCCTGCTCAGCTTGAAGCCTGACTTGCTGCTGCTGTGGCCGGGCAGTGTCGCGCCAGCGCAGCGTCATCAGCTCAAGCGCCTGGGCATCGCCACGCTCAGCGCCGAGCCCCATAGCATTGACCAATTGATCGATCAGATCGAAGCCATCGCCCAGCGCGTCGGCCGTGACCAGCAGGGCCGGCATTATGCGCAAACCTTGCGCGACAGGCTGCGGCACCTGCGTCAGCAGTATCGGCGTGAGCAGCCGCTGCGGGTGTTCTATCAAGTCTGGGACAAGCCGTTGTACACCCTCGGTGGCCGGCAGGTGGTCAGCGATGCCCTGGCCGTGTGCGGCGCACGCAATGTTTTCGCCGATCTGAGCCAGCCGGCGCCCCAGGTGAGCGTGGAATCTGTATTGCTGCAGGACCCCCAGGTGATTCTGGCGGGTGACCAGGCGCAGCTGGCAAGTTGGGAGGCTTGGCCACGTCTGAGTGCTGTGGCCAGTGATCGTCTGTTGGTGGTGCCGGACAAGGGCTTGGAGCGGCCCAGCGGGCAGATGATCGAGGCCACCGCGCGCCTGTGTGCGTTGCTCGACGCTAGAGCGCCGGCGTCCAGGTGACGCTCAGCAGCACAGTGCGGCCTTCCTCGCGGTAACCGTGGCTGGCGCCCTCGTAGCTGTACCGGGCACGGCTGTGGCGGTGGTCCAGCAGGTTGTCCAGCTTCGTTTCCAGTTTCAGCTCATCCGTTGCAGCCCAGCTACCCCGCAGGCCGAGCAGGCCGAAGCCGGCGAGCCGGTTGCGGTTGGCTTCGTCATCGTAGCTGCTGCTGATGGCTTGCCAGCTCCCGCCCACGCTGAACGGCCCGAATGCGCGGTCCAGGTCCAGGCTCACGGTACGGCGGGCACGGCGGGCGAGGGTATGGCCGCTGTCGCGGTCACGTGGGTCGATCAGCGCCAGCCCCAGCTGGCTGCGCCACGCGCCCCATTGCTGGTCGAGCGACAGTTCAAACCCGTTGACCCGCGCCGAGGCGACATTGCGTGGGATCGAGCCCTGGCCAAAGATGATCGCGTCGCGCAGGTCGGTGCGGTACAGCGAGGTCTCCAGGCGGCTGTCGGCGGTAAGCTGGCTGCGCCATTGCAGCTCGTAGCTTCGGGAATGCTCCGGGTTCAGGTCGGGGTTGCTGAACTGTGGGTAATACAGGTCATTGAATGTCGGTGCCCGGAAGCCTTCGCTGTAGGACAGCAGCACATCATTGTGCGCGTTCAAGGGCACGGTAAGGCTACCGCTCCAGGTGGTCTGGCCGCCGAACTGCTGGTTCTGGTCGCGGCGCACCCCCAGTTCGGTGGAGAACCGCTCGCCCTTGTACCGATGCTGAATGAAGGCGGCGCGGTTCCAGCGACTGTCCTTGTTGAAATCGGTGTTGGCGTGCACGCGGTCTTCGTACCAATCGCCGCCGATCAACAGGTTGTGCTGCTCACCCAGGGCCAGGTCGTTTTGCCAGGTAACCTGATCGCGATAGGTGTTGAACACGGAGTGCTCATCGCTGAGCTTGTCGCGTTTGTCGTCACGGTTTTCGCTGTGGGCAAGCTCCAGGCGTGAATGCCAGGTGTTGTTGAGCTGGGCGTCGAAGTAAGTGCCCAGGCTGCTGACGCTGAAGTCGGTGTAGGGTTTTTGCCCGAAGCTTTCGAAAGTGACCGGGTCAAAGCCACCGTACGGATTGTCGTATTCACTGCGCCCGCGGCTGTCGAGCAGGTTCAGGCCTGCCTCGAAGCGTTCGCCGAAGGTGTGGCTGAGGCTCAGGTTGAGTGACTTGTTACGGAACGCATCATGATCGCCGTCGCTGGCAAAGGAGGGGCCTGTGGCGTCAATGCCGGCAGTCTCGTCCAGGCTGGCACCCAGGTTGAAGCGGGTGGCGCCGTCGCCACCGGACAGGCCCAGGCTGCGCTGCCAGGTCTGGTTGCTGCCGGCGGCCAGGCGCAGGCGTGGCTGCAGCCCGGGGCCGCTACTGCGGCGGGTGAAGATCTGGATCACGCCACCCATGGCGTCGCTGCCGTATACCGCCGAGCGGGAGCCGCGCAGCACCTCGACACGCTCTATCTGGTCAACGTCGAGAAACTGCAGGCCACTGTCGCCAGAGGTGGCGTTGGCGATGCGCACGCCATCCACCAGTACCAGGCTCTGCGCCGCCTTGGTGCCGCGGATGAAAATGCCGGGCACGCTGCCGCGCCCGCCGGTGGGGGCCACTTGCACGCCTGGGACACGGGCCAGCAGGTCGGTGACGCTGGTGGGTTGCAGGCGGTCGATGTCGGCGCGGGTGAAGACGGTATTGGCGGCGCTGGTGGCGGTGCGCGACTCGACCTGGCGGTTGGCGCTGATCAGGACGTCGGGCAGTTTCAGGGCGTTGTCGCGTTCAGCGGCCAGGAGCGGAAGTGGCAGGCACAGGAGGGTGGCGGTGAAGCTCGGGATTTTCATGGGCAGTTCCAGACTATTCACGGGACAAGCCCGCTCCCACAGGTTTGTCACTGTTCTCGAGAAGAGTGATGTACTTGTGGGAGCGGGCTTGTCCCGCGAATGGGCCGCAAAGCGGCCCCAAGGATTACAGCCCGAGCTTGGCCATCCGAGCCTTGACCGAAGCCTCGATCCCAGCCACATCCAGCCCACACTCTGCCAGCATCTGCGCAGGCTTGGCATGCTCGACATAAAGGTCTGGCAGCCCCAGGTGCAGCAGGGGCTTGGTCACCGCCTGGCTGGCCAGGAACTCGCCCACGGCAGCCCCCGCACCGCCCATGATGGCGTTCTCTTCGATGGTTACCAGCAGCTCATGGTTGGCAGCCAGTTCGAGTACCAGTGCCTCGTCCAGCGGCTTGACGAAGCGCATGTCGACCACTGTGGCATTGATCTGCTCGGCAGCCTGCAAGGCCTCGCTCAGCTGCACGCCGAACACCAGCAAGGCGACCTTCTCACCCTGGCGGCGGATGACGCCCTTGCCGATCTCCAAGGGTTCAAGGTCGCTGCTGATCGGCGCGTTGGGGCCCGTACCGCGTGGGTAGCGCACCGCCGCCGGGCCGTTGTACAGATGGCCGGTGGTGAGCATCTTGCGCAGCTCGTTCTCGTCGCTCGGGGTCATCACCAGCATGCCGGGGATGCAGCGCAGGTACGACAGGTCGTAGCTGCCGGCGTGGGTCGGGCCGTCTTCGCCGACCAGGCCGGCGCGGTCGATGGCGAACAGCACATCGAGGTTCTGCACCGCCACGTCGTGGATCAATTGGTCATAGGCGCGCTGCAGGAACGTCGAATAGATCGCCACCACCGGCTTGCTGCCTTCGCAGGCCATGCCTGCAGCCAGGGTCACCGCGTGCTGCTCGGCAATTGCCACGTCGAAGTAGCGCTCCGGGTAGCGTTCGCTGAAGTCGACCAGATCAGAGCCTTCCTTCATCGCCGGGGTAATGCCGACCAGGCGCTTGTCGCTGGCGGCCATGTCGCACAGCCACTGGCCGAACACAGCGGAATACTTGGGCCCGCTGGGCTTCTTCGGCGCGGCGGGCTTGTCGGCAGGTTCGAGCTTGGTGATGGCGTGGTAGCCGATCGGGTCGACTTCGGCCGGGGCGAAGCCCTTGCCCTTTTTGGTCACCACGTGCAGGAACTGCGGGCCCTTGAGGTCACGCATGTTGCGCAGGGTGGCGATCATGGTCGGCAGGTCGTGGCCGTCGATCGGGCCGATGTAGTTCCAGCCCAGTTCTTCGAACAGGGTGCCTGGGACCAGCATGCCTTTGGCGTATTCCTCGGTGCGGCGGGCGATTTCCCAGGCGCCAGGCAGGCGCGAGAGCACCTTCTTGCTGCCCTCGCGCATGCTTGCGTAGGTGCGGCTGGAGAGGATCTTGGCCAGGTAGTTGGACAGGCCGCCGACATTGCGCGAAATCGACATGTCGTTGTCGTTGAGGATCACCAGCATGTCGGCGTTGACTTCCTGGGCGTGGTTCAACGCCTCGAAAGCCATGCCGGCGGTCAGGGCGCCGTCGCCGATCACCGCGATCGACTTGCGTGCACTGTTCTGCAGGCGGGCGGCGATGGCCATGCCCAGCGCTGCGCTGATCGAGGTGCTGGAGTGGCCGACGCCGAAGGTGTCGTATTCACTCTCGCTGCGACGCGGGAAGGCGGCGATGCCGTCCTTCTGGCGCAGGCTGAGCATGCGCTGGCGGCGGCCGGTGAGGATCTTGTGCGGGTAGGCCTGGTGGCCGACGTCCCACACCAGCCGGTCGTCCGGGGTGTCGAAGACGTAGTGCAGGGCGATCGTCAGCTCGATGACGCCCAGGCCGGCGCCAAAATGCCCACCGGTCTGACCCACGGTGTAGAGCAGTTCCTGGCGCAACTCGTCGGCCAGGGTCTCCAGGTCGGCTTCGGCCAGCCGGCGCAGGCCGGCAGGCGTGTCAGCGCGGTCGAGCAACGGCGTGACCGGGCGTTCGCGGGGGATCTCTTGAAACGTCGTGGGCATCAGGCGAGTCGTTATAGGTGTGAAGACGCGGCAGTTTACCCCATTGTGGGAAAAGTGCCCATTCGACCACGGGTTGTGCGGGATTGGCGTCGGTGCTTAGTTGCGGCGTTCGACGATATAGCGTGCCAGCGCCCGCAGGGGCTCGGCATTTTCCCCAAACCCTTGCAATGCGACCAGCGCCTGGTCGCGCAGTTCGATGGCATAGGCCTTGGCGGCTTCCAGGCCCAACAGGGCCGGGTAGGTCGGTTTGTCACGTGCGATGTCGGCGCCCTGGCGCTTGCCCAGGGTGGCGGTGTCGCTTTCTACGTCGAGGATGTCGTCCTGCACCTGGAACGCCAGGCCGATGGCCTGTGCGTAGGTCTGCAAGGCATCCAGTTGCGCCTGTTCGGCGCGGGCGCTGGCTAGGGCGCCGAGGCGCACGCTGGCTTCGATCAGCGCACCGGTCTTGTGCCGGTGCATGAATTCCAGGGCTTGCTGGTCCAGCTTGATACCCACCGACCCCAGGTCGATGGCCTGGCCGCCGACCATGCCCGCCGGGCCGGCAGCCTTGGCCAGGGCCTGGACCATGGCCAGGCGCAGGGTGTCGGACTGTGGGCTGAGGCGCGTGTCGAGCAGGGCGCTGAAGGCCAGGCTCTGCAGGCCGTCACCGGCCAGGATGGCGCAGGCTTCGTCGAAGGCTTTGTGGGTGGTGGGCTGGCCGCGGCGCAGGTCGTCGTCGTCCATCGCCGGCAGGTCGTCATGCACCAGCGAGTACGCGTGGATCAGCTCGACCGCGCAGGCCGCGCCATTGGCCTGTTCGGCAGGCGCACCCAACGCTTCGCAGGCCGCGTAGGCGAGCAGCGGGCGCACACGCTTGCCGCCGTTCATCACGCTGTAGCGCATGGCGGCATAGAGCCGCTCGAGCTCTTTGGTTGGCGCTTCGAACAGGGGTTCGAGGGCGGCGTCGACGCGGGCCTGGCAGTTGGCCTGGTAGCTGTTGATCATGCTTGCGGCTCGGCCTCGAAGGGTTGGGCTGCCAGCTCGCCGTCGCGTTCCAGAAGAATCTGCACCTTCTGTTCGGCCTGGGCCAGTGCGCCCTGGCAATCGCGGGTCAGGGCGATGCCTTGCTCGAAGGCGGCCAGCGAATCTTCCAGCGACAACTCGCCGTTCTCCAGGCGCTCGACCAGGGCTTGCAGGTCTGCGAGGGATTGCTCGAAATCGAGGGAGGCTTTTTTGCGGGCCATGGCGGCTGTCTCGGTGGCGTTCTTAACGGCGCGACACTAGCAGAGCAGGGCGGGGGGAGCAAACTTGTGAACGTCAGCCAGGCTTTGGGGCCGCAGCGCGGCCCCGCCGGTTTATCAGGCAATCTCGGCTTCGCGGGCCACCATCGCCTCGCGATACTGCGCCAGCTCTTCAATGGTCAGCACCGGCAAATTGTACTGCCGCGCATACACCGCCACCTGCTCCCCGCGGGCCATGCTGCCATCGGGGTTCATCAGCTCGCACAGCACCGCTGCCGGCCGCAGCCCGGCCAGGCGCGCCAGGTCTACCGAACCCTCGGTATGGCCACGACGAGTCAGCACCCCGCCGTTGCGCGCACGCAGCGGGAACACGTGGCCAGGGCTGACGATATGGCGTTGCTCGGCTGTCGAGCTTAGCGCCGCCGCGATGGTGGTAATCCGGTCGTGCGCCGAAACGCCGGTGGTGATGCCTTCGGCCGCTTCGATGGTGACGGTGAAGCCGGTGCCGTGGCGCGCCTGGTTGTTCTGCACCATCGGCGCCAGCTGCAGTGCGTCCACGGTGGCTTCGTCCAGGCACAGGCAGACGATGCCGCTGCAGTCGCGAATCATCATGGCCATGGTTTGCAACGAGATGTTTTCGGCGGCGGCGATGATGTCCGCTTCGTCCTCGCGGTCGTCGTCGTCCAGCAGCAGCACGGGGCGCCCGGCCTGGAAGGCGGCGATGGCGGCAGAAAGGTTGGGGAATTGCTTTTGCAGCATAGGTGACATGAAACGCTCCTCGTGAATGATCGATGAACGTCTCGGGGCGAACAAAACGCGCGCGCAGAGGCGCCCGAATGGCCCCTGCCTGACGCCTTCTTTCATCCGGACTATGACCGTCGGCTCTGGAGTCTCACCAGATCTGCTGACCCCCGGCATGGCCGGGGCGCTCGCGGGCTCATCTTTCGATTTACCGCCGGTGGGGACTTGCACCCCGCCCTGAAGACCGGCCAAGCATACAGCACAGTGCCACCCTGCTGGCAACCCGCGCGGCTAAGACCTTAGGCGACCGTGGGCGGTGAAACCGAAGCAACAGAAGGGCTTCCGTCGCCTTCAGAACCCGTGGTGATCCAGTAGGCGCGGGCTTGCCCCGCGAAGGAGGCCGGACCAGGTTTACCGAGACATCTCGTCGATCACTTTCTTCAGCGAGGCCGGCAACATCGGCCCATGCCCCAATCCGTCAAACCGTTCGAACCGCACCTGCAAACCCTGCACGTTGGCCAGGTCCGCTGCCAGCGCCTGCGCCGGCTGCTCCCCATCGCTTTTCATAGATGCACGCGGGCTCGAAGGCTCGTCGCCACCACGCATCAGCAGCAACCTCGGGCGGTGATCACCCAAACGCTGTTGCAGCCCCTGGGCTTCGCCAACAATCACCCCGTCACGCCACCACAACGACGGGCTGGCCGCTGCGTAGTCACTGAACTCGGCCGGCCGGGTAAACAGCGCATGCAGCACCGCCAGGCCACCATAGGAATGCCCCCACAATGTTTGCCGCTGCAGGTCGATCGGCGCCACGGCGGCCACCCTCGGCCGCATGCGCTGGCTCAGCAGGTCGAAGAACGCATCCACGCCGCCGCTGGGTTGGCCGGTCAGCGGGTCACGCTGCTGCGCCTGCCCGGGTACCGACGGGGTGTAGTCATAGGTCCGCCCAGCTCGGTCGATACGCTGATCGGTCTGGTAACCCACGGCCACCAGCAACGGCGCCTGGCCTGCGGCGAGCTTGCTCAGCTGTGCGCTGTCCAGCGCGCCCAGCGCGGCATTGCCGTCGAGCATCCACAGCACCGGGTAGCCTGCGGCGGGGGCTGGGCGGTCCGGTTTGCCGACCCACAGGCGGTAATGGCGCTGGCCGTCGGCCGAATCCAGGTCCAGCTGGCTGAAGCGGTAGGCCAGGTCCTGGCGCTGCAGCAGTGACGTGTCCATCTTCTGCTCGCGTTCCGGCTTGGCCAAAGCGGCGGGCGCAGCCAGGGCCAGGGTCATGGCCAGGTACAGGGGCATCTTGCTCATCGGGGAATCTCGCTCGGTCGTATAGGGTGGTCAACGGCTGATCAACACCTGCCGGCCGGTCGGGCGAACCTGCAGCCTGTAGGTTTGCGCCAGCATGGCCAAGGCCAGTGGCAAGTCATCGACCGGGAACGTGCCAGACACCCGCAGCTCGCCCAGGGCAGGGTCGCATTCAAGGTGCTGGTCGGTGTAGCGCGTCAGTTCTTGGGTCCACTGGCGCAGCGGCATGTCGTCGGCCACCAGCAGCCCGTTACGCCAAGCCAAGGTGGTTTCCCGCACCGCCTCGATGCTGCCCAGGTGCTCACGGCTGAAGCGCACTTGTTGCCCGGCCCGGATGATGTGCTCGCCTGGCGCCACGCTGGCGCGCTCGGGGCGTACCTGCACAGCGCCTTCATAGACGGCGAGCACGGTTTCATCGGCCAGTTGGCGCACGCTGAACCGCGTGCCCAGGGCAAGCAACTGGCCCTGCTGGGTCTGCGCCAGGAGTGGGCGGGGGTCGGCAGCGGTAACGATGTACAGCTCGCCCCGGCGCAGGTGCAGCAAGCGTTGCGCGCTATCGAACAGCACGTCCACCGCGCTGTCGCTGTTGAGGGTGATCTGCGTGCCGTCGGCCAGCCGTGCGTGCTGGCGCTCGCCCAGCGACGTCCGGTAGTCGCCGGCCTGCGAGCGCCATGCCCACCAACTGAGGGGGGCGACGCCCATCAGCAGGAGCAGCCCGCGCAGCACGGCGCGCCTGCCCGTCGGGCGGTCCAAGGTCTGCTTGGCCAGCGTGGGCGGCACGCTGCCCAGGCGCGTGAGCAGTTGCTGCGCCCGTGTCCACGCGCGCTCGTGGTCGGCACTGGCAAGCCGCCAGCGCTCCAGCTCGCGCTGTTGGGCCGGCAGCAACGGCCCCTCCTGCATCAGCATCAGCCAGGAGGCCGCCTGGGCAAGCACCTGCTGGGGGATGGCAGCGTCAAGCGTGGCAGTGCCGCTATTCATCGGGCATCTGCGTCAGGCAGGTGAGGTAGGCCTCGTGGATGTACTTCTTGACGGTCGGCAATGCGATGTTCAGGGCTACGGCGATGTCCTTCTGCTTCATGCCGTCCAGCGTCGCCATCAGAAACGCCTGCCTGACCCGTGGGCGCAAGGTGTCGAGCAGCGCATCGATCTCGTGCAGGGTTTCCAGGATCACGCTTTGCAGCTCAGGCGAAGGGTGCTCGGGTTCTGGCAGCAGCAGCAGGGCTTCGAGCCAGGCGCGTTCCAGAGACTGCCGGCGGCGCCAACTGACCAGTACGCAATTGGCGATGCGGGTCAGGTAGGCGCGCGGCTGGCGGATCGGTTCGGCCCGCGCGCCCTCTCGGCTGGTCAGCACCCGCAAGAAGATATCGTGCGCCAGATCATCGGCCACGCCGCGCCCCCACGACCTCAGCCGGTAGGCGAGCCAGTTGCGTAACCAGGCGTGATTCTCGATGTACAGCGTCTCGACGCTGCACGGCTCGGTACTGTTCGGCGGGGAAAAGGGCGCATTCATCGTCGGTTGAATCGGTACATGACGGTCGCAAATGAAAACCATTATCACTAGAATTGCTCAGATCACAAGGCCGAATCGGTAAATTCAGCCGGTGCTCATGCCCCCATATCCTTTTTTCGATCTCGTGCGACAGAGGAGGTAACAGCCCGCAGCCAGTGGTGGGCGCAAACCCTACGAGCGAGATAAGCATGCTCCCAGTACGTTGTCCTTCACCTGCTCCGCGCCCTCGACTTTGCCTGGCGCCCATCACGTTTGCCCTGCGTTGCACGATGATCGGCTGCTGCGGCGCCGGCCTGTTGAACAGCAGCCTGGCCCTGGCACAGGACACCGGCACGGCTGCGCTCGCCGCCACCCGCCTGGACGATGCCACACCGCGTGACTACAACATTGCCCCGGGCCCGCTGGGCGCAGCCCTGGGCAGCTTCACCAGCCAGTCCGGGCTACTGTTGTCCTACGACCCTGAGTTGACCCGTGGGCGTACGGCGCCGGCCTTGAAGGGCCGGTATACAGTCAGCGAGGGTATCCAGCGGTTGCTGGCCAACGCCGGGTTGCAACTGGTGCCGAGCTCGACCGGCAGCTACGTGCTGATCGCCCAGCGCGCTGCGCCGAATGCGGCGGCCGAGTTATCGCCGACGATGGTCGAGGCCGCCGCCCAGGGGCCAGAGGCGGATACCTACAGGGCGCCACGCTCTTCGGTGCACCTGAACAGCGAACAGATCGACCGCTTCGGCCGTGTTTCCGCAGGCGATCTGCTCAACGGCTTGCCCGGCGTGCAGGTCGGTGACACGCGCAATGGCGGTGCCCTGGACGTCAACATCCGCGGTATCCAGGGGCAGAGCCGGGTGGCAGTCAAGGTCGATGGTTCGGAGCAGGCCCTGGACGTCTATCGCGGTTATGGCGGCACCCAGCAACGCAGCTACATCGACCCCGACCTGATCAGCAGCCTGACCGTGAACAAAGGCCCGTCGACCAAGTCTGGGGCGATTGGCGGCACGGTTGAAATGCAGACTATCGGCGTGCAGGACATTCTGGTCGACGGCAACCAGGTCGGCGTGCGCCTCAAGGGCGACCTCTGGGACAACGGCGTAGCCCCCGCTCATCGCAGCGCCAGCGCCAAGGATGAAAACCTCACCGCGCCACCCCGCGACAACCGCGCCAGCCTGTTCGGCTCCGAGGCTGAATCTGGCAGTGCCGCGTTTGCCTTCACCAGCGAGCGCCTGGACGTGGTGGCGGCATATGCGCACCGCAATCAAGGTAACTATTTCTCCGGCAAGAAGGGCCAGGATCGCTACCGCATCTATAACCAGTACGGCAGTGAACAGCCCAGCGTGGCGAGCACCTACAACGCGGGCGAGGAAGTGCTCAACTCTTCCTCGAAAACCGACTCGTACCTGCTCAAGGCCACCTGGCGCATCGCCGACGATCACACCTTGGACTTGGGCTACCGCCGCTACGATGGGCGCAGCGCCGAAATCATGCCTTCTGACATCTACCGCTACGGCACTGCGGGTATCTACCAGTACCCCCTGGGCGAGGTGAAGATCGATACCTACACCGCGCGCTATCACTACCTGCCTGCCGGCAACCCGTGGGTCGACCTGACCAGCAACCTGTGGATGACCGACGCCAAGACCAGCACGTTGAGTTCGTCATGGACTGCACCGGTTTCCCAGCTGTTTCGTACGGATCGCAGCTGGACACGCCAGGACAACCGCCGTATCGGCGGCGACCTGAACAACGTCTCCAAGTTCCAGACCGCCCATGGCGACTTCACACTGGACCTGGGCGGCGCGTTCCAGCTTGAAGACCTGCAACCGCAGAAGAATGTGCTGATCACCCAGCACGACATCGATGCCAACCGCACCCTGCGCGATGCATCCAGGCAGGCGTTCAGCTTCAACGGCAAGCTCGAGTACCAGCCGATCGAGCAACTGACCCTGTGGGGTGGTGGCCGGTACAGCCACTTCCGCACCAAGGACAACACCGTGCTGGCCAGCGCCCGGCGTGAGGATCGCGAGGTGCGCTATATCTCGGCGAGCGGCCCCAAGGGCTGGGGCAGCATGACCTGGTTCCCCGACCAGAACGGCCAGTACACCGACGCCACCGACCCGCGCCTGAACAACGGCATCGTCTTCGGCAACAGCAACGAGCCGTTCAACGGCGTGCGCTTCAACGACTTCGGTGCGACCCGCGTGGAGGTCAACCCAGAAGGCATCAGCAGCGTGGTCACAGGCTACGACCACACCCCGCAGGGCAGCAGTAGCGGCGGCGGCTTCGCGCCGGCTTTCGGCATCAATGTCGAGCTGATACCCGACACGTTCTTCTACGTCACATACACCCAAGGCCTGCGCCTGCCTTCACTGTTCGAGACCAGCCAGGGCACCCAGCAAGTCACCCCCGGCAAAAGCCTCAAGCCCGAGCGCTCGCAGAGCTGGGAAATCGGCGTCAGCGCCTTGCGCGACAACCTCTTTACCGCGCACGACTCGGCGGCGATCAAACTGGCCTTCTTCGACAACCACATCAAGAATTACATCACCCGTTACTACGACCCAAGCCCAGGTTTGTGGGGCCAGATGACCTTCAGCAACACCGACAGTTTCAGCACCCGTGGCCTTGAGCTGCAATCGCACTACGATGCCGGCCGCGTATTCGCCGACCTGTCGGCCACTTACTACCTCAAGGCCGAAACCTGCGACGCGGCGTTTGCCAGCAAATTGCGCGCCACGGCCAACCCCTACCAGAAGACCCAGGACACGCCCAACTGCACCCCGGGCAGCTTCATGGGCTCCTATACCAACACCCAGAACCCGCCGCGCTTCTCAGGCAACCTGACCACCGGCCTGCGCTTCTTCGACGAGGCGTTGACGCTGGGCGGGCGCGTGACCTACACCTCCGGCCCCACCAGCACCCTCGACAAACCCTGGCAGTCCGGCGCCACCACGCCGCAGGTCGAGTACCGCTCGGTGGCACTGTTCGATCTGTTCCTCAAGTACAAGTTGCTGGAGAACACCGAGGTCAATGTTTCGCTGCAGAACCTGACCGATCGCTATTACCTGGATCCGCTGGCGCAGAGCTTCATGCCGGCACCGGGGCGCACGGTGCGGATGGGGATGGTGGCGCGGTTCTGAAGGAAGGTGAGGGCGATGGCGCAAGGGGGGCTACCGTCCTGGATCAAATAAAAGCTGACATCCCTTAGCTGCTTGCCATTTCAGGCTTGATGCCGCTGGAGGTCAGGCGCTTGAGCGCAATATCAAGTGCCTGATCGTCGAACAGCTTGCTTTTACGAGCTGCGGCACCGGCCCCACCCTCCCAATGCCTCAACGATTCGCGCACGTCAGGAACAGTCGGGGAAACCCCTTGCTCGCTCAACAACCAGTCAACCGTTGCCAATAGCTCCATGCCGAAGGGCGATTCAAAGCCATCAATCAGTTCGACGGTGCGCTCCAATGCTTGGGAATACGCCTTTGCCTCTGTTTTCAGATAGGTTTGTAAAAAGGTTTTACGGGTCTCGTCAAACCAGATCACATCACCGATCCCAGCATCATTGATGCGTTTTTCGCAATGCAGATAGCTTCCATCCAGATCATTGAGCAAATGCTGTAATCGATTGGCATACGGACCGTATCTATGCGCTACGAACTTAAGGTTCAGAGGGTTCTCAGTGTTCGGCAGCTTTTCGATGGTGCGTTCCAGGAACCAGGCCAGCTTCTGTATCTCGAGCAAGCTGCATTCCATCCCTAGAACCCAATAGCGTCGAACCAATTCGGCAATGAGCGCGCGCGCAGGCGTGAGCTTTTCCACGCCGCTACGCTTGGCGACGTTCAGATACTGGCTGACAGGCTCGTACACCAACACATCCACATCAAGGTCACCCAACACAGCAATAATCTGTTCGCGGACATCAGGCCATTTCAAGCCACCGTTGCCCGCGCCCAATGGCGGGACAGCAACAGACATGACCCGATTTTCAATTAAAAAGTGGCGCAGGTCATACAGGCCGTCTGTCACCCAATCCATCTGTGAAGGTGAACGCCAGTGGCGTTTGGTAGGGAAATTTATGATCCAGCGGGGGCCGTCCAGCTCGTTGACTGCTGTCACGTGAACTTTGCCTGTCACAACTTCGCCAGCCTTGCAGGCAGCTGCGTAAAGACGGTAATTCTCCGCAAAGCGCTCTTTGAACATCAGTGCAATACCTTTGCCCATCACGCCAACGGTATTCACCGTGTTGACGAGGGCTTCGGTCTTGGCTTCCAGAAGATTGCCTTGGGTAAATCTGATCATTGGAAATACCATCCCGGACGCGCATGAACAGACAACGTCAGACCTCTAGCGGCCACGTTATGCTCTATGCGTTTTTTCACTGCATCGGTGTAGCACATGATGCCGAGGAGTCCCGTAATCGGTAGGTGATGGTGGATCAGCGCTTCTGCCTGATAACGCTCCATCTTTCGAGGATCATCAGGATCACGCTTGAAGTCGCGCCGTTGAAGGATTGGCCAATCGATTTCGCCGAGATACGCGAGATCACTGTAGTAGTTTGTCCACTCCGGGTAGGCATGTGCGTTTGTGAAGACGAACGGTAGGCCAAGTTCTTCGACCCGGTACAGGCTGGAGACCAAAATCACAATCTCGTCGTTGCTGAACTGCTGCACACTCCATCCTGAGTGAATATTCTTCATCATCACAGAGAAGGGCGTGAAGTAGAAAGGTACGTAGTCAGCCAGCACGCCCTTTGGTGCTATCGGGACGTGGCGGGATCGGCGCTTGTCGATCAATTCAGCGTTGCCAATGTTCACGTACTGCGGTGCCCGCACGTCCGAATTTGCGCAGTGCAAACCGTTGTCCAGAATCCAGGGCAGGTTATCCCGATGGACGATACGCCAAATCAGAGCCTTGTCTGGATTAGGGGGAGAGGCATTCTGCCATGCAGACGCTTTTGCACTCGGCTACCTGATAGTCCCGAGTGTTCATGAGGTCCCAGTCTATGGCTTCGAAGCCTCGGTGATAGTCGAGCAGTTCGATCGCATCATTAGCAAGGGGGTGGCGAGGGATGATCTTCCAGTGGTTTTGCTTGGCAAACGATCTGTAAACCGAAATCAGTACGAATTTGGAATTGGGTCTACTGAGCTGTACGCATCCATCAAACGGATTGGCAGCAAACCAATGAAAGGGTACATAGCGGTCAAGATCGAGGGCTTTGCGCTTCGTGAGGATGTCACTGTCTGCTACGTCAGTGAAGCTAATGAGGCTGGCCCTAGGCTTCAGGCCCTCTGTGAAAATCCCATCCAGATTCTCAACAGAGGTCAGGTGGTAGACAAAAAATTGATCCTTGATACTTTTGACGTCTGGCATTGGGGTCCCCTTGACCTATGCATTCATCTAAACGCTTCATTTTCCCCAACCTCAGTCCGTGGGGTTGATGGGGTGCGTTTTGATGCTAATGTGCCATCGGTCAAGACCGCAAGAGTCGTAAGGATATTCGCCTGCTTTTCAGAAAAGCCCTACACCTCACTCTTCATCAAAGCCATCAAGGTCTCGCGCGGTCAAACGAGCCGAGCAGAAGTGCTGTAGCGGATTTGAGTTGAGGAGGATGTCTTTCAATAAGGCATTAAAAAGCCGGCTTGTGGCCGGCTTCTCGGGGACGCTTCCGACTAATTTATGGTAAGCCGCAACCGCCTTAACTGTGTGGTCACAAGGACCTGATAGAGATGGCAAACGCCCGTATGGGGTGTCGCCGAGCCCTCTGGACCGCGGCTTGCGCCGGTCGGGGCTAAATGTGCCGCGTAGCATACAAGGGCTCGCGCAGGATGCCCAGCAAAAAATGGCACAGTGTGTTTCAGCCGGGGCGCTGCCGGCGGAAATGCGACCAGTGGAAGACCCAGCCGATAATCTCCAGGCCCTGTGCCTGGCGTTGGGCGCGGGTGTAGCGCTCGACGGCGTAGTTGCGCCGGTCGTGGCTGTGCAGGTACAGGGTGCCATGCTGGCCGAGGCTGAGGTTGTTTACCCTGAGCGTGCCATTGTGCAGCAGGGCGTAGGTTTCGCCCTCGATTACCTGGGTCATGCCCAGGTCCACAGCCAAGGTGGCCTCCTGCGGGATCAGCGGGGCCATGTTGGCGGCAGGCATGGCCAGGCAGATCGCCTGGTCTGCGGCAACGCCCAAGGTCTTCAGTGCCTTGCAGGGCAGGCGCAGGTGTTTGCTGGCAACCGGGGCAAGCCGGCCGTTATGCAATTCGTGCAGGGGCACTTGCAGCATCCGGCCGCCGTGGGCCGACAGCGGGGTGGGCGGGGTGTCGTGGGTGGGCGGTGGTGGGCCGCTGCGCAAGATCGGGTTGGGGTGCTTGGGGCCTTCACCACTGCGCAGCCAGCGGCGGTGTACGCAGAACAGGTCGGCCATTTCGTCAAGACGCGCCAACGGAACACCGCGCTTGAACCAGTTGTTGACGTGCTGGGGTGTGACGCTGCGCTGGGCGGCGAAATCGGAAGGGGTCAAGCCACATTCGTGAAGCAGGGCTTTGAGGCGGTCACCGGATGTGTTCATGGCCGCGAGTGTAGCGGCCGTGTGCCAGTGCGGATATGAACCGGGTGTTGATGCGCTTTGTGCGAAAAGTGCTTGGTTGTAGGGCGTTGCAGTAGGGCGGCGTAGGACTTTTTACTGGCCGAGCCATCGTGAGCGCATAAAAAAACCCCGCCTGGGCGGGGTTCTTCAGCAATCGGTATCAGCCCTTGTAGGCAGCAACCGATTTGGTGATCGCGGCGCGGGCGGCGTCGGCGCCATCCCAGCCTTCGATCTTGACCCACTTGCCCTTCTCGAGATCTTTGTAGTTCGCGAAGAAGTGCTCGATCTGCTGGATCAGCAGGGCCGGCAGGTCGGTGTATTCCTTGACGTCGACATACAGCTGGGACAGCTTGTCGTGCGGAACAGCGATGACCTTGGCGTCGCCGCCGCCGTCGTCGGTCATGTTCAGGATGCCGACCGGGCGGGCGCGGATGACCGAACCTGGGGCAACCGGGTACGGGGTCACGACCAGCACGTCCAGCGGATCACCGTCGTCGGCCAGGGTGTTCGGGATAAAGCCATAGTTGGCTGGGTAGAACATCGGGGTAGCCATGAAACGGTCGACGAACAGGGTGTCGCTGTCCTTGTCGATTTCGTATTTGATCGGCGCGTGGTTGGCCGGGATCTCGATGGCGACGTAGATGTCGTTCGGCAGGTCTTTGCCCGCCGGAATCTTGCTGTAGCTCATTGGGCAGTGCCCCCGTGTTTGACCAAAAAGTGGCGGCGATTATAGGCACATTCCGCCAGGGCATGCCACGCCTGCCCTGATGTGCGGCCGCGTCAGGCGTGGCTTTCGCGGTAAGCGGGGTGTTCGGCCTGCAACCGGCCAAGGCGCGCCAAAGGGTCCTGGCGGTAGAACAGCGACAGTTGCTGGTACACCTGTGGGTAGGCCTGCTGCAGCAGGTCGGGGGCGCTGAAGAAATATTCGCTGGTGACGGCAAAGAATTCCGCCGGGTTTTCCGCCGCGTACGGGTCGATGGCGGTTTCGGCGTCGGGGTTCAGGTCCAGCTGGCGATTGAGGTCGTCATAGGCCTGTTGCATGGCACTCGCCCATTCATCCACCGGCATGCCGCTGTGCAGCGGCGGCAGGCCGTTGGCATCGCCGTTGAGCATGTCGAGCTTGTGCGCCAGCTCATGGATGACCAGGTTGTAGGCCTCCCACCCACCGCTGGCCAGCACACCGTTCCAGGCCAGAATCACCGGGCCCTGTTGCCAGGCTTCGCCGCTGTGCTCGCCGTCCCACACGTGCTCCACGCCGCTGGCGTCGCGGTGGCGCTGGGGGCTTTTGAAGTCGTCGGGGTAGAGGATGATCTCGTGAAAGCCCTGGTACCAGTTCAGCTCGCCCAGGTGCAGCAAAGGCAGCTGGGCCTGGGCCGCCAGGAACAAGCGCTGCTCGTCGCTTGGCTCGACACCGGGCAGGGTGGTCAGGTGCTTTTCGTGCAGAAACAGGATGCAGGCTTCGCGCAACCAGTGGTCTTCTTCAGTGCTGATGCCGTCGAGTAACGGCAAGTGCTCGCGAACGGCCTGCCATTGCTCGGGGGCGATCGGGTAGCGCGCCAGGGTACGCTGGCGCCGCCAGGCGCTGAAAGACCACATGGCGGTGCTCAGTGCGCCTTGGCTGTACGGCCCAGGCGACCGCGCAGCAGGCCGAGCACCATCGGTACCAGCGACAGGAAGATGATGCCGACCACCATCAACGACAGATGCTGCTTGATGAACGGCACGTTGCCGAAGAAGTAACCCAAGGTCACCAGGCCACCCACCCACAGCAGCGAACCGGCGACGCTGAAACCCAGGAAACGCGGGTAGTGCATGTGGGCGATGCCGGCGACGAACGGCGCGAAGGTGCGCAAGATCGGCAGGAAGCGCGCCAGGGTCACGGTCTTGCCGCCATGGCGCTCATAGAATTCGTGGGTGCGCTGCAGGTAGTCGCGGCGGAATATTTTCGAGTTAGGGTTGTTGAACAACCGCTCGCCGGCCGTTCGGCCTATCACGTAATTGGTACTGTCACCCAGGATTGCCGCGGCCATCAGCAGGCCCGCCAGCAGCACCGGGTCCATGCCGCCACCGGCCGCCACGGCGCCGGCGATGAACAGCAGCGAATCGCCCGGCAGGAACGGCATCACCACCAGGCCGGTTTCGCAGAAGATCACGGTGAACAGGATGGCGTAGATCCAGGGACCGTAATTGGTGACCAGCAGATCGAGGTAAGCATCGAGATGCAGGATAAGGTCCAGCGGGTTGAAATCCATGTACAGCACCTGTGTTCTTGGGCGTAGGCTCAGTTACCTGGGGATGGGTAAACTTTCACACATGACAAGTGGGCCATTATACGGCGAAGTGAGGATCATGCCCGGGGAGTTTGTAGCGGGGGGTTACCGGAGGCGGCATGGCCTGCACTGGCCGCTTCGCGGCTGAACCCGCGAAGCGGCCGGAACAGGTCAATCCGGCTGGATCGGCAGGATGTAGCTCTCGAACTCGGTGTCCTTGCGAAACCCGATGGACGCGTAGGTCTTGCGCGCCGCCTCGTTATTGGCGCTGGTCGAAACCCGCATGCGTACGGCATTGGTCTCTTTGGCCATCTTCTTCGCTTTGCGCATCAGGTGATCGGCCACCAACATGCGCCGCGAGTCCTCGGCCACGTAGATGTCGTTGAGGATCCACACGCGCTTGAGCGACAGCGACGAAAAGCTCGGGTACAGCTGGCAGAAGCCCAGCAGCTTGCCGTCGTCGTCATCGGGCAGTGCCAGATAGATCACCGACTCATCGCGTTTCAGGCGTTTTTCCAGAAAGCTGCGCGAGCTGTCCGGGTAGGGCAATTGCCCATAGAACTCGCGGTATTTGACGAACAGCGGGGTCAGCAGGTCGAGGTGTTCCAGGGTTGCCTTGATGATACGCATGTGCGGCCCTCAGGATCCATTTGGGGAAACAGCGGTTTGCGAGTCGCGCTCGACAGCATGCTGCCCAATGCGGGCGAGAAGCGCAATCCGCCTTCCGTGACATGATTTTTACTCTTTTCCGAGTAGGAAGTTTCCTTTTTGGCTGGAGGGGGTATCGCTCTCGAGGCTATGGACCTCGGCTTCGTCCTTCAGATTCACCCCGGAAAGCTGCCGGCGACAGGCCTCACGCATCAAGTACAGCAGGCGGTGAGCCGCCATGCCGTAGCTCAGGCCTTCCAGGCGCACGTTGGAGATGCAGTTGCGGTAGGCGTCAGTCAGGCCGACCCGTGGTGCGTAGGTGAAATACAGGCCGAGGCTGTCGGGCGAGCTCAACCCCGGGCGTTCGCCGATCAGCATCACGGTCATGCGTGCGCCGAGCAACTCGCCCACCTCGTCGGCCACCGCCACCCGGCCCTGCTCCACCAGCACCACCGGGGCGCTGGTCCAGCCGTCGGCTGCGGCCTGTTCCTCGAAACGGGTCAAAAAAGGCAGGGTGTGGCGGTGCACGGCCAGGGCTGAGAGGCCGTCGGCGACCACGATGGCCAGGTCGACGCCTCCCGGGTTGGCCTCGGCATGCTGACGCAGGGCCGCAATCGAGTCTTCGTTCAGCCGTCGCCCCAGGTCGGGGCGTTGCAGGTACTGGTCGCGGTCGCTGGCGGCGCTGTGCACCACCAGGCTGTCGCGCCCGCGCTCAGTAAGTTGGGCCGTCAGCCCCGCATGGTCGAACGGCAGGTGCACGGCATCGCGGGCTTGCGCGTGGGCGAACTGGAAGTCCAGTTGCGCACCGGTCGGCAGGCTGGTGCCGGCGCGGCCCAGGGCAATACGGGCCGGGGTCAGGGTGCGCAGGGCCAGCCAGGGGTTGTCGGGGGTTGCTGTGCGATGGTCCATGGTCATCCCTATGCAAGCTGCGCCAAGGCCTGGCGGAATGCCGGCGGCAGGTTTTCACCGAAGCGCACCCGGCCATCGGCCTGGGTAAAGATGCCGGTACGCGCCAGCCATGCCTCGAATTCCGGGCCGGGCTTGAGGCCCAGGGTCTGGCGCGCATACAGCGCGTCATGGAACGAGGTGGTCTGGTAGTTGAGCATGATGTCGTCGGAGCCTGGGATACCCATGATGAAGTTGATACCGGCCACGCCCAGCAGGGTGAGCAGGGTGTCCATGTCGTCCTGGTCGGCTTCGGCGTGGTTGGTGTAGCAGATGTCGCAGCCCATGGGCACGCCAAGCAGCTTGCCGCAGAAATGGTCCTCGAGGCCGGCACGGATGATCTGCTTGCCGTTGTACAGGTACTCGGGGCCGATGAAGCCGACCACGGTGTTGACCAGAAACGGCTTGAAATGCCGGGCCACGGCGTAGGCGCGGGTCTCGCAGGTCTGTTGGTCGACGCCATGGTGGGCATTGGCCGACAGGGCGCTGCCTTGGCCGGTTTCGAAGTACATGAGGTTTTGCCCGAGGGTGCCGCGCTTGAGCGACAGGCCCGCTTCGTAGCCTTCCTGTAACACGTTGAGGTTGATGCCAAAGCCGGCGTTGGCTGCTTCGGTGCCGGCGATCGACTGGAACACCAGGTCCAGCGGTACGCCCCGGTTGATCGCTTCGATCGAGGTGGTGACGTGGGTCAGCACGCAGGCCTGGGTGGGGATGTCGTAGCGCTGGATGATGGCGTCGAGCATCTCCAGCAGGGCGCAGATCGAGGCGATGCTGTCGGTGGCCGGGTTGATGCCGATCATGGCGTCGCCGTTGCCGTACAACAGGCCGTCGAGAATGCTGGCGGCAATCCCGGCTGGCTCGTCGGTTGGATGATTGGGCTGCAGGCGGGTCGACAGGCGCCCACGCAGGCCCATGGTGCCGCGAAAACGGGTGACCACGCGGATTTTCTGCGCCACCAGGATCAGGTCCTGAACGCGCATGATCTTCGACACCGCCGCCGCCATCTCCGGTGTCAGGCCCGGTGCCAGGGCACGCAGGCTGTCTTCGTCGGCCTCCTCGCTGAGCAGCCAGTCGCGCAGGCCGCCCACGGTCAGGTGGCTGACCGGCGCGAAGGCCTGGGCGTCGTGGGTGTCGATGATCAGGCGGGTGACCTCGTCCGCTTCGTAGGAGATCAGCGCCTCGTTCAGAAAGTGCGTGAGCGGGATGTTGGCCAAGGCCATCTGCGCGGCGACCCGCTCGCCGTCATTGCTGGCGGCGACCCCCGCGAGGAAATCCCCCGAACGTGCGGGGCTGGCCTTGGCCATCACGTCCTTGAGGCTGTCGAAGCGGTAGACCAGGTGGCCTACCGTGTGTACGAAACTTGCCATACAGATTCTCCAGAGCGCCGCGGGGCTGGCCCGCGGCGGGTGTCGGCGATCAGTGCAGGGCCTCTTCGGCCTTCTGGATCGCGGCGAATTCCTCTTCCGGTGTGCCCGCTACCAGGTGGTGGCGGCTGTAGAAAGCAAAGTAGGCAATTAATACTCCATAGATCACCGCAGCGCCAATCACAACCCGTGGGTCGACCAGGAAGCCCGCCACCACGGCGATGCACGCCAATACCAGGGCGACGCCGGAGGTGAAGATGCCGCCCGGCGTGCGATACGGCCGTTCCATTTTCGGCCGGCGGATACGCAGGGTGATGTGCGCAGCCATCATCAGTACGTAGGACAGCGTCGCGCCGAACACCGCGACCAGGATCAACAGGTCACCCTGGCCGGTCAGCGACAGGCCGAAACCGATGAGGCCGGGGATGATCAGCGCCAGTACCGGTGCCTTGCTCTTGTTGGTTTGGGAGAGCTTGCGCGGCAGGTAGCCCGCACGGGACAGCGCGAAGATCTGCCGTGAATAGGCATAGATGATCGAGAAGAAGCTGGCGATCAGGCCTGCCAGGCCCACCAAGTTGACGAAGCTGCCCATCCAGGTGGAGCCGCCATAGGCTTTGGACAGTGCCTCGACCAGCGGGTTGCCCGAGGCCTTGAGTGCTTCGGAACCCGCAGCGCCAGGGCCGACCACCAGAATCAGCAGGGCGAAGGCCAGCAATACCAGCATCGCGCCGATCAGGCCGCGTGGCAGGTCGCGTTTCGGGTTCTTGGTCTCTTCGGCGGCCAGTGGCACACCTTCGACAGCGAGGAAGAACCAGATCGCATAGGGGATCGCGGCCCACACGCCGACATAGCCGAACGGCAGGAAGCTGCTGGCGCCTGCGGCGTCCGTCTTGGCGATGTCGAACAGGTTGGCTGCATCAAAATGGGGCACCATGCTCACCAGGAACACGGCCAGGGCAATGGCGGCGATGGCGGTGATGATGAACATCAGTTTCAGCGCTTCACCCACCCCGAAGATGTGGATGCCGATGAACACGATGTAGAAGGCCAGGTAGATGACCCAGCCGCCGATGCCGAACAGCGATTCACAATAGGCGCCGATGAACACGGCGATGGCGGCCGGGGCAATGGCGTATTCGATGAGGATGGCCGTACCGGTGAGAAAGCCGCCCCAAGGGCCGAATGCGCTGCGGGCGAAGCCGTAGCCACCGCCTGCGGTGGGGATCATCGACGACAGTTCGGCCAGCGAGAAGCACATGCACAGGTACATGGTGGCCATCAGCAGGGTGGCGAGGAACATGCCGCCCCAGCCGCCTTGGGCCAGGCCGAAGTTCCACCCGGCGTAGTCGCCGGAGATCACATAGGCGACCCCAAGGCCGACCAGCAACACCCAGCCGGCGGCGCCTTTTTTCAGTTCACGTTGCTGGAAATAGTCTGAACCGACCTTTTCGAAGTCGACGGAAGAGCCTGCCGGCGCATTGCCGGAATGATCGCTGGGCATAGTTTCACCTGTTGTTTTTCTTGGTGGCCGGAGGGGTTCCGGCCGATGGTGATGGGTACTGCAGGAAGCGAGCCATGGAGCTACAAGCCGCAAGCTACAAGGCTCAAGAAAAAGCAGTTGGGTGCTGTACCCGCTGTTTCTTGCAGCTTGTAGCTTGCAACTTGAAGCTGTTTTTCTAGAAGAAGCCCAGCGGGTTGATGTCGTAGCTCACCAGCAGGTTCTTGGTCTGCTGGTAGTGATCGAGCATCATCTTGTGGGTCTCGCGGCCAACGCCGGACTTCTTGTAACCGCCGAACGCGGCATGCGCCGGGTACAGGTGGTAGCAGTTGGTCCACACGCGGCCGGCCTTGATGCCGCGGCCCATGCGGTAGGCGCGGTTGATGTCGCGGGTCCACACGCCGGCACCGAGGCCGAACTCGGTGTCGTTGGCAATCGCCAGTGCTTCGGCTTCGTCCTTGAAGGTGGTGACGCTGACCACCGGGCCGAAGATTTCCTCCTGGAACACCCGCATGCGGTTGTTGCCCTTGAGCAGGGTCGGCTGGATGTAGTAACCGGTCGACAGCGCGCCTTCGAGTTTTTCCACCTTGCCGCCGGTCAGCAGCTCGGCGCCTTCTTCCTTGGCGATTTCCAGGTACGACAGGATCTTCTCGAACTGTTGCTGCGATGCCTGGGCGCCGACCATGGTGTCGGTGTCCAGCGGGTCGCCGCGCTTGATCTGCAGGACCTTCTTCATCACCACTTCCATGAACTGCGGGTAGATCGACTCCTGCACCAGCGCACGCGACGGGCAGGTGCACACTTCGCCTTGGTTGAAGAATGCCAGCACCATGCCCTCGGCGGCCTTGTCGATGAAGCTTGGCTCGGCCTGCATGATGTCTTCGAAGTACACGTTAGGCGACTTGCCGCCCAGTTCGACGGTGGACGGGATGATGTTCTCGGCAGCGCATTTCATGATGTGCGAGCCGACCGGGGTCGAGCCGGTAAATGCGATTTTGGCGATACGTTTGCTGGTAGCCAACGCTTCGCCCGCTTCGCGGCCATAACCCTGGACCACGTTGAGCACGCCTTTGGGCAGCAGGTCGCCGATCAGTTCCATCAGTACGGTGATACCCAGCGGCGTCTGCTCGGCGGGTTTGAGCACCACGCAGTTGCCTGCGGCCAGGGCCGGGGCGAGTTTCCACGCGGCCATCAGCAGCGGGAAGTTCCACGGGATGATCTGCCCGACCACGCCCAGTGGCTCGTGAATGTGATAGGAGACGGTGCCTTCGTTGATCTCGGCGGCGCCGCCTTCCTGGGCGCGGATGCAGCCGGCGAAGTAACGGAAGTGATCGACCGCCAGCGGGATGTCGGCATTCAGGGTTTCGCGGACCGGCTTGCCGTTGTCCCAGGTTTCGGTAATGGCCAGCACTTCAAGGTTCTGTTCGATGCGGTCGGCGATCTTCAGCAGAACATTGGAACGGTCCTGGACCGAGGTGCGGCCCCAGGCGTCGGCGGCGGCGTGGGCGGCATCCAGGGCCTTGTCGATGTCTTCGGCAGTGGAGCGGGGAAACTCCGCGATCAGCTTGCCATTCACCGGGGAGGTGTTTTCGAAGTACTGCCCCTTGACCGGTGCTACGAACTCACCACCGATGTAGTTGCCGTAGCGGCTCTTGAAGGAAACCTTCGCGCCTTCGGTACCGGGATGTGCGTAACGCATGGTGTGTCTCCTGGCTATTGTGTTTGTTAGGGAGTTGAGAAGCGTAGAGCAAAGGTTGGGCCAGTGTTTTGAGGGCCATCAAAATCAACCACTTGGGGCGGTTTTGTGAAACACGCCGGCCACCGCTGCGCCAGGGCTGGCACGGCCCGGGTGACACTTTGTACCGTTTGCGACACGCAGCGGTACGCTGCATTGCAAAGCCCCGCCGGGTGGAGGATGCTGGCTGAACGCTCTATCTGCGGAGAACGACAACAAATGCAGAGCAACCACCTGAGTCGCCATGCCCAGCAAGTGCACACCATTGCCCATGGTGAAGCTGGGGAGGGCGGCAGTGACCCGGCCATCGCGCGTTCCTGGCTGCGCTGTCTTGAGGAGCACCACCTCGACCCGACGCTGATCGAAGCCCCTGTGGTGCTCGAGCACGGGCGCCTGCTGGAAAGCCGCGAGCGCCTGCGTCAGGTGCTGAAAATTGCCGACAGCGAGATGAACAGCCTGCATCAGCAGCTCTCTGGCGCCGGCCATGCGGTGCTGCTGACCGATGCCCGCGGGGTGATCCTCAACTGTGTCAGCGCACCCACCGAGCGGCGTATCTTCGAGCGGGCGGGGTTGTGGCTGGGCGCAGATTGGAGCGAGGCGCGCGAAGGCACCAACGGCATCGGTACCTGCCTGGTCGAGCGCCAGGCACTGACCATTCATCAGCACGAGCATTTTCGTGGCCGCCACACCGGCCTGACCTGCTCGGCAAGCCCCGTGTTCGACCCGCATGGCGATCTGTTGGCGGTGCTCGACGTGTCGTCGGCGCGGCCGGATGTCTCGCGTCAGAGCCAGTTCCACACCATGGCCCTGGTCAACCTGTCGGCCAAGATGATCGAGAGCTGTTACTTCCTGCGTCATTTCGAACAGCAATGGCTGCTGCGTTTTCATCTGCACGCCGAGTCGGTCGGCTTGTTCAGCGAGGGCTTGCTGGCCTTCGAGGCTGATGGGCGGATCTGCGCGGCCAACCAGAGCGCGCTCAACCTGCTGGGTACCGTGCGCGGGGGCGTGCTGGGCAAACCGGTGGAGCGTTTTTTTGCCTGCAGCCACGACGAACTGTTCAGCCGCGCCGTACCCGGCGGCAGTACCGTCTGGCCGTTGCACACGCGTGACGGCCGCCAGGTGTTCGCCAGCCTGCGTGGCCAGGCGCGCACGCCGGTGTGGTCGGTGCCGCTTGGCCACCCTCGGCCCCCGCGCGAAGCAGAACCCGGTATCTGCCTGCTCGACCCGGCGCTGCAAAATGACTTTCGCCGCTGTGTGCGGGTGTTCGAACGTGATGTGCCGCTGCTGCTGCGCGGCGAGACCGGTTGCGGCAAGGAGGCGTTCGCGCAGGCGGTGCACCAGGCCAGCCAGCGATGCGGCAAACCGTTCGTGGCGGTCAACTGCGCCTCTATTCCGGAGAGCCTGATCGAGAGCGAACTGTTCGGTTATCGCGGTGGCAGCTTTACCGGCGCGCGCAAGGAAGGCATGCGCGGCAAGCTGTTGCAGGCCGATGGCGGCACGTTGCTGCTGGACGAGATCGGTGACATGCCGCTGGCCTTGCAGACGCGGTTGTTGCGGGTACTGGAAGAGCGCCAGGTGGTACCGATTGGCGGCGAGCCCCAGGCCGTGGACGTGCGCATCGTCAGTGCGACCCACCGCGACCTGCTGGAGCGGGTGGCGCAGGGCACGTTCCGCGAGGACCTGTATTACCGCCTCAATGGCCTGGAAGTGGCCCTGCCGGCGGTGCGCGAGCGCAGTGACAAGGGCCAGTTGCTGGACTTTCTGCTGCATCAGGAAGCGCAGGGGCAGCCCGTGCAGCTCGAGCCTGATGCACGGCACGCGTTGCTGCAGTTCCCGTGGCCCGGCAACGTGCGGCAGATGCGCAACACACTGCGCACCCTGGTAGCGCTCTGCGACAACGGCCGCATCGAGTCTGCCGACCTACCGACCATCTTCCACAACACCGCCCCCCCATCTTCCGCGACTACTGCATACCCCGATCGCAACCCAAGCCCGCCGCTACAAGACGCCGAGCGCCAAGCCCTGCTGACGGTACTGGAGGCAAACCGCTGGCACTTGACCCGCGTCGCCGAGCATCTGGGCATCAGCCGCAATACCTTGTATCGAAAACTGCGCAAACACGGCATAGCACGGGCCGGCTGAGCGAAACAGCGGGTGCGATTTCCTGCGCCCTGGGCTACCCTGCCTCGATGTTTTGCGAGGTCGACCATGCATATTCACATTCTCGGTATTTGCGGCACGTTCATGGGTTCCCTGGCGGTGCTGGCCAAAGCGCTTGGCCACCGCGTCACCGGCTCCGACGCCAATGTCTATCCCCCGATGAGCACCCAGCTCGAAGCCCAGGGCATCGAGCTGACCCAAGGCTATGACCCGGCTCAGCTAGACCCGGCACCCGACCTGGTAGTGGTCGGCAACGCCATGTCGCGGGGCAACCCGGCGGTGGAGTACGTGCTGAACAAGGGCCTGCCCTACGTCTCTGGCCCGCAGTGGCTGGCCGACCACGTGCTGCAGGGCCGCTGGGTACTGGCCGTTGCCGGTACCCATGGCAAGACCACCACCAGCAGCATGCTGGCCTGGGTGCTGGAGCACGCCGGCATGAGCCCGGGGTTCCTGATTGGCGGTGTGCCGCAGAACTTCTCGGTGTCGGCGCGCCTGGGCGACACCCCGTTCTTCGTGGTCGAGGCCGATGAGTACGACAGTGCGTTCTTCGATAAACGCTCGAAGTTCGTCCACTACCACCCGCGCACGGCCATCCTCAACAACCTTGAGTTCGATCACGCAGACATCTTCCCTGACCTTGCGTCCATCGAGCGGCAGTTCCACCACCTGGTGCGCACTATCCCGAGTGAAGGCCTGGTGATTCACCCCACCACCGAGCAGGCGCTGGAACGCGTCATCGGCATGGGCTGCTGGACCCCGGTACAAACCACCGGTGAAGGCGGGCAGTGGCAGGCGCGCCTGCTCAGCGCCGATGGTTCGCGCTTTGAAGTGCTGTTCGAGGGCGAGGCCCAGGGCGTGGTCGACTGGCCATTGACCGGGCAGCACAACGTCGCCAACGCCTTGGCCACCCTGGCCGCCGCGCGCCATGTAGGCGTGGTGCCAGCCATGGGCATCGCCGGGCTGAGCGCCTTCAAGAGCGTCAAGCGGCGCATGGAGACGGTCGCCGAGGTGCAGGGCGTGACCATCTATGACGATTTCGCCCACCACCCGACCGCCATCGCCACCACCCTCGACGGCCTGCGCAAGCGTGTGGGCGAAGCGCCGGTGATCGCGGTGATCGAGCCGCGCTCCAACTCGATGAAGCTGGGCGCCCACCGTGACGGCCTGCCGGAAAGCGTCAACGACGCCGACCAGGTGATCTGGTACGCCCCGGCCAACCTGGGCTGGGACCTGGCCGCCACGGCAGCGCAGTGCAAGGTGCCGAGCGTGGTTGCCGACAGCCTGGAGGCGATCATCGAGCGCATCAAAGGCCAGGCCCGCCCCGGCACCCACGTGGTGATCATGAGCAACGGCGGCTTCGGCGGCCTGCACGGCAAGTTGGCCGAGGCGCTCAAATGAACGGGCCGCAGCGCATCACCCTGGCCATGACGGGCGCCTCTGGCGCTCAATATGGCCTGCGCCTGCTCGACTGCCTGGTGCGTGAGGACCGCGAGGTGCACTTCCTCATTTCCAAGGCCGCGCAGTTGGTGATGTCTACCGAAACCGACGTGTTGCTGCCGCCCAAGCCCCAGGCGATGCAGGCGTTTCTGACCGAGTACACCGGCGCTGCCGATGGGCAGATCCGCGTGTATGGCAAGGAAGACTGGATGTCGCCGGTGGCCTCGGGCTCCGGCGCGCCGGCGGCGATGGTGGTGGTGCCATGCTCTACCGGCACCTTGTCGGCGATTGCCACCGGTGCTTGCAACAACCTGATCGAGCGTGCCGCCGACGTCACCCTCAAAGAGCGCCGTCAGTTGATTCTGGTACCGCGCGAGGCGCCGTTCTCGACCATTCACCTGGAGAACATGCTGAAGCTCTCGCAGATGGGCGCGGTCATTCTGCCGGCGGCCCCGGGCTTCTACCATCAGCCACAGACCATCGACGACCTGATCGATTTCGTCGTAGCGCGCATTCTCAACCTGCTGGACATCCCCCAGGACATGCTGCCGCGTTGGGGCGAGCATCACTTTGGGGCGGATGATTGAAACGCGCACTGTCGGGGCTGGTGGCGCTGACGCTGCTGAGTGGATGTGCCACGGTGCGCACGCTGGATGCCAACAAGCCGGGCGCACCGGTGGTGTACGCTGGCACCCGGTTGGACCTGTATGTGATGAATGGCGGGTGCTGCCCGAAGGATCACTTCGGGGCTGAGGCCCCGGGATACCCAGGGTTGGACCTGCCCGGCAGTATGTTGCTGGACACCCTGCTGCTGCCGTTATCACTGCTGACGGCAGCGGGGGTCGGCTTCCAGGCTACCGGCGGCCTTTGATTGCCTACGCTATATCTTGCCCAGCCGGCGCAGTTCATCCGACTCGATGACCCGCACCCCGTCTTCTTCCTCCAGCGCCAAGCGCCATAGCGCCCGTGCCAGTGTGCAAGCCTCGATACCCCGGTACTTGCCAGGTATCAGCTTGGAAAACGGTGAAATCAGCTGTTCGCCGAGCCGAGGCTCGATGCGGTCCCCTAGCAGCAGCGAGGGCCGGACGATGGTCAGTTGCGGCCAGTCCTGGGCCTTGAGCGCTTCTTCCATTTCGCCCTTGACCCGGTTGTAGAAGATCGATGACTTAGGGTCGGCGCCGAGTGCGCTGACCACCAGCAGATGCCGCGCACCCAGCTCGCGGGCACGTTTGCTGAAGGCCACCACCATGTCCAGGTCCACGGCGCGGAACGCCGACTCGGAGCCAGCCTGCTTGAGTGTGGTCCCCAGGCAGCAATAGGCGATATCCACCCGCCCCGCCAGCTGCGGTAGGAACACCGCCGGGTCACCCACCGGGTTTTCCAGGTGTGGGTGTTCGGCCAGTGGCCGGCGCGTAGGCGCCAGTACCCGGCTGATGGTCGGCTCGTTGAGCAGGCGGTCGAGCAGGTGTTCACCCGTCAGACCCGTGGCACCGGCAAGCAGGACATGCTGAGGCGTCAAATACATGATGTCTCTCCCTTGTTACACACAAGCTTAGTGGTTGGTCGGCTTTTTTGCCTGCTCCTCCACGGTGGCCTGTGCAGCATTGCGTAACGCTTCTTCGGCCTGTTGCCGTCTTAGATGCTGCCAGTGTGCCAGTACGGCTGGCGGCGCCCAAAGCTGCGGTTCCGAGGCCTCGAAACCTTCCTTTTGTTCTCTTTCGGCAACGCTGGCGCGCGCCAGTTCAAACGCTTGTTTCAGGTCGTCGGTCTGGTTCAGCGCTTCGGCGAACAGGGCATCGCCAAAGTAGGTGAAATCCGCTTCTTCCGAGCAGCCGAAAGACACCCGGTCGGCGCGGGCGGCGGTGATGATCACCGTGCGATCATCCTTGAGCGGGGCGATATAGCCCCCTGAATAGCAGGCGGAAATGACGATTATCTTGTCGCGATCTTTCAGCGGTGCCAGGGCACTGGCCAGCTCGTCGGCGGGCAGGTCGGCCAGTTGCAGGCGCGGCTGGTCGAGCACCAGTTGGTGGTCCTGGCTGCCGTGGCTGGTGAGGTAGATGAACACCAGGTCCTCGGGGCCGCTGCGCTCGGCCAAGGTGCGGGCGGCGCGGGTGAGGTTCTCGCGGGTGGCCATGGGGCGGCTGGCCATATGGTCGCGGTGGTTGACCAGCGTGACCTGGCCGCGGGCGCCAAAGCGGACCTTGAGCATGTTGCTGACATAGTCGGCTTCGCGCAGAAACACGCTTTGCTGGCCGTCGCCGGCCACTACCAGGCTGTACAACTGGATCGCCGGCGCGGTGTGCGGTACCCGCGCCAGCGCGTCTTCAAGCAGATGGCCCTGGTTGAGCAGGGCCAGGTCCAGCGGGTCGGGCAACAGCGCGCCCTTTTCGTCGCGCACGCGTACGCCGTTGACCCAGGTGCCGCCCTCGACTTTGCCGTTGGCCAGGGTCAGTCGGCCGTAGCCGTGGTAGGCATCGTTTTCGAAGCCACCGGTGTACTTGCTGCCGTCAGCCAGCTGCAGGCTGCCCTGGCCAGACAGGTGCCAGTCGACGAAACCGCCCTTGTAGTGGCTGCCATCACTGCCGAGCAGTTCGCCCTCGCCAATCAATGAGCCGTCCTTGAACGCGCCGATCCAGACGTCACCGTCGGCGCTTTCATAGCGCCCGCGGCCTTCCAGGCGGTTGTCCTTGAACTCGCCGATGTACTGTTCGCCGTCGACGCTGTCGTAGGTGCCGCTGCCTTGCAGCAGGCCATCGACGAAACGGCCGCTGAACTGGTTGCCGCTGGCATCGCTGCGCACCCCGGCACCGTTCGGTTTGCCTTTGGCGAAAAGGCCCTGGTAGCGGCTGCCGTCGGCCAGCTCCAGCTCGCCCGCGCCTTCGTACTGGTCGTCCTTGAACTGGCCGCGGTAGGTCTGGTCGGCTTGCTTGAGGGTGCCTTCACCGTCGCGCCGGCCGTGCTTGAAAGTACCGGCATAGTGGCTGCCCGGCGTGGTCAGGTCACCCAGGCCCTGGAACAGGCCCTCGGCGAACTGGCCCCGGTAGACTTCACCGTTCTGGCCGTGCCACTCGCCCTGGCCATGCCACTGGCCATCCTTGAAGCCGCCGGCGTACCAGCTGCCGTTGGGGTAGTCGATGCGCCCC
Organism: Pseudomonas sp. B21-047; assembly: GCF_024748775.1. Lineage (NCBI taxonomy): Bacteria > Pseudomonadati > Pseudomonadota > Gammaproteobacteria > Pseudomonadales > Pseudomonadaceae > Pseudomonas > Pseudomonas sp. B21-047. The sequence goes on from NZ_CP087169.1 coordinate 619,550, forward strand.
TCGCCCTGCAGCAAGCCGTCAACCACCTCACCTCGGTAGCGCCCGCCGTCGGGCAGGCGTGCGTCCGGAGGCAATAGCGATTCGCCATCTCCGCACGCGGCTAGCAACAGGACCAAGGTGATGGGGAGCAATGGACGCATGGTGGAGACCGGGCAATAGGTCTGCCGAGTATGACGCAGAATCTGGGGGTGAGACAGACACACATGCCCTGTGGGCGCGGGTAAACCCGCTCCCACAAGGGTGTGCAACAGGCTTTCTGCGTGGGGAGATCAGCGCCCGCCCGGCGACACGATGATCTTCACGTTCTCCTCCTTGTTGTTGACCAGTTCTTCAAAGCCCAGCTCGACGATCTGCTCCAGCCCGATCCGGCCCGTCACCAGCGGTCGGATATCCAGCCTGCCGTCAGCGATAAAGGCGATGACATCGGCAAACTCCCCGTTGTAAGCCAGCGCCCCGAGCACCTGCTTCTCGGTGGACACCAGCTCGAAGAAGTTGAACTCGCTGGGTTCTTCGAAAATGCCCACTAGCACGCATTTGCCCGCCTTGCGCAGGGTGTCGATGGCCAATTTTGCGGTGTGCTTGTTGCCGATGCACTCGAAGCTCACATCCGCGCCAAGCCCGGCAGTCAGTGTGCGGATTTCTGCCAGGGCATCGCACTGGCTAGGGTCCAGCACGACGCTGGCGCCCACTTCGAGAGCCTTGGCCTTGCGCGCCGAAGACATCTCCAGGGCGATGACCTTCGCCGCGCCTGCGGCCTTGGCGCACATGATGGTGCACAGGCCGATGGTGCCCGCGCCAACCACCACCACGGTTTGCCCAAGCAGGCTGCCGGCTTTTTTCACGGCGTGCATGCCGACCGCCAACGGTTCGATCAGCGCGCCGGCTTCTGGCGGGAAGCCCTGTGGCAGTCGGTACAGCAAGTTGGCAGGGACGTTGACGCGTTCTGCGAATGCGCCGTTGTTCATCAGGCCGGTAAAGGCCAGGCGCTCGCAGATGTTGTACAGCCCATGGGTGCAGTAATAGCACGTGCCGCAGTGCTGGCAGGCGTCCGCCGCCACCGGGTCGCCGACCGCAAAGCCCTCGACGCCTTCGCCGAGTTTGGCGATTTCGCCGCAAAATTCGTGGCCGAGGATGCATTGCCCCTGAATGCCGGTCAGCGGGTGGGGCGCGTCCACCGGAATGAACACCGGGCCGGCGAGGTATTCGTGCAGGTCGGAACCGCAGATGCCGCACCAGTCCACTTTGATCTGCACCCAGCCAGGCGCGGGGTCGGCAGGCAAGGGCACCTGTTCGACGCGGATATCGTGACGGCCATGCCAGACGGCAGCGCGCATGTGGGTGTGGCTCAGGTCATTCATTTTTGTTGTCTCCAGGCTCACGCGTAAGGTTCAGTGCTTGCGCAGGAAGGCGAGCAACTGCTGGTTGACCTGTTCGGCCGCCTCCATCTGCACCATGTGGCCAGCATCTGGCAGCACCAGTACTTCGGCCTCCAGCCCGTCGGCATGGCTGGCCGGGATGATCGCGTCCTTCCCGCCCCAGATCACCAGCGCCGGGTGCTGCCCCAGCACGCCCCGCAGGTCGTGGCGCTGCTGGTCGCCTTCGGCAATGGCCGACCCCAGCTGGCGCAATGCCGCGTCGACGCCTTCCAGCCGCTTGAACTTGAGCATGTCCTCCAGCAACTGCCGGGTAACCAGCGCCGGGTCGGCAAACAGCTGCACCATCTGCGGCTTGAGTGCATTGCGGTTGGCAGCGGCCACGAAGCCTTGCAGGTACTGGCCGTTGATCGCTGTGCCCAGCCCGGCACTGGCCACCAGGCTCAGGCTTGCCACCCGCTGCGGCGCCAGGCGTGCCACGTTGAGGCTGACTGCGCCGCCCATCGAATGCCCGGCCAGGTGGGCCCGGGGGATCTCCAGGTGGTCGAGCAGTGCCAGTACCGCTTCGCTAAGTTCATCCAGGTCCCCGCGTTGCAGTGCCTTGGCCGACTCGCCATGCCCGGGCAGGTCGAGCGCGATGACGCGGCGTTCGGCGGCCAGCGCCGGGTGGTTGAACAGCCAGTTGTTCAAATCACCGCCAAAGCCGTGCACCAGCACCAGCGGCGTACCGCCTTCGCCCAGTTCGAACCAGCGCAACAGGCGGCCGCCCACTTCGGCTTTTTGCGGGGCTGGGCCCTGCGCCTGGTCTGCGCCACCTTCGGCTACGAACTCGGCCTGGAAGCGCTGCACCACGGCGTCGATCTCGGCCTCGTCGGCTTCGCCTTCGACCACCACCGCCAGCAGCGCACCGACCGGCAGGGTTTCATCCGGCTTGGCCACCAGGCGGCGCAGTACACCGCTGAAGGGGGCTTCGACGCTGCTGCTGATCTTGTCGGTCTCGACGTCCAGCACTTCGTCGCCCTTGCTGATGGCGTCACCTTCCTGCTTGAGCCAGGTATCCACCCGGCCCTCGGTCATCGACAAGCCCCACTTGGGCATGGTCAGCGTATGGATCTGGCTCATGCGGCGCTCCTTGCGGCTTCGATTACCTTGCGCACGGCGGCCTCGATTTTCGCCGCGTCGGGGATGTACAAGTCTTCCAGGGCGTCGGAGAACGGCACCGGCGTATGCGGCGCGGTGACCATCTCGATCGGGCCCTTGAGGGCGCCGAAGGCTTTTTGCGCCACCAGTGCACTGATGTCGGTGGCCATCGAGCAGCGCGGGTTGGCTTCGTCGATCACCACCAGGCGGCCGGTCTTCTCGACGCTTTCGAGAATGCTGTCTTCATCCAGCGGGCTGGTGGTGCGCAGGTCCAGCACTTCGCAGTCGATGCCCTGGCGGGCGAGGTTGTTGGCGGCCTCCAGGGCCACATGGACCATGCGCCCATAGGTCACCAGGGTCACATCGTCGCCGTCGCGCAGGAAGTTGGCTTCACCGAACGGCACCGTGTAGACCTCTTCCGGCACTTCGCCCTGCATGCTGTAGAGCAGTTTGTGCTCGCAGAAGATCACCGGGTCGTTGTCGCGTATCGCCTGAATCAGCAGGCCCTTGGCATCGTAGGGCGAAGAGGGGCAGACCACCTTCAGCCCGGGGATGTGCGTCCACAACGAGGTGAGCATCTGCGAGTGCTGGGCCGCCGCGCGCAGGCCGGCGCCGTACATGGTGCGCATCACCAGCGGGGTCACCGCCTTGCCGCCGAACATGTAGCGAAACTTGGCGGCCTGGTTGAGGATCTGGTCCAGGCAGCAGCCGGCAAAATCCACGAACATCAGTTCGCACACCGGGCGCAGACCTTGGGTCGCGGCACCCACGGCGGCGCCGACATAGCCGATCTCGGACAGCGGCGCATCCAGTACCCGGCCTGGGAACTGGTGGTAGAGGCCTTTGGTCACGCCCAGCACGCCGCCCCAGGCATCCTCTTCGCCGGGGGCACCGGCACCGCCGGCGACGTCTTCACCGATGATGAACACGGTGCTGTCACGGCGCATTTCCTGGGCCAGGGCTTCGTTGATGGCCTGCTGGTAGCTGATCTTTCTTGCCATGGTGATTCTCCTCTTGTTCTTTTAATCCGCAGCTCAGGGGTAGCTGACGTAGACATCGCTGAGCAGGTCGGCGGGCTGTGGCTTGGGATCGGATTTGGCACGGCGCACGGCGTCTTCGATCAGGTCTTCGACACGGGCGTCGATGGCGTCCAGTTGCTCGGCACTGAGCAGGCCGGCGCGGGTGGTCTTGTTGCGGAACTGCATCAGGCAATCACGGGTTTCGCGCAGGTTCTTCACTTCATCCGGGGCGCGGTAGGTTTGCGCGTCACCCTCGAAGTGGCCGTAGTAGCGGCTGAGCTTGACCTCGATCAGCGAGGGCCCTTGCCCGCTACGCGCCCGTTCGATGGCGGCGCCGGCGGCCTCGTACACGGCGAAGAAATCGAAGCCGTCGATGGTCACACCCGGCATGCCGAAACCGGCGGCGCGGTCGGCAATGTGGTCGCAGGCCACCGACCAGTTCGAGGCCGTTGCCTCGGCGTAGCCGTTGTTTTCGGCGACGAAGATGCATGGCAGGTTCATGATCGCGGCCATGTTCATGGCTTCGAACACGGCGCCCTCGTTGGAGGCGCCGTCACCGAAGAAGGCCACCGACACGTCATCGCGGCCCTTGAGCTTGGCGGCCAGGGCAGCACCGGCAACCAGCGGCGCGCCGGCCCCGACGATGCCGTTGGCGCCGAGCATGCCCTTTTCCAGGTCGGCAATGTGCATCGAGCCGCCCTTGCCGCCACATACGCCCGTTCTCTTGCCGTAGATCTCGGCCATCATGCCGTACACATCCACGCCCTTGGCGATGCAGTGGCCGTGCCCGCGGTGGGTCGAGGCAATGCAGTCGCTGTCGCGCAGGTGGGCCATGACCCCTGCAGCGGAGGCCTCCTCGCCAGCATAGAGGTGGACGAACCCGGGGATCTCGCCGGTGGCGAACTCCACGTGCAGACGCTCTTCGAATGCGCGGATGGTGCGCATCACTTCATAGGCATGCAGCAGTTGTTCGGTACTGAGTTGATTGGACATCTTGTTGTTCTCCAGGGTTGTCTCAACACGCGGTTGCAGGGTGTAGCCGGTGGCCGCGCGGGACGGCCAGCAGGTGATGGCGGGCGGCGTGGGCCAGTACGGCCTCGACGTCCACGGTCAGGGGGCCTTGGTGGTCCAGGGTGATGCTGGGGGTGTCGTGTTCGGCGAATTCGATCTCGCGTTCGCCGTCCAGGGCCAGGGTGCCGCTGGCCAGGCTCAGGCGATGGGCGACACCGGGCGTCAATGGGCCGCTGGCGGTGATGCCACAGCCTTGCAGCACACCGGGCGCCAGCGGTGCGAGCAGGGCCTGTTCGGCGCCAGGGTTCAGGCGTACCCAGGCGCCGTGAGCATCCAGGCGTGAAACCGGGCACCACAGGCCGCACAAGGCGGACAGGCCAATGGCGTGGGGTTCGGCGAAGCAGGCGAATACTTCGCTGAGGTCTTCGCTGCGGCTCAGGGCCCGGGCGCCGATGAAGCGCTGGGGCGACACGGCGACTTCCACCAGGGCCCATTCGGCCAACTGCTGCTCGGGCACCTTCACCAGCAGGCGCTTGTTGCGGCGCAAGCCGATGCTGGCAGGTACCCGGCCGCTGGCGAGCAGGCCGCCGGCGAGGCCGGCGCTGGTGGCTTCGCGCAATTCAGGGAAGGCATTGTTGGTGCCGGTGGACAACGTCAGCAGTGGCGTGTCGCCGGCCTCGGCAGCAACGGCTTTGTGGGTGCCATCGCCGCCGAGTACCGCGATCATCGTCACGCCTTGCTCGACCATGCGCCGGGTGGCCAGGCGGGTATCGGCAACGGTCTGGGTCAACGGCAGGTCGATGATCTGGAGGGTTGGCCAGTGCTGATCGCGAGCGCCCGGGCCTTGGCTGGCCTTGAGCACGGCGGCGGCGATGCCGGTCATGTCGGTGGGCAGCAGAACCTTGCCGATGCCGGTGGCACCGAAGGCGGCGAGCAGGCGCTGGATCGCCGAAGCCTTGTCGGTGCTCGAATAGAGCCCGGCACTGGCAGTCAGGCGGCGCAGGTCGCGGCCAGAGGCAGGGTTGGCAATGATCCCGACAGTTGGGGTGGGTTGCGGCATGGCGCACCTCATATTCTTGTTTGCCATGGGCAGAGCAAGGTGGGTGCCAGCTTTGCTCGGCAGGCCTGAAGTGGCCGCCTTAGAGCGGTTGCGTGATAGCACCAGGCATGTGCCGGGCGGCCCCTGCGAGACGCCGCGTGCCGCGCCGGGGCCGTGTTTGCCGAGACGCTGAGACGCAGCGTCTCAAGCCAACCGGTAATCACACAGTGCTTGTCGGGGCATGCCTGGAAGCGCTTAATGGCCGCACAACGACAAAAACAGCAACGAGAACCGGAGGGCCTGAATGCTTGCCGCGAACTCCCGAGCCCATGTCGACTGCGTCAGCCGGGTGCTGAAAAACGCCGATCGCCTGCCCCAGGCGCCGGTGCCGCCGCTGATCCTCGACTCCTGGCGCCGCTCCATGGACCTGTATCGCCTCGATCCAGGCTCGCAGCAGGGGCCACGTATCCTTTCCCAAAGCCTGCTCAACGAATGCCGCGAACGCGCCGAGCTGTTCTTGCGCATCGCCAGCGATGCGGTGGCGCGGCTGCATGAACGGGTGCGCGGCGCCGACTATTGCGTACTGCTTACCGATGCCCAAGGGCAGACCATCGATTACCGGGTTGAGTCGGCCATCCGCAACGACTGCCGCAAGGCCGGGCTGTACCTCGGCACGTGCTGGTCGGAGGGCGAGGAGGGCACCTGTGGGGTGGCGGCGGTGCTGACCAGCAAGGCGCCGGTCACGGTGCACAAGCGCGATCACTTTCGCGCCGCCTTCATCGGCCTGACCTGCACCGCGGCGCCGGTGTTCGACCCGCTCGGCGAGCTGCTTGGCGTGGTGGATGTGTCCGCCTTGCAGTCCCCGGATGATCGCCGCAGCCAGCACCTGATCCGGCAGTTGGTCGAGCAGACTGCGCGCGAGATCGAAAACGCGTTTTTCATGCACAGCGCCCAGGGCCATTGGGTCATGCGTGCGCATGGCACACCGGGCTACGTCGAGAGCCAGCCGGATTACCTGCTGGCCTGGGATGCCGACGGCCGTCTGCAGGCGCTCAACAGCCTGGCCCGCCAGCGGCTGGTGGAGCGCCTGGGCCGCTTGCCCGAGCATATCGGCGAATTGTTCGACCCGGGCCAACTGCGCTGCATCAACGAGGCCTCGGCGCAACGCCTGCCTGGCTGGGGCGAGCTGTATGGCCGGGTCAGCGCACCGCAACGGCGCCCGCAAGCGCAGCGGTTGCGCCAGACGCAGGATGCGCGCATCGAGCAGCACTTGCGCCTGGCCACGCGGGTCAAGGACTGCAACCTGGCGGTGCTGGTGCAGGGTGAGACAGGCGCCGGCAAAGAGGTTTTCGCCCGTCAGTTGCACCAGCAAAGCCTGCGGCGTGAAGGGCCCTTCGTCACGCTGAACTGCGCAGCCATCCCCGAGAGCCTGATCGAGAGCGAGCTGTTCGGCTATGTGGCCGGGGCGTTCACCGGGGCTTCCAGCAAAGGCATGCAGGGGCTTTTGCAGCAGGCTGATGGCGGCACGTTGTTCCTCGACGAGATCGGCGACATGCCGCTGAATCTGCAGACCCGCCTGCTGCGCGTGCTGGCCGAGGGCGAGGTGGCGCCACTGGGGGCTGCGCGGCGTGAGCGGGTGGATATCCAGGTGATCTGCGCGACGCACCGGGATCTGGCGGCGATGGTGGCGGATGGGCGTTTTCGCGAGGACCTGTATTTCCGCCTGGCCAACGCCAGGTTCGAGTTACCGCCGCTGCGGGATCGGGAGGACCGGTTGGGGTTGGTTCATCAGTTGTTGGCCGAGGAAGCGGAGGCGTGCGGTGTCGAGGTGATGCTGGCGGATGATGCATTGCAGGCGCTGTTGCTGTATCGCTGGCCGGGCAACTTGCGCCAGCTTCGCCAGGTGTTGCGCTATGCCTGTGCGGTGAGTGAAGGCGGCTGGGTCACGCTTGAGGATTTGCCGCAGGAGGTGCGTGGCGATGCGTTGCCCTCTGGCGACCGTGGCCTTTCCAGCCCGGCGCGGCAGCTGTTGCTCGATGCCTTGATCCGGCATCGCTGGAAGCCGGCGGATGCGGCGCGGGCGTTGGGGATTTCGCGGGCGACGTTGTATCGGCGGGTGCATGAGCATCGTATCGAGATGCCGCGGATGAAAGGGTGAGATCTCATAGGCAACACACCCCTCAAGGCATGCACCTATCAGCATCACCTACTTCCTGCAGCCAATAAAAAACCCCGGAACAAGTCCGGGGTTTTCATCACATCACACTACACAATCACTCCTGGCTAGCCAGTTTGTGCTCGAGGTAATGAATGTTGACGCCGCCTTTGCAGAAACCTTCATCACGCACCAGGTCGCGGTGCAGTGGGATGTTGGTCTTGATGCCGTCGACGACGATCTCGTCCAGCGCATTGCGCATGCGCGCCATGGCTTCTTCGCGGTCCTTGCCGTAGGTGATCAGCTTGCCGATCAGCGAGTCGTAGTTCGGTGGAACCGAATAACCGCTGTACAGGTGCGAATCGACGCGAACGCCGTTGCCACCCGGTGCGTGGAAGTGCTTGACCGTGCCTGGGCTCGGGATGAACTTCTTCGGGTCTTCGGCGTTGATCCGGCACTCCAGGGAGTGACCACGGATCACCACGTCTTCCTGGCGGAACGACAGCTTGTTGCCAGCGGCGATGCTCAGCATCTCCTTGACGATGTCGATGCCAGTGACCATTTCCGACACCGGATGCTCAACCTGTACGCGGGTGTTCATCTCGATGAAGTAGAAGTTGCCGTTCTCGTACAGGAACTCGAAAGTACCCGCACCGCGGTAGCCGATTTCGATGCACGCATCGACGCAACGCTTGAAGACTTCCTGACGGGCCTTCTCGTCGATGCCCGGTGCCGGCGCTTCTTCCAGTACCTTCTGGTGACGGCGCTGCAGCGAGCAGTCACGGTCGCCCAGGTGGATGGCGTTGCCCTGGCCGTCGGACAGTACCTGAACTTCCACGTGACGTGGGTTGGTCAGGAACTTCTCCAGGTAGACCATCGGGTTGCCAAACGCAGCACCGGCTTCGGTACGGGTCAGCTTGGCCGAGGAAATCAGGTCCTCTTCCTTGTGCACCACACGCATGCCGCGACCACCACCGCCACCGGCGGCCTTGATGATCACCGGGTAGCCGACGTCACGGGCGATTGCCAGGGCGACTTCTTCGTCTTCCGGCAGCGGGCCATCAGAGCCCGGTACGGTCGGAACGCCCGACTTGATCATCGCGTCCTTGGCCGAAACCTTGTCGCCCATCAGGCGAATGGTGTCGGCTTTCGGGCCGATGAAGGCGAAACCGGATTTTTCTACCTGCTCGGCAAAGTCGGCGTTTTCAGCCAGGAAGCCGTAGCCCGGGTGGATCGCGGTGGCGCCGGTGACTTCGGCGGCAGCGATGATCGCCGGGATGTGCAGGTAGGAACCTTTGGAGGGCGCAGGACCGATGCAGACCGACTCGTCTGCAAGACCCAGGTGCATCAGTTCGCGGTCAGCCGTGGAGTGCACGGCGACGGTCTTGATGCCCAGCTCTTTGCAGGCACGCAGGATCCGCAGGGCAATTTCCCCGCGGTTGGCGATCAGGACTTTTTCGAGCTTCGCAGACATCGTTGGCTCTCCGCGGTTCAAACGATGGTGAACAGCGGCTGGTCAAACTCAACCGGCTGGCCGTCTTCTACCAGGATGGCGTCGATGACACCGCCGAACTCGGCTTCGATGTGGTTCATCATCTTCATGGCTTCGACGATGCACAGGGTGTCGCCCTTTTTCACCGACTGGCCAACTTCAGCGAAGTTCGGCGAGGTTGGCGATGGTTTGCGGTAGAAGGTACCAACCATCGGCGAACGCACCACGGTGCCTTTCAGGGCCGGGGCAGCGGCTTCGGCGACCGGGGCAGCAGCAGCGGCAGCGGCCGGGGCAGCTACAGGTGCGGCAGCCATCGGGGCCGGTGCGTAGAACTGCTGAGCTGCTGGGGTCTTGCTGTGACGGCTGATACGGACCGACTCTTCGCCTTCCTTGATCTCCAGTTCGTCGATGCCAGACTCTTCCAGCAGTTCGATCAGTTTCTTGACTTTACGGATATCCATTAATCATCAACTCCCAAGGTTCGGTCAGGGGGCGTAATTGAAAACGTGTCTAGAACGTTTCTCTCAAACCCCGGCCCACTTAGGCCAGGGTCTCTGTCATCAGGGCTGTGCGTTGGCAGCCAGTTGTTCCAGCGCGGACTCCAGGGCCATGCGATAACCGCTGGCGCCCAGGCCGCAAATCACCCCTACGGCCACATCGGAAAAGTAGGAGTGGTGGCGGAACGATTCGCGTTTGTGCACGTTGGACAGGTGCACTTCGATGAATGGGATGCTCACCGCAAGCAATGCGTCACGTAATGCGACACTTGTGTGGGTGAAAGCAGCCGGATTGATCAGGATGAAGTCCACACCCTCGTTGCGTGCGGCGTGAATACGGTCGATCAGTTCGTATTCGGCATTGCTCTGCAGGTATTGCAGATGGTGGCCTGCGGCGCGGGCACGTTGCTCCAGGTCCTGGTTGATCTGGGCCAGGGTCACGGCGCCGTAGTGGCCCGGCTCGCGGGTACCGAGCAGGTTGAGGTTGGGGCCGTGAAGCACCAGTAGCGTAGCCATCTGCGGATTCCTTGGATTTGTAGGGCAATTCGACACAGCGCGGCGAGTGTGCCGCAAAGCGACGGCAAGTGTCCAGTTCCCGGCAATAGCCAGCACGATGTCCGAGATTCGCGCGAAGTATGTGACCGGATGATTAAATCCGGTCACTGTGCAGAGGATTTTCTGCGGCCCGCCGGAAGTTATAGACCGAGTTTGCCGCGCACGCGCGCCAGAACCTCGGCAAAATCGCCGGCGTTTATCTCGCCAATGACCCGATCGCTGGTCATTTCGCTGCCGTTCGCTGCAAAGAACAGCAGCGCGGGCGGGCCGAACAGTTGGTAGCGATCGAGCAGGGTGCGCTGCTCGGCATTGCTGTCGGTGATGTCGAAGCGCAGCAGCTTGAACGCGCCCAGCTGCGCTTGGACCTGCGCGGCGTTGAGCACTTCGTGCTCGATCACCTTGCAGCTGATGCACCAGTCGGCGTACCAGTCGAGCAGCACCGGCTGGCCGGCGGCCTTGGCCTGGGCCAGGGCGGCGTCCAGCGCGGCGGGGGTAGTGATGGTCTGCCAGGCATCCGCGGGGGCGGTAGGGCCAGCACTGCCAGCAGCCACGCCGGGCGCCGGCAAGGGGCGCAGCGGGTCGCCCTGGCCATTGAGCGCCCCGTACCAGCAGGCCAGGGCGTACACCAGCAAGGCCAGGCCCAGCAGTTGTGCCAGGCGCTGGCGCGGGGTTTTGATAACGAACTCCACGGCGCCGAGGAACACCGCCACACCGCCGGCCAGGAAGCCGACCAGCAGCAAGGTCAGCGGCCCGGGCAGTACGCGGCTGAGCAGGCCGATGGCCAGGCCCAGCAGCAGCACACCGATGGCGTTTTTCACCGTGTTCAGCCACGGGCCGCTCTTCGGCAGCCAGGCCGCGCCGCCGGTGGCCACCAGCAGCAGCGGCGCACCCATGCCAAGGCCCAGGGCGAACAGCTTGAGCGCACCGCCCAAGGCATCACCACTGGCGCTGATATAGAGCAGGGCACCGGCCAGCGGTGCCGACACACAGGGCGACACCAGCAGGCTGGAAAGTACGCCCAGCACCGCTGCGCCGAGCAACGAGCCACCCTTGGTGCGGCTGGCGACGTTGTCGAGGCGGTTGCTCAAGGCTTGCGGCAGCTTGAGCTCGAACAGGCCGAACATGGCCAGGGCGAACACCACGAAAAACAGCGCGAAGGGCACCAGCAGCCAAGCCGACTGCAGGCGCGCCTGCAGGTTGAGGCCGGCACCGAACAGGCCCATCAGCGCGCCCAGTGCCGCGAAGCTGACCGCCATCGGCAGGATGTACGCCAGTGACAGCGCCAGCCCGCGCAGCCCACCGACCTGGCCGCGCAGGACCACGCCCGAGAGAATCGGCAGCATCGGCAGTACGCAGGGGGTGAAGGTCAGGCCGACGCCGGCGATGAAGAACAGCAACAGCGATTTCCAGTTCCAGCCCTGTTCACCGGCCGCCGGCGCAACAGCGGCGGCACCGCCTTCGCCGTCGATGCTCAGGCGCTCGGTTTCCGGCGGGTAGCACAGGCCCTTGTCGGCGCACCCCTGGTAACCCACCAACAGGGTGAACGCGCGTGAATCGGTGCGGGGTAGTTCGATGTCGAGCACGCCGTGATACACCTCGACGTCACCGAAGAATTCGTCGTGCTTGGCTTCGCCCTTGGGGATGTTGGGCGTGCCCAGGGCCACGTCGGCCGGTTCCGTGCGGAACTGGAAACGGTGGCGGTATAGGTAGTAGCCGTCGGTGGCGACGAAGCGCAGTTTGATGTGCTGGGCGTCGGCCTGGATCAGGCTGAGCTTGAATGCTTCGTGAACGGGCAGGAAATCTGCGGCGTTGGACAAGGAAGCGGCGCCGAGGGTGGCGCTTGGGCGGTTGTCGAGCAGGCCCGTAGCGAAGGCAGGGCTGGCCAGCAGCAGGAACAGCAGGAGAAACAGGCGGCGCATGGCGGACTCGCGAGGTGGAACGTGCTGGGCATGATAACGGAGTTGGTCTGGATTTGGCGTGTGGCGTCTGGGCGAGCGACACATGGCCGCTGTTGCTTGTATCGCCTGTACCGGCCCCACAGGCAGACGATCAGACCCTGAACGCACGCACAGCCGTGCTCAGCTCGCTGCCCAGGTTCAGCAATTGCTCGCCTTGCTCGCGCCCCTCGCCAATGCGCTGCAAATTGTCCTCACCCAACGCATGAATCCGCTCGCTATGGTCGCGAATCTCGCTCACCGCGCCGCTCTGCTGAGCCGTGACATCGGCAATGCGCACTGCGGTATCGGCAATGGTGCCAATGGCGCGGACAATTTCGTCCAGCGCGCCGTCAGCGGCCTGGGCCTGGCTGGCAGTGGCCTCGGCATGTTCGAGTTGCGCCCGCATGCCCGCCACCGAGCCCTTGGCCGCCTGCTGCAAGCGGTCGATCAGCGCCTGGATCTCGCCCGTCGCACCGGTGGTGCGTTGTGCCAGGGAGCGCACTTCGTCAGCCACCACGGCAAAGCCGCGGCCCATTTCGCCGGCGCGCGCAGCTTCGATCGCGGCGTTGAGGGCCAGCAGGTTGGTCTGCTCGGCAATCGAGCGAATCACCGTCAACACACCACCAATGGTGGCAGACTCTTCGGCCAACTGTTCGATCATGCGGGCATTGCCCTGCACCTCGTCGACCAGTTCACGCAAACCGGACAAGCTCTGGCCGATCACCGCCTGGCCGCGTTCCACCGCACGCCCCGCATCATGGCTGGCGTCGGCGGCGGCGCTGGCATCGCCGGCCACTTGCTGGATGGTGGCCTCCAGTTCAGCGAGCGCGTCGCGGATCTGCCCCGTATCGCCGGCCTGGCGCTCGGCCCCGTCGTGCAGGGCGGCACTCATGCCGGCCAGGGCGTGGCTGCTGCCGGCCACCTGCTCGGCGTTGTGGCGCAGGGTGCCGACCAGGGCCACGAGGTACTGGCGCAGGCGGTTGAGCGATTCCTGTATGTCGTGCAGCTCGCGGTTGGTCTTGCCCAGGGCGATGGGTTCGGCGAAATCGCCCTCGGCCCATTGCGACAGGGCCGGAGCCAGGCTGGTCAGGGTTCGCGCCAAGTGCCGCTGCAGGGTGTCGATGAGCAGGGCGATCAGCAGGATCAGGCCGATCATCAGGCCTTGGCTGATACGCACTTCGGCGGCGATCCGGGCATGCTCGCCGCGGACCTGCGGCTCCAGCCCGGCGATGGCCTGTTGCACCGCTTCCAGGCGCTGGCCCGCGCTGGCGGCCAGGGCGGCGCGGCGTTCGATCTGCTCGCGGGTGCGTTGCAGTTCGGCCGGGTAGCGATTGAGCAGGCTTAGCAGTTCGCGCTTGAGGCCGACGGCGATGTCTTCCTGCTGCTCGCTGGCTTGGGTCTGCAGGCCCATCATGGCGGCGAAATCGTCGGCATTGGACTCGGCCGCTCGGGTCACGCCAAGCAACGGCAGGCTGTCGATGGCCTGGGCCTGGGCGCGGATCAGTTGCAGTTCGCGCTCCACTTCATCGGCCAGTTCAGGGCGGCCACTGCTGACCAGCTTGTCGCGGGCCAGCGACAGGCGCCCGAGGTGCACGGTGGCGTCGAGTAGCGGCAGCAGGTAGCGGTCGGCCTCGGCACTGCTGCTGTCCCGGGCGTAGCCGGCCAACTGTTCGAAGTTGGCCCCCAGTTCGCGCTCGGCCTGCAACAGCAGCGCTTGCGGGTCACCGGCCAGCTTGCCGGCCGCCAGCAGTTCGTCGGCGGTAAAGGCCTGCAGGCTGTCGAGGCTGGGGCGCAGTGTGCCGGCCAACGCCTCGGGCCATTCGGCCAAAGCCGCTTGCAACTGCTGGTTGGCCTCCATGGCGGCGGCGTGGCGCAAGGCGTCACCGCTGCCCAGGTAGGCCTGGATGTTGCGCGCAGCCTGGTTCTGGAACTGCTGGGACAGGCCCAGGTAGCGCTCCATCATCTGATAGGGGCGCTCCAGGGCACGCTGCGACCACCACAGGGTCGCGCCCAGGGCGATGCAGACGGTCACCAGCAACAGGGTGTTGAAATTGGTCAGCCACTTCAGGCGCATAGCCGCGAACTTCCTGCGGGGAGTGGGAGAAGTAAGCGCCTGAAGTTATTGCGGTTTTGTTACGCAGTGATGACGGCTGGGGCTCGCTGTGAGAAATAGATGGCATTTGGCCTTTATCGGCCCCTGCAAAGGCCTAGGGTTCGACCCGCACCACGCAGTTACGCCCCGCATGCTTGGCCCGGTACAACGCCTCGTCAGCCGCACTGGCCATGGTCAGCGCATCCAGCTCATCGTCCAGTTGCACCACGCCTGCGCTGAACGTGCAGTTCAGGTCACGCGGCTGCGCCGGATAAAGAATTTCGGCAAACCGCCGCCGGATCTCGTCCAGCACCTTGTGCGCGGCATCCAGTGCGGTATTGGGCATGACGATGGCGAACTCTTCGCCACCATACCGGCCAATGAAATCGGTCTTGCGCAGCCGTTGCTTGAGGAACAGTGCCAGGCTCTTGATCACCCGGTCGCCCATCGGGTGCCCGTGGCGGTCGTTGATCTGCTTGAAACGGTCGATATCGAGCATGGCGAAGCTCAGCGGCTGCTGCTCGCGCCGGGCGCGGTAGCTGCAGTCTTCGAGCAATTGCAGGATGTGGGTGTGGTTGTACAGCCCGGTTAGGCTGTCGCGGACCATGCGTGACTTGAGGTGGCGGGCTCGGGCGGCGCGGTTGCGCACGGTGGTGATCAGGTGGCGCGAGCGAAACGGCTTGGTCAGGAAGTCATCGCCGCCCTCGCTCATGGCATCGAGCTGCTTGTCCAGGTCGTCCTCGGCCGACAGGTAGATGATCGGCACACTGACGTAGCGGTCATTGTGGCGGATCACCTTGGCCAGCTCCGGGCCGGTGCAGGCCGGCATGTACAGGTCGAGGATGATCAGGTCGGGCTGGAAGTCGGCCAGTTCCGCCATGGTGCGGATCGGGTCGGTCAGGCTGCGGGTGATCATGCCCGCGCTGGCGAGCACGCGCTCGGTGTGCAGGGCCTGGGTGCGCGAGTCGTCGATGATCAATACCCGCAACGGGTCGTGCGGGGTCGCGCTGGTCAGCAGTTCGACCTTTTCCAGCAGGCTGGAGGCTTCCAGCGTGCCGGTGAGGAACTCCTTGCCGCCGGCGCGCACCGCCGCCAGGCGGGTAGGGGTATCGGTTTCGTGATGGCTGAAGAACAGCAGCGGAATGGGCTGCGGCAAACCCTGCTGAGCCTGGGCCTGAGCTTGGGCTGCCAGGAGCAGGCCCTGGCCGCTACCGGTGAAGTCCACGTCCATGACGATGGCCGAAGGCGGGCATTCACTGAGCGATGCGTGGAAGGCATCGGCACTGAACAGGGGCTGCACGCCAAGGCCGAAGAACTCCAGCTGTTGGGCCAGGCGCTGGGCACGCTCGTGGTCCTGCAAAAGGATGTACACCGGCTTGCGCAGGGGCAGCGGCACCTGGTTGAGCGGGTCATCCTTGCGCAGGCCGGTACGCGACAGGTGCTGGGCGGGGCACTGCTGGCTCGGATCGACTGCTTGGCTCATGTCCTGGCTACTTTTGGGTGGGTGGTATGCAGGTTCGATGATGGCTCTATGCTAGCAGCTCTTTACCTTTGGGTGAGTGCCCTCCATCAACAAAGGGTTTAGAACGAATATTCAGTTACAGACCCACTGGTCGCTTATGCGTACGGCAGTGTCTGCTTTATAGTGCAGCGACGCGGGCTTGCCGTGGCACCCTGGCGCACGCCTGTGGTCAAAGCCCCTGAACCGTCGAGACTGATTAAGGACAATGCCATGCTGGACTGGAAAAACCGCGAGGCCAAAGCCGAACCCCGCGAGCGTGTTGATGGCCGTGGCGCCGCCGCCCGTAGCTACCTGGGCGGGCTCTGGAGCCGTGCTCTGGGTACCCTGATCGGCCTGTACCTGTTGGTCTGCATCGGCCTGGGTTGGTACTGGAGCCAGGAGCCGGAGCTGTTCCCGGTGCAGCAGAACGCCCAGACCGCGGCCGAGCGCAATGGCCAGCAGATGGTGGTCGGCTACACCACCATCGAAACCCTCAAGACTGTCGCCGGTACCCTGCTGAACAAGCCGGGCGGTTACATCTCCAACGACCGCTTCCCGCCGGGGCTGTGGATGGACAACATGCCGAGCTGGGAATACGGCGTGCTGGTTCAGGTCCGCGACCTGTCCCGTGCCCTGCGCAAGGACTTCGCCCGTTCGCAGTCGCAGTCCACCGAAGACGCCGACCTGGCCAAGGCCGAGCCGCGCTTCAACTTCGACAACAAGAGCTGGATCCTGCCGTCGAGCGAGTCGGAATTCGAAGAAGGCATCAAGTCGCTCAACCGCTACCAGACCCGCCTCGCCGCTGGCGACAAAGGCGCGATCTTCTACACCCGTGCCGACAACCTGAATAACTGGCTGGGCGATGTGGCCACCCGCCTGGGTTCGCTGTCGCAGCGCCTTTCGGCCAGCGTTGGCCGGGTCAAGCTCAACACCACCCTGAAGACCGAGTCGGTGCAACCTGGCCAGGCGCCGCAGGTTGACGAGGAGGTGGTCGAAACCCCATGGCTGCAGATCGACAACGTGTTCTATGAGGCCCGTGGTCAAGCCTGGGCGCTGTCGCACCTGCTGCGTGCCATCGAGGTCGACTTCGCCGACGTGCTGGCGAAGAAGAACGCCACCGTTAGCGTGCGCCAGATCATCCGTGAGCTGGAAGCCTCGCAGGAAGCGCTGTGGAGCCCGATGGTGCTGAATGGCAGCGGCTTCGGCATGTGGGCCAACCACTCGCTGGTCATGGCCAACTACATCTCCCGCGCCAACGCTGCGGTCATCGACCTGCGTCAGCTGCTGTCGCAGGGCTGATCGTGGTCATCAGCACCAAGGAGGCCGCCCACCGGGCGGCTTCCGACCGTGAGCTGGTCGCCTGGGTCGACGAGGCCGATCAGGTACTGGGTGCCCTGCCCAGGGCTGAGCTGCGTGAGCGCGGCCTGATCGGCCGTTGCACGTTCATCTTGCTGTTCAATGGCGCCGGTGAGTTGTGCGTGCACCGGCGTACTTTGAGCAAGGCGCTGTACCCTGGGTACTGGGATGTAGCTGCAGGCGGCATGGTGACGGCGGGCGAGGGGTATGCCGAATCGGCAGCCCGGGAATTGGCCGAAGAGCTGGGTGTCGATGGCGTTGCGTTGCGCTTTCATGAGCGCTTCTACTTCGACCAGCCTGATAACCGCTTGTGGTGTGCGGTGTATTCGGCGGTGTCCGATGCGCCTTTGCGCTTGCAGCCGGAGGAGGTGAGCGAGGCGCGGTTCATCAGCCTGGAGCAGGCCCAGGCAGAAAGCCTGGGCATGCCGTATTGCCCGGACTCGTTGGCGGCGTTGCAGCGGTATAGAGCCAGTCTGTAGGTGCGGGTTTAGCCGCAAGAGGCCGTCCCAGACACCTGCGTTTCATGGCAAGGGCTACGCCCTTGTTCGCGGGTAAACCCGCTCCTACACAAGCCCCCGATTTATCGTTACACTGCGCGCCCTTTTCGGGCTGCCGCAGGATCTTGCGGCAGTAGCGCCGCCCCTGCCAGAGTGGGGCTTCGCGGTCGGCTCCCGCCGACCAGTTTTTGTCCTCAGCACAGAGGAACAAAAGTGGCCAAGAAAGCTTCTTCCTTCGCCGCCCTTGGCGGTCTCGTTTACTCCACCGATGCCGGTCGGCACTGCCCCGACTGTGGCCAGCCGGTGGATGCCTGCACCTGCAAGCAGCAAGTCGTCCCCGAGGGGGATGGTACTGCCCGTGTGCGCCGTGAAAGCAAAGGCCGCGGTGGCAAGACCGTGACCACTGTCACCGGCGTGCCGCTGCCCCTCGATCAGCTCAAGGAGCTGGCCACCACGCTCAAGCGCCGCTGCGGTACTGGTGGCGCCTTGAAGGACGGGGTTATCGAGATTCAGGGCGACCATGTCGAGCTGTTGATCGGCGAGCTGACCAAACAGGGTTTCAAAGCTAAAAAGTCCGGCGGCTGAGGCCAGCGCGCGATTTTTTGCCCAGTGCTTTCTAAACTCGTTCCTGTTGGCAGGGTCTACCCCTGAACCGGACGAACCGTCATTTTCAGCTTTTACACTGCGCCGGCCCTTTTGTTGGGGCAGTGTCTTCGACTTATCTATAGGGGACTTGAATGTCCGTACGACGCACACGCAAAGACGATGGTAGCCAATGGACCGTGGCCGACAGCCGCAGTGTTTACGGCATCCGCCATTGGGGCGCTGGTTATTTCGCCATCAATGAAGCCGGGCGCGTCGAAGTGCGCCCCAATGGCCCCCAGAGCGCGCCGATCGACCTGTTCGAGCAGGTCGACGAGCTGCGCCAGAGCGGCCTGTCGTTGCCGTTGCTGGTGCGCTTCCCCGATATCCTGCAAGACCGCGTACGCCAGCTGACCGGTGCGTTCGACGCCAACATCGCGCGCCTGGAGTACCAGAGCCAGTACACCGCGCTGTACCCGATCAAGGTCAACCAGCAGGAAGCGGTGGTGGAAAACATCATCGCCACCCAGAATGTCTCGATCGGCCTTGAGGCCGGCTCCAAGCCTGAGCTGCTGGCGGTGCTGGCGCTGGCGCCGAAGGGCGGCACCATCGTCTGCAACGGTTACAAGGACCGCGAGTTCATTCGCTTGGCGCTGATGGGCCAGAAGCTGGGCCACAACGTGTTCATCGTCATCGAGAAGGAGTCCGAGGTCGCCCTGGTGATCGAGGAGGCCGCCGAGCTGAAGGTGAAGCCGCAGGTGGGCTTGCGTGTGCGCCTGTCTTCGCTGGCTTCGAGCAAGTGGGCGGACACCGGTGGCGAGAAGTCCAAGTTCGGGTTGTCTGCCGCCCAGCTGATTTCGGTGGTGCAACGCTTCCGCGATGCCGGCCTGGACCAGGGCATCCGCCTGCTGCACTTCCACATGGGCTCGCAGATCGCCAACCTGGCCGACTACCAGCACGGCTTCAAGGAAGCCATCCGTTACTACGGCGAGCTGCGTGCGTTGGGCCTGCCGGTCGATCACATCGACGTCGGCGGTGGCCTGGGTGTGGACTACGACGGCACCCACTCGCGCAATGCCAGTTCCATCAACTACGACATGGATGACTACGCCGGCGTGGTGGTGGGCATGCTCAAGGAGTTCTGCGACGCGCAGGGCCTGCCGCACCCGCACATCTTCTCCGAGAGCGGCCGTTCGCTGACCGCGCACCACGCCATGCTGGTGATCCAGGTGACCGACGTCGAGAAACACAACGACGACGTGCCGACCATCGAGAACAAAGAGGCCCTGCCGCAGACCGTGCAGTGGCTGGCCGACCTGCTCGGCCCGACCGACATCGAGATGGTCACCGAGACTTACTGGCGCGCCACCCACTACATGGGTGACGTGGCGGCGCAGTATGCCGATGGCAAGATCAGCCTGGCCGAGAAGGCCCTGGCCGAGCAGTGCTACTTCGCCGTGTGCCGTCGCCTGCACAACTCGCTGAAGGCACGCCAGCGTTCGCACCGTCAGGTGCTGGACGAGCTCAACGACAAGCTGGCCGACAAGTACATCTGCAACTTCTCGGTGTTCCAGAGCCTGCCGGACACCTGGGCCATCGGCCAGGTGCTGCCGATCATCCCGCTGCATCGTCTGAATGAGGAGCCGCTGCGTCGTGCGGTGCTGCAAGACCTGACCTGTGACTCCGACGGCAAGATCAACCAGTACGTCGACGAGCAGAGCATCGAGACCAGCATGCCGGTGCATGCGCTCAATGAGGGTGAGGACTACCTGCTGGGCGTGTTCCTGGTCGGCGCCTACCAGGAGATCCTGGGCGACATGCACAACTTGTTTGGTGACACCGACTCGGTGAACATCTACCAGAACGCCGATGGCAGCGTGTACCACGCCGGTATCGAGACCCACGACACCATCGAAGACATGCTGCGTTACGTGCACTTGTCGCCGGAGGAGTTGATGACTCACTACCGCGACAAGGTGGCCAGCGCGAAGATCAGCGCGCGTGAGCGGACCCAGTACCTTGATGCCTTGCGCCTTGGGTTGACCCGCTCTTCGTACTTGTCTTCGTGATCGTTGGGGCCGCTTGGCGGCCTTGCGTCGCGAAATGAGGGCGAAGCCCTCACCGAGGTCACCCCCGGTCTTTACCTGCTGACATTGGCTGGGTGCAGAACGTCGGCATAGCTGGCAACGGGGTTACCATGATCGGGCACTACGCAAAGAAGATGATGTAAAAGCCGCAGCGCGTTACATCGTCGCCAATCCCATTCGTGCCGGTCTGGTGCAGCGTGCTGGCGAGTACTCACATTGGGATTGTGTGTGGCTGTAGGTCAGCAGGTGAGGGCTGCGCCCTCATTTCGCGACGCAAGGCCGCTCCTACAGGCATCGCATAACCTCTATAGGAGCGGCCTCGGCACTACCGAATCCACAACCCCTTTTGCTGCAACCGCCACCCAACCCACCCCAGCGTCACCGCCCGCAGCGCCATGAAGCCAAGAAACGCCAGCCACAACCCATGGTTGCCAAACCCGCTCATGCCCCACGCCACCGGCAGCGCAAGCACCACCGAAATCAGCATCGCATTGCGCATTTCCCTGGCCCGCGTGGCGCCGATGAACAGCCCGTCCAGCAAGTAACTCCACACCGCCACCAATGGCAGCACCGCCAGATACGGCAGGTACGGATAAGCCGCCGCCCGCACGCTGTCGATATCGGTCTGCAGGTCGATGAACAGATGCCCCCCCAGCAGGAACAACACGGCAAACCCGACGCTGGTGATCAGCGACCACTCACACGCCACGACCAACGCGCGGCGTAGGCTGGTGTGGTCGCGCGCACCAATGGCGTGCCCGCACAAGGCCTCGACAGCATGGGCCAGGCCATCGAGGGCGTAGGCGGTCAGCAGCAGGCCATTGAGCAACAATGCGTTGGCGGCCACCGTCGCTTCACCCAGGCGTGCGCCTTGCACGGTGATCAACAGAAACACCAGCTGCAAGGCCAGGCTGCGCAGGAAGATATCGCGGTTGACGGCCAGCAGTGGCCGCCATGCCTGCCAGCGCTTCAACGCCGCCCAGGCGATGTGCCCAGGGTAGGCGCGCAGGGCCGGGCGGGTCAGGGCCAGCCCCAGCAGCGCGGCGCTCCATTCGGCGATCACCGACGCCCGCGCCGAACCCAGCACCCCCCAGTCCAGGCCGAGTACGAACCACAGGTTGAGCACGATGTTCAGCAGGTTGGTCGTCAGCAGAATGGCCAGCGGCGCCCTGGCATTCTGGGTGCCCAGGAACCAGCCGACCAGCGCGTAGCTGGCCAATGCAGCAGGCAGCCCGAACAGGCGAGTGTGGAAGAAATCTTCGGTGGATTGCTGCAACGCCGCGCTGGGCTGCATCGCATGAAGTGCAAGCTGGCTGAAGGGCAGCGCCAGCAGGCCGATGATCACGGCAAAGCCCACGGCCAGCAGCAGCCCTTGCACCAGCACCTGGCGCAATGCTGCGCCGTCGCCGCGGCCGGCAGCCTGGGCTGCGAAGCCGGTAGAGCCCATGCGCAGAAAGCCCATCAGGCCGACCATGAAGGTGAACAGGGTGGCGCCCACCGCCACTGCGCCCAGCTGATGGGCATGGGGCAGGTGGCCAATGACGGTGCTGTCGACCAGCGCCACCAGCGGTACCGAGATATTGGAGAGGATCATCGGTGCGGCCAGGCCCCAGACCTTGCGGTGGGTAGGGCGGTCGCGCCAGTCGGTGGTGAGGGAGCTCATCGGTGTCCTAAGGTCATGGGGGCTGCGTTTGCAGGCCACAGTGTACCGGCCAGGCAACCAATGCGCGCGAACGCGGTCTCACCTGGCGCTCGACCTCGGGTGATGCGCCCGGCGTTGCGCTATAGTTGCTGCCCTCACGTACACGCTGCCAAAGAGTTCCCACACCATGTTCAACAAAGGATTGTTGCTGGCCTGCGCGCTGGCGTTGCTCAGTGCTTGTGACTCATCTGCGCCGGACAAACCGGCGCCGGCCGAGAAACCGGCAGCCACCACGCCCGCCGAGGTGCAACCGGCCAAGCGCGAAGACCCCGCCGTGCTCGCCAAGCGCTACGAGGGCCGCGCGCTGACGGTGCTGGATGTCTCGGAAGTGCAGCTCGATGGCGCCAGCACGTTGTCGATCAGCTTCTCGGCGCCGCTGGATGCCAAACAGGACTTTGCCGCCAAGCTGCACCTGGTCGACACTGTCAAAGGCAAGGTCGATGGTGCCTGGGAACTCTCCGACAACCAGATGGAGCTGCGCCTGCGCCACCTCGAGCCGCAGCGCAAGCTGGTGCTGACCGTCGACAAAGGCCTGCTGGCGGTCAACGGCCAGCAGCTCGACAGCGAGTCGGTGACCCGCCTGGAAACCCGCGACATGCAGCCGACCATCGGCTTTGCCAGCCGCGGCTCGCTGCTGCCCACGCGCCTGGCCGAAGGCCTGCCGGTGATCGCCCTCAACGTCGACAAGGTCGATGTCGAATTCTTCCGCGTGAAGCCCGAGATGCTGTCGACCTTCCTGGTCAACTGGGGGCGCAACAGCAGCCTGTATTCCTACCAGTCCAAAGAAACCCTGGCCATGGCCGAGCTGGTCTACAGTGGCCGTTTCGACCTCAACCCGGCGCGCAACACCCGCGAAACCGTATTGCTGCCGATCGCCGGGATCAAGCCGCTGCAGGCGCCGGGTGTGTACCTGGCGGTGATGCGTGCTTCTGGCACTTACGATTATTCGCAGCCGGCCACCCTGTTCAGCCTCAGCGACATCGGCGTCTCTGCGCACCGCTTCCGCGACCGCCTCGACGTGTTCGCCCAGGCCCTGGAAGGGGGCAAGGCGATGAAAGACGTCAACCTTGAGATACACGATGAGAAGGGCAAGCTGTTGGCCCAGGCCAAGACCGATGGCGAAGGCCACGCCCAGCTGCCGATCACGCCCAAGGCCGATACCTTGATTGCCACCCAGGGCGTGCACACCACCTTGCTGCGCCTGAACACCGCAGCGTTGGACCTGGCCGAATTCGACATCACCGGCCCTCAGGCCAACCCTTTGCAACTGTTCATCTTCGGCCCACGCGACCTGTATCGCCCGGGCGAGACCGTGCTGCTCAACGGCCTGCTGCGCGATCAGGATGGCAAGCCGGTCAAGGCCCAGCCCGTCAGCGTGGAAGTACGCCGCCCCGATGAGCAGGTCAGCCGCAAGTTTGTCTGGGAGGCCGATGGCAATGGCCTGTACCAGTACCAGTTGCAACTGGCCAGCGAAGCACCGACCGGTCGCTGGCAATTGCTGCTCGACTTGGGGGGCGGGCGCAAGCAGGTCTACGAGTTTCTTGTCGAAGACTTCCTCCCCGAGCGCCTGGCGCTGGAGCTCAAAGGCAGCAGCACGCCGCTTGCGCCTGATCAGGACGCGCACATCCAGGTCGATGGGCGCTACCTCTACGGCGCGCCTGCCGCAGGTAATCGCCTGAGTGGCCAGGCCTACGTGCGCCCGTTGCGCGAAGCAGTGCCGGCGCTGCCGGGTTACCAGTTCGGCTCGGTCACCGAAACCGAGCTGAACCAGGACCTGGAGCTGGACGAGGTCACCCTCGACCAGGCCGGCAAGGCGGTGGTCGATATCGAAAGCCGCTGGGCCGAAGCCCGCTCGCCGCTGCAACTGACCGTGCAGGCGAGCCTGCAGGAGTCCGGTGGCAGGCCGATCACCCGTCGCCTGGAACAGCCGATCTGGCCGGCCGAGCGCTTGCCTGGCCTGCGCGGGCTGTTCGAGGGTGAGGAGACCGACAGTGACGGCCCGGTGGAATTCGAGTTCCTGGTCGCCGACCGTGACGGCAAGAAGCTTGCGGCCAACGACCTCAAGGTGCGGCTGATTCGCGAACGCCGTGACTACTACTGGAACTACTCGCAGAGCGACGGCTGGAGCTACAACTTCAACGAGAAATTCCTCACCCAGAGCGAGCAGACCGTCAGCGTCAAGGCCGGCTCGACCGCCAAATTGTCGTTCCAGGTCGAGTGGGGCCCTTACCGGGTCGAAGTCGAAGACCCGGAAACCGGCCTGGTCTCCAGCGAGCGCTTCTGGGCCGGCTACCGCGCCCAGGACAACGCCGAAGGCGGCGCGGTGCGCCCGGACCAGGTCAAGCTGGCCCTGGACAAACCCTCCTACGCCGATGGTGCCTCGGCCAAGGTCACGGTAACGCCGCCGGCAGGCGGCAGCGGCTACCTGATGATCGAGTCCAGCGATGGCCCGCTGTGGTGGCAGGAAATCGACGTGCCGGCCGAGGGCAAGACCTTCGACGTGCAACTGGACAAGCAATGGGCACGCCACGACTTGTACATCAGCGCCCTGGTAATTCGCCCCGGCGAGCGCAAGGCCAATGCCACGCCTAAACGCGCCGTGGGCGTGCTGCACCTGCCGCTGGACCGGGCCGAGCGCAAGCTCGCGGTCAGCCTGCAAGCACCGGAAAAAATGCGCCCCAAGCAGCCGCTGACGGTGAAGTTCAAGGTGGCCAAGGCCGATGGCAGTGCACCCGCTGCGGGGCAGCAGTTGCATGTGCTGTTGTCTGCGGTTGACGTGGGCATCCTCAACATCACCGACTTCAAGACCCCCGACCCGTTCGCCAGCCTGTTCGGTCGCAAGGCCTATGGCGCTGACCAACTGGACATCTACGGCCAGTTGATCGAAGCCGGCCAGGGCCGTCTGGCCAGCCTGGCATTCGGCGGTGACGCCGCCATGGCCAAGGGTGGCAAACGCCCCAACACCACGGTGACCATCGTCGCGCAGCAGAGCCTGCCGGTCACCCTGGACGAGAAAGGCGAAGGCCAGGCCACAGTCGATATCCCCGACTTCAACGGCGAGCTGCGGCTGATGGCCCAGGCGTGGACCGAGGATCACTTCGGCATGGCCGAGGGCAAGACGGTGGTCGCCGCGCCGTTGATCGCCGAACTCTCGGCGCCGCGCTTCCTCGCCGGCGGCGACCGCACCAGCCTGGCGCTGGACCTGGCCAACCTGTCCGGCCAAGCCCAGCAACTGAATGTCGAAATCAGCACCGAAGGCCAGTTGAGCCTGGCCACCAGCGCTGTGCACAGCGTTGCCCTAGCTGAAGGCCAGCGCTCCACGCTGATGATCCCGGTGCAGGCCCAGGGTGGTCTGGGCCAGGGTAAGGTGAAGGTGCGCGTCAATGGCCTGCAATTGCCGAACGAGCCGGCAACGGCCTTCGAGCGTGAGTGGACCTTGGGCGTTCGCCCGGCCTACCCGGCAATGCTCAAGCACTACCGGGTGGCGCTGAAGGACCAGCCATGGGCGTTGCCCGAGGCTGACCTGGCGGCCTTCGAACCGGCGGGCCTTGAAGCCAGCCTGGTGGTGTCGAGCCGGCCGCCGCTGAACCTGGCCGAACAGATCCGCGCCCTCGAAGCCTACCCGTATGGTTGCCTTGAGCAGACCACCAGCGGCCTGTACCCGTCGCTGTACGCCGATGCCGAAAGCCTCAAGCGCCTGGGTATCAAGGGCGAGCCGGCCGATGTGCGCAAACGCAAGATCGAGATGGGCATCGAGCACCTGCTGGGCATGCAGCGTTACAACGGCAGCTTTGGCCTGTGGAGCTCGGACAGCGAGGAGGAGTACTGGTTGACCGCCTATGTCACCGACTTCCTGCTGCGTGCCCGTGACCAGGGCTACGGCGTGCCGGCCGAAGCGCTGAAGAAAGCCAACGAACGCCTGCTGCGCTACCTGCAGGAACGCAACCTGATCGAGGTCGACTACAGCGAGAGCGCCGACCATACCCGCTTCGCCGTGCAGGCCTATGCTGCGCTGGTCTTGTCGCGCAACCAGCAGGCACCGCTGGGCGCCTTGCGCGGGCTGTTCGAACGCCGCGCCGACGCCCGCTCGGGTCTACCGCTGGTGCAACTGGCCGTGGCGCTGGACAAGATGGGCGACAAGCCACGCGCCGAGCAGGCCTTGCAAGCCGGGTTGGGCATCAGCCGCAGCAAGGGCTGGATGGCTGACTACGGCAGCACCCTGCGTGACCAAGCGTTGATCCTGGCGCTGTTGCAAGAAAGCAACCTGGCCAGCAACCAGGTCGACCAACGCTTGTTCGCGCTGTCTGACGAGCTGGCGGCCAACCGCTGGCTGTCGACTCAGGAACGCAACGCGCTGTTCCTTGCCGGCCGTGGTTTGCTCGGCAAGCCGGAGGGCAAGTGGCAGGCGCGGCTGGACAGCGCAGGCGAAATCCGCGAGCTCGACAACGCAGCGTCGGGCCTCAAGCTCGAAGGCCCGTTGCTGGCTTCGCCGTTGACGGTGCAAAACCAAGGCAGCGAGACGCTCTACCAGCAGCTGACCCTCTCTGGCTACCCACGCCAGGCGCCAGCGGCTGGCGGCAATGGCATGGAGATTCGTCGCGAGTACCTGGGCATGAACGGCCAACCACTGGACCTGCACAACCTGCGCAGTGGCGACCTGGTGTTGGTGCACCTGGCGCTCAAGGCCAAAGAGCGTGTGCCGGATGCGTTGGTGGTCGACTTGCTGCCGGCGGGGCTGGAGCTGGAAAACCAGAACCTGGCACAGAGCGCCGCCAGCCTGGACAACGCCAGCAGCGCGGTAAAGGAGTGGCGTGAGTCGATGCAGAATGCCAGCGTGGTGCATCAGGAGTACCGTGATGACCGTTATGTGGCCGCGCTCAAACTCGATGGCTATGCCACCACGCACCTGCTGTACCTGGCACGGGCGGTAACGCCGGGCACCTATCGGGTGCCGCCGCCGCAGGTCGAGTCGATGTACCGGCCGAACCTGCAGGCTGTGGGCGATGGGCAGGGCGAGATGACCGTCAACGCCCGCTAAGCCACTGCTGCCCCGCGTGCTTGGGTTGTTGTAGGAGCGGCCTTGCGTCGCGAAAGGGCCGCAGCGCGGCCCCAGCGATATCAAAGTTAACGCCGAAATCCTGGGGCCGCTCCGCGGCCCTTTCGCGACGCAAGGCCGCTCCTACACACACACCCACACCCACACCCAAAAAACACATCAAAGCGAGGGGCGGCAGGGCCTCAGTGAATCACCCAGCTCATCACCCACAACCCCAGCACCAGCCAGATGATCCCGAGGATGATCGACGCCCGCATGAAGGCACGGATGGCCGAGTACAGCAGCATCAGGCCAACCACCAGGGCAAGGATGCTGACCAGCGAGGTGTCCATGCCCAGCGTGCGCGCCAGGCCATCGATGAAATTGCCCCCGGCATTGGCCAGCAGGTTGAACAGCCCGCTCAATGCGTCGACGATAACTCGGATCAACGAACCCAGTGCCTGGCCCAGCCACTCGAAAAAACCTTCTACATGCATAGTTGCTTCCTGATCGACACGTCGGCGAGTTTGCCGTTTCCAAGCCTTTGGCCATCAGTTGGCCAAGTCGGTTCCCGATGCCAAGCTTAGCGCGGCCGCGCACGCGAGCGGGCAGAATTGCCCGTGCCGGTGTCATCACCCTGGTGCTGGCTGTCGGCCTGCTGTGGCTGGCTGACCGTATCTGGCCGCTGCCCATGCCAGGCGACGACCTGGCGCGGGTGGTGCTGGCCGAAGACGGCACGCCATTGTGGCGCTTTGCCGACGCCGAGGGCGTGTGGCGCTATCCGGTCAGCCCGGATGAGGTCTCGCCGCTGTACTTGCAGGCACTGCTGACCTACGAGGATCGCTGGTTCTATCGCCACCCAGGGGTCAACCCGCTGGCCCTGGCCCGCGCGGCCTGGCTGAACCTGCGCGGCGGGCGCGTGGTGTCGGGCGGCAGTACGTTGTCGATGCAGGTGGCGCGCCTGCTCGACCCGCATGACCGCACCTTGGCCGGCAAGCTGCGCCAGTTATGGCGTACGGCGCAGCTGGAGTGGCACCTGTCGAAGCGCGAAATCCTGCAGATCTACCTCGACCGCGCGCCCTTTGGCGGCACCCTGCAGGGGGTGGCGGCTGCCAGTTGGGCATATTTGGGCAAGTCGCCCAAGCACCTGACACCTGCCGAGGCGGCGCTGCTTGCGGTGCTGCCCCAGGCACCCAGCCGCCTGCGCCCGGACCGCCATCCCGAACGTGCCCAGCGTGCGCGCGACAAGGTGCTGCAACGGCTGGCCGAGTACCAGGTCTGGCCCGCCCAGCAGCTCAAGGAGGCCGCCGAAGAGCCCTTACTGCTGGCGCCGCGGCAAGAGCCGGCCCTGGCGCCGTTGCTGGCGCGACGGCTGAACACCGCCGGTAGCCCGCCACTGATTCGCACCACACTCGACGCGGCCCTGCAAAGGCGCCTCGAAGACCTGCTGCTAGGCTGGCGGGCACGCCTGCCGGAGCGCACGTCGGCGGCGATTCTGGTGGTGGATGCACAGACCATGGCGGTGCGCGCTTACCTGGGGTCGATCGACCTGGCCGATGAGCGACGCTACGGCCATGTCGACATGGTGCGCGCCTTGCGCTCGCCCGGCTCGACGCTCAAACCGTTCCTTTACGGCATGGCGCTGGACGACGGGCTTATCCACTCCGAATCGCTGCTGCAGGATGTGCCCAGGCGCTACGGCGATTATCGGCCTGGCAACTTCTCCATGGGTTTCAGCGGGCCGGTGTCGGCCAGTTCCGCCTTGGCCCTGTCGCTCAACCTGCCGGCGGTGCAGTTGCTGGAAGCCTATGGCCCGAAACGCTTCGCGGCGCAGATGCGTGTGGCCGGCGTGCCGCTGATGCTGCCGCCCCTGGCCGAGCCCAACCTGTCGCTGATCCTCGGCGGTGCGGGCAGCCGCCTGGAAGACCTGGTCGGCGGCTATGCGGCCTTCGCCCGAGCCGGCAACAGTGCGCGCATCCGCCTGCAGCCCCAGGAGCCGTTGCTGGAGCGGCGCCTGCTGTCGCCAGGGGCGGCGTGGATTATCCGGCGTATTCTCAGTGGCCAGGCGCGGCCGGACCGTGATCCGCACGCCGAGCTGGTGCAGCGCCCGCAATTGGCCTGGAAGACCGGTACCAGCTATGGCTTCCGTGATGCCTGGTCGATCGGCGTCGGGCCGCGCTACCTGATCGGTGTCTGGATCGGCCGCCCTGACGGCACGCCAGTACCTGGGCAGTTCGGCCTGGCCTCGGCGGCGCCGTTGATGCTTCAGGTGCATGACCTGCTGAGCAACCGCGACGCCCAGCGCGGTATCCGCGTGCCGGTCGAGCAGGTGCCCGATACCATCGGCGTGGCAGCCATCTGCTGGCCGCTGGGCCAGCCGATGAATCGGCAAGACCCCAACTGCCGTCGCCAGCGTTTTGCCTGGACCCTCGACGGCACCACACCGCCGACCTTGCAGGCAGCCGACCAACCGCTGGGGATGGGCTTGCGCGAGCGCGTCTGGGTCAATGCGCAAGGGCAGCGCGTCGATGGCAGCTGCCTGGGGGCCAAGGTACGTGACATCGCCCTCTGGCCTGCGCCGCTGGAGCCGTGGCTTCCCCGCGTCGAACGGCGTGCGGCGCGCTTGCCGGCAGTCGACCCGACCTGCCCACCGCAGGCGCCGGCGACTGCGCCACCTCTTTCAATCGTCGGTGTACGCCCAGGTGACAACCTGCGCCGCCCGGCAACCAGCAGCGAGCCGTTGCAGTTGCACGTTTCTGCCCTTGGCGGGGGTGGCCGGCGCTGGTGGTTCCTCAATGGCCAGCCGTTGGGCGAGACCCTGGGCCAGGACAGCCTGCTGGTGCGCTTCGACCGCGCTGGGCAGATCGAGCTCAGCGCGCTGGATGAAAGTGGCGAGACCGCGCGGGTGGCGTTTCAGGTCAGCGAGTAGCCGTTCGACGATTGCGGGGGTAGCACCTACGCTTTGCAAGTGACGGGTGTGACCGGCTGGCGCCGCGGTACCCGAGGGATCATGGAGCGTCCTATGCGTCCTCTGGTCGTGCCCCTGTTATTGCTGCCTTGGGCCCTGCTGGCCCAGGCAGAGGCGTTGCCGGTGTTTCTCGACAGCCATGAAAACGAGCGTCGGCTGCCTGCCGCCAACCTGCCAATAGACACCTACCGCCCCGACACTGCGCGCCTGCGGCTGGCGCTGCCCGATGCCAATACGGCGGGTTGGGCACCTGCAGACACCCGGTTGGTGTTGCACAAGGTGCGTTTCGAGGGCGGCACGGTGTTCCCCCTGAGCGAGCTGCGCGACCATTACCAGCCGCTGATAGGGCGCGAGACAACGCTGGGCGAGTTGCAACAGTTCACCGAGCGCCTCACCCAACGCTATCGGCAGGACGGTTATCTGCTCTCGTATGCCTACCTGCCACCGCAGGATATCGCAGACGGCCGCATCCAGGTGGAGCTGGTGGAGGGCTATATCCAAGGCTACCGGTTGCAAGGCGACATCGGTTCGGCCCGCCGTTACCTGGAGCAGTTGCTTCAGCGTTTGCAAGCCGAACGGCCGCTCACACGTGAGACGCTGGAGCGCTACATCGGCATTGCCGAACGTATCCCGGGCGTTGCGCTAGGCGCCGAACTGACCGTGGCGCATTCGCCTGAGGGTGCCGCTCACCTGACGGTGCATGCGCGGCGTAGGCCGTTTGCCGCTGGCATTACCGTAAACGATGGCAGCCGTGAGGACGCCCAGGCGCTGTTCACTGTGACCAGCAATGCCCAGACCCGCTATGCCGAACAGTTCCAGGCAAGCCTGCTGCTGCCTCCCGGGGATGATCAGGCCCATTACCAGCGTTTGGCTTACAGCCAGTACCTGGACGCCGAAGGCAGCCAGTTGCTGGTATCTGCTTCGCGCTATCGCAGCACACCGGGCACCCGTATCCGCCTGGATGACGGCAGCGCTCTCACCCAGAAGCGGGAAAGCGAGCGTTATTCGGTAGGCCTTGGTCAACCACTGATCGTCAGGCCGGATGAGTGGCTGACGGTGACGGGGCGCTTCTACGCGGTCAGCGAGCATCTCGAAGATCGGCCTGCGGGGCGTTTGCCGGTGCGCGAATACGACAACTACGTACGGGCGCTGTCCTTCGAGGGCAACTGGCGCAAGGCCGAGGCTCGCCGCTTGCGAATCGTCAGTGCCGGGGTCTATCAAGGCCTGGATTACCTCGGCGCGCGCAGCGACGCCGACTATGACCTCGACTTCTTGCGGTTGCGTCTTTCGGGATTGCAGAGCGACACGCTGTTCGACGCTTGGCAGGGGGTGATTTCGGGCGCCCTGTACTGGAGCGACGACACACTGCCCGACAGCGAACGGGCGGTGTTTGGCGGGCAGGGTTTCGGCCGTGGTTACCCCCGTGACCAAGCAGCGGGGGACAAGGGCTGGGGGGTGGCGTATGAGCTCAACTACAGCGTTCGGCACAGCGACGGCTGGCTGAAGGTGGTACAGCCTTATGCGGTGCTCGATGCTGCGCGTGCCTGGTACAACGCTGGCAGGGTCGAGGATGCCCGGATGACGTCGGCTGCGCTGGGGCTGCGGCTGGGGGATGGGCGTTACTTCAATGTTGCTGTGGAAGTAGCGAAACCTTTGGCGGATGCTGCCCTGGACAGCCTGAGCCGAACGCCACGCTTGACGCTCAGCTTCACTTATCAGATGCAATGAACCCCGCTCGATACGCTCCTACGCAACACCGGCGTTCGCGATCAATGCGCGGTAAAGCGCTGATGCACCGGTGAAGAGCTCGGCGTCAGCGCCAGCGCCAGTTGCGTGCGGTTGTGCATGTGGGTCAGGCGCAGCACTTGGGACACATAGAGCTTCACGGTGTTTTCAGTGATGCCCAGTTCGCAGGCGATCTGGTAATTGGTCTTGCCTTTGCTGACCAACCGCGCCACTTCCAGTTGGCGCGGCGACAGCTTCTCGAACACCGCTGGCAGCTCGCTTTCGCCTTCCTCGACATCATTGGCACGCCGATGCACACCCTGGCCGCGGGCCTTCTCAAGGTCGTGGTAGAGCTCGTCAACGGACGATGCCAGGTCTTGCAGGCGCTGGTTCAGGCCGCCCAGTTCCCTGAGGTTGCGCTGGCGTTCCAGCAATGCCTGCTCTTGGCGGCGAACGCCTTCGAGCAGTTCGTCGAGGTTCACGGGCTTTTGGTAGTAGTCGGCAAAACCTGCGCGCAAGGCGCGGATCACATCCTGCTTCTCCGCACGTCCTGTCAGCATGATCGCTTCGAACATGCGCTTGCTGCCGGCAATTTGCTTCAGTGCGCGGACCAGTTCGATGCCATCGCGCTGCGGCATGTGCAGGTCGCACACCACCAGGCCAATGCTGTGATCGGCCAGGTAGCGCTCGATGGCCTGGTCGGTGGAATTGGCAGGGACGCAAGGGTGACCTTGGCTTTCGAGAAATTCACACAGTTGCTCGACGATCAATGGCTGGTCATCGACCACCAATACCTTCACTTCACTCGACGGCTTGTTCACGATCAACTCCCTGTTCGTAAGCGGCCCTGCTCCCGGGCCAGACGCTCTGGCAGTTTAAAAGTAGTCGTAGTTTGCGAGTCTGTACAAGGCTCGTACAAGTTATCGGACCACAGATGTGATTATTGGATCCATACCGCTGTCAGAAGAAAGCCTGCCAATACGTAGGGCACGAAGGCCTGCTTGTCGCCCATCTGCTCCGTGAGGGCCTGCAAGCGCTTCTTTACCTTGGGGTTGAGCAGGGTCCACAACCGGCGACGGGTGAGCAGCCACAGCAGCACCGTGACGCCCGCCCCGATGAAGGTGCCGAGTACATACTGAGGGCTGGTGGCGAGGGCCAGTGCGCCCATCAGCTTGACGTCGTCGGCACCGAAGCGCCCGAGCATGTAGCCGGGTAGGGTCAGCAGCATGACGATGGCCAGCGCCCAACCGGCGTCGCTGGCCTCGGCGCCGATCCAGCTGTGGCCGGTAGCGAACAGCCAAGCCAGGGCGCAGGCCGCGACGCCGAGTGTCAGCAGGTTGGATATCTGGCGTTGACGCACATCCTGTTCGGAGCACAAGGCAAGCCACATCAAGAGAACAATGCTTTGCATTGGCAGGTCGCCTTCCCTAATTGTTGAACACTTCTACCCGGTCAGTCAGGTTTCCTTAACTGAAGATAGACGGGAACGTGCAGGGGAGTGCAGTTGGCAACGAAAAAAGGCGTGGTCGAAATGGATTATGTCGCGGTTGGCACAGCGCTTTTGGGGGCGGCCCTATCGCAATGCAAGGCCGCTCCCGCTAACTGCTACTTCTTGCTACCCGGCGGGTAGTTGGCCAATACCTTGGCCACGGTATTGTGAATGGCGGTATTGCGTTCCTCCGGGCTTGGCGGGTAGTTGTTCATGATCTGTTCGGCACTGCCACGCCACACCAGCTTGCCGTCACGCCCATCGAACATGTCGACCTGAATGGTGGCGACCTTGTAGTCGACACTGCGGGTTTCGTTGTACATCGGGCCGCCCCAGTAGCCGCCCCAGTAGCCACCCCACCCACCGCCGTAGTTGGTGGTGATCTGTTGCTGGCGCTGTTCGACGATCAGGTACGTGCGTACGTTCAGGTCAGGCCGTGCCGTGCCCTGCACCGGGCGCAGGCCACGCTGGTCGAGCTGGCCGGCAACCGCCTGGCGAATGCGCTGCTCGGTCAGGTCGCTCTTGATTCGGGGGTCGTCCGGGCGGTACTGCAAGCCGGGTTCTTGCCACGCCCAACTGCGGTAGGCGGCAAAATCGCGGCTGGCGTCGAAATCATGCTGGACGTTGTTGCTGGAGCAGGCCGCAAGTAATAGCGCAAATGACAGTAGAACGAGACGGCGCAACATGATGGTTCTCCGGTAGACGTTAACTGGGAGGATAGCCGCTGAGCGCCTTGTGCACAGAATCACGCAAGGCACTTTCGCGATCACGCGGCGAGTCCTTGTCGCTATTGCTTTCAGCACTGGCGCTCCACACCGGCTGGCCGTTGCGCGCGTCGAACAGATCGATGCGCACCACCATTACCTCGACCTCGTAGGTACGCACGATCGGTGCGCTGGCATAGGCACCGTAGCCATTGCGGTAGCCGCCATAACCGACGCCCCCGTAGGGGTAGGGGCCGTAGTAGGGGTCGTAGGTGTCATAGTCGCGCACTTGGCGCAGGCGTTTTTCCAGGCGCATGTCGGCGCTTACCAGTAGATCGCCGGTGCTGCCCCGTGCCGGGCGCAGGCCATGCTGGTCGAGCGCGCCGCTGATGGCATCGGCCAGTTGCGCCGGGTCGGCATTGGCCGTGCCGCTGGGCAACTGGCCGCCACGCCAGCTCCAGCTGCGATAGTGCCCATAGTCACGGGCCGGTGCCGGGTAGGCACTGGCGTCGAAGGTGGTGGCAGCCGCAGCAGGCGCGGGCGGTATGGGGCGGCCGCTGGCGACATACGGGTTGCTGCCCTGGCAGCCAGCCAGGGCGAGGGGCAGCAGGGCCAGGCACAACAGACGGTACGGCATGTATTCCTCCCGGCGGGCGGGGTCAGCGGGGGCGGCAGATCCAGTGCAGGTAGCGACCGAGCCCGGCAAAGCTTGGGTGCCTGCGGTGGGCCAGTTCCATTTCCAGAAGGTCGAGCAG
The DNA here is from genome assembly GCF_024748775.1 of Pseudomonas sp. B21-047. Lineage (NCBI taxonomy): Bacteria > Pseudomonadati > Pseudomonadota > Gammaproteobacteria > Pseudomonadales > Pseudomonadaceae > Pseudomonas > Pseudomonas sp. B21-047. Next base: position 654,261 of record NZ_CP087169.1, read on the forward strand.
TTCGGCCTTGGCCTGGAACTCCTTGGGCATGTAGTCGTGGAACACCCTGACACCACTCTGGCTTTCGACCTGCCACATAGGCTCAAGTTGCGCCTTGAGCTCACGTGGATCAAGTGGTTTCTGTGGGGTCAGGCTCTGCTTTTCACCTTCCAGGCGGTTGCTGCGCAACTTGCGGAAATGGCCCTTGAGCAGGTTGCGATAGACCAGCGCGTCGCGGTTGTAGAAGGCCAGCGAAAGCCACCCGCTGGGCGCGGTCAGCTGATGCAGCACGGGCAGGATGCTTTCGGGTTCGGCCAGCCATTCAAGCACAGCGTGGCACAGCACAAGGTCGTAGGGTTCGGTGAGTTGGCCGAGCAGGTCCTGCCACGGCGCCTGGATGAAGGTGGCCGTCTGGCCCGCTTCGGCAAAGCGCACACGGGCACCGTCGAGCATGGGCGCGGCGGGCTCGGCCAGGGTCAGCTGGTGGCCGCGCTCAGCCAGCCACAGGGCCATGTGGCCCAGGCCTGCGCCGATATCGAGAATGCGCAGCGGGCGGTCGGGCAATGTTTCGGCCAGGTCGGCTTGCAGCACGGCCAGGCGAATTGCACCTTTGGCACCGCCGTAGATCTTTTCGGCGAAGCGCGTGGCCAGTTCATCGAAGTGACGGTCGTTCATCGCGCGAAGCGCCTCTCGCTGTCGGCCAGTTTGGCCCGTACCACCTGGTCCATGTCCAGGCCCAGCTCGCTGCACAGCAGCAACAGGTAAAGGACCACATCGCCCACCTCCTGGCCTGCGTGGGCGAGTTTGTCGGCGGGCAACTGGCGGGATTGGTCTTCGCTCAGCCACTGGAAGATTTCCACCAGCTCGGCCATTTCGACGCTGGCGGCCATGGCCAGGTTCTTCGGGCTGTGGAAGCCGCGCCAGTCGTTGTTGTCGCGGATCTTGTGCAGGCGTTCGGTGAGTTCTTGCAGGTTCATCGGGGCTCTCCTAATGCCGCATAGCTTCGGCGCAGGTCCGATGCAAAGCAAGAGGATTCGGGGGCGGCTGCGCAGCCGCCACACGGCCTAGAGCTGGTCCCAACGCCCGAGCATGTGCAGCAACTCCCCATGCCCATCCAGCCGCAGTTCCCCAGCGGGCCCTGCCTCACTGGCACTGAGCACCACCTCCGATGGCAACCGCACCGGCTTCAGGAAATCCACCTCGAAGCCATAGCCACTGTTCGGCAGGTGCCCGCGCAACGCCGCAAGCGCCATGGCCTGGCTCCACATGCCATGGGCAATGGCCTTGGGAAACCCGAACAGTCGCGCACTGGCGGCGCTCAGGTGGATGGGGTTGTAGTCCCCGCACACCTTGGCATAACGCCGGCCGATATCGCTGTCTGCATACCAGCGGCTCGCCTCTGCCAGTGGGCCCGGTTCGTGCTCTGCCAGCTCACTGGCCTGGCCTTCCAGGTGCAGCCCGCGTACCAGCATGCGGCTGGTTTCGCGCCAGAGCAGGCCCAAGCCATCTTCGGCTTCGGTGATCAGGTCGAAGGTGCCGCCCTTGGCATGAGGTTGCAGGTTGTCGGCGTACACCGCAAACCGTAACCCATCGATGCCACCCAGGGGGCGCAGCACCTCGATACGGTTATACAGATGCACCAGCCCGAGCAGTGGGAAGGGGAAGTCGTGGCCGGTCAGCAGCTGCAACTGGAGGGGGAAGGCCATGACATGTGGATAAGTGCCCGGCAAGCGGCCATCGTCGGTGAAGTGGCAGAGCCGGCGGTAGGCCGCAAGGTTGTCGGGCTGGGCCCGAACGACGCAGCGCAGGCCTGTGTTCGGCAGGCTGTCGCCGCTGATTTTGCGTTTACTGGCCGCGCGCAGGTAGAGGCTGGCGCGTGAGTCCGGGGCGTGCAGGTCGTGCCAATGTCTGCTCATGGTCAGGCTCCCATCAGTGCCTGGCCACAGACCCGCAGGACCTGGCCATTGACCGCACCGGAGCCCGGCTGGCTGAGCCAGGCGATGGCCTCGGCGACATCCTGTGGCCGCCCGCCCTGGCCCAGTGAGCTCAAGCGGCGCCCGGCCTCGCGCAGCCCCATGGGCATGGCGGCGGTCATGTGCGTTTCGATGAAACCTGGGGCCACGGCATTGATGCTGGCACCGCGCTCGGCGAGCTTTGGCGCCCAGGCTTCGGCGAAGCCGATCAGCCCGGCCTTGCTCGCCGCGTAGTTGGCCTGCCCACGGTTACCGGCGATGCCACTGACCGAGGCCAGCAGGGTGATGCGCGCGTTGTCACCGAGCGCGCCAGCGTCGTACAACGCCTGGGTGAGCACCTGCGGCGCCTTGAGGTTGACCGCCAGCACGGCGTCCCAGTATTCCGGGGTCATGTTGGCCAATGTCTTGTCACGGGTGATGCCTGCGTTGTGCACCACGATGTCGATACCCCCAGGCAGTGCTTCGAGCAGTTGCGCTGCTGCGTCGTTGGCGCAGATGTCCAGGCCCAGCGCCTGGCCGCCTAGCCGCGCGGCGAGGGCTTCGAGGTCTTGCCGCGCTTGCGGCACATCCAGCAGCACCACTTCAGCGCCGTCGCGCGCCAGGGTTTCGGCGATGGCCGCGCCGATACCGCGTGCCGCACCGGTCACCAGGGCGCGACGGCCGCCAAGCGGGCGGGTCCAATCCTCGACCTGGCTGGCGCAGGTTTCAAGGCGCAGGACCTGGCCAGAAATGAACGCGCTCTTGGGCGAGAGGAAAAAACGCAGGGCACCTTCCAGTTGGTCTTCCAGTTGGTCTTCGGCACCTTCAGCGAGATACAGCAACTGCGCGGTCGCACCGTTGCGCAGCTCTTTGGCCAGCGAGCGGCTGAAACCTTCGAGTGCACGTTGCGCGACACTGGCCAGTGGGTCGTCGAGGCTCTCCGGGGCGCGGCCGAGAATCACCACGTGGGCGCAAGGCGCCAGGCTGCGCAGCAATGGCTGGAAGAATTCGCGCAACTGCTTCAATTCGTCGCTGTCGGACAGATGAGTGGCATCGAACACCACGGCCTTTAGCTTCGGCCCCAGGCCCGCCACCCAGGCCTGTGCCTGCAAGCCTTCGGCATTGAAGCTGTAGAGTTCGTCGGTGAGGCGCGGGGCGATGGCCTCGACCCGGCTTGTCAGTGGCCCGCCACCGATTACCAGGGCGCCCTCCACCGGGCGCAGGCGGCCGGCCTGCCAGCGCTCCAGCGGGGCCGGGTGTGGCAGGCCAAGGGCATCCACAAGGCGGCGGCCGAGGTTGGAGTTGGCAAAGCCGAGGTAGCGATCGCTCATGAGTGGGTCTCCCTGAAGGCAAGCTTGAAAGTGTGGACCAACTTTGTGGCAAGGTCGTTCGAATGCGGTAAAAACACCTAGGCTGTACGGTTTAAATTGTTTCAGGAGGAACATGCGCATGCGTTCACCTCGCCGGGTCGCGATCCTGGGCGGCAACCGAATCCCGTTCGCCCGCTCCAATGGTGCCTACGCCACCGCCAGCAACCAGGCGATGCTGACCGTCGCCCTCGAGGGCCTGATCGAGCGCTACCGCTTGCATGGGCTTCAGCTGGGCGAAGTGGTGGCAGGCGCGGTGCTCAAGCATTCGCGTGACATGAACCTGACCCGCGAATGCGTGCTCGGTTCACGCTTGTCGCCGCGCACACCGGCCTACGACATCCAGCAGGCCTGCGGCACGGGGCTGGAGGCTGCACTGCTGGTGGCCAACAAGATTGCCCTGGGGCAGATCGACAGCGGCATTGCAGGCGGCGTGGATACCACCTCCGATGCGCCCATTGCCGTCAATGAAGGGTTGCGCCACATCCTGCTGGAGGCCAACCGCGGCAAAAGCCTGGCTGAACGGCTCAAACCTTTTCTCAAATTGCGCCCTGGCCACCTGAAACCTGAGTTACCCCGCAATGGCGAGCCGCGCACAGGCCTGTCGATGGGCGAGCATTGCGAGCGAATGGCACAGGCCTGGCAGATTGAGCGCAGTGCACAGGACGAACTGACCTTGCTCAGCCATCAACGGTTGGCAGCTTCTTATGCCGAAGGTTGGCAGGACGACCTGCTCACGCCATTTCTGGCGTTGGGCCGTGACAACAACCTGCGCCCGGACCTGACCCTGGAACAACTGGCCAAGCTCAAGCCAGCCTTCGACCGCAGCGGCCTGGGCACGCTGACGGCAGGCAATTCCACGCCGTTGACCGACGGCGCTTCGCTGGTGCTGCTGGGCAGCGAAGCCTGGGCGCAGGAACAGGGGCTCTCGGTGCTGGCCTATCTGGTGGACGGCGAAACCGCTGCGGTGGATTTCGTCAACGGCCGCGAAGGCCTGTTGATGGCGCCGGTGTATGCGGTGCCGCGCTTGTTGGCGCGCAATGGCCTGACCCTGCAAGACTTTGACTACTACGAAATCCACGAAGCGTTCGCTGCCCAGGTGTTGTGTACGCTCAAGGCCTGGGAGGACGCGGACTATTGCCGTGAGCGGCTGGGGCTGGACGCAGCGCTTGGCGCGATCGATCGCAGCAAGCTCAACGTCAAGGGCAGTTCGTTGGCGGCGGGGCATCCGTTCGCGGCGACGGGAGGGCGGGTGCTGGCCAACCTGGCCAAGCTGCTGGCGACGGCAGGCAAGGGGCGCGGGTTGATCTCGATCTGTGCGGCGGGTGGGCAGGGGGTGACGGTTATCGTCGAGCGGTGATCTTGCGGGAGGGCGCCACAGTCATCCCCCCAGCTGTTAGGCTTGTCCGATCAGAACTACAAGAAACCGCCATGCCGATCATCGGACACCCACGGCCCATCCCCGCATTGGACCATCTGCCCAGGCCGCTGTATGCCCGCGCCGAAAGCCTCGGTGCCGGCTCCTGGACCACCCGCCATCAGCACGATTGGGTGCAGTTCTCCTACGCCATCAGCGGCGTGCTGGGTGTATACACCCGCGAAGGCAGCTATTTCGCGCCCCCCCAGTGGGGCGTGTGGGTGCCTGCGGATGCCGAACACGAGGTGGTGACATCGATGCAGGCCGAAATGCGCAGCCTGTACGTTCGCCGCGATGCCTGCCCGTGGGCACCGGAGCACTGCCGGGTGCTGGAGGTGACGCCGTTGGCGCGGGAGTTGATCAAGCAGTTCTGCCTGCTCCCGGCAGACTACCCGGAAGGGGACAGCGCCGAGGCGCGATTGGTCGCGGTGCTGCTCGACCAGTTGCGCACGTTGCCAGAGGTGGGCTTTTCGTTGCCGCTGCCACGCCATCCCGGGTTGCTGGCGCTGTGCAATGGCCTGATCGCCGCGCCAGACCAGCCACAGACCCTGCAGCAATGGGCGCAGCAATTGGCATGTTCGGAAAAGACGCTGATGCGGCTGTTTCAGCGGGAGACCGGGTTGAGTTTTCGCAATTGGCGGCAGCGTATGCGGCTGTTGTCATCGCTGGCGTTGCTGGAGGCGGGGGATAACGTGACGGAGGCGGCGTTGGGCTGCGGTTATGACTCGACCTCGGCTTACATCGCAGCGTTCAAGCAATTGTTCGGGGCGACGCCGGGGGAGCTGAAGTTTTAACCTCCAGCGCCCTGTACCGGCCTAGGTGAACCCCAGAGGCCGGTAACAGAGGCCGGTTGGCCGATCAGGTGCGGAAGCGTCGCACCAGTGCATCCAGTTCGTTGGACAGCCCTGCCAGGCTTTGTGAGTCCTGCCGCGCAGCCTGGGCAAGTTCGGCCACCAACTGCGCATCGCCGTGGATCTGGCTGATGTGCCGGTTGATGTCCTCGGCTACCTGGTGCTGCTCTTCGGCGGCCGTGGCGATCTGCGTGTTCATGTCGCGAATCACATCCACCGACTCACGGATCTGGCCAAAGCTGTCGCGGGCCAGGCCAATGCGGCTGACCGACTGCTGCGACACTTCCAGGCTGGCGTGCATCTGCTCGGCGACTTCGGCAGTGCGGCTGGCCAGGTTGCCCAGCAGGCCGTCGATCTCGGCGGTGGAGTCGGCAGTACGCTTGGCCAGCGCCCGCACTTCGTCGGCGACCACGGCGAAGCCCCGGCCCTGTTCACCGGCGCGGGCGGCCTCGATCGCGGCGTTGAGCGCCAGCAGGTTGGTTTGCTCGGCAATCGAGCGGATGGTGCCGAGGATCGACTGGATGGCGTTGCTGTCGCGCTCCAGCTGCTGGATCGACTGGGCCGACTGCTCGATTTCCTGGCTCAGGCGATCGACGCTGTGCACCGCCGCATCGATTTGCTGCTGGCCCTCACGGGCCTGCTGCTGGCCGCTGTCGGCCGACTGCGCCGCCTGGCTGCAGGAGCGGGCGACTTCGTTGGCGGTGGCGACCATTTCGTGGAAAGCGGTGGAAACCATGTCCACGGCTTCACGCTGGCGCCCGGCAGCCTCGGCCATGTCGTTGGACACCTGGGTCGAGCTGGTGGAGGTGCTGAGGATCTTGCTGGCTGCAGCGCCGATGTGCTGGATCAGGCTGCGAATCGCGCCGAGGAACTGGTTGAACCAGTTGGCAAGCTGGGCGGTTTCGTCACGGCCGCGTACTTCCAGGTTGCGGGTCAGGTCGCCTTCGCCCTGGGCAATGTCTTCCAGGCCACTGGTAACGCTGTTGATCGGGCGCACGATCAGCTTGGCGAAGGCCGCACCGACCACGGCGAACAGTGCTGCCAGCACCAGGGCGATGGTGCCGATCAGCCACGTCAGGCGGGTGGTGGTCTGCATCACCTCGCTCTGCTCGATCAGGCCGATGAAGGTCCAGCCCAGTTGTTCGTCGGGGTAGATGTTGGCCATGTAGCGCACGCCGTTCAGCTCGACCTCGACCAGGCCTTTACCTGCCTTGGCCAGGGCGGCATAGCCGTCGCCGAAGCTGCCCAGTTGCTTGAAGTTGTGGCTGGCATCGCGCGGGTCGACCATCACGTTGCCGTTGTTTTCCACCAGCATCAGGTAGCCGCTTTCACCCAGCTTGATCTGCTGGACGATCTGCGTCAGGCCCTTGAGCGAAACGTCGATGTTGACCACGCCGCCTGGGTTGCCAAGCTGGTTGGCCACGGCGCGCACGGTGCTCACCAGCACGGCGTCGTCGGCAGCCCAGTAGTAGGCGCCGGTACGCAGGGTCTTGCCTGGGTTGGCCATGGCCAGTTGGTACCAGGGGCGAGGGCGCGGGTCGTAGTTGACGAACTTCTGCCCCGCCGGCCAGCCGACATAGCCGCCGTCACTCACACCGTAGGAAAGGTAGGCGTAACCCGGGTGCGAATCGGCCAGGCGGGTGAAGAATTCGAGCACTTGCTTGTCCTGATCGCCCAGTTCATATGACGGGTTGGCGCTCATGAACTTGTTCAGGTTGTTGCCTGTGGCCGCGATCATCGGTTGCGAAGCCAGGTATTCGACGTTCTGGTTGATGCCCTGGAAGAAGATGTTCATCGCGTTGCTGACCTGGCGAATTTCCCGGCTGCTGCTGTCGAGGAATCCATCGCGGGCTTCGCCGCGCAGGTTGAGGACCACCAAGGTGGCCACGAGAACGATGGGCAAGCCGGCGATGACCGCGAATGCCCAGGTCAGTTTCTGTTTGATGCTCATCGACGCTCCCGGAATTTTTATATTGTCGACACACGAGGCAGGTAGTTACTGCATCGGCAGCGCCCGGGATTAGATGAAGGCAAATGCCCGTATTTATTAGGGAATGTCGCAGCAGGCGATGATTCGGTCGTGTTTAGGCGAATATGGCATACCAAAGCCTCGCCGCGTGGCTCAGCGGCAACATTCGCTCACCTTGCCGTTGGCCAGATCCTTGAGGATCGGACAGTCCGGCCGCTCATCCCCCTGGCAGTGGGAAACCAGATCGCCGAGGGTATCGCGCAGGCTCACCAGCTCTTCGATGCGCCGGTTCAGCTCGTCGATATGCTGCATGGCCAGCGCCTTGACGTCGGCACTGGCGCGCTGGCGGTCTTGCCAGAGCGTCAGCAGTTTGCCGACCTCTTCCAGGGAAAACCCCAGATCGCGCGAGCGCTTGATGAACGCTAGGCTGTGCAGGTCTTCTGGCTGGTACAGGCGGTAGCCGCTGTCGCTGCGGGTGGCCGGCTTGAGCAGGCCGATGGACTCGTAATAGCGGATCATCTTGGTGCTGAGCCCGCTGCGGCGGGCGGCCTGGCCGATGTTCATGGAGCCTCCTGGGCGCTGCTGGTGGGTTTCCAGGTCTTCAGCCACAGCGCATTGCTGACCACACTGACGCTGGACAGGGCCATGGCGGCGCCGGCCAGTACCGGATTGAGGTAACCCAGCGCGGCCAAGGGGATACCGACCAGGTTGTAGATGAACGCCCAGAACAGGTTCTGGCGGATCTTCGCGTAGGTCTTGCGGCTGATCTCCAGGGCGGCCGGTACCAGGCGGGGGTCACCGCGCATCAGGGTGATGCCAGCGGCCTGCATGGCCACATCTGTGCCACCGCCCATGGCGATGCCGATGTCGGCCGCGGCAAGGGCCGGGGCATCGTTGATGCCGTCGCCTACCATCGCCACCACGCCGTCCTCTTTGAGCGCCGTCACCGTGGCGGCCTTGTCGGCTGGCAGCACTTCGGCGTGCACGTCGTCGATGCCGAGGGCGTCGGCAACCACTTTGGCGCTGCCGCGGTTGTCGCCGGTCAGCAGGTGGCTGCTGATGTGTTGTGCGTGCAGGGTATCGATAGCCTGCGCAGCACCCGGCTTGAGGCTGTCGCCGAAGGCGAACAGGCCCAGCACCCGGGGTTGTGCGCCGCGCTCGACAAGCCACGACAGCGTACGGCCTTCGGCTTCCCAGGCGTGGGCCTTGGCGGCCAGGCCACCGGGTTGCAGCATGCTTTCATCAAGCAGGCGGCGATTGCCCAGGGCCAGATCACGGCCTTCCACGTGCCCGGCGATACCCCGCCCGGTCAGCGACTGGCTGTCGACCACCGTAGGCACCTCCAACTGCTGCTCGGCGCACGCATCCAGCACGGCCTTGGCCAACGGGTGCTCACTGCCGCGCTGAAGGGCGCCGGCCAAGCGGTGCAACTCGGCGGTGCTGCCGACCAGTGCCTGGCTGTGGACCACCCGGGGGCTGCCGGAGGTGAGGGTACCGGTCTTGTCGAAGACCACCCGGTTGACCGCATGGGCACGCTCCAGGGCCTCGGCGTCCTTGATCAGGATGCCGTGGCGGGCGGCCACGCCGGTGCCGGCCATGATCGCCGCCGGCGTGGCCAGGCCGAGCGCACAGGGGCAGGCGATCACCAGCACGGCGACCGCGTTGATCAGCGCGGTTTCCAGCGGGGCACCGGCCAGCCACCAGCCAATCAGGGTGACCAGCGCGATCACCAGCACGGCCGGGACAAAGACCTGGCTGACCCGGTCCACCAGCTTCTGAATGGGCGCCTTGGCCGCCTGGGCATCTTCGACCAGGCGGATGATGCGGGCCAGCACGGTTTCGGTACCCAGTGCCTGGGTGCGCACCAGCAGCCGACCTTCACCATTGATGGCGCCACCGGTAACGGGGTCGCCAGGTTGTTTGGGCACCGGCAGGCTCTCGCCGCTGATCAGGGCCTCGTCGGCGTGGCTGCTGCCTTCCTCGACTTGGCCATCGACCGGGAACCGTTCACCGGGTTTGACCGCTACCAGGTCACCGAGCCGCAACTGGGCGATCGCCACATCTTCCTCACGGCCATCTATCACGCGCACCGCGCGTTCGGGGCGCAGGGCTTCAAGGGCGCGGATGGCGCTGGCGGTCTGGCGCTTGGCGCGGCTTTCGAGGTATTTGCCCAGCAAGACCAGGGCAATGACCACGGCCGAGGCTTCGAAGTACAGGTGTGGCGCCATGCCGGCCGGGGCTTGTGCCCATTGGTACAGGCTCAGGCCGTAGCCGGCACTGGTGCCCAGGGCCACCAGCAGGTCCATGTTGCCGGCACCGGCACGCACGGCCTTCCAGGCCGCCACATAGAAGCGCGCACCGAGAATGAACTGCACGGGCGTTGCCAGCACAAACTGCGCCCAGGCGGGCAGCATCCAGTGCAGGCCGAAGGGCTGCACCAGCATCGGCAACACCAGCGGCAGGGCCAGCAGCAGGGCAGCAGCGACGGCCAGGCGTTCGTTGCGCAGGCGGCGCTGGGCATCGCCCTGCTCATTCTTGCCCGCATGCGGCAGGCTGGCGCTGTAGCCGGCCTTTTCCACGGTGTTGATCAAAAGGCTGTCGTCGAGGGCCGCGAGCACCTTGAGGTGCGCGCGTTCGCTGGCCAGGTTGACGCTGACCTGCTCGACCCCGGGCAGTTTGCCGAGCGCGCGTTCGACACGGCCGACGCAGCTGGCGCAGGTCATGCCGCCGATCTGCAGCTCGACGGTGCGGGTGGGTACGCCGTAGCCGGCTTCACGCACGGCGTCGAGCAAGGCCGGCAGGCTGCTGGCCGGGGCCTGGACCCGGGCCTGTTCGGTGGCAAGGTTGACGCTGACCTGTTCAGCGCCGTCGACCTTACGCAGGGCGCGCTCGACGCGGCCGGCACAGCTGGCGCAGGTCATGCCGGAAATCGGCAGGTCGAACGTGGTGGATGCGGGCATGGCTGTCCTCCTTGGATTGGCCTCCAGCATCAACCTTGCCACGTAGGCAAGGTCAATAGCCGAGGCCGGCGCGCTTCAATTCCAGCCCATTGTGGCCCATGGCAATCCGGTATTTGTTGATCTGGCCCGCCTGCAGGTTCAAACGCGTGCTGCGCTGGTCTTCGATACCCGCAGCGCAACCGGGCGCTTGCCCTGGCAGTAGGCGCAGGCGCACATCCACTGGGCCGGGTGGCAGGTTGAAGGAGGTGGACTGCTCCTGGAACACGCGCCCGGAAAGCTGGTCGTTGAGGTAGACGCCAATTTCGCAACTGGTGGCCACTTCCAGGCGCTCTCGGGAGATGATCAATACGCTGTAGTCCGAGTTGCCCTCGGCGCTGGCCGGTGGCACCGCAGCCAGCGCGCTCAAAAGCCCGACGACGCCCAATGCTGCCCTGAACATGAATAATCTCCTGCTTGCCTGATCGTCAAAGGCGCAGCTTGGCCGACGTGAGCGCGGATTTCCAGCCCAGGCGCTTGCAAGGGCTTGACCTTGACCCGATGGCAAGCTTGAAACTGCGTCAAAACCTGAAGGAGGTAACCCCATGCAAGTGTTCAATGTACAAGGCATGACCTGTGGCCATTGTGTCAAAGCGGTGACCCGGGCAGTGCAGGCGCAAGATGCCGCGGCTCAGGTCGAGGTCGACCTGGCGGGCAAGCAGGTGCGGGTGCAGAGTGCGATGGCGGTGGAGCAGATCCTCACGGCGATCCGTGATGAGGGTTATCAAGCCGAAGTGGCCTGATGCCCAGGGGCGCTTGGTGCCCCTTTTGTTGCAAATGTTTTCATGCTGATGGAGCCCTTAGCAGGTAGACTTACGCACTTGCTTAGCCTGCTATGGATTCCTGATGAACCTGCGAATGGTGCTGATCCTGGGCGCATTGAGTGCGTTCGGGCCTTTGGCGATCGATTTTTACCTGCCCGCCTTCCCGGCCATGGCGCAGGCTTTCGCCACCGATGAAAAACACGTCCAGACCACCTTGGCCGCCTACTTCCTTGGCCTGTCCATCGGCCAGTTGGCGTATGGCCCGGTGGCCGACCGCTTCGGGCGGCGCAAGCCTCTGCTGTTTGGCGTGACACTGTTTACCCTGGCCTCGCTGGCGTGCGCCTATGCGCCCAACCTCGATACCCTGGTGTTGGCGCGGTTCGTCCAGGCGCTGGGCGGCTGCGCCGGGATGGTGCTGTCGCGGGCGATCGTCAGTGACAAGTGCGACCCGGTGGCGTCGGCCAAAGTGTTTTCGCAACTGATGCTGGTGATGGGCCTGGCGCCGATCCTCGCGCCGATGCTGGGCGGGGTGTTGGTGAACCTGGCGGGCTGGCAGTCGATCTTCCTGGTGCTGAGCCTGTTCAGTGCCGCCTGCCTGCTGGCGGTCAGCCTGGGCCTGCCCGAGAGCCTGCCGGCGGACATGCCGCGCCAACCGCTGTCGGGGGCGTTGCGCCAGTACCTGCGCCTGCTCAATGACCGGGTGTTCCTCGGCCATGCCTTGACCGGTGGTATTGCCATTGCCGGTATGTTTGCCTACATCGCCGGCTCGCCTTTCGTCTTCATCAAGCTGTATGGCGTGCCTGCCGAGCATTACGGCTGGTTGTTCGGCACCAATGCGGCAGGTTTTATCCTCGTGGCGCAGGTCAATGCACGCTTGCTGGCCAAGCGTGGCCCGGCTTTCTTGCTGGTGCGCGCAGTGTGGATGTACCTGGCCGCAGGTTTGCTGTTGCTTGGCGTTGCCGCGCTGCGGCCGAGCCAATTGTGGCCGCTGCTGGTGCCGTTGTTCGTGTGCATCGCAAGCCTGGGCTGCATCATCCCCAATGCCTCGGCCTGCGCCATGAGTGGGCAGGGTGCACGGGCAGGCAGCGCCTCGGCATTGATGGGCTGCCTGCAGTTCAGCGTCGCCGCGGGCGCAGCGGCATTGGTCGGGTTGTTGCACGATGGCAGTGCGGTGCCGATGACACTGGTGATCAGCCTGTGCGGGGCACTGGTGGTCAGTGTCGCGCTGCTGACCCGGCGCTTGCAGGCCAGGCGGCCTGCGTAAGCGGGTGGGGCGCCTGCAGGCGGGTTTCCAAGGTGGCGACGAAGGCACGTGCTTCGGCCTCGCTGCGGAAACTGACCACGTGTTGGTCGAGCTGAACCTGCCAGGGGCAGATCGGGTTGCGGCTCGACGCACTGACGACAATTTTCATCGCGGCATACCTCCAATGGGGTTGAGAGCGGATGAAGTGTAGCGCTGTGCCCTGTGCATGCCATGACCGGTATCTGCGTTCTGACTGACGGTCAGTGGCGCTGTTATTTCCCACATTACTTCATGCTGCCCGGGTGTAATGCCTGGAAGCATGTAGAAGCTTCGCTTTTGTTTGCGCTATTTATGGAAGCCTGCTGTCGGTCGCATCCGAACGTACTCCGGGCGATTTTTCCTCATGCCCTGTCTGTGCCCCGCAAAGTTCTGGGGCATTGTTCATCTGCGCGGTTTCGGCGCGTTCCACGAACCTGCACATCATCTCGCATGGGTAGGCATACCCAATGGACTTCAGACAGGCGGGCCGCATCCGCTGGCTGCCTGAGTGGGGTTTTCTGCGGCTTATACTGGCCCCAGAGCCAGTGTCAGCGAGAGGGGTTTCCCTGCCGGTGCTGGCAATTATCAGGCAGGCGATCCGCGTTGCCAGGGTTGGCCATTGCATCCACATGTGAACGTGCAGGGAGTTACAGGGATATGAACGCAGTCAGCAGTATCAGCCAGATCGCCAGCCTGATGGCCGACCCAAAGCGCAGTGCCATGCTCTGGGCGTTGATCGACGGCACGCCGCGCCTGGCGAACGAACTCGCGATGATGACCGGGTTGACGTCATCCTCCGCTTGCGCCCACCTTTCGTTGCTGTCTTCGGCCGGTTTGCTCAGGCACGAAGCGCGCGGGCGTAAACGCTACTTCCGCTTGGCGACCCCGCAGGTGGGGGCTGCGGTGGAGGCATTGGCCAGCGTGCAGTTGTGCAGCGCCAAAGCGCACCCGCCCGAGGCGACTGCCACGCAACTGCCTATGTCGCTACGCAGGGCGCGGCGTTGCGGTGACCATCTGGGGGGGGGAGCTTGCCGGCGAGTTGTACCACCGCCTGGTGGCGGCCGGCTGGCTGGAGGGCACCGACCGTCAACTGGTGGTCAGTGAGCGAGGGCGGGCCGAGCTGGCGCTGGTGGGTGTCTACATCGACGCCCTGGCGCCACACCAGCAACGGGGTTGCGTGATCTGCCGCTGCACCGACTGGAACAACCAGGGCCCTCACCTGGGGGGCGTGCTCGGGCAGGCCCTGTTCAGGCTGTTTCTTCAGTCTGGCTGGATGCGCGAGTCCGAGGATACGCGGGCATTGCATATCTCGGCGCTGGGCATCCAGCACATCAATCGCATTGCCCGCGTCACGACGTTGCAGGTCGGCTGACCGCAACGCCACCCGCCAATCAGACCAGCCGCGCGTCCAGGCTGTTTTGCGCCAGGCGGCGGGCCTGGTCTTCGGTCATGCCCAGGTGGGTGTGCAGGGCATGGAAGTTTTCGGTGACGTAGCCGCCGAAGTAGGCTGGGTCGTCCGAGTTGACCGTGACCTTCACACCGCGTTCGAGCATGTCCAGGATGTTGTGCTGGCGCATGTGGTCGAACACGCAGAGCTTGGTGTTCGACAGGGGGCAGACGGTCAGGGGGATCTGCTCGTCGATGATGCGTTGCATCAGGCGCTCGTCTTCGATGGCGCGCACGCCATGGTCGATGCGTTTGATCTTCAACAGGTCCAGGGCTTCCCAGATGTATTCGGGCGGGCCTTCTTCACCGGCGTGGGCAACGGCGACGAAGCCTTCGCTGCGGGCGCGGTCGAACACACGCTGGAACTTGCTAGGCGGGTGGCCCATTTCAGAGCTGTCCAGGCCTACGGCGATGAACGCATCGCGGAAGGGCAGGGCCTGGTCGAGTGTCTTGTGCGCTTCTTCTTCGCTGAGGTGGCGCAGGAAGCTCAAGATCAGGCCACTGCTGATGCCCAGCTGGTCACGGCCATCCTTGAGCGCCTGGTTGATGCCGTTGAGCACCACTTCAAAAGGGATGCCGCGGTCGGTATGGGTTTGCGGGTCGAAGAACGGTTCGGTGTGGATGACGTTCTGCGCCTTGCAGCGTTGCAGGTAGGCCCAGGTCAGGTCGTAGAAGTCCTGCTCGGTACGCAATACATCCGCGCCCTGGTAATAGAGGTCGAGGAATTCCTGCAGGTTGTTGAAGGCATAGGCGCCACGCAGTGCCTCTACATCGGCCCAGGGCAGGGCGATCTTGTTGCGCTCGGCCAGGGCAAACAGCAGCTCGGGCTCCAGCGAGCCTTCCAGGTGCAGGTGCAGTTCGGCCTTGGGCAGGGCGTTCAACCAGTCATACATAGGTGGTTATCTCGATCAGGTACGGTTGCCGCCATTCTACAGGGCCTGGCCAGGCAATGCGCCCGGCCAGGCCCTGTGTTGGCTCAACCGGCGATCAGTTGCGCGGCGGCCTGGCGGTGGTTGGCGATCAGGCCCTGGATATCCAGGCCTTCGATCTGGCCGTCGACCACCCGCCACTGGCCACCGACCATGACCCGGTCGGCGCGGTCGGCTCCGCACAGCAGCAGCGCCGACAGCGGGTCATGGCTGCCCGAGAAGCGCAGCTCGTCGAGTTTGAACATCGCCAGGTCGGCTTGCTTGCCAACGGCCAGCTCACCAATGTCCTGGCGCCCGAGCAGGCGTGCCGAACCCCGTGTCGCCCAACCCAGGGCACGCTCCGGGGTGATCTGCTCGGCGCCATAGCGCAGGCGCTGCAGATACAGGGCCTGACGGGCTTCGAGGATCATGTTGGAGGCATCGTTGGAGGCCGACCCGTCGACGCCCAGGCCCAGCGGGGCGCCGGCGGCTTCAAGGTCCACGGTCGGGCAGATGCCCGAGGCCAGGCGCATGTTCGAGCTCGGGCAGTGGCAGATGCCGGTGCCGGCCGCACCCAGGCGGGCGATTTCGTCGGCATTGAAGTGAATGCCGTGAGCCAGCCAGGTGCGTGGGCCGAGCCAGCCGACGCTGTCCAGGTAGTCCACTGTGCGCAGGCCGAAGCGTTGCAGGCAGAAGTCTTCCTCATCGAGGGTTTCCGCCAGGTGGGTGTGCAGGCGCACGTCCAGTTCTTCGGCGAGCGTGGCACTGGCCCGCATGATTTCAGGCGTGACCGAGAAGGGCGAGCAGGGCGCCAGGGCAATCTGGATCTGCGCACCGTCACCGCGCTCATGGTAGCTGTGGATAAGCCGCTGGCTGTCGGCAAGGATCACCTCGCCCTGTTGCACCGTTTGCTGCGGGGGCAGGCCGCCGTCGTCTTCGCCCAGGCTCATCGAGCCGCGGGTCAGCATCGCGCGCATGCCCAGCTGGCGCACCACGTCGACTTGCACGTCGATGGCATTGTCCAGGCCTTGGGGGAACAGGTAATGGTGATCGGCGGCGGTCGTGCAACCCGACAGCAGCAGTTCGGCCAGTGCTACCTGGCTGGCCAGCGCCAGTTTCGCGGGGGTCAGGCGTGCCCACACCGGGTACAGCGTCTTCAACCAAGGGAACAGCGGCTGGTTGACCACAGGTGCCCAGGCCCGGGTGAGGGTCTGGTAGAAGTGGTGGTGGGTGTTGATCAGGCCCGGGGTGACCACATGCTCGCGGGCATCGAACACGTGGTCGCAGGGTTGGCTGGGGCTTTCGCCGAGGGCCAGAAGCTGTGTGATACGGCCGTCTTCGATGACCAGCCCGCCACGGGCGTCGGTGTCGTTGGCGGTGAAGATGGCAAGCGGGGATTTCAACCAGATGCGGGTCGCAGGCATGGTGCCGGCTCCTCTGAAAGTGGGTTCAGGTTAGCCAGCTCAGTGTTGCCCTGTCTGCTGATCCAGGTCCGCCGCGGGGGCGAGGCATCGAGTCTACTGCCTCGCCACGCAGCTTTCAATTCACCAGGTCAGGGGCTCACCTTTGTAGTTGATGAAGCGCAGGCCGCCCTTGCCGCTTTGCGCCTTGATCTGCTCGAGCATGCCGCGGGTGCTGGTGAGTACGTCGATCTCGGCGTTCTCGCCGCCCATGTCGGTCTTCACCCAGCCAGGGTGCATGGCCAGTACGCAAAGGCCGGGGCGCTGCTGTTCGACGACGAAGCTGTTGATCATCGAGTTCAGCGCCGCCTTGCTGGCTTTGTACAGGCAGACTTCACCGCCGTCCGGCACGGTCACGCTGCCCAGGATCGAGCTCATGAAGGCCAGCACGCCGCTGCCCTCGCGAACCTGGCCGACCAGGCGCCGGGCGACGCGGATGGGCGCCACTGCGTTGGTCATGAACAGGTCGCCGATGTCCTGGTTGCGGACGGTTTCCAGGTCTTGTGGCAGCGGGCCCATGACGCCGGCGTTGACGAACAGCAGGTCGAACACTTCGCCTTGCAGGCGTTGCTTCAGCCCGTCGAGCTGCGCGGTGTCATTCATCTCCAGCTGCTCGATGCGCACACCGGGGACACTGGCCACGGCGCCGGCCTTTTGCGGGTCGCGCACCGTGGCGATGACGTTCCAGCCGTCCTCTTGCAGGCGTTGCACCAAGCCCAGGCCAAGCCCACGGGAGGCGCCGATGATGAGTGCGGTTTTTGCGGTGGCCATGTGGACGCGCTCCTTGATCGATTGCAAAAGAAAGGTATTGAGGATACTGCAGACTGGCAGTTGCCGCCTTGCCCGCCTTTGGTTAATTAATGATCAGTTGCGCCAGGCCTTGTGTGGCTGGGCGTTTGGCCTATTGGCTAACGGGTTATCCACAGGCTGTTCCACAGTTATTGTGTGCAAGCTACACGGGTTGCCGGGGCTGCCTTGTGAATCGGGTTTGGGGATAACTCTCAGGGTTTCAGTCATTTGCAGCTGTCATCAAATAGTGATCAAAATATGATCAAAGCTCTGCAGGCCTTGAAAACCCTAGCCTGCAAGAGAGTGCCCCAAGCTTATCCACAGGCAGGCCCACAGTTCATGTGCGTAATGTTCAGTGTGCTTCGAGCAGTATGCGCCCACGGCTCAGGTCGGCCAGCTGCTGTTGCAGCGCGGCCAGCTGGGCTTCACCCACCGCAATGTGCAGGTCTACACCATTGGCGGTGAACTGTTCATCCAGCACCAGGCCGTCAGCCTCTGCCAGGCGCAGTTTCAGCAACGCCAGCTCGCTGAAGCTGCAACTGCAGGTGAATTCGCTGCGTTGCACCAACAACCGCTTGGGAGCCTGTTGCAGGCATTTGTTGGCGCCGCCGCCATAGGCCCTGGCCAGGCCTCCGGTGCCCAGCTGGATGCCGCCGTACCAGCGGATCACCAGCACCACCACCTGATCGCAGTCTTGCGCTTCGATAGCCGCCAGGATCGGGCGACCGGCGGTGCCACCCGGCTCGCCATCGTCATTGCTGCGGTACTGGCCGCCCAGCTTCCAGGCCCAGCAGTTATGGGTAGCGGCCAGGTCGCTGTGGCGTTCGATGAAGCTCATTGCCTCGGCAGCACTGGTAATCGGGCCGGCGAGGGTGATGAAACGGCTTTTGCGGATTTCTTCACGAAACTCGCAGAGGTCGAGCAGGGTAGAAGGCATAAATGGCTGTCAGGCACTCGGCTTGATGCCGCACCCCTTGAGAATGATGTGGATAAGGTTGTTGCTGGCGTCTTCCATGTCTTGCTTGGTCAGGCGGCTGCGGCCGGTGACCTGGCAGATCTGCGTGGCGAAGTCGGCGTAGTGCTGGGTGCTGCCCCAGAGCAGGAAGATCAGGTGCACCGGGTCGACCGGGTCCATCTTGCCCGCTTCGATCCAGGCCTGGAACACCGCTGCCCGGCCACGGAACCACTCGCGGTAGTCGGCGCTGAAGTACTCGTTCAGGCAACTGCCGCCGCTGATCACCTCCATGGCGAAGATCCTCGAGGCCTGCGGGTTGCGCCGCGAAAACTCCATCTTGGTGCGGATGTAATGGCTCAGCGCTTCGCCCGGGTCGTCCTCGACGCTCAAGGCGTTGAAGGTGCTGTCCCACAACTCGATGATGTTGCTCAGCACGGCAATGTACAGGCCCAGCTTGTTGGTGAAGTAATAATGCAGGTTGGCCTTGGGCAAACCGGCCTTCAGGGCAATGGTGTTCATGCTGGTGCCCTTGAAGCCATGGCGGGCGAATTCGTCTTCGGCGGCCTGGATGATGGCCTGTTCGTTCTTCTGGCGGATGCGGCCGGCGGGCTTGCCCGAGGCGGAGAGGCGATGCGCTGGGACTTCAAGGGTCATGGACGATTCCGTACGGGTCAGTGGCAGCGGCTGTCGGACAAGATTACCTGCCTACGCCGAAGTGACAAGCGTTTGCGTCAGAGACTGGCATCAGCGTGTCGCAGCCAGGCTATCCAGGAAGCTCTCCAGCACCAGGTTCGGCCGCCGCCCTTTGCGTGTCACCCAACTCAGGCTCAGGTCATAGAAGCGCTGGCGGGGCTTGAGGGCCCGCAGCCGGCCTTGCTGCACCCAGAAGCTGGCGTAGTGGTCTGGCAGGTAGCCGATGTAGCGCCCGGTGAGGATGAGAAACGCCATGCCTTCGCGGTCCGACGCGCTGGCCGTGCAGTGCAGCGCCTGGTAGTGGGCCTGGACATCGGCCGGCAGGCGGAAGGTTGGGGTGATGGCCTCCTGGCTGTTGAGCCTGTCGTCGTCTATCTGGTGATCGTCGGCGTAGAACAGCGGGTGGCCGACCGCGCAATACAGCAGCGAGCGCTCGCTATACAGCGGTTGGTATTCAAGGCCTGACAGGGCGATGGTCTGTGGCACCACGCCAACATGCAGGCTGCCGTCGAGCACGCCGTGCTCGACCTGGCTGGGGGCGATCATGCGGATGTTGATGCGCACGTCAGGGCCGCGGTCCTTGAGCTCGGCAAGCGCATGGGTAATGCGCATGTGCGGCAGGGTCACCAGGTTATCGGTCAGGCCGATGTTCAGCTCGCCGCGCAGGTGCTGGTGCAGCCCGTTAACCTCGGTACGGAAGCTCTCCAGGGCACTGAGCAACTGCAAGGCCGAATGGTAGACCTCGCGGCCTTCCTCGGTCAGCGAAAAACCGGCACGGCCGCGCTGGCACAGGCGCAGGCCCAGGCGCTGCTCCAGGTCGTTCATTTGCTGGCTGATGGCCGAGCGGCCGATCCCGAGTACGTTCTCGGCTGCCGAGAAGCCGCCGCACTCGACGACGCTGCGGTAGATCTTCAACAGGCGAATGTCAAAATCGCTGACTTGAGCGAGTGGGTCGGGGCGTCGGCTCATTAGTTTAGTGTTGCCCTATCTGAAGATTAGAAATGCAGGCTTTTTCAGACTTTATCGCCGTGCCAATTTAGCTGCAACAACATCCATCGTTGCCTAATCGTCTTCCGAGGAACCGCCGATGAACATGCCCGAAACCGCCCCCACCGGTATCGCCAGCCAGCTCAAGCTGGATGCGCACTGGATGCCCTACACCGCCAATCGCAATTTCCATCGCGACCCACGCCTGATCGTGGCGGCGCAAGGCAACTACCTTGTGGATGACAAGGGGCGCAAGATTTTCGACGCCTTGTCTGGCTTGTGGACCTGCGGTGCCGGGCATACCCGCAAGGAAATCACCGAGGCGGTAACCCGTCAGCTTGGCACCCTGGATTACTCCCCAGCCTTCCAGTTCGGCCACCCGCTGTCGTTCCAGCTGGCTGAAAAGATCACCGAGCTGACTCCGGGTGATCTGAACCACGTCTTCTATACCAACTCCGGTTCCGAGTGCGCCGATACAGCGTTGAAGATGGTGCGTGCCTACTGGCGCCTGAAAGGCCAGGCGAGCAAGGCCAAGATCATCGGCCGTGCCCGCGGTTACCATGGCGTCAACATCGCCGGTACCAGCCTGGGTGGCGTGAACGGCAACCGCAAGATGTTCGGCCAGTTGCTGGACGTCGACCATTTGCCGCACACCGTGCTGCCGGTAAACGCCTTTTCCAAGGGCATGCCGGAAGAGGGCGGCATCGCCCTGGCTGACGAGATGCTCAAACTGATCGAGCTGCACGATGCCTCGAACATCGCGGCGGTGATTGTCGAGCCGCTGGCGGGGTCGGCAGGTGTTCTGCCGCCACCGAAGGGCTACCTCAAGCGCCTGCGCGAGATCTGCACCCAGCACAACATCCTGCTGATCTTCGACGAAGTGATCACCGGTTTCGGCCGCATGGGCGCGATGACCGGGGCTGAAGCTTTCGGCGTAACGCCAGACCTGATGTGCATCGCCAAGCAGGTGACCAACGGCGCCATCCCGATGGGGGCGGTAATTGCCAGCACCGAGATCTATCAGACCTTCATGAACCAGCCCACCCCGGAATACGCGGTGGAGTTCCCCCACGGCTATACCTACTCGGCCCACCCTGTGGCCTGCGCCGCCGGCCTCGCCGCGCTGGACCTGCTGCAGAAGGAAAGCCTGGTGCAGGCCGCTGCCGAACTGTCGCCGCACTTCGAGAAGCTGCTGCACGGTGTCAAAGGCACGAAGAACGTTGTCGACATCCGCAACTACGGCCTGGCCGGCGCGATCCAGATCGCTGCCCGCGATGGCGATGCGATCGTGCGCCCTTATGAAGTGGCGATGAAGCTGTGGAAGGCGGGCTTCTATGTTCGCTTTGGTGGCGACACCCTGCAGTTCGGCCCAACCTTCAACACCCAGCCGCAGGAACTGGACCGCCTGTTCGACGCAGTGGGCGAGACCCTGAATCTGATCGATTGATCTTCGCGAATATGACGACAGGCGCGTGAGGTGATCACGCGCTTGTAACACCCCTCTTTTATCTGGAGTTATGCATGAGCATTGTTCAGCACCTGATCAACGGCGAGCTGGTTACCAAGGGTGAGCGCACCGCCGATGTCTTCAACCCGTCGACCGGTCAGGCCGTGCGCAAGGTCGAACTGGCCAGCCGTGCGACCGTGCAGGAAGCCATCGACTCGGCCAAGGCCGCGTTCCCGGCCTGGCGCAACACACCGCCGGCCAAACGTGCCCAGGTGATGTTCCGTTTCAAGCAACTGCTGGAGCAGAACGAAGCACGCATCTCGCAGATGATCAGCGAAGAGCACGGCAAGACTGTGGAAGACGCTGCGGGCGAGCTGAAGCGCGGTATCGAGAACGTCGAGTTTGCTTGTGCGGCGCCGGAAGTGCTCAAAGGCGAGTACAGCCGCAACGTGGGCCCGAACATCGACGCCTGGTCCGACTTCCAGCCGCTGGGTGTGGTTGCCGGTATCACGCCGTTCAACTTCCCGGCCATGGTTCCGCTGTGGATGTACCCGCTGGCCATTGCCTGCGGTAACGCGTTCATTCTCAAGCCTTCCGAGCGTGACCCGAGTTCGACCCTGTTCATCGCGCAACTGCTGCTGGAGGCTGGCCTGCCGAAGGGCATCCTCAACGTGGTGCACGGTGACAAGGAAGCGGTGGATGCACTGATCGAGGCCCCAGAGGTAAAAGCCCTGAGCTTCGTAGGTTCGACGCCGATTGCCGAGTACATCTATGCCGAAGGCACCAAGCGCGGCAAACGCGTCCAGGCGCTGGGTGGTGCGAAGAACCACGCCGTGCTGATGCCTGATGCTGACCTGGACAACGCCGTCAGCGCGCTGATGGGGGCTGCCTACGGTTCGTGCGGTGAGCGTTGCATGGCTATTTCCGTGGCGGTGTGCGTGGGTGACCAGGTTGCAGATGCGCTGATCGCCAAGCTGGAGCCTCAGATCAAAGCCTTGAAGATCGGTGCGGGTACGTCTTGTGGCCTGGACATGGGCCCGCTGGTAACGGCTGCTGCCCGTGACAAGGTGGTTGGCTATATCGACGACGGTGTGGCTGCTGGCGCCAAGCTGGTGGTGGACGGCCGTGGCTTCCGTGTGGCGGGTAATGAGGATGGTTACTTCGTGGGTGGCACCTTGTTCGACAAGGTCACCCCGGAGATGCGCATCTATAAAGAAGAGATCTTCGGCCCTGTGCTGTGCGTGGTGCGGGTGAACAGCCTGGAGCAGGCCATGCAACTGATCAACGATCACGAGTATGGCAACGGCACTTGCATCTTCACCCGTGATGGTGAGGCGGCGCGCCTGTTCTGTGACGAGATCGAAGTGGGCATGGTTGGTGTGAACGTGCCGCTGCCGGTACCGGTGGCTTATCACAGCTTTGGTGGCTGGAAGCGTTCGCTGTTTGGTGACCTGCATGCTTATGGGCCGGATGGTGTGCGCTTCTATACCCGTCGCAAGGCGATCACCCAGCGCTGGCCGCAGCGGGCTAGCCACGAGGCGTCGCAGTTTGCGTTCCCTAGCCTTTAAGGCGTGACGTGAAGCGGGGAGGCCGGAAGGCCTCCCCGTTTTCTTTTTGGGGCAGAAATGTCCGTCGTGAGGTTGGTGGTGGTGTTGGGATAGGCCTGCCGTGGTTTCTACGGCGCCTATGAGATCGAGCGCCGCCCGCGCGGCGCATCGCGACGCAAGGCCGCTCCTACATTTGTTTCGGGCCAGTGAGGCCTGTGGCATTGGCGCGCGACCGCCTTGTTCGTACGATGCGATATTGAGGCGGGCACCCAAGGGCCGCGCGCCAATCACACAGGAATAATTGGCCCGAAACAAATGTAGGAGCGGCCTTGCGTCGCGATGCGCCGCGCGGGCGGCGCTCGATCTCATAGGCGCCGAAAGGGTAATGGCGGGCACCTGTCAGCCTTGATGCGGTCTTTTCTGCGGTTATT
>NZ_CP087169.1:682500-5027500 GCF_024748775.1 Pseudomonas sp. B21-047
GCCCAAGAGTTCATATCGACGGCGGTGTTTGGCACCTCGATGTCGGCTCATCACATCCTGGGGCTGAAGCCGGTCCCAAGGGTATGGCTGTTCGCCATTTAAAGTGGTACGCGAGCTGGGTTTAGAACGTCGTGAGACAGTTCGGTCCCTATCTGCCGTGGACGTTTGAGATTTGAGAGGGGCTGCTCCTAGTACGAGAGGACCGGAGTGGACGAACCTCTGGTGTTCCGGTTGTCACGCCAGTGGCATTGCCGGGTAGCTATGTTCGGAAGAGATAACCGCTGAAAGCATCTAAGCGGGAAACTTGCCTCAAGATGAGATCTCACTGGGATCTAGAATCCCCTAAAGGGCCGTCGAAGACTACGACGTTGATAGGTTGGGTGTGTAAGCGCTGTGAGGCGTTGAGCTAACCAATACTAATTGCCCGTGAGGCTTGACCATATAACACCCAAGCAATTTGCTCATGCAGATTGCGGTGGTGAAGACACACGAACCGAAAGTTCGAATGTACATCACAACATCACATATCCGAATTCGCTAGGCTGTCCATCTGGACGTTCTGGCAACAGAATTTCTTGACGACCATAGAGCATTGGAACCACCTGATCCCATCCCGAACTCAGTAGTGAAACGATGCATCGCCGATGGTAGTGTGGGGTCTCCCCATGTGAGAGTAGGTCATCGTCAAGATTCATTTCGCAAAACCCCTATCTGCGCAAGCAGGTAGGGGTTTTGTCTTTGTCTCGCACAAACACCGGGCTCAAACCGGTCAATAGTCGCCTCCCACATTTCGAGCCAGATCACTAGAATAGAGCCCACGCACCCTTTCAGAAGCTCGATATGCCCAACCCTGTCGAACCCGAAGCACTGGCCCACTTGCCGCTGGACGAACTCGTTGCTTGTCACGAATGCGACCTGTTGCTGCGCAAGCCAGTGCTGCAGCACGATGAAAAAGCCCTGTGCCCGCGCTGCGGCTATGAGCTTTACGCCCACCGGCACAATGTGGTCAACCGCAGCCTGGCCCTGGTACTGACGGCATTACTGCTTTTTGTGCCGGCCAATTTTTTGCCGATCATGCAGCTGCACCTGCTTGGCCAGACTTCGGACGACACGGTCTGGAGCGGGGTGGTGGGCCTGTACAATTCACAAATGCGCGGCGTGGCCGTGGTGGTCTTCCTGTGCAGCATGGCCATTCCTTTGGCAAAGTTGCTGTGCCAGTTGGCGGTACTGCTGAGCATTCGGCTGGATGTGGGGCGCAGCTATGGCCTGTTGTTCTACCGCATCTATCACCACTTGCGCGACTGGGGCATGCTCGAGGTCTACTTCATGGGCGTGCTGGTTGCGATCGTCAAACTGGTGGACCTGGCTGAACTGACCGTGGGGTTGGGGCTGTTCTGTTTCATCAGTCTGCTGTTGATTCAGGTATGGCTCGAAGTGGTGATGTCACCGCATCAGATCTGGAGTGCGCTTTCGGGGGAGGATCTCCATGCGGGCGATTGATGCAGGCATCCTGGTCTGCAATGAGTGTCACCAATTGAACAGGCAGGAGGCCGACAGCGCCTCGCAGACGTGCACGCGCTGTGGGGCCATTGTGCATGGCCGTCGACCGAACAGTATCGTGCGTACCTGGGCGTTGCTGATTGCGGCTTCCATTCTGTACATCCCTGCCAATCTGTTGCCGATCATGACCGTCAGCACCCTTGGCCAGGGTAGCCCCGATACCATCATGTCCGGCGTCATTACCCTGCTCAAGCACGGCATGGTGCCCATCGCTGCCGTGGTGTTCATCGCCAGTATTCTGGTACCTACCTTCAAACTGGTGGGTATTGGCTTGCTGCTGTACTCGGTTCAGCGCCGCCAGCCGCTTTCGGCGCGCCAACGGATCCTGATGTACCGCTTTATCGAATTCATTGGGCGCTGGTCCATGCTCGATATCTTCGTCATCGCCATCCTGGTGGCGGTGGTGAATTTCGGGCGAATTGCCAGTGTCGAAGCCAACCTGGGCGCTGTCGCCTTCGCCAGTGTGGTGATTCTGACGATGCTTGCTGCTTTAACTTTCGATCCCCGACTGATTTGGGATAACACGGAGTCGGATGACGACCATGAGTGACCTGCCTACGGCAAAAACCCGCCCAGCTTCGAACTGGTCGGCCATCTGGATCCTGCCGCTGATCGCGTTGATGATCGGGGGCTGGCTGGCATGGCAGGCCTACCGTGATGCGGGCGTGGAAATCGAGGTTCGCTTTACCACGGGTGAAGGGATCGTCGCCAACAAGACCGAAGTCATCTACAAGGGCATGCCGGTCGGCAAGGTGACGGCGTTGGTGCTGGATGCCAAGGGTGCCAACCAGGGTGTGATTGCCACCATTGAAATGAACAAGGCAGCCGAGCCGCACCTGACTACCGGGACGCGCTTCTGGCTGGTCAAGCCAAGCGTCAGCCTGGCGGGTATTTCCGGCCTGGAAACCTTGGTCTCGGGTAACTACATCGCCGTCAGCCCTGGCGAAGGAGAGAAGGCCAAGCGCTTCAAGGCCTTGTCTACGGCGCCGCCCTTGTCTGACAGTGAGCCGGGCTTGCACCTGACACTCAAGGCTGAGCGGCTGGGTTCGCTCAATCGCGACAGCCCGGTGTTCTACAAGCAGATCCAGGTCGGCCGGGTGAAGAGTTACCGGCTTTCCGATGACCAGGACACTGTCGAGATCAAAGTGTTCATCCAGCCGGCCTACGCCAGCCTGGTGCGCAAACACACGCGTTTCTGGAACGCCAGCGGTATCAGCATCGATGCCAGCCTGTCGGGTGTGAAGGTGCGCAGCGAGTCGCTGTCGAGCATCGTCGCCGGTGGCATCGCCTTCGCGACGCCGGAATACCGCAAGGACAGCCCGCCAACCGACCCCAGCCTGCCGTTTCGCCTGTATGAAGACTTCGATGCGGCCCAGGCCGGGATCCGCATCAAGGTCAAGCTGAGTGACTACGAAGGCCTGCAGGCGGGTCGCACGCCGGTGATGTACAAGGGCATCCAGGTCGGCTCGCTGAAAGCGCTGAAGATGGAAGACAACCTGGGCAGCGCCATGGCCGAGCTGACCCTCGACCCACTCACCGAGGACTACCTGGTCGAAGGTACGCAGTTCTGGGTGGTCAAGCCGTCCATCTCGCTGGCGGGCATTACCGGCCTGGAGGCCTTGGTAAAAGGTAACTACATTGCCATTCGCCCCGGGGAGAAGGGCGACAAGCCGCTGCGGGAGTTCGAGGCACGGCCCAAGGCGCCGCCGCTTGACCTGAAGGCGCCGGGCCTGCACATGGTGCTGTTCGCCGATACCCTGGGCTCGCTGGAAATCGGTAGCCCGGTGATGTACCGCCAGGTGAAGGTGGGCAGCGTGCAGAGCTACCAGTTTGCGCGCAACAGCAACCGGATCCTGATCGGTGTGCATATCGAGAAGGAGTACGAGAAGCTGGTGAACGGCTCATCGCGCTTCTGGAATGTCAGTGGCATTACCCTGACCGGTGGGCTGTCGGGCATCAAGATCAAAAGCGAATCCCTGCAGACGCTCATGGCGGGCGGTATCGCCTTCGACACGCCAAGGCCCGATGTGGTGCTCAAACGCCATATTCCACGCTTCCGGCTGCATGAGAGCCAGGAGGCGGTTAACCGGGCGGGTACATTGATCACCATTCGTGTGGACCGAGCCGACGGTTTGAAGCCGGGTACGCCGATTCGCTTCCGTGGCCTGGACGTCGGCAGCATCGAAAGTGTCGACCTGACTGCAGACTTGCAGGCCGTGATGTTGCGGGCACGCATTACCGAAGCGGCGGAGCGTATTGCACGCGTCGGTACGCAATTCTGGGTGGTCAAGCCTGCGTTGGGCCTGGTGCGCACCGAAAACCTCGACACCTTGATTGGTGGGCAGTACCTGGAAGTGCAGCCGGCGGCCAAGGACAAGGGCACCCAGCGCGACTTTATTGCCCTGGCCGATGCCCCGCAGGTTGCAGGGCCGGAAGTCGGCCTGCCGTTGACGCTCAGCGCCCCGCGGCGCGGCTCGATCAAGCCGGGTGTGCCGGTTACTTACCGTGAGGTCGCGGTAGGCAAGGTGACAGGCTTCGAACTGGGCCAGAGTGCCGACCGCGTGCTGATTCATATCCTTATCGAGCCGCGCTACGCAGCATTGGTGCGCAGTGGCAGCCGCTTCTGGAACAGCAGCGGGTTTGGTTTCGATTGGGGGCTGTTCAAGGGAGCCACGGTGCGTACCGAATCGCTGGAGACGCTCATCGATGGCGGTATTGCCTTTGCCACGCCGGATGGCGAGCAGATGGGCAACCCCGCGCGGCCGCAGCAGACCTTTGCCCTGTTCGACAAGGCAGAGGATCAGTGGCTGCAGTGGGCGCCGAAGATCCCGATCGCCAAGTGATTCAACAGGAGGGGCGCCCCGGCAAGGGCGCTCCTGCTAGAAGCGCGCGGGTAAACAGTTAAATCGCAGGCAACAAAAAACCGACCCTAGGGTCGGTTTTTTGACAAGCATGTCGCTTAGGCAGCTGCAGCTTCTTTCAGCGCCTTGATGTGGCCATTCAGACGGCCTTTGTGGCGAGCAGCTTTGTTCTTGTGGATGATACCTTTATCGGCCATGCGGTCGATTACTGGTACAGCCAGAACGTAAGCGGCTTGCGCTTTTTCAGCGTCTTTTGCGTCGATGGCTTTAACTACATTCTTGATGTAGGTGCGGACCATGGAACGCAGGCTGGCGTTGTGGCTGCGACGCTTCTCAGCCTGTTTTGCACGTTTCTTGGCGGAAGGTGTGTTGGCCACCGTCGAGCTCCTCGAAAGACTTTAGGTAAATAGCAAACAAAATAGGCCGCGAATCATGCCGATCAGTCGAACGGATGTCAAGGCCACCTGCAAGGTTCCGCCGAGCGGTGCGCCAACAAGAGGGAAAGATTCCTTTCTGCTGCGCGACCTGTAAACTCGGGAATTTTGGCTCCCCTGCGAAGGCGCGGGAGTATCGCACATTCGAACGCTCTCTGCAGCGTCCTCTGTCTCTGACGTGAATCTTTTCGATGAATTTGCTGAAATCTCTGGCCGCGGTCAGCTCGATCACCATGATTTCCAGGGTGTTGGGCTTTGTGCGCGACACCATCCTGGCGCGTGTCTTTGGTGCCGGCATCGCCACTGATGCCTTTTTCATCGCCTTCAAGTTGCCCAACCTGCTGCGACGGATCTTCGCCGAAGGTGCGTTCTCGCAGGCTTTTGTGCCCATCCTGGCCGAGTACAAGACCCAGCAGGGCGATGAGGCCACCCGTACCTTCATTGCCTATGTCAGCGGTCTGCTGACCCTGGTCCTGGCCTTGGTCACCGTCGTTGGCATCCTTGCCGCGCCTTGGGTGGTGTGGGCGACCGCGCCAGGGTTCGTCAACAGTGCCGAAAAATACGCACTCACCACCGACCTGTTGCGGGTGACGTTTCCTTATATATTGCTGATATCGCTGTCGTCCCTGGCGGGGGCGATCCTCAATACCTGGAACCGCTTCTCGGTCCCGGCGTTCACCCCGACCTTGCTGAACGTGGCGATGATCTTTTTCGCCGTGGTGCTCACGCCGTATTTCGACCCGCCGATCATGGCGTTAGGCTGGGGTGTACTGGCGGGCGGCCTGGCCCAGCTGCTGTATCAACTGCCGGCGCTGAAGAAGATCGGCATGCTCGTGCTGCCCCGCCTGAACCTGCGTGACACGGGTGTATGGCGCGTGCTCAAGCAGATGCTGCCGGCGATTCTCGGGGTCTCGGTCAGCCAGATATCGCTGATCATCAACACCATCTTCGCCTCGTTCCTGGTGGCCGGCTCGGTGTCGTGGATGTACTACGCCGATCGGCTCATGGAGCTGCCGTCCGGCGTGCTGGGCGTGGCGTTGGGCACCATCCTGCTGCCTACCCTGGCCAAGACTTACGCTAATAAAGACCGCGAAGAGTACTCACGTATCCTCGACTGGGGCCTGCGCCTGTGCTTTTTGCTGGTGTTGCCCTGCACCCTGGCAATGGCCATCCTCGCCGAGCCGCTGACCGTGGCGCTGTTCCAGTACGGCAAGTTCAGCGCGTTCGATGCGGCCATGACCCAGCGCGCCCTGGTTGCCTATTCTGTGGGCCTGTTGGCGATCATTCTGGTCAAGGTACTGGCACCCGGCTTCTATGCGCAGCAGAATATCCGCACGCCGGTGAAGATCGCGGTGTTCACGCTGGTCTGCACCCAATTGTTGAACCTGGCCCTGGTCGGCCCGCTGGCACATGCCGGGCTGGCCCTGGCGATCAGCCTCGGGGCTTGCCTGAATGCCGGCCTGCTGTTCTGGAAGCTGCGCAGCCAAGGGCTGTTTGAACCGCAACCCGGGTGGACCAGGTTCCTGTTCAAACTGGTGTTGGCAGTGACATTGATGTCGGCGGTATTGCTGGCGGGCATGCACTATATGCCGGCCTGGGAGCAGGGTGGCATGCTCGAGCGCTTCGTGCGTCTCGGGGTGTTGATCCTGGCAGGTATCGTCACGTATTTCGGCTGCCTGTACCTGTGCGGCTTCCGGCCTCGGCATTTCGCCCGCAAGGCCCTGCACTGAAGCCAAGCGCACGTCAGGCGTCGGTTTTTCGCATTCCACGCCACCCCCGGGCGCTGCTGCCTGTCACCGGCGCCCGGGTGTGGTTATAATCGGCCACTTTATGAGCAAGAAGCGCGTTATGCAGCTGGTTCGAGGTCTTCACAACCTGCGCCCCGAGCACCGGGGCTGTGTCGCCACCATTGGCAACTTCGACGGGGTTCACCGCGGCCACCAGGCAATCCTGGCGCGTTTGCGCGAGCGTGGCCAAGCACTTGGCCTGCCGACCTGCGTGGTGATCTTCGAGCCACAGCCGCGCGAATACTTTGCCCCCGATACCGCGCCGGCGCGCTTGGCGCGGCTGCGCGACAAAATCGAGCTGCTGGCTGCCGAAGGCATCGACCGGGTGTTGTGCCTGGCGTTCAATCAGCGCCTGAGCAAACTCAGCGCCGATGAATTCGTCAAAGCCATCCTGGTCGACGGCCTGGGCGTGCGTCACCTCGAAGTGGGCGACGACTTCCGCTTCGGCTGCGACCGCGCGGGCGATTTCGCCTTCCTGGTCGAGGCGGGCGACAAGTATGGGTTTACCGTCGAAGCCGCCAACACCGTAATCCAGGACGGCCTGCGGGTCAGCAGCACCGAAGTGCGCAAGGCTCTGGCCGAAGGTAACTTCGAGTTGGCCGAGCACTTGCTGGGCCGCCCGTACCGCATCACTGGCCGGGTCTTGCACGGCCAGAAACTGGCGCGCCAACTCGGCACGCCCACCGCCAACATTCAGCTCAAGCGCCGCCGCGTGCCGCTGTCCGGGGTTTACCTGGCCAGCATCGTAATCGACGGCAAGGCCTGGCCGGGTGTCGGCAATATCGGCGTGCGCCCCACCGTTGCCGGTGATGGGCGCCCGCACCTGGAGATTCATCTTCTGGATTATGCCGGCGACCTGTATGGCCGGCGTCTGACGGTGGAGTTCCACCACAAGCTGCGTGAAGAGCAGCGATTCGCCTCCCTTGAGGCGCTGAAGTCGGCGATCGACGCGGACATCGCCGCCGCACGTGCACATTGGCACGCTCAACCGCTAACGAAGAGCCTGAAATGACCGACTACAAAGCCACGCTAAACCTTCCGGACACCGCCTTCCCGATGAAGGCCGGCCTGCCTCAGCGCGAACCGCAGATTCTGCAGCGCTGGGACAGCATTGGCCTGTACCAGAAGCTGCGCGAAATTGGCAAGGATCGTCCGAAGTTCGTCCTGCACGACGGCCCGCCCTATGCCAACGGCAAGATCCACATCGGTCATGCGCTGAACAAGATCCTCAAGGACATGATCGTCCGTTCCAAGACCCTGGCGGGCTTTGATGCCCCGTACGTGCCGGGCTGGGACTGCCATGGCCTGCCGATCGAACACAAGGTCGAAGTCACCCACGGCAAGCACCTGTCTGCCGACCGCACCCGTGAACTGTGCCGTGAGTACGCCGCCGAGCAGATCGAAGGGCAGAAGACCGAGTTCATCCGCCTGGGTGTGCTGGGCGACTGGGACAACCCCTACAAGACCATGAACTTCGCCAACGAGGCCGGTGAAATCCGTGCCCTGGCCGAGATGGTCAAGCAAGGCTTCGTGTTCAAGGGCCTCAAGCCTGTGAACTGGTGCTTCGATTGCGGTTCGGCACTGGCCGAAGCCGAGGTCGAATACGCCGACAAGAAATCCCAGACCATCGACGTGGCCTTCCCGGCCGCCGATGCCGACAAGCTGGCCGCCGCCTTTGGCCTGGCCGCGCTGGCCAAGCCCGCCGCCATCGTGATCTGGACCACCACCCCGTGGACCATCCCGGCCAACCAGGCGCTGAACATCCACCCGGAGTTCAAGTACGCCCTGGTCGACACCGGCGAGCGCCTGCTGGTACTGGCCGAAGAGCTGGTCGAGGCGTGCCTCAAGCGTTACAACCTGGAAGGTTCGGTCATCGCCACCGCCCAGGGTTCGGCCCTGGAGCTGGTCAACTTCCGCCACCCGTTCTACGACCGCCTGTCGCCGATCTACCTGGCCGACTACGTCGAGCTGGGCGCCGGTACCGGTGTGGTTCACTCCGCGCCAGCCTACGGTGAAGACGACTTCGTCACCTGCAAGCGCTACGGCATGGTCAACGACGACATCCTCACGCCGGTGCAGAGCAATGGCGTGTACGTCGAGTCGCTGGACTTCTTCGGCGGCCAGTTCATCTGGAAGGCCAACCCCGCCATCGTCGAGAAGCTGAGCGAAGTCGGCGCGCTGATGCACACCGAAACCATCAGCCACAGCTACATGCACTGCTGGCGCCACAAGACCCCGCTGATCTACCGCGCCACCGCGCAGTGGTTCGTCGGCATGGACAAGCAGCCAAGCACCGGCGAGCCGCTGCGTGAGCGCGCGCTCAAGGCCATCGAAGAAACCAAGTTCGTCCCGGCCTGGGGCCAGGCGCGCCTGCACTCGATGATCGCCAACCGCCCGGACTGGTGCATCTCGCGTCAGCGCAACTGGGGTGTGCCGATCCCGTTCTTCCTGCACAAGCAGACCGGCGAACTGCACCCGCGCACTGTCGAACTGA
Source organism: Pseudomonas sp. B21-047 (assembly GCF_024748775.1). Lineage (NCBI taxonomy): Bacteria > Pseudomonadati > Pseudomonadota > Gammaproteobacteria > Pseudomonadales > Pseudomonadaceae > Pseudomonas > Pseudomonas sp. B21-047. The sequence goes on from NZ_CP087169.1 coordinate 691,637, forward strand.
TGGAAGCCGTGGCCAAGCGCGTCGAGCAAGAGGGCATCGAGGCCTGGTTCAAGCTGGACGCCGCCGAACTGCTCGGTGACGAAGCCGGCCAGTACGACAAGATCACCGACACCCTGGACGTGTGGTTCGACTCCGGCACCACCCACTGGCACGTGCTGCGGGGTTCGCACGACATCGGCCACGCCACCGGCCCGGTCGCCGACCTGTACCTGGAAGGTTCCGACCAGCACCGTGGCTGGTTCCACTCGTCGTTGCTGACCGGTTGCGCCATCGACAACCACGCGCCGTACCGCGAGCTGTTGACCCACGGCTTCACCGTGGACGAAAACGGCCGCAAGATGTCCAAGTCGCTGGGCAACACCATCGAGCCGGAGAAGGTCAACAACACCCTGGGTGCCGACATCCTGCGCCTGTGGGTTTCGGCCACCGACTACTCGGGTGAGATGGCGGTTTCCGAGCAGATCCTGCAGCGCAGTGCCGATGCCTACCGGCGTATTCGCAACACCGCGCGCTTCCTGCTTTCCAACCTGTCGGGCTTCGACCCGGCCCGCGACCTGCTGGCCCCCGAGGACATGCTGGCCCTGGACCGTTGGGCTGTGGACCGCACGCTGCTGCTGCAGCGCGAGCTGGAAGAGCACTACAGCGAGTACCGTTTCTGGAACGTCTACTCGAAGATCCACAACTTCTGCGTGCAGGAGCTGGGTGGCTTCTACCTCGACATCATCAAGGACCGCCAGTACACCACCGGCGCCAACAGTGTTGCCCGTCGTTCGTGCCAGTCGGCGCTGTACCACATCAGCGAGGCGCTGGTGCGCTGGATCGCACCGATCCTGGCCTTCACCGCTGACGAAATCTGGCAGTACCTGCCGGGCGAGCGCAACGAGTCGGTGATGCTCAACGGCTGGTACCAGGGCCTGAGCGAGCTGCCGGAAGGCACCGAGCTGGACCGTGCCTACTGGGATCGCGTCATGGCGGTCAAGGCGTCGGTCAACAAGGAGCTGGAAAACCAGCGTACTGCCAAGGTCATCGGCGGCAACCTGCAGGCCGAAGTCACCCTGTACGCTGACGAAGGCCTGAGCGCCGACCTGAGCAAGCTGGGCGACGAGCTGCGCTTCGTGCTGATCACCTCGGCTGCGAGCGTGGTGCCGTTCGTGCAGGCACCGGCTGACGCCGTGGCTACCGAAGTCGAAGGCCTCAAGCTGAAAGTGGTGAAGTCCGGCCATGCCAAGTGCGGCCGTTGCTGGCACTTCCGCGCCGACGTCGGCAGCCACCCGGAGCACCCGGAAATCTGCAGCCGTTGCGTCGATAACCTGAGCGGCTCGGGCGAGGTGCGTCACTATGCCTAACCCGGCAGTGGGGCGCTTCGGGCGCCTTGCATGGCTTTGGCTGAGCTTGCTGGTCCTGGTCCTCGACCAGGCCACCAAGCTGTATTTCAACAACGCCTTGAGCATGTACCAGCAGATTGTGGTCATCCCTGACTACTTCAGCTGGACCTTGGCCTACAACACCGGCGCCGCTTTCAGCTTCCTCGCTGATGGCGCTGGCTGGCAGCGCTGGCTGTTCGCCCTGATCGCCGTGGTGGTCAGTGCCGTACTGGTGGTGTGGCTCAAGCGCCTGGGGCGCAACGAAACCTGGCTGGCCGTGGCGCTGGCGCTGGTGCTGGGTGGCGCCATTGGCAACCTGTACGACCGCGTCGTGCTGGGCCATGTGGTCGACTTCATCCTGGTGCACTGGCAAAACCGCCATTACTTCCCGGCCTTCAACGTGGCCGACAGTGCCATCACCGTTGGCGCGGTGATGCTGGCGCTGGATATGTTCAAGAGCAAGAAGTCCGAGGATCCGGTCCATGACTGACACCCGTATCGGCCAGAACACCGAAGTCACCCTGCACTTCGCACTGCACCTGGAAAACGGCGACACCGTCGACAGCACGTTCGACAAGTCGCCTGCCGTGTTCAAGGTAGGTGACGGCAACCTGCTGCCAGGTTTCGAAGCCGCGCTGTTCGGCTTCAAGGCCGGCGACAAGCGCACCGTCACCGTGGCCCCGGAAAACGCCTTCGGCCAGCCGAACCCGCAGAACGTGCAAATCATGCCGCGTTCGCAGTTCACCGACATGGAGTTGTCCGAAGGCCTGCTGGTGATCTTCAACGACGCCGCAAACGCCGAGCTGCCGGGCGTGGTCAAAGCCTTCGATGACGCGCAGGTGACCATCGACTTCAATCACCCACTGGCTGGCAAGACCCTGAGCTTCGAGGTGCAGATCCTCGACGTGAAGGCCTTGTAAGCCTGGAGCCGAGCATGCAAATCAAACTCGCCAACCCTCGCGGTTTTTGCGCGGGGGTCGACCGGGCGATCGAGATCGTCAACCGTGCCCTGGAAGTCTTCGGCCCGCCGATCTACGTGCGCCATGAAGTGGTGCACAACAAGTTCGTGGTCGAAGACCTGCGCAACCGCGGTGCCATCTTCGTCGAAGAGCTGGACCAGGTGCCGGATGACGTCATCGTCATCTTCAGTGCCCATGGTGTTTCCCAGGCCGTGCGCCAGGAAGCCGCTGGGCGTGGCCTGAAGGTGTTCGACGCCACCTGCCCGTTGGTGACCAAGGTGCACATCGAAGTCGCCAAGTACAGCCGCGACGGCCGTGAGTGCATTCTCATCGGCCACGAGGGGCACCCGGAAGTCGAAGGCACCATGGGGCAATACGACGCCAGCAACGGCGGCGCCATCTACCTTGTCGAAGACGAGGACGATGTCGCCAAGCTGCAGGTGCGCGACCCGGACCACCTGGCCTTCGTCACCCAGACCACGCTGTCGATGGATGACACCAGCCGTGTCATCGATGCCCTGCGTGCGCGCTTCCCGAACATCGGTGGCCCGCGCAAGGACGACATCTGCTACGCCACCCAGAACCGCCAGGATGCGGTCAAGCAACTGGCCGGTGAGTGTGACGTGGTGCTGGTGGTCGGTAGCCCGAACAGCTCCAACTCCAACCGCCTGCGTGAGCTGGCCGAGCGCATGAGCACCCCGGCCTATCTGATCGACGGTGCCGAGGACCTGCAACGTGCCTGGTTCGATGACGCAGCTCGCATCGGCATCACAGCGGGTGCTTCGGCCCCCGAAGTGCTGGTGCGCGGCGTGATCGAGCAGCTCAGGGCTTGGGGCGCCACCGGCGCAGAAGAGCTGGATGGGCGCGAGGAGAACATCACCTTCTCCATGCCCAAAGAGCTGCGGGTTCGCTCGCTGATCTGATCAGGCACCTGCGCACAAGGGCTCACTCAGTTCATCTGTGCGCAGGCTGACCCTGCCGCTGGTCGCCAGTACCACCCGGTACTGGCTGGCCGCTGCGCCAGCCTGGCAAATGTGCAATGTGCCACCCAGCAAGTTGGCGTTGCGCCCCTGTGGCACGCCCAGTGCGCTGAACTTCACCTGTTGTCCGGTATTCGCGACAATCCTCAGAGGCCTTACCAGGCGCTGCTCGCGCAGAACCTGCTGATTGTGCCCTAGCATCACGCGCCAGCCCTTGCCCCAATCACTTTCCAACGGCAGCACCAGCACCGCCTGGCCTTGCAGCAACGCGTGGCTGCGCGCGCTGCGCAGTGCTTGTGCCAGGTCGCGCGCTGCGGTTGCCCTGTGTAAGCCTTCAGAGAGGTCGTTGTAGGCCGGCATCCCCAGCTGTATCAGAACGGCCGCCATGGCCAGCGCCAACATCATTTGTATCAGTGTTGCACCCTGTTGCCGCACCGTGCATTTCTCCCTGGAAGTGCTTCGCTTCAGCTTCAAGGTCGCCGGGCAATTGATCCAGTCGCCCAGTGAGTAATCAGTTGCAGGAAAAGTCGCAGGGGGCGCAGGGATGCGAGCGATGGAAGGGGGCATGACGCTCCTCGAGGTATTACTGGCCATGGTGGTGGTGGCGGTGGGCATGTTTGCCGCTGGCGCCTTGCAGGTGCGCGCACTGCAGGCAACCGACAGTGCGCGGCACGATGCACAGGCCGCCTTGTGGGCGCACACCCGGCAGGAACGGGCCAGGGCCGCAGGCGAGCCGAAGGCGCAGCCATGAGCCGCACACAAGTCGGCTTCGGTTTGATCGAGGGGGTGCTGGCGCTCGCCATCGGTTTGCTGCTGCTGGCAGCGGCCAGCCAATTGTTCGTGTCTGCCCATGACACTTGGCGCCTGCAGGGCGCGGCCGCACGCTTGCAGGCTGATGCCCGCCTGGCGTTGCAACGCATGGCCCAGGACATTCGCATGGCCGGCATGTTCGGCTGCCTGCGCCTGCAGCCCGACGACTTCACCGACCCGCTAGCGCTTCAAGCCTTCGCCCAGCCCCTGCAGGTGGGCGCGAACAGCCTGAGCCTGGTAGTGGCCGAGCTGCCCGGGCACACCGGTGCCCCGGACTGGACGCTGCTGACCAACTGCATCGACGAGGCTCACGTGCACAGCGGGCGAGTTGATGGCAGCCAGCACCCCTTGGCAATCCCCATAAGCCAGCACCTCTATGTGCTGGATGGCACGACCTTGCGGTTCCGCCGACGAGGGGCTAGCCAGCCGCTGGTCGACCATGTGCGTGAGATGCGTGTGGCGTTTGTCGAAGCACCGCAAGGTGGGCGGGTGGATGTGCACCTGACGCTGTTCGAGCCCACCCTGGGCATAGAGCAGCAGCACGCCTTGAGCGTGGCGCTGCGCAATCCGCTGGCCGGCCCATGAAGCGCCAGCGCGGTGTGGTGTTGCTGTTGGCACTCGTGCTGAGCTTGCTGCTTGGCTTGCTCGCGGCCTCGGCCTTGCGCGATGCGCTGGTGGAGACCCGCATGGCTGGCTTGTGGCGTGACGGTTTCGAGGCACTCGAGCAAGCCGAGCAGGCATTGCTGGCAGGTGCCGCCCAGCTACAACTGTCACCGCCCCCAGCGTGCCAGCCCTGCCAACCACCACCGCGGCCGCATGACTTGCAGGGCAACTGGCAGGGCACCGCAAGCGGCTTCTTCCAGGTGCAGAACCTTGGCCGAAGTGACCGTGCCGCGCACCTGCCCGAGGGCCAGCAGGCTACCTTGTTCAGGGTCACCGCCGTCAGCCGGCAAGCCCGGTCGCGGCATGTACTGGAAGCGGTGTATGCGCTGTCAGGTGATGAGGTGCGGCGCATCCTTTGGCGGCAGCGATTGAGGGAACCCTGACATGCAGCAAGGCCTGAGCCTTATCGAGTTGTTGATTGTCGTGGCCGTGACCGGCATTCTGGCAGCCATTGCCTACCCCAGTTACAGCGAGCAGCTTCGGCGCGCCGCACGCAGCGAAGTGGTCGGTCTGCTGCAGGATGCCGCCCTACGCCTGGAGCGCCATCGCGTTCGCACCGGCCAATACGCCGAAGGCGACCCGGCACTGCCCAGCGGCAACCGTTACTACAGCCTGCACGCCCAGCGCGACAGCGACACCTTCTTGTTGCTCGCCCGCAGGCTGCCGCATGGGCTGATGGCGCAGGACCGCTGCGGTGACTTTCAGCTCGATCATGCAGGCGTGCACAGCAACCTGGGCAGCCTGGACAGCAGCGAGCAGTGCTGGGGAAGCTGAAGCATGAATGGTGCCCGGTGCATCGCGGTTTTACTTCAGGTGTTTGGATCGACAGATGAGCAAGCAAGTAGTGGTGGTCGGCGGCGGGGTTATCGGCCTGCTGACGGCGTTCAACCTGGCGGCGCACGTCGGGCAGGTGGTGGTGTGTGACCAGGGCGAGGTCGGGCGAGAGTCGTCCTGGGCGGGCGGCGGCATCGTCTCGCCGTTGTACCCTTGGCGCTACAGCCCGGCAGTGACCGCCCTCGCCCATTGGTCGCAGGACTTCTACCCACAGCTGGGCGAGCACCTGTTCGCCAGCACGGGTATTGACCCAGAAGTCCACACCACCGGCTTGTACTGGCTCGACCTGGACGACGAGGCCGAAGCGCTGGCCTGGGCGGCACGCGAGGGGCGGCCACTGAGTGCCGTGGATATCTCGGCGGCCTATGACGCGGTGCCGATACTGGGCCCGGGCTTCAAGCACGCCATCTACATGGCGGGCGTGGCCAACGTGCGTAACCCGCGGCTGGTCAAGTCGCTGAAGGCTGCATTGCTGGCATTGCCCAACGTGACCTTGCGCGAGCACTGCCAGATCACCGGCTTTGTTCAGGACGCTGGGCGCGTGACTGGCGTGCAGACAGCGGACGGTGTGCTGCAGGCCGATGACGTGGTGCTCAGTGCTGGCGCCTGGAGTGGCGACCTGCTGCGCACGCTTGGCCTTGAGCTGCCGGTGGCGCCGGTGAAGGGGCAGATGATTCTGTTCAAGTGCGCCGAGGACTTCTTGCCGAGCATGGTGCTGGCCAAGGGGCGCTATGCGATCCCGCGCCGTGACGGGCACATTCTGGTGGGCAGCACGCTGGAGCATGCCGGCTACGACAAGACCCCGACCGAGGATGCGCTGGCGAGCCTCAAGGCTTCGGCGCTAGAGCTGTTGCCGCAGCTCAAGGATGCCGCGGTGGTCGGGCATTGGGCGGGGCTGCGGCCGGGGTCGCCTGAAGGTATCCCGTATATTGGGCCGGTGCCGGGGCATGACGGGTTGTGGTTGAACTGCGGGCATTACCGTAATGGGTTGGTGCTGGCGCCGGCTTCGTGCCAGTTGTTTACTGACTTGCTGACGGGGGGGGCGCCGATCATTGATCCGGCGCCGTATGCGCCGGCGGGGCGTTTGGGCTGAGATTGCCGGGCCCGCTTGGCGGGCCTTTCGCGACGCAAGGCCGCTCCTGCAGGGGCGGGATCATTCAGCTTTCACGCCACTATCGGCGCCTGCAAATGCCGGCTCGGATAGTGCTGCTCATACACCTTGCACACCCGCAGCACCTGCTCATCGGCAAACCGCCCGGCGACCACCTGCAACCCCACTGGCAACCCTTCGCGGGTAAATCCGCACGGCACCGAAGCCGCCGGTTGCTGGGTCAAGTTGAACGGGTAGCTGAACGGCGTCCATTCCATCCACTGCGCCATCCCCGAACCGGGCGGCACGTCATGCCCCGCCTCGAACGCTACCCGTGGCAGCATCGGTGACACCAGCACATCGTAGCGCTGGTGAAAGGCATTCATCCGCGCAATCAGCTCAGCCCGTGCTTCCAGCGCTTGGGTGTACTCGCTCAGGCCCACCCGCGCCCCTTGCTCGGCTATCCCGCGCAGCCCTGGGTCGAGCAGTGCCCGCTGTTCATCGCCAAAGGCACTGGCCAGCCGCGCCGCGCCGGCGAACCACAGGGTGTTGAAGGTCTCCAACGGGTCAGCAAAGCCCGGGTCGACTTCCTCCACTTGCGCCCCCAGCCGGGCCAGGCGTTGCACCGCTTGCGCGACCAGCGCCTGAACCTGCGGGTCGACCTGCACGTAGCCGAAGTCGGCGCTGTAGGCGATGCGCAAACCGCTGAGGTCGTGGCCCTCGCCCAGCCATGGTGCCTGCCGCGGTGCCCCGGCCAGCCCGTCGCGGGCATCCGGGCGGGCTACGCAGTCGAGCATCAGCACTGCGTCGTCGACAGTCCGGGCCATTGGCCCGAGGTGCGACAGCACGGTCATGGCGCTGGCCGGCCATTGCGGCACGTAGCCGAAGGTGGGCTTGATGCCGAAGGTGCCGGTAAAGGCACAAGGAATACGGATCGAGCCACCGGCATCACTGCCCTGGTGCAGCACGCCCAGGTTCAGCGCGGCCGCCGCCGCCGCGCCACCGGAGGAGCCACCTGCCGTCAGGCGGGTATCCCAGGGGTTGCGGGTGATGCCGTAAAGCGGGTTGTCGGTTACCCCCTTCCAGCCAAACTCCGGTGTCGTGGTCTTGCCGACCAGCACCGCGCCGGCCTCGCGCATGAATGCAGTGAAGGGCGCATCGACGTCCCAAGGGCCTGCGCCGCTGGTGGTGCGGGAACCCTTGCGCGTGGGCATGCCACGGGTCAGGGTCAGGTCCTTGATCGACGCGGGCACACCGTCCAGGCGGCCACAGGGCTCGCCGCGTTGCCAGCGTTGTTCGCTGGCGCGGGCGGCGGCGCGGGCGCCTTCACCGTCCACGTGGCAGTAGGCGTTGACCGCTGGGTTGTGCTGGTCGATGCGCGCCAGTACATCGTCGATCACCTCGACCGGCGACAGCTGGCGGCGCTGGTACAGTTCAAGCAGTTCGACGGCGGTGAATTCGCCGATGGCAGTCTTGCTGGTCATCTCAATGCGCCCCCTGATTGGCGGCCTGGAACATGGCGCGCAGCAATACGTCGCAGCCGTCGGCCAGGTCCTGGGGCGCGGCGTTTTCGATTTCGTTGTGGCTGATGCCGCCTTCGCACGGCACGAAAATCATCCCGGCCGGGCCCAACTCGGCCAGGAAGATGGCGTCGTGGCCGGCGCCGCTGACGATGTCCATATGGCTCAGGCCCAGCTCGCGTGCACCCTGGCGCACGGCATCGACGCACTGCTCGGCGAAGTACAGGGGCGGGAAGTCGGCCGTCGGCGTCAGTTCGAAACGCAGCCCGTGCCGTGCCGAGCTGGCTTCGATCACCTCCCGTACCTCGGCGACCATGGCGGCCAGGTGGGTGGGGTCGAGGTGGCGCAGGTCGAGGGTCATGTGCACCTGGCCCGGGATCACATTGCGCGACCCCGGGTGCAGGGTCAGGCAGCCCACCGTGCCGCAGGCATGCGGCTGATGGGCGTGGGCCACACGGTTGACCGCCGCGACCACTTCAGCGGCGCCAACCAGCGCGTCCTTGCGCAGGTGCATCGGGGTGGGGCCGGCGTGGGCTTCGACGCCCGTCAGCACCAGGTCGAACCATTTCTGCCCCAGGCAGCCCTGGACCACGCCGATGGTGGTGCGCTGGTCTTCCAGCACCGGGCCCTGTTCGATGTGCGCTTCGAAATAGGCGCCCACGGCATGCCCGGTGGGCACGCGCGGGCCGGCATAGCCGATACGGGCCAGCTCGGCACCTACCGACAGGCCCTGGTCATCGACCTTGTCCAGGGTGTCCTGCAGGCCGAACTTACCGGCGAACACCCCCGAGCCCATCATGCACGGCGGGAAGCGCGAACCTTCCTCGTTGGTCCACACCACCACTTCCAGGGGCGCTTCGGTGGTCAGTTGCAGGTCGTTGAGGGTGCGGATAACCTCCAGCCCGGCCATTACCCCGTAGCAACCGTCGAACTTGCCGCCGGTAGGCTGAGTGTCGATATGGCTGCCGGTCATGACCGGCGGCAAGGCCGGGTTTCGCCCTGGGCGGCGGGCAAAGATGTTGCCGATGGCGTCGATGCTGACGGTGCAGCCGGCCTCGGTGCACCAGCGCACGAACAGGTCGCGGGCCTGGCGGTCGAGGTCGGTCAGCGCCAGGCGGCACACGCCACCCTTGGCGGTGGCGCCGAGTTGGGCCAGGTCCATCAATGATTGCCAGAGGCGCTCGCGGCTGACCTGTGCGCCTTGGCCGAGCAGGTGCTGCGAGGGGGCGATGCGGGTATTCATGGGCATTCTCCTTTCAGGCGCTCAGGGCCAGGTAGCGGTTTTTGATGCTTGGGTCGTCGCGGAACTGCGCGGCGCTGCCCTGGTAGGCCACACGGCCTTGTTCGAGTACGTAGTGGCGGTCGGCGAGGGCGTCGCAGACCATCAGGTTCTGCTCCACCAGCAGGATCGACAGGCCTTCACCCTTGATCCGCCGCAGGATCTTCACCAACTCGTCGACAATCACCGGGGCCAGGCCTTCGGTGGGTTCATCGAGAATCAGCAGCTTGGGGCCGTTGAGCAGGGCGCGGGCGATGGCCAGCATCTGCTGCTCACCGCCAGAGAGGGCGAAGCCGCCGTTGCGCCGCCGCTCTTTAAGGCGCGGGAACATGCTGTAGACGTCTTCGAGCTGCCAACGGCTGCCCTTGCGCACGGCGATCTTCAGGTTCTCTTCGACGCTGAGCTGGCGGAAGATGCCGCGATGCTCGGGTACCAGGGCGATGCCCTGGCGGGCAATGTCGAAGATTTCGCGGCCGACCAGTTGCTGGCCGTCGAAACTGATCTGCCCCTGACGAGGGCGCACGATGCCGAGGATGCTGCGCAAGGTGGTGGTCTTGCCGGCGCCGTTACGGCCCAGCAAGGTCACCAGCTCGCCGTCCCCGACCTGCAGCGAAACCCCTTCGAGCACGTGGCTTTTGTCGTAGTACGAATGGATCGATTCGACGTTGAGCATCAGGCGGCCTCTCCAAGGTAGGCGGTGCGCACGCGCTCGTCGTTGCGCACCTGTTCAGGGGTGCCCTCGACCAGGATCTGGCCGTGGCTCATGACGGTAATGCGCTGGCTGATCGACATGACGATGCTCATGTTGTGCTCGATCAGTAGCACGGTATGGTCGCGGCCCAGGTCGCTGATCAGGTCGGTCATCACTGGGATATCGTCGATGCCCATGCCCGAGGTGGGCTCATCGAGCATCAGCAGGGTCGGTTTGGCACAGATCGACATGCCCACTTCCAGTACCCGCTGCTGGCCGTGCGACAGCTCGCCGGCCAGGGTCTCGGCGCGGGCCGTGAGCTTCAGGCGTTCGAGCACCTGGTCGGCGGTGTTCCAGTGGCTGCGCTTGTGCTCCACGCTGCGCCAGAAGTTCAGCGCGCCCAGGCCGTCGCGGCCCTGGGCGGCCAGGCGCAGGTTTTCGCGCACCGACAGGTTCTGGAACAGGCTGGTGAGCTGGAACGAGCGCGCCATGCCCAGTGCCACCCGGCCGTGGGACGGCTTGCGGATGATGTCGCGGTCGTTGAAGAGGATCTTGCCGGCGGTGGCCTGGCGCTCGCCGGTCAGGCAGTGGAACAGGCTGGTCTTGCCGGCGCCGTTGGGGCCGATGACGGTGTGGATGGTGCCGGCGCGAACTTTCAGGTCGACGCCTGCGACCGCCTTGAACGGCCCGTAGGCCAGCTCCAGGTTACGGGTTTCCAGCAGGTAATCGCTCATCACAAGGTCTCCTTGGTCTTGGCTGGGGCCTTGTCATCGGCCGTACGCGACGCCAGCAAGCGCTTGCCGAGTGCCGCCAGCCCGCCCCACAAACCACCGCGCATGAACACCACCACCAGGATCAGGATCGCCCCCAGCAGCATCAGCCAGCGTGGCCACAGCTCCGACAGCACATCGCCCAGCACCACGATGGCGCCAGCCCCCAGCAGCGAGCCGAACAGCGAGCCGGTGCCGCCGACGATGGTCATGATCAGGATGTTTTCGCTCATCATCAGGTCGATGTTCGACAGCGGTGCGAAGTGCAGCAGCATCGCGTACAGCGCCCCGGCGATGCCGGTGATGGCGCCAGACAGCATGAACACCAGAATCTTGAAGTGGCGCGTGTCGTAGCCGATGGCGGCGGCGCGGGTTTCGTTCTCGCGGATCGCCAGCAGGGTGCTGCCGAACGGCGAACGGATCACCCGCAGGGCACCGGCGAATATCAGCAGGAACAGCACCGCGACGAACACATAGAAGTGCCGAGGGTCGGCTAGGTCGACCAGCACGTGGCCGGCGATTTCGATGTTGGGCCGCGGCACGTCGAGCAGGCCGTTGTCACCGCCGGTCCAGCCGCTGAGGGTGTAGGCCAGAAAGTAGGCCATCTGGCTGAACGCCAGGGTCAGCATGACGAAGTAGATGCCTGTGCGGCGGATGGCCAGGGCGCCCACCAGCAGCGCCAGGAAGGCACCGAACACCGCTGCGCCGCACAAGGCGCCGAGCATGCCCCACTTCAGGTGGATCATCAGCAGCGCCGCGCCGTAGGCGCCCACGCCGAAGAAGATGCCCTGGCCGAACGACAACAGGCCGGTGTAGCCGAGCAGCAGGTTGCAGGCCAGCGCCGCCAAGGCAAAGATCAGGATCTCGGTGGCCAGGGTGGCCGACGGCAAGATCAGCGGCAACGCCACCAGGCTGGCGAGCACCAGCAACAGCAGGGCAGGCGTGCGGCCAAGGCCCATGGGCAATGCAGTTTTATTGCTCATCGTCATGCTCTCCCGAACAGGCCATAGGGACGAACCAGGATCACCGCCGCCATGGCGCCGTAGATCATCAGGCTGGCGCCTTGCGGCCAGAGGCTGCTCATCATGCTTTGCACCACCCCCACCAGCAGCCCGCCGACCAGCGCACCGCCGAACGAGCCCATGCCGCCGATCACCACCACCACGAAGGCGATGCCGAGGATTTCCGGGCCGACGAAGGGCTGCGCGCCACGCAGCGGTGCAAACAGCACGCCCGCCACGCCGGCCAGGCCCACGCCCAGGGCGAAGGTCAGGGAGAACAGGCGGAAGATATTGGTGCCCAGCAGCGAAACGGTTTCGGTACTTTCGCTACCCGCGCGGACCAGCGCGCCGAAGCGGGTGCGCTCGAGCAGCAGCCACAGGCCCAGGCCGATCAGCGCGGCGAAGCCGATGAGGAACAGGCGGTAGTACGGGTAGATGAAATCACCGAGGATCAGCACCCCGCGCAGCTCCGGTGGCACGGCGATGTTCTTGCCCACCGGGCCCCAGATCAGCACCGAGGCCTCCTGGATGATCAGCGCGATGCCCAGGGTGACGAGGATCTGGAAGGTGTGCGGCAAGTGGTAGATGCGTTTGATCAGCAGGCGCTCGACCGCCCAGGCCAGCGCCGCCACCGCCAGTGGGGCAATCAGCAGCGCCAGCCAGAAGTTGCCGGTAATCGCCACCGCTGTGTAGCACAAGTAGGCGCCCAGCAAGAAGAACGCGCCGTGGGCGAAGTTGACGAAGTTGAGCAGGCCGAAAATGATCGTCAGGCCCACGGCGATGAGGAAGTAGATCATCCCCAGGCCCAGGCCGTTTAGCAGTTGGAACAGGTACAAATCGAGCATGAGTGTGCCCTCGACAGCGCGTGGTGCGGCTGCCTGTACGAGTGGTTTTGACTAACGCCGCGGCTTCAGGCCAGGGCGCAACCGGTGTGGTCGACTTCGATGAACGAGCGGCCGGCGCTGATGATTTCGGCCAGGTCGTCCTCGTCGCGCATCTGCGCCTGGGGCTTGCCGCGCAACAGGTAGTAGTCCTTGAGCACCTGGTGGTCGCCCGGGCGGATCAGCTCTTCGCCGGTCGGGCCCTGGAAGCGCATGCCCTGCAAGGCGGCACTGACGCTGGCGCCGTCCAGGCTGCCGGCTTTGGTAATGGCATCGAGCATCACCTTGGTGCCGATGTAGTCGGCCGCCAACGGGTAGTTGGGGTTGATGCCGTAGGCCTTGCGGGTGGCGGCGACCAGCTGTTTGTTGAGTGGCGTGTCGACCTGGTGCCAGTACTGCGCGCCCAGGTACACACCTTCGAGCACGTCGCTGCCCAGCTCCTGGAACTGGTCGAGCCCGGCCGACCACACCAGCAGCACCTTCATGCGGTCCTTGATGCCAAAGTTCACCGCCTGGCGCAGCGCGTTGGACGACTGGCTGCCAAAGTTCAGCAGCACCAGCACGTCGGGTTTGGCGGCGATGGCGTTGGTCAGGTAACCGGAAAACTCCTGCTCTTGCAGCGAGTGGTAGCTGTTGCCGATGTGCTCCACGCCCAACTCGGCGAACACCTTGCGGGCGTTTTCCAGCAACGCATCACCGAACACGTATTGCGGGGTGATGGTGTACCAGCGCTTGGCCTGCGGCAGTTGACGGATCATCGGCACCAGCGTTTCGCGGATGGCGCCATAGGTGGGTACCGACCAGCGGAAGGTCGACGCGTTGCAGTCCTTGCCGGTGATTTCGTCGGCGCCGACCGGCGTCATGAACACGCCGCCGGCCTTGTGGATTTCCTTCGATACTGCCAACGCCGAGGACGACAGCGTGCAGCCCTGGAAAAAGCGCGCGCCATCCTGGCCGATGGCTTCCTGTACCTTGCGCACCGCCTTGCCGGCGTTGCCTTCGGTGTCGATGACTTTGTACTTGAGCGGGCGCCCGAGTAGCTGCGGGTACTCGGCGATGGCCAGGCGCGACCCCATGTCGGCGTACTTGCCGTAACTGGCGAAGGGGCCAGACATGGACTTGAGCCCGTAGAAGGTCAGCGGTTCGTCGGCGAATGCCCGGTGCGCTCCCAACGGGAGGCTACCTAGGGCACCCAGGGCAAGGCCTGCCTTGAGCAGGGTACGTCTTTGCATGAGTAACTCCTTGGTTGTGGTTATTAGGCAGGAGTGGCAATGACAAAGCGGGTGCGGCCGGGCCTGTGCGCAGGCCTCTGTCCAGGCGGGTCAGTGGTGGTGGTCGAACTCCAGCAGGAAGTTGCGGGCAACCTCGCCTTCCAGCGCGGTCATGTGGTGCTCGGCGTCGCACATGTGTTCGTGCATCAGCCGGCGTACAGCGGGTTCGTCGCTGGCGCGCAGGGCCAGCAACAGTTGCTTGTGGTAGCCGATGTTGGCCGCAGCAAACTGCTGGCGCTTGGGCAGGTAGGCCTTTTTCAGCACCACCAGGTCGCGCAGCAGGTCGTTGAGGAACACCGCCATGAAGCGCAGCAGCGGGTTGGGGCAGCGATGCGCCAGCAAGGTGTGGAATTCCAGTTCGGCCAGGCGTTGCTCGCGCTGGCCCTCTTCGCTGTCTTCCGGGGTGCTGCAAAAATCGATGTTGGCTTGCAGCGCGGCGTAGTCGGCTTCGCTCAGCTGGCCCATGACCGACACGGCCAGCTCCACCTCGATGACCTTGCGCAACTGGTACACCTGCTCGCCATCCAGGTGCTGGAAGTGCAGGTGGTTACGCAGGGCGCGGCTGGCCGGCTCGGTGCCGACCTCGTTGAGGTAGGCGCCGCCGCTGGGGCCGGTGCGGGTGCTGACCAGGCCCTCGACTTCCAGGGCCTTGAGCGCTTCGCGGGCAGTGCCTTTGGAACACTCGAAATGCTCCATCAGCTCGCGCTCGGTGGGCAACCGGTCGCCGGGGTGCAGGGCTTCGGTGACGATCGAGCGCTTGACCGATTCGACGATGACGTCGGACAGCTTCTGGCGCTTGCGTTTGGGTTTGAGCATTTCGCTATTTTTCATATTTATGCGGATAAATAGGATTTAGCGAATTTTGCCCGGGTGGGTCAATGCTGGCGGAGGGGGAGGGGTCGTAAATGGTGCGAAAGGGTCGGGGAGGGATATGTGCGGGTAGTGCATACCCTGTAGAGGCAGGTGAACCCGCCCCCACAAGGTTTTGGGGTCAGTCTTGCCGGCCAGGGCCCTGTTGCAGGTGAGCCTGGCTGCAATACCACTCTTTGCCCTGCTGCAGCGCCCGGTCATTGGGCAGGTGCACGCCGCAATGGGCGCAGCGCACCATCTTCAGCGGGTCGTCGAGTTTGTGCTCCGGTTGCGATTGCTGGCTGATCTTGAACTTGCGCCACAGCCAGAACGCGGCGGCGATCAGGGCGATCCAGAAAAGTAGGCGAACCATGGTGTCCAGCTTGTCGAATGAAGAAGGCCACAGTCTAGGACGCAGCCAATAAAAAAGGGAGGCCTCAGGCCTCCCTTTCTACGTTTCGACACACTCAGTCAAACAGACCAAAGGTCATGTAGCTGAACCACGAACGGTCCTGTTCGGCTTCTTTCGGGCCTTCCGGCAGGATCACGTCGCCGTTTTCGTCCTTCGGCAGCAGCTCTTGCGGCATCTCGGCGCGAGCATCCTGGAACTGCTTGACCACGTCCTGGTTGGCGCGGGTTTCGCCCGGCGGCAGCGGGGTGTCGGTCTCGATCAGGCCCAGGGTTGCCTTGGACAACCAGCCACGGCCGTCAGACTCGGTCTGCTTGGGCTGGAACTCACCGTCAGCCAGGCTCGGGTGGTCGGGGTAGTTGAGCTTGAGGGTTTCCAGGCTGGTAGCGGCCAGTTCGTCCAGGTGCATCTTCTGGTAGGCCTCGACCATGATCGCGAGGCCGTCGCCGACCGACGGCGTTTCCTGGAAGTTCTCGACCACGTAGCGGCCACGGTTGGCGGCGGCCACATAAGCCTGGCGGCCCAGGTAGTAGTCGGCCACGTGGATCTCGTAGGAAGCCAGCAGGTTGCGCAGGTAGATCATGCGCTGCTTGGCGTCTGGCGCGTAGCGGCTGTTGGGGAAGCGGCTGGTCAGCTGGGCGAACTCGTTGTACGAGTCGCGCGCGGCGCCCGGGTCACGCTTGGTCATGTCCAGCGGCAGGAAGCGCGCCAGCAGGCCGCGGTCCTGGTCGAACGAGGTCAGGCCCTTGAGGTAGTAGGCGTAGTCGACGTTCGGGTGCTGCGGGTGCAGGCGGATGAAACGCTCGGCGGCGGACTTGGCGGCCTCCGGCTCGGTGTTCTTGTAGTTGGCGTAGATCAGCTCGAGCTGCGCCTGGTCGGCATAACGGCCGAACGGGTAACGCGACTCCAGGGCCTTGAGCTTGTTCACCGCGCTGGTGTAGCTGGAATTATCCAGGTCAGCCTGGGCCTGCTGGTACAGCTCGGCTTCGCTGAGGTTCTCGTCAATGACTTCCTTGTTAGAGGAACAGGCCGCGGTAAGCCCGAGGATGGCGATCAGCAGCAGGTGTTTCACTTGCATGGCGGCTTGCGTCCCTTTGACGGCCGCTGTCTTGGGCGGTGCCGTCCTGTTATGATGAGCGCCCCGGCCAACCCCGGGACAAAAGAAGCCGTATTTAACCACAAGCTCGCAGCCGAAACCAAAGGCTGTGCGCCCGCCGAATCGAGCATGTCCGAGATCATTCAACTTAGCGCAGAGGTACCGTCCGATCTGGGCGGTCAACGCCTCGACCAGGTCGCCGCCCAATTGTTCGCCGAGTACTCGCGTTCGCGGCTTACTACGTGGATCAAAGAGGGCCGCCTGACGGTCGATGGCGCCGTCGTGCGCCCTCGAGACACCGTCTATGGTGGCTCTGTGCTTGTTCTGGAGGCCGAACAAGAGGCCCAGGGCGAGTGGATCGCAGAAGACATCGAGCTGGACATCGTCTACGAAGACGACCACATCATGGTGATCAACAAGCCTGCCGGGCTGGTTGTGCACCCGGCCGCCGGCCATGCCAGCGGTACCCTGCTCAATGCCTTGCTGCACCACGTGCCAGACATCATCAACGTACCACGCGCCGGTATCGTGCACCGCCTGGACAAGGACACCACCGGTCTGATGGTGGTGGCCAAGACCCTGCAAGCGCAGACCCGCCTGGTCGAGCAGATGCAAAGCCGCAAGGTCAGCCGCATCTATGAGTGCATCGTGATTGGTGTGGTGACCGCCGGCGGCAAGATCGACGCCCCGATCGGTCGCCATGGCGGTATGCGCCAGCGCATGGCGGTAACCGACGGCGGCAAGCCGGCGGTCAGCCACTACCGTGTGCTCAAGCGCTTCCGTTCGCACACCCACGTGCGGGTCAAGCTGGAAACCGGCCGTACCCACCAGATCCGTGTGCACATGGCCCACGTTGGCTTCCCGCTGGTCGGCGACCAGACGTACGGTGGGCGCTTCCGCATTCCGCCGGCTGCCAGCCCAACCATGGTCGAGGCGGTCAAGACCTTCCCGCGCCAGGCGCTGCATGCGCGTTTCCTGGCATTGGCCCACCCGATTACCGGTGAAGTCATGAAGTGGGAATCGCCCTTGCCGGATGACTTCCTCTGGTTGCTGACGCTGCTGAACGAAGACCGCGAGAGCTTTATCGGATGAGTGGTCTGACGCAGGCGCTGCTATTGCCCGACTGGCCGGCCCCGGCCTCGGTTCGCGCTTGTGTCACCACGCGTCAGGGCGGCGTCAGCCTGCCGCCCTTTGACACCTTCAACCTGGGTGATCACGTCGGTGATGACCCTGCCGCCGTCGCCGAAAACCGCCGCCGCCTGAGCGATGCGTTCGCCATCCAGCCTGCCTGGCTCAAGCAAGTGCATGGCCTGGCTGTGGCGGATGCCGACCCGGCCGTGGTGGCCGAGGCCGACGCCAGCTGGACTGACCAGCCTGGCATCGCCTGCACCGTGATGACTGCCGATTGCCTGCCTGCGCTGTTCTGCGACCGTGCAGGCACCCGTGTGGCAGCGGCCCATGCCGGCTGGCGCGGGTTGGCGGGCGGGGTGCTGGAAGCGACCCTCGACCGTTTGGCCGTGCCGGCTGAAGACGTGCTGGTGTGGCTGGGCCCGGCGATTGGCCCGCAGGCGTTCGAAGTGGGCCTGGAAGTGCGTGATGCCTTTACCGCGGTGCACCCGGAGGCAGCGGCTGCCTTTGTTGCGGGTGCGCGGCCGGGCAAGCTGATGGCCGACATCTATGCGCTGGCGCGTATTCGCCTGGCGGCGCGCGGGGTGACGGCTGTGTATGGCGGTGGCTTGTGCACGGTCAGCGATCAGCGGTTCTTCTCGTATCGCCGTACCCCGCAAGGTGGGCGGTTTGCCTCACTGGTCTGGTTAGCCCCCCGCTGACTGCTCCGGCCACGCTGCTAATCCATCAGGTTGATATAGGTCAACCCCGCTACGCTTGAAACTTCCAGAATAAGCCTTATCTATAAGGTCATCTCAGGCAGGTTTCTTCATTAAAGGCGCTGTCCATCGCTCCGACCTGCCCTTACAGGAAGGTATCCCCATGCGAATAGACCGTTTAACCAGCAAGCTTCAATTAGCAATATCCGATGCCCAGTCCCTGGCGGTTGGCATGGACCACCCTGCCATCGAGCCCCTGCACCTGGTGCAGGCGCTGATTGAACAGCAGGGCGGGTCGATCAAGCCGCTGCTGATGCAAGTCGGCTTCGACATCAACAGCCTGCGCCAGGCGCTGGTGAAAGAACTCGACCAACTGCCGAAAATCCAGAACCCGACGGGCGACGTGAACATGTCGCAGGACCTGGCGCGCCTGCTCAACCAGGCCGACCGCCTGGCCCAGCAGAAGGGCGACCAGTTCATCTCCAGCGAGCTGGTGCTGCTCGCCGCCATGGACGAGAACAGCAAGCTTGGCAAGCTGCTGCTGAGCCAGGGCGTGACCAAAAAAGCCTTGGAAAACGCCATCAACAACCTGCGTGGCGGCGCGGCAGTCAACGACGCCAACGCCGAAGAGTCGCGCCAGGCCCTGGACAAGTACACCGTCGACCTGACCAAGCGTGCCGAAGAAGGCAAGCTTGACCCGGTGATCGGCCGTGACGACGAAATCCGCCGTACCGTGCAGGTGCTGCAACGCCGTACCAAGAACAACCCGGTGCTGATCGGTGAGCCTGGCGTGGGTAAAACCGCCATCGCCGAAGGCCTGGCCCAGCGCATCATCAATGGTGAAGTACCCGATGGCCTCAAGGGCAAGCGCCTGCTGGCGCTGGACATGGGGGCACTGATCGCCGGCGCCAAGTACCGCGGCGAGTTCGAAGAGCGCCTGAAGTCGCTGCTTAACGAGCTGTCCAAGCAGGAAGGCCAGATCATCCTGTTCATCGACGAACTGCACACCATGGTCGGCGCCGGTAAAGGCGAGGGCGCCATGGACGCGGGCAACATGCTCAAGCCGGCCCTGGCCCGTGGCGAGCTGCACTGCGTAGGCGCCACCACGCTCAACGAGTACCGCCAGTTCATCGAGAAGGACGCGGCCCTGGAGCGGCGCTTCCAGAAAGTGCTGGTGGAAGAGCCAAGCGAAGAAGACACCATCGCCATCCTGCGTGGCCTGAAAGAACGCTATGAAGTGCACCACAAGGTGGCCATCACCGACGGCGCAATCATTGCTGCGGCCAAGCTCAGCCACCGCTACATCACCGACCGTCAGTTGCCTGACAAGGCCATCGACCTGATCGACGAAGCGGCCAGCCGCATCCGCATGGAGATCGACTCCAAGCCGGAAGTGCTCGACCGCCTGGACCGTCGCCTGATTCAGCTGAAGGTCGAGTCCCAGGCGCTGAAGAAGGAAGAAGACGAAGCCGCGAAGAAGCGCTTGGAAAAGCTCCACGAGGAAATCGAGCGGCTGGAGCGTGAATATTCCGACCTGGAAGAGATCTGGGCGTCCGAGAAAGCCGAAGTGCAAGGCTCGGCGCAGATCCAGCAGAAGATCGAGCAGGCTCGCCAAGAGCTCGAAGCCGCCCGTCGTAAAGGCGACCTGAGCCGCATGGCCGAGCTGCAGTACGGGGTGATCCCGGACCTGGAGCGCAGCCTGCAGATGGTCGACCAGCACGGCAAGTCGGAAAACCAGCTGCTGCGCAACAAGGTCACCGAGGAAGAGATTGCCGAAGTGGTGTCCAAGTGGACCGGCATCCCGGTTGCCAAGATGCTCGAAGGCGAGCGCGAGAAACTGTTGAAGATGGAAGACCTGCTGCACCAGCGCGTGATCGGCCAGCACGAAGCCGTGACTGCCGTGGCCAACGCCGTGCGCCGTTCCCGCGCCGGGTTGTCCGACCCGAACCGGCCCAGTGGTTCGTTCCTGTTCCTCGGCCCGACCGGTGTGGGCAAGACCGAGCTGTGCAAGGCGCTGGCCGAGTTCCTGTTCGACACCGAAGAGGCCATGGTGCGCATCGATATGTCCGAGTTCATGGAGAAGCACTCCGTGGCTCGCCTGATCGGTGCACCACCCGGCTATGTAGGGTACGAAGAGGGCGGTTACCTGACCGAAGCGGTGCGGCGCAAGCCCTACTCGGTGGTGCTGCTGGACGAGGTGGAGAAGGCACACCCGGACGTGTTCAACGTGTTGCTGCAGGTGCTTGAAGATGGCCGCCTGACCGACAGCCACGGCCGTACGGTGGACTTCCGCAACACCGTGATCGTGATGACCTCCAACCTGGGCTCGGCGCAGATCCAGGAGCTGGTGGGTGATCGCGAAGCACAGCGTGCGGCGGTGATGGATGCGGTGGGTGCGCACTTCCGTCCGGAGTTCATCAACCGGATCGACGAAGTGGTCGTGTTCGAGCCCCTGGGCCGCGAGCAGATCGCCGGCATCACCGAGATCCAGTTGGGCCGCCTGCGTAGCCGCCTGCTGGAGCGTGAGCTGTCGCTCAGCCTGAGCCCTGAGGCGTTGGACAAGCTGATCGCAGTCGGTTACGACCCGGTGTATGGCGCACGGCCACTGAAGCGTGCGATCCAGCGCTGGATCGAAAACCCACTGGCGCAGTTGATCCTTTCTGGCAAATTCTTGCCAGGTACAGCGATTACTGCGCGGGTGGAAGGCGAAGAAATCGTGTTTGCCTGATCCCGCTGGCGAAAAAAAAAGCCCCGCACATGCGGGGCTTTTTTATGGCTAAGGGTTTTCTACAGCGTGCCGCAGCCCCTGTGGGGGCGGGTTTGCCCGTGTATAGGCCGGCCTGGACCCCGTAAAACCGGGGGCTTCCAACTTTTTTTGATAACTTGCTGAAAATTTTGAAAAATTTGCTTGCATCAAAAATCGAGTGCACCTAATATACGCCCCGCTGTCAGGCACTAAGCGAATCACCAGCAACATCGGTGTTAGCAAAACAACTTACAAATCAGTAAGTTGAATGAAAAAAAGGGGTTGACAAGCAAAACGAAGAATGTAGAATAGCCGGCCTCAGCAGCGACAACGCGAAAGCGGATAGCCAAAGAGATCGAAGCTAACACAGACTTCGAAGCAGTAAAGATGTACCGAAGTTCAGTTCCGCGATAGCTCAGTCGGTAGAGCAAATGACTGTTAATCATTGGGTCCCTGGTTCGAGTCCAGGTCGCGGAGCCAATCTCGGGGTGTAGCGCAGTCCGGTAGCGCGCCTGCTTTGGGAGCAGGATGTCAGGAGTTCGAATCCCCTCACCCCGACCATTTTCAGGGTCGTTAGCTCAGTTGGTAGAGCAGTTGGCTTTTAACCAATTGGTCGTAGGTTCGAATCCTACACGACCCACCATGTAAAGAGGGCATCTCGACAGAGATGCCCTTTTTCTTTTGCCTCGAATTCTACAAGGGCCGCTCCGGCATCTGTTGTAGGAGCGGCCTTGCCGGGGCGCCGGACCGGTCGGAAAGGGGCGCAAAGCGCCCCCAGCATTCTGTCAGTGCAGCTTCAACCGCGGCTCAGTACCGCGCCCAATCTTGCTACCCAGCATCATCATCGCCGTGCGGAAGAACCCGTACAGCGCCATCTGGTGCATGCGGTACAACGACACATAAAACATCCGCGCCAGCCAGCCTTCCAGCTTCACGCTCCCCATCAAGTTGCCCATCAGGTTACCCACCGCCGAGAAGCGCGACAGCGATACCAGCGACCCGTAGTCCTTGTACGCATACGTTGGCAGCGCCTTGTTCTCCAGCCGTGCCTTCAGGCTTTGCGCCAGCATCGAAGCCTGCTGGTGTGCAGCCTGTGCCCGTGGCGGCACGTTGCGGTCGGTACCCGGTTGCGGGCACGCGGCGCAGTCACCAAAGGCGAAGATGTTGTCGTCGCGGGTGGTCTGCAGGGTAGGGCGCACCACCAGCTGATTGATGCGGTTGGTTTCCAGGCCATCGATGTCCTTGAGGAAGCCCGGTGCACGAATACCAGCCGCCCACACCTTGAGGCTGGCCTGGATCACTTCGCCGTCCTTGGTTTTCAGCCCATCCTCGGTCACTTCGCTGACCGCCGCATTGGTCATCACCTTCACCCCGAGTTTTTCCAGGGTCTTGTGCACTGGCACGCTGATGCGCTCAGGCAGCGCAGGCAATACCCGCGGGCCAGCCTCGATCAGGGTGATGTGCATGTCCTTGGGCTGGATGCGATCCAGGCCATAGGCGGCCAGTTCGTGGGCGGCGTGGTGCAGCTCGGCGGCCAGCTCCACACCGGTAGCACCGGCGCCGACGATGGCCACGCTGATCTGTTCGCTGGCCACGTCACCGGCGTGGGCACGCAGGTAGTGGTTGAGCAGTTGCTGGTGGAAGCGCTCGGCCTGCTTGCGGGTGTCCAGGAACAGGCAATGCTGCGCCGCGCCCAGGGTGCCGAAGTCGTTGGTGTTGCTGCCCACGGCAATCACCAGGGTGTCGTAGCTCAACGTGCGCGCAGGCACCAGCTCGCGGCCCTCTTCGTCGAGGGTGGCGGCCAGTTGGATCTGCTTGCCTTCACGGTCCAGGCCGCTCATACGCCCCAGCTGGAAGTTGAAGTGGTTCCACTTGGCCTGGGCCACGTAGTTCAGTTCATCTTCCGAGGAGTTCAGCGAGCCAGCTGCCACTTCGTGCAGCAGTGGCTTCCAGATGTGCGTCAGGTTGGCGTCGACCAGGGTGATGTCGGCTTGCTTGCGCTTGCCCAGGCTTTTACCCAGGCGGGTCGCCAGTTCCAGGCCGCCGGCGCCGCCGCCGACAATCACGATGCGATGAGTCATGGGGATATCTCATAAGGTTTACGGAATTCTTGGCCCTGGGGGCCGGCCGCAAACTGCATGAGGAGAGGGCGAGCGCAAGGCAGCTCATAGCACCAGTCCACTCAACAGGCGGCTAATGAGGCCCAGACCAATGGTCACGGCCACCACCAGCACCAGGAGCAGCCATGGCCGGAAGGGCCTGCGCTCGACTTGGTGCTGGGGGGCTCGTAGATACTCATCGACACGACGCTGATCTTCCGGGTTCAGTCGGCTGGTCATGGTGGGCCTCGTCAGATAGACGTATGTGACTGCACAAACGCTACAGCGTTCGTGCAAGCGCTTGGAACAAATGATAATGCGTTCTATCGCTGGCGCCGAGTGTACGCCATCGCAAAGAGTCGCTGCACTGGATCAAAGACTGATGCCCACATCGAAGACAATGCTGCGCCCCAGGTTGCCGCGTAAAAAGTCTGGCGCATCGGGGTGGGCGAACAACACCCGGGCGAAAGTCGGCCCGACCAGCGACAACGAGCGCCAACCTTGGCGCAGGTATTCGGTAGGGGGCGGGAAGTGGGTGTTGAGGTCGAGCACTTCGCGCTTGAGGCTGGCGAAGGCGATGATGTCCAGCTCGTTCAGCTCCAGCCCGCGTTCGCGGTAGTTGTGCGCTTTTTTGCGCAAGGTCGGCGCCAGGCGCCCGAGCAGTTCCGTAGCGCTGATCCGCCGCGGGCGTGCTTCGCGGCGCACCAGTTGCGCCAGGGAAAACGCACTGCGCCGGCGCTGCAGCTCTTCGCGCCACTCATCGTTCAGGCGGCGGCCCTCGTCCAGCACGAAGAACACCTCGAATGCCGCATCGCGGAACAGCACATCCGGCGGCTCCTGGCCGGCCGGGGTGAAGTCTTCGCTGCGGTAGGGGATGTTCAACCCTTGCAGCAGGCGTTGGCATACCCAACGCTCACGCTCCCATTTGCGTGCATTGGACAGAAACGCATTGGCTTGTTCGGCCTGGATGGTAAGCAGGCGCAGGTAGTCTGAGTCATCCATGCAGACAAGCTTAGACGCTAATCGATGACGGTAAGATGCTGTTTGTGCGTAGAAATCAGCTCAACACCGGCCATTGCTGAACAACCCCCAGCAAGTGCACCAGGCCAAACCCCAGGCAGACCAGCGAGCTGACCACGATAATGGCCAGGTGCAACAGGCCGATCACAGCGTTGAGCAGCGCTGTCAGCAGCAGTGCGAGGTTGGTTCCTTCCGGCATTTTGAATGCGTCCTGCATCGCGGGGAGGCGCCAGCCTACCGCAGCCGGATGAACGGGAGAATGGGTGTAGACTCACTTTATCCACAAGGCTGAAAGGGGTATTTACCAGGTGATCAGTGCACAGGTGTTGTCAGACACCAGCCTCACGCTGGGCTGGCTGGGTTACGTGCCGCTGTTGCTCTGGGCGGCCAGCCGCGCCCGCTGGGTAGAGCTGTTCACCGACCGGCGCCGCCAGCACCTTCTGTTTGGTACGGTGTTCTGCCTGTTTGCCCTGTGGTTGGTCAGGCGCGACTTTGATACGGGCGTGTCGTATCACTTCATCGGCATGACGGCCGTCACCTTGTTGCTGGACTGGCCGCTGGCGGTGCTGGGCGGCTTTCTTGCGCAGTTGGGGTTGCTGGCGCTGGGGCGTCAGGACCTGGCGGCGCTGGGCGTCAACGGCCTGCTGTTGATTGGCCTGCCGGTACTGATTACCGAACTGTGCGCCATGGCGGTCGAACGTGCGCAACCGCGAAACCTGTTTGTGTATATCTTTTGTTCAGGGTTTTTTCCGGCAGCGTTGACGGTGCTGGTGTGTGTGTTGGCCGGGTTGGGGATTTTGTGGCTGGACGGGCGCTTTGCCATGCCGGAGTGGCTGAGTGACTTTGTCGGCTACCTGTGGCTGATGATGTTCCCCG
The DNA here is from genome assembly GCF_024748775.1 of Pseudomonas sp. B21-047. NCBI lineage: Bacteria > Pseudomonadati > Pseudomonadota > Gammaproteobacteria > Pseudomonadales > Pseudomonadaceae > Pseudomonas > Pseudomonas sp. B21-047. The sequence continues at coordinate 716,671 of NZ_CP087169.1, forward strand.
AGGCGTTCATCAACGGCATGGTGATCAGTGCTTTGGTGGTGTTTTGCCCGGAGTGGCTGGAAACGTTCAACCGCACGCGGTACCTGCAGGCGCCGTGGAAAGAAGACGAACATTGACCGGCCCCGTCCCGCTGCACGACCCCTGTAGGAGCGGCCTTGCGTCGCGAAAGGGCCGCGCAGCGGCCCCCGGTTTCAGCGCCACCACAAATATTGCCGGGGCCGCTGCGCAGCCCTTTCGCGACGCAAGGCCGCTCCTACAGAGGCCAATACAGATGGCCAATACAGAGGCTTAGTGCCGCGGCTCCAGGTCCCCCGAATACAGCTCATCCTCGGACTCTTCCGACCCCGCGATCTTGTGTTCTTCCGCCGCCCAGGCCCCCAGGTCGATCAGCTTGCAGCGATCAGAGCAAAACGGCCGGCACGTGCTTTTCTCGTTCCATTCCACAGGTGCGCCACAGGTAGGGCAGTCGACGGTCAATGGCTGGCTCATGGCTGGCCTCCTCGTAAAGTCAGGTAAAAATGATGCAGACGGTCGATCTGCTCGTGCAACGCGGCAAGGTCGCGGTCATTGACCACCACATCGTCGGCATGGCGCAGCCGCTCTTCGCGGGCCAGCTGCGCATTGAGAATGGCCTGCACCTGCTCCGGGCTGGTGTTGTCCCGCTGCAGCGTACGTTCCACCTGCAACGCCTGCGGCGCATCGATCACCAGCACGCGCTGGGTCTTGCGATACTGGCCAGACTCGATCAGCAAGGGTGACACATACACGGCATAAGGCGATTCGGCCTTGGCCAGGTAGCTGAAAATCTCCTGCCCGATCAGCGGGTGCAGCAACGCCTCCAGCCACTGGCGCTGCGCCGGGTCGGCGAAAATCAGCTGGCGCAAGGCCGCGCGGTCGAGTTGGCCATCGTCCAGCAGCACGCCAGGGCCGAAGCGCTCGACAATGCTGGCCAGCGCCGGTCGCCCAGGCTCGACCACCCAGCGCGCCGCCTGGTCGGCATCGACCAGGTGCACGCCAAGCTCGACGAAGCGCTCGGCGGCGGCACTCTTGCCGCTGCCGATTCCGCCGGTCAGGCCCAGAATCCAAGGGGTGAAAGCTGCAGTGGTCATCAGAATCCAAGCAGTTGCATGTAAGAGGCGTATATTTCATCACCCCAGAGCACGGCAATCCACCCCGCAATTGCCAGATAGGGCCCAAATGGCATGGCCGTACCCATGGAATGCTTGCGCACCCGCAGCAGGTACACCCCAACCAGCGCCCCAAGCACCGACGACAGCAACAAGGTCAGCGGCAGTACCTGCCAGCCACCCCAGGCGCCGAGCAGCGCCAACAGCTTGAAGTCGCCATAGCCCATGCCTTCCTTGCCGGTAACCAGCTTGAACAGCCAGTACACCGTCCACAGGCTGAGGTACCCGACCACCGCGCCGCATAAGGCATCGGGCAAGGGCACCCATACCCCGAAGTAATTGACGATCAGCCCAAGCCACAGCCCCGGCAGCACGATGGCATCGGGCAGCAGTTGCTGGTCATGGTCGATCAAGCTCAGGGCCAGCAAGCTCCAGGTCAGCGGCAGCAGCACCAGTGCCTCGACGCTGGCCCCGTAGCGCCAGGCCACCACCATCGACAGCAGCGCACAACCCACCTCGACCAACGGGTAACGCACGCTGATGCGCTGTTTGCAGGCCGAGCAGCGCCCACGCAACGCCAGGTAGCTGAGCACCGGGATGTTTTCCCACGCCCGTATCCGGTGCCCGCATTGTGTGCACTGCGAGGCCGGCAGGCACAGGTCGAAACGCTCGTGCTCGGTCACCGGCAGCCCCAGCACTTCGTGTGCCTCACGCTGCCATTGGCGCTCCAGCATGATCGGCAGGCGGTACACCACAACGTTGAGAAAACTGCCCACCAACAGGCCGAGCACGGTCGCCAGGGTGATGAAGTAAACCGGCTCCATCGCCAGGAAGGTCCATAAAGTCATGTTCAGATCAAGCTACCCAGCTGGAAGATCGGCAGGTACATCGCCACCACCAGGCCGCCAACCAGCAGGCCCAGGACCAGCACGATGGCCGGCTCCAGCAGGCTGGTCAACTGGTCCAGCGCCTGGCTGACCTGTTCCTCGTAGTGGCTGGCGGCTTTTTCCAGCATCTGGTCCAGCGTGCCACTGGACTCACCGATGGCCACCAGCTGCACCAGCAGCGGCGGGAACAGCGGTTCGGCCGCCATCGCCTGGTTCAGCCCCTGCCCATTGGCCATGCCTTGGCGCAAGCGCTGGATCGCCTGTTGATGCAGCTCGCCACCACTGGCCTTGGCCACCGTCCCCAAGGCATCCAGCAGCGGCACCCCAGCGGCATAAGACGTTGCCAGGCTGCGCGCAAAACGCGCCAGCGCCGCCTGCCCCAGCAGCTTGCCGAACACCGGCAGGCCCAGCACCCGCTGAGTTATCCACAAGCGCGCCGGCCTGTGCTTGCGGTAAAGCTCGCGCGCAGCCACCGCCAACAGCACCGCACTTACCAGCAACACCGGTGCATGACGCCCCAGCCCTGTGGACAAGTCGATCACCCACTGGGTAAAGGCCGGCAGTGCCGCATCAAACCCCGCGAACAGGCTCTGAAACTGCGGGATCACCTCCAGTAACAAAACCGCCGAAACGCCCAACCCGGTCAGCAACAACAGCAGCGGGTAGATCATCGCCTTGCGCAACTTCTTGTGCAGGGCCAAGCGCTGTTCCAGCATGCCCGCCAACTGCTCCAGCTGCCGGTCGAGCGTGCCGGACTGCTCACCCACTCGCACCAGGTTGCAGTACAACGTATCGAACCACCCCGGGTGGCGCTGCAACGCATCCGCCAGCCCCAGCCCCGACGCCACATCCTGTTTCAATCGAACCAGCAACGCCGCCTGCGCCGCATCACAGCCACTGCGCCCCATCACCTCGAACGCCTGCAGCAGCGGCACCCCGGCTTTAAGCAAAGTCGCCAGCTGCCGGCTAAAACCCGCCGGGTCGGTTTTCTCCCGCCGCTTCGGCCAACGCCACGCCCGCCCGCCAGCAGGCCGCAAACGCGCCACCAGAATGCCCTGGCGCAGCAACCCGGCGCGCACATAAGCCGGGCTGCGCCCAGCCATTTGCCCACTGACGGCCAGGCCATCAGCGTTGGTGCCCTGCCAGGCGTAAAGACGTATCGAAGGGTTCATGCAAAGGTCCTTTTTTGCCCGCACGACAAGCCTCGAAACAGCTTGCCGCGTCCATGAGAGGGCGTGCTTCCCTGATGCTCACTAGAGTAGTTCAGCGAAGATGACGCCCAGGCGGGCAGGGGTGACAAAAGGTGTCTGTTCAGGCCTACTGCGCCGCTGCCGGCCTGGGGCCGAGAGTGACCCCAATGTGTATGCGTATCAAACAAGGAAAACGTTCATGAAAGGGCAACGCGGTATCACCCTGATCGAACTGATGATCGTCGTCGCGATCATCGGCATTCTGGCGACCATCGCCATACCGATGTACACCAACCACCAGTCCCGCACCAAGGCCGCAGCCGGGTTGCTGGAGATTTCGGCGCTGAAGACAGCCATGGACCTGCGCTTGAACGAAGGCAAGGATGTGGCAGATGTAGGTGCGCTGGGTGGGCAACCGGCGACAGCGCATTGCGCGATTACCGCCAGCGGCAACGCAGCTGCCGGCACCGGGAGCATTGTGTGCACACTGGTGGATGCACCGGCCACCGTGGTTGGCAAAGCCCTGACCCTGACCCGCTCGGCTACTGGGTGGGGCTGCACCACCAACATCGAGGAAGACCTCGCGCCGAGTGGTTGCAAAGGGGCTTGAGGGCAGGGCAATAAACGAGGGGAAACAGGGGTTTGCGTAACGGGTGCGGCAGTGGTACGTTGCGCTACACGCCGGTGTAGCTCAGTCGGTAGAGCAGCGCACTCGTAACGCGAAGGTCGCAGGTTCGATTCCTGTCTCCGGCACCATATCCAGCTCCACTGCATTCCGCTGAATGCTTTGGAAGCCCTCTAAACCGGCCTTGTGGCCGGTTTTTTGTTTCCACGACCCTCCGTCGGGAACCAACTAGATCCCCAATAACCGGGGGTATTTTTGGGGTACAGCGTCTTTCCTGAATGGAGAACGTACCCCTATGCCACGGCTAGCCACTCCGCTCAGCGACCTCAAATGCCGCACGGCCAAACCGCGTGATCGTGCTTACAAACTGTTCGACGGCGGGGGTATGTACTTGTACGTCGCGCCCAGTGGCTCGAAGACTTGGCGGCTGCGGTATTTCAAACCCAGCGGCAAGGAAGGCACGCTGATTATCGGTAAGTACCCAATCGTTTCGTTGGCCGTCGCGAGGACCAAGCGTGATGAGGCCAAGGCTTTGTTGCTCGACAACCTTGATCCGATGGAAGAAAAGCAGAAGGCCAAGATCGCAGCCCAGCGGGCGAGCCTTCTCTTTGAAACCGTTGCCCTGGAGTGGCACGTCGAAATGTCCCGGCGCTGGACCGAGGGCCACGCCAACACGGTGCTGAGCAGGTTGCGCACCCATGTGTTTCCACTGATTGGTCAGCGGCCTATCGCTGAACTCGACACCCACGATCTGCTTGAGGTCACTCAGCGGATCAAGGATCGCGGCACCATGGATGTAGCGCTGCGTGTGCAGAACTATCTATCCACGATCATGCGGGGTGCGAAGCGGGCGCGACAGATCACTCAGAATCCGGCGCTAGATCTGGCGGGCTCGATTCAAGCGCCACGTACCGTGCACCGTCCTGCGCTCTCGCTGAACCGCCTTCCTGAACTGTTGGATCGGATCGACAACTACACCGGTCGCGAGCTGACCCGGCTCGCAGTGCTGCTGACGCTGCATGTGTTCGTGCGCTCCAGCGAACTGCGCTTTGCGCGGTGGGATGAGTTCGACCTGCAACGTGCGATGTGGGAGATCCCCGATACTCGTAAGCCGATTGAGGGTGTCCGCTATTCCACGCGCGGGACCAAGATGAGTGGGGACATTCAGATAGTGCCGCTGTCGCCTCAAGTCATCGAAATCCTTGAGCGGCTACGCAGCTTGAATCGTTTCTCTGAACTCGTGTTGCCCGGTGATCACAGGTACTGGAAACCCTTGTCGGAGAATACGGTTAACCAGGTGCTGCGCAATATGGGATACGACACCACCAAGGACGTGTGTGGGCATGGTTTCAGGACCATGGCTTGTAGTGCCCTGCTCGAATCAGGGCTGTGGACGGACGCGGCGATTGAGCGGCAGATGAGCCATCAGGAGCGCAACCGCGTTCGCGCCGCTTACATCCACAAAGCCCAATTTCTGGAGCAGCGTCGGTTGATCATGGCGTGGTGGAGTAACTATATCGATGCCAACAGATCGGGCCATGTCACTCCGCATGAGTTTGCCCATCCGGTAGGCGACAACGTCACCGCCTTGCCAAATGGTCATGGCGCATTCAATCGTGGGTGAGCCTGCAAGATCGGCGCTGGCTGCTCTTTCACGCGGGTCCATCCAAACAGGGCTGCAAAGCCGCCCTGTTTGGATGGACCTCACTTTGAAGAGCTAAAAGCCAAGACGTTGTCCGGGATTTACCACGGAATTCCACCAATGGATAACCGCTTTTCACGTCCCCAAGAGCGCCGAATGTAGGCCCTTGACCGGGTTTATCCACAGGCGTAGAACTGGCCGTGCAAGCGCTGTCGATGACAGCACCCCAGGTGGCCTGAACCTTAAAGGTCACGCCGCTCTCGCGGTGGTTCTCCCCAAGGGCGATTCGCATCCGGCAGCTCGCCCGGTCACTACTCATGTGATGGATGCTCTTACACCTATGACGCTCGTGCGCCATATACACCGTACCTCGCTGCCCTGCAGCAACCTATCCGCTTGGCCGAATCTTGCGCCAACCTGTGCCCGTCTCTTTCTTCAGGAAAGAGACGGGCACTTCTATCACTGCTGCAGCCCTGATCGCACATGGCTTTGGGCAATCCCCCTCGTGACAATCGGCGTGACAAACGCCGATGTCACCAGCAACAGCCATGTAGATGATGGTGCCGCAGACCAAGGAATGGACTGCACCTGACTGACAGTCAGGCATGCCCCGGTCATCGCATTGCTGCTTGCACATAGCTCAGGATCTCGCGGCACTGGTCTCGTCAGCCAATGCAGCCTCCACCCGCCCACCGGTAACGGTGTTCAGGAGGCCAGATCATGAGATGCCCTTGCTCCCGGACGTAAGGAGCCGCCAGTCCCGCGTAGAGGACATTCCCCACAGGTCGCAGGGGCCTTGATCCCTGATAACACTCAACATTCTTGGCGGGATGACGTGGGGCGAGGGTCGAGAGCGGACGATGAGGTGACTGACATGGCACTGGTGGGTAGACGTGATGGCCGTAATTTCGGTTACGGCAGGCAATTGAGCTATACAGAGCCGCAGGCACTGAAAGACATGTTCGGTGGCGGTCACTAAGGCACGGTCAAGGTGCATTTTGACAGGTGGCAGACACTCGTGAAGTGGTGCCGTCCGGATGAGTGGCCTGGCATCAATAATGCGTGGCATGCCTGCGCGACGTGGTTAGGCGCGGTGATCTAGCTGCCATTACTGCAAAAACAGATTGTTCAGCGCCAACAGAATTATGGCGAAGCTTCGTGTTGGTCGGTGCATGAAATTGCCGAGTCCGAGTAAGGCGTAGGTATGCAGCGCGCAGAGGTTCGAAATTCATGCCGCAAGGCCGCGACCGTGAACCCACTAAGCAGATCGCTTAAACCGTTAGGTTGAGGCTGAGTGGGAATGCCTGCAGGTACTGCCTAGATCCTTAGGTTGCACACCAATAAACCCTCACAGAGACAGATCCAAAAGCAAAAGGTTTTTGATCTATAAGACTGATTTTATTGATGTTTATAGAAATAGATGTTTCGTATCCAGCGATTATTTTTCGCTGGTAGCGAAAAATGTTTGACACCTGCGAATTTATTTCGCATATTTGTCTGGCGGACGGAGACTCATCTCGTTGCTGTTGGTGCCAAAGCACCGTGGAGACCTAGGTCTCTAACCCTTGGCCGCAGAAGGCGGAATGCCGCGTCAGGCGCCTCCACACCTTCAAGGACAAAAGCGGCTTCGTCGAGAGCGACGAAGCCGGTGTATCGGAGGGGGAAAAGCATTGCTCAACCCGTTTCACTACTTGCTATCTGGTTATGCCCGAGAGACACACATAAGTGTGTCATAACCTAGATAGGAGCTTCGAAAGATGCACAAGAGTGAAGAAAAAACCGCAGAGCAATGTCTGGTCAGTCCAGAAAAGAAGAAGTGGAGCGTTGTAAAGGTTTTCATGGCTGGTTGGCAGGTAGTACGGTTTTTCGTAAACCTCTGCACGCTGATCGATAAATACTGGCCGAAAATCCTTAGCTTCCTCGGAATTGATTCTGAATAAGACCTACCCCGCTGTTTTCACCAGCTCTACTATAGGCATTCGCCATGTTAAATAAAGCGCTTAAGCTGATTCGTACGTTTTACGACGTTTCTCAATCAGACCTTTCTGCCCGGCTTGGAATTTCCAACTCCTATTTATCCGAAATAGAGTCAGGAAAAAAACAACCAACCATGGACATATTGTCCAGATACAGCGAGCAGTTTGACATTCCTCTCTCATCTATATTGTTTTTTTCGGAAAACTTAGAGAGTCCTAAGCCAAGTGACAAGTTCAGGATGCATGTCGCAAAGAAAATAGTCTCAATATTTGAATGGAATCAGGCTAGGAATGAGACCGCTAAAAACTTCGGTAAGAAAGCGAAAACCTTTTAAGCTTTATCCAATAAATCAGAGCGCACTGTACAAGCTAACATCTCCAGGTAAGCTATATCATGTGCTTGATAGCGAGCAAGAGGAGATAAACTCTATTCTTGGTAGTAATGAAAACTACCGGGAATTTACTCTATTGGAAGATTATAATCCTTTTTCACAGAAGGTAACCAAGAGACGGCTTGTACAGACGCCTGCTCGTAAGCTGCGGGCTATCCATGAGCGTATACTTAAGCTTTTGCAAAGAATGGAGTATCCAGGTTACGCACATGCTGGAGTCAAAAAGCGCTCCTATCGGTCAAATGCACTAGCTCATGAAAAATCGAAGACTGTAGCAACTTTTGACTTGAGTAATTTTTACGGTCAGGTCAAAAGCTTTCATGTTAGCGAGTTTTTTTCAACTCAAATGAATTGCGTAGGCGACGTATCGGGAATCCTTACCGGGCTGACAACTTTTCGAAATTGCTTGCCAACTGGAAGCCCGCTCAGTCCGCTACTTGCACTTCATTCATCTCGTCCGATGTATGATGAGTTAAATGCTCTAGCAGAAAAGCATGGCCTAATATTTACGTGTTATGTGGACGATCTGACGTTCTCTGGTGACTTAATTCCGCGCTCTCTTGAGAGAGAGGTGAAGTCAGTGGTCAGGCGGCATGGTCATGTTATCAATGATAAGAAAACCCGGATATTTACTGAGAAACAGCCTAAGCATGTGACTGGAACAGTAATTATCAACAATAAAGTTCACGTGCCATACGCAAGGATTGTATCAGTAAGAAGGTTGGAGGCCGCCATCAATGGCGAAATTGATCGATACGGTTTTAGCGAGCAGAAGCTAATGGAAAAACTAGCTGGTGTGCTTAACGAAGCTTCGTATCTTGATCCTAAATTCAAGCATAAAGCGCTTTTGGCCAGAAATAGTTTGAGTTTAAAGTAAGGGTGTATTCTTTGGGTGCTAGTTTCCGTGAATACGGCGGAACTGACGCGTAAGAATTTCCGCCGTCACGTAACCAGCGGCCTAATTGATCTTGCTGAAGTCTGGATTCCACGCGGGAACGGCGGGCTCCTCATCAACCTGGGGTGCATAGCCCTCAACTGCGCCCACAGTCACACATGGCCAGCCGTTTACCTTGATCGAATGACGAATGCCATTCTGCGCAAGATTCGCGATCTGCGCCTTCTTCGTCTTCGCTCCGGTGAGTTCGCAAACCTGCTCGTGCGTCAAAAATTCTACCGGCATTGATCCACTTCCCCTGGACTGAGTGAGTTCATGACGTTTACACCTCATTGCGGCTGTTGCACTGGTAGGTTTAAGAGCAAAGAAAAAGCAGCCCCTATTGCATGATGTCAAATAGCCTGCATTAATGTCGTTTTCTCAGGGACTGTGAGGAGAGCATTACATGAACAATGAGCAGGTTGGTGAAGTGGCTGCAGTTGGGGTGGCTGCGGCCACTGGAGCGGGTATCGGTGCTGCCTACGGCGTTGGAGTGATCGGTGTAGCAGCGGCGGAAGCGGCGGCAGCGGCGACAATCGCCGCTGGCGCATCAGCAGCGACTACCACGGCCGCTATTGCTGCAGCAGGTGGAGGGGCTGTTGCCGCGGGGGGACAGGTATGGCTGGCGGTGTAGCAGCTATCGCAGGTGCCGCTGCAGGTTCTGCTGTTCTTCCAATCGTTGCTTGCGCCGTCGGCGGCGCTGCACTGCTCGGAGGGGTGGGCTGGGGTGCTTACAAGCTGGGTCAGAAAATTCTGAACAAATAGCCGGGTATCAGTCGTACGTCATTATCAGCCCAGATCGTCGGCTCACCGGAACTCAGTCATGTGGAGCTACAGGTCGCCTTTGAGCCGACGGCGCATTTCTTTTCGCCAAATACTCTCTAGGTTCATTACGCGCCGGACTCGCTTCGATGAAGGCCTATGCTCGACGGATTCCTTATCGAGATCAATCCCGGCAACGACCCCACCAGAGAGTGCCGCTTGGTTACGCTCTCATAATCCTTTGGTCCACGGTTCGAGTCCGTGTGGGCCCACCAATGATTTCAAAGGCTTACGGTTTACGTTCTTAAGCCTTTTTCCTTTGCCTGACTAGATTTTCTCCCTTCATTCTCCGTTTCACCACCGCGCTCTCTACTCTCGTTGAAGCTGTCTACGGCTTTACTGCCGATTTCGTTCAGCTCCAGCAAGCACGAAAAATAGCTGCTCTGGACAGGCCACTCAGGCATACTCGCGCAGTCTCGTGATGGCAGGTTGCCACGGCGCTAGCTAGCTGCTCTCCTTAAGCCATCTGATCGAAGCTTAAATTTATAAATTGGGCGTTGAAGCAGGGAAGCCGCTATGAGTTACTTACACTTGCACTTTGATGGTGACATTACAAGAAATCATACGGTAAGCCTGCGCACGTTAGGTAAGAGCCTTTATCATCTTCAAGGCGCAGTTAATCGTGCGCATCTTGACGTCAAGTACGGCGAAGTAATAAAAAATGCTCGGCTTAGCCCCGAAGACTATCTAGAAACGGAGCTGTGGTCGAGACCGCCAAAGGACGGCGGTTACATCATAGAATTTATTGATAACAGCCCAAAGATCAAGAGCACGCTAAAAAGGATCGTCAGTGCTATTAGCCCTGCAGTTGATAAGGCGCGCGAGCAAGCTTTAGCCAACGCCGGTTCTCTAGCCAACCAATCCGCGCTCCGTGAAGAACAAGTTCGGCTAGGTGTTATCGAGCCTATCACTTACGAAAACTATATTCCAAACGCATCTCAGCACCCTTATGGCGACCGAGCTATCAACAAAGAAATCGACCAGTTGATCGGAGTTGTGCGCCATAAAAATTCCGGGCAGAGCACGATAGAAATTATTGTAAGCGAAGACAAGCAGACCCCCTTTAAGTTCAATAGGACATCCAGCGAGAATTTTCACTCCATGGTTTCCCGCCGAAACTTGGGTGATCCCCTGATATTTGAAGTGCTAGTTACTGAGCTAGACGCAGTCAATAAATCTGCTAAAGTTAAAAATCTAGTCATCGACAGGATGATCAAGCTGCAGTACAAAAGCGAGGCAGAATTTGAGATGATCAAAAAATATCTGGGGTCTCCGCTTCCAATGGTCTTCATCGGTAGCCCCATTTTCGAAGGTGGTGCATACGATGCGAAAGGCGGGGACGTTTTCTTTATCGGATTGGTCTGATGGAAAAGCTAATAGAATATTGCAAGCAGAGATATGACGAAGAGTTAGGCTTCAAGTTTAGTCTATCCAATATATTTGCTTGGCTTTTCTTTGTTGTTGCGACTTACATTGCAACCAACAAAATATCCGACAGCGTCATATGTGGGCTGTCCGGAGTTAAAGTAAAGGCCATGATGGACATGACAGATGGTGTTATCCCATCGCTCAGTATGCTTCAGCTCACTTACTCAATAGCATTTGTCATAGGCGTTGCATGGCTAGCTCGGAGCCTAGCTGAAGGGCTGTTCTACTTTTTCACGCTTAAAGATGAAGTGAAGGATCTTGTTGTTGATATAACTTTAAAATACATCGAAACCAAAAATAATGAGCTTCAGAAAAAAGCCTTAGGCCTTGGGGCCAAGATAGAACTTGATCGTAATATTAAAAAAATACGTCGAAGCGGATCGTTAGCCGAGGTGTTTCTAGTTGTGGGTCTGTCAACCGCACTGCTCATGCCTTTCACAATTATAAATGGGGGTGTCATGCTAGTAAGTGTCATATCATTTACGATTATAACTTGGTCATCGTTCAGTTATTTTATTTCGAGCGTACTGCCATATCATGTGGCTGTAAAATATTCGGCTGGCGAGTTGGTGGCAATAAAAACTAGCCATTCAGAAACTTTAGGGCAATGAAAGTTTAGCCTTTTTCATCATCGCTCCAAATGAGCTCAAGATGTGTCATCAAATCATAGGACACCCCCTTTACCGACGATTGGCAGATCTGCTGAGATTTCGGCCTGTAGCAGCGCTTAAGTTGCTCTGAACGATGTCAAAATGTTATAGCGTTCACCACTCGGATCTGTCAGCTACCGCCCCATACCCGCCCTCGGATAAGTAAATCAAGGGCGGGCGGTGGCCTCGGCCCTGCAAGGTGTCCGCTCCATGAAGCCCACATTCCAAGCGACTACCTGAAGCCCGATGCTGCGCTCCCGATTTCTTTCTGGAGCCAGTCCGCCATGATGCGTCCCGACAGCAAAGTCGAAAAAGTTTACCTCTACCCCAAGCCTGTGGATTTTCGAAAATCCATCGACGGCCTCACCGCCCTGGTCGAGCTGGACATCAAAGTCGCCGTGTTCGACCCCGTACTTTTCGTCTTCCTCAATAAAGCCCGTAACCGCATCAAGGTGTTGTACTGGGAGCGCAACGGCTTCTGCCTTTGGCTCAAGCGCCTCGAAGCCGAACGTTTCAAAACTTCCCCCGACGCCACCGACGAAGCCATCGTCCTGACCGTCCAGGAACTTAACTGGTTACTCGACGGCTTCGACCTCTGGCGCAACCGTCCACATCAGGTTCTGACACCCCGTTTCGTTGCCTGACCCGGTATAATCCGGGGCATGATTTCCTTGCCCGACAACCTTCCAGACGATCCCGTACTACTCAAGCAGATGTTGCTTGAGGCCTACGAAGCACGCTTGCGCGAGCAGGAAGTCAACGAAGCCTATGCCACCCACATCGTCGACCTGAAAGAACAGATCAAGCTGCTGCGTGATCGCCTGTTCAACCGCAAATCCGAGCAGACGGTCGATCCCAATACGCCGCAACTGGCAATGTTCAACGAGCCGGAAAGCGAGCCGTTGCTGGCCGTGGTTGAGGATGCGGACGAAGAAGTCGTTGCCCCAGTCAAACGTCGTGGCAAGCGCAAACCGTTGTCGGCTGAGCTGCCACGTGTCGAAGTCATCCACGACTTGCCCGAGCACGAGCTGACCTGCGTCTGCGGTTGCCGCAAGCATGTGGTTGGCGAGGAAACCAGCGAGCAGCTCGATATCGTGCCGATGCAGATCCGCGTGCTCAAACATGTGCGCAAGGTCTACGGCTGCCGTGGTTGTGAAGCGGCGCCGGTCACCGCCGACAAACCGGCACAGCTGATCGAGAAGAGCATGGCCAGCCCCAGCGTGCTGGCCATGCTGCTGACCACCAAGTATGTCGATGGTCTGCCGCTACATCGTTTTGAAAGCGTACTGTCCCGGCATGGCATCGAAATCCCCCGGCAAACCTTGGCCCGCTGGGTAATCCAGTGCAGCGAACACTTCCAGCCGCTGCTGAACCTGATGCGTGAGCGGTTGTTGGAAAGCCCGGTGATTCACTGCGATGAAACGCGGGTGCAGGTGCTCAAGGAACCGGATCGCGACCCGACCAGCCAGTCCTGGATGTGGGTGCAGGCCAGCGGCCACCTGATCGACAAGTCGTGTTGTTCGACTACACCACCAGCCGTGCGCAGGAGGTACCGTTGCGCCTGCTGGAGGGCTATCGCGGTTATGTCATGACCGATGATTACGCCGGTTACAACGCGTTGGCATTACAGCCCGGTGTCGAACGGTTGGCGTGCATGGTTCATGCACGACGCAAGTTTGTCGAGGCGCAAAAGGTGCAGCCCAAAGGCAAGACGGGACGTGCCGATGTGGCGCTGGCGATGATCAACAAGCTGTATGGCATCGAGCGTGAACTCAAGGATGTCAGCGATGACCAGCGGTTCATCGGTCGCCAGGAACGAAGCCTGCCGATCCTCGGCCAGTTGAAAAGCTGGCTGGACAAGACGCAGTCCCAAGTCACACCGCAAAGCGTGCTGGGCAAGGCGGTGCACTATCTAGCGAACAACTGGAGTCGGTTGGAGCGCTACGTCGAGGCCGGCCATTTGCCGATCGACAATAACCTGGCAGAGCGTGCGATAAAGCCGTTTGTCATCGGGCGCAAGGCCTGGTTGTTCAGCGACACGCCCAAGGGTGCTGCGGCCAGTGCACAGATCTACAGCCTGGTCGAGACCGCGAAGGCCAACGGCCAAGAGCCCTATACGTGGCTGCGCCACGTACTGGAGCGGTTGCCGCATGCCTCGTCGGTAGAGGACTACGAAGCGCTGCTGCCGTGGAACTGCTCACCGGAGATGCAACGGTAAATCGAAGCTCCATCTGGCGGTAGGTGGGGTTCATGGATCGCACTCAATGAAGTGGCCTATAGCGTCGGCTTCGAGGATGCCAACTCGTTCTATCACGCATTAAATTTTGGGCAGAACACAACGCCCGCGCAATGGCGGAACGCCCAGCTGTGAGCGTCGGGCGTGTTCTGGCCGATTGCTGTGCTTCACGAAGGGCAGCTACAGGTTGCTAGCTGCCATCTTCGGACGGATTCTGTCGTTCGTCACCTAGCGTTTGAAGCGGGGGCCGTCGGTCTCACTGAAGTCCAAAAAACCCGATTCGATTCCACGGAAAGCCATAACCAGCTGATTTGTTTATAGATATCCTATGAGGTACATCAAAAAATCCACCAAATTCCAACCCCGCGAAAACCGGGTCCTCACGGCCAACAACCGTCTGTCTGTCTCCGGCACTACATTCAGATTGGCCAATGGCGATTTTTCGCTTGTTGGCCCTGCTAAGAAGCCCGCCTTGTGCGGGTTTTTTTGTGGCTGTTTTTACGCTGTTGATCTGCGTGCTTTTGACTTGAGAGGGCGCGGTTTTCCACTTAGCGTTACAGACTTTTCTAGATAGTGGGTATCTGTTGATTCGGTTTGGACCAATGTTTACGGGGGGGAAGCCGATTTTTTTCTAGATAACGTTTTTCCCGTTTAGAGATAATTTCGAGATGACCCAGTTTTCTCCCTACGACCTGCTGCTGAGTTATTCCGCAGACTGAGGTTGGAGGGAAACACCCCACTCCAAGTGTCCTAGCTGGGAGCAGTGTTGTACGAATTGGCAATGGCGGAGTAGAGCGTCTCGACCACTGTGGTTGAGGTCAAACGTCTTTTGTTCTGTAGGCCAGCGGCGAAGGCTGTGATAATGGAAGGCAATGACAAAGGCCATGCCATGCTGACCATCTCGAATAATGTGCATCTGCCAGATGCCGACATCGAACTGACATACATCCGCGCGCAAGGCGCAGGCGGGCAGAATGTCAACAAGGTGTCCAGCGCCGTGCACCTGCGCTTCGACATTCCCGCCTCGTCGCTGCCCGAGTTTTACAAGGAGCGGCTGCTGGCGCTGCGTGACAGTCGCATCACCGGTGACGGCGTGTTGATCATCAAAGCCCAGCAGTACCGCACCCAGGAGCAGAATCGCGCTGACGCAATGGCGCGTCTTGCCGAGTTGATCATCGCTGCCGGCAAGACCGAGAAGAAACGCCGCCCCACCAAACCGACTCTCGGCTCGAAGACCCGCCGCCTCGAAGGAAAAGCCAGGCGCAGTACTGTCAAGGCGGGGCGGGGTAAGGTTGAGTTCTAGGCTCTGTCTGAAAAAAGCCGTCGCATACACCGCATGACACAAGCCAGCGAGACCATCGCGGCGTAACTTTTTGCGAGCTTGTCGAAGCGCGTGACGATCCGGCGGTTCTCTTTCAGCCAGCCAAACATGCGTTCGATGATGTTGCGCTGTCGGTATTTGGGCCGGTCGAACAGTCTGGGTAAGCCAGGCTTGGGCTTGCGCTTCATCGAGCGCAGCGGGATGACGGGTTGCATTCGATATTGATCGCAGTAGCGGCGTAGCGCTTCGGCGTCGTAGCCCTTGTCGGCAAGTAGCCATTTACAGCGCTTGCGCGGGCGGCCACGTTGGCTCGATGGAATGCTGACCTCGTCCAGCAGTGGTTGTGCGTAGCTGATGTCACTGGCTTGACCGCCAGAGAGGAGAAAGCGCAACGGTATCCCGTTGGCGTCGCAGAGCATGTGGATTTTGGTTGTCAGGCCGCCACGACTTCGGCCTAGAGCGTGATCGGCAGGCTCGTCAGGCCCCCTTTTTTCCGCGCTCCAGATGAAGCACGGGTTGCTCTAACAGCGGTCGAATCGATCATCCAGGTGTGGGGATCGATCAAGCCTTTGTCATTGAGTCTGAGGTGCAATCGTCTGAGCATCTGATCGAACGTTCCGCGGTTTCGTCAGACTCGGAAGCGGTGATAGACAGTCGCCCAAGACCCGAAACGCTCGGGCATATCTCGCCAGGCTGCTCCTGAGCAGAGCACCCAGAGAACACCATCGAGCATCAAGCGATCACTGCTGCGGGGCCTGCCCCTGACGTGGACTGCCGTAAAGAGGTCTGCGACCACCGCCCACGCTTCATCCGAGAGCTCATAACGCTTTGCCATCACAGAATTCCTTTCCGTAGATGGTCGGCGACTGTACCGAACCTGGGCTGTTCCGGGGCCACATTTCAGTTTCTTGGGATTTCAGACAGAGCCTAGTGCGGTGTTTCAGAAGTACCAATGAAAATTGCTCAAGGCCCGTGCCGCACGAGCGACTGAGGCCAGGATGTCCTCTGCTTTTTTAAGGGGGGGATGCCTGGAGATTGTATTCGGGGCCACCAGGTGCCTGGCTTGGCATTTTCAGCGCCTATCAGATCCGGCGCCGCCCTACCTCCAAGCTAAAGACAGGCACCTAGCCGCCATCACCCTATCTCCCGACAAGCACATAGCAGCCTCACTTCTCCAACATTCCGTGAAGAACCATAAAAAAGCCGAGGACATCCTGGCCTCAGTCGCTCGTGCGGCACGGGCCTTGAGCAATTTTCCCCTCGGTAACCGGAAAATCGCGGTACCACAAACAGTTGAATAGCGTAATGAAATCCCGTTCGACTCGCTTCATAACCGTTCTCATCGTTGTGTATGACTCAACGAGCTTTAACGGCTGTCAGGGTGAAATGTTGAGCGTGAATAGCCATGGTCCATCATCCTCCCTGCCTTGCACGCTACGGTTTTGTTTCCCTGTGCATTCGTACAAAACAATGGGACGTTTCCCACAACCAAGAACCTTGCCCTACCTGAAACGAGGCGATAAATTTCCCAAGTCGCGGCAAATTCCGTGACCGGGCGTAGGAACCCGTTGGTAAACTTGGCGCATGCACTAGGCGCCCCTGCACCACAGCTGGCGCTTTTTTTGTGCCTGCCGTGCTGTGTCATGGCGGCTGTGTGTGGGCAGGCTTCGGCCTGGCCGGGTTTCCAAGTTTCCCGGTATTCCTACCCCATGCACAGCTGCCACCCAATCCCGTAGGAAGGATCGTGGCAGCTCCAAATAAAACTTGGAGTCTCATGCATGCTCACCTTAAATCCATCAAGGATCCTCGCATTCGTTCTCCGCCGCCGCCCCGCGCCGGCCCGCACCCCCCACCGTTTCTACCCCATCGACACCCATTCCTGCGCCACCTCCACCCCCCAGGAGGCCCCCCATGACTGACCACGAACGCCTCGCCACCATCCAAAGCTACGCCTGGACCCTCGAGCTGCTAGGCGAAGCCTTGGTCCAGCATGACGAGATGCTGGAGTGCGAACACAACCCGCAGCTGAGTTTTCGCAACACGGCTGGTATCCATCAGGCGATTCGGATTATTAGCCGGTTGGCCAGTGAGCAGTGTGGGAAGGTGATGGAGCTGAATGGGCAGGATCCGGGCGATTAGTTGGCCCGGTGCGAGCGGTTTTACCCGCGAAGCAGGCACTGTGGTGGATGGCACGGGCTTCGCCCGTGTTCGCGGGGCAAGCCCGCTCCCACGGGGGGCATGGCTGTTTTGGAAGTTTGAGCAAGGCAGTTGTGCCCACAAAGGCCAGCCTGGGTATTCGGGTATTCCAGGCTGGCACGGGCTTTAGAAGTTCCAGCGGGTCGTGACCATGACGTTGCGCGGCTCGCCGTAGATGGCCGAGTTATAGAAGCCGACGTTGGTGTAGTAGTACTTGTCGAAGAGGTTGTTGACGTTAAGCGTCGCCGACAAGTTCTGGGTGATCTGGTAGCGGGTCATCAGGTCCACCACCCAGTACGATTCCTGGGTGACGTCCTCGTTCACGCCTTTGGGGCTGTTCCAGATCTGCTGCCAGGCCTTGTTCTGCCAGCGTGCGCCACCGCCAAGGGTAATCTTGTCCAGGTCACCGGTGAGCTTGTAGGTGGTGTAGAGGCTGAACTGGTCTTCGGGCTCGAAGGTCGACAGCTTCACGTCGTTGCTGTCGCGCACCACCTTGTGGGTGTAGCCGCCTTGCACCTGCCAGCCTGGGGCCAGTTCGCCGGACACTTCCAGCTCGTAGCCCTTGGTGGTCGCCTTGCTGCCCTTGAACGCGTAGTTGGATGGGGTAGGGGTCAGGTTGTTGTAGGCGTCGTCCGGCACCGAGCGGTTGGTTTCCTTGACCTCGAAGTAGGCCAGGCTGGCGTTCAGGCGGCCGTCGAAGAACTCGCCCTTGACCCCGATTTCGTAGTTCTCGCCTTCATCCGGCTCGATCAGTTTGTTGTCGCGGTCGCGGTTGTAGTTTTCCTGCGGCATGAACACGTCGGTGTAGCTGGCGTAGACCGAGAAGTTTTCATTCAGGTCGTAGATGGCGCCGGCATAGGGAATGAAGCGTCCGGACTCGGTGTAGGTCGGGGTCAGGCCGGTCAGGCTGTAGTTGACCACGCGGCCGCCCAGCAGCACTTTCAGGTCGTCGGTGACGTTCAGGCGGGTGGTGAGGTAGACGCCGGTCTGGCGGATCACGTCGTCGGTGCGCTGCGACACCGGCCCCCAGTCGGGCTTGGGCAGGTTGCCGTGCCAGTTGTTGTAGTCCACGCGGTTGGGTACCGAGAAGGTTTCGTCCCAGTAACCCTTGCCATCCCAGTGGGCCTTGCTGATGGAGCCGCCGAGCACCAGGTCGTGCTCGCGGCCGAGCAGGTTGAACGGGCCGCTGACATACAGGTCGGCGGAGTCGCTGGTGGTGTCGCCCTTGTAGCGTTGCGCGTTGATTTCGGCGCTGCCGTCGGGCTGCGGCTGGTCGAACTGGATGGCGCCCATCTGCGCGTCATAGCCGTTGTACTTGTGGTCCAGTTGCAGCTTGGTCACCCAACCGTCGCCCATGTCGTGCTCCAGCGTAGCGAAGACCGTGCGGGTGTACTGCTGCCAGCTGCTCCAGTCGGTTGCGTTGCTGAACGAGCGCTTGGCGTCGTTGCGCTCGCCTTTGGAATTGAGCAGCGGGAAGCTGCCGGACCAGGTGGAACCCTTGGGGTCGTTGTCCTGGTAGTCGGCGCCTACGGTCAGCAGCGTATCGGGCGACAGGTCGAACTCGACGATGCCGTAGAACACCGAATTCTGGCTCGAATAGCGGTCGATGAACGAGTGCTTGTCCTGGTAGGCAACCACGGCCCGGCCGCGGACGTTGCCGGTTTCGGTCAGCGGGCCGCTGACATCCAGTTCGCTGCGGTAGTTGTCCCACGAGCCCGCGCCCAGGGTGGCGTGGCCCTGGAAGTCGGCGGTGGGCTTTTTGCGTACCAGGTTGATGGTACCGCCCAGCGAGCCGGCGCCGCTGAGCAGGCCGGAGGCGCCCTTGAGCACTTCGATGCGGTCGTAGATGGCCATGTCGCTCAGGGTGTTGCCGGCTGAGTAGGCAACGTTGCGCACGGCGGAGGGGATGCCGTCGTACTGGAAGTTGTTGATCGAGAAACCGCGGGAATAGTAGTTGGTCCGGTCCGTGTCGTAGGCCGACACGGTGATGCCGGGGGTGTGGCGCATCACCGCGTCGACACTGTTGAGGGCAAAGTCATCCATGTGCTGGCGCGTGACCACGCTGATCGACTGCGGGGTTTCCCTGGGTTTGAGTACCAGGCGGGTGGCCGTGGCGATGGTGCCGGGCGTGTAAGAGCCGGTGCCTTCGGTGACGGTGCCCAGCTGGTTGCTGATGACGTTGGTCGCCTCCAGCTCCAGGGCGCCACCGCTGCCCGCTGCGACCTCCACCGTATAGTTGCCACCGCTATTGAATGCGCGAAGGCCGGTACCCGCCAGCAACTGGGCCAGGCCATCTGCAACGGAATAGCTGCCGTTCAGGCCAGCGCTGCGCTTGCCGGCGGTGAGCTGGGCATCGGCAGAAAGCAAGATACCGGCCTCGCTCGCAAAGCGGTTCAGCGCCTGGTCCAGGCCGCCAGCGGGGATGGCATAGCTGTGTGTTTGCTCGCTGGCGTCAGCCGGTACTGCGGGCAGCGCAAGCAGCAGTGGGCTGGTGCAGAGCAAGCCGGCAAACAGGCTGCGGCGCACCGCAAGGCTCAGTCGAGAACAGGTGGTTGTGGGCAGATACGGCACTCTTGACGTTCCTCTTGAGAATGCTTCTTGGTTGGATTCAAGAGGTATCCCGGACAAGTCGGCAAAACCGACAAGGGGCAGCAGCATTTTTTATCGGTGCGTGCAATGCCGCTACGCAGGACTGATCGTGGTCCAGAGGCTCGTCAGCCTGTGCACCTTTACCGGCAGGGACTGCTCAAGTGCAGTCAGTACGCGGTCTGTGTCTACCAAGGGAAAAACGCCCGTTAGCGGCAGGCCGGCGATGGTCGGGTCACAGCGCAGCATGCCGCGGCGATGGCGAGCCAGTTCTGCAACGAACTGCCCCAGCGGCATGCGTTCGGCGATAAGCCTGCCATCGTGCCAGGCGATGGCGTTGAGGTTCGCGGGCGCGATGTCACCGAACCGGGTCGCGGTAAACCAGCAACCTTGTCCGGCTTGCAGGCGCGTGGCGCGGGCCTGACGCGGGCGCAGTTCCAGCGCGCCCTCGAACAGATCGACCTGGCTTCTATCATCACGTTGGTACACGCAAAAGCGCGTGCCCAGCGCCTGGATTTCCCCGGCGGCGGTGTCCACGATCAAGGGGCGTTGCGCTGGGTCATGGCCGCTGTCGAGCAGCAACTCCCCCGCGAGCAGGCGAATGCGTCGCTCGCTCGCGCTGAACAGGATATCCACCGCGCTACCGCTGTTCAGGCTAAGCCGGCTGCCATCGGCCAGCGTGCGCTGCAGGCGTTCGCCCGTACCGCTGCGCAGGTCGGCGGTGGCCTCGCGCCAGGGTAGTTGCGATTGGGCAAGGTAGCTGCTGCCACCGGCCAACAGCAGCGCGCCGAGCAGTTTCAGCGTCTGCCGGCGGCGCGCATCGGGCAGCTCACGCAGCACCGCCAGCGCAGTATCTGTGGGCACACCGCTCAGGGTGTTTTGCAGGTGCTCCAGGCGCTGCCACGCACGATCATGTTCCGGGTCTGCGGTACGCCATTCAGCGAAGCGACGCTGTTGTTCCTTGTCCAGCTCGCCACCCCATTGCAGCATCAGCCAATGGCTGGCCTGCTCGACGATGGCAGAGGCGACGGGCGCTTCGCTGGTGGTTTTCATTCGGCGTACAGCACCTGGTAGCAGGCGGTGATGGCGCGCAGCATGTACTTTTGCACCGAGCTGACGCTGACCTCGAGGCGCTCGGCGATCTGGCTATAGCTCAGCCCTTCGAACTGCGACAGCAGAAACGCCTCGCGCACCTTCGCGGGCATGCTGTCGAGCATGGCGTCGATCTGCATCAGGGTTTCGATCACGATGGCACGGGTTTCCAGCGACGGGGTTTCTGGCTCGGGCAGGGCGGCGAGGCTCTCCAGGTAAGCTTGCTTGATACGTTGGCGGCGCCATTGGTCGATGACCAGGTTGCGGGCGATCTGCGCCAGAAACCGGCGCCCATCGCTCTGCGCCGGCAGGCGCCGTGTCACCAGCAGGCGCAGGAACGTGTCTTGCGCGATATCCGCAGCCCGCTCACGATCACCAAGGCGCAGACGCAGCCAGCCTTGCAGCCAGCCGTGGTGGTCGCGATACAGGCTATCCAGTGGTTGCAACGGGGCGTCAGTGGGCACTTTCCTCTTCCCATGAATGAGTTGCAGATAGGAATGAGTTGCAATTGTAGTGGGGAGAGGGCGACTTTGGAAACAGCCGATGCAGGAATCGGCTGAACTGCATCCTGGCGCGGCTCAAACCGCTCAGCCGACGGGTATCAACCTCGGGGTGGCCTTTTAGCCCTGGCAGGCAATACTTCTGTGTATACGCAGGCGTGTTCCTGGTGGCGCGCGCCGCTGGGAGGTGTCAGGTGAACAAATTATCCATTGTGGGTGCCGGCTTGGTCGGCGAGGCGGCGGCTCAGGTCATCGCCCGGGATGAGTTGTGCCGTGAGTTGATGTTGATCGATGTGCAGGGTGAGTTGGCACAGGGCAAGGCGCTGGATATCTGGCAGGCGGCGGTCGAGTCGGGTTCCGATACCCGGGTTCAGGGCGGGGCCAAGGCCGAAATGCTGGCGGGGTCTGAGCTGGTGGTGATTACGGCAGGGGTGCCGCGCAAGCCTGGCCAGTCGCGCCAGGATGTATTGAGTATCAACCTGCCCATTCTCGACGGCATCCTGCTGGACATCAAACAACATGCGCCGGCGGCGACGGTGTTGGTGGTGTCGAACCCCGTCGATGTGCTGACCTATCGTGCCTGGTCGCGCAGCGGGCTGGGCCGCAACAAGGTGTTCGGGCAGGCGGGGGTGTTGGATACCGCGCGCATGAAGTGTTTCATTGCCGAGGAAACGGGGTTTTCCGCTCGGGACATCACCGCCCTGGTGCTGGGCGGGCATGGCGACAGCATGGTGCCGCTGATGCGCTACTGCGCGGTCGGGTCGGTGCCATTGGCGCACTTCCTGTCCAGTAAGCAGATAGAGCGCATCGTGCAGCGCACCCGCCAGGGTGGCGGCGAGATTCTGGGGCTGAAGAAGCTGGGCAGTGCCTGCGACGCGCCGGGCGTGGCCATCGCGCAGATGGTGGATGCGATCGCCAATGGGCGAAATCGCATTTTGCCAGCGGTCGCAGTGCTGGAGGGCGAGTACGGGCGCACAGGTATTGCCATGGGTGTGCCTTGTGTACTGGCTGGGGAGGGGATTGCGCGGGTCATCGAGTTGCCGCTGGATGCGCAGGAGCAGGCGATGTTCGACCACTCTGCAGACCAGGTGCTGCGCGATATCGCTGAAATGAATGCGCTATGAACGGGGTGCAGGGCTCTGACAGGGTCGCAGGGCGCAGCGGCCCAAGGGCCCTGACTGACTGGCGTAGCGTTTGAGCAATCAGCGCACGAGCGCTGGCACGACCCGTACGTAAATCAACTCCCCCACCAACTCCACCAGCGTCTGGGTAATCACCGCCGCTGCCGCCAGCCCGCGCAGGTCTGCTGGCAACGCCAGCGCCAGCGGCAGCACCACCAGCGAGTTACGGGTGGCCGCACTGAAGGTCACCGACCTCACCTCGGCCACCGGCAAACGCATCAGCCGCGCCGTGGCAAAGCCGATCAGCGGCGCCAGCAGCATGAAGCCGATGTACACCGGGATCACCGGCAGCAAGCGCGCCAAGTCATGCAGCACGGCAGCGATCTGCGAGCCGATCACCACCATCAGCACCAGTGCCATCGCCGGTACCGGCAGCCACGCCCAGGCGTCGTTCCATGCCGCTGCCACACGCGAGCGACGGGCGCTGGCGCTGGTCAGCACGGCGAGCAGCAGCGGCAACACGATCAACAGGGCAAGCGCTTCCACGAATGGGGTGATGGCAATCGCCACCTCGCCGCCGTCACCCAACATCAACCCCAGGTACACCGGCAACAGCAGCAGTTGCGCCAGCAACAGCACGGGCGTTGCGGCGAGTGTCTGGCGTGAGTCGCCTTTGCCGATATGGGTGAACACCACCACGTAGTCGATGCACGGTGTCAGCAACACCAACAGGGCACCGATCAGGATGGCCGGGTGCGCGACCAGGCCGCGGGTGATCGCCCATACCAGCAGTGGCACAAGGATGAAGTTGGCCACCAGCAGCGCACTGATGAAGCGGCGGTTGCCAAGGCCCTGGCGCAGGTCGAGAAAGGGGATCTGCAGAAACATCGCGTACATCAGCACGGCAATGGCAGGGGTGATCAGGGCTTGCAGGGGGTGAGCGGCGTCAGGGGCCAGCAGGCCGAAGGCCGCGGCAACCAGCACGGCAGCAAAGTAGAGCGGGATCTGGTGGGTTTCGAGTTGCTCTCTGGTCAAGGCAGGGTCCTGTGCGCGCTCGGAGGTCGAAGCGGCACAGGGTAATACGTGGGGCGCGTGCAGGCGACATCAGGTGTCGAGCCAGTCCACCCCGCGTTGTTCGATCAACAGGCTCAAGGTGCATGGCTGGGCCTCGGCATAACACGCCAGAAAGCCGCCGACAGGGTATAGGTTGTGAATTTCCAGAGGGTGGCCATCGCTGCTGATCAACTGGATTTCGCGGCGGCCATCTTCGAGCAGTGTCAGGTCGAAGGCGCTGCCGGTTTGCACATCGATCAGGCTCCACACGCTGGGCTCCTTCGACGTTGAGGTTCTGAGGGTCACCTGCCCATCGACGTTCGTGAACACGCTTTTACCCAGATGAGGGCCGCTGCGCACATACAGCCTGTAACCGGCATCGCTGTGGCGAAAGTACAGCAGCAGCGCACAGGGCGTGGCGCCCTTGTCGAACGTGATCAGCCCTGACTCCTTGCCGTGCTGCCAGTCTTCTTCCGTGCCGTTGAGCATGCCCAGCGCCCGGGCTCCGTCAAATGCATGGCCTGGTGCATAGCGTGGTGTGACCAGGTTCACTGGCCCTGTGGTCAGGCAGTCCAGGCTGTTCACCGGTGATTCGGCTATCTGCAGGGTAGCCGTGAAAGAACGCGCTACATGATCCGCCATGGAAGGCCTCCGGTTTGGCGTGGGGGAGGCCGCAGGCTAGGTCGTCTTGGGGTGGCTACCCAGCTGGAACAGGTTCCGCGAAGCGGTGCAAAACGAAAAAGCCCGGCACAAGGCCGGGCTTTTCACATCAGGCTAACGCCAATCAGTTGCCGTAAACCGGCAGCTTCTTGCAGATGGCCTTGACCTTCTCACGCACGGCGTCGATCACCGCTTCGTTGTTCAGGTCGGCCAGGATGTCGCAGATCCAGCCGGCCAGTTCCTTGCACTCGGCTTCCTTGAAGCCACGGGTGGTCACAGCCGGGGTGCCGAAACGCAGGCCCGAAGTGACGAACGGGGAACGTGGGTCGTTCGGTACCGAGTTCTTGTTCACGGTGATGAAGGCTTTGCCCAGTGCGGCGTCGGCGTCCTTACCGGAGATTTCCTGCTTGATCAGCGACAGCAGGAACAGGTGGTTCTGGGTGCCGCCGGAAACGACGTCGAAACCACGCTCGATGAACACGCTGGCCATGGCCTGGGCGTTTTTCACCACTTGCTGCTGGTACGCCTTGAACTCAGGCTGCAGGGCTTCTTTGAAGCAGATGGCCTTGGCGGCGATCACGTGCTCCAGCGGGCCGCCCTGGGCGCCAGGGAAGACGGCGGAGTTCAGCTTCTTCTCGATGTCGGCGTTGGCACGGGCCAGGATCAGGCCGCCACGGGGACCGCGCAGGGTCTTGTGGGTGGTGGTGGTGACCACGTCGGCGAACGGCACTGGGTTGGGGTACACGCCAGCGGCAACCAGGCCGGCAACGTGGGCCATGTCGACGAACAGGTAGGCACCGACCTTGTCGGCGATTTCGCGGAAGCGTGGGAAGTCCAGCACTTGCGAGTAGGCCGAGAAGCCGGCAACGATCATCTTCGGCTTGTGTTCGACAGCCAGGCGCTCGACTTCGTCGTAGTCGATCAGGCCGTTGCCGTCGATGCCGTACTGGATGGCGTTGTACAGCTTGCCCGAGGAGCTGACGCTGGCGCCGTGGGTCAGGTGGCCGCCGTGGGCCAGGCTCATGCCCAGGATGGTGTCACCGGCCGACAGCAGGGCCAGGTAGACCGCGGCGTTGGCTTGGGAGCCAGCGTGCGGCTGAACGTTGGCGTAGTCGGCGCCGAACAGCTCTTTGGCGCGGTCGATGGCCAGTTGCTCGACCACGTCGACGTACTCGCAACCACCGTAGTAGCGCTTGCCTGGGTAGCCTTCGGCGTACTTGTTGGTCAGTACCGAACCCTGGGCTTCCATGACAGCCGGGCTGGTGTAGTTTTCCGAAGCGATCAGCTCGATATGCTCTTCCTGGCGCAGAGCTTCTTGCTGCATGGCTTCGAAGAGCTCGGCGTCGTACTTGGCAATGGTCAAATCACGGCTGAACATGGCGGTCCTCAAGGATCGGGCTGAATTGGGGGGGCATTCTAACCGATTGCTTCGCGCCTGGCATATGAAGTGACGTCAAGTCGCGGACCAATGGGACTCATGTTGCAAGCCGCGCCCTGACTGGGCTGGAGTTGACTCTCAAGTCCGTTTTTTTGCGGTTGGAGGTGGGGGGTGTAGGAGCGGCCTTGCGTCGCGAAAGGGCTGCGCAGCGGCCCCTCGATTTCAGCGTCACCGCACATATCCGGGGGCCGCTGCGCAGCCCTTTCGCGACGCAAGGCCGCTCCTACCCGGGGTCGCGCAAAGGGGGTGTTACTGGAACATGAACAGGGTCTCGTTGCTGAACTGCGCCTCGAACTGATGCGCCGGCATCGGCCGCCCGAACAGGTAGCCCTGCACCTCGTCGCAACCATGCTCGCGCAAGAACTCCAGCTGCTCATGGGTTTCGACGCCCTCGGCGATCACCGCCAGGTTCAGGCTGTGCGCCATGGCGATGATCGCCCGGGCAATCTGCGCATCCTGCTCGCCCTCGGGCAGGCCGTCGACGAAGGTGCGGTCGATCTTCAACACGTCGATCGGGAACTGCTTGAGGTAGTTGAGCGACGAGTAACCCGTGCCAAAGTCGTCGACCGCAATGCTCAGGCCAAGGTTCTTCAGGCTGGCCAGAATCTGCAAGGCCTCGTTGACCTCGCGCATCAGGATGCTTTCGGTCAGCTCCAGCTCCAGGCACGCCGGTGGCAGCCCGGTTTCTTCCAGGATGGTGGCGATGCGCGTGCCCAGTTGGCCGTCGGAGAACTGCCGCGCCGAGATGTTCACCGACACCTTAGGCACCCGCACCTTGGCCTTGTGCCAGGCCTTGAGTTGGCGGCTGGCTTCGCGCAGCACCCAGTCGCCGACATCCACCACCAGGCCCAGCTCTTCGATCACCGGGATAAAATCACCCGGTGGCACCAGGCCACGGGTCGGGTGGCGCCAGCGCAGCAAGGCTTCGGCGCCGGTCAGGCGCTTGCCGTCGCCGCTGAACTGCGGCTGGTAATAGAGGATGAACTCGTTCTGCTCCATGGCATGGCGCAGGTCGCTCTCCAGCTCCAGGCGCTCCAGGGCGCTGGCGTTCATTTCCGCCTGGTAGAACTGGAAGTTGTTCTTGCCGCGTTCCTTGGCGTGGTACATCGCGGTGTCGGCGTTTTTCATCAACTGGCTCAGCTCGCTGCCATCCTGCGGGCTGAGGGCGATGCCGATACTGGCGGTGACAAAGAACTCGCGGTTTTCCAGCACGAAGGGCCGTACCAGGCTGGCGAGGATGTTCTCGGCCACATGGATGGCGCGGTTAAGGGCCATTTCACGGGTTGCGCGCGGTTGCAGCAGCAGGGTGAACTCATCGCCACCCATGCGCGCCACGGTGTCGTCGTCATCCACGCAGGCCAGCAGGCGCAGGGCCATGTCCTTGAGCATGCGATCGCCCGCGGCATGGCCGAGGGAGTCGTTGATCGGCTTGAAGCGGTCCAGGTCGAGGAACATCAGCACCACCCACGCCTTTTGCCGGTCGGCCTGCTGCAGGGCCGTGTGCAGGCGGTCCTGGAACAGGGTGCGGTTGGGCAGGTGGGTGAGGGCGTCATAGTAGGCCAGGCGGTGGATGCGCTGTTCGCTGGCCTTGCGCTCGCTGATGTCGGTGAAGAAGCACACGTAGCTGGCCAGGTCGCCTTCGTCATCGAGCACCGCAGTGATGCCGACCCAGGCCGGGTAATGGTCGCCGTCACGGCGCTTGAGCCACACTTCGCCTTCCCAGCTGCCGCGCTGGTGCAGTTGCTTGACCACGTAGCGCAGGTGGCCTTCCTGCTGTTGCTCGACGGTAAGCATGCCGGGCAGTTGGTCGAGCACGTCGCTGACCGCATAGCCGCTGACCCGGCTGAACGCCTCGTTGGCCTGGACGATGTAGCCGGCCGGGTCGGTGATGAGGATGGCCGAGGTGGAGTGCTCGAATACCGTTGCGGCCATGCGCAGGTCTTTTTCGGCGCGGCGTTGCTGGCTGATGTCGCGGCCTACCCCGAGCACGCCTTCGAAGTGCTGCTGATCGTCCCACACCAGCACCAGGCGCAGTTCGATCGGGATCTTGCGGCCATCGGCACGCAGGCAGTCGAACAGGAACAGTTGAGTCGGCAGTTGGCTACGTAGCTGGGCCAGTTGCTCGCGGTCGCCCATGGCATTGCTGACGCGCTCCATCAGGCTGTAGATACCGGTCAGCTGCGCCGGGTTGGCAATGATCGATTGCCAGCCGTTGTCGAAGATCCACTCGGCCTGATAGCCCAGTACCGCCTTTACCGAGGGGCTGACGTAGTTCAGCTGCAGCTGGCTGTCGGTAGAGAAAATCACATCGCTGATGCTTTCGGCCAGCATGCGGTAGCGCTGTTCGCTGTCGCGCAGCGACTGGCTGGCCTCGATCTGCACGGTGACGTCCTTGCCCACGCCGATGATGCGCGTCACCAGGCCATCGGGGTCGCGGGTCAGCACCTGTTCGCGAATGTCGTAGCAACGCCAGCTGCCGTCGTGGTGACGGAAGCGCAACTGGCAGTGCAGTGGTTCGCTGTGGCCGGTTTCACGCTGATGCTGGCGCAGCGCCTGGAAGTGCGCGGCGTCTTCGGGGTGCAACAGCAATTCCCAGAACCGGTCGCCCATCTGCGCCAGCTCGGTGCGGCTGTAGCCCAGGGTCTGGCCGAGGTGGCGGTTGCTGAAGATCATGCGCTGGCTGGGCACGTCCTGCACGTAGAGCTGGTCGGGCACGGTACGCACCACGTCCGACCAGAAGCTCTCGCGTTCGAGCAGCGACAGCTCCACCTGCTTGCGGCTGGTGATGTCGCTGATGCTGAGGATCACCGCCTGGTAGTCGCGGCGCTGCAGCGGCAGGCGGGCCATCAGCCACAGGTGCAGTTCGCCGCCCAGCGGCGCCGGCAGGCGCACTTCCAGCTCCAGCAACGAGCGTTGTTCGATCAGTGCATCGATCAGTTGCATGCCGATGCTGTCACGGCCATCGCCGCTGCCGTCGATCAGGCGCTGCCAGGCACCCTCGTGGCATTCGACGTTGAGCAACTGGCGCGCCACCTGGTTGATCTCGGTGATCTTCAACTCCTGCAGCAGCGAGCGGCGCAGGTTCGGGTCCAGGGCCAGGCTGTGCTTGAGGGCCGCGTGGTTGCGCAGGTGGTAGCGGTCGAGCTGGCCGGGCAGGCTGGAGAGGTCGAGCACGCACAGGGCAACGCCGGTGCCTTCGAAGATTTCCTGATAACGCCGGCGGTCTTCCTGCAGCGCGCGTTGGCGGCGGCGCATGTTGATCAATGCCAGCACCGGTAGCAGGGCACAAAACAGCACCAGCATGCACTTGCCGATCAGTGCCGGTAGCAACTTCTGCTGGGCCAGCTCGGCGTCGAACAGGCCGCGCAGCTGCCAGGTGCTGTTGTCGATGAACGCCAGCATCACGCTCTGCAGCGGCGCGGTGCTGGTCCGCGCGGTGGCATGGCGCTCCAGCACCGCGCCGCTGCGGCTGTTTTCCAGCAGCCATAGCGGGTGGCCCGGGTTGTCCAGGTGCACGGTGAGGGTACGGTAATACGCCTCGGACAGGCGCAGCAGCCAATAGCCGCGGTCCTGTTCGGTGGACTGGCGCAGCAACAGGTAGAGGGTGCGGTTGTCTGCCGAGTTGGTGAAGAAGTAGGGGCGCCCCTGGTTCAACCTCAGCAGCTCGCCAATCAATGGGCGGTCTGGGCTGCCGGCCAGGCTGTCGGCGCGGATCTGCCCGCTGGTGTCCAGCCAGGCCAGGTCACGCAGGGCGGGCAAGCGTGCGCGCAGGGTGTCGAGCAGGCTGGGCAGGGCGGCGGGCGTCGGTGCATTGACGTAGGGCTGCACCACATTCACCGCCTGCTGGGCTTTGAGCGCCATGTTCAGGCTGAGGTGGTCGGCAAGCTCCGCAGTGGCCTCCAGGCTTTGCTTGCGCAGGTCGGCCTGGGTATGGCGGAACTGGGCGAACAGCTGCCACAGCAGCAGGGCCAGCAGAATCAGGGCCAACAGCGCCAGCGCACCCTTGATCGACCCGCGCAGGGAAGCAGCAGGGGCCAGTGAAGCGGGACGCAGCGACGACGGATGAGTGAGATTGGTCAAGCGTTGGTCCTGCGATTGGGCTGGCGATGGCAGGGATTGATCATGCACGGTCGGTGCCGGTGTCTGGTTGCCAGACCGCGGTGGCGCACTATAAGGCCGGACACCCTAAACCGGCTAGCATGCCTAGGATTATGGCAAAGTGCCAGCCCGGTTGTCCGCTGGCGCTCGGCCTGCCGACGGTCGTGGTCGCGCCCCTGTGGTTCGGCAAGCCCCTGCAACCTGTGCGAGAATGTCGCCCGCTTCAATGACAACGCTTCGGAGATGTTCGGTTTTGGTTACTCACTTTTCCTCCAATGGCCTCGATTCCGCCTGTGGGCGCAGCAGTCAGACCCTTGTCAGCACTGCCGTGACCGAGGACGTATCCTGCAAGTCGTGCCAGCGTTCGCTGGTCAAACCCGAGGCGGCAGCCGCCTCGAAAAGCAAGGCCCCGTCGCTGGCCGAACTGCGCAAGACCGCCAAGGCGGCAGCAGCACCGGTTGCGGCCGCGCCCGTGGTGAAACAGCCGGCTACCCAGGCCGTCAGCAAGCCTGCCGCCAAGCCGGCCAAGGCCGCCGAGCAGCCTGCCCGCAAGGGTGGCTTCAGCGTCAAGTCTGCCTGGGCCGCGCGCCTGGCCGAGCAGGGTGGCGGTTGCCGGTTGCCGCGGGGCAAGGCCAAACAGCGTCACGTCTGAGCCTTTTCGGGCAATTGTGTTTGCTGGTTCATTCGCGGGGCAAGCCCGCTCCCACAGCCGCAATCGACCTGTAGGGGCGGGCTTGTCCCGCGAATGGGCCGTAAGCGGCCCCCTGTTGATCCCCCCACCCGGCCCTCCTATGCAACGCCGCGCGTTGGCGTAGAATGGTCGACTTTGTTCAATGACACCCCGTAAACACATCCCCCTGGCCCATTGCCGGGGCGTTCGTCGATGTCTTTACCTATTTAGAGGGCTTGGTTTTGGCTCAATACGTCTACACCATGCATCGGCTGAGCAAGGTCGTGCCGCCGAAGCGCGAAATTCTCAAGAACATCTCCCTGTCGTTCTTCCCAGGCGCCAAGATCGGCGTGCTCGGCCTGAACGGCGCGGGTAAATCGACCCTGCTGCGGATCATGGCGGGCGTCGACAAGGAATTCGACGGCGAAGCCCGTCCGATGCCCGACATCAACGTCGGCTACCTGCCGCAGGAACCGCAACTCGACCCGGCCAAGACCGTACGTGAAGTAGTCGAAGAAGCGGTCAGCGTGATCAAGGACGCCCAGGCTCGCCTGGACGAGGTCTACGCGGCTTACGCAGAACCCGACGCCGACTTCGACAAGCTGGCTGCCGAGCAGGCCAAGCTCGAGTCGATCCTGCAGGCTGCCGACGGCCACAACCTCGAGCGCCAGCTGGACGTTGCCGCCGACGCCCTGCGCCTGCCGGCCTGGGACGCGAAAATCGAACACCTGTCCGGTGGTGAAAAGCGCCGTGTGGCCCTGTGCCGTCTGCTGCTGTCGGCACCCGACATGCTGCTGCTCGACGAACCGACCAACCACCTGGACGCCGACTCGGTGGCCTGGCTGGAGCGCTTCCTGCACGACTTCCCCGGCACCGTGGTAGCGATTACCCACGACCGTTACTTCCTCGACAACGTCGCCGGCTGGATCCTCGAACTGGACCGCGGCGCCGGTATCCCGTACGAAGGCAACTACTCGGGCTGGCTGGAAGCCAAGTCGGACCGTCTGGCGCAGGAATCCAAGCAGCAGAGCGCCCACGAGAAGGCCATGAAAGAGGAACTGGAGTGGGTGCGCAAAGGCGCCAAGGCCCGCCAGTCCAAATCCAAGGCACGTCTGCAGCGCTTTGAAGAAATGCAGTCGCAGGAATTCCAGAAGCGCAGCGAAACCAACGAGATCTACATCCCGGCCGGCCCGCGCCTGGGTGACAAGGTCATCGAGTTCAAGAACGTTTCCAAAGGCTATGGCGATCGCGTGCTGATCGACAACCTGTCGTTCGCCATGCCCAAAGGCGCCATCGTCGGCGTGATCGGTGGTAACGGCGCCGGTAAGTCGACCCTGTTCCGCATGCTGATGGGCAAGGAGCAGCCGGACTCGGGCAGCATCGAGATCGGCGAAACCGTGCAACTGGCCTGTGTCGACCAGAGCCGCGAAGACCTGGACGGCAGCAAGACCGTGTTCCAGCAGATCTCCGACGGTTCCGACCAGATCCGCATCGGTAACTACGAGATCCCGTCACGCACCTACGTTGGCCGCTTCAACTTCAAGGGCGGCGACCAGCAGAAGTTCGTCAAGGACCTGTCCGGTGGTGAGCGTGGCCGTCTGCACCTGGCCCTGACCCTGAAGGAGGGCGGTAACGTCCTGCTGCTCGACGAACCGTCCAACGACCTCGACGTCGAAACCCTGCGTTCGCTGGAAGAAGCCCTGCTGGACTTCCCGGGCGCCGCGATCGTGATTTCCCACGACCGTTGGTTCCTGGACCGTGTGGCCACGCACATCCTGGCGTACGAAGACGACTCGAACGTGATGTTCTTCGAAGGCAACTACACCGAGTACGAAGCTGACCGCAAGAAGCGCCTGGGCGATGCTGCTGCCCAGCCGCACCGTGTACGGCACAAGAAGCTGGCCCAGTAAGCCCGTTTTCGATGCACAAGAATGGGGCCCTCAGGGGCCCCATTTTTGTGCCTGGCATCAATGGGTGCCACCCCCTTCGCGGGGCAAGCCCGCTCCCACACAATTTCCAGCGATCTTGGGCCTTTCATAGATCCTGTGGGAGCGGGCTTGCCCCGCGAAGAGGCCCGACCTGCTAACAACAATCCATCAATTTTGTATACATTTATATAAAACGCACCAAATAATTTCAAAAAAACGACATCACGCCCTGTTCTCGTGCGATTGCTTCTTGGTACATTCGAAAAAAAACCAATAAGTCCAATCCCTCTTGGTGAGATGTCTACCATGGTCGAATCTGTCGATAATTTCCTCGCGCGCCTCAAGCAACGCGATCCTGCCCAGCCCGAGTTCCACCAGGCAGTGGAAGAAGTCTTGCGCACTCTGTGGCCGTTCCTCGAAGCCAACCCCCATTACCTGCAGGCCGGTATCCTGGAGCGCATGGTCGAACCCGAGCGCGCGGTGCTGTTCCGCGTTTCGTGGGTCGATGACCAGGGCAAGGTCCAGGTCAACCGCGGCTACCGCATCCAGATGAGCAGCGCCATCGGCCCGTACAAGGGCGGCCTGCGCTTCCACCCGTCGGTCAACCTGAGCGTGCTCAAGTTCCTGGCCTTCGAGCAGGTGTTCAAGAACTCCCTGACCTCGCTGCCCATGGGTGGCGGCAAAGGTGGCTCGGACTTCGACCCGAAGGGCAAGAGCGATGCAGAAGTGATGCGCTTCTGCCAGGCCTTCATGAGCGAGCTGTACCGCCACATCGGTGCCGACGTCGACGTGCCTGCCGGTGACATCGGCGTGGGCGCCCGCGAGATTGGCTTCATGTTCGGCCAGTACAAGCGCCTGGCCAACCAGTTCACCTCGGTACTGACCGGCAAAGGCATGACCTATGGCGGCAGCCTGATTCGCCCAGAGGCCACCGGCTACGGCTGCGTCTACTTCGCTGAAGAGATGCTCAAGCGCCGCGACCTGCGCATCGATGGCCGTCGCGTGGCGATTTCCGGCTCGGGCAACGTGGCCCAGTATGCCGCGCGCAAGGTCATGGACCTGGGCGGCAAGGTCATCTCGCTTTCCGATTCCGAGGGCACCCTGTACGCCGAAGCGGGCCTGAGCGACGCCCAGTGGGACGCCGTGATGGAGCTGAAAAACGTCAAGCGTGGTCGCCTCAGCACCCTGGCGGGCGAGTTCGGCCTGGAGTTCCGCAAGGGCCAGACCCCGTGGAGCCTGCCGTGTGACATCGCCCTGCCGTGCGCCACGCAGAACGAGCTGGACACCGAAGACGCCCGCACCCTGCTGCGCAATGGCTGCTTCTGCGTGGCCGAAGGCGCCAACATGCCGACCACCCTCGAGGCTGTGGATATCTTCCTGGAGGCGGGCATCCTGTACGCTCCGGGCAAGGCGTCCAACGCTGGCGGCGTGGCCGTGTCGGGCCTGGAGATGTCGCAGAACGCCATGCGCCTGCTGTGGACGGCCGGTGAAGTGGACAGCAAGCTGCACAACATCATGCAGTCGATTCACCATGCCTGTGTTCACTACGGTGAAGAGGCTGACGGCAAGATCAACTACGTCAAGGGCGCGAACATCGCCGGCTTTGTGAAAGTAGCTGATGCCATGCTGGCGCAGGGCGTGGTCTGATCCAAAACCGATGGGGCCGCTTTGCGGCCCCATCGGCCCGCCGCTCCTACAGGTGTGGGGGCGGCCTCACGCCTCACCCTCGATGGCGACCACCTCGATCGTCTGATCCCCTACCGGCCGCCGCCAAACCACTTCATCCCCAGGCCCCGCGCCTAGCAAAGCCCGCCCCAGCGGCGACCCCCAATTGATCAACCCGCGCCCCGCATCGGCCTGATCTTCCCCAACCAGCTGCACCTCGTGCGCCTGGTCGTGCTCATCGACAAACCTCACCCGGCTACCAATCTGCACCTTGCTCCGCGAAGTGGCGGCTGGCACCACTTGGGCACTCTGCACCCGGGCGCTGAAGTAGCGCAGGTCACGCTCGGCATCGGCCAGGCGCTGCTTGTCGGCACGCTCGCCCTGGGCCTGCAGCTGGCTGCGCACTGTGTTGAGTTCGGCCACCCGTTGCTGCAGTTGCGCCAGGCCCAGGGCCGTGACGTAGTTGGGCTGCTCGCTGACCCGCCGCTCTACCGGCTGGTCGGCTTGGGCGGCGGCCTGGTCTTCGTTGACGAATGCTCGGCTCATGGTGGCCTCCTTGTGCTGAAGACCATGATGGCAGGCCGCAGGTTTCAAAGGATGTCCGATTGCGACCTAGGGGTGGCGGTAGGCCCGTGCAGCGCCGCGGTCTTTCTCCTGCTCCCAGTCACGGTCGCGTTGGTCCCAGTAGCGGTCGCGGTACTGACGCTGCTCTTCGCTGTTCTGCAGGGCGTGACACTGGCGAAAACCATCGTCCCAGCCGCTTTCGTACTGGCGGTTGTGCAGGTAGCGCGGCACGTCCTTGCGAAAGTCGCCGACCATCAGCCCGGCAGCCTGGCGGCCGCTGCTGCAGCCATCCTGGAAGCCATCGGCGTAGGCGGGCGGGTAACCGTGGTTGAGCATCTGTTCGTGGGTCGTTGCGCACCCAGACAGCAAAAAGGCAAAGCACAGGCCTAACCAGTACCGCGACATAGCCACCAGACCCTCCAGTTGATGCGGGAGAGTCTAGGTGGCGGTTTGTCGGTGGGCTGTCAAAACAGCGTCAAAGAGTCAGTAGTGGTACCACTTCAGCTCCAGCATCACCTCGTTCTGCGCCGTCGCCAGGTGGCTGAACTCACGCGACGCACTTAGCCGCAGGCCCAGGTTGCGGCTGATTTCCCATTGCTGGTTCAGGCTTACACTGCGGCGCACCTCGCCATTGGTGAAGAAGTCGCCCTTGGCCTCCAGCGTCATGTTGCCCAGCCCGTTGCGCCACAGCAGCCCGCCGTTGAAGCCCGCCGCCGGGGAAATGAACTCGGCGAAGTCGTTGTGGTGCTCCACGCGTACCGTGCCCAGGGCGAAGCCCAGCAAGCCATCGGCCAGTTGCCAGGTACCGCCGGCACCGCCGTTCACATGGCTTACCAGCACCTCGTCGTCATGCTTGCCCGGCACCCGCTCCAGGCCGCCGGTCACTTGCCATGACCACGGCTTGAGCAGCGCGTTGCGCGGCGTCAGGGAGCGAATGGTGGCGAGGTCCAGGCGCTGTACCTGCCAGTCGTTGCCTTCGTACTGGCGCACTTTGAGCTGCAAGATCTCGATCTGCGCGCCCAGCGGGAAGCCGTAGGCGTTGTCGTTGAGGTCGTGATAGGCCATGCGCAGGCCGTACTCGGCGTAGGCGCGGTCTTCCCGCGTGCCGACACCGAGCTGCCAGGTGCGTGAGTCATGGCCATCTTCGGGCAGCCCGGGGCGCTCGATATCCAGCGCTGGCGGCGGGTTGCGGTTGATCGCCCGCAGCAGCTCGAAGCTGCGCGTGGCCTGGCCCGGGTCGCGCTCCTGGCCGTTGGCGCGGTAGCGCTCCAGGCGGTAGGCGGCGTCCTGCACCAGCGCCTGGCGCTCGCGCGGCAGGGCGGTGAAGGCCGGGCTTTGCAACTGCGCGGTATCGGCGCTGACCGCCAGTACCTGCTGCTTTTCGTGGGGGGCCAAAGGCTCGGCGCGGGCCAGCAGTTCGCGCTCGCGCGAAGGCCGGTAGTTGACGCTGGCCACCAGGCCAGACTGGCGCACCGCCTTGACCGTGTCGGTGGGGATGGCGGTCAGCGGAAACTGCGAGGTCAGGTCCAGGCTCGGCCGGGCTACTTGCAGCAGTTCCAGCAGGCGATAGGAGCAGTTCTCGTCGAAGAAGAAGTAATCGAACTGGATCTGCTTGAGCTCCCACACATGCTCGACCATGCGCCCGGTCTCTTGCGGGGTGAGGTCCAGCTTGTACTCCCACAGGTCGCGGTTTTCCAGGCTGCGGTACTCGGACAGCTTCTCTTGGTACGGCATCAGCGCAAACAGGCCTGGATAGCCGCCCATCAGGCCCTTCCAGGCGTACAGGATGCTGTTGTCGCTGCCTTCGATGTAGGCGCCGAAGTTGATCGCGTAGCTCAGCAGCGTGGTGTCGTCGCTGTGGGTGGTGGACTGGTCGATGCGCAGCAGTGTATGGCCGAACATCGACGATGGGCTGTTCAGGTAGGCCGCCGGGAAGATCAACGCGGCGCTGTGCGGGTCGATCGAGGTGTACCAGGTCTTGAATTCCTGGCAGTCGGGCTGCGGCAGGTCAGTCAGCCCCAGTTGTTCCTTGAGCCAACGGGTGCGTGCCGGAAAGACGCATTGGGCATGCTTGTCGCCCAGGCTGGCCGGCGCATACAGCGCCTGCACCGTGGCCCGCAACTCCTGGTCGGGGTGGTGCGCGCCATCCTCGGCGAGAAAGAACCGGGTGTCGTCCACATAGCTTCGCCAGCCACCGAGCTTGGCAGTCTCGTAATGGCCCAGGGCGATCCAGTAGGGGGTACTGGCCAGTTGCTGAATACGGCCTTCATCCAGCGCAGGCGCAGCATGAACAGGGGCGCAGGCACACAGCGCCAGGTAAGCGAGGCGTTTGAGCATATCGGGCAACTACTTCTTCACGATGCCGAAAAAAAGGCGAAACCCGCCCCGGAGGTGGGGCGGGGCAAGCTGCACTTAAGCCTCGGTTGCGTACTTGGCCAGGCGTGGGTCGCTCTTCAACACCGCCAGGGTGTTGCTGTGCACGGTTTCGGCCGTGACGTCGGCGCTGCTGAAGATCTGGTTGAAGTGCTGGTGGGTGACCGACTCGAAGTAGGTGCGGTCTTCAGGCGCTACACCCAGTACCACGGCATAGGTGGTCAGAGCCTCGCCCTTGCCCATGGCCATGTCTTCGGACAGTTCGTTCATCATGCCGTTCATGGCAAACCAGGACTTGCCGCCATAGGTCAGCGAAGCCTTGGTGGAGCAGCCGTTGGTGCCGGAGGTCATGCCGAAGGTGGCATTACCGGAGGTACCGTTGGTGGTGGAAGCCAGGAAGTGGGCCGGCGTACCGCGCTGGCCTTCGAACAGCATGTTGCCCCAGCCGCAGTTCGGGCCGCCAGGCGCCTCGGCCATGGCATTGAGGGAGACCACGGTGAACAGAGTACCCAGAAGAATCCGTTTCATAGCATTTGTTCTCTATTTGTCTTAACCAAGGGTCAGGGTTTCTGGCAACTCGGTTGCCAGGCGGGAAAGCTTTTCACCCACCCGCGCAGCTTGGAGTTTAGGCACGATCTAAAGGTTGCGTTGTTGATTGCGAAAAATTTGCCTGAAGCGCTGTGTTATCGCGACTGCGACATAAAGTCCCGCCGAGCCTTGCAAGGCGCGCGCGGGCAGCGCCAGAATGCTGCGTATCCGCCCCGCCGAAGTAAGGAAACCCAATGCCCGATCCTGTCGCTGCGCGCCTGCGTCTTGCGCCTGAAGCCCTGACCCGGCGTTTTTCCCCCGAGCAGTTTGCTTTTACCCACACTGACGATCTGGAGCCGTTTCGAGGTGTCCTGGGCCAGGAGCGAGCAGTCGAGGCCCTGCAATTCGGCGTGGCCATGCCCCGCCCTGGCTACAACGTGTATGTGATGGGCGAGCCCGGCACCGGCCGCTTCTCGTTCGTCAAGCGCTACCTCAAGGCCGAGGGCAAGCGCCAACACACCCCTGCCGACTGGGTCTACGTCAACCATTACGAAGACACCCGCGAGCCGCGTGCCCTGGAGCTGCCTTCGGGCACAGCCGGTGAATTCATCACCGACATGAACGGGCTGATCGACAACCTGTTGTCGACCTTCCCGGCGGTGTTCGAGCACCCGTCGTACCAGCAGAAGAAGGGCGCCATCGACCGTGCCTTCAACCAGCGTTATGACCGCGCCCTGGATGTGATCGAGCGCGCTTCGCTGGAAAAAGACGTGGCCCTGTACCGCGACGCCAGTAACGTCGCCTTCACCCCGATGGCCGAAGGCAAGGCGCTGGACGAGGCCGAGTTCGCGCAACTGCCGGAGGCGGTGCGTGAGCAGTTCCACGAAGACATCGCCCTGCTCGAGGAGCGCCTCAACGAAGAGCTGGCCAGCCTGCCGCAGTGGAAGCGTGAGTCGAACAACCAGCTGCGCCAGCTCAACGAAGAAACCATTACCCTGGCCCTGCAGCCGCTGCTGGCGCCGCTGTCGGAAAAGTACGCCGAGAACGCGGCGGTCTGCGCCTACCTGCAGTCGGTGCAGTTGAACCTGCTGCGCACCGTGGTCGAGCAACTGGTCGATGACAGCAAGACCGACGCCGTGGCGCGCAAGATGCTCGAAGAGCAATACGCGCCGAGCCTGGTGGTGGGTCATCACCACGACGGTGGCGCGCCGGTGGTGTTCGAGCCGCACCCGACCTACGACAACCTGTTTGGCCGGATCGAATACAGCACCGACCAGGGCGCGCTGTACACCTCCTACCGCCAGTTGCGCCCGGGGGCGTTGCACCGGGCCAACGGCGGCTTCCTGATTCTTGAAGCCGAGAAGATGCTCGGCGAGCCCTTCGTCTGGGATGCCCTCAAGCGGGCGCTGCAGTCGCGCAAGCTGAAGATGGAGTCGCCGCTGGGCGAGCTGGGCCGGGTGGCGAGCGTCAGCCTGACGCCGCAGATGATCCCGCTCAACGTCAAGCTGGTGATCATCGGCTCGCGTCAGCTCTACTACGCGCTGCAGGACCATGATCCGGACTTCCAGGAAATGTTCCGGGTGCTGGTGGACTTCGACGAAGACATGCCCATGGTCGACGAGAACCTGGAGCAATTTGCCCAGCTCTTGCGTACCCGCACCAACGAAGAAGGCATGGCGCCGCTGACCAGCGACGCCGTGGCGCGCCTGGCCACCTACAGCGCCCGGCTGGCGGAAAACCAGTCGCGGCTGTCGGCACGCATCGGTGACCTGTTCCAGCTGGTCAGTGAGGCCGACTTCATTCGCCAGCTGGCCAGCGACGAGATGACCGACGCCGGGCACATCGAGCGTGCGCTCAAGGCCAAGGCCACCCGCACCGGGCGTGTGTCGCAGCGGGTGCTGGACGACATGCTCGCCGGCATCATCCTGATCGACACCGAAGGCGCGGCCATCGGCAAGTGCAACGGCCTGACGGTGCTGGAGGTGGGTGATTCGGCATTCGGCATGCCGGCGCGTATCTCGGCCACGGTCTACCCCGGCGGCAGCGGCATCGTCGACATTGAGCGTGAGGTCAACCTGGGCCAGCCGATCCACTCCAAGGGCGTGATGATTCTCACCGGCTACCTGGGTAGCCGCTACGCCCAGGAGTTCCCGCTGGCCATTTCGGCGAGCATTGCCCTGGAGCAGTCCTACGGTTACGTCGACGGTGACAGTGCCTCGCTGGGTGAGGTGTGCACGCTGATCTCGGCGTTGTCGCGCACGCCGCTCAAGCAATGCTTTGCCATCACCGGTTCGATCAACCAGTTCGGTGAAGTGCAGGCGGTGGGTGGGGTCAACGAGAAGATCGAGGGCTTCTTCCGGCTCTGCGAGGCGCGCGGCTTGACCGGCGATCAAGGCGTGATCATCCCGCGTGCCAACGTGGCCACGCTGATGCTCGACGAGCGGGTACTGCAGGCGGTCGAAGGCGGGCAGTTCCACGTGTATGCGGTCAGCCAGGCCGACGAGGCGCTGAGCCTGCTGGTGGGCGAGGAGGCCGGCACGGCGGATGAAAATGGCGAGTTCACCGAGGGCAGCGTCAACGCCCGCGTGGTGGAGCGCCTGCGCGAAATCGCCGAGATGATCAGCGAAGAGGACATCAAAGAGGCAGAAAAGGAACGCCTGGAAGAGGTGATTGCGCAGGCTAAACCGGCCTAAGTCAATAAACCGGCGCTGGCGGCGATGTGCTACCGTTCAGCGCCGGTTTTCCAACTTTCTGTGCTGTTCCTCTATGCTGGAACTTAGGACGGTATCAGCGTTCAGGATGGAAACAGCCTGAGGGTTTCAGGCTGAACAGGGCTCATTGGAGGGGACGCGGCCATGCGCAACCTCAGCCTTACTCGCCAGTGCCTGGGCCTGGTGACCCGCATCGAATGCAGCATCCGCCCACTGGCCGGCGACAACGGCATGTGGACGCTGCTGTTCGCCGCCGGCATGGCCGGCGAGCAACCTTCGGCCATCAAGGCCCAGGGGCCGTTTCACGGGCCGCTGGTGGCCGAGTCGGTGCTCAATGCCATTGTCGACAGCCTGACGCTACACGGGTATCAGGTTGCCGAAGACCCGCAGATCTGGTGCCTGCACCTGCAGGCCCAGTTGCGTCGCATCAATGGCGAGCGCTGTCGTAACCTGGGGGATTACCAGTTCCATCCGGAAAGCTAGGCGATTGCTGGGGCCGCTGCGTGCCCCATTCGCGACACAAGGCCGCTCCCACAGCGGTGGCCGGGTGCGGCCTTGTGTCGCGATTGCGCTACGCAGCGGAGCCGGGCTTTTGCTGCAGCAGGTGGCTGGCTATACTCGCCGTCGCTTTTTCAGTCACCTGACGAGTCCCTACCCTCCATGGAACGTATTCTCGAAAATGCGATGTATGCCTCGCGCTGGCTGCTCGCCCCTATCTACTTCGGCTTGTCCCTCGGGCTGTTGGCCCTGGCCCTGAAGTTCTTCCAGGAAGTCGTTCACGTCCTGCCCAACGTATTTGCCCTGAGCGAAGCCGACCTGATCCTGGTGATCCTGTCGCTGATCGACATGTCGCTGGTGGGTGGCCTGCTGGTGATGGTGATGATTTCCGGCTACGAGAACTTCGTCTCGCAACTGGACATCGACGACAGCAAAGAGAAGCTCAACTGGCTCGGCAAGATGGACTCATCTTCGCTGAAGATGAAAGTTGCTGCCTCGATCGTCGCCATTTCGTCGATTCACCTGCTGCGCGTGTTCATGGACGCACAGAACATCTCCACCGACTATCTGATGTGGTACGTGATCATCCACATGACCTTCGTGGTGTCGGCCTTCTGCATGGGTTACCTGGACAAGCTCACCAAGCACTGAGCCCGCTTGATAGGGTAAAACTGACGAGTGGCGTCAGTTTTACCTTGTGTATTCCCTGCCCCTGTACAAAAAATGAGCACTCATGCGGTTCCCGCTGCGAGGTGCTCTCATGAACCTGCATCAGCTCAATACCGAGGCCAGGGTTGGCCATGTCGACGAACTCAACCTGATCGCCATCGAAGGTGGTGATTACCTGCTTGAGGCCCGGGTCAAGGGCCGTGCGCATCCGCTTTCCGACAGCCGCGGGCAACGCTTGCGCGTGCACTCCGTGGAAGAAGCGCGTGACCTGCTCAAAGCCCTTCCATTGCTGTCACTGAACCTGTTGCACTGGTCAGTGCAGGACGAAATGTGCGGCATGGGCACGCACCCCGAAGAAGACCTGAAAGTACCGATTTCCCAGCGTTCGGCCTGGTAGCTGCTCCAGGCGCCCCAGTGTGCTAGGCTGCTCGCCCTTTTCATCAAGGGCGCGGCTTCACTGCGCCCTGCAGTGGAGCACGACAATGTCCGAACTCAACCTGTCTACCGACGAAACCCGCGTCAGCTACGGCATCGGCCGTCAGCTGGGTGGCCAACTGCGTGACAACCCGCCACCAGGCGTCAGCCTGGACGCCATCCTGGCCGGCCTGACCGACGCCTTCAACGGCGCCGACAGCCGCGTCAGCGAAGCCGACCTGTCGGCCAGCTTCAAGGTCATCCGCGACATCATGCAAGCCGAGGCAGCTGCCAAGGCTGAAGCAGCGGCTGGCGCCGGCAAGGAATTCCTGGCCGAAAACGCCAAGCGCGAAGGCATCACCACCCTGGCTTCGGGCCTGCAGTTCGAAGTGCTGACCGCAGGTGAAGGCGCCAAGCCGACCCGCGAAAGCAACGTGCGTACCCACTACCACGGTACCCTGATCGATGGCACCGTGTTCGACAGCTCCTACGAGCGTGGCCAGCCGGCTGAATTCCCGGTAGGCGGCGTGATCGCTGGCTGGACCGAAGCCCTGCAACTGATGAACGCTGGCAGCAAATGGCGCCTGTACGTGCCGAGCGAGCTGGCCTACGGCGCCCAAGGCGTTGGCAGCATCCCGCCGCACAGCGTACTGGTGTTCGACGTCGAGCTGCTCGACGTTCTGTAATGCCTATGGGGCCGGCTTAGCCGGCCTCAGTTCCAATCCGTCCCCTCAGGGCGCAACGCCCGCGCATAGCAGAACAGAAACAAATTCCGCACCAGCTCCTTGAGCACCCCAGGTTCGCTCGAATTCAGCCCGCTCATGTCCAGGTCGCCCTGGTCGCGCAGTTCATCAAGGGCTTCTTCTTCAAGCACCGCGCACACTTCGCCGGTCTCGCGATGCAAGATGCGCAGGTAAGGGTGAGGGCGGTCCAGCCAGGCGTCGATCAGATAGGTCATGGCTATTCTCCTTGGATAGCAGTTCCAATGAGAATAATTCTTATTATCAAAATAGCAAGGGTCTATTGCCGTATTTTTGCCCAATGGTGCAGTGACCCTGTTGCAGGATCTGTCAGGGCCACCAGAAAGGTAGCCCCGTTGCACCCTAGGGTTAGACCTTGCGCACGAACTCGGACTTCAGCTTCATGGCGCCGATGCCGTCGATCTTGCAATCGATGTCGTGGTCGCCGTCGCACAGGCGGATGTTCTTGACCTTGGTGCCGACCTTGACCACCAGGGACGAGCCCTTGACCTTGAGGTCCTTGATGACGGTG
Organism: Pseudomonas sp. B21-047; assembly: GCF_024748775.1. Lineage (NCBI taxonomy): Bacteria > Pseudomonadati > Pseudomonadota > Gammaproteobacteria > Pseudomonadales > Pseudomonadaceae > Pseudomonas > Pseudomonas sp. B21-047. The sequence goes on from NZ_CP087169.1 coordinate 759,937, forward strand.
ACGGTGTCGCCGTCCTGCAGCACATTGCCGACCGAATCCTTTTTCACCACGTCATCGCTGGCGGCATCGGCTTCGCCGTTGGCCGACCACTCGTGCGCGCACTCGGGGCAGATCAGCTGGGTGCCATCCTCGTAGGTGTATTCGGAATTGCATTTGGGGCAGGGCGGCAAAGTGCTCACTTCGGTTCCTTAAACAGACAGGCGGTTGAAAAGGCCCATATTGTATAAGGTTTTCTCTGTGAAGTGTTTTGTCCTTGCAAAAGCATCGCGGGCAAGCCCGCTCCTACATGGGCCTGTAGGAGCGGGCTTGCCCGCGATGAAGGTGGCGCGATGTTAGTGCGTACGCGCTACCGCAAACTCGCTCAGCTCGATCAACGCATCGCGATATTCACTGGCCGGCAGCACTTCCAGGCACTCGATAGCCCGCTTCACGTAGTCACGTGCCATCTGCGCGGTGTAGTCCAGCGCGCCCGAGGCTTCGACCGCTGCGCGGATCTGCTCGAGGTCTTCAAGGCCACCCTTCTGGATCGCCTGGCGCACCAGCGCAGCCTGTTCAGGCGTGCCTTCGCGCATGGTGTAGATCAGCGGCAGGGTCGGCTTGCCCTCGGCCAGGTCGTCACCAACGTTCTTGCCCAGGGTCTGCGAGTCGCCCTTGTAGTCCAGCAGGTCGTCGACCAGCTGGAAGGCCACACCCAGGTGGTCGCCGAAGGTGCGCAGGGCCTCGCGCTGCGCGTCGCTGGCGCCGGCCAGCGCGGCGGCGCTGTGGGTCGAGGCCTCGAACAGCATGGCGGTCTTGCCGCGGATGACCTCCATGTACACCTCTTCCGTGGTGCTGGCATCGCGCACGCGCGACAGCTGCAGCACTTCACCCTCGGCGATGACGCGGGTGGCCTTGGAGAGGATCTGCATGACCGGCATCGAACCCAGTTCGACCATCATTTCGAACGAGCGCGAATAAAGGAAGTCGCCCACCAGCACGCTCGGTGCGTTGCCCCACAGCGCATTGGCGGTGGAACGGCCGCGGCGCATGCCGGACATGTCGACCACGTCGTCGTGCAGCAAGGTGGCGGTGTGCAGGAACTCGATGGTCGCTGCCAGCAGGCGCAGGTCGTCGCCTTCGCGGCCCAGGGCCTTGCCACACAGCAGGACCAGCAGGGGACGCAGGCGCTTGCCACCGGCCGACGTGATGTAGTCGCCGATCTTCGATACCAGCGGCACGCGCGAGGTCAGCTGCTTCTTGATGATCTCGTCGACGGCGCTGAAATCATCAGCCACCGCGCGGTAGAAGGTTTGGGGTTGCATCGGCTGCTCCATTAACGTTGCGCGGCATGCTAGGTCGCGGGTCCCGGTGTGTCAAGGCGCGGTGCCAGCGCCACGGGGGCGGTACTTGCAAGCAAAACCGGGGTTGCGTACAATCGCGCACCCTAACTTCCTGGGCAGCACCTGCCTTACGCAATTGCACCGGGCCGTTCCAGCCCCATGCAGCCATGCCAGCCAATACTCATCATATAAAGCGCTGGGTGAGCAGGATTATCGGAGAAATACCCATGTCTTACGCAGTAATCGTTACCGGCGGCAAGCAGTACAAAGTCGCTGAAGGTGAATTCCTCAAGATCGAAAAACTGGAAGTCGCCACTGGCGAATCCGTGACTTTCGATCGCGTTCTGCTGGTTGCCAACGGTGAAGAAGTCACCATCGGCGCTCCAGTCGTCGCCGGCGCTAAAGTTGTTGCTGAAGTCGTTTCGCAAGGCCGTCACGATAAAGTCCGCATCATCAAGTTCCGTCGTCGTAAGCACCACATGAAGCGTATGGGCCACCGCCAGTGGTTCACCGAGATCAAAATCACCGGCATCCAGGCTTAATCCCCTAGATCCCCTGAATTTATTTGGAGAATTGAACCATGGCTCACAAGAAGGCTGGTGGTAGTACCCGTAACGGTCGCGACTCAGAATCGAAACGCCTTGGCGTGAAGATGTATGGCAGCCAGGTCGTCAAGGCCGGCAACATCATCGTCCGTCAGCGCGGCACCCAGTTCCACGCCGGCTACGGCGTTGGCATGGGCAAGGATCACACCCTGTTCGCCAAGATCGAAGGCGTGATCAAGTTCGAGAAGAAAGGCGAGTTCAACCGCCGTTACGTGAGCATCGTCGCAGCCTAATCGCGACGTCGCTCCAGAAGCCCCGTCATGCGACGGGGCTTTTTCGTTTGTGGTGAGCCTCTTGCAAAGCTGTTTGTATGGGCTGCCGGCGTGGGTTTCTACGGTCGTACGGGGCCGCCGCGCTCATTTTTGCAAGAGCCTCAGGTTTTTTAAGTATTCAGCTCGTCGGAAGACGAGGGGCGGTTTTAATGAAGTTTGTTGACGAAGTATCGATTCGAGTCAAAGCCGGTGACGGCGGTAACGGTTGCATGAGCTTCCGTCGCGAAAAATTCATCGAAAACGGTGGCCCTAACGGCGGCGACGGTGGTGACGGCGGTTCGGTGTACATGGTTGCCGACGAAAACCTCAACACCCTGGTCGACTACCGCTACACCCGTCACCATGAGGCCCAGCGGGGCGCCAACGGTGGCAGCACCGACTGCACCGGCAAGAAGGGTGAAGACCTGTTCCTGCGGGTGCCGGTCGGCACCACGGTGATCGACGCCACCACCCAGGAAGTGATCGGTGACCTGATCACCCCTGGCCAGAAGCTGATGGTCGCCCAAGGCGGCTGGCACGGCCTGGGCAACACCCGCTTCAAGTCGAGCACCAACCGTGCGCCGCGTCAGACCACCCCGGGCAAGCCAGGTGACCAGCGCGACCTGAAAATGGAAATGAAGGTCCTGGCCGACGTCGGCCTGCTCGGCCTGCCAAACGCTGGCAAGAGCACCTTCATCCGTTCGGTGTCGGCTGCCAAGCCGAAAGTCGCCGACTACCCGTTCACCACCTTGGTGCCGAACCTGGGCGTGGTCAGCGTCGACCGCTGGAAGAGCTTCGTCATTGCCGACATCCCCGGCCTGATCGAAGGCGCATCCGACGGTGCCGGCCTGGGTATCCGCTTCCTCAAGCACCTGGCGCGCACCCGCGTGCTGCTGCACCTGGTCGACATGGCGCCGCTGGACGAAAGCAGCCCGGCCGATGCCGCAGAAGTGATCGTCAACGAGCTGACCCGCTTCAGCCCATCGCTGGCCGAGCGTGAGCGCTGGCTGGTGCTGAACAAGTCTGACATGGTCATGGACGACGAGCGCGACGAGCGGGTCAAGGAAGTGGTCGAGCGCTTGCAGTGGGAAGGCCCGGTCTACGTGATCTCGGCCATCTCCAAGCAGGGCACCGACAAGCTCAGCCACGACCTGATGCGCTACCTCGAAGACCGCGCCGACCGCCTGGCCAACGACCCGGTCTTCGCCGCCGAGCTGGCCGACCTCGACCAGCGCATCGAAGACGAAGCCCGCGCCCAGCTGCAGGCTCTGGACGACGCCCGTACCCTGCGTCGCACAGGCGTCAAGAGCGTCCACGACATCGGCGACGATGACGGTTGGGACGATGATTTCGAGGACGACGAAGACGGCCCGGAAATCATTTACGTGCGCGACTGACCGGTTGCAGTACACTAAACGCCGCTCTCTGGAGCGGCGTTTTTGTATCCACTGTATCTACAGATTCGACATAGGTTGGAAGAAGATGCGAAGCAAGGTGACGGGCGCCAAGCGCTGGGTCGTGAAGATTGGCAGTGCGCTGCTGACCGCCGATGGCAAAGGCCTGGATCGCGGCGCAATGGCCGTTTGGGTCGAGCAGATGGTCGCGCTGCGTGAGGCAGGCGTGGAGTTGGTGCTGGTCTCTTCGGGGGCAGTGGCAGCGGGCATGAGCCAGCTGGGCTGGACCTCGCGACCGAGCGCGATGAACGAGCTGCAGGCCGCCGCTTCGATCGGCCAGATGCGCCTGGTGCAGGCCTGGGAGTCGAGCTTCGGCGAGCACGGCAAGCACACCGCGCAGATCCTCCTGACCCATGACGACCTGTCCGACCGCAAACGTTACCTGAACGCGCGCAGCACCCTGCGCACGTTGGTCGACCTCGGCGTGGTGCCGGTGATCAACGAAAACGACACCGTGGTCACCGACGAGATCCGCTTCGGCGACAACGACACGTTGGCCGCGCTGGTGGCCAACCTGGTGGAAGCCGACCTGCTGGTGATTCTCACCGACCGCGACGGCATGTTCGACGCCGACCCGCGCAACAACCCCGAAGCCCAGCTGATCTATGAAGCCCGTGCCGACGACCCGGCGCTCGACGCCGTGGCCGGTGGCACCGGTGGCGCGCTGGGCCGTGGCGGTATGCAGACCAAGCTGCGCGCCGCACGCCTGGCGGCACGTTCCGGTGCGCATACCATCATCATCGGTGGCCGCATCGAGCGCGTGCTTGATCGCCTCAAGGGGGGTGAGCGCCTGGGCACCTTGCTGTCGCCTGAACGCGGCATGCTCGCTGCGCGCAAGCAGTGGCTGGCCGGGCACCTGCAAACCCGTGGCACGCTGGTGCTCGACGCCGGCGCCGTGCAGGCACTGCGCCAGGCCAACAAGAGCCTGTTGCCGGTTGGCGTGAAGACCGTGCAGGGCAGTTTCCGCCGTGGCGAGATGGTGGTGTGCGTCGGCCCGGACGGCCTTGAAGTGGCCCGCGGCCTGGCCAACTACAGCGCCCTCGAAGCGCAGAAAATCATCGGCCAGTCGTCCGATGCCATCGAGGCCCTGCTCGGTTACAGCGCCGAGCCGGAGCTGGTGCACCGCGACAACCTGGTGCTGGTATGAATAGGTTCAAGCGGGTGATTGCCGTGGCGGCATTGGCACTGCCGATGCTGGCCGCAGCGGAAGAGGTTGGCCAGGTGTCGACCGTGTTCAAGTTCCTCGGGCCGAACGACCGCATTGTGGTCGAGGCTTTTGATGACCCCAAGGTCGAGGGTGTGACGTGCTACCTGTCGCGCGCCAAGACGGGCGGTATGAAGGGCGGCCTGGGCCTGGCTGAGGACCGTGCCGAGGCGTCGATTGCCTGCCGTCAGGTGGGGCCGATCAACTTCAAGGGTGAGCTCAAAGACGGCGAAGAAGTGTTCAAGGAACGCACCTCGCTGGTGTTCAAGACCATGCAGGTGGTGCGCTTCCTCGACAAGAAGCGCAATACCTTGGTGTACCTGGTGTATAGCGACCGCATGATCGAAGGCAGCCCGCAGAATGCGGTGACGGCGATTCCGATCTTGCCTTGGGCTCATTGATAGGCCGGTGAAAGTTGGGAGGCCTTTGGCCTCCTTTCGCGGGGCAAGCCCGCTCCCACAGACTCAGCGCAGTCATCACAGGCGGCGGGGTAGTTGTGGGAGCGGGCTTGCCCCGCGATTGGGCCGCAAAGCGGCCCCTATCGAAGAGTAATCAGGCCAGTGCTTCGGCCTGATCCTCACGCACGTCGGCCTTCACCTCATCCAGCCGGCTGATGAACTTCCAGTCCGCCTCATCAATGTAGATGCCATTTGGCCCGCTACCGCCTTCCAGGTCGATCGCCACCTTGGCCGACACCTGCGGCTTCACACTCGCCAGAATCGGCACAAAGCCCAGTTGCAGGCTGGTTTCCAGCAAGGCCGCCTGGTTGCGTTCGTCGATGTCTGCCGCCTCGTCGAGGTAGTACGGCAGGCGAATGCGCCCGGCCAGGTCACGGTCCATCAGGTGCAGCAACAAGTACATGTTGGTCAGCGCCTTGATGGTCATGGTGGTGCCGTTGGACGCGGCGCCGTCGATGTCGGCGTGGATCACCGGCTGGCCATTGACCTTGGTGATCTCGAAGGCCAGTTCGAACAGGTCCTTGAGGCCCAGCTGGTTGTGGTTGGCCGCCACCAGCCGTGCCAGGTACTCCTTGGCCTCTTCGTTCTTGTGGTCCTGGTCGGAGTTCTGCGTCAGGTCGAACACCGACAGGGTTTCGCCTTCCTCGTACTGGCCGGCGCTGTGGATGATCTGGTCGATGTGCTTGAGCGCTTCCTTGTTCGGTGCCAGCACCACGCGGAAGCTCTGCAGGTTGGACACCTGGCGTTTGTTGATCTCGCGGTTGAACAGCGCCAGTTGGTGCTCGAGGCTGTCGTAGTCGCTACGGATGTTGCGCAGGGTCCGGGCGATGTCGGTGACTGCGGCGCGGCGCGCCTTGGCCAAGGTCAGGGCCTCATCGGTGCGGTGCGCGTAGGCGTTGACCAGCAGTTGCAGGCGGCGCTCCATGTCGTCTTCGCTGTCGAACTTGGCCACGCCCTTGAGGCGCACCTGGGCGTACAGCGCCTCGATCTGGTTGTCCACCCGCTGCAAGCCCTGCCAGCTGTCCTGGTAGTCGTTGAGCATCGGCAGCAGGTTGTCCATCGAGTCGTCGACCGCTTCCATGAACGGCGTGCCGTAAGGCAGGTCGGCTGGCAGCAGCTGGCGGCGGCGCAGGGCGTCTTCAAGGGTGCGCTGCTTGGACTCCAGGTCGCCGAGCTGGCGGCCGACCAGTTGCAGCTTGGCCGACAGTTGCTGGACGCGCTCGGTGAAGGCATCGCTGGAGCGTTTGAGCTCGTCCTGGGCCGCTTCCAGTTGTGACAAGTGCTCCAGTTTCTCGGGTTCTTCGGCCGCCAGTGTTTCGCTGCGACGGAAGTCTTCCAGCGCCTTCTGCGCATCCAGTACGGCCTGGTACAAGGTTTCCGTCTGCGCCTTGGAGGCGGAGCGGTCGGCGGCCACGGCCTGCTGGGTCTTGAGCTGCTTGAGCTCGCGCTCCAGGCGGTCCTTCTGGTCGCGCAGGGCGGCGCGGTCGGCCAGCGCCTGCAGGGCCGGTGGGTCGATGTGCGAGATATCGATGGAAAGGCCCGGAGCCTCGAAGCGCTCGCCTTTGAAGCCATCGAGCACCGCTTCCAGCGACTTCACCCACAGGTCGCTGTCGTCCAGTTCGATGCCACGCTCGCCCAGCGGCAGGCTGAACAGCGCGCCGTTGAACAGGCGCATCAGGCGGTCGACGTCCTGCTGCGAGAACTCCTCGCGCAGGCGGGCATAGCTGTTGTTGTCGGCGTGGTCGAGCTGCTGCTTGACCTGCTTGACGCGTTTTTCCAGGTCGCGTACGCGCTCGTCCAGGTCTTCGGCAGAGAACTGCCGCGACTGGGCCAGGGCGCCCGCCAGTTCGTCGTGGGCATCTTTGGCGGCCAGCAACTGCTGCTCCAGGACCTTGACGTCATCGACCAGGGCGAAGCGGCGCTTGAGTACCGACAGCTCGCCGAGCCAGCGCTGGATGCCGGTGATCTCGCGCTCCAGCCGCATCAGTTCTTGGGTGCCTCCGCGTTGGTCGTTCTGCAGCCGGTCCTGTTCGCCACGGTAGTGCTCGGACTGGATGACCAGCTCTTCCTTGCGCGCCATGGCGTATTCCTGCCAGGTGCCCAGCAGGTTGTCGAGCAGGGGCGAGAGGCGGTGCAGCTTGCCGCGCAGAATGTCGCGCTGGGCAACGCCACCGGCGAGGGCTTCGACCAGCGGGCCGGCGGCGACCAGGGCGTTGTAGTCCTGCTCCATGCGGCGCACGTCGCGGAAGGCTTCTTCGCAGGCCGCGATGTAGTCGACGCTGCCCGAGCGCAGGCTGTGCTCGAAGGCGTCGAGGAACAGCTGCTTGAGCTTGGCTGCGGTGATCTCGCGCATGTGCAGCAGGTTGATGAACAACGCGCGGAAGGTTTTCAGGCTTTGCTCGCTGGTCGAGCGCAGCGGGATCATGGTCAGGTCCAGCGGCACCGAGGTGTGGCCGCCGACCAGCAGCCGACGCAGCTCGTCGGGCTTGAGCTCGTAGGCCTTCAGGCCCAGGCGCTCGAGGTTGGTGAACAGCTCTTTCTGACGCAGGCAGGTGTCGTTCTTCTGGTAATGGGCCAGGTCCAGTTCGCCCTTGTAGGCGAAGAACTGGTGGCCGAAACCGCCGCCCGGGCCGCGGCCGACCACGCCGATCACGTGCGGGCCGTGGGGCAGGTTCAGTTCGCAGAGGATGTACGAGGTGTCGCTGGCGAAGTAGAAGCGACGCGACTGCTCCAGGCTGTACTTGCCGAAGCTCATGTCGGACATGCGCGCCAGGATCGGGAACTGCAGGGCGTTGATCGAGGCCGATTTACCCAGGTTGTTGGCGCCGTATACCGACAGCGGGTGCTCCAGCGGGAACAGGCCAAGGCTGTAGCCGGCGGTGTTGAGCAAAGCGAAGCGGCGGATGCCGTAGCGTTCCTGGCTCATGCGTCAATCTCCTGTTGCTCTTCGCGGATGGCCCGGGCCAGGGCGTCCTCTTCGCTCTCGTCGCCTTCGAATGGCGACAGGTCGAGCGGGTCGTCGGTGCGGTTGAGTTGCTCCGGGCTTTCTTCCTCGGCCAGTACCGGGGTCGGCAAAGGCAGGTCGCTGTGCAGGGTGGCGGCCAGGTCGCGGTCCTGCTGCACCGACAGGCAGACGTCGAGGAAGCGGTGCATCGGCGGCAGGAAGCGGTAGATACCACCTTCCTCGAAGGCGAAGCCGAGCTGGGTCATGCGCCGCAGGATTTTTTCTTCCAGTTCTTCGACGGTTTGCACTTCGGCCTGCAGGAACAGGTCGCGGTACTTTTCCAGCAGCGATGGCAGTTCGTCGCGGCCAATGCTGCCGCCGTCGAGCACGGCCATTGGGTCGCGGCCCTGGTCGGCCAGGTGCTCGACCAGGATGAAGGTGAACAGCGACAGGCGCTGGGCGGTCTTGTTGACCTGCGCGGCGGCAAGCTCGGGCACGAAGTAATAGAAACCACGGGTGTCGCACACCAGTTCGAAGCCCAGGGCCTTGAACAGGGTGCGGTACTGGTCCTGGAAGTTCGACAGCTGAGCGTACAGCTCGGGGTCACGGCGGCTGACGTGGAAACCTTTGAACAGCTCGCGGAAGATCGGTGCGAGCTGGGACAGTTCGGAAAGATCAAGATGCATTGGCTGGGCTCGCGTTGGATTCGGCAGTCGTTCTGGCGACGTCTTCACGGCTGGACGTCAGGGCGAACGAGCGCAGGCTGACCAGGTGTTCGTGGGTGGTGTAGTCGCGGCGTTCGAGGCGCTCGCGCTGGAAGCGCTTCTCGCGCGACAGGCGCGAGAACCAGTACAGCAGTTCGTCGGTGGCGCCGTCGGGCTCCTGCTCCAGCAGCCAGACCATCAGGTCGGGCAGCGGCAGGGCCTGCTCGCAGCGTTGGAGCATTTCCTTGACCGTACGTGGCGCGCGCGGCAATGGGTCTTTGTCGGTCTTGTGCGCCTTGGGGAAGCGCGCAGGCTTGGGCTCGAAACGGGCCAAAGCGTAGACATAGGCCTCGACCTGGCTGGCGCTGCCGAGGAAGGTGCTCTGCGGCCGGGTGAACATCGGCATGGCCGCTTGCGGCACGGCATCGATGCCCTTGCGGCGGATCACCGACAGCGCCAGGGCGGCGCCACGGGTCACGGCGTTGTGCCGGCGCGCTTCTTCGCGCAGTGGCAGCAGCAGTTCCCGGGCGTGGCGCAGGGTCAGCTGGGCGCTGGTCTGCATTTCCAGGATGCGCGCGTGGGTACGCAGCAGCATGTCGTCGTCGACCAGGTGGCCCAGGCGCGCCTGCTCGCCCAGCAGGCGCAGCAGCACGGTTTCGACCTTGCGCACGCCCTGTTCGAAGGCGCCGTCGGCGTTGACCAGCTGGATCATCGGCTCGACGTACTCGTCCCAGGTTGCGAGGACTTCAGCGTAGCGCTGGCGCAGCGGGATCTGGCGGTTGCTGGTCTTGGCCCGCTCGGCCACGGCCACCAGCGCCTGCTCGTCGTTGTCGAGCTTCTTCAGCACATCGCGCACGCGCATGTCGAGCAGGCGCAACTGGCGCGCCAGGTCGTCGCTGTCGCGGTTGTCGAAGGCATCCTGGATGTGCCCGGCAAGGCGTTCCAGGTGGCGCAGGTAGGCTTCGATCTCCAGGCACAGGCCCAAGCGGTGTTCGCGGCGTAGGTAGGCGAGGAAGTCGTGGATCTGGGCGTTGAGCTCGAAGCGGTTCGGGCTCTTGGCCACCGGCACCAAGATATCCAGGCGGATCCACACGTCGAGCAGCTGGGTGATGTCCTGCGGGGTACTCTCGACCTGCTGGCGGGCCACATGCTGACGCAGTTCGACCAGGCTCAGGGTGCCCTGGTCGAAATGTTCGCACAGCGGCTCGATCAGGGCCCAGTGTTCGGCTAGGGCGCGCAGGACGCGCTTGGGTTCGATCATGGCTTCGACTCGTTGCCAAGAAAAAGGGGGCGATTGTACTGCATACGGGGGGGAGGATTTCACCCCTTGGTCTGTAATGAGAAATGGCCTTTGTTTATTTGTGTGTATGGCGGGAGGGCTTTGGCGCCTGGAAGATCGAGCGCCGCCCGGGCGGCGCTTGGTCTCCCAGGCGCTGCAAAAACCCCGCCGTACGCGTTACAATGCCCGATTGATATAACCCCCCGGATACCCGCCTCGTGCTGACCGAACCCCGTCGCCGCGCCTACCTTTCCGCCATGCAAGTGGTGCACTGGCTGCCGCGCGCCGAACTGCCGTTCGCCGCACCGTCGCGCCCGGAACTGTTGTTGCCGGTGGCGCCGGTCGAAGACCTCGACTTCGACGTCAAGCCAGCGCCCGCCGCCAACGAAGCCCCTGCCGCCCCCCAGGCGCGCAGCGGCGAACGCCCGAAAATCGAGATTCCGCGCCCAGGCAGCACCCCCAAGCCTGCCGCCAGGCCCGTCGAAGCCGAAGAGCCAGCCCCCGCACCGCGCCCGGTGCCGGTGCCGCCACCGCGCTTCTCGTTGCAACTGCTGCGCGCCGGCAGCTGCCTGCTGCTGGTGGAACTGGCCACCGGCCAGCCGTTCCAGAGCCGCGACCCGTCCTACTTGTTGCTCAAGGACATGCTGCGCGCCGCCGGCCTGCCCGACGCCCCACAGATCATCGGTGAGCCGGTGCGCTGGCCGCTGCTGGTGCGCGGCAACATGGACCAAGGCCCGGACGCTGCACGCGATTTCGTCCAGGGGTTCATCCAGGCCCGCCTGGAAGAGGCACCCTGTACCTGCTTGTGGTTGATCGGCCTGCCCGCGCTGCGCTTTGCCGGCAATACCGACGCGCACACCTACTACCAAACACTGAAGCTTGAGGGCCTGGGCGATGCCTGGGCCTTGCCGGGCCTTGAACTGTTGATGGACGAGCCGCAGCGCAAGGCGGACGTCTGGCAAGCCATGCGCCAGCTGATGGCGCGCTGGAAGAGCGTTGAATGAGTGACTCGATCAGTTTCCGCCCGATGACCGAGGCGGATCTGGATGCCGTGCTTAAGATCGAATATGCCGCGTTCAGCCATCCCTGGACCCGCGGAATCTTTCAGGATGCGCTCAAGTCCTACGAAGTGTGGCTGATGTTCGACGGCCAGCAGCAGGTCGGCCATGGCGTGATCAATGTGATCATCGACGAGGCGCACCTGCTCAACATTACCGTCAAACCCGAGAACCAAGGGTTCGGCCTGGGCCTGCGTCTGCTTGAGCACCTGATGGCGCGGGCCTACCAGCTCAATGGCCGCGAATGCTTCCTGGAAGTGCGCGCCAGCAACCAGTCGGCCTATCGGTTGTACGAGCGCTACGGGTTCAACGAAATCGGCCGCCGCCGTGACTACTACCCGATGGCCGGCGGCCGTGAAGATGCCCTGGTGATGGCCTGCACCCTGTTCGAGGAGTGACCCCTCGAGTGCAGGCCTTGTCACACAGGTACAACCTGATGAGGCAAGACCATGCACGACCTGCAGGAACTGATCGACAACAATGCGCGCTGGGCCGATGCCATCACCCAGCGTGACCCCGATTTCTTCGCCAAACTGGCCCGTCAGCAAACCCCCGAGTTCCTCTGGATCGGTTGCTCCGACGCCCGCGTGCCGGCCAATGAAATCGTCGGCATGCTGCCTGGCGACCTGTTCGTCCACCGCAATGTCGCCAACGTGGTGCTGCACACCGACCTGAACTGCCTGTCGGTGATCCAGTACGCCGTCGAAGTGCTCAAGGTCAAACACATCCTGGTCACCGGCCACTACGGTTGCGGCGGCGTGCGCGCTGCCATGCAGGACCGCCAGCTCGGCCTGATCGACGGCTGGCTGCGTTCGATCCGCGACCTGTACTACGAAAAACGCGGCGAACTGGCCAAGCTGGAAACCGAAGAGGCGCAGGTCGATCGCCTGTGCGAGCTGAACGTCATCCAGCAGGTCGCCAACGTGGCCCACACCAGCATCGTGCAGAACGCCTGGCATCGCGGGCAGGAGCTGTCGGTGCATGGTTGCATCTATGGCATCAAGGACGGGCGTTGGAAGAGCCTGGACACCACCATCAGCGGCTTTGCCCAACTGCCACCGCAGTATCGGTTGCGGGCGTTGGAGTAGGCGGTGTGTTGCCCTGCGTTTCTGCTTACATAACTTGAAACAGGGTGTTCGATCTCGTTGAGCAGGGGAGTGGGGATGACAGGCGCGAAGTGGCTGCTGATGGCAATGGGCATGTGGGTGGTTAGTGTCGCGCACGCCGATGACCGTGACCTGTGGATGTTCGCCCAATGGGCCGGCGATCATCAAACACGCCCCTTCCGCGAAATGCTGGTGGATGCCCGGCTGTACGGGGTGGTGCCGATCCATCAACTGCTTCGCTCGGCCTCTGACTGGAAGCTGTGCCGGGCATCCCCCTTCGCCGTGCCACCTGCCAGCCAATGGCCCGCAGTGCGCTCGACGCTGTCATTGCTCAACACCCTCGATGACCAGGGCATCCTGCGCCAGTTCGAAGTGGTCTCGGCCTACCGCGACCCCAGCCTCAACCGATGTGCGGGCGGTGCCGTGGGTAGCGCCCATACCCGCGCATTCGCCGTCGATATCCTGTTGCCGGCCTGGGCCGACCCCAACCCACTGTGCAGTTTCTGGCAACAACACGGCCATGCCTGGAACATGGGCCTGGGCCGTTATCCGTCAGGTCGCATCCACATCGACACCGCCGGCTATCGCACCTGGGGTGGTGATGGCAGTGCGGGCTCGTCGTTTTGCACCAGGCCCAGGTGAACCAGGCACGCCTCGCATTCATCGATCACCCACTCGGCAAAACGCTGGCGCTTGCCGCCATCGTCCAGCGGCTGCGGGCTGAGCAGGTGATAGGCAGAGCCGTCGCGCAAGAAGCCGAAGGGGGCCTGCAGTTGGTCGCTGTCGAGCTCGTCGCGCACCATCAGCGCTGAGCCCATGGCCAGGCCCAGGCCTGCACTGGCGGCCTGGATCGACAGGTAGAAATGCTCATAGTCGCTGCGCTCGGTGTGCCTGGCCCGTTGCGTGCTCAGGCGCAGCCAGGTGGGCCAGGCGCTGGGCCGCGTGCGGCTGTGCAGCAGGCGTTGACCATCCAGGCTGGTGACGGCGCCGGGGCGGCACACTGGGCCGATCCATTCGTCGCAGATCTTGCGGTGATGGAGTTGGCGGTCCCAATGGAAGTCGTCGCGGCGCAGCGCCAGGTCGACGCCGCTGCGCGTAAAGTCCACTGGCCCACCGGCGGCTACCAGATGCAGCTGCAGGTCGGGGTGGGCGGCGTTGAAGCGGGGCAGGCGCGGGATCAGCCAGCGCATGGCGATGGTGGGCTCGCAGGAGAGTACCAGCACATTGTCGCTGGCCTGCTGTTGCAGGCGCTGCACGGCGCCTTCGAGCTGTTCGAACATGGCCTGGGTGGTGCCCTGCAGGGCGCGGCCGGCGGCAGTGAGGAAAATGGCCCGGTTGCGGCGCTCGAACAATTCGACGCCAAGGCTTTCTTCGAGCAGGCGTACCTGACGGCTGACCGCGCCATGGGTGACGTGCAGGCGCTCGGCGGCGCGCACGAAGCTTTCGGTTTCGGCGGCGATGTCGAAGTAGCGCAAAGCGTTGAGGGGCGGCAGTTTCATGCTGTGCTGTCTGTGAGAAAAACTAGCGGATAACCGCCACTATAAATCGATTTTTCCCAGTTAATAAGCCCAGGATAATCGGCGCGTCTGTGCATTTCCATCGCCTATCGAGACCCGCCAATGACCGAACTCATCGCCGTAGCCCTGTTCACCGTCCTCGCCGTCATCAGCCCTGGCGCCGACTTCGCCATGGTCACCCGCAGCAGTTATGCACAGGGCCGCAAGGCCGGGCTGGCGGCTGCGGTGGGGATTGCATTGGGCGTACAGGTGCATGTGCTGTACACCGTACTGGGCATTGCGGTGATCATCAGCCAGAGCCCGACGCTGTTCCTGTGCATGAAGGTGGTGGGCGCGGGTTACCTGGTCTACCTGGGCTACAAATCGCTGACCAACACCGCGCGCATCAGCCTGGACGGTATCGACCGGCACACTGGCGCCAGCCTTGCGGCCGCGCTGCGCACCGGCTTTCTCACCAATGCCTTGAACCCCAAGACCATGCTCTTCGTCATCAGCGCCTACACACAAGTGGTGCAGCCGGGCAGCCCGTTGGCACTGGACTTCGCCTACGGCGCGTTCATGTCTTTTGCTCACTGGCTGTGGTTCAGTCTGGTGGCCGTGTTTTTCTCCAGCACGGCGTTGCGCAAGGCGATGATCGAGCGACAGCGGCTGGTGGACCGGGTGATCGGGCTGGCATTGATCGGCCTGGGCTTGGCGGTGGCAGTCACAGGTGTGCGTTGATGTGACGATTGCAAGTTGGGGTGCTGGCCATATAGGCCGCGCCCAAACAGCTCAGGCTGTGCTTTTTCGCAGGCAAAGAAAAAGGGCTTACCTTTCGGTAAGCCCTTTATCATGTTTGGTGGCTACACAGGGACTTGAACCCCGGACCCCAGCATTATGAATGCTATGCTCTAACCAACTGAGCTATGTAGCCAATGGCGCGCATTATTCCCTTGTGATGCCCCTCTGTCAACACTCATTTCAAAAAAAATTTGCACGCTTTCAAAAACTTAGCCGCCAGGGCAGGCCTCAGCGCACGATCAGCCAGTGGCCGAGCACGCCCTGCAGCTGCAATTGCTGGGTGCTGGCCAGTGCGGCAAGGCTTTCGGCAGGGCGGTCGAGGCTGAAGTCGCCGCTCACGCGTCGATGGGCGGCCTGCTCGTCGAGCATCCACAGGCGTTGCCCTTGGTACCCCGCCAGGCGCTCCAACACCTGCCCCAGCGGCATGTCGGTGGCTCGCAGGCGGCCGTTGCGCCAACTGTCGGCGGTCTTCATGTCGGCTTTTTGTACAGGGTCGATCCGTGTGGCATCGAATGTCACCCGTTCGCCGGCAGAGACCAGGCGCTGTTCGCCACCCTGGACCACCATCGCCTTGCCACTGAGCACCACCAGTTCGTTGTGGTCGGCAAAGCGGGCAATTTGCAGGCGGGTACCGAATACCTGGATGCGCGCATCGCCCACGTCCACTTCCATGGCGCGGCCATCGAGCAGTACTTCGAGGTACACCTGGCCTTGTACCAGGTGCAACTGGCGGGTACGCCCGCGCAGGTCGACGTTCATCGCGCTGGCGCTGTCCAGGTGCACGGTCGAGCCGTCGGCCAGGCGCAGGCTGCGGCGTTCGCCAACGTCGGTGTGCATTTCGCTGCCCAAGCGTTGCATCAGCGGCCAGTACAGGTAGGCCAAGGCGCCCAGCACCAGTAGAAACACCAGCGCCAGCCATTTGCCCAGGTGGCTGCGGCGCGCCGTTAGCTGCCGGGGTTGCGGGCGAGCCGGTGCGGGTTGCAGCTGTTGCCAGAAGGTTTCCAGCTCAGCGTAAGCCTGGGCGTTTTGCGGCTCCTGGCACCAGGCGGCGAACACCTGGCGTTCGCCTTCGTCACACCCGGGCTGACGCAAACGGGAGAACCACTCCAGGGCTTCCTGCTGCGGGTCGGGCTGGAATTGTTTGGCGGGCATCGGGCTCATGGGATCGGTCTGCTCACGATAGGGGCCGTTTCGCCCAACGATGACAGGGGAATGAGTCGAGGATGCTAAATATATTGAGAACCATTTACAAGTGCGTCTCGACGGAGGGATAAAAAAGGTAGCTATGTATCTATTTGTTTCCTGATAATCGGATCCCAAATCTGCGGACGGAGATTCAGGCACATGGCCACCAGTAGCACCTCCACGGCTTCCACCAGCGCAGCGGCGAACCCTGCCAACCCCCTGGTGATGCGCATCATCGGTTTCTGCGCCCTGGCGCACCTGATCAATGACCTGATCCAGTCGGTGCTGCCAGCCATCTACCCGATGCTCAAAGCCAACTACGACCTGAGCTTCGCCCAGATCGGCATGATCACCCTGACCTTCCAGATCACTGCCTCGCTGCTGCAGCCTTGGGTGGGCTTCTTTACCGACCGTCGGCCTGCGCCGAACCTGCTGCCGCTGGGCACCTTGTGCACACTGGTGGGCATCGTCATGCTGGCCTTTGTCGGCAGTTTCCCGATGATCCTGCTGGCCTCGGCGCTGGTCGGCATCGGCTCGTCCACCTTCCACCCAGAGACTTCGCGCATTGCACGGTTGGCCTCGGGTGGGCGCTTTGGCCTGGCCCAGTCGACCTTCCAGGTGGGCGGTAACACCGGCTCGGCGCTGGGGCCGCTGTTGGCGGCGGCCATCGTCATCCCGTTCGGGCAGACGCACGTCGCCTGGTTCGGCCTGGCGGGGCTGTTCTTCTTCGCCGTGACCCTGATGCTGCGGGGCTGGTACAAGGAGCACCTGAACCAGGCCAAGGCGCGCAAGGCCGTGCAGGCCACCCATGGCATCTCGCGCAAGCGGGTGATCGCGGCGCTGATCGTGCTGGGCCTGCTGGTATTCTCGAAGTACTTCTACATGGCCAGCTTCACCAGCTACTTCACCTTCTACCTGATCGAGAAGTTCGACGTTTCGGTGGCCAGCTCGCAATTGCACCTGTTCCTGTTCCTGGGCGCGGTGGCGGCGGGTACGTTCTTTGGCGGGCCGATCGGTGACCGTATCGGGCGCAAGGCGGTGATCTGGTTCTCCATCCTGGGGGTCACCCCCTTCACCCTCGCGCTGCCGTATGCCGACCTGTTCTGGACCACGGTGCTGAGCGTGGTGATCGGCTTCATCCTGGCATCGGCGTTTTCCGCCATCGTGGTGTATGCACAGGAACTGGTGCCGGGCAGCGTGGGCATGATTGCCGGGATCTTCTTCGGTTTGATGTTCGGCTTCGGTGGGATTGGCGCCGCGCTGCTTGGCTATGTCGCGGACCTGCGCGGTATCGAGTATGTGTATGGGGTGTGCTCGTTCCTGCCGTTGTTCGGGTTGTTGGCGGTGTTTTTGCCTAGTACTCGTAAGCGCTGAGGCGTTTGGGGCTGCTGCGCAGCCCATCGCGACGCAAGGCCGCTCCTACAGGGATTGCGAGCGGCCCTTGGATTGACGATTCCACCTGGCTTGGCCTAGAGTGCCGCCTCTTTTCTCCAACCTGCGTAGTCAAAGCAATGCGCCGTAACCCGTCCCTGCCAAATGCTCGCCAGCCTGCACTGCAGGCACTGCGTCGTGCGTGGCCGAGTGACACGGTGCTCAAGCGTCGGCGCAGCGTGCTGTTTGCCTTCACCTTCTCGCCACACCTTGCCCTGAACTGATCTGCGCTTTTGCGTCGTCCGCCGCCCTGGCGTGCGCGCTCGTGTTTGCTCGTCTTTTCGGTTTGCAAGGAGTGGTAAATGAACATGCGTTTGCTGGCGGGCCTGTTGTTCGCCGTGTCGGTGGTGGGCTTCAGCCTGGGGGCCAGCCTGCCGTTGGTGTCGTTGCGCCTGCATGAGGCCGGCGCAGGCACCCTGGAAATCGGCATCATCTCAGCCATCCCCGCAGCGGGGATGATGCTCTCGGCGTTCATGGTCGACGCCTGCTGCCGCTTGCTGACCCGGCGGACGATCTACCTGCTGTGCTTCAGCCTGTGCACCGTCAGCATCGCCTTGCTGGAGTCGGCCTTCGACTCGATCTGGCTGCTGGCGCTGCTGCGTCTGGGCCTGGGCATCGGCATGGGGGTTGCCATCATTCTGGGCGAATCCTGGGTCAACGAGCTGTGCCCCGAGCACAATCGCGGCAAGATCATGGCCCTGTACGCCACCAGCTTTACCGGTTTCCAGGTACTCGGCCCGGCGATGCTGGCTGTGCTTGGGGCCAACAGCCCATGGATCACCGGCGTGGTCACCGCCTGCTATGGCCTGGCCCTGCTGTGCATCGTGCTGACGGTGCCCAACGACTATGTGGAACATGAAGAAGGCGAAAAGAGCTTTGGCCTGGCCGGCTTCTTCCGCGTGGCGCCAGCCTTGTGCGTGGCGGTGCTGTTCTTCTCCTTCTTCGATGCCGTGGTGCTGTCGCTGCTGCCGGTGTATGCCACCAGCCATGGCTTTGCCGTAGGCGTGGCGGCGCTGATGGTGACGGTGGTGTTTGCCGGCGACATGCTGTTCCAGCTGCCATTGGGCTGGTTGGCCGACCGGGTCGAGCGTACCGGCCTGCACCTGGTGTGCGGCCTGGTGGCGATGCTGATCGGCATCGGCCTGCCGTGGTTGCTGCAGATGACCTGGTTGCTGTGGCCACTGCTGGTGGTGCTGGGCGCTGTGGCGGGGGGCATCTACACCTTGGCACTGGTGCTGATCGGGCAGCGCTTCAAAGGGCAGGACCTGGTCACGGCCAATGCCAGTGTCGGCCTGCTATGGGGAGTGGGTAGCCTGGTCGGGCCGCTGGTCAGCGGCGCGGCGATGGATGTGGCGCCGCACGGGTTGCCGATGGCGCTGGCGCTGATGGCGGGGCTGTTTGTCTGCTTTGCCCGGCAGTCGTACCGGCGGGCAGGGCGGTTGCGCGCAGTGGCGGACTGATCACAGGCTTTTTCAGGCGGCGCCGATGCTCACCCAGTAACGCGTGCGGTAGTCGACCCGCACCGGCAGGCTGCGGGCTAGCAGTTGCAGAATCTGCTCGGTGTCGGCCAGTTGGTAAGTGCCGGAGACCTTGAGGTTTGCCACGTCGTCAGCACAGCGCAGCAGGCCCGGGCGGTAGCGCGAGAGTTCGGCGGTAAATTCCCCCAGCGGCATCTGCTGCACGCTGAGCACGCCGTCGGTCCAGCCCCAAGGGTCGCTGTGCAGGCTGACGGCCTGCAAGTTGCCGTTGGCCTGCACTTGCAGCGTTTCGCCGGCATGCACCAACCGTGCGTGGGCAGAGGCGGGGAACAACGTCACCTCGCCACCGCGTACTGCCAGCAGCAAGCCCTTGTCGTTTTCGCGTAGCAGCAGTTGCCCGTCGCGGGTGCCCAGGGTGCCAACGCGGGTATCGATGCGGAAAGGGCGGTTGTCGTTGGCGTTGCTGTCCAGGCTCACCTCGCCCCGTAGCAGCTCAAGCTGACGTTGTTCGGCGCTGTAGCGCAGGCCGATGGCGCTGTCGGTGTTGAGCTGGATGCGGCTGCCATCGCTGCCGTGCAATTGCCGGCGTTCGCCCGTGGCGGTGCTGCTGTCGGCCAGTAGCTGCGGCAGGCCCAACGGTTCGCGCGCGGCCCAGCCCAGGCTGCCGCCGGCGGCCAGCAGCGCCAGCAGTTTGAGGTGGTCACGGCGGCTGCTGCGCTGGCGTTGGCTGGCGTCGAGGGTGCTGCGGCTCAGGGCCTTGGGCAGCCCGGCCAATTCGTCGCTGAGGTTGCTGACGCGCTGCCAGGCCTTGGGGTTGTGCGGATGGCTGGCCAGCCATTGCTGGAATTGCCGCTCGGTGCGCGGGCTGGGGTTGTCGAAGCGCAGCTTCACCAGCCAGTCGATGGCCTGGTCGACCTGGGCCTGTGCGGGCGCGCCGTCAGAGGTCGACATAACGCAACCGGTAGCAGACACCCAGGGCCTTGGCCAGGTCGCGCTCGATCGTCGCGCGGGACACGTCGAGCTGCACGGCGATCTGCGTGATGCTCAGCCCGTCGATCTGGGCCAGCAGAAAGGCCTGACGTGTACGCGGCTTCAGCGTGTGCAGGGCGCGGTCGAGGCGCTCCAGGGTATCGAGAATGACCAGCCGGTGTTCTTCGCTGGGCACCTCGGCTTCGGGCAGCAGGGCCAGGCTTTCGTGGTAGGCCCGCTCCAGGGCGCGGCGGCGGAATTGGTCGATCATCAGGCCGCGGGCGATGGCGCTCAGGTAGGCGCGGGGTTCCTTTAGCGGCGAAGCCTGGCGGGCGCGCAACAGCCGCACGAAGGTATCCTGGGCGAGGTCGGCGGCATGCTCGTGGCAGCCGACCCGGCTGCGCAGCCAGCCGCTGAGCCAGGCGTGGTGGGACTGATAGAGCAGAGCAACCTCGGTCGGCTTGAGCGTGTCGGTGGTCTGCATCGTAGCGAAGGCCTGATCCGGTGAGCGTGCGTGATTGTGAATAGTTCTCAATTCTATGCGCGGATCGCGGCGCGGATCAATGGTATGCCAGGAATTAGCCGCGCAAGATCCGGCGTTTCACCGATGAACGGTTGGGCTAAGCTGGGCCTGTCATCGACCTGTTGGAGGCGCAATGATTCTGGCTGACCTTTCGCCCGAAGCTTACCGCGAGGCCAGCCGACACCTGGCCGCATCGGACCCGGACTGGGCACGGCACATTGCCGCGATCGGGCCGTGCCTGCACCAGGCAACGCCCGGGCGCGAGCCTTATGAGGCGCTGGTACGGGCAATTGCCTACCAGCAGTTGCATGCCCGCGCCGCCGAGTCGATTCTGGGAAGGCTGTTGGCGCTGTTCCCCGAGGGCAGTTTTCCCGCCCCGGAGCAATTGCTGGCCGTGACACCTGAAGCGATGCGCGCATGCGGCTTCTCGGCGAGCAAGACGGCCACCGTGCAGGGTATTGCCCAAGCTCGGCTCGAGGGTTTGGTGCCCAGCCGCCAGGAGGCGCTGGCCATGGCTGACGAGGTGTTGATCGAACGCCTTGTGGCCCTGCGTGGGGTAGGGCGCTGGACGGTGGAGATGTTGCTGATTTACAGCCTTGAGCGCTCGGACATTCTGCCGGTCGACGACTTCGCGGTACGCGAGGGGTATCGTCGACTGAAGGGGCTGGAGAAAGCACCGACGCCGGCGCAGATGCGCTCGCTGGGCGGTGGCTGGTGCCCGTACCGGACCGTGGCAGCCTGGTACCTGTGGCGGGCCTGATGTTTTTGCATTGGCGGTACAGGCGAGACAGACAAGAGGTAACCCGCGATGAAACCCTACACCACCCCCGAGCAACGCTGGCAAGCCGTGCAGGCCCGTGACAGCGCCGCCGCCGGCCACTTCGTCTATGCCGTACGCACCACGGGTATCTACTGCCGACCAGGGTGCAAGTCGCGCATGGCCAAGCGCGAGAACATCGCGTTCTACAACGATACCGCCGCCGCCGAAACCGCCGGCTACCGCGCCTGCAAGCGTTGCGCGGGTGACAGCGGTGCCAGTGCAACCCGGCGCAGCGAGCTGGTGACGCGTGCCTGCCGCCTGATCGAGGGCGCTGCCAGCGGGCCCAACCTGGACCAGCTCAGCGCGCAGCTCGCGGTCAGTCCCTTTCACCTGCACCGTCTGTTCAAGGCCGAAACCGGCCTCACTCCCAAGGCCTATGCCTCGGCGTTTCGCGCCCGACGCCTGCGTGAGCACCTGGAACAGGATCAGCGCTCGGTGACCGATGCCATCTACGACGCTGGCTACAACTCCAACAGCCGGTTCTACGAAAGTGCCGGGCAGCGCCTGGGCATGCGGCCCAAGGCCTACCGTGCCGGCGGGGCAGGGGCGACCATTCGTTTTGCGCTGGGCCAGTGTTCGCTGGGGGCGATCCTCGTGGCCCAGAGCGAGAAGGGTATCTGCGCGATTCTGCTGGGCGATGACCCCGAGCCACTGTTGCAGGCCTTGCAGGACCAGTTCCCCAACGCTCGGCTGATCGGCGGTGATAGCCAATACGAGCGGGTGGTCGCCGAGGTGGTGGGCTTTGTGGAAGCCCCCGCGCTGGGCCTTGCGCTGCCGTTGGATATCCAAGGCACGGCATTTCAGGAGCGGGTCTGGCAGGCCTTGCGTGAGGTACCTGCCGGCTGTCGGGTCAGCTACACCGACATCGCCGAGCGTATCGGCGCACCCAGGGCGGTCCGCGCCGTGGCCATGGCCTGCGCGGCCAACCGCATTGCCGTGGCCATTCCTTGCCATCGGGTGGTACGTCGCGACGGCGACATCAGCGGCTATCGCTGGGGGGTGGAGCGCAAGCAGCAACTGCTCAAGCGAGAAACGGCACTCTCCTGATCGCGTGAAGCCGCGTAGAATCCCCCGCCAAATCGAAATGCATAGAGGATTGTTCGATGAGGCGTCTCAGCCTTGCCCGTTATTGCCTAGGCGTATTGGCCCTGATGCTGGCGTTGGCCACTCCGGCCTGGTCCGCTCCGGCCCCGCCAGCCGCCAGCCTGGCGGCTGCCGAGTTGCCGGTGCTCGACGAGAACGCGAGCCTTGAACAGTTGAGTGATCGACTCGACCTGATCCGCCAGGGCGTGACCAGCAGCGCCAATGACGATGTGCTTTCGCAACTGCGCCAGGCTGCCATACAGGTTCAGCGGCAGGCCGATGCCCTTGGTGCGCTGCGTACTGCCGATGTGCAAGGCCTGGACGACAAGCTCAAGGTGCTGGGCCCGAAGCAGCCGGATGAGCCTGCCAGCATCACCCTTCAGCGCAAGGACCTCGAAGCGCAGAAAAAGACCGTGCTGGCCGAGCAGGAGCAGGCCACCAAGCTGACCCAGTCGGCCCGGGACCTGTCCACGCAGATCGTCAACCTGCGCCGCAGCCAGTTCAACTCGCAGGTCACCAGCCGCGCCACCAGCCCGCTGACCCCCGCGTTCTGGCAGTCGCTGATCCGCCCCACCGATGAAGACGTGGCACGCTTGCGCGACCTGCGTGGCGAGGCGGCCGATGCCGTGGCCAGCGCGTTCAGTGCCGAACATCGCTGGTTTTTCCTCAGCAGCCTGGTGGCGGCCATCCTGGTGTGGACGCTGGTTCGTCGGCTGCTTGAGCGCTTGCTGGCAGATGCGATGATCCGCTGGCTGCCCGAAGGCCGCCTGCGCCGCAGCGCCTTGGCCCTGAGCGTCAGCCTGGCGACGCTGGGCACCATCGCCGGTTCCGTGTCGCTGCTGCGCTGGGGCCTGGAAAGCAGCGCCGAGCTGGGCACGGATATCGCCAGCCTGGCTAACCACATCCTTACTCTGGTGGTGTTCAGCGCCTTCATTTCAGGCCTGGGCCGCGCCATGTTGATGCTGCAGCGCCCGTCCTGGCGCCTGCCACCGATCCACGATGAGGTGGCCAGCGCCCTGGGCTGGTTCCCTAAACTGCTGGCCCTGGCGTTGATGGTGCTGCTGACCCAGGAGCGCATCAACAGCGTGATCGGTACCAGCCTGGCGCTGACCGTGGCGACCAACGGCCTGACTGCGCTGGTGGTGGCGGTGATTTTCTCGGTGGCCTTGCTGCGCTACCGCCGCACCTTGCGCAAGCATGAGCTGGAACGCCCGACTGGCCTGGCGGGGCTGATCCCCTTCGTCATCGTGGTATGGGTGGGGCTGATCGTACTGGCCCTGTTGGCCGGTTTCCTGACCCTGGCGTACTTCCTTACGGCAAAGTTGCTGTGGATCAGCGTGGTGGCGACCTGTGCCTACCTGCTGACCACCTTCCTCGGTGACCTGTGCGAAACCCTGCTGTCGCCCCGCCAACCGGGCGGCCTGGCCCTGGCATCGACATTGGGCCTGGCTCCGCGCCATCAGGCCCAGGCCAGCACCATTTTGGCTGGCATCGGCCGTACCGTGCTGCTGTTCCTGGCGGTACTGCTGGCCTTCACGCCTTCGGGCACCAGCCCCGGTGAGTTGCTGCTCAGCCTGGGGGATTGGGATGGCACCGGTGGCAAGATGCTCGGCAACTTGAACATCGTGCCGCAAGATATCCTGCTGGCCGTGGCGATGTTCTTCGGCGGCATGTTCGGCATCCGTGTGCTCAAGCGCTGGTTGAGCGAGCGCCTGCTGCCGGAAACCGACATGGACGCCGGCATGCGTGCCTCGCTGGTGACCCTGGTGGGGTACCTGGGCTTCCTGTTCCTGGCCATGCTGGTGATGTCGACCCTGCGTATCAACCTGACCAGCCTGACCTGGGTGGTGAGTGCGTTGTCGGTGGGTATCGGTTTTGGTCTGCAGCAGATCGTGCAGAACTTCATCTCGGGTCTGATCCTGCTTACCGAGCGCCCGGTAAAGGTGGGCGACTGGGTCAGCCTGGCCGGTGTCGAGGGTGACATCCGCCGCATCAACGTGCGCGCCACCGAGATACAGATGTCTGACCGCTCGACGGTGATCGTGCCCAACTCGCAGTTCATTTCGCAGAACGTGCGCAACGTGACCATGGGCAATGCCCTTGGGGTGGTCAGCGTGACCCTGACCTTGCCGCTGGAAACCGATGCCAACCGCGTGCGCGACCTGCTGCTGGCGGCGTATCACGAGCACGAAGCGATACTGGATGCACCCGCGAGTTCGGTGTCGTTCAAGGACCTGACGAGCAGTGGCATGGTGATTGCGGTCAGTGGTTACGTGGCCGGGCCGCGGCAGGTGTCCGGCACCCGCAGTGACCTGCTGTTCACCATTCTTGGGCGGTTGCGTGATGAGGGGATCCCCTTGTCTTCGCCGCAGAGCATGGTGTTGCTGCAGGAAGGTTCGCGCCCGGCCGACGAGCCGGCGTGAGTATTGGGGGGCGCCCAGCGCCCCCGCTTCAATGCTGCTTGGCCTGCCTGATCCGCAGCAATATCACCAGCAGCACCAGCAACACCGGCGGCGCCATCGCCATCAACGCATCCTTCGCCGTCAGCTCCAGCCCCAGCACATTCAACCCGCCATACAGCAGCTTGAACAGGTTCAGCAGGTAATAGGTGATGGCGATGATCGACAGCCCCTCCACCGCCCGCTGGATCTTCACCTGGGCATCGGCCCGGGCATTGAGGCTGTGCAGAATCCCGGCATTCTGTTCTTCCATCTCCACCTGTACCCGCGCCTGCAACAGGTCACCCAGGTTGGCGACGTTCTTCGCCAGCTGCTCCAGCCGTTGCTCGGTCGCCGCGCAGTAGCGCACCGTTGGTTTGAAACGGCGCTCGATGAACACCCCAAGGCGTTGGCAATCGCCCACATGGCTCTCGCGCAATTCGCCCAGGCGCTCGAACACCAGCTGCGCATAAGCTTGCGTGGCGCCGAACCGATGGCGGGTTTTCACGGTGCGGCTGACCACCTGCCGCGACAGGTGGGCGATGGCGTCGAGCAGGCCTTTGGAGTCGCGGCCATCGCCCCCGGCACTGCGTTCGGAAAGGCTCACCAGGGTCTTGTCGAAGGCGTCCAGTTCCTGGCTCAGCGCCTTGGCCGTGGTCAGGGTCAGCGAGGCCATCATGCGGTAGGTCTCGATCTCCAGCAGGCGCCGGATCATGCGGCCCTGGCGGTAGGCATTGAGGCGGCGGTTGATGAACAGGAAGCGGTTGGTGCCGTCGGCGGTCAGGCGAAAGTCGCTCCACACCACCGCATCGCCACCGCCGACGCAGGAGCCGCAGGGGTCCTTGAAGCCGTAATCGGGCAGGTTCAGGTCCTGCTCGTCGCGCACCAGCACTTGCACCGCGTTGATCAATTGCGCCGCCTGGGGCGCGATGGCATCGGCCAGCACTGCAGGCAGCGGTTGCCATTGGGTGTCGGCGGCCGAGCAGGGCACTACCAGGGTCAGGGTGAAGAACTCGGTATGGCGCTCCCACTTGAACGGGTGGCCATCGAGCTGGGTGATGCCTTGCGCAGCGCCGGCATCTGCAGCCTGCGGGCAGCAGCGCTGCAAAAGCGCGTTACAGGCGGCATCGCCGCCCAGCAGGGCGAGGTGGAAGACATGCGCAGGGCCATCGAAATACAGCGACGGGCGGGCGTGCAGCTCGTTGTGCAAGGCGGTGCGTTGAGGGTGCATGGTGGTCCGGCCTGGTGTTGTGATTGTGGGGGTACCAGGGAGTGGGACTTGGCGGGGGGAGGGCAAAGTCACGCGCGGGAGATTTCTATTGGTTGTGCTGGCCTCTTCACCGGCAAGCCAGCTCGCACAGGTTGGCGCGCCATTCGAGCGCTGGCGCTATCCCTGTAGGCGTTGGCTTGCCGTCGAAAGGGCCGCAATGCGGCCCCAGCGATATCAGCCCAGGCACCGTGTCACATGCTTCACCGACAGATACCCCGACAACCCCCAAGGCCCGAGCTCTCGCCCAATGCCGCTGCCCTTGGTGCCGCCCCACGACGTTTCGACGAACACCGCCTGCACCGAGTTGATCCATACATGGCCAACGTCCAGGGCATCGGCCACCCGCTCTGCGCGTTCCAGGTCCGCTGAGCAAACGGTGGCGACCAGGCCGAAGCGGCTGTCGTTGGCTTCGGCAATTGCCTGCGCTTCGGTGGCGAAGCGGCGTGCGCACAGCACCGGGCCAAAAATTTCTTCAGTCCACAGGCGGCTGTCTGCCGGCACGTCCACATACAACGTCGGGCTGACAAACCAGCCGTCACGGTCCAGCGCCTTGCCACCGGCCAGGCACTGCAGACCCTCTTCGCGTGCAGTGGCAAAGTAGCTGGCAACCTTCAGCCACTGCGCTTGGCTGGTCAGTGGCCCCATGTCCACTTCTTCGCTCAACGGGTTGCCCACCCGCAGGTTGTCCAGTGCAGCCTGCAAACGCGGCAGCAGTGTATCGGCAATGCCGTCCTGCACCAGCAAGCGCGAGGTGGCCGAGCACATTTGCCCGGCGTTCCAGCTGATGCCGGCGACAATCCATTCCACCGCCTGCTCGACATCGCAATCATCGAACACCACGATCGCCGACTTGCCGCCCAGCTCCAGGGTCACCGGCCGGCACTGCGCCGAAGCGCTGCGCATCACCTGGCTACCGACGCTGTTGCTGCCGGTGAACGACAACTTGTCCAGGCCATTGTGGCCACTCAGCGCGGCGCCGGTTTCGGCCTTGCCGTTGACGATGTTCAGCACACCTGCGGGCAGGCCCAGGGTATCGGCGATCTGGCCGTAAGTCTGCTCGATCAGCGGGGTAACCTCCGAGGGCTTGAGCACCACGGTGCAGCCTGCGGCCAAGGCCGGGGCAAGCTTCCAGGCGCTGGTCACCAGCGGGAAGTTCCACGGCACGATCAGGCCGACCACGCCAACCGGCTCCAGACGGGTGCGGGCAGTAAAGCCAGGCGCGGCCAGAGGTACGTCGCAGTTTTTCTGCGGCAACTGCTCAGCCAGGTCGGCGTAGTAATTGAACGTGGCAATCGCGTCGTCCAGGTCGATTTCGGCCTCGTGGCGCGGCTTGCCGTTGTTGCGCATCTGCAGGGTGATCAACGCTTCACGGCGCTGCCCGAGCTGCTCGGCAAAGCCGCGCAGGTACGCAGCACGCTGGCCGGTGCTGGTCTGCTTCCAGGCGTGCAGGGCCTCGCGGGCGGCAGCCACGGCTTGGTCGACTTGGGCGACGCTGGCGGCCATCAATTCGGCGAAGGGCAGGCCCAGGGCAGGGTCATTGACGCTGATGCAGTCGCTGCCTTGGCCTTCGACCCAGCGGCCGGCGATGTAGTGAGAAGTGGTCATGGGCAGACTCCAGTCAGGCTATTTCGGCAGTGATTAGCGGCGCATGCGGGGTGCGTTTGCAGCGCACCCAGCGCGGGCCATCAGGCCCATACACGCCAGCAGGTTCAGGGAACAGGTTGAGCAGCACGAGGTAAAGTACCCCGGCCAGCCCCAGGGTTACCGGCAGGCTCAGGTCGATGCCGCCGGCCAGGTCGCCCAGCGGGCCGACGAACTGCCCCGGCAGGTTGACGAAGCACAGGCCGACCGCCGCGCTGGGGATCCACGCCCCCATGCCGCGCCAGTTCCAGCCGTGCGTGAACCAGTAATGGCCGCCGCGCTGGCCACGGGTGAACACCTGCAGGTCATCGGCATGGTAGAAGCCGCGGCGGGTGATCAGGCCGAGGATCATGATCACCATCCAGGGGCTGGTGCAGGTGATGATCAGCACGGCGAAGGTCGACACGCTCTGCACCAGGTTGAAGGTGAAGCGGCCAATGAAGATGAAACCGATCGCCAGCACGCCGATCAGCAAGGTGGCGCCGGCACGGCTGAGCAGGCGCGGGAACACGCTGGACATGTCCAGGCCGGTGCCATACAGCGCAGTGGTGCCGGTGGACATGCCGCCGATCACCGCGATCAGGCACACCGGCAGGAAGAACCAGCTAGGCGAGACCGCCAGCAGGCCGCCGACGTAGTTGTTGGCCGCGATGTAGTCCGGCGCCTGGCTGGCGACCAGGGTGGCGGTGCACAGGCCGAACAGGAAGGGGATCAGCGTCGCGGCCTGGGCGGCGATCACGGCCAGCATGATGCGCGGCTTGGGGGTTGCCCGCGGGATGTAGCGCGACCAGTCGCCGAGGAAGGCACCGAACGAGACCGGGTTGCTCATGGCCAGGATCGCCGCGCCGACGAAGGCGGCCCAGAAACCCGCCTGGCCGAGGTTGACGCTGCCGGCGTAGCCGGCATCGAACGGACCGGCGAAGGCGACGATGCCTAGCAGAAACAGCAGGCTCGACGCCCACACGGCAATCTTGTTGACCCACAGCATGAAGCGGAAGCCGAAGATGCACACCACCAGTACCAGCACCGCGAACAGGCCATAGGCCAGGCCCAGGGTCAAGTCGGTTTCCGGCAAGCCGGCCAAGCGCTTGGCACCGCCGACCAGGGCATCGCCCGAGCTCCACACCGACAGCGAGAAGAACGCCACGGCGGTGAGCAACGACAGGAACGAGCCGACGATACGCCCGTGCACGCCGAAGTGCGCGCCCGAAGACACCGCGTTGTTGGTGCCGTTGAGCGCACCGAACAGGCCCATGGGGGCGAGGATGATGGCGCCGATGCCGACCCCGAGCAAAATTGCCCAGACCCCGGCCTGGAACGACAGCCCGAACAGCACCGGGAAACTGCCCAGCACGGCAGTGGCAAAGGTATTGGCACCGCCGAAGATCAGGCGGAACAGGTCTAGCGGGGCGGCGTGGCGTTGATCGTCGGGGATCTGTTCGACACCGTTGGTCTCGATACCGGTCGATTGGCTCATGGTGATGCTCCAGCGCGGTTGTTGTTGGCCGGCGCGGTGCGCGGGCCTTATTGTGGGTGCGATGGCAGAGCGGCAAGGCCGCAAAAGAAGGTTCAGGCGGTGGTGACGACCGACAGGTGCTCATGGCAGGCCAGCCAGCGTTCGCCGTGGCGGCGGAACACGATGGTCTCGCGCTCGGCCAGCTGGTGTTCGTCACCGGCGATACGGATATGCGTGGCCACATCGTGCATGAAGATCGCCACGTCGCCTTGCAGGCTCACCTGGGCATTGCCCGATTCACACGCCAGCACGGCGAAGCCTTCGGCCTGCCACTGGGCCCAGAGGTCTTCATAGGCGCGGCGCGACAACAGCGGCTGGGCCAAGGTGTGGAAGAGGAAGGTGGCGTCTTCGCTGAAGCAGGCGAAGTAGCGAGCGGTGTCGTTGCTGGCAAAGGCATCGACGAGGTCGGCGGCGGCCTGCCGTACCTGGAGTGTCTGGTCCACGGGAGTGGCCTCACGGTTTTTGTGATTGTGGTGAGCGATTCTGGTGGCGGTGGGCGAGCGGAAAAATCGCTGGGGGCAAATAATCAGTTCAGGAAATTGTGAAGTGAGCGGTGGGGGCTCGCCTTGGCTGTTTTGGCGCCTATGAGATCGAGCGCCGCCCACGCGGCGCTCGATCTCAAGAACGGACCCGACTGACGGTTACCGCAGTCGCTCATCCTTGCCTACGCTGATACTCCCTATCCGCTGATGCAAGGAGCTCCACCATGGCCTTCCAATACACGCGTCTGGACAAGAACAACGTCGCAGTCCTGCTGGTCGATCACCAGACCGGCCTGCTTTCGCTGGTACGGGATATCGACCCGGACCGTTTCAAGAACAACGTTCTGGCCCTGTCGGACCTGGCCAAGTACTTCAAGCTGCCGACCATCCTCACCACCAGCTTCGAAACCGGCCCCAATGGCCCGCTGGTCCCCGAGCTCAAAGAGCAGTTCCCCGACGCCCCCTACATTGCCCGCCCCGGCAACATCAACGCCTGGGACAACGAAGACTTCGTCAAGGCCGTCAAGGCCACGGGCAAGAAGCAACTGCTGATCGCTGGTGTGGTGACCGAAGTGTGCGTGGCGTTCCCGGCACTGTCGGCCCTTGAGGAGGGCTTCGAGGTCTTCGTCGTCACCGACGCCTCTGGCACCTTCAACGAGTTGACCCGCGATTCGGCATGGCGCCGCATGGAGGCTGCCGGGGCGCAACTGATGACCTGGTTCGGTGTCGCCTGCGAGCTGCACCGCGACTGGCGCAACGACGTTGAAGGGCTGGGGACGTTGTTCGCCAACCACATTCCCGACTACCGCAACCTGATGACCAGTTACAACAAGCTGGCCAAATAACCCGGCCATTGTCCGCCCTCTCCAAAGGGGGGGCGGTGCTGTGGTAGCAAGCGAAGCGGCAAACCCCCGTGGATCGACCATACTGAACCTTCATTCGCCGCCGGGAGCGACCCATGTCGAAGTCAGCCAGGAAGAAGACCCCACAGGCACAGCCGGAAAAGTTGGGCGGCAAGGCCTACGAGAAGGCACTCAAGCAAATTCACGTCGAGTTGGTGAAGCTGCAGGAATGGGTCGTGGCCAAGGGCCTGAAGGTGTGCATCGTCTTTGAAGGCCGGGACGGCGCGGGCAAGGGTGGGACCATCAAGGCCCTCACCGACCGTGTCAGCCCGCGAGTGTTCCGTGTGGTGGCGCTGCCGGCACCTACCGAGCGGGAAAAGTCGCAGATGTACGTGCAACGCTACCTGGGCCATCTGCCCGCTGCGGGCGAAGTGGTGATCTTCGACCGCAGTTGGTACAACCGCGCCGGCGTCGAGCGGGTGATGGGCTTTTGCAGCGATGAGCAAGCCGACAAGTTCCTCATGGTGGTGCCGCTGTTCGAGAAGATGATGGTCGAGTCGGGGATCATCCTGATCAAGTACTGGCTGGAAGTGAGCGCCGAAGAGCAGACCCGCCGCCTGCAGGACCGCATCAGCGATGGGCGCAAGCTGTGGAAGCTGTCACCCATGGACCTGAAGTCGTATAGCCGCTGGGATGATTACACCAAGGCGCGCGACGCGATGTTCGCCGCCTCGGATTCCTCCTGGGCACCCTGGTTCATGGCCCATTCCAACGACAAGCGGCGGGCGCGGCTGAACATCATCAGCCACCTGCTCACTCGCATTCCCTACAAGGACATCACCCGCGACCAGGTCGTGAAGTTGCCCAAGCGCGGCAAGGTCGGCAAGTACAAGGCGGTGGCCTACCCGTTCAAGGTGGTCGAAGAGCGCTTCTGACTCCCTCTTGCGGGGAGCCTAAAGGATGAAATCCTATGCCACATGACGGCAGCCTGCTGCAGGCGACGGTGGTGTTCCTGCTGGCCGTGGTGCTTCTGGTGCCACTGGCGCAACGTTTGAAACTGGGGGCAGTGCCTGGCTATCTGCTGGCCGGCATCCTGATCGGCCCCTCGGTGCTCGGCTTGCTGGGCAACCCGGACAACGTCGCCCGCCTGTCGGAGATGGGCGTGGTGATGCTGCTGTTCGTGATCGGCCTTGAGCTCTCGCCCCGCCGCCTGTGGACCATGCGCCGCGCCCTGTTCGGCATCGGCTCGTTGCAGGTCGGGCTGACCGCCGCTGCACTTGGCCTGCTCGCCTATGGGGTATTTGGCCAGTCGAAGCCGGCGGCCATTGTGCTGGGGCTGGGGCTTGCGCTGTCATCAACGGCGTTCGGCTTGCAGGTGCTCGCCGAGCGCAAGGACCTGGGCAAGCCCCACGGCCGCCTGGCTGTGGCGATTCTGCTGTTCCAGGACATCGCCGCCATCCCCCTGATTGCCGTGGTGCCCTTGCTTGGCGGTGATGTCAGCCATGCAGATGAAGGCAACTGGCCGCTGCTGGCTGTGGCGCTCGGCATCGGTGTGATCATTATCGGCGGCCGCTACTTGATGACCCCGATTTTCAAATGGACAGTCGGCTCCGGGTTGCCGGAGCTGTCCACGGCTACTGCGTTGCTGGTGGTGTTGGGCACCGCCTGGGTGATGGAGCATGTAGGCATATCGATGGCCCTTGGCGCATTCCTGGCCGGCGTATTGATGGCCGAGTCGCCGTTTCGCCACGAACTGGAAACCCAGATCGAGCCGCTCAAAGGGTTGCTGCTCGGGCTGTTCTTTGTCGGCGTGGGCATGAGCGCAGACTTGCGCCTGTTGTTCGGCATGCCCTTGGCCGTGCTTGGGCTCACGCTGCTGCTGGTGGGCATCAAGCTGCCACTGTTGGTTGCCCTGGGCCGCACGGCCGGCGGGTTGAACCGTGCTCAGGCGCTGTGCCTGGGCGTGGTGCTGGCGTCGGGCGGCGAGTTTGCTTTCGTGGTGTTCAAACTGGCGCGTGAGCACCAGGTATTGGAGCAGCAGGTTCACGACCTGCTGGTGCTGGCCATCACCTTGTCGATGGCCGTGGTACCGCTGGTGATGATGGGCCTGACACGGCAGTTGAGCAACGCTGAGGCGTCCCCGCCTGAGCGTCAAACCGACCACTGAACTGCACCCGTTGGCAAAATGAATGTGCGGAGGTGAAGCATGCAGCCGAGTTTCAAGCTGGACAGTGCCCTGTCGCGGGGCCTGCTCGATGTATTGATCAAGGCAGGCCTGGTGGCTGCCCTGGTGATCTTCGCCTTCCAGGTGTTTCAGCCCTTTCTGGAATTGATGCTGTGGGCGGTGATCCTGGCGGTGACCCTGTACCCGCTGCACCAGCGCATCAAACGCGGCACGGGGCTCAAGGACGGCTATGCGGCAACGCTGGTGGTGCTTTTGGTGCTGGTGGTGTTGCTGGTGCCGATCTACCTGGTGGTGGTGTCGATCAGCGAGTCTGTGGACGGCTTGGTGACACTGCTCAAAAGCGGTGCCTGGAGCGTGCCGACGCCTTCGGAGTCGGTGGCCACCTGGCCGCTGATCGGGCCGCGCGTGTATGCCTTGTGGCTGGCGGCTTCCGAGAGCCTGAGCGGGGTGCTCAACAGTGTGATGCCGCAGCTCAAGGATGCCGGGCGTGTGTTGTTGGGCGCCGCTGCCAGTGCCGGGGGGGCATTCTTGATGTTCATCGCGGCGATCATCATCTCGGGGGTGATCATGGCCTTCGGCGAGCGCGGCGAAGTGGCGGCGCAGCGCATTG
Organism: Pseudomonas sp. B21-047; assembly: GCF_024748775.1. Lineage (NCBI taxonomy): Bacteria > Pseudomonadati > Pseudomonadota > Gammaproteobacteria > Pseudomonadales > Pseudomonadaceae > Pseudomonas > Pseudomonas sp. B21-047. The sequence continues at coordinate 793,089 of NZ_CP087169.1, forward strand.
CCATTCGGGTTTCCGGTGAGTCGCGCGGCAAGCCCATTGCAAGGCTGTGCACCGCCACCATTCGCGCCGTCGCCCAGGGTGTGATCGGCATCGCCTTCATCCAGATGCTGCTGATAGGCGTAGGTTTTGTGGTCAAGGGTGTGCCGGGCGCGGGGATCCTGGCAATCGCCATCCTTATGCTGGGCATCGCCCAGGCGCCGGCCACGCTGATCACGCTACCGGTCATCGCCTATGTATTCCATGCCGAAGGCTTCACCGTCGCGACCATCGTGTTTGCCATCTACACGTTCGTCGCCGGCCTTGCCGACAACGTGCTCAAGCCGCTGTTGCTGGGGCGCGGCGTGGATGTGCCGATGCCGGTGGTGCTGATCGGTGCGCTGGGCGGCATGGTGGTCAAAGGCATCATTGGCCTGTTCATCGGCCCGGTGATTCTGGGCGTGACCTATGTGCTGTTCTGGCAGTGGGTGGCGTTGCAGGTGCCGGAAGACCCTGCCGAACCGTCGGCTTGAGCCGGGGCCTGGCATGCCCGGACCTCGCTGGCGCCGCGCACTGGGCCTGGTGGCTTTGCTGGCAGGCTGTACGCAGGTCGGTCCGGACTACCCGCCGGCGCAATCGCCCTGGCTGGACACCTGGAGCACCCCGCTGCTGGAGCAGGCCAGCCGTAGCGCCGCGGCGCCGGATTTTCGCCAGTGGTGGGCGGTGTTCGCCGACCCGACACTGGATGCCCTGATCGCCCAAGCCGATGCGCACAACACCAACCTGCGCGTGGCTGGGCTGCGCGTCGCCGAGGCACGTGCGCAACTGGCCATCGTGCAGACCGGGCGTTATCCACAACTGCAGCAGTTGCGCGCGCAAAGCCTCTACCTCAAGCAGGACCAGTCCGGTACCGCCAACGCCCGTGATTCGGTGTTTTGGCAGTCCAGCGTGGGCTTCGACATTGGTTGGGAGATCGACTTCTGGGGGCGCTTCAGCCGTGCCATCGAGGCGGCCGATGCCCTGTACTTTGCCTCCGAGGCCAACTACGCCGATGCCATGCTGTTGTTGCGTGCACAGGTGGCCGACACCTATTTTGCCTTGCGTACCGCCGAGGCGCGCCTGGCCATTGCCGAGGAAAACGCCAAGCGCCAGGCGCGCAGCCTGGAGATCACCGAGCGGTTGTTCCGCCATGGCGAGCATGATGAGCTCGACTGGCAGCAGGCACGCACCCAGTACCTGGCGACGCAGGCGACCATCCCCGAGTTCGAAAACCAGCTCAATGCCTTGCGCAACGTGTTGTGTTCGCTGCTTGGGCGGCCACCGGGGCCGCTGCCGGAGTTGCAACCTCGTTATGGGCAGTTACCACTGCCAGACCGGGCACTGTTGCAAGACGTTCCCGCCCGTTTGTTGCTGCGACGCCCGGACATCCGTGCCGCCGAGCAGGCCGTCGCGGCGCAGTCGGCGCTGGTGGGCGTGGCCGAAGCGGACCTTTATCCACAGCTGAGCCTGCTGGGCAGCATCGGCTGGAGCTTCGTGACGGCCAGCCACCTGCCCGACAGTTTCGACCTCGCCGCCGGCCCAGGCCTGATCTGGAACCCGTTCGACTATGGCCGGCGCAAGAACGCCGTGCGTGTGGAGGATGCCCGCTTGCAGCAACTAATCGAGCTGTATCAGCAGGGCGTGCGCGAAGCCGCCCGCGAGGCCGACGATGCAGCCAGCGGCCTGGTGCGCTCGTTGCAGAGCGCGGGTATTCGCGACCAGGCCTCGCAAGCCGCGCAGCGCTCGCTGAGCCTGGCCACCTCGCAATACCGCGAAGGCTTTGCCGACTTCCAGCGGGTGCTCGATGCCCAGCAACTGCTGCTGCAGCAACAAGACGGTTACCTGGTCAGCCGCGGCAATGCCGTCAGCAGCGTGGTGACCTTGTACAAGGCCCTGGGCGGCGGTTGGCAGCCAGGCCGTGCAGCGGTCGACCCGGCCACGCGTCGACAGATGCAGCAACGCACCGATTGGGGAGACCTGCTGGACGCGCCACCCCCTACCGCACAGCAACCCGGTGAACCGAAATGAGCGACGCCCCGCAAACACCGCCCCCGCAAGCGCCTGATCGTGGCATGCGCTGGGTATTGCTGCTGATTGCCATAAGCCTGCTCTGGTACTTGCTGGCAGACCGTTTCACGCCTTACACCCAGCAGGCCCGCCTGCAAGCCTATGTGGTGCCGGTGAGCGCCGAGGTGGCTGGCCCGGTGAAGCGTGTGGCCGTGGGCAACAACCAGGAGGTACGCCAAGGCGCGGTGCTGTTCGAGCTGGACCCGGCGCAATACCGCATTGCCCTGGCTCGCGCCGAGGCCGACCTGGATACCGTGCGCAGGCAGATCGGCGCCAACACCGCCGGCATCGATTCGGCCAAGGCGGCGTTGCTGGCGGCCCAGGCCAACGAGCGCAAGGCGCGCCAGGATGCCGAGCGGCTCAAGCGACTGATCGAGGAAGACCCAGGCACGGTGTCGGTGCGCCGCCTGGAAGGGGCCCAGGCCACGCGCGACCAAGCCATCAGCCAGGTGGCGGCGGCCCGTGCCGAAGTCGAGCGGGCACGTGAACAGCAGGGCGGTTCACAGGCAGACAACGCCCAGTTGCGCAGCGCTGCGGCGAATGTTGAAAAGGCCCGCCTGGATCTGGCCCGCACCGTGGTGCGCGCCGATGCAAACGGTTTGATCACTGACCTGCGCACAGACGTTGGCCATTATGTGGCGGCCGGCAGCCCGATGATGACCCTGATCGCGATCCATGACGTGTGGATCAGCGCCGACATGACCGAAAACAACCTCGGCCGCCTGCGCTCCGGCACAGCGGTGCTGGTGGTGCTCGATGCGCTGCCGGGGGTGGTGCTGAAGGGGCGCATACGCAGCATTGGGTATGGTGTCAGCGTGGGGCAGGGCAGCCCGCCGGGTACGCTGCCGAGCGTGCAGAACAGCCGCGAGTGGCTGCGCTCGGCGCAGCGTTTTCCGGTGATCGTCGAGCTGGACCGTGACCAGCTGGAGGACAAGACCGGGTTGCGGGTCGGCGGCCAGGCCGAAGTCATGGCGCTGCCCAGCGAGGGCAACCCGCTGAACGTGCTGGGCCGCGTGTTCATGTGGCTGATGAGCTGGCTGTCGTATGCCTATTGAGTGGCGGCGCCTGCGGGCGCTACGCCTAGCCTGGGGCGTGGCGCTGTGCCTGGCGGTCAGCTTCGGCATCGGCCTGCCCGTGCCGATCCTGGCCCCGGTGTTTGCGGTGCTGCTGTTGGCCACCCGCAGCCAGCCGCTGCCGTTGCGCGCGGCACCGGCGTTGGCGGTGCTGGTGCTGCTCAGTTGTGGCAGTGGCTTGTTGCTGATTCCACTGCTGCGCCATGCCCCGGTGAGTGGGGTGCTGTTGGTCGGCGTTGGGGTGTTTCTGGTGCTGCGTTACGCGCTCAAGGGCGGCAATGGCCTGGTGGCCAACCTGCTGGTGATCGGCCTGACCATGATCGCCGCAGCCGGCACCCATGATTTCACCTTGGCGCTGTCGGTGGTCGAGGCGTTAGCCAAAGGCATGCTGTTGGCGGCGCTGGGCACGGCGCTGGCGCATGTACTGTTTCCCGAACCTGTCGATGCCCCCGCGCAAGCGTCCCCGCCACCGCTCCCCAGCGCGCGTGCCAGTTGGGTTGCGCTGCGTGCCACGCTGATTGTCATGCCGGCGTTCTTGCTGGCGCTGATTGCCCCGGATGCATTCATGCCGCTGATCATGAAGTCGGTGAGCCTGGGCCAGCAGGCCGGCGAAACCCATGCCCGCAATGCCAGCCGAGAGCTGATTGGTTCGACCCTGCTAGCCGGGCTGCTGGCGATCCTGCTGTGGAGTGCCTTGAGCCTGTTCGTGCACCTGTGGATGTTTTTTCTGTGGGTGTTGCTGTTCACCCTCTGGCAGGCCCGGCGGCTCTACCGGGCGGTGGCGACGCGGCACGGCCCTGCTTACTGGGTCAGTTGCCTGACCACGATGCTGATTCTGCTGGGGCAGTCGGTGCAGGACAGCGCGGCAGGGCAGGACGTGTACCGGGCCTTTGCGGTGCGCATGGCGCTGTTCTTGGCTGTCTCGGTGTATGCCAGCGTCTTGCTGATCTGGATCGACAGGCGCAGGGCGCGGCAGTGGGCGCACTGAGGGGGATAGGGGCGAACGGGACAACACAAATACAAAAGCCCCCATACGGAGGCTTTTGTTGACAGGCAAACGCTGAGCGTCAGACGTTGAAGCGGAAGTGCATCACATCGCCGTCTTTGACGATGTAGTCCTTACCTTCCAAACGCCACTTGCCGGCTTCCTTGGCGCCACTTTCACCCTTGAACTGGATGAAGTCGTCATACGCCACTACTTCAGCGCGGATGAAGCCTTTTTCGAAGTCGGTGTGGATCACGCCAGCAGCCTGTGGCGCGGTGGCGCCAATGCGGACGGTCCAGGCGCGTACTTCCTGCACGCCGGCAGTGAAATAGGTCTGCAGGTTCAGCAGCTCGTAACCGGCGCGGATCACGCGGTTCAGGCCAGGCTCTTCCAGGCCCAGGGCCTCGAGGAACATGTCCTTCTCTTCACCGTCGTCCAGCTCGGCGATTTCGGCTTCGATCTTGTTGCACACCGGTACCACGACCGCGCCTTCTTCCTCGGCGATGGCCTTGACCACGTCCAGGTGCGGGTTGTTGTCGAAGCCGTCTTCAGCGACGTTGGCGATGTACATCACCGGCTTGCTGGTCAGCAGGTGGAAGCCACGGATGACGGCCTTTTCGTCGTCAGCCATGTGCTTCATCAGGCTGCGTGCAGGCTTGCCTTCAGTGAAGTGCGGGATCAGCTTTTCCAGGATGGCCTTTTGCGCCAGGGCTTCCTTGTCGCCACCCTTGGCATTGCGGGCAACCTTCTGCAGTTGCTTCTCGCAGCTGTCGAGGTCGGCGAAGATCAGTTCGAGGTCGATGATCTCGATGTCACGCTTGGGGTCGACGCTGTTGGAAACGTGGATCACGTTCTCGTCTTCGAAGCAGCGCACCACGTGGGCGATGGCGTCGGTCTCGCGGATGTTGGCGAGGAACTTGTTGCCCAGGCCTTCACCTTTCGACGCGCCTGCCACCAGGCCGGCGATGTCGACGAATTCCATGGTGGTCGGCAGGATGCGGTTAGGCTTGACGATCTCTGCCAGGGCAGCCAGACGCGCGTCGGGCATCGGCACGATGCCGCTGTTCGGCTCGATGGTGCAGAAAGGGAAGTTCTCCGCCGCGATGCCGGACTTGGTCAAGGCGTTGAACAGGGTGGACTTGCCGACGTTGGGCAGGCCGACGATGCCGCAATTGAAACCCATGGGTATTCCCTCTCTAGGAAATCAGGCCTTCTGGCTGTGCAGCTCGCGCATCGCCTTGGCGAAATCGCCAGCGAGGACATCTGGCAGCACGCCGAGGGCAAAATCGATGCTGGCGTCGAGCTTCTCCTGCTCGGCGCGCGGCGCGCGGCCCAGGACGAAGTTGGAGACCAGTTTGGCGTCACCCGGGTGGCCGATGCCAAGCCGCAGGCGGTGGAAGTCGTTCTGGTTGCCGAGCTGCGCGATGATGTCGCGCAGGCCGTTGTGCCCGCCATGGCCGCCGCCGCGTTTAAGCTTGGCGACGCCCGGAGGCAGGTCGAGTTCGTCATGCGCCACCAGAATCGCTTCCGGCTTGATGCGGAAGAAATTGGCCAAGGCCGCCACGGACTGGCCGCTACGGTTCATGTAGGTGGTGGGGATGAGCAGACGAACGTCGTTGCCCTGATGGCTGAATTTAGCCGTCAGGCCGAAATACTTGCGGTCAGCGGTCAGCGAGACGCGCTGGGCGCTGGCAATGCGTTCAACGAAAAGAGCCCCTGCGTTATGCCGGGTCTGTTCGTATTCGGGGCCGGGGTTACCCAGGCCAACGATCAACTGGATGGCGGTCACGTCAGGGGCTCTTCCTTGGAGTTGGTGGGTTACAGCGCGCGCGGCACTGTAACCCGATCAACACCGGCGTGCGAGTGGATTACTCGGCAGCGCCTTCTGCTTCTGGAGCAACGCGTGGCGCGTGAACGTTGGCAACAGCCTTGTCATCACCGTGGGCCAGAGCGACGAACTCTACGCCTTTCGGAGCTTTCAGGTCCGACAGGTGGATGATGGTGCCGACTTCAGCGTTAGCCAGGTCAACTTCGATGAACTCAGGCAGGTCTTTGGCTTCGCAGGAAACTTCGATCTCGGAAACAACGTGGGAGATCTCGCCGCCTTTCTTGATCGGCGCTTCTTCGCCGATGAAGTGAACCGGAACCTTGGCAGTCAGCTTCTGGCCAGCAACGACGCGAACGAAGTCAGCGTGCATGATGTATTGCTTGGCTGGGTGACGCTGCATAGCCTTGACGATGACGTTTTGCTTGGCGCCGTCAACGTTCAGCTCGATCACGTGGCTGTAGGCAGCTTCGTTTTCGAACAGCTTGGCGATTTCCTTCGACACGATGGTCAGGGATTGCGCTTCTTTATCGCCACCGTAGACAACGGCAGGGATGCTCAGCGAGTGACGCAGGCGGCGGCTCGCACCTTTCCCCAGGTCAGTACGCACTTTGGCGTTCAGCGTGAAATCAGTCATTTTGTTTCTCCAAAATAGCCTCCCGAGGGCGTTTGCGACCAGCGCCAACGGGAATGGCAAAAAAGCCCCGCCCCAACAAATGCTGGGGCGGGGCGCTTCACATCAACACGTGTTCCGCTTAGCGGAACATCGCGCTGATCGATTCTTCGTTGCTGATGCGGCGTACCGCTTCAGCGACAACCGGTGCGATATCCAGCTGGCGGATACGGTCACAGGCTTGAGCAGCGGCGGACAGCGGAACGGTGTTGGTCACCACCAGCTCGTCCAGTACCGACTTCTCGATGTTCTCGATCGCGCGGCCCGACAGGACAGGGTGCGTGCAATAGGCGTAAACCTTGGCAGCGCCGTGTTCTTTCAGGGCTTTGGCCGCGTGGCACAGGGTGCCGGCGGTGTCGACCATGTCGTCTACCAGGATGCAAGTGCGCCCTTCGACGTCGCCGATGATGTGCATCACCTCGGAGTGGTTAGCCTTCTCGCGGCGTTTGTCGATGATACCCAGATCGACACCCAGGGACTTGGCGACGGCACGTGCGCGCACGACACCACCGATGTCCGGGGAGACGATCATCAGGTTCTCGAAACGCTGGTCTTCGATATCGTCGACCAATACGGGCGAGCCGTAGATGTTGTCGACTGGGATATCGAAGAAACCCTGGATCTGGTCAGCGTGCAGGTCGACGGTGAGTACACGGTCGATACCCACGACAGTGAGCATGTCAGCGACAACTTTGGCGCTGATGGCTACACGTGCCGAACGCGGACGGCGGTCCTGGCGGGCGTATCCGAAGTAAGGAATCACGGCGGTGATTCGGGATGCTGAGGAGCGGCGGAAGGCGTCGGCCATCACTACCAGTTCCATCAGGTTATCGTTGGTCGGGGCACAGGTCGGCTGAATAATGAAGACGTCTTTACCGCGGACATTTTCATTGATCTCAGTGCTGATCTCGCCGTCGGAGAATTTACCGACAGAGACGTCACCGAGAGGGATATGCAGCTGACGTACGACACGCCGAGCCAGATCGGGGTTAGCGTTCCCCGTAAAGACCATCATCTTGGACACGCGCAGTACCTGAAGGCTGAGGGTATACCTGGATGAGTATAGGAAAATGGCAGGGGCGGCTGGATTCGAACCAACGCATGGCAGGATCAAAACCTGCTGCCTTACCGCTTGGCGACGCCCCTGTATCTGTTGCTGCGAGCGCTAGGCACTCGACTTCTTGACCAGACTTTGCAGCTTGCGATGCAACATCGAAACATTGCTTCCTTTCGCCACAAACCCTGTTTGGGTCGCTGAAAGAAGGGCCAGAACTTTATCAGCTTCGGCTTTGCTTGGGAAGGCCCCAAACACACAACTTCCAGTGCCGGTTAATCGAGCTTCAGTGAATTTGCCCAGTGAATTCAACGCATTGCGAACTTCTGGGTAACTCTGCTCTACCACCGGTTGGCAGTCATTTCGACTGTTTCCCTCGGGAACGGGGCGCATCTTAAGGGGGAGGGAATCACGTGTCAACTGCGGATGTGAAAAAATTTCTACAGTACTGACAGACACTTGCGGCACCAGCACGACATACCAGGGCTCGATCGGGTCGACCGGGGTCAGTTGCTCGCCCACACCCTGGGCGAACGCCGCGTGGCCGCGCACGAACACCGGCACGTCGGCACCGAGGGTCAGGCCAAGGCCGGCCAGGCGATCTTCATCCCAGTCCAGCTGCCACAAGTGCGCCAGCGCCAGCAGCGTGGTCGCGGCGTCCGAGCTGCCGCCGCCGATGCCACCGCCCATGGGCAAGACCTTGGTCAGCCAGATGTCGGCGCCAAGGCGGGTGGCGGATTGTTCCTGCAAGTTGCGCGCGGCACGCACGATCAGGTTGCTGTCGTGGGGCACCGCCTCGATTTCGGTGTGCAGGCGGATCACGCCGTCTTCACGCAGGGCGAAGCTCAGCTCGTCGCCATGGTCGAGAAACTGGAAGACGGTTTCCAGCTCGTGGTAACCGTCCGGGCGGCGGCCGATGATGTGCAGCCACAGGTTGAGCTTGGCCGGGGCGGGCAGGGTAAGGGTGGTCATCGATCAGTGCCCCAGCTGGCGCGGCTGCCAGTCCTTGACCACCAACGTCACGTCGAGGTCCTTGCCGTGCAGTTTCAGGCGCTCGGGCAACCAGTAGCCGTTCTGCTCGGTATAGCTCAGGTACTGCACCTGCCAGCCATCCTGTTGCAGGCTGGCCAGGCGGCTGTCGCCGTCCAGGGTCAGCTGGCTCTTGCTGTCGGGCGCGGGCAGGCCGCGTACCCACCAGACCAGGTGCGAAACCGGCAGTTGCCAGCCCAGTTGTTCTTCCAGCAGTGCTTCCGGGCTGGTGGCTTCGTAGCGGCCCTGGTTGGCCACTTCTAGCACCACGCCGCCGGGGCGGCCGGTCAGGCGGGCAGCGCCACGGCCCAATGGCCCGGCCAGGCGGATGTCGTAGTAGTCCTGGCGCTGCAACCAGAACAGCGTGCCGCTGCCGGAATCGCGCGGGGCGCGGATGCCGACCTTGCCGCTGATCTGCCAGCCGTCGAGGGTGCTGAGTTGCGCTTTGTGCTGGCGCCACTGCTGCGGGTCGCCATGGCCCTGCAGGGCTTCACGGCTACCGAAGCCGGCACAGCCCGCGAGCAGGGCAATCAGGGTGAAGGTGATGCAATGGCGCAGGAACATGGCGTTAAAGGGTCTCTGATCCGGTCAGGCGCAGTACGGTCTTGCGCAGGATGGGGCTGTCGGGCTGGGCTTCGAAGGCCTTGGCCCAGACCTGGCGGGCTTCGCGGCGCTTGCCGTTGGCCCACAGGACTTCGCCCAGGTGCGCAGCCACTTCGTGGTCGGGGAAGCGCTCCAGGGCCTGGCGCAGGTAGCCTTCGGCTTCGTCCAGGTTGCCCTGGCGGTAGGCGACCCAACCCAGGCTGTCGAGCACCGCCGGGTCATCCGGGGTGAGCTGGTGGGCCTTGTCGATCAGCGCCTTGGCCTCGGCGTAGCGGGTGGTGCGGTCGGCCAGGGTGTAGCCCAGGGCGTTCAGGGCCATGGCGTTTTCCGGCTCGCGGTCGATGATGGCGCGCAGGTCTTTCTCCATCTGCGGCAGATCATCACGCTTTTCGGCCAGCATGGCGCGGGTATACAGCAGGTTGAGGTCGTCCGGGTAACGCTGGATGCCTTGTTGCAGCACCTGGTTGGCCTGGGCGTCCTTGTTGTTGTTGCTGTAGCTTTCCGATTCGATCAGGTACAGCTGGATGGCGTAGTCCGGCTGGGCCTCGCGGGCTTCGGCGAGCAGGCGCGAAGCCTCGGTGCCGCGGCCGTTGGCAATCAGGATGTCGGCCTGGCGCAGCTGCGCCGGCAGGTAGTCGGGGCCGGTGCCGACCAGGGCGTATTCGCGCAAGGCGCCTTCGGGGTCGTGGCGCTCCTCGCGGATGCGGCCCAGGTTCAGGTGGGCGGCGTCGACGTTGCTGTCGCGTTCGACCAGCTCCTGCAGGTAGCCCTCGGCTTCATCCCAGTCTTTGTTTTCCAGGCATACCAGTGCCAGCGAGTAGCGCAGCTCGTCATCCTCGGGGTACTGCTGGACCAGGCTGATGAACTCCCCCTTGGCATCGGCGATGCGGTCCTGCTCGACCAGGGTACGGGCGTAGGTCAGGCGCAGGCGTTTGTCATCCGGGTTGTCGCGGATCGCGCCACGCAGCAGGGGCAGCGCCTCTTTGCCGCGGTCGAGCGCTTGCAGCAGGCGGGCACGCAGCAGAATCGGGGCGATCTCGCCATTTTGCGGCGGGTGCTCCTCGAGCAGTTCGAGCGCTTCTTCGGCCTTGCCGTCCTGGTTCAGCAGGAGCGCCTTGCCGAACACCAGCTGGCTGTTTTCCGGGTACTTGACCAGCAGACGTTCGAAGCTCTGCAGCAAGCCGTCGCGGGTGCTCTGGTCGGTCTCGGCGGCCGACAGGGCGAGGAAGTCGAAATGGGTATCGCCCTGGCCTTGCAGGACTTTTTCCATGTAGACCATAGCATCGTCGTAGCGACCGGCGCGGGCCAGCTGGATGGCGGCGGCGCGCTGGGCGTCGAGGTTGTCCGGGTCGTTGCGGGCCCAGATCAAGGCGTTTTCCAGGGCCGGCTCGTCGGCGCCGAGGTACTCGGCGATGCGGTAGGCGCGTTCGGAAACGCCAGGGTCCTGGGTTTTTTCGGCCTGGTCGGCGTAGTTGGCCAGGGCGATGTCGAAGCGGTTGCGCTGGCCGGCCAGCTCCGCCACCAACAGGCTATATAGGGTGTCTTGCTTGAACGAACCGTACACCACGGGTTTTTCGGCCTCGCCCTTGCCGGCCTCGGCAACGGGTGGCTCGGCTTTTTGCGGGGCCAGGCTCTGGCAACCCTGGAGCAGGGCGAAGGCAAGCAGCAGTGCGTAGTGTCTGTTCATAGAAAGGCTTAAAAGGACTCACCGGCGGTCGGAGCATGATGACACAAGCGCGGGGGCAAACCCACCTGCGAAGCATTTGCTTAACTGCGACCATGGCAGGGGCGCCCAGGTTCCGCCACCTGTGTGGGGGGGCCTGTTGGGGGCGGCCTTGGGTTGCGAAAGGGGCGCGTAGCGGCCCCAGGTTTTCAGGTTTGTCAGAGATATTGCCGGGGCCGCTGCGCAGCCCTTTCGCGACGCAAGGCCGCTCCTACACGACAATAGCGAACGGTGGTTGTTCTAAAACCTGCGAAAGAGGACAATTATCGGCTTCTCGTCACAACCAGCGACCTTGCATGGCCTTTCTTGCACTTGGTATCAACCATAAGACTGCCTCGGTAGACGTACGCGAGCGCGTGGCGTTTACCCCAGAGCAGCTGGTGGACGCCCTGCAACAGCTCTGCCGACTGACCGCCAGCCGTGAAGCGGCGATCCTGTCGACCTGCAACCGTAGCGAGCTTTATATAGAGCAGGACCACCTGTCTGCCGAGGCCGTACTGCTGTGGCTGGCCGATTACCACCGGCTGAGCCTGGATGAACTGCGCGCCAGCGCCTACATCCATGAAGAGCACGATGCGGTGCGGCACATGATGCGCGTGGCCTCTGGCCTCGATTCGCTGGTGCTCGGCGAGCCGCAGATCCTCGGCCAGATGAAGTCCGCCTACGCCGTGGCGCGTGAGGCCGGTACCGTTGGCCCACTGCTCGGGCGCCTGTTCCAGGCCACCTTCAGTGCCGCCAAACAGGTGCGCACCGACACCGCGATCGGCGAAAACCCGGTTTCGGTGGCGTTCGCCGCGGTGAGCCTGGCGCGGCAGATCTTCAGTGACCTGGGCCGCAGCCAGGCCCTGCTGATCGGGGCCGGCGAGACCATCACCCTGGTCGCCCGCCACCTGCATGAGCAAGGTGTGCGCCGGATCGTGGTGGCCAACCGTACCCTGGAGCGTGCCAGCACGCTGGCCGAGCAGTTCGGCGCACATGCCGTGCTGCTGGCCGACATCCCCCAGGAACTGGCCAACAGTGACATCGTCATCAGCTCCACCGCCAGCCAGTTGCCGATCCTTGGCAAGGGCGCGGTCGAGAGCGCGCTGAAACAACGCCGTCACAAGCCGATTTTCATGGTCGACATCGCCGTGCCGCGTGATATCGAACCCGAAGTGGGCGAGCTCGACGACGTCTACCTGTATACCGTCGATGACCTGCACGACGTAGTCGCAGAAAACCTCAAGAGCCGCCAGGGTGCGGCCCAGGCTGCCGAAGAGCTGGTGTCGGTGGGCGCCGAAGACTTCATGGTGCGCCTGCGCGAACTGGCTGCGGTGGACGTGCTCAAGGCCTACCGCCAGCAAAGCGAGCGCCTGCGCGACGAAGAGCTGCAAAAAGCCCAGCGCCTGCTGGCCAACGGCGGCAACCCCGAGGACGTGCTGGCCCAACTGGCCCGGGGCCTGACCAACAAACTTCTGCATGCGCCCAGCGTGCAGTTGAAAAAGCTCTCGGCCGAGGGCCGCCTCGATGCGCTGGCCATGGCCCAGGAACTCTTTGCCCTCAACGAGGGCTCGACGGACAAATCCCTGCAATGAAAGCGTCGCTGCTGAACAAACTGGATATTCTCCAGGACCGCTTCGAAGAACTGACCGCACTGCTCGGTGACGCTGAGGTCATCAGCGACCAGACGCGTTTCCGTGCTTATTCCCGCGAATACGCCGAGGTCGAGCCGGTTCACACGGCCTATCAGGCATGGCGCAAAGTCCAGGACGACCTTGAAGGTGCCCAGGCGCTGCTCAAGGACAGCGATCCGGATATGCGCGAAATGGCCGTGGAGGAAGTGCGCGAAGCCAAGGAGCAACTGCTGGCGATGGAGGCGCAGCTGCAACGCATGCTGCTGCCCAAGGACCCCAACGACGGGCGTAACGTGTTCCTCGAAATCCGCGCTGGCACCGGTGGTGACGAGGCGGCGATCTTCTCGGGTGACCTGTTCCGCATGTATTCGCGCTACGCCGAAAAGCGTGGCTGGCGTCTGGAGATTTTGTCCGAGAACGAAGGCGAACACGGCGGCTACAAGGAAATCATCGCCCGCGTCGAAGGCGAAAACGTTTACGGCAAGCTTAAGTTCGAGTCTGGTGCGCATCGTGTGCAACGGGTGCCCGAGACCGAGTCGCAGGGGCGCATCCACACCTCCGCTTGTACCGTGGCCGTGCTGCCCGAGCCCGATGAGCAGGCGGTGATCGAGATCAACCCGGCCGACTTGCGCGTGGACACCTACCGCGCTTCCGGGGCCGGTGGCCAGCACATCAACAAGACCGACTCGGCGGTTCGCATTACTCACTTGCCCACCGGTATCGTGGTCGAGTGCCAGGAAGAACGCTCGCAGCACAAGAACCGTGCCCGTGCCATGTCCTGGCTGTCGGCCAAGCTCAACGACATGCAGACCAGCGCCGCGCAGAATGCCATCGCCAGTGAGCGCAAGCTGCTGGTGGGCTCCGGTGACCGCTCCGAGCGTATCCGCACCTACAATTATCCACAGGGCCGGGTAACCGATCACCGCATCAACCTGACCTTGTATTCGCTGGACGACATCCTTGCCGGTGGCGTCGACGCCGTGATCGAACCGCTGTTGGCCGAGTACCAGGCCGATCAACTGGCCGCCCTGGGGGACTGATGACCATCATCGCCAGCTTGCTGCGCAATGCGCAGTTGCCCGAATCGCCCACCGAGCGGCTGGACGCCGAACTGTTGTTGGCTGCGGCCATCGGCAAGTCGCGCAGCTACCTGCATACCTGGCCCGAGCGCATCGTCAGCAGCGAAGCGGCCGACACTTATGCCGGTTACCTGCAGCGCCGCCGCAGCGGTGAGCCGGTGGCGTATATCCTTGGGCAGCAGGGGTTCTGGAAGATCGACCTGGAAGTGGCACCGCATACGCTGATCCCGCGCCCGGACACCGAGCTGCTGGTCGAGACCGCCCTGGAGCTTCAGCCTGCGACACCTGCCAAGGTGCTCGACCTGGGCACCGGCACCGGGGCCATTGCCTTGGCCCTGGCCGGCGACCGCCCGGCCTGGCAGGTGATGGCGGTGGACCGTGTCGAGGAGGCCGCCGCGCTGGCCGAGCGCAACCGCCAGCGCCTGGGGCTGGGCAATGTGCAGGTGCACGTCAGCCACTGGTTTGACCAGCTCGGCGATGAGCGTTTCGACCTGATTGTCAGCAACCCCCCCTACATTGCCAGCGAAGACCCCCACCTGGCCGCTGGCGATGTGCGTTTCGAACCCAGCAGCGCACTGGTGGCAGGTGCCGATGGCCTGGACGACCTGCGCGTGATCATTGCCCAGGCGCCGCAGCATTTGCTGCCAGGCGGCTGGTTGCTGTTGGAGCATGGTTATGATCAGGCAGCGGCGGTGCGCGCCTTGCTGACTGAACAAGGCTTTGCCGAGGTTGCCAGCCGCATCGACCTGGGCAGCCATGAACGCATTACCCTGGGGCGCCTGCCATGCTGAGTGATCAGGAACTGTTGCGCTACAGCCGGCAAGTGCTGCTGGCGCAGATCGATATCGACGGCCAGTTGCGCCTCAAGCAGAGCAAGGCGCTGATCGTCGGCCTCGGTGGGCTGGGCTCACCTGTGGCGCTGTACCTGGCTGCGGCGGGGGTGGGCGAGTTGCACCTGGCAGATTTCGACACCGTCGACCTGACCAATCTGCAACGCCAGGTGATGCACGACAGCGACAGCGTCGGCATGAGCAAGGTGGACTCGGCGCTGCAGCGCCTGGGGGCGATCAACCCGGAGATCAGCCTGGTCGCTCACCGCCAGGCGCTGGACGAAGATTCGCTGGCCGCAGCGGTGGCTGCGGTCGACCTGGTGCTGGACTGCTCCGACAACTTTTCCACGCGCGAGGCGGTCAATGCCGCCTGCGTCGCTGCTGGCAAGCCGTTGGTCAGTGGGGCGGCGATCCGCCTCGAGGGCCAGCTTTCGGTGTTCGACCCACGGCGTGACTACAGCCCGTGTTACCACTGCCTGTATGGCCATGGCAGCGAGGATGAACTGACCTGCAGCGAAGCCGGCGTGATCGGCCCGCTGGTGGGGCTGGTAGGTAGCCTGCAGGCGCTGGAAGCCATGAAGCTGCTGGCTGGGTTCGGCGAGCCACTGGTGGGCCGCCTGCTGCTGATTGATGCCCTCGGCACGCGCATACGTGAACTGCGGGTCAAGCGCGACCCGGCCTGCGCTGTCTGCGGCAAGCGCGATGGCTGAGCGTTCGGCGCCGATTGGCGTGATGGATTCGGGGGTCGGCGGTTTGTCGGTGCTTGCCGAGATCCAGCGCCTGCTGCCCAACGAAACCCTGCTGTATGTGGCCGATTGCGGTCACGTGCCCTACGGTGAGAAGTCGGCGGACTACATCCGCCAGCGCTGCCGACGCATTGCCGAGTTCTTCCAGCAGCAAGGCGCCAAGGCCATGGTCCTGGCCTGCAATACCGCCACGGTGGCGGCGGTTGCCGACCTGCGTGAGCTGTACCCGGTCTGGCCGCTGGTGGGTATGGAGCCTGCGGTAAAGCCTGCAGCCGCCGCCACCCGCTCCGGTGTGGTCGGGGTGCTGGCCACTACCGGGACTTTGCAGAGCGCCAAGTTCGCGGCATTGCTCGACCGCTTCGCCAGCGATGTACGGGTGGTCACCCAGCCTTGCCCAGGGCTGGTAGAGCTGATTGAAACCGGCGACCTGGGCAGCCCCGCGTTGCGCCAGTTGCTGCTCGGGTTTGTGCAGCCACTGCTGGATGCCGGCTGCGATACGCTGATTCTTGGCTGCACCCATTACCCATTCCTGCGCCCCTTGCTGGCCGACATGGTGCCGGCAGACGTGGCCATCATCGATACCGGCGCCGCCGTGGCGCGCCAGCTGCAACGGCTGTTGCACGCCAACGACCTGCTGGCCGAGGGCCCGGCGCTGGATACCCGCTTCTGGACCAGTGCCGACCCGCAAACTCTGAGAAAAATCCTACCGTTGCTGTGGCATAAGTCCGACAGTGTGCAAAGCTTTGCGTTGTGAAAAAAACGTCAAAAGCAGCTGAACTATCGTACCACTGCCGATTTCTACCGATTTGCCTGGCAAGAGGCGAACACTAACAACAGCATCAGGAAGAAGGATGTTTCTTATGAGGAAACTGCTCGGCTTGGCGGCGGTTGCCGCCTTAACTTTGGGGCAAGTGGTGTCGGCGCAGGCTGCCGATGTTTCATTTTCGGTGGGGCAGACCGGTGACTCGACCATGGTCTATCGGCTGGGGTTGCAGTCGAACTGGGAGGCGAGCTGGTGGCAGACCAGCGTTGGTCGTCTCACCGGTTATTGGGATGGGGCTTACACCTATTGGCAGGGTGACGAGACGGCGAGCAACCACAGCTTGTCGTTTGCGCCGGTGTTCGTCTATGAGTTTGCCGGGGAATCGGTGAAGCCTTACATCGAAGCGGGCATCGGTGTCGCGGCCTTCTCCAGCACCGAGCTTGAAAGCAACGAGCTAGGCTCGGCGTTCCAGTTCGAGGACCGGATCGGTTTCGGCTTGCGCTTTGCCGGTGGGCATGAAATTGGCGTGCGCGCCATCCACTATTCCAACGCCGGTATAAAGCAGCCCAACGATGGTGTGGAAAGCTACAGCCTGCATTACCGTATGGCGTTGTAACCCACCTGCTTGGGCAGTGGGAGCGGGTGAGCCGCTCCCACTGCGGTAGCACCTTGCCAACCCTTGGGTCAGCGCGGCAGCGGCCACAAACTGCTAGGGTCCAGCGTCTCCAGCACCAGTTCAGGTTCTCGAAGCGGCAGTCGCCGCAGCAGTTCTTCGGCAGCGCTCTGCGCTGTCCACATCTCCGGCATAGCCTGCGCCGGTGTCACGGGGGTCTTCAATGATTGCGGCGCCACCACCGTCAGGCTGATCTGCAGTTGACCCAGTACCTGGCGTTGCTCGCGAAACCACTGCGCGGTGCTGTTGAAACCGCTGGAAACCTGTGTGGGCGCAAACAGCTGCGAGGCTGAATAGCGATTGAGGATCGCCATTACCTGAGGCGCTTCACCCTTGGTCAGCAGCGGCAAGGCACTGGCCAGGCATTGTTCGCTGGCCAGCAGGTTGCTGGCGGCGATGGCCTCGAACAGCTCGACATCAGGTATGGCGTCGGCCACATACTCACCGGTGCCGGCATTGATGATCAGGCAGTCCAGCGACCCCCAGTTGCCCAATAGCAGCTTGCTGGCTGCCTCGACCTGATCCAGCGCCTGCAACTGGCCCGGCAGGCGCAGCAATTGCGTGCCGTAGCGTTCGCCCAGCGTGTCCAGTGCTTCACACTCCCTGCCGCTTGCGGCTACCCGGTGCCCCTGTTCGAGCAACTGTTGTACCAATGCCAGCCCTAATCCATTAGTGGCCCCTGTCACCCAGACACTGCGAGCTCTATTCACGATACTGCCCCTTAATGCTGCCGACGCGGAAGGCCTTTGAAGGCTTCTGATGCGCGCTGGCGACTGCTGCCGAGATCGACTATTGGATTGTGATACGAATGGGTAGCAAAAAGATCCACAGCCTTAACTGGCTGATGAATGGCTTTATCATCCAGCGCCTGCAGTTCCGGTACCCAGTGACGAATGAAGCGCCCCTGCGGATCGAAGCGCTGAGACTGCGAAACCGGGTTGAAGATGCGGAAATAGGGCACGGCGTCGGTGCCGGTAGATGCGCTCCACTGCCAGCCGCCGTTGTTGGCTGCCAGGTCGCCGTCTATCAGGTGACGCATGAAATGCCGCTCGCCTTTGCGCCAGTCGATCAGCAGGTTCTTGCTGAGGAACATGGCGACGATCATGCGCAGGCGGTTGTGCATCCAGCCGGTGTGCAGCAACTGGCGCATGGCGGCATCGATGATCGGAAAACCGGTGCGCCCCTGTTCCCAGGCCGCGAGGTCTTCAGGTGCATCACGCCAGGGCAGGGCTTCGGTCTGGGCACGGAAAGCGCGGTGACGGGATACCTGTGGATAACCCACCAGGATGTGCTTGTAGAACTCCCGCCAAAGCAACTCGTTGACCCAGGTCTGGATGCCGGTGCTGCCGCTGTCGAACTCGCCACGGTTGCTGGCCAAGGCCCCGTGCAGGCATTGCCGGGGCGAAATCACCCCGGCGGCCAGGTAGGCGGAGAGCTCGCTGGTGCCGGGCTTGGCCGGGAGGTCGCGCTGGTGTTGGTAGTCTTCCACCCGCTCTTCGAGAAAACGCGACAGCCGTGCTTGCGCTTCGGCTTCGCCCGCTGGCCAGCCATCGCGCAAGGCACGCGGTACTGGGTCGAAGCCCAGCACATGCTCAGGTAGCGGGTCGCTGGCGATCGCCAGAGGCGCCTGGGGCTTTAGCCGTGGGGCCAGCGCGGGGAGGCTGCGGTGCAGATGCTCCAGGCAGCGTTTCTTGAATTGGCTGAAGACCTGGAAGTAGTCACCACTGCGGGTAAGGAGGGTGCCAGGGCGGAAGAACAGCTGGTCGAGGTAGCTGTGCGCCTGCACGCCTGATTGCTCCAGCCGCGCCCGCACAGCCTGGTCGCGGCGCTGTTCGTTGATGCCGTACTCGTCGTTCCAGTGCACGCTATCTATCCGATGCTGATGGCATACTGACATTATTGCATCGGATGCCTGATCCCACCTGTCAATTGAGCGGATCAGCAGCGGGATGTTGAGTGTGCCCAGTGCCTGGCGCAGCGCGCGCAGGTTGCGCAGCCAGAAGTCTACTTTGCAGGCGGCGTCGTCGTGAGCCTGCCATTGGCCGGGGCTGAGCAGCCACAGGGCGACGGTCGGGCCGCGCTCACAGGCGGCGCTCAAGGCGGTGTTGTCGTCGATGCGCAGGTCGCTGCGCAGCCAGATCAATTGCATGGTGCATTCATCTCTACAGGCCGGCGGTCATTGCCTTGAAGCAAGCGCAATGCCGCCTGCGGGGTATCGAACAGGAGCAGGTCGGGGAGGTCGAGGGCGTTCAGTTGGGCTTCATGCAGGGCGAGCGTAGCGCCGCCCAGCAGTTTTGCCCCCGGCGTACCCTGCAGCGTGCGCTGCAAGGCCTTGATGTCGATGCGTGGCCCCAGGTGCAGCAACAGGGCGCGCGGTTGCAGCGCGGCGATGGCCCGTTGCAGTTGCGGGCCACCCACCGGCTGTTCAAGCACCTCGACGGGGATGCCGTTGCTGCTGAGCAGCCAGGCGCACAGCCACAGCTCAGGGTCGAAGGCGCGTTCGCTGTCTTCGGCCAGCAGCACTGGCGCACCCTGTAGCAGCTGGTTGTCGTGATACACCCGGGCGCCGAGTTTGCTGCGCAGCCAGCTGTGGAAGAACACTTGCTCAAGCCGTGCATTGAAATAGTTGCGCCAGCGCAGGTCCAGGCTGTCGAGCAGGGGTAGCAGCAATTGCTCGCACAGGGTAATGGCGGGGTACAGCGCCATGGCCTGGTTGAGTTGCTGGTCAAGTGCCCGCTGCGAGAGGTTGGCGATAGCCTCGATCAACTGCGTCTGTCGCGCCTGCCAGTTGCTGTGTGGGGCGGTGCTGGCCGGTTTATCGAGCAGCTCGCGTACCTGCCCCACCGATGCGCCGCGCTGCAGCCAGGCCAGGATCGCTTCGACCCGTTCGACCTGCTCGTTGGAATACAAGCGATGCCCTTTTGCGGTGCGCTGTGGCTTGAGCAGGCCGTAACGGCGCTCCCAGGCCCGTAGGGTGACTGGGTTGACGCCGGTGCGGCGGGCGAGTTCGCCGATCGCTAGCAGGGCCTCAGACGGCATTGCGCAATCCTAGGCTTTCGGGGTGTGGCTGCAGGTAGGCCTGCTGCATCAGGTAAGGGTCGGGGTGCTTGCGCAGGTGGTGCTTGAGCAGCGTCAGCGGCACCACCAGCGGCACCACGCCCTGTTGGTACTGGCTGATGATGGCTTGCAGTTCGGCCTTGTCCTGCTGGGTCAGGGCATCTTTGAAGTAACCGCTCAGGTGCTGCAGTACGTTGCAGTGCGTGCCACGGCTGGCGCAGCGGCGCAGGGCCTGCATCAGCTGGCTGAAATAGTGTGGGCCGACCTGCTGCGGGTCGTCATCCCGGCTCATGCTGCCCAGTAGTCGCCCCAGGGTGCGGTAGGCATGGGGGTTGTTGGCCATCAGCAGGTACTTGTAGCGCGAGTGAAACCGCACCAGGGCGCCGCGGCTCAAGCCTTCGGCCAGCAGGCGCTGCCAATCGGCATAGGCGTATACGCGGCTGATGAAGTTTTCGCGTAGCACTGCGTCATGCAGGCGGCCTTCCTCCTCCACCGGCAGGTCCGGGCGAAGGTTGCAGAAGGCCTGGGCATACACACCACGTCCGCTATGCAACGCAGGGTGGCCGTTATCCTGGTAGACCTTGACCCGCTCCAACCCGCACGAAGGTGACTTCTGCATGAAGATATAGCCGCAGATATCGTCGAGCTCGCCGGCCATCTGCTCGCCATAGGTGCGCAGCGGGCCGGTGAGGTCCATGCCGGGGTTGCGGGTACCGACCACTTCCGGCTGCTCCGGGTCGCCTACCAGGCGAATAGGGTCGCGCGGTACACCGAGGCCGATAGCGACCTCGGGGCAAACCGGCAGCCATTCGAAGTGCGCTTCAAGTTGCGCGCGGCACAAGTCGGATGCCTTGTGCCCACCGTTGTAGCGCACACTGTGCCCGGTCAGGCAGGCGCTGATGGCGATGCGAGGCTTGCAGTGAGCGGAAGGGGATTGCATGGCTGTCTCCGATAAACTTGTACGCGATATCTATTTTGTACAAGTTTATTCCAGCACAGCCTTGGCGTTATGCAAACTGATTTTTTTGTACAGGCTCAGCGCCCGTTCAGTCGAGATGCTCCAGCAGCCGGCGAGCGGCTTCCTGGCCACTCAGCCAAGCCCCCTCGACGCGGCCGGACAAACACCAGTCGCCGCAGGCGTACAGGCCCTGATCGGCATCGGCCAACGCGCCCCACTCATGGTGGCTGGTGGGGCGTGCATACAGCCAGCGGTGGGCGAGGGAGAAGGTGGGTGCCGGCACCACGCAGCCGACCAGTTCGGCGAATTCGCCCCATAACTGCTCGATCACCTCTTCCTTGGGCAGGTCGATATGCTGCCGGCTCCAGCTCGACGTGGCATGCAGCACCCAGGTGTCGAGGTGCTCGTCACGCCCGGGCTTGCTGCGGTTGCGGGCCAGCCAGTCGAGCGGGTTGTCCTGCACGAAGCAACCTTGCATGGGGGTGTCCAGTGGCGTCTGGAAGCCCAGGGCGACGGCCCAGGTAGGCTCCATCTGCACGCCAGCGGCCACGGCAGCCAGTTTGGGCGTCGAGGCCAGTAACGGCGTTGCCTGCGGCGCAGGCACCGCGATCACCACGCGGCTGAACGGGCCGTGGCTGCAGCCTTCGGTGTCTTGCAGGTGCCAGTACTGCTTGCCGCGGAATACTTCAGCGATGCGGCAGCCAAAGTTGACCGTCACATCCTTGAGCATGCCGCGGGTGATGGCACTCATGCGCGGCACGCCTACCCAGCGAGTCTGCTCATCCGGGGAAGGTGTGAGTTCGCCGTCGCGGTAGTTGTACAGTTGCGGCTTCCATTGCTCGGCCCAACCCGCAGCCACCCATTGCTGGACCTGATCGACGAAACGCCGATCACGGGCAGTGAAATACTGGGCGCCGAGGTCCAGCGCGCCAGCGTCGCTGCGCTTGCTGGCCATGCGCCCGCCACTGCCGTGGCCTTTGTCGAACAAATGCACGGATTGCCCGGCCTTTTGCAGCGCCTGGGCGGCGGAAAGACCGGCGATACCGGCACCGATGATGGCAATAGGTACTGTCATGATGGCCTCTTCAAACCTTGCTGTGAGCAGACTACGCTGTCAGGCAAACCTGTACAATGCACAAATTTTGTATAAGGTTATTCCGCTTTATAGAGCAGGTTGGCCTATGTTTATCCGAGAGCGTCGGGTCAAAAAAGTGCCTTGTTCTAAAAATAGACCACTGCCGCATTCTGCGAGGACACAGCCATGCATATATTGCTGACAGGCGGCACCGGTTTGATAGGCCGGCACCTGTGCCAGCTCTGGCTCGGCCAGGGCCATCGCCTTACGGTTTGGAGCCGCCGGCCTGATCAGGTACCCAAACTGTGCGGTAGCCAGGTGCGCGGCATCGCCCGGCTTGAAGAACTGCAGGCGGATGATCAGTTGGATGCGGTCATCAACTTGGCCGGCGCGCCGATTGCCGATCGGCCTTGGACCGGCGCCCGGCGTAACCTGCTGTGGGCCAGCCGGGTCACCCTGACCGAGCAGTTGCTGGCTTGGCTGGGCAGCCGCGAGCAGCGCCCGGAGGTGCTGATCTCCGGGTCTGCGGTGGGCTGGTACGGGGATGGCGGTGAGCGCGAACTGACCGAGGTATCGCAGCCGGTACGCGAAGATTTTGCCAGCCAGTTGTGCATCGCCTGGGAAGAAACCGCCCAGCGTTCGCAGGCACAAGGCATCCGGGTGGTGCTGGTGCGAACGGGGCTGGTGCTGGCCAGCGATGGCGGCTTTTTGTCGCGCCTGCGCCTGCCCTTCAAACTGGGGCTGGGCGGGCCGTTGGGCGATGGCCGGCAGTGGATGCCGTGGGTCCATATAGACGACCAGGTCGCCCTGATTGATTTTCTCTTGCAGCACAAGGACGCCAGCGGTCCTTATAATGCCTGCGCCCCAGAGCCTGTGCGCAACCGCGAGTTCGCCAAGCGCCTGGGCCGGGCCATGCACCGGCCGGCCGTGCTGCCCGTGCCTGCGCTGTTGCTCAAGGCCGGCCTTGGCGAGCTGTCGACGCTGTTGCTCGGTGGCCAGCGGGCGCGCCCGGTGCGCTTGCTGGCGGCAGGGTTCACCTTCCGTTTCAATGATCTGCAATCGGCCCTGGACGACTTGTCCAGCCGCCTCTGACATAGGACGCTGCATGACTGATCACGCCCTGCTGCTGGTCAACCTGGGTTCCCCGGCCTCCACTTCGGTGGCCGATGTGCGCCGTTACCTCAACCAGTTCCTGATGGACCCGTACGTGATCGACCTGCCCTGGCCGGTGCGGCGCTTGCTGGTCTCACTGATCTTGATCAAGCGCCCGGAACAGTCGGCGCACGCCTACGCCTCCATTTGGTGGGAGGACGGTTCGCCACTGGTGGTGCTGACCCGCCGTCTGCAAGCGGCGATGGTCGAGCACTGGCCCCATGGCCCGGTGGAGATGGCCATGCGCTATGGCCAGCCGGCATTGCCCGAGGTGCTCGAGCGCCTGGCCGCCCAAGGCGTGCGCACGGTCACCCTGGCACCGCTTTATCCACAGTTTGCCGACAGTACGGTTACCACGGTGGTCGAGCAGGCGAAGCAGACCATCAGCGAACGCCAGCTGCCGCTGCAGATGCGTGTGCTGCAGCCGTTCTACGATCATCCCGACTACATCGACGCGCTGGTGGCCAGTGCCAGGCCCTATCTGGAGCAGGATTACGATCACCTTCTGCTGAGTTTCCATGGGCTGCCGGAGCGGCACCTGAAGAAGCTGGACCCCACCGGCAAGCATGATTTCCGAGCGGCCGATTGTTGCAAGGACGCCAGTGCCGAGGAGCGCGCAGTGTGCTATCGAGGGCAATGTCAGGCCACGGCCAAGGCGTTTGCGCAGAAAATGGGTATCCCGCACGGCAAGTGGTCGGTGTCGTTCCAGTCGCGGCTGGGGCGGGACAAGTGGATCGAACCCTACACCGAGAATCGCTTGGATGAACTGGCTGCTGCGGGGGTGAAGAAGCTGCTGGTGATGTGCCCCGCGTTCGTTGCCGATTGCATCGAGACGCTGGAAGAGATTGGCGACCGCGGCAAGGAG
Organism: Pseudomonas sp. B21-047; assembly: GCF_024748775.1. NCBI lineage: Bacteria > Pseudomonadati > Pseudomonadota > Gammaproteobacteria > Pseudomonadales > Pseudomonadaceae > Pseudomonas > Pseudomonas sp. B21-047. The sequence goes on from NZ_CP087169.1 coordinate 816,947, forward strand.
CAGTTCATCGAGGCGGGGGGCGAGGAGTTGGTGCTGGTGCCGTGCCTGAATGATCAGCCGGAGTGGGTGCGGGTGTTGGCGGGGATGTGCGAAAAGGCTTGAATGCAAAGGGCCGCATTGCGGCCCTTTGCGAGCGGTCTGGCAAGGCCGCTCTTACACATCCAGCTTCTTGTTCTTCCAGCCGTCATTGCCCGGCAGAATGAGGTTCAGGGCAATGGCCACTACGGCGCACAGGGAAATACCCTTGAGGCCCCAGTCGTCCGGGCCGTCACCGCTGCCGATCAAGACCCCGCCAATGCCGAACACCAGGGTCACCGAAACGATCACCAGGTTGCGCGCTTCGGCCAGGTCGATCTTGTGGCGGATCATGGTGTTCATGCCCACCGCCGCGATCGAACCGAACAGCAGGCACAGAATACCGCCCATGACCGGTACCGGAATGCTCTGCAGCAGCGCGCCGAACTTGCCGATGAAGGCCAGGGTGATGGCAAAGATCGCCGCCCAGGTCATGATCTTCGGGTTGTAGTTCTTGGTCAGCATCACCGCGCCGGTCACTTCGGCGTAGGTGGTGTTGGGCGGGCCACCGAACAGGCCGGCAGCCGTGGTCGCCAGGCCATCACCCAGCAAGGTGCGATGCAGGCCGGGCTTTTTCAGGTAGTCGCGGCCGGTCACGCTGCCCACAGCGATCACCCCGCCGATGTGTTCGATCGCCGGCGCCAACGCCACCGGCACGATGAACAGGATGGCCTGCCAGTTGAACGCCGGCGCGGTGAAGTTGGGGATCTCCAGCCAAGGCGCGGCGGCAATCTTGGCGGTGTCGACCACACCGAAGGCGAACGCCAGGGCAAAGCCCACCAGCACGCCGGAGATGATCGGTACCAGGCGGAAGATGCCCTTGCCGAACACCGCGACGATCAAGGTGGTCAGCAGCGCCGGCATCGAGATCAGCATGGCGGTCTGGTAAGGCATCAGCGCAGCACCATCACCGCCCTTGCCCATGGCCATGTTGGCGGCGATCGGCGCCATGGCCAGGCCGATCGAGATGATCACCGGGCCAATCACCACGGGCGGCAGCATGCGGTCGATGAAACCGGTGCCTTTGATTTTGACCATCAGCCCCATGAAGGTGTAGACGAAGCCTGCGGCCATCACGCCGCCCATGGTCTCGGCCAGGCCGAACTGGCCCTTGGCAAGGATGATCGGGGTGATGAAGGCAAAGCTCGACGCCAGGAACACCGGTACCTGACGGCCGGTGACCAGTTGGAACAGCAGCGTACCGATGCCAGCAGTGAACAGCGCGACGTTCGGGTCGAGGCCGGTGATCAGTGGCATCAGCACCAGCGCGCCAAATGCCACGAAGAGCATCTGCGCGCCCGAAACGACCTGGCGCCAGAGCGGGTCGTTGAAGCCGTCCTGCATGGTCAGGCGTCCTTTTGCTTGGTGCCGAAGATCTTGTCGCCGGCATCACCCAGGCCCGGCACGATGTAGCCGTGCTCGTTGAGGCGCTGGTCGATCGAGGCGGTGTAGATCTGTACGTCGGGGTGGGCTTTTTCCACCACGTCGATACCTTCCGGTGCTGCAACCAGGACCATGGCGCGGATTTCCTTGCAGCCAGCCTTTTTCAGCAGGTCGATGGTGGCGACCATCGAGGCGCCGGTGGCCAGCATCGGGTCGATGATCAAGGCCAGGCGCTGGTTGATATCCGGTGCGAGCTTTTCCAGGTAGGTGTGGGCTTCGAGGGTTTCCTCGTTGCGCGCGACGCCAACGGCACTGACCTTGGCACCCGGAATCAGGCTGAGCACGCCGTCGAGCATGCCGATACCGGCGCGCAGGATCGGCACCACGGTAATCTTCTTGCCGGCGATTTTTTCGACCTGCACCTTGCCGCACCAGCCGTCGATCTCGTAGGTTTCCAACGGCAGGTCTTGAGTGGCTTCATAGGTCAGGAGCGCGCCGACTTCCTGGGCGAGTTCGCGAAAATTCTTGGTGCTGATGTCGGCACGGCGCATGAGGCCGAGCTTGTGGCGGATCAGCGGATGGCGGATCTCACGAGTGGGCATAGGGGGGGCTCCGAAAGGCGGGCAAAAAAACCGCGCTAGATTAATCTATTCAACCTGTGCTGTCGTGTAGTCCTTTTGGACGTTAGTCCATAAATGCTTGATCTGTGACGAGCGGATGCGTACCTTTGCCCGCTTTTCCAAAATACCCCCGGAGAGCGCAATGTCCGCCGATCTCGAGCACATCCGTCAAGTCATGCGCGAAGCTGACTGTCTGTACAACGAAGCCGAAGTCGAAGCGGCCATCGCCAAGGTCGGCGAGCAGATCTGCAAAGACCTGCACGACAAGAACCCGGTGGTCTTCTGCGTGATGAATGGCGGCCTGATTTTCACCGGCAAGCTGCTGACTCACCTGCAGTTCCCGCTGGAAGCGTCGTACCTGCACGCCACCCGCTACCGCAACCAGACCAGCGGCGGTGAGCTGTTCTGGAAGGCCAAGCCTGAAGTCTCGTTCATCGACCGTGACGTGCTGATCGTCGACGACATCCTCGACGAAGGCCACACCCTCAGCGCCATCATCGAGTTCTGCAAGCATGCCGGCGCTCGCTCGGTGCACACCGCGGTGTTGATCGACAAGGACCACGACCGCAAGGCCAGCCCGGACCTCAAGGCCAACTACGTCGGCCTGCCGTGCGTCGATCGCTACATCTTCGGCTATGGCATGGATTACAAAGGCTACTGGCGCAACGCCAACGGCATCTTCGCCGTCAAGGGGCTGTGACCATGCGCCAGCCCGCGTTCATCGACCAATCGCTGTTCGCTGGGCTGGCGCAAAAGGCTGCCGCCAACCCTCGCGGGCGGCAGCACCACAATTTCCACGAGATGGAAGAGCCCTGCCACCGCATGGCGGTCGGGTTGCAGCCGAGCACGTACATCCCGCCGCATCGGCATCTGAATGACGACAAGGCCGAAGCACTGATCGTGCTCAAGGGGCGCCTGGGCCTGCTGATTTTCGATGAGCAGGGCGCGCTGACCGACAAGCGTGTGCTGCAGGCTGGCGGTGACTGCCTGGGCGTGGACCTGGCACCCGGTACCTACCATGGGTTGGTGGTGCTGGAGCCAGACAGCATCTTGTTCGAGTGCAAGGCCGGGCCGTACCGGCCGGTGGGCGAGGGCGAGCATGCGCACTGGGCGCCACGCGAAGGCGAAGCGGGCGTGGCCGAGTACCAGGCCTGGATGCACGCGCAGTTCGATTGAGCGGCGGCTCCGGTACAGGCTGAACACAGCATGCTAGAGTGCCTGTTCATGCCAAGGAGCCTCACATGCGTGCGATTGTTCCCCTCCTGCTGGCGGTCAGCCTGCCGATCGGTGCAGCACCCCTGCACAGCCAGTTTCTGCCGCCCGATGACCTGTCGTTGCGCCAGGAAGCGCCGACTGGTCAGCAACTGCTGCAGGTGACCGATTATTCGGTCGTAGTAGGTGCCCAGCGCCAGTCCGACCAGCAGCCGATCCCGATCACCGCCTCGTTGCAGATGCGCCTCAAGGGCAAGCCGCTGAGCAAGGGCGCCACCCTTGCCCAGGTGCTGCTGACCTTCGATGGCGAGCCCGGCAAAAGCTTGAAAAAACCGGTCTATGACGAAAAAACCCGCACCTTGAGCCTCAATTACCCGGTCAGCGATTACCGCGTGATCATGGACCTTTTGCGCAACGAGACGCTCTACGTACAGTTTCTGACCTATGGCAACGGCCATATCTGGGCCGACCTGCACACCGGGACCGTACGTACGCGTTGAGGCGTGCGCCCTGCGGGGGGTAAACTGCCGGCCTTCGAAATTCCGTGATGGTCCAGTTGGAGTCGGCAATGCGTAAAGACAAGAAACAGGTAATCGGTGACGAAATCAGCGACGACTACATCAAGTCGTACCTTCAGTTCGAGCCGGCCGATGGCGTGACTTCGCCTTCTCAGCACAAGCTGATCAAGGCTTACCGCGGTCTGCGTATTGACGACTTCGAGCGTTTCGTCCGCTTCTTCGTCGAAGCTGGCCTGGACCTGGATGGCAAGGACGAGCACGGCAAGACCTTTGTCGAGGTAATCGCCGACCAGCGCGGTGCGCCGGAGTACATCGAGGTCATCGAGAAAGCTCGGGGCTGATGTGTAGCCTGTATCGCAGCCACAAAAAAACGCCCCGAGGGGCGTTTTTTCGTTTCAGCCAGCTCAGGCGTAATGCTGGGCCGGGCTGTCTTCTACCAGTTCCAGCGCCGCATCGTTGTCGGCACTGATCTTGCGGTACAGCGCAGCATCGGTTGCCAAGGTCTTCTCGCGAGCCGGGAAGATCTCCTTGAGCTTGGCAGCCCAGGCACCTTTGGCCTGCTCGGGGAAGCAGCGCTCGATCAGTTCGAGCATGATCGAAACGGTGACCGAAGCACCCGGCGATGCGCCGAGCAGCGCCGCCAGGCTGCCGTCCTGAGCCGAGACCAGCTCGGTACCGAACTGCAGAATGCCGCCTTTTTTCGGGTCTTTCTTGATGATCTGCACGCGTTGGCCGGCCACTTCCAGGCGCCAGTCTTCGGCTTTAGCCTGCGGGTAGAAGCGACGCAGGGCTTCCAGGCGTTGCTCCATCGACTGCATCACTTCACTGACCAGGTACTTGGTCAGGTCCATGTTGTCGCGGGCTACGGCCAGCATTGGGCCGATGTTGCCCATGCGTACCGACAGCGGCAGGTCCATCAACGAGCCATGCTTGAGGAACTTGGTGGTAAAGCCGGCGTAAGGGCCGAACAGCAACGAGGTCTTGCCGTCCACCACGCGGGTATCCAGGTGCGGCACCGACATCGGTGGCGCGCCGACTGCGGCCTGGCTGTAGACCTTGGCCTGGTGCAGTTTGACGATTTCCGGGTTGTCGCAGCGCAACCACTGGCCGCTGACCGGGAAGCCGCCGAAGCCTTTGCTCTCGGGGATGCCGGAAAGCTGCAGCAGCGGCAGGGCCGCGCCGCCGGCGCCGAGGAACACGAAGCGGGCATCGACTTCACGGCTGCCGCCGCTGTTGACGTCCTTGATGCTCACGGTCCAGCCGCTGCCGTTACGGCGCAGGCCGACGACTTTCTTGCTGTACTTGACCTGCGTGTCCGGGGTGTCGGCCAGCAGCTTGAGCATCTTGTTGGTCAGCGCGCCGAAGTTGACGTCGGTGCCTTTCGCCACGCGGGTGGCGGCGATGTGCTGGTCGGCCGGGCGGCCGGGCATCATCAGCGGCATCCAGTCCTTCATCACGGCCTTGTCTTCGGTGTATTCCATCTCGGTGAAGGCGTGATGCTGCTTGAGCAGCTCGAAGCGCTTCTTGAGGAAGGACACACCCTTTTCACCTTCGACGTAGCTCAGGTGCGGGACAGGGTTGATGAAAGCACGCGCCGAGCCGAAGTTGCTCTTCTTGCTCAGGTAGGCCCAGAACTGGCGCGAGACCTCGAACTGGGTGTTGATGTGCACGGCCTTCTTGATGTCGATGCTGCCATCGGCGGCCTGGGGCGTGTAGTTAAGCTCGCACAGGCCAGCGTGGCCGGTACCTGCGTTGTTCCAGGGGTTGGAGCTTTCCGCGGCCCCGGAGTCCATCGCCTCGACGACCTCAAGCTTCAGGGTCGGGTCGAGCTCCTTGAGCAGTACGGCCAGGGTGGCACTCATGATGCCCGCGCCTACCAGTACTACATCAACCGATTCGTTCTGCGCCATTTAACGCGTCTCCACAATCTACAGCTACCTAATTGACAGCATAGGACCTGGGTTTGCCAGGATCGCCATGTCCGACTTTTCGCAGTTCTTGCAACTTCCGCGGACACCGCCAATCAGTCTTCGGGTTCAGGTATTGAACCCCGTTTGCCACAGGTGCGGCAATTCGACTTATGGTCAAGGTGTCGTGCGTGCGTTATGGAGCGGCCTCAAATACTCATCCGGGATGAGCGCAGTTGCCGCCTGTTCAGGGCTGTTCGGGACACATCTGCTGCTTTTGCACATGCCAGACTGTTCATTTGCTCGCCACACTCTCGTGAAGTTGTGAAAAACCGTTTTTTCACGCTCTTTTGGAGACGTGAACCTCAAAAGGGGACTGCGCGATGGCAACCCACAGGTTCATGCAGTGCGAAGGGCCGGAAAAGCAGGCACGACAGCCGATGCAAGACCTGAGTGGAAGGCTCTCTGTGGGCGAAGCGGTGAAGGTGCCGGGGTCAAGCGGCAAATGCGGGGCCCGATCAGGAGACGTCCTTATAATCGGGGGGAGATTATAGCGATGTCGCGGGCAGAAAGGTCGTTATTCGTGGTTTTTATTGCAGCGTTTGTCAGGCCGGCAGGCTGCGTTGATGCCAACGGTTGTTTGCGCGCGCGCAAACCCGAGCGCTGGCGGGCAGTTGGCGGCCCAGCCAGGCGAGCTGCACTTCGCTGACCTGCACCCAGCCACTGCCGCTTGGCGGCTGGCTACAGTGCTTGAACGCCAGGCATTTGCCGTCGGCGTCAAGGTGGGCATAGGGGCGGTGGCGCGGGCGTTGGAAGAGCAGGGTCCAGAGCGAGGCCATGGCGGTGAGTCCTTTGTGTTAGGGCTGGGCCAAGGATAACGGCAGGGGCATGAAACGATTGTGACAGCGCAGCCTTGGCGATGACTGGCCTGTGCGAGGCTGGGTATACTGTGCGCCTTAGCCGCATTTTCTGGAGAAACGCGCATGTTGCAACGTCTGTTGTTCGGTTTGATCGCCGTGGCCAGCCTCAGCCTGGTCGGATGTGCCCACAGCCCGCAACAACTCAGCCCGCAACCCAAGCTCACCGCCCAGCTCGCACCTGTCGGCCAGGGTCAGCCGGTGGTGGTCAAGGTGGTTGATGGTCGGGCTTCGCAGTCCCTGGGCACTCGCGGTGGCATGTACCCCGAGACCAGCACCATCAGCGTCAGTGGCAATGATGTGCTGCCCAAGCTGCAGGCCCAGGCCGAAGCCGCTGTACGCCTGCTCGGTTTCACCCCGACGCCGAACGCTAACAATGCGCCGCAACTGACCGTGACCCTGGCCGAGCTGAAATACCAGTCGCCCAAGGACAACCTGTACGTGACCGAGGCCACCATCGGCGCCACCTTCCGTGCCGACGTGGCCAACGCCAACCGCCGCTACAGCGGCCGTTACGGCGCTTCGCTGGATCAGCGCTTCGGCATGGCGCCGAACCAGGAAACCAACACCAAGCTGGTCAGTGATGTGCTGAGCGACGCCCTGACCCGGCTGTTCAAAGACCCGACCATCGGGCAGGTGCTGGCCGAGTAAGCGTTCAGTTGCCTTACAAAAAACCCGCTGCCTGGCAGCGGGTTTTTTGTGGGTGGCTGCGGGGGCTTCAGGCCGCCTGGATGTGGAAATCCAGCACGCTGAAACCGGTGGCAACATCCACCTCTGGCAAGTCTTCATGAGCATGCCCCCCCAATGCGCAATAGACCAGCCACTGCCGGTCTTGCACATTGATGGCGAAACCGTCGATCAACGCCTGTTGTTCGTCGCTCTGGGCAACGAGATAGAGGCGGTCCTGGTTTTCGGCGTGCAGCATGAACAAGCTCCGGATCGGGGAAAGGCCGACAGGGTGGCCTGTTCTGATGACGAGCATGTGACAGATGAAATTTAGTGACACTTTGTCGCCCAGGCCGGGCGCCTGGGTCGGACTTGGGTAGAATGCCGGCCTTCGTTGTCGTTCAAACCGAGGATGCGTGATGTCGTTGCAAGTGCTCTGGGGGTTTCTGGCCGCCCATCCCACCAAGCTGATCAACCTGCTGGCATTGCTGATGACCTGCCCAGGCGGCCTGCTGCTGCACAGCGCACGGCGCCGCGAAGCGGTCACGCGTGAAAGCCTGGCAATGGATGAAGGGGTGATGGATGCGTTTGACCTGAGGGTGCCGCGTTACTTCTATATTCTCGGTTTTTCGTGCCTGGCCCTGGCGCTGTTGTTGTCCTGGTTCAGTACCTGGGTCTGAAAACCTGGGGCCGCAGAGCAGCCCCAAGGTTAGTCAGGCGACCGGTGCCTGCTGCCTGACCTGATACTGGTTGCGCACCGGCGTCGCATACTGCAACACCAGGTACGGCCGCTGCTCTTCGGGGCATGCCTCCAGGCGCCGCTGCCATTCTTCCTTGGCCCGCGCTAACTCTTCGGCCGGGAACACCTTCTCGGCACTCGGCACCTGCAGTGCCTCATCCTTTTCGTCCCACATCGCGTAGGCCAGGTAGTGCACCGGGAACAGCCGGTAGCCGCCGAGGATCTGCCGGTCGATTTCGGCTGCCAACTGCTTGGTGTCTTCGAAGTATTCGGTCACCGGCGCTGCAAAGTTGATGTGCACACGACCTTTGTAGCCAGTGATGCCTTTGGCGATGCTGTTGTCGTCTTCGCCCGGCGCCTTCTTGTAGGTGCCAGTGGTGGCGCGGATGTACAGCTCACGGGCTTTGGCCTGGTCGCAGGGGTCGTACTCGTAGCTGATCGACACCGGCGTCAGGTTAAGGCTCTGGATGACCGCGCCGAACGGTTCGTCCTTGCGGCTCATGTGGAACATCTTGAGGATCGCCGAGTCGGTGCGGTCGTCACCGTCCTTGGCACGGCCTTCGGCCTGGGCGATCCAGATCGACGCAGTATCGTTGCGGATCGAGTGGTTGATGTAGGCCGAAAGCAGTTGGTAAGCCGCCAGCTTTTCGCGACGACCGCTGAGCGAGCGGTGCACGATGAAGCTCTTGTTCAGGCGCATCATGTCGCTGACGAAGGGCTTTTGCAGCAGGTTGTCACCGATGGCGATGCGTGGGGTCGGCAGGCCGGCGTGGTACACGGCGTAGTTGACGAAGGCCGGGTCCATGACGATGTCGCGGTGGTTGGCCAGGAACAGGTACGCGGTGCCGGCCTTGAGCTGCTCGACGCCCGAGTAGGTGACGCCATCGGTGGCGCGTTCGATGGTTTGATCGACGTAGTACTCGACTTTGTCCTGCAAGGTCGAGACGCAGGTGACGCCGGCGAACTCCTTGCGCAGGCGACGGGCGATTAGCGGCTTGAGCAGCCATCCGAGGGGGCCAGCCGCACGCGGGAAGCGGAAGTGGGTGAGGATATCGAGGAATGCCGGGTCGCTGAGCAGGCGTGCCAGCACGGCAGGGACCTCAGCGTCGTCGTACGGTCGGATGGCATCGAATTCGCCCATCATGCTCTCTTGTTGGAAACGGCTAGGGTAATAAGGTAGGGACGGGGTCCGAAAAACGGCTCGAACACACGCAGGCCCTGTAATCAGACCGGCAATTATACGCATAAGTCACCGCGGAGGCCGCGATGCTGGAAACCGACTTCTATGATTGCCCTTATTGTGGCGAACGTGTGGAAACCACTGTCGATATTTCCGGTGGCGACCAGCGCTACACCGAGGATTGCCAAGTGTGTTGCCAGCCTGTGGTGTTCATTTTGCAGGTGCACGGTGACGAATGGATGCTTGAGGTCAGACGCGAGGACGATGCCTGATGCAGCGAATCTACGAACCGGAGAGTTTGCTGGAGGCCGAAATGCTGATGGGCATGCTGGCCAGTGAAGGTGTCTCGGTACATTTGATTGGGCGCGACCTGGTCGGTGCTGCCGGTGAGCTACCGATGCAGGGCTTGCTGGCGCTGGCCGTGCCCGACGAGCAGGCCGAATACGCACGGCAGCTGATCGATGCGTACAATGCTGCCCAGCCACTGGTTGGCGACGAACCGGAGAGCTATCCCGGTACCTTGATCTGCTAGGTTCAGAATTCGCTCATGTGTGGACGTTACGCCCTGTTTCGCTGGCCCCAGGCCCTTGCCAGTCTGCCGGGCTTTCCGGCCGGCCAGCCGGCCCAATGGAATATCTCGCCGGGTGCTTCGGTGCTGATACAGCGCCAGCTCGACGGCCAGCAGCAACTGGCCAAGGCGCGCTGGGGGCTGACCCCGGCCTGGCTCACCGACCTTTCCCGTACGCCTGCCCATGCCCGCGCCGAAACCCTTGCCGAGCAACCGATGTTCCGCGAGGCGTTTCGCCAGCGCCGTTGCCTGATGCCGGCCAATGGCTTCTATGAGTGGCGCGGTACTGTGCGCAAACGCCCGTACTGGCTGACGCCAGGGGAGGGGGCTTCGCTGTATTTCGCAGCGGTGTGGGAGGCGTATCCGGTACAGGACCAAGTCTGGTTGAGTTGCGCGGTGGTGACCCAGGCGGCCATGAACCAGCGCCGGCCTTTGATTCTGGATGAGGCGGGGCGAGCGGCCTGGCTGGCCCCTGATACGCCGATGGCGCGGTTGCATGAATTGCTGGCCAGCCCGCCGGCCACGTTGCGTGAGCGGGCGTTGGCACACTTCGTCAATGACCCGAAGCTCGATGCGCCAGAGTGCCTGACCCCGGCCTGATGCGCTGGCTGCAGTGCCGGTAAAATTCTTCCCTGCGGCTATGGCGGGCCTGGGCGACTAGGCCTAGGATACGCCGCATGTAAAAGGGAGTGTTTTCATGCGTAAGTCATTTGTTGTCAGTCTGTTGAGCGCCGGTATCCTGCTGGCAGGCTGCCAGTCGGTAAATACGACCAGCGGCGGGGCCGTCGGTGTCGAGCGCAAGCAGTACATGTTCAGCATGCTCTCGACCGATGAGGTCAACCAGATGTATGCCCAGTCCTACCAGCAGACCCTCGGTGAGGCGTCGAACAAAGGCGTGCTGGACAAGTCCAGCGCCGACGCCAAGCGCGTGCAGGTCATCGCTGACCGGCTGATCGCCCAGGCGCCTATCTTCCGCCCGGATGCTGCGCAGTGGAAGTGGGAAGTCAACGTGATCAAGAGCGATGAGCTCAATGCCAACTGCGGGCCTGGCGGCAAGATCATCGTTTACACCGGCCTGATCGACCAGCTCAAGCTGACCGATGCCGAGATTGCAGCGGTGGTCGGCCACGAGATCGCCCACGCCTTGCGTGAGCACAGCCGCGAAGCGATGTCCAAGGCCTATGGTGTGGAAATGGCCCGCCAGGGCGCGGGCGCCCTCTTCGGACTGGGCCAGAGCAGCATGGCCTTGGCCGATACCGTGGTGAACTACGCCATGACCCTGCCCAACAGCCGTTCCAACGAGAACGAAGCGGACCTGATCGGCCTGGAGCTGTCGGCGCGTGCCGGTTACGACCCGAATGCCGCGATCACCTTGTGGAACAAGATGAGCAAGGCTTCCGAAGGCGCGCCGCCTGAGTTCATGAGCACTCACCCGGCGTCCGAGAGCCGTATCGCCTCGTTGCAGGCAGCCATTCCGAAGGTGATGCCGTTGTATCAGGCGGCCAAGAAGTAAGCATTGCCATGGGGGCCGCTTTGCGGCCCTTTTGCAACGCAAGGCGCCCCCAGCTTTGTGTTACCCCACCCAGCCACTGGCTTTCATCGCCGAATAAACGGCCACGACCGCCAGCACGATGAACGCGGTAGCCGCCAGGCGACGAATCAGCGTCAACGGCAGTTTATCCGCCGCAAAGTTACCCGCCAGTACCACCGGCACGTTGGCAATCAGCATGCCCAGGGTGGTGCCGATGATGACCATGATCAGGTGTGGGTACTGTGCTGCAAGCATCACCGTGGCCACTTGGGTCTTGTCGCCGATCTCGGCCAGGAAGAACGCAATCAGTGTGGTCAGGAACGGGCCGAAGCGGCGCGCGGGGTTTTCATCGTCATCCATCTTGTCCGGCACCAGCGTCCACAGTGCAGTGGCGGTGAAGCTGGCGGCCAGGATCCAGTGCAGCGCCGAGTCGCTGAAGAACCCGCCGACCCACGCACCCACGGCGCCTGCGGCGGCATGGTTGGCCAGGGTGGCGGCGATTATACCGGCGATGATCGGCCAAGGCTTGCGAAAGCGGGCAGCGAGGATGAGCGCGAGCAGTTGCGTCTTGTCGCCGATTTCGGCGAGGGCAACGATGGCGGTGGGGACCAGCAGGGATTCCAGCATCAGGTTTCCTACGGGGGCGGGTCGACACGGCTATGACACGTACAGCCTTCCCGCCCCGGGTAAGGTGTGCGTGTCATAGGTCTTGTCAAACCGCGGATCCGTCTGTGCGGATCTCTCTATGCAGGCGCTGCATAGCGGGTCGCACGCGCCATGGCCTGTGGGCCAAGTATGTTGACGCGTGCCGGGCGAGCTGGGTGCTCGCGGGAGACTACTCCCCTAGGACGGTGCGGATTCTGCCTAGCCGAATCGGTTTCGGCAAGCGCTGTTTTTAACCGCGTGTTGCCTGGTAGATACGAAAACCGTCGGCCTCGGCGCGTACCTGGCAGTTGCCCAGCGCCCCTTCGATCAGCGGCTGGTAGCGCAGGAAGCTGTTCGCCACCAGGCGCATTTCGCCACCTTTTCGCAGATGAACGCTGGATTTTTTCAGCAAGTTCTCCGACGCCTGGTAGTTGGTGTGGACCCCGGTATGAAACGGCGGGTTGCTCAGGATCAGGCTCAAGTCGGTGGGGGCCGCGTCGATGCCATCGCCGCTGATCACTTCACCTTCCAGGCCGTTGGCGGCCAACGTCAGGCGACTGGCAGCCACGGCGAAGGCGTCGACGTCCAGCAAGGTCAGCCGGCTTTGCGGATAGCGGCGTTTCACCGTGGCACCCAGCACGCCGGCACCGCAACCGAAGTCCAGTACATGCCCGCACGGTAGGCCATCGAGGTGCTTGAGCAGCAGTGCGGTACCGCGATCGAGGCGGCCATGGCTGAACACGCCCGGCAGGCTGACCACCTGCAGTGGGCCGTCTTCGAGGTCGAGCTCGAAGCGCTCGGCCAGGCTTTGCAGCGGCGTGGCCGCTGGCGCCTGGTTGACGGTCACTTGCCACAACTGGCAATGCCGGGCGCTGTCGAGCTTGCGCGGTTTGCCAAAGGCCTGCAGTTGCTTCGCCGCGCCTTCGATACCGCCGCGTTTCTCCCCGACCAGGTACAACTCGCGCCCGGCCAGGCGCGACGCCAGGGCGTTGAGCAGGTAGGCGGCCAGCTCACGGGACTTGGGCAGAAACAGCACGGCGCTGTCGAAGGCCACCGGGGGCGGTTCGACACCGTAGTGGCTGCGCCCGGCAAAGCGCCCTTCGAGCATGGCCTGGTCGCCGGCATGCCAGGTCCAGCCATGGGCCATGGGCAGGTGGCCGAGCAGATCGTCGGCGGGCGCACCGGCGATCAGCAGCGGGCCCTGGAACAGGTCCGCCTGGCGGAGCAACACTTCACTGCGCGGGTCCATGGACGACGCCTCCTGGAAAAAAGTCGCGCAGTGTAGCAGAGGCTAACGCTGCGCTCAGCTGACCACGCGGCGTGGCTGACCGGCGAAGTAGGCCTGGGCATTCTCGCTGAGCTGGCCGACGATGCGCTGGCGCGACTCCACTGCACCCCAGGCACTGTGCGGGGTGATGATCAGCCGGGGGATATCGCCTGCCAGCAGCGGGTTGCCATTGACCGGCGGCTCGACGCTGAGCACGTCGGTGGCGGCGCCACCGAGGTGGCCCTGGCGCAGGGCGTCGGCCAGTGCCTGCTCGTCGATCAGTCCGCCCCGGGCGGTGTTGACCACCAGGGCACCGGGCTTGAGCAGGGCCAGCTCGTCGGCCCCGATCATGTGCCGGGTATGCTCGTTCAGTGGGCAGTGCAGGGTCAGCGCGTCGACTTGCGGCAGCAGGTCTTGCAGCGGCATGCGGTCGGCGCGCTCCGGGCGGCCGGGGATCTGCCCGCTCAACACGCGCATGCCAAAGGCTTCCGCCAGGCGTGCCACCGCGCCGCCCAGCTCGCCATGGCCGAGCAGGCCAAGGGTCTTGCCCTCCAGCTCGACGATGGGGAAGTCCAGCAGGCAGAACTGGTTGGCCTTGGCCCATTGGCCGTCAGCCACCGCCTGGTTGTAGTCGCACAGGCGCGTGGCCAGGGCCAGCAGCAGGGCGAGGGTGTGCTGGGCCACCGACGGCGTGCCATAACCCTGGCAGTTGCACACCGTGATGCCTTGGGCGCGGGCCGCTGCCAGGTCGACATTGTTGGTGCCGGTGGCGGCCACCAGGATCAGCTTGAGCTGCGGGTTGGCCGCTAGGGCTGCGGCATCGAGCATGACCTTGTTGCTGATCACCGCGACGGCGCCCTGCAGGCGTTCGGCGACCTGCTCCGGGCGGGTGGCGGCAAACAGCTCGAACGCCTCGAACTGCGATTGCAAGGGCGACAGGTCGAGGTCACCCAGGTCCAGGGACTGGTGATCGAGGAACACGGCGCGACGCGGGCTGGGCATGGGGTTCTCCGGTGGCGGGGCGGGCAATGGGCATGGGTTTCGGTGCAAAGCCCGAAGGGGTTAGCCGCAGTGTCTAGCCCGCGGTTACCGCGCGTCAACGCCTGCCACTCATACCTCAACGGCCCAAATCATTCCTTCGGCTGATTTGACCGTCACATTGAGCTACTACAGTAGATCCAGACTTGTCCGGCCCGCTTTTCAGAAAAGGGATACCCATGTTGCAGACCCGCATCATCAAACCCGCCGAAGGCGCCTACGCCTACCCGCTGCTGATCAAACGCCTGCTGATGTCCGGCAGCCGTTACGAGAAAACCCGCGAGATCGTTTATCGCGATCAGTTGCGCCTGACTTATCCACAGCTCAACGAGCGTATCGCTCGCCTGGCCAATGTCCTGACCGAAGCCGGGGTCAAGGCCGGTGACACGGTGGCGGTGATGGACTGGGACAGCCATCGCTACCTGGAATGCATGTTCGCCATCCCGATGATCGGCGCGGTGGTGCACACCATCAACGTGCGCCTGTCACCGGAACAGATCCTCTACACCATGAACCACGCCGAAGACCGGGTGGTGCTGGTCAACAGTGACTTCGTCGGGCTCTACCAGGCCATCGCCGGTCAGTTGACGACGGTCGACAAGACCGTGCTGCTGACCGATGGCCCTGACAAGACCGCCGAGCTGCCCAACCTGGTCGGCGAGTACGAACAGTTGCTCGCCGCCGCCAGCCCACGCTACGACTTCCCGGATTTCGACGAGAACTCGGTGGCCACCACCTTCTACACCACAGGTACCACCGGCAACCCCAAGGGGGTGTACTTCACCCATCGGCAACTGGTGCTGCACACCCTGGCTGAAGCCTCGGTGACCGGCAGCATCGACAGCGTGCGCCTGCTGGGCAGCAACGATGTGTACATGCCCATCACCCCGATGTTCCACGTGCATGCCTGGGGCATCCCTTACGCCGCCACCATGCTTGGCATGAAGCAGGTGTACCCGGGGCGCTACGAGCCGGACATGCTGGTCAAGCTGTGGCGTGAAGAGAAAGTCACCTTCTCCCATTGCGTGCCGACCATCTTGCAGATGCTGCTCAATTGCCCCAGCGCCCAGGGCGAGGACTTCGGTGGCTGGAAGATCATCATCGGCGGCAGTTCGCTTAACCGGTCGTTGTACCAGGCTGCACTGGCGCGCGGTATCCAGCTGACGGCGGCGTACGGCATGTCCGAGACCTGCCCGTTGATTTCGGCCGCGCACCTGAACGACGAACTGCAGGCCGGCAGCGAGGATGAGCGCATCACCTACCGGATCAAGGCCGGCGTGCCGGTGCCCCTGGTGGAAGCGGCGATCGTCGACGGCGAGGGCAATTTCCTCCCGGCCGATGGCGAGACCCAGGGCGAACTGGTGCTGCGAGCCCCGTGGCTGACCATGGGCTACTTCAAGGAGCCGGAAAAGAGCCAAGAGCTGTGGCAGGGCGGCTGGCTGCACACCGGTGACGTCGCGACCCTCGACGGCATGGGTTACATCGATATCCGCGATCGCATCAAGGATGTGATCAAGACCGGCGGCGAGTGGGTATCTTCGCTTGACCTCGAAGACCTGATCAGCCGTCACCCGGCGGTGCGCGAAGTGGCGGTGGTGGGTGTCGCCGACCCGCAGTGGGGCGAGCGACCCTTTGCCCTGCTGGTGGTGCGCGACGGGCAGGCCATTGACGCCAAGTCGCTCAAGGACCACCTCAAGCCTTTTGTCGAAGAGGGGCACATCAACAAGTGGGCAATTCCAAGCCAGATCGCCGTTGTTACTGAAATTCCCAAGACCAGTGTCGGCAAACTCGACAAGAAACGCATCCGCCAGGACATCGTCCAGTGGCAGGCCAGTAACAGCGCGTTCCTGTCGACTCTGTGAGCACCGTGCGGGTCGTGTACGTCAGAACACGACCCGCATGCTAGAGAGCCCGGCGCCTTGCCAAACAGCCAAAATGCGCCATGCTTCAGCACTGCCAGCGCGTCACGAAGAAAAACGTCGGTACGAGTTGGCGGCACGGAGCGCAAATCACACTTTAGAGGGATCAAGCGCCTGTGCCTTGCTGGCTATAGTCGAGGCCAGGGGATTTTCAGGAATGGGGAAGGGCGACACGCGCAAGCCGTGTTGCCGCAGGCGCAAGCCTGCATACCGGTCCCACGGGCCGTTTCTGAAAGGACTCACTGCCATAACAAAAAAGTACATGGAGTAGCGTCGATGAAATCTGCAAACCTGTTCTGGCGCCGGGCCAAGTTGCCCCTGGCCGTCAGCCTTGCTTCCACGCTCGCAAGTCCTGCTTTCGCTGTCAGTTTCAACATTGGTGAAATCGAAGGCCAGTTCGACTCGTCGCTCTCCATCGGCGCCAGTTGGTCGACGGCCAACCCCAACAAGAACCTGATCGGGGTGAACAACGGCGGCAAAGGCCTGTCGCAGACCTCCGACGATGGCCACCTGAACTTCAAGAAGGGCGAAACGTTCTCCAAGATCTTCAAGGGCATCCATGACCTCGAACTCAAGTACGGTGACACCGGCGTGTTCGTGCGTGGCAAGTACTGGTACGACTTCGAGCTGAAGGACGAAAGCCGCGAGTTCAAGGACATCAGCGACTCCAACCGCAAGGAAGGCGCCAAGTCTTCCGGTGCCGAACTGCTCGATGCGTTCGTCTATCACAACTATTCGATTGGCGACATGCCAGGCTCGGTGCGCCTGGGCAAGCAGGTTGTCAGTTGGGGTGAGAGTACCTTCATCGGCGGCGGCATCAACTCGATCAACCCGATCGACGTGTCCGCGTTCCGCCGCCCGGGGGCCGAGATCAAGGAAGGCCTGATCCCTGTCAACATGTTCTACATTTCCCAGAGCTTGACCGATAACCTGTCGGCTGAGGCCTTCTATCAGATCGAATGGGACCAGACCGTCGTCGACAACTGCGGCACGTTCTTCTCCCAGCCAGACATCATCGCCGACGGCTGTACCGACAACCTGCGCGTGCTCAACAGCAGCCGCACGGTGCCGGGCGCAGCCCAGCAGTTCCTCGCCACTCAGGGCGTGAACATCAACGAAGAAGGGGTGATGGTGCGCCGCGGCGCCGACCGTGATGCCCGTGACAGCGGCCAGTTCGGCGTGGCTCTGCGCTACATGTTCGACCCGCTGGACACCGAGTTCGGTGCCTACTTCATGAACTACCACAGCCGCGCGCCGATCTTCAGCGCCACTGGCGCCCCACCGTCGGTGTTCGCCGGCCTGAGCGCGCTGCCTGCACAGTTGCGAGCGCTGGCACCGCTGATTGTGGCCGGTAACTCCGAGTACTTCGTCGAGTACCCCGAGGACATCCGCCTGTACGGCCTGAGCTTCTCCACTACGCTGCCTACGGGTACGGCGTGGAGTGGTGAAGTCAGCTATCGCCCCAATGCCCCCGTGCAACTGAATACCACCGACATCCTATTCTCGGGCGTGCGTCCGATTGGTGGCGCACTGACCAACGCTTCGCTGCTCTCCGGTACCCCCGGCCAAGACCTGCACGGCTACCGTCGCAAGGAAATCACCCAGTTCCAGACTACGCTGACGCACTTCTTCGACCAGGTAATGGGCGCCAGCCGCATGACTGTGGTGGGCGAAGTTGGGGTTACCCACGTTGGCGGCCTGGAAAACGCACGCGAGACCCGCTACGGCCGTGACCCGGTCTTCGGGCCTGGCCCGCTGCCTGCTACCGGCGGTGCGGACACCTGCCAGGCGCTCAATGGCAGCACCATCGCTGGCGCAGGTGCTGGGGCATCCACCACCAACCTGAATCGCAAATGCGAGAACGACGGCTACACCACCAGCACCTCCTGGGGCTACCGCGCCCGGGTCATCTGGGACTACAACGACGTCTTCGCCGGGGTTAACCTCAAGCCCAGCGTGGCCTGGTCGCATGACGTTTCCGGCTACTCGCCTGGCCCTGGTGCCAACTTCGAGGAAGGCCGCAAGGCCGTCAGCCTGGGCCTGGACGCCGAGTACCAGAACACCTATACGGCGAGCCTGTCGTACACCAACTTCTTCGACGGCAAGTACAGCACCGTGGATGACCGCGACTTCGTCGCCCTCAGCTTCGGCGTGAACTTCTAAGAATACTGATTCAGGACGACACAACATGAACAAGACCAGAAGTGTGCTGCAAGCCGGTGTACTGGGCCTGTCCCTGCTGGCGACCAGCGTCATGGCTGCGGTATCCGCCGACGAGGCGGCCAAGTTGGGCAGTACCCTGACCCCGATGGGCGCCGAAAAGGCCGGCAACGCCGATGGCTCGATCGGCCCGTGGGAGCCGCTGTCGAAGACGGCGGGTAGCGTCGACGGCAAGGGCTTCCTGGCCGACCCGTATGGCAGTGAAAAGCCGTTGTTCACCATCACTGCGCAGAACGCCGATCAGTACAAGGACAAGCTTTCTCCGGGCCAACTGGCCATGTTCAAACGCTACCCGGACAGCTTCAGGATCCCGGTATTCAAGACCCATCGCGGCTCCACGGTACCTGCCGACGTGTTCGCCGCCATCAAGAAAAACGCCACCCAGACCACGCTGGTGGAAGGCGGCAACGGCTTGAACAACTTCGACACGGCGGTGCCGTTCCCGATCCCGAAAAGCGGCCTGGAAGTGATCTGGAACCACATTACCCGCTACCGTGGGGGCAGTGTCAGTCGTCTGGTGATCCAGGCCACGCCGCAGCAGAACGGCTCGTTCGTCGCTGTGAACTTCTCGGACCAGTTCGTCTTCCGCGACAAGATGAAGGATTACGACCCGAACAACCCGGGTAACATCCTCTTCTACTTCAAGCAGGAAGTGACCGCGCCCGCACGCCTGGCCGGTACCGTGCTGCTGGTGCACGAAACCCTCGACCAGGTGAAAGAACCGCGCAATGCCTGGATCTACAACGCCGGCCAGCGTCGCGTACGCAAGGCACCGCAAGTGTCGTACGACGGCCCGGGTACTGCTGCCGACGGCCTGCGTACCTCGGACAACCTGGACATGTTCAACGGTGCGCCAGACCGCTACGACTGGAAGCTGGAAGGCAAGAAGGAACTGTACATCGCCTCCAACGCCTTCAAGCTGGATGACCCCAAGCTGAAGTACGTCGACATCATCAAGGCCGGGCACATCAACCAGGACCTGTCCCGTTACGAGCTGCGCCGCGTCTGGCACGTGGTTGCAACGCTCAAACCGAGTCAGCGGCACGTCTACGCCAAGCGTGACTTCTACATCGATGAGGACACCTGGCAGGCTGCAGTGATCGATCAGTACGACGGTCGTGGCCAGCTGTGGCGCGTTTCCGAAGCCCATTCACAGCCGTATTACAACAAAGAAGTACCTTGGTACACCCTGGAAACCATTTACGACCTGCAGTCGGGTCGTTACCTGGCGCTGGGCATGAAGAACGAAGAGAAGCGCGCTTACGACTTTGGCTTCAGTGCCAGCAAAGCCGACTTCCAGCCAGCGGCCCTGCGTCAGTCGGGTATTCGTTGAGCTGATAACCTGCAACTCCGTGTGATCCCCAGAACGCCCCGGCTTGCCGGGGCGTTTCTGTTCAGCCACTGCGCAATTCGCGGCCACCTGCAGGGCCGCGATAAGGCCGGTGAATGTTCCGCCAAAGCCCCGGCCTAGTGCTCGTCCATCAGGGTTGTTGCTTTTTGTCGTAGTCTTTTACAGCGCAATTGCGCCCATCATCTTCAAATGCGCTGCGTTACCCGCTAGTCTCGCAAGCATCCGTATCGCCGTTGTCTTCCCATCAGAACGAGCCGGCCATGACAGATCTGTCCCGTACGCATGGATTCGCCAGCCAGGCCCTCGGCCTGCTGGGCGGGCGTTTCTTTCGGCCACCGCTGCCGGACGGCCACGTGCCGCGTGCACGTCTGTGCCAGCGCCTGCAGGCAGGCCTGAACGGGCGGTTGCTGCTGGTCAACGCGCCGGCGGGCTTTGGTAAAAGCTCGTTGGCCATCGAGTTCTGCGAAGCACTGCCCGAGCACTGGCGAAGCCTCTGGCTTGGCCTGAGCCAGCGCGATGCCGACCCCGGGCGTTTTCTTGAGCGGCTGCTCGAAGGCCTGCAGCAGTACTGCCCCGCCTTGGGTGGCCAGGCCATGGGCCTGCTGAAAATGCGCCAGCGTCACCAGCCATTCGCCTTCGAGGAGTGGCTCGACGGCCTGCTCGACGAGCTGGCGCAGTACCTGCAAGCCGATACGCCCCTGCTACTGGTGCTGGATGACTATCACCTGGCGCAAGGGCCGGTACTCGACAGTTGCCTGCAGTTTATCCTCAATCACTTGCCCAATGGCCTGGTGCTGTTGATCACCAGCCGCCAGCGTCCGGATTGGCACCTGGCGCGCTTGCGTCTGTCCCGGCAACTGGTCGAACTCAACGAGCAGGAGCTGCGCCTGACGCCTGACGAGTCGTTGGCGGTAATCGGCCGCCAACCCACCGGCCTGCGTGGCCAGGCACTGGACAACCTGATCCAGCGCAGTGACGGCTGGGTGGCCGGGCTACGCTTCTGGCAGCTTGCGGCCAGCGAATCAGGCGATGAGCATGCCTTGCCCCACGCCTTGCATGGCGGCGAAGGGCTGATACGCGATTACTTGCTGGAAGAAGTCATCGAGATCCTGCCGGCGGACGTACAGGCCTTTCTCTACGAAACGGCGTGCCAGGAGCGCTTCTGTGCGCCGCTCTGCGATGCCCTGCGTCGCCGCGAGGACAGTACCGCGATCCTGCGCTTCCTGCAGGCTCACCAGGTGTTTCTGGTGCCGCTGGACGAGCACGGTCACTGGTTTCGTTACCACCACCTGTTCTCTGACCTGCTGCGTAGCCGCCAGGCCAGCGAACCGCTGGCGGGCCTGCACTTGCGTGCCTGCCGCTGGTTCGAGGGGCAAGGCTTGCTGGACGAGGCGGTTGAACAGGCGCTGCGTGCCGGCCACCTCGATGTGGCTGCCGACCTGGTGCAGAGCCTTTCCGAGGAGCAGCTGCTGGCCGAGCAGAACGTCGGCATGCTGCTGCGCTGGAAGATGGACCTCCCAGAAAGCTTGCTGATCAGCACGCCGCGGCTGATCGTGCTGTATAGCTGGGCGTTGGGGTTGGCTTGCCAGCTGGATGCGGCCGAAGAACTGGCCGGTTACCTCAGCCGTTTTCTGCCTGCACCGTCGGCGACCGCGCAGAAGTCGATGCTGGCCCAGTGGCTGGCGCTGAGCGGCGTCATCGCGCGCGGGCGGGGTGATCGCGAGCGCACCTTGGCTTATTGCGGTGAAGCGCTGCAAAGCCTGCCGTGCAAGCGTTATGGCCAGCGCCTGGTGTGCCTGTCGACACTGTCCAACCTGGCCATTGCCGATGCCGACTTCTGGCATGCGCGGGGCTGGAACCGCGAAGCTCTGGAGCTGGCCCAGCGTGTCGGCAACCCGCTGTTCGAGGCCCTGGCGCACTATGATCGGGCGCGGGTGCTGCATGCCCGTGGTGAAGTGTTGCGGGCCCTGGACGAAGTGCGCCAAGGCTTGCAGCGCCTGCAGGGGCTGTCGGGGCAGCGCTTGTATGCGGTGCGGGCGCGGCTGACCCTGTACGAGGGCTACCTGCTGGTTTCGCGCCTGCAAGCCGCCCAAGGCCGTGCGCGCCTGCGTGCGGGGCTGGGTGAAGCGCGGGCCTGCCGGGACATCAGCGTGCTGATCGGCCACTGTGTGATTGCGACGCTCGATGGCCGCGAGGGCCACTTCGCCGAAGCGTTCGCCGAGCTGGCCGAGGCGGAGCGGCTGATGCACATCTGGGATGTTCCGCCGATCTACTACCTGGCCATGATTACCCTGGTCAAATGCGAGCTGTGGCTGGCGCAAGGGCGTACCGACCTTGCCGAGTCGTGGTTGCTGCGGCTGGGGCAGACCTACGGCGGCGAGCAGCCCGCAGCGGCCCCGGAGTTTCACCCGTTGCTGCCACTGCATATCGAACTGCAGCAGGCGTTGCTGGCGCGTATCCAGCTGCGCACAGATGAATCTATTCAGCGCCTGTCGGGGCTGGTCGAACGGGGTTTGGCCAGTGGCGGCATGCTGCTGGCCGTCAGTGCACTGTGCCAGTGGCTTGCCCTGCTGCTAGGGGAGGGCCGTGAAGCGCAAGCTGCCGGGCTGCTGCCCAAGGCGCTCGAAGCCGCGCAGGGCGGCGTGCTGCACCCCTTCCAAACGTTGCTCGAAAAACACCCACAGTGGCTGCACGAGCAGCTTGCAGCGCACCCCGGTTGCGCGGTGCAGGCCGAACTGCTCAAGCGCCTGCCGCCATTACCTGTGGTCAGCAGCGGCAGCGGCGAGGCGTTGAGTGGTCGGGAGCGGGCTGTGCTTGAACTGATCGCGCAGGGGTGTTCCAACCAGCAGATCAGCGAGCGGCTGTTTATCTCGCTGCATACCGTCAAGACCCATGCCAGCCACATCAACAGCAAGCTGGGCGTCGAGCGCCGGACGCAAGCGGTGGCCAAGGCCAAATCGCTGGGCTTGCTGGCCTGAGGTAGCCCTCGCGGGGTTTGCTCGCTAAAGTAATGGCTTGAGGCCACTGCGCGCAATTGTTTAGCGCGCTGCATGCTCAACCCTCATCTTTCCCGACCGGTTGCCGATACAGCATTCGGTGGTATGCATCGCCTTGCGCGATTTTTCAATCATCCCAATACAGGTCGTGTTGATGCTGCAGTACGGGCAAAAGAGCTTTCTGATCGTCGACGACTTCACCGACTTTCGTACGTCGACACGTTCCATGTTGCGCGAGCTGGGTGTGCGCGACGTGGACACTGCCGACAGCGGCGAGCAGGCCCTGCGCATGTGCGCGCAGAAACGTTATGACTTCATCCTGCAGGACTTCCACCTGGGCGACGGCAAGAAGAACGGCCAGCAGGTGCTCGAAGACCTGATCCTCGACAAGCACATCAGCCATGAGTGCGTGTTCATCATGGTGACGGCCGAGAGCAGCCAGGCCATCGTCCTCAGTGCCATCGAGCATGAGCCCGATGCCTACCTGACCAAGCCGTTCAACCGGGTAGGCCTGGCCCAGCGCGTCGAGAAGCTGTTCCAGCGCAAGACCTTGCTCAAGCCGATCCTCCAGGCCCTGGACCGCGGTCGCCCGGCCGAAGTCCTGGCGGCCTGCGCCGAGCTGTGCAAGAAGGACCCGCGCTTCGCCCCTTTGTGCCTGCGCTACCGGGCCGATGCCCTGCGCAACCTCAATCGCTTTGACGAGCTGGAAAAGTTCCTCAAGGCCATTCTCGCCAGCCGCCCGCAGCCGTGGGTGTACTCGGCGCTGGGCAGCCTGATGCACAAGCGTGGCCAGAATGCCCAGGCTCAGGGCGTGTACGAGCAGGCACTGAAGGCCTTCCCGATCATGCCGGGCCTGTACGACGGCATGGCCGAAGTGCTGGTGGCGCAGGGCGAGAACAAGCGCGCGCAGAACATGCTGGAAGAAGCAGTGCGGCTGTCGCCGCTGTCGGTACGTCGGCAGGCCACGCTGGGCAAGCTGGCGCTGGGCAACGAGGACTTTGAAACCTCCTCGAAGGCGTTCCGCCATGCAGTGAACCAGGGGCAGAGTTCGCGCTACAAGGATGCCGAGAACAACCTTGGCCTGGTGCAGGCCTTGATGAGCAAGAACGCAGGCTTTGGCCTGGACGCCCGGACCCGCGTCGAGATCAACACCGTGCTCAGTGAAGTGGCCAAGGAAAACCCCGAGGATCAAGGCTTGCAGGTGCGCGCCCGGATGATGAAAGCCGCGAGCCTGCAGCAGGCCGGTGACGCCGAGACGGCCGCCAAGCTCACCGAGCAGGCCATGCAGCGTCTGGACAAGATGGAACAGTTCTTCTCGGTCGATGCTGCGCTGACAGTGGCTGCCCAACTGCAGGCGTCAGGGCAGGAAGCGGCCGCGATTGGGGTGCTCAAAAGCTGTGTGGAAAGCTATGGCGATGACCCCAAGGTCATGCAGAAGGTAGCCAAGCTGACGGATGATCCGGCCGTACTCAATGCGATCACCGAAGCCGTAACCCTCAACCGCCAGGGAGTGCGTAGTTACCAGGGAGGTCAGCTCGACGAAGCGCTGCAGTTGTTCCGCAAGGCCTTGGCCTTGCAACCGAAGAACATCAGCATCGCCCTCAACACCGCCCAGGCGCTGCTGCGCATCGGGGGGGATGACCCACAGCCTGCGATCATGCAGGAATGCCGCAACGCCTTGACCAGCGTTGCCGGCATCCCGGCCAGCGACAACCGCTATGACCGCTATGGCAAACTGCACATCCGAGTGTTCGGCGCATGAATCAAGACAATCAGGGGCTGGATTTTTCCACGGTGATCGCCTCCACCGTGCACGACCTCAAAAACTCCCTGTCAGCGCTGATCCAGTCCCATGACCAGTGGCTGGCGCGCTTGCCCGAAGAGTTGCGCACTGGCACCGAGCAAGGGGTGATGGAGCACGAGTTCCGCCACCTCAACGGTATGCTGGTGCAGCTGTTGGGGCTGTACAAACTGGGTGTCAACCAGCTGCCGGTCTGCCCGGACTACCACGAGCTGGACGACTTCATCGAAGCCCAGTTGGCTGCCCATCAGGAAGTACTCAAGCACAACGACATCCTCGCCACCTGGCGTATCGACACCGACAACCCGTTGGGCTTTTTCGACCGCGAACTGGTGGCGTCGGTGATCGCCAACGTGATCACCAACGCCACCCGTTTTGCCGGGCATGCCTTGTTGATCAGCATCGAGGAAGAGGCCAACCAACTGGTGATCTGCGTCAACGATGACGGCCCGGGTTATCCACAGCGCATGCTCGAACGCCAGGAAGAGTTCATTCAGGGGATCGATTCACACAGTGGCAGTACTGGCCTGGGCCTGTACTTCGCTGCGCGGATCGCGGCGCTGCATGAGAGCGATGGGGTGAAGGGGCGCATCGAGATTTCCAATGGCGGGGCGCTTGGGGGCGGGTTGTTCAGGTTGTTTTTGCCTTGAGGTGAAAGGCTGAAAAAGTGCCTCTATTGTCATAAAGCGTAACCTTTCCGGTCGACTTGGAGGAAAGGTTTCCCGATGTACTGTGGGAAGGATCCGAAGACAGCTAAGAGGGATTTTTAGCCCTTTTTCATTAGGGTTCGAGCTGGTAGATATCCGATTCCAAATGACTGCCAGTGAATGAATCATGAGCAACCCTGTTCAGCAATCCAAGCTCCACTCATGGACTCTGCCTGATCTTCCAGACCGGCTTGAAGGTGAGGGGCGGGCAGTGAGCAATATGAATAGCGTCAAGATGGGTCCGTACGACCTGGCTTCGCTCATCAGTCAATGTGACTTGAATTCGCCGCAATCGGCAGAACTACTGATTTGGGAGCGAATGGGATCAGTCGGGCTTGAGTTCTGAATGGTTATGGAGTCCATTCGGTGGAAGGGACTTCCATGAGGCAGCGAAATATTAATCTTCGTTACCAAGTCTTTCGATCCCAGGCCAGAGCCCTTGTCAATGAGTTCCTGCACCGTCAACCAGAGTTTTTGAGCAACTCTATCGCGACTACCAGTGTCCGAATGGAGCCCATAACGTATGAAGCCATTACTGCTTCCCTTGAGTGGTCAGAGGGTGTCGCCCTGTTCCCTTGGGAGGAGGTTTCTGCCTGGAAAGATAAAGACACGAAGGGTTTCGATCTTTCTATCTGGTACGGTACTGAGCTCTGCGGTCTCTGTTATGCAAGCCCCCGAAGAAGCCGCCTGTGCATAAAGGTCATATTGTTGGAGAGCAACCCTTGTAGGTCTCATCCGCTGAAGGGGCAGGTCGCCTCTCTGGCACTGTTGGCCGTTGATTATTACGCCCGAATGTTGGGTTGTCGGGAGATCGAGGTGCAAGACCCTCTCGCTGGGGCAAGGCCACTATATGAAGCGCTTGGATTCACAAACACGTCTGATGGTCGGCTTGTGATCCAGATAGATCCCTAATAGTATCCGTGCTATGCCCGATCAGGCTTTGGAGGTAATCATGCGATCCGCAAAGAGGCAGGAAAAGCTATTGGTGGCGAAATTTGAGGCTGAGGCTAGACGCCTCGCAGGTCGAATTTCCGAAAACCAAATGCGTTTCCTACAAGTCGCTAAAGGGAAGGGGGCAGAGCTTGAGCCGGTTGGCCCTCTCGCAGGCGCTTCATCCTGAAGATCAAAATGCCATCACCAAGCCGCACCAGCTCCTGTACCTGACTGTCTCAGGTCTTCTGTGTAAAAACCGGCCAAAGTGCCGGTTTTTCGTTTACCGAAGGTGAGTTTTCGCATTCCGATTTTCAGCGGATTGATGATGCTTCGGTGGTTTTCTCATTCCAGGAACTGCGTGGATCCCCCTGTTTTACTACCGAGACGTTGAATGAACCACGCTCCCCCCACCCTCATCCGCGAAACCTTCCCCGTAGGCCCCCTGCAGTGCAATTGCACCCTGATCGGCGACCCGCTGAGCAAAAAGGCCATCGTCGTCGACCCAGGCGGTGACCCGGAGAAGATCCTCGCCCGCCTGCAAGCCCATGGCCTGACCTTGGTAAGCATCATCCACACCCACGCGCATTTCGATCACTTCCTCGCCTCGGGCAAGTTGAAGGAACTGACTGGCGCGACATTGCACCTGCACAAGGACGACCAGTCGCTGTGGGACAACCTGGAGATGCAGTGCCAGGTGTTCGGCGTACCTTACACCCCGGTGCCTGCCCCAGACCGCTGGCTGAGCGATGACGAGGAACTGGCCTGTGGTTGTGGCGTGGCCTTGCATACCCCGGGGCACACGCCCGGCTCGATGAGCTTCTGGTTCGCCGATGCCAAGCTGTTGATTGCCGGCGATACCCTGTTCCGTCGCGGTATTGGCCGCACCGATTTGTGGGGCGGTGATCAGCGGGCTATCGTTCGTTCGATCAAGGAGCGGTTGTACCGGCTGGATGAAACGGCCATCGTGGTCACAGGCCACGGGCCAGACACCCGCCTGGGTGACGAGATGCGCGAGAACCCGTTCGTGCGGGCATGAACCTGCGTGAAAACGTGTTCATGGAATTTTTTTGCCGCTTGGCAATCCAAGGCTGGCATAGATCCATTCGCGGTCTGCCGCATTTATGAATTTCAGTAGGAGCTTGTCCATGTTCACCATGCGTCGTCTGATTATCGTCGCAACCGCTGCAGCCCTGATGACTGGCTGCGCAAGCCAGAACCCGTACGACAACCAGGGTCAGGCGCAGGGCTCCACGGGGATGAGCAAGACCGCCAAGTACGGCGGCTTGGGCGCGTTGGCCGGCGCTGTCGCCGGTGCCGCCATCGACCACAACAACCGGGGTAAAGGTGCGCTGATCGGCGCCGCCGCAGTGGGTGCCGCAGCAGCCGGTTACGGCTACTACGCCGACAAACAGGAAGCCGCACTGCGCGCACAAATGGCCAATACCGGCGTCGAGGTGCAGCGCCAGGGCGACCAGATCAAGCTGATCATGCCAGGCAACATCACCTTCGCCACCGACTCGGCCAACATCGCGCCAAGCTTCTACTCGCCGCTGAACAACCTGGCCGGCTCGTTCAAGCAGTTCAACCAGAACACCATCGAAGTGGTCGGCTTCACCGACAGCACCGGCAGCCGTCAGCACAACATGGACCTGTCCCAGCGCCGCGCGCAGGCGGTCAGCACCTACCTGACGTCGCAGGGTGTGGATGCTTCGCGCATTTCGGTACGTGGCATGGGCCCGGACCAGCCGATCGCCAGCAACGGCGACGCCAACGGCCGGGCACAGAACCGTCGCGTGGAGGTCAACCTGAAGCCGATCCCAGGTCAGCAGTATGACCAGCAAGGGCAGGTTCAGCAGTATCCGTAAGTCATGAGGGTCGCCTTGGGGCTGCCAAGCAGCCCCAAGGCTTCAGCGCACGACGCTGGCCTGAATCGCCGTCAGGGCGATTGTATGCACGATATCGTCCACCTGAGCCCCGCGCGGCAAATCGTTCACCGGCTTGCGCAACCCCTGCAGCATCGGCCCCAGGCTGACCCCATCGGCACTGCGCTGCACCGCTTTGTGCGTGGTGTTGCCGGTATTGAGGTCGGGGAAGACGAACACCGTGGCTCGCCCGGCAACCGGGCTGTTTGGTGCCAGTTCCCGGGCGATGGCCGGGTTGGCCGCAGCGTCATACTGCAACGGCCCATCGATCAGCAGATCATGCTCCGCGCTTTGTGCCAGGCGTGTCGCTTCGCGCACCTTCTCGACTTCTTCATCGCTCGCCGAATCACTTGAATAACTGATCATCGCCACACGCGGCGCGATGCCGAAGGCCTGTGCCGATTCGGCGCTCTGCCGGGCAATTTCTGCAAGTTCTGCGGCACTGGGGTGCGGGTTCATCACGCAGTCGCCGTACACCAGCACCTGCTCGGGGAACAGCATGAAGAACACCGAAGACACCAGGCTGGCACCTGGCGCCGTCTTGATCAGCTGCAGGGCCGGGCGGATGGTGTTGGCGGTGGAGTGCACCAGGCCCGAGACCAGGCCGTCGACCTCATCCAGGGCCAGCATCATGGTGGCGATCACCACCGGGTCTTCCAGCTGCTGCTCGGCCATGGGCGCATTGAGGTTCTTGCTTTTGCGCAGCTCGACCATCGGTTCGACATAGCGCCCGCGAATCAGCTCCGGGTCGAGTATTTCCAGGTCTGGCGGCAGGGTAATGCCCTGGGCGCGGGCAACGGCTTCGACGGCCTCGGGCTTGGCCAGCAGTACGCAACGCGCGATGCCACGGGCCTGGCAGATCGCCGCCGCCTGCACCAACAGCGGCTCGGCGCCCTCGGGCAGGACGATGCGCTTGTTGGCCTGTTGTGCGCGTTGAATCAACTGATAGCGGAACACCGCAGGCGACAGACGCAGCTCACGTGGTGTGCCACAGCGCTGATGCAGCCAGGCCGCGTCGAGGTGGCTGGCGACGAAATCGGTGATGAACTCGGCACGCTCGCGGTCATCCACGGGGATCTCGCGGTTCAGTGAGTTGAGCTGATTGGCCGTGTCGTACGAACCGGTACTCACCGACAGAATCGGCAGGCCGGCTTGCAGGGCGCCGCGGCACAAGCCAAGGATGCGCGCATCGGGCTTGCTGTCGCTGGTCAGCAGCAGGCCGGCCAGGGGCACGCCATTGATCGCCGCCAGGCTCACGGCCAGAATGATGTCGTCACGGTCACCCGGGGTCACCACCAGGGTGCCAGGTGTGAGCAATGGCACGGTGTTGGCCACGGTGCGTGCGCAGATGATGATCTTGCTCATGCGCCGCTGCTCGTAGTCCCCGGCGTTGAGCACCTGGGCGCCAAGCAGGTCGGCCACATCGCGGGTGCGCGGGGCGTTCAGCTCGGGCTGGTAAGGGATGCAGCCCAGCAGGCGGAAGTCGTTGCCGCGCAGCAACGGCGAGTGCTCGCGCAGGCGCGTGGCGAAGTCCGCCATGCTTTCTTCGGTGCGCACCTTGTTGAGGACCACCCCGAGCACTTTCGGGTCGCGTGGGCCGCCGAACAGCTGGGCCTGCAGCTCGACCCGGCCGGACAACTCGCTGAGGACCTCGTTTTCCGGCGCCGACACCAGAATCACCTCGGCATCCAGGCTCTTGGCCAGGTGCAGGTTGACCCGCGCCGCGTAGCTGGCGTGGCGGGTCGGCACCATGCCCTCGACCACTACCACGTCATTGCCCACGCAGGCTTGCTGATAGAGGCGGATGATTTCTTCGAGCAGTTCGTCAAGTTGGCCATCGCCGAGCATGCGCTCGACGTGCGCCAGGCTCAACGGCTTGGGCGGCTTGATGCCGTGGGTCCGTGCGATCAGTTCGGTGGAGCGCTCGGGGCCGGTATCGCCGGGGTGCGGCTGGGCGATGGGCTTGAAAAAACCGACCTTCAGGCCTGCGCGTTCAAGGGTGCGAACCAGGCCCAGGCTGATTGAAGTCAGGCCGACACCAAAGTCGGTCGGCGCAATGAAAAATGTTTGCATGCGTGCTTCTCGAAATAAAGCGGTGCAAGGAATCAACGGCCAAGGGTAGCGCTATCGGCCGCCTGTGCACACCAGCCACAGGCGAAAGCCTGGCCGATGCGCTGCTGGCGCTGAGCGGCATCGAGCACCCACGGGCGTGCTTGCCAGGGCGGTTGGTGGCGAAGGTGCTGGGTGTGGCCGCACGACAGCTCGACCACCCAGTGGCCTTCTTCGTCCTGATGGAAGCCAGTGATCCGACTGATGGGCTGTTCCTCGGCCGAGGCGCGTTCGCAATCGGGCGATGGCTTGGTTACACTTGTCCGCTCTACATACTTTTGCAAAAGGTCTTGCCCCATGCTGATCGCCGCCAACAAGGCTGTCTCCATCGACTATACCCTGACCAACGACGCCGGGGAGACCATCGACAGCTCCGCCGGTGGCGCGCCGCTGGTTTACCTGCACGGTGCCGGCAACATCATCCCGGGCCTGGAAAAAGCCCTGGAAGGCAAACAGGCCGGTGACGAGCTGAATGTCTCCATCGAGCCGGAAGACGCGTACGGTGAATACCTGGCCGAGCTGGTCAGCACCCTGAACCGCAGCCTGTTCGAAGGCGTCGACGAGCTGGAAGTCGGCATGCAGTTCCACGCCTCGGCGCCGGATGGCCAGATGCAGATCGTCACCATTCGCGACCTCGACGGCGACGACGTTACCGTTGACGGCAACCACCCGCTGGCCGGCCAGCGCCTGACCTTCCAGGTCAAGGTTGTCGACGTGCGTGACGCCAGCGAAGAAGAAATCGCTCACCGTCACATCCACGGTGAAGGTGGCCATCACCACTGATTTTCTGCGCTAAGCTCAGAGAGTCGCCAGGCGCTCGGGCAAGCCATTTGCCTTCCCAACGGGAGGTGGACGGCTTGGACGAGCGCTTTTTTATTGGGCGGATTTCGCCCACGCGGCCATCGGGAACCTGAGAGGGGATTACATCATGAGTGCATTTCACGACCTGAAGTTGGAGGCACTGAACGGCGGGGATCTGCCCCTCGCACCGTTCAAGGGCCAAGTGGTGCTGGTGGTCAACGTTGCCTCCAAGTGTGGCCTGACGCCGCAATACGCTTCTCTGGAAAAGCTGCAACAGCAGTTCAAGGGCAAGGGTTTCAGCGTGCTGGGGCTGCCCTGCAACCAGTTTGCCGGCCAGGAGCCTGGCAGCGAGAAGGAAATCCAGGAATTCTGCAGCCTCAACTACGGTGTCAGCTTCCCCTTGGGCGCCAAGCTGGAGGTCAATGGGCCACAACGCCACTCGCTGTATCGCCTGCTGGCAGGGGAGGGGGCTGAATTCCCCGGTGACATCAGCTGGAACTTCGAAAAGTTTCTGGTAGGCAAGGACGGCCGCGTGCTGGCGCGCTTCTCGCCGCGCACTGCGCCGGATGACCCTGCCGTGGTTCAGGCCATCGAGAAGGCCCTGGGCTAAGGTTTTTCCTCAGCCGCGCGGGGCTGTCGAACCTGGCTTGATCGCCAGCGCAGTGCCCGGGGCCTGTTGCGCCGCGCCTGCGCGTTGTTTGCAGGCACCATACAGATAGGCCTCGTACTGCTCGACAATTGCTGGCCAGCCTTGGCGGCTGGCGTGTTGACGGGCATTCAGGCGTACTCGGCGCAGGGTTTCTTCCTCTTCCAGCAACCAGCAGGCGGCATCGATAAAGGCCGCCTGGTCCCCGGGCATGGCCAGCGCGCCGCTGTGCCCATGACGAAGATGTTGCGCGGCCGCCGCCTCATCGTAGGCCACCACCGCCAGCCCCGAAGCCATGCCTTCGAGTACCACGTTGCCAAAGGTTTCGGTCAGGCTTGGGAACAGGAACAGGTCACCGCTGGCATAGTGCTCGGCCAGTGCCTCACCGCGCTGGGCGCCACAGAACACGGCATCAGCCACTTGTTGTTCAAGGGCGGCGCGCTGTGGGCCGTCGCCGACCACGATCAGGCGCAGGCGCTTCTGTGGATAAGTCTGCTTCAGCGCGTCCAGGCACGGGCGCAGCAGCCCCAGGTTCTTTTCTGCCGCCAAGCGCCCGACATGCAGCACGGCGATATCGTCCGGGCCAAGCCCCCAGCTTTCACGCAGCACCTGGCTGCGCCGGGCCGGGTTGAACAGGCAGGCATCGACGCCGCGAGCCAGCAGTTCCAGGCGCTCGAAGCCACGGCGTTCAAGCTCCAGGCGCTGGCTGACGCTGGGCACCAGGGTGATGGCCGTGCGGCGATGAAACCAGCGCAGGTAGTGGGTGAGCAGGCGTGCCAGCAAACCCAAGCCATATTGGCCGGAGTACTGCGGGAAGTTGGTATGGAAACCGCTGACCACCGGCACCCCCAGGCGCCGTGCCGCGCGCAGCGCACTCAGCCCCAATGGCCCTTCGGTAGCGATGTACAGCACATCCGGGCGTTGTCTGCGCCAGCGCCGCAGCAGCTTGTGCATGGACACTTCGCCCCATTGCAGGCCGGGGTAGCCGGGCAAGCCCCAGCCGCGGCACAGCATCAGTTGCGGGTCGTTTTGCACAGGCGCTTCGCCGGCTTGGCGTGGGCGTACTATCTCGATGTCATGCCCGCGTTGGCGCAACCCTTCGCTGAGGCGGCCAAGGGTATTGGCGACACCGTTGATCTCCGGTGGGAAGGTTTCGCTGACGAGGGTGATACGCAGGGCGGGTGTATTCATGACAAAAAGTGTCCTCCTGCAGCATTGCGCGCATGTGACGGCCTTGTGACGTGCAGGTGACGCCTGATCGCCGGTTGTTTCAACGGTGTGAATATTTGTCTGCAGGGTGCTCAAGAACCTGCCACCACCAGCCGATGAAGATGCATTCGATTACGTGCTGCGCTCCAGGAGAGCGGGAATGTTCAACAACAAGCTCAAGCAAGAAATCCAGCAACTGCGTGAAGACCTGCTGTCGGTCGAACAGGTCAAGAGCAGCCTCGACAGCGAGATGCTGGTGCTCCAGCTCGACCCCCAAGGACGGATCGAGATGGTCAACGGCAACTTCGAGAGCGAGATGCTCTACCGTGCCGACCAACTGCTTGGACGCAAACTCGAAGACATTGTCCCGCCCCATGTGAAGACGCTGGATTTCTATCAGCGCATGAAAAGTGCCATCAGCCGTGGCGAGCACCTCAACGGGGCGTTCCGCCTGCTGCGTGGCAATGGCCAGGAAGCCTGGCTGCGCTCCATCCTGCAGCCGGTCAAGAACAGCGAAGGGCGCCTCAAGTATTTCACCCTGCACTCGAGCGACCTTACCCGCACCATCGAAACCTCACGCGAGCACGAAAGCCTGATCAAGGCATTGATGCGCTCGACCGCCGTGATCGAATTTGGCCTCGATGGCACCATCCTGACTGCCAACGAACGCTTTCTGAGCGCGGTCGGCTACCGTCTCGAGCAGATCTGCGGCAAGCATCACCGCATCTTCTGTGAGCCTGCAGAAGCCAATTCGGCAGGCTATCAGGCGTTCTGGGACAAGCTGCGCCGGGGCGAGTACATCGCTGAGCGCTTCAAGCGCATCGATGCCCATGGCCGGGTAGTGTGGCTGGAGGCGTCCTACAACCCGATCTTTGATGCCCATGACGTGCTGTACAAAGTGGTCAAATTTGCCACCGTGATCACCGACCAGGTCAACCAGGAGCAGGCAGTTGCCGAGGCGGCGGACATCGCCTTCAACACCTCGTTGGGCACGGACACCAGCGCGCGCAAGGCCACCGAGGTGGTCACGCAAACCGTAAGCGTCATGCGTGGGCTGGAGGCGTCGATGCAGGAAGCGGCCGAGGGTATCCAGGCGCTGGACACTCAGTCGCGGGTGATCGGCTCAATCATCAAGACCATCAGCGACATTGCCGGGCAGACCAACCTGCTGGCGCTCAACGCCGCCATCGAGGCAGCCCGTGCGGGGGAGCAGGGGCGGGGGTTTGCCGTGGTCGCCGACGAAGTACGCCAGCTGGCCTCGCGAACCAGCACTGCCACCGAAGAGATTGCCCGGGTCGTGCAGCAGAACGAGCAATTGGCCCAGGCTGCGGTGGCGATCATCGACACCAGCAAGCGCCAGGCCGAGCAGGGGCTGGCGCTTGCCGATGAGACCGGCAACGTGATCGTCGAGATTCAGGACGGGGCGAAGCGGGTGGTGGACGTGGTGGGGCAGTTTTCCAGCCGACTGGCTCAGTGATTGTTGTTGTTGTTGTTGTTGTTGTTGTTGTTGTAGGAGCGGCCTTGCGTCGCGAAAGGGTCGCAAAGCGGCCCCGGCGATTTTTGCTGCGCCACAGAACCTGGGGCCGCTACGCGACCCTTTCGCGACGCAAGGCCGCTCCTACACCAGCGCGTGCCAGGCTCAGTTACGCTCGCGTACCCAGAACAACGTAGCACCGGCCACCGCCGCTGGCATCATCAGCACGTTCACCACCGGCACCATCAGCGCCAGGTAGGTGATGCCGCCAAAGCCCAGCGACTGCCAGCGCTTGCTGCGCAGCCAGGCGAGCATGTCCTGCCAGCTCATCTTGTTGTTGTCCGCCGGGTAGTCGATGTATTGGATAGCCATCATCCATACCCCAAAAATCAGCCACAGCGGCGCCGCGATCACGTTGACCACCGGGATCAACGACAGGATGAACAGGCCGATCGCCCGGGGCAGGAAGTAGCCCAGCTTGCGCATCTCGCGGCCAAAGGTGCGCGGCACCATGGCCACCAGCTCAGCCCAGCTGAACGCGGGGAAATTGTCTTCGCCGCGCACCACCACTTCGACCTTTTCGGCCAGAAAACCATTGAACGGCGCGGCAATGACGTTGGCCACCAGGGTGAAGGTGAAGAACACCATCAGCACCACCAGGGCGACGAACAGTGGCCAGAGAATGTACGTGAGGAAGTTCAACCAGCTTGGCAGGGTCGGCATCAGCGCGTCGACCCACACACTGAACTGGTGGCCGGCAAAGTAGATCAGGCCGCCGAACAGCAGCAGGTTGACCGCCAGGGGCAGCAGCACGAACAACCGCAGGTTCGGGCTCAGCACCAGTTTCAGGCCTTCGCGCAGATACTGGGGGCCAGAGAGGACAGGGGCTTGCATCGAGACACTCCGAACATAAGGAAAACGCGCTGACCTTACCGAGTTTGTTGCGCCGACGAAAGGCGGGCGATGTCGGCGAAATTCGCTGTAACAAAAGCATCAGGGCGTTTTTCGTGAATGAAATTGCTGAATAGACGATGCCTATGAGGTGGATTGTCGAAGGATATTTCCTTAATCTTTGCGACCTCGCTACAGTGCGCTCAACTTTTAGGTTCTGGACCGACGCGTTGTAGCCTTCCCCAAGGTTGCGTGGGTCCTTTTTAAATTCCAGCTGGCACCGCCGGCACACCGATGCTGGCCCCGTGCGGCCGGCTCGACAGGAGTTCGACATGTCTGAAGTACGTCATTCGCGCGTCATCATCCTCGGTTCCGGCCCTGCCGGTTACAGCGCCGCAGTCTATGCCGCCCGTGCCAACCTCAAGCCGCTGCTGATCACCGGCATGCAGGCCGGTGGCCAGCTGACGACCACCACCGAAGTCGACAACTGGCCGGGCGACCCCCATGGCCTGACTGGCCCAGCCCTGATGCAGCGCATGCAAGAGCACGCCGAGCGCTTCGAGACCGAGATCGTCTTCGACCACATCAACGCTGTCGACCTGGCCAACAAGCCATTCACCCTGCAAGGTGACAGTGGCACCTATACCTGCGACGCGCTGATCGTTGCCACTGGCGCCAGCGCTCGCTACCTGGGCCTGCCGTCGGAAGAAACCTTCATGGGCAAGGGTGTTTCGGCCTGCGCTACCTGTGACGGCTTCTTCTACCGCAACAAGCCGGTAGCCGTTGTCGGTGGCGGCAACACCGCGGTTGAAGAGGCGCTGTACCTGGCCAACATCGCCAGCAAGGTGACCTTGGTTCACCGTCGCGAAACCTTCCGTGCCGAGAAGATTCTGGTCGACAAGCTCAACGCCCGCGTGGCCGAAGGCAAGATCGAGCTCAAGCTCAACGCCACCCTGGACGAAGTACTGGGTGACAACATGGGCGTGACCGGTGCGCGCCTGAAGAACAACGATGGCAGCAGCGACGAAATCAAGGTCGACGGCGTGTTCATCGCCATCGGCCACACGCCGAACACGTCGCTGTTCGAAGGCCAGCTGACCCTCAAGGACGGCTACCTGGTGGTCAATGGCGGCCGTGAAGGCAACGCCACTGCCACCAACGTCGAAGGTGTGTTCGCAGCGGGCGACGTGGCCGACCACGTCTACCGTCAGGCCATCACCTCGGCCGGTGCAGGCTGCATGGCGGCACTGGACGTCGAGCGTTACCTGGACGGCTTGGCCAACGCCTCGTTCTGATCCAACGTTAAAAAAAAACCGGCCATCTGGCCGGTTTTTTCATGCCTGCAATTTTCTGCGCCTTCAGAGGCTCAAGCGCATCGACAAGTCCACCGCCTTCACATCCTTGGTCATGGCACCAATGGAGATGTAATCGACGCCGGTTTCGGCAATCACCCGCAAGGTGCTCTCGTTGACGCCGCCGCTGGCCTCAAGTTTGGCCTTGCCTGCGGTGATGCGCACCGCTTCGCGCATTTCATCCAGGGTCAGCTCGTCGAGCATGATGATATCCGCGCCCGCACTCAGGGCCTGGCGCAGTTCGTCCAGGCTTTCGACCTCGATTTCCACGGGTTTGCCAGGGGCGATGCGGTGCGCTGCTGCGACCGCTTCAGGCACGCCACCGCTGGCGGCGATGTGGTTTTCCTTGATCAGGAAGGCATCGTAAAGGCCGATGCGGTGGTTGTCGCAACCGCCACAGGTGACTGCGTACTTTTGCGCCAGGCGCAGGCCGGGCAGGGTCTTGCGGGTGTCGAGCAGGCGCACCTGGGTGCCGTCGACCAGGTCGGCCAGAAAGCGCGCGCGCGTGGCGACGCCAGACAGCATCTGCAAAAAGTTGAGCGCACTGCGCTCACCGCTGAGCAGCGAGCGTGCCGGGCCTTCCAGGTGGAACAGCGGCTGGTTGGCCAGCGCGCGGTCGCCGTCGGCGACTTGCCAGTGCACGGCTACCCGCGGGTCGAGCTGGCGAAACACGGCGTCGACCCAGGCGGTGCCGGCGATCACGCAGTCCTCGCGGGTAATGATGGTCGCCTTGGCCAGGCGCTCGGCAGGGATCAGCTGCGCGGTGATATCGCCACTGCCGATGTCCTCCAGCAGCGCGCGGCGCACGTTGGCTTCGATTTCGGCGGTCAGGTCGGCGAGGCGTAGGTTCGGCATGGTCGGCTCCACAAGCTAGATGCCGGCGATTATAGGGCAGGGGGCCGGTGTGTACAGCGCCCTGGCGGGTGACCTTTGGTCGGTCGGTGTGAGCATGTGCGGCAAAGCAGGGTCATTTCCCTGCACGCGAAACGGCGCTGGCAGCTATCAGATTTTTTGCTGATAATAGTGCCCAGTATTTGGCGTCATAGCTTTGACGAATTATTGCCCGCTCGGGCAAGCGAGCCTGCAAGGAGTTCGGGATGCATAAAGAAGGCAAGGTGGTGCCGCTGGCGGCAGCCATCGACAGAGGGGCGCGCACGCCTCTGCCTTGCCTTCCGGTACTGCTCCTGCAAGTGCGCGACAAGGCTGCACTGCAATTGCGCCAAGGCCTGCAAGCCTTGTTCGACAACGCCGACGACACCCTGTTCGAGATGGCCGACAAGGCCTTCGAGCGCTGCGACCAGAACCTGTATTTCGAAGCGATGCGCGACGTGCGCCTGAAGCGCAAAAGCATCGAGCGGGGCTTTCTCGATACCTTCTACGACACCTTCGCCAGCATCGGCAAGGTTGACCCCTTGGGGTGCCTGGGTGAAACGCAAAGCGCAGCGAGCAAGGCGCAACTGGAGCGCGCATCGGCGCTTGAAGGGATGGTCGCGCGCGTGCTCTCGCGTGACGGCATTGCCCTCCAGCAACTGGGCCTGCGCTTGCAGGCCTTGCTCGATCGCCCTGTAGCGGAGCAGCAGAACCCGGTCGGGCCTGCTGCCCTGTGCGGTTATTTTCTCGATGCGGGCCGCAACCTGGGGGTCGGTCTGCGGGTGAAGCTGGTGTTGCTCAAGCTCTTCGAGCGCTACGTGCTGCGTGATGTGGATGTGCTTTACGCGGAGGCCAACCAGTTGCTGGCCGCCGCCGGCGTGCTGCCCGAGTTGCAACCCGCACCGCGTCGGCGTGCCGAGGACCGGCGCATGAGTGCCGGGCGCCGGCCGGCAAACCTGGAGGCACAGGGGCAGGAGGGCGCGGACAGTGCGGGGCAAGCGTTTTTTGCTTCGCTGCAGGCACTGCTGGCCCCGTCGCGTGGGCAGATCGCACCGCGTTTGCAGGCTGTGGCCGCTGCCCAACCGATCAGCACCGGCGACCTGCTGCGCCTGCTCTCGCACCTGCAACACTATGTACCCGCCACCCAAGCGGCAGATGACTTCGAACTCGGCCAGCAGCTTGAGCAACTGCTGTTGCGCGTCAGTGTGCGCAGTGGCACCCGCCGGCGCATCGCCACCGCCGATGAAGACATGATCAACCTGGTCGGCCTGCTGTTCGGCTATATCCACAATGACCACAACCTGCCGCCCAGCCTGCGGGCGCTGATTGCGCGTTTGCATATCCCGCTGCTCAAGGTCGCGCTGCTCGACAAGGGGTTGTTCAGCCGTGCCAGCCACCCGGCCCGCCGCCTGCTCAACGAGATCGCTGCTGCTGCGATCGGCTGGGAGCACGGCGGTGAGGGCCTGCGCGACAGTTTGCATCTGCGGGTGGAGCGAATCATTCAGCGCCTGCTCAACGATTACACCGAGGACGCGTGCCTGTTCGCCGAACTGCTCGACGAATTCCTCGCCTTCAGCCACGACGAGCGCCGCCGTAACGAGCTGCTCGAGCAGCGCACCCGAGACGCCGAAGAGGGCCGGGCGCGCACCTTGCAGGCCCGCCTGCGGGTGCAGCAAGTGCTCAACCAGCGTCTGCGCGGGCGGGTGTTGCCGCAGGTGGTGGTACAGATGCTGGTGCAGGCCTGGAGCCAGGTGCTGCTGCTGGCGTGGCTCAAGCAGGGCGAAGGCTCGCCCGTGTGGCGTGATGCCCTGGCCACCATGGACACTCTGCTCGTCAGCATTGCCCCGCACCAGGCCTGCGAGCAACTGCTGCAACAGGTGCCAGGCCTGCTCAAGGCCTTGCGTGAAGGCCTGGCTGGCGTGGCGCTGGACTCGTCCGCCACCCGCGACTTCTTCCAGCAACTGGAGCAATTGCACCTGCGTGCCTGCTCGGCTTGCGTACCGCCATTGGCCGATGACCACCCGGCGTTGCAAGAGGTACGGGTAGCCGAGGACATCGTCCTGGCCCTCGCCGAAGAGCCGGCCTGTGCGCCCTTGCACATTGCCGATGGGTTCGCCGCGCAACTGCGCCAAGTGCAGCGCCTGCGTATCGGCACCTGGGTCGAGGTGTTCGATGAAGACGACCCACTGCGCTGCAAGCTGGTGGCACGTATCGACAGCAATGATCGGTTGGTCTTTGCCAATCGCACGGGCATGAAGGTGCGAGAATGGAGCACTGGCAGCCTGGCCCAGGCGCTGCAGCGGGGGGATGCGCGTGTGCTCGATGACGGTTTGCTGTTCGAACGGGCGCTGGCGTCGGTGCTTGAAGGGCTGCGGCAACAGCAGGTGCATTGACCCCCTTACAATGATTCACATGCAAACGGCCTCGCCCGCAGGGCATACTGCTGTTCTGTACCCGGCGTTTTTCAGGATCTGCCACCATGCAATTGGACCGTGCCACCGGCTGGTTCCACGGAATCACCCACTGCCCTTCGCCGAACTTCAACGCGCGCCCCGAGGGCGAGTCGATTTCCCTGCTGGTGATCCACAACATCAGCCTGCCGCCCGCGTGTTTCGGCACCGGCAAGGTTCAGGAGTTCTTCCAGAACCGCCTGGACGCCAATGAGCACCCCTATTTCCAGAGCATCTGCCAGCTGACGGTGTCGGCGCACCTGTTCGTCGAGCGCGATGGCGCCGTGACCCAGTTCGTGTCATTGCTCGACCGCGCCTGGCATGCTGGCGTCTCCAGCTTCGACGGGCGTGAAGGCTGCAATGACTTTTCCATCGGCATCGAGCTC
Organism: Pseudomonas sp. B21-047; assembly: GCF_024748775.1. Classification (NCBI taxonomy): domain Bacteria; kingdom Pseudomonadati; phylum Pseudomonadota; class Gammaproteobacteria; order Pseudomonadales; family Pseudomonadaceae; genus Pseudomonas; species Pseudomonas sp. B21-047. The sequence continues at coordinate 857,250 of NZ_CP087169.1, forward strand.
GAAGGCACTGACGACCTGCCTTACACCGATGCCCAGTACGCCACGCTGGCGCAGCTTACCCGGCAGATCCGCAACGCCTGGCCGGTCATCGGCCTGGCGCGCATCCAGGGCCACAGCGACATTGCGCCGGTGCGCAAGACCGACCCAGGCCCGGCATTCGACTGGGGCCGCTATCGCCAAACCGTGAAGGATAACGAGGATTACCCATGAGTTTTCTGGTTCTGCTGCTGGCGCTGTGGGTCGAGAAGTTCTCGGCACTGCGCCATCAAGTACAGCGCGATGGTTTTTTCCTGGGCGAGATGGTGCGCCTGGAGCGCAGCGGCAAGGTGCAGCCGTGGTGGACGCTGGCCATTCTGGTGCTGGCGCCGGTAGCGGTGCTGGTACTGCTGCTGCATGTGCTGGAGCCGGTGGCCTATGGCCTGCTGGCATTGCCGGTACACCTGCTGGTGCTGGTCTACAGCCTGGGCCGCGGCGATGCGAAGGCGGCGCTGGGGCCGTTTCGAGATGCCTGGCGGCGCGGTGATGATCAGGCCGCCCTGCACGTTGCCGAGCGCGATCTGGGCCTGGTGGCCGACGAACCGCAAAGCCTGCTGGTGCGCGTGCAGGGCTATTTGCTGTGGCAGGTTTACCAGAGCTTCTTTGCCGTGATCTTCTGGTATTTCGTGCTCGGCCCAGGTGCTGCGTTGGCCTATCGCCTGCTGGCGCTGTGCGGCGAGCATAGCAATCAGCCCGCGCTCAAGGCGCGTGCCGAGCAATTGCGGCACATCATGGACTGGCTGCCGGTGCGGGTGCTGGCCTTGAGCTTCGCGCTGGTCGGCAATTTCGTCGCGGTCACCCGCGTCATGCTCCACGAACTGCTCAACTGGCACATCAGCGCCGGGCACCTGGTGGCCCGGGTCGGCCGGATTGCCGACGATATTCCCGAGGAAGAAGACAGCCAGCGTGGGTTGAGCCGGTTGGACAGCTTGTGGGAGTTGCTGCTGCGCTGCGCGGTGCTGTGGTATGCCGGGTTCGCCTTGTGGACGGTGCTGGTCTGAGCCTACCCAGGTAGCTGGCTACCAGCCAAACAGCTCGCAGGCATTGCGGCTGCTGGCGGCGGCCAGTTGCTCGACATCGACCCCCATCACCTGCGCCAGCGCCGCCGCGATCTCAGGCAGGTGCTCCGGGCTGTTGCGCTCACCCGGGTACATCACCGGGGCCATGTCCGGCGCATCGGTCTCCAGCACGACGCTCTCCAGCGGTAGCCGTGCCAGGGTCTTGCGCAGCCGCAACGCCTGGGGCCAGGTGGCTGCCCCGCCAAGGCCAAGGCGAAACCCGAGCTTGATGTATTCACGCGCTTCTTCGTAGCTGCCCGCAAACGCATGGATCACCCCCGCCCGCGCCGGCTTGTAGCGCTTGAGCGTGGCGATCACCTGGGCGTGGCTGCGGCGCACATGCAGCAAGGCGGGCAGTGCGAAGTCGCAGGCCAGTTGCAACTGGGCCTCGAACAGCGCCTGTTGGCGGCCTTTGTCCAGTGCTTCGAGGTAGTAGTCCAGCCCGAACTCACCCACAGCGCACAGGCGCGGGTCGCCGCGCAGGCGGTCCAGCCAGTCGCGCAGTTGCGTGAGGTGCTCGGGGCGATGCTGGTCGAGATAGACCGGATGCAGCCCAAGGGCTGCAAACACCTGCGTCTCGGCGCAGGCCAGGTCCCATACCCGCTGGAAGTTCGCCTGATACACCCCCAGCACCACTATGCGTTCAACCCCTCGCGCCGCCGCGTTGGCCAGCAGGCGCGGGCGGTCGGCATCGAAGTCGGGGAAGTCGAGGTGGGTGTGGGTGTCGATCAGGCGCATGCTCAGCCCGCTGTGATCCGTTGCTTGAAGGTTCGACCGATGGCGTGTACGCCGGGTTCGTAGCGTTTTTCCTCGATTGCAGCCAAGGCCAGCTCCAGTGCGGTGGCAGCAATCAGCCCGTGCTGCTGGGCCATGGCATTGACCGGAAGCGGCAGGAAATCGAGCAGTTGATTGTCACCGAAGGTGCCCAGCTGCAGCTGGCGCGAGTCGGCGGGGCGCGCCTGCAGGGTGTCGAACACCCCTTGCAGCAGCACGTAGGAAGTGGTGACCAAGGCATCGGGCAACCCGCCTTGCTCGTCGATCAGTTGCTGCATCAGGCGCTGGCCGCATTCGCGGCTGAATGCCTCGCCCTGGTAACGCCGCACTTCACCGGCATAGCCTTGCAGCGCTTCGTCGAAGCCGCCGGCACGGGCCTGGCTGACCGAAAGCTCAGGGCGCGCGCCGATCAGGGCGATGCTGCGCGGGGCAGCGTTTAGCAGGCTGGCCGCCAACTGGCGGCTGGCATCGCGGTCATCGCTGATGACCGAGCAGAAGTGCGCTGGGTCCAGGCGGCGGTCAATGGCGATCACCGGCATGCCCTTGTCCTGCAGTTCACGGTAGCTGTCGTCTTCCACCGGCAGGCAGCTGGCGACGAACAGGGCGTCGCAACGGCGGGCGCGGAACAGTTGCTGCAGCTGGCGCTCGCTGTCGGGCTGGTCATCGCTGCTGGCAATCAGCAGTTGATAGCCCCGGGCGCGGGCGCCTTGTTCCAACTGCTTGGCGATGCGCGCGTAGCTGGGGTTCTCAAGGTCAGGGAGAATGAAGCCCAATGTGCGGGTGTGTCGGCTGCGCAGGCCGGCGGCTTGCGGGTTGGGCGTGAAGCCATGGGCCTCGACCACCGCGCGCACACGCTCGACAGTGCCGCTGCTGATGCGCTGCTGTTCGGCCTTGCCATTGATGACGTAGCTGGCAGTGGTCACGGACACACCGGCCAGACGGGCGATATCGCTGAGTTTCACCGAATTTTCCTTATTATTACCGGGGCTGGCTGCGAGGCCTGACCGGGTAGTTTGACCCGGAGTTGCCACCGCGCGCAGACGACCATTGTCGCAATTGTCCGACAGGATGGGGCTTTTTCCTGGGGAGATTATCGAGTAACGTGGCCGCCTGGTCAGGTTAAACGTTTCAGCTGCCAAATATTCTGCCTTGGCTGCCGCCTGTGCAAGGCTGTTGAACTGGCCGTTTTCGTGAATTTCACAACAATAACCTCAGTACCCGACTTTGGGCACTGTAAAAGGAGAAGGTCATGCTCGAGCTCGCCACAGGGCAGATAGCCATGGGCCAGAAGGCCGCGGACAAGGCCGAGGCATTGCGCCTGCTGGCGGACCAACTGGTTGCCGACGGCCTGGTCGCCGAGGGTTACCTGCAAGGCCTGCAGGCCCGTGAGGCGCAGGGCTCGACCTTCCTCGGCCAGGGCATTGCCATCCCCCACGGCACCCCGCAGACCCGCGACCTGGTGCATACCACCGGGGTGCGCTTGCTGCAGTTCCCCGAGGGTGTGGACTGGGGCGATGGCCAGGTGGTCTACCTGGCCATCGGTATCGCTGCCCGCTCTGACGAACACTTGCGCTTGCTGCAACTGCTGACCCGCGCCTTGGGCGAGACCGACCTCGCCGAAGCGCTGCGCCGGGCCAGCTCTGCCGAAGCCTTGCTCAAGTTGTTGCAAGGTGCGCCGCAAGCCTTGGCGCTGGATGCGCAACTGGTTGGCCTGAACCTGCCGGCCGAAGACTTCGACGAACTGGCCTGGCGCGGTGCGCGCCTGCTGCAGCGCGCCGGTTGCGTCGACAGTGGCTTTGCCGCCGTGCTGCAACAGGCCGAGCCGCTGCCACTGGGCGAGGGCCTGTGGTGGCTGCACAGCGAGCGCCAGGTGCGCCAGCCTGGCCTGGCATTCATTACCCCGCAGCAACCGTTGCGTTACCGCGACCAACCGCTCAACGGCTTGTTCTGCCTGGCAAGCCTCGGCGCTGCCCATCAGGCCTTGCTCGAGCGCCTGTGCGAAGTGCTGATCGAAGGGCGCGGGCAGATGCTCTACCAGGCCACCAGCAGCCGCGCGGTGCTGCAGGTGCTGGGCGGCGAGGCGCCGGCAGATTGGCCCAGCGCGCGCATCGTGCTGGCCAACTCGCATGGTTTGCATGCCCGCCCGGCCAAGGTGCTGGCACAACTGGCCAAGGGGTTCGAGGGCGAAGTCCGTGTGCGCCTGACCGACAGCGCGCAACCCGCCGTGTCGGTCAAGAGCTTGAGCAAGTTGCTCAGCCTCGGTGCCCGTCGTGGTCAGGAGCTGGAACTGATTGCCGAACCCGGTATTGCCGCTGATGCGCTGCCGGTGCTGCTGGCGGCCATCGAGCAGGGCCTGGGCGAGGACGTCGAGCCGCTGCCGCAAAGCGCTGCAGCGCTTGCCGTCCCGCCGCAGGAGGTGCTGCAGGCACCCGCCGCAGGTAGCCGAATTCAGGGCGTCGGCGCGGCCCCCGGCATTGCCAGTGGCCCGGCGCACGTCTGCGTCGAGCGCGACATCGACTACCCGCTGCGCGGTGAGTCCCCCGCCCAGGAACGGGTCAAACTGCGCGAGGCCCTGGCAACGGTAAACGGCGAGTTGCAAACGCTGGTCCAGCGCAGCGACAAGGCCATCGGCGAGATCTTCGTCACCCACCAGGAAATGCTCGCCGACCCGGCGTTGGCCGATGATGTCGAGCAGCGCCTGGCCCAGGGCGAGAGCGCCCCTGCGGCGTGGATGGCGGTGATCGAGGCGGCCGCCCGGCAGCAGGAGTCGCTGCACGACGCCTTGCTCGCCGAGCGTGCCGCCGACCTGCGCGACATCGGCCGCCGCGTGCTGGCCCAGTTGTGCGGCGTGCAGGCGCAGGTTGAGCCCGACCAGCCGTACGTACTGGTGATGACCGAGGTCGGGCCTTCCGATGTGGCCAGGCTGGACCCAAGCCGGGTCGCCGGCATCGTCACCGCCCAGGGCGGGGCGACTGCTCACAGTGCCATCGTCGCGCGCGCCTTGGGCATCCCAGCGGTGGTCGGCGCCGGTGCAGCGATTCTGCTGCTCGATGGCGGCACGCCATTGTTGCTCGATGGGCAACGCGGTGTGGTGAACATCGCGCCAGCCGCCGCCGAGCTGCAACGCGCCCTGGCCGAGCGCGACCAGCGTGAGCAGCGCCTGCAAGCGGCCTGGGCCAACCGTCATGAACCGGCTATCACCCGTGATGGCCATGCCGTCGAGGTCTTTGCCAACATCGGCGAGAGCAGCGGTATCGACAAGGTCGTGGAGCAGGGCGCAGAAGGCGTCGGCTTGCTGCGCACCGAGCTGATTTTCATGGCCCACCCCCAGGCGCCGGACGTGGCCACCCAGGAAGCCGAGTACCGCCGCGTGCTCGACGGCCTGGGTGGGCGGCCGCTGGTGGTGCGCACCCTGGATGTCGGCGGCGACAAGCCGCTGCCTTACTGGCCGATCGCTGCCGAAGACAACCCCTTCCTCGGCGTGCGCGGTGTGCGTTTGACCTTGCAGCGCCCACAGGTGATGGAAGACCAGCTGCGCGCCTTGCTGCGCGCGGCCGACCAGCGCCCGCTGCGGATCATGTTCCCGATGGTCGGCCAGGTGCACGAATGGCGTGAAGCGCGGGCCATGGTCGAGCGCCTGCGTGAGGAAATTCCGGTGGCCGACCTGCAACTGGGCATCATGGTCGAGGTGCCCTCGGCGGCCCTGCTGGCGCCGCAGCTGGCACGTGAAGTGGACTTCTTCAGCATCGGCACCAACGACCTGACCCAATACACCCTGGCCATCGACCGTGGCCACCCGAGCCTGTCGGCCCAGGCCGACGGCCTGCACCCGGCGGTGTTGAGCCTGATCGACATGACCGTGCGCGCTGCCCATGCCGAAGGCAAGTGGGTGGGCGTGTGCGGTGAGCTGGCCGCCGACCCGCAGGCGGTCGCCGTGCTGCTTGGTCTGGACGTTGACGAGTTGAGCGTCGCCGCCCGCAGCATTGCCGAAGTCAAGGCCCTGGTCCGCCAGGCCGATCACCAGACGGCCCGCGCCCTGGCGCGCGAAGCCTTGCAACAAGACAGCGCCGCGGCGGTTCGCGCGCTGGTGGAGCGTTACTGATGGCCAAGATCCTCACCCTCACCCTGAACCCGGCGCTGGATATCACCATCGGCCTCGATACCTTGCGCCCAGGGCACGTCAATCGCAGCCAGGCGCAGCACAGCCATGCCGCCGGCAAAGGGCTGAACGTCGCCCAGGTACTGGCCGATCTGGGCCACAGCGTCACCGTTGGCGGCTTCCTCGGGCAGGGCAACCTGCAGCCGTTCGAAGCCTTGATCGACTGGCGTGGTTTTACCGATTGCTTTGTCCGCGTAGCGGGCGAGACGCGCAGCAACATCAAGCTGGTCGAAGCCGATGGCCGCGTGACCGACATCAACGGCCAGGGGCCAGAGGTCGACGAAGCCGCCCGCGCTGCGTTGCTGCGGCGGCTGCTGCAGGTCGCCCCCGGGCATGATGCGGTGGTGGTGGCCGGCAGCCTGCCCCGCGGTATCAGCCCTGAGTGGTTCCGTCAGTTGCTCGAACAACTGAAGGCTCAGGGCCTGAAAATTGCCCTGGACAGCAGCGGCGAAGCGCTGCGTGCCGGCCTGCAATGCGCGCCGTGGTTGGTCAAACCCAATACCGAGGAACTTGGCGAGGTGCTTGGCCTGGCGGTGCAAAGCCCGGCGCAGCAACGCGCGGCGGCCGAGCGCCTGCTGGCCAGTGGCATCGAGCATGTGGTGGTGTCCGCCGGCGAGCAGGGCGTCAGCTGGTTCGCCCGCGACCTGGCCGTGCATGCCCAGCCGCCCAAGGTACGGGTTGCCAGCACCGTGGGCGCGGGGGATTCGCTGGTGGCGGGCATGGTCCATGGCCTGCTGCTTGGCGAGGCGCCCGCGCAGACCTTGCGCCGAGCCACCGCCATCGCCGCCCAGGCCGTGACCCAGGTCGGTTTCGGCATTCGTGACCGCGAGCAACTGGCACGCCTGGAAGCGGGCGTGCAAGTGACAGAACAACAAGAGGGTTGCCGATGAACATTGCCATTGTCACCGCCTGCCCCAACGGCCAGGTGTCCAGCGTGCTGAGCGCACGCCTGCTGGCTGCGGCTGCCCAGCGTCGTGGCTGGAGCACCAGCGTCGAGGTGGAGGACGCCGAGCACCCCGAGCGGCAGCTGACGCCGGCACAGATCAGCGAAGCCGACTGGGTATTGGTGGTCAGCACCGGGCCAGTGGACCTGGCCCGTTTTGTCGGCAAGCGCGTGTACCGGAGCACACCGTCCCAGGCGTTGGCCGACCGCGAGGGTTTCCTCGACGAGGCGGCGGCCAAGGCCCAGCTGTTGGCCGAGGTGCCCGGCAGCCCGGTCGCGGTGAGTGGCGCTGGCACGCGGATCGTCGCGGTGACTGCCTGCCCGACCGGCGTCGCGCACACCTTCATGGCCGCAGAGGCCTTGCAGCAGGCCGCACAGCAGCAGGGCTACCAACTCACCGTGGAGACTCAAGGGTCGGTGGGCGCGCGTAACCCACTGTCCGCCCAAGCCATCGCCGAGGCCGACGTGGTGCTGCTGGCCGCCGACATCGAAGTGCCCACGGCGCGTTTCGCCGGCAAGCGCATCTACCGCTGCGGCACCGGCATCGCCCTCAAGCAGGCTGGCGCCACCCTGGACAAGGCCCTGGCCGAAGCCAAGGTCGAACATGCCGCCGATGCCGCTGCGGCCTCCAGCGCCGGGAAGGGTGAGAAGACGGGGGTGTACAAGCACCTGCTTACCGGGGTGTCGTTCATGCTGCCGATGGTGGTGGCCGGCGGCCTGTTGATCGCATTATCGTTCGTGTTCGGTATCGAAGCCTACAAAGAGCCTGGCACCTTGCCGGCGGCCTTGATGCAGATTGGCGGCGAGGCGGCGTTCAAGCTGATGGTGCCGCTGTTGGCCGGCTACATCGCCTGGTCGATCGCCGACCGCCCGGGCCTGGCGCCCGGCATGATCGGTGGTCTGTTGGCCAGCTCCCTGGGGGCTGGCTTCATCGGCGGCATCATTGCAGGGTTTCTCGCCGGCTACAGCGCCAAGGCCATTGCCCGTTGGGCGAGGCTGCCAAGCAGCCTGGAGGCGCTCAAGCCGATCCTGATCATTCCGCTGTTGGCCAGCCTGTTCACCGGCCTGGTGATGATCTATGTGGTCGGCCAGCCAGTGGCGGCGATGCTCGAAGGGCTGACGCAGTTTCTCGACAGCATGGGCACCACCAACGCCATCCTGCTTGGGCTGGTGCTTGGCGGCATGATGTGCGTGGACCTGGGCGGGCCGATCAACAAGGCCGCCTACGCCTTTTCGGTGGGCTTGCTGGCCTCGTCGAGCTATGCCCCCATGGCGGCGACCATGGCTGCCGGCATGGTGCCGCCGATCGGCCTGGGGATTGCCAGCTTCATCGCCCGGCACAAGTTTGCCCAGAGCGAACGCGAGGCGGGCAAGGCCGCGCTGGCCCTGGGGCTGTGCTTCATTTCCGAAGGCGCCATCCCGTTTGCCGCCAAGGACCCGCTGCGGGTGATTCCGGCCAGTGTCGCCGGGGGCGCCTTGACCGGTGCGTTGTCGATGTACTTCGGCTGTAAGCTGATGGCACCGCACGGGGGCCTGTTCGTGCTGTTGATTCCCAACGCGATCAACCATGCGTTGCTGTACCTGCTGGCGATCGTGGCGGGGAGCCTGCTGACGGCCGTGGTGTACGCGGTGATCAAGAAGCGTGAGCAGGTGGAACTGGCAGTGGTGCCGGTGAAGGGGTAATCGAGCGTTCTGGGGCTGCGCAGCAGCCCCCTGCCTACCGCTGATGTTTACGCCGCAACGGCTCCAGCAAGTCCATCAGCCCGTTATGATCGACTTCATGCATCAGCGCCAACAACCCCCCCAGTTCCCCGGCCGGGAAGCCCTTGCGCGCGAACCAGGCCAGGTAGTCGCCCGGCAAGTCGGCAATGATGCGGCCTTGATACTTGCCAAAGGGCATGGTCCGGGTGACCAGCAGTTCGAGGGTTTCCGGTTTCATCGGCGCACCTGGCTGTGGAAAAGCGCCGACCATACTGCAATCTGCACGAAGGCCCAAGCGGCAATCATGCAGAACGCCGCTTCGAGCATGGCTGGGCTGTTATTTAACTAATTGATTTAAAAGGATTTAATTCTAAGTCGAGGGTTGGCACGAACGCTGCTCCATTACAGATGACTATCACCTGCCAAGGAGTTCGTGAACATGAGCAACCCCAACAAAGACGTGATCGATGTGCTCAACGACTTGATCGAATACAGCAAGGATGGCGAAAAAGGCTTCAAGGCCTCGGCCGAAGATGTGAAAAACCCCGAGCTGAAAGCCTTCTTCGTCCAGCGTGCCGGTGAATGTGGCAACGCCGCCGGCGAGCTGCAAAGCGAAGTACGCCGCCTGGGTGGCGACCCTGAGACATCCACCAGCATCAGCGGTGACCTGCACCGTGGCTGGGTCAACCTCAAGGCGATGGTCACCGGCAAGGATGAAGAGGCCGTGCTGAATGAGGTCGAGCGGGGCGAGGACCATGCCCTGAAAGCCTACAAGGAAGCCCGTGAGAAACTGGTCAAACTGGGCCGTACCGCCAGCGATCAGACTTACACCCTGGTAGAGAGACAGCTGCAAGGTGTGCAGCGTAACCACGACCAGGTCAAGGCACTGCGTAACGCCGCCCGCGCCCGTTCCTAAAGCGTAGGCCCCTCTACCCGGTTGCGGCCATTGGCCTTGGCCCGGTAGAGCGCCTCGTCCGCAGCCCTCAGTACGCTCGCCAGATCGTGCTGGGGGCCTGCTTCGTACAGGCCAATGCCAATGCTCACCGTCACTGCACGGGTGTCATTGGCAAACGGCGCCAGCGCCGCCACGCTGCTGCGAATACGTTCGGCCAGCAGCCGCGCCCCGGCCAGATCGGTCTCGGGCAAGATCACTTGAAACTCCTCCCCACCATAACGCGCCGCCAGGTCCGCCGGCCGCCTGATGCAGGCCTCGATGCACTTGGCTACTTCACGCAGTGCATGGTCACCCCCGGCATGGCCGTGGCGTTGGTTGAACGCTTTGAAATGGTCTACATCCACCATCAGCACTGCCAACGGTTTGTGGTTGCGTTGCGCGCGCGCCCACTCCAGGCGCAGCACCTGATCCAGCCGACGGCGGTTGGCCAGGCCGGTCAGGCTATCGGTGGCAGCCAGTGTCGCCAGGCCCTGCTCGGCCTCGTGGCGACGGCGCAGTTCGCGGCCTAGCAACAAGGTCAGCCAGAGCAGGCCCATGCACAGCACGCCCGTGGCCACGCCGACCACAATCGCGGTACGCCGCCACGACTGGAACACTTCGTCGGCCGAGTGCACCACCAACACGATCAGTGGCAAGTCGGCCACGTGGGCGAAGGTGTACATGCGTGAGGTGCCGTGGGTGGCGGAGTGGGCAGTGAAGCTGCCACTGCGCTCGCCAAGGATGCGCTTGAAGTTGGGCCGCTCGGCATAGTGGGTGCCGATCAGCGGGTCTTGCGGGCGCGTGGGCTGGCGGGCCAGCAGTTGGCCGTCGGTATTGAACAGGTTGATGCTGCTGTCATCGCCGATGTCCAGGCGCTTGAACAGTTCGCTGAAGTACGAAAGGCGCAGGGCGCCCGCCACCAGGCCGGCAAACTCGCCATCGGGGCCGGAGATGCGCCGGCTGAAACTGATGCACCAGTCCAGGTCGCCCAGCCTGGCCTTGAACGGCGGGCCAACCAGCAAGCCGAGGTCGGCATTGTGTAAATGGGCCTGGAACACCCCGGTGTCGCTGAAGTTGGCCTTGCGCGGTACGGTGCTGGTGGAATCGCCCACCACGTTGCCTTGCTTGTCGAGCCAGAGCACGTCACCGCGCTTGCGGTCGACGAACGCTTCATTGAACAACAGGCGTTGGCGTAGCGCACCGGGGATCTCCGGCAGTTCCTTGCGCCCGACCGCCCAGATCAAGCCCTGCAACGACTGATCGTAAAGTTCGGCGTTGCGCAGGATGTCGCTTTCGATCAGTTGGACGATGTTGTTGGAGGCGCGGATGGCCGACAGTTCGACGCTTTCGCGCTCACGGGCCAGCAGGTAACTGACGATGGCCACGATGGCGAGCACGGCAAGGCAACTGCCCAGGTTGAGGATCAGCTCGGGGTGCGACCTGTAGAGTGCGAAACGCGGTGATCGGGTGAGCATGCTCGCTACTGCTGAGGCAGGGCCATTCGCGGCGGCGCCATTCTAGGGAACTGGGGATTGTCGGACAAGATTTGTCCGACGGAATCACGCGCGTGTTTGGCTGGAAGGGGGCGGTGCCTGTGAGATCGAGCGCCGCCCGCCCCTAATCCCCTATCAGCGTCGCCCTCGCGCCTAACTCAGGTCAGAACACGTTCAACGGATAATCGACGATCACCCGCAGTTCGTCGTTGTCGCTGTTGCTGTCGATCGACGCATAGCCCTGGCTGCCCCGGTGGGCGGCGTAACGCACCAGCACCGAGAGGTCCTTGAAGTCGCCTTCCTGGAACACGTATTTCACGTCCAGGTCACGCTCCCAGTGCATGGCATTCTTGCCATCGGCGCGGTAGTAGTCGTAGTGGGTGTTGTTCTGGTCGGCTTTGGTCAGGTCTGCCTCGCCGCGCGAGTACGACAGCGTCGTGCTCAGGCCGGGGATGCCCAGGCCTGCGAAGTCGTAGCCGTATTGCAGCTTCCACGAGCGCTCGTTGGGCGCGTTGAAGTCCGAGTACATGCGCGAGTTGTCCAGGTACACGCTGTCGCCCAGGTTGATGTAGTCGAACGGCGTATCGCCATTGACCCGCTGGTAGGCAGCCGTGACGCTGTGGAAGCCGGCGTTGACGGTGAAGTGCACGCTGTAGGTGTTGTTGTCGATCTTGCCCAGCAGGGCCTGGCCGGTGTCTTGGGTGTGATAGAAGTGCACACCCGGGTTGAGGCTGACCAGGTCGTTGACCACATAGGTGTAGTCGAAGTCGGCGTAGTACTGGTTCCAGATGTCCTTCAGCTCGGCGGCGTACAGGTTGGCGGTGATGTTTTCGCTACCGCTCCACGCTGCGCCGGCCCAGTTCAGGTGCTTGCTCTTGTCGTGTTCGTCCAGCGAGCCGTAGTAGGTGTCGATGCGGCGGTGGCCGCTCTGGTTGTACGGCTTGGTGAAGCTGACCTGGCCGCCTTCGAGCAGCAGGCCGTCGATGCTGGTGTTGGTCAGGCTCACACCGCGGAAGGTCTGCGGCAGCATGCGGGTTTCGCCACCGGCGATCACCGGGTTGGTGAGGAACAGGTCACCGGCCTTCAGCTCGGTGTCAAAACCCTTCAGTTTGACCGCTGCACCTGCGGTAGAGAACGAATGCGGGGCCGCGCCCAGTTCGCCGTCGTCCTTCACATGCTGCGGCAGAATGCTGGTGCCAGCATGGCCGCCACCGCCATCGAGCTTGAGGCCCAGCATGGCATGGGCGTCCACGCCGAAGCCGATCACGCCGGGGGTATAGCCCGACTCGAAGCGCGCCACTGCGCCCTGGCCCCACTCGCGGGTGTCGCGCGCGCCGGCATTGTGGTTGTCGCGGTTGAAGTAGGCATTACGAAAATGCAGGTTCAGGGAAGACCCTTCGATGAAGCCATCAGCCTTGTCTTCATCTGCCTGGGCGGCGAAAGGCATCGTTGCAGTCAATGCAATGAACAACGGGGTAAAACGAAACGCGGAAGGCACCGGTACTAGCTCCTTTGGTCTGACGGTGGGGCAGTTTTTATTTTTGAATGTGCAACTTTCTTATGGGTGACGTTACCGCCGGGCTGATAGTTAAAACACATAAAAAAAGCCGCTGATTGGCAGCGGCTTTAAAAGGCTAACATATCGGCACCTACGGTGCCCATGGCGTAGCCAAGGGAAAACGGGAGCAGGTACGGCGGCCGATCAGCTGTCGGCATTGGCGTCGCTGGACACCTTGGAAGCTGTCTGGTTTGCGTCTTTTACGGCGTCGGCCTGTTGTGCGGCTACAGCGTCGCGGGCCTCTTGATGGACGGCGGCGAGCTCTGCATTACGGGCGACGAAAGCCGGGGATTCTTCGGCCATGGCCAGGGGCGACAACAACAGGGAAGACAGGACGAAGACGCTGGCAATACCCATACTGTTGGACATTTGAAACTACCTTCTTGCGATGCAAGTGCTAATGAGGACAGGGCTAAAGTTAGTCCCTTCAGGGCACTTTAAACAGAGCGAAGTACGATAAGCACTGTTGCGCAAAAGGTAACGATCATGCGGCGAAAGCTCAGGCTTCTGCGGCAAACCCGCGCAGTTGAGCGCTTGGCAGGCGAATGCCGAAGGTGTTGGCGCCTGCCTCGCTGCGCACAAAAACCTCGCCGCCATGCATCAACGCAATCGCCTTGACGATGGCCAAGCCCAAACCATGGTTGCCACCCCCACTGTTGCTGCGCGCTGCATCCACCCGATAGAAGCGCTCGAACAGCAGCGGCAGGTGTGCGTCTTCGATCGCCGGCCCCGGGTTGCTCACGGCGATGCTGACCTGGCTCGGCCCGCTGTCGATCCGCACCTGGATCACCTGGTTGGGCGCGGTGTGCTGCACGGCATTGTTCAGCAGGTTGATCAGCGCCCGGCGCAGCTGGGCTTTCTCGATGGGCGCCTGGACATCGCCACTGACCGCGACGCGGACCTGTGCGTCTTCGAGGATGTAGTCCAGGTAGTCCAGCGTGGTCGCCACTTCCTCGGCCAGCGAGGCCTGGGTCAGTGCGGTGGCCTTGCTGCCCTGGTCGGCGCTGGCCAGGAACAGCATGTCGTTGATGATGCTGCGCAGGCGCTCCAGTTCTTCGAGGTTCGATTGCAGCACTTCGAAGTAGTGCTCGGCGCTGCGGCCGCGGGTCAGTGCCACCTGGGTCTGGCCAATCAGGTTGGTCAGCGGCGAGCGCAGCTCGTGGGCGACGTCGGCGTTGAACGCCTCCAGCCGTGAGTAGGCCTGGCTGACCCGGTCGAGCGCGGCGTTGAAGGCCCCGGCGAACTGCGCCAGTTCCGGGGCCAGGTCGTGGGTTTGCAGGCGCCCGTCCAGGCGTGGCGGCGCCAATGCCTGGGCTTCGTTGGACAGCGCCAGCAGCGGGCGCAGGCCGATGCGCGCCACCCAGTAGCCGAGCACCGAGGCCAGCAGCACGCCGAGCACCGCCAAGCCAACGATGGCCACCAGCAGGCTGTGCTGCGCCTGCCAGAAGGTCTCGGTGTCGATGCCGATCAGAAAGCGCAGCGGTGGGCGCTCGGCCAGCGCCGGCAACTCGCTGACCAGCACCTTGTAAGGGTAGGGCTGGCCGGGCAGGCGCAGGTCGCGCATGCCCGGCGGGCCTTCGGCAAACGCGCGAACCAGCTCGCTGGGGTGGCCATAGTCGTAGGCCGGGTCGCTGCTGACCACCCAGAAGCGGATGCGCTTGTCCTCTTCACTGAGCAGGTTGAGCTTGTTGCTGACCTTGGCCCAGTGATCGGCCGTGCCGAAACGGTTGAGGGTGGACTCCAGCACACTGAAACGCGCATCCAGCTCGGCGGCCGGCAGCAGGTCGAGGCTGCGGTCCACCTGGCGGTACAGCGCCGTACCGATCAGCAGGAACACGCCCACCGCCACCAGGATGAACAGCGCCGACAGGCGCAGTGCGATGGAGTTAGCCCGCACGGCTTTCCAGGACATAGCCCATGCCTCGGATGGTGTGCAGCAGCTTGTGGTCGAATGGCCCGTCGAGCTTGGCGCGCAGGCGTTTGATCGCCACTTCGACGACATTCGCGTCACTGTCGAAGTTGATGTCCCAGACCAGCTCGGCAATCGCGGTCTTGGACAGGATTTCGCCCTGGCGGCGGGCCAGCACGCTGAGCAGCGAGAACTCCTTGGCGGTCAGGTCCAGGCGTTGGCCGCCCCGGCTGGCCTTACGTGCCATCAGGTCGATCCACAGGTCGGCGACCTGTATCTGCAGCGGTTCGTGGCTGCTGCTGCGGCGGGTCAGGGCCTGCAGGCGGGCGACCAGTTCGAGGAAGGAAAAGGGTTTGCCCAGGTAATCATCGGCCCCTTCGCGCAGGCCATGGATGCGGTCTTCAACCCGCTCGCGGGCGGTCAGCATGATCACCGGCGTCTGCTTGCGCGCCCGCAAGGCGCGCAGCACGCCGTAGCCGTCCAGGCCCGGCAGCATCACGTCGAGCACGATTACCGCATAGTCACCTTCCAGGGCCAGGTGCAGGCCGTCGATACCGTCACGCGCCAGGTCCACGGTAAAGCCTTGCTCGCTGAGGCCGCGATGCAGGTAATCGGCGGTTTTTTCTTCGTCTTCGATGATCAGCACACGCATGGTCTTGTCTCAACTGGCACTTGGCGCGGCCGCGTTGGCGGCCCGACGGCGATGGAACAGGCGCTCCAGGGCCAAGTATATGACTGGGGTGGTGAACAGCGTCAGGGCCTGGCTCACCAGCAACCCGCCGACCACGGCAATGCCCAGCGGTTGGCGCAGCTCGGCACCGGCGCCGAAACCGAACATCAGCGGCACCGCGCCGAGCAGCGCGGCCAGGGTGGTCATGATGATCGGCCGAAAGCGCGTCAGGCAGGCCTGGTGGATCGCCTGCTCGGGCGTCATGCCGTGATGGCGCTGGGCTTCAAGGGCGAAGTCGATCAAGAGGATGCCGTTTTTCTTGACGATGCCGATCAGCAGCACCACGCCGATCAAGCCCATGATGCTGAAGTCCTGGCCCATGGCCCAGAGCAGGATCAGCGCGCCCAGGCCCGCTGAGGGCAGGGTCGAGATGATGGTCAGCGGGTGGACAAAGCTCTCGTAGAGCACCCCGAGGATGATGTACACCGCCACCAGGGCGGCGAGGATCAGCCACGGCTGGCTCGACAGCGAGCTCTGGAAGGCCTGGGCCGCGCCCTGGAAGTTGCCGCTGATCGAGTCGGGCATGCCCAGTTCGCGCTGGGTGCGCTCCAGGATGCTCACCGCGTCGCCCAAGGCCACGCCCGGGGCCAGGTTGAACGACAGGTTGGCAGCTGGGAACAGCCCATCGTGGCTGATCGACAGCGGCCCGGTGCTGGGCGCGGCAACGTGGGCCACGGCGGACAACGGCACCATTTCGTTGCTCAGGGGCGAGCGCAGGTAGAAGTAGTTGAGGCTCTCGGCCTTGCCACGCTGGCGCGCGTCCAGTTCGAGGATCACTTTGTACTGGTTGGTCTCGGTCTGGAATTCGCTGATCTGCCGTTGGCCGAAGGCGTCGTACAGCGCCTGGTCGACGTCGGTGGTGGTCAGGCCGAAGCGCGCGGCGGCCTGGCGGTCGATGTCGATGCGGGTGACGCTGGCTCCCAGTTGCAGGTCGTTGGACAGGTCGCGCAGTGCCGGGCTTTCACGCAGGCGGTCGGTCAGGCGCTGGGTCCACAGGTTCAGTGCCACGCCGTCGTTGCTCTTGAGCACGTACTGGTACTGGGTGCGCGACGGGCCGGAACTGAGGTTGATGTCCTGGCCGGCGCGCATGTACAGGACGATGCCCGGCACCTTGGCGAGCTTGGGGCGCAGCCGGTCGATCAGCTCGCTGGCCGAGACATCGCGCTCGCCGCGAGGCTTGAGGGCGATCCAGAAGCGGCCATTGGCGATGGTCTGGTTGCTGCCGGTGACGCCGACCGAGTGCGAAAACGCACGCACGGCCGGGTCAGCCTCGATGATCTTGGCCAGGGCCTGGTGCTTTTCGATCATCGAAGGGTACGACACGTCCGCTGCCGCTTCGCTGGTGCCGAGAATGAAGCCGGTGTCCTGCAGCGGGAAGAAGCCCTTGGGGATGGCCACGTAACCCACCACGGCCAGGGCCAGAGTCAGGCCGAACACGCCGAGGGTCAGGCGCTGATGGGCCAGGGCGCGGTTCAGGCCTTTTTCGTACCACCTCACCAGGCGCTCGCCAAAGCCGCCGTGCTGCTCGCCGGCCGGGCGGCGCATGAACAACGCGCAGAGGGTGGGTGCCAGGGTCAGCGAGACCACCACCGAAATCAGGATGGTGGCCGTGGCGGTCAGGGCGAACTCCTTGAACAGGCGCCCGACCACCCCGCCCATGAACAGCAGCGGGATGAAGGCGGCAATCAGCGAGAAACTGATCGACACCACGGTGAAGCCGATTTCGCCAGCGCCCTTGAGTGCCGCCGTGCGGCTGTCGTCCCCCGCTTCGAGGTGGCGGTGGATGTTTTCCACCACGACGATGGCATCGTCCACCACGAACCCCACCGAAATGACGATGGCCACCAGGGTCAGGTTGTTCAGGCTGAAACCGAGTACGTACATCAGCGCGCAACTGGCAATCAGCGACACCCCGAGCACGCTGGACACCACCAGGGTCGCCGACCATTGACGCAGGAACAGCGCCATGACCCCGATCACCAGGGCCACAGCGATCATCAGGGTCAGCTCCACTTCGTGCAGCGAGGCGCGGATGGTTTGGGTGCGGTCCTGCAGGACCGACACCTCGATCGAAGCGGGGAGCATTTCCTGCAGCTTGGGCAGGGCCGCCAGCACCCGGTCCACGGTGTCGACGATATTGGCACCGGGCTGGCGAAAGATCACCAGGTTCAGCCCAGGCTGGTCGCCGGACCAGGCCTTGACGTAGGCGTTTTCGGCGCCGTTGATCACCTTGGCCACGTCGCGCAGGTGCACCGGCGCGCCGTCGCGGTACGAGACGATCAGCTGGGCGTAGTCCTCGGGGTGGAACAGCTGGTCGTTGGCCGCGAGAGTCGACACGCTGTGCTCGCCGTACAGCGCGCCCTTGGCCAGGTTGAGGCTGGTCTGCTGGATGGCCAGGCGCAGGTCGGCGAGGGTCAGGCCGATGGCTGCCAGCTTCTCCGGTTGCGCCTGCACGCGGATGGCGGGGCGCAATTGCCCGGTGATATTGATCAGGCCGACCCCGTCGATCTGGCTCAGTTGGCGTGCCAGCAGGGTTTCGGTGTAATCGCTCAGGTCATTGCCGGGCATCTGGTTCGAGCTGACAGTCAGCACCAGCACCGGGCTGTCGGCCGGGTTGACCTTGCGCCAGGTCGGCGGGTTGGGCAGGTCTTGCGGCAAGCGGGCAGTGGCGGTGTTGATCGCGGCCTGGACTTCCTGGGCCGCCGTGTCGATGTTCTTGTCGAGGGTGAACTGCAGAATCAGGTTGGTCGACCCCAGCGCGCTGCTGCTGGTCATCTGGGTCATGCCGGGGATGGCACTGAACTGCACTTCCAGCGGCGTGGCCACCGACGAGGCCATGGTTTCCGGGCTGGCCCCTGGCAACTGGGCAGTGACCTGAATGGTCGGAAAGTCGGCCTCGGGCAGCGGTGCCACCGGCAGGCGGGGGAAGGCGATGGCCCCCAGCATCACCAGAGCGAAGGTCAGCAGCAAGGTAGCGATCGGGTGGTCGATGCACCAGGCCGAAACCCCGTTGCGCGCGTTCATGGCTGGCCCCGGCCGTCGGCCATTTCTGCGGGGGCCGGCGCATCGGTGGTGACTTCGACCCGCGACCCAGGCTTGAGCCGCGACTGGCCGTCGAGCACCAGGCGCTCGCCTGCCTTGACCCCGGCGATAACGTTCAGCCCGCTGTTCTGGTACAGCACCTTGACCGGCACGCTGGTCACCTTGTCACCGTCCAGGCGGTACACGAAATGGCCGTCGACGCCGCGCTGCACCACGGGTGGCGGCACCACCAGGGCGTCTTCTTGCATTGCCGTGCGCAAGCGAACGGTGACCAGTTGGCCGGGCCACAGGCGCCCGTCCTTGTTGTCGAATTCGGCCTTTACCCGCACCGTGCCCGTGGTCGCCGAAATCTGGTTGTCGATCAGCGCCAGGTGGCCTTCACCGAGCAGGCTGCGTTCGCCGTCGGCGTCCATGTAGGCCTGCACCAGCGCCGGGCTGGGCGCCTTGAGCAGGCTTTGCAGGGTGGGCAGCATCTGTTGCGGCAGGGCGAACTCGACGGCGATCGGGTCGATCTGGGTCACGCTGAACAGGCCCTGGGTGTCGCTGCTGCGTACCAGGTTGCCGGGGTCGACGTTACGGATACCGACCCGGCCGGTCACCGGTGAGCGGATCTGCGTGTAGGACAGTTGTACTTCGGCGTTGGCGATGGCGGCCTGGTTGCCCTTGACCGTGGCTTGCAACTGGTTGACCAGGGCCTGCTGCTGGTCGAGAGTTTGCTTGGATACCCCGTCATCGGTACTCAGCAGGCGGTAGCGCTTGAGGTCGACACCGGCGACCTGGATCTGCGCCTGGCTCTGCCCGAGCTGCGCGCGCGCCTGGTCGAGGCTGGCGCGGATCGAGCGGTCGTCGAGGGTGGCCAGCAGGTCGCCTTCCTTTACCCATTGGCCTTCCTTGACCAGCACCTGGGTCAGCACGCCTTCCACCTGTGCGCGGATTTCGACGCTGTGCAGCGACAGCACCGAACCGATGGCGCTGGCATAGCGCGGCACGTCTTGTTGGGTGACGCTGACCACGCGCACGGGGATCGCTGCCTGTGCGCGGGGGGCGGGCGCTGGTTGACGCTGGCTGAACCAGACGCCCAGCGCTACCAGAATGAGCAGCGCCAAGGCGGCAAGGGTGACAGAGCGGGACGGACGTCGCATCGAGGGCGGGCACCTTGGCCAGAAGGGAGAGACGGTTTTCTGTACTCAAGCTTATAGCCCCCGGAGAGGGTCGGCAGCATGACGGCTGGCTGACAGCGGTGACAGTTTCGGGTTTGGCGACGGTTTTGTGGTGGGGCGGAAATCGAGCGCCGCGCGGGCGGCGCTCGATCTCGAATCCGCCACAAGGCCCAAGCCATGCACCCGGCCCCCCCCGCAATCCGCGTTACCCCCTCAAAACCCAATAAACGCGTAATAAACCGGCGTTTCAGAGGTCGTGCTCAGCCCAATCCCCCGCAAACTGGCCGTCAACGCTTCATCCTGCACATGCAGCGTCCACCGGGCCCCATTATCCTCTGGCACCTGCGCCAACGCTGTCGCAAAAGCCCCCATCTCCGGCAGATAAGCCGTAAACCCGTTCCCTTTCAGCGCACTGGTAGTCATGCCCAACGCCTGGCAAACCGCAACCTTGGCCGCGATGTCATCACGATCCGCCTGGCGCGAAGCCTCCACCAGCGCCGCCAGCCCCGCGTCGGCCAGCTGGCTGCCATGAATCAGCGCCGGCCCCTGCTGCCAAGCCTCGGTCGGGCAGTCCTTGTTCTCGGGTCGCAGCGGAATATGCGGGTTGATTTCCACCGGGTAGATGCGACAGACCAGCGGGCGCGTGTCGTAAATGGTGCACAGGTCATTGTCGTCGAGGTTGCGACAGCGCCCCGGGTTGAAGGCCGCGAAGGTCACCGAGACGCGAGCGACCGTGTCGCCGCAGGCCACCGGGTGAGAGCGGCGCAGCACATGCTCGCGTTGCTCCTCCGGCATGCCCGGGCCATCGGCCACGAAGGCTTCTATCAATACCACCACCTGGCCCCCAGACCCCGCCCACTGGCGCGCTTCGTCGAGGGTCAGCGGCACATGGTGGCCGGTGCAGCACTTGCCGCAGCCGGTGCAGGCGAAACGCAGGTTGTCGGTCACTTGGCTTCCGGGTTCCATTCGCTGACGAACGCGCGCTGGTGCTGGCGGTCGTAAAGGCACAATTCGGTGCCGCTACGTTGCTGCATGTGCTTTTGCGGGTAGACGCCTTCGATCAGCAGGGCACTCATGCCGACCTGGTCGTCGAATTCGGCGGGCTTGCCGCGCGCATGGGCGTCCTTGAACTGGCTGGCGGCAAGGCACGTCTTGAGCATCTGCTGGCGCTGCTCGTTCCAGGCCTGGCTGCTGGAGGCCTGGGCGACACCGCTGAACAGCGCGCAGGCGACTAGGAGGGAGCTGAAAAACTTCATACGCGATTCCGGCAAATATCTTCCGAGGGGAGCGAATTATGCCCGAGTCACCCCCGACGGCAAGCCGGGGAGTTTGTCGCTTGATGTATCAACGCTCGGCAAACACCACTGCCCGCGCCGCCACCACCAGGCAATCGGTCAGCTCCGGCGAGGAGAACTTGGTAAGGATGGCATTGGCCCCCGCCAGCCTGGCTTTTTCGCTGCTCATGGCGCTGTCGAGCGAGGTGTGCAGCAGGATATACAGGTGCTGAAAATCGGGCGTTTCACGCAGGGTACGGGTGAAAGCATAGCCGTCCATTTCGGACATCTCGATATCGGAGACGATGATATTGATCTCCTGCGCGGTGCCCTGCAGTTCCAACAACACGTTGATGGCGTCCTTGGCACTGCGTGCGGTATGGCATTCGATGCCCAGGTTGCGCAGGGTGTGCACCGACTGCTGCAAGGCCACCTGGCTGTCGTCCACCACCAGGATGTTGGCGACGGCCAGCAGGCTCGCGTCTTCTTCGGTCAGGGCGCCGTGCTGTGGCTCGGCGGCAGGCGGGGCGATGGCATGGATGACCTTCTCGATGTCCAGTACCTGCACCAGCGCGTTGTCGACCCGGGTCACGCCGGTGATGAACGAGCGGTTGCCCGAACCGAAGGGCGGCGGTTTGATGTCGGTGCTCAGGCAATGCACGATGCGGCTCACGGCCTGTACATGCAGGCCTTGGCGCGAGCGGCTGATCTCGGTGACGATCAGGCAGCCGCCGTCCGGGTCGGCCAGCGGGCGCTCGCCGATGGCGCGGGACAGGTCGATGACCGACAGCGAGTTGCCGCGCAGGGTGGCCACACCTTTCACATGGGGGTGCGATTCGGGCAGCTTGGTCAGTGAAGGGCAGGGGATGATCTCGCTGACCTTGAGCAGGTTGATTGCCATCAGCTTGCCGCTGCGCAGGGTGAACAGCAGCAAGGACAGCGAATCCGCGCGGGCATTTTGCGTGGCCATGGTGACCTTCGTTGGAATAGGGGGATAACGGGTTATCGGCGTATTTGCGTCGGGCTTTAGTGGGCGTGTTGTCGCTGCCTGGCCTGATAGAGCGGGGGGCGCAAAGCGCCCCCACGATTACCGTTCGCGCAGGGCTTCCTTGGCCCGGTTCAACGGCTTGATCAGGTAGTCGAGGATGGTCTTCTCGCCCGTGCGGATATCCACCGTGGCAATCATCCCGGGCACGATCGCAAAGTGCTTGCCGGCCTTGTTCTGCAGGCTGTCCTGCTCGGTGCGGATAAACACCCGGTAGTAGTAGATCTCCGGCTTCACCTCGTCCTGCAGGGTATCCGGCGAGATGCCGACTACTTTGCCTTCCAGCCCGCCGTACACCGAGTAGTCATAGGCACTGATCTTGACCTTGGCCGCCTGGTCGGGGTGGATGAAGGCGATGTCCCGTGGGGCAATGCGGGTCTCGATCAGCAGGCGCTCGTCCATCGGCACGATCTTCATCACTTGCCCACCGGGCTGCACCACACCGCCCAAGGTATTGACCTCGATGTCCTTGACGATGCCGCGCACCGGTGAGCGCAGGGTCAGGCGCGTCAGCGAGTCGCTACGCCCGCGGATCACCTCGGACAGGCTGTCGGCCTCGGCGCTGGCCTTGGCCAGTTCCTCGCGTGCACGCACCAGGTAATCGGAGCGCGCTTCGTTGGCCTTGAGCTGCAGTTCCGAGCGCTGGCGGTTCAAGCGGATCACCTCGACCCGGCTCGAGGCGCCCATCTTCGCCAGGTTCTCGGTGATCTTCAGCTCGCTGCGCACCAGTTGCAGCGAGTCCTCGATACCGGCCAGGGTCTGCTCCAGGCCACGGCGGCGGGTCTGGTACAGCGCGGTCTCGGCGTCGATCAGGTCGGGTGAGTCGCGCAGGCTGTCGGGGAACACCAACGGCTTGCCGGTCACCTCGGCCTGCAAGCGGGCCTGGCTGGCCTTGGCCGCGCGGTACTTGGCTTCGCTTTCGCCGACGCTGGAGGAGGTCTTGGTCGGGTCGAGCTGGGCCAGTACCTGCCCGCGGTCGACCAGGTCACCTTCGGCCACGCTCATCTGCGCGACGATGCCGCCCTCGAACGACTGGATCACCTGCTCGCGTGAACTGGGGATCACCTTGCCGGTGCCGGTGGACACTTCGGTCACCTCGAACCAGGCCGCCCACGCCAGGAACGCCGCCAGCATCAGCGCACAGATCGTGATGATACGGCCGGCGCGGAACACCGCCTGGTCGTCCTGCCCGTCCAGGTAGGACGCCGGGAGTTCATGGTTGCTCATGCCTGGGCTCCTTGCAGTTTCGCCAGCGCGGCATCGCGTTTGTCGTCGATGACGATGCGCCCGCCATCGAGCACGAGGATCCGGTCGACCCGCTGCAGCACGCTCAGGCGGTGGGTGGCGATCACCAGGGTGCGGCCCTGGCAGAAACGTTCGAGGTTATCCAGCAGCTTGCGTTCGGTCATGTCGTCGAGGGACGCGGTGGGTTCGTCCAGCAACAGCACCTGCGGCTGGCGCACCAGCAAGCGTGACAGCACCAGGGCCTGGCGTTGGCCGCCGGACAGGCCCACGCCGCCTTCCAGAATCAAGTGGTCCATGCCTTTGGGCAGCCGCCGGACAAAGTCCAGCGCCCCCGTGGCGGCCAGGGCGGCGACCAACTCCTGATCACTGGCCTGGCCGGCACCCAGGGTGAGGTTTTCCCGCAGGGTGCCGTGGAACAGCCGCGAGTACTGCGGCAGCAGGCCGACATCGCGGCGCAGGTCGGCAGGGTCGAGGTGGGCCAGGGCGATGCTGTCCAGGTTGATTTCGCCCTGCACCAGGTCCATGGCACCGCCCAGGGCCTGCAGCAGGGTGGATTTACCGGCACCGTTGCGGCCGAGCACGGCGATGCGTTCACCCGGCTGGATGTCCAGCTGGGCGATGCTCAGGACGGGCGGGGCCTCCGGGCTGTAGCGGAAGTTGGCCTGGCGCAGCTGATACTCGCCGCGGATGGCCGGCAGGTGCACGCGGGCTTCGTTTTCAGGGTGATCGACCGGTGACTGCATCAACTTGTCGAGGCCTTGCAGGGCCACCTTGGCCTGCTGCCAGCGAGTCAGCACATGGGTCAGTTGTGCCAGCGGCGCCAACATGCGCGACGACAGCATCGACGCCGCCACCAGGCTACCGGTGGTGAGGTCGCCGGCGATCACCATCGGTGCGCCGATGACGATGACCACCGCAAACACCGCACCCTGCACGTTCTGCGTCCAGGTCACCAGGCCGTTGGTCAGGGTGCGCAGGCGCAGGTTGGTGTGGGCGCAGGCGGCGTTGTACTGGTTCCATTGGCGCTCGAAGCGTGCCTCGGCTTGCAGTGCCTTGATTTCGTCCAGGCCCTGGATGCTCTCAACCAGCATGGCGTTACGCAGCGCCGACTCACGCATCGAGGCATTGGCCAGGCGGGCCAGGCGCCGTTGCGCGAGCAGGCCGGGCAGGACCATGGCCAGCAACGCCACCAGCGGGATGAACACCAGCACGCCGCCGATCAGCCAGAACACGAACAGGAACAACAGGAAGAACGGCAGGTCGGCCAGGGCCGTGGCGGTGCTCGAGGTGATCAGGTCGCGGATCGACTCCAGCTCGCGTAACTGCGAGATGAACGAGCCGGTCGACTTGGGTCGCACCGAATTGCGCAGGCGCAAGGCATGCCCATAGACCAGGTCGGAGACGCGCAGGTCGGCGCGTTTGCCCAGCAGGTCGGTCACCTTCAGGCGTAGCAGGCGCATGCTGAAGTCGAACACCAGCGCCAGTACTACACCGCCAAACAGCACGTACAGCGTGGGCAGGGACTCGGCGGGGATCACCCGGTCGTACACCTGCATGGAAAACAGCACGCCGGCCAGGGCCAGCACGTTGGCCACCAGCGAGGCGACCATCACCTGCCCATACGGGCGCAGGTCGCGCAACACGATGCGGGCGAACCAGTGGCGGTCGTAGGGGGCGGTGTAGTCGTCGGTGCGCACATCGCGCAACGGCCGCGCCGGGCGCAGCAGGGCAACCCGGGTGATGCGCCCTTTGAGGGTGTCGCGCGGCAGGCGTGAGGTCAGCCCCTGGTCACCGGCGAAGACTACCGCCAGGTCGTCCTCTTCGGTTACCGACTCGACCACTGCCAACTGGCCGTCGTCGAGTTCCAGTACCAGCGGCGTGCGCCATTGCCGCAGGCCTTTGGCATCGAAGCGCACGAAGCGCAGCGCCAGCCCGGCCTGGCGGGCCATGTGGCGAAGAATTTCATCCAGTGGGCGGGCATCTTCGACGGCCGCCAAGCGTATGCGTTGCGGCGACACGTCCAGGCGGTAGTGGTGCGCGACCTGGAGCATGACCTCAAGCCAAGGCCCCAGGTCTGGCCGTTGCTGGGCCGTTTGCTCCGGGGGCTGGCTGGGCAGGGTCACATTGACGGATTCGTTCATGGCTGGATCTCCACACCTTGCAGGTTACGCCCCTCGAGCCCGAAGGCCGTGCGCAGGGCGCCGGTGTTGTAAAGGCAGTCGACATCCAGGCGCAGCAGGTCGGAGCGGGTGCCGGCGAGTTCGAAGCGTGACTGGTAGATTTCCTGCTCGGCGTTGAGCAGGTCGAGCAGGGGCCGGGTGCCCAGGTCCAGGTACTGCCGGCCGTACAGCATGCGGGCTTCCTGAATGCTGACCTGGCGGGCCTCCAGCGAACTGAGCCGACGGCCCAGCCCTGAGGTCTGCGCCATGGCCTCGGCCAGGCCGCGACGGGCCTGCAGGCGGGCGGCATCTTCGGCCGAGTCGGCGGCAGTCAGCGCATGGCCGGCGGCGCGGCTGCGGGCGCTGATGGCGCCACCCTGGTAGATGGGCACCTCGACGTTCAGGTAGATGCCTGCCTGGGTGCGGTCCATGCGTGAGTTGTCGCGGTCGTAGTCGTTGTCCAGGTAGTGGTTGATCTGCGGCTGCAGCGACACGGTGGGGTAGGCTTCGGCCTTGGCCTGGGCCAGTTCGGCCTGGCCTTGGGCGCGTTGGGCCAAGGCCATCAGCACGGCGGGCAAGCGGTCGTCGCCTTGTGCCGGGCGCTTGCAGGCCTGGTTCAGCTCGGGTGGCGATTCCTCGGCAAGCGCCGGTGGCGTGACCCGCCCCAGCAACGATGCCAGGGTCGAGCGCCAGCGTTCGTACTGTGACTGGTATTCCTCCAGGGTGGCGCGGGCGCTTTCCACGCGGGACTCGGCCTGGACCACGTCGGAGCGGGTGCTGGCGCCCATGTCGCTGCGTTGGCGAGCCATGCCGGCGATGTCGCCGACCCCGCGGATCTGGTCGCGGGCAATGGTGATCAGTTGTTCGTAGCGGCGGGTTTCGACCCAGGCATAGGCGGTGTCGCGGGCCAGTTCGTCGACCACCAGCAGGATATTGGCTTGGGCGCGGGCGGCGGCGGCCTGGGCAGCGCTGACGGCGCTGTCGACCTTGCCGAAGTCGTAGAGCATTTGCTTGAGCGACAGGTTGAGCGCCTGGCTGTTGCGGTCGCCGCCGTAGCCGGTGTCATAGCCAGTGCGCACACCGCCGGAAATCTGCGGGTAGTAACCGGCGCGGGCAACATTGATGCCTTCGCCTTGCTTGTAGAGGTTGCCGATGGCCTCGGCGATGCTGGGGTGCCATTGCGCGGCTTGCAGCACCGCTTCGGTCAGGCCAAGGCGGTCGCCATTGGCGACGGGGGCCATGCCGATGGCAGGGCGGGCGGGCACTGCATCGGGCGCATCACGTAACAGTGATGGCCCGATCTGGCGCAGTTGTGGGTCGATGTCATCGGCCGCCTGGGCAGCCGTGTTGAAGTTCAGGGCCAGGAGCCCCAAGGCTCCCAGCAACAGCGGTGACAGCGGACTGCTTCGCTTCACATAGTTCCCTTACTGCTATTCCGTCCTTGCCGCCGGGCGATGGCCCGGCGGGGTTGCAGCGGCCTCAGACGACATGGATACCGTTCTGCACCCACAGGTGCTGGCTTGGATCCTCCTGGGCCGTGTATTGGTTATAGTCGATGCCGTCGGCGGTTTGGTTTCCGACCAGCGCCCAGTTGTCCGTCATGTGAACCGAGTCGTTTTCATCCCCCTTGATGACCAGTGTGTCGGTGCCGGTTTCGGTGATCGCGACCACGTCCGCCAGGTTCAGGGTCAGCGCCACCGAACTGGTGTCGTTGAGGTCGATCACTTCGATGTCATGCACCCGCCCGACCAGGTTACCCAGGTCGATGCTGGCATCACCGCCGCCCCACAGCAGGGTGTCGGTACCCGTGCCGCCATCGACGCTGGCGAAGTTCTGGTCGACCACCACCAAGGTGTCGTCGCCCGCCCCCCCTTGCAGGGTGATGTGGCCGCCCTGGCTGCCATCGAGGTGGTCGTTGCCGTCGGTGCCGGCGATCACTTCGCTGGAGGCCGCCGCCGCGATACTGGCCAGTGCCACACCTTCGTCGCCGGTGTCGGCCAGCAGCGAGCTGGTGGCGGTGAAGTTGGCGGCGTTGTCCAGGTTGATGGTGAGGTTGGCGGTGTCGGTGGTGCCGTTGGGGTGGGTCAGTTCGTAGGTGAAGGTTTCATGCTGGCCGATCACCGCATTGGTCAGCCCGGCGTTGAGGGTGTAGGTGTAGCTGCCATCGGCGTGCACCAGCAAGGTGCCGTAGTTGCCCGCCACACTGACCCCGTTGTAGCCCGGGATGGTGTAGGTATTGGCCGCCGTCATCACACTCAGCACGGTCAATGGCGAGCCGACGTTGTCGTCGGTCAACAGGTTGCCGGTGACTGCGGTGGCGCCGCTGACCACGAACTCGGTCAGGTGCGTGGTAGTGGCGTTGACGCTGGTGGTGATCGAGCTGGCCAGGCCGATGCCGCCTGCGGTGACACGTATTTGGTAGGCGCCGGCGCCTTGGTTCTGGAACGTGTAGCCGGCACCGCCGCCAAGCAGGCTGATCAGTGAGCCGCCACCGACCGACTGCACCAGCACGTACTGGCCGGTAGCCGGGTTGAGTTTGAGCAGGTCGAGGGTGGTGCCATTGAGCAGGCTCAACAGGTTGGTGGAGTTGACTACCACTTGCAGGTTGGCCGTGGTGTCGGCGGCAACGCTAGTGTCGTAGAGGGCCTGGCGTGAACCAATCAATGGCAAGCGGAGCGTGCCTAGCGTGTCACTGTTGGTGTCTACCCGGTTGGCCAGGGTGAGGTGGCTGGTACCGGCATCGTTGACCGCGTCGACCACCGTGGCCGGTGCGCCGTAGTTGCTGTCGCTCCAGATTTCCGTGGCTTGTGGGCTGTCGATGCGCACATACAGGTTGGCGGCATCGGACGCGCCGTTGGCATGCAGCAGCTGGTAGCTGAACACATCGACCTTGCCGACGCTCGATGGGCTGCCGTTAGGCGTGTAGGTGTAGCTGCCGTCGCCGCGGATCACCAGGGTGCCGTACAAGCCCTGCACCGTGGTGGCGCTGCCCGCCGAGACATAGCTGCCGTCCTTCATGACCTGAAGGACGGCGGCGCTGTCCGGGCCAAGGGCGTCGACGGCGCCGTCGGTGCCGACGTCAGTGATGACGTTCCCCGATGTTGCCGTGCCGGTGCCGGTGAACTGCGTGAGGCTGGTGGTTTCGATGTCCAGCGTGGTGGTCACGTTGGTAATCAGGCCGATGCCGCCACTGCCGACGGTCAGGCGATAGTCCCCCGCCTGCAGCACGCCGATATCGACGCGGATGCCCTGGCCCAGCGGCAGCAGGATCAGGTCGAGCAGGCCTTGGCTGGTGCCTGTGGCCAAGGTCACCCAGTTACCGTCAGCGTTCTTCACCTGCAGGGTGAAGGTCGTGTTGTCGAGCAGCGACAGCGCGCTGCTGGTGTTCAGGGTCAGCGTCGGGTCCACGGTGGTACCGGCACCTACCGTCCAGGTGTAGGTCTTGGTGAAGCCCGCCAGCAAGGTCGTGAAGCTGTCCTGATAAGTCCGCGAGCTGACCACCGGTGCCAGGTTGACCTCGGCGGTCACCAGGTTGTCGCTGGCGATCACCGGGGCATTGGCGTCGACGTCGGGCGCGGTGATGTTGACGTTGCCGGACACGTTGCCGCGCCCGTCGCTGAGGGTGACCGACAGCAACTGGCCATTATCCTGAGGTGGGCTCAGGGCCACGGTGAAGTTGCCGTCCGGTTGCACCACCGCCGTCTGCAGCACGGTGCCGTTGGCACTGCGCACGGTGACGGTGGCACCCACCTCGCCACTGCCGGTGAGGCTGCTGCCGTCGGCGCTGATCACCAGGTTGCTGGCGGCCGCTGGTGGGGTCAGGTCAGGTGCGGTAAGCGCGGTGCCGGTTGAGGCATTACCCGCACCGTCGGTGAGGGTGACGCTCAGGGCCTGGTTGTCGATCTGCGCCGCAGTCAGGCTGACCACGAACAGGCCGTTGCTGCCCACTGTTGCAGTGCCCAGCACGGTGCCTGCGCTGTTGCGCACGGTGACGGTGCTGCCAACCTGGCCAGAGCCGCTGACGGCCGTGCCGTTGGCGTTGATGGTTGCCAGCGGCGCTGCCGGTGGCGTGGTGTCCGGCGCCGTCAGGCTGATGCTGGCGGACAGGTTGCCGGACGGGTCGGACTGGCGTACGACCAGCAATTGCCCATCATTTTGCGCTGTGGTCAGGGTGATGGTGAAGGTACCGTCGGGTTGCACCACGGCCGAGCCGAGCGGGCCGCTCGGGCCTTGCACGGTCACGGTTGCACCGGCCTCGCCACGCCCTGTGAGCTCGGTACCCGTGCCGTTGATGACCACGTTGGTAGGCGCAACAGGCGGCTGTACATCGATAGCCGTGAAGCTGGTGCTGCCAGACGCGTTGCCGGTCGTATCGGCCTGGCTCACGGCCAATACCTGGCCATTGAGCTGCGGCGTGATCAGGTTGATGCTGAACACGCCACCGGCATTCACCACCCCGGTGCCGAGCACGTTGTTGGCGGCGTCGCGCACGGTCACCGTAGCATTGGCCTCACCGGTACCGGTGAGTACCAGGCCATTGGCGGACAGGCCGGTCACCAGCGGGTTGGCCGGTGGCGTGATGTCGGCGGCCTGGACGAAGGTCGGTTGCGATTCGCCGCCCACCAGTGCCACTGCCGTCACGCTAAGGTGCTGGCCGTCGAGCTGCGCCGTGTCCAGTTGCAGGGTGAAGGTGCCATTGAGTGTGGCCCCGCCCGTGCCGATCAGGTTGCCTGCGGCATCGTACACGCGGATGCCGACACCGCTCGGCGCGTTGCCCGACAGGGTCAGGCCGTCGCTGCCCAGGGTCACGTTGGTGGGCGGCACTGGCGGTGCCAGCAGTGGCGTGATATAGGTCGCGACCGCCGAGGTGTTGAAGCCGTCAGACTGCGTCACCGCCAACGTGGCAAGGCTGCCGGCTGCCGGCACCAGGGTTACCTGGAAGTTGCCGGCAGCATCCACCTCGCCAGTGCCCAGCACGATGCCGCCGCGGCTGACGGTGACCGTCGCATTGGGTTCGCCTTTACCGGTCAGCACGTTGAAGGTGTTGTTGATGGCCATGTCCGTGACCACCGCAGGCGGCGAGGTGTCGTTGGTCTGGTAGCTGGCAGGCAGCGAGGCGTTGCCGGCATCGTCGGTGGACACAACGGTCAGCAGTTGGCCATTGTTCTGGGCCGGGTTGAGGGTGACGGTGAACTGGCCGTTCTCAGGTACCTCCACCGTGCCAACCACCGCGTTGTTCGGCCCGCGAACGGTGATGGTGGTGCCTGCTTCGGCAGTACCCGTCATCGAGGTGCCGGCCGGGTTGAGCAACAAGTCGGTCGGTGGTAGCGGTGGCGTCAGGTCCGGTGCGGTCACTTGCAGTGGCGCGGACGGGTTGCCGGTGGCGTCCTGGGCGATGAGGGTCAGGGTTTGGCCGTTGATCTGCGCAGCGTTCAGGTCGAGCACGAAGGTGCCGTCCGGGTCGACTGTCACCTGGCCAAGCAGGTCGCCATTGTTGTTTACCACGGTGACGCGGGCGCCGGCTTCACCGGTACCAACCAGCTGGGTGCCGCTGTCGTTGATCACGGCGATCACTGTGGCTGGCGGGGTAATGTCAGCTGCGGTGGTCGTGCTGATCGGCGAGACGTTGCCGCGCGGATCGGTCAGGGTCACTTGCAGCACCTGCCCGTCAAGCTGCGCCGAGCTCAGGTCGACCACGAACTTACCGTCGGCACCGACCTCGATGGTACCGATCTGGGTGATGCCGACATAGACGCGAACGGTAGCGCCCGCTTCGCCGATGCCGCTGAGCTGGTCGCCCGCCACGTTGAGCCGCAGCTCGGTCGCAGGCGCTGGTGGCGTGAGGTCGGGCGCCAGGATGTTGACCGGCGCACTGATATTGCCGGGTGGGTCGGCCTGCTGTACCGACAGCGGTTCGCTGTTGATCTGCGCGGGGGTCAGCTCGACGCGGAAGCTGCCGTCGGCCTGCACGGTGCCAAAGCCCAGCACGGTGCCTGCAGTGTTGCGCACGGTGACGGTTGCCCCGGCTTCGCCCAGGCCGGTCACCACGCTGCCGTCGACACTGATGTCGACCTCGGTGAGCGCGGCGGGCGGGGTGAAGTCTGGGGTCTGCAGGGTGGCCACCGCCGATACGTTGCCGGCAGCGTCGGTCTGGGTGAAGCTGAGCAGCTCGCTGTTACCCAACGCCGGGGTGAGGGTGACGGTGAAATGCCCGCTGGCGTCGACCGTGGCCCTGCCGACTTCATCGCCATTCGGCGCGGTGACGATGACCTCTGCCCCAACCTCGCCGCGGCCGGTGAGGGTGATGCCATCGCTGGAGATGGCAAGCTCGGTTGGTGCGGCTGGTGGCGTGGTGTCGGGCGCGGTGATGGCACTGGCATCCGACTGGTTGCCGGCGGCATCGATCAGCACCACTTGCACCTGCTGGCCGTTGGCCTGCGGCGTACCGAGGTCTACCTGGAAGCTGCCGTCGCCACGCACGACCGCGGTGCCGAGCACGCTGCCATCGGCAGCCAGCACGCGGACAGTGGCGCCCGCTTCGCCGGTACCGTTGAGCAGGCTGCCGCCCCCGGCGAAGGCCAGGTTCTCGGCGGCATCGGGTGCCACGCGATCAGGCGCGGTGAGGCTGATGCTGTTGGACTCGTTGCCGGCAACATCGGACTGGCTGGCGCTGAGCTGTTCGCCGTTGATCTGCGCGCTGCCAAGGCCAATGCTGAAGTTGCCATTGACATCGACCAGACCGGTGCCGAGATCGATGCCGCCTTCACCGATCACGGTGACGGTGGCACCCGGCTCGCCGCGGCCACTGAGCACCAGCCCGTCGCTGGACAGCACGACATAGGCCAGTGGCAACGGTGCGGTGGTGTCGGGCGCTTGCAGGCTGGCCGGCAGCGACGTGCTGCCGTCGGTGCCTACGGCGCTGACTTGCAGCACTTCGCCGTTGGCCTGGGCGCTACCGAGGTTGACCGTGAAGGTGCCGTCGTTGGCGACCGGGGCGGTACCCAGCAGTACGCCATTGGGGCCATACACATTCACCGTGCTGCCTGGGGTTGCCGTGCCGGTCACTGCCAGGCCATCGGCAGCCAGTACCAGGTTGTCGGGTGTATCCGGCGCCAGCACGCCCGGCGCGGTGACGGTTTGCGCAGGCGAAACGTTCTGCGCGGCATCGGCCTGCACCACGCTGAGGCTTTCGCCGGTAATGGCAGCCGGTGACAGGGCCACGCTGAAGTGGCCATCGGCCCCGACGGTGGCGGTGCCTAGCACGCTACCGTCCGGTGCGCGAACGGTGACTGTGGCGTTGGCTTCACCGGTGCCGGTGAGGGTCGCGCCATTGGCCGCTACAGCAAGGTTGGTCACGACGGCAGGTGGCGTGGTATCGGCTGCGGTGTAAGGCGCGGCTGGCGACACGTTGCCTGCGGCATCGGTGGCGGTTACCTGCACGGTCTGGCCGTTGGTCTGGGCACTGTTCAGGGTGACCTGGAAGGTGCCATTGCTGCCGGCCACTGCAGTGCCGAGCACGTTGCCTGCGGCATCGCGCACGGTCACGGTGCTGCCCGCTTCTGCGTTACCGGTCAGTTGCAGGCCGGTGGCAGCCAGGGCCAGGGTGGTCGGTGCCGGTGGTGGGGTGAAGTCCGGCGCGGTGACTGCCACTGCAGTAGAGGTGTTGTTGCCCGCGTCGGTCTGGGTCACGCTCAAGTGCTGGGCGTTGAGCTGTGCATTGTCGAGCGTCAGTGTGAAGCTGCCGTTGGCGGCCACCAGCCCGGTGCCGATGATGGTGCCATCCGGGCCGCGCACGGTCACGGTGGCGCCTGCTTCACCGAGGCCGCTCAGGGTCAGGCCGTTGTTGTTCAGCACCACATTGGTCAGCGGCGCGGGTGGGGTCAGGTCAGGGGTGCTGACGTTGACTGCCGTCGAGGTATTGCCAGCAGCATCCACTTGCGTGACGCCGATGGCCTGGCCGTTGGCCTGCGGTGTGTCGAACACCACCGTGAAGCGCCCATCGGCCCCGACCACGGCGGTGCCGAGCACGATGCCGGCGGCATTGCGGACCTGGACCGTGGCGCCCACTTCACCGCTGCCCGACAGCTGCCGGCCGTCCTGGCTGAGGACGGGGTTGCTGATGGCGGCAGGCGGTGTGCGGTCTGGCGTCGCCATGCTGGCCGGGCCAGACACGTTACCCGCAGCATCGCTGAGCGTGACCTGCAGGGGGCTGCCGTCGGTTTGCGCGCTCGGCAGGGTGATCTGGAACTGGCCGTTCTGGTTGACGGTGCCGGTGGCCAGGATCGCGCCGCTGGCATCACGCACGGTGACGTTGGCACCGGCTTCGCCTTCGCCGCTGAGCACGGTGGCCGCGCTGTTCAGGCTGAGGTTGTTGGCTGCCAGCGGCGCCTGCAGGTCAGGTGCCTGCAGGGTGGCCGCGAGCGAGACGTTACCCGCGCCATCGGCCTGGGTGACGATCAGGTTTTGCGCATTGGCCAGCGCTGGCGCGAAGCTGATGCTGAACAAGCCATTGCTGCCGACGGTCGCGGTGCCAAGCACGTCGCCCTGGGCATTGACCACGCGAACGGTCGCACCCACTTCGCCCTGGCCGGTCAGCGTGCTGCCGGTACGGTCGATGGCAACCTGGGTCGGCGCATCCGGCGCTGTGCTGTCGTTGGCCACGAGGGTGGCCGGTACCGACGGATTGCCATCGACCGAGGTGCGAGCGGTGACCACAAGGGTCTCGCCATTGAGCTGGGCATTCTGGAAGAACACCCGGAAGGTGCCATCGCTGCCAACCGTCGCCGTGCCCAGGGTGGTGCCGCCGGCGGTCACGGTGATCAGCGACCCGACGGTGCCCTGGCCGATCAGCAGGAAGCCATCGGCGCTGAGGGCGAGGCCGCTTGGAGTGGCGGCTTCGGTGCCATCCGGGCCGTCCAGCGAGACCGGGGTGGACTCGTTGCCGGCAGGGTCGATCACCACCACGTCGACGGTTTCGCCCGCCGTCAGTGGTGGGTTGACCGGTACCACGAAGGTGCCGTCCGGGCCCACGGTTTCGCTGCCGCGCTCGCTGCCGTCCGGGTTACGGATGACCACCGTGCTGCCAGGTTCGGCGCCGCCGCCGACAATGCTGCCATCCGGGCTGACGGTGACCCCCGTGGCCGGCAGTGGGTCGGTGGTGTCGGGTGCGGTGATGGTGATCGGCGCGGAGCCGTTGTTGGCGCCGTCGGTGACGACCACGGTCACGCTTTCGCCATTGGTCTGCGGGGTCGGCAGCGTCACGCTGAAGCTGCCATCGGGGTTCACCGGCTCGGTGGTTTCGTTGCCGTCCGCGTCCCACACCGTCACCGAAGTGGCGCCTGGCGCGTTGCCGGTAACGGTGGTGCCATCCGGGCTGACCACCACGTCGGTGGGCAGTGCTGGCGGCGTGACGTCCGGTGCGATGATCTGGGTAGCCAGGGATTGGTTGCCAGCGGCGTCGGTCAAGGTCACGTCCAGCGCCTGGCCATCGAGCTGCGCAGGCGCCAGCGGTACTGTGAACTGGCCGCCAGCCGGTACCACCACACTGCCCACCAAGGTGCCGTCGGGGGTGCGCACTTCAACAGTCGAGCCCGCTTCGCCGGTGCCCTGGATCGCGTTGCCGCCGGGGGTGATGGAGAGCCCGTCCGGTGCGGTAGGGGCGGTGCTGTCATCGGCGGTGAAGGTGGCCGATGGCGATGCATTGCCTTCGCTGTCGATCAGTACCACCGACAGCACTTCGCCGTTGGTCTGGGCGGGCGTGAGGGTAACGCTGAAGGTGCCGTCCTCGCCCACCGGGAGGGTGCCCAGCAGGTCGCCGGCTGCGTTGCGCACTTCCACGGTGCTACCCGGTTCGCCCTGGCCACTGAGTACCGTGCCTTCGGGGTTCAGGCCCAGGCCTTGCGCCGCTGCCGGTGCTTCGAGGTCAGGCGCGGTCACGGTGCCAGGCGTCGAGTCATTGCCGGCGCCGTCAGCCTGGGTGACGGACAGGGTCTGCCCGTTGAGTTGTGGCGGGTCGATGCTTACGCGGAAGCTGCCGTCGGCCTCGACCACGGCGGTGCCCAAAATCGCGCCAGCCGTGCCGGTGACGGTAACCTGCGCACCCGGCTCGCCGGTGCCACTAACGGTGCGGCCATCGCCCGACAAGGTGAGGCCTGTCGGGGTGTCTGGCGCTTCGCTGTCCGGTGCCGGCAGGGTGACGGCGGTAGACAAGTTGCCGGTGGGGTCACGTTGCTCCACGGTCAGTGCCTGGCCGTTGGTTTGCGGCGTGTCCAGGGTGATTTCGAAGGTGCCGCCCGTACCAACCACGACGCTGCCCAGTACGGTGCCGTCCGGCCCCCGCACGATGACCGTGGCATCGGGTTCACCGGTGCCGGTGACGGTGGTGCCTGCGTCATCGATGGCGACGCCAGTGACCACTTGCGGTGGTGTGGTATCGGGCGCCGTGAAGTCAACCGGGCCTGCGCTGTTGCCCAGGTTGTCGGTGGCTTCCACGGTCAGGCTTTCGCCATTGCGCTGCGGCTGGTTGAGGGTGACGTCGAAGCGGCCGTCGGCAGCCACCGTGGCGGTACCCAGCACGGTGCCGTCCTCGGCGCGCACGGTCACGATCGAACCGCTCTGGCCCTGCCCGGTGAGGTGGATGCCGGCGGTATCGATGGCCAGGCCCGAAGGCTGCAGCGGGCCATCCAGGTCAGGCGCGTTGACGGTTGCGCTGGAGGTGTTGCCTGCGGGGTCGCGCAGTACCACGTCCAGTTCCTGGCCGTCGGTTTGCGCGGGGGTCAGGATAACGCTGATGACGCCGTTGTCGCCGACCTGGGCATTACCCAGCACATCGCCCTGGGCGTTGATGACCTGAACGGTGGTGCCGGGCTCGCCGCGCCCGGTGAGGACGCTGCCATCGGCGCTGAGCTGCAGGTCGCTGGCCTGGTTGGGCGGGGTGATGTCGGGTGCGGTGATTTGGGCCGGCAGCGAGCTGTTGCCATCGGCATCGACGGCGACCACATCAAGCACTTCGCCGTTGGCCTGAGCAGGTGTCAGGCCGATGGTGAAGGTGCCGTCGATGCCTGCCTGGACGCTGCCAATGACAGTGCCCTGGGCGTCGCGCACCTCAACTTGCGTGCCCGCTGGGGCAGTGCCGCTGATGGATGAACCGTCAGGCGCCAGCACCAGATCGCTCGGGCTTTCGGGCAGCGGTGCATCGGCAACGATGACGTCGATGCCCACCGAGGTGTTGCCAGCGGCGTCGGTTTGCACCAGTACGATCGACTCGCCAGCGGCCAATGGGTTGGCGAGGTCGATCACGAAGGTGCCATTCGGGGCCACCGTGCCGGTGCCGATGACAGTGCCACCGGCATCCCGCACTTCCACTTCGGCGCCGGCTTCGCCGCGACCGGACACGGCCAGGCTGCCAGCACCGGCGACGACGTCGGTGATGATCGCTGGCGCGGTGATGTCCGGTGCCACGTAGCTCAACGGCACCGAGGCATTGTCGGCGGCGTCGACCACGGTGATGGCCAGGGTCTCGCCATTGGCCTGGGCAGGGTTCAGGGTCAGGGTGAAGGTGCCGTCGGGCTCGACGATGGCGCTGCCGATCAAGTCGCCCAAGGCGTCACGTACGTTCACCCGCGCGCCCGGTTCGGCGCTACCGGTGAGGCTGTTGCCAGCGGTAAGCACCAGGTCGGTGGGTTGCAGCGGGGCAACCTGGTCCGGTGTGGCCACCGAGCCTGGTTGCGAAACGTTGCCGGCGGCATCGGTCAAGGTCACTTGCAGGGACGAACCGTCTACAACCGCCGACGGCAGTTGCACGGTGAAGTCGCCGTCAGGGCCTACCGTGCCACTTTGCAGCAGTTGGCCCTGGTCGTTGCGTACCTCGACCGTCGCGCCAGGTTCGCCGCGACCAGAAACAGTGCGCCCGTCATCGCTGACCACCAGGTCGGTGGCCGGCTCTGGCGGCGTGGTATCGCCGCCGTTGTCGATATCCGGCGCGGTGACGGTGCCGGCTGTCGAGCTATTGCCCGTGGTATCGGTGGCAGTGACTTGCAGTTGTTCGCCATCGACTTGGGGTGGGGTGAGGGTGACGCTGAAGGCGCCGCTTGGGCCGACCAGCGTGCTGCCCAGCGCGGTGCCATCGGCTGCCAGAACCCGCACGGTGCTGCCGGCTTCGGCACGCCCGGTGACCACGCTGCCATCGGTGCTGACGGCGAGTTCGGTGGGCGTGTCGGGGGCGGTGATGTCCGGTGCGCTGACTTGTACCGGCAGGGACGATGCACCGGTGCTGTCGATGGCCACCACATCCAGCAGCTCGCCATTGGCCTGTGCGGGTGTGAGCACGACGGTAAAGGTGCCTTCGGCACCGACCACCACGCTGCCGACCAGGGTGCCGTTGGCATCGTGCACTTCTACGCGGGTGCCGGTCTGGGCGCTACCGCTGATGCTGGTACCGTCTTCAGCGACCACCAGCTCGCTTGGGCTGGTGGGTACGGTGGCCAGCGGCACATCGTATTGCAGGGCTTCAGAGGCATTGCCGGCCGCGTCGGTCTGGACCAGGCTCAGGCGTTCGCCCGGCTGCGCGGCGGGGTTGAGGTCGACCAGGAAGGTGCCGTTGGCAAGCACGGTACCGCTGCCCAGCAGGTTGCCATCGACGTCACGCACTTCGACGCTGGCCCCCGCTTCGCCGCGGCCGCTGAGGGTCAGGCCGTCGGCACCGACCACGATGGTACTGACCGCTGCCGGTGGGGTGATGTCCGGGGCATCGAACTGCAGCGGAGCAGAGGTGTTGCCGGCGGCATCCACCAGGCGGATGTCGAGGGCTTCGCCATTGGCCTGTGCAGGCGACAGCGTAAGGCTGAAGCTGCCGTTGTCGTTGACCAGGCCCGTGCCGATCAGGTCGCCATCAGCGTCGTGGACCTGCACCGTGGCACCCGGCTCGCCGCTACCGGTCAAGGTCACGCCATTGGCCAGGGCCAGGCCGG
Organism: Pseudomonas sp. B21-047; assembly: GCF_024748775.1. Classification (NCBI taxonomy): domain Bacteria; kingdom Pseudomonadati; phylum Pseudomonadota; class Gammaproteobacteria; order Pseudomonadales; family Pseudomonadaceae; genus Pseudomonas; species Pseudomonas sp. B21-047. The sequence continues at coordinate 895,438 of NZ_CP087169.1, forward strand.
TCGGTTGTTCGGGTGCCTGCAGGTCTGGCGAGATGACCGAGCCAGGTTCGGAGGCGTTGCCTGCGGCGTCGGTCAGTACCACTTGCAGGGTACTGCCGTCTTTGACGGCCGGGTCCAGGGTGAGCTGGAAGCTGCCATCCGGGTTGACCGTGCCGGTGGCCAGGAGAGTGCCCTCGGCATCGCGCACCTGCACGCTGGCACCGGCTTCGCCGCGGCCGTTGAGCTGGCTGCCGGCGAGGCCGATCACCAGGTTGGTTGGCGCCTCCGGTGGGGTGGTATCACCGCCGTCGATGTCCGGGGCCGTGACGGTTCCCGCCGTGGAGCTGTTGCCGGCGTTGTCGGTGGCCGACACTTGCAACACCTCACCGTCGACCTGAGGTGGGTCGAGGGTGATGTTGAAGATGCCGGTCGGGCCAACCAGTGCACTGCCAAGTTCAGTGCCATCGGCCGCCAGGATCCGCACGGTGCTACCGGCTTCGGCACGCCCGGTGACCACGCTGCCATCGGTGCTGACGGCAAGTTCGGTCGGTGTGGCGGGCGCGGTGATGTCGGGTGCGCCCACTTGCACTGGCAGCGACGATGCGCCGGTGCCGTCGATAGCCACCAGGTCGAGCAGCTCGCCGTTGGCTTGGGCCGGGTTGAGGATGACGGTGAAGGTGCCTTCGGCGCCGACCACCACGCTGCCGACCAGGGTGCCGTTGGCATCGTGCACTTCCACGCGCGTACCGGCTGGGGCGCTACCGCTGATGCTGGTACCGTCTTCGGCCACCACCAGGTCGCTTGGGCTGGCCGGCGCGGTGGTCAGGGGTACGTCGTATAGCAAGGCTTCGGAGGCGTTGCCGCTTGGGTCGGTCTGCACCAGGCTCAGTTGCGCGCCCGGTTGGGCAGCTGGCGCAAGGTCAATCAGGAAGGTGCCGTTTTCGCCAACGGTGCCGGTGCCGATCAGGTTGCCATCGGCGTCACGCACTTCGACGCTGGCTCCTGCTTCGCCCCGACCGCTCAGGGCCAGGCCGTCGGCGCCGACGACAATGTTGCTGACTGCCGCCGGTGGGGTGATGTCCGGGGCATCGAATTGCAGTGGGGTGGAGCTGTTGCCAGCGGCATCCACCAGGCGCACATCCAGCGCCTCGCCATTGGCCTGCGCAGGGAACAGTGAGAGGCTGAAGCTGCCGTTGTCGTTGACCAGGCCGGTGCCGATCAGGTCGCCAGCAGCATTGCGAACCTGCACCGTGGCGCCCGGTTCGCCGCTACCGGTCAAGGTCACGCCATTGGCCAGGCCCAGGCCGGTCGGTTGCTCAGGGGCCAGCAGGTCTGGCGAGATGACCGAGCCGGGTTCGGAGGCGTTGCCTGCGGCGTCGGTCAGTACCACTTGCAGGGTGCTGCCGTCGTTCACGGCTGGGTCCAGGGTGAGCTGGAAGCTGCCATCCGGGTTGACCGTGCCAGTGGCCAGGAGATTGCCCTCGGCATCGCGCACCTGCACGCTGGCCCCGGCTTCGCCGCGGCCGTTGAGCTGGCTGCCGGCGAGGCCGATCACCAGGTTGGTCGGTGCCTCCGGTGGCGTGGTGTCACCGCCGTCGATGTCCGGCGCCGTGACCGTGCCGGCTGTGGAGGTATTGCCCGCAGCATCGGTTGCGGTGACCTGCAGCACCTCCCCATCGACTTGCGGCGGGTCGAGGGTGATGTTGAAGGTGCCGGTCGGGCCGACCAGGGCAGTGCCCAGTTCGCTGCCGTCAGCGGCAAGAATACGCACGGTGCTGCCCGGTTCGGCGCGGCCGGTGACTGTGCTGCCGTCAGCGCTTACGGCGAGCTCGCTTGGGGCAGTTGGGGCAGTGATGTCTGGTGCTGCGATTTGCACAGGCAGGGACGACAAGCCCGTGTCATCGATGGCCACCACATCCAGCAGTTCGCCGTTGGCCTGGGCCGGGTCGAGGATGGCGGTGAAGGTGCCATCGGCACCCGCCACCACGCTGCCGACCAGGGTGCCGTTGGCATCATGCACTTCAACACGGGTGCCAGCCGGGGCATTACCACTGATGCTGGTGCCGTCTTCGGCCACTACCAAGTCGCTCGGGCTGGCCGGCGCGGTGGTCAGGGGGACGTCGTACAGCAGGGCTTCGGAGGCGTTGCCGCTTGGGTCGGTTTGCACCAGGCTGAGCTGCGCACCAGGCTGTGCGGCCGGGTCGAGGTCGATCAGGAAGGTGCCGTTGGCCAGTACCGTGCCGGTGCCAATCACATTGCCATTGGCATCGCGTACTTCAACGCTGGCACCCGCTTCGCCACGGCCGCTCAGGGCCAGGCCGTCGGCACCGACGACGATGTTGCTGACAGCGCCAGGTGGGGTGATGTCCGGAGCATCGAACTGCAGCGGGGTGGAGGTGTTGCCGGCGGCATCCTCCACGCGGACATCCAGTGCCTCGCCGTTTGCTTGAGCGGGGGCGAGGGTGACGCTGAACAGGCCATCCGCGCCCACCAGGGCGGTGCCGATCACCGTGCCCGCTGCATCGCGTACTTGAACAGTGGCACCCGGTTCGCCGCGACCGGTAAGGGTCACGCCTTCGGCCAGGGCCAAGTCGGTGGGTTGTGCCGGTGGCAGCAGGTCTTGCGAGGCGACCGAACCCGGCTGCGAAACGTTGCCTGCGGCATCGGTCAGGGTCACTTGCAAGGTGCTGCCATCGATCACGGCAGGGTCAAGCGCGATCACGAAGGTGCCATCTGCACCGACGGTTCCGGTCGCCAGCACATTGCCGGCGGCGTCACGCACCTGCACGGTGGTGCCCGCTTCGCCACGGCCGCTGAGCTGAGTGCCAGCAAGGCCGATCACCAGGTTGGCCGGTGTACTCGGTGGGGTGATGTCGACGCCGTCGATGTCCGGCGCGGTGACGGAGCTGGCTGTAGAGGCATTGCCTGCGGCGTCGGTAGCGGTGGCTTGCAGCACTTGGCCATCGACCTGTGGCGGGTCAAGGGTGATGCTGAAAATACCGGTCGGCCCAACCAGGGCAGTACCCAGTTCAGTGCCATCGGCGGCAAGAATGCGCACGGTGCTGTCCGGCTCGGCGCGGCCAGTAACGAGAGTGCCGTCAGCGCTGACGGCCAATTCACTCGGTGCGGCTGGCGCGGTGATGTCTGGCGCGGTGATCTGCGCAGGCAGGGACGACAAGCCCGTGTCATCGATGGCCACCACATCCAGCAGTTCGCCGTTGGCCTGGGCCGGGTTGAGCTCGAGAGTGAAAGTACCGTCGGCACCGGCAATGGCGCTGCCGATCAGCGTGCCATTGGCATCATGCACTTCCACACGGCTGCCGGCTGGGGCGGTACCGGTGAGGGTGGTGCCGTCGGCATCGATGGCCAGCTCGCTCGGGCTGGCCGGCGCGGTGGTCAGCGGTACGTCGTATTCGAAGGCAACCGAAGCGTTGCCGCTCGGGTCGGTCTGTACCAGGCTTAACTGTTCGCCGGGTTGTACGGCCGGGTCAAGGTTGATAGTGAAGGTGCCATTGGCGCCCACCGTGCCGGTGCCGATCACATTACCGTCGGCATCGCGCACTTCGACGCTGGCACCCGCTTCGCCGCGACCGCTCAGTACCAGGCCGCCAGCGCCGATGACAATACCGCTTACGGCGGCAGGCGGCGTGATATCTGGGGCATCGAATTGCAGCGGGGTCGAGGTGTTGCCCGCAGCATCCGCCAGGCGGATATCCAGCGCCTCGCCGTTTGCTTGAGCGGGGGCGAGGGTGACGCTGAACAGGCCATCCGCGCCCACTAGGGCGGTGCCGATCACCGTGCCCGCTGCATCGCGTACTTGAACAGTGGCACCCGGTTCGCCGCGACCGGTAAGGGTCACGCCTTCGGCCAGGGCCAAGTCGGTTGGTTGTGCCGGTGGCAGCAGGTCTTGCGAGGCGATGGAGCCCGGTTGCGAAACGTTGCCGGCTGCATCGGTCAGGGTCACTTGCAGGGTGCTGCCGTCGATCACGGCAGGGTCAAGCGCGACCACGAAGGTGCCGTCTGCAGCCACGGTGCCGGTCGCCAGCACATTACCGGCAGCGTCACGCACCTGCACGGTGGTACCCGCTTCGCCACGCCCGCTAAGTTGGGTGCCGGCAAGGCCGATCACCAGGTTGGTCGGTGCACTCGGTGGTGTGGTGTCGACGCCGTCGATATCCGGCGCGGTGACGGAGCTGGCTGTCGAGGTATTGCCCGCAGCATCGGTCGCGGTAGCTTGCAACACTTCGCCATCGACCTGGGGCGGGTCAAGGGTGATGCTGAAAATACCGGTCGGCCCAACCAGGGCAGTACCCAGTTCAGTGCCGTCGGCGGCGACGATACGCACGGTGCTGCCCGGTTCGGCGCGGCCAGTGATGACGGTGCCGTTGGCATTGACGGCCAATTCGGCAGGTGCGGCTGGTGCGGTGATGTCCGGCGCAGTGATCTGCGCAGGCAGGGACGACAAGCCCGTGTCATCGATGGCCACCACATCCAGCAGTTCGCCGTTGGCTTGCGGCGGGGTGAGTTCGAGGGTGAAGGTGCCGTCGGCACCGGCAATGGCGCTGCCGATCAGCGTGCCATTGGCATCATGCACTTCCACACGGCTGCCGGCTGGGGCGGTACCGGTGAGGGTGGTGCCGTCGGCATCGATGGCCAGGCCGCTCGGGCTGGCCGGTGCGGTGGTCAGCGGTACGTCGTATTCGAAGGCCACCGAAGCGTTGCCGCTCGGGTCGGTCTGCACCAGGCTCAGCTGCTCGCCGGGTTGCACGGCAGGGTCGAGGTTGATGATGAAGGTGCCATTGGCGGCCACGGTACCGGTGCCGATCACATTACCGTCGGCATCACTCACTTCGACGCTGGCCCCGGCTTCGCCACGACCGCTCAGCACCAGGCCGCCAGCGCCGACGACAATATCGCTTACTGCGCCAGGCGGCGTGATATCCGGGGCATCGAACTGCAGCGGGGCCGAGCTGTTGCCAGCAGCGTCCAGTTGACGGATGTCCAACGCCTCGCCGTTCGCCTGAGCGGGAGCGAGGGTGACGCTGAACAGGCCATCGGCGCCGACCAGGCCGGTGCCGATCACGGTGCCTGCGGCGTCGCGAACCTGAACAGTGGCGCCTGGTTCGCCGCGACCGGTAAGGGTTACGCCTTCGGCCAGGGCCAGGTCAGTCGGCTGCGCCGGTGGCAGCAAGTCTTGCGACGCGACCGAGCCCGGTGGCGAAACGTTGCCGGCAGCGTCGGTCAGGGTGACTTGCAGGGTGCTGCCGTCAATCACGGCAGGGTCAAGCGCGATCACGAAGGTGCCGTCTGCACCGACGGTGCCGGTCGCCAGTACATTTCCGGCAGCATCACGTACCTGAACGGTGGTACCTGCTTCGCCGCGGCCGCTAAGCTGCGCGCCAGCGAGGCCGATTACCAGGTTGGTCGGTGCCTCCGGTGGCGTGGTATCACCGCCGTCGATATCCGGCGCGGTGACGGAACTGGTTGTCGAGGTATTGCCCGCAACGTCGGTTGCGGTGGCTTGCAGCACTTCGCCATCGACTTGCGGCGGAGCGAGGGTGATGTTGAACACGCCAGTCGGGCCGACCAGGGCAGTGCCCAGTTCCGTGCCGTCGGCGGCAAGAATACGCACGGTGCTGCCGGGTTCGGCACGGCCGGTGACGACAGTGCCGTCAGCGCTGACGGCCAGCTCACTCGGTGCGGCCGGTGCGGTGATGTCTGGCGCATTGATCTGCGCAGGCAGGGACGACAGCCCCGTGTCATCGATGGCGACTACGTCCAGCAGTTCGCCGTTGGCCTGGCCCGGGTTGAGTTCGAGGGTGAAGGTACCGTCGGCACCGGCAATGGCGCTGCCGATCAGTGTGCCATTGGCATCGTGAACTTCGACACGGCTGCCGGCCGGCGCGGTACCGGTGAGGGTGGTGCCGTCGGCGTCGATGGCCAGGTCGCTCGGGCTGGCTGGCGCGGTGATCAGGGGCACATCGTATTCAAAGGCAACCGAAGCATTGCCGCTCGGGTCGGTCTGCACCAGGCTTAGCTGTTCGCCAGGTTGTACGGCGGGGTCGAGGTCGATGATGAAGGTGCCATTGGCGGCCACCGTGCCGGTGCCGATTACATTGCCGTCGGCATCACGCACTTCAACACTGGCCCCGGCTTCGCCGCGACCGCTCAGTATCAGGCCGCCAGCGCCGACGACAATATCGCTTACTGCAGCAGGCGGCGTAATGTCCGGGGCATCGAACTGCAGCGGGGCGGAGGTATTGCCAGCAGCATCCACCAGGCGGATATCCAGTGCCTCGCCATTAGCTTGAGCCGGAGCAAGCGTCAGGCTGAAGCTGCCATCCGCATTGACCAGGCCGGTACCAATCACGTTGCCTGCGGCGTCACGCACCTGCACCGTGGCGCCTGGTTCGCCGCGACCGGTAAGGGTCACGCCTTCGGCCAGGGCCAGGTCGGTCGGCTGCGCCGGTGGCAGCAAGTCTTGCGAAGCGACCGAGCCCGGCTGCGATACGTTGCCAGCGGCGTCGGTCAGGGTGACTTGCAGGGTGCTGCCGTCGATCACGGCAGGGTCAAGCGCGATCACGAAGGTGCCGTCTGCAGCCACGCTCCCGGTCGCCAGCACATTGCCGGCGACGTCACGCACCTGCACGGTGGTGCCCGCTTCGCCACGGCCGCTGAGCTGAGTGCCGGCAAGGCCGATCACCAGATTGGTCGGTGCGCTCGGTGGCGTAGTGTCTACCCCGTCGATGTCCGGCGCGATGACCGAGCTGGTAAGCGACGTGTTGCCAGCGGCGTCGGTCGCCGTGGCTTGCAGCGTTTCACCATCGACCTGAGGCGGGTTGAGGGTGATGTTGAACACACCAGTCGGGCCGACCAGGGCGCTGCCCAGTTCGGTGCCGTCGGCGGCAAGAATACGTACGGTGCTGCCCGGTTCGGCGCGGCCAGTGATAACCGTGCCGTCAGCGCTGACAGCCAGCTCGCTCGGTGCGGTCGGCGCGGTGATGTCTGGCGCGGTGATTTGTGCAGGCAGGGACGACAGCCCCGTGTCATCGATGGCGACTAGGTCCAGCAGTTCGCCGTTGGCCTGGGCTGGATTGAGCTCGATAGTGAAGGTGCCGTCGGCACCGGCAATGGCGCTGCCGATCAGCGTGCCATTGGCATCATGCACTTCCACACGGCTGCCGGCTGGGGCGGTACCGGTGAGGGTGGTGCCGTCGGCATCGATGGCCAGGCCACTCGGGCTGGCGGGTGCGGTCGTCAGAGGGACATCGAACGCCACCACGGCCGACGCGTTGCCGCTTGGGTCAACCTGTACCAGGCTCAGCTGTTCGCCCGGTTGCGCAGCCGGGTCCAGGTTGATCAGGAACGTACCGTTGGCGCCGACTACACCGCGGCCAAGCAGGTTGCCATCGGCGTCGCGTACTTCCACGGTGGCGCCCGCTTCGCCACGACCGCCCAGTACCAGGCCGCCAGGGCCGACCACGATGTTGCTGACGGCATCCGGGGGGGTGATGTCTGGGACATTGAATTGCAGCGGAGCAGAGCTGTTGCCAGCGGCATCCACCTGGCGGATATCCAGCGCCTCGCCATTGGCCTGAGCTGGGGAGAGCGTCAGGCTGAAGCTGCCATCTGCGCCTACCAGGCCGGTGCCGATCACTGTGCCCGCTGCGTCGCGAACTTGAACAGTGGCGCCAGGCTCGCCGCGACCGGTAAGCGTTACGCCTTCGGCCAGGGCCAGGTCAGTTGGCTGTGCCGGTGGCAGCAGGTCTTGCGAAGCGACCGAGCCCGGCTGCGATACGTTGCCGGCAGCGTCGGTCAGGGTGACTTGCAGGGTGCTGCCGTCAATCACGGCAGGGTCAAGCGCGATCACGAAGCTACCGTCTGCACCCACGGTGCCGGTCGCCAGCACATTGCCGGCGGCGTCACGCACCTGCACGGTAGTGCCCGCTTCGCCACGGCCAGTGAGTTGATGGCCCGCGAGGCCGATCACCAGATCAACAGGGGCGTCAGGCGGCGTGGTGTCGCCGCCGTCGATATCGGGTGCGGTGACGGAGCTTGCTGTCGAGGTATTGCCTGCGTCGTCGGTTGCGGTGGCTTGCAGTACTTCGCCATCGACTTGCGGCGGAGCGAGGGTGATGTTGAACACGCCGGTCGGCCCGACCAGGGCGCTGCCCAATTCGGTGCCGTCGGCGGCAAGAATACGCACGGTGCTGCCGGGTTCGGCGCGGCCAGTGACGACAGTGCCGTCAGCGCTGACGACCAGTTCACTCGGTGCGGTTGGAGCAGTGATGTCCGGCGCGGTGATCTGCGCAGGCAGGGACGACAACCCTGTGTCATCGATGGCGACCACGTCCAGCAGTTCGCCGTTGGCCTGTGCCGGGTTGAGTTCGAGAGTGAAGGTGCCATCGGCACCGGCAATGGCGCTGCCGATCAGCGTGCCATTGGCATCGTGCACTTCCACGCGGCTGCCGGCTGGGGCGGTACCGGTGAGGGTGGTGCCGTCGGCGTCGATGGCCAAGCCGCTCGGGCTGGCTGGCGCGGTGGTCTGTGGCACATCGTATTCAAAGGCAACCGAAGCGTTACCGCTCGGGTCGGTCTGCACCAGGCTCAAGTGTTCGCCAGGTTGTACGGCAGGGTCCAAGTCGATCAGGAACGTGCCGTTGGCCAATACCGTACCGGTGCCAATCACATTGCCATTGGCATCGCGCACTTCAACCGTGGCACCCGGCTCGCCACGACCACTTAAGGCCACGCCTCCGGCACCGACGACGATGTTGCTGACGGCAGCAGGCGGCGTAATGTCCGGGGCATCGAATTGCAGCGGGGCGGAGGTGTTGCCAGCGGCATCCACCTGGCGGATATCCAGCGCCTCGCCGTTGGCTTGAGCGGGCGAAAGCGTCAGGCTGAAGCTGCCGTCTGCGCCCACCAGGGCGGTGCCAATCACGTTACCCGCAGCGTCGCGAACCTGCACGGTGGCGCCTGGTTCACCGCGACCGGTGAGGGTCACGCCCTCGGCCAGGGCCAAGTCAGTCGGCTGTGCCGGTGGCAGCTGGTCTTGCGAGGTAACCGAGCCTGGTTGCGAAACGTTGCCAGCGGCGTCGGTCAGGGTCACTTGCAAGGTACTGCCGTCGATCACGGCAGGGTCAAGCGCGATCACGAAAGTGCCGTCTGCACCCACAGTGCCCGTCGCCAGCACATTGCCGGCGGCGTCACGCATCTGCACCGTGGTGCCCGCTTCACCGCGGCCGCTGAGTTGCCGCCCGGCCAGGGCGATCAGCAGGTCGGTTGGCGCATCCGGCGGGGTAGTGTCGGGCGGCGTTTCGACATCCGGGGCCGTGATCCCGGCGGCTGGCGAAGTGTTGCCAGCCGCATCCTGGGCGGTCACTTCCAGGGCCTGGCCATCGGTCTGCGCAGGCTGCAAAGCAATGCTGAATTGCCCGTCGGCACCGGCCACCGCGCTGCCCAGCAGCACGCCACCGGCGCCCCGCACCGCTACCGTGGAGCCGGGCTCGGCACGGCCGGTGAGGGTTGTACCCTGTTCATTGATGGCAAGCTCGGTCGGCGCTACGGGGGCTGTTGCATCCGGGGCGGTAACACTGCCTGGGGCCGAGACATTGCCAGCGCCATCGGTCAGGGTGACTTGAAGGTTCTCGCTGTTGATCTGCGGGGGGCTAAGCGACACATTGAAACTGCCATCGGCACCCACCGTGCCGCTGCCGATCAGGTTGCCCGCAGCGTCGCGAATGTTCACCGTGGTGCCTGCTTCGCCACGCCCGGTCAGGCGCAGGCCATCGGGGGACACCAGCAGGTCGATGGGCGTGGCAGGGGCGGTGGTATCGCCCGGGTCCGAGCTGCCGCTGCTGCCACCGCCACTGCTGTCTGCAGCGGCCGCCGCGCCGCCGATACCCAGCAGGCTGAGCCCGGCAATCGCCCAGGTGGGCATCTCGCTACCGGCCACACCGATACCCGCGACCAGTTCATCCAGCGAAGCCACTTCGTCGAAGGTAAAGCCAGTGAATGCTGCTGCATCGTAGTTTGCATGCCACAGGGTGCCGTCTTCACCGACGAAGACGATGTCGCTGCCGACCCCCGCCTGATCCACGGCGAAGAAGTTGCCGATAGTGACCTTCTCGCCTGACTTCAAGGTAACGATCAGGTCTTGCCCGCGCTGGGTGACGGTTGCCACTTTATCGGGAGAAACCGGCATCTGCACGACGCCTGGCCCGTTGAGACTGACATTGCCCCAGGCACTCTGGGTGGCGACTGCGGATTGCTTATCGGCGACGACGATGTTGTCCATGGATGCTCCCTGCTGGTGTGCGGCTACACTGGCTCGACTTCGCGACCCAGGGCCGGCGCAACGTGAAAGAACGTGTTGCGCGCAGCCTCGACCATGACGGCCGTGATACCGGTGGTTAGGGAGATATAGCAGCCCAGCAGGAAGCAACCAGATGGCTTTCTGGGTTAATCCTTTGGTAGATAGCCCTCAGCGAAGCCCCAGCCGACGCGCCAGCCGACTGAGGTTGGCGCGGTCCAGGCCCAGTTCGCGCGCAGCGGCGGCCCAGTTTTCTGCATGCCGTTGCAGGCAGTTTTCGATGACCTGGCGTTGGTAGTCATCCATGGCTTCACGCAGCCCACCCTCGGGCAATGACGCCGCTTGCAGCGGGGTGGGTGAGGGCAGGGGGGGCAACGCGGGGGCGGCACGCAAGTCCAGGTCGATGGCATCCAGGGTGAGGATGCGTGGCCGGTCGGGGTGCTGGCCCAGCGCCTTGAGTGCCGAGCGACCGATCAGGTGTTCCAGCTCTCGCACGTTGCCTGGCCAGTCGTAGGCCAGCAGCGCGGCCTGGGCTTCGCTGCTCAGGCGCAGGCTGTTCAGGCCCAGGCGCGAACGGTTCTGTTCGAGGAAATAGCCCGCCAATAGCAGCACATCACGCCCACGTTCACGCAGCGGCGGCACGTGCAGCGGGTACACACTCAGGCGGTGGTAGAAGTCGGCGCGGTAGTTACCGTCGCGTACTTCTGTTGCCAGGTCACGGTTGGTGGCAGCGATCAGGCGCACGTCGACCCGGTGCTCACGGTCCGACCCCAGGCGTTGCAGCTGGCCACTCTGCAGCACCCGCAGCAGCTTGGCTTGCACCATCAGTGGCAGTTCACCGACTTCATCAAGGAACAGCGTGCCGCCATTGGCCAGCTCGAACTTGCCAAGGCGTTCGCCATGGGCGCCGGTGAAGGCGCCGCGCACGTGGCCGAACAGTTCGCTTTCCACCAAGGTGTCGGGCAATGCGGCGCAGTTGAGGCTGACCAGGGGCTTGTCGGCACGGTTGCTGGCCTGGTGCAGGGCCTGGGCCACCAGCTCTTTGCCGACGCCGGTCTCACCGGTGATCAGCACGGTCAGTTCGCTGCCGCCGACCAGGCGTATCTCCTCTTCCAGGCGTTTGTGCGCGGCGCTCTGGCCAATCAGCTGCTTGTCTTGGGTGCTGGCTTGGCGGTAGATCTCGGCGCGGTGGTGTTCGTCTTCTGCGCGCAGGGCCAGGTGCTCGATGCGCTCGGCCACCGTCACCGTGGCGGCGGCCAGGCTGGCGAAGGCCTGCAGGGCATCCAGTTCCAGGCTCTGGAACTGCCCTGGGGTGAGTGCGTCGAGGGTCAGCAGGCCCCACGGGCGTTCGTCGACCATCAAGGGGCAGCCCATGCAGTCATGCACTTCAAGGTCGGCATCGGCGGCGGTGACCAGGCCGTCGTAGGGGTCGGGCAGTTCCGAATCGCTGGGGAAGCGAGTGGGTTGCGGGCGGCTCAACAGGACCTGGAAGCGCGGGTGCTCGCTGACCTTGAAGCGTCGGCCCAGGGTATCGGCGCTCAGCCCATCCACCGCCAGAGGCACCAGCCACTCACCGTCCAGGCGCAGCAGCGCGGCAGCGTCGCAAGGCAACAGCCCACGCATGGCCTGAAGCAGTCGACGGTAACGTTCGTGGTCGCTCAGGTCGCGGGACAGGTCGCTGACCAGAGGGAGGAGGGCGGTGAGCAGGGGCTTTGCAGTCATAAGGACTCCTATTGGTCATTATGACTATACGCCGGCCTGGGTCATTATGACATGGCCTGCGTCAACCCCTTGATTTTGCTGGCGATAAAAGTTGGCACGATTGGTGATATGCCTAATTCAATCATTACAAGCCACAGGTTCAGGAGTCGTTGCAATGCTCAATGCCGAACAACGTGCAATCATCAAGGCCACCGTACCCCTGCTGGAAAGCGGCGGCGAAGCACTGACCACCCACTTCTACAAGATGATGCTCAACGAGTACCCGCAAGTACGCCCGCTGTTCAACCAGGCCCACCAGGCCAGCGGCGACCAGCCACGTGCGTTGGCCAACGGCGTGTTGATGTATGCCCGCCACATCGACCAGCTCGAACAGCTCGGTGGCCTGGTCGGGCAGATCATCAACAAGCACGTCGCGCTGCAGATCCTCCCGGAGCACTACCCGATCGTAGGCAGCTGCCTGCTGCGTGCCATCGAAGAAGTGCTCGGCAAGGAAATCGCCACCCCTGAAGTGATCGCTGCCTGGGGCGCCGCGTATGGCCAGTTGGCCGACATCCTCATCGGCGCCGAAGAAAGCCTCTATAAAGAGAAGGAACAAGCCGCCGGTGGCTGGCGCGGTACCCGCGCGTTTCGCCTGGTACGCCGCGAGCAGGAGAGCAGCGAGATCGTCTCGTTCTACTTCGCGCCGGTGGATGGCAAGCCGGTGCTCAAAGCCGAGCCAGGGCAGTACATTGGCCTGCAGTTGTTCATTGACGGTGCCGAGCAGCGTCGCAACTACTCCTTGTCGTCCCTGTGCGACGGCAAGCAATACCGCATCAGCGTCAAGCGCGAAGCCGGCGGCAAGGTCTCCAATTACCTGCACGACGAATTGGTCGTGGGCGAGACGTTGCAACTGTTCCCGCCAGCGGGCGATTTTACCCTGGCCGCCAGCGACAAGCCGCTGGTGCTGATCAGTGGTGGTGTGGGTATCACCCCGACCCTGGCGATGCTTGAAGCGGCGCTTGCGACCCAGCGCCCGGTGCATTTCATCCACTGCGCGCGCAACGGTGCCGTGCACGCCTTCCGTGACTGGATCGATGGGCTGGCCGAGCGCCACCCGCAGCTCAAGCGCTTCTATTGCTACGCAGAGCAGGATGCCGACGACCAGGCCGATGCCGTGGGCCTGCTGAGCCAGGAGCTGTTGGCGCAGTGGCTGGGGCGTGAGCGTGACGTCGATGCCTACTTCCTCGGGCCCAAGGGCTTCATGGCAGTGATCAAACGTCACCTCAAGGGCCTGGGCGTGCCTGAACAGCAGAGCCGCTACGAGTTCTTCGGGCCGGCGGCAGCGCTGGAGTAACTTGCGCCTATTGTGGGTAGGCGCCCCGACAAGGCCGTGCCTGCCCAGAGCACCTCATCTATATAAAGGAGAGATGAAACAGGCCCCGAACCTTTCATCTTTAATCCTCCTTTAATCACGGTATCCTTCACTCCCGGGTGTCGAGGGGCTTGCTCCTGTGCGGCACCCGGGTAGCCGCTTTTTTGCCGTGGGGCGTTGAACCGACGTCGCCAAGGCCGGTCTCAGCCATCTCCGGATAACCCGCGCAGTGCCATCACGCCGCCACCTCGGCACGCTCAAAAGGCCCTGCCCAGCGTGTAGAATTGCGCACAGGCAGGCGGACCACGCGGCCACTATCCATCGAAGGAATCGGCAATGAACGAACAAACATCGCGCCTGAATCGGGAACGGCGCTTTCTGGTGCTGCTAGGGCTGATCTGCCTGTCGCTGATCGGTGGCGCCCTCTATATGCAAGTGGTGCTGGGCGAGGCGCCTTGCCCGCTGTGCATCCTGCAGCGCTATGCCCTTCTGTTTATCGCCGTGTTCGCCTTCATCGCCGCCGCGATGCCGGGGCGCCGCAGCCTGACCTTGTTCGAAGGCCTGGTGGTGCTCAGCGCGGTGGGCGGAATCGTTGCGGCCGGCAACCATGTGTATATACTCGCCAACCCCATGGTCAGTTGCGGCATCGATACCCTGCAGCCAATCGTCGATGACCTGCCCCTGGCCAAGCTGTGGCCACTGGCGTTCCAGGTCGACGGCTTCTGCAGCACGCCGTACCCACCGATCCTCGGTCTGTCGCTGGCGCAATGGGCACTGGTCGCGTTCGTGCTCACCGCCATTCTGGTACCGCTGGGTATCTACCGCAACCGACGTCAGTCTTAGACAAAAGTCCCGAATTGTGTGAGGTCTTTTGCACCGCGTGAGATGCGCAGAAAGTTGCTCCCCGCTTGATCCAGATCAATCACGAAGCCTTGTAGAATGCGGCTTTGAGGGCTACCGGGCGGGGTGCGACAAACTGTCGCGAAGTTGATTCTTCGGGGTGCATTGTTACGTATTCTGTAAAAGACTGTTGCTCAATAAGTCATAGTCAAGGGTTGGCGACCTATCTACAATCGCCCCCAATTTCCGTTCGGCACTGCTTGCGAGTCGCAGGATTGAAGGAAGCCCCAGCGCTCCCTTTTGCTGACTTCGTCAAGTTTCGCCCAGCGGCGATACCGAGCGGACACCCCTCCGCGTTTTCCCGCACCAAATGGACTTGGTCTGAAGTACAGGCCTGTTGCCTACGAAACCATAAGCACCGCTAACACGCTTGAGCCAAGGTCCTGCAGTCGGACCCCAGGCAGGAGCGAGTACGGGCGCGAAATGCCTCACTTGGCAGGACGAAGTGTTGGCTACCAAAACACAAATTGCATTGAAGCAAGCTGATCTAGAGGTCGTGAGATGAGTAAAAAGCGTTACCCCAGACTGTTTGGCATATTGCCCTTTTTAGGCATGCTTTTACTCAGTGGGTGCAACTGGACCCTGCTCGACCCGAAAGGTCAGGTCGGCATTGAGCAAAAGAACCTCATCCTCATCGCTACCGGCCTGATGCTGCTGGTGGTGATTCCGGTCATCATCATGACCGTGGCGTTCGCCTGGAAGTACCGTGCTTCCAACAAGGCTGCGACCTACACGCCTGACTGGTCGCACTCGACCAAGATCGAGGCTGCGGTGTGGATCATCCCGATCCTGATCATCATCGCGCTGGGTTATGTCACCTACAAGTCCACCCACAAGCTGGACCCGTATCGTCCGCTGGATTCGGACGTCAAGCCGATCCAGATCGACGTGGTCGCACTGGACTGGAAGTGGCTGTTCATCTACCCGGAGCAGGGCATCGCGACGGTCAACAAGATCAACTTCCCGGCTAACACTCCGGTCAACTTCCGCGTCACCTCCGACGCCGTGATGAACTCGTTCTTCATCCCGGGCCTGGGCGGCCAGATCTACGCCATGGCCGGCATGACCACCAAGCTGCACCTGATCGCCAACGAGAACGGTGTGTTTGACGGTATCAGCGCCAACTACAGCGGTGCTGGCTTCACCGGCATGAAATTCAAGGCTACTGCCACTTCCCAGGAAGACTTCGACAAGTGGGTCGCCGAAGTGAAGCAGTCGCCTCTGAAACTGGGCAAGGCCGAGTACGAAGCACTGGCCAAGCCTAGCGAATACAACCCAGTCGCGCTGTACAGCGAGGCGCCAGCGGAGCTGTTCCAGACCATCGTCGACAAGTACGAAGGCATGAACCGCGGCAAGCCGGTCCACGAAGAAGCAGGCAGCAAAGATCTGGCCACCACCACGGGTGTGGAATCGAGTACGCAACCAGCTGCCGGTGCAGAGGAGTAAGAGATGTTCGGTAAATTAAGCCTGGAGGCGATACCCTATCACGAGCCGATAGTCATGGTGACGCTTGCCATGATCGCGCTCGGCGGTATCGCTGTCGTCGGCCTTATCACCTATTTCCGCAAGTGGACCTACTTGTGGACCGAGTGGCTGACCACGGTCGACCACAAGAAAATCGGGGTGATGTACATCATCGTCGCGATGATCATGCTGCTGCGCGGCTTTGCCGACGCCATCATGATGCGTACACAGCTCGCTGCTGCTACCGGCGGCTCCGAAGGCTACCTGCCGCCTGAACACTATGACCAGATCTTCACCGCTCACGGTGTGATCATGATCATCTTCATGGCGATGCCGTTCTTCACCGGCCTGATGAACCTTGCGGTTCCTCTGCAGATCGGTGCACGTGACGTTGCCTTCCCGTTCCTGAACTCCCTGAGCTTCTACCTGCTGCTGGCAGGCGTGCTGCTGGTCAACATCTCCCTGGGCGTCGGCGAATTCGCCAAGACCGGTTGGGTTGCCTATCCGCCGCTCGCGGGCATTCAGTACAGCCCTGGAGTGGGTGTCGACTACTACATCTGGGCGCTACAGCTCTCCGGATTGGGTACGACGCTTACCGGTGTGAACTTCCTCGTCACCGTGATGAAGATGCGCGCACCTGGCATGAAACTGATGGACATGCCGATCTTCACCTGGACCTGCACCTGGGCCAACGTGCTGATCGTTGCTTCCTTCCCGATTCTGACCGCTGCACTCGCTCTGCTGACTGTTGACCGTTATCTGGACTTCCATATTTTCACCAACGAGCTTGGTGGGAACCCGATGATGTACGTCAACCTGTTCTGGGCGTGGGGTCACCCTGAGGTCTACATCCTGATTCTGCCGGCCTTCGGCGTGTTCTCGGAAGTGACTTCGACCTTCTCCGGCAAGCGTCTGTTTGGCCACCACTCGATGATCTACGCATCGGGCGCAATCGCCATCCTGGGCTTCGCGGTATGGCTGCACCACTTCTTCACCATGGGTGCCGGCGCCAGCGTCAACACCTTCTTCGGCCTGGCGACGATGCTGATCTCCATTCCGACGGGTGTGAAGTTGTTCAACTGGCTGTTCACCATGTACCAGGGCCGTGTGCGCTTCACCGCGCCGATGCTGTGGACCCTGGGCTTCATGATCACCTTCTCCATCGGTGGCATGACCGGCGTTCTGCTGGCAGTACCAGGTGCCGACTTCGTTCTGCACAACAGCCTGTTCGTAATTGCTCACTTCCACAACGTGATCATCGGTGGTGCGGTATTCGGCTACATCGCCGGCTTCGCCTACTGGTTCCCGAAAGCCTTCGGTTTCACCCTGAACGAGAAGTGGGGCAAAGCTGCCTTCTGGTTCTGGATCTCGGGCTTCTACGTTGCGTTCATGCCGCTGTACGCCCTGGGCTTCATGGGCATGACCCGTCGTCTGAACCACTCCGACAACCCACTGTGGGAACCCTACCTGTACGTAGCCGTTGTCGGCGCCGTGCTGATCCTGTTCGGTATCGCTTGCCAGCTGATCCAGCTCTACGTTTCGGTCCGCGACCGCAACCAGAACCTGGACGTGACCGGCGACCCATGGGGCGGTCGTACCCTGGAATGGTCGACTTCGTCGCCACCTCCGTTCTACAACTTCGCCCACATGCCTGAGCAGGTTGGTCTGGATGCATGGCATGAATCCAAGGAAACCGGCGTTGCCTACAAGCCGGCGACCAAGTTCGACGCCATCCACATGCCGAGCAACACCTCTACCGGTTTGTTCATGGGCCTGTTCCTGACCGTCTTCGGCTTTGCCTTCATCTGGCACATCTGGTGGCTGGTTGGCGCAAGCCTGGTTGCAACCATCGCTGTCTTCGTTCGCCACGCCGCGCGTGACGACCAGGGCTTCATGGTTCCGGCCGAAGAAGTGGCGCGCATCGAAGGCGAGCGCATGAAAGCGCTGGCCAAAGCAGGTGCTCTGCCTGCCGGCGCACGTGTCGAATCGTTTGAGCGGGTGTAATCAATGTCCAGTCAAGTAATGCACGGCGCTGCTCATGGTCACGACCATGGGCATGACGACCACCACCACGACTCGGGCCAGATGACCGTACTCGGTTTCTGGCTGTACCTGATGACCGACTGCATCCTGTTTGCGTCGCTCTTCGCCACCTACGCGGTGCTGTCCGGCAGTTTTGCCGGCGGCCCGTCGGGTCATGACATCTTCCAGCTCGATTTCGTGCTGGTAGAAACCGCGTTCCTGCTGCTGTCCTCGATCACCTTCGGCTTCGCCATGCTGAAGATGTTCGCTGGCAATAAAGCAGGTGTACTGGGCTGGTTGGCTGTGACCTTCCTGTTCGGTGCAGGCTTCATCGCGATGGAAATCTATGAATTCCATCACCTGATCGCCGAGGGCTTCGGCCCGCAGCGCAGTGGCTTCCTGTCGGCGTTCTTCGCGCTGGTCGGTACCCACGGTCTGCACGTGACTGCCGGCCTGATCTGGATGGCAATCATGATGTACCAGATCAACAAGCACGGCATCACGCCGACCGCCAAGACCCGCATGAGCTGCCTGAGCCTGTTCTGGCACTTCCTGGACGTGGTCTGGATCTGCGTATTCACCGTCGTTTACCTGCTGGGGGTTCTGTAATGGCTAACGCACACGACACTCATCACGAAGGTAATCACGGTAGCGTGAAGTCCTACATGATCGGCTTTGTTCTGTCGATCATCCTGACCGCGATCCCGTTCGGCCTGGTGATGTTTCCAAGCCTGCCGAAGAACCTGACCGTCCTGGTCGTGGTGGCCATGGCCGTCATCCAGGTGGTAGTGCACCTTGTGTACTTCCTGCACATGGACCGCTCGCAAGAGCAGCGTTCCAACGTGTCGACGTTCCTGTTCACCGCCATGGTAATTGCACTGCTGGTCGGCCTGTCGCTGTGGATCATGTTCAACATCCACATCGAAATGATGGCCAAGTGAGGTAAGACTGCATGTCCGTTAAGCACTTTATCCAAATCACCAAACCGGGGATCATTTTCGGTAACGTGCTTTCCGTGGCAGGCGGATTCTTCCTTGCCGCGAAGGGCCATGTGGACTTCGCCCTGTTCCTGGCGGTGGTGGTTGGTACTTCCCTGGTGGTGGCGTCCGGTTGTGTGTTCAACAACTGCATCGACCGCGACATCGACATCAAGATGGAACGTACCAAGAACCGCGTCATGGTCCAGGGCGGCATGTCGCTGACCCTCGCGCTGATCTACGCCACCCTGCTTGGGGTGGCGGGTTTCAGCCTGCTGTATGTCCAGGCCAACCCACTGTCGGCGTTCTGTGCGCTGATCGGTTTCATCGTCTACGTCGGTTTCTACAGCCTCTGGCTGAAGCGTAAATCGGTGCACGGCACGTTGGTCGGCAGCCTGTCCGGTGCCATGCCTCCGGTGATCGGCTACTGCGCCGTCAGCAACAGCTTCGACCTGGCTGCAGTGACCCTGCTGGTGATGTTCAGCCTGTGGCAGATGCCGCACAGCTTCGCGATCGCCATCTTCCGCTTCAAGGATTACAGCGCTGCCAACATCCCGGTTCTGCCGGTGGCGCGCGGCATTCTTGCTGCCAAGAAGCAGATCGTGCTGTACGTGCTGGCCTTCGTGCTCGCGACCCTGATGCTTACCCTCGGCGGTTACGCCGGCTTCGGCTACATGGCCGTGGCGGCAGCCATGGGCCTGTACTGGCTGTACATGGCCTGGGGTGGCTACAAGGCCGAGGACGACAGCAAGTGGGCCCGCAAGGTGTTTGGCTTCTCCATCCTCACCGTTACCGCCCTGAGCGTGATGATGTCGGTGGACAGCCAGACCGCTGCGGACGTGCTGATGACCTACGCACGCTGATACCGCTGCCTGTTACACGAAAACCCCGGCCATGTGCCGGGGTTTTTTTATGGGTGTTCTCCTGTGCCGGCCTCTTCGCGGGGCAAGCCCGCTTCCACAGGTGTAGGGCAAGTCCCAATGCCTGTGTATAACCCTGTGGGAGCGGGCTTGCCCCGCGAAGAGGCCGGCCCTGAAAACATAAAATTCTAATTTTCAAAAAATACATCTGAAAAAATATAATAAAACAGGAAATTGTCATTTACAGGTATCCTGTTTCGGCACTATCTTCTGATCCAGGCCGCTATATCGGCCAACGTCGCTCGGACGGTTCCGGGCGCTTACGTCTGCAGAGGAAACCATGGCCAACCCAGGTTTGCCGCGCCGCTTCGCGCGCATCGATCGTCTCCCCCCTTACGTCTTCAACATCACTGCCGAGCTCAAGATGGCCGCCCGCCGCCGTGGCGAAGACATCATCGACCTGAGCATGGGCAACCCCGATGGCGCCACCCCGCCGCACATCGTCGAGAAGCTGGTGCAGGTCGCCCAGCGCGAAGACACCCACGGCTACTCCACCTCCCGCGGCATCCCACGCCTGCGTCGGGCCATCTCCAATTGGTACAAGGAGCGCTACGAGGTCGACATCGACCCGGAAAGCGAAGCCATCGTCACCATCGGCTCCAAGGAAGGCCTGGCCCACCTGATGCTCGCCACCCTCGACCAGGGCGACACGGTGCTGGTACCCAACCCCAGCTACCCGATCCATATCTATGGTGCAGTGATAGCCGGTGCCCAGGTGCGTTCGGTGCCACTGGTGCCGGGTGTGGATTTTTTCAATGAGCTCGAACGGGCCATTCGCGAGTCCATCCCCAAGCCGAAGATGATGATCCTCGGCTTCCCGTCCAACCCCACCGCGCAGTGCGTCGAGCTGGACTTCTTCGAGCGGGTGGTGGCCCTGGCCAAGCAGTATGACGTGCTGGTGGTGCATGACCTGGCCTACGCCGATATCGTCTACGACGGTTGGAAAGCGCCGTCGATCATGCAGGTGCCCGGGGCCAAAGACATCGCGGTGGAGTTCTTCACCTTGTCCAAAAGCTACAACATGGCCGGCTGGCGTATCGGCTTCATGGTGGGTAACCCAGAGCTGGTCAATGCCCTGGCACGCATCAAGAGCTACCACGACTACGGCACCTTCACGCCCTTGCAGGTGGCCGCCATCGCCGCGCTGGAAGGTGACCAACAGTGCGTGCGGGACATCGCCGAGCAGTATCGTCAACGCCGTAACCTGCTGGTGAAGGGCTTGCACGAGCTGGGTTGGATGGTCGAGAACCCCAAGGCGTCGATGTACGTCTGGGCGAAGATTCCGCCGGAGTATGCGCACCTGGGCTCGCTGGAGTTTTCCAAGAAGCTGCTGGCCGAGGCCAAGGTCTGCGTGTCGCCAGGTATTGGCTTTGGTGATTACGGTGACGACCACGTGCGCTTTGCTCTGATCGAGAACCAGGACCGTATTCGCCAGGCGATCCGCGGTATCCGTCAGATGTTCAGGGCCGACGGCCTGACCCACAAGTAAACCGCGCGGGGCCGCAACGCGGCCCCCATCGGGCAGGAGGTTGGCCTTCCGTCTGCCTGCCCGTTATGCACGCCAATACCTTCAGCACTCATTCTTCCTGTTCAGGTATTCAAATGAGTGTATTCACAGCCTATTTCTGCGGTACCGCTTCCAACCGTTTCGATGATGCAAACCCCAATTTCTGGAACGGTGAACTGGTCTCGACGTTGGCCAGCAACGATAAAGGGTTCGAGTTCGCTCATTGGATTGCAGTCGATGGGCCTGGTAGCGGCAACCTTCAGGACGACAACCTGTTCGTCGAGCCAGGCGGCTACTTCAACTGGAGTGGCCAGTTGTTCGGCCGCGGCTGGGAAGAAAACGTGAACCATGTGCTGCAAGTCATCAAGGGCGAAAGTAACTGGCAGCGCACCAAGCTTAGCGAGGAAGCATACACAAAGCTCAAAGACGCGGGCGTACCGATCCCGGATGCGTCCGCAACGGCATCCTGGTTCTGGCGAACCTACGACTATGGAGACCGCCACCCAACCCCGCAGGAATTGCAGGAGCGGATCATCAGCATGTTCCGCAAGCCGCGCCTGCCCACCCAGGTCAACCTGGTGGGCTGGAGCCGGGGTGGTATCAGTTGCCATATGCTGGCCAATGCGATGGCGCAAGACCCGGTGCTGCGGGGTATCCCGGTCAACATTTTTGCCATCGACCCGGTGCCAGGCATTGGCAACATCCAGACGCAACGGGTGAAACTGGCGGGCAATGTCAGAGAGTACGTCGGTTTCTATTCGCGGGATGAGCGCTCCAAAGGTTTTGCCTGCGTGATCCCCTCTGTAGAGAGCGGCACGCACATGTGCATTTATCCGATGCCGGGCCGGCATGCCACCTTGGTCGGCAATGCGTCGGTCGATGGCGCGGGCGACGGCAAAGTGCTGACTGAGCCCGGTTTGATCGTGCGGCATTTCGCCGAAGTGTGCCTGACCCGTTGGGGTGTCGATTTGGACAGGCGACTGGCGCTGGATGACGACCAGTTGATGCGGCATCACCTGGCCATGGCCACTGCCGATGAGCAATACCAGGCCATGCGTAGCCAGTCGTATACCGTCTTCACCGAAGGCAGCAAGGACGACCGGCTGGTGCACTGCGGCGAAGCCCAGGCGCACTTCAGCCAAGTGAGCGGCGAAAGCTATGACCCAGGCGAAGGCCTTGGCTTGCAACACTGGGATGCCAGCACTTACAAGGCCCTGCGATAGGTCAGGCGGGCGGCCATCCAGTGAGCTGGCCGCCTGTTTTTCGGGCTTCGGGCTGCCCGGATCAGCGGCGATTTTTTTTGCATTGCCCCTCTATCCAGCCGGCCCCGGTTGGATTGAAAATGGCGCAGCGGGCCCTGCCCCGATAACAACAACCTTCCCTCCGTGGCCTCATGTCCGAATATAACCCTTGCCTTGACTGCGGCGCCTGCTGCGGGTACTTCCGTGTGTCCTTCTTCTGGGGCGAATGCCAGTCTGCCGGGGGCGTTGTGCCTGACGACCTGGTGGTGCAGATCAACCCCACCCGGGTCGCCATGATCGGCACCGATGCCAAGCCTTGCCGCTGCGTGAGCCTTGCGGGCGAGATTGGCAAAGAGGTGGCGTGTACCATTTACGCCAACCGCTCGAGCCCTTGCCGAGAGTTTGAAGCGTCGTGGGAGGGTGGGGTGCATAACCCCAGCTGCGACGATGCTCGCGCGGCCTATGGGCTACCGCCGCTGACCCCGCCAGGGGCTAACGAGCCACATTGGCCGGATGACGGGGCTGAGGTAGCTTGAGGTTACTGAGTGGCCTGTATCCGCGAGAGGGTCATCCTGAATGGCCTGTCGGGGCGCGAGTAATGGCTGAAAGGTGCATGACGCAAGGGCTGCAGCGCTCTTGAGATCGAGCGCCGCCCGCGCGGCGCATTGGGTGCAGCTTGGGGCCCTCAAGTGGGCTGCGTAGCAGCCCATCCAGCCATGCTTTGCGCAAAGCCGGAGCAAGGGTTGCACCCATCCGGCAGGCTGGTTATCACGATCACGATCACGCTTTGCGCCCCACCGCAAGACCCCAAAATGATCCCCAAAACACTATAAAAACCCAAGGCATCCCCCAGCCGCCCCGCTTGACGTTAAACTGTCATCTCCCCAGCAATGGACAGGAGATCCGGCGTGACCCCACCCCGCAGTTTCCCCAGTGACCTCTGCCTCGACAGCCCCCGCCTGCAATTGCGCCCGATGCGCCATGGCGATGCCGCGCAATGGCTGGCGATCATGGCCGACCCCGAGGTCATGCGTTATTGGCATCATGCACCCTGGCAAGACCTTGCCGAGGCTGAAAGCGCACTGGCCGCTGACCGCGAAGCCTATGCCAATGGCGACCAGCTCAAGCTAGGCATGTACCGCCGTGACAACGGCGAACTGATCGGCATGGTCCAACTGTTCAATATCGACGACGTTTCCCGCCGTGGCGAAATCGGCTACTGCCTGGCCAGCGCCGTACAGGGCAGGGGCTACATGGACGAGGCATTGACCTGCTTCATCGACTACCTTGCCCATACCCTGCACATGCGCCGCCTTGAGGGCGAAATCGACCCGCGCAACCAGGGTTCGGCACGCACGCTGGAGCGTCAAGGCTTCGTGCTCGAAGGCACCTTGCGGGCGCGTTGGTGCGTGGCCGGCGAGCTGTCCGACTCGGGTATCTACGGCTTGCTGCTGGAGCCACCTGTTGCTTGATGTTGTAGCGAGCATCAACGCCCGCCGAGTATCACACCACCGTAGTTGGCCTTTCGCGGCACCTACTTAGATCTGGAAGCGGGGCAGGGCCTGGGTTATGGTCGCAGCCTGTCCCGTTTTCCCCCAGGTGTGCCCCTTGCCCGTTTTCTACCTGAGCATCAGCCTGCTTTTGTACTTGCTCGCGCTTTTTTTCGATGGCGCGCTGATGAGTGGCGGCCGCCACATGCCGGCCTTGCAGATGTTGCTGTATGGGCCCTGGGGCATGCCGTTCGGGTTGTACCAGTGGTTTGCCAACCCGTTGTTGGCGGTGGCAATTCTTGCCCACCAGCGGTTCCGTCGGATGGCGTTGGGGTGCGGGCTGGCCGCGCTGTATCTGGCCGCCAGCAGCTTTGGCATCGACCGCCTGCCAGACAGCCAGAGCTACGACTTCAATGCACGCACCGGCTTTGGTGCGGGCTTTTATCTGTGGCTTGCGGCGATCGTAGTGTTCTGCGCGGGCCAGGCCTGGCATTGCTGGAAGGCCCGCAGCGCAGCCGACATGCCTGGCTGGCGCTGGCTTGATGTGGCCTTGATTGCTGCGCTGGGGGTGGCGTTGTATGCCGCCACGCAGATGCCGTCGTTGCGTTTCGAGCCGGGCAAGGTGCTGATGCCGCCGGAGCAACCGCAGTCATTTTGATACTCACAAGGAGGGTTTGCATGATCAAGCATTACCTGGCAGGCCTGGCACTGGCCTGCGTGCTGCCGCTGGCGGTGGCGGACGACTATACGCCGGCCTATGGGCAGTGCATGGACAAGGCTTCAAGCACCCTGGCCATGAGCGAGTGCATCAACGCCGAGACCCACGTGCAGGACCAGCGCCTGAACCGGGTGTACAAGCAACTGATGGGCAAGCTGGATGCCGGGCAGCAGAAGACCCTTCGGGATGTACAGCGCAAGTGGATGGCCTACCGTGATGGCAACTGTATGTTCCATGTGCAGGCCAGTGGCGGAACCATGGCACAGCTGGAAGGCGGCACGTGCGTGATGGACATGACCCGTGACCGGGCGGCGGAGCTGGAGCGGGTGTTGGGGCCCGTGTAGGAGCGGCCTTGCGTCGCGAAAGGGTCGCGTAGCGGCCCCAGATTTCAGCTTCGCCGCGAATATTTTGGGGCCGCTACGCAGCCCTTTCGCGACGCAAGGCCGCTCCTACGACGAGCGGGCCTTGAGGTATTCGCGCACCTCTACAGCGTCCCCGGCAAACTCGATACGCTCGGCCTTGGCATCGCGCTGATAGGCATACATCGGGTCGTAATACTCCGTCAGCAACCCTTCGATCCAACCCCTGTGCAAATCCACCGAGCCACAGCGCAGTTGCTCGTCCAGCGCTTCACGCATGACCGCCGACAACCGCTGGAATCGCTCACCGCCCAGGCGCTTGTGGATATTGGCCAGGCTCTGCAGCATGCGCTCGGCGAACAGCCGCCGCCCCAGCTCTTCGCCGTGCAGCGCGACGAATTCGGCGCTCAGGTTGACCACGTAGTCGCGCAGGATACGTTCGACACGGTTCTCGAAGCTGTCCTCCAGCCACACCAACGGGTACTGCTGCATGCCTTGGTACAACGCCAGCGGCACCGTGCAACTGCCGACGATACGGCCTTCATCTTCGAGCACGAACTGCTCGATGCCGCGTGCGCGCTTTTTCAGCACATCGACGGCCAGCTTGTTTTCGAAGTCGATCTGCGCAGGTTGCGCCGTGGCGCGTTTGCCGAAGCTGGAACCGCGGTGGTTGGCGTGGCCTTCAAGGTCGAGGACGTTGCTCAGTTGCTGCAACACATCGGTCTTGCCGGTGCCGGTAAGGCCACCCAGCAGGACGAAATCGCAGTGCTCCACGGCGTCCTGGGTGGTATCGAGGAGGAAGGTGCGCATGGCCTTGTAGCCGCCCTTGACGCGGGGGTAGTCGATACCCGCTTCATCACGCAGCCACTGCTGGACAATCTGCGAGCGCAGGCCACCGCGCGCGCAATACAGATAGCCGTCAGGGTGGGCCCGGGCAAAGCTGGCCCAGGCGTGCAGGCGCTCACGCTTGGTCGTGCCTCTGACCAGTTGGTGGCCGAGGGTGATGGCGGCGGCCTGGCCCTGCTGCTTGAAACAGGTGCCGACCTTCTGCCGCTCCAGATCGTTCATCAGGGGCAGGTTGACGACACCCGGAAAGGCGCCTTTGGCAAATTCGACGGGCGCGCGCATGTCCATCATCGGCACGTCGTTCAAGAACAGCTGGCGGTAGTCGGTGCAGTCGGGGCGCATCAAAGCACCTCGACTGCATGGCCCTGTCGTTCGACCAGGGTGCCGATGGGTGCCAGCGCCAGGCCCAGTTCGGCGGCCACAGCGAGAAACTGCGCTTCACCCTCAGGGCTGACCGCCACCAGCAGGCCACCGCTGGTCTGCGGGTCGCACAGCAGGTGCTTTTGCTCATCGCTCAAGGCGCCGATCTTGTGGCCATAGCTGTCGTAGTTGCGCAGCGTGCCGCCTGGGATGCAGCCCTCGGCCAGGTAATGCTCGACACTCGGCAGGCGGGGGACTGCGGCGTAGTTCAGCCGGGCGGTGAGGTGGCTGCCTTCAGCCAGTTCGACCAGGTGGCCCAGCAGGCCGAAGCCGGTGACGTCGGTCATCGCCATGACACCGTCGAGCTTGCCGAAGCGGCTGCCGGGGGTGTTGAGGGTACACATCCAGTCGCGTGCCAGGCCCTGGTCCTGTTCACGCAACTTGGCCTTTTTCTCGGCGGTGGTGAGGATGCCGATGCCCAGCGGCTTGGTCAGGTACAGCTGGCAGCCTGCAGTGGCGGTGTCGTTGCGCTTGAGGTGGCGCTTGCTGACCACGCCGGTGACGGCCAGGCCGAAGATCGGCTCCGGGGCGTCGATGGAGTGGCCGCCGGCCAGCGGAATACCGGCTTCGGCACACACCGCACGCCCGCCGCGAATCACTTCGCGGGCGACTTCCGGCGGCAGCACGTTGACTGGCCAACCAAGGATGGCGATGGCCATCAACGGGTCGCCGCCCATGGCGTAGATGTCGCTGATAGCGTTGGTGGCGGCGATACGGCCGAAGTCGTAGGGGTCATCGACGATCGGCATGAAGAAGTCGGTGGTCGAGACCACGCCGCGTTCCTCGTCCAGGGCATACACGGCGGCATCATCGCGTGAAGCATTGCCGACCCAGAGCTTGGGGTCCAGGGCCTGGGCGCCGCTTTCGGCCAGGATCACGTCCAGCACCTTGGGGGAAATCTTGCAGCCACAACCGGCGCCGTGGCTGTACTGGGTCAGGCGGATTGGCTCGCTCATACGTTCCTCAGCAGATCAAATCGTTGCGCGATTGTAGCAAAGCTGGTCATTGCGCCGTGGCGCCTTATAATTTGCACGGACGGCGCGGCAGCCGCCCCTAAGCCCACTAATGCCCTGGAGATGTCAATGTTCAAACGCCCTGTGGCGCTCGTCGCCAGCCTCGTGCTGTCCTGCTGTGCCGTGATCGCTCAGGCTGCAGAAACGCTGCGGGTCAGTGCCATCCCCGACGAAGCCCCCACCGAACTGCAACGCAAGTTCAAGCCGCTGGGGGAGTACCTGTCCCGCACGCTGGGCATGGAGGTGAAATTCGTGCCGGTCTCCGACTACCCGGCGGTGGTCGAGTCGCTGGCCTCGGACCGCCTCGACCTGGCTTGGCTGGGCGGCTTCACCTTTGTCCAGGTACATCTCAAAGACCCCAATGCCACGCCGTTGGTACAGCGTGAGCAGGACGCGCAGTTCACGTCCAAGTTCATCACCGCCAACCCCAATGTGAAGAGCCTGGCCGACCTCAAGGGCAAGTCGTTCGCGTTCGGGTCGATATCGTCCACCTCGGGCAGCCTGATGCCGCGTTACTTCATGCTCAAAGAGGACAAGATAAAGCCTGAGGACTACTTCAGCCGTGTGGCTTACTCCGGTGCCCACGACGCCACTGCGGCCTGGGTGCAGGCGGGCAAGGTCG
Organism: Pseudomonas sp. B21-047; assembly: GCF_024748775.1. Lineage (NCBI taxonomy): Bacteria > Pseudomonadati > Pseudomonadota > Gammaproteobacteria > Pseudomonadales > Pseudomonadaceae > Pseudomonas > Pseudomonas sp. B21-047. Next base: position 923,304 of record NZ_CP087169.1, read on the forward strand.
ATGCTGGGGTGCTCAATGCCAGTGTCTGGCAGAAGCTGGTGGATGCCGGCAAGGTCGATACCAGCAAGGTCAAGGTGTTCGCCACCACGCCCACCTATTTCGACTACAACTGGACCGTACGCGGCAACATGGACCCGGCACTCAAGGCGAAGATCAAAAAGGCATTCCTCGACCTCGACCCGGCCAACCCCGAGCACAAGGCGATTCTCGACCTGCAGGCGGCCAGCCGTTTCATCGAGACCAAACCTGAGAACTACCTGGGCACCGAACAAGCCGCGCGCGAGGCCGGCCTGCTCAAGTGACGGCTATTCGTTTGCACGGTGCCAGCCTGCGCCACGGCCAGGTGCGTGCGCTTGAAGCGGTGAGCCTGAGCATCGAGCAGGGCGAGCGGGTTGCGATCATCGGCCCGTCAGGGGCGGGCAAGTCCAGCTTGCTGCACCTGATGGCCACCGCTATCCAGCCCAGTGACGGGCGGCTGGAGCTGTTCGGTGTACTGCCCTGGGCGCTGTCTGGCAGGGCGCGTCAGCGGTTGCGGGCGCGGGTTGGCTTGGTGCACCAGGCGCCGCCCTTGCCGCCGCGCCAACGGGTGGTCACGGCGGTGCTGGCAGGGCGGCTGGGGCAGTGGGGCACCTTGCGTGGCTTGCTCAACCTGTTGTACCCGACCGATGTAGCGGGCGTGCGCCAGGCGTTGGCAGAGTTGGGGCTGGCCGACAAGCTTTTCGTGCAGTGCGGGCAGCTGTCTGGCGGCCAGTTGCAACGGGTGGGCATCGCCCGGGTGTTGTATCAGCGGCCGGCACTGCTGCTGACCGACGAGCCGGTGTCGGCGATGGACCCGGTGCTGGCCGACCACAGCCTGGCATTGCTCAACCGTCACGCCCAGGCCAACGGCGTCACGCTGGTGGCCAGCCTGCATGCGGTCGAGCTGGCATTGGCGCACTTCCCGCGGGTGATCGGTATCCGTGAGGGGCAGGTGGTGTTCGACAGCCCGGCCGCAGCCGTCAGCCCGCAGATGCTGGCGGCACTCTACGCCAACGAACAATTGGCGCCGCCGCCCACGCCGGGGCCTACGCCTGCGCTGACGGTACAGATCCCACGATGCTGAAGGCCGATACCCGCGACCCAGCGGCGCTGCCACGGTTGCTGCTGACCCTGCTGGCCTTGGCGGTGTTATGGCCGGGGGTGCAGTTGAGCGAGCTGAACCCGGGTGTGCTGTGGCAGGCCGAGAATCGTCAGCAGATCGCCAGTTTCACCCAGGCGTTCTGGCCACCGGCGCATGATGCCGAGTTTTTGCTGCTGCTGTTCGAGGCCACGCTGCAGACCCTTGCCGTGGCCACGGCCGGCATGGCCCTGGCGCTGCTGCTGGCGGTGCCGGCCAGCCTGCTGGCCAGCCGCGCCTTGTCGTTGCGGGCGGCCTCGCGCGGCGGCCGGGCCGGGCTGTTGTCGCGGGTGCTGCGCATGCCGGTGCGCGGGCTACTGATCTTTCTGCGTAGCGTGCCGGAAATCGTCTGGGCCTTGCTGTTCGTGCGTGCCGTAGGGCTTGGGCCAACGGCCGGTGTGCTGGCCATCGCCATTACCTACAGCGGCATGCTCGGCAAGGTCTATGCGGAAATCTTCGAGTCGGTCGACCAGCGCCCGGCCCATGCGCTGTTGCAGGCGGGTAGTGGCCGGCTGATGGCTTTCTTCTACGGCATCTTGCCCAATGCCGTGTCGGAGGTGGTGTCCTACACCGTCTACCGCTGGGAGTGCGCGGTGCGGGCTTCGGTGGTGATGGGCTTTGTCGGTGCCGGCGGCCTGGGGCAGCAGATCGACCTGTCGATGCGCATGTTTGCCGGTGCGCAAGTGGCGAGCATGCTGCTGACATTCCTGTTGCTGGTGTCTTTTGCTGACATGCTCAGCCGCTTCCTGCGGGCGAGGCTGGCATGAACCGGGTGATCAACCTGCTGGTGCTCGGCGCGCTTGTGGCAGCGGTGGTGGCCTCGTTCGCTTACCTGGAGCTGGACCTGCAGGCGCTGGTAGGTGACGGCGGGTTGGGGCAGATGGCCGAATATGCGCGGCGCTTCCTGCAGCCAGACCTGTCCGCCGAGCATTTGCGCGCGGTGGGGCGTGGCGCCTTGGAGACCTTGGCCATGTCTGGCCTGGGTACCTTGCTGGCAGTCATGCTGGGTGTGCTGCTGGCGTTGCCGGCGGCGGGCCGGTTCGGCTGGCCGCTGCAGGCTGCGGCGCGGGTGCTGCTCAATGCCTTGCGGGCCATCCCCGAGCTGGTCTGGGCGGCGCTCACCGTGCTGGCAGCAGGGCTTGGCCCGAATGCCGGCACCCTGGCCCTGGCGTTGCACACCGCCGGGGTGCTGGGCCGGTTGTTTGCCGAGGCCCTGGAGAACGCGCCGGCCGAGCCTGCGGCCGCCATTCGTTTGCAGGGTGGCAGCCAGATCGCGGCATTCTGCTTTGGCACTTTGCCCAACCTGTGGCCGCAGTTGTTGGCCTACAGCCTGTACCGCTGGGAGAACAACATCCGCATGGCGAGCGTGCTGGGGTTTGTTGGGGCGGGTGGCTTGGGGCAGATGCTCTATACCACCTTGAGCCTGTTCCAGGAGGCGCAGGCCAGCACGGTGATCCTGGCGATGCTGGTGCTGGTGTTGCTGGTGGATGCGTTGAGTGATGTGCTGCGCCAGCGCTATGTGCGCGCCTGATCGGGGCTGCAAAGAGGCCCCGACAGCCGTCAGGTCACCTGTTCCCCATGCTGCGCCTCCCGTTGCATCGACTCCAGGTTGCGCTCGATCGTCTCGCAGATGGTATCCATCTGGATCTGGTGCTCGCTGAACCGAAACGGGCTCTGCAGGTCGGTGCCGATGCGCTCGATGGCCAGCAGCATGAACCCCACCACCGTCGAGGCCAGCGGGGTAAACCAGCCCAGCGACTCGACCAGCCCCACCGGCACGATCAGGCAGAACAGCGTGATGAACAGCCGCGGAAAATACACATAAGGGTAGGGCAGCGGTGTGTTGGCAATCCGCTCCATTCCGCCCTGAGCATTGGACAGGTCCACCAGCGTCGACTCCAGCCTCGCCAGGCGGATGCTGTCCAGGCGCCCGGCCTGGTACTCCCGCGCCAGCAGGGCCGCCGAGCCGCTGAGGATGTCATTGGCGAAGTTGTTCGAGCGGTTGCGCCGCTCGAACTCCGCTGGGGGGATGAACGCCATCAGTTCATCCGGGCAACGGTCACCCTTGAGGTGCGCCGCCAGGCAGTTCACATAGGCGATATGGCGGCGCAGCAAGGTGGCCTTGGCCGGGTTCAGGCTATCGTCCGGGTCGTCGATCAGGGTCAGCGTCTGCCGGGCAAAGCTGCGCGAACTGTTGACCAGGGCACCCCACAACGTGCGCGCCTCCCACCAGCGGTTGTAGGCACTGCTGTTGCGAAAGCTCACCAGCACCACCAGCGCCGAACCCAGCAAGGTCAATGGAATCAGCGGCAGGGTGAACTTGCTGTTGAAGAACAGCATGAAGTCGATGGTGACCAGCACATCCCAGATCAGCAGCCAGAACAGCGACCAGCCGATGTAACCGATGGTCTTCACGACCAGGCGGTACTTGCGGGCGATGATCTTTTTCACACGGGGTACCTCGGAACACGGGGATGCAGGATCGGACGCCGAGTGAGGGTTATGGTTCGGTGTAGTCTCTCTTAGGGTGTTAACAGAAGTGTCGAGCTACCCAAGTATTTGCCTCATCTGCACCAACGCCACCCGCTTCCCATCCGGCGCCTGGCGCGCCTCGATGCCGAACGGCACAAAGCCCATCTGTGGATAGAGCAGCAACCCCGCCGTGTTGTGATTGAAGCACGACACCCAAACCTCCCGTGCCGCAAACTGCTTGCGGGCCAGCTCGACCATGGCGTTGACCAGGTAGCTGGCCACACCATGGCCGCGGGCCGCTGGGGCCACGACCACGTTGCCCAGGGCGCATACCCCGCCGTGCTCGGCTTTGTAGAAGTTGGCGAAGGCCAGCACCATGCCGCCGCCTTCCACCACCGTGGACCCGTTGCGCTGGGCGATGGCGTCGGTCAGTTGCGCGGGCGTGAGCGGGTAGGTGGCCTTGGGGAACATGTAGAACAGTTCGTCCGGGCCTTGAGGGAAGCAGCAGATGGCGGGGATGTCATTGGGCTGTACAGGGCGGTGGCTGAGGTGCATGGCAGGTCCTTTTACAGGCGTGTGGCTGGCGCTCACAGCGTAGCACTGCGCATGGGGCGCGGGCCTGTCGGGAGCGCCTGGCCGCCGCTCAAGGTTTGGCGGCCACCGCCACAAACCCCTTGATCGCGGCAGGCGCATGCGGTTTGGCCTTGCGTGCCAGCAGGTACTGGAAGCGCCGCCATTCCTTGTCGATCTCGCTGTACGACATGAACACGCTGACGCGCTCTTTATCGGCGAGGTCCGGGCGAGCGCGCACGTCGATCTCGTTCTTGGGGATGAACGCGACATTGATACCCACCACCTGGCCGTCATCGGCGAACACCGGCCCGCCCGACATGCCCTTGACCATGGGGCCGTCGTGCAACGAGTAGAAGACACTGCCCGGGGTGCCTTCGAGGCGTACCAGTGTTGGCAGGGCATGGCCCTTGCCCTGTACGGGCATCATCAGGCTGTTGAAGCCGACGGCCGTGACCGACTCACCTGGCACGTATTGCCGCCAATGCGGTACCTCACGCGCCTTGTGCTTGAAGAACACGACATCACCGAGGCCCTCGTGGACCACGTTGCGCAGGAAGGGGGTGTGTTTTGCGGTCACTGCGTAGTCTTCGTTCCACTGGATGGCACTGGCCATCAGCAACATCGGCAACGGCGCACCGGAGGTGACCACGAAAGCCTGGCTGTAGACGGGATCGGAGACGTAGGACGTTGGCACTCCATTGCACCCACTGAGCAGCATCATTGCCGCCAGACAGGGCACGGTTGTTTTCATGTGTCACACAGTCATGGAAAAATGGGAGCGCAAATATGGCTAAGTGCTATCACTCTGGCAATACTTTGTGCATATATCCGACGAGTAACATCTTAAGTAGGGGGGAGGAGGCTAGCCAATAGATTCGAGGCATGGCTGCTGCCCCGCTCGCCAGGCACGCGGCGTCAATTTGATGAGGGATCAAGGGCGCGTTTTTCGTGTTACTCATCACTCGCGATGAGGGTGATGAGCTCCATTGAGCTCCATTGAGCTGTATTGAGCTTGTCGGACAGTGAGAAGCTGCAGTTTGAGCCCTTGTTGCAGGCTGAACTGGATACCCTGACACTGAATAACTGTGCCAGGTATCGGCTGGGCATGAGCCAGGTGCAAGCGTGGATCGAGGCCGGACGCCCACGTTGACGAGGCGTACGCAGGGCATTGGTCGCACGTATTCATAGATCAAAACTGAAAGGAATCAAACATGCTGAAGCTCAATCCCCTGGTCCCCGAACTCATTGTTTCCGACCTCACACGAAGCCTTGCCTTCTACTGCGACATACTCGGCTTCAAGGTCGAGTACGAGCGGCCAGAAGATCATTTCGCTTTTCTTTCTTTCGGCGGCAGCCAACTTATGTTGGAACAGGACTGGCACAGTGAATCGCCTTGGCGGGTCGGGCCTCTTGAGCCGCCTTATGGGCGTGGTATCAACCTGTCCATCGAATGCCCGAACGCTTCAGCGCTGGTGTCGACACTGAAGGCGGCCGGGTATCCCCTCAGAAACCCGGTTGAAGAGCATTGGTACCGCAGCGGTGAATTACTGTTTGGTCAGCGCAATTTTCTGCTGCTCGACCCGGATGGTTACTTGCTCCGTTTTGCAGAAGCTATCGGCAGCAAACCCTGCTAGCCGCACCGGTCAAAGCGACTACCCATTCGGGTTGATTGGATCATCGCTATCATCCAAGGCGCCATTCGATGTCCCGGTGTGTGCTGGCCATTTCTACGGATTGCCCAATTCGATCACGCTATAGGTGAACTCGTTGGCCTGCTTGGCCTTGCCGCGCGCAGAGTCGGCGACTTGAAACCGGTCATCATCGTGGACCACCATTACCTGGCGGGCATTCAACGCTACAACGCCTTCCGGTTTGTTATCGAACCACAAGGGCGAGCCGTCGGGCCCGAGGAACGGTAGCGGTGTACCCGGTCCGTCCGGTTCAAGCAGTGACAATGGCAATGCCCACAAATAGCCACCAATCTGGTCACCCTGCTCATGGCTGGTGGTGGCCAGCAGGCGCTTGTTGAAGGGGTCGTATTCCAGGCTGGAAAGGCTCAGCGGTCTGTCGTCGCCCTGCACGCGCGGTTCGAATTGATAGGCCAGTTCGAAGGCGCCACTGATCTCGGGCTCACCGGCCGGCACTGTGATCGGCGCCTGCAGGTTCATTTTCATTTTGCGGCGCCTTGCACGAGGGATGAAGGCAAGGGCCAGCGTAGGGAAGGGTGCTGAGCCGGGGCAGAGGGCAGTTGTGCCAAGGGGCCGCGCGACGGTGCTTGAGGATTGCTAAACGCCAGGCACAAAAAAACCGACCATAAGGTCGGTTTTTTCTGGATTTTGGTGCCCGAGGGAGACCAATACTGATCAATACAAGCCTTGTAACATAGGGGGTTAAGCTGTTTCGATTGGGAATCTACTCACAAATCTACTCACTTTTTGCGTGCTTTGTAAACCCTCAGACATCTATGCCGTCTATTCGGACTGATGCTTGAGCGCCATCAGCATACGGGATGCTCACCTCGACTTTTTTGCCTGACTCGGTAGTGATTTCAATCACGAGTCGGTGAGGAGGGGCGGCAAAATCGTCTGTGAACAGGACGTGGACTGCCTCTTTGCATGAGTCACCTGTGGAGACCGGCCAGTAAGCTGAGCCGTCTTTGGCCGGCAGGTACACTTGAATGTTGGACATTTCCTTTCTCCTGGCTGCTTTACGTGTCTTAGCATCATGCTAGCCGACATCTATGATCCGTCTTTTACATGCCAATATTCCGAGCGACCCCTTGAAAGCCGAGCCTATCTGTAGGCAATCTGCACTCAGTATCCCTATAGATACCCGCGTGACTGACATACCTACATGCCGGTGGCGAGGTCGGCTGGATCTGGGCCTGACGCGCCGAGGTGAGAACCCTGCCGTCGTGCGTCATGAGCTAAAGTGATTTATTTGAGTTCTTAAATACAACGGAGCTGGTATTGAAAAGCAGTAGAAGAAAAGCAGAGTTTACGGAACGAGTTATCAAAGCCGCTAAGCTTGCGCCAATGCTTTTCCCAAAGCATCTCCGGCACCTCGCCCAAAGCCGTGATGAAATCGCATTCAGCGCTAGGGATTCGAGATTAAAAACTGCAAGCTTATTTTCAAGTGGTAACAATAATCTCAAGCTAAAAAGCATTCACTTATTGGTGGAGCTATCGTCCGAAGAGTTAACAAGATTAGAGGAGTGGCATCAAACCAATAATAGAGGATGGATAGAGGAAAGTCACAGAAATGCGATCTATACCAGGCAGCTTTTGGCGAGAGCTAGAGAGAACTTTATTGGAAAAATTGGAATTAATTCTTCCACTCAGTTTGGCTGCATTGACGTAATAAATGTCTACACTGAAACCTTTAGCAGCTGTTTATTGAGTCTTGTCCATTTGCCGACAGGTAGTGTGCTTCTCAATTTCGTAATATTTTGCACCGACAAAGCCATCAGTAGAATCCAGAATGTAGATATCTCTGAGTTGAGCCCAGTAGTGCAGTTCAAAGGCTATAATATCTTCAGGCGCGAAAGCGCTATAACTTATCATTATAGTCGACAAAATCTAGCGACAGAGTTAGTTCAGGGTGAACTTGGCGCTCTCGAACAGGAATCGCTCAAAATACTTCGCGCCGCGCTAGGAAAGATGAAGATAAACATGGACGAAGATCGTCCTGTTTTTAAAGGATTTGACTTAATTAACGACAGTAAATCCCTAGTATTTCCAGCCGACGCGACTAAGGAGGCGCGCCAGGAGGAATGCGAATTTGTACACAAGTCTCACCACTATCCACGATATCCAGAGCTGGAGAACTCCAATGTTTATCTTGATTTGAACGAATTTAAACATGAGTCGTACGATTTGTTAGTCGTAAGATCTCATGCCTTTGACTCTTTTAAAGGTGAGTTCGAATTAAATAATTTTAGGTGCGGCGAAAATGAAATTTTCGACTCCGCTATGGTTTTCTCTTTGATTACCATTCTTACTCATAAAATCACCTTTCAAATGAAATTGTTGGAAGCAGAAGCAGGCTACGGACAAAGATCGTCCAGCGACTCTGAAAAGCAGCGAGTAGTTTTTAATATTCTTGAAGCCCTCTCGCTCATAAAGGATGAAGCAAATTCTCTGATCGAAAGCGCTAACCGGATTTGCCAAGAGAAGTATCGTCCCCTTTTTTCTCGTCGACTCGATTATCTAGTGAAAGGCCTCGAGCAACTCGTCGCTCGTACAGAGCGAGAATATAAGTTTACAAGCGACAAGCTAAACATGGGCGTTATACGGAGCAATGGGCGTTACTCATTTATACTCAGTTGCTTTGCAGTGGTTCAGATAGCTTTAGCATACCTAGCGATCGACTGGCAGAAGCAACCGAATGTCGGGGTTCAAATTGGACAGATCAAAAATTTCTTCGCTGAAAAAGCGGCTGCTCTCTACCAGCTTATTCAGTTTTTAGTAAGTTAGCTCGTATGCTAGCCCCCCCCACAGGGGCTTCTCCGGCTGGCGGGACATAACTAAATTCAAGTAAAATCTCGCCCCCTCGCTTGTATATTTCTCCGATGATAGCGCGCTGATCTTCACAGATTGACATGTTGAAGTCGATTCGTTTACTACCGGGCGCCACTAGTGGAACTCCTAACAGGTTTCCGGAACAGGCGTAAGCTAAATTTGCGAAGCCTTTCTCAAGGAGGCTTTCAAAATCACACCATTGCTCAAGCTCCACCAGGTCATCGCTTTTTGGCGCATGCAAGTAATTGCCTAACCTCTCCCCGACTGATCTAAGTTCGGGCGTCACAGGAGTATATTTGCAAAGCATGAGCGGATAGCCACCTGAAAAAAGCGTAACTCTTACTTCTTCGGTACATCCTGCAAAAGCTTCCTCCACATTGCGCCCCAAGGCGGCTATCTGCCACCCCTGCTTTTTCTTTTCAGTTACATGCTTCTGATGCTCAAGATACTCTCGCAGCCTAGATTCGATTCCGAATCTCAATTCAAGAGCACTATAAAATAGGTAGGCTGGGTCGCTTTTCCCCTTTCCTAACAGGGTTCGGCCTCGGTTGAGATGATTAACTGCACCTCTGAAAAACTTGTCTGCGTCCATCTAATGCACCCTATATCCTTAATTGTTTTTACTTACCAAATGAAGCGTGTCGATCATTGCTGGCTTTGACACCCTAGACAACTGGCGGGTGTGTCGTATGGTGGATCCCCAAGAGTGTACCTAGAGGAGCTAAAGCTCAGAGCACCCTAAGGTGACCAGGTTCAAGGAGATGGTGGAGCTAGGAGCGATCTTTGACCGCATCTGCCTCAAAGTTTGCATATGGGGATGCACGGCTCGACCTTTTTGTCCAAGCTATCGCCGAAAGCCTCGTCCAACATAAGCACGCCCAGGATCCTAACCTTTATCTCACCTTGCAGCCTGCCACGATAAACGTTTGGGGTGGAACCAATCGGCTTTAGAGGGGCGCCTCATAATTGAGGACACCCCTACATCCCGGAATTTGGGTTGTTTACAGGTGGCTCAGGCTCACATCAAGCCTTGTCCTGCGCCACGATCGATGCCGAGATGATCGCCCCGCCCCAGCGACGATGGCCGATGCAGATCGGTACGGGTAAGCCGCTGGCAGTGGTGTTCTTGGCACTCCCAAAAGCGTAGCTCGGCAGGTTCTCAGGCGCCGCGCTTTGCGACAAGCCCTTAGCCTGTGGGCTGAGCATCTGAATAACACCGCCAGCGACCAACGCGATACCAGGCCCGTAGGTGGCGCCTCCGGTGAACGGTCCTGCAATGATCAGGGCGATTCCGACGATGGTCTGCAGCAGGCCAGCACGCTTGCTGCCATGCACTACCGGCACAAACCACAGCTCTCGAGCACCGCCTAGAGTCAGCTCACCGTCGCTAATGTTTTTGCCGTTCTTGAAGACGGCGAAGCGCAGCCCACGCCCCTCTGCTTCAGTCAGGTCTCGGGCGAAGCCTGGATAGTTAGCATCCAGCGCTTTGGCAGCCTCTTTCGCGTCACCGCGTTCCAATAGGAAGTGGTGATGCTTGCCGTACTTCTTGCCCAAGAAGCCGCCCAGGCGGATCTTGGTCTTCGGGGTGTAATCAATCACGCTTGCGGCCATCACACGGCCTCCTTTGGCATAGCCAGGTGCACACCCAGGCGCCGAGAAAGCATCTCGCGGCACTGCAACGCTTCCAGACGAATGGAGGCCTCTCGGGCAGGGTCAGGGTTCCAGTTGGGCGCATAGCTCCACATGGAAGCGCGAGCGCCGCGCATGGTGCCACGCAGTAAGTCGGCCGAGATTCGTGCCTCCTCCTCTGTGAAGAACACGCCATCGAGTTTCACCCTCTGGCCGGACTGGACATGGTCGACTTCCCACAACAGGTAACACGGACCGCCTTTGTCCAGAGCGAAGGTGACCACGTCACAGGCTCGGGCGAAACGCTCTTGAAAGGTAGATGGAGCTGGTTGAATGGTCATCAGCGGTAAGGCTCCAGGTGTTAACTCGTCGGTGTTAAAGCGTTAACTTTTCGAGGTTAAAGGTGTTAACTCGGTTAACGTCTGTCAGAGCGCGTTATCGGCTTCTATGCGCCTGTTTCCGTGGCTTCCAGCCCCATGCACGTTCGGCATGGTGTTAACGTCGGATTAACATTTTTTGTTAAAGGGGGAAAAAATCTGTGCGTGGGGTCGGAGGCGGTCTAGGTCAGCGGACCTTCCAGACTTTCGACCCGCCCCCTCAGTAGGTCGGCGCGATGTACGGCGGCGCCGACCTGATCTGCTCCAGCGCTTCGGCTGCGCTCAGGCCGCTGGCCAACAGGCGATCGATCTCTTTGCTCAAGCGCTCACGCTCTTCCATCTGGCGCAACAGGGCGCGGCTGTGGGCGATCTGGTTGAGGGCTCGTTGAACTGGCTTGGGTAGATGGGTATGGCTCATGGTCTTCTCCGTTGTGAATGAAAAGGCCCGCGAGTGCGGGCCAGTGCCGGATCACCCCACAAAGGAAAGAAGGGCTCCGACTGCTGCGGTTAGGAGGTCGTGGCACTCACAGCTAACCCACGCTCGTTGTTACGGTGTCGGCGTGCCGGCCAGCGTGACGAGTCGAGTAGCTGTAGGAGCGAACACAGCCAGGCCAGCGCGCAGCTCTGCCAGGATGGTCACCATGTTGCGGCGGAAGTTGTCACCGTCGTGGCGGCTGGCCTCCACGGTCACTTCCTGACGGTCCAGCAACGCGGCCACGCTGGTATCGAGGATCAACGCCTCGCCCTGCGGCATGCCGTTGGTGACGACTACAGGGGTGCCCCACAGGCTGGGCGGCGCTGGATCGCGTGGAGTGCCAATCACATACTGGCCGTCGCCATCCTCGGCGCGCTCGCTCTCGATGGCGAACCAGTCACGCGGGTTCATCACGATGACGTTCGGGTTCCAACCTTCGGCCTTGAGGTCAGTGAGGGCTGCGCCGATGCGGTCAGCTGGCTTGCCGGTGGTGATGCCTGCAGCGGTCGCCTGCTTCTTGAACCCGAGGATTTCACCTGGCCCACCGTCGCCGTTGATGAGCTCGGCTTCCAGCTTCTGGCGAACCCCCACGCTCATCAGCGTGTTGATCTGCCCCTCAAGCTGCTCATTGTCCTGCAGCACCTGGAGGCTTGCCGGAATCCAGGTGGCGATGGTGGCGATCTCAGCCCGCTCCATCTTGGTGGGCATCGACCCTTCGGCCTTCTCCTCACCTTCCTCTTTCTGGTAGGCCGCGCCGTTGATGTAGCCGTCGAGGCGAACGAACTCGTAGGTAGCGCTGGTGACCGGCACGATCGGCAGCACATCCAGCAAGCTCAGCCGCGGCTGCGGAATGCCACGGATGCCGGCGCCATCACGCTGCGGGGCAGTTGGGTAGCTGGTCGAGCCAGTGACGCCTTTGTTGGGGTTGGTGATGGCTGCGCGGACGCCCACTTTGCAATTGATCTGGCCGGTGGACTTCATACCGTTGCGGAAGCCGGCGATGCCATCAGCGGCCACGACCTGGGCAGTCACAGCATTGGAGTCGGTGGAATCGTCGTTAGCGCCTCGGCGGGCGCTGACATTCACCATCTTCTGCTCGATTTCTTGGAGCCGGGCGCCGAACTCGGTTTGCTTCTCGGCTGAGGACGATTTGAAGTCGGCGATCTGCGTGCCGATATTTTGGAGGGTTTGATTCAGCTGGGTCATGTCCTGCTGATACGGGTCTGGCATAGGGTTCTCCGGGGTGTGTAAACGATGTCGTCTACCCTATGCGCGCACGCACACCCCGGTCAGCGGTTAACTTCGACGTCCTCAGTCGGTATCCGTCGCAAAGCGCACTATGTCGGCTATTTTGTAGAACCGCCGATTGCCTCGGCGCACGAATGGCAGCGGTGACCGACCTTCGGCAGCCAGGCGGCGGAGGTAGCTGGGGGCATAGCCCAGCAGGTCTGCCGTGGCTGGCTCGGGCACCAGGCCACCAATCAGCGGCGTGATGCCGGCCTGGGCTAGCCGCTCGGTAACGTCCTGTTCAACGTCCACCATGATTTACATGCTCCTCTGTGATGCATCCGGGTTTTCGCTAGAGGCCCCGTGATCTGTGGCCTGTGTCGGATTTTGTGGGATTGCGTATCTCGGGTATGTCTCGCCTGTGAGTGCGCTCAACCCGAGCCCGTCTAAATGGTCATGCCAGCGTTCCAGCGCTTGGCGCTTGAGGGCTTCGGCGGTGGTGTGGATGTAGGTCGCGTCCATGTTGCGCAGGGCGTGGTTCACCAGCATCTCGCCCACCAGGTAATCCACGCCCAGGTCCATCCAGCAGGTGCGGGCAACCTTGCGCACATCGTGGCTGGTCCACTGGCGGTCGCTCAGTTCGGCAAAGACCTGGCTGGCTGCTGTAGCACCCAGTGGCCCGCGCCGGCTGGCAGGGAACAGGTAGGCACCGTGATAGCCCTGGGCGGCCTGTTGGGCCTGATAGCGGCTCAGCAGTGCACAAGCCTGGCGGGTGAGCGGCAGGTTGTGGTTCTGCTTCGTCTTGGTGTCGTCGGCGGGAATGAACCACTGGCCGGCCTGTAGATCGACGTTGCGCCACAACGCGCTGCGCGTCTCGCCCAGGCGGGTACCGTGGCACAGCATCATCAGCGCCAGCAGGGCGTCACCGGGCCGGGTATCGCTCCAGCCAGCCAGCTTGGCCAGCAGATCGGGCAAGTCTCGCTCCCGCAGCCGTGACGACTTGGGCTTGATCCGCACCCCAACGAAATCCCCGAAGCGCAGCGAGCCCATGGGATTCTGCTCGATCATCCCAAGCCGGTGTGCCTTGCGCATGGCCACCGCCAGCACGTTGAACACCAGGCGCACGAATGACAGGGCATAGCGCTCTTGCAGTGGCCACATGAGCCGCTGATCAAGCGTGGCCTTGCTCACCTCGGCCAGAGGCAGGTCATGCAGCCGTGGAGCCAGGTGGCAGGTGATGGCCGACTTTGCGCCGGCCTTGCGCTTGGCCGACAAGTTGCGATCGCGCAGCATGCGATCCAGGTACCAGTCCAGAAGCTCACCGGTAAGGCTCCAGGTGCTGGTCAGCGAGGTGGCTTCGGCGTCAACCGCACGGCGCGTCAGGATGGCCGGCAGCGCGCTCAGCATGGCCTTGGTGGTCAGGCTGGGGAAGTCGCCGGCCTTGCCCCACTTGCCCCTGACAACAACGTGCCAGGCACCCCGGGTGCGATCTACGGTGGAATAGCGGAATCGCAGCTCGGGATAGCGCGGGTCACGCAATTGGCGCACCGGCTGGCCGGCCTGCTTGCGGATCTCGGCGTCACTGAAGGTGATGTGTTTGGTGGTCATGCTATGTCCTCAAACTGAGGGTGTCGGTTCACCGAACGAGGCCAGATGATCCGAATCAGATCAAATGAGCCGATTCGGATCAGGGCGCCACTGTGTAGAAAGCAACACACTGTGGCGTTTCCTACACAGTGGCGAACGTGGTCGTGCCATCCGATACGGTGGGTAAATCCCATGTTTTGCCAAACCGGGAATTCCCGCTCACCTCGTCGAGCGCTCGACGATTGCCTGCCTAGCTGTCCGGTACGGATCGTCATGAACCCACCTCGGCACCTGGCCACCGCACACGAACATCGGCCAAAGCTTCGTCGCGGGTGATCGGCTCACTGATCATGGTGAACGGTCGACACCCAGGCACCAGCACCGTCCAGTTGCAGCGGCGTTCCAGACCGTCATTCGCGGCCAGTTCCGCCAGCAGCGCCAGCCGGTTAGCTTTGACATACTTGCGCACATCGTCGGTCAGCTTTGAGGCGGGGGAGATCCGCACCCGCATACCTTGTTTCTTTGCAGAAAATCCACGTTCCAGCAGGTAGTCGAGCGCTGCCATCACAGGTCCTCCGCGTCATCATCCAGCGATGGAAGCGGCGCGCCACCCGGCAGCGGATCTTCATGCTGATCCTCCCACTCGTGCCCATTTTCGTTACTCGCGCCTACGCCAGAGGATGGGCACGAGTGGGATTCTGAGGGCACGAGTGGTTGAAAGGGCACGAATGCCGATTCCTTGAAGGCCGCCACATTCTCGCGAAGGCCGCCACGGTTTTTACTGGCGGTCTTCGATGAGTCTTGGCGGTCTTCGGAGCCAAGCTGCCAAACCCACCCCTCCTTCATCCCAACCTTGACCGCTTCAACTGACAGCGATTTTTTGGCTCGTTCGATTGTTCTCCAGGCATACCCGGCGCCAGCAGCATCGGCGCGAATTTGCTTCACCGCGATAGGGCCGTGCGACAGCATGGATACCAGGAACTGTTCGGCGTCCTCCTTCTCGGTCGTTTCTTCACTGTTCGTCGCCTCAGCATCACCCAGGATCTCCCGGGCGCTACCTTCGATGGCTGCGCCCCACGCCACGCGAGTGGTTTCGATCCCATCTCCGATGTCGCATGGCTCGATGGTGTAGGAGATACCTCCCTCGTCAGCGCCGATGTTCGACTTCGCTCGCGCCAGCACGCGTTGGTCGGAGTCTTCCTGCTTGGCAGCTACCAATACCGTGCGCGCCAGCGCCGAGAACGCTTGCGAGCCAATAACTCGATCAGCAGGCGACGAGCCAGCGCCACCCTTGGCGAAGTGAGAAATCCCCACTACGGCGCAAAGATTCTGCTCGGCGAAGTCCACTACGCCTTGCAGCGCCCGACGCACGTCATTGGCCTTGTGCATGTCGCCCTTCACTGCGCTGACGATGGGGTCGAGCATCAGAAGCGACACACCGCCAATTTCGCTGGCCGTTTCACGCAAACGGACAATGTCGTTGGCTGGGTCGAATGGATCGGCGTCGCCTCTGGCGTTGGTGAGCCCCTGGATGATGTAGACGCGGCTCATGTCAGCACCAGCAGCGGTCAAGCGGGGGATCAGCGTATCGGCTGGATCATCCTCACTCGACCAGATGAGTGCATTACCCGGCTCGCTACAGCGGCTGCCATCGGGCCAGCGTCCACCAGTGGTGATGGTGGCGATCAGACCGATCAGCAGCGTGGTTTTCCCGGTACCGCCAGCGCCGGCGAGGATGTGCAGCTTTCCTTTGGCCAGCCAGCCAGGCCACAGCCAGCGGATGGGAACGGCCTTGATTGTCGACGCCTTAACCGCATTGACGCGCCATAGGGGTGTGACGTTTTCACGATTGATAGGGCTAAGAGGCTCTGTCCATTCTTGTGCAAAGCGATCTGTAGTCATATGACCCCCAGGCGCTGCTTGGCGAGGTTGAAGCGCACCAGGTCGTCATCTGCCAAGCTCCCTTGCTGCTGAAGTGATTGGCCGATCCGAAACACCATGCGCTCATGTTCAATTGCAGCCTTACTTGGCCCGCGTCGTGGTTGCTTGTCGCCGGGGAACAAGTCCCGCAACTCCAGGCCAATTGCTGAGACAATCTCTTTAGTTGTGCAGCCGGCCCAGCACTTGAGCAAGAGGACGCCATCCGAAGTTTCACTAATCGCCAAACTCGGTTTTTTGTCATCGTGTGCAGGGCAGCAGGCTTTCCACTTATCGGCGCCAGCGGACTTAACTTTGTCTAACCGGTTGAGCAATTTATCCAGGCAAGCCGATCCCGTCGGCGCAAATGCACCGTTTCGGATATTCATGATCAAGCCCTCGGGAGTTTTGCTTGCAGGTGATACTCAGCAGCTGCTTGGGTATCTACCAAGTTGCTGATGAGCGTACCCATGCTTTCAAGCATCCAGCCGACACTAGTCACGGCTTGATCGCTCAAACCGGTTTCGCCATTCGAAGCAGTACACGCAAGCAAATTGCCTATGCCAGATATGCCGTGCGCCAGTGTGCAGGCGTATTCCTTCGTTGAGTCGGCAGTTTTCCGAAGCTCATCGACCGACATTTCTTTGATTGCCTCATCCTTGGGAAGAAGGCCGTTCCAATTGATCAAGCTCATTGGGCACCCCCGGATTTGATCTCCCCATGTGAGGCGCCTAGGTGACGGTGCTTCCAAAGGAAGTTGCCGCTGAAGAAGATGACCTGTTCCAGGTGCCGCGCAATGTCACACATTGGCCCTTCCTCATGGCTTGAGCACATGGGATAGAGCAGCGCGTAGAGCTTGTGGAACTCGTCTCGCGCGAAGTTCATCGAGCACATGTCACGGGCATCGATCAATGCTTCAGGCAGAACTTCGCCTTCAAGGGGCGAGTTACTTGGGAAGCAGTTCATTGCACACCCCCTTGGGCTTCCAGGGCGCGGGCTTGATCCATGTGGTGGTTGTAGCGCTTCAAGCGGACGGACAGGGACGAATTTGCGCGGAGAGCGCTGAGGGCCATCTTGCGGTGAGCAAGGGCACGGATTTTGGACGGAATGAGGGTGTGCATGGGCGTAGCTCCTTTTGCTGTTGAGGAGCTGCCACGATCCTTCCTACGGGATTGGGTGGCAGCTATGCGTGGGGTAGGAATACCGGGGCAAAAGGGTCCCGGCCAGACCGAAGTCTGCCCACGCACAGCCGCCATAAAGCAGGAATGCGGGCACAAAAAAAGCGCCTGCAATCGAAATGGGGCGCTGTGCGCCTTTTGCTTGCTCGGGTTCCTACGCCCGGTCGCTGAATTTGCAGCGACGTGATCACCATACAATGGGGCGCAGGTAGAGGCAAGGCCTGTATTGCCGAAGACCGCCACTTTTTCGCGTAGGCCGCCACGGCTTTGGCTGGCGGTCTTCGATGAGTCTTGGCGGTCTTCGGTGGAATTGACCGGAACTGCTTGCCCGTTCGTGGCTACGTTTTTTACTGGGCGCGAATGTGGTTTCGAGGGCATGGATGGAGGGAAGGGTGAAAATGCACTCAGTCTTACTCGTGCCCATATTTTCCACTCGTGCCCATCCCTGTGCGTGGGCACGAGTGAGAAATATGGGCGCGAGTAAGGAGAAAGGGCATCAGTGGAGCCAGGGTGAGTCATCACGCCACCTCCCCGCGGCATGCTGCGATCTGCTCGTCACACCAGGCATGAATCTCGGCCTCGATCCACACGACACACTTCGGGCCGAGGGTAACTTGCTTGGGGAAAGCGCCAGCGGCGATACGGCGGTAAATCTCGGTGCAGGACAGGCCGGTGATCGACTCAACGTCCTGGCGCTTGATGAAGCGGCGAGCGGGTGGGGTAGTGTTGGTAGGGCTGGCCATCTACTGCGCCTCCTTGGGCGTTTTGGGGATGACCTATCGTGGCGCTCTGTAACTGTACATAAAATCAGTATGGCGCCACGTTAAAATGGTTTTCCGCAACGTTAAATACCATTTCCGAAACGCTAGCCAGGTTTCTTTGTTCGCCCTGGGCGTATTGCATGCGGGGGGGCAACTGGCCTGATCCACTTACGTACCCCATCAGGATCTTTTGGGAGTACCTTGTCTAGGCCTTCGCTGTGGAGCTGGGCGTAAATGGCTTGAGCCATTTCACCAATACGGATGCATTGATCGTGATCTTCTGCCCATTTCTCCACTGCAACTTCACGCGCCCTGTCTGCTGCACGTTTGAGCGATTTATTACGCGCATTTAGTCCTCGCAAAGAAGCCATTTCTCTATTAACTGCGCGTGAGCTGTAATCAATAAGAGAACCAAATAGCGCAGTGCCAATGGACATCATTGCGACCCTGATGCCTTCAGCAACTTCCTCGTCTTCTGTCGAAATTGCTGCCAAGATTTCGAACGCTTCATTTATGTTCGGCTCGTAGTCATCACGTGACTCTCCTACAGTTAAGCCACATGCCAAGAATATCTCCCTTATCTCGGGTAGATTTGGAGTCTGTCCGGCTTCTAGTGCAGGCTTTAGGCAATCAATCACGCGATCAAGCTGAGGGCCGACTCTTTTTTCTGTAGGCGTGTTGCATTCATCCATTATGTCGATCTCCTGATTGAAACCACATTCGCGCCAGCGCAAAGCGCGTCAATCTCATCCGCCCAGTTCTGCATCATCTCCCGTCGCTGTTCCAGGTAATGCGCATGGTTGTATGTGTCACGGATGGAGTCTTGATCGCCGTGAGCCAGTTGCCGCTCGATCCAGTCGCGGTTGTAGCCCCGGGTGTTGAGGCTGGTGCTCAGTAGGTGGCGGAACCCGTGGCCGGTCTGGCGTCCCTCGTAGCCCATAGTGGATAGCGCCTTATTCACCGTGTTCTCGCTCATTGGCCTGGACCGATCATTGCGGCCAGGGAAGGCGAGGGGATATGAGCCGGTAAGTTCATGCAGGGTACGCAGCAGAACTACGGCCTGACGTGGGAGCGGGACGATGTGAGGGCGCCGTGCCTTCATCCGTCCTGCAGGGATCGTCCAGGTAGCTGACTCCAAGTCGAACTCGTCCCAGGGCGCCAGCCGCAGCTCACCGGGTCGCACTGCTGTTAGCAGTAACAGGCGAATGGCGATTTTGCTGGTGATATCGCACTGGGCCGCGTCCAGCTTCTCCAGCAAATCGGGCAGTTCGCCTTCTGATACGTGCGGATGGTGGCGAGTGCGAGGGGCGTGCGCGGCTACCACGTCCAGATCGGTGGCGGGGTTGCCGGGTACCACGCCCTTGGCCAAGCCGAAACGGAATATCTGGCTCAGCCACTGGCGAACCTTGCGGGCGACGTTGAATGCCTCGCGCCGCTCGATCTTGCGCACCAGGTCGACCAGCTCAGGGCGTTGCACGTCGGCAGCGGGCCGTTTGCCAATCACCGGGAATATGTCCGACTCAAGATACTGCAGCGCTTTCGATGCGGTGGCTGGCGCCCATCGTGGCTGGTTGTAGTCGTACCATTCCCGCGCTAGCACTTCGAGCGTCAGCACCTGGGCGGCGGCAGCGGCCTTTTCCTGCTGTTTATGTGCGCTTGGGTCTATGTCCTGTGCCAGCAACTTTCGCGCGGCATCCCGGCGCTCGCGTGCCTGGGCAAGTGTGACGGCGGGGTAGGCGCCCAGGCCCAGCATCTTGGCCTTGCCCTCGAATCGGTAGCGAAGGCGCCAGAGCTTCCCGCCAGCGGTCGTCACCTCAAGGCAAAGGCCCTGGGCGTCAGCGAGGCGATAGAGCTTGTCGCGGGGTTTGGCGGTGCGGATGGCGGTATCTGTGAGCGCCACGGCTATTCCCTTGCAGTGCCGAACCGCGCTGGATTGCGGTCGGTGTGTGAGTAGGATTCTGGACCGAACTCGTCCTACTCACAAATCTACTCACATACTTTGGGGCTTACAAGGGAATCACTGGGAACGATGGGCACAAAAAAACCGGCTCAGTGGCCGGTTTCTCTGGTGTTCCGGGTCTGGTAGGGACCGCTTGGAACTATATGATGGTGCCCCGAGGGAGACTCGAACTCCCACTCCTTTCGAAAACGGATTTTGAATCCGCCGCGTCTACCAATTCCGCCATCAGGGCTTGTGGCGCGCAGTATAGAGAGGTGCCTCGGGTCGGTCAATCGGGTTTCATGGTCAATTTTCACACATTGGGCTAAACTTCCCGGCCCTGCCGAACCGAACATCATCATGCGCGTCGCCGATTTTTCCTTCGAACTCCCCGATTCCCTGATCGCCCGCCACCCTCTGGCCGAGCGCCATGGTAGCCGTCTGCTGGTCCTCGATGGGCCGAGCGGCGCCTTGGTACATCAGCAATTCACCGATCTGCTCGACTATTTGCGCCCGGGCGACCTGATGGTATTCAACAATACCCGGGTTATCCCGGCGCGCTTGTTCGGCCAGAAAGCCTCCGGCGGCAAGCTGGAAGTGCTGGTCGAGCGCGTGCTCGACAGCCACCGGGTATTGGCCCACGTGCGCTCCAGCAAGGCGCCCAAGGTGGGTGCGCAGATTCTCATCGATGGCGGTGGCGAGGCCGAAATGGTCGCGCGCCACGAGACGCTGTTCGAGCTGCGCTTCACCGAAGAGGTGCTGCCACTGCTCGAACGCGTCGGGCACATGCCGCTGCCGCCCTATATCGACCGCCCCGACGAGGGCGCCGACCGTGAGCGTTACCAGACCGTCTACGCCGAGCGTGCCGGTGCGGTCGCAGCGCCCACGGCCGGCCTGCACTTCGACCAGGCGCTGCTGG
Source organism: Pseudomonas sp. B21-047 (assembly GCF_024748775.1). Taxonomy (NCBI): domain Bacteria; kingdom Pseudomonadati; phylum Pseudomonadota; class Gammaproteobacteria; order Pseudomonadales; family Pseudomonadaceae; genus Pseudomonas; species Pseudomonas sp. B21-047. The sequence goes on from NZ_CP087169.1 coordinate 944,034, forward strand.
AGCAGATTGCCGCCAAGGGCGTGGAGCGGGCCTTCGTGACCCTGCACGTCGGCGCGGGCACCTTCCAGCCGGTGCGGGTCGACAAGATCGAAGACCATCACATGCATAAAGAGTGGCTCGAAGTGAGCCAGGATGTGGTGGATGCGGTTGAGGCCTGCCGTGCCCGCGGCGGGCGTGTGGTGGCCGTGGGCACCACCAGCGTGCGCTCGCTGGAAAGCGCGGCGCGCGACGGCGTGCTCAAGGCATTCAGCGGTGATACCGACATCTTCATTTACCCGGGCCGGCCATTCCATGTGGTCGATGCCCTGGTCACCAACTTCCACCTGCCGGAGTCCACGCTGCTGATGCTGGTCTCGGCCTTCGCCGGCTACCCCGAGACCATGGCCGCCTACGCGGCTGCGGTCGAGCAGGGGTACCGCTTCTTCAGTTACGGTGATGCCATGTTCATCACCCGCAATCCGGCGCCACGCGGGCCCGAGGATCAAGCATGAGTCGCACCTGTCGAATGTCCTTCGAACTGCTGGCCACCGACGGCAAGGCCCGTCGTGGTCGCATTACCTTCCCCCGAGGCACCGTGGAAACCCCGGCGTTCATGCCGGTAGGCACCTACGGCACGGTCAAAGGCATGCTGCCGCGCGACATCGAGGCCATCGGCGCCGAGATGATCCTGGGCAACACCTTCCACCTGTGGCTGCGCCCGGGCACCGAGGTGATCAAGAAGCACAACGGCCTGCACGACTTCATGCAGTGGAAAGGCCCGATCCTCACCGACTCCGGTGGCTTCCAGGTGTTCAGCCTCGGCGCCATGCGCAAGATCAAAGAGGAAGGCGTGACCTTCGCCTCGCCCGTCGACGGCTCCAAAGTGTTCATGGGCCCCGAAGAGTCGATGCAGGTCCAGCGTGACCTGGGCTCGGACGTGGTGATGATCTTCGACGAGTGCACCCCTTACCCGGCCGAGCACGACGTGGCGCGCACCTCCATGGAGCTGTCGCTGCGCTGGGCCCAGCGCTCGAAAAACGCCCACGCCGACAACACTGCGGCGCTGTTCGGCATCGTCCAGGGCGGTATGTACCAGGACCTGCGCATGCGCTCGCTGGAAGGCCTGGAAAACATCGGCTTCGACGGCCTGGCCATCGGCGGCCTGTCGGTGGGCGAGCCCAAGCACGAGATGATCAAGGTGCTGGACTACCTGCCGGACCAGATGCCTGCTGACAAACCTCGTTACCTTATGGGGGTAGGCAAACCGGAAGATCTCGTTGAGGGTGTGCGCCGCGGCGTCGACATGTTCGACTGCGTGATGCCGACGCGTAACGCACGCAACGGCCATCTGTTCGTCGATACCGGGGTGATCAAGATCCGCAATGCGTTCCATCGCCACGATGAGTCGCCGCTGGATCCGACCTGCGATTGCTACACCTGCACCAACTTCTCCCGCGCGTATCTCCACCACCTGGACAAATGCGGCGAAATGTTGAGCAGCATGCTGAATACCATCCACAACTTGCGCCATTACCAGCGCTTGATGGCCGGTTTACGCGAGGCTATTCAACAGGGTAAATTGGCCGCCTTTGTCGACGCCTTCTACGCCAAACGCGGGCTGCCTGTGCCGCCTTTGGGCTGATTGTCAGCACTTAAATATTAAAACTCAGTAATGGAGTGCCTCATGAGCTTTCTGATTCCCGCCGCTTACGCGGACGCAGCAGCACCTGCCGCCGGCCCAGCCGGTACCGGTTTCGAGTGGATCTTCCTGGTCGGCTTCCTGGTCATCTTCTACCTGATGATCTGGCGTCCACAGGCCAAGCGCGCCAAAGAGCAGAAGAACCTGTTGGGCAACTTGCAAAAAGGTGACGAAGTTGTCACCAACGGCGGCATCGCCGGCAAGATCGTCAAGGTCACCGATGATTTCGTGGTGCTGGAAGTTTCCGACACCGTCGAGCTGAAGTTCCAGAAGGGCGCCATCGCCGCGACCCTGCCAAAAGGTACGCTCAAGGCTATCTGAGTTACCGGTTTTATTTTTCCAGTCGGGGCGCGCAACGCGCCCCGCGTCTTGAACGGGCGGCGTGATGCTGAACAAATACCCTCTGTGGAAATACGCACTGATCCTGCTGGTACTGGCGATCGGTTTTATTTATTCCGCTCCCAACCTCTACCCGGATGATCCGGCGGTGCAAGTCAGTGGTGCCAGTTCGGCGCTGCAGGTAAACCAGGCCGACCTCGATCGCGTCTCCAAGGCGCTGACCGATGCCGGTATCACCGTCAAGGGCGCCAGCCTGGGTGAAAAGGGCAGTGCGCTGATTCGCCTGACCAACCAGGAAGACCAGCTTCCAGCCAAGGATGTAGTGCGCAAGGCACTGGGCGATGATTACGTCGTGGCCCTGAACCTGGCCCAGACCACTCCGCAATGGCTGCGTAACCTGGGTGCAAGCCCGATGAAACTGGGCCTGGACCTGTCCGGTGGTGTGCACTTCCTGCTGGAAGTGGACATGGACAAGGCCATGACCGCCCGTATGAAGGTGTACGAAGGGGAGGTCAAAACCCTCCTGCGCAAAGAGCGCATCCGCTACCGCAGCCTGCCTCAGCAGGATGGCGGCATCATGCTGGGCTTCGCTGACGATGCAACCCGCGAGCAGGCACGTGCCCTGATCCGCAAGAATTTCTCCGATTTCGACCTGACGGCCACCGAGCGCAATGACCTCGCCGTGCTGCGTCTGGCGCTGACTCAGGCGAAAGTCGCCGAGATCCGCGAATACTCGATCAAGCAGAACCTGACCACCGTGCGCAACCGCGTCAACGAGCTGGGCGTGGCCGAGCCGCTGGTTCAGCGTCAGGGCGCCAACCGTATCGTGGTCGAGCTGCCAGGCGTGCAGGACACTGCCGAAGCCAAGCGTATCCTCGGCAAGACCGCTAACCTTGAGTTCCGCTTCGGTGCCGAACCTGGCGCGTCCAAGGCAACCACCGAGGTCTTCGAATTCCGCGAGGGCGGCCGCTCCGCCCCGGTCGAGCGTGGCCTGATCATCACCGGTGACCAGGTTACCGACGCCCAGGCCAGCTTCGACGAGCACGGCCGCCCGCAAGTGAACATCCGCCTGGATGGCCACGGCGGCGAGCTGATGAGCCGCGCCACGCGCAGCAACGTCGGGCGCAGCATGGCGGTGATCTTCATCGAGCAGAAGCCGGTCACCCGCTACGTCAAGCAGACCGTCGACGGCGTCGAGAAGGAAGTGCCGGTACAGAGCTTCCAGGAAGAGAAGAAGATCATCAGCCTGGCGACCATTCAGTCGCCGCTGGGTAGCCAGTTCCGCATCACCGGCCTGAACGGCCAGGGCGAATCGTCCGAGCTGGCCCTGCTGCTGCGTGCCGGTGGTCTGGCTGCGCCGATGTACTTCGCTGAAGAACGTACCATTGGCCCAAGCCTGGGTGCGGACAACATCACCAAGGGTATCGATGCGTCGCTGTGGGGCATGCTGTTCGTCTCGCTGTTCATCATCGCCATCTACCGCGGCTTCGGCGTGATCGCCACCATCGCCCTGGCGGGCAACATGGTCTTGCTGCTGGCGCTGATGTCGCTGCTGGGCGCGACCCTGACCCTGCCGGGTATCGCGGGTATCGTGTTGACCATGGGTATGGCGGTAGACGCCAACGTGCTGATCTTCTCGCGTATCCGTGAGGAGCTCAAAGCCGGCATGTCGGTGCAGCGCGCCATCCATGAAGGTTTCAACCGCGCCTTTACCGCGATCATCGACGCCAACCTGACCAGCCTGCTGGTCGGCGGCATCCTGTTCGCCATGGGTACCGGCCCGGTCAAGGGCTTTGCGGTCACCATGTCCCTCGGGATTTTCACCTCGATGTTCACCGCCATCATGGTGACCCGCGCAATGGTCAACCTGACCTGCGGCGGGCGTGACATCAAGAAGCTGTGGGTTTGAGGGAGCTGCGATGAAAACCATCAACTTCATGGGCGTACGCAATGTCGCGTTCGCCATCACTGTGCTCCTCACCGTCCTGGCGCTGTTCAGCTGGTGGCAGAAGGGCCTGAACTTTGGCCTGGACTTCACCGGCGGTACGCTCATCGAGCTGACCTACGAGCGCCCGGCCGACCTCAAGGCGGTACGTGCCGAACTGGTCAACTCCGGCTTCCACGAGGCCGTGGTGCAGAGCTTTGGCGCAACCACCGACCTGCTGGTGCGTATGCCGGGCGATGACCCGCAACTGGGCAGCAAGGTAGCCGAGGCACTGCAAAAAGCCGGCGGCGACAACCCGGCCACGCTCAAGCGCGTCGAGTTCGTAGGCCCGCAGGTGGGTGAAGAGCTGCGTGACCAGGGTGGTATGGGCATGCTCCTGGCCCTGGGCGGCATCCTCATCTACCTGGCCTTCCGCTTCCAGTGGAAGTTCGCCGTGGGCGCGATCATCTCGCTGATCCACGACGTGGTGGTGACGCTGGGTATCCTGTCGTTCTTCCAGATCACCTTCGACCTGACGGTATTGGCGGCGGTGCTGGCGATCATCGGTTACTCGCTCAACGACACCATTGTCGTATTCGACCGGGTGCGTGAGAACTTCCGTGTGATGCGCAAGGCTTCGCTGATCGAGAACATCAACGTCTCGACCACCCAGACCCTGCTGCGTACCATCGCCACCTCGGTGTCGACCTTGCTGGCCATCGCCGCACTGCTGTTCTTCGGTGGCGACAACCTGTTCGGCTTCTCGCTGGCGCTGTTCATCGGGGTCTTGGCCGGTACCTACTCGTCGATCTATATCGCCAACGTGGTACTGATCTGGCTGAACCTGAACAGTGAAGACCTGATTCCGCCAGCCAAGACCGAAGGTGTGGACGAGCGTCCGTAAGGGCTTTCCTACGCCGTTTGGCGAATCAAGAGGCGCGAGTATTGAACTCGCGCCTTTTTTTTTGCTCCAAGGCAGGGAGAAGGCGGGCTATGTCCCGCAGGGAAGATCAGGAGGTTCAGGTGAATAAATCAATGCTGGTGGGGGCGGTACTGGGTGCTGTCGGTGTAACTGCCGGAGGTGCTGTGGCGACCTACAGCTTGGTGAACAAAGGGCCGGAGTACGCCCAGGTCACCGATGTGCAGCCGATCAAGCAGCAGGTCAAGACACCGCGTGAGGTCTGCAAGGACGTCACCGTGACGCGGCAGGCGCCGGTCAAGGACCAGCACCAGATCGCCGGTACGGTCGTGGGTGCCCTGGCCGGTGGCCTGCTGGGTAACCAGATTGGTGGTGGTACCGGCAAGAAGATCGCCACCGTGGCCGGCGCGGTCGGTGGTGGCTATGCCGGTAACAAGGTGCAGGAAGGCATGCAGCAGCGTGACACTTACACCACGACGCAAACCCGCTGCAATACGGTCAATGACATCAGCGACAAGGTCGTTGGTTATAACGTGAAGTACACCATTGGTGACCAGGCGGGGCAGGTGAAGATGGACCGCGAGCCGGGCTCGACCATCCCCCTGGACAAGAATGGCAAGCTGATTCTCAGTGAGAACCAGGCCGGGCAGTAACGCTCATATTGCCGAGCTAGAGGGGCGGGCTGGCGAGCCCGCTCCCAAGCCGGTCTAGCGTAGTTGTTGCTGCGCGCCTAGCTGCTTGCGAAGCCGGGCACGGTCCGGCTTGCCGGTCGGCGTCATGGGTATCCGTTCAAGCACTGCGATACTGGCACTAATGCCCAGGCGTTCCAGCCCCCCGGCCAGTTCCGCCAACCGCTCATGCGCGTCAGCTGTGTTGCCTTGCACAATCACATGGGCGCGCCGGCGATCCTGCTCGTCTACCAGTACCATCACGCGCTCGAACTTCATGGCCTGTGCGATCTGCGCTTCCAGGGCGGGGGCAAACTGCATGCCTTGTTGCGTGAGCAGGGCATCCGTCGCGCGCCCCAGCGGCATCAGGCTGCCGTCGGCAAGGCGCCGGGCGATATCGCCGGTGGCATAGGCCTGGTCCTCGCAAGGGATCGGTGCAGGTGGGAAGTACCCCGAGCCGCGGTGCGTGGAGCGGGCGATGATTTCGCCTACCTCCGGTTGCGCGGGGTCCAGCGGTTCCAGCGTCACCTCGACATCACCTACCGGGCGCATGCCACAGCCGACCTGCAGGTTCGGCGTGAAGTTTGCCAGGACCATGCCGAACTCCGTCGAGCCGTAGATCCTTTTCAGGTGCACGCCCAGGTGGCGCTCGCTTTCCAGCACCACATGGTCGTCCAGGTAGGCGCCGCCGCAGAAAGGTTTGCTCAGTGCTGGCAGGCGGATGCCGGTGTTCTGTGCGGCCTGTGCCAGCTCCAGGTACTGCGACGGCAGTGCGCTCATCACGCTGATGCGCTGTTCGTGCAGGGTGCGCAGGGTGTGCTCAACCTGGGTCGCATCACCCAGGTACAGCGTCGCACCCGTCAGCAAAGCCGGGAATACATGCAGGTCTACTGCATGCCCGCCATCGAGGCTATGGATATTCAGGTAGCGCGCACCGGCGTCCAGGCCGGCGCTGTCTACCCAATGCATGATTTCACGGTACAGCCGGTCCTGGCGCCACAGCGCAAGTTTGGGTGCGCCGGTGCTGCCTGAGGTTTCCTGCATGCGCATCAGCCCGGCGCAGTCGCGCCACGCTGGGGTCTTGAGGTTGACAGGTGTGGGCGAGTAGAGGGTAAAGCCTGGTACACCAAGGCCCGCCGGCACGATGCCGGCTTCGGTGATCAGTAGGGCGGCGCCGACCTGGCCCAGGCGCATTGCCCGCTGGTGCTTGCTGCTGGCCACGCTCACGGGGCAGTGAATCAGCCCCAGGCTCGCCATGGCAAACAGCAGCGCCACATAACCGGTACTGTTGCCCAGTTGAGTGGCTACCACATCACCTTCGCGCAGGCCTGCGGCATGCAGCCTGGCGCGTAACTGGTCGATGTCCTGCAGCAGTTCGCCGTAGCTGCGGGTTTTGCCATGGCTGTCGACGACCGCCGGGTAGTCGCGATGGCGCGCAACCATGCTGAAGAACTGTTGCTGGAACATGCAGGAGGGCTCCTTGTGGGTCAGCCGAAATACAGCTTCAGGTGTTTTCCCGTGCCGTCCATGTGCATCGTGGTGCTGCCTGCCGGTGCAGGCTGGTGCCACGCTAGTAAATAGGCTGCGCGCAGCCCCTGGTACCTCCCAGAACAGGGAGGTTGTGGCGGGTTGGGCAACTGACTAGTGTCTGCGACCGCTTGCTTCTCGTCGGCGAGCACTCTATGCACGTTGATTTCAATGTGCCATGTAACTATCTTATCGACCCACCTGAATGAGGGAGTCGATATTCCCTCGCGTGTTGTCTCGCCATGAGACCACCGTCAAACGGTGCCTACGAGGAAGGGAATGACCCTACTGGTAATGGATGAGCTGCTACGACTCAGCGAAATGGAGCGCTTTGAGGACTGGCTGGCTCACCTTAAAATCCTGACCCGCAAGCTGGGATACTCGAACTTTCTGATCGGTCTCAAGCCTGCGCCCACTGACGCCAATCAGCAGGTGCTGATCTACAGCGACTACCCTGATGCGTGGCGCACACGTTACGACGCCGAGTCCTACGCTGCAGTCGATCCGGTGGTTCAGCACTGCCTGAATGCAAACCGGCCACTGCTCTGGGACCGGGACAACTACCGCCGTCCCTCAGAGTCGGAATTCTTCGAAGAAGCCGCCGCACATGGCTTGCAGCAAGGCCTTGCGCTGCCCTTGCATGGTCCGCGCGGCGAGGCGGGCATGCTCTGCCTGAAGCCCTCTGAAAGTGGTCCGCGAACGACGGCTACGATGATCGAGTCCTTGCCTATGGCGACCCTGCTGCGCGATTACGCGATGGAGGGGATGCTCAAGGCGCGCATCGAATGCTCCACACCCGTGCACCTGACGAGCCGGGAAAAAGAGGTGCTGCAGTGGAGCGCAGCAGGCAAGACCACCTGGGAAATCTCGATGATTCTTTCGTGCACGACCTCGGCCATCGACTTCCACTTCAAGAACATCCGCCGCAAGTTCCAGGTCAGCTCGCGCCAGATGGCGGTACTCAAGGCCATCCAGCAAAAATCGATCACGCCCTGAGTGTCACTGCGGGCGTTGGGCCAGGTCGCTTTCCTCCAGGCGACCGCTGAGGTAAAGGCGCAGCAGGATATACACCGGCGCGGGCACTTGACTGGTGCATTCGATGCGGCTGGCGCAGGCCTGGCTGATGCCGAACCTTGACCAGAATTCGGTCTGGCTCTGCTTGAGGCCCAGGCGCAGGCTGATGGCTTGATGGGCGACCTCGCGCACAGCTGAGGTATTGAGTAGCTTCATCGGGAATCAATCCTGCAAAAGCCGAAAAATTAACAAGTCTGGTTAATGTCGGCCACCTCCCAAATTAGGTAGGATTTTATTTAACCGGCATGAATATACCGTGGGTGGCAATTCAAACCCCTGCCGGTAATTGCCACTATGCTTATTTCCATTGATCGCCGCACTAACATCGACCCGCAAGCGCTGAATGCCATGCATAAACTTCGGGCACGTATCTTCAAAGTTAAAAAGATGTGGGACATCCCGCTGATCAATGACATGGAGATCGATGGCTACGATGCGCTCGACCCCTATTACATGATCATCAACCGCGATGACGAGGCGGGCTATGTCTGTGGGTGCTGGCGGATACTGCCGACCACGGGCCCGAACATGCTGGCGCATACCTTCCCCGAACTGCTGCATGGGCATCCTGCACCGTGCTCCGACGCCATCTGGGAGCTCAGCCGCTTTGCCATCGAACTGCCGGACGGCAATCGGTTCGGCTTCTCCCAGGGCACCACGCAGGCTATTCATGCGATCGTCAATTATGCCATTGGCTGTGGCGTGGAACAGTTTGTCACGGTGACCACGGTGGGGGTCGAGAAAATGTTGATCCGCCTGGGGTTGGATATCAGCCGCTTCGGCCCGGCGTTGCAAATTGGTGTCGAGCGTGCGGTGGCGTTGCGCATCGAGTTGAATGAGAAGACGACCTCGGCATTGGAGGCGGCCATCAAGAATAACTGCCATTGAATAGGCCACGGCTGCCATGCGGCTGTTATATCAATACGTTGTAAGGCTGGTGAAGTGTCGAGCACAATACGTCGCCATAAAAAAAGCACCCCGAGGGGTGCTTCTTTATAACGCCAACGGTACTTAGCGCTTCATGCTCTCTGGCAGGTGCGGCTGGATAGCCGTTAGTACTGCCTTGAAGCACTTGATGTTGCCCGCGACGATGTGGCCCTTGTCGAGGAAGTCGTGGCCACCGTTGAAGTCGCTTACCAGGCCGCCTGCTTCTTGAATCAGCAGTACGCCTGCAGCCATGTCCCACTCGGACAGGCCCGACTCCCAGAATGCATCGAAGCGGCCGGCGGCGACGTAAGCCAGGTCCAGGCTGGCGGAGCCTGCGCGGCGGATGCCTGCCGTCTGGCCAGTCAGGGCACGGAACATGCCCAGGTAGTTGTCCAGGTCGGCCATCTGGCTGTCACGGAACGGGAACCCGGTGCCCAGCAGGGCGCCTTCCAGGCTGGTGCGCGAGCTGACGCGCAGGCGGCGGCCATTGAGTTGGGCGCCACGGCCACGGCTGGCGGTGAATTCTTCCTGGCGAACCGGGTCGAGAACCACAGCGTGCTCAAGGCGACCACGGTATTTGCAGGCGATGCTAACAGCGAAATGAGGGATGCCGCGCAGGAAGTTGGTGGTGCCGTCCAGTGGGTCGATGATCCACAGGTAGTCCTTGCCTTCTTCGCCGGTGCCCGCGTGCATGCCGGTCTCTTCACCCTGGATGGAGTGGTTCGGGTAGGCCTTGCGCAGGGCGTCGACGATTTTCTGCTCGGCGGCGCGATCGACTTCGGAAACGTAGTCCTTGGCCTCTTTCTCATCGACCTTGATGCTATCCAGGCGTTCGATGGAGCGGAAAATCAGTTCACTGGCGCTGCGAGCGGCGCGCAGGGCGATATTCAGCATAGGCTGCATGGGCGGGTCACCTGGAGATGTTAAAGAAGAAAGCCGATCATTCTAGCAGAAAACTTTGACGGCAGAAGTGTCACATTTGCTTTCATGGCGTTACGTCTGTCGGTTCTGTAAGATCGAAGGCCCTGATATCTGCCTCTGAGAGCACAACACCGTGCTGCAAAATATTCGTGTTGTTCTGGTCAATACCAGCCACCCCGGCAACATCGGCGGCGCTGCGCGTGCCATGAAAAACATGGGCTTGTCGCGTCTGGTGCTGGTGCAGCCAAAAGCGTTTCCCGATGCCGAAGCCAGTGCCCGGGCCTCGGGCGCCGACGATGTGCTGGGTAACGCCCAGGTTGTCGACAGCCTTGAGCAGGCGCTGGTCGGCTGTAATCTGGTGATGGGTACCAGTGCCCGCGAGCGCAGCATCCCCTGGCCATTGATCGACCCTCGGGAATGCGGGGCCAAGGCTGTGGAGCATGCGCTGGGCGGCGAGGAAATCGCCCTGGTGTTCGGTCGCGAACACGCCGGCCTGACCAACGACGAACTGCAGCGATGTCACTTCCACGTGCACATTCCCTCGAACCCCGACTTCAGCTCGCTGAATCTGGCCGCCGCGGTCCAGGTGCTCTCTTATGAGGTGCGCATGGCCTGGCTGGCAGCCGAGGATGCCCCGGCGAAAGTCGAGAAGGCCGACGCCAGCGAGCTGGCGACCATGGACGAAATGGAGCTGTTCTACGACCACCTGGAAAAGACCCTGGTGGACATCGGCTTCCTTGACCCCGAGAAGCCCAAGCACCTGATGGCGCGCCTGCGCCGGCTGTACGGGCGCAGCTCGGTGAACCGTCCGGAAATGAGCATTTTGCGCGGCATCCTCACCGAGACCCAGAAAGTGGCTCGGGGCGAACCGCATAAAAGGAAGGACTGACAGATGTTCGAACGCCTGCGTGAAGATATTCAAAGCGTATTCCATCGTGACCCGGCAGCGCGCAACGCTTTCGAGGTGCTGACCTGCTACCCAGGCATGCATGCCATCTGGCTGCACCGGCTGGGCAATGCCTTGTGGACGCGTGATTTCAAGTGGTTGGCCCGGCTGGTGTCGAACTTCGGGCGCTGGATGACCGGGATTGAGATCCACCCTGGCGCCACCATTGGCCGGCGTTTCTTCATCGACCACGGCATGGGGATCGTCATCGGCGAGACCGCCGAGATCGGCGACGACGTCACGCTTTATCAGGGTGTGACCCTGGGCGGCACCAGCTGGAATAAAGGCAAGCGCCATCCGACCCTCGAAAACGGCGTTGTGGTGGGGGCGGGGGCCAAGGTGCTGGGCCCGTTCACCGTCGGTGCCGGGGCCAAGATCGGCTCCAATGCGGTGGTGACCAAGGCCGTGCCGGCGGGGGCGACCGCAGTGGGTATCCCGGGCCGCATCATCGTCAAGAGCGAAGAAAACGAAGTCGAAGCCCGGCGCAAGGCCATGGCCGAGAAGATCGGTTTCGATGCGTATGGCGTCAGTGGCGACATGCCAGACCCGGTCGCACGTGCCATCGGGCAGATGCTCGACCACCTGCAAGCGGTGGATGAGCGCCTGGAGGGCATGTGCGGCGCGCTGACCAAGATGGGCAGCGACTACTGTGCCAAAGAGTTGCCGGCGCTGCCGGAGGATGACTTCACCGAGGCCGCCCAGCGCGACACTCAGTCGCATTGATCGCGTCGCGCTGAAGCCGTGGTGACATACGGGGCGTGTGCTCGCGCCCCTCGTCTGCTACAATCGCGCCCGCCTCCCGACATAAAACCCGACTAAAGCAGTAGGTCTAATAGTTGACTTAAATGCTCGGGAATCGCATACTCGCTCACATCCTGTAACTCCCGTGGTACCCAATAGCCATGCGACTGACTACTAAAGGCCGATACGCCGTGACAGCCATGCTTGACCTGGCGTTGCACGCGCAGCATGGGCCCGTGTCTTTGGCCGACATTTCCGAGCGCCAGGGCATTTCCCTCTCTTATCTGGAGCAGCTGTTCGCCAAGCTGCGCCGCAGCAGCCTGGTATCCAGTGTGCGCGGTCCAGGCGGTGGCTATCAGCTGTCGCGAGGCATGGAAACCATCCAGGTGGCTCAGGTCATCGACGCGGTCAACGAATCGGTCGATGCCACCCGTTGCCAGGGCCTTGGGGATTGCCATGCCGGTGATACCTGCCTGACCCACCACCTGTGGTGCGATCTCAGCCAGCAGATCCATGAATTCCTCAGCGGCATCAGCCTGGCCGACCTCGTCAAGCGCCGTGAGGTGCAGGAAGTCGCCCAGCGCCAGGACCTGCGTCGTGTCGCAGGCCGTTCCGCCCAGTTGGACAAGATTGAGACGTCCGCCGTCGACTGACCTTATAACAGCGACGAGCGACGCCACCGCCTGATAGGAGATATCCATGAAGTTGCCGATCTACCTCGATTACTCCGCGACCACCCCGGTCGACCCACGTGTCGCCCAGAAGATGGCCGACTGCCTGCTGGTCGACGGGAACTTCGGTAACCCGGCTTCGCGCTCCCACGTCTTCGGCTGGAAAGCCGAGGAAGCGGTCGAGAACGGTCGTCGCCAGGTCGCCGAACTGATCAACGCCGATCCGCGTGAAATCGTCTGGACCAGCGGTGCCACCGAGTCCGACAACCTCGCACTCAAAGGTGTCGCGCACTTCTATCAGACCAAGGGCAAGCACATCATCACCTCCAAGATCGAGCACAAGGCGGTCCTGGATACCGCTCGCCAGCTCGAGCGTGAAGGTTTCGAAGTCACCTACCTGGAGCCAGGCGAAGACGGCATCGTCACCCCGGCCATGGTCGAGGCCGTGCTGCGCGACGACACCATTCTGGTCTCGCTGATGCACGTCAACAATGAAGTCGGCTCGATCAACGACATCGCCGCCATCGGTGAGCTGACCCGCTCGCGCGGCGTGCTGTTCCATGTCGACGCGGCCCAGTCGGCCGGCAAGGTCGAGATCGATGTGCAGAAGCTGAAGGTCGACCTGATGTCGTTCTCGGCGCACAAGGTCTACGGCCCCAAAGGCATCGGCGCACTGTACGTCAGCCGCAAGCCGCGTGTGCGCCTCGAGGCAATCATTCACGGCGGTGGCCATGAGCGCGGCATGCGTTCGGGCACCCTGCCAACCCACCAGATCGTCGGCATGGGCGAGGCGTTCGCCATCGCCAAGCAAGAGATGGCCAGTGAAAACGTGCGCATCAAGGCCCTGAGCGACCGCTTCTTCAAGCAGGTTTCGGACCTCGAAGAGCTGTACGTCAACGGCAGCCAGACCGCCCGTGTGCCGCACAACCTGAACCTGAGCTTCAACTACGTCGAAGGCGAGTCGCTGCTGATGTCGCTGAAGGACATCGCGGTATCGTCCGGTTCGGCCTGTACCTCCGCTTCGCTCGAGCCGTCGTACGTACTGCGCGCTCTGGGCCGCAATGACGAGCTGGCGCACAGCTCGATCCGCTTCTCCTTCGGCCGCTTCACCACTGAAGAAGAAGTCGACTACGCCGCGCAGAAAGTCTGCGAGGCCGTTAACAAACTGCGTGAGCTGTCGCCGCTGTGGGACATGTACAAAGACGGCGTTGACATCTCCAAGATCGAGTGGGCCGCCCACTAAGCAGTCGCCGGCAAGAGCGGCTCCCTGATGAGGAAGGAATTGCACCATGGCATACAGTGAAAAGGTCATCGACCACTACGAAAACCCGCGCAACGTCGGCAAGATGAATGCCGAGGACCCGGATGTCGGTACCGGCATGGTCGGCGCGCCGGCCTGCGGTGACGTGATGCGTCTGCAGATCAAGGTCAACGAGCAGGGCGTCATCGAAGACGCCAAGTTCAAGACCTACGGCTGCGGTTCGGCCATCGCCTCCAGCTCCCTCGCCACCGAGTGGATGAAGGGCAAGACCCTGGACGAAGCCGAAACCATCAAGAACACCCAGCTGGCCGAAGAACTGGCGTTGCCGCCGGTCAAGATCCACTGCTCGGTACTCGCCGAGGATGCCATCAAGGCAGCCGTACGCGATTACAAGCAGAAGAAAGGCTTGATCTAAGTCGCCTGTTGCGAGGTAAGGAGTTCTGATGGCTATCAGCATGACAGAAGCCGCCGCCAACCATGTGCGGCGTTCCCTCGAGGGGCGCGGCAAGGGCGAAGGTATTCGCCTGGGCGTGCGCACCACCGGTTGTTCGGGCCTGGCCTACGTGCTGGAGTTCGTCGACGAGCTGGCTGACGAAGACACGGTGTTCGAGAACCATGGCGTCAAGGTGATCATCGATCCCAAGAGCCTGGTGTACCTCGACGGCACTGAACTGGACTTCGTCAAGGAAGGGTTGAACGAAGGCTTCAGGTTCAACAACCCCAACGTGCGCGGTGAGTGTGGCTGCGGCGAAAGCTTCAACGTCTGAGGCTGGCTGTGGGTACTCCTTGTCATTTCGCACTGTTTGACCTCCAGCCAAGCTTCCGCCTGGATCTCGACAAGCTGGCCACTCGCTACCGCGAGCTGGCCCGCGAAGTCCATCCTGATCGCTTTGCCGACGCCTCCGAGCGTGAGCAGCGCGTAGCGCTGGAAAAATCCGCAGCCCTCAACGACGCCTACCAGACCCTGCGTAATGCGCCGCGCCGAGCCCGCTACCTGCTGGCCATCGGTGGCCATGAAGTGCCTCAGGAAGTCACGGTCCACGACCCCGACTTCCTGTTGCAGCAGATGCAGTTGCGCGAAGAGCTCGAAGAGCTGCAGGACGAAGCCGACCTTGAGGGTGTCGGCGTGTTCAAGAAGCGCCTCAAGGTTGCCCAGGACACGCTGAACGAGGACTTCGCCGCCTGTTGGGACGTTGCAGACGAGCGCGAGAAGGCCGAGCGCCTGATGCGCCGCATGCAATTCCTCGACAAGCTCGCCCAAGAAGTGCGCCAACTGGAAGAGCGCCTCGACGATTAACCCGGTGTCTTTCGTGATGACGCCTAAGGTATTCAGATAAGCATGGCCCTACTGCAGATCGCCGAACCCGGTCAGACCCCTCAGCCGCACCAGCGTCGCCTGGCGGTGGGTATCGACCTGGGTACCACCAATTCTCTGGTCGCCGCCTTGCGCAGCGGTCGTAGTGAGCCCCTGCCCGATGCGCAGGGTAATGTCATTCTGCCGTCTGCGGTGCGCTACCTCGAAGGGCGCAGCGAAGTCGGGCAGGCTGCGCGCGATGCCGCTTCCAGCGACCCGCTGAACACCGTGCTGTCGGTGAAACGCCTGATGGGGCGTGGTCTGGCCGACGTCAAGCAACTGGGCGAACAGCTGCCTTACCGCTTTATTGGCGGTGAGTCGCACATGCCGTTCATCGACACCGTCCAGGGGCCGAAAAGCCCGGTGGAAGTGTCCGCCGATATCCTCAAGGTGCTGCGTGAGCGCGCCGAGCAAACCCTCGGCGGCGATCTGGTGGGGGCGGTGATCACCGTGCCGGCCTATTTCGACGACGCCCAGCGCCAGGCCACCAAGGACGCTGCGCGCCTGGCCGGCCTCAATGTGCTGCGCCTGCTCAACGAACCGACCGCAGCGGCCGTGGCCTATGGCCTGGACCAGAACGCCGAAGGCGTGGTGGCCATCTATGACCTGGGTGGCGGTACCTTCGATATTTCCATCCTGCGCCTGACGGCCGGTGTCTTCGAAGTGCTGGCCACCGGCGGCGATACCGCCTTGGGCGGCGATGATTTCGACCATGCCATTGCTGGCTGGATCATCGAGCAGGCTGGCCTGTCCTCCGATCTGGACCCGGCCACCCAGCGCCAGCTGCTGCAGGCCGCCTGCGCCGCCAAGGAAGCCCTGACCGATGCCGACGTTGTCAGCGTCCGCCACGGCGCCTGGCAGGGCGAGCTGAGCCGCGCGGCCTTCGAGACCATGATCGAGCCGTTGGTCGCCCGCAGCCTCAAGGCCTGCCGCCGCGCCGTGCGCGACAGCGGCGTCGAGCTGGAAGAGGTCGGTGCCGTGGTGATGGTAGGCGGTTCGACCCGCGTACCCCGCGTACGTGACGCTGTCGGCAGCCTGTTCGGCCGCACCCCGCTGACCTCGATCGACCCGGACCAGGTGGTGGCCATCGGTGCTGCCATCCAGGCCGACACCTTGGCTGGCAACCGCCGCGAAGGTGGCGAGTTGCTGCTGCTCGATGTCATCCCGCTGTCCCTGGGCCTTGAGACCATGGGTGGCTTGATGGAGAAAGTGATTCCGCGCAACACCACCATTCCGGTGGCGCGTGCCCAGGAATTCACTACCTATAAAGATGGCCAGTCGGCCATGATGATCCACGTGCTGCAGGGCGAACGCGAGCTGATCAGCGACTGCCGCTCCCTGGCGCGCTTCGAACTGCGCGGCATCCCGGCGATGGTTGCCGGCGCCGCGAAGATCCGCGTGACCTTCCAGGTCGATGCCGATGGCCTGCTCAGCGTCGCGGCCCGCGAACTGGGGTCGGGGGTCGAGGCCAGCATTCAGGTCAAGCCATCCTACGGCCTGACCGACGGCGAGATCGCCCGCATGCTCAAGGATTCCTTCGAGCACGCAGGCACCGACAAGCAGGCGCGTCAGCTGCGTGAACACCAGGTTGATGGCGAGCGTCTGCTCGAAGCGGTGCAGGGCGCCCTGGACGCCGATGGCCAGCGGCTGCTCAGCAGCGAAGAACGCGAAGCCATTGAATTCCAGATGCAAGAACTACGTGATTTGCTGGCCGGCACCGATGGCCCTGCCATCGAGCAACAGACCAAGCGTCTGTCGCAGGTGACCGACGCATTTGCCGCCCGTCGCCTTGATTCGACGGTCAAAGCCGCACTGGCCGGGCGCAACCTGAATGAGATCGAGGAGTAACCGATGCCGCTGGTGACATTCCTGCCGCATGAGAAGTTCTGCCCGGAGGGGCTGACCGTGGAGGTCGCGCCCGGGACCAACATCCTGGAGCTGGCCCACGACCATCACATCGAGATGGAAAGCGCCTGCGGTGGCGTAAAGGCCTGCACCACCTGTCACTGCATTGTTCGCAAAGGTTTCGACTCGCTCGATGAAGCCGACGAGCTGGAAGAGGACATGCTGGACAAGGCCTGGGGCCTGGAGGCCCAGTCGCGCCTCGGCTGCCAGGTGGTCGTCGGTGACCAGGACCTGGCCATCGAGATCCCCAAGTATTCGCTCAACCACGCTGCCGAAGCGCCCCACTGAGGATTTTTGCATGAGTCTGAAATGGGTTGATGTACTTGAGATCGCCATCCAGCTTGCAGAAAGCAAGCCGGAAGTCGATCCTCGTTACGTGAATTTCGTCGATCTGCACCGCTGGGTGCTGGCATTGCCAGAGTTCAGCGACGATCCGTCACGCGGCGGTGAGAAAGTGCTCGAGGCCATCCAGGCGGCCTGGATTGATGAAGCCGACTAAGCGCGACGCTGCAGGTTAGGCAATCCCCTGGAACCCGCGTATAATTCGCGGGTTTAATTTTTCGCAACACTCATATTTCTGGAGTTTTCCATGGCTGTTCAACGTACTTTCTCGATCATCAAGCCTGACGCAGTTGCCAAAAACGTCATCGGCAAGATCACCACTCGCTTCGAAGACGCCGGCCTGAAAATCGTTGCCTCGAAAATCAAGCAACTGTCCAAAGCCGAAGCCGAAGGCTTCTACGCTGAGCACAGCGAGCGCGGCTTCTTCGGCGACCTGGTTGCCTTCATGACTTCCGGTCCGGTTGTCGTTCAGGTTCTGGAAGGCGAAAACGCAATCGCTCTGAACCGTGAGCTGATGGGCGCTACCAACCCTAAAGAAGCTGCTGCCGGCACCATCCGTGCTGACTTCGCCGAGTCGATCGACGCCAACGCCGTTCACGGTTCGGACTCCGAAGCTGCCGCTGCTCGCGAAATCGCTTACTTCTTCGCTGCTACCGAGGTAACCACTCGCTAAGCGAAAGCTTACGGGTGAGGGTGAATCCATGACGACATCTACTGGCAAAATCAACCTGTTGGGCCTGACCCAGCCGGAAATGGAACAATTCTTCGACTCTATCGGGGAGAAGCGCTTCCGTGCCGGCCAGGTGATGAAATGGATTCACCATTTTGGCGTCGATGATTTCGCCGCCATGACGAACGTCGGCAAGGCCTTGCGCGAAAAGCTCGAGGCTGTTGCCGAAATTCGCCCACCGGAAGTGGTCAGTGAAGACATTTCCGCCGACGGCACCCGTAAATGGGTGATCCGCGTTGCCTCCGGCAGCTGCGTCGAGACCGTCTACATTCCCACCGACGACCGCGGCACTTTGTGCGTCTCGTCGCAAGCCGGCTGCGCCCTGGATTGCAGTTTCTGCTCCACCGGCAAGCAAGGCTTCAACAGCAACCTCACCGCCGCCGAAGTGATCGGCCAAGTGTGGCTTGCCAACAAATCCTTCGGGACCGTCCCGGCCAAAGTCGACCGCGCGATTACCAACGTGGTCATGATGGGCATGGGCGAGCCTCTGCTGAACTTCGACAATGTCATCGCCGCCATGAAGATCATGATGGATGATCTGGGCTATGGCATTTCCAAACGGCGCGTCACCTTGTCCACCTCGGGCGTGGTGCCGATGATCGACGAGCTGGCCAAGCACATCGACGTGTCGCTGGCCCTGTCGCTGCACGCGCCGAACGACGCGCTGCGCAACCAGTTGGTGCCGATCAACAAGAAGTACCCGTTGAAGGTGCTGCTGGAGTCGTGCATGGGCTACATGGCCACCCTGGGTGGCAAGCGCGTGCTGACGGTCGAGTACACCCTGCTCAAGGACGTCAACGACCAGCCCGAGCACGCCGCACAGATGATCGAGCTGCTGCGCGACGTGCCGTGCAAGATCAACCTGATCCCGTTCAACCCGTTCCCGCATTCCGGTTACGAGCGTCCTAGCAACAATGCTATCCGCCGCTTCCAGGACCTGCTGCACCACGGCGGCTTCAACGTCACCACCCGTACCACCCGTGGCGAGGACATCGACGCCGCTTGTGGTCAGCTGGTCGGCCAGGTCAACGACCGCACCCGCCGCAGTGAGCGCTACATCGCCGTGCGCCAGTTGTCTGCCGACGCCGAGCTGCCAGACAGCGCCGCGCGCCACTGACCGAGAACCTAGCCATGAGCCTGCGCGCCGCGCTGTCGATCCTTGCGCTTTTGCTGCTGGCCGGCTGCGTGTCGGGCGGCGCGGGCGATCCGCTGGCCAGTCGGCAGGGGCGGGAAGAGGCGGGCAGGGCTTATGTGCAGCTTGGGCTTGGGTATTTGCAACAGGGCCTGACCGAGCAGGCCAAGGCGCCGCTTGGCAAAGCCCTCGCCCTCGACGCCAGCGATACCGGCGCACACGCCGCCCTGGCGCTGGTGTTTCAGGCGCAGGGTGAGCCGGGGTTGGCCGAGAAACACTTTCAAAAAGCCCTGCAGTCACGCCCTGGCGATACGCGAATTCGCAACAATTACGGCAGTTTCCTTTATGCTCAGGGGCGATTTGCCGAGGCCAAGCAGATGTTTCGCCTGGCCAGCGCCGATACCCTGTATCCTGAACGCTCCCGTGTGTACGAGAACCTTGGCCTGACTGCCCTGAAGCTCGAACGTCGTGACCAGGCCCACACATATCTGTTCAAAGCGTTGCAACTCAACCCGCAGCAACCGAAAGCGTTGCTGGAAATGGCTGAGTTGTCCTACGAAAACAGGCATTATGTGCCGGCCCTGGACTACTACGATCGTTTCAGCCGGTTGAGTGACCATGACGCCCGTAGCCTTCTGCTGGGCAGCCGCCTTGCCCGGGTATTCGACGAGCAGGGCACACTGGCCGACCTGGGCCAGCAATTACAACGACTTTATCCCGGTACGCCGGAATATCAGCAATACCTGTCGGAGCAACGATGAACGCCGCGCATCCCGAAGTAGCAGTAGCGCCTGGCCAGAACCCCGGTGAGCTTTTGCGCCAGGCCCGTGAGAAGCGGGACTGGTCACAAGCCGAGGTGGCCCGCAAGCTCAACCTCACTGTCAGTTCGTTGAACCACGTGGAAACCGGCGCCTTCGACAAGCTGCCCGGGCACACCTTCGCCCGTGGCTATATCCGCGCCTATGCCAAACTGATGGACCTGGACCAGGCCGCGTTGGTCGAGGCCTTCGACCAGTACACCGGTACCCACGCCAAGGGCAGTGAAGTGCATTCGCTGGGCCGCATCGAAGAACCGGTGCGCCTGTCGCACAACATCCTGCGCGGTGTCAGCCTGTTGCTGCTGGTGGCAGTGGTCGGTGGTGGTTTCGTTTGGTGGCAGGACCAGGGCAGCTTGCGGGGCAAGGACCTGGCCAAGATCGCCCTCGAGCACGTCGAGGTCGAGAGCGCCGACGGCACCACGCAGATCCACCCGCTGGACGAGCCTGAAGACCAGGCCGTGACGGCAGGCCAGCAACCCGAAAGCGCACCGTTGCCGCTGGAGCAGGCCGCTGGCGAACAGCCGCTTGCCGCCGCCGAGCAAGTGCCGGCCAGCCCTGCGCAAACCCCAGCTGCAAACGCAACGCCAGCCCCGGCCGCGCAGGCACAAGTGCCCGCCGCAGCCACTGCGCCAACGCCAGCACCTGCTGCAGTAGCACCTGCTGCCACGGCACCTGTCGCGGCTGCCCCTGTGGTAGCCGCCGCCGAGCCGGCCGCACCGGTCGCAGTACCTGCCGGTAGCGCCAAGGTCGCCATCCAGTTCACTGCCGATTGCTGGACCCAGGTCTCCGACGGCAACGGCAAGGTGCTGTTCAGCGCCGTCAAGCGCAAGGGCGACAACCTCGAGCTGACCGGCAAACCGCCGTTCGCGGTACGCCTGGGCTTTGCCCGTGGCGCCCAGGTCAGCTACAACGGCCAGGCCGTCGATGTTGCTCCGTTCACCAGTGGCGAGACTGCTCGCCTGAAGTTGGGACAGTAAGTCATGCACGGCGAATCTCCGATCAAACGTCGCGAATCCCGCAAAATCTGGGTCGGCAATGTGCCGGTGGGTGGTGATGCGCCCATCGCGGTGCAAAGCATGACCAACACCGACACCAACGATGTCGACGCCACTGTCGGCCAGATCCAGCGTCTGGTCGATGCCGGTGTCGACATCGTGCGCGTCTCGGTACCGGACATGGACGCCGCCGAAGCGTTTGGCCGCATCAAGCAACGGGTCAGTGTACCGCTGGTCGCCGACATTCATTTCGACTACAAGATCGCGCTGCGCGTGGCCGAGCTGGGTGTCGACTGCCTGCGTATCAACCCGGGCAACATCGGCCGTGAAGACCGTGTACGCGCGGTGGTCGATGCCGCCCGTGACCGCGGTATCCCGATCCGTATCGGCGTCAACGCCGGCTCCCTGGAAAAGGACCTGCAGAAGAAGTACGGCGAACCGACCCCAGCGGCGCTGGTCGAGTCGGCGCTGCGCCATGTCGAGCACCTGGACCGCCTGGATTTCCAGGACTTCAAGGTCAGCGTCAAGGCCTCCGACGTGTTCATGGCCGTCGAAGCCTATCGCCTGCTGGCCAAGCAGATCATCCAGCCCCTGCACCTGGGCATCACCGAAGCCGGTGGCCTGCGTTCGGGGACGGTGAAATCCGCCGTCGGCCTCGGTATGCTGCTGGCCGAGGGCATCGGCGATACCATTCGTATCTCCCTGGCCGCTGACCCGGTCGAAGAAGTGAAGGTCGGCTACGACATCCTCAAGTCGCTGCACCTGCGTTCGCGTGGCATCAACTTCATCGCCTGCCCGAGCTGCTCGCGGCAGAACTTCGATGTGGTCAAGACCATGAACGAGCTGGAAGGGCGCCTGGAAGACCTGCTGGTGCCGCTGGACGTGGCGGTGATCGGTTGTGTGGTCAACGGCCCCGGCGAAGCCAAGGAAGCCCATGTAGGGCTGACCGGCGGTACGCCAAACCTGATCTACATCGACGGCAAACCGGCGCAGAAGCTGACCAATGACAACCTGGTCGATGAGCTCGAGAAGCTCATCCGCCAGAAAGCGGCCGAGAAGGCCGAGGCCGACGCGGCGCTGATCGCCCGTGGCTGACACACAGCATTCGTAAGGACTTTTCGTGAGCAAATCGCTGCAAGCCATCCGTGGCATGAACGACATCCTGCCAGAACAGTCGCCACTGTGGCGCTACTTTGAAGGCACCGTGGCCGGTCTGCTGGATACCTACGGGTACAGCCAGATCCGCACGCCGATCGTCGAGTTCACCGAGCTGTTCAAACGCTCCATCGGTGAAGTGACCGACATCGTCGAAAAAGAGATGTACACCTTCGAGGACCGCAACGGCGATTCGCTCACCCTGCGCCCTGAAGGTACCGCCGCCTGCGTGCGTGCCGTGCTGGAGCATGGCATCACCGGCAACGGCCAGGTGCAGAAACTGTGGTACATCGGCCAGATGTTCCGCCACGAGCGCCCGCAGAAAGGCCGTTACCGCCAGTTCCACCAGATCGGCGTGGAAGTGTTCAACCTCGATGGCCCGGACATCGACGCCGAGCTGATCATGCTGACCTGGCGCCTGTGGGGCCTGCTGGGCATCCAGGACGCGGTCAAGCTCGAGCTCAACAGCCTGGGCACCAGTGAAGCCCGTGCGCGCTACCGTGATGCGCTGGTCGAGTTCCTGTCGGCACGCCTTGAGCAGCTGGACGAAGACAGCCAGCGTCGCCTCAAGAGCAACCCGCTGCGCATCCTCGACAGCAAGGACCAGAACACCCAGGCGGTGCTGGTCGGTGCACCGAAGCTCGAAGATTACCTGGACGAAGCGTCCCGCGTGCACTTCGAGGGCCTCAAGGCCCGTCTGGATGCGGCCGGCATCCCGTTCGTGATCAACACCAAGCTGGTGCGTGGCCTGGACTACTACAGCAAGACCGTGTTCGAGTGGGTGACCGACAAGCTCGGCGCCCAGGGCACCGTCTGTGCCGGTGGCCGCTACGACGGCCTGGTCGAGCAGATGGGCGGCAAGCCGACCACTGGTGTAGGTTTCGCCATGGGTATCGAGCGCCTGATCCTGCTGCTGGAGACCCTGGGCAAGGTGCCCGAGTCGATCAGCCGTCAGGTCGATGTCTACCTCTGCGCCTTCGGTGAACAGGCAGAGCTGGCTGGCCTGCGCCTGTCCGAAAGCCTGCGTGATCGCCTGCCGGGCCTGCGCCTGGTGGTCAACGCCGGTGGCGGCAGCTTCAAGAGCCAATTCAAGAAAGCCGACAAGAGCGGCGCGCTGTTGGCCCTGATTCTTGGCGACGACGAGTTGGCCAAGCAGGAAATCGGCGTGAAGCCCCTGCGTGGCCAGGGCGAACAACAGAACATTGCCTGGGATGCTCTGGCTGAGCACCTGGAAACCGCAATCGCTCAGGCGTAACGCGGTTCAACAAGCGAATAGGCGAAAAGGAGTATTGGGGTGTCGAGTACAGATGATGATGACCTGGCAGGGGTCAAGGACTGGTGGAACCGCAACGGCAAGCCACTGCTGACCGGTGCCCTGCTGGCCGGCGTGGTGGTGTTGGGCTGGAATACCTGGAACAAGTACCAGGACAACCAGTCGCAAGGTGCCTCGCAGCTGTACCAGGCATTGCTTGAGACCAGCCTGACGCCAAGCGGCCAGCCAGACGCGACCAAGGTCGCGGAACTGGCCGGCAAGCTCAAGAGCGAATTTGGCGGTACCGCCTACGCCCAGTATGGCAGCCTGTTCGTGGCCAAGGTCGCAGTCGAGAGCGGCAAGCTCGACGACGCCGCCGCCGAGCTCAAGGGTGTGCTGGACAAGCCTGCCGATACCACGCTGGGCGAAATTTCGCGCCAGCGCCTGGCCCGTGTACTGGCTGCCCAGGACAAGGCCGATGAGGCCCTCAAGCTGCTCGACGGCGACGCCGACAAGGCGTTCCTGGCCAGCCGCGAAGAATTGAAGGGTGACCTGCTGGTACAGCTTGGTCGCGCCGACGATGCCCACAGCGCTTATGAAAAAGCCAAGGCCGCGCTGTCCGATGAAGCGGCGGTCGGTGGCCTGCAATTGAAGCTGGATGACCTGGCCAAAGGGGACGCCTGACGTGATCGGTTGGAAACAAGCAGCAGTGCTGACCCTGGCCGTTCTGGCCGCGGGTTGCAGCAGCAACAGCAAGAAGGAACTGCCACCGGCCGAGCTGACCAAGTTCACCGAGGAAGTGGTACTGAAGAAGCAGTGGAGCCGTTCGATCGGTGACGGCCAGGGCGAGACGTACAACACCCTGGTACCGGCCATCGAAAACGACCGTATCTACGCCTCCGACGTCAACGGCGAAGTCTTCGCCCTCGACCGCATCACCGGCGACGTGGCCTGGAAAAAAGACCTCGACCTGCAGGTGTCGGGCGCTGTCGGTGTGGGTTACGGGCTGGTCATGCTCGGTACCCTCAAAGGCGAAGTCATCGCGCTGGACTCCAGCACCGGTGAAGAGCGCTGGCGCTCACGCGTGACCAGTGAAGTGCTGGCACCACCGGCCAACAATGGTGACGTGGTGGTGGTGCAGACCCAGGACGACCGCCTGATCGGCCTCGATGCCGCGACCGGCGACCGCCGCTGGATCTATGAAAGCACCCCGGCCGTGCTGACCCTGCGGGGCACCGGCGCGCCGATCGTGACCAACCGCATGGCGGTTGCCGGCCTGTCCACCGGCAAAGTGATCGCGGTGGATATCAGCAACGGCGTGCCGGTGTGGGAGAGCCGCGTGGCCATCCCGCAGGGGCGTTCCGAGCTGGACCGCGTAGTGGATATCGACGGCGGCTTGCTGCTGTCCGGTGGTACCCTGTACGTCAGCACCTACCAGGGCCGCGTAGCGGGCCTGGACCTGGAAAGCGGCCGTGTGCTGTGGCAGCGTGATGCTTCCAGCTACGTGGGTGTCGCCCAGGGTTACGGTAACGTCTATGTCAGCGAAGCCTCGGGTACCGTTGAAAGTGTCGACGAGCGCTCTTCCAGCGCCCTGTGGACCAACGATTCCATGGCTCGCCGTCAGCTGTCGGCACCGGAAGTGTTCTCCAGCTACGTGGCTGTAGGTGACTTCGAGGGTTACCTGCACCTGCTCAGCCAGGTCGATGGCCGCTTCGTCGGCCGCGAGCGAATCGACAGTGATGGCCTGCGCGCCCGGCCCCTGGTGGTCGGCGACACCATCTACGTCTTCGGCAACAGCGGCAAGCTCGAGGCACTGACCGTCCGCTGAAGCTAAGCTCAAGTCCGCCAACGGGCTTGAGCCGCGGTGTAGGAAACGCCGCACAAACTCCGGCCGCTGCCTTGCAGCGGCCTTTGCATTTTCAAGAATTCAAGAGTGGAGAGCCGCATGGTTCCCGTAATCGCCCTGGTGGGACGGCCGAACGTCGGCAAATCCACCATGTTCAACCGCCTGACCAAAACCCGCGATGCCATCGTCGGTGACCTGTCGGGTTTGACCCGTGACCGCCAGTATGGTGATGCCTCCTGGCAGGGTCGTTCCTTCATCCTGATCGACACCGGTGGTATCACCGGTGACGAAGTGGGCATGGACGAGAAGATGGCCGAGCAGTCGCTCATGGCCATCGAAGAAGCCGACTATGTGCTGTTCCTGGTCGATGCCCGTGCGGGCATGACCGCAGCAGACCTGATGATCGCCGAGCACCTGCGCAAGCGGAACAAGTCGGCGATTCTGGTCGCCAACAAGATCGACAACATCGACCCTGACGTCGCCCGCGCCGAGTTCTCGCCGATGGGCATGGGCAACGCCATCCCGGTGGCGGGCTCCCAGGGCCGTGGTATCAGCGCCCTGATGGAAGCCGTGCTTGGCCACCTGCCGCGCGATGCCGAAGACGAAGCGCTGGACCAGGACGTCGCCGAAGGCGAGGAAGCCGTGCGCATCCCTGGCCCGAGCGAAAAGGATGGCATCAAGATCGCCATCATCGGCCGCCCGAACGTCGGCAAGTCGACCCTGGTCAACCGCATGCTCGGCGAAGAGCGCGTGGTGGTCTACGACGAGCCGGGTACTACCCGTGACAGTATCTACATCCCGTTCGAGCGTGATGGCGACAAGTACACCTTCATCGACACCGCCGGGGTGCGCAAGCGCGGCAAGATCCACGAGGAAGTCGAGAAGTTCTCGGTGGTCAAGACGCTGCAGGCGATCAAAGACGCCAACGTTGTGATCTTCGTCATGGATGCCCGCGAAGGGGTGGTCGACCATGACCTGAACCTGCTGGGCTTCGCCCTCGAAGCCGGCCGCGCCATCGTCATCGCCCTGAACAAGTGGGATGGCATGGAGCCGGGTGAGCGCGCCTACGTGAAGACCGAACTGGAGCGTCGGCTGTTCTTCGTCGACTTCGCCGACATCCACTTCATTTCCGCGCTGCACGGCACGGGCGTGGGCAACCTGTACAAGTCGGTACAGGCCGCGTTCATGTCGGCGGTAACCCGCTGGCCGACCAGCCGCCTGACGCAGATCCTCGAAGACGCTGTGAGCGAGCACCAGCCGCCGCTGGTCAATGGCCGCCGCATCAAGCTGCGCTATGCGCACTTGGGGGGTGCCAACCCGCCGCTGATCGTGATCCACGGCAACCAGACCGACAGCATTCCCAAGTCGTACTCGCGTTACCTGGAAAACACCTATCGCCGCGTGCTCAAACTGGTCGGTACGCCGATCCGTATCGAGTACAAGGGGGGTGAAAACCCGTACGAGGGCAAGAAAAACACCCTCACCGATCGCCAGGTCAACAAGAAGCGCCGCTTGATGTCGCACCACAAGAAGGCCGAGAAGAAGCGCCGCGACAAGCGCTAACTAGCGGCAAGCTACAAGCTCAAAGCTGCAAGAAGAAGCAGACGGTGATGCATGCCGCTTTTTCTTGTGGCTTGAAGCTTGTAGCTTATAGCTCTCAGTCCCCAGGAAAGAGGGCTCCATGATCCGCAGCAAACTGCCGAATGTCGGCACGACCATCTTCACTACCATGTCCCAGCTCGCCGTGCAGACCGGTGCGCTCAACCTCTCCCAAGGTTTCCCTGACTTCAATGGCCCGCAGGCCCTGCTCGATGCAGTGGGCCGGCATGTGGCCGCCGGGCATAATCAGTACGCGCCGATGACCGGCCTGCCGGCCCTGCGCCAGCAGGTTGCGGCCAAGGTCGAGCGCCTGTATGGGGCCAAGGTCGATGCCGATCAGGAAGTGACCATCACCCCCGGTGCCACCGAGGCGATCTTCTGTGCCATTCAGGCGGTGATCCACAGCGGTGACGAGGTGATCGTCTTCGACCCTTGTTACGACAGCTATGAGCCTTCCGTAGAGCTGGCCGGCGGACGTTGCGTGCATGTACAACTCAGTGACGGCGACTTCCGCATCGACTGGCAGAAGTTCAGCGATGCCCTGAGCCCGCGCACACGCATGGTCATCCTCAATTCGCCGCACAACCCCAGCGGCGCGTTGATCACCCGAGAAGACCTGGACCAGTTGGCGCGGCTGATTGCCGAGCGCGATATCTACCTGGTCAGTGATGAAGTTTACGAACACCTGGTCTACGACGGTGTAGGCCACGCCAGCGTACTGGCCCATGCCGAGCTGTATAGCCGTGCCTTCGTGGTCAGCTCGTTTGGCAAGACCTACCATGTGACGGGGTGGAAGACCGGCTACGTGATTGCGCCAGCGGCCCTGAGTGCAGAGCTGCGCAAGGTGCACCAGTACGTCAACTTCTGCGGGGTGACGCCTTTGCAGTGCGCGCTGGCGGACTTCATGGCCGAGCACCCCGAGCACCTCGACCAACTGCCCGGCTTCTACCAGGCCAAGCGCGACCTGTTCTGCGACTTGCTGGCGGGTTCGCGC
This sequence comes from Pseudomonas sp. B21-047, assembly GCF_024748775.1. NCBI lineage: Bacteria > Pseudomonadati > Pseudomonadota > Gammaproteobacteria > Pseudomonadales > Pseudomonadaceae > Pseudomonas > Pseudomonas sp. B21-047. Next base: position 971,752 of record NZ_CP087169.1, read on the forward strand.
TTCAGTTTCCGCCGCGCGGCCGGCACCTACTTCCAACTGGTGGACTATTCGCAGATCCGCCCGGACCTGAACGACGTCGACATGGCGCTGTGGCTGACCCGCGAGCATGGTGTGGCGACCATTCCGGTGTCGGTGTTCTACCAGCAACCTATCCCCGAGCAACGCCTGGTGCGCCTGTGCTTTGCCAAACGTGAGGAGACGCTGCGTCAAGCAGCGGAAAAACTATGCGCGATCTGAGTGCACTGCCCAACCTGAAAATCGCCCTGGTGCAAACCACCTTGGCCTGGCATGACCGCGAGGCCAACTATGCGCATTTCGAGGTATTGCTCGACCAGGCGGGTGATGTTGACCTGGTGATCCTGCCCGAGATGTTCACCACTGGGTTTTCCATGGAGTCGCAACGCCTGGCCGAGCCTGAGAACGGCCCGACCTACAAATGGCTCAAGGCCCAGGCCAAGCGGATCGACGCAGTGGTCACCGGCAGCGTGATCATCCAGGCCGCCGATGGCAGCCACCGCAACCGCTTGCTTTGGGCACGGCCGGATGGCGAGATCCTGCACTATGACAAGCGCCACCTGTTCCGCATGGCCGGTGAGCATAAGCACTACACCCCGGGCGAGCGCCAGGTGCAGTTCGAGATCAAGGGCTGGCGGGTGCGCCCGTTGATCTGCTACGACCTGCGTTTCCCGGTGTGGAGCCGCGATGCCCAGGACACCGACCTGTTGCTGTATACCGCCAACTGGCCGGCCGCGCGCCGCCAGCACTGGAACCGCCTGCTGCCGGCCCGCGGCATCGAGAACCTGTGTTATGTGGCGGCGGTGAACCGCGTGGGCACCGATGGCAAGGGCTTCGCTTATTCGGGTGACAGCCAGGTGTTGGACTTCCAGGGCGAGAGCCTGCTCAGCGCGGGCGAGGCGGATGGGGTGTTCACGGTGGTGTTGCGGGCGGCGGAGCTGGCGGCTTACCGCAGCAAGTTCCCGGCTAACCTGGATGCTGATACTTTCGAGCTTCACTGAGTCAGCACCGGCCCTTGTGTAGGAGCGGCCTTGCGTCGCGAACGGGCCGCGAAGCGGCCCCAGAATATTGGCGGCAGCGCTGAAATCGATGGGGCCGCTTCGCAGCCCGTTCCGACCGGTCCGGCGCCCCGGCAAGGCCGCTCCTACACAAAGGTGGGCTGTATCAGTTGTGGCAGTGATCAGTACACATCCCGCCGATAGCGCCCCTCTTCGATCAATTGCTCGACCAACGCTTCTCCGAGAATGCCCTTCAGCGCGGCATCAACACCGGCAGCCATCCCTTGCAGGCTGCCACAGACATACACACAGGCGCCGTCCGCGACCCAGCGCTTGACCGCTTCGGCCTGCTGCAGCAACACATCCTGCACATACACCTTCTCTGCCTGATCCCGCGAGAACGCGAGGTCCAGGCGCGCCAAGTCACCGCTGCCTAGCCAGCCCTGCAGCTCATCACCGCACAGCAGGTCGTGGGCCCGGTTACGCTCACCGAACAACAGCCAGTTGCGCTGCTCGCCCGCGTTGATGCGTGCCTTGATCAGGCTGCGCAAACCCGCCAGCCCGGTACCGTTGCCGATCAGAATCATGGGTGCCGGCGACGCGGGCAGGTGGAAGCCACTGTTGCGGCGCAGGCGCAAGCCCAGCGCGCCATCCACCGGCAGGTACTCGGTCAGCCAACCGGAACCCAGGCCGAGGGTGCCATCGGGGTGACGTTCCTGGCGCACGATCAACTCCAGCACACCGTCACTGGCGATCGAGGCGATGGAGTATTCACGCGTGCCGATCGGTACCAGCGCATCGACCAGCGCCTGGGCGTGCAGCCCCACCAGGTGATCGCGCCGGCTCGGCAACTGGCGGCTGGCCAGCGCCTGACCCAAGGTTTCGCTCAGGCCGTCGAGCTGCACGGACGTGTCGGCATTCAGCCCCAGGCCATGGAGGAAGGCATCGACCCGCGGCTGACCATTGCGCGGCAAGATTTCCACCAGGTCACCAGCCTGCCAGCTGGCGGGCGCTTCGGCACGCAGGCCGATCAGGTAAACCGGCTGGCCTTGGCTGCCCGGGTTCATCAGCGCGCGGTGCGCCAGGGTCCAGTTGCCGAAGCTTGCTGGCTGCCAGGCCGTTACCGGCTGAGCGCCGGTCAGTTGCGCCAGTGCCTGCTGCCATTGCTGCAGGGCCGCCGGGTCGGCGCTGTCTACCTCCACCGGGCTGAACGCAGTGCTGGCGCCGCGCTCAGCCAACCAGGCCTGCAGGCGCCGGGCGAAACCGCAGAAGTGCGGATACTGACGGTCGCCCAAGGCGAGCACTGCGTAGTTGAGGTTGTTCAGCGCCCACGGCTGGCCAAGCACCTTGCGCTCGAACGCGCGGGCGCTGTCAGGGGCTTCGCCATCGCCAAACGTACTGACCACGAACAGTGCACGGCGGGCTTGGCGCAAGTCATCCTCGCCCAGTTCGGCCAAGGCGCGGACCTGCACCGGCAGGCCGGCAGCCTGCAACTGCCCGGCACTCTGCCAGGCCAGCTGTTCGGCAAAGCCGCTTTGGCTGGCGAAGCTGACCAGCCAGCTGTCGCTGCCGGCGTTGACGCTGTCGACGTTGCTGCGGGCGGCGCGCACCTGGCGCTTCTTGCGGCGGCGGTCGAGGTACAGCAGCCAACCCGTCACGAAGAACAGCGGCATGGTCAGGCTGGCGAGGGTGACGATGATGCGCCCCGGCAGGCCGAAGTACTCGCCCACGTGCAGGGCGTAAACGCTCTGCAGCAACTGCGCCTTGAAGGATTTGTCGGCGTAGCGGTCGTGGTTTTTCACCTGGCCGGTGGCCGGGTCCAGCACCAGGGTGTCGAAGGCGCGCGGGTGCGCAGCGTTGTCCAGCAGGAAGAACAGGTTGGCCGGTTGCCCACCTGCCGGTGGCAGGCGCAGGTTGTAGGCGGCCAGGCCGGGGCCTGCGGCAGCCTTGAGGCTGGCCCAGATGGCGTCGTAGTCGACCACCAGCGGCGGTGCGTTTTTATCGACCTTCTGTGGCCCGTGGCGGCCACGGCCTTCGCCGCGCTTTTGCTGCTGGCCTGCTGCCGGCGCGTCGGCCAGCAGGGTGTTCAGGCCTTGGCGATACCATTCGTAGGACCAGAACAGGCCGGTGAGGGCGAACAACAGATAGAACAGCAGGCACCAGGTACCTGCCACGGCGTGCAGGTCCCAGTTGAAGGCGCGGCCTTTCTTGGCCCAGTCGAAGGTCAGCCAGACCCGCCAGTTGAGCGCCTTGCGCGGCCAGCGCAGGTACAGGCCGGAGAGGCAGAAGAAGATCAGCATCAGGGTGCAGGCGCCGGTGATCTGCCGACCACTGTCGCCCATGGCCAGGAAACGGTGCAGGTTGAGCATCAGGTTGAAGAAATCCTGCCCGGCCACTTCGCCCTTGAGCTCGCCGGTGTACGGGTCGGCATAGCGCAGCTCGCCGCGGCGCTGGCCCGGCGGTGGGGTGAAGAAGATTCGCGCTGCGTTGCCCTGATGAAGGTCGACCCACAGCATCGACACCTTCTCGCCTTGCGCAGCCTCGACCCGCTGCACCAGTTCGGCGGGCGGCAGCACGCCCTCGGGGCGCACTTCGACCTTCAGCACATCGGCATTGAACGCACGCAGCAGTTCTTCCTGAAACGACCAGATCGCCCCGGTAATGCCCATCAAGGCCAGCACCAGGCCAGCGGTGATGCCAAAGAACCAGTGCAATTGGAACAGCGTCTTCTTCACCACATCGATCACCTTGTCGTGCTGCCGCAACCTGCGCGGCGTGCATTATGCCTTGGTACGCAAAAGCCCCGCTCACTGGAATGAACGGGGCTCCGGGTTGCTGCTTTAGAAGTGGACGCTGGTGGTCAGCAACGCGGTCCGGCCCGCCGCCTGGTTGGCGAAGTGGGTGGAGAATGCCTTGTCGTAGTACACCTCGTTGGTCAGGTTCTGCACGTTCAGCTGCAGGTCGACGTTCTTGGTCAGCTTGTAGGCCGCCATGGCGTCGTAACGTACATAGCTGTCGACCATGGTGGTGTTGGCCACGCTGCCGTAGACGTCATCCACATAGAACGCGCCGCCACCGACGGTGAGCTTCGGCGTGATCGCGTAAGTGGTCCACAGGCTGGCGCTGTTGTTCGGCGTGTTCGGCAGCTGGTTGCCGTCGTTGGCCTTGCCCAGCGGGCCACCGTCGATCTGGCGGGCCTGCATGTAGGTATAACCGGCGAAAACCTGCCACTTGTCGGTCAGCTTGCCGCTGGCCGACAGCTCGATGCCCTGCACGCGGGTTTCACCGACGTTTTCGTAGCTGGTGGTATCTACCTGCACGCGAGCGTTTTCCTTCTCGGTGCGGAACAGCGCGGCGGCCAGGGACAGGCGCTGGTCGAGCAGGTCCCACTTGGTGCCGATCTCGTAGTTGGTAGTTTCTTCCGGCTCCATGTCGCTGCTCAGCAGGTTGCCGGCGCGGTCGCTGGTGTTGCCCAGCGGGTTGCCTTCGGTGCCTTCACCCAGCATTGCGCCGGGTGGCGTTGCGGAGGTTGCGTAGGAAACATAGATGCTGCCGTTTTCGGCCGGTTTCCAGACCAGGCCCAGCTGGCCGGTGATGAACTCGCTGGTGTCACGGCCCTTGGAAGCAACGCCCTTGCTGTTCACCACGGTAGCGCCGGCGGCATCGTAAGTGCGGTACTGGGTGTCGAAGTGGTCGTAGCGCAGGCCCATGTTCAGCAGCCAGTCAGGCGTCAGCTCCAGGGTGTCGAACACGTAGAGGGCGCGGGTGTTGCTCTTGGTGTCGGTGCCCGCGTAGTTGCGCGCAATGTTGCCGTTCCAAGGGTCGTCCGGGTTCGGGTTGCTCAGCGAGGTGCAGTTGTAGCCGCTGCTGGCGCCGATCATGCCTGGGGTGCAGTTGCTGTTGGCGCTGCCCCCCGGCACGGTATCGGTGTCGACGGTGTAGGACGAACGCTTGCTCTCTTCGCGGCTCAGCTCGATACCGGTGGAGAAGCTGTTCTTCATGCCGCCCAGGTAGAACTCGCCAAACAGGTCAGTCTGGTTGGTGGTGGTGGCGGTGTTGCCGACGCGGCTGTTGGCACGGCGCCAGACGCTGCCGTTGTTGACGTTGCCCTTGCTGTCGTCCGGCTGGGTCAGGATGTAGTCCTGCATGCTGTTGCCATGGCGCAGGGTGTTCTTGACGGTCAGCGAGTCGGTCAGGTCGTGTTCGATCGCGAAGGTGGCGATGTCGACCCGGCTCTTGCGGAAGTCACGGCCGGTCAGGCCGTAGAAGTTGTCGCTGTCGCCACCGTCGTTCGGCTTGCTCGGGTGCGCCGAGGTGCGCCCGCCGCTGCCCGAGGTCGGGATGGTGTAGGGGATGCCCGAGTCCGGCAGGTCGTCGCTTTCCAGGTGGTAGTAGTCGAGGTTGACGCGGGTCGGCGTGCCCAGGCCGAAGGCCAGGGATGGGGCGATGCCCCAGCGGTCGTAGTTGACCTTGTCACGGCCGGCGACGTTGCTCTCGTGGGTCATCAGGTTGAGACGACCGGCGACGGTGTCGCTGAACTGGTAGTTGCCATCGAAGGTGTAGCGTTGGGTCTGGTCACTGCCCCAGGTCCAGGCGCCGTCCAGCGAGTTGCCCAGGTGCGCACGCTTGCTCACCAGGTTGATGGTGCCGCCTGCGGCGCCTCTGCCACCGATGGCCGAGTTCGGGCCCTTGGCCACTTCCACCGACTCGATGGCGAAGATCTCACGGGTTTGCGCGCCGGTATCACGCACGCCGTCCAAGTAGGTATCGCCCTGGGCGTCGAAGCCGCGGATGAACGGGCGGTCGCCCTGGGGGTTGCCGCCTTCACCGGCACCAAAGGTGATGCCAGGTACCGTACGCAGGGCGTCCTGCAGGCTGAGGGCGTTGGTGTCCTTGATCACCTGCTGCGGAATCACCGTGACCGAGCGCGGTGTATCGACCAGCGGCGCGGTGTACTTCTGCGACGAGGCTTTCTCGACCTTGTAGTCGGTGCTGGCCTGTTCGGCCTTGCCGTTGACGCTGGTGGCATCAAGGGTAACGGCACGGTTGGCGGCAGGCTCGGCAGCATAGGCGGTCGAAGCAGTGATGGCGACGCCGATAGCGGTCACGATCAGGCGTGGTGAACTCACAGCAGATGGCACGTAGTGACGCATTGGTAAGGACCTTCCCCAAGGTGATAAGGCGGCGGATCTTAATGTAAGCAATTGTGACTAACAATTGAGAGTCGTTACCATTTGTGAAGAATTTACAATCTTTACAGTTTGCCGTTACGGTTTTCGTCGGCTGAAACGTCTTAAGCGGCGAATGGGGCTTGTGGTGTGTAAAAGGTAATCAATATCATTGACGCCTTTACATTTGCCCAGGTGCCGCCGCCATGCTGCTTCACATTCCCGGCCTGTTCGATGCCGACGAACTCGCGCGTATCCGTGAGGCCCTGGAGCAGGCCGACTGGGCCGATGGCAAGGTCACGGCGGGTTATCAGTCGGCCAAGGCCAAGCACAACCTGCAGTTGCCTGAAGGCCACCCGCTGGCCAAGGAGCTCGGCAGCGCATTGATCGACCGCCTGTGGAACACGCCCCGGTTCATGTCGGCAGCGCTGCCGCACAAGGTCTTTCCACCGCTGATCAATTGCTACCGCGAAGGCGGCAACTTCGGCTTTCACATCGACAATGCCCTGCGCCAGCCCAAGGGCAGCGCGGAGCGGGTGCGTACCGACCTGTCGTCAACGCTGTTCCTCAGCGACCCGGACAGTTACGACGGCGGCGAACTGGTGATCCAGGACACTTATGGCATGCAGCAGGTGAAGCTGGCGGCCGGCGACCTGGTGCTGTACCCCGGCACCAGCTTGCACAAGGTCAACCCGGTGACACGCGGCCAGCGCTATGCTGCGTTTTTCTGGACGCAAAGCCTGGTGCGCGAAGACAGCCAGCGGGCGCTGTTGTTCGAGATGGACAATGCCATCCAGCAACTCACCGCCGATGTGCCCGAACACCCTTCGCTGCTGCAGTTGACGGGTACCTACCACAACCTGCTGCGCCGCTGGGCCGAGGTCTGAGACGTGTCATACCAATTGCGTCGTGAAGAAGTGATGGATGTTGCAGGCCTCAAGGCCATGCTCGAAGACAGCCCCGGCAAGGCTGCCCAGGCGATCCTGGCGGCAGCGGGGCAGGGGGCGGTCGAGGCGCAGTTGCTGCTGGGGCAGATTCTGCTCGACGGGCGTGGCATCGAAGCCGATGCCGGTGTGGCCCGGCGCTGGTTCGGCATCGCCGCCCAGGCCGGCAGTGCCATGGCGCACAACATGCTTGGGCGTTGCCTGGAACATGGCTGGGGGGGGGAGGTGAGCCTTTCGCAGGCGGCCATCCACTATGCGCGTGCGGCTGACGCGGGGCTGGGCTGGGGCCTTTACAACCTAGGTAACCTGCTGGCCACCGGGCGTGGGGTACCGGCAAACCAGGCCCAGGCGTTGCTCTGTTACGAGAAAGCGGCGCACATGGGGCATGCCAAGTCGATGAACTTGTATGGGCGTTACCTGGAACAGGGCATCGCCACGGCACCCAGCCCGGCGCGGGCAGTGCGCTGGTATCGACGTTCGGCAGAGGCGGGGGACTTTCGCGGCATGTTCAGCCTGGCGCTGGTGCTGGTCGAGCGTGGGCAGGTGGCTGAGGCTGGGCCTTGGCTGGAGCGTGCGCGGGTTGAGGGGAATGTGAATTTTCTGCGCAGTGCGGTGGCCACGCTGCAGGGCGCTGGACCGTTGCTGGTGGGGTATGCTGCCGGGTACGCCGAGGAACTCGAACAGCGTCGGGAATGAGGCCGGCATTGACACACATGAAAACGGGGCCTTTCGGCCCCGTTCTTCATTACAGGTAGTAAGCCTTCAGCGGCGGGAAGCCGTTGAATTCCACCGCGCTGTAGCTGGTGGTGTAGGCACCGGTCGACAGCCAGTACAGGCGGTCGCCGATCGCCAGGTTCAGCGGCAGGCCGTACTTGTAGTGCTCGTACATGATGTCGGCGCTGTCGCAGGTCGGGCCGGCGATGACCACTTCTTCCATCTCGCCTTTCTTCTCGGTCCAGATCGGGAACTTGATGGACTCGTCCATGGTTTCGATCAGGCCGGAGAACTTGCCCACGTCGGTGTACACCCAACGCTCGACCGCGGTACGCGACTTGCGCGCTACCAGCACCACTTCGCTGACCAGGATGCCGGCGTTGGCGATCAGCGAACGGCCTGGCTCGAGGATGATTTCCGGCAGGTCGTCACCAAAGTCTTCCTTCAGGAAGCGGATGATCTCTTCAGCGTAGGTTTCCAGGCTGTTGGTACGGGTGATGTAGTTGGCCGGGAAGCCGCCACCCATGTTGATCAGTTTCAGCTCGATGCCGTCTTCTTCCTTCAGGCGCTCGAAGATCACTTTGACCTTGGCGATGGCCGCGTCCCACACGCTGATGTCGCGTTGCTGCGAACCGACGTGGAAGGAAATGCCGTACGGCACCAGGCCCAGGTCGCGAGCGAGGATCAGCAGGTCCATGGCCATGTCGGTCTGGCAGCCGAATTTACGCGACAGCGGCCAGTCGGCAGTGGTGGAGCCTTCGGTGAGGATACGCACGTAGACCTTGGAACCCGGCGCGGCCTTGGCGATGTTGCGCAGGTCGGCTTCCGAGTCGGTGGCGTACAGGCGCACGCCCTTCTCGTAGAAGTAGCGGATATCCTTGGATTTCTTGATGGTGTTGCCGTAGCTGATGCGGTCGGCGCTGACGCCACGGTCCATCACTTTGTCCAGCTCGTAGATCGAGGCGATGTCGAAGCTCGAGCCTTTGTCTTTGAGCAGGTCGATGATCTCGACCGCCGGGTTGGCCTTGACTGCGTAGTAGACCTTGGCGAATTCGAAACCGGCGCGCAGGTCGTCGTAGGCCTTGCTGATCATCTGGGTATCGATGAGTACGAACGGGGTTTCTTGCTTGTCGGCGAACGCCTTCATTTTCTGGAAGGTGTCACGCGCGAAATAGTCTTCGACCTGGATCGACATGCTCAGGGACTCCATGGGCAAACTGAAAAGATAAGTGGCTGCAAACTGAACGTCCTCCGTATCCCCACTTTGGTTCGCCTACTCAGTACTTGAGCCGGATGGATCGTTTCCAGCATGGACGTTCGGCGCGCACTTTAGGGCGTGAAGAATGCAAGATCAACAGGCAATCCGGGCATGTTCGTCGCGGATCGACGACCTGCCATTTGAATAACCGACTCATGTGACCGGCAGATGTTCCTTGGGATGTTTGAAGCGTTAAATATTGTGGAATGGACCGTATCGGCCCTTTGGCGGGTGAACCCGCTCCCATAGGGATTGCGCTAATCCTGTCGGCGCGGGGTCACCCGCGAATGGCCCTGAGGTGTTCATATTTATGGCCACATTTTCCTGGCACTGCAGTGCCTGAAATCCGTATAAATTTTTTGTTACCGACTGACGGATTTGCCGTTCTTGATGAGAAACATTACTATTCGCACCCTTATCTGCCTCCCTGACGAACCCCGACCGTGTCCGGACCCAAAGGCTTCCTCGACCACTACCATGAGCTGATCGGCACCTGGACGCGCAAGCTGCGCAGTCGTCAGCAGGCCGAGGACCTCGCTCACGATGCCTTCGTACGGGTACTGGAAAACCCCCGCGAACAGGTCGAGCAGCCCCGCGCCTACCTGCACCAGACCGCCCGCAACATTGCCGTGGACGGTTTTCGCCGTGAAGACCGGCGCCAGGTACTGGCGCTGGAAGCCTTTGAGGAAAGCGCCAGCCACAGCGGTGACCCTGAAGCCTACGTACACGCGCTGGAGCTTGCCGACAGTGTCGAGCGGGCGCTGGCCGAGTTGCCGCTCAACTGCCGGCGGGTGTTCATCTGGCAGAAGCTCGAAGGCCTGACCCAGGCCGAGATTGCCGAGCGCATGGGCTTGAGCAAGAACATGGTCGAAAAGTATATGATCCGCACCCTCCGACACCTGCGTGAGCACCTGGATGTGTCGGCATGATGAGTCAGGAGACCTTTTCGATGAAACGGCACGGTACCGATAGCGTCCGCGAGCAGGCGGCCGAATGGTTCGCCCGCGTGCAGGATGCGCCGCGGGATGCCGAGCTGCTGGCCCGCTTGCAAGGGTGGCTGGAGGCGGACCCACGCCATCGCGAGGAATACCAGCAGCTGGCCAGCCTCTGGCGCGCCGCCGACTTCATACCGCGCCAGCGCCTCAATGCCCTGTGCGCGCCAGCGCCCGTGCGCCAGTTGCCACGGCGGCGTTTGCTGCGCCAGGCTTTGGCGGCCGGTGTGGCAGTGGTTGCCCTGGGGCTCGGCTGGAGTGGCTGGCAGTACCAGCGCCTCAATCATCAGGACCTGTTACAGACTGCCTTCGGTGAGCGCCGCCAGGTCGAACTGCCGGACGGCTCGCAGCTGACGCTCAACGGCGGTACGCAGTTGCAGGTCGATTTCAGCGCGGGGCGGCGGCACATTCAACTGAACGCCGGTGAGGCGATGTTCATCGTCGCCCACGACAGCAGCCGACCGTTCGTGGTCGACACGGCCCAAGGCAGCGTGACCGTCACCGGCACCCGCTTTGATGTACGGCTGGACCCGGCCGCCACCCGCGTAGCGGTCGAGCAAGGCTCGGTACGGGTGCAGGGCAAGGATGCTTCGCTGGCGCAACTGACGGCCGGCCTGGGCGCGCATATAGATGCACAAGGCAAGGTGGCGGCGCCCTACGCGGTCAATGCCGCAGCCCTGACTGCCTGGCGCCAGGGCAAGCTGGTGTTCGACAACGCCACCCTGGCCGAGGTGGTGGCCGAAGTTTCCCGCTACCGCACACAGCCGCTGCGGGTTGCCCCCGGCAAAGTGGCACAGATGCGCCTCTCAAGCACCTTCAGCACCGACGACACCGATGCACTGCTGCGCGCCTTGCCGAGCATCTTGCCGGTGGTCATCAAAGCCCATGAAGACGGCTCTCGCGAAATAATCGCGAAATAGATTCAGGTTTATTTCAGCTCGTTCGTCTTCCTCGCCAGCTGCAACTGCCAAGCATTTACATTTGCATGCGGTTGGCGTTTATCCCGCACTTCAGGATGTCTGACGACGTGAACAACAACAAATCCTTGCCACGCTTTCGCGCCCTGGCGCTGGCCCTCGCGGTCAGTGCCGTGGCCGTCAACAGCCACGCCGAACAGGCTGGCGGCGCAATCCAGATCCAGGCACAACCGCTGGCCTCGGCCCTGAGCCAATTGGGCCAGCAGACCAACCTGCAACTGTTCTACAGCCCTGAGCTTGTGGCCGGCAAACAGGCCCCGGCGGTGTCCGGCAACCTGGCGCCGGTGCAGGCGCTGCAACAGTTGCTGCAAGGCAGCGGGCTGACCTTCGAGATGGCCCAGGACACAGTGGTGGTAAAGCCGCTGCCGACCACCCTCGACCTGGGCAGCGGTAGCCTGGAGCTGGCGCCCACCGACATCAAGGTGGTCGGTGACTGGCTGGGCGATGCCGACCAGGCCGTGGTGCAGAACCACCCCGGCGCGCGCACCGTGGTGCGTCGCGAGGCCATGCTCGAGCAGGGTGCAATGAACGTTCGCGACGTGCTGCGCGGCATCCCTGGCGTGCAGGTGCAGGATTCCAACGGCACCGGTGGCAGCGACCTGTCGCTGAACGTTGGCGTGCGCGGCCTGACCTCGCGGCTGTCGCCCCGCTCGACCGTGTTGATCGATGGCATCCCGGCGGCGTTCGCCCCTTATGGCCAGCCGCAGCTGTCGATGGCGCCGATCTCTTCGGGCAACCTGGACAGCATCGACGTGGTACGCGGCGCAGGTTCTGTGCGCTACGGCCCGCAGAACGTCGGTGGGGTGATCAACTTCGTCACCCGGGCGATCCCAGAGAAGGCCTCGGCTGAGCTTTCCACCACCTTGGAAACCTCGCAGCATGGCGGCTGGAAGCACACCGAGTCGGCCTTCGTCGGCGGCACCGCCGACAACGGCATGGGCGTAGCACTGCTGTACACCGGGGTGAACGGCAACGGTTACCGCGAGAGCAACAACGGCAACGACATCGACGATGTGATCCTCAAGACCCACTGGGCCCCGACCGACGTCGATGAGTTCTGGCTCAACTTCCATTACTACGATGGCCGTGCCGACATGCCCGGCGGCCTGACCCAGGCTCAGTACGACAGCAACCCGTACCAGTCACTGCGCGACTACGACTACTTCGCCGGCCGGCGCAAGGATGTATCGTTCAAGTGGCAGCGCCAGCTCGACGACGCTACCCAGTTCGAAGTGCTGACCTACTACACCGACAGCTTCCGTGGCAGCGCCATTGCCTCGCGTGACTTGAAGACCCTGTCGTCGTACCCGCGCAACTACCACACCTTCGCAATCGAACCGCGCCTGTCGCGGATCTTCTTCGCCGGCCCCACTACCCAGGAAGTCAGTGTGGGTTACCGCTACCTGAAAGAGGCCATGCGCGAGCAGTCGACCCGCCTGGCGCTGATCGACAACGTGCCGACGCCCACTCCGACCTCTGACGGCCATGTGTTCCAGGACCGTAGCGGCGGCACCGAGGCCAGCGCCTACTACATCGACGACAAGATCGACGTCGGCAACTGGACCATCACCCCCGGTATCCGCTTCGAGCACATCAACACCGACTGGCGCGACCGCCCGGTGCTGGGCGCCAACAACCGCCCGGTGGCAGAGAAGAAGCGCAGCATCACCAGCAACGAACCGCTGCCGGCACTGAGCGTGATGTACCACCTCTCCGATGCCTGGAAGGTGTTCGCCAACTACGAGACCTCGTTCGGCAGCCTGCAGTACTTCCAGCTGGGCCAGGGCGGTACCGGCAACAGCACGGCCAACGGCCTGGAGCCGGAAAAGGCCAAGACTTATGAGGTGGGTACGCGCTATGACAACGGCGGCTTCGCCGGTGAGCTGACAGCGTTCTACATCGACTTCGATGACGAGCTGCAGTACATCAGCAACGATGTCGGCTGGACCAACCTGGGCGCCACCAAGCACCAGGGTATCGAAGCGTCGGTGCGTTATGACCTGGCCGGGCTGGACCCGCGGCTTGAAGGCCTGTCGGTGAATGGCGGCTACACCTATACCCGTGCCACTTACGAAGGGGAGATCCCAGGCTTCAAGGGGCGTGACCTGCCGTTCTACTCACGCCAGGTGGCCACTGCCGGCGTGCGCTATGCGATCAACCGCTGGACCTGGAACCTGGACGCCTATGCCCAATCCAAGCAGCGTGCGCCGGGCACCGGGATCAATAGTGATGGCAGCTTCAATGGTGACTACATCACCGAGCCGAGTGCCGATGGGCAGTATGGGGATATTCCGGGTTACGTGACCTGGCATGCCCGTGGGGGGTATGACTTCGGGCCGCAGACGGCCAACATGAAGGTGGCGGCGGGGGTGAAGAACCTGTTCGACAAGCAGTACTTCACCCGCTCCAGCGACAACAATGCTGGCCTCTATGTGGGTGAGCCGCGGACCTTTTATGTGCAGGCCAGTGTAGGGTTCTGATACAGCGTCGTCCCATTCGCGGGGCAAGCCCGCTCCCCACAGATGTGTAGGAGCGGCCTTGCCGGGGCGCCGGACCGGTCGGAAAGGGGCGCAAAGCGCCCCCAAAAAATCAGGAAACCACCGCCTCAGCCGGTGACACGATGCTGGTCTTCGCCCCACGCGATCGCCCCGAGCTCAAGTAAGCCGCAATCGACTCCTGCGTCACCTCGCCCAAGAACACCTGCTCGGCATCCAGCACCGGCAACCACGCCCGGTTGAACTCGTACATCCGCGACAGCAGGATGCGCAGGTTCTCATCGTGCGATGCGGTGGCATTGAACTGGCGCAGGAAGTCGCCGCAGGCCCCTTGCTGGCGGTGCATGTCGCGCCGGCGCACATAGCCCAGCGCCTTGTTCTGCGCATCGGTCACCACTACATAGCGGCGGTCGTGCTCGTCCAGCAGCTCCAGCGCATCGCTCACTGGCGTGTCCGGGCTGACTGACGGGGCGTTGTCCGCCGCATCTTCGGCACGCACCAGCAACAGGCGTTTCAAGGTGCTGTCCTGGCCGACGAAGTTGCTGACGAAGTCATCCACCGGGTGCGCCAGCAGGGTGTCCGGGTGGTCCAGCTGCAACAGCTTGCCGGCACGGAAGATGGCGATCTTGTCGCCCAGCTTGAGCGCTTCGTCGATGTCGTGGCTGACCATGATCACGGTCTTGTTCAACGCCCGCTGCATCTCGAAGAACTCGTTCTGAATCATCTCGCGGTTGATCGGGTCGACTGCGCCGAACGGCTCATCCATCAACAGCACCGGCGCGTCGGCAGCCAGCGCGCGGATCACGCCGATACGCTGCTGCTGGCCACCGGAAAGCTCACGCGGGTAGCGCTGCAGGTACTGCTTTGGCTCGAGCTTGATCATGTGCATCAGCTCGCGGGCGCGGTCGTGGCACTTCTGCTTGTCCCAGCCGAGCAGGCGCGGGACCACGGTGATGTTCTCCTCGATGGTCATGTTGGGGAACAGGCCGATCTGCTGGATCACGTAGCCAATGTGGCGGCGCAGGGTGACTTCGTCCAGCCCGCTGGTGTCTTCGCCATTGATGAACACCTGGCCGGAGGTGGGCGTGATCAGGCGGTTGATCATCTTCAGCGTGGTGCTCTTGCCGCAGCCCGAGGGGCCGAGGAATACGCAGATTTCGCCTTCGTTGACGGTCAGGCTGACCGCGTCGACGGCTTTGACGTCCTTGCCGTTGACGTTGAAGGTTTTGCTGAGGTTCTTGAGTTCGATCATGAGCGCAGTCCTTCTGGAGTCAGGGCACGTTGCAGGGTTTGCAGGAGCAGGTCGGCGATGATCGCCAGCAGGCTGACCAGCACGGCGCCGACCAGCAACATCGACATGTCGCTGCGGCTGATGGAGGTCAGGATGAGCACGCCCAGGCCACCGGCACCGATGGTCGCGGCGATGGTCATCACGCCGATGTTCATCACCACGGCGGTGCGCACGCCGGCGAGGATCACCGGCACCGCAATCGGCAGCTCGACCATGCGCAGGCGTTGGCCGAAGGTCATGCCGATACCGCGCGCGGCTTCACGGATACCGGGCTCGACGTTGGTCAGGGCGAGGTAGGTGTTGCGCAGGATCGGCAGCAGTGAATAGAGGAATACCGCAGTGATCGCCGGCAGCGGGCCGAGGCCTTGGCCGAACTTGGAATAGAACGGCAGCAGCAGGCCGAACAGGGCGATCGAGGGAATGGTCAGCAGCACCGTGGCGCTGGCCTGCAGCGGGCCTGCGACGGCCGGGAAGCGGGTCATCAGGATGCCCAGTGGCACGCCGACGAGGATGGCCAGGCTGACGGCGATGCCAACCAGCATGATGTGTTGCCAGGTCAGTTGCAGGACCTGGGCCCAGTCAAGGTGGGCGAAGGTGTCGAGCAGGCTCATGGCTGTACCTCCTTCAAAGGATGCTCACGCAGGAAGGCTGCGGCCACGGCGGTGGGGTTCTGGTGTTCGACGTCGACCTGGGCGTTGAGCTGGCGCATGGTTTCGTCGTCGAGCTGCTCGGCCAGCGGCTTGAGCAGGGTGGCCAGGTTGGGGTTGGCGTCGAGCACGGCTTTGCGCACCACCGGGGCGGCGGTGTAGTCGGGGAAGTAGTGCTTGTCGTCGTCCAGCAGTTTGAGGTCGAAGGCGTTCAGGCGCCCGTCGGTGGTGTACACCAGGCCGGCGAACACCTGGTTGTTGCGCATCGCGGTGTACACCAGGCCGCCATCCATCTGGCGGATGTTGCGGCGGTCCAGCGGCAAGCCGTACAGCTCGCGCAGGCCTACCAGCCCATCAGGGCGGTTGGCGAACTCGGTGTCCAGGGCCACCAGGTGGGTGCGGTCGTGCTCATCACGCAGCACCTGGTTGAGGTCGCTGATCGAGTTGACCTGCGGGTAGGCTTCGGCCACTTGCTTGGGCAGGCCCAGGGCATAGGTGTTGCTGAAGTTCGAGGGGGTCAGCCAGATCAGGCCCTTCTTCGCGTCCAGTGCCTTGACCTTGGCGTAGGTGGCCTCGGCGTTGGGCATGCGTTCGTCGATGTGGTTGTACGACACCAGCGATACACCGGTGTATTCCCACATCAGGTCGAGCTGGCCGGTCTCTTGTGCCTGGCGGGCGATGTTGCTGCCAAGGCCGGTGGTCACGCGCACATCGAAACCGTTTGCGCGCAGGTATTGGGCGGTGATTTCGGCAAGCACGGTCTGTTCGGTGAACACCCGCGCACCGATACGGATCAGCGGTTTGTCCGCTGCCTGGGCAAAACCTGCGAACAGCAGGGCCGCGCCCAGCAGCAAGGCGATTCTCTTCTTCATACGTTCCCTCTTCTTATTGGGCCAGGCCACGTTCCAGCCAGCGCCTGCTGGAGAAGCTCACCAGGGCGTCGAGCAGCAATGCCAGCAGCGCCGTACAAGCGGCGCCCAGCAGCAGCTGCGGCTGGTTGTTCAGGGCGATGCCAGGGAAGATCAGGCTGCCCAGGCTGTTGGCGCCGATCAGGAACGCCAGGGGCGCGGTGCCCACGTTCAGGGCCAGGGCCACACGCACACCGCCGACGATGATCGGCACGGCATTGGGCAATTCCACCTGCCACAGTTGCTGGCGCGGGGTCATGCCGATGCCGGTGGCGGCTTCCTTGAGCGAGGCGGGGACGTTTTTCAGGCCCTCGTAGGTGTTGCGCACGATGGGCAGGAGGGAGGCGAGGAACAGCGCGAAGATCGCGGGCCCGGCGCCGATGCCCAGGATACTGAGCGCGATGGCCAGAACGGCCAGAGGGGGGATGGTGTTGCCAACGTTGAAGAACTGCATGAAGCGTTCGGCTTTGTCGACCCGGTGCGGTCGACTTAACGCAATGCCGGCGGGGATGCCCACGGCCAACGCCGCCGCCATCGAAGCCAGCACCAGTACCAGGTGCGCTTGCAGGTAGAACCCAAGATCGTCGCGGTAACGCGCGATCGTGTCGATGCCGATCCAGTGGATCAGCAGGGCCAGGATGACGAGCACGGTGGCGCATCCCAACAGCCCTTTTCCGTAGCGTGTAGCCACAGGCGGACTCCTTGTGTTGTCGGCGAGCACACTTCTTTTTTTGCCGGCCATCACTGGCGGCGGTGGGTGTGTTCGCGAGTAGCAGCGTGATGCGTGCGCAAGGCAGCGATCAGGCCATGAGCCGAACCCCGTCGGGCCCGAAAAAGCTGATGAAACCAGTCCCCAAGCGAAGCGGGTTGCAGGGGAGTGGACGTCTCCGAGGGCGTAAAGGTTCCCATCTGAGGCGGCATTTGGCCAGTGTTAATCACTGGGTCAGTGAACTTTCGTACGAAAAAACAGCGCAATTCCTACCTTAAGGCGTTGGTTTACCTGCTTTCGATCCATTTGTCCTGATGGACAAAATTCCTCTCTCGATTTCCTTGATATCTATTTGAAGAAATATTCTTTGGGGGGTATATTTTGTCTTGGTCGATACATTTCTGTACCGAATTCGTCGTGGAGTTCGAAGGGTTCGACAAGCAGGTCCAGAAAGAGCTCGTGGCCCATCTGAGGCTATTGGAGTTTCAAGGGCCAACCCTGGGTAGGCCGAGGGTGGACACACTGAAGGGGTCTCGTCACAACAACATGAAAGAGCTGAGATTTTCTGCGTGTGATGGAGTCTGGCGTGTTGCATTTGCTTTTGACCCAGCGCGTAAAGCCGTAGCTCTGGTAGCTGGAAATAAGACGGGACTCAGCGAAGCACTGTTTTACCGGAGACTGATCAAGCGGGCCGATGATCGTTTCGACAAGTATTTACGAGAAGGAGATAGCAATGTCCAAGACACTTGATGAGGTCATTGAGAGTTTGCCACTGGAACTGCAGGTGGCAGCCGAAGCGCGAGGGCGTGAGCTGATACGCGAAGAGATGACATTGCAGGCGTTGCGCAAGCAGCTTGAGCTGACCCAGGAAAGCATGGCCGAAAGGCTGGATATCAGGCAGGGCAACATCTCCAAGGTCGAAAATCGCTCCGATATGCTGATTTCTACACTGCGCAGCTATGTTGAAGCGATGGGGGGGACGCTTGAGCTGGTGGCGCGCATGCCGGGTCGCCCTCCTGTCACCTTGGATGGGTTCACCGATAGCGCCACTAGCAGCAAGTAACTCAGCATCCGCTCCACGGGGGGCGGGGATCAAATTTTGGTCCCCGGCCAAACTCAGGTATGATATTGCCCCTTTTCGAATCCCCCAGTCAGGCGATTTCCCATGACCAACCAGGCCGCCGAAGTCGCGAAGCGCCGCACTTTCGCAATTATTTCCCACCCCGACGCCGGTAAGACCACCATCACCGAGAAGCTCCTGCTGATGGGCAAGGCCATTGCCGTCGCCGGTACCGTGAAGTCGCGTAAGTCCGACCGCCACGCCACCTCCGACTGGATGGAAATGGAGAAGCAGCGCGGCATCTCCATCACCACCTCGGTGATGCAGTTCCCGTACCGCGAGCACATGATCAACCTGCTCGACACCCCCGGCCACGAAGACTTCTCGGAAGACACCTACCGCACCCTGACCGCGGTGGACTCGGCGCTGATGGTGCTCGACGGCGGTAAAGGTGTAGAGCCGCGGACCATCGCCCTGATGGACGTCTGCCGCCTGCGTGACACGCCCATCGTCAGCTTCATCAACAAACTCGACCGTGATATCCGCGACCCGATCGAACTGCTCGACGAAATCGAGGCGGTGCTGAAGATCAAGGCCGCGCCAATCACCTGGCCGATCGGTTGCTACCGCGACTTCAAGGGTGTGTACCACCTGGCCGGCGACTACATCATCGTCTACACCCCGGGCCACGGCCATGAGCGTACCGAGGTAAAAATCATCGAGAAGCTTGATTCCGATGAAGCCCGTGCGCACCTGGGTGACGAATATGATCGCTTCCTCGAACAGCTTGAGCTGGTGCAGGGCGCCTGCCATGAATTCGATCAGGACGAGTTCATCAACGGCCAACTGACCCCAGTGTTCTTCGGTACCGCACTGGGCAACTTCGGTGTCGACCATGTGCTCGACGCCGTTGTCGACTGGGCGCCGCGCCCGCTGGCCCGTGTGGCGCACGAGCGTACCGTGGAGCCGGTAGAAGAGAAGTTCACAGGCTTCGTGTTCAAGATCCAGGCGAACATGGACCCGAAACACCGTGACCGTATCGCCTTTATGCGCATCTGCTCGGGCAAGTACGAGAAGGGCATGAAGATGCGCCACGTGCGTACCGGCAAGGACCTGCGCATCGGTGACGCACTGACCTTCTTCTCGTCCGAGCGCGAGCAGCTGGAAGAAGCCTTTGCCGGCGATATCATCGGCCTGCACAACCACGGCACCATCCAGATCGGCGACACCTTCACCGAAGGCGAAGCACTGGGCTTCACCGGTATCCCGCACTTTGCTCCGGAGCTGTTCCGCCGTGTGCGCCTGAAGGACCCGCTCAAGTCCAAGCAGCTGCGCCAGGGTCTGCAGCAGCTGGCCGAAGAGGGGGCGACCCAGGTGTTCTTCCCCGAGCGCAGCAACGACATCATCCTCGGTGCGGTCGGTGTGCTGCAGTTCGACGTAGTGGCCAGCCGTTTGAAGGAAGAGTACAAAGTCGAGTGCGCCTACGAGCCGATCACCGTGTGGTCGGCGCGCTGGATCAGCTGTGATGACAAGAAGAAGCTCGAGGAATTCCAGACCAAGGCCATGGAGAACCTGGCCATCGACGGTGGCGGCCACCTGACCTACCTGGCGCCGACCCGGGTCAACCTGGCGTTGATGGAAGAGCGCTGGCCGGATGTGAAATTCCGCGCTACTCGCGAGCACCACTAAAAGCAGCTTCGAGCCTCAAGCTGGAAGCTACAAGTGGAAGCGAGCCTGTATTGGCCCGCCTTTCTTGTAGCTTGCGGCTTGAAGCTGTTGTCAGTTTCCGGCTTTGATACTGGTCCAGATCCGGGTGCGAATGCGGTCGAGCTTGGCCGGCATCGCCTCCAGCGCATACAGCTTGCCCATCACTTCGTCACTGGGGTAGATCATCGTATTGCCCTTCATCGCCGGGTCCACCAGGCCGTCAGCCTTGAGGTTGCCGTTGGCGTACTGCACGTGGTTACTGATGTTGGCCATCACCTCCGGCTGCAGCAGGTAGTTCATGTAGGCATACCCCGCCTTCTCATCGGGGGCATCGGCCGGCATGGCAACCATGTCGAACCACATCGGCGCGCCTTCCTTGGGGATCGAATACCCCACCTTCACCCCATTCTTTGCTTCATCAGCGCGGTTTTTCGCCTGCAGCACGTCACCGGAGAAGCCCACCACCACGCAGATATCGCCATTGGCCAGGTCACCGGTGTACTTGGATGAATGGAAGTAGCTGATGTACGGCCGCACCTTCATCAGCAAGTCCTTGGCCTTCTCGTAGTCCTTCGGGTCCTGGCTGTGATGCGGTAAGCCCAGGTAATGCAGGGCAATCGGCAGCAGCTCGGGGCCGTTGTCCAGCACTGCGACGCCGCAGCTTTTCAGCTTGCTCATGTACTCGGGCTTGAAGATCAGGTCCCATGAGTCCAGCGGCGCGTTGTCGCCGAGGACTGCCTTGACCTTATCGATGTTGTAGCCAATGCCCGTGCTGCCCCAGAGGTACGGGAAGCCGTACTGGTTGCCCGGGTCGTTGACCTCAAGTGCCTTGAGCAGCACCGGGTTGAGATTTTGCCAGTTGGGCAACTGCGACTTGTCCAGCTTCTTCAGGGCCTTGCCCTGAATCTGCCGGGCCATGAAGTGGTTGGACGGAAACACCACGTCGTAGCCGGAATTGCCGGTCATCAGCTTGCCATCGAGGGTTTCGTTGCTGTCGTACACGTCGTAGGTGGGATTGATGCCGGTGGTTTGCTGAAAGTGCTTCAGGGTGTCCGGCGCGACATAGCTGGACCAGTTGTAGATCTTCACCGTGTCGGCGGCGTTGGCCATGCTGGCGGCCAGCATCAGAGGTGCAAGAAGAAGGGTGCGCATGTCGGGTTTACCTTGCTTTGTCTGTTGTTATCGAAGGCAGGCGATCAGCGGATCAGAAAATAAGCACGTAAGTCTTGCGCACGGTCTCCAGGATGTCCCAGGTGCCGGTGCTGTTGGCCGGTAGCGTCAGTGCGTCTCCGGCTTCTATGTAGAGGGGCTCGCCACCGTCGGGGGTGAAGGTGCAGCGGCCCTTGATGATGTGGCAGAACTCTTGTTGCACGATCTGCCGTCGCCAGCGCCCGGGGCTGCACTCCCAGATGCCGGTTTCGACGCCATCGCTGCGCTCCACGCAGGTGACCGAGGTCACCGCCACGGGCTCGCCGAGCGGCACTGCGACCGGGTTGGTGCTGTCCAGGACGGCGCTTTCAGTGTGTTTGAAGTGAGTGATGTTCATGACCGGTGGATCCTGTGTAGGTGAACGGTAAGTCAGTGCATGAAGCCTTCCATGAAGTCTGCCAGTGAGCTGGCCAGGCGCCGCCGCCACGGTGCGCTGGCGCGGTTGGCGAGGGTGCGGTCCTCGTGGACGAAACTCTGGATGATCGCGTTGTAGCCCAACCAGCGGCAGGGCTCGGGTGGCCAGCTGGCCAGGCTCGACAATGGGCGGTTGTCGAGTACCCAGGGTTGCGCGGTCAGTGCGTTGTGCTGGTTGAGGATCAGTGCCGCCAACGTCCGCCCGCCGAGGTTGGTGGCGCCGACCCCCTCGCCGCCGTAGCCGCCGGCCAAGGCGATGCCGCGCTGGCGGTCGCACAGCATGTGCGGTCGGAAGCGTCGGGCCATGCCCAGGTTGCCGCCCCAGGAGTGGGTGATGCGCACATGCTTGAGCTGCGGGAACAGCTCGCTGAACAGGTAGCGGCGCAGTTCGACTTCGGCTTCGGTCAGGGTGAAGTCTTCGCGCAGGCGGCCACCGAAGCGATAGCCGCCACGGGCGCCGAACACCAGGCGGTTGTCGGCGGTGCGCTGGCCGTAGGTAACCTGACGGCTGCTTTCGCTGAAGGCTTGGCCCTCGGCCAGGCCGATCTGCTCCCAAATCGAATCGGGCAGTGGCTCGGTCGCCACCAGCAAGCTCTGCACCGGTAGCTGATGCTTGCCCAGCGGTGGCAGGCTGGCGGCGTAACCTTCCACGGCGGGCACCGTCCACTGGCAGCGGATGCGCGCCAAGGGGGTGCGAACTTCACCGGGCTGCCAGTCGATGGCAGGGGTGTTCTCGTAGATCGGCACGCCCAGCGCCTCTACCGCTCGGGCCAGGCCGCGGGCCAGCTTGGCGGGCTGGATGGTCGCGGTGTGCGGGCTGTAGATCGCGCCGTAGGCGTTGCTCACCCGCAGTTGTGCGTCCAGTTGCTCGGGCCGCAGCCAGCGGTAGTCATCCTCGGTCATGCCCTGGCGGTACAGGTCATCGAGGTAGGCACGCAGGCTGCGTTCCTGTTCCGGGTAGCGGGCGGCGCAGTACAGCACGCCACCTTTGCGGTAGTCGCAGTCGATGGCTTCGCGTTGCAGCACGGCGTGGACTTCATCGGGGATGCCATGCAGCAGGTCGATGCTGGCGCGGCGTTGTTGCGGCGACAGAGCGGCAAGCAGGCGGTCTTCGCCGAGCAGGTTGCCCATCAGCCAGCCGCCATTGCGCCCAGAGGCGCCGAAGCCGGCGATGTTGGCTTCGATCACGGCAATGTTCAGCTGGGGCGCCTGGCGCTTTAGGTAGTACGCGGTCCATAGGCCGGTGTAGCCGGCGCCGATGATGCACACGTCAACGTCAAGGTCGTTTCGCAGTGCTGGGCGCGCGCACAGCGGCTCGTCGAGCTGGTCCATCCACAGGCTGAGCGTGCGCAGGGGTTGCATCAGTTTCGGCTCCACATCCGTCAAGGTCTGTGGGCGATCCTAGTGGCGTTGGGGGAGGGCTGTCTTACGTGCGTGCACGCAGGGAAATTTGCTTGAGGTAGGCCTTGGGTGTGAGCCCGGTCTGTTCACGGAAGCACTTGTAGAACGCCGACAGCGAATTGAAGCCCGCGCTGAACGCTAGCTCATCGATCGTTGCCTCGACGCTGTCGTCGTTCAGGCTGGCCATCAGGTGCTGTAGCCGCGCCTGGTTCACGTAGCGGTAGAAGCTTTGGCCAAGCACCTGGTTGAGCAGGTAGGAGATCTGGTTGCGGCTGTAGCCGCTGGCATCGGCGACCTGCTGCAAGTCAAGTTCAGGGTCGAGGTAGGGGCGTTGACGCTGGAAGTAGCACTCCAGGTCCTGGGCCATGGTCGACAGCTGGCGCGGTGAAAGGCCCAGGCGGCTGGTGGCCGGGCGCGGGCCGCTGCCAGCTTGCTCTCGGTTGTTCTGCCGGACCAGCGTGGCGTATTCGTTGACGCGCCAGATCAGCCCGTCCTTGACGGTGATGGCCTCGCTGGACTGGAACGCCACCAGGCCTTCACCGCCCTGCACCGTGACCTGGTACTGGATGAACGCAGTGCAGCCATCGACGCGGATTCGGTCGCTGTGGACGATGTCCTCGCCGGCTTCATGGGGCAGGCAGGCGCGCACGTAGTCGCGCAGCGCGTCGAAGCCGAGCACGCGGTTCTGGAAGAAGTCGTGGTACTGGACGTCGGGGTGATAGAGCGCGATCACGCCGTCGAGGTCGCGGTGCTTCCAGCACAAGTGGTAGCGCATCACAGTTTCGGCGGTGATGGGCGTCTGTTGCGGGCCGTCGGCTGGGTACTGGGAGGTCATGGGCAGATAGTGCCAGATCAACCGGCATTGCAGAACACGGCGTTGGCGTGTGGTGAATCCGGCATTTTGCACGGTCTTTGGCTGGCCCAGTGATTTAAGTCATTGATTCAGTTGGGTGTCATTTTTTGACACAACTGGCACACCCCCTGCACTGGCTCTAGGGCGAACGGACTTGTTGATCACTACAAAGGCGAAAAACCATGATCCCCTCTGCCGATTACCCGTATGTCGATTCACAGCATCGCTCTGGCGTGTCCTGGGCGGCCATTTTAGCGGGGGCCGCAGCGGCTGCCGCGTTGTCATTGATCCTGGTGGTGCTGGGTGCGGGGCTAGGCTTCGCGGCCACCTCACCTTGGGCTGATGAAGGTGCCAGCGCCCAGACCCTGGGTGTTTCGGCGATCATCTGGCTGCTACTGACACAGATCTTCGCCTCAGGCTTGGGCGGCTATATCGCCGGTCGGCTGCGGGTGAAGTGGGCCAATCTGCAGGGTGATGAAGTGTATTTTCGTGATACGGCCCATGGCTTCCTTGCCTGGGCAGTGGCCACGCTGGTGGCGGCCATGTTGATACTGAGCACCGCCGGTGGCCTTGCCACTGCCGGTGCGCAAGCCGGGGCGAGCGCGGTAGGGGCTGCTGCCAGCATGGCGCCAAAGCCTGATCCCAATGCCTATTTCGTTGACAGCCTGTTCCGCAATGACGGCCCGGCACCTGTCAGTGATGACGCCGCCAATGGTATTGCGGCGCGCATTATTGCCAAGTCCATCGCGCAAGGGACGCTGGCCGAAAGTGATCGCGCTTACCTGGCGCAACTGGTGGCCCAGCGTACCCGCCTGAGCCAGGCCGAGGCCGAGGCACGGGTCGATCAAGTGTTCGCTCAGGTTCAACAGGCCAAGGTAGAGGTGCAGCAGGCCGCTGACACGGCAGCCAAAGTGGCGGGCTGGACGGCCCTGTGGACCTTCGTTGCACTGTTGTGTGGGGCATTCTTCGCCAGCCTTGCCGCGCTGCTCGGTGGCCGTCAGCGTGATCGCGTCGTATGGCTGGAAGCGGAAGGGGTGGACTACACCGCGCGTCGTACCATTCAACGTTAAGTAAGGAGAAACATCATGCGCTCATTACTGCTGTGGATGATTGGGGTGCCGATTCCGGTGATTATCCTGATTGCGATATTCATGCATTGAGAGTCTTGGGGGCGCTTTGCGCCCCTTCGCGGGGCAAGCCCGCTCCCACAGGTACCTCGCATGTCCCACCAGGCGAGGTAACTGTGGGAGCGGGCTTGCCCCGCGAAAACCTCACACCGATCTAGAGAAACTGCTCCGCATAGTGGCACGCCACCTGCCGCGTCCCCACCTGCCGAAACGCTGGCACCTCCTTCCCACACCGTTCCGTTGCATACGGGCAGCGCTTGTGAAAGGCACACCCATCCGGCGGGTTCAATGGGTTGGGCAGCTCACCGACAATCCTGATCTTCGGTTTCAGCGGGTCGGGGTGGATCGCCGGCGTTGCCGACAGCAATGCCTGTGTATAAGGATGCAGCGGCTTCTCGTAGATGTCCGCCTTAGGCCCCATCTCCGCCGGCCGCCCCAGGTACATCACCAACACGTGGTCCGCCACATGCCGCACCACGGCGAGGTTGTGCGAGATGAATACATAGGCTGTATTGAATTCCTTCTGCAGGTCCATGAACAGGTTCAGCACCTGTGCCTGGATCGACACGTCCAGCGCCGAGGTCGGCTCGTCCGCCACCAGCACCTTGGGCTGTAGCATCATCGCCCGGGCCAGGGCGATACGCTGGCGCTGGCCACCCGAGAACATGTGCGGGTAACGCTGGTAATGCTCGGGCCGCAGGCCGACCTGCTCCATCATCTTCTGCACTTTCTCGCGCCGCTCGGCCTTGCTCAACGAGGTGTTGATCAACAGCGGCTCGGCCAACTGGTCGCCGATCTTCTGCCGCGGGTTCAGCGAGGCATAAGGGCTCTGGAAGACCATCTGCACGTCACGGCGAAGTTGCTTGCGTTCGGCCTTGCTGGCGCCCTTGACCTCGGTGCCGGCGATCTGCAGCGAGCCGGACGAGGGCTCTTCGATCAAGGTCAGCGCGCGGGCCAGGGTCGACTTGCCGCAGCCGGACTCGCCGACCACGGCCAGGGTCTTGCCGGCCTCCAGTTCGAACGATACGCCATTGAGCGCGCGCACCAGGGCATGGCCCTTGAACAGGCCACGGGACACTTCGTAATGGCGAGTCAGCTCGCGGGCAGTGAGTACGACGGCCATCACGCCACCTCCTGGTTCAGCGGGTAGAAACAACGCACCAGGCTATGTGCCTGGGGGGCGAGGGGGGGGCGCTGTTGCCGGCAGTTGTCCTGCACGTAGGGGCAGCGCGGCGACAGCAGGCAGCCTTGCGGCCGGTCATAGCGACCGGGGACGATGCCGGGCAACGTCGCCAGGCGCTCGGCACCCAGGCTGTGCTCGGGGATCGCCGCCAGCAGCGCTTCGCTGTAGGGGTGCGCTGGCACGTCGAACAGCTCGGGCACCTGGCCCACTTCCACGGCTTGGCCTGCATACATCACACAGACACGTCGCGCGGTTTCGGCCACCACGGCCAGGTCATGGGTGATCAGGATGAGCGCCATGTTGCGCTCCTTCTGCAGGTTCACCAACAGCTCCATGATCTGCGCCTGGATGGTGACATCCAGGGCCGTGGTCGGCTCATCAGCGATCAGCAGCTTGGGTTCCCCGGCAATCGCCATGGCAATCGCCACGCGCTGGCTCATACCGCCGGACAATTGGTGCGGGTAAGCGTCCAGGCGGCTTTCTGCGGCCGGGATCTCGACTTTTTTCAGCAGCTCCAGGGCACGCTGGCGCGCCGCCTTGCCCTTCAGGCCCAGATGCTGGCGCAGTACTTCCTCGATCTGAAAACCTACGGTGTAACTTGGGTTGAGCGCGGTCATCGGGTCCTGGAAGACCATGGCGATGTCCTTGCCCACCACCTTGCGCCGCTGCCGGCCGCTGAGCTTGAGCATGTTGGTGCCGTTGAACGTCAAGGTGTCGGCGGTGATGCGCCCGGGGGCGTCGATCAGCCCCATCAAGGCCATCATGGTGACCGATTTGCCCGAGCCGGATTCGCCGACGATGGCCAGGATCTCGCCGGCATCCACTGCCAGGTCCAGGCCGTCGACCACGGGTACCGCGTTGGCGTCGCCGAAGCGCACGTTGAGGTTGTTGATCTGCAACAGTGACATGGCGTTCTCCTCAGGCGGCGTTCTTGAGTTTCGGGTCCAGCGCATCACGCAGTCCGTCGCCCATCAGGTTGATTGCCAGCACGCTGAGCAGAATGGTCACCCCAGGCAGGCTGACCACCCACCAGGCGCGTTCGATGTAGTCGCGGGCCGAGGCCAGCATGGTGCCCCACTCGGGCGTTGGCGGTTGCACGCCCAGGCCCAGGAAACCCAGGGCCGCGGCGTCGAGGATCGCCGAAGAGAAACTCAAGGTGGCCTGCACGATCAACGGCGCCATGCAGTTGGGCAGCACAGTGACGAACATCAGGCGCGGCAGGCTGGCACCGGCCAGGCGGGCGGCGGTGACGTAGTCGCGGTTCAGTTCACCCATCACTGCGGCGCGGGTCAGGCGCACATAGGCGGGCAGCGAGACGATGGCGATGGCGATCACCGTGTTGAGCAGGCCGGGGCCGAGGATGGCGACGATGGCCACCGCCAGCAACAGCGACGGCAGGGCCAGCATCACGTCCATCAGGCGCATGATCGAGGGGCCGAGCAAGTGCGGGAAGAAGCCGGCCAGCAGGCCCAGCAGAATCCCCGGGATCAGCGAAATCACCACCGACGACAAGCCGATCAGCAATGACAGCCGGGCACCCTGGATCAACCGCGACAGCAGGTCGCGACCCAGCTCGTCGGTACCGAGGATGAATTGCCAGGTACCCCCTTCGAGCCACACCGGTGGGGTCAGCAGGAAGTCGCGGTACTGCTCGCTCGGGTCATGCGGGGCGACCCAGGGGGCGAACAGGGCGCAGAACACCACCAGGCACATGAAGGCCAGGCCCATCACCGCGCCCTTGTTGCGCGAGAAGGCGTGCCAGAATTCCTTGTACGGCGAGGGGTAGAGCAGGCTTTGGTCCACCGGGCTGGCCGGTGTGACGGGTTTTGCAAGTGGACTGGTCATGGCGGGGGCCTCAGCGCTGATGACGGATGCGTGGGTTGGCCAGGCCGTAGAGGATGTCCACGACGAAGTTGACCAGAATCACCAGGCAGGCGATCAACAGGATGCCGTTCTGGACCACGGGGTAGTCACGGGCACCGATGGCTTCGATCAGCCACTTGCCGATGCCCGGCCAGGAAAAGATGGTTTCGGTAAGCACCGCACCGGCCAGCAACGTGCCGACCTGCAGGCCGAATACAGTGAGCACCGGGATCAGCGCATTGCGCAGGCCGTGCACGAACACCACGCGGGCCGGCGACAGGCCCTTGGCGCGGGCGGTGCGGATGTAGTCTTCGCGCAGCACTTCGAGCATCGACGAGCGGGTCATGCGGGCGATCACCGCCAGCGGAATGGTGCCCAGCACGATGGCCGGCAGGATCAGGTGCATCACGGCGTCCTTGAACGCGCCTTCTTCGTCGCTGAGCAGGGTATCGATCAACATGAAACCGGTTTTCGGCTCGATGTCGTAGAGCAGGTCGATGCGCCCGGACACCGGCGTCCAGCCCAGGCTGACCGAGAAGAACATGATCAGGATCAGCCCCCACCAGAAGATCGGCATGGAGTACCCGGCGAGCGAAATGCCCATGACCCCGTGATCGAACAGCGAGCCGCGCTTGAGCGCGGCGATCACCCCGGCCAGCAACCCGACGATGCCGGCGAACAGCAGCGCGGCAAAGGCCAGCTCCAGGGTGGCTGGGAACAGGGTGAGGAATTCGGTCCACACGCTTTCGCGGGTGCGCAGCGATTCACCCAGGTCACCCTGGGCGAGCTTGCCCACATAGTCCAGGTACTGGACCGGCAGCGGCTTGTTCAGGCCCAGGCGCTCCATGGCCTGGGCGTGCATTTCGGGGTCGACCCTGCGCTCGCCCATCATCACTTCCACCGGGTCGCCGGGGATCAGGCGTATGAGCGCGAAGGTCAGCAAGGTGATACCGAAAAAGGTCGGGATCAGCAGGCCCAGGCGCCGGGCAATAAAACTCAACATTGTCGGGGTTACCTCATCAGCCGTTGTACGGCAGTGCCGCTGGTCCCCGTGTGGGCTGCCAGCGGTCGTTGTTTTTCTACTTCACCTTGGTGGTGGCGAAGTTGTTGTTGGTCAGAGGGTTGATCACGTAACCCTCCACGTTCTCACGCATGGCGGTAAATATCTTGGGGTGGGCCATGCTGATCCAGGGCTGGTCGTCATCGTACACCTTCAATGCCTCGCTATAGAGCCTTGCACGCTCGCCGTTGTCGGTCACCTGACGGGCCTGGTTGATCAGCGCCTGGAATTTCGAGTTGCACCAGCGTGCGTAGTTCTCGCCATTTTTCGCCGCCTCGCAACTGAGCAGCGGGGTGAGGAAATTGTCCGGGTCGCCGTTGTCGCTTGCCCAGCCTGTGGAAACCAGGTCGGCCTCGCCTTTTTTGGCCCGGCGCAGCATCTCTGCCCACTCCATGACGCGAATGTCGAGCTTGATGCCGACCTTGGCCAGGTCGGCCTGGAGCATTTCCGCCGACAGCCGTGGGTTGGGGTTGGTCGGGCCACCGCCGCTGCGGGTGAACAGGGTGATGACCGTACCGTCCGGCACACCGGCCTGTTTGAGCAGCGCACGTGCCTGGTCGAGGTCGCGCGGTGGGTTTTGGTTGTCGCGGTTGAAGCCGATCATGCTCGGCGGATAGGGGTTGATGCCGACCACGGCATTGCCTTTGCCGAACAGCTGGTCGACGTGGGCCTGGCGGTCGAAGGCCATGTTGATGGCTTTGCGCACACGCACATCGCTGAGGTATTTGTGTTCGGTGTTCATGGCGATGTAGCCGGTGACCAGTGCTTCGGTATTGGCCACCTTGAGCTTGGGGTCGGCCTTGATCGACGGCACGTCCTCAGGCTTGGGGTACAGCGCCACCTGGCATTCGTTGGCGCGCAGCTTTTGCAGGCGTACGTTACTGTCGTTGGCGATGGCGAAAATCAGGGCATCGGCCGGTGGCTTGCCACGGAAATAGTCCGGGTTGGGCTTGTAGCGGACCTGGGCGTCCTTGTTGTAGCGCTGGAAGATGAACGGGCCGGTGCCGATCGGCTTGCTGTTGAGGTCGCCGGTCTTGCCAGCCTTGAGCAACTGGTCGCCGTACTCGGCGGAGTAGATCGAGGTGAAGCCCATGGCCATGTCGCGCAGAAACGGTGCTTCAGGGCGGGTCAGGGTGATGACCACGGTACGATCGTCGGTCTTGTCCACCGACTTGAGCAATTTGCCAAAGGCCATGCTTTCGAAATACGGGTAGCCGACGCTGGTCTTGTCGTGCCAGGGGTGTTGCGGGTCGAGTTGGCGGCGCAGGCTCCACAGCACGTCATCGGCATTGAAGTCGCGGGTAGGGGTGAAGTAGTCGGTGGTGTGGAACTTCACCCCCTGGCGTAGGTGGAAGGTGTAGGTCAGGCCATCGGCTGAGATGTCCCAGCGCTCGGCCAGGGCTGGCTGTATGTCGGTAGTCCCAGGTGTGAAATCGACCAGGCGATTGAACAGCGTTTCGGACGAGGCATCGAACGTCACGGCGGTGGTGTACTGGACGACGTCGAAACCCTCGGGGCTGGCTTCGGTACACACCACCAGCGGCTTGGCCGCAAGCGGCGCGGCGCTGCCCAGGATGAGCGCTGCCAAGGCAGCGTGGAGCGGTAGCGATTTCATGAGTACTCCCTGCAAGCATTGATTCCAGCGTAGCCGCCACGGCCTGTTTTTTTCAGTGGGTGAGGCAGGCCGTGGCGTCATCGGTCAGAGGATGTTGAACGGAATGGTGGTCACCAGGCGGAACTCGTCCAGGCTGCCATCGGCCTGCGCCTTGCTGGCGCGGTGCGCGGTGTAGGTGGCGCGGATACTGGTGTCCTTCAGCGGGCCGCTCTGCACGGCGTAGCTGGTGCCGATGCCCCACTCGTAGTGGGTCTCGCCGTCCATGCCGTTGACGTCATAGGCAGTGCCCCGGTAATGGGTGCCATCGATGCCCCAGCCGCGTGCGTTGTACAGGTTGAACTTGAGGCCCGGCACGCCATACGGCGCCATGTTCAGCACATAGGAAAGCTGCAGCGATTTCTCGTTCGGGCCGTTGAAGTCCGAGAGCAGCGAGTTGGCCAGGTAGATGCCGTTGGTTTCGTGCAGGTAGTCGAAGTACTCGTTGCCGTTGACCTGTTGCCATGACGCGCTGAGGGTGTGGGCCTGGTGGGTGAGGGCGAGCGACAGGCTGTAAGTGTCGTTGTCGATCTCGCCCATCTTCTTGCTGCCTGCATCCACGGTCTTGTAGTAGTTCAGGCCGGTGCTCAGGCTGAGCACGGCGCTGTCGCCCAGCACGTGGTTGGCGCCGAAGTAGTACTGGTTCCAGAAGTCGTCGACCTTGGTGGCGTACAGGCTGGTGCTCAGGCTTTTGAACGGCTGGTAGTTGACCCCGGCAGTGCTGGCGCGGTCGGTCTCGACGCCGGCGGCGCCGTACTCGGAGCGGAACTTGCTGAGGCTTTGTTCGGTTCGGGGCGAGACGCGGTCGAAGGTGCCCAGGTCGAACGACAGGTTGTCGAATTCGGCGCTGTGCAGGAAGGCGCCCTGGAAGCTCGATGGCAGGGCGCGGTTGCCAATGTAGGCGATCATCGGCGTGTCCACCGATTGGCGGCCGAGAGTGAGCGTGGTGTTGGACACGCGGGCCTTGATGTTGCCCAGGCCCAGCTTGCTCCACTGGCCGACGGGGTCGCCGTCGCTGTGGGTCAGCGTGCGGTTGTTGGGCCCGGCGATTGCCTCGCGGCTCTGTTGCAGGGCAATGGCATTGTAGCCGGCGGCTTCGACGGCAATACCGACGGTGCCTTGGGTAAAGCCCGAGCTGTAGTTGAGGATGGTGCCCTGCAGCCAGTTCTCGCGGCTGTGGGTGTCGTGGCGAGTACCGTCGCGCTTGTAGTACTTCCAGAGCGGGGCGCGGGTGGCGCGCTCGCGGGCATACCAGTTACGAGTGCTGCCAGAGACGCTTTGGCCGTCGATGAAGCCGGTTGCCTGGTCTTGTTCACTGCTGGTCTTGAGGCTGAGTGGGACGTAGGCCTGGCTTTGGGGTTCGGCTTCGGCCACGGAGCAGACGCTGCCGAGGGTCAATGCCAGTGCGGTTGAGGTGAATAGTCTCAAGGTGAAAACTCCCTTTCCTTTTTCTAGTTATTACCGGCCTTGTGAGCCGGGCGTGTTGCTGCGGTGTTGCCAGAGTTGCCCGGGGTTGCCGGGCTAATCAGGGGGAGGGGTGTTGTTTGTAGCGGCTAGTGCCTAATCAACACTCACACCGGAAAAATTGTTGCGGCCAAAGGGGCTGACCTTGAAATCGGCAACCTTGATGCTGATCGGCTGGTTCACCGTGGAGTGCGCCACCGGGGTGATTGGCACCTGTTGCTTGAGCCGCTGCTGGGCCTGCCGGTAGAGGGCGGTGCGTTGTTCGCGGTCGGTCACCTGCTTGGCTTGCTTGACCAGGCTGTCGTACTGCGGGTCGCACCACCGGGAGTAGTTGTTGCTGCCGATGGCGTCGCAGTTGTAGAGGGTGCCGAGCCAGTTGTCGGGGTCGCCGTTGTCACCGGTCCAGCCGATCAGGGCAATGTCGTGCTCGCCGCTTTTCATGCGCTTGAGGTATTCACCCCACTCGTAGCTGACGATACGTACCTTGAAGCCAAGCTTGCTCCAGTCGGCCTGGAGCATCTCGGCCATGAGCTTGGCATTTGGGTTGTAGGGGCGCTGCACGGGCATGGCCCACAGGGTGACTTCGGTGCCTTCCTTGACCCCGGCCTGCCTGAGCAGTTGCTTGGCTTTTTGCGGGTCGAAGGGCGCGTCCTCAAGGCTGTCGTCATAGGACCACTGGGTCGGTGGCATGGCGTTGACTGCGCGCTGCCCGGAGTCCTGATACACCGCCTGAAGGATCGCCTGCTTGTTCACCGCCATGTCCATGGCCTGGCGCACTTGCAGGCGGTCGAACGGCGGGTGCTGGGTGTTGTAGGCGATGTAGCCGAGGTTGAAGCCAGGTTGCTGCAGCACTTCGAGTTTGTTATCGGCCTTGAGCGCCGGCAGGTCGGCGGGGCGCGGGTGCAGGGTGACCTGGCACTCGTTGCGCCGCAGCTTCTGAATACGTACCGAGGGGTCGATGTTGATCGAAAACACCAGGTTGTCGATTTTCACCTGGCCCGGCGCCCAGTACGCCTTGTTGCCCTTAAAGCGGATCTGCGAATCCTTCTGGTAGCGCTGGAACACGAACGGTCCGGTGCCGATGGGCTGCTGGTTGATGTCGCTGGGGCGCCCGTTGGCCATCAAGTGCTCGGCGTACTCGGCGGAAAGCACCGAGGCGAAGCTCATGGCCAGGTTCTGCACGAAGGCGGCGTCGACCTTGTTCAGGGTGAACATCACGGTCAGCGGCCCGGTCTTTTCGAGGCGGGCGATGTTCTTGTCCAGGCCCATGCTGACGAAGTACGGGAATTCGGTGGGGTAGGCCTGACGGAACGGGTGGCCCTTGTCGAGCATGCGGTTGAAGGTGAACAGCACGTCGTCGGCATTGAAGTCGCGGCTGGGGCTGAACGCCTTGTTGGCGTGGAACTTCACCCCCTCACGCAGGTGGAAGGTGTAGCGCAGCCCATCGTCGGACACGTCCCATTGGGTGGCCAGGGCCGGCTGCACCGCCGTGCCACCGCGCTCGAACTCGACCAGGCGGTTGTACAGCGGTTCGGCGGCGTCGTTGTCAGTGGCGCTGGTGTACTGGGCCGTGTCGAAGCCGGCCGGGCTGCCCTCGGAGCAGAACACCAGGTTTTTTGCGAGCAGGGCCGGGGAGAGGCTTATCAGGCCCAGCGCGAGCAGGGTCGAAAGGGGGGTGGCAGGGCGCATGGCAAGTCCTTGTTGGTCTGTTTCGCCGCCTCGGGGTACGAATGGCGGCAACAGTTCGCCGATCCCGCTGCGGATGGCGGCGGGGCGGTATGCTGTGATCGGATCTGGTGGGGCTGGCACCCGCCGCCTGGCGGGTGCCGGGATCTACCCTATTTGTCCACGCTGACGCCGTAGAAGGCGTTCAACGCGAACGGGCTGATCTTGAAGTCCTTCACCTTGGCGCTCATGGGCTGGTACACGGTGGAGTGGGCGATCGGGGTGATCGGCACCTGCTCCTTGAGGATGTGCTGCGCCTGCTGGTACAGCTCGGTGCGCTTGGCCTGGTCCGAGGTGGCCTTGGCCTGCTTGATCAGGTCGTCGTAAGGCTTGTAGCACCACTTGGAGAAATTGTTGCCGTCGACGGCATCGCAGCCGTACAGGGTGCCCAGCCAGTTGTCCGGGTCACCGTTGTCGCCGCTCCAGCCAATCAGCATGGCGCCTTGTTCGCCGCCTTTTGAGCGCTTGATGTACTCGCCCCATTCATAGCTGACGATTTTTGCCTTGATGCCGATCTTGGCCCAGTCGGCTTGCAGCATTTCAGCCATCAGCTTGGCATTTGGGTTGTACGGGCGTTGCACCGGCATGGCCCACAGGGTGATCTCGGTGCCTTCCTTGATGCCGGCTTGCTTGAGCAGCTGTTTGGCCTTTTCCGGGTCGTAGGTGGCGTCCTTGATACTGTCGTCATAGGACCACTGGGTGGGCGGCATGCCGTTTACCGCCAACTGACCGGCACCCTGGTAAACCGATTCGATGATTTTCTTCTTGTCCACCGCCATGTCCAGTGCCTGGCGCACTTCGAGTTTGGCCATGGGGTTGGGTGCGTCGCTGCCCTTGATCTTGTCCATCACGTTGTAGGCGATGTAACCGAGGTTGAAGCCGGCCTGATGCGGCATCTGCAGGTTCTTGTCGGCCTTGAGCGGCTCGATGTCCGCCGGCCGCGGAAACAAGGTGACCTGGCACTCGCCCTTTTTCAGCTTCTGCATGCGCACCGAGGCATCGGTGGTGATGGCGAAGATCAGGTTGTCGATCTTCACGTCCTCGGGTTTCCAGTAGTCCTTGTTGCCCTTGAAACGGATCTGCGCGTCTTTCTGGTACTTGCTGAACACGAACGGGCCGGTGCCGATCGGCTTCTGGTTGAGGTCGGCGGCCTTGCCCCCCTTGAGCAACTGGTCGGCGTACTCGGCCGACTGAATGGAGGCGAAACTCATCGCCAGGTTCTGGATGAACGCGGCGTCGACGTCGTTGAGGGTGAACTTGACCGTGTGTTCGTCGACTTTCTCCAGCTTGGCAATGTTCTTGTCCATGCCCATGTCGGTGAAGTAGGGGAACTCGGTGGGGTAGGCCTTACGGAACGGGTGGTCCTTGTCGAGCATGCGGTTGAAGGTGAACAGCACGTCGTCGGCATCGAACGGGCGGCTTGGCTTGAAGTAGTCAGTGGTGTGGAACTTGACCCCTTCGCGCAGGTGGAAAATGTAGGCCTTGCCGTCGTCGGACACTTCCCATTTTGTCGCCAGGCCCGGAATCACGGCGGTACCGCCACGTTCGAACTGGGTCAGGCGGTTGAACACGGTCTCGGCCGAGGCGTCGAAGTCGGTTCCCGTTGTGTACTGCCCTGGGTCGAAGCCGGCGGGGCTGCCTTCGGAGCAGAACACCAAGTTGGACGCCGCGTGGGCGTGGGGGGCGCCAGCGAGCAAACCTGCGCCAAGCAGGAACGGAATGACTGCGTGTTTGAGCATGGTGGCCTCATTGTTGTCATTTTTGATTGAGGTGGCCTCGTGAGCCGACCTGAGGATACTTATGCAGGGGCTATTCCCAATGCAACACTCGGAAGGACAGTTGGCGCCAGAAATGTGGTACGACCGTACATGGATGTCGCATCAGTATAACTTTTGGCGAAGTTAAACGTTTGCGAGGGCAAAATGATGGCTTTTTGCTGAATGTTACGAGGGGGAGGAATTGTAGGCATGCACCGCCAGGGTGCGTAGGAAATGTCTGAAAATGCTAAAAGTGGCCATGCTGCGGGGCTGGCCAGAAGGGGGCGCAACGCGCCCCACTGTGCCTCAAGGCATCTGAACTTCGATCAAGCCATCGGCATTCATGCTGACTTCGCTGGTGCCCGCCTCGATATCCGGCGCCGGTGCCGCTTCGTCACCCGCCATAGCCTTCATGGCCATCGGTGCGCTGCGCATATAAGGGCGCGGGTAACCGCTGCTGTTGAGGTTCAGGTTGACCACTTTGTAGCCCTTGCCACCCAGTGCCTCGGTGGCCAACTGAGCGCGTGCCTTGAAGGCATTGACGGCGTCCTTGAGCAGGTCGTCCTCGCTGGCCTTGCGCGTGGCCGGGGCGATGGAGAAGTCCATGCCGCCCATTTTCAGCGCTTGCAGCAGGTCGGCGGTCAGTTGCGACAGGGCTGGGAAGTTGGCGCTCTCCAGGCGCAGCTCGGCACGTTCACGCCAGCCGGTGATCTTTTGCCCTTTGCTGTCGTACACCGGGTAGCTGTTGCGGCTGCCCTGGCTGATCTTCACATCCTTGACCTGGCGAGACTGCTGCACAGCCTTGTTCATGGTCTCGGTGATCTCTTTGGCAAGCTTGCCCGGGTCGGTGTTCTGCGCTTCGCTGTAGAGGGTCACGACCATCAGGTCGCGCGGCACTTCCTTGCTGACTTCGGCACGCAGCGATACCTGGTTGTAGCGCGGCTCTTCGGCCGCCAGCGCAGGCAGGCTGGCGAGCAGCCCGCACGACAGGATCAGGGCAGTGCCGCGACGAGGGATTTGCATGTAAGACTCCTTGGCAATAAAAGGGCGTGGGATCTGGTCTCCATTCCACGCATGGCCCATCAGACCGGGAACAGTGTAGTGGGTTCAAAAGTGCCACTATGCACCTGTGACAAAGTGTGGCGCTTTGCCGCATCGCTGCAGTGAGGCGCCCGGCTTCGGTATACTCCAGCCGATTTTCTGGAGCACTCATCAGGAGAGCTCATGCTCGCTGACGTACAACCGTTGTCCGCTACCCGTCAGAACCTCTGGCGCCTGACTGTCATCCGCGTGCTGGTCCTGGCTGCCCAGGCAGGCTCGGTGGGCGTCGCCTACTGGACCGACCTGCTGCCCTTGCCATGGTTTTCGCTGGCAGCAACGCTGGCCCTGTCGTCCATCCTGTGTGCGTTCACCGCGTTGCGCCTGCGCCTGTCGCTGCCGGTCACTGAACTTGAGTATGCACTGCAGCTTGCCTGCGACCTGTTGATCCACAGTGCCTTGCTGTATTACTCCGGCGGCTCGACCAACCCGTTCGTTTCCTATTACCTGGTGCCGCTGGCCATTGCCGCGGTGACCTTGCCCTGGCTCTATTCGTTGATCCTTTCGGGCATCGCGCTGACGGCCTACAGCTTGCTGCTGGTGCAGTTCTACCCGCTTGAAGGGCTGCCGATGGCGCGGGACAAGATGCAGGTCTACGGCATGTGGCTGAGCATCGCCCTGGCGGCCGCAGTCATCACCTTCTTTGCCGCGCGCATGGCCGAGGAGCTGCGGCGCCAGGAACAACTGCGCTCCGAGCGCCGTGAAGAGAGCCTGCGCGATGAGCAATTGCTGGCCGTGGCCACCCAGGCCGCCGGCGCTGCCCATGAGCTGGGCACACCGCTGGCGACCATGAGCGTACTGCTTAACGAAATGCGCCAGGACCACCCCGACCCTTTGTTGCAGGAAGACCTGCAGATCCTTCAGGACCAGGTCAAGCTGTGCAAGGAAACCTTGCAGCAACTGGTGCGTGCCGCCGAGGCCAATCGCCGCCTGGCCATGGTCGAGCAGGACGTCACCGTCTGGCTGGACGAGGCGCTCAACCGTTGGCACCTGATGCGGCCCGAAGCCAGTTACCGCTTCCAGCGCCTCAGGGACGGCCAGGTACCCCGCCTGACGCCGCCACCTGACCTGACCCAGGCCCTGCTGAACCTGCTGAACAATGCAGCCGACGCGTGCCCGGACGACCTTGAGGTGCGCCTGGACTGGGACGCCGAGGACATTGTCATCAGCATTCGTGACCATGGCCCTGGTGTGCCCCCGGCAATCGCCGAAGCGATTGGCAAACCCTTTATTACCACCAAGGGCAAAGGCTTCGGCCTGGGCCTGTTCTTGAGCAAGGCCAGCGTGACGCGTGCGGGCGGTTCGGTGAAACTCTATAGTCATGAGCAGGGTGGCACCCTGACCGAACTGCGCCTGCCCCATGGCAAGCGAGGAGATGAATGATGAGTGAAGATATCCAGGTTGAAGGCGAAGAGCTGCCGCACCTGCTGCTGGTGGATGACGATGCCACCTTTACCCGGGTCATGGCACGCGCCATGAGCCGCCGCGGGTTCCGCGTGAGCACCGCAGGCTCGGCTGAGGAGGGGCTGATCCTGGCCCAGCAGGACCTGCCGGACTACGCCACGCTGGACCTGAAGATGGAAGGTGACTCAGGGTTGGTGCTGTTGCCCAAGCTGCTGGAGCTGGACCCGGAGATGCGGGTGGTGATCCTCACCGGTTACTCGAGCATCGCCACCGCAGTCGAGGCGGTCAAACGCGGTGCCTGCAACTACCTGTGCAAGCCGGCCGATGCTGACGATGTACTCGCGGCGCTGCTTTCCGAGCACGCTGACCTGGATGCCCTGGTGCCGGAAAACCCGATGTCGGTCGACCGCCTGCAGTGGGAGCACATCCAGCGCGTGCTGAACGAACACGAAGGCAATATCTCGGCCACGGCGCGGGCGTTGGGCATGCACCGGCGGACCTTGCAGCGCAAGCTGCAGAAGCGACCGGTTCGGCGCTGACCCGTTCGCCGGGCAAGCCCGCTGCCACACATTGTGGGAGCGGGCTTGCCCCGCGAAAGGTCCCTGGCTGTCAGACACTTCTCTGTATCGCATCCCGATCCCCGCAACTCGCAGCCGTTGACGTATCATTAGCCCCCTGACGGCAACTCCCTGCAGGATCGCATGCTCGCCCTTCTTATCCAGACGCTGAACATCACGGCGCCCGTTTTCGCCATGCTGTTCATGGGCATACTGCTCAAACGCATCCACCTGATCGACGACAACTTCAACCGTGTCGCGTCGCAGCTGGTGTTCAATGTCTGCATGCCGGCGCTGCTGTTCCTGGGCATCTACCACGCCGACCTGGCGGCCGCGGTCAAACCCGGCGTCATCCTGTATTTCGTCGCTGCCACCCTGGTTGGCTTCGCCGTGGCCTGGGGGCTGGCCCTCTGGCGTTGCCCGCCGGCAGACCGCGGCATCTACACCCAAGGCGCATTTCGCGGCAACAACGGCGTGATCGGCCTGGCGCTGGCCGCCAGCCTGTACGGCGACTACGGTATCTCGCTAGGGGCGGTGCTGGCAGGCCTGGTGATCCTCATGTACAACTCGCTGTCGGCGGTGGTGCTGGCGGTGTACAGCCCGGACCTCAAGTCTGACCCGTGGAGCATCTGCAAGAGCATCTTCAGCAACCCCTTGATCCTCAGCGTGCTGGTGGCAACGCCCATGGCCTACGGCCAGGTGCCGCTGCCCAACTGGTTGCTCACCTCGGGCGACTACCTGGCGCAGATGACCCTGCCGCTGGCGCTGATCTGCATTGGCGGTACCCTGTCGCTGGCGGCGCTGCGTGACAGTGGCAGGCTGGCGATCGATGCCAGCCTGGTGAAGATGGTCTGGTTGCCGCTGGTCGGCACGTTGGGTGCCTGGCTGTGCGGTTTCCGCGGTGCCGAGCTGGGCATCCTGTTCCTGTACATCGGCAGCCCTACCGCAGCGGCCAGCTACGTGATGGCACGGGCGGCCAATGGCAACCATGAATTGGCTGCCTCGATCATCGTGATCACGACGCTAATGGCGGCGATCACCACCAATATCGGTATTTTCATCTTGCAGTGGGGCGGATGGATCTAGATCCTTGACTGCAAATAACAGCAATAACACTGCCTCACTGAGCTAAAGGACACTTCATGCAAGACCAGAGCACGCCCGAGCGCTTGCAGCGCGGGTTGAAGAACCGCCATATCCAGCTGATCGCGCTGGGTGGGGCCATCGGCACGGGGCTGTTTCTGGGGATCGCCCAGACCATTCAGCTGGCTGGCCCTTCCGTTTTGCTGGGCTATGCCATTGCCGGCCTGATGGCCTTCTTCATCATGCGCCAGCTTGGCGAAATGGTGGTCGAAGAGCCGGTCGCCGGCAGCTTCAGCCACTTTGCCCACCAGTACTGGAGCGAATTCGCAGGCTTCGTCTCGGGCTGGAACTACTGGGTGGTGTACGTGCTGGTGGGCATGGCCGAGCTGACGGCGGTGGGCATCTATGTGCAGTACTGGTGGCCAGATTTCCCTACTTGGGCGACGGCGGCGATCTTCTTCGTGGTCATCAACCTCATCAACCTGACGCAGGTGAAAGTCTACGGTGAGATGGAGTTCTGGTTCGCCCTGGTCAAGGTGGTGGCCATCGTCAGCATGATCGGCTTTGGTGCCTGGCTGCTGAGCAGCGGCCATGGCGGCCCGGATGCCAGCGTGGCCAACCTGTGGCAGTACGGTGGTTTCTTCCCTAACGGCGTCACTGGCCTGGTCATGGCCCTGGCCGTGATCATGTTCTCCTTCGGTGGGCTGGAGCTGGTGGGGATCACCGCTGCCGAGGCGGACAACCCGCGTCAGAGCATCCCCAAGGCCACCAACCAGGTGGTCTACCGCATCCTGATTTTCTACATTGGCGCCTTGGCGGTGCTGCTGTCGCTGTACCCATGGCAGAAGGTGGTGCAGGGGGGCAGCCCGTTCGTGATGATCTTCCATGAGCTGGACAGCGACCTGGTGGCGACGATCCTCAACGTCGTGGTGTTGACGGCTGCGCTGTCGGTTTACAACAGTTGTGTCTACGCCAACAGCCGCATGCTGTTCGGCCTGGCCAGCCAGGGCGATGCGCCGCGTCAGTTGCTCAAGGTCAGCCGCAGTGGCGTCCCGCTGACGGCGCTGGGCGTTTCGGCGTTCGCCACCGGCCTGTGCGTACTGATCAACTACCTGATGCCGGGGGAAGCCTTCGGTTTGCTGATGGCCCTGGCGGTGTCGGCGCTGGTGATCAACTGGGCGAGCATCAGCATTACCCACCTGAAGTTCCGCAAGGCCAAGCTGGGCGCGGGCATTACCCCGTTTTATCAGAGCTGGGGGCACCCGATTACCAATTACCTGTGCCTGGCGTTCATCGTGCTGATTCTGGTGGTGATGTACCTGACGCCGCCGATTCGTATTTCGGTGATGTTGATTCCGGGTTGGATCGCGGTGCTGTGGGTGGCGTTCCGGTTGAAGAAGGCGCGGCAGGCCAAGGGGTGAGGGGCTGACAAGCGCCTGGCTCGATCTCACAGGCGCAGCAAACCGCAAGGCATGCACCTGGCAGCCATCACGCTACCCCTTACGGCACCTCAATGCTGTCGGCGCCAGGCGCGCACGGTGGTATACAGCAACACCACCGCTAGTACCGGCAGCACATAAAACAGCATGAGCCGTTCCAGGCGCCCGGCCAGTGGCATGCCGGTGGTGAAGGCCACCACATGCAGCCCATAGGCCAGGTACAGGCAAAGGAACACCAAGCCTTCAGCGCGGGTAATCCGGTACCCCGAATAAAACACCGGCAGGCTTAGCGCCGCCACACCCAGCATCACCGGCAAGTCAAAGGCCAGTGCGTTGGGTGAGATCGACAGCGGCTCTGGCGTGATCAGCGCAGTCAGCCCCAATACCCCCAGCAGGTTGAACAGGTTGCTGCCGATCACCGTGCCCACGGCGATCTCCCGTTCGCCGCGAAGGGCGGCGATCATCGCCGCCGCCAACTCTGGTAGCGACGTGCAGACCGCCACCACGGTCAGGCCGATGATGCGTTCGGACAGCCCCAGGTCGGTCGCCACCTCGACGACGGCTTCCAGCAGCAGGTGCCCGGCCAGGCTCAGCAGGCCAAGGCCGAGGGCAATCTGCAACAGGGCGCCAGACCAGAAGCGTGCGCCGCTGACGGTGATGACGCTGGGCGCGGGGTAGGTGCGGGCGTAATGCCGCGATTGGTGCCAGAGCATGCCCAGGTAGCCCACCAGTGCCAACAGCAGCAGCAGGCCCTCCCAGCGGCCCAGGTAGCCATTGGCGGCGAGCGCATACACCAGCGCGCTGGCGACGATCATCAGGGGGATATCCAGGCGCACCAGCTGGCGTGATACGCGCAGCGGGATGATCAGCGCGGCCAGGCCGAGAATCACCAGCACGTTGAAGATATTGCTGCCGATCACGCTGCCGACTGCGACATCGGGTGCGCCTTGGTAGGCAGCCTGCAGGCTTACGGTGAGCTGCGGCGCGGTGCTGCCGAAGGCCACCAGGCTCAGGCCGATGATCAATGGCCGCACGTGCAGGCGCAGGGCCAGGCGCAGGGCCACACGTACCAGTAGCTCTGCACCGCAGGCCAGCAGCACGAGGGCGACGCCCAGTTGCAGGAGGCTGAAGGTGGGAAGGGTGGCGAGGTCGAAAATGGTCGGGCTCCAGTC
The DNA here is from genome assembly GCF_024748775.1 of Pseudomonas sp. B21-047. Lineage (NCBI taxonomy): Bacteria > Pseudomonadati > Pseudomonadota > Gammaproteobacteria > Pseudomonadales > Pseudomonadaceae > Pseudomonas > Pseudomonas sp. B21-047. The sequence goes on from NZ_CP087169.1 coordinate 1,014,095, forward strand.
GGTCAGTCGCTCAGACCTTGTACCCGGACGCGCGCCGTTCCGCTACGGAGCATGCCAATTTTTTCTGCTGCGGCGCGTGACAGGTCGATCAGCCGGCCACGTGTGTGCGGGCCGCGGTCGTTGATGCGCACCACCACGCTGCGTTGGTTGGCAAGGTTGGTGACCAGCACCTTGCTGCCGAAGGGCAGGCTGCGGTGAGCGGCGGTGAGGGCATGCTGGTTGAAAGGCTCGCCACTGGCCGTGCGTTTGCCGTGGTGGCGGGCGCCGTAATAAGAGGCGGTACCGGTCTGGTTGTAGCCGCGAGGGTCGATGTCGTGGCTGGCGCAGCCGGCCAGCAGGGAGAAGAGTGCGAGGGTGCCGAGGGATCGTTTTAGCAAGTCGAAAGCTCCGGTGCTGCCGTTGGGGCTGCTGTGCGGCCCTTCGCGGGGCCAGTCGGATCGCCGCACCGCCGCTCCCACAGGTACTGGGCTGCGCAATACCTGTGGGAGCGGCGGTGCGGCGATCCGACTGGCCCCGCGAACGAGGGCAAAGCCCTCGCCGCATTTTTCAGCTCAGCCTTCGAGCTTGGCTTTGAGCAATTGGTTCACTTGCCCAGGGTTGGCCTTGCCCTTCGACGCTTTCATCGCCTGGCCGACGAAGAAGCCGAACATCTTGCCACGCTTGGCCTCGTCGGCGGCGCGGTACTGTTCGACCTGTTCGGCGTTGGCAGCCAGCATCTCGTCGAGCATCGTCTCGATTGCACCGGTGTCGGTAACCTGCTTCAGGCCACGGCTTTCGATGATGCTGTCGGCATCGCCTTCACCGGCGGCCATGGCTTCGAACACGGTCTTGGCAATCTTGCCGCTGATGGTGTTGTCGCGAATCCGCAGCAACATGCCACCGAGCTGCTCGGCACTGACCGGCGCCTGGTCGATCTCGATGCCCAGCTTGTTCAGCAGGCTGCCCAGCTCGACCATGACCCAGTTGGCGGCCAGCTTGGCGTCGCCGCCAATCTTCACCACTTCTTCGAAGTAGTCCGCCTGTTCACGGCTGGAGGCCAGCACGTTGGCGTCGTAGGCCGACAGGCCGTACTGGCTCTGGAAGCGCTCGACCTTTTGCGGTGGCAGCTCGGGCAAGCCGGCACGGATGGTGTCGAGGAAGCTGTCCTCGATGACCACCGGCAGCAGGTCCGGGTCGGGGAAGTAACGGTAGTCGTTGGCTTCCTCCTTGCTGCGCATGGAGCGGGTCTCGTCCTTGTTCGGGTCGTACAGGCGGGTTTCCTGGATGACCCTGCCACCGTCTTCGATCAGGTCGATCTGGCGCTGGATCTCGCTGTTGATCGCACGCTCGATGAAGCGGAACGAGTTGACGTTCTTGATCTCGCAGCGGGTGCCGAACTCGGCCTGGCCCTTGGGGCGGATCGACACGTTGCAGTCGCAGCGCAGCGAGCCTTCGGCCATGTTGCCGTCGCAGATGCCCAGGTAGCGCACCAGGGCGTGGATGGCCTTGACGTAGGCCACGGCCTCCTTGGCGCTGCGCATGTCCGGCTCGGAGACGATTTCCAGCAGCGGCGTGCCGGCGCGGTTCAGGTCGATGCCGGTAGAGCCGCTGAAGTCTTCGTGCAGGCTCTTGCCGGCGTCTTCTTCCAGGTGCGCACGGGTAACCCCGATGCGCTTGATGGTGCCGTCTTCCAGGGCGATATCCAGGTGGCCCTTGCCGACGATCGGCAGCTCCATCTGGCTGATCTGGTAGCCCTTGGGCAGGTCGGGGTAGAAGTAGTTCTTGCGCGCGAACACGTTGCGCTTGCCGATCTCGGCGTCGATCGCCAGGCCGAACATGCAGGCCATGCGCACGGCTTCCTGGTTCAGCACCGGCAGTACGCCGGGCATCCCCAGGTCAACCAGGCTGGCCTGGGTATTCGGCTCGGAGCCGAAGGTGGTGGCGCTGCCGGAGAAGATCTTCGACTGGGTAGCGAGCTGGGTATGAATTTCCAGCCCGATCACAACTTCCCATTGCATGTGTGAACTCCTCAGAAGCCGTTGGGGGCACGGGTGTGCCAGTCGGTCACTTGCTGGTAGCGGTGCGCGACGTTGAGCAGGCGGCCTTCCTGGAAGTACGGCGCCAGCAACTGCACGCCAACGGGCAGGCCATCGACGAAGCCGGCCGGCATCGACAGGCCGGGCAGGCCTGCCAAGTTGGCGGTGATGGTGTAGACGTCTTCAAGGTAGGCGGCGACTGGGTCGCTGCTCTTGGCGCCGAGCTTCCAGGCCAGGTTCGGCGTGGTCGGGCCAAGGATCAGGTCGACGTCGTTGAACGCGGCCATGAAGTCGTTCTTGATCAGGCGGCGGATCTGCTGCGCCTTGACGTAGTAGGCGTCGTAATAGCCGGCCGACAGGGCGTAGGTGCCGACCATGATGCGGCGCTGCACTTCGGCGCCGAAGCCTTCGCCACGCGAGCGCTTGTACAGGTCGGTCAGGTCTTTGGGGGCTTCGCAGCGGTAGCCGAAACGCACGCCATCGAAACGCGACAGGTTGGAGGACGCTTCAGCGGGCGCGATCACGTAGTACGCCGGGATGGCATGCTGCATGTTCGGCAGGCTGATTTCCTTGATCACGGCGCCGAGCTTTTCCAGCTCCTTGACGCTGGCTTGCACCCGTTCGGCGATGCGCGGGTCGAGGCCGGCGCTGAAGTATTCCTTCGGCAGGCCAATGCGCAGGCCTTGCAGCGAGGCGTTGAGGTTGGCGCTGTAGTCCGGCACCGGTTCTTCGATGCTGGTGGAGTCCTTGGCGTCGAAACCGGCCATGCCTTGCAGCAGCAGCGCGCAGTCTTCGGCGGTACGGGCCAGTGGGCCGCCCTGGTCGAGGCTGGAGGCGTAAGCGATCATGCCCCAGCGCGAAACACGACCGTACGTCGGTTTCAGGCCGGTCAGGTTGGTCAGCGCTGCCGGCTGTCGGATCGAGCCGCCGGTGTCGGTGCCAGTGGAGGCTGGCAGCAGGCGCGCGGCGACGGCAGCAGCCGAGCCACCGGACGAGCCGCCAGGCACGTGCTCGAGGTTCCACGGGTTTTTCACCGGGCCATAGTGGCTGGATTCGTTGGCCGAACCCATGGCGAATTCGTCCATGTTGGTCTTGCCCAGGGTGACCATGCCGGCTTCGGCCAGCTTGGCGACCACGGTGGCATCGTACGGCGCCTTGAAGTTGTCGAGCATCTTCGAGCCGCAGCTGGTGCGTACACCGTTGGTGCAGAACAGGTCCTTGTGGGCGATCGGCGCGCCCAGCAGTGCCCCGGCCTCGCCAGCGGCGCGGCGGGCGTCGGCGGCACGGGCCTGGCCCAGGGCCAGCTCTTCGGTGACGCTGATGAAGCTGTTGATTTGCGGGTCGAGTTGCTTGATGCGCGCCAGCAGGGCGCCCGTCAGCTCTTCGGAGGAAAACGACTTGTCGGCGAGTCCGCGGGCGATCTCGGCCAGGGTCAATTGATGCATGGCAGGCTCTATCCCTTACTCGATGACTTTGGGAACCAGGTACAGACCGCTTTCGGTCGAGGGTGCGATGGCCTGGTAGGCCTCGCGCTGGTTGCTTTCGGTGACCTGGTCGGGACGCAGTCGCTGGCTGGCCTCCAGGGGGTGGGCCAGGGGCTCGATGCCCGTGGTGTCGACCGCTTGCATCTGGTCGACCAGCCCGAGAATGCTGTTCAGTGCATCGGTAATACGTGGCAGTTCGCCATCATTCAGCCCCAGACGGGCCAGATGGGCGATCTTTTCCACGTCGCAGCGTTCAAGCGCCATGGGGATCTCCAGGGGGAACAAAGAACGGAATAAGGTCCGTGATGAGGAACATGTCGGCATTCTGGCGGTCATACGGCCGCGATCATCTGCTGGCGTGCTCGGAAAAACGACCAATTTAACATATTGGCTCCTTGCCCAAAATCCCTGCCATTGTTAGAGTTTGCCGCACTTTTTTACCCACGCTTTCCCCAGGGTCACTTTCCCATGTTCAAGAAACTGCGTGGCATGTTTTCCAGCGATCTTTCCATCGACCTGGGTACTGCCAACACCCTTATTTACGTGCGTGAGCGCGGTATCGTCCTGAATGAGCCCTCGGTTGTTGCCATCCGTACCCATGGCAATCAGAAAAGCGTCGTCGCCGTCGGTACCGAAGCCAAACGCATGCTGGGCCGTACGCCCGGCAACATTGCTGCCATTCGTCCGATGAAGGACGGCGTCATCGCCGACTTCAGCGTTTGTGAAAAAATGTTGCAGTATTTCATCAACAAGGTTCACGAGAACAGCTTCCTGCAGCCCAGCCCTCGCGTGCTGATCTGCGTGCCGTGCAAGTCGACCCAGGTAGAGCGCCGCGCGATTCGCGAGTCGGCCCTGGGTGCCGGTGCCCGCGAAGTCTTCCTGATCGAAGAGCCCATGGCCGCCGCCATCGGTGCCGGCCTGCCGGTTGAAGAGGCCCGTGGCTCGATGGTCGTCGATATCGGCGGTGGTACCACCGAAATCGCGCTGATCTCCCTCAACGGTGTGGTCTATGCCGAATCCGTGCGGGTTGGCGGCGATCGCTTTGACGAAGCCATCGTCACCTACGTGCGCCGCAACTACGGCAGCCTGATTGGCGAGTCCACCGCCGAGCGTATCAAACAGGAAATCGGCACCGCCTACCCGGGCGGCGAAGTGCGCGAAGTCGATGTCCGTGGTCGTAACCTGGCCGAGGGCGTACCGCGTGCCTTCACCCTGAACTCCAACGAAGTGCTCGAAGCGCTGCAGGAGTCGCTGGCGACCATCGTTCAGGCGGTCAAGAGCGCCCTGGAGCAGTCGCCGCCGGAGCTGGCCTCCGACATCGCCGAGCGCGGCCTGGTGTTGACCGGTGGTGGCGCACTGCTGCGCGACCTCGACAAGCTGCTGGCCCAGGAAACCGGCCTGCCGGTGATCGTCGCCGAGGACCCGCTGACCTGTGTCGCCCGTGGCGGCGGTCGCGCCCTGGAGATGATGGACAAGCACGCGATGGACCTGCTCTCCAGCGAGTGATCCTGCTCGCGGCTCATGAGCGCCCGGTTTACAGGTAGCACGCACAGTGCTACCTGTATGCGCTGGGCTGGCGTCCGTTTGGGCGTCGTTTCCGTCAACCCGCAACCAGGCTGGTGCGTTGTCCCATGTCCAATGACCTCCTGAGTCGTCCACGAGGAACGGCCCATTAAACCGCTTTTCTCCAAGGGCCCTTCGCTGGGCGTTCGTCTACTCGTATTGGTGGTGCTGTCGATCGCGTTGATGGTGGTCGATGCGCGCTTTGCCGTGCTCAAGCCTGTGCGCAGCCAGATGGGCATGGTGTTGATGGAATCGTACTGGATCACCGATTTGCCGCAGCGCTTGTGGCAAGGCGTGGCGGGCCAGTTCGGCAGCCGTACCGAACTGATCGCGGAAAACGAAAAGCTCAAGACCGAGGCCCTGCTGTTGCAGGGGCGCCTGCAGAAGCTGGCGGCCCTGACCGAGCAGAACGTGCGCTTGCGTGAGTTGCTCAATTCTTCGGCCCTGGTCAACGAAAAGGTCGAAGTGGCCGAGCTGATCGGCGTCGACCCCAACCCGTTCACCCACCGCATCCTGATCAACAAGGGTGAGCGCGATGGTGTGTTCCTCGGCCAGCCGGTGCTCGACGCCCGCGGCCTGATGGGCCAGGTGGTCGAATTGATGCCTTACACCTCGCGGGTGCTGTTGCTGACCGATACCACCCATAGCATTCCGGTGCAGGTCAACCGCAATGGCCTGCGCGCCATCGCCAGCGGTACCGGCAACCCGGAGCGGCTGGAGCTGCGCCATGTGGCCGATACCGCCGACATCAAGGAAGGCGACCTGTTGGTCAGCTCCGGTATGGGCCAGCGCTTCCCGGCCGGCTACCCGGTGGCCACGGTCAACGAAGTGATTCACGACTCCGGCCAGCCGTTTGCCATTGTCCGCGCCATCCCTACCGCCGCACTCAACCGCAGCCGCTACATGCTGCTGGTGTTCAGTGACCGGCGTACCCCGGAACAGCGCGCCACCGACGCGGCGATTGCGCAGGAAGAGGCCGACCGCAAGGGCACCGCGGTGGGTGTTCAGCCTGGCGCCAATGGCGAGCAGGCCGCACCTGCCGGTACCGCAACCGCGCCCGTCGCGCCCGCAACACCGGCAGCCCCTGCCACGCAGCCCGCTGCTGCGCCTGTAGCGCCTGCGGCACCCGCCGTGCCAGCGGCAGCGCCCGCTCAACCCCGGAGGCAATGATGGCTGCATCACGCCGCAACAACGGCTGGGTCATCTGGCTGACATTCGCCATTGGCTTGCTGCTCAGCGTCTCGCCCATGCCTCAGTTCATGGAAGTGTTCCGGCCCATGTGGCTGGCGCTGCTGGTATCGTTCTGGACCCTTGCCGTGCCGAGCAAGGTCGGCATGACCACGGCCTTCGTGCTGGGCCTGGCCGAGGATGTGCTGTATGGCACGTTGCTTGGGCAGAACGCGCTGATCCTGACCCTGATCACCTTCCTGGTGCTGTCGCTGCAGCAGCGCCTGCGCATGTTCCCCATGTGGCAGCAGAGCCTGGTGATCCTGGTGATCTTCGGCATCGCCCAGCTGATACAGCTATGGCTCAGCGCGCTGACCGGCAACCGCCTGCCGACCCTGGCGCTGGTGTGGTCGGCGGTCATCAGCGCCTTGCTCTGGCCATGGATCAGCTTTGCCCTGCGCGACCTGCGCCGACGCTTGCACATAAATTGACGGCGTTGCCGCGACTGACAGGGAGATGTCTACATGAACCCGTTTTACCTGGCCTCTGGCTCGCCCCGTCGTCGTGAACTGCTGACCCAGATCGGCGTACCGTTCACTACAGTAAGCGCCCCCATCGATGAAACCCCGCTGGCCAATGAAGGTGCCCAGGCCTATGTCGAGCGCCTCGCCCGGGCCAAGGCCGAAGCTGGCCTTGCCAGCCTGAAGGGCCCGGCGGTGGTGCTGGGCGCAGACACCGCAGTGGTCCTCGATGGCCGTATTCTCGGCAAACCGGAAAACCGTGAACATGCCCTGGCCATGCTGGCCGACTTGTCTGGCCGCGAACATCAGGTATTGACCGCTGTCGCCCTGAGCGATGGGGCGCGCACCCTGAGCCTGTGCGTCACCAGCAGTGTGCGCTTTCGTGCCATCAGCGCCGATGAAGCAGCGCGCTACTGGGCCAGCGGTGAGCCTGCCGACAAAGCCGGCGGTTATGCCATCCAGGGGCTGGGCGCAGTGTTCGTCACCGGCCTTGCAGGCAGTTACTCTGCGGTGGTGGGTTTGCCGCTGAGCGAGACCGCCGATCTGCTCGCCGGGTTCGGCATCGCCTGCTGGCAACTGCCTGCGCTTTCTCCAGAGGTAACAAAGCCGCAGTAGCCAGCGCTGCCTGCGCGATCCATCATTATCCAAGACCTTTGACGAGAGCCTGCCATGAGTGAAGAGATCCTGATCAACATCACCCCGATGGAGTCACGTGTGGCGGTGGTGGAAAACGGGGTGCTGCAGGAAGTGCACGTCGAGCGCACCCAGCGCCGCGGCATCGTCGGCAATATCTACAAGGGCAAGGTGGTACGCGTGCTGCCCGGCATGCAGGCGGCGTTCGTCGACATCGGCCTGGAGCGGGCTGCCTTCATCCATGCCTCGGAAATTTCCCAGCGCGAAGGCTCGGCGGTAGAAAACATCACCGCGCTGGTGCATGAAGGCCAGGCGCTGGTGGTACAGGTGACCAAGGACCCGATCGGCACCAAGGGCGCCCGCCTGACCACGCAGTTGTCGATCCCTTCGCGCTACCTGGTGTACATGCCGCGCAGCAGCCATGTTGGTATTTCCCTCAAGATCGAAGACGAAGCCGAGCGTGATCGCCTCAAGCAGGTGGTCAGCAGCTGCATGGACAGCGAGAACATCAAGGACGCCGGCGGCTTCATCCTGCGCACTGCCGCCGAAGGCGCCCGCGCCGAAGAGATCCTGCAGGATATTCGCTACCTGCGCCGCCTGTGGGAACAGATCGGCAGCCAGATCCAGACCTGCGGCGCGCCCACGGTAATCTACGAAGACCTCGGCCTGGCCCTGCGTACCCTGCGCGACCTGGTCAACCCGAAGATCGAGAAAATCCGCATCGACTCGCGGGAAACGTTCCAGAAAACCACGCAGTTCGTCGGCGAATTGATGCCTGAGATTGCCGATCGGCTCGAGCATTACCCTGGCGAGCGGCCGATCTTTGACCTGTACGGTGTCGAAGACGAGATTCAGCGTGCCCTGGAGCGCAAGGTGCCGCTCAAGTCCGGTGGCTATCTGGTGGTCGACCCTGCTGAGGCAATGACCACCATCGACGTCAACACCGGCGCCTTCGTCGGCCATCGCAACCTTGAAGAAACTATCTTCAAGACCAACCTTGAAGCCGCTACCGCCATTGCCCGGCAACTGCGCCTGCGCAACATCGGCGGCATCATCATCATCGACTTCATCGACATGGAAGATGAAGAGCATCAGCGCCAAGTGCTGCGCACCCTGGAAAAGCAGCTCGAGCGTGATCACGCCAAGACCAACATCATCGGCATTACCGAGCTGGGCCTGGTGCAGATGACCCGCAAGCGCACGCGTGAGAGCCTCGAGCAGGTGCTCTGCGAACCCTGCCTGGCGTGCCAGGGCCGTGGCAAGCTGAAAACCCCCGAGACCATTTGTTACGAGATCTTCCGTGAGATCCTTCGCGAAGCCCGTGCCTACCAGGCCGAGGGCTACCGCGTACTGGCCAACCAGAAAGTGGTCGACCGCCTGCTGGACGAAGAGTCGGGCAACGTGGCGGAGCTTGAAACCTTCATCGGCAGAACTATTCGCTTCCAGGTCGAGTCGATGTACTCGCAGGAACAATACGATGTGGTGCTGCTCTGAGGCTTACCAAAACGCAGCACAGGATGGCCGGGCTGGCAAAACCGGTACTTGGGGCCATCATGGATAAACGACCTGGAGGGCCATGGCCATGGGACGTCTGAACCGCGTTCTTGTCGCCTTGACTCGCTGGGGGCTGGGCTTGTGTGCGCTGCTGGCGGTGCTGGTGGCGTTGTATGTCAGCCTCGGCCGGCAATTGGTGCCGTTGGTGGCCGAGTACCGAGCCGATGTCGAGAGCAAGGCCGAACAGGCGTTGGGCCTGCCAGTGCATGTCGGCGCCCTTGAGGGGCGCTGGAGCGGGCTGGCGCCTGTGCTGCGCGTTCGCGACCTGCAATTGGGCGAAGGCGCCACCGCGTTGCGCCTGGACGACGTCAAGCTGGTGCCGGACTTGTGGGCCAGCCTGACCTCCCGCGAGGTACGCCTGGCGCGTATTCAGTTAGGCGGCTTGCAACTGATCCTGCGCGAAGATGAGCAAGGCGCCTGGAACCTCGAAGGGCTGCCGAAAAAAGACGATGCCGCCCTCGACCCCGCCGAATTGCTGCAGCGCTTGCGCCAACTGGGGCGTATCGATGTATTCGACAGCCAGGTTACCTTGCAGCCCTGGCAGCGCGACCCCCTGACCTTGACGTATGTGAGTGCCGGCCTGCAGGCCGGTGCCTCGCGCCAGGCCCTCGACGTGCGCGCAACCCTGCCGGACGGCCAGCCCCTGGCGCTGAACCTGCGCAGCCGCGCGTCGGCCAAAGCCTGGCAAGACGCTGAGGTTACGGCATACCTGAGCCTGCCGCAGAGCGATTGGGCGCGCTGGTTGCCGCCGCGTCTGCTGGGCCAGTGGCAGGCTGACGCATTGCGCGCCGGGGGCGAGTTCTGGGTCGACTGGCGCCAAGGCCAGTTGCAACACGCGGTGGTCCGTCTCAATGCGCCAACGCTGCAAGGTGCGTATGCCGGGCGCAAGGCCGCAACCCTGGACAACCTGGCGCTCGCCGCCTGGTTCCAGCGCAGCCCGCAAGGCTTCGATGTGAGTGTCGATTCCCTGGCCATGAGCATCGGCAAGACCCGTTGGGAAACCCATCTGCAGTTACGCCAGCGCCCTGGGCAGGCACCCGCCGACGAGCGCTGGGAAGTGCAGGCCGACCGCCTTGACCTCACTCCGCTGACCCCATTGATCGATGCCTTGGCACCGCTGCCGGATAACCTCATGGCCGTGGTCGATGGCCTGAAGGTCACCGGCGCGCTGCGCAACCTGCGCCTGGAGGCGCGGCCCAAGGCTGAGGGCGACCAGCGGCTGCAATTTGCCGCCAACCTGGAGCAGGTCGGTTTCAACGCCTACCACGGTGCCCCGGCGGCCGGCAACGTCAGTGGCAGCATCAGCGGCGACCTGGGCCATGGCGAGCTGCGGCTCGACACTGAGGCCTTCATGCTGCACTTGTACCCGATCTTCGCCAAACCTTGGCATTACCAGCAGGCCAATGCCCGCCTGACCTGGGCCCTCGACAAGCAAGGCTTCACCCTCGTCGCGCCGTACCTCAAGGTGCTGGGCGAGGAGGGCAAGATCGCCGGTGACTTCCTGATCCGCCTGCTGTTCGAAGAGGGCCGCGAGGACTACATGGACCTGCGGGTCGGGTTGACCGAGGGCGATGGCCGATACACCGCCAAATACTTGCCGGAAGTGCTCAGCCCGGCCCTCGACGAATGGCTGCGCAGTGCGATCGTCAAGGGCACCGTGGATGAGGGCTACTTCCAGTACCAGGGATCGCTGAACCACGGCGCCGCCCCGGAGGCTCGCAGTATCAGCCTGTTCTTCAAGGTGCGTGACGCGGCGCTGGACTTCCAGCCCGGCTGGCCTCAAGTGCAGCAGGTCGATGGTGACGTGCTGATCGAAGACAGTGGTGTGCGCATCAAGGCCCACCATGGCCTGCTGCTCGATACCAAGGTCAGTGACGTCAGTGTCGACATCCCCCACGTCGAAGGCGACCAGCACAGCCATCTGTACCTGGATGGCGATTTCGACGGCAGCCTGGGTGACGGCCTGAAAATTCTCAAGGAAGCCCCGATCGGCACGGGTGAAATCTTCGCCGGGTGGGAAGGCGAGGGCCCGCTCAAGGGCAAGGTCAAGCTCGATATCCCCCTGGCACATGGGCAGCGGCCCAAGGTCAAGGTGGACTTCGCCACCGCTGATGCCCGCCTCAAGGTGGCCCCGCCAAGCCTGGAGCTGAACCGCCTGAAGGGCGACTTCAGTTTCGACTTCGACAAGGGCCTGAGCGGCAAGGACATCAGCCTGCAGGCGTTCGGCAAGCCGGTGACTGCGCAGATCGTCGCCGAGGGCGAGCCAGGGCAGATGCAGACCCGCATCAACGCCAGCGGCCAGGTTTCGCTGAAAGCGCTGACCGAGTGGCTGCAGTTCAACCAGGCGCTGCCTGCCTCGGGCGAGCTGCCCTATCAGTTGCAGGTCAACCTGGGTGGCCGGGACAACAGCCTGAACGTCAACTCGTCGCTCAAGGGGTTGGCGATCAATTTGCCGGCCCCCTTCGGCAAGGCAGCGGCGGATACCCGCGACAGCCGCTTCAGCATGAACCTGCAGGGCCAGGAGCGGCGCTTCGACGCCAGCTATGCCGACCTTGCACGCTTTGCCTATGCCGCGCCCGGCGACAAACTGGCCCAGGGCCGCGGTGAGCTGCTGTTGGGCACAGGCCAGGCGCAAGTGCCAAGCGGCCAGGGGCTGCGGGTACGCGGGCACCTGGAAACACTGGACCTGGCGCCGTGGCAAGCGCAGATGGCTAGCCTGGGCGGTGACGACCCCGGTGGCAGTGCCCGGCAGAGCCTGCAAAGCGTCGACCTGAGCATCGGCCAGCTCAAAGCCTTCGGCATGGACCTGAATCAGGCGGTGGTGCGTCTGGCCCGTGGTGGCCCGGCGTGGGACCTGCGCCTGGACAGCAAGGAAGTCATCGGCAACGCGCGCGTACCCGACGCCAAGGCCGCGCCAATGTCGGTGCGCCTGCAGACCTTGCGCCTGCCAGCGGCGGACCCGGCCCAGGCGCAGGCCGAGGAGGGGCCCGACCCGTTGGCCTCATTCGACCCGCGCAAGGTGCCTGCCCTGGACCTGAGCATCGACAAGCTCTACCGTGGCGACGACCTCTATGGCAGCGCATCGATCAAGTTGCGCCCGACCGCGCGTGGCGTATCGGCAGACGATATCGACCTTGACTTCAAGGGCCTGCGCATCGATGGCGGCGGTGGCTGGGAAGGCCCGCCGGGCAGCAGCAGTAGCTGGTACAAAGGGCGCCTGGACGGCAAGAACCTGGCCGATGTGCTCAAGGCGTGGGGGTTTGCCCCCACCGTGACCAGCCGCGATTTCCGCCTGGATGTCGACGGCCGCTGGCCGGGCTCACCTGCCTGGGTGGGCTTGAACCGTTTCTCCGGGAGCATGGATGCCGCCCTGCGCACCGGCCAGTTCGTCGAAGTCGAAGGCAGTGCCCAGGCCCTGCGCGTGTTCGGCCTGCTCAACTTCAACTCCATCGGCCGCCGCTTGCGCCTGGACTTTTCCGACCTGTTCGACAAAGGCCTGGCCTATGATCGGGTCAAGGGCCTGCTGGTGGCCAGCAATGGCGTCTACGTGACCCGCGAGCCGATTACCGTTACCGGCCCGTCGAGCAACTTCGAGCTTGACGGTACCCTCGACCTGGTCCGTGACCGGGTGGATGCCAACCTGCAGGTGAGCCTGCCGGTGACCAACAACCTGCCGCTGGCTGCCCTGATTATCGGGGCACCTGCGGTGGGGGGCGCGCTGTTCCTGGTCGATCGCTTGATCGGCGACCGGGTATCACGCTTTGCCAGCGTGCATTACCGCGTCGAGGGGCCGTGGAAAGAGCCTAGAATCACATTTGTGAAACCTTTCGAGAAATCGCGCTAGGAGTCTTCATGAAGGCAGCGGTGATCCAGATGGTCAGTCAGGACGACGTGCTGGCCAACCTGCAGCGTGCCGGCGCCCTGCTTGAACAGGCCGCGCTCGGTGGCGCACGCCTGGCCGTGCTGCCAGAAAACTTCGCCGCCATGGGGCGCAAGGATGCTGCAGTGATCGGCCGCGCCGAAGCCTTGAACGAAGGGCCGATCCTGCCATGGTTGAAACGCACCGCGCGCGACCTCAAGTTATGGATTGTTGCCGGCACCTTGCCGTTGCCACCGGTCGGCCAGCCTGATGCCAAGGCCCATGCCTGCTCACTGCTGATCGACGAGCACGGTGAAGTGGCGGCACGCTACGACAAGTTGCACCTGTTCGACGTGGACGTCGCCGACAACCGCGGCCGTTACCGTGAGTCCGACGACTATGCCCATGGCGCGCAGGTGGTGGTGGCCGATACCCCGGTGGGGCGCCTGGGCCTGAGCGTATGCTATGACCTGCGCTTCCCCGAGTTGTACAGTGCCTTGCGCGTTGCCGGGGCCGAGCTGATCTGCGCGCCAGCCGCCTTCACTGCGGTGACGGGCGCGGCGCACTGGGACGTGCTGATTCGCGCGCGTGCCATCGAGACCCAATGCTACCTGTTGGCCGCAGCGCAGGGCGGCACCCATCCAGGCCCACGGGAAACCCATGGGCATGCAGCGATCGTCGACCCTTGGGGGCGGATCGTTGCGCAGCAGGCGCAGGGCGAAGCGGTATTGCTCGCCGAGCGCGACACTGATGAACAAGCGTCCATTCGGGCGCGCATGCCGGTGGTTTCGCACCGGCGCTTTTTCTCGCAGGACGCCTTGCGGCCTGCGCACACCTCGGAGTGACTATGAGCCAGATGTTATCCACCGTCAGCGAGCAGCTCCTGGCCCCAGGCGGGTTGACCCTGGACAGCCTGCAGGCTGTGCTGGGTGAGTTGGCCGGCCCGGGCATCGATGCCGCCGACTTGTATTTCCAGGGCCAGATCTCGGAAACCTGGGCGCTGGAGGACGGCATCGTCAAAGAGGGCAGCTTCAACCTCGACCAAGGCGTGGGCGTGCGTGCCCAGTCCGGTGAAAAGACCGGCTTCGCCTACAGCAACGCCATCAACCTGGAGGCACTGACCTCGGCGGCCCGTGCCGCGCGTTCGATCTCCCGTGCCGGGCAGAATGGTACGGTCCAGGCTTTCCGCAGCCAGGATGTGACGGCCCTGTATGCGCCGGACAACCCCCTGGATGTGCTCAGTCGCGCCGAAAAGGTCGACCTGCTCAAGCGTGTCGATGCCGCCACCCGGGCGCTGGACCCGCGTATCCAGCAGGTCAGCGTGAGCATGGCCGGGGTCTGGGAGCGCATTCTCATCGCGGCGGCCGATGGCAGCCTGGCCGCCGACGTGCGCCCGCTGGTGCGCTTCAACGTCAGCGTCATCGTCGAACACAATGGCCGCCGCGAGCGCGGTGGCCAGGGTGGCGGCGGGCGTACCGACTACCGCTTCTTCACCGAAGAGAAAGTCATGGGTTATGCCCGTGAGGCGTTGCGTCAGGCCCTGGTGAACCTGGAGGCGATTCCTGCCCCGGCGGGTACCTTGCCCGTGGTGCTGGGGCCGGGCTGGTCGGGCGTACTGTTGCATGAAGCGGTGGGCCATGGCCTGGAAGGCGACTTCAACCGCAAGGGCAGCTCGGCGTTCAGCGGCCGGATCGGTGAGCAGGTGGCGTCGAAACTGTGCACCATCGTCGACGACGGCACCCTTGAAGGCCGCCGCGGTTCGTTGAGCGTGGATGACGAAGGCACCCCGACCGAGTGCACCACGCTGATCGAGAACGGTGTGCTCAAAGGCTACATGCAGGACAAACTGAACGCCCGCCTGATGGGCATGGCCGTGACCGGCAATGGCCGCCGCGAATCCTACGCCCATCTGCCGATGCCGCGCATGACCAACACCTACATGCGCGCGGGCGAAAGCGACCCGCAGGAAATCATCGCTTCGGTGAAAAGAGGCATCTATTGCGCCAATCTGGGCGGTGGCCAGGTGGATATCACCAGCGGCAAGTTCGTCTTTTCCACCAGTGAGGCTTACCTGATCGAAGACGGCAAGATCACCGCGCCGGTCAAGGGTGCAACGCTGATTGGCAACGGGCCGGAGGCGATGAGCCGGGTGTCGATGGTCGGCAATGACCTGGCGCTGGACAGTGGCGTCGGCACGTGCGGCAAGGATGGGCAGTCGGTGCCGGTAGGGGTCGGGCAGCCGACGTTGAAACTCGATGCGATTACCGTCGGCGGGACCGGGGCGTGACAGGTGTGGGGGCTGCGCAGCAGCCCCTGGGCAATCAGCGCAATCCGCGCTGCAGCTCGTCGAGGTCGCGGATGTACTTGAACACCTTGCGCGCGGCGGCAGGCGGTTTGTTACGCGCCTTCTCGTGCTGGGCATGGCGGATCAGCGAGCGCATTTGCTGGCGATCGGTATTGGGGTACTCGTTGACGAAGCGTTCGAGGTCTTCGTCATTGCCGTCGATCAACCGGTCGCGCCAGCGCTCCAGGCCGTGGAAACGCTCGTTGTACTGGCGGGTCGAGCTGTCCATCTGTTCGAGCAAGGCATGGATGGCATCCAGGTCCTGCACACGCATCAGCTTGCCGACAAACGACATGTGGCGTTTGCGGGCACCGTGAGCGGTGTGCTTGCTGGCCTCGGCCAGCGCCTTGCGCAGCTCGTCGGTCAACGGCAGGCGTGCCAGGGTGTCGGCCTTGAGCGTAGTGAGGCGCTCGCCGAGTTCGACCAGTGCATGCAGTTCGCGCTTGATCTGGGTTTTGCTTTTTTCGCCGTCGAAGGCGTCGTCGTTTGAATCAACCATGGTGGCAGTCCGCTAGAAATCGCCGCCATGATAACCAGTCGGGGGCCGCTTGTCCGGCCCGGTCGTAGAATGACCCTCGCCGAACGCAGAATTTGAGTGGAGAGAACCATGAGTGCAGTCCAGAGCGTAGGTCCGAAAGACCTGCCAGCCTTGCAGGAGCAGGTCGAAGCGATCATCGCCGAAGCGCGTCGCCAGGGCGCCAGTGCCTGCGAAGTGGCGGTCTCGCTGGAGCAAGGCCTGTCCACCACGGTGCGTCAGCGCGAGGTCGAAACGGTCGAGTTCAACCGTGACCAGGGCTTTGGCATCACCCTCTATGTCGGCCAGCGCAAAGGTTCGGCCAGTACCTCGGCAAGTGGCCCCGAGGCGATCCGCGAAACCGTAGCCGCCGCGCTGGCGATCGCCAAGCATACGTCCGAAGACGAATGCTCCGGCTTGGCCGACGCCGCCCTGATGGCCCGCGATATCCCGGACCTGGACCTTTACCACGACTGGGACATCGAACCCGAGAAGGCGATCGAGATGGCCCTGGCTTGCGAGGCCGCGGCGTTCGACGCCGATTCACGCATTCTCAACGCCGATGGCACCACGCTCAACACTCACCAAGGGTGCCGAGTGTATGGCAACAGCCACGGCTTCATCGGCAGCTACGCCTCGACCCGACACAGCCTGAGCTGCGTGATGATCGCCGAGGGTGATGGCCAGATGCAGCGTGACTACTGGTATGACGTAAACCGCCAGGGCAATTTGTTGGCCGACCCGCGCAGCATCGGCCAGCGTGCGGCCCAGCGTGCGGCCAGCCGCCTCGGCGCCCGCCCGGTGCCGACGTGCGAAGTGCCGGTGCTGTTCTCGGCAGAGCTCGCCGGCGGCCTGTTTGGCAGCTTCCTGTCGGCCATTTCCGGCGGCAACCTGTACCGCAAGTCGTCGTTCCTTGAAGGCACTATCGGGCAGCGGCTGTTCCCAAGCTGGCTGACCCTCGATGAGCGCCCGCATATTCCCCGGGCCTTGGGCAGTGCTGCGTTCGACGGTGACGGCCTGGCGACCTACGCCAAACCGTTCGTCGACAAGGGTGAGCTGGTGTCGTACCTGCTGGGGACCTATTCCGGGCGCAAGCTCGGCCTGCCCAGCACGGCCAACTCCGGGGGGGTGCACAACCTGTATGTGACCCACGGCGTCGAGGACCAGGCGGCCCTGATCCGCCGGATGGGGCGTGGCTTGCTGGTGACCGAGTTGATGGGGCATGGCCTGAACATGGTCACGGGCGACTATTCGCGTGGGGCTGCAGGCTTCTGGGTCGAGAACGGCGAGATCCAGCATGCGGTCCAGGAAGTGACCATCGCCGGGAACATGAAGGACATGTTCCAGCAAATCGTGGCGATCGGCAGCGATCTTGAGACCCGCAGCAATATTCACACGGGCTCGGTGCTGATCGAACGGATGACCGTTGCCGGCAGCTGAGTGGCCGCCTGATCTACAAAACCCGGCCTGCGCGCCGGGTTTTTTTATACCTGCTTACTCCCTGCTTTGGTCGATGCCCTCTTGAAGTGATTCTATTTATCACTTAATAATGAATATCATTACCCAGTTGCTTGGCGATGGTGTTCATGAAATCCGTCCTCCACGAGTTGCCCTACCTGGAAAACTGGCGCTGGCTCAGCCGGCGCATTCGCTGCGCGCTCGAGCCCGATGAGCCGCGCCTGATCGAGCACTACCTGGCCGAAGGCCGCTACCTGGTGTGCTGCACCGAAACCTTGCCATGGACGGTGGCCCTGACCTCCTTTCGCCTGCTCCTGGATACCGCTTGCGACCGCATGCTGCCCTGGCATTGGCGCTGCCTGTGCCTGGACCAGGCCTGGCGACCCTTGCTCGACCTGCGCAACCTCGACCGCCGCGAACAGAACCAGCGCTGGCAGCCCTACGCCCTGCAATTGGCCAATTGCGTGCTGCTGCCTTCGATTTCTCCCGATGAACTGATGCAAGGATTAGACGATGAGTAATACCCGTATCGAGCGTGACAGCATGGGTGAGCTGCAGGTGCCTGCCGAGGCCCTGTATGGCGCCCAGACCCAGCGCGCGGTCGACAACTTCCCGGTCAGCGGCCAGCGCATGCCGGCCCAGTTCATTCGCGCATTGCTGCTGGCCAAGGCCGCAGCGGCCAAGGCCAACATCGAGCTGGAGCAGGTGAGCGCCGAGCAAGGTCAGGCCATCGTCAAGGCAGTCGAACAACTGCTGGCGGAAGATTTCATCCAGCATTTCCCGGTGGATGTGTTCCAGACCGGTTCCGGCACCAGTTCGAATATGAACGCCAACGAGGTGATCGCCACCCTGGCGACTCGCGTGCTGGGTAATGCGGTCAATGCCAACGACCATGTGAACTGCGGCCAGAGCAGCAACGACATCATCCCGACTACCATCCATGTCAGTGCCGCCCTGGCGCTGCACGAGCAACTGCTGCCAGCGTTGCGTCACCTGGTACAGGTGATCGAGGCCAAATCGCAGCAGGTACACCCATTCGTCAAAACCGGCCGTACCCACCTGATGGACGCCATGCCCGTGCGCATGAGCCAGGTGCTCGACGGCTGGGCAGCACAAATCAAAGGCGCGCAGGCGCACATCGAGGCGACCCTGCCGAGCCTGCAGGCGCTGGCCCAGGGCGGCACGGCGGTGGGAACGGGTATCAACGCCCACCCACAGTTCGCTGCCGGCTTCGCGCGCCAGCTCAGTGCCCTGACCCAGGTCGAGTTCACCCCTGGGCAGAACCTGTTTGCCCTGATCGGCTCGCAGGACACCGCCGTAGCTCTTTCCGGGCAGCTCAAGACTGCTGCGGTGGCGCTGATGAAAATCGCCAACGACCTGCGCTGGATGAACTCCGGCCCGTTGGCCGGCCTTGGCGAGATTGAACTGCAAGGCCTGCAGCCTGGCTCTTCGATCATGCCGGGCAAGGTCAACCCAGTGATCCCGGAAGCCACTGCCATGGTGGCTGCGCAGGTCATCGGCAATGACGCGACCATCGCCATCGCCGGGCAGTCGGGCAACTTCGAGCTGAACGTGATGCTGCCGGTGATCGCCCGCAACCTGCTGGAAAGCATCGAACTGATGGCCAACGTCAGCCGCTTGCTGGCCGACAAGGCCATCGCCACGTTCAAGGTCAATGAAGGCAAGCTCAAGGAGGCGCTGGCGCGCAACCCGATCCTGGTCACGGCGCTGAACCCGATCATCGGCTATCTCAAGGCCGCCGAAGTCGCCAAGACCGCCTACCAGCAAGGCCGCCCGATCATCGATGTGGCGCTGGAGCATACCGACTTGTCGCGCGACCAGCTGGAAGCGCTGCTCGACCCGGAAAAACTCACCGCCGGCGGGATCTGACCCCGGCGCAGGAGACACGCCATGCAGCACTGGAAACGCACCACCGAAATGGCCAACCACCTGTTCGAGCAAGGTGAGTGGGTCGATGCACGGGAACACTACCTGCAAGCCCTGGCGCTGGCCCAGGTGCTGTTCGAGCGCTGGCATGACGTCGACGAAGCGGTGGCGGTGTTCGTCATCGCTCACCACAACCTGGCCGACCTGCACCTGCGGCTGAACCAGCCGCACGAGAGCGCCGACTACCTGTGCTCTGCGCATCAGCGCCTGCTGCAGGCCAGCCAGGAGGCCCGCTTGCCCCAGGCGCTGCGCGATGCCGCGCTGCGCCACAGTGGGCGCACCTACACCGAGTTGCTGAATTTCATCGCCGAGTACGGCCAGTACCCGCGCACCGAGCGCCTGCTCAACCGTCACGCACCCGCGGCCAGCGCGCTGGCGGCGAAGGCCGACGTGACACCCAGACCCCACGCTTACGGAATCCACTGACATGCCACACACCTTGCCTGCGTTGCCCTATGCCTACGATGCGCTGGAACCGCACATCGATGCCCAGACCATGGAGATTCACCACAGCAAGCATCACCAGGCCTATATCAACAACCTCAACGCCGCTATCGAAGGCACCGAATGGGCCGAGTGGCCGGTGGAGCAGTTGGTCGGCGCGGTCAAGCAGTTGCCAGAGAAGCTGCAGGCTGCGGTGATCAACCAAGGGGGTGGCCACGCCAACCACACGCTGTTCTGGACCGTCATGGCGCCACAGGGTGGCGGCCAGCCGCACGGTCAGGTGGCCAAGGCAATCGAAGCCGAGCTGGGTGGTTTCGACGCCTTCAAGGACGCGTTCACCAAAGCGGCACTGAGCCGCTTCGGCAGTGGTTGGGCCTGGCTCAGCGTCACCCCGGAAAACAAGCTGGTGGTTGAAAGCAGCGGCAACCAGGACAGCCCGCTGATGCACGGTAATACGCCGATCCTGGGGTTGGACGTGTGGGAACACGCTTACTACCTCAAGTACCAGAACCGTCGCCCTGAATACATCGGTGCCTTCTACAACGTCGTCGACTGGGCGGAAGTAGAACGTCGTTATCTCGAAGCCTTGAAGTGAGTCGATCCGGTATGCGTTCACAGGTGTTGTCCGTCAGCAGCGTGCGTCTGTTTCGCCTGGCGATAGGAACCTTGCTGTTGCTGGTCGGCACTGCGCTGTTGCTGGCGCAGGGCATTGCCTGGCTGGGCCTGGAACCGCGCATGTTGCGCGCCCTCGAGGGGGGCGCACTGTGCGCGTTGGGGACGGCGCTGGGCGCGGTACCGGTGTTGGTGATACGTAATATGCCGGTGGCCCTGGCCGACACACTGCTGGGCTTCGGCGCCGGCGTGATGCTGGCAGCCACCGCGTTTTCCCTGATCATTCCGGGGCTGGAAGCGGCTCAAGGTATCGGCTTCAGCCCCTGGGGCGCGGGCGGCCTGATCAGCTTTGGCTTGATGTTCGGCGCCTTGTGCCTGTTTCTGGTCGACCTCAAGGTTTCCGGGGCCTCGCCGGAAGCCTTGGTCGGCACGGATAACCAGCCAGTGATCGCCGCGCGAATCTGGCTGTTCGTGATTGCCATCATTGCCCACAACATTCCTGAAGGCATGGCCATCGGCGTGTCGGCGGGTGGCGGTATGGCGGATGCCGACAGCCTGGCCATGGGCATCGCCTTGCAGGATGTGCCTGAGGGCCTGGTGATAGCGCTGGTGCTGGCGGGGGCGGGCATGCCGCGGTTCAAGGCGTTTCTGATCGGAGCCGCTTCAGGCCTGGTCGAACCCGTGGCTGCGGTGATCTGTGCCTGGCTGGTCAACGTAGCCGAACTGCTGCTGCCGTTGGGGTTGGCGTGTGCGGCGGGAGCGATGCTGTTGGTGGTGACCCAGGAAATCATCCCTGAGTCGCGCAGCAATGGGCATCACCGCTTGGCCAGCCTGGGGCTGTGTATCGGTTTCTGCCTGATGATGGTGATGGACACCGCGATGTCCTGAGCGGTTTACTCGCCTTCGTCGAAGTAGTTGTTGATCAGCTCGATCAAGGCTTCCAGCGCTTCGTTGTCCTGTTCGCCTTCGGTCAGCAGGTGCACCTGGGTGCCTTTGCCTGCCGCGAGCATCATCACTGCCATGATGCTTTTGCCGTCCACCAGCTTGTCGGGCGCGCGGCCCACGCGCACCTGGCAGGGGAAGCGCCCGGCCACGCCGACGAACTTGGCTGCCGCCCGGGCATGCAGGCCCAGCTTGTTGATGATGGTGATTTCGCAGGCGGGCATCGTGGGGTGGATCCTGTGGGCTAGAGGTCGCGGTGGCGGACCTGGACGTTTTTCAGTGATTGCTGCAGCAACTCGCCGAGGCGTTCGGTCAGGTACACCGAGCGGTGATGGCCGCCGGTGCAGCCGATGGCGATAGTGACGTAGGCGCGGTTGCTGGCGGCGAAGCGGGGCAGCCATTTGAGCAGGTAGCTGGAAATGTCGTTGAACATCTCTTCGACATCCGGCTGGGCGGCGAGGTAGTCGATCACCGGCTGATCGAGGCCGGAGTGCTCACGCAGCTCGGGCTTCCAATAGGGGTTGGGCAGGCAGCGCACATCGAACACCAGGTCGGCATCGACCGGCATGCCGCGCTTGAAGCCGAACGATTCGACCAGAAACGCAGTGCCAGGCTCTGGCTGGTTGAGCAGGCGTAGCTTGATCGAGTCGCGCAGTTGGTAAAGGTTTAGGCTGGTAGTGTCGATTTTCAGGTCAGCCAGATCGGAGATCGGCCCCAGCATGTCGCTCTCGACCCGTATTGCCTCTGCCAGGGAACGGTTGGCATTGGTCAGCGGGTGGCGCCGGCGCGTCTCGGAGAAGCGTTTGAGCAGCGTATCTTCGTCGGCGTCCAGGTACAGCACGTCGCATTGGATGTGCCGCGCTCGGGCCTCTTCGAGCAGTTCGGGGAAACGCGACAGGTGGCTGGGCAGGTTGCGCGCGTCAATCGACACGGCGACCTTGGGTTGCAGCAACTCGGTATTGATCAACGCGTTTTCCGCCAGCTGCGGTAGCAGGCCGGCGGGCAGGTTGTCGATGCAATAGAAACCGTTGTCTTCCAGCACATCGAGGGCGGTGCTCTTGCCGGAGCCGGACCGGCCGCTAACGATGATCAGACGCATGTTCAGGGCTCGCTCTGGACGTCCAGGACAACCTGGTAAAGGGCCTCGTTACTGCTGGCTGCACGCAGACGATCACGAACCTCTTTGCGATCGAGCATGCTGGCAATCTGGCGCAGCAGTTCCAGGTGCGCATCGGTGGCAGCTTCGGGCACCAGCAGGACGAACAGCAGGTCCACGGGTGCGCCATCGATGGCGTCGTAGTCGATCGGTGCCTCCAGGTGCAGCAAGGCGCTGACGGGGGCGGTGCATCCTTCGAGCCGGCAGTGGGGGATGGCGATGCCGTTGCCGAACCCGGTCGAGCCGAGTTTTTCACGGGCGACCAGTTTTTCGAAGACGTCTTGCATCTCCAGTTCTGGCACTTGGTCGGCGATGACAGTGGCGACCTTTTCGAGGGCGCGCTTCTTACTGCCGCCCGGCACGTTCACGAGGGAACGGCCGGGGGTCAGGATGGTTTCAAGTCGGATCATGGATGAGGGGGATCAGCGGGCAGCCGTGCCTTGCAGCAGGCTTTGCTGTTTTTCCTTGTGTTTTTTCAGTTGGCGGTCGAGCTTGTCGGCCAAGGCGTCGATCGCTGCATACATGTCTTCGTGTTCCGCGTTGGCGACCACTTCACCGCCAGGAATCTGCAGGGTCGCTTCGACCTTCTGCTGCAGCTTCTCGACCTTCATGATGACCTGCACGTTGGTAATCTTGTCGAAGTGACCCTCCAGGCGCTTGAGTTTCTGCTCGATATAGTCGCGCAGCGGCGGGGTGACTTCTACATGGTGTCCACTGATGTTGACTTGCATACAGCTTCTCCTTTGTTGCCCGTGCATCATAAAGAGGCAGGTCTTGCACCTGCCCCGCAAATGCTGTGGCACATACCAGGGGCTACATCAGTCGCTTGCGCTCGCTCGACGGTGCGATGCCGAGAGACTCGCGGTACTTGGCGACGGTGCGACGGGCTACCTGGATGCCTTGTGCCTCCAGTAAACCAGCGATCTTGCTGTCACTCAATGGCTTTTTCTGATTTTCCGCCGCAACCAGTTTCTTGATGATCGCGCGGATCGCCGTGGACGAGCATTCTCCGCCTTCGGCGGTGCTCACATGGCTTGAGAAAAAGTATTTCAGTTCGTAGATACCGCGGGGCGTGTGCATGTATTTCTGCGTGGTGACCCGCGAAATGGTCGACTCGTGCATGCCCACCGCTTCGGCAATGTCATGCAGCACCAAGGGCTTCATCGCTTCGTCGCCATGGTCGAGAAAACCGCGCTGATGCTCGACGATCTGCGTGGCGACCTTCATCAGCGTTTCGTTGCGGCTCTGCAGGCTCTTGATGAACCAGCGCGCTTCCTGCAGCTGGTTGCGCATGAAGGTGTTGTCGGCGCTGGTGTCGGCGCGTCTGACAAAGCCTGCGTACTGCGGGTTGACGCGCAGCCGCGGGATCGCCTCCTGGTTCAGCTCGACCAGCCAGCGCTCACTGTCCTTGCGCACGATGACGTCGGGCACGACGTACTCGGGCTCGCTCGATTCGATCTGTGAACCGGGGCGCGGGTTGAGGCTTTGCACCAGTTCGATGACCTGGCGCAGTTCGTCTTCCTTGATCTTCATGCGCCGCATCAGCTGGCTGTAGTCGCGGCCACCCAGCAGGTCGATGAAGTCGGTGACCAGGCGCTTGGCCTCGGCCATCCAGGGGGTGCTGGCCGGCAGCTGACGCAGTTGCAACAGCAGGCATTCGCCGAGGTTGCGTGCACCGACGCCGGCAGGCTCGAACTGCTGGATGCGGTGCAAGACCGCTTCGACCTCGTCCAGCTCGATATCCAGTTCAGGGTCGAAACCGGCGCAGATCTCCTCCAGGGTGTCTTCCAGGTAGCCCTGGCCATTGATGCTGTCGATCAGAGTGACGGCGATCAGGCGATCGGTATCGGACATCGGCGCCAGGTTCAGCTGCCACAGCAGGTGGCTTTGCAGGCTCTCGCCGGCCGATGTGCGGGTGGTGAAGTCCCACTCGTCGTCATCGTTGCTTGGCAGGCTGCTGGCGCTGGTCTGGTAGATGTCTTCCCAGGCGGTGTCGACCGGCAGCTCGTTGGGGATGCGCTCGCTCCACTCACCGTCTTCCAGGTTTTCGGCACTGGCGGTGCTTTCCTGGAAGCTGTTGTCCTGGGCTTCGGCGGCCGGTTTGCTCTCGGCGTTATCGGCCATCGGGTCGCTATTGTCGAAGTCCTCGCCGTCTTCCTGACGTTCGAGCATCGGGTTCGACTCCAGCGCTTCCTGGATTTCCTGTTGGAGGTCCAGGGTGGACAGCTGGAGGAGGCGGATGGCCTGTTGCAACTGAGGAGTCATCGTCAGTTGCTGGCCCATTTTTAGGACGAGCGATGGTTTCATGGCAGGGGCTTAATACCTTGTTCGCCGGCGCGCATGCGCCATCCACTACACGAGGGCGCCGGAGCGCCAAATTCAAGCAAGTTTTATGCCTTAAATTGTAGCGTTTGCCTAGAGCACCGTAACAACTTAAACCCCGTCAAGGGTTATTTGCCGGTGCTCCAGGTGCGTCCCGGGGTCAGAGTCGGAACTCGTGACCCAGGTAAACCTCTTTGACCAGGTCGTTGGCCAGGATGGTCTCGGCATCGCCTTCGGCGATCAGTCGGCCATCATTGACGATATAAGCGGTTTCGCAGATATCCAAGGTCTCGCGCACGTTGTGGTCGGTGATCAGTACACCGATGCCCTTGGCCTTGAGATGGTGGATGATCTGCTTGATGTCGCCGACCGAAATCGGGTCGACACCCGCGAAGGGTTCGTCCAGCAGGATGAACTTCGGTGCGGTTGCCAAGGCCCGGGCGATCTCGACGCGGCGGCGTTCGCCACCCGAGAGGCTCATGCCGAGGTTGTCGCGGATGTGGCTGATATGGAACTCCTGCAGCAGGCTTTCCAGCTCCTTGCGGCGGCCGTCGCGGTCGAGTTCCTTGCGGGTCTCGAGGATCGCCATGATGTTGTCGGCCACCGACAGCTTGCGGAAGATCGAAGCTTCCTGCGGCAGGTAGCCGATACCGGCGCGGGCGCGACCGTGCATGGGCTGGTGGCTGACATCGAGGTTGTCGATCAGCACGCGCCCTTGCTCAGCCTGGACCAGGCCGACGATCATGTAGAAGCAGGTGGTCTTGCCGGCGCCGTTGGGGCCGAGCAGGCCGACGATCTGGCCACTGTCGATCGACAGGCTGACATCGCGCACGACCTGCCGACCCTTGTAGCTCTTGGCCAGGTGCTGGGCTTTAAGGGTTGCCATTTACTCGGCCTTCTTCTTGGGCTGGATCACCATGTCGATACGCTGACGCGGTGTAGTCACGTTGCCACCGCGACCGGCGGTCGCTACCTGGGTCTGGGTGTTGTAGACGATTTTCTCGCCTTCGGTGGTGTTGCCTTCGTTTTCGACCTTGGCGCGGTCGGTGAGGATCACCAGGTCCTTCTGCGACTGGTACTGGATAGTCACACCCCAGCCCTTCATCTTGTCCGGCTTGGCGGCGCTCTGTTGCTGCTCGAAGTAGGCCAGGTTGCCTACCGAGGTCACCACGTCGATATCGCCGGTGGCGGAGCGGGTGATGGTCACGGTGTTGCCAGTGATTTTCATCGAGCCCTGGGTGATGATCACATCGCCGGTGTAGGTGGCCACACCCTGCTTGTCGTCCAGATGGGCATTGTCGGCCTGGATACGGATCGGCTGATCACGGTCGTTCGGCAGTGCGAAGGCGCTCGCGCTTCCCAGTGCTGCGCTCAGGCTGAGCAAAAGGGGGAGGGTTTTAACGAGCCTCATACTGTCCTCTTACGTTAGAGAGCAGGTCCATCCTGCCTTCTTTCAAATACGCTTTCATTCCTTTGCCCGTAGTTGTGCCACCGGCGCCGTCGATTCTAACGGCTTGCTCGGTCTGCGCATATTGCTTCTGCGGGAACACGGTCATGCGTGAGCTGGTAATGATGGTCTCACGCTGCTTTTCGTCGGTGCGGGCAACGCGTACCTGGTCGATCAGCTCGACCTCGGTACCGTCCGGGTTGACCTCGGCGCGGGCGCTCTGCACGTGCCATGGGTACTCGGTGCCGCGGTACATATGCAGGTCGGGCGTGGTCAGCAGGGTGATTTCGCTGGCCTTGAGGTGCTCGACCTTGTCGGCGGTCATTTCATACTGCAGTTTGCCGTCGGGCAAGAATTGCAGGCTGTGGGCGTTGGTCGCGTAGTAGTCGATAGCGCTATCGTCGACCTGGCTCACCGGCTTGTCGAGGAAGCTTTCCGGGCTGACGTTCCAGTAGCCGATCGCCACCAGCAGGGCGGCGATGACCCCGAGCAGCGCAAAGTTGCGGACTTTCTTGCTGAACATGGGCAGCCTTACAGGTAGTTGGCGTTGGCAGCGTCCAGGGTGCCCTGGGCCTGCATGATCAGTTCGCAGAATTCACGGGCGGCCCCTTCGCCGCCGCGCGCCTGGGTCACGCCCTGGGCGTGCTGGCGAACGAACGGCGCGGCGTTGGCTACCGCCATGCCCAGGCCCACGCGGCGAATCACCGGCAAGTCTGGCAGGTCGTCGCCCAGATAGGCGACCTGATCATAGCTTAGGCCCAGTTCGGCGAGCAGGCCGTCAAGAACCACCAATTTGTCCTCGCGGCCCTGGAAAAGGTGAGGAATACCGAGGTTCTTCGCGCGGCGCTCGACCACCGGGGTCCTGCGCCCGCTGATGATTGCGGTGGTTACGCCCGAGGCCATGAGCATCTTGATGCCCTGGCCATCGAGGGTGTTGAAGGTCTTGAATTCGCTGCCATCTTCGAGGAAATAAAGGCGACCGTCGGTGAGCACGCCGTCGACGTCGAACACCGCCAGCTTGATGGCCTTGCCCCGTTGCATGAGGTTCTGGTTCATTTACATCACTCCGGCGCGCAGCAGATCGTGCATGTT
The DNA here is from genome assembly GCF_024748775.1 of Pseudomonas sp. B21-047. Lineage (NCBI taxonomy): Bacteria > Pseudomonadati > Pseudomonadota > Gammaproteobacteria > Pseudomonadales > Pseudomonadaceae > Pseudomonas > Pseudomonas sp. B21-047. The sequence continues at coordinate 1,041,169 of NZ_CP087169.1, forward strand.
AAGGGCACCGGTCGGCCGGTCGTCGCGGTCCACGACCACCAGGGCGCCGATCTTGTGGTCTTCCATGATCTTCAGGGCTTCGGCAGCGAGCATCTCGGCGCGGGCAGTCTTGCCGTGCACGGTCATCACGTCGTCGATCAGCGTGGTGTGCACGTCGATATTGCGATCGAGGCTGCGGCGCAGGTCGCCGTCGGTGAACACCCCGGCCAGGGTGCCATTGGCTTCGACGATCACGGTCATGCCCAGGCCTTTGCGGGACATTTCAAGGAGTGCGTCCTTGAGCAGGGTGCCGCGTGCCACCTGGGGCAGTTCGTCGCCGGTGTGCATGACATTCTCGACCTTGAGCAGCAGGCGACGGCCCAGCGCGCCACCGGGGTGCGAGAAGGCGAAGTCCTCGGCAGTGAAGCCGCGGGCTTCGAGCAGGGCGATCGCCAGGGCATCGCCCAGTACCAGCGATGCCGTGGTGGAGGAGGTCGGCGCCAGGTTCAGCGGGCAGGCCTCCTGGGCAACACGGGCGTCGAGGTTGACCTCGGCGGCCTGGGCCAGGGGCGAATCAGGGTTGCCGGTGAGGCTGATCAGCTTGATGCCCAGGCGCTTGATCAAGGGCAGCAGTGTGACGATTTCGGCGGTGCTGCCGGAGTTCGACAGGGCCAGGATGACATCGTCGCGGGTGATCATGCCCATGTCGCCATGGCTGGCTTCGGCCGGATGCACGAAAAACGCAGGCGTGCCAGTGCTGGCCAGGGTGGCGGCGATCTTGTTGCCGATGTGCCCGGACTTGCCCATGCCGACCACGACGACCCGGCCCGTGCTTGCCAGGATCAGTTCGCAGGCCTTGACGAAATTGTCGTCGATGCGCGCCAACAGGGCCTCTACGGCCTCGAGTTCCAGGCGCAAGGTGCGTTGGGCGGATTGGATCAGCTCGCTGGATTGGCTCATGTCGAAAAAGCAATGCCTGATGAAAAGGCGGCGATTATAGCCGCAATGAAAGAAACCCTCACCCTTTCGATTGCTGTGACGAATGCCATCAAAGCCTGTCTCAGGGCTGAACGACTCGCTCCCCGGCCTTGGGGCGGCGCTGTCAGCGGTGCTATAGTTCGCCGCTATTCGGCCTGCCACGGGCGCGTGTGCCTTCAAGAAGAGGGCCGGCGTCCATTAGGACGAGGCTGCACTAGCAAGGAGTCTAGATGAGTGTGGATAGCGCCTACGCGGTCGAGTTGAAGGGGGTATCCTTCAAGCGCGGTTCGCGCAGCATTTTCAGCAATGTCGACATCCGCATCCCGCGCGGCAAGGTCACCGGCATCATGGGGCCATCGGGTTGCGGCAAGACCACGTTGCTACGCCTGATGGGCGCGCAGTTGCGCCCGTCCGGTGGTGAGGTGTGGGTAGCGGGGCAGAATCTGCCGACGCTGTCGCGCAGCGACCTGTTCGACGCGCGCAAGCAGATGGGCGTGCTGTTTCAGAGTGGCGCGCTGTTCACTGACCTCGATGTGTTCGAGAACGTCGCCTTCCCGCTGCGCGTGCATACCCAGCTGTCGGAAGAAATGATCCGTGACATCGTGCTGATGAAGCTGCAGGCCGTGGGCCTGCGCGGAGCCATCGACCTGATGCCCGACGAGCTGTCCGGTGGCATGAAGCGCCGGGTGGCGTTGGCCCGTGCGATTGCCCTGGACCCGCAGATCCTGATGTATGACGAGCCGTTCGTCGGCCAGGACCCGATCGCCATGGGCGTATTGGTGCGCCTGATCCGCCTGCTCAACGATGCACTGGGCATCACCAGCATTGTCGTTTCCCACGACCTGGCCGAAACCGCCAGCATTGCCGACTATATCTACGTGGTCGGTGATGGTCAGGTGCTGGGGCAGGGCACGCCCGACGAACTGATGGGCTCGGACAACCCGCGTATTCGCCAGTTCATGAAGGGCGATCCGGACGGTCCGGTACCCTTCCACTTTCCCGCGCCTGATTACCGCGCCGACCTGCTGGGGGCGCGTTGATGCGCAGAAAATCCTTACTCGAACGTGTTCGCCTGTTCGGTCGCTCGGCGATCGACGTGGTGGCGGTGCTCGGGCGTTCCTGCCTGTTCCTGTTTCACGCGCTGGTCGGGCGTGGCGGCATTGGCGGTGGTTTCCAGCTGCTGACCAAGCAGCTGTATTCGGTGGGCGTGCTGTCGCTGGCGATCGTTGCCGTGTCCGGTGTGTTCATCGGCATGGTGCTGGCGCTGCAGGGTTACAGCATCCTGACCAAGTACGGTTCGGAGCAGGCGGTCGGGCAGATGGTTGCCTTGACCCTGCTGCGTGAGCTCGGGCCGGTGGTGACCGCCTTGCTGTTCGCTGGCCGTGCGGGCTCCGCGCTGACCGCCGAGATCGGCAACATGAAGTCCACCGAGCAGTTGTCTAGCCTCGAGATGATTGGCGTCGACCCGCTCAAGTACATCATCGCGCCGCGATTGTGGGCCGGTTTCATCTCGCTGCCGCTGCTGGCGCTGATCTTCAGCGTGGTCGGCATCTGGGGTGGTTCGTGGGTCGCAGTCGACTGGCTGGGCGTGTACGAGGGCTCGTTCTGGGCCAACATGCAGAACAGTGTTTCCTTTACCGACGACGTGTTGAACGGCTTGATCAAGAGCCTGGTGTTCGCCTTCGTCACCACCTGGATTGCCGTGTTCCAGGGGTACGACTGTGAGCCCACCTCAGAAGGGATCAGCCGCGCCACCACCAAGACCGTGGTCTATGCCTCGTTGGCAGTCCTGGGTCTGGACTTTATTCTGACCGCCTTGATGTTTGGAGATTTCTGATGCAAAACCGCACCCTGGAAATCGGTGTCGGCCTGTTCCTCCTGGCCGGGATCCTGGCGCTGCTGCTGCTGGCCCTGCGTGTCAGCGGGCTGTCGGCCAGCCCGAGCAGTGATACCTACAAAGTTTATGCGTACTTCGACAATATCGCCGGTTTGACGGTCAGAGCTAAAGTGACCATGGCCGGTGTGACGATCGGCAAGGTCACCGCCATCGATCTGGACCGTGATTCCTACACCGGTCGGGTGACGCTGCAGCTGGACAAGACCGTCGACAACCTGCCGACCGACTCCACTGCCTCGATCCTGACCGCCGGGTTGCTGGGCGAGAAGTACATCGGCATCAGCGTGGGCGGCGAAGATCAGGTGCTCAAGGATGGCGCGACCATCCACGACACCCAGTCGGCCCTGGTGCTGGAAGATCTGATTGGCAAGTTCCTGCTCAACTCCGTTGGCAAGGAACCGAAAGAAGCGCAACCGGCTAATTAAGGAGTTTCCATGATTTCGATCCTGCGACGTGGCCTGCTGGTCCTGCTGGCGGCCTTCCCCCTGCTGACCCTGGCGGCACAGACGCCCCACGAGGTGGTTCAAGGCACGACCAACGAACTGCTGGGTGACCTCAAGGCCAACAAGGAGCAGTACAAGTCCAACCCCAGCGCCTTCTACGATGCGCTCAACCGCATCCTCGGCCCGGTGGTGGACGCTGACGGTATTTCGCGCAGCATCATGACCGTCAAGTACTCGCGCAAGGCCACGCCTGAGCAGATGCAGCGCTTCCAGGAAAACTTCAAGCGCAGCCTGATGCAGTTCTATGGCAACGCCCTGCTGGAATACAACAACCAGGGCATCGTCGTCGATCCTGCCAAGGTCGATGACGGCAAGCGTGCCAGCGTCGGCATGAAGGTGACGGGCAACAACGGTGCCGTGTATCCGGTGCAGTACACCCTGGAGAACATCGCCGGCGAGTGGAAGGTGCGTAACGTCATCGTCAACGGCATCAACATCGGCAAGCTGTTCCGTGACCAGTTCTCCGACGCCATGCAGCGCAACGGCAACGACCTGGATAAAACCATCGACGGCTGGGCAGGCGAAGTGGCCAAGGCCAAGCAGGAAGCCGATCAATCGTCCGATAAGGTCGTGAAATGAGTGAAACCGGCGTAAGCATGGCCGAGCCGGGCGTACTGCGCCTGGCAGGCGTGCTGGACTATCGCAGTGGCCCGGCCTTGCGCAAGCAAGGCAAGGCGCTGGTCGAGGCTTCCAAAGAGCCGCGCCTGATCCTCGATTGCTCGGCGGTGGACAAGTCGTCGAGCGTCGGCCTGTCGCTGCTGCTGGCGTTCATCCGCGATGGCCAGGCCACTGGCAAGGTCTGCGAAGTGCGTGGAATGCCCGAAGACATGCGGGAGATTGCCGAGGTCTACGACCTCGATGAAGTGCTGGCCAGCTGATGGCCTGACACGGATGGATGGCCCCTCGGTCAGCGCAAACCTTCAGTGGGCTTCGCAGGCGAGGGGCTTTTTTGTATGATGGCCGACCCGTGCGCATCGGGCGCCGATTGAGGTTGAGCATGCAGGCCGTAGAAGTTAAAAGCTTCCTTGAAGAAAAATTGCCGGGATCCCGGGTCGAAGTTGAAGGCGAAGGCTGCAACTTCCAGTTGAACGTGATCAGCGACGAGTTGGCTGGCCTGAGCCCGGTCAAGCGTCAACAGGCGATCTATGCTCACCTTAATCCCTGGATCGCCAATGGCAGCATCCATGCGGTAACCATGAAATTTTTCAGCAGCGCAGCCTGGGCTGAGCGCACCTGAGCCAACTTGGCGGCGAGACTCCAATGGACAAACTGATTATTACTGGCGGTGCTCGCCTTGACGGCGAGATCCGCATTTCGGGCGCGAAGAACGCGGCCCTGCCGATTCTGGCGGCGACCCTGCTGGCTGACGGCCCGGTCACCGTGGGCAACCTGCCGCACCTGCACGACATCACCACTATGATCGAGCTGTTCGGGCGCATGGGCATCGAGCCTGTGATCGACGAGAAGCTGTCGGTGGAAATCGACCCGCGTACCATCAAGACGCTGGTCGCGCCGTACGAGCTGGTCAAGACCATGCGCGCCTCGATCCTGGTGCTGGGCCCTATGGTCGCGCGCTTCGGCGAGGCCGAAGTGGCTCTGCCTGGCGGTTGCGCCATCGGCTCGCGCCCTGTCGACCTGCACATCCGTGGCCTGGAAGCCATGGGTGCGAAGATCGAAGTCGAAGCCGGCTACATCAAGGCCAAGGCCCCTGAAGGTGGCTTGCGCGGTGCGCACTTCTTCTTCGATACCGTCAGTGTGACCGGTACCGAGAACATCATGATGGCCGCAGCCCTGGCCAAGGGTCGCAGCGTACTGCAAAACGCCGCGCGCGAGCCTGAAGTGGTCGACCTGGCCAACTTCATCAACGCCATGGGCGGCAAGATTCAGGGCGCCGGCACCGACACCATCACCATCGATGGCGTCGAGCGCCTTCACTCGGCCACCTACCGGGTCATGCCAGACCGTATCGAGACCGGTACCTACCTGGTCGCCGCTGCCGTCACCGGTGGCCGCGTCAAGGTCAAGGACACCGACCCGACCATCCTTGAAGCAGTACTGGAAAAACTCAAGGAAGCGGGCGCCGACATCAACACCGGCGAAGACTGGATCGAGCTGGACATGCACGGCAAGCGGCCCAAGGCTGTGAACCTGCGTACCGCGCCTTACCCGGCGTTCCCGACCGACATGCAGGCGCAGTTCATCTCGCTCAACGCCATCGCCGAAGGCACTGGCGCGGTGATCGAGACGATCTTCGAAAACCGCTTCATGCACGTCTACGAAATGCACCGCATGGGCGCGCAGATCCAGGTCGAAGGCAACACGGCCATCGTCACGGGCGTCAAGGCGCTCAAAGGTGCACCGGTAATGGCCACCGACCTGCGTGCTTCGGCCAGCTTGGTGCTGTCGGCACTGGTTGCCGATGGCGATACCCTGATCGATCGCATCTACCACATCGACCGTGGTTACGAGTGCATCGAAGAAAAACTGCAGATGCTGGGCGCGAAGATCCGTCGCGTACCGGGTTAAGAGTCTGCAGGGGCAGGGTGTGGGAGCGGGCTTGCCCCGCGAAGCAGCCACCGCGGTTATGGCACCGGCTTTGCCGGTGTTCGCGGGGCGAGCCCGCTCCCACACACGAATTGTATGCGACCGGGCTTAACGCCCGGTCGGCAGTAGCCGCTTAAGGACCGACGTTTCCCATGTTGACCATCGCGCTATCCAAAGGCCGAATTCTCGACGATACCCTGCCATTGCTGGCCGAGGCCGGTATCGTGCCGACCGAGAACCCGGACAAGAGCCGTAAACTGATCATCCCCACTACGCAGGACGACGTGCGCCTGCTGATCGTGCGTGCCACCGACGTGCCGACCTATGTCGAGCATGGTGCCGCCGACCTGGGTGTGGCTGGCAAGGACGTGCTGATGGAGTACGGCGGCCAGGGCCTGTACGAGCCGCTGGACCTGCAGATCGCCTGCTGCAAGTTGATGACCGCTGGCGTGGTTGGTGCACCCGAGCCCAAGGGCCGCCTGCGCGTAGCCACCAAGTTCGTCAACGTTGCCAAGCGTTACTACGCCGAGCAAGGCCGTCAGGTCGATATCATCAAGCTGTATGGCTCGATGGAGCTGGCCCCGCTGATCAACCTCGCCGACAAGATCATCGACGTGGTCGACACCGGCAACACCCTGCGCGCCAATGGCCTGGAGCCACAGGAAATGATCGCCACGATCAGTTCGCGCCTGGTGGTCAACAAAGCCTCCATGAAGATGCAGCATGCCCGGATCCAGAGCCTGATCGACACCCTGCGCAAAGCTGTCGAATCGCGACACCGCGGCTAAGACGCTCTACCTCCTGCGCGCGACCTCCGCTGTCGCGCCCGTCTATCCGCGTCATAGCCACTTTTCTCAGGTGCCCGCGCGGATGGACTGGTAGCCTAGGGCGCCTGAGCATTCGCTAATAATCGAGGCCCTCGCCATGACCGTGTCCACTGCAATTGCCCGTCTCAACGCCGCTGATCCGGATTTCGCCCGACATCTGGATCATCTGCTGAGCTGGGAAAGTGTGTCTGATGACGCGGTCAACCAGCGCGTGCTCGACATCATCAAGGCCGTGCGCGAGCGTGGCGATGCGGCGCTGGTGGAGTTCACCCAGCGTTTCGATGGTGTTCAGGCCACCCGCATCGAAGACCTGATCCTGGGCCGTGAGCGCCTTGAGCTGGCGCTGACCCGCATCACCCCGGCGCAGCGTGAGGCCCTGGAAAAGGCCGCCAACCGTGTGCGTATCTACCACGAGCGGCAGAAGCAGGACTCGTGGCAGTACACCGAAGCCGACGGCACCGTGCTGGGCCAGAAGGTCACGCCGCTGGACCGCGCCGGCCTGTATGTGCCCGGCGGCAAGGCGTCGTACCCGTCCTCGGTGCTGATGAACGCTATCCCGGCCAAGGTCGCAGGTGTGACCGAGGTGGTGATGGTGGTACCGACCCCGCGTGGCGAGGTCAATGAACTGGTCCTGGCAGCAGCCTGCATTGCCGGTGTCGACCGCGTGTTCACCGTCGGCGGTGCCCAGGCCGTCGCCGCCCTGGCGTATGGCACCGAGAGCGTGCCGCAGGTGGACAAGATCGTCGGCCCCGGCAACATTTATGTGGCGACTGCCAAGCGCCACGTGTTCGGCCAGGTCGGTATCGACATGATCGCCGGCCCTTCGGAAATTCTCGTGGTGTGTGACGGCCAGACCGACCCGGACTGGATCGCCATGGACCTGTTCTCCCAGGCCGAGCACGATGAAGACGCCCAGGCCATCCTGGTCAGCCCGGATGCCGAGTTCCTCGACCGCGTCGCCGCCAGCATCGACAAGCTGCTGCCGACCATGGAGCGCGCCGAGATCATCGAGAAGTCGGTCAATGGCCGCGGCGCGCTGATCCAGGTGCGTGACATGCAGCAGGCCATCGAAGTGGCCAACCGGATCGCCCCCGAGCACCTGGAGCTGTCGGTCGCAGACCCGCAAGCCTGGCTGCCGCAGATCCGCCACGCCGGCGCGATCTTCATGGGCCGCCACACCAGCGAAGCGCTGGGTGACTACTGCGCAGGCCCCAACCATGTGCTGCCGACGTCCGGCACTGCGCGCTTTTCTTCGCCACTGGGGGTGTATGACTTCCAGAAACGTTCGTCGATCATCTTCTGCTCCGAGCAGGGCGCGTCCGAGCTGGGCCACACCGCCTCGGTCCTGGCCCGTGGCGAGTCGCTGACGGCCCACGCCCGCAGCGCCGAATACCGTATCCTGACCCAAGCCAAGGGGAACTGAGCATGAGTCGATTCTGGAGCCCCTTCGTCAAGGACCTGGTGCCTTACGTGCCGGGCGAGCAACCCAAGCTGGCCCGCCTGGTCAAGCTCAACACCAATGAAAACCCTTATGGCCCGTCGCCCAAGGCGCTGGAAGCCATGCGTGGCGAGCTGAACGACAACCTGCGCCTGTACCCGGACCCGAACGGTGACCGGCTCAAGCAGGCGGTGGCCGAGTACTACGGGGTAACCCCTGGCCAGGTGTTCGTCGGCAACGGTTCGGACGAAGTGCTGGCGCACATCTTCCACGGTCTGTTCCAGCACGACGCGCCGCTGTTGTTCCCGGACATCAGCTACAGCTTCTACCCGGTCTACTGCGGCCTGTATGGCATCGCCTTCGAGCAGGTGGCGCTGGACGAGCAGTTCCAGATCCGTGTCGAGGACTACAACAAGCCTAACGCTGGCATTATCTTCCCCAACCCGAACGCGCCCACCGGCTGCCTGATGCCATTGCAGGCGGTCGAGCAACTGCTGCAAGCCAACCGTGATTCGGTAGTGGTGGTGGATGAAGCCTACATCGACTTTGGTGGCGAGACGGCCATCAGCCTGGTGGACCGCTATGACAACCTGCTGGTCACCCAGACCCTGTCCAAGTCGCGCTCGCTGGCGGGTTTGCGCGTTGGCCTGGCGGTCGGCCACCCGGACCTGATCGAGGCGCTGGAGCGGATCAAGAACAGCTTCAACTCCTACCCGCTGGACCGTGCCGCGATCGTCGGTGCGGCCGTGGCGTTCGAAGACCGTGCCTACTTCGAAGAAACCTGCCGCAAGGTGATCGACAGCCGGGAAGTGCTGGTCGAGCAACTGACTGCCAAGGGCTTCGAGGTGCTGCCGTCGGCGGCCAACTTCATCTTCGCCCGTCACCCGCAACAGGATGCGGCCGAATTGGCGGCGCGCCTGCGTGAGCAGGGGGTGATCGTGCGGCACTTCAAGCAGGCGCGGATTGCCCAGTTCCTGCGCATTACCATCGGTACCCCGGAAATGAACCAGGCATTGCTCGATGCGCTGAACTGATCAGGCAGGCTCAAGCAGCCGTCCGCTTTGATCGAACCCCGCCTGGCACTGGCTGCCAGGCGGGGTTTTTCATTCAGGGCGCAACGTTCAGTAGGCCACTTCCTCGATGTTGTAGGGTTGGCCGGCAGGCCTGTTGCGCACCGCCACCGGGGTGGCATCAAGTACCAGCACGTAGTCGTTGACGGTATCCATGCCGTCCGGGTCGGTCCATTGCCCGGCCGCGGCCGGTACTTGTGCAACCACATGCCCGTTCTTGAGGATGGTCAGGTAGCCCTTGGCGCTGCTGTGCCAGCGTAGACGCGCATTGGCTTCATCGGCCCTGGCCTTGCGCGCACCTGCCTTACCCAGCAGGGGGGGGCCGTCCAGTAGCCACTGGGCTTGCAGCGCCTGGCCCATGTGGCGCAGGACGGTGGGCGCCACCGAGGTCTGCGCGGCAAGGCAATAAAGGTTGTTTGGCCCGGGGTTTTCTTCTGGGAGGATGGGCTCGGTCAGCTCTTCGTTCATCGGTTTGTTGCTGGCGATGAAGGTGGTCTTTTCCTGCTCGGTGACGCCACCATGGCCCTTGCCCCGATAGTCGCGGCCATGGTCGGTACTGACAATCACCAGCCAGTCTTCTTGCGGGTGATTGAGGCGCCGTTCGTCGACCTTGTCCAGCAGTCTCCCCAGCCGGTTATCGGCATTGCGCAGTGCCTGTTGGTAGCGCTCGCCGAAGCCTGCAGCGTGGCCGGCTTCATCAGGTTCGCCCAGCTCAATGAAGGTGAAGTCGGCAGGCGTGCTGCCGAGAATCTGCAGTGCTCGCAGGGTGACCTGTTCATCGGACAAGCCGCTTTCGCGCACATCGTTGCCATGGGCATCTTCGAGCAAAAATGCGGTGTTGATGGGCGACCTGTGCACCACACTGGCGAGGTAGGCCGTCGGCAGTGCCTCACGCAGCCGCTTGAACAAGCTGGGAAATGCCGGGTCGACCCGCAGCGACTCGGCATTGGAGTCAACGCCATGCTTGTTGCTCCAGACCCCAGTGAGCAAGGTGACCCAGCCTGGGCCGCTGAGGGTGGGCTGCTCGCTGGCCTTGCCGGTGATGCCGCCGGTATAGGTGTACGCGTAATACAGACGTTGCTTCAGGTGGGTGGCATCGCCCAATGCCTCGTACTGTTCGAATTGCACACCTTGGATGCCGACGATCAGGGTTTTCGGTTCAGGCCCTTTTTGCGCGGGGCCGCAACCTGCCAGCAAGGCCAACGTCAGCAGAAGCAAGGCTGATGGTCGCATGGAGAGGCATCCTTGGAAGGTACAGCGAGCGTTGCAATAAAGTGCGCTGCTCACAACTGGCAGAAATACCAGGTGGTTTGCCGTCCAGAGCGCCATCCATTAAGCTTCGGTAATTCATCGGATGATTGGTTGAATGTGATGAGCGTAGCGTTGACCAAGCGTTCCCTGGTCGAACTCGCCGTGGAGCGCATGCGTGAGCGCATCCTTCAGGGCGACTGGCAGGTAGGGCAGCGACTGCCGACCGAGCCTGAGCTGGCCCAGGCGCTGGGCATCAGCCGCAACACCGTGCGTGAGGCCATGCGTGTGCTGGCGTTCAGTGGCCTGGTTGAGATCAGGCAGGGCGATGGCAGTTATCTGCGTGCTGTGCAGGACCCGCTGTTGGCTGTGCAGGCGATGTCGCGTTGCACGCCTGAACAGGCGCGGGAAACCCGCCATATCCTCGAGACCGAGGCCATCGGCCTGGCGGCGTTGCGCCGCACCGACGCAGACCTGAAGGCGCTGCGTGAAGCCCTTGAAGGCAGTGCCGGGCACTTTCACGGCGACATCGATGCCTACGTGACCTGCGACCTGGTGTTCCACCAGCGCCTGGTCGATGCCGCCCACAACCCTGCATTGAGTGAGTTGTACCGGTATTTCTCCGGTGTGGTAGCGGCAGCGCTGCAACACAACATGACCACCGTCCCACGCTGCCAGTCCACGTTCGATCTGCACGGGGAAATCCTCGATGCCATCGAACAACGTGATGCGGAGCGGGCCAAGCGCCTGAGCCGCACCCTCATCGAATCCTGACCCAGAGAAGGCCATGGCTGAATCCATCACCCGTAGCACCCCCACCGGCGAGCGGGAACTCGACGAACTGTTGATCGACGCCGAAGCCGATGACGAGCAGGTTCAGCAGCAGCCTGTGCTGCTGCGCAGGCCCTGGCTGTTGCTGCTGGGCCTGGTGCTGGTGGCGCTGAACCTGCGCCCGGCGTTGTCGAGCATGGCCCCGGTACTCGGCCTGGTTTCCGAGGGCTTGGGCCTGAGCGCGTCGCAGGCGGGCCTGCTGACCACCTTGCCGGTGCTGTGTCTGGGCTTGTTTGCGCCGCTGGCGCCGGTCCTGGCGCGGCGTTTTGGCAGTGAGCGGGTGATTTTCGGCATTCTCCTCACCTTGGCCTTGGGCATTGTGGTGCGCAGCGCGTTTGGGACGGCCGGGGTATTCTTGGGCAGCCTCATGGCCGGCGCCAGTATTGGCATCATCGGCGTGCTGTTGCCGGGCATCGTCAAGCGCGATTTCCCGCAGCACGCCGGGACGTTGACCGGCGTGTACACCATGGCCCTGTGCCTGGGCGCAGCCATGGCAGCCGGCGCCACGGTGCCCCTGGCTCAACGCTACGAGGGCAGTTGGGCGCTGGGGCTAGGCTTCTGGGCGGTGCCGGCACTGCTGGCCATGCTCGTCTGGATACCGCAGGCGCGCCAGGGGCACGGCCTGCACAAGGTTGCTTATCGGGTGCGTGGCCTTTGGCGCGACCCCTTGGCCTGGCAGGTGACCTTGTACATGGGCCTTCAGTCATCGCTGGCCTATATCGTCTTCGGCTGGTTGCCGTCGATTCTGATTGGCCGCGGCCTGACCCCGACCGAGGCGGGGCTGGTGTTGTCGGGGTCGGTGATCGTGCAATTGGTCAGCTCGCTCAGTGCGCCTTGGCTGGCAACACGCGGCAAGGATCAGCGCCTGGCTATCGTGATCGTCATGCTGGTTACCTTGGCCGGCCTGTTCGGTTGCCTGTATGCGCCGATTTCAGGGCTGTGGGGCTGGGCTGTACTGCTGGGCCTGGGGCAGGGCGGCACCTTTGCCCTGGCGCTGACGTTGATCGTGCTGCGTTCGAAGGATGCGCATGTGGCGGCGAACCTGTCGAGCATGGCACAGGGGGTAGGGTACACCCTGGCGTCGATGGGGCCGTTTGCAGTGGGCCTGGTGCACGATATGACCGGTGGCTGGGCGGCAGTGGGGTGGATTTTTGCCGTGCTGGGCATAGGTGCTATTGGTTTCGGGCTTGGCGCAGGGCGCGCGTTGCATGTGCAGGTGACCAGCGAAAAAGTCTGATGCTGATTCTGTCCATGCTGGCCCTTTCGCGGGGCAAGCCCGCTCCCACAATTGAAGTTTGTGAAGTACTTGTGGGAGCGGGCTTGCCCCGCGAAAGGGCCAGCACTGGCGCAAGCGCAGCGGGCAGATTATCTTGCATCCTTCTATTCCCAGGACGGACCTGCCCTCATGAGCGATGCCAACCGCGACCTGATCACCCGCTTCTACCAGGCCTTCCAGCGCCTGGACGCCGAGGCTATGGTGGCCTGCTACAGCGACGACATCGTGTTCAGCGACCCGGTCTTCGGCACCCTGCGCGGTCAGGATGCCTGCGATATGTGGCGGATGCTGACCACGCGCGCCAAGGGCTTCACCCTGAAGTTCGACAACGTTCGCGCGGATGCGCACAGTGGTAGCGCGCACTGGGTCGCGAGCTACCTGTTCAGCCAGACCGGCCGCACCGTGGTCAACGATATCCAGGCGCGGTTTGTCATCCGTGACGGGTTGATCTGTCAGCATGACGACAGTTTCGACCTCTGGCGCTGGTCGCGTCAGGCACTGGGCTCGCCAGGTGTGCTGCTCGGCTGGACGCCGCTGTTGCAGAACAAGGTACGCCAGCAGGCGTTCAAGGGGCTGCGGGCTTACCAGCACCAGCAGGGCAACGTACCCACTCCGTGACGCAAAGAGCAGCTGTCGTGAGCGAAGAAGTACCGAATCAGGCCGTCAAACCCTGGTATGTCTACCTGGTGCGTGCGGCCAATGGGTCGCTGTACTGCGGGATCAGTGACGACCCGCAGCGGCGCTTTCTGGCGCATCAGAAGGGGCAGGGCGCGCGTTACTTCAAGACCAGCCCGGCGCAGGCGCTGGTGTATGTCGAGCAGTGGCCGGACAAAGGCGAAGCGTTGCGCCAGGAGCGCCTGGTGAAGCGGCTGCGCAAGTCGGCCAAGGAGGCGCTGGTGGCGTCCTATCAGATTTAGAGTGCGCCCCCGCCGATATCAATCTTTACGCCGCTTCAACTGGTCCACCAACTGCGTCGGCAGCCCCTTGATGATCAAGGTGCCCGCCACTTCGTCATACTCCACCTTGTCCCCCAGCAAATGCGCCTCGAAGCTGATCGACAGCCCTTCGGCACGCCCGGTGAAGCGGCGGAACTGGTTAAGGGTGCGTTTATCCGCAGGGATTTCCGGCGACAGGCCGTAGTCCTTGTTGCGAATGTGATCGTAGAACGCCTTGGGGCGGTCCTCATCGATCAGGCTGGACAGCTCGTCCAGGGCAACCGGCTCGCCCAGCTTGGTCTGGCTGGTGGCGTAGTCGACCAGGGTCTGGGTCTTCTCGCGGGCCGACGCTTCGGGCAGGTCCTCGCTCTCGACAAAGTCGCTGAAGGCCTTGAGCAGGGTGCGGGTTTCGCCGGGGCCGTCGACGCCTTCCTGGCAGCCGATGAAGTCACGGAAGTAGTCGGAGACTTTCTTGCCGTTCTTGCCCTTGATGAACGAGATGTACTGCTTGGAGTTCTGGTTGTTCTTCCACTCGGACAGGTTGATGCGCGCTGCCAGGTGCAACTGGCCGAGGTCCAGGTGGCGCGATGGCGTCACGTCGAGTTCGGCGTTCACTGCCACGCCTTCGCTGTGATGCAGCAGGGCGATGGCCAGGTAGTCGGTCATGCCTTGCTGGTAATGGGCAAACAGAATGTGCCCGCCGGTGGAGAGGTTGGACTCTTCCATCAGCTTTTGCAGGTGTTCGACGGCTACACGGCTGAACGCGGCGAAGTCTTTTTCCGCATCCAGGTACTGCTTCAGCCAGCCACTGAGTGGGTAGGCGCCCGACTCACTGTGGAAGAAGCCCCACGCTTTGCCTTGCTTGGCGTTGTAACTGTCGTTGAGGTCGGCCAGCAGGTTTTCGATGGCATCGGAGGCGCCAAGCTCGGTGTCGCGTGCATGCAGCACGGCGGGGCTGCCATCGGGCTTCTTGTCGATCAGGTGAACGATGCAATGACGAATTGGCATGAAGTCCTCGGCGAGTCTGGGGCGGTGCACGGCCGCGCTGCAAAAGTCGTCCAGTTTACCCCAGAGACAAGGCGATGCAGTGGCCGGATGTTGGCAGAAATGCCGGTTGTTCGTTTTTTGTTCAGTTTTTTGCGTTTTAAGCCAAAACCCCTGAAAAACCTGCATTAAATCGATGTGCGCAGCGGATATTTATCTATTCCTGTGGTAGCTTTGCGCGGTCTTGCGCCCCTCGTGTGGCGCATTGCTGGCAGCACGCTAGCGTCGTGTCGAACCAAACGCCGATTTACGTATCTACATACCCGAATTGGCGCGGCCCTCCAGAATTCAGGGGCTGGCCCGATCACGTCGTAGCTCGCTGCATAACTACTGAATTTGATAGGGAAGGAACATCACCATGGCATTGACCAAAGACCAACTGATTGCCGACATCGCCGAGTCGATCGCCGCGCCAAAAGCCACCGCCAAGAACGCACTGGAGCAACTGGGCCAGATCGTTGCTGACCAACTGGAAAACGGCGCTGAAATCACCCTGCCAGGCATCGGCAAGCTGAAAGTCTCCGAGCGTCCTGCCCGTACCGGCCGCAACCCTTCGACTGGCGCTGCCATCGAAATCGCTGCCAAGAAAGTCGTCAAGTTCGTCCCAGCCAAAGTGCTGACCGATGCCATCAACAAGTAATTGTTGAAGCGTTGACCAAACCGCGTCCGGCTTGCCCGAACGCGGTTTTTTTTCATCCTTGCGTTTTGCGTCGCGCGTGCCAGGCCTGGCGAGCGTTGTCGTCCTGGAAGCTCCAGGCGACCATGCGGCTCTGCTTTTGCCCTTGGCCCATTTCGACAATGCGCACAGCCTTGGCGCCGGCCTTTTTCAGCGCCGCTTCGATGCCTGGCAGGTTGCTGGCCTTGGACACCAGGCTGGTGAACCACAGCACGCTTGCGCCGTACTGCGCGCTTTCCCCGACCATTTGGGTCACGAAGCGGATCTCGCCGCCCTCGCACCACAGTTCGTTGTTCTGGCCGCCGAAATTGAGCACGGGCAGTTTGCGCTTGGGGTCCTGCTTGCCCAGGTTCTTCCACTTGCGCTGGCTGCCGCGGGTGGCCTCCTCGCGTGAAGCATGGAAGGGCGGGTTGCACAGGGTCAGGTCGAAGCGCTCGTCGTCCTGCAGCAGGCCGCTGAGGATGTGCGTGCGGTTGGCCTGTTGGCGCAAGCTGATGGCTTTGTTCAGGCCGTTGGCCTGGACGATGGCCTTGGCCGAAGCCAATGCCACGGGGTCAATGTCCGAGCCCAGGAAGCGCCAGCGGTAGTCGCTGTGGCCGATCAGCGGGTAGATGCAGTTGGCCCCCACGCCGATATCCAGTACGCGTATCTGGGCGCCTTTGGGGATCTCGCCGGCGTTGTCATCGCCCAGCAGGTCGGCGAGCACGTGGATGTAGTCGGCGCGCCCGGGGATGGGTGGGCACAGGTAGTCGGCGGGGATGTCCCAGTGCTGGATGCCGTATTGGGCCTTGAGCAGAGCGCGGTTGAACACCCGTACCGCTTCGGGGTTGGCAAAGTCGATGCTGGGCTTGCCGTGCGGGTTGGTGATGGTGAAGCGGGCCAGGTCGGGGTGGGCCTTGATCAGGCTGGGGAAGTCGTAGCGACCCTGGTGGCGGTTGCGCGGGTGCAGGGTGGGTTTTTCGGTCATGGTCGGATCCGGTGTTGCAGGCCGTGGGGCTGCTTTACAGCCCTTTCGCGACACAAGGCCGCTCCTACAGGATAGCGGCGCCCTTCAAACCGGCGCCGTCCCTGTAGGAGCGGCCTTGTGTCGCGAAAGGGCCGCAAAGCGGCCCCAGCGGTCTATCAGATTGTTACAGCGCAGCAATACGCGCATGCTGCTCGGTGAAGTTGGCCAGGGCCTGTTCGGACTCGGCCAGCTTGGCGCGTTCCTTTTCGATCACCGCAGGCGGTGCCTTGTCGACGAACGCCGCGTTGGACAGCTTGCCGCCGACGCGCTGGACTTCACCCTGCAGACGCTGGATCTCCTTGTTCAGGCGAGCCAGTTCGGCGTCCTTGTCGATCAAGCCGGCCATGGGCACCAGCACCTGCAGATCGCCCACCAGCGCGGTGGCCGACAGTGGCGCTTCGTCGGCATCGCCGAGCACGGTGAACGACTCGACCTTGGCCAGTTTCTTCAGCAGGGCTTCGTTTTCCTGCAGGCGACGCTGGTCATCGGCATTGGCGTTCTTCAGGAACAGTGGCAGCGGCTTGCCCGGGCCGATGTTCATTTCGGCGCGGATGTTGCGCAGGCCGACCATCAGTTCCTTGAGCCACTCGATGTCGCCTTCGGCGGCAGCATCGATGCGGCTTTCGTTGGCCACCGGCCACGGCTGCAGCATGATGGTCTTGCCCTTGACGCCGGCCAGCGGCGCGATGCGCTGCCAGATTTCTTCGGTGATGAACGGCATGAACGGGTGTGCCAGGCGCAGTGCCACTTCCAGCACACGCACCAGGGTGCGACGGGTGCCGCGGGCGCGCTCGACGGGGGCGTTCTCGTCCCACAGCACCGGCTTGGACAGCTCCAGGTACCAGTCGCAGTACTGGTTCCAGATGAATTCGTACAGGGCCTGGCTGGCCAGGTCGAAGCGGAACTGCTCGAGCTGGCGGGTCACTTCGGCTTCGGTACGCTGCAACTGCGAGATGATCCAGCGGTCGGCCAGCGAAAGCTCGCAGGCTTCGCCGTTCTGGCCGCAGTCCTCGCCCTTGTCCAGCACGTAGCGGGCGGCGTTCCAGATCTTGTTGCAGAAGTTGCGGTAGCCTTCGACGCGGCCCATGTCGAACTTGATGTCACGGCCGGTGGAGGCCAGCGAGCAGAAGGTGAAGCGCAGGGCGTCGGTACCGTAGCTGGCGATGCCTTCAGGGAACTCGGCCTTGGTCTGCTTGGCGATCTTCTCGGCAAGCTTGGGCTGCATCATGCCGCTGGTGCGTTTTTTCCAGCAGGGCGTCGAGGGTGATGCCGTCGACGATGTCCAGCGGGTCAAGGACGTTGCCCTTGGACTTGGACATCTTCTGGCCCTGGCCGTCCCGCACCAGGCCGTGTACGTACACGGTCTTGAACGGAACCTGCGGGGTGCCGTCCTCGTTCTTGATCAGGTGCATGGTCAGCATGATCATGCGCGCAACCCAGAAGAAGATGATGTCGAAGCCGGTCACCAGCACATCGGTGGAGTGGAACTTCTTGAGGAACTCAGTCTGTTCCGGCCAGCCCAGCGTGGAGAAGGTCCACAGGCCCGAGCTGAACCAGGTGTCCAGCACGTCATCGTCCTGACGCAGGGCAACGTCGGCGCCCAGGTTGTGCTTGGCACGTACTTCAGCCTCGTCGCGGCCGACATAGACCTGGCCGGCCTCGTCGTACCAGGCCGGGATGCGGTGGCCCCACCACAGCTGGCGGCTGATGCACCAGTCCTGGATGTCGCGCATCCAGGAGAAGTACATGTTTTCGTACTGTTTGGGCACGAACTGGATGCGGCCATCTTCCACGGCAGCGATGGCAGGCTCTGCCAGCGGCTTGGTGGAGACGTACCACTGGTCGGTCAGCCACGGTTCGATGACGGTGCCCGAACGGTCGCCTTTCGGCACTTTCAGGGCGTGGTCGTCGATGCTGACCAGCAGGCCCTGGGCGTCCAGGTCGGCGACGATCTGCTTGCGTGCGACAAAGCGGTCGAGGGTGGCGTACTGGGCGGGCAGGGTGGTGTCGACCTGCTCGTTGACGCTGCCGTCGAGGTTGAAGGCCTGGGCACTGGCCAGGACCATCGCATTCTTGTCGAAGATGTTCAGCAGCGGCAGGTTGTGGCGCTTGCCGACTTCGTAGTCGTTGAAGTCGTGAGCCGGGGTGATTTTCACACAGCCGGTGCCGAATTCAGGGTCGCAATAATCGTCGGCGATGATCGGGATGCGGCGGCCGACCAGCGGCAGCTCGACGAACTTGCCGATCAGGGCCTGGTAGCGTTCGTCGGTCGGGTTGACCGCGACAGCCGCATCACCCAGCAGGGTTTCCGGACGCGTGGTGGCAACCACCAGGTAGTCCTTGCCCTCGGCGGTCTTGGCGCCGTCGGCCAGCGGGTAGCGCAGGTTCCACAGGTGGCCCTTCTCGTCGTGGTTTTCCACTTCGAGGTCGGAGATTGCCGTGTGCAGCTTGGTGTCCCAGTTGACCAGGCGCTTGCCGCGGTAGATCAGGCCGTCTTCGTGCAGGCGCACGAAGGCTTCCTTGACCGCTTCGGACAGGCCATCGTCCATGGTGAAGCGTTCACGGCTCCAATCGACCGACGAGCCCAGGCGGCGGATCTGACGGCTGATGTTGCCGCCGGACTGATCCTTCCACTCCCAGACTTTTTCCAGGAACTGTTCGCGGCCCAGGTCATGACGGCTCTGGCCTTTGGCTTCGAGCTGACGCTCGACCAGCATCTGCGTGGCGATACCGGCGTGGTCGGTACCCGGCTGCCACAGGGTGTCGCGACCCTGCATGCGGCGGAAGCGGATCAGGGCGTCCATGATCGCGTTGTTGAACCCATGGCCCATGTGCAGGCTGCCGGTGACGTTCGGCGGTGGGATCATGATGGTGTAGGACTCGCCTGCACCTTGTGGAGCGAAATAGTTCTCGGACTCCCAGGTGTTGTACCAGGAAGTTTCGATGGCGTGCGGCTGGTAGGTCTTATCCATGCGCGGCGGGACCCTGTGCATTTATTCGGGAAAGCCGGGAAGTATAACCAAGGTGGGGGCCGCAGGCGACACGCGGCTGTCATCTGCAGGCGGGCGGTGGTTACTTCGCGGGTAAAACCGCGAAGAGGGGCGTGCGCGGGGCCGGTTTACTCGGAGCGCTTGATCAATCGTTCGATGCGCGCATCCAGTCGACGCTTGATCTCGTTCTCGATGTGCGGGGTGAAGTCATTGATCACGTCTTGCATGATCGCCTGCGCTGCCGCGCGCAACTCGCTTTCCAGGTGCAACAGGGTGTCCTGGCGGCGGGTTTGCGAATCTTCCTCAGGTTCAGCGACGGCAGGCGCGATGGCAGGTGCGGCATTGCCGCCAGGCTCGTCTAGCAACAACGGGATCTGTTCCACCGTCTCGGTCAGCAGCGGCGGTTGCAGGTCAGCGTCGCCCAGCAGTTGGCGGATCGACTCGAGGTCATCGAGCAGGTGGGCGGAGTCGGGCAAAGGGGAGGGCTTGTCCATCGTCGTCAAAGTCGCTGTAAGCGGTGGTCTTGCAGAGCATAGCCCTGTTCACTGTAGAAACGGAACCGCTCACGGGCCGATTGGCGGATGCTCGGTTCCTCGACGACGATTTCGGCAACCCGTTCGAACTGCCCTACGAACGCGGGTACGCCAGCACCCAGGTTGATCAGCAGGTCACGGTGTTGCCCGGCATCCTCGCCAAGCCCTAAGGCCACGGTGGCATCAGCGTGCAGCTCCGCCAGGTCGTGGGGCACGAAAGCCTCGCCTTTGAAGTGCCATAGACGTTGGTCCAGTTCGCTGCGCTGCTCGGCGTCCTGGCAATGCAAGTAGACCCGGTGGCCGAGGCGCCAGGCTTTGTCGCACAACTTGCAGGCGAAATCGAGCCGCGCCGACAAGGAATCGGTGGGCAGGATGTAGAAATCGACTTTGCTCATGGTGGGGTCTGCCGGCCGGTGGCGCGCATGGCGCCACCGGTCTCACGGCATCAGGCGCCAGCGCGATCGAGCAGGTACTGGGTCAGCAGCGGGACCGGGCGGCCAGTGGCGCCCTTGTCCTTGCCACCGCTGATCCAGGCGGTGCCCGCGATGTCCATGTGCGCCCAGTTGTAGGCCTTGGCGAAGCGCGACAGGAAGCAGCCCGCCGTGATGGTGCCGGCCTTCGGCCCACCGATGTTGCCCATGTCGGCGAACGGGCTGTCCAGTTGCTCCTGGTACTCGTCGAACAGCGGCAACTGCCAGGCGCGGTCGTCGGCGCGCTTGCCGGCATCGAGCAACTGGCCGACCAGGTCGTCGTTGTTGCCCATCAGGCCCGAGGTGTGGCTGCCCAGGGCAACGATGCAAGCACCGGTCAGGGTGGCGATGTCGATCACCGCCTGGGGCTTGAAGCGTTCGGCGTAGGTCAGGGTATCGCACAGCACCAGACGGCCTTCGGCATCGGTGTTGAGGATTTCGACGGTCTGGCCGCTCATGGTGGTGACGATGTCACCTGGCCGGGTAGCACCGCCGCTCGGCATGTTTTCGGCGCAGGCCAGCAGGCACACCAGGTTGATCGGCAGTTGCAGTTCGAGTACCGCACGCAGGGTGCCGAACACACTGGCGGCGCCGCACATGTCGTACTTCATTTCGTCCATGCCGGCGCCTGGCTTGAGGCTGATGCCGCCGGTGTCGAAGGTGATGCCCTTGCCCACCAGCACGAACGGCTTGTCAGCCTTCTTGGCGCCCTGGTAGTTGAGCACGATCAGGCGTGGCGGCTGGTCGCTGCCCTGGCCCACGGCGTAGAACGCGCCCATGCCCAGGTCCTTGATCTTCTTCTCGTCGAGCACTTCGACCTTGAGGCCTTTGTGTGCCTTGCCCAGTTCCTTGGCCTGCTCGGCGAGGAAGCTTGGGTGGCACAGGTTGGGCGGCAGGTTGCCCAGGTCGCGGGTGAAGGCCATGCCGGTGGCGATGGCAGTGGCGTGCTTGACGGCGCGCTCGACCTCGGCCAGGCCCGCCTTGTCGGCTAGCAGGGTGACCTTTTTCAGGGCACGTGGCTCGGCCTTCTGGCTTTTGAAACGGTCGAACACGTACTCGCCGTCGAGCAGGGTCTCGGCCAGCAGGCGGTATTTGCCGTAGTGGGCGTCGCGGTTGCTGACGGCGACATCGTCCAGGGCAAGTACGGCGTCACCACCGTTCAGGCCTTTGAGCACGCCGGCGACACTGCCGACCAGCTTGCGCCAGGCGCGATCGCCCAGGGCTTCGTCCTTGCCGCTGCCAACCAGCAGCACACGCTCGGCCTTCAGGCCCGGCAGGCTCTGCAGCAGCAGGGTCTGGCCCGGCTTGCCGGCCAGGTCGCCACGCTTGAGCACGGCGCTGATGGCACCTTCGCAGGCTTGGTCGACGGCCTTGGCAACAGCGCCGAGCTTGCGGCCTTCACCAACTGGTACGACCAGAGTGGCGGTTTTTACCGATGCAGCAGCTACGCTTTTTACAACCAGTTCCATGTCAGGGTCCCCGAATGATCGATACAGTTGGCGCTTTGTGTTCCAGCGCTCTGGGCGGGCCAGGCCGCGTGGTCGCGTACCCGTGGAAAAGCTGCCAGTTTGAGCCTGCGGCAAGGCTGCTGACAACCCTGTTTTGCGGCTTCATGCGCGGCCAAGTGACAGGGGCGGTCAATCACAGGATAATGCGCGCACTTTACATGGAGGTTCGCCTATGGCGAACCGGCATTGGTCTTGGCTGTACTAAGTCATTGTTTGGCGCCATTGTTTGGCAGTCCGCCCTGACAACCCAGGAGTGTCTGGTTTGATCGTCTTTCGTTATCTCTCCCGCGAGGTCCTGGTGACCTTGAGCGCCGTCAGCGCAGTGCTGCTGGTGATCATCATGAGCGGGCGCTTCATCAAGTACCTGGCCCAGGCCGCCCAGGGCGTGCTCGACCCGAGCGTGCTGTTCCTGATCATGGGCTTCCGCCTGCCGGGCTTCTTGCAGCTGATCCTGCCGTTGGGGCTGTTTCTCGGCATCCTCCTGGCGTATGGCCGCTTGTACCTGGAAAGCGAGATGACCGTGCTTTCGGCCACGGGCATGAGCCAGCAGCGCCTGCTTGGCATGACCATGGCGCCGGCTGCGCTGGTCGCCTTGCTGGTCGCCTGGCTGAGCCTGAGCCTGGCGCCGCTGGGCGTTGCCCAGGTGCAGCAGATCATCAGCCAGCAGGATGCCCTGACCGAGTTCGATACCCTGGTGCCGGGGCGCTTCCAGACCCTGCGCGACGGCTCGCGGGTGACCTACACCGAAGAGCTGTCGGACGATCGCGTCAACCTGGCCGGGGTGTTCATCTCCGAAAAGCGCTTCAACCAGGACAAGACCAAGGACCGGGCGCCGTCCGTGCTGGTTGCCGAAAAAGGCCACCAGGAAATCCAGGCCGACGGCAACCGCTACCTGATTCTCGAAAACGGCTACCGCTACGACGGCAACCCGGGCCAGGCCGATTACCGTGCGATCAAGTACGACACCTACGGTGTACTGCTGCCCAAGCCTGAAGTCAGCGAAGAAGTGACCGAGCGTGAGGCCATCCCCACTTCGCAGCTGATCGGCCAGAAGGGCTTGCGCGAACGTGCCGAGCTGCAATGGCGGCTGTCGTTGCCGATTCTGGTCTTCGTCGTGACCCTGCTGGCGGTGCCGCTATCGCGGGTCAACCCGCGCCAGGGCCGCTTCCTCAAATTGCTGCCGGCGATTCTTCTGTACATGGCCTACCTGACAATGCTGATTTCCGTACGCGGCGCCCTCGAGAAGGGCAAACTGCCGATCGCCCTGGGCATGTGGTGGGTGCACGGGCTGTTCCTGCTGATCGGCCTTGGGCTGATGTACTGGGAGCCGCTGCGCCTGAAGCGCGCCGCACGTCGTGCGGAGGTGGCCCATGGGTAAGCTGGATCGTTACATCGGCCAAAGCGTGCTGATGGCCATTCTGGCCGTGCTGGGGATCATCCTCGGCCTGGCCTCGCTGTTCGCCTTCATCGATGAGATGAGCGACCTGAGCGACACCTACACGGTCATGGAAGCGGGCAATTTCGTGCTGCTGACCGCACCCCGGCGCTTGTATGAAATGCTGCCGATGGCGGCGCTGATCGGTTGCCTGATCGGCCTGGGCAGCCTGGCCAGCAGCAGCGAACTGACCATCATGCGTGCGGCGGGGGTTTCCATCGGCCGCATCGTCTGGGCGGTGATGAAGCCGATGCTGGTGCTGATGCTGGTGGGTGTGCTGATTGGCGAGTACGTGGCGCCGGTTACCGAAAACAAGGCCCAGGCAGACCGTTCGCTGGCTCAGGGCGGTGGTGAAGCGCAGAGCTCCAAGCGGGGTATGTGGCACCGCCAGGGCGAGGAGTTCGTGCACATTAACGCCGTGCAGCCCAATGGCCTGTTGCTGGGCGTGACCCGCTACCGCTTCGACGACGAGCGCAAGATCGTCACTTCCAGCTTTGCCCGTCGGGCGCAGTACAACGACGACCACTGGCTGCTAAGCGATGTGCGCACCACGTATTTCCGTGGCGACCACACCGAAGTGGTGACGACGCCGCAAGAGCGCTGGGACGTTTCGGTCACGCCGCAACTGCTCAATACCGTGATCCTGGCCCCGGAGTCGCTGTCGATCACCGGGCTTTGGGATTACATCCACTACCTGTCGGACCAGGGCTTGAACAACGCCCGCTACTGGCTGGCGTTCTGGACCAAGGTGCTGCAGCCTGCGGTAACCGCAGCGCTGGTGTTGATGGCTATTTCCTTCATCTTCGGCCCGCTGCGTTCTGTAACCTTGGGCCAGCGGGTGTTCACCGGCGTGCTGGTGGGCTTCGTGTTCCGCATCGCCCAGGACTTGCTTGGCCCTTCAAGCCAGGTGTTCGGCTTCCCGCCGCTGCTGGCAGTGGTGATACCGGCCGCGGTGTGTGCACTGGCAGGGGTGTGGTTACTACGCCGAGCAGGTTGATGACCTGAACGATGCACACAAGCCGACCTCAGGGTCGGCTTTTTCATTTCTTCTGCTTGGGTACCCGCACCAGCTGGGTCTCGGAATAGATGTCATGCCAGCCGCGTTTGCGCTTGTCGATCAACGCCCAGAAAAACCCCAGGCCCAGGCACAGCCACGAAGCGATCGAGACCACGAAGCGCAACAGCGCCTGCCACAGGCTGATGGCACTGCCATCGGCGTTCTGCACGCGCACGCCCCATACCTGCATGCCCAGTGTCTGCCCGCCATGGGTCCAGAACTTGGCAAAGAAACCGAATAGCGCGAACAGCAGGATCGTCGACAACAGCGGGTCGCCATCCAGCGCACCGGCGTCGGTCAGCTCACGCATGCGGGCCTCACCGATGATTGCCATCTGGATCATCTTGTACGCGCCCGCCGTCACGATCAGCAGGGCAGTGCACAGCAGGAAGTCATAGAACATCGCCGCCAGGCGGCGGCCTAGCCCGGCAGGTGGAAAGTTACCCTGAGGCATGAGGGGGGGCTTGGACATTGCGCAGCAGCTCCAGAAGGCAAAGGCTCATTCTAGGGAACTGCAGGCAAAAAAAAGCCCCTGCGCGTCAACGCAAGGGCTCTTTTTTATGGATTATCAGGCTTCTGGCTGGACTTCGTCAGCCTGCATGCCTTTTTGGCCTTGAACGGCTACGAAGGTAACCTTCTGGCCTTCTTTCAGGCTTTTGAAGCCGTTGCCCTGAATGGCACGGAAGTGCACGAACAGATCCGGACCGCTCTCTGGGGTGATGAAACCGTAACCTTTCTCGTCATTGAACCACTTGACGGTACCGCTCTGACGCTGTGCCATTTTCTTATTTCCTATGAATCTATTAATTTTATAACAGTGACTTTCATGTCGTATTGGCATGAAAGCTTACTGGGCTGGGTTGCTGGAAAGTAAGAGACGTCGAACGGGTTGTAGCAGATCGCGGCTACTGGCCCAGGTCACGAACTGTTGCGACCCATGCAAACACAGTGCAGTGACTCTACGCCAACTCCCGAGAAAAAAACAAGCCCTTGCTCGTCTGCAAAAACGGGCGTTCGCCGATAGCCGAACGATTTGTCGGAAACGGCATGGCGCCTGGGCTGGCGCCATGTTCATTCGTTATTGAACAGGTTCGCAATCGAATATGACAAACCTGTTCAAACACTTCACGTCTTGCTTTCAGCCGCGGTAGTAACGTTGTGCCACGAAAGGCATTTTGCTGACTTTCAAGGCCACCTTCTTGCCGCGTACAAGTGCAAACAGTGGTGTGTCTAGTGCGGTATGTTCGCTGTCGATATAGCCCATTGCGACAGGGGCGCCGAGTGTTGGGCCAAAGCCACCGCTGCATACTTCGCCCACTGGCTGGTCGGCTGCATCGACGATCGGTGCACCTTCACGTACCGGCGTGCGTTCCTGCGGCAGCAGGCCGACGCGCTTGCGTGCCACGCCCTGTTGCTGTTGCGCGAAGATCGCCTCGGCACCCGGGAAACCACCGGCGCGGGCACCGTCGGCGCGGCGCACTTTCGAGATGGCCCACAGCAGGCTGGCCTCGATCGGCGTGGTTGCGGTGTTCATGTCGTGGCCGTACAGGCACAGGCCGGCTTCCAGGCGCAGCGAGTCACGCGCCCCCAGGCCGATCGGTTGCACCTCTGGCTCGGCCAGCAGGCGTCTGGCCAGCGCATCGGCGGCATTGGCCGGCACCGAGATCTCGTAACCGTCCTCACCGGTATAGCCCGAGCGGCTGACGTAGCAGGCTTCACCCAGCAAGGTCACCGGGCGGAACTGCATGAAAGTCATGGCGGCCACTTCCGGGGCCAGGCGCTCCAGCACCTTGACCGCAGCCGGCCCTTGCAGGGCCAGCAGGGCGCGGGCCTCGAACAGCGGCTCAATCTCGCAGCGACTGCCGATGTGTTTTTGCAGGTGGGCCAGGTCCTGGTCCTTGCAGGCGGCATTGACCACCAGGAACAGCACGTCGTCACCGAGGTTGGCGACCATCAGGTCGTCGAGGATGCCGCCTTGCTCGTTGGTGAACATGGCATAGCGCTGCGTGCCCACTGGCAGGTCGACGATATCCACCGGCACCAGGCTTTCCAGTGCCTGGGCCGCATCGCTGCCACGCAGGATGATCTGGCCCATGTGCGAGACGTCGAACAGGCCGGCCTGCTCACGGGTGTGCAGGTGCTCTTTGAGCACGCCCAGCGGGTACTGCACCGGCATGTCATAGCCGGCAAACGGCACCATGCGCGCACCCAGCTCCAGGTGCAGGGCGTGCAGCGGGGTCTTGAGCAGTGTTTCGGACATCGGTGACTCCTTGGTGTTGTTATCGGGTCAACATTCGATGATGTTGACGGCCAGACCGCCGCGGGCGGTCTCCTTGTATTTGCTTTTCATGTCGGCGCCGGTCTGGCGCATGGTGCGGATGACCTTGTCGAGCGACACGAAGTGCTGCCCGTCGCCGCGCAAGGCCATGCGCACGGCGTTGATCGCCTTCACCGAGCCCATCGCGTTGCGCTCGATGCAGGGCACCTGGACCAGCCCGCCGATTGGGTCGCAGGTCAGGCCCAGGTTGTGTTCCATGCCGATCTCGGCGGCGTTCTCCACCTGTTGCACGGTACCGCCCATGACTTCGCACAGGGCCCCGGCAGCCATCGAGCAGGCCACGCCGACCTCGCCCTGGCAGCCGACTTCGGCACCCGAGATGGAGGCGTTTTCCTTGTAGAGGATGCCGATTGCCGCCGCCGTGAGCAGAAAGCGCACCACGCCGTCTTCGCTGGCGCCTGGGACGAAGCGCATGTAGTAGTGCAGTACCGCCGGGACGATGCCCGCTGCACCGTTGGTGGGCGCAGTGACCACGCGCCCGCCGTAGGCATTTTCCTCGTTGACCGCCAGGGCATAGAGGTTCACCCAGTCCAGCACCGACAGGGCATCGCGCAGGCTGGCTTCCGGGTGTTGGCTGAGCTGGCGGTACAACGCCGGGGCCCGGCGCTTGACCTTGAGCCCGCCTGGCAGAATGCCCTCATGCCGGTAACCGGCCTCGACGCAATCCTGCATCACCTGCCAGATCCGCAGCAGGCCGGCGCGGGTTTCGGCCTCGGGGCGCCAGGCCGCCTCATTGGCCAGCATCACCTGGCTCACCGACAGATGGTGTGCAGTGCAGTGCCCGAGCAATTGCTTGGCGGTTGTGAACGGGTAGGTGAGTACCGTGCTGTCCTCGACGATGCGGTCGTGCCCCGCAGCCTCTTCGTCGACCACGAAACCGCCGCCCACCGAGTAGTACTCGCGGCTGCGAATTTGCAAACCGGCACTGTCCAAGGCGCGGAAGATCATGCCGTTGGGGTGATAGGCCAGTGGCTTGCGGATCATCGCCAGGTGCTGTTTTTCGATGAAGTCGATTTCGTGCTCGCCGAGCAGGCGCAGGCGGCCGCTGTCACGGATCGCCTGCAGGCGGGCGGGGATGGATTCGGTGTCGACGGTATCGGGGTGCTCGCCTTCCAGGCCAAGCAATACCGCCTTGTCGCTGCCGTGGCCCTTGCCGGTGGCGCCGAGTGAGCCATACAGCTCGGCCTTGACGCTGACCGTGTCGGCCAGCAGGCCGTCGCGGCGCAGGCCTTCGGCGAAGCGTGCAGCGGCGCGCATGGGGCCGACCGTGTGGGAGCTGGAGGGTCCGATGCCGATCTTGAACAGGTCGAAGACGCTCAGTGACATGGTGGTGCCTCCATTTGAACTTTTTGGGGCCGCGCGGCGGCCCCAAAGTTCTACAGACCGCCTCAGGCGTCCTGATAGCTCTCGATCGACGGGCAGGCGCAGACCAGGTTACGGTCGCCGAACACGTTGTCGACACGGCCGACCGGTGGCCAGTACTTGCTTTGCACCAGGCTCGGCAGCGGGTACACAGCCTGCTCGCGGCTGTAGCCATGGGCCCAATCGCCAACCAGTTCCGCTGCGGTGTGCGGGGCGTTTTTCAGCGGGTTGTCGTCCTTGTCCAGGCTGCCGTTTTCCACGGCGCGAATTTCTTCGCGGATCTGGATCATCGCGTCGCAGAAGCGGTCCAGCTCTTCCTTGGCCTCGCTTTCGGTCGGCTCGATCATCAGCGTGCCGGCTACCGGGAAGGACATGGTCGGGGCGTGGAAGCCAAAGTCGATCAGGCGCTTGGCCACGTCGTCGACGCTGATGCCGCTGGTGTCCTTGAGCGGGCGCAGGTCGAGGATGCACTCGTGGGCGACCAGGCCATTACCACCGGTGTACAGAACAGGATAGTGCTCTTCCAGGCGGCGGGCGATGTAATTGGCGTTGAGGATCGCCATTTGCGAGGCGCGCTTGAGGCCGGCACCGCCCATCATGCGGATGTACATCCAGGTGATCGGCAGGATGCTGGCGCTGCCGAACGGCGCGGCGCACACCGCGCCCTGCGGGTTCTCCAGCTGCGCATGGCCCGGCAGGAAGGGCGCCAGGTGCGACTTGACGCCGATCGGGCCGACGCCCGGGCCGCCACCGCCGTGGGGGATGCAGAAGGTCTTGTGCAGGTTCAGGTGCGAAACGTCGCCGCCGAACTTGCCCGGGGCGCACAGGCCGACCATGGCGTTCATGTTGGCGCCGTCGATGTAAACCTGGCCGCCGTTGTCGTGGATGATCGCGCAGATTTCGCCAATCGCTTCCTCGAACACGCCGTGGGTCGACGGGTAGGTGATCATGATAGCGGCCAGGCGCTCGCGGTGTTCGATGGCCTTGGCCCGCAGGTCCTCGACATCGACGTTGCCACGGGCATCACAGGCGGTGACTACCACACGCATGCCCGCCATGTTGGCGGTCGCCGGGTTGGTGCCGTGGGCCGAGGACGGGATCAGGCAGATGTCGCGATGGGCCTCGCCGCGGCTGCGGTGGTAGGCGCGGATGGCCAGCAGGCCTGCGTACTCGCCCTGGGAGCCGGCGTTGGGTTGCAGCGACACCGCGTCGTAGCCGGTGGCGGCGCACAGCATGGCTTCCAGCTCGGTGGTCATCTGCAGGTAACCCTGGCTCTGTTCGGCCGGGGCGAACGGGTGCAGGTTGCCGAACTCGGCCCAGGTGACCGGGATCATTTCACTGGCAGCGTTGAGCTTCATGGTGCACGAGCCCAGGGGGATCATGCTGCGGTCCAGCGCCAGGTCCTTGTCGGCCAGGCGGCGCAGGTAACGCATCAGCTCGGTTTCGCTGTGGTAGCGGTTGAACACCGGGTGTTCGAGGATCGCCGACTGGCGCAGCAGGCCGGCAGGCAGCAGCGAGCCGGTGCTGGCGGCGAGGGTGGCGAAATCGGGTTGCGGCTGGTCGCCGGCCAGCAGTTGCCACAGCGCTTCAACGTCCGCCTGGGCGGTGGTTTCGTCGAGCGACAGGCCGACATGGCCCGCATCGACCTGGCGCAGGTTGATGCGCTGGGCACGGGCCTTCGCGTGCAGGCTGGCGGTGGCTTCGCCGGTTGCCAGGGTCAGGGTATCGAACGCGCTCTGGCCGACGACCTGGATGCCCATGGCCTTGAGGCCGGCGGCGAGGATGGCGGTCAGTGCGTGGGTGCGTTGGGCGATGCGCTTGAGGCCGTCCGGGCCGTGGTACACGGCGAACATGCTGGCGATGTTGGCCAGCAGCACCTGGGCGGTGCAGATGTTGCTGGTGGCCTTTTCGCGGCGGATGTGCTGCTCGCGGGTTTGCATGGCCAGGCGCAGGGCGGTCTTGCCGAAGCGGTCGATCGACACGCCTACCAGGCGGCCCGGCATGTCGCGCTTGAAGGCATCACGGGTGGCGAAGTAGGCCGCGTGCGGGCCACCGAAGCCCAGGGGCACGCCGAAGCGCTGGGCGCTGCCGATGGCCACGTCGGCCTCGAACTCGCCCGGCGGGGTCAGCAGGGTCAGGGCCAGCAGGTCGGCCGCCACGGCCACCAGGGCGTTGGCCGCGTGCAGGCGCTGGACCAGTTCGCGGTAGTCGAACACTTCACCGTTGCTGGCCGGGTACTGCAGCAGTGCGCCGAAGAAGGCGCTGACATCGGTCAGCTCGCGTTCGTCGCCGACCACCACGTCGATGCCCAGCGGCTCGGCACGGGTGCGCAGCACGTCAAGGGTTTGCGGGTGGCAGTGCACCGACGCAAAGAAGGCATGGCTGCCCTTGTTCTTCGACAGGCGTTTGCAGAAGGTCATGGCCTCGGCAGCGGCGGTGGCTTCGTCGAGCAGCGAGGCGTTGGCGATCGGCAGGCCGGTCAGGTCGCTGATCAGGGTCTGGAAGTTCAGCAGCGCTTCCAGGCGGCCTTGGGAAATCTCGGGCTGGTAAGGGGTGTAGGCGGTGTACCAGGCGGGGTTTTCCAGCAGGTTGCGCAGGATCGGTGCCGGGGTGTGGGTGTTGTAGTAACCCTGGCCGATGTAGCTCTTGAACAGCTGGTTGGTGCCGGCGATGGCTTTCAGCGCCGCGAGGGCGTCGGCTTCGCTCTGGCCATCTTCTGCGCCGAGCACGCTGGTGCCCTTGATGCTGTCGGGGATGACCGCAGCGGTCATGGCGTCCAGCGAGTCGAAGCCCAGGGTGGCGAGCATGGCCTGTTCGTCAGCGGCGCGTGGGCCGATGTGGCGGGCGATGAATTCGTTGGCGGTGCCGAGGTTGATGGTCATGGTGTGGTTCCTCAGGCGTCGTCGTTGGCTTTGATCAGGCGGTCGTAGGCGTCCTGGTCGAGCAGGGCGGTCACTTCGCTCATGTCGGCCGGGATGAAGCGGAAGAACCAGCCTTCGCCCATCGGGTCTTCGTTGACCAGCTCAGGGCTGTCCTCGAGCCCTTGGTTGACGGCGACTACTTCACCGGTCAGTGGCATGTACACGCCGCTGGCGGCCTTGACCGATTCGACGGTGGAGGCTTCGGTAGCTTTTTCGTAATGCTGCAGCTCCGGCAGTTGCACGAAAACCACATCGCCGAGGGCGTTCTGGGCGAAGGCGGTGATGCCCACGGTGACGCTGCCGTCGGCTTCAACGCGCAGCCATTCGTGATCTTCGGTGAAACGCAACTCGCTCATGGGAAATCCTCGAAAGCAGGGCGGTAGGCGTGGTTAGCCACGCACTTGTTGGATTTCCTGTAGCAAAAATGTGGCCAATAAAATAAAACGCTTATAAATCAATGGCTTGATAAATATTCGAAAGCCTGTTGAAAAAAAAGGTGGAATGAAATCGATACAGAACATCCACGGCCCAAATCGCTAGTCGTGGCAAACCCTTGCAGATACACAACGGAGTAGGGGTGTATTGATTTCAATACGATGTATTGAAATCAATACAGTCACATCATCCAAGCCTGTCGGGCTACACCAGGCTCAGGCTGGCGACGCTTGACGCTGTTGCAGGCGCACCGTCAGCATCCCCGACAGCGAGATCAGCCAGAGCACCGCGAACACGCCCGCGATCGCCAGGTTCGACGCCAAGGGCAGTGCACTGACGATGCCCGAAGCCAGCGACCCGAATACCAGCATCAGGCAGCCCTGCAGGCTGGCCGCCACCCCTGCGCGGTCGGGGAAGAGGGACATGGAGCGGGCCATGGCGTTGGAGAAGATAAAGCCCTGGCCGAACGCGACAAGCATGATGCCACCCAGGATGCTGACCAGGTTCAACCCAGCAGGCATGGCGGCGATGCTCAACACGCCGAGCAGGAACAGCAGCATGCCCGTCCACATCAACGTGGCCGCCTGGACCCTGCGGATCAACGCGCGATTGACCAGCGTCCCAACCAGATAGCAACTGCCCACCGCCAGTGCCGTAGTGCCGAAGTATTGGGCGTCGTGGCCCAGCCGCTCCTGGACGATATGCGGGCCGATCACGTTCCACAGCAAAAACGCCGAGAAACTCGCGCCCAGTACAATTACCGACGAGCGAAAGCGCCCGTCAGCCAGGATGCACCGGTAGCCAACCAGGGTTTGCATGGCACTGCGACGGGCAGTGGCGGGCAGCGATTCCTTGAGCCCGGCCAAAACGAACGCCATCACGATCACGGCATAGACCGCATACAGGACGAAATTGTAGCGCCAGCCCAGGTAGACCTCGATCATGCCGCCCACATACGGTGCGATGACGGGCCCGAGGCCGAACGCCAGGCTCAGATAGATAATGGCCACATAGAAGCGCGGGCCCTTGACGATATCGACCAGCAAGGCACGGGCAACCACTTGGCATGCACCAATCGCAAAACCTTGCAGTGCGCGGGCCACCAAGAGCATTTCGATGGAGGTCGAGAAGGTGGCCAGCAGGCTGCCGCTGAGGAACAGCGCCAGGCCCAGGATTACCGCCGGCCGGCGCCCGCGTGCATCGGTCATGATGCCGAAAAACAGCTGGCCGATGGCGTAGAACAGCAAGGTGATGGTGATGGTGTTCTGCATGAGCGACGGGCTGGCGCCCAGCTCATGGCCGATTGACGGCATGCTGGGCGCATACAGGTCGATGGCGATCCCCCCGACGCTATTGATCAGGGGAGCAAGGAACACGATGAAATTCTCGTAACGCTTGTTTGCGTTCATGGTTACCTCCAGTGCTCCGGGCACGGCCATGCCCGGAGCCAGATGTGGTCAGGCGGATGCCTGGCAGGTGAAATGCGGCTGGCTCAGCGCCAGGGCGGGGGCATTGCCCCAGGTACTCGGCGCAGACAGGCGCGAAGCCACCACCCGTGGTCCGTGTTCGTAGTAGTTGCCCCAATTGACGCCAGGGTCCCTGAGCCTGTTGCGGTCGGCACCGCCCAGGTCCTCGAGGGTGTCTACGAGGGGGATCAGCAACTGCCGCACCTGCTCGGTGGCGGTCAGCACCACCAAGCCGAAATTTCGCAGGGCCAGTGTCTTGATCACGTTGTTGAGCAGGTACTTCCCGGCCCCGCTACCGCTATGAAACGAGGCGAACGCGCCAACTTCGGCAATGCGTGCCCGATCGATGTGGTAGCGCTCATCCAGGCTCTGGTCCAGGTAGTACTCGCTGAACAGCTTGCCGGAATCGCCGTAGCTGATCCCCGCACAGGCATAACCTGGGGCCCCACCGTTGGCGCCGGTCAGGCAGACGAACAGATCGGGCTGTGGCTCTGGCGTCGCGCCATAGTGCTTGAGGTAGTGGGCACGTACCGCTTCCTGCAGGCATCGGTAGCCAGGTCGGCCTTTGTAGAAATTACGCACGATGTACATGGTGGCTTCCTCAGGCGTACATCTGGTCGATGAACCGGGCTTCGATCTCGGCCCTGCGTGGCCGCCCCGTGACCGTGTAGAACTGATCACGGAAGGTGGCGATGTCAGCGATGACGCGAATCTGCCTGACCCTGGCAAAGTCGGCGAGCCGGTGCTCCAGGCGCGCCATTTCCTGGCGGACCGAGTCTGCGCAGGCGCTGCTCAAGACAATGGCGCAGGGCTCGTCCTTGCCTTCACCCATGACGATCATGTCGTCTACCAGGGCGCTCTCCTTGTAGACGTTCTCGACCCACTCGGGCGAGATGTTGCGTGCGGTAGACAGGATGATCACGTGCTTCTTGCGGCCGGTGATGTACAGAAAGCCGTCGCGAAATTCGGCGATATCGCCGGTATGCAGATAACCGTCGGACAGGTCGCAGGCTGTATCGTCGGCGTTGTAGTAACCGGCACAGAGGGTCGGCGTGCGGACCAGCAGTTCACCGTCGACCAGCTTGGGTTCGATACCATCGAGCAAGGTGCCTGCCGACCCGATACGCCGTTGCGC
The DNA here is from genome assembly GCF_024748775.1 of Pseudomonas sp. B21-047. Classification (NCBI taxonomy): domain Bacteria; kingdom Pseudomonadati; phylum Pseudomonadota; class Gammaproteobacteria; order Pseudomonadales; family Pseudomonadaceae; genus Pseudomonas; species Pseudomonas sp. B21-047. The sequence goes on from NZ_CP087169.1 coordinate 1,075,071, forward strand.
CGGTGAGTTGAGCGAAATGATCGAGGAGTTCTCGCTCAGGCCATAGGCTTCGAACACCTGTACGCCGTGCGCCTCCAGGGCTTCCAGGACCGTGACCGGAATTTTCGCGCCGCCGGTGATGATGTGCGGGCGTTGTGGCCCGAACAGTTCCTCGACCGAGCAGTGCTCGAGCAGCAGGTTGGCCTCTTCCAGCAGCTTGGGCGGCAGGTACAGGAAGTTCGGCTGGTTGGGCGCAATCAGCTGCAGGTACTGCCGTGCGTTGCCGCTGGCTGCGCCGTATTCGGTCATACCTTCGGGCATGAGGGTCAACGTGCCGCCCGAAAGAATCGGGATGAACACCCCCAGCACCTGCTCGATCAGCAAACTCATGGGGACGATCGAGAAGTAGTGCAGCGGCTGTTGCGGCAGACGCTTCATCACGTTATCGACCAGCAGCCCGACTGCCTCGTCGCGGATCATCACCCCTTTGGGTTTGGAGGTGGTGCCCGACGTGTGGATGATCGAAACAATCCCGTCCGGGATGAGCTCGTCCTCCTGGCGCCACTCGTCACCGATGGTGTCGTGCATGAGTTGCGCGGGGATGAAGCACGCCTTGTCCGGCAGAATAGCGTGCAGGCGGGCGGCGGTTTGCTCATCGCTGACGAACACTGCCGCCGCTTTGCCCAGTAGGCTGCCGATCTGGTCGTCGGAAAACTCGATGGGCACCGGCAGCAACACACCGCCTACTTTTTGGATCGCCAACAAGGTGTACACCCACTCGTAGCAAGAGCGCATGGCGATGCCAAACACTTTGCGTTCGCAGCGGCCAACCCGCCCCTCCAGTGCACTGGCCAGTCGCATCACGTCACGGCGTAACTCGTGCAAGGTGTAGGCGCGACCGTTCATTTCCTTGATCACTACGCGGTCTGGGGTGGCGGCCAGGTAGTCCTGCATTTTTTGGCTGATCATTGGCCGATACCCCCAATGCGATAGCTTTGCGCGCCGAATATGCGCCGAGAGGGGTCATCCAGGCGCCGGCGCCCGTGCATGACGCGCGTGTTGTCGATTACCACCAGGTCGCCCTTCTGCCAGAAGTGGCTATACGTATTGCGGGCGGTCACTTCTTTGATCTCGTCCCATATATCCAGGGCGATATCCTCGCCATCGGCCCAGGTGATAAGCGGCGGTTCATAGTTGACGCTGGGGCCGAGCATTGAATTGCAAAACGCTTGCTTGCCGCTGAAGCAACTGGTTTCAACCGCCGAGATAATCAGTTCGGACGCAATCAGGTTCTGATCGATGCGGCGATAGGTTTGGCCACTGACCTGTTGATTGACTTGGTGCAAGTGCTCGTCGGTGATGTCATCGATGGGCAGTTGCAGTTCAATGCTCAGAAAACGTTTTACATTGTTCCAGGGGATGCGCCGGCTGTAACGAATCTCGCGGTTCTCAAAACACTTTCGGGTTTTCGCAGACAAGTCGAACAGTACGCGTTGGCCGTCGCACAAGGTCGTTTCAGAGCCCACTGCTGCAGGCTCCAGGCAGTAGAACCACTGCAGGTCGGGGTTGAATGGCAAGTTACCGTTCTCACGGTGCAGCCCCATTTCATTCACACCGGCCTCGATTTCTGCCGTGTTGGCCGTAGCGGCTTTGCGGGCAGGGTCGAATGTCACGCGAGCGGAATGCGCGCTGACGAAATCGTTGAAGTCCGGCAGTGTATCGGCAAAGTCGCGGTAGATAATGGCGCCACTGTGGGCGAGGTCTTCGTAGAGTGTCGCACTGTTGATCGAATCGCCTACCCGCAGGGCGCGGTCGACGGCATAGATACATTCGAAACCGTAGCACGGTGTCGGTTGTCGATAGAACGGAAACACCGTGGATTGTACGTGCGCCAGCATGACTTATTCCTCCTTGAACTGTGGGTCAGGTAGAACATCGCTACCCGATAACCTCACAGTAAGTGAAAAGAACAAGCTGCTGGTTTTAAGAAATTTAAACGCCCTGGGAAAATTTAATAAAGCGGGGTCATCGTTCCGTCAACAGCGTTTGCGCCACCGCTTCGACCAGTGCGCGCAGGCTGGAAATATCCTTGCTGTCGCTGCGATCGCGCGACCAGATCATGTCGAGGGTGAAACTGGGGAAGCCCAGCGGCGGTGTGCAGACCTTCAGCCCAGGTGCGATGCGCAGGTGCGGCAACAGGCGTGCGGGCAGTGCCACCGTGGCTGGCACGGCGGCCACAATATTCACGCAGGCCTGATAACCATTGGCGCGCACCAGCACGTTGCGTGATCGGCCAACCTTGTCCAGCCAGCTGTCGACCATGTTCTTTTCCGATATCCACGGTGTCGGGAACACATGGGGCGAAGCACAGAACTCGTCCAGGCTCATGGCCTCTTCACTGGCCAGCATGCCTTGGCTGGTCACGCACACGAAATCATCACTGAGCACCGGTTGCCATTGCAGCTCGGGGTGCATCTGGTGATAGCCCGGGCCGAAGCCGATGGCAATGTCGATGTCGCCTGAAATCAGCCGGTCCACCGGCAGGTCACGGCTTAAGCGATCGAGGTGCAGCGAGGTATTGCCGTGTGTACGTGACAGTACCGCCAGCGCCTGCGGCAAGAAGGAAAGTTCGAAATACTCGGGCGCGCAGATGCGCCAGATCTTGCGCTGTGCTTGTGGCGAGGCGCTGCTGTCGTCCTCGGCGCAGCGGTTTACGGACTCGACCACCACGCGAAGGTACGGCGCAATCTTTTCCGCTTTGGTGGTGGGTTTCAGCACCCCTTGCGAAGACGAGAACAGGGTGTCGTCGAAGCACCCGCGCAGGCGCTTCAGGCAATAACTGACGGTGGGCTGGCTGATATTCATCAATTCGGCAGTCCGCTTGGCGCTGCGCAGTTCGAGCAGGTTGATGAACACCACGATGTCCTGCAGATCCAATTGCTTCAGGTAATTGCTGTGAAGCATGAAAATTCCTCCTGAATTTTCCAGTTCATTGCCTGGGCGCACCCTCACCTGGCAGATGAGCGAGCATTTGCTTCAACACCTGCGCGAATAGCTCACGCTGCTCGGCGCCCAGGGGGGCCAGTACCAGCTCCTGGATCTCAGTATGGGTAAGGACTGCCTTATCAATCAATGCCTTGCCCTGTGCTGTGAGGGCCACTTGGGAGCTGCGCTTGTCTTGATTGTCGGCAATGCGCTCGACCATCCCGGCGCTTTCCAGTCTCGTCAAGCGGTTGGTCATCGCGCCGGACGTTATCAGCAACGAGCGATACAGCTCGGTTGGCGTCAGGCGGTAGGGTGCCCCTGCACGGCGCAAGGTTGCCAGGACGTCGAATTCGCCCTCTTTGAAGCCATACTGCGCCAGGGCTTCTGCACGCATGCGCTCCAGGTGCTTGCTGATACGCGCCATTCGGCCAAAGATTTCCATGGAGGAAACATCCACGGAAGGCATCGCCTGCGCCCACTGCGCGACGACGAAATCGACATGATCGTTCATTGCTGCACTCATCGTTGAACCTGGAAATGTTTAACCAACGCACCTTCTGAACCCCCGCGCCTTTTAACAATCTTAACGTTAAGTTATCTTGGCGCGATGAAGCTCAAGGATCAGGAGGCAGCATGGCTTTTTTCATACATGGACAGCACCGTCACTATTATCATGACACCGGCTCCGGCAGCCCCGTACTCCTGCTGCATGGCTTTGCCAACAGCGGCAGGGCGTGGATGCCGCAGCTCAGCGCGCTGCTTGGCCTCGGGCACCGTGTCATCGTACCCGACCTGCTAGGGCACGGTGCATCCAGTGATGCCCCCGAAGGCATCACCGCCCATGCCCAAGCCTTGGAAATGCTGGCGCTGCTGGACCACCTCGGGCTCGACAGCGTCCAGCTGGTCGGCTTGTCCCTGGGGGGCATGGTGGCCCTTGAGATGGCCTGTAATGCCCCGCACGCAGTAGAGAAACTGATCGTTGCCGGCACGTTCGCCAGCATGAACACTGCACATCGTAAGGGACTGCTCAGCGAGTGGGCGGCCGCCTTGGGCAAGCAGGATGGTTGCCTTAAACACTTCAAGTCGAGCTGGCCCGCATTGGTCGGTGCGGACTTCGCCGCCTCGCCCCGTGGTCAGCGGCTTTACCAGGCGTGGCACGCCCAGGCCGCGCAGTTACGGGCGCACAACCAGATCCGCTGGTGCGAGGGCATGAAGCAGTACGACCTGACTGGCGATTTGCAACGCATTCAGGCCGCCACACTGGTACTCGCCGCAGAATTTGACCCGATCAGCCCGAGCGCCGAAGCCGAAGCCATCTGCAACAACATCGGTCACGCTCGCCTGGCCACCCTCGCGGGCGAGGGGCACGTATTCAACGTACCGCTCGCACAGGCATTCAACCAGGCAACCGGTGCGTTCCTGCAGGAGCCCCTCCATCATGACTGATACCCCCAACAAAGCCTGCGTCGGGTTGCTGGCGATACTGATCGGCTTGAACCTGCGCCCGGTCATGGCTGCCATCGGCCCGCTGCTGCAATTGCTGCAGCACGACCTGGGGCTGAGCAACACCCAAGCCGGCCTGCTGACGACCTTGCCGGTGATGATGATGGGCGTGTTCGCGTTGTCCGGCCCCTGGCTGCTGCGTCTGGTCGGTGAGACCAAGGGCGTGGCTGCAGGCATTGTGCTGATTGCGCTGAGCTGCGCTGCACGCGCCTACGTCAGCACTGCCGAAGCGCTCATCGCCACAGCGGCACTGGGTGGTATCGGCATTGCGATCATTCAGGCGCTGATGCCGGCGTTCCTCAAGGGCAGCCATCCGCAAAGTGCTGGCATGCTGATGGGCTTGTTCACCACCGGTATCATGGCGGGCGCCGCGTTGGCCGCCGCCACGGCAGCACCTGGCGCCGGCCTGTTCGGCTGGCAACTGTCGTTGGGCTACGCTGCCGTCCCGGCATTGGTCGCCCTGATCGTCTGGCTGCTGCTAGCGCGTGGGACCCCTGGCAGACAGGTGTCGGCCACATTGCCCTACCGTAGCCCGCGGGCCTGGTTGCTGTTGCTGTTCTTCGGCATTGGCACAGGTGCCTACACCTTGGTGCTGGCCTGGTTGCCGCCGTTCTACATCGAGTTGGGGTGGACAGCAGCCGAGGCGGGTTACCTGCTGGGGGCATTGACCGTCACCGAAGTGCTCGCCGGCTTGCTCGTGTCATCCTTGATCCAGCGCTTTGCGGATCGCAGATACCCCTTGGTGTGGGTCATTTTGCTATTGATAGCAGGGTTGGCCTGCCTGATGGTCGCGCCGGTAGCGTTGGCGGCCGTGGCCACAGTGTGTCTGGGCCTGGGCATTGGGGCGCTTTTCCCACTCTCGTTGATCGTTGCCATGGACCACGCGGATTCACCGGCCAAGGCTGGCGCGCTGTTGGCGTTCGTGCAAGGTGGTGGGTACCTGATCGCCGCCAGCATGCCACTGCTCGCCGGTATCGTGCGTGACCAGCTCAGCTCATTGCACTGGGCTTGGGCGGTGATGATGATCGGCGCCTTCGTGCTGCTGGGGTTGAGCACACTGTTGCGTCCGCCGTTGCGGCACAAAGAAGCCATGGTTCGTCAGGCTTGAATCGGCAAGGCTGACGCGCCTATTCCGGTTACCGAGCGTGCGTGCCAGTTCGGCCGCACGCATGCCGCTGATTTTTCACCAAATCTTATGATTTTCCCGATATGCCGTACTTGCGCAGCCGCTGTGCAATGGCGGTGTGTGAAGTTTGCAGCCTGCCGGCCAGCTGCCGTGTCGACGGATAGCTGGCATACAAGCGCTGCAACAGCTCCCGTTCGAAGTTCGCCACGGCCTGCTCCAGGCTCGCCACTTCGCCATCCTGGCCACGGGCCACCGAGGTGCCAGCGATGTCCAGGTCGCCAATGTCCACCAGGTTGCTCTCGCAAATGGCCGCCGCGCGGAAAATCACGTTCTGCAATTGCCGCACGTTACCTGGCCAAGGGTTGGCCAGCAGCGCCGAATGGGTGGCCGGGGTTAGGCGGCAAGCGGGGCGCTGAATCTGCGTACAGGCCTGCTGCATGAAGAAATGCGCCAGCATCAGGATGTCCTGGCCACGGTCACGCAAGGGCGGCACTTGCAGGTTGAGCACGTTGAGGCGGTAGAACAAATCTTCACGGAAGGTGCCTTCGGCCACCATGTGCTCCAGGTCGCGGTGGGTAGCGCTGATGATCCGCACATCCACCTTCACCTCACGGTCACCCCCCACGCGGCGGAAGCTGCCGTCGCTGAGAAAACGCAACAATTTGGCCTGCAGGTACGGCGACATTTCGCCGATTTCGTCGAGAAATACCGTGCCTTGGTTGGCCAGCTCCATCAACCCGGGTTTGCCACCCCGTTGCGCGCCGGTAAAGGCGCCTGGGGCATAGCCGAACAGCTCGCTCTCGGCCAGGCTCTCGGGCAGCGCGGCGCAGTTCAGGGCCAGAAACGGCGCAGCGTGGCGGCTGCTGATGGCATGGCAGGCACGGGCCACCAGCTCTTTGCCCGTGCCGGTCTCGCCGTGTACCAGCAAGGGCGCATCCAGGGCCGCCACACGCAATGCGCGGGCCTTGAGGGTACGGATGGCCGGTGATTCGCCGAGCAGCGCGTCGAACCCTTCAGCATGGTCATGGTGCAACGCCGAAAGGCGTTCCCCCATGCGCGTCGGTGGGTACAGGGTCAGCAGGCCGCCGGCGTTGGTGATGGGCGTGGCGTCGAGCAACAGGCTCTGGCCGTTGAGCTGCATTTCGCGCATCGGCAGGTGGAAGTTGTTGTCCTGCAGGGCCTGCAGCAGGCCGTTGTCGCCGAACAGTTCGCCCACCGAGCGCCCGGCCGATTCGCGCCCGCACAGGGCAATCAGCGCCGGGTTGGCCAGCAACACCAGGCCTGCGCTGTCCACGGCCAGTACCGGGTCGCTCATGGCCGCGAGCAGGGCATCGAGCTGCAGGTGGCGGCGTTGGCCCGGGAGGATGTCGACCACATCCACCGACTGCACGCCTTGCACGTCGAACAAAGCGTCGTGCAGCTCTTCGAGCACGGCGGGGCTGAGGGTCGGGGCGTCGATGTAGACGTTCGGCGGGACCATCTCCACGGCGTCCAGGTTGAGGTGGCGGGCACCGAGCAGGGCGAGGACTTCCTGGGTGATGCCGACGCGGTCGATGAAGCTGACGTGGATGCGCATGGGGAGGCGGTTGGTCATGGCCGGGGAGGGCCGTAGTATGCCTTGATAGGTGGGCTTGGCCCAACACTGCCGGGGCTGCACAGCAGCCCCAGTTCATTGTTACTCCAGATGTTCAGGCTTGATCGGGTCGCCCGACTTCACCTCGAGTTTTTCGCGAATATCGCTGAACATGAAGTCATAGATCTTGTGCGGCGACCCCAGGTTCTCGAATTTCTTCGGCGGTGCCAGGTAGGACTGAGCCTTGCGGGTCAACAGCATGAGGAAACTGGGCAGCACTTGGTCCTTGGCCAGGAAGAACTTTTCGTCCACCGTCTTGCCTTCGATGCTGCCATGCATGTGGAACTGAATGCCTCTGCCTTCCTTGGGATCCGACGCTGCCTCGTATTCGATGTTCAGGTCATAGCTGTGGTCATTGGTGTTCAGCGCGCTGCGCTCGATGTGTACATGACCAGGGTGGTACTGGGCCATGGCAAGCTCCTTTGGAAGGTCGAAAATGGCGGACGCCAGGCGCCCGCCCACTGCATTCAACGGTAGCTGATCCCAGGCGTGGCGGTGGAAACCCGGGTGCCCGCGGTGCCTTTGACAATGTCCTCGATGTTTTCCAGCGAGCTGATCACCGCCACTTTGCCGGTGTTACGGGCAAAGTCACTGGCCGCTTGCACCTTTGGCCCCATGGAGCCGGCGGCGAAGCCTAGGCGTTCGAGTTCGTCGGGGTGGGCCTGGGCAATGGCTTTTTGCGTGGGCTTGCCCCAGTCAATGTAGGCCGCATCGACGTCGGTGGCGATGATCAGAAGGTCGGCTTCCAATTGCTCGGCCAGCAGGGCAGAGCACAGGTCTTTGTCGATGACCGCTTCGATGCCTTTGAGCTTGCGGTTTTCATCGTACATGGTGGGGATGCCACCGCCGCCGGCGCAAATCACGATGCTGCTCTTTTCCAGCAGCCACTTGATCGGGCGGATCTCGAAGATGCGCTTGGGTTTGGGGCTGGCCACCACGCGGCGGTACTTGTCGCCGTCGGGCTTGACCACCCAGCCTTTTTCCTTGGCCAGGCGCTCGGCCTCTTCCTTGCTGTAGACCGGGCCGATGAACTTGGTCGGGTCTTTGAAAGCGGGGTCGTTGGCGTCCACTTCAACCTGGGTGAGCAGCGTGGCGAACGGTACTTCGAACGCCAGCAGGTTGCCCAGCTCCTGTTCGATCATGTAGCCGATCATGCCTTCTGTCTCGGCACCGAGCACGTCCAGCGGGTAGGCTTCGTCGGGCTTGTAAGACAGCGCCTGCAGTGACAGCAGGCCTACCTGCGGGCCGTTGCCGTGGGCGATGACCAGCTCGTTGCCGGGGTGGATCTTGGCGATCTGCTCGGTGGCGGTGCGGATATTGGCGCGCTGGTTGTCAGCGGTCATGGGCTCGCCGCGACGCAGCAGGGCGTTGCCGCCCAATGCAACAACGATACGCATGGGGAATGTCCTTTATCGGGAATTTTGACGGTCGACGCAGCCCCGATGGGGCACGGGCAAGCCCGCGCGCCATCGGGGCCGGTGTGGCCTTTAGAGGTCAGCCAGGGTCGACACCAGGATCGCCTTGATCGTGTGCATGCGGTTTTCCGCTTGCTCGAAGGCGATGCAGGCCGGTGACTCGAACACGTCATCGGTCACTTCGATACCGTTGGCCAGGTCCGGGTACTGTTCGGCAATCTGCTTGCCGACCTTGGTGTCGGAGTTGTGGAAGGCCGGCAGGCAGTGCATGAACTTGGTGCGCGGGTTGCCGGTAGACTTCATCAGCTCGGCATTCACCTGGTAAGGCTTGAGCTGCTTGATGCGTTCGCCCCAGGCTTCGATGGGCTCGCCCATCGATACCCACACGTCGGTGTGCACGAAGTCCACGCCCTTGACCGCAGCTTTCGGGTCTTCGGTCAGGGTGATGCGGGCGCCGCTTTCTTCAGCGTACTTTTTGCAGCGTTCGACCAGGTCGTCATGCGGCCACAGCGCCTTCGGCGCGGCAATGCGCACGTCCATGCCAAGCTTGGCACCGATCAGCAGCAGCGAGTTGCCCATGTTGTTGCGGGCATCGCCCAGGTAGGCGTAGCTGATGTCGTGAAGTGGCTTGTCGCTGTGCTCGCGCATGGTCAGCACGTCGGCGATCATCTGGGTCGGGTGGTACTCGTCGGTCAACCCGTTGAACACCGGCACGCCGGCGAACTTCGCCAGTTCTTCGACGATTTCCTGCTTGAAGCCACGGTACTCGATGGCATCGTACATGCGCCCGAGCACGCGGGCGGTGTCCTTCATGCTTTCCTTGTGGCCGATCTGCGAGGAGTTGGGGTCGATGTAGGTGACGTTGGCGCCCTGGTCATAGGCCGCGACTTCGAAGGCGCAGCGGGTGCGGGTCGAGGTCTTCTCGAAGATCAAGGCAATGTTGTTGCCCTTCAGGTGCTGCTGTTCGGTACCGGTGTACTTGGCGCGCTTGAGGTCGCGGGACAGGTCCAGCAGGTAGCGCAGCTCGCGCGTGGTGTGATGTTCGAGGCTGAGCAGGTTGCGGTTGTGAATATTGAACGCCATGACGGTTTCTCCTTGAATTCGGTGAGGTGCCCGGCCGCAGTCTTGTGGAGGCGGCCGGGTGTGATGGTCGTTAGTAGTCGAGCGGGTCGCGGACGATCGGGCAGGTCATGCAATGGCCGCCGCCACGGCCCCGGCCAAGTTCGCCGGCGCTGATGGTGATGACCTCGATACCGGCCTTGCGCAGCAGGGTGTTGGTGTAGGTGTTGCGGTCGTAGCCGATGACCACGCCGGGCTCTACCGCCACCACGTTGTTGCCGTCATCCCACTGCTCGCGTTCGGCGGCGAAGCTGTTGCCACCGGTTTCGACCACGCGCAGCTTGACGCCCAGTTGTTCGCCGACCACGTCGAGGAACGACTTGTTCTCGCGGCGCACGTCCATGCCATAAGGCTTGCTTTCGTCGGGGCGGATGATGAACGGCACGATCTCTTTCACCACTTCCGGGAAGACCGTGACCAGGTCGCGGTCGCAGAAGCTGAACACGGTGTCCAGGTGCATCGCGGCGCGCGATTTCGGCAGGCCGGCGACGATGACTTTTTCCACCGCGCCTTTGGCGAACAGGTTCTGCGCCAATTGGCCGATGGCCTGGCGCGAGGTGCGCTCGCCCATACCGATCAGCACGATGCCCTTGCCGATCGGCATCACGTCACCGCCTTCGAGGGTGGCGTTGCCGTGCTGTTTGTCCGGGTCGCCGTACCAGACCTGGAAGTCGGCACCGGTGAACTCCTTGTGGAACTTGTAGATGGCGGTGGTCAGCAGGGTTTCCTGGCGTCGCGCCGGCCAGTACATCGGGTTGAGCGTAACGCCGCCGTAGATCCAGCAGGTGGTGTCACGGGTGAACTGGGTGTTGGGCAGCGGTGGCAGGATGAAGCTGGAGTGGCCCAGGTAGTCGTTGTACATCTTGACCACATCGGCGCCTTCGCTCTGCGGCAGGTCCTGACCTGCCACGCCGCCGATCAGGAACTCGGCCAGATGGCGTGGCTCAAGGCCTTCGAGCCAGCTGCGCACTTCGTTGGTCAGGCCTACGCCGACAGTGTCAGGGGTGATCTTGCGGTCGAGGATCCACTTCAGGGCCTCTTTGTCTTGCACGATGTCGGTCAGCAGGTTGTGCATTTCCAGTACATCGACGCCGCGCTCGCGCATCTTGGTGACGAAGTCGAAATGGTCGCGCTTGGCCTGGTCGACCCAGATTACATCGTCGAAAAGCAGTTCATCGCAGTTGCTCGGGGTCAGGCGCTTGTGTGCCAGGCCTGGGGAGCAGACCATCACTTTGCGCAGTTTGCCGGCTTCGGAGTGGACACCGTACTTCTGTTTTTCAGCGGACATTGTTCATTCCTCCATGTGTGCGAAGACGTGGGTCAAAGGGTCAGGAAGCCGTCGTACAGGCCATAGGCAGCCACCAGGGCGCCGACGACCACGGCCGCGAAGATCAGTTTTTCCACGTTGGTGAAGATAGGTTGGCCAACCTCGCGCTTGGCCTTGGCGAACAGGATGGCCCCCGGGGCATACAGCAAGGCCGAGAGCAGCAGGTATTTCACGCCGCCGGCGTACAGCAGCCAGATGGCGTACAGCAGAGCGATGGCGCCGATGAACAGGTCCTTCTTGCGTTCGGCCAAGGCTTGCTCGTAGGTTTCGTTGCGCAGTGCCAACAGGAATGCATACGCCGCCGACCACAGGTAAGGCACCAGGATCATCGAGGTGGCGAGGTAGATCAGCGACAGGTAGGTACTGCTGGAGAACAGCGTGATGACCAGGAAGATCTGCACCATGGCGTTGGTCAGCCACAGGGCGTTGGCTGGCACCTGATTGGCGTTTTCGCGGCGCAGGAACTCCGGCATGGTGTGGTCTTTGGCGGCGGCGAACATGATCTCGGCGCACAGCAGCACCCACGACAGCAGGGCCCCGAGCAGCGAGATAATCAAGCCGACGCTGATCAGCACCGCACCCCAGTGGCCGACCACATGTTCAAGCACGGCGGCCATCGACGGGTTTTGCAGTTTGGCCAGTTCCGGTTGGGTCATGATGCCCAGCGACAGCACGTTGACCAGCACCAGGAACAGCAGCACGGTGACGAAGCCGATGACGGTGGCCTTGCCCACGTCAGCGCGTTTTTCCGCCCGTGACGAGAAGATGCTCGCGCCCTCGATGCCGATGAACACCCAGACGGTGACCAGCATCATGTTGCGCACCTGGTTCATCACGCTGCCCAGCTCCGGTGTGCCCAGGCCCCAGATGTCGGCGGTGAACACGTCGAGTTTGAAGGCGAACAGGCAGATCAGGGTGAACAGCACCAGCGGCACGATCTTGGCCACGGTGGTGACCAGGTTGATGAACGCCGCTTCCTTGATGCCGCGCAGCACCAGGAAGTGTACGGCCCAGAGCAGGATCGAAGCGCCGATGATCGCGGCGGGCGTGTTGCCCTCACCGAAGATCGGGAAGAAGTAACCGAGGGTGCTGAACAGCAGCACGAAGTAACCGACGTTGCCCAACCAGGCACTGATCCAGTAACCCCAGGCTGAAGAGAAGCCCATGTAGTCACCAAAACCGGCCTTGGCGTAGGCGTAAACCCCGCCGTCCAGGTCAGGTTTGCGGTTGGCCAGGGTCTGGAACACGAACGCCAGGGTCAGCATGCCGACCGCGGTGATGGCCCAACCGATAAGCACCGCGCCAACCCCCGCGCTGGCCGCCATGTTTTGGGGCAGCGAGAAGATCCCGCCACCGATCATTGAACCCACTACAAGTGCAACTAGCGCACCGAGTTTTAATTTTCCGGATGAATCAGACATTTAACAACTCCTGCCAGGAGAAAGTTGACGACAGAATAAATCCGACGCCGGGGCCATTCGCTGACGTGGGTCAGTTCATGGTCATGTGAAGTAGGAAAAATCCTTCACATGGCTCCTGGAGAGTGCCGACAGCTTTGCCGCAGGCCTTGTGGGCTGGCACCTCCATGTCGTACTAGAGCAAACGCTCTGTTCGGCCTGCGCTGCTTGAAGCTAGCCGTTTTTGAGGCTTTCGCAAATTTTTCACAAGAATTTCGAGTTTTAACAGCGCCTTCCCTAGTTGCTGGGCAGCTGCTAATTTTTACAGAGGGTTGGCATAGACAAAGCAGTTATTAGTGCTATAGCTTTTATGGCGTTAACCCATATAAGCCACCGCGCTTAATATGGCCGGCATGGCTGTTTCAAACGAATGACAGCGGGTGAAAAAAAGGGAGGCACATGAGCGAACCGGGACAGAAGCTGCGCCTGGGCGCGCTGATCGCACTGGTGGTGGGTTCGATGATCGGTGGCGGGATCTTCTCGCTGCCGCAGAACATGGCGGCGCGTGCCGATGTCGGCGCGGTACTGATCGGTTGGGGCATCACGGCGGTTGGCATGCTGGCCCTGGCGTTCGTGTTCCAGACCCTGGCCAACCGCAAGCCTGAACTGGACTCGGGCGTGTATGCCTACGCCAAGGCGGGCTTTGGCGACTACATGGGCTTCTCCTCGGCCTGGGGCTACTGGATCAGCGCCTGGCTCGGCAACGTCGGCTATTTCGTGCTGCTGTTCAGTACGCTGGGGTTCTATTTTCCGGTGTTTGGCGAGGGCAACACGCCTATCGCCATCGGCTGCGCCTCGCTGCTGCTGTGGGCTGTGCACTTTCTGGTGTTGCGCGGCATCAAGGAAGCGGCGTTCATCAACCAGGTGACCACCGTGGCCAAGGTGGTGCCGTTGCTGATTTTCATCGTCATCGCGGCGTTTGCCTTTCGCGCCGACATCTTCACCCGTGATATCTGGGGCTTGAGCAACCCGCAGTTCGGCAATGTGCTGGACCAGGTGCGCAACATGATGCTGGTCACCGTGTTCGTGTTCATCGGCATCGAAGGCGCCAGCGTGTATTCCGGGCGTGCACAGCGCCGGTCGGATGTGGGCAAGGCCACGGTGATCGGCTTTCTGGGCGTGCTGGCGCTGCTGGTGCTGGTCAACGTGCTGTCGCTGGGGGTTATGACCCAACCGGAGCTGGCCGGGCTGCAGAACCCGTCATTGGCATCGGTGCTCGAACACATCGTTGGCCCGTGGGGCGCATTGTTGATCAGTATCGGCCTGGCCGTTTCGCTGCTCGGCGCCTTGCTTTCATGGGCATTGCTGTGCGCCGAGATCCTGTACGCCACCGCGCGTGACAAGACCATGCCGCGCTTTCTGGCCAAGGAAAACGCCAACCATGTGCCGGCTAATGCCCTGTGGCTGACCAACTGCATGATCCAGGGCTTCTTGCTGATCACCCTGGTTTCGGCCGGGACCTACACCAGCCTCATCTACCTGGCTTCGTCGATGATTCTGGTGCCTTACCTGTGGTCGGCGGCGTATGCGGTGTTGCTGGCGCTGCGTGGAGACTCCTACGCCGGGCAAGCGGGCCTGCGGCGCAAGGACCTGCTGGTGGCGATGGTTGCCCTGCTGTATGCGGTGTGGTTGCTGTACGCCGGTGGGCTCAAGTACCTGCTGCTGTCGGCGCTGCTGTATGCCCCCGGTGTGATTCTGTTCGCCAGGGCCAAGCACGAGCAGGGGCAGACCCTGTTCACCACGTGGGAGAAGCTGATTTTCGCTGCGGTGCTGGCGGGCGCTGCGCTGGCGGCGTATGCCCTGTATTCAGGGTTGCTGAGCTTGTGACCCGGCTACGCAAGCTTGTTCTGGGCGCGACCAGATCCACAGGTTGCCCAGGGTCATGCCGCCGATTGCCAGAAACACCGGCCAGTGGTGTTCGAGGAAGGCCAGCATCAGGCCTGCGCACAGCAGCATGCTGATGGTGGCGCTGACCTTGGCCCGGCGCTGGATCACCTTGCCATTGCGCCAGTTGAACAGAATCGGCCCGAACAACCGGTGATTCTCCAGCCAGGCAGAAAGGCGCGGTGAACTGCGGGTGGCTGCCCAGGCGGCCAGCAGGATGAACTCGGTGGTCGGCAGGCCGGGAATGACGATCGCGACCAGGCCAACCCCCAGGCTTACGTAAGCCAGGATTCCATACAGCAAACGAGCGAGTTTCGAGCGGGCAGGTTGGGTCATGGTCTCACTGCGAAAAACGGTTCGGCCACCGGTGGGGTGGCCGGGTACAGCGTGTCAAACCAGCGCGGCATCTGCCGCATAGGCGTGCTTGAGCAGCTCGGTGAAGCGCTCGAAGGCTGCGACCGCGCCCCGTTCGGCGGCGGCCTCTTCTTCGGCCGACAGCGCCAGGCCATCGAGGATGCGGGTGAACTGTTTCCAGCCTTCGGCACGGCCGCCGGCCGGTTCGCCCAAGTGGCGGGCGCCGAAGCTGTCGGACAGCTCAAGGGCCACGGCACGCTTGATCAGAAACGCAGCGCCCAGTTTGGAGCCTTCGGAGACGAAGATCCAGCCCATGGCCTCGCCCAGGCTCGGATTTTGTACCGCGCCAGGGACTGCGCCGGGCACTTCGGTGTCGAGGTCGGCGAGGTCCAGGCGGGCCTGTTCGGCGCGGCAACGCTCGGCCAGGTCGGGGACGATGGCGATCAGTTGCGGGTCGTTGTACAAGGCCTTGAGTTCGGACTGGAACAGGTACTGGGCGACCACGAAGCGGGCGAAGTTTTCACGGCTGTCGAAGGGGGCGTGGGCCTTGACCAGGGCATCCAGCTCGGTGTGCGGGGCGTGGGTGATCTGGTTAAGGCGCTGGGAGCGCAGGGCTGGGCGTTCGGTCATGGGGGCAGTCCTTGGAAAAAGGGGTGTCTAGATACAAGACGAAATAGCGGGGGCGGGACAGTAAAAAAACTGGGTTTTTTGGGTGGTGGCCTTGAGGGTTGCAGCGCTCGATCTGGCAGACGCTGCAACGCTCAAGGCCTACCCAAGGGATCAAATATCCCACACCACATTGATGCCAAAGTTGCGCCCCGGCATGGTCAGGCGGTCCATGTTGGCTGGCTGGGTTACCGCAGCCTCACCCTGGCCGTCGTAGCTGCGTACCGAGTCCCACTGCCAGTACTTCTTGTCGGTGAGGTTGTACAGGCCGGCGTTGATGGTGACGTCGTCGGTCACCTTGTAGAAACCGGTCAGGTCCAGCACGCCATAGCCCGGGGTGCGGAACTTGGCGCTGGCGCCATCGGGTGCGTAGAAGTGGGTGTCGTCTACGCGGGTCTTGCGCTTGACCAGCGTCCAGCTCAGCAGGCCGCCGTAGTTTTGCTGCTCGTAACCCAGGCCGAACACACCCTTGAGCGGGTTGACGGTGTTCAACGGCTGGCCGGTGTCATCGTTGCGACCGTAGGCGTAGGCAATCGAGCCCTGGGTGTACAGGCCTTGCGGCGCGCCGAAGTGATCCAGGTTCAGGCGGCCCTTGACCTCGGCGCCTTTGATGGTGGCGTGCTTGATGTTGTTGGCCTGGAAGGTTTGCTCCAGGTTGGCGCTTTGCACGGCATCTTCATCGATGAAGTCGCGGTACTTGTTGTAGAACACCGCCACATCGAAGTTACCCGCGTCGAAGTTGCCACGCAGGCCGGTTTCGTAGCTTTTGCTCTTTTCAGGTTCGAGGCCCGGGTTGCCCTCTACGCGGTAGCCTTGCTCCAGGTTCTGGAAGCGGCCGTACATGGACTTGGCCGTGGGCGTGCGGAAGCCTTCGGCATACTGGCCGTACCAGGTGTAATTGTCGTTGAACGCGTAAGTCAGGCCAAACTTGGGCGAGACGCGGTGCCACTTCTTGTCCGAGTCGTCCTGCGAGGTGGGTGCCGTGCCGGTGGACTCCAGGCCACGCAAGAAGGCATCGGTGAACTTGGGCTCCATGTGCGTGTAGTCATAGCGTGCGCCTGGCATGAAGGTCCAGTTGTTCCAGCGGATCTCGTCCTGGACGAACAGGCTGTAGGTGTTGATGGTCGGGTCCGGGAAGTCGCTGACCAGCACCTGGCCGTCGCGAGCGCTGTCCTGCCCGATGGCGGTGCAAGTGCCGCCAACGTTCAGGCAAGTGCCCGAACCGCTACGGGAGCCGGTGACCTTTTCATGCTTGAGCGTGGTGCCGTAGGTCAGCAAATGATCGGTTGCACCGATGCTGAAGGCTTTGTCCAGCTGGGCATCAAAGACCCATTGGCGATCCTTGTAGGTGGTCTGACGTTCACGAAGTACCTGCCGACCCGAGGCGACATACAGCTCATCGGTGGTTTGATCGGTTTTGGCAATCTGGTAGTTGAGGCTCCATTTGACATGGTCGGCGACCAAGCTATCGAGACCGAACTCATGGTTGATGCCGAAGCGTTCGCGGGTCACCGTATCGTTGCCCTGGCGCATACGATAGGAATTCATGGCACCAAAGCCTGGAATGAACGGCCCACCCACCGCACTGAGGATATTCTGGTCGCGGTCATCCTTGTAGCGCTCGTAGGTGAACCCCAGGCGCGCATCGTCAGCGTAGTTCCAGCCCAGTTTGGCCAGCACGTTGGTGCTGCGCACGTCCTGCGGGTTGGCTTCGGTGCGGGCCAGGCCGTCACCGCTGTGGCCACCGTAGGACTCGGTCTCGTGGCCGTTACGCTGGCTCAGGTGGAGCAAGCCGTCGAAGTCGCCCTGGCGGCCGGCGACGGTGGCGGAGGTCAGCCAGCTTTCGTCGGCCGAGCTATAACCGGTCTTGAGTCGCGCACCCACGTCCTTGCCGGGCTTGATGATGTCGTCCGGGTCGAGGGTGAAATAGCTGACCGCGCCGCCGATGGCATTGCTGCCATATAGCACTGATGCGGGGCCGCGCAGTATCTCCACGCGCTTGACGATCTCGGGGTCGACGTAGTTGCGCTGGGTCTGGGCGTAAGGGCCGTAGAAGAAGCTGTCGGGGATCGACACACCGTCGATCTGGGTGAGGATCCGCTCACCGTCGATGCCGCGGATGTTGTAGCCGTTCAGGCCGCTGCGCTGGCCGGTACCGGCCACCGAAACACCTGGCTCGTAGCGCACCAGGTCCTGGATGTTGTTGACGTTCTGCCGGTCCAGTTGCTCGCGGGTCTGCACGCTGACGGTGCTCGGCACCTGGCTGACGTCCTGGGCGCTGCGGGTGGCGCTGACGGTCACCTGCTGCAGGGCGATGACATTGCCCGTGGTCTGGCGCTCGAGCACCACGTTGCCGTTACCGATCTTGCGATAGCCAAGGCCGGTGCCCTTGAGCAGGCGCTTGAGCGCGGCCTCCGGTGGCAGCGAGCCCTGCACCCCTTGCGAGGCGACGCCATCGGCCAGTTCGGCACTGAAGCCGACCTGCCAGCCGGTGACCTGGCTGAAGGCATTGATGGCCGAAACCAGTGGCTGCTGGCCGATGCTGAAGCGATAGTCACCCATGCGCGGGCTGCTGGCCTGGGCAGGTTCGGCGGCCAGGGCCGGCAGGCTGCAGGCGCCGCAGGCGAGCAGGGCCAGGCTCAGCAGGGACAATTGCCCTGTGCGGCGGGAAAGTGTGGACGGGCGAGTTGGACCTGTGGACATCGAAAGCGCTCCCAGACGCGCGAACTGTTATAGGTGATGACCGTTCTTGTTATCAAACAAGAATCAGTTGCATTGGCTATAACGAGACGGGCGGGGTAGCGCGATTGCGTAAAAATAATTTATCGCAGTCGCAGCACCTGCAGTGGCAACTCAGTTGAGAATCACCACAGCGGGGTATTCGTGCAACTGGGCAGAGGTGATGTGGGCCAGGGCGCGCAGGGTTTCCAGCGGTTGGTCGAGGCGATAGTTGCCCGTGACCGCGACGTCTTCCAGGCCGGCATTGCGGTTGATGATCCAGCCCGGGTAGTAGCGCCTGACCTCGGCCAGCACCTGGCTCAACGGGCAGTTCTCGAACACCAGGCGGCCGTCGATCCAGGCCAGGTCCTTTTGCATGTCCGCGCGCTGGCGCTGGCCAAAGCCCTGGGGGCCGACGCTGATGCTGTCGCCGGCGCTGAGGCGGATGCGCTGGTCGCTGGCGGCCTGCAAGTCGACATCACCGCGCTGCACCCGCACCTGGGCTTCGCCGTCGAGGTAACGCACGGCGAAGTCGGTGTCACGCACCTGGGCCCGTAGCGGGCCGGCCTGGACTTCGAGCGGCCCTTGCGCGCCCTCGGGCACCTGGAAGTAGGCCTCGCCCTGCAGCAGGCGCGCGACCTGGCGCCCTTCTCGCAGGTCACTGGCGAACGCCGAGTTGGTGTTGAGCAACACTTTGGCGCCGTCGTCCAGTTGCAGGCGCTGCCGTTCGCCCACCACGGTCAGGTGATCGGCCTGCAGGCGCATGGGCAGGTTGCCGAGGGTGAACAGGCCGATCAACAACACCGCGGCGGTGGCCAAGGGCTTCCAGTGGCTGCGCAGGCGCCCGCGCAGGGATCGACGTTGGCCCTGATGCAGCTGCGCGGCCGCCTGGTGCAATGGCGTGCCATTCCACAGCGCTTCTGCTTCAACATAGGCTTCGGCGTTTTCCGGTGCGGCGCTGAGCCAGGCTTCGAAGGCCTGGGCGTCGTGCGCATCGGCGCATTGCAGGCGTACCAGCCAGTCCAGTGCCTCGTCCATGGCACGGGCACGGGCGTTGGGCCCGGCAGGTGTCGGGCGAGGGACAGGGCGGTCGGTCACGGTGAATCCTTGCAAGGGTTGTTCACGAATCATCAAGGCTAAGGTCGGGTGTGGCAAGTGCTTTGCGTTGCCCGGCTGGCCGACGGTCGCATCACTTGAGGCGGTCGGCGACGCCCATGCAGATGGCCATGATCAGTTTCAACTCCTTCTGCACCGTGCTGGCCGAGACGTTCAGTTGCTCGGCAATTTCCAGGTAGGTGGCGCCATGCAGGCGGCTGAGGATGAAGATGCGCTGCTGGCGCTCGCTCAGTTGATTGAGGCTGACGCTCAGGTGCTTGAGCAACTGCTCGGCGTGGGCGGCGTCCTCGCTGCTGCTGGCGGGCGCAGCGACACTGTGCAGCACCTCGTCGGGCACGTCGTCGACCAGCATGCGGGACTGCACCCGGCGTGCGCGCAAATGGTCGAGGGCCAGGTTGCGCGCGGTCTGGAACACGAACGGTTCGATATGTTCGATGGGCCGTTCGCTCAGCGCACGGGAAACCCGCAGGTAGGTTTCCTGCAGCAGGTCCTCGGCCGTGCTGGGGTTGCCCACCATGCGTTGCAGGGTACGCAGCAGGGTGAGGCGCTGGACGAGGAAAACGGAGTTGAACCGGGACTGACTCACAGGGGGACCTGGCCGACGAAAGGTTAATGATAATGCTTATCATCTGTACCAAAGGTCAAGCCTGGATGTGTTTAGTAAAGGTAAAGATTGCCGTTCGGCCCTGTCGCCGGCACGCCGGCGACAGGGCCAAGTGGGCTCAGCGTGCGTTGCACAACGCCAGGCAGTTATCCAGCATCCGGTTGGAGAAGCCCCATTCGTTGTCGTACCAGGCCAGCACCTTGAGCATGCGCCCGTTGGCCCGGGTATGGTTGGCATCGAAGATCGCCGACAGCGGGTTGTGGTTGAAATCGCACGAAACCAATGGCAAGGCGTTGTAGCCCAATACCTTGGAGTGCCGGCTGGCCTCCTGGAACAGCTGGTTGACCTCGTCGGCGCTGGCGTCACGCTTGAGGTTGACGGTGAGGTCCACCAGCGACACGTTGATCACCGGCACCCTTACCGCCATGCCGGTCAGCTTGCCGGCCAGTTCCGGCAGCACCAGGCCCACGGCTTCGGCGGCGCCGGTCTTGCTCGGGATCATCGACTGGGTGGCCGAGCGCGCACGGTAGGGGTCGCTGTGGTAGACGTCGGTCAGCACCTGGTCGTTGGTGTAGGCATGGATGGTCGTCATCAGGCCTTGTTCGATGCCGAACTCGCGGTGCAGCACCTGGGCGATCGGCGCCAGGCAGTTGGTGGTACAGGAGGCATTGGAAATGATCTGGTGCGACGCGCGCAGCACGTCATGGTTGACCCCGTACACCACGGTGGCGTCAGCCCCCTTGGCCGGTGCCGAGACGATCACCTTGCCAGCCCCTGCAGCCAGGTGCGCGGCAGCCTTGGCCCGGTCGGTGAACAGCCCGGTGCATTCGAATACCACGTCGATCGCTTCGGCCTTCCAGGGCAGCTCGGCCGGGTTGCGGATGGCACTGACCGCGATACGGTCACCATTGACCGTGAGGCTTTCATGATCGGCTTCGACGCTGGCGTCGAAGGTGCCGTGCACGCTGTCGTACTTGAGCAGGTGGGCGTTCATGGCGCTGTCACCCAGGTCGTTGATGGCGACGACCTGCAGGTCCTGGCGGTAGCCTTGGGTATACAGTGCGCGAAGGACATTGCGCCCTATGCGGCCGAATCCATTGATGGCGATGCGAAGGGTCATGGCGTTACCTCTGGCGGTCCGAGTGAGGCCTGTGGCACAAAGGGGCTTCACTGAAACGGTTTTGTTGTTGGAATTACAAGATTATTCACTATCAGATAGAAAACAAGCCTTTTTAGTGGCAGTATTTTGTTTAAACATACAACGAGTGGTCGGGCAGGCCTCTCAGCGATGCCTCCAAGGCCCTTTTCTAGAGCCTAGGTCGCAATCGTTTGGAGGGGAAATGCCCGGTAAGCCGCCCATACAGTTAGCCTGGAGTCCAGTACATGCACCCGCGCATCCTTGAGGTCACCCAACGGCTGGTCGAACGCAGCCGTGCCACCCGTGAACGCTACCTGCAGCTGATTCGCGGCGCGGCCAGTGACGGACCCATGCGTGCCAGCCTGCAGTGCGCCAACTTTGCCCACGGCGTGGCCGGTTGCGGCGCCCAGGACAAGCAGAGCCTGCGGCTGATGAATGCGGCCAACGTCGCCATCGTCTCGGCCTACAACGACATGCTCTCGGCGCACCAGCCGTACCAGCACTTCCCCGAGCAGATCAAACAGGCCCTGCGAGAAGTCGGCTCGGTCGGCCAGTTCGCCGGCGGCGTGCCGGCCATGTGCGATGGCGTGACCCAGGGCGAGCCGGGCATGGAGCTGGCCATCGCCAGCCGTGAAGTGATCGCCATGTCCACCGCCGTGGCCCTGTCGCACAACATGTTCGACGCCGCGCTGATGCTCGGCATCTGCGACAAGATCGTCCCCGGCCTGATGATGGGCGCGCTGCGTTTCGGGCACTTGCCGACCATTTTCGTGCCAGGTGGCCCGATGCTCTCGGGCATCTCCAACAAGCAGAAGGCCGACGTGCGCCAGCGCTATGCCGAGGGCAAGGCCAGCCGCGAGGAGCTGCTGGAGTCGGAGATGAACTCCTACCACAGCCCCGGCACCTGCACCTTCTACGGCACCGCCAACACCAACCAGCTGGTGATGGAAGTGATGGGGTTGCACCTGCCAGGCGCCTCGTTCGTGAACCCCTATACGCCGTTGCGCGATGCGCTCACTGCCGAGGCCGCGCAGCAGGTCACGCGCCTGACCAAGGCCAGCGGCAGCTTCATGCCACTGGGCGAGGTCGTCGACGAGAAGTCGCTGGTCAACTCGATCGTCGCCCTGCATGCCACCGGCGGCTCGACCAACCACACCCTGCACATGCCGGCGATCGCCCAGGCGGCGGGCATTCAGCTCACCTGGCAGGACATGGCCGACCTGTCCGAGGTGGTGCCGACCCTGTCCCATGTCTACCCCAATGGCAAAGCCGACATCAACCACTTCCAGGCCGCTGGCGGCATGGCCTTCCTGATCCGCGAGCTGCTCGATGCCGGGTTGCTGCACGAAGACGTCAACACTGTCGCGGGCCACGGCTTGCGCCGCTACACCCAGGAGCCATTCCTCGACAACGGCAAGCTGGTCTGGCGCGAAGGCCCGCTGCACAGCCTGGACGAGACCATCCTGCGCCCGGTAGCGCGGCCATTCTCGGCCGAAGGCGGCCTGCGGGTGATGGAAGGCAACCTTGGGCGTGGGGTGATGAAGGTTTCCGCAGTCGCTCGCGAGCATCAGGTGGTTGAAGCCCCGGCGCGGGTATTCCACGACCAGCAGTCGCTGGCCGACGCCTTCAAGGCCGGCGAGCTGGAGTGCGATTTCGTGGCCGTGGTGCGCTTCCAGGGGCCGCGTTGCAACGGCATGCCGGAGCTGCACAAACTGACGCCGTTCCTCGGTGTGCTGCAAGACCGCGGCTACAAGGTTGCGCTGGTCACCGATGGGCGCATGTCGGGCGCGTCGGGCAAGATCCCGGCTGCCATCCACGTTTGCCCCGAAGCCTTTGACGGTGGGCCGCTGGCACGGGTGCGCGATGGTGATATCGTGCGGGTCGATGGTGTCGAAGGCACGCTGCAGCTCAAGGTGTCGGCCGAGGAACTGGCCAGCCGCGACCTGCCGCCAGCACCTCAGGGCAACGACCTGGGTTGCGGGCGCGAGCTGTTCGGCTTCATGCGCATGGCGTTCAGCTCGGCCGAGCAAGGCGCCAGCGCCTTTACCTCGGCCCTGGAGAACCTCAAATGAAGGACCTGCTGGTTGGCGACATCGGTGGCACCAATGCCCGCTTTGCGTTGTGGCGTGACAACCAGCTGTACCAGGTGAAGGTCTTCGCCACCGCTGACTACACAAGCCCCGAGCAGGCGATTGAAGCCTACCTGCACGATCAGGGCATTGCCCGTGGCGGCCTGTCGGCGGTGTGCCTGGCCGTCGCCGGGCCGGTCGATGGCGATGAGTTTCGCTTCACCAACAACCATTGGCGGCTCAGCCGGCGTGCGTTCTGCAAGACCTTGCAGGTCGAGCAGCTGTTGCTGATCAACGATTTCACGGCCATGGCCTTGGGCATGACGCGCCTGCAAGCGGGCGAATTCCGCGAAGTCTGCCCTGGCCAGGCGGACCCGCTGCGGCCTGCTTTGGTGATCGGGCCGGGTACCGGCCTTGGTGTCGGCAGCCTGCTGCGCCTGGGTGAACAGCATTGGCAGGCATTGCCGGGTGAGGGTGGGCATGTCGACCTGCCGGTGGGCAATGCCCGTGAGGCGGCGATCCACCAGCAGATTCATGGCCAGATTGGCCATGTCAGTGCCGAGACGGTGCTCAGTGGCGGTGGCCTGGTGCGCTTGTATCAAGCCATCTGCGCACTGGACGGCGACATACCGCGACACAAGACCCCAGCCGATATTACCGATGCCGCCCTGGGCGGCGAACCGCGGGCGTTGGCGGTGGTCGAGCAATTCTGCCGCTTCCTGGGGCGGGTGGTGGGCAACAATGTTCTGACCCTGGGCGCCCGGGGTGGGGTTTACATTGTCGGCGGTGTGATCCCGCGGTTTGCCGAGCTGTTTTTGCGTAGCGGGTTTGCCGCGAGCTTGGCCGACAAGGGCTGCATGAGCGGGTATTTTGCCGGGGTGCCAGTGTGGCTGGTGACGGCGGAGTTTTCCGGGTTGCTGGGGGCGGGGGTGGCTTTGCAGCAGGTGCTGGATCAATAGAGCGAAGCAGCCCAATATCGAAACAGCAGGCGAAAGACCTGTGACAACAAGAGGGCGGGACACCTTGAGCACTGCCGGTAAATCCATCCTGATGGTCGACGACGATCAGGAAATCCGTGAGCTGTTGCAAACCTACCTGAGCCGTTCCGGCTTCCAGGTTCACGCCGAGGCCGACGGGCAGGGCTTTCGTCAGGCCCTGGAAAGCACCGCCTGCGACCTGGTCATCCTCGATGTGATGCTGCCCGATGAAGACGGCTTCAGCCTGTGCCGCTGGGTGCGCCAGCACCCGCGCCAGGCGCGGGTGCCCATCATCATGCTCACCGCCAGCTCCGACGAAGCCGACCGGGTCATCGGCCTGGAACTGGGCGCCGACGACTACCTGGGTAAACCCTTCAGCCCGCGTGAGCTGCAGGCACGGATCAAGGCCTTGTTGCGCCGTGCCGAGTTCGGCCAGGCGGCGCCGAGCAGTGCCGTGCTGGCCTTCGACGACTGGCGCCTGGACACGGTTAGCCACCGCCTGTTCCACCGCGATGGCGAAGAGGTGATCTTGTCTGGCGCCGACTTCGCTTTGCTCAAGCTTTTTCTCGATCACCCCCAGCAGATCCTCGACCGTGACACCATCGGCAATGCCACCCGTGGCCGTGAGCCGATGCCGCTGGACCGTATCGTCGACATGGCGGTCAGCCGCCTACGCCAGCGCTTGCGCGACACCGACAAGCCGCCGCGGCTGATCCGCACTGTGCGTGGCAGTGGTTACCTGCTGGCTGCCCATGTCTGCTGTGCTTGCTGAGCGGCGTTGGCGCCTGCTGCCACGCTCGCTGCTGGGGCGCATGCTGCTGCTGACCTTGCTGGTGGTACTGCTGGCGCAGGGCTTGTCCAGCGTCATCTGGGTCGCCCAGCTACGTGCCAGCCAGTTGCAAGGCTTGCGCGCCAGTGCCGGCAGCCTGGCCCATTCGATGAGTGCCAGCGTCAGTTATTTCCGTTCTTTGCCAGTGGCCTATCGGCCGATGGTGCTGGACCAGTTGCGCAGCATGGGCGGTACGCGTTTTTTCGTGTCGCTCAACGACAAGCCGCTGGACATGCCGGTATTGCCCATAACACCGCGCAAGCAGGCGGTCATCGATGTGTTCCAGCAGGTGCTGCACGAGCGGCTGGGCGCGCAGATGGAGATTTCCGTGGAGTTCGTCGCCCCCGATGACCTGCGCATCTTCAACAGCGGCCTTAAGCTCGATGAGCTGCCGCGCTCCTGGGCCCATTATTCGCTGACCCTGGAGCCACTCAACCCCCCGGTGCTGGTCACGCAGATTCGCCTGGGCGAAGGCGAGTGGCTGTACATCGCCTCGCTGCTGCCCGAGCCGTATACCAGCCTCGAAGCCGAACGCCTGCCGCGTCAGCAAATCGGCTTCATCGTTATGACGACGGCCTTGCTGCTGCTGTTCATCGGCCTGCTGGTGCACTGGCAAAGCTGGCCGCTCAAGCGCTTGGCGCGCGCCGCGCGGGACCTGTCGCTGGGTGCCGATGTGGCGCCAGTGCCCGAGGGCGGTGGTAGCGAGGTGGTCGAGGTGGGGCGGGCGTTCAACAGCATGCGTGAGCGCATCAGCCGCTACCTGACCGAGCGCAGCCAGTTGTTCAGCGCCATTTCCCACGACCTGCGCACGCCGATCACCCGCCTGCGGCTGCGTGTCGAACTGTTGGAAGATGAGCGCCTGCAAGCCAAGTTCAGCCAAGACCTGGATGAACTGGAGCTGTTGGTCAAAGGCGCCTTGCAGTGCGTAAAAGACACCGACATTCACGAGAACATCGAGCCGGTCGACCTCAACCAGGTACTGGAGATTCTCGCCGAGCCCTACCTTGGCGATGGCCGCATCACCGTCGAAGGCCAGGCGCTGGCGCCGTACCCGGGCAAGCCGCTGGCCTTGCGCCGCTGCATCGGCAACCTGATCGACAACGCCATCAAGTATGGCGAGCGGGCACGCCTGCGCATCATCGACAGCAACGAGGGCTTTGTCCTGCAGGTGGATGACCAGGGGCCGGGGGTGCCGCAGCAACAGCAGGAGCAGGTGTTCGTGCCGCACTTCAGGCTGGCCGGGCAGCAGCAGGGGTACGGGTTGGGGTTGGGGATTGCGCGCAACATCGCCCATAGCCATGGCGGGGAGGTCAGCCTGCTGAACTTGCGCGAGGGCGGGTTGCGCGTGACCCTTCATCTACCCCGCAGCCTGGACTGATGGCCATGTCACTGACCGGTGACACAACGGCAGGCCTTCGTGACATTCCAGCCAGGACGGCTGGCTAGACTCTGCACACCTCTGGCATGGAAGACGTGGCTGCATGGACTCTATCGATTCGCTGGAACATACCGCCTGGCTCACCCACGAAGGGTGGCGGCTGCTGGCGTTCGCGATGGCCTCGCAAGTGCCTGAAGGCTTCGCCAATCTTGACGCCCGTGGCCAGTTGCCGCCCTCGGCCCTTGCCGAAACCCTGACAACTGCGCGCATGACCCACAGCTTCGCCCTGGCGCACCTCCAAGGTGTACCAGGCTGCCTGGCATTGGTGGAGCATGGCGTACAGGCCTTGCGCGGGCCGTTGCATGACGCCACGCACGGCGGTTGGTTCGATCGCCCGCAAGGGCAGGGTGGCAACGGCAAGGCGGCCTACCTGCATGCCTTCGTCGCGCTGGCCGCAAGCTCGGCAGTGGTAGCCGGTGCCAGCGGTGCGCAGGGTGTGCTGGAGGAGGCGATCCGGGTCATCGAGGAACGCTTCTGGAGCGAGGAAGAGGGGGCGTTGTGCGAGTCCTTTGCCAGCGACTGGCAGCAGCCGGAAGCCTACCGTGGTGCCAACAGCAACATGCACGCCACCGAGGCCTTTCTCGCCCTGGCGGATGTGACCGGCGATGCGCTCTGGCTGCAGCGCGCCCTGCGCATCGTCGAGCGCATCATTCAAGGCCATGCGGCTGCCAGCGACTACCGCGTGGTCGAACATTTCGATGCGCACTGGCAACCGCTGCCTGAATACAATCAGGCCAACCCCACCGATCACTTCCGGCCTTATGGCACGACGCCTGGCCACGCGTTCGAATGGTCACGCCTGCTTCTGCACCTGGAGGCCGCACGGCACTTGGCCGGGTTGTCTACGCCGGCGTGGCTGCTGGCCAGTGCGCGAGCGCTGTTCGCCAACGCCTGCCGGCATGCCTGGAACGTCGATGGCGCCGAGGGCATCGTCTACACCCTGGGCTGGGACAACCAGCCCAGGGTGCGCGAGCGCCTGCACTGGGTGCATGCCGAAGCGTGCGCCAGTGCGGCAGCCTTGCTGCGGCGCACCGGTGAGCAGCAGTACGCGGATTGGTATGGCTGTTTCTGGGCATTCATCGACAGCCACTTCATCGACCGCGTCGGTGGAAGCTGGCACCACGAACTCGACCCTGGCAACCAGCCTGCAGCGGCTATCTGGGCAGGCAAGCCAGACCTCTATCACGCCTATCAGGCTGTGCTGTTGCCCACCTTGCCGTTGGCGCCGAGCCTGGCGAGCGCACTGGCGCGCAATGTAACCAAACGATGACATTCACGCATCGCTTCGTTACCTGGCGCAGCGACCGCTCTGATTAGACTCCATGCAATGCAAGCGATCGACTTGCCCGGCATAACAACAAGAAAGGTATTCCGATGAATTCGACTCTCCGCCTCGCTGCCGCGATCTCCCTCGCCTCGTTGTTCCCGCTCAGTGCCCTCGCCGCCGACGCCAAAGGCAGTGTCGAAGTGGTGCACTGGTGGACCTCGGGGGGTGAAAAAGCGGCTGTCGATGTGCTCAAGGCCCAGGTCGAGAAGGATGGCTTCACCTGGAAGGATGGTGCAGTCGCCGGCGGTGGCGGCGCCACCGCCATGACCGTGCTCAAGAGCCGCGCCGTGGCCGGCAACCCGCCCGGCGTTGCCCAGATCAAGGGCCCCGACATTCAGGAGTGGGCCGCCACCGGCCTGCTCGACACGGATGTGCTCAAGGATGTCGCCAAAGAAGAGAAGTGGGACTCGCTGCTCGACAAGAAAGTCGCCGACACCGTGAAGTACGACGGTGACTACGTGGCCGTACCGGTGAACATCCACCGCATCAACTGGCTATGGATCAACCCCGACGTCTTCAAGAAAGCCGGCATCGACAAGGCGCCGACCACCCTCGACGAATTCTACGCCGCCGCCGACAAGCTCAAGGCCGCCGGCTTCATTGCGCTCGCCCATGGTGGCCAGCCCTGGCAGGACAGCACGGTGTTCGAAAGCGTGGTGCTGTCGGTAATGGGCGCGGACGGCTACAAGAAAGCCCTGGTCGACCTCGACGAAGCGACGCTGACCGGGCCGCAAATGGTCAAGTCGCTGACCGAGCTGAAGAAGGTCGCCACCTACATGGACCCTGACGGCAAAGGCCAGGACTGGAACCTGGAAGCGGCCAAGGTCATCAATGGCAAGGCCGGCATGCAGATCATGGGCGACTGGGCCAAGAGCGAGTGGACCCTGGCGCACAAGACCGCCGGCAAGGATTACCAGTGCGTCGCGTTCCCCGGTACCGACAAAGCGTTCCTGTACAACATCGATTCGCTGGTGGTGTTCAAGCAGAAGGACGCAGGCACGGCTGCCGGCCAGCAGGACATCGCCCGCAAAGTGTTGGGCGAGGACTTCCAGAAGGTCTTCAGTACCAACAAAGGGTCGATCCCGGTGCGTAACGATATGCTTGCCGATATGGGCAAGTATGGCTTCGACGCCTGCGCGCAGACGTCTGCCAAGGACTTCCTGGCCGACGCCAAAAGCGGTGGCCTGCAACCAAGCATGGCGCACAACATGGCCACCACGCTGGCGGTGCAGGGCGCCTTCTTCGATGTGGTGACCAACTACATCAACGACCCCAAGGCCGACCCGGCCGATGCGGCGAAGAAGCTGGCGGCGGCGATCAAGTCGGCCCGGTAATCGATCCCAAAGGTGTAAACCAGGCCCGCCCCCATGGGGGGCGGAGCTCTCAATCGTTTGGGAAGCAGATCATGACCACAACTACCGCCCGACTGCGGGCCTCACCCCTGGACGCTCTGCAGCGCTGGCTACCCAAGCTGGTGCTGGCGCCGAGCATGTTCATCGTCCTGGTGGGCTTCTATGGCTACATCCTGTGGACCTTCGTGCTGTCCTTCACCACCTCGACCTTTCTGCCAACCTACAAATGGGCGGGCCTGGCGCAATACGCCCGGTTGTTCGACAACGACCGCTGGTGGGTGGCCAGCAAGAACCTGTTGGTGTTCGGGGGGCTGTTCATTGGCATCAGCCTGGCCATCGGTGTACTGCTGGCGGTGTTGCTCGACCAGCGCATCCGCCGCGAGGGCTTCATCCGCACGATCTATCTCTACCCCATGGCGCTGTCGATGATTGTCACCGGCACCGCCTGGAAGTGGCTGCTCAACCCCGGCATGGGCCTGGACAAACTGCTGCGCGACTGGGGCTGGGAAGGTTTTCGCCTGGACTGGCTGATCGACCCCGACCGGGTGGTGTACTGCCTGGTGATCGCCGCCGTGTGGCAAGCCTCGGGCTTCATCATGGCAATGTTCCTCGCCGGCCTGCGCGGCGTCGACCAGTCGATCATCCGCGCCGCACAGATGGACGGCGCCAGCCTGCCGCGCATCTACTGGACCGTGGTATTGCCAAGCCTGCGACCGGTGTTCTTCAGCGCCGTGATGATCCTCTCGCACATCGCCATCAAGAGCTTCGACCTGGTGGCCGCGATGACCGCCGGTGGCCCGGGGTACTCGTCCGACCTGCCGGCGATGTTCATGTACTCGTTCACCTTCAGCCGCGGCCAGATGGGCATGGGCTCGGCCAGCGCCATCCTCATGCTCGGGGCGATCCTGGCGATCCTCGTGCCTTACCTGTATTCGGAGTTGCGGAGCAAACGCCATGCATAGCCCTGCCGAAAAACCGGCGTTGAGCATCAGCCGCATCGCCATCCACGCGGTACTGCTGATTGCCGTGCTGCTGTACCTGGTGCCGCTGGTGGTCATGCTGCTGACCAGCTTCAAGACCCCCGAAGACATCAGCAGCGGCAACCTGTTGAGCTGGCCGACCGTGGTCAGTGGCATCGGCTGGGTCAAGGCGTGGGGCACGGTCAACGGGTACTTCTGGAACTCGATCATGATCACCGTGCCCGCCGTGCTGATCTCCACGGCCATCGGTGCGCTCAACGGCTATGTGCTGTCGATGTGGCGCTTCCGGGGCTCGCAACTGTTCTTCGGCCTGCTGCTGTTTGGCTGCTTCCTGCCGTTCCAGACGGTGCTGCTGCCGGCCTCGTTCACCCTTGGCAAACTGGGCCTGGCCAGTACCACCAGCGGCCTGGTGCTAGTGCATGTGGTCTACGGCCTGGCCTTTACCACGCTGTTCTTTCGCAACTTCTACGTGAGCATCCCCGATGCGCTGGTCAAGGCTGCGCGCCTGGACGGTGCCGGGTTCTTCACCATCTTCCGCTGCATCATCCTGCCGATGTCGACACCGATCATCATGGTCTGCCTGATCTGGCAATTCACCCAGATCTGGAACGACTTCCTGTTCGGTGTGGTGTTCGCCAGTGGTGACTCGCAACCGATCACCGTGGCCCTGAACAACCTGGTCAACACCAGCACCGGGGCCAAGGAATACAACGTCGATATGGCGGCGGCAATGATCGCCGGCCTGCCAACCCTGCTGGTCTACGTGGTGGCAGGCAAGTATTTCGTCCGCGGCCTCACGGCCGGCGCCGTCAAGGGGTAAGTCATGGCAACGCTTGAACTTCGCAATGTGAACAAGACCTACGGCAGCGGCTTGCCGGACACCCTCAAGGACATCCAGCTGTCGATCAAGGACGGCGAGTTCCTGATCCTGGTCGGCCCCTCGGGCTGTGGCAAGTCGACCTTGATGAACTGCATCGCCGGCCTTGAGCAGATCACCGGCGGTGCCATCCTGATCGACGAGCAGGACGTCAGCGGCATGAGCCCCAAGGACCGTGACATCGCCATGGTGTTCCAGTCCTACGCGCTGTACCCGACCATGAGCGTGCGTGAGAACATCGAGTTCGGCCTGAAGATCCGCAAGATGCCCCAGGCCGCCATCGACGAGGAGGTGGCGCGGGTGGCCAAGCTGCTGCAGATCGAGCACCTGCTTTCACGCAAGCCTGCCCAGCTCTCCGGCGGCCAGCAGCAGCGCGTGGCCATGGGCCGGGCGCTGGCGCGGCGGCCGAAGATCTACTTGTTCGACGAACCGTTGTCCAACCTCGACGCCAAGCTGCGGGTCGAGATGCGCACCGAAATGAAACTGATGCACCAGCGCCTGAAGACCACCACGGTGTACGTCACCCATGACCAGATCGAGGCCATGACCCTGGGCGACAAAGTGGCGGTGATGAAGGACGGCATCATCCAGCAGTTCGGTACCCCGCAGCAGATCTACAACGACCCGGCCAACCAGTTCGTCGCCAGTTTCATCGGTTCGCCACCGATGAACTTCATTCCGGTGCGCCTGGCTCGGCAGGACGGGCGCCTATTGGCCCTGCTCGACAGCGGCCAGGCGCGTTGCGAGCTGCCGTTGGGTGTGGCCGGCGCTGAACTGGACGGGCGCGAGATCATCCTCGGCATCCGCCCCGAGCAGATTGCCCTGGGCACGGGGGAGGGCAATGGCCTGCCCGGCATCCGCGCCGACGTGCAGGTTACCGAGCCCACCGGGCCGGACCTGCTGGTGTTCGTCACCCTCAACCAGACCAAGGTCTGCTGCCGCCTGGCGCCGGATGTGGCGTGCAAGGTCGGCGACAGCCTGAACCTGCAGTTCGACCCGGCACGGGTACTGCTGTTTGACGCCGCCAGCGGTGAACGCCTGAGCCTGGACACCGCCAACGCTTCAGTGAAGGACAACGTGACTCACTTCAAGAGCCGTTGAATCGTCTACACCATCAATAAGAAAAAAGAGGACGCAAAGGGATGGAACAGCGCAATCGCATCAGGACCTTGGGCTCACTGGCCTTGCTTGCCATGGTTGGCAGCAGCGGGGCGCAGGCCGCCGAGGCCTTCTCCAGCGAGTCGAAATGGATGACCGGCGACTGGGGCGGTACTCGCACCGAGCTGCTGGAAAAAGGCTATGACTTCACCCTCGACTACGTGGGCGAGGTGGCGGGCAACCTCAACGGCGGCTACAACGACGACAAGACCGCACGCTACAGCGACCAGTTTGCCCTGGGTGCGCACCTGGACCTGGAAAAGATCTTTGGCTGGCATGACACCGAGTTCAAGCTGGCGATCACCGAGCGCAGCGGCCGCAACCTGTCCAACGACCGCATCAGCGACCCGCGTGCCGGCCAGTTCAGTTCGGTACAGGAAGTGTGGGGCCGCGGCCAGACCTGGCGGCTGACCCAGATGTGGATCAAGCAGAAGTACTTTGACGGTGCCCTGGATGTGAAATTCGGCCGCTTCGGCGAGGGCGAAGACTTCAACAGCTTCCCCTGCGACTTCCAGAACCTGGCCTTCTGCGGCTCGCAGGTGGGCAACTGGGTGGGCGGCATCTGGTACAACTGGCCGGTCAGCCAATGGGCGCTGCGGGTCAAGTACAACATCACGCCTGAGTTCTTCGTGCAGGTCGGCGCGTTCGAGCAGAACCCCTCGAACCTGGAAACCGGCAACGGCTTCAAGCTCAGCGGCAGCGGCACCAAGGGCGCGATCCTGCCGGTGGAGGCGGTCTGGTCACCCCAGGTCAACGGCCTGCCGGGCGAGTACCGCCTCGGCTACTACTACAGCACGGCGGATGCCGAAGACATCTACGAAGACGTCAATGGCAACCCGCAAGGCATCAGCGGCGCGGGCTTCAAGTCGCACTCCAGCAAACATGGCTGGTGGGTGGTTGCGCAGCAGCAGGTCACCGCCCAGGGCGGTGATGCCAGCCGTGGTCTCAGCCTGTTTGCCAACTTCACCGTGCACGACAAGGCCACCAACGTGGTCGACAACTACCAGCAGGTCGGGCTGGTGTACAAAGGCGCCTTCGATGCCCGGCCCAAGGACGATATCGGGTTTGGGATCGCCCGCATTCACGTCAACGACGATGTGAAGAAGCGTGCCGAGCAGCTCAATGCCCAGAGCGGCATCAATGATTACGACAACCCGGGCTTCGTGCCGCTACAGCGCACCGAGTACAACGCCGAGCTGTATTACGGCTTCCACGTCACCAACTGGCTGACCGTGCGCCCCAACCTGCAATACATCAAGAGCCCGGGCGGGGTGGATGAGGTCGACAACGCGCTGGTCGCTGGTTTGAAGATTCAGTCGTCATTCTGAGCACATTTGTTGTAAATTTACGCCAATCCAATTTCGGCTCCCGGCACCCACTGGCTTGCAGTGGTTGTCGGGGATAGGCCGAGACAGCGCTATCTCAAACAACAAGAGCTTGGAACCATGCCCGAACATCCGCTACATCGCTTCTTTTCCGCACAGCGGCCCAGGCCGACATTCGAGTGGGAGCGTTACCAGCAGCGCGATGTCCTGATCATCGACCACCCTCTCTGCCAGGCTGTGTTCAGCCGGCAGGGCGCGCAGCTGCTGCACTTTCAACCCGCTGGCGAAAAGCCCTGGTTGTGGTGCGCCGAGCAGTGGCCGCAGGTGGGGGCGATTCGGGGAGGTGTGCCGGTGTGCTGGCCGTGGTACGGCCGCCACCCCAGCGAGGACCTGTGGCCGGCCCATGGCTGGGCGCGGCTGCTGGACTGGAAGCTGGTGGACAGCCGCGAGGACGAGGAGGGCGTGACATTGAAGTGGCGCCTGGACCTCTGCGACTGGCAGGTCGACCTGCATGCACGGCTTGGCAGCCGCATGGAGCTGCGCCTGAGTACCGAGCACCAGGACAGCGAGCCGTGCCAGTTGAGCCATGCGCTGCTGGCTTACTGGCGTATCAGTGACGTGTCCGAGATAGCGCTGTCTGGGCTTGAGGATATCGAAGGCTACGACCGCCTGAGCCGGCAGGCCTGCCGCGAGGAAGGTGCGCTGAAGCTCAAGGGTGGCTGCCAGAAGGTCTACCCAGGCACCCCGCGGGTGCAACTACAGGACCCGGCCTGGCAGCGCGAACTGTGCATCGACACCGGTGACAGCGATGACACCGTGGTCTGGCACCCGGGCAACCGCCCGCTGATGGGCGTGACGGGTCGCGAATGCCAGGGCTTCGTCTGTGTCGAAGCCGCCAGTGGCAGTGGCGAGGGCCTGAGCCTGGCCCCGGGGCAACGTGCGCACTTGCGTTTGCAAGCGCATCGGCTCAGTTGAGTTCGTCGTCCTCGATCGGGTAACGGCTGGCGTTGAGGCTTTCCTTGATCTTGCGCAGGTGCGGCTGGAAGTCCACGCCGCGGCGCAGGGTCATGCCGGTGGCCAGCACGTCGAGCACGGTCAGCTGGATGATTCGCGAGGTCATCGGCATGTAGATGTCGGTGTCTTCCGGCAGTGGAATGTGCAGGCTCAGGCTGCAGGCCTGGGCCAGCGGCGAGCCGGCAGCGGTCAGGCCCAGTACCGAGGCGCCGTTTTCACGGGCCACGCGCGCCACCTCGACCAGTTCGCGGGTGCGCCCGGTGTAGGAGATGATCACGAACAGGTCGCCGGTGTGGGCCACCGAGGCCAGCATGCGTTGCATCAGCACGTCGGCGTGGGCCGACACCGCCAGGTTGAAGCGGAAGAACTTGTGCTGGGCATCCAGGGCCACCGGCGCCGAGGCGCCAAGGCCGAAGAAGTGGATCTGCCGGGCCTGGATCATCATGTCCACGGCGCGGCTGACCTGCTGCGGGTCGAGTTGCTGGCAGGCGCTGTCGAGCGAGGCGATGGCGCTGCCGAAAATTTTCTGGGTGTAGGCGGCAGGGTCGTCGTCGGCCTCGACGGCGCGGCTCACATAGGCAGCGCCACTGGCCAGGCTCTGCGCTAGCTGCAGCTTGAGCTCGGGGTAGCCGCTGACGCCGAACGACCGGCAGAAGCGGTTGACGGTCGGTTCGCTGACCTTGGCCGCCTGGGCCAGTGCAGCAATGCTGAAACGGGTGGCTTGTTGCGGATTGAGCAGGATGACTTCGGCGACTTTGCGTTCGGCCTTGTTCAGCTCGTCGAGGCGTCCCTGGATCTGTTCCAGGAGGTTTCGCACGCGGTCCATGGGTGTGTCCTTGGGTCGGGAAGACAGCCGGCTGACGGAGCAGCGGGCCTTTTGCACGGTCGTCTATCGTACTGTCGGTGCGTGTGCTGCACCACTTGTCTGTAGTATTCGTCGGTAATGTTGTTAGTTTTACTACATTACCCCTTGAAAACCGTATGTGAAA
This sequence comes from Pseudomonas sp. B21-047, assembly GCF_024748775.1. Taxonomy (NCBI): domain Bacteria; kingdom Pseudomonadati; phylum Pseudomonadota; class Gammaproteobacteria; order Pseudomonadales; family Pseudomonadaceae; genus Pseudomonas; species Pseudomonas sp. B21-047. The sequence continues at coordinate 1,110,430 of NZ_CP087169.1, forward strand.
GCGGTATTCCTAGACCAACTTTAGGAAAGAACCAACATCATGGCTGCGATCAGTGTCGAACCTTGCACCTTTGCCCTGTTTGGCGCCCTGGGCGACCTGGCATTGCGCAAGCTGTTTCCAGCGCTCTATCAGCTCGACCGTGCCAACCTGCTGCACCCGGACACCCGCCTGCTGGCGCTGGCACGCGAGAGCGGCAGCGCGCAGGAGCACCTGCACACCATCGAAGCGCACCTGCGTCGGCACGTCGCCGATGCCGACATCGAGCCAGCCGCGCTGGGGCGCTTCCTGGGCCGGCTGAGCTACCAGCATCTGGACTTCCTCCAGCCTGAGGGCTACCAGGCGCTGGCCGAGCAGTTGCCAGGCGAGTTGCCCTTGATTGCCTACTTCGCCACGGCGGCTGCAGTCTATGGCGCCATCTGCGAAAATCTCGACAGGGCCGGCCTGGCAGCGCGCACCCGCGTGGTGCTGGAAAAGCCGATCGGACATGACCTGGAGTCGTCGCGCCGGGTCAACGATGCCGTGGCGCGGTTCTTCCCCGAGAGCCGGGTCTATCGCATCGACCACTACCTGGGCAAGGAGACGGTGCAGAACCTGATTGCGCTGCGCTTTGCCAACAGCCTGTTCGAAACCCAGTGGAACCAGAATTCCATCTCCCATGTGGAGATCACCGTGGCCGAAAAAGTCGGCATCGAAGGCCGCTGGGGCTATTTCGACAAGGCCGGCCAACTGCGCGACATGATCCAGAACCACTTGCTGCAGCTGCTGTGCCTGATTGCCATGGACCCGCCGAGCGAGCTTTCGGCCGACAGTATTCGTGACGAGAAGGTCAAGGTACTCAAGGCCCTGGCGCCGATCACTGGCGATGGCTTGAGCACCCGTGTGGTGCGCGGCCAGTACATCGCCGGCTACAGCGACGGCAAGCCGGTGCCCGGCTACCTGGAAGAAGACAACGCCAACGCCCAGAGTGACACCGAGACCTTCGTTGCCCTGCGTGCCGATATCCGCAACTGGCGCTGGTCGGGCGTGCCGTTCTACCTGCGTACCGGCAAGCGCATGCCGCAGAAGCTGTCGCAGATCGTCATCCACTTCAAGGAAACGCCGCACTACATCTTCGCCCCGGAACAACGTTTGCAGGTCGGTAACAAGCTGATCATCCGTCTGCAACCTGACGAAGGCATTTCTTTACGGGTGATGACCAAGGAGCAAGGCCTGGACAAGGGCATGCAACTGCGCAGTGGCCCGCTGCAGCTGAATTTTTCCGACGCCTGGCGCAGCGCGCGGATTCCGGATGCCTACGAACGCCTGTTGCTCGAGGTGATGCGCGGCAACCAGAACCTGTTCGTGCGCAAGGATGAAATCGAATATGCCTGGAAATGGTGCGACCAGTTGATCGCTGGCTGGCAAAGCGCAGGTGATGCGCCCAAGCCGTACGCGGCGGGGTCCTGGGGGCCGATGAGCTCGATCGCACTGATCACACGAGACGGGAGGGCGTGGTATGGCGATATCTGAACTGCAATTGCCGGCGGCGGTGAAGGCGCATGAACTGGCTGATGGCAAGACCCTGGCGGCAACGCTGGCCCGCGATGTGGCCGAGCGGTTGCGGGCGGCGATTGCCGCCAAAGGCCAGGCTTGCGTGGTGTTGTCCGGCGGGCGCAGCCCGGTGCCGTTTCTCGAGCGCTTGGCCGCTGAGGCGCTGGACTGGTCGAAAGTGACCGTGAGCCTGGCGGATGAGCGCTGGGTGCCGGTGGAACATGCCGACAGCAACGCCGGCCTGCTGGCCCGTCACCTGCTCAAGGGCGCGGCGGCCAAGGCCCGCTTCATTGGCCTGTACCAGCAGGCCGAGAACCTGGAGCTCGCGGCGGCCAACGCCGATCAGGCACTGGCAGACCTGCCGGCCATCGACGTGCTGGTGCTGGGCATGGGCGACGATGGCCATACCGCCTCGCTGTTCCCCAACAGCCCCAACCTGGACGACGGCCTGGCCGCCAGCAGCCCGCGCCGCTGCCTGCCGATGCTGGCACCCAGTGTGCCGCACCAGCGCCTGTCGATGACCCGCACGTTGCTGGCCAGCGCTGGCTTCATCGCGCTGGCCGTGCAAGGCCCGAACAAACTCGCTACCCTGCGCGCCGCGCTGGCGGGCAATGACCTTACCGAAATGCCGATACGCGCTTTTCTCCACGACCCCCTGGACATCTACTGGTGCCCATGAGCCAAGGATCCACAGTCATGACCACCCTTGAACGCCCACAGACTCTGCTCTCGATGGCCGACAAAGCCGCCCGGATCGACGCGATCTGCGACAAGGCGCGCATCCTGCCGGTGATCACCATCGCCCGTGAGCAAGACATCCTGCCGCTGGCCGACGCGCTGGCCGCAGGTGGCATTCGTACCCTTGAGGTGACCCTGCGCTCCCAGCACGGCCTGAAGGCCATCCAGGTGCTGCGCGAACAGCGGCCAGAGCTGTGCATTGGTGCGGGTACGGTACTTGACCGCAGCATGTTCGCGGCGGTCGAAGCGGCTGGTGCGCAGTTCGTGGTCACCCCAGGCATCACCCAGGACATTCTCCAGGCGGGTGTCGACAGCGACATCCCGCTGCTGCCGGGTATCAGTACGCCGTCCGAAATCATGATGGGCTACGCCCTGGGTTACCGTCGGTTCAAGTTGTTCCCGGCGGAAATCAGCGGTGGCGTAGCAGCGATCAAGGCGTTTGGCGGCCCGTTCGGCGACATCCGCTTCTGCCCGACTGGCGGGGTGAACCCGGCCAATGTGCGCAACTACATGGCGTTGCCCAATGTGATGTGTGTGGGGGGTACCTGGATGCTCGACAGCAGCTGGATCAAGAATGGCGACTGGGCGCGGATCGAAGCGTGCAGTGCCGAGGCGATTGCGCTGCTGGACTGAAACTGAATTTGTTGTGTGCTTTACGGCTTATGGGGCGCTTGGTCGGCGCCCCTTTTTTTTGCCTGCAGGTTTGGTGTTGCCGGTGCTTGCCCCGCGAAAGGGCCAGTTCGGGCAATAAAAAAGCCCGCATCAAGGATGCGGGCTCTTGGCCATCGAACCGCAGCTTACGCCGCCTTGGCCTCTTGCTGGCTCAGCGAGCGGTTCAGCGCACTGAACAGCGCCTTGAAGCTGGCGGTGGTGATGTTCTCGTCGATGCCCACACCATGCACCGGGCGGCCACCGGCCACGCGCAGCTCGATGTAGGCCGCCGCCTTGGCGTTGGTACCGGCACCGATGGCGTGCTCGTTGTAGTCCATGATCTCCACAGCAATCGGCAGGCCGGCGACCAGGGCTTCCAGGGCGCCATTGCCCTTGCCGCGCCAGTGCAGGGTGGTTTCGCCTTCACCAGCGACTTCCACTTCCACGGCGCTGTGGCCGTTTTCTTCCTGCAGGCGGTGGCTGACCAGTGCATACGGGGCGTTGGCCTGGAGGTACTCTTTCTGCAGCAGGCTGTAGATCTGCTTGGCAGTCATTTCCAGGCCCAGGCGGTCGGTTTCACCCTGGACCACCTGGCTGAACTCGATCTGCATGCGGCGTGGCAGGCTGATGCCGTATTCCTGTTCCAGCAGGTAGGTGATGCCGCCTTTGCCCGACTGGCTGTTGACGCGGATCACCGCCTCGTAGCTGCGGCCGATGTCGGCCGGGTCGATCGGCAGGTACGGCACTTCCCACAGTTCGCCTTCCTGTTGCTTGGCGAAGCCTTTGCGGATGGCGTCCTGGTGCGAGCCGGAGAACGCAGTGTGAACCAGGTCGCCGACATACGGATGACGCGGGTGCACCGGCAACTGGTTGCACTCTTCGACGACCTTGCGCACGCCGTCGATGTCGGAGAAGTCCAGTTGTGGGTCGATGCCTTGGGTATAGAGGTTCAGTGCCAAGGTCACCAGGTCGACGTTGCCGGTACGCTCGCCGTTGCCGAACAGGCAGCCTTCGGCGCGGTCGGCGCCGGCCATCAGGCCCAGCTCGGTGGCGGCGATGCCGGTGCCACGGTCGTTGTGGCAGTGCAGGCTGATGATCACGCTGTCGCGGCGGCTGATGTTGCGGCAGAACCACTCGATCTGGTCGGCGTAGATGTTCGGCGTGGCGACTTCCACGGTGGCTGGCAGGTTGAGGATGAGCTTGTGCTCAGGCGTTGGGTTCCACACTTCAATGACCGCGTCGCAGACTTCCTTGGCGAACTCCAGCTCGGTGGCGCTGAAGGTCTCGGGCGAGTACTGGAAAGTCCACTGGGTGTCCGGCTGCTGGGCAGCGTACTTGACGAACAGTTTGGCCGCGTTCACGGCGATGTCCTTCACGCCTTGCTTGTCTTGGTTGAAGACGATGCGGCGGAACGACGGGCTGGTCGCGTTGTACAGGTGGACGATGGCCTTCTTGGCCCCACGCAGCGATTCGAAGGTACGGGCGATCAGGTCTTCACGGGCCTGGGTCAGCACCTGGATGGTGGTGTCGTCCGGGATGTGGCCATCTTCGATCAGGGTGCGCACGAAGTCGAAGTCGGTCTGCGAAGCGGACGGGAACGAGGCTTCGATCTCCTTCACGCCAACCTGCACCAAGGTCTTCCAGAAACGCAGCTTCTTCTCCGCATCCATCGGCTCGATCAGCGACTGGTTGCCATCACGCAGGTCGGAGCTGCACCAGATCGGCGCTGCGGTGATGGTTTTCGATGGCCAGGTGCGATCAGGCAGGTCGATGGTCGGGAAGGCGCGGTATTTCTTCGAAGGGTCTTTGAGCATGGTCATGGAAGCAATCCTTTTGTATGCGGCCGAGATCGGGCCTGCCGAGCAATAACGAGATGAAGAGGCGAGGCGACGCGATTCAACCTGGTAGTCGTGCGCTGACCAGGCAGAGGCTGCGATGTTGTCGGAGCAGAATGAGGGTGCTGGAGGTTTTCATGCTTCAACCCTAAGCCAGCGGGGTGAGGGATGGCAAGTGTTCGCGAAAAATTGAGAGGAATGCTTAAAAAAAGCTGGATGGCGAGATTTTGTAGCGCTTATTGCTGCGAGGCTTTCGGGTTTTTGCGCTGTAGGTTTTGATGGCGCAAGACACGGGAAGTGGGGTGTCAGTGCCGGCTTCTCGCGGGTAACCCCGCGAAGAAGCCCGCCCTTTCAGGGCTGGAATGCACCAATGAAGATGGCCGGGTCCACCCGCGCATCATTCAGGCTGACATTCCAGTGCATGTGCGGCCCGGTAGCCCGCCCGGTCGAGCCAACCCGGCCAACCACCTCACCGCGGCGCAGCGCCTGCCCCACGGCCACATCGATTTTCGACATGTGGCAGAACATGCTGATGAAGCCCTGGCCATGGTCGACGAATACGGTACGGCCGTTGAAGAAATAATCACCCACCAAGATCACTTTGCCATTGGCCGGGGTCTTGATGGGCGTACCGGCGGGCACGGCGAAGTCCAGGCCGGCATGCGGGTTGCGCTCTTCGCCATTGAAGAAGCGGCGCACGCCGAACTTGCTCGACAGTGGGCCGTTGACCGGCTTGTCGAGAATCAGGTTGCTCGGCAGGGCCGGGCTGAAGCTGCGGTAGGCCTTGATCTGTTCGGCCAGTTCGCCCTCGATGCGCTTGAGGTCCGCCGGGTTCGGGTTGACCTGCCGCGTGTTCTTCAGGGTGATGCGCTGCTCGGGGTACTTCTTGCTCCCGACCGTGAAGGGCAGGCTGCGGCCGCCCTGGCTCAGCACGGCGGTGCCGGGCTTCTGGGTCAGCGGAATACCGACGATCGCCAGCCAGTTGTCCTGTTCCTTGACCACCAGCACCGGCTTGCCGTCAAAGCGTGCATTCGGCGCCGTGCTGGCAGGCCCCAGGTCGACCACGGCCACGCCGCCGGGCACCGGCTTGTTCAAGGTACGGGTGATGTAGCTGGCCTGAGCGCCGCAGGCCAGCAACAGCAGGGAAAGGGCGAGCAGGGGCGCGAACAGGCGGGGCATGGTTCAGTCCAGTAGTGAGAGGGTAACGGGCGTCAGGTGGTTGTCTTCGACCCGCACCTGCAGTTCGCCTTCATTCAGGCGAGCGGTCAGGCGCTGGCCGTTGTGGGTCTGCTCGGCGCTGCGGATGGCCTGGCCGCGCTCATCGAGCAGGATGCTGTAGCCGCGGGCGAGGGTGGCCAGCGGGCTGACCACTTGCAGCGTCTGCAGTTGGGCCTGGAAGCGCTGGCGACGGTCCTTGAGCACCTCGCGCATGGCCCGGGGCAGGCGTTCGGCAAGGCTGTCCAGGCGCTGGTTCAGCAGCTTCAGGGTGCGCCCCGGGTGCTGCGCGGCCAGGCGGGTATCAAGGCGCCCCAGGCGCTCGCGGCGCTGGTTGAGGTTGCCGAGGAAAGCGCGACGCAGGCGCATGTCCAGATCGTCCAGGCGCTGAGCCTGCTGGCGCAGACGCTCGCCTGGGTGGCGCAGGCGCCGGGCCAGCGACTCCACGCGCAGGCGGTCGTGGCTCAGGCGGTTCTGCATGCGCAGCAGCAGGCGCCGTTGCAGGCTGTCGAGGCGGTGCTGCAAGCCACTGTTGTCGGGGGCCAGCAGTTCGGCGGCGGCGGACGGGGTGGGCGCGCGGACGTCGGCGACGAAATCGCAGATCGACACGTCGGTCTCATGGCCGACGGCACTGACGATAGGCGTGACACAGGCGGCCACGGCGCGGGCCACGGCTTCTTCGTTGAAGCTCCACAGGTCTTCCAGCGAGCCGCCGCCGCGTGCCAGGATCAGCGCATCGAAACCAAGGCTGTCGGCCAGTTGCACGGCGCGCACGATCTGGGCGATGGATTCGCGGCCCTGCACAGCGGTGGGTATCAGGTTCAGTTCGACTTGCGGGGCGCGGCGGCCGAATACGCTGATGATGTCGCGGATCACCGCGCCCGTGGGCGAGGTGATGATGCCGATGCGTTGCGGATGCGCCGGCAGCGGTTTCTTGCGTTCGGCGCTGAACAGGCCCTCGGCGCCGAGTTTCTCTTTCAGTGCTTCGAACGCCAGGCGCAGCGCACCGTCACCGGCCGCTTCGACGGTGTCGAGGATCAGTTGGTAATCGCCACGCCCTTCGAACAGCGAGACTTTGCCGCGCACCCGCACCGCCAGGCCGTCACGCAGGGCCTGGCGGACCCGCGTGGCGTTCTGGCGGAACAGCGCGCAGCGCACCTGGGCGCCGCTGTCCTTGAGGGTGAAGTACATGTGGCCGGAGGCCGGGCGGGCGAGGTTGGAAATCTCGCCTTCCACCCAGACGCTGCGGAACACGTCTTCCAGCAGCACCCGGGCGCGGCCGTTGAGCTGGCTGACGGTGAGGACCTCGCGGTCCAGGCCGAGTCGTTCGAAGGGGTCTCTGATCATGGCGGGCATCATAAAGGACATCGGGGGCGGTTGTCTGTGTTGGGGCTGGGAGGTGAGAGGATTGGCGGACGTGGGGCTGCCAGTGCAGGGCGCAGAATAACCACCGTCATGCACTACGGGCCCCATCACCCCCCCAACATCGCCGCCAGAAACTGCCGCACCATCACCCCCGCATCGCGCCTGCAGGCCAATGCCACGGTGCTCTCACAAGGTTCCCCCAACCCCACGAACCTGACCGATGCCGGCGCAATATCACGCATGCATTCAGGCAATAGCGCCACCCCGAATCCCGCCTGAATCAGCTGTAATTGCGTGGTCTTGCGTGAAATCACCTGGGCTGCCTGCGGAAAGAACCCAGCCTCCATGCACAACGACGCCGACAGGTAGCTCAACCCGCCACGATCACGGTGCGGGATAGAGATGAACCGCTCCCCACGCAACTGCTCCAGTCGCACGACTGCCTCTTCAGCCAAAGGGTGCCCCGCCGCAACGGCCAGCAACAACGGCTCGCTGAACAGCTCATGCAGCACCACCCCCTCATGCTGGCGCAGCACCGGCAGCCGCAGCAGGCCGATATCCAGCCGCCCAGCGGCAATATCCTCCAGCTGCGCCTCCGACGACTGCTGCGCGATTTCCAGCGAGATCCCTGGGTGGCCCTGCAAGTAACAGCCCAGGCGAGCCAGCAGCGGCCCGGTCAGCGGCACGGTACTGGAATGGTTCAGGCGCAAGCTGCCTTGCAAGCCATCCCCCACGTCACGGGTGATGCGCTCAGCGTGCGTCAGGTCGGCCAGCAAGCGGCGGGCACGCTGCAAAAAGGCGTCCCCGGCAAGCGTCAGCCGTGGCCGCCGGGCGGTACGTTCGAACAACGGCGTTCCCAGGTGCTGCTCCAGCTCCTTGATCTGCCGGCTCAGCGCCGATTGGGCGATATACAGCCGCTCGGCGGCAACGCTGAAGCTACCGCTTTCAGCGATCTCCACGAAGTAACGCAACTGGCGGATCGACGTCATGTCATGCCTTTTCGAGATAGGTAATGGCGAAAAGGCATATTAGTCGGCATGGCGCATGGCTGGCTAACCTTTGCATGACCTTCCAAGAACACACGCCATGCTCACCCAATTGCCATTCTCCGGCCTCGATTGGCTGCCCATCCTGCTCGGTGTCGGCCTGGCCTACATCGTCTTCGGCATTGCCGGTTTCGGCACCGCGCTGGTGGCCGGCCCGGTGCTGATCCACTTCATGCCGCTGTCGCGCATCATCCCGCTGTTGGTGCTGCTGGACTTCGTGGCGGCCTTTGGCAACCTGCTGCCGTCGCGCCGTGATGTGGTGCGTGGCGAACTGCTGCGTCTACTGCCCTTCATGGCGATAGGCTGCACCCTGGGCGTGGTGTTTCTGCTGCGGCTCAAGGCTGACGTGTTGCTGTTGCTGATGGGGTTGTTCGTCAGCGCCTATGCGGTCTATGGCTTGGCGGTGAGGGTGCGCCCGGCGAACCTTTCAGGCTTCTGGGCGGTGCCCATGGGCACGGTGGGGGGCTTGTTCGGTGCGTTGTTCGGCAGTGGCGGGTTTCTCTATGCCCTCTATCTGAGCGCGCGCCTGGAGGCCAAAGAGCAGGTGCGCGCTACCCAGAGCGCGTTGATCAGTTGCAGCACCGTGGTGCGCCTGTCGCTGTTTCTGATCGCCGGAGTCTACGCCGACAGCAGCCTGCTGTTGCTCGCTGCCTGCCTGTTGCCGGTGATGTTCGTCGGCCTGTGGGCCGGGCGCCGGCTGACCCTGAAGCTGTCCCGCGAGGCTTTTGTGCGCCTGGTCACCTGGCTGGTGCTGGCCAGCGGCCTGGCCATGATCGGTCGCTACCTGAGCCTGTGAGCGGTAGAATTGCTGCATTACCGCAGTTCGCAGGCTTGCCTCTTTAATGAACACCCAGAGCATCATCGTCCCCAAGCTTTCCACCGTCCCGGCTCACGAGGCCCGCGCCCGGGCGATCGTGCGCTGGCTGGTGCGCGAGAAAGTCATCGAGGAACAACTCACCACCTGCGGTCGCACCGGCAACCGCATGGGCCATGCCCTGGCCGACGGTGCGCGCAAGGTGGCCCTGCACCCGGACAAACTGCCGTTCGGCGAACAAGCCAACGGCCTGGAGATCATGCTCAAGCGCTGCATCTATACCCCGACCAACGGTTTTCTCGAAGAAGCCGGCTGCCCGGAGTGCCGGCGCGAGGTCGGCGAGCCGCTGTTCGAGAGCCTTGAAGAGTGGATGCCAGGGGTCAGTGACAACTTCACCTGCCCGCTGTGCGGCTTCGAAGACGACATCAACGGCTTTCTTTACCTGCAGCCATGTGCCTTTTCCAACCTGGGGTTCATCTTCAACAACTGGGGCGAGGCCGGGTTCACCCAGGCCTTTCTCGACAGCTTCGCTGACTGGCTGGACCAGCCAGTGGCCGTGGTGCAGGTAAAACTGCCACAAGGCTGACCGAAGGCCCTTATTTTGCATTGAGCGGCGCGCCGTGCATGAGTATAATGGCGCGCTTCCATTTTTCCCGCCCGGGAGCCCCCGCGATGCTGCGTATCAGCCAAGAAGCCCTGACCTTCGACGATATCCTCCTTGTACCTGGCTATTCCGAGGTACTGCCCAATGAAGTCAGTCTCAAGACCCGTTTGACTCGTGGCATCGAGCTGAACATTCCGCTGGTTTCCGCTGCCATGGATACCGTGACCGAAGCGCGTCTGGCCATTGCCATGGCTCAGGAAGGCGGCATCGGCATCATCCACAAGAACATGACCATCGAACAGCAGGCCGGCGAAGTCCGCAAGGTCAAGAAGTTCGAGGCTGGCGTGGTCAAGGACCCGATCACCATCGAAGCAGACGCCACCGTGCGCGACCTGTTCGACCTGACCCGCCTGAACAACATTTCGGGTGTTCCGGTGCTGGAAAACGGCGACCTGGTCGGCATCGTCACTTCCCGTGACGTGCGCTTCGAAACCCGTCTGGATGCCAAGGTCCGCGATGTGATGACGCCGAAAGAGCGTCTGGTCACCGTGCGCGAAGGCGCCAACAAGAACGAAGTCCGCGAGCTGCTGCACAAGCACCGCCTTGAAAAAGTCCTGATCGTCGACGACAAGTTCAGCCTCAAGGGCATGATGACCGTCAAGGACATCGAAAAAGCCAAGGCCTACCCGCTGGCCAGCAAGGACGACCAAGGTCGCCTGCGCGTCGGCGCCGCGGTCGGTACCGGCAAGGACACCGGCGAGCGCGTAGCCGCCCTGGTTGCCGCCGGCGTTGACGTGGTGGTGGTCGACACCGCCCACGGTCACTCCAAAGGCGTGATCGACCGCGTGCGTTGGGTCAAGGAAACCTACCCGCAGGTTCAGGTGATCGGCGGCAACATCGCCACCGGTGCCGCGGCCAAGGCCCTGGCTGAAGCTGGCGCTGACGCCGTCAAGGTCGGCATCGGCCCAGGTTCGATCTGCACCACCCGCATCGTCGCCGGTGTCGGCGTACCGCAGATCAGCGCCATCGCCAACGTCGCTGCCGCACTGGAAGGCACTGGCGTGCCGCTGATCGCCGACGGTGGCATCCGCTTCTCCGGTGACCTGTCCAAGGCCATCGTTGCCGGTGCTTCCTGCGTGATGATGGGGTCGATGTTCGCCGGTACCGAAGAGGCCCCGGGTGAAGTCGAACTGTTCCAGGGCCGTTCCTACAAGGCTTACCGCGGCATGGGCTCGCTGGGTGCCATGGCACAGGCGCAGGGCTCTTCCGACCGTTACTTCCAGGACTCCTCGGCCGGTGCCGAGAAGCTGGTACCGGAAGGTATCGAAGGCCGAGTGCCGTACAAGGGCGCCCTGGCTGCGATCATCCACCAGCTGATGGGCGGCCTGCGTTCGTCCATGGGCTATACCGGCAGCGCGACCATCGAAGAGATGCGTACCAAGCCGGAGTTCGTGCGCATCACCGGTGCCGGCATGGCCGAGTCCCACGTGCATGACGTGCAGATCACCAAAGAAGCCCCTAACTACCGGGTCGGCTGAGGCCTCCAGCGGTAAGTAGCAAGCTTCAAGCGGTAGTTGCGTTGCAGCAGCTACCGCGTTTTCCCCGATCAACTTGCAGCTCGCAGCTAGACGCTTGCAGTTGCACCAGAGATTGAGTCATGGCCCTCGACATTCACGCTCACCGCATCCTGATCCTCGATTTCGGTTCCCAGTACACCCAGCTGATCGCCCGCCGTGTGCGCGAAATCGGCGTGTACTGCGAACTGCATCCGTTCGACATGGACGATGAAGCGATCCGCGAATTCAACCCGCGCGGCATCATCCTCGCCGGCGGCCCCGAATCGGTACACGAAGCCAACAGCCCGCGCGCGCCGCAGGCCGTGTTCGACCTGAACGTACCGCTGCTGGGCATCTGCTACGGCATGCAGACCATGGCCGAGCAACTGGGCGGCAAGGTTACCGGGTCGGACCTGCGCGAATTCGGTTACGCCCGCGTTGACGTGGTCGGCAAGAGCCGTCTGCTCGACGGCATCGAAGACCACGTGGACGCTGACGGCGTACTGGGCCTGGACGTCTGGATGAGCCACGGTGACAAGGTCACCCAGATGCCAGGCGACTTCCACGTGCTGGCCAGCACCCCGAGCTGCCCGATCGCCGGCATGTTCGACGACGCGCGCGGCTACTACGGCGTGCAGTTCCACCCGGAAGTGACCCACACCAAGCAAGGTGGTCGCATCCTCTCGCGCTTCGTCCAGGACATCTGTGGTTGCGAAGCCCTGTGGACCCCGTCCAACATCGTCGAAGACGCCATCGCCCAGGTGCGTGAGCAAGTCGGTTCGGCCAACGTCCTGCTGGGCCTGTCTGGCGGCGTCGACTCGTCCGTGGTTGCCGCGCTGCTGCACCGCGCCATCGGCGACCAGTTGACCTGCGTATTCGTCGACAACGGCCTGCTGCGCCTGCACGAAGGCGACCAGGTGATGGCCATGTTCAAGGAGAACATGGGCGTCAAGGTGATCCGTGCCGACGCCGAGGCGCAGTTCCTGGGCAACCTGGAAGGCGAAGCGGACCCGGAGAAGAAGCGCAAGATCATCGGCCGCACCTTCATCGACATCTTCGATGCCGAAGCCAGCAAACTGGACAACATCCAGTTCCTGGCCCAGGGCACCATCTACCCGGACGTGATCGAGTCGGCTGGCGCCAAAAGCGGCAAGGCCCACGTGATCAAGTCGCACCACAACGTCGGTGGCCTGCCTGAGGAAATGAACCTCAAGCTGGTCGAGCCGTTGCGCGAACTGTTCAAGGACGAAGTGCGCAAGATCGGCCTGGAGCTGGGCCTGCCGTACGACATGGTCTACCGCCACCCGTTCCCTGGCCCGGGCCTGGGCGTGCGCATCCTGGGTGAAGTGAAGAAGGAATACGCCGACATCCTGCGTCGCGCCGACCACATCTTCATCGAAGAACTGCGCAAGGCCGACTGGTACCACAAGACCAGCCAGGCCTTCGTGGTGTTCCAGCCGGTCAAGTCGGTGGGTGTCGTGGGTGACGGCCGTCGCTACGCCTGGGTCGTGGCCCTGCGTGCCGTCGAAACCGTGGACTTCATGACCGCGCGTTGGGCACACCTGCCGTACGAGCTGCTGGAAACCGTCAGCGGCCGTATCATCAACGAAATCGAAGGCATTTCGCGCGTCACTTACGACGTCTCGAGCAAGCCGCCTGCCACCATCGAGTGGGAGTGATCGGGCGTCCGGCTGTGGCCGGAACCCGTTAGCCAAAAAGCCCGCATTGCTGCGGGCTTTTTCGTTATTGACGGGCAGGTTGTCAGCGCCTGGCGCGTTGGCGAAAATACATGCAGTTTGTATGTAAAGGAGAGAGTGATGGTCCGTCGCACGCGCGCCGAAATGGAAGAAACCCGCGCCACGTTGTTGTCCACTGCGCGCCAGGTGTTCAGCGAGCATGGCTATGCGGGTACCTCGATGGATGAGCTGACCGCCAGGGCGGGCCTGACGCGGGGGGCGCTCTATCACCACTTCGGCGACAAGAAGGGCCTGTTGGCGGCAGTGGTGGAGCAGATCGATGGTGAGGTCGACGCGCGACTGAACAGCATCTCCGAGAATGCCGGCGATGCCTGGGAGGGCTTGCGACAGCGTTGCCGTGCCTACCTCGAAATGGCACTGGAACCCGATATCCAGCGCATTGTGCTGCGTGATGCCCGGGCAGTGCTGGGGGGCGCCTCGCAGGAATCGCATCTGCACTGCCTGGCAACGATGCAACGGCTGGTTCAGAACCTGATCGAGCAAGGCGTGCTGGCTCCGGCCGAGCCGCGGGCGCTGGCCTCACTGATTTATGGCGGCCTGGCCGAAGCCGCGTGCTGGATTGCCCAAGGCGAGGAGGGCGACGCACGCCTGACGCAAAGCCTTGTCGCACTTGAGCTGTTGCTGCGCGGGTTGCTGGCCAGGCCCTGAGCGGCTCTGGGTACGATTGTTCACAGACGCTCAGGCTGTAATTGCGCACACTGCGCTTCTTCGGCTTTGCGCAAGGACAATCGCAATGGCAGGCAACATTCCTCATGTAGTGGTGGTGGGCGGCGGTATCCTCGGCGCGTCCGTCGCCTGGCACCTGGCGCGGCGTGGTGCTGCGGTCACTGTGCTCGAGCGCGAGCGGGGCGTTGCGCGGGGTGTCACCGGGCACTCCTATGGTTGGGTGGGCACGGGTAGCCGCCTGCCGTCTGCAGACCCGGCATGCTTTGCCCTGGAACAGCGTGCGCTGGCACAGTTCCCCCGTCTGACGCAGGCACTCGGCCCACTGCCGGTGGCGGCGCAAGGTGGCTTGATATGGCTCGACAGCGAGGAGCAGACCCTTGCCATGCTCGCCGAGCAGCAGGCGGCCGGGGTTTCGATGGCCGCAGTGGGGCGTGAGCGCATCCGCGAGCTCGAGCCTGGCCTGGTGCAGCCACCCGCCATGGCTATCTGGGCTCCGGACGATTTCGCGGTCGAACCTGATGTGCTGGCCCAGCGCTTGTTGGCGGCAGCGCAGGCTGAAGGCGCTCGGGTACTTGAGGCGCGCGAGGTACTGGCGCTGGAAGTGCAGGGTGCGCGCATTACCGGTGTACGTACCGGTCTGGGCATCGTGCATGCGGATGTCGTCGTGCTGGCCAATGCCATGGGGGCTCAGCGCCTGGCCCGTCAACTGGGGCAGGAACTGCCTATCCATGAAGCCCCCGCGGTGTTGCTGCGCTTCGGTGCCGCGCAGGTGCCGCTGCGCCATCTGCTGTATGGGCAGGGGCTGGAAGTGCGGCCAGGGCTGGGCGGCGGTTTGCTGTCGGCAGACGATTTCCCTGGTGAAGAGGGTATGGCCGAACTGGGTCGCGAAAGCCTGCAGGCGGTTGCCAGCCTGTTTCCGCCGGAGTGCGAACTGTCGCTGCAATCGATACGGGCGGTGTACCGGCCCAAGACCGACAGCGGCCTGCCACTGCGCACGTTCCTTGACGGGTGCGAAGGGCTGTACGTCATGGTCGCTCACCCGGGCGTGATACTGGCGCCAGCACTGGGCTACGAGGCTTGTGAAGACATTCTCAAGGGGCAGGTCCATGGCGATGCATATGCCTGCTGAACACCCGCTGCGACAAGACTTCACTTAATATTTCGCAAATGCAGGTGTATCGTATTCGCCCTTCATTGCCAGCCCTGCTGGCAGCTGGCTTGCGCAATAAACGAGGTACCCGCACCAATGTCCTTCACCCGTCGACAAATGCTCAAGGGCCTCACCGGCCTGGTTGTGGTAGGCCTGGGCGCCGGAGGCGCGGCGCGGTACTGGCTGGGCAAGGTCGAGGACGAGAATGCCGGGCACGACTACGAACTGATCGCCGCGCCCCTGGAAGTGGAGCTGGTGCCGGGCTTCAAGACCGAGGCCTGGGCCTTTGGCCCGTCGGCGCCGGGCACCGAATTGCGGGTGCGCCAGGGGACCTGGCTGCGGGTGCGTTTCATCAACCACCTGCCGGTCGAAACCACCATCCACTGGCACGGCATCCGCCTGCCGCTGGAAATGGACGGCGTGCCCTATGTGTCGCAACTGCCGGTCAAGCCTGGCGAGTACTTCGACTACAAGTTCCGCGTGCCGGATGCCGGCAGCTACTGGTACCACCCGCACGTCAGCAGCTCCGAAGAGCTTGGCCGCGGGCTGGTCGGGCCGCTGATCGTCGAGGAGCGCGAGCCTACCGGGTTTCTGCACGAGCGCACCCTGAGCCTGAAAAACTGGCACGTGGACGAGCAAGGCGCCTGGCTGCCGTTCAGCATCCCCCGCGAGGCCGCGCGCAACGGCACTGCCGGGCGGCTGATCACCATCAACGGCCAGCCCGATTCGGTGACCGAGTTGCCCGCCGGCCAAGTGGTGCGCTTGCGCCTGCTCAACCTGGACAACACCTGGACCTACCGCCTGAACCTCAAGGGCAACTGCGAGGCCAGGATCTACGCGCTCGACGGCAACCCGGTCACCCCGCGGCCACTGGACGACGATTACTGGCTGGGGCCAGGCATGCGTATCTGCCTGGCGATTCGCATTCCTGAGGCGGGTGAGGAAATCTCCCTGCGCGACGGTTTCGTGCGCCTGGGCACCTTGCGTTCGGTGGCCAGCAACGACGCCCCCAGCGACTGGCCGCCAGCCTTGCCGCCGAACCCGGTGGCCGAGCCGGACCTGGAGAATGCCGAAAAGCTCAACTTCAATTTTGAATGGGTCGGCAAGGTCTCGGTCAACACCGAGAACGGCAGGCCGCCGAGCCTGTGGCAGATCAACGGCCAGGCCTGGGACATCACCGACAAGACCTGCGCCGACCGGCCCATCGCGACGCTGCAGAAGGGCAAGAGCTACATCTTCGAGCTGAAGAACATGACCCAGTACCAGCACCCGATCCACCTGCACGGCATGAGCTTCAAGGTGATCGCTTCCAACCGCCGTGAGATCGTCGAACCGTGGTTCACCGATACCTACCTGCTGGGCAAGAACGAGCGCGCCCAGGTCGCGCTGGTGGCGGATAACCCAGGCACCTGGATGTTCCACTGCCACGTCATCGACCACATGGAAACCGGCCTGATGGCCGCGATCACGGTGGTCTGATGCGCCCGCAAATCATCGATCGCAGCCGCGATCAGGAATTCATGCGCCTGGCCCTGACACTGGCCGCCGAAGGGGCGGCGATGGGTGAGGTGCCGGTGGGGGCGGTGCTGGTGCAGCATGGCCAGGTGATCGGGCAGGGCTTCAACCGGCCGATCGTCGACAGTGACCCCAGCGCCCATGCCGAAATGGTCGCCATTCGGGCAGCCGCCAAGTCAGCGAGCAATTATCGGCTGCCGGGCAGCACGCTGTATGTGACCTTGGAGCCCTGCAGCATGTGCGCGGGGTTGATCGTGCATTCGCGGGTAGCGCGGGTGGTGTACGGGGCGCTGGAGCCCAAGGCGGGGATCGTGCAGAGCCAGGGGCAGTTCTTTGGCCAGGGCTTCCTCAATCATCGGGTGATGGTAGAGGGTGGGGTGCTGGCCGAGGAGTGCGGGGCGATCTTGAGCGAGTTTTTCAAGGCTCGGCGGGCCTTGCGCTAGTCAGTGCGGGCCTCTTCGCGGGGCAGGCGATCGACAGTGGCCAGGCCGGCAACGGTCACATCGGCGGCGACTGCTCTGCCGGCTTATCCTTGTTGACCCCGGGCACATGCAAGTTGCCTTCGGCCATCTGGCCCTCGAGCTGCGGCTGGGTCACCCAGGTGAGGATGTCGTAGTAGCGGCGGATGTTGGCCACGAAGTGCACCGGCTCGCCGCCACGGGCATAACCGTACTTGGTCTTGCTGTACCACTGCTTCTGCGCCAGACGCGGCAGCATCTTCTTCACATCCAGCCACTTGTTCGGGTTGAGCTTCTCACGCTTGGCCAGGGTGCGGGCGTCTTCCAGGTGGCCGCTGCCGACGTTATAGGCGGCCAGCGCGAACCAGGTGCGGTCGGGTTCCTGAATGCTGTCGTCGAGCTGCTGCTTGATCAGCATGAAGTACTTGGCGCCGCCCTGGATGCTCTGCCTCGGGTCCAGGCGGTTGGATACGCCCATGGCCTGCGCCGTGCGCTGGGTGAGCATCATCAGGCCGCGCACGCCGGTCTTGGACGTGACTTCCGGCTGCCACATGGATTCCTGGTAGCCGATGGCCGCCAGCAGGCGCCAGTCGACCTGCTCGACCTTGGCGTAGCTCTTGAAGTGCTTCTCGTACTTGGGCAGGCGCTGCTGCAGGTGCTGGGCGAAGGTGTAGGCGCCGACATAGCCGAGTACATCCACATGGCCGTAGTAGCGGTCTTTGAGGCGCTGCAGGGTGCCGTTCTTCTGGGCCTTGTCGAGGAACTCGTTGACCTCGTTGAGCAGGCTGTTGTCTTCACCGGCCGCCACGGCCCAGCGCTGATCGCGGGTATCGCCCAGGTCGAAGGCGACCCGTACGTTGGGGAAATACACCTGGTTCATCGCCAGTTCGTTGGAGTCGACCAGGGTCAGGTCGATCTGGCCTTCATCGACCATGCGCAGCAGGTCGACCACCTCGACGGCGTCGGATTCTTCGTATTCCAGGCCTGGGTACTGTTTTTTCAGCTCGGCCAGCTGGTCGGCATGGCTGCTGCCTTTGAGCACCATGATCTTCTTGCCGACCAGGCCCTTGGCCTCTGTGGGGCGGGAGCGGCCGTTGCGATAGATGACCTGTGGAGTGACTTCCAGGTAGGGATGAGAGAATTTTGCCTGGGTCTTGCGCCGCTCGCTGCTGACCAGGCCGGCGGCGGCCAGCACCGGGCCGGAGGGCTTGCCCAGTTCGTCGAACACTTGATCAAGGTTGTCGGCGGTCTCGATCTGCAACTTTACGCCGAGATCGTCGGCGAAATGCTTGACCAGCTCGTATTCGAAGCCGGTTTCGCCGTTGCGGTCCTGGAAATAGGTGGCCGGGCTGTTGCGGGTGATGACGCGCAGCACGCCATCCTCCTTCACGCGCTCTAGGGTGCTGGGTTTTTCAACACAGGCACCGAGCATCAGAAAGAGTCCGGTTGCGAGAAGCCATTTGGCGCAACGCTGGCGCAGAGCAGTATGGGCGAACATAGCTTGCAGTATACGCAAAGGACGAGGGCCGCCATATCTCGACAACGGTTAGCTTGTCTGGTAGCGCGTTGTGTGCTTCGGCGGGCTTGGCTGAGGATTGTGGCGCCAAACCCTCAGCAAACACGTGATTTTTTTTGACCCCGAAGTCCGGTTCCGCCGCCCGGCAGCATTGCCCTCTGGCGGGTGCCGAAAGCCGCGGAATTAGGCTAGAATGCACGGCCTCTAAGCACACCCCTTCCTGAGGCTGTCCCGACGATGTTGATCCTGCGCGGCGCTCCTGCCCTTTCTGCCTTTCGCCACGGTAAATTACTCGAGCAACTGAGCCAGAAAGTCCCCGCTGTTACTGGTTTGTATGCCGAATTCGCCCACTTCGCCGATGTCGATGGCGAGCTGACCGCCGACCAGCAGCAGGTGCTGGGCCGTCTGCTCAAGTACGGCCCGAGCGTGCCGGTACAGGAGCCGACCGGCCGCCTGTTCCTGGTCGTGCCGCGCCTGGGCACCATTTCGCCCTGGGCCAGCAAGGCCAGCGACATCGCCCACAACTGCGGCCTGCAGTCGATCCAGCGCCTCGAGCGCGGCATCGCCTACTACGTAGCCGGTAACCTGAGCGAGGCCGACGCACAGGCCGTCGCCGCCGAGCTGCACGACCGCATGACCCAGCGCGTGCTGGCCCAGCTGGAGCAGGCTTCCGACCTGTTCAGCCACGCCCAGCCCAAGCCGATGACCTCGGTCGATATCCTCGCCGGTGGCCGCGATGCGCTGGCCAAGGCCAACGTCGACTTGGGCCTGGCCCTGGCCGAAGACGAGATCGACTACCTGGTCAACGCCTTCCAGGGGCTCAAGCGCAACCCGAACGACATCGAACTGATGATGTTCGCCCAGGCCAACTCCGAGCACTGCCGCCACAAGATCTTCAACGCCAGTTGGGACATCGACGGCCAGGCGCAGGAAAAAAGCCTGTTTGGCATGATCAAGAACACCTACCAGATGCACAGCGAAGGCGTGCTGTCTGCGTACAAGGACAACGCCTCGGTGATCGTCGGCAACGTTGCCGGCCGTTTCTTCCCGAACCCTGAAACCCGCCAGTACGGCGCGGTGCAGGAGCCGGTGCACATCCTGATGAAGGTCGAGACGCACAACCACCCGACCGCCATCGCGCCGTTCTCCGGTGCCTCCACCGGCTCCGGCGGCGAAATCCGCGACGAAGGCGCCACCGGCCGTGGCGCCAAGCCCAAGGCTGGCCTGACCGGCTTCACCGTGTCCAACCTGCGCATCCCGGGCTTCGAGCAGCCATGGGAGCAGGCGTACGGCAAGCCTGAGCGCATCGTCGACGCCCTCGACATCATGGTCGAAGGCCCACTGGGTGGCGCTGCGTTCAACAACGAATTCGGTCGCCCGGCCCTGACCGGTTACTTCCGTACCTTCGAGCAGGCGATCAACACCCCCCACGGCGAAGAAGTGCGCGGCTACCACAAGCCGATCATGCTTGCCGGCGGCATGGGCAACATCCGTGAAGAGCACGTGCAGAAGGCCGAGATCACCGTCGGCGCCAAGCTGATCGTGCTCGGCGGCCCGGCCATGCTGATCGGTCTGGGTGGCGGTGCAGCTTCGTCGGTCGCCACCGGCGCCAGCTCCGCCGACCTGGACTTCGCCTCGGTACAGCGCGAAAACCCGGAAATGGAGCGCCGTTGCCAAGAGGTCATCGACCGCTGCTGGCAGCTGGGTGACAAGAACCCGATCGCCTTCATCCACGACGTCGGCGCGGGGGGTATTTCCAACGCCTTCCCTGAGCTGGTCAACGACGGTGGCCGTGGTGGCCGCTTCGAACTGCGCAACGTGCCCAACGACGAGCCGGGCATGGCCCCGCACGAAATCTGGAGCAACGAATCGCAGGAGCGTTACGTGCTGGCCGTCAGCGCCGTCGACTTCGACCGCTTCCAGGCCATCTGTGAGCGCGAGCGTTGCCCGTTCGCCGTGGTCGGCGAGGCGACTGAAGAGCCGCACCTGACCGTGACCGACAGCCACTTCGCCAACACCCCGGTAGACATGCCGCTGGACGTGTTGCTGGGCAAACCGCCGCGCATGCACCGTTCGGTCACCCGCGAAGCCGAGCTTGGCGATGAGTTCGACCCAAGCACACTGTCGCTGGCCGATTCCGTCGAGCGCGTGCTGCACCACCCTGCGGTGGCCAGCAAGAGCTTCCTGATCACCATCGGCGACCGCACCATCACTGGCCTGGTGGCCCGTGACCAGATGGTCGGCCCATGGCAGGTGCCGGTGGCCGACTGCGCCGTTACCGCGACCAGCTTCGACGTCTACACCGGTGAAGCCATGGCCATGGGTGAGCGCACCCCGCTGGCCCTGCTCGACGCCCCGGCGTCCGGCCGCATGGCCATCGGCGAAACCCTGACCAACCTGGCGGCCTCGCAGATCGAAAAACTGTCCGACATCAAACTGTCGGCCAACTGGATGTCCGCCGCCGGCCACCCCGGTGAAGATGCCCGTCTGTACGACACGGTCAAGGCCGTAGGCATGGAGCTTTGCCCTGAGCTGGGTATCACCATCCCGGTCGGTAAAGACTCGATGTCGATGAAGACCAAGTGGAGCGAAGACGGTGTCGAGAAGAGCGTGACCTCGCCGATGTCGCTGATCATCACTGGCTTCGCCCCGGTCACCGACATCCGTAAAACCCTGACCCCGCAACTGCGCATGGACAAGGGCGAAACCGACCTGGTCCTGATCGACCTGGGCCGCGGCCAGAACCGCATGGGCGCCTCGATCCTGGCGCAGACCCACGGCAAGTTGGCCAGTGCCGCACCGGACGTCGACGATGCCGAAGACCTCAAGGCCTTCTTCGCCGTGATCCAGGGCCTCAACGCCGACGGCCACCTGTTGGCTTACCACGACCGTTCCGACGGTGGCCTGATGACCACCGTGCTGGAAATGGCCTTCGCCGGCCATTGCGGCCTCGACCTGGAGCTGGACACGCTGACCAGCAAGCCGGAAAAAGCCGCCGCCATCCTCTTCAACGAAGAGCTGGGTGCGGTAATCCAGGTTCGCCAGGATGCCACGCCAGACGTACTGGCTCAGTTCAGCGCCGCTGGCCTGGGTGAAGACTGCGTTGCGGTGATCGGCCAGCCGATCAACAACAGCGAAGTCGTCGTGCGTCTGAACGGCGAGGCGCTGTTCAAGGGTGACCGTCGCCTGCTGCAACGCCAGTGGGCCGAGACCAGCTACCAGGTTCAGCGCCTGCGTGACAACGCCGAATGCGCCGACCAGGAATTCGACGCGCTGCTCGAAGAAGACAACCCGGGCCTGTCGGTCAAGCTGGGCTTTGACGTCAACGATGACATCGCAGCGCCGTACATCAAGAAAGGCGTGCGCCCGCAAGTGGCGATCCTGCGTGAGCAGGGCGTCAACGGCCAGGTCGAGATGGCTGCCGCCTTCGACCGCGCCGGCTTCGCCGCCATCGACGTGCACATGAGCGACATCCTGGCTGGCCGTGTCGACTTCGAAGCCTTCAAGGGCCTGGTTGCCTGCGGTGGTTTCTCGTACGGCGACGTGCTGGGTGCCGGTGAAGGCTGGGCCAAGTCGGCGCTGTTCAACGCCCGTGCCCGCGATGCCTTCCAGGCCTTCTTCGAGCGTACCGACAGCTTCGCCCTGGGCGTGTGCAACGGTTGCCAGATGATGTCCAACCTGCACGAGCTGATCCCTGGCACCGAGTTCTGGCCGCACTTCGTGCGTAACCGCTCGGAGCAGTTCGAAGCCCGTGTGGCCATGGTCGAGGTGCAGAAGTCCAACTCGATCTTCCTGCAGGGCATGGCCGGTTCGCGCATGCCGATCGCCATCGCCCACGGCGAAGGCCACGCCGAGTTCGCCAACGAAGCAGCATTGCTGGAAGCCGACGTGTCCGGTTGCGTGGCCCTGCGCTACGTCGACAACCACGGCAAGGTCACCGAAACCTACCCGGCCAACCCGAACGGTTCGCCGCGTGGTATCACCGGCCTGACCAGCCGCGACGGCCGTGTGACCATCATGATGCCGCACCCGGAGCGTATGTTCCGCGCCGTGCAGAACTCCTGGCGCCCGGATGAGTGGCAGGAAGATGCCGCGCTGATGCGTATGTTCCGCAACGCGCGGGTGTGGGTGAACTAAGGCGTGTACAAGCTCGCCTTCTTCGTCCCGGCCAGCCACGTCGAGGTGGTCAAGGCCGCTGTGTTTGCCGCTGGCGGCGGACGCATCGGCGACTATGACCACTGTGCCTGGCAAACCCTGGGCCAAGGCCAGTTTCGCCCGTTGGATGGCAGCCAGCCATTTCTCGGGCAAGCCGGGCAGGTCGAGGTGGTGGAGGAGTGGAAGGTGGAGCTGGTGGTGGCCGATGACCTGATTACCCAGGTCGTCGCCGCGCTCAAGCAAAGTCACCCTTATCAGACGCCTGCCTACGAAGTCTGGCCATTGGCTGCCTTCTGAGCAGTCACGTGGCAGGATGTGCAATGAAAAGGCCCGGCAGGCAACTGCCGGGCCTTTTCATTGGGATTGCGTTAGATGGGGAACGCAATCCTGAGCGTTTCGTAGTAATGCTGCAGGGAATAGTTGTCGTCGTTACCGAGCTTTTTCAAGCGTTCGAGTGACGCTTGCATTTCTTGCTGGCGACGCTGTATCAGGCGGGTAGGGTTACAGGCTTCTTCGATTTTTTCGGGGTTGGCGGCGGCCCAGTCTCTGGCCATTTTCTCGTACCAGGTATTGTCACCCGGGTGGCTGAAGTAGCTGCTGGCCAGATAGGCGGGTTGGCGCTGGGCATTACCCTCCCATGCCTCTTTCATCGCTCTTGCTACCCGCTCGACGGCATCTTGCGCCAGCAACGCTGCCAGCTCGTGAAGGGGGTGGGTAGCGTGGTCCTTGGCCAGCTGCGAGTGCGAAACGATGGCCTCACTGTCGGTATTCGGGTCGCTGTTGAAGGCGGTCTGCAGGGGGCCGATGCTGTCGCCTGCCCATGTCGCCAGCTTCTGCATGAGCCAATTCTTTGCAAAGTTGACCGAATTCAGTGGCAGGTCCCGGGCCCACCGGACACCTTGTACTAGGCGCAACAGCGGGTTGCGCGCGGCGATGTCACGTTGGCGCAGGGTCAATTCATAGGCCTCTTTCATCTCGGGATAATCGCTACCCTCAAGCAAGATCGACAACGCTTGTTCATTGTCGCTGCGCTCCCCCGCCTCGATCGGCCTGAAGGCAAGGGAATTGGTCGGGAAGAGGATCCTGGCCAACGGCTCGGCCACACTGCCGATGACGTCCAAGCCGCTGAACCGGCCGGTTACCACCGGGCACGGGTGTTTTGCCCCGATAAGGTCGGTGGACCACGCGGCAACATCGGCATGGCCAATCTTGCGCAAGCACAGTTCGACGTAGTTGGAGTGGGCGAACAAGTCTTCGAGCACATGCAGTGCTTCGCCGAGGTTGCGCATGCCGGTGGCTGTCTTCCCTTCGGCTTTTGCAGCGTCGAGCTTTTTGCTCATATAGCGCAGTGAAGTCTTGAAATACATCATTACCGAATACTTGGGGTGCGGCACATTGAGCGGATTATCGCGCCGCACCAGTGCTTCGAACTCGGGGTCAATGGTGCGAGGGTCGATCGGCGCTTCGTCGAGGTTAATGGGGTTGTCGATGTGCTCCGAGGGCCGGTACACCCCAAGCAAGGCAGGCGTGACGGTATAGGCCTCGCGGCCTTGCGGGGTGTTCTGCAAGGCGTGGAATTTTTTCAACGCGAGAAAATCCACCAGCTTGGTCAGTGTCTGTCGGGTGAACATGGCCGGGAATTTCGCTTCTGCACCCGGCGCGCGGACGATCTTGGGGTCGATCAGTTGTGAATGATCACGCAGCCAGTTGCCAAAGTAGATTGCCTGGCACTGCTCAGCAGTAAAGCCCACGCGGGTCAGGGCCACCTTTTCGATGGTCTCGTGCGCATGCGTTGCGTCGCCATGGTCTTCTATTTCGGCAGCGAAGCGCTTGTGTCGGGTGCCCCTTTCCGGTTCGTCGGGTGCTGCTTCAAGGGCCGGCAAGGTCAACTGGATCGGGCCGTCGTAGGCGGCGCTGGTGTAATGGGCAAAACTCACGCCGTCGCCGGGGATCTGGTCGAAGTACGTCAGCATGGCGGCGTAGTGAGTCGCCAACCCTTCGGGCGCCTCCAGCAGCACGGCAGCGGTGTCAGCTTGAGTGCTATCGGCCAGGTCATTGCGCAGCAGATTATCGATGTGCAAGGCGAATGCTTCGATCAGCGCGATCAGCAGGGTGGGTGTTGTTTCCGGTTGCGCGAGGGCTTTTTCGATCGCCCCCGTGTCCACATCGATCACCCGGCGCTGGTAGTCGTAGACCGCCACCGACTCGCCCTGGTCGACCATGTTAAACGCTGGGTTGGTCACGGTGTCGTCGGCCAGCGCAGCCCTCAATGCTTCCAGGCGTGCAACGGGGATGTTCGCGTCGAATACCGGTAACAGTACCTGGTAGAACAGCAACTCATTCGAAGCGCGGGCAAATCTTTTCAATTGCTCCAGCGCGTAAGTGCTCTGGAAGCTCGGCGTGAAGTGGGTGTCGTTTGTGCTCATGGCCATTCTCGTTGCTGTCGGAAATGGCCATGGTGCATCGCTGTTATTCAGGCGAGCAGCGGGAAGTGACTCCGGGGCCGCGGGGCATCAGCGCCTCGCTCAGGGGTGGGCAGCGGGCTTGTGCAATGCCCCGCACGCCAACAACCCCACCTCGAACAGCACCCACATCGGCACCGCCAGCATCGTCTGCGAAAACACGTCCGGCGGCGTCAGAATCATCCCCACCACAAAACAGCCGACGATCACGTAGGGCCTGCTGCGCCTGAGCGTTGCGACATCCGCTAGCCCCACCCACACCACAATGAACGTCGCCACCGGGATCTCGAAGGCCAGCCCGAACGCCAGGAACAGCGCCATGATGAAGTCCAGGTACTGGCTGATGTCGGTCATCATCGCCACGCCATCGGGCGTCACGCTGGCGAAAAAGCCGAACATCATCGGGAACACCAGAAAGAACGCAAACGCCATGCCGGCATAGAACAGCAAAATGCTCGACACCAGCAGCGGCAGGGCAATGCGCCGTTCGCGGCGGTACAGGCCCGGCGCCAGAAACCCCCACGCCTGGTGCAGCAACAGCGGCATGGCGACGAACAGCGCGCACATTGCGGTCAGCTTGAAAGGGGTCAGAAAGGGTGAGGTGACACTGGTCGCGATCATGCTGGCGCCTTCCGGCAGGAAGCGGCGCAGCGGTTCGGAGATCAGTGTGTAGAGGGGCTGGGCGAAGGGGAACAGCCCTGCGAATACCAACGCGACCACTGCCAGGCAGCGCACCAGGCGCTTGCGCAGCTCGCGCAGGTGCTCGGTCAGCGGCATAGCTGCCGCAGGGTCCATGGCGAGGCTCATGAGGCATTCTCCCTGGGCACTGGGACGGTTGCCGGGTCATTGGCCGGTTGTGCGGCAAGGCTGATGCCCTGGCGAATGTCCTGCTCAAGGCGCTGCAGGGGCTCGCTGTCGAAGTTGGGCAACTCGATCTCCCGTTCCATCTGTGCGCGCAGGCCCTGCATGGCCCTGCGTGCCTGGCCCAGGCCGCGCCCGAGCGTACGTGCCGCAACCGGCAGCCGCTCGGGCCCGAGCACCAGCAGTGCGACGATGCCAACCAGCAACAACTCGCTGAAGCCTACCTCGAACATCAGGCCTGACGGTCCGTTTGCGACTGCGCCGTAGCCTGGCCGGCCAGCGGTGCCTGCTGCTGCACCTGAGCCGGGCCGGATGGGTTGGCTTCGTTGTCACCGCCCATGGACTTGCGAAACCCTTGTATGGCTTCGCCAACATCGCTGCCCAAGCCCTTGAGGCGCTTGGTACCAAACAGCAGGAATACGATCATCAGTACGATCACCAGTTGCCAGATGCCAATGCCACCCATTGCGACCACTCCTGTAAGGCCATGAAAAGGAAGGGTAATCCTGCCTCGCGTAGATGACGCGAACATGACGGAAGGGCGATTGCCATCTACCTGCAACAACTGGCGTGTTGACTGGCGCTTTTACGGGCCATGAGAGGCGCACGCGGATGGGCGGCAGACGACAGCAGGGCGCGGCCCTGCTGATGGTAATGGTGGTGTTGGCGATGCTCGCGGCAGGTATGGCCTGGCTGGTGGAGGATGGCCGGCGCCAGGTCGATGAAGTGCGCCTGTTACACCAGCGGGTGCAGGTGCGGGCGATGGAACAGGCCGGCCTGGCCTATGCCGAGCAGGCGCTGCGCGACCCGGCCTGGCGGCTTAGCCCGTTGTTCTGGCAGGCGTTGCGTGGGCAGCCGCTGGACTACGACTTTGGCGCAGGCCAGGCGCAATTGCAGGTACGCGACCAGCATGCCTGCTTCAACGTAAACGCTTTGCTCGGTGCCGACGGTGAACGTGCCGAGCGCCAGTTGCGCCGCCTGCTGGGCGATGACATGGCGGCCGAGCGCCTGGTCGACGGCCTGGCCGACTGGCTCGACAGTGACAGCGATGCGCGTTTGCAGGGGGCCGAGAGTGCCCAGTACCTGCGCCAGCAACCCCCGCGCCTGGCGGCCAATCAAGCGATGCTCGACACCAGCGAGCTGAACCTGCTGCTGGAGCCGGACGCCACGCGCCAGCGCCGCTACCCGATGCTGTGCGCCCTGCCGCAGACCACGGGCTGGCGCTTGAACGCCAATGCCCTGGGGTTGGAGCATCTGCCGTTGCTCGATGCCCTGTATGAGGGGCGGTATCCGCGTTCGCTGCTCAGCCGCATCGTCAGTGGCCGGCCGGCATCAGGCTATGTGGATGCGGCGGCGCTGCGCCAGGCGTTGGGGGCGGTGGATGATGAGACGTTCGAACGGTTGAGCGAAGGGTTGCTGCTCAACAGTGGGCACTTTGTGTTGCAGCTGTCGTTCGAGGAAGAGGGGCGGGTGATGCGCAGCGCGTTTCAGGTCGAGGCGCTGGGGGTGGTGCAGTGGCATGCGCGGGTGCCGGCGCAGCAGGTGCGGGTGAAGAGTCGTGAGCCGATACTCTGGTAAACCTCGCCGGCCTCTTCGCGGGCTTGCCCCGCGAAGAGGCCGGTACAGCCAGCGCGAGGCTGACGGCCCGGCGCCTGGTCAGGCGGTGCCGATCTCCCCGCCATCATCACGCTGAATCACCACGGTCGAAGCCCGCGGCCTTACCGTAGCCCCCGCCGGGGTAGCATCGGTAGCCTTGTCGGTATACGGCCAGTTCTCCGGATGCTGGATGTTCACGAACATCGATTTGTTGTCCGGGCTGAAGGCAATCCCCGTCACCTCGCAGCCGTTCGGCCCAACGAAGAAACGCCGCAGGTCCACCTGGTTCTGCGCGTTGACTGGCACCTGTTTGCCCGTGGCATCCACCAGGTCCGTCGGGATCACCGCCAGCAACTGGTCGTTGGTGTAATCGGTCAGGGTGCTCTCACCGTTGTCGGTCTCGAACCACAACACGCCACGGCTATCGAAACTCATGCCATCGGGGCTGGCGAACTGGTTCAGCTCGGTCAGCCCGGAGCGGTTGATGTCGGCGGTGCCGGCAGCGTTGGCGCCAAACACGAAAATGTCCCAGGTGAAGCTCAGCTGATCGTCGCTGTCGTGCCAGCGGATGATGTGGCCGTGACGGTTCGGGCCACGCGGGTTGGCGGCATCGACTTTTTCCGGGGTGCGCGCGCTGTTGTTGGTCAGGGTCAGGTAGACATCGCCATTGAGCGGGTTGACTGTGGTCCATTCCGGGCGGTCCATCGGGGTCGCGCCCACGGCATCGCCCGCACCGCGAGTGTTGAGGATGATACCCGGCAGGTCACCGTACAGCGCGCCAAGGGTGCTGCCGCCGGTGGTGGCAGTGGCCACGTCGAGCAGCAGCCACACGCCTGTGCCGTCGGCATTGAAGCGGGCCACGTAGAGCTTGCCCTGGTCCATGTACTTGGCCCCGGTGGCCAGGCGGTCGGCTGGGCTTGCGTCGGCGGCGTCCCACACGGCGGTGGAGACGAACTTGTACAGGTACTCGTTGTTCGAGTCGTCGCCCATGTACCACACCAGCGGCTTGCCGGCCACCGGCAGGCCCGGGCAGCAGCCTTCGTGACGGAAGCGCCCCAGCGCCGTCCGCTTAGTCGCCAGGGTGGCGCTGTTGTACGGGTCGATTTCGACGATGTAGCCGTAAGTGCTGGCTTCGTTGCGGTAGTCGTCGGTGGCGCTGGCGCCTTTGACGGTGACGTCGAAACGGGTGAATTCGTCGGCCACTTCGGTGCTGTCACCGGCAGCGCTTTCCCATTTGTACTGGCCGCTGGAGGTGCCCACGCCGATGCGGCGCTGGTCTTCGGGGCGGGTGCCCTTGTTGACGAAGATGCCCGGCCAGTTCTCTTCACAGGTCAGGTAGGTGCCCCATGGGGTGTAGCCGTTGCCGCAGTTGTTGTTGGTGCCGCGGCAGTGGGTGCCGGCGCTGGAGTACTTGGTCTTGACGTGGTCGGTGCCGCGCAGCGGGCCAGTGATTTCCATGCGCGAGGCGGTGGTGAAGCGGCGGTTCAGCGGGTCGTTGTCGACCACCTGCCAGCGCCCGCTGACCTTCTGCAGGCGCACCACGCCAGCGCCGTGGGCGTTGATCTCTTTGCGGATCTCTTCGGCCGGGCGCTTGCCGTTGGCATCGAGGGTCGGGCCAGCCGGGTGCAAGGCGGCAGCATCGATGTACTCGAAGTTGATCGCCAGCAGGCCGTCTTCGGAGCTGCCATTGATCGGGAAGAAGTGCATGCCGTCGTGGTGCATGCCCATGGCATTGGCCTGGTCGGCCGAGGTGTTGCTGCCATCGGACTTCCACGGGCTGGCATTGCTGTTCAGCGGCGTGCCCCAGGGCGCCAGCACGTAGGCGCTGTAGCCTGCGGCGACGACACAGGCATCGGTGCGCGAACCTGGGATGGACTGGAAGCCCAGTGCCAATTTCGGGACTTCCGGTTCGGTAACAGGTGGCTCCGTCACCGGTGGCTCGGTGACAGGATCATCGTGATCGGAACCACCACCGTCGAAGCAGCCTGTCAGGCCGGTACCGGCGATCATGGCGATGGCGGCGCCCAGGCTGCCACGCATGATGCTGCGGCGGCTGAGGTAGGCGTCCATGACGTTGGCCATCGGCATATTGCCGCTGTGGTTCCGGTCCAGGTTGTCGCCGGTATCTCGACTCATCAGGGTGTCCTTATGTTTGGCTGAGTTGAAGGAAACCGCGACTTTAGAGCGCAAGTGTGATGATTCCTTGGCAGAAATGTTAACGAGTGCTTAAAACTGTCGGTTCTTAGATATGTGTCCGACAGATCAATTTGGAATTGCTGTCGGATTTCTGCCATCAAACTGTCATGCGAACGCCGCAACATCCGGGCCCAACGTGAACGTGGATAAGGATGGCGGGTTCGATGGCAAGCAGTGTTAACAGGCGCGAAGTGATCAGCTGGATGGGTGTCGGTGCCTTGGCACCGTTGCTCGGCGCCTGTTCCGCCTTGCCGGGGCCGCGCGGTGGCAATGCCCGCCTGGACTTGCTCTATGTCGCCGACACCCTCGATGCCCGCCAACCCGGCCGGGCTGTGGTCCCGGCGACGCGCCTGGGGCCGGTCAGCCACCTCGGGCGTGCGCCGTGGATGACCGGTGCCAGCGCCAGCATCGCCTTTCCGCAACTGGCGCCACTGCTCGATGCCGGCCGGGCCGACGAGGCCAACCTGGGTGGCTATGCCGTACTCGGCGCATTGCTGGAGCAACTGCGTGGCGAGGCCGGTGCAGGCAACAGCCTGACCCTGGAGAACGGCCAAGGTTGGAATGGCAGCGGCCTGGCCTACCTGACCCAGGGTGAAAGTGGCGTGCAAGGCAGCCAACTGCTGGGCAGCGAAGCGCGGGTCAGCAGTGACGAGCGCGTGCTCTGGCCACAGCGCAGCGCAGCACTCTACCGCCAGGCGTCCGCCACTACGCTTGGCGCCGGGCTCGCTGACGAACAACGCCAGGCCCTTGGGCTCGAACCCCTGCAGCTGTTCGAACGGGGCGGCGCGCGCATTGCCGTGGTCGGTGTCACCGACCCTTACGCGCAAGACCAGAAAGCCTCCCTCAAACAGTGGTATCAGGCCTTGCTGCCGGTTTTCCAACAGGCCCGGCGCGAGGCCGACCTGGTGGTGGCCCTGGCCGATGTCGGTACCGGGCCGGGGCTGTGGCTGGCTGAACGGCTGTCGGCCATCGACCTGTTACTGTGCGCACGTGGCCAGGACCTGTGGCCAACACCGGTGCAGGCCACCCAGGCCAGCGGCCGCCGCGTGCCGGTGCTGTTCGCCGGCTGCCGGGGCAGCGGTGCGTTTCGCTTGCGCTGCCAGCAGGTGGCGGGGCAATGGCAGTTCGAGGGGCGCTTCTTCCCGACGTTCGAACAGACGCTTTCACCGGCAGCGCAGGTGCGTGCCGGGCAATTGCAGGCGCAGTTGAACCAACAGCGCGCCGGCCACGCGGCGTGGCTCGATCAACCGCTGGCCCGCGCGCCCCAGGCGCTGTGGCGGCGTGACACCCGTGGCGGCAGCTGGGACCGCCTGCTGCATCAGGCTTTGGCCGATGACGGCAGCCTGCCGGTGTTGCTGCCGGGCCTGCGTTACGACTGCCCGTTGGCGGCGGGTACAGCGATTACCCGTGAGCACCTGATCAGCCTGACCGGCGGTTACCCGGCCCCGGTGGTCGAGGCTCCGGCCCGGCAGGTCGAACAAGTGCTGGAAAATGCCGCGGAACAGCTGTTTGGCGACCCGTT
Source organism: Pseudomonas sp. B21-047 (assembly GCF_024748775.1). Lineage (NCBI taxonomy): Bacteria > Pseudomonadati > Pseudomonadota > Gammaproteobacteria > Pseudomonadales > Pseudomonadaceae > Pseudomonas > Pseudomonas sp. B21-047. The sequence continues at coordinate 1,141,638 of NZ_CP087169.1, forward strand.
GCTGCTGGACAACAGCCAGGACCTGCCGCGCTGGCAGGGCCAGGCCTGGCAAGTCAGCTACAGCCCCCAGGGCAAACGCATCAGCGGCTTGCAGCCGAGCGAGGGGTTGTGCCGCACGTTTGGCCTGCAGTTCGCGTCGCAGGCCGGCGAGCCGCTCTGGCAGCGGGTAGAGGCCTGGCTGGCACGGCAGGCGCCTGACTGGCAACTGACAGCGCTGCAATGGCCCGAAGTGCGCTATGTGCAGGGCCACCCAGGCTGGCACCCCCGGCAGATGGCTTCGTGAGCTTCGCTTCGCGGCTGATCACCGGTGGCTGCCTGACCCTGGCCGGCTGGCTCGCTGCACAGTGCGTGTTGCAACTGGGCCGCCAGCCACAGCCGGCCAGCCGCTCGCCGGCCACCGAGACGCAACTGCCGGGGTTGATGGTCGGCCACTGGCAGGCACCCGTCGACGACGGCGCGATCGTCATCACCCGTTTGCCCCTGCACTACCTCGGTGGCCTCAAGGCCCAGCCGTTGTCGGCCAGCGTGGTGGTGCTGCGTTATGAACAGCAAGTGCGCACCCTGGCCCGCGGCCAGCGCCTGGCACCGGGGATCGTGCTGCAGGACATCGACAGCGATGGCCTGATTTTCAATAACCAGGGGCGGCGTGAACGCCTGCCCTGGCCGCCACGCCCCGCCGTGACCGGCCTCAAGCGGCAAGGATGAACGATGCCTGTTAAATACTGCATGGCGGCTGCACTGAGCCTGGCCTTGGCCGTGGGCCTGCCGGTTGCGAGCGCCGAGGAGCCGGTGTTCGATGACGACGGCACGCCGATGTACGAGGTGAACTTCGTCGACACCGAGCTGGGTGAATTCATCGACAGCGTGTCGCGCATCACCGGTACCACGTTCATCGTCGACCCGCGGGTCAAGGGCAAGGTCACCGTGCGCACCGTCGACCTGCACGACGCCGATGCCATCTATGACATCTTCCTCGCCCAACTGCGCGCCCAGGGCTACGCCACCGTCGACCTGCCCAATGGCAGCGTGAAGATCGTCCCCGACCAGGCGGCGCGCCTGGAGCCGGTGCCGGTGGAGCCTGCCGGGCAGCAGGGCGAAGGCAGCGACAGCGTGGCGACCCGGGTATTCAATGTGCGCAACGCCGCCACCGAGCAGGTGCTTGGCATACTCAAGCCATTGATCGACCCACGGGTTGGGGTGATCACCCCGTACCCGGCGGCGCACCAGTTGGTTGTCACCGACTGGCGCAGCAACCTCGAACGCATCGCCAGCCTGCTGCATCAGCTCGACCGCCCCAGCGAGACGGCGGGCAGCAGCAGTACCCAAGTCATCTACCTGCGGCACGCCACGGCCAGTGAAGTGGTCAAGGTGCTGCGCGGGCTCAGCCAGGAAGGCATGGCGCCGGCAGAAGGCGTGGCCGAGGGCGAAGCCAAGGACCGGCCGGTGATGGCCGCCCCCGGTGGCTCGGGCATTCGCCTGGAATACGAAGAGGGCACCAACGCTGTAGTCATGGTCGGCCCCGACAGCGAGCTGGCCGCCTACCGTGCCATCGTCGAGCAGCTGGATATCCGCCGTGCCCAGGTGGTGGTCGAGGCGATCATCGCCGAGGTGTCCGACAGCAGTGCCCAGGAGCTGGGTGTGCAGTGGCTGTTCGCCGACGAGAAGTTCGGTGCCGGTATCGTCAACTTCGGCAGCAACGGGGTGAACATCGCCAACATCGCCGGTGCTGCCGCCAGCGAAGACACCGAGGCACTGGGCAAGCTGTTGTCTGCCACCGCCGGGGCCACTGCCGGCATCGGCCACTTCGGCGGCGGTTTCAACTTCGCCATGCTGGTCAATGCGCTCAAGGGCAAGAGCGGCTTCAACTTGCTGTCCACGCCAACCTTGCTGACCCTGGACAACGCCGAGGCGTCGATCCTGGTTGGCCAGGAAGTGCCCTTCGTCACCGGCTCGGTGACGCAGAACAACGCCAACCCTTACCAGACCATCGAGCGCAAGGAGGTCGGGGTCAAGCTGCGGATCAAACCGCAGATCAACATCGACAACAGCGTGCGCCTGGACATCGTCCAGGAGGTCTCGTCGATTGCCGACTCCAGCGCTGCCAGTGATGTGATCACCAACAAGCGTGAGATCAAGACCAAGGTCATGGTCGAAGACAATGGCCTGGTGATTCTGGGCGGCCTGATCAGCGACGAGCTGAGTACCAGCAACCAGCGCGTACCGCTGCTGGGTGACATCCCCTACCTGGGCCGCCTGTTCCGTTCCGACGCCAGCAAGAACACCAAACAGAACCTGATGGTCTTCATTCGCCCGCGCATCCTGCGCGATGGGCCGAGCCTGGCCGGGCTCAGCGAAGGCAAGTACCGCACCCTGCAGCAGACCACCCCGCTGCAGTTGCCGGACCTTGCCGGTGCTGAAGGCGCCACGCCGCTGCTGCAGGTGTTCCCCGCCAGCCGGGCGCGCCTGGACGGCGGTAACTGGTGATGCTGCCCTATCGGCTGGCACGCCAGGCAGGCCTGGCCATGACCCCCGCGCAAGACGGCTGGCAATTGTGGCTGCGCCGCGACGCTGACAGCGAGGTGTTGCAGGAGCTGCTGCGGGTGCATGGCCAGCCCGGTGCGCTGGCCTACCTGGAGCCCGCAGCATTCGACGAACAACTGGCACAGCTGTATCAGGGCGGCGATGCGGCCACCGCAGCGCTGATCGAAGGTATCGGCGACCAGGTTGACCTGGACAGCCTGATGAGCGAGATGCCGCGCATCGAGGACTTGCTCGAAAGCGATGACGAGGCGCCGGTGATCCGCCTGATAAACGGGCTGTTCGGCCAGGCCTTGCGCCTGCGTGCCTCGGATATCCATATCGAGACCTTCGAACAGAGCCTGGTGGTGCGCCTGCGGGTCGACGGCCACCTGCGCGAGGTGCTGCGCCCGCCGCGGGCGCTGTCGGCGATGCTGGTGTCACGCATCAAGGTCATGGCGCGGCTGGACATCGCCGAGAAACGCCAGCCCCAGGATGGCCGCATCACCTTGCGGGCGGCAGGGCGCGAGGTCGATGTGCGGGTCTCGACGCTGCCGGGCATTCACGGTGAACGGGTGGTGATGCGCGTGCTCGACAAGCAGGCCAGCCTGCTGGCGCTGGACAACCTGGGCATGCCGGCCGCCGTGCTGCAAGGCCTGCGCAGTTGCCTGGCGCGGCCCAATGGCATCGTGCTGTCCACCGGCCCCACCGGCTCGGGCAAGACCACCACGCTGTACGCCAGCCTCAACAGCCTCAACGATGGCAGCCGCAACATCCTCACCGTCGAAGACCCGGTGGAGTACGCCATCGCCGGCATCGGCCAGACGGCCATCAACCCACGCGCCGGGCTGACCTTTGCCAGTGGCCTGCGCGCCATCCTGCGCCAGGACCCGGATGTGATCATGCTCGGCGAAATCCGTGACCAGGAAACCGCACAGATAGCTGTGCAAGCCAGCCTCACCGGCCACCTGGTGCTCTCGACCCTGCACACCAACAGCGCAGTGGGGGCAGTGACCCGCCTGCGTGACATGGGCATCGAACCCTTTCTGATCGCGTCGTGCCTGCGCGGTGTGCTGGCGCAGCGCCTGGTGCGGCGGCTGTGCCAGTGTGCGGTGGCGCAGCCGCTGCAAACCGCCGAACGTGACTTGTGGCCCGAGCTGTGTGCGCTGGGCAGCAGTTACCACGCCGTCGGTTGCGAGCACTGCCAGGGCAGTGGCTATGTCGGGCGCCTGGGCCTGTACGAGTTCATCGAGCTGGACGCCGGCCTGATCGCGCTGCTGTACGACGGCGCCAGTGAGCAAGCCATGCAGGATTACCTGGCCGACCGTCGGCGCAGCCTGGTAGCCATGGCCAGCGATTGCCTGGCGCGTGGCGAGACCAGCCTGGCCGAAGTGCTGCGCGTGGTGCAGGGCTGAGCCATGCCGACCTATCGTTATCAAGCCGTCGACCTGGCCGGCAAGACCCACAAGGCCAGCCTGCAGGCCGACAGCGAGCGCCATGCGCGCCAGCTGTTGCGTGACCAGGGCCTGTTCGCCCGCCAGTTGCAGCGCCACGAGGCAGGCGTGCGGCAACCCCGCCGCCAGCGCCTGAGCCGTGCGCAACTGTGCGAACTGACCCGCCAGTTGGCGACCTTGACCGGCGCGGGCATCCCCTTGGTCGACGCCCTGGCCACCCTCGAACGGCAATTGCGCCAGCCTGCTTTGCACAGCGTGCTGGTGGCCTTGCGCGGTTCGCTCGCTGAAGGCCTGGGGCTGGCGCGCAGCCTGGCCCGCCAGGGGGCGCCGTTCAGCGGCCTGTACTGTGCACTGGTCGAGGCCGGTGAGCGCTCCGGGCGCCTGGCCCAGGTGCTCACGCGCCTGGCCGATCACCTGGAGCAGGTGCAACGCCAGCAGCACAAGGCGCGTACTGCATTGATCTACCCCTGTGTGCTGATGGGGGTGTCGCTTGCCGTGGTGATCGGCCTGATGACCTTCGTGGTGCCCAAGCTCACCGAGCAGTTTGCCCACGCCGGGCAGAGCCTGCCGTTGATAACCGCCTTGCTGATCGGCCTGAGCCAGGGGCTGGTGCACGCCGGGCCCTGGTTGCTGGGCCTGGCGATGCTGCTGACGCTGCTCGGTGGCTGGCTGCTGCGCAAGCCGCACTGGTGCCTGCGCCGTGATGAGTTGCTGTTGCGCCTGCCGCGTGTGGGCGGCCTGTTGCAGGTGCTGGAAAGCGCGCGGCTGGCACGTAGCCTGGCGATTCTCAGCAGCAGCGGCGTGGCCCTGCTCGAAGCCCTGCAGGTGGCCACCGAGACAGTTTCCAATCGGCGTATCCGCCTGGCCATGGAGCAGGTGCGCCAGCAGGTGCAGGGCGGCACCAGCCTGCACCGCGCGCTGGATGCCTGCCAACAGTTTCCGCCGTTGCTGGTGAACATGGTCGGCAGCGGCGAGGCCAGCGGCACCCTGGCCGACATGCTGGAACGGGTGGCGGACGACCAGGAGCGCGGTTTCGCCCGCCAGGTGGACACCGCCATGGCGCTTTTCGAACCGCTGATGATCCTGGTGATGGGCGCCGTGGTGCTGTTCATCGTGCTGGCGGTGCTGCTGCCGATCATGCAACTCAACCAGGGCCTGCAATTGTGAACACAAGGAGTACTTCCATGCAGCATCGTCGTAACCGTCAGCGTGGCTTCACCCTCATGGAGATCATGGTGGTGATCTTCATCATCGGCCTGTTGATCGCCGTGGTCGCACCCAGTGTGCTGGGCAACCAGGACAAGGCCATGCGGCAGAAGGTCATGGCAGACCTGGCCACACTCGAACAGGCGCTGGACATGTACCGGCTGGATAACCTGCGTTTTCCCAGTAACGAGCAAGGCTTGGCTGCGCTGGTGAAAAAGCCCGAGCAGGCGCCGCTGCCGCGTGCCTGGCGCAGCGATGGCTATGTGCGCCGCCTGCCGCAAGACCCATGGGGGACGCCGTACCAGTACCGCATGCCTGGCGAGCATGGGCGCGTTGATGTCTATTCGCTGGGTGCCGATGGTGTGCCTGGCGGCGAAGGGCAGGATGCCGACCTGGGTAACTGGGCGCTGTAAGGGTGCGCCGTGAACAAGGCTTCAGCCTGATCGAATTGCTGGTGGTGCTGGCCATCGCCGGGTTGATGTCCAGCCTGGCCGTGGCCTGGCTCGACAGCGGCAAGACGAATGTCGACCAAGCCCTGCAACGCCTGGCGGCCGAAACCCGGACCCAGGCGGCCCTGGCCCGCCATGCCGGGCAGTTGCGCGGGTTGCGCTGGACTGGCCAGCGGCCGGAGTTTGTCCGCCGCGAGGGCGACGCCTGGGTGGTCGAGACCGTCGCGCTCGGCGACTGGCCCAAGGGCCTGCGCCCGGACTGGCCCGCCAGCGCGCAGCCGCATCTTCTGTTCACGCCGCAAGGCTGGGCTCAGCCGGGCTCGGTGCGCTGGCACTGGGCCAAAGGCAGCCAGCAATGGGCCTGGCGCAGCGATGGCAAGCTACAGCTGGCGCCACTGCCATGAAGCGCCAGCAGCGCGGTTTCACTCTGCTGGAAGTGACCGTGGCCCTGGCGATTGCCGCCGTGCTGGCGGTGATCACCAGCCAGGTCCTGCGCCAGCGCCTGGCGGTGCAGGACAACCTGCAGCAGCACCGCCTTGGCCTGCTGTGCGCGCGCGAGCTGCAAGCCCGTTTCGTCGTCGAACAGTACTGGCCGACCAGCAACCAGGTGGGCGGCCAACTGAGCCAGGGCGGCCAGCTGTGCCATTGGCAGATGCGATTGCGCCGCACCGGCGTGCGTGACCTGCGCCGGGGCGAACTGCAGGTGTTCGGCGACCGCGACCAGCGGCTGCCGCTTGGCCAATACAGTGTTTTTCTGGAGCGCCCATGAAGCGGCATCAGGCAGGCCTTACCCTGATCGAACTGATGGTCGCGCTGGCCCTGACCGCGCTGCTCGGCATCATGCTGGCGGCATTGGTCAACGGCTGGCTGAAGGTGCGTGAGCGGTTGCAGGTGAGCAGCCAGCAAACCTCGGTGCTGGATTTTTGCCTGGCGCTGGAGCGGCGCCTCGACAGCCCGGTGCTGCGCCGGGTGTACGAACAGCGTCTGCCCTTGGCCAGCCGCTGGTTCGATTGGCAACCCGCGAACGGCCAACTGCTGTGGGTGGCTGCCACCGGCCTGCCTGAAGCTGAAGGCGGGTCGCGCCTACAGCGCCAGCGCTTGCGCTTCGAGGCGCGCGAGCAGCGTGTGTTGCTGGAGAGTTCGGCCGACCTGTATGCCGCGACTGCTGCGCGCTGGGTGTTGCGCGAGCAACTTGAAGGGGTGAGCAAGGTGAACGTTTTGTATCACCAGGGCGGCCGCTGGCAACCCTGGCCTTCCGATCAACCGGCGCACCCCGGCCGTGGTGTGCGCCTGGAGCTGCAGCGTGATGGAGCACCGTATGTCTGCACTTTCGTTATTCCCTGGGGGCGTTCATGAAGGTTGATTGGCGTCGACGTTCGCCGGCCCGGCCTTGGCTGTTGTTGCGCCCAGGCAGCCCTTGGGACTGGCTGCTGGTCGAGGGCGGTATCGCGCAGCGCCAGGGGCAGGGCGAGCCCCCGGAGAACCTGCAGGCGCGGGTGGCGTTGATCGTGCCTGCCGAGCACTGCAGCCACTTCCAGTTGCCCGCACCGCCGGGGCTCAGGCGTGAAGAATGGCCATTGTTGCTTGAAGACCGCTTGCTGCAGAGCGCGGATGAGGTGGTGTGTGGATGTTTGGGCCGTGAAGCCGGGCAGGTGCGGCTACTGACCGTGGCACGTCAGCATCTGGAGGGCTGGCGCGGGCAGTGTGTGGAATGGGGGGTGTCGGTCGAGTGTTGCTGGGCCGAATTTCAGTTGCTGCCTGTTCCTGAGGCGGGTGTGGCCTGGTGTTGGCAGAAGCCGGGCGGGTTCAGCTTGATGAAGGGGCTGAGCGAAGGCGCGGGCGAACGCTGGCTGGCCTGGCCTGATGCGCTGGGCGATGTGCGGGTCGAACCCTGGCCGCAACTGCGCAGGGTGCCGCTCGAGGGGCGCTGGCCCGACGAGTTGGCGCCGCTCGACAGCCTGCCTGGCCTGTTCGAGCAGCGGCGAACTCGCACCTTTGTTGGCCCCTCGCGAGCACAGCGTCAGCTGCTTGCCGCCTGCCTGCTGCTGGCCTGCACCTGGGGCGGCCTGTGGTTGGCCCAGCAATGGCGCCATGTGCAGCTCTGGCAAGCCCAGGTGCTTGCCGTGACCGGCGAGCAGGCAGGGCCGCGGCAGGCGGCGCAGGTGCTCAAGCGCCTGCGCGAAGCCGAACTGCAACAGCAATTGCGTGTGCGTCAGTTGGCAGACTTGCAGGGGCGCTTGCAGGCCTGGTTGCAAGCGCATCCCGGCTGGCGCCTGCAAGCCGTGCGCTTCGACGGCCAGCGCTGGCATGTGCGCGTGGAGGGGGAGGGGGCCGCACCGCCCTGGGGCGAGATGGCCAGTGCTGTTGGGGCACAGGTGCAAGTGAACGGGGATGCATCGTCGACCCGTGTGGTTTTCGACCTGGAGGTGGCGACATGAACCGGGACTGGGTTCAGCGCCATCGCCTGGCACTGGCCGGGGGGCTGATTGCGCTGCTGTCGAGCGTGCTGGTTGTACGCGAAGGACTGGCGCAATGGCACGCGCTTGGCCAATGGCGGGGGTTGGCGCAGGCGGCGGCAGGTTTGCAGGGGGGCGCGCCGCTGAGCTTGGAGCGTCTGCACCAGTCGGCGCAAGCGCGGCGCATCGAGTTGCAGGAGGTGGTCGCACAGGGTGAGACCTGGCACATGCAGGGGCAGGTGGCCGATGAGCAGGCCCTGCTGGGCTGGGTCGTTTCGCTGCAGAGCGAGGGCGCGCAACCGTTGCAGTGGGGGTTGGAGCACGCCCCCAACGGCCTGCGTTTTGACCTGGTGCTGCGGCCATGAGCCGGGGCAGCGTGGCGTGGCTGCTGTGGGTGTTTGTCCTGACCTTGCTGGTGGAGCTGCCGGCCAGTTGGCTGGTGCGTGGGTTCGGCCTGCCGGCAACGGGAGTGAGCGGCAGCTTGTGGCAGGGGCAGGCGACACAGCTTGGGCCGTTCGGGCCATTGCAGTGGGCCGTGCAGCCCTGGCGTTTGCAGGGCCAAGGGGCATTGGGCTTTCAGGGGCAGGCCTGGCAGGTGCGGGTTGAAGGCTGGCCTTGGCGTTGGCGCCTTGACGTTCAGCCCACAGCGGCGCAGGTGACTGTGCCTGCGGCCTATCGCCTGGTTGGGCAATGGCAGGGTACGCTGCGGGTGCACGGTGCGGGGCGGCGATGCCAGGCTGCCGAGGGGCGTATCAGTGTCACGGACCTGGCGCTGAGTGAGCCCTGGTCGTTGGGGTTAGGGCAGGGATGGCTCGAGGTGCAGTGCCGAGGTGGTTGGCATGTGCTGGGGCAGTTGGCGCAGCAGGGGCAGCATCAGTTGCAGGTGGATGCGCACCTGCTGGGGCGACAGGCCCAGGTCACCCTCGCGTTGCAGCCCGATGCCGCCCTGACGCCGCTGCTGCGCGGTGCGCAATGGCTGGGGCCAGAGGCGACAGCGGGGCAGCGGCTGATCAGGTGGTAATCACTTGAGTGAGGTCGCGGCCATTGATAGATCGCTATCTTACTGATTTGTAAGGTTTATCTGTGGGGTCGGCCAAGTCACCACATCATGGGTGGGTTCATGAAAGCGTCGACGGGCAACGGTTACTGCGCCTTGCCTTGCACGCTCGATACCCACTGCTCGCTGCGGTTGTGCCCGCTGGTGCGCAATAGCCCCAGGTCAAGCGCATTCTCACCGTCTGCAGCGCCCTTGCCTTTGGTGAACTCGGCCACGGCAGTGCCCAGGTCCACCGGCGAGTTGGACGCATCGATCGACACATCGCGGCGGTAGTCGCTGCCATTCAGGGTTTCACGGGTAACGGCATTGGCGTTCAACTCGACAGCGCCTTTGCCCGATTGCAGCCGGGCGCCCACCAGGTGGGCATCGCCACCGACCTTGAGGTCAAGCCCTTCACTGCCCTTGAGCGTGGCCTGCCTGGTCACGGTGTCGCGCTGTTGGTGTGAGACCTCCAGGCGCAAGGTCGGGGAAAAACCAGGATCGGCTTTGCTCAAGGCAGCGCCGGCTTTTTTGCCGATTTTGTCACTCAGCGGCCCAGCCAGCGCGTTGGCGGCGTTGGTGTAGCCCTGCGGGTTCTTCTCCTGGCTCAGGCGCAGGTCGCCTTTCACGCTCAAGCTGTCGACGCGGTCCTTGCGGCTGGCAACACGCAGGTCGCCGCCAACATCACCGTTTATGCGCCCGGCTTCCAGGCTGGCACCTTCGATGCGCGTGTCGCCACGGCTTTGCCACTGGATTTTTTCGGCGCGCAGTTGGCTGGCATTCCACGTGTGGTTGTCACGCTTGTCCAGCGCTACCTGGGCGCGGCCATGCAGGCCGAGGGTATCGGTAGCGCCCTTGGCCATGTTGAAGCCGGCCCCGGCCGTGATGTCGAGGTTGTCGCGTTGCTCGCGGTCGCTTGAAGCTTCGATCAGCATGCCGCCGCTTGCGGCGTTGAGCTCGATTTGTTCGGCCGAGGCTTGCAGGCCCTCAAGGTGCACGGCGATGTCCTCCCGGGCACGGCTGCTGAGGGTGAGCTTGCCCGCGCTTTCGAAGCTGGCATTGACGGCCTGGCTGGCGTCTTCGTTCTGCTTGCCATGGTTGAAGTGACCGCCGACAGCGCCACCCTTGGTCGCGCCAGTCTTGGCTGCCAGCTCCAGGCCGCCACCCAGGCTGCCGCCCTTGGCCTGCTGAGTATTGCTGGCCGCAGTGACCTGCAAACGGCCACCACTCTCCAGCAAGGTATCGCCGACCTTGGCTTCACGGCTGCCGATACGCGTGCCTTCCAATACAAGGTCTGCCTCACTGCTCAGATGCACAGCGCCCTTGGCATCGATCTGCGCCACCTGCGCCTTGGTCTGCGCGCTGTTCTGCTGGTTGTGATCCAGGTAGCCACGGGTGTCGACGCCGGTGCTGCCGGGGCGGTTGCCGACCTTGGCCCAGGCATTACCGTCAAGCTGCTTTGAGGCCTGGCTGTTACGGTCAGTGGCCTGCGGTAACGACAGCGTGGCGCCGCTACGCATCACCACAGCGCCGTCGCCACCGTCGATGCGCGTGCCCTCGTACTTGCCATCGCTGCCCAACTGCACCTGGATACCCTGTTGGCCATAGAGGCTGCCGGGCACGGCGGTACTGGCCAGGTCGTGTTTATCCAGCGAGCCGCCTTTACCGGCAATGCGTACATTGAGATCGTTACCGGTGCTGGTGTCTACGCGGGCATCGCCGCCATAGGCCAGGCGCTGTACGGTATCGGCCTGGGTGTTTTCGGCGGCGCTCAGGTGGTGCTGCGTGGCATCGATCAAGAGCTTGCCGGCGTTGGCCTTCCACGCGGTACCCTGGTCATCGATGACATCGGCCTTGACCTCGACTGCAGCCCCCGACAGCTCACTCACCTGGGCAAAGCCGCGGCGTTGGTTTTCCAGGCGCTTGAGGTGGTCTATGGTCATGTCGGCACCGGCGCTTGGCGCCACCATCGCGTCTTCAGGCGAGCCCTGCTGGAAGCGCGCCGCCTCTTCGCCCAGCACCAGCCGTTCGATGGGGCGGGTCAGGTCACGGTATTCGACGCTGGCGCCCAGGCTGCCTGCCCCGTTGTTGGTGACGCTTTCACGCTCTTGGGTATTGTGCACGGCACGGTTCTCGATGTGCTTGGCGGTTACGTTCAGTTGCTGGCCAGCTTCGACGCGCGCGGCTTCGGTAAGCAAACGCTCGGCGTCCAGCTTCACGTCCCCACTGGCCTGCAACTCGCTGCGTTGGACGGTGCTGTCGCGTTCGAGCTGGCTTTGGGTGTTGTGATGGCCTGCGAAAGCGCTGCCCAGTCGATCGATACCCCCTGTCACTTTCAAGCTGCCTCCACTCTGGCTGTCGTTGCTGACGGACTCGCGTTCATTGCGGGTTGCGCCAAGGCTGACCTGTTTGGCGGCCACAGTGAGGTCGCCAGCGCTTGCCACGACCTTGGAGCCATTGACCTGCAGGTCGGCATCGCTTTGCAGATCGACCGAAGCGCCTTTCAGTTCGCTGGCGACCTGCGTTGTTTCCTGCACCTTGCCCGTCGTGTTGGCGACCTGGTAGCCCACGCTGGCTTCGTACTGGCGTGATTGCGGTTTGCCGTCCTGTGCCTCCTGGGTCTGCCGGGCGCCGGCACTGAAGCCGCGTTGCTGTTGATCGGTTTGTGTTTCGCTGCGCGACTGCGCGCTGTCGATCGTCAGGTCGCCCTTGGCCTGCACCTGCAGGTGCTTGCCGGCTTCGATTCTTGCCCCGTGGATGCGTAGCTCCTCGGCGCTGGCCAGGCGCAGGTTGCTGCTGGACGAAACGTCGCTGAGCAGTACCTGGTCCTTGCGTGTGGTGTCCTTGCGATCGCTGCCGATCAGGCCGAACAGTTTGCTGTTGCCCTGATGGTCAGTCGACGTGCTGCTGCCGTGGTCGGCCTCGATCGCCAGCAGGCCCTTTTCGCTGTACAGCACCGAATCTTCCTTGCCGTGCACCTTGCTACCTTTGATGGTGACCTGGTCAGCCGTCATGTTCAGCTTGCCGTCTGCCGTCACACTGCTGCCAACCACCGTCTGCCCTTGCGTGTCATTACCCTTGCGATCACCGAAGAAAGTCCCGGAGACCAGGTCGCCGCGGTAGTTGCGCTGTGTGCCGCTGTCCTGCAATGCAGTGGTGCCGATCTCGACTTGCCGCGCCTTGATCTGCATGTCGCTGTTGCTGTGCAGCGTGCTGCCTTGAACCGTGAGGGTATCGGCCGCAGTGAGGGCCATGCGCTCGGCATTCAACGTGCTGCCCCGGGCTGTTTCCCGGGTTTGCTCGGTGTCGCGGTCACCGCGCCACAAGTCCTTGCGGTGACGTACCTGTTGTTTGATGTGCTGGCTGTCGATGCCTGCCACGATGTCCAGTTTGCCGCCACTGTCGACGTTCAATTCGCCGCCCGCCTTCACGTCGGCGGCTACCAGGCGCATGTCAGCGCCCGATTGCAGCATTACGCTGTCTTGGCCGTGCAACTGCGTGCCGTGCTGCTGGTTTTGGGTGGTGGTGCGCTCGCGGTTGTAGGTTTCGCGGGTGACGAAGAGAAACTTCTTCTTCCAGTTTTCGCGGTCGTGTTCGGTGTTTGCCAGGCTGTCGGCATCCAGGGTGAGTGACTGGCCGGCCTTGACCACCACCTGTTGCGCCTGCCCATCGACGGCCCGCAGGGTCAGGTCATGCGCGGCGCTGAGGTTCAGTGCGCCCCGTTCGCTGTGCAGTTCGCTGGGGTTGTCCGCCTTGCCGCTGATGTGCAGGGCGCCGGCCGAATGGATGTCGATACCGTCGCCGGCATGCACCTTTGCCGGCCCCATGCGCACCCCCGCGCCGTCAGCGGTGCTCAGCACACGGATACGCCCGGCACGCATGGCACCGAACAGGGTGGCATCGACACTGCCCTGTTCGCCGGGCAGGTGTTCGACCACCTGCCCGCTGGCGTGATCGATGCGGTTGCGGCCAACCGTGACGTTCAATTCATTGGCAGCCATGAGCAAGCCTTTGCTGTCTATTCGCGGCGCGATCAGATCAAGGGCACCGGTGCTGTTGCTCTGGCCGTCGTCGAGTACCTGCAGGGAGCCACTGGCGTTGAGGGTGTCGAGGTATTTGAGTTGCTGGTCCTCGAATTCCGGGGTGCCGACCACGAAGCCTGCGCGGGTGGTGTTGATGAAGCTGCCGCCGTTGAGGGTGATGCCATTGGGGTTGGCCAGGATGTAGTCGGCCGGGCGGCCGAAGATTTCCTGCGGCCCCTCGATCAGCGAAGCGTTGCGGCTGATCACCTCATTGAGGATGGTCGAGGCGGCCTGGCCCTGGAACTGCGGGTTGGCTGCAAGGGCGCCGGCCAGTTGCGACTGGCCCGCCTGCGTGGCGTTGTTCAGCACTACGCCGGGGTTGCCGACGTTGTAATCGAGGAACTGGTTGTGCGACAGGCCGCCAGCGTTGGGTGCAACGATGTCGATGACCGGGACGCCATGGCCGTTGTTGATGAGCGGGGTGCCTGCAGGGCCGCTGGCAGCTTCCAGGCCGCCCGAGGCTTGCGCGGTGCTGGAGCCGAGCAGGGCGAGGAAGATGGCCCAACGCAAGGTATTGGGGTGGGTAGACGTCAGTTGCGAGAGTGTTTGCATGTTCTCGTTCTCTTTGTTGTGGGTGAATCAGATGTTCAGGTGCCACTCCAGTACCCAGAAGCCCGGCTCCAGAAGCGTGCGGGGCCGGTCGCTGGTGTACAGGGCGCGTTGATAATCGAGGCGCAGGCGACTGTCGGGCAGGCTCACTTCGATGCCGGCCGCAGCACCGGCCAGGCGCAGGACGGGGCTGTCGCTGGCGAGCTGGGTCCAGCCAAGGTCGAGGCCGACGTAGGGGCGCACTTGCAACGGTGCCGCCCAGGCGGGGCTCAGCGGGCGGCTCAAGGTGTTGCGCCAGGCCGCGCCAGTGGCGCCGGCGTAGGTGTGCAGGCGGAAGCCGCGTACCGCCGAGTCGTCGCTGGCCAGCAGTTGTTCGACGGCGGGCAGTGGGTCGGGGCTGTACTGCAGGCCGAGTTCGCTTTGCCAGCGCCAGGGCTGAGGCGCTGCGCCTTGGCGAAGGTGCAGAAAGGTGGCGCGGTATTTGACGAAATCGCTGCGCAGCCCGTTGCTGCGCATGGCCGGGTTGTCCTTGGACAACCCCTTGAGGCCGTGGGCGACCCCCACATACCCGTTCCACAGCCCATTCTCGAGCCAGAGCCACTGCAGGCCGGCCTCGACGCTGGTGAGGGTAGGGCTCTGCAAGTCGACGACAACGCCGCCGGTGCGGTTGACCATCTGCTTGCGGTCCACCCGAGTACTGGCGCTGAGCATGCCCTGCTGATTGCGCCACAGCACGCGCTCGGCGCTCACGCCCTGGAAGCGGCTGCGGCCACTGCTGGTCTGTTGCCCGTGCGGGATGGGGGCGTTGTAACGCAGTTGGCTGGCGTTAAAGGCGAATGTCCACGGACCGTAGGGGATGCTGTAGTACACCGTGATGCCCGTGCTGGTGCCCGGCGCATCGAAGACGGTGCTGGCCAGCCACAGGCGCAGGTCGTCGTTTAGGCCCAGCGGGCTGTCCAGGCCGACCCCGAGGTTCAGGCGATGGCGGCCGGTCAGTTCACTGCCGCGGTTGTCCAGGCGGCCGTCCAGATGCCAGCGCGAGGCGACTTTGTGGGGCTGAACGCGCACGCGGGTGCCGCCTTGCAGTTCGCCGGGGAGCAAGTCGGCACTCAAGTCGTAGGCACGCAGGCGGTTAAGCTGGTCGAGACCTTGCTCCAGGTCCGGGAGGTACAGCGGCTGCCCCAGTACGCCAGGAAAAGCACCGCGCAAGGAAAGGGGCAGGTCGGCGCCGAGCTCGATCGACTCGACAAAACCTTCGCTGATGACGATATCCAGCGGGGCGTCATCTTCGGGGGGCTGGCGCAAGTAGGGGCGGCTGGTCGGGTAGCCGGCCTGGACATAGCGCTGGGTAATCGCCTTGAGCAGGCGGTTGATATCGGCGATGCCCATGCAAGGTTGCATCAGCGGCACCACGGTCGCCTCCAGTGCTGTCCCCGACACGTGTCGATGGCCGGCCAGGCGCACGCCGCTCACCGCCCAGCAGTGGCTGTCGCCAGTCTGTGCACTCTGACTGTGCTGATTACCTTGCGCAGCAGGCACCCGTTGCCAGCGCTCAAGGCGTTGTTGCTGTTCCAGTTGCCGCAGCGTTTGCTGCTGATCGCGCAACTGTTGGCTAGCCAGGTCGTCGGCCAATGCCTGGGCGCTGGTCATCACCCCGGTCAGGCAGCAGACCAGCAGCCTGCAGGCAATGATGAGAATTCGGTACGGCATTCAAGCACCCCGCAGAGGACGTACGGATTTCGTATTCGTCTGCGTGGATGCTAAGAATTAAGTGATTGGCTTGGATGCAGTACCCTGCCTAAGCGGCTGTCAGGCGGGTTCTCGTTTAGGGTGCGAAAGCTCCTACAGGATGAGTCGGCATGCAGGACGTGTCAGGGACGAATCTCGATCAATGTACCGTCCTTGACCAGCTCCCAGACTTCCTGCATGTCGTGGTTGCGCATGGCGATGCAACCTTCGGTCCAGTCCAGTGTGTGGAAGTACCACTCGGGGTAGTCATCATTGACCGGTGTGCCGTGGATCATGATCATGCTGCCGGCACTCACGCCTTCGCGGGTGGCGCGTGCGGCATCTTTGATGTTGGGGTAGGAGATGTGCATGGCCAGGTTGAAGCGGTCGCTCTGCTTGCGCCAGTCCAGCCAATAGAGGCCCTCGGGGGTCTTGCGGTCACCTTCGCGTTCCTTCGCGCCCTTGGGCTGCTTGCCCAGGGAAATGCGGTAGGTCTTGAGCGGTTCGCCGCGGCTGATCAGTTGCAGGCGGCGCTCGGACTTGATCACCAGCACCTTGTCGATCAGCGGTTGCATGGCCTGCTGCGAGGGCGACGATGTTTGCGCTGCCGGCAGGGGCTTGCGCACGATGGTCTCGGTGAAGGCCGCCTGGGACACCGAGGTAACGCAAAGGCAGAAAAGGGCGAGCAACCAGCGCATGAAACGGTATCCCTGATGACGTTAGGTGGTGGACGTGACATTCATCGGTGGCAGGTACTCATGGCCTATGGGGTAGTGCTGCCCGATGCGGTCGCGATAGTAGCATTCTAGTGTGCGTGTGACGGTGCGGAAAGCCAGCGCGTCCCACGGTATCTCATGCTCCTCGAACAGCCGCACTTCCAGGCTCTCGATACCCACATCGAAGCGCAGGTCGGCCAGTTCGGCGCGGAAGAATACATGCACCTGGTTGATGTGCGGCAGGTCGAACAGCTGGTACAGGTTCATGGGCCCGACCTGGGCGCAGGCTTCCTCGACGGTTTCACGACGGGCGGCCTGGTCGAGGGTCTCGCCGTTCTCCATGAACCCGGCCGGTAAGGTCCAGTAGCCACGGCGTGGCTCGATGGCGCGCCGGCACAGCAGCACCTGGCTACCCCAAGTGGGCAGGACCCCCGCCACGATGTTGGGGTTCTGGTAGTGAATGGTCTGGCAATACTCGCAGACATACCGCAGGCGGCTATCGCCCTCGGGTATCCGCTGAATGACCGGCTGGCCGCACGCGCTGCAGAATTTCATGCTTATCTTCCCTTATGACAGGGCTATCTTGGCGTGGCAGCCGGGCGGCCGCAAGCGCACAGGGCTTGGGTGCTTCTCGGCTTTGGTGCATCATGCAAGACAGGCCTTGGATACGAGAGTGCGCAATGCTGGACGAGCTACTTCGCCGAATGAGCAACCATGAACCCGCATCACTGGAAACCGACCGACGGTTTCCCGAAGCGGCGGTACTCTTGCCCATTACCCGCAGCGAAGCGCCCGAACTGGTCTTGACCCTGCGCGCCAAGGGCTTGTCGACCCACGGTGGCGAAGTCGCCTTCCCGGGTGGCCGGCGCGACCCTGAAGACCCGGACCTGGTGTTTACCGCCCTGCGCGAAGCCGAAGAAGAAATCGGCCTGCCCCCTGGGCTGGTGGAAGTGATTGGCCCGCTCAGCCCGCTGATCTCACTGCACGGCCTGAAAGTGACGCCATTCGTCGGGCTTATTCCCGATTTCGTCGAGTATCGCGCCAACGATGCCGAGATCGCGGCAGTATTCACCGTGCCGCTGGAATTCTTCCGCCAGGACCCGCGTGACCATACTCACCGTATCGATTACCAGGGCCGCAGTTGGTATGTGCCCAGTTACCGCTACGGCGAATACAAGATCTGGGGGTTGTCGGCGATCATGATCGTCGAGCTGGTCAACCTGCTGTATGACGCCGGCATCAGCCTGCATCAACCCCCGGAGCGTTACATCGAGATCTGAGCGGGGCCCACCCCGCCGTCTGCTACAAACCGCCGCCGTTTATCCTGAGGAGCGAGCATGAAATATCGCCTGGGCGACCTGCGGGTCGACAGCCACCCCACCAGCTGGATCGCGCCCAACGCCACCGTGATCGGCAATGTGCGCCTGCAGGCCCGTGCCAGCGTGTGGTTTGGCGCTGTATTGCGCGGTGACAACGAACTGATCGACATCGGCGAGGACAGCAATGTCCAGGACGGCACCGTGATGCATACCGACATGGGTTCGCCGCTGACCCTGGGCAAGGGCGTGACGGTTGGCCATAACGCCATGCTGCATGGCTGCACGGTCGGCGATTACAGCCTGGTCGGCATCAATGCGGTGATCCTCAACGGAGCCCGCATCGGCAAGCACTGCATCATCGGCGCCAATGCGCTCATCCCCGAGGGCAAGGAGATCCCTGACGGTTCGCTGGTGATGGGCTCGCCGGGCAAGGTGGTGCGTGAACTGAGCGAGCAGCAGATGCGCATGATCGAGGCCGGTGCCGCGCACTATGTGCACAATGCCCAGCGCTATGCGCGCGAGCTGGTAGCTGACGATGAGTGAGGTCATTGCCGTCGAGCGCCCGGTCGCTTCGCCTTGCGTCAGCATCTGCGCGCTGGACGAGCAGGATATCTGCACCGGCTGCCAGCGTACCGTGGCCGAAATCGGTCGCTGGGGGCGGATGGATAACACCGAGCGTCGCGCCGTACTGAAACTGTGCCATGAGCGGGCGGTGGCCGCTGGGTTGATCATGGGGCAATGATTCGGCGCTGGCTGCCTCGCAGGTTTACCCGCGAAGCAGCCAGCGGTAATCTGTACGGCTTGCCCACAGATTACCCGCCATGTTCTATCTCATCGCCTATATCAGCAGCGTAGTGCTGATCAACTACGCCTTCTCCAGCGCCCCGCACCTGGACATCATCTGGTCCGCCTGGGGTGGCCTGGTGTTCATCCTGCGCGACATGGTGCAGACCCGGTTCGGGCATGGCGCCCTGGTCGCCATGCTGGTGGCCCTGGTGTTGTCCTACATCACCTCGGAGCCTGCCATCGCCCTGGCCAGCGCCACGGCGTTTTTCGTTTCCGAGCTGATCGACTGGCTGGTGTTCAGCATCACCCGTCGGCCCCTGCGTGACCGCCTGTGGCTGAGCTCGGCGTTGAGCATTCCGGTCGATACCTTCATTTTCTTCGGCATGATCGGCGCGCTGACCCCTGCCGTGATCGGCACGGCCATGGCCTCGAAGTTCGCCGGTGTCACCGCCGTGTGGCTGGCCATGGCATTTCGCGCCCGGCGGGCTGCCGCGGTCGGTTGATGGTGTAGAATACGGGTCCTTTTTCAGCGGGCGGCGCTTAGCCTGGCGCAGCCCCGGACGCCTTCGAGGACCTGAAATGACCCGTATCGGAACCCCATTGTCGCCCACCGCGACCCGTGTACTGCTCTGCGGCTGCGGTGAGCTGGGCAAGGAAGTGGTGATCGAGCTGCAGCGCCTGGGCGTCGAAGTGATCGCCGTGGACCGCTACGCCAACGCGCCGGCCATGCAGGTGGCGCACCGCAGCCATGTGGTCAACATGCTCGATGGCGTCGCCCTGCGCGCGGTGATCGAGGCCGAGAAACCGCACTACATCGTCCCCGAGATCGAAGCCATCGCCACCGCGACCCTGGTCGAACTGGAGAGCGAAGGCTTCACCGTGGTGCCCACCGCCCGTGCCACCCAGCTGACCATGAACCGTGAAGGCATCCGGCGCCTGGCTGCCGAAGAGCTGGACCTGCCGACCTCGCCGTACCACTTTGCCGATACCTACGAAGACTACGCCAAGGCCGTGGCCGATGTCGGCTACCCGTGCGTGGTCAAACCGGTGATGAGCTCATCGGGCAAGGGCCAGAGCCTGCTGCGCAGCGATGCCGACCTGCAGCAGTCCTGGGACTACGCCCAGGAAGGCGGGCGTGCCGGCAAGGGCCGGGTGATCATCGAGGGCTTCATCGACTTCGATTACGAAATTACCCTGCTGACCGTGCGTCATGTCGGCGGCACCACCTTCCTCGAGCCTGTCGGCCATCGTCAGGAGAAAGGTGACTATCAGGAATCGTGGCAGCCCCAAGCCATGAGCCCGAAGGCCCTTGCCGAGTCGCAGCGAGTGGCCAAGGCGGTCACCGATGCACTGGGCGGGCGTGGCCTGTTCGGCGTGGAGCTGTTCGTCAAAGGCGACCAGGTGTGGTTCAGCGAAGTGTCGCCGCGCCCGCACGACACTGGCCTGGTGACCTTGATCTCCCAGGACCTGTCGCAGTTCGCCTTGCACGCCCGCGCCATTCTCGGCCTGCCGATCCCGGTGGTCCGCCAGTTCGGGCCGTCGGCGTCGGCGGTGATTCTGCCGCAGGGGCAATCGCAGCAGACCAGCTTCGCCAACCTTGGTGCTGCGCTGAGCGAGCCGGATACGGCCATTCGCCTGTTCGGCAAGCCGGAAATCAACGGCCAGCGCCGTATGGGCGTGTGCCTGGCGCGTGACGAATCGATCGAAGCGGCGCGGGCCAAGGCGACCCGTGCTTCGCAGGCGGTCAAGGTCGAGTTCTGATCTGAAATGGCTGGGGGCGCAAAGCGCCCCCAGCGTCTTCACAGTTCGGTATGCCGGGTCTCTTTAAGGCACAGCACAGCAATCAGACTGATCACCGCCGCCACCGAAACATACCCGCCCACCCAGCTCAAGCCGCCCATGCTCACCAGCTTCTGGGCAAAGAACGGCGCCGCCGAAGCCCCCACGATGCCACCCAGGTTATACGCCGCCGACGCGCCGGTATAACGTACGTGGGTCGGGAACAGCTCGGGCAGCAACGCCCCCATTGGCGCGAAGGTCACCCCCATCAGGAACAGCTCGATGGCCAGGAACAGCGCCACACCTGTGGTCGAGCCCGAGGTCAGCAGCGGTTCCATGGTAAAGCCCGAAGCCACCGCCAGCAGGCCGCCGACGATCAGTACCGGTTTGCGCCCGTAGCGGTCGCTGAGCCAGGCCGACAGTGGCGTGGCCAGGGCCATGAAGACCACCGCAAAGCACAGCAGGCCAAGGAACGTCTCACGGCTGTAACCCAGCGTGGACACGCCGTAGCTGAGCGAGAACACCGTCGAGATGTAGAACAGCGCGTAGCACACCACCATCGCCGCAGCACCCAGCAGGGTTGGCACCCAGTGCTTGGCGAACAAGTCGACCACCGGCATCTTCACGCGCTCATGCTGGGCAATGGCTTTGGCGAACACCGGGCTCTCTTCGAGCTTGAGGCGCACATACAGGCCCACCAGTACCAGGGCGGCGCTGAGCAGGAACGGAATGCGCCAGCCCCATTCACGGAATTGCTCGTCACTGAGCACCAGGGCCAGAGTCAGGAACAAGCCGTTGGCAGCCAAAAAGCCGATTGAAGGGCCCAGCTGCGGGAACATGCCGAACCAGGCGCGCTTGCCCGGTGGTGCGTTTTCGGTCGCCAGCAGCGCCGCGCCGCCCCATTCGCCACCCAGGCCCAGGCCTTGGCCGAAGCGCAGCAGGCAAAGCAGGATCGGCGCCCACACGCCAATGCTGTCATAGCCGGGCAGCACGCCGATGGCGGTGGTGGAGACGCCCATCAACAGCAGCGACGCCACCAGGGTCGATTTGCGGCCGATACGGTCGCCAAAGTGGCCGAACAATGCCGAACCCAGCGGGCGTGCGAGGAAGGCGATGCCGAAGGTAAGAAAGGCCGCGAGCATCTGCGCGGTGCCCGACCCGGAGGGGAAGAACACCGGGCCGATCACCAGCGCGGCGGCAGTGGCGTAAACGTAGAAGTCGTAGAACTCGATGGCAGTGCCAATGAAGCTGGCGGTGGCCACCCGCGCGGGCGAGTTGACCGGCGCGGCAGGCGCTTGGGCATAGGTGCTGCTGGTGGTCATTAAGTAGGTCCCTAACAGTCTGGTCGTGCGCCACGGGCTTGATCCGCGAGGGTGCGTGCTGCCTCAATGGGCAGGCACCGTTGCACGGACGCCGAAGCGTATTGTTCTTTTGCTCGCTCGACTGACGATAGCCCAGGGGGGGTAGGGGCGGGCGCGGGTACTGTTCGGGGTATTGAAGCAGGGCCGCAGGGCGTGTCAGTGGTGCGGACTGGCCGTGGGCCGCCGGGTGCGGGTAGCAGGCGGGACGGCGGGGCTGGGTAAGCGTGACCCGAGTATAGCTAGCGGGTCACGGTCCACACCAGTACCTTGCTGGCGCAATTGTCCTCTGTTTCGAGGATTTCCAGGCGATATCGGCCGATCTTCAGGCAAACCGCACTTTCCGGGATGCTTTCAAGCGCTTCGGTGACCAACCCGTTGAGGGTTTTCGGCCCGCCATCGCAAGGCAGGTGCCAGCCCAGGGTGCGGTTGATCTCGCGCAGCGAGGCGGTGCCTTCGATGACGAAGGTGCCGTCGGCCTGGGGGTGTACGTGCGGGTTGTCCAGCCCCTGTTCGTCTTCGAATTCGCCAACGATTTCTTCGAGGATGTCTTCCAGGGTGACGATGCCCAGCACCTCGCCGTATTCGTCCACCACTACGCCCAGGCGGCGTTGCTGCTTGTGGAAGTTCAGCAACTGCATCTGCAGGGGTGTGCTTTCCGGAACGAAGTAGGGTTCGTAGCAGGCGCCGTGCAGCTTCTCCAGGGTCAGCTCTGCCCTGGGCAGCAGGTGGCTGATCAGCTTGGTATTGAGGATCGCTTCAACCTGGTTGATATCGTTGTGATAGACCGGCAGCCGGGTGTGCCGGCTGACGATCAACTGCTCGATGATGCGTTCGATCGGCTCGTCCAGATTGATACCATCGACTTCGTTGCGCGGCACCAGGATGTCGTTGACGGTGACTTTGTCCAGCGACTGCAAACCATCGAGCAGCCCGTGGCGCACTGGCTCGTGCGCTTCGTCTTCGTCGAAGTCGTCATCTTGCTGTGGGTGCAGGGCCACCGCCGTAGGCTGCGCACGGAACGGGCGCAGGATCAGCTTGGCGCAACCATCGAGCAGGCAGGCCAGTGGCTGGAGGATAGCCAACGGCACCTTCAGCAGGTTGGCACCCAGGCTGACGAACGCCTGTGGGTTACGCCGCGCCAGGCGCCGCGGCAGGAACTCGGCAAACACCAGCAAAGCCAGGGTGGCGCCCAGGCCGGCCAGCCAGAAACCGTGTTCGCCGCTGTAGCGCTGGCCGATCAGGCAGGCCAGGCCCAGTACCAGCAGCTTGCCCAGGCTGGCGCACAGCACTAGTGCCTGGGCGGGCAGGGGGGCTTGCCCGTCGTCGCCATTGCGCAGCGAACCATTGAGTTGCAGGCGTGCGGCATCCACGGCGCTGAACAGCGCCGACCACAGCAGCGACAGTGCCAGGGTGCCGAATAGCGGGGCGTACGGCAGGGTGTCCATGGGCGGCCGTCAGATATGCAAGATGAATTCGCGGACCAGCTTGCTGCCGAAATAGGCCAGCATCAGCAGGCAGAAACCGGCCAGCGTCCAGCGGATCGCTTTGTGGCCACGCCAACCCAGGCGGGTGCGGCCCCACAGCAGAACACTGAACACCACCCAGGCGACGCAGGCCAGCAAGGTCTTGTGCACCAGGTGCTGGGCGAACAGGTTGTCGAGGAACAGCCAGCCGGAAATCAGCGACAGCGAGAGCAGACACCAGCCGGCCCAGAGGAAGCCGAACAGCAGGCTTTCCATGGTTTGCAGCGGCGGGAAGTTGCGGATCAGCCCGGACGGGTGTTTGTTTTTCAACTGGCGGTCCTGCAGCAACAGCAGCAGCGACTGGAATACGGCAATGGTGAACAGGCCGTAGGCCAGGATCGACAGCAGGATATGCGCGAGGATGCCGGGCTCTTCGTTGATCAGCGGCACGGTGCCCGGTGGCGCGAACTGGGCCAATAGCGCCGTGACCGCACCCAGCGGGAACAGCAGCACCAGCAGGTTTTCCACCGGGATGCGCAGGCACGCCAGCAGGGTCAGGGTGATGACCGCCACGGCGATCAGGCTGGCGGCGCTGAAGAAGTCGAGGCTCAGGCCCAGCGGGGTGATCAGCTGGAAGAACAGGGCGCCGCTCTGGGCGATCACAGCAAGGGCACCGAGCAAGCCCAGCAGCCGTTTGTCGGACTTGCGGCCCTGGGCCAGGTGCGAACCCTGGTAGAGGGTCGCAGCTATATAAAGGCCGGCGGCGATCAGGTTGGGGATGAGGCTGGGTGAGGAGAACATAAGTCCTGGTTGGCGAGCCTTAAAGAGACGGAGTTTGGCATAGTGAGCTGCAAGCTGGAAGCCGTAAGCTACAAGCAAGGGCTGATGTGCAGGCTGGGCGCTTTTCCTTGTGGCTTGCAGCTTTGAGCTTGCCGCTCGGAAGCCAAGGTGTGCGTCGCCGTTACACTTCGCTATAATCGCCGCCTTGCTGTGCCCTGGGGGTGTGCATTTCCCCCTCGGCGCCTGACAAACCTCGGCTTTTACTGGGCCAGAAAGGATCACCATGTTCGAAAACCTGACCGACCGCCTGTCACAGACGCTGCGCCATGTCACCGGCAAGGCCAAGCTGACTGAAGACAACATCAAGGACACGCTGCGCGAAGTACGCATGGCGTTGCTCGAGGCCGACGTTGCCTTGCCGGTGGTCAAGGATTTCGTCAACAGCGTCAAGGAGCGTGCGGTCGGTACCGAAGTGTCGCGCAGCCTGACCCCGGGCCAGGCCTTCGTGAAGATTGTCCAGGCCGAGCTGGAAAGCCTGATGGGCGCGGCCAACGAAGACCTCGCGCTGAACGCCGCACCACCGGCCGTAGTGCTGATGGCTGGCTTGCAGGGTGCGGGTAAGACCACCACCGCCGGCAAGCTCGCGCGCTTCCTCAAGGAGCGCAAGAAGAAGAGCGTGATGGTGGTGTCGGCCGACGTCTATCGCCCGGCGGCGATCAAGCAGCTGGAAACCCTGGCCAACGACATCGGCGTGACCTTCTTCCCGTCCGACATCAGCCAGAAGCCTGTCGCCATCGCTGAAGCGGCGATTCGCGAAGCCAAGCTCAAGTTCATCGACGTGGTCATCGTCGACACCGCCGGCCGTCTGCACATCGACGCCGACATGATGGACGAGATCAAGGCGCTGCATGCCGCGGTCAAGCCGGTCGAGACCTTGTTCGTGGTCGACGCCATGACCGGCCAGGACGCCGCCAATACCGCCAAGGCCTTTGGTGAAGCCCTGCCGCTGACCGGCGTGGTGTTGACCAAGGTCGACGGTGATGCCCGTGGCGGTGCCGCACTGTCGGTGCGGGCCATTACCGGCAAGCCGATCAAGTTCATCGGTATGGGTGAGAAGACCGAGGCCCTCGAGCCGTTCCACCCCGACCGCGTCGCGTCGCGCATCCTCGGCATGGGCGATGTGCTCAGCCTGATCGAGCAGGCCGAGCAGACCATCGACAAGGCCAAGGCTGACAAACTCGCCAAGAAGCTGAAGAAGGGCAAGGGCTTCGACCTCGAAGACTTCCGCGACCAGCTGCAGCAGATGAAGAACATGGGCGGCCTGGGCGGCCTGATGGACAAGCTGCCGAGCATTGGCGGGGTCAACCTGTCGCAGATGGGCAACGCCCAGGGCGCGGCCGAGAAGCAGTTCAAGCAGATGGAAGCGATCATCAACTCCATGACCCCGGCCGAGCGCCGTGACCCTGAACTGCTCAGCGGTTCGCGCAAGCGCCGCATCGCCATCGGCTCCGGCACCCAGGTGCAGGACGTCGGCCGGCTGATCAAGCAGCACAAGCAGATGCAGAAGATGATGAAGAAATTCTCTGCCAAGGGCGGCATGGCCAAGATGATGCGCGGCTTGGGCGGCATGATGCCTGGCGGCGGCATGCCCAAGCTGTAAAACCGATTCAGGCCAGTGGCGGCAAGCCCGCCGCTGGCCGGAACCCGCTTCGGCGGGAACACTGTCGCCTCATGAGCAGGCGGCTAAATAGCAGATCAGCAGGCTGGCCTTTTTATTTGAAGTAAAAAGGCATTTGCAAATGTCCGGATATTCCTTGAGAATGTGCGGCCTTTCGGGCACCCGTGTGCCCGCTGTGCATCATGATTTGCAGCACCGACTACAGGAACGATGTTCAATGCTTACCATTCGTCTTGCCCGTGGCGGCTCCAAAAAGCGCCCGTTTTACCAACTGACCGTAACCGACTCGCGTAACCCGCGTGACGGCTCCCACATCGAACAGGTTGGCTTCTTCAACCCGATCGCTCGTGGTCAGGAAGTTCGTCTGTCCGTTAAACAAGACCGCGTTGCTCACTGGCTGAGCATCGGCGCACAGCCGTCTGAGCGTGTTGCTCAGCTGCTGAAGGAAGCTGCCAAGGCTGCTGCCTGAACTGTATGAACGCGACGCCAGAAAAGGCTGACGACCTCATCGTCGTTGGCAAGATTTTTTCGGTTCACGGCGTTCGCGGCGAGGTGAAGGTGTATTCCTTTACCGATCCGATTGAAAACCTGTTGGATTACCGTAACTGGACGCTTCGGCGCGAAGGGTCGGTCAAGCAGGTAGAGCTGGTCAGTGGCCGTTCCAATAAAAAGGAGCTGGTCGCCAAGCTCAAAGGGCTCGACGATCGTGACGAAGCGCGTCTTCTGAGCGGTTACGAGATTTGCATCTCGCGCAGCCTTTTGCCCAACCTGACGGACGACGAGTACTACTGGTACCAGTTGGTCGGTCTGAAAGTCATCAACCAGGACGAACAGCTGTTCGGCACGGTTGATCACCTGTTGGAGACCGGCGCGAACGATGTAGTGGTGGTCAAGCCTTGCGCAGGCAGCCTGGATGACCGTGAGCGCTTGTTGCCCTATACGGCGCAATGTGTGCTGGCAGTCGACCTTGAAGCCGGTGTGATGCGGGTCGAATGGGACGCGGATTTCTAACTGATGGGTAACCTTCGCGTAGAAGTCATCACGTTGTTCCCCGAGATGTTCTCGGCCATTACGGAGTACGGCATTACCAGCCGCGCGGTGAAGCAGGGCTTGTTGCAAGTCACTTGCTGGAATCCGCGGGACTACACCAGTGATCGCCACCACACGGTGGATGATCGGCCTTTTGGCGGTGGTCCGGGGATGGTGATGAAGATCAAGCCTCTGGAAGATGCACTGGCCAGTGCCAGGCAAGCGACCGGAGCAGCGGCAAAGGTGATCTACCTTTCGCCACAAGGCCGCAAGCTGGATCAGCAAGCGGTCAAAGGCTTGGCCGAACAGGAATCTCTGATCCTGATCGCCGGCCGTTATGAAGGCATTGACGAGCGTTTTATTGATGCTCATGTCGATGAAGAGTGGTCGATTGGTGACTATGTGCTTTCCGGTGGTGAGCTACCGGCCATGGTACTGATCGATGCGGTTACGCGGCTGCTGCCCGGAGCTTTAGGGCATGTAGGCTCGGCGGAGGAAGATTCCTTCACCGATGGCTTGCTGGATTGCCCGCACTACACCCGACCTGAGGTGTATGCGGATCAGCGTGTACCCGACGTGTTGCTAAGTGGCAACCATGCACATATCCGGCGATGGCGGATGAAGCAGTCCCTTGGTAGGACCTTCGAACGACGCGCCGATCTTCTGGAAAGTCGCTCACTTTCTGGAGAAGAGAAAAAGCTGCTCGAGGAATACCTCCGCGAGCGGAACGATAGTTAACGTATCGATGGTGGATCACGTTTGTCCACCTTAGGAGCACAGCATGACTAACAAAATCATCCAGCAGCTCGAAGCAGAGCAGATGAGCAAGGAAATCCCGACCTTCGCACCAGGCGACACCATTGTCGTCCAGGTTAAAGTGAAGGAAGGTGAGCGTTCCCGTCTGCAGGCGTTCGAAGGCGTTGTTATCGCCAAGCGTAACCGTGGTCTGAACAGCGCCTTCACCGTGCGCAAGATCTCGAGCGGCGTTGGTGTTGAGCGTACCTTCCAGACCTACAGCCCGCAAATCGACAGCCTGGCCGTGAAACGTCGTGGTGACGTGCGTAAAGCCAAGCTGTACTACCTGCGCGACCTGTCCGGCAAAGCCGCTCGCATCAAGGAAAAACTGTCCTGAGTACAGTTTGCCCGGTGGCCATGGCCGCCTAGCGAGAAAAAAAGCAGCCTTCGGGCTGCTTTTTTGCGTTTTGAAACTTAAGAAAGCGATGTGACCAGACATGACTACCCGAGACCAGGAAATCCAGCGCCGCACCGAGCTTTCGGTAACCCGCGTGACCAAGGCGGTATTCCCCAACACTACCAACCATCACAACACCCTGTTTGGCGGCACCGCGCTGGCCTGGATGGACGAAGTGTCGTTCATCGCCGCCACACGCTTCTGCCGCTTGCCATTGGTGACGGTTTCGACCGACCGCATCGACTTCAAGCACCCGATCCCGGCGGGTTCGATCGTCGAGCTGGTGGGCACGGTGATCAAGGTGGGCAACACCAGCTTGCAGGTGCAAGTGGATGTGTTCGTCGAGAACATGTACCTGGATGGCCGCGAACGGGCGATCCATGGTGTGTTCAGCTTTGTCGCCATCGACGAAGACAAGCGGCCGGTGCCGGTGCTGCCCCAGGCCTGACGCTCAACCTGGCGTGGTTGCAGCGTCGGCGACCGGCAGCGGCTCGACCAGGGCGACCAAGGTCCAGCCCGACTGCGGCGTGAGTGGGTTATCCGGGCTCGCTACATGCACCCAGCCATTGGCGTCACGGGCGAACAGCAGGTGCGCGCGGTCGCCATGCAGTGCCTGATAATTTTCCCAGTCGAAGCCTTCGGTCAGGTGGGTGCTATACAGCTCGGCGCCGCGGTGCAAGTGATTCGCCAGTTGCTGGTAGGTCATCGCGCTTGAACCGAGCAGGTGGCCGCGGTGCTCCTCGCTGGCCCGGTGCTTGTCACTGCGCTGTTTCTCCAGGCCGCTGGCGAGTACGAACAGGCGGCTGTGGCCGAAATCATGGCGAAAGCGGGCGCAGGCCAAGGCGTTGATCTCGCCGGCCGGCGACAGCCCCAACAGGTGGCCGAGGCCGACCAGGTCCAGGTGTGCATCGGCATGCTGCGAGGCGGGGTTGCCAAAGTAGGTCGGCAAGCCGTCCATGCGCGCGGCGCGGATGTTTTCCCAGCTCGAATCGGTCAGCAGTACACGGCAACCCAATTGCTGCAGGGCTTTGCCAAGGGTGCGCGCAGGCCCGTTGGCGCCGACGATGAGAAAGCCGCTGGGGGCGGGCTCGGCGACCTTGAGCAGGCGCGCCAGCGGCCTTGCCGTGGCGCTCTGCAGCACCACGGTGCCGATGATCACGGCGAAGGTCAGGGGCACCAGCAACAGCGCATCCTGATGGCCGGCCTCGTGCAGGCGGATCGCGAAGATCGCCGATACCGCGGCGGCGACGATGCCACGCGGGGCGATCCAGGCCAGCAAGGCCCGCTCGCGCCAGTTCAGCGAGGAGCCCAGCGTCGACACGAAGACGTTCAGCGGCCGTGCCAGCAACTGGATCACCAGCAGCAGCGCCAGCACCGCCGGGCCCAGCCCGAGCAAGGCGTGCAGGTCGAGGCGCGCGGCCAGCAAGATGAACAGGCCGGAGATCAGCAGCACGCTGAGGTTCTCCTTGAAGTGCAGGATCTGCCGCACATCCACCCCGCGCATGTTGGCCAGCCACATGCCCATCAGCGTCACCGCCAGCAGCCCTGATTCGTGCACGATCTGGTTGGCGGCGATGAAGATGCCCAGCACCGCTGCCAGCGACGCCAGGTTGTGCAGGTACTCCGGCAGCCACTGTTCGCGCATGACCTGGCCCAGCAACCAGCCGCCGGCAGCGCCCAGTGCAGTGCCGCAGAAGATCACCCCGGCAAAGGTACCCAGGCTCTGGATCAGGCCATTGCCATCGGCACTGGCAATGATGAAGCTGTACACCACCACGGCCAGCAGCGCGCCAATCGGGTCGATGACGATGCCTTCCCAGCGCAGGATATTGGCGATTGTCGCCTTTGGCCGCACTACCCGCAGCATGGGCACGATCACTGTCGGCCCGGTGACCAGGGTCAAGGTGCCGAACAGGATCGCCAGCGGCCAGTCGAACCCCAGCAGCCAGTGGGTCGCCAGCGCGATCACCAGCCAGGTCGACAGCGCGCCAACGGTGACCAGGCGGTGCACCACGCTGCCGATATCGCGCCACTGCGACACGTGCAGGGTGAGGCTGCCCTCGAACAGGATCAGCGCCACGGCCAGGGACACCAGCGGCATCAGCAACGGGCCGAACAACGCCTGCGGGTCGAGCCAGCCGAGCAGCGGGCCGACAGTGATGCCGGTCAGCAGCAGAAAGAGGATGGCCGGCAGTTTCAGGCGCCAGGCGAGCCACTGGCAGGCCAGGGCGGCGGCGCCGATGCCACCGATGCTGAGAAGGATCTGCTGTTCGTTCATGCGGGCTCCCTATGCTGGCGCTGTTATGAAAGACTAAGCGTCATTTCGTCGTTTGCCACCGAGTTTTCATGCCCGCCCTAGACCACCCCCTTATTGACCAGTTTCTTGATGCCCTGTGGCTGGAAAAAGGCCTGTCGGACAACACCCGGGTCTCCTATCGCAGCGACCTGGCGCTGTTCAACGGCTGGCTCCAGGAGCACACCGTGGCCTTGCCCGACGCCGGTCGCGAGCTGATCCTCGATCACTTGGCCTGGCGCCTCGACCAAGGCTACAAACCGCGCTCCACCGCACGCTTTCTCTCTGGCCTGCGTGGCTTCTTTCGCTACCTGCTGCGCGAAAAGCTGGTGGCGATTGACCCCACCTTGCAGGTGGAGATGCCGCAGTTGGGCCGGCCTTTGCCGAAATCCTTGTCCGAAGCCGACGTCGAAGCACTGCTGCAAGCGCCGGACCTCGGCGAAGCCATCGGCCAGCGCGACCGCGCCATGCTCGAAGTTCTGTATGCCTGCGGCCTGCGGGTTACCGAACTGGTCAGCCTGACCCTCGACCAGGTCAACCTGCGCCAAGGCGTATTGCGGGTCATGGGCAAGGGCAGCAAGGAGCGGCTGGTACCGATGGGTGAAGAGGCAGTGGTGTGGCTGGAGCGCTACCTGCGCGATGGCCGCAGCGAGCTGTTGAACGGCCGCCCCAGTGATGTGCTGTTCCCCAGCCTGCGCGGCGAGCAGATGACCCGCCAGACCTTCTGGCACCGAATCAAGCACCACGCACGGGTTGCCGGTATCGACAAGGCGTTGTCACCCCACACCTTGCGCCATGCCTTCGCGACCCATCTGCTCAACCACGGTGCCGACCTGCGCGTGGTGCAGATGCTGCTGGGCCACAGCGACCTGTCGACCACGCAGATCTACACCCACGTGGCCAAGGCCCGTTTGCAGCAGCTGCACGCCCAGCATCACCCGCGTGGATGAATGATTTTCATGTTCCGCCGGCCGGTATCCGCAGACCCCTTCAACGGTGGTGTGATGTGGTAGGCTTGAGCGGTTTGCACCAAGGGCCGCACGGTCACCGTGTTTTTTTGCAGGTGACGCCCTCCGGCCCCTGTCCGCCTTCAGGAGTTCCCATGCGTTTGACCCAGATTTTCGCCGCCGCCGCGTTGGCGCTGGCCAGTACCTTTGCCGTTGCCGCGGCAACCGACAGCAATGCCGGTGCCGAGCAGGCCATCCGCAAGTCGTTGCAGAACCTCGAACTGGAAGTGCCCGTAGAAAGCGTTGCCAGCAGCCCGCTCAACGGCCTGTATGAAGTCAAGCTGCAGGGCGGCCGTGTGCTGTACGCCAGCGCTGACGGCCAGTTCGTCATGCAGGGCTACCTGTACCAGATCCAGGACGGCAAGCCGGTCAACCTGACCGAGAAGACCGAGCGTCAAGGTGTCGCCAAGCTCATCAATGGCATTCCAGCCGCCGAGATGGTGGTTTATCCTGCCAAAGGCGAGACCAAGTCGCACATCACCGTGTTCACCGATACCACCTGCCCGTATTGCCACAAGCTGCACGCCGAAGTGCCGGAGCTGAACCGTCGCGGTATCGAAGTGCGCTATGTCGCCTTCCCGCGTCAGGGCCTCGGTTCGCCGGGTGACGAGCAGTTGCAGGCAGTCTGGTGTTCCAGCGACCGCCGCGCGGCGCTGGACAAGATGGTCGATGGCAAGGAAATCAAGGCGGCCAAGTGCGCCAACCCGGTCAGCAAACAGTTCCAGCTGGGCCAGTCGATCGGCGTCAACGGCACGCCGGCGATCGTCCTTGAAAGCGGCCAGGTGATCCCGGGCTACCAGCCGGCGCCGCAAGTGGCCAAGTTGGCCCTGGCCGGCCAGCAGCAAGCAGCCAAGTAATCAATTCAGTACGCCGTCGTCATGGGGTGACGGCATGTTTCACGGTCGGCGCAGGTGCCGGCCGTTCAATGGGGAGTTCACAGTGAAACCGGTCAAAGTAGGCATCTGTGGGTTGGGGACCGTCGGTGGCGGAACCTTCAATGTACTTCAGCGCAACGCCGAGGAGATTGCCCGCCGTGCCGGGCGCGGTATTGAAGTGGCCCAGATCGCCATGCGCTCGCCGAACCCGAACTGCCAGATTACCGGTACCCCCATTACCGCTGATGTGTTCGACGTTGCGAGCAACCCGGAGATCGACATTGTCATCGAGCTGATCGGTGGCTATACCATCGCCCGTGACCTGGTACTCAAGGCCATCGAAAACGGCAAGCACGTGGTCACCGCCAACAAGGCGCTGATCGCCGTGCACGGCAACGAAATCTTCGCCAAGGCCCGCGAGAAGGGCGTGATCGTCGCCTTCGAAGCGGCGGTTGCCGGCGGCATCCCGGTGATCAAGGCCATCCGTGAAGGCTTGTCGGCCAACCATATCAACTGGCTGGCCGGCATCATCAACGGCACTGGCAACTTCATCCTCACCGAAATGCGCGAGAAGGGCCGTGCCTTCCCGGACGTACTGGCTGAAGCCCAGGCCCTGGGCTATGCCGAAGCCGACCCGACCTTCGACGTCGAAGGCATCGATGCTGCGCACAAGCTGACCATCCTGGCCTCCATTGCCTTTGGTATCCCGCTGCAGTTCGACAAGGCCTACACCGAGGGCATCACCCAGCTAACCACCGCTGACGTGAACTACGCCGAGGCCCTGGGCTATCGCATCAAGCACCTGGGTGTGGCACGCCGCACGGCCGAAGGTATCGAGCTGCGCGTGCACCCGACGCTGATCCCGAGCGACCGCCTTATCGCCAACGTCAATGGCGTCATGAACGCAGTCATGGTCAACGGCGACGCCGCTGGCTCGACCCTGTACTACGGCGCCGGTGCCGGTATGGAGCCGACCGCTTCGTCGGTGGTGGCCGACCTGGTCGACGTGGTCCGCGCCATGACCTCCGACCCGGAAAACCGCGTGCCGCACCTGGCCTTCCAGCCCGATTCGTTGTCGTCGCACCCGATCCTGCCGATCGAGGCCTGCGAAAGTGCCTACTACCTGCGCATCCAGGCCAAGGATCACCCCGGTGTTTTGGCCCAGGTGGCCAGCATCCTGTCGGAGCGTGGCATCAACATCGAATCGATCATGCAGAAGGAAGCCGAAGAACAGGATGGCCTGGTGCCGATGATCCTGCTGACCCACCGCGTGGTCGAGCAAGGCATCAACGACGCCATCGTCGCTCTGGAAGCCCTGCAGGATGTGGTTGGCAAGGTCGTGCGCATCCGCGTCGAACAGCTTAATTAACGAAGAGTGCCGACGGGCCGCGCCAGCGGCCCCGGCCCCAGTCTCGAAGGTTTGCACCATGCGCTATATCAGCACCCGCGGCCAGGCACCGGCCCTGAATTTTGAAGATGTGCTGCTGGCTGGCCTTGCCAGCGACGGCGGCCTGTACGTCCCTGAAAACCTGCCACGCTTCACCCAGGAAGAGATCGCCTCCTGGGCTGGCCTGCCTTACCACGAACTGGCCTTCCGTGTGATGCGCCCGTTCGTTGCCGGCAGCATCGCCGATGCCGACTTCAAGAAGATCCTCGAAGAAACCTACGGCGCGTTCGCTCACGCCGCCGTGGCGCCGCTGCGCCAGTTGAATTCGAACGAGTGGGTCATGGAGCTGTTCCACGGCCCGACCCTGGCCTTCAAGGACTTTGCCCTGCAGTTGCTCGGCCGCCTGCTCGACCACGTGCTGGTCAAGCGCGGCGAGCGTGTGGTGATCGTTGGCGCCACCAGCGGTGATACCGGTTCTGCCGCCATCGAAGGTTGCCGCCGTTGCGACAACGTCGACATCTTCATCCTGCACCCGCACCAGCGTGTGTCGGAAGTACAGCGTCGGCAGATGACCACGATCTTCGGCGACAACATCCACAACATCGCCATCGAAGGCAACTTCGACGACTGCCAGGAGATGGTCAAGGCCAGCTTCGCCGACCAGTCGTTCCTCAAGGGCACCCGCCTGGTGGCAGTCAACTCGATCAACTGGGCGCGGATCATGGCCCAGATCGTCTACTACTTCCACGCAGCCCTGCAGTTGGGCGGGCCAGCCCGCTCGGTGGCGTTCTCGGTGCCTACCGGTAACTTCGGCGACATCTTCGCCGGTTACCTGGCGCGCAACATGGGCCTGCCGATCAGCCAGCTGGTGGTGGCCACCAACCGTAACGACATCCTGCACCGCTTCATGAGCGGCAATCAGTACGTCAAGGAAACCCTGCACGCGACCTTGTCGCCGTCGATGGACATCATGGTGTCGTCCAACTTCGAGCGCCTGCTGTTCGACCTGCATGGCCGCAATGGCGCTGCCATTGCCGAGCTGATGGCGAACTTCAAGCAGGGTGGCGGCTTCAGCGTCGACGAAGACCGCTGGACCGAGGCGCGCAAGCTGTTCGACTCGCTGGCCGTCAGTGACGAGCAAACCTGCGAGACCATCGCCGAGGTGTTCGCCAGCACCGGTGAAGTGCTCGACCCGCATACCGCGATCGGCGTCAAGGCCGCCCGTGAGTGCCGCCGCAGCCTGGACACGCCAATGGTGGTGCTGGGTACTGCGCACCCGGTCAAGTTCCCGGAAGCGGTAGAGAAGGCCGGTGTGGGCAAGGCGCTGGAGTTGCCTGCGCACCTGGTCGACCTGTTCAGCCGCGAAGAGCGCTGCACGGTGCTGGCCAATGACCTGAAGGCCGTTCAGGGCTTTGTCAGCCAGCACGGTAACCGCGGCAAGCCGCTTTAACGCCAGGGCCGCCACATAACCTATCGCCGGCAAGCCGGCGATAGGTCGCGCAGCAGCATCGTTCTGCGGCTGTCTCCTTGCGCTGTTTCAGACTTTTCCTATTTAAACCGCTCGACGTCTTGCCTAGATTTGTGGGTCCTTCCTTCAGGAGCGGCTCATGTCCAGGCCTTACGTGCTGATTCACCAGGCACGCCCTTCCCACCAGATTCTTCTGCATCAGGCCTTCAACGCCCAAGGCATATTCGACGTGCGCATCATCGAGGACGCGGGCGACCTGCGCGCCTGCCTGTCCGCTGGCCGCTGCCCTGACTTGCTGATACTTGACCACGCGATGCCCACAAAGGCAGGGCATGCCGTATTGAAACGCCTCGCCGGCATGCCTGCGTTGCGCGCCTTGATGTTCGTGGGGCAGGCAGCACCCGACCAGCACAATCTTGCCCTGGAGGCCAAGCGACGGGGGCTTTGGGTGGTTGCCGAGCTGCCCTGGCCGCTGTCCATGACGCACCTGCAGCGTGCGCTTCAGTGTCTGGGCAGGCGTACTCAAACTGTCACGTCTGCACCGCATGCTCACTGAAACAGCGCCGGCGTCTCGAACTTTAGGCTGCGCTTGTTGGTCAGTTTCTCTATAGCCCACCACGCAGCGAGTGATCCGGATGGAAAGAATCTGCAGACTGCTCAACGAAGCCCTGACCCCTTATCAAACCCACCTGGGCATCGCCGATGCCAATGGCAATCGTCAATTGACCGTGTTTGACAGCCTTGCAGGCATCACCCTGCAGCGCACGGTAAGCCTGCGCCAGTTGCAGGAGCAGCGCCTGCTGATTGACGTGGTGGATGGTCTGCACCGTGATCTGCAGATTGCCGAAGGGCGATTGCAGCCTTGTGTCATTGCTGCGTTGCAACAGCGTCAGCAACCTCAGGGAACCTTTGCCTGACCCGGCTTTCAGACACAGTAAGGGCAGCCAGCCAGCGCTTTGCTCCGGTGTTGGCAGGCTGTTCCGGGAAGTCTCCAAGGACTTTCGATTGGCCCCGGGCGTCCTCCCCAGCGTCCGGGGTTTCTTTTTTTTGCGTGATTCACGCCGGCATGGGCAAAGGCCTATTCGCCTTTGAAAAACTGCTTGCTCTGCTCCAGGTAGTCTTCCTGCAACTGCGGGTCCAGCCACCGTGCATACAGCCCCGGCAACGTGTCCCGACGCAGCGTGGGCAGCAGTTGGTCGATGTGCGCAATGGCCTCGCGCCCCAGTGGCGAGTTCGAGCAACCCACATGCAGAAACTGGTAAGGGTTCACGCCTTGCACAGGGTGGAAGTGGTAATCCGCCAGTAACCCGCCTTGCTGCTGGATCAGGTAACGCACCTCTGGCCAGTACCCCATCACCATGTGCAGGCGGCCCAGTCGCTGCATCTGCAGTTGGTTGGCGGTGGCATCGTTGCCATAGTGGCGGCTGAGCGACGCGTCTGGCAGCTGACGCAAAACCTCATCGATCTGCGTGCCATAGCTGCGCTCGGCGACGATACCGAGCTTCAACGAGGTCTGGTTCAACAGCCCTTGCAAATCGACTTCGTGGCCTGTGAGAAACGGCGCAAGCAGTGCCTCGTCTTCCTTGCGGACCACCAGCCCGCCGCTCATTACACCCAGTAACGGCATGGAAAAATGCACGTATCCGGCACGTTCCTGCGTCCACAGCAGGGTCGGGTCGCAGGTGAAGCTGCTGGCGTCCTGAAGCATCTGGATACCCCGCGCGCGGTTGACCCGGACGATGCTGTGATCGTATTCGGGCATCTGCGCGATCAACTGCGGCAGCAGGCGATCAACCACCCCCTGGCCTTTCTCCGGGCCTTCGAAAATGGTGAACGGCGGCAGGTCTCGAACCAGCCACCAGATACGCTCCTTGGCCGCGGCGGGCAGTATGGCCAGTGCGGGCAGTAGCCCGCACAGCAGGAGCAGGGGGCGCAACCAGCGGGCAACTCGCATCGGCGGCGGCAGAGGTCAGACCGCGCCTGCTGCGCGCAGGCCGGCGATGGCGGCTGCGTCGTAGCCCAGGGCAGCGAGCAGTACTTCGGTGTGTTCACCCAGCGCCGGCCCGACCCATTCGGTGGCGCCGGGCGTTTCCGAAAGCTTGGGCACGATGCCTGGCATCTTGAAGGGTTTGCCGTCTGGCAGGCGTGCCTGCAGAAACATCTCCCGTGCCAGGTATTGCGGGTCATTGAACATGTCTTCGGCGGAATAGATGCGGCTGGCTGGCACTTCGGCGGTGGTGAGCACCTGCATGAGCTGGTCCAGCGGCTGGCTGTTGGCCCAGCGGTCGATTACCCCGTACAGCTCGTCCCGGCGCAGGTCGCGGCCATCGTTGGTGGCCAGCGTGGGGTCATCGGCCAGGTCGGCGCGGCCGATGGCCTGCATGAAGCGCTTGAAGATCGCATCGCCGTTGGCGCCGATCTGCACATGCTTGCCATCGGCACTGGTATGGATGGAGGAGGGGGTGATGCCCGGCATGATATTGCCGGTGCGCTCACGGATGAAACCAAAGACGTCGAATTCCGGGACCATGCTTTCCATCATGGCGAAGATCGCCTCGTACAGCGCCACGTCCACTACCTGGCCCTGGCCGCCGTTGACTTCCTGGTGACGCAAGGCCATCAACGCGCCGATCACTCCCCACAAGGCGGCAATCGAGTCACCGATGGAAATACCCGTGCGCACCGGCGGGCGGTCATCGAAGCCGGTGATGTAGCGCAGGCCGCCCATGGACTCGCCCACGGCGCCAAAGCCCGGCTGGTCTTTCATCGGCCCGGTCTGGCCGAAACCGGACAGGCGCACCATGACCAGGCGCGGGTTGAGCGCGTGCAGCACGTCCCAGCCCAGGCCGAGTTTTTCCAGCACGCCGGGGCGGAAGTTTTCGATCAGGATGTCGGCGTCGGCCAACAGGCGTTTGAGGATATCGAGGCCTTCCGGGTGCTTGAGGTTGAGGGTCAGCGACTGTTTGTTGCGCGCCTGCACGAACCACCACAGCGACGTGCCTTCGTACATCTTGCGCCATTTGCGCAGCGGATCGCCGCCATCGGGGGACTCGACCTTGATCACCTCGGCGCCGAACTCGGCACAGATACGCGAGGCGAACGGGCCAGCGATAAGGGTCCCGAGTTCGATGACTTTAAGGCCGGCGAGGGGTTTGCTGGGCGTAGGCATGGGGCATCCGTGGCAACTGGGCAGAGCCGTGGTTTTATCATAGCTCCGAAGCCGCAGATACTGCCGCGGCGCAACGAAGGGCAGGATCGGTTAGACTGTGTCACTTTTCTTTGCGCAAGAAGCCCGTCGACCATGGCCCAGCCGTCCACCACCTACAAATTCGAACTGAATCTGACCGACCTCGATCGCAGCGTGTACGAAAGCGTCAAGCAGACCATTGCTCGTCACCCGTCGGAAACCGAAGAGCGTATGGCGGTGCGTCTGCTGGCTTATGCGCTTTGGTACAACGAGCAGCTGTCGTTTGGTCGCGGCCTGTCGGATGTCGATGAGCCGGCATTGTGGGAAAAGAGCCTGGACGATCGCGTTTTGCACTGGATCGAAGTCGGCCAGCCGGACGCGGACCGCCTGACCTGGTGTTCCCGCCGCACCGAGCGCACCAGCCTACTGGCCTACGGTAGCCTGCGAGTGTGGGAGAGCAAAGTGGTACCTGCGGTCAAGAACCTGAAGAACCTGAACATTGCCGCTGTGCCGCAAGAGGTGCTGGAGACCCTGGCCACCGACATGCCGCGCAGCATCAAGTGGGACGTAATGATCAGCGAAGGCACAGTGTTCGTCACCGATGACCGTGGCCAGCACGAAGTGCAGCTGCAGTGGCTGCTTGGCGAGCGCGGCTGAGCCGAAGCCCTTATGCGTATCGAACCTCGCCCCCTGCCGTCGACCCTGCCATTTCTGGGTAACCTGCCACCCTTGCTGACCCGCCTGTATGCCGCCCGCGGCGTGCAGAGCGAGGCCGAGCTGGACAAGAGCCTGGCGCGGCTGCTGCCGTACCAGCAGCTCAAAGGCATCGAGGCGGGGGTAGACCTGCTGGTCGAAGCGCTCGACCAGCGCCAGCGCATCCTCATCGTTGGCGACTTCGATGCCGACGGCGCCACCGCCAGTACCGTGGGTGTGCTGGGCCTGCGCTTGTTGGGCGCGGCCCACGTCGACTACCTGGTGCCCAACCGCTTCGAATTCGGCTATGGCCTGACCCCGGAGATCGTTGAGGTCGCGCTGCAGCGCCAACCGCAATTGCTGATCACTGTCGACAACGGTATCTCCAGTGTCGACGGCGTGGCGGCAGCCAAGGCAGCGGGGCTCAAGGTGCTGGTCACCGATCACCACTTGCCGGGCGAGCAGTTGCCCGACGCCGATGCGATCATCAACCCGAACCAGCCGGGCTGCGACTTCCCGAGCAAGTCGTTGGCCGGGGTCGGGGTAATCTTCTATGTGCTCATGGCCTTGCGCGCACGCTTGCGCAGCCTGGGGCGCTACCAGAACCAAGCACAGCCGAATATCGGCGAGCTGCTCGACCTGGTGGCGCTGGGCAGTGTCGCCGACGTGGTGCCGCTGGACGCCAACAACCGCATTCTGGTGCACCAGGGCCTCGAGCGCATTCGTGCCGGCCGCGCACGGCCGGGGCTCAAGGCGATTCTGGAAGTGGCCCGCCGTGACCACCGGCGCATCACTTCGACTGACCTGGGGTTCATCCTTGGCCCGCGTTTGAACGCGGCCGGGCGCCTGGACGACATGAGCCTGGGCATCGAGTGCCTGCTGTGCGAAGACGCGGCCTTGGCCCAGGACATGGCCCAGCAGCTGGACGATCTCAACCAGGACCGCAAGTCCATCGAGCAAGGCATGCAGCGTGAGGCGCTGGCCCAGCTGAAGGATTTGCCGGTCGAGTCCATGCCGTATGGCCTGTGCCTGTTCGACGCCGACTGGCACCAGGGCGTGATCGGGATTCTCGCTTCGCGCCTGAAGGAGCGTTATCACCGGCCGACCATCGCCTTTGCCGATGCTGGCGACGGCATGCTCAAGGGTTCGGCGCGCTCGGTGCCCGGTTTTCATATCCGCGATGCGCTGGATGCGGTGGCGGCGCGTCATCCGCAGCTTATCAGCAAGTTCGGCGGCCATGCCATGGCAGCGGGGTTGTCGCTGCCTGAGGGCAACTTCCCGGCCTTTGCCGAGGCATTCGACGAAGAAGTACGGCGCCAGCTTTGCGAAGACGACCTCACTGGCCGATTGCTGTCCGATGGCAGCCTGGCGGTGGAGGAATTCCACCTCGACCTGGCCAAGGCCCTGCGCCATGCCGGGCCTTGGGGCCAGCACTTCCCGGAGCCGCTGTTCCATGGTGTGTTCCAGTTGGTCGAGCAGCGCGTAGTGGGTGAGCGGCACCTGAAGGTGGTGCTCAAGAGCGAGTGCGGTTCGGTGCGGCTCGATGGCATTGCCTTCGGCGTCGACCGCGAGGTGTGGCCGAACCCGACGGTGCGCTGGGTGGAGCTGGCGTACAAGCTGGATGTGAACGAGTTTCGTGGCAATGAAAGTGTGCAACTGATGATTGCCCACATGGAGCCGCGTTGACGGCAAGGTGCTTGCCCTCCAAAGCCATGCCTCAGTCACCTCATAGCAAATCCCACGGAACCTCCCCCCCACCCAATCTGGTCTAGTCTGAACATAGACCGGACCCGGGCCACGGACGTGTAATTGAGTGCCCGGGCCGGATCACCATTGGAGTCCTTGGGAGGTGCCCTCATGAGCTTGCTGCTCGAGCCTTACACCCTGCGTCAGCTGACGCTGCCCAACCGCATCGCGGTCTCGCCGATGTGCCAGTATTCCGCCGTCGATGGCCTGGCCAACGACTGGCATCTTGTCCACCTGGGCAGCCGCGCCGTCGGTGGCGCCGGCCTGATCATTGCCGAAGCCACAGCGGTAACCCCTGACGGGCGTATCACCGCCGAAGACCTCGGCCTGTGGAATGACGAGCAGATAGCCCCACTGCAGCGCATCACCCGTTTCATCACCGCCCAGGGCGCCGTGCCAGGCCTGCAACTGGCCCACGCCGGGCGCAAGGCCAGCACCCATCGGCCCTGGTTGGGCAAGCATGGCAGCGTAAAAGTCGAAGAGGGCGGCTGGCAGCCGGTCGGGCCGTCGAAGATCGCCTTCGACCCTGAACATGCGGTGCCTCACGAGCTGTCGCCAGGGGAGATCGCCGGCATCGTGCAGGCGTTCGCCGACGCCGCCCGGCGCGCCCTGACAGCGGGGTTCAAGGTGGTCGAGGTGCATGCGGCGCACGGCTACCTGCTGCATCAGTTTCTCTCTCCGCTGAGCAACCAGCGGCGTGACGACTATGGCAGTTGCTTTGAAAACCGTATCCGCCTGACCCTCGAAGTCACCCAGGCGGTGAGGGACGTCTGGCCTGCCGAGCTGCCCGTGTTCGTGCGGGTATCAGCGACCGACTGGGTCGAAGACGGCTGGAACCCGGACGAAACCGTAGAGCTGGCCCGTCGTCTGCGGGCGCTGGGGGTGGACCTGATCGATGTTTCCTCCGGCGGCACGTCGGTCAACGCCGAGATCCCTACGGGGCCTGGCTACCAGACCCGCTTTGCCGAGCGTGTGCGCAAGGAATCGGAGATTGCCACTGGCACGGTGGGCATGATCACCGAACCGGCGCAGGCCGAGCATATCCTGCGCACCGGGCAGGCCGATGTCATCTTCCTGGCGCGCGAATTGTTGCGTGACCCCTATTGGCCGCTGCATGCCGATGATGACCTGGGGGGCAACAAGGCCACCTGGCCGGCGCAGTATCAACGGGCTACCAGCCGGGCCAACCCGATCCATGAGTCGGATTTACGGGACTGATAATGACCCCCGTGGCAGCGGGCTTGCCCCGCGAACACGGGCGAAGCCCGTGCCATCCTTCGCGGTGCTTGCTTCGCGGAGCAAGCCCTCTCCCACAGGCTCCTGCTAACGCCGCGGTGGTCTCAATGCTTGATCATCACATGCCGCACGCAGGTGTAGTCCTCCAGCCCATACACCGACATATCCTTCCCATAACCCGAATGCTTCTGCCCGCCATGGGGCATTTCGCTGACCAGCATGAAATGGGTATTCACCCACGTGCAGCCATACTGCAGCCGCGCCGCCAGGCGATGAGCGCGGCCGGTGTCGCTGGTCCACACCGATGATGCCAGGCCATAATTGGAGTCATTGGCCCATTCCAGCGCTTGGGCCTCGTCAGTAAAACGGGTCACCGACACCACTGGGCCGAACACTTCGTTGCGCACGATCTCGTCATCCTGCAGGGCATCGGCCAGTACGGTCGGCTCGAAAAAGAAGCCGTCGCCGTCAATCGCCTTGCCGCCGGTCACCAGGCGGATATGTGGCTGGGCAATGGCACGCTGCACCAGCCCGGCAACCTTGTCGCGGTGTTGCGCGCTGATCAGTGGCCCCAGCTCGGTGTCCTCGGCATCCTGCAAACCGTGCTTGAGGCTGGCGACGGCGTCGCCCAGGCGCTGCACGAACTGCTCGTAAATACCCTCCTGCACATACAGGCGGCAGGCTGCAGTGCAGTCCTGGCCGGCGTTGTAGAAGCCGAACGTGCGGATACCGTCGATGGCGGCGTCAATGTCGGCATCGTCGAACACCAGCACCGGCGCTTTGCCGCCCAGCTCCATGTGCATGCGTTTCACGCTGTCGGCCGTGGCGCTGATGATGTGCGCGCCGGTAGGGATCGAGCCGGTCAGTGACACCATGCGCACTTTCGGATGGGTAACCAGTGGCGTGC
This sequence comes from Pseudomonas sp. B21-047, assembly GCF_024748775.1. NCBI lineage: Bacteria > Pseudomonadati > Pseudomonadota > Gammaproteobacteria > Pseudomonadales > Pseudomonadaceae > Pseudomonas > Pseudomonas sp. B21-047. Next base: position 1,184,017 of record NZ_CP087169.1, read on the forward strand.
CGACTGTCTGGCCGCGGCCGAAGAGAATGTTGAGCACGCCGGGCGGCAGCAGGCCCTGGGCCAGTTCGCCCAGGCGCAGCGCGGTCAGCGGCGTCAGTTCGGACGGTTTGATTACCACCGTGTTACCGGCGGCCAGTGCCGGTGCGACCTTCCAGGCCAGCATCATCAGCGGGTAGTTCCACGGCGCGATCGAGGCGACCACGCCCAGCGGGTCGCGGCGGATCATCGATGTGTGCCCCGGCAGGTACTCACCGGCCGCCGAGCCGCCCAGGCAGCGCGCTGCGCCGGCAAAAAAACGGAAGACATCGGCGATCGCCGGTATTTCGTCATTCAGTGCCGCGCTGAAAGGCTTGCCGCAATTCTGCGATTCGAGCCGGGCCAGTTCTTCGCCATGCTGCTCGATGGTGTCAGCCAGCGCCAGCAGCGCCAGGGAACGGTCTTTGGGGCTGGCCTGCGACCAGCTGTCGAAGGCCAGGTCGGCGGCACGCACGGCGCTGTCGACCTGGGCCTCGGTGGCCTCGTTGATCTGCGCCAGGGCGCTGCCCAGGGCGGGGTTGAGCACGGTCCAGGCCGGCCCGTCGCCAGCTACCAGGCGACCGTTGATCAGCATGTGCGTTTGCATGAGGGACTCCTCCAGGGTCATTTGCCGCTGCCCGCCACGCTTTCGCCGCCGCGGGTCAGGTAATAGGCGCCAAGGATCGGCAGCATGGTCACCAGCATCACCAGCATGGCGACCACGTTGGTCACCGGCACGTCGCGTGGGCGGCTGAGCTGGTTGAGCAACCAGATCGGCAGGGTGCGTTCGTGGCCGGCGGTGAAGGTGGTAACGATGATTTCGTCGAACGACAACGCGAAGGCCAGCATGCCGCCTGCCAGCAGCGCCGAGCCGAGGTTGGGCAGGATGATGTAGCGGAAGGTTTGCCAGCCGTCTGCGCCAAGGTCCATCGAGGCCTCGATCAAGCTTTGCGAGGTCCGCCGCAGGCGGGCGATGACGTTGTTGTAGACGATCACCACACAGAAGGTGGCGTGGCCGACCACGATGGTGAACAGGCCAGGCTCGATGCCCAGGCGCTTGAACGCCGAGAGCAGGGCGATACCGGTGATGATGCCAGGCAGGGCAATCGGCAGGATCAGCATCAGCGAAATACCTTCCTTGCCAAAAAAACTGCGCCGGTACAGCGCTGCCGAGGCCAGGGTGCCGAGCACCAGAGCGATCAACGTGGCCAGGCAGGCGACCTGCAGCGACAGCTTGATGGCTTCGAGCACGTCGGGGCGGGCGAAGGCCACGGTGAACCACTTCAGGGTGAACCCCTTGGGTGGGAAGCTGAACGCTGCGTCTTCGGTGTTGAAGGCGTAGAGGACGATGATCAGGATCGGGAAGTGCAGGAACAGCAACCCGCCCCAGGCCGCCAGGCGCAAACCCATTGATGCATGTTCAGAGTGCATCGAATGCCCCCAGGCGCTTGACGATGGAGAGGTACAGCGCAATCAGCACGATGGGCACCAGGGTGAACGCGGCGGCCATCGGCATGTTGCCGATCGCCCCTTGCTGGGCGTAGACCATGCTGCCGATGAAGTAGCCGGGCGGGCCGACCAGCTGCGGCACGATGAAGTCGCCCAGGGTCAGCGAGAAGGTGAAGATCGAGCCTGCGGCAATACCGGGGATCGACAGCGGCAGGGTCACCTGCCAGAAGGTTTGCCCGGGCCTTGCCCCCAGGTCTGCCGAGGCCTGTAGCAACGATGGCGGCAGACGCTCCAGCGAGGCCTGGATCGGCAGGATCATGAACGGCAGCCAGATGTACACGAACACCATGAAACGCCCCAGGTGTGATGTCGACAGGGTGCTGCCGCCAATGCCTGGCACCGTCAACAGCGCCTGTAGCAGGCCATCCAGGTGCAGCAACTGGACGAACCACTGGGCCACGCCGCCCTTGGCCAGCAGCAGGGTCCAGGCATAGGTCTTGACGATGTAGCTGGCCCACATCGGCATCATCACAGCGATGTAGAAGAATGCCTTGGTTTTGCCGCTGGTGTAGCGCGCCATGTAATAGGCAATGGGGAAGGCCAGTACCGCGCTGGCCAGCGACACCGCCACGGCCATGCCCAGGGTGCGCAGGATGATGTCGAAGTTCGACGGGTTGAACAGCGCAGCGAAGTTGCCCAGGGTCAGGTCCGGGGTCACCGCCATGGTGAAGTCGTCGAAGGTATAGAAGCCTTGCCACAGCAGGTTCAGCAACGAGCCCAGGTAGATCGCCCCGAACCAGGTCAACGGCGGGATCAGCAGCAGCGTCAGGTAGAGGTTGGGCCGCCGGTACAGCAGGTTGGCAAAGCGGCGCAACGGGCCTGGGTTGGCAAGACGCGCGTTCATCTCAGCGGCCCTCGTCGAGCACGGTTTCCAGCAGTGCCGTCATCGCTTCACGGGGCCAGCGCGCCTGCACCCGCTGGCCGGCCTGCCAGGTTTGCGCGTGGGCCTGCCAGCGGTCGTTGGCCTGGCTCACCGTCAACAGCTGGCCGCTGTCCAACTGCAGTTCGAAGCGGGTGGCGCTGCCCTGGTACTGCACATCGTGCAGCAGGCCGCTGACCTGCACCTCATGGCTGTCGGCGGCTTGTTCACCCAGGCGGATATGCTCGGGGCGGATGGAAAACGGCGCAGGGCTGCCGTTGAGCTGCTCGGCCAGCTCGCCACGCACCACATTCGAGGTGCCGACGAATTCGGCGACGAAGGTAGTAGCCGGCTGCATGTACAGGTTGCGCGGGGTGTCGACCTGTTCGATGCGGCCGCGGTTGAACACCGCCACGCGGTCGGACATCGACAGGGCTTCGGTCTGGTCGTGGGTGACGAAGATGAAGGTGATGCCCAGCTGGCGCTGCAGCTTTTTCAGTTCGCCCTGCATCTGTTCGCGCAGCTTCAAGTCCAGCGCCCCCAGCGGTTCGTCGAGCAGCAGCACCCGTGGGCGGTTGACCAAGGCGCGGGCGAGGGCGACGCGCTGGCGCTGGCCGCCGGACAGCTGCGCCGGTTTGCGCGCACCGTAACCGGTCAGCGCCACCATCGCCAGGGCCTCGTCGGCGCGGGCATGCCGTTCGGCCTTGGCCACGCCTTTGACCTTGAGGCCATAGGCGATGTTGTCGCGCACGTTCATGTGCGGGAACAGCGCATAGTCCTGGAACACGGTATTGACGTCGCGTTGGTAGGGCGGCACCCCGGCGGCTTCCACGCCATGGATGCGAATCGAACCGTTGTCGGGGTGCTCGAAGCCTGCGATCAGGCGCAGGCAGGTGGTCTTCCCCGACCCGGAGGGGCCGAGCATGGAGAAGAACTCGCCATCCATGATGTCGATGCTGACCTGGTCGACGGCCTTGACCTCGCCGAAGGTGCGGGAAACCTGGGTGAACTGGACTGCTAGGGGCATGGCCGGTACTCAGTTGTTGCTGTGTTGCCTGTACCGGATCTTTCGCGGGGCTGCAGCGCGAATAGGCCGGTACAGGCTCAATCGACCTCAGCGCCCGCCCATGATCGCGATGTAGTCCTGCGTCCAGCGGCTATAAGGCACGAACTTGCCGCCCTGCGCCTGCGGCGTCTTCCAGAAGGCGATCTTGTCGAAGTTGTCGAAACCATTGGTCTTGCAGCCTTCGGCGCCCAGCAGTTCGCTGCCGGTGCAGGCCGCCGGCACCGCTGGCAATGAGCCGAACCAGGCGGCCACATCACCCTGCACCTTCGGTTGCAATGACCAGTCCATCCACTTGTAGGCGCAGTTGGGGTGTTTGGCCTCGCTGTGCAACATGGTGGTGTCGGCCCAGCCCGTGGCGCCCTCCTTGGGTATGGTAGAGGCCACCGGCTGGTTCTCTGCTTTCAGGCCGTTGACCATGTAGCCCCAGGAGCTGGAGGCGGCCACGCCTTCGTTCTTCACATCGCTCATCTGCACCGTGGCGTCATGCCAGTAGCGGTGGATCAGCGGCTGTTGCTGGCGCAACAGTTCGAGCACGGCCTTGTACTGGGTTTCGTTCAGTTCGTAGGGGTCCTGGATACCCAGTTCCGGCTTGGCCGACTTCAGGTACAGCGCCGCATCGGCGATGTAGATCGGCCCGTCGTAGGCTTGCACGCGGCCTTTGTTCGGCTTGCCATCGGGCAGGTCCTGCGGCTCGAAGACCACCCCCCAGCTGGTTGGCGCCTGCTTGAACACCTGCGTGCTGTACAGCAGCACATTCGGCCCCCACTGGTATGGGGTGCCGTAGGCTTGCTTGTCGACCACGTACCAGCCACCGTTTTGCAGGCGCGGGTCGATGTTCTTCCAGTTGGGGATCAGCGCAGTGTTGATCGGTTGCACCCGCTTGCCGGCGATCAGCCGCAGCGACGCATCGCCCGAGGCCGTGACCAGGTCGTAGCCGCCCTTGGTCATCAGGCTGACCATTTCATCAGAGGTGGCGGCCGTCTTGACGCTGACCTTGCAGCCGGTTTCCTTTTCAAAGCCGGTGACCCAATCGTAGGCTTTGTCGCTTTCACCGCGCTCGATGTAACCGGGCCAGGCGACGATATCCAGGCGCCCCTCGCCGGCCCCCAGGGCCTTGAGCGGTTCGGCGGCCTGCAGGCTGGCGCTGGCCAGCAACGCGCCGGTCAGGGCGCCGAGCAATGCGGTGTTGTGCGCTGACATGGTGTTCCCTCTTATTGGAGATCTTGGTCGGGGCAGTCATCAAGCAAGCCGTGAAACGCTTGTTATAAGCGTAGTGCGATTGTGCGAGGTATTGGCGATATCGAGTCTAGTTGGCTTTTTGCTGGCCAATGCAACATCCGGAAGCAAATCCCCCCGTGGCGATCGCTCGGGCAAGGCTTAATCTGGCTGTCCTTTTGCAACGTCTGGAGGCACTTCAATGAACACCCGCGGACTGCTCGATCAACTGCTCAAGTCTGGCCAGCAACTGCTCGACAGCCAGGCCGGCAAAGCGGGCTCAGGCAAGCCAGGCGCGGGCGCCGGCGGCCTCGGCAGCCTGTTGTCCGGTGTCGGCGGCGGCGCTTTGGGGGCAGGGGCGCTGGGCCTGTTGCTGGGTAACAAGAAGGCCCGCAAATACGGCGGCAAGGCCCTGACGTACGGTGGCCTCGCTGCACTCGGGGTGTTGGCCTACAAGGCCTATGGCAACTGGCAGGCGCGCCAGCAGGGGGCAGGTCAAGCGCCCGAGCCGCAGACCCTCGACCGCCTGCCGCCGGCCCAAGCCGAGCAGCACAGCCAGGCGGTGCTGCGGGCGCTGGTGGCAGCGGCCAAGTCCGATGGCCATATCGACGAGCGCGAGCGGGCCTTGATCGAAGGCGAATTCACCCGCCTGGACACGGACGGCGAACTGCAGCAATGGCTGCACGCCGAGCTGAACAAACCGCTGGACCCGGCCGAGGTGGCGCGTGCCGCGCAAACGCCGGAAATGGCCGCCGAGATGTACCTGGCCAGCGTGATGATGGTCGACCAGGAGCATTTCATGGAACGTGCCTACCTGGACGAACTGGCCCGCCAGTTGCGCCTGGACCCAGCCTTGCGCCAGGAACTGGAGAACCAGGTACGGCTTGGCGCAGGCCAATAGCACACGGCTTGGCTTGTCCATCAGGCAAGGATGCCTGAATACCCCGCATTTCAGCCGCAAAAGCGTAGGATGCCTGGGCTATACTTCGGCGATTTTCCCCGCTCGTTGTGAATTCCTGAGGGCTGAATGTGAAGAACTGGACGTTGCGCCAACGGATCCTGGCAAGTTTCGCCGTGATCATCGCCATCATGCTGCTGATGATCGTCGCCGCCTACTCGCGGTTGGTGGCGATCGAAAGTGCCGAGCAGGCAGTGGGCACCGACAGCATCCCCGGGGTCTACTACAGCTCGATGATTCGCAGTGCCTGGGTCGACAGCTACGTCACCAGCCAGCAGCTGGTGGGTTTGTCCAACCATCGCGAAATCACGTCGGCGGACTTGGAGCTGTTCAAGAGCTTCGAGGATCGCCTCAAGCAACATATGGCCAGCTACCAGGAGACCATTCAGGACCGCGATGACCAGACGCGTTTCGATAGCTTCGTGCAGTTGGAAGAAAACTACATCAAGATCGTCGGCCAGGTGCTGGACACCTACCGCCAGCGCAATTATGTCGAAGCCGAACGGCTGATCAACGAGGTGCTCACCCCGGCCTGGGTCGATGGCCGTCAGCACCTGAACGATGTGATCGAGAACAACCGGGCCTCGGCCGAAGCCGCCACCCACGACATCGTCAGCGCCGTAAGCACGGCCAAGGGCAGCATGATGATTTCGCTGCTGCTGGCAATCGTTGCCGCCGGCATCTGCGGGCTGCTGCTGATGCGCGCCATCAGTGCGCCCATGCAGCGCATCGTCCACGCCCTCGACCGGCTGCGCTCGGGTGACCTGAGCATGCGCCTGAGCCTGGACCGCAAGGACGAGTTCGGCGCCATCGAAAGCGGTTTCAACGAAATGGCCGAGGCGCTGGCCAACCTGGTGTCCCAGGCCCAGCGTTCATCGGTGCAGGTGACCACCTCGGTGACCGAGATCGCCGCCACCTCCAAGCAGCAGCAGGCTACCGCGACCGAGACCGCCGCGACCACTACTGAAATCGGCGCCACCTCGCGGGAAATCGCCGCCACCTCGCGTGACCTGGTACGCACCATGACCGAGGTCACCTCTGCCGCCGATCAGGCTTCGAGCCTGGCCGGCTCCGGCCAGCAAGGCTTGGCCCGCATGGAAGAGACCATGCACCAGGTGATGGGCGCCGCCGACCTGGTCAATGCCAAGCTTGGCATCCTCAATGAGAAGGCCAGCAATATCACCCAGATGGTAGTGACCATCGTCAAGGTGGCCGACCAGACCAACCTGTTGTCGCTCAATGCCGCCATCGAGGCTGAAAAAGCCGGCGAGTACGGTCGTGGCTTCGCCGTGGTGGCCACTGAAGTGCGCCGCCTGGCCGACCAGACTGCCGTGGCCACCTACGACATCGAGCAGATGGTGCGCGAGATCCAGTCGGCTGTCTCGGCCGGGGTAATGGGCATGGACAAGTTTTCCGAAGAAGTGCGCCGCGGCATGTTCGAGGTCCAGCAGGTGGGCGAGCAGCTCAGCCAGATCATCCATCAGGTGCAGGCCCTGGCGCCGCGTGTGTTGATGGTCAACGAAGGCATGCAGGCCCAGGCCACCGGCGCCGAGCAGATCAACCAGGCACTGGCCCAGCTCAGCGATGCCAGTACCCAGACGGTCGAGTCGCTGCGCCAGGCCAGTTTTGCCATTGACGAGCTCAGCCAGGTGGCCGCAGGCCTGCGCGGCGGCGTGTCGCGCTTCAAAGTCTGACGGCGATGAACGACTTGCAACCCCACGCTGCTCGGGCGAGCGACGCCAAGGGCACGTTGTACCTGCTGTTTCGTATCGCTGATCAGCGCTTTGCCCTGGACGTGCACGAGGTGGTCGAGGTGCTGCCGCGTCGGCCGCTGAAGCCGATCGCCCAGGCGCCGGCGTGGGTCGCAGGTATTCTCGCGCACCGCGGCGCGCTGGTGCCGGTGGTCGACCTGTCGGCGCTGAGCTTTGGCCAGGCAGCAGCGCAACGTACCAGCACGCGTCTGGTGCTGGTGCGTTACCGGGGCAACCTGCAACTCGGGCTGATCCTTGAGCAGGCGACCGAAACCTTGCGCTGCCGCCGCGAAGAATTCCAGCCGTATGGCCTGGACAATGCCGACGCTCCCTACCTGGGCCCGGTGCGCCAGGACCACCTGGGCCTGTTGCAACTCATCGAAGTCGATGACCTGCTGACGGACGCCGTGCGCGAGCTGGTGTTTGCCGATCACAGCGGTGCACCAGGGCAAGGAGTGCCGACATGACTGAACAGCGTTTCTTCCGCTACCTGCGCGAGCGTATCGGCCTGGATGTGGAGTCTGTGGGGGCGTCCATGGTCGAGCGCGCCTTGCGCCAGCGCTGCGTTGCCGTGAACGCGGCAGACCTGGACGATTACTGGCTGCGCCTGCAGCAATCGGCGGACGAGCAACAGGCATTGATCGAGGCGGTCATCGTCCCCGAGACCTGGTTCTTCCGATACCCCGAATCGTTCACGGCCCTGGTCGGGCTTGCCCATAAACGCCTGGCCCAGCTGGCCGGCGCACGCCCGGTGCGGCTGCTCAGTCTGCCGTGCTCGACCGGCGAAGAACCCTATTCACTGGCCATGGCGCTGCTGGATGGCGGCATGAGCCCTGGCTCGTTCATGATCGACGGCATCGATATCAGCCCCATTTCGGTGGCCAAGGGCGAACAGGCGGTTTATGGGCGCAATGCCTTTCGCGGCAGCGACCTGGGTTTTCGCGAGCGCTTTTTCGATGCGCTCGATGACGGCCACCGCTTGCAAGGCCGGGTGCGCCAGCAGGTCAGCCTGCAGGTAGGCAATGTGCTGGATCCGGCACTGGCCAGCCGCGATGGCCTGTACGATTTCGTGTTCTGCCGCAACCTGTTGATCTATTTCGACGTGCCCACGCAGCAGCGGGTGTTCGAGGTGCTCAAGCGCCTGACTCACGCGCAGGGCGTGCTGTTCATCGGGCCTGCCGAAGGCAGCTTGCTGGCGCGGCTGGGGATGCGCCCGTTGGGCATTGCGCAGTCGTTCGCCTACGTGCGCCAGGAGGGCGACAGCGCGCCGGTCGCCACGCCGAGCGCGCCACCCGCCAGGCGCACGCTGCCGCCTTTGGCCATGCCCGTGTACCCGCCGCCCACCCCGTCACTGACGCGGCCGTTGCGGCCCCTTGTGGCCGCTGCCAAGGCGCCACTGCCGCACGACAGCATGGGCGAGAGCGAGGCCGAACTGCTGGCCAGCATTGCCCGGCATGCCAACGCCGGTGCCAGCGCGCAGGCGCGCGCCGCTTGCCAGCGTTACTTGAGCCAGTTCGCGCCGACCGCGCAGGTTTACTACTGGCTGGGGTTGCTCAGCGATACCGAAGGCGATGCCGGCCAGGCGCTTACCCATTATCGCAAGGCCCTGTACCTCGAACCGCAGCACCCCGAAGCCCTGGTACACCTGGCGGCGTTGCTCGCGGCCCAAGGCGACCTGGCCGGCGCGCAGCGTTTGCAGGCGCGTGCCGCACGGGTCGGTCGGGAGTCTGAACGATGAGGGGGGAATCCGCGATGCAACTGCTTGCCCAGGCCGACGAGCGCATCGACGACTGCTGGAACCGCATCGGCGTGCACGGTGACAAACAGTGCCCGCTGCTGGAGCAGCACATCCATTGCCGCAACTGCGACGTCTATGCCGCTGCCGCCACGCGCCTGCTCGACCGTTACGCCCTGCTGCAGGATGACCAGGCCGTTGCGGCGCAAGCCGCCGAGCAATCTGTCGGCCACTCCCTGCTGTTGTTCAGGCTCGGCGAAGAATGGCTGGCCCTGGCGACCGCCTGCCTGGCAGAGATCGCGCCCTTGCAGGCGGTGCACTCGCTACCGCACCAGCGTTCGCGGGTATTGCAAGGCGTCGCCAACGTGCGGGGCGCGTTGGTGCCGTGCCTTTCGCTGGCTGACCTGCTGGGGGTGCAACCGACTGCCGGGCAACAGCGCAGCGGCCGCGAGATGCCGCGCATGCTGATCCTGGCCGCCGAAGGTGGGCCGGTGGTGATGGCAGTCGAAGAGATCGACGGCATTCATCGGCTTGACCCGGCGTTGCTGGACAGCGGCCAGGACACCACGCGCTTCACCGCAGCGGTGCTGCAGTGGCGTGGCCGCAGCGTGCGCGTGCTGGACGATCAACAATTACTGTCTGCCGTGCAGCGGAGCCTGTCATGACCCCAGAGCAAATGCGCGACGCATCGTTGCTCGAGCTGTTCAGCCTGGAGGCCGAGGCGCAGACCCAGGTACTCAGCGCCGGCCTGATGGCCCTGGAGCGCAACCCCACCCAGGCCGACCAGTTGGAAGCCTGCATGCGCGCGGCCCACTCCCTGAAGGGGGCCGCGCGCATTGTCGGGGTAGACGCTGGCGTCAGCGTTGCCCATGTAATGGAAGATTGCCTGGTGGCTGCCCAGGAAGGCCGCTTGCGGCTGGGTGCCGAGCATATCGATGCGCTGCTGCAGGGTACCGACCTGTTGATGCGCATCGCCACGCCAGGCGACACCGCCGCGCAAGCGACGCTGCCGGTGTTTCTCGCACAGATGGCCAGCTTGCTGGACCCAGGCGCCGCGCCAGCGCATAGGCCAGCGGCCCTGCCGACAGTGTCTGTACGAGCAACGCCCATCGAGCCCTTGGCGGAGCCCATGGAGGCGGAATTCGAGCTTGAACCCGTGCCCCGGCGCAAGGCTGGCAAACGCGCTGGCGAAGGCGCAGAGCGGGTGCTGCGGGTCACCGCCGACCGCCTCAACAGCTTGCTCGACCTGTCCAGCAAGTCGCTGGTGGAAACCCAGCGGCTCAAGCCTTACCTGGCCACCTTGCAGCGCCTCAAACGCATGCATGGCCAAGGCATGCAGGCCCTCGATGGCTTGCGCATGCAACTGGAAGACAGTGGCCAGAGCAGCGAAGTGCTCGAAGCCCTGGCCCAGACCCAGCGCCTGTTGGCCGAAACCCAGCAGATTTTGCAGCAGCAGGCCGCCGACCTTGACGAATTCGGCTGGCAGGCCAGCCAGCGCGCACAATTGCTCTATGACACCGCCCTGGCCTGCCGGATGCGGCCTTTCGCTGACGTACTGGCCGGGCAGAGCCGCATGGTCCGTGACCTTGGGCGCTCCCTGGGCAAGCCGGTGCGCCTGGTCATCGAAGGCGAAAAGACCCAGGTCGACCGCGATGTGCTGGAAAAACTCGAAGCACCGCTGACCCACCTGCTGCGCAATGCGGTCGACCACGGCATCGAACTGCCCGAGCGGCGCCTGCTGGCAGGCAAGGCGCAGGAGGGCGTGATTCGCCTGCGCGCCTCGCACCAGGCCGGCATGCTCAGCCTAGAGCTGATCGACGATGGCGCCGGTATCGACCTTGAGCGCCTGCGCAGCGCTATCGTCGAGCGTGCCATGTCGCCGGCCGACACGGTGGCCCGGATGAGCGAGGCGGAGCTGATGACGTTCCTGTTCCTGCCCGGTTTCAGCCTGCGCGACACCGTGACCGAGGTGTCGGGGCGCGGGGTTGGCCTGGATGCCGTGCAGCACATGATCCGCGAGCTGCGCGGCTCGATCGAGTTGACGCAATTGGCGGGGCAGGGCTGCCGCTTCCACCTGCAGGTGCCGCTGACCCTGTCGGTGGTGCGCAGCCTGGTGGTGGAGGTGGGCGGCGAAGCGTATGCCTTCCCGCTTGCGCATATCGAACGCACCTTGGAGGTGACCGCCGAACAGATCGTGCAGATCGAAGGGCGCCAGCACTTCTGGCACGAAGGGCGACACATCGGCCTGGTGGCGGCAAGCCAGTTGCTCAACCGCCCGGCAGGGCAGGACGATGAGCGCAGCCTGCGGGTGGTGGTGATCCGCGAGCGCGAGCAACTCTACGGGGTTGCCGTAGAACGCTTGATCGGCGAGCGGGTGCTGGTGGTGATGCCCCTCGACCCGCGCCTGGGCAAGGTCCAGGACATCTCCTCCGGTGCCTTGCTCGACGACGGCTCGGTGGTGTTGATCATCGACGTCGAAGACTTGCTGCGCTCGGTGGAAAAACTGCTCAGTACCGGCAGCCTGGAGCGCATCGAGCGGGGCAGCAGTGGCGCCCGTGGCGCAGCGCGCAAGCGCATTCTGGTGGTCGACGACTCGCTCACCGTGCGCGAGCTGCAGCGCAAGCTGCTGGGCAACCGCGGTTACGACGTGGCGGTGGCGGTAGATGGCATGGACGGCTGGAACGCGTTGCGCGGCGACGACTTCGACTTGTTGATCACCGATATCGACATGCCGCGCATGGATGGCATCGAGCTGGTCACCCTGGTGCGCCGGGACCAGCGCTTGCAATCGCTGCCGGTGATGGTGGTGTCGTACAAGGACCGTGAGGAAGACCGACGGCGAGGCCTGGATGCTGGCGCCGACTACTATTTGGCAAAGGCCAGTTTCCACGACGATGCGTTGCTGGATGCTGTGGTGGAGTTGATCGGAGGTGCCCAGGGGTGAAGATCGCCATCGTCAATGACATGCCCATGGCGGTCGAGGCGTTACGCCGGGCGCTGGCCTTCGAGCCTGCGCACCAAGTGATCTGGGTGGCGGGCAACGGCGCCGAGGCGGTGCAGCGCTGCGCCGAGCAGTTGCCTGACCTGATCCTCATGGACCTGATCATGCCGGTGATGGATGGGGTGGAGGCGACGCGGCGGATCATGGGCGAAACCCCCTGTGCCATCGTGATCGTCACGGTCGACCGCAAACAGAACGTGCACCGGGTATTCGAGGCCATGGGCCATGGCGCCCTGGATGTGGTCGATACCCCGGCCCTGGGGGCGGGCGATGCCCGAGAGGCGGCGGCGCCGTTGCTGCGCAAGATCCTCAACATCAGTTGGCTGATCGGCCAGCAGCGCAGCCCGGCCGCGCGCCCGGTTGCCACGCCCTTGCGCGAAGCATCACAGCGCCGGGGGCTGGTAGCCATTGGCTCGTCGGCGGGCGGCCCGGCTGCCCTGGAGGTGCTGCTCAAGGGCTTGCCCCCTGCATTTCCGGCGGCCATCGTGCTGGTCCAGCATGTCGACCAGGTGTTTGCCGCCGGCATGGCCGAATGGCTCAGCAGCGCAGCAGGCCTGCCGGTGCGCCTGGCCTGCGAGGGCGAGCCGCCGCAACCGGGGCAGGTGTTGCTGGCGGGCACCAACCACCATATCCGCCTGCTGAAAAACGGCCAGCTGGCCTACACTGCCGAACCGGTCAACGAAATCTACCGGCCCTCGATCGATGTGTTCTTCGAGAGTGTGGCGCGCTACTGGAGCGGCGATGCCGTAGGTGTGCTACTCACGGGCATGGGCCGCGATGGTGCCCAGGGCCTGAAACTGATGCGCCAGCAAGGTTTCCTGACCATCGCCCAGGACCAGGCCAGCAGTGCCGTGTACGGCATGCCCAAGGCCGCCGCAGCGATCGACGCGGCGGTGGAAATCCGCCCGCTGGAGCGAATAGCCGGGCGCTTGATGGAATTCTTTGCAAAATGACGATATGTATTGAATCACGCCGCCTGGCCGGCAGTGATCAGGTGAATAGGGATGAATGATCTACCGATCGAAGGTTTCGCGACCGCCAACGAAAATTCGGCGATGGTCCTGTTGGTCGACGATCAGGCGATGATCGGCGAAGCGGTGCGTCGTGGCCTGGCCCACGAAGACAACATCGACTTCCACTTCTGCGCCGACCCGCACCAGGCCGTGGCACAGGCCATGCGCATCAAGCCGACGGTCATCCTGCAGGACCTGATCATGCCGGGCCTGGATGGGCTGACCCTGGTGCGCGAGTACCGCAACAACCCGGTTACCCAGGATATCCCGATCATCGTGCTGTCGACCAAGGAAGACCCGCTGGTCAAGAGCGCGGCGTTTGCTGCGGGGGCCAACGACTACCTGGTCAAGTTGCCAGACAACATCGAGCTGGTGGCGCGTATTCGCTACCACTCACGCTCCTACCTGACCTTGCTCCAGCGTGACGAAGCCTACCGCGCCCTGCGTGTGAGCCAGCAACAGTTGCTCGATTCCAACCTGATGCTGCAGCGGCTGATGAATTCCGATGGCCTGACCGGGCTTTCCAACCGGCGCCATTTCGACGAGTACCTGGAGCTGGAATGGCGCCGGGCCATGCGCGAGCAGCAGCAGCTGTCGTTGCTGATGATCGACGTCGACTACTTCAAGGCCTACAACGATAACTTCGGTCACCTGGCCGGTGACGAGGCGTTGCGCCAGGTGGCCGAAGCGATTCGCGGCTCGTGTTCGCGGCCGACCGATCTGCCGGCGCGCTATGGGGGCGAGGAGTTTGCCCTGGTGCTGCCCAATACATCCCCGGGGGGCGCGCGGCTGATTGCCGAGAAATTGCGCCAGACCGTGGTGGGGTTGGGTATTGCCCATACGGCGCCAGCGGCTGATGCGCGGTTGACCGTGAGCATTGGCCTGGCGACGCAGACGCCGGCGGTTGGCGGGCATTGCCGGCAGCTGATTTCGGCGGCGGACAAGGGCTTGTACCAGGCCAAGAACAGCGGGCGTAATCAGGTGGGGGTTGCCTGAGGGCGAGATCGAGCGCCGCCCGCGCGGCGCTCGATCTCCCAGGCGCCGAAAGCCTATAGCCCAACACATCGTAAATCCCCCAAACCTACCGCCCGGCGGGTCTGCCGCCCCGCGTCTGAGTCAGTTATACTCGCAGGCTTTTCACCGAATTCGCACGAGAGCCTCCCCCCATGGAAATCCAACCGATCCTGAACACCATCAAGGACCTCACCGAGCGTTCCCAGTCCATTCGGGGGTATCTTTGACTACGATCACAAGCATGACCGCCTGATCGAAGTCAACCGCGAGCTGGAAGACCCCAGCGTCTGGAACAAGCCTGAGTACGCCCAGGAACTGGGCCGTGAGCTTGCGTCGCTGAAAACCATCGTCGGCACACTGGATGAACTCGCCGGTGGCCTGAGCGATTGCCGCGACCTGCTGGACATGGCCGTCGAAGAGAACGACGAAGGCGCCGTCGACGACGTGGTCGCCGAGCTGCAGCGCCTGGAAGAATCCCTCGCCCAGCTGGAATTCCGCCGCATGTTCAGCGGCGAGATGGACATGAACAACGCCTACCTGGACATCCAGGCCGGTTCCGGCGGTACCGAAGCCCAGGACTGGGCCAACATCCTGCTGCGCATGTACCTGCGCTGGGCGGACAAGCGCGGCTTCGATGCCACCATCATGGAACTGTCCGAAGGTGAAGTCGCCGGCATCAAGGGCGCTACCGTGCACATCAAGGGCGAATACGCCTTCGGCTGGCTGCGTACCGAAATCGGCGTGCACCGCCTGGTGCGCAAGAGCCCGTTCGACTCCGGCGCTCGTCGCCACACCTCGTTTTCGGCCGTGTTCGTATCGCCTGAAATCGACGACAAGGTCGAGATCGAGATCAACCCGTCCGACCTGCGCATCGACACCTACCGCTCCTCCGGTGCCGGTGGCCAGCACGTCAACACCACCGACTCGGCGGTGCGTATCACCCACGTGCCGACCAACACCGTGGTCAGCTGCCAGAACGAACGCTCCCAGCACGCCAACAAAGACACCGCCATGAAAATGCTGCGGGCCAAGTTGTACGAGCTGGAAATGCAGAAGCGCAGCGCCGCTTCCCAAGCCCTGGAAGACAGCAAGTCGGACATCGGTTGGGGCCACCAGATCCGCTCGTACGTGCTCGACGCGTCGCGGATCAAGGACCTGCGCACCAACGTTGAGCGCAGCGACTGCAACAAGGTGCTCGACGGCGACATCGACGAATACCTCGAAGCCAGCCTGAAACAGGGCCTGTAAGCTTCACTCCTGCTGAGAAGACCCTCGCCTGCGGGCGAGGGCAATGAATTCCCTGATGGAAGATGTGACCACATGAGCGACCTCAATAGCGCACCGCAAGACCTGCAACAGGAAGAAAACGCCCTGATCGCCCTGCGCAAGGAAAAACTTGCCGCAGAGCGCGCCAAGGGCAATGCCTTCCCCAATGACTTCCGTCGCGACAGCTACTGCAACGACCTGCAGAAGCAGTACGCCGACAAGACCAAGGAAGAACTGGAAGCTGCAGCGATTCCGGTCAAGGTTGCCGGGCGCATCATGCTCAACCGTGGCTCGTTCATGGTCATCCAGGACATGACCGGCCGTATCCAGGTCTACGTCAACCGCAAGACCCTGCCAGAAGAAACCCTGGCCGCCGTCAAGACCTGGGACCTGGGCGACATCATCAGCGCCGAAGGCACCCTGGCCCGTTCCGGCAAGGGCGACCTGTACGTCGAGATGACCAACGTGCGCCTGCTGACCAAGTCGCTGCGTCCGCTGCCCGACAAGCACCACGGCCTGACCGACACCGAACAGCGCTACCGTCAGCGTTACGTCGACCTGATGGTCAACGAAGAAACCCGCCACACCTTCCGCGTTCGCTCGCAGGTGATCTCGCACATCCGCAAGTTCCTGATCGAGCGCGACTTCCTCGAAGTCGAAACGCCGATGTTGCAGACCATCCCCGGCGGCGCCGCGGCCAAGCCGTTCGAAACCCACCACAACGCCCTGGACATGGCCATGTTCCTGCGCATCGCGCCGGAGCTGTACCTCAAGCGCCTGGTGGTCGGTGGCTTCGAGAAAGTCTTCGAGATCAATCGCAACTTCCGTAACGAAGGCGTTTCAACCCGGCATAACCCCGAGTTCACCATGCTCGAGTTCTACCAGGCCTACGCCGACTACAACGACAACATGGACCTCACCGAGGAACTGTTCCGCGAGCTGGCGCAGCTGGTGCTGGGCAGCACCGACGTACCGTACGGCGACAAGGTGTTCCACTTTGGCGAGCCGTTCGTGCGCCTGTCGGTGTTCGACTCGATCCTCAAGTACAACCCCGAGCTGACCGCCGCCGACCTGCAGGACGTCGACAAGGCCCGTGACATCGCCAAGAAAGCCGGTGCCAAGGTGCTCGGCCATGAAGGCCTGGGCAAGTTGCAGGTGATGATTTTCGAAGAGCTGGTCGAGCACAAACTGGAGCAGCCGCACTTCATTACCGAATACCCGTTCGAAGTCTCGCCGCTGGCCCGTCGCAACGACGACAACCCGGCCGTGACCGACCGCTTCGAGCTGTTCATCGGTGGCCGCGAGATCGCCAACGCCTACTCCGAGCTCAACGATGCCGAAGACCAGGCCGAGCGCTTCCTGGCCCAGGTGGCCGAGAAAGATGCCGGTGACGACGAAGCCATGCACTACGATGCCGACTTCGTCCGTGCCCTGGAGTACGGCATGCCGCCGACCGCCGGTGAAGGCATCGGCATCGACCGCCTGGTGATGCTGCTGACCAACTCGCCGTCGATTCGCGATGTGATCCTGTTCCCACATATGCGTCCGCAGGCCTGAGTGATCTGAGAAAGCCGCCTCTAGGGGCGGCTTTTTCGTGCCTGAAGCTTTATGTTGTCAGTGCGCGCTTTTTCGCGGGTAAACCTGCGCAAGGGCCGTCGCAGCCAGCACACCGTCCGTGAGGTAACCCCGTGTCCCCCGTAATCGCCCCGCAAGGCGCCGCCGGCATCGCCACCGCCGTCGCCGAAAGCGTGCAATACCAAGGCCGCAAGACTGCCCGCCAAGGCAGCGAGCAGCGCCGCCAACTGATCCTCGACGCCGCCATGCGCATCGTCGTGCGCGATGGTGTACGTGGTGTGCGCCACCGCGCGGTGGCCGCCGAGGCAGGTGTGCCATTGTCGGCCACCACCTATTACTTCAAGGACATCGAGGACCTGCTCACCGATACCTTCGCCCAGTACGTCGAGCGCAGCGCCGCCTACATGGCCAAGCTCTGGGCCAACACTGAGGTAGTGCTGCGCCAGATGCTGGCCCAGGGTGATGGCAGCCCGCAGGCGAGGGCGCGGCTGGCCGACGAAGTGGCGCGCATGACCGCTGACTATGTGTCCCGCCAGTTGCTCAATCGCCGCGACTTCCTCATGGCCGAGCAGGCGTTCCGCCAGGAGGCGCTGCTGTGCCCACGTCTGGCCGAACTGGTGTGCGCCCACGAGCAGATCCTTCTGCACGGTACCCGACAGTTGCTGCAGGTGGTCGGGTCGCGGCAACCGGAACAGGACGCCCAGATGTTGACGGCGATTATCGAGCAGATGGAATATCAGGGCCTGCTCAAGGATGCGAACGCGCAAGCCGATGGGCAGATGCTCGCTATGCTTACCCGTTACCTGCACCTGGTGTTGGCATTGGCCTGAGCACAGACCTGAATTTTCAAGGAGAACCTGATGAAAGCCTGGCGTGTGGTGTTGTTGACTCTGTCATTCCTGCTGCTAGGCGGTTGTCTGGTGACCTTTCACGAGCCGTTGCCGAGCAACCAGGCCGCGCCCAAGGCTCTGCTCGGCAAATGGAGCAGCAAGGACGCCTGGGGCGAGCCGCTGAAACTTGCGATCAGCCGCAGTGGCGGCGATGCCTACAAGGCCGTGGCCACGGCCAAGGGCAAGGCCCCCGAAGCGTATGTGTTCACCGTGTCGCGCCACGGCAATCGCTGGTACCTCTCGGCCGGCGTGCCCAAGCGCCTGGGCGGTAATTTCCTGATTGGCGGTTTCGAAGTCATCGATGGCAAGGAACTGGTGGTGTACAACCTCGATGTCGAGCAGGTGCAGCAGGCTGTCGAGAAGAAAGAACTGACTGGGCGCAGCACCGAGGTGCCGGAAGACAATGGTGAGGGCGTGCTGATCGACAGCCCATCGGCGCGGGTGCTGGCCTATCTGGACGACCCGGCCAACTCCGACCTGTTCGTCGAGGTGGCGCGCTTCCAGCGCAGCGGCAAGTAGTTGCCTGTACTGCCCTCTAGCAAGGAGTCCTCAGTGGACGAGTACCAACAGACCATCCGTGCACTGTCCGACCGCATCGTCGCGGCGCAGACCCCCATTCGTGTGCTCGACGCGGTGAAGTGGGACGACAACATCCGCCACGGCTTCCTCAAGGCCAAGGGCAAAGAGCCACCTGCCGTAGACCGCGCCTATTACCAGTCGCGCCCGTTGTCGTTCGACTCCAGTGCGGTCAAGGCCGAATTCCAGAGCATCGAGCGCGACATCACCCGCCGGCTGGGCCAGTTCAACCCGGTCGGGCAGATCATGCGGCGCATGTGCAAGGAGTACCGCATGGTGGTGCGCATGCTCGAGGCGCGTGGCACCGAAGACTTCGGGCTAATCTCGCAGGAGCTCTACGGCGCCGCCTCCGACGCCTTCCATGCCGGTGACCCGACCCTGGCCGACCTGGGCCTGATGCTTTCGGACTACCTGAACAACATCGATGGCCGTGGCGACCTCAAGGACGAGCCGAAGAACCTGACCGCCAAGGAGGCCGTGGACATCCTCCAGCGCCGCCTGAACAAGGTGTTCGGCGAGGCCGAAGAAACTATCCGTGTGTTCGAGTCCGACGGCATCGTCGCCGACGCAGCGGCGGGGGCCGACTACATCAAGGTGCGCGCCGACGCCATGTTCAACAGCCGCGACGTGCGTGCGCTGGAGGTGCACGAGGGGCTGGTGCATGTCGGCACCACGCTCAACGGCCTCAACCAGCCGATCTGCACCTTCCTGGCCAAAGGGCCACCCTCGTCGACGGTGACCCAGGAAGGGCTGGCGATTCTCATGGAGGTGATTGCCTTCGCCTCTTACCCCAGCCGCCTGCGCAAGCTCACCAACCGCACGCGCGCCATCCACATGGTCGAGGAAGGCGCCGATTTCCTCCAGGTATTCGAGTTTTTCCGCGCCCAGGGCTTTGAAATGGCGCAGAGCTACAGCAACGCCAGCCGGGTGTTCCGCGGCTCGGTGCCCAATGGGCTGCCATTCACCAAGGACTTGTCCTACCTCAAGGGCTTCATCATGGTTTACAACTACATTCAGTTGGCCGTGAAGAAGGGCAAGCTCGAGCAGATCCCGCTGCTGTTCTGTGGCAAGACCACCCTGGAAGACATGCGCACCCTGCGCCAACTGGTCGAGGAAGGGCTGGTGGAACCGCCCAAGTACTTGCCCGAACAGTTCCGTGACCTCAACGCGCTGTCGGCCTGGATGTGCTTCTCCAACTTCCTCAACCACCTGAGCCTGGATCGCATTGAAGCCGACTACGCGAACATTCTCTGAGCGCTGCCGCCTGCTGGTACTCGGTGTGCTCCTGCTGGGCCTGAGCGGGTGCAGCAGCCTGCTGTTCTACCCCGAGCCGGGCCAACCGTTCACGCCGGAACGGGCCAAGCTGGAATACCGTGACGTTACTCTGACCACCGCCGACGGTTTGCGCCTGCATGGCTGGTGGCTGCCGGCCAAGGCCGGTGTCGAGGTCAAGGGCACGGTGTTGCACCTGCATGGCAACGGCGGCAACCTGGCCGGCCATCTGGGGGGCAGCTACTGGCTGCCGGAGCAGGGCTACCAGGTACTGATGGTCGACTACCGGGGTTATGGGCTGTCTCAGGGCAAACCGGGTTTGCCGGAGGTCTACCAGGACATTGCGGCGGCCATGGGCTGGCTGGACCAGGCGCCCGAGGTCAAGGGCAAGCCACTGGTGCTGCTGGGGCAGAGCCTGGGCGGCGCCATGGCCATCCACTACCTGGCGGCCCACCCCGAACAGCGCCAGCGCTTCAGCGCGCTGGTGTTCGATGGCGTGCCGGCCAGCTACCGTGCGGTCGGGCGGTTTGCCCTGAGTACGTCGTGGATGACCTGGCCGTTGCAGGTGCCGCTGTCGTGGCTGGTGCCCGACAGTGACAGTGCGATCCGTTCGGTCGAGCGCCTGGACGGCCCGCCGAAGCTGTTCTTCCACAGTATCGACGACCACCTGGTGCCGATGGACAACGGCATCCGCCTGTACCAGCACGCGCCACCGCCGCGGGTACTGCAACTGACCCGTGGCGGCCATGTGCAGACCTTCGCTGACCCGGTGTGGCGCCAGGTAATGCTGCGCTTTCTGGACGACCCGAGTCATTTCAACGGCCTACGGCGGCTTGCCGAAGTGCCCAATTACCCTGACGAGAAGAACAAGCAATGAGTGAAGAACGCAACGCCATCCCGCTGATCCTGACCGGCGTCGGCAGCATCATCGTGACGGTGGGGGCCCTCTGGTACTACGGTTACCTGCATTTCGCCAAGCCTGAAGACGCCCTGTTGCTGCAGGATTTCACCATGCTCAAGACCCTGCCAGGCGAGGATTACAAAGTCTCGCTCGACCCGGCCCCACAGGTGGCCCAGTGCGTGGACGGTGTGCTGGTGCTGTTCGATACCCAACAGAAAGGCCTGACCGGCGTGCTGGTCGACGACCGCAAGCGTGCGGTGCGCTGCATGGGTGAGGACACACCGCAGCAGGTGCAGTGAGCTGCGATCTGTGCTTCTGCACCGGCCCTTTGTGGCGTCGAACCGCCGCGTAAGTGCGGGTGCCGGCAACGACATCCCTTGAGTTTTCGCGCAAACTGGATCTGCAATTGGCTTTCCAGTTTTCTGAATTCTTTCTGTGCCCGGATATTGAATTCAAGACCGTGTTTTTTTTCTGCCTTCGGCTTCAGCGATGAGCTCATCGATATCTACTTTCACTGTGGGCTCGCCACGTCGCTGGCGTACCAGCTCAGCCAACTGCATGTCGTCGATCAATTCCATCATCGCTTCGTAGCGTTCTGGAGGTACCGCATAGAACGCCGGCTCGTTGCGATTGAGGATGACCACCGTTTCACCAGCAGCTTCACGGATCGTGCCCATTGGGTCCTTTTTCAGGTCTGTGATGGATGCTGCCAGATCGGCTAGAACCGGGTATGTCATAGTTGTATCAACCCGTGAATGAAGCTATTGATGACACTATTCTAGGTCCTTGGTAAGTGCTTTTAAAGGTGCTTTCAACTTTGCGGGCAAATAAAAACCCCGCCATCAGGGCGTAATGCTGTTCACTTAGGGCTGCTGCGCAGCCCATCGCGGCACAAGGCCGCTCCTACAACGTCAGCGTAAGCCAATATTCAGGGGCTCACGCGGATACTGTAGGAGCGGCCTTGTGCCGCGAAAGGGCCGCAGAGCGGCCCCCGGCGAACTTAAGTGAACAGCATTACGCCATCAGGGCGGGATTTATATGCAGCTAGCCAGCCTTACTGCGCCTGGCTCACCGAGCGCGGTGCCACCGGCTGGTTGTCGTTGGAGATGGTCACCTCTACCCGACGGTTCTGTGCACGGCCCGAGTTGCTGCCGTTGTCAGCCACCGGGTACTCCTTGCCATAGCCCTGAGCGACGATGCGTGCCGGGTCTACGCCTGCACGTACCAGCGCCATGCGCACGGCAGCGGCGCGGCGCTCGGAGAGGGTCTGGTTGTAGTTGGCCGAACCGACGCTGTCGGTGTAGCCCTCTACGATCACCTTGCGCTCCGGGTTTTCCTGAAGGAACTGGGCCAGTTTGGTCACGTTGGGGTAGGCGTTGCTCTTGAGCACGGCCTTGTTGAAGTCGAACAGCACGTCGCCGAAGGTGACCAGCGTACCGCGGTCGGTCTGCTTGGCATTGAGGCTGTCCTGCAGCTTGGCGATCTGCGCATCGCGGGCATCCAGTTTGGCCTGGGCGCGTTGGGCGGAGGCGTTTTTCAGTTCGCCTTCGGCGGTGCGCAGGGCGATGGTCTGCTTGGCGACCTCGACCCGCTGGTTGGTCAGATAGGCGAGTTGGTCGACCTTTTTCTGGTCCTCGCGATCCATGTAGGCCTTGTCGGCTTTGTTCAGCCAGTCCTGGGCATCCTTGGTTTCCAGCGCCGCGACCTTGCTCGACTGCGGGTCGCTCTGCAGCGCGGAGAAGTTGGTGCGGGCCGACTCAAGGTTGGCGTTCGGGTCGTGCGAGCAGGCAGCAAGACCGACGCTCAGGGCCAGCAGGGCGGGAATCATGACGTGTTTGCGCATAGTGTTCATCCTTTGATCGAGTGCGAAGGCTAAGGGAAGTCGGGCAGGGCTCACTGAGCGCTGCGCAGGCCTTCCTCACGTACGTCCTGAACGCCCTGGCGGGCATCCTGCACGGCCTTCTGGGCCTTGGCCGCCTGAGCCTTGCGTTCGGCGAGGCGGGCGTCCCATTCGGCTTGTTCGGCCAGACGCTTGGCGTCGTCGTAGTTCTTGTCATGCATGGCGATTTCAGCCTGCTTGAACTTGTCCTGGGCCGCTTTCATTTCAACGGCGGCGAACTCGGTACCGCCGGCACTGACGGCAGAGTTCACGGCGGACTGGGTAACGGCATACTGCTCGGTGGGCGGGTTGCCCGCACAGCCGGCCAGGACCAGGCTACTGCCCAGGGCCAGCGCGGCCAGCTTGAACCCGCGCACATGAGTGGATGAGGGTTTGAAAGTGCGGGTCTTCATGGTGGTCAGCTCCATTGGATCACTCCTGATAACGACGATGTCCGTAGCAGTCCATCGCTTATTCCCTGACAGTTGCCGTGTACTTCAGCTGAACGGTGCACGAGGGCAGTGTGCAGGGTTTTAGCGTGATGGCTATTTGCTCGGACTCGGGCGTTTTTCGAATAGTTCAGAAAAAAGTGCCGTTGACGGATAACTTTTTCTGACTGATTGGTCAGTGAGGTTTACCTGGAACTTTCAGCGCCATGGGCGGTATTCCGGGCCTTGCAGGCCCGGAAACAGGGGGTGGGGTGGTTATGTTTCGCTGTCATCAGCAGTGCTGCTGAGTTCCTGCAGGTGACGGCGAGACAACGACAGAAAACGCGGGGTAGGGCCGATGTCTTCGAACAGTGGGTCACCTTCTTCATCGGTGGCGATAACCTGGCGCCCCTGTACATAAGGGAAGCTGGCTTCCAGTTCCTCAAGGGCTGCCGCCACCAATTCGCCGAGCAGTTCTTCGGCGGTACGTTTGGGGTACATGTCGATCAGCGCGGCCAGGCGCGCCTCCGACTCCAGGTCCAGATGCAGTACATGGCCGGTACGGCTCAGGGTACCTGCGGCATTCTGTTCCCAGTGCTGGGCGAGTTCACGGATTTTCATGATGACCTCTGTCAACGCCTCGAAAGGCTGCATTGCATCGGAGTGCTCTGCTTGCACTTTAGTTTGCTTTGCCGATCGCGGCTTGGCTGGGGCGCTTGCCATCGACGCTTGGCTGTGGGCACTCTTGGCCCAGTGCTGTTTCCTGAACGAGTGCGCCAAGGCTGCGCCACAGAGAGGGCCAATGACCGATATCGATGTGCGTTTGCGTGAAGATGTCCATGTGTTGGGGGAGTTGCTCGGCGAAACCATTCGTCAGCAGCACGGGGATGCGTTTTTGCAGAAGATCGAAGCCATTCGTCACAGCGCC
The DNA here is from genome assembly GCF_024748775.1 of Pseudomonas sp. B21-047. Taxonomy (NCBI): domain Bacteria; kingdom Pseudomonadati; phylum Pseudomonadota; class Gammaproteobacteria; order Pseudomonadales; family Pseudomonadaceae; genus Pseudomonas; species Pseudomonas sp. B21-047. The sequence goes on from NZ_CP087169.1 coordinate 1,207,868, forward strand.
AAGGCCGACCGCCGGGTGGCTGGCGAGCAATTGAGCTCGACCCTGGCGGACCTGGCCGATGAAGACTTGCTGCCAGTGGCCCGGGCGTTCAACCAGTTTCTCAACCTGGCCAACATGGCCGAGCAGTACCAGTTGATCCGCCGTCGCGATGCTGACCAGCCAGAGCCATTCGAAGCGCGGGTGCTGCCCGAGCTGCTGGCACGCCTGAAGCAGGCCGGGCATGGCAACGACGCCTTGGCCCGGCAGTTGGCCAAGCTCGATATCCAGCTGGTGCTGACGGCCCACCCCACCGAGGTCGCGCGCCGCACCTTGATCCAGAAGTACGATGCCATCGCCGCTCAGTTGGCAGCCCAGGACCATCGCGACCTGACCCCTGGCGAGCGCCAGCAGGTGCGCGAGCGCCTGCGCCGGCTGATCGCCGAAGCCTGGCACACCGAAGAGATCCGCCGTACCCGGCCCACCCCGGTGGACGAGGCCAAGTGGGGCTTTGCGGTGATCGAACATTCCTTGTGGCAGGCCATCCCCAACCACCTGCGCAAGGTCGACAAGGCGCTGCACGATGCCACCGGGCTGCGCCTGCCGCTGGAGGCCGCACCGATCCGCTTCGCCTCCTGGATGGGCGGCGACCGCGACGGCAACCCCAATGTCACGGCCGCAGTCACCCGCGAAGTGCTGTTGCTGGCGCGCTGGATGGCGGCCGACCTGTTCCTGCGCGATATCGACGCCTTGGCTGCAGAATTGTCCATGCAACACGCCAGCAGCGCGCTGCGTGAGCGGGTCGGCGACAGCGCCGAACCTTACCGCGCCGTGCTCAAGCAATTGCGTGAGCGCCTGCGGGCGACCCGCGCCTGGGCGCATGCCGCCTTGACCAGCAGCCAGCCCGCCGGTGCCGAAGTGCTGGTGGACAACCGCGACCTGATCGCGCCGCTGGAGCTGTGCTATCAATCGCTGCATGAATGCGGCATGGGCGTGATCGCCGAAGGGCCGCTGCTCGACTGCCTGCGCCGTGCCGTGACCTTTGGCCTGTACCTGGGGCGCCTGGACGTGCGCCAGGACGCTGCCCGGCACCGCGATGCCCTGACCGAGATCACCGATTACCTGGGCTTGGGGCGCTACGCCGAGTGGGATGAAGAGCAACGTATCGCGTTCCTCCTGGCCGAACTGAAAAACCGCCGGCCGCTGCTGCCGGCGCACTTCCAGCCCCAGGCGGAAACCGCCGAGGTGCTGGCCACCTGCCGGGAGATTGCGGCGGCGCCGGCCGCTTCGTTGGGCTCCTATGTCATCTCCATGGCCGGTGCCGCGTCGGATGTGCTGGCGGTGCAACTGCTGCTCAAGGAAGCCGGGCTGACCCGCCCGATGCGCGTGGTACCGCTGTTCGAGACCTTGGCCGACTTGGACAACGCCGGCCCGGTGATGCAGCGCCTGCTTGGCCTGCCGGGCTATCGCGCCGGCCTGCGCGGCCCGCAGGAAGTGATGATCGGCTATTCCGACTCCGCCAAGGACGCCGGCACCACGGCAGCCGCCTGGGCACAGTACCGGGCCCAGGAAAACCTGGTGCGCATCTGCCGCGAGCATCAAGTCGAGTTGTTGTTGTTCCACGGCCGTGGCGGCACCGTTGGCCGTGGCGGCGGCCCGGCGCACGCGGCGATCCTGTCGCAGCCACCGGGCTCGGTGGCTGGGCGGTTCCGCACCACCGAGCAGGGCGAGATGATCCGCTTCAAGTTCGGTTTGCCTGGCATTGCCGAACAAAACCTCAACCTGTACCTGGCGGCCGTGCTGGAGGCCACCTTGTTACCGCCACCCCCGCCGCAGCCTGCCTGGCGTGAGGTGATGGACCAACTGGCTGCTGATGGGGTGCAGGCGTATCGCAGCGTGGTGCGTGACAACCCCGATTTTGTCGAGTATTTCCGCCAGTCGACGCCGGAGCAGGAGTTGGGGCGCCTGCCTTTGGGCAGCCGCCCGGCCAAGCGCCGCGCCGGCGGCATCGAGAGCCTGCGGGCCATCCCGTGGATCTTCGGCTGGACCCAGACGCGCCTGATGCTGCCAGCCTGGCTGGGCTGGGAAACCGCCTTGAACAATGCCTTGCAACGCGGCCAGGGCGAACTGTTGGCGCAGATGCGCGAACAATGGCCGTTCTTCCGCACCCGTATCGACATGCTGGAGATGGTGTTGGCCAAGGCCGATGCTCAAATCGCCGAGGCCTACGACGAACGTCTGGTGCAACCGGACCTGCTTCCTTTAGGTGTGCACCTGCGCGACCTATTGTCGCAGTCCTGCCAGGTGGTACTGGGCTTGACCGGGCAGCCGGTGCTACTGGCGCACAGCCCCGAAACCCTGGAATTCATCAGCCTGCGCAACACTTACCTGGACCCGCTGCACCGCCTTCAGGCCGAGCTGCTGGCGCGTTCGCGCAGGCGCGAAGCCGCTCTGGACAGCCCGCTGGAGCAGGCCTTGCTGGTCACCGTGGCGGGCATCGCCGCGGGCCTGCGCAACACCGGCTGAGGCCGCGTCTGGTTTGCCAGGCGCAGGTGTGAGGAGGGAGGCCATCAGGAATGGGGAGGGCGGTTGCGCCGAGCGCAACCGCTTGCCGGGCAGGTCGCAAGTGGCGCATTCCTGCAACTTTGGGACGCTTGTCTGGCTGCCGGGCGCTGTGTATCTTGAGCAGCCTTCTGACCGATTTATGGTCATACCCGATTTTCCGGACTTGGCCCTGGTTGCCGAATCCATTGAATTTCATAAAAAAATTTGAGGAGCACGAGATGCGCGTAATTCTGCTGGGAGCTCCCGGGGCCGGTAAAGGTACTCAGGCAAAGTTCATCACCGAGAAGTTCGGTATTCCACAGATCTCCACCGGTGACATGCTGCGTGCCGCCGTCAAGGCCGGTACCCCGCTGGGCCTGGAACTGAAGAAAGTCATGGATGCCGGCCAGCTGGTCTCCGACGATCTGATCATCAGCCTGGTAAAGGAGCGCATCGCCCAGCCGGATTGCGCCAACGGCTGCCTGTTCGACGGCTTCCCACGGACCATTCCGCAAGCCGAAGCCATGGTCGCCGCCGGTGTCGACATCGACGCCGTGGTCGAAATCGCCGTTGACGATGAAGAAATCGTTGGCCGTATGGCCGGTCGCCGTGTGCACCTGGCCTCGGGCCGCACCTACCACATTCAGTACAACCCGCCGAAAGTGGCAGGCAAGGACGACGAGACCGGCGAAGACCTGATCCAGCGCGACGACGACAAGGAAGAAACCGTGCGTCATCGCCTGTCGGTCTACCACACCCAGACCAAGCCGCTGGTCGAGTTCTACCAGAAGCTGTCGGCTGCAAATGCTGGCAAGCCGAAGTACAGCCACATCGAAGGTGTCGGTTCGGTCGACGCCATCACCGCCAAGGTACTGGCAGCCCTGAGCTGATCCATCGCCTTGCATCACAACGGCCCGCTTGCGGGCCGTTGTCGTTTATACTGGCGCTCTTTTCCCTGCACCTGGAAACCCGTTCGATGACCACCCTGCTGGCCCTGGATACCGCCACCGAAGCCTGTTCCGTCGCCTTGTTGCATGACGGCAAGGTAACCAGCCATTACGAGGTGATCCCACGTCAGCACGCGCAGAAGTTGCTGCCGATGATCAAACAGCTGCTGGCTGACTCGGGTGTGGCCTTGAATGCGCTGGACGCCATCGCGTTCGGCCGTGGCCCGGGGGCCTTCACCGGCGTGCGGATCGCCATCGGTGTGGTCCAGGGCCTGGCGTTCGCCCTCGAGCGCCCGGTGCTGCCGGTGTCCAACCTGGCCGCGCTGGCGCAAGGTGCGTTGCGCGAGCAGGGTGCGCAGCACGTGGCGGCCGCCATCGATGCGCGCATGGACGAGGTGTACTGGGGCTGCTACCAGGCCAGCGCTGGCGAAATGCGCCTGGTCGGCCAGGAAGCGGTACTGCCGCCCGAGCGCGTGGCGCTGCCCGACGCCAGCACCGCCGAGTGGTTCGGTGCCGGTACCGGTTGGGGCTATGCCGAGCGCCTGGCTGTGCACGTCGCCGCCAGCAATGCGGCGGCGTTGCCCAATGCCCTGGATATCCTCAGCCTGGCCAGCTTTGCCTGGGCGCGCGGCGAAGCGATCGGCGCCGAGCAGGCGCAACCTGTGTACTTGCGCGATAATGTAGCGACACCCAAGAAGCGCTGAGTGTTGTTCGTCGGTTATCGCCGATGACGCTAAAACCTTTCTCGCGAACTGTGGTCCAGTTATCACTCAAGCATTAGCGACGTAACTCTGATGCTGCTAAATTGCCATCATCGGTTCTGAGTGTTCACGCCATGCGTATCGACGGTTTCTCATCGCAGTCCTACCCGATCAAGCGCACACCGCGCAAAGCGTCGGTGCGCGATGAGGCCATCGAAGATGCCGACATCATCGACAGCGGCGAGCAGGGTGAGCTGGCCCAGGAGGCGGCCGTTCGCCGTCGCAGCGGTGGCCTGCCAGCCCGTCAGCAAGACATGATCTTCCCTCGCGCCCGTGACCGGCGTACCGCCACTGCGTTGGCGAGCTACCTGAGCACGGCCGGTTTTACCGATTGGGACATGGAAGTACTGGGGCTCGACCTGTACATTTGAGGGATGATTCCTTCTCTTCTGCCTTATTTTCTGGGTTGTCCGTCATGGAGCGAAAACGCCTGGCGCGACTACCTGTACCCCGCCGATGCCCGAGCCGCTGAGTACCTTGGCCTGTACAGCCAGGTGTTCAACGCGGTCGAAGGCAATACCACCTTCTACGCCAGCCCCGCACCCGCCACCGTGGCACGCTGGGCGCAGACGATGCCGGCGCACTTTCGTTTCACCGCCAAATTCCCCCGCGAGGTCAGCCATGGGGGAGACCTGCGCGATCAGCTGGACGCGGCCGCTGCCTTCACCCGTTTGATGGCACCGCTGGGTGAACGGGTATCGCCTTACTGGCTGCAGTTGCCTGCGTTATTCGGGCCTTCGCGCCTGGCAGAGTTGAGCCATTTTCTGGATCAAGTGGGTGTGCCGTTGGCCGTCGAAGTGCGCAACGAGGCTTTTTTTGCGCGCGGTGAAGAGGAGCGGCAGCTCAACCGGCTGTTGCTCGAGCGTGGTGTCGAGCGCATCTGCCTCGACCCGCGGGCGTTGTTCAGTTGCACCTCGCGCGAGCCCGCCGTGCTGCATGCCCAGGCCAAGAAACCCAAGGTGCCGCCACGCCCGGCCGCCTTCAGCCAGCATCCGCAGGTACGTTTTATTGGCCATCCGCAGCTTGAAGCCAACGAAGCCTTCCTGACGCCCTGGGTGGCCAAGGTGGCCAGTTGGGTCGAGGAAGGTCGTAGCCCCTACATCTTCCTGCACACCTCGGATAACCGCCTGGCCGCGGCGTTGGCCCAGCGTTTTCATCAACGTCTGATGCAGCGCCTGCCTGGCCTTGCACCTTTGCCGGAATTGCCACGCGCCCCTGAGGTCGAACAACTGGGACTACTCTGACCACTCCTGACTGCCTGAGGTTGAGACCATGGATGTGCAAACCCTGCGAGCCGAAGCCTTCAAGGCACTGCACGAACGCGACAGGGCCTTCGTCATCCCCAACCCGTGGGATGCCGGCTCCGCCAAGCTGCTCGCCAGCCTGGGCTTCGAGGCGCTGGCCACGACCAGCGCGGGCCTGGCGTTCAGCCTGGGCCGACCGGATGCCGAAGGTGCCTTGAGCCTGGACGAAACCCTGGATAACGCCGGGGCTATTGTCGATGCCACGGCCTTGCCGGTAGCCGCCGACCTGGAGAACGGCTTCGGCGACCTGCCCGAAGACTGCGCACAGAGCATCCTGCGGGCCGCCGAGGCGGGTCTTGTAGGGGGTTCCATCGAAGACGCCAGCGGGCGCAGTGAAGCCCCTATCTATGACCATGGCCTGGCTGTGGAACGCGTCCGCGCGGCGGTTCAGGCAGCGCGTAGCCTGCCGTTTCCGTTCACCCTGTGCGCCCGGGCAGAAAACCTGCTGCACGGGCGCCTGGACCTGGATGACACCATCCTGCGCCTGCAAGCTTATGCCGAGGCCGGGGCCGATGTGCTCTACGCGCCAGGGCTGCGCACCGTCGAAGAAATTCGCGCGGTGGTGCAGGCGGTGGCGCCCAAGCCGGTCAATGTGCTGATGGGGCTGGCGGGCGTGACCCTGAGCGTCAACCAGTTGCAAGACCTTGGGGTGCGCCGCATCAGTGTCGGCTCGTCGCTGGCCCGTGCGGCGCTGGGGGCTTTCCACCGGGCCGCGTTGGAGATTCGTGACGAGGGTACGTTCGGCTACGGTGAACAGGCGCTGCCCTTTGCCCAGCTCAACGACCTGTTCCGCCGCTGAATCGCCATGCGTGCCTTGCTGGTACTGTTGCTGGGCCTGTCACTGCTGGCAGGCCTGGCCTGGCATTTTGACTGGCGCCTGCCGGCTGCCTGGAACCCCTGGGCGCCGCTGGACGTGCGCCAGCCGCCGAACCTGCTCACCACCTTCAAGCTGTCGCGCCTGCGCGATGACCCCGCGCTATGCCGTCAGGCACTGGAAACCAGCGATCTGCGGTACCGGGGGCAAGCCGACAGCCCGGCCTCGGCCAATTGCCCGCTGCGCAACGTATGGCGCATCGAGGGCGGTCAGGCGCGGCTCAGCAGCAGCTTCCTGGCCAGTTGCCCGTTGGCGGTGGCTTACGCGCTGTTCGAGCAGCATGGGCTGCAACCGGTGGCGCAGCGGGTATTGGGGCAGCGGGTGACGCAGGTCGACCACCTGGGCAGTTTTGCCTGCCGCAATGTCTATCACCGCAAACAAGGCCGGCTCAGTCAGCACGCCACCGCCAATGCCCTGGACATCAGTGGTTTTCGCTTGCAGGACGGGCAGCGCATCGTACTGGCTCGGGACTGGCAAGCGGGGGGGCAGAAAGCTGATTTCCTACGTCAGGTGCAGCAGGTGGCCTGTGAACGCTTCAGTACCGTGCTGGGGCCAGACTACAACGCCGCGCACCACAATCACTTCCACCTCGATATGGGCCGCTGGCAGATCTGCCGCTGAGCTTGCGCAACCTCAGGCGTGAACGCGAACGTTGTTCAGCACCACCGGGCGCGCCCAGTGGATGTCGAACGCCAGGTCATTCTGCTGCTTGGCCAGCGTGGTTTCGTCGAAAGGCTCGGGGGCCGGGTCCAGCAGGTTCGTCTCGAACTCGGCGATAGGCAGGAACAGCGGGCGCGGGGAGGGGCCTGGGCCGGGCTCGGCAAGCGGGTGACCCTGGCTCATGACCACCGGGCGCAACCAGCTGTTGCTCAGGTCGAGTTCACGCTGCTGCTCTATCAGCTCGATGGCGCTGAACGGCTCGGCGGCGGGCTCCAGCAGGTTAGCTTCCAGTTCGGCCTTGGGCAGGAACAGTGGCTCGGGCGGTGCGATTTCGGTGTCGTGCACCGGCAGCGCACGCTGGGCATCGATCAGCGCCAGCGCCCTGGCACCGCCGACCGGCTCGCCGCTGTGCTGATCGTACTGGACGAACGACTGGCTGACGCTGTCCGCTTCCTCTGCCTGTTGCTCGGCCATGGCGCGGGCAAAGAAATCCTGCCACAGGTGGCTGACGCCCCCGAGTGTCTGGGTATTCTGTTGACCGTAGTGGCCGACAGGCGACAGGTAGGTCAAACCGATGGGAAGAGTATCTGTCATGGCAGTCGCGCGCGTTGTGCTCTGGCAGAATAGCGGGATATTGCCTGTATCGGCCGTGGTTGCCGATTCATAAGGGCGTGGTTTGATTTTTTAGGTGTGGACGATGGAAGAGCAAGGCACGGGTATCAGGGTCGAAGCGATGTCGGCAGAGTATGCGCAACAGGCTACGGCGTGGGCCGAGCGCCTGGGCCTGCCGCTGCAGGACGATGCCGCGGGTTTCGCCGTGCAGGTGGGCGCTGAAGGCTTGCAGATCCACCAACTGGGCCCGCAGGCGCCTGGGCCGGTGCGGGTGGACTTCGTCGAAGGCCAGGCCGCGCATCGGCGCCAGTTTGGCGGTGGCAACGGCCAGATGATCGCCAAGGCAGTGGGCATCGCCCAGGGTGTACGACCGCAGGTGCTCGATGCCACGGCAGGGCTGGGCAAGGATGCATTTGTGCTGGCCAGCCTGGGGTGCCAGATGACCCTGATCGAACGCCAGCCGCTGATTGCCGCATTGTTGGAAGACGGCCTGGCGCGGGCGCGGGCGGATGACGAGGTGGGCCCGATCGTTGGGCGCATGTGCCTGCTGACCGGCAACGCCATCGAGCGCATGCGTGCCTGGGAAGGGGAGCCGCCGCAGGTGATCTACCTCGACCCGATGTTCCCGCACCGGGACAAAAGCGCGCTGGTGAAGAAGGAGATGCGCGTATTCCGGCCACTGGTCGGTGATGACCTGGATGCCCCGGCCTTGCTAGAAGCCGCTTTGGCGCTTGCCAGCCACCGGGTGGTGGTGAAACGGCCACGCAAGGCGCCGATCATCGACGGGCCGAAGCCAAGCCACAGCCTGGAGGGCAAGTCGAGCCGGTATGACATTTACCCGAAGAAGGCCCTGAAGGCCTGACCGGAATGCATGCCGATTCGTGTGTTGTCGGCCAATCAGGGGTGGAAGGCGCGTATGAACACCCCCACCACCTCCCGCACATGCGCCTCGGCTTCATCCCCTTCCAGCGGCCCGGCGCAGCCGAGCAGCAACCGATAATCCGGTGCGCCCTTGACCAGGCAGAAGAAGTGCTCCGCCGCGCGCAACGGGTTGTCGATGCGCAGTAACCCGCGCTCATCCGCCCCGCGCAGCAGCGCTTCCATTCCCGCCAGCACGCGCTTGGGCCCAGCTTCGTAGAAGTACTCGCCAAAGCTTGGGTCCAGGCTGCCTTGGGCCATGATCAGGCGGCTGAGCTTAACTGCTTCGTCACTGCTGATCAGCGCCTGGAAGTTACGGGCAATGGTCAGCAGCACCTCGTCCACCGGTGCCCCCTCGGGGTACTCGAACAGCAGGTCCGGTAGCTGGATCTGGCAGGTGGCCATGACCGCCGAGCAGAACAGCGTCTGCTTGTCGGTGAAGTGGCTGTACACCGTGAGTTTTGAAACACCTGCCGCCGCAGCGACCGCATCCATGCTGGTGTTGGCATAGCCAAGGCTGAGGAACAGTGTCTTGGCCGCTTCGAGGATCGCCTCGCGTTTGGCCAGGTCCTTGGGCCGGCCTGGTCCGATGGGTGCGTCGTTGGGCATTGGAGTCTGCATCTTGTTGAAGAGTCGCCCATCTTAGCGGGTCGGACGCCTTTCGGTGAAAGTGTCCATGCAATACGTGCTGTCTGTCACTGGACAGTTGTGTTGGGGCGGGAGGTGTTTGGCGGGGGATTTATAGCGCTTTTGAGATCGAGCGCCGCCCGCGCGGCGCTCGATCTCACAGGCGCCAGAGGCCTCAAGCCCCACCTTGCAAAAACCACCACAGACACCCTTCCCGGCGCCGATTCCCTGATTTAATATACCCGTCAGTATAAATATTCGATGTGCTCTTCGCGAAAGGATTCATCATGTTGCGCCATGCCTTGTCCATCGCTCTGCCCACTGCCGTCGCGCTGCTCCTTGCGGCGTGCGGCCAGGAAGCCGCGCCACCTGCCGCGCCGCGCCCGGCACTGGTGATTCAACCACAGCCGGCCGAAGCAGCTGCCGACAGCTACCCCGGCGAAGTGCGCGCGCGCTTCGAACCGGAGCTGGCCTTCCGCATTACCGGCAAAGTCAGCAAACGCCTGGTCGAAGAGGGCCAGCGGGTCAAGGCCGAGCAGCCGCTGGCCGAGCTGGACCCACAGGATGTGCGCCTGCAACTGGAAGCCAATCGTGCCCAGCTGGCCGCCGCCGAGGCCAACCTGTCGCTGGTGCGCGCCGAGCGTGACCGCTACCAGAAGCTGCTGGATCGGCAGATGGTCAGCCACTCCCAGTACGACAATGCCGAAAACCTGTACCGCGCTGGCATGGCCCGCCTGAAACAAGCCAAGGCCGAGTTCGATGTGGCCGGCAACCAGGCCGAGTACGCAGTGCTGCGTGCGCCGCAGGCCGGTGTCATCGCCAAGCGCCAGGTCGAAGTCGGCCAGGTGGTCGCGGCCGGGCAGACCGTGTTCACCTTGGCCGCAGACGGCGAGCGTGAGGTGGTCATCGGCCTGCCGGAGCAGCAATTTTCCCGTTTTGCCGTGGGCCAAGGCGTCAGCGTGGAGCTGTGGTCGCACCCAGGCGAGCGCTTCGACGGGCGTATCCGTGAACTCTCGCCGGCAGCCGACCCACGTTCGCGAACCTTCGCCGCACGCATCGCCTTCACCTCGGCCAAGGCGCCCGCCGAGCTGGGCCAGAGCGCACGTGTTTTCATCGCCCATGAAGGGCTGATCCCACTGGCAGTGCCGTTGTCGGCGGTCACTGCAGAAAACGGCCAGGCCTATGTCTGGCGGGTCGGCCAGGACCGCCGCCTGGAGCGCACGGTGGTGCGCCTGGGGCCGTATGGCTCTGACAGTGTACCGGTGCTCGAAGGCTTGAAACCGGGCGACTGGGTGGTCGCCGCCGGGGGCCATGTGCTGCGCGAGGGGCAGGAGGTGCGCCCCGTGGATCGCACCAACCGTGTAGTGAACCTGACGGCCAAGGAGTAAGTCCCGATGGGTTTCAACCTTTCCGCCTGGGCGCTGCGCAATCGCCAGATCGTACTGTTCCTGATGATCCTGCTGGCTGCCATTGGCGCCATGTCCTACACCAAGCTGGGCCAGAGCGAGGACCCGCCGTTCACCTTCAAGGCCATGGTCGTGCGCACCGTGTGGCCCGGCGCCACCGCCGAGGAAGTGTCGCGCCAGGTCACCGAGCGCATCGAGAAGAAGCTGATGGAGACCGGCGAGTACGAGAAGATCGTCTCGTTCTCCCGACCGGGCGAGTCGCAGGTGACCTTCATGGCCCGCGACTCGCTGCATTCCAAGGATATCCCGGAGCTGTGGTACCAGATCCGCAAGAAAGTCGCGGACATCCGCCACACCTTGCCGCCGGAAATCCAGGGCCCGTTCTTCAATGACGAATTCGGCACCACGTTCGGCAATATTTACGCGCTGACCGGCACGGGCTTCGACTATGCGGTGCTCAAGGACTACGCCGACCGCATCCAGATCCAGCTGCAGCGGGTCAAGGATGTGGGCAAGGTCGAGTTGGTCGGGCTGCAGGACGAGAAGGTCTGGATCGAGCTGTCCAACCTCAAGCTGGCGACCCTCGGCGTGCCACTGGAAGCCGTCCAGCAGGCCCTCCAGGAGCAGAACGCGGTCAGCACGGCGGGCTTCTTCGAGACGCCCAGCGAGCGCCTGCAACTGCGGGTCAGCGGCCGCTTCGACAGTGTCGAGCAGATTCGTCAGTTCCCGATTCGGGTGGGCGATCGCACCTTCCGCATTGGTGACGTAGCCGAGGTGCACCGCGGCTTCAACGACCCACCCGCGCCGCGCATGCGCTTCATGGGTGAAGACGCCATCGGCCTGGCCGTGTCGATGAAGGACGGCGGCGACATCCTGGTGCTGGGCAAAGCCCTGGAGGGTGAGTTCGAGCGCCTGGCGCGCAACCTGCCGGCCGGTATGGAGCTGCGCAAGGTCTCTGACCAGCCGGCTGCAGTCAAGGCCGGCGTCGGTGAGTTCGTCCAGGTACTGGTCGAGGCGCTGGTCATCGTCCTGCTGGTGAGCTTCTTCTCTTTGGGCTTGCGCACCGGGCTGGTGGTGGCATTGGCCATTCCGTTGGTACTGGCCATGACCTTTGCCGCCATGCACTACTTCGGCATCGGCTTGCACAAGATTTCGCTCGGTGCGCTGGTGTTGGCGCTGGGCTTGCTGGTGGACGACGCGATCATTGCCGTGGAGATGATGGCGATCAAGATGGAGCAGGGCTACGACCGGTTCAAGGCGGCCAGCTATGCCTGGACGAGCACGGCCTTCCCCATGCTGACCGGTACCTTGATTACCGCTGCCGGCTTCTTGCCGATTGCCACGGCGGCGTCGAGCACGGGCGAGTACACCCGTTCGATCTTCCAGGTCGTGACCATCGCGCTGCTGACCTCCTGGGTTGCGGCGGTGGTGTTTGTCCCTTATCTGGGCGAACGCCTGCTGCCGGACCTGGCCAAGCTGCATGCTGCCCGTCATGGCAGCGATGGGCATGCGCCGGACCCTTACGCCACGCCGTTCTATCAGCGCGTACGGCGTGTGGTCGAGTGGTGCGTGCGGCGTCGCAAGACCGTCATTCTGCTGACCCTCGCAGCGTTCGTCGGCAGCATCCTGCTGTTCCGCTTCGTGCCGCAGCAGTTCTTTCCGGCGTCCGGGCGCCCAGAGCTGATGGTCGACCTGAAGCTGGCCGAGGGCGCGTCGCTGGCCAATACCGCCGAGCGGGTCAAACAACTGGAGGTGCTGCTCAAGCAGCAGGACGGCATCGACAACTATGTGGCCTATGTGGGCACCGGGTCGCCGCGCTTTTACCTGCCGCTGGACCAGCAGCTGCCGGCTGCCAGCTTTGCCCAGTTCGTCGTGCTGGCCAAATCGATGGAAGAGCGCGAACGGCTGCGCAGTTGGCTGATCGATACCGTCGACCAGCAGTTCCCCGACTTGCGCGCCCGCGTCACGCGCCTGGAAAACGGCCCACCCGTGGGTTACCCGGTGCAGTTCCGGGTGACCGGCGAGCATATCGAGAAGGTGCGCGCCCTGGCCCGCGAAGTGGCCGACAAGGTGCGCGAGAACCCGCACGTGGTAAACGTGCACCTGGACTGGGAGGAGCCAAGCAAGGCGGTGTTCCTGGCCATCGATCAGGACCGCGCCCGCGCCCTTGGCGTGAGCACCGCGCACCTGTCGAGCTTCTTGCGCAGCTCGCTGACCGGCACCACGGTCAGCCAGTACCGCGAGGACAACGAACTGATCGAGATCCTGCTGCGCGGCACGCAGAAAGAGCGTGGCGACCTGGCTAACCTGGGCAGCCTGGCGCTGCCCACCGACAACGGCCAGAGCGTGGCGCTGTCGCAGGTAGCGACCCTGGAGTACGGCTTCGAAGAAGGCATCATCTGGCACCGCAACCGCCTGCCAACGGTGACCGTGCGTGCCGACATCTACGATAAGGAGCAGCCGGCGACCCTGGTGCGACAGATCGAGCCGACGTTAAGCGACGTCAAGGCCAAACTGCCGGATGGCTACCTGCTCGAGGTGGGCGGTACCGTGGAAGATTCCGAGCGCGGGCAGAAATCGGTGAATGCCGGTATGCCGCTGTTCATCGTGGTGGTGTTGAGCCTGTTGATGATCCAGTTGCGCAGTTTCTCGCGCACGGTGATGGTGTTCCTTACCGCGCCCCTGGGGCTGATTGGCGTGACCTTGTTCCTGCTGGTGTTCCGCCAGCCGTTCGGCTTCGTGGCCATGCTCGGCACCATTGCCCTGGCCGGGATGATCATGCGCAACTCGGTGATCCTGGTGGATCAGATCGAACAGGACATCGCCTCGGGGATGGAGCGTTGGCAGGCGATCATCGAGGCTACGGTACGGCGCTTCCGGCCGATCGTGCTGACGGCACTGGCGGCGGTGCTGGCGATGATCCCGTTGTCGCGTAGCGTGTTCTATGGGCCGATGGCGGTGGCGATCATGGGCGGGTTGATCGTTGCGACGGCGTTGACGTTGCTGTTCTTGCCGGCGTTGTATGCGGCGTGGTTCAGGGTCCGGAAGGGCTGAGGCCGCTGGGAGGGCTTTGCCCTCCTTTCGCGACACAAGGCCGCTCCTGCGCAGGAGCGGCCTTGTCGTCTTGGCATCACAGTGCGCCAAATACCTTTTTGGCCAGGCTGGTAGCGGCCTCGGCCGGGTTCTGGCGAATGCTCTGCTCCTGCTTGGCGATCATTTCAAACAGGCCATCCAGGGCCTTTTCGGTCACGTAGCTCTCGACATTGGCGCTCTTGGCACTGCCCAGCCCCAGGGCTGAAGCTTGACCGGCAAAGTTGTTGTATTGCTGAACCACGCCAACCTTGTCGGTCGCTGCCTTGACGATCGGCAGGAACTTGGCGCGGATCTGCTCGCGGCTGCTCTTGTTCAGGTACTGGGTGGCAGAGTCGTCGCCACCGCTGAGGATGCCCTTGGCATCGGTCACGCTCATGTTCGTCACCGCATCCACCAGGATTGCCTGGGCTTGCGGTACCGCCGCCTCTGCGGCCTTGTTCATGCTGTCTTCCAGGGCTGTAACCTGGTCACCCTTGCCGAACATCTTCATGGCCTTGGCGGCCTTGCCGAGGTTGCCCGGCAACTCGATGCGCACGTCCGGGTTGTTGCTGAAGCCGCCGGGGGCACTCAGCTGCTTGACGGCAATCTGCGCGCCCTGGGTCAGGGCGTCTTTCAGGCCACCGCTGGCGTCCTTCTGGGTCAGGTCGCCAAGCGACAGGGCCAGCGCGCTGGCCGACAGCAACAGGCCGGCGCACAGGGCGGTGAAACGCAGGGAGGAGCGAATCATGAAGCTTTCCTTTTGAACAGAAATAGGCGGGTATCAGCGCACGGGGTCGACTTTGACCCGTACTGGCTGCACGTCGCTGCCATCCAGCGTGACGCCGTGATGCTCGGTGTTGATGAACAGCAGCTTGCCGTCCAGTTCGATACGGGCACTCACCGCATAGCGGTGGCCAGGCTTGACCTGGGCCGGGTCGTAGGTGAGGTGGAACGGCAGTGGCACGTTGCCTTTGACCGGGCCGGCCTGGCGCGCCAGGGTGACGGCAGGGGCGTCCATCAGCGACACATCCTGCAGCTCCACGCTGAGGGTGGCGGTGGGTGGCAGGGCGATGCGCTGCAGGTAGAAGACTTCACCCTCAAGGCTCGCCTGGGGCGACGGGGTGTGGCTGGAGCAGGCTGCGAGCAGGGATGCACAACACAGCATTACGAGCTTTTTCATGGAATCTCCGTTGTCCGTGGCGTTGGCTTGTGGCCAACGCCAAGGACTTTAACGGATTTGCGCGGTAGATGAAGCCTTAGAGGGCCGAAGTTTCCAGGGCATCGTCGCGATGCAAGGCTACCTGGCGGATCGACAGCCGCAGCTCTGCCGAGAGCACACGCTTGGCGACCCCTTCGGCCAGCTCGGCGAGCTTGTCGTGATAGCCCAGCTTGCCTTGCGCGTCCGCTTGCAGCACCCCTTGCTCGATCAACGTCTGGATGAAGTGGCGGAACAGGCTCTTGTCGAAGAACTCCGGGGCATTCAGGCCATGCAGGATCGACAGGCGCTGGGCCATCATCACGCAGAGGTCTTCCAGTGCTTCGGCGCTCAGGCTGTGTTGGCCGCTGTTGAGCAGCAGCGAGGTGGCCATGTAGAAGCGCTGCAGGGTCTGGGTGATGTTGCGGGCCAGCAAGGTCAGCAACACGAACGGGCGCGAGCTGGGGGCCGGGCGCAGGTATACATCGTTTTCCTGGCGCAGCAGCCCTTGCGCGACCAGCGCCGCCAGCCATTGGTCGATCACCTCGTCCAGTTGCTCGGGTGCCCAGCGCAGGAACAGCTCGGCCTGCAGGTATGGGTACAGCGCTTTGACATACTGGCCAAGCAGTTCACGGCTCATCCGCGAGCTGCTGAGGAAGAAGCTCGCCAGCAGCGCCGGCAGGGCGAAGATATGCAGGACGTTGTTGCGGTAATAGGTCATCAGCACCGCATCGGCTTCATCCAGGTACAGGATGCGGCCCAAGGCGTCCTTCTGCTCAGCCAGCAGCTTCATGCCCTTCACGTGCTCGATCAGCGCCATGCCGTCGCCCTCGGGCAAGGTGGTGTGGGGCGAATACGGTACTTGGCGCAACAGCGCCAGGTACAGGTCGAGCACGCGGCACAGGGCGCGTTCGTCGAGGGCGTGACGGCTGGTGGACAGAAGCGCCAGGGCCACCAGGTTGACCGGGTTGATCGCCGCAGCCCCATTGAGGTGGCGGGCTACGGTTTCACCCAGGCGTGTGGTGGTTTCATTCAACCAGGCTGGGCGGAACTGCGGGCCATGCTCCTGCTCGCGCCAGCCGGGTTGCTGTGCATCGAGAAAGCCGGCCAAACGGATCGGCTCGCCAAAGTTGACATAGACCTGGCCAAAACGCTGCTTGAGCGCGCTGAACACCTTGAAGATGTCGAAGATCGATTCCTTCTTCTTGCTGGCGCCGCGCAACTCGCCCAGGTAGGTGCGGCCTTCGAGCACGCGCTCGTAGCCGATGTACACCGGCACGAAGACGATCGGCGTGCGCGAAGAGCGCAGGAAGCTGCGCAGGGTGATCGCCAGCATGCCGGTGCGCGGCTGCAGCATGCGCCCGGTGCGCGAACGGCCGCCTTCGACGAAGTACTCCACCGGGAAGCCCTTGCTGAACAGCGTGTGCAGGTACTCGTTGAACACAGCGGTATAAAGCGGGTTGCCCTTGAAGGTACGGCGCATGAAAAAGGCCCCGCCACGGCGCAGCAGGCTACCGACCACCGGCATGTTGAGGTTGATGCCGGCCGCCACGTGCGGTGGGGTGAGGCCGTTTTTGAACAGCAGGTAGGACAGCAGCAGGTAGTCGATGTGGCTGCGGTGGCAGGGCACGTAGACGACTTCGTGGCCAGGGGCGATGCCCTGCACCTGCTCGATGTGGTTGACCTTGATGCCGTCGTAGATCTTGTTCCAGAACCAGCTCAGTACCACTTCAAGGAAGCGGATCGCGGTGTAGGTGTAGTCCGAGGCGATCTCGTTGCCATAGCGCAGTGCCTGGGCTTCGGCCTTGGCCAGCGGGATGCCCTCACGCTCGGCCTCATCGCTGATGGCCTGGCGCACCTGCGGGGCATGGACCAGGCCTTTGACCAGGTTGCGTCGGTGCGAGATGTCCGGGCCGATGACTGCCGTCTTGAGGTTGCGAAAGTGCACGCGCATCAGGCGCTGGGCCATGCGCACGGTGCGTTCATGGCCTTTGTTGTGCTGCACCAGTTCGCGCAGGTGGATCGGGGCAGAGAACTGCACGCGGGTCTTGCGCCCCAGTATCAGCACGGTCAGCAGCCGGCGCAGGCGCCCGGTGACCGCCCAGCTGTCGGCGAACAGCAGCTTCCATGGGCTGGACTCACTGGCGGGGGTTTGGCCCCAGAACACGCTCACCGGGATGATCTGCGCATCTTCCTCGGCATGCTGGCTTACCGCTGCGACCAGGCGTTCGAGGGTGGGCGGGGCGCCGCTCTTGTCCTGGCGGCCCAGCCAGTCGGGGTCGGGTGTCAGGTAGAAGAACGCCGCCGGTTCCTGCAATGTGCCCACGGCCACCGGTAGCACCGGGCGTGGCAGCCCCGCTTTGGTGCATTCGCGGTCGAGGACTGCCAGGTCAGTCAGTGAGGGCGAAGGCAGGGCATAGAACACCGGGCGGCTGCGGTCGAGCTTGAGCGTCAGCGACGACTGGTTGATGGTCTCGGAGCGCACCCACAGGTACAACAGGCGACGCAGGGCGCCGAAGATCAGGCGGCGCAGGGGGGAACGGGTCATGGGGTGTGTGCCCTGGGAATGATTTTCAGGTGAGTATCCAGCCATTTAGTCTGCCGTATGTGCGTAAGTTCAGCAAAAATCGGCAAAAAGTGGAGGCGTCATCAATTTTTTTTAATCTGTGTCATATACTCGGCCTGCCACTTGCAGGATATTTCGGCAAGCGGCGTCGGCACGTGGTGATGACTGCGTGCCTACAAGGCGATCTTCACAATAAAAATCCGGAGTAGTTCAGATGTCGTCTCGTGAGACTGGGAATGTAAAGTGGTTCAACGATGCCAAGGGCTATGGCTTCATTCAACGCGAAGGTGGTGCGGATGTGTTCGTCCACTATCGCGCGATCCGCGGTGAGGGGCATCGTACCCTGGTCGAAGGGCAGCAGGTCGAGTACGCCTGCGTGCAGGGCCAGAAAGGCCTGCAAGCCGAGGACGTAGTAGGGCTCTGAGCCTCAAGCTGTAAGCCTCAAGCTGCAAGTGACCGTGTACTTGCAGCCTGATGCGATTCGTCTTGGCGCTTGCAGCTTAAAGCTTGCAGCTCAAGAAGTGCGCCAGGTGATTTCCTCTTCACCGTCGGCGCTGATGCGGACCCAGCGATCGGCATCTTCTTCACCGTCTTCCTCGACCCAGCCACCCGGTGCGCAGCGGACTTCGACGCCGAGTGCGGCGTGCGCCGCGCGGGCGCAGGCGATGTCATCAGCCCACGGGGTCTGCTCGCTTTCCAGGTAGAGGCTGTTCCATTTCCCCACAGCCTTGGGTAACCAGGTGACTGGAATGTTACCGGCCTTGCACTTGAAGGTCTGGCCTTTCTGCTGCCACTCGCTGCACGGGCCCACGGCCTGGGCCAGCCAGTCGGCAATCTGCTTGTGGTCGACGTCGGCGTCCTTCAGGTAAATCTCGATATCAGGTTGGCGCATAAGGGCTCCGGGTGTGCTCAGTCTTGGCGCACGAAATAGTCATAACGCATGGAAACCGTGACCTCGAACGGCTCGGGCTGGTCGATCACCTGTGCCCGTTTTTCGGCGCTGGCGCGCCAGCCGTGCGGGGTCATGGCCAGCAGGTCGGCGCGTGCCTTGGGCGCCGCGAGGCTCAGGCGGAACTCGAGGGTTTCGCTGTGCGCGTGAGCCATGCCCTCCGGCACCAGGGCCAGGTGCTTGTCATCGGCATACGGACGCACTTCATCGTAGAGCACTTCGCGCAGCTCCATCAGGTGGCCGCTGGTCGGGCCGACCCGCATCAAGCCGCCACCGGGGCTGAGCAGGCGTTTGGCTTCGGCCCAGTCCAGCGGGCTGAACACGCTGGCGATGAACTGGCAGCTGGCATCTGCCAGGGGCACGCGGGCCATGCTGGCGACCATCCAGGTAATCGCTGGATCACGCCGGCAGGCGCGCTTGACCGCCTCGCGCGAGATGTCCAGGGCATAGCCGTCGGCATCGGGCAGGGCGTTGGCGAGCTGCGCGGTGTAATAGCCTTCACCGCAACCGATGTCCAGCCAGGCACCGGGCCGGCGCTCGGCGGCCAGCTCGGCCAGGCGGCTGGCCACCGGGGCATAGTGGCCGGCGTCGAGGAAGTCGCGACGGGCTTCGACCATGGCCTGGTTGTCACCGGGGTCACGGCTGTTCTTGTGCTGCACCGGCAGCAGGTTCAGGTAACCCTGGCGCGCACGGTCGAAGCGGTGGCCCGCAGGGCACACCACGCCGTTGTCGAGCGG
The DNA here is from genome assembly GCF_024748775.1 of Pseudomonas sp. B21-047. NCBI lineage: Bacteria > Pseudomonadati > Pseudomonadota > Gammaproteobacteria > Pseudomonadales > Pseudomonadaceae > Pseudomonas > Pseudomonas sp. B21-047. The sequence goes on from NZ_CP087169.1 coordinate 1,227,016, forward strand.
TGTCAGGGCTGCCTGGCAGAGGGGGCAGGCGAGCATCAGGCGAGCAACCGGACCAGGGTCTGGTAGTAGATCTCGGTCAGCAAGTCGAGGTCGCTGGCCAGGATCCGCTCATCGACCTGGTGAATGGTGGCGTTGACCGGGCCGAGTTCGACCACCTGGGTGCCCATGGTGGCGATGAAGCGGCCGTCCGAGGTGCCGCCACTGGTGGAGGGGTGGGTATCACGGTCGGTGACGGCCTTGATGCTGGCCGACACGGCATCGAGCAACTCGCCCGGTTCGGTGAGGAACGGCAGGCCAGACAGCGCCCACTCGACGCTCCACTCAAGCTGATGCTTGTCGAGGATCGCCGCTACCCGCTGTTGCAGGCCTTCGACGGTCGACTCGGTGGAGAAGCGGAAGTTGAACAGCGCGGTCAGTTCGCCGGGTACCACATTGGTGGCGCCAGTGCCGGAGTTGAGGTTGGAGATCTGGAAGCTGGTCGGCGGGAAGAAGGCGTTGCCTTCGTCCCAGTGTTCGGCCGCCAGTTCTGCCAGGGCGGGGGCGGCGAGGTGAATCGGGTTGCGCGCCAGGTGCGGGTAGGCCACATGGCCTTGCTTGCCACGTACGGTCAGCTTCGCGCCCAGCGAGCCGCGGCGGCCGTTCTTGACCACGTCGCCGAGCAGGTTGGTGCTCGAAGGCTCGCCGACGATGCACCAGTCCAGGCGCTCGTTGCGCGCTTTCAGGCGCTCGACCACGGCCTTGGTGCCGTGGTGGGCCGGGCCTTCTTCGTCGCTGGTGATCAGGAAGGCGACCTTGCCGCGGTGGCCCGGGTAGTCACGCACGAAACGCTCGCTGGCCACCACCATAGAGGCCAGGCTGCCTTTCATGTCGGCGGCGCCACGGCCGCAGAGCATGCCGTCGGCGTCGATCAGCGCTTCGAACGGCTCATGCTGCCACTGCTGCACCGGGCCGGTCGGCACCACGTCGGTGTGGCCGGCGAAGCACAGCACCGGGCCTTCCTGGTTGCCATGGGTGGCCCAGAAGTTGTCGACGTCCTCGATGCGCATGGGTTCGAGGGTGAAGCCCACGGCGCCCAGGCGACTCATCATTTGTGCCTGGCAGTCGGCATCGACGGGGGTGACCGAGGGGCGACGGATCAGGTCGCAGGCCAGTTGAAGGGTAGGCGAGAGCTCGGCAGGGGCCGTCATGGGGAACTCCGGGGCAAGGCAAGGCGGAAAAACGAGGGGCGTTATCTTATATCAAACAAGCGGGCCGATGGGGCGCAAAGCGCCCCCGGATTTTCAGGCCTGCTGTGGCTGCGCAACCTTGTCCGCAGGCTTTGGCAGCGAAGACAGCAACGCCATCACCAACGCCGCCAGATACGGCAACGACTGCACCAGTAACATCGCCACCCAGAAGCGCATGTCCGAGCTTGGCAGCCCTTGCACCAGGAAGATGCCCAGTGCCGCGCCCCAAAGCAGCAACATGATGAACAGCTCTTCACGCGCTTCGGAGAGGGCCACCAACACCCCGTGGCTGTCGGCGTTCTTCGGCGTGCGGAAGAACGGCATGCTGCTGGTGAAGAACCCGTACAACACCGCCTTGGCGATGGTGTGCGACAACGCCAGCCCCGCCAGCGCCGCGGCGAAGGCATCCTTGAGGTTGACCCCGACCGCCCGGCGGTACAGGAAGATGATCTTGCCGACCTTGAAGAAGAACAGCGCCAGGGGCGGGATGGCGAAAATCATCAGCGGCGGGTCGACCCGGTGCGGGACGATGATCATCGCCGCCGACCACAGCAATGCGCCGACGGTGAAGAAGATGTTCATGCCGTCGGCCACCCACGGCAGCCAGCCGGCCAGGAAGTGGTAGCGCTGGCCACGGGTCAGCTCGCTGCCCTTGCCGCGCAGCAGGGCGCCGGCATGGTGCTTGATGATCTGGATGGCGCCATAGGCCCAGCGGAAGCGCTGCTTCTTGAAGTCGATGAAGGTGTCGGGCATCAGGCCCTTGCCGTAGCTGTTGTGGGCGTAGGCGGCCGACAGGCCTTTCTCGAATACCCGCAGGCCCAGTTCGGCATCCTCGCAGATGCACCATTCGGCCCAGCCGAGTTCTTCCAGGACTGTGCGGCGGGTCATGGTCATGGTGCCGTGCTGGATGATCGCGTCACGGTCGTTGCGGGTCACCATGCCGATGTGGAAAAAGCCCTTGTATTCGCTGTAGCACAGCTTCTTGAAGGCGCTTTCGTGCTGGTCGCGATAGTCCTGTGGCGACTGCACCACGGCGATCTTCGGGTCGGCGAAATGCGGCACCATGTGCTTGAGCCAGTTGCGGTCGACGCAGTAGTCCGAGTCGATCACCGCGATCACTTCGGCGTCCTTGGCGGTGTGCGGGAGCAGGTAGTTGAGTGCGCCGCCCTTGAAGCCGGCCAACGGCGCGACGTGGAAGAACTTGAAGCGCTCGCCAAGCTTCTCGCAGTGCGCCTTGAGCGGCTCCCACACGGCCGGGTCCTTGGTGTTGTTGTCGATCACCAGCACTTCATAGTCGGGGTAATCCAGCGCGGCCAGGGCATCGAGGGTCTGCTTGACCATCTCGGGCGGCTCGTTGTAGCACGGTACATGCACCGACACCTTGGGCCGGTAGGCGCTGTCGGCCTGCACCGGCAGGAACTCGCGCCGTCGCTTGTGAATCCATACCGCCTCCGCCAGTTCGTGGGCCTCGGTCATCAGCACGATGAACACGCCCAAGGCCCCCAGCGCCAGCAGCACGCCGACGGTCAGGCTGAACCAGGTGCTGTATTGCTGGCTGTAGTCGTAGGCGATCCACACCAGCACCGACCCACACAGGAAGGTGATGAAGGTCAGGAAGGTGCGGCCACGCTGGCGCAAGGCCGAACCGTCGATCAGCAGCACGGCCAGGGCAATCATCGCCAGTACCACAGACGCCACGGCCAGGGCCCGCCACTGCGGGATGGCGACCACGGGGCCATCGAAGTTGAACTTCTGCTGGCGTTCGGCGTTGAACACGCCCCAGTAGGCGCCTACCGAGCCTTCGTCACTGGCTTTCCAGGGCTGGTCGTAGGCCTCGATGACAAAGTAGTTGTAGCCACGGCGGTTGAGGGTGTTGACCAAGGTGCGCAGGTAGATGGCCTGGTCGGCCTGGGTGGCATCGGCACCGCCGCGCATACGGCCGTTGCTTGGCCAGCCGACTTCCGACAGCAGCAGTGGCTTGCGTGGGAACTGCTGCTTGAGCTCGCGGGCGCGGTCGAGCACGAATTCCACCGAGTCCTTCATCGGCACGAATTCCCAGTAAGGCAGGATGTGCGCGGCGATCAGGTCGACGTGCTTGGCCAGCTCCGGGTTTTCCTTCCAGATGTGCCATTGCTCACTGGTGGTGACCGGCACCTTGACCGCCGCGCGTACCCGGTCCAGGTATTGGATCAAGGCTTGTGGGGTGACTTCTTCGCGGAACAGCGCCTCGTTGCCCACCACTACCCGCACCACACTGCGCGAGGTGTTGGCCAGTTCAATGGCGCTGGCGATTTCGCGCTCGTTGCGCTCAAGGTCCGGGCTGATCCAGATACCCAAGGTCACCCGCAGGCCGAATTCTTCGGCCAGGCGCGGGATATCGGCCTGGGTGCCCTCTACGGTATAGATGCGGATGCTGTCGGTCAGCTTGCTCATCTGCTCCAGGTCCTGGCGCATCTCGTCGTCGTTGGGGTATTGGCCCTTTTGCGGGCTTTCGCCCAGACGGAACGGCGAATACGAGAAGCCGGAGATCTGTTCCGGCCAGGCAGGCGCGGACACCGGGCGGTTGATCAGCGCCCAGAACCCGGTAAATAGCGCAGCGATGGCCAGGACCACGACCAGGTTGAGGCCGAATTTGCGTGATGACATTGTCGTCCAAGTCTGTCGAATTGAGTGAATATTAAAGCAGGATTGGTAGGCACTTTCCTAACGATGGAGGCTACGGGCGCCATTGGCATATAATGCGCGCCGTTTTTTGGGGTATGAGCTTCGGGGTAGCAAGATGAGCACAGAAGATCCACGCTTCGCCGGCGTTGCCCGGTTGTACGGCGACGATGGCCTGCAACGGCTGAAGTTGGCCCATGTAGCTGTCGTCGGTATCGGCGGGGTCGGCTCTTGGGCGGCCGAAGCATTGGCCCGCAGTGGCGTGGGCGAAATCACCCTGTTCGACCTCGACGATGTCTGCGTCAGCAATACCAACCGCCAGGCCCATGCCCTGGAAGGGCAGGTGGGCCGGCCCAAGGTCGAAGTCATGGCCGAGCGCCTGCGGGCGATCAACCCGGCGTGTACGGTGCATGCGGTAGCTGACTTCGTGACCCGCGAAACCATGGCCGAGTACATCACCGAAGGGCTCGACTGTGTCATCGACTGTATCGACAGTGTCATGGCCAAGGCCGCACTGATCGCCTGGTGCAAGCGCCGCAAGATCGCCATTGTCACCACCGGTGGCGCAGGTGGGCAGATCGACCCGACGCAGATCCAGGTCGGAGACCTCAACAAGACCTTCAACGACCCGCTGGCCTCGCGGGTACGCTCGACCTTGCGCCGCGACTACAACTTCTCGCGCAATGTCAGCCGCAACTACGGTGTGCCCTGTGTGTTTTCCAGCGAGCAGCTGCGCTACCCCAAGGGGGATGGCAGCGTTTGCCTGCAGAAGAGCTTCGTCGGTGAAGGCGTGCGCCTGGACTGCTCGGGCGGGTTTGGCGCGGTGATGATGGTGACTGCGACCTTTGCCATGGTGGCGGCGAGCAAGGCCGTGGAAAAGCTGGTGGCAGGTGCCCGGCGGCCTTCGGAGCGGGTCAAGCCCGAGTAAGGCGCACGATCTGTGCAGCATTTTTCGCCCGTTAACTCATTGACGAGCGGGTTCTTGTGGGTGCGGGCTTGCCCCGCGAAGCATCCGACGCCGATTCAACTGACAGAAACCAGCTCGGCCATGCGCTGCAACACCGCATGTAGCCCATTGCTGCGCGAGGGTGACAGCTGCCGTTCTAGCCCTAGCTGGTTGAACCAGGCCCGCAGATCCAGGTCAGCCAGCTCGCTGCTGGCCAAGCCCTGCACCCGCACCAGCAGCAACGCCAGCAGCCCGCGCAACAACCGTGCATCGCTGCTGGCCTTGAACTGCCACTGGCCGTCATGCTGCTCAGCCACCAGCCACACCAGGCTTTCACAGCCATGCACGCGGTTGCGCTCGCATTTGTCCGCATCGCTCAGCGGCTCAAGCCGATCACCCCACTGCATCAGCAGCCGTGCACGTTGTTCCCAGCCACGGGCCTGTTCAAACTGTTCCAGTGCTTCGCGGGCAGGTGTCGGCACATTCATCGCAACAACTCCAGCCCTTGATCCAGCGCCTCGAAGAAGCGCTGCAGGTCATCGCTGTCGTTATACAGCCCCAGCGACACTCGAATCGCCCCCTCCAGCCCCAGCCCCTTGAGCAGCGGCATAGCGCAATGATGGCCGGCACGTACGGCGATGCCTTGTTCGGTCAGCAGGTGGGCGATGTCTGCGTTATGCACCCCCTCGATGACGAAGCTGGCCAACGCCGTCTGCGGTGCACCGAGCACCCGGATGCCATCGCGGTCGGCCAGGCCACGCAGCAAGTGCTGGTGCAAGCTGGACTCATGCCGTTCGACCGCATGGGCATCGAGGCTGGCCAGGTAATCGAGTGTCGCGCCCAGGCCGATAACACCTGCGATGGGCGGGGTTCCGGCTTCAAACCCCAGTGGCGCGGGGCGGAAGCTGGCACTCTGGTACTCGGCCAGTTGCACCATTTCACCGCCAAATTGCCAGTGACGCAGCAACGCCAGCGCCTGGCTGCGGCCGTAGAGCACGCCGACACCTTCCGGGCCGTACAGCTTGTGGCTGGAAAACACGTAGTAATCGCAGGCCAACTGCTGCACATCATGACGGCCGTGCACCACGCCTTGGGCGCCATCGACCACGGTCAGCGCGCCTTGGGCCCGGGCGTGGGCCAGCAAGGCTGGCAGCGGTTGCCAGGTGCCGAGCACGTTGGACAGCTGGCTGACCGCCAGTACCCGCGTGCGTGGCCCGATCAGTTGCAGTGCCTGGTCGAGGTCGATACGGCCCTGCACGTCCAGCGGCAGAATCACCAGGCGCAGGTTGCGTCGCCGGGCCAGCTGTTGCCAGGGCAGCAGGTTGGCATGGTGCTCCAGGGCGCTGACGGCGATTTCGTCGCCGGCTTCGAAGCGGTGTTCCAGGCCGTAGGCCAGCAGGTTCAAGGCCGAGGTGGCGCCGTGGGTGAAGATGATCTGCTGCGAGTCGGCGGCATTGAGCCAGGCGGCAACCTTGTCGCGGCTGGTTTCGAACGCTTGGGTCGCCAGTGCGCCGGGCAAGTGCTGGGCACGGTGCACGTTCGCCGCGCCATGGCCGTAGTAATGGCTCAGGGCATCGAGCAGGGCTTGCGGTTTCTGGCTGGTGGCGGCGCTGTCCAGGTAGGTCTGGTGCTGCCGTTGCAGGGCGTCGATGGCGGGGAAATCGGCACGCCAGGGGGAGGGCTGGAACATGTTCGCGGGGCCTGGAATGAAAAACGGGTCTGGCATTACGCCAGACCCGATCTTATCACTTCAAACCGTGGAAGGTTCTCAGTTATGGGCGTGCAGCGCCTCGTTCAGCTCGATGGCCGACTTGTGGGTCTTGCACTCCACAGCGCCGTTCAGCGAGTTGCGGCGGAACAGCAGGTCGGTCTGGCCGGCCAGGTCGCGGGCCTTGACCACTTTGACCAGCTCGTTGTGCTCGTCCAGCAGGTTCACCTTGGTGCCGGCAGTGATGTACAGGCCGGCTTCGACGGTGTTGCGGTCGCCCAGCGGGATGCCGATACCGGCGTTGGCGCCGATCAGGCAGCCTTCGCCAACCTTGATGACGATGTTGCCGCCGCCGGACAGGGTGCCCATGGTCGAGCAGCCGCCGCCCAGGTCCGAACCCTTGCCGACGAACACGCCTGCCGACACGCGGCCTTCGATCATGCCCGGGCCTTCGGTGCCGGCGTTAAAGTTGACGAAGCCTTCGTGCATGATGGTGGTGCCTTCGCCGATGTAGGCGCCCAGGCGCACACGGGCGGTGTCGGCGATGCGCACGCCGGCCGGGACCACGTAGTCGGTCATTTTCGGGAACTTGTCTACCGAGAACACTTCCAGCAGCTCGCCCTTCAGGCGCGCTTCCAGTTGCAGTTGGGCCAGCTCGGCCAGGTCGACGGCGCCCAGGTTGGTCCAGGCAACGTTCGGCAGCAGCGGGAAGATGCCGGCCAGGCTCACGCCGTGCGGCTTGACCAGGCGGTGCGACAGCAGGTGCAGCTTGAGGTAGGCCTCTGGGGTCGAGGTCAGCGCTGTGTCTTCGGCCAGCAAGGTGGCGACCAGCGGCTTGTGGCTTTCGGCCAGGCGGGTCAGCAGGGCGGCCTGGGCGGCATCGACACCTTTCACGGCTTCGGCCAGTTGCGCCGCTTGCCCGTTGCTGAACGCAATGGCCTGGTTACCGCCTTCGTAGCCCAGGATCGGGGCAACGGCGGCGATCAGGTCGGCGCTTGGGTTGACCAGAGGTTGGGCGTAGAAGACTTCCAGCCAGGTACCCTGGCGGTTCTGGGAGCCGACACCGAAGGCCAGGCTGAACAGAGTATTGGACATGTGATTACCTCGTGCGAAATAGGGTATTGAGCGGTGACGGGCTCAGGCCAGTGCGGCGGCGTACAGGTCCGGCTTGAAGCCGACCAATGTGCGCGTGCCAAGGTCGAGTACCGGACGCTTGATCATCGACGGCTGGGCCAGCATCAGTTCGACGGCCTTGGCTTGGTCAATGTCGGCCTTGCTGGCGTCGTCGAGCTTGCGGAAGGTGGTGCCGGCACGGTTGAGGATGACTTCCCAGCCGTGTTCGTCGCACCAGCGGTTCAGGCTGTCACGGTCGATGCCTTGGGTCTTGTAGTCGTGGAATTCGTAGCCGATGGCTTTGTCTTCGAGCCAGGTGCGCGCCTTTTTCATGGTGTCGCAGGCTTTGATGCCGTAGAGCGTGTAGGTCATTGTGTACATTGAGGCCACAGGCTGCCCCAATCTCTCCATTTTCGAATGTCAGTCGCGGGATTATGCGTGAACGATCCTCGCGGCGCCACGCCCGTGGCGCCCCTGATCAGGGTGTGTCTCAAGCGACCAGGCGCTGTACCGACCCGATGATCTCGTCGCCATGTCGCTGTTCGGCAGTTCGCAGATCAAAAGTACTCTGCAGGTTGAGCCAGAATTCAGGGGTGGTATCCAGGCAGATGGAAAGACGCAGCGCCATGTCGGCAGACACGCCGCCCCGTTCGCGCAGGATATTGTTGACAGTTGGCGTGGCGACGCCCAGCGCCCTTGCCAACGCGGCAGCACTGAAGCCCATTTCTTTCTGAAAGTCCTCACGCAGGACTTCACCGGGATGTATTGGACGCATACCGTTCTTGAGCATGATGCACCTCAATGGTAATCGACTATTTCAACGTTAACCGGACCGTTTTCGGTCCAGATAAAGCACAAGCGCCACTGGTCATTGACGCGAATACTGTGCTGGCCGTCCCGATTGCCGCTCAACGGCTCGAGACGGTTGCCAGGTGGCGAGCGAAGGTCCCGCAGCGCTGCTGCGGCATCGAGCATGGCGAGTTTGCGCTCCACAACAGACTTGATATCCGACCATCGCTGCGTCTTTCCAGTGGTAAAGAGTGCTTCCGTGTCAGCACAACTGAAGCTTCGAATCATCGGGCTTAATGCTTAACGTTATTCGTTATGCGTGAGTATACGTTTATACGGCATCATTTCAAGTCTGCGGGCGCGCATCGGCATCGATACGATAGCCAAGTATCATCATGTTACATATTCAGCCGCTACCTGCGACTATCGTGCAGCGGCCTCGTTTCAGCAGTCCCCGCTAACATATTGTTTCGTGGCGATGTTTCGCCTTGTTTGAGTTCTGGTTCACAAAGGAAGCTTTAACGGATGCAGTCAGCCTATACCGTCCTCATCCTGCTGACGCTGGTAAGCGTGTCAAAACTGGTCGGCCGAATCATTCCGCTGCCGCTGCCCTTGGTGCAGATCGCCGCCGGTGCCTTGTTAGCCTGGCCGACCCTGGGCCTGCACGTGGCCCTTGACCCTGAACTGTTCCTTTTCCTGTTCCTGCCACCGCTGCTGTTTGCCGACGGCTGGCGCATTCCCAAGCGCGAGCTGTGGCGCATTCGTGGCCCAGTGGTGGCGCTGGCCGTGGGCCTGGTGCTGTTCACCGTGGTGGGCGCTGGTTACTTCATTCACTGGCTGCTGCCCAGCATCCCGCTGGCAGTCGCCTTCGCTCTGGCGGCCGTGCTGTCGCCGACCGATGCCGTGGCGGTCTCGGCCATCGCCCAGGACCGCTTGCCGACACCGCTGATGCACATGCTGCAGGGCGAAGCGTTGATGAACGATGCCTCGGGCCTGGTGACGTTCAAGTTTGCCCTGGCCGCAGCGATTACCGGGGTGTTCTCGTTGGCCGATGCCAGCTTCAGTTTCGTCCTGGTTGCCCTCGGCGGCCTGGCGGTCGGCGTTGCGCTGAGCTGGCTGATCGGCCGGCTGCGCACCTGGATGATCGCGCGGGGCTGGGACGACCCGGCTACGCACGTGGTGTTCATGCTGCTGCTGCCCTTTGCCGCTTACGTACTGGCCGAGCGCCTGGGTGTGTCCGGCATCCTCTCGGCGGTAGCTGCCGGCATGATGCAGAGCTGGCTCGACCTGCTGCCACGCCAGACCAGCACCCGCCTGCTCAACCGCAGCGTGTGGTCGTTGCTGGAGTTTGCCTTTAATGGCTTGATCTTCCTGCTGCTCGGCTTGCAGTTGCCGGACATCATCAAGGCCGTGGTGAGCCACGAGCCCACCGTGTGGCCGACCCTGGCCTGGCGCTGCCTGGATGTGCTGGCGATCTTTGCCGCGTTGATCCTGCTGCGGTTCATCTGGGTGCAGAGCATCTGGCGGGCCATCGGGGTGGTGCGCCGTTGGCGCGGCAAGCCGGCGTTGGTGCTGATGCCAACGGCGCGTTCCTGCTGGTTGCTGACCCTTGGTGGCGTACGCGGTGCGGTCACCTTGGCCGGTGTGATGTCGGTGCCGCTGCTGATGGGGGCGGGCAAGGCCTTCCCCGAGCGTGACCTGCTGATTTTCATTGCGGCCGGGGTGATCCTGTTGTCGCTGATCAGTGCCTGTATCGCCTTGCCGATCTTGCTGCGCGGTGTGACCAAAAGCCCCGACGAGCGCCTGCATCAGGAAGTACTGGAAGCCTGGCGACGTACCGCAGAGGCTGCGATTCATGCGCTGGAGGCGGAGGAGGTAATCGACGCCAATGCACCGCAGGATGCGGCCCAGGCGACCTTGGCAACCGAGCTCAAGGCGCGGCTGATGGCGGAGTACCGCGACGAGCTGAACAGTTACAACGACACGGCCGAGGCGCGGGCCCTGGCTGAGCAGATGGACTTGCTTGAGCGGCGTTTGCGCTTGCGTGCGCTGCGGGCGCAGCGTCTGGAGTTGTACAACCTGCATCGCCAGCACCTGGTGGGCGATGAGGTGGTGCGGCAGGTGCTGGGGGAGTTGGATATGAGCGAGGCGAACCTGGGGGCCATCAGGTAGGTAGCGAAAGGGGCGCCAAGCGCCCCCTTCAGCTCAATCAGCGATTCTGCAGGAACGCGCGAATTCGCTCAGCCGCCTCGATGCATTCGGCCAACGGCGCAACCAGCGCCATGCGCACCCGGCCAGCGCCTGGGTTGACGCCATCCACTTCACGCGACAGGTACGACCCGGGTACCACGGTCACATGCTCGGCTTCGAACAGGTCGCGGGTGAACGCAGCATCGCAGCCCGGTACCTTGGCCCACAGGTAGAAGCTGCCATCGGGCCGCTGCACATCCATCACCGGCTGCAGGATATCCAGCACGGCAGCGTACTTGGCCCGGTACTGGTCACGGTTGTCGCGCACATGCGCCTCATCCTGCCAGGCCGCGATGCTGGCCAGCTGGGTTTGCACGGGCATGGCGCAGCCGTGGTAGGTGCGGTACAGCAGGAAGGGTTTGATGATTTCGGCATCACCTGCCACGAAGCCCGAGCGCAGGCCAGGCAGGTTGGAGCGCTTGGACAGGCTGTGGAACACCACGCAACGCTTGAAGTCGCTGCGGCCAAGCTCGGCGCAGGCGCTGAGCAGGCCCGGGGGTGGCGCGTCTTCGTCGAAGTACAGCTCGCTGTAGCACTCGTCGGCGGCAATCACGAAATCGTGCTCGTCGGCCAAAGCGATCAGTTTCTTCAGGGTGTCCATCGGCACCAGCGCGCCAGTGGGGTTGCCCGGCGAGCACAGGAACAGGATCTGGCAACGCTGCCAGACATCCGCTGGCACGGCATCGAAGTCCGGGTTGAAACCGTTGTTTTCAAGGCACGGCAGGTAATGCGGGGTGGCACCTGCCAGCAGGGCCGCGCCTTCGTAGATCTGGTAGAACGGGTTCGGGCTGACCACCAGGCCATCATCGGCGCGGTTGACCACGGCCTGGGTGAAGGCGAACAGCGCTTCACGGGTGCCGTTGACCGGCAGGATGTGGCGGTCGGCATCCAGCCAGCCGGCCGGCACGCCGAAACGACGTTCGCACCACTGGCCGATGGCCTGGCGCAAGGCTGGCAGGCCGAGGGTGCTGGGGTACACCGCCAGCTTGTCGAGGTTGTCGGTCATGGCCTGGGCGACGAACGCTGGCGAGGCGTGCTTGGGCTCGCCGATCGACAGGGCGATGGCGCGTTTGTCCGCCGCAGGCTTTACGCTGCCCAGCAGGGCACGGAGTTTCTCGAACGGGTAGGGCTGAAGCTGGGTCAGGGCATGGTTCATCGGCGCAAGGTCTCGTCAATCGTTAAAAGGTCACGCGGGTAGGGCTGGCATCGCTCGCCTGGCCGGCCTGCAGCTGCTGCACGATAGCCTCCTGCAGGCGGCTGCACAGCTGCGGGTCGGACAGCGGCTGGTTGTCGGCGTCGGTGATGAAGAACACGTCTTCCACGCGCTCGCCAAGGGTGGCGATCTTGGCGTTCTGCAGCGACAGATCAAACTCCAGGAAGATGCGCCCGATCCTGGCCAGCAGGCCCGGGCGGTCGGGGGCGGTGATCTCGAGGATGGTCACCGGCCGCTGGGCATCGTTGAGGATGGTGACCTGCGGCGGGAAGTTGAAGTGCTTGAGCTGGCGCGGCACCCGGCGCTGAATGATCGTCGGATAGTCCTCGGGGTTGCGTAGCGCTTCGGTCAGGCCGTCGCGAATCTGTTTGACCCGCTGCGGGTTGTCGCCGATCGAGCCACCGTCGTTGTCGAGCACGATATAGGTGTCGAGGGTGAACTGGCTGCTCGAGGTGATGATCCGCGCGTCATGGATGTTCAGGTTGAGCTGCGACATGGCCGCCACGGTCACGGCGAAGAAGTCGTGTTGGTCGGGGGCATAGATGAAGATCTGCGTGCCGCCCTCGAACTCGCGCGAGGTGGTTTCCTTGATCAGCACCAGTGGCCCACCGTCAGCGGGCTGCTGGAGGATGGCGTCACTGTGCCAGGCCACGTCGGCAGCGGTGTGCTTGAGGAAGTAGTCGTCACCCAGTTGCGACCAGAGCTGCTCCACGTCGTCCGGGTCGGTGCCCTCGCGGATCAGGATGTCCAGTGCCGCGCTCTGGGTCTGGCGAATCTGCTCTTCACGGTCCAGCGGGTTTTCCAACCCACGGCGCAGCGCGCGCTTGGTTTCGGTGTAGAGCTGGCGCAGCAGGCTGGCACGCCAGGAGTTCCACAGGCTCGGGTTGGTGGCGTTGATGTCGGCCACGGTCAGCACGTAGAGGTAGTCCAGGCGGGTTTCGTCACCCACGTGCAAGGCGAAATCGTTGATCACCTGCGGGTCGGACAGGTCCTTGCGCTGGGCGGTGGTGGACATCACCAGGTGGTTCAGCACCAGCCAGACGATCAGGCGGCTGTCCCAGGCGGGCAACTGGTGGCGCTCGCAGAACGCTTGCGCGTCCACCGCGCCCAGCTCCGAATGGTCACCCTGGCGGCCCTTGCCGATGTCGTGGTAAAGCCCGGCCAGGTAGATAAGCTCGGGTTTGGGCAGGCGGCCCATGAGCTTGCTGGCCAGCGGGAATTTTTCGGAAACCGGCGTGTACTGCAGTTTGCGCAGGTGCTTGATCAGGTTGAGCGTGTGCGCATCGACCGTATAAATGTGGAACAGGTCATGCTGCATCTGCCCGACGATCAGGCCGAACTCCGGCAGGTAGCGGCCAAGAATGCCGTAGCGGTTCATCCGCCGCAGGTTGCGGTGGATGCCGATCTCGCACTTGAACAGCTCGATGAACAGGCTGGTGTTGCGGATATCGTGGCGGAACGTTTCGTCGATCAGGTGGCGGTGTTCGCGCAGCAGGCGCACGGTGTCGGCACGTACACCTTTGATCTCCGGGTGCTGGGCCATCAGCACGAAAATTTCCAGCATGGCGAATGGCGTGCGCTTGAACACGTTCGGCTTGGTCGCTTCTATATAGCCGTCGTGCAGGCGGAAGCGCGCATTCAGCGGCTGAGTAGTGCCACTGTCCTCGTCGGCGAGGATGACTTCCTCGAAGTGCTGGATGATCAGGTCGCACAACTGGCTGATGCTCATCACCACCCGGTAGTACTGCTGCATGAACTGTTCAATCGCGCGCTTGGGGTTTTCGTCGCTGTAGCCCAGCAGCGCGGCGATGCTGCGCTGGTGATCGAACAGCAAGCGGTCTTCGGCGCGCCCGGCCAGCATGTGCAGGGCATAGCGCACTTTCCACAGGAAATCCTGGGACGAGGCCAGCAGTTCGTTCTCGCTTTCCAGCAAGAAGCCTTCGCCTGCCAGTGCGTGCAGGTTCAGGGTGCCGTATTGGCGGCGGGCCACCCACAGCACGGTCTGGATGTCGCGCAGGCCACCGGGTGAACCCTTGACGTTGGGCTCAAGGTTGTACTCGGTGTCGTTGTACTTGTGGTGGCGGGCCTTGAGCTCGGCACGCTTGGCCAGGAAGAACTCCTTGCTCGGCCACATGTGCTCGGTGCTGGTGACTTCGAGCATGCGCTGGCGCAAGGCTTCGGGGCCGGCAATCGTGCGGCTTTCCATCATGTTGGTGATGACCGTGAGGTCCGCACGCGCCTGTTCGGCACATTCGTCGACGGTGCGCACGCTCTGGCCCACTTCCAGGCCGATGTCCCACAGCAGGGTAAGGAAGCGCTCGATGGCCTCGCGGTACTGCTCGTGCTCGGCGGCGCCCAACAGGATCAGCAGGTCGATGTCCGAATGCGGGTGCAGTTCACCGCGCCCGTAGCCGCCCACTGCGACCAGGGCGATACCGTGCTGGTCGCCCCAGTCGAACTGGTTCCAGGCCTGCTGCAGGATGTTGTCGACGAGCCAGGCGCGGTCCTCGATCAGCCGGCGGATCTCGCGGCCATCGCGAAAACGCTTGTCGAGCACCTCGCCAGCCTGGCGGATGGCTTTCTTGAAGGCGGTGATAGGGCTCGCCTTGAGGGCCAGTTCCGCCTGGAACTGGCCGCGGTCGAACAGCTCGGGATCCACCTGGGGCATTGCGTCGCGTTCCTGTCGTGGGGTGCCTGGCGCGGACTCAGGCCGAGGTGCGCGCGATGGTGTCGTCCTTGCGCAGGGTAAAGATCTCGTAGCCGGTAGCGGTCACCACCAGGGTGTGCTCCCACTGGGCCGAGAGCTTGCGGTCCTTGGTGATGGCGGTCCAGCCGTCGCCCAGCACCTTGGTGTCGGCCTTGCCCTGGTTGATCATCGGCTCGATGGTGAAGGTCATGCCTTCTTTGAGTTCCATGCCGGTGCCGGCGCGGCCGTAGTGAAGAATTTGCGGTTCTTCGTGGAACACCTTGCCGATGCCATGGCCGCAGAATTCGCGCACCACCGAGAAGCCGTTCTTTTCAGCGTGCTTCTGGATCACTTCGCCGATGTCGCCCAGGCGGCAACCAGGCTTGACCAGTTCGATGGCCTTGTACATGCATTCCTGGGTGACCTGGGACAGGCGCTCGGCCCACACGGGTACCTTGCCGACGTGGAACATGCGGCTGGTGTCGCCGTGATAGCCGTCCTTGATCACGGTGACGTCGATGTTCAGCGTGTCACCGTCCTTTAGTGGCTTGTCGTTGGGGATGCCGTGGCAGACCACATGGTTGATCGAGGTGCAGATCGACTTGGGGTAGCCCTTGTAGTTGAGCGGCGCCGGGATGGCCTGCTGGACGTTGACGATGTAGTCGTGGCACAGGCGGTCCAGTTCTTCGGTGGTGACACCGGGCTTGACGTGCGCTTCGATCATTTCCAGCACGTCGGCGGCCAGGCGGCCGGCGATGCGCATCTTCTCGATGTCTTCTGCGGTCTTGATGGTGACGGTCATTACAGGCTCTCTACGGCGCCGTGCACGGCGCGAACAAACGGGAAAGGCCGGATTCTAGCAGAGCAGGGCGGCAATCGGTCGGGATAAAGGCGGCCAAGCTGCTGTCTATAGAGGGCATTCTGGCCTGAAAGCCTGGGTGCTGCAAAAGCCGCTGACGGACGCAACAGTATTCGGGTTCCGTTCGCTCGCGGTCTGTGGTATAAAATGCGCCGCTTTCGGGGTAGACCCCGTTAGCCTTAAACCCACACACGTGTCGACACGATGACCTGGGTGCCCCGAATTGCAGAATTTGCGGGTTGGTCATTGGGATGCGTGGAGGCCCAACCCGACTTACCAAGGAACTACCATGTCCCAAGTCAACATGCGCGATATGCTGAAGGCCGGTGTGCACTTCGGTCACCAGACCCGTTACTGGAACCCGAAAATGGGCAAGTACATTTTCGGCGCGCGTAACAAGATCCACATCATCAACCTGGAAAAAACCCTGCCGATGTTCAACGAGGCTCTGGCCTTCGTAGAGCGCCTGGCCCAGGGCAAGAACAAGATCATGTTCGTCGGCACCAAGCGTTCCGCCGGCAAGATCGTCGCCGAGCAAGCTGCTCGTGCCGGTTCGCCATACGTTGACCACCGCTGGTTGGGCGGCATGCTGACCAACTACAAAACCATCCGTGCTTCGATCAAGCGTCTGCGCGACCTGGAAACTCAGGCCGAAGATGGCACCTTTGCCAAGCTGACCAAGAAAGAAGCCCTGATGCGTTCGCGCGATCTGGAAAAGCTGGACCGCAGCCTGGGTGGTATCAAGGACATGGGCGGCCTGCCTGATGCCCTGTTCGTGATCGACGTTGACCACGAGCGCATTGCTATCACCGAAGCCAACAAGCTGGGCATCCCGGTTATCGGCGTTGTCGATACCAACAGCAGCCCGGAAGGTGTTGACTACATCATCCCAGGTAACGATGACGCCATTCGCGCTATCGAGCTGTACATGACTTCGATGGCTGACGCCATCATCCGCGGCCGCAACAACGTTGCTGGCGGCACCGAAGTCTACGCTGAAGAAGCGGCTGCACCTGCTGCTGAGTAATTGACGCCTGGCGTCTACTTGGCACGCAAAAAGGGGGCTCTGCCCCCTTTTTGCCACCTTGAAATCCTGCTGTCAGCAACGGCCCCGCACTATGGGCCTGCTGAGACGAAAACAGCGGATTTGCAGAATTGAACGCCCGTGACGAGCGGGTGGAATGGTTGAAAAACTTTCCAAGAGGATTTTGAAATGGCAGAGATTACTGCGGCGCTGGTCAAAGAACTGCGCGAGCGTACCGGCGAAGGCATGATGGATTGCAAGAAGGCGCTGACCAAGGCCGGCGGCGACATCGAAAAAGCCATTGACGACATGCGTGCCTCCGGCGCCATCAAGGCTGCCAAAAAGGCTGGCAACGTTGCTGCTGAAGGCGCTATCGCCATCAAGGCCGACGAAAAGTCCGCCGTTCTGCTGGAAGTGAACTCGCAGACCGACTTCCTGGCCCTGCAAGACGACTTCAAGAACTTCGTTGCTGAAAGCGTCGAGCAAGCCTTCGCCGAGAAGCTGACCGATGCCGCTCCGCTGATCGCTTCCCGTGAAGCGGCTCGCGAAGCCCTGGTTGCCAAGGTTGGCGAGAACGTCAACATCCGTCGCCTGGTGCGCGTTGAAGGTGACGTTGTCGGTACCTACCTGCACGGCAACAAGATCGGTGTTGCTGTTGTGCTGAAGGGCGGCGACGTTCAACTGGCCAAAGAAATCGCCATGCACGTGGCTGCCAGCAACCCAGAGTTCCTGCTGCCATCGGAAGTCTCGGCTGAGGCTATCGAGCGTGAGAAGGCGGTCTTCCTGCAACTGAACGAAGACAAGATCAAAGGCAAGCCTGAGAACATCGTCGAGAACATGATCAAAGGCCGTATTTCCAAGTTCCTGGCCGAAGCCAGCCTGGTTGAACAGGCCTTCGTCATGAACCCGGAAATCAAAGTCGGCGAACTGGCCAAGAAAGCCGGCGCTGAAATCGTTTCCTTCACCTACTTCAAAGTAGGCGAAGGCATCGAGAAGCCGGTCGACAACTTCGCTGAAGAAGTTGCTGCTCAGCTGGCTGCTGCCAAGCAGTAAGACAGACCCGTCTGTCGCCCCAAAGAGGCTGCCCGCTCACGCGCGCAGCCTCTTTGTCAAAGCGGGAGTGGTTTTCAGAACCGTTCCTCGCTGACGCAGTCGCTGCGTCACGTTAGAGTTACACGCAGGCTCAAACAGCCCGCAGAATTTTACAAACGCCGCAGGAGAGATTCGCAATGGCTCAGCAGGGCAGTGGTTATCAGGCTCGCTATAAACGCATTCTACTCAAACTTAGCGGCGAGGCCCTGATGGGCTCGGAAGAGTTCGGGATCGACCCCAAGGTCCTGGATCGCATGGCGCTGGAGGTCGGCCAGCTGGTCGGCATCGGTGTTCAGGTAGGTCTGGTAATCGGCGGTGGCAACCTGTTCCGTGGTGCGGCGCTCAGTGCAGCCGGCATGGACCGCGTCACCGGTGACCACATGGGCATGCTGGCGACCGTGATGAACGCCCTGGCCATGCGCGACGCGCTGGAGCGGGCAAACATTACCGCCATCGTCATGTCGGCCATTTCCATGGTTGGCGTAACCGATCACTATGATCGCCGCAAAGCCATGCGCCACCTCAATGCCAAAGAGGTCGTGATCTTCGCTGCCGGTACCGGCAACCCGTTCTTTACCACCGACTCCGCCGCTTGCCTGCGCGCCATCGAAATCGATGCCGACGTGGTATTGAAGGCAACCAAGGTCGATGGTGTATACACTGCAGATCCATTCAAGGACCCGCATGCCGAGAAGTTCGATCATCTGACCTACGATGAAGTGCTGGATCGCAAGCTGGGTGTGATGGATCTGACGGCAATCTGTCTGTGCCGCGACCACAAGATGCCGTTGCGCGTCTTCAACATGAACAAACCCGGCGCCTTGCTGAACATCGTGCATGGCGGCGCGGAAGGAACTCTGATCGAGGAAGTTCAAAAATGATCAACGCTATCAAGAAAGACGCCCAGGACCGCATGGGCAAGTCCATCGAGGCGCTGGGTCGCCACCTGGCAGCTATCCGCACCGGTCGCGCCCACCCAAGCATCCTGGACAGCGTCAAGGTGACTGCCTGGGGTAGCGAGATGCCGCTGAACCAGGTGGCTGCGATTTCCGTCGAAGACGCCCGCACCCTGAAAATTGTCGCCCACGACAAGAACCTTAGCGCAGCCATTGAAAAAGCCATCCTGACTTCCGACCTGGGCCTGAACCCGTCCAGCGCCGGTACCACCATCCGCGTACCGATGCCGGCCCTGACCGAGGAAACCCGCAAGGGTTACACCAAGCAGGCCAGCGGCGTTGCCGAAGATGCCAAGGTTGCCGTGCGTAACGTGCGCCGCGATGCCCTCGCCGACCTGAAGAAGCTGACCAAGGACAAGGAAATCAGCGAAGACGAAGAACGTCGCGCTGCTGACGAGATCCAGAAGCTCACCGACAAGTTCGTCGCTGACATCGACGCGGCGTTCAAAGCCAAGGAAAAGGACCTGTTGGCCGTTTAAGGCCGAGGTTTTTTAATGGAAAAGACCAAGCCAGCGGCGCCGTCCTCGGTGCCGCGACACGTCGCGATCATCATGGATGGCAACAACCGTTGGGCGAAGAAGCGCCTGTTGCCCGGTGTTGCCGGGCACAAGGCTGGCGTC
Source organism: Pseudomonas sp. B21-047 (assembly GCF_024748775.1). Lineage (NCBI taxonomy): Bacteria > Pseudomonadati > Pseudomonadota > Gammaproteobacteria > Pseudomonadales > Pseudomonadaceae > Pseudomonas > Pseudomonas sp. B21-047. Next base: position 1,246,159 of record NZ_CP087169.1, read on the forward strand.
GATGCCGTTCGCGCGGTCATCGAAGTCTGTGCCGAATCGGGGGTCGAGGTCCTGACCCTGTTCGCCTTCTCCAGCGAGAACTGGCAACGCCCCGCCGAAGAGGTCGGTGCGCTGATGGAGTTGTTCTTCTCGGCCCTGCGCCGTGAGGCTCGCCGCCTCAACGAGAACAACATCTGCTTGCGCATCATCGGCGATCGCTCACGCTTCCATCCCGAGCTGCAGGCTGCCATGCGTGAGGCCGAAGCGCTGACCGCCGGCAACAAGCGCTTCATCCTGCAGATCGCGGCCAACTACGGCGGCCAGTGGGACATTGCCCAGGCTGCCCAGCGCCTGGCGCGGGAAGTACAGGCCGGCCATCTGCGCCCGGACGACATTACGCCGGGTCTGCTGCAAACCTGCCTGTCCACGGGCGAGTTGCCGCTGCCCGACTTGTGTATCCGTACCGGTGGCGAGCGGCGCATCAGCAATTTCCTGCTGTGGCAGCTGGCCTATGCCGAGCTGTATTTCTCCGACCTGTACTGGCCGGACTTCAAACACGAGGCCATGCGCAATGCCCTGGCCGATTTCGCTTCGCGCCAGCGCCGCTTCGGTAAGACCAGCGAGCAGGTCGAGGCTGGAGCTCGTGCTTAATGCTTAAACAACGCATCATTACCGCGCTGATCCTGTTGCCGGTCGCGCTGGGTGGCTTCTTCCTGCTCAATGGTGGGGATTTCGCCCTGTTCATCGGCTTCGTGGTCACCCTCGGGGCCTGGGAGTGGGCGCGCCTGGCCGGTTTGATGGCCCAGCCGCTGCGCATTGCCTATGCCGCCGTCGTCGGCGGTGCGCTGATGCTGCTGCACCTGATGCCTGACCTGGCGCCCTGGGTGCTCGGTGCGTCGGTGATCTGGTGGGCACTGGCTACCTGGCTGGTGCTGACCTACCCGCGCAGCAGCGAACTGTGGGCCAGTGCGGCCTGTCGCCTGCTGATCGGCCTGCTGGTATTGCTACCGGCGTGGCAGGGCCTGGTGCTGCTCAAGCACTGGCCGCTGGGCAACTGGCTGATCCTGTCGGTGATGGTGCTGGTATGGGCCGCCGACATCGGTGCCTATTTCTCCGGTCGGGCCTTCGGCAAGCGCAAGCTGGCGCCGCAGGTCAGCCCGGGCAAGAGCTGGGAAGGCGTCTATGGCGGCCTGGCCGTCAGCCTGGTCATCACCCTGGCAGTCGGTATCAGCCGCGACTGGGGCATCGGCCAGATTTTGCTGGGTCTGCTGGGCGCAGCGCTGGTGGTCATGGCCTCGGTGATCGGTGACCTGACCGAAAGTATGTTCAAGCGCCGTTCCGGCATCAAGGACAGCAGTAACCTGCTGCCCGGCCATGGTGGCGTACTTGACCGCATCGACAGCCTGACCGCAGCCATCCCGCTGTTTGCGGTGCTGCTGTGGGCTGCCGAATGGGGTGTGATGTGAGTGCGGTGCAACGCATCACCGTGCTTGGCGCCACAGGCTCCATTGGCCTGAGCACGCTGGATGTGATCGCGCGTCACCCCGAGCGTTACTCGGTTTTCGCATTGAGCGGTTACTCGCGCATCGATGAGCTGCTGGCGTTGTGCGTGCGCCATCGTCCCGAGTTTGCGGTGGTGCCAAGTGCCGAGGGGGCTGCACGTTTACGTGACGGCCTGGCGGCAGCGGGTTGTGCCACGCAGGTGCTGGAAGGCGAGGCGGGGCTGTGCCAGGTGGCTGCGGCGGCGGAAGTGGATGCGGTCATGGCGGCAATCGTGGGCGCGGCCGGGCTGCGACCGACCTTGGCGGCCGTCGAGGCGGGCAAGAAGGTGCTGCTGGCCAACAAGGAGGCGCTGGTGATGTCTGGCGCGCTGTTCATGGAGGCGGTGCGGCGCAGTGGTGCCGTGCTGTTGCCGATCGACAGCGAGCACAATGCGATCTTCCAGTGCCTGCCGGGTGACTATGCCCGTGGCCTGAGCCAGGTGGGTGTGCGCCGCATCCTGCTCACCGCGTCGGGCGGCCCGTTCCGCGAAACACCGCATGCGGCGCTCGCCGATGTCACCCCGGAACAGGCCTGCGCCCATCCCAACTGGTCCATGGGGCGCAAGATTTCCGTGGATTCGGCCAGTATGATGAACAAGGGCCTGGAGTTGATCGAGGCGTGCTGGTTGTTCGATGCCTCGCCCGCCAAGGTCGAGGTGGTGGTGCACCCGCAGAGCGTGATCCACTCGCTGGTGGATTACGTGGACGGTTCGGTCCTCGCCCAGTTGGGTAACCCCGACATGCGCACGCCTATCGCCAACGCGCTGGCCTGGCCAGAGCGTATTGATTCCGGGGTTGCCCCGCTGGACTTGTTCGCCATCGCGCGTCTGGATTTCCAGGCCCCTGACGAACAGCGCTTCCCTTGCCTGCGCCTGGCGCGGCAGGCTGCCGAGGCCGGCAACAGCGCGCCCGCAGTGCTCAACGCGGCCAATGAAGTGGCGGTCGAGGCATTTCTGCAGCGGCGTATCCGCTTCCCGGAGATCGCGGGTATGATCGAACAGGTGCTCGATCAGGAGCCCGTAGTGCCACTGGCATCGTTGGACGCGGTATTTGCCGCCGACCAGCGTGCCCGGGAGTTGTCCCGCGAGTGGTTGAGGCGTCACGGTCACTGATGCAGGCCTGCCAGGGCTTGTGCGAAACGTCGTTCTGCTGAACGTCATCTGGAGAAAGATATGACTGCGCTCTACATGATTGTCGGCACCCTGGTGGCGTTGGGTGTTCTGGTCACGTTTCACGAATTCGGCCACTTCTGGGTGGCCCGACGCTGCGGCGTCAAGGTGCTGCGTTTTTCGGTAGGCTTCGGCACGCCGCTGCTGCGCTGGCATGATCGGCAGGGTACCGAGTTCGTGGTGGCAGCGATCCCGCTGGGTGGCTACGTCAAGATGCTCGATGAGCGCGAAGGCGATGTACCGCCTGCGCTGGCCGACCAGTCGTTCAATCGCAAAACCGTGCGTCAGCGCATTGCCATCGTCGCAGCAGGGCCGATTGCCAATTTCCTCTTGGCCATCGTGTTCTTCTGGCTGCTGGCCATGCTCGGCACCCAGCAGATCCGCCCGGTCATCGGTGGGGTCGAGGTAGACAGCCTGGCAGCCTCGGCAGGCCTGGCCGCCGGTCAGGAAATCGTATCCATCGATGGCAAACCGACCAGCGGTTGGTCAGCGGTCAACCTGCAACTGGTGCGCCGCCTGGGCGAGAGCGGCACCCTGCAGGTGGGCGTGCGCGATGAAGGCGCCAGCGCCGAGCGTCAACTGCAGATCAAGCTGGACCACTGGCTGAAAGGCGCTGACGAACCGGACCCTATCCAGTCCCTGGGCTTGCGCCCCTGGCGCCCGGTGATCGTGCCGGTGTTGGCCGAAATCGAATCGAAAGGGCCGGCCGCAGCGGCGGGCCTGAAGACGGGTGACAAGTTGCTGGCCATCGACGGTGCGGTCGTCACCGAATGGCAGCAGGTGGTCGATGCCGTACGCGCCCGCCCGCATGCCAAGGTGGTGGTACGTGTCGAGCGCGACGGCGCTGCCCTGGATGTGCCGGTAACCCTGGCGCAGCGGGGTGAGGGCAAGGCCTCGGGCGGCTACCTGGGGGCAGGGGTAAAAGGTGGCGAATGGCCTGCCAACATGCTTCGCGAAGTCAGCTATGGCCCGCTGGAAGCGGTAGGCGAGGGCTTGTCGCGCACCTGGACCATGAGTGTCCTGACCCTCGAGTCGCTGAAGAAAATGCTGTTCGGAGAGCTCTCGGTAAAAAACTTGAGCGGACCGATAACCATTGCTAAAGTGGCGGGCGCTTCAGCCCAGTCCGGCGTGGGGGATTTCCTGAATTTCCTGGCCTACCTGAGCATAAGCCTGGGGGTTCTTAACCTGCTGCCCATTCCAGTACTGGATGGGGGGCATTTGCTGTTTTACCTGGTTGAGTGGGCGCGCGGTCGTCCGCTGTCGGACCGGGTACAAGGTTGGGGGGTCCAGATCGGTATCAGTTTGGTCATAGGGGTGATGTTGCTCGCCCTGATCAACGATCTGGGTCGACTTTAAAAGCTTCGCTCAATTGCGAACCCGCCGTCTTTTCGCGGCGGGTTGTTTATTGCCAGTTGGAATAAAAGGACTTCATGAAACGTCTGCTGCTAACTGCGGTCCTCTCCGCACTGATGATCGCTGAAGTTCACGCCGAGTCCTTCACCATCTCCGATATTCGTGTCAACGGCCTGCAGCGGGTATCCGCCGGCAGCGTCTTCGGTGCCTTGCCCCTGAACGTGGGCGACCAGGCCGACGATCGGCGCCTCGTGGACTCGACCCGTTCCCTGTTCAAGACCGGTTTCTTCCAGGACATCCAGCTGAACCGCGATGGCAATGTCCTGATCATCAACGTGGTCGAGCGCCCGTCGGTGTCGAGCATCGAGATCGAAGGCAACAAGGCGATCAGCACCGAAGACCTGATGAAGGGCCTGAAGCAGTCGGGCCTGGCCGAAGGTGAAATCTTCCAGCGCGCCACCCTCGAAGGTGTGCGTAACGAGCTGCAGCGCCAGTACGTGGCCCAGGGCCGCTACTCGGCCGAGGTCGACGCCGAAGTTGTGCCGCAGCCGCGCAACCGCGTCGCGCTGAAAATCAAGATCAACGAAGGCACCGTCGCCGCCATCCAGCACATCAACGTGGTGGGCAACAACGTCTTCGACGACGAAGAGCTGTCGCAGCTGTTCGAGCTGAAAACTACCAACTGGCTGTCGTTCTTCAAGAACGACGACAAGTACGCCCGTGAAAAACTGTCCGGTGACCTGGAGCGTCTGCGTTCCTACTACCTGGACCGCGGCTACATCAACATGGATATCGCCTCTACCCAGGTGTCCATCACGCCAGACAAGAAGCACGTCTACATCACCGTCAACATCAACGAAGGCGAGAAGTACACCGTCCGTGACGTGAAGCTCTCCGGTGACCTCAAGGTCCCTGAAGACCAGGTCAAGTCGCTGCTGCTGGTGCAGCCGGGCCAGGTATTCTCGCGCAAGGTGATGACCACCACGTCCGAGCTGATCACTCGTCGCCTGGGTAACGAAGGCTATACCTTCGCCAACGTCAACGGCGTGCCGCAGCCCAACGATGAAGACCACACCGTCGATATCATGTTCGTGGTCGACCCGGGCAAGCGTGCCTACGTCAACCGCATCAACTACCGCGGCAACACCAAGACCGAAGACGAAGTGCTGCGTCGCGAGATGCGCCAGATGGAAGGCGGCTGGGCTTCGACCTACCTGATCGACCAGTCCAAGACCCGTCTTGAGCGTCTGGGCTTCTTCAAGGAAGTCAACGTCGAAACGCCACCGGTGCCTGGCACCGATGACCAGGTCGACGTCAACTACAGCGTCGAAGAACAAGCCTCCGGCTCGATCACCGCCAGCGTCGGTTTCGCCCAGAGCGCCGGCCTGATCCTCGGCGGCTCGATCAGCCAGAGCAACTTCCTGGGTACCGGTAACAAGGTGTCCATCGGCCTGACCCGTTCCGAGTACCAGACCCGATACAACTTCGGCTTCGTCGACCCCTACTTCACTGCCGACGGCGTCAGCCTGGGCTACAACGCCTTCTACCGCAGCACCGACTACGACGACCTTGATGTCGACGTTGCCAGCTATGCGGTCGACAGCCTTGGCGCCGGCGTCAGCCTGGGTTACCCGATCAGCGAGACCTCGCGCCTGACCTACGGCCTGAGCGTGCAGCAGGACAAGATCAAGACCGGCAAATACACCGTTGACGAGATCTTCAATTTCCTCGAAGAAGAGGGCGATAGCTTCCTCAACTTCAAAGCGTCGATCGGCTGGTCCGAGTCGACCTTGAACAAAGGCGTGTTGGCTACCCGTGGTCACTCCCAAAGTTTGACCCTGGAATCCACCATTCCGGGCAGCGACCTGTCGTTCTACAAGCTCGACTACCGTGGCCAGCTGTTCAAGCCGATCAATAACGACTACACCCTGCGCCTGCACACTGAACTGGGCTATGGTGATGGTTTCGGTGGCACTTCCGGCCTGCCGTTCTACGAGAACTACTACGCGGGTGGCTTCAACTCCGTCCGTGGTTTCAAGGACAGCAGCCTGGGCCCGCGCAGCACGCCGAGCAAGGGTACCAACCCGGGCACTATCGAAGACCCGGATCAGGACCCGCTGCCGTTCGGTGGCAACGTGCTGGTCCAGGGTGGTGTAGAACTGCTGTTCCCGCTGCCGTTCGTCAAAGACCAACGTTCGCTGCGCACTTCCGTGTTCTGGGACGTGGGTAACGTGTTCGACACCAATTGCGGTTCCAAGCCTGATTGCGCCAAGGTCGGTTTCTCGGACATGGCCAGCTCCGTGGGCCTGGGTGTGACCTGGATTACTGCGCTGGGCCCGTTGAGCTTCAGCCTGGCGATGCCGATCAAGAAACCGGACGACGCCGATACCCAGGTGTTCCAATTCTCTCTGGGCCAGACCTTCTAAGGTCGGCCCTTGCATAACGACAACGGTTTATCCAGGAGTGCATCGTGCGTAAGTTGACTCAACTGGCCATCTTGGCCGCGGCGCTGGTCGCCACCCCGGCTTTCGCCGAAATGAAGGTTGCCGTCCTGAACTATCAGATGGCCCTGCTTGAATCGGATGCCGCCAAGAAGTACGCGGTCGATGCCGAGAAAAAATTCGGCCCGCAACTGACCAAGCTCAAGAGCCTGGAAAGCAGCGCCAAGGGCATCCAGGACCGCCTGATCAAAGGCGGCGACAAGATGCAGCAGCAGGAGCGTGAGCGCCTGGAGCTCGAGTTCAAGCAAAAGGCCCGCGACTTCCAGTTCCAGTCCAAGGAACTGAACGAAGCCAAGGCCGTTGCTGATCGCGACATGCTCAAGCAGCTCAAGCCCAAGCTGGACGGCGCTGTCGAGGAAGTGATCAAGAAGGGCGGTTTCGACCTGGTCCTCGAGCGTGGCGCGGTCATCGATGTCAAACCTCAGTACGACATCACCCGCCAAGTCATCGAGCGCATGAACCAAGCCCGTTGATATGACCTTGACCATGACGCTTGGCCAGCTGGCCGAAGCCCTCGGGGCCACCCTCAAGGGGCCCGAGGCGCTGCAGATTACCGGGCTGGCCACCTTGCAGGAGGCCGGGCCCGGTCAATTGAGCTTCCTCGCCAACCCGCAGTACCGCAAATTCCTGGATAACAGCCAGGCGGCAGCGGTACTGCTGAAGGCTGCGGATGCTGAAGGCTTTGCCGGCAACGCACTGATCGTCGCTGATCCGTACCTGGCCTATGCACGCATTTCCCATCTGTTCGATCCCAAGCCCAAGGCTGTGGCGGGAGTTCATCCCAGCGCCGTGGTAGCTGAAGATGCGCAGGTGGATGCCAGTGCCAGCATCGGCCCCTTTGCGGTCGTCGAGAGCGGTGCGCGGATTGCGGCCAATGTCAGCATCGGTGCTCATTGCGTGGTCGGTGCCCGCTGCGTCATCGGCGAGGGTGGTTGGCTGGCGCCACGGGTCACCCTGTACCATGACGTGACCATCGGCAAGCGTGTCGTCATCCAGTCGGGTGCGGTGATCGGTGGCGAAGGCTTCGGCTTCGCCAACGAGAAGGGCGTGTGGCGCAAGATTGCCCAGATTGGCGGCGTGACCATCGGCGATGATGTGGAAATCGGCGTCAATACAGCCATTGACCGTGGTGCGCTGTCGGACACGCGCATTGCCGACGGGGTCAAACTCGACAACCAGATCCAGATCGCCCATAACGTCCAGATCGGCGAGCACACGGCCATGGCGGCCTGTGTTGGTATTTCCGGCAGCACCCGCATCGGTAAGCACTGCACCATTGCGGGCGGTGTCGGCATGGTGGGCCATATTGACGTCTGTGATAACGTTTTCGTGTCTGGCATGACCATGGTGACCCGATCGATCACCGAACCGGGTGCCTATTCTTCCGGCACAGCCATGCAGCCATTGGCTGACTGGCGCAAGAGCGCCGCGCGTATCCGCCACCTGGACGACATGGCCAAGCGTCTCCAGCAGGTGGAAAAGCGCATCGATACCGTGACCTCAGGTGGCCAGCCGGCATCAGAAGGCTGATACCATTCCCTGAGCAAGAGTGAACAGACGCTAGCTGGCTCCTCTTTGGACTGCAAAAGGAGCGCGTGGTCAGCACCTGCGCTCCCTATTCTTATTACAGGCTTCCCCCCGAAATGATGGACATCAACGAGATTCGCGAATACCTGCCTCACCGTTACCCGTTCCTGCTGGTGGACCGCGTGACGGATCTGGACTTCGAGGCCCAGAGCATTCGTGCCTACAAGAATGTCAGCATCAACGAGCCGTTCTTCAATGGCCATTTCCCGGCCCACCCGATCATGCCGGGCGTTCTGATCATCGAGGCCATGGCCCAGGCGGCCGGTATTCTCGGTTTCAAGATGCTTGATGCCAAGCCGGCTGACGGCACCCTGTACTACTTTGTCGGTTCCGACAAACTGCGTTTCCGTCAGCCGGTATTGCCGGGTGACCAGCTTGTGCTGGAAGCCAAGTTCCTCAGCCGCAAGAGCATGATCTGGAAATTCGAATGCCGCGCCCTGGTCGACGGCAAGCCTGTATGCTCGGCACAGATCACCTGCGCGGAACGCTCCCTATGAATTCGATTGATCCACGGGCCATCATCGACCCATCGGCCAAGCTGGCCGATGGTGTCGAGGTGGGCCCGTGGTCGATCGTGGGCCCCGATGTCGAAATCGGGGAGGGCACCATCATTGGCCCGCATGTGGTGCTCAAAGGGCCGACCCGTATCGGCAAGCACAACCGTATCTACCAGTTTTCCTCGATCGGCGAAGACACCCCTGACCTCAAGTACAAGGGTGAGCCGACCCGTCTGGTGATTGGCGATCACAATGTGATCCGCGAGGGCGTGACCATTCACCGCGGTACCGTTCAGGACCGTGCCGAAACCACCCTGGGCGATCACAACCTGATCATGGCCTATGCGCACATCGGTCACGACAGTGTCATCGGCAATCATTGCATTCTGGTGAACAACACCGCGTTGGCCGGGCATGTGCACGTCGGCGACTGGGCGATTCTGTCGGGGTACACCCTGGTGCACCAGTACTGCCATATCGGTGCTCATGCGTTTTCTGGCATGGGTACGGCGATCGGCAAGGACGTGCCGGCCTTCGTCACGGTGTTCGGCAGCCCAGCCGAAGCCCGAAGCATGAACTTCGAAGGCATGCGCCGCCGGGGTTTCAGCGACGAGGTCATTCATACCCTGCGGCGTTGCTACAAGATCGTCTATCGCCAGGGCCTGACCGTCGAAGATGCAATCAAGGCGCTGGACGAGCCGGCAGCCCAGCACCCCGAGGTCGAGCTGTTCCGTCAGTCGATCCTGAATTCCGCACGCGGCATCACGCGCTGACATGGCCCAGCTTTGCGTAGCCCTGGTCGCGGGTGAGGCCAGCGGCGATATTCTCGGTTCCGGCTTGATGCGCGCCCTCAAGGCCCGCCATCCCGACGTACGGTTCATCGGCGTTGGCGGCCCCTTGATGGAAGCCGAAGGCCTGCAGTCCTACTTCCCCATGGAACGCCTGGCCGTGATGGGCCTGGTCGAAGTGCTGGGGCGCCTGCGCGAGCTGCTCAAGCGCCGTAAACTGCTGATCCAGACGCTGATCGCCGAAAAGCCCGATGTGTTTATCGGCATCGACGCCCCGGATTTCACCCTCAATATCGAATTGAAATTGCGTCAGGCCGGCATCAAGACCGTGCACTACGTCAGCCCTTCCGTGTGGGCCTGGCGGCAGAAGCGCGTACTGAAGATCCGTGAAGGCTGCGACCTGATGCTGACACTGCTGCCGTTTGAGGCGCGGTTCTACGAAGAGCAGGGTGTGCCGGTGCGCTTTGTCGGTCACCCGCTGGCCGACACCATCCCCCTCGAAGCGGATCGGCAGGCGGCGCGCAGTGAGCTTGGCCTGGGCCATGGCCCGGTGGTTGCACTGATGCCAGGCAGCCGTGGCGGTGAGGTCGGGCGCCTGGGGGCGCTGTTCCTCGATGCGGCCGAGCGCTTGCGCGAGCGGGTGCCAGGTGTGCGCTTCGTACTGCCGTGTGCCAATGCCGCGCGGCGCGCCCAGGTCGAGCAGATGCTCGAAGGGCGCGAGCTGCCGCTGACCCTGCTCGACGGCCAGTCGCACCAGGCCTTGGCGGCCTGTGATGCGGTGCTGATTGCGTCAGGTACCGCCACCCTGGAGGCCCTGCTGTACAAGCGGCCCATGGTGGTGGCCTACCGCCTGGCGCCGCTGACCTACTGGATTCTCAAGCGCCTGGTGAAAAGCCCCTACGTGTCGTTGCCCAACCTGCTGGCCCAGCGTGCGCTTGTGCCTGAGCTGCTGCAGGATGACGCCACCAGCGAAGCCCTGGCGCAGACCTTGGCCCCCTTGGTGGCCGACGGCAGCCAGCAGACCGAACGTTTCGACGAGATTCACCGCACCCTGCGCCGGGACGCCTCCAACCAGGCGGCCGAGGCGGTGCTGGCTTTGCTCAAGGACCGCTGACATGCAAATAGGACTGGATTTCAACCTGGTCGAAGACCTGGTCGCCGGTGTCGATGAAGTCGGCCGTGGCCCGCTGTGCGGGGCGGTGGTCACCGCTGCCGTGATCCTCGATCCGGCACGGCCGATTCTGGGCCTGAACGATTCGAAGAAGCTCACCGAAGCCAAGCGCGAAGCGTTGTTCGACGAAATCTGCGAAAAGGCACTGAGCTTTTGCATTGCCCGCGCCGAGGTCGACGAAATCGACCGCCTGAATATCCTTCAGGCCACCATGCTGGCGATGCAGCGCGCGGTCGAGGGCCTGCACGTTACGCCCAAGCTGGCACTGATCGACGGCAACCGTTGCCCGAAACTCGCAGTGCCCGCGGCGCCGGTGATCAAGGGCGATAGCCAGGTGCCGGCGATCGCGGCGGCGTCGATCCTGGCCAAGGTGACACGTGACCGGGAGATGAGCGCGTTCGAGCTGATCTACCCCGGTTATGGCATCGGTGGGCACAAGGGCTACCCGACGCCGGTACACCTTGAGGCCCTGGCGCGGCTTGGGCCGACGCCCATTCATCGGCGTTCCTTCGCGCCTGTGCGGGCGGCCTGGGAAGCGCGTGAAGGCGTTGTCGATTCCTTGATTTAGCCTGTCAGTGCCGCTGCGCGGCCCTTCGCGGGGCTGCACAGTAGCCGCAAAATACCCTCGCTTTTACGCTACAATCCCGCCCTTGTCGTTCTGCTACAGGATCATCCATGTCGGTTCCCTTCGTTCACCTTCGCGTGCACTCCGAATTCTCGCTGGTCGACGGTCTGGTGCGGATCAAACCGCTGGCCAAGGCGCTGGCGGGGATGAACATGCCGGCGGTGGCGATCACCGACCAGAGCAACATGTGCTCGCTGGTGAAGTTCTACAAGACCGCCATGGGCGCCGGGATCAAGCCGATCTGTGGTGCCGACCTGTGGCTGGCCGGGGCCGACCCGGAAGCACCGTTGTCGCGCATCTGCTTCCTGGCGATGAACCCCACGGGCTACCGCAACCTCACCGAGCTGATTTCGCGGGGCTGGGTCGAAGGCCAGCGCAATGGCCTGGTGATTCTGCAGCGTGAATGGATCGCCCCCGCCAGCGAGGGCCTGATCGCCTTGTCCGCCGGCAAGGAAGGTGACATCGGCGCGGCGCTGCTGGGTGGCAGGGTTGAAGAGGCCGAAGCGCTGCTGCGCGATTGGCTGGGCATGTTCCCCGAGCGCTTCTACGTCGAAGTGCAGCGCACCAACCGCGCGCGCGACGAAGAATACGTGCACGCCGCCGTGGCTCTGGCCGACAAGGTTGGCGCACCGCTGGTGGCGACCAACGATGTGCGCTTTATCAAGCAGGCCGACTACGATGCCCACGAAACCCGTGTCTGCATCGGTGAGGGCTGGACCCTGGACGACCCGCGTCGCCCGCGTAACTACAGTGACCAGCAGTACCTCAAGAGCTCGGACGAAATGGCCGAGCTGTTCAGCGACCTGCCCGACGCCATCGCCAACACCGTCGAAATCGCCAAGCGTTGCAACATCCAGGTGCAGTTGGGCAAGCACTTCCTGCCCGACTTCCCCACGCCCAACGGCATGGGCATCGACGATTATCTGCGCCATGTCTCCCATGAAGGCCTGGAGGAGCGCCTGGCGGTGCTCTGGCCCAAGGAGACCACGCCAGACTATGAAGAAAAGCGCCAGGTCTACCTGGACCGCCTGAAGTTCGAGCTGGATATCATCATCCAGATGGGCTTCCCGGGCTACTTCCTGATCGTTATGGACTTCATCAAGTGGGCCAAGAACAACGGTGTGCCGGTGGGCCCGGGCCGGGGTTCGGGTGCCGGTTCGCTGGTCGCCTACGTGCTGAAGATCACCGACCTCGACCCGCTGGCCTACGACCTGCTGTTCGAGCGCTTCCTCAACCCTGAACGTGTATCCATGCCCGACTTCGACGTCGACTTCTGCATGGATGGCCGCGACCGGGTCATTGAATATGTGGCTGATGCCTACGGGCGTAACGCGGTCAGCCAGATCATCACCTTCGGTACCATGGCCGCCAAGGCGGTGGTGCGCGACGTGGCGCGGGTGCAAGGCAAGTCCTACGGCCTGGCCGACCGCCTGTCGAAGATGATCCCCTTCGAAGTCGGCATGACCCTGGAGAAGGCCTACGAGCAGGAAGAAATCCTGCGTGACTTCCTCAAGGGCGACGAAGATGCCCGCGAGATCTGGGACATGGCCCTCAAGCTCGAGGGCGTCACCCGTGGTACCGGCAAACACGCCGGTGGCGTGGTAATCGCCCCGACCAAACTCACCGACTTCTCGCCGATCGCCTGTGACGAAGAAGGCGGCGGCCTGGTGACCCAGTTCGACAAGGACGATGTCGAGGCCGCCGGGCTGGTCAAGTTCGACTTCCTCGGCCTGCGCACACTGACCATCATCAAGTGGGCGATGGAGACGATCAACCGTGAGCAGGCCAAGCAGGACCTGCCGGACCTGAACATCGACTTCATTCCGCTGGATGACCGCAAGACCTACGAGCTGCTGCAAAAAGCCGAGACCACGGCGGTGTTCCAGCTCGAATCGCGCGGCATGAAGGAGCTGATCAAGAAGCTCAAGCCGGACTGCCTGGAAGACCTTATCGCACTGGTGGCGCTGTTCCGCCCGGGCCCGCTGCAGTCGGGCATGGTGGACGACTTCATCAACCGCAAGCACGGCCGCGCCGAGCTGGCCTACCCGCACCCGGATTACCAGTATGACGGCCTGCAGCCGGTACTGGCGCCGACCTACGGCATCATCCTGTATCAAGAACAAGTGATGCAGATTGCCCAGGTCATGGCCGGCTATACCCTGGGCGGTGCCGACATGCTGCGTCGTGCCATGGGTAAGAAAAAGCCCGAGGAAATGGCCAAGCAGCGCGGCGGTTTCATCGAAGGTTGCGCCAATAACGGCATTGATGGTGACCTGGCAGGTAACATCTTCGACCTGGTAGAGAAGTTCGCCGGTTACGGTTTCAACAAATCTCACTCTGCCGCCTATGGCCTGGTGTCGTACCAGACCGCCTGGCTCAAGACCCACTACCCGGCGCCGTTCATGGCGGCGGTGTTGTCGGCGGATATGCACAACACCGACAAGGTGGTGGTGCTGATCGAGGAAGTGCGCAGCATGAAGCTGCGCCTCGACGCGCCCGATGTGAACACCTCCGACTTCAAGTTCACCGTCAACGACGATGGCCGTATCGTCTATGGCCTGGGCGCGATCAAGGGTGTGGGCGAGGGGCCGGTCGAAGCCATCGTCGAAGTGCGTGCGCAGGGCGGGCCGTTCAAGGACCTGTTCGATTTCTGTGAGCGCGTCGACCTCAAGCGCGTCAACAAGCGCACCCTCGATGCGCTGATCCGCAGTGGTGCACTGGACCGCCTCGGCCCGTACTTCCATGACGAAATCAAGGCCTACCAGGCCAACATCGACCGCAACCGCGCAACCTTGCTGGCGGCGCTGGAAGAGGCGGTCAAGTCTGCCGAGCAGACCGCACGTACCGCCGACAGTGGCCATGTCGACCTGTTCGGCGGGTTGTTCGTGGAGGCCGATTCGGACGTCTATGCCAACCACCGCAAGGTCCGCGAACTCACCCTCAAAGAGCGCCTCAAAGGCGAGAAGGACACGCTTGGCCTGTACCTCACCGGCCACCCGATTGATGAGTACGAAAGCGAGATTCGCCGTTTCGCCCGCCAGCGCATCATCGACCTGAAGCCGTCCCGTGAGTCGCAGACGATCGCCGGCATGATCATTGCCTTGCGGGTAATGAAGAACAAGAAGGGTGACAAGATGGGTTTCGTCACGCTTGATGACCGCTCTGGGCGTATCGAGGCGTCGCTGTTTGCCGACTCCTTCATGGCTGCCCAGTCACTGTTGCAGAACGATGCCATGGTCGTGGTCGAAGGCGAGGTCAGCAACGATGACTTCTCCGGTGGCCTGCGCCTGCGGGTCAAGCAGGTGATGACCATGGAAGATGCCCGCACGCGTCTGGCCGAAAGCCTGCGCCTGAAAGTCGCCCATGACGCGCTCAAGGGCGACCGCCTGAACTGGCTGGGTGAGCTGATCACCCGACACCGCGGCGGCTGCCCGATCACCCTGGAGTACACCGGCAGTGACGCCAAGGCCATGCTGCAGTTCGCCGATGAATGGTCGATCGACCCGGCGGACGGCCTGATTCAGGCGCTGCGTGACCAGTTCGGGCGTGAGAACGTCTTCCTGCAATATCGTTGAATCGACGAATTTTAATCTCGACCTGAATGCGCCCGATCCCTTAAGGTAGGGCGCCAAACGGATCAACCGGCCGGCCGCCTGGCCGTAGACCCAAGACGGATGCCTATGAACCCGAATTTCCTCGATTTCGAACAGCCGATTGCCGACCTGCAAGCCAAGATCGAAGGGCTGCGCCTGGTGGGTAACGACAACTCGCTGAACATCAGCGATGAAATTGCCCGTCTGCAAGACAAGAGCAATACCCTGACCGAAAGCATCTTCGGCAACCTGACCAGCTGGCAGATCGCCCGCCTGGCCCGTCACCCGCGTCGTCCATACACCCTGGACTACCTGCAGCACATCTTCACCGAATTCGAAGAGCTGCACGGTGACCGCCACTTCTCTGACGACGCCGCGATCGTGGGCGGCACCGCGCGCCTGGATGGCCAGGCGGTGATGGTCATCGGCCACCAGAAGGGCCGTGAAGTGCGTGAGAAAGTGCGCCGCAACTTCGGCATGCCACGCCCAGAGGGCTACCGCAAGGCGTGCCGCCTGATGGAAATGGCCGAGCGCTTCAAGATGCCGATCCTGACCTTCATCGACACACCGGGCGCCTACCCGGGCATCGACGCCGAAGAGCGCAACCAGAGCGAAGCGATCGCCTGGAACCTGCGCGTCATGGCGCGCCTGAAGACGCCAATCATCGCCACCGTGATCGGTGAGGGTGGTTCTGGCGGTGCGCTGGCCATTGGTGTGTGCGATCAGCTGAACATGCTGCAGTACTCCACCTACTCGGTGATCTCGCCAGAAGGTTGCGCTTCGATCCTGTGGAAGACCGCCGACAAGGCTGCCGATGCCGCCGAGGCCATGGGCATCACGGCCGAGCGCTTGAAGAGCCTGAACATCGTCGACAAGGTGATTCAGGAGCCGCTGGGCGGCGCCCACCGTGACCCGGCGCAGATGGCGGAAAGCATTCGTGCCGACCTGGTGCAGCAGTTGGACATGCTTGGCAAGCTCGATAATGACGCGCTGTTGGCCCGTCGCTACGAGCGTCTGATGAGCTACGGCCTCTGATGCATCACTGGGGCCGCTTTGCGGCCCCAGCGATTCCAAGCCGTGTGAGGCCCTCATGCTCAACCTCACCCCCTGGCTTCAAGCCCCCGCCTGGCACATCGCTTTCTCCGGCGGCCTCGACTCCACCGTCCTCCTGCACCTGCTGGCCGATTACGCCCGTACTCACCCAGCGCCTCCTCTGCACGCCATCCATATCCATCATGGCCTACAGCCTGCGGCTGACGCCTGGCCTGCGCACTGCACGCATGTCTGCGCGACGCTAGGCATCCCGCTCAGCGTGATACACGTCCAGGTCGCGCCCGGTGCCAGCCTCGAGCAGGCTGCCCGCGATGCCCGTTACGCGGCATTCAAGCAACGGCTCGGCCCCGGTGAAGTGCTATTCACCGGGCAACATCGCGAAGACCAGGCAGAAACCTTGCTCTTTCGTCTGTTGCGCGGCAGCGGCCTGCGCGGTTTGGCCGCGATGCCGGCCCAGCGGGCGCTGGGGCAGGGCACCCTGACCAGGCCATTGCTCGGGATTGCGCGCCAACAGTTGCAGGCGTATGCCCAAATCCAGGGGTTAAGCTGGATTGAAGACCCCTCTAACAGCGACACCGCCTTTGCCCGCAACTATTTGCGCGGCAAAGTGTTCCCCGTGCTGCAGCAGCGTTGGCCGCAGGCCAGCCAGAACCTGGCCCGTTGCGCCGAGCACCTGGGTGAAGCGCTGGGGCTGCTGGATGAAGTGGCCCAGGCCGATCTGGCCAAGGCCGGGGAGGGCGCTGCTGCGCCCTGGGCGCGGCTGGATTCCCTCGACCTTGCAGTGCTCACGGCGCTGACGCCCGCTCGTCAGCGCAATGCCCTGCAATACTGGCTCAGCGTTCGCACCCGGTTGCCCGACGCGCGTCACTGGGCTGGCTGGGCCGATCTGCGTGATGCCGCAGCCGACGCCCAGCCGGTCTGGCGCCTGGCCGACGGCCGGTTGCTGCGCAGCAACGGCCGTATCTGGTGGTTGAGCGGTGACTGGTTGCAGGCACCGCAAGGCGAGTTCGCCTGGCCCGAGCCCTCTGAGGTGCTGACATTGCCAGGCAACGGCAGTGTGCGGTTGACCACGCCCCTGCCCCTGGCCGGGCTGTGCATCCGCTATCGCCAGGGCGGTGAAGTGCTTGAACTTGCAGGGCGCGGTCGGCGCGACTTGAAGCGTTTGCTCAACGCGCTGCAGGTGCCGTATTTCGTGCGTGCGCGCCTGCCGTTGCTCTATCAGGGCGAGCGCTTGCTGGCAGTGGCCAATCTGCCCGAACTCGGTCAGGCGGATTGCCAGCTGCATTGGCTGTCTCCGACGAACGCGCAAGGTTTGAGCTGAAGGGTACATTCCGGTAGACTACCCTCCCTTCTTGATACAACTTCTGTGCGTTCCTCGAAAACACAGCAGTTGCCGATTACCACGCAGTTTTTTGCTGGGCTGATTCTGGAAATGACGAGCGAGCTCCATGCCGGGGATACCCTGGTTTGTACAGACGCGGCAGTTTTTCGAGATGCACTGTGATTGACGCAGGTGATCGGGGGCTTCGGCCTTCCTTCGCTTTCTCCGGCGGCGCTGGCCGCCTTAACGCAGACTTCTAGGGTTTTTCATGACGCGCTACATATTCGTCACGGGCGGTGTTGTTTCTTCATTGGGGAAAGGCATTGCCTCGGCTTCCCTGGCGGCCATCCTGGAAGCGCGGGGGCTCAAGGTCACCATGCTCAAGCTGGATCCGTACATCAACGTCGATCCTGGCACCATGAGTCCGTTCCAGCACGGTGAAGTCTTCGTCACCCATGATGGCGCCGAGACTGACCTTGACCTGGGCCACTACGAGCGGTTCATCCGCACGACCATGACCCAGAACAACAACTTCACCACTGGCCGCATCTACGAGCACGTGCTGCGCAAAGAGCGTCGTGGTGACTACCTGGGCGCGACCATCCAGGTCATCCCGCACATCACCGACGAGATCAAGCGTCGCATCATCAAGGGTGCCGGCGATGCCGACGTGGCCCTGGTGGAAATCGGCGGTACCGTCGGCGACATCGAGTCGCAGCCGTTCCTCGAGGCCATCCGCCAGTTGCGTTTCGAAGTCGGCGCCAAGCGCGCGATGCTGATGCACCTGACGCTGGTTCCGTACATCGCCACTGCTGGCGAGACCAAGACCAAGCCTACCCAGCACTCGGTCAAGGAGCTGCGCTCCATCGGCCTGCAGCCTGACGTGCTGGTATGCCGCTCCGATCACCCGATCGACAGCTCGTCGCGTCGCAAGATCGCCCAGTTCACCAACGTTGAAGAGCGTGCGGTGATTGCGCTGGAAGACGCCGATACCATCTACAAGATCCCGGGCATCCTGCATGCTCAGGGCCTGGATGATTTCGTCACCGAGCGCTTCGGCCTGCAGTGCAACAGCGCCGACCTGTCCGAGTGGGACAAAGTGGTCGACGCCAAGCTCAACCCAGAGCACGAAGTGACCATCGCCATGGTCGGCAAGTACATGGAGCTGCTGGATGCGTACAAGTCGCTGATCGAAGCGATGAGCCACGCCGGCATCACCAATCGCACCAAGGTCAACCTGCGCTACATCGACTCCGAAGACATCGAGAACCAGGGCACCAGCCTGCTCGAAGGCGCCGATGCCATCCTGGTACCGGGCGGTTTCGGCCTGCGCGGTGTCGAAGGCAAGATCACTGCGGTGCAATACGCCCGTGAGAACAAGGTGCCGTACCTGGGTATCTGCCTGGGCATGCAGGTTGCCGTGATCGAGTTCGCCCGTAACGTGATGGGCTGGAAAGACGCCAACTCCACCGAGTTCGACCGCAACAGCGGCCACCCGGTCGTCGGCCTGATCACCGAGTGGGCCGATGCCACCGGTGCCGTCGAGACTCGCACCGAAGCGTCCGACCTTGGCGGCACCATGCGCCTGGGCGCACAGGATTGCCAGATCGTCTCGGGTTCCAAGGTTCACGACTGCTACGGCAAGGACGTGATTACCGAGCGTCACCGTCACCGCTACGAAGTGAACAACAACCTGCTGCCACAGCTGCTCGACGCCGGCCTGGTGGTCTCCGGTCGTTCCGAAGACGGCGCGCTGGTGGAAGTGGTCGAGTCCAAGGACCACCCATGGTTCGTCGCCTGCCAGTTCCACCCGGAGTTCACCTCGACCCCGCGCGACGGCCACCCGCTGTTCAGTGGCTTCGTCAAGGCAGCCCTGGCTCAGAAGAACAAGGCCTGATCAATGACCCAGAAGATCATTCGCGTCGGTAACATCGAGATCGCCAACGACAAGCCGTTCGTCCTGTTCGGCGGCATGAACGTTCTGGAGTCCCGTGACCTGGCCCTGAAGGTCTGCGAAGAGTACGTGCGGGTGACCGAGAAGCTCGGTATTCCGTACGTGTTCAAGGCCAGCTTCGACAAGGCCAACCGTTCGTCTGTGGCGTCCTACCGTGGCCCGGGCATGGAAGAGGGGCTGAAGATCTTCGAAGAGATCAAACGCACCTTCAACGTGCCGGTAATCACCGACGTGCACGAGCCCTACCAGGCCGAGCCGGTGGCCAAGGTCTGCGACATCATCCAGTTGCCGGCCTTCCTGTCGCGCCAAACCGACCTGGTGGTGGCCATGGCCAAGACCGGCGCGGTGATCAACATCAAGAAGGCCCAGTTCCTCGCACCCCAGGAGATGAAACACATCCTGGCCAAGTGCGAAGAGGCCGGTAACGATCAGTTGATCCTCTGCGAGCGGGGTTCGAGCTTCGGCTACAACAACCTGGTAGTGGACATGCTCGGTTTCGGCGTCATGAAGCAGTTCGAGTACCCGGTATTCTTCGATGTGACCCACGCCCTGCAAATGCCGGGCGGCCGCTCGGACTCTGCCGGTGGCCGCCGCGCGCAGGTCACCGACCTGGCCAAGGCCGGCATGAGCCAGGGCCTGGCTGGTCTGTTCCTCGAGGCCCACCCCGATCCGGACAACGCCAAGTGCGATGGTCCATGCGCCCTGCGCCTGGACAAGCTGGAGCCGTTCCTGGCCCAGCTCAAGCAATTGGACGACCTGGTGAAAAGTTTTCCGACGGTAGAAACCGCGTAAAGCTCATTTCTCGGGTAAAGTACCGCCCGTTCTCTCCCTGACCGTTTGGTCAGGGAGTGCTTTTATCAGGCCTGCCTGCTGCATACCCCGCCTGGTGAAGTGCAAGGATTTCCTAAGCTGCGTTGTTTTCGTCAATTCTGGAGTGCTTACAACAATGGCAAAAATCGTCGACATCAAAGGTCGTGAAGTTCTCGATTCGCGTGGCAACCCCACCGTGGAAGCCGATGTACTGCTCGACAACGGCATCATCGGTAGCGCTTGCGCGCCGTCCGGTGCTTCCACCGGCTCGCGCGAAGCGCTGGAGCTGCGTGATGGCGACAAGAGCCGTTACCTGGGCAAGGGCGTGCTGAAGGCCGTCGCCAACATCAACGGCCCGATCCGCGACCTGCTGCTGGGCAAGGACCCTTCCGACCAGAAGGCTCTGGACCGCGCCATGATCGACCTGGACGGTACCGAGAACAAAGCCAAGCTGGGCGCCAACGCCATCCTGGCTGTTTCCCTGGCTGCCGCCAAGGCCGCTGCCCAGGACCAGGACCTGCCGCTGTACGCGCACATCGCCAACCTGAACGGCACCCCGGGCCAGTACTCGATGCCGGTTCCGATGATGAACATCATCAACGGCGGCGAGCACGCCGACAACAACGTCGATATCCAGGAGTTCATGGTGCAGCCGGTTGGCGCCAAGACCTTCTCCGACGGCCTGCGCATGGGCACCGAAATCTTCCATCACCTCAAGGCGGTACTGAAGGCTCGCGGCCTGAACACTGCCGTTGGTGACGAAGGCGGCTTCGCGCCGAACCTGGCTTCCAACGAAGACGCCCTGGCCGCCATCGCTGAAGCCGTGGAAAAAGCAGGCTACAAGCTGGGTACCGACGTGACCCTGGCCCTGGACTGCGCGGCTTCCGAATTCTACGAAGACGGCAAGTACAACCTGTCCGGCGAAGGCAAGTCGTTCGACGCCGAAGGCTTTGCCGACTACCTGAAAGGCCTGACCGAGCGCTTCCCGATCATCTCGATCGAAGACGGCCTGGACGAGTCCGACTGGGCTGGCTGGAAGATCCTCACCGACAAGATCGGCGAGAAGGTGCAACTGGTCGGTGACGACCTGTTCGTGACCAACACCAAGATCCTCAAGGAAGGCATCGAAAAGGGCATCGGTAACTCGATCCTGATCAAGTTCAACCAGATCGGTTCGCTGACCGAAACCCTGGAAGCCATCCAGATGGCCAAGGCTGCCGGCTACACCGCGGTGATCTCGCACCGTTCCGGTGAAACCGAAGACTCGACCATCGCCGACCTGGCCGTGGGTACTGCTGCTGGCCAGATCAAGACCGGTTCGCTGTGCCGTTCCGACCGCGTTTCGAAGTACAACCAACTGCTGCGCATCGAAGAGCAACTGGGTGCCAAGGCGGTTTACCGTGGTCGTACCGAGTTTCGCGGTTAAGCAAGAGATGGTAAAAAGACAGCAGCCGGAGCTGTAGGAACATTCGTACTGAATGTTCCTACACTTCCAACGGGTTTCTGTCGACGAAGCCTGGCCTCGGCCAGGCTTCGTGCTATTCGAGGCCCCGAAGTGAACAGTACGCGGCGGTCTTTTTAACCTGGATACCTTGATGCGCAGTCCCTATTGGTTGTTCCTCGTTCTGCTTCTGCTGTTGGGTGGCCTGCAGTACCGCCTTTGGGTGGGCAACGGCAGCCTGGCGCAAGTGACCGAGCTCAAGCAGCAGATCGCCGAGCAACATGCCGAAAACGAGCGTCTGCTTGAACGTAACCGCGTGCTTGACGCAGAAGTCCTGGAGTTGAAGAAAGGTATGGAGACCGTGGAAGAACGGGCTCGTCATGAATTGGGGATGGTCAAAGAGGGCGAAACCCTCTTCCAGTTGCCGCAAAAATGACTGATACATTACCGGCCTTCTGGGCCGTGATTCCTGCTGCGGGCGTTGGTGCCCGCATGGCTGCCGACCGCCCCAAGCAGTACCTGGAGCTGGCCGGGCAGACTATTCTCGAGCACAGCCTCGACTGTTTTCTTGGCCACCCCACGCTCAAGGGCATGGTGGTCAGCATTGCCGAAGATGACCCGTACTGGCCTGGCCTGCGCTGCGCCAGCGACCCGCGCATCCAGCGCGCGGCGGGTGGCCGCGAGCGCGCCGACTCGGTGCTCAACGCCTTGCTGCTGCTGCATGCGCAAGGGGCTTCGGACAACGACTGGGTACTGGTGCACGATGCTGCGCGACCGAACCTTGCGCGTACCGACCTGGACAAACTGTTGTCAGCGTTGGCCAATGACCCTGTTGGCGGCCTGTTGGCAGTACCGGCGCGCGATACATTGAAGCGTGCCGATGCTACGGGCCGGGTCACGGCCACCGTAGACCGCAGCACCATCTGGCAGGCCTATACACCGCAGATGTTCCGCCTCGGCGCCTTGCACCGAGCGCTGGCCGAGTGCCTGGTTTCCGATGTGGTGGTCACTGACGAGGCGTCAGCCATCGAATGGTCCGGCCAGGCGCCGCGGCTGGTCGAGGGCCGCAGCGACAACATCAAGGTGACCCGGCCGGAAGATTTGGAGTGGTTACGCCAGCGCTGGGCTGGGCGGCGCTGAAGTCAGCCCAGTCGATACTCCGGCAACCCCGCCAGCCCTTCTTTCAGGTAATCCACCAACCGCCGAACCTTCGGCGACAGATGCCGTTGCTGTGGGTACAGCGCCCACACTGCCGTATTCGGTGGCTGATGCGCCTCCAGCAGGGATACCAGCGCACCACTGTTGAGGTGCTCCAGCACGTAATAGTCCGGCAACTGGCACAGGCCCATCCCCAGCAAAGCCGCGTCCAGCACGGCTTGCCCGCTGTTGCAGCGCCAGTTGCCCTGCACCCGCTGGCTGATCTCGCGGCCGTCCTGCAGCAGCGCCCACAGGTCCGAACTGCCAATCAGGCAGTTGTGCCGGGCCAGTTCCGACAGGCTGTGCGGCCGACCGTAGCGCTCCAGGTAAGCCGGCGAGGCGCACAGGAACATGCGCCGCGGTGCCAGGCGGGCGGCAACCAGCCTGGAGTCGGCCAGCCGGCCAAGGCGAATGGCCAGGTCCATGCCTTCATGCAGCAGGTCCAGCGTGCGGTTGCTCAGTTCCACTTCAACCCGCAGTTGCGGGTACTGCGCCATGAAGCGCGTCACCAGTGGCACGATGAAGCGCTCGCCATAGGCCACTGCACAGGTCATGCGCAGCAAGCCCTTGGGCTCGCTGGCCAGGTCGCCCATCGCGCGCAGGGCTTCTTCACGGCCATCCTGCAGGCGTTGGCAGTGCTGCAGGAACGTCTGCCCGGCTTCGCTCAAGGTGACGCGCCGGGTGCTGCGGTACAGCAGGCGCGTCTGCAGGCGCTCCTCCAGCCGCGCGATCTGACGGCTGATATGCGAGGACGACACACCCAGGCGCTCAGCTGCGGCGGTGAACTGACCAGACTCGGCCACCGCAACGAATTCGTCGATGCCTTCCCAGCGGCTGCTCATTGATTATCCCTGCTTGGCAATAATGTTTTGTCTTTGACTGGATTATTCATCAAAAAAGCATGAATTACACTGCGAGACTGAACTGACCTTCTGTCTGGAGACCTTTGATGATCAAGTCCCGTGCTGCCGTAGCCTTCGAAGCCAAGAAACCCCTGGAAATCGTCGAAGTGGACGTGGCCATGCCCAAGGCTGGCGAAGTGCTGCTGCGCGTGGTTGCCAGCGGTGTCTGCCACACCGACGCCTACACCCTGTCCGGTGCTGACCCGGAAGGGATCTTCCCCTCGATCCTTGGCCACGAAGGTGGCGCGATCGTCGAGGCGGTGGGCGAGGGCGTGACCTCGGTGGCCGTGGGCGATCATGTCATTCCGCTCTACACCCCGGAGTGCGGCCAGTGCAAATTCTGCCGTTCGGGCAAGACCAACCTGTGCCAAGCCATTCGCGCCACCCAGGGCAAGGGCCTGATGCCCGACGGCACCACGCGCTTCTCCTACAAAGGCCAGCAGCTGTTCCACTACATGGGCACGTCGACCTTCTCCGAGTACACCGTGCTGCCGGAAATTTCCGTGGCCAAGATCCAGAAGGAAGCCCCGCTGGAGAAGGTCTGCCTGCTCGGTTGCGGCGTCACCACCGGTATCGGTGCCGTGCTCAATACCGCCAAGGTCAAGCCCGGTGATACCGTGGCCATCTTCGGCCTCGGCGGCATCGGCCTGTCGGCGATCATTGGCGCAGTCAAGGCCAAGGCCTCGCGCATCATCGCCATCGACATCAACCCGGCCAAGTTCGAAATCGCCCGCCAGCTGGGTGCCACCGACTGCATCAACCCGAAAGAGTACGACCGCCCGATCCAGGAAGTGATCGTCGACCTCACCGACGGCGGCGTGGACTTCTCCTTCGAGTGCATCGGTAATGTGCAACTGATGCGCGCGGCCCTGGAGTGCTGCCACAAGGGCTGGGGCGAGTCGGTCATTATCGGTGTTGCCGGTGCCGGCCAGGAAATCGCCACCCGTCCGTTCCAGCTGGTGACCGGTCGCGTCTGGCGCGGTTCGGCGTTCGGTGGCGTGCGCGGGCGCAGCGAGCTGCCAAGCTACGTCGACATGGCCGAGAAGGGCGAGATCCCGCTGGATACGTTCATCACCCACACCATGGGCCTGGAAGACATCAACAAGGCCTTCGACCTGATGCATGAAGGCAAGAGCATCCGTAGCGTGATCCACTTCTGAGGTCTGCCATGAGCCTGGACAACATCTCTTGCCAGAAGAGCTTCGGCGGCTGGCACAAGCGGTACCGTCATCACTCCAAGGTGCTCGGCTGCGACATGGTGTTTGCCGTGTACCTGCCGCCACAGGCCGAACAGGGCGCGAAGCTGCCGGTGCTGTACTGGCTCAGCGGCCTGACCTGCACCGACGAGAACTTCATGCAGAAGGCCGGCGCCCAGCGCCTGGCTGCCGAGCTTGGGCTCATCATCGTCGCACCCGACACCAGCCCGCGTGGCGAGCAGGTGCCCGGCGACCCCGACGGCGCGTGGGACTTTGGCCTGGGGGCCGGCTTCTACCTCAATGCCACCCAGCAACCCTGGGCGCAGCATTACCGCATGCATGACTACGTGGTGGAGGAGCTGCCAGCCCTGATCGAGGCGCACTTCCCGGCGTCCGACCAGCGCAGCATCAGTGGCCACTCGATGGGGGGGCATGGCGCATTGGTGTGTGCCTTGCGCAACCGGGGGCGCTACCGCTCGGTATCGGCGTTTTCGCCCATCAGCAACCCGATGGATTGCCCGTGGGGCGAAAAGGCCTTCAGCCGCTTCCTGGGTGACGATCGTGCACGCTGGCGCGAGTGGGATGCCAGTGTGCTGCTGGCGGAAACGCCTGCAGGCAGCTGCCCACCGTTGCTGGTGGATCAGGGCGACCGTGACGACTTCCTCGAGAAGCAGCTCAAGCCCGAGGCGCTGGAGCAAGCGGCGCGCAAAGGTGGGCATGAGCTGACCCTGCGTCTGCAGCCTGGCTATGACCACAGCTACTACTTCATCGCCAGCTTCATCGACGCGCACTTGCGCCATCACGCGGCGGCACTGGGGCGGGTATAAGCGCAGCCCCAATACGGCACAAAGCAGGTAGAATCACGCCCTGACTCAATCAGGGCGTTTTTCTATGCGTATTGGCCATGGCTACGATGTGCACCGTTTCTGTGACGGTGATTTCATTACCCTGGGCGGGGTCCGTATCCCCCACAAACATGGCCTTCTGGCCCACTCCGACGGTGACGTGCTGCTGCACGCCCTCAGCGATGCCTTGCTCGGTGCCGCTGCGTTGGGTGACATTGGCAAGCACTTCCCCGATACCGACCCACAGTTCAAGGGCGCCGACAGCCGTGCGTTGTTGCGCCATGTGGTCGGCATCGTCCAGGGCAAGGGCTGGAAGGTGGGCAACGTCGACGCCACCATCGTCGCCCAGGCACCGAAAATGGCGCCGCACATCGAGACCATGCGCCAGTTGATCGCCGAGGACCTGCAGGTGGAACTCGACCAAGTCAACGTCAAGGCCACCACCACCGAGAAGCTGGGCTTCACCGGCCGTGAGGAGGGTATCGCCGTGCACGCGGTGGCCCTGCTGCTGCCAGCATGACCGAACTGGAACTGCTGGGCCCGCGCGCATCGGGCGAACCCCTGGGGACTGCGGTACTCAAGGCCGTGGCTGAAGACTTCCAGGTCGACGAGGTGCTGGACATTCCGTTGTCCGGCCAAGGTGAGCACCTGTGGCTGTGGGTTGAAAAACGCGACCTCAACACCGAAGAAGCCGCCCGCCGACTGGCTCGCGCCGCTGGCGTACCGGCCCGTTCGATCAGCTATGCCGGGCTCAAGGACCGCCAGGCCCTGACCCGCCAGTGGTTCAGCCTGCACCTGCCCGGCAAGGCCGACCCCGACCTGTCGCGTGCCGAGGATGCCAGCCTGCGCGTGCTCAAACAGGTACGCCACCAGCGCAAGCTGCAGCGTGGCGCGCATTCGGCCAACGGCTTCACCCTGCGCCTGACCGGCCTTGCCGCCGATCATCAGGCGCTGGACGCGCGCCTGGAAGCGCTCAAGCAGCACGGTGTGCCGAACTACTTCGGCAGCCAGCGCTTCGGCCATGCTGGTGGCAATGTCCACGACGCGCTCGACTGGGCCGCACGCAAAGCCCTGCCCGAGCAGCGCAACGTGCGTTCGCGCCTGCTCTCGGCGGGGCGCAGCTACCTGTTCAACCAGATCCTCGCGGCCCGTGTTGCAGACGGTAGCTGGGCACGTGCGCAGGTCGGTGACCTCCTGGCATTCACCACTAGCCGTAGTTTCTTTCCTGCTACAGAGCAGGAATGTTCAGATCCGCGGCTGGATATTCTCGATCTGCATCCCACCGGTGCGTTGTGGGGCGAGGGCGAAACGCCCGCCGCAGGCGCCACTGGCGAGTTGGAAGCGGCAATTGCGGCACGGCAGCCGGCACTTTGCCATTGGCTGGCCCAAGCGGGCATGGATCACGAACGGCGCATTCTGCGGCTCCCTATTGGCGGCCTGACGTGGCATTATCCGGAGCCTGATATCCTGCAACTGGAATTCGTCCTTCCGGCCGGATGCTTCGCCACTGTAGTAGTGCGCGAAGTCGTGGATCTGGTGCCGGCAGGGCAGACGGACAGCCCATGCGTATTCTGATTTCGAACGACGACGGTGTTACCGCACCAGGCCTCGCCGCGCTGCATGCTGCGCTGGTGGATTACGCCGAGTGCGTGGTAATTGCCCCGGATCAAGACAAGAGCGGCGCCAGCAGTTCGCTGACGCTGGACCGGCCGCTGCATCCGCAGACCCTGGCCAACGGCTTCATCAGCCTCAACGGCACGCCGACCGACTGCGTGCACCTGGGGCTCAACGGGCTGTTGGCGCAGACGCCGGACATGGTGGTGTCGGGGATCAACCTGGGGGCCAACCTGGGCGACGACGTGCTGTATTCGGGCACGGTCGCCGCCGCGCTGGAAGGCCGCTTCCTGGGCAACACGTCGCTGGCGTTTTCGTTGCTGTCGCGCCAGCCCGACAACCTGCCCACCGCAGCCTACATCGCCCGGCGCCTGGTGGAGGCGCAGTCGCGCCTGCAGTTGCCGCCGCGTACCGTGCTCAACGTCAACATTCCCAACCTGCCGCTGGAGCATATCCGTGGCATCCAGCTCACCCGCCTCGGTCACCGGGCGCGGGCGGCGGCACCGACCAAGGTGGTCAACCCGCGCGGCAAGGAAGGTTACTGGATTGCCGTGGCTGGTGATGCGGAGGACGGTGGCCCTGGCACGGACTTCCACGCGGTGATGCAAGGCTACGTATCGATCACCCCGCTGCAACTCGACCGCACCTTCAACGATGCTTTCGAACAGCTCGACGGTTGGCTGGAGGGCCTGCTCTGATGCGCGAGGACGATATGCTGCGCCGGGGTATCGGCATGACCTCCCAGCGCACCCGGGAGCGGCTGATACAGCGCCTGTGCGAAGAGGGCGTGTCGAACACCAAGGTGCTCGACGCGATCCGCCGTACCCCGCGCCACCTGTTCGTCGACGAGGCCTTGGCGCATCGCGCCTACGAAGACACCGCACTGCCTATCGGCCACAACCAGACCATCTCGCAGCCGTTCATGGTGGCGCACATGAGCGAACTGCTGCTAGAGGCAGGGCCGCTGGACAAGGTGCTGGAGATCGGCACTGGCTCGGGTTACCAGACGGCGATACTTGCCCAACTGGTCGAGCGGGTGTTCTCGGTGGAGCGCATCAAGGTGCTGCAGGATCGCGCCAAGGAGCGCCTGGTGGAGCTGAACCTGCGTAACGTGGTGTTCCGCTGGGGGGATGGTTGCGAGGGCTGGCAGGCGTTGGCACCCTACAATGGCATCATCGTCACCGCAGTGGCGCCCGAAGTGCCACAAGCACTGCTCGACCAGTTGGCGCCAGGCGGGCGCATGGTGATTCCGGTGGGCCCGGCAGGCGAGGCGCAGCAGTTGATGCTGATCGTGCGCGAGGAACACGGGTTCTCCCGGCGTGTCCTCGGGGCCGTGCGCTTCGTGCCGTTGCTCAATGGTCCGCTGGCCTGAACCACGGAATATTTACGGCAGCGACGAATTCTTGCGCTATCGCCCTGTCTATCTGGCGGGGTGATTCGCTATGGCGCTGCCGGTAGCGGGCTTTTGCAGCCGCCCACCTAATGCAGGTGGGCTCGGTTATAATTGCAACAATATTGC
The DNA here is from genome assembly GCF_024748775.1 of Pseudomonas sp. B21-047. NCBI lineage: Bacteria > Pseudomonadati > Pseudomonadota > Gammaproteobacteria > Pseudomonadales > Pseudomonadaceae > Pseudomonas > Pseudomonas sp. B21-047. The sequence goes on from NZ_CP087169.1 coordinate 1,274,815, forward strand.
ATTTCTTATCGTTATTTCGGTATTCGGCACCATGAGGGGAGCGCGGGTGGGGCACACAGGCATTCGGCAGCGCAAGGATTGGGCGGGTTTCAAGCTTCTGGTGCTTGCACTGGCCATGGGCACCTTGCTGGCGGGTTGCTCCAGCACCAGCTCGACGAGTGCGCGGGTGGTCGACCGTAACAATGCAGCGCCCAAGCGGCCGACGGTGACCTCCGGGCAATACATCGTCAAGCCGGGCGATACGCTGTTCTCCATCGCCTTCCGTTATGGCTGGGACTACAAGGAGCTGGCTGCCCGTAACGGCATCCCGGCGCCGTATACCATTCGCCCCGGCCAGCCGATTCGATTCAGCAGTGGTTCCACGGGCAGCACCACGGTGGTGTCCAGCCCGTCGTCCTCGAGCAAGACCACGGTCATCCGTCGGCCTGTTGGCAGCGCCGGCAGCGCACCTGCCAGTACCACCAAGCCGGCAACCACGGCCCCGACAACCCCTGCGCCGGTGGTGGCTACCGTGCCGGCTGCAGAGCGTGCGGTAGGGGGCTGGACCTGGCCGGCCAACGGCGTGCTGATTGGAAAATTTGCTTCAAACGGTAGTTTGAATAAAGGCATTGATATCGCCGGTGATTTGGGACAGCCTGTTTTTGCTGCGTCTGGTGGTGCAGTGGTCTACGCCGGGAGTGGCTTGCGGGGCTACGGCGAGCTGATCATCATCAAGCACAGCGATACCTACGTCAGTGCCTACGGTCACAACCGCAGGCTTTTGGTTCGGGAGGGGCAGCAGGTCAAGGCTGGGCAGTCGATTGCTGAAATGGGGTCCACGGGCACTGATCGGGTGAAGCTGCATTTCGAGATTCGCCGCCAGGGCAAACCCGTCGATCCACTCCAGTTCCTGCCACGCCGTTGATTGTTGTACCCGGCCTGTTCCTGTGATGTAGAGGGGACAGGCTCCAGCGCTGCCAGGGATACAGGTGCCGCTCGAGTCTGAGTTCGAACTCAGCAAAGGACTATAACAATGGCTCTCAATAAAGAAGCGCCGGAGTTTGACATCGACGATGACGTCCTCCTAATGGAGACGGGCATCGTTTTGGAAACGGATGTGGTGTCAGACGAACCTGCTGTACCTTCGGTTCGGACCAGGGCCAAGTCCGGCTCTTCGCTCAAGCAGCACAAGTACATCGATTACACTCGGGCACTTGATGCTACCCAGTTGTACCTCAACGAAATCGGCTTCTCGCCTCTGCTGTCGCCGGAGGAGGAAGTGCATTTTGCGCGCCTGTCGCAAAAAGGCGACCCCGCCGGCCGCAAGCGCATGATCGAAAGCAACCTGCGCCTGGTTGTCAAAATTGCCCGTCGTTACGTGAATCGCGGCCTGTCGTTGCTCGACCTGATCGAGGAAGGCAACCTGGGGCTGATCCGCGCGGTCGAGAAGTTCGACCCGGAGCGTGGTTTCCGTTTCTCGACCTATGCGACCTGGTGGATTCGCCAGACCATCGAGCGGGCGATCATGAACCAGACCCGCACCATTCGCCTGCCGATCCATGTGGTCAAGGAACTCAACGTTTACCTGCGTGCCGCGCGGGAGCTGACCCAGAAGCTCGACCACGAGCCTTCGCCAGAAGAAATCGCCACCTTGCTGGAGAAGCCTGTCGCTGAGGTCAAGCGCATGCTGGGGCTCAATGAGCGGGTTTCGTCGGTGGACGTTTCCCTTGGCCCAGACTCGGACAAGACGCTGCTCGATACCCTCACCGATGACCGCCCGACCGACCCGTGTGAGCTGCTGCAGGATGACGACCTGTCGCAGAGCATCGATCAGTGGTTGGGAGAGCTGACCGACAAGCAGCGCGAGGTGGTAGTGCGTCGCTTTGGTCTGCGCGGGCACGAGAGTAGCACCTTGGAGGATGTTGGCCTGGAGATCGGCCTGACCCGTGAGCGTGTACGGCAGATCCAGGTAGAGGGGCTCAAGCGTCTGCGCGAGATCCTCGAGAAGAACGGTCTGTCCAGCGAGTCGTTGTTCCAGTAACACGCTGTTCGCAAGCACAAGACGCCCCGATAGTTCGGGGCGTTTTTGTATGCGCGCAACAGCACTGCTGCACCGTATCTGCCAGCCGGCATTGTGTAATGCGCCACCCCAGTAACATTGCGTGTAAGCGATTGCTTACTTGTTGTGTAAGCAATCTATGCAACCATCAGTAAATCATTGTCGTTTTCAGATCCGGTTTAATCTTAACTCATTGAAAAACATGATTTATTTGGATGCGAGGAAATGTGTCCACGGCAATATCCTGTGAGGTTCTGCGGTTGTCTGCCCCCCTGAAATCGCTAGTATTCGAACTGTGCACACGGACATGCACAGGCTTTCAGGGAGAAGGCCAAGGACATCGCAAGAAGCGATTTCATCAGGACGATGTTTGGGACAATCAGGGACTACGGAAAAAATGTGGGCGGGTCAAACCGCCCCTTTTTTTTGCCTGCTGAAAATGAAAAAAGGCCCGCATGGGCCTTTTTCGTTTCCGGGCGCTATCAGCGCTCCAGGTCTGCAATCTTGCCAGTCTTGCCATCCCATTCTTCAGCGTCGGGCAGGGCGTCCTTACGCTCGGTGATGTTTGGCCAGATTTCCGCCAGTTCGGCGTTCAGCTCGATGAAGTTCTCCATGCCCGATGGCACTTCGTCTTCCGAGAAGATGGCTTGCGCTGGGCATTCCGGCTCGCACAGTGCGCAGTCGATGCACTCGTCCGGGTGGATGACCAGGAAGTTCGGGCCTTCGTAGAAGCAGTCCACCGGACAGACTTCCACGCAGTCGGTGTATTTGCATTTGATGCAGTTGTCGGTGACGACGAAGGTCATTTCTAGTTCTCTCCTCAGGCGACGGCGGCGGCCCTTCCTCTCAGGGCCGCGCGGTTTACGGGTATGTGGCTGCAGGCCAGGCTAATAACCTGCAGCACCAGCAAACCGCGGCGGATTCTACCAGCTTGTAGTGGGCGCCGTTATAACAGGTTCTTTAGTTGATATAGCATTTCGATAGCTTGGCGCGGGGTCATGTCGTCCAGGTCCAGCTTGCCCAGCTTCTCGATGGCCGGGTGTGGCAGGCTGGCGAACAGATCGCTCTGGTGCGGGACGTGTAGCGCGTCCTTGGCCTTTGTGCTGTGCGGCTGCTCGTGCGGCAGGCTCGCCGTTTCCAGGCGGCCCAGGTGCTCGCGGGCACGCTGGATCACGGCAGTGGGCACCCCGGCCAGTTGGGCCACGGCCAGGCCATAGCTTTGGCTGGCAGGGCCTGGCAGTACGTGGTGCAGGAAGACGATTCGCTCGTTGTGCTCGGTGGCATTCAAGTGCACGTTGGCCACCAGCGGTTCGCTCTCCGGTAGTACCGTGAGTTCGAAGTAGTGCGTGGCGAACAGCGTGTAGGCGCGCAGCTGGGCCAGGCGCTCGGCGGCGGCCCAGGCCAGCGACAGGCCGTCGAAGGTGCTGGTGCCGCGGCCTACTTCGTCCATCAGCACCAGGCTGCGGTCGGTGGCGTTGTGCAGAATATTGGCGGTTTCACTCATCTCGACCATGAAGGTCGAGCGCCCGCCGGCCAGGTCATCACTGGAGCCGATACGGGTGAAGATACGGTCCACCAGCGACAGCTCGCACTGGGCTGCCGGTACGAAGCTGCCGATGTGCGCCATCAGCACGATCAGTGCGGTCTGGCGCATGTAGGTGGACTTACCGCCCATGTTCGGGCCGGTGATGATCAGCATGCGGGTGCTGTTGTCCAGGCCCAGGTCGTTGGCCACGAACGGCGTGGTCAACACTTGCTCGACCACCGGATGCCGGCCCTGTTCGATGCGCAGGCACGGCTCGTCGACGAAGCGGGGGCAGTTCAGGTCAAGGTTCAGTGCGCGCTCGGCGAGGTTGCTCAGCACGTCCAGCTCGGCCAGGGCGGCGGCGCTGTCCTGCAGCGGTGCCAGGTGGCTGATCAGGGTTTCGAGCAAGGCATCGTAGAGCATCTTCTCGCGGGCCAGGGCGCGGCTCTTGGCCGACAGTGCCTTGTCCTCGAACGCCTTGAGCTCCGGCGTGATGAAGCGCTCTGCGCCCTTGAGGGTCTGGCGGCGAATGTAGTCGCCCGGAGCCTGTTCGGCCTGCTTGGTCGGCAGTTCGATGAAGTAGCCGTGCACGCGGTTGTAGCCGACCTTGAGGTTGGCAAGGCCGGTACGGGCCTTCTCGCGGGCTTCCAGGTCGATCAGGAACTGGCCAGCGTTCTCGCTGATCGCCAGCAGCTCGTCCAGCTCATTGTCGTAGCCGGCCTTGAGCACGCCGCCGTCACGGATCACCGCCGGCGGGTTGTCGACCACTGCCCGCTCCAGCAGGCTGGCCAGCTCCGGGTAGGTGCCGGTGATGGCCGCCAGGCGCGCCAGGTGCGGCGCTTCCAGTTCGGCCATGGCGTTCTGCAGCTCGGGCAGGGCGCCGAGGGCATCACGCAGGCGGGCGAGGTCGCGTGGGCGGGCATTGCGCAGGCCGATACGGGCGAGGATCCGCTCGATATCGCCGATTTCCTTGAGCTGCGGCTGCAGCTTTTCGAAGCGGTAGCCGTCGAGCAGGCAGCGGATAGAGTCCTGGCGCGCCTGCAGCACCTTGAGGTCACGCAGCGGGCGGTTCAGCCAGCGGCTCAGCAAGCGGCTGGCCATGGCGGTTTGGCAGCGGTCGATCACCGACTGCAGGGTGTTGTCGCGCCCGCCCGCCAGGTTGATGTCCAGCTCCAGGTTGCGGCGGCTGGCGCCGTCGAGGATCACCGTGTCGTCCAGGCGTTCGTGGCGCAGGCTGCGCAGGTGCGGCAGGGCGGTACGCTGGGTTTCCTTGGCGTAGGTCAGCAGGCAGCCGGCAGCGCCAATGGCCAGGGTCAGCTTGTCGCAGCCAAAGCCCTTGAGGTCTTTGGTTGCGAACTGCTGGCACAACGCCTTGCGTGCCGAGTCGCGGTCGAAGTCCCAAGGCGCACGGCGGCGCGCGCCGGGGCGCTTCTCGGCGGGCAGGTCGCGCGGCCAGTCGTCGGGGATCAGCAGCTCGACCGGGTTGATCCGTTCGAGCTCGGCCAGCAGGTTTTCCCAGCCCTTGATCTCCTGCACGCTGAAGTTGCCACTGGTGATATCCAGCACCGCCAGGCCAAACAGGCGCTCATCGCCCAGCAGCGCGGCGATCAGGTTGTCGCGGCGCTCGTCGAGCAGCGCTTCGTCGCTGACCGTGCCGGGGGTGATGATGCGCACCACCTGGCGTTCCACCGGGCCCTTGCTGGTGGCTGGGTCGCCAATCTGCTCGCAGATCACCACCGATTCGCCGAGCTTCACCAGTTTGGCCAGGTAACCTTCGAGCGAATGGAAGGGAATGCCGCACATGGGGATGGACTGGCCCGCCGACTGACCGCGCGCGGTCAGCGTGATATCCAGCAGTTTCGCGGCTTTCTTCGCATCTTCGTAGAAGATCTCGTAAAAGTCGCCCATGCGGTAGAACATCAGCTGGTCCGGGTGCTGGTGCTTCAGCTTCCAGTACTGCTGCATCATCGGGGTGTGTGCGGAGAGATCAGACATTCAGGGCCTTACAGCGGGTGATCTGGTTGGCGATGGTAAAACCGGCAATGGTACAGGCTTTTTCATCCAGATGCAGGCGGCTGCGGTAGGGCATGTGCGCGCAGTTCGGCGGGCAGTGATGGAGCTTCGCCGATTACTCCACTAGAATGCTCGGCCTTTTTGCCTGCCCCCAGCCGTGACGTAGATGAACCTGTCCAGCAGTGTCCCTTATGTAAAGCAACAGCTGATCTACCTCCTTTATGGTGAGCGCCGGATTTATCAGCTGGAGGCCAAGTTCAGCATCCTCACAGCCCTGGCTCGCTGCAAGCCGGCCGAGCTGCCGGTGATCCGTGTGCTGACCGACCAGCCGCAGGCCTTCGCAGGGTGGCCCGTCGAGGTGATCGCGCTGGATGAGCAGACGCTGCACGCCTGGACCGGGGACGGTGGCTACACGCATCGGCGCAAGGCCTGCGCCATTGCCTATGCCGGGCAATGGGCGGACAAGACGGTGTTCATCGATACCGACACGGTCTTCCTGCAAACGCCGCAGAAGCTGTTCAGCCAAGTAGATGTCGGGCAGTACCTGGTGGACGAAATCGAGATGAGCTGGGCCGAGGCGTCACGCAGTGACTACTACCGGGGCTTCACCACAGGGCTTGCCCGTGATGGCGCTGCGCCGGCCGACGAGCTGCTGCTGTGCAACAGCGGCGTCATGGGCTTTACCCGTGACAACGCCGGTATCGCCGAGCGTGCGATCCAGCGTATCGATGCATGGACACCCTACGCGCAAGCGTTGCACACCATCGAGCAGATCGCTTTCTCGTTCGAGTTGCACGGTGCGCAGATCAACCAGGCGCGTGGCGTGATCAGCCACTACTTTGCAATGAAGCAATACATCCACGCCATCCTCGAGATCTTCTTCGCCCGTCACGGTGAACATTTTGCTGCCAAGATGCCTGGCCTGGCCTTGAAGGTGCCGGCGCATCGCCCGGTGCCGTCCTGGCTCAACCGGCTATCGGTCAAGTGGAGCCTCAAGCGCGTGCCACCAGAGCTGCGCGGTATCGGCCGCAAGCTTCTTTATGGCAGTGTCATCGGCAGTGACGATTACCAGCGTGCTTGCAAGGTGATCTGGTGGCGTTCGGCGATCGAGGACATGCGCAAGCTGGGCGGCCTGGATTGGACCCAGGAGTGGCCAGCCGGGCTGCCTCGCCTTGGGCCGCGCGACGAGCTTGCGTTCAGTGCGATTGCCCGGGACAGCCTGAAGGTTTCCTGAGGCTGTACTGGTCATGGGGTGGTAGGGTAGTGCCCAGTCTTCAAGGAGCCTGACATGGACCCGATCACCACGCTTGCCGCCCGCCTGGGCGAACACCTGCGCCGCTTCAACGCCCAGGTGACCACTGCCGAATCCTGCACCGGCGGCGGCATCGCCGAGGCCATCACCCGCATTCCCGGCAGTTCGGCCTGGTTCGAAGCCGGCTACGTGACCTACTCCAATGCCCAGAAAACCCGCCAGCTGCGGGTGCCCGAGGCGCTGTTCGGCCAGGTGGGTGCGGTCAGCCAGGAAGTGGTCGAAGCCATGGCCCGGGGGGCGCAAGCCGCCAGCGGCGCACGGTTTGCGGTGGCGGTGAGCGGGGTGGCTGGGCCAGACGGTGGCTCGCCGGCCAAACCGGTGGGCACCGTGTGGCTGGCCTGGGCCGATGGCAGCCATGTCTTCAGCGAACGCCGCCAGTTTGACGGCGACCGCGATGCGGTGCGCCGACAAACGGTGATCGCCGCGCTAGACGGCTTGTTACAGCTTGGTGCCGAGTAAATCGACGACAGGGGTTTGCTCGCGCGCTTCGCTGTGGAATAATACTGGCTACTTATACAGGTATTCCGGCCATCAGGGCCAAGTCGAACACGTGAGGATTTCAATGGACGACAACAAGAAACGCGCCTTGGCTGCGGCCCTGGGTCAGATCGAACGCCAATTCGGCAAGGGCGCGGTCATGCGCATGGGCGACCACGAGCGCACTGGCATCCCGGCCATCTCCACCGGTTCCCTGGGCCTGGACATTGCCCTCGGTATCGGCGGCCTGCCAAAAGGCCGTATCGTCGAAATCTACGGCCCGGAGTCCTCGGGTAAAACCACCCTGACCCTGTCGGTCATCGCCGAAGCCCAGAAGAACGGCGCCACCTGCGCCTTCGTCGACGCCGAGCACGCCCTCGACCCGGAATACGCCGGCAAGCTGGGTGTCAACGTCGACGACCTGCTGGTTTCGCAGCCGGACACTGGCGAGCAGGCCCTGGAAATCACCGACATGCTGGTGCGTTCCAACGCGGTTGACGTGATCATCGTCGACTCCGTGGCTGCTCTGGTCCCCAAGGCCGAGATCGAAGGCGAGATGGGTGACATGCACGTGGGTCTGCAGGCCCGTCTGATGTCGCAGGCGCTGCGCAAGATCACCGGTAACATCAAGAACGCCAACTGCCTGGTCATCTTCATCAACCAGATCCGTATGAAGATCGGCGTGATGTTCGGCAGCCCGGAAACCACCACCGGTGGTAACGCCCTGAAGTTCTACGCCTCCGTGCGCCTGGACATCCGCCGTACCGGCGCGGTCAAGGAAGGCGACGAAGTGGTCGGCAGCGAAACCCGCGTCAAGATCGTCAAGAACAAGGTCTCGCCGCCGTTCCGTCAGGCCGAGTTCCAGATCCTCTACGGCAAGGGCATCTACCGCAACGGCGAGATCATCGACCTGGGTGTTTCTCAGGGGCTGGTGGAGAAATCCGGTGCCTGGTACGCCTACCAGGGCAACAAGATCGGCCAAGGTAAAGCCAACGCCGCCAAGTACCTGGCTGAGAACCCGGCCATTGGCGCCGAGATCGAGAAGCAGATCCGCGAGAAGCTGCTCAAGGCTGGTGCTGCCGCCGAAGCAGGCAAGGCTGCCGCAGTCGAGGCCAAGGCCGACGACGTGGCTGATGCCGAAGCCGGTTATTGATAGCGGTTGTAGTTAGCCGATTATGTCCGCCGTACTCGACACCCCCGTCGCCATTCGGCGGACAGCCATGGACCTGCTCGCGCGACGTGAGCATGGTCGCGTCGAGCTGACGCGCAAGTTGCGTCAGCGCGGCGCTTCGGATGAGTTGATCGAGCCTGAGCTCGACCGGCTCGCCGAAGAAGGGCTGCTCAGCGAAGTCCGCTACCTCGAAAGCTTCATCCGGTATCGCTCCAATTCCGGCTATGGCCCTGCGCGTATACGCGAAGAGCTTGGCCAGCGCGGCCTGGCGCGTGGCGATATCGATCAGGCATTGCGTGAAAGCGGTGTGGACTGGGCGCAGCGGCTGATGGATGTCTGGCAGCGCAAGTTTGCCGGCCAGCGCCCCCATGATCCCCGCAGCCGTGGTCAGCAGACCCGCTTTCTGGCCTACCGTGGTTTCTCCATGGAGATGATCAGCCGGTTGCTTAGTGGTCGCGACCTCGACGATTACTGAAACCTCACGGTTCCCTGTAGGAGCGGCCTTGCGTCGCGAAAGGGGCGCGTAGCGGCCCCAGGTTCTGTGTCGTTGCAGAGGGGCCGCTGCGCAGCCCTTTCGCGACCTCGACGATTACTGAAACCTCACGGTTTCCTGGAGCGGCCTTGCCGGGGCGCCGGACCGGTCGGAAAGGGGCGCGTAGCGGCCCCAGGTTCTGTGTCGTTGCAGAGGGGCCGCTGCGCAGCCCTTTCGCGACGCAAGGCCGCTCCTACAGAGGCCGCGATATTCGCAGAGGCCGATTTACCCCTACCCGGCGGTGGGTGGTTCAATTGACCTTCAACGCCTCCCTGGCCCGCTGGGTCGTGTGCATGGGCTGCGGCTTGGCCCAGTTCTCCGGCAGGTTGATGAAGTCCACCAGCTCGCGCAGCCGGCCCTGGTCGCGGCCGTTGAAGGCGAACGACAGCCGGGTCAGGTGGCTGAAGTTACCTACCTCATGCTCCGCGCCGCTGTCGGCGTGCTGGTGGTACTTGCCACTCAGGCGCAAATCGGCGAAACCTTCCTGAATGTCATACAGCGCAGCCTCGCTGAGCGGGTGATGCATGCGGATCACGAACTGGTTCTTCAGCCAGCGGCTGGAGTGGTAGTTGCTGTAGAACTGGTTGATTTCCTCCACCGCCTCATCGGCGCTGTGCACCAGGCGCACCAACTTGAGGTCGCTGGGCAGGATGTAGCGGTTCTCTTCGAGCTGGCGGCTGATGAAGGCCAGGCAATCGCGCCAGAAGCTGCCACCGGGTGAGTCGAGCAACACCACCGGCACCAAAGGGCTCTTGCCGGTCTGGATCAGGGTGAGCACTTCGAGTGCTTCATCCAGCGTGCCGAACCCGCCCGGGCAGAGCACCAGGCCATCGGCTTCCTTGACGAAAAACAGCTTGCGAATGAAGAAGAAGTGGAAGGGCAACAGTTTGTCGGTGCCGTCCACCGTGGGGTTGGCATGTTGCTCGAAGGGCAGGGTGATGTTGAAGCCCAGGCTGTGTTCGCTGCCGGCCCCTTCGTGGGCTGCAGCCATGATGCCACCACCGGCGCCAGTAATGACCATCAGGTCGGAGCGGGCCAGGGTGGCGCCCAGCTCGCGGGCCAGGGCGTACATCGGGTGTTCCAGTGGCGTTCGGGCCGAGCCGAATACTGTCACCTTGCGTCGGCCCTTGTAGCGTTCCAGGGCGCGGAACGAGTGGTCCAGCTCGCGCAACGCCTGCAGGGTGATCTTGGCACTCCAGCGATCGGTGTCGTCGTGGGCCATGCGCAGGATGGTCAGCATCATGTCGCGGTACAGGGGCAGATTGGGGCTGTTCGGTGCAACGAGTTGCAGTTGTTCGTCGATCTTGCTCAGGTCGATGTTGTTGTCCCTGAAATGATTGAACAACAGCTCATTGGGTTGGTAAGGCATTCAACGTCTCCTTCTGCAGCAAAACCTCTGACCGGGTCGATGGGGTCTCCCGGCCGCGACACTGCATGCGTCGCTGGCTGCTGATGCTCGAGTGTGCAGTTCGAGCGTTGCAGTAGGCCTTCACGGCCAGGGTGCAGTAGCAATCAATCCATCTCGTCGATTCGGGTGTACTCGATATCAATCTAGACCCTCGCGCCTGATCGTGCCGCAGTCATTGCAGCCGCCGCTGGTCGGCGCGCACCCAATGGCGCTGAGGGTTTGGTTAACTGGGGAAGCGAAACGTATCGATGCAGGAGGTGGCGGTATGCATCGCTTGATCATCGAGGTGGACCAGCAGCTCTATCAGCAGCTGGAAAATGCGGCGCAGGTGCACCACCTGAGCCTTGAGGCAGAGTGTCGTCGCAGGCTTTCGGAGCTGGAGTGCCAGTCACGCTATCTACAGGCGCTTCTGGCAGAATTGCGCGCCGATGCCGAAGAAGAGCAGTGGCGCGCGCCTGATGACCAGCGGGTGGTCTAGGTCATCGGTTTACTTCTTTTTGTTGCCCGCAACGCAGCTGGCGGCATCGAATGCCTGGTCCATGACTGGTTGGTTGGTCTTGTACACCGTGAAGCGATAGACCATCACAGCGCCCTTGGACATCAGGTTACGGTAACCGCTGTTACGGCAAACGCTGTCTCCCAGTTGGCTGCGGACTTGTTCCGGGTTGCCCTGCATGCGCTCGGCATGGCTTTGGCGCACGCTCAGGTGGTTGACCAGGGCCTTGCCTTCGACGGTGTAGCCTTGGTCGAGGATGTCTTCGTTGACGGCGCGGGGCGTGCCGACGCTGCTCTCTTTGGCGACCTTTTGCAGCATCTTGTTCAGATCGTAGTCCTGCTTGGACGCCGCCTGGGCCGCCAGGGGCAGGGTGAGCAAAAGGCTCAAGGTCGGGACGATAAGGCGCAGCATGTATCTCTCCTGGTTCATTGACTGGCGGTTTGACATGCGCCGGCAGGTGGCGTTCCCTGAGGGTCGCTTGACGGCTGGTCGGGTGCGCCAAAGTGTCGATTATAAGGGGCCGGCCAGTCCCGCTGCACGGCAAATGACGCCCGCTCTGGTAGACTTGCGTTTTGAGTTTCCGAGCCCTCGCAGTGTCCATCTTCAACCTTTCCAAAGGCCTGCCAGCATGAGCCACGCGGTAGCGCGCCTGCGCGCCGAACGCCTGGCCCGCAGCAACAAGCCGTTCATTGCCCGGGGTTCTCGGGCCGTCCGTTGCCCGCAATGCCGGGTCATTGCCAGCCATTGCCTGTGTGCCTGGAAGCCCCGGGTGCCGGCGGAGTCGGGTGTGTGCCTGTTGATGCACGACACTGAGCCACTCAAACCGACCAACACCGGTTGGCTGATTGCCGACCTGGTCGAGGACACCTCGGCCTTCGGCTGGCAGCGCACTGCAGTCGATGACAACCTGCTGGCGCTGCTCGAACAGCCTCAATGGCAGCCCTATATCGTCTTCCCCGGCGAGTTCGTTGCCCAAGAGCGGGTAGTCAACCAGGTGGTGCGCGAGCCCGGTAAACGGCCGTTGTTCATACTGCTCGACGCCACTTGGACCGAGGCGCGCAAGATGTTTCGCAAGAGCCCCTACCTGGACCGTTTCCCGGTGCTGAGCCTTGAAGCCGAACAGATGTCGCGCTACCGCTTGCGCCGTTCCAAGCGTGACGACCACTTCTGCACGGCGGAAGTGGCCGCCATGTGCCTGGAACTGGCTGGCGATCAGCGTGCCTCGCAGGCCCTGGACGCCTACCTGGACGTGTTCAGCCTGCACTACCTGAGCGCCAAGCGGCATTTGCCGCTGGACGAGCAGGACGACGCGCATCAGCGTTTGCATACCTTCCTATAGTCCAAGGGGCAGTGATGCCGGATTGGTTCATAATGACGGGGCTGGCAGCCAGGGTGGGCGAGGACGGCAGGGCAATTGTCTTGACCACCCCGACCGTGCTCGGCATCCTTGGCGCCGATTCGGGCACGCCGAAAATGCTGTTACCCCGGACTTTGCCGTGCCTTTCCGCCAAGCGCCCTGACTACCCCGCACGCGCCTGGCACAGAACAGGATCCTTAGATCGATGGCCACTTACGAAATCCTGATTGCCGATGACCACCCGCTGTTTCGTGGCGCCCTGCGCCAGGCTGTTACCCTGGGCCTTGGCGCCGATGTACGCCTGGTTGAAGTTGCGAGCATTGCCGAACTGGAAACCCGCCTGAGCGAGAAAGCCGACTGGGATTTGGTGCTGTTGGACCTCAACATGCCGGGCGCCTATGGCTTCTCCGGGCTGGTACTGTTGCGTGGGCAATACCCGCAGATCCCCGTGGTGATGGTATCGGCGCAGGAAGAAGCAGCGGTTGTGGTCAAGTCGCGCGAATTTGGCGCCAGTGGCTTCATCCCCAAGTCCAGCCCGCTGGAAGTGATTCAGGACGCCGTGCGCAAGGTGCTGGACGGCGAGGTCTGGTGGCCACCGCAGGCGTTCGAGAAAGTCGACGTTTCGGCTGAGGCCAAGGCCGCCAGCGAAGGGCTGGCCAGCCTCACGCCGCAGCAGTTCCGCGTACTGACCATGGTTTGTGAAGGTTTGCTGAACAAGCAGATCGCCTACGAGCTCAGCGTCTCGGAGGCCACCATCAAGGCCCACGTGACGGCGATCTTCCGCAAGCTGGGCGTGCGTACTCGCACCCAGGCGGCCTTGTTGCTGCAACAACTTGAATCGGTTGCCAGCCACTAACTGCCTGCCTCTTCACGCTTTTTTGACCCACGCTGGATTAGTCTGCCGGCCTTTTATCGGTGAAGTGACGCACATGTCGCCATTCAAAGGCCAGACCGGCCTCAAACGCATCTTCAACGCCGCCGGCTATTCGCTGGACGGCTTGCGCGCCGCCTTCAAGGGCGAGGCCGCGTTCCGTCAGCTGGTCCTGCTCAACGTGCTGCTGATCCCGACGGCCTTCTGGCTGCCGGTCAGCCGCGCAGAGCGGGCGATCATGATCGCGGTGTGCCTGCTGGGCCTGATCGTCGAGCTGTTCAACTCGGCGGTGGAAGCCGCCATCGACCGTATTTCGCTTGAGCGCCACCCCTTGTCGAAAAACGCCAAGGACATGGGCAGCGCTGCGCAACTGGTGGCGCTGACCATGGTTGCCCTGGTCTGGGGTGTGATTCTGCTCTAGGCGATTGGTGGCAGCACGATCTCGTCACTGCGGGTAAAGCCCGCGGTGAAGTTGCGGCACAACTCAAGAAACTCGCGCATGGCCGACGTCTGGTACTTCTGCTTGTGCCAGATGAAGTAGAACTGGCGCATCAAGTCCAGCTCCGGCGTTTCCACCGGTACCAGGCTGCCGCGGCGGAACGCATCGCGCAGGGCCAGGCGCGAGATGCAGCCGATGCCCAGGCCTGATTCCACCGCGCGCTTGATGGCCTCGGTATGTTCCAGCTCCAGGCGGATGTTGAGGTTGGCGCGATGATGGCGCATGGCCTGGTCAAAGGTCAGGCGTGTACCGGAGCCCTGCTCGCGAAGAATCCAGGCTTCCTGGGACAATGTCTGGATATCCGCGTGGCCTAGCGTCGCCAAGGGGTGTTGTGGCGCGCAGAACACTACCAGCTCGTCCTCGACCCAAGGCTGAACTTCAAGGTCAGGGTGGTTGCAATCGCCTTCGATCAGACCCAGATCAATTTCGTAGTGGGCGACCTGGTGCACGATATGCGCAGTGTTCTGCACGTGCAGCTTGACCTGGCTTTCCGGGTGCACCTGCATGAAGCTGCCGATCAGCAGGGTCGCCAGGTAGTTGCCGATGGTCAGTGTGGCGCCGACCGCCAGCGAACCGAAGGCGGACTTGCCATTGAGCAGGTCTTCGATTTCCTTGGCCTGGTCGAGCAGGGCCACGGCCTGCGGCAGCAGTTGATGGCCCAGGGCGTTGAGGCTCAGGCGTTTGCCGGCGCGATCGAACAGCTGACAGCTGGATTGGCGCTCAAGCTCGGTGATGGAGGTGCTGGCAGCCGACTGCGACAGCGACAGCAGGCCGGCGGCTCGAGAGACGCTTTGATGCTGGGCCACGGCGACGAAGACTTGAAGCTGACGGAGTGTGAATCGCATATCTATATAACCGATAACACATATCTTGATAATTCAGTTAACAGATATTGTCGCTGCCCCTAAACTATCGCGCAACTGCGCGTTTTGCGCGCGCTGCGTCTTTCTTCAGGAGCCCCATCGATGAGCAACATGAACCACGAACGTGTCCTCAGTGTGCACCACTGGAACGACACTCTGTTCAGCTTCAAGTGCACCCGTGACCCGGGCCTGCGCTTCGAGAACGGTCAGTTCGTGATGATCGGCCTGCAGCAGGAAACCGGTCGCCCGCTCATGCGCGCCTATTCCATCGCCTCGCCGAACTGGGAAGAGCACCTGGAGTTCTTCAGCATCAAGGTGCCGGACGGCCCGCTGACTTCCCAGTTGCAGCACTTGAAGGAAGGCGACGAGATCATCATCAGCAAGAAGCCTACCGGTACCTTGGTCCTCGACGACCTGAACCCGGGCAAGCACCTCTACCTGCTGAGCACCGGCACTGGCCTGGCCCCTTTCATGAGCGTCATCCAGGACCCGGAAACCTACGAGCGCTTCGAGAAGGTGATCCTGGTTCACGGCGTGCGTTACGTGAACGAGGTGGCCTACCGCGAGTTCATCACCGAGCACCTGCCGCAGAACGAGTTCTTCGGTGAGTCGGTACGCGACAAGCTGATCTACTACCCGACCGTGACCCGCGAGCCGTTCGAGAACCAGGGCCGACTGACCGACCTGATGCGCAGCGGCAAACTGTTCAGCGACATCGGCCTGCCGCCGATCAACCCGCAGGACGACCGCGCGATGATCTGCGGCAGCCCAAGCATGCTGGATGAGACCAGCGAAGTGCTGGACAGCTTCGGCCTGAAAGTCTCCGCCCGTATGCGTGAGCCGGGTGACTACCTGATCGAGCGTGCCTTCGTCGAGAAGTAAGGCGCAGGCTGGTACGAAAAAGGCGACCCTCGGGTCGCCTTTTTTTTGCTGCTGAGGGAGGTGCTGTTTGCGGGGGAGGTCGGTGTGGGCTATTCGACGCGCGTCTCGCCGCTGTACACCAGAATCTCCCGGCAGCGCTTGCACAGGTACCGTCGCCCCTGGCGCACCAGCTTGTGCCGCTGTGCGGTAAACGGGAAATCACCTTGCGGGCACGGGCAGCGATAGATGTAGCGGGTTACCACGCGCCGTTGCACTTCATAGTTGTGGCAACGGTTGGGTGGCAGCTCATACACCCCACGCATGATCAGTTGCCACTCTTCGCCATGGGCCTGGATGCGCTCGCCAAACAGCTGGTGAGCCACCAAGTGCGCCACCTCGTGGGCGACGGTCTGGCGCAGGAAGTCTTCGTGGTTTTCGCGGTACAGCTGCAGGTTGAAGCGCAGCAGGTTCTCGTGCAGGTGGGCAACGCCGGCCTTCTGGCCGCGCAGTTTGAAGCTGACTTCCGGGCGCGGGAAGGGGCGTTTGAAGAAGGTTTCGGCTTGCTGGTAACAGGTTTCGACGCGTTGTCTGAGCAGCTCTGGCATGGCGGGGTAATTCTCCTTGCCGGGCATTATGCCGCAAGCCTTGGCGGCTTGCCGAGCCACCGGTCAGCGCACAGCCAGAGGCCGCCTTGCGGCGGCCTCTGGTTGATGCCCCAGTGTTGGTTGGATCTCGTTGGGTTGCTCTAGTTGGTGTAGACGGGCCCCACGCCCAGTCCCCAGATGATCACGGTCGCGGCCATGATCGCCACCAGTACCACAAGGCCTACCGCCAGCACCGAGCTGGAAAACAGGAAGCCTTCATCGGATGGAATGTTCATGAACGTCGGCAAGCCGACATACAACAGGTACACGGTGTAGCAGATGGCTGCAGTGCCGAGCAGCATGCCCAGCCACAGGTGCGGGTAGAGCGCCGCCAGGCCGCCGAGGAACAACGGCGTGGCGGTGTAGGTGGCGAAGGCAATGCACTGCGCCATGGACGGGTTGGCATCGTAGGTGCGCGCCATCCAGTGGATGAACGCGCCCATTACCGCCACCCCGGCGAGCATCGCCAGGTAGGACATGATGCTCATCCAGATAGCGCTTTCCATGGTCAGCATCACTGCCGGCCGGTCGCCAATCACCCAGCCGACCTGGGTGGTACCGATGAATGCGGAAACGGCAGGGATCGCCGCCAGGATCAAGGTGTGCGTCAGGTACATGTGGCTGATGGATTCTTCTTCGCCACGAATTTCCCGCCATTCCTGATCGGGATGGGTAAACAGCCCCACAACGTGATGAATCATGCCGATCACTCCTCTCAATGTTGCCAAACGCCCCCCAGATGGAGCGCAAGCGGCCCGAGGCCCGAACACCAATGCAAGCGGTAATGTGGCCTTATGTCGCAGTATAGGAAGCCGTTACCTGCACAAACCGCGCTTTTTAGAGCAAATTGCGCTGTAAGACCGCCTGCTGATTACCTTGAAGTCTTTATCGGAATGCCTACAGCGCCGCGCGGTTTGTGCGTAAAATAGCCGGCTTTTGTCACACCTCGCGGATCCAAGCGCTATGGGCACCCTCTCGGTCAACCAGAACAAACTGCAAAAACGCCTGCGTCGTCTCGCTGGCGAAGCCATCACCGACTACAACATGATCGAGGATGGCGACAAGGTCATGGTCTGCCTGTCCGGCGGCAAGGACAGCTACACCATGCTCGACGTTCTGTTGCACCTGCAAAAGGTGGCGCCGATCTCGTTCGAGATCGTGGCGGTGAACATGGACCAGAAGCAGCCCGGCTTCCCCGAGCATGTGCTGCCGGCCTACCTCAAGACCCTGGGCGTCGAGTACCACATCGTCGAGAAAGACACCTACTCGGTGGTCAAGGAACTGATCCCCGAAGGCAAGACCACCTGCTCGCTGTGCTCGCGCCTGCGCCGTGGCACCTTGTACACCTTCGCCGACGAAATCGGCGCGACCAAGATGGCGCTGGGGCACCACCGCGACGACATGGTCGAGACGTTCTTCCTCAACATGTTCTTCAATGGCTCGCTCAAGGGCATGCCACCCAAGCTGCGTGCCGACGATGGCCGTAACGTGGTGATCCGCCCGCTGGCCTACTGCAGCGAGAAGGACATCCAGGCCTACTCGGACATGCGCGAATTCCCGATCATCCCGTGCAACCTGTGCGGCTCGCAGGAAAACCTGCAACGCCAAGTGGTCAAGGACATGCTGGTGGAGTGGGAGCGCAAGCACCCGGGCCGTACCGAGAGCATCTTCCGCGCCATGCAGAACGTCGCGCCGTCGCAGTTGGCGGACCGCAACCTGTTCGATTTCACCAGCCTGAAGATCGACGAAAGCGCCACGCCGCGTTTTCTCGACGTGCTGAACATCTGACCCCATGCGCGATTACCAGTGGCTGCATGAGTACTGCCTGAATCGCTTCGGCTCGGCCCAGGCCCTTGAGGCCTTTCTGCCGCAGCCACGCACGCCTGCGCAACTGCGTGGCATCAGTGACGATCGCTACCTGTCGACCTTGGCCCTGCGCGTGTTCCGCGCCGGGCTCAAGCACAGCCTGGTGGATGCCAAGTGGCCGGCATTCGAGCAAGTGTTCTTTGGCTTCGATCCGCACAAGGTGGTGCTGATGGGCGCCGAGCACCTGGAGCGGTTGATGCAGGACGAGCGCATCATCCGCCACCTGGGCAAGCTCAAGAGCGTGCCGCGCAATGCGCAGATGGTGCTTGATGTGGCAAAGGAGAAGGGCAGTTTCGGCGCGTTCATCGCCGACTGGCCGGTGACCGACATCGTCGGCTTGTGGAAGTACCTGGCCAAGCAGGGCAACCAGTTGGGCGGCTTGTCGGCACCGCGCTTCTTGCGCATGGTCGGCAAGGATACGTTTATCCCTACCGACGACATGGCCGCCGCGCTGATTGCGCAGAAGGTGATCGACAAGCAACCGACCAGCCAGCGAGACCTGGCCTTGGTGCAGCAGGCGTTCAACCAGTGGCACGAAGAGAGCGGGCGGCCGTTGTGCCAGTTGTCGGTGATGCTGGCGCATACCGTCAACCACTGAAATTGCGGGGGCTGCAAAGCAGCCCTGAACTCAAGCCCCTTCGCCCGCCAGGCGCCGCTCATGCTGGAACTTCCAGCGCACGAACAGCAACGCACTGACGAACAGCCCCAGGCTCACGATCACCTCAATCCAGCCAAACACCGCCCGCGCCGGGTCGAACGCCGCCAGCACCCCCTTGATGAAGTAGATGTTCACCACAAAGCAGGTCCAGGCATGCGCCCGGGCACTGCCCGTGAGCATACCCGGCAGCAGCAACAGCAGCGGCACCAGCTCGACCGCCAGAATTACCTCGACCCGTGCCCCGTGCAAGTTGGCGAACCACAGGTTGTTCGCCACCAGCAACGCGATCAGCCCAAAAAAGCAGGCCAGGCTCAACGCCCGCGTCAGGCGCAGGCGCGGTGCCAGCCAGTCCAGCGGAGGCAACACCTTGGGCTTTCTAGCCACGCGCGGCCTCCAGGGCCTTGGCCGTGGTTGCCAGGCGTTGGCCGAGGGCGCGGCACAGGGTGATTTCGTGCTGATCGAGCTCACGCTTGCCGTCGGCACCGGCATGGTGGCTGGCGCCGTACGGTGTACCGCCGCCACGCGTTTCGAGCAATGCCGACTCGCTGTAGGGCAGGCCCATCACCAGCATGCCGTGGTGCATCAGCGGCAGCATCATCGACAGCAGGGTGGTTTCCTGGCCACCGTGCAGGCTGGCGGTGGAGGTGAACACCCCAGCCGGCTTGCCGACTAGCTCACCGCCCAGCCACAGGCTGCTGGTGCCGTCGAGGAAGTACTTCAGCGGCGCGGCCATGTTGCCGAAGCGGGTCGGGCTGCCCAGCACCAGGCCGGCGCAATGGCGCAGGTCGTCGAGGGTGGCGTACAGCGCGCCGCTGGCCGGGATGTCCGGGGCCACGGCTTCGCATTCGGTAGAAATCGCCGGCACCGTGCGCAGGCGTGCCTCCATACCGGCCATTTCGATACCGCGGGCGATGTGCCGGGCCATCTCGCTGGTGGAGCCATGGCGGCTGTAATACAACACCAGGATGAAGGGCTGGCTCACGGCAGGATCTCCAGCACCTTCTCCGGCGGGCGGCCGATCACGGCGCGGTCGCCGGCCACCAGGATCGGCCGCTCGATCAGCTTAGGGTGCTGAGCCATGGCGTCGATCAGTTGCGCGTCGGTCAGGGCCGGGTTGGCCAGGTTCAGGTCCTTGTATTCGTCTTCGCCGGTGCGCAGCAGCTGGCGCGGGGCGATCCCTAGCTTGCCGAGCAGGGCTGCCAGGGTGGCGGTGTCCGGCGGTGTCTCGAGGTAGCGCACGATGGTTGGCGTCAGGCCACGGGCTTCGAGCAGTTCCAGCGCGCCGCGGGATTTAGAGCAGCGCGGGTTATGATAGAGCGTCAGGTCAGTCATGTCGGGTCGCATCCAGCTGGGTGTGGCGGCTATTCTAACCGCAGCGACTGAACCATTTGCTTGAAACTTCGAGAAGGATTGACCCATGGCAAGGCGTTTGGCAGCAGTACTGGCCATCACCGCGAGCCTTTTGCTCGGTGGTTGCGGTGCCGACTACGGCGTGGACCAACACGGCAACACGGTAAAGGCCGAGCAGATCGAGGGGCACTGGCTGGTGCTCAACTACTGGGCCGAATGGTGCGGCCCGTGCCGTACCGAAATCCCTGAACTGAACGCGGCGGCCAAGCAATGGGCAGCGGACGGTATCAAGGTGGTTGGGGTGAACTTCGATGGCTTGCAGGGCCAGGACCTGAAGCAGGCTGCCGACACCTTGGGCATCGGCTTTACCGTGCTGGCGCAGGACCCGGCCGAGCGTTATGAGCTGCCACGCAGCGAGGCGCTGCCGGTGACCTACATCATCGATGACAAGGGCAAGGTGCGTGAGCAACTGATGGGTGAGCAGACCCTGGAAGGGCTGCAGGCCAAGATCAAGGCGCTGAAGGGCGCTTGATGTAAATGGGGCTGCACAGCAGCCCCATTACCTTCAGCCTTCCTCAGGCCAGAACCGCAATGGCTTGCCCTCGGCCGGCCAGAAGCGCAACTGCTCCACCGGCGACACATCCCAGCGCTGTACGGTCTCTAGCGCCTGCAAGAAGCGTTTTTCCTGCTCCATCAGCGCCGGTGCGCACAGTTTGCGGGTTTTGCCGACCTTGCCGAAGCTCAGCTGCTCGCCGTCCAGCGTATAAGGTGCAAACCAGTGGTTGCAGCCACCATTGCCATACGCGCGACCATCACTGGCCAGGGTCAGGGTGAGGTGGCTGTAGTCAATCAGCGGGCGCTCGCCGATCCACTCCAGCACATAGCTGCGCTCCTGCTGCAGCTTCGACGGTTGCGCGGCGCAGCCGAGCAGGCTGGTGGCAATCAGCACGCCGGTCAGCAGATTTTTCACGCAGCGCTCTCCTGGCAACGCGGGCACAGGTGCTTTTCGCCACGGCTGGCCCAGCCCAGCTCAGCGATACGTGCGCTGGCAGCCGGTTGGCGGGCTTTCTTGCCCAGCTTGGCGTCCACCGCGAACTCGAAATCCAGCAGTGCGTCGCACTGGTCGCACGCGACCTGCCAGTTGAGGATTTCCAGTTCGTTGAACACCGGGCCGCTGGCCACGGCGACCCACTGGCCGCGCGGGTTGATCAGGTGTCGCACGCTTTCCACGGACAGGCGCATGGACAAGTCCTTGCTGCCCTTGAGGGTGACCAGCAAAGTGTCGCCCTTGTGCATCGAACCGCCGTTGCCGGTCACCTGATAGCGGCCGGGTACCAGGGCGCGGCACTCGATCAGGGTGTGTTGCGGGTTGAATAGGGTGTAGCGGAAATCGTGCTCGACCATGGGTCCTCCAGAAATGCCGCGTATCCTAGCATTAACCCAATACCAGATTCTGTGGATTGCCTGCCATCCAGCAGTTGATGTTGTCCAGCGTGGTGGTGGCGATGGCGTCCAGGGCTTCGCGGGTCAGGAAGGCCTGGTGGGCGGTGACGATCACGTTGGGGAAGGTCAGCAGCCGGGCCAGCACGTCGTCTTGCAGTGGCAGGTCGGAGCGGTCTTCGAAAAACAGCTGGGCCTCTTCCTCGTACACATCCAGGCCAAGGTAGCCGAGCTGGCCGCGCTTGAGCGCGTCGATCAGGGCCGGGGTGTCGACCAGGGCTCCTCGGCCGGTGTTGATCAGCATCGCCCCGGGTTGCAACTGCGCGAGGCTCTGCGCGTTGATCAGGTGCCGGGTGTGCTCGGTCAGCGGGCAATGCAGGCTGATGATGCGCGCTTCGCGCAGCAACTCGGGCAGTGCCAGGTAGCGGGCGCCGAGGGCCAGCAGCTCCGGGTTGGGGTAGGGGTCGTAGGCCAGCAACTGGCAGCCGAAGCCGGCCATGATGCGGGCGAAGGCAACGCCGATCTGGCCGGTGCCGACCACCCCGACGGTCTTGCCGTGCAGGTCGAAGCCGGTCAGGCCGTGCAAAGTGAAGTCGCCTTCGCGGGTGCGGTTGTAGGCCCGGTGCAGCCGCCGGTTGAGGGCGAGGATCAGGGCCACGGCGTGCTCGGCCACGGCGTGTGGCGAGTAGGCCGGTACCCGTACCACGGCCAGACCCAGGCGTTGGGCGGCGTTCAGGTCGACATGGTTGTAGCCCGCCGAGCGCAGGGCGATCAGGCGCGTGCCGCCCGCAGCCAGGCGCGCCAGCACCTGGGCGTCGAGTTCATCGTTGATGAAGGCGCAGACCACCTCGTAGCCATCGGCGAGGGGCGCGGTGTCCAGGGTCAGGCGGGCAGGCTGGAAGTGCAGGTCCAATAAAGTGCCGGCGGCGGCCTGGGTAAAACTCTCCTGGTCGTAGTGCTGGCTGCTGAACAACAGGGCGCGCATGGTCGGGCTTCCTTTGCGAGGGGCTGGGTATTGTAGCCGCCTGGCCTGTCAGGCATTCAGGTGAGCCTGACAGGCCAGCCGGTTGATCGCGCTGTCCAGCTCATCCAGTGCCTGCTGTGCAAGCGGATGCTCCTGTTTGAGCAAGGTCTCGCTGCGCTGGCATGCCGCCCGTAGTTGCGGCACGCCGCAATAACGCGAAGCGCCGTTGAGGCGGTGTACCTGCTCGATCAGCGTGGTGTGATCGTGCGCTTCACGCGCAGCGCGTATCGCCTCGCGATCGGATTCCAGCGACGCCAGCAGCATGGCCAGCATGTCGGCCGCCAGGTCGGGCTTGCCGGCTGCCAGGCGCAAGCCCTCCTCGGGGTCCAGCACCTTCAGTTCGTCACTGTTGGCCAGTTGTTCTGCCAGGCGTTCCTGCTGTGGCATGCCAAGGCTCAGGCCGGTCCACTTCATCACCACCTGGGCCAACTGCCGCTCGCTGATCGGCTTGGTCAGGTAGTCATCCATGCCGGCATGCAGCAGGGCGCGTTTCTCGTTGGCCATGGCATGCGCGGTGAGGGCGACGATCGGCAGCGGGCTGCCGTTCTGGGCGTTTTCCCACAGGCGGATCTGCTCGGTACAGGCGCGGCCATCCATGCCGGGCATCTGCACGTCCATCAGCACCAGGTCGAACGGCTCGTCCTGTACTGCCTGCACCGCCGCGTAGCCATTGTCCACCGCCAGTACCTCGGCACCGAGGTCTTCGAGCAGGGTCTGCACCAGCAGCAAGTTGGCCGCATTGTCATCAACGCAGAGGATCTTCGGCTGGCGCTGGCCGCTGTGGACGTTTGGCTCGCCGAGCGGGCGACGTGGCTGCACCAGCTCCAGCAACAGCCGACGCAGCTTGCGCGTACAGGTCGGTTTGGACAGCAACTGGCCGTGCCCATTGGGCAGGTAGGGGTGATACAGCGCCTGCTCGGTGGTCGGGCACAACACCACGCATTGGCATTGGTAGCGCTCAAGGTGCAGGTGATATTCCCCGAGCTGCTCGGGTGTGAGGTTGCCCAGGTTGGCGCCGAGCACCGCGAAGTCGAAGGGGTGGCCAGCCTGGTGGGCGGCCTGCACGGCATGCAGCAACTGATCGAAAGAAGCGAACAGGCTCACGCTCAGGCCGCAGTCCTCAAGCTGATGCTCCAGTGCCTGGCGCGCCAGCTCATGGCTGTCGACGATGGCCGCGCGCCGCCCCAGCAGCGGTTGCAGCGGCAGGTCTTCGGCATCGTCGTGGGCCTTGGGCAGGTTGAGGCTGATCCAGAACTGCGAGCCTTCACCCGGCGTGCTGTCGACGCCGATCTCGCCGCCCATCTGCTCGATCAGGCGCTTGGAAATCACCAGGCCCAGGCCGGTGCCACCGGGCTGGCGAGCCAGCGAGTTGTCGGCCTGGCTGAAGGCCTGGAACAGGGTGCGCACATCCTGCGGAGACAAGCCGATACCGGTGTCCTGCACGCTGATGCGAAGCTGTGCGCTGTCTTCGCGTTCGTCCTCGAGCATGGCGCGCACGACGATCGTGCCTTCGCGGGTGAACTTGATGGCGTTGCTCACCAGGTTGGTGAGGATCTGCTTGAGGCGCAGTGGGTCGCCGACCAGTGAAGACGGGGTGTCACGGTAGATCAGGCTGAGCAGTTCGAGCTGCTTGGCGTGGGCGGCAGGGGCGAGGATGGTGAGGGTGTCCTGGACCAGGTCGCGCAGGTTGAACGGAATGCTGTCGAGCACCAGCTTGCCGGCCTCGATCTTGGAGAAGTCGAGGATCTCGTTGATGATCCCCAGTAGGTTGTCGGCGGACTTCTCGATGGTGCTCAGGTAATCCAGCTGGCGCGGCGTCAGTTCGCTTTTCTGCAGCAGGTGGGTGAAACCGAGGATGCCGTTGAGCGGGGTGCGGATCTCGTGGCTCATGTTGGCCAGGAACTCCGACTTGATCCGGCTGGCCTCCAGGGCTTCCTTGCGGGCCATGTCCAGCTCGATGTTCTGGATCTCGATGGTTTCCAGGTTCTGGCGCACGTCCTCGGTGGCCTGGTCGATGCTGTGCTGCAACTCTTCATGGGCGCTGTGCAGGGTCTCGGCCATGCGGTTGATGCCGCGGGCCAGCTCGTCCAGCTCATGGCTGCCCATGGCCGGCAGGCGTTCGTCGAGGTGGCCGTCCTTGAGCTGATTGACCGTGTGCTTGATGCGTTTGATCGGGTCGTTGATGGTGCGGCTCATGCGCAGGGCCAGCAGGCCGCTGAGGGCCAGGCAGGCGAGGATCAGCAACAGGCTGGTGAACAGGTTGCGGTAGCCCCGCAGCAGGGTGCCGTCATGCGACAGTTCGATTTCGACCCAGCCCAGCAGGCGTTCGGCCTCGGCTGGCACCGCATCGGTGGCCAGGTCGCGGTGGTGGCCGAAGACCGGCATCAGGTAGCGGGTGGCATCATTGCCGGTGCGTTGCAGCAACTGGGTGCCGGTGCCGCCGCTTGGCGGCTGGTTGAGCATGCTCGGGCCGGCATGGGCCAGGCGCGTGCGGTCCGGGGCAAGGAAGGCAACGGCGCGCACATCGGCTTGCTCCAGGGTCTGTGCGGCAATCCGCTCCAGTTGCGCGGGCGCCAGGCGGGCCATGGCGGGCGCAGCCAGTGGCGCCAGTTGCTCGGCGATCATCTTGCCGCGTTGCAGCAGCTGGGTGCGCAAATCGCTTTGCTGCAACCAGGTGAAATAACTGCCCAGTACCAGCGCCATCAGGCCGGCAGGCAGCAGGGCCAACAACAGGACCCGGCTTCTGATTCCCAAACGATCGAGCACACTTGCCTCCTGTCATGTGCCTGGACGCCGTCAACCGCGTGACGGACCAAGCCGGGAAGTTACTCCGCCTGTTCCGGTATTGCACTCATTTGTCTGTCTTTTCGTGGCCTTGGCAAGGCATTGGTCGCAGGGCGGTTGCTTACAGCCGAGCGGATGCTCAATAATTGCGCAATTGAGAATGCATGGCAGTTGCTAATGAATCCCGTAGCTATTCACACCTCCAACATCCTCGCGATCGAGGATGACCCGGTGCTGGGCGCCTATCTGCACGAAGAGCTGCAGCGGGGTGGTTTCCAGGTGACCTGGTGCCGCAATGGCCTCGAAGGCCTTGAAACGGCAGGCCGTCAGGCCTTCGATGTGGTGCTCATGGACATCCTGCTGCCTGGGCTCAACGGCCTGGATGCACTGGCCCAGTTGCGCCTGCGCAGCGCCACGCCGGTAATTCTGATGTCGGCGCTGGGCGCCGAGGCCGATCGTATCAGCGGTTTTCAGCGGGGCGCCGACGACTACCTGCCCAAGCCCTTCAGCATGGCCGAACTGCAGGTGCGCATCGAGGCGATCCTGCGGCGTGTGGCCCTGGAGCGGCGTCATCAGCCGCAGCAGGAAGCCGTTTCAGGCGGTTTGCAGTTTGACGAAGCGCTCAGCGATGTACGGCTCGAAGGGCGCCTGGCCGGCCTCACCCCGAGCGAATACCGGCTGCTCGAGATCCTCAACCGCAACCTGGATGAGGTGCTGAGCAAACCCTTCCTTTATCAGCAGGTTCTGCAGCGGGGTTACTCGCGGCATGATCGCAGCCTGGACATGCACGTCAGCCAGATTCGCCGCAAGCTCAAGGGCATCGGCTACCAGGAGCGGCAGATCCGCACCGTCTGGGGCAAGGGCTACGTGCTCAGCGCCAGCGAAATGGAGTAGGCCATGCTCGACCGCCATTCACTGTTCTGGAAGCTGGCCATTCTGTTGGTGGGCTTCTGCCTGCTGATGATCGGCCTGAGCTACACCTGGGGCCGGCACATGGAAACCCAGAACGCCTTCCTTTCCGAGCCGGCGCGGCAGTTGCTGCGCGGCTACGCGGCCGAGGCCGAACGGGCCTGGCGTAGCGGCGGGCGAGCAGGGCTGGACCAGTGGGTGGGCGAGATGCACCAGCGCGAGCGCGGCTGGGTCGGCGTGCTCGACAGCAACCTGCGGCCGCTCGACAGCGCCACCCTGCGCCCCGATATCATGCAAAGGCTGACGCGCCTGCGCAGCGTCGACTGGCCCATGAGCCGGCGCAGTGTCGACCAACCTTGGCTGCGCATTCCATTCCCGGGGGCGCCGGAGCAGGGCATGCTGGTGATCGAGCTGCCCGAACGCCTCAACCCCGGCCAGTACCGCGTACTGTGGCGGGTGGTGACCAACGGCATCATCCCTGGCCTGTTCACCCTGCTGCTGTGCGTGGGCCTGTACCGCATGCTGATCGTGCCGCTCAACCAGTTGCGTGAGCAGGCCAATGCCTGGCGCGCCGACCAACTGTCGGCGCGCCTCGACCCGCGCACCATCGCCCGGCATGACGAGCTTGGCGAGCTGGCCCGGGCGTTCGACCAGATGGCCGACCGGCTACAGGGCACCGTGGCCCTGCAGCAGCAGATGTTGCGCGACCTGTCCCACGAAATGCGCACGCCGCTTAGCCGGCTGCGTGTGGCCTGTGACGGCGAAACCGACCTGCAGGGCCTGCGCGAGCGGCTGGCGCGTGAGGTGGACTGCATGCAGCAACTGGTCGAGGGCACCTTGCAGCTGGCCTGGCAAGACGCCGAGCGCGCGCCGATGAACCTGGAGCCGATCCAGGTCCAGGCGCTGTGGGACCTGCTCGCCGAAGATGCCAGTTACGAAAGCGGCTGGTCACCCGCGCGGCTGCGCTGCGAACTGCCCGCCAGTTGCTGGGTGCAAGGCAACCTCAATTACCTGGCCCAGGCGCTGGAAAACCTGCTGCGCAATGCCATCCGTCACTCGCCGGCCGACGGCCAGGTGCGCCTCGGCGGGCAGCGCGAGGGCAACCACTGGTGGCTGTGGCTGGAGGATGAAGGCCGGGGCGTGGCCGAGGAGGACCTGGAACGGATCTTCGCGCCGTTTTCCCGGCTGGATGGTTCGCGCCCCGGCGACGGCGGGTTCGGCTTGGGGTTGAGCATTGCCCGCAGCGCCATCCAGCGCCAGGGCGGGACCTTGTGGGCGGAGAATGGCAAGCGGGGCCTGCGCTTGTGGATGCGCCTGCCCGCGCATGAACCCGTTGGCCGCGAACAGGACGACAAGCGGCCGCAGCGCACCGCTTATAGCGTGTAGCTATATGCATCACAGATTGCGTGATATGGCCGGGAAAGGTTTGCCGGTATGATAGGCGCCCCTGCCGTCCGGATTGTGAAATACGCCATGACCTTGCAGTACCCAACCATCGCCGATTGCGTCGGCAATACGCCCCTGGTTCGCCTGCAGCGCATTGCCGGAGAGACCAGCAACACGCTTCTGCTCAAGCTCGAAGGCAACAATCCCGCCGGCTCGGTCAAGGACCGCCCGGCGCTGTCGATGATCTCCCGCGCCGAACTGCGCGGCCAGATCAAACCTGGCGACACGCTGATCGAGGCCACCTCGGGCAACACCGGCATCGCCCTGGCGATGGCGGCAGCGATCAAGGGTTACAAGATGATCCTGATCATGCCGGACAACTCCACCGCCGAACGCAAGGCCGCCATGACGGCCTACGGCGCCGAGTTGATCCTGGTGACCAAGGAGGAGGGCATGGAAGGTGCCCGTGACCTCGCCGAGAAGCTGCAGGCCGAAGGCCGCGGCCTGGTGCTCGACCAGTTCGCCAATGGCGACAACCCGATCGCCCACTACAACAGCACCGGCCCGGAGATCTGGCAGCAGACCCAGGGCAACATCACCCATTTCGTCAGTTCCATGGGTACCACCGGCACCATCATGGGCTGCTCGCAGTACCTCAAGGAGCAGAACCCGGCGGTGCAGATCATCGGCCTGCAGCCGATGGAAGGCTCGGCTATCCCGGGCATCCGTCGGTGGCCGGAGCAATACCTGCCGAAAATCTTCGACGCCAGCCGCGTGGACCGCGTGGTTGACATGTCGCAGCAGGAAGCCGAAGACATCACCCGCCGCCTTGCCCGTGAAGAGGGCATTTTCTGCGGCGTGTCTTCCGGCGGTGCGGTCGCGGCGATGCTGCGCCTGTCTCGCGAGGTGGAAAACGCGGTAATGGTCGCAATCATCTGCGACCGTGGTGACCGATACCTGTCCACTGGCCTGTTTGACCCGAGCTAAATGTCCAAGAAGAAAAGCAACAGCGGCCTGCGCTTCCAGCCAGCCGGTGGCAACCGTAGCCCTCAGGTTCCCGTGGGCAAGAAACAGCGCCTGGATATCGAGCGCCTGGCCGGTGACGGCCGTGGCATCGCATTCCATGAAGGGCGTACCTGGTTCGTCAGCGGCGCGTTGGCCGGTGAGGCCGTCGAGGCCCGCGTGCTCAATGCCCGCGGCAAGGTGGTGGAGGCGCGCCTGGAACGCGTGCTGCAGGCCAGCCCCGAACGGCGCGAGGCGCCGTGCCGGCACTATGCCCGCTGTGGTGGCTGCAACCTGCAGCATTTGCCCCACGAAGGGCAACTGGCGCTCAAGCAGCGCACGCTGGCCGAGCAACTGCAGCGGGTTGCCGGCCTACAACCCGACGCATGGGCCGCCCCGCTGAGCGGGCCGGAATTCGGCTACCGGCGCCGGGCGCGGGTAGCCGTGCGCTGGGACATCAAGGCGCGTCAGCTGGAAGTCGGCTTCCGTGCCGAAGCCAGTCAGGAGATCATTTCCATCGACGAATGCGCGGTGCTGGTACAGCCCTTGCAGTCGATTCTGCGTCACTTGCCGACCGCCTTGCGTGCGTTGAGCAAACCGCAGGTAATCGGCCATGTCGAGCTGTTCAGCGGCACTGCCGAAGCCGTGCTGGTACGCCATGTCGCGCCGCTGGCGGAAGATGACCTGGCACGCCTGCAGGCATTTTGCAGGGAGGCCGGGGCGCAGCTCTGGCTGCAGGGTGAAGGTGAGCCGGCGCCCGTGGATACGGCCGCGAAACTGGGCTTTGCCCTTGAGCCCTGGCAGTTGGAACTGGCCTGGCGCCCCGGCGACTTCGTGCAGGTCAACGCGCAGGTCAACACGGCGATGATCGAGCAGGCCCTGGCCTGGCTCGCACCCACGGCCGACGAGCGTGTGCTGGACTTGTTCTGCGGCCTGGGCAACTTTGCCCTGCCGCTGGCCCGCCAGGCCCGTGAAGTGGTGGCGGTGGAAGGTGTACAGGCCATGGTCGATCGGGCTGCGGCCAATGCCCGAAACAACAATGTGCATAACGCACGGTTTTTTCAGGCCGATTTATCGCAGCCTTTGGCAGGTGCCGAATGGGCCGCCGAAGGCTTTTCTGCGGTACTCTTGGATCCACCGCGCGACGGTGCTTTCGAGGTGGTGCGAGATATCGCCCGCCTCAAGGCCAAGCGGCTGGTCTACGTATCGTGCAACCCGGCCACGCTGGCGCGAGACGCCCAGGTGCTGGTCGGTCAGGGGTACCGGTTAAAAAGGGCCGGGATTCTCGACATGTTTCCTCAGACGGCGCATGTCGAGGCCATGGCGTTATTCGAGGCGGGCTAGCAGACTGGCCCGTTGGTGGGGTTGCCAGGGAATGGCGGCCACACAGTGGAAGCCTGCGTACCCGCGTGGTGCGCTGTATGGAAAGGTAAAACAAAGATGGTACAGGTGAGAGTGCACCAGCCGGTCAACACCGACGGCAGTATCAATCTCGAAGCATGGCTGGATCATGTGGTAAGCGTCGATTCGGCCCTGAATCGCGCGGAACTCAAAGAAGCCTGCGAGTTCGCTCACGAAGTCGAGAGAAAGGGTAACCCTGCCAAGCATTCCTGGGCCGACGGTACGTCCAGCTTCCAGGCGGGCCTGGAGATCGCCGAAATTCTCGCCGACCTCAAGCTCGACCAGGATTCGCTGGTAGCGGCCGTCATCTATCGCTCGGTGCGCGAAGGCAAAGTGACCTTGGCCGAAGTCAGTCAGCGCTTTGGGCCGGTGGTGTCCAAATTGATCGACGGCGTGCTGCGCATGGCGGCCATCAGTGCCAGTCTCAGCCCGCGCCAATCGTTGGTGCTGGGCTCCCAGGCGCAGGTCGAGAACCTGCGCAAGATGCTCGTGGCCATGGTCGACGATGTGCGCGTGGCGCTGATCAAGCTGGCCGAGCGCACCTGTGCAATCCGCGCGGTCAAGGCTGCCGACGACGATAAACGCCTGCGTGTCGCGCGCGAAGTGTTCGACATCTATGCACCACTGGCTCACCGCCTGGGTATCGGTCACATCAAGTGGGAGCTGGAAGACCTGTCTTTCCGTTACCTCGAACCCGACCAGTACAAACAGATCGCCAAGCTCCTGCACGAGCGCCGGCTGGACCGCGAGCGCTTCATCAGCGACGTGATGAACCAGTTGCAGAACGAACTGCTGGCCACCGGCGTGAATGCCGATATCAGTGGCCGGGCAAAACACATCTATTCGATCTGGCGCAAGATGCAGCGCAAAGGCCTGGAATTCAGCCAGATCTACGATGTGCGCGCAGTGCGCGTGCTGGTGCCGGAGATCCGCGACTGCTACACCGCATTGGGCATCGTTCATACGCTGTGGCGGCACATCCCCAAGGAGTTCGACGACTACATCGCCAACCCCAAGGAGAACGGCTACCGCTCGTTGCACACGGCGGTGATCGGCCCCGAGGGCAAGGTGCT
Organism: Pseudomonas sp. B21-047; assembly: GCF_024748775.1. Taxonomy (NCBI): domain Bacteria; kingdom Pseudomonadati; phylum Pseudomonadota; class Gammaproteobacteria; order Pseudomonadales; family Pseudomonadaceae; genus Pseudomonas; species Pseudomonas sp. B21-047. The sequence continues at coordinate 1,305,775 of NZ_CP087169.1, forward strand.
GGAGGTGCAGATCCGTACCCATGGCATGCACGAGGAAGCCGAACTGGGCGTGTGCGCGCACTGGCGCTACAAGGGCACCGACGTCAAGCCCAGCTCCAATCACTACGAAGAGAAGATTTCCTGGCTGCGCCAGGTGCTCGAGTGGCATGAAGAGCTGGGTGACATCGGCGGCCTGGCCGAACAGCTGCGGGTCGACATCGAGCCTGACCGGGTCTATGTGTTCACCCCCGACGGCCATGCCATCGACCTGCCCAAGGGCGCCACACCGCTGGACTTCGCCTACCGCGTGCACACCGAAATCGGTCACAACTGCCGCGGCGCCAAGATCAACGGGCGTATCGTGCCGCTCAACTACAGCCTGCAGACGGGCGAGCAGGTCGAGATCATCACCAGCAAACACGGCAACCCCAGCCGTGACTGGTTGAACTCCAACCTGGGTTACGTCACCACCTCGCGGGCACGGGCGAAGATTGTCCATTGGTTCAAACTGCAGGCACGCGACCAGAACGTGGCGGCCGGCAAGACCTTGCTCGAACGTGAACTCAGCCGCCTGGGCCTGCCCCAGGTGGACTTCGAGCGCCTGGCCGAGAAGACCAACGTCAAGACCGCCGAAGACATGTTCGCCTCGCTGGGTGCCGGTGATCTGCGCCTGGCGCACCTGGTCAACGCCGCCCAGCAATTGCTCGAGCCCGAGCGCATCGAGCAGATCGAGCTGGTGCAACGCAAGCCCACCGGGCCGCGTACCGGCAAGCGCGGCGATATCCAGATCCAGGGTGTCGGCAACCTGCTGACGCAGATGGCCGGCTGCTGCCAGCCGCTGCCAGGCGATGCCATCGTCGGCTATATCACCCAGGGCCGGGGTGTGAGCATCCACCGCCAGGACTGCGCTTCGGTGCTGCAACTGGCAGGCAAGGAGCCAGAGCGGATGATCCAGGTCAGTTGGGGGCCGATCCCGGTGCAGACCTACCCGGTCGACATCGTCATCCGTGCCTACGACCGCCCAGGCTTGCTGCGTGACGTGTCGCAGGTACTGCTCAACGAGAAGATCAACGTGCTGGCGGTCAACACCCGCTCGAACAAGGAAGACAACACGGCGTTGATGTCGCTGACCATCGAGATTCCAGGCCTGGATGCGCTTGGGCGCTTGCTGGGGCGGATCTCGCAGTTGCCGAACATCATCGAGACGCGGCGTAATCGTACGCCTTGAGACTGGGGTGGCAGCTTCGCGGGTTCACCCGCGAGCAGCCACCACCGGAGGACCTTAATGACCTACACCCTCGAAGACCTGCTGCACCTCATGGCCCGCCTGCGTGACCCGCAACATGGCTGCCCGTGGGATTTGCAGCAGGACTACGCCAGCATCGTCCCGCACACCCTCGAAGAAGCCTACGAGGTCGCCGACACCATCGAGCGCGGCGATTTCGAGCACTTGCAGGGCGAGCTCGGCGACCTGTTGTTCCAGGTGGTCTACTACAGCCAACTGGCCCGGGAAGAGGGGCGTTTCGCCTTTGACGGGGTGGTCGACAGCATCACCCGCAAGCTGATCCGCCGCCACCCGCACGTATTCCCCACCGGCGAGCTGTACGCACCGGTGGGCACGCCCAGCCTGAGCGAGGCCGAGGTCAAGTTGCGCTGGGAACAGATCAAGGCCGAAGAGCGCGCCGAAAAGAGCGAGCCTGAACAGCTGTCGCTGCTCGATGATGTGCCTGCGGCATTGCCGGCGCTGTCGCGGGCAGCCAAACTGCAGAAGCGTGCGGCCACGGTCGGTTTCGACTGGCCTGACGCATTGCCGGTGCTGGACAAGGTCCGCGAGGAGCTGGATGAAGTCCTGCAGGCCATGGCCGACGGTGATGCCGATGCGCTACAAGACGAGGTCGGCGATCTGCTGTTCGCCACCGTCAACCTGGCCCGCCACCTCAAGCAAGACCCGGAGCATGCCCTGCGCCGCGCCAACCGCAAGTTCGAGCGACGTTTCCGCTTTATCGAACAGGCATTGCGCGACAGCGGTCGGCCCATCGAAGATTGTAGCCTTGACGCGCTGGATGCCCTTTGGGGTGAAGCCAAACGTCAGGAAAAGAACCTGCCCAGCTGCGGCTGAGCTGTTGCATAAGTGAGTGAATTCATGAGCCTTTCCCTTCGCGACCAATTGCTCAAAGCCGGTCTGGTCAACCAGAAACAGGTCTCGCAGACCAACAAAGCCGAAAAGAAACAAAAGCGCCTGGAGCACAAAGGCCAGGTCGAGGTGGATGACACCCAGCAGCGCCTCGCCAAGGAAGCCATGGCTGACAAGGCCAAGCGTGACCAGGAGCTGAACCGCCAGCAGCAGGAAAAGGCCGAGCAAAAGGCCCGCGCCGCGCAGGTCAAGCAGTTGATCGAAGCGACTCGCCTGCCCAAGCTCAACAGCGAGGACTACTACAACTTCGTTGACGACAAAAAGGTCAAGCGCATTGCTGTCAATGCCCTGATGCGCAGCAAGCTGAGCAATGGCTCGCTGGCGGTGGTCTCCTTCGCTGGCGGCTACGAGGTGATTCCGCGTGAGGCGGCGGTGAAGATCCAGGAGCGCGACCCGCATCGCGTGCTGCTGCTCAACACCCACGTTGAAGAGGCCAACGAGGATGACCCTTATGCGGCTTACAAGATCCCTGACGACCTGATGTGGTAAGCATGAAAAACCCCGCCTAGGCGGGGTTTTTTTTTGAAGGCGGTGTCATTGCGTGGCGCGCAGGTTTTCCAGGTCTTCGAGCTCTACCCGATACTGGTGGGCTTCATGTTCGTTGTGGAACATTCCGACCAGTTGGCCCTGCTGGTGCACATCCCAGATCCGCACGCCAGCGGCCAGGCCTTCGTGGGACATTTTCGATTCGTCGCGTTCGGTTACTTGGACTGTCATCGGTAAACTCCACTTTTCAGTTGGCTGCGGCACTGTGTCGCAGGTCTTCTTTATAGAGTTTGTTAGCAGCCTAAGTAAATAAAACGGGCATGAAACAAGTTTCATGTAAGGGTGGCCAGGCAAAAAGAAGCCCCGCACAAGGCGGGGCTGCAGGTGCTTCAGGCTGCGGTTGATCAGTTACCCTTCACCGGCTTGCCATCGACCGTGCCATCCTGCAGCACGATCACATACTCCTTGCCATCGGTTTCGACCTGGCGCAGTTGCACCAGCAGGTAGTCCCAGTTCTTGGCGAACCACAGCTCGGTGATGCGCTTGCTTTGGCTCGGGTCGCGCACGCGCTCGACCTTGACCGCATCGACCTGGCCGGTCTTGGTGGTGACCTTCTCGGTGCCCAGTACGCGGAAGTCGTAGGTGTCGATCTCGTCACCATCGACCACCTGGTAGGTCATGCTCTTCTTGCCGGCGGCCACGTCATGCTGCAGCGCCAACTGGTAGGACGACTTGTCCAGCACGCCGCGGTTGAGCGGCAGGCTGACGGCATCGCCACGGTCGCTACCGGTGACTTTCTTGCTGTTCCAGTCGAAGTTCAGGTCGACCTTCTTCGCCTTGCCCAGGCCGCCACGTTCGAAGTGATACTTCTGCGGCAGCAGGGTGTCGTTTTCCAGGCGCAGGGTGCTTTGCTCGGTCAGGCTGGCGATCATCATGGAAGCCCGGAAATTGAGGTCCCAGGTACCATTGGCATTCTTGACCAGGCTGCGTTCGGCGGTGCCGCTCATGGGCAGCTGCTTCCAGTCGGCGGTGTAACTGGCCGAGAAAGGCTTCAGATCAGCTGCCTGGAGGGGCAGGGCGAGCACGGCGAGAGCCAAAAGCAGGGCGCGACGCATAAATTCTCCTAGGGTCGAATCAAGTGACCGCTGGCCGCCAGAGGCTGGCCATCCAGTAACGCACCGTGTTCACCCAGACGCAAGCGTCCTTCGGCGAACCAGTGCACCGCCAGCGGGTAGATCTGGTGTTCCTGGTGGTGAACCCGCTGGGCCAGGCTTTCAGCGGTGTCGTCCGACGTCACCGGTACCACAGCCTGTACGACCAGTGGGCCGCCATCGAGTTCCTCGGTGACGAAGTGTACGCTGCAGCCATGCTCAGCGTCGCCTGCCTCCAGGGCCCGGCGATGGGTATGCAAGCCCTTGTATTTGGGCAGCAGCGACGGGTGGATATTGAGCAGGCGGCCCTGATAGTGGCGCACGAAACCGCCACTGAGGATGCGCATGAAACCGGCCAGCACCACCAGGTCGGGCGCAAAGCCGTCGATGCGTGCCATCAGCGCCGCATCGAAGGCTTCGCGGCCGTCGAAGCCGGTGTGGTCCACTACGGCGGTATCGATGCCAGCGGCTGCAGCGCGCTGCAGGCCGTAGGCATCGGCGCGGTTGGAAACCACCGCACGGATGCGCACCGGGCTGTCTTCACTGCGGCAGCTGTCGATCAGGGCTTGCAGGTTGCTGCCGGAACCCGACAGCAGTACCACTACATTGCAGGTCTTGCTCGGCATCAGTGTGCCTTGAGGTTCTGCAGCTCGACCTGGGCGGCGCCTTCGGCGGCCTGCTCGATGCGGCCGATGACCCAAGGCTGTTCGCCTTCTGCACGCAGCACGTTCAGGGCGTTTTCGACCTGGTCCTGGGCCACGCAGATGACCATGCCGACGCCGCAGTTCAGTACGCGGTGCATTTCATGCTCGTCAACGTTGCCTTGTGCCTGCAGGAAGTCGAATACCGCCGGGCGCTGCCAGCTGGCCACGTCGACCACGGCCTGGGCGTTCTTTGGCAGTACGCGCGGGATGTTGTCCAGCAGGCCGCCACCGGTGATGTGGGCCATGGCCTTGACTGCGCCGGTCTGCTTGATCAATTGCAGCAGCGGTTTGACGTAGATGCGGGTCGGCGCCATCAGCAGGTCGGTCAGTGGCTGGCCGTCGAGCTGGGTGTTTTCGATGTCGGTGCCGGACACTTCGAGGATCTTGCGGATCAGCGAGTAGCCGTTGGAGTGCGGACCGGAAGACGGCAGGGCGATCAGCGCGTCACCGGTGGCAACCTTGGAGCCGTCGATGATCTCGGCCTTTTCCACGACGCCGACGCAGAAGCCGGCCAGGTCGTAGTCTTCGCCTTCGTACATGCCAGGCATCTCGGCGGTTTCGCCACCGACCAGCGAGCAACCGGCCAGTTCACAGCCGGCACCGATGCCGGTGACTACGGTGGCGGCGACGTCGACGTTGAGCTTGCCAGTGGCGTAGTAGTCGAGGAAGAACAGCGGCTCGGCACCGCATACCACCAGGTCGTTGACGCACATGGCGACCAGGTCCTGGCCGATGCTGTCGTGCTTGTTCAGGTTCAGGGCAAGGCGCAGCTTGGTGCCGACGCCGTCGGTGCCGGAGACCAGAACCGGCTGCTTGTAGCCGGCCGGGATCTCGCAGAGGGCGCCGAAGCCGCCCAGGCCACCCATGACTTCAGGGCGTGCGGTGCGTTTTGCCACGCCCTTGATGCGTTCGACCAGTGCTTCGCCGGCGTCGATGTCTACACCGGCGTCCTTGTAGCTCAGGGAGGGTTGCTTGCTCATTGATCCAGGCCTTTAGGAGGGAGGGATTCTTAAAAACGACCATGACGGCCAAGGCCGGCTGTGTAAGCGGCGGCTGCCTGAAACGTCAGAGGTCTGCGAAGGCGCGCGATTTTATCAGGGTTGCCGTGCAGCGGCCATCCTCAGGCCGACGGGCAGGGCTCGAAAGCGTTAAAAAGGTGATGGGGGGAGGGGGCTTGCTTGGTTTTTTTGGGAGCAGAGGTAGGGTTTGAGGTTTGTGTGCTCTACAAATTCCCACGGCCTGCGCCTGGCAGTCACGCGCCCCCCTGTATAAGGTGTAGCCATAGAGGAGCATTTTTCGTTCCACCGCGGTCACAACCTGCACGTTAACGGCCCGTTTCACCTAGTTTCTGGACAGGAATCCTTCATGCATCTTCTCAAAAATCTGGCAGCGGGATGCCTTGCCCTGGTGGCTGTCGCCGCCCAGGCCGAAACCGTCTCCGGGCTCTACCAAGTGCGTGAGCCGCTTGCAGGGCAGGGCGCCGAAGCCCGTACCCAGGCAACCGGCAAGGCCCTCGATACCTTGATTCTGCGCCTGACCGGCGACCCGAAAGCGGCGCAAAACCCGGCTTTGGCGGAGTTGCGCAAGGACCCGCAGCAAATCATCAACCAGGTCGGTACCGAAGCCGGCCCGCCCGAATCGGTGCTGGTCGAGTTCGACCCCGGCAGTACCGAACGTGCCTTGCGCAAGGCCGGCCTGGCCCTGTGGGGCAGCAACCGGCCATCGATCATCGGCTGGTGGCTCAACGACAGCGTCGAAGGTAGCAACCTGGTCGGCGACGGCCAGGCCACTGCCCAGCCACTGCGCCGTGCAGCCCAGCACCGAGGCTTGCCATTGCGCTTGCCGCTGGCCGACCTGCAGGAGCAACTGGTGGCCAACGCCAAGCAAATCGAGGCCAGTGACCCAGCGCCGCTGCGCGAAGCGTCCGAGCGCTACGCGGCCGATGCACTGCTGGCGGTCCACGCCCATGAAACGGATGGCAAATGGCAAGGCAAATGGCAGTTGTGGGTGGGGGACCAGCGCGAGCAGGGTAATGCCGAGGGCGCCGACCAGGCGGCCTTGGCCGACGCGGTGATGCTGGCGGTGAGCAGCCGCCTGGCGCCGCGCTATGTGACCCGCCCTGGTGCCAGCAGCCAGTTGCAGCTCCAGGTGCAGGGGATGAACCTGCAGCGCTACGCCGAATTGAGCCGGGTGCTCGAACCGTATGGCGCGCGACTGAAGATGGCCGAAGGCAGCACGCTGACCTACGGTGTCACCGCCAACCGCGAACAATTGCGTGCCCAACTGGGGCTGGCCAAGCTGCAGGAAGTGCCGGCCGAGCAGGCCCCCGCTGTACCCGCGGTCCCCGCGCCTGCACCTGGCGCTGCCGCAGAGCAGCCCGCAGTGCCCAAGCCGTTCGACGGCCTGCGTTTTCGCTGGTAAGGAGTACCGACCGTGACCGATATGCGCCGCTGGATCTGGCTGGGTGCGGCACTGCTGTTCGCCGTGCTGCTATATAGCTTGCACAACATTCTTGCCCCCTTTCTGATCGGTATTCTGCTGGCTTATCTGGCAGACCCTCTGGTTGACCGCCTGGAGCGCCTGGGGCTGTCACGCACCTGGGGCGTGGTGGTGGTGTTCAGCCTCTTCACCCTGCTGTTCATGGCCCTGCTGCTGGTGCTGGTGCCGATGCTGGCCAAGCAGCTGCTGCGCCTGTACGAGCTGGCGCCGCAGATGCTCGACTGGTTGCAGCATCAGGCGTTGCCTTGGGTGCAACACCGCCTTGGCCTGGCCGATGGCTTCTGGAAGTTCGACAAGATCAAGGCAGCCATTGGCGAGCACATGGGCCAGACCACCGACATCGTCGGCATCGTGCTGTCCCAGGCGACGGCTTCGAGCCTGGCCTTGATGGCCTGGCTGGCCAACCTGGTGCTGATCCCGGTGGTAGGGTTCTACCTGCTGCGTGACTGGGACCTGATGATGGCCAAGTTGCGCAGCCTGCTGCCGCGCCAGCGCGAGTCGCAAATAGTGGGGTTGGCGCAAGAGTGCCATGAAGTCCTGGGCGCGTTCGTCCGCGGCCAATTGATGGTGATGCTCGCGCTGGGCGTCATCTACTCGGCAGGGCTGATGCTGGTGGGGCTCGAACTCGGCCTGTTGATCGGCATGCTGGCGGGGTTGGCAGCCATCGTGCCGTACATGGGCTTCATCATCGGTATTGGTGCGGCGTTGGTCGCCGGCCTGTTCCAGTTCGGTGGCGACCTGTATCCGATGCTGGGCATCGTTGCGGTGTTCATGGTCGGCCAGGCGCTGGAAGGCATGGTGCTGACGCCGTTGCTGGTGGGCGACCGTATCGGCTTGCACCCGGTGGCAGTGATCTTCGCTATTCTTGCCGGTGGCGAGTTGTTCGGCTTCACCGGTGTGCTGCTGGCGCTGCCGGTGGCGGCAGTGATCATGGTGCTGCTACGTCATGTACATGATCTGTACAAAGATTCGGACATGTATGACGCCGATGTCGATCCGCAGTTGTAAATTACCCAGTCAGACCGAGCAGAGCAGGTCGCAAGCCTTTGATTTTGCTTGTGCTCTTCTGCTCCCTGATTGTGCCGTCCGCGTTGCGGGTATAGACTTTGCACACTGTCCACCAAAGGCCCCCTGTGGTCCCAGCGACCGCCCGCGAGCATGAAACCACCGATCCAGTTGCCCCTGGGTGTGCGCCTGCGCGATGACGCCACCTTCATCAACTACTATCCGGGCGCCAATGCTGCGGCATTGGGCTACGTCGAGCGCCTATGCGAAGCCGACGCCGGCTGGACCGAGAGCCTCATCTACCTGTGGGGCAAGCAGGGTGTCGGCCGCACCCACCTGTTGCAGGCCGCCACCCACCGCTTCCAGCAGTTGGGCGAACCCGCCGTTTACCTGCCGTTGGCGCAACTGCTCGAGCGCGGTGTCGAGTTGCTCGATCACCTCGAACAGTACGAGCTGGTGTGCATTGACGACCTGCATGTAATTGCCGGCAAGGCCGACTGGGAAGAGGCCATGTTCCACCTGTTCAATCGCCTGCGTGACAGTGGCCGTCGTTTGCTGCTGGCGGCCTCCAGCTCGCCGCGCGAGCTGCCCATCAAGCTCGCCGACCTCAAGTCGCGGCTGACCCTGGCACTGATCTTCCAGATGCGTGGCATGTCCGATGAAGACAAGCTGCGTGCCTTGCAGTTGCGTGCCTCGCGCCGTGGCCTGCACCTCACCGATGAGGTCGGGCATTTCATCCTTACCCGCGGTACCCGCAGCATGAGCGCACTGTTCGATCTGCTCGAACGCCTCGACCAGGCATCGCTGCAGGCGCAGCGCAAGCTGACCATCCCTTTCCTGAAAGAAACCCTGGGCTGGTAAGCCCCTGAAAATCCTGGGCTAGAGCGGCAAAACGAAAAAGTCACATCTTTTTCGATAAAATTTGCAAATGGCCATGATAGAGGGCATAGTTTCCTCCTTCTAAAGGATTACAGACACGGTCGTGCCCATGCTAAAGCGCTTCGCACCCCTCGTGCCCCTCGCACTCGTGACCCTGCTTTTCGGCTGCGCGGCCCAAGGCCCGGTATCCCAGCCCCAGGATCACACCCCGATCGACGCCCAATCGGCGTTCAAGGCCAAAGCCTCGCCTTCGTCCGTATTCGGCGAACCGGAAGAGCTGGCCACCGAAGATGATCTGGCGGCCTTCTCCAGCAACAGCAAGCCTTATCAGCTGCCGGTTCTGGCTGACAGCATTCTCGAGCGCGGCATGGCGTTGATCGGCACACGCTACCGCTTCGGTGGTACCTCGGAGAAGTCAGGCTTCGATTGCAGCGGCTTCATCGGTTACCTGTTCCGCGAAGAAGCCGGCATGACCTTGCCGCGTTCGACGCGTGAAATGATCAACGTCGATGCCCCGAAAGTGGCCCGTAACAAGCTCAAGCCAGGCGACCTGCTGTTCTTCAGCACCAATGGCCGCGGCCGGGTCAGCCATGCCGGCATCTACTTGGGTGACAACCAGTTCATCCACTCCAGCAGCCGCCGCAGCGGTGGTGTGCGCATCGACAGCCTCGGTGATCGCTACTGGAGCAAGACCTTCATCGAAGCCAAGCGAGCCTTGGCGATGGCGCCGACCAACATCGCGCGCAACTGATACCCCGATGATGTACCGTGCCACGGCGGCGATGCTTTAAAAAAAGCTCGCCGCCGTGCGCATTTACAGAAAGCGTCTAATCTAAATTCTCAACACTTTTCGGCTGCGGTCCAGCGGTCTCAGACAGGATGTTCTGGCCATGGTAATGATGGCGCGCTTCGCATTCCTCTCCCTGGTGGCATTGCTTGCTGCCTGCTCCAGCCGCGCGCCTGCGCCGGCCCCTGTGGTCAAGCCGCAGGTCTCCTACAGCCAACTGCCTGATGCTTCGCCGATTGCCGACGACGTGTTGATCCGCGCGATCGGGCTGGTGGGCACGCCTTACCGATGGGGCGGCAATACGCCTGACTCCGGGTTCGATTGCAGTGGCCTGATCAAGTATGTCTATCGGGATGCCGCTGGCATCAGCTTGCCGCGCTCGACGCGGGAGATGATCGTCATGCGTGCGCCGACCGTGGATGCGAAGGCGCTGCAGTCAGGTGACCTGGTGTTCTTTGCCACCAGCGGCGGGTCGCAGGTCAGCCATGCCGGCATCTACGTGGGGGAGGGGCGTTTCGTGCACGCACCGTCCACCGGTGGCACGGTGCGTCTGGACTACCTGTCCAACAGTTACTGGGCCAAGGCTTACCTGCAGGCCAAGCGGGTGATTCCCCAGGGGCATCTGGCGCAGAACCCCTGATCGCCTGAAGGCGGCCCGGCAAGGCCGCCTTGACTCACCGTTACCGCGCAGCGCTCACCCGCCAGATCATATTGCCCACGTCATCCGCCACCAGCACCCCACCGCGCTGATCGTTGATCACGCCCACTGGCCTGCCCATGGCCCAGCCACGCAGTCCTCTGCCGTCTTCGGGTTTTGGCGGCGCATTGGTTTCGGCTACCAGCACGACACCGTTGGGCAGTACATAGAGCCAGCGTGGGTGGTCGAGTTTGTCGGCGAAGGCCGCTACCTGCGTGCCCGTTGCAGCCTTGGGCTTGCCGCCGTCCGGCCAGCCGATGGCAGGGGCGATGTTGATAGTCGGAATCAGCGTTGCATGGGGTTCTGGCAACTGCGGCGAGGGGCCACTGCCTTCGCTGACGTTCAACAGCGCTGGTCGCCGCAGCCTACCAGGCAGGCACTGCTCGCCCAGGGTAAGACGTAGCCGATGTGGCGCATGTTCAATGCCCTCAGGAGATGATCTTTCATTATTCAGAGCATGGCGCAGCATGACTGGTTCAGCCCCGGGGCGAACAACACCCGGCTGCGCAAGGCCATGCTCAGTGGTTATCTTCGTTCCTGCGCCCCGTTCGATTGACGCTCCCGCCCCAACCCTCTAACCTTCGCGGCGTGTTTCAGGTGCCCTGCCAGCCTCGACTGAGCAGGGTGAAACTGGGAAGCCGGTGGGCGCCAGCAAAGGCGCGATTCCGGCGCTGCCCCCGCAACGGTAGGTGAGTCAAAGGTCGCGCACAGCCACTGGATGCCAGCATCCGGGAAGGCGCGCAGGCCCGGGCCAAGGCCCGCTCGCAAGCCCGGAGACCGGCCTGATACAGCCAACGGCATCACGGAGGGTGATGCGCGGTGCACCGTGGCCTACGGCCACTGCTCCTGCGCGCTCTGTGTCTGCCTGCCTATCGACCTGTCGCCGCCTTTCGCGTGGCGTCAGCCTGCGGAGACCCCTGATGAGCGAACCCACCGAACGCGACGAACGCCACTTGGCGCGCATGCAGCGCAAAAAGGCGATCATCGACGAGCGTATCGCCAATTCCCCCAACGAATGCGGCCTGCTGCTGGTGCTGACGGGTAATGGCAAGGGCAAGAGCAGCTCAGCTTTCGGCATGCTCGCCCGTGCCCTGGGCCATGGCATGCAGTGCGGCGTGGTGCAGTTCATCAAAGGCCGCAACAGCACTGGCGAAGAGCTGTTCTTCCGGCGTTTTCCCGAGCAGGTGCGTTATCACGTGATGGGCGAAGGCTTTACCTGGGAGACCCAGGACCGCCAGCGTGACATCGCCGCCGCTGAGGCCGCTTGGGCGGTGTCGCGCCAGCTGCTGCAGGACCCGACCGTGCAGTTCGTGGTGCTCGATGAACTCAATATCGCCCTCAAGCATGGTTACCTCGACCTCGACCAGGTGCTGTCCGACATCCAGGCCCGCCCGCCGATGCAGCACGTGATCGTCACCGGTCGCGCGGCCAAGCCTGAAATGATCGAGCTGGCCGACACCGTCACCGAGATGGGCATGCTCAAGCACGCCTTCCAGGCGGGTATCCGTGCGCAGAAAGGCGTCGAACTGTGACTCAGATGCGACACTGCCCGGCGGTATTGATTGCAGCGCCGGCTTCCGGCCAGGGCAAGACCACCGTCACCGCCGCCTTGGCCCGCCTGCACCGTAACCTTGGGCGCAAGGTCCGGGTGTTCAAATGCGGGCCCGACTTTCTCGACCCGATGATCCTCGAACGCGCCAGCGGCGCGCCGGTCTACCAGCTCGACCTGTGGATGATCGGCGCCCAGGAAAGCCGCCGCCTGCTGTGGGACGCAGCCGGGGAGGCCGACCTGATCCTGATCGAAGGGGTCATGGGGCTGTTCGACGGTACGCCGTCGAGCGCGGACCTGGCGCGCCACTTCGGCGTGCCGGTGCTGGCGGTAATCGACGGCACGGCCATGGCCCAGACCTTTGGCGCCCTGGCCCTGGGGCTGGCGCGTTACCAGACCGACCTGCCGTTTGCCGGTGTGCTGGCCAACCGGGTCGGCAGCCTGCGCCATGCGCAGCTGCTCGAAGGCAGCCTGACCGAGGGGTTGCGCTGGTATGGCGGCCTGTCGCGTGAGCGCGGTATCGAACTGCCCAGCCGTCACCTGGGGTTGGTCCAGGCCAGCGAACTGAACGACCTGGATGCCCGCCTGGATGCTGCGGCCGAGGCGCTGGGTGCCAGTTGCGATGCTGCTTTACCCCCGCCGGTGGCGTTTGCCGAGCCCGAGCCACAGCCGGCCGCCGCGTCATTGGCCGGTGTGCGCATTGGCGTGGCCCGGGACGAGGCGTTTGCCTTCACCTACGGTGCCAACCTCGACCTGCTGCGCAACCTGGGCGCGCAACTGGTGTTTTTCTCGCCACTGCATGACCGTGAACTGCCAACCGTGGACAGCCTTTACCTGCCGGGCGGCTACCCCGAACTGCACCACCACGCGTTGGCGGCCAATACCGCCATGTGCGCGGCGATCCGTGACCATCATGTACAGGGCAAGCCCCTGTTGGCCGAATGCGGCGGCATGCTCTACCTGCTCGACGCACTGACCGATGTGGCGGGGGAGCGTGCCGAACTGCTCGGCTTGCTGGCGGGCGAGGCGACCATGCAGAAACGCCTTGCAGCCCTGGCCTTGCAGGCCGTGGAGCTGCCGGAAGGTACCCTGCGCGGGCATACCTACCACCATTCCCTGACCAGCACCGAGCTGACACCGATCGCCCGTGGCCTGAGCCCCAACGGCGGGCGTGGCAACGAGGCGGTGTATCGCCTGGGACGCCTGACGGCATCCTACGTGCACTTCTACTTCCCCTCCAACCCTGACGCGGCGGCGGCGCTGCTGCGACCATGAGCCAACACGCTTTCAGCGACGCCGAGCGCGCCGCCGTGTACCGGGCCATCGGCGAGCGCCGCGACATGCGTCATTTTGCCGGTGGCGAGGTGGCCCCGGCGCTGCTTGGTCGCCTGTTGGCCGCGGCGCATCAGGCCCCCAGCGTCGGGCTGATGCAGCCCTGGCGGTTCATCCGTATCACCCAGCGTGGCCTGCGCGAGCGCATCCAGGCGCTGGTCGAGGAGGAGCGGGTACGCACCGCCGATGCCCTGGGTGAACGGGCCGATGCGTTCATGGCCCTCAAGGTCGAAGGCATCAACGATTGTGCTGAGCTGCTGGTGGCCGCCTTGATGGACCAGCGCGAGCCGCACATCTTTGGCCGTCGCACCTTGCCGGAAATGGACCTCGCCTCGCTGGCCTGCGCCATCCAGAACCTGTGGCTGGCGGCGCGAGCCGAAGGCCTGGGGATGGGCTGGGTGTCGTTGTTCGACCCGCTGGCCCTGGCCGAGCTGCTGGGCATGCCTGCCGGCGCCAAGCCGGTGGCCGTGCTGTGCCTGGGGCCTGTGACCGAATTCTATCCGGCGCCAATGCTGGTGCAGGAAAACTGGGCCGAACAACGCCCTTTGAGTGACATGCTTTATCACAACCAATGGGGAGAGCGGCCATGAGCGTTGCTTTGCTGACCGTGGCCGGGGTGGCCCTGGATGCCTTGCTGGGCGAGCCGCAACGGCGTCACCCACTGGTGGCGTTCGGCAACATGGCCGCCAACCTGGAGCGCCGCCTGAACGCTGGCGGGCGCGGTTGGCGTAGCCACGGGGTGAGCGCCTGGTTCATTGCCGTGGTGCCGCTGACCCTGGTCGCACTGATCCTGTCCTGGTTGCCGTACATCGGCTGGCTGGTGGACGTGCTGGCGCTGTATTGCGCCCTGGGGCTGCGCAGCCTTGGCGAGCATGTGTTGCCGGTGGCCAACGCGTTGCGCCAGGGCGACCTGGAAGAGGCACGGCGGCGGGTCGGCTACCTGGTCAGCCGCGAAACCCGCGAGCTGGACGAGCCCGCCGTGGCCCGGGCAGCCACCGAGTCGGTGCTGGAGAACGGCAGCGATGCCGTTTTTGCCGCACTGTTCTGGTTTGTGCTGGCCGGCGCGCCCGGTGTGGTGTTGTACCGGCTGAGCAATACCCTGGATGCCATGTGGGGCTATCGCAACGAGCGCTTCGAGCGGTTTGGCTGGTGCGCGGCGCGTATCGACGATGTGCTCAACTATATTCCCGCAAGGCTGGTGGCGCTGACCTACGCGCTGCTCGGCAAGACCCGCCTGGCCCTGGCCTGCTGGCGCAACCAAGGGCCACTGTGGGACAGCCCCAACGCAGGCCCGGTGATGGCAGCCGGTGCCGGCGCGCTGGCGGTCGAACTTGGCGGCCCGGCGGTGTACCACGGTGAGCTGCACGAGCGGCCGCGCCTGGGCGAAGGGCCGATGGCCGATGCCGACGCCATCGAGCGCGGCTGGAGCCTGGTGCAGCGGGGTGTGTGGCTGTGGGTACTGGTGATTTGCCTGGGGGCTTACTGGAATGCTTGAACACGGTGGTCGTCTGCTGCGTGCGGTGCATCAATACGGCATCGCGCGTGAACATTGGCTCGACCTGTCCAGCGGCATCGCCCCTTGGTCTTACCCGATCCCGCCGATCCCCCTCGACGCCTGGGCGCGCCTGCCGGAAACCGAAGACGGCCTGGAAGAGGCCGCGCGGCAGTATTACGGCACTCGCCAGCTACTGCCGGTAGCCGGCTCGCAGGCCGCGATCCAGGCCTTGCCGTTGTTGCGCCCGGCTGGCCGGGTCGGCGTGCTGACCCCTTGCTACGCCGAGCATCCGCACGCCTGGCAGCGGGCAGGGCATCAGTTGCTGGAGCTGGATGAAGCCGAAGTCGAGGGCGCGCTCGACAGCCTCGATGTGCTGGTGCTGGTCAACCCCAACAACCCGACCGGCCGCCAGGTCAGCCGCGAGCGCCTGCTCGACTGGCATGGCCGCCTGGCAGCCCGCGGAGGCTGGCTTGTGGTCGACGAAGCGTTCATGGACAACACCCCCGCTCATAGCGTGGTCGACTGCGCCGAGCGGCCAGGCCTGATCGTGCTGCGTTCGTTTGGCAAGTTCTTTGGCCTGGCCGGTGTCCGGCTGGGCTTCGTGGCGGCTCAAGCAAGCCTGCTGCAGCGCCTGGCAGAGCTGCTCGGCCCTTGGACTGTCAGTGGCCCGACGCGGGTGCTGGCCCAGGCCTGTTTTGCCGACCACACCGCCCACCTGTTGCAGATCGACCGCTGCGCCGCCAGCAGCCAGCGCCTCGCGGCCTTGTTGCGCAGCACCGGCCTGGCCCCGAGCGGTGGCTGCGACCTGTTCCAGTACGTGCGCAGCGAACGTGCCGCGCACCTGCATGACTTTCTCGCCCGGCGCGGCATCCTGGTTCGCCTGTTCGCGCTGCCAGCCGCCGTGCGCCTGGGCTTGCCTGCCTGCGCTGCCGACGAACAACGCCTGGCCCAGGCCCTGGCCGACTATCAAAAGGAAACGGCATGACCACGCTCATGGTGCAAGGCACCACCTCCGATGCCGGCAAGAGCACGCTGGTGACCGCGTTGTGCCGCTGGCTGCTGCGCCAGGGCGTCGGCGTGGTGCCGTTCAAGCCGCAGAACATGGCGCTCAACAGCGCGGTGACCGCCGACGGTGGCGAGATTGGCCGGGCCCAGGCCGTGCAGGCCCAGGCTTGCCGGCTGGCGCCGCACACTGACATGAACCCGGTGCTGCTCAAGCCCAACAGCGACACCGGCGCCCAGGTGATCATCCACGGGCGCGCGGTCACCAGCATGAATGCAGTGGCCTATCACGACTACAAGGCCATCGCCATGCAGGCCGTGCTGGCCTCGCACCAGCGCCTTAGCGCTGCGTACCCGGTGGTCATGGTCGAAGGCGCAGGCTCGCCTGCGGAGATCAACCTGCGTGCCGGCGACATCGCCAACATGGGCTTTGCCGAAGCGGTGGACTGCCCAGTGATTCTGGTGGCCGACATCAATCGCGGCGGGGTCTTCGCGCACCTTGTAGGCACCCTCGAATTGCTGTCGCCGAGTGAGCAGGCACGGGTCAAGGGCTTTGTCATCAACCGCTTTCGCGGAGATATCGCCCTGCTTCAGCCGGGCCTGGACTGGCTGGAAGCGCGCACCGGCAAGCCGGTGCTGGGCGTGTTGCCGTATGTCACCGACCTGCACTTGGAGGCCGAGGACGGCATAGATGTACGCCAGGCAGCCAAGCATGAGCGTGTATTGAAGGTGATCGTGCCGGTGTTGCCGCGCATCAGCAACCACACCGACTTCGACCCGCTGCGCCTGCACCCACAGGTCGACCTGCAATTCATCGGGCCAGGCCAACCGATACCGCCTGCGGACCTGATCATCCTGCCCGGCTCGAAAAGCGTGCGTGGCGACCTGGCGCAGCTGCGCGAGCGCGGCTGGGATACCGCCATTGCCCGCCACTTGCGCTACGGCGGCAAGCTGATTGGTATCTGCGGCGGTTTGCAGATGCTCGGGACGCAGGTGCACGACCCGCTGGGGCTGGAAGGGCCGGCGGGCTCCAGCCCAGGGCTGGGGCTGCTCGAATACGCCACGGTGCTGGAGGCCGACAAGCAACTGCGCAACGTCACCGGTACCTTGAACTTGGAACAGGCGCCGGTGTCCGGCTACGAAATCCATGCCGGCGTTACCCAAGGCGCGGCCTTGGAACAGCCTGCCGTGCAGCTTGGAGACGGGCGCTGCGACGGTGCCATCAGTGCCGACGGGCAGGTTCTCGCTACGTACCTGCATGGCCTGTTCGAAGGCAGCGAGTCGTGCGCCGCGCTGTTGCGCTGGGCCGGGCTGGCGGACGCACAGACCATCGACTACCAGGCCCTGCGCGAACGTGACATCGAGCGCCTGGCGGACCTGGTGGAAAAGCACCTGGACACCGCGCACCTGCGCACACTGTGTGGAGTCGCCTGAAATGCGCAACCTGATCCTTGGTGGCGCGCGCTCCGGCAAGAGCCGCCTGGCCGAACAGTTGGCCAGCCACAGCGGCCTGCCGGTGACCTACATCGCCACCAGCGAGCCGCTGGACGGCGAAATGAACGAACGCGTGCGCCTGCACCGCCAGCGCCGGCCTGCCGACTGGGGGCTGATTGAAGAGCCCCTGGCGCTGGCTGCCGTGCTGCGCCGCGAAGCAGCCGCAGGGCGTTGCCTGCTGGTGGATTGCCTGACCCTGTGGCTGACCAACCTGCTGATGCTCGACGACGACCAGCGCCTGGCCGAGGAGCGTGATGCGCTGCTCGACTGCCTTGAGCAGTTGCCGGGTACCCTCATTCTGGTCAGCAACGAAACCGGCCTGGGTGTGGTGCCCATGGGCGAACTGACCCGGCGCTATGTCGACCAGGCCGGCTGGTTGCACCAGGCCGTTGCCGAGCGCTGTCAGCGCGTGGTACTGACCGTGGCTGGCCTGCCCCTTATGCTCAAAGGACCTGCACTATGACTCAAGCCTGGTGGCGTGACGCCTGCCAACCCCTCGATAACGCCGCCATGGACCAGGCCCGCGCCCGTCAGCAACAGCTGACCAAACCTGCCGGTTCGCTCGGCCAGCTGGAAGGTCTGGCTGTGCACCTGGCGGGCCTGCAAGGCCGTGAGCGACCCACACTGGACCAGCTGGCCATCACCATTTTCGCCGGTGACCACGGCGTGGTCGAGGAAGGCATTTCAGCCTACCCGCAAGCGGTGACCGGGCAGATGCTGCGCAACTTCGTCGGCGGTGGCGCGGCGATCAGCGTGCTGGCCCGCCAACTGCACGCCAGCCTGGACGTGGTCGACCTCGGTACCATCGACCCTGCGCTGGAGCTGCCCGGCGTGAGGCATTTGCGCCTGGGCGCCGGCACCGCCAACTTCGCCCGCCAGCCCGCGATGACCGAGCGCCAGTTGCAGGCCGCGCTTGAGGCGGGCCGTGACAGCGCCCTGCGGGCGGCCGCACAGGGTGCGCAGTTGTTCATCGGCGGCGAAATGGGCATCGGCAACACCACCGCCGCCGCCGCCCTGGCCAGCAACCTGCTGGGTTGCCCAGCCCGTGAGCTGAGCGGCCCGGGCACTGGCCTGGACACCGCCGGTGTGCGGCACAAGGCCGAAGTCATCGAGCGTGCGCTGATCCTGCATGGTCTGCGCGCGGACGACCCGCTGCAGGCGCTGGCATGCGTTGGCGGTTTCGAGATCGCCGCCTTGGCCGGCGCCTACATCGCCTGCGCGCAAGAGGGTATCGCGGTGCTGGTGGACGGCTTCATCTGCAGTGTCGCCGCACTGGTGGCGGTGCGCCTCAACCCGCAGTGCCGGGCATGGCTGCTGTTTGCCCACCAGGGCGCGGAGCCAGGGCACAAGGCCCTGCTCGAAGCACTGCAGGCCGAACCGCTGCTGGCGCTGGGCCTGCGCCTGGGTGAGGGCAGCGGTGCCGCCCTGGCGGTGCCTTTGCTGCGCCTGGCCTGCGCACTGCACGGGCAGATGGCGACGTTTGCCGAGGCCGCCGTGGCGGACCGCCCGGCATGATCCTCGACCTGCTGCGCCACGGCGAAACGGAGCAAGGTGGCCTGCGTGGCAGCCTTGACGATGCCCTGACCGAAAAGGGCTGGGCGCAGATGCGTGACGCCGTCGCCGAGGCTGGCCCATGGCAAGTGCTGGTCAGCTCGCCCTTGCAGCGTTGTGCACGGTTTGCCGACGAGTTGGGGGCACGGCTACACCTGCCGGTACAGCGCGAGGCGTGTCTGCAGGAGCTGCATTTCGGTGATTGGGAAGGGCGCAGCGCGGCGCAGATCATGGAAGACCAGGCCGACGCCCTGGGGCGTTTCTGGGCGGATCCTTACGCGTGTACGCCGCCCAACGGTGAGCCGGTCGAGGCGTTTGCCGAGCGCGTTCTGGCTGGCGTCGAGCGGCTGGGCCAGCAGCATGGCGGCAAGCGTGTGCTGCTGGTCACCCACGGCGGCGTGATGCGCCTGTTGCTGGCCCGGGCGCGTGGCATGCCCAGGGAACACTTGCTGCAGGTGGAAGTTGCCCACGGCGCATTGGTCCGCCTGGTGCTGCGTGACGACGGCCAATGGGCCGAGGCGCACTGACATGCTGGCGTTCTGGATTGCCTTGCAGTTCCTCAGCAGCCTGCCGGTGCGCTTGCCCGGTATGCCCGAACCACGCCAGGTGGGCCGCTCGCTGTTGTGCTACCCCCTGGTAGGGTTGCTGTTCGGCCTGCTGCTGTGGCTGGCCAGCGATCTTCTGCACAGCGCGCCCACGGCCCTGCATGCAGCGCTGCTGCTGACGCTCTGGGTGTTGCTCAGTGGCGCACTGCACCTGGACGGCTTGGCCGACAGCGCCGATGCCTGGCTCGGTGGTTTCGGTGACCGTGAACGCACGCTGCAGATCATGAAGGACCCCCGCAGCGGACCGATTGCCGTGGTGACCCTGGTGCTGGTGCTGCTGTTGAAATTCTGCGCCTTGTGGGCATTGGTCGAGCATGGGGTGGGGGTGGAACTGATCCTGGCGCCGGTGGTTGGCCGGGCGGCGATGCTTGGCTTGTTCCTCTGCACGCCTTACGTAAGGCCCGGGGGGTTGGGGCAGGCGCTGGCCGAGCATTTGCCACGTGCTGCTGCCGGGTGGGGCTTGATGGGTAGCGCCGTCTTGTGCCTTGCCGTTGGTGGTTGGCCCGTGATCTGGGTGCTGGTGGCGGTGCTGGGCGTGTTCGCCTGGCTGCGGCACGTCATGTGCCGGCGTCTGGGCGGCACGACCGGCGATACCGCCGGGGCGATGCTGGAGTTGCTGGAGCTGACCGTGGTGGTGGGGCTGGCACTCGCTCTCTGAGCGACTGCAGCAGGGCGAAGAAACTTCCAGCAACGTAACCGCAGCCACGCCCATCATGGACTTGGGTTTATCATCGGCCTCCCATTCACGCGGCCAGGGAGGCCCCTTGTGCGCCATTGGATTTTTGCCAGCCTGTTTGCTTTTCTCGCCTTGCCCGTCACCGCTGCTGATCTGATCAGCTTCTGGGATACGCCCCGCCACGGCGGCAACAGTTTCAATCGGCTGGCCCCCGACCAAGCCTACTTCAATGCCTTGCGTGCCTATGGCGCTACCTGGGTTCGGCTGTCTTATGACAAGTGGCAGCCGGCGCAGCGCGACTTCCTGCTGGGTAGCGCTGATGACTATCAAGGCCTGGCCGCAACCGATCTGGTGCAGCTGCGGGCTGTGCTCGACCGTGCTCATCTGGCCGGGCTCAAGGTCGTCATTGCCCCCCTTTCCCTGCCTGGCATGCGTTGGTCGCAGAACAACCAGGGCCAGTTCGACGACCGCCTCTGGCAAGACAAACGCTACTGGTCGCAGGCCGCTGCGTTCTGGCGGGACCTGGCGCGTGAATTGAAGGACCATCCCGCCATCGCGGCCTACAACCTGATCAATGAACCTGCGCCTGAAAAACAGGGCGGTCTGGCCGAACATGCTGCCCCTGAGCAGATGAAGCGCTGGTATGCACAAGCGCAAGGTACCGCCCGTGACTTGCCAGCGCTGTATGAGCAGATGGTGGCGGCGATCCGTGAACAGGACCCAGACACACCGATCATGGTCGATGCAGGCTGGTATGCCGCCGCCGATGCTTTTGGTTACTGGCCCGCGCCGCTGACAGACAGCCGGGTGCTGTACAGCGTACACATGTACGAACCCTATTCCGCCACCAGTGCGCCGAACATGACGCGCAAGCAACCCTTTGCCTACCCCGGCCCTGTACCGTTCGCCGGGCAGACGCAGCAGTGGGATGGCCAGCGTGTGCAGCAATACCTGCAACAACCGCTGGCCTGGAGCGAAGCGATGCACGTGCCACGCTCACGCCTGGTGGTGGGGGAGTTCGGTTGCATGCGCCGGTTGCCAGGCTGCCAGCGCTACCTGGAAGACGTTCTTACAGTGCTGGACAGCAATCAGTTGCACTGGGCGTTCTACAGCTTCCGTGAAGACAGTTGGGATGGCATGGACTACGAGCTGGGCAGTGCCAAGGTGCCGTGGCGCTACTGGCAAGCCATTGATCAGGGCGCGCCGGACCCTCTGGCACGCAAGGCTACGGCGGAATTCGAGCCGATCAGCAAACGCCTGAAGCCTGAATGACCTTTCGCTGATAGTTGAAATTTCTTGCAACACTCATGACGCGGGTATATACACGTATCCATGTTGACCAGTGAATGCATCTGCACCCATTTACGTCGAGCCGCCCGTGGGGTGAGCCGGCATTATGACGAGGCCCTTGCCGGCTTCGGCGTCAATGTCGCCCAGTTTTCCCTGTTGCGCCACTTGCAGCGCCTCGACCGCCCCAGCATTACCAGCTTGGCCGAGGCCATGGGCCTTGAGCGCAGCACCTTGGGGCGCAACCTGCGGGTGCTGGAAGCCGATGGCCTGGTGGCCTTGGCAGGCGGCGACGACCAGCGCAACCGTGTGGTGCTGCTGACCGAACCAGGCAAGGCGCTGTTGCAGGCGGCTTACCCGGCCTGGGAGCAGGCTCAGGAGCTGCTGGTCGAGCGCCTCGGTGTTGGGCAGCGCGATGAGTTGGTACGTCTGCTGGAACAGTTGGCCTGAAGTGATACGACTATAAGCGGGTATATACCCGTAAACCTTGCGATGTGCTGGAGATAACGACAATGACTTCGGTGTGGCGAACCAGCGGGTGGGTACTGATGGGGGCAGCGCTGATTCTGGCGCTGTCCTTGGGTGTGCGACACGGTTTTGGCCTGTTTCTGGGGCCGATGAGCGCCGACTTTGGCTGGGGGCGTGGGGTGTTCGCCTTCGCCATCGCCTTGCAGAACCTGGTTTGGGGGGTGGCGCAGCCGTTCGCCGGTGCCTTGGCCGACCGCCTGGGAGCGGCGCGGGTGGTGATCATCGGCGGCATCCTGTACGCCGTCGGGTTGATCCTGATGGGCATGGCCGATTCGCCCTGGTCGTTGTCGTTGAGTGCGGGGCTGCTGATCGGCATCGGCCTTTCCGGCACCTCGTTCTCGGTCATCCTGGGGGTGGTCGGGCGCGCCGTGCCTGCCGAGAAACGCAGCATGGCGATGGGGATTGCCAGTGCTGCCGGTTCATTCGGCCAGTTCGCCATGTTGCCAGGCACGCTTGGCCTGATTGAGTGGTTGGGCTGGTCTGCTGCGCTGCTGGTGTTGGGCCTGCTGGTGGCATTGATCGTGCCGCTGGTCGGCATGTTGCGCGACCGCCCGTTGCCTAGCCATGGTGCTGAGCAGACCCTGGGCCAGGCCCTGCGTGAGGCCTGCTCGCATTCGGGGTTCTGGTTGCTGGCGCTGGGTTTCTTCGTTTGCGGCTTCCAGGTGGTGTTCATCGGGGTGCACCTGCCAGCCTATCTGGTCGATCAGCACCTGGCAGCCACCACGGGCACAACGGTGCTGGCCCTGGTTGGCCTGTTCAACATCGTCGGCACCTTCACCGCCGGCTGGCTGGGTGGGCGCATGTCCAAGCCGCGCCTGCTCACTGGGTTGTATCTACTGCGCGCGGTGGTGATCGTGTTGTTCCTCTGGGCGCCTGTGACCCAGGCCAGTGCCTACCTGTTCGGCATCGCCATGGGCTTGCTGTGGTTGTCTACCGTACCGCTGACCAATGGCACAGTGGCGACGTTGTTTGGCGTGCGCAACCTGTCGATGCTGGGCGGTATCGTGTTCCTGTTCCACCAGTTGGGCGCCTTCCTGGGTGGCTGGCTGGGCGGGGTGGTGTATGACCGCACGGGCAACTACGACCTGGTCTGGCAGATTTCGGTACTGCTCAGCCTGCTGGCTGCGGCGCTCAGTTGGCCGGTACGTGAGCGCCCGGTCGCCCGCCTGCAGGCCCAGGCCGCATGAACCGCTACTTGGTCCAAGGGCTGCTGGCCGCCGCCGCTGTCGCTCTGCTGGCGCTGGTAGGGTGGGGCTGGCACAAGGGTGGGCTGGCGTTGATGCAACTGGGCATGAGCGTTTGTTAAGCGCTACCCTGCAAGTTCATGGATTGTCTTGCCGGAGAAACGAACGATGCGTGCACATTGGTTGATGGTGCCTGTGCTGGGCCTGCTTGCCGCCACGTCGAGCTGGGCTGCGGATTGCCCCGCCTTGTTGCAGGGCAGCCTGCCGGAGTTGCGTGGCAAGGGGCAGGTCGACCTGTGCCAGCGCTTTGCCGGCAAGCCGCTGGTGGTGGTCAATACGGCCAGCTATTGCGGGTTCGCGCCGCAGTTCGAGGGGTTGGAGGCAACGTACAAGGCGTACCACGAGCAGGGGCTGGAGATGCTCGGTGTACCGTCCAATGACTTCAAGCAGGAAGACCCCGATAGCGAAAAAATTGCCAACGTCTGCTACGCCAATTATGGCGTGACCTTCACCATGACCAAGGCCCAGGCGGTACGCGGCAAGGATGCGATACCGCTGTTCAGCGAGCTGGCAAACCAGAGCAGTGCGCCGAAGTGGAACTTCTACAAGTATGTGGTGGACCGCAAGGGCAAGGTGATCGGCAATTTTTCCAGCCTGACCAAGCCGGATGACCCTGCCTTCAGGGCTGCGATCGAGAAGGCCATCGCATCGCAGCCGTAGTGCTATTCCTTCGATTCAATGAGGGTGAACAGTGATCGCCACCAGCCGCACCACCAGCGGCCTGACCATCAACACGCAGACAAACGCCACCGGCATGGCCAGTTGGTAAGCCTTCAGCACATTGCCCAGGTACTGCGGATTCACCCCCGCATTGGCGGCCGTGATCACAAAGCACATCAACAGCGCCATGATCGATGACATGTAGAACGCGAAAACGTAGGGTGTGGCGCTGGGGCGCAGTTTGCGCCGGCTGCGTGTCGGGGACAGGTTGTTCATGCGAACTCCAGAACAGTAAGTGAGGGCGCAGGTTAGCAATCACCTCTGCAGGGTTTGTAGACCACCGTGGTTGAGTTCTTTATAAAGAGATTCTTACGAATCCAAAGGGCGCAACATGGACCTGCTCAATGCCATTCGCAGCTTCATCAAGGTGGTCGAAGCCGGTAGCATCGCTGCAGGTGCACGCAACCTGGGGCTAAGCCCGGCGGCAGTGAGCCAGAACCTGGCGCGGCTTGAAGCGCATCTGCAGGTACGCTTGCTCAGCCGTACCACGCGCAGCATGGCGCTGACGCCGGCGGGTACGCTCTATTACGAGCGGGTCAGGCAGGTAGAGCGTGATCTGGCCCAGGCCGAGCTGGCCGTCACCACGCCCGACAGTGAGCCCCAGGGCCGCCTGTGCATTGCGTCGACCTCGGCCTTCGGTCGCCATGTGCTGGCGCCGTTGATCCCGGCATTCAGTGCCCGTTATCCGCAGCTTTCGATAGAGTTGGTAACGACTGATCGGCGGGTCAACCATGCGCGCGAAGATGTGGATGTCAGCCTGCGCATCGCCCCGCAATTGGAAGACCAACTGCTGGCCAGGCACATCGCGCGTATCCCCTTCATTTGCTGCGCCTCGCCCGGTTACTTGGCCAGCGCCGGTGTACCTGCCACGCCCGAAGCCCTGCGCGAGCACCGCTGCCTGGTGTTCCGTTACCCGGTGGATGGCCGCTTCCTGCGGTGGGGCTTCATGCGCGACGGCATGCGTTTCGAGGCGGAGTTCGGCACCGTGCTGATCAGCGACGATATCGATGCCCTGACCCAGATGGCGCTTCACGACGGCGGGATCACCCGGCTGGCAGCCTTCATCGTTCAGCCTTACCTGGCCACGGGCGAACTGGTGCCTTTGTTCGAATACAGCGACAGCGGCCAGGCCTATGCCCAGACCGAGCCGATGGATATCTACCTGTGCCTGGCCGATCGTTTCGCCATGACCGCCAAAGTACGTGCCTTCACGGACTACCTGCGCGAATGCCTGGGTGACAGCTGGCAGGTCCAGGCATGAAAAAACCGCCACAAGGGCGGTTTCTCCATGCGCGGGATGACTCAGAAGCGGTAGGTAAGGGAGGCACCGACGCCATGAGCGCTGTTCTCGTACTTGGCCTGGTAGCTGCCTTTGCTCGCGCTGACCTGGTTGACCTTGGTGTCTTCCTCCCACAGGTAGGAGTAGGCCACGTCGATGGTCATGTCTTCGTTCGGGCTCCAACCCGCACCCAGGCTGAACACCTTGCGATCGCCAGTCGGGATGCGCGGTGAACGGTCGTGGTTGTTGGTTGGCGACTGGTCGACGGTGAAGCCGGTACGCAGCACCCACTCCTTGTTGACCTTGTAGGACGCGCCGATGGCGTGTGCCCAGGTGTCGTGCCAGTTCTGCTCTTCGGTGATGGTCTGGAACGCGGAACCGGCCAGCGGCGCTGGCACATCGTTTTGCACGGTGATGTCTTTCAGGCGGCTCCAGCGGGTCCAGGTGCTGCCTGCGTACAGGGTCCACTGGTCGTCGAGTTCGTGGGTGACCGAAAGGTCGACGGACTCTGGCGTCTTGATCTTCAGGGTGGCGTCGAACTTGTTACCGTTGAACGGCCCGATCAGCGGGGTGCTGACGCGGGTCTTGCCTTCGAGCTTGTAGTCGACCATCGAGTGGTAGGTCAGGCCGACGCGGGTGCTGTCGGTGGCCTGGACCAGGATACCGATGTTGTAACCCACGGCGGTGTCGTCGCCTTTGATCTTCACTTCACCATCGTTGCGGCCAGGGGTGAAGGGGTTGATCAGGCTCGAACCCAGTTCACCCTTGATGCGGTTGATGGTTGGGCCGAAACCGATCGAGACCTTGTCGTTGAAGGCGTAGCTGATGGTTGGCTGGAAGGTCACGACCTCGACGTGGCTCTTTTTGCCCCAGTAACGGGCGGCATCGTCGCTGCCGTAGTCGGTCACCAGGCCAAAGGGCACGTACACGCCGAAACCGACGCTCCAGTGATCATCGATCGGCTTGACGTAGTACCCCATCGGTACGCCGACCAGCGGCACCATGTCACCGTCGGTTTCCCCCCCGAGGTTACTGCCACGGCCCGAGATATCGGACTTGGCGATGACGGCGGCGCCGCCCACGGTGATCTGTTCGCGTTTGAGGCGGGACATGCCGGCCGGGTTGCCAAACACGGTGCTGGCATCATCGGCAGAAGAAGAACGTCCCGCGAAACCTGTCCCCATGCTGCTGATGCTCTGTTCGTTCAGGGCAAAGCCGCTGGCGAGCAGTTGGCTGGAAGCAAGCGCAACGGCTACGCCGAGGGAGGTTTTGAGCATTACTTTTTTCATTATTAGAAACTCCTTGGGATCTCCGGGGCGAAAAGCTACCAACAAATCGCGCGCCGCGCTATAGCCTCAATCACAGGAGATAGAGCGGTTTTGTAGGACAATCCGACCAAAATTCCATTTTTTCCAGTAATGCTGTAGGGCGTTTCCTAAGATGCCTGAGGCAATCTCTGATCTATGCAGGTGTGCCAGGCTTGAGTGAAGTCGCGCAGGCGACCCTGGGGGTGGAAAACCTGCCGCCAGATACGCGCCAGGCCCAGCAGGTCGTCAGCCGCCGGTAGCGCCGTGGCTTGGGCTTCGACAAGCATCCAGGCAATGGCGGTGGAGTAGCGCAGGTTTACCGTGAGTTCAAGGTGGGGGCCGCCGAGAAAGGCGTGTTGGCTGGCCAGGCCACGGACCAGGCTGGCGAGGTCCGGATCGCGGGCGAGATACTCGTCCCAGAGCGCCTGGTGGCGGGTTTCGCCGATGCGGTAGAGGCCATGGCCACGTCGGTCGTGCAAGGCTGAGCCGAGTGCCGACTGGCTGGCGGCAATGCCCAGTAACAACGCTTCGGCGCTAGGGCAGTGACGGTTCAGGTAGACCAGGGTTGGCCGGATCACATACAGACACAATTCATTCGCAGCGATACCCATAATGCCCTCGAGCAAGTAAGGGCCGGACGGGCGCTGGAGCTTGGCAGCTGGTGAATGATCAGGCCCGCCGGAAGCGGCTAGCACCGCTCGAGTTGAAGTGTAGTGTGATAATCGTGGTGTAAAGAGCTGTTTTTAAATCGATTGCTGCCTGACGTCCTTGGCTATATGCCGTGCGGCAATTACGCCAAGAACGATCGGGCAGGGTGTCGAAACAGCGATTCAGCGCTTGAATAGCGAGGTATTCGCCGCTCACGCAGTGAGCGACTGACGCGTCCGGGCGATTACCGCCTGCAGGGGTTCCTTGCGGCTGTACTGATCGGCGTACAGGCGTTCGGTATGGCAGGCGACGCCGTGTTCGTCCACCAGGGTAAAGCTGAAGCTGCCCTTGCGAGGGGCAACGATAAGGCACTTCAACGGCGAGAAGGCCTGGGAGAGGGTGCCAATGGCAGCCTGAATGTGCGGATGAGTTTGCATATTATTGGAGGTTCCTGCTTTAAACACGGAGGATATGATCCGTGCATGATAGAAACGTTCCAGTGACGCCTTTATTAAGGGACGAACGAACCTGACTGGAACAAAGCAGCCAGAGGGAGCGCAATCAAATAGTGGGCGCTTGGGCTGACTGGTAGGTACTTCAGAGGGCAGGCAGCACACCGGGGCCAAGGTTCTAGGCCATCGGGGTGGGATCCTGATCAATCTGCTAGGTGATTCGAGCTTGGGCAGCGTATGGCTGGCGAAGGAATCATCGAGTGGGCCGGTCCTGGTTTCAGCAGGCTTCGCTGTTGGGGGAGCGATTCTGCAAGGACGCTTAAGGCCAATTGACTTTCAGCTTGGTACTAACGAGGTGCACCTTACCGAAAAAAAAACGGTTTGGCAAGTGCTTCTGCAAGGGTGCAGGTTAGCCGAGCAGTATGGCGCTTCTTTCGCAGGCTGTGAAGAGGGGTAAATGGCTGGCATTGGCGTGGATGTACTCATTTTGTGCATTCAAACGAAGGCTTGTGGTGCACTTGTGCACATTTGGCGCGCAGGCTGTAACACGGCGGCAACAGGTTCCAAGCGCCTCGCCAATGACTTGACTGGGAAGCTAAGTCAATGAAAAAAAACACTAATTTTTGCTGGTGAAAAAATCGTCAGTTTGACTGGAGCCCCCAGTTTACGGGGGTTTTGGGGGCACCGAAGGGGGTTGTCCACCGAGTTATCCACAGGAACTGTGGATTGTCCCGAGCGCTTGCTCTAGGACGGGCGTGCCAGCAAACCAGGGAACTGTCTGACAATCTTCGGGCGCCCGTAGGCCGGTTGGTCATCCACTTGAAAACGTCAAGAAAAGATCATCGAAATTATTCTTCAATCCTCCATAAATCGACAGGCCATGCCCGGAAAAATGGAGTAGAGTGGCGCGCCTTTCGAGTTACCTTTCCTGTTGCTCATGAAGTTTCGCGGTAAACACCTCGCCAACCCGGCTGACACGTCGTCAGTGCCCCCACCCAAACGCTTTTCCCTGAAAGTGGCCCTATGGCTGCTCGACAGCCCGCGCTTGGGTGACAAGCCTCAGGTCAAGCATCTGGCTGGTCGCCTGCTGAAACAGCCGGCACGCCAGGGCGTCGTGGTAGCCCAGAGCCGGTTGGGGCAGATGCTGTGCCGTGATTGCGGCAACGCCCGTGACCGGCGCATCGGCCACGAACTGCTGCGTCAAGCCGCCCGTGCCGGTGATCGGCGCGCACAGCTGGAGTATGCAAGGTTATGCCAAGCCAACGCGCCCGAGCAGGCCCGCTACTGGCTGGAACTGGCGGCGGCGCAGGGCTCGCAGGAAGCGCGGCGGCTGCTGGGGCAGTGGTTTTCAGGCTGAGCGCTGCTTGGCTACTAGCGGCCCTTATGCGGGCGCAGGCAACCTGCCTCCCAGGCTGATAAGCTGCGCAGCATTCATCAAGGTTCGATCGGGGTAACCATGACAGTGGATCTGGCCAGCATTCTGCTGGGCTTGGTGGTGGGTGCAGTGCCCTGCCTGGGTTGGCTCATGCAGGTGCAGCGTCGCCATGGGGCCCGGCAGGGTGAACAGGCCCTGCTCGAAGAGCGCCTCAACGCCGCCCAACTGTCCCTGGCCGGGCTGCAGGCGCAACTGGAGGCCGGTCGCGACGAGATCAGCGACCTCAGCGAAGCCAACACCGTCAAGCAAGCCCAGCTGGCAGCCCAGGGCCGTGAACTGGAGCTGTTGCAGATCGACCGCGACAACGCCCGCGATGCCGCCCACGCCTGGAGCCTTGAACGCGCCAACCGTGAAGCCGAGCTACGGCGCCTGGAAGCCCAGGCCGCACGGCTGGGCGCCGAACTGCGCGAGCAGCAGGAGAGCCACCAACAGCGTCTCGAAGACCTGCAAGAGGCCCGCGATACCCTGCGTGCGCAGTTCTCCGACCTGGCCACGAAAATCTTCGACGAGCGCGAGCAACGCTTTGCCCAGACCAGCCAGCAGCACCTGGGGCAAATGCTCGACCCGCTCAAGGAACGCATCCAGGCCTTTGAGAAGCGCGTCGAGGAAAGCTACCAGCAGGAAGCACGCGAGCGTTTCTCGCTGGGCAAAGAGTTGGAGCGCTTGCAGCAGCTCAACCAGCGCCTGTCCGATGAAGCCACCAACCTCACCCAGGCCCTGAAAGGCCAGAAAACCCAGGGCAACTGGGGCGAGATGATCCTTGAGCGGGTACTGGAGCACGCCGGCCTTGAGAAGGGCCGCGAGTACCAGACCCAAGTCAGCCTCAAGAGCGCCGATGGCGAACGCTTCCAGCCCGATGTGCTGATCATGTTGCCCGGCGACAAGCAGGTGGTGGTGGACGCCAAGGTCAGCCTCACGGCGTACCAGCAGTTCGTCGGCAGCAACGACGAGGCCGCGCTCAAGCAGCACGTGCAGTCGTTGCGCAGCCACGTCAAAGGCCTTTCGAGCAAGGACTATAGCCGCCTCGAAGGCTTGCACAGCCTGGATTTCGTGCTGCTGTTCGTGCCCATCGAGGCCGCCTTCTCGGCAGCCCTGCAGGCCGAGCCCAACCTGTTCCAGGAAGCCTTCGACCGGCACATCGTGATTGTCAGCCCGACCACGCTGCTCGCCACCCTGCGGGTGATCGACAGCCTGTGGAAGCAGGAACGCCAAGGCCAGAACGCCCGCGAGATTGCCGAGCGCGCCGGTTGGCTGTACGACAAGTTCGTGCTGTTCATCCAGGACCTGGACGAACTGGGCAGCCGCTTGCAGCAGGTAGACAAGGCCTATGCCGCAGCGCGCAACAAACTGTGCGAGGGGCGTGGCAACCTGGTCAGCCGCTCCGAGCAGCTGAAGTTGCTTGGCGCCCGTGCCAGCAAGAGCCTGCCGGCAGACCTGCTGGAACGGGCGCTGTCCGATGAAACCCCGGCGGGCGAAGCGCTTACTGAACCAGGCTCAGATGCCGATTGAGCAGGGCGCGCAAGGCGGCCGGCTTGACCGGCTTGGCCAGGTAATCCAGGCCTGACGCATGCACCAGGGCGATGGTCTCTTTACTGCCGTCGGCGCTGATCACCACCCCAGGCACCGGCTCGCCCAGCCGTGCGCGTAGCCAGCCCATCAGTTCGGTGCCGGTTTCGCCGTCGTCCAGGTGGTAGTCCACCAGGGCCAGGTGCGGGCGCATGCCCTTGGTCAGCAAAGCCTCGCATTCGGCGCGGTTGCGCGCGGTCCAGACCTGGCAGCCCCAACGGCTGAGCAGGCTGTTCATGCCGATCAGGATGCTGTCTTCATTGTCGATGCACAGCACGTTCAGCCCGGCCAGCGGCTGGCCAGACTGTTCCACCGGCGCACTCGGTGCGGGTGCCGCCTGGCGGGCAATCGGCACGCTGACGCGGAACACCGTGCCTTTGCCGGGCCACGAGCGCACTTCGAGCGAATGGCCGAGCACCCGGCACAGGCCATCGGCGATCGCCAGGCCCAGGCCCAGGCCTTTCTCGGCGCGGGTCTGGTGGCTGTCCAGGCGTTTGAATTCCTGGAAAATCTCCTGCAGCTTGTTGTCGGCGATGCCGGGGCCACGGTCCCAGACTTCCAGCCACAGGCGCTCACCCTGGCGACGGGCACCGAGCAGAATCGGGCTTTTGCCATAGCGCAGGGCGTTGGTCAGGAAGTTCTGCAGCACCCGGCGCAGCAGTTTGATGTCGCTGTCGACCCGCAGGCGGCTGCCGCGCAGGCGGAACTCCAACCCTTTTTCGGCGGCCAGTACCTTGAACTCGGCACCCAGGGTGTCGAACAGCTCATTGAGGGCGAACGGCTTGGCGTCCGGGGTGATCTTGCCGTTCTCCAGGCGCGAGATGTCCAGCAGGTCACTGATCAGTTCTTCGGCCGAGCGTAGCGAGCTGTCCATGTGCTGCACCAGTTGCTGGGCCTCGTCATTCATGCCTTCGGCCTGCTGCGACAGGGCGGCCGAGAACAGCCGCGCGGCGTTCAGCGGTTGCATCAGGTCGTGGCTGACCGCGGCCAGGAAGCGGGTCTTGGACTTGCTCACGGCTTCGGCCTGGCTCTTGGCTTCGGACAACGCCTGGTTGAGCTGCGACAGCTCATGGGTGCGTTCCGCCACCCGTTGCTCCAGGCCCTCGTTGGCATCGCGCAGCGCCTGTTCGGCTTCGCGGAACGGGGTGATGTCGGTGAAGCTCATGACAAAGCCGCCGCCGGGCATCGGGTTGCCGATCAGTTCGATGACCCGGCCGTTGGGGAACAACCGCTCGGAAGAATGCGCACGACCCTGGCGCATCCAGTGCAGGCGCCGGGCCACGTGCACCTGCGCCTCGCCTGGGCCGCACAGGCCGCGCTCGGCGTTGTAGCGGATGATGTCGGCAATCGGGCGGCCCACGCTGATCAGCCCGTCAGGGTAGTTGAACAGTTCCAGGTAACGGCGGTTCCAGGCCACCAGGTGCAGGTTCTGGTCGACCACGCTGATGCCCTGGTTGATGTTTTCGATAGCGCCTTGCAGCAGCGCGCGGTTGAACTGCAGCACCTCGCTGGCTTCGTCGGCGATGCGCACCACGTCTTCGAGCTGCATGTCGCGGCCTTCGATGGCGGCCTTGACCACGGCGCGGGTCGACGAGGTGCCAAGCACGCCGGCGAGCAGGCGTTCGGTGTGTTCGATCCAGTCGCCGTCGGCGTTCTGGTTGGGGTTGAAGCCTTTGCCCTGGCGGTAGGCGAAGCGGATGAAGCTCTGCCGGGCACGTTCTTCGCCGACGAAGCGCGAGGCCAGGGTCAGCAGGTCGTCGATCTGCACGGCCAGCAGCGGTTTGCTGCTGGGCCGGGCGCTGGTCTGCTGGCCGATGAAGCGCCCGGCCTGCCAGTGTTCCGACACCCGCGTGCGCGACAGCACCGAAACCCAGGCGAACAGCGTGAAGTTACCCGCCAGCGACAGCACCACGCCTTGGGTCAGCGGGCTGATCGGCAGGTTCAGCGGGTTGCCATGCAGCCACGCCAGGCCCGGGAACAGCGCCAGCGACCAGCCCACGCTATGGGCGGCAATGGGCAGCACCAGGGTGTAGAACCACAGGAAGATGCCGGCGGCCAGGCCTGCGAACACGCCGCGCCGGTTAGCCTGCTTCCAGTACAGCGCGCCGAGCATGGCCGGGGTGAGCTGGGTCACGGCGGCGAAGGCGATCTGGCCGATGGTCGCCAGGCTTGCGGTGGAGCCCAGCAGGCGGTAGCTGACATACGCCAGCAGCAGGATGACCACGATGGTCACCCGGCGTACCGAGAGCATCCAGTGGCGGAAGGCTTCGAATGGCCGCTCGGCATTATTGCGGCGCAGCAGCCAGGGCAGCAGCATGTCGTTGGAAACCATGGTCGACAGGGCCACGGCCTCGACGATGACCATGCCGGTGGCGGCCGAGGCACCGCCGATGAAGGCCAGCAGGGCCAGGCTCGGGTGGGCTTCGGCCAGGGGCAGGCTGATCACGAACGAGTCGGACATCACCGTACCGGGCAACAGCATCTGCCCGGCCAGGGCGATCGGCACCACGAACAGCGCGGCCAGGGCCAGGTACATCGGGAACACCCAGCGGGCCAGGCGCATGTCCTGCGGTTCGATGTTCTCCACCACGGTGACATGGAACTGCCGCGGCAGGCAGATGATCGCCATCATGGCCACTGCGGTCTGCACCACCATCGAGGGCCAGTTGATGGTCTCCTGCCAATAGCTTTCCAGCTGGATCGACTGGCGTGCCTGGCTGAACAGGTCGTCGAAGCCGTCGTACAGGTTGAACACCACGAAGATGCCCACGGCGAGAAAGGCCAGCAGCTTGATCAGCGACTCGAAGGCGATCGCCAGCACCATGCCGCGGTGGTGCTCGGTCACATCCAGGCTGCGCGTGCCGAACACGATGGCGAACAGCGCCAGCACCAGCGACACCACCAGTGCGGTGTCTTGCACCCGGGTGCCGGTGGCATCGGCATTGGCACCGATTAGCAGGTTGACGCCCAGCACGATGCCTTTGAGCTGCAAGGCGATATAGGGCAGCACGCCGACCAGGCAGATCAGCGCCACCACCACCGCCAGGGTCTGCGATTTGCCGTAGCGCGCGGCGATGAAGTCGGCGATCGAGGTGATGTTCTGCTGCTTGCTGATCAGCACCATCTTCTGCAGTACCCAGGGTGCGAAGATCATCAGCAGCACTGGGCCCAGGTAGATCGGCAGAAATGCCCAAAGCTGTTCGGCGGCCTGGCCGACCGCGCCAAAGAAGGTCCAGCTGGTGCAGTACACGGCCAGCGACAGGCTGTACACCCAGGCACGCAGCTTCGGCGGCAACGGTGTGCTGCGGCGGTCGCCATAGAAGGCGATGGCGAACATGATGGCCATATAGGCCAGGGCGACCACGGCGATCAGCCCGCTGGACAACGACATGAAAACTCCGGAGCAAAAAAAATAACGCGGTCCCGATCAACCAGTCTGGCACGCAGGCGGCGGTTCGTCAGCGCAGACGATGGTCGCAGTGGCGAGTCGTCGCAGGGCGTTGCTCAAGCGGCAGCGCCAACATCAATGCCTGCGGGTGCCCATCCAGTAGAACACTGCCGCCAGTATCACGGCGTGCGGCCGCTGGGTAGTGCTTGACGGCGGCGAGCATTGCCATGTCCTTGTCGTACGGGTCTGCCGGGTATCAGCATAAGGCAGCAGAGGGCTTGCCAGCAGCAGCTTTTACCCTGCAGATTTGTGGCTTTCTGCGCCCGGCGCGCCTCCAACGCTAAAAGCCCCTCAGGAACAAGGACGATGAGTCATCCCTCGCAATTCACCTTGCTCGGCAAGCGGCGCTTCCTGCCGTTTTTCATCACCCAGTCGCTGGGTGCGTTCAACGACAACCTGTTCAAGCAGTCGCTGATCCTGGCGATCCTGTTCAAGCTCAGCCTGGGCGACGGTGACCGTTCGATCTGGGTCAACCTGTGCGCCTTGCTGTTCATCCTGCCGTTCTTTCTGTTCTCTGCACTGGGTGGGCAGTTTGGCGAGAAGTTCGCCAAGGACGCGCTGATCCGTGCGATCAAGCTGGCCGAGATCGGCATCATGGCCATTGGCGCACTGGGCTTTATCACCAACCACCTGGCGCTGATGTTGGTAGCCCTGTTTGGCATGGGCACCCATTCGGCGCTGTTCGGGCCGGTGAAGTACTCGATCCTGCCCCAGGCCCTGCGTGAAGAAGAGCTGGTGGGTGGCAACGGGCTGGTGGAGATGGGCACCTTCCTGGCCATCCTGGCCGGCACCATCGGCGCGGGTGTGATGATGTCGTCGGGCAGCTATGCCACGGTGGTGGCGGGTGGCGTGGTCGGCACGGCCGTGCTGGGCTACCTGGCCAGCCGCTGGATCCCGCGGGCGGCCGCCGTGTCGCCGCAGATGCAACTGGACTGGAACATCTTCAAGCAGTCCTGGGTAATCCTGCGCATGGGCCTGGGGCAGACGCCTGCGGTGTCGCGCTCGATCGTCGGCAACTCCTGGTTCTGGTTCGTCGGCGCCATCTACCTGACCCAGATCCCGGCGTATGCCAAGGACTGGCTGCACGGCGACGGCACGGTGGTCACCCTGGTGCTGACCCTGTTCTCGGTGGGCATCGCCCTCGGTTCGCTGCTGTGCGAGCGGCTGAGCGGGCGCAAGGTGGAGATCGGCCTGGTGCCGTTCGGCTCGTTTGGCCTGACCCTGTTCGGCCTGCTCTGGTGGTGGCATTCCGGCGATGTGCCGGCTGCGCCTGTGCCGCACGACTGGTTGACGCTACTGGGCATGAGCCAAGCCTGGTGGATTCTGTTGTCGATCGTGGGGCTCGGGGTGTTCGGCGGCTTCTATATCGTGCCGCTGTATGCGCTGATCCAGGCGCGCACGGCCGAGGACCAGCGGGCTCGGGTAATCGCTGCCAACAACATCCTCAATGCCTTGTTCATGGTGGTGTCGGCGGTGCTCACCATTGTGCTGCTGGGGCTGGCCGAGCTGAGCATCCCGCAGCTGTTCCTGGTGGTGTCGTTGCTCAACATCGCGGTCAACGCCTACATCTTCAGCATCGTGCCCGAGTTCACCATGCGCTTTTTGATCTGGCTGCTCAGCCATTCGATGTACCGCGTGGAGCACCGCGACCTCGAACGCATCCCCGACGAAGGTGCGGCGCTGCTGGTGTGCAACCATGTCTCGTTCGTCGACGCCCTGCTGCTCGGCGGCGCGATCCGCCGTCCGATCCGCTTCGTCATGTACTACAAAATCTACAACCTGCCGGTGCTCAACTTCGTGTTCCGCACCGCAGGCGCCATCCCGATTGCCGGGCGCAGCGAGGATGAGGCCACGTACGAGCGCGCCTTTGCGCGCATCGCCGAATACCTGGCGGCGGGTGAGCTGGTGTGCATCTTCCCGGAGGGCAAGTTGACCGGCGACGGCGAGATCGATGCGTTCAAGGGTGGGGTCAGCCGCATTCTCGGTGAAACCCCGGTGCCGGTGATTCCCCTGGCGTTGCAGGGGCTGTGGGGCAGCTTTTTCAGCCGTGATCCGGGCAAGGGGTTTTTCAAGCGCTTGTGGTCGCGGGTGACCATCGTGGCCGGCGCTGCGGTCCCGGTGGAGGCTGCGCAGCCTGAGTTGTTGCGCGAGCAGGTCAGCCGCTTGCGCGGCGACCTGCGTTAAGCGGGCATGGTCAGCTGGCGCTGACTTTCAGGCCAATCAGGCCACAGATGATCAGCGCCACACTGACCAGCCGTACCAGGGCCATGGACTCGCCGAACAGGATGATCCCGGCGATCACCGTGCCCACGGCGCCAACGCCGGTCCAGATGGCGTAGGCGGTGCCCAGCGGCAGTTCTTTCATGGCCAGGCCCAGCAAGCCCAGGCTGATGACCATGGCGCCGACGGTAAGCACGGTGGGGAGCGGGCGGCTGAAGCCGTCGGTGTACTTCAGGCCTACCGCCCAGCCGACTTCGAACAGGCCGGCGAAAAACAGGATGATCCAGGACATAGGTGCCTCCATTGTTGCCAACGATGGGGCCGTCCCCGGAATGGTCACGCGGTGCGTCGTGAGGCCGTCCCCACAGTGGGCAATAGGGTGCACATTTTCTGATGGCTGGGCAAGTCAGTGCCTGGCAGGTTCGCCACGTTCATCTACCGGCAAAGGCGCTTCCATACGGCGGAACCAGGTCGACAGCAGCGCCCCCGAAATATTGTGCCAAACGCTGAACAGCGCGCTCGGCACCGCCGCCAATGGCGAGAAATGCGCCGCCGCCAAGGCTGCCCCCAACCCTGAGTTCTGCATGCCCACCTCCAGTGCCAGCGACTTGCGCTGGGCCAGTGGCAGTTTGCAGAGCTTGCCGGTGAGGTAACCCAGCAGGTAGCCGAAGCTGTTGTGCAGCATCACCACGGCCATGATCAGCAGGCCCGACTCGGCGATTTTCGCCTGGCTGGCCGCCACCACCGCACAGACGATCATGACGATGCTCACCACTGACACCAGTGGCAACACCTGCACCGCCGCCTGTACCCGCGCGCCCAGCAGGCGCTGGGCCAGCACGCCGAGCACGATCGGCAGCATGACCAGCTGCAGGATCGACCAGAACATGTCCATGAACGAGACCGGCAGCCAGGCCGAGGCCAGGAACCAGATCAACGCCGGGGTCAGCAGCGGGGCGAGCAGGGTGGTGACGGCGGCAATCGCCACCGCCAGCGCCAGGTCGCCCTTGGACAGCCAGACCATCACGTTCGAAGCCGTGCCGCTAGGGCAGCAGCCGACCAGGATCACGCCCACGGCAATCTCGGGCGGCAGGTGGAACAGCTGGCACAGCAGCCAGGCCATGCCCGGCATGATCACGAAGTGCGCCACCACCCCTAGCATCACCCGCCAGGGCTGGCGGGCGAGGGCGGCGAAGTCATCGAGCTTGAGGGTCAGGCCCATGCCGAACATCACCAGGCCCAGCAACGGTACGATGGCCACTTTCAGGGCGATGAACCATTGCGGTTGCAGGAAGGCCAGCACGGCGAACACCAGCACCCAGAGGGCAAAGGTATTGCCGACGAAGCGGCTGAGGGCGGCGAGGGCACGCATGGGCAGGTCCTTGTACTTATAGAGATGCAGTTTTCGAGAGCCTCTTCGCGGGGCGAGCCCGCGAAGAGGCCGGTACTGGCTGAGAATACGTCCCAGCCCAGCCCCGACATTTCATGCCACTCAGACCCCTTGCGGAATCTCCTCCCCACCCAACGCCTCGAACAGCACCGGCAGGAATTCGGTAAAGGTCATCATCATCAGCAGGAAGCTGGCATCGAACTGCTGCTGGGCTTCATCGCCGCCATCCTGTTCTGCCTGCTCTTGCAGCAGCTCCTCGAACTTCAGGCGCTTGATGACCATTTTGTCGTCCAGCACGAACGACAGTTTGTCCTGCCAGGCCAGGGCCAGCTGGGTGACCACCTTGCCGGTGCTCAGGTGCAGCTGGATTTCTTCGCTGGTCAGGTCCTGGCGCTTGCAGCGCACGATGCCACCGTCTTCGGCGGTGTCGCGCAGCTCGCACTCGTCCAGTACATAGAAGCCTTCGGCGGCTTGCTGCGACTTGACCCAGTCGGTCATGGTGGCAACGGGTGCGATCTTCACGGTTGCCGGGCGTACCGGCAGCGAGCCCATCACTTCACGCAGGGTCGACAGCAGGTCTTCGGCACGCTTGGCGCTGGCCGAGTTGACCAGGATCATGCCCAGGCGCGGCGCGATGGCGGCGAAGATCATCGAACGACGAATGAAGGCGCGCGGCAGGAAGGCCTGGATGATCTCGTCCTTGATCTGGTCGCGTTCCTTCTTGTAGACCTTGCGCATCTGCTCGGTCTCGATCTCTTCGACCTTTTCCTTGACGGCGTCATTGACCACGCTGCTTGGAAGGATACGTTCTTCCTTGCGCGCGGCGATCAGCAGGAACTCGCCGCTGACGTGCACCAGGGGAGCGTCTTCGCCCTTGCCGAACGGCGCGACGAAGCCATAGGTGTTCAGCTCCTGGCTGGCGCAGGGACGGGCCGGCTTGCTGGCCAGGGCGGTTTCCAGCGCTTCGGCGTCGAATGGAACATCCTGGGTCAGGCGGTAGGTCAGCAGGTTCTTGAACCACATGAGGGGCAATCTCTCCTTAATGCATAAGGCGGGCATTATTCTCCGAGCAGTGGTTCCCGTCCAACCCTGTCAGAGGGCCAGCACCTATATATAGAAGAAGAAAAGACCAGCGTTGCTAGGTCTTTGAAAGGCTTCGAAAATTTTTTTAAAAAAGTCGAAAAAAGTGCTTGCCAGGGTGGGGGCTCATCCGTAGAATGCGCGCCACACCGAGACGAAAGGGTGATTAGCTCAGCCGGGAGAGCATCTGCCTTACAAGCAGAGGGTCGGCGGTTCGATCCCGTCATCACCCACCACTCGATGTATAGCGCAGCGGTAGTTCAGTCGGTTAGAATACCGGCCTGTCACGCCGGGGGTCGCGGGTTCGAGTCCCGTCCGCTGCGCCATATTCAACTTCCAGGGCCCACTGAACACCCGGAAGTTACAGGAAAAGCGACCTTAGGGTCGCTTTTTTTGTTTGTGCTTTTTGAGGCGTTCTGCGGTTCAGCACGGCCCCTGTGGTAGCGGGCCGGCGTTGGCGGTGCAAGGCCGCATCAACGCATGCGTTCTTCCTCGCGCAACGTCAGCACTTCAACCCCTGCTTCGGTCACCGCCACCGTATGTTCCCACTGCGCCGACAGCGCATGGTCGCGGGTAATCACCGTCCAGCCATCCTTCAAGGTCCGAGTGCCACGCCCGCCTTGGTTGATCATTGGCTCGATGGTAAACACCATCCCGGGCTTGAGCTTCATGCCCATGCCGCGCTGGCCAAAATGCAGCACCTCGGGCCCTTCGTGCATCTGCTGGCCAATGCCATGGCCGCAATACTCGCGCACCACGCTATAGCCGGCTGCCTCGGCATGTACCTGGATGGCATGGCCAATGTCGCCAAGCGTCGCCCCGGGGCGCACTTGCTCGATGCCTTTCCATAGCGCGTCGTAGGTCGTTTCGACCAGCCGACGTGCCTCGTCGTTGATCGGGCCAATGCAGTACATCTTCGACGAATCGGCGATGTAGCCGCCTTGTTCAAGGGTGATGTCGACATTGATGATCGACCCCTCGTTGAGCACCTCATCCGCCTTCGGCATGCCGTGGCACACCACGTGGTCCACCGAGGTATTCAGGGCGTAAGGGAAACCGTACTGGCCCTTGCTTGCTGGCCGAGCCTTGAGCGTTTCGACGATATAGCGTTCGGCGTGGTCGTTGATCTGCATCGTGGTCACGCCGGGGCGTATGAAGCCATCGAGTTCAGCGAACACTTGGGCCAGCAACCGGCCGGCGTTGCGCATCAGGTCGAGTTGGGCGGGGGTTTTGAGGATCACCTGGGACATGGGGAGAAGGCAGTAACTCTGGCAAAAATGTGCCCCAGCATAGCGCCATGGGCCTTCGCGGTGCCACCGCATGGTGCGGCAAGCCGTCCCCGCACGGGCGCGCTGCCTTGCCAGCGAAGAGGCCCGCACAGCTGGCCCGCTAATTGCTGACTGACCCCTACCCAGGGCAATCAATGCCGATTGCCCGCACCTCTTCACGACAAAGGCGCCGTGTTGCCCCGCTTGCCATGCAAGCCGGGGCAGCCGGCGCCTTTTGCGTTTCCCCAAGGAGACCGGCCCATGAGCAGCAGCGAAGTACGCAGTGTCTGCCCCTATTGCGGCGTCGGCTGCGGCATCGTCATGCGCGTTGCCGATGGCAAGGTCAGCAAGATCAGCGGCGACAAGCAGCACCCCAGCAACTTTGGCCGCCTGTGCACCAAGGGCCTGACCGCGCACGTGCCGCTGACCGCCGCCGGGCGCATGGAGGATGCCTACCTGCGTCAGCAGCGCAGCCAGCCGCCGGTGCGCGCCAGCATGGACCAGGCCATTGCCGCCACCGCCGCGCGCCTGCGCGGCATCGTTGACCAGCACGGCCCGGATGCCGTGGCGCTGTATGTGTCCGGGCAGATGTCGCTGGAGGCCCAGTACCTGGCCAACAAACTGGCCAAGGGCTTTATCCGCACCCGCCATATCGAGTCCAACTCGCGCCTGTGCATGGCCAGCGCCGGCAGTGGCTACAAACTGTCGCTCGGTGCCGATGGCCCACCTGGCAGTTACCAGGACTTCGAGCACGCCGACGTATTCCTGGTCATCGGCGCCAACATGGCCGACTGCCACCCGATTTTGTTCCTGCGTCTGCTGGACCGGGTCAAGGCCGGCGCCAAGCTGATCGTCGTCGACCCGCGGCGCAGCGCCACCGCCGACAAGGCCGACCTGTTCCTGCAGGTACGCCCCGGCAGCGACATGGCCTTGCTCAACGGCCTGTTGCATCTGCTGCACCGCAACGGCCACACCCACCCCGACTTCATCGCTCGCCACACCGACGGCTGGGACGAACTGCCAGCCTTCCTCGACGACTACAGCCCCGAGCGCGTGGCCGCCATCACCGGGCTGGCCGAGGCCGACATCATCAAGGCCGCCGAATGGATCGGCCGTGCCAACGACTGGATGAGCTGCTGGACCATGGGCCTGAACCAGAGCATCCACGGTACTTGGCACAGTAACGCCCTGTGCAACCTGCACCTGGCCACCGGCGCTATCTGCCGCCCCGGTAGCGGGCCTTTCTCGCTGACCGGCCAACCCAACGCCATGGGCGGCCGCGAGATGGGCTACATGGGGCCCGGCCTACCAGGCCAGCGCTCGGCGCTGCTGGAAGGCGACCGCGCGTTCGTCGAACAGCAGTGGCAACTGCCACCAGGCAGCCTGCGCAGCGAAGGCGGCGAGGGTACGGTGGCGCTGTTCGAACAGCTGAAAGCAGGGGACGTGAAAGCCTGCTGGATCATCTGCAGCAACCCGGTGGCCAGCGTCGCCAACCGCCAGCAGGTGATCGACGGCCTGCGCCGGGCCGAGCTGGTGATCTCCCAGGATGCGTTTCTCGACACCGAGACCAACCGCTACGCCGATATCCTCCTGCCTGCGGCACTGTGGGCCGAAGGTGAGGGCGTGATGATCAACAGCGAGCGCAACCTCACCTTGATGCCACGCGCCGTGGCGCCTCCTGGCCAGAGCCTGCCGGACTGGCAGATCATCGCCCGGGTGGCCTGCGCGATGGGCTATGCCGACGCGTTCGATTACGCTGATGCCGAAGCGGTGTACGACGAGATTCGCCGCTTCCATAACCCCGCTACCGGCTACGACCTGCGTGGCATCGGCTACACCGACCTGCGTGCGCAGCCGCGCCAGTGGCCATGCGCACCAGGGCGTGACAGCGACCGCAGCCCATTGCGCTACCTGAACGATGGCAGCAGCCAGACGCTGCTGCACGACGCCCAGGGCCAGCGCCCGGCGCTGGCGTTCCCCACCGCCAGCGGCAAGGCCCGCTTTTTCGCTCGGCCCTGGTTGCCGGCAGCGGAGTTGCCGGATGACGCCTACCCCCTGGTGCTCAACACAGGCCGCGTGCAGCACCAGTGGCACACCCTGACCAAGACCGGCAAGGTGCCGGCGCTGAACAAGCTGGAGCCTGGCCCTTTCATCGAAATCCATCCCGAGGACGCCGCACGGCTTGGCATCGCCGAAAAGGACCAGGTGGCCATTCGCTCGCGCCGTGGTCAGGCCGTGCTGCCGGCGCGCATCAGCGACCGGGTGATGCCAGGTAACTGCTTCGCGCCGTTTCACTGGAACGACCTGGTCGGCGAGCAGTTGGCCATCAATGCCGTCACCTGTGATGCGGTCGACCCACTGTCGCTGCAGCCCGCCTTCAAACACTGCGCCGTGGCCCTTGAGCGGGTTGCCGGCGAACGTATCGACGCCCTCGACCTGAGCGGCGCCACTGCCCACCCGGAGTCTGCCCACATGCCGACCGCCACCCTGTCTCGTCTGCTTGGCCTGGACAACCTGCCGGCCCCGGCGCTGGCCGAGCAAGAGCGCCATTACCTGCAGGGCTTCTTGCTTGGCTTGGAGCAGGCCCGCGTCGAGGGTGTGCCAAGCCTGCCGGCTAGCGCGCCAATGGCCGCTAACCGACGGTGGTTCGTTGACGGCCTGCTGGCGGGCGTGTTCGCGCAGCCTTCGGCGCTGCCCAGCCGGGCGCTGGAGGCGCCGCAGCACCAGGTGCTGTGGGCCTCGCAGACCGGTAACGGCGAAGCGCTGGCCGAGCGCTGTGCCGAGCGCCTGCGTGGTGCTGGCTTGGCGGTGCGCCTGAATTGCATGGATACACTCAGCCCGCAGCAGTTGCGCGGTGCTGCCAGTGTGGTGCTGATCGCCAGTACCTTCGGCGATGGCGACGCGCCCGACAGTGCGGCGCTGTTCTGGCAGGCACTGCAAGGCGAGGAGGGCGTCCACTGCGCCGATGTGCCCTATGCCGTATTGGCCCTGGGCGATTCCAGTTACGACCAGTTCTGCGGGTTTGGCCGCAAGCTCGATCAGCGCCTGGCCGAGCTGGGTGGGCGGCGCCTGCTGCAACGGGTGGATTGCGAGCCGGATTACGATGAGGCATTCGCCACCTGGCTCGACGCCTTGTTGGCGCAGTTGGCTGACGCCGCCGCGCCCCAGGCCAGTGGCGCGCCTTCGCCTGCGCAGGCCTGCAGCAAGCAGCAGCCATGGTCGGCCACCTTGCTGGAGAACCGCGTGCTCAATGCCCCGGGTGCCCGTAAGGAGACGCGCCAGTTGGTGTTCGACCTGGCTGGCAGCACCTTCAGCTACCAGGCCGGCGACGCCCTGGGCGTATGGCCGCGCAACTGCCCGGCGCTGGTCGAAGAGCTGCTGGCGCTGATGCGGCTCGATGGCCAGGCCCTGGTCGAGGTCAAAGGCCAGGCCGCACTGCCGCTGGCCGATGCCATGGAGGCGCACCTGGAAATCGCCAAGGTCACCCCGGCGCAGTTGCAGGTGTTCAGCCACAGCGCCGATGCCCTGCGCCGGTTGCTCCAGCCCGAGCACAAGGCCGAGCTGCAAAACTGGTTGTGGGGGCGGCAGTTGGCGGATGTGCTGCGCGAGTTCCCCCAGGACCTGCCCTTGGCCACCTGGCTCGACCTGTTAAAACCCTTGCAGCCGCGCCTGTACTCGATCAGCTCCAGCCCGTTGGCGCACCCTGGCCAAGTTCACCTGACCGTCTCGACGGTGCGTTACGGGCAGCGCAAGGGCGCTTGCTCGACCTTCCTCGCCGACCGCGCGCACGGCATCAAGGTGGCGATCTTCCCGCAGGCCTCGAAGCATTTTCGCCTGCCCGAGGACGATAACGTGCCGGTGATCATGGTTGGGCCGGGCACCGGCATCGCGCCGTTTCGGGCGTTTCTTGAAGAACGAGAAGCGCGCGGGGCACGCGGGGGCAACTGGCTGTTTTTCGGCGAGCAGTATGCGGCCAGCGACTTCTATTACCAGGCACAGTTGCAGGCATGGCAAGCGACAGGCCACTTGCGTCTGGATACCGCGTTCTCCCGCGACCAGGCCGAGAAAATCTATGTGCAGCAGCGCCTGCACGAGCAAGGCGCCGACCTTTGGCGCTGGCTGGAGGCGGGTGCGTACTTTTATGTGTGCGGTGATGCCCAGCGCATGGCCAAGGATGTGGACAGCGCGCTGCGCAGGGTCGTCGCCGAGCACGGCGGCATGAGTGAGGCCGCGGCGGATGCGTATGTTGAAGGGTTGAGCAAGGCCAAGCGTTATCGGCGCGATGTGTATTGAGTGCACCGGGATGGGGATGGGTGCACCTTGGCTGTGCGGTTTTTTCTGGAATGTCCGATGACTTTTCTGGCCCTGTCGCGTTTGAACAGGCGATACAGCATTTGGCACATTCCCTGCTTTATCACGTTCACAACACGCCCCACTGATCAACG
The DNA here is from genome assembly GCF_024748775.1 of Pseudomonas sp. B21-047. NCBI lineage: Bacteria > Pseudomonadati > Pseudomonadota > Gammaproteobacteria > Pseudomonadales > Pseudomonadaceae > Pseudomonas > Pseudomonas sp. B21-047. The sequence goes on from NZ_CP087169.1 coordinate 1,350,177, forward strand.
GCGATCAACCAGGGGCACACCCTGATGAGTACAGGCAAAGGCGCCTGGAGCTTCCGCTCCAGGCGTTTTTTTTTGATCGAGGATCGGCTATGACGGCAACAGCGAACGGCAGGCAACGAGAGCAACTGGTGATTGTCGGCAACGGCATGGTCGGCCACCACTGCGTCGAGCAATTGATCGAGCGTGGCGCCTTGCAGCACTTCGAGGTGCGAGTGTTCGGTGAAGAACGCCAGCGTGCCTACGACCGTGTGCACCTCTCCGAATACTTCGGCGGCAGCTGCGCCGAGACCCTGGCGATGTGCGAGCAGGGTTTCTACCCCAGCCAAGGCGTGCACCTGCACCTGGGCGAAGCGGTGGTGGAGATCGACCGCACGCGCCGCGAGGTGGTTACCCCCCAAGGCCGCTACGCGTACGACCAGTTGATACTGGCCACCGGCTCCTACCCGTTCGTCCCGCCGATCGAAGGGTCCAGCGGCAACGCTCGCCTGGTCTACCGCACCCTCGACGATCTCGATGCAATCCGCGCCGCCGCCAGCAATGCCCAGCGTGGCGTGGTGGTGGGTGGCGGCCTGCTGGGCCTGGAGGCGGCCAATGCACTCAAGTCCCTGGGCCTGGAAGCGCATGTGGTGGAGTTTGCCCCACGCTTGATGCCGGTGCAGCTGGACAGCGAGGGCGGTGCGGCGCTCAAGGCACAGATCGAGGCCCTGGGCGTGGGCGTGCACTTGTCCCGCGCCACCCAGTCGATCAGTGCCGGTGAGGGCTATCGCTACCGCATGAACTTCGACGGCGGCGAACACCTGGAAACCGACCTGATCGTGTTCTCCGCCGGCATCCGCCCGCAGGACGCCCTGGCCCGCGCATGCGGGTTGGACATTGCCGCGCGAGGCGGGGTGGTAGTCGACAACCACTGTCGCACCAGCGATGCGCGCATCTTCGCCATCGGCGAGTGCGCCTCGTGGAACGGCAGCGTGTTCGGCCTGGTTGCGCCGGGCTACAGCATGGCCCGTAACCTGGCGGCGCTGCTGGCGGGGGATGCTGCGGTCGCCTTCACCGGTGCCGACATGTCGACCAAGCTCAAGCTGCTGGGCGTGGATGTCGGCTCGATCGGCGATGCTCATGGCGCCACGCCGGGCTCGCGCAGCTACCGCTTCATCGACGAAGCCAACGCCGCCTACCGCCGGCTGGTGGTGGATGCCAGCGGCAAGCATGTGCTGGGCGCGGTGCTGGTGGGTGACAACAGCTACTACGACACCCTGTTGCAGTACGCGCAGAACGGTATAGCCCTGCCTGCCGACCCGGCCGCGTTGATCCTGCCACAAACGGGCGGCGCGCCGGCCCTGGGTGCCGATGCCCTGCCCGACAGCGCGACCATCTGCTCGTGCCACAACGTCAGCAAGGGCGCGGTCTGCGCCGCCATCGACAGCGGCTGCAGCGACCTTGCCTCGGTCAAGGGCTGCACCAAGGCGGCCAGCGGTTGCGGCGGCTGCGCGGCCTTGCTCAAGCAGGTGTTCGAGCACGAACTCACGGCCCGCGGCGTGACGGTCGACAAGAGCCTCTGCGAACACTTTGCCTACACCCGCCAGGAGCTTTACGGGCTGGTACGGGTTGGCGGTATCCGCACTTTCCATGACCTGCTCGTGCGCCATGGCAAAGGCCATGTCGGCTGCGCTATCTGCAAGCCGGCGGTGGGCAATATCCTTGCTTCGTGCTGGAACCAGCCGATCATGGACCCGGCGCTGGTACCGCTGCAGGACACCAACGACACGTTCATGGCCAACATGCAGAAAAACGGCACTTACTCGGTGGTGCCGCGCATACCGGGCGGTGAAATCACCCCCGACAAGCTCATCGTCATTGGCCAGGTGGCCAAGAAGTACGACTTGTACACCAAGATCACCGGCGGCCAGCGCATCGACCTGTTTGGGGCCCAGTTGCACGAACTGCCGCTGATCTGGGGCGAGTTGATCGAGGCCGGCTTCGAGACGGGCCATGCCTACGGCAAGTCGACCCGCACGGTGAAGTCATGCGTGGGCAGCACCTGGTGCCGTTATGGCGTGCAGGACAGCGTGGCCATGGCCCTGCGCCTGGAGGACCGCTACAAGGGCCTGCGCAGCCCGCACAAGCTCAAGTTCGCGGTATCCGGCTGCACCCGCGAATGCGCCGAAGCGCAGAGCAAGGACATCGGCGTGATCGCCACCGACAAGGGCTGGAATCTCTACGTCTGCGGCAACGGCGGCATGCGCCCGCGCCACGCCGAGCTGTTCGCCACCGACCTGGACGACGACACCTTGGTACGCCTGATCGACCGCGTGCTGATGTTCTACATCCGCACCGCCGACAAGCTGCAACGCACCTCGGTATGGCGCGAAAACCTGGAGGGCGGGTTGGCCTACCTCAAGCAGGTGATCCTCGACGACAGCCTGGGCCTGGCAACCGAGCTGGAAGCACAGATGCAGCATGTGGTCGATCACTATGAATGCGAATGGGCCAACGCCCTCAACGACCCGGAAAAGCTCAAGCGCTTCCGCACCTTCGTCAACGACCACCGCGCCGACCCGGACGTGCACTTCGTCCGCGAGCGCGAACAACGCCGCCCTGCTGCAGCGTTGCACCTGATCCCCACTGTCGAGGAGGCTGTCTGATGAACCTGTCAAATACTGCTGTAGCGCACCAACCCAACTGGCAAACGGTCTGCCAGGCCCGCGACCTGGTTGCCGATTCCGGCGTGGTGGTGTGGCACGAGGGTGCCCAGGTGGCGCTGTTCTATCTGCCAGGGCAGGAGCAGGCGTTGTATGCGCTGGACAACCGTGACCCGCGCTCGGGGGCCAACATCATCGGCCGTGGGCTGGTGGGGAGTGTGCAGGGCCAGCTGGTGGTGGCGGCGCCGCTCTACAAGCAGCATTTCAGCCTGCACAGCGGGCATTGCCTGGAGGATGCCGCGCAGCGGCTGCGGGTGTGGCCGGTGCGGATCAATGGTGAAGCGGTGGAGCTGGCGGTGGCGTGATGAATTGTTGAAGCCCCGGACGCTGTTCGCCGTTGGATTTTCGCCGTATGGGAGATCGAGCGCCGCCCGCGCGGCGCTCGATCTCCCTGGCGACAAAAATGCTGCGGCGAGCACTATAAAAGCTGCCCACTCCCCCCAATGCGGTAAGCTTCAGGCCATGAACCTCGACACCCGCATCAAGTACCGCCACCTGCTGTGCTTCCTGGAGATCGCCCGGCAGGGCAGCCTGGCCAGGGCTGCAGACAGCCTCGCGATCAGCCAGCCAGCGATTTCCAAGACCCTCAAGGAACTCGAAGAGCTGCTGGAAGCACGCCTGTTCGAACGCAGCCGGCACGGCGTCGAACTGACCCCGGCCGGCACTCGCTTCATGCGCTACGCCGGGCCCAGCGTACAGGCCCTGCGTGATGGCGTGAGCAGCCTGCGCGGCGAAGCACGGGCGCCGTCACAAGTGCGCATTGGCGTGCTCTCTACCGTCGAGGGCTTGTTGATGCCCGAAGTGCTGTGCCGCCTGCATCAGCGTCATGAGGCGTTGCTGATCAGCGTGGTGACCGGGGCCAGTGCGCAGTTGCTCGGGCAGTTGCGCCTGGGTGAACTGGAGCTGGTGGTCGGGCGCATGACCGACAGCCCGCAGATTCAAGGCCTGTCGTTCGAGCACCTGTACAGCGAGTCGATGAGCCTGGTCGTGCGGCCGGGGCACCCGCTGCTGGCAACTACGCCAGTGGAGCGGGCGCAGGTAGGGCGCTATCCGCTGGTCTTGCCACCCCCCGGCACCACCATTCGCCAGCACGCCGACAGCCTGTTCGTTCAATGTGGTGTGCAGCTGCCGGCGCAGCGCTTGGAGACCTTGTCGTTGGCCTTGAGCCGCCGCTATCTGCTGGGCAGTGATGCCGTGTGGGTGGCACCGCGCGACGCCGTGCTGATCGACCTTGGCCGTGGCGAACTGGTCGAACTCGACCTGGGCGTGCGCGAGCCGGGCGGCTCGGTCGGCATCTGTCGCAATGCCGCCTTGCCGCAGAGCCTGCCGGGGCAGTGGGTGTGCGAGGTGCTGCGCGAGGTGGCGGGGCAGTACCGCGAGGGTAGCTACCCTTGAACCCGTGCTGTCAGCAGGGCACTGAGCGCCTTGAGGTTGTCATCGCTCAGGCTGCCGCTGGCCGCCATCAGGCGTAGCTGCGCCTGCAAGATGGCATAGCGCTGGCGGGCCAGTTGCAGGCGGGTGCGGGTTAGCTGCTGCTCGGCATCCAGCACGTCGCTGCTGATGCGCGCGCCTGCCTCGAAGGCGTGCGTGGTGATCCGCAGGTCACTCTGGCTGGAGCGCAGGGCCTGTTGCAGGGCCTGGTACTGGCTGATGCCGCCCGTCAGGTTGAGGTAGGCCTGGCGCGCCATGAAATCAGCTTCGCGCCGTGCATCTTCCAGCTCATCTTCGGCCGCGCCCTGCAGGGCACGCGCCTCGCGGGTACGGCTCTGAGTACCGCCACCGGCATACAGCGGCACGCTCAGTTGCACGCCAACCACCGTCTGGGTGTATTTCTCCTCGGGTACGGTGACGTCGTAAAGGCTGCCACCGACCGAGGCAAAACGGCCATGCGCGGCCACCAGGTCGAGGGTTGGCAGGTGGCCGGCTCGTTGTTTTTCCACTTCCTGCTCGGCGATCAGTTGGCGCACCTCGGCGGCCTGCACCTTCAGGTTGTGCTGGCGTGCCTGGTCGGTCCAGGCATCCAGCCGGGCCGGTTGCGGGCCACTGAACGCCACCTCGTCGTCGAGCCTGGCCAACTCGCCCGGCGTGCTGCCGGTCAGCCTCGCCAATGCCTGCTGGTTGAGGCGCAAGGCATTGCCGGCGGCAATCTGTTCGGCCTGCGCCAGGTCGTAGCGGGCCTGGATGCGCTGCACTTCGTTTTCGGTCCCCGAGCCCTCGCGCCGAAAGCGCTGTGCCTTGTCCAGCTGCTGGCCAAGGGTCTGCATTTGCTGGCGGCTGGTGCCCAGTTGGTCTTCGGCAAGCAACAGCTCGAAGTAGGCGTCGGCCACGCGCAGTATCAGGTCCTGGCGTGCGGCCAGCAGGTCGATTTCGCCCGCCGTTGCCAGGGCCTTGCCCTGTTCATGGCCGATGACGTTCTGCCAGCGTAGCAGGGGCTGGATCAATACCAGCGCGTAGGCATTGGAGTTGTCGCGGTTGCGGCTGGCCGCCCCGCTGTGTTCGCGGTCGACCCAGGCTGCGCCGCTTTCCAGGGACAGGTGCGGCAGCAACGTGGCCAGCCCCTGCGGGGCCTTTTGCGCGGCCGCCAGCTGGCGTTGCTGGGCGGCGGCATAGGCCATGTCATGCCCCAGGGCCTGCTGGTAGGTCTGGTACAGGTCGCGGGCCTGTACGGGGCTGGCGCAGACCAGCGCCAGTATCAGCACCGCTAGGCGGATTCGTGTGCATTGTCCGAGCACGTCGCGGACTCCTTTGCAAGTGAGGGCTTGTGTTGGCGGGGGTTGCGCATCAGTAGCACCATCGGGACGCCGATCAGCATCACCGCACCGAGCAGGCCGAAGAGCATGCTGAAACCGAGCATCTGCGCCTGCTCCCGGGCCTGGACGAAGGCCAGCAGGGCGTTGGCCTGGTCAGCGCCGAGCAGCTCGGTGGAGAGCCGCCGCGGGTCGAGGCTGGCCAGGTCCCAGCCGCTGGTGACCAGGCGGTTTTCGTCGACATGCTCGGCGAGCTGCCGGTAGCGCTCCCAGGAAAAACGCGTGAGCAGGGTGGCGGCGATGGCGATACCGACGCTGCCACCGAGCTGGCGCATCAGGTTGAGCACGCCCGAACCTACCGAGATCAGCTGTACCGGCAGTTGGCGCATGGCCAGGTTGGTCAGCGGCACGAAGATCATGCCCAGGCCGAACCCCCGGATGATCAGCGGCCAGTACAGTGTGTCGGGGTTGCTCTGCAGGGTGAACTGGGTATGCAGGTACATGGCGTAGCCGTAGACCAGGATGCCCACGCAGATGAAGTAGCGCTCATCGATGCGGTTTTCCTGCGACAGCTTGCCGATCACCAAGGTGCTGACCGCGCTGGCCAGGGCCCCAGGGAAGATCACCAGGCCGCTCTGGTAGGCACTTTGTTCGAGCAGCGTCTGCAGCAGCAGGGGCACCATGAACAGCGTGCTGTACAGGCCGAAACCGACGCAGAAGGCGCACACCGAACCCAGCAGGAACTCGCGGTTGTTGAACAGCGCCAGGTTGACGATCGGGTTACTCACCCGCCGCTCCCAGTAGCAGAAGCCCACCAGGCCAAGCAGCGCCAGGGCCAGGCACAGCAGGCTCAGGTCCGACTCCAGCCAGTCCCAGTGCTCGCCGCGCTCCAGCAGGATCTGCAAGCTGCCGACACCGACGGCAAGCAACAGGAAACCCAGGTAGTCGATGCTCTGCGGGCGTCGCTCGTTGGGCGAGTCGCCCACGCACAGCCAGGCCAGCAGCAGGGCCAGCGCACCAATGGGCAGGTTGATCAGGAAGATCCAGTGCCAGGAGAACTCATCGATCAGGTAGCCCCCCACCGACGGGCCGAGGGTCGGCCCCATCATCACCCCGACGCCATACAAGGCCATGCCTGAGCTGACCTTCTCTTTGGGGAACACGTCATAGATGATCGCCTGCGAGATGCCCAGCAGGCCGCCCCCGGCCAGGCCTTGTATCACGCGCCACAGCACCAGCTGCCAGAGCTCCTGGGACACGGCACAACCGAGCGACGCCAGCACGAACAGCGCCGACGACACCAGGTAGTAGCGGCGCCGGCCAAACCAGGCAGACAGCCAGCCGCTGGCTGGCAGGATCACCACATTGGCCACGATGTAACCGGTAGAGATCCAGGAGATTTCGTCCACCGACGCGCCAAAGCTGCCCATCAGGCTTGGAATGGCGACGTTGACGATGGTCACGTCGAGCAGCTCCATCATCGAGATCAAGGTAACCGTCACGGCCACCAGCCAGGGCGACTTCATAGTACCTGCCCGCTGTCGCGGGTATCGACCTCGACGAACACGCTCATGCCTTGGCTAAGTGCCTGTTGCATGGCCGTGGGCAGTTGCCGGAACTCGATCCGTGCCTGGATGCGCTGCACCACCTTGGTGAAGTTGCCGGTGGCGTTCTCCTGCGGCAGCAGCGAGAACCGCGCACCGGTGGCCGGTACCAGGCTGTGCACCACACCCTCGAACTGCTGCCCGGGAAAGGCGTCGACGCTGATGCGTGCCGGTTGGCCGACCCGTACTCGGCCGATCTGGGTTTCCTTGAAGTTGGCCACCACCCACATGCGCTCGGTGCTGACCAGGCTCAGCAGCTTTTGCCCGGCCACCACGAATTGCCCAGGCTGCACATCCTTGTGCACGATGACCCCGGCCCGTGGCGAGGCCTGCCGGGTATCCTGCAGCTCGATACGGGCCAGGGCCAAGGCCGATTCGGCTGCCTTGATCCGGTACTCTTCCACCTTCAGTGCCGCCTGGTTGGCCAAGGTGCCTTCACGGGCGGCGGTGGAGTTGTTCCGGGCAGCCTGCAATTGATGGTTCAGGGCATCGAAGCGCGCGCGCGCGGCTTCCAGGTCCTGGGTGCTGACCACCCCCTGCTCGGCCAGCCGTTGCGTACGCCGATAGTCGCTGCGGGCCTGCTCGGCGTTGGCCACCAGTTGTCCGATGGTGGCCTGTGCTGCCTGGCTGCGTGCGGCGGCACTGCGCACCTGGCTGTCCATCAGGCCAGGCATGCCGCCCTGGCCTGTGGCGACCAGCGCGCCCAGATAATTGGCTCGGGCCTGTTCGAGCCGCTGCTGGTATTCGTCCTCACGCACCTGGAACAGCAGGTCTCCCTGCTTCACCCGGGTGTTCTCGTGCACTGGCACTTGTACCACCACGCCGCTCAGCCTGGCCCGAATAGGGATGATCACGCCTTCCACTTCGGCGTTGTCAGTGCTGACGTACTGCTTTGCGTATTGCCAGCGTTGCAGCCCCAGTACGGCCAGGCCTGCGATGACCAGCACCGATACTGCCAACTTGGTGTACTTGCCTTTCACCATGTCACACGCTCTCGTCCTTGTCGTTTAAGGCCATTGCCCCTTGCCTGCGGCCTGCGCAGGCAAGGGGCAATGCTCAGCTGGCTGCCGCCACGCAAGTGGCTTGCGCAGTCGCGGTGGCGCGCTGGTTGAGCAGTTCGAACACGCCGTCCCACAGCACGGTACGGGCCACCAGCGCATCGGCTGCACTCTTGGCCAGCGCTTGTTGCTGCGCGGGTTCGCTGACGATCTCGGCGATGATGCGTTTGGCCGCCGGGCCGTGATCGTCACCGTCCATCTCGATGTGGCGCTTGAGGTAGTAGGTCAGCATCGGCACGCTGGCTTCCTCGATCGCCCAGCGCTGCAGCAGGCCGCCGAACATGTCGGGGATGATGTCCTCGCGGCCGAAGAAGAAGTACGCCAGTACCTGCTCGGTCGAGCCGTGAAGGGCAACGTCGAGGGTCTTGCTGACGAATACCTTGGCCGGCAGCGGGATGTCGACGTTGGTCAACGCCTGGGCCAATGGCACGCCTGCTTGCAGCAGGGCCTGGAATTGACGGAACGGGCCAGTGTCGGCGCCAATCTCGTCCATGGCGCTGAGGTACAGGTCCAGGTGGCTGATGAAGCCGCCGCCAGGGTGCTCGTCGGTTTCTTCGCCGGTGACGATCTCGTTGATCAGCCGCGCGGCAATGATGTGCCGCGGCGGCAGCCAGGGCAGGCTGACGCAGGTCAGGTCGCGCTGGATACGCTTGAGCAGGGTCATGAAATCCCACACGGCGAACACGTGGTTCTCCATCAGCAGGCGCACGTCATCCAGCGAGCTGATCCTGGCGAACAGGGGGTGTGCCAGCAGGGTGCGGCGTTCATTTTCGATCATTGCATCAACATCAAAAGACATACTCGGCTCCTTGAGTGTGGGGGCGGTGTACCGGGCGCTAATTACTGCCCGGGGCGGCCTGGCGGTGGCATTGCTTGCCAGGCGCCGGCATAGGGGAAACGTGCCTTGCAGTAGCGCAAGGCGCCGAAGAAACGCGGTTCGAGCAGCGCCTGGCGGCCTTCGTACCAACCGCTGGCGAGCAGTTGGCGGTGCAGCCGTGGCAGGCGCCAGCACGGCACCCGTGGGTACAGGTGGTGCTCCAGGTGATAGTTCGAACCCAGGTGCAGCAGGGTGCTCAGCCAGGCGGTGCGCGAGCGTGCCACCGGCCGGTCGACGCAGGCCTCGAAGGCATGCTCCTGATAGGCGTTGAGCGCGGAAATCAACAAGGCCAGCAACAGGCACCCAGCCATCGCCGGCAGCAGCACCGGCCACTTCGTCGCCAGCGCCAGCCACAGCGCCGGCCACAGCAGTTGGCAGGCCAGATTGACCCTGGCCAGCAAGCGGATCTGCTTGTCCGGAAGCGGCAGCGTGCCTTCGACCTTGGCGCCGGGCAGGGCCAGGCGCACGGTCTGCAGCAGGTACCAGGCGGTGGCATGCAGGCGTGACACCAGCAGCCGGGTCACGGCCAGGCGATAGCGCCGCAACAGGCGCCAGTCCGGGTCCTTGGGGCCGCCGTTATGGCGATGGTGCTGCCAGTGGTCGACGAAGTAGCCGGTGACGCAGAAGCCGGTCAGCATCGAGCTCAGCAACACCGCCAGCATGCAGCTGTACAGGCGATTTTCGCTAAGGTTGAAGTGGAAGCCCTCGTGGCCCAGGATGCCCTGCAGAAACAGGCCGTAACCCGCCGGCAGCAGCAGTGGAAGGGCCAGCGGCCATGCCTGCGGCAGCTGGCTGAGGGTCTCCACCAGTACTGCCAACGGGACGGCGAACAGCAGCAACGCATAGCCGACCACCCAGGTGGTTTCCAGCGCCGACGGCTTGAGCAGGCTGCGGTCCGGGCGTAGCGTGGGCTTGTCCAGTGCCAGTTGCGTCATCGGCCTGTCCTCAGTCGATCAGTTCGGGCTTGAGCGACAGCTGCCCGGCGTTGCTCAGGCGGCGCAGGCGCAGGCTGATGAACGCGTCGACCACGCTCGGCAGCCAGCGGGCGGTGTACATGGCCACGCTGCCGAGGAAGGTCAGGCCACGGTTGCGCAAGCCACGCTGGGTGCAGGCACGTACCAGGCCATTGCTGGCGTCATCGAGTTTTTCTTCCAGCGACAGCAGCACGCGCTCGCCGCGCTTGAAGCTGACCAGGCGCTTGACCGACAGGCCGACCCGTTCGGCCGGGTCGTGAATGGCCGTGTCGATGAACCCAGGGAACACCGTTACCACGTCCAGTTGCCCGGGGTACTGCATACGCAGTACATCCGAATAGGCACTCATGGCCCGTTTGCTGGTGGCATAGGCGGCGACGTAGGGCGCGTTCACCAGGGCAAACAGCGATGACACGTTGACCACCTTGCCCTGCGTGCGCAGCAGCGCCGGCAAGAACCGCGAGGTCAACTGCCAGGGGGCCAGCAGGTTGATTTCCAGGGCGCGGCGCACGTCGTCGTTAACCCCCGTCTCGCCGCGCTCCAAGGTCAGCACCCCGGCATTGTTGACCAGGATGTCGATGTCGCCGAAGCGCTCCAGGATCGAGGCGGCGGCTTCGTCCAGGCGCTCGCGGTCGCACAGGTCGAGCAGGTAGTAGGCATCGAAGTTGAGGGCCGTGTGCGGTTCGAGCCGGTCGATGCCGATCACGGTTGCACCTTGCTGCTTGAGCTTGCGCGCGGTTTCCAGGCCTAGGCCGCGTGCCGCGCCGGTGATGACGACGATCTTGTTGAGCAGTTTCACAGGGTGACTCCATTGGCAATGCTGAAGGTAGCGCCATGCAGGTAGCGGTCGAGGTTGGCCGTCATGCTGAAACGCCCGGGAGGGTGGAACTGCAGGCCACGGGTGCTGGCCAGCCAGTCGCAACTCAGGTTCGAGCGGATGAAGGCCAGGCCACCGAGCATCTGGTGGGCCAGGTCGGAGGCGCTGGCCAGTTGCTGTTCGATGCCGTAGCGGGTCAGCAGCAGGCGCGCGAGCAAGTCATCGGCGTCGCCTTGCAACTGATCGACCTCATGCGCCAGGCCCTCCAGGGCGCTCAGGCACAATTGCAGTTGGCAGGCCAGTTGCACCCGCTGCTGGTCGCTCCAGCGGCGCTCGTCGATTGCCCGTTCCACCAGGCCCATGCAGGCCCCCAGGTAACTGGCGCTGATCAGCAGCTCGAACCAGATGAAACCGATGGTCTGTACATCGCCCAGCTGCGACTTCAACCCGGCGGAGAAGATCATCTTCTCGCTGACGTACACATCCTCCAGGCGCAGCTCCAGGCTCTGTGCACCGGCCAAGGCGCTGTTGCCCCAGAACGGGTGGTGGCTGATGCCCGGTGCGGACGCGGGGATGAGGGCGATCATCAGCTCTTCGCCGTGCTCGCTGGCACGGCTGAAGCTGGCGGTCAGCAGGTCCATCGAGCGGGTCAGGCTGCACGGTTGCTTGCTGCCGCTCAGGCGTACGCCGTCGGCCAGTTGCAAGGCTTCCATGCCGGCATCGAGGATGCCGCCACCGGGCACGCCCTCAGCGAAGCCGGACGCCAGCAGCAGGCGCTGCCGGGCGATGGCTGACAACAGCAGGCCTTCGGCGCCTGTGCCCTTGGCGGCAACCGCGACCAGGCTGGCCACGGAAAACTGATGCATGGTGCTGGCCACGGCCAGCGAGGGCGACAAGGCGCCGAGGGCAAGCTGCACATGCAGCGCTTCGCGCGCGCTGGCCCCCAGGCCACCGCCAGCCCCGGGCACCAGCAAGGCAACCGGCCCGTTCTGCTTGAACCAGTCCACCACCGGGCTGCCTGCCGCCTCGCGCTGCTCGAATGGCAGTTCTGTCAGCAGGTCGGCGAAGCCTGGGGCAAAGCGGTTCAGGGTTTGCCTGGCGTTTTGCAGGAGTGGCAACGGCATGGCATCAATCCTTGATCTGGCTGTTCGGGAACAGGCCACTGATGATGGCGCTGATGTTGTCGTGGATGGCTTGCCGCGCTACCGGGTCGAGCATGTCGGCAAGCATCGGCAGGCCCAGGTCGAAGCACGAGCGGAAGGCAATGCTGGCGCCCTCGGCGGTTTCGCTGACTTGCCAGGAGCCGGAGAAGTGGTCGATGTCGCCTGCGGTCTGGCGGAAGTGGATATGCAGGTTGTCGGGGTCGAAGACATCGCGTTCCTGCCACTTGAGAATGCCGCTGTGGAAGTTCACCTCCCAGTTGCTCAGCACCTCGTGCTCATGGATCGATTCGATCTCGATGTTGCGCACCGATTCGCACAGCTGGGGGTAGAGGCTGAAGTTGCTGATGGCGGCGTAGACCTGTTCGGCACTCTGGCTGGGAACATGGGCGGTCAGGCTGACTTCTTTCATTTCGGTGTCCTATTCGAAGGTGCGGGCAAGGGCGCGGGCGAAACCGCCAAGCAGCCATTCAACGTCGCTGTCGCTGTACAGGGCTGGCGGTGTCAGGCGGATTACCCGGTGATCGTTGAGCGAATGGTTGACCACGATGCGTTGGTCGATCAGGTGCATGACCATGTTTGCCGCCAGCCCGGCGTCGACGAACTCGAGGCCGAGCAGCAGGCCGGCGCAACGCAGCTGCACCTGTGCGCCGCGCGGGTGTTGCCGCAGCACGGTCTGCAGGCCCAGCTGCAGGCGTTGGCCCAGGGCTGCGGCGCGCTCCACCAGCTGTTCGCGCTGCATCACGTCGAGGGTCGCCATCACTGCGGCCATGGCCAGCGGGTTGGCGCCGAAGGTGGAGGTGTGCATCAACGGGTTGCGGTTGAGCGGCGCCTGCATGTCGGCGTTGCAGACCATGGCGCTGACCGGCACGCAGCCACCGGACAGGCTTTTGCCGACCAGCAGGATGTCGGGCACCACTGCCTCGTGGTCGCAGGCCCACCAGCGACCGGTGCGGCCCAGGCCAGACTGGATTTCATCGGCAATCAGGATTGCGCCGTACTGGTCGCACAGTTTGCGCACCTGCTGCAGGTAGCCGGCCGCAGGCACGATCACCCCGGCTTCGGCCTGTACCGGCTCAAGGATCACGCAGGTGCGTTCGGGTTGTGCCTGCAACTGCAGGCGTAGCGCCTCGGCATCGCCAAAGGGCACGAAATGGCTGTCGCCCAGGCGGTCGGCGAACGGTGTGCGATACAGAGCCCTGCCGGTGACCGCCAGTGCGCCAAGGGTCTTGCCGTGGTAACCACCCTGGGTAGAGATCACGTGCTGGCAGCCATTGAGCCAGGCCAGCTTGAGCGCCGCCTCGGTGGCTTCGGTGCCGGAGTTGCAGAAGTACACATACTGCAGCGGGTCAGGGCATACCGCAGCCAGGGCCCCAGCGGCCTGGGCCTGGAACGGGTTGAGCATCAGCTTGCTGGCCATCGGATGGCTGTGCAACTGGCGGCTGACTTGCTCGACGACCTGCGGGTGCGAATGCCCGAGCAGGAACACGCCATAGCCTCCGGCATCCAGGTAGCGATGGCCGTCCATGTCGAACAGATAGACGCCTTCGGCACCCACCTCGATAGGCAGGTTCATCATCGAGGCCAGGCGGGCATAACCCGCATTGACATGGTCACGGTACTGCGCGCGCACGCGCTCGGCATCAAGCCCTTCGGGCAGGGGGGTGAAGCTGTTCATCGTTCAGGCCTCCATGGCCAGTTCGCCACGGCGCTCGCCCGCTGCTGGAATCTTCAGCATGCGTTGCATGGCCGAAAGCTTGGGCGCCAGGCATGCCAAGGTAAGCGCCAACTCCTGGCGCGGTGAGCGCTGGGCCAGGCGCTGGGCCGGCAACAGTTGCTCCAGGGAGCTGGGCAGCGGCTGCAGCAGGCTGGCGTAGCGGCACAGTTGGGTCGCCCGGCCGAGGGCTGCGCGGATGTTCTCTTCGAGGGCCGGCAGGAACACCGGGCGTACCAGGCGTTCGTAGATGTCCGGGTTCATGCAGCGCGGGCGCTGGAAGGGTGTGCTCTGGTCTTGCATTTGTTCGCACATGAGGTCGAGCAGGGTGCGGATATCCAGCGCCTGTGGGCCGTTGGTGAGGAAGTAGTCGTCACCGATCAGGCGCTGATCCAGGGCACTGGCGATGCCGGCAGCTGCCACGTCGCGGGCGATGACATCGACACGGCCGCCCTCAGGGCAGGGGATGATCGGCAGGTAGCCCGACATCATCAGCCCCATGGTCAGGTGAAAGCCCTGCAGCATGGGCATGTGGCCGCTGTGGCTGTCGCCGATGATGATCGACGGGCGAAAGATCGAAACCGGTACGCCGGCCTCACGCACCAGGGTCTCGGCTTGGCGCTTGACCACTTCGTACGGGGTCGAGGGCATCACCCCTGGGTGGTAGTCACAGGGGTGGGTGAAGGCAGTGCTGATGTGGTACAGCGGTACGTCGGCATCGCGGACAAACTGCAGCACCTGCTCGGTGCCTTGGTAATTGACCGAGAACACCGCTTCGGCATGGCCATCCAGGCGGGTAATGGCCGCGCAGTGGATGACCCAGTCGACTCGTTTGGTCAGCGCCAGGTAGTCCGCGTGGGACAGGCCCATGTGCGGTTGGCAGATGTCACCGCGCAGGGTTTCGACCCCAGGGTGGCGAATGCTGCTGCGCCGGGTCAGGCAGACCAGGTGATAGCGCTCGGCCAGTTGGTCGATCAGGGTATCGCCCAGTACACCGGCTCCGCCGGTAAGGAAAACGGTCAGCCGCGTTTGTCCAGACATGGACTAGCACTCCTTGCTCGCTAGGTTGATGAAGTGGCCCGTCTGCCTGGCAGCCGCAAGGGGGCCAAGGAACCGGAGCGATTAAAAAAGCCGACCTGTGTGCCTGTGTTTCAGTGGCAACGGCCGGCAAGCGGCCCTGCGCCTGGGTGGAGACCCCGATCGGCGCGGGCTGGAGGGGATGATGGCGATTTAGAACTGCTGATTCTTGAACGAATCGCTTGTATTGCGCAGTACCACGGCGACGCGGCTGGGCGACATGCCGACCATGCGCCGCATCATGCGGGTGAGGTGGGCTTGGTCAGCGAAGCCGCCGGCGATGGCGGCATCGCTGAGGCTGGCGTCGTGGGCAAGGGCATGGCAGGCACGTTCGAGCTTGCGCCAGATGATCCATTGCGACAGTGGCACGCCCATCTGGTGCGTGGCGAAAAAGCGCAGGCGTGGGCTGGACAGGCCTACCGCGCTGGCCGCGCGCGACACCGCGCCGATGCCCGCCCAGTCCTGGCGCAGCAGGTGCAGGGCATTGGACAGGCGTGGGTCGAAGCTGTCGGGGGGCACCAGCTTGAGTTCCAGGGCTGCGACTACCTCATCGAAGTTGGCCGCCTGGCGCACGCAATCGACGATGTCAGGGCTGACCGCTGCCTTGCCGCTCTCGTCGAGCAGGGCTTTCAATGCGCGGCCAAGCGGCGCGTCCGGGTAGAAGTAAAGGAAGGCAACGCGGTCGGCGTTGGGCAACGAGCGATGGTCGACGGAGGGCCCGATCAGTACCCCCGGTGCACTGAGGGTATGGTTACCGAACTCCACGGTGATGTCGTAGCGCAGGCCGATGCACAGCTGGATGGCGACGTGGGCGTGGGCTGCGGTTTGGTCGGTCTTGCCGGTGTAGCCCAGCCAGTAATCACCGAAAGTTACTGCTCCGTCCCATCTCATTGTGCATCCCTGAAGCCCGTTCTAGAAAGCCTGGCCGCGCCCGGGCCAGCATCCTGAAAGCGGCAGATGATAGCGTTATGGTATATCTTGGTCGATACAAAGCGTAACGAATGATCTTTTGCACTAATTAAGGCTTTTCTGATGCATGCAAGGCTGTTGAACTAATCAGTGTTTACCCGCTCCTATGCCGGTAGCCATTGGTCACGGCCGCCTGCTAAGCTCGCGGCTTTACCCTGATTGCCCTTATGGCGCATGAACAAGGAAATAGCATGAAACAGCATCGTTTGGCGGCTGCGGTTGCCCTGGTAGGCCTCGTATTGGCTGGCTGCGACCAACAGGCCAGCAGCCCCGAGCTGAAGACGCCGGCACAGAAAGCCTCCTACGGTATCGGCCTGAACATGGGCAAAAGCCTGGCTCAGGAAGGCATGGAAGACCTTGACTCCAAAGCGGTCGCGCTGGGCATCGAAGACGCGGTCAGCAAGAAAGAGCAGCGCATCAAGGACGAAGAGCTGGTAGAGGCCTTCACCTCGCTGCAGAAGCGCGCCGAAGAGCGTCTGGCCAAGGCCAGCGAAGAAGCCGCTTCCGCCGGCAAGAAGTTCCTCGAAGACAACGCCAAGAAGCCAGGCGTGGTCACCACCGCTTCGGGCCTGCAGTATGAAGTGATCAAGAAGGCCGACGGCCCGCAGCCCAAGCCGACTGACGTGGTCACCGTTCATTACGAAGGCAAGTTGACCGATGGCAAGGTGTTCGACAGCTCCGTCGAGCGCGGCAGCCCGATCGACCTGCCGGTCAGCGGCGTCATCCCAGGTTGGGTCGAAGGCCTGCAACTGATGCACGTCGGCGAGAAGTACAAGCTGTTCATCCCGGCCGAACTGGCTTACGGCGCCCAGAGCCCGAGCCCGCTGATCCCAGCCAACTCGGTACTGGTATTCGACCTTGAGCTGATCGCCATCAAGGACCCGGCACAACTGCAAGGTGCAGAGCCGGAAGCCGAAGCACCGGCGCAAGCGCCTGCCGAAGCACCAGCAGAAGAACCAGCCAAGTAATACTGGCTGCTTTTGCAGAAAACGCCCCGTCTTGACGGGGCGTTTTCGTTTCGGCGGTAGACGCTTGGAAGAACCTCTGTCGGCTGATACTGTCCGAGCAATAGCAGCGTGATGAAGTAGGATGCTTCTGACGCAAATCGTTTGCGCAACTGAAACGACTGTGTAAAAAACGCCCGATCTGACCGGGACCCTTGCCTAGTGGGCACCTGACGTCAGAAACTTCGCCCTGTTCACAAGGTTATCCACAATAAATGTGGATAACCTCCCTCTCGGAGGCTCCATGAGCGCACCCTGGAATTTCGCCCGTTTCCTGCCGCTGGCCGAGCGCCTGCTCAGCCGCGGGCGGTTACCGGCCCTGCTGTTCGCTGTGGCCCGCAAAGGCCCACGGATCGGTCAGCTGCGCGAGGATGTAAAGCTGCTGCAGTCACTGTGCCTGGCCTGGTGGCGGGGTGAGTACCGCGCCATCAGCCCCAAGGCACTGGTGACCATCGTTGCCGGCCTGCTGTACTTCGTCAGCCCTATCGATGCCATCCCCGACTGGTTGCTGGGGGTCGGGTTCCTCGACGATATTGCCGTGCTGGGCTGGGTGCTGAAAACCGTCGCGGATGAGCTGGGGCGTTTCAAAGCCTGGCGCGACAGCCAGGCGCCAGAGCGGTTGCGGGTGGTGGAGCGCTTGCCGAACTCCCCCGAAGCTTTGCGCCTGGAACGTAATACGCAGTGAAATCAGCCTGAGCTGCACACACTCCCGTACTTGGTAATATAATTGGCATAAGGATTATGCCTATGGATTACATGCCGTAATCCCACGTAAGGGGGTTGTAATGGGTATTCAGGTTATTAGCCGGGACGGTCAGCCCGAGTACGCAGTCGTTCCCTGGGAGCAGTACCAGGCACTGTTGAAGGCAGCAGGGCAGGCGCCTGCCGAGGCAAGCGCCAGTGAAACGCCGGTCAGTGCCGCCAGTGCGCCCTTGCCGGCTTTCAGCGAGGTGGCGCAGATACGTGAGGCGAAGGGCATTGCCCCTGAGCTACTGGCGCGCAACGTCGGTGTCAGCCCGGCCTATCTGGCCATGATCGAATCAGGCGAGCGACAGCCGGACGCCGCTATCCGCCGCGCCCTGGCCTGGCACCTGGGTGTGGCGGGTTGGAGCGAGCCATCATGAGCCAGGTCAGGATCAGCCGCCAGCACTGGCAGAACCTGCTGGACGAGCTTGACCTGGCCCGTCGTCAACGTCATTTGCTGACGTATCGCGCGCTCATCGAGCGCTTGCAATTGCCCAGCCCGGCCATGCAGACCCTGACCGCCGCGTTGGAGTACCTGGCCGTGATCGATGCGCGCGCCGAGCAGCCGTTGCGCAGTTCGCTGGTCATCAGCCAGGGCGCCAGCCGCCTGCCGCGTACCGGGTTTTTCGAGTGCGTCGAGCGGCTGGGCCGTTTTGCCGGGCCGGTTGATGGCATGGAGGCGGCGTCGTGGCATGCCTCGGAAGTCGTCAGGGTATTTGAGTACCCCTATCCGGAAACCGCCTGACAGCCACCGCTCCTACAAAAAGGGCCGGGTGTTTTCACACCCGGCCCTTTTTGTTAAACAGCGCAGCACATCAGTGCTTGGCCACCTGCGAGCTGGCGCTCAGGTAGTCGAGCAGGATGCGCCCCGTTTCGGACAGGTAGGCGTCGTCTTCCGGCTTGGTGGTTTCATCCTCGGCCGGCAGCGCGTCCTCGTCTTCCTTCTTCAGCTCCTTGAGCGGCTCTTCGCCCTTGGCCTTGCGGCGGATGTTCTCCAGGGCCAGTTGCTTGCCCTCGATCTCATCGTGGCGGGCACGGCGGTCCTGTTCGTTGAGGCTGACGGTTTTCTCGCTCATCAGCTTCTGAGCCAGGGCCAAGCGGTCGCGGATGTAGGTGAACTCGGCATCCTTGACGCTGCGCGCTTCATGCTGCGCCTTGAGCTGGGCCAGGTACGGCTTGAACGGGTCGGCCGCAGGCTTGACCACCGGGCGGATGGTGTCCCACGGCATGGCCTCGGGCAGGGCGCTCTCGCCGATTTCCTTGGTGTCGATGATCGACGGGTAGTCGATGTCCGGCAGTACGCCCTGGTGCTGGGTGCTCTGCCCGGAAACCCGGTAGAACTTGGCCAGGGTCAGTTTCAGTTCACCATGGTTGAGCGGCTGAATGGTCTGCACGGTGCCTTTGCCGAAGGTCTGGCCACCGATGATCAGTGCGCGGTGGTAATCCTGCATGGCGCCGGCGAAGATCTCCGAGGCCGAAGCCGAGAGGCGGTTGACCAGCAGTGCCAGCGGGCCTTTGTAGAAGGCGCCCGGGTTTTCGTCCTCGAGCACGTCGACGCGGCCGTCGCTGTTGCGAACCAGCACCGTCGGGCCCTTGTCGATGAACAGGCTGGTCAGCTCGGTGGCTTCCTGCAGGGAGCCGCCGCCGTTGTTGCGCAGGTCGATGACCACGCCGTCGACTTTCTCTTT
Source organism: Pseudomonas sp. B21-047 (assembly GCF_024748775.1). Classification (NCBI taxonomy): domain Bacteria; kingdom Pseudomonadati; phylum Pseudomonadota; class Gammaproteobacteria; order Pseudomonadales; family Pseudomonadaceae; genus Pseudomonas; species Pseudomonas sp. B21-047. Next base: position 1,369,309 of record NZ_CP087169.1, read on the forward strand.
CTGCAGTTCGGTGAGCAGTTTCTTCACGTCGCGCGTGGTGCTCTTGTACTCCGGATCCCCGGCACGGTAGGCCTTGAAGTCCAGGTAGAAGGCCGGGATCTCGATAATGCCCAACTTGTAGTCACGGCCATCCTGCTTGAGCTTGAGCACCGACTTTTTCGCCGCCTGCTCTTCAAGCTTGACCGCCTCGCGGGTGATCGAAACGATCTTGCTGGTCTGGTCGCTCGGGGCATTGCTTGCCGGGATAACCTCCAGGCGTACCACCGAGCCCTTGGGGCCGCGGATCAGCTTGACCACTTCGTCCAGGCGCCAGCCGACCACGTCGACCATTTCCTTGTTGCCCTGGGCCACGCCGATGATCTTGTCGGCCGGGGCTACCTGCTTGGTCTTGGCCGCAGGGCCTGCCGGCACCAGGCGCACGATCTTGACCTGGTCGTTGTCGCTTTGCAGCACCGCGCCGATGCCTTCGAGCGACAGGCTCATGTTGATGTCGAAGTTTTCCGCGTTGTCTGGCGACAGGTAATTGGTGTGCGGGTCGTAGGACTGGGCGAAGGTGTTGATGTAAGCCTGGAAGATGTCTTCGGCACGGGTCTGGTCCAGGCGCGCAAGCTGGTTCTTGTAGCGCTTGGTCAGGGTTTCCTGGATCTGCTTGGGCTCTTTGCCGGCGATCTTCTGGCGCAGTACTTCGTCTTTCACGCGTTTGCGCCACAGGTCGTCGAGCTCGGCCTGGTTCTTCAACCACGGGGCGTCCTTGCGGTCGATCAGCAAGGTTTCCTTGGCGGTGAAGTCGATCTTGTCGACGCCCTTGTTCAGCTCGGCCAGGGCAAAGTCCAGGCGCTGCTTGACGCGGTCGAGGTAACGTTTGTAGATGGTGAAGCCAGGGTCGAGGTTGCCGCTTTTGAGGAAGTCGTCGAACTGCGTCTTCCACTTGTCGAATTCGGCGATGTCGGCTGCGGTGAAGTAGCTGCGCGCCGGGTCCAGCAGCTTGATGTAGCTGTCGTAGATGATCACCGAGCGGGCGTCATCGAGCGGTGGCTTGCTGTAGTGATGGCGCTTGAGCAGCTCAACCACGTTGAGGCTGGCGACGATTTCGTCGCGGTCCGGCTGCAGGCTGTCCCACTTGTTGGCGGCCGCCGCATTGCCGCCGAGCGTGAGGCTGCCCAGGCCGATCATCAGGGCCAGGGCGGTGCTGGGTAGGAAATGCTTCATGCTGATTCGACGTGGAGGCAATTGATCACGCATAGTAGGCCGTCTTTTCCGTTGCCGGTTCCATGGAGCCGGGCAAATACTGCAAAAAGCCTGGGGTAAGCGTCCCCAGGCCCAGTCATGATTCAACTATGGAGGCACTGTGAAGGCATTGCAAGGCGTTGACGGACATGTGGAGTGGGTCGAGGCCGAACGCCCGGCCCTTGACGCCGGCCAAGTACGCATTCGCGTGGCGGCTGCGGGGCTTAACCGCGCCGACCTGTTGCAGATGAAGGGCCTGTACCCGCCACCGCCTGGCGCCAGCCCGTACATGGGCCTGGAGTGCGCCGGGGTGATCGAGGAAGTGGGCCCGGGCGCCGACTGGCGCATAGGCGACCGGGTGTGTGCGCTGCTGGCCAGCGGCGCGATGGCCGAGGAAGTGGTGGTGGATGCCCGCCATGTGCTGCCGGTGCCCGAAGGCCTGAGCCTGCAGGAAGCGGCGGCGCTGCCCGAGGTGTACGCCACGGCATGGTTGAACATCTTCCAGTTGGGTGCTGTCAAGGCGGGCGAGAAGGTGCTGGTGCACGCCGGTGCCAGTGGCGTTGGCTCGGCGGCTATCCAGCTGTGCAAGGCGTTTGGCAACCCGGTGTATGTCAGCGTTGGCTCGCAGGACCGCCTGGCCTATTGCCAGGCCCTGGGCGCTGCCGGCGGTGTGGTGCGTAACGAGAACCTCGAAGCGCTGGAAGGTCTGGGGCCATTCGACGTGATTCTCGACCCGGTCGGCGCCAGTTACGGGCCGCTCAACCTCAAGTTGCTGGCGCGTGACGGGCGCTGGGTGATCATCGGCCTGATGGGCGGGCGCACGTTCGACCTCGACCTGGCGCTGGTGCTGGGCAAGCGCCTGGAGATCACCGGTTCGACGCTGCGTAACCGTGATGATGGCTTCAAGGCCGAGTTGCTGCGCGAGTTGCTGCAGCAGGTGTGGCCGTTGTTCGCCGAAGGGCGTTTGTCGCCGCAGTTGGTGGACACCTACCCGGTGGAATTTGCCCAGGCGGCCTATGCCGAGCTGGAGAGCAACCAGGTGTCGGGCAAGCTGGTGATGGTGATCGACCCGAGTCTGGTTTGAGATTGCTGGGGGCTGCAAAGCAGCCCCCATGATCCTCAAGCCCAGCTCAAGATAGGCCACCCATTGATCTGGGCATGTTCGCGCAACACCGCATCCGGGTTCACCACATGCGGGTGGTCCACCTTCAACAACAGCGGCAAATCGTTGCGCGAATCAGAATAGAAACTCGCCCCCTCCAGGTTCTCCTGTTCCTGATCCAGCCATTCCAGCAAGCGGGTGATCTTGCCCTCACGGTAGGTCAGCACGCCGTGGGTCTTGCCGGTGTACACCCCGTTCACCGCCTCCAGCTCGATCGCCAGGTACTCGTCCACCCCCAGCCGCGCCGCAATCGGCCCAACCAGGTGCGTGCCCGAGGCGGAGATGATCAGGACACGGTCGCCACGCTTGCGATGCTCGGCGATGCAGCGGCAGGCGTCGCCGAAAATGATCGGTTCGATGACGTCTTCCACCCACGGCTGCACCAGGTGTTCAACCTCTTCCAGGGTGCGCCCGGCAATGGGCTCCAGGCTGAAGGCCATGTAGTCCTCCATCTGCAGGTGGCCCTTGCCATAGGCCTCCATCAGCTCATGGTCGCGGCGCAAGAATGCCTTGCCGTCGACCCAGCCCAAGCGGGCCATCTGCTCGCTCCACAGCGAGGCGCAGTCACCGTGGATCAAGGTTTCATCCAGATCGAAAATTGCCAGTGCCATTGTTGCTGTCTCCTAGGCCACTTCACGTAGCGCCGTGGGGTCGATCGACAAGGATACCCGCTGGCCGTCCACATGCAGGTCGGCGGACGAGCGGTTGAGCACATCGACCACCAGTTCCACGTCGCGCACCCGCACCCGGTAACGGATGACGTTGCCCAGCAGGCTATGGCTGCGCACTTCACCGTCCAGCTCGCCATTCAGGCCCAACGTGATGGATTCCGGGCGGATGGCCAGGCGGTTGGCCACCGGGCGTTGCAGCAGGCGGCTGGCGCTGTCTGGGTCGAGCAGGTTGTAGTTGCCGATAAAGCCCGCGGCGAACAGGTCCACGGGCGCGGTATAGAGGGTTTCGGCATCGCCGCTCTGAACGATGCGGCCTTGGTTCATCAGGAAGATGCGGTCAGACATGGTCAGCGCTTCTTCCTGGTCATGGGTGACGAAAATGGTGGTCAGCCCCAGTTCACGCTGGATGGCGCGGATTTGTTCGCGTAGGTGCTTGCGGATGCGCGCATCCAGCGCTGACAGCGGCTCGTCGAGCAGCAGCAGGCGCGGGCGGGTCACCAGCGAACGGGCCAGCGCCACGCGCTGGCACTGGCCACCGGACAACTGGTGCGGGTAGCGCCCGGCGAAGCTGCCCAGCTCCACCAGATCCAGCACCTCACGCACCCGGGCAAGGCTTTCGTCGGCTTTGACCTTTTGCATGCGCAGGCCAAAGGCGACGTTCTGCTCCACGGTCATGTTGGGGAACAGCGCGTAGCTCTGGAAGACCATGCCGATGCCGCGCTTTTGCGGGCTCAGGGGCACGATGTCCTGGCCATCGAGCAGTATGCGCCCGCTGTCCACCGGGGTCAGCCCGGCGATGCAGCGCAGCAGGGTGGATTTGCCGCACCCGGAGGGGCCGAGCAGGGTGACGAATTCGCCGCGTTCGATCTGGCAGTCGATATTCTCGAACACCGGGGTGCCGGCATAGCGTTTGTGCAGTTGCTGTACGCTGACGAAGCTCATGTCAGGTCTTGTCCTTGTTCAGGCGGTTGGCGACCCAGGTGAGTACCAGCACGAAGGCGAAGTACGAGATCACCAGCGCGCTGTTGAAGTGGCCGCTGCTGTTGCGCATGTTGTTCAGGTACACCTGCAAGGTCTCATAGCGGGTGCCGACCAGCAGGTTGGCGAAGACGAACTCGCCGAACAGAAACGAGAACGACAGCAACAGGGCCACCATCAGGCCTTTGCGCAGGTTCGGCAGCACCACCAGGAACGCCGCCTGCCAGGTGCTGGCCCCGAGCAGTTGGGCGGCGTCCATCAGGTCGCGCAGGTTGATCGCCTGCAGGTTGTTGGTGATCGCCCGGTACATGAATGGCAGGGCGATGGTGAAGTAGCAACCGATCAGGATCCACGGCGTGCCGACCATGGCCATCGGCCCGCTGCCGTACAACTGCAGCAGGCCCACCGATGACACCACCGGCGGCACCGCGAAGGGCAGCAGGATGAGGACGTTCATCAGCGCGTCGAGTTTGGGGAAGTGGTAGTGCACCACGAACAACAGCGGCAGGATCAAAACCACCGACAGCAGCAGCGCCCCCACGCACACCAGCAGCGACTGGCCGAAGGCGGCCAGGAAGCGCGGTTCGCTCCACAACGCCACGTACCACTTCAGGGTCAGCCCGCTGGGCAGCAGGCTGGCCGACCAACTGGTGGCCAGGGAGTAAAGCAGGGTGCCGGCCAGTGGCAGCAGCATGATCATGAACAGCAGGTACACCACCATGCGGTGGTAGAGGTTGGAATGGGCATCAGCGCGCATGGTAGCTCCTTTTCAGCAGCCATTGATGAACCACCGTGACCAGCGTCATCAGCGCCACCAGCACCATGGCCAGGGCGCTGGCCAGGTTGGGGTCGAGGCTGATGTCACCGGCCACCAGGCCGGCGATGCGGATCGTCAGCACGTTGAAGTTGCCGGTGGTCAGCGCATAGACGGTGGCGTAGGCACCCAAGGCATTGGCCAGCAGGATGACGAAGGTGCCGAGCAGCGCCGGGGTCAGCACGGGTAGGCCGATATGCCGCCAGTATTGCCAGTGGTTGGCGCCAAGCAGCGCGGCCGATTCACGCCAGTCTTCACGCAAAGCGTCGAAAGCGGGGTACAGCAACAGCACGCCCAAGGGGATCTGGAAGTAGGTGTAGACCAGGATAAGCCCGGTCTTGGAGTAGATGCTGAAGTCTTCCAGCAGGCCGATCTGCTTGAGCAGCAAGGTCAGGGCGCCGTTGAAACCGAGCAGAATGATGAATGCAAACGCCAGCGGCACGCCGCTGAAGTTGCTGGTCATGTTGGCGAAGGCACTGACGAAGTCGCGCAGGCGTGAATCCACCTGGCGTAGCGAGTAGGCGCCGAGAGTGGCGATGACGATGCCGAACAGGCTCGACCAGAAGCTGATCTCAAGGCTGCGTTGCAGGGCCTGCAGGTAGAACTTCGAGGCGAACACCTTGCTGAAGTTCTCTACACCCCAGCCCGCTTCCGACTGCACGCTGTTGATTGCCACCCAGGCCAGCGGGGCGATCTGGAAGATGACGAAGAACACGGCGAACGGCAGCAGGCAGAGCAGGGCAAGGTAACGGCCGCGATGGCTGGCATTCACTTGAGCAGCTCCCGGCACACCGATTTGTCGTGGGCCACGCCGAGCAGTTCGCAGAGGGTCCCACACAACTCGGTTTGCAGCGGTTTGGCTGCAGGGTCGAGGCTGAACCCGTCGCCAAAGACGAACAGCGGGACCTCGCGTTCCTCGGCCAGCAGGCCGTTGTGCGAGCGGTCGTTGTTCATGCCGTGGTCGGCGGTGACCAGCACCTGGTAGCCCTCTTCGAGCCAGCGCGGCAGGTAGTCGGCCAATAGGATATCGGCACTGCGCGCCGCGTTGCGGTACTGGCTGCTGTCCAGGCCATGGCGGTGGCCGACATCGTCGATGCTCATCGGGTGCACCAGCAGAAAATTCGGTGCGTGACGGCGGCGCAGGTATTCGGCGTCGGCCAGCAAGTGCGAATCGGGGTAACGGTCATCCCAGTAGAACAGCCCATGCTGGATCGGCAGCTTGGGCGCATGGGTGTGGCGGTCGCGCTGGGCGTCGAAGGGCGAACGGTTGTATAGCTCGCTCATCCAGTGATAGGCCGCCGCCGCCGTGCCCAGCCCCGCTTCGCGGGCGTAGTGGAACACGCTGCGCTGGTTGGACAAGCGGTTGACGTTGTTGTGCACGATACCGCTGTCGATCGGCGATACGCCGGTGAGAATGCACTCGTACAGCGGGCGCGACAGTGATGGCAGCTCGCATTCGACGCGGTACAGCGCGGCGCGATCGGCCTCGACGTAGGCATGCAGGTGGCCCATGGCATGGTGGGCGACCTGGTGGTTGAGGCCGTCGAGCAGGACCAGGATGACGTTGTGTTGCATGGTGGCTCCAGTCAATAACCGTGTTGCCTGCTTCGCGGGGCAAGCCCGCACCCACAGGTGCACCACAGGGCTCAAGGTTGTGGTGACTCTGTGGGAGCGGGCTTGCCCCGCGAAAGGGTCGGTGGAGGCGCTAGACAGCTACCCCCTTACTCCATCTCGATGATCACTTGCTCGTTCCACATCTGCGGCAGCTTCTTCGAGGTCGCTTCCCAGACTGCGGCATCCTTGATCGGCTGCGCAGCCCCGTACTGGTCGTTGGGCAGCAGCTTGGCCTGCACATCAGCCGGCAACTTCAGGTGCTCGGCGCGGATCGGCCGGGCGTGGCCGATGGCCAGGTTGGTCTGCCCTGCATCACTGAAGATGTACTCACGCGCAAGCTTGGCCGCGTTCGGGTGCTTGGCGTACTTGTTGATGATGGTGGTATAACCCGACGTGACCGAGCCGTCCGAGGGGATCAGCACCTCGAAGCGTTTGGGGTCGATCTGATCACGGTAGCTCAGGCCATTGAAGTCCCACACCACGCCGACCTCCACTTCGCCCTTCTCCAGGGTTTGGATGGTCGGGTTGGCCAGTGACAGGCGCTTCTGCTGGGCCAGTTTGGTGAACAGCTGCAGGCCCGGCGCGATATTGGCTTCGTCACCCTTGTAGGCGATGGCAGCGGCGAGTACGCCGTTAGCGGCCTGGGCAGCGGTGCCGACGTCGCCGATGGCGACTTTGTACTTGCCTTTTTCCAGGTCATGCCAGGTTTTCGGGCGTTCCTCTTCCTTCACCAGGTCTTTGTTGATGATGAACGCGATGGTGCCGGTATAGGCCAGCGCCCAGTGCCCGTCCTTGTCCTTGGCCCACTCCGGCACCTGGTCCCAGGTGCTCGGCTTGTACGGCTGGCTCACGCCCTGGGTCACCGCAATCGGCCCGAAGGCGGCGCCAACGTCGCCGATGTCGGCGCTGGCGTTGTCCTTCTCGGCAGCGAACTTGGCGAGCTCCTGGGCCGAGCTCATGTCGGTGTCGCTGTGCTTGAGGCCATACTTGCTGGCCAGGTCTTCCCAGGTGCCTTTCCAGTTGGCCCAGGCATCGGGCATGCCCACGCTGTTGACGGTGCCTTCCTTGCGGGCGGCGTCTTCCAGGGCCTTGAGGTCGGTGCCGGCGGCCATGGCCGTGGTACACAAGGCGATGGCCGAACCGAGCAGTGACGCCATGAAGAACTTTTTCATCCGAAGCTCCTTGGGTGGGTGCCGTTTGCGATTGTTGTCATGAATGAAGCTGTTGCCGGCGACCTTTGGTCTAGGTCAGCAAACCTTGAGCCAAGGTAGGTCGCTTGCGTGACAGTTTGATGTAGGGAGAGGCCTGAAGCGGTGGCTCCGGTTGCCTGAAAATACAGCGTAGACCAGATCCCAAGCCCTGATTTGCCTGGCTTGGCCCGATTCTGGCAAAGCCCTTGTGGCGCCTTTGTCACAGGATGTTCATCAGCCCTGCCTAGGCTTGCACTACGCTCCAGATGCCCTGTCATGGGGCTGGACTAGTCCAGATAGGTAACCTTTGATGCAGCCAATGCCACCGCGTGCGGTAACAGCCATCTGCCACGCCCTGCAGGAGCAGATCGAACACGGCCTGCTGGCGCCGGGGGGCAAGCTGCCGGCCGAACGCAAGCTCAGCGAGGTGTTCGACACCACCCGCATCACCCTGCGCGAGGCCTTGGCGCAGCTGGAAGCCCAGGGGCTGATCTATCGGGAAGAGCGCCGTGGCTGGTTCGTCGCGCCCCAGCGGCTGACCTATGACCTGATCGAGCGTAGCCACTTTCATGCCATGGTGCGTGATCAGGGGCGGGTACCGAGTACCGAGTTGCTGTCGGCGCGGCTGCAGCCTGCCTCGGCCATTGTCTGCGCACGGCTGCATATGCCGGCGTTGTCCAGTGTGGTGCGTATCTGCCGGTTGCGGCGTATCGATGGGCGGGCGGTGCTGTATGCCGAGCATTACCTCAACCCCGCGTACTTCCCCGGGATTCTTGAGCAGGACCTGGCCCAGTCACTGACCGAGATCTACGGTCGCGTCTATGGCATTGGTTACGGGCAGGTGTGTTTCGAGATCTTGCCCACGGCGTTACCGGTGGACGCAGCAGCAGCGCTGAAGGTGTCGGTCGGCAGCCCTGGGCTGCATATCACCCGGGTCAACAGCGACCAGCATGGGCATCTGATCGACTGTGACCTCGAGTATTGGCGGCATGATGCGATCCGCATTCGTGCCCAGGCCGGTTGAGGGGGGACGCTAGCTGGAGGAACCGGCTTCGCTCATGCCGCCACCGCCCGCCGTCACCACCTGCACCGACAACCGCGGCGTTGCCAGGTCCAGCCCGGCCTCATCCAGCTGGCGCTTCAAGGCCAGGTTGAACGCCCGTGACACTTCCCACTGCTTGATCGGCGCGGTCTTGAAGCGTGCCCGCAAGATCGCCGAGCCCGACTCGAAGCTCTCTACCCCCTGCAGCTCCAGCGGCGACCAGATATTGCGGCGCATCAACGGGTCGTTACGCAGCTTCTGCCCCACCTCGCGGATCAGTGTGATCGCCTGGTCGATGTTCATGCTGTGCGGAATCGCCACGCGGAAGATCGCGTAGCCGAACTCCCGCGAGTAGTTCTTGATGCTCTTGATCTCGCTGAACGGGATGGTGTGCACGATGCCGTCGATGTCGCGCAGGCGCACGGTGCGGATGGTCAGGCCCTCGACCGTGCCCAGGTGCCCGCCGACATCTACGTAGTCGTCGATGGCCAGCGAATCCTCGATGATGATGAACAACCCGGTGATCAGGTCGGCCACCAGTGACTGCGCGCCAAAACCGATGGCCAGGCCGATCACACCGGCACCGGCCAGCAGCGGGGTGACGTTCATGCCCATGTTGGCCAGGGCGACGATCACCGCGATGATGAAGATGGCCACGAACATCACGTTGCGAATCAGCGGCATCATGGTTTGCGCGCGGGCGTTGGCCAGGCCGCGGCGCGAGCGCACCAGCGCATGGTGCACGGCCGTGTCGGCCAAGATCCACACCAGCCAGGCGGCAATCAATGTGCCGGCCAGGCCCAGCAGGCGCAGGCTCACTTCATGGCCGTCGCCCTCGGCGAAGCTGATCATCGACAGGCCCCACACGCGCAGCCCCAGTTCGATGAACAGCAGCCAGATGAACAGGTGCACCAGGGCGTAGGCGAAGTTGCGCAGGCGCTCGGTGTACACCGCCTGGCGCTTGTTGGCGCGCTTGGGGTTGGCGGCGTGGCGGCGCACCAGGCCATTGAGCACCATGCACACCACCACCAGTACCGTGCACATCAGCGACTGGCGCAGGGCGGTGCTGGTGTCGCCGGCCGAGATGAAGGTGGCGAACAGCGAAATGGCTACCAGGATCATCGCCGGTACGAACCAGAAGCTGCCGAGAATCTCGATGGTGTCGCTCAGGGTGCGCCGGGTCAGGCGCCGGTCCAACGGTTGGTTGCGGATCAGGTGGGCGATCGGGCGGCGGAACCGCAGAATGAACAGCCCGGTGCAGATCGCTGCGATGACATTGGCCAGGGTTGCCAGGGCGTGTGCCAGGTGGGTGCCGAGGGCGACGGTCATGCGCGGGTCACTCATGGCTTCGCCGAAGGCTGCAAAGCTGCCGATCAGCCACAGCGGGCGGAAAGCCTGGTGCCGCAGGATGTGCAGGGCGCGGTGGCGGTGGGGGCCGTCGAGCAGCGAGAAGGCGATCACGCAGATGGCTGAGAAGCAGGTGCCCACCACCAGCGCGTACGCCAGCACCATGGCCATGGACTTGCCCAGCGAGGAGGGCAGGGCAAAGCTCAAGTACACGGTGAACACCAGGGCCACCAGCCATGGCCCGAGTTTGCGCAGGGCAAAACGCACCAAGTCCCAGGTCCGGGGGTGCTGGGGCAGTTCTTCGGTGAGGCCGAAGCGTAGCCGTACCCGGTGGCCGACCCAGTTGAAGGCATACGCCAGCAGGCTCCACACGGCGATGATCGCGGCAAAACCGAACAGGATCGCCGGCCATTGGTGCACCGGCACCATCAGTTCGGTCAGTTCCGTCTGGGCTTGGTCGATTTCCATCGACCAGCGGTGGAAGGGGCTGGCGTCGCCGCTGAACTGCCGTTCGAAATCATGCAGCGCACCGCCGATCAGGCCTAATACGCCTTGTTCGACGGTGGGTTGCGATTGCTGGGTGGCGTCGCGCAGTTTTTTCAGGTCGGCCAGCAGCTTGGCACGCTGCTGGTCGTTTTCCAGGTTCTTGATCACCTCGTCCAGCGACTTGCCCAGCGGCTCGGTGGCCGCAGGCTGGGCAGGCGTACCGGCGCCGAGCAGGCTCGGCAGGCCGGCGGCCTGAACCGGGGAGATGAGCAGAAACAGCAGCAGGGACAGGTAACGCAGGAGGGCAGGCACCGGGAAATCTACCTCAGGTCAAACGATTGACCGAGTGTAGAGGTTTATGTGGGCAGTTTCTCCAGGATCTTCCAGCAGGTGAGGCCGAAGATGCCCAGCGTGCCGATCCACATCATCAGCACACCGATGTTGCGCTCGCGCAGGCTGAAGCCGATGGTCAGCAGCAGCAGGAACAGGAACACCGGCACGAACAGGGACAGGAAGGGGGACATGGACAGCAATCCTTTTGCAGTGGGGCCATGTAACAAGCATAGCGGTTAGCAGGCGAAGCGGGTTGATCCGAGGCAGTAGCAAGACCTGTTTCGGCTTCTTCGCAGGCGTGTGCTGTGAAGAAGCCGTCAGTTACACCCTTACACTCAGGGCAGCTCGCGGCTGCGATAGAACGCGGTCAGCACCTTCACCAGGTGCGCCAGGTCGTGGCTGCCGCACAACTCGCGGATCGAGTGCATGGCAAAGGTCGGCAAGCCGATATCGACCGTGCGCACGCCCAGGTGGCTGGCGGTGATCGGACCGATGGTCGAGCCGCAGCCCATGTCGCTGCGCACCACGAAGCTCTGCACCGGCACTTCCTCGGCCATGCACAGGTGGCGGAAGAACCCGGCGGTTTCGCTGTTGGTGGCGTAGCGCTGGTTGTTGTTGACCTTGATCACCGGCCCTGCGTTGAGCTTGGGCCCGTGGTTGCCGTCGTGCCGGTCGGCGTAGTTGGGGTGCACGCCGTGGGCGTTGTCGGCCGAGACCATCAACGAGCGCTGAATGGTGCGCACGTAGGTGTCGCCTTCGGGCAGCAGGCGTTGCAGGGTCTGCTCCAGCATCGGGCCGTCGGCGCCGCAGGCCGAGCACGAGCCGACCTCTTCGTGGTCGTTGCACACCAGCACGCAGGTCTCGTCGCTGTCGGCGGCCAGCAGTGCCTGCAGGCCGGCATAGCATGACAGCAGGTTGTCCAGGCGGGCACCGGCGATGAAGTCACGGTTGATGCCGATCAGCGCGGCATCCTGGGTGTCGTAGAAACTCAGCTCGTAGTCCAGCACCACGTCGGCATTGAGCTCGTGCTCGCGGGCCAACTGCTCGGTGAGCAGGGCGCGGAAGTCGATGCGCTCATCGCCGGCGACCTGGGCCAGGATCGGTGGCAGTTCGTTCTGCGGGTTGATCTGCCAGCCTTCGTTGGCGGTGCGGTTGAGGTGGATCGCCAGGTTGGGGATGACCGCGATGGGCAGCTTGAAGTCGATCAGTTGGCTCTCGACCTTGCCGTCACGGCGGAACGTGACCCGCCCTGCCAGGGACAGATCGCGGTCGAACCAGGGCGCCAACAGCGCACCGCCGTATACCTCTACGCCCAGTTGCAGGAAGCCTTGGCGCTGCAGTTCGGGTTGCGGCTTGACCCGCAGGCACGGGCTGTCGGTGTGGGCGCCGACCATGCGGATACCGCTCAGCAGGGGCGCTTGCTTGCCCAGTTTGATGGCGATGATCGAGGAGTCGTTGCGGGTGACGTAATACCGACCGCCAGGCACCGTGGCCCAGCTGTCGCGCTCGTCCAGGCGCTGGTAGCCGGCAGCCTCGAGGCGCAGGGCCAGGCTGGCAGTGGCGTGGAAGGGCGTGGGGGAGGCCTTGAGGAAATCGATCAGGCCAGTGTTCAGTGCTTCGCGCATAACTCACTCCAGACAGCAGTGGCGCGAGTTTAACGCAGATAGATCACAAATTGTGTCGGGCCAGTCGCGGGCAAGCCCGCGAAGGTCATCAGAAGGGTGCCGGGCACTCGAACTTCAACCGTTCCCCGGAAACCGGGTGGGTAAAGCTCAACATCGCGGCATGCAGGCACAAGCGCTCATGCGCTGCCAGGGCCTCAGGGTTGGCGTACAAGCGGTCGCCCAGCAGCGGGTGGCCGATCGACAGCATGTGCACGCGCAACTGGTGCGAACGCCCGGTAATCGGGGTCAGCTCGACCCGGCAGTAATCGCCGCAGCGTTCCAGGATGCGCCAGAAGGTCAAGGCATGCTTGCCCTGCTCGTGGTCCACTACATGCCGAGGCTTGGTCGGCGGGTCGTAGCGCAGGGGCAGGTCGATGCTGCCGCTGTCCAGCGCCGGCTGGCCCCAGCACAGGGCGGTATAGGCCTTCTCGGTCTCGCGGTCGTGGAACTGGCGCGACAGCTCGCGGTGGCTGTCGGCATCGCGGGCCAGCAGGATGATGCCCGAGGTTTCCCAGTCCAGACGGTGCACGATCAGCGCATCGGGGTAGCCGTTTTGCTGCAGGCGGGTGATCAGGCAGTCCTTGTTGTCATCGGCACGGCCGGGTACCGACAGCAGCAGGGTTGGCTTGTTGACCACCAGGATGGCGGCGTCTTCGTGGAGGATCTGGACGTTTGACAGCGGCATTGCGTGGTCTCGGTTGAATCAGGGGAAAAAAGCGGGGCCGCTTTGCGGCCCATTCGCGGCACAAGGCCGCTCCTGCAGGGGAACTGGAGCCCTTGTAGGAGCGGCCTTGTGCCGCGAATGGGTTGCAAAGCAGCCCCAGCTTTCAGCCAGATCAGCGATCCGGCAGGGTAATGTTCAGCTCCAGAATCGAGCAGCTGCCCTGGTTCTCCAGCTCGATGTGCACATCATCGTTGCCGATGTTCACATACTTGCGGATCACTTCGAGCAGTTCTTTCTGCAGGGCCGGCAGGTAGTCCGGTTCGCTGCGTTGGCCGCGCTCATGCGCCACGATGATCTGTAGACGCTCTTTCGCCACCGACGCGCTGGTCTGTTTCTGTCTGCCACGAAAGAAGTCAAAAAGGTTCATGGTTTACTTGCCTCCAAACAGGCGCGCGAAGAATCCTTGCTTCGGCACTTCGATGAACCGCAGGGGCTTTTCTTTGCCCAGCAAACGGTCGACGGTGTCGCTATAGGCCTGGCCGGCATCGCTCTGGTCGTCGAGGATGACCGGAATGCCCTGGTTGGAAGCCTTGAGCACTGCCTGGGACTCGGGGATCACGCCCTTGAGTTTGATCGCCAGGATGTCGGTAACGTCGTCGATGCTCAGCATTTCGCCTTTTTCGACGCGCTCGGGGTGGTAGCGGGTGATCAGCAGGTGTTCCTTGATCGGCTCTTCGCCGTTTTCGGAGCGGCGCGACTTGCTCGACAGAATGCCCAGCATGCGGTCCGAGTCACGTACCGAGGAAACCTCAGGGTTGGTCACGACAATGGCTTCGTCGGCGAAATACATCGCCAGGTGTGCGCCTTTTTCGATACCGGCCGGGGAGTCGCAGATGACGTACTCGAAGTCTTTCTTGAGCTCCATCAGCACTTTCTCGACGCCTTCCTGGGTCAGCGCGTCCTTGTCACGGGTCTGGCTGGCGGCCAGCACGTACAGATTCTCGAGGCGCTTGTCCTTGATCAGGGCCTGCTGCAGGTTGGCTTCGCCGTTGACCACGTTGACGAAGTCATACACCACGCGGCGCTCGCAGCCCATGATCAGGTCGAGGTTACGCAGGCCGACGTCGAAGTCGACGATGACCGTCTTGTGGCCGCGCAGTGCGAGGCCGGTGCCGATGGCGGCGCTGGTGGTGGTCTTGCCCACACCCCCCTTGCCGGAAGTAACGACGAGAATCTTGGCCAAGGTGTTTCACCCCTAAATAAGTTGGGACAGGTGTCCCAGCAATATGCAAAAAACGGCAACAGGTAAAAAAGTTGCTCTAAAAATGACGGCAAGTATCCGTTAAAGACGGGTGATGTTCAACACGTCACCGGACAGGCTGACTTGCACGCCGGAGCCCCACAGCGGGTCGCGGCGCAGGTCTTCGCAGACCTTGTACTGGCCCGCGATCGAGACCATTTCCGCAGTCATCTGCTGGCAGAAGATGCGCGCTTTGGTGTTGCCCTTGATGCCCGCCAGGGCGCGCCCGCGCATGGCGCCGTACACATGGATGTTGCCATCGGCCAGAAGTTCCGCACCCGGGCTGACCGAACCGGTCACCACCAGGTCGCCACCCTGAGCGTAGATCTGCTGGCCGCCACGCACGGGCGCCGTGATGATGCGCGTCGGGCGCACCTGTGGCTCGACCGCAGGCGCAGGGGCTGGCTCGGGCTGCTTCACCTCAGGCTCTGGCTCCAGCGGCCGCTCGCGGGCACCGGACGGCGGCAGTACCGGCAGGTCGATGGCGATCGCTGCGGCGATGTCTTCGATGCGGTTGGCGCGGATCGCCAGGGTACGCAGGCCATGATGGCGGCAGATACGCATCAGGCCGGGCAGGTCGATCGCGCCTTCGCTGGCCGGCAGTTTGTCCAAGGCCAGCACCAGCGGCGTGTTGCTGAAGAAGTTGGGCGCCTGGGCGACTTTGGCCGCCAGTTGGCGGTCAAGGGCTTCAAGGTCATTGCGCGCCAGTTCCAGCACTGTGATGGCGAGCATGCTGCCCTTGAGCTGGAACACGGAGGCGGTGTCGGGGGTCTGGTTTAGGCTCATGGTCTGCATAGACGGCTTGTTGCGAAAAAAGTGCCCTGACTTATAACGAGAACACCCGTTGCCCGCAACATGCGCTGATCCGTTGTAGAATGCGCGGCCTTTGTCTTTCCGGAAGCCTCAATGGAACGCCCGCGTTTTCGTCCCTATTTCCTCCACCCACGATTCTGGGGCCTGTGGCTGGGCCTGGGCCTGCTGTGGCTGGTAGTCCAGTTGCCGTACCGGGCCTTGCTGTGGCTCGGAAGCGCCCTGGGCGCGCTGATGTACCGGGTGGCCGGTGAGCGTCGACGCATTGCCGCGCGCAATCTGGAGCTGTGCTTCCCGGAGCTGTCTGTCGACGAACGGCGGCGTTTGTTGAAGGCCAATTTCGCCTCTACCGGTATCGCCTTCTTCGAAATGGCCATGAGTTGGTGGTGGCCCAAGGCCAGGCTTGCGCGCCTGGCCCATATCGAAGGCCTCGAGCACCTGCAGGCAGCCCAGCAGGCAGGGCAGGGCGCGATTCTGATGGCCGTGCATTTCACCACCCTGGAAATCGGCGCCGCGCTGTTGGGCCAGCAACACACCATCGATGGCATGTACCGTGAGCACGGTAACCCGCTGTTCGACTTCATCCAGCGCAGCGGCCGTGAGCGGCATAACCTCGACTCGCTGGCGGTGGAGCGTGAGGATGTGCGCGGCATGCTCAAGCTGCTGCGTTCCGGCCGGGCGATCTGGTATGCGCCAGATCAGGACTACGGTGCCAAGCAGAGCCTGTTCGTGCCGCTGTTCGGCATCCCGGCAGCGACCGTGACCGCCACTACCAAGTTCGCCCGTTTGGGCAAGGCGCAGGTCATCCCGTTTACCCAGAAGCGCCTCGAAGACGGCAGCGGCTATCGTTTGGTGATTCACCCGCCTCTGGCAGATTTCCCAGGGGAAAGCGAAGAGGCGGACTGCCTGCGCATCAACCAGTGGATCGAAGGTGTATTGCGCGAGTGCCCCGAGCAGTACCTGTGGGCGCACCGGCGCTTCAAGTCGCGGCCCGAAGGGGCGCCCCGGCTGTACGACAAGAAAAAGCGTTGATCGTTGAGCGGTCAGTGAGGCATCGATGTCCCCAACCACCGGCCTGATCCTCTCAGGCGGCGGCGCCCGCGCCGCCTATCAGGTCGGCGTACTGGCCGGCATCGCCGAACTGCTGCCACCCGGCGCGCCCAATCCCTTCCCGGTCATCGTCGGCACTTCGGCCGGCGCCATCAATGCGGTCACCCTGGCCAGCGGCGCCACCCGCTTTACCGACACCGTGCAAAACCTCACCGCGTTCTGGCAGAACTTGCGCAGCCACCGGGTGCTGCGCAGCGACTGGCCGGGGGTGGTCCGCCAGGCCAGCCGCTTCGTCGGCCACAGCCTGCTGGGCCTGGGCGGCCAGGCGCCGGTGGCGCTGCTCGACAGCAGCCCACTGCGTGCCCTGTTGCAGGCGCAGCTGAACCTGGACGGCATCGGCCATGCCCTGGCCAGCGAACAGCTACGCGCCGTCGCGGTGACTGCATTCGGCTACGAGTCCGGCCAGGCGGTGACCTTCTACCAAGGGCGGGGCACCATTGATGCCTGGTTGCGCCACCGGCGTATCGGCGTACCGACAGCGTTGAGCATCGATCACCTGCTGGCCAGTGCGGCGATCCCGCTGTTGTTCGCGCCGGTCAGGCTGGGGGATGAGTATTACGGTGATGGCGCGGTTCGTCAGTCGGCGCCAATCAGCCCGGCCTTGCACTTGGGGGCCAGCCGGGTGCTGGTGGTCGGGGTCAGCGGCAACCCGCAGCGGCCGTCGCCGCCGCTGCCTACCCAGCGCGTGTTCAGTGGTCAGCAACCGAGCCTGGCGCAGATTGGCGGGCACATGCTCAACAGCACCTTCATCGACAGCCTGGAAGACGACATCGAACTGCTCCAGCGCCTCAATCACCTGAGCCACCTGCTGCCTGCCCACCTCGATGCACGGCGCCTGGGGCTGGCGCCGGTGGAGGTTCTGGTGGTGGCGCCCAGCCAGCCGCTGGACGAAATCGCGGCACGCCACCGGCGCGAGCTGCCAGCGCCGTTGCGGCTGTTCCTGCGTGGGCCGGGGGCGACGCGTACCAGCGGGGCGGGGGTGTTGAGCTACCTGCTGTTCGAGGCCAGCTACTGCAGTGAGCTGATCGAGCTGGGGCGGCGCGATGCCTTGGTCAAGCGGCGCGAGCTGGAGCAGTTTCTGGGGATTTGATGGAGGCAGTGCTGGCCTCTTCGCGGGGCAAGCCCGCTTCCACAGGTCTGGATACAACCCCAAGGGAGTGAAGATCCTGTGGGAGCGGGCTTGCCCCGCGAAGGGGCCGACAACTACTTACTCGGCAATTTGCAACTTGCGCGCCTGGGTATACACATACCGAACCTTCTCATACTCGAACGGCGAGTTGAGCTGCCCATAGCGGAAGTTGGTGGTGTAACGCTTGTCCACCACGCGCAGGGCAAAGATTTCCGGGTGGTCGGTGCTTGCCTCGGCCACGTTCAGGTAATTCACCGCCTGCTCGCCGGCATAGTCCACCACCAGCCCGGTGGTATCGCGCAGGTTTGAAGGGCCCAGCACCGGCAGCATCAGGAACGGCCCGTCCGGCACGCCATAAAAGCCCAGCGTCTGGCCGAAGTCTTCACTCTGGCGGGGCAAGCCCATCTTGGTCGCCGGGTCCCACAGCCCACCCACCCCGATCAGGGTGTTGAACATCAGCCGTGCGGTAATTTCGGCCGAACGCTTGGCCTTGAGTTGCAGCACGCTGTTGAACAGGTTCGGCACATCGCCCAGGTTGTTGAAGAAGTTGCTCACCCCGGTGCGCACGAAGCGCGGGGTGACGTATTGATAGCCGCTCACCACCGGCAGCAGCACCCATTGGTCGAGGCGGTAGTTGAAGTGATAGATGCGCCGGTTCATCGACTCCAGCGGGTCGTAGACGTTCAGCGCCTCCAGCGTGGAGCGCTCGAACTCGCGCTGGTCGAGCCCGGGGTTGAATTTGAGCTCGCGCAGCGGGTCGATAAAACCATCGGATTCAGGTGCCAGCGAGGCGCCGGTAATCGGCGGGTCGGCCTCGATCACGCTGGCCCGCGGTGCGGTCTCTGCGGCCAGGGCGTTGCCGGCGACAAGCAGGGCAGTGGCGAAGAGGAGTTTGTTAACCACGGAAGAACTCCAGCATGGCGTCGCTGTTGACGCGGTAGTTGAGGTTGCCGCAATGGCCGCCATGGGGGTAAAGGGTCAGGCGGTCGCCGAACACCTTGCGCAAGAAGCCGATATCGCCGGGGCCGAGGATGACGTCGTCGGCGTTGTGCATCACGGCAATCTTCGGGCTGTCGCGCAAGTAGTCTTCCAGCGCGTACAGGCTGACCTGGTTGACCAGTTGCAGGATGCTGTTGCCGTCGGTGCGGGCGCGCCACATGGGGATCACCTGCTCGGTCATGTAGCAGTCGAAATCGCACTGCAGGGCACGTTTGAAGAACGGCGTAAGGCTACTGCCCTCGGTGATCGGAAACTTCGGCGGAATGATCAGGCCGCGGCGGTTGATCAGGTCGGAGGTAAAGGCGATGTCCGCTGCCGAAAAACGGAACGAAGTGCCGATCAGCATCGCCATCTGCTCGTTGGACAGGTGCTGGCGTGACTGCTGGAAGTCGTACAGCAGGGCCTCGTTGAGGTCGATGTAGCCTTTGTCCTGGAAGTAACGGGTCAGCTTGGTCAGCATCAGTTCGTAGAAGGTGGTGCTGCGGTCGATGCCCTTGACCTGGGTCTGCACCAGTTTGTCGAGGTTGTTGATCGAGGTGTACAGGTTGACCGGCGGGTTGAGCAGCAGCACGCGCTTGAAGTTGAAGCTGCGCCGGGTTTCGTCCAGGTGGCTGACGAACGCCGCGTCCAGGGCACCGAGGCTGTAGCCGGTGAGGTAGAAGTCGCTGACCGGCAGGCGCGGATGCTGGGCCCGCACGGCCTGCATGACCCGGTACATGTCTTCGGCGTCTTCCTGGCTGATACCGGGGGTGGCGAAGCGCGAGGCCGCACTCATGAAGTCGTAGCTGGTGGGCGAGGACAGTTGCACCACGTGGAAGCCGGCCTGGTAGAACAGTTTTTTCAGGTATTCGTTGATGCTGCTCGAATAGGGCGCACCGGTGCCGGCGATGACGAAGATCAGCGGTGCTTCGCGGTCTTGACGGGCCAGGCGGTACTTGAGTTTTTTCACCGACCAGAAGTTGTCGGGCAAGGTGAATTCTCGCTCGGGGCGCAGGTTGAGGCTGTAGTCGGCCTGGTCGATCTCATCGTCGCTGGGCAAGGTCGGGCGCTGCTCGGGCGGCGTGGTGGCGATGGTTGCCTCGAACGGGTTGGTCAAGGGGTAGCCATAGCTCGCGGCGTCGATGTCCCGCGCCGAAGCGGCCGCAGCCATGAGCAGGCCGCCGAGCAAGGCAGCGAGGCGCAAAGTTCGAAGCATGTAATCCCCCAAAAAGACGCAAGGTGGTGCAATGTGCAGGCTAGGACCACGGCGGCATGGGCAAAGTTGCCAAGTGCGGTGGCCTTTGGTGTGCTCGTTATCTGCAACATAGCTGCTGGATGGTGATTTTGCCTTACAACAGGGCTTGGGCGATCATGCACGATTTCGATTACTGCTATTGGAGAACTGGATGTCTCGTTCGTTGCCGATCGTTGCCCTGCTGTTGTTCCTGCCGTTGTGGCTGGCCGCCAGCTATGGCGTACGTTATGGGCTGATGGAAGATGCGCAGTGGGTGGGGCTGTGTGCCGCGCCCGGTGCGTTCTGGCAGTGCCAGGTGCGTTCGCTGCTGGGGCTGGGCATCCATTTTCAGGTAATCGCCTGGAGTGGGCTCGGCCTGGCGCTGATCGCGCAGGTGGTCGCCGGGCGGGCCGGCAGGTGGCTGGCAGGCGCTGCGCTGGTGTTCGCGATCCCGGCGCTGGTGCTGTATACCGCGAGCATTGCGGTGTTTGCCGTGGTGCTGGCGGGGTTGCGGCTGGTGCGCCAACCCCGCTGACGGGGCGTTGTGGTCACTCGGCCCTGCGCAGTCGCAAACTGCGCCACAAGGCCGCTGTCATCAGCACGCTCACTACCGCCCAGCCCCAGGCCTGCTGGTTCTGCAGGCCTTCGAGGTACAACTGCGGCGCCACCCCCGCCCCTACGATAAACGCCAGCAACGCGGCCTCGGCCCGCCGCGCCAGCACCGGCCGCAGCAGGTAAACCACCGCCGGCAATGCCAATGCAGCGCTGGGGAAACTGCGATAACGCGGGTCGAACACCAGCGCCAGCATGCTCACCGCCGCCGCAAAGCCTGCGGCGAGCAACAGCCAGCCCGCACGGGCCTCGAACCAGGCGAACAGGCGCGCACGCCACCCTTCAGCACGCACCAACGCCAATGCCGCATGGGCCAGCACCAGCAGGTTGAGCCCCACCAGCAGCGCGGCCCACAGCCATTCCCCGGCAAAGCGCGCATGGCTGCGCATCAGCTCGCCCCACAACCCCAGGCAACCCGCGCCAAACGCTGCCAACAACGGCAACAGCACGGCCCCGGCGGTTGTCGCGGGGCGCCCGGCCAGCAGCAGCACGGTCAACATCAACACCGCACTGGCCACCAGCCACTGCGGCCAGTAGGGCAGGTTGCTGACCGGCCCTTCGAGCACGCCCTTGTCCTGCCGGTCGGCATCGTAAAGCCCCCAATAGCCGCCCACGGCGCCTTCGCTGGCACGCTTCCACGGTTGGTCGAAGGCTTCGATCAGGTTGTACTGCCAGCCATGCTGTTCGGCCAGGCTGACGAAGCCGCGGATGAAGCGCGCCTCGTTGACCCGGCTGGGTACTGCGGTTTCGCGCTGGCGGCCTTCGCTGGGCCAGCCGGTCTCGCCGATCAGGATGCCCTTGGGCGCAAAGCGCGTACCGAATACCCGGCGCACCTCGGCGACATGGGCCAGGGCATCGTCGATGCCGCGCGGGTCGTCTTCCCAGTAGGGCAGCAGGTGAATGGTCAGAAAGTCCACGGCAGGGGCCACCTGCGGATGCTGCAGCCAGAATTCCCAGACATCGGCATAGGTCACCGGTACCGTGACCTGGCGCTTCACTTTGGCGATCAACTCGGCCAGGCGCGCGCCGGTGACCTCCTTGCGCAGCAGCGCCTCGTTGCCGACGATCACCGCGCTGACCACGTCGGGGTAGGCGTTGGCCGTGGCAATCAGCAGGTCCACTTCCTTTTCGGTGTCCACCGGGTTGGCGTTGACCCAGGCGCCGAGCATCACCTTCAGGCCATGTTTGCGCGCCAGCAGCGGGATTGCCTCAAGGCCGGTCATCGAGTACGTGCGGATGCACTGGAAACGCTCGGCCAGCAAGGCCAGGTCGGCGTCCATGCGCGCCGGGCGCAGGCGAAACGGCTGGTCGAAGGGTGACTGATCCTTGTCGAACGGCGTATACGAAGCACACTGCAGCTTATGCGTGGGGCTGGCCGCATCGGGCAGCTGTACCGGCTTGCCAAGCCCGTACCAGAGCGCCCCCAGCCCGATCAGGGCAAGCAGGCAGGCAAACAGGTAGAGCGGCAGGTGCAGGCGGGTAGGGCTGGGCATCGGGCGGTCCATCGTCAGGCGCAAAAGGGTAGATAGTAGCCCGGCGCCAAACCTTTGGCATGCAAGGATCGCGCAGGCTGGCGTGAGCCGATGCCGCTAATGGCACAGTGCTGTCGCATATGGGGCGGTTGGATGTCGTTCACGGAGCAGGTTGCTCTTTGTTGCAGGAAGATGATGCAATCTCCGAGACCTGACGAGGGGATGCTTTGATGGCGACTTTGAAGACAGTGCGACGTTTCCTGGGGGCGGGCACCGCCCTGGTATTGGCCATGAGCGCTGCGCAGGCAATGGCTAAAGAAGTAAGCATCGGTTACGTGGATGGTTGGGCCGACAGCGTGGCGACCACCAACGTTGCCGCCGTAGTGATCAAGCAGCAACTGGGCTACGACGTGAAGTTGCAGGCCGTGGCCACCGGCATCATGTGGCAGGGCGTGGCCACCGGCAAGCTCGATGCGATGTTGTCGGCCTGGCTGCCGGTGACCCACGGCGAGTACTGGGCCAAGAACAAGGACAACGTGGTCGACTACGGTGCCAACTTCAAGGATGCCAAGATCGGCCTGATCGTCCCTGAGTACGTGAAGGCGAAGAGTATCGCCGACCTCAAGACCGACGAAAGCTTCAAGCAGAAGATTGTCGGCATCGACGCTGGCTCCGGCGTGATGATCAAGACCGACCAGGCCATCAAGGACTACGACCTGACGGGTTACAAGCTGCAGGCAAGCTCTGGCGCAGCCATGACGGCTGAACTGGGCCGTGCCTACTCCAAGCAGCAGTCGATTGCAGTGACTGGTTGGGTGCCGCACTGGATGTTCGCCAAGTGGAAGCTCAAGTTCCTGGAAGACCCGAAGGGTGTTTATGGCGCTGCTGAAACCGTCAATAGCATCGGTAGCAAAGAGCTGGCGACCAAGGCGCCGGAAGTGGCCGAGTTCCTCAAGAAGTTCAGCTGGCAGTCCAAGGACGAGATCGGCGAGGTGATGCTGGCGATTCAGGAAGGTGCCAAGCCTGAAGCGGCAGCCAAGGATTGGGTGGCCAAGCACCCGGATCGGGTCAAGGAGTGGACCGGTAAGTAAGCGCTAGGATTGTTGATCTTGGGGCTGCGCAGCGGCCCCAAGCTTTGTTACACATATCGCAAAACACTGTTGCATCTAAGACTAAGGTCGTCTGGTTGGCGTCCAACGGCAGCATAAAGTGAAGGTGGGTTCTCCCTGATCTGTGCTGCTAGGACAAAAACAATGAACGACAGCATTTACCTCTCGATACAAAACAGCCCGCGCTTCAAGGAGCTGGTCACCAAACGCGAACGGTTCGCCTGGATTCTCTCGGCGATCATGCTCGGACTCTACTGCGCCTTCATCCTCCTGATCGCCTATGGTCCTCAGATTCTGGGCGCCAAGCTCAGCCCTGAGTCGTCGATTACCTGGGGCATTCCCCTGGGCGTCGGCCTGATCCTTTCGGCATTCGTGCTGACCGCCATCTACGTACGCCGCGCCAACGGCGAGTTCGATGAGCTGAACAAGGCTATCCTGAAGGAGGCGCAACAATGATTCGCCACGCCAAAGCCCTGGCCGTTCTGGCCTGCGGCGTTTTCGCACCCGCCGTGTGGGCCGCCGATGCCCTGACCGGCGAGGTGCAGAAACAGCCGCTGAACGTTTCCGCGATCGCCATGTTCGTGGCCTTCGTCGCCTTTACCCTTGGCATCACCTACTGGGCCTCCAAGCGCAACAAGTCGGCGGCGGACTACTATGCTGCCGGTGGCAAGATCACCGGTTTCCAGAACGGCCTGGCGATTGCCGGTGACTACATGTCGGCGGCCTCGTTCCTGGGTATTTCTGCCTTGGTGTTCACTTCTGGCTACGACGGCCTGATCTACTCGATCGGCTTCCTGGTCGGCTGGCCGATCATCCTCTTCCTGATCGCCGAACGCCTGCGCAACCTGGGCAAGTACACCTTCGCCGACGTGGCCTCGTACCGCCTCGGGCAGAAGGAAATCCGTACCTTGTCGGCCTCCGGCTCGCTGGTGGTGGTGGCGTTCTACCTGATCGCGCAGATGGTCGGCGCCGGCAAGCTGATCGAGCTGCTGTTCGGCCTCGACTACCACGTGGCGGTGATCCTGGTTGGCATCCTGATGTGCCTGTACGTACTGTTCGGCGGCATGCTGGCCACCACCTGGGTACAGATCATCAAGGCCGTGCTGCTGCTGTCCGGTGCCAGCTTCATGGCGCTGATGGTGATGAAGCACGTCAACTTCGACTTCAACACCCTGTTCTCCGAAGCGATCAAGGTGCACGCCAAAGGTGAGGCGATCATGAGCCCTGGCGGCCTGGTCAAGGACCCGATCTCGGCGTTCTCCCTGGGCCTTGCGCTGATGTTCGGTACCGCCGGCCTGCCGCATATCCTGATGCGCTTCTTCACCGTCAGCGACGCCAAGGAAGCGCGCAAGAGCGTGCTCTACGCCACAGGCTTCATCGGCTACTTCTACATCCTCACCTTCATCATCGGCTTCGGCGCGATCTTGCTGGTCAGCACCAACCCGGACTTCAAGGACGCCGCAGGCGCCCTGCTGGGTGGCAACAACATGGCAGCGGTGCACCTGGCCAATGCCGTGGGTGGCAGCGTGTTCCTCGGCTTCATCTCGGCGGTGGCCTTTGCCACCATCCTGGCGGTGGTAGCGGGCCTGACCCTGGCCGGTGCCTCGGCGGTGTCCCATGACCTGTACGCCAGCGTATGGCGCAAGGGCAAGGCCAACGACAAGGACGAGATCCGCGTGTCGAAGATCACCACCATCGCCCTGGGCGTGCTGGCGATCGGCCTGGGTATCCTGTTCGAGAAGCAGAACATCGCCTTCATGGTCGGCCTGGCGTTCTCGATTGCCGCCAGCTGCAACTTCCCGGTACTGCTGCTTTCGATGTACTGGAAGAAACTGACCACCCGCGGCGCCATGATCGGTGGCTGGCTGGGCCTGGTGAGTGCAGTGGGCCTGATGGTGCTTGGCCCGACCATCTGGGTGCAGATCCTCGGCCACGAGAAGGCGATCTACCCGTACGAGTATCCGGCGCTGTTCTCGATGCTGATTGCCTTCGTTGGTATCTGGTTCTTCTCGGTCACCGACAAGTCCAAGGCAGCTGAAAACGAACGTGCGCTGTTCTTCCCGCAGTTTGTGCGTTCGCAGACTGGCCTGGGCGCCTCCGGTGCTGTCTCGCACTGATCGTTGAGGTCATAAAAAACCGCGATACGGGTGATGCCCGTATCGCGGTTTTTTCATTCATGGCCGGCTAGATCATGCCTAGCAACAACAGCACCAGCAGAATCACCAGCACTACGCCGACGATGCCGGATGGGCCGTAGCCCCAGCTGCGTGAGTGTGGGAAGACGGGTAAGCCACCGATCAGCAGCAGGATCAGGATGATGATGAGGATCGTGGTCATGGCGGAGTCCTTGCGTGGTTAGGGGTCAAGGGCCTCGGACTGCTGGCCTCTTGTTAATTCGGACCGGTGCCGCTTGTGAAAGATTCCATTTGCTCGGCACTGACCGCTTGGTCATGCCCGCCCATTCACTACCCTGATGGATCCTGCCGGATGCCAATGCCTTGATTAGACTCGCCTGACAACCCATCAGAACAAGGCCTGCCACCATGCAAAACCGCATCATGATTACTGGCGCCGGGTCCGGCCTGGGTCGCGAGATCGCCCTGCGCTGGGCACACGAGGGCTGGCGCCTGGCGTTGGCCGACGTCAATGAGGCAGGCCTGCGCGAAACACTGGCGCTGGCCCGTGAGGCCGGTGGCGAGGGCTTCGTGCAGCGCTGTGATGTACGCGACTACAGCCAGCTCACCGCCCTGGCCCAGGCGTGCGAAGAGCGCTTTGGCGGCATCGATGTGATCGTCAACAATGCCGGCGTCGCCTCGGGCGGCTTTTTCGCGGAGCTGTCGCTGGAGGACTGGGACTGGCAGATCGCGGTCAACCTGATGGGCGTGGTCAAGGGCTGCAAGGCATTCCTGCCGTTGCTGGAGCGCAGCAAGGGCCGAATCATCAACATCGCCTCGATGGCCGCGCTGATGCAGGGCCCGGGCATGAGCAACTACAACGTGGCCAAGGCTGGCGTGCTGGCGTTGTCGGAGAGCCTGCTGGTCGAGTTGCGCCAGTTGCAGGTGGCGGTGCACGTGGTGTGCCCGTCGTTCTTCCAGACCAACCTGCTCGATTCGTTCCGTGGCCCGAACCCGGCCATGAAAGCCCAGGTCGGCAAACTGCTGGAAGGCTCCCCGATCAGCGCGGTCGATATTGCCGCGTATATCCACCGGCAAGTCGCCGCCGGCGAGTTCCTGATCCTGCCGCACGAGGCTGGACGTCAAGCCTGGCAGCTCAAGTGCGAGGCGCCCGCGCGACTGTATGACGAGATGGCCGAAGTGGCGGTGAAAATGCGCGCCAAAGCCCCGGCGCGATGATCCGTCTGTAGGGGGATTTACCTATGAATGTAGGTCTGTTCTGAATTGCCCTGGAGCCATTGTGTAGCCATCTGTACCCGAGGCAAGCTCCGGTTTTCCCTGTCGCAGGAGGATCGGATCATGCTGGTAATAGGGCGCGAAGTGGGCGAAGTCATCACTATCGGCGATGACATCCGCATCATGGTGGTGGAGACGCGAGACGGGATGGTGCGTTTCGGGATCAGTGCACCGCGCGAGGTGCCAGTGCACCGCGCCGAAGTGTACAAGCGCATCAAGGAGGGTGAGGCGCGCAAGGCTCGTATTGCCTGAAGGTCAGTCCAGCAGTTCGCGTGGCACATCGTGTTTGGCCAGTAACTGGCATTGCTGGCTTTCCGGGTCGAACTGGATGAACGCCTGGCCCTTGGCCAACGCCTGGCGCACGCGCAGCACGCGGGTTTCCAGGGGGGTATCGTCGCCATTGTCGGTGCCATCGCGGGTGACGAAGTCCTCGATCAGCAGGGTCAGGGTTTCGGCTTGCAGTTGGTCGTAGGGGATCAGCATGGGCAGGGGCGATTCTGGGGAATTAAGTGTGTGGGCATGCTACGCGAAAAGTACGAGGGTTTGGGGCCGCTGTGCGGCCCCAGGGGCTCAGCCTTTATTACCAACCAGGCTGTCCACCGCCGGTACCCGGGTATCGCTCTCCATCTGCGCATCGTGCTCCAGCTGGTGGCTGAAGCGTTCGAGCGAGGCATTGGCCGGCTGCGAGTCGCTGGCGAATACCGGTGGGCTCAACAGGTACGCTGACAACAACCGGCTGAGCGCCGCCAGACTGTCGATGTGGGTGCGCTCATAACCGTGGGTGGCATCGCAACCGAACGCCACCAGCGCGGTACGGATGTCATGCCCTGCCGTTACCGCCGAGTGGGCATCGCTGAAGTAGTAGCGGAACAGGTCACGCCTGACCGGCAGCTCATGGTCGCCCGCCAGTTTCAGCAGGTGGCGGGACAGGTGGTAGTCGTAAGGCCCTGAAGAGTCCTGCATGGCCACGCTCACTGCATGCTCGCTGGAGGCCTGCCCTGGCGCTACCGGGGCAATGTCGATACCGACGAATTCGCTGACGTCCCAGGGCAGGGCGCCTGCCGCGCCAGAGCCGGTTTCTTCGGTGATGGTGAACAGCGGGTGGCAGTCGATCAGCGGCTGCTGGCCACTTTCCACCACCGCCTTAAGCGCCGCCAGCAAGGCGGCTACCCCGGCCTTGTCGTCCAGGTGACGGGCACTGATGTGGCCGCTGTCGGTGAACTCGGGCAAGGGGTCGAACGCCACGAAGTCGCCAATCGATACCCCCAGGGCTTCACAGTCGGCGCGGGTGGCGCAATAGGCGTCCAGGCGCACTTCGACGTGGTCCCAGCTCACGGGCATCTGGTCGATGGCGGTGTTGAAGGCATGCCCGCTGGCCATCAGCGGCAACACGCTGCCGCGGAACACGCCAGTGTCGGTGAACACACTGACCCGGCTGCCCTCGGCAAAACGGCTCGACCAGCAGCCTACCGGGGCCAGGGCCAGGCGGCCGTTGTCCTGCACCTGCCGCACGCTGGCACCGATGGTGTCCAGGTGGGCGGACACGGCCCGGTCGGGCGAGCTTTGCCGGCCTTTGAGGGTGGCGCGGATGGTGCCACGGCGGGTCAGCTCGAAGGGGATGCCCAGTTCGTCCAGGCGTTCGGCTACGTAGCGCACGATGGTGTCGGTGAAGCCGGTGGGGCTGGGGATGGCGAGCATCTCCAGCAGGACGCGTTTGAGGTAGTCCAGATCGGGTTCGGGGTGGTGATGTTCAGGCATATGCACTCCTTACCGGCCTCTTCGCAGGTTCACCGCAGCGATAACCTGTGGGCGCGGGCCTGCCCCGCGAAGAGGCCGTTATTGATTCACGCCAACGCCCGGCTATGCGGGAACAGCAGGTCGACAAAGCGCTCGGCTGTTGGCTGCGGTTCATGGTTGGCCAACCCGGCCCGCTCGTTGGCTTCGATGATCACGTAATCCGGGTGCTCGGCATCACGCACCATCAGGTCCATGCCCACCACTGGAATATCCAGCGCCCGTGCAGCCCGCACGGCGGCATCCGCCAGCACCGGGTGCAAGCGCTCGGTCACGTCCTCCAGCGTGCCGCCGGTGTGCAGGTTGGCGGTACGGCGCACGGCCAGGCGCTGGCCGGCAGGCAGCACGCTGCCGTAGTCGAGGCCGGCGGCACGTACGGTGCGTTCGGTCTCATCGTCCAGCGGTATGCGGCTTTCGCCACTGGTCGCGGCTTGCCGGCGACGGCTCTGGGCTTCGATCAGCGCCTTGATGCTGTGCTTGCCGTCACCTATTACCTGCGCCGGGTGGCGAATGGCGGCCGCTACCACTTCGTGACCGATCACCAGGATGCGCAGGTCCTGGCCGGGGTGGAAGCTTTCCAGCAGCACACGGCTGTCGAAACGCCGGGCGTGTTCGATGGCCTGGCTGACGTCGTCATAGGTGGTCAGGTTGACCGCCACGCCCTGGCCTTGTTCGCCATCCACCGGCTTGACCACCACGGCGCCGTGCTCGTCGAGAAACGCCAGGTTGTCGTCGGCATTGCCGGCCAGTTGCTGCACCGGCACGTGCAGGCCGGCGTTGTGCAGGGTCTGCTGGGTCAGCCGTTTGTCCTGGCAGAGGGTCATGCTGACCGCGCTGGTCAGGTCGCTCAGCGATTCGCGGCAACGCACCCGGCGCCCGCCGAGGCTGAGGGTGAACAGCCCGCCTGCGGCATCGTCCACCTGTACCTCGATGCCACGCCGATAGGCCTCGTCGACGATGATCCGCGCATAGGGGTTGAGCCCGGCTTCAGGGCCTGGGCCGAGGAACAATTGCTGGTTGATGCCGTTTTTGCGCTTGACCGCGAAGGTCGGCAGGTTGCGAAAGCCGAGCTTGTCGTACAGGCGCTTGGCCTGGCGGTTGTCATGCAGCACCGACAGGTCCAGGTAGGCCAGGCCTCGGCTCATGAAGTGCTCGATCAGGTGGCGCACCAGCACCTCACCCACGCCAGGGCGGGTGCAGTGCGGGTCGACGGCCAGGCACCACAGGCTGCTGCCGTGCTCGGGGTCGTCAAAGGCCTTGCTGTGGTTCAGGCCCATGACGCTGCCGATCACCGCGTGGGTGTCTTCGTCTTCGGCCAGCCAATACACCGGCCCGCCGAGGTGGCGTGGGGTCAGCAGTTCGGGCTGCACCGGCAGCATGCCACGGGCCTGGTACAGGCCGTTGATCGCCTGCCAGTCGGCGTCACTCTGTGCCCGGCGGATGCGAAAGCCGCGGAACACCCGTTGCGCCTGGCGGTAATCGGTGAACCACAGGCGCAGGGTGTCGGACGGGTCGAGAAACAGCTGTTGTGGCGCCTGGGCCAGCAGCTGCTGCGGCGCCGCCACGTACAGGGCGATGTCGCGCTCGCCGGGGCGCTCTGCCTGCAGCGCCTCGGCCAGGCTGGCCGGGTCCGGGTAGGTGTGGCCGATCAGCAGCCGGCCCCAGCCGCAGTGCAAGGCACGTGGCTGGTCGTGGGGCTCGCTGCCATCGCCGGCCAGGCGCGCCTGCAAGCGCTCGTAGGACGGTGCCTGGCCGCGCAGCAGGCGCTGGCCGTAGGCGATTTCGTGGGCTTTCATCGATCAGATTCCTTGTTCGCTCAGCCACAGGTTGAGCGCCGCCAGCTGCCACAGCTTGGAGCCACGCAAAGGGGTCAACTGGCCGTGCGGGTTGCTCAGCAGGCGGTCGATCATGGCCGGGTTGAACAGCCCACGGTCCTGGCTGGGGTCGGTCAGCAGCTCGCGCACCCAACCCAGCGTTGCGCCTTCCAGGTGCTTGAGGCCAGGGACCGGGAAGTAACCCTTCTTGCGGTCGATCACTTCATGCGGGATCACCCGGCGGGCGGCCTGTTTGAGCACCTGCTTGCCGCCATCGGGCAGCTTGAAGCGCGCCGGGATGCGTGCCGACAGCTCCACCAGGCGGTAGTCGAGGAACGGCGTACGGGCTTCCAGGCCCCAGGCCATGGTCATGTTGTCGACCCGTTTGACCGGGTCATCGACCAGCATCACCGTGCTGTCCAGGCGCAGGGCTTTGTCTACCGGGTCGCGGGCGCCGGGGCGGGCGAAGTGTTCGCGGACAAAATCGCCTGCGGCGTCGCTTTCCAGCAGCCAGGGCGCTTGCACGGTGTCACGGTACTCGGCGTGGCTGCGGTCAAAGAATGCGTCGCGGTAGGCGCCGAAGGCATCCTCTGCGCCGTCGACTTGTGGGTACCAATGGTAACCGGCGAACAGCTCGTCCGCGCCCTGGCCGCTTTGCACGCCCTTGCAGTGCTTGGCC
The DNA here is from genome assembly GCF_024748775.1 of Pseudomonas sp. B21-047. Taxonomy (NCBI): domain Bacteria; kingdom Pseudomonadati; phylum Pseudomonadota; class Gammaproteobacteria; order Pseudomonadales; family Pseudomonadaceae; genus Pseudomonas; species Pseudomonas sp. B21-047. Next base: position 1,399,952 of record NZ_CP087169.1, read on the forward strand.
ACTTCCCGCGACAGCAGGTAGAAGGCGATGCAGTCATGGCTGACCATCGGCTCGCTCATGGCGCGGAACGCGGCCGGCAACTGGTCGATGATCTCGTGTTCGGCGATGCGCAACTGGTGGTGGCGGGTGCCGTAGTGGCGGGCGATCAGGTCGGAATACTGGAACTCGTCGCCGCGTTCGCCGCCGGCATCTTCGAAGCCGATGGAGAAGGTCGACAGGTCGTCTACGCCGGCCTCGCGCAGCAGGCCGACCAGCAAGCTGGAGTCGACACCGCCGGACAGCAGCACCCCGACATCCACCGCAGCGCGCTGGCGGATCGCCACGGCATCACGCGTGGCGTCGAGCACGCGGGTGGTCCAGCCTTCCAGGTCGAGCTCACGCTCGTCGGGGTGGGCGCCGTATTGCAGTTGCCACCAGGTCTGGCGTTCGACTTCGCCGTGACGGTCGACGCGCATCCAGGTGCCGGGCTCGAGCTTTTGCACATTGGCCAGCAAGGTGCGCGGCGCCGGCACCACGGCGTGGAAGTTGAGGTAGTGGTTGAGCGCCACCGGGTCGATGACCGGGTCGATGTCGCCGCCCTTCAGCAGTGCAGGCAGCGTCGAGGCGAAACGCAGGCGCTCGCCGTTGCGCGACAGGTAGAGGGGTTTGACGCCGAGGCGGTCGCGGGCCAGGAACAGGCGTTGGTTATCGCGCTCCCAGATGGCCAGGGCGAACATGCCGTTGAGCTTGGGCAGCAGGGCTGCGCCCCAGGCGTGGTAGCCCTTGAGCAGCACTTCGGTGTCGCCGTCGGACCAGAAGCTGTAGCCCAGGTCCTGCAGCTCCTGGCGCAGCTCGGGGAAGTTGTAGATGGCACCGTTGAAGGCCAGCGACAGGCCCAGGGTATTGTCGACCATCGGCTGCGCCGAGCCGTCGGACAAATCCATGATTTTCAGCCGGCGGTGGCCGAGGGCGATCGGGCCTTGGCTATGGAAGCCCCAGGCGTCCGGGCCGCGAGGCGCCAGGTGGTGAGTGATGCGCTCCACAGCGGCCAGGTCGGCCGGGCGTGGGGCTTGGTCGATGGGGGTAAAACGTAACTCTCCTGCTAATCCGCACATAAGTCCTTACCGGTTTTTCCGTTGGGGAGGCGGCGCCCGGAAGCAGGCGCCTTAAGGAACTGACCGGGGAGGTTTGCAGGAGTTTTAGATCAATCTGTTATATAGATGGGGTGCTGGGGGCTTGGCTTGGGGGTGTTGCGCCTGTGAGATCGAGCGCCGCGCGGGCGGCGCTCGATCTCACAGGCGCAACTGATCTCCAGCCATGCCCCAACCCATTCACTTACCGCGAATCAACCTGCGCAAGGCAAACCGGTTCGGATGGCACGCTTCAGCCACAGCACGAGGCACCGGCAAAGGCTCGCCACACACCCATGCAGCAATCAATTCGCCCGACAGCGGCGCGGTGATCAACCCCCGTGACCCGTGCCCACTGTTCACATACAGCCCGTCGAGCCAGGGGCAGTCCACTTCCGGCACCTGCCGCGCATCCCTGGCCAGCACGGCAAAGGTTTCGGCGAACACCTGCGGGTCGGCCATCGGCCCGACGATCGGCAGGTAATCGGGGCTGGTGCACCTGAACGCTGCACGGCCCTGCAACTGCTCGGCGTCGAGCGAGGCAATATCCAGTCGCTGTGCCAGGTCGGCGGAGATCTCATCCAGCAATGCCAGGTTGCCTTTATGTTCGGCAACGGTCGGCGCCAAGTCTTCACTGTGGAAGTCGAAGCTGGCGCCCAGCGTATGTTCGCCCTCCCGCGGGGGCGCTACATAGCCGTCTGCGCACACCACCGTGCGCAGGGCACGGCTGCTGTCGGTCGCCGGCAGGCGGGTGATCTGCCCGCGGATGCGCTTGAGCGGCAACTGTGCGCAGGGCTCGAAACGCCGTACATCGGCGGCACCTGCCAGCACCACCAGGGGGGCGCTGGCCAGCAGGCGCTCGCCATCCCAGGCCTGCCACAGGTCATCGACCTTGCGCAGCGCGACCGCCTCATGGTGCACCAGCAGCCGAACCCCGGGGTGCTGCAACTGCGCCAGGCACAGGGCCGGCGGGTGTACCCAGCCGCCTTGCGGGTAGAACAGGCCGCCTGCCGGCAGGGCCACCCCGGCAAGCGCCTCGGCTTCTTCACGGCCCAGCGCGCGCAACAGGTCAGGGTCGAAGGCTGCGGCCAGCTTGCCCTGGCGTTCGGCTTCCTTGCTGTCGAACGCCAGCTGCAGCACCCCACAGGCATCCCAATCGCGGCCACGCTGCAGGCTTTCGAGCTGGCGCCTGGTATAGCCGAAACCGGCCAGGATCATCTGCGAAAGGGCGGTGCCATGGGCGGACAGTTTGAGGTACAGCACCCCTTGCGGGTTGCCGGACGCTTCCCGGGCGGGGGCGTCGTGACGTTCCAGTACCGTAACCTGCCAGCCACGCCTGGCCAGGCTGGCGGCAGTGGCACTGCCCGCCAGCCCGGCCCCGATCACCAAGGCTTCGCGCGGCCCTTCGACACTGTGCGGGCGGCCATACCAGGGCACGTACTGACGGGTGGCTGTCGGCCCAGTGTAGGCGCCGCTCATCACCTCCCACTTCTTGCCGATCCCCGGCACTTTCTTCATGGCGAAGCCGGCTTCGACCAGGCTGCGCCGCACCCAGCCAGTGGTGGTGAAGGTGCCCAGTACGGTGCCCGCGTGTGACAGCCGCGCCAGTTGCGCGAACAGTTCAGGGGTCCACATGTCGGGGTTCTTGGCCGGGGCGAAGCCATCGAGGAACCACACATCGATGTGTGCATCGAGCTGCGGCAGTTGTTCGAGCACATCACCGATCAACAGCGTCAGGGTGACCCGACCGTTGTCGAAGGTGAACTGCTGGAACCCCGGGTGCACCGCCACGTACTGCTCAAGCAATGGCTCGGTAAAAGCAGCCAGCTCTGGCCATAGGCGTACTGCCCTGGCCATGTCGGCGTGGCCGAGCGGGTACTTTTCGACACTGACGAAATGCAGGCGGGCGTCGGCATGGGCGTGTTCGTCAAACAACTGCCAGGCGCAGAAAAAATTCATGCCGGTGCCAAACCCGGTTTCGCCGATCACCAGGCAGGCGTGCGGCGCCAGGTCGGCGAAGCGTTCGCCCAGGCGCGTCTGGCCGAGGAAGACATGTTTGGTTTCTTCGATGCCTTCGTTGACCGCGAAGTACACATCGTCGTACTGCCGCGAATGGGGGCGGCCCTGGTCGTCCCAGTCGATCTGGGCATGCTGGAGGAGGGTGGACATGGTGGGCTCGGTTGCAGCGGATGCCGGGATTTTATGCCATCTACGCTCTTTGCGCAGGTTGCAGCGGCACAGCCACAGCACAAATCCGCTAGTCTTGTTTATCCATTGAAGGAGCCACTGCATGTTCGAATCCGCCGAAATCGGTCACAGCATCGACAAGGAAACCTACGACGCCGAAGTGCCTGCCCTGCGCGAAGCGCTGCTCGAAGCCCAGTACGAGCTCAAGCAGCAGGCGCGGTTCCCGGTGATTGTGCTGATCAACGGCATCGAAGGGGCTGGCAAGGGCGAGACGGTCAAGCTGCTCAACGAGTGGATGGACCCGCGCATGATCGATGTGCTCACCTTCGACCAGCAGACCGACGAGGAACTGGCCCGGCCACCGGCCTGGCGCTACTGGCGGGCGCTGCCACCGAAGGGGCGGATGGGGGTGTTCTTTGGCAACTGGTACAGCCAGATGCTTCAGGGGCGTGTGCACGGGGTATTCAAGGACGCGGTACTCGACCAGGCCATCACCGGCGCCGAACGGCTGGAACAGATGCTGTGCGACGAAGGCGCGCTGATCATCAAGTTCTGGTTCCACCTCTCCAAGAAACAGATGAAAGCCCGCCTCAAGGCGCTCAAGGACGATCCGCTGCACAGCTGGCGGATCAGCCCGCTGGACTGGCAGCAATCCGAGACCTACGACCGCTTCGTGCGGTTTGGCGAGCGCGTACTGCGCCGTACCAGCCGTGACTACGCGCCCTGGCACGTGGTCGAGGGGGTCGACCCTTACTATCGCAGCCTGGCGGTGGGGCGCATTTTACTGGAGAGCCTGCAAGCCGCACTGGCCAACAACCCCAAGGGCAAGCACCACGGCAACGTCGCGCCGTTGGGCCGCAGCATCGACCAGCGCAGCCTGATCGGCGCCCTGGACATGACCCTGCGCCTGGACAAGCAGGATTACCAGGAGCAACTGGTGACCGAGCAGGCGCGCCTGGCCGGCCTGCTGCGCCACAAACACATGCGCCGGCATGCCTTGGTGGCGGTGTTCGAAGGTAACGATGCGGCCGGCAAGGGCGGCGCGATCCGCCGGGTGGCAGCCGCGCTGGACCCACGCCAGTACCGTATCGTGCCGATTGCCGCGCCCAGCGAAGACGAGCGGGCGCAGCCGTACCTGTGGCGGTTCTGGCGGCAGATTCCGGCGCGGGGCAAGTTCACCATCTTCGACCGGTCCTGGTATGGCCGGGTGCTGGTGGAGCGGGTCGAGGGTTTCTGCACCCCGGCCGACTGGATGCGCGCCTACAGCGAGATCAATGATTTCGAAGAGCAGTTGGTGAATGCGGGCGTGGTAGTGGTCAAGTTCTGGCTGGCGATCGACCAGCAGACCCAGCTGGAGCGCTTCGAGGAACGCGAGCAGATCCCGTTCAAGCGCTACAAGATCACCGAGGACGACTGGCGCAACCGCGAAAAGTGGGACCTGTATACCGAGGCGGTGGGCGACATGGTAGACCGCACCAGCAGCGAGATCGCACCGTGGACGCTAGTCGAAGCCAACGACAAACGCTGGGCACGGGTGAAGGTATTGCGCACTATCAACGAGGCGCTGGAAGCGGCATTTGCCAAAGACAAAAAATAGCCCCAGTGGGGGTTCAGCCATGCCGCGGCGGAATGACCTGATGAATTCTTTTCACGGCTGTTTGCCCCGCTGCCACCCGTCAAGCCCGTAGAATCCAACCACCCCCACCACGGGCTTGAACGAGGGCTTTATGCACACCACTTCCGGACGCAGGGTCTATGGCCTGTTCCTGGCACTTCTGACCGCGCTGCTGTGGGGCATCCTGCCGATCAAGCTCAAGCAGGTGCTGCTGGTGATGGACCCGGTCACCGTCACCTGGTACCGCCTGCTGGTTTCCGGTGGGCTGTTGTTCGCCTGGCTGGGGGCCAATCGCCGGCTGCCAGCGTTCGGCAAGCTCGGGCGCAAGGGCAAAGGGCTGGTGGCTGTGGCCGTGCTCGGCCTGATGGGCAACTACGTGCTGTACCTGATCGGCCTCAAGCTGCTCAGCCCTGGCACCGCACAACTGGTTGTACAGGTCGGCCCGGTACTGTTGCTGGTGGCCAGCGTGTTCGTGTTCAAAGAGCGGTTCAGCCTGGGGCAGGGGGTGGGCCTGCTGATTCTGATCGGGGGGTTCGGCCTGTTCTTCAACCAGCGCCTGGAAGAACTGCTGACCTCGCTCGGCGCATACACCACAGGCGTGTTGACCATTTTGCTGGCGACCAGCATCTGGGTGTTTTACGCCCTGAGCCAGAAGCAGCTGCTGACGGTATGGCACTCACAGCAGGTGATGATGGTGATCTACCTGTTTTGCGCCGCGCTGCTCACGCCTTGGGTGCATCCGCTGGAAGCGTTGCAACTGTCGCCGCTGCAGAGCTGGCTGTTGCTGGCCTGCTGCCTGAATACCCTGGTGGCGTATGGTGCCTTCGCCGAAGCCCTGGCGCATTGGGAGGCTTCGCGGGTGAGTGCGACGTTGGCGTTGACGCCGCTGGTGACTTTTGTGGCAGTGGCTATTGCGGCCTGGATGTGGCCGGCGTATGTGCATGCCGAGGACATCAATGCCCTGGGGTATCTGGGCGCGGTGACGGTGGTGCTGGGGTCGGCGTTGGTGGCGCTGGGGCCTTCGTTGGTCGCTGGCTGGCGGGCGAGAAAGGCCCGCCTGGCGCAGGTGCATCTATAACCTGCGCCGCTAAGGGCCAGTAGCGGCAGCCGCTGAATCAGCCCTTGCCGCCCGGTGCCAGCATGTTCTCCGGCCGCACCCACTGATCGAACTGCTCATTGGTCAGGTACTTCAACTCCAGTGCCGCCTCGCGCAAGGTCTTGCCCTCGCCATACGCCTTCTTGGCAATCTCCGCTGCCTTGTCATAGCCGATGTGCGGGTTCAGCGCGGTCACCAGCATCAAACCGCGCTCTAGGTGCGCCGCCATCTGCTCGGCGTCGGGCTCGATGCCGGCCACGCAGTGTCGCTGGAAGTTGCGGCAGCCGTCGGCCAGCAGTTCCACCGACTGCAGCAGGTTGTGGATGATCACCGGTTTGAACACGTTCAACTGCAAGTGGCCCTGACTGGCGGCAAAACCGATCGCCGCGTCGTTGCCCAGCACCTGGCAGGCCAGCATCGACAGCGCCTCGCACTGGGTCGGATTGACCTTGCCAGGCATGATCGAGCTGCCCGGCTCGTTGGCTGGCAGGCGCACTTCGGCAAGCCCCGCACGCGGGCCGGAGCCGAGCAGGCGCAGGTCGTTGGCGATTTTCATCAATGCCACGGCCAGGGTCTTCAAGGCCCCGGCCAGGCTGGTCAGCGGTTCATGGCCGGCCAGCGCCGCAAACTTGTTGGGCGCGGTGACGAACGGCAAGCCGGACAGCGCGGCCAGCTCTGCGGCGATGGCTTCGGCGAAGCCGTGTGGCGCGTTCAGGCCTGTTCCCACGGCCGTGCCGCCCTGGGCCAGTTCACAGACCGGGGGCAGGGTGGCGCGGATGGCGCGCTGGGCATAGTCGAGCTGGGCGACGAAGGCGGAAACCTCCTGGCCGAAGGTGATCGGCGTGGCGTCCATCATGTGCGTGCGGCCGGTCTTGACCAGCTTCTGGTGGCGCGCCGACAGCTCGGCCAGCCCTGCCGACAGCTCGGCGATCGCCGGCAGCAGCTGTTCATGCACCGCCTGGGCTGCGGCAATGTGCATGGCCGTGGGGAAGCAGTCGTTGGAACTCTGCGAGCGGTTGACGTGGTCGTTGGGGTGCACCGGCGTCTTGCCGCCGCGGCCCTTGCCGGCCAGTTCGTTGGCACGGCCGGCGATGACTTCGTTGACGTTCATGTTGCTCTGGGTGCCGCTGCCGGTCTGCCAGACCACCAGCGGGAACTGATCGTCATGCTGACCGTCGAGCACTTCGTCGGCGGCTTGCTCGATCAGCCGGGCGATTTCGGCCGGCAGGTCACCGTTGCGATCGTTGACCCGTGCTGCAGCCTTCTTGATCAGCGCCAGGGCGTGCAGCACCGCGAGGGGCATGCGTTCCTTGCCAATGGCGAAGTTGATCAGCGAACGCTGGGTTTGCGCACCCCAGTAGGCGTCCTCAGGAACTTCGACCGGGCCCAGGCTGTCTGTCTCGATACGGCTCATTCTGCGCTCACTCCTTTGTGGTTCGAAATCGCAGTTTAGGCCCTGATTCGACAGAGCGGTTCCATCGCTCGTCGTCCCCACTTGAGCACATCGCCACCACAGCGCAGAATGCTCATCTCTGAGGTACCCGCCTCCCTCTTTATGAAGGAAATGCAATGACCCGTCTCCGTGTCCTCTGTGCCGCCGTCGCCCTGGCCTGTGCCAGCGGCCAGGTACTCGCTGCCACCGCCAGTCACAACGCTGCCGCCGAGAAATTCCTGACCCTGGCCAACGCCGACAAGCTGGGCACTCCGGTCTATATGCAGGTCCAACAGATGTTCGCCCAGCGCTTTGCCCAGACCAAAGCGCCTTCGTCGAAGCAGCCGGTACTGGAAAGCTACCAGGCCAAGGCCAATGCCGCCCTGGACAACGCCATCGGCTGGAACAAGCTGAAGCCGAAAATGGTCGACTTGTACACCGCGACCTTCACCGAGACCGAGCTCAAGGACCTGGTCAAGTTCTACGAGTCGCCGCTGGGCAAGAAAGTGTTGCGCGAAATGCCAAAGGTTACCCAGCAGTCGGCGCAGCTCACCCAGCAGAGCCTGGAACCAGCAGTGCCGGTGGTCAACAAGCTGCTCGAAGACATGACCAAAGAGCTTGACCCGAACGCTGGCAAGGCTGCCGTCCCCGCCAAGAAGTGAGTAACGCGTGATGAGCATGCAGCACCGCATCGAGCAACAACTGGCAACGCTGGCGCCGCAACACCTGGAAGTGCTCAATGAAAGTCACATGCACAGTCGTGGTCAGGAGACCCACTACAAGGCAGTGATCGTCAGCGAGCAGTTTGCCGGGCTGAATAGCGTCAAGCGCCACCAAAAGGTCTACGCCACCATGGGTGAGCTGATGGGCGAGATTCATGCCCTGGCCATCCACACGTACACTGCCGAGGAGTGGGCCAAGGTGGGTGTTGCACCGGCCTCGCCGGTGTGTGCAGGCGGTGGGCACTGAATCCTTTTTGTTGATCTGGTAGAATCTGCACCATCCGGGGGCCGCTTTGCGGCCCCCTGCTTTTTGTCCAACCCGGTCCGCCCCTTACGAGGGCAACCACCAGGAGATTCAGTTTCATGTCACAACCGATCGTCGTCGCGGCGCTGTACAAGTTCGTCACCCTGCAAGACTACGTCGAACTGCGCGAGCCACTGCTCAAGGCCATGCTCGACAATGACGTCAAAGGCACCCTGCTGCTGGCCAACGAAGGCATCAACGGCACCGTGTCGGCCACCCGCGAAGGCATCGACGGCCTGCTCGCCTGGCTGCGCAATGACCCGCGCCTGGTGGATGTCGACCACAAGGAATCGTACTGCGACGAGCAGCCGTTCTACCGCACCAAGGTCAAGCTCAAGAAAGAGATCGTCACCCTCGGCGTACCGGGCGTTGACCCCAACCAGCAGGTGGGGACCTACGTCGAGCCCAAGGACTGGAACGCCCTGATCAGCGACCCTGAAGTGCTGCTGATCGATACCCGCAACGACTACGAAGTGGCCATTGGCACGTTCAAGGGCGCCGTCGACCCCAAGACCGAAACCTTCCGCGAGTTCCCCGACTACATCAAGGCCAACTTCGACCCGAGCAAGCACAAGAAGGTGGCGATGTTCTGCACCGGTGGCATCCGTTGCGAAAAAGCCTCCAGCTACATGCTCGGTGAAGGCTTCGAGGCGGTCTATCATCTTAAAGGTGGCGTCCTGAAGTACTTCGAAGAAGTACCTCAGGAAGAAAGCCTGTGGGACGGCGATTGCTTCGTCTTCGACAACCGCGTCACGGTGCGTCATGACCTGAGCGAGGGCGAATATGACCAGTGCCATGCCTGCCGCCATCCGATCAATGCAGAGGAACGCGCGTCCGAGCACTACTCGCCAGGTGTGAGCTGCCCACACTGCTGGGACAGCCTGAGCGAGAAGACTCGCCGCAGCGCCATCGACCGGCAGAAGCAGATCGAGCTGGCCAAGGCGCGCAACCTGCCGCACCCGATCGGTTACAATTACAAAGCCGAGGCCTGATGCATGTCTGCACGCCTGCTTTATGTGATGGACCCGATGTGCTCCTGGTGCTGGGGCTTCGCGCCGGTGGCTGCGGCCCTGATCGCCCAGGCACGTGATGCCGGCGTGCCGACCCGCGTGGTGCCAGGCGGCCTGCGCACGGGCGGCAGCGCCCTGGATGCCTCGACCCGCAAGTACATCCTCGAACATTGGCAGGCGGTGGCCGAAGCCACCGGTCAGCCGTTTCGTTTCGAGGGCGCCATGCCCGATGGGTTCGTCTACGACACCGAGCCTGCCTGCCGCGCCCTGGTCACTGCCCGTGAGCTGGACGCCGAGCGCGTCTGGCCACTGCTGGCGCTGATCCAGGGCTCGTTCTACGCGGCCGGCGTCGACGTCACCACCGCGCCGCAACTGGTCGAACTGGCCGAACAGGCAGGCTTTGACCGTGCGGCGTTCGCCGAGGCCTTCGCCCGCGCCGACACCCGTGTGGCCACCGCCGCTGATTTCACCTGGGCGCAGGACCTCGGTATCGCCGGTTTCCCCACCCTGCTGGCCGAGCGCAACGGCCAGCTGGCGTTGCTGACCAACGGCTACCAGCCGCTGGAGCGCCTGCAACCCTTGCTCGGCCGCTGGCTGCAGCAGGCTGCCTGTGCTTGATGTGCCTGGGTCACCCGACCCTGTGCCTGGGAAGCCTCACAGTGCGGCCGATCGCCTGAGCTGGGCGGAAATCCGCCGCCTGGCCCTGCATCACAAGAAAAACCTCTGGTCCGCCAACCTGATTGCCGTACTGGCGGCCTGTTGCAGCGTGCCGATCCCTTTGCTGCTACCGCTGCTGGTGGACGAAGTGCTGCTTGGCAACGGCGATGCTGCGCTGAAGTGGATGAACCAGGTGCTGCCGGCCAACTGGCAGGTGGCCGCTGGCTATATCGGCCTGATGCTGGCGCTGACGCTTTGCCTGCGCCTGGCGGCCCTGGCCTTCAACGTGGTGCAGGCCAAGCTGTTCGCCGGGTTGGCCAAGGACATCGTCTACCGCCTGCGCATCCGCCTGATCGAGCGGCTCAAGCGGATTTCCCTCAAGGAATACGAAAGCCTGGGCAGTGGCACTGTGACCACTCACTTGGTCACCGACCTGGACACCCTCGACAAGTTCGTCGGCGAGACCCTCAGCCGCTTCCTGGTGGCCATGCTGACCCTGACCGGTACGGCGGCGATACTGATCTGGATGCACTGGCAGCTGGCGCTGCTGATCCTGTTGTTCAACCCCCTGGTGATCTACTTCACCGTGCAGCTGGGCAAACGGGTCAAGCACCTGAAGAAGCTTGAAAACGACAGCACCGCGCGCTTTACCCAGGCGCTGTCGGAAACCCTCGACGCCATCCAGGAGATCCGTGCCGGCAACCGCCAGGGCTACTTCCTCGGTCGGCTTGGCCTGCGTGCGCGGGAAGTGCGCGACTACGCCGTGGACTCGCAATGGAAAAGCGACGCCAGTGGCCGCGCCAGTGGTTTGTTGTTCCAGTTCGGCATCGACATCTTCCGCGCTGCGGCGATGCTAACGGTGCTGTTTTCCGACCTGTCGATCGGCCAGATGCTGGCCGTGTTCAGCTACCTGTGGTTCATGATCGGCCCGGTGGAGCAACTGCTCAACCTGCAATACGCCTACTATGCCGCTGGCGGTGCCCTGAGCCGGCTCAACGAGTTGCTGGCGCGTGCCGACGAGCCGCAGTACCCGGCCGCCACTGACCCGTTTGCGGGTCGCGAGACGGTGGGCATCGAGGTTCGCGACCTGCGCTTTGCCTATGCCGAGGAGCCAGTGCTCGACCACCTCGACCTGTCCATCGCCCCGGGCGAGAAGGTGGCCATCGTGGGGGCCAGTGGCGGCGGCAAGAGCACCTTGGTGCAACTGCTGCTTGGCCTGTACAGCGCCCAGGCGGGGACCATCCGCTTTGGCGGTGCCAGCCTGCAGGAGATCGGCCTGGAGACCCTGCGCGAAAACGTCGCGGTGGTGCTGCAGCACCCTTCGCTGTTCAACGACAGCGTACGCGCCAACCTGACCATGGGTCGCGACTGCAGCGACGACGCCTGCTGGCAGGCGCTGCGCATTGCCCAGCTCGACGCCACCATCGCGGCTTTGCCGCAAGGCCTGGATAGTGTGGTCGGGCGCTCTGGCGTGCGCCTGTCCGGGGGGCAGCGGCAACGGCTGGCCATTGCCCGGATGGTGCTGGCCGAACCCAAGGTGGTGATCCTCGACGAAGCCACCTCGGCGCTGGATGCCGCCACCGAGTACAACCTGCACCAGGCCCTGGCACGTTTCCTCGATGGCCGTACCACACTGATCATCGCCCACCGCCTGTCGGCAGTGAAGCAGGCTGATCGGGTGCTGGTGTTCGATGGCGGGCATGTGGCCGAAGATGGCGACCATCAGCAACTGATTGCCGACGGTGGGTTGTACGCCAAGCTATACGGGCACCTTCAGCAAACCTGAGCCCCCCAACAGGCTGAATAGGCTGCCAGGCTGGCATAAAAATCCCCTCCACGCAGATGGCAAATGGCCTACGCTGTGCTTGTCTGGGTTGATTCGAGCCTTATCTGCTCTGTGACAGGGACTCCATGAAGGGACATCGCACTCTAGAAGCGCCGAAGTTGCTCGGTATCATCTGGCCCTTCATCGCCGTCGTGGTTTTCCAGGCGGCGCTGGGCAGTATCAGCCTTTACACGCTCTCGGCGGTGCGCGCCTATGTAGCGGGCGAGAGCTTGTGGTCCAAGGCTCAGAAAGACGCCATCTATTACCTCAACCTGTATGCGGACAACCGGGATGAGGGCACGTACCAGCGCTATCGCCAGGCCATCACGGTGCCCCAAGGCGACCACCAACTGCGTAAGGTACTCGATCAGCCCAACCCAGACCTGAACGCTGCGCGCCAAGCTGTGCTGCAGGGTGGCAACCACGCCAACGATGTCGAGCGCATCATCTGGTTCTATCGCAACTTCCGCAACATCAGCTACATGCAGACGGCCATCGACTACTGGGACATCGGCGACCGCTACCTGGGCCAGCTGGATGTGCTTGCCAGCGAAATGCGCAAAGGGTTTGCCGACGGCCCGGTCGATGCCCGCACCATCAGCGACTGGAAGGCCCGTATCGTCGCCATCAACGAAGGGGTCACCCCGGCCGCCAGGGCCTTCAGCGACGCGCTGGGGGAGGGGTCGCGCATGCTGCTGCATGTGTTGCTGATCACCAACTTGCTCACCGCGCTGGTCCTCATCACCATCGCCTGGCGCCGTTCCAGCAAGTTGCTGGCCCAGCGCCAAGCATTCGCCAGTGCCTTGCAAGCAGAAAAGGAGCGGGCGCAGATTACCCTGCAGGCCATTGGCGATGCAGTCATTACCACCGACGTCGAAGGCAGCATCGGCTACATGAACCCCGCCGCCGAACAGCTTACCCACTGGCAGGCCGGGCAGGCTCAGGGCTTGCCGCTTTCGGCGTTGTTCAGCCTGGTGGACGAACAGGCCGAGGAAGATGGCCGCAGCCTGGTCGAGCAGGTACTCAGCGGCAGCCTCAGGGGTGGCGCCGAGCATGCCAGGCTGATCCAGCGCCTGGATGGCAGCACCGTGTCGATCAACCTGGTGGGTTCGCCCATTGTCAGCGACGGGCAGGTCAGTGGCATCGTGCTGGTACTGCACGACATGACCCAGGAGCGCCAGTACATCGCCAACCTGTCCTGGCAGGCGACCCATGACGCCTTGACCGGCCTGGCCAACCGCCGCGAGTTCGAATACCGCCTGGAGCTGGCGCTCAACGGCCTGGCGCGCCAGGCGGGGCGGCATTCGCTGATGTTTCTCGACCTGGACCAGTTCAAGCTGGTCAACGATACCTGTGGCCATGCTGCGGGTGACGAGCTGTTGCGGCATATCTGCGCCGTGTTGCAGTCCGGCCTGCGTGAAGGCGACACCCTGGCCCGGCTGGGCGGTGACGAGTTCGGCGTGCTGCTGGAAAACTGCCCGCCGGACCAGGCCGAGCGCATTGCCGAGCAGTTGCGCCAGATGGTCCAGAGCCTGCATTTTGTGTGGAAGGGGCGGCCGTTCGTCACCACGGTGAGCATTGGCCTGGTGAACATGGCGCAGGCACCCGGCACCCTGGAAACCTTGCTGCGCGCCGCCGACATGGCCTGCTACATGGCTAAGGAAAAGGGTCGCAACCGGGTCCAGGTGTACCACGCCGACGACAGCGAGCTGTCCATGCGCTTTGGCGAGATGGCCTGGATACAGCGCTTGCACGTGGCCCTGGAAGAAAACCGCTTCTGCCTGTATGCCCAGGAAATCGCCGCGTTGAAGGCCATCGATGGCCCTGGGCATATCGAGATCCTGCTGCGCCTGCATGATGAGAGTGGCCGTACCATCCTGCCCAGCAGCTTCATCCCGGCGGCCGAACGTTACGGCCTGATGACCGCTCTTGACCGCTGGGTGGTGCGTAATGTGTTTCAGGTCATCCGTCAGTGCCTGGATGAAGGCCGCGAAGGGCCATTGTCCATCTGCGCGATCAACTTGTCGGGGTCGAGCATTGGTGACGACAAGTTTCTCGAGTACCTGCAGCGGTTGTTCGTCGAGTACGCCATTCCGCCGCGCATGATCTGCTTCGAGATCACCGAAACCAGTGCGATTGCCAACCTTGGCAGTGCCATTCGCTTCATCAACGAACTGAAAGGGCTAGGCTGCAGGTTCTCGCTCGACGACTTCTGTGCCGGGATGTCGTCGTTCGCCTATTTGAAGCATTTGCCCGTGGATTTTCTGAAGATAGACGGCAGTTTCGTCAAAGACATGCTCGACGACCCGGTCAATCGAGCCATGGTGGAGGTCATCAACCACATCGGTCATGTGATGGGCAAGCGGACCATTGCCGAGTTCGTCGAAACCCCCTTGATCGAGCAGGCCCTGCAGGAAATCGGCGTGGATTACGCCCAGGGCTACCTGATCGAACGCCCCCAGGTGTTCACCTGTGACAGTCTGCAACGCCAACGGATCGCCGCCAGGCCTCTGTTGCAGCGGGCACCTGGCACATTTCGCTAGCTAGACAGCGGCTTTCGCTGACACAAGACGTCCGAAAAATCACATGGATCAAGGAGCTGAAAGTGATTGATGCATTCGTTCGTATCGGGCCACTGATGGACCCCGCCAGTTACCCCCAATGGGCTCAGCAACTCATAGAAGAGTGCCGCGAAAGCAAGCGCCGGGTGGTCGAGCATGAACTGTACGAGCGCCTGCGCGATGGTCGGCTGAAGCCATCGACCATCCGTCAGTACCTGATCGGCGGCTGGCCGGTGGTCGAGCAGTTTTCGCTGTACATGGCCCATAACCTGACCAAGACCCGCTATGGCCGCCACCCTGGCGAAGACATGGCGCGGCGCTGGTTGATGCGCAACATCCGGGTCGAACTCAACCATGCCGACTATTGGGTGCACTGGTGCCATGCCCATGGCATTCACCTGCATGAGCTGCAGGCCCAGGAAGTACCGACTGAATTGAACGGGCTAAACGACTGGTGCTGGCGGGTGTGTGCCACCGAAAACCTGGCGATTTCCATGGCGGCGACCAACTATGCCATCGAGGGCGCGACCGGGGAGTGGTCAGCGGTGGTGTGCGCCAATGACACCTATGCCATGGGCTTCCCCGAGGACCAGCGCAAGCGCGCCATGAAGTGGCTGAAGATGCATGCGCAGTACGACGATGCGCACCCGTGGGAAGCGCTGGAAATCATCTGCACCTTGGCGGGGGAGAACCCGACGCTGGGGTTGCGTACCGAATTGCGCCGGGCGATCTGCAAGAGCTACGACTGCATGTACCTGTTCCTGGAGCACTGCATGCAGCTGGAAGGGCGTCAGCAGGGGCGGGTGCGGCCGGCCTTGGCGGCAGGCTGATCGTCTGTCTGTGCTGGCCTCTTCGCGGGCTTACCGACAAAGAGGCCAGCACAGGCAGCCCACAAATCACTGGGCGTTGAACGCCTGCCCATTCACCCCGGTGCTGTCCGGCCCCATCAGGTACAGGTACACCGGCATGATCTCTTCCGGCAGCGGGTTGTTCTGCGGGTTCTCGCTCGGGTAGGCCTGGGCCCGCATCGCCGTGCGCGTGGCGCCTGGGTTGATGCTGTTGGAGCGCACGGGTGCAACCCCTTCCAGTTCGTCGGCCAAGGTCTGCATCAGGCCTTCGGTGGCGAACTTCGACACCCCGTAAGCGCCCCAGTAAGCCCGGCCTTTGCGCCCGACGCTGCTGGAGGTGAACACCACCGAGGCGTCCTCCGACAGCTTGAGCAGTGGCAACAGGGTGCTGGTGAGCATGAAGGTGGCATCGACGTTGATGTGCATCACGCGCATGAAGTTGTCACCCGACAACTGCTCCAGTGGCGTGCGCGGGCCGATGATCGAGGCGTTGTTGAGCAGGCCGTCGAGGCGCCCGAACTGGTCTTCGATCATGACCGCCAGCTCGTCGTACTGGTGGGGCAGGGCGGTTTCCAGGTTGAACGGAATCACCACCGGTTGCGGGTGCCCGGCGGCCTCGATCTGGTCGTAGACCTCGTTGAGGTTGGCTTCGGTCTTGCCCAGCAGCAGCGTGGTGGCGCCCAGTGCGGCATAAGCCTTGGCGGCAGCGGCGCCGATGCCGCGGCCGGCACCGGTAACCAGGATGACCCGGCCTTTGAGCAGGTCGGGGCGGGCGGTGTAGTCGAACATTGTCTATTCCCTATTTCTATGGGCGGTGCTGGCGCTTGACGCTCAGCAGCCGCACAGCGCGCTGTCGATCACCTTGCGCAGTTCCAGCGGGTGGTCCACCACCACGTCGGCACCCCAGTTGTTGGGGTTGTCTTCTGGATGAATATAGCCGTAGCGCACCGCCGCCGTGCGGGTGCCGGCATCGCGGCCAGACTCGATATCGCGCAGGTCATCGCCGACGAACAGAACGCTGGCCGGGTCCAGGTTCAGGGTCTTGCAGGCCAGGATCAGCGGTTCGGGGTCGGGCTTGCTGTTTTTCACGTGGTCCGGGCAGATCAGCAGCGCCGAGCGCTCGGCCAGGCCCAGGCGTTGCATGATCGGTTCGGCGAAGCGCACCGGTTTGTTGGTGACCACGCCCCACAGCAGGTTGCCTTTTTCGATGTCGGCCAGCAGCTCGCTCATGCCGTCGAACAGCTTGCTGTGCACCGCGCAGTCGCGCTGGTAGCGCTCGAGGAATTCCAGGCGCAGGGCCTCGAAACCTTCGGCCTCCGGGTCCATGGCGAAGGTGGTGGCGACCATGGCGCGGGCGCCACCGGAAATCACCCCGCGGATCAGGTTGTCGTCCACCGCCGGCAAACCGCGTTCGGCGAGCATGGCCTGGCAGATGGCGATGAAGTCCGGCGCCGTGTCGAGCAGGGTGCCGTCCATGTCGAAGAGTACCGCTCGCAAACGCATGCTCATTCCTCGCGCAGGGTCTGGATCATGTAGTTGACGTCGACATCGCCGCACAGCTTGTAGTGCTTGGTCAGCGGGTTGTAGGTCAGGCCGATGATGTCCTTGACCTCAAGGCCGGCAGCGCGGCTCCAGGCGCCAAGCTCCGAGGGGCGGATGAACTTCTTGAAGTCGTGGGTGCCGCGCGGCAGCATCTTCAGCACGTACTCGGCGCCGACGATGGCCAGCAGGTAGGCCTTGGGGTTGCGGTTGATGGTGGAGAAGAACACCTGGCCGCCGGGCTTGACCATGCGGTAGCAGGCGCGGATCACCGACGAAGGGTCGGGGACGTGCTCGAGCATCTCCAGGCAGGTGACCACGTCGAACTGCTCTGGCATTTCTTCGGCCAGCGCCTCGGCGGTGATCTGCCGATACTCCACCTCGACACCGGATTCCAGCTGGTGCAGTTGGGCCACCGCCAACGGTGCCTCGCCCATGTCGATGCCGGTTACCTTGGCGCCACGCAGGGCCATGGATTCGCTGAGAATGCCGCCACCGCAGCCCACGTCCAGCACCTTCTTGCCAGCCAGGCCGACCCGCTCGTCGATCCAGTTGACGCGCAACGGGTTGATTTCATGCAGCGGCTTGAACTCGCTTTCACGGTCCCACCAGCGGTGGGCCAAGGCTTCGAACTTGGCAATTTCGGCGTGGTCGACGTTGCTCATTTAAGAGTCCTCTGAAACTTCGCTAAATTGGGCCGGAGTATACCCGAGCGCTCAAGGCCGAGGGTCGCTATAATCGCCGGCTTTTGATATCCGAACGACGGGGAGAGGCGATGCGCGAGCGACTTTTGGCGGCGGAGAAGGTGACCGCGATCCGCTGGCAAGGCGGCGTTCTGCATCTGCTCGACCAGCGCTTGCTGCCGTCGCAGGAATGCTGGCTGGCCTGCGACAATGTCGCGCAGGTGGTGGCAGCGATCCGTGACATGGCCGTGCGCGGCGCATCGGCCATCGGTATTGCTGCGGCCTACGGCCTGGTCCTGGCCCTGGAAGAACGGCTGGCCGAGGGCGGCGACTGGGAGCTCGACCTGGAAGAGGACTTCCTCAGCCTGGCTGAAGCGCGCCCCACCGCTGCCAACCTGTTCTGGGCGCTGAACCGCATGCGCGAGCGCCTGCAGCGCCTGCGCCCGGAAGACGACGTGCTGGCGGTGCTGGAGGCCGAAGCAGTGGCGATCCATGAAAGCGATCGCGAAGCCAACCTGACCATGGCCCAGCACGGCATCGAGCTGATTCGCCGTCATCAGGGCAATGCCCAGACCCTGCTCACCTACGGCAATGCCGGCGCCCTGGCCAGCGGTGGTTTCGGCACCGCGCTGGGGGTGATCCGTGCGGGGTACCTGGAAGGCATGGTCGAGCGGGTCTACGCCGGCGAGACCCGCCCCTGGCTGCAAGGCTCGCGGCTGACTGCCTGGGAGCTGGCCAACGAAGGCATCCCGGTCACGTTGTGCGCCGATTCGGCCCTGGCCCACCTGATGAAGACCAAGGGCATTACCTGGGTGGTGGTCGGTGCCGACTGCATTGCCGCCAATGGCGATGTGGCGAGCAAGATCGGCACCTATCAATTGGCGGTCAGTGCCATGCACCACGGTGTGCGCTTCATGGTGGTGGCGCCGAGCACCAGCATCGACCTGAACCTGGCCACGGGCGAGGATATCCCGCTCGAAGAGCGCGATGCCGACGAGTTGCTGGATTACGCTGGCACTCGCGTGGCACCGGATGTCGAGGTGTTCAACCCGGTATTCGATGTGACCCCGGCGGACCTGATCGACGTGATCGTGACCGAGCGTGGCATGGTCGAGCGCCCGGATACCGTCAAGCTGGCTCAATTGATGTGCCGCAAGCGCCTGCACTGATCCGGGTGGGGGCTGCGCAGCAGCCCCGGCCATCCCTGCCGCATCACAAAAAAAGTAGGGCCGCTGCAAGCCCCTTTCGCGACGCAACGTCACGGCTACACATCTCCCCACCAGCACCGCCTTTGTGATAACATCCGGCAGTTTCCAAGACCGCCCATCACGGCGGCCAAATTTGCGCAGATCCATGGCACAACTCATTGATTTGTCGTAAGTCGTCGCACCACTGCGCGTCGCGGCGGCGAGCTTCGTTCGGCCCTTGATGGAGCTGCGAAGTTTCACCAGAAAAAGGAATCAGGCTTCTCATGGGCGAACTGGCCAAAGAAATCCTCCCGGTCAATATCGAAGACGAACTGAGACAGTCTTACCTCGACTACGCGATGAGCGTGATTGTCGGGCGAGCGCTGCCCGATGCACGTGACGGCTTGAAGCCCGTGCATCGTCGCGTTCTCTATGCGATGAGCGAACTGGGCAACGACTGGAACAAACCGTACAAGAAGTCCGCCCGTGTGGTCGGTGACGTGATCGGTAAGTACCACCCGCACGGCGACACTGCGGTCTACGACACCATCGTGCGTATGGCCCAGCCGTTCTCGCTGCGCTACCTGCTGGTCGACGGCCAGGGCAACTTCGGTTCGGTGGACGGCGACAACGCTGCAGCCATGCGATACACCGAAGTGCGCATGGCCAAGCTGGCCCACGAGCTGCTGGCCGACCTGCACAAAGAGACTGTCGACTGGGTGCCCAACTATGACGGCACCGAGCAGATCCCTGCGGTCATGCCGACCCGGATCCCCAACCTGCTGGTCAACGGCTCCAGCGGTATTGCCGTGGGCATGGCGACCAACATCCCGCCGCACAACCTCGGCGAGGTCATCGACGGCTGCCTGGCGCTGATCGACAACGCAGAAATCACCATCGATGAGCTGATGCAGTTCATCCCGGGCCCGGACTTCCCGACTGCCGGCATCATCAACGGCCGTCAGGGCATCATCGAGGCCTACCGCACCGGCCGTGGCCGCATCTACATGCGTGCCCGCTCCGAGGTCGAGGACATCGACAAGGTCGGTGGCCGCCAGCAGATCGTCGTCACCGAGCTGCCGTACCAGCTGAACAAGGCGCGCCTGATCGAGAAGATCGCCGAGCTGGTCAAAGAGAAGAAGATCGAAGGCATCACCGAGCTGCGCGACGAGTCCGACAAGGACGGCATGCGCATCGTCATCGAGCTGCGTCGCGGCGAGGTGCCGGAGGTAGTGCTCAACAACCTCTATCAGCAGACCCAGCTGCAGAGCGTGTTCGGCATCAACGTCGTGGCATTGATCGACGGTCGCCCGCGCCTGCTCAACCTCAAGGACCTGCTCGAAGCGTTCGTCCGCCACCGCCGTGAAGTGGTCACGCGCCGTACCGTGTTCGAGCTGCGCAAAGCCCGCGAGCGTGGCCACATCCTTGAAGGCCAGGCGGTTGCGCTGTCCAACATCGACCCGGTCATCGCCCTGATCAAGGCTTCGCCGACGCCGTCGGAAGCCAAGGAAGCGCTGATTGCCACTGCCTGGGAGTCCAGCGCGGTGCAGGTGATGGTCGAGCGCGCCGGCGCCGACTCCTGCCGCCCTGAAGACCTGCCAGAGCAATTCGGCCTGCGCGAAGGCAAGTATTACCTGTCGCCGGAACAGGCCCAGGCGATCCTCGACCTGCGCCTGCACCGCCTGACTGGCCTTGAGCACGAGAAGCTGCTGGCCGAGTACCAGGAAATCCTCGAGCAGATCGGCGAACTGATCCGCATCCTCAGCAGCGCCGAGCGCCTGATGGAAGTGATCCGCGAAGAGCTGGAAGCGATCCGTGCCGAATACGGCGATGCCCGCCGCACCGAAATTCTCAACGCCAGCCACGACCTCAACTACGGCGACATGATCCCGGAAGAAGAGCGCGTGGTGACCATCTCCCACGGTGGCTATGCCAAGACCCAGCCGCTGTCCGCCTACCAGGCCCAGCGCCGTGGCGGCAAAGGCAAGTCGGCGACCGGTGTGAAGGACGAGGACTACATCGAGCACCTGTTGGTCGCCAACAGCCATGCCACCCTGTTGCTGTTCTCCAGCAAGGGCAAGGTGTACTGGAAGAAGACCTACGAGATCCCGGAGGCCTCCCGCGCTGCCCGTGGCCGCCCGTTGGTCAACCTGCTGCCGTTGGAAGAAGGTGAGCGCATCACCGCCATGCTGCAGATTGACCTCGAAGCCCTGCAGCAAAGCGCCGATCCGGATGAAGAGCTGGAAGACGGCGACGACAGCGTGATCGAAGGCGAAGTGGTCGAAGCGGAAGAAATCGACGAAGAAGACGGCGACACCCTTGAGTGGGTGGCTGAGCCGACGGGCGCGTACATCTTCATGGCAACCGCTTCGGGTACCGTCAAGAAAACCCCGCTGGTGCAGTTCGCCCGTCCGCGCTCCAACGGCCTGATCGCCCTGAAGCTTAAAGAAGGCGACACCCTGATTGCCGCGGCCATCACCGATGGTGCCAAGGAAGTCATGATGTTCTCCGACGCCGGCAAGGTGATCCGCTTCGCCGAGAGCGTGGTGCGCGAAATGGGCCGTACCGCCCGTGGTGTGCGCGGCATGAAGCTGGGCAAGGGGCAGCAGATCATTTCGATGCTGATCCCTGAGTCCGGTGCGCAGATCCTTACCGCCTCCGAGCGTGGCTTCGGCAAGCGTACGCCGTTGTCCAAGTTCCCGCGTCGCGGCCGTGGTGGCCAGGGCGTGATCGCCATGGGCACCAAGGGGCGCAACGGTCTGTTGATCGGTGCCATCCAGGTCCAGGAAGGCGAAGAGATCATGCTCATCTCCGACCAGGGCACCTTGGTGCGGACACGGGTTGGCGAGGTGTCCAGCCTGAGCCGTAACACCCAGGGTGTGACGCTGATCAAGCTGGCGGCGGACGAAACGCTGGTCGGCCTGGAGCGTATCCAGGAGCCATCCGAGGAAGAGCTCGACGAGTTGGTCGAGGCGGGCCCGGAAGGTGACGCGCCGGAGGCTGTCGATGATGACGGCGCGGGCGCCGAAGAGGCACCGCAAGAGTAAGCACACGCAACAACCCGAACGGGGCGACCAAGGTCGCCCCGTTTGACTGATTGAGCAGGCCGCTCCTACAGGGGCGGGGCCAGCAAGTGACGATTTGTTCTATTTTGGCAGAGCGAGAGTGGATGTGAGCAAACGAGCCTTTAACTTCTGCGCAGGCCCTGCTGCGCTTCCTGACGCTGTCCTGCAGCGCGCCCAGGCCGAAATGCTGGACTGGCATGGCAAGGGCTTGTCGGTGATGGAAATGAGCCATCGCAGCGACGATTACGTGGCCATCGCCGAGAAGGCCGAGCAGGACCTGCGTGACCTGCTGTCCATCCCCTCCAACTACAAGGTCCTGTTCCTGCAGGGTGGTGCCAGCCAGCAGTTCGCCGAAATCCCACTGAACCTGCTGCCGGAAAACGGTACCGCCGACTATGTTGAAACCGGCATCTGGTCGAAGAAGGCCATCGAGGAAGGGCGCCGTTTCGGCAACATCAATGTCGCCGCCAGCGCCAAGCCCTACGATTACCTGGCTATCCCGGGGCAGAACGACTGGAGCCTGACCAAGAACGCAGCTTACGTCCACTATGCGTCCAACGAGACCATTGGTGGCCTGCAGTTTGACTGGGTTCCCGAGACCGGCGACGTTCCGCTGGTGGTCGACATGTCGTCCGATATCCTCTCCCGCCCGATCGATGTGTCGCAGTTCGGCCTGATCTACGCCGGCGCGCAGAAAAACATCGGCCCAAGCGGCCTGGTGGTGGTGATCGTTCGCGAAGACTTGCTGGGCCGGGCCCGCAGCAGCTGCCCGACCATGCTCGACTACAAGGTCTCGGCCGACAACGGCTCGATGTACAACACCCCGGCCACGTATTCCTGGTACCTCTCGGGCCTGGTCTTCGAGTGGCTCAAGGAGCAGGGTGGTGTCGAAGCGATGGAGCAGCGCAACCGCGCCAAGAAAGACCGCCTGTACGGCTTCATCGACGCCAGCGACTTCTACACCAACCCGATCAGCATCAATGCCCGTTCGTGGATGAACGTGCCGTTCCGTCTGGCCGACGAGCGCCTGGATAAAGCGTTCCTGGCCGGTGCCGACGCCCGTGGCCTGCTCAACCTCAAGGGCCATCGTTCGGTCGGCGGCATGCGCGCCTCGATCTACAACGCGCTGGGCCTGGAAGCGGTAGAAGCGCTGGTTGGCTACATGGCCGAATTCGAGAAGGAGCACGGCTGATGTCCGAACACGAGTTGAAGGCGCTGCGTGTTCGCATCGACAGCCTCGACGAGAAGATCCTTGAGCTGATCAGTGAGCGCGCCCGTTGTGCCCAGGAAGTGGCCAGGGTCAAGACCGCCACGCTCGCCGAGGGCGAAAAGCCGGTGTTCTACCGCCCTGAGCGCGAAGCAGCTGTGCTCAAGCGGGTCATGGAGCGCAACAAGGGGCCGCTGGGCAATGAAGAGATGGCGCGGCTGTTCCGCGAGATCATGTCGTCCTGCCTGGCCCTGGAAGAGCCGCTGAAAATCGCCTACCTGGGCCCTGAAGGCACCTTCACTCAGGCCGCGGCGATGAAGCACTTCGGCCATGCCGTGATCAGCCGCCCGATGGCGGCCATCGACGAAGTGTTCCGCGAAGTGGCGGCTGGCGCCGTCAACTTCGGCGTGGTGCCGGTGGAAAACTCCACCGAGGGTGCGGTCAGCCATACCCTGGACAGCTTCCTTGAGCACGACATGGTGATCTGTGGTGAGGTCGAGCTGCGCATCCACCACCACTTGCTGGTGGGCGAGAGCACGAAGACCGACAGCATCACCCGCATCTACTCCCACGCCCAGTCCCTGGCCCAGTGCCGCAAGTGGCTGGATGCGCATTACCCGAACGTTGAGCGCGTGGCGGTCTCGAGCAATGCCGAGGCAGCCAAGCGGGTCAAGGGTGAGTGGAATTCGGCAGCGATCGCCGGCGACATGGCGGCGAACCTGTATGGCCTGACCCGCCTGGCCGAGAAGATCGAAGACCGTCCGGACAACTCGACGCGCTTCCTGATGATCGGCAACCAGGAAGTGCCGCCGACCGGCGACGACAAGACCTCGATCATCGTTTCGATGAGCAACAAGCCAGGTGCCCTGCACGAGCTGCTGGTGCCGTTCCATCAGAACGGTATCGACCTGACCCGCATCGAGACTCGTCCGTCGCGCAGCGGCAAGTGGACCTACGTGTTCTTCATCGACTTCGTCGGCCACCACCGTGACCCGCTGATCAAGGCGGTGCTGGAGCAGATCAGCCAGGAGGCTGTGGGGCTGAAGGTGCTGGGGTCGTATCCGAAGGCGGTGCTTTGATTGATGGTCTTGGGGGCTGCTGTGCAGCCCCATTGGCCCCGCAGACTGTCTTGATTTCTAAACAGGGTTCGCACTCGTGGTAGATGCCGTAACAAACAAACCCGCGCCAATCATCGGGCGCCTGGTCGTCGTAGGCCTGGGCCTGATCGGCGGCTCCTTCGCCAAGGGCCTGCGCGAAAGCGGCCTGTGTCGCGAAGTGGTCGGCGTCGACCTGGATGCCCCCTCGCGCAAGCAGGCCGTGGCCCTGGGCGTGGTCGACCGCTGCGAAGAAGACCTCGCCGCCGCTTGTGTCGGCGCCGACGTCATCCAGTTGGCAGTCCCCATCCTGGCCATGGAAAAGCTCCTCGCGCGCCTGGCCCCGCTCGACCTTGGCAACGCGGTGATCACTGACGTCGGCAGCGCCAAGGGCAATGTGGTTCGCGCCGCGCGCCAGGTGCTGGGTGGGCGGCTGTCGCGCTTCGTCCCCGGCCACCCGATCGCTGGGTCCGAGCAAAGCGGGGTAGAAGCCTCCAATGCCACCCTGTTCCGCCGCCACAAAGTCATCCTCACGCCGCTGCCGGAAACCGACCCGGACGCCCTGGCCAAGGTCGACCGCCTGTGGCGCGCACTGGATGCCGATGTCGAACACATGCCGGTCGAGCGCCATGACGAAGTGCTGGCTGCCACCAGCCATCTGCCGCACCTGCTGGCCTTCGGCCTGGTCGATTCGCTGGCCAAGCGCAATGAAAACCTCGAGATCTTCCGGTACGCTGCAGGGGGCTTTCGCGATTTCA
Organism: Pseudomonas sp. B21-047; assembly: GCF_024748775.1. Lineage (NCBI taxonomy): Bacteria > Pseudomonadati > Pseudomonadota > Gammaproteobacteria > Pseudomonadales > Pseudomonadaceae > Pseudomonas > Pseudomonas sp. B21-047. The sequence continues at coordinate 1,424,851 of NZ_CP087169.1, forward strand.
CGAGAATCGCAGGCAGCGACCCGACCATGTGGCACGACATCTTCCTCGCCAACCGCGAAGCTGTCCTGCGCACGCTTGATACATATCGCAGCGATCTCGACGCCTTGCGCGACGCGATCGATGCAGGGGACGGGCATCAGTTGCTGGGTGTATTCACCCGCGCACGTGTTGCCCGCGAGCATTTCAGTAAAATCCTGGCCCGCCGGGCCTATGTGGACGCTATGAACGCCAACGATCTGATTTTCCTGGCCCAACCGGGTGGCCGCCTGTCCGGGCGAATCCGCGTACCGGGCGACAAGTCGATTTCCCACCGCTCGATCATGCTCGGCTCGCTGGCCGAAGGCACGACCGAGGTCGAAGGCTTCCTCGAAGGTGAGGATGCGCTGGCGACCTTGCAGGCCTTCCGTGACATGGGTGTGGTCATCGAAGGCCCGAACCAGGGTCGCGTGACCATCCACGGCGTCGGCCTGCACGGCCTCAAGGCGCCACCTGGGCCAATCTACGTGGGCAACTCCGGCACCTCGATGCGCCTGTTGTCCGGCCTGCTGGCCGGCCAGGCGTTCGACGTGACCATGACCGGTGACGCCTCGCTGTCCAAGCGCCCGATGAACCGGGTGGCCAACCCCCTGCGTGAAATGGGCGCAGTGGTCGAGACCGGCCCCGAAGGCCGCCCACCGCTGACCATTCGTGGTGGCCACAAGCTCAAGGCGCTCACCTACACGCTGCCGATGGCCAGTGCGCAGGTTAAATCGTGCCTGCTGCTGGCCGGCTTGTACGCCGAAGGCAAGACCACCGTCACCGAGCCTGCGCCGACCCGTGACCACACCGAGCGCATGCTGCGTGGCTTTGGTTATGCGGTGCAGACCAATGGCCCGGTGGCGTCGCTGCAGTCCGGCGGCAAGCTCACTGCAACCCGCATCGAAGTGCCTGCCGATATCTCGTCGGCGGCGTTCTTCCTGGTCGCGGCCTCGATCGCCCAGGGCTCGGAGCTGGTGCTCGAGCATGTCGGCATCAACCCGACCCGTACCGGTGTAATCGACATCCTGCGCCTGATGGGTGGCGATATCACCCTGGAGAACCAGCGTGAAGTCGGCGGCGAGCCGGTGGCCGACCTGCGCGTGCGCGGCGCCCAGCTGAAAGGTATCGACATCCCTGAAAACCTGGTGCCATTGGCCATCGACGAGTTCCCGGTGTTGTTCGTTGCCGCGGCCTGCGCCGAAGGGCGCACCGTACTGCGCGGTGCCGAAGAGCTGCGGGTCAAGGAATCCGACCGTATCCAGGTGATGGCCGACGGCCTGATCAGCCTGGGCGTGAAGTGCGAGCCGACCCCGGATGGCATCATCATCGACGGCGGCCAGATTGGCGGCGGTGAAGTGCACGGCCACGGTGACCACCGTATCGCCATGGCCTTCAGCGTTGCCTCGCTGCGCGCCAGTGCGCCGATCCGTATCCATGACTGCGCCAACGTCGCCACCTCGTTCCCCAACTTCCTGGCGCTGTGTGCCGAAGTCGGCATTCGTGTGGCTGAAGAGGGCAAGTCGTGAACACCCAGGCGCCAGTCATCACCATCGACGGGCCAAGCGGTTCGGGGAAAGGCACAGTTGCCGGGCTGCTGGCCCGCGAGCTGGGCTGGCGGCTGCTGGACTCCGGCGCGCTGTACCGTCTGCTGGCCTTCAACGCCAGCAACCACGGTGTCGACCTGACCAACGAAGAGCTGCTCAAGCAGCTTGCCGCCCATCTGGATGTGCAGTTCATCGCGGCCGAGCCCGGTAAGCTGCAACAGATCATCCTCGAGGGTGAGGACGTCAGTAACGTCATCCGCACCGAAACCGTCGGTGCGGGCGCCTCGATGGTAGCTTCGCTGCCCGCCGTGCGCGATGCCTTGCTGATGCGTCAGCGCGCATTTCTGGAGGCTCCGGGCCTGATTGCCGACGGGCGTGACATGGGCACCGTGGTGTTCCCGGATGCGCCATTGAAGGTCTTTCTCACCGCCAGCGCGGAGGAGAGGGCACGTCGCCGTTACCTGCAGTTGAAGGGCAAGGGCGAAGATGTTAGTCTGTCGAGTCTGCTGGATGAGATTCGTGCACGCGATGAGCGTGACACCCAACGTGCAGTGGCCCCGCTGAAACCAGCGGCCGATGCCATTCAGTTGGACTCCACCGAGTTGTCCATCGAGCAGGTGTTGCAACGTATCAGGAGTGAGATCGCACTACGCGACCTTCACTGATAGCCAGGAGAGCAGGCAGGTGCACCAGTCAACGTCCTGCCCGCTTTCCTTTTAAATAACGAAACCCACATTGTCTGGAATGTGGCGATGGGCGTCTGTTTCGCCCGAATCTACAGGAATTAAAATGAGCGAAAGCTTTGCAGAACTCTTTGAAGAAAGCCTGAAAACCCTCAATCTTCAGCCGGGTGCGATCATCACCGGTATCGTTGTCGACATCGACGGCGACTGGGTTACCGTACACGCTGGCCTGAAGTCCGAGGGCGTCATCCCGCTCGAGCAGTTCTACAACGAAGCTGGCGAGCTGACCATCAAGGTCGGTGACGAAGTTCACGTTGCGCTGGACGCGGTCGAAGACGGCTTTGGCGAAACCAAACTGTCCCGTGAAAAAGCCAAGCGCGCCGAGTGCTGGATTGTTCTGGAAGCAGCTTTCGCCGCCGAAGAAGTGGTCAAGGGCGTTATCAACGGTAAGGTTAAGGGCGGCTTCACTGTCGACGTTAACGGCATCCGTGCGTTCCTGCCGGGCTCCCTGGTTGATGTCCGCCCTGTGCGCGACACCACCCACCTGGAAGGCAAAGAGCTGGAATTCAAGGTCATCAAGCTGGACCAGAAGCGCAACAACGTTGTCGTTTCCCGTCGCAGCGTGCTGGAAGCCGAGAACAGCGCCGAGCGCGAAGCCCTGCTGGAGACCCTGCAGGAAGGCCAACAAGTCAAAGGTATCGTCAAGAACCTCACCGACTACGGCGCCTTCGTGGACCTGGGCGGTATCGACGGCCTGCTGCACATCACCGACATGGCCTGGAAGCGCATCAAGCATCCTTCCGAAATCGTTAACGTTGGCGACGAAGTCGACGTTCGCGTTCTGAAGTTCGACCGTGAGCGCAATCGCGTTTCGCTGGGTCTGAAGCAGATGGGCGAAGATCCGTGGGTTGCTATCACTGCCCGCTACCCAGAAGGTACTCGCGTACAAGCTCGCGTTACCAACCTGACTGACTACGGCTGCTTCGCTGAGCTGGAAGAAGGCGTTGAAGGTCTGGTACACGTTTCCGAAATGGACTGGACCAACAAGAACATCCACCCGTCGAAAGTCGTTCAGGTTGGCGACGAAGTGGAAGTCATGGTTCTGGACATCGACGAAGAGCGTCGTCGTATCTCCCTGGGCATCAAACAGTGCAAGTCCAACCCATGGGAAGACTTCTCCGGCCAGTTCAACAAGGGTGACAAGATCACCGGTACCATCAAGTCGATCACCGACTTCGGTATCTTCATTGGTCTGGACGGCGGCATCGACGGCCTGGTTCACCTGTCCGACATCTCCTGGAACGAAACCGGCGAAGAAGCCGTACGTCGTTTCAAGAAGGGCGACGAGCTGGAAACCGTCATCCTGTCGGTCGACCCAGAGCGCGAACGCATCTCCCTGGGCATCAAGCAGCTGGAAGACGATCCGTTCTCCAACTTCGTTGCTGTCAATGACAAGGGCGCTATCGTCAAGGGCATCGTGAAAGAAGTTGACGCCAAAGGCGCCATCGTCACCCTGGCCGACGACATCGAAGCCACTCTGAAAGCTTCCGAAATCAGCCGTGACCGCGTTGAAGACGCGCGTAACGTTCTGAAAGAAGGCGAAGAGATCGAAGCCAAGATCATCAGCGTTGACCGCAAGTCCCGCGTTATCAGCCTGTCGATCAAATCGAAAGACGACGCTGAAGAGCGTGAAGCCATCCAGAGCCTGAAAAACGCTCCGGAAGCGGCTGCCGACACCACCATGGCTGCGCTGCTGCGCGAAGCAATGGCCAAGCAGAACTAAGTTCTGTTTGATCGGTAGAAAGGGCGACCCTCGGGTCGCCCTTTTTTTATGCCTGTTTTTTCCAGGTACAGACTGCCCCTGTAGCAGCGTGATTAGCCCATTCTTGTATAACTTCAATCTTGAATTTTTTTATTAAGTCAAGAACCACCCTGTTCAAATCCTTCCCGGCGTGCTACAAACTGGTTAAGCAATGATCTAGCTGCTTGATAACGAAGGGAAAAATATGACGAAGTCGGAGCTGATCGAACGTATTGTCACCCATCAGGGGCTGCTCTCCTCGAAGGATGTGGAGCTAGCCATCAAGACCATGCTTGAGCAGATGTCACAATGCCTGGCCACAGGCGATCGCATCGAGATTCGCGGATTCGGCAGCTTCTCGCTGCACTATCGTGCGCCCCGTGTCGGCCGCAACCCCAAGACCGGCCAGTCGGTCAGCCTCGAAGGCAAATTTGTGCCGCACTTCAAGCCCGGCAAAGAGCTGCGTGATCGGGTCAATGAAGAAGACGAGGCTGAAGCCTGATCAACCAAGGAGCAATCTGATGCGGAACCTCAAGCGCGCCCTCGCGGCGGTGTTCGTGCTGTTGTTGGCGGCTGTGGTGCTGTTCTTCGTGCTGGAGAATCAGCAGGCGGTCTCGCTGGTCCTGTTCGGCTGGGCGGCACCGGCCGTGCCGGTTGCGGTGCTGGTGCTGGCGGCCCTTGTCATTGGTTTGGCGGTTGGGCCATTGCTGGGCGCCTACGGCGTACAGCGCAGCAAGCGCAAGATTCGCGCTTCTGCCCGTGAGGCGGCGCTAAGCGGTAACTAAGGAAATCTCTTACGCATACTTGGGGCGTTTCCTCTATGCCTGAAACGGCTGTCGTGAAGTAATAGCGGACTTCATTGTCGGCCCAGGCGAGTACGCGGCAGCATGGAATTCCCCGTCCTTTCTCATCATGGCGGCACCCGAGGTGTCACCGGGTCTTGTCACCAGCTTCACCTTGATCACAGTGTCAGCCTGCTGATCGATTGTGGTCTGGAGCAAGGTGCCGATGCATCGCCGGGCGCAGAGTCCGCACCCCTTGGTTTCGACGTGGGTAGCGTTCAGGCGCTGATCCTCACCCACGTGCACATCGACCATGTTGGCCGTATTCCGGCGCTACTGGCAGCCGGCTACCGAGGCCCCATTCTCTGTAGCGAACCTTCTGCAAAGCTTCTTCCGCTGGTATTGGAGGATGCGTACAAATTGAGCATCAGTCGTGAACCGGTACACGTGGCACATTATCTCGACATCCTCGATGAGCTGATCATATCGGTGCCGTTCGGGCATTGGCATGATGTTGCCGTTCGCGCTGGTGTCGAATGCCGCATCCGCTTGCAGCGTGCTGGCCACCTGCTGGGCTCTGCCTATGTAGAGTGCGATGTGCGCTTGGTTGAGGGTGATAGTCGTTGGGTGTTCTCGGGGGATCTGGGCAGCGGTCGTAATCCCATGTTGCGCCCTGTGCAGCCGCCAGAACGTGCCGACGTGCTCGTACTCGAAAGCACCTATGGTGACCGTCTGCACCCGCAGCGCAGCAATCGCCGGCGCCAGTTGGAAGCCGCCATCGATCATGCGCTGGCAGACCGCGGAACCCTGCTTATCCCCGCATTCAGTCTCGGCCGGACCCAGGAATTGCTGTACGAAATCGAGGACATCCTGCATCACAAGTCATTGCTGTCTGATACGGCAGCATCCGCGCGTGATGGCCTCGATTGGTCACAGTTGCCCGTCATTCTCGACTCGCCCCTGGCGCAGCGCATCACCATTGCCTACCGTGAACTGCACGATTACTGGAGCGCCGAGGCCAGGGGGCGAGTGGGTGAGGGGCGCAATCCGCTGGGGTTCGACCAACTCGTTGCCGTTGATACCCATGCCCGGCACCAACAGGTGGTCAATTACCTCAAAAGTACGGGCCGTCCAGCGATCGTGCTTGCGGGTAATGGCATGTGCTCGGGCGGCCGTATCGTCAACTACCTGAAGGCGATGCTGGAAGACCCGCGGCATGAGGTGCTTTTTGTAGGCTATCAAGCAAAAGGCACGCCTGGCGCCGCCATACAGGCAAGCGAAGGCAAACAGGGCTTGGTGCAGATTGATCTGGACGGGCAGCGGTATGAGATACGTGCGAAGGTGATGACCGTCGAAGGCTACTCGGGGCATGCCGACCAGGCGGGGCTGGTGCGGTTCGCTTCGCAAGGCGCGCAGCCGGCCAGCCATGTGGTGCTGGTTCACGGTGAGCAGGCGGCAAAAAAAACCTTGGGCAAGGCTATTGAAGCGCAATTCAAACAGCAGGGATATATGGTAACGGTCAGCGTTCCTTGAGCGGCCGATCCATGCAGAGGCAGGTTGGCAATTTCGCCAAATGGGGATCTATCTCCACGCTATGCGATGAAATGCTACGTACTATCCGATGGATGGCGGCTTTTTTTCGCGTGTGTGTGGAACTTGCAATCGCAAATGAGAGACTTACCGTGGGTGTTGCGCCAAGGGGTTGAAGCCGCTGGCGCAGGGTAGTAGCTTGATGGCCGTGTGTTGGCATGGGTTGCAGCAAAACATTAGCAAGCTACAGTTTATTAATTGATGGCCAAAGGATGGCGATCCTTGGGTAACTACAATAACATGCGTCAACATCGGGAAGTGGCTAGGGCAATAGTAGTGGGTTGCTTGTCTTCTGGTATTCCGGCGGTCGTGGAATGGCAGTGGATTAGTGGTGATGGCGCAATGACTGTATTCCGCAGGCCAGCGCTTGCCATCTGATAGCTTTCGCGCCCGCTACCGCGAGGGTTCAGGGCACTTCATGCAGCTCCGATACCGCCACGCCCAGAAGGATAAGTCAGTGTGACGCAAGCCCCTTTGAAAATTGCTGTGGTCAGCCAGTATTTCTACCCTGAGAACTTCATCATCAATGATATCGTTCGGGAGTTGAGTGCGCTGGGCGTGCATGTCGAAGTGTTCACGGGCAAACCTAACTATCCAGGTGGAGAGGTTTTCCCAGGTTATACCGCCAATGATCCTGTCGAAGATCGCTTCGCCGACACGGTTACAGTTCACCGTGCGCCCCTGCGGCCGCGCAAGCACGGTGGCGCGAAAAACCTCATCCTTAATTACCTGTCGTTTGTTGCCAATGGTGTCAAGTATTTCAGACGCCACGCAAAGCGCAGCAAGTTCGATATCTATTTCGTCTTTGCGCCGTCACCGATCATTTCCGTCATCCCTGCCCTCGCCATGAAACGCGTACACCGCGCGCCGGTTTTTCTGTGGGTTCAGGATCTGTGGCCAGAAAGCCTGGAAGCTACCGGCTTCGTGCGTAACAGGTTCCTGCTGTCCATTGTCGGGCTGCTGGTGCGCGGGCTGTACTGGGCGGTCGATGTGTTATTAGTGCAGTCGCGGGCGTTCATCGAGCCGGTCAAGCGCTATGCGCGGGCAGACAAGATCAACTATTACCCCAATTCTTACCTGCAGCAAGACGAGTCTGGCGAAGTCAGCCCCTTGCCCGAATCGCTGACGGCGCTGCTGCGAGCGCATTTCTGCGTCGTCTTTGCCGGCAACCTGGGCAGTGCCCAGGGGTTGTCAACCGTCATCGAAGCCGCACGTACCCTGCAGGCCGAGCAGTCGCAAGCCAGAATCGTGATGGTAGGCACGGGTAGCAAGGCCGTATGGCTGAGCGAAGAAAAACACAAGTGGGGGCTGGATAATCTGATCATCACCGGGGCCTACCCGCGGTCGGCAATGGCGGAGCTCTTCGCGCTCAGTTCGGCGTTGCTGGTTACACTCAAGCGTGATGAGATTTTCAGTTTTACAATTCCAAGCAAGGTGCAGGCTTATCTGGCAGCCGGCCGGCCGATCATTGGTTGCCTGGACGGTGAGGGTGCCCGCGTGATCAACGACGCTGGCGCCGGTATAACCTGCCCGGCGCAAGACGGTGCCGGGCTCGCAGCCTGCATACAGTCGATGCAGACGATGCCCATGGAGCGGCGCGAGCAGATGGGCGCCAAGGCACGTGCCTACTTCTTGAAACATTTCGAACTCAGGGCGCAGTGCAAGACACTGGTGCGAATGTTCGAACAACGGATTGAACAGGACAAGACGACGCGATGAACATATTGGTATTGGGTGTCTCGGGCATGTTGGGGAGCGCCGTCTTCCGGTATTTCTCGGCGAATTCGCAACATCGTGTATTGGGCACCCTGCGGTCCTCGTCCGCGCTCAGGTATTTCACGCCGCAACAGTCAGAGTGCCTGTTGACCGGGGTCGACGTGCTCGATGCCGACGCGCTGATGGCGGCGTTTGCCAAAGCGCGCCCCGACGTGGTGATCAACTGCGTGGGCCTGATCAAGCAACTGGCCGATGCCAAGGACCCGCTGACCGCCTTGCCCATCAACGCCATGCTGCCTCATCGGCTGGCAACCTTGTGCCGGGTAGCGGGCGCGCGCCTGATCCATGTCAGCACCGACTGTGTGTTTTCAGGTACCAAGGGCATGTACCGTGAGCAGGATGAGTCTGATTGCACCGACCTGTACGGTAAATCCAAGTTCATCGGCGAACTGCATGACCTGGACGATGCGGTGACGCTGCGCACTTCGATTATCGGCCATGAGTTGCAGAGCAACGCCTCGCTGGTTGACTGGTTCCTGTCCCAGCAAGGCAGTGTCAAAGGTTTCAACAAAGCGATCTTCTCTGGGCTGCCGACTGCCGAGCTGGCCCGGGTCATGCTGGAGTACGTGATTCCAAACCCCACCTTGAAGGGGCTTTATCACGTCTCGGCCGAGCCTATCGACAAATATGAGCTGCTCAAGCAAGTGGCTCAGGTATACGGCAAGGACATCCAGATCGTGCCGGATGACAAGCTGGTCATCGACCGCTCGCTGGACTCCTCGCGCTTTCGCGCCGATGCCGGCTACCAGCCGCCAACCTGGCCGGCGCTCATAGAATTCATGCACGCACAGCGTCAATAACGTATTACAAGGAGCGCACACGTGTTCGATAACAAAATTCTAATGATCACCGGTGGTACCGGCTCTTTCGGCAATACGGTACTCAAGCGTTTTTTAAACACCAGGGTCAAGGAAATCCGCGTCTTCAGCCGTGACGAGAAGAAGCAGGAAGACATGCGTATCGCCCTGGGTAATGACAAGGTGAAGTTCTACATCGGCGACGTGCGCGACTATCAAAGTGTTGCCGAGGCGATGGTCGGGGTCGACTACATCTTCCATGCTGCAGCGCTCAAGCAAGTACCGTCCTGCGAGTTCTACCCCATGGAAGCGGTCAAGACCAATGTCATCGGCACCGAGAACGTGTTGAACGCGGCCATTGCCAACGGCGTGAAGCGCGTGGTGGTACTCAGTACCGACAAGGCGGTGTACCCGATCAATGCAATGGGCATTTCCAAGGCCATGGCCGAAAAGCTCATGGTCGCCAAGTCGCGGATGATCCCTCAGCAAGGCCCGGTGATTTGTGCGACCCGTTACGGCAACGTGATGGCTTCGCGTGGCTCGGTGATACCGCTGTTCGTCGACCAGCTCAAGGCCGGTAACGAGCTGACGGTGACCGACCCGAACATGACGCGCTTCCTCATGTCGCTGGAAGACTCCGTCGACCTGGTGCTGCACGCATTCGAAAATGCCGAGCAGGGCGATATCTTCGTGCAGAAAGCGCCAGCGTCGACCGTCGCAGACCTGGCAGAAGCACTCAAGCAGCTGTTCAAGCGGGAAAACCCGGTAAAAGTGATCGGCACCCGCCATGGCGAGAAGCTCTATGAGTCGCTGATTTCCAGAGAAGAGATGGCCAAGGCCGATGACATGGGCCGTTACTACCGTATCCCTGCCGATAACCGCGACCTGAACTACAAGAAGTACTTTGTCGAAGGCGAGCAGCATATCTCCGAGCTGGATGACTACACCTCTCACAATACCGAGCGGCTTGATATCGAGGGCATCAAGGCCCTGCTGCTGAAACTCGACTACATCCAGGAAGAACTCAATGCTTAAGGTCATGACCCTGGTCGGTACTCGGCCCGAACTGATCAAGATGAGCCGCGTCATCGCTGAACTCGATGAGCAGGCTAACCACATCCTGGTGCACTCCGGGCAGAACTACGATTACGAGCTCAACCAGGTGTTCTTCGACGACCTGGGTATTCGCAAGCCGGACCACTTCCTGGGCGCCGTGGGTACGACGGCGGCCGGTACGATCGCCGAAGTGATTGCCAAGTCGGATGAAATCTTCGAGCTGGAAAAGCCCGATGCGCTGCTGCTTTACGGCGATACCAATACCTGCCTGGCGGTGATCGCCGCCAAGCGTCGCAAGATTCCTGTTTTCCATATGGAAGCGGGTAACCGCTGTTTCGATCAGCGCGTGCCGGAGGAGCTCAACCGCAAGGTACTCGACCACCTCAGCGACATCAACATGGTACTGACCGAGCATGCCCGGCGTTACCTGTTGGATGAAGGTATTCGCCCGGAAACCATCATCAAGACCGGCTCGCACATGCAGGAAGTGCTCGACTACTACCGGCCGCGAATCGATGCCTCGACGGTGCTGGAGCGTGAGGCGCTGGAGGAGGGCAAGTACTTCATCGTCAGCACGCACCGTGAAGAGAACGTCGATACGCCGCAGAACTTGCGCGACCTGCTTGCCTCGTTGCGCGCGCTTGCCGATGCCTATGGCCATCCGATCATCGTCTCGACCCACCCACGCACCCGCAAACGCCTCGAAGACCTGGGTGAGAGCCTCGATCACCCGCTGATCCGCTTCGTCAAACCTTACGGCCTGCTGGACTACATCCGCCTGCAAATGGGTGCGTTGTGCGTGCTCTCCGACAGCGGGACCATTACCGAAGAGGCTTCGCTGCTCAATCTTCCAGCAGTGACCATTCGTAATGCCCATGAGCGGCCCGAAGGCATGGACGAAGGTACGCTGATTATGTGCGGCCTCACGCCGGATCGCGTACTGGATGCCGTTCGCGTGGTGATCAGCCAGCATGACCGCACCCATCGGGTGATACCGGTGGTGCAGGACTACCTCGGCGGCCCGGTGTCCAAGCAGGTCGTGCGTATCGTCTACAGCTACACGGACTACATCAACCGCACGGTCTGGTCCAAGTAAAGCACCTCGCCAAGGCTGCCCGTCGGTTGATCTCGGGCAGCCCTGCATCTCTACCGTGCCCAGCACCGGCATGCCCCGGCGTGCCGCCCACCGACCCCAGCAATGCCTGCCCCTCTGTTACGCGAGGCCCGGTGGTGCGACCGAGTGGGGCAAAGGCGACTGCCGAAACAGGCCGCATGGAGGATTGAACAGCACATGAACAAGCTGGTGGTTATTGGGGGAAGCGGCTTTGTCGGCCGGCACTTCCTGGATTTATGCAGTGCACTTCGTGACACCGAAGTCGTCTATGCGATTCACCGTACCGAACCTGACTGGTTGCGCGCCGCCAACGTGCGCATCGAACGGTTCGATGTGAATGACCCCGAATCGCTGGCGGTCATCCTGGCGCCCGGTTGTACCGTGATCAACCTGCTAAGGCCAGATGGCAGCGGCTGGTTCGAACCTGCCATCGTCAATGTGCTGAAAGCCTGTGAGCAAGTGCCGGTGAAGCGCTATGTGCATGTATCCAGTATCGATGTCTTCGGCGCTGCCCCGGACCCGGTGGTCGATGCCGCTACCCCGATCCAGCCCCGAACCCCCTACGAGCGCGAGCATGCCGCTGCCGAGGCCTTGGTGCGGGCGGTGGCGGCCAGCCGTTTTGAAGTACTGGTGCTGCGCCTGGGGGCGGTGTTTGGCGATGGTGGGTTGAACATCGTGTCGTTCGTGCGTGAAGTTTCCAGTGCCCCGGCCTGGAAGCTGGGCTTGCGCCGGGTGCTGTACGGGCCGCGGCGTATGCACCTGGTCAGTGTCGAAAAGGTGGTGCAGACGTTGGTGTTCGTGGCGCAAGTGCCCGAGATACGTCAAGGCGAGGTGGTGCTGGTGACCGATGATGCGGCGGCCGAGAACAACTTCGGCTACCTGCAGGATGCCCTGCTGAAGGCATTCGGGCGGCCATCGATCAGCTACCTGCCGCATGTGCCCCAGGCCCTGTTACGGCTGCTGCTACGCCTGCGCAATGTCAGCAATGCCAACCCCATGCGACGGTTCAGCGAAGCCCGGCTTGCCGAATGGCGGCAGCCCCCGACGGCAGACTTCAAGCAACAACTGCACCGCTACATTGCAGTGCTCAAGGAGTCGGCATGAAGGTACTGCTGGTCAACATTTCACTCGATGCCAAGCTGGGCGGTGGCACGGCCGAGCGTACCCGCCACCTGGCCACCCATCTGGCAAAGGCGGGGAGCGGTTGTGCAGCCATCGCCATGACCGGCAACTCCTGGCAGCGCGAGTTCGATGAGCACGGCGTGCAAAGCTACATCACCGGCCGCATCGGCCAGCACTTTCCCATCCCGTTGCTTAACCCCTGGCGTGCCTGGCGCCTGGTGCGCAATGCCGATGTGCTGCACATCATGGGTTACTGGAACCTGCTGAGCGTGGCCATGGGCCTGCTCGCGCTGTTCGCAAGGCGCCCCTACGTTTTGTGCCCGGCAGGGGAATTCGCTTCGGTGGGGGCGCCATCAACGATCAAGAAAGCCTTCCACTTGAGCGTCGGGCGCTGGCTGATCAAAGGCGCCTCGGGCTTCATCGCGATTACCGACCTGGAGCAGGGCGTGATTGCGCAGGTAGCTGACGTCCCTCAGGCCAGTGTGCCGGTGATCGGCAATGCCGTGGCCGAGCCAGGCGAGCAGCAACAGGCACCCACCGTCGTTGTTCCCGACGAACCCTTCATTCTGTTCATGGGGCGGCTAGCCCCGGTCAAGGGGCCGGATTATCTGATTCAGGCCTACCTCGATACGCCGGCCGCGCAGCGGTACCCGCTGGTGATGGCCGGGCCGGATTTTGGCATGCAACAAGCTTTGCAGGCACAGGTGAGCGCGTCAGGGTTGGCCGAGCGGATCCACTTCATCGGTTTTCTGAATGAGGCGCAACGCACCCAGGTCTATCGCCAGGCGATGCTGCTGGTCATCCCGTCGCGCTCGGAAGCCATGTCGCTGGTTGCACTGGAGGCAGGCGTGGTCGGGCTGCCGGTACTGCTGACCGACACCTGCGGGTTCAACCAGGTCGAGGATGTACAGGGCGGTATGGTGGTTCCAGCCAGCGCTGACGGCATCGCTTCGGGGCTGCAACGGATGCTGGAAGATGAGGCTGAGCTCAAGGCCAAGGGCGCGCGGCTCAAAGCCTTCATCCTTGGGCATTACACCTGGTCGGCGACGGTTCAGGTCATGCTGCGTCGCTTCACCCAACTGCTGCGCAGTGGGTCGATGAAGGATTGAGGTGGCGCCGTGCCCGTAGCATGGGCTACGTGCACGGCGCCAGCGGCTTCAGGTAGCTGGCTGCTGGAGGTTCGATGCAGAAGACTTGCGGCGCCCGGCCAGCGTCGAGCTGCAGATGAACATGGTGAAGGCATAGGGCATCCAGACGATGGGCCGCTGGTAAATACTCAGTGCGAACAGCGCGAAGAACAGCAGCACCCACAACCGGCGCTTGGCATTATGCGTAATGGCCAAGGTCAGGCTGATCATGCTCAGGGCGAACAACAGCGCCCCTATCAGGCCGAAGTCCGTGAGCAATCGCGTGACAACCTGGGACACCCCGCCATACACCACGCTGGAGTCAGCGCCCATGCCGAACAGCAAGGTCTTGGTGTCAGCATCGAAATAGCGCGCCAACAGTTTGTCCATTTCCGGCAGCGACCGGTTATTGAGGTACTGAGTCTGGCGAAGGTGCTGCTCTGGCTGCTGGGTTGCCGGCACTTGCGGCGTTGTCGCAGCATCACTGGCTGACCCGTTGGCGGAGTCGGCGGCGGGTGAGAACAGTAGATCCCCACTCTGAGTTACTGCTTTTTCATCGGCTGCCTGCGCGGCTGCCTGCGCGACAGGTGGTGGCGGCGGTGCGCTGGGCTTGATGATGCCCAGCACCAGCAGGCCGAACAGGCCAAGCACGGCCAAGGGCAGCAACGTGATCGGTGAACGGGCCTGTACCAGGCGGAACAGGAAGCCCAGCGATGCCATGACGATAAATGCCAGCGAGAACGACAGTACGCCGCCGACGAAGATGATCAGAAACGGGAAGGGCTTTAGGCGGAACCGGTTGCCCGCCAACAGGAAGGCGGCGAGGGTGCCGACCATGCCAGGTTCATCGTACATCGCGCACAGCCGGTACAGTTCGCCTCCCCAGGGAAGCGACAGGTTGTTGCCCGACAACAGCAACGCGCCCGGGGCATGCAAGTAGTACCCGCCCGCTTCGGCCATTGTCGGGTTGAGCAGGGGCACGCGGTCCAGCGTAATGGGGATGTTGGCGATGGCACACAGGGATACAACGATGCCAGGGATCAGGCTGATAGCGAAGATCCAGCCAAACCACTGCAGCACCTTGCCGCGTCGCTGGTCGGAAAATACACACAATGCCATCAGCGTTGGGAGTACGAAATACCAGCGCGTGGTGGTGCCGTCGATCTTGGGTAGCATGCTGATATAGACCACGAACAGGCAGATCAGGATGAACCCTGGCAGCTCGCGCCGGCGTGGCCGATCACCGAGCAGGAATGCAGCGACGGCCAGGCAACCCGAGAGCAGCCCTGCAACCGCCATATGGCGCAACGAATACCAGAGAAAATACGGGTTCAGCGTCACCCACGCACACAGCGCAAAAAGCGGCGCTACGCATGCATCGAGGGACGGGGTCGCGCTGTAAGTCCTGATAGCTGCTGTCATCGTAGGGGATCTGCCTGATCACACCTGGGCATGCCGCTTGCTGGGTTCAGCAGCGGCATGTGCCTGGTCTGTAATAATGAGGGTTGACCTAACTGTGACAAAAGTTGAGCGAAAGTGTGCGCTACAAAACACGACGTTCGTCGGAATTTTCTTACAACTGCGACAGGGGCTAAGGGGTCGCTATGAGGGATGCCTGACCTGGCCGTGGCGCAATCACCAGGATGCGTGCCAGATATAACCCTGCGATGAAACCCAGCAGTTCGATCAGGAAGAAGAACTGCACGCGAGGGAAGTTGGTTTGCACCACCAGATACGCCAACGCTACGCCTATGGTGGCTTGGGTGAAGATATTGCCGACCAGCTGGCTGGCCAGCCGTTCGGCCAGGGTGCCGACCAGGAACAACAACGCCAGGCCCCCTGCCAACAACGCAAGATTACCGCTGTAGAGCAGGATGGCAATCGGGCCCGGAATGGTCATGAAGGTGAAGTTTTCGAAGGTCTGGTACTGCGCATCCGACATCCGCTGGTAAATTGCCTGGGTGCCGCTTTCCGGGCGCTCGGCGAGGCTGCGGACAAACAGCGGCCAGCCGGTGTCCTCGTGGCTGACGACCGCCAGTACGCCTTCCAGGCCTACCCAACGGTCCACCACCAGCTTGCTCAGTTCCATGAGCATGCCTTTCCAGCGTTCGCGCTTGATCTGTGCTGTTTCTTCGGGTGGCATCACGGGCAGCGGTACTGCCTGGGTGGCGATGCGCAACAACGGCATGGCGGGGGCGAGCATGGCCGTGACGGCTTGGGCGGCGTCGGCGGGGACCAGGGTCATGCCGCCGAGCGCGAGGTTCGGTTGGGCGCTGGTTTGGTTGGCAGCGCTGGCCAGTAGCTGGCTGCTGACGGCAACCGGTGCCCCGACCGGCCTGGCCTGGGCGAACGAATGCAGGCGATCGGCGGAAACCAGCAGCAGCGAGGCCACGAACAGCGCTGCGGTGACGGCCAGGATCCTGGCCCACTGGACCACGCGTAACGCCGTGACCAGCTCACGGCTGTGGGTAAGGTAGACCACGAACGGAGCCGCAACGTGGAGGATCATTTGCGCCCGGCTACCCATGGAAACCGCCGTTATCGCGCCTTCCAGAATGAGGATGTAGAACAGCACCTCCAGCTTCATCCTGCGTGCCTGCACCAGCCAGTAACCCAGGGTGGCCAGAAGGATCAGGTTGCCCCAGGCGATCATGAACGATACCAGCACATAAACGACGCTGGGCAGCTTGAGGGCGGGTTCGGTGCCTACCTTGAGAATGGCGTACTTGAAGTTGAGTGCCAGCAGCAGGCCAGTCAGCGCCAACGCCAGCCACAGGGCGGGTACCAGCAGTGCCCGGGGCTTGTCGACAGAGATGGCCGCCGGGGGCCGCTGGCGTGAGGCGATGGTTTGGCAGACCAGCAGTGTGGCGAAGGTGATGTTCAGCGCCATCAGCGCGGCGTCCCACAACTGCGGTGAGTCGTCGAAGGCGCCTATCGGTTCGATGAACTGGGTATCCAGGATGAAGTGCAGCACCAGCTTTGCCCAGCAGCCAAGGATCAGAAAGGCCAGCAGGAAGAACGAAAAGAAGCTGGTGCGGTTGTTCAGCACGCTGCGCACCAGCAGCGCTGCCAGCGCGCCATTGAGCAACAGCGGCAGCAGCGAGGCTGGATAATTCAAGGCTGCCGCGACCGTGGCGATGGCCACGACCATCATCGCCGTGACTTGCAGGTAGCGATTGCCCAGCAAGTGCCCTTGGACAGCTTGAATCATTGACGCACCCCGGTGTTGCTGTTCAGTTGAGTGTTGCGCTGACGCTGCCCTGGCCAAGGTTCAGGCTTTGGATTTAGGCCTGACGATAGTCAATACATAGCTGACCATCTTGCGCGACAGGAGCGAAGAAGGGTCGAGCAGGGCCGCCTTGCCCATGCGCGCCAGGAACAGCGTATAGCGGCCAGAGAAGCCGTGCATGAAGCCAGACAGCATCAGGGCATTGGCCAGCGCCTTGCGCTTCCAGCCCAGGATGGAGGGCGACAGCCCGCGCGTCTGGTACAGGCTGTTGATTACCCGCAGCGGCTCGTCGGAGCGTTCGGCGTTGCAAGGGTTGTAAGTGGTCGAGCCGGAATGGATGCGAAAATCTGCAAGCGGTGTCGGCACGCGGGTAAAAGGCCCGTGTTGGCAAAGACGCAGGAAGAAGTCCATGTCGGGGATGTTGCGCAGGCCAGTGTTCCAGCCGCCCACTTGCTCCCATACCGAACGGCGGAACAACGCCCCCGGCCCAGGCAGGCACTGGAAGTTGGCGATCAGCAGGCGCTCTTCATAATCAGGGGTGTGCACGGTGCGTACAGGTTTGGAGTCTTCGTCTATGACGCAGAAGTCCGGGTAGGCCAGCACCGCCTCGGGCGCTTTGGCCATGGCGGCGACAATGGCCTCGACCGCGCCCGGATGCAGCCGATCATCAGCGCTGAGGTAGCCCAGCAGCTCACCGCTGCTCTGTTGCCAGCCAAAGTTCATCGCTGCGCTCTGCCC
Organism: Pseudomonas sp. B21-047; assembly: GCF_024748775.1. Classification (NCBI taxonomy): domain Bacteria; kingdom Pseudomonadati; phylum Pseudomonadota; class Gammaproteobacteria; order Pseudomonadales; family Pseudomonadaceae; genus Pseudomonas; species Pseudomonas sp. B21-047. Next base: position 1,442,228 of record NZ_CP087169.1, read on the forward strand.
GGCGTTGGCCTGCCGATAACGAATGAAATTGCCCGGGTGCTGCTCGAGCAGGGCAGGGGTCTCGTCGCTCGAACCGTCGTCGACGACGATCAGCTCGACATGCGGATAGGTCTGCGCAAGCACACTGTCGATCGCATCCAGCACATAACGCCCAGTATTGTAGGTAGGAATGACGATCGAAACCTTGGGCTGTATGTTACTGGCGACCATGAGAGACCTTTCGACGGTAATAAAGGCGCACGAAGCGGCGCAATGAAGTGTAATCCGCAGTGGTGTTCAGATTGAATATCCGCTTGACGCAATAGATTTGCGCCAGTGACTGGCAGACCCCGCCGAGGCTGTATACCACGGCTAATCCGATGATTCCATACAGCCACATCGCCAGTAGCCCGGCGGCGATCATGCACGCGCCACTGACTACCGAAATGCGCATGGCGACATGTTGCTTCTGCAGCATCATCAGTACGAATCCGGCAGTGCCTGCGTAGGTCTGCGCCAGTTGCGACATGCCCAATATGGCGAAAATATAGTAAGCATCGGCATAGTCGCTGGACCATACGTGGGTCAGCAAGAACTGGCCGCACGCAATGAACAGCAGATAACCCACCAGGCCGAGCAGCGTCGCAGCGCCGGCACCGACCCCCAGCACGCGTTGCAGGTAGCGCTTCTTGCCACGCACCCAGATGCGCCCGATCGATGGTGCTACCACGGTGTTGATCACTGCCAGCGGTATCAGTACCAGCGCCGCCAGGCGCGTGGCCAGGCCATAGATGGCCAGCCCTTCGGCATCGCCAAACCAGGCGATGATCCACAAGTCGGCCTGCGACATCACGAACAGCACCACGGTGGTGGTGAGGTTGGGACGGGTTTCCCGTAGCAGGGTGGCATAACCGATGTCTGTCGCGGGCTTGCTGGCGGCTTGCGCCCGATACCAGCGCCTGAGGCTGTAGGCACCCAGCAGCGCGGTACAACTGGCCCCCACTGCGCCCGCCAGGACCAGCATGTCGAGGTTGAGTTGCAGTTCGCCCCGCCAGGCAAGGATGACGGTCGCCGCACTGGCCACACTAGCCCCGGTGGTGAGGAAGCTGGCCTGTACGAAATGGCCAAGCGCCCGGTGCTGCTCGGACAGGATGGTGGTCATCGCGGCCAGGACCATGCTGATCGAGACCAGGGGGGCAATGGCGTGAAGCAGACGCAGCAAGTCGGCGCCTTCATAGCGCGAAAACACCTGCATGAAGAGGTTGAAGCCGATCGCCAGTGCCAGGGTGGAGAGTACGGCAATCAGCAGTGTACGGCGGATTACCTGCTTCACCTGCCCGCTATCGCGGTGCCCTTGGGCTGCGGAAATACAGGCTGGTGCGGTGATGCTCAAGCCCAGTTGCCCCACGGTGGCGAGGGCAGCGATCAGCGATTGGGCCAGAAAAAACACGCCTACCGAAGCCTGCGGCATGGTCAGCGGAATGATGATGCCGGTCAGGGCTCCCGCCCCAAGAAGCAGAAAACGGCCAAATATAGCGGCAATACTCGCGGCAATCGGGGAGGAGAGCGCGTTGGTGACTTTCCCTTTGGACATGAGTTCTTATTGGCACTTGAATGGGAGCAGGGATTCTGTTTTGTTTTGCAAACCCTGTCCATGGTCTGCAAGCAGCGAGCTTAGGGCACTTTGATATCGATTAGCCGATTTGTAGTTTTCTTTCAGATTCTTTAGGGTCGTGTGCATTGAGTCAGTTTGATGACGCGCAATAGGCTATTGTGTCGTCGTTCAAGGCTGGTTTTTGTCGGAAATTTCATCGCGTGATGCAGATGCCTTCCGTTGTCATGCGATCTATCCGATAGTAATAGCCAATAAACCAAAAAAAGCGATCAGGTGAGAATGAGAGTACTTTTGACTGGCGCGTCCGGCTTTGTGGGCGCAGCGGTGCTGCAGGCGCTCAGTCGCAACGCAAATGTCGAAACCGTCGTACCTTTGCGTTCACCCCTGCGCCATGTGCCTGCCGGGGTCATCACTTACCCCATTGGCGATCTCACAGACGACCAGACAGCCGAATTGCAGGCGCACAAGCCCGAGGTTGTCGTGCATTGCGCATCGCGGGTGCATGTCATGTCGGATACCGCCGTCGATCCGTTGGCCGAATTTCGCCGGATCAACGTCAACGGCACCCTGGCGTTAGCCCGTGCGGCGAGTGCTGCTGGTGCCCGACGTTTCGTCTTCGTCAGTTCGATCAAGGTCAATGGCGAGCAGACCGAACCCGGCAAGGCGTACACCGCAGACGACCTGCCACGCCCGGTCGACCCATATGGCGTCTCCAAGCACGAGGCAGAGCAGGGCTTGCTGGCGCTCGGCGCACAGACCGGCATGCAGATCGTCATCATTCGCCCTGTGCTGGTGTATGGCCCGGGCGTGAAGGCCAATTTCCTCAGCATGATGCGCTGGCTCGACCGTGGTGTGCCCTTGCCCTTTGGTGCCATCCACAACCGCCGCAGCCTGGTGGCGCTGGGCAACCTGGTCGACCTGGTGCTGACCTGCATCGACCACCCGGCAGCCGCTGACCAAGTGTTTCTGGTGAGCGACGGCGAAGACCTGTCCACCACCCAACTGCTCGGGCGCATGGCCCACGCGTTGTGCAAGCCGGCACGTTTGCTGCCGGTGCCGGCCTGGGTGCTGAGCAGCGCTGCCAAAGCGTTGGGCAAGGCCGCGTTGTCGCAGCGCCTGTGTGGCTCATTGCAGGTGGACATCGGCAAGACCCGCGAATTACTCGGTTGGCAACCACCTGTGAGCGTGGATGCGGCACTTCTGGCAACTGCCAGGCACTATCAGGAAAACGACAAGAAATGATGCTTTTGTGGTCTCTGCCCGCTGTACTGGTGCTGTCCTTGTTGATGACCGCAGGCCTGCGCCGCTACGCCTTGGCACGCAGCGTCATCGACGTGCCCAATGCCCGCAGCTCGCATACCGTACCGACGCCCCGTGGCGGTGGTGTCGCCATTGTCCTGACCTTCCTGCTGGCCATCGTCGGGCTCATGCTGACCGGCGCCGAGGGCATCCACTCGCTCGTCGCGCTGGGTGGTGGGGGTGCCCTGATCGCGATCATCGGCTTCATGGATGACCACGGCCACATTGCCGCACGCTGGCGCCTGCTCGGGCATTTCGTCGCCGCAACCTGGATGCTGGCGTGGATGGGCGGGTTGCCACCGCTGACACTGTTCGGCTGGGTGCTGGACCTGGGGTGGCTGGGGGGTGTGCTCGCTGCCGTATACCTGGTCTGGTTGCTCAACCTCTACAATTTCATGGACGGCATCGACGGCATCGCCAGTATCGAGGCCATTACCGTGTGCCTGGGCGCGGCGTCGCTATACTCTCTGACGGGCCTGGGCAGCCATGCCGTTCTGCCCTTGCTGCTGGCCGCTGCTGTCGCCGGGTTCCTGTTCTGGAACTTCCCCCCAGCAAAAATTTTCATGGGCGACGCAGGCAGCGGTTTCCTCGGTATCGTCCTCGGCGGCCTGTCGCTGCAAGCTGCCTGGGTTTCACCGCCGATGCTCTGGTGCTGGCTGATTCTGCTCGGCGTGTTCATTGTCGATGCGACCTACACCCTCGTCAGGCGCTTGTTGCGCGGCGACAAGGTCTATGAGGCTCATCGCAGCCATGCCTATCAGTTTGCTTCCAGGGAATTCGGCAAGCATCTGCCGGTCACACTCGCGGTTGCCGTGCTGAACCTGTGCTGGCTGCTGCCGATCGCGTTCTGTGTTGCAAAGCTTGGCCTGGATGGCGCCGTGGGCGTGGTGCTGGCCTATATCCCATTGATTGTGTTGGCGGTCCGCTTCCACGCAGGCGAATGTGAAGATTGACACTAAGGTAATGTGAGCAACTCGATGTCAGGGAATTTCTGGAAACGTTTCAGAGGAGCGATGGATAAGGTGCGCGCTAAACTGCTTGCTCTACCTCGTAGGCATAAACGCTTGCTGCAGGTGTTGACCGACATCGTGCTGATCTGGGCCGCCCTGTGGCTGGCCTTTGTGGTTCGCCTTGGCATCGATGAGCTGGCCAACCCCATCATCGACCACGGCTGGCTGTTCCTCACCGCACCGGTGGTAGCCATCCCCCTGTTCATCCGCTTTGGCCTGTACCGCGCGGTGATGCGCTACTTCGGCAACGACGCGCTGATTGCCATCATCAAGGCCGTGACCCTGTCGTCGCTGATCCTGGGCTTTATCATCTACTGGGCCAGCAACCATCAGAACGTCGTACCCCGGTCCATCACCTTCAACTACTGGTGGCTGAGCCTGATCATGATCGGCGGGCTGCGCCTGGCCATGCGCCAGTACTTCCTCGGCGACTGGTTTGCAGCCGCCGTGCAGCACGTGCCTTTCGCCAGTCGTGACAACGGCCTGCCCAGGGTTGCCATTTATGGTGCTGGCGGTGCCGGCAACCAGCTGGTCGCCGCCTTGCGCACCGACAAGACATTACGCCCAGTAGCGTTCATCGACGATGACACCAGCATCACCGATCGGGTAATCGCCGGCCTGCAGGTTTACCGCCCCGAACAATTGCAGGAAATGATCGACGCCACCGGCGCCCAGGAAATCCTCCTGGCGATCCCGTCATCCACCCGCACCCGACGCCGCGAAATCCTCAACTTCCTTGAAGGTTATCCGCTGCACGTGCGCAGTATTCCGAGCTTCGTCGACCTGGCCAGCGGCAAGGTCAAAGTCGACGACATCCAGGAAGTGGACATTGCCGACCTGCTGGGCCGTGACACCGTGCCAGCGCAGGCCGACCTGCTGGAACGCTGCATCGTCGAACAGACTGTCATGGTCACCGGCGCCGGTGGTTCGATCGGCTCTGAGCTTTGCCGGCAGATTCTCGGCCAGTCGCCGAAAACCCTGCTGCTGTTCGACCACAGCGAGTTCAATCTCTACAGCATCCTCTCCGAGCTGGAGCAGCGCATTGCGCGCGAATCGTTGTCTGTGTGCCTGATCCCGATCCTCGGTTCGGTGCGCAACCAGGCGCAACTGCTCGACATCATGAAGACTTGGCGGGTCGAAACTGTCTACCACGCCGCGGCCTACAAGCACGTGCCGATGGTCGAGCACAATATTGCCGAAGGCTTGCTGAACAACGTCATCGGCACCTTGCACACAGCCCAGGCCGCCTTGCAGGCTGGGGTAGCCAACTTCGTGCTGATCTCCACCGACAAGGCCGTACGCCCGACCAATGTGATGGGCAGCACCAAACGCCTTGCCGAAATGACCCTGCAAGCCCTGAGCCGCGAAGTGGCACCGGTGCTGTTCGGTGATAGCGGCAAAGTCTCGCAGGTTAACAAGACCCGTTTCACCATGGTGCGTTTTGGCAATGTGCTGGGCTCTTCGGGCTCTGTGATCCCGCTGTTCCACAAGCAGATCAAGGCCGGCGGCCCACTGACCGTTACCCACCCGAAAATCACCCGCTACTTCATGACCATCCCCGAAGCCGCGCAGCTGGTGATCCAGGCCGGCTCCATGGGCAAGGGCGGTGACGTGTTCGTCCTCGACATGGGCGAGCCGGTGCGGATTGTCGAGCTGGCAGAGAAGATGATTCACCTGTCCGGGTTCAGCGTCCGTTCCGAACGAAACCCGATGGGCGACATCGCCATTCAGTTCACCGGCCTGCGGCCAGGGGAGAAGCTCTACGAGGAGCTGCTGATTGGTGACAACGTGATTGCCACCCGGCATCCAATGATCATGAGTGCCAATGAAGATTTCATGTCGTGGGACGTGCTCAAGGATGCGTTGCGGGAGCTGTTGGCGGCGGTGGCGCATGACGACTTTGTGCGGGTTCGGCAACTGTTGCGGGAGACGGTGATCGGGTATGCGCCGGATGGCGAGATTGTGGACTGGATTTATCAGCAGCGGCGGTTGGAGCCTTGAGGTAATGAGCTAAGGGTAGGTGTTCGGGTGTGCGCCGGGTACTTCAATGCGGTTTGCAGATGTAAGTGCGTGGCGTGCCCGGATGAAGAATGACGCTTTCACTCTGCGCGGTGTGCTTGTGAGGTTGTCGGCACCCGCTCGTGAGCACCACGCGGCAGCCTTTGTCGTCCTTGGTGCCCTCAATATTTAGATATACAATTCGCGGCTGTCGAACGAAACGAGCCGGGATGTCGATGTCTACAATCAGGGTTGATATACAAGTCCTAAGGGGACTTGCCGTTGCATTTGTGGTGCTTGAACACTTGGCGATCCCTGGATTTCAGTATGGATACCTGGGTGTAGATATTTTCTTCGTGATCTCAGGCTTCTTGATCACATCGATTGTGTCCAAGGGACTGGCGCGCGATAACTTTTCATTCAAGCAGTTCTACCTCCGTCGAGCAAAGCGCCTGCTACCGGCGTCTTTCGTTACCCTCCTGGCGACAATCATTGCAGCTAAATTCTTCCTGCCACCGATGCAGATCGAATCGATGAAGCAGCAAGTCATTGGCGCGTTGACGTTCTCCACGAACTTTGTATTGCTTAGCCAAGCTGGATATTTCGATATCGAATCCGCCACCAAGCCACTGCTGCACATGTGGTCGCTGGCGGTAGAGGAGCAGTTCTACTTCGTCGTTCCTGCGCTCCTGGCTTTCACGCCCGCCAAGCATTGGAAAAAGATCCTCATTGTGCTTGCCATTGCAAGCTTCATGGGTTGCCTCTACCTTTCTGCAAGCAACCCGTCAGCGGCGTTCTACTTGCTCCCCACTCGAGCATGGGAGCTACTCATTGGTAGTGTCGCGTCGATGGTCGTTCATAACGGCATTGTCAAAAGCGTCTCGTTAAAACTGGCAGTACCTGCTTTTGCGGTTCTGTTGGCGTCGCCATTTGTTAACTCGGGCCTTTCGCATCCGGGCCTCGATGCCGTGGTGGTTTGCTTTGCAACGGCGATTATACTGCTGGCCAATCACCGTTTATTGAATGGTCAGGCGCGGATGCTGTTCGTCAATAAGCTTGGCGATCTTTCGTATTCGCTGTACCTCGTTCACTGGCCAATAATCGCGTTGGCTAATGCCTCGATCGATACTGATAGCCTGGTTGTCAAAGGTGCATTACTCGCGGCATCGCTCTTGTCGGCTATTGCGTTGCACAGGTGGATAGAAGAGCCGTTCAGGAAAATGCCTTATGGCTTCAAGCCGTCGATGGTCGTTTTCCCTGCGCTGACCCTAGCGTTGTTCGGTCTTTCGCATACGTTCCTGAAAGGCCAGTCTGCTGAGAAGATAAACGAACTGTTCGCTCCAAACTATGGGCTTGACAGGTCCTGCGGTGCCAATATTTATAAAGATACTGAGCAGTGCCGGACTTCGGCAAACCCCAAGATTATTGTTTGGGGTGACTCTTTTGCCATGCACAACATTCCAGGGATGTTACAGTCGCAGAAAATCGACATTCGCCAGGCTACCCGCAGCGCATGCGCGCCCTTCTTGAACGCAGCGCCCAATACGAAGCGTAGCGACTTCGAGGTGCAGGCGCGGCAGTGTGTAGGGTTCAATGACAGTGCTTTCAAATTTATTAGTGAGCACCCATCGATTACGACCGTTATTTTGGCAGGGTCGTACGGGCAGTATGTGCAGGATACATTCGAGACGATTTCTTTTGACGGGGGCGGTGCGATGGAAATCGCTAAATCGACACCCGAACGTGCGAAGCAAGATATGCACAATGTTGTCGAAAAGCTTAAATCGCTTGGAAAGGACGTGGTGATTATCTCGCCTCCACCACGTATTGATAACGCGCTTGTTTCGTGCATTCAGAATGAAGTGGCCAAGCCCTCATTCTCTGATCCGTCGGCTAAATGCATGCTGGCAAGGTCAGCCTTTGACCGGGCGAATAAAAAGATGAATGACCTGATGAAATACGCTGAAACGGCCCTGGGTGCCAAGGTGGTGTACTTGTCTGATGTCTTGTGTGACGAAAAGGCGTGTAAAACCATCATTGATGGGGTCCCCATCTATCGTGACAATGGGCACCTGAGCATTACAGGTTCGGTAAAACTGTACCAGAAAATGCCCAATATCCTCGCCGGCGTGAAAGGCAATACGTAGGGCTGTCCGGGTATTCGATGAGTGGCATGCAGTGGTTGCTCTAATGGCGGCCACTGCTTGAAAGTCAGATATCAGCGTTGGGTTTGCCTTGCCTGGTTAACGTGTCAGGCAACTGACGCTTCGTTTACTGGAAGTTTGTTGATCTTGCGGGTCCTTGTAAAATGCCACCACTACGAGTTCGCCAGGTGTATCAGGGATAGGGAATCGTGCGCGCGGTGACGGCTCGTACCAGCGTACATCATGGCGAACGCCATCAATCAGCAAATAGAAAGCGAAGTTGCCATTTTCATAGATCTTGCCGTCCATGACCAATGAGCAATGCGCGAAAATTTCACTTTCTGTTCTGTAAGCCGCCACCGTGATTTTGGCGCCGTCGGACACCAGGGGGGCTTTGCCTGACGCGTCGTTGATCGCGGGGTTATCACCACCAATCGACTTTTGCTTGGAGGTTAACTGCGAGAGCGCTTCTTTGTAATAGCCCTCACAATAATGGAAGGGCGATGCGCCCCAGCGATGAGACTCATCGGCGGTTAGGAGTTCAGGCGGGAAGGTGAGGAATTGGTTGTCTTCCAGCTGGCTATGAAGCGCAGCATACATCCATTCCAGCTCCTGGTTGGCCTTGTTTACTGCAGTAAGGGTAACTGGGAAGTTTGAATCGCTCGGTGTTTCAAACTGGGAAGCCCAGTAGACTTTATTGACAAGTACGCTGTCCAGCTTGTTGTGCTGCTTCAGCAGCTCAAAGAACTTCTGCATGCCTTCAAGCCACAGCGCTCTGCGTTCTTCAGTGCCTTGCTGAATTAATCGAAACCCTTGTATGTCGCTGTCAGCCAGCAGGCCGCTTTCGGTAAGCTCGCTTGAGTGGGTGATGACTTGGCCTGTCGGCAGGGCGACGAGGTCGAACCGCTCGTCAATCAAGTCGATCAATATGATGTCGGCGCTGGACAGTCGTTCAGGCTGGAGGATCAGCTCTTTGGAAAAGTCATACCCGACCATGCGTCGTCGGAAAGCTGAGGGTATACGGTCTAATGCCGCATCATTGGCATAGGGCGAGCTCGACAGTGACGCCATTGAAGACCTGGCAAAGTAATCGGTTAACTTAAAGACCCGGCTATCCTCTAAGTTGAATATATCTCTGGATACACAGCTACCGTAAATCAGTAAGTTCTTGATCACTGTTCCTGTCAGCCTCATGTGGTGATGTTTCAAACAGCAATCCATAAGCGGGCATGCTGCGTACGTCTCGGACAATCCATTATCCCTAGGCTCCAGTAGGAATGCAACGCAGTCGCGCTCGCGGGCTGGAGTACATGCGTACTCTTAACAAGCATTCAGTTAACGCTCGGGATGTCCCGCGATGAGGGGGGCGAGATGGGGGGGAACCAATGACGCGCCTTTGGCCTCGCTTGGGTTCCTGCTGCACTGCACGTCGCTAACGATCATATCGATTTGAGCGGGGTGTACAACTCGCGTGCAGTTGCTCTTCCCGCGGCATAAACCTCCTTCTCGCGGTCCTTGATTGACTCACGGTAGAACTTATCAAAAGCTTGATACGTGAGTTTTAGTTGCTCATCATCCGTGGCTTCGGACAGTTGCTTGGCAAGATGGACTGCTCTCGCTTGCCCGTAATCCGGAAGTTGTGGGGCTTCAATCGAGTAGGAAAAAAACTGATTATCTAAAAGCTGGCTGCCCAGATTTTTCGACATTGTTAAAAGGGCTTGTTCGATGGTGTCATCGACAAATCCCATGTTTGTCAGTTTTCTGAATTTTAGCAGTGCAATCAAGGCGCCGATGTGGCCGTTATAAATCCGGAAGCGCATGGTGCCGTCCGGCTGGGTTTCAGTGCCTAACTTCTTGAAATGCTCTGCGTCTGTCTCCAGGGGGGTGAAGACATATTCGTAGAGCCAGAGGTCGCCACGCGAGTCTTTCTCGGATAACTTGAGCTTGGTGTCGTTGGATGTTATCGTCGAAATGAGCTTCAATGCTTTGTTTAAATGTTTCTCATCATGGGTGGCTTCAAATATGCGCATGTAGCCGTAGGCGGTATACGCATTCATGAAGGCGCCATAGAAAGGTTTTTTCATGGTGGCCCAATACATTGGGAATGAAAAATCGTTTCTGATGTAGTTGTGATTGCCCAGTGTGTCAGTGTAGATAGAGGCCGCCAGGTCCAGGTAGTCGATCTGGTCGAGTATTACTTTTGACGGGCCCTGAATCTTGCAGGCGCTCGCCAATGCGCAGGCATTAATAGCGAAGGCGAAAGGGTTGAAGGGTTGATTGAAATCAACCACATACTGCTCTGGCCATTGCCTGTATAGGTCGAGGTGATGCTTTGGTTTCCACTTGCCGCCTTGTGGGCCCGTTCCCATGGCTCTGTCGAACCAGTCGGTAGTGAGCGCTTCGTAGTTAATGTGCATAGGTAGCCTAACCTGAGTGTGGGGCGGTGACAGATTGATTATTATTGATGCGCTGGGCGCTGATTGTGTGAGGATTGATTGATCGTTTATGCAGGTATAAGTCTGTTGGGGGCACAGACCCAGGGGGCGCCGAGCGCAATGCAGGTCAGTGATTGATACTGAAAGATATTCCCACTGTGAGTGCTCGGCAGTGGGAATATTCGTCTTTCGATGCGCGGGTGCCGGAGCAGCTTATTGCTGCTTTTCTTGCCAGTAGATGCTCACCAGTGCTGGGTTTTTATCATTGATCAAAACACCAATGGTCGGAGAGTTTTTCTTCATGTAATGGACTTTAACTGCCGCGGATTCAGCGTTTGGCTGCTCGGCAGCAACATACCCCAGTGCGCGGAAGCGCTCGTCGACTTTAGCCTTGGTTTCAGCTTGAGCCAGGTTGTACTGGATTTCGAAAGTCTTGAAAGTACCGTTTTCGATAGGTTTGGTAACATTTTTTGTCATGTTACCTTCGAGCGTCAGCTTTTCGCCGGAAGGAAGTTGGATGTCAGTCCCTTTTTCTTCATTGCAGCCGCCCAAAGCGAGCAGGCAGGACAAAACCGCGACGTAGGTGATTTTTTTCATGTTAAGCGTTAGACCTTGGGTTTGTTAATGTAAATTTAAACTCTGAATTCTAGCAAACTTGTCGACCCTTGACTATTCAGTTTGCTCGAACTCCGAATGCTTGGGTGATGTGGTCAGCAAGTCGAAGGCCATCCTCCTTTTGATAGCTGTTCGCGAGTATTTTTGTATGAAATCATTTCGAGCTGTGGGGCCCAGTTCCAGGCTCCTGAATGATCTGATAGCGGCTTCGAGATCACAGGGGCTGAATACGGCCGTATTGTGAATGCGTCTGCTTGCAAATCGACCTGGGTACCCGGACAAACCTGCCAAAATAGGTTTCTGAGTTGCTGCGTACTCGAACAGCTTGGAGGGCAATACTCGTCGGAACGCCTTCATGTCATTCAAGTGCAAGAACAGTACATCGGCTTCACGATAAAGCTTCAATAAAGAGTCACGTTTCATCGGGGGCGCGAGATAGACGTTCGTCACCTGCTCGCGAGCCAGTGCTTTCTTCAAGCGCTCGATGGCCCCGCCAGATCCGATCAGATGAAAGTCGGCTTCATCCTCGAGGTGCTTGGCCAATTGCGGGACAATGAGGTGCAGGCCTTGCCCGGTACCAATATTGCCTGCGTACACAATTTTCAATCGGCGCGGTAGCGCAGGCAGGTATTGCGTGACGACCGGTGCCGGCGGCAACGGCGGCGGCGTGAGGAAGAGCTCATCAATCCCGTTGGTATGCAAGGTGAATACCTTGTCGGGGTAGCGCTTGTTAAAATAGGGCGTAAACCCAGGTGAAATAAGATTAACTTTGTCAGCCTGTCGGATCGTGCTAGCTTCAATGGATGAAAAGACAACAGAAGCTAGTTTGCCGAGGGTAGGTGGCAGTACCCCTTGCAAGGTGTCGACAAAAATATCTCGAATGTCCAGATACAGCTTGGTACCTGTTTTTCGGGAGATGTAAGCGCCCAGCGAGGCTGTCATCAAGCGCGAAGAGGTGGCAAAGATCAGGTCGTACTGTTTGCTGTTGGCTACTTTGCATACTTGGTAGGCAAACGAACCGAATGAAAACGCCTGGTCAATGAAACCACTTTTATGGGCAGGCACCGCCAGTCGCCTTACGGTCAGGCTTGGCGACTGCTCAAAGCTCGAGGCCGTGGTCTTGAAGGTATGGTACCGGTTGGGCTGTGTGGTAACGACATCAATTTCCACATGGTCGCCGACATTATCCAAGAGTGCTTTTACCAATGCCTCGGCACGGAAGGAGCCTGCCGACAGGTCCGGCGGGTAGTAAAAACTCAAAAAGAGAATGCGTGTCTTCACGGCCGGGTTACCTGGTGTGAGCGTGGGTGAGCAGCACCCGCTCGTAGAGATCAACTAAACACTTTTCCTGGCTTTCCCAATTCAAGTTTTGCGCCGTCTTCCTGGCGTTGCTGGCGAACCGTGCGCGCAGCGCGGGGTCTTCCAGCAATTGAATGATTGTGCGGCTGAGGGCTTGCTCGTTATTGGCCGGTACCAGCAGGCCGATGTCATTGCTTCTGACAATCCGGCGGATTTCAGGGAAGTCAGTGGCAATCACCGGTAGCCCGGCGATTACATACTCGAAGAGTTTGTTCGAATCCGTGGTGTAATGATTGAGGCAGGTGTTTTCAATAGGTTGCACACCCACGTCGGCAGAGGCCGTATAGCTTGGCAGTTCGGCCAGGGCCACCGTTGGAATGAAATGCACTTTGTGCTGCAGGTTCAGTTCTTGCGCCAACTGCGTGAGCGGTTGGGTCAACCGGCCTCCGCCGATCAGCACAAAGTAACAATCAGGCACGTGCTGCGCCGTGCGGACCAGTTTTTCCAGCCCGCGGCCTTGCTGTAAACCACCTTGATAAAGAACGATCGGCCATGGCTCGACCAGGCCGAGCTCTTCTCGAATGCGGTTCGAGGGTGGGCTTTCAATCAGCCTGGGTCGGTTTTGTAGAACCAATGGCCGCTCCACGCCATAGGCGCGAGCAAAGTACTTGGCCCGTGCGTCGGTTGTGGTGATCGTGCCATTTGCCGAGGGCATCAGCTGTTTTTCTACAAACCCGACGACCTTCCGCAGGCTCTTGTAGCCTTCTCTGCTGGTACTGATTTCGTGTGCGTCGTACACCAGCCTGGCGCGTGACAGTTTTGCTGCCAGCCAGGCGGTGGGCAGGGTATTGACGTCATGCGAGTGCACGACCGTCGCCCGGTACTCAAGCATCTTGAACAGCAGCGCGAGGTGCGTCCACCCGCGTGATACAGCTCTTAGAACGAGCAATTTCAGGCTGGGCTTCACCGGCGCGGACTGCTGAGACTCGCCACCGGCTTTCACCGCAGGCTGCAGGTTCTTCTTACGCAGTTTCCAAAGCGGCGAGCGGGCCACTCGAACAACTTCTATGCCATCGTCGAGCACCGCCTGCTGTTGGGTGACGCCTGGCGTGTGCAGTGCGAACACGCGAACTTGATAACCGGCCCGTTGCAGCGTTTGAGCTTCCTTCATCACGCGCGCGTCGTTGAGGAATTCATTCCATACAATCATCGAGACTTTCGTCATTGCGTCGCGCCCTCTACAGCTGTGGGTGTATCAAAAATCTCGATGCAGCTGACGATGTCAGGTGTCAATGCAAGGGCTGCCGAATAGTCTTTACGCACAATATGTCTTTCCAGCATGTACATCAGTGCAGCCAGCCAGACCTTTTGCTGCTCGGCGTTAGCAAGTGCCGGGCGCTGGTCGCTAGAGCCGAGCGTTTCGAAAAGCGCATCTTTTTGCGCGATTGGCCAACTGCAGCCAATCGCTTCAATGCGCCAGTTACTCCAGTGGCTGAGGACAAAGCCGGAGGAGGGGGACGCCAGTAGTGTGTTGTTGGTGACATCCAGGGGCACGATCTGGCGAGGAAGCTCGGCCAGTTGCCGGGTAATGCACGGCAGGGTGTTGATGATGCGCTCGACACGTTGAGTGTCGTCATCATTGATACAGGCCAGACGGAGCGAGCTGATCGTGGCTTCATCAAGACGTTGTTCGAGGTACAAGCGCGTGCGGGTGAATTGGGCAATCAGCTCTGCAGCGGGCTCCAGCAGTATCAGCCTCTTTGCCACGCCAAGTATGCCTTCGCCAATCTGCCGGCCGGCCAGCTTGTCAGACGCTTCAAATCGATAGACATGGCAATCTATATTGCTGACCTTGTAATGACCCACAAAGGGCAAGACTGGCAAGCCGCGTTGCGTCGTCAGCAGCGCCCGTTCCTGCAGCGCCGAGGATGAGATGTTGTTGCCAAACACTTTGACCAGCAGGCTGTGCTCAACAGCGTCATCGGCAAACTGCAGGGTGAAGGCGTAGATGTCGGTAAAGCCCACCTGATGCCATTGCATCTGATAGCTGTCGACCGCCTCAGCATTCAGTTTTTGAAGCAGCTCGCGTACCCATTTGTCTCTGTTTTCTGCCTGCAGGATATAGTCCAAGCCATTGCTTTGCGGGCGCAGTTCGATGAGCGGCTGAGACTGATAAAACAGCGCATTGACCTGCCGATGCTGAATGCGCAGGCCGATAACGTCCAGCATCATGCTCGACAGCCGCTGCAAGCCCTGGCGCATGATCAGAACGGCGATGACGGCGTTGAAAATCTTGGTGTGCTGGAAATACAGGAAGTCAGTCACCAGGACGAAGAAACTGAGCAGGAACCCTGTTGCCGCCAAGGCATTCAGAATAGGGCTGTAGTGCTGGTGGAAGCTATCGCGAATGCGCTTGCTGTGGTTGTAGGCCAGCACGCAAACGGTCGATGCTACGGCCAGATACGCGAAAATCGCCAGCAGCAGGCTCGGGTATACAAAGGCAAGCGCCACCGTGCTCAAGCCGAAAAAAGCCCCCCCTGCCATCGCTCGGTTGAAGCGAGAGTAGGCGTTGGTGGCAATTTTTTCCTGGTTCTCGAACAAATTGAGCTTGGACGTGCGAGCGAGGAGGGTCTGGGTGCCTTTACGGCACAGCAGTGCGGTCGCCAGTTCCGCCAGCAGATAGGCGATATAGGAAAGGGCCGCCGCTGCCGTCAATGCATAGATCAAATGATCCTTCTCGAGCGTATGCAGGATCGAAGGAAAATAGGCAGGGGTTTTGTCTGAGCCTAGAAGAATGATGACTTTAAGAGGCAGGAAGAAAGCCAGCAAAAGAAATATCTGGCTCGCCAAGGTGCTGATTTGCACCAGGCCGGTAATGATCGGCACCACCTTGACGAATTTCACGCCCAGGGAAATACACCAGCCGATGGTGGCTTTTATCTGCTGCTGGAGTTTCATACTAAACTGAAACCGTATGAGCAAAGGTGCTGCGAGCATTCATTATTTTTCCTGCCAATAGATACTGGCGAGGGTCTCGTGCCCGTCATCCTTAGCACGAGTAATAAATATTGCCCCGATTGGCGGCACTGATTTTTTGTAATACTGCACTTTGAATTGGGTTGCGTCGTTGGTAATGATCTTGCGTGTATAGCCATTATTTTTCAGCACGGCGTAAACGTCATTTTCGGCAATCTTGTCAACGCCGGGATACACAAATTCGTGCATGCTCAGGAACCCAGCACTGTTCGGCTTTTTGTACGACTTCTGATGTGTACCCCGGAGGAGCACATAGGTAGCGTCACTCAGGCGCAGGGTGTTGGCCGATTTTTCCGCTGGCATCACCTCGCCTGTCGGTTGCTGATCACAACCGGCCAACATCGTCAGGAGTGCAATAAGGAAGAGGTACGGTTTCATGATCTGATCACTTCAATTGATGATCCGCGCCAGCAATTGTTTGGCGAGGGTTCTGTAATAGGTGCCGTGGTAGTAATACGGGCAAAACGCCCATTTGTGCTCGTTTTTTGAGACGTGTTGCACCATCTTGGCAAATACTTGTTTGGCGATGGTTCTGTAGTACGGGCTGTCATAGTGATACGGGCAATAGGCCCAGCGAGGCGCCCCCCCTGCAATCAAGCCAGCGTCCTTGCCGCCGATTCTCTCGACTGGGATCGTCGAGTTCTCCAGGCCTTCCAGCATCGGGTCAATGATTGCATTGTTGAGGTCGATGAGGTTCTCGAAGGTGCTCCCGGCGAAGCTTGCAACGGTTTCCTTGCTCTTGTACTGGCTCGCCCAGTTGGCCTGGTGCACGAAAATGTTCGGGCACAGGCTAGCCAGGCGCTCAAGGAACATGGGCAGCGCCCAGGTGCGCAATTGCTTGGCCTCCTCACTCCAGGGGGCCTGCAACTTGAACTCGATACCGCAACGCGACAGGGTTTTGAGCATAAGCGGGCTGGCCGAAACGATGGAACTTCCAAACGTTGCGATGCCGATGCTTTCGTCAAAGAAATCGACAATGACGATGTCGGGCCGAGCTTGCTCAAGCTGTTTCCAGTGGTCTTTGGAGGCGTCCCACTGAACACGTTTAGCCTCGGCGTCTTCGGTATCGACCTTGAACCGGGCATCAAGGCAGGGCGGTGCCATGTAAGAGATGACCGACGATTGAGACATGTAAAAACACACCTCGAAGCGTTCGAGGGCTTCTTGTTGAAACGTGAACAAATTGTGCGAAGCACTTGAACCGAGAATGGCAACGCGAATCTTCCCTGCCTTCGCTTTCACGGGGTTCGGGCGCGAGGCCTTCACTTCAAGGCGAGCTTTTTGCGACAGGAGTTTGTTCAATACTTCTTGGTCGGCACCAAAGACGTTCTGTTGTTCAGCCTTGATTTGCTGACGGACCGTATTTAGCTTCTCAAGGTATTTGTGCGGCATGCCCAGCGGAGACTCTCGCAGCAGCTGGGTCAGGTATTCAAGCTGGGTAGTCTGTAGGCCGAACCGCGCAAACAGCGCCGGATCAAACCCTTTCACGCACTCGGGCGAGCTGAGTATGCGTGCGCGCGCGCCAAAGAAGTACGAATCGCTGAGCGGGTGCTTGGTATACAGATAAAGCGGTTCCGCTCTGCTCAGATGAATGTGCTCGGCGGAAATCCGATGCTGTTCCAGCGTCGAGACGACCAGGTGGTGCGCATACTGAGTAATGGCGTGCGACTTGGGGCCTGCTGTCTTGTCCACCAGGGTCAGTGCAAGTGCCAGCGTGTCGTATTCGACCGGGCGATAGCACTCATCCGAAGGCAGGAATTCGATACCGTTTTTCAGCGATATCAGCAGCACCTCCGAGATGTTGTGCTCGGAGGTGGCCTCGGCCTGGATCAGGTCGATGACGTGCTCATCAATGCAGTCGTCATCATCCATGCGCGAAGTTACCAGGACCGCCTCGTCAACGTCCTTGATCAGGCGCAGGATTTCGCGACTGACCATAGAATAGTCGCTGACCCGAAGCGTGCGCGCATTCAGGCCAGAACCACGCAGCAACGTCTCCAGTCGCGTCCGGTGCAGTGTCGGCAGTGCTTCATCAACGAAGATGATCCATTCGAAACCCTGATTGCTCTGGTTGGCCAAAGACGGGAGGGCAGTATTGCTAAAGACCTCCAGCCTGTAGGACAGCCACAGTTCATCCTTGATGCCGATACCAAAATTGGTAAAAACGAAATGCTTCAAAGCGGGTTTCATCATCGTCTTCAATGATTCTGTATCACAGCAACTTCCCGCTCGGCCATCTTGACGCTGGCGCTTTGCTCGCGAACACGCTTGGCTGCAGCTTTGGACTTCACGACGAAGGTGCTGCCATTGAGGTACATGTCCTCGATCGCTTTCGCCAGTTGCTCGTGGCTTTCGGGCTCGACCACGTAGCCGGATTGGTTGTCGACGAACTCGGGTACTGCCGCGACGGCGGTAGTCACCGGTACCAGGCCTGACGACATGGCCTCATCACGGGATACGCCTTGGGTGTCCATGCGGCTCGGGCACAGGAAAATGCCGTAGTCCTTATGGGTTTGAGCGATCTCCGTGTGGTTGAGGAAGCCCTGCTGGATTTTCACGTTGGCGTAGCTGCGCAGCGGAGCCAGCGTTTCTTCAAACAGAGGGCCATCACCGATCAGGCAGAACTCCATGTCATTGAACCAGGGCTTGCTCGTCAGGCTCTGGATTGCCTTGACAGTCAGGTCGTTGGCGTAGGTCTTCGAGGTGTAAGGACGAATCGAGAGCACCTTCTTGCGCTGCTCGGCCGACTTTTCCCGATGGTCGAACAAGTCGGTGTTGATCGGGTTGTGAATGATCTCGTACTGAGCTTCCGGCAGGCGGAATCCCAGGTCTTCCATGACTTCTTCGGCGAAGTAGCGAGACACGAACACCAGCTTGAGGTTCGGGTGCATGGGTTGCAGCAGCCCACGCCAGAAGGTCATGCGTTTTTCGCTGGCGAGCTTGCCCAGGTGCAGTTGTTCGTCGGTCGCGAAGTTGAACTCACGACGCCACCAAGGCTGAATATCCGCGCCGTGTACCCAGACAGTGATGCGTGTGCTGTTCAGGAATG
Organism: Pseudomonas sp. B21-047; assembly: GCF_024748775.1. Taxonomy (NCBI): domain Bacteria; kingdom Pseudomonadati; phylum Pseudomonadota; class Gammaproteobacteria; order Pseudomonadales; family Pseudomonadaceae; genus Pseudomonas; species Pseudomonas sp. B21-047. Next base: position 1,460,707 of record NZ_CP087169.1, read on the forward strand.
GACGCAGCACATTCCACATCTGCTCGTCGAGGAAATGCACGAGGATCGATTTGTAGCGATTCTTCTCGAGCATCTTCGTCAAGGTCGATGTGCAACCTGTGACTACATCGATGTTCTGGAACTCGTGGTAGCTCACGGTCTCATTGGGGCGCAAACGGAACACGTCTACATCGATACCGTGTTCCTGGTAGGCCGTTACCCGGGTGTGCACGAACTTGTTGCGGTACAAGTCGGAGTAGGTCGGGTAGTGATTGGTCAGCAGCAGGTGCTTGCCACGGCCCATCATTTCAGAGGGCTGCAGGTTGCGATGCCCCAGCACCAGTGCTTTCAGGTCAGTGCTGCCCGCCGCGTAGGCGCGCAGGCCAAAACGCACGAACACAGCTTCTGGCGGAACATCGGCGGTCTGGTTGCGGTTCGGATACTGCATGACGTGGCTGATGCGCTGTTTGTCGGCATCCAGGAACAGCACGACCAACTGTAGGTTCAAGCCGGGTGTGCAGTCGAGGAACAGCTTCAGGCGGCCCTCTTCGCAACCCAGTTCATCCACACGGACTTCCTGTTGGGCGTAGATGTATTCGTGCTTGCCGTCCGCGAGCTTGGAGTGCACGCGCCAGTTATCGCCGTCGACGATCAGGTCCACGAACTTGTTGCGAATGACGCCAAACATGTCGGCCAAACCGCGGCCAGTGATCTCAGGCGCATCGTGGCTGACCTGCAGCGGCGCGATCGACTGTGCCCGGGCTTGCAGCTGATCGATGGTCATGCCCAGGTTCAGCTCGAGGTCGTTGACCTTGGTGCAGACAGCCTCGTGCTGTGCCGCGCCGTTCTCGCAGTAGTTGAACGGATCAATGGCCAACCCTTGAGCATGGGTGTACTGCAGTGATGGCAGGTTCTTCAGCCAGCTGCGCAGGGGTTGGGCGGCAACGATCTCGGTTGCCACCAGCGAACGGCGGGCGGCAAGTGTTTGCGTCGGGCGGTAGGCCTGTTCGTTGGACAGCAGTTCGGCTTGCTGGCCTTTGCAGGTGAAGTGTGCAGCTTTACCAATCACCTGGGCACGGCTGTAGCGGGTTGCCAGTGCCAGGTCGAGCAGGTAGTTGGGGCCGTAGTAGTCGCCAGGCACGAAGGCGGCAACCCAAGGGGTATTGCCGACCAGCTCACCGAGAGAACTCTTCTTCAGTTGGGCAGGCTTGAGCACCAGGATTCGCGGGTCGTCAGTCACGATGCTGCTCTGGTAGGCATCGCTGATGATGACCATGCGCACCTGGCTGTAGGTCTGACGGTTCAGGTGAGCGCGCAGCATGTCGAATTGCTGGCGATCCTGAGCCTCACAGACAACCACGATCTCCGGCAGGCGCTGGGCCTTCGAGGTGCCGGTGACCTTGCTCATGACGTATTCCAGACGCTGGGTATAGGTGTGCTCCTGCATCACTTTACGCAGGGCGGCCAGCCTCAGCTTGTCGCTGTTCAGCGGGTCTTCTGCCAGCAGTTGCAGGCGACGGAGCATCTCTTCGCCATTGTCGGTGGTCACGACCAGGTCGCCGAACAGCAGGCGCACACCGCGCGAGAAGTTGCTCACGGTCAGGGTGTTGCAGCCGAGCAGTTCGAAGACGCGTCGGGCAAACATCGATTGCGACTGTTTGATCGAGTTGAGGTTGATCGCGTAGCGGTAACCTTTGTATGCCGTGTCGATTTTCTCGAAGGGCAGGGTGCCGACGATGTACGGCTGGTATTCCTCGGGGAACTGATAGTTGACATCGTTCTTGCCGAAGTTACGGTCGAAGATTTCCAGTGGGCGGAACTTCGGCAGCTCGGTGACGAAGTTGCCCAGGTCGCGGGTGCGCTCAGGGTAACGGGCGTAGTAGGCACCGGCGAAGCAGAAGGCATCCTTGCGTTCGTACAGTTCGATCGGGTTGTGCAGCGCAGGCTGGCAAGCGAACGGCAGCAGGTAGACGCGGTCGTGACCGAGTGCGCCCTTGTAGCGGTGGATGCAGTCGATATCGGTGGTGAACACGTGGTCGAACTGCTTGGCCGTGGTCAGGAAGGTCTCGAAGTGGACCGGGTCTTCCTTGTTCCAGAAGACGGTCGGCACTTTGTTCTGGCGGCACCAGGCGAGAATGTCTTGCAGCTCCTGGCCGTTGTGGCCAACCTTGCTGCCCCACAGGTCATCCTTGCCGCGCCAGGCGGACTCGATGAACAGCAGTTCTGGACCGAAGCCTTCGATTTCCACTTTCCAGTTGGCTGGCGTGAGTGGCATCAGGTCGCATTCGTAGCGGTACGAGCCGAAGGTGAACTCATCCATCACGCACGCCACTTTCAGGCGGCTGACGGGCTGGTCGGCCTGGCGCAGCAGGGTGGTGCGGCTCTGCTCGCTGGTTGCCAGGGCAGCTGGGAGCTTGAGGTAGTTCTCGTCCTGCACCACAGGTGGGGGCGGCAACAGTGCCTTGAGCGGTTCGTTGGCCAGCAGTTTCTGTTCGTTTTGCTGGCGTTGCTGGTTGGCCTTGCGGTACAGCCGCAGCAGGCGCACCGGCAACTTGACCAGGCCGCCCAGGGAGCTGGCGCTGTTCTTGATCTGGTAGCCGAGCTGGTAGGTCATGCTGGAACGCGTCTTGACCAGGCGCTGTTCTGCCAGGTGACGCTGGGTGTTGGCTCGGCCCAGGTTTTCGTTGAGCTCGTCGATCTTGCGTTGCTGAGCTGAGCTGCGTTCCAGCAGCTGATTGAGGCTGGCCTTCAACTGCGGAATCTGTTCGCCGGTGAGGGCGCGGTACTTCATGTTTGCCGCGCCAAGACCTGCCTTGGACGAGTTGAGTTCGGCTTCCAGTTGCTGACGCAGGCCCTGCCATTCTTCGTTGGTGGCGGCGAGACTGGCTTCGGCAGCTTGGCGGCTGACGCTTTCCAGCTGGAGTTGCTCTTCGAGCATGTCCTTGGCTTGATTCAGCGACGCAATGGTCTCTGCCAGCGAGGCCCGGGCTTCTTCGGACTGGGTGTTGGCGAGCGTCAGCGCCTGCAAGCGGTCTTCCAGCACGGCACGTTGTTCAACCAAAGCATTGATGGAGTTGACTTGTGCTGCATGCTCGCGCTGGCTTTGTGCCTGAACGTCGTTCATCACCTGCAACTGGACTTCCAGCTCAGTCTGACGGTTCTGCAATGCGGTAATCGTGGTCGCGTGTACGGCATTGGCCTGCTGGTTCTGAGCCTGCAGTTCGTTCATGGTCTGGCGCTGATCGGCCAGCTCTGTTTCCAGTTCAGCTTGACGGGCTTTCAACAGAGCGATGGTCTCAGCCTGAGCAGCGTCGGCCCTTTGGGTTTGGGCCTGCAATTCGTTCATATACTCCAACTCGCTTTCAAGTTCGGCTTCCAGTTCCGCTTGGCGCATGCGCAGCGTAGTGATCGTGTCGTCTTTCTCGGCAATATCCTGATTGCTTTGGGTTTGCAGACGGGTCATTGCCTGAATCTGGTTTTCCAGCTCGGCTTCCAGTGCTGCCTGGTGTGCTTGCAAGGCAGTAATGTCTTCCATGTGGGCTGTATTGGCCTGATGGGTTCTCTCCTGTAGCTCGGCAGCCTCCAGCAGCTGGTTTTCTAGCTGTTCATGGCCCGACTGCAACGCTGCAATGGTGTCGAGGTGGGCAGCGTTGGCCAGGTCGGTCTGGCCCTGTAGCTCGGCTGCCTGCTGCAGCTGGGCTTGCAGGTCGGCATGGCCAGACTGCAATGCAGCGATGGTGTCGAGGTGGGCGGCTTCCTGCTCTTGAGCCTGAGTTTGGTACTCGCTCATGGCTTGCGCCTGGTCTTCAAGCTTGGCCTGGACTGCCGCTTGATGTGCGCGCAACGCCGTAATGGTGTCTATATGCTCGACATTGGTCTGTTGTGCCTGCGCCAACAGGTCGTTCGACTGTTGCCGTTGGTTTTCCAGCTCGGCTTCCAGTGCCGTCTGGTGGGCGCGCAAGTCGGTGATGGTGGCAACGTGGCCCTCGTTGACCTGCTGTGCCTCGGCCAATTGTCCGGCTACCGAGCGGAACTGGTTTTCCAGGTCACTGTGCTGCTCACGAAGCGCGCTGATGCTATCGCCCAAGGTAGCGTTTGCTCGCTGGTCCTCGGCGCGCAGTGCTGACATCTGTTCGAGCTGGACTGCGAGCGCATCGTGCTCCGCCCTCAATGTTTCGAGTCTTGCGGCCTTGTGCGCTGCCCGCTCTTCAGCGGCAGTTCGCTGCTGTGCCGTTGCCTGCAGTTGCTCTTCGATGGATTGATGCAACTGCTGCAAGGACTCCAGCGCTGCTTCCCGCTGGCTGAGTTCCGAGCTGAGCTGGCTGATGTGGCCGGCTTTTGCGTCGGTACTTTGCTGGGCCTCTTGCAACTGAGCCTGAGTGCTTTGCAGTTGCTCTTCCAAGGCCCGCTGCTGCTCTGCCGAGGTGGCCAGGTTGTCATGCAGTGCGCGATTGCTTTGAGCCAGCTGAGCGAGTTCGTCGCTTGCTTCGCTCAATTGCTTGCGCGCGTCTTCATGCTGGCTCAGCAGCGTGTCATATCGTTGCTCTGCGTCTGCAAGGCTCTGCACGCTGGCTTCTTCGAGCGCTGCAAACTGTTGCTCCAGAAGGGCGTACTGCTCCGCAGCCGTAATGCACTTCTGATTTGCCTCGGCCAGTTGCGCTTTGACGGCGTCGAGTTCTTCGCTCAGTTGTTGAACGTTGCGAACGCTGGCTTCAAGGGACTCCCGGCTCGACTGTTCAAGCGAGGCGATATCCGCTTCACGTTCCTTGAGCTGACGGGAGAGGGCCTCGGCCTTCTGTGCTTCAGGTTTAAGCAGGGCTAGCTGCTCGGTCGCTACGCGATACTTCCTGTTGGCTTCTTCCAGCCGCTGTTTGATTTCCTCAAGCTCCTGGACCCGCTGGGCCTTGGCATCGAGGATTTCACGGTTGGATTTCTGCAGGGTTGCAATGTCCGCGTCGCGCGTTTGCAACTGCTTGGACAATGCCTCGGCCTTCTGGGCCTCAGGCTTGAGTTGGGCGATCTGCTCGGTGGCGCCGCGATACTTCTTGTTCGCCTCTTCCAGACGTTTGCTGATCGCGCCGATGTTCTCGCGCAGGGTGCGCTCGATGGACTCAAACGCCTTTTCCAGCTCGCGTACGCGCTCGACCGTCAGCGAGTCGATGATGCCGGGTTTATGCGTTTCGCTTTTAACGGCGACAATGCCCAGCCACTTGCCCAGCATCTTGATCTCGATGATCTGCAAGTGCTCGGCCAGCAGCCGGAAAGGTTCCATCAGGTAGAACGTGTGCTTGTGGTCAATGAAGTCATTGACCCCGAACGGCACGGTGATCACCAGGCGGCCACCCTGCTTGAGCAGTTCGTTGGCCTTTTCGACGAACAGCTCCGGGCGGACCAGGTGTTCGAGTACTTCGCTGATGACGACGGTGTCGGGTTCGACCTCGAGCGTGTCCAGCGCGAGGAAGTCAGAATTGATATACGTGACGTTTTGCTGGATGTGGGCCGGCTCGGTCGACAGGTAACCCTTGGCCTCTTCGATGGCCTGCGGGCTGGTGTCCACACCGGTGACCTGGCAGCCTTCACGTGCCAGCAGCAGGGGCACGATGCCCTGCGAGCAGCCGACATCCAGGATCCGGCGCCCTTTGACCTGGGCGCAGATCCAGTGGATGCGGGCTTGGGTTTCCCGCATGAACTGATCACCCAGCTTGCCGTAATAGGCTTCCATCACACGGTCATGAATATCGGCCAAAGGTGACGGCAGCTCATTGTTCACGGTAGGTTTCTCAAGCGTGGTGTTGTTCATGCGGACTGTTCCATCAACCCTGGGTAACGCCTGCGGCGTCGATCACGAATGCAGCATCGCGGACGGTGAAGGTGCCGCGGAATTCACGGTGCTTGACCAGCAGTACGTGAATGTCGGCGCTGTCCTGGGCGAAGTCGAATTCCACGTGCTCGTGGCGCGACAGGCGCTGCGGCAGGGCTTCGATGTTCGGCTCGACCAGTTGCAGGGTGGCTTCCAGCTCGTTGCCCAGGCGCTCGGCAATGCTCAGGGCCGGGCTTTCGCGCAGGTCGTCGATGTCGGCTTTGAAGGCCAGGCCGTAGCAGGCGATCTTGACTTGCTGGGCCGATTTGCCCGGGTTCTTGATCAGGAAGTTGGCCAGGGCCATCTTGACCTTGTCGATCACCCACTCAGGCTTGCTGTCGTTGACCACACGGGCGGTACGGATCAGGCGCGCCTGCTCTGGGGTCTGGCTGACGATGAACCATGGGTCGACGGCGATGCAGTGGCCGCCTACGCCAGGGCCAGGCTGCAGGATGTTGACGCGCGGGTGGTGGTTGGCCAGGCGGATCAGTTCCCAGACGTCGATGTCCAGCTTGTCGCAGATGATCGACAGTTCGTTGGCGAACGCGATGTTCACGTCACGGAAGCTGTTTTCGGTCAGCTTGCACATTTCGGCGGTGCGGGCGTTGGTGACGATGCACTCGCCTTCGACGAAGGTGCGGTACAGGCGTACGGCAGCGTCCGAGCACTTCTTGGTCATGCCGCCGATGATCCGGTCGTTTTCGACCAGCTCACGCAGTACGTGGCCTGGCAGGACGCGCTCAGGGCAGTGGGCGATGCGGATGTCGGAGTCTTCACCGTGGGTCTGCGGGAAGCTCAGGTCCGGGCGCGCCTGGGCCAGCCAGAAGGCCATCTGCTCGGTGGCGCCGACCGGGGAGGTCGATTCCAGAATGACCAGGTCGCCCTTTTTCAGTACAGGGGCGATGGCTTTGCTGGCGGACTCGATGTAGCTCAGGTCCGGCTCGTGGTCGTCCATGAACGGGGTTGGCACGGCGATCAGGAAGGCGTCGGCAGCTTCCGGAACGGTGGAGGCACGCAGGAAACCTTCGGTCACGGCAGCGTGAACGACCATGTCCAGCTCAGGCTCGACGATGTGGATTTCGCCGCGGTTGATGGTGTCGACCGCGTGCTGGTTGACGTCGATGCCGATGACCTGCTTCTTGCGGGCGGCGAAAACGGCGGCAGTTGGCAGGCCGATATAGCCCAGACCTACGACAGAAATCTTGTTGAAGCTCATGCTGCGTCCTTGGAGTTAGAGAATACGGAAAGGGCATCGAGGATTCGCGCGCACGCTTTTCCGTCGCCGTAGGGGTTGTGGGCCACGCTCATCTCGCGATAGGTCGCTTCATCGGTGAGCAGTTGCACCAGGTGTTGCTGGATCGAGTCGACGTCGGTGCCAACCAGTTTGACGGTGCCAGCCGCGACCGCTTCCGGGCGCTCGGTGGTGTCACGCATGACCAGTACCGGCTTGCCGAGGGCTGGGGCTTCTTCCTGGATGCCACCGGAGTCGGTGAGGATCAGGTACGAGCGGCTCATCAGGTAGACGAACGGCAGGTAGTCGAGCGGCTCGATCAGGTGGATGTTGCTGACCCCGGCCAGCAGGCGGTTCACCGGCTCGCGCACGTTGGGGTTGAGGTGCACCGGGTACACCACGTCCACATCCGGGAACTGGCGAGCGGTCTGCACCAGGGCCTGGCAGATGCGCTCGAAGCCATCGCCGAAGTTTTCGCGGCGGTGGCCGGTGACCAGCACCATGCGGCGGTTGGCGTCGAGGAAGTCGAACTGGCTTTCGAAGTGGCTCTTCAGCGCTGGGCTTTCCAGCTTGCGTACCACTTCCAGCAGCGCGTCGATCACGGTGTTGCCGGTGGTGTAGATGGTCGCGGCGTCGGTGCCTTCCTTGAGCAGGTTGTCACGCGAGGTTGAGGTCGGCGCGAAGTGCAGCGCTGCCAGCGTGCCGGTCAGGCGACGGTTGCCCTCTTCAGGCCACGGCGAATACAGGTTGTTGGTGCGCAGGCCAGCTTCGACGTGGGCGATCGGAATTTGCTGGTAGTAAGCCGCCAGGCTGGTCGCCAGGGTCGTTGCGGTGTCGCCGTGGACCAGTACCACATCCGGCTTGAACTCGGCCAGTACGGGCTTGAGCCCCTGCAGGATGGCCGTGGTCACGTCTGTCAGGTCCTGGCCTGGCTTCATGATGTTCAGGTCGTAATCGGGCGTGATCTCGAACAGCTCCAGTACCTGGTCAAGCATCTGGCGGTGCTGGCCAGTAACGCAGACACGGGACTCGAAACGGTCGTCCTGGTCAAGGTTGAGGGCCAGAGGTGCCATTTTGATGGCTTCTGGGCGGGTGCCAAATACGATGAGGGTCTTGAGGGACACGGCGACGGTCTTCTTTGTGTTGAGTGAAGGCGGTTGTTACTGGGCTAGGGCTGTGAAACTCAGGGGTTGTGCAAGTCGGCCGGGGGGGTTGGCCTGGCTGGCACCGCGTACGAGGAAGCGAGCGGTTCCAGTGGGGGGTGTGAAAAAAAATTCATCTTGCTCGGATCCTTCAAGCACAGCGGTTGTCCAATGGCCGCAAATTTATCACTTAGTCATCAGAATGGCATCCCGTCTGGCACGTTTTTTTCCCCTGATTCAGGGAAAATGCTTATTGACATCGAAATATCGGATCCGATTTTTCTCGGAGCAATCAACAAAAACGATTGTTTGATGTTATTCAGGCATCATGCCAATAGAGACGATGTAGCGAGAGTTTGCGACGAGCGGGTGGGGACCATATCCGGCAAGGCTTGTAGGAAAAGCAACAGCGTTTGGTCTGAATGAAACGCAGGTTAAACGGGAATTCACCTAAACGCCATCGTCTATCTCAACTAGTTCATGAAGTTAGCGCGAAATATGGCATTGCGCCATTATTTTTGGGGGCGTGAAGTTGGTTTTCTTGCTGTCCGATTCGGTAACGATTCGCCGGGGTGAGTGCCTGTTGCGAAATCAGGCGAACCGCTAGGGTTGATTGCGCAGCCACAGGAAAACGGCTGTTCGATTAGACCAACCCAAGGAATATTCATGATGCGTAATACCGTACTGTCCTACCTGCTGCTGCCGCTGTTCGCCAGCCTATCCTTTACCCTCAGCGCCGCTCCCGCGACTACCACTGCGGTACCCGACCCAGTGCCAGTGGTCAGCCATGTGGCGGCGCAGCCGTTGCGGGTGGATCTGAATAAGGCTGATGCCGCTACCCTGCAAAAAGAGCTCAACGGGATTGGCAAGGCCAAGGCTGAGGCCATCGTTGCCTACCGGGAAACCCATGGTCCGTTCGCTTCGGTGGATGAGCTTTTGGAGATCAGGGGTGTCGGTAGCGCGTTGTTGGAGCGTAATCGCGACAAGGTGATGGTGGAGTAAGCGAAGGGGGGCTTGCCCTGCTTAATTGCGGGGCAAGCAAGGTGCTCACGCCAGGGGAGGGCTGGGGCTGGCAACAGTGGCTAGCGGTCCTGGGAATCCTTGGCATCCGCCTCGGCATTGCGCTCGTGCACCTTGCGCAGCTGGTCGTCTGTTAGCGGCAGTTTTTTCGCTGTATCTCGCAGCATCATCAAGCCACCGACAATCGAGCCGAGGGCTAAGATGAGTATCAGCCAGGCATACCAGGGCATTGTCGTTCTCCTTTGATCGTCAGTGGGCGGCGTTTGTACGCATGTTGAGCAATTGCCGGATCCTTTGGTTCAATTATAGGAGCCGTGCACCGCAGGGCCAATTCCATGACCTGCGGCCCCCAAAGCCTGCGCCACTTCGTTTACAATGCGCGCCGTTTTCGACTTGCCAAGAGACCCTGACCATGTCCGCCTGCCAGACGCCCCTGATCGTCGCCCTCGATTTCCCTACCCGTGAGGCCGCTCTGAAGCTGGCTGACCAGCTCGACCCTGCGCTGTGCCGGGTAAAGGTGGGCAAGGAACTGTTCACCAGCAGTGCCTCCGGCATCGTCGAGACCTTGTGTGCCAAGGGCTTCGAAGTGTTTCTCGACCTCAAGTTCCACGATATCCCCAACACCACGGCAATGGCGGTCAAGGCCGCCGCCGAGATGGGGGTGTGGATGGTCAACGTACATTGCTCCGGTGGCCTGCGCATGATGTCGGCTTGCCGTGAAGAGTTGGCCAAGCGCAGTGGCACCCAGCCATTGCTGATTGGCGTGACCGTGCTGACCAGCATGGAACGTGAAGATCTGGCCGGTATTGGCCTGGATGTCGACCCGCAAGAGCAGGTACTGCGCCTGGCGGCGCTGGCCGAGAAGGCGGGTATGGACGGCCTGGTGTGCTCCGCGCTGGAAGCGCCGGCGCTGAAGGCTGCGCACCCGCTGCTGCAACTGGTGACCCCGGGTATCCGCCCGGCCGGCAGCGCCCAGGATGATCAGCGCCGTATCCTCACCCCGCGCCAGGCACTGGATGCAGGTTCGGACTATCTGGTGATTGGCCGGCCGATCAGCCAGGCCGCAGACCCGGCGCAGGCGCTGGCTGCGGTGGTGGCGGAGATTCGAGGGTAAACGCCCGCGTTGATAAAAAGGCCAACACGAGCGTGTTGGCCTTTTTCATTTCCGGCTGATGCCGAGAGTACCGGGGCTGCTGCGCAGCCCTTTCCGACCGCTCCGGCGCCCCGGCAAGGCCCCGCCTACAGGGGTTAGACCTTCAACACCAGCTTGCCAAAATTCTCCCCGCTGAACAGCTTGAGCAGCGTCTCTGGGAAGGTATCCAACCCTTCCACCACATCTTCCTTGCTCTTCACCTTGCCACTGGCCAGCCAGCCGGCGATCTCCTGCGCGGCCTTGCCATAGTCCTTGGCATGGTCGAACACCACAAAGCCTTCCATGCGTGCACGGTTCACCAGCAGCGACAGGTAGTTGGCCGGGCCTTTGACGGCTTCCTTGTTGTTGTACTGGCTGATGGCGCCACAGATGACGATGCGGGCCTTGAGGTTGATGCGGGTGAGCACGGCGTCGAGGATCTCGCCACCGACGTTGTCGAAGTAAACGTCTACGCCTTTGGGGCATTCGCGCTTGAGGCCGGCGAGCACGTCTTCGGCCTTGTAGTCGATGACACCATCGAAGCCCAGCTCGTCCTTGAGGTATTGGCATTTTTCGGCGCCGCCGGCGATGCCGATTACGTGGCAGCCTTTGAGCTTGGCGATCTGCCCGACGATGCTGCCCACCGCACCGGCGGCGCCCGAGATGACCACGGTGTCACCAGCCTTGGGCTGGCCGACTTCGAGCAGGGCGAAGTAGGCGGTCATGCCGGTCATGCCCAAGGCCGAGAGGTAGCGGGGCAGGGGCGCGAGGCTGGGGTCAATCTTGTGCAGGCCTTGGGGCTCGCCGGTGAAGTAGTCCTGTACGCCGAGCGCGCCGCTGACGTGGTCGCCGGGCTTGTAGTCGGGATGGTTCGAGACCACCACTTCGCCAACGCCGAGGGCGCGCATTACCTGGCCGAGGCCCACTGGGGGAATGTAGGACTTGCCTTCGTTCATCCAGCCGCGCATGGCGGGGTCGAGGGACAGGTACAGGTTGTGCACCAGGACCTGGCCTTCGCCGGGCTGTTCGGCGGGCACTTGCTCGAAGCTGAAGTCGTCACGGCGCACGGCGCCGACGGGGCGTTTGGCGAGCAGGAAGCGGCGGTTGGTCTGGGTCATGTCGGGTCCTTGTGGGCAGTGAAGGGTGAAGTGCATCCAATCTACCTTGCTGATGCAACCAGGTGGGTAACATCACTGGTAAGCATGGTAGACCAACCGTTGGCCTGATGATGCTGCCCAGCTTGGCTGGGCGCTGACTATGCTTGGCTGCGATATCACAAATGGCCGCGTCAGGAGCAAACGATGAGCATGACCTTTTCCGGCCAGGTAGCCCTGGTCACCGGCGGCGCTGCGGGTATTGGCCGGGCGACGGCGTTGGCTTTTGCCCGTGAAGGCTTGAAAGTGGTGGTGGCCGACCTCGACCCGGTCGGCGGCGAAGCCACGGTGGGCCTGATCCACGATGCGGGCGGCGATGCGATGTTCATCGCCTGCGACGTGACCCGGGAGGCCGATGTGCGCCAGCTGCATGAACGGCTGATAGCCGCCTATGGCCGGCTGGACTACGCCTACAACAATGCCGGCATCGAGATCGAGCAGGGCCGTTTGGCTGAGGGTAGCGAGGCGCAGTTCGACGCCATCATGGGCGTCAACGTCAAGGGTGTGTGGCTGTGCATGAAGTACCAACTGCCGCTGCTGCTGGCCCAGGGCGGTGGGGCGATCGTCAATACCGCATCGGTGGCAGGGTTGGGCGCGGCGCCGAAGATGAGCATCTACAGTGCGTCAAAGCACGCGGTGATCGGCTTGACCAAGTCGGCGGCAATCGAATATGCCAAGAAAGGCATCCGGGTGAACGCGGTGTGCCCGGCGGTTATCGACACCGACATGTTCCGCCGTGCGTATGAGGCGGACCCGCGCAAGGCCGAGTTCGCAGCGGCGATGCACCCGGTGGGGCGCATCGGCAAGGTCGAGGAAGTTGCCAGTGCGGTGCTGTACCTGTGCAGCGATGGCGCGGCTTTCACCACCGGGCATAGCCTGACTGTGGACGGCGGAGCGACGGCGATCTGACTTGCGGTGTGTGCGTGGGTGTAGGAGCGGCCTTGCGTCGCGAAAGGGGCGCGTAGCGGCCCCAGCAATCTATGCGGCGAAGCTGAGACCGTGGGGCCGCTACGCGCCCCTTTCGCGACGCAAGGCCGCTCCTACAATCAGTGGTGTACCTGCACCAGCGGCTTTTCTGGCAAAGCTGCTCGGGCAGACACCACAAGTGCCAGGCCAACCAGCACACACCCCAGCACCAGCACCCCACCAAACACCAGCAAGGCCACCCGCGCGCCCAACCGGTCGCTGAGCAACCCGGTAAAGATCACCGGCAAGCTGAACCCCAGGTACGCCAGCAAGAAGAACCCGGCACTGGCCCGGGTTTTCTCGCTGCCGGCCAGTTGGTTCACCGCCGCCAGGCCGCCCAGGTAGATAAACCCATAACACGCACTGCTGGCCGCCACGGCGCCCAGCAAGACCGCAGCCAGTTGCCCGCTGTCGGCACCCCAGGCCAGCACCGCGTAGCTGCACGGCAAAATCACCAGCCCCAGCAGTGTGGCCTTGAGGCTCGAAAGGCGACGGGCCATCGGCTGGAACAACAAGCCGCAACTGATCACACAGAAGGTCGACAACCCTGACCACGCGCTCAGGCCATGCTGGCGCAGGATCCCCGGCAGCAGGGCGATGACCAGGCCCACGCAGGCCCAGGCCAGCAGAATGGCCAGGCCATAGGCAACGCTGCCACGCGGGTAGTACGGCAGGCGCAGCATGGCGCTGCGTTGCGCCGGGCGTGGGTCGGGCAGGCGCCACACCAGCACCAGGGCAACGACGGCCAGCAGCAGTTGCAGGTGGAAGCTGCCAGGGGTCAGGCTTGGGCCGCGCAGCAGGAACAGGCTGGTAAGCGCCGCGCCCAGGCCAAAGCCCAGCGAGGTGCTGGCGGTAACCCAGTTGGCAGCGCGGCCGCTGCCGTCGCTGCCCATCAGCTCGCTCATGTAGGCGGTGGCCATGGCCGAGGCCAGGCCGGTGCCCAGGCCCAGGAACAGCCGCGCCAGGCCGAGGGTTTGCAGGCTGGGGGCCAGCAGCATGAGCACGGTGGCGACCATCGACAGCAGCAGCGCGGCGATTATCATCGGCCGGCGCCCGACCCGGTCGGCCAGCCCGCCCAGGGCCAGCAGCACTGGCAGCACGCCCAGCACGTAGCCGGAGAAGGCCACTGCGGTGGCGGCGGCGCCTTGCCCGGAGAGGTCGGCGTAGGTGATATAGAGCGGGGCCTGGAGGTTGACCGCCAGAGTGATCAGGCACAGGGCGAAGGCTAATCGGGTAGAGGCGCAGGGCATGGGTGGGATCCTGAAGTTTAGGTATCTGCCCCGCGAAGAGGCCCTGCCCACACTGACCTTTATCCGCCGCCGCAACTAGACACACCCACCACCCATTTATGCTTAACTGTTCGCTCAAAATCCGCGAACACTTACCATGCACTTCTCCCTGGACCGCTCCAGCAGCACCCCCCTGGTGCAGCAACTCACCGACCACCTGCAAACCTGGATCGACCAGCAGCGCCTGCGTCCCGGGGCGCGCCTGCCGTCGATCCGTGCACTGGCGCACAGCCAGGCGGTCAGCGCGTCTTGTGTGATCGAGGCCTATGATCGCCTGGTCGCCAGCGGCTGGCTGGAGGCGCGGCACGGCACCGGTTTCTTCGTCGCCGAGCGCAAACCAGGGGGCGGGGCCGATGATGGCCAGCCCTGGGGCGAGGCCGGCGATGGTCACTGGCGGCAATTTCGCGAGGGCCATGACGAATTGCTCAAGCTCGGTTGTGGCTGGTTGCCCAACAGCTGGCGTGCCACCACCGAGCTGGCCCAGGCCGTACGCCTGGTCAGCCGCGGCAACCCGCAAGACCTGCTCGACTACTGCCCACCCCTGGGCCTGGCCAGCTTGCGCCAGCAACTGCACAAGCGCCTGGCGCGCCTGGATATCGCCGCCGGCCCGGAGCGCATCCTCACTACCCAGGGCGCCAGCCATGGCCTCGACCTGTTGGTACGCACGCTGCTGCGCCCTGGCGATACGGTGCTGGTGGAAAACCCCGGTTACTACAACCTGTTCAACCTGCTGCGCCAGCACCAGGTGCGCATGTTGCCCGTGCCGCGCCTGGCCGAGGGCCCAGACCTGGCTGCGCTGGAGCGCTTGCTTGCGGAGCATCGCCCACGATGCCTGTTCATCAACAGCCTGTACCACAACCCGACGGGCACCAGCCTCACCCCCAAAGTGGCCTACCGCCTGCTGGAACTGGCCCGCGAGCACGACCTGCGCATCATCGAAGACGACATCTACGCCGACTTCCAGGAGGGCCCGGCAACGCGCCTGGCTACGCTGGACAGCGAACAGCGGGTGATCTACATGGCCAGTTTCTCCAAGACCCTGAGCAGCTCGTTGCGGGTCGGCTACCTGGTTGCCGAGCCCTTGTTGCTGGCGCGGCTGGCTGAACTGAAAATGGTCAGCGGCATCGGCACGTCGCGGTTTGCCGAGCAGGTGGTCGGGCAGATGCTGGCCAACGGCAGTTACCGAAAAAGCGTGCAACGCCTGCGGTTGCGCCTGGGTCAGCACATGGCCAAGTTGCTTGGGCAACTGGAGCAAACAGGCTGGGAGGTGTTCTGTGAACCCTATGGCGGCATGTTCGTCTGGGCCAGGGTACCGGGGCGTGACTTCGCCAGCCTCGAGCAACTGGCCCTGGAGCATTCGGTGCTGCTCACCCCTGGCAGCGCCTTCGATTGCCAGGGCGCCGCCAGCGCCTGGCTGCGCATCAATGTCGCTTACGGGCAGGATTCTCGCGCCCAGGCCTTCTTGAAATACGCAGGGCGACCCCCAGCACACTGATAGCGACACGCTCATAGCTATTTGACACTATTCTGGCGTCAGGCCCTTGTGAGTGGACTGGCATCGTTGCCACGCTTGGCCTTCGGCAAACCTGACAAGGTGAAGGGGAATCGGCGATGGGTGCGACCAAGCACGGTGTTCTGGCCAACCTGGGCATGGCCCGCAAACTGGGCCTGGGCTTTACCCTGGTGCTGTTGCTGACCCTGGCGGTGGCGGCCATTGGCATCGCCGCGTTGCACAGTGTGGGCCAGCGCTTTGACGGCTTGCGCCAGCTGGCCCAGTTCAATACCGACCTGCTCAGGTTGCGCCAGCACGAACAAACCTTTGCCCTGAGCTCTGATATCAAGCAGGCCGAGGCGTTGCGCAGCGGTTTGCAGGGGTTGGCCGAGCGCGCCCGTGGCTTGCCGGCGCTGGCGGCGGCCGAGGCTGAGCTGGGCGCTTACGGGCAGGCGTTCGAGGCCTTTGTCGAGGCGGTGCAGGCCAAGGAGCTGGCGCTGGACATGGCCAGTTGGTCAGTGTCCAGCGTGGCCAACAACCTTGATGTGCTGCAGGCCGGGCTGGCCGATGACGGCACCTACACCCTCAAACAATCCCAGGGCCAGCAGGGCGGTGAGTTTCTTGAGCAGGCTGGGCAAGTGGCGCAGGTTTCACGGTTGATGCTGCAGGCGATGGACGAAGCCCGCGTGCGCCTGGAAAAGAGCCGCAAGGGTGAAGAGGGCGTCGGCCAGGCGCGCATCGCCCAGACCCTCGAAGCGGCGAACCTGGTCGAACAGCTTAAGGGCGCCGTCAGCGATGCCGGCTACCAGAGTGTGCTGGGTGAAGTGGCCGGGCACATCGGCAGCTTCTCCGACAAGCTCAACGAATACACCGACCTGCTGGCCAAGGAGCAAGGCCTCAAGGCCGAGTTACAGGCGCGGGCCGAGCAGGTCACCGGCCGGGTCGACCAGGCCTACCTGGGACAGGAGCAGGTCTTGCAGGGCGAATTGTCCCGCAATGCCCTGGCCATTGCCCTGGCCACGGGGCTTGCACTGTTGGCCGGCGTGCTGGCTGCCTGGCTGATCACTCGCGCGGTGGTTGGCCCGCTCAAGCGCGTCATCGCCCGCGCCCAGCGCATTGCTGCGGGCGAGTTAGGCCTGGAGGCAGAAGCGCCGCGCAGCGATGAGGTTGGGCAGTTGCTGCAGGCCATGCAGCAGATGGCGGCCGGCCTGTCGGGCATTGTCAGCGGGTTGCAGCAGGGCATCGAGCAACTGGCCGGCAGCGCCCAGGCGTTGTCAGCGGTGACCGAGCAGACCAACCGCGAGGTGGGCAGCCAGAAGGAGGAGACCGAGCAGGTGGCGACCGCCATGCAGCAGATGACTGCCACTGTGCACGATGTGGCGCGCAATGCCGAGGAGGCAGCGCAGGCGGCCCAGTCGGCCGACGACAAGGTCGAGTCCGGGCAGCAGGTGGTGCGTCAGAGCATGCAGCGCATCGAACAGTTGGCGACAGCCGCAGAGGCGGCCAGTGCCGGCATCGACAGCCTCAGCGCAGAGATCCACACCATTGGTGATGTGCTCGAAGTGATCAAGAGCGTCGCTGAGCAGACCAACCTGCTGGCGCTCAATGCCGCGATCGAGGCGGCCCGTGCCGGCGAGCAGGGGCGTGGGTTCGCGGTAGTGGCTGACGAGGTACGGGCGCTGGCCCGACGTACCCGGCAATCGACCGAGCAGATCGAAACCCTGGTCGCCAGCCTGCGCGGCAATGCCCAGCAGTCGGTGGCACAGATCCGCGGCAGCACCGAGCTGGTGCGCCTGGCGGTGGCCGATGCGTTGCAGACCGAAAGCGCGCTGGGCAGCATCGCCGTGGCGGTTTCATTGATTCAGCAGATGAACCAGCAGATTGCGGCGGCGGCCGAGCAGCAGAGCTCGGTAGCCGAAGAGATCAGCCGCAGCGTCACGCAGATCCGCGGCAGTGCCGATCAGGCGGCGTTGGCGATGCAGGACAACGCCAGGTCGAGTGTCGAGCTGGCGCAGTTGGGCACTGATTTGAAAGGGATGGTGGGGCATTTCAGGTTGTGAGCCTGGCCCCTATCTCTGTTGCCTGTACTGGCCTCTTCGCGGGGCAAGCCCGCTCCCACAGGCACCTGTGGGAGCGGGCTTGCCCCGCGAAGAGGCCGGTACAAGCTACAAAAACCGTCAGTCTCTACGTGGGTTGAGGATCAACAAGGTCAACACCCCCGCCACGATCCCCCAGAACGCCGAGCCAATGGAGAACAGCGTAAACCCTGAAGCCGTGACCATGAAGGTGATCAATGCCGCCTCACGCTCACGCGCCTCACCCATGGCCACGGTCAACCCGTTCATGATCGAGCCGAACAACGCCAAGGCCGCAATCGACAGCACCAGCTCTTTCGGCAGCGCGGCAAACAATGCCGCCAAGGTCGCCCCGAATACCCCGGCAATGCCATAGAAAATCCCGCACCACACTGCCGCGGTATAGCGCTTGCTCGGGTCTTCATGGGCGTGCGGCCCGGTGCAGATCGCCGCGCTGATCGCCGCCAGGTTGACCCCGTGCGAGCCGAACGGTGCCAGCAGCAACGAGGCAAACCCGGTAGCCGAGATCAGCGGCGAGGCGGGCACCTGGTAGCCGTCGGCACGCAGCACGGCCACGCCGGGCATGTTCTGCGAGGTCATGGCCACCACGAACAGCGGAATACCGATGCTGATGGTCGCCGCCAGCGAGAAGCTCGGCGTTGTCCATACCGGCGTTGCCACTTCCAGGCTGAACCCGCTGAAGTCCAGCAGGCCAAGGGCGCCGGACAGCGCGGTGCCGACCAGCAGCGCAGCCAGCACGCAGTAGCGCGGTGACAGGCGTTTGACCAGCAGGTAGCTGAAGAACATGCCAAGCACCAGCAGCGTGCGGTGCTGGGCGGCGACGAAGATCTCGCTGCCGATCTTGAACAGGATGCCGGCCAGCAGCGCCGAGGCCAACGAGGCCGGAATACGCTTGACCAGTCGCTCGAAACTGCCAGTCAGGCCGCAGATCAGCACCAACACGGCGCAGGTGATGTAGGCGCCGATGGCCTCACCATAACTCACCCCGCCCAGGCTTGTGATCAGCAGCGCGGCACCGGGGGTCGACCAGGCCACGGTGATCGGCGTGCGATAGCGCAGCGACAGGCCAATGCTGCACACCGCCATGCCGATCGACAGCGCCCAGATCCAGGACGAAATCTGCGCGCTGGTCAGCCCGGCCGCCTGGCCGGCCTGGAACATCAGCACCAGTGAGCTGGTATAGCCGGTGAGCATGGCAATGAAGCCGGCGACAACCGCCGACGGGGAGCTGTCTGCCAGGGGCCGCAGGCGGGCGGAGGTGGCATCGGTCATGAAAAAATCCTTGTAAAGGTGTAAGCAGTTTTTTCAGACTAACGCGAGCAAGGTTGATCCTTGCCATACAGCGGCCATTGCTTTTAGCCGTACAGTCGCCAACTATTGGGCACGAATGCACAACTGCATGGGAGGGGAGGGCGATGTACAAGGTCTATGGGGACTACCAGTCGGGCAACTGCTACAAGGTCAAGCTGATGTTGAGCCTGCTGGGTCGGCCGTATGAGTGGCATCCGGTGGATATTCTCAAGGGGGAGACCGAGACCCCCGAGTTCCTGGCGATGAACCCCAATGGCAAGGTGCCGGTGCTGGAGCTGGAAGACGGCACGTACCTGTGGGAGTCCAACGCCATCCTCAACTTCCTTGCCGACGGCAGTGACTTCCTGCCTACCGAGCCGCGCTTGCGCACGCAGGTGTTGCAGTGGCACTTCTTCGAGCAGTACAGCCATGAGCCTTATATTGCCGTGGCGCGGTTCATTCAGTTCTACCTGGGGCTGCCGGATGACCGGCTGGCGGAATACCGCAAGCTGCATAAAGGTGGTTACAAGGCGCTCAAGGTCATGGAGCGGCAGTTGCAGATGACGCCGTACCTGGTCGGCGACCGCTATTCGATTGCCGATGTGGCGCTGTATGCCTATACCCATGTGGCCCAGCAGGGTGGGTTCGACCTGGCGGACTACCCGGCGGTCAGGGCCTGGCTGGAACGGGTGGCCAGCCACCCTCGGCATGTGCCGATGGTGGGCTGAGCCGGCCCGTGCCTAGAGGTCAGGCGAAGCGCTTGTCCAGGTAGGCAATGATCGCCTTGGACTCGTACATCCAGCTCACCTTGCCGTCTTCCTCGATGCGCAGGCACGGCACCTTGACCCTGCCTCCGCCTTCGAGCAGCGCCTGGCGATGCACCGGGTCGTTTTTGGCGTCACGCAGCGCCACCGGCACATTCAGGCGGTGCAGGGTGCGGCGAGTCTTGACGCAGAATGGGCAGGCATGAAACTGGTACAGCGTAAGGCTACTGGCCGCTTGCTCGACGCGCGCCTGGGCGGCGGCATCGCGCTTGCGCTTGGCCGGGCGGCTGATCCAGTCGCCGAACACGATGAGCTGGCCGAGGCCAACCCGCAGGGCTTTGACGATCATGGGCAACTCCTGAAAAGAAAAAGCCGACCCCGCAGGGTCGGCTCGGGATCACCAGCCGATCACTTGATCAGGCTGAGGAACTCGCTGCGGGTGGCCGCGTTTTCGCGGAACTCGCCCAGCATCACCGAGGTGATCATGCTCGAGTTCTGCTTCTCGACACCGCGCATCATCATGCACATGTGCTTGGCTTCGATCACCACGGCCACGCCAGCGGCGCCGGTCACCTTCTCGACAGCTTCGGCGACCTGGCGGCTGAGGTTTTCCTGAATCTGCAGGCGACGGGCGTACATGTCGACGATGCGGGCAACTTTCGACAGGCCCAGAACCTTGCCCTTGGGCAGGTAGGCAACGTGAGCCTTGCCGATGAAAGGCAGCATGTGGTGCTCGCACATCGAGTACAGCTCGATGTCCCGGACCAGCACCATCTCGCTGTTATCGGAGGTGAACAGCGCGCCGTTGGTGACTTCTTCCAGCGTCTGCTCATAACCGCGGCAAAGGTACTTCATGGCCTTTGCAGCCCGCTTGGGCGTGTCGAGCAGGCCCTCACGGGAGACGTCCTCGCCGATCTGGCTGAGAATCTCGGTGTAGTTCTGTTCCAGGGACATGTATCTACCTGTGGGAAAAATCGCAAAAACGAAGGGTACGGCGGCAAGGGCGGCGCTGCAAGCGCGGCGTTACTCGTCGCGTCCTTCAAGCATGGTTCGTTTGAGCATCACGTAGACTGCGCCGGTGCCCCCATGGCGCGCATTGCACGAGGCAAAACCGAGCACTTGCGGGTGCTGGCGCAGCCAGGTGTTGACGTGACTCTTGATCATCGGGCGCTTGCCGTCGAGGCGTGCGGCCTTGCCGTGGGTGACGCGCACGCAGCGCACTTCCAGCTTGGTGGCCTCGGCGATGAAGTCCCAGAGGGTCTCACGGGCTTTCTCGACGGTCATGCCGTGCAGGTCGAGGCTGCCCTCGAAGGCGATCTGGCCGAGCTTGAGTTTGCGCAGCTGGGTTTCCTGCACGCCGTCACGGCGCCACATCAACTCGTCCTCGGCGCCGACGTCGATGACGAACTGGTCGGACATGCCATCGATCACCAGTGCCTTGTCGCTGCGCACGGTGGCCGCCTGCCGCAGGCCGGCCAGTTGCTTGCGGTCGGCCTTGGGTTTGCCGACCTCGGCACGGTCGTGCTTGATCGGCTTGACGCCGCGCACTTCGGCATGGAACAGGGAAAAGTCGTTGTCTTGCATGATGCCTCCACGTGGGCGGCGTAGTTTACGCGACTGTGGGCGGCTGTGCAGCCATGTGTAGTCTGCGCGGGCTTCTTCGCGGCATCAGTGGAAACGTCAGTCGTGCTTTTTCATCAAGTGCGGCGACAGGTTCAGCTCACGCCCACGGCGCAGGCGAATGCGGCTACGCCGCCAAAACCTCACGCCCAGCCACAGCAATAACAACCCCCCTGCCGTGAAGGTGGCCGACAGCGGCCGGTTGGCATTGAGTTCGGCCAGGGCCGGGTAATTGCCCAGCAGGCCGGCGATGCCGGCCATGGCCAGCAGTACACCCAGCGTTGCCAGCAGGGCCGACAGGCCGGCGGCCAGGCGAGCGCCCCAGTTGCGTGGTTCGCGCGGGCGCAGGCGCTTGGCGTCGAAACTGCCTTTGAGCTTCATTCCGATTTCCTCTGTGGATATCCGGAATTCGACCTGCGCTCGCCCGTTGGGTTCCGCCCGGCTGCCGGGCGGTAATTACCGGCCATTGGATCAGATCAGGCTGGTGGTAGGGGCGACACAGGCGAAGTTATCGGCCATCACGGCCATTTCACACTGGTGGATCTGCGCGGCCGGGATCACCCCGTCCTTGAACGCCAAGTCGCGGGTCGCCGAGGCGTCTTCCACCAGGGTGCACCGATAACCATAGTCCTTGGCGCGGCGCACGGTGGTGCTGACGCTGGAATGGCTCATGAAACCGCAGACGATCAGGTCCAGGTGGCCAAGCTCCTGCAAAGTGTCGTGCAGCTTGGTGTTCTTGAACGCGTTGGGCATGCGCTTTTCAATGACGATTTCGCCATCGTGCGGCTCCAGCCCGGGGATGAACTGGCCGCCGCTGCCTTGTGGGTCGAAGCGGCCACCGACAGTGCCCAAGTGGCGGACGTGGATGATCGGGCGGCCGCTCTTGCGCGCAGCGTCGAGCAACCGGGCGATGTTGGCCACGGCCTCGTCCATGCCCGACAGCGCCAGGGGACCACTCAGGTACTCCTTCTGCGCATCGATGATGATCAGGCTGGCGTGGCTCAACTTGGCCGGCGGGTAGTCGCGGCCAGTGAGGCGGAACATCGTGGTTGGAACGGACATCAAGGGCTCCTTGGAAGGGCTTTTGTATACCTATTGTCCCTTGCCTTGGCGTCAATGGGAATGGTTGACATCACAAGCGGCGTAGTTACTGGCCTGTGGCTAGCCTTTGGGCAACCCGAAGGAACATTTGTGCGGGTTGGGCTGTTAGACTTTTGTACGGTCTGAATTAGGAGTACCCCGTGATCACATCCCGTCTGCGCACGCTGCGCGACTACATCCGCTGGGCGGTCAGCCGCTTCCACGAGCGCGAGCTGTTCTTCGGCCACGGTGCCGACAACGCCTGGGACGAAGCCCGTTTGCTGGTGCTGGGCGCCGTGCACCTGCCATGGGAGGTGGCCGACAGCTACCTGGACTGCATGCTCGAGGACGACGAGCGCGTGCGCCTGCAGCACCTGTTGAAGCGGCGCATCGAAGAGCGTGTGCCCACCGCCTACTTGTTGGGCGAGGCGTGGTTCTGCGGCATGTCGTTCATCGTCGACGAGCGGGTGCTGGTGCCCCGTTCGCCCATTGGCGAGCTGATTGAAAAACGTTTCGAGCCGTGGCTGGCGTCAGAGCCTGCGCGCATTCTCGACCTGTGC
The DNA here is from genome assembly GCF_024748775.1 of Pseudomonas sp. B21-047. Lineage (NCBI taxonomy): Bacteria > Pseudomonadati > Pseudomonadota > Gammaproteobacteria > Pseudomonadales > Pseudomonadaceae > Pseudomonas > Pseudomonas sp. B21-047. The sequence goes on from NZ_CP087169.1 coordinate 1,483,382, forward strand.
ACAGGCTCCGGTTGCATCGGCATCGTGGCGGCCGAAGTGTTCCCCGAGGCCGAAGTGGTGCTGGGTGACCTGTCGTTCGATGCCCTTGAGGTGGCGAACCAGAACATCGAACGGCACGGCCTGGACATGCGCGTCTACACCGTGCAGGGCGACGGCTTCGATGGCCTGCCAGGGCAGCGTTTCGACCTGATCCTGTCCAACCCGCCGTACGTCGACGCCGAAGACTTCGACGACATGCCGGCCGAGTATCACCACGAGCCCGAGCTGGGCCTGGCCTGCGGTAACGATGGCCTGGACCTGGTGCGGCGCATGCTTGCCGAGGCGGCAGACCACCTCAACGACAAGGGTTTGCTGATCGTCGAAGTGGGTAACAGCCAGGTGCACGTCGAGTCGCTGTACCCCGAGGTGGATTTTGCCTGGCTGGAGTTCGAGCGTGGCGGGCATGGGGTGTTCATGCTGACGGCCGAGCAGTGCCGCCAGCATCAGGAGCTGTTCAAAGCCCGCGTTTGACTTGGGGCCGCAGCCACCCTTTCAGCGGGTTGCAATCCAGATCAGCAACCCGGCCTGAAATACCGCAAAGGCCACCAGGCAGGTGATGGTAAAGCGCAACCCGCCGTCTTCGCGCCGGTACTTGGCCACCCGCTCATCCCGCTCACGCAGTTGGCCTTCCTTCTCTTGCAACTGCTGGTCGGCCTGCTGCAGCAGGTTGGCCGCGTCGAGAATCTCGACCCGCTGCAGCCGCTCGTTGCTCCAGGCGGCCTTGAGCTGGCCCACCGTGATTTCCACGGTGCGGCCTTTCAGGTGCTGAGGGTCTTCATATTCGACCTTGATGCCAACCCCATGCAGGAACTGGTCGCGGCGCAGGCGTGAATCCTCGCTCAGGGCATCCTTGTTCGGCAGTGCCATGCCTTCGACCTGGTAATGCGACCACTTGCGCTGCAACCATTGCACGGCCTGGGCCAGCATGAAGCGGCCGATGCCGCGGTTCAGCGGTTCCAGTTGCAGGCCCTGTTCACTGCCAATGCGCACCCGGCGCTCGGCGTGGTCGACGCGGATATCCAGGTGGTTCTGCTCCTTGCGCACTTTTTGCCCAGGCAGCTGGATTTCCATACGCAGCAGGCTGTGCGCCTTGTCGTGGCGCTCGGCATAGCCGAACTGCACGAACCGTAGCGGGCGGGCGCCCGTGGCGCGGTCGGTGGGCAGGGGCGCCAGGCGCAACAGCTGGAAGTGTTCGACGGCAAGGTCTGCCCAAGGCAGCGTGGCGCCGTCCTCGGGTTGTGGCTGTTCGGCCGGTTCTACGGCGGTAGGGGCAATGGTCATCAGGGCTGTCCTTATGTACGTGCTGGCAGCCTGAGGGGGCACTGCGTGCCCCTTTCGCGACCCAAGGCCACCCCTACAGGGCATCGCGTGCTTTTTTGTAGGAGCGGCCTTGCGTCGCGAAAGGGTTGCGCAGCGGCCCCGGATTCTCGCCACCACCCACGTTATCGGCAGCGGCGTTCAAGACCTGAGGGTCAGGCCGATGGCAAATGCTGGATGAACGTCACGATTCGCTCTCCCAGTTCGCGAGCCAGAGGCAGCTCTGGGTTGAGGTAGCTGTCACGTTGCTGGCTCATGCCCTTGGGGCTGATGCGCAGCATGTGGTTCATGCCATCGATCAAGACCAGTTGCGCATCAGGTTTAGCTGCCTTCAGGCGCTCGGCATCGGTCACGTCTACCTGCACGTCATTACGGCCCTGGACAATCAGCGCCGGCATCGGCAGTTGCGCGAACGCCGCCGCCGGGTTCTGCCGGAACAGCGAAATCAGGTAGGGCTGCACGCTGGGGCGGAACACCTGGCGCAGCGGAGCGGGTACGTCCAGACTGGTCTGCCCAGCCTGCAGGCGGTCGAGCAAGGCACTGCCACGGGCCAGTTGGGCGGGCGGCAGGCGCTGGGCCAGCTGTTCGCGCAGCACCTCAGCCAGCGGCCGGCCGCTGCCGGCCAGGGTGATCACCGCGCTGGCGCCGGCCTGCTCGGCAGCCAGGCTGGCGATCAGCGCGCCTTCGCTGTGGCCGACCAGAATCAGTGGGCCGAAACGCGGGTCGGCCTTGAGCTTGCGGCTCCAGGCCACCACATCGGCGACATAGCGCTCGACGCTGAGGTCACGTTCATCGGGCGTGGCCGGTTGGCTGGCGGCCACGCCACGTTTGTCGAAGCGCACGCTGGCAATGTGGTCGCCAGCCAGCAACAGGGCCAGCCGCTTGAGGTTGTCGATACGCCCCGAGGCCGGGTTGTTGCCGTCGCGGTCCGTCGGGCCGGAACCAGCGATGATCAACACCACGGGGGGTGGGGTGGCCTGCTGCGGCAACAGCAGGCTGCCGTGCAGCACCCCCTGGCCGGTGTCCAGGTCGATGGGGCGTTGCAGGACGGTGGGGGAGGCGGCCTGGGCGAGGCTGGCGCAGAGCATGAAAAGCAAGGCGACGAGGCGCGGCATCATGGGGTACTACGGTGGGGAGGTGATGAATATGACCTAATGTTTGCGTGAAGGTTCGCAAGGCCAGTACAGACGACCATTCCTGTTGAAATTTTCCGTATACTGCCGCTTTCGTTCATCTCAGGCAGACTCGCGGAGCGTCCATGTCCGGCAATACCTACGGCAAGCTGTTCACTGTCACCACCGCTGGCGAAAGCCATGGCCCGGCGTTGGTCGCCATTGTCGATGGATGCCCACCGGGCCTGGAGATCTCCCTGGCCGACCTGCAGCATGACCTCGACCGGCGCAAGCCCGGCACCAGCCGGCACACCACCCAGCGCCAAGAGCCGGACGAGGTGGAAATCCTCTCCGGCGTGTTCGAAGGGCGCACCACGGGCTGCTCGATCGGCCTGCTGATCCGTAACACCGACCAGAAGTCCAAGGACTATTCGGCGATCAAGGACCTGTTCCGCCCGGCGCACGCCGATTACACCTACCACCACAAGTACGGTGAACGTGATTACCGCGGCGGCGGGCGCAGCTCGGCCCGCGAAACCGCCATGCGCGTGGCGGCGGGGGCCATCGCCAAGAAGTACCTGGCCACCCAGGGCATCACCGTGCGCGGCTACATGAGCCAGCTCGGCCCGATCGAGATCCCGTTCAAGACCTGGGCATCGGTAGAGCAGAACGCCTTCTTCAGCCCCGACCCGGACAAGGTGCCGGAGCTCGAGGCCTACATGGACCAGCTGCGCCGCGACCAGGATTCGGTTGGGGCCAAGATCACCGTGGTCGCCGAAGGGGTGATGCCGGGCCTGGGCGAGCCCATCTTCGACCGCCTCGACGCGGAACTTGCCCATGCGCTGATGAGCATCAACGCGGTCAAGGGTGTGGAAATCGGCGCGGGCTTTGCCAGTGTCGCCCAGCGCGGTACCGAACACCGTGATGAAATGACCCCGGAAGGTTTCCTCAGCAACAACGCTGGCGGTATTCTTGGCGGTATTTCCTCGGGGCAGCCTATCGTTGCGCACCTGGCGCTGAAACCGACGTCGAGCATCACGGTGCCGGGCCGCTCGATCGATGTGAATGGTAATCCGGTCGAAGTGATCACCAAGGGGCGTCATGACCCGTGTGTCGGCATCCGCGCCACGCCGATCGCCGAGGCGATGATGGCCATTGCGCTGATGGACCACCTGCTGCGTCACCGCGCGCAGAATGCCGAGGTCAAGGTCAGTACTCCGGTGCTGGGCCAGCTCTGATTCGTCGGTACCAGCCTCTTCGCGGGTGTAGCCGCGAGGAGGCCGGTACCGGCAACAACAAAACTGGCTGAGCCACCATGCCCCCGATTCCCTACTGGCGCCTGTCCAGCTTCTACCTTTTCTACTTCGCCCTGCTGGGCTCCACCGCCCCCTTCCTGGCGTTGTACTTCGACCACCTGGGTTTCTCCCCGGCGCGCATCGGCGAGCTGGTGGCCATCCCCATGCTGATGCGCTGCATCGCGCCCAACCTGTGGGGCTGGCTGGGCGACCGCACCGGCCAGCGCCTGCTGATCGTGCGCCTGGGGGCGTTGTCCACCTTGGCCAGCTTCGCCCTGATCTTCTTCGGCAAGAGCTACGCCTGGCTGGCGCTGGTCATGGCCTTGCATGCGTTTTTCTGGCACGCGGTGCTGCCGCAGTTCGAGGTCATCACCCTGGCCCACCTGCACGGGCAGACGTCCCGCTACAGCCAGGTACGCCTGTGGGGCTCGATCGGTTTCATCCTGACCGTGGTCGGCTTGGGCCGGTTGTTCGAGTGGCTGAGCCTGGACATCTACCCGGTAGCCCTCGTCACGATCATGGCCGGTATCGTCGCCGCCAGCCTTTGGGTGCCCAATGCCCAGCCGGTGGAGCAGGGCGAGCGCAGCGGCGCGGGGGGCTTCGTGCAGCAGCTACGGGCGCCTGGGGTTATCGCGTTCTATGTGTGCGTGGCGCTGATGCAGCTCAGTCACGGGCCGTACTACACCTTCCTCACCCTGCACCTGGAGCACCTGGGCTACAGCCGTGGCGCCATCGGCCTGTTGTGGGCGCTGGGGGTGGTGGCCGAGGTGCTGGTGTTCATGGCCATGAGCCGGGTCTTCGCGCGGTTTTCCGTGCAGCGGGTGCTGCTGGCCAGCTTCCTGTTGGCCGCCGTGCGCTGGCTGTTGCTTGGCACCCTGGCGGATGACCCGGCAGTGCTCGTGCTGGCCCAGGTGATGCACGCGGCTACTTTCGGTTGCTTTCATGCCGCTTGCATTGCGTTCGTCCAGGCCAGCTTCGGCGCGCGCCAGCAAGGCCAGGGCCAGGCGTTGTACGCGGCACTGTCGGGCACCGGCGGTGCGCTCGGCGCCTTGTACTCGGGCTACAGCTGGAACCTGCTGGGGCCAGCCTTCACCTTTGGTATGGCCAGTGCCGCAGCCTTGGCCGCAGCCGTTATCATTGCCCTTTGTTCGCAATCGACCAGGACCCGCCACTGATGAGTATCCTCAGCGTTTTCCACCCGTCCAGCCCGGAGCTGCCGAACAAGCTGCTGACCCACCACGACGATATACAGGCCACGCTGGCCGAGCAGGGCGTGCGTTTCGTCCACCGCCCGCTTGAGCTACGGGTTCGCCCCGGCAGCGCCGCAGACGAGGTCATGGCCGCGTGCGGCGACTATCTCGATGAACTGATGACCGGCCATGGCAGTACGGTCTTCGCGGTACTCAACCGTGACGTCGCGGACCCGCTGCAGGCCGATGTGCGTGATGAACACGTGCATGACGCCGAAGAGGTGTTTGCGGTCGTCAGCGGGCGGGCGCAGGTGGGCTTGCGCCTGGGTGGGTTCGTGTATTCGGTGCTGTGCGAGAAGGGTGACCAGTTGGTGGTCCCGGCCGGCACGCGGCGCTGGGTAGAGCTGGGGGAGACGCCATTCTGTGTGGCGTTGCGGTTGTTTGGCAGTGAGCAGGGGATGCAGGCGAGGTTTACCGGGGACGAGACTGCCCGAGCGTTCTTGGGCATCGACGAGCTGTGAGACGTGTACCGGTTTCTTCGCGGAGCAAGTCTGCCCCGCGAAGAAAGCGGTAAAAAGAATCAGCGATAGGTCGGCAATGCAAACCGTTGCTGGCTCTGCAGCATGGTAATGACGGGCAGTTCGCTCGCCTGTTCGGCCAGGTCACGGCGAATGGCGCTGATCGCCCAGGACAGCTGCTCGGCGCTGTGCAGTTGCCCGTAGGTCAACACGCGGCGGGTAACCTTGCCATCAGCGGCACGCAGGGTCAGCAAGACACCACCATCGGGGCGGGGCTGGGTAGCGACCTGGTAGGCCGAAAACACCGAGACGAACTTTTCCTGGATGAGGTCCATATCAACTCCTGACTGTTGTGTGGCAGACGTGAGTTGATGGTTGCAGCGACCGTGCCAAAAAACTTTCTATCTAAAAGTTCTTTAAAATCAATGGGTTGAGCTTATTTTTACAAGGCTGCCTCGTGCAACCTGCATGGTCGTGCATTTTGCACAGTGCATTTTGCACGAGCCCTGAGTTAGCTATCGGCTCGATAGAATCTGAACCTTTGACCCGCCGGGCTTGCCTGACAAAAAATTAGGCAATCATTTCTGCCAGGAGGTTCAACATGTCCACCCAACCCGCGCCCGCCGCCATGACCGATGACGAAACAGCGGCCTTTGCCGAGCAGGTCTTCGAGCGTGCCCGCCAAGGCGATGCCGACATGCTCGGGCGCTTGCTTACCAGCGGTCTGCCGGCCAACCTGCGCAATCACAAGGGTGACACCCTGCTGATGTTGGCCAGCTATCACGGCCACCACGACGCGGTTCGCGTGCTGCTGGAGCACAACGCCGACCCGCTGCTTGCCAATGACAATGGGCAACTGCCGATTGCCGGCGCTGCGTTCAAAGGCGACCTGGCGATGATCCGCCTGCTGCTGGAGCACGGCGTGCCGGTGGATGCCGCCGCCCAGGACGGGCGTACCGCGCTGATGCTGGCGGCCATGTTCAACCGCCGCGAGATCATCGACTACTTACTGGCCCAAGGTGCCGACCCGGCGCGCCAGGATGCCCGTGGCGCCACCGCGCTGATGGCCGCGCAAACCATGGGCGCAGTCGATGCGGTAGCGCGCTTGCAAACGCTGGCCGGCTAACCCTGAGGGGGCGTTTGCGGCTATCCTTGGCGACTTTTCACCCGCCGCAGGCCCCCTACATGAAAAACCAGTTGCTCGAACTCATCACCCTCATTGGCGCCGGTTGCATGCGCGAGGAAGACATCGAGCGCATCGCCGACGAGGCCGCCCAGGCCTACGCCGACCCAGCCGCCTTCCTGGCGGCCAATCCGGACATCAACTATGACGACAGCTTCCCCATTGCCTTGGGTGAATGGGTCGTGCTCGGCAGCCTGCCGGACACCGTGTTGTTCCAAGCAGACAGCTACCAAGAGCTGTTCCAGAACATCACCGATTCGTTCGACAAGAGCGTGCCATTCACCCTCAAAGCCAAGCAGCTGGCGCGCACCGAGCCGTTGACCGCACTCAATCGTATCCAGGTGCAGATGGGGGCCTTGAACAAGGAGGCTGGTGGTTATGTGCTGCTCAATTTCAGCCAGTTGCTGGATGATGAGTTGCAGATGGTGATGGTGGGTCAGCACGACCTGGCGCGGGTGCTGGAGCTGGGTGCCGACGTCGGGATCAAGGTTGAGCCGGCTTTGGAAGCCCTGAAGGTCGCGGTTCACGTTTGACCTGATCGGTTGCTGCACTGGCCTCTTTAGCCCAGCGCGGTATCCAGGAACATCATCACCCCGAACCCGCCCATCAACCCCAGGGTCGCCGCCGTCTGGTGGCCGTTGCGGTGGGTTTCTGGAATCACCTCGTGGGACACCACGAAGATCATCGCCCCCGCCGCCAACCCCATGCTAATCGGGTAGGCCAAGGCGAAGCCGGTGGAAATGCCCAGGCCGATGACTGCGCCCAGCGGCTCCATCAAGCCCGAACCGATCGCCACCAGCGCCGCCTTCATGTTCGACAGCCCCGTGGCACGCAGCGCCAACGCCACGGCCAGGCCTTCTGGGATGTCCTGGATGGCGATTGCGCTGGTCAGCGGCAGGCCGATGTTCATGTCGCCATTGGCGAAGCTCACACCAATTGCCATGCCTTCTGGCAGGTTGTGCAGGGTAATCGCCAGCACGAACAGCCACACCCGGTTGATGCGTTCTGCCTCTGGGCCGCATCGGCCGGTGCTTTCATGTTCGTGCGGGGTGAAGCGGTCCAGGCCCAGCATCAGCAGCACGCCCAGGCCCATGCCCAGTACCACGGTGAAGGCCGCCGCCGGGCCGTTGCCGGTGATCTCGCGGGCGGCGTCCAGGCCCGGCAGAATCAGCGAGAATGAACTGGCTGCCAGCATCATGCCCGCAGCAAAACCGAGCATCACATCCTGGGTGCGCGCGCTGACATCGCGCAGCACCACGGCCAGGACTGCCCCCAGGGCGGTGGCAGCAAAACCGGACAGGCCGCCCAGCAACGCCAGGTGCAGGTTGTCGGCATGGTCACCGCTGACCGCGTTCCACAGGCTCGCCGCCAGCAGCACGACGACCGCTAGCAGGCTCAAGCCCAGGCCGGCGCTGAGCCAGGGGGTGTTCACCACCTGTTGTCGCCAGGCGCTCAGCAACGAAGGGGAAGTGGCCGTTTCGGTATGGGCGGGTGGCATGCGAACCTCGAATCAGTGAATACAGGCAGTCTAAGCAAGGACCCGCGCAATCGGCCAAGGATTCCCTTCTATCGACGTGATAGCTGGCTATGCTGTGCTGCAACGTCTTTGCAGGGGAGTAACGGGCATGGGGTCCACATTCAATGGCCTGGTTGGGCTGATCATTCTGGCGCTGGATATCTGGGCGATCCTCAATGTGATCAAGAGCGGCAGCGAAGTGGGGGTCAAGGTGCTGTGGATTTTACTGATCGCGCTGCTGCCGGTGATCGGGCTGGTGATCTGGGCGATTGCCGGGCCCAGGGGCAATATCCGCATCTGACGCCCTGTGTGTAGGAGCGGCCTTGCGTCGCGAACAGGCTGCGCAGCGGCCCCAGGTTCTGTGGCGCAGCAAAAATCGCCGGGGCCGCTGCGCAGCCCGTTCGCGACGCAAGGCCGCTCCTACACACACAGGCAACGGTTGTGAAATAAGCAGAAATGCGGCCGTGACAAAATTTTCACATTGGTTTAAACAGAATCCGCACCCGCACAATGCTGCGTTGGTATAAGCCAGCGCCATCTCCGCAAACCCGCAATCCTAGGACCTTCCCATTCATGGCTAACACGGATGCCTTGAGACAGGGCGCGCGAGCGTCGTTCGCGCCGACCCTGAAATCCCACCTGGCCTACACGCTGCTCAGCGCCCTGGTCATCATGCTGATGCTCAGCCTCGTGCGCCTGGCGCTGTTGGTCTACAACAGCGACATGATCGGCGATACGCCCTATGCGACCGTCGCCGAAGGCTTCCTCAACGGGTTGCGCTTCGACCTGCGGGTGGTGGTGTACATCAGCATTCCGCTGCTGCTGGCCATTCTCAGCCCCTGGGCCATGGCCCGCCGTGGCGTGTTCCGGCTGTGGCTGACCATCGCCTCGAGCGTGGTGATGTTCCTCGGCCTGATGGAGCTGGACTTCTACCGCGAGTTCCACCAGCGCCTCAACGGGCTGGTGTTCCAGTACATCAAGGAAGACCCCAAGACCGTCATGAGCATGCTCTGGTACGGCTTCCCGGTGGTCCGCTACCTGCTGGCCTGGCTCGTTGGTACCTGGCTGCTGAGCCTGCTGTTCAAGGGCGTCGACCGCATGACCCGTGGCGGCCAGTCGGCCGGCGCTACCCTGCAGCGCCCTGCAGCAAAGTGGTACAACCGCCTGGCGGTGTTCATGGTGATCCTGCTGGTGGCCGTGGTTGCTGCCCGTGGCACCCTGCGCCAGGGCCCGCCGATGCGTTGGGGTGATGCCTTTACCACCGACTCCAACTTCGTCAACCAGCTTGGCCTGAACGGCACCCTGACCCTGATCGACGCAGCCAAGAGCCGCTTCGGCGAAGACCGCGCCAATATCTGGAAGCCTGTGCTGGACCAGCCGCTGGCCACGCAGACCGTGCGCGAGCAACTGCTGACCGCCCACGATACCCTGGTCGACGCCGACGAGGCTGCGATCCGCCGTGACTTCGTACCGCCAGCCGAGCGCACCCTGCCGATCAAGAACGTCGTGGTGATCCTCATGGAGAGCTTCGCCGGCCACTCGGTAGGCGCCCTGGGCAGCCCCAACAACATCACCCCGTACTTTGACAAGCTGGCCAAAGAAGGGTTGTTGTTCGACCGCTTCTTCTCCAACGGCACCCATACCCACCAGGGCATGTTCGCCACCATGGCTTGCTTCCCCAACCTGCCAGGCTTCGAATACCTGATGCAGACCCCGGAAGGCGGCCACAAGCTGTCTGGCCTGCCGGCACTGCTCAGCGCCCGTGACTACGACGATGTGTACGTCTACAACGGTGACTTCGCCTGGGACAACCAGTCCGGTTTCTTCGGCAACCAGGGCATGACCACCTTCATTGGCCGTAACGACTTCGTCAACCCGGTGTTCTCCGACCCGACCTGGGGTGTGTCCGACCAGGACATGTTCGACCGTGGCGCCGAAGAACTGGCCAAGCACGACGGCAAGAAGCCGATCTATGCGCTGCTGCAGACCCTGTCCAACCACACCCCGTACGCGCTGCCCAAGGACCTGCCGGTAGAGCCGGTCACCGGCCAGGGCCGCCTGGACGAGCACCTGACCGCCATGCGTTACTCCGACTGGGCCCTGGGCCAGTTCTTCGAGAAGGCGCGCAAACAGCCGTACTTCAAGGAGACGCTGTTCGTCATCGTCGGTGACCACGGCTTCGGCAACCACCAGCAGGTCACCGAACTGGACCTAGGCCGCTTCAACGTGCCGCTGCTGCTGATTGCCCCGGGCATCCAGGAGAAGTTCGGTGCGGTCGACCACACGGTCGGTACCCAGGTCGACATCGTGCCGACCATCATGGGCCGCCTGGGTGGCCAGACCCGCCATCAGTGCTGGGGCCGCGACCTGCTCAACCTGCCTGAGGGCGACCAGGGCGTTGGCATGATCAAGCCGTCGGGCAGCGAGCAGATCGTTGGCCTGGTGCAGGGTGACCGCATCCTCATCGAGTCCAAGGACATGAGCCCGCGCATGTACCGCTACCAGCTGGGCAGCGAGTTCAAGGCCGAGCTGATCGAAAGCCCGGACCAGCCGGAAATGCTGAAAAAGCTGGAAGCGTACATCCAGACCGCAACCAAGAGCCTGTTGGACAACACCGCAGGTGTCGTGCACGGCACACCGAAGTAACGCTGCAACAGGGGCCGCCGTGCGGCCCCTCGTCGGCCAGTGTGGAAGCGGCCCGAACGCCACCACAGAATCCTGCCAACTGAACAATTGCCCCCGCCCAAGGTCAAGCTATACAGACGTCACACACCCGGCGTTGTTTGATTGAGAGGGCTCGTCCAATGAAAGAGTGGGAAGTCATCTTTGCCGACCAGAAAGGCGAACCGACGTCATTGAAGCTGCGGGCCGAGCAGTGCCCCAGCGAAGAAGACGCGGCCCGTGCTATTCGCTCGCAGCTGTTTCCGGTCATGGATGAGCTGGACCTCAACGACTTCCAGGACCGCGCAGTATCCCCCACGGCACGCTGGCTCAAAGAGCAAACTGGCGTGACCATCACCGATATTCACGAAGCGCCCTGATCCGTGCGTTGACGTGGTGCCTGCCCAGGCACTACGCTGGAGCCAGGTGTCAGCCTTTTCTGCGGGCCGGCACCTTTCAATTCGTGTCTTGCATCAGCTCTATACAACTCGATCTGCCCGGCACCGCCGGCAGGTACGTAGTGCCCGGAAAGTCTATCCATTGCTTTGCAGGAGGACGATTCATGAGCAGCCAGAACGACGATATCAGCAGCAATGTCCTGCGCCAGATGAAAGCTGGCGGTTTCGATTTCACCCGTATCCATCCCATCGAGTTCTACGCAGTATTCCCAGACGAAGCCGGCGCACGTCGTGCAGCCGGGCAATTTCGTGGCGAGTCCCTCAACGCCCAGGTGCGCGAAATGAAAGACGGCGCCTGGCACCTTGAACTGAGCAAGGTCATGTATGCCACTTATGGAGGGATTGGCGACTTCGAAGATACGTTCGAGCAGCTCGTGTCACCCTACGGCGGCGAAGTCGAAGGGTGGGGTGTCAAGCACGAGCGGTTGTGCGCCTGACACTCATGGACCGGGGGCTGCCAAGCAGCCCCAGCATCTCAGGGCTTGCGCCCAGCCATATGCCCCAGATAAGCCAATAGCGCATCCAGCTCCTGGTCGCTCAGCACACCCTCTGTAAACCCCGGCATCTTCGCCTGTGGCCAGCGCCGCAGGCTCTGTGGGTCACGTATCAGCTGGCGCAGAAACGCCGGTTGGAAGTACTCGGTAGGGTTGTGCGGCAGGTTCAGGTCCGGCCCCAGCTGGGCGTCACCTGCACCATTGAGGCGGTGGCAGGCCAGGCAATTTTGCTGAAACAGCGCAAAGCCCTGGCGCACCGGGTGCTCGGCTGGCAGCTTCGGGTCTGGCAATAGCGCGGGGAAACGCTGTTCGACCGAGGCCAGGCGGCGGATGGTGGCGATCTGAAACGGCCACTGTTCCGGGCGTATGCCACTGGCTTGCGGTGCCGTCCATACCAGGTAGAACGGCCCGGCACTCGGTTTGCCTTTGCCTAGCCCTGGCCACGGTTTGGCGGGGTCTTCGATCGCCAGCCAGGCACGTGCCGGCCCTTCCTGCAGCAGCGGGGCTGCGGGCATTTCGGCAGCAAAACCATCCAAGGCCACGGCTTGCAGGTGGTCCCTGGCAGCTACCCCCTGCAGCAGCGCAGACAGGGGGACGGCCCGATAGTGCATGGGGCGCTTATAGGAAACGTCCTGCTCGATGCGGATGTCCTGGGCCTGCGGGTGGCCAAGCAGTTCAGCGCTGCTCCACTGGCGCGAGTGTGCACCCAGCTCCAGGTGCAGCTGCGCCGCCGACAGTGGCAGGCTGAGTAGCAAGGCGAGTAGGGCAAGGCATTGGCGCATGGTTAATCTCCGACCATCAAGGCCGGCAGGTTACCTGTGCGTTGCCTGTTGGCGCCACAGCCGCCGTCAGCCGAACAAACGTGTCAGGTTCGGCAGGATCAGCAGTAAAGTCGTGGCAAAGACAATGAGCCCCGCTTGGCGTATTTTTGATTGTCTGAACATGGCGGACCGCCTTCTTGTTGTTATTCCTGAATACCCGTTGGCTTCCTTGTCGCGTCTCGGGTCGATCACAGTGGCGTCTGTTGTCGCCTGGTCTGCTTGCCTCTTGAACGTGCATATACAACCAACAGTAGGGTGTGTGGCATCCATGTTTGAGAACCCTTTGTTCTAATTGTAAGGTCAGTTAATTTCATTGCGTTATGAGGCCAATTGCCAGCTGGCTGGCATGCTCTCACTAGACCGCTGCGTTGGCGCCAACGATACGCCGGCAAAATATGACCGTTCGTCAGTGCGGCCTACTTGCTTGTACGTGCCTTTCGCGGCAGTCTCTACAGCAGATTCCCACCCATGTCGTTCAGGACTATCCCTATGTCGTTACGCATCTGCATCCTGGAAACCGATGTCCTGCGACCGGAGTTGACGGCGCAGTACCACGGCTATGGCAGGATGTTCGAGCAGTTGTTCTCGCGTCAGTCGATCGCCGCCGAGTTTCGTGTGTACAACGTGATGAACGGCGACTACCCCGCCGACGATGAAGTGTTCGATGCCTATCTGGTGACCGGCAGCAAGGCCGATTCGTTCGGTGCCGATCCGTGGATCCAGCAACTCAAGGCCTACCTGTTGAAGCTTTACGCACGCGGCGAGAAGCTGCTGGGCGTCTGTTTCGGCCATCAACTGCTGGCCCTGACCCTGGGTGGCAAGGCTGAACGGGCGGAGCAGGGCTGGGGGGTGGGTATCCACCGTTACTCACTGGCGGCACATGCGCCGTGGATGGACCCGCAGGTGTCCGAGCTGACCTTGCTGATCAGCCACCAGGACCAGGTGACCGAGTTGCCGGAAGGCGCTACCGTAATTGCCTCCAGCGACTTCTGCCCGAACGCCGCCTACCACATTGGTGACCAGGTGCTGTGCTTCCAGGGGCATCCGGAGTTCGTGCACGACTACTCCAAAGCGTTACTGGATGCGCGCCAGGCGTATCTGGGTGATGAGGTTTACCACAAGGCCGTGGCCAGCCTGGCCACCGAGCATCAGGGCGACCTGGTGGGGGAGTGGATGTTGCGGTTTATTGAGCAGCCGGTGAACAAGGGTAATCTGGCGTGAGGGTTTGGGGTCGCCAAGCGGCCCCGGCAATCTCACAACCAACCCGATTTCTTGAAGCTGGCATACAACCCCGTGCAGCCCAGCCCAATCACCCCCAGCACGCCAAAATACCCGTACTGCCACCCCAGTTCCGGCATGTTCTGAAAGTTCATCCCATAGATCCCGGCAATCGCCGTAGGGAAGGCCAGTATCGCTGCCCAGGCCGCGAACTTGCGCTGCACGATGCTCTGGCGCGACGACTCCAGCAACATGCCGATCTCGATGGTCTGGCTGGCGATATCGCGAATGCCGGCCAAGTCTTCCATCTGTCGCGTAACGTGAATCTGTACGTCGCGAAAGTACGGGCGCATGTTCTTGTCGATGAACGGGAAGCTCAAACGCTGCAGTTCCTCGCTCACCTCCACCATCGGCGCCACGTAGCGGCGTAAGCGCAGAATATCGCGGCGCAGGCTGTGCAGGCGGCGGATGTCATCCTCTTGCAGCGAGCCACCGAGCACGCTCTGCTCCAGCTCCTCGATCTCGCCATGAATGGCTTCGCTGACCGGTTGGTAGTTCTCGGTCACAAAATCCAATAGCGCGTACAGCACGAAGTCCTCGCCGTGTTCCAGCAGCAAAGGCCGCGCCTCGCAGCGTTGGCGCACCAGTGCATAGGATTTGGAGTGGCCGTTGCGGCAGGTGATGATGTAGCCATTGCCGGCGAAGATATGGGTTTCGATGAACTCCAGCTTGCCCTCATGACGCACCGGCGAATAAGTGACGATGAACAGCGCGTCGCCAAAAGTTTCAAGCTTGGGCCGGCTGTGTTTTTCCAGGGCATCTTCGATGGCCAGCTCGTGCAGGTTGAACTGGCGCTGCAGGGTGGCCAACTCCTCGGCGTTGGGCTCCTCCAGGCCGATCCAGACGAAGTGGCCAGGCTTGCACGCCCATTCGCTGCCTTCGTCGATGCTGATATTGGTGACTTTTCTGCCGGCGCTGTACACCGCCGATGCCACGACTCGACCCATGGTTGTCCACTTATTCGGTTGAACACGGTTTACAGCTTGGGCTGTAAGGCGCTTGAGGGCAACCTAGTGGCTCGCCAGTTCAGCTTCCATGCGGTCGATGCACTGCTGCATCTGGCTGCGGCACTGCTCGATCAGTGCGGGGATGTCCCGCTGGCTCAAGCCTGCCGTGGCAATCGGTGGCAGCGAGCGCACGATCACCGTTCGCCGCCGCCAGCTGTTCAGGCTCAGGCGCCGGGCATAACGGCTGACGCACACTGGCACGATCGGCACGCCGGCTTCGATGGCCATGTGGAAGGCGCCTTTCTTGAAGGCCAGCAGGTGTTCGTCCGGGTTGCGGGTGCCCTCCGGGAAGATCCAGATCGAGGTGTCGTTGTGCAGAACGTGGGTGGTCTTTTGCAGTGCCTTGCGCGCCTGGTAGGGGTTCTTGCGGTCGACCAGTACGTTGCCGCCCAGCCAGAACAGTTGGCCGAACAACGGGATCCAGCCCAGGCTCTTCTTGCCGATGGCCACGGTGCGCTTCGGCACCACCTGGCCAATGACGAACAGGTCGAAATTGGACTGGTGGTTGGCGACGATGACGCACCCGGGAGGGTGATCGAACAGCGGGCCGACTTCGGCCTTTAGCCGGATACGCATCAGCCAAGTGGCCGGCACGCTATAGAGCCGGGCAAAGAGCCGGCTGTTGTCGGGGTTGAAGGGGCGGCACAGGCCGATCACCAGGCCTATGCCGCCCACCAGCAGAAAATGCAGGCCTAACAGGAGCATGCGCAACGAATAAAGCATGACGAGACTCACACCAGACAGTCGAATTCCAGTGTACGACTGTACACTGGAAGAGGCAAATGTCGGGGTGGGTCTTTGGCTTAACCCATCGGGTTCTGGTCCAGCTCGATGGCTTTATCCAGGGCATCGAGCAGGCCCTTGCGCACCTTGAGCTTGGTGTTCTTGTGCGCCAGCATGTTCAGCTTCTTCAATTCACGGGCAGCGGCCAGCGCCGCTTCGTGCAGTTGCTCGGCCGGCACCACCTTGTCGAGGAAGCCGGCGTCCAGCGCCCCTTGCGGGTCGAAGATCTCGGCATTGATCACCGAGCGGTGGAAGGCCGAGCGGCGCAGGCGGTCACGGGCCAGCTCGATGCCGGCATGGTGCATGGTCATGCCGATCTGCACTTCGTTCAGGCACACCTTGTACGGCCCTTCGACGCCGATGCGGTAGTCGGCCGACAGCAGCAGGAAGGCACCTTTGGCCACGGCATTGCCAGGGCAGGCGACGATCACCGGGAACGGGTGCGACAACAGGCGGCGGGCGAGGGTGGAGCCGGCGGTGACCAGGCTGATCGCTTCTTTGGGGCCGGCGGTCATGACCTTGAGGTCGTAGCCCCCAGAGAGTATGCCCGGCTGCCCGGTGATGATGACCACTGCACGTTCCTGCTCTGCGCGGTCGAGGGCGGCGTTGAAGGCGATGATGACATCCGGCGAGATGGCGTTGACCTTGCCGTTGCTCAGGGTCAGGGTGGCGATGCCGTCTTCGGCGTGGTAGGTAATCAGCTCGCTCATGGCAGAGTCCTTTGGGTGGCGTGCTTGCGACGTTACCCAGCACTGCCTGCCAGGTAAAGCAGCAAGGCTGACTGGCCGGTCAGCGTTTGCCCGGCATGCCTTGGCGCGCCGGGGCAGGGCCTGTGCAGGCGGTAAAAGCGCAGGCGAGAATGGCAGCATTGCCCTGGCGACCTCGGGTTTTCAGTGAATTTGCATAAACGCATGAAATTTCTGAAAAAAATGCTTGCCAAAGAAAAGCTCTTCCACTAAATTAGCGCGCCTCGACAGGCTGAAAGGCTTGAAGAGAAACGGTGAAGTGTCCGAGTGGTCGAAGGAGCACGCCTGGAAAGTGTGTATACGAGAAATCGTATCAAGGGTTCAAATCCCTTCTTCACCGCCACATTCTACAAAAAGCCCCCGCGCTGAAAAGCGCGGGGGCTTTTTGTTTTCACAGCGCTAATGGCGCTGCTGCGTGGCCCCTTGCCACATTGTGGGGGCGAGTAACCCCGCCCCCACAGACGGTTGATCAGAAGCTCACGGATGCCGACAAGCGTGCCGTGCGCGGCGCGCCCTGGAACAGGTAGTTGTCCCCCAGGTAATCCCCCACATCGCGCCAGTAGCGTTTGTCGAACACGTTATCCACAGTCAACCGCAGCACCGTGTCATACCCCCCGATGCGCGTGCGGTAACGGCTACCCACATCAAAGACGGTATAACCTCCCACCTCGACATTGCCCGCCTGGCTGGCATATTTGCTGGCGCTGTAGCGCGCACCTCCGAGTAACGCCAGGCCCGGTACCGGCAGGCTGTATTCGGCCTGCAGGGCCGCACGCAGCTTGGGCACGTTGATGGCCTGGTGGCCTTCGTAAGCATCGGTCCCGCTGTTTTTTACCCGCGCGCGGATGGCGGCGGCGCTGGCCTGAACCTGCAGGTTCGAGGTCACCCAGCCGCTGGCACCCAGCTCCAGGCCGGTGTTCTTCTGTTGGCCTTGCTGGACGTAGGTGAAGTTACCCTCGCCATCCGGGCGTGCGTATTGGTACGCCTGGCGGATCTGGAACAGCGCGGCAGTGAAGCTTAAGCCTTGCCAGTCACGCTTGATGCCCAGCTCCAGTTGGCGAGACAAGGTCGGGGCGAGGATTTCGGCAGCGTTGCTGGCAAACCAGGGGGCGGTGCCACCGGCCGACAAGCCTTTTGAGTAGCTTGCGTACAGCGTGGTGTCCGGGCCTGGTTTGTAGATGAGCGCAGCGTTAGGAAGCAATTGATACTGTTGAGTATGTCGCCCGGCTTCACCGTCCTCCTTCCATGTTTTCTCGTCGAGGCGTACCTCACGGGCGCCAATCACGGTTTGCCAATGTTCGTTGAGCGTGATGCGGTCGCTGATGAACAGGCCATACTGGCGACTGTCGAGGCGACGCTCGCTTGAGCCAATCGGTTTGTCTGATGGCGGTTGAGCTGGCGACCCGCTGTAGATATTTCCAGGATGTTCCAGCAACTCGTTGTAGTAACTGCGTTGATCGAGTGTCCGTCGTTGCGCGCTGGTTCCCAGTGTCAGCTCATTACTAACCCCCATGGTGTCGAAACGACCATTGAGCGTGGCCTGTGCCTCATCTATGCGGCGCGTATCGTCGGGGCTGCGGAAGTCGTAGATGTCGTAATCACCCTCTGGGCTGAAGTGTGACTGCCAGCCATCTTCGCTGCCCCACGCAAACGCGCTGTAATCGTCGATCACCACCTTGCTGCGCGACGCGCTCAACGTCCCGGTCCATGCCTCGCTGAAGCGGTATTCGAAGCGCCCGCCCAGGTTCAGCGAATCGTTCTGCACCGGCTTGGCCCACTGTTGGTAGGCCAGGCGATCATCCGGGTCGATACCGTGGGGCACCTGCGTACCGCCGAGCAACTGGTAACCGGGAACCGAGCGCTGCTCACGGTGCTGGTACTCGGCGTCCAGCTGCAAGGTAGCATCCGGGTTGATCTGCCAGTCAAAGGCCAGCGAGGCGAAGTCGCGCTTGCCGTCGGCATGGTCGACATAGCTGCGGATGTCCTCATGGGCCAGGTTGGCGCGCAGGCCGAACTGCCGCTCACTGCCGAACCAGCCGCCCAGGTCGGTGGCCAGGTAGCGCTCGCCCTGTTCGTTGGTCGACACCGTCACGCTACGCACGTCTTCGGCGCGCTTGGTCACGTAGTTGATCAGCCCGCCAGGCTCCGAAACGCCACTCTGCAGGCCGGACAAGCCCTTGAGCAGCTCCACTTGCTGCTTGTTTTCCAGGGCCACGTTCTGCTCGCCAGCGAGGGTCTGGCCATTGATCCGGTAGCTGCTGGCGGCATTGAGCGCGAAGCCACGTACGTTGAAGTTTTCGTAATAGCCGATGGGCGCGTAGCTTTCACCCACCGAGGCATCGCTTTGCAGCACTTCGCTGAGCTTGCGCACCTGGCGGTCCTCCAGCAGTTGCTGGCTGAACACGCTGACCGAGGCCGGGGTGTCGAGCAGTGGCGCGGCCTGCAAGCCTGCTACCGACGCTTCGCGTACCTGGTAGCCGTCGTCGCCATAGCGGTCGGAAACCCGCAGTGGCTCCAGCATGACGCTGTCTTCGGCAAGACCATGAGGGCAATGCAAGGCTAGGCCCAGGCTGAGCAAGCTCAGGGGCAGGCGGGGGCGAAGCGGGGGCATGCGGGGCTCCTGAAGGCCGGTACGGGCCGTGAAAAAGGCGGCATCTTAACAGCCGCCTTCACCCTGAAACGATCAGGGCCTCGCGATATTCAGTGGTTGCTGGCCGGGCGCTTGTGCTGGCGCCAACTGTCGTCGATCTTCGACCAGGTCTTGCCATCGGTGACGGCCAACAGTTTGCGCCCATCCTTGAAGGTGGCAAGGAAGGTGGCTTCTTGCTCCTTGCCGCCCAGCCAGAGCCCGGCCAGCAACCCCACCGGGCCGGCCACCAGGGCGCCTGCCACACCCCAGCCGAGGGCAGTGCCCAGGCTGCGGCTGGACTCCAGGCTGGCCAACCTGAGGTCGCTGATGCGCGTGAGGGAGATCCGCTCGCCCGGCGAAGGGCTGCGCGGGGTCTTGAGTGTGAGCGATCCGTTGCGATACTCGCCTTCACCTTGCAAGAAATCGCCGGATTGCACCGTGAGTCTTGTCATTGGGTCTTCCTGTCAGAAGGGCATTGTCCAGCGCCTACTGAGCGCTGCCCGCCCTGGCAAGTCAACGGCCAAGCGACGGAGGGTAGTGCGTTGCAGTGTCGCGGCCCAAGCGCTTGCGCTCGGCCAGCGCCCAGGCCAGCAGCGCCACTGTACCGATCACCAGCCCGGCAACGACGATGCCGATCCAGCCTTGGCGCTGGAACAGTTGCGTGCCCAGCAGCGACCCCAGCGCACCGCCGATGAAGTAACAGGTGATGTAGCCGGCATTGAGCCGCGTGCGTGCCTCAGGCCGCAGCGCGATCACCGCATTCTGGTTGCTGACGTGCACCAGTTGCACTGCCAGGTCGAGCATCAGCACCCCCAGCAGCAGGGCCGGCAGCGAGTATTCGGCAAAGCCCAGCGGCACCCACGACAGCAGCAGTACCACCAACCCCACCGTGGTGCCCAGCGAGCCCTTGCCGCGGTCAGCCAGGCGCCCGGCCCAGTTGGCCGACAGTGCCCCCGCCGCGCCGGCCAGGCCGAACAGGCCGATTACCGCATCCGAGTAAAAGTAAGGCTCTTGTGCCAGCAAAAATGCCAGCGGTGTCCAGAACAGCGCGAACAGGCTGAACGCCAACAGGCCGAGCAACGCCCGCAGGCGCAGCACCGGTTCTTCGAAGAACAGGCGGAATACCGAGCCGATCAGCGCCGGGTATTTCAGCCCGGCAGGGTTGTGATGCTGCGGCAAGCTGCGGTACAGGGCAAAGGCAGTGATGGCCATCAGCACGGCGGCCAGTACGTAGATACTGCGCCAGCCCCCCAGTTCAGCCATGAAGCCGGCCGCCGTGCGGGCCAGCAGGATACCCAGCAACAAGCCGCTCATCAGGGTGCCGATCGCGCGCCCGCGCTGATGCGGCTCACTCAAGGTCGCGGCCATGGGTACCAGGATCTGCGCCACCACCGAGAACAGGCCGGTCAGCGCGGTGCCTAGCAGCAACCACGGCAGGTTCGGCGCGCAGGCGCTGATGACCAGGCCGAGGGTGGCGATGGCGGTCATCACAGTGATCAGGCGGCGCTGTTCGAACAGGTCGCCCAGCGGTGCCAGCAACAGCAGGCCGGCGCCGTAGCTGAGCTGGGCGGCGATGACGATGCTGCCGGCGCTGGCGGTACTCAGCCCGAATTGCTGGGCGATGCTGTGCAGCAACGGCTGGGCATAGTAGTTGCTGGCCACGGCCAGGCCGGTGGCGGTGGCCATCAGCAGAATCAGGGCGCGACTGAGGGTTGGGGTGTTCATGGGGATCTCGAGGGCAGGGGGCTTTATTCTAGGGCCGGTAGGGGTAGGGCAGTTGAGTTTTAGTGCCCTGCACCCCGCCGCCTTCACCACATCAAGCCGCAAAGCCACCATCGGCCGTCAAACTGGCCCCGGTGATATACCCCGCCTCCGGCCCCGCCAGGTAAGCCACAAAACTGGCAATCTCATCCACCTGCCCATAACGCCCGATCGCCATCAGCGGTATCAGGCTTTCGGCAAACTCGCCGCTGGCCGGGTTCATGTCGGTGTCCACCGGGCCGGGCTGCACGTTGTTGACGGTGATGCCCTGCGGGCCAAGGTCGCGGGCCATGCCCCGGGTCAGCCCCACCAGTGCCGACTTGCTCATGGCATAGGGTGCGCCACCGGCAAACGGCATCCGCTCGGCGTTGGTGCTACCGATATTGATGATGCGCCCACCCTGGCCCATGTAGCGCACGGCTGCCTGGCTGGCGACGAACACACTGCGCACGTTCACCGCCAGCATGCGGTCGAAATCGGCCAGGTCGAACTCGGCAATCGGGGCCACGGTCAGCACACCGGCGTTGTTGACCAGGATGTCGAGCCCACCGAAGGCCTTGGCGGTGTCATCCACCGCCAACTGCACGGCTGCCGCGTCGGCGCTGTCGGCCCGCAGGGCCAGGGCCTGGCCGCCGTTGCCGATGATTTCCTGGGCCAGCTGTTCGGCCGGGCCGGCCGAGCTCACGTAGGTGAAGGCAACCCGTGCGCCTTCGCGGGCCAGGCGGCGGACGATGGCCGCGCCAATGCCACGGGAACCGCCTTGGACCAGGGCAACTTTACCGTCGAGGGGAAGTTGTTTGGACATGCTGATCTCCTGCTGGGAAGCAAGGCCGAATGCCTTGGATGGGCGCAGTATCGGTGGCTAATTACCTGCTGATAAGATGGCAATCACTATCAGCAGAGTAAACCTTTGGTTGTGAATCATGGCCATGGAGTCTTTCAACGCCCTCGAGTGCTTTATCCGTAGCGCCGAGGTTGGCAGTTTTGCCGAGGCTGCCCGCCGTCTGAGCCTCACGCCTGCCGCAGTCGGCAAGCATGTGGCCCAGCTGGAGGCCCGGTTGGGCGTGCGCCTGTTCCAGCGTAGTACCCGCAAGCTGACCCTGACCGAAGCGGGCCAGCGCTTTCTGGGGGAGGTGAGTGACAGCTTTCGCACCATCCAGTATGCCGTGGCCAACCTAGCCAGTGCCGAAGGCCAGCCGGCCGGGTTGCTGCGGGTGAGCATGGGCACGGTGTTCGGGCGGCTCTATGTGTTGCCGCTGCTGGGGGAGTTTTTGCGTCGTTACCCCGCTATCACCCCAGACTGGCATTTCGACAATCGCCAGGTCGATTTGATCGGCCAGGGTTTCGATGCGGCCATTGGGGGTGGTTTCGAGCTGCCACTGGGCGTGGTGGCGCGCAAGTTGACACCCGCCCATCGGGTGCTGGTGGCGGCGCCTGGCTATCTGGACCAGCGCCCACCCATCGATGGCCCGCAGGCGTTGCAGCGCCATGACGGAATCCTGATTCGCTCACCCCAGACCGGACGGGTGCGCTCCTGGCCGCTGACCAGCCGCTGGCACGAGCAGCAGCCGTTGCTGCTGCGTCAGGCGATGACCATGAGTGATTCGGATGCGGCTTGTGCGGTTGCGCAGCAGGGTTTGGGCATCGCATTGGTCAGTCTGCCGTTTGCGGTACCTTACCTGCAGGCAGGGCGACTGCAGCGGGTGTTGCCGGACTGGTATGTGGACGATGGGCATATCAGCTTGTATTACGCCGAGCACAAACTGTTGCCGAGGAAGACGCGGGCGTTCATCGATTTTGTCGTGGAGCAGTTTGCGCAGCAGGGGTTGGCGGGGCAATTCGATGCGTTGCAGCGCCTTTAGATGAATGTTGCCTAGCCCGGCCTTTTCGCGGGGCAAGCCCGCGCCCACAGGTACCGCACAAGTCTTGGGTTAAGTGAAGATGATCTTGTGGGAGCGGGCTTGCCCCGCGAAGAGGCCAGCTCAGACGACCTCACTAATGAACAGTACCTGTGCCCCCAGGCTCACCTCATCATCGACCCGCTTGCCCATCAGCTGTTGCCCCAGCGGCGAGCGTGGTGTAATCACCGTCACCAGCTCGTCGCCGTCGCCAATCTTCAACCCCGCCGCCTCGGGCCCGAGAAACAGCCGGCGCTGCTGGCCATCCTCATCCTCAAGGGTCACCAGATTGCTCACTTGTATACCCCGCAGCGGGTCGTAGTCGCTCAGTAGCAGTTGCTGGTAGATCTGCAGCGCCTGGCGGATCTCGGCCGTGCGGCGCGCCTGGCCGGTGGCGAGGTACGAGGCTTCCAGGCCTAGCGTGTCGTACTTGTTCTCGGCGATGTTCTCTTCGGCGGTGGCAGCTTCGTACGCGGTCTGCGCCGCGCGGCTCAGCACGTCCACGTCATGTTCGAGGGTCGCGACGATGCGCGTGAGAAGCAGGGGCTTGTCCATCTTCAGTAACAGAACTCCAGCACATTGGCCTGGCTTTTATCGGTAGGTGCGGTGCGGTTCTGCTGCAGCCAGAACTGGCACTTGGGGCTGTTGAGGTTGCGCGGGTTACCCTGGGCGGCCTCGGCGGCCTGTTGCCGTTCCTGTTGTTGCAGGATGCCCTTGTAGCGCTCGAACATCTCACCCTGCGCATCCACCGGGGGCGCGGCGGGTTGGCCGAGGGCAGGGGCCAGGGCCTGGGCAACCGGCTGCACCTGCTCGGGCCACAGTTGCACTGCCAGCCATAGGCTCACGGCAATGGCCACGGCGCCCAGCCACAGGCCAATGGCCACGCACAGGGTCAGCTGCAAAGGCTTGAGGGTGATCTTCAGTTCGCGGTGGCGGGGCATGGCGGCCTCCTGGCAGGGTGGGGCGGCGTGCATTGTCGCACGCTGCTGGCGAATTTTACCCGCAGGTGCTTTTGTCGACGACAATTTATCCGCAGAATCCGCGGTTTTCCGCACCATGAGGGGGAGGGCACATGAAGGCCACCTGGGACATCTTTTGCACCGTCGTCGACAATTATGGCGATATCGGCGTGACCTGGCGCCTGGCGCGGCAACTGGTGGACGAGCACGAAATCGCAGTGCGCCTGTGGGTGGACGACCTGAATGCCTTCGTGCCGATGTGCCCCGGGGCCGATGCCGCAGCGTTGCAGCAGTGGCAGCAGGGCGTCGATGTGCGCCAGTGGCCGGCCGAATGGGTGCCGATTGAGCCCGCAGATGTGGTGATCGGCGCCTTCGCCTGCCAGTTGCCGGCGCACTATGTCGAGGCCATGCGCGCCCGGGCGAAGCCGCCGCTGTGGCTGAACCTCGAATACCTCAGCGCCGAGCACTGGGTGGAAGGCTGCCACGGCTTGCCGTCCCCCCAGGCCAACGGCTTGCGCAAGGTGTTCTTCTTCCCCGGCTTTACCGAGAAGACCGGCGGCCTGTTGCGCGAGGCCACGCTGCTGGCGCGGCGCCAGGCCTTCGAACAGTCCGCCGAGGCCCGCCAGGCGTTCTTGCAACGGCTTGGTGTGTACCCCGAGGTGCAGGCGCGGCTGATCTCGCTGTTCGCCTATGAAAACACCCAGCTGGGCAATTGGCTGGATGCGTTGGCGGCAGATAGCCAGCCGACCCACCTGCTGGTGCCGCAAGGGCGCATTCTGGCTGACGTCGGCAGCTGGTTGGGCCTGGTCCGGCTGGAGGTGGGCGATGTGCGCGTCCGTGGGGCGCTGACCGTGCAGATTTTGCCGTTCGTCAGCCAGGACGATTATGATCGGTTGCTGTGGAGCTGCGATTTCAATGCCGTGCGCGGCGAAGACTCGTTCGTGCGCGCGCAATGGGCCGGGCGCCCGATGCTGTGGCACATCTACGTGCAGGACGAGAACGCCCATTGGGAAAAGCTCGAAGCGTTCCTTGAGCATTATCGACACGGCCTGTCAGCCGATGCCTCTGCCGCCCTGGTGGCATTGTGGCGTGCCTGGAACATGGACCGTGACGTCGGCCAGGCGTGGCAAGCGGCCCAGCAACACTGGCCAGAACTGCAACAGCATGCCCGTGATTGGGCGGCCCGTCAGGCCACTCGGCCAGACCTTGCCATGGCGCTGGTACAGTTTTACCGAAATTGGCTATGATATGCGGCCTCGATTTTTATAAATCCATCCAGATTCGGATACTTCGCAATGAAAACTGGTAAAGAACTGAAACCCGGTACCGTACTGCGGATCGACAACGACCCGTGGCTGGTGCAAAAAGCTGAGTTCACCAAATCGGGCCGTAACAGCGCGATCATGAAGACCAAGCTGAAGAACCTGCTGACCGGCTACAAGACCGAAACCGTATACGGTGCGGACGACAAGCTGGACGATGTGATCCTGGATCGCAAAGAAGCGACCCTGTCGTTCATCAGCGGTGACACGTACACCTTCATGGACACCACCGACTATTCCATGTACGAGCTGAACGCCGAGGATATCGAAGCCGTTCTGCCGTTCATCGAAGAAGGCATGGAAGACATCTGCGAAGCCGTCTTCTTCGAAGGCCGCCTGGTGTCGGTAGAACTGCCGACCACCATCGTGCGCCAGGTTGACTACACCGAAGGTTCCGCTCGCGGCGACACTTCGGGCAAGGTCATGAAACCTGCCAAGCTGAAGAACGGTACTGAGCTCAGCGTTGCTGACTTCATCGAAATCGGCGACCTGATCGAGATCGATACCCGCGAAGGCGGTTCGTACAAAGGCCGCGCCAAGAAGTAAGTGTTCTTGAGATGCAGCAAAAAACCCGGCCTCGGCCGGGTTTTTTTATACCTGTGTTCAGACCGTCACATGCAGCCTTACATCCACATTGCCGCGGGTGGCATTGGAGTAAGGGCAGACCTTGTGCGCCTTCTCCACCAGCCCTTCGGCATCGGCCTGGGCCAGGCCTGGCAGGTTGATGTGCAGGTCGATGTCCAGGCCGAAACCACCCTCAATCTGGCCAATGCCCACCTTGGCAGTGATCGAGGCATCTGCTGGCAGGGCTTTCTTCTCTTGCCCGGCAACAAACTTCAGGGCACCGATGAAGCAGGCCGAGTAGCCGGCAGCGAACATCTGCTCTGGGTTGGTGCCTTCACCCCCCGCGCCGCCCAATTCCTTGGGGGTGCTCAGCTTGACCTCCAGCTTGCCGTCGCTGGAGCGGGATTTGCCGTCGCGCCCGCCGGTGGAGGTGGCTTCGGCGATGTACAGCGGAGTGACCTTTTGCATCTTGAGCCTCGCTAACGTGCTGTGCGCGACCTGGGGTGAGGTGGCGCTGGGTGGGTGTGGGATTTAAATTAGCGCGCAATTAGTTTGCGCGCAAGATAAATATTCACCGCTCATCCGAACGGCCATCTCACAGCATAGCGCTCAGAGGTTTTTCTGCAGGTTTTCGCGCAGGTCCAGCAGGTCGGCTTGCAGCTGTTGCAGGCGCTGCAAGCTGCGCCCGCTGGCCTTGAGGATGCACGGTGGCACCTGTTTGGCCTGTTGCTGCAGGTCGCGGCCCTTGTCGGTCAACTGCACCAATACCACCCGTTCGTCCTCGCGGCTGCGGGTGCGCTTGAGCAGGCCTTCGCTTTCCAGGCGCTTGAGCAGCGGGGTCAGCGAGCCAGGGTCGGTGAGCAGGTGCTGGCTGATCTCGCCCACGGTCAGGCCGTCCCGCTCCCATAGCACCAGCATCGCCAAGTATTGCGGGTAGGTCAGGCCCAGCGCCTGCAGCAGCGGTTTGTAGACCTTGGTCATCAGCAACGAGGTTGAATGCAGGGCGAAGCAGACCTGGTTGTCCAGCAGCAGCTCGTCACAGGAGGCTTGGGTGTCGGCGTTCATGCAGGTCCTTGGAATCATCAATGGGAAAATCTAGCACGCTGATCATCAGTGCGTTCACTGCCAGCGCAGTTCACTGCGCAGCGCCAGGTCCCAGGGTGGAATGGGGCTGAAACGGCTCTTGAGAAATTCGAGCAGCAAACGGCTGCGAGAGTTCGTTTCATGTGCAAGGCGCAGCGCATAAATACCGCTGCTCTCGGCTGCCGGCAGGCCGCCGTCGCAGAACAGCGCAATCAGTTCGCCGCGCAGCAGGTATTCGCTGATCAGCCAGGTGGGCAGGTGGGCGACGCCTAAACCGGCCAAGGCGCCAAACAGCAAGGTTTCGGCGTTGTTGGCGGCCATGCGCATGCGTGTTGGCCGATACAGTCGGGCCTGGCCCGCCACGTTGAAGCGCCAGGCGAAAGGCGGTGCCAGGCCGTCCCAGTCCAGGCCGTCATGTTCAGGCAGTTCGCTGGGGCACGCCGGTACGCCACGGCTGGCCAAGTAGGCTGGGCTGGCGCAGGCGATGCGCACCATGTACGCCAGCGGCGTGGCCACCAGGCGGGTGTCGGCCAGGGGACCTGCGCGCAACACCAGGTCGACCTCGCCCAGGTGGCTGCCGTGCAGGTCGACGAAGCTGTCGATCAGGCGCAGGTGCACGTCCAGCCCCGGGTACGCCACCAGAAAGTCGGCGATGGCCGGGGCCAGGTGGCGGCGGCCGAACGCGGCGGGGGCGTCGATGCGGATCAAGCCTTCCGGGGCGCTGCT
Source organism: Pseudomonas sp. B21-047 (assembly GCF_024748775.1). NCBI lineage: Bacteria > Pseudomonadati > Pseudomonadota > Gammaproteobacteria > Pseudomonadales > Pseudomonadaceae > Pseudomonas > Pseudomonas sp. B21-047. The sequence goes on from NZ_CP087169.1 coordinate 1,510,742, forward strand.
CAATGACACGGCTTCGGCGCGGGCCAGGCGTAGTTCCTCGATGATACGCCGTGCGCGCTCGGCAAAGGCATTGCCTGCCGGTGTGGCACGCACCGCGTGAGTGCTGCGGGTGAACAGGCGGCTGCCCACCGCGTTTTCCAGGTTGTCGATGCGCCGGGCCACGGCCGAGGGCGTCAGCGGGTGGCGCCGAGCGGCGGCGGAAAAACTGCCGGTTTCCAGCACATCGAGGAACAGGCTGAGTTGGTCGGTAAGGATGTCAGGGCTCATGGCGGCTCGGCTTTGCAGAAAACGCACAGCCATTGTGCGCTGCTGTGCGTTTCCCCACCAGCCCCGACTCGGTAGCATGCGCCCATTGCTAAAGAACGGCACAAGAGGCCCTGATGATCGAGTGGTTGTTGTATAGCGTGCTGGGCGCAGCCCTGGGCACCATGGGCGGTTTGTTCGGCATCGGCGGTGGGCTGATTGCCATCCCGGCGCTGGGCGTGTTGTTCGGGCTGGACCAACAACTGGCGCAGGGCACTGCGTTGGTCATGGTGGTACCGAATGTGTTGCTGGCGCTGTGGCGCTACCACCAGCGCAATCGCATCGAACTGCGCCATGCGCTGCCGTTGGCGTTGTGCAGTTTGCTGTTCGCCTGGCTGGGTTCGATCTGGGCGGTGGGCATCGATGCCCAGGCCATGCGCCTGGGGTTTGTCGGTTTTCTGGTGGCGCTGGCCATCTGGAACGTGGCGCGGTTGTTCTTGAGGGTTGCGCCGCCAAGCCCTGAAATGCGCTATGCCTGGCCATGGCTGGGGGTGCTGGGCAGCTTTGCCGGAACCATGGGTGGGCTGTTCGGGGTGGGGGGCGCGGTGGTTGCGACGCCGATACTGACCAGTGTGTTCGGCACCACGCAGGTGGTGGCGCAAGGGCTCTCGCTGGCATTGGCGGCGCCCAGTACGGCGGTGACTCTGCTGACGTATGGCGTGCACCAGAGTGTCGATTGGGCGGTGGGAATACCCTTGGCGGTGGGTGGGTTGCTCAGCATCAGCTGGGGCGTGAGGTTGGCGCATGCCTTGCCAGAGAAAGTGTTGCGGGCGATGTTTTGTGTGTTTCTGGTGGTGTGTGCGGTGATGCTGGGGTTTGAGCTTTGAGCTTTGAGCTTTGAGCTTTGAGCTTTGAGCTTTGAGCTTTGAGCTTTGGGGGCCGCGGTGCGGCCCTTTCGCGACGCAAGGCCGCTCCTACTTGAAGCCTTCGACGATGTAGTCGGCCATGCAATCGGTGATCGGCGAAGGGTTCTGCGTACTGCGCACCAACATCACATTGGCCACCGGTAACTGCGGCAACCCATCGTTATCGCCGAGAATCCGGATATTGCCGCCCACCAGGCTCTGCAACTGCGCCGTTACTGCCAGCCCGGCCGTGACGATGGCAAAGATCGCCGCCAGGCTGGGGCTGGTATAGGCAATGCGGTAGTCGATGCCCTGTGCCTCCAGCGCATTGCAGGTCCAGGCGCGGCAAAAGCAGTCGGTATTGAACAGCGCCACCGGCATGGGCCGTTGCTCCTGTGGGCAAAACCCTTCGGCCGCAGCCCACACCAGGCGCTCCTGGCGCAGCAACTGGCCAACTTCGTTGCCCGGCTCGCGGGTGACGATGGTCAGGTCCAGGTCCTGGCGCAGCATCAACTGCTTCGACGAGTCGCAATGCACCTCCACCTGCACCAGCGGGTAGGCCTGGGCAAAACTCGACAGGATGGTCGGCAGAAAGCGCATGGCGTAGTCGTCCGGCGTGCCGATGCGCACTACCCCGACCATGTGCGGCATGCGCAAGGTATTGAACACTTCCCCGTGCAGCTTGAGGATGCGCCTGGCGTAGCCGAGCAGTACCTGCCCCTCGGCGGTAAGGCGCACCTGGCGACCATCGCGCTCGAACAGCTGGCGCTGCAGGATATCTTCCTCCAGGCGTTTCATCTGCATGCTCACCGCCGACTGGGTGCGGTTGACCACCTCGCCGGCGCGCGTGAAGCCGCCTTGTTCGGCAATGGCGACGAAAGTGCGCAACACGTCGGCATCGAGGCTTTGATACTGGGACATAGCATCAATCTCCGAGATGCATGGCATCAGAAACATTCGTTGGATTGATCTTAAGCCCGGCGTGAGACTGGAGCCATCAACACGGAGGGCTTCACGATGAAAGGTCATGTCAGCAGCATTCAGCAACCGGTCGTCTCACTGAACCACCTGTGGCATGCAGCGCTGCAGCGCCCGGCGCGCTGGCTCGAGCTGTACCGTCAGCGTCGGGAACTGGCCCGGCTCAGCGATGCGACATTGCACGATCTGGGGTTGAGCCGGGCGGATATCCAGCAAGAGGCCGAACGGCATTTCTGGGATGATCCGCTGCGTAAATGACGGCGCCCGAACCTCAGCGCCGAACCTGCTTGAGGGTTTCGGCAATCAGAAACGCCAATTCCAACGACTGGTCGGCGTTCATCCGCGGATCGCAATGGGTATGGTAGCGGTCCGACAAGCCATCCTCGGTAATCGGCCGGGCACCACCGATGCACTCGGTGACGTTCTGCCCGGTCATTTCGATATGGATACCGCCGGCATGGCTGCCTTCGGCCTGGTGCACCTGGAAGAACTGCTTCACCTCATCGAGAATCTGCGCAAAGTCGCGAGTCTTGTAGCCGCTGCTGGCCTTGATGGTGTTGCCGTGCATCGGGTCGGAGCTCCACAGCACCTTGCGGCCTTCGCGCTCGACGGTGCGGATCAGCCCTGGCAGATGGTCGCCAACCTTGTTGGCCCCCATGCGCACGATCAGGTTCAGGCGGCCAGGGTCATTGCTTGGGTTGAGGGTGTCGATCAGGCGGATCAACTCCTCGGGGTTCATGCTTGGGCCAACCTTGACCCCGATCGGGTTATGCACGCCACGCAGGAACTCCACATGGGCGCCATCGAGCTGGCGCGTGCGGTCGCCGATCCACAGCATGTGCGCCGAGCAGTCGTAGTAGTCGCCGGTCAGGCTGTCCTGACGCACGAACGCTTCCTCATAATTGAGCAGCAACGCTTCGTGGGCGGTGAAGAAGCTGGTCTCGCGCAGTTGCGGCGCGCTGTCCAGCCCGCAGGCCCGCATGAAGGCCAGGGTCTCGTCGATGCGGTTGGCCAGCTGATGGTACTTGTCGGCCAGCGCCGAGTTGGCGATGAAGTCCAGGTTCCATTTGTGCACCTGGTGCAGGTCGGCAAAGCCGCCCTGGGCAAAGGCGCGTAACAGGTTGAGGCTGGCGGTGGCCTGGTGGTAGGCCTGCAGCAGGCGGTCCGGGTCGGGGATGCGGCTTTTTTCGTCGAAACCGATGCCGTTGACGATGTCGCCACGATAGGCGGGCAGGGTGACGTTGCCAATGGTTTCGTCGCCCGAGGAGCGTGGCTTGGCAAATTGCCCGGCCATGCGCCCGACCTTGACCACCGGGCAGCCGGCAGCAAAGGTCATGACAATGGCCATCTGCAGCAGCACCTTGAAGGTGTCGCGGATCTTCGCCGCCGAAAACTCGGCAAAGCTCTCGGCGCAGTCGCCGCCCTGCAGCAGGAAGGCGCGGCCTTCGGTCACCTCGGCGAACTGCCGGCGCAGCTCGCGGGCCTCGCCTGCGAACACCAGTGGCGGGTAGCTGGCCAGGGTCTGCTCGACCTTGAGCAAGTGCGCGGCGTCGGGGTAGGTCGGTTGCTGCTGGATCGGCAGGGCACGCCAGCTGTCAGGGCTCCACGGTGCGTTCATCTCGGGCTCGATGTTGTCGGTTATAGGCTTTTGGCCATGGTAACAGCTGCCGTCGTGCTTGTTGCATCGGGGGTGTTGGCGGACAATGCGCGTTTTTGCACGGGCGAGTGGCGAACATGACGGCGGAACGGGAAGAGCGGCTACTGGCACGGGTCGAAGATGCCTTTGGCGTCATCAGCGTGTACGAGGTGGACGACTACCGTTTTCTCGAATTCGGCGATGCCATCGAGCAGAGCTGCGTGTTCACCGCCGACCCGAGCTGGCTGGAATATGACTACACCCGCGCCATGCTGGTCGGTGCGCTGTGCCACGAGCAGCCAGAGAGTGCGCTGTTTCTGGGCCTTGGCGCGGGTACGCTGACGCAGGCGTGCATGAAGTTCCTGCCGTTGGAGGACATCGAGGCCATCGAGCTGCGCGCGGACGTGCCGCGCCTGGCTATGGAATACCTGGGCCTGGACGATGACCCGCGCCTTTACGTGCGGGTGGGAGATGCCCTCGAACTGCTGCCCAGCGCCGAAAAGGCCGACCTGGTTTTCGTCGATCTCTATACCGACCACGGCCCGGGTGTCGGGCACTTGGCCTGGACATTCCTGGAAAACTGCCAGAAGCAGCTCAACCCAGGCGGTTGGCTGGTGATCAACCAATGGGCCAGCGATGACGGCAAGCCGCTGGGCGCGGCGCTGTTGCGCGGGTTGTACCACCGCCATTACTGGGAGCTGCCGGTGAAGGAGGGTAATGTGATCCTGCTGGTGCCGGCGGACTTGGAACAGATGCTGGACCTGGACGGTTTGCGGGCGCGGGCCGAGGCGCTGGCGCCGCAGTTGGGCTATAGCCTGGCCAGCCTGATCCGTGAGATCCGGCCGGCGACCTGAGGGCCGGTAGCGTAGGGTAGGCGGGAATCGATTCAGCCTGCGGTTGGCTGATGGCGCGATACTGGCCCTTGCCCCCGAAAATTTTCCTCACGTAACCCGTTAATTCGGGTATAGTACGCGCCGGTCTTTTAGCGGACCTCAAAATCAGGTGGTGCAAATCCTCCGAGTCCAGCTTCGGCTGTTCGTCCGCTAGGCGGACCTTCCCAAGTTTTTCTTTTTCAATCGTTTTCGCAAATCCCCGCCGCCAAAGCTGCCTGGGTGACCTTCTGGTCTTTCAAGGCATGTGCAGCTTTGGAGCATGGGTCTTTGCGGATGCACCTAGAGGCAGACCCATGACCCAGGAAACCGGCGGATTCGCCGCTCTCGAACTCAATCCGAATATTGTTGCTGCTGTGCTGGCTACCGGCTATGAAGAGCCGTCCGCCATCCAGCATCAGTCGATCCCGATCATCCTCGCCGGTCACGACATGATCGGCCAGGCGCAGACTGGCACCGGCAAGACCGCTGCCTTCGCCCTGCCGATCCTCAACAAGATCGACGTGAGCAAGCGCGAACCGCAAGCCCTGATCCTGGCGCCAACCCGTGAGTTGGCGCTGCAAGTTGCTACCGCTTTCGAAACCTACGCCAAGCAGATGCCGGGCGTTAACGTGGTCGCTGTTTACGGTGGTGCCCCGATGGGCCCACAGCTGCGTGCCATCCGTAACGGCGCACAAATCGTCGTTGCTACCCCGGGCCGTCTGTGCGACCACCTGCGTCGTGACGAAAAAGTCCTGTCGACCGTACAGTACCTGGTACTGGACGAAGCCGACGAGATGCTCAAGCTGGGCTTCATGGACGACCTCGAAGTGATCTTCGATGCCATCCCGGCCAGCCGTCAGACCGTACTGTTCTCCGCAACCCTGCCGTCGTCGATCCGTTCGATCGCCGAGCGTCACCTGCGTGAACCCAAGCACGTCAAGATCCAGAGCAAGACCCAGACCGTTACCGCGATCGACCAGGCTCACCTGATGGTGCATGCCGATCAGAAGATCCCGGCTGTGCTGCGTCTGCTGGAAGTCGAAGAGTTCGACGCGCTGATCGCCTTCGTGCGTACCAAGCAAGCCACCCTGGACCTGGCCGCCGCGCTGGAAGCCAAAGGCTACAAGGCTGCTGCGCTGAACGGTGACATCGCCCAGAACCAGCGTGAGCGCGTCATCGACTCGCTCAAGGATGGCCGCCTGGACATCGTCGTCGCTACCGACGTTGCTGCCCGTGGCCTGGACGTACCGCGCATCACTCACGTGTTCAACGTTGACATGCCGTACGACCCAGAGTCCTACGTACACCGTATCGGCCGTACTGGCCGTGCCGGTCGCGAAGGCCGTGCGCTGCTGCTGGTAACCCCGCGTGAGCGCCGCATGCTGCAGGTGATCGAGCGTGTTACCGGGCAGAAGGTTGCCGAAGCTCGCCTGCCCAATGGCCAGGCCGTTCTGGATGCACGCATCAAGAAGCTGACCTCGAGCCTGGCGCCGCTGGTGGCCGAATCGGAAGCCACTCATGGCGACCTGCTCGACCGTCTGACCGCCGACCTGGGTTGCAGCCCGCGTGCCCTGGCTTCGGCCTTGCTGCGCAAAGCAACCAATGGTCAGGCGCTGGACCTGGCTGCGGTAGAGCGTGAACAGCCGCTGGTACCGGGCGTTGGTGCTCCGCGTGAGCGTACCGGTGAACGTGCCGAGCGCAGTGACCGTGGTGACCGCGGTGACCGTGAGCGTCGCGCGCCAATGCCGCTGGCCGAAGGCCGCGTGCGTTGCCGTACTGCCCTGGGTGCCCGTGACGGCATCGCTGCCAAGAACCTGTTGGGTGCGATCCTCAACGAAGGCGGCCTGGCCCGTGACGCTATCGGCCGTATCCAGGTACGCGACAGCTTCAGCCTGGTCGAGCTGCCGGAAGACGGCCTGGAGCGTTTGCTGACCAAGCTCAAGGATACCCGTGTGGCTGGCAAGCAGCTGAAGCTGCGTCGCTACCGCGAGGATTGATCCTGGCGTAATAAAAAAATCCCCGGCATGCGCTGGGGATTTTTTTTGCCTGTGCCGGCTGCTTCGCGGGGCAAGCCCGCTCCCACAGGTATGGCATTGGGCTTGAAAGCACTATCCATCTGTGGGTGCGGGCTTGTCCCGCGAAGAGGCTCGTCAGTCGAACCGATAGATATCCATCCCCAGTGCGCCCAAGGTGAACCCCTGGTGCACCACGCCGAACCCGCCCCCAGCCCCCAGCGCAAAAAACAGCGGCAACAAATGCTCATCGCTGGGGTGGTTACGCACTGCAAACGGCGCCTGGCGTCGGTAATCCAGTAACGCCGCACGGTCATCCTCGGCCAGCCGCTGCACTACCCAATCCCGAAACGCCAACGCCCAAGGCTCGATCGCGTCCGGCCCGGCATGCCAGTCCAACTCGCCGAGGTTGTGAGTGATACTGCCCGAACCAATCAGCAGCACGCCCTGCTGGCGCATCTCGGCCAGCGCCTGGCCGACCTGTAACTGCAAGGCAGGCCCCTGTTGGCTGGGCAGCGAAACCTGAATCACTGGGATGTTGGCGCTCGGGTACATCAAGCTCAGCGGTACCCAGGCGCCATGGTCGAAGAGGCGGTGCGTATCGGTACGTGCTGGCAGGCCAGCAGCGCCCAGTAACGCACACACCTGTTCGGCCAGTGCAGGCTCGCCGGGTGCTGGGTACTGCACGGCGTACAGCGCCGGGGGGAAGCCGTGGAAGTCGTGCCAGGTCTCGGGCTGCTTGCTGCCGGTCACCACCAGCTCGCGGCTTTCCCAGTGCGCCGACACCACCACGATTGCCTTGGGCTGCGCCAAGGCATTGGCCAGCCCGGTCAGCGCCGGCCCGCTGGCGCCCGGGTGCAGGGCCAGCATGGGGGAACCATGGGAAATGAACAGGCTGGGCAGCATGGTGAGGTCCTGAGGGTTAAGATGCTGTCATCTTCGATCAGTTACCGATCGAAATCCAAACCAAGTTTTCTGCGCTTTCTATCGAAGCGCTCGATCAGTATAGGAGCAGTCATGGAGCCAGCGTTCTGGCACAAGCGGTGGGCCGACAACCAGATCGGCTTCCATCAAGCGCAGGTCAATCCCTACTTGCAGGCGCACTGGCCAGCGCTGGCGTTGGCGCCTGGCAGCCAAGTGCTGGTGCCGTTGTGCGGTAAGAGCCTGGACCTGGCCTGGTTGGCAGGGCAGGGCTATCGCGTGCTGGGCGTGGAGCTGTCGCGGCGGGCGGTAGAGGGCTTTTTCCGTGAGCACAGGCTTGAGCCCGAGGTGCTGCACAGGGGCGACTTCGAGGTTTGGCGCAGTGGCGGGGTAGAAGTGTGGTGCGGCGATTTCTTTGCCTTGCAGGTGCAGGACCTGGCCGATTGCGCGGGGTTCTATGACCGCGCGGCGTTGATTGCCTTGCCGCCCGAGATGCGCTTGCGGTACATGCAGTTGCTGGCTGAAGGGTTGCCGTCGGGTAGTCAAGGGCTGTTGGTGACGCTGGGTTATGACCAGGCGCTGTTGCCCGGCCCGCCGTTTTCAGTGGCGGACGCTGAGGTTCGGCAGGGGTTTGCGTGTGGCGAGGTGCAGGCGCTGGAAGCCGTGGAAATTATCGAGCAGAGCGAAAAGTTCGTTCAGGCGGGTGCGACGAGCCTGCTTGAGCGGGTGTATCGCATACAGCTCTGATGGGGTAGCCGTGTAAAAAAAAGGGCGACCGAAGTCGCCCTTTGTTTTTAGCGGGTGGCTCAACCGCGGCGACGCAGCGCCTCGATGCGGTCTTCCAGTGGCGGGTGGCTCATCAGCAGGCCTGCCAGGCCGTGCTTGAGGCCGCCATTGATGCCAAAGGCCTTCATGGTGTCCGGCATGTGCACCGGCAGGCCTTGCTCCACGCGCAAGCGCTGCAGGGCGCCGATCATCGCGGCCGTGCCGGCCAGTTGCGCACCGGCTTCGTCGGCGCGGTACTCGCGGCGGCGCGAGAACCACATGACGATCATGCTGGCCAGGATGCCCAGGATCAATTCGGCAACGATGGTCGCCACGTAGTAGGCGATGCCCTGGCCTTCTTCGTTCTTGAAGATGACCTTGTCGACGAAGTTGCCGATGATGCGGGCGAAGAACATCACGAAGGTGTTCACCACGCCCTGCACCAGTGCCAGGGTGACCATGTCACCGTTGGCCACGTGGCCGATTTCGTGGGCCAGCACCGCACGCACCTCATCGGGCGAGAAGCGCTCGAGCAGGCCCTGGGACACGGCCACTAGGGCGTCGTTACGGTTCCAGCCGGTGGCAAAGGCATTGGCCTCGTACGCGGGGAAGATACCCACCTCGGGCATCTTGATGCCGGCCTCGCGCGACAGCTCTTCGACCGTTTGCAACAGCCACTGCTCGTGGCGGGTGCGCGGCTGGGAGATGATCTGGGTACCGGTGCTCATCTTCGCCATCCACTTGGAGATGAACAGCGAGACGAGGGAGCCGGCAAAACCGAACACGGCGCAGAACACCAGCAGGCTGCTGAGGTTGAGGTCGACCCCGTTGGCGGCCATGAACCCGTTGAAACCGAACAGGCTCAGGGTAATGCTTGCAACCAGCACCACCGCGAGGTTGGTGGCTACAAACAACAGAATGCGCATCATGGTTGTTACGTTCTCCTGACGGATGAGTGTGTTGCTTACTGCGGGGTATATAAGGGGCAAGCCGTGCCGATTCAATCGGGCGACTATTTCAAACTGTGTACGGCGGAGTATGGCAGAGGAAAAGGCTAGGGCTGTGAGGCAGAGCGTTGCAGGATGTAAGAGACATCATATGGGATTGCGGGGGCTGCTTTGCAGCCCATTCGCGGGGCAAGTCGGATCGCCGCACCGCCGCTCCCACAGTAATTCCACAACCCTCAGGTACGGGGTTGCATCTGTGGGAGCGTGCTTGCCCCGGAACGCGCCGGAATTTACTGCGAATAACCCTTTAGGAAGTTCCCGATCCGCCCGATTGCCTGCTCCAGGTCATCTACCCGTGGCAAGGTCACCACACGGAAGTGGTCCGGCCACGGCCAGTTGAACGCCGTGCCCTGTACGATCAGCAGCTTCTCTGACAGCAGCAGGTCGAGCACGAACTTCTCGTCGTTGTGAATCGGGCACACTTTCGGGTCGATCTTCGGGAACGCATACAGCGCGCCCATCGGCTTCACGCAGCTCACGCCGGGGATCGAATTGAGCAGCTCGTAAGTGCGGTTGCGCTGCTCCAGCAGGCGGCCTTGTGGCAGAACCAGGTCATTGATGCTCTGGTAGCCGCCCAGGGCGGTCTGGATGGCGTGCTGGGCCGGCACGTTGGCGCACAGGCGCATGTTGGCCAGCATGTCGATGCCTTCGATGTAGCTCTGGGCGTGGTGTTTAGGCCCGGAAATGATCAGCCAGCCGGAGCGGAAGCCCGCCACCCGGTACGACTTGGACAGACCGTTGAAGGTCAGGCACAGCAGGTCTGGCGCCAGCGAGGCGGTGCTGATGTGCACGGCTTCGTCGTAGAGGATCTTGTCGTAGATCTCGTCGGAGAACACCACCAGGTTGTGCTGGCGTGCCAGCTCCAGCATGCCCAGCAGCAGCTCTTTGGAGTAAACCGCGCCGGTCGGGTTGTTCGGGTTGATGATCACCAGGGCCTTGGTGTTCGGCGTGATCTTGGCCTTGATGTCCTCAAGGTCAGGGAACCAGTCGGCCTGCTCGTCGCACAGGTAGTGCACCGGCTTGCCGCCAGCCAGGCTCACCGCAGCGGTCCACAGTGGGTAGTCCGGGGCCGGAATCAGCACTTCGTCGCCGTTATTGAGCAGTGCCTGCATCGACATGACGATCAGCTCGGACACACCGTTGCCCAGGTAGATGTCCTCGATGGTGACGCCTTCGATTTCTTTTTGCTGGCAGTACTGCATCACCGCCTTGCGCGCGCTGAACAACCCCTTGGAGTCGCTGTAGCCCTGCGCGGTGGGCAGGTTGCGGATCACATCCTGAAGGATTTCGTCCGGCGCCTCGAAGCCAAACGGCGCCGGGTTGCCGATGTTCAGCTTGAGGATGCGGTGGCCTTCCTCCTCCAGGCGTTTGGCGTGCTTGAGCACTGGGCCGCGAATGTCGTAGCAGACATTGGCGAGCTTGTTCGATTTGCTGAACTGCATGATGGGGTCCCGGTTGAGAATACGCGCAACGCCCCGTCGAAAGGTTTGAAAGGGCAGGGCGCGGGTGCCAGACTGAACGCCTGGCACACGAAGCCAACTAATATACGTGCCACCCGCGTTACGGAAAAGACGGCGCGGGGTGAAATTAAGCCTGCCGAGGTCCCTACATGCAAAAGATCGACAAGACACTTGAACAATGGCAGTCGATGCTCGACCCCGAGCAGTACCAGGTGTGCCGCCTGAAAGGTACCGAGCGCCCGTTCAGTGGCAAGTACAACAGCGAGCGCCGCGACGGCATCTACCACTGCATCTGCTGCAACCTGCCGCTGTTCGATGCCCAGACCAAGTTCGATTCCGGCTGCGGCTGGCCGAGCTTCTACGCGCCGATCGAAGACCGCGCGATGATCGAAATCCGCGACACTACCCACGGCATGATCCGCACCGAAGTCACCTGCGCCCGCTGTGATGCCCACCTGGGCCACGTGTTCCCCGACGGCCCACCGCCGACCGGCCTGCGTTACTGCATCAACTCGGTGTGCATCGACCTGCAACCGCGCGACTGACCGGAGCCCGAACATGGCTGGATCGATGCTGGATATCCCCTGCGTGACATTGAGCGGCGAGTACAAGAAACTCGGTGACTTCCCAGGCAAGGCCCTGCTGGTGGTCAACACCGCCAGCCAGTGCGGCTTCACCCCTCAATACAAGGGCCTGGAGCAGCTGTGGCAGCACTATCGCGAGCGTGGCCTGGTGGTACTGGGCTTTCCCTGCAACCAGTTCGGCAAGCAGGAGCCGGGCGAAGCGAGGGAAATCGCGCAGTTCTGCGAGCGCAATTTTGGCGTGAGCTTCCCGTTGTTTCGCAAGGTCGAGGTCAACGGGCCCGGTGCGCACCCGCTGTTCGTCGAGCTCAAGCAACGTGCCCCGGGCCTGCTGGGCAGCCAGAAGATCAAGTGGAACTTCACCAAGTTCCTGCTCGACCCGGCCAGCGGCCAGGTCACGCGCTATGCGCCGACCACCAAGCCGCAGGCCCTGGAAGCGGATATCGAGCGCCTGCTCAGCCGCTGACGGGCACCCAGTGATCGACCAGTGCCAGTAGCTCTTCGCGGCGAAACGGCTTGGCCAGGTAGTCGTTCATGCCTGCGGCGCGGCAGCGCTCACGCTCCTCGGGCATGGCATTGGCGGTCAGCGCGACGATCGGCAGCTCAGGCCAGCGGCCGCTCTGGCGAATGCGTCGGCTGGCTTCGTAGCCATCCATCACCGGCATGTTGCAATCCATCAGCACCAGGTCGAACTCGTCCTGCTCCAGGCATTCCAAGGCCTCGGCACCCTGGCTGGCCACTTGCACCTGGCAGCCGAGCTTGGCCAGCATGCCCTTGGCCACCAGCTGGTTCACCGGGTTGTCCTCCACCAGCAGAATCCGCGCGCGGCCTTGTTCCACAGCCGTGCTCGGGTTTGCCAGCGGGTGCTCGGGCTCATGGCCTTGAAGGGTGCGCCGCAGGGTCTGGTACAGGGCGTTGCGGGCCAGTGGCCGGGCCAGTTGATGCAAAGGCGCCAGGCTGACGGACTGCTCGCTGGAGAGGAAATTACCATAGGCGGTCACCAGCAGGAGCGGCGTTTTCATCGCCGGGCGCAGCTCGAACAGATGCTCCAGGTCATCGGTGATCAGCAGGTCGATCTGCGTGGCATCCAGGCCTGCGTTGCTGTCATGGCGCTGGTACGCCAGGCCCCAGGCGGGTAACAGGTCTTGCAACAGTTCATGCAGCCCGCTTCCAGCATTGCTCAAGGCCACCACACGCCCCTGCAGCGGCGCGGGCGGGATAGCCTCGGTGTGGGCGGTCAGCGGCAACTCTGCGCTGAACCGGCTGCCAAAGCCCGGCTCGGACTGAATATGCAGATGGCCGTGCATGGCCTTGCACAGGTTGCGCGTCAGGGCCAGGCCCAGGCCGGTGCCGCCGTACTGGCGGGTAATGCCGGCGCCTGCCTGGGTGAACGGCTGAAAGATCCGCGCCTGGGCCTCTTCCGGGATGCCTATGCCTGTATCGCGCACCTCCAGGCGCACACCGCCGACGATCTTTGCCAAACGTATGTCGACGCGGCCGAAACGGGTGAACTTGAGCGCGTTGGACAACAAGTTGCTGACCACCTGGCGCACCCGTGTCGGGTCGCCGAGCACGCTGCTGGGGAAGTCGCGGGCGATCAGGCAGGTCAGTTCGACGCTTTGTGCGGTGTTCTGTGACAGCAGGTTGGCGGTGTCCTCGACCATCGAGCCCATGTCGAAGGCGATACGCTCCAGTTCCAGCTGGCCGGCATCGAACTTGGACAGGTCGAGAATATCGTTGAGCAGCTCCACCAGCACCTTGCCTGAGTCGTGGGCGATGGTCATCTGCTGGCGCTGCTCGTTGGGCAGCGGGCTGTCCAGGGCCAGTGCGATCATGCCGAGCATGCCGTTGAGCGGGGTGCGGATCTCATGGCTCATGTTGGCCAGGAAGGCCGCCCGCGCCTGGGCCATGTCGAGGGCGCGACGGCGGGCTTCTTCGAGCTCTTGATTGGACTGGCTCAGGCTGCTGTTGCTGGCCTTGAGCTGGTCGGTGCGCGCCGAAACGATGTCTTCCAGCTCGTTGAGGTACTGGGTCAGGCGGTTCTCGGCGGTGCGCCGCTGCTCGATCTCGGTGGCCATGCTGACGAACTGCTGGTTGGCGACCTTGACCAGCACGCCGATTTCATCGTGCTCGTGGCCGTGGGGGCATTCCAGCCGGGTTTGCCGTGGCTTGCGCGGGTCGCTGGCGCTGAGCGCACCGATCACGTTCACCAGCGGCTTGGTCAGCATCATGTAGAACAGCGCCAGCAGAATGCCGGTCAGCACCAGGCTGCGGGCAAAACCGGTGAGCAGGGTGACGCCGGCGCGGTCGAGGAAGCGGCTGCCGAAGGCATAAGTGTCGACATCCAGGTACAGGGTGCCAAGGTATTCTTCGGGCATGTGGGCAAGGAACAGGCGGTCCTGCAGCTGGCGCTGTTCGCCGAACAGAAAGTCGCTCAGCGGCCGGTAGCGGTCTTCCAGGCGCGAGCGCTCGACGTCGGCCAGCACGGTGTCGTTGTTGTCGATCAGCCGCGCGCGGACCACCGCCGGCGATTGCAGCAGGCCGCGGGTCAGCTCCAGGGCCAGTTCCGCATCGATGTTGTAGGCGATGCGTGAAGCCGGGTTGTGGCTGATTTGCAGCAGTGCACGCACTTCGCGGTTGATGGACGCGTCTTCGCTGGCATAATCGATGCCGATCTGGATGAGACTGAGCAATGTTCCCAGGATGAAGCCGACCAGGACTGTCAACCGGGCTTGCTTGTATGACAGGCGATTGGTGAACTTTATATCCATGAGTCCCGAGCCGGTTTCTCGTCCCTTGCGCTGCGCAAGCATAGCCGATCAACCCCGGCTGCTGGCGGCTATTGCCGCCCCGAATCTGAATGTGTAGGAGTCGTCATGGACGCCCGCTTGATTGCTTTCCTGGACCGCGCCGAATCGGTATTGGCGCGCCTCGAACCCCTGTTGCCGGCACTGCGCCCGGACATCGACTGGCACACCACTCTGGCCGCCCGCTGGCAGCGCGATGGCCGCAGCGGTTACCTGATGCCGCTGGAAGTCAGCCTGGACATTCGCCTGTCCGACCTGATTGGTGTCGACCAGCAGCGTGACCAGTTGGGCCGTAACACCCACCAGTTCATCAACGGCCTGCCGGCCAACCACGCGCTGCTGTGGGGCTCGCGCGGCACCGGCAAGTCGTCGCTGGTGCGCGCCCTGCTGGCCGAGCACGCAGGTGCCGGCCTGCGCCTGATCGAAATCGAACGTGACCATTTGGCCGACCTGCCGCGGGTAGTCGAGCAACTGCAGAAACTGCCGCAACGCTTCATCCTGTTCTGCGACGACCTGTCGTTCGAAGCCGGTGAGGGCGACTACCGGGTGCTCAAGAGCGTGCTCGACGGCTCGCTGGAGCAGGCTCCGGACAATGTCCTGTTGTACGCCACCTCCAACCGCCGCCACCTGGTGCCCGAGAAAGAGAGCGACAACGAGAACTGGAAGCGGGTCGATGGCGAGCTCCACCCCAGCGAGGCGGTGGAAGACAAGATCGCCTTGTCTGACCGTTTTGGCCTGTGGCTGTCGTTCTACCCCTTCACCCAAGACCACTTCCTCAACGTGGTCGAACACTGGATCGGCCAGTTGGCGCGCCCTGCCGGGCTGAGTTGGCAGCGTGACGAAGCCTTGGACATCCTCGCCGTGCGTTGGGCCACCGGCCGCGGCAACCGTAATGGCCGTTGTGCCTATCAGTTCGCCCGCTACTGGGTCGGGCTGCAATTGCTGGAGCAGAAATAAATGATCGACCTCAATGCCAGTGGTACCGGCCTTGACGGCTACCGCCTGCTGGCTGCGCAAGTGCAGGCGCTGTTTGCCGACGAGCGTGACTTCATCGCCAACGCCGCGCAGTTTTCGGCGTTCTTGTATAACCAGGTGGATGACCTGAACTGGGCGGGGTTCTACCTCAACCGTAACGATGAGCTGGTGCTCGGGCCGTTCCAGGGGCAGGTGGCCTGTGTGCGGATTCCGTTCGGCAAGGGTGTGTGCGGTGCAGCGGCGGCTACGCGGCAAACCCAGCGGATCGAGGATGTGCACGCGTTCCCGGGGCACATTGCCTGTGACAGTGCGTCCAACAGCGAGCTGGTGATCCCGTTGGTGAAAGAGGGGCGGTTGATTGGCGTGCTGGACCTGGACAGCCCGAAGCTTGGGCGTTTCAGTGAGGGTGATCAGCAAGGTGTGGAGCGCCTGGTGGCGATCTTCCTGGAATTGACCGACTGCTGAGTGTGTTTGCCTGTACCGGCCCCTGTGGGAGCGGTACAGGATTACCGAATCAGTCGTACATTGCTTTTTTCTTCCAGGTCTCTTCCTCATCGGTCTTGAGACCTTCATTCAATTCATTTTGCTCGTTCTGTGCCGGCTCCATCTGGTCCAGCACCTGCGCATTGGCGCGGGCCAGCAGTTTCTCCAGGTAGGTCAACTGCTCTTCATACACTTTCGGCTCCGGCTGCTTGCGCAGGTACTGCACACCACGCTCGAAAGCCAGGCGCGCCTGGCCCGGCTGGCCCTTCTGCAGGGCCTGCTGGCCAAGGTTGTTGAAGAACTCGATGTGCAACAGCACCAGGATATGACGGACTTCCTTGACCCATTGCTTGGCCTCGCTGGCGGGCAGGAAGCCTTCCTGGGCGGCGCGGGCTACCTGGTTGTGCAACGCTTCAAGCAGAAAACGCACGTCCTTGGCCTTGGCCTCGGCCTGGATCGGGTTGGGGGGGTTGTTCACCGGGATCTTTTCGCCCAGGGCAATCAGGCCTTCGAGTTCGGCAATTCGCGCCTTGAGCTCGGCGTTGTGCTTGTCCACCGCCAGCTGACGCTGGTTGAGGTTCAGCTCCAGGCGGGTCAGCAGCAGTTTGAGCGCCGGGGTCATGAACTGGCCGGGAAAGGTCTCGGTGATTTCGCCACAGCGACGCAAGCGATCGGCCAGCTCGACTTTCAGCCGCGCGCGTTCGAGCTTGCTGTTTTCGACTACATTGTTGAGGTAGCCGATCACGATCAGTAACGCGATACCCGCCACGATGAGCAGGGTGATCAGAAGTGGTGTCACCGTTAATGCCTCATGAAGAAGTTATGCATCAGTGTAGGAGCAGGCTTGCCCGCGAGAGGCCCTGGCAGGCAAATCTCTTTTTATATCGGCCACGTGCCCTATAACTACAATAGCGCTACCGGATGCCGGCACATTGATACCGAGCTTGCCGAGGTGCCGTCAGAAAATCAACGCCAAACCTCGGGTACTCCTTGGCAGGGGCACTCAGATGGACCGAAGTCATTGATTTAAATAAATTTCTACAAAGGGGTTGACGGCTCCCCGTCGCATCCATAGAATGCGCGCCACTTGCAGCGTAAAGCACACAGCGGAACGCGGCAGGAAGTGAAAGCAGCATGTAAATGCTTGCAGCGTGTCCCCTTCGTCTAGTGGCCTAGGACACCGCCCTTTCACGGCGGTAACAGGGGTTCGAGTCCCCTAGGGGACGCCATTTGCGGGAATAGCTCAGTTGGTAGAGCACGACCTTGCCAAGGTCGGGGTCGCGAGTTCGAGTCTCGTTTCCCGCTCCAGTTTCTCCGGCAACGCTTAACGGCGGGGCAGGAAAAGAAAGCCCAGGCTGAATCGTGAGGTTCAATACCTGGCGCACTGAAAAGTGTTGTGTGTCCCCTTCGTCTAGTGGCCTAGGACACCGCCCTTTCACGGCGGTAACAGGGGTTCGAGTCCCCTAGGGGACGCCATTTGCGGGAATAGCTCAGTTGGTAGAGCACGACCTTGCCAAGGTCGGGGTCGCGAGTTCGAGTCTCGTTTCCCGCTCCAGTTTAAATACTGTGGCGTCTATGCGGTACAGTGGTGGTGAAGGTCTTCAGGGCGTTCACGCCGGTAGCGGTAAAGCTTCACAATGCGGGAATAGCTCAGTTGGTAGAGCACGACCTTGCCAAGGTCGGGGTCGCGAGTTCGAGTCTCGTTTCCCGCTCCAAACATGAAAAACGCCACTCTTTTGAGTGGCGTTTTTTTTTGTCCCGTTCGGGGCTCAGGGCAATTGATCGACCAGGGTGGCGCTGATCAGTGGGAAAGGTATCCAGCTCTGCTTGTCGTCGAAGCTGACCTGTACCTTGACCACGAACTGGTAGCCGCGCTCCAGCCCCTGCAGGGCCGTTTTGCTCACCGACCCGACATCGATCACCGGTCGCTCATCGGGTACAGGCATTTCGGTGACTATTGGGAGGGTGACCCGCTCCCTGATATCGCCCAGTTTTACCCCTTCGAGCCACACCGTCACATACTGGGACGCCGCCATGAAGCGCCACGACTGCAGGGTGAACGTGGCGCTGTCGCCCAGGGTATCCAGCACCAGCAGGTTGCCGCGGATCTCCAGGCACTGGATGATCGGCAGCCCGGTCAGGGTGGTGATGCGCAAGCGGTGGGTCTGCGAGATGTGGTTTTCGCCTTTGTAGTCCTTCAAGGTGTAGTCCAAGGGGATTGTCTTGCCCATGCCATGGGCGACGTACTGCCACGGGATGTGATACGCCTGCACGTCTGGTTCGGCGGGTGTGCTGGTCTGGTATGCGCCGGGGGTGCCTGGTTCGCCCCAGTACACAGTCACTTCTTCGTCATCGCCAACGATCACGCTGCTTGGCAGCGTGAATGTCACATAGTCGAGTGTGTTGCGCGGCAACAAGGTGCTGGTGTGTGTTGCGCCATCGGCTTCGAGGATGCGCGGGGGTAGCAGAATGCGCTCGGCCGGCGTGGCAGTGGTCTGCAGGCTTTGCGCCAGTGAATACTGGATGGCAGTGCCAGCACGGTCTTGCACTTCGTAGCGCGCATAGCACACGCCGTTGCTGAATTGCCGAATGAAATCACCAGGGATAGCCAGCACCAGTGGGTTGTCCAGGTCCAGCAGTTCGCGGGCATCGACCTGCTCTCTGCCGTTGGGCGTGTCGCTCCAGTACCAATACAGCGTGTCGCCAACCTGCCTGTCCTGGTAGGCCGGCACCTCGCCCAGCAACTGATCGTCGTTTTCATGGAGGTAGCGGTCGGTGACGCCACCGAGCATGACCTCGTCCGGGAAGATGATCTCGTTGGCCTCAGGCAGTCGGGGCGGCTGGTTGTCGATGGTGATCGTCAAGGCAAGCGAAGGCGTGACGCTGCCATTGAATATCTGCACCTCGTAGTGCAGTTCATGGGTGCCATGGGTCATGTGCTGTACTGGCACCCTGATAAGCCGTTCATGAGGTTGCACCGGCTCGGTAAAGACGCTTTCAAGTATGCATTCGTTGTTCCAGTAGAACCTCAGGTACTCGGGGTCGTCTTCACTGGGCTCGGAAATGCCCCACATCTCGATCTCGACGTCGAGCGGCAAGGACGTGGCCGCAAAGGGCAGGAGGTTGCTGGGCATGCCGGGGGCATCAGGGAGCAATGCCGGCACCCTAGGCTCCAGGTAATACACAACCTCGGCCATGTCGGCGGGGGAGAGGCGTCGCGCGGTAGCCTGGGCCTTTTCCGCAGGCGTATTGGGTGTTTTCGCTTTGGGCATGGTCTGTTCTCCATTCGGTTACCGCGCTCGAACAAAAAAGGGAAGGCCTGCGCGGCCTTCCCTCATGTCTGTCACCAGTTGTATCGCACCCCTAAGTTGACGCCCCAGGGCTGCTCCAGTTTCTCGCCGTTGCTGTAGTCGAACTCGGCGTGCCCGCTCCACTTGTCGGTCCAGGCCGCTGCGACCCCGACGCCTACTTCACCGCGCGAGCCTGCCAGGTTGTTGTTGAACCGGTTGCCGTTGACCTTGACCTGGTTGTCGTCGGCAAATTCGTGCACGGCGGCGACGCGGGCATAGGGTTGAATCATGCCGCCGTCGGCCAGCTCGAACGTGCGACCGACCAGAGTGCCGACCTTGCCTTGCAGCGAGTGGGCAGCGCCGCCTTCGGCGCGCATGCCATTGTCGAGGGTGTAGTCTTTGCCCTGAACTACCAGCCCTGCGACCTGGGCGAAGGGTTCGATGAAGTAGCCGTCGGCCAGGCGCATGTGTCGGCCGACCTCGAGAGACGCGCCCACGCCCAGGTTCTGGTAGTCGCCCTCGGTTTTCTTACCGTCGCTAAGGCGAACGTCAGAGTCATTGTCGAAGCGGTTGATCCGCGCCACACCGTCGAAATACCAGCCGCTCTGCGGATCGAACCAGGTGGTGTAGGCGCCGACATGGTAGCTGTCGACCGTGGCCGAGGAGCCGCGCGCCAGATTCAGGTCGGACTTGCTGTAACCTGCGGTAACGCCGACCAGCCAGTTGCCGTCGCCGGCAGCCAATGGCGTATCGGCACCGAACGAAAAGCCTTGCTGGGTTTGCTGGTACGTCGCGCCAGAACCGTTCGCGACATTGAACTGGTTACCGTAGGTGCGTACCCAAGCTCCGGCTTTGGCGCCGTCGCGACGTACTTCGCCCATGCGCCCCCGCAGGGTGGTGAGCTCGCCATACCAGATGGTCGGCGCCGTGTTGAACAGCGCCATTACCGATTGCGTGCCCGGGCTCACAGCACGTGTAGCCAGGTCGAGGTACCAGTCGTTGCCCGCACCCTTTTGCACCAGGTCATAGGAGTAGGCACCCAGGTCCACCGGGCCACCTTCGAGCGAGAAGCGCGCATCGCCACTGGCGGCGTGCACCATGTGCAGGTCGCTTTCGCCGAGCACTTCATTGCCACTGGCGGTGATCAGCAGGTTGTGATCACCCGTGGCCTGGCCGCTGATTTCAAGGAAGTCAGCCTGGCCATTGGCGAAGTCCGCTTCCATGGCGAAGGTGCCGTTGCCTTGCAGGTTGTCCAGTTTCAGCGTGAGGAACTCACCCGGCGAGCCGAAGCGCACGGTGCCGCCGTTCATGGCCAGGTCGCCTACCTGCCCATTGCCAACCATCGTCCATTCGGCGCCGCTGTCGATGGCCAGGTTCGCGACATTCTCCAGGCGGCCGACCAGGGTGGCAGTGTTTTCCAGGGTGACGTTGGCAGCGCCGCCTTCGGCCACCACGATATCGCCGACCAGGTGGCTGTCGTTGACGCGCAGAGCGGCGCTGGCGGCATCGGCCACTTCCAGCAATACGCCGTTGCTGGCGCCGAGGCTGGAGCCGTTGAGCACGTCAATTTGTGCTGCTGCAACGCGTCCTTCGCCGCGCCCGACCCGGATCGCCGAGCCGTCGAGGCCCTCGACGCGGCTGTTGTCGAGGACCAGTGTGGCTTTGCCATCTGTCAGGCCCGAGCCATCGCGTACCCATACCCCATTCCTGCCACCGCTGACCACGCTCTGGTCGCGGGCGATCAGGGTGCCGTCGAACAGTTCGGCGCCAAACCCATTGGCCGCGATGCCGCGCAGTTGGCTGCGTTCGAGCTGCACTGTGGACTGGTTGATCTGCGCCCCGCGCAAACCGCCCACGAGGGTACTGTCGCTGATACTTGCGCGAGCGCCCTGGTTGGCAATCAAGGCGCGGCCGCTGCTGCTGACAAGGGAGCGCTGCACGATTGCATTGGCGTTACTGAGCGTGAGGCCAATCGAGCTTCGGCTGCCGGGCTCGACGCGGGAATCACTCATCACAAGTGAGCCGCCTGCCTCGACGTCAATATACAGCACGTGCGCGTTATTCGCGGTCAGGGTTGCGGGTGAGAAGACACGGTAGTTGTCCAGCGCGCTGCTCGCGTCGATCAGCGTATCGTCAACAATGTTTTGCTGGGCTACAACAGGAGTGGCTACCAGCCCTAAAGGGACGGCAACGGCTGTGTTAATAAATACCGTGAGTAACTTTAACTTGAACGTAGTGGGATTCGACATGGAATACCATCCTATAATTGTCTCAGCCTCGAAGGGTTGTGAAGTATGTGAGGCTTGGATGTTCAGCTTAAAGTTATAAGTTATCTTGATATGTAGGAATTATCCTACATGCCAAGGTAATAATTCTGAGTCTTGGGTGAAGTAAAAGCAGGGCCGCGTGGTACCCTGCTTTACAGGAGGTGTCGTTTTGCCGTCAAGGAATGCTACACGAGGAACCCCCTTCAGCAATGCTCATACGTTGTACCGCCCATTCTGAACTCAAGCCTGGGTCATCTTCCTTGTTATAGCGTACCCGGGCTCGAGCCCTGATTTGGTCGGGTGGGTTGAAGGTGGGTAGCAGATAATCTTTGTAGGGCTTAACTTCCCAGATGAAACCGCCGATGTGATCGACGTCTAGCGTAATGGTTTCGTTCCACTGGGCATCTATTACGGGATCGGAGCCGTCGGTCTCGCTCGCACCCCACCACGGTTCCCAATAAAGCGTGATTTTTTCACCTAGAGTGAAATGGCTACGCAGGTCCGGGATAGCAACCTTGAGCGAGAGTTCAGCTCCGCTATTGGCCAGTGAATCGCAGTTGATCCAGTTCTTGACCACACCCTGATACACAGGGAGCGGAAGAGTGATGATCACGGCATTGGCATTGACAAGTTGCACCTTCGACTGCTGTTCATTCAGCGCATCATCGGTTTTGCGTATGGTGTAATAGAGCTTCAGCTCGGAATTGTTGCTCGCCTCAAGAATATACTCCCACGGCAAAATTCTCTCCACCGTCGGTCCGTCGGAGGTGTCTACGGTGTAGCGTGCCTCAGTGACTAATATGCCCTCCCAATAAAAGTCGACGACTTCGCCATCCTGAGCATTGTCATAAAGTTCGAACAACAGTGTCGCATCGATGTTGGCATCCGAGTGATCAAGTTTGTTCAGTCCGCCGGAGCCACCACCAATGACTGAGGGAGGGGGCAGCAGTGGGTTGATTGGATCGGGCCAAGTGGGGTCGGGATCGGGACGAACCGGCCCGACGATGCTGAAGTCGACATCCACGCTGATTGGCTGCGAGGGGAAGGGGACTTCCCCCCGTAGAATTGCATACTTCACCGCCGTGGCTTGAGGTACGTCCGTAGCGGTGTACTGATCATGCAGAATAGGATTCGGCACATTGATATAGATTGGGAATGGCTTCGCTCCGACGGGCTCTATTACCAACGGTGCAGTACCCCAGGTGATGGCAATGTGGTCTGTTTCCCTGGCATTATCGTAGGTCTGGATGAGAACCGTTACGCCTTGGATGGCGTCCTTGAGATCGATCAGGTTATCGGCCTGCGCCAGAGGTACTTCAGGCAATTGCAGATTTTTTGGCAAGGCACCCAGTGTCACATTTAACGGGGTGGCAAGCGATATCCGGCTTTTGTTGTGAGCTTTGTCCGTTAGATAATAGGCGAGGTAGTATTTGCCATCCTTCGCCTCTTCGATGACGGCTCGTGGTATTAGTACTTGCGGAGCCGCAACGTCAACCGGCCCCCGGTGAACAGGCGTCGAGTAATCGTCATGCTCGCTAGGGAAATGATCGAAGTAGAAGACCTGATAGGTATCGCCCTCCCTGGCGGTATGATAGGTGGGAATCGAGGCCGTCAGGCCGTTGGGATGGTCCGCGAGGTAATCGTCGTCAATCACCGCGATGGGCAGTGAAAGTGCGTCCAGCTGGCCGTCAGGCAGAGTCGGATTGTAAGGTGCAGTGCGGTCACAGATAAGCGGTACAATGCTTGAAAATACGGTACTAGAATTAAAAGTTACAATCTTGTAACGCAGCCAAAGTCGTCCCTCGGCGAGCTGGTTCAGGGGCACGAACATTTCGAGGGGGAAGTCGCTGGGATCGGCTGGCCCAACCACCTCTTTGGATTCGCCGATATCTCTGAACGTAGAAGGTTCAAGGCCGACCGTGGAAATTTGGAGTTGAACCGTTTCGGTGTCATCTTCCTCGGGGAGAAACTTCCAGGCAGGAATCTGGATCAGAAGATCAGCACTTGCGGCCTCTCGGGAAAGTGTGCCATCTGTATGGATCAATGATCCCTGGGACGACGGGAGGGAGTTCAGTCAGTAATCGACTTAGATACGCTGTTCGCGCGAGTCGATAGGCGCGGCGATCCTGTTCTGCGATTTGACGTTTACTTGAAGAGTTAGCGGGCGTGTTCATGTGCATCTCCCAATGTGCGAAGTAAGTGTCGGCGAATACCGACGGTTTCTCGGGTCACAGGGTTGTTATCCAACTCATACTCCCGCCACGCGGTGTAAATAAGTCAGAGTCGAATGAAATCAGTGAATGTGCGCGCTGAGGCGGACGTGGCAACAGGGAGTGCCGCAGCAATTCAGTCTCGTAATCGGTGAGTCTCGCCGATCTGATAAATCGGTCAGTTCCGTCTATGTTCTTGCCCTGCACTGGCGTTCCTCTGAGCGAATAGGAACCCGACCTGAACGAACGCACGCTTGAAACCAGCGAACCGACGCTCTTGACAACCGCTGGCGCAAACGCCAAAGCCGTCGCCGCCAGCCCGAACCAGGTCGCCATTTCCCCTGACTTCTCATTACCGCTGATGGCGTTATCAAGCTGATACCCCGTCGCTACTACCGTGGCTGCAGTCGCAGCGACGTGTACTGCAGCAGTCGCGATCAGCTTGCCTGCGGCGAAGGCACCCACGACTTTCCAGGCGGCCGCTGCGGCAATCACGGCTTTGCCTGCGGTGACCACGGTGGCGATGGTCGCAACGATGGCGATGCCGACGAACAACCATTTGAGCCAACCGTGTTTTTGCTTGGGTTGTTCGCGTTCGGAATCGTAGGTGATGTCTTCGTCGGGGCGCCGTGGGCGTGACGACACATGGCCGGTGGGGTCCTGGAAGGTGATCGGGTTGCCTTGACAGTATCCGTAATAGTTGAGGCCCCCCGCACCGAACGGGCTGAGCGAGTCCGGGCTATAGAAGCGCATCAGTACCGGGCTGTAGGCGCGGTAGCCATTGCCCAGCAAGTAGCAGCCGCTGGCGGGGTCGAGCACTTCGCCATTGAAGCCTGCATGGGCTTGTGCGCTGTCGACGCTATGGGGCTGGCCGTAGGCGCTGTAGGCAATGCTGCGCTGCTGGTCGGCCTGGCTTTCGGCGATCACGCTGTGGCTGGCAGCGGTGTGCAGCAGCAAGGTCTGCTCAGGCGCGTCGGCCTGTTGCTGGCCAAGCGGCTGGTCGCCCAGGTTCAGGTAGTGCGTCTGGGTCGCACCCCGCACCGCCAGGCTCAGCCGGTTGCCTTGGTACAGCAGTAGGGTATCGTCCTGGCCCGTGCCCGAGGTGCCCAGCAGTTGATTGTGGCCGTCGTAGCGATAGCGCTCGATACGGCCATTATCTTCGCTCGACAGCAGCCGGTTCTGGCTGTCATAGGTCAGCTGGCGGCCGCGTTCATCCTGGGTGAGGTTACCGTTGCGGTCATAGCGGAACGTGGGGTTGGGGGTAGCCCGGGCCGGGGTATAGGTGATACCACGCAGCTGGCACGGGTCATCTGCGGCATAGCGGTACTGGGCGCGCTCCCTACCGCTACCGCCGGCGAACGTGCTGGTGCTTTCGACGATGTTGTCGTAGCCATCGTAGGTGAACGTCTGCGAGCTGATTGGCCGCCCGAGGGCATCATGCGGCAGTTGCAGGCCTTGGCACTGATGGCGGATTAACTGACCCCGTGGGTTGTAGCTGAACGTCTCCTTCAGCAGGTCTACCTGCGCCTGTTGCAGGTGGCGTTGTGCCAGCAAACCGTCCTGGCCCCAGGTCTGTTGCAGGCTGCGCTCCGGCTTGCCAGGCTGGCGCCAGGTGCGCCTGCATTCGCGATCCTGGTCGTCGTATTCGATCTCGGTTTCCAGCGATTTACCGCTGTGCAGGTCGCGACTGGTGACCCGTTGCGGCCGCCCAAGCAGGTCATAGGCGTACTGGATCTCCAGGTGGCCTTGGCGCAGTGTCGATACACGCCCAAACTGATCGTACTGGAAAGCGCTGACCAGGCCATTGTCTTGCGTGGTGGTCAAAGGCAGGCCCAGCAGGGAGTGGTCGTGGCGGCGGGTCCAGGCGAGTCCGGACGGTTGCTGCAGGTGCTCTGCCGTCAGTTGATCGTTGATGTTGTACTCGTACTGGTACTCACTGTTGCCATTGCTGCACGCCGTGACCTGGGCACTCACCGGGTCGTAGACAAAACGTGCTTCATCATCGCTCGCGCTGCTGAGCAACGGATAGAGGGTGTGGCTGAGGGTATAGTCGTAAACCACTTCGCGGCCATCGGCGACGACCTTGTGCCGAGCACGTGATTCACCGCCCTGGTAGTGGTAATGCTCCAGCCGTGGGCCGCTGCTGTTTGCCTTGAGGCGATCGAGGCCGTCGAAGAACTGCGCGCCGACTTCTGCACTGCGGTGGAACTCATTGCCGGGCTGAACAAACACACGGATCGGCAGGTCGGTTTCGCTGTGCCCTGCGTAATCCCGGCTGACCAGGGTGTTATCAGGCAAGCGGGTGCTGAGCATCCGGCCCCAGGCGTCGTAGGTATAGTGTTCGGCGTTGCGCCGCTCATCGAGCTTGCGCAAGCACCGACCCAACCCGTCATAGTACCAGCTCTGTTCCGCCTGCTGTGTGCCGTCGCTGTTCAGGCGCAGGGCCTTGACAGGGTTTTCGAACAGGTTCAGCCAGGTTTGCTCACGGGCGCTGACCAGGTCTGCCTGTTGCCGCCAGCGCTGGATGATTTTGCCCGAGTGGCTGGCGTTGCCCAGCGGGTCGGTCTGCTCGTGCCATTCGACACCGTCGGGTGCGACGGTGCACCGGCGCTCACCCCAATGGTCGTACAGAAAACGCTGTGTCAGTGTCAGGCGCTGCCCATCTGCAAGGTAGTCATAGCGGTCTTCCCGAATTGGCCGGCCCTGTTCGTCATACGCCGCATTCAGGGTGTCGACGAAAACTTCTGGCCGTTCGGGGTAAACATGGTCGCGCTGCTCCCGAATGACCCGCCCAAGGCCATCGAGCAGGCTGCGGGTGCACACCTGGCGGGCATCGCTCACCTGTTGACTGGCCTGTTGGTTGTCTTCGGCGCACAGCGCATACTGGTAGTGCCTGCTGGCTTGGTGAGGGGTGTCTTCAGCGACGGTCTCGCGCACCAGGCGGCGCAGTGCATCGTGTTGGTAGCGGGTCTCTACACCGTCGCCATCACGGCCCAGGACCTGCTCGCCGGTGAACAGCGAGCGTTGTTCCAGCGTGGTGCGTTGCGGGCCATCGTAGCCGGTCACCAGCGTTTCCACCTGCAGCACCGTTTGGCTGGGCGCTGTGCCGGCTACCGTGCGATAACGCCACTCGGTGACTGTTTGCAGGGCGTTGCTGACCTGCACCTTGCGATAGGGCCGGCCATGCTGGGCCGGGTCGGTCGGGGCGTCAGTGTGGTGATGCTCGATGCGGCGCAGTTCCTGCTCGCCTTGGCTCAGGTCGAGCAGGGTTTCAGTGCGCAGGGCGTGCCAGCGCGGCAGGTCGCTGCTGGCCAGTGCCGGGAGTGTCACATACCGGTACTGCTGGCTCAGGATGGGCGCTACCCCTTCACCTTGAGCGGGGAAAGTAACCTGCGCCTTGAGGTGACGCACGAACCCTTCGGGGTCGGCGGGGTGGCCATCTTCATCAACCGGGTTGCCATCGTCGTCGCGAATGACCTGGTACCACTCAGAGGTCTGTGTAACGCCGGTGGCTTCTGTTCGACTCAACAGGTTGCCGTGCGTGTCATAACGGCTGGTGACCACCTCGCTACGATGCGGACGGCTGCCGTCCGCCAGCCGCCACTGGCG
The DNA here is from genome assembly GCF_024748775.1 of Pseudomonas sp. B21-047. Taxonomy (NCBI): domain Bacteria; kingdom Pseudomonadati; phylum Pseudomonadota; class Gammaproteobacteria; order Pseudomonadales; family Pseudomonadaceae; genus Pseudomonas; species Pseudomonas sp. B21-047. Next base: position 1,537,763 of record NZ_CP087169.1, read on the forward strand.
CTCTTCGGTTACAGGCAACTGAAAGCTCGGCGGCTGTTGAGCGAAAGGCTTGTGGTAGTCCACGTCGTAGCGGGTGAACTGCGTATTGACATGGCCCTGTTCGATCGACGTTTCCCGGGTTGTCAGGTGGAAGCGGTCGAAGCGCCGTTCGATGCGCCGCAGTTCCTGGCCATCGACTGAGATTACCTCGTTGCTGCCGTACTCGTATTCACCCAGCAATTGATACAGGTTGTCTCGCCCTGAATCATCCCAGCCGATGCTAGTGCTACCGCCGATGAAGTTGTTTCCATCGGGAAACGTGTACTCGATACTGATGGGCGGTTGGCCGAAACGGGGCTCTATGCGGTGAGTGGTGACCCGCGGCAAGGGGATGCGGCCGCTGCGGTTGGGGAACTGATGCCCGCCATCGTCGTAACTCAGGTATTCGCGTGAACCCGTCGGGGTGCCGACCTCGCTCATGCACAGATGGCCGAACACCGTTTGGTAGGTGTAGCGCCAGCTGGCCATTTCGGCCGTTGGCAAAACGATCGTGGCCACCCGATTGTCGCTGCCTTGCAGCACCATCCGGTACCTCGCCAAAGGGCCGCCGTCTTCACCCTGGTAGGGGTGTTCATCCAACTCGATACCGCCGCCGTCCCTTTTCAGGCTGAACAGCAACCGGTCGCTGCCGTCTTTGATAGTCGCCAGCACGGGGTGGGTGCTGGCGAACAGGACGTAATCGAAGTTCAACCGGTGCCCTTGGGGCGAGAGCAGGGTCTTGGTCAGGTACACCTGGCGATCGGCGCTACCTTGCTCGGTGAGGATCTCCACCACCCCCGAGCGGTGCACCACACGCAGGCCATCGGCCCCTTCCTGGTAGACATGGAAGTTGTCGAGCCGCTGCTCCTGCAGCGTCATCGGTCGTGTGCCCTGGTCGGTGATCTTGAACGACTCGCCGGTACTCAACGACAGCACCTGGTCGTGGGGCGTGAACTGCGAAATCTTCAGGTTCCAGCCCATGCCGTAACCCGAATCCTCGGTATTGAGCGGGCTGAAGAACAAGCTTGGCTTGAACGCCGGCCCCTGTCCGTCGTTGCCACCCAGTTCTGACAGTTCGATCGCCACCGTGTACTGCCCGGTGCGAGGATCGACGCCGCCTGAAATGAAACTCATGAAGTTCATTGCATTGGAGTGCACGGAAGTCTTGATGGTCATGGTTCACCCTCACGTGGGACGGTCGTGACAACCGCTTTGCCAGTTGGGGGTCACGCTAAGGCCACGCTGCTGCGCTGTCACCTGGCATTTTTGCCAGTTTCGCCACGTTGTGGCGAGCGTATATAACTCTCGCCATTGATCACCGGCACTGCTCGAACGAGCAAGCGAGGCATGTATGGTTTCAAGACCCGTGCTACCCCATATTCCGCTATTGCGTGATGCAAACATCGATGTGGTCGAGCTCAATGGCGGCGCCCTCGAGACCTGGATCAACCCCGGTATGAGCGCTGGCGATCCCATCACCTTGAACTGGCGCGGCTGCACCGCCGATGGCGATGTGGTCGACCTGCTCGGTTTAGAGTGCCCGCAAGATGTCGACCCGGTGCGGGGCGGCAAGGTGACCATTCCGAATGGCGTCCTGGTCAGGTTGTCCGGAGGGTACGTGTTCTACTCCTATGCACCGGGTATGCGGGTGGGGCCTGACACCGAATCGCTGCGGTTGTTCTTCTCGGTCGACGGCGTTGCGAACACGGGGTATTCGTTGGGCGTTGCGCAGATCGCGCAATCGCACGATCTGGTGCTCGAAGTCGGCAAGCTGAATGAGGACCAGACCGTTACCATCCCTCCCTATGAATCGATGTCAGTGGATGATGAGCTGGTTCTGACCTGGCAAGCCTATAGCCGCGACTCTCCCGATCAGCCCTATAAAGGCCGTCACCCTGTCGGGGCGCATGACATCGGCCATCCGATCAGCATGCAGCTCCCTGTCGAGTATGTGTGGGACCTTCAAGAAGGCGACTACGGCGACCTGCACTATGTCATCGCGTACTCCAACGGCAGTACCAGCGAATCCCCGACACAGCGTTTCGTCGTGCAGTCATTCGCCTCGCCCGAACCCCTGTTGGAAGCGCCGCAAATCCCCGGGTACGACGGCAATGGTTACTTGAACCCCGATGACTATCGCGAGGGTGTTCCGCTGGTCATAGCGCCTTACCCCGGAATGCAGGCAGGTGACCAGATCGTCGTGTCCATCAACGGCCGTGATCGCACGGTGCGCGGTGTGCGCATGGATATGAGCAACATCGATAGCCAGCGCCTGTTGGTGTTGTTGGAGCCAGGTTGGCTGAGCGAAGAGCGATTCGGCCAGGCGTTCGAGATCTATTATCAGTATTCCCGTCATCGTCAGGCACGGCGTTCGCTGCCGTTGCAACTGACCGTGCGCCGCCCGCTGTATCTGCCTTGGCCGATCATCGAAAATGCGGTGCCAGACGTCGGCGATGATCCGAACCAAGCCACGCTGCATCCGCGCGATGCGCTCTGGGGGGCCCATGTACGTATTCCAGCCGATGCTGAAACAGCCGGCGCGGTGGTCAAGATGCACTGGGACGGGCATGCCAGTACTGGCTCAATCATCATCGATACGCCCTCTGCCGGTGATCCTCGACGGTATCCCGTCCCTGGCTCTGCCATTCCAGCGAACATAGGTAAGCGTCTGCGGGTGTATTACACCGTCACGCCGCCTGGTGAACAGGCTTATCCCTCCGCAGCCTTCGACCTGCGTGTCGATGATTATGCACAGCAGGTTTATCCGCTAATCAGTGGTCGGGATATCAAGAACAGCGAACTGAGCCTGGCGGATGTGCAGGGTGACAGTAGCCCGTTCACCTTGGCCTCCTGGCCCTTCATGGCTGAAGGGCAACTGCTGCGTATCCAGGCCTTGGGTAGACGCGGGCCGAACGATGAGGTGTCGATCTGGCTGCGTGACAACCTGCCGGTCAGCGAAGAGGAATATTACGTCAGCGAGATTCACGCCCAGTTGCCGAAAAGTTGGCTGGAAAGCCTGCAGCTTGGTCAGGTGTTTCTCATCACGGTCGCAGCAAGTTTCGACGATGGCGAAAGCTACAAGCCTTTTCGCTCCGTGTCTGCACGGCTCGTGCATTAACCATCACTTCAACGTGAGAACCTGCACATGAATAACACATTGCCTGCTTTGCTGAACTGGATGCGTGAAAGAAGTCGGTTATTCGACTGGGACATGATCGTGTCGCTGGACCGCGCCAAATACAACAGGCTGCTCAGCCAGGAATATATTCGTCGTTTCGATACCCAGTCTTACTTGCCGCCAATCAGCGGCAGCATACCGATCATTAATGAATACAAGGTATTCATTCACGACTTCACCCTGGACCGCCCGCGTCTATCGTTCGAGAACGCCACCCTGAACGACTCCAAGGCACGCCTGCGCATGTCGGTCATCGCTGGGCAGCAGGTGGATCTGCAAAATCGTCTAGGCAAATGGTATGTCCAGAGGCTCGACTTCATCGGCCCGCTTGCAGGGCCCGAATTGAAACTCGATCTGCGTTTGGGTGACGTGCCAGGGAATGTTGCGCAAGGGGGCGAGATCAGCCTGGACCTCAGCCAAAGCGACAATTTCGAATTGAGCTTTGCTGATAGCAATAGGGCTAAGGAAGAGGGCGGGGCCTTTTTCCGGGAACTCTTCAGAAAGTTGCCGCCTGCGCAGCGGATGTGGTCTGCGGGGCAGATTGCACCAGGGCTTGAGCCGTTGTTGTTCCCGCAGAGTTTTCGCCTGCGCACCCAGGCGCACCCGGATCAAGCGCCCGGCACCGACGAGGGCGATGGCGCTGTGCTGGGGTTCGTGCGCATGGCAGGCAGCTATGAGGGGTCGCTGCCTGAGACGGATTCAGACTTTCGCTACCTGATCCCCGACGAACCCAGCTACTCGGCGACCGTGCTGCTGGACCGCCAGCGCATCATGACGGCCGAGTTGTTGCGCCAGTTCCGCGGGCTACTGACCGACGCAGAGTTTGAACTTCACTACAGCGAAGGTAAACGGCTTGAACGTATTTCGGCGGTGAACGGGCATTACCTTCATCCCTACCAGGAATTTGATACGGTCGGAGACCCAAAGTTCAGGCTGAACGGCGAGCAAGTCCTCATTTTCATGAAACATAGCGTCGACGTCACCCCAGCGCCCTTGAAAAACAACTTCCACTGCGTACTTGAGGGTAATGATCTTCATCTGGAATGGACAATCACCGCTCTGGCCTCCGTGAAATTGCTGAAACTGGAGGATACGCACCAGCTCTTCACTGAGCATGACTGGGAACAATTTTCAGTTGTCGATCAGCCCTTTTCGCTGCGGGTGAATGCCCATTATGAAATGGGTATTGGCGACACAGGAACGCTTCAACTGAAGTCGCTTGATGTCAACGACATCACACCGCCTGTTGACATACCCGACCATGAGGTTCCGTCGGACAGCGACACGACCCTCCAGGCTTCGCGGAGCAGCGACGCGACCCTCCAGACTTCGCGGGACACCTTGATGGGGTTGTTAGTACTCTACTACGTGTTTTTCGTTCTATTTACGATCCGTGGCCACCTTAGGCCCACTTACGAGACTGCCATCAGAGCCCGCCTGGCCAAGGATATGCCCACGGGCCTGCTGACCGAAGCCCTGGTCCACGATACAGTGCGCTTGAGTTTCGGCGGCGCTGTGATTGGGCATGAGGTGCAGGCGCCTAACGACATCGGCCTGTTCGGCGCGGTCAGCCCGTCACTGACTACCTTCGACATATCGCCCCTGGAACCGGTGATGGTTCAGGGTACTTCGTTGCAGTTCATCAGCGGGCAGCGTGACGATGCGCTGGATTGGGCGTTGAAATGGGTCGATGGCGCCACAGGCAATGTCGGCAGCATTACCCATGGCAATTACCAGGCGCCCCCCGCAAGTGCCATGGACCGAGACTATCTACGTGTCCGCGTCACCGCTACCGATCCCGTGACGAACTTCGCAAGCTCCGCATTGGTTACCGTAATGCGCCAGGGCCTGGACCTGAGTCCCTTGGTGGAGGTCTGCCCCGTGAAGGCCGAGGTGGTACTCACAGCAGGTAGCCTGACGCCGCAGAACCTCAGCTGGCGCATTCTGGGTGACAGCCCCCATGGCTCGCTGAGCGTGACCACTGGCGCACGCACTCATTATGTCGCTGGGGAGGGGATAGCCGGCGCCGCGTTCTTCGTCGAACAGGTTGAAGTGCAGGACAGCGTGTCCCGGCAAACCCATACCACGTGCGTCATCACCCGCATGGCCACTAGTGCGACCCTCTCAATAGCGCACATGGACTTGGTCAAGGGGGAGGTGCAACTTGAGCTCTATGTCAATAATGCCCCGATGCCGAATGCCGCGTGGTCGGTGCTTGTCGGTCCCGGTTCGTTCGACGCCGACACGTACCGAGTTGATCCACTTAGCGATGCACGTTTCGTGGTGCTCCAAGGGCTCTACGACTTCTGCATCCCGACCTTACCCCCGTTCGCCGACTTCATCGTCCTGCCGCTGCCTCTGGCTGATTTCGAGGCTGAAATGCGAACCCTGTGTGCCCATGTAGTCGGGACGGCAGCCGGCCAAGGCTGACGCGCTCCCGCACGCCATTGCAAGCCTCGTCATCGAATCTGGAGAACGCCATGTCTGGTAACGCATTGCCACTGCTGCTGGCTTGGATGAAAGATCACCCCACGCATGGGGATTGGGACTTCATCGCCGCGCTGTCCCCTGCAGTATTCAACCAGTCCCTGCAGGCGGGCTACGTTCAGCGCCTGGCAGAGCAAGGTGCCATAGAGGGGATCGACGCACGCATCGCCATACCCAGCACGGGGATTACCCATCATCTGTTCGGGTACCATCTGGCGGCACCTGAGTTTGAACTGACCGTGCCTTCCTACGAAACTGCGCGGTTCACCCAGCGCACTGCGGTCGCGGGAGGTGTGCATGTTGTGCGCGACAGCATGCAAGGGGTGATCGGCGTAAGCGCTCACGATGCGCTCGACGGCTTGTGTTTGCGACAGACGTTGGACCTGATCGATGGGGGGCAGACGTTGTCCGCCGACCTCGCACTGTCTGACGACCTGGAGTTGTCCCTTGGCCAATCATTACCGGAACGCACTGCGGGCGGCGAGTTTTTCAAATTTTTCTTCACCAGCTTGCCACCTGAGCTGCGCGTCCAGACCTTGCTGGAATTTGCAGACACCTCAGGTAATGCCTATTTGAGGTCGCGCAGGCTTGGTCTGCGTAGCCATGTCAGTGCAGTCGATGGTCAGCTTGCGGTGGTGTTGTTTGCCGCATTGGAGCATGGCTCCTTTGGGGCCTACCCCGCCCGAGGCTCGAATTTCCCGTTTTTGCTGACCGACGAGCAGGGCCCCGACAACCCGGCAACCGTGCTGCTGTCGCGGCGCCTAGTGCACCGCGCCGCTTTTGCTAACGCTGTAGAGCATCTGCTCGAAGGAGGGCAGTTCGATTACCAGCAAGAGGCGGATGTACGGGTGAGCATGCAGGCGAAGGCAGGGTTGCTGCAAGGCCCAGGTATCCATTACGACACCCGTGACTTTCAGTTCCAGTCGTCCAGTATCAGCGTACCTGTTGGGGCAGGTGCGTTGCCGTTGCGTGTGGACCTGCTCGCAAGCCATGCCGAGCTGAATTGGCAAGCACCCTGCTCGGTCGAGTTTCGTTACAAGCGCCCTGATGCCACTTTATGGAAGACCCACACCGCGACATTCGACTTCCAATTGCAGCACCGTTTCGACCTGTTCAAACCAGAACCTGAAGAGGCTGCTGGCGGCCTGTTGTTGGGGCAGATCCTGTGGCCGGTAAGCGATGCGCCTGAGGTGACTCATGTGTCTGGCCTGCCCGAGCTCCTGCCGGCTTCGGAGCTGGCACAGATCAATCAGTTCATTGCCCTCGCCCTTAAACAGACGATTCTCAAGCGTTTGACCCTGCGACTCACGGCGAGGGTGCCTGAGCAAGTGTTGGGGCAAGTGCGCTTGGCCCGCCATGCGCGACTCGCAGCGCGACAGTTGGAGATGCCCAATGGCCTTGCGTTGTTCGGGTCGTTGCAGTCAGGCAACGACACCTTACGTATCACTGAGCCCTACGTGTTGTTGGCGGCGGGTGACCGGCACAGCTTCGAGATCGACCCGGCGCACCGAGGCACTGTTACCTGGAGTGTGGCCGTTGTACCTGGCAGCCAAGGCCTGCCCGGCAACATCGACGCCGCCACCGGCGCCTACCGGGCACCGCCGGCCCATGGTATGGGGCGCGATGGTGTGCGGGTACTGGTCACGGCGACCGACACCAGCACCCGCGCGCGGACCATCAGCCTGGTGAGTGCGCTGCGCCAGCGCATCACGGTCAACCCTTTGATACGGGTTTGCAGTGTCGGCGATGAAGTGCCGGTGAGCGCCGGCACGCTCGGTGGCGAGCTGCAATGGGCGCTGGTCGATCCAAAACCTGGCAGTGGTGCCCTGCGCCCGGCGGCTGAAGGTACTGGCCAAGTCTACGCCGCTGCCGAGCAGATCAGTGATGCCCCGTATCTGATTGAAGAGGTACAGGCCAGTGATTTGCAAACTGGGGCGGCTGCTTCTTGCCATGTTTTGGTGATGGCAGCCGAGCCTTTGCTCCAGGTGCGCTACACCCTGTTGCCCAACGGGGCGCTGCAACTGCAGGCGCTGATCATGGGCAACCCGGTATCCACTGATGTGCAGTGGCAATTACCGCTCGACGGCCCAGGTGAAGTAACCGCCGATGGCCGTTATCTGCCAGACCCGAGCACCGCTGCGCCTTACGTGCTGGTCATCGCTACCTACGAGTTGCCTTCGCCATTAGGGACGGCCTACGGCTACCTGATTCTGCCCCTGGACGAGCGCTGGGACGTCACTGCTCACGCGCATGCCAACCAACCGTAATCAGTTACATGAGGATGAATCATGGCCAATTCAAAGGAACAATTGCTCCGGCGGATGAGTGAAAGGCCGGTAACCGAGGGTTGGGGGGCCGTCGCTGTTTACAGTCGCTCGCGTCTCAATCATTTGTTGGAACAGCAATACAACGAGCGGCTGGACACGATGCGTTTTCTGCCGTCGTTCAGCCAATCGCTGGCCAGTCCGGCGCCTGCTGAACATCGAATCAAACTGGAGAGAATCAACTTTGGTACGCCTCGGCTGTCTTTCAGCAATGCCTCGCTGAGCAACTCCCGGGCATTGCTTACACTCGCTGTTGTTGGCGGGCGCTGCACCACGTTTGATCAAGCTAACGGCGTGCTGCTGTCCACCTTCAGCGTCACCGAGGCCATGGGTTTTTACCTTGAGATGGAGATCGACCTGGAGCATGTCGCGGGCGAGGTTAACCGGCGCGGGCGGGTTACCCTCGACCTGACCAAGGGCGCGCGAATGGCCTGCAATCTGCTGGCTGAGCAGCCCGTGCTCAATGAAGCGCTGGTCACGGCGCTGCACGCCTGGTTCCAGGGTTTGCCGGGCCGTGTCAGTGCCTTCGACCTGGGCATGATCGACTTCGATGGCTACGACCCGCTCTCGCCGGCCAGCTTCGTGCTTCGCACCCAGGCTGCCCCCGGCGCCAGGATCCCCGGCTCGACAAACCATGGCGATGGTGCGGTGCTGGTGTTCATCCGTGTGCTTGGCGACAGCCAGAACGGTGCTTTCCCCGGCGAGGACTTCCCCTACCTTATTCCCGATGGCGACTACTCGGCAACGCTGGTCCTCGCGCAACGCTTGCTCGAGCAGGTGCGCGATGGGCATCTGGAGGTGCTCAGCAGCCTGCTGTTCCCAGGCTCCCACGCCTTTATCGAAAAAGAGCGTAAAACGCCCTTGGACTTGGTGGTGTTCGGCAATATCGACCCGCTGCTCACCACCTATCATATCGAGCCGGCCGGCGTCGTCATTGAGGCAGGGCAGCGCCAGCAGTTCACCTTGCATGACGGTGCCGGCAAACCCGTAACTGCCAGCCGCTGGCGTGCGGTCAGCCTGTCCAGCCACACGGTGCAAGGCCATGGCGAGATCGACTCGCGCAGCGGCCTTTATACCAGCCCGGCACGCAATGCCATCGGCCGCGAAAGCATGGCCGTAGTGATCACCGCCGAGGTGGACAGCGACGTGACCAACCGTCCTTATGTCGCTTCGCTGCGGGCGCTGGTGACGTTCGAGGCGCTGACGCTCTGCCCGCAGGTGGCGAGTTTCGCACCTGGCCAACAAGAGGCCATCGCCCTGAGCGGGTGGAGCGCTGATGCGGCGCCGGTGAGTTGGGAGCTGATCGAACCTCGCCATGGCGAACTGGCGGAACTGGATGGGCAAAAAGCCGTGTTCGTTCCTACACCCCGTGATGTTCAGCGCTCTCTGGTGGCACAACAGGTGCGGGCGCAGGGCACCGCTGAGGCGACAACGGCCTTGTTACTGGTCAATGGTCAGCAGTTGCTGACGGTAGACCCTCCCTATGCCGCCCATGTGCAGCGCGGCAACAGCTTGCAACTGGCCGACGATGGGCGCTTCCTGGACGCCATTCCACGGCGTTGGCGGATGCTCGCGGGCGATGGCCAGGTCGATGAACGGGGTCTGTTCATGAGTGCGGACCAGAGTGCCAGCCAGAGCAACGTGGCCGTCTGCGAGCTGATTCACAATGGCGTGGTGTACGCCAGTGGCTACAGCGTGGTCAACCAGAGCGAAATGGCGCAGGAAGCGTCCTGGAACTTGTTGAGTGTGTTTAATGTGCGAGTTTTGGGTGGTGCGGACAACGGGCGGCTCGGCAGGCTGTATGCCAACGGCTACCAGCAGCTGGAACTGGAGGTGTACATCGAAACGGCGCCCAATGGGCAGGATTACCCGTTGAGTGTCGAAGAGCGAGCCAGCCTGAACCTCATGCTGGTAAGAGGGCCTGAGCATGTGCCGTTCCTCGATGAGCAGCAAGAGGGCATTGAACCGTCGGATGAAACGCCTTGGGCCGTCCGGCTCACGGGTAACCGCTTCGACATGGCCAATGCCAACACGGCGCACTCAGAACGGTCGCAGCTGCTCAATGACCGGCAATGGACCACCAGCCTGTTCCTGCACAGCAGAACGTCTGTGGGCCAGAGCCGTGAATTGTATGCGCGCATCCAGAGCGACAGCGGTGAGTGGCATTCCTCCAACGACACCTCTGACCCGCGTGCGACGGTGGAGGTGACTGCAGCCGAGCTGCCGCGTCAGGGCGCGGAGGACTACAGTTTCGAGCGCCTTCGGGTGGCGGGCGGTTCGCGTAACCCGGGTGACCCTGAGGAAGACGACTTCGATTTCCATTTGCGTACGGTCGACTACTGGACACTCAAATACCGCTATGCGGACTTCGTCAGTTGCGAATTCGTGGCTGTTGAAAATAACCAGGTGCAGCCCGCCAAGCTGACCAACCTCTCGATGATCCGTTGGGAGAGCGAGTACGTGGGCGAGTCGATGTTCAGTTACACAGGTTCCATTTTCCATAATCGACAACGCGGGTATCCGCAGTATGTGACCTTCGACGCGAGCCTGCCGGCCTTGTCGCAGAGGCAAAAGTGGGGTGAGAACGACCTGGAGGTCGGGGCAACAGGCTTTGAGACCGGTGCATTGGTCATTGTCAATGTGCGTGTTGACGACATGCCCTATCACCCGGTGGGTGACCCGAATCGCGACTTCGTTTCCAAACCCGTGGTGGTACTGCTGCACGACAGCAAGGGCAATTCACACTATCGACGCATCGACTACCTGCCGCGAAACACACCGAGTAATCGTAATTACCTGACGCAGCTCCGGGTGGAACCCACGCTTGTTGAACCGGGCCGTACCCTCACCGTTGCGCTGGATCTGAAATACTGACATACCAGGAGCGCCATCATGGTCAACAGATTGTCATACGCTTGTTTGTTGCTCGTTTGCGTGTCCCTTGGGCTATTAGGGGCGGGGTCGAAGGCGCAGGCGCAAGGTTCGATTGATTTTGCCGAACGATTCGAGGGGGGCGCGCCTGCGGGCAAACAGTGCTCGGTCAGTTTGCCGGAAAAGTACAGTATCACGCAACGGCTCGACGAAGTGGGGTGCCACATCAACTCTCAGTACTTCAAATTTAATAATGTGGAGTCGGGGGCGGTTCTGGAACTTTGGGATCATAGAACCTGTGGTGTTCTTCGCGCGGACACGAGGAGCAGTGATTGGGTATTTATACTGCGCACCATCAAGCAGCCGACCACCACGAGATGGATGGCAGTTGCTGAAATTCAGACCGCCGATCCTATGAATAATCCAATCGTTGCCGCAGGTGTTCAAATGCTATTCAAACGCGTTGTGAACAGCGAGTGGGATCAGCTAAGTTGTATCAGGGTTATGCGGCCTTAGCGATGTGCACGGTGAGTTTGGCGCTTCAGGCACGCCGGGATCCAACGCGGGCGAAATGATGCGTTAGCCCTGACAAAACTATTGGAGAATTACGATGTTTTTAGATACTTTCCTGGTTCGATCATCGAGGGTAGGGGTGTTGCTGGCCGGGCTCCTTGTTGTACAAGGGTTGAACGCGCAAGGCCGCATTGTAATGCAAGGTGCTGACAGCAAGGGGAACCCCTCTGGGCCCACGTGCAGCCTTCTCCTGCCAGAGCGTTACAGTGATGAAGTCATTGTCAGAACATTGGGTTGCCCCAATGGCGCATATCATATTACATTTGAGGGTGTGGGTAATTCGGGGCTTTTTCAATTCTCGCAAGGCGAAAGTTGTGGTGTTGTTGATGGTTCTAACTTCTTTGGTCTGTTAACGTGGGCAACATTGCAGACGACCGCTGACAGTGTCACGAGTGAGCGATTTTCCGCAGAGGACCTGTTCTCAACTTTTGATCCGAGGAATAGGAATATTATCGCGCCTGGACTCCGCCTGATCAGTAAAGATGCGGTGCCGGATGTCAGGCGTGGTGAGCCATTTCAGTGCGTACGGTATATACGCTTGTAACTCATCGGGCCGTGCGGGCAGAGATCCCTACTCGTTAATGAGGTGGTTATGACTACTCAACATTCTGTGCACTCGAATGCCTTCAACTTTATGAGCTTCGTCAAGGGCGGTGTCGACTCGCGTACTGGTCAATATACCGTGGCGCTCAAGTTGCCGGAGATCAAAGGCAATGACCTGCAGGGCCCTGCCTTCGAGGTCAATCTGTTTTTCAGCCCGTTGAATGGCGAAGACTCCGGCTATGGTCTGGGCTGGAATTTGCAACTGTCCCAGTACACCCCCCACAACCAGGTGCTGGCGTTAAGTAGCGGCGAAACCTATAAGATCACCGACCAGAGCACCAGCCCGATGACCCTGCGCGAGCAGAAGATAGACAGTTTTCATGTGTACCGCGAAGGCGATGCGGATTTACGTGTTGTGCACCGTTCTGGCCTGGTCGAGATTCTTACTCGGCAAGGCACCCGTGACCATCAGGTGTGGATGACATCCACGCTGTTTTCGCCCTTGGGGCATCGCCTTGATTTAACTTACAGCCTGTTCGACAGCCGCCACCCGATTCTCGACAGCGTCATCGACGGTAATGGCACGCTGCTGTTCAAGCTTACCCGCGAAGGCGGCAAGGTCTCGTTGCTGGAGCAACCCGGGAAGGGTGCGGGGGGGGAGCCGTTGGCGACCTACGAAATTCACCTGACCAGCTCTGACTCGCGCGTTTCAAGCATCGTACTGCCCAGTGCAGATCGAGCCAGTTGGCGTTTTGCCTACAGCAGCGTGCGCGGGTTCCTGTGCGTAAGCGACGCCTGGACGCCTACGGGAGCTCACGAGCAGTTGATGTATGGCGACTCCGGCCACCAATTTCCCCCGGCCAGTGGGCGGCCAGCCTTGCCCCGCGTCACCCGTTACCTGGTTGACCCTGGGTTTGAGCAGGCGCTTGTCGACCATGAATATGAGTACCCCGGTGCTCACAACTTCGTCGGTGGTGGCACACAGATCCCGTGGGACGACACCTCTGGGTACGACAACCTGTACAGCTACCTCGACGCCTACGAGTACGGCTCCGATGAAAAGCTAATGATCGGCGGGCGTGTGGCCCGCGTCATTGAGCGTCGCTTCAACCGCCTGCACCTGATGGTCCGTGAAACGACCCGGCAGAACGGTCACGTACAGGAGAACATCACCCGCTACCATGTGGTCGACGGCAGGCCCTTCGAACAGCAGTCACCAACCTGTCAGCTGCCGATCGAAGACGTACGCAGCTGGGCGCTAGACGGCAGTTGTCTACCACCTCGTACCGAGCGAGTTACCCGCAGTTACGACAACCATGGCAACCTGCTGACCCAGACCGAGGCCACCGGTGTCAACCAGACCAACCAGTGGTATTCGGCAGCCGAAGAAGATGGCCATCCGGCCGACCCGGAAGGCTTCGTGCGCCACCTCAAGCAAACGACCACCACACCGGCTGCAACTGGCAAAGGGTTTGCGCCCGTGCTTTGCCGCACGTATCGCTACCTTACCCTGCCGGCCCTGAGCGGCAGCGGCGTCGCACCTGCGCATCTGGTCGAACAAGAGTCATTGTCCGATATTTCCTCCCAGGCGCTGCTGGAAACCACGCAGTTTCAGCATGCCGATGCGGACGAAGACGCCTTTCTCCACGGCAGGGTGATCAAGCAGGTCGTGAGCAATTTCGACGAGTCCTCGCCGGGCGTGTCGGAGGCTTACGAGACCACCACTGAATACGTTTACACCAAGGCCCCGGCTACCTATGCCTATGAAACCGTATTGAAGACGCAAGAGCGGCTTAGCGGCCATGACGGCGAGAGCAAGACAATCCACCTCGAGCATTCGCTGCTCACTGGCGAGCCGCTGCTCAACCAAGACCAGACGGGGGCGGGCGAAAGCGACATCGAGATTCGTTATGAATACGACGCCTTGCGCCGCGTCACTCGCGAAACGGTAGCGCCCGGCAAACCTTATGAAGCTTCACGCCGTTACGAATATCGCCTCTGCGCGAATGAAGGCGATCAGGCGATGCAGTGGCAACATGACGTCAAGCAGGTCATGACGACCTCGTGTCTCGATGGCCTGAACCGCGCCATCGCTGAAGAGCGGCAAGATGTCGACAACCCCGATTTTGACGGTGCGTCTCGCCCCAGCTATCGCGCCCGCTACGATGCCTTTGGTTTGATGGTCGAGCAAACTGAAATCGACTGGCTGGGCCAGGACACGCTTGAGCTCACCACGACGTTCGAGTATGACGACTGGGGCGCCCAATACTGCATGACCGGGCCAGACGGGGTGAGCACCTTCGAGCAGACCGACCCGGTCGGCACGCCCCAGTCCAACGGGCCGATCATCACACAATGGCGAGAACATTGCGCTAGCCAGGCCATTACCGGCGCGACCATCACCTGGCTGAACCTGTTCGGAAAGCCTGTGCGTATCGAGCGCTTCGACCTGGAGGATGTGGCGATCAGCCTGCAGCGTAACGAGTACGATGGCCTGGGGCGTGTGACCAAGGAAAGCGTAGGGCAGGGCTTGGACCCGCGGGTCAACCAGTACAGCTACGATGCCTTTGACCGCTTGCTAGCCCATACCCTGCCCGACACCCATGTCGTTCACCGTGCTTATGCACCGCACAGCCGCGAAGACCTGCCTATCAGCATCAAGGTCAACGCGATCTTGCTGGGTGAACAGACCTTCGACGGCTTGGGGCGTCGTACCAGCGCCACCACCGGTGGGCGCTTGCAACGCTTCGAATACGCCCCTGGCCAGGCACAACCGAGCCGGATGATCGCCGCCGATGGTGAAGTGGTCGAATATGAATACCTGCCAGCGCTCAGCGATGAACCGCAAAAACGCATCCTGTCGGGCGTCACGGCCAACTATCAGCGTGATCCGCAGAATGGCCGCCTGCTCAGTTGCGATACCCCCGAGATGAAAGTCACGCGTGAGTATTTCAGCACTGGCCAGGTCAAGTATGAACAGCGTGACGATGAACAGAGCCACAGCATGAGCTACGACTACAGCCTGCGTGGGCGCATCCTGGCGTATGCCGATGTTCTCGAACAACTCCAGCTGTACCAGTACGACACTGCCGGCCGTTTGCTGCAGACCCAGCTGTGCCGCCCGGTATCTGGGCCAGTGCCCGCGTACCAGGTGCATCACCAGGAACCCGAACCCGAACTGGAAGTGTTGATCCAGGCGGACTTCACGTATGACGCCTTCGGGCGCAACGAAACTACCACCACCCGGGACATGCTCAGTGGGCAGGTCTTGAAGACCTCACTGCACTACGATGCATTCGAACGCGAGCAGTTGCGTACCTTTGACTTTGGCGATTCTGTCCAGACCCTCGAACAGCACTACGACGACATCGATAATATTACCAAGCGTGTGCTGAAGGAGGGCGAGGAGGTACTTCGTGACGAGGCATATTACTACGACAGAAGAGGCCGCCTTATCCGCTACACTTGCACCCCGGACAGCCCGCTGGCCCCGGTTGACCCTTACGGCAAGACGATCACTCGACAGTCCTTCTCCTTTGACGAGCTGGACAATATCACCCGGGTCATCACCCTCTTCCCGGGCGGGGACAACCAGGCGATCTACGCCTTCGACAATACCGACCCTGCGCAGCTGAGCTCGATCACCAATGACCATGACGATTACCCGAAACGCATCGATTTGACGTATGACGCCAACGGCAATCTGGTGCGCGACGAGGCGGGGCGCGAGTTTCACTACGACTCGCTGAACCGCCTGCTGCAGGTGGTGACGCCTGAAACGTCAGCGAGTTATAGCTACGACCCGCAAGACGTGCTCAGCAGTACCACCAGCGCAGCCCGTTGAACCCCGGCAGGTTAGCGATAGCGGACGATGAAGTTCAAGGCGCCTTTGGCCAGCCCGGCACGCACAGCGTTGCTGGGCTTGGTCTGAATGAACTGCGCTGCGAAGTTGAGGGTGGTCGTGCCATCGTTGAGCGGCACCAGTTCCACTTCGGTCTGCAAAGGCACCGGGCTGCCGCCGTCCCCGAGCAAGCGGATGCCTACGCCTTCGGCGCCGGAGTCCCCGGTTAAGCCGAACACGCCGTCGCTGGGCGGGCCGATGGGTACTGAACCGTTGACCCCGGCGAATTCGATGGTGGCGTAGGTATTGCGGTCCGGGTCGATCTGGCAGCCGCTCAGGACGATCTGGAAGGGCGTCGGCCGGGTGACGAAACCAACGCCGGTGAAGTCCGAGGTGGCCCAGTCGCCCAGCAGCACCGGGTTGGCGCTGACCCCACTGCCACTCAGGCTGCATTCGGTATTCCTGATTTGCCCCTTCAGGTAGTAGATGAAGGCATGGCCGATGTTCGGGTGATCCAGGTGGCCGCTGAACAGGGGGGTATCCAGGTTGTGTATACCCAGGGGTGTGTCACCTGTTTTCACGAGTGTGATCCTGTGGCTCAGGTGGGTGAACGCGAATTCCGTCAGCCATGACTGCCGGTTGTGGACGGCCTGGAAGGGCACAAAGGGCTCACCTATCGGGACGAAGTGCGAGTCGTTGAGGTTGTTGAACGGACTACCGATGCGCACCCGTGCGCCAATGCCCGGCACATTGGTGGGCATGACGGGGCCATCAAAACCTGGCACCGGTACCAACGCCTGCATCTCGCTGAACGTGAAGGTATAGCGCTGCGTTCCATCGTTATTGCACACAAGCCTTGCGCGTTCGGGATTGGGGGTAAAGGCCTGATTGTTCTCGATGCCCAGCAGCCGTCCCACCCTGGCGTCGCGCGGCACGTGGACGGTGCCTAAGTCTCTGGTAAATGTCATTGGTCCGCTCGGCTGCTTGCTGTCCCAATGGCAATAATGACTCGTGACTTCATTTGCCAGTGCCTGCTGGTGCTGGCCAGCGATGACCACGAGCGCGGCCAAGGGCAGCCAGGACTTGATTGATCTCATGTGTGCGGTTTCCTCGTGCGATGCTTTCAAGCGCAAGTTAGGTTTTGCAGGCGGTAGCCCTGGGTGCTGTCGAGGGCCTGCGGGTCGACGTCGAACTCACAGCTATCATCCGCCTGATCACCCCATTGCACGCTCAAGGTCTGGGCCTGTTCGACGTCGCTCAGCATGACGCGCCCGCCCTGGCCAATAAGCCCAAGCATCTGGCCGTCGCGGTCTTGCAGGCGAGCGCCGAATGGCAGCGGCTGGCCACCGGCGTCGTGCAGGGTCAGCACCAGGCGGGTAACGTGGCGGGCGGCGAAGCGCTGTTTGACGATGGCGCCGCGTCGCGGTACGACTTGCGCGGTGCCGTTGTCGATCTCGACTTCGGGGCCCAGTTGGTCGGTCTGTAAAACCAGGTTATTGACCCGATAGGGTTGCAGGTAGGGGATCATGGCGTAGCCGTCCTGGTTGGTCTGTGCGGCTGTCGCGTTCTGCACACCCACCCCCGCCACCGCCGGCACCTCGACCACTGCCGCCGTGTCCCCCACGTAGGGGCCGAACAGCAGCCCGTCACCGTGCAGCAATACCGCACCGCTGGCGTTCAAGGAGAAGTTGCGATAGTCGCTGGCCTCGGTCAGGCCTGCGCTGACCGAGGCATACGGGCCTTGATGGATGATCGTCAGGGCAG
The DNA here is from genome assembly GCF_024748775.1 of Pseudomonas sp. B21-047. Lineage (NCBI taxonomy): Bacteria > Pseudomonadati > Pseudomonadota > Gammaproteobacteria > Pseudomonadales > Pseudomonadaceae > Pseudomonas > Pseudomonas sp. B21-047. Next base: position 1,555,362 of record NZ_CP087169.1, read on the forward strand.
CGTTGTTGCGGTAGCGTTCATCCTGGCCGACGCTTGCGTTGTAGCTGTAGCCTTTTTCGTTGCCCCTGAGCGAGGCGCGCTGGTTGTAGCCGTTGGCATTGCTGAAGACGTTGTAGCCAACGTGGGTAGAGCGCCCGAACTCCAGCGGCATGGACAGGCTCAGGCCAAGTTGCCGGGACTTGCCACGTGCATCAGACAACGACTGTGAAGCGAACAGGTTCCAGCTGACGCCTGCCAGGTGGGTATTGAAGCCGAGTTGATATTGGCGCTGTGTGTCGTTGTGTTGCCAGTAATCCTGCTGCGACAGGCTCAAGCTCAGTGAGTGGCGTTTGCCCAGCGACTGGTAAACTGACGCCTCCATGCGGCTACGGCGGCTACCCAGAAACAGGCCCTCGCGGCCGCGTTGGCTTACCGCTTCGTCAAAATCTCGGTAGCCTTCGGTCGAATAGCGATAGCCGGCAAAGCGCAGGCTAGTGCCGGTGATAAAGGCCTTGCCGTATTTCAGTGCGTAGCTCAGCCCCTGCACTTGGGCACCGGTGTTGGCATCCACCTCGGCGCGGGCGTGGGTAACGTCAAAGGCCAACGCGCCCAGTTCGGCAAAATCCCGGCCCACACCCAGGTTGGCGGCGTGGTAATACTCACTGGCCATGAGGCCGCCGTACAGGGTGGTGTTCCACGCCAGACCTGTCGCGAGGGTGCCCTGCGCCAGCCATGGCTTGTCCAAGCTACTGGCAGGATTGTAACGGGCGAATGCCGCGCTGTAGCGCCATACGCCCCGGCGCATGAGGTTGCCGATGCTGGAGTACGGTTGGGTGAAGCGCTTTACCTCGCCGTCGTCTTCGGTCAGGACAACCTCCAGTTCTCCGCTGCCAGAGGTGCTGAGGTCATCGATCGCATAGGGGCCTGGGCTGACGAAGGTTGAGTAGATCGGGTAGCCGTTTTGCCACACTTCCAGTTTCGCCCGCGTCTGCGCCACGCCACGGATGATCGGGGCATAGTTTTGCAGTACGTCGGGCAGCATGCCAATGTCCGAGGCGATGCGTACACCGCTGACCGGGATGCCTCGAAACACGTCGCTGTCGAGAAAGGTCTCGCCCAAGGTAAGGTTGGCGCGGGTGCCGGGGATATCCCGTTGTGCGTAGGTCTGGGTGCGGGTCCACTGCTGTTCGCCATCGTTGGCATCGCGCCACGACTGGCTGCTGCGCAGGCGCCAGTCGCCGAGATTGATCCCCGTGTTCAGGTACAGATCGCTGCTGGCAGTGCTCCCGCTGCGGCGATGGCGGCCCTGCAGGGTGGATGCCTGGTAATTGATGAACGCAGCGTTGATCCCCTTGTCCCATCGTGCAGGGTCGACGCTGCCGGCGATGCCGCGGCGCATGGCGATTTGCGGGACGGAAAGCGCCACTTGCAGTGTGCTGCTATCGAAATCGACTGTGGCGCCCGGGATGACCCTTGCGAGGTCGAGGCAGGCGGCGTTGCTGAGGCTGGCATCGGCCAAACCCTCTGCCCTGACACCGAACTCGGCGAGCATTGCTGCGGGCAGGCAGGGCGCAAGCTGCTGATTGTCGTCTGCGCTGAAGTCCAGTTCGCGGCTGCCTACTGGGTTGAGGTTGACCAGGATATCAACCCGATAACGGCCTGCGGCGAGGGTCTGATGCTCACTCAATGTGTTGAGGATCGCGCTGGATACGCCTTGGGCAAGCTCACTGGTATGGCGCAAAAAGCCCGCATTGAATTCCACGGGGGCGGTACTTTGCGCATGAACGGTCGGCGTCCAGATGGCCAAGCTACCTGACAGGCACAAAAAGCCATACCACTGACGGCCTGATGCCCGCCAGCTAGGCGTGATAACGATCATTGGGACGAATCCTTGCCGGGGGGCTGTTAACGGGTGGCAGCGACGGGTTGCTTGAGCAATGGGGTGAACCCACCGAAGTCATTGATCACGCCGAACTCCGCCTGAAGCTGGCTGCTGGGCTGGATGCCCTTGACGACGTAGTCTTCGCCACTGAAAGGGGCAAGCATGGCCGGGTTTTTCACGCGGGCGGATTGCTGCGGGTCGGCGAGGTTGAGCTGGCTGAACGTGATATGGAAAGGGGAGGGGTTGTGCACCCGCAAGTGAGCCTCACCTGCGACCATGCGCAATGAGAACTGCAGGTTTTTAGCCTCGGTCGCCGGGGTGCCTTTGAGCTGATGGGGCCTGTAGAACAGTTTCAGCCGAGTGCGCAGGGCAATGTTCAAAGCATTGCCTTGGCCAGGAACGGCCTGCGGGATTTCCTGGACATTGAGGAAGAACAGCGATTCGCGGTCTTCGGCCAATGTGTTGGGCAGTGCGTTGATCTGCAGCAGTTGTTCGTTGCCCGGTACCAGACGGAATAATGCGGGCGCCGGCAGCAGCGGTACCACGCTGACATTGTCGTCCGCTTCAGTGTTGATCCAGGCCTGTACCGCGTACGTCTGTTGGCTCGGGTTACGAACCACTACCGAGGTGCTGCGGTTGTCGCTCTGATGGATGATTCTGGTATTGCTCAGGGTCAACGCCGCGTGGCTATCTGCAGTTGGCATGCCGAGAATGAATACGGCCGCGCAGGCGGCCACGGCGGGATGCGCACGAAGCGCCCGATACAATGAAAATGGCATGTGGGTAGCCCCCTGAGCCAGGCGCAGCGCGCGCCTGGCAATGACATTCAAACAGGCGTACAACGCTTAACGTTGTACGTGTGCTCAGTGTTACTTGATGGTGACGGTGAAGTTCACATCCGCATTGGCCTCGCCGGCATCGACGGGGAAGCCAATCGAGCGGTAGTAGGCATAGAACGGAATAACAGTGTCGCCACTGGCGGCGAGGGGCATATCCGCCGATTGTGTGCCAGGAACCAGCAAGTTGGAGTTGCTGTCGCGTATGGCGATGGCAATATTGTCTGCAGCATTGGCTCCGCTTTTGATCGCGAAATAACTACCGCTTGAGTCTGCACTGCCGGCAAACAATACGTTGGCTTCGTTGCTGGTGCCTTTGCATTCCTGTTGGTCCGGGATTACGACGTTGAAGCGCTTGCCCACGCGTTCCTGGTTGGCGGCGGTGAAGCTTGCTGCAGGAACGCTGCCCATGTCTACGCTATTGCTCGCGCCATTGCCCGGATCGATGATGGTAATTGGGCAAGTGTCGGCAGTAATGCTGCCTTCAAAGTTGATGATGCCGGTGTTGGCAAATGCGGTATTCATAGCCGTTGCCGAAAGCAGGCCGAGCGAAAGCGCGAGAAGAGACTTCTTCATTAATGACCTCTGGTTTGATAGTGGAGTGTATGTGGCAATCATGCGCAAACTGACGAGCGTGGTTAGTTTGGGGCGTGACGCCGGTTGCAAGTGTAGGGGTGGGTGTTTTTAATGTGCAATACTGAATATTGCAGTGACTGCCAATTATTTTTTTCAAATAGGCGGATGCAGATTTTTATGTTGTATTTTCTGAAGAAGTTTAAGTGGGAAAGGAAGGCCGTGTGGGGGGCGGGTGAGTTGCAATCAGAATAGTTTGCAAGGTGGGGTAAATAAGGAGGCGGGGGTTTAACTGCTGAGTGACGGCCGGGTGTGAGAATTACGCCTCACGCAGGGCATGAGGCGTAATCAGGCTGGGCCGGTCAGTGCAAGTCACCCTGGCCTGGCAGGGCCAACAGTTTTTTTTCCAGGTGCCAGTCGAAGGGTTCATCATTTTGCTCGGCTTCATGGCGACGTTCTTCGAGCTGCTGATATAAGTCCAACTCATCGTCGGGCATGAAGTGCAGGCAGTCGCCGCCGAAGAACCACAGTAAGTCACGTGGCACCAGATGAGCGATCTGCGGATAGCGCTGGATGACCTGGCAGATCAGGTCCTGGCCCAGGTACTGACTCTCCAGAGGGTCTTGGGGCAGCAGTGTCAGCAGTTCGTCGAAGCGCTCGAGGAACAGGGCGTGGCTTTCTTCTGGCACCTGCTCGGCTTCGCCCAGGGCAACCAGGATGGTGCGCAGGTGATGCAGCAGTTGCAGGTGGTAGTCCAGGTGCGGGGTGGCCATGGAAGGGACCTCGGGGTGGCTGAAAACGGGGGCGGAGTATACGCCGGTCGGGGCCGCTGTGCGGCCCCTTTTGCCGATCGCTCAGCGCACCTTGCCTGTTGTCGGCAGCAGTTGCGCCTTGTCGAACGCATCCACATCGATCACTGCTCGCCGAGCCGTTTCGGCAGCATGAAGGCGCTGAGCCTCCGCAGGCTGAAGCACACCCGAGTCGACGGCAGCGTCAACCGCCAACTGCCCGGCTGCCGGTTGCACCTTGCCTTCCTTGAGCGCCTGGTGCAGGGCCTTGTGCAGGGGCGCTACGTCATCCAGCAGGTCGCTTGCCCGTTGCAGCGCCGCAACCGGATCGCCTTCTGCCTGGGGCCTGTAGCAACCGGCCAGCAGCTCTTCCAGTGCAGGGTCACCCTTGCTGCGGCCGATCAGTTCGGCTACTTCGGCATCCAGTTCATCACTGGGGCCGGTATGACGACGGCCGAACGGAAACACCAGCACGCGCAGCGCGCAGCCCATGAAGCGGTTGGGGAAGTTGTCGAGCAGACGGTCCAGCGCATTTTCCGCCTGGCCTAGACTCTCCTCCATCGCCCAGCGCAACAGCGCTCGCATGTGCTCTGGGGAGCCCAGATCGTGATAGCGCTTGAGCGCGGCAGAGGCCAGGTACAAGTAGCTCAGCACATCACCCAGGCGTGCGCTCAGGCGTTCGCGGCGCTTGAGTGCCCCGCCCAGCAGCATCATCGACAAGTCGGCCATCAGTGCAAAGGCTGCCGCCTGGCGGTTGAGGGCGCGGAAGTAGCCCTGGCTCAGGGCATCGCCCGGCACTTTTTCCAGGTGGCCCAACCCCAGTCCATACACCAAGGTGCTGGCCGCATTGCCGGCGGCGAACATGATGTGCTTCATCAGCAGTTCATCGAACTCGACCAGCGCCTGGTCACGGTCTTCGCGAGCGGCCAGTGCCATCTCCTTGAGTACGAACGGGTGGCAGCGGATGGCGCCCTGGCCAAAGATCATCAGGTTGCGCGAGAGGATATTGGCGCCTTCGACGGTGATGAAGATCGGCGCCCCTTGCCAGTTGCGCCCCAGGTAGTTGTTGGGGCCCATGATGATGCCCTTGCCGCCGTGTACGTCCATGGCATGCTGGATGCATTCGCGGCCACGCTCGGTCAGGTGGTACTTGAGAATGGCCGACAACACCGAAGGTTTCTCGCCCAGGTCCACGGCCTTGGCCGTCAGCAAGCGGGCGCTGTCCATCAGCCAGGCGTTGCCGCCGATGCGGGCCAGCGATTCCTGGATACCTTCGAAGGCGGCCAGTGGCACGTTGAACTGTTCGCGAATGTTCGCGTACTGGCCGGTCACCAGGCTGGTGTACTTGGCCGCGCCTGTGCCTACGGCTGGCAGCGAGATGGAACGGCCCACCGACAGGCAGTTCATCAGCATCATCCAGCCCTTGCCGAGCATGTCCTTGCCGCCGATGAGGAAGTCCAGGGGCACGAACACGTCCTTGCCACTGTTAGGGCCATTCATGAAGGCCGCGCCCAGTGGCAGGTGGCGCTTGCCGATTTCAACGCCAGGGGTATCGGTCGGGATCAGCGCCAGGCTGATACCGAGCTCTTCTTCTTCGCCAAGCAGATGGTCTGGGTCATAGGCCTTGAAGGCCAGGCCCAGCAGAGTAGCGACCGGGCCCAGGGTGATGTAGCGCTTCTCCCAGTTCAGACGCAGGCCGATGACCTCTTCGCCGTGCCATTGGCCTTTGCAGATGACACCCGTGTCAGGCATGGCGCCCGCATCGGAACCGGCCAGCGGGCCGGTGAGGGCGAAGCAAGGGATATCGTCACCGCGGGCCAGGCGCGGCAAGTAGTGGTTGCGCTGTTCGTCGGTACCATAATGCAGCAGGAGCTCGGCCGGGCCCAGTGAGTTGGGGACCATGACGGTGGAGGCCAGGTCGCCGCTGCGCGTGGCCAGTTTCATGGCCACCTGGGAGTGGGCATGGGCAGAGAAGCCCTTGCCGCCGTACTCCTTGGGGATGATCAGGGCGAAGAAGCCATGCGTCTTGATGTGCTGCCAGGCCTCGGGCGGCAAGTCCATGTCCTGGCCGATTTGCCAGTCACTGACCATGGCGCAGAGCGCTTCGGTCGGGCCATCGATGAAGGCCTGTTCCTCTTCGGTGAGTTTCGGCGCCGGGTAGGCGAGCAGGGTGCGCCAGTCTGGGCGGCCGCTGAACAGCTCGCCATCCCACCACACGGTGCCAGCATCGATCGCTTCGCGTTCGGTTTGCGACATAGGCGGCAAGGTGCGCTGGAACCATTTGAACACAGGGCCCGTGAATACCTTGCGGCGCCAGTCAGGCAGCACCAGCAGCGCGGTTTTGGCTGCGAGTATCAGCCAGATCACCGCTAGCAGCCAGCCGGGGGCCTTGCTGAAGATACCCATCAGCAGCGTATAGATGGCGATGATGCCGAGTATCTGCAAGGGCGGCAGGCGCCGGTGCGTGAGGTACGCAGCGCCGATCACCAGAACCACCAACCACAACAGCAACATAATCACTCCTCCTTGGAACCAGGGGCTAGAGCTAACCCACAGAGCTTAGACGCAACGCTATGAACGGCATCGTCAGAACAGTGACAGGGTGTGGCAGCAGGAGTTTCAGGGCATCGTCTGTCTATGCTGGTACAGGCGGCGCAGGTCTGGAGTAGACTTCAGCCCTCTGCACTCATAAGGACGTTGCCATGCTGAAGATCTGGGGCCGCAAGAACTCGAGCAATGTGCGCAAGGCGCTGTGGATCGCCCACGAGCTGGGCCTCGACTTCGAATCCATCGATGCCGGCGGCGCTTTCGGCGTGGTCAACGAGCCGCACTACCGTGCACGCAACCCCAATGGCCTGGTGCCGATGCTCGAAGATGGCGACCTGACCCTGTGGGAGTCCAATACCATCGTGCGCTACCTCTGCGCCGAATATGGCCAAGAGCAGGGTTGGTACCTGGACGACCCGCGGCAGCGGGCCCTGGCAGACAAGTGGATGGACTGGACCACCTCGTCCTTCGCCACCCCGTTCCGCCCGTTGTTCTGGGGCCTGCTGCGCACGCCTGAAGACCAGCGCGACTGGGTGGCGATCAACGCCGCACACAAGCAGTGCGCGCAATTGCTGGCGATTGCCGATGAAACCCTGGCCAGGCAACCCTACCTTTCCGGTGACCAGATCGGCATGGGCGACATCCCACTGGGTAGCTTCATCTATGCCTGGTTCGAACTGCCCATCGAACGCCCGGCCATGTATCACCTGGAGGCCTGGTACGCGCGCCTCAAACAGCGCCCCGCCTATCAGGCAGCGGTGATGACAGCGCTGACTTGAACCTGCCTCGATAGTCACTATCAATACACATGACTGTACTTGTGCGGCCAGCCCTAGCACCATGGCCGCACTCACTGCGCCAGTGATTTGCCCTGGCGTGTCCTGACCTTTTCACTCGGTACGTGACCCGCTATGAGTTCTGCCCTGTCCATTCGACAGCTGACCAAAACCTACGGTAATGGCTTCCAGGCCCTCAAAGGCATCGATCTGGACGTCGCCGAAGGTGACTTTTTCGCCTTGCTCGGCCCCAACGGCGCCGGTAAATCCACCACCATCGGTATTCTTTCGACCCTGGTCAACAAGACCAGTGGCACGGTGAACGTGTTCGGCCACGACCTGGACCGCGAGCCTTCTGCGCTCAAGCGCTGCCTGGGCGTGGTGCCGCAGGAATTCAACTTCAACCAGTTCGAAAAGACCTTCGATATCGTCGTCACCCAGGCCGGCTATTACGGCATCCCACCCAAGCTTGCCAGGGAGCGCGCCGAGCAGTACCTGACCCAGTTGGGCCTGTGGGACAAGCGCGACGTGCAGTCGCGTTCGCTGTCGGGTGGCATGAAGCGCCGGCTGATGATTGCCCGTGCGCTGATCCATGAGCCGCGCCTGCTGATTCTCGATGAGCCCACCGCTGGTGTGGACATCGAGCTGCGCCGGTCGATGTGGAGCTTCCTCACCGAGCTCAACCAGAAGGGCATCACGATCATCCTCACCACGCATTACCTGGAAGAGGCTGAGCAGCTGTGCCGTAACATCGGCATCATCGACCACGGCACCATCGTCGAGAACACCAGCATGCGCCAGCTACTGGGCAAGCTGCATGTCGAAACCTTCGTTCTCGACCTCAAGCAGGACCTGCCCGCCGCCCCTGCGCTACAGGGCTACCCGTGCCGGTTGATCACCCCGCATACCCTGGAGGTGCAGGTGGACAAGGACATCGGCATCACGGCGCTGTTCGGCCAGCTGGCGCTGCAGAACATCGAAGTGCAGAGCTTGCGCAACAAGACCAACCGACTTGAGGAGCTGTTCGTGTCCCTGGTGGAAAAAAACCTGTCGAAGGTGGCCGTATGAGTGTGGAACTGCGCACCAACTGGGTCGCCCTCAACACCATCGTCTACCGTGAAGTGCGGCGCTTCCTGCGGATCTGGCCACAGACCTTGCTGCCGCCAGCGATCACCATGGTCCTGTACTTCGTCATCTTCGGTAACCTGATCGGCCGGCAGATCGGCGACATGGGTGGTTTTACCTACATGGAGTACATCGTGCCCGGGTTGATCATGATGTCGGTGATCACCAACTCTTATGGCAATGTGGTGTCGAGTTTCTTCGGCAGCAAGTTCCAGCGCTCGATCGAAGAACTGATGGTGTCGCCGGTATCGCCGCACACCATTCTCGTCGGCTATGTGCTGGGCGGCGTATTGCGTGGGCTGGCAGTGGGGGTGATCGTCACGATCCTGTCGATGTTCTTTACTCACCTGCAGGTGCATCACCTTGGCGTCACTGTCGTCGTGGTGCTGCTGACGGCCACGATTTTCTCGTTGCTCGGCTTTGTCAACGCGGTGTTCGCACGTAACTTCGATGACATCTCGATCATCCCCACTTTCGTGCTGACGCCGCTGACGTACCTGGGCGGGGTGTTCTATTCGATCAACCTGCTGCCGCCGTTCTGGCAGGCCGTGTCAATGGCCAACCCGGTGCTGCACATGGTCAACTCGTTCCGCTACGGCATCCTAGGGGTGTCGGATATCAGCATTGGCACGGCGATCACCTTCATGCTGGTCGCCACTGCGGTGCTCTACACCCTCTGCATTCGCCTGCTGGTCAGCGGCCGCGGCATGCGTGCATGAGCATTTGAGCTTGCGCCGGCGCCACTGCCGGCCAACCCACCAGCGCCAGTACAGCATGGTGGTGAAGTAGGCGAGGATGCCCAGCACCACGCCGCACACCACCGAGCCCAGCAGGAAGGGTTGCCACACGGTCGACAGCTGGTCGGTGATCCATTCGAAGGTCAGTTCGTCGGGCAGTGTGCGCGGCGGGATCTGCAACAGCCAGGCGCCGGTCATGTAGGTGATGAAGAACACCGGTGGCATGGTCAGCGGGTTGGTCAGCCATACCAGGCTGACGGCGATTGGCAGGTTGCCACGTACCGGGATCGCCAACGCAGCGGCCAGCAGCATCTGCATGGGGATGGGGATCAGCGCTGCGAACAGCCCCACGCCCATGGCCCGAGCCACCGAGTGCCGGTTCAGGTGCCAGAGGTTCGGGTCGTGCAGCAATTTGCCGAAAAAGCGTAAGGATTTGTGTTCCCGAATGCTGGTCGGATCCGGCATGTAGCGTTTGAAAAGACGGCGCGGCATGTAGGCTCCCGGGGCGTTTATCGGGGCAGTATGCCTTGAATCCCTAACCGCCTCGTTTAGAGTTTGTGACAATTGTTGAGCAAGGTTTGCCAGCATTTGCGCTATGCCTCAGAAGGTCATTTCGCTTCTGGGGCTCTACCTTATGCGCACAGGGATGTTTGCGCTCGCACTCGGGCTGCTTTGCCTGGGTTTTCTTCCCGTATTGCCATCGGTCGGATGGCTGCTTGTGCTGTTGCTCGGCGCCGTCGCCAGCCTGTTCACCCGGTTGTGGCCATTGGGCTGCTTTGTGCTGGGGCTGTGCTGGGCGTGCTGGTCGGCCCAGCACGCGCTGGACGATCGGCTCGCGCCTGGGCTTGATGGCCGCACAGTGTGGCTGGAGGGCAGGGTAGCCGGCCTGCCGAGCCGCACCGCGCAAGGTGTGCGGTTCGAGCTGGAGCAGGCCGCTTCGCGGCGTGGCGCATTGCCACGGCGCTTGCAGCTGAGCTGGTACGACGGGCCGCCACTCAGGGCGGGCGAGCATTGGCGTTTGGCGGTGACCTTGCAGCGCCCTGTCGGGCTGCTGAACCCGCACGGGCCTGATCGCGAAGCGCAGTTGCTGGCCCGGCGGATTGGCGCCACTGGCACGGTCAAGGCTGGGCAGGTGTTGAGCGCAGTGGCCGGTGGCTGGCGGGACGAACTGCGCCAACGCCTGCTGGCGGTCGATGCCAACGGCCGGCAGGCGGCGCTGGTGGCGTTGGTGCTTGGGGATGGCGGGGGCCTGGCCCGCGAGGATTGGCAGACGTTGCAGGCCACGGGCACGGTCCATCTGCTGGTGATCTCTGGGCAGCATATCGGCCTGGTCGCGGGCCTGCTGTATGGCTTGGTCGCCGGGCTGGCGCGGTGGGGGCTTTGGCCCGCACGGCTGCCCTGGTTGCCCTGGGCGTGTGGCTTGGCCATGGCGGCAGCACTGGCCTATGGCTGGCTGGCCGGCGCTGGCGTACCGGTACAGCGCGCCTGCCTGATGCTGGCTGTGGTGCTGCTCTGGCGCCTGCGTTTTCGCCACCTCGGCGCCATGCTGCCGTTGCTGCTGGCGCTGGTCGCGGTGCTGCTGGTCGAACCGTTGGCGGGGCTGTTGCCTGGGCTCTGGCTGTCGTTTTCTGCCGTGGCCATTCTTATTTATTGCTTCAGCGCCCGGTTGGGCGGCTGGCGGCCCTGGCAGGCCTGGACGCGCGCGCAGTGGGTGATCGCTATCGGTTTGCTGCCGGTGCTGCTGGCCACTGGTTTGCCGGTGAGCCTGAGCGCGCCGCTGGCCAATCTGCTGGCGGTACCGTGGGTCAGCCTGGCGGTTTTGCCGTTGGCGTTGCTGGGTACGTTGCTTTTGCCCCTGCCGGGCTTCGGGGAGGCGCTGTTGTGGCTGGCCGGTGGCTTACTGGATGTGCTGTTCAGGGGGTTGGCCGTGGTCGCGGGCTGGCGGCCAGCCTGGGTGCCGCCGGCTCTGCCACTGTGGGCCTGGGCGTTGGTTGGCGTGGCCGCGCTGTTGGTGTTGTTGCCCCGTGGCGTGCCCATGCGCGGGTTGGGTGGGGTCATGCTGCTGGCCCTGTGGGTACCCAGAGAGCCGGTGGCGGCAAGGCAGGTGGAAGTCTGGCAGTTGGATGTCGGCCAGGGGCTGGCGGTACTGCTGCGTACCCGTCATCACAGCCTGCTCTACGATGCCGGGCCGGCCAAGGGTGAGTACGACCTGGGCGAGCGGGTGGTGCTGCCAACCCTGCGTAAGTTGGGGGTGGGCAGCCTTGACCTGATGTTGATCAGCCACGCCCACGCCGACCATGCGGGCGGTGCTGGGGCTATCCACCGTGGGCTGCCGGTCAGGCGGATGCTGGGTGGCGAGGCGCTGGAGGGCCTGGCGCTGCAACCATGTGTCAGTGGGGAGCAATGGGAATGGGATGGGGTGCGCTTTTCGCTATGGCGTTGGGCCGAAGGGCAAAGCAGCAATGACCGCTCTTGTGTGCTGCTAGTCGAGGCGCAGGGGGAGCGGCTGCTGTTGGCTGGGGATATGGAGGCGGGTGCCGAACGGTCATGGCTGGCGGCCCACGGGGCGACACGTATCGATTGGTTGCAGTCACCGCACCATGGCAGCCGTAGTTCGTCCACCGAGGCGTTTATCCGCGCTACGGCGCCGCGCGGGGTACTGATTTCGCGGGGGCGTAACAACAGTTTTGGTCATCCACATGCGCAAGTGGTCGAACGTTATCGGCGGCATGGGCTGGCGATTCATGATACGGCGGTGGACGGGGCGTTGCGGTTGGTGTTGGGGGCGCAGGGGGCGGTGGAAGGTGTGCGCGGGCAGCGGCGGTTTTGGCGGGGTGGGGAATGAGGCCCTGAAGCGCTACCGCTGAAAACCCGGCAGCCAATTCCCTGACCTTCGGCAGATGAGCCCCCTGCGCTCCTATGATAGAGTGGCGGCCTTTTTCCGAAGGGGCGTTTACTGTGTGGGAATTGGTCAAGTCCGGTGGTTGGATGATGCTGCCGATCATTCTGAGTTCCATCGTTGCCATGGCTATCGTCGTCGAGCGCCTGTGGACCCTGCGCGCCAGCCGCGTGACCCCGCCACACCTGCTGGGCCAGGTCTGGATGTGGATCAAGGACAAGCAACTCACCAGTGACAAGCTCAAGGCCTTGCGCGCCGATTCGCCGTTGGGCGAAATCCTCGCTGCGGGCCTGGCCAACTCACGCCATGGTCGCGAGATCATGAAAGAGTGCATCGAGGAGGCCGCGTCGCGCGTCATCCACGACCTTGAGCGCTACATCAGCACCCTCGGCACCATTGCCGCGATGGCCCCGCTGCTGGGCTTGCTGGGCACCGTATTGGGCATGATCGACATCTTCAGCGCCTTCATGGGCTCGCAGATGACTGCCAATGCCGCTGTGCTGGCCGGCGGTATCTCCAAGGCACTGGTCACCACCGCAGCGGGCTTGATGATCGGTATCCCGGCGGTGTTCTTCCACCGCTTCCTGCTGCGCCGCATCGATGAGCTGGTAGTCGGTATGGAGCAAGAGGCGATCAAGCTGGTGGAAGTGATCCAGGGCGACCGCGAAGTCGAAGTGGCCGGAGGCAAGGCGTGAAGTTTCGGCGCAATCGCCAGCGGGAGAACGTCGACATCAACCTGGCGTCGTTGATCGACGTGGTGTTCGTCCTGCTGCTGTTCTTCGTGGTCACCACCACCTTCACCCGCGAGACGCAACTGCGCGTCGAGCTGCCCGAGGCCGCCAGTGCCGAGCAGCCGCCGGCCGATGAGGGCAAGCGGGTGGAGATCACCATCAGCGCCGAGGGCGTGTATTCGGTGAACAACAACCTGCTGCCCAAGAGCGACCTGGCCACCTTGAGCGAGGCCATCGAGCAGGCGTCGGGCGGTGATCACAGTTTGCCGCTGGCGATCAGCGCCGATGGCAAGACCCCGCACCAGGCCGTGGTTACCGCGATGGATGCGGCCGGCAAGCTCGGCTTCAGCCAGTTGCGCATGACCACCGTCGAGGCCGCCCAGGGGACACCTTGATGGCCTTCGCCGACCGTTTGCTCGCTGCCTGGTACGCCGGGCATCCGGCGCTGGCGCTGCTGCGCCCGCTCGAAGCCCTGTACCGCCGTGTGGTGATGCGCAAGCGTGCGCGTTTTCTCAGGGGTGAAAGCGCCAGCTACCGAGCCCCGGTGCCGGTCATCGTGGTGGGCAATATCACTGTGGGCGGTACTGGCAAGACGCCGATGATCCTCTGGCTGATCGAGCATTGCCGAAAGCAGGGGCTCAAGGTCGGGGTGGTCAGCCGCGGTTATGGCGCCAAGCCCATGCATCTGCCCTGGCGCGTCGAGGCCGATCAGCGCGCCGAACAGGCCGGTGATGAACCGCTGTTGATCGTGCAGCGCACGGGCGTGCCGCTGATGATCGACCCTGATCGGTCCCGCGCCGTACAGGCGCTGCTGGCCAGCGAGCCGCTTGACCTGATCCTGTGCGATGACGGCATGCAGCACTACCGCCTGGCGCGCGACCTTGAGCTGGTGCTGATTGATGCCGCCCGTGGCCTTGGCAATGGGCGCTGCCTGCCGGCCGGGCCGCTGCGCGAACCGGTCGAACGCCTGCAAGAGGCCGATGCGGTGCTGTTCAACGGTGCCAGCGCTGACGCAGAAGCAGGTTTTTCCTTCCGCTTGCAGCCGTCCGCGCTGGTCAATGTGCGCAGCGGCGAGCGTCGCGGCCTTGATCTGTTCCCGGCAGGCCAGCGCCTGCATGCGGTGGCGGGTATCGGTAACCCGCAACGTTTCTTCAATACCCTGCTGGGGCTAAACTGGCAGCCAGTGCCGCACCCTTTTGCCGACCACGCACAATTCAGCGCCGACCGCCTGTCGTTCACACCGCCATTGCCGCTGGTGATGACCGAGAAGGACGCGGTCAAATGCCGTGCCTTCGCTGCCAACGACTGGTGGTACCTGGCCGTCGAGGCGCAGCCGTCGCCGGCGTTCAGCGCCTGGTTCGACAGCCAGCTGCAACGCTTGCTGCCTGGGCACCGTAAGCCCTGAGCCCCTAATCAATTGCCGGCCACTTGGCCTCAAGGAAGCTTCCATGGACACCAAACTGCTCGATATCCTGGCCTGCCCGATCACCAAAGGTCCGCTCAAGCTCAGCGCCGACAAGACCGAGCTGATCAGCAAGGGCGCGGGCCTGGCCTACCCGATCCGCGACGGCATCCCGGTGATGCTGGAAAGCGAAGCGCGTACCCTGACCGACGACGAGCGTCTGGACAAATGAGCCTGGACTACACCGTGGTGATTCCCGCCCGCCTGCGCTCCACGCGCCTGCCGGGCAAGCCGCTGTTAACGATCGCCGGCAAGCCGATGATCCAGCACGTGTGGGAACAGGCGCGTAAAAGTGCTGCCAGCCGTGTAGTCATCGCCACCGACGATGCCAGTATCGTCGAGGCCTGCCAGGCGTTTGGCGCCGAAGTGCTGCTGACCCGCGCCGACCATGAGTCCGGCACCGATCGCCTGGCCGAAGTGGCGGCGCGTCTCGGCTTGCCTGCCGACGCCATCGTGGTCAATGTGCAGGGTGACGAGCCGCTGATCCCGCCGGTGATCATCGACCAGGTGGCGGCGAACCTCGCGGCCCACCCGGAAGCCGGCATCGCCACTCTGGCCGAGCCGATCCACGAGCCGCAGGCCGTGTTCAACCCCAATGCGGTCAAGGTCGTCAGCGACAAGAACGGCCTGGCCTTGAGTTTCAGCCGTGCGCCGCTGCCCTGGGCGCGTGATGCCTTCGCCAAGGGCCGCGACCAACTGCCCGAAGGTGTGCCCTACCGCCGTCACATCGGCATGTATGCCTACCGCGTGGGCTTTTTGCAGGACTTCGTCGGCTGGGGCCCGTGCTGGCTTGAGCAGACCGAGGCGCTGGAGCAGTTGCGCGCCCTGTGGCATGGCGTGCGCATTCATGTCGAAGACGCCATCGAGGCGCCCGCCGTGGGTGTCGACACCCCTGAAGACCTGGAGCGCGTAAGGCGCCTGCTGGAGGCTTGATGCGCGTCCTGTTCGTTTGCCTGGGCAACATCTGCCGCTCGCCCACCGCCGAGGGCGTGCTGCGTCATCAGTTGCAGGCCGCAGGGCTTGCCGAGCAGGTGCACGTGGCGTCGGCTGGTACCGGTGACTGGCACGTCGGCAAGGCCCCAGACGGCCGTACCTGCAAGGCCGCGCTGGCCCGCGGGTATGACCTTTCGCAGCAACGCGCCCAGCAGGTGAGCGTGGCGCACTTTGCCGAGTACGACCTGATCCTGGCCATGGACGAGAGCAACCTGAGCCACTTGCGTGCCCTGCGCCCGCATTCGGCGTCAGGTGAGCTCGACCTTTTCCTGCGCCGCTATGGCGCGGAGCTGGATGAGGTGCCAGACCCGTACTACGGTGGCGCCGCCGGTTTCGAGCAGGTGCTGGACCTGATCGAGGTGGCGTGCCAGGCATTGGTGGTGGAAATCAAGGGGCGGTTATGACAGCGCTTTGGCAGGAGCAGGTTTCGCTCAAGCCTTTCAATACCTTCGGCATTGACGTCAAGGCCCGGTATTTCAGCCAGGTGCATGATGATGACGAGGTGCGCGAAGCGCTGGCCCAGGCACAGCAGCGCGGGCTGCCAGTGCTGGTCATCGGCGGAGGCAGCAACCTGCTGTTGACCGGTGATATCGATGCGCTGGTGCTGCACATGGCCAGCCGTGGCCGCCGCGTGCTGAGCGATGACGGCGAGCGCGTGGTGGTTGAAGCCGAGGCGGGTGAGCCTTGGCACCCGTTCGTGCAGTGGGCGCTGGCGCAAGGTTTGTGTGGGTTGGAAAACCTCAGCCTGATCCCGGGCACCGTGGGCGCAGCACCGATGCAGAACGTGGGCGCCTATGGCGTCGAGATCAAGCATGTGTTCGCCGGCTTGACTGCGCTGGATCGCCAGACCGGTGAGTTGCGTGATTTTGGTCTGGAAGAGTGCGCCTTTGGCTATCGCGACAGCCTGTTCAAGCGTAACCCTGGCCGCTGGTTGATCTTGCGGGTGCGCTTTGCGCTGAGCCATACGCTGCAGGCTCATCTGGATTATGGGCCGGTACGCCAGCGCTTGGTGGAGCAGGGCGTTGAACAGCCCAGCGCGCAGGCGATCAGCGACGCTATCTGCAGCATTCGCCGGGAGAAGTTGCCGGACCCGGCCGAATTGGGCAATGCCGGGAGTTTTTTCAAGAACCCGGTGGTCTCTGCTGAGCTTGTCGAGGGTATTCGCGGGCGTTTCCCGGGCGTTGTGGCTTACCTTCAGGCTGATGGCCAGGTGAAGTTGGCGGCGGGGTGGCTGATCGAGCAGGCGGGCTGGAAGGGGTATCGCGATGGCGATGCGGGCGTGCATCGGCTGCAGTCGTTGGTGCTGGTCAACTATGGCCAGGCGAGCGGGGCGCAGTTGCATGACTTGGCGCGGCGCATCCAGGCGGACATCCGCGAGCGGTTCGGGGTTGAGCTCGAGATGGAGCCTAATCTGTACTGATTGTTTGGTGCGGGCCGTAGTGCCGCCATAAAAGCGCATAGCCGGTAGCGGCCGCTTCCCGGCGGTGGGAATCCAGTTGCTGGCAAGCCCGGCAGGCGCTTTGGGGCCGATGTAAATCGTGACGCTGCCGTCCGCATTTTTCTTCATCGCGTCCAGGTCATAGGAGGACAGTGTCGTGCGATTGGTATCGCTGTAGATGAACGACATGGTGTCACGGTTATAAACGGTCAATGCCCAGAACTGTTTGACCGGCATGTTGGCGGGGACGCTGATCTTGTAGGTCTTGCCAGGCTCAAAGGGTTTGCCGTTTTTATCGGACATGGCCATCAGGTATTGGGTTGCCGGTGAGTCGCTCAATGCCTTCGGCATATAGGTACACCAGAAGTACTCCGCCGCCCGACCGATCAGATCAATACTGTCGGCGTACTCAAAGGAGAAACGCTTGTTTTCATCCGTCATCAACAGCGAAGCATAGTGGCGATCCGGCCAATAGAACTTGTCTTTGGGCAGGTTATCGAACCTCAGCGATGGTAAGCTGCCATGCGTAGAGACACGACCTTAGACCATATCGCGGAAAGGCTCCAACGCTGGTGAATTTTGCACATTGATCGCCGTTGCCTACGCTCATCCCTGCTTAGTCGATTTCAGGGGATGAGTGATGGATCTGGAAAAACATTGGAGTTACACCCGTTCGGCACTGTTCGCGTCGCTGTGCGTTGTACCCATGGCCCAGGCTGAAGATTCGGCAGAATTGGCGAAAAAAGCCCTCAATCCCGTGGCAGCCATGTACAGCTTGCCGGTGCAATACAACTGGGATCAGAAAATGGGGCCGAGCGGGGAAGGCATGCACAGCGTGACCAATATTCAGCCAGTGCTGCCATTTACCCTCAACGATGACTGGAACCTGATTTCGCGCACCATCCTGCCGATTATTGATCAACACGGCCTGGCACCCAACGGTGCGGCGGACAAGTCGGGTGTCGGCGATATCACCCAGAGCTTTTTCTTCTCGCCCAAAGAGCCTACGGAAAGTGGCTGGATACTCGGTGTCGGCCCGGCGTTGTTGGTTCCCACCGGTAGTGATGAATTGCTCGGTAGTGAACAGTGGGGCATCGGCCCGACCGCCGTTGCGCTTAAACAGGCCAATGGCTGGACTCACGGAATACTTGCCAACCATATCTGGGGGCTGGAGGGCAGCCCGCCGGACGACAAGGAAAAGGTCAACCAGACCTTCCTACAGCCTTTTCTTTCCTACACCACCAGCACGCTCACCACGTATGGGGTCAATACGGAATCGACCTACAACTGGCAGTCACGCGAATGGTCGGTGCCGATCAATCTCACGGTCACGCAATTGTTGAAGATCTCAGGGCACCCACTGACGGTACAGGCTGGGCCGCGATACTGGCTCGACAGCCCGGATGATGGCCCACAGGGCTGGGGGGTTCGCTTCGCCGTAACGTTGTTGTTTCCACGCTGAGACAGAGGCGAAGCGATCAGCATTCAGAAGCGCCAGGTCGCACCGCCACCAATGATATGTAAGGCCGCATTGCGGTAAGTACCCGAAAGCGTATCACCCGAGCGTGCTTTCGTTTGTTCGACGTCCATATCGCCGAGCCAAACCAGGGTATAGGCTGCGTGCAAATCCAGCCCTTCATCGATTTGGTAGTTGACTCCAGTAGCCAGTCGCCAGGCTTCCCCCATGGGGTTGTCAACCGTACGATCCTTATCATCGACTGCTGAGCTGTCGTAACCGATGCCCATGCTCCAGCGTAATTTTTGGGTGGCCTGGTATTGGGTGCCAATCGAGGCGTGCCAGGTGTCTTTGTATTTGCGGTCAACGGTTCGGCTGACATCGGTAGCGCTTACGTCGACGTCTATGCCGATGCTGCCAAACTCACTCCAGTCTTGCCAGCCGAGGCTGCCGAGTAGCTTCCATTGCGAATTCAATTCATGTGCGACGCTGATGAGAGCGGTCTGTGGCACCGCCATATCCAAGTCGAGATCATTCACGTCGAGTCTGCTCAACGCGGCGTTGATTAGTGGATTACTGACCTTGTTCACACTGGGGCTGTCCTTGAATTCCAGATCGATCTTGCTGGTGTAGGCCAAACCAATCTGCGTCCGCGCGTTCAGTCGGTACAGCAGCCCCAGATTCACCCCGGTTCCGACATCAGTGTCTTTGTACTCCAGTTGCCCGTCGGGACTGTCACGCAGTCCGAGCAAGTTGTTGTTGATGGCCATCTCGTTACGGTAGTAGGCGAACATGATGCGCGGCCCTATACCGATGGACAGATCATCGGTGAATTTGTGCGCCAGGGTGGGCTGAAACGACACGCCGATAATTGCGGCCTCTTGATTGAAATAGCGGCCAGCCCAGTCGTCGTCGTAATTCAGTGCGAGTCCAAAGTTACCGTACATGCCAAAACCGACCGCTGAGCGCTCGTCGATTTGATGACTGATGAACAGACTGGAACCGGGCAAGTATTGCAGGGCGTTGCCCCCTTCGTTGCCGTCGAACTGATTGTTACTGTCGCGGGAAAAGCGCATGTGGCCAAGAATTACCTGGGCATTGGCGCTGACCTGGGTTCCTTGCAGCTCGGTGATACCCGCCGGGTTGCTCATGAGAACACTGGGATCGCTGGCCAATGCAGCGGCGCCCGCGTTGGCCAGGCCGTTACCTTCCTGACCGGTTTCATAAACCAGAATTCCGCCCGCCCAGGCGTCGCCAGCAAGCAGACCAAGGCCGAAAATGATTGAGTGTGCAAGACGTTGGCGGCTGAGGTTGAGTGTATTCATCGCGCTTCCCTTTACGAACTCGGCGGGCACTGCGTATCGCCATCCAAGATGACTTAACGAAGTTTTGAAGCTTAGTCATGAATCGTAGAAATGCGATCACTGGCGGTGGACGCAGGTTTGACGGACGGTAAGAGCGCGCCTAGGGTTCACACGGTATTCAGTCTCAGGTCGATCTTAGAGACGGCTTGTGTCCGTCGCACCTGCACGTGAAAGGACGCTCACCATGATTTCATCACGCCATTGGTTGTCTTGTGTTCTGCCCTTGTGTGTTGCGCTCGGCAGCGCGATGCACGCGCAAGCCAGCACGCCGGATTTACTGCTGACCACGCCCGCAACACCTGACGTGGTGGAAAAGGGAATGCAAGCTGATGGCTATAGCCTGGCGATCTCGGCTTACAACTGGGGTTATCCGCTGGTGCGCATGGAAAGAGTGGCACGGGAATACATTACCGTTCCTTCGCCAAAACCAGACACCAGCTATCGCGCCGGCCTTAACCAGATTGGCTGGGCAACCGCGCTGGCGTCGCCGTCCGCCAAGGACATGCCCACCGCCAACAATGACACCTACTACATGAGCGCGGTGCTGGATCTAACCGAGCCCTATGTCTTGAGCGTGCCCGATACCGATGACCGCTATTACGTGGTCGATGTATTCAACATGTGGCAAGAACTTGAGCACTATGTCGGACGACGCACTACTGGCACCAAGGCCGGCAAATATGTCCTGGTGCCACCGGACTGGAAGGGCGAGTTGCCAAAGGACGCGAAGCGCCTCGACGTCTCGACCAAAAAAATCTGGCTGTGGGGGCGCATTCACGTCAAGCAGGGTGAAGATGTCGCGCCGATCCTCGCCTTGCAGAAACAGTTCAGTGTCGTGCCGTTGAGTGGCAAGTCGAACAAGGATGGGGCATTGCCTGCATTGCCGCAGACGGGCGACGACCCGCTGGGTTTCTTCATCGAACTGGCGTCGGCGCTCAAGGACAACCCGGTCAAGCCTGCCGACGCAGCATTGTTTGCCCAATTCGCCCGCATCGGCCTGACGGAAAAAGGCTTTTCACCCGATAAGCTGAATCCGGCCAATCGCAAAGGTCTAGAGCAAGGTTTGAAAGATGCCCCCTACGTGGCGATCGCGTCGCTGGCGAGCACGTCGGAAGTGCGCAATGGCTGGAACTGGGTGACCGGTCTTGACAGCTTTGGCTTCAACTACCCGCTACGCGCCATGGTGGCTGGCCCCTATCTGGGAGGCCAGGGTGAGCGTGAAGCGATGTATCCGTTGCGCTTCACCGATAGCCAGAATCAACCACTCACAGGGGCCAACCAATATGAAATAAAACTGGCCTCTGCACCGCCGGTGAATGCGTTCTGGTCGCTGACCATGTACAACGCTAGCGACAAAATGTTGGTCGACAACGAGATCAGTCGCTACAAGGTCGGTCCCGATACAAAGGGTTTGAAAGTCGCGGCGGACGGTTCAATTACCATTCCGATCTCCCACAAAAAACCGCAGGGAGAGAATGCCGCCAACTGGTTACCGGCACCCGAAGGCGGTTTCTACGTGATGTTACGTCTGTATCAACCTTCAGAGGAGGCTCTCTCGGGCAAGTGGCAGCTTCCACAGCTGAACAAGGTCAATTGAGTACCTGGGACGTCCTGTCCTAACCGTCGGCCAATAGCTTGGGCTTAGCCGTCCACTATTGGCCGATTCTGTTGAAAACGCGCAGCCACCAGGCCACTAGGCAAGAAAAAGCCCCGCCAGTTCGCACTGGCGGGGCTTTTTCATTCAGCCGTTGGCATCAACCGTGATGAGGCTTGTGCTCATCAGCGGTTTCCAGGGCCGGCTCTGCAGCTTCCTGCGCGGCCTTGGCAGCAGCTTCAGCTTCACGCTTGCGGCGACGGACTTCACGTGGGTCGTTCGGCGCGCGGCCGTTGGCCAGCATGACGGTAGCAGCTTCAACCACGGCAGGTGCTTCGACCGGTGCAGGCTCGACAACAACTGGCGCTGGCTCCACGACCACTTCGGGTTGCGCTTCGACAACCACGGCAGCCTGCTCGGCAACCACGGCTTCTTCAACGACTACCGGCGCCTGCTCGATTTCGCCGGCTTCAACTGCTGGCGCTTCGACTGGGGCTTCGACTGGGGCTTCGACAGGCGCTTCGGCAACGACCACCGCTTCAGCGGCAGGGGCCGCTTCGACAACTGGCTGCGGCGTGACTTCGACCACGGGCTCGGCGCTGGCCTCGACCACGGCGACAGGCTCGCTGAGCGGTTGCTCAACCACAGGGGCAACAGCGGCTTCCTCGGCCTGTGCAACAGCTTCGACCTGCTCGGACGGTTTGGCGGCTTCGCTGTTGTCGGTTTCGACGACTTCGGCGGTGGCGCGCTCGGCCTGCTGGTTGGCTTGCGCTTCGGCATCGGCGCTGATGTTGCTGCTGGCAACAGCTGCGGTGACGGCCAGGCCGGCGGCCAGTTCGGCACCCAGCTCGGTGGCCTGGTGCTGTTGTGGCTGCTCTTCGCTGCCTTCGTCTTCACTGCCTTCGATCAGCTCACCGTTGGCATTGCGCTGACGCTCGCGACGGTTGCTGCGACGACGCTGGCCGCGGGAACGGCGACGTGGACGCTCGCCATCTGCGCCTTCCTGCTCGTCCTGCAGCAGTTCATCGTTCGGCAGTTGCTCTTCGGCAAGCTCAGCAGCCTGCTCGGCCGCTTCTTCGGTGGCACGTGGCTGGCGCTCTTCACGCGGCGGGCGCGGGGCACGCTCTTCGCGTGGGGCGCGTTCTTCACGAGGGGCACGCTCTTCACGCGGTGCACGTTCTTCGCGAGGGGCACGCTCTTCACGCGGTGCGCGTTCCTCACGAGGGGCACGTTCTTCACGCGGTGCACGTTCCTCACGTGGTGCACGTTCTTCACGGGCTACACGCTCTTCACGTGGCTGACGCTCTTCGCGTGCAACCGGTGCCGGCGAGGCCTCCAGTGGCTCGCGCAGTTCGCGTACCGGGCGCTCTTCGCGGTTGCCACGACGGTCTTCGCGTGGCTGGCGTGGTTGGCGCTCTTCGCGAGGTGCGCGTTCTTCACGCGGGGCACGTTCTTCACGCGGCGCGCGTTCTTCGCGAGGCTGGCGCTCTTCACGCGGGGCGCGCTCGGCACGCTCTTCGCGTGGTTTGCGCTCTTCGTCGCGGCGGCCATTGCGGTTGCGGCTCTGCTGGCGGCCGTTACGGCGTTCTTCGTTGCGTGGCGTGCGATCAGCGGCTGGTTTTTCGGCCGTGACGGCCGGTGCGGCGACCGGTTCGTCCTTGCCGGCGAACAGGCTGACCAGCGACTTGACCAGGCCTTTGAACAGGCTCGGCTCTGGGGCGCTTGGCGCTGGGGCTACCGGTGCGGCGGGCTGCTGAGGCTCTTCGACAGCGCTCGGCACCGGCGCACTGGTGCGGGCCGGGGCGGTCTTGACCGCAGCCTCCTGGCGAACCAGGGTGCGCGTGGCGGCGGGTACCGGCGTCGCTTCTTCGGTCTCGGTGGCGGCGATCTCGTAGCTGGACTGGTTGTTCAGCACTTCCGGGTTGTCATCGCGCAGGCGCTGGACTTCGAAGTGCGGGGTTTCCAGGTGATCGTTCGGCAGGATGATGATGCGTGCGCGGGTGCGCAGTTCGATCTTGGTGATCGAGTTGCGTTTCTCGTTGAGCAGGAACGCGGCGACCGGGATCGGCACCTGGGCGCGCACTTCGGCGGTGCGGTCTTTCAGGGCTTCTTCTTCGATCAGGCGCAGAATGGCCAGCGACAGCGATTCGACATCACGGATGATGCCGGTGCCCGAGCAGCGTGGGCAGACGATGCCGCTGCTTTCGCCCAGCGATGGGCGCAGGCGCTGACGGGACATTTCCAGCAGGCCGAAGCGCGAGATGCGACCCACTTGCACGCGGGCACGGTCGGCTTCGAGGCACTCACGCACACGCTCTTCAACGGCGCGCTGGTTCTTGGCCGGGGTCATGTCGATGAAGTCGATGACGATCAGGCCGCCGATGTCGCGCAGACGCAGTTGGCGGGCGATTTCCTCGGCCGCTTCCAGGTTGGTCTGCAGGGCGGTTTCCTCGATGTCGCTGCCTTTGGTGGCGCGCGCCGAGTTGATGTCGATGGAAACCAGGGCCTCGGTCGGGTCGATCACGATCGAGCCGCCGGACGGCAGGTCGACGACACGCTGGAAGGCGGTTTCGATCTGGCTTTCGATCTGGAAGCGGTTGAACAGTGGCACGCTGTCTTCGTACAGCTTGACCTTGCTGGCGTACTGCGGCATCACCTGGCGGATGAAGGTCAGGGCTTCTTCCTGGGCGTCGATGCTGTCGATCAGCACTTCGCCGATGTCCTGACGCAGGTAGTCGCGGATGGCGCGGATGATGACGTTGCTTTCCTGGTAGATCAGGAATGGCGCAGCGCGGTCAAGGGAGGCTTCCTTGATGGCGGTCCACAGCTGCAGCAGGTAGTCGAGGTCCCACTGCATTTCTTCGCTGCTGCGGCCAAGGCCGGCAGTGCGCACGATCAGGCCCATGTCGCCCGGCACGGTCAGGCCGTTCAGGGCTTCGCGCAGTTCGTTGCGCTCTTCGCCTTCGATGCGGCGAGAGATGCCACCAGCGCGTGGGTTGTTGGGCATCAGCACCAGGTAGCGACCGGCCAGGCTGATGAAGGTGGTGAGGGCGGCGCCTTTGTTGCCGCGCTCTTCCTTCTCGACCTGGACGATGACTTCCTGGCCTTCGCTGAGGACGTCTTTGATGTTGACGCGGCCTTCGGGGGACTTCTTGAAGTACTCGCGGGAGATTTCTTTCAGCGGCAGGAAGCCGTGACGTTCGGAGCCGAAGTCGACGAAGGCGGCTTCGAGGCTAGGTTCGATGCGGGTGATCTTGCCTTTGTAGATGTTGGCCTTTTTCTGCTCACGCGCGCCGGACTCGATGTCCAGGTCGTAGAGGCGTTGGCCGTCCACCAGGGCTACACGCAACTCTTCGGGTTGAGTTGCGTTAATCAGCATTCTTTTCATGTTGTACCGTCGGTTTCCGGGCTGCCGGAAACGGCGTTCGGCACACACGACGTCTCATGGTCGGTGCCAAGGTGCGCAAAGGGTGGCGGGCCACCCCCGTGTCGAGCGACGTTCGGCACCAGCCGGTTGCCCAGCCTGCCGTTGTCACGACGACGCGTCCTGTTTGCTGCGGTGCCTACCAGGCCCTTGTGGCTTTCGAATAGGTATCCGAATCAACCCAGCGGGCCAAGTGCACTCAGTCAGGAGGAGGAATCAACCTTCAGCCGTGGACGCCCGGAGGCATCTGTTTCAGGACCTTATCCGCTCGCCGGCCATTTCAGTGGGCCGGTGGCCGGACGCGGTGCTACACGGTCCGAGGGCTGTGCATCTCCACCCTGCACGTATCCCTGATAATTCGGGTGCTGCCGCGCGCTGAATCCGCAACGGGTTGCATTTTTCGCCAGCGCAGGTTGAGCGCTGGCGCCATTCATGTCCAAGGCAGGTATTTCCGAAGCATTCGCCGTGCGTTGCGTGCAAACGTCGGGGCGGGCAGAGGTGCAGCGAAAAGAAGCGGGTAAGCAGGTGAAACACCGCACTTGTCGTTTTTTTTCAGTCTTCTCTACACAGCGCTGGTGGCGATTCCAGGCAATTCGGTAAACTGGCGAAAACCCCGTAGGACGGCCTCGCGTCCTGGAGAATTGCGAAGGTCAGGGACCGGCGAAGAGCCTGGTGCCGCTGGCCTGCCGCTTTTGGCGGCGTTCGCGACTATAGCAGCAATGATTAAGTGCTTCAATTCCATAAAAAATTGTTATGATCCCTTGATGACGACCAATACCCCTCCGACTTCCGGCGTTCAGCTGATCGAAGTCGCGCCGGAGCTTGCCGGCCAACGCATCGACAATTTCCTCATCACGGCGCTCAAGGGCGTGCCCAAGACCTTGGTTTACCGCATCCTGCGCAAGGGTGAGGTGCGGGTCAACAAAGGGCGCGTCAAGCCTGAATACAAAATTCAGGCTGGCGATATCGTACGGGTACCGCCCGTCCGCTTGCCTGAGCGTGATGCACCTGCGCCCGTAGCCCAGGGGCTGCTGCAGCGCCTTGAAGCGGCGATTGTCTACGAAGACAAGGCGCTCATCGTGATGAACAAGCCGGCGGGTATCGCCGTGCATGGCGGCAGTGGCCTGAGTTTCGGGGTGATCGAGGCGTTGCGTCAGCTGCGTCCGGATGCCAAGGAGCTTGAGCTGGTGCATCGCCTGGACCGCGACACGTCCGGCCTGCTGATGATCGCCAAGAAGCGCAGCATGCTGCGCCACCTGCATGCCGCCCTGCGCGGCGACGGTGTCGACAAGCGCTACATGGCGTTGGTGCGTGGCCACTGGCCGACCGCGAAGAAGCAGGTCAATGCGCCGTTGCTCAAAAGCAACCTGCGCTCTGGCGAGCGCATGGTCGAGGTCAACGAGGAGGGCAAGGAGGCGCTGACCCTGTTCCGCGTGCTGCGCCGTTTCGGTGAGTTCGCCACCATTGTCGAAGCGCGTCCGATCACCGGCCGTACCCACCAGATCCGCGTGCACACCTTGCATGCCGGGCACATGATCGCCGGCGACAGCAAGTACGGCGACGAAGACTTCAGTCGCGAGATTCGCGAGCTGGGTGGCAAGCGCCTGTTCCTGCATGCCTATGCCCTGACCGTGCCACTGCCTGACGGTGGCGAGCTCAAGCTGGAGGCGCCGGTGGATGAAGTGTGGGCCAAGACTGTAGAGCGTTTGAGTGCGTCCTGAGCGATGAAAAAGTCTTATGAGCTGCTGATCTTCGACTGGGACGGCACCTTGGCCGACTCCATCGGGCGCATCGTCGAGGCCATGAACGCTGCCGCCGAGCGCGCCGGTGAGGCGCCGAGTCACGATGATGCGGTCAAGGGCATCATCGGCCTGGCCCTGGGCGAGGCGATCCATACGCTGTATCCGCACCTGACACCCGTGCAGCTCGAGCGTTTTCGGCAGCACTATGC
This sequence comes from Pseudomonas sp. B21-047, assembly GCF_024748775.1. Lineage (NCBI taxonomy): Bacteria > Pseudomonadati > Pseudomonadota > Gammaproteobacteria > Pseudomonadales > Pseudomonadaceae > Pseudomonas > Pseudomonas sp. B21-047. The sequence continues at coordinate 1,581,917 of NZ_CP087169.1, forward strand.
CGACATCTACACGGCGCTTGATCAAAAGCCGTCGCCGTTGTTCGAGGGTGTGGTCGAGTCGCTGGATGCCTTCCGTGCCGAGGGTTACCGCTTGGCGGTAGCAACTGGCAAGGCCCGTCGAGGCCTGGATCGGGTGCTCAAGGCCAATGGCTGGGAGCAGTTCTTCGATATCACCCGCGCCGCCGACGAGACCCGTGGCAAGCCACACCCGCTGATGCTCGAGGAGATTCTCAGCCATTGCGGTGTCGAGCCTGGGCGCGCGTTGATGGTCGGTGATTCGGCGTTTGATCTGCAGATGGCCAGCAATGCGGGCATGCACTCGGTGGCTGTCGGCTATGGCGCGATGTCGCTGCAGGCACTGGCCGAGTTCGGCCCGCAGGTGTGCATCGATCATTTCTCCCAGTTGCGTGAGTGGCTGGTCGGTTCCGCGTAATTTCACTTCCAAGGCAGGTGAGCATGGCAGACGAATGGAAAGCCCCAGAGTCCGAACCCGAGGAGCGCGAAGAGCGCAAGAGCTGGAAGCTGTTGGAAAAAACCCTGCTGGCGAGTGTTCAGGAGCAGCGCCGCGCACGGCGCTGGGGGATTTTCTTCAAGCTGCTGACCTTTGTTTACCTGTTTGGCATGCTGGTCTTGTTCACGCCGGTGATGGACATGGACAAGGCCGCCTCGCGCAGCGCCAGCCATACGGCATTGATCGAGGTGCGCGGCGTGATTGCCGATCAGGAGGCGGCCAGTGCCGACAACCTCGTCAAGAGCCTGCGTGAGGCGTTCAAGGACGCCAAGACCAAAGCCGTGGTGTTGCGGATCAACAGCCCGGGTGGCAGCCCGGTGCAGGCGGGCTATGTCTATGATGAGATTCGCCGGCTGCGTGCCGAGTACCCGGCGATCAAGCTGTATGCAGTGATCACCGACCTGGGGGCTTCCGGTGCCTATTACATCGCCAGTGCGGCGGATGAGATCTATGCCGACAAGGCCAGCCTGGTTGGCTCCATTGGGGTGACGGCGGCGGGTTACGGGTTTGTCGGCTCGATGGAGAAGCTGGGGGTCGAGCGGCGCACCTATACCGCAGGTGAGCACAAGGCCTTCCTTGATCCGTTCTCGCCAGAGAAGCCTGATGAGCGGGCGTTCTGGCAGGGCGTGCTGAATACCACGCACCAGCAGTTCATCGCCATGGTCAAGCAGGGGCGGGGTGATCGGCTGAAGGACAAGGAGCACCCGGAGCTGTTCAGTGGGCTGATCTGGTCGGGCGAGCAGGCCAAGGCGCTTGGCTTGGTGGATGGCTTGGGCAGTGCCAGCTATGTGGCGCGGGAGATTGTCGGCGAGAAGGAATTGGTGGATTTCACGGTTCAGGAATCGCCGTTTGACCGGTTCTCCAAGCGGATCGGCGCCAGTGTGGCTGAGCATCTGGCGATGTACATGGGGTTCCAGGGGCCGTCTTTGCGCTGAGGGTTGGCCGTTGGTTGTGTGGCACCCCTTTGCAGTACCCATGAGGTCGAGCACCGCTCGATCTCATGGTGCTGGATCGAACTACGGAACCACCACCCCTTCCTTGGTCAGCATGTCCACCAGCCGAATCAGCGGCAGCCCGACCAGGCTGGTCGCATCGCACCCATGCGTGCTTTGAAACAAACTCACCCCCAGCCCTTCGGCCTTGAAGCTCCCTGCGCAATCCAGCGGCTGTTCCGCAGCCACGTAGCGCTCCACGCGCTCCCGGCTCAGTTCCCGCATCGTCACCGTAAACGGCACGCAATCGACCTGGCATTGCCCTGTAGCGCTATTGAGTAGCGCCAGCCCGGTCAGGAAGGTGACCTGCTGCCCGCTGGCCTCCAGCAGCTGCTCGCAGGCCCGCTCGAAGCTCAAGGGCTTGCCAAGGATCTGTTCGCCCAGCACGGCCACCTGGTCCGAGCCGATGATCAGGTGCCCGGGGTGGCTGCCCGCCAGTGCCTCGGCCTTTTGTTTGGCCAGGCGCCGTACCAGCTCCACGGCAGGCTCGTCACCCAGGCGCTGCTCGTCTATATCGGGGCTTTCCCAGGTGAAGGGCAGGCGCAGGCGGGCGAGCAGTTCGCGTCTGTAAGGTGAACTGGAAGCCAGTAATAAGGGCAGCATGGTAGACTCCTGATCTGTTGTACTCATCCTATCACGCGATTTGCCGCCGAATTTCCTTTGACAGGGGCGGGGGCCATCCCTAGAATGCTGCGCCTATGTTGAATGACCCGATTCCACCTCACGTTGACCCGCGCAAATTAGCCGATCGTGGCGTAACCCTTAACGGTTCGCTGCAACTCGCTGATTTGGAAAGACTCTGCGACCCGCTTTCCGACAATGTCGGTACGGTGCAGGCGAAGTTAAATTTTGAACGAGATGAACAGCACGTGGTGGTTATCCACAGCGAGCTTGACGTCGAGGTCAAGATGGTTTGCCAGCGTTGTCTTGAGCTGGTCACCCTGCCGATCCACAGCGAATGTACTTACGCCGTGGTAAAGGAGGGTGCGAATACCCAGTCGTTGCCGAAAGGCTATGACGTGCTGGAACTGGGCGAAGATCCATTGGATCTGCAGGCGTTTATCGAGGAGGAGCTTCTGCTCGCCTTGCCAATCGTGCCTGCTCATCATCCGGAAGAATGCCAGCAGCCGGCGGGCGCAGACGAGCCCGATTCGAGCAAGGACGAGGTATCGCGGTCCAACCCGTTCAGTGTTTTGGCGCAGTTAAAGCGTGACCCAAACGTTTAGGAGTTAATCAATTATGGCTGTTCAGCAGAACAAAAAATCCCGCTCTGCCCGTGACATGCGCCGTTCGCACGACGCCCTGTCGGAAAACGCGCTGTCGGTAGAGAAGACCACCGGTGAAATTCACCTGCGCCACCACGTATCGCCAGAAGGCGTATACCGTGGTCGCAAAGTGATCGACAAGGGCGCTGACGAGTAATCCTTGTCCGCTCAGATCATCGCGATCGACGCAATGGGCGGGGACTTCGGTCCCCGCAGCATTGTCCAGGCTAGCATTGCCTGCCTTTCGGCTACCCCCTCGCTGCACCTGACCCTCGTCGGTCAACCCTCCCTCCTTGAAGATCTTGTCAGCGGCCTTGCAGCTGCGGATCGCGCGCGCCTGCAGATTGTCGCGGCAAGCGAGGTGATCGGTATGGACGAGCGGCCTTCCCAGGCGTTGCGCGGCAAGCCGGACTCGTCGATGCGCATTGCGCTCGAACTGGTGCGTGACGGCAAGGCCCAGGCCTGCGTGAGTGCCGGAAACACCGGGGCGCTGATGGCGTTGTCGCGCTTCGTGCTCAAGACCCTGCCGGGTATCGATCGGCCCGCCATGGTGGCGGCGATCCCGACCCAGGCGGGGTACTGCCAGTTGCTCGACCTGGGCGCCAATGTCGATTGCAGTGCCGAGAACCTTTACCAGTTCGCCGTGATGGGCTCGGTGGCTGCCCAGGCCTTGGGCGTTCATCGCCCGCGCGTGGCGCTGCTGAACATCGGCACCGAGGACATCAAGGGCAACCAGCAGGTCAAGCTGGCGGCCACGTTGCTGCAGAACGCCCGCGGCCTTAACTATGTGGGTTTCGTCGAAGGCGATGGCCTGTACCGTGGCGAGGCGGATGTGGTGGTGTGCGACGGCTTTGTCGGCAACATCCTGCTCAAGTCCAGCGAAGGCCTGGCGACGATGATCGGTGCGCGCATCGAGGCGTTGTTCAAGGGCGGAGTGCTGGCCCGTGCTGCCGGCGCCTTGGCCATGCCATTGCTCAAGCGCCTGCAGGCCGACCTGGCGCCGGCGCGGCACAATGGTGCAAGCTTTCTGGGGTTGCAGGGTATCGTCATCAAAAGCCATGGCTCGGCGGGCGTGCAGGGGTTTCAGAGCGCCATTCAGCGCGCGTTGATCGAGATCCAGGAAAACCTGCCCCAGCGGCTGCATGGTCGCCTTGAAGACCTGTTGCCTTAGGCATTTCGCCGATGAAGTGCTTAAATGTGACCGCTTGGTCCGCGTATCCATCCAAGTTTTCAGATTCCGCGCCAGGCTAACGCCCGGCGTACCCCATCCGACGACAAGATCATAAGGGCTTGTTCAATGTCTGCATCCCTCGCATTCGTCTTTCCTGGTCAAGGTTCCCAGTCGCTGGGCATGCTCGCCGAACTCGGCGCCCAGAAGCCGGTGATCGTCGAAACCTTCAAGGAAGCTTCCGAAGCTTTGGGCTACGACCTGTGGAAGCTGGTCCAGGAAGGTCCGGAAGAGCAACTCAACCAAACCGACAAGACCCAGCCGGCCATTCTTACCGCCTCCATCGCCTTGTGGCGCCTGTGGCTGGAAGAGGGCGGCGCAAAGCCTGCGTTCGTTGCGGGCCATAGCTTGGGTGAATACAGCGCGCTGGTCGCCGCTGGCAGCCTGTCGCTGAAAGACGCAGTCAAGCTGGTCAAGCGCCGTGGTGAGCTGATGCAGGAGGCTGTGCCGGCCGGTCACGGCGCCATGGCCGCAATTCTTGGCCTGGGCGACGATGAAGTGAAGGCCATTTGCGTCGAAGCGGCCGAAGATGAAGTGGTCAGTGCAGTGAACTTCAACTCTCCGGGCCAGGTAGTCATTGCCGGTAACGTTGCGGCGGTGAACCGTGCCATCGAGTTGTGCAAGGCCAAAGGCGCCAAGCGTGCCTTGCCGCTGCCGGTCAGCGTGCCATCGCACTGCGCCTTGATGAAGCCTGCCGCCGAGCGTTTTGCCGAGTCGGTCAACGCCATCGAGTGGAAGGCCCCGCAGATCCCGGTGGTGCAGAACGTCACCGCCGCCATCGCCGCCGACCTCGATGCGCTCAAGCACGACCTGCTGGCGCAGCTGTACCAGCCCGTGCGCTGGGTCGAATGCGTGCAGACCCTGGCCGCCAATGGCGCCGTCAATCTTGTTGAATGCGGCCCAGGCAAAGTCCTTGCCGGCCTCAACAAGCGTTGCGCCGACGGCGTGACCACCTACAACCTCAATACCCCTGATGCCGTCGCCGCCACCCGCGCGGCGCTGGCCTGAATTGGAGAAGCTTGCATGAGCCTGCAAGGTAAAGTTGCACTGGTCACCGGCGCCAGCCGTGGCATTGGCCAGGCCATCGCCCTCGAACTGGGCCGCCAGGGCGCGACCGTGATCGGCACCGCCACGTCCGCCTCCGGTGCCGAGCGCATCGGCGCTACCCTGAAAGAGCACGGCATCACCGGTACCGGCATGGAGCTGAACGTGACCAGCGCCGAGTCCGTCGAAGCGGTGCTGGGCGCCATCACCGCGCAGTTCGGTGCACCGGCCATCCTGGTCAACAACGCAGGTATCACGCGCGACAACCTCATGCTGCGCATGAAGGACGACGAGTGGTTCGACGTGATCGACACCAACCTGAACAGCCTCTACCGTCTGTCCAAGGGCGTGCTGCGCGGCATGACCAAGGCGCGTTGGGGTCGTATCATCAGCATCGGCTCGGTCGTCGGTGCCATGGGTAACGCTGGTCAGGCCAACTATGCCGCCGCCAAGGCTGGCCTGGAAGGCTTCAGCCGCGCCCTGGCGCGTGAAGTGGGCTCGCGAGGCATCACCGTCAACTCGGTGACCCCAGGCTTCATCGACACCGACATGACCCGTGAGCTGCCAGAAGCGCAGCGCGAAGCCCTGCAGACCCAGATTCCGCTGGGCCGCCTGGGCCAGGCCGAGGAAATCGCCAAGGTGGTTTCCTTCCTGGCGTCCGACGGCGCAGCCTATGTGACCGGTGCTACCGTGCCGGTCAACGGCGGGATGTACATGTAAAACTGCAACTCAATGTGACGGATTTCGTAAAAAAAGAGTCATACTGCGAGCCTAAAATCCGTTATAAAGCTGCAACCAGATTCCAGGCAGAGGGTCGGGTGACTAATTCGAAGGTGCGTTTAGCTTGAAAAGCGAACGTCTTTCTATAAAATTGGTCACCGGCCAGCTGCCTGACATATGTCCATTAGGAGTGAAAACTAGGTATGAGCACCATCGAAGAACGCGTCAAGAAAATCGTCGCCGAGCAACTGGGCGTCAAGGAAGAGGAAGTGACCAACGAGAAGTCCTTCGTCGATGACCTGGGTGCCGATTCGCTTGACACCGTTGAGCTGGTGATGGCTCTGGAAGAGGAATTCGAGACCGAAATCCCAGACGAAGAAGCCGAGAAGATCACTACCGTTCAAGCCGCTATCGACTACGTCAACAGCCACAAGGCCTAAGACGTTTTAGTCGACGCTACTTGTCGGGAAAAACCGCACTGCCTTTGCTGGCGTGCGGTTTTTTCTTTGCGAGCCCCCCTTGGCTCAAGGGTATCGTTCACCGCGCACCGAGAGCCTGTTGTCATTTCATTCCATCGCATGAATGCAATGCCAAGAGACTCTGTTATTAGAAAAGGAGAGTACTGTGTCGCGTAGACGCGTCGTGGTCACCGGTATGGGTATGCTGTCACCACTGGGTACCGATGTACCGAGTACCTGGCAGGGCATTCTGGCTGGCCGCAGTGGCATCGGTCCGATCGAACATACGGATCTGGCTGCCTACTCCACCCGTTTCGGCGGCTCGGTGAAAGGCTTCGAGGTCGAGCAGTACCTGTCGGCCAAAGAGGCCCGCAAGCTTGACCTGTTCATCCAGTACGGCCTGGCGGCCGGTTTCCAGGCGGTGCGTAATGCCGGCCTGGAAGTGACCGACGCCAACCGCGAGCGTATTGGCGTGGCCATGGGCTCAGGCATCGGCGGCTTGACCAACATCGAAGAAACCAGCCGGACCTTGCATGAGCAAGGCCCGCGGCGCATTTCGCCGTTCTTCGTGCCGGGTTCGATCATCAACATGATCTCCGGCTTCCTGTCGATCCACCTGGGGCTGCAGGGGCCGAACTACGCCATTGCCACCGCCTGCACCACGGGCACCCACTGCATCGGCATGGCCGCGCGCAACATCGCCTACGGTGAAGCCGACGTGATGATCGCCGGTGGCGCCGAGATGGCCGCTTGCGGCCTGGGCATGGGCGGCTTCGGTGCCTCGCGCGCGCTGTCGACCCGTAACGATGAGCCAAGCCGTGCCAGCCGTCCTTGGGACAAAGGCCGTGACGGCTTTGTGCTGTCCGACGGTGCTGGTGCCTTGGTGCTCGAAGAGCTTGAACATGCCAAGGCCCGTGGCGCGACCATCTATGCCGAACTGGTTGGTTTCGGCATGAGCGGTGACGCCTACCACATGACCTCGCCACCCGATTCCGGTGAAGGTGCTGCCCGTTGCATGGCCAATGCCCTGCGCGACGCTGGCATCCAGCCTGAAGAGGTCAGCTACATCAACGCCCATGGCACCTCGACCCCGGCGGGCGATGTGGCCGAAGTGGCTGCGATCAAGCGTGTGTTCGGCGAGCATGCCTACAAGCTCGCGGTCAGTTCGACCAAGTCGATGACTGGCCATTTGCTGGGGGCTGCGGGCGCGGTGGAAGCGATCTTCAGCGTACTGGCAATCAACAGCCAGATGGCGCCGCCGACCATCAACCTGGATGAGCCGGACGAGGGCTGTGACCTCGACTTCGTGCCGCACCAGGCGCGCAGCATGCCGATCGACGTGGTGCTGTCCAACTCGTTTGGCTTTGGTGGCACCAACGGCTCGCTGGTGTTCCGCCGGTTCGCTGGTTGATGCACAGCTGGCTCGACGGCCAGCCGGCGGATGCAGTCAATCTGCAGAACCGCGGCCTGGCCTACGGCGATGGACTGTTCGAGACCATCGCCGTGCGAGGCGGCCGGCCGAGCTTGATGGCCGGCCACCTTGCACGCCTGGCGCTGGGTTGCCAGCGCCTGGCCATCGACGTCGACCTGGCGTTGGTCGAAGACGAGATCCGGCGTTACGCCAGCCAGCTAGGTGATGGCGTTGCCAAGCTCATCCTCACCCGTGGCGACAGCCAGCGAGGCTATGCCCCGGTTGCCGGTGCGGCGCCACGGCGCATCCTTCAGGGCGGCCCGCTGCCCAGCTATCCTGTCGAACATGCCGAACTCGGTGTGCAATTGTTTCCCTGCCAGACCCGGCTTGGGGAACAACCGCTGCTGGCCGGCCTCAAACACCTCAATCGCCTGGAGCAGGTGCTGGCGCGTGCCGAATGGCAGGGCGGCGAGCATGCCGAAGGCCTGATGCGTGATGGGCAGGGCAGGGTAGTCGAAGGGGTGTATAGCAATTTGTTTCTGGTGCGTGACGGTGTGCTGCTGACCGCAGACCTCAGCCGCTGCGGCGTCGCCGGCGTGATGCGTGCCGCGTTGCTGCAGCAGGCCCAGGCATTGGCCATCCCCGTACAGGTCCGCGACCTGGCATTCGATGAACTGGAGCAGGCGGATGAGGTATTCGTGTGCAACAGTGTCTATGGTGTCTGGCCTGTGCGGGGTTTTGCCGCGCTGAACTGGTCGCCGGGCCCACTCACCCGTAAACTGCAGGCCGTTGCCCGTACGTTACTGGATACCTGAATTCGTGAGACGCAAATTCCTGCTGCTGCTGGAAATGGGGTTGATCCTGGCCGGCCTGGCTTTGGGCTGGTCGGCCTGGAAGGTCGACTCGGTCCTGGAGCAGCCCTTGCACGTGACGCAGGAGCGCCTGCTCGACGTGCCCAATGGCACCAACCCCAACCGCATGTTTTACCGCATGCAGAACGATGGGCTGCTCGATGACGCCTTCTGGTTGCGGCTTTACTGGCGCTTCAATATGGCTGGCACGCCCTTGCATACTGGGGAGTACCGCCTGACCCCGGGGATGACGGTCGAGCAGCTGTTCGACGCGTGGCGCCGTGGCGATGTGGTGCAGTACAACCTCACCCTGGTCGAAGGCTGGACCTTCCGCCAAGTGCGCTCGGCCGTTGCCAAGCACGAAAAGATCAAGCACACGCTGGACGGCCTGACGGACGCCGAGGTGATGGACAAGCTTGGCCACACCGGCGTGTTCCCCGAGGGCCGCTTCTTCCCGGATACCTATCGCTTCGTGCGTGGCATGAGCGACATCGAGTTGTTGCAACAGGCCTACATGCGCCTGGACGAAGTGCTGGCCAAAGAATGGTCGGAGCGCACCACCGACCTGCCGTATCGCGACCCTTACCAGGCGCTGATCATGGCCTCGCTGGTGGAGAAGGAAACCGGCATCCCACAAGAGCGTGGGCAGATTGCTGGCGTGTTCGTGCGGCGCCTGCGTCTGGGCATGATGCTGCAGACCGACCCGACCGTGATCTATGGCATGGGCGAGCGCTACAACGGCAGAATTACCCGTGCCGACCTGCGCGAGCCGACGCCCTATAACACCTATACCATGACCGGCTTGCCGCCGACGCCGATCGCCATGGTCGGGCGCGAGGCTATTCACGCTGCGCTCAATCCGGCCACTGGCACCAGCCTGTACTTCGTTGCCCGCGGCGATGGCAGCCATGTGTTCTCCGACGACCTGGACGACCACAATTCGGCGGTGCGCGAGTTCCAGCTCAAGCGGCGTGCGGATTACCGCTCGAGCCCGGCACCGCAGGCCCAGCCGGGTGTCAGCGAGGCCACCGAGCCCGATGCGCCCGCAGCGGACCAGCCGTCTGCGCAGCCTGAGCCCGACGCGGCCCCCGCGCAGCAATCGGCCCCGGCCGGCGACCCCGCAGCGGCCGATGCGCCGACGCCCGAAGAACAACCTTAAGGACTGCCTGTGAGCGGCTTGTTTATTACCCTGGAAGGCCCCGAAGGCGCGGGCAAGAGCACCAACCGCGAATACCTGGCGGCGCGCCTGCGCGAACATGGCCTGGATGTGCTGCTGACCCGCGAGCCGGGCGGTACACCGCTGGCCGAAAAGGTGCGCGAGTTGCTGCTGGCGCCAAGCGATGAAAGCATGGCGGCGGATACCGAGCTGCTGCTGGTATTCGCTGCGCGCGCCCAGCACCTGGCGCAGGTGATCCGGCCTGCCCTGGCCCGGGGGGCGGTGGTGCTGTGTGACCGGTTTACCGATGCTACCTACGCTTATCAGGGCGGTGGGCGGGGATTGTCCGTCGAGCGCATCGCCACACTGGAGCAGTTCGTCCAAGGCGACCTGCGCCCAGACCTGACCCTGGTCTTCGACCTGCCGGTCGAAGTCGGCCTTGCCCGTGCTGCCGCACGTGGCCGCTTGGACCGTTTCGAGCAGGAAGGCCAGGCATTCTTCGAGGCGGTGCGCCAAGCCTACCTGCAGCGTGCCCATCGCGCGCCGCAGCGCTACAGCCTGCTGGATGCCGCGCAGCCCCTGGAGGCCGTGCAGCGCGCCATCGACGCACTGCTGCCGGGTATCCTGGAGCGTTGCCGTGGCTGAGGCCTACCCCTGGCAGCAAGCCATCTGGCAGCAGTTGGCCGGTCGCAGCCAGCACGCACACGCCTACTTGCTGCATGGGCCGCAGGGTATCGGCAAGCGAGCCCTGGCCGAGCGCCTGATGGCGCGTTTGTTGTGTCAGCACCCTCAGGGGCTGGATGCCTGCGGCACCTGCAAGTCCTGCCTGTTGCTCAAGGCCGGTAGCCACCCGGACAACTACGTACTGGAGCCGGAGGAGGCCGACAAGCCGATCAAGGTCGATCAGGTGCGCGAGTTAGTGGCCTTCGTGGTGCAGACTGCGCAGTTGGGCGGGCGCAAGGTCGTGTTGATCGAGCCGGTCGAGGCGATGAACGTCAATGCGTCCAATGCGTTGCTCAAAAGCCTTGAAGAACCTTCGGGCGATACCGTCCTGCTGTTGGTTACCCATCAGCCCAGCCGCCTGCTGCCGACCATCAAGAGCCGCTGCCAGCAGGTCGTCTGCCCGCAGCCCAGCCTGGCCCAGAGCCAAGCCTGGCTTGCCAATGCGCTGGCCGACAGCGATGAAGCCGAGCGCGAAGAGCTGCTGACCCTGGCCGCAGGTTCGCCGTTGAGGGCGGTCAGCTTGCAGGCACAGGGCATACGTGAACAGCGCGCGCTGGTCACCGATGGGGTGAAGAAACTGCTCAAGCAGCAACAGTCCCCTAGCCAGCTGGCCGATGCCTGGAGTGGTGTGCCGCTGCTGCTGCTGTTCGACTGGTTCTGCGACTGGTCGCACCTGATCCTGCGCTATCAGTTGACCCAGGACGAAGAAGGGTTAGGCTTGGCCGATATGCGCAAGGTCGTGCAGTACTTGGCGCAAAAGAGCCGCCAGGCGAAGGTGCTGCAGGTTCAGGCGTGGGTCCTGGAGCAGCGCCAGAAGGTGCTGGGCAAAGCCAACCTCAATCGCGCCCTGCTGCTCGAAGCGCTGCTGGCTCACTGGCAGCAGTTGCCGGGCGCCCGCTGACTTTCCCTTTTATTCATGTGTGCCGTTATCCCATGCTCGTAGATTCCCATTGCCACCTTGACCGTCTTGACCTGAGTGCCCACCAGGGCTCGCTCGATGCTGCCCTGCAGGCTGCGCGCGAACGCGGGGTCGGGCATTTTCTGTGCATTGGCGTCAGTGCCGATAACGCCGGGGCGGTCAAGGCCCTGAGTGAGCAGTACGCCGATGTCGACTGCTCGGTGGGGGTGCATCCACTGGACCTGGCGCCGGGCGAGACCCCAGCGCTGGAGTGGCTGTTGCGTGAGTTGGCACACCCGCATGTTGTGGCGATCGGCGAAACCGGCCTGGACTACCACTACGAGCCGGAAGCGGCCGAGTTGCAGCAGGCATCGTTTCGCCTGCACCTGGAGGCATCGCGCCAGACCGGCAAACCGGTGATCGTGCATACCCGTGCAGCGCGGGCCGATACCCTCGCGCTGCTGCGCGAGGCGAACCTGCCTCAGGCCGGTGTGCTGCACTGCTTCACCGAAGACTGGGACATGGCCAAGGCGGCGCTGGACCTGGGCTATTACATTTCGTTGTCGGGCATCGTCACCTTCCGCAATGCTGACGCCTTGCGTGAGGTGGCACGCCAAGTGCCGGTCGACCGCCTGCTGGTGGAAACGGATTCGCCTTACCTGGCGCCGATTCCGTATCGGGGCAAGCCGAACCTGCCGCAGTATGTGCGCGAAGTGGCCGAGTATGTCGCCTCGTTGCGTGGGGCCAGTTATGAGCAGTTGGCGGAGCAGACCACGGCGAACTTCAAGCGCTTGTTCCCCTTGGCACGTGTGGTCTGAGGGCACCCCTTCAAACAGGCAAAAAAAACCCGGGTTCTGGGGGAGGGAATCCGGGTTAAGACCATTAGGAGTAAAACAAAGGTACGCGGTCCCTGAGCACCTTTATCGGCGCGCCACTTGGGGGGGATGCGCCGCGCCAACAGTTCAAGTATTGGTCAGGTTTGGCACAGTGCCAGTCCCTATTGGTCGTTTTTTAAACAGATTTGGAATACGTCCGGTATCCATCCCCGCTCTCAATGCATGGCCAGCCGGCGAACCTGCTGCACAGCTTCGTCAATTAGCTGCTCGCTGGTATAGAAATGCGGTGAAAATCGCACGCCACCGCCCCGTAGGGCACAAATTGTGCGCTCAGCCATCAATGCCTTTTGAGTCTGCACGCTATCCTGGCCTTTGATACTGAATGTGACGATGCCCGCCCGCCTGTCGGGATCAGCGGGTGTCTGCAGCAAAACGCCAGGCACCGCAGCCAAGCCTTGATATAACTGCGCCACGCGCTGCTGCAAGCGCTGCGCTACCGTGCTGATCCCGACCTCCTCCAGCAACGAAAGGCTCGCCTCCAGGGCGCAGGCACCGAGCATGTTCGGGCTACCACATTCAAAACGCCGCGCGCTACGCGCCGGCTGCCATTGGCGCCGCTCGAAATCGCCCAGGTGCTCCAGCATGTGCCAGCCATACGCATTGAGCTCAAGCTGCGGGCGTATTTCGGCGCGGCAATAGAACAGCCCCAACCCCTCGGGGCCGAGCATCCACTTGTGGCCATCGGCCATGGCGAAATCGCATTGAAAGCGCTGCACGTCGAAGGGCAGGGCGCCGACCTGCTGGATGGCGTCGACGCAAAACAGCACATTGCGTACCCGGCAACCTTCACCAAGGCGGGCCAGGTCAAGGCGCAGGCCGCTGCCGAATTGCACGGCGCTGATCGCCAGCAAGCGGGTGCATGGCCCGCAGGCCGCCAGCAACGTGGCCTCGGGGTCGGGCCCCGCCAGGCTGGCCTGGATCACCTGCACGCCACGGTCGGCCAAGGCTTCCCATACGACGCGGTTGGAGGGGAATTCCTCGTCGCTGATCACCACTTGGTCGCCGTGCGCCCAGTCCAGGCCAAAAGCGACCAGCGACAGCCCCTCGGAAGTGTTCTTCACCAGGGCGATGTCGCCGGGCGAGGGGGCGTGGATCAGCCGCGCCAGCCGCTCGCGCAGGCGCCGCTCGGTCGCCAGCCAGGTCGGGTACTCGCTGGCACCCAGGCAAACGTTGTCGCGGGCAAAGCGTGCCACCGCCTCGGCAGCCCGGCGTGGCCAGGGGGCGATGGCCGCGTGGTTCAGGTAGCGCAGCCCCGGGGTTTGATCGAACTCATCGTGAAACATAGACATGGTTGGATGATCCGTGCAATTTCCCGCAAGTTAGGCATAATAAACCGCTTCGATCGTCAACCAGTCCTTCCTATGCAGAAAGAACCTCGTAAGGTCCGTGAGTTTCGCCGTCGCGAACAGGAAATCCTCGATACGGCGCTCAAGCTGTTTCTCGAACAGGGTGAAGACAGCGTCACCGTCGAGATGATCGCCGACGCCGTGGGTATCGGCAAAGGCACGATCTACAAGCACTTCAAGTCCAAGGCGGAGATCTACCTGCGCCTGATGCTCGACTACGAGCGCGATTTGAACGAGCTGTTGCATTCGGCCGACGTCGACCGTGACAAGGAAGCCCTGTCGCGCGCCTACTTTGAGTTCCGCATGCGCGATCCGCAGCGCTACCGGCTGTTCGACCGCCTGGAAGAAAAGGTGGTCAAGGGCAATCAAGTGCCGGAGATGGTCGAGCAGCTGCACAGCATCCGCGCCTCCAACTTCGATCGCCTGACCCAGCTGATCAAGGGCCGTATCAGCGAAGGCAAGCTCGAAGACGTACCGCCGTACTTCCACTACTGCGCGGCCTGGGCCTTGGTACATGGCGCCGTGGCGCTGTACCACTCGCCGTTCTGGAGCAACGTGCTCGAAGATCAGGAAGGTTTCTTCCAGTTCCTCATGGACATCGGCGTGCGCATGGGCAACAAGCGCAAACGCGACCCAGAACCCGCCAACTGACAGAGCAGGGCCGCTGCGGGGCCCTTGCAGTTGACCCGGCATGAACAAGGGGCTTGCAAAAACCTGATTTATGAGTCAGGTTTTGCCAGCCCCGCTTCATCCATGCCGGAGTCATCCATGATTGTCGATCGTCAAGGCAGGCGCTTTCGTAACCTGCGTGTCAGCCTGACGGCTGCCTGTAACTATGCCTGTACCTACTGCGTGCCCGATGGCAAGCGCCTGGTGGCGGCGCAGCACGAGTTGCCTGCCGAGGCGTTGGCGCGGGGCGTTGCCTACCTGATTGAAGCCGCTGGCATCGAGCGTTTGCGCATTACCGGTGGTGAGCCGTTGGTCAGCCCTAGGCTGGACGATTTTCTGGCTGCCGTGGCCAAGCTCCCCCTCGGCGATATCTCGCTGACCACCAACGGCCAGTTGCTTGCGCGCAAGTTGCCACAGCTACGCGCAGCAGGCATCCGCCGTCTGAATGTATCCCTCGATACCCTGGACCCACTGGCTTTTCGCCGCATCGCCCGCGGTGGCGACCTTGCCAGCGTGCTGGCGGGCATGCAGCAAGCCAGCGCGCAGGGTATGCAGATCAAGGTGAACATGGTGCCGATGCGCGGCCAGAACCTCGACCAGGTTCTGCCGATGCTCGATTACTGCCTGGCGCGGGGTTTTGAGCTGCGTTTCATCGAGCTCATGCGCATGGGCCATCTGGCCAATGACCGCAATGCTTTCCTGCAGCAGTTCGTTGGCCTTGACCACTTGCTCGGGCTGATCGGGGCCGAGCATGCCTACGAGCAGGTGGACGCGGCGGTGGATGCCACTGCCCTGCGCTACCAGGTCCCCGGTAAAGGCCATTTCGGTGTGATCGCCAACGAGAGCGTGCCGTTCTGCCGGAGTTGTTCGCGGCTGCGTTTGTCATCCACCGGTTGGCTGCATGGCTGCTTGTCGTCGAGCAATCGCCACTTTGTCGGCGACCTGTTGGAAAAGCCGCGTCATCAAGCGCTTCCCGCCTTGCAGCGGCTGCTGGTCAAGGCCCTGGCAGACAAACAGGATGTGGCGTTTTCCGGGGGGGTGACAGTGATGAAGGTGATCGGCGGCTGAGTCTGGCGCAAAAGCTGCATCCGCCGGCTATTCGCCGGTTTTTCGTCGCCGGCCACTGGAGGAAAGATGCGTAGCTTGGTCTTGCTGCTGGCGCTGATGGCGTTGGGCGGCTGCATGAATGTCAGCGATATGGGCGAGGGCGTCCGTTACCACATGAGCGATGCCGGTCTGCTCGACCACAGCGATACCCGCCGGACCCTATCAATCCGTCTGCAGCCCGACTCGTTTATCTTCATTGGCCAGGGCGCGTTCATGCCCCCCGGTAAAGGCCCGTTGCCGCGGCAAAATGTGGTGGCCGACGAGGCGTTCAAGGGTTTCGTCGAGTATTTCCCGCTGGTGCGCCGCGCCCAAGGCCCGCTTGGCCTGGAGGAAGCGATGGCCGAGGCGCGCTCGGTGGGCGCGGACTATGTGCTGTACACCCGTTTCGCGCGCACCGACGACCGTATCGGCAACGGTGACGAGTGGTATGACGAGCAGGCGGTCGACCGGCTGGGTTGGGATACCGGAGTGGTGCAGATGATGCTCATCGAAACCAATACCCGCTACCTGATCGACACGGCCCGCATCAAGAGTCGTGGCGGTTTGTTGACGTTCCACGACAACACGCCGGAAGATTTGCTTGCCGCGCCGATGCGCGAGTACGCTCGTAGCCTTCTGGGCATGAGCGAATGAGGCAAGTGTGATGAGCGATTCCGGCAAGGCCAATGATCTTCTGGCACAAATCCCCAAAGCAAAGGGGCTGCCGCCGGTGCATCTGTGGAACCCGGACTTTTGCGGCGACATCGACATGCGCATCGCCCGCGATGGCACCTGGTATTACCTGGGTACGCCAATCGGGCGCAAGCCGATGGTGCGGCTGTTTTCCACGATCATCCGCCGCGATGGTGATGACTACTTCCTGATCACACCGGTGGAGAAGGTCGGTATCCGTGTCGATGATGCGCCCTTTGTCGCGATTGCCCTGGAGGTGCTGGGCAGTGGTGAGCAACAGGTGCTGCGCTTTACCAGCAATGTCGATGACCAGGTCGAGGCGGGCCCGGCTAACCCGCTGCGGGTCGAGATCGATCCTGTTACCCAGGAGCCTTCACCTTATGTGCTGATGCGCAGCAACCTCGATGCGCTGATTCATCGCAATGTGTTCTATCAGCTGGTCGAGCTGGCGGTGCCGCGCATCATCGAGGGTGAGGAGTGGTTAGGGGTCTGGAGCCAGGGTGAGTTCTATCTGATCGGGCGTACCTGAGAGCAGGGGCCGTAATAGGCCTCCTGGTTTTTCGCCGCATTGGCCATTTTCCCCAGGCACCACCGGGCCTAACCTGCTGGCAGTCGCCCATCAGGAGTAGCCCATGAAACCCTCATCTTTTGCCATTGCCTCGCTCATCAGCATTGGCCTGCTCGCCGGCCATATCCCCGCCTGGGCGCATGGCGATGCCCCCGATCAGGTCCAGGTCCTGCAAGAAAAAATACCCAGCAACGCCACCGGTAAAAAGGCGGTGATGCTCACCGTCAGCTATGCCCCCGGCCAGGCGTCGCCCGCCCACCAACACCCTGGGGCAGTCATGGCCTACGTATTGGAAGGTGCGGTGGTTTCAAAGCTCAATGATGAGCAAGAAAAGACCTACAAGGCCGGCGAGTACTGGTACGAAGCGCCTGGGACCGTGCACAGTGTGTCGCGCAATGCCAGTAAAAGCAGGCCTGCCAAGCTGTTGGTGTGGAGCCTGGTGGATGAAGGCAAGCCTGTGACCGAGCCGCTGCAGCAGTAGCAGGGCCGGAAATGAAAAAACCTCCAGTGCTTGCGCAACTGGAGGTTTTCAGTGTTTGGCTCCGCGACCTGGACTCGAACCAGGGACCCAATGATTAACAGTCATTTGCTCTACCGACTGAGCTATCGCGGAATCTGCGTTCATCTTACTGATCACCAAGGGGAAGTCAAGCTTCCCCTCGGTAAACTAGAGCAGAATCAAACAGTTACAGGACTTCGACGATGGCCTTGGTGACCACGTGGATGTTGCTCTGGTTCAGTGCCGCTACCGCGATACGGCCAGTGTCCAGCGCGTAGATGCCGAACTCGTTCTTCAGGCGCGCGACCTGCTCTACAGTCAGGCCCGAGTACGAGAACATGCCAACCTGGCGGCCGACGAAGCTGAAGTCGCGCTTGGCACCGTAAGTCGCCAACAGCTCGACCATCTGCTTGCGCATGCCGTGGATGCGCTGGCGCATTTCACCCAGCTCGTCTTCCCACATCTGACGCAGCTCATCGTTGTTGAGCACGGTGGCGACGATGGTCGCGCCATGGGTCGGCGGGTTGGAGTAGGTGGTGCGGATCACGCGCTTGACCTGCGACAGCACGCGGGTGCTTTCGTCCTTGGAGCCGGTCACGATCGACAGTGCGCCCACGCGCTCGCCATACAGCGAGAACGATTTGGAGAACGAGCTGGAGACGAAGAAGTCCAGGCCCGACTCGGCGAACAGGCGTACGGCGAAGGCGTCTTCGGCGATGCCGTCACCGAAGCCCTGGTAGGCCATGTCGAGGAATGGCACGTGGCCTTTGGCCTTGACCACTTCCAGGACGTTTTTCCAGTCGTCCAGGGTGAGGTCGACGCCGGTCGGGTTATGGCAGCAGGCGTGCAGGACGATGATCGAGCCGGACGGCAGGCTGTTCAGATCTTCGAGCATGCCGGCGCGGTTGACGTCGTGGCTCGGAGCGTCGTAGTAGCGGTAGTTCTGTACCGGGAAACCTGCGGTCTCGAACAGCGCGCGGTGGTTTTCCCAGCTTGGGTCGCTGATGGCCACCACGGCGTTGGGCGACAGGCGCTTGAGGAAATCGGCGCCAATCTTCAGAGCACCGGTGCCGCCAACGGCTTGCACAGTGACGACACGGCCGGCGGCCAGCAGCGGCGACTCGGCGCCGAACAGCAGCTTTTGCACGGCCTGGTCATAGGTGGCGATGCCGTCGATCGGCAAGTAGCCGCGCGAGGCATGCTGGGCAGCACGCTGGGTCTCGGCTTCGATCACGGCGCGCAGCAGCGGAATGCGGCCTTCCTCATTGCAGTAGACGCCCACGCCAAGGTTGACCTTGTCGGTACGTGGATCGGCGTTGAATGCTTCGTTGAGGCCCAGAATAGGGTCGCGGGGTGCCAGCTCGACAGCGGAAAACAGGCTCATTGTTACCTTGGCTCTGAATGGAGAGTGATAGGACGTACACGCTCCAGCCCGAATGCACTGAAGCGGTGCACAAACGGGGAGTCAGTATAGTGATACCGACCGGTCACTGCGACACTCTGGCACAGCTTTTCCAGGCATTTGCGCAAATATTTTTTGACCATTGGTCTATTTGCCGTGTCCACAGCAATAAGCGTTCACACCCGGGGCTTGAAACCGGCCCCGAATGGGCGCATTTGGGTATAGACTACTGGCTAAATTTACAGTTGCTGCAGCACCGCGAGGTCCCTCATGTCCGAGTTCCAGCTCGTCACCCGTTTCCAGCCGGCCGGCGATCAGCCCGAAGCCATTCGCCAGATGGTCGAAGGCATCGAGGCCGGGCTGTCGCACCAGACGCTGCTCGGGGTGACCGGCTCGGGCAAGACCTTCAGCATCGCCAACGTCATCCAGCAGGTGCAGCGCCCGACCCTGGTGCTGGCGCCTAACAAGACCCTGGCCGCGCAGTTGTATGGCGAGTTCAAGGCGTTTTTCCCGAACAACGCGGTCGAGTACTTCGTTTCCTATTACGACTACTACCAGCCCGAAGCCTATGTGCCGTCGTCCGACACCTTCATCGAGAAGGACGCGTCGATCAACGACCACATCGAGCAGATGCGCCTGTCGGCGACCAAGGCATTGCTCGAGCGGCGTGACGCGATCATCGTCACCACCGTGTCGTGCATCTATGGCCTGGGTAGCCCCGAAACCTACCTGAAAATGGTCCTGCACGTGGACCGCGGCGACAAGCTCGACCAGCGCGCCTTGCTGCGCCGCCTGGCCGACCTGCAGTACACCCGCAACGAGATGGATTTCGCCCGTGCCACCTTCCGCGTGCGGGGCGATGTGATCGACGTGTTCCCGGCCGAGTCCGACCTTGAAGCCATCCGTATCGAGTTGTTCGATGACGAGGTGGAGAACATCGCCGCTTTCGACCCGCTCACCGGTGAAGTCTTTCGCAAGCTGCCGCGTTTCACCTTCTACCCCAAGAGCCATTACGTCACCCCGCGCGAAACGCTGCTGGGTGCGGTCGAGGGCATCAAGGAGGAGCTCAAGGACCGCCTCGAATACCTGCACAAGGGCAACAAACTGGTGGAAGCGCAGCGGCTGGAGCAGCGCACCCGTTTCGACCTGGAGATGATCCTCGAGCTGGGCTACTGCAACGGCATCGAAAACTACTCCCGCTATCTGTCCGGGCGCCCCTCGGGCGCACCGCCACCCACCCTCTACGATTACCTGCCAGCGGATGCGCTGTTGGTGATCGACGAATCGCACGTCAGCGTTCCCCAGGTCGGCGCCATGTACAAGGGTGACCGCTCGCGCAAGGAAACCCTGGTCGAGTACGGTTTCCGCCTGCCCTCGGCGCTGGACAACCGGCCCATGCGTTTCGATGAATGGGAGGCGGTCAGCCCGCAGACCATTTTCGTTTCGGCAACCCCCGGCCCTTATGAAGCGGAACATGCCGGGCGGGTGGTCGAGCAGGTGGTGCGACCGACCGGTCTGGTCGACCCTCAGGTAGAAATCCGCCCGGCGCTGACCCAGGTCGATGACCTGTTGTCGGAGATCCGCAAGCGTGTCGATGCCGGTGAACGGGTGCTGGCGACCACGCTGACCAAACGCATGGCCGAAGACCTCGCCGATTACCTGGCCGATCACGACGTGCGGGTGCGCTACCTGCACTCGGACATCGACACTGTCGAACGGGTAGAAATCATCCGCGACCTGCGCCTGGGTACCTTCGATGTGCTGGTGGGCATCAACCTGCTGCGTGAGGGGTTGGACATGCCGGAAGTGTCGCTGGTGGCGATCCTCGATGCCGACAAGGAAGGCTTCCTGCGTTCAGAGCGGTCACTGATCCAGACCATCGGCCGGGCTGCGCGTAACCTCAATGGCCGGGCCATCCTCTACGCCGACCAGATGACTGGCTCGATGCAGCGGGCCATCGACGAGACCGAGCGGCGTCGGGAGAAACAGATTGCCTTCAACCTGGCCAACGGTATCGTGCCCAAGGGGGTGGTGAAGGACATCACCGACATCATGGAAGGTGCCACGGTGCCTGGCTCGCGCAGCAAAAAGCGCAAAGGCATGGCCAAGGCCGCGGAGGAGAGCGCCCGCTACGAGGCAGAGCTGCGCACGCCGGGCGAAATCACCAAGCGTATCAAGCAGCTGGAAGAGAAGATGATGCAGTTCGCCCGCGACCTGGAGTTCGAGGCTGCGGCGCAGTTGCGCGACGAAATTACCCAGTTGCGCGAGCGGCTGATTACCAGCTGATGCTTCGCCACCTGCACTGGCCTCTTCGCGGGGCGGATCGCCGCACCGCGAAGAGGCCAGTGCAGCTAAGCGCCCATTCAGTGCGCTTCGCCAGCCTTCAACCCCTCCGGCAGCTTGCGCGTCAGCAGCACTGCCACCATGCTCACCGCCAAGCCGATCCCGACAAAATGGAAGGCGTCGTTGTACGCCATGATCTGCGCCTGCCGCTCCGCCAGTTGTGCCAGGCGCTCTGCCACCTGCGGATTGCTCGGCACCAGTGACTCGCGCAGGTAGTCGAAGTACACCTTGGTCCGCGCATCCAGCAAGGTGGCAAGCAGCGCGATGCCGATGGCGCCCCCCAGGTTGCGCAGGCGTTGTCGGGTGGTAGCAGGCTGAACTGGGCGCCGGAGGCTGCGAACAGGCTGTTGACCCTACCCTCGACAGTGTCGTTCGCGCGATTGCTGGAGCCCGGTGCCTGCTCCCTGCTAACATCCCGCCTTTGTTTCATCTTTCGTTCGAGACCTTCCATGACCACCGTACGCACGCGCATCGCGCCATCGCCCACGGGCGACCCCCATGTTGGCACCGCCTACATCGCCTTGTTCAACTACTGCTTTGCCAAGCAGCACGGCGGTGAGTTCATCCTGCGCATCGAAGATACCGACCAACTGCGCTCCACCCGCGAGTCGGAACAGCAGATCTTCGACGCCCTGCGCTGGCTCGGCATCGAATGGAACGAAGGCCCGGATGTTGGTGGCCCGCACGGCCCTTACCGGCAGAGCGAACGTGGCGAGATCTATGCCCAGTACGCCAAGCAACTGGTCGATGCCGGCCACGCGTTCTACTGCTTCTGCACCGCCGAAGAGCTGGAGCAGATGCGCGCCGAGCAGATGGCCCGTGGCGAGACCCCGCGCTACGACGGCCGTGCCTTGTTGCTGAGCGCCGAGGAAGTACAGCGCCGCCTGGACGCCGGCGAGCCCCACGTGATCCGCATGAAGGTGCCGAGCGAAGGCATCTGCGTGGTGCCGGACATGCTGCGCGGTGACGTCGAAATCCCGTGGGACCGCATGGACATGCAGGTGCTCATGAAGAACGACGGCCTGCCGACCTACTTCCTGGCCAACGTGGTCGACGACCACCTGATGGGCATCACCCACGTTCTGCGTGGCGAAGAGTGGCTGCCGTCGGCTCCGAAGCTGATCAAGCTGTACGAGTACTTTGGCTGGGAGCAGCCGAAGCTGTGCTACATGCCGCTGCTGCGTAACCCGGACAAGTCCAAGCTGTCCAAGCGCAAGAACCCGACCTCGGTGACCTTCTACGAGCGCATGGGCTTCATGCCCGAGGCGATGCTCAACTACCTCGGCCGCATGGGCTGGTCGATGCCGGATGAGCGCGAGAAGTTCTCCCTGGACGAGATGGTCGAGCACTTCGACCTGTCGCGCATCTCGCTCGGTGGGCCGATCTTCGACATCGAGAAACTGTCCTGGCTCAATGGCCAGTGGCTGCGTGAGCTGCCGGTCGAAGAATTCGCCACACGCCTGCAGAAATGGGCGTTCAACAGCGACTACATGATGAAGATCGCCCCGCACGTGCAGGGCCGGGTCGAAACCTTCAGCCAGGTTGCACCGCTGGGTGGTTTCTTCTTCGAAGGCGCGCTGAAGCTTGATGCCAAGCTGTTCGAGAGCAAAAAGCTGTCGGGCGACCAGGTGCGTCAGGTCATCCAGTTGATCCTGTGGAAGCTCGAAAGCCTGCGCCAGTGGGAGAAGGACCGCATTACCGGCTGCATCCAGGCGGTGGTCGAGGCGTTGGAACTGAAGCTGCGTGACGCCATGCCGCTGATGTTTGCCGCCATTACTGGCCAGGCCAGCTCGGTGTCGGTGCTCGATGCCATGGAAATTCTCGGCCCGGACCTGACGCGCTACCGCTTGCGCCAGGCCCTGGACCTGCTCGGTGGCGTGTCGAAGAAAGAAAACAAAGAGTGGGAAAAGCTGCTGGCGACTATCGCCTGACGTGGCGTTAGCGCGAACCTGTGGGCGCAGGCTTGCCCGTTACCACAGGTTCAAATGCTCAGAAAACCATGGGAGAACAAAGGGCAGGGCGGTAAGTGATTGTTATCTGTGAAAAAACTTTTGGATAATTTCAAAAATTCGTTTGACAGCCGTGCAATCCGATCTTAATATGCGCCCCGTCCACAGCGATGAGCGAAACGAAACGCCAGCCACCCAGCCAGCGATTCTGCTCAAAGCGACATTGTGGGGCTATAGCTCAGCTGGGAGAGCGCCTGCATGGCATGCAGGAGGTCAGCGGTTCGATCCCGCTTAGCTCCACCAAATTCCGCTTAGCAGCCAAGGCTGATAAGCAAGACCGGGTCCAGCAACCGGGTCTTGAAGGTAAGAAGGTTCGTCCCCTTCGTCTAGTGGCCTAGGACACCGCCCTTTCACGGCGGTAACAGGGGTTCGAGTCCCCTAGGGGACGCCAGTTTTGCACAAGCGATGTTTCATTGTGTCGCTGGGCCGAGAGGCTAGAAATCCGGGGCTATAGCTCAGCTGGGAGAGCGCCTGCATGGCATGCAGGAGGTCAGCGGTTCGATCCCGCTTAGCTCCACCAATTTTGCCGCGGTACGTGAAAACGGACCGGCACGAAGGTTACGTCCCCTTCGTCTAGTGGCCTAGGACACCGCCCTTTCACGGCGGTAACAGGGGTTCGAGTCCCCTAGGGGACGCCACTTTTACCCGCGTTTTGCGGGGCTTAAAGAGGCTCATTCGTATATTGGATGAGCCTTTTGTTTTCGGGGCTATAGCTCAGCTGGGAGAGCGCCTGCATGGCATGCAGGAGGTCAGCGGTTCGATCCCGCTTAGCTCCACCAATTTTGCCGCGGTTTGTGAAAATGAACCGGCACGAAGGTTACGTCCCCTTCGTCTAGTGGCCTAGGACACCGCCCTTTCACGGCGGTAACAGGGGTTCGAGTCCCCTAGGGGACGCCAGTTTTACCCGCGTTTTGCGGGACTTTAAAGGCTCATTCGCTTATTGAATGGGCCTTTTGTTTTTTCCCCTCCAACTATTCCCGGTACCGACAGGTGGCTGAGAATTCCGCTTGCCAAAAAATATTACGCCTATCATATTACTAGCATAATATTTGAGGTGGCCATGAACGACAAAAAGAGCAAGACCCGCGAACGGATTCTCGAGGCAGCGCGCAGTGCCTTGATTCAACATGGCCCGGCAGAGCCGAGCGTCAGCCAAGTCATGGGCGCCGCCGGGCTTACCGTCGGGGGGTTCTATGCCCATTTCGACAGCAAGGACGAGCTGATGCTCGAAGCGTTCCGCCAGTTGCTGGGCGAGCGGCGGGCCTTGCTGGCCCAGGTCGACCCTAGCCTGGATGGCGAAGCACGCCGCGCCTTGGTGTCGGCCTTCTACCTCTCGCGCAAGCACCGCGACGCTGAAGTTCATGCCTGCCCGCTGCCCAACGCCCTGGGCGAGATGCAGCGGTTGCCAGAGGTGTTCCGCGAGGTGCTGGCCGAGCACATCGAGCTGATGACCGCGAAAATGGTCGATCGCCCCGAAGACAGCGACAAAGCCCTGGCCGACCTTGCACTGATGGTCGGTGGCCTGGCCCTGGCGCGTGCCCTGGGCACTGGCGAGCTGTCCGACCGTGTATTGCGTGCCGCCAAGTCGGCGGTGATCTGAATAACCACAAGGCGGGAGCAAGGCGATGACTACCCTGAGCTGGATTCGTGGCATCAATGGCACCCTGGGCCACCTGGCGCCGGAGCATGTGGCCGGCAAGATGCGCCGCGCCTTCATGACCCCGCGCACGCTGCCGCCAAGAGCGTGGGAACTGCCACTGCTGGCCAAGGCCGAGCGCATCACCCTGCGCTTCGGGCTTTCGGCGTTGCGCTGGGGCAAGGGCCCGACGGTATTGCTGATGCACGGCTGGGAAGGGCGCCCCACGCAGTTTGCCGCGTTGATCGAAACCCTGGTCCAGGCTGGGCACACGGTAGTTTCGTTGGAGGGGCCGGCGCATGGGCGTTCGCCTGGCCATCAGGCTCACGTGGTGCTGTTTGCCCGCGCGCTGCTGGAAGCGGCGGCCGAGCTGCCGCCGCTGCGTGCAGTGATCGGGCATTCCATGGGCGGTGCCAGTGTGCTGCTGGCGCTGCAGATGGGCT
Source organism: Pseudomonas sp. B21-047 (assembly GCF_024748775.1). Taxonomy (NCBI): domain Bacteria; kingdom Pseudomonadati; phylum Pseudomonadota; class Gammaproteobacteria; order Pseudomonadales; family Pseudomonadaceae; genus Pseudomonas; species Pseudomonas sp. B21-047. The sequence continues at coordinate 1,606,764 of NZ_CP087169.1, forward strand.
TGCGCGCCGAGGCGGCGGTGAGCATCGCGGCACCGGCGCGATTGCTCGGCGTGTTGCGCGGCTTCGCCCATCACCTGGGGCTGCCAGCGCGGGCGCGGGCAGCGTTCATTCGCCAGGTCGAGCGGGATGTCGGGATGCAGATCGCACGCCTGGATGTCAGTGGTTATCAACTGGAGCTGCCAGGCTTGGTGGTGCATGCCGCTGACGATGGCCTGGTGGCCGCCGAAGAGGCCCAGATCATCCACAAGGCCTGGTTCGACAGCCGCCTGATGCTGTTGGAGGAGGGCGGGCACCAACGGGTGCTGGCCGACCCGCGTTTGGGCGAGGCAGTGCTCGAGCTGTTGAGCCGTGCCAGTGCGCCGGCGCGGCAAAGCGCCTGAGCATCCGTTACACTCGCCAGGACCGTGGAGCGCAAAGCGCCGCAATCTCCCCCAAAGAAACCTCTCAGGAGCGCGCATGAGCTGGGACCTGGCAACACCCTTCATCATCGACCTGCGCGTCGGCAGCGAAGACATCGACGGCCTCGGCCACGCCAACAACGCCGCCTACGTCACTTGGCTCGAACGCTGTGCCTGGCGCCATTCCCAGCGCTTGGGTCTGGACCTGGCCGAGTACCGGCGCCTGGACCGCGCCATGGCCGTGGTACGCCACGAAATTGACTACCTGGCCGCCGGCTACGAAGACGACGAGCTGCAACTGGCAACCTGGATCATCGAATGGGATCAGCGCTTGCGCATGACCCGCCGCTTCCAGCTCAAGCGCCCACGCGATGGTGTGACCCTGCTGCGGGCGCAGACCACCTTCGCCTGTATCGAGTTGTCCAGCGGCAAGCCCAAACGCATGCCGGTCGAATTTATCGAGGGTTACGGCCAAGCGCTGATCGGTGCCTGAAGGCGTACGGTTTTTTGCTAGACTGCCGCCTTTTCCCGCCGAGACCCACACATGCAAATTGCCCTGGCCCCCATGGAGGGGCTGGTCGACAACATCCTGCGCGACGTCCTGACCCGAGTGGGTGGCATCGATTGGTGCGTCACCGAGTTCATCCGGGTGTGCGACCGCCTGTTGCCGCCTTCATCGTTCGACAAGCTGGCGCCTGAGTTGCGCCAGGGCGCAAGGACTGCGGCCGGCGTACCGATGCGTGTGCAACTGCTGGGCTCTGACCCGGTGTGCCTGGCCGAGAACGCTGCGCTGGCCTGTGAGCTGGGGGCACCGGTAATCGACCTGAATTTCGGCTGCCCGGCCAAGACCGTGAACAAGTCGCGTGGCGGCGCGGTGCTGCTCAAGGAGCCTGAGTTGCTGCATGCCATCGTCCGCGAGGTACGCCGAGCGGTACCGGCGGACATCCCGGTCACTGCAAAGATGCGCCTGGGCTTCGACAGCCCCGACGGTGCACTGGAGTGCGCCACGGCCCTGGCCGAGGGCGGTTCGGCGCACCTGGTGGTGCATGCGCGGACCAAGGTCGAGGGCTACAAGCCGCCGGCTCATTGGGAATGGGTGGCGCGGGTGCAGGATGTGGTCAAGGTGCCGGTGTTCGCCAACGGCGAGATCTGGACCGTGGACGACTGGCGGCGCTGCCGCGAGGTCAGTGGTGCCGAGCACATCATGTTGGGGCGCGGGCTGGTGTCGCGGCCCGACCTGGGCCTGCAGATCGCCGCTGCCCGCGACGGCCGGGCGTACCAGCCCATGAGCTGGGATGACCTGCTGCCGCTGCTGCGCGAATTCTGGCGTCAGGCCCAGGCCAAGCTGTCCCCGCGCTATGCGCCGGGGCGGATGAAGCAGTGGTTGGCGATGCTGACCCGCAGCTACCCAGAGGCGGTGGTGCTGTTTGCCGAGCTGCGTCGGGAAGATGATTGCGCGCGCATCAGCCGCTTGCTGGGGGTTGAGGCGCCGGCCTTCGAGGCATGCGTGGCCTGATCTGCCGCTGTGCAGTAAAAGCGGGAAAACAGAAAATTTTTTCGTAGCCCCTCTTGAAAGCCGTTTCACCGGCCATATCTTTTGAGTACGCGATGCCGAAGTCGGGTCGCGTAGTGACTTACTTGCTGAATCTCAGGAGTTTATGACCATGACTACCGCTTTCTCTCTCGCTCCACTGTTCCGTCATTCCGTTGGTTTCGACCGTTTCAACGACCTGTTCGAATCCGCGGCACGTAACGAGGCCGGTAGCAGCTACCCGCCCTACAACGTGGAAAAACATGGCGAAGACCACTACCGCATCGTGGTTGCCGCTGCCGGTTTCCAGGAGCAGGACCTCGACCTGCAGGTCGAAAAAGGTGTCCTGACAGTCTCCGGTGGCAAGCGCGACAGCAGCGCCGCTGAAGTGACCTACCTGCACCAGGGCATCGCCCAGCGTGCCTTCAAGCTGTCGTTCCGCCTGGCCGACCACATTGAGGTCAAGGCCGCTGGCCTGGCCAATGGCTTGCTCAGCATCGACCTGCTGCGCATCGTGCCTGAAGAAGCCAAAGCCAAGCGCATCCCGATCAATGGCGATAAGCCAGCGCTGAACTAACAGTCAGCCGGTCGGTAACGAGAAGGGCACCTCAGGGTGCCCTTTTCGCATTCCGGCATCAGAAATCTGCCGGTGCCTCCAGCAACATCTGGCGGAACTCCGACAATGGCAGTGGCCGGCTGTGCAGATACCCTTGGTACAAGTGGCAGCCCAACTGCTCGAGAAACGCCAGTTGCTCGGTCAACTCCACGCCTTCGGCGATCACCGCCAGGTCCAGGCTGTGGGCCATGGCGACGATAGCGCGGACGATTTCGGCGTCATTGGGGTCGATCGGCGCGTCGCGCACGAAGGTCTGGTCGATCTTCAGGGCGTCCACTGGCAAACGCTTGAGGTAGGTCAGTGACGAGTAGCCCGTGCCGAAGTCGTCCATGGCAAAGCTCACCCCGTGCCGCTTCAGTTCGCGCATCTTGCTGATGGTGTCTTCGAGGTTCTGGATGACGATGCCTTCGGTGATCTCGAGCTTGAGCATCTGCCGTGGCAGGCGGTAGTCGTCCAGGCTGCGCAGGACCCGCCCGACGAAATCGTTCTGGCGGAACTGCCGCGGGCTGATGTTCACGCACAGGCTGAAGTCATTAGCGTCGATCAACCCATCCATGAGCATGTGCGCGCACGCGTCGCAGGCTTCGTCGAGGATCCAACTGCCCACTTCCAGAATCAGCCCGCTTTCTTCCAGCACCTGGATGAACTGCGCCGGCGGCTGCTGGCCGAGTTGCGGGTGGTGCCAGCGCAGCAATACCTCGGCACCAACGATACGGTTGTCGCGGGCATCCACCTGGGGCTGGAAGTGCAGGGCCAGCTCACCCCGGGCCAGCGCCAGGCGAAGGTCGTTTTCCATGCGCAAGCGCTCGCTGGCGGCCTTTTGCATGGTGGTGTGGAACAGCTGGGTGGTGTTGCGCCCGGAGTCCTTGGCCCGGTACAGCGCAATATCGGCGCGTTTGAGCAGGTCTGCCGGGGTGGTGCCGTGATCGGGGATCAGCGCCACGCCGATGCTGGGGGTCACCTGCAGGCGTTGGCCATCCAGCGACATCGGTTCGGCCAGCAGCTCACGCAGGGTATCGGCCAGATCGCGCACCTTGCTTTCGACCTGTTCGCGGCTGCCTTCCAGGCCGCTAAGTAGCACCACGAACTCGTCGCCGCCCAGCCGCGCCACGGTGTCTTCCAGACGCACACTGGCCTCCAGGCGCGCGGTGATGATCTTCAGCACGGTGTCGCCCACCGGGTGGCCGAGCGAATCGTTGATGTGCTTGAAGTGATCGAGGTCGAGAAACAGCAGCGCACCCCGCAGGTTGTGGCGTTTGAGCAGGGCGATCTGCTGGCTCAGGCGGTCCATCAGCAGGGCGCGGTTGGGCAGGTTGGTCAGCGGGTCGTGGTACGCCAGGTGGCGGATCTGCGCTTGGGCATTCTTCAGCTGGCTGACGTCGCGGGCGGTTAGCAGCAGGCAGTCGGTCTCGTTCAGGGTGATCGGTTCCACCGACACTTCGACGGTGAGGATATCGCCGCGCTTGTTGCGCCCGAGCATCTCCCGATGGTGCACCCGGCCCCGCTCCTTGAGCTCGGCGAGCAGGGCGCTGCGCTGCTTGTCGTCGGCCCAGATGCCCAGCTCGTAAACGCTGCGCCCGACCACTTCCGCCGCGCTGTAGCCGGTCAGCCGGCAGAACCCGTCGTTGATTTCCAGGTAGCGGCCGCTGTAGCGCTCGGTGATGGTGATGGCGTCGGGGCTGGAGTGGAAGGCCTTGGCGAACTTCTCTTCACTGGACTTGAGCGCCGCTTCGGCGCGTTGCTGCTGGGTAATGTCGCGCAGGGTGGTGACGCTGCAGGGCTGGTCATCGACACTGATCAGGCAGCTGGATATCACGCAGGTCAAGGGTGAGCCGTTGCGGTGGTTGACCACCACGGCCACGTTGCTCAGGGCCTGTTCGCGGATCACTCGCTCGATGCGTTGCGCGCGTTCGATGGACTCTGCCCACAGGCCGATTTGCTCGGCGGTGCGGCCGATCACCTGGTCGGCGTTCCAGCCGAAGGTCTGGGTGAAGGCCGGGTTGATCTCGATGAACTGGCCGGTGTCCTGGCGGGTCACGCAGATCGGGTCTGGGCTGACCTGGAACAGGCTGGCGAACTTTTCTTCCGAGGCACTCAGGCGCTGTTCGCGCTCTACCTGGTCGGTGATGTCCAGCAGCGTGCCAGCCATGCGCAGGGGGTTGCCCTGGTCGTCCCGGTACAGCCGCGCACGGCTTTCGATATAACGCGAAGTGCCGTTGTCCAGCTGTACCCGGTAGGTGATCTGGTAATTGCCCGCAGGCCCTTCGCGCAGGCTGCGGTAGGCCTGGCGCATGACGTTGCGCTCTTGCTCCGGCACACCTTCGAAAAAGGCATCGAAGGACTCATGGAAGGGGATGGGGTCAAGGCCGTGCAGTTGCGCCGCGCGGGCCGAGCCATACAGCATGCCGCTGGGGATGTGCCAGTCCCAGGTGCCCAACTGCGCCGAATCCAGGGCCAGATCGAGTCGCTCCTGGCTGTCCTTGAGGGCCTGCTCGGCGCGCTTGCGCTCGGTGGTGTCGACGAAGGTGCTGAGCAGAAAGGTCACGCCCTCCAGTTCGATGCCCTGGGTGCAGAGGATGCCGTCATGCACCTTGTCGTTGCTGGCCCGGAACTGCACCTCCAGGTTCAGCGGGCCGCTGCTGGCGCGGGTGGCGTCGAGCATCTGCTGGCGTTGCTCGGGGTGCACCCACAGGCCCAGCTCCAGGCTGGTCTTGCCGATTACCTGGCTGCCCGGCCAGCCGAACATGTCCTCGAAATGCTGGTTGACCTCGAAGATCATGCCGTCGTGGCGACGGGTCAGCAGGATGGCATTGGGGCTCAGGTGAAACAGCGTGGCGAAGCGCTTTTCCGAGTTGATCAGCGCCGTTTCCCGCTCGCGCTGGCGAGTGATCTCGCGGATCACCCCGATCATCTGCGGCCGGCCATGGTGGTCGTGGGTCAGGCTGCCGTTTATCTCCAGCCAGTGCAGGCTGCCATCCGGCCAGCGGATGCGGTGGCGCATGGCCTGCTCCACGGGCTCGCCGTTGACCACTGCCTGGAACAACTGGCGGGTGCGCGCGCGGTCTTCCTCGGGCAGCAGGTCGAGGTAATCGATGTCGTTGGGCAGCGGGCGTTGCGGGTCGAAGCCGAACAACGCCTGGGTGCCGCGTGACCAACTGACCCGACCGGTTTCGATGTCCCACAGCCAGGCCCCCAGGTGGGCACCGTTAAGCGCGGCCAGCAGCTGTGGGGCGTTTTGCCAGGCCTGCTCGGATTCCTGAGGGTCAGCCGCAGAGATACGCGGCAGGCGCGGAAAGCGGTTTGCTGATTTGGGCATTGGTACCAGACCTTTGGCGTTTGAGGCGTCCTTGAGTTGGAAATGCCGAACTGACGACCGGTCAGGCGGACCCTGCGTGACTGTCGAGCAGGGCCATGAAGGCCCTCGCCGCATTCGATAGCGTTCGCTCCGTGTGCAGTATGTAGCCTAGCTGGCGCGACAGCTGTATGCCGGGTAAAGCGATAGGTGCAACCTGATCGTCGAGCATGGTGCGGGGCAGCACGCTCCAGGCCAGGCCAATGGAAACCATCATCTTGATGGTTTCCAGGTAGTTGGTGCTCATGGCGATGTTCGGCGTCAGCCCCTGGCTTTCGAACAGGCGCTGGACGATGTGGTGGGTAAAGGTGTTCCCGCCCGGGAACACCGCCGGGTGGCGGGCGACATCGGCCAGGCTGACCGCGTGGTTGCTGGCCAGTGGGTGCTCCGGTGCCGCCACGAAGTCCAGGGCGTCGTTCCAGACCGGGATCGCCTTGATCAGGTGGTGGGGCTCGGGTGCCAGGGTGATCACGGCAATTTCAGCGCGGCCATGGAGAATCTCGTCGTAGGCCGCTTCTGAATCCAGGAACTGAATATCCAGTGCCACCGAGGGGTGCTGCCGGGTAAAGGCCCTTAGAAGCGGAGGCAAGCGGTGCAAGCCGATATGGTGGCTGGTGGCCAGGGTCAGTCTACCGCTCACCTGTCCCGTCAAATTGGTCAGTGCGCGTCGAGTATCATCGAGCACATTGAGTATTTGATAGGCCCGTGGCAGCAACGCCCGGCCGGCTTCGGTCAGGGTCACTTCACGCCCCAGCCGGTCGAACAGGCGCACGTCCAATTGCTGCTCAAGGCCGGCGATGCGTTTGCTGATGGCAGGCTGGGTCAGGTGCAGGCGTTCGCCGGCCCCGGAGAAGCTGCCGGTTTCGGCAATGGCGATAAAAGCACTGAGGTTGGCCAGGTCCATCTCTCTGATTCCTGATGGTTATGCAAAGCATGAAAATTATGAATTTGAGTTATTCAATCTATCGCCATAGCATCGTCCGTACAAGCCAAGGGGTCTTTGGCATAGAAAGACGCTGATGAGGAACAGTCTGATGGCTGGCAAAACGCTCTACGACAAACTCTGGGAAGCCCATGAGGTCAAGCGCCGTGATGACGGCTCGTCCTTGATCTACATCGACCGACACATCATCCACGAAGTGACGTCGCCCCAGGCCTTCGAAGGCCTGCGCCTGGCGAACCGCAAGCCATGGCGCATCGACACCAACATCGCCACGCCCGACCACAACGTGCCGACCACGCCAGAGCGCAAGGGCGGTATCGAGGCCATCGTCGACCAGGTGTCGCGCCTGCAGGTGCAGACCCTCGACGAAAACTGTGACGAGTACGGTATCGTCGAATTCAAGATGAACGACGAGCGCCAGGGCATCGTCCACGTCATCAGCCCGGAGCAGGGCGCTACCTTGCCGGGCATGACCGTGGTCTGCGGCGACTCGCACACCTCCACCCACGGTGCATTTGGCGCCTTGGCCCACGGCATCGGCACCTCGGAGGTCGAGCACGTGCTCGCTACCCAGTGCCTGGTCGCCAAGAAGATGAAGAACATGCTGGTGCGCGTCGAAGGCCAATTGCCTGCCGGTGTCACCGCCAAGGACATCGTCCTCGCCATTATCGGCAAGATCGGCACCGCGGGTGGCAACGGCCACGCCATGGAATTTGCCGGCAGCGCTATCCGTGGTTTGTCCATGGAAGGCCGCATGACCATCTGCAACATGTCGATCGAGGCTGGTGCCCGTGTCGGCTTGGTGGCGACCGATGCCACCACCGTTGCCTATGTTGAAGGTCGCCCCTACGCGCCGAAGGGCGAGCAGTGGGAGCAAGCGGTAGCGTCTTGGCAAGACCTGGTTTCCGATGACGACGCGGTGTTCGACACCGTGGTCGAGCTGGACGCCGCGCAGATCAAGCCGCAGGTCAGCTGGGGCACTTCGCCCGAGATGGTGCTGGCGGTTGACCAGCGCGTGCCGGACCCGGCCGCCGAGGCCGACCTGGTCAAACGTGGCTCGATCGAGCGTGCCTTGAAGTACATGGGCCTGACCGCCAACCAGGCGATCACCGATATCCAGCTCGACCGCGTATTCATCGGCTCCTGCACCAACTCGCGGATCGAAGACCTGCGCGCCGCAGCCGAAATTGCCAAGGGCCGCAAGGTCGCTGCCACCGTCAAGCAGGCCATTGTCGTTCCGGGCTCGGGCTTGGTTAAAGCGCAGGCCGAGCGTGAAGGCCTCGACAAGATCTTCCTCGAAGCCGGTTTCGAGTGGCGTGAACCGGGTTGCTCGATGTGCCTGGCGATGAACCCGGACCGCCTGGAAAGTGGCGAGCACTGCGCCTCGACGTCCAACCGCAACTTCGAAGGCCGTCAGGGTGCCGGTGGCCGTACCCACCTGGTCAGCCCGGCCATGGCTGCCGCCGCCGCGGTGACGGGCCACTTCATCGATGTACGCGAGTTGATCCAAGGGAGCGCAGCATGAAAGCCTTTACCCAGCACACCGGCCTTGTCGCGCCATTGGACCGTGCCAACGTCGACACCGACCAGATCATTCCCAAGCAGTTTCTCAAGTCGATCAAGCGCACTGGCTTCGGCCCCAACCTGTTCGACGAGTGGCGTTACCTGGATGTGGGCCAGCCCTACCAGGACAACAGCAAGCGCCCGCTGAACCAGGAGTTCGTGCTCAACCACGCACGCTATCAGGGTGCCAGCGTGTTGTTGGCGCGGGAGAACTTCGGTTGCGGCTCCAGCCGCGAGCACGCGCCCTGGGCGTTGGATGAATACGGCTTTCGCAGTGTCATCGCACCGAGCTTTGCCGACATCTTCTTCAACAACAGCTTCAAGAACGGTCTGTTGCCGATCATCTTGAGCGATGAGGAAGTCGACGAGCTGTTCAAGCAGGTGGAAGCCAACCCTGGCTATCAGTTGACCGTCGACCTGCAAGCCCAGGCCGTGACCCGTCCTGATGGCAAGGTGCTGCACTTCGAGATCGATGCCTTCCGCAAGCACTGCCTGCTCAACGGCCTCGACGACATCGGCTTGACCTTGCAGGACAGCGATTCGATCAAAGCCTTCGAAGGCAAGCACCGCGCCAGCCAGCCCTGGCTGTTCCGGGATGCCTGATTGACCGGCTCCCACATTGGCAACGCTGCCGATGTGGGAGCGGGTTCGCCGGCGAAGCCTGCATAGGCAACACAACACCAAAAGGATTGCCCCATGACCAGTACCACCCACACCGATGTGGTCCAACGCCAGTTCGGCGAACAGGCCAGCGCCTACCTCAGCAGCGCGGTACATGCCCAGGGCACTGAATTCGCCCTGCTGCAAGCCGAGCTGGCAGGCCATGCCGAGGCGCGTGTACTGGACTTGGGCTGTGGTGCCGGTCATGTCAGTTTCCACGTCGCGCCTCTGGTGGCGGAAGTGGTCGCCTACGACCTGTCGCAGTCGATGCTCGACGTGGTCGCCAGTGCCGCTGCCGAGCGTGGCCTGGGCAATATCACCACCGAATGCGGTGCCGCCGAGCGCCTGCCGTTCGCCGACGCCTCGTTCGACTTCGTCTTCAGCCGCTACTCGGCGCACCACTGGAGCGACCTGGGCCTGGCCCTGCGCGAAGTGCGCCGCGTGCTGAAGCCGGGTGGGGTGGCGGCGTTCATCGATGTGCTGTCACCCGGCAGCCCGTTGCTCGACACCTACCTGCAAACGGTCGAAGTGCTGCGCGACACCAGCCACGTGCGCGATTATTCTGCCGCCGAGTGGCAGCGCCAGGTCAGCGAAGCCGGCCTGCACGCCCGTAGCCACACGCGTCAGCGCCTGCGCCTGGAGTGGAGCTCGTGGGTAGAGCGCATGCGCACGCCCGAGCCGCTGCGTGTGGCCATACGCCAATTGCAGCAAGCCATGGGTGAAGAAGTGCGGCAGTATTATCAGATTGAAGCCGACGGCTCGTTCAGCACCGATGTCATCGTGTTGTGGGCCGAGCGCTGAGTTTATTTCGCTGCGGCCGAGCTGGCCGCAGCGCTTGAATGGATAGAGGAAAGCATGAGCAAGCAGATTCTGATTCTCCCAGGTGATGGCATCGGCCCGGAAATCATGGCCGAGGCGGTCAAGGTGCTGGAGCTGGCCAACGACAAGTTCCAGTTGGGCCTGAGTCTGGCGCACGACGTGATCGGTGGCGCGGCCATCGACAAGCATGGCGTGCCGCTGGCTGACGAGACCCTGGAGCGTGCGCGCCAGGCCGATGCCGTGCTGCTGGGCGCCGTGGGCGGCCCGAAATGGGACAAGATCGAGCGTGACATCCGCCCTGAGCGTGGCTTGCTGAAAATTCGCTCGCAACTGGGCCTGTTCGCCAACCTGCGCCCGGCCATCCTCTACCCGCAACTGGCCGATGCTTCCTCGCTCAAGCCAGAAATCGTCTCGGGCCTGGATATCCTCATCGTCCGCGAGCTGACCGGTGGCATCTATTTCGGCGCGCCACGTGGTCAGCGTGAACTCGAAGGTGGCGAGCGCCAGGCCTACGACACACTGCCCTACAGCGAAAGCGAAGTGCGCCGCATTGCCCGCGTCGGTTTCGACATGGCCCGTGTGCGCGGCAAGAAGCTGTGTTCGGTGGACAAGGCCAACGTCCTGGCTTCGAGCCAGCTGTGGCGCGAAGTGGTCGAAGACGTGGCCAAGGACTACCCGGATGTCGAACTGAGCCACATGTACGTCGACAACGCTGCCATGCAGTTGGTCCGCGCGCCCAAGCAGTTCGACGTGGTAGTGACCGACAACATGTTCGGTGACATTCTGTCGGATGAAGCTTCCATGCTGACGGGTTCCATCGGCATGCTGCCTTCGGCGTCGCTGGATGCCGACAACAAAGGCATGTACGAGCCGTGCCACGGCTCGGCGCCAGACATCGCCGGCCAGGGCATCGCCAATCCGCTGGCGACCATCCTGTCGGTGTCGATGATGCTGCGTTACAGCTTCAACCAGCAGGCTGCAGCAGAGGCCATCGAGCAGGCCGTCAGCCTGGTGTTGGACCAAGGTTTGCGCACCGGTGACATCTGGTCGGCCGGCTGCGACAAAGTAGGCACGCAGGAAATGGGCGACGCAGTAGTCGCAGCGCTGCGGAATCTGTAATCTCTCTGGCCCGCCACCGTTTTTGGTCGGTGGCGGCCCACTTTTAGCAAAGGTGTAGTTGCGATGAAACGTGTAGGTCTGATCGGTTGGCGCGGTATGGTCGGTTCCGTGCTCATGCAGCGGATGCTGGAGGAGCAGGATTTCGACCTTATCGAGCCGGTGTTCTTCACCACCTCCAATGTCGGTGGCCAAGGCCCGAACGTGGGCAAGGATACAGCTCCGCTCAAGGACGCGTATTCGATTGAAGAACTCAAGACCCTCGACGTGATCCTGACTTGCCAGGGCGGCGACTACACCAACGAGGTCTTCCCCAAGCTGCGTGAAGCTGGCTGGCAGGGTTACTGGATCGATGCCGCCTCGTCCCTGCGCATGCAGGATGACGCGGTCATCATCCTCGACCCGGTCAACCGCAAGGTCATCGACCAGCAGCTCGATGCCGGCACCAAGAACTACATTGGCGGCAACTGCACGGTCAGCCTGATGCTGATGGGCCTGGGCGGCCTGTTCGAGGCCGGCCTGGTCGAGTGGATGAGCGCCATGACCTACCAGGCAGCTTCCGGTGCCGGCGCGCAGAACATGCGTGAGCTGATCAAGCAGATGGGCGCCACCCACGCGGCCGTGGCCGATGACCTGGCCAACCCGGCCAGCGCCATTCTGGACATCGACCGCAAGGTTGCCGAGACCATGCGCGGTGAAGCGTTCCCCACCGAGAACTTCGGTGTGCCGCTGGCCGGCAGCCTGATTCCGTGGATCGACAAGGAGCTGCCGAACGGGCAGAGCCGTGAAGAGTGGAAGGCCCAGGCCGAAACCAACAAGATCCTCGGTCGTTTCAAGAACCCGATCCCGGTCGACGGTATCTGCGTGCGCATCGGCGCCATGCGATGCCACAGCCAGGCGCTGACCATCAAGCTGAACAAGGACGTGCCGCTGGCCGACATCGAAGGCATGATCAGCCAGCACAACCCATGGGTGAAGCTGGTGCCGAACCAGCGAGAGATCAGCATGCAAGAGCTGACCCCGACCAAGGTCACCGGTACCTTGAACATTCCGGTGGGTCGCCTGCGCAAGCTGAACATGGGCTCGCAGTACCTGGGTGCGTTCACCGTGGGTGACCAGCTGCTGTGGGGCGCCGCCGAACCGCTGCGCCGCATGCTGCGGATTCTGCTGGAGCGTTGATCGCTCTGGTTTGACCGAAAACCCGCGCTGGCGACAGCGCGGGTTTTTTTATGGTGGGTTACGCCTGGTAGCAAACGAATGGCTGTGTTGGCCTCGTCGGGGCAATGCGAGTAAAGTGCCGCTCCCCGTTTCGCCTGAGGCAGCCCGTAGCATGAACCCTTCTCTCGATATCGCCGTCGTCGGCGCCACCGGCAGCGTCGGTGAAACCCTGGTACAGATTCTCGAAGAACTGGCGTTCCCGGTCGCCACCTTGCACCTGCTGGCCAGCATGGAGTCCGCAGGCAGCAGCGTGATGTTCGCCGGCAAAAAGCTCAAAGTCCGCGAAGTGGACAGCTTCGATTTCGCCCAGGTCAATCTGGCCTTCTTCGCCGCAGGCGCGGCGGTCAGCCGCAGCTTCGCCAGCAAGGCCCTGCAGGCAGGCTGCACGGTCATCGACCTGTCCGCCGGCCTGGACGATGCCCTTGCCGTGGTGCCTGAAGCCAATGCCGAACGCCTTGCCGGCTTGACGCTGCCTGCACGCATTGCCAGCCCTAGCAGCGCAGCCGTTGCCCTGGCCGTTGCGCTGGCACCGCTCAAAGGCTTGCTGGACATCGAACGGGTTCAGGTGATGGCCGCGCTGGCGGTGTCCGCGCAGGGGCGCGAAGCGGTCAGCGAACTGGCCCGGCAGACCGCCGAGCTGCTCAACGCCCGCCCCCTGGAGCCGCGCTTCTTCGACCGCCAGATGGCGTTCAACCTGCTGGCCCAGGTCGGCGCCGCCGACGAACAGGGCCACACCGCGCTGGAGCGGCGCCTGGTCAGCGAATTGCGCGTGCTGCTCGGGCAGCCTGAACTGAAGATTTCGGTGAACTGCGTTCAAGTCCCGGTGTTTTTCGGCGATAGCTTCAGTGTGGCTGTGCAGAGCCGTCGCCCGGTCGACCTGGCTGCGGTCAACCAGGCCCTGGAGTCTGCCGACAGCGTCGAGTTGGTGGAACGCGACGATTATCCGACCCCGGTTGGTGACGCAGTGGGCCAAGACGTGGTCTATGTTGGTCGTGTACGCCATGGTGTCGATGAAGACCAGCAGCTCAACCTCTGGCTGACCACCGACAACCTGCGCAAGGGCGCGGCGCTCAATGCTGTGCAGGTGGCACAATTGTTGATTAAAGACAGGCTGTAAAAGATACTGCGAGCACTTTTGTCCTGCTCTGCATGCAGGTTTCGGGACGATTCATACAAGGGAAGAGGTCATGCTTCGAATTCGCAAACTGGTTCTGGCCATGGCGGCTGCCTCGGCGCTGTCGTCGGGTATGGCCAATGCCCTGGGCCTGGGGGAGCTGACTCTCAAGTCGGCACAGAATCAGCCGCTGGACGCCGAGATCGAATTGCTCGATGTGCGCGACCTCACTGCCGCCGAGGTGGCGCCAAGCCTGGCGCCGCCGGAAGAGTTCAGCAAGGCGGGGGTGGCCTTTCCGACTTACCTCGAAGACCTGACGTTCACACCGGTGATCAACCCCAACGGCAGGAGCGTGCTGCGCGTCACTTCCAGCCAGCCGCTGCCGGGCTCGGTGGTCAAGTTCCTGGTCCAGGTGATGTGGCCGCAAGGGCGACTGCTGCGCGACTACAGCGTCCTGCTCGACCAGGCCAAGGCGCAGGGCAAGCAACCGGCGGCGGCCAATGTGGCGCCGGCGGTGACGGGTGCGAGCAACTACACCACCCAGCGCCGCGACACCTTGTGGCAGATTGCCGCGCGCAACAGCCAGGGCGGTTCGATACAGCAGACCATGATCGCGATCCAGGCGCTGAACCCGGACGCCTTCATTGGCAACAACATCAACCAGTTGAAGGTTGGCCAGGTACTGCGCCTGCCCGATCAGCAACAGGTGCAGAACATCCCTCAGGGCGAAGCGGTTCGCGACGTGGCCGAGCAGTATGCGGCCTGGCGTGAGGGCCGGCGCCTGGGGCCGCGTGCCCGCCAGCTCGACGCCACCCGCCGTGGTGCTGCCGACGCGGCGCCGGAGCGCATTGCCCAAGGTGACAACCTGCGCCTGGTCAGCCCCGGCAACCAGGCTGGCGCAGGGCAGGCCAAGGCGCTCAATGACAAGCTGGCCGTGGCCCAGGAAAGCCTCGACACCAGCCGCCGTGACAACGACGAGCTCAAGAGCCGCATGGCAGACTTGCAGAGCCAACTGGACAAGCTGCAGCGTCTGATCGAGTTGAAGAACAACCAACTGGCCCGCCTTGAAGCCCAGGGCGCAGCCGGCACGGCCCCGGTCGCCGCCGCGCTGCCAGGCGAGCCAGCACCCACGAAACCGGCGGCAAATGCCCAGCCAGTGGTCAAGCCTGCGCCGGCCGCTGTCGACACCGCGCCGAAAAACGTGCCTGCCGCCAATGCTGCGCCGGCTGCCCAGCCGCGCGGCGCCTTCGACGATGTGCTCGGCAACCCCTTGATGCTGTGGCTGATTGCAGGGTCTGCGTTCCTCGTGCTGCTGCTTCTGCTGGTGCTTTTGATGCGCAAGCGCAAGGCTCAGGAAGAGGCAGAGAAACACCTGCGCATGGCGCGGGCGTTGGCTGAGGAAGAGCAGGGTGCGGGGCTGGACATGGCCTCCGACAGCTTTGAAGGCCTGGATGTTACGGCACCGAGCGTCACGCTGTCGCCAGCCGTGGTCGCGGCCTCCGCCGCAGCTGCCGCCGCCGCGGAAAAACCTGCGGCCCCGGTCACCGAGCCTGTGCTTGAGCCCGACGCCACTGCCGCGCTGCTGGCCGAGGTCGAGCAGAGCGTTGAAAGCGGCCGTCTGAATCATGCCGCCGAGCTGCTCGAAACCGCCCTCGCCGCAGAGCCCGGCCGTGATGAGCTGCGCCTGAAGCTGATGGAAGTGTATGCCCGCCAGGGTGATCACAGTGCGTTCGTCGAGCAGGAGCGTGTGCTGCCGGCCACCGAACAGAACGTGGCTCAGGTTCAGGAAATCAAAGGCCGCTTCCCAGCCATGCTGGGTGTGGCCGCCGCCGGTCTGGGCGCGGCAGCGCTGGCTGCTGAAATGGATGAGCAGTACGTGCAGGGCCTGCTGCAGGACCCGCCTGAGGCACCGGTGGTTGAAGACGTTGTTTCCGAGGGCATGGCAGAGCAAGCGCTTGAGCCTGAGCCAGAAGACGAACCAGCGGTACTGGAGCAGCCCGATTCGGTCGCTGAGGCAGCGCTGGATGACATCGTCGAGCCTGAAACCGAGGCCTTTAGCGAAATGCCTTCGCTTGAGGAATCGGACCTGGACAGCGCCTTCGATCTGAGCCTTGACGAAGACCTGCCCGAGGAAGATCCACTGGCAGCGCCGCTGTTGGACGAGCCGGTACTGGACGAGACTGTACTGGATGAATCGGTGCCGGATGAGCCCGTACTGGACGAGGTGCAGGTAGAGCAACAGCCGGCCGTCGTGGATGCCGAGCTGCAAGCCGAAGCCGAAGCCGATGCTGATTTCGAAGCGATGCTGGCGCAGGCCGAGCCGCAGCCGGTTGCGGACCTGGACGACTTCGACCTTGATGTCAGCGAGCCGGTTGCCCCGGCTGTCGCCGATGAAACCCCGGTGGATGTCGCCGCCGAACTGGCCGCCTTCGACAGCGTGCCGGAGTTCGAGCCGATCTCCGAGCTCGACCTGCCGTCCGATTTCGACCTGTCGCTGTCGCTGGACGACGATTCGCCGGCCGCGAAAAGCTTTGCTTCGGAGCTGGACGACGTCAACGCAGAGCTGGACAAGCTGTCGCAGAACCTCGAGTCGCCTTCGCTGGAGCCGCACTTCACCACTGAGGATGCAGTGGCGCAGCCGGAGCCCGAGCCGCTGGATGACCTGGACTTCGACTTCTTCTCTGGCAGTGACGAAGTGGCCACCAAGCTCGACCTGGCGCGTGCCTACATCGACATGGGCGACCACCAGGGGGCGCGTGACATCCTTGATGAAGTGGTCAAGGATGGCGACGGGACCCAGCGTCAGGAAGCCGAGGAGCTGTTGTCCCGGTTGGTCTGATTCTACTGCTGAAGCGTTGTCGCCGGCGTGTCGGCGACAGGGCCATGACAGGCGTTACCCCCAACGGCAGCCCAACAGGGCTGCCGTTGTCGTTATAATCCCGCCATTGCGTATTCACCACAGGTTTCATGCTCTTGGACATCATCGACACCGCCGCCGAATCCGCGGCCGAAGGCTACTCCCGTATCGCCCTGGGCGTGGAATACAAGGGCTCGCGCTATCGCGGCTGGCAGCGCCAGGCCAGTGGTGTGCCCAGCGTCCAGCAAGCCCTCGAGCAGGCCTTGTCGAAAGTGGCGAACGAGCCTATCTCGGTGATCTGTGCCGGGCGCACCGACGCCGGGGTACACGGCTGCGGGCAGATCGTGCATTTCGATACGCGCGCCATCCGCGACGAACGCGCCTGGACCCTGGGTACCAATTTCAACCTGCCCCACGACATCAGTGTGGTCTGGTCGCGCCCGATGCCGTCAGACTTCCACGCCCGGTTCAAGGCCACGGCGCGGCGTTACCGCTACGTCATCTACAACGACCCGATCCGCCCGGCACACCTGGCCGAGGAGGTGACCTGGAACCACCGCCCGCTGGATGTCGAACGCATGGCCGAAGCCGCCGCGTTCCTGCTGGGCACCCACGACTTCAGCGCCTTCCGCGCCAGCCAGTGCCAGGCCAAGTCGCCGATCAAGCACATCCATCACCTGCGCGTTTCCCGCCATGGCCAGATGATCGTGCTGGACGTGCGTGCCACGGCGTTCCTGCACCACATGGTGCGTAACATCGCCGGTGTCTTGATGACCATTGGCGCGGGCGAGCGGCCAGCCACCTGGGCACGTGAGGTGCTGGAGGGGCGCAATCGCCGTGAAGGCGGGGTGACGGCGCATCCGTACGGCCTGTACCTGGTGCAAGTGGAATACCCCGAAGCCTTCCAATTGCCCAAGCGTTACATCGGCCCACACTTTTTGACCGGCTATGAGGCATTGGCTGACTGACGGACGAAAAGTCATTTGCTAACATCCGGCCTTTCACCGCAATAGCAGGGTTCGCAGTCCATGAGCAACGTTCGCAGCAAGATCTGCGGTATTACCCGCATCGAAGACGCGCTGGCTGCCGCCGAGGCGGGGGCTGATGCCATCGGCTTCGTGTTCTACGCCAAGAGCCCGCGCGCCGTGGACGTGCGCCAGGCGCGTGCGATCATTGCCGAGCTGCCGCCATTCGTGACCACGGTCGGGCTGTTCGTCAACGCCTCGCGCTGCGAGCTGAACGAGATCCTCGAAGTGGTTCCGCTGGACCTGCTACAGTTCCACGGCGACGAAACCCCGCAAGACTGCGAGGGTTACAACCGCCCCTGGATCAAGGCCCTGCGGGTGCGCCCAGGCGATGACCTGGAGGCGGCCTGTCGGCTTTACGCTGGCGCCCGGGGTGTGCTGCTGGACACCTACGTGCCCGGCATACCTGGGGGCACTGGCGAGGCCTTCGACTGGTCGCTGGTGCCGGCCCGCCTGAGCAAGCCGATCATCCTTGCCGGTGGGCTGTCTGCACAGAATGTCGGCCAGGCCATTGCCCAGGTGCGGCCTTATGCGGTGGATGTCAGCGGCGGGGTGGAACAGGCCAAGGGCATCAAGGATGCGGCGAAGATCGAAGCCTTCATGCGCGCGGTGAAACAGGCGTGACAGTGGATGTGACGGTTGGCGGCGCACCATCGTCCATAGCTATCGCAGCCCCAACGGGGCGGCCGTCGGTGCGACGGTCGAACAATACATTAACGGTGGAGCGGCGCGCAGGAAGCCCCGGCGGCCGGTCCATCATCGTTTCATAAAAGATATTGAGCTCAAGGGCAGGGCAGGCCGGTCACGCTGGCCCCCGCCCGCCGATACTGGAGAAAGAAAGCATGAGCAACTGGTTAGTCGACAAACTGATCCCTTCGATCATGCGTTCCGAGGTGAAAAAGAGCTCGGTGCCTGAAGGCCTGTGGCACAAGTGCCCGGCTTGCGAGGCCGTGCTGTATCGTCCGGAGCTGGAAAAGACCCTGGATGTCTGCCCCAAGTGCAACCACCACATGCGCATCGGCGCACGTGCGCGTATCGACATCTTCCTCGACGCCGAAGGCCGTGCCGAACTGGGCGCCGAGCTGGAGCCGGTCGACCGCCTGAAGTTCCGCGATGGCAAGAAGTACAAGGACCGCCTCACCGGTGCGCAGAAGCAGACCGGCGAGAAAGACGCCCTGATCTCCATGAGCGGCACCCTGATGGGCATGCCAATCGTGGTCAGTGCGTTCGAATTCTCCTTCATGGGCGGCTCCATGGGTGCCATCGTCGGTGAGCGTTTCGTGCGCGCCGCCAATTACGCCCTGGAAAACCGCTGCCCGATGGTCTGTTTCTCGGCCTCTGGCGGTGCGCGCATGCAAGAAGCGCTGATCTCGCTGATGCAGATGGCCAAGACCTCGGCCGTGCTGGCGCGCCTGCGTGAAGAAGGCATCCCGTTCATTTCGGTGTTGACCGACCCGGTCTACGGCGGCGTTTCCGCCAGCCTGGCGATGCTCGGCGACGTCATTGTCGGCGAGCCAAAGGCACTGATCGGTTTTGCCGGCCCCCGCGTGATCGAGCAGACCGTGCGCGAGAAGCTGCCAGAAGGCTTCCAGCGCAGCGAGTTCCTGTTGGAGCATGGCGCCATCGACCTGATCATCTCCCGTGGCGAGCTGCGCCCGCGTCTGGCCCGCCTGCTGGCGCAGATGACCGGCCAGCAAACTCCGGAGCAGGCACGTGAGGCGGCTGCGGTCGCGTGATGAAACAAAGAT
Organism: Pseudomonas sp. B21-047; assembly: GCF_024748775.1. Taxonomy (NCBI): domain Bacteria; kingdom Pseudomonadati; phylum Pseudomonadota; class Gammaproteobacteria; order Pseudomonadales; family Pseudomonadaceae; genus Pseudomonas; species Pseudomonas sp. B21-047. Next base: position 1,625,724 of record NZ_CP087169.1, read on the forward strand.
CCCTGGGCGAATGGCTCGCCTACCTCGAACAGTTGCATCCATCGGCCATCGACATGGGCCTGGAACGTTCGCAGAACGTGCTTGCCCGCCTTGCGCTGGGCAAGCTGGCGCCGCGCGTGGTAACCGTCACCGGTACCAATGGCAAAGGCTCCACCTGTGCCTTCGTCGCTGCGATGCTGCGTGCCCAGGGGCTCAAGGTTGGCGTGTACAGCTCGCCGCACCTGTTGCGTTACAACGAGCGGGTGCTCATCGATGGCCAGGAGGCCAGTGATGAGCGCCTGTGCGATGCCTTCGCCGCCGTCGAGGCGGCGCGGGGCGAAATTTCCCTGACCTATTTCGAGATGGGCACCCTGGCGGCGTTCTGGTTGTTCTACCAGTCGAAGCTGGATGCCGTGGTGCTCGAAGTGGGCCTCGGTGGCCGTCTGGACACCGTGAACGTGGTCGATGCCGACCTGGCGCTGGTAACCAGTATCGGCGTCGACCATGTCGACTACCTGGGTGATACCCGTGAGTGCGTCGCCTTCGAGAAGGCCGGTATCTTCCGCGCCGGCAAGCCGGCGCTGTGTGGCGACCTCGACCCGCCGCAGCCCTTGCTGGACAAGGCACAGGAGCTGGCAGCGCCGTTGTACTTGCGTGGCCGTGATTTCGACCTGGCAAGCAGCGACGCTGCCTGGCACTGGCGCGGGACCTCGGCCGAAGGTGGCCGGGTAGAGCTGCGCGATCTGCCATTGCTCGACCTGCCCATGGAAAACGCCACCTTGGCCCTGCAGGCCTATTTGTTGATGGGCCTGCCATGGGATGCCGGGCAAATCCGCCAGGCATTGCTCGATACCCGCATCACCGGGCGCCTCGATCGCCGCCAACTGAACTGGCAGGGCACGCCGGTGGAGTTGCTGCTGGATGTGGGGCATAACCCGCATGCCGCCGCCTACCTGGCGCGGCGCCTGGCCGCTCGACCGCCCAAGGGGCGCCGCCTGGCGGTGTTCGGCCTGCTCGCTGACAAGGACCTGCAGGGCGTTGTCGAACCCTTGCAGGGGCTGGTCGACGACTGGGCGGTGGCACCACTGGATACACCTCGCAGCCGTCCGGCCGCAGAACTGGCGAATGCCTTGACGAACCTCGGCGCCTCGGTGAAGTCTTATGCCAGCGTCGACGCCGCCCTCGAAGGGCAATGCGCGCAGGCGACGGCGGATGACCAGATCCTGCTGTTCGGTTCGTTTTTCTGTGTCGCCCAGGCCCTGGAGTGGTTGGCGCGGCAGGCCCCGGAGGGTTGAGTAGATGGCAGTGCTGGATAAAGGGATGAAACAGCGCATGGTCGGTGCGTTGGTGCTGGTGGCGCTGGCGGTGATCTTCCTGCCGATGCTGTTCACCCGCGAGGACGAGATGCGCCAGGTACGGGTTGAAGCCCCGCAGGCACCGGCCATGCCGAGCCTGCCCGAGGTGAAGGTGGAGCCGGTCGCCGTGCCGGAACCTCAGGTCATTCCTGAGGAGCCACAGCAGCCCCCGGTAGTGATCGACGAGGCTACTGCGCCAGCGAGCACGCCAAGCCAGCCGATCACGCCGTCGCCACAGACCCAGGCCCAGGCCCAGGCCGCCAAGCCGTCAGTGCCCGCACAGAAGGTGGAAACCAAGCCCGCCGCTGCGCCGGCGCCTGCCGTCGCAGCAGCCAAGCCCGCAACGCCGTCCAAAATCGACGTCAATGGGTTGCCGGTGAGTTGGTCCATCCAGCTGGCCAGCCTGTCCAACCGCGCGGGGGCAGAAAGCCTTCAGCAGACCTTGCGCAGCCAGGGCTACAACGCCTACATCCGCTCTGCAGGCGGTATGAACCGGGTGTATGTCGGGCCGCTGATCGAACGCGCCGAGGCCGAGCGTGTGCGTGATGCAATCAACCGCAAGCACAGCCTCAAAGGCTTCGTGATGCGTTTCCAGCCTGAACGCGGTTGATGGTGCCAGCGCGGTCCGCTCCCACAGGTATCGCGCAGTTGCTGATCGGCCCGACATTCCGCTTACTCCCAGCCCGCTGCTCTGATAAAATGCGCCGCCTCAAACGTCTGTAGGCGGCACCGTGGCATTTACCTGGGTTGATTGGGCGATCATTGCGATCATCGCCGTCTCCACACTGATCAGTCTCAAGCGCGGCTTCGTCAAGGAAGCCTTGTCCTTGCTCATCTGGATCATTGCCGGTGCGGTTGCCTGGATGTTCGGTGGCTCGCTCTCGGTGTATCTTGAAAGCTATATCCAGACACCGTCGATGCGTACCATCGCCGGTTGCGCCATTCTATTTGTCGCCACCCTGCTGGTGGGGGCCATGATCAACTTCCTCATCGGCGAGCTGATCCGCGTGACCGGGCTGTCCGGCACCGATCGTTTCCTCGGCATGGCCTTCGGCGCCGCGCGGGGGGCTTTGCTGGTGGTGGTGGCCATCGGGCTGCTCAGCCTGGGGCCGGTTCAACAAGACACCTGGTGGCAGGAATCACGCCTGATACCACAATTTCTCTTGGTCGCTGACTGGTCGAAAAACCTGATTCTCGGTTTCACCAGCCAGTGGATGTCCAGTGGGGTGATCAGCACACCGGCTGATCTCCCGTTCAAGGAACAGTTGCTCGGGCCCGCAAAGCCCTGAGCGCTATTCACTCAAGTTTCGTCAAAGTAGGGGTTGCGTCGCATGTGTGGCATCGTCGGTATCGTCGGTAAGTCGAACGTCAATCAGGCGCTGTATGACGCGCTTACGGTCCTCCAGCACCGCGGCCAGGACGCTGCCGGTATCGTGACCAGCCATGACGGCCGGTTATTCCTGCGCAAGGATAATGGCTTGGTGCGCGACGTCTTCCAGCAGCGCCACATGCAGCGCCTGGTGGGCCACATGGGCATCGGCCACGTGCGCTACCCGACCGCGGGCAGCTCGACCTCGGCCGAGGCCCAGCCGTTCTACGTCAACTCGCCGTACGGCATTACCCTGGCGCACAACGGCAACCTGACCAACGTCGAGCAGTTGGCCAAGGAGATCTACGAGTCCGACCTGCGCCACGTCAACACCAACTCCGATTCGGAAGTGCTGCTGAACGTGTTCGCCCACGAGCTGGCCGTGCGCGGCAAGCTGCAGCCAACCGAAGAAGACGTGTTCGCTGCGGTTTCTCACGTGCACAGCCGTTGCGTCGGTGGCTACGCGGTGGTGGCGATGGTCACTGGCTACGGTATCGTCGGTTTCCGTGACCCGAACGGTATTCGCCCGGTGGTGTTCGGTCAGCGCCACACCGACGAAGGCGTGGAATACATGATCGCTTCCGAAAGCGTCGCCCTGGACGTGCTCGGCTTTACCCTGATTCGCGACCTGGCGCCGGGCGAAGCGGTGTACATCACCGAAGAAGGCCAGCTGTACACCAAACAGTGCGCGAAGAGCCCGAAACTGCAGCCGTGCATCTTCGAACACGTCTACCTGGCCCGCCCGGACTCGATCATGGACGGCGTCTCGGTGTACAAGGCGCGCCTGCGCATGGGTGAGAAGCTGGCCGAGAAGATCCAGCGCGAACGCCCAGAGCACGACATCGACGTGGTCATCCCGATCCCGGACACCAGCCGCACTGCGGCCCTGGAGCTGGCCAACCACCTGGGCGTCAAATTCCGCGAAGGCTTCGTCAAGAACCGCTACATCGGCCGTACCTTCATCATGCCCGGCCAAGCCGCACGCAAGAAGTCGGTGCGCCAGAAGCTCAATGCCATCGAGCTGGAATTCCGCGGCAAGAACGTGATGCTGGTGGACGACTCGATCGTGCGCGGCACCACCTGCAAGCAGATCATCCAGATGGCCCGCGAAGCGGGCGCCAAAAACGTCTACTTCTGCTCCGCAGCCCCTGCGGTACGCTATCCCAACGTCTACGGCATCGACATGCCGAGCGCTCACGAACTGATCGCCCACAACCGCACCACCGACCAGGTGGCCGAGTTGATCGGCGCCGACTGGCTGATCTATCAGGACCTGCCTGACCTGATCGAATCGGTCGGTGGCGGCAAGATCAAGATCGAGCACTTCGATTGCGCGGTGTTCAACGGTGAGTACGTCACCGGCGACATCGACGCGGCCTACCTCGAGCGTATCGAGCAGGCCCGTAACGATCTGGCCAAGGTGAAGACCCAGGCGGTCAGCGCGATCATCGACCTCTACAACAACTGATTAGGGAGCGACGGCATGACGGATCAATGGGATGCCGGGCGCCTGGACAGTGACCTCGAGGGTGTCGGTTTCGACACCCTGGCGGTGCGCGCCGGGCAACACCGTACACCGGAGGGCGAGCACAGCGAAGCGATGTTCCTGACCTCCAGCTATGTGTTTCGTACGGCCGCCGATGCGGCGGCACGCTTTGCTGGCGAAACGCCGGGTAACGTCTATTCGCGTTACACCAACCCGTCCGTGCGCGCCTTCGAGGAGCGCCTGGCGGCCATGGAAGGCGCCGAACAGGCCGTGGGCACCTCCACCGGCATGGCGGCAATCCTGGCGGTGGTGATGTCGCTGTGCAGCGCGGGCGACCATGTACTGGTATCGCAGAGCGTGTTCGGCTCGACCATCAGCCTGTTCGAGAAGTACTTCAAACGCTTTGGTGTGCAGGTGGACTACGTGCCGCTGGTCGACCTTGGCGGTTGGGAAAAGGCCATCAAGGCCAATACCAAGCTGCTGATCGTCGAGTCGCCGTCCAACCCGTTGGCCGAGCTGGTCGATATCGCCGCCCTCAGCGAAATCGCCCACGCCGGTGGTGCCATGCTGGTGGTGGACAACTGCTTCAGCACCCCGGCGCTGCAGCAGCCGCTCAAGCTTGGCGCTGACATCGTGTTCCACTCGGCGACCAAGTTCATCGACGGCCAGGGCCGTTGCATGGGCGGCGTGGTGGCGGGGCGTAGCGAGCAGATGAAAGAAGTGGTGGGCTTCCTGCGTACCGCAGGCCCGACCCTCAGCCCGTTCAACGCCTGGATCTTCACCAAAGGCCTGGAAACCCTTCGTTTGCGCATGCGTGCGCACTGCGAGAGCGCCCAGGTACTGGCCGAATGGCTGGAGCAGCAGGACGGCATCGAGAAGGTGCATTACGCCGGCCTGCCAAGCCACCCGCAGCACGCGCTGGCCAAGCGCCAGATGAGCGGCTTTGGCGCCGTGGTGAGCTTTGAGGTGAAGGGTGGCAAAGAGGGCGCCTGGCGCTTTATCGACGCCACGCGGATGATCTCTATCACCACCAACCTGGGCGACAGCAAGACCACCATCGCCCACCCGGCCACCACCTCCCATGGCCGTCTGTCGCCGCAGGAGCGTGAAGCGGCGGGTATCCGCGACAGCCTGATCCGCGTTGCCGTGGGCCTGGAAGATGTCGCTGACCTGCAGGCTGACCTTGCACGCGGGCTGGCGGCACTGTGATTGAAATCAGAGGCGGTGCACCGGGCCATAACGGTCGGGTAGCCCTGGTGACCGGTGCCGCTCGCGGTATCGGCTTGGGGATTGCCGCCTGGTTGATCTGTGAAGGCTGGCAGGTGGTGCTAAGCGACCTGGACCGCCCGCGTGGGGCCAAGGTAGCCAAGGCGTTGGGTGACAATGCCTGGTTCATCACCATGGACGTTGCCGACGAGGCGCAGGTCAGTGCCGGGGTGTCCGAGGTACTGGGGCAGTTCGGGCGGCTGGACGCGCTGGTGTGCAATGCAGCGATCGCCAACCCGCATAACCAGACGCTGGAAAGCCTGAGCCTGGCGCAATGGAACCGGGTGCTGGCGGTCAACCTCAATGGCCCGATGCTGCTGGCCAAGCATTGTGCGCCGTACCTGCGTGCGCACAATGGGGCGATCGTCAACCTGACCTCGACCCGTGCGCGGCAATCCGAGCCTGACACCGAGGCCTACGCGGCGAGCAAGGGCGGCCTGGTGGCTTTGACCCATGCCTTGGCCATGAGCCTGGGCCCGGAGATCCGCGTGAATGCGGTGAGCCCGGGCTGGATCGATGCGCGTGACCCTTCCCAGCGCCGTGCCGAGCCGTTGACCGAAGCCGACCATGCCCAGCACCCGACGGGCAGGGTAGGGACGGTGGAAGACGTTGCGGCGATGGTGGCCTGGCTGCTGTCGCGCCAAGCGGCGTTCGTCACCGGCCAGGAGTTTGTGGTCGATGGCGGCATGACCCGCAAGATGATCTACACCTGAGCTGTAACACTATGAGTTGTAAAGGAAAGGGGCCGAGAAGGCCCCTTTTTTGTTTTTTCGGCGGCGCCTATGCCAGTGGTGTAGCGATGGCAGCAGGCTTGCCCTTGAACACGCCAACAGGAACAACCCAAATGGCACAGGGTGTGGAAACCGCTTTTTTGCCTTTTTTGAAAAAAAATTCAATGGGGGTATTGACTTAGCATCGGTACCTGCGTAAATTTCGCGGCCTCAGCGAAGCAAACGCAACAAGCAACATCGCGGGGGTGATTAGCTCAGCCGGGAGAGCATCTGCCTTACAAGCAGAGGGTCGGCGGTTCGATCCCGTCATCACCCACCACTTCCTGAGCGTTCCTGACGCAAGACGCTTCGAAAGAAGCCGATCGCCAGAGAGGAACAAGGCCTGATAAGCCATTATGCGCAGCGGTAGTTCAGTCGGTTAGAATACCGGCCTGTCACGCCGGGGGTCGCGGGTTCGAGTCCCGTCCGCTGCGCCACTTTTTAGTAACAGATGGGTGCCTTGCACCGGTCTGAGACCGAAAGGCAAATATGCCTGAGGTCGATCCCAGTTTCAATCGGGCGCAAGCCTGAATGATACGCAGCGGTAGTTCAGTCGGTTAGAATACCGGCCTGTCACGCCGGGGGTCGCGGGTTCGAGTCCCGTCCGCTGCGCCATCTTCGTTTCGAGGCCCCTTGAACGCCTCGAAGCAACAAAAAGAGCGATCAACGTGTCGCTTTTTTTGTGCCTGATAAAACTGTGCCTCTGGCCAGTAAGCAGGCAAAGCAGGTTTCACCGGGCGCAAGCCCAAGCGATACGCAGCGGTAGTTCAGTCGGTTAGAATACCGGCCTGTCACGCCGGGGGTCGCGGGTTCGAGTCCCGTCCGCTGCGCCATCTTCGCCTCGAGGCCCTGAACACCTCGAAGCAACGTGAAAAGCGACCTTAGGGTCGCTTTTTTCGTTTTCACGGCCTGCTTGGCCACCTTTACACGAAGCTGACAGACTCTTCACGGATGAACGGTTTCAGTGTCTGTGCGCGCTGATGCACAATAGGCACCTTCTCGACTTACCCGGAATTCGCAATGACCAGATCATCCGTCTTTGGTGCGCTCGGGCTGGCCCTGGTGCTGGCGGGCGTGACCGGTTGTTCCTCGAAAAAAACGGCCATCTACGAGCACGAGAACTTCGACGACTCGGGGACGTTCTCGCGCAGCTTTCCGGTGACCGATGCCGGCTCCTGCGAGGCCGCTCGCCGTGCCTTGCTCAGCCAGGGCTATATCATCACCAGCAGCGGTGCCAACCAGGTTACCGGCAACAAGAGCTTCCAGCAGAACAGCGAAAACCACCTGCAGATCAGTTTCAACGTCACCTGCGCGCCAGACGTGAGCGACGAACAGCGTTCGACCATGTTCGCCAACGCCCTGCAGGATCGCTACAGCCTGAAGAAGTCCAATACCTCCGCCAGCCTGGGTGTGGGCGTGCTGGGTTCGGTGTCGATGCCGATCGGTTCGAGTGACGACTCGATGGTCAAGGTGGCCAGCGAGACGGTGACTGCGGCGCAGTTCTACGACCGGTATTTCGCACTGGTGGAGAGCTATCTGCCCAAGCCCAAGAAGGTCAGCAAGGCCAAGGTCGAGCCTGAGGCGCCTGCGCCGAAGGTAGAAAAGCCCGCAGTTGACCTGGGGCTGCCAGAGCAGGCGGCTGCCGCCCCAGCAGCGGTTCCCGCAGCCGCCCCAGCGCCTGCCGCCGTTGCCCCGGCCGCCGAGGTGCCAGCGGCGCCTGTGGTCAATGACAGCCAGGGCTCGCAACCTGTAGCACCGCCGGCAGAGCCGGCACCGATCCAGGCGCAACCTGCTGAAGCCCCGCCGGCCACCCTCTGAGCCTCTTTGCGCCTGCGGCTACGCGCGGGCACAGCACACATTCCCTGTTACAGACGGGCGCCGATAGCGCGTTCGATACCTGCTACGTTTACTTCTCATGAGCTTGTCATCATTCCTTCACCCAACCTGCTTAGGTTGAAGGCGACACCTACGAAGACAGATGAGAAAAGAGGACGCAGGGCAATGGACGAATATCAGGAAGAGCTGCTCGAGTTCCAGGCATACGAACTGGATACCCCGGAACCTGCCGAGGACGCCACTGAGCTTTAGCCGGCCTGCCGCTGACTGCGGCGAAACTCCCCCGGCGTGAGGCCGGTCCAGCGCTTGAATGCGCGCTGGAAAGCCTCTGCCGAAGCAAACCCCAGCAGATAAGCGATTTCGCCGAAAGCCAGCGCCGTGTCACGGATGTAGGTTTCGGCCAGGTCGCGCCGTGTCTCGTTCAGCACGTCGCGAAAGCGCGTGCCCTCCTCAGCCAGCTTGCGCCGCAATGTCCAGGTGGGCAGTTGCAGGCTCTGGGCCACTTCGTCCAGGTCCGGTTCGCGGCCGCCATTGAGTAACGGGCCGAGCAGGTGCGTGATGCGTTCACCCAGGCTGCGTACCCGTGTGCGCTGGAGCAACTCGGCTTCGCAGAGTTGCAGCAGGTGCTGCCAGGTGCTCGGGCAATGCTGCGGGTTGGCTATCTGTAGCGTGGCGCGGCTCAGGCGCAGTTGATTGCCAGCGGCTGCGAACTGCACCGGAGTACAGCACAGCGGCTGATACTGAGTGGCATAGTCAGGCGCTGCAAATTCAATATCCAGCCGTTCGGCCTGCAGCACGGTGCCTGTCAGGTCGCCCAGTTGTGCCAGCCAGCCGGCGAGCAACGAATCGACCACGAAACGGTTGTACGTGTTGTACGGGCTGATGGAGTAGAAGCGCAGCCAGGCGCCCTGGGCATCTTCCTGAAAGCTTGAGTGGCCTCGGTAGTTGGCAGCGTACAACGGCTCGAAGCGCAGCAAGGTGCGCGCCGCTTCGCCCAGGGTGGGCGCCTGGGCCGCCGTGATGCCCGCCAGGCCGGCATGGGCCAGGCGGCTGAGGCGCCCCATGTGCAGGCCCAGGGCTGGGTCTGCGCAGAGCGCGATGGCGGCATGCCCAAGGTGCATGTAGCGGGGGATCGACAAGCGTGCGCCCGCTTCGGCCAGGCGCGCAGCATCGAGGCCATAGCGCTGCAGCAGGGGCGCTGGGTCGTGGCCCAGCGCGCGCACAGCCTCGGCCAATGGCTGGACGAAGCCTACCGACAAGTCACCCAGGCGCACGCGGGGGCGGGCCACGGGGTCACAACCACAGGTTCAGCAGGCGGGCGCCCTGGCTAGGGTTGCCCGCCAGCAGTTCGCCCGATTGATGGGCAAAGCCCTGGCCGTCGCCGGCCTGCTCCCAGAACTGCCCGCGCATGAACACGCTCATGCTGCTGACACCTGCGCCAGCCGCCTGGGTCAGGCGCTGCCAGGCGGTTTGCTCGCTTACCTCGCCACGCTGCAAGGCAAGCTCGGCCGCCGCTTGCTGGTGGCGGTTGCCGCGCCAGGGCGCCTGCCAGCTACCTTTGCCGCTGAGGAACACCGGGTTGGCGATCAGTTGGACCGACTGTTGCTCCAGTTGCTGGTGGTTTTCCGGGTACCAGCTGTCACTGCCGATCAGTACACCGAGGCGCCCGGCGGGGGTTTGCAGGACCTGCAGCGGGTGCTGGCGGCCATCATGGATGTAGCGGCGCATTTCGCTGTCTGGGTACTGCTGGCGCTGGGGCTGGCCCAGCAGCGAGCCGTCGCCGGCAAACACCACGCTGCTGTTGTACAGCGGGCCACTGCCGGCGTGCAGCACGCCCTGTTTGACATAAGGGGCAGGGAGCACGATAGAGCCAGCCACCAGGGTTACCCCAAACTCCTTGGCCAGGCCACCGAACAGCTGCTGATAGTCGGCGGCCATCTGCTCGGCCTTCATGCGCAGGTGCGCGTCGGTGCGCCAGTCGTCGGCGTTGGCGCGCAGCATCGCCAGGCCATAGCGCAGCGGGTTGCTCAGCTCCAGCCATTGCAAGGCCTCGCGGCTCTGCGTGACCTGGTACAGCTCGTTCTTTTCGCCGCGCGCCCACAGCCAGGTGCCGATGTGCTCCGGCAACACCACCACCGTGCGTGGGCCAACCAGCCCCTGCATTCGGGCCTGCTGCAGATAGGCCGAGAGCTTGCGGTGCAGGCGCTGCAGGTTCTGGTAGTCACTTGGGTAAAGCAGCGGCTCGACGCCCAGCAGGTTGCCGTGTTCGCCCGGCACGCCATGGTTGAGCGCGAGCTCGATGCGCAGGTCGGACAGGTAATGGCCCTCCGGGCGCTGCTGGGTCCAGAAGCCGTAGCCGCACACGGCGGCGATCATCACCAGCGCCAAGGCGCTTGCCAGGAGTTTTCGCATGAAGCGGTACTGCGCCTTGGAAGTCAGAGTTGTCTAGGGTAGCCGTGCTGTGAGGCAGGATCAATAAGTTGTCAGTTTCGATCATTGAGCCTGTTCAAACGCCTGTTTAATGTCATCGGCAGATAAACGACGGGCCCGCCGGCAGGCGAGGTACCCGCATTCCGTGATCACGCCACATGGGGACCTTCCATGGCTGCCGACCTTTATCCGCACCTGCTCGCACCGCTCGACCTCGGCTTCACCACCTTGCGCAATCGCACCCTGATGGGCTCGATGCACACCGGCCTTGAAGAGCGGCCCGGTGGTTTCGAGCGCATGGCGGCCTATTTTGCCGAGCGCGCCCGGGGTGGTGTCGGCCTGATGGTCACCGGCGGCATCGCGCCCAATGATGAAGGTGGGGTCTATTCTGGCGCCGCCAAGCTCAGCACCGAAGAAGAAGCCGACAAGCACCGCATCGTGACTGACGCGGTACACGCCGCGGGCGGCAAGATCTGCCTGCAGATCCTGCATGCCGGGCGCTACGCCTACAGCCCGCGCCAGGTCGCGCCGAGTGCCATCCAGGCACCGATCAACCCGTTCAAGCCCAAGGAGCTGGACGAAGCGGGCATCGAGAAGCAGATCGCCGACTTCGTCAATTGCGCCGTACTGGCCCAGCGCGCGGGCTACGATGGCGTCGAGGTAATGGGTTCGGAAGGCTATTTCATCAACCAGTTCCTCGCTGCCCACACCAACCACCGCACCGACCGCTGGGGTGGCAGCTACGCCAACCGCATGCGCTTGGCCGTGGAAATCGTCAGCCGCGTACGTGAGGCCGTGGGCCCGAACTTCATCATCATCTTCCGCCTGTCGATGCTCGATCTGGTCGAGGGTGGCAGCTCCTGGGATGAAATCGAGCTGTTGGCCAAAGCCATCGAGCAGGCCGGTGCGACCCTGATCAACACCGGCATCGGTTGGCACGAGGCGCGCATCCCGACCATCGCCACCAAGGTGCCGCGTGCGGCGTTCAGCAAGGTCACCGCCAAGCTGCGGGGGGCGGTGAACATTCCGCTGATCACCACCAACCGTATCAACACCCCGGAAGTGGCCGAGGCGGTGCTCGCCGAAGGCGACGCCGATATGGTCTCCATGGCGAGGCCGTTCCTGGCCGACCCGGACTTCGTCAACAAGGCCGCCGCCGGGCACGCTGATCAAATCAACACCTGCATCGGCTGCAACCAGGCCTGCCTGGACCACACCTTTGGCGGCAAGCTGACCAGTTGTCTGGTCAACCCGCGCGCCTGCCACGAGACTGAGCTCAACTACCTGCCTGTGCGCGCGGTGAAGCGTATTGCCGTGGTCGGTGCAGGCCCAGCCGGCCTGGCGGCCGCCACTGTGGCCGCTGAGCGTGGCCACCAGGTGACGCTGTTCGATGCCGCTGGCGAGATCGGTGGGCAGTTCAACGTGGCCAAGCGGGTGCCGGGCAAGGAAGAGTTCTTCGAGACCCTGCGCTACTTTGCCAACAAGCTCAGCAGCACAGGCGTGGACGTGCGCCTGAACACCCGCGTCGATGTACAGGCGCTGGTGGACGGCGGCTTCGACGAGGTCATCCTGGCCACGGGTATCGCGCCACGCACCCCAGCGATCCCGGGGGTGGAGCACGCCAAGGTGCTCAGCTACCTGGATGTGCTGCTCGAACGCAAGCCGGTCGGCGCGGCCGTCGCGGTGATTGGGGCCGGCGGTATCGGTTTCGATGTGTCCGAATACTTGGTGCATCAGGGTGTGGCCAGCAGCCAGGACCGTGACGCGTTCTGGAAAGAGTGGGGCATCGACACCCAGCTTGAGGCCCGCGGTGGCGTGGCCGGAATCAAGGCCGCGCCGCACGCGCCGGCACGCCAGGTGTTCCTGCTGCAGCGCAAGGCGTCCAAGGTAGGTGACGGTCTGGGCAAGACCACCGGCTGGATCCACCGCGCAGGGCTGAAGAACAAACAGGTGCAGATGCTCAATGGCGTTGAATACCTGAATATCGACGACGCCGGTTTGCACATTCGTGTCGGCGGCGGTGAGCCGCAACTGCTGGCGGTGGACAACGTGGTGATCTGCGCCGGGCAAGAGCCGCTGCGTGAGTTGTACGACGGGCTGGTGACCGCAGGGCAGTCGGTGCATTTGATCGGCGGCGCGGACGTGGCAGCGGAGCTGGATGCCAAGCGGGCGATCAACCAAGGCTCGCGCCTGGCTGCCGAGCTTTGATAGGGCCGGGGGCTGCTTTGCGGCCCCCCGCTGTTTCACTGATAGACTGATGAATCAGCCTCAGGCCCCGATCCATGTCCATCGATTTCTTGAACCTCCCCCAGGCCCCTCTGCACCCCCTGACCCTGCCTTGGCTACAAAACGCCAATGTCGAAGCTGCCATCTTGCGCCTGGACCTGATCGACCCCCTGATCAGCGGCAACAAGTGGTTCAAGCTGCGCCACCACCTTGCACAAGCCCATGAAGCAGGCGCCCCCGGCCTGATCAGCCTGGGCGGTAGCCACTCCAACCACTTGCACGCCCTGGCTGCCGCCGGCAAACGGTTTGGCTTCGCCACCGCCGGCTTGCTGCGTGGCCATGCCCAGGACACCCCGACGGTGCGTGATCTGCAGACGCTGGGCATGCACGTGCACTGGCTGGGCTATGGTGGCTACCGTGCCCGCCATGAAGCGGGGTTCTGGCAACCCTGGCAGGCACGTTACCCCGGCTGGCACTGCATCCCCGAAGGCGGTGGCGGCATGGCGGGCGCGCAAGGCTGCGGTTTGATCGTCGAGCAAGCGCGTGCACAGCTCGCCGGCATCGGTTGGGACGATTACAGCGCCTGGTGGCTGGCCGTGGGTACCGGTACCACGCTGGCTGGCCTGGTGCTGGCAGAGGCCGGCGCGCATGACGTGCACGGCGCGCTGGCGGTGCCAGGCGATCATGGCGTGGCGGAGAATGTGAGCCAACTGGTCGGCGACAGTGGTTATAGGCTGCACGATGCCTGCCGGGGCGGCTTTGCCCGGGTCGACGACGAACTGTTGGGGTTCATCGACGCCTGCGAGCGCAGCACCGGCGTGCCGCTCGAAGCGCTCTACACCGGCAAGGCCTTGCTGGCGCTGCGTGAGCAGGTCGAGGCCGGCGTATTCCCGCCCGGCACCCGCCTGCTCGTGCTGCACACCGGTGGCCTGCAAGGCCGACGCGGTTACTTGTAGGGCAGCATGCGCAGCAGCGTGTTGTCGCGTTGCACGTAGTGGTGATACAGCCCGGCCAGCGCATGCAGGCCGATCAGCCAGTAACCCCAACTGCCGACGCGCTCATGCCAGCCTTTGATGAACTTGGCTTGGTCCGGGTCTGCGCCGATCAGGTGGGGCAGCTCGAGGCCATAGAAGGGTACCGGCTTGTCGGCGGCGCTGAGAATCAGCCAGCCGGCCAGGGGCAGGCCGATCATCAACAGGTACAGTGCCAGGTGCATCAGGTGGGCAAGGCCGGTCTGCCATGCAGGGGGCTTGGGCAGAATGGGCGGGGTGGGGCGGCTCAGGCGTACCGCCAGGCGCAGCCAGACCAGCACGAACACCGTCAGGCCCAGCATGAAGTGCAGGTCCTTCATCAGGTTGCGCTCAGCGCTGTCCTTGGGGAACAGGCCGCGAAACTCGATGCAGGCATAGACGGCGGCCAGCAGCACCAGCATCAGCCAGTGCAGGGCGATGGACAGGCGCGCGTAATGAGGCGTCGGGGTGAGTGAAACCATGCTTGATCCTCGTCATCAGGTTTAAGGTGGCGCTCTTGCTGGCGCTCACGGGTAACTGTAACTGCTGATTTGAGGGGATGCTTTGCGCTGGGTCGGTGAAAGGTGTTTGGCCGGTGGGGAATGGCTTGAGGTTTTCAGCGCCTACGAGATCGAGCGCCGCGCGGGCGGCGCTCGATCTTCTGGGGGGGGGGCGCCACAAACCTCAAGCCCTGCGCACAAACCCACCTACTCGCTCAGCGCCGGCCAGCCATCGGCCACCAAAAATACCCGCTCTACTTCATGCCAGGCCCCATCGGCCTGCATGTGCAACCTGACCAGCATCTGCGCCGGCGCCTGCTCATCCAACCCCGCCAGCCAAGCCTCGAACTGCTGCACTGTCCAGCACGCCTCAGCCGTGACCCGCGCTGGCGCCAGCCAGGCATTGCGCGGCAGGGGCTGCCAACGTTCAGCTGTGGCCCTTGGCCAATCCCGCCGGCGTAACCAACGCCCGCGCAGATGCAGCGGGTTGGCCCCCTCAGGCGGTTCTGCATGCCCAGGCCATGGGTAGAACAGATAACCCGCAAGCCACAGATGCGCCTGCACCTGCTGCACGCCAAGCCCGGCCAGCGCCACACGGCTGTGCGCACCACTAGACATGGGCAACTGATGCCCGGCCAGGTGCGCCAGCTTGCTGCCCAATCGGTCGTAACACCCCGGCCCGAGCCACTGTGCGGGGTCGCGACCACCGCTGTGGTCCGGCCCCAGGTAAAGCTTGATCGCCAGCTCCAGGTGGTGGGTGCCTTCAGCGTCGCGCAGCAAGATATCCAGCTCGCCCAGCGTGCGCCCACCTTCGCGGATCGCCAGGTTGGCCGCCAGCAGCTCGATACCCGGCGCCTGGCCCAGGGCGAACTGCCACAGGCTTTCGTAGTAAAGCCCCAGGCGCCGGCTGGTCAGCCTCGCCAGCCCGTCACGCAGCGGCTGGTCATCGGCATCCAAGGCCAACAACCAGGCTTTCAGGCGCTGCGGCTCATCGGCCCAGCCACTGCCTGCCAGCGGGTGGCGCTGGGGGCAGGGCGGGGCGCTGAGCAGCGGTGGGGACAGCAGTGCCCAGGCCAGGTCGCGCACGGCAGGGCGGCGCAACTGGCGGGGCAAGTCGTGGAGTTCGGCGAAGGGCATCATCCAGCGAGCATAGCCGGTTTGCCGCTGCCCGGTCGTTTCGCCCATAATCGGCGCATAGTCACCCGCCGCAGAGCCTCGCAGGAGCCCCATGGAGCAATTTCGCAATATCGGTATCATCGGACGCCTTGGCAGCTCACAGGTGCTCGACACCATTCGCCGACTGAAAAAATTCCTCATCGAGCGCCACCTGCATGTGATCCTCGAGGACACCATCGCCGAAGTGCTGCCCGGCCACGGCCTGCAGACGTCCACGCGCAAGCTGCTGGGCGAGGTCTGCGACCTGGTCATCGTCGTTGGTGGTGATGGCAGCCTGCTCGGCGCCGCCCGCGCCTTGGCCCGGCACAACATTCCGGTGCTGGGCATCAACCGCGGCAACCTGGGCTTTCTTACCGATATCCGCCCCGACGAGCTGGAAGAAAAGGTCGCCGAAGTGCTCGACGGCCACTACCTGGTAGAAAACCGCTTCCTGTTGCAGGCCGAAGTGCGCCGGCACCACGAGGCCATCGGCCAGGGCGATGCGCTCAACGATGTGGTCCTGCACCCCGGCAAATCGACGCGGATGATCGAGTTCGAGATCTACATCGATGGCCAGTTCGTCTGCAGCCAGAAGGCCGACGGCCTGATCGTCGCCACCCCGACCGGCTCGACCGCCTATGCGTTGTCGGCGGGCGGCCCGATCATGCACCCCAAGCTCGACGCCATCGTCATCGTGCCGATGTACCCGCATACCCTGTCGGGCCGGCCTATCGTGGTGGACGGCAACAGCGAACTGAAGATCGTCGTGGCCAAGGACCTGCAGATCTATCCGCAGGTCTCCTGTGACGGCCAGAACCACTTCACCTGCGCCCCCGGCGACACCATCACGGTGAGCAAGAAGCCGCAGAAACTGCGCCTGATCCATCCGCTGGACCACAATTACTACGAAGTCTGCCGTACCAAACTCGGCTGGGGCAGCCGCCTTGGCAGCAGGGACGACTGATGCTCGATCCGGCGCGAAGTTTCGACATCATCGGTGACGTGCATGGTTGTGCGCTGACCCTTGAACGCCTGCTCGACGCCCTGGGTTACAAGCGTGTGGCGGGCGTCTGGCGCCACCCACGGCGCCAGGCACTGTTCCTCGGCGACATCGTTGACCGTGGGCCGCGTATCCGTGAGGCCTTGCACATCGTGCACGACATGGTCGAGGCCGGTCAGGCGTTCTGCATCATGGGCAACCATGAGTACAACGCCCTGGGCTGGGTTACCCCGGCCCTGCCCGGCAGCGGCAAGGCCCATGTGCGCGAGCACACGCCACGTCACGCCCGGCTGATCGACGAGACCCTGACCCAGTTCGCCCACCACCCCGGCGACTGGCATGACTTCGTCAACTGGTTCTATGAATTGCCGCTGTTCGTCGACGCCGGGCGCTTCCGCCTGGTGCACGCCTGCTGGGACCCCCGGTTGATCGAGCCGCTACGCCAGCAATATCCGAATGGGCGCATCGACCAACACTTCATCCAGGCCTCGGCCGTGCCCGGCAGTTTCGCCGCCACGGTGTGCAATCGCCTGCTGCGGGGCACCGACATGCGCCTGCCGGACGGGCTGACCCTGACCGGTGGCGATGGCCTGACCCGCGCCTTCTTCCGCACCAAATTCTGGGAAGAAGACCCGCAAACCTATGGCGACATCGTGTTCCAGCCCGATGCCCTGCCCGAGGCAGTCGCCAGCACGCCGCTCAGCCATACCCAGAAGAACGCCCTGCTGCGCTACGCCGAGGACCAACCCTTGCTGTTCGTCGGCCATTACTGGCGCAGCGGCCGCCCGGCGCCGATACGCGACAACCTGGCCTGCCTGGACTACAGCGCCGTGCTCTATGGCAAGCTGGCAGCCTATCGGCTGGATGATGAAACCCGGATCGACCCGCACAAGTTCGTCTGGGTCGACGTCGATCGCCCACAGGCCAATCAATGAACATAATCGAAGTGATGCGCCTGCCGCTGTCGGTCGACCTCAGCGGCTTCGTCCATCTGCTGCAGCGCTTGCAGGTGCCGCACCGGGTCAGCGAAGAAGGCGATGCCCAGGTGCTCTGGGCGCCCGATACCCTGGCCGAAGACGTGCTGCAACTCTACCAGCGCTTCCCGGACGGCAACGCCGACCTTGAGCTTGCCCAGGCGCCAATGGCAGCGGCTTCAACCGCGACTGCCGCCACCCAGCCCTCCCTGAAGGACCAGGCAAAAGCCTGCAAGGTCACCACCGTGATCCTGCTGCTGTGCTTCATCGTCGCGGGCCTCACCAGCCTTGGCGAAAACTTCTCGACCATCGGCTGGTTCACCTTCCTCGATTTCCGCGTACAAGGCGACTACCTGTACTTCACCCCACTGGCCCAAGGCCTCGCCGAGGGCCAATGGTGGCGCCTGGTGTCACCGATGCTGCTGCACTTCGGCGTGCTGCACCTGGCCATGAACAGCCTGTGGTACTGGGAGCTGGGCAAGCGCATCGAACTGCGCCAGGGCCCGTGGCTGTTGCTGGGCCTGACCCTGTTGTTCAGCCTGGTGTCCAACCTGGCCCAGCACTACACCAGCGGCCCGAGCCTGTTCGGCGGCCTGTCTGGCGTGCTCTACGGCTTGCTTGGGCATATCTGGCTGTACCAGTGGCTGGCGCCCAACCCGCACTTCAACCTGCCCAAGGGCGTGCTGGTGATGATGCTTATCTGGCTGGTGGTGTGCCTGACCGGGGTGGTCGGCCAGCTCGGCTTTGGCCAGATCGCCAATGCCGCCCACGTTGGCGGGTTGCTCATCGGATGCCTGACAGGGCTCTTGGGTGGCGGGATGGCCCGGCGTAAACTGTCGGCTTGAATTAGGAGACGCTATGTCCACTTTCGCGCAAATGATCGAAAACATTACCCCCGAAATCTACGAGAGCCTGAAAACGGCCGTGGAGATCGGTAAATGGTCCGATGGCCGCAAGCTCACTGTCGAACAGAAAGAGCTGTCGTTGCAGGCCGTGATCGCCTGGGAGATGCAAAACCTCCCCGAAGATCAGCGCACCGGTTACATGGGCCCGCAGGAATGCGCGTCGAAGTCGGCGCCGATCGCTAACATTCTGTTCAAGTCGGACTCGGTACATTGATCGAACTCGCTCGTGGCTCTTTGAGCAAGATGGCAGTGCGCCTGGAAGCACCGGTCGTGCAATACAGCTTTCGCCTGGGTGAGGAGCAGGTACCGGTCAACCCGTTGATCGGCCAGCGCCTGCGCCTGGAGTACCTCGGCGCCATTCATTGCAGCCATTGCGGCAAGCGCACCAAGACCAGCTTCAGCCAGGGTTACTGCTACCCGTGCATGACCAAGCTGGCCCAGTGCGACATTTGCATCATGGCCCCGGAACGCTGCCACTACGACGCCGGCACCTGCCGCGAGCCGTCCTGGGGCGAGCAGTTCTGCATGACCGACCACGTGGTCTACCTGGCCAACTCGTCGGGGGTCAAGGTCGGCATCACCCGCGCCACCCAACTGCCCACCCGCTGGCTCGACCAGGGTGCCAGCCAGGCCCTGCCGATCATGCGCGTGGCCACCCGCCAGCAATCAGGTCTGGTCGAAGACGTGCTGCGCAGCCAGGTACCCGACCGCACCAACTGGCGTGCACTGCTCAAGGGCGACGCCGAAGTGCTGGACCTGGTCGCCATCCGCGAACAGATCTTCGATGCCTGCGCCGACGGCCTGCGCGAGCTGCAGGCACGCTTTGGCCTGCAGGCGCTGCAGCTGCTGCCGGATGCCGAAGTGGTGCAGATGCGTTACCCGGTCGAGGCCTACCCGACGAAGATCGTCAGCTTCAACCTGGACAAGAACCCGGTGGTGGAAGGCACGCTGCTGGGCATCAAGGGCCAGTACCTGATTTTCGACACCGGCGTGATCAACATTCGCAAGTACACGGCCTACCAGTTGGCCGTGCTCCAGTAAAAAGGACCTGCACATGCGTACCGAACAACCGCAAGTGATCTACCTCAAGGACTACCAGGCGCCCGAGTACCTGATCGACGAGACGCACCTGACCTTCGAGCTGTTCGAGGACCACACCCTGGTCCATGCGCAACTGGTCATGCGCCGCAACCCGGCACGCGGTGCCGGCCTGCCGCCACTGGTGCTCGACGGCCAGCAGCTCGAACTGCTGCGCGCCTCGCTGGACGATCAGGAGCTGCAGCCAAGCGACTACCAGCTTGAAGCCGACAGCCTGACGGTCCACCCCAAGGCCGAGCGCTTCACCCTCGACACCAGCGTGAAGATCCACCCCGAGAGCAACACCGCGCTGGAAGGCCTGTACAAGTCCGGCAAGATGTTCTGCACCCAGTGCGAGGCCGAGGGCTTTCGCAAGATCACCTATTACCTCGACCGCCCGGATGTGATGAGCACCTTCACCACCACGGTGATCGCCGAGCAGCATCGCTACCCGGTGCTGCTGTCCAACGGCAACCCGATCGGCAGCGGGCCGGCTGAAGAGGGCCGGCACTGGGCGACCTGGGAAGACCCGTTCATGAAACCGGCCTACCTGTTCGCCCTGGTGGCCGGCGACCTGTGGTGCGTCGAGGACAGCTTCACGCGCCAGTCGGGCCGCGACGTGACCCTGCGTATCTACGTCGAACCCGAGAACATCGACAAGTGCGACCACGCCATGGTCAGCCTGAAGAAGTCCATGCGCTGGGACGAGGAAGTCTACGGCCGTGAGTATGACCTGGACATCTTCATGATCGTCGCGGTCAATGACTTCAACATGGGCGCCATGGAAAACAAGGGCCTGAACATCTTCAACTCGAGCTGCGTGCTGGCCCGCGCCGAAACCGCCACCGACGCCGCCCACCAGCGGGTCGAAGGCGTGGTCGCCCACGAGTACTTCCACAACTGGTCGGGCAACCGCGTAACTTGCCGCGACTGGTTCCAACTGTCGCTCAAGGAAGGCTTCACGGTGTTCCGCGACGCCGAGTTCAGCGCCGACATGAACTCGCGCACGGTCAAGCGCATCGAGGACGTCGCCTACCTGCGTACCCACCAGTTCGCGGAAGATGCCGGCCCCATGGCCCACCCGGTACGCCCGGACAGCTTCATCGAAATCTCCAACTTCTACACCCTGACCGTGTACGAGAAGGGTGCCGAAGTGGTGCGCATGGTCCGCACCCTGCTGGGCGCCGAGGGCTTCCGCAAGGGCAGCGACCTGTACTTCGAACGCCACGATGGCCAGGCGGTGACCACCGACGACTTCATCAAGGCCATGGAAGATGCCAACGGCGTCGACCTGACGCAGTTCAAGCGCTGGTACAGCCAGGCCGGCACGCCGCGCCTTGAGGTGAGCGAAGCCTATGACGCGGGTGCCCAGACCTACAGCCTGACGTTCCGCCAGAGCTGCCCGCAGACGCCGGACAAGGCCGACAAATTGCCGTTCGTGATCCCGGTCGAACTGGGCCTGCTGGATGCCGAAGGCAGCGACCTGTCACTGCGCCTGGCCGGCGAAGCCGCCGCTGCCGGCAGCAGCCGCGTGCTGTCGGTGACCGAGGCCGAGCAGACCTTCACCTTCGAAGGCATCACGGCCAAGCCGCTGCCCTCGCTGCTGCGTGGTTTCAGCGCGCCGGTGAAGCTGAGCTTCCCGTATGACCGCGACCAGCTGATGTTCCTCATGCAGCATGACAGCGACGGCTTCAACCGCTGGGAAGCGGGCCAGCAACTGTCGGTGCAGGTGCTGCAGGAGCTGATTGGCCAGCATCAGCGCGGCGAAGCGCTGAAGCTCGACCAGCGTCTGATCACTGCGCTGGGCACCGTGCTGGGCAACACGTCGCTGGACGCTGCCATGGTCGCCGAGATGCTGTCGCTGCCGGGCGAGGCCTACCTCACCGAGATCAGCCAGGTGGCCGACGTCGATGCCATCCACGCCGCCCGCGAGTTCGCTCGCCAGCAGATCGCCGAGCAGTTGTTCGATGGCCTGTGGGCGCGCTATCAGGCGCACCGCGAGGCCTCGCGCAGCACGGCCTACGTCGCTTCGGCCGAGCACTTCGCCCGCCGCAGCCTGCAGAACATCGCCCTGTCGTACCTGATGCTGAGCGGCAAGCCGCAGGTGCTGGAAGCGACCCTGGAGCAGTTCGACCAGTGCGACAACATGACCGAACGCCTGACGGCCCTGGCGGTACTGGTCAACTCGCCGTTCGAGGCTGAGCGGGCCAAGGCGCTGGCAACCTTTGCCGAGCACTTCCAGGACAACCCGCTGGTCATGGACCAGTGGTTCAGCGTGCAGGCCGCCAGCTCACTGCCGGGCGGGCTGGCGCGGGTCAAGGCGCTGATGCAGCACCCGGCGTTCACCCTGAAAAACCCGAACAAGGTGCGCGCGGTGGTTGGTGCCTTTGCCGGGCAGAACCTGGTCAACTTCCATGCGGCGGATGGTTCGGGCTATCGCTTCCTGGCAGACCTGGTGATCGAGCTGAATGCGCTGAACCCGCAGATTGCTTCGCGTCAACTGGCACCGCTGACCCGCTGGCGCAAGTATGACGCTGCGCGTCAGGCGTTGATGAAGGGCGAACTGGAGCGGATCCTCGCTTCTGGGGCGCTGTCCAGTGATGTGTATGAAGTGGTGAGCAAGAGCCTGGCTTGATTGCCAGTGGGGCCGCAAAGCGGCCCCAGCCTTTCATGTGCTTAACAAAACATAACGTCCCGCTCGTTGTATCCGCGCAACGTTCCCCGCTACGATCCCCTCAAGCTATTGCAGGCCTCTACCACAGGCTTTTCGCAGTACCTGCAAGGCATTGACCCACTAAGAAGAACACAACAGGGGACAGTCATGAGGGAGCAGCTGATGGCGCAGCCCAGGCGTGGTGCCTGGCCGCTGGCCGCCGGTGCGATGCTGGCGCTGGCATTGGGAATGTGGACGGGCAGCGTCGAAGCCGCTGCCGCCGACGAATACTCGACCGAATCGGCCAAGGCCAGCCAGAGCCTGCTGATCGACGCCGTCCACGCCGGCAAGCGCCTGGTAGTGGTGGGCGATCGCGGTCATATCCTGTTCTCCGACGACCAGGGCAAGACCTGGACCCAGGCGCGGGTGCCCACCCGGCAACTGCTCACCGCCGTGTTTTTTCTCGACGACAAGCGTGGCTGGGCAGTCGGCCATGATGCGCAGATCCTCGCCAGCACCGACGGCGGCGCGACCTGGAGCAAGCAGTTCGAAGACCTTACCCGTGAAGCCCCGTTGCTCGATGTCACCTTCCTCGACGCCCAGCACGGTTTTGCCGTAGGTGCCTATGGCGCCTTGCTGGAAACCCGCGACGGCGGCCAGCACTGGCAGGACGTCGCCGAGCGGCTGGACAACCCCGACCAGTTTCACCTCAACGGCATCGCCGTGATCAAGGAAGCCGGCCTGTTCATTGTCGGCGAGCAGGGCAGCATGTTCCGCTCCAGCGACAACGGCCAGGCCTGGGCCAAGGTCGACGGCCCTTACGATGGCTCGTTGTTCGGCGTGATCGGCACCGCCCAGCCGCAGACCCTGCTGGCCTACGGCCTGCGCGGCAACCTGTTCCGTTCAACGGACTTCGGTGACAGCTGGCAGCCGATCGCGCTCAAGGCCGCGCGCGGCGCACTCGAATTCGGCCTGGCAAGCGCTACGCTTGTCGAGGATGGCAGCGTGGTGCTGGTCGGTAACGGCGGCAGTGTGTTGCGCAGCCATGACGACGGGCAAACTTTCAGCGTCTACAACCGCGCCGACCGCATCGCCCTGGCCGGCGTCACTGGCCTGTCCACGGGCGGCTTGCTGCTGGTGGGGCAGGGTGGTGTGCACCTGGCCACCGCCGAAGGTGCCGACCAGGCTGCCGAGGAGCCGCGCCCATGACCAGCAGGGAGAGCATCACCATGCACCCGCATCATCAGGACAAGGCCACGCTGCTCGAACGCCTGATCTTCAACAATCGCCCCGTGGTCATCGCCCTGTGCGTGCTGGTCAGCATTTTCCTGTTCTGGCAGGCCACGCAGATTCGCCCCTCGACCAGCTTCGAAAAAATGATCCCGCTCGAACACCCGTTCATCGAGCAGATGATGGAGCACCGCAACGACCTGGCCAACCTCGGCAATACCGTGCGTATTTCCGTGGAGGCGGTCAACGGCGACATCTTCGACAAGGACTACATGGAGACCCTGCGCCAGATCCATGACGAGGTGTTCTACATCCCCGGTGTCGATCGCGCCGGGCTGAAGTCGCTGTGGAGCCCCAGCGTGCGCTGGACCGAAGTGACCGAAGAAGGCTTCTCCGGTGGCGAGGTGATCCCCAATACCTACAATGGCTCGGCCGAAAGCCTCGACGCGTTGCGCGACAACGTGCTCAAGTCCGGCCAGGTCGGGCGCCTGGTGGGTAACAACTTCAAGTCCACTATCGTTGACGTGCCGCTGCTGGAGAGCTACCCCGACCCGCAGGACCAGGGCAAGCAGGTCAAGCTCGACTACCAGCAGTTCTCGCATCAGCTGGAAGAAAAGATCCGCGACAAGTTCCAGGCACAGAACCCCAACGTGAAGATCCATATCGTCGGCTTCGCCAAGAAGGTCGGCGACCTGATCGACGGCCTGGTGATGGTGGTGATGTTCTTCGGCGTGGCCCTGGCCATCACCTGTGTGCTGCTGTACTGGTTTACCTGGTGCATCCGCAGCACCATCGCCGTGCTCATCACCACCCTGGTGGCGGTGGTCTGGCAACTGGGGTTGATGCATGCGGTGGGCTTCGGCCTGGATCCGTATTCGATGCTGGTGCCCTTCCTGATCTTCGCCATCGGCATTTCCCATGGGGTGCAGAAGATCAACGGCATCGCCCTGCAGTCCAGCGACGCCGACAACGCCCTGACTGCGGCCCGGCGCACCTTCCGCCAGCTGTTCCTGCCCGGGATGATCGCCATCCTCGCCGATGCCGTGGGCTTCATCACCTTGCTGATCATCGACATCGGGGTCATCCGCGAGCTGGCCATCGGCGCTTCGATCGGTGTCGCGGTCATCGTCTTTACCAACCTGATCCTGCTGCCGGTGGCGATCTCCTATGTCGGCATCAGCAACAAGGCCGTCGAGCGCAGCAAGAAGGATGCGACCCGTGAACACCCGTTCTGGCGCCTGCTGGCCAACTTCGCCAGTGCCAAGGTGGCGCCGGTGTCGATTGGCCTGGCCTTGGTGATGTTCGCCGGTGGCCTGTGGTACAGCCAGAACCTGAAGATCGGCGACCTCGACCAGGGCGCTCCGGAACTGCGCCCGGACTCACGCTACAACCAGGACAACAACTTCATCATCAGCAACTATTCGACCAGCTCGGACGTGCTGGTGATCATGGTCAAGACGCCGTCGGAAAGCTGCTCGATCCACTCGACAATGGCGCCGATCGACGAGCTGATGTGGACCATGGAGAACACCCCGGGCGTGCAGTCGGCGATCTCGCTGGTGACCGTGTCCAAGCAGGTGATCAAGGGCATGAACGAGGGCAGCCTGAAATGGGAAACCCTGTCGCGCAACCCGGACGTTCTCAACAACTCCATCGCCCGCGCCGACGGCCTGTACAACGCCGACTGCTCGCTGGCGCCGGTGCTGGTGTTCCTCAACGACCACAAGGCCGAGACCCTGGAACGGGTTACCGCCGCCGCCAAGGCCTTTGCCGACAGCTACAACAAGGAAGGCCTGCAGTTTTTGCTGGCAGCCGGCAACGCCGGGATCGAGGCGGCCACCAACGAGGTCATCAAGTCGGCCGAGCTGACCATTCTGGTGCTGGTGTACATCTGCGTGGCGGTGATGTGCCTGATCACCTTCCGCTCGTTCGCCGCGACCTTGTGCATCGTCCTGCCGCTGGTGCTGACATCGGTGCTGGGTAATGCACTGATGGCCTACATGGGCATTGGCGTGAAGGTCGCCACCTTGCCGGTAGTGGCCTTGGGCGTGGGCATTGGCGTGGACTACGGCATCTACATCTACAGCCGCCTGGAAAGCTTCTTGCGCGCAGGCCTGCCGCTGCAGGAGGCCTACTACGAAACCCTGCGTTCGACTGGCAAGGCCGTGTTGTTCACGGGGTTGTGCCTGGCCATTGGCGTGTGCACCTGGATCTTCTCGGCGATCAAGTTCCAGGCCGACATGGGCCTGATGCTGACCTTCATGCTGCTGTGGAACATGTTCGGTGCGCTGTGGCTGCTGCCGGCGCTGGCGCGGTTCCTGATCAAGCCCGAGAAGATGGTGGGCAAGGAGGGTGGGTCGATTTTCGCCCACTGATTGCTGTATCTGGGGGCCGCATTGCGGCCCCAGGGTTATAATGCCGGCACTTCTCTAACTGGTATCCCCATGTCCCCCCTTGCCACCGCCCTCGCAGCCTGCGACATGCTGCTGATCGACGGCCTGCACGCCTTCGACTTCACCGCCAACGAAACCGGCCTCACCGTCGAATGCATGGACGGCCGCCAGCTGCGCCGCTGGGCCTTCACCGCCGAACAGGTCGCCGCCGCCATCGCCACGGGTGACGAGTGGCAGCTCAGCGATGCCCAGGGCGAGCATCGTCTAGTCTGTATGAGTGCCTTTCGTGCCCCGGATGAAGACGACGATGAAGCGAATCTGGACGAGCCTGCTGACCGCTAGCCTGATGACCCTGACCCTCAATGCCCAGGCTGCCACACTGCTGGTGGGCAGCTACACCGATGGCGCCAGCCAAGGTATCTACCGCTACCGGTTCGACAGCACGACAGGCCATATCGACCCCACCCCGCAACAGGTGGTCAAGAGCGTGAGCCCCTCCTGGCTGGTGCTCTCGGCCGACCAGCGGCAACTGTTCGCCGTCAACGAAACCGTTCAGGGCCACGTCAGCAGTTTCAGCGTGAGCAGCAAAGGCGAGATCAAACCCCTCAACCAGGTGGCCAGCCGGGGCGACGAGCCAACCCACGCCAGCCTCAGCCGCGACCAGCGCTACCTGTTCGTTGCCAATTACGCGGTCAAGCCAGACCCCGGTGGCAGCCTGGTGGTGATCCCGGTGGCCAAGGACGGCAAGCTCAAGGCGGTGGTGCAGCAGGCCCGGCACAAGCCAAGTGGCGCCAACCCCGAACGCCAGGCCGGCGCCCATGTGCATTCGCTGGTGCTGTCGCCGGATGGGCAGCACCTGTATGCCAGCGACCTGGGCGCCGACAAGGTGTTCATCTATCGCTACGATGGCGCCAGCGCGGACCACCCACTGACCCCGGCGATTCCTGCTTCAGTGGCCTTGCCGCCGGGCAGCGGCCCGCGCCACCTGCTGTTCGACGGCAAGGGGCGACACGCTTACCTGACCCTGGAAATGAGCGCCGAGGTGGTGATGTTCGATGTTCAGGAAGGCAACCTTGTCGAACGCCAGCGCCTGCCCCTGACCGAGCGCCAGGATGCCGCGGCGAAAGCAAGTGGTGGCTTGCACCTGTCGGCGGACGGGCGCTTCCTGTATGTCAGCAATCGGGGCACGGCCAACGAGATCGTGGCGTTCAGCGTAGGTAAGGATGATGGCCAACTGGCGTTCTTGCAGCGCCGTTCGGTCGAAGGTGATCACCCTCGGGAATTTGCCCTGGACCCCAGCGACAACTTCCTGCTCGTGGCCAACCAGAAGAGTAACCAGATTGTGGTCATGCGCCGCGATCCGCGTAGCGGCAAACTGGGGGACACGGTGCAGACGCTGCCACAGGATGCGCCGTCGGACCTGAAATTCATCGAGTGACTATCGATCAGCGTGATAATGGTTACTGTCGCAATGAATTTCTAGCGGCGACCTTGGCGGCGTAAGTTTGACCCAAGGCCCAAACGGGCCAACGTCAAACCACCGCCGTCGAGGTAAGCCCAGATGAACTTCAATCTCTTCCCGGTCATCGCCGCATCCGCCATCTCCGCTTCGGTCGTGCTGCCGGCACAGGCCCATGCCGACACCAGCAGCAAGGCGTCCAGTACCCACAGCTATACCGAGCAGTACCTGCGCCAGAGCGCGCATTTCCATGCAGCCTTGAGTGGCAAGCACGGCCACTGAGCACTACCCGGCTTTTGTGTAGGAGCGGCCTTGCGTCGCGAACAGGGCTGCGCAGCGGCCCCAGCAATCTGTGTAGCGACACAGAACTTGGGGCCGCTACGCGCCCCTTTCGCGACGCAAGGCCGCTCCTACACAAGGGCCATGTCAGGTCACTTGGCCATGACAGCCTTGAACAGGTCCGACGCCAGCCACCCCTCCAGCCAGCTCCGCACCCGCGGATAAGCCGCCTCGGCGAACCACTGCGGCTCGACCCCGGCAAACTGGCGCATCAGGGGCAGCAACGCGGCGTCGGCCAGGCTCGGATGATCGGCCAGCAGGTAAGCCCGGCCTTCAAGCAGTACTTCAAGCGCTGCCAGCCAGGTTTCGGCCTGCTGGCGGTAGTGCTCGCGGGAATGCTCAGGGTATCGCTCGGCGTACTTGTACAGGTTCACCTGCGCCTTGAACGTGGAGTCGTTACGGGCGATCAGCGCCTCGGCCTGTTGCGCCGCCGCCGGGTCCGCCCGTAGCCGCCAGTCCTGCGGGTCGTTGCGTTCCAGCGCCCAGCGCATGATGTCCAGGCTCTCCTCCAGCACGCCGGTACCGGTGTCCAGCACCGGCACCGTACCCTTGGGCGACAACGCCAGCAGCGCGGCCGGTTTGTTCTTCATCGCCACTTCCTCGACCCGTACTTCGCACCCGGCATAGCGCAGGGCCAGGCGCGCGCGCATGGCCCAGGGGCAGCGGCGGAACGAGTAGAGGATCACCCGCACACCTCGACGTCACTCAGGCCGTTGCCCTGGCGGCGCACCTGGATCTGCACCGGGATGCGTTCATGCATCTCCTGCACGTGGGAGATCACCGCGACCTTGCGGCCCTGAGCCTGCAAGCCGTCGAGGGCATCCATGGCCAGTTGCAGTGATTCTGGGTCGAGGCTGCCGAAGCCTTCGTCGATGAACAACGATTCGATGCGCAGGGTGCTCGAGGCCATCGATGCCAGGCCCAGTGCCAGGGCCAGCGATACCAGGAAGGTTTCACCGCCCGACAGCGAATGCACCGAGCGCAGCTCGTCGCCCATCTCGGTGTCCAGCACCAGCAGGCCCAGGGCACTGCCGCCGCGCTTGAGGCGGTAGCGACGCGCCAGTTGGCGCAACTGGCTGTTGGCATGGTGCAGCAGCAGGTCGAGGTTGTAACCCTGGGCGATCTTGCGGAACACATCGCCAGAGGCCGAACCGATCAACGCATTCAGGCGCGCCCAGCGCTGCCATTGCTGATGGGCCTGTTCGATGTCCTCTGCCAGCGCCTGATACGCCAGTTGGCGACGCTGGTCTTCGGCCTGGGCGGCGCGCAGCTCGGCGCACTGCTGTTCATGGTTGGCCAGCAACGTGCGCAGAGCTGCGAGGGACTGCTCAAGGTCTTCGGCCGTGGCCTCGACGCTGGCTTGCGCGGTATGTTGCTGCAGGCGCTGTTCACGCTCCTGCAACAGCACGCGGCCTTGTTCGATGGCCTTTTGTGCAACTTGCAGGTGCTGGCGCAGTTCGCCCACTTGTGCGTCGTCCATGGCCAGCAGGCGGTCGAGGCCGCTATCGTCGAGCTCGGGGTGTGCGGCGCGCCACTGAGCGATTTCACCCTGCAACTGCTGGTGTTCGTGGTCCAAAGCCTGCTGGCGGGCGCTATTGGCCTTGAGTTCGCCGGCCAGCTGCAGGGCATGAGTGCGGGCCTGTTGCAACTGTTCGGCAGTCTCGGCTTCGCCTGTGCGGGCGTGCTCTACCTGTTGCTCCAGATGGCGTTGCCAGTCCTCGGCACGCGGGTGTTCACCCAGCAGCTCGGCCAGGGCGGCGCGGGCCTTGTCCATCTGTTCGGCCAGCCCGCTGACCTGCAGTTGCAGTTCTTGCTGGCGCTGCACGCGGGTTTGCTGCTGGTCGTGCAGG
Organism: Pseudomonas sp. B21-047; assembly: GCF_024748775.1. Taxonomy (NCBI): domain Bacteria; kingdom Pseudomonadati; phylum Pseudomonadota; class Gammaproteobacteria; order Pseudomonadales; family Pseudomonadaceae; genus Pseudomonas; species Pseudomonas sp. B21-047. The sequence goes on from NZ_CP087169.1 coordinate 1,654,986, forward strand.
CGCTCCAGCTGTTGCAGGCGCTGCTGATGTTCTTGCAGTTCGTCCTTTTGCTGGTCCAGCTGTTGCTGGCGCTGGGCGATCTGCTGGTCGAGGCTGAGGAAGGCCTGCGCCGGCTCATCGCGCAGGGCCTGCAGCACAGGGGGCGGCAGCAGGTTGGCGAAATCGGCCAAGGCCTGCTCAAGGCGTTCCTGGTCGGCGGCCAGAGCTTGGTGCTGCTGGTCCAGGCGGCGTTGTGCCTGCTGTTGGGCTTCGCTCGCGGCTTGCAACTGCTGATTGAGGCGGGTGGCATCCCTTTGCAGGGTCAGCAGCGTGGCTTGGCGCTGTTCGTCACGGCCGATTTCCTGGTCGAGGCGGCGCAGTTGGCTGTCCAGCCAGGCACTGCGGGCCTTGTCTTCATGGGCACTGAGTGCGGGCCACAGGGCATGGGCCGCCAGTTGCTCGGCCAGCGGCTGCAACTGCTCACTCAGTTGCGCCTGTTGATGCTGATACTCCTTGATCTGGCCATTGACCACACCCACCTGGGTGCGCAACTCGATCAGGCGGGAATTGAAGTGCTCGACCTGTGCCAGGGCCGTCGCTTCTTCGGCCTGGTCATGCCGGCCCAGGCTTTGCAGCAGCGCTTCGGGCTGATGGAAGGGATGCTCGGCGCTGCCACAGACCGGGCAGGGTTCGCCCTCGTGCAATTGCGCACGCAGTTCTTCGACGCTGGTGCTGCGCGCCAGGCGCTGACGTTCCAGCAGTTGCCGGGTGAGCGCCAGCGCCTGCTCGGCAGCTTCAAGCTCGGCCTTGGCGGCGGTGCCTTCGCCAATCAGTTGCTGGCGTTGCTGCAGGGCCAGTTGCTGGCGTTCGCGCAACGACTGGATACCCTGTTGCAGCTCCTGCTCGCGGGCATGCAGGCGCGACAGTTGTTCCACGGCACGTTGCTGTTTGCGGTTTTCCTGCAGCATGCCGCCCAACAGGTCGAGCTGTTCGGCCAAGGCCTGGGGCTCTGCTGCGGCTTCGCGGAACAGCACTTCGAGGGCGTCGCGCTGGGTTTGCAACTGCGCATTGGCCTGGCTGGCCTGGGCCTGCAGGCCCGGCAGCTCTTCGCCGCCCTGGTTCAGGCGGTTGCCGATCTGCAGCAACTGTTGCAGCTGTGGGCGATAAGCCTGCCAGGCGCTGGTGAGGGCAGCCAGGGGGGCACTCTCGGCCAGAGCAGTGTCGATCTGCGCCAGTTGCTGCTGGCCGCGCTGCTGGTGCTCGGCCAACTGCTGCAGTTGTTGCGCGAGCTCGGCGGCGGCCAGGTCGGCCTGCTGGCCGGCCTCGCGGGCCTTGGCCAGTTCTTGCTCCAGGCGGGTGAGGGTGTCTTGCTCGGCGAAGGCCTGGCGCAGGCGCGGGGCGTTTTCGCCCTGGCTGGCCTGGGCCTGGCTCAGCGCCTGACGGGCTGATTCGAGGGCCCGTTCAAGTTCGCCGATGCGGCCTTGCAGGTCGCTCTGCTGGCGGTGTTGTTCGCTGAGCTCGCTGGCCAACGGCGCGAGCTGCGCCGCCAGGGCCTGCTGACGGTGGAACTGGTGGCGCTGGGGCGCCAGGCGCTCCAGGCGCTCCAGGTCCAGGCGCTGATCGGTGAGGTGCTGCCAAGCCTGCTCGGCGGCCTGCAATGCTGAGCTGGCTTCGCCCTGCTGTACCTGCAGCTGGCGCTGTTCATCGAGCCAGGTACGTTGCTGCTCGAGCTGGCGCTCTTGCGCCTGGTCGGCCTTGAACTGCTGCTGTGCCTGCTCCAGGCGCTGGTCGAGTTCGGCACGGGCATCGCTCGGCATGGGCAACAGGTGGCTGGCGCGGTCCTTCAGGGCACTGTGCGCCTCGCCGGCCTCGCGGGCCTTGCTGAAGGCACGCTGGCCAAGGCGGGTGTAAATCGCCGTGTTGGTGAGCTTTTCCAGCAGTTCGCTGCGTTCCTTGTCGTCGGCCTTGAGGAAGGCGCCGAACTCGCTCTGGGCCAGCATCACCGCGCGGGTGAACTGCTCGAAGTTCAGGCCCAGGCGCGCTTCGACCAGTTGCTTGTATTCCTGCTTGCCACTGGCCAGTACCTGCTCGCTGTCCAGGTCATAAAAGCTCTGGCGGCTGTGTTGCAGCTTGCCGTTGGCCTTGTCGCGGGCGCGGTTGGCTTCCCAGCGGGCACGGTAGCGACGGCCGTCGATGCCGACGAAGTCGACTTCGGCGAAACCGCTGCCGGTGCCTCGGCGCACCAGGTTGCGTGGGTCAGAGGTCGGGATCTCGCCGTCGGCGTCCGGCACCTTGGCTTCGCGGCCAATGTCGTTGAGCCGGGGGACAGTGCCGAACAGGGCCAGGCACAGGGCATCGAGCAGCGTGCTCTTGCCGGCGCCGGTCGGGCCGGTGATGGCGAACAGGCCGGCGCTGGCCAGCGGCTCGGCGGTGAAATCGATGTCGATCGGGCCGGCCAGGGATGCCAGGTTCTTCAGGCGGATGGCGAGAATCTTCATGGCTGTTCCTCTTCCAGCTGTGCGTCCTGCAACAGCAGGGCGAAGTCGGCCAAGGCCTGTTCATCGGCGGGGTTGCCGTAGGCTTGCTCCCAGGCGCGGCTGAACAGGTCCTGCGGGGTCATCTGGGACAGTTCGACGAAGGCCAGGTCGTCGTCCTCGGCGCTGGCGCGCCCGGCATATTCGGCGCCAATGCGGATCAGCCGCACGGCTTTGCCTTGCAGGGCGCCTTCGATTTGCTGGCGCAGGTCGGGCTGCGGTTCGTCCAGCACGACGCGCACTTCGAGCCAGGGCTGGCGGTTAGGGTCTTCGAGCAGGTCGATCACCGGCAGTTCGGCGAGCTGTGCCAGCAGCTCGCCAAGCGGTGCCGGGCCGATGCGTTGCAGGGCCACGGCGCGAGGCACCGGGCGCGCTTCGACGCTGACCAGCTCGGCACCGTCCAGCTCTACCTCCAGCACCTGGTGCGGGTAGTTGATCTCGGCGAACGACAGTGGGATCGGCGAGCCGCTGTAGCGAATGCGGTCTTCGCGGTTGACCTTCTGCGGCTTGTGCAGGTGGCCCAGGGCGACATAGCTGATGGCCTTGTCGAACAGCTTGGCCGGCAAGGCCTCGGCGTTGCCGATGATCAGGCTGCGCTCGGAGTCTTCCGACACGGCGCCGCCGGCCATGTGGGCATGGCTGATGGCGACCAGCGCCTGGTCCTTCTTGCGTTTTTGCAGGGCGGCGGCAATCAGTTGCTGGTGCACCTGGGTGATGCCTTGCAGGTAATCGTCACCCAGCTGCGGGCCGGTCACTTCCGCGGGGCGCAGGAAGGGCAGCGCCAGGCACCAGGCGCTGATTTTGCCGCGGGCGTTGGTCAGTGGGATCAGCAGGCGCTCGGCATCCAGCTGGCCTTCGTCGAGCCAGTGCACACGGCCCAGGGCGTGGGTGCGCAGGCGGCGCATCAATGCTGCGGGCAGTTCGATGCGCGAGCCGGAGTCGTGGTTGCCGGCGATCATCACGATGTCCAGCTTGGGCTGTTGCTCGTGGGCCTGGACGATGAAGTCGTAGAGGCGCTCCTGGGCTTTGACCGGTGGGTTGACCGTGTCGAAGATGTCGCCGGCGATCAGCAGCGCATCCGGCTGGCGCAGGTGCAGTTGGCCGAGCAGCCAGTGGAGGAAGCAAGCGTGTTCGAAATCGCGTTCCTGGCCGTGCAGGCTTTGGCCCAGGTGCCAGTCGGAGGTATGAAACAGACGCATGGATGACCTGTTGGTGTCGAGTCGAGCAAGCGGGGGGCTTGGCTTGGATGATGGGCGTTGCGCAGAGGGGTATGGTAACTCAATGGTGGGGGAGAGGGGCATGCCTGAGGGGGATTGCCTGTGGGGGAATGGATGTGGGAGTACAGGTGCATGTCATGAGTCTTTCAGCGCCTATGAGATCGAGCGCCGCCCGCGCGGCGCTCGATCTCATAGGCCCTGAGTACGTTGTGGCAAGCACCTGCCAGCCCCGGCGCTCGATCTCATAGGCGCTGAAAATGCCAAGCCCTGCACCCGCTGCAGCCCACATGTCACTTCGGATACAACGGCGGCAACCCCCCCGTATCCCCGGAAGGCAGCAGCACCTGCTCGGCCGGCGGAATGGTACCGATCGCCCGCCACAAATCCTCACCCTGCCAATACTGGCCACTCTCGCTATACAAAGCCCCATTCAGCCCATCCAGCGCATCGGACAACGGCACGAAACGCGCCGCCATCTCCGCCAGCGTCTGCGGTTGCTGGCGTGCCCAGGCGTCGAGCGCCTGGCGCGTGGCCTGCGGGTCGTTGGCCTGGCAGGCGCGCTTGAGGTCGTCCAGCAGGGTGCGTGGGCTGGGGCCTTGTTGCGCGGCGCGCAGCACCGCCGGTTGCGAGCGCGCCCGCCACCACAGGGTGAAGCCCAGCAGCGTAGTCAGGGCCAACACCAGCGTGGCAAGCTGCCAAGGCCACAGCAAGCCGCTGCCAGAACGGCTGTCGCCGACCGGGGTGTCGGCGCTCAGCGCCGGGTTGTCCTGAACGTCCAGGGTTCGCGCCGGCAGGCTGGTGTGCTCGAGGTGATCTTCACGGGTGTTCCACCACGATACTTCCAGCGCTGGCAGGGCCAACTCGCCACTGTGGGTAGGCACCAGAGCCTCACGCTCCTCGCGGTTGGCGGTCATGCCGCGGTCGTTGATTTCGTTGCGCAGCAGCGGCTGGTCGGGGTAGCGGCGCAGGCCGGTGATCTCGGTGGCCGGCAGCGGCGGCAGCTGAGTGCTGGACAAACCGTCAGCGCGCAGGGTGATGTTGCGGGTGAGGGAATCGCCAATCTGCGTCTGCTGGCTGCCTGGGTCGGGGTTCCAGTGCTCTTCAAGGGTCAGGCTGCGTGCGGGCAGCCACGGCGCACCGGCCGGCCAGGCCGCCGGAATCGGGCGCACGGCGAGGCGCAGCGGCAGCGAGCTGACCTGCACCTGGCGGCCGGCACGCGGCGCTGCGGCGGGCGACTGTTCGTCGTCGACGCTGGCGGCGGCGGTGGCGGTAAAGGTCAGGGGGGGGATTTCCAGGCCGCCGCTCTGCTGCGGATAGACGGCATAGCGGGTTTCAATCACCCCGTGGCGCACGCCGTTGATTTCCTTTTCGTAAGTGCGCGACTCGCCCAAAGGCTCGACCTTGGCGTTGTCCAACTGCAGCGGGCTGAGGCTGCTGTCGTCATACAGCGCCACCGAATGGTAGATGCGCAGGGTCAGCACCGCCTGGGCCTGGACATACACATCGGTGCTGTCCAGGGTCGCTTCGATGAACACTTGGGAGGCGCTGTCCTGGCGGCTGGCATCGGCCTGCAGCACTTGCAGGTCGATGGCCTGGCTGCGTGACTGGCCCAGTTGCAGTTCCGGGATGCGCAGGCTGCCGCTGCGCCGTGGCAGCAGGGTGATGATCCAGCGGGTGCTGGCGCGGGTTTCGCCGTCGAGGGTGTGCAGGCTGTTCAACTGACGAGTGCCACGCACCTCGAAGTCGCCCTCCAGGGCACGCAGGTCGGGCTTGCCAAACTGGGTCACGTCCTGGCTTTCGAGGGTCAGTTCCAGGCTTTCGCCGGCGCCCAGGCGGGTACGGTCGACGCTGGCTTGCAGCATCGGTTCGGCCTGGGCCAGCAAGGCCCATAAGAAACCGAGGAGAAAGACGCCGAAGCGACTCATTGTGGGTTGTCCTGATGCAATTGCTGTTCATACCAGAATTTGCGCCGCAGCAGTTCCGCCGGGTTATCGGGGATCTCCCGCAGCCACTGTTCAAGGGCTTGACGCTGTTCGGCGTCGAGGCTGGTGGACACTGGGCGCTGGGGTGGCTGGATGATGTCGTCGGCGGCGCCGCCCTGGTTGCCCGGTGTGGCCTGGCTGTTGTTGCTGCCTTCGCCGGGTTGTTCGGCGTTGGCGTGTTCGTCACTGCCGGGCGTGCCCTGTGCGGGGTTGCTGGCCGAGCTGCTGTTGCCTTCGGTTTCGCTGCCGGGTGTGCCTTGGGCTTCGCTGCTGGCGGCTTGTTGTTCGGCCTTGGCCTCACGCTGTTGCAGCATTTGCTGGACCAGCGCCTGGTTGTCCAGTGCCGGTTGCAGGTCGGGTTGGCGCTCCAGGGCCTGGTCATAGGCGTCCAGCGCGGCTTCCAGCTCACCACTGCGGGCCAGGGCATTGCCTCGATTGTAGTGCGCTGCCGCCGTGTTGCCTTCGGAGAAGGCCTGGGCGGCACCGGCGTAATCGCCGGCCTGATACAGCGCCATGCCGCGCCATTGCGCGTCCTGGAAATGGCGCGCGGCGCTGGCCGGGCGGTTCTGTTCGAGCAGGCGCTGGCCTTGCTGGTCGGGGCGCAGCCACAGGTCATTGAACTCGAACGCCTGGCTGGGCTGCGGCAGGGCCAGCAATAGCGGCAGGCAGAACAGCCAGCCGCGACGGCCGGCGCAGGCCGCCAGCAGCAGCAGTGGAATCAGCAACCAGTAGCCCTGGTCTGCCCAGCTATCCAGTTGCAAGGTCTGGCCGTCGTTACGCAAGGCGCGCGGGTTGTCGAACAGGCCCAGGCCGCGCAGGTCGAGGTCGTCGACCCGGGCATTGCGGTAGCGCCCGCCGGTGCTGCTGACAAATGCCTTGAGGCTGGCGCTGTCCAGGCGTGGCAGCAGGATGCCGCCCTGGTCATCCTTGAGGAATTCGCCGTTGGCCTGCCGCACCGGGGCGCCGTCGCGGCTGCCGATGCCCAGCATCAGCAGGCTTGGGCCCTGGCGGCCGAGGGCCTGGACGATGCCTTGGCGTTCCGCTGCGCTGAGCGAGGAGCCAATCAACAGCAGGCGGCCTTGCCCCAGGCCGCTCTGGGCCAGCAAGGCCAGGCCTTTTTGCACCGCCAGGTCTGCGCGCTGGCCGGGTTTGGGCATGATCGACGGGTCGATCGCCTCCAGCAGGTTGCGGGTGGTACCCAGGTCGTCGGACAGCGGCACCAGGGTGTGGGCGGACCCTGCGTAGACGATCAGTGCGGTCTGGCTGTCGTGGCGGTGTTCGAGCAGGTCGAGGACCTTGCGCCGGGCCTGCTCCAGACGGTTGGGTGGGCTGTCCTCGGCGAGCATCTGTGGGGTGAGTTCAAGCAGGATCACCAGCGGGTCGGCCGGGCGTTGGCGGTTTTCTTCCACGCGTTGCCAGCTCGGCCCGAGCAGCGCCATGACCACCAGTGCCCAGGCCAGGCCCAGCACGACCCAGGGCAGTTTGCTGGTGCTGCCGCTGCCGCCCCCAAGCAGCACGGCATGGAAGGCCGGCGGCAAGATCATCTGCCAGCGCCCGGCGCGTTTACGCCGGTGCCAAAGCTTGAACAGCAGCCAGCCGAGCAGCGGCACGACCAGCAGCCAGAGGGGGCGCAACCATTGTGGCCAGAGCTCGATCATCGCCGCCTCCTCAGCCGCAGGCGTTTGAGGCGCTGGCGCCATTCCGGATGCGGCTGCAGAAAGCGCGGTTTGCGCAGCAGGCGCTGCAGACGGTTGTCGGGCCATTGCACGGCCACCACCAGCAGCACGCTGAGCAACAGCGCCAGGGCCAGTGGCCAGGCATACAGGGCCTTGGCGGTGCGCGCCTGGGTCGGTTGCTGGGCCACCGGCTCCAATTCGTCGAGGGCGTCGCCGATGGCGTCCAGTTCGGCGCCGTCGTGGGCGCGGAAGTAGGCGCCGTGGGTCATGTCGGCGATTTCCTTGAGCGAGGCTTCGTCCAGGTCAAGGCTCGGGTTGAGGCCCAGCAGGCCAGGAGTGCCGCTGGCCTCGGGGTTGGCACCGATGCCGATGGTATAGATGCGCACGCCTTCCTGGGCGGCCAGGCGGGCGGCGGTCAGCGGGTGGATCTGCCCGCCGTTGTTGGCGCCGTCGGTGATCAGCACCAGCACCCGGCTCTGTGCCGGGCGCTGGCGCAGGCGCTTGACCGCCAGGCCGATGGCGTCACCGATGGCGGTGTTCTTGCCGGCGATGCCGATCTGCGCTTCGTCGAGGAAGGTACGCACGGTACGCCGGTCGAAGGTCAGCGGGGCCTGCAGGTAGGCCTGGCTGCCAAACAGGATCAGGCCGACCCGGTCGCCTTCGCGGTCCTGAAGAAAGTCGCCCAGCAGCGCCTTGACCAGGTCGAGGCGGCTGATCTCGTCGTCCTTCCACTGCATGTCGGGGAAGTCCATCGAGCCCGACACATCCACCGCCACCAGCAGGTCGCGACCGCTGGCCGCCACCGGTACCGGGTCGCCGAGCCATTGCGGGCGGGCTGCGGCCAACAGCAGCAACAGCCAGATGATGACGAAGGGCGCCTGTTGGCGCCAGGTCGGCAGGTTGAGCCGCGCCCGGCGCCCGGCAAGGCCTTCCAGCTCGTTCAGGAAGCCCACCTTGAGCACCGGCTCGCCACTGTCGGCGGCGGGCAGCATCATGCGTGCCAGCCACGGCAGCGGCAGCAGGGCGAACATCCACGGCCAGGCCAGTTCAAACATGCTTGCGGATCCAGGTTTCGACAGCCTGGCTGAGGCCGACGATGGCTTTGTCGTCGAGTTTGCACTCAGGCTTGTAGGCGCCTTCGACCAGCACCATCCAGCGGGTCAGGCCGGCGGCCGGGCAGCGGTTGTCGAGAAATGCCAGCCACTGGCGACCGTTGAGCGTGTGGCTGTTGGCACCGGGGTAGTGGCTGCGGCACAGGCGCTTGAGCAAGCCGTTGATCTGCTGCAGCCAGGCGCCGGCCGGGGCTCCGTCATAGGGGCGCGGCAGGCGAGCAAGTTCGGCCAGGGCGGCCACGCGCACTGGGTCGAGCGGTTGCTCGGCACGCACGATGCGGCGTTTGCCGGGGCGCCAACGGCGCATACGCCACAGGCCCCAGGCAAGCAGCGGCAGCAAGGCCAGCAACACCCACCAACCCGGTGCCGGTGGCCACAGGCCGATTGCCTCTGGGGTGATCAGCGGGTGCAACTGGTCCAGCGGGTTCATTTGCTGCTCCCCGCGCGCTGGGCGTTAAGGTACTCGCGCAACTGCTCGATCATCTCGCTTTGGGTGCTCAGCGGCATCAGCACCACGCGCAGCTTCTGTGCCATCAGTTCCCAGCGCTCGATACGCGACTCGGCTTGCTGGCGGTAAGCCTGGCGCAGGCTGGCGTCCAGGGTGTCGAGCTCCAGTTGCGCGCTGCGCTGGGCGAAGCGCAACAGGCCGGCAGCGGGCAAGGCGTGGTCGAGCGGGTCGGAGACGGGCAGCAGCAACAGGTCGCAGTGGCGCGAGAGCATGGCCAGGTGTTGCTCGACCTGGTCGGTCAGCGCGCGTTCGTCGCAGATGATGATCGCCAGGCTGCCAGGGCGCAGCACTTCGCGCGCCCGGCGCAAGGCCAGGCCAAGGCTGTCGGCCTGGGGCGTGGCTTCGGTGTGCAGCGACTGGTTGACCTTGGCCAGGCGGTTGAGCAACTGCAGCAGGCTCTGCTTGCTGCGCCGCGGCTTGATTTCGTGGTGTTCGTTGTCGCCGAACACCAGCCCGCCAATGCGGTCGTTGTGCCCCAGCGCTGCCCAGCCGAACAGTGCTGCGGCCTGGGCTGCCAGTACCGACTTGAACATCAGCCCCGAGCCGAAGAACAGCCGCTGGCTCTGCTCGACCAGAATGAAGATCGGCCGCTCGCGCTCTTCATGGAACAGCTTAGTGTGTGGCTCCTGCGTGCGCGCGGTGACGCGCCAGTCGATGTTGCGCACATCGTCGCCGGCCTGGTAGACGCGCACCTGGTCGAAGTCCACGCCGCGTCCGCGCAGCTTGGAGTGGTGCAGGCCCACCAGCGGGCTGCGCTGGCCGGGCCGGGAAAACAGCTGGATTTCGCGCACGCGGTGGCGCATGTCGATCAGCTCGGCAAGGCCGATACGGATGCCGGGCTCGGCCAGCTGCGCGGTGGGCATGGGCTCAGGCAACGGCGACGACGTCGAGGATACGCTGGACCACCCGGTCCTGGTCGATCCCCGCAGCCTCGGCCTCGAACGACAGGATGATGCGGTGGCGCAGCACGTCGAACAGCACCGCCTGGATATCCTCGGGGCTGACGAAGTCGCGCCCGGCCAGCCAGGCATGGGCACGTGAGCAGCGGTCCAGCGAAATCGAGCCGCGGGGGCTGGCGCCGTAGGCGATCCAGTCGGCCAGTTCGGTATCGAACTTGGCCGGGGTACGTGTGGCCATCACCAGTTGCACCAGGTATTCCTCGACGGCGTCGGCCATGTACAGGCCGAGGATTTCCTTGCGCGCGGCGAAGATCGCCTGCTGGCTGACCCGGCGCTCGGGCTTGGTCTCGCCGCCCAGTGCTTCGCCGCGGGCTTGCAGCAGGATGCGCCGCTCCACCGCAGCGTCCGGGAAGCCGATTTTCACGTGCATCAGGAAGCGGTCGAGCTGAGCCTCGGGCAGCGGGTAGGTGCCCTCTTGCTCGATGGGGTTCTGGGTGGCCATGACCAGAAACAGCGGTGACAGGTCGTAGGTACTGCGGCCCACGCTGACCTGGCGCTCGGCCATGGCTTCGAGCAGCGCCGACTGGACCTTGGCCGGGGCGCGGTTGATTTCGTCGGCCAGCACCAGGTTGTGGAAGATCGGCCCCTGCTGGAACACGAAACTGCCGGTTTCCGGGCGGTAGATTTCGGTGCCGGTAATGTCGGCAGGGAGCAGGTCGGGGGTGAACTGGATGCGGTGGAACTGCGCTTCGATACCCTCGGCGAGCTCCTTGATGGCCTTGGTCTTGGCCAGGCCCGGGGCGCCCTCGACCAGCATGTGGCCGTCGGCCAGGAGCACGATCAGCAGCCGCTCGACCAGCTTCTCCTGGCCTAGGATCTGGGAGGAAAGAAAGGTGCGCAGCGCGATCAGCGCTTCACGGTGTTCCATCGGCGACGGTTCCTGGTATTGGGCCGCAGGCGCGCTGGGGGGCAGCTGCCTCGGCAAGGGGTGATACTTTAATCTATCCGGGGGGGTGGCGACTAATGGCGGCTGGCAAATTTATCCAGGCCGTCTGAGCATCATGCGTGAGTTGGCGCTGCGCGCGGGCGTGCCGTTTGCCGAGTTGGGCAACGATGAGGCCTATGCAGTGCCGGATGAGTTGGGCGAAATCAGCCGCAAGCTGCATGATTTTGCCTTGGGGCGTAGTGACCACGCGCATTTGACCGAGCAGGAGCAACGGCTGTTGCGCGAGCGCTACACTCATACATCGGCGAACTGGAACCCTGTTAAAGGGCTGCGCAATAGCACGCTTGACCTGCTGTTCGTCAACCGGCCCGGTGAGGCGGGGCGGGTGGTGCACTCGGGTGGCAGTGTCCGTGGCTGAGGGTAGGAGCGGCCTTGCGTCGCGAAAGGGGTGCGGAGCAGCCCCAGGATCTCAGCTTCGCCGTATAGATTGCTGGGGCTGCTTCGCACCCCTTTCGCGACGCAAGGCCGCTCCTACAGGGGCGTGCGTTACTGGGGTGCGAGCGCGTCCAGCAGCCCTTTGAGGTAGGCACTGCCTTGCGGGTCCAGCGGCTGCAGGGGCAGTCGCGGTGCGCCCACATCCTGGCCCCGCATTTTCAGCCCAGCCTTGATGGTGGTGGGCAGGCCACGGCGGGTGATGTACGCCAGCAATTCGTATTGGCGGTAGAACAGCGCACGCGCCTCTGCCAGCTCGCCGTTCTGCACGGCGTCCCACAAGGCCAGGTTCAACGCGGGGATCAGGTTTGGCGCTGCGGTGCACCAGCCCGTGGCACCGGCAACCAGGGCTTCCAGGGTGAGCGGGTTGCAACCGTTGTAGAACGCCACCTTGCCTTCGGTCGCGGTGTACAGGCGGTGCATGCGCTGAATATCACCGGTGCTCTCCTTGACCATGGTGACATTGGCGACTTCGCCCAGAATACGCAGGATCAGCTCTACCGACAGGTCGGTGCCGCTGGTGCCCGGGTTGTTGTAGAGCATGATCGGGATGTCGATCGCCGCGCCGACCGCTCTGTAGTGGTCGACCACCTCGGCCTCGGTCAACTTCCAATAGGAGACGGGCAACACCATCACCGCCGTGGCCCCGCACGCCTGGGCCAGGCGGGCACGCTGCACGGTACGCGCGGTGGTCAGGTCCGAGACGCTGACCACGCTGGGTACACGGCCGGCGACCTTCTCCAGGCTGAAGCGAACCACAGATTCCCACTCGCTATCGGACAGGTAGGCGCCTTCGCCGGTACTGCCCAGCGGGGCGATAGCGTGCACGCCGGCCTGGATCAGGCTGTCGATGGATCTACCCAATGCGTTCAGATCGACCGAGCCGTCTGCCGCGAAGGGGGTGATGGTGTAGCCGATGACGCCGCGAATTACAGGTGTAGACATGACCAGGTACCTTTGCCGTTGTTCAGGAAGGGGGACAACTTCGATCAGCCCAGGCAGTCGCCATGGGCACGCAAGGCACGACGCGCGTAATAGCTGAACGCGGCGCCATGGCGTTTGGGCGTGGAAATCCAGTCATGGGCTTCTTTGCCAAGTGCTTCGGGGATCGGGCGGATCTCACCGGCGCCCATGGCCAGCAGCTGCATCCTGGCGGCGCGTTCGAACAGTAGAGCAAGCACACAGGCTTCCTCGATCGAGCGGCCGGCGATCAACAGGCCATGGTGGGAAAGCAGGATCGCCCGCTTGTCGCCGATGGCCCCGGCGATGATCTCGCCTTCTTCATTGCCCACCGGCACGCCCGGCCATTCCTTGAGGAAGGCGCAATCGTCGAACAGCGGGCAAAGGTCCATGTGCGAGATGGCCAGCGGCACTTCGAGTATCGACAGGGCGGCGCTGTGCAACGGGTGGGTATGGATGATGCAGTTCACGTCGGGGCGTGCGCGATACAGCCAGCTGTGAAAGCGATTCGCTGGGTTGGCCATGCCGTGGCCGTGCAGCACGTTCAGGTCTTCGTCGACGACCAGCAGGTTGGAGGCCGAAATCTCGTCGAAGCCCAGGCCAAGCTGTTGGGTGTAGTAGGTGCCAGGCTCCGGCGCCCGTGCGGTGATCTGCCCGGCCAGGCCGGAGTCGTGGCCGCCGTCGAACAGGATTCGGCAGGTCAGGGCGAGTTTCTGCCGCGGGGTGTAAGTGTTGTCGGCCAGCGCAGTCAGCATCTGCTGCTGGGCATGTTTGACGAGCTGGTCCTTGGGGGTCTGCATGGTCGTGGTCACGGAGAGTACCTGCATGAGAAGGCGGTAATGACTACCTGGCTGGCACAGCGTGCAAGCTAGGACACACATCGATACTAATGACACTTTGTGTCATAAGCAAGCAATGTGTCATCGCTTCTCGATGATCAGATGCAGGTCGCCATGAAAGGCCCGCGCTTACCGTCCCCCGGCAGCACCGTCATTTTCCAGGATCCTGGCCCCCGATCCCTCCTTGCCCAGCACGTCCTCGGGGTTGCGCAGCGGGCAGTCTTGCAACGACAGGCAACCGCAGCCGATGCAGTTGTCCAGGCTGTCTCTCAGGGCCTCCAGCGTGCGAATGCGGGCGTTCAGGTCTTCTCGCCAGGCCGATGACATCTCGCCCCACTGGGCGGCCGTGAGTTTGCTGTTCGGCGGGTAGCGGCCCAGGGCGCGTTTGATTTCTTCGAGGGGGATGCCGGTGCGCTGGGCCACCTTGATGATGGCGATGGTGCGCAGCACCAATGCGGGGTAACGCCGCTGGTTGCCGGCGGTACGGGTGCCGGCGATCAGCCCTTTGGATTCGTAGAAGTGCAGGGCGGAGACCGCCACGCCACTGCGTTTGGCGACCTCGCCGACGGTGAGCAGCCGCGAGCTGTCGGTGGATGATTTAACTGTCACGCCGGTTGACCTCAAGTTAGCTTGAGCTCTTATAGTCCCGCCCGATCGTTCCTGCAACCACACGCGCCAGGCCAATAGCGAATGGCATGATCTTCAATCGTGACTAGGTCAGCGCCCTGATGTAGTCCATTTCCCAAAAACTTCTGCCGACTGCATCTCGTTGCACACCCTCTGTTGGGTCACTAATCTGCCTTCCGCAGAGGCATACCACCTATCAGGAAGGCATTTGTACGTATTCATTTGCGTATTATTTTGCGCAAAATTGTGTGCTATCAAGTCGGCAAGAGCAGCTGCATCCCTTCCTTACTCCCTGTAGTCTTCGGAGGCAATGCAGCAACTGACGGGAGCAAACATGCGATGGGTGGACTAATGATCAGAGCTGAGCAGGCTGTGTCTGCCACGGCGATGGCTAGAACGTTTGGTGCGCGCTTGAAGGAAGTGACCAGCGGGAATGCGACCCATCTTGTCATTTTCAAGGACAACGAGCCGGCCGATGAAGTCTACGAAGCTGCCAACAGGCGTGTGTAAACCTTAAGCCCCACTTTGCCTGTATCGGGCCGCTTCGCCGCTCTTCGGGCTTGTATCAGACCTCGCAGACGAACGTCCCGGTCCCCTGCAGAATGTTCTGCAGCGTTTCCTTCACCTCGTCCATATCGCTCAGTTCGCTGGTCAGGATGATCTCCAGCGTTTCATCCCCCTTCAAGGCATCGCGATCCCCGGCCGCCACTTCGATCAGCAGGCGCTGGGCAGTCAAGGTCACCTTCAAGCCATCCAGCGTCGAGGGCTCGTCATCGAGCGTCAGGTCGACCGTGTCTTCATCCGGGTAGCGGGTGAGCAGGACCATCTGACCCTTGTCGCCGTGGCAGCAGAGGGTCGCCATGTTGTCTTCCTCGTCATCGCAAGGGTTGGCGAAGAGCAGGGCGGTCTTGATTTGCATGAACAGGCTCGGGTCAAAGGAAACGGAAGGGAATTCTGACAGTCTTGTGTACATCCATAAACGTAAAGTTACCGCCCCTTGACCGAAATTGTCGCAGCGCTGCAAGCGTTGGTGACTACTCAGTCGTTAAGCTTCGGCGAGCCCTGAGCGTGCCACGCACGTTCAACGCCTGGTTTAACCGTCCGCCTTGCCACGGGTTGGCTATCGTTGATTCGTACACGGCGCACGCGAGCGACGCTTCAATTATTACAAAGCCCAAGCGGAGTACCACAGATGGCGTTTTTCACCGCAGCCAGCAAGGCCGACTTCCAGCATCAACTGCAAGCGGCTCTGGCGCAGCACATCAGCGAACAGGCACTGCCACAAGTGGCCCTGTTCGCCGAACAGTTCTTCGGCATCATCTCAATGGACGAACTCACCCAGCGCAGGCTTTCCGACCTGGCTGGCTGTACCCTTTCTGCCTGGCGCATCATCGAGCGCTTCGACGCCGAACAACCCCAAGTGCGGGTGTACAACCCTGATTACGAACGCAATGGCTGGCAGTCGACCCACACTGTGGTCGAGGTGTTGCACCACGACCTGCCGTTTCTGGTGGACTCGGTGCGCACCGAGCTCAACCGCCGCGGCTACAGCATCCACACCCTGCAGACCACCGTACTGAGCGTGCGCCGCGGTGCCAAAGGCGAGCTGCTCGAGCTGCTGCCCAAGGGCACCCACGGCGAGGGTGTGCGCCATGAGTCGCTGATGTACCTGGAGATCGACCGTTGCGCCAACGCCGCCGAACTGACGGTGCTGACCCGCGAGATCGAACAGGTGCTGGCTGAAGTGCGTGTGGCGGTCGCCGACTTCGAACCGATGAAGGTCAAGCTGCGCGAAGTGGTGGCGCAGGTCGAGCAGACTGCGTTTGGCCCGGCGCAGCACGAGAAGGGCGAGGTGAAGGCGTTTCTCGAGTGGTTGCTGGACAACCATTTCACCTTCCTGGGCTACGAGGAGTTCACCGTCCAGGGCGGCAGCGATGGCGGCCAGATGGTCTACGACGAGCAGTCCTTCCTCGGCCTGCCGCGGCGCTTGCGCGTGGGGCTGACGTCTGAAGAGCTGCGCATCGAAGACTACGCCGTGGCCTACCTCAACGAGCCACTGTTGTTGTCCTTCGCCAAGGCCGCGCTGCCCAGCCGTGTGCACCGCCCGGCCTACCCGGACTACGTGTCGATTCGCCAGCTGGACGCCGAGGGCAAGGTGGTCAAGGAATGCCGCTTCATGGGCCTGTACACCTCTTCGGTGTACGGCGAGAGCGTGCATGCCATCCCTTACATTCGGGTCAAGGTTGCCGAAGTCGAGCGCCGTTCGGGCTTCGACCCCAAGGCTCACCTGGGCAAGGAGCTGGCCCAGGTGCTCGAGGTGCTGCCGCGCGACGACCTGTTCCAGACGCCGATCGACGAGCTGTTCAGCACCGTCATGGCCATCGTGCAGATCCAGGAGCGCAACAAGATCCGCGTGTTCCTGCGCAAGGACCCGTACGGCCGCTTCTGCTACTGCCTGGCCTACGTACCGCGTGAGATCTACTCCACCGAAGTGCGGCAGAAGATCCAGCAGGTGCTGATGGAGCGCCTGAAAGCCAGCGACTGCGAGTTCTGGACCTTCTTCTCCGAGTCGGTACTGGCGCGGGTGCAACTGATTCTGCGGGTCGATCCGAAAAACCGCATCGACATCGACCCGCAACAGCTGGAAAACGAAGTGATCCAGGCGTGCCGCTCGTGGCACGACGACTACTCGACCCTGGTGGTGGAGAACTTCGGCGAAGCCCAGGGCACCAACATCCTGGCCGACTTCCCCAAAGGCTTCCCGGCGGGCTACCGCGAGCGCTTCGCTGCGCATTCGGCAGTGGTCGACCTGCAGCACGTGCTGGGGCTGTCCGAAAGCAAGCCGCTGGCCATGAGCTTCTATCAGCCATTGACCCAGGTCGGCGAGCGTACCCTGCATTGCAAGCTGTACCACGCCGACACCCCGTTGGCGCTGTCCGATGTGCTGCCGATCCTGGAGAACCTCGGCTTGCGCGTGCTGGGCGAGTTCCCGTACCGCCTGCGTCACGCCAATGGCCGTGAATACTGGATCCACGACTTCGCCTTCACCTACAGCGAAGGCCTGAGTCTGGACATCCAGCAGCTCAACGACACCTTGCAGGACGCGTTCATCCACATTGTCGGCGGCGACGCCGAGAACGACGCCTTCAACCGCCTGGTGCTGACCGCCGGCCTGCCTTGGCGCGATGTGGCACTACTGCGTGCTTATGCCCGCTACCTCAAGCAGATCCGCCTGGGCTTCGACCTGGGTTACATCGCCAGCACCCTGAACAACCACACCGACATCGCCCGCGAGCTGACCCGGTTGTTCAAGACCCGCTTCTATTTGGCGCGCAAGCTTACCCAGGACGACCTGGACGACAAGCAGCAACGCCTGGAACAGGCGATCCTGAGCGCCCTGGACGATGTTCAGGTACTCAACGAAGACCGCATCCTGCGTCGCTACCTGGACCTGATCAAGGCCACCCTGCGGACCAACTTCTACCAGCCGGACGGCAACGGCCAGAACAAGTCGTACTTCAGCTTCAAGTTCAACCCCAAGCTGATCCCCGAGCTGCCAAAGCCGGTACCCAAGTTCGAGATCTTCGTCTATTCGCCACGGGTCGAGGGTGTGCACCTGCGCTTTGGCAACGTCGCCCGCGGCGGCCTGCGCTGGTCGGACCGCGAGGAAGACTTCCGCACCGAGGTGCTCGGCCTGGTCAAGGCCCAGCAGGTGAAGAACTCGGTGATCGTGCCGGTCGGCGCCAAGGGCGGCTTCCTGCCGCGCCGCCTGCCACTGGGTGGCAGCCGTGACGAAATCGCCGCTGAAGGCATTGCCTGCTACCGCATTTTCATTTCCGGCCTGCTCGACATCACCGACAACCTCAAGGACGGTGGCGTGGTGCCGCCGGCCAATGTGGTGCGCCACGACGATGACGACCCGTACCTGGTGGTGGCCGCCGACAAAGGCACCGCGACGTTCTCCGACATCGCCAACGGCATTGCCATCGACTACGGCTTCTGGCTGGGCGATGCCTTCGCCTCGGGCGGCTCGGCCGGCTATGACCACAAGAAAATGGGCATCACCGCCCGGGGCGCGTGGGTTGGCGTACAACGCCACTTCCGTGAGCGCGGCATCAATGTGCAAGAAGACCCGATCACCGTGATCGGCGTCGGCGACATGGCCGGCGACGTGTTCGGCAATGGCTTGCTGATGTCCGACAAGCTCAAGCTGGTGGCGGCGTTCAACCACCTGCACATCTTCATCGACCCGAACCCGGAGCCGGCCAACAGCTTCGCCGAGCGCAAGCGCCTGTTCGACTTGCCGCGTTCGGCCTGGAGCGACTACGACACCAGCATCATGTCCGAAGGCGGCGGGATCTTCCCGCGCAGTGCCAAGAGCATCGCCATCAGCCCACAGATGAAAGAACGCTTCGCCATCGAAGCCGACCGCCTGACCCCGACCGAGCTGCTCAATGCACTGCTCAAGGCGCCGGTCGACCTGCTGTGGAACGGCGGCATCGGCACTTACGTCAAGGCCAGCACAGAAAGCCACGCCGATGTCGGCGACAAGGCCAACGACGCCCTGCGCGTCAACGGCAACGAGCTGCGCTGCAAGGTGGTGGGCGAGGGCGGCAACCTCGGCATGACCCAGCTCGGCCGGGTCGAGTTCGGCCTCAATGGCGGCGCGACCAACACCGACTTCATCGACAACGCTGGTGGCGTCGACTGCTCGGACCACGAGGTCAATATCAAGATCCTGCTCAACGAAGTGGTGCAGGGTGGCGACATGACCGAGAAGCAGCGTAACCAGCTGCTCGGCAGCATGACCGAAGAGGTCGGCGCGCTGGTGCTGGGCAACAACTACAAGCAGACCCAGGCGCTGTCCCTGGCAGCCCGTCGCGCCCGCGAGCGGATCGCCGAATACAAGCGCCTGATGGCGGACCTGGAAGGGCGTGGCAAGCTGGACCGTGCCATCGAATTTCTGCCGTCCGAAGAGCAACTGGCCGAGCGCCTGGCCGCAGGCCAAGGCCTGACTCGCGCCGAGCTGTCGGTGCTGATCTCGTACAGCAAGATCGACCTCAAAGAGCAACTGCTCAAGTCGCGGGTGCCGGACGACGACTACCTGACCCGCGACATGGAAACTGCGTTCCCGCCCTCGCTGGTCAGCAAGTTCGCCGATTCCATGCGTCGCCACCGCCTGAAGCGCGAGATCGTCAGCACCCAGATCGCCAACGACCTGGTCAACAACATGGGCATCACCTTCGTCCAGCGCCTGAAGGAGTCGACGGGCATGAGCCCGGCCAACGTGGCGGGTGCGTATGTGATCGTGCGCGACATCTTCCACCTGCCGCACTGGTTCCGTCAGATCGAAGCCCTGGACTACCAGGTGCCGGCCGAGGTCCAGCTGACCTTGATGGACGAACTGATGCGCCTGGGCCGCCGCGCCACCCGCTGGTTCCTGCGCAGCCGTCGCAATGAGCAGGACGCCGGGCGCGACACCGCGCACTTCGGGCCGAAGATCGCGCAACTGGGGCTCAAGCTGGACGAGTTGCTGGAAGGGCCGACCCGCGAGCGCTGGATGGTGCGTTACCAGGGCTTTGTCGAAGCCGGTGTGCCTGAACTGCTCGCGCGCATGGTGGCCGGTACCAGCCACCTGTACACGCTGTTGCCGATCATCGAGGCGGCTGATGTCACCGGCCATGACCCGGCGCAGGTGGCCAAGGCGTTCTTCGCGGTGGGCAGTTCGCTGGACCTGACCTGGTACTTGCAGGAAATCAGCAACCTGCCGGTGGAAAACAACTGGCAGGCCCTGGCCCGCGAGGCATTCCGCGACGACATCGACCTGCAGCAGCGGGCGATCACCATCTCTGTGTTGCAGATGGCCGATGCGCCGCAAGACATGGATGCCCGCGTGGCGCTGTGGGCCGAGCAGCACCGGGTGATGGTCGAGCGCTGGCGTGCGATGCTGGACGACCTGCGCAATGCCACCGGCACGGACTATGCGATGTATGCGGTGGCCAACCGCGAGCTGGTCGACCTGGCAATGAGCGGGCAGGCGGCGGTGGTGCCTTCATAAGTCGCAGGCTGTAAGCTACAAGCTGCAAGCAGACCTTCGCAGGTTTCGCTTGCAGCTTTTGTCTCCGCCACCATTGGCTGTCTTGGCGCAGTCCCGCTTTTTTCTTGTAGCTTGAAGCTTACAGCTTGAAGCTTTCTTACTTGAACCGACGCTCCACGCCTTTTTCCACCAGAATCTTCGCCGAAATCTCCTCCACCGAAAAATGCGTGGAATTGATATTGGGAATGTTCTCCCGGCGGAACAGGCTCTCTACCTCGCGGACTTCGAACTCGCACTGGGCAAAGCTTGAGTAGCGGCTGTTGGGCTTGCGCTCGTGGCGAATGGCGGTCAGGCGGTCGGGGTCGATGGTCAGGCCGAACAGCTTGTTGTGGTGCTTTTTCAGCACCGCTGGCAATTGCAGGCGCTCCATGTCGTCTTCGGTCAGCGGGTAGTTGGCCGCACGGATACCGAACTGCATGGCCATGTACAGGCAGGTTGGCGTCTTGCCGCAACGCGAGACCCCGACCAGAATCAGGTCGGCCTTGTCGTAGTAGTGCGTGCGCGCGCCATCATCATTGTCCAGGGCGAAGTTGACCGCTTCGATGCGCTCCATGTAGTTGGAATTACCGCCGATCGAGTGCGATTTGCCGACGGAATACGACGAATGGGCGGTCAATTCCTGCTCAAGCGGGGATAAAAACGACGAAAAGATGTCGATCATGAAGCCGTTCGAGGTGGCCAGGATCTCACGGATGTCCTGATTGACGATGGTGTCGAAGATGATCGGCCGCACGCCATCACGCTCGGCAGCAGCGTTGATTTGCTGCACCATGGTTCGCGCTTTGTCCGGCGAATCGATGTAGGGACGGGTGAATTTGCTGAACGGAATGCTTTCGAATTGAGCGAGCAGGCTTTGCCCCAGGGTCTCGGCAGTGATGCCGGTGCCGTCGGAGATGAAGAACGCGGTTCTTTTCATTTGCACCCTGGGCCTTAAGCTGATGACGTTTCTTGGATATGATAAGTTCGGTTTGCCGAATGCGGCTGTCGGCATTCTCACTTATTTTCCAGGTACAGGCCACAAACGCCCGGCCAAGTCAAAGAAGACAGGCGGGCGCCTTTGAGCTTTTCCAACACAGTTAGTGGAGAGATCACCTTGGTAGAGTACGTAGTTTCCCTCGAAAAGCTCGGCGTCCATGATGTGGAGCATGTGGGGGGCAAGAACGCATCCCTGGGCGAGATGATCAGCAACCTTGCGGGTGCTGGTGTATCGGTGCCGGGCGGCTTTGCCACTACGGCGCAGGCGTACCGCGATTTTCTCGAACAGAGTGGTCTCAACGAGCGTATCCATGCCGCGCTCGATGCGCTGGATGTCGATGACATCAATGCCCTGACCAAAACCGGCGCGCAGATTCGCCAGTGGGTCATGGAAGCCGAATTCCCGGCGCGTCTGGATTCGGAAATCCGTACGGCCTTCGCTGAAATGGCCGCAGGCAACGACAACATGGCCGTAGCCGTGCGCTCGTCTGCCACCGCCGAAGACTTGCCGGACGCCTCGTTCGCCGGCCAGCAGGAAACCTTCCTCAACATCCGTGGCGTCGACAACGTGATCCGCGCGGCCAAGGAAGTGTTCGCCTCGCTGTTCAACGACCGCGCCATCGCCTACCGCGTGCACCAGGGCTTCGACCACAAGCTGGTGGCCCTGTCTGCCGGTGTGCAGCGCATGGTCCGTTCGGAAACCGGCACCGCCGGTGTGATGTTTACCCTCGACACCGAGTCGGGTTTCCGCGACGTGGTGTTCATCACCGGCGCCTATGGCCTGGGTGAAACCGTGGTGCAGGGTGCGGTCAACCCAGACGAATTCTACGTACACAAGAACACCTTGCAGGCTGGCCGCCCGGCGATCCTGCGCCGCAACCTGGGCAGCAAGGCGATCAAGATGGTCTACGGCGACGAAGCCAAGGCCGGTCGTTCGGTCAAGACCGTCGAGGTCGACCGTGCCGAGCGCGCCCGCTTCTGCCTGAGCGATGCCGAAGTCAACGAGCTGGCCAAACAGGCCATGATCATCGAGCAGCACTACCAGCGCCCGATGGACATCGAGTGGGCCAAGGACGGTGACGACGGCAAGCTGTACATCGTTCAGGCCCGCCCTGAAACGGTGAAAAGCCGCTCCAGCGCCAATGTCATGGAACGCTACCTGCTGAAAGAAAAGGGCACCGTACTGGTCGAAGGCCGTGCGATCGGCCAGCGCATCGGCGCCGGCAAGGTCCGCGTGATCAACGATGTGTCCGAGATGGACAAGGTACAGCCCGGTGACGTACTGGTCTCCGACATGACCGACCCTGACTGGGAACCGGTCATGAAGCGCGCCAGCGCCATTGTCACCAACCGCGGCGGGCGTACCTGCCACGCGGCGATCATTGCCCGTGAGCTGGGTATCCCTGCAGTCGTCGGTTGCGGTAACGCCACCCAGTTGCTCAAGGACGGCCAGGGCGTGACAGTGTCCTGCGCCGAGGGCGACACCGGCTTCATCTTCGAAGGTGAGCTGGGCTTCGACATCAAGCAGAACTCGGTCGACGCCATGCCGGACCTGCCGTTCAAGATCATGATGAACGTCGGCAACCCGGACCGTGCCTTTGACTTCGCCCAGCTGCCCAACGCCGGTGTCGGCCTGGCGCGCCTGGAGTTCATCATCAACCGCATGATCGGCGTGCACCCCAAGGCGCTGCTCAACTACGCCGGCCTGCCGGCAGAGTTGAAGGACAGCGTCGACAAGCGCATCGCCGGCTACGACGACCCGGTCGGCTTCTATGTCGAGAAGCTGGTCGAAGGCATCAGCACCCTGGCGGCAGCCTTCTACCCGAAAAAGGTCATCGTGCGCCTGTCGGACTTCAAGTCCAACGAGTACGCCAACCTGATCGGCGGCAAGCTGTACGAGCCGGAAGAAGAAAACCCGATGCTGGGCTTCCGCGGCGCTTCGCGTTACATCAGCGAATCGTTCCGTGACTGCTTCGAGCTCGAGTGCCGTGCCCTGAAGCGCGTGCGCAACGAGATGGGCCTGACCAACGTCGAGATCATGGTGCCGTTCGTGCGCACCCTGGGCGAAGCCAGCCAGGTCATCGACCTGTTGGCCGAAAACGGCCTGGCCCGTGGCGACAACGGCCTGCGCGTGATCATGATGTGCGAGTTGCCGTCCAACGCGATTCTGGCCGAAGAGTTCCTCGAGTACTTCGACGGCTTCTCGATCGGCTCCAACGACCTGACCCAGCTGACCCTGGGCCTGGACCGTGATTCGGGTATCATCGCGCACCTGTTCGACGAGCGTAACCCGGCCGTGAAGAAGCTGCTGGCCAACGCCATCCAGGCGTGCAACAAGGCCGGCAAGTACATCGGCATCTGCGGCCAGGGCCCATCGGACCACCCGGACCTGGCCAAATGGCTGATGGAGCAGGGCATCGAAAGCGTGTCGCTGAACCCGGACTCGGTGCTCGAGACCTGGTTCTTCCTGGCCGAGGGCCAGGGCGCAGCCTGATACAGTGGATTGCGGGGGCGCGTCTGGCGCGCCCCCGCCTGGTTTGATCCAGGGCGAGTTCCAGTAATGGTTCCCGCCCTTTTTTGTGCACCAAGCAACCTTATGCAAAGCAGCAGCACTTTATTTCCCGTGGCCTTGCTCAGCGCTGAGCGGCGAGGCGACTTGAGCGAAGACGTGTACCGGATCAAGGCCGGCAACAGCCCTGATCCGAGCGTCGAGCTGGCCGTGACCCGCCTTGGCCTGGCCGATCAGGGTCAGGCTCAAGGCGTGCCGGTCATTCTTCTGCACGGCAGTTTTTCCAATCGGCGCTTCTGGTATTCGCCCAAAGGGGTCGGCCTGGGCGCGTTTCTGGCCCGCGCGGGTTTCGATGTGTGGATCCCGGAGATGCGCGGCCATGGCCTGTCGCCGCGCAATCGCCAGTGGCAGCACAACCGTGTCGCCGACTATGCCCGCGATGACTTGCCGTTGATTGGCGCTTTCGTGCTGGAACAAACCGGCCAAGCGCCGCACTGGCTTGGCCATTCCCTGGGCGGGACAACCTTGGCCGCTGCACTGGGTGGCGGCTACCTGCCAACCGAGCAGGTGGCCAGCGCCGCATTCTTCGGTACCCAGGTCAGCCGCGTGTACTGGCCGTTGAAAGTGCCGCCAGTGGTGTGGGGGGCGAAGTTGCTGCTCAAGCGCTGGCGGCAGATTCCCGGGCAGCGGCTTAAGCGTGGCCCCGAGGACGAACCGATTGGCTTGGCACTTGAAAGCATGCGCTGGCATGGCCTGTTCGGGCGCTTTGGCGACAAGGACAACGACTGGTGGGCGGGCCTGGCGCAGGTGGATGTGCCGGTGCTGGCCGTGGCCGGTGCGGGCGATTACCAGGACCCGGTCTGGGCTTGCCGCAAGTTGTTCGACCAGTTGGGCGGGGAGCGCAAGCAGTTTCTGCGCTTGGGCCGCGAGGAAGGCTTCGATGCGTTCGGGCATGTCGACATGCTGGTCAGCAAGGCCGCGCAGGCACAGGTCTGGCCGTTGGTGGAACGCTGGTTGAGGAACCCGTCTATGCCGGTGCATGCGTCGACTGTTGTGGCGCAGGCTGTGCCAGCCAGCTGATTCCATGCTGCCTGCGCTGGCCCCGCGAAGAGGCCAGTGCCGAAGGAAGGCAACTGACTGCTCGGTCCCGGATGACGTCAACAGCTTCCTCGGTGTAGCCTTGGCCCATACCCGCTTTCGTTGTGACTGACAGGAGCTTCCCATGCAGCATTACGTAACGCCCGACCTGTGTGACACCTACCCTGACCTGGTCCAGGTGCTCGAACCTATGTTCAGCAACTTCGGCGGCCGCGATTCGTTCGGTGGCCAGATCGTCACCCTCAAGTGCTTCGAAGACAACTCGCTGGTCAAGGAGCAGGTCGAGCTCGACGGCAAGGGCAAGGTTCTGGTGGTCGACGGTGGCGGTTCGCTGCGCTGTGCGCTGCTGGGCGACATGCTGGCCGAGAAAGCGGCCAAGAACGGCTGGGAAGGCCTGGTGATCTACGGCTGCGTGCGTGACGTGGACATCTTGATCCAGACCGACGTCGGCGTGCAGGCCTTGGCCAGCCACCCGAAAAAAAGCAACAAGCGTGGCGTCGGCGAGCTCGACGTGCCGGTGACTTTCGCCGGGGTGACCTTCCGCTCGGGCGAATATGTGTATGCCGACAACAATGGCGTGCTGGTTTCGCCAAGCCCGCTGAAAATGCCGGAGTGATGCGCCGCACGCGCTGATGGAGCTTTGATGTTCGAGGAAGACAACGCGCAGTGGGGGCTGGTGCATGCCCTGGTGCTCGATGGCAAAGGCGGCGCGCGCTCGATTGCCCGTACCGAGCTGGACGACCTGCAACTGCACCCCCAGGAAAGCCTCTGGTTGCACTGGGACCGCAGCCATCCACAAACCCGCACCTGGCTGCTGCGCGACAGCGGCCTGAGCGAGTTCGCCTGCGAACTGCTGCTGGAAGAAAACACCCGGCCGCGCTTGCTGCCGCTGGTGGACGAACAGTTGTTGCTGTTCTTGCGCGGGGTCAACCTCAACCCGGGCGCCGAACCTGAAGACATGGTCTCGGTGCGCATCTTCGCCGAGGCGCAGCGGGTCATCTCGCTGCGCTTGCGGCCGCTTCGGGCCAGTGACGAGATGCTCCAGTTGCTCGGCGAGGGCAGGGGGCCGAAGTCAGCTTCGGAGTTATTGCTGCTGATGGGTGAACTGCTGACCGAGAAGGTCCAGGGCCTGGTCAGCGACCTGTCCGAGCTGGTCGACCTTGAGGAAGAAAAGGTCGAATCCGACGAACGGTACACTCCCGAGCAGGGTAGCCTGCAGCAGATCCGCCGCCGTGCGGCCGGCTTGCGACGTTTTCTGGCGCCGCAGCGGGAAATCTACGCACAGCTGTCACGCAGCAAGTGGAGCTGGTTCGCTGATGCCGATGCCGACTACTGGAACGAGTTGAACAACAGCCTGATCCGCTACCTCGAGGAGCTGGAGCTGACCCGCGAGCGGGCCGCATTGGTGCTTGAAAGCGAGGACCGGCGGCGCAGCGAGCGCATGAACCGCACCCTGTACCGCTTCGGCATCATCACCTGCATCTTCCTCCCCATGAGCTTCATCACCGGCTTGCTGGGCATCAATGTCGGCGGCATTCCGGGGGCGGAAAACCCCTACGGCTTCTTGTTTGCCTGCATCATCGTGCTGGGGCTGGCGGTAGGGCAGTGGTGGCTGTTCCGTCGGCTGCGGTGGGTCTAGATGTTGAATCCCTTGCCCGCGAAGCAGGCGACAGCGGTTCATTTTGCACCACACGCCCCCAGGCGATGTGTGACCCATGCCCCGGCGCCCTCGTCTCTGACAGATACTGCGCGAGGTGCCCATGCACGATCCGTTTGAAGAATCCCTGCGCGACCTGCTCAAGGCGTCGCCGTCCGGCCAGGACCGAGACGACGCCGCCTGCCTGGGTCGTGTGCTGAAAACCGCCAACCGCCAGGTCGGTGCGGGTGATCTGTTCAGCCTGCTTGGCCGTTGGAGCCAGGCGCTGCTGATCGCCGTCAACAATGGCTCGGCGCATGTAGCGCCGGTGCGCAGAAACTCTACCCGCAACGCTGCCACCGGCAGCAAAGCAGATAAGGCCGATTGAATATGGAACTGGATCTCTGGACCCAAAGCCTGGTCACCGCCATGACTGCCCTTTGGACCAAGGTGGCGAACTTCATCCCTAACCTGTTCGGCGCCCTGGTCGTGGTGCTGCTCGGTTTCGTGGTGGCCAAGCTGCTCGATACGCTGCTGTCCAAGCTGCTGGCCAAGCTCGGCCTGGACCGCCTGATGGCAGGTACCGGGCTGACCAAGATGCTGAGCCGCGGTGGCATCCAGGTGCCGATTTCGACCCTCATCGGCAAGATCGTCTACTGGTTCGTACTGCTGATCTTCCTCGTCTCGGCCGCGGAATCGCTGGGCCTTGAGCGGGTTTCGGCGACCCTCGACATGCTCGCCCTGTACCTGCCGAAAGTATTCGGCGCGGCGCTGGTGCTGCTGGCCGGTGTGCTGCTGGCGCAGGTGGCCAATGGCCTGGTGCGCGGCGCTGCCGAAGGCATTGGCCTTGAGTACTCCGCAGGCCTTGGGCGTATCACCCAAGGCCTGGTGATCATCATCAGCATCTCGGTGGCCATCAGCCAGCTCGAGGTCAAGACCGACCTGCTCAACCACGTGATCGTCATCGGGCTGATTACCGTTGGTCTGGCCGTTGCCTTGGCCATGGGCCTCGGTAGCCGCGAAATCGCCGGGCAGATACTGGCCGGTATTTACGTGCGTGAGCTGTATCAGGTCGGCCAGCAGGTGCGGATTGGAGAGGTCGAAGGGCATATCGAGGAAATCGGCACGGTCAAGACGACGCTGTTGACCGATGATGGCGAACTGGTGTCGCTGTCGAACCGTGTGCTGCTTGAGCAGCGCGTCAATAGCCGCTAACCGCACAAAAGCTGTTAATGTATGCCGCCGCGAAATCGACCCCCGGGGTCGCGCGGCGACATTGACCTGACTGTCGGCCAGATTCGTTTTGAATAAAGTTCATTCGCCGCCCATGCGTTATGACCCCCGCGAGCTCACCGACGAAGAGTTGGTGGCGCGTTCGCATGAGGAGCTGTACCACGTTACCCGCGCCTATGAGGAGCTCATGCGGCGCTACCAGCGGACCCTGTTCAACGTCTGTGCGCGTTATTTGGGGAACGACCGGGATGCCGACGATGTCTGTCAGGAGGTGATGCTCAAAGTGCTGTACGGGCTGAAGAACTTCGAGGGCAAATCGAAGTTCAAGACCTGGCTCTACAGCATCACCTACAACGAGTGCATTACCCAGTACCGCAAGGAGCGCCGCAAACGTCGGCTGATGGATGCCTTGAGCCTGGACCCTGTTGAAGAGGCGTCCGAGGACAAGGCTCCGAAACCCGAAGAAAAGGGCGGGCTGGACAAGTGGCTGGTGCATGTGAACCCGATCGACCGGGAAATCCTGGTGCTGCGATTTGTCGCAGAGCTGGAATTTCAGGAGATCGCCGACATCATGCACATGGGCCTGAGCGCGACGAAAATGCGTTACAAGCGCGCGCTAGATAAGCTTCGGGAGAAATTTCACGGGCTCGATGAAACTTAAGCGTGTGCAAATATCTCTAACGAATCGGCGAGTTCTGCTAGACTTGCCGTCGAGTTGTCCCCCTTGTTGTTGGTGGGACTGCTTAACTATCACCAGATGGGGATTTAACGGATGAAATTGAAAAACACCTTGGGCTTGGCCATTGGTTCGCTTGTAGCCGCCACTTCGATTGGCGCTATGGCACAAGGTCAAGGCGCCGTCGAAACTGAAATCTTTTACAAAAAAGAATTCTTCGACAGCCAGCGCGACTTCAAGAACGACGGCAACCTGTTCGGCGGCTCGATCGGTTACTTCCTGACCGACGACGTTGAACTGCGTCTGGGCTACGACGAAGTTCACAACGCTCGTGGCGAAGACGGCAAGAACATCAAGGGCTCGAACACCGCCCTGGACGCCGTTTACCACTTCAACAACCCGTACGACGCCATCCGTCCGTACGTTTCCGCTGGTTTCTCGCACCAGTCGCTGGGCCAGACCGGCCGTGGCGGTCGTGACCACTCCACCTTCGCCAACGTTGGCGCTGGCGCCAAGTGGTACATCACCGACATGTTCTACGCCCGTGCCGGCGTTGAAGCTCAGTACAACATCGACCAGGGCGACACCGAGTGGGCCCCGAGCGTTGGCGTTGGTCTGAACTTCGGCGGTAGCCCGAAGCAAGCTGAAGTTGCTCCGGCCCCAGTTGCCGAAGTCTGCTCCGACAGCGACAACGATGGCGTCTGCGACAACGTCGACAAGTGCCCAGACACCCCGGCCAACGTCACCGTTGACGCCGATGGCTGCCCGGCTGTTGCCGAAGTCGTTCGCGTTGAGCTGGACGTCAAGTTCGACTTCGACAAGTCGGTCGTCAAGCCTAACAGCTACGGCGACATCAAGAACCTGGCTGACTTCATGAAGCAGTACCCATCGACCACCACCACCGTGGAAGGTCACACTGACTCCGTGGGTCCAGACGCTTACAACCAGAAGCTGTCCGAGCGTCGTGCCGACGCTGTCAAGCAAGTACTGACCAATCAGTACGGCGTAGAATCCAACCGTGTTGAATCGGTTGGCTACGGCGAGACCCGTCCGGTTGCCGACAACGCCACCGAACAAGGTCGCGCTGTTAACCGTCGCGTTGAAGCGCAAGTAGAAGCCCAGGCCAAGTAATTGGTTTGATGCTTCATGAAAAACCCGGCCTCGGCCGGGTTTTTCTTTGTCTGTGATTTAGGGGGGCACACTGAGATTCTGGGGCTGCTACGCAACCCTTTCGCAACGCAAGGCTGCGCTTACAGCGCCGGTGACGACCTCGCCGATCACCAGAATTGCCGGGCTGCTTAGCCCGAACGCCCGCGCATCCTCAACCATCCCCTGTACATCACTGCGGCATTCGCGCTGCTGCGCCAATGACGCATTCTCGATCATCGCCACCGGCATATGCGCAGCCATCCCGCCGGCCAGCAGGCCTTGGCGAATCTGCTCCAGCCGCGCAACGCCCATGTACACCACCAGCGTCGTACCGCCCTGGGCCAGCGCCGCCCAGTTCAGCTCGCTGTCATCCTGGGTGTGTGCCGTTACCAGCGTCACGCCGCGGCTCACCCCGCGCGAAGTCAGCGATATACCGCATTGCGTCGCGCCTGCCAGGCCCGCCGTGATGCCGTTGACCAGCTCCACTTCGATGCCATGCCCTTGTAGCCAGGCAGCCTCTTCGCCGCCACGGCCGAAGATGCACGGATCGCCCCCTTTGAGCCTGACCACGCAGCGCCCCTGGCGCGCATGGCGTAACATCAGGCGCTGGATAAAGGCTTGAGGCGTGGACCGGCAGCCGCCGCGCTTGCCCACGGCCATCACCCGTGCCTGGGGACAATGCTCCAGCACTGCGGGGTTGACCAGGTCGTCGATCATCACCACCTGGGCTTGCTGCAATGCGCGCACGGCCTTGAGGGTAAGCAGTTCGGGATCACCAGGGCCGGCGCCGACCAACCAGACTTTCGCATTCATCGTTGTTTCCTCTTCGGCAAGGTGTACTCAGCCCTTGAGCAGGACGAGCAGCACTATCAGGTTGCACAGCAGGGACAGCAGGGCCAGGGTGCGCCAGACTTTCAGCGGTTCGCGCTCCAGCAAGGGCCGGGGGCGGTGGGCCAGCTCCTGGCGGTCGCCGCGTTCGAGTAGCAACAACCAGTGCTCGGCGGTTTCAAAGCGTTGCGCCGGGTCGGCCGCTACCGCTTGCAGCAGGTTGTGCTGCAACCATTCCGGCAGGTCGGGGCGATAGCGCGAAGCGTTGACCGGCTGGCTGAAGCGTGGCCGCTGGAACGGCTCCACTTCGCCATAGGGGTAGTGCCCCGTCAGCAGCTGGTAAAGCGTCACGCCGACGGCATAAAGGTCTTGCCGCGGGCTGGGTGGTTGGCCGTCGAAGGCTTCCGGGGCGATATAGGATGGCGTGCCAGGCAGCTCGTGCTGCGGGTCTTCAGACAAGCCGGGGCAATACGCCAGGCCGAAGTCCAGCAACCGCAACTGTCCATCGGCGCCCAGGTGCAGGTTGTCTGGCTTGATGTCGCGGTGCAGCAAGTTGCGCCGATGCAGCACGCCGACCGCTTGCAGCAATTGACGGGCGATCTCCAGCCACTGCGCCAAGGGCAGCGGCCCGTGCTCGGCGAGCAGTGCCGAAAGGCTCTGGCCTGGGTGTTCGCGCATCACGTAATACAGGTGCTGGCGCTGGCTGGCGACGTGGAGTTCGGGGAAGTGTCGCCCTGCGACCCGGCGCAGAAACCACTCTTCCATCAGCAACCCTTGGGCTGCCCCTGGCTCCTGTTCGCGCGCGCTGGGCAGGGTCTTGAGCAGCCAGGGCTGGCCGTGGCCGTCGCGTACCCGGTACAGCAGCGATTGACGGCTGTGCGAGAGCAGGGTGTCGACCTGCCAACCATCGAGCGCCTGGCCTTCACGCAGGGGGCCGGGTACAGGCCACTGTTGCAACTGCGCCAGGGTATCGCCCAGGTTGGCCGTACCCAGCTGTTGCACCTGCACCAGCAGGGCGCTGGCGTTGTCCTGGCTGCCATTGAGGTGAGCGCTGGCGACCAGCGTGTCAGCGGCCAACTGCAGGTCGGGTTGCTCGCGCAATACCGCCTGGATGTGCTGGTCCCCCAGGCTGGCCCAGACGCCGTCGCTCACCAACACGTAGCACTCGCCCGCCTGCAGTTCACCTTCCAGGTAATCGACCAGCAGTTGTTGGTCCAGGCCCAGCGCGCGCTTGAGCACATGCTGCATGCCCGGTTGGTCCCAGACGTGGTCTTCGCTCAGGCACCGCAGGTGCCCTTGGTGCCAGCGGTAGACCCGGCAGTCGCCAACATGCGCCAAGGTAAAACGCCGCCCGCGTAGCACCAGGGCGCTGAGCGTGGTCAGCAGCGGTTGGCCGCTACCCTGGGCACGCAGCCAACGGTTCTGCGCCAGCAGCAGGCGGTCCAGCGCCTGCGCCACGCTCCAGGTGGCGGGGGTGGCGTAGTAGTCCAGGGCCAGGGCCTGCAAGCTGGCGCGTGCTGCCAGGCCGCCATCGGCGCATTGGCTGACACCGTCGGCGAGGGCGAACAGGTAGCCTTTGCTGGCGGCCAGTTCCGGCGCCGGCGTGACCAGGCGCAGGGCATCCTGGTTTTCCGCGCGCGGCCCGGTGGCACTGGCGTGGGCAAAGCTCAGTTGCAGGCTCATCGGCGTGCCTCAGACCCGCGCCGCAGTCACGGCGGCCGAGCCCCAGGTGGTGCGCCAGCGCTGTTTGACGCCATGCAGGCCGAACCAGGCCAGCAGGCCGAGGCTGGCGAACAGCCACAGCCCCAACTGGTAGTCACCGGTGTGCTGCTTGATGGTGCCAAGCCCCGCAGCCAGCAGGAAGCCGCCAATACCACCGGCCATGCCGATCAGCCCGGTCATCACGCCGATCTCCTGGCGAAAGCGTTGCGGCACCAGCTGGAATACCGCGCCATTGCCTGCGCCCAGGCCGAGCATGGCGCTGACGAACAGCGCCAGGGCAGCGGTTGCGCTGGGCAGGTTGAAGCCGACTGCGGCGATGCAGATGGCGGCCACGCTGTACATGCCCAGCAAGGTGCGGATGCCACCGAAGCGATCGGCCAGGGCGCCGCCGAGTGGGCGCATCAGGCTGCCGGCAAAGACGCAGGCGGCCGTGTAGTAGCCGGCGGTGACCGGGCTCAGGCCATATTGGTCACTGAAGTAGCCGGGCAGGGCGCTAGCCAGGCCGATGAAGCCGCCGAAGGTGACGCTGTAGAAGAACATGAACCACCAGCTGTCGCGGTCACCGAGGGCCTTGAGGTAGTCGGCCATGGCCTTGCGCTTGGGCCGCTCAGGTGCGTTGCGCGCCAGCAGGGCAAATACCACCAGGGTCAGCGACAGCGGGATCAGGGCGAAGCCGAACACGTTGTTCCAGCCAAAGCCCGCGGCCAGGGCGGGCGCCAGCAACGCCGCGAACACCGTGCCCGAGTTGCCGGCACCGGCGATCCCCATGGCCTTGCCCTGGTGCTGAGGCGGGTACCACTGCGAGGCCAGCGGCAGCGAAACGGCGAACGAGGCCCCGGCAAAACCCAGGAAGACGCCCAGCAGCAGGGCTTGCTCGTAGCTGTGCACGCCCAGGTACCAGGCGCCGGCCAGGGCAATGATGACCACGACCTGGCCGATCAGGCCGGCGGTCTTGGGCGACAGGCGATCGACCAGCAGGCCCATGGCGAAGCGCAATATCGCACCGGCCAGAATGGGTGTGGCCACCATCAGGCCCCGTTGCTGTGCACTCAGCTGCAAGTCGGCGGCAATTTGCACCGCCAGCGGGCCGAGCAGGTACCAGACCATGAAGCTCAGGTCGAAATACAGGAACGCAGCGAACAGCGTGGGCACATGCCCGGATTTCCAGAAGCTGGTACTCATTGAACACCTCACTCGGCAAAGCAACGGAACGAAAAAGACGCCGCTACCCGGTCCACGGCTGTGGAGGGGTGAGCGACGTCTTTGTCGGGATCAAGTGGGGCAACCGCCGTTGGCTACCGGTGTGGTTTCTTCAGCAAGAGCTGGGCCAACTCGCTCCTTCGGGTTTCAGCCCAACATTTCGTGCATGGCGATGATCTGCTCGGCCACCTGGATCAGCTTTTGTTGCCGGCTCATGGCCTGGCGGCGCATCAGGGTGTAGGCCTGCTCTTCGTTGCAGTCCTTCATCTTCATCAGCAAGCCTTTGGCCTGTTCGATGCGCTTGCGCTCGGCCAACTGCTGGTCGCGCGCCACCAACTGCGCCTTGAGCGCCTGGTCGCTCTCGAAGCGGGCCATGGCCACATCCAGGATTGGCTGCAGCCGCGCGGCGTGGATGCCCTCGACGATGTAGGCGCTGACCCCCGCCTGGATAGCCTGGCGCATCACGCCCGGGTCATGCTCGTCGGTGAACAGCACGATGGGCCTTGGGCGGTCGCGGCTGACCAGTACCACTTGTTCCATCACGTCGCGATCCGGTGAGTCGGTATCGATCAACACGACGTCCGGGTGCACCGTTTCGACGCAGGCGGGCAGGTCGATGGTCAGGCCTGGGGCTTCGATGACGTCGAAGCCGGCCTCGCTCAGGGCCGCCTTGAGCCTGCCCAGCTTGTTTTGAGTGTCGTCGATCAACAAAATACGCAGCATGTTCATCCCCCTCACAGGCCAGCGCAGGCTTCGGGTGTGTCGCCCAGGGCATGCAAGCGGAAGCTGCGGGCATAGCCGTAGGGGTCGCTGCCGTCCCAACGTGTACCGTCGATCAGCAGGCTGCTGCGCATCGGCAGGCCGTGGCAAGGGATGCCCAGGGTGTCTGCGGCTTCGCGATAGAGCCCCAGTTGCTGGACCTGGCTGGCCACGCCGAGGTAGTCGGGGTCGTCGCGCAGCAGGCCCCAGCGGCGGAACTGGGTCATGAACCACATGCCGTCGGACAGGTACGGCAGGTTGGCTTGGCCCTGGTCGAACAGGCGCAGGGCGTGGGGGTCTTGCCACTGGTTGCCCAACCCATCCTGGTAGTCGCCAAGCAGGCGTGGCTCGATGTTGCCCACCGGGGTGTCCAGGTAGGCATTGGCGCTGAGTAGCTGTGCGGTGCTGCGGCGGTTCTCAGGGCTTTGCTCGATGAAGCGGCTGGCCGCGAGGATCGCCTTGATCAAGGCGCGGGCACTGTTGGGGTACTGCTCGGCGAAGGTGCGGGCGCACGCGAGGACTTTCTCTGGGTGGTCCGGCCAGATCGACTGGCTGGTTGCCAAGGTAAAACCCTGGCCCTTGCCGACGGCATCGGCTGACCAGGGCTCGCCGACACAGAAACCGTCGATGCGGCCTGCCTGGATATGCGCGGCCATCTGTGCCGGCGGTACTACCACGCTGTCGACGTCGCGCAGCGGGTGGATGCCTTGGCTCGCCAGCCAGTAGTACAACCACATGGCGTGGGTGCCCGTGGGGAAGGTCTGGGCAAAGGTCAGGCGTGCGCCATGCTGGTGCACCAGGCGCGCCAATGCCTCAGGGCTGGTCACACCCTTGCGTTGCAGGGCAGGGGACAGGTTGATGGCCTGGGCATTCTGGTTCAGCCCCATGAGCACGGCCATGTCACTGGCCGGCACACCACCAATGCCCAGGTGCACGGCATAGGCCAGGCCGTACAGGCAGTGCGCGGCATCCAGTTCGCCGCTGACCAGTTTGTCGCGCAGCCCCGCCCAGGAACCCTGGCGCTTGAGGTTGAGGGCCAGGCCGTGCTGCTGGGCAAAACCCTGGGTGGCGGCGACCACCACCGAGGCGCAATCGGTCAGGGCCATGAAGCCAATGTTCAGGCTGGGTTTTTCCGGCGCGTCGCTGCCGTTGACCCAGGCCAGGGGCGTTGCTCGGGGTGCTGTGTTCACAAGGTTCCTCGCCCGTACTGAAAAGGCAGTGCGGTGTGCGAAGCAACGCATGTGCCAAGCGGCCGAGGATTTACTGTCATGCCAGCCGTGCGCTGGCTATAATCGCCCCCTCATTCACCCCGAGCCTTGCCCGCCCATGTATACCCTGGCCCGCCAGCTGCTGTTCAAGCTTTCCCCGGAAACCTCCCACGACCTGTCCCTGGACCTGATCGGTGCCGGTGGCCGTCTTGGTCTCAATGGCATGCTGTGCAAGCAGCCGGCGGCCTTGCCGGTGTCGGTCATGGGCTTGAACTTCGCCAACCCGGTGGGCCTTGCCGCTGGCCTGGACAAGAACGGCGCGGCCATCGATGGCTTTGCTCAGCTGGGCTTCGGCTTCGTCGAGATCGGTACCGTCACACCGCGCCCGCAGCCGGGCAATCCGAAGCCGCGGATTTTCCGCCTGCCGGAAGCCACGGCGATCATCAACCGCATGGGTTTCAACAACCTGGGCGTCGATCACCTGCTCAAGCGCGTGCGAGCTTCGCGTTACAACGGCGTGCTGGGCATCAACATCGGCAAGAACTTCGACACCCCGGTCGAGCGTGCGGTCGATGACTACCTGATCTGCCTGGACAAGGTCTATGCCGACGCCACCTACATCACCGTCAACGTCAGTTCGCCGAACACGCCGGGGCTGCGCAGCCTGCAGTTTGGCGACTCGCTGAAGCAGTTGCTCGATGCCTTGGCCGAGCGCCGCGAGCAGTTGGCGGTTACGCAGGGCAAGCGCGTGCCGTTGGCGATCAAGATCGCCCCGGACATGAGTGATGAAGAAACCGCACTGGTGGCTGCTGCGTTGATGGAATCGGGCATGGACGCGGTGATCGCCACCAACACCACGCTGAGCCGTGAAGGCGTCGAAAGCTTGCCTTATGGGGGCGAAGCCGGTGGTTTGTCGGGTGCTCCGGTACTGGCGAAGAGTACTCACACGGTGAAGGTGCTGGCAGGTGAGCTGGGCGGCAAGCTGCCGATCATTGCTGCGGGTGGCATCACCGAGGGGCGTCACGCCGCCGAGAAAATCGCCGCCGGGGCCAGCCTGGTGCAGATCTACTCGGGCTTCATCTATAAAGGCCCTGCGCTGATCCGCGAGGCAGTGGATGCTATCGCCGCGATGCCACGACAACCTTCAGGTTTGTAACCGGCCATAAAAAGGGCCCCATCAAGGGGCCCCTGGGCCTTCGCCCGCCGCCCGGATGGGGCGTGCATGGTAAATCGAATTCAGTGTCCTCGATCAGCCAACGGCGTGATTTTCGTTGAGTCTATGGATGCCAGCGGTGCCAGTCATGCCGTCCCAGTTATCACCGCGACCTTCACGCCAGCCGTTGATCCAGGCTTGGCGAACAGAAGGAAGATTGAACGGGCAAAGTTCGCGGGATTTGCCGGTGACCCCGTATTGGTAGCCACGTGAATATGCTCTTTCCAACGGATCACGCTTAAGTCTTCTCATAGGGTGTTGCCCTCACTTGTTGACTGTAATGTCCCGTCGGCCTCTCCGAGGCCGGGCAGAGTCTTTCTGCCGGTTTGAGCTCGCTGCCGGCGTGGCGAGCTGAAGGTGCCGCCTCGTTGCGAAGCGGCCTAAGACCAGTTCTAACGAATGCGAGTCACGGTGTGAATGATCGATTTGTCATAAGCACGTAACCTTTCCAAGGGTGAAGTGATAAGTAAATAAATGCGACTCAACCTTATTTGGCGTTGAGCCCGCAATGATCGGGGTTTGCCGATCATTGACGTCATTTCGCCAGCGTTGCTGGGCCATGACAGAATTATTTTGAAATGCGACGAAGGGTCACATCGGTCCCTGAATCGCTCGAATTTTTCAAACTGCCTGATGATCTAAGCTGTCTTTGCCCCTGGCGAAGTGCTGATCGGTCAGGCGGCCCGGTCGTTCTGCTGCGCAGTTGTGCAGGGGAGGGCCACTCGGATGCCTGCTGGAAGGGTGTTCGGGCAAACATCGCGGGGCGATGCGTCGCCTCGTCAGTCAAATAGCCAAAGGCTCTGGAATCCTCATGTCGGACCGTTTCGAACTCTATCTCACCTGCCCCAAAGGCCTGGAAGGCCTGCTCGCCGAAGAGGCCAAGGGCCTCGGCCTCGATGAGGTGCGCGAGCACACCTCGGCCATTCGCGGCGCCGCCGACATGGAAACCGCCTACCGCCTGTGCGTCTGGTCGCGCCTGGCCAACCGGGTGTTGCTGGTGCTCAAGCGCTTCAACATGAAGAACGCCGACGACCTCTACGATGGCGTCAACGCGGTTGACTGGGCTGACCACCTGGCCGCCGACGGTACGCTTGCGGTGGAATTCAGCGGCCATGGCTCGGGCATCGACAACACCCATTTCGGTGCGCTCAAGGTCAAGGACGCCATCGTCGACAAGCTGCGCAACCGTGAAGGCCTGCGCCCGTCGGTGGAAAAGATCGACCCCGATGTGCGTGTGCACCTGCGCCTGGACCGCGGCGAGGCGATTCTCTCGCTCGACCTGTCCGGCCACAGCCTGCACCAGCGCGGATACCGCTTGCAGCAAGGCGCCGCGCCGCTCAAGGAAAACCTGGCGGCGGCTGTGCTGATCCGCGCCGGTTGGCCGCGCATCGCTGCCGAAGGCGGCGCCCTGGCTGACCCGATGTGCGGTGTGGGTACCTTCCTGGTCGAAGCCGCAATGATTGCCGCCGATATGGCACCTAACCTCAAGCGCGAGCGTTGGGGCTTCAGCGCCTGGCTTGGCCATGTGCCGGCACTGTGGCGCAAGGTCCATGACGAGGCGCAAGCGCGCGCGCAGGCCGGCCTGGCCAAGCCACCGCTGTGGATCCGTGGCTACGAGGCCGACCCGCGGCTGATCCAGCCTGGGCGCAACAACGTCGAACGTGCCGGCCTGAGCGACTGGGTAAAGATCTACCAGGGCGAGGTCAGCACCTTCGAGCCGCGGCCAGACCAGAACCAGAAAGGCCTGGTCATCAGCAACCCGCCTTACGGCGAGCGCCTGGGCGACGAAGCCAGCCTGCTGTATCTCTATCAGAACCTGGGCGAACGTTTGCGCCAGGCCTGCATGGGCTGGGAAGCGGCGGTGTTCACCGGGGCGCCGGAGCTGGGCAAGCGCATGGGCATCCGTAGCCACAAGCAATACGCATTCTGGAACGGTGCGCTGCCGTGCAAGCTGCTGTTGTTCAAGGTGCAGCCTGACCAGTTCGTCACCGGCGAGCGTCGCGACCCTCAGGCTGAAAACGACGAGGCCCGGCGCCAGGAGCCACAGGCAAGCGAGCCTGCGCGCCTGTCGGAAGGTGCGCAGATGTTCGCCAATCGTCTGCAAAAAAACCTCAAGCAATTGGGCAAGTGGGCCCGTCGCGAGCAGGTCGACTGCTACCGCCTGTACGATGCCGACATGCCCGAGTACGCCCTGGCAGTAGACCTCTACCACGACTGGGTGCACGTGCAGGAATACGCGGCACCCCGCACGATCGACCCAGAGAAGGCCCAGGCGCGTCTGCTCGATGCCCTGGCCGCAATTCCGCAGGCACTGGGTATCTCGCCCCAGCGTGTGGTGCTCAAGCGCCGCGAGCGCCAGAGCGGCACCCGCCAGTACGAGCGCCAGGCCACCGAAGGGCGCTTCCAGGAAGTCAACGAAGGCGGCGTCAAGCTGCTGGTCAACCTCACCGACTACTTGGATACCGGCCTGTTCCTCGACCATCGCCCGATGCGCATGCGCATCCAGCGCGAGGCTGCCGGCAAGCGCTTCCTCAACCTGTTCTGCTACACCGCCACGGCAACCGTGCATGCGGCCAAGGGCGGCGCGCGCAGCACCACCAGCGTCGACTTGTCGAAAACCTACCTGGACTGGGCGCGGCGCAACCTGTCGCTCAATGGTTTCTCCGAGCGCAACCGCCTGGAGCAGGGCGATGTGATGGCCTGGCTGGAAGCCAACCGCGACACCTATGACCTGATCTTCATCGACCCGCCGACCTTCTCCAACTCCAAGCGCATGGAAGGTGTGTTCGACGTACAGCGTGACCATGTGCAACTGCTGGACCTGGCGATGGCGCGGCTGGAGCCAGGTGGCGTGCTGTACTTCTCCAACAACTTCCGCAAGTTCCAGCTTGATGAGCACCTGATGGCGCGTTACGCGGTAGAGGAGATCACCGCCCAGACGCTGGACCCGGACTTCGCCCGCAACAACCGTATCCACCGCGCGTGGCGCCTGCAATTGCGCTGAAGCGACGAGGTGCATTGCGCCGCTAATGGCCAATAGCTATAACTGACGGCAGGGCAAGATAATCCGCAGGACGCTGACGTGACGAGATGGGTTTATGTCCAAGTTTGGCGTACGTGCGAGGTTTCTTGGCCTGTGCAGCGAAGGGGTGTCCGCCTGGGCCGTGGCGCTGGTGGCCTTGGTGGCTGGCGGCCTGCTGTCGGCCACCCTGGCGCTTGCCGCGCACACCTTTTACAAGCAGCAACTGCGCCAGCGCTTCGAGTTGCTGGCCAGCGAGCGCTACAGCCGCATCGCCGAGCGTTTTGATGATCAGCAGCAGCGCCTGGACGGGCTGCGGCGGTTTTTCAGCTTCTCCAATGAAATCACCCCCCGCGAATTCGATGGTTACGCACGGCCCTTGCTGCAGCGCACTTTGGCTTACGCCTGGGCGCCGCGCGTAGAGGCGGCGCAGCGTGCCGATTTCGAACAGCGCACCTCGGCCTGGCTGGGCCAGGGTTATGTGATCCGCGATCAGGATGCGCAGGGCAACTGGCAGCCGGCGCCACTGCGTGACCACTACTTTCCGGTGCTCTACACCCAGTCAGCTGATCAGCCGGCACTCCCTTACGGGCTCGACCTTGCTGGCCTGGGCGCGCGCCAGGCAACCCTGGCGCGTGCGCTGGAACCTGGCAGCATGGCGGTGTCCGAGCCCCTGCAGATCATGGATGCCGAGGCTGGGCGGCCGGCAGCACAGGCACGTGGCCTGCTGATGGTGGCGCCGGTGTTCTCCGACGCAGCGCCGCATGGCGCGGCGGCGGGGTATGTGATGGCGTTGCTCAACCTGCGCGAGCTCATCAGCGATGGGTTGCCGGCCCTGGCTGATGACAATCTGGTCGTGCGCATCGAAGACCCTTCCGGGCGGCAAGGGCCTGAAGTGGTGTTCGACTCCCAGAACGAGGCAGCACCCCTGGCGTTGGCGAGCAGCCAGTTGCTGCACCTGGCTGACCACCCATTCCAGCTGCTTGTGCGGCCGAGTGTGGCGTTTCTGAAGGCCAACCGTTCATCGGCTGCGCTGACGGTCGGGCTATTGGGCGGGCTGTTGAGCTTACTGCTCAGTGCCTTGCTCTACAGCCTGTTCAGCCAGCGCCAGCGCGCCTTGACCCTGGTCGAGCAGCGCACTGCAGAGCTTCGAGTCAGCGAGCAATCCCTGCGCGGCACTCACAACCAGTTGCGCAGCGTGCTGGATGCCGCGACCCAGGTGGCGATCATCGCTACCAACCTCAAGGGGGTGGTCAGCACCTTCAATGCCGGAGCCGTGCGCATGCTCGGCTATTCGGCCAGCGAGGCGATCGGCCAACTGCGCCTGGAGGACCTGGTGCTGCCTGAAGAGCTCAGCCAGCGCGCCCATGCCTTGAGCCAGCGCTACGGGCGGCGTATTGCCGGTGGCCAGGCGATGTTTGCCGAAACGGTGCAGGAAAGCGGTGCCGAGCCTGGCGAGTGGACCTTGCTGCGCGCCGATAACAGCCATCTGCTGGCCAACATGCTGGTCACGGCCATGCTCGATGAACAAGGCCTATGGGTCGGCTACCTGGCGATCTGCATCGATGTCACGGAACGACGCCGGGTGCATGAGGCGCTGGCGGCGCGTGACCGGCTGCTGGAAAAACTCAGTGCCGAGGTACCCGGCGGCATCTATCAGTACCGCCTGGATGCCGATGGCAGCTCGTGCTTCCCGTATGCCAGCAAAGGCCTGTACGACATCTACGAGGTCGACCTGCAGCAGCTGCACGAGGACGCCACGCTGGTGTTCGAGCGTATCCACCCCGATGACCTGGACCGCGTACGCCGGTCGGTGCGCTACTCGGCCAACCACCTCACGCCGTGGCGCGAGGAGTACCGGGTCTGCCTGCCGCGTGCGGGCTTGCGCTGGGTGCGCGGCGAAGCGACACCAGAGGTCGGCGATGCGGGGTGTACCCTTTGGCATGGCTACCTGACCGACATCTCCGACCTCAAGGGGGTGGAGGAGGAGTTGCGTGCGCTGTCGGTGACCGACGCGCTGACCGGTATTCATAACCGGCGCTATTTCCAGGAGCGGCTCAAGGTCGAGCTGGATCGCGCTCAGCGTGATGGCTTGGCGTTGGCGGTGATCATGCTCGATATCGATCACTTCAAGCGCATCAATGACCAGTTCGGCCACGCGGTGGGTGACCTGGTGCTGCGCAGCCTGTGCCAGCGCATCGCCCTGCGCTTGCGACGAACCGACGTGTTCTGCCGGCTGGGCGGGGAGGAGTTCATGGTGCTGTGCCCGGGTAGCGATGCCGAGCAGGCGCGGCTACTGGCGATGGAGCTGTGGCAGGGTGTGCGCAACGTACCGATCGAAGGGGTAGGCGAGGTGACCGCGAGCTTCGGTGTGGCGGGGTGGCGGCCAGGCGAAGGGGCCGATGCCTTGCTGTGGCGCGCGGATGCCGGGGTGTATGCCGCCAAGCAAGCGGGGCGGGACCGGGTGGAAGGCGAGTTGCCCTGAGCCCTGCATGGGCTCGGTGGCCGGCAGACACGGGGGCCGTTCCTGCGGCCCCCCACCGGTGTTTAGGCCGAGACTTGGTCAGTTGGCCGCAGTACTGGTGCCCAGTTTCGGCTGGCGATAGAGGTCCAGCAGTACCTGGTCAAGCACCTGCGATGCGCCCCACGGTTTCGGGTCGTTGAGAATGGCCGCGACCGCCCAGGTATGCCCGTTGCTGTCGCGGCTGAAGCCCGCGATGGCCCGCACGGTATTCAGGGTGCCGGTCTTGATGTGCCCCTCACCGGTCATGGCCGTGCGTTTCAGGCGCTTGCGCATGGTGCCGTCCATGCCCACCAGCGGCATGGAGCTGATGAACTCGGCCGAGTAGGGGCTCTTCCAGGCAGCCTGCAGCAGCGCGGCCATCTCGCGGGTGCTGACGCGTTCGGCACGCGACAGGCCGGAGCCGTTCTCCATCACCAGGTGAGGTGCAGTAATGCCTTTTTTCGCCAACCACTGGCGAACGACGCGTTGCGCCGCACGGGCATCATCGCCATCGGCATCGGTACGGAACTGTGCACCCAGGCTGAGGAACAGCTGCTGGGCCATGGTGTTGTTGCTGTACTTGTTGATGTCGCGGATCACTTCCACCAGGTCGGGCGAGAAGGCCCGTGCCAGCAGGCGTGCGCTCTTGGGCACGTTCTCGATGCGATCGCGGCCCTGGATGTTGCCACCAAGCTCGTTCCAGATCGCCCGCACGGCGCCGGCGGCGTAGGTCGGGTGATCGAGCAGCGACAGGTAGGTCTGCGAGTTGCAGCCATCGCCGAGTTGGCCGCTGACCACCACGCTGACGCCATCGGCCTGGGGCACAGGGTTGTAGCGCACGTCACCCTTGCACTGCTTGGACGCCACGGCCTTGACCTGGTTATCGATGCGGATGTTGGCAATCGGCGGTTCAACGGCGATGGTCACCTTGCCACCATCGTTGCGGGCGACAAAGCGCAGTGCCTTGAGGTTGACCAGCAACGAGTCAGGCTTGACCAGGAACGGCTTGTTGACGTCGCCGCCATCATCGTTGAACTGCGGCAGGTTGGGCTGCACGAAGTGGCTGCGGTCCAGTACCAGGTCACCGCTGATGGTGCGCACGCCGTTGGCCCGCAGGTCACGCATCAGCAGCCACAGTTTTTCCATGTTCAGCTTCGGGTCGCCGCCACCTTTGAGGTACAGGTTGCCGTTGAGCACACCGTTGCTCAAGGTGCCGTCGGTGTAGAATTCGGTCTTCCACTGGAATGTAGGGCCGAGCAGTTCAAGGGCTGCGTAGGTGGTGACCAGCTTCATGGTCGAGGCCGGGTTCACCGAAACATCGGCGTTGAACACGGTCGCGGCGCCTGGGCCATCCAGCGGCAGCATCACCAAAGACAGCGCAGTGTCTTGCAGCTTGTTGGCTTTAAGCGCCTGCTGCACCTTGGGTGGCAGGCTGGTATTGACGGCGGCGGCCTGGCTGGGCAGGGCGAAGGGCAGGAGCAGGCCGGCGAGAACGAGGGGACGGAGCGTTTTGATCATATTCAGTAAATACCCTGCGGCGAGGGAGAAGGACATTGGGGCTGTAAGAGATGATGGCCCCAGGACGAAATAGAACGCGCATTATGCCCCAAGCTTAGCCACGATGGGCCACGTTCGACACAAAAGCGACGCGAACAAAAAAGGCCACCCCGAAGGGTGGCCTTTTCAGCGTGCAAGCCGCTGGGTAGCGCAGGTATCACTCGGCCGCGTTGATCGCGTTGCCCGGATACCATGCGTCGAGCAGCGGGCTGACTTCGATCTTGGTCAGTTCGCTGCGGCCCTTGAGCCAGGCTTCGACGGCAGCACGCTGCTCTTCGGTGACCGAACCGCGTTTGGCCGAGCACACCAGACCGAAATCGTCACCGCCTACGTAGTCGAGGCCGTTGGCGTCCATGGCTTCTTCCAGGAAGGCATCGAGGAATGCGTCGATCGCCTGATCATCCAGGTCTTCCTTGAAGTCCAGGTTCAGCTCGAAGCCCAATTCCTGAAACTCGTCGACACACAGCTTTTTGCGCAGGCGGCGGGAGCGGTTAGTGGCCATGAAACAATCCTCTTAGGTAATATCGCCGCGCAGTCTACCAGCTTCGGCGTGTGGCTGCCTTGCTCATTCAAGCCCGCCGGTAGCCTTGATGTCAGCGGCCAACGCCTTCTCCACCCGGCGCATGTGCCGGGCCAGGGCCTGGCGCCGTAGGCGCAGTTGCGGTGTCGGCAACGTGGTGTTCTGCAGCGCTTCGCACGCCGCCATCAGCTCGGGCGCCTCCAGCATGCGGGCGGCGCTGAGGATCTTGTGCGCCTGGTCGGCAACGGCGTCGGCGTCTTGTGCGGGCAGGCTCATCAGAATCACCAGGTCCGTTTGCAGGCTCTCGTGCAGGGCGGCCAGAAAGCGCTGGCGGTCGTTCGGGGCTTGGCCGACGATCGTGCCCAGGCCCTCCAGGTCGAACAGTTTGCGCCGCCATGGCTGTCGGCCCCGTGGGCTGATGCCGGCCAGGCGCTGGCTCAGGGTGGTCAGGCTGATGGGTTTGAGCAGGCAGTCATCCATGCCGGCATCCAGGCACTTGCGCATGACCTCGGGCTGGGCGTTGGCGGTATAGCCGAGGATGGTGCAGCGCGATCGCCCGTATTGCCGTTCTTCGGCACGTACGGTACTGGCCAACTGGTAGCCGTTCATGTGCGGCATGTTGCAGTCGAGCACCAACACATCGAAGGCGCCTGCGCGCCACAGGCCCAAGCCTTCACGGCCATCCCTGGCGCAGGTGTGGCCCAGGCCCAGGTAACCCAGCTGCTGTGCCATCAACTGCAGGTTGGCGGGATGGTCGTCGATCACCAGCACGTTCAGGCGTGGATCGGGTACGTCGACAGGTTCGATCACCGGCCTCTCGACAGCGTCGGCGCTGACAACTTGCAACGGCATTTTCAAGCGAACCTGGGTGCCGACATCTTCGAGGCTCTTGATGGTCAGCGTGCCTCCCATCATTTCGCACAGGCTCCGGCAGATCGCGAGGCCAAGGCCAGTGCCTGCGCGGGCACCCTGGCTGTGCGGGTTGGCCTGGATGAATGGGTTGAACAGGCGTTGCAAGTCATCGGCGTGAATGCCGATGCC
This sequence comes from Pseudomonas sp. B21-047, assembly GCF_024748775.1. Taxonomy (NCBI): domain Bacteria; kingdom Pseudomonadati; phylum Pseudomonadota; class Gammaproteobacteria; order Pseudomonadales; family Pseudomonadaceae; genus Pseudomonas; species Pseudomonas sp. B21-047. The sequence goes on from NZ_CP087169.1 coordinate 1,699,700, forward strand.
GCTGTCACGTACTTCCAGCTCTAGAGTCGGGTAAGAGGAGGCTTCTGCTTCCTGCAGGCAAACGCAGATGCGTACCTGGCCATGCTCGGTGAACTTGATGGCGTTGCTGACCAGGTTGGACAGCACCTGCTTGAAGCGCAGCGGGTCGAGCAATGCATGGCAGCGGGCAGCCGGTTCGATCATCACCTCCAGGGCCAGGCCCTTCTGCCGCGCCTGGCCATCGAAGATACGGCCCACCGACTCGACCAGTGCGGCCAGGTCGACCGGCTCCGGAGTGAGTGACAGATGCCCGGATTCGATGCGCACGATATCGAGGATATCGCCGATCAGCCCCAGCAGGTCCTTGGCCGAATGGTGGGCCAGTTCCAGGGCTGAACGGTCCACCCGACCCTGGTCGGCACGTTTGACGGCAAGTTCGAGCATGCCGATGACGGCGTTCATCGGCGTTCGGATTTCATGGCTGATGGTGGCCAGGAACGTGCTTTTGGCGCGGTTGGCATCTTCGGCTTGCTGCTTGGCCTGGCGCAGTTCCTGAACCAGCTGGCGCCGTTCGCTGATATCGATCCAGCCGCCGATGATGCCTTGTACTTCGCCCAGCGAGTCGCGGTATGGCAGGATCCAGTGGTAGATGGTCATTTCGCGGCCTTTGACCCGCAGCGGCCGATCGATGATCAGTGGGGTCCCGGCGGCCATGACCTTCAGGTAATCGGCCTGGATCTGGTGAGTATGTTCGCAGTCAGCGAACAGGCTTTGCTCCAGGCGCTTGCCCATGACCTCTTCGCTGCAGGCCTGAACGGCTTCCAGGTAGCTGTCGTTGCAACTTTGCAGGCAACCTTCGCGATCACGCACGTACATGGGGTGCGGTGTGCCGTTGAGCAGCGCACGCATGAATGCCAGCTGGTCGTTCAACGCCCGCTCGGCGCTTTGACGCTGCTTGATCTGCAGGCGCAGGCGGGCATTCCAGATCAGTGCCAGCAGCAGCAACAGCCCGGTACCCAGCAGCACCTGCCAGGCGAGCCGGCGAAAGCTTTGCCAGGTGCTGTCGTCATGCAGGCCGTAACCGCGCCAGCGGTTGTTTATCACCCCCAGCTCTTCCGGCGGAATGCTCAACAACGCTTTGTCGAGGATCGATACCAGCGTCTGTGAATGGCTGGCGGCTGCCATGGCGTAGCTGGCCGGCTCGCTGCCGACGGTGGCGCGTATGACCAGGTCGGGGTGGGTGGCCACCGCATGGTTGGCGTCTATCAAGGTGGTGATCACGGCATCTACAGCACCGCTTTTGAGCAGCGCCGTGGAATAGAAGGAGCTCTCGGTCTCGATCCAGCCAATGTGCGGATAGCGCGTGGAAAGGTCATCCATCGCGCTGTAGCGGGTAATCGCGATGCGTCGGTCCTTCAGTTGTTCCAGAGAGGTGTATTGCCCGTTGCTCGCTCGGCTGACCAATACATAGACACTTTCAAGGTAAGGGCGGCTGATTTGCAGGGTCTGCTCGGCCTCACCGTCGGTAGTGAGCGCCGCAATCACATCCACCCGGCCGTCCTTGAGGCGGGCGATCATGTCGGCAATGCCGCTGGCGCGCTGCACCTCGAAACGCAGGCCGGTGCGCAGGCGGATGAGCTCTAGCAGGTCGGCGGTGATGCCCCTGAAATATCCCGAACCATCGAAGAAGGACAAGGGCGCCGCAGTATCGTCGATGGCCACGCGCATGACCGGGTGGTGTTGCAACCAGAATTCCTCAGCCTCTGTCAGTTGCAGCTTGCGGTCGGTCAGGAGCAGGTCGCTGCCGGCACTCCAGCGCTTGAAGATACTGGCGCGCACGGCTGCAGGCTGATTGTCGAGAATGGCGTTGACCAGTTCCAGCAGCAACGCATCCGCCTTGCGCATGGCAAAGCTGAAGCCGATCGCTTCGTGCTTGCTGAAATTGGCGATGCGCAGGCCGGGCAGGTGGCCGCGATTGAGCTGGTAATGGGTGGAGATGGTGTCGCCGATGAACACGTCGGCCTGGCCAAATGCAACGGCATTCAAGGCCTGGGAAGACGAGCCGAAGGCCAGCACCTGGGCCTTGGGGTAGGCACTGCCTATCTCCTGCCTCGGCAGGTAGTGGTAGAGCATGCCCAGCCGCATGTTCTCCAGGCCCAGGTCCAAAGGGCGGCGTTCGTCCTCACGGGTGACCAGCACCGGCTGGTCAATGGCATAGGGGTGCGACAGTGCCAGACCGTCCGTTGTCGCTTCATAGCCGTTGGCACTGCCGAGCAGGTCGATATCGCCGCGTTTGAGTGCCTCTACCGCTGCCTGTCGGCTGTTGAAGCGCAGCACGCGTACAGGCAGCTGCAGGGCAAGGCTGATCAGGTTTGCATACTCGGCGGTGAGGCCTTGATAGTCGCGGCCGCCACTGGTGATGTCGAAGGGCGGATAGTCGGGCGCAGAGGTCCCCAGCACCAGTTCGTGTCGGCTTTCGAGCCATTGGCGTTGCGGGGCCGTAAGAGAAGGCTGTGCTGGCATTACCGGTGAGCGTGCCAGCAGGGCATACGCGGTAACTCCGTGGTGGTTGGCGTGTATTGCGCCGCTGACCAGTGCCAGGGCGAGTAACAGCCGGGCGATATGGCGCGCCATGAAAACCCTCAGACCAGTGCGTTGCGTTTGGCCATTTCGATCAGGTCCACCAAGGTCTCGACCTGGAGTTTGTGCATCAGGCGCTTCTTGTAGGTACTCACCGTCTTGTTGCTGAGGAACATGCCTTTGGCGATTTCCTTGTTGCTTCGCCCTTGGGCAAATAATTGCAGGACCATGAGTTCACGGTCATTGACCTGGCGGAAGAGTTGCAGGTCGGCATCTACCGTTTGATTGTGTTTGATTGCCTGGCTGGGGAAATAGTTGTAACCGGCAAGTACTGCCTTGATCACGCTGAGCAGTTCGCTGAGGTCTTCCTGCTTGCACACATAGCCCGCAGCGCCCGAGTGCATGCAGCGTACGGCGAACAACGCCGGGGATTGGGCGGTCAGCACCAGAACCTTCAACGGCAGGGACATGGCCTGGAAGCGGGAAAGCACCTCTAGGCCGTCTAGCTTGGGGATGCTGATGTCGAGGATGACCAGGTCAGGGGCGGTTTCTCGAATCATCTGCATGGCGTCAACGCCATTGTCCGATTCGCCGACGATCTTGTAGTTCTGATTTTCCAGCAACATACGAACGGCCAGGCGGATAACGGGGTGGTCGTCGACAATAAATACGGAGTGCATGTTCAACTTCCCTGCGGGCGAGTGAGGGTGACGGGTGGCACCTTATCCCAGTTGGAAGTCGTCGGGCATGTGAGGAAGGGCTATTCGCTGTATATGGGAAATGGCTTACAGGATAAAACAAATCGGGCTACGAATTTGGCCTGTGGAGCTTGATGTCAAACCTTGTTTGGTAACTTTTCATTGACTGTTATTCGTGGTGTTTAATCGGCACCTACACAAGTAGGAAGTTTCCTTCAAGAAAGGGTGCAGCCAGAGGCTGTGCTCGGGCTGCACCTGACGGGCTCAGGTCGGGCTGGAGCGCCCCGTCATTTCGCGGGCCATTTCACTGGCATAGCTGTCGGTCATGCCGGCGATGAAGTCGATCATGCGCAGAAAGGCACTGTGCAATGAGCCATGCGGGTCCGGTGCATTGTTGCCGATCAGGTCGAGCACACGCCGGCTCTTGAACGACGGGGTGCGGCCGCCATGCTGTTCGAGGGCCGCGCCGCAGAAGGTGTTCAAGAGGATCTCGAGTGTGGTGTAGGCGCCGATCTCGTGCAGGGTCTTGCGTTTGTCCTGGAAGATCTTGTTGCGCGCCATGTCCTTGGCTTGCAGCACGCAGTGCTTGGCCGGGCCATGCATGTGTTCGACCAGGTCGCCGGGCAGATGCCCGGCGAGCAGTGCCTGTTGCTGTTCGACGAAGGCGTGGGCGGCGGCGTTGGTCAGGTGTTCGATGGCCTTGCCGCGCAGGATCGCCAGCTTGCGCCGTCGCGAGTCGCGCGGGCCGAGTTGGCGATAGGTCTCCGGCAGGTCGTCGCCCACCAGGCCGAGTAGCAGCGCCTCGACTTCGGCATACTCCAGCAACTCCATCTCCACACCGTCTTCCAAGTCGATCAGTGCATAGCAAATGTCATCTGCGGCCTCCATCAGGTAGACCAGCGGGTGGCGCGCCCAGCGTTGATCTTCCAGTTGCGGCAAGCCGAGTTTGCGGGCGATCTGTTCGAGCAACGGCAGTTCACTCTGGTAGCTGCCGAACTTGTGTTTCTTGTAACCCAGGGCATCGGCATGGCGGGCGCTCCAGGGGTACTTGAGGTAAGTGCCGAGGGTGGCGTACGTCAGCCGGGTACCGCCGTCGAACTGGTGATACTCCAGTTGGGTGAGTACGCGAAAGCCTTGTGCATTGCCTTCGAAGTTGAGGAAGTCGGCGCGCTCGTCATCGCTCATGTCGTCCAGCCAGCCACGCCCTGCAGCCTGTTGGAACCAGTGGCGGATGGCGTCTTCGCCGGAGTGGCCGAACGGCGGGTTGCCGATGTCGTGGGCCAGGCAGGCCGATTGCACGATCATCCCGAGGTCACTCGGTTCGCACCAGTCTGGCAGGCTGTCACGCAGGGTTTCGCCCACCCGCATGCCGAGCGAGCGGCCGACGCAACTGACTTCCAGGGAATGGGTCAGGCGCGTATGGATATGGTCGTTGCTGGTAACCGGGTGTACTTGAGTCTTGCGCCCAAGCCGGCGGAAGGCGCCGGAGAAGATGATGCGGTCGTGGTCCTTGTGGAAAGGGCTGCGCCCGAGTTCTTCGGGGCTGTACAGGGCTTTGCCCAGGCGTTCGCGGGTCAGCAAGGTATGCCAGTCCAAGGCTCGATCTCCTGTCGGTCGATGGGCATAGCTTCCTGTGTCGTGAGTCACCATGCAAGCTGAAGGTTTACGCGATCACCGGCGGGTGATCGCGTCTGTTCAGGTGATGCGAAAACGTCAGTGCCGGCGGCTGCCCTGCAGGTACAGCCGGATCAGTGGCAGCAGGCTGCCGCCCAAGCGCACCAGCCGTGTCAGGTTGCCACTGCGCACGCCCTTGCCGGTGAGAAAGCCCAAGGCGACCACCGCGCCAATCCCCCACAGCGGCGCATGCTTGATGCCAAGCCCCTCGTGCAGCGAACTGCCCATGCCGCGCATGCGCTGCAGTGGCTCAAGCAGTTGCCCCGACTCGTGGCGGATTTCCTGGCGGTGCATCTCCAGACGCAGGCGCAACAGGGCCTTGCGCAGTTCGCGAGGGTTACGGGTATTGGGTAGTTCAGGCAGGCTCATGGCAACAGGCGCTCCCGGTCCTTGGCAAGTTCCTCGAGGGTCGCGCCGAACGGCGATGACTCGTCGAACACTGCAGCCTTCAAACGCAAGCCGCAATACAACGCGGCCACACCGTAGAACACGCACAGGCCGATGATGCCCGCCAGGCGATAGCTGTCCCACAGCAGCACCAGCAGCAGCCCGGACAGCGCCGTCAGCAGCAGCAGGGCGAACACCAGTGCCAAACCTGCGAACAACAGCAGACTCAAGGTGCGGCCCTTCTGCTCCTGCAGCTCGATACCAAACAGCTCGATGTGGCTGTGCAGCAGCCCGAGCATCGCCGCGCCCAGGCGTTTGCCCGAAGCGCCGGCGCCGATGGCGTCATTCTCCATGGGAACCCCTCAGCGCCGATTGGCCAGCAGGCCGATCAACAGCCCCACGCCCGCCGCAATACCGATGGCCTGCCAGGGGTTTTCCTGCACGTACTGCTCGGCGGTGCCAAGGGCTGCCTGGCCGCGGTCGCGCACCGATTCCTGAGTCAGTTGCAGGGTTTCACGGGCCTGAGTCAGGCGGTCATGGATCTGTTCACGCAATTCGTCAGCCTGATCGCCTGCCAGGTTGGCGGTGTCGGCGAGCAGCTTCTCGGTGTCGCGGACCAAGGCCTGAAAGTCAGCCATCAATATCTCTTGAGCAGTCTTTGCCGATTTGCTGGCCATGGGTCTCTCCCTGTTGATGAGTGTTGGTAGTTCGAGTGATAGCACATGCCGAAGGTTCAAGTGGCTGTGCGGGTAACTGGGCTGGTATGGGCCTTGCTAAGGCTTTGCCACGTAGCGGGGCGCCGCTGGCGCGCACTGCGCCGATTCGGGGCGCCCTGCGTGACGAACTACCGTAAACCTTAACCCAATCCTCGACAAACCCAAGAATAAACCATGCAGGCCTCGCCCCATTCAGCAAACGGGGCAGGGGGCTGGCACCGATTCGGTGCAGGGATGCAGGTTCTTGAACTGTCCTGGTGCCTTTTCCGCAGGTCTGCCTATTCATGGAACACATGCACAGCGCGATGGACTCCCTGGTCCACGGTTCGAATACCCTGTTCATTCTCATGGGCGCCATTCTGGTGCTGGCCATGCATGCTGGCTTCGCCTTTCTCGAAGTGGGCACCGTACGGCACAAGAATCAAGTCAATGCCTTGTCGAAGATCCTCAGCGACTTCGCCATTTCGGCGCTGGTGTACTTCTTTATCGGCTATTGGATCGCCTACGGCGTGAGTTTCTTCCAGCCGGCGGCGCAACTGGCCGTCGACCATGGCTATGCGCTGGTCAAGTGCTTCTTCCTGCTCACGTTCGCAGCTGCCATCCCGGCGATCATCTCCGGGGGTATTGCCGAGCGTGCGCGTTTCGTTCCGCAGCTGTGTGCCACCGCGTTGATCGTGGCGTTTGTCTATCCGTTTTTCGAAGGCGTGGTGTGGAACGGCAACTTCGGTGTGCAGGCCTGGCTGCACGCACGCTTCGGCGCGCCGTTCCATGACTTTGCCGGCTCTGTCGTGGTGCATGCCATGGGCGGCTGGCTGGCGCTGGCGGCTGTGGTGTTGCTGGGGCCACGGCGTGGGCGCTACCGCGACGGCCGCCTGGTGGCTTTTGCACCTTCGAGCATTCCGTTTCTGGCGCTGGGTTCGTGGATCCTGATCATTGGCTGGTTCGGCTTCAACGTGATGAGCGCCCAGACCTTGCAGGGCGTAAGCGGCCTGGTGGCGATCAATTCGCTGATGGCCATGGTCGGTGGCACCCTGGCGGCCTTGCTGGCCGGGCGCAACGACCCGGGCTTCCTGCACAATGGGCCGCTGGCCGGGCTGGTGGCGATCTGTGCCGGTTCCGACCTGATGCACCCGATTGGCGCGCTGGCCACCGGCCTGGTGGCTGGGGTGCTGTTTGTCTGGAGTTTCACAGCGGCGCAGAACCGCTGGAAAATCGACGACGTGCTGGGCGTGTGGCCGTTGCACGGCCTGTGCGGTGTGTGGGGTGGCATTGCCTGTGGCGTGTTCGGCCAGGCCGCCTTGGGTGGCATGGGCGGTGTCAGCCTGGCCAGCCAGTTGCTGGGCAGTCTTATGGGGGTGCTGGTGGCATTGCTCGGTGGCTTTGTCGTCTATGGGGTGATCCGAGCGCTGCATGGCTTGCGCTTGAGCCACGAGCAGGAGTTTCAGGGCGCGGACCTGTCGCTGCACCGCATTGGTGCGACCAGCCAGGATTGAGCGAGGCCAGGTGCGCAGTGGGCGGGACGGACCTAGAATAGGCTTTTCCAAAGCCAAACCGAGAACTGCCCCATGCTGCCTGAATGCCAATTGTTCGGCACCCTCGGCTGCCACCTGTGCGAAGTGGCCGAGGCTGTGCTGATGCCTTTCGTCGATCATGGCCTGTTGGTGGAGCTGGTCGACATTGCCGATAACGAGGCCATGTTCGAACGCTATGGCCTGATCATTCCCGTGCTGCGTCGCTGTGACAATGGCGGCGAGCTGCATTGGCCGTTCGATGCCGAGCAAGTGGTGGCGTTTCTCGCGCAATGATCGCCCAATGGGCACGCGTTCCTCACGCCATGGTTGAGATTACAAGTCGATGATCGGGTGCCGGCCACTGCTGCCGGTGCCCTTGAACTGTCATCGAGAATCTAACCATGTTCATCACGCCTCATTTCACCCTGGATGAAATGACCGCTTCGCAAATCGCCGCAAGGGAAGGGTTTGACAACACCCCTACACCTGAGGTGCTGGCCAATCTAACTGTCCTGTGTGGCGTGCTTGAAAAGGTACGTGCGCTGCTCGGCATGCCGATCATCATCAGTAGCGGCTACCGCTGCAGTGCGCTTAATCAGCGTGTCGGTGGGGCACCTTCAAGCCAGCATGTGCTGGGGTTGGCAGCCGACTTCACGGTGATCGACGTCAGCCTGCGTGAGGTGATACGCAGAATCGGCGACAGCGACGTACCCTTCGATCAACTGATCCTGGAGTTTGACCGGTGGGTGCATTTGTCCGTGACCACTGGCACTCCGCGGGGCCAGGTACTGACCATTCGCAGAGGCACTGGTTACCTGCAGGGGTTGCAATGACGCGCTGGCGAATTGACGTGGATGAGGGGAGGTCCGTATACTGTATATAAATACAGTGTTCGAGAGGAAGGCCATGCTCAACGTCGAGCAACTCAAGTACAGCGTCAACCACATGCCCGTCGAGCGGGTGTGCGATGCCGTTCTGGAACTGCGCCTCGAAGGCCTGGTGACTGAAGATCGAACGCCGTTCGGCAAGGTTCACTTCAATACCTGTTTTGCCGAGATCGAGGCATTGTTCCAGCGTGCCGGTTACCACCGTGGCCTGGACGTCGTAGGTTACCAGGGTTTGTTATATGCCCTGTACGACCCCAGCCGCTGGGAGGCCGTGCAAGTACTGCGCTGGTTGAAGGCGCGCAGCGAGGCGACGCTACAGGCTGGTTGAGGTGGAAGGCTTGGAGGATAATGCGCGGCCTCCAACCTTTTGAGCGCTGCCATGACCACGCCTTTCGACCCTGCCCGCCAGCAAGCCAGCACGGTGTGCCTGCCCCCCGGCAACTGGGCGACGGTGCTCGATTGCCTGTGTGACCATTTCAAGGCCATCGATCGGGCGCAGTGGCTTGACCGCTTTGCCCGGGGCCGCGTGCTCGATGCGCAGGGGCAGGCAGTCTCTGTTGGGCTGGCTTATAAACGCGGCATGCGCTTGCACTACTTCCGGGAAGTGCCAAATGAGCGGCCGATCCCTGTGCAGGAAACTCTGTTGCACGTGGACGAGCATTTGGTGGTTGCCGACAAACCGCACTTTCTGCCGGTGACCCCGACCGGTGAGTATGTCGAGCAGACTTTGCTGCGCCGGCTGATTCGGCGTCTGGACAACCCGCATCTGGTGCCTTTGCACCGCATCGACCGGCATACCGCAGGGCTTGTGCTGTTCTCCGCCAACCCCCAGACGCGCAGTGCCTACCAGCGCTTGTTCCCCGAGCGGCGGATCGACAAACGCTACCAGGCCATCGCCGCAGCCATGCCCCAGCACAACTTCCCGCTGGTGCACAAAAGCCGCCTGGTGCATGGCGAGCCGTTCTTCCGCATGCAGGAGGTGGAGGGCGTTGACAACAGCGAAACCTTGGCCCAGGTGCTGGAGGCGCGTGGCGAGTTATGGCGCTACGGTCTGTCGCCGGTGACCGGCAAGACCCACCAATTGCGTGTACACATGGCGGCATTGGGCGCGGCAATCTGCAACGATCCGTTCTACCCCGAACTGCTGCAGACCGATGACGATTATCAGCGGCCTTTGAAACTGTTGGCGCAGAGCCTGCGTTTCGAAGATCCGTTGACGGGTGAGGAGCAGTATTTCGAGAGCCGGTTGCAACTGGACTGGTAGGAGCGGCCCGCCAAGGCCGCCCCAATAGCACCCAAGGCTCGGTGTCTTAGCGGTTGAAACGCTCCACCAGCGAATACTGGCTACCGGCAGTGCTGGTCAGTTCCTCGCTGAGCAGCGCCGAATGCTGGGCCTGTTCAGCGGTCTGGTCGGCAAGGTCGGCAATGGTGCTGATGTTGCGGCTGATCTCGTCGGCGACGGCAGTCTGCTCTTCGGTAGCGGCTGCGATCTGGGTCGCCATGTCGGTGATATTGGCCACCGCTTCGCTGATACCGACCAACGCTTCATCGGCCTGCATGACCCGGTCGACCCCTTCCTGTGCCTGGCGGTGGCCGGTTTCCATGGTCAGTACGGCATTGCTGGCTGTCTGCTGCAGCTTGGCGATCAGGCCGTGGATCTGCCCGGTGGATTCGGCGGTGCGCTGGGCCAACTGGCGTACCTCGTCGGCCACGACCGCAAAACCACGGCCCATCTCTCCGGCGCGGGCCGCTTCGATGGCGGCGTTCAGCGCCAGCAGGTTGGTCTGGTCGGCGATGCCCTTGATCACATCGACCACACCGCCGATTTCGTCGCTGTCCTTGGCCAGTTGCGTCACCGTTGCACCGGTTTCACCCACTGCCGCCGACAGGCGCTCGATGGCCTCACGGGTTTCACCGGCAATCTGCCGGCCCTGGCTGGTCAGGCGATTGGCTTCCTGGGTGGCGTCGGCAGTGCGTTGCACATGGTTGGCCACTTCCTGGGTGGTGGCAGCCATCTGGTTGACGGCGGCCGCCACTTGCTCGGTTTCCACCCGCTGGCGCTCCAGCCCCGAAGAGCTCTTGTGGGCCAGGGCATCGGATTGCCGCGCCTGTTCGCTGAGGTGTTCTGCACTGTCCTGCAGGCGTGTCAGGCAGGTTTTCATGCGTGCATCCTGGCTGAGCATGGCCATTTCCAGGCGGGCTTGAACGCCGCGGCTATCGGTGTACATCTGCGCGATGAGGGGGTCGGACGTGGTTTGTTCCGCCAGGCGCAGCAGGCGCTTGAGGCCACGTTGCTGCCAGCTCAGGCCGAGCAAGCCAAGGGGCACCGACAGGGCCGCCGCCAGGCCGAAGCCCCAGGAGTGGCCAAGCCAGTTGCCAATCAGGAAGCCCACCTGGCTTACCAGAATGAACGGCAGCCAGTCCTGCAGAATCGGCAGCCATTGATCACGTCGCGGCACCGCCGACTTGCCCTGGTTCAGGCGCTGGTAGAGGCCTTCGGCCCGGCGGATCTGTTCGGCGGTGGGTTTGACCCGCACCGATTCGAAACCGACCACCTGGTTATTGTCGAAGATCGGCGTGACATAGGCGTTGACCCAGTAGTGGTCACCGTTCTTGCAGCGGTTCTTGACGATGCCCATCCAAGGCTGGCCCTGTTTGAGGGTTTGCCACATGTGGGCGAACACGGCCGCGGGCACATCCGGGTGACGCACCAGGTTGTGCGGCGCGCCGGTCAACTCTTCGCGGGTGAACCCACTGATTTCGATAAACGCGTCATTGCAGTAGCTGATCACGCCCTTGGCGTTGGTGGTGGAGATCAACCGCTGCTGGGCAGGGAAAGTCCGTTCTCTCTGGGTAATCGGCTGGTTGTTACGCATGGGTGGGTAATCCGCAAAGAATCCGCAAGGCTTTCGTGAGGTATCGGCAAGCCGCTGGTTTTATTGAATGGATATTTAATGGGCTTGATTTGTGGCAATAGGCCATTATTCAGATTGAGCTGGGGAACAGGCACGTTTGATCAAAATGGCGTCATTTTTGCGTTTTTAAGGCTGTTTGGTGACGTGTGAGTCTGATGATGACTCAATGGCTGGCCAAGAGCCAGTAGCCGATAGCGGAATGAGGCCGCCGAGAGAGGGGGTAGGGGGGCGTTGGCTGGGGATTTGCGGTGCCTGTGAAATCCCCAGCCAAGCCTTGCATCTCAACCAGCAATCAACTGGCGCAACACATAATGCAGAATCCCCCCCGCCTTGAAGTACTCCACCTCATTCAAGGTATCGATGCGGCACAGCACCTCGATCTGCTCCTGCTGCCCGTCCTCGCGGGTGATACGCAGCGTCAGGCTCATGCCTGGCCGTAGATGAGCACCGCTCAATCCCAGCACATCGATGCGCTCCCTGCCGGTCAGCGCCAGTTGCTTGCGATCCTGCCCGGCCTGGAACTGCAGGGGCAGCACGCCCATGCCCACCAGGTTCGACCGGTGGATGCGTTCAAAGCTTTCTGCCAGCACCGCCTTGACCCCCAACAGATTGGTGCCCTTGGCGGCCCAGTCACGGCTGGACCCTGTGCCATATTCCTGGCCGGCGATCACCACCAGCGGCGTGCCCTGGGCCTGGTACTGCATGGCGGCATCGTAGATCGACAGCTTTTCGCCCGTTGGCACGAATAGGGTATTGCCCCCTTCCTCACCCCCAAGCATCTCGTTGCGAATACGGATGTTGGCGAACGTGCCGCGCATCATCACCTCGTGGTTACCCCGGCGCGATCCGTAGGAGTTGAAGTCCCGCGGTTCCACACCCTTGCTGCGCAGGTAGCGCCCGGCCGGGCTGTCGGCCTTGATGTTGCCGGCCGGGGAGATGTGGTCGGTGGTGACCGAGTCGCCGAGCAGGGCCAGCACGCGGGCACCCTCGATGTCCTCGACCTGCGGCGGCGGCCCGCCGATGTCGTCGAAGAACGGTGGATGCTGAATGTAGGTCGATGCCTCCTGCCAGACATACGTGGCCGCTTGCGGCACCTCGATGGCCTGCCACTGCGCGTCGCCTTCGAAGACTTCGGCGTACTCCTTGTGGAACATCGCGGTGTCGACCTTGGCCACGGCGGCGGCGATCTCCTGCTGGCTGGGCCAGATGTCGCGCAGGTACACCGGCTGGCCGTCCTTGCCAGTGCCCAACGGGTCGCGGGTCAGGTCCAGGCGCACGCTGCCGGCCAGGGCGTAAGCCACTACCAGCGGCGGCGAGGCCAGCCAGTTGGTCTTGACCAGCGGATGCACGCGGCCCTCGAAGTTGCGGTTGCCCGAGAGTACCGAGGCAACGGTCAGGTCGGCGCTGCCGATGGCTTGCTCGATCGCTTCATCCAGTGGGCCGGAGTTGCCGATGCAGGTGGTGCAGCCGTAACCCACCAGGTCAAAACCCAACTCATCCAGATACGGCGTCAGCCCGGCAGCCTTGAAGTAGTCGGTGACCACCTTGGAGCCAGGGGCCAGCGAGCTCTTGACCCAGGGTTTGCGCTGCAGGCCCTTCTCCAGGGCCTTTTTCGCCACCAGCCCGGCGGCCATCATCACGCTGGGGTTCGAGGTGTTGGTGCAGGAGGTGATCGCGGCGATGACCACTGCACCGTCGCGCAGGGTGTGGGTCTGGCCTGCATGGCTGTAGTCGATTTCGCCCGCCTGGTCGGCGTTGCCCACCGCCACACCGCCGCCGCCTTCGCTTTCCAGGCGGCCGACTTCCTTGGCCAGTGGCTTGGGCTGCAGTTCGATGAAGTGGTCGAACGCCTGGCTGACCTGGCCCAGGGCGACCCGGTCCTGGGGGCGTTTGGGCCCGGCCAGGCTGGCCTCGACGTCGGTCATGTCGAGGGCCAGGGCATCGCTGAACACCGGGTCCTGGCCAGGCAGGCGCCACAGGCCTTGGGCCTTGCAGTACTGTTCGACCAGTTGCACTGTCTGCTCGGGGCGCCCGGTCAGGCGCAGGTAGTCAAGGGTCACCTGGTCGACCGGGAAGAAGCCGCACGTGGCGCCATACTCGGGGGCCATGTTGGCGATGGTGGCACGGTCGGCGAGGGGCAGCTCGGCCAGCCCATCGCCGTAGAACTCGACGAACTTGCCCACCACCCCTTTCTTGCGCAGCATCTGCGTCACGGTCAACACCAGGTCGGTGGCGGTAATGCCCTCGCGCAACTTGCCGGTCAATTTGAAGCCGATCACTTCCGGGATCAGCATCGACACTGGCTGGCCGAGCATCGCAGCTTCGGCCTCGATGCCGCCAACACCCCAGCCCAGTACTCCGAGGCCGTTGATCATGGTGGTGTGCGAATCGGTACCGACCAGGGTGTCGGGGAAGGCATAGGTGCGGCCGTCTTCTTCACGGGTCCAGACGGTGCGGCCAAGGTATTCCAGGTTGACCTGGTGGCAGATGCCGGTGCCCGGCGGTACTACCCGGAAGTTGTCGAAGGCGCTCTGGCCCCAACGCAGGAAGGCATAGCGCTCGCCATTGCGCTGCATTTCGATGTCGACGTTCTCGCTGAACGACTGGGGCGTGCCATAGCGGTCGACCATCACCGAGTGGTCGATTACCAGGTCGACCGGCGACAGCGGGTTGATCCGCTGCGGGTCGCCACCGGCCTTGGCCATGGCGGCGCGCATGGCTGCCAGGTCGACCACGGCGGGTACGCCGGTGAAGTCCTGCATCAGCACCCGGGCCGGGCGGTACTGGATTTCCCGGTCGGAGCGGCGCGCCTCCAGCCATTGGGCAATAGCGCGCAGGTCGTCACCGGTGACGGTCTTGCCGTCCTCCCAGCGCAGCAGGTTTTCCAGCAGCACCTTGAGCGACATGGGCAGGCGTTGCAGGTCGCCCAACTGGCGGGCGGCCTCGGTAAGGCTGTAATAGTGGTACGTCTGGTCGGCGACCTTGAGGGTCTTGAGGGTGTTCAGGCTATCGAGCGAGGGCATTGCCAACTCCTTCTGCGCCGGTGCCCGGCAAATCTGGGTGTTTGCCGGTGTCACCGCTCTGTTTCGATCCGCACGGTACGGACCTGGCTGAATGGTCAGGTTAGACCGGTTTGGCCTGCCTGACCCTTTTCTGGACCGGCGGGACGTGTCGCAGGTTCCGAACTTCCTTTATCATCGCCGCCCTGCCGGCGCCTGTGGTGCGCCCGCCGTAGTGGAGTGAGAGATGAGTACCCTGTTCATGCATTGCCGGCCCGGTTTCGAGGGCGAGGTCTGCGCCGAGATCAGCGAACATGCCGCCCGCCTGGGGGTTGCCGGCTATGCCAAAGGCAAAGCGCAGAGCGCCAGTGCCGAGTTTGTCTGCACCGAGGACAATGGCGCCGAGCGCCTGATGGGGGAACTGCGCTTCGCTGAGCTGATCTTCCCGCGGCAGTGGGCCCGTGGCAGTTTCGTCGAGTTGCCGGAGAGCGATCGCATCAGCGTATTGCTCGAGCACCTGGCCAGCCTGCCTGTGTTCGGCAGCCTGTGGCTGGAAGTGCTCGACAGCAACGAAGGCAAGGAGCTGTCGACGTTCTGCCGCAAATTCGAGGTGCCATTGCGCAAGGCCCTGGAAAAGGCCGGTCGCCTGGTTGAAGACGCCAGCCGTCCACGCCTTCTGCTGAGCTTCATCACTGGCCGGCGGGTATTTGTCGGCCAGGCTGCGGCCAACAACAGCGCGCTCTGGCCAATGGGCATCCCGCGCCTGAAGTTTCCCCGTGAAGCGCCCAGCCGCTCGACCCTCAAGCTGGAAGAAGCCTGGCATCAGTTCATCCCCCGCGAGCAGTGGGACCAGCGCCTGGGTGATGACATGACCGGTGTCGACCTGGGCGCCTCGCCTGGCGGCTGGACCTATCAGCTGGTGCGCCGCGGGATGTTGGTCACCGCCATCGACAACGGCCCGATGGCCGAGAGCTTGATGGACACCGGGCTGGTCCAGCACCTGATGGCGGATGGTTTCACCTGGCAGCCGAAGCAGCCGGTGGACTGGATGGTCTGCGACATCGTCGAGAAGCCGGCGCGGACCACCGCATTGATTGAAACCTGGCTGGGGGAAGGGCTGTGCCGCGAGGCGGTGGTCAACCTCAAGCTGCCGATGAAGCAACGCTACACCGAGGTGCGGCGCCTGCTCGACCGCATGCAGGCCACGTTCAAGGCGCGCAAGATCAGGGTTTCGATCGCCTGCAAGCAGCTGTATCACGACCGTGAGGAAGTGACCTGCCATCTGCGCAGGCTGGACCTGAAGCCGCGTTGAGTGCGTGGGCGGCGCGCAGCCCTTGGTGCGCGCCGCACGATGCGCGACAATGATGAACATTTTGGAGCCGCCCATGACTGATTTAACCCCCGACGCCGTCCTCGATGCCACCGGCCTGAACTGCCCCGAGCCTGTGATGATGTTGCACCAGCACGTGCGTGGCCTGGCTGCCGGTGGCTTGCTCAAGGTCATTGCCACCGACCCGTCGACCCGCCGCGACATCCCCAAGTTCTGCAACTTCCTCGGCCATGAACTGCTGCAGCAGCAAGAGGACGCGGGCACCTTCCTGTACTGGATCCGCAAGAAAGCCGACTGAACCGCTCTGGAACACGCCGCGCGTAGCGCCTACACTGCGTTCCCCTGACAGGAGAGCGCCATGCTGATAGTTGCCGACGAGAACATTCCGCTGCTCGATGCCTTCTTCGAAGGTTTCGGCGAGATCCGCCGCTATCCGGGCCGAAGCCTCGATGCCGCCAGCGTCAAGGACGCCGACGTGCTGCTGGTGCGCTCGGTGACCAAGGTCGACCGCCAACTGCTTGAAGGCAGCCGTGTGCGTTTTGTCGGCACGTGCACCATCGGCACCGACCACCTCGACCTGGACTACTTTGCCGAGGCTGGCATCCACTGGAGCAGCGCGCCGGGCTGCAATGCCCGCGGCGTGGTGGACTATGTGCTGGGCAGCCTGCTGACCCTGGCCGAGCTGGACGGTGTCGCGCTACCCAAGCGCACGTACGGCGTGGTGGGCGCGGGGGAGGTCGGTGGCCGCCTGGTGCGTGTGCTGCATGGCCTGGGCTGGAAAGTGCTGGTGTGCGACCCGCTGCGTCAGGCCGCCGAAGGGGGCGATTACGTCAGCCTCGATACGGTACTGGAACAGTGCGATGTGATCAGCCTGCACACCCCCTTGCAGCGGGGCGGCGAGTACCCCACCTGGCACCTGCTGGGCCAGGCGCAACTGGCACGGTTGCGCCCAGGGGCGTGGCTGATCAATGCCAGCCGTGGCCCGGTGGTGGACAACGATGCCTTGCGTGAGCTGCTGTTGGACCGTGAAGACGTGCATGCCGTGCTCGATGTGTGGGAAGGCGAACCGCAGGTCGACCTGCAACTGGCCGACCTGTGCACGCTGGCTTCGCCGCACATCGCCGGCTACAGCCTCGATGGCCGGCAGCGGGGCACTGCGCAGATCTACCAGGCGTTGTGCCGTCACCTGGGCGAAGCGGAGCTGGTGCGCCTGGCCGATTTGCTGCCCAAGCCGCCGCTGGCGCAAGTTGAACTCGATGCCACTACAGACCCGGCCTGGGCCTTGGCCACCTTGTGCCGCGCCGTGTACGACCCGCGCCGTGACGATGCAGACTTCCGCCGTAGCTTGAGCGACGACCCGGCCGAGCAGCGGGTGGCATTCGATCAGTTGCGCAAGCAGTATCCACCTCGGCGTGAAATCGAAGGGCTGGCGGTGCGGATTCGTGGCGAGTCGCCGCAATTGGCGCAGTTGGTCAGTGCGCTGGGTGGGGTGTTGGTCTGAGTGATGTGCCTGCGTCGGCCTTTTCGCCGGCCGAGGCAATAAAAACCCGGCGCAGGCGCCGGGTTGCAATGAATTAGCCGATCAGCCTTTACGGGCTTTAGTACCCCGGCTTTGTTCCAGTTCCTGGCAGGCTTTCTGGATCATCTGCTCGGTGATCGGAACCTCGCGCCCTTGGGCGTCGATGATCGAGCCGCACACCTGGGGTTGCGGGTTGTTCTGGGGTTTCGGGGTATCGCTGCTGTGCTGCAAGCTCATGTCCTGTCTCCTCATCAGGTTCAAGCTCAGGGTAGTCCTGCGCCGTGACTGGCCTGTGACAGATCCTCGACTGTCACGGCCCTGACAGTCCACCAGAAATGGCGGTAAAGCTCCAGAGCCCTTTTAGATCGAAAGGCTATAGTCACCCCCAAGCGTTCCGCGCGCTCCGATGAGTGGTAGTCTGCTGCTTCCTTGCCGCTTTGGTTGCCGCCATGCCCGAATCCGTCTCCCCTGGCCAACGTCGCGCCCTGCGCCTGGGTTGGCAGTTCGTTCGCCCGTATCGCCGGCAAATGCTCCTGGCATTGCTGGCACTGGTGGTCACGGCGGCAATCACCCTGTCCATGGGGCAGGGCATCCGCCTGCTGGTTGACCAGGGTTTCATGACCCGCTCCGCGCACCAGCTCAACCAGACCATTGGCCTGTTCCTGCTGTTGGTGCTGGCACTGGCGGTGGGTACCTTCAGCCGCTTCTACCTGGTGTCGTGGATCGGCGAGCGCTGCGTGGCTGATATCCGCCGTGCGGTGTTCGATCACCTGGTCGGGCTGCACCCTGGGTTTTTCGAAGACAACCGCAGCTCCGAGATCCAGTCGCGGCTGACGGCTGACACAACCTTGCTGCAATCGGTGATCGGCTCTTCGCTGTCGATGTTCCTGCGCAATGCCTTGATGGTGGTAGGGGGCGTGGTGCTGCTGTTCATCACCAACCCCAAGCTCACCAGCATCGTGGTGGTGGCCTTGCCGCTGGTGCTGGCGCCGATCCTGCTGTTCGGCCGGCGCGTGCGCAGCCTGTCGCGGCAGAGCCTGGACCGGGTGGCGGATGTCGGCAGCTACGTCGCCGAAACCCTGGGGCAGATCAAGACCGTGCAGGCCTATAACCATGAGCCGCTCGATCGCGAACTGTTCGCCAGCACCGTCGAGGCGGCCTTCAGCGTGGCCCGCCAGCGTATTGCCCAGCGTGCATGGCTGATCACCCTGGTCATCGTGCTGGTGCTCGGCGCGGTGGGGGTCATGCTCTGGGTCGGGGGCATGGACGTGATTGCCGGGCGTATCTCGGCAGGCGAGCTGGCTGCCTTCGTGTTCTATAGCCTGATCGTCGGCAGTGCGTTCGGCACGCTCAGCGAGGTGATCGGTGAGCTGCAGCGCGCCGCCGGTGCGGCCGAGCGCATTGCCGAGCTGTTGGCGGCACGCAGTGCAATCCTGCCGCCGCGCGTAGCCGCCTCACTGCCTCAGCGGCGTGCTGTCGGGCGTATTGCGTTGCAAGACGTGCATTTCGCCTACCCGTCGAGGCCTGCGGTTGCAGCCATCGACGGCTTGAGCCTGGCGATCGAGCCGGGGCAGACCGTGGCCCTGGTCGGGCCTTCGGGCGCCGGCAAATCGACCCTGTTCGACCTGCTGCTGCGCTTCTACGACCCTCAGCAGGGGCGCATCCTGCTCGATGGCCAGGCCATCACTGAACTCGACCCGGCCGAGCTGCGCCAGCAGTTCGCGTTGGTGGCGCAGAACCCGTCGCTGTTTCGCGGCACGGTCGAGGCCAACATTCGCTATGGCCGCCCAGGGGCGACGCTGGCCGAGGTCGAGGCAGCGGCGCGCGGTGCGCATGCCGACGAATTCATCCAGCAACTGCCGCTGGGCTACCAGACGCCGCTGGGGGAGGGTGGCATCGGCTTGTCGGGCGGGCAACGGCAGCGCTTGGCGATTGCCCGGGCGCTGCTGGTCGATGCGCCGATCCTGTTGCTGGATGAGGCTACCAGCGCCCTTGATGCGCAAAGCGAACACCTGATTCAGCAGGCGCTGCCCAGTGTGATGGCCGGTCGCACCACCTTGGTGATCGCCCATCGTCTGGCCACGGTGCAGCACGCCGATCGCATCGCGGTGATCGACAAGGGGCGCCTGGTGGCAATAGGCACGCACCGCCAGTTGATCGAAGAAAGCCCGCTGTATGCCCGATTAGCCTCGTTGCAGTTCACCACGGGCTAGCCTGTCGTGGTTCTGTAACAATTCTGTAGGAATTGCCTGACACTATTTGTCTCAATTGTTGTGCAAGTGCTCAAGCTGGCTGCTATCGAACGATGGCAGCCTTTTTTTTGCGGTGAGCCTACGGGGACATGGAATGTCTTACCCGGCGCCGCAAGCGTGCGCCGTTCCTTTCCTTTGGTCTTGAGATCGCGATGTTGCGTAAATCCCTCAGAGTGCAAATTCTCGCCCTGCTCGGCGGCAGCCTGGTAGCGATGCTGCTGATCGCGCTGGTGTGTTTCCAGTTTCTGTCTTCCAGCGTGCGCGGCTACGCCGAGCTGGTGGATGGGCCCTTGCGGGCTTCGCAATTGATCGATGAGGCCAACCTGCAGTTCAAGATCCAGGTGCAGGAATGGAAGAACGTGCTGCTGCGCGGACGCCAGCCCGCCGAGCTGGACAAGTACTGGCAGCAGTTCCAGGCCCGCGAGCAGCAGGTGCAGCAGATGCTTGGGCAACTGATCGACAGCAGCGATGCCAGGCTCAAGGCGCCGCTGCAACAGCTGCGTGCCAGCCATCTGCAACTGGGCCAGGCTTATGCGCAGGGCCGCCAGGCGTTTGTCGCCGCAGGTGGTGACCCGGTTGCAGGCGACCTAGCGGTCAAGGGCGTGGACCGTGCTGCCAGCGAACAGATGAGCGAGCTGGTCGAACAACTGCGCGCCGATGCGCGCGAGCGTGCATCGAGCATCAACGCCAGCGCCGAGCGTACGGTGTGGCTGGGCTTGCTGGTGATGCTGGGCTCGGCGGTGCTGGTCGGCCTGTTCAGCCTGTGGCTGGTCAATCGCAGCCTGATCGAGCCGATTCGCCAGTTGATCGAGTATGTCGCGCAGTTGAGCCAGGGGCGCTTCGTGGCGCGTGTGGACAGCCGCCGTGAAGATGAACTGGGGCGCTTGGCACGTGCGGCCAATACCCTGCGTGATTTTCTTGCCGAGACAGTCGGCCGGCTCAAGGACAATGCCCAGGAGCTGGAAGGCGCCAGTGGCCAGCTGCGCAGCATCGCGGCTGACATGGCCCAGGGCACGCATGACCAGTTCCAGCGCACCGATCAGGTGGCGACGGCCATGCATGAGATGTCCGCCACCGCTCAGGAGGTGGCTCGCCACGCCGCCGATGCCGCCCGCGCGGCCGATGATGCCGATCACAGCGCCCAGGCTGGCGAGCAGGTGATGCAGCAGACCATCGACATCATTGGCGTGGTCAACCGCGAAATCGCCGGTACCGCCGCGGTGATCCGTGACCTGGAGCATGACAGCACGCGGATTGGCAAGGTGCTCGAAGTCATCCGCGGCATCGCCGAGCAGACCAACCTGCTGGCGCTCAATGCAGCGATCGAGGCGGCCCGTGCGGGCGAGGCCGGGCGCGGCTTTGCGGTGGTCGCCGACGAGGTGCGCAGTTTGGCCCAGCGCACCGCTGCATCGATCGCCGAAATTCACCAGATCATCGAAGCGGTGCAGTCGGGTGCGGTAGAGGCGGTCAAGGCCATCGAAAGTGGCCAGCAGCGCAGCGAGGAAGGAGCCGAGCAGGTGCAGCAGGCGGGGCAGATGCTGCAGCGCATCACCTCGGCGGTGGAGGCGATCCGAGACATGAACCGGCAGATCGCCACGGCGGCCGAAGAGCAGACCAGCGTGGCCGAGGACATCTCGCGCAACCTGATCGAAATTACCCGCATCGCCACCACCAACCAGGCAGCGGTGCAGCAGACCGAGCAGGCCGGGCAGCGTTTGCATGGGTTGTCCGGGCAGTTGGGGGAGGTGACTTCGCAGCTGACGGCCTGACCCTCCGGCGCGGGGAAATCCGCCACTGTAGCGCTGAACCTGGTGCAACTGTGGCGGATTGTCGCCATGCGACCGGGTGTCCCACCCCTTAGCCATTGGTCTAATGCCAGTTGGCACACTCTCTGCTTTAGGGCGCCAATCCTTCACTTCAATCGGATTGCGCTACTAATGAAAAAAATCCTGCTGACGCTCCTTTGCCTGAGCGTCATCGGCTGCTCCAAACCCGCAGAGCCGGACAAGACCGTCGACGTCCTGCTGATCGGCGGCGGCATCATGAGTGCCAGCTTGGGCACCTACCTTACCGAGCTGGAGCCGAACTGGAAGGTCGACGTCTACGAGCGCATGGACCAGGTGGGCGAAGAAAGCTCCAACGCCTGGAACAACGCCGGTACCGGCCACTCCGCGTTTTGCGAACTGAACTACACCAGTGTCGGCACGGATGGCAGCATCGACATCAGCAAGGCCGTGGGCGTCAACGAGCAATTCGAAGTCTCCAAGCAGTTCTGGGCCTACCAGGTCGAGCAAGGCGTGCTGAGCAACCCGAAAACGTTCATCAACAACGTGCCGCACATGAGCTTTGTGTGGGGTGACGACAACATTGCCTTCCTCCACAAGCGCGTCGCTGCCCTGCAGCACAGCTCGCTGTTCCGTGGCATGCAGATCAGCGAAGACCACGAGCAGATCCGCCAATGGGCGCCGTTGGTGATGGAAGGCCGTGACCCTCAACAGAAGGTCGCAGCCACGCGCATGGCGATCGGCACCGACGTGAACTTTGGCGAGATCACCCGTCAGCTGTTCGCCTCGATGACCCGCAACCCTAACGTCAGCGTGAACCTCAGCCATGAAGTGCGTGACATCGTGCGCAACGATGACGGCACCTGGCGGGTGGTGGTGGCCGACCTGGCCAATGGCGGCAACGAAGTGGCGGTCAACGCCAAGTTCGTCTTCATCGGTGCCGGTGGTGGCGCGCTCAAGCTGTTGCAGAAGTCGGGCATCCCCGAAGCCGAAGGCTATGCCGGGTTCCCGGTGGGTGGCCAGTTTCTGATGACCGACAACCCGGACGTGGTTGCACGCCACCAGGCCAAGCTGTACGGCAAGGCGTCGGTCGGTGCACCGCCTATGTCGGTCCCGCACCTGGACACACGTATGATCGACGGCAAGCAGGTGCTGCTGTTCGGCCCGTTCGCGACCTTCTCCACCAAGTACCTCAAGCACGGCTCGCTGCTGGACATGTTCGCGTCGCTGAACAGCCACAACATCCTGCCGATGGTGAACGCCGGCATCGACAACATCGACCTCAGCACCTACCTGATGGGGCAATTGATGCTGAGCTTCGACGACCGCATGAATGCCCTGCGCGAGTACTTCCCCAATGCCAAGAACCAGGACTGGAAGCTGCTGCAGGCCGGCCAGCGCGTGCAGGTGATCAAGAAGGACCCGGTGCTCGGTGGCGTGCTGCAGTTCGGTACTGAAGTGGTCGCTGCCCAGGACGGCACTATCGCCGCGCTGCTGGGGGCCTCGCCAGGCGCTTCGACTGCCGCGCCGATCATGCTGACGGTGCTGGAGAAGACTTTCAAGGACCGCCTCAAGAGCCCTGAGTGGCAGGCCAGGCTCAAGCAGATCGTACCCAGCTACGGGCAGAAGCTGAACAACAACCTTGAGCTGACCAACCACACCCGGGCATGGAGCAGCGAGCGTTTGCAACTGCTGTACGTGCCCGTGCAGGCCGAGCAGTAAGCCGCGCCTGCCGCCCCCTGTGCATGCAGGGGGCATTTTTGGCGCACAACAAAAAGCCCGCGCAAGGCGGGCTTCTTGAATAGGATGTGGTCGGAGAGACAGGATTCGAACCTGCGGCCTTCTCGTCCCGAACGAGACGCGCTACCTGGCTGCGCTACACTCCGATGAACGAAATCCTACTGCATCCCTTTTTTGCACGCAAGCCCTTGTTGTTAAAAGGGCGTTTGCCAAAAAGGGAAGCCAGATCACAGCTCTTTGACGGTACGGATCTGGTCTTTGTTCAGGCGCGTACGCTTGCCATCAAGTTGCTCGAATTCGTAGAAGCCCGAGTCCTCGTCGAACGAAGGGGTGTCCACTGCCTGGATCTCGCGACCATCGTTCAGGGTAATGACGGTTGGCGATGCGCAGCCAGCGAGGGCGCCCAGGCCCAGGGCAAGCAGAAAGGCGGGAAGGGTCCGTTGAATCATCGTGTTTCTCCAGTGCGATGGTGCTAGATGACAGTTATGACGCAGGGCGTCCGCGCAAGTTCCTTTACAGTGCAGCATAGCGGCAAAACCTGAGTATTGACCAAGGGCAAGGGCACAGGGGCGCGCCGCTGTGTCGGGGGTGTGCTGTGTTATAAATGCGCCATCCCATCTTCTTGTGACGGACACCCATGAAAGCCAAGGCAGATACCCCCTTCGTGCCGCTGAACATCGCCGTGCTGACGGTCAGCGACACGCGTACCTTCGACACCGACACCTCCGGCCAACTGTTCGTCGACCGCCTGACTGCGGCTGGTCATCAACTGGCGGCGCGGGTGTTGCTCAAGGATGACCTGTACAAGATTCGCGCCCAGGTCGCGACCTGGATCGCCGAGGAAGGCGTGCAGGTGGTATTGGTTACTGGCGGCACCGGTTTCACCGGCCGCGACAGCACCCCCGAGGCCGTGGCCTGCCTGCTGGACAAGCAGGTGGACGGTTTCGGTGAGCTGTTCCGGCAGATCTCCGTGGCCGATATTGGCACCTCTACCGTACAGTCGCGTGCGCTGGCAGGCCTGGCCAATGGCACGCTGGTGTGCTGCCTGCCGGGCTCGACCAATGCAGTGCGCACCGGCTGGGACGGCATCCTCGCCGAGCAGCTCGATGCCCGCCATCGCCCGTGCAATTTCGTGCCACACCTGAAGCAGGCAGCGGCCTGTGAAAGCCGTGGCTGAGGTCAATCAGGCCCGGCCGCTGATGCCGGTGGAAGACGCTTTGGCGCGGTTGCTTGCGCTGGCAGAGGCCGCACCGATCCGGGAAACCGAAAACGTGCCGTTGGCCGAAGCCGAGGGGCGCGTGCTGGCCAGCGACCTGGTGGCGTCTCTCGACCTGCCGCCTTGGCCGAACAGCGCCATGGATGGCTACGCCCTGCGCCTGGCGGACTGGCAGGGCGAGCCCTTGCCGGTCAGCCAGCGTATCTTTGCCGGCCATGCCCCACAGCCCCTGCAGCCAGGTACGTGTGCGCGCATCTTCACCGGCGCACCGGTGCCGGCCGGCGCTGACTGTGTCGAGATGCAGGAAAACGCCGACGTGACTGACGACGGTCGGGTACGCTTCCTCGAACCATTGAAAACCGACCAGAACATCCGCCCACAAGGCCAGGAAACGCGTCAGGGCGAGCAGGTGATGAGCGCCGGTACACGCCTGGGGCCGATCGAGCTGGGCTTGGCTGCAACCCTCGGCCAGGCCAGCCTGGGCGTGGTGCGCAAGGTGCGCGTGGCCGTGCTGTCTACCGGTGACGAGCTGATCGAGCCTGGCCAGCCCTTGGGACCAGGGCAGATCTACAACAGCAACCGTCGCCTGTTGGTCAGCTGGTTGCAGCGTTTGGGGTGCGAGGTTCGGGATGCGGGTATTCTGCCTGATGACCTGGCGCGTACCCGTGAATGCCTGGGGGCACTGGGCGATGTTGACCTGATCCTGTCCACCGGCGGTGTCTCTGTTGGCGAGGCCGATTACCTGGGGGCCGCTTTGCGTGAGGCCGGCGAACTGGCCTTGTGGAAGCTGGCTATCAAGCCGGGCAAGCCACTGACCTTCGGCCATTTTCGCGGTGTGCCGGTGATCGGCCTGCCGGGTAACCCGGCTTCCACGCTGGTCACCTTCGGCCTGCTGACGCGGCCGTACCTGTTGCGGCGCCAGGGTGTGGCCGATGTCACGCCGCTGCGCTTCGACATGCCGGCAGGCTTCGACTGGCCCAAGCCAGGCATGCGGCGCGAGTACCTGCGTGCCCGCATCGAGCATGGCCAGGTGCGCATCTACAAGAACCAGAGCTCTGGGGTGCTGCGCAGTGCGGCCTGGGCCGAAGGCTTGGTGGAGGTGCGCGAAGGCAGCACGCCCAAGCTGGGTGACAGTGTGCCGTTTATCCCGTTCAGCGAGCTACTTGGCTGAACGACCGAGCCAGCCTCCCAGCAGTTGCATAGCGTCGGTGGGCTGTGCCTGGTGCAGGCGCATGTGCACGTTTTCCAGTTGCTGCGCCGCGACACTCCAGTCGTGACGCTGGCGAGCGAATTGCCGGCCGGCTTCGCTCAACTGCGCCATGCGCCACGGCTGGTTGAGCAACTGGGTGATCAGCAGCGCCAGTTGGTCGCCATCGTCGCTGCCCAGGTAATGCTCAGCGTTGTTCACGGCCAGCCCTGAAACACCCTTGCTGGTGGTGATCACCGGCAGCCCGGCAGCCATCGCTTCGAGCACCTTGGCCTTGGAGCCCCCGGCATAAAGCAGGGGGGCGAAGAACAGCGCCGAGCGGCGCTGCAGCTCGCGCAGGTCGGGGCGATAACCGACCCATTCGATGCGTGGGTCGTTCCAGTGCAGCCTCCAGCTGGCGGGCAGCGCATGGCCGGCAATGGCCAGGCGCACTGCTGGGTTGCTCATCCACACCTGCGGCATGATCTCTTCCAGCGCCCATTCGATGGCCTCCAGGTTGGAGCCATATTCGAAGTTGCCTACAAACAGCAGGCGCTGGCTGTGCAGCGAGGGTTGCACCTGCTGATAGAAGTCGCAGTCCACGCCACTGACCACCACGTTCACCGGGCGGCCGCTGATCTGGGCGATCAGCTCGGCGTCATGGCTGCTGACGGCCACCACTTCAGTGGGTTGGCGCAGTACCCGTTGCTCCCAGCGCCGGTAGCGCCAGCGATCAAATGCGTTGAGCGGGCGCAGCCATAGCGGCAGGCGGTCATGGCGAGCGCCGCCCATGACCGATTCCAAGGTGTGTTCGCTGAGCATGTAGGGCAGGCCGCGGGCCTGCAGGGCCTTCTCGAACGGTTGGAAGCTGTAGCTGTGCTCGATCTGGATGACGTCCCAGGGCTCGTCCAGCAATTGCTCGAAGCGGTGCCTGAGGCAGGGCGCCAGGCCATTGATGATCGCCCGCATGGGGTAGTCGATGATCGGTGATGCCAGCAGGTTGAGCGGGCTGTGCAGGGCACGCCTGGGCAGTACGATCAAGCGTTCGAGCAGGGGCTCGAGGGCTTCGCGGGCAGCGTCGCTCAAGGGGATCTTGGACTGCACCAGCAGGGTGATCCGGTGGCCACGCTGGGCGAGTGCGCGCATCAGGTGGTATTGCCGGGTCTTGCTGCCGCTGGTGGTCGGCCAAGGCAGGTAGGGCAGTGTCCAGAGAATGCGCATGTCCCGGAATCCTCGCTACAGATCGCGGATGAAAAGACGCGCCCATCGGCAGTCAGCTAATCACTGCTGCCGGGGCGCGTCCATGGCTTTCGGAAATAGGGGCCCAAGGTTGACCGAGTCAATATGCTGACTCGCCGGGTGATTTTCAGCGCTTGGGTCAAATACTTGTCAACTGTGCATTTTCTGAGCATAGCCGGGCATTGGCGGGTGTGTGGAAAATGGCTGAAATCCATTGTTTATTGTGTTCGGTATGCAACGATCAGTGTGCGTCAGTGGTCGAGATCAGGGTTGGTCATTTTTCTCGGAGAAGCGCGATGCAAGGGCGCAAGGCAATGTTGATCCTGCACGGCAAGCAGGCGATGAACGAAGCGCTGCGCAGTGCCGTTCTGGCGATGCGCGAGACCGGCTGGGTGCTGGATGTGCGGGTAACCTGGGAGGCCGGGGATGCCCAGCGCCTGGTGGCCGAGGCACTGGCAGCCGGCTACAGCCATATCGTCGCCGGGGGCGGTGACGGCACCTTGCGCGATGTGGCAGAGGCCATGGGCCTGGCGGCGACCGACGCCAGCCTGGCGCTGATGCCGCTGGGCACCGCCAATGATTTTGCCAAGGCTGCGGGGGTGCCCTTGGAGCCGGCAGAGGCGCTGGCGCTGCTGAACAACCCGGCGCAACCAATCGACCTGGGGCAGGTCGGTGATCAGTTGTTTCTCAATATGGCCACCGGTGGCTTCGGCAGCCAGGTCACGGCCAACACCTCCGAGGACCTGAAAAAGGTCCTGGGCGCTGCTGCCTATCTGTTCACGGGCTTATCGCGTTTCAGCGAGTTGCAGGCGGCGTCGGTAGAGCTGCAGGGCCCGGATTTTCAATGGCAAGGTGACCTGCTGGCACTGGGTATCGGCAATGGCCGGCAGGCCGGCGGTGGCCAGGTACTGTGCCCGGATGCGCTGGCTGACGATGGCCTGCTCGACGTCGCCATCCTGCCGGCGCCGCAGGAGGTGGTGGGGGCATTGCGCGACCTGGTGGCCGGCGATGGGTTGTTTGTGCGAGCCAGGTTGCCGTGGGTTGAAATCAAGAGCTCGCAGGGCCTGGACATCAACCTCGATGGCGAGCCGTTGCAGGCCGACAGCCTGCGCTTCGAAGCAAGGCCAGCGGCGCTGCGCCTGCACTTGCCGGCCGGGTCGCCGTTGCTCAGTCGTCCAGGCTGATGATTTTTTCGCGCACCGCGTACAGCACCAGGCCTGCCACATCGTGAATCTGCAGGCGTTTCATGATCTGCGAGCGGTGGGTTTCCACGGTTTTTATCGAAAGCCCCAGGCCGCTGGCGATCTCCCGGGTCGATTTGCCCCGCACGATCAGGCGCAGGATTTCCAGTTGGCGGGCAGTCAGGGTGTGGCGCTCACCGCTCGGTTGCTTGCGATGCTGGGTATGCAGCAATGCCTGGTTGATGACCGTGTGCGCGATTGCCGGGCTGAGGTAGCGCTCGCCGTTGCGCAGGGCGCACAGGGCCTGCTCCAGTTCGGTGGCGCTGGTGTCCTTGAGCAGGTAGCCATGGGCGCCGCTTTCCAGGGCGCGCATGATCAGGTCCGGGTCGGTGTGCATCGACAGGATCAGCACCTTGCAGGTGCTGCCGCTGGCGCTGAGTTGGGTCAGGGCATCCAGGCCGCTGGTCGAGCGCATGGAGATGTCCAGCAAAACGATATCGGGTGCCAGCGTGCGCACCTGCTCAAGTAACAGATTGCCGTCGTCGGCCTCGCCGACCACGCAGTAGCCAGGGATGTCGGAGACCAGCGCGCGCACCCCGGCGCGTATCAGTGAGTGGTCGTCCACCAGCAGCAATTTACAGGTCATGGGCGGTCAAGGTCCTGGCGCGTTCCCGGGTGCGCGGCGGCCACGGGAACAGGGCTTCGATCTGCGTGCCAAGGCCCGGCTGGCTGGTGATCTGCAGGCGGCCTTGCAAGGCTGTCACGCGTTCCTGCATGCCAGCCAGGCCACGCTGGCCCGACGCGGCCGGGTGCCTGGCGGGGAGAAAACCGCGACCATCGTCCTCGATCTTCAAGGCAAGCCCGGCGGGGCTGCGTTGCAGGCGGATCGACAGGTTGCGCGCCTGGGCATGGCGCAACATGTTGGTCACGGCCTCCTGGGTGATGCGAAACACTGCCATCGCGACGGCTTCGTCAATGCCCCTGAGGCGCTGGTTGCATGCCAGGCTCCAGTGCACGTCGGTATTTTCCAGCGTGCGCAGCAGGTGCGCGCGAAGGCTGGCTTCGAGCCCAAGGCTGGCCAGTTGCCGCGGGTTGAGCAGGGCGGAGACATCGCGCACGTTGCCAAGGGCGTCGTCGAGCGTGGTGCCCAGGGTATCGCAGTGGCTGTGCAGTTCATCGGGCACCCGCCGTTGCAGCCATTGCAATTGAAGCTTGGCGGCGGTGAGCAGTTGGCCGATGTCGTCATGCAGTTCGCGGCTCAGTTGCTGGCGCTCGCCCTCTTGAACCTTGAGCATGCGCTTGGCCAGTTCTGCCGGGTGCAGGCGGATCGACCCTGCCCCTAGGCTTACCTGCAGGCCCACGCCGAGCATCGCCGCAGCGTGCAGCAGCAACAGGCTGGCTGGCATCGGTTTGCCGGCCATGTACAGCAGCAGGTTGGCGACCACCGAGGCCACGCACAATACTATCGTCGTCCAGCGCAGCAGCGCAGTACGGGAGCAGCAGCGCAGAGGAGTCTTCAAGCGTGGGAGCATAAATAGAGAAGCCACTGAAGTGTTGCTGATGGAGGCCTTGCACACGTCTTGCCAGAGGCTTTGGCGCATTACTTTCGAAGTTTTGCCGGGTCACGTCCTCAATCAGCCTTGTTACAGACTGCAGGCATTCGCTGGCGAGCATGGTAACACTTCGCGTGGCGTTGGTCGCTGCTGGGCAACGCTTTGAAACCTCATGGTTTACGGGGTATTCCGGGACGTCCGTCCGATTAGCGCAAGTAGCAAAATGCCATCCGTTATTCGGCTGGCAATCACTTTCAGAGCAACTAGCGGGTTAATGCCAGCGGTATTGCGGCCGACACTTGGGGGAACTTCCAAGTTAGACCATCGTGGGCTTGAACAAGGCCCTTAGTTGCTCTTCGGGTGAGTTAATGCGCAGCGCGAGGGCGCGTGTCGGGGGTAGCGTCTGCGTGTGGGTGAAGGCAGTGGCTGCCCTGTTCTTCGCACGAGGCACACGTTTGCGGTAGCGATTGTTCCAAAACACTGGCCAATTCAGTAAGCAGCGTGACCTGTTCACCGCTATCAAGGTTCAGCTGCCCGGTGCTGGGGTCTGTCAGCTCCAGTTGCCAGGCCAGCAGAGTCAGGCAGGCATCCGTCGCCGGCAAGGCCCCACGCAGCAGGCGTTGCTGCTGGCAGGCGGGTGCCAGCAGTTGCTGCAGTACGGTGGTGTAGTGGGCAACCTCAACCAATTGCAGGCGGCTGGCACGGCGGGCCAGGGTGTCGAGGGCGGTGTTCAGGCACTTGCAGGCATCTGCATCGTTGTCGATCAGCTCCAGGTGCTGCAGGCACTCCTGGGACTGAGTCAGCAAGACATGCGCATCCCGCAGAAACTCCTGCAGGGCAGCTTCAAACGATAAGGCACTGTCCATCAGGACGCTCCAGCGCTTGGAGCTGCAGCAAGGGGCGGACACGGCG
The DNA here is from genome assembly GCF_024748775.1 of Pseudomonas sp. B21-047. Classification (NCBI taxonomy): domain Bacteria; kingdom Pseudomonadati; phylum Pseudomonadota; class Gammaproteobacteria; order Pseudomonadales; family Pseudomonadaceae; genus Pseudomonas; species Pseudomonas sp. B21-047. The sequence continues at coordinate 1,729,958 of NZ_CP087169.1, forward strand.
ATACGATAGCGAGCAAAAGCCTGACTCCATTCATGCAATGAGAATGGTGTCACATTAATGGCTAATGGATATCGCGAACATCAGGTTGCACCCGATTGCCACTAAGGGTTTCCCTGATGTGCGGCTAGGGTGCAACAAGGTGCAAAGCGGCAGACAGCCACCGTGAAGTGCCCGCAGTAAAGCATGATGGTAAAGTGATATCAATTGCCTCGGCGGCATTTTCCAGCAAGGGTCAAGGTGTGCGTGAATCCGCCGATACAGGGTGAAGAACTCAACTTTTCGACTCAAGCCTGGGGGCTTCCAATGGCTGGCATTCTCGACACGGTAGACCAACGCACGCAATTGGTGGGTGAGAACCGCCTGGAAATTCTGATGTTTCGCCTGGCAGGTCGGCAGCTGTTCGCGATCAACGTGTTCAAGGTGCAGGAGGTGCTGCAACTGCCCAAGCTGACGCTGATGCCGCAGCGCCATGCCTTCGTCTGCGGGGTGGTCAACCTGCGTGGGCAGACCTTGCCGGTGATCGACCTGTCCCAGGCGATTGGCATGCGCCCACTGCAGCCTGGGCCGGACAGCACCATCATCGTGACGGAGTACAACCGCTCGGTGCAGGCCTTCCTGGTGGGTGGCGTGGACCGCATCGTCAACATGAACTGGGAAGCGATCATGCCGCCGCCTACCAGTGCCGGGCGCCAGCATTACCTCACCGCCATCACCAAAGTCGACGAGCAACTGGTCGAAGTGATCGATGTGGAGAAGGTGCTGGCTGAGATCGTGCCCTACAACGCCAAGGTCTCCGGCGAGCGCCTCGCCGACCCGGTGCTGGCCCGCGCGCGAGGGCGTGAAGTGCTGCTGGTGGACGATTCCAGCGTAGCCCTGGCGCAGTTGCGCGACACCCTGTCGCAACTGGGCATGAAGTTGCACGTGGCCAGCGATGGCCTGAAAGCCTTGCGCCTGCTCAAGAGCTGGGCCGATGCCGGTGAGGATGTTTGCGAGAAGCTGCTGATGGTGTTCACCGATGCTGAAATGCCGGAGATGGACGGCTACCGGTTGACCACCGAGATCCGCAGCGATGCCCGCCTGCGTCAGCTCTACGTGGTGCTGCACACCTCGTTGTCGGGCAGTTTCAACGAGTCCATGGTCAAGAAGGTTGGCTGTGACAACTTCTTGTCCAAGTTCCAGCCGGATCGTCTGGTCGAGGTGGTCAAGCAGCGGTTGCTGCTGGATTCCGCTACTGCGTGATACCGGGCCCTGCGGGGTATAAGCTTGGCGTTTTGAATGACGCGAGGCGGCAGGGATGTTTCTGAGTGAGTTGTATCGGTACCCGGTGAAGTCGGGGCGGGCGCAAAGCCTGCAGGCGTCACCGGTTGGCCAATTGGGGTTGTTGGGTGACCGTCGCTGGATGGTGGTGGAGGCAGACAATGGCCGCTTTCTCACCCAGCGTGCCTGGCCACAGCTCGGCCAGCTCAGGGCGAGCTACGATGCTGCCGGGCAGTTGTTGCTGGAGGCCCCAGGGCAGGCGCCACTTCGCGTGCCCGTACCGCTTGCAGACGACGACCTGCGGGGGGTGACCCTCTGGCGTGACACCCTGCGGGTACCGGATGCCGGCGACGCGGCAGCGCTGTGGCTGTCGGCGCTGCTTGGCAAGGACGTGCGGCTCGTCTATTGCCCGGAACAGCGGGCGCGTTATCTGCCCAATGGTTATGGCCTCAACAGTGACCGTGCAGCGTTTCCGGATGGTTTTCCGCTGCTGTTGATCGGCCAGGGTTCGTTGGACGAATTGAACCGGCGCATTGGCCGGCCGATGGAGATGCTGCGGTTCAGGCCGAATCTGGTGGTGCAGGGTGCAGAGCCGTTTGCCGAGGATGGCTGGAAGCGGATTCGCATCGGCGCGCTGGAGTTTCGAGTGCTCAAGCCCAGTGTGCGTTGCATTTTCACCACGATCGACCCGTTGACCGGCGAGCGCAGCGCAGACCGCGAGCCGATGACCACGCTCAAGACGTTCCGCGAGAAGGAGGGGGATGTGTTGTTCGGCCAGAACCTGGCCGTGGATGGCAGTGGCGTACTTGAAGTGGGTATGGAAGTCGAGGTCTTGTAGGCGCGGCCTTCCGTTGCGAAAGGGCCGCGCAGCGGCCCCTACACGACCCCGACGCAGCTACATATCGTCGAAGTACCGCTCGTGCCACTCCACCAGCGGCTGCGGCGAGTTGAGCTTCTGCCCGTAGATCACCGAATACGACAGCACGTTCTGCACATACTGACGTGTCTCATCGAAGGGTATCGATTCGACCCAGACATCGAAGCTCAAATGCTTGGCGCCCTTGAGCCACTGGCGTACTCGTCCGGGGCCTGCGTTATAGGCCGCAGAAGCCAGTACCCGGTTGCCATTGAACTGGCTGTGTACCTGGCTCAGGTACGCGGCCCCCAACTGGATGTTCTTGTCCGGGTTGAACACCTGCGCAGGCGAGGCCAGCGGGATGCTGAACTTGCGCGCGGTTTCCTTGGCGGTGGCCGGCATCAGTTGCATGAGGCCGCTGGCGCCCACGCTGGAGCGTGCATCTTCCATGAAGGCGCTTTCCTGGCGGGTGATGGCGAACACCCAGCTCGAATGCAGCCCACGGACCTTGGCCTCGCGCACCAGGGTGTCGCGGTGGGCCATCGGGAAGCGGATATCCAGGTCATCCCAGTACTTCGCCTGGCTGATGGTGCGGATGGCCGGGAAGTACCAGCGCAGGTCGTAGGCCAGGCGTGCCTGGGCGACCATCTCGTCGCGGTTGAAGTGGCGGCTGACGTGGTACCACTCGCGGCGCCCATCGACGATCTGCCCGCGGGCGTGGAATTCCAGCGCGCGCTGGATGCCCGGGGTGTTGCGCACCTTGCTGACCAGTTGCGGGCTCAGTACCAGTGGCTTGTTGTTCAACTGGTAGGGGGTCTGCGCCCGGTCGGCTGCAAGGAACCCATAGAAATCACGCTCGCGCGCCACGGTCTTGTACAGCAGGGTGACCTGCGGGTTGTTCGGCTGGGCCAGCTCAAGGCTGCGGGCTTGCCAGTACTTCCAGCGGCTACTGCTGGCCAGGTCCTGGGGCAGGCGTTTGGTCAGCTCGTAGGCATCCTCCCAGCGGCCCAGGCGCAGCAGCAGGCGCAGGCGCCATTCGCTGACGGTGTTGTCACGCAGCTCGGGGTCGTAGCGGGTCATCAGGTCGAGCGCGCGAGGGTCGTAACGGCGCGCCAGGGTCAGGCCGATTTCGCGGGCGATGGCGACTTTTTCATCGCGCGAGAAGTGCATGCGCTGGGCGTAGTCGTCGAGCAGCGCCATGGCCCGCTCCGGGTTCTGCCGGGCCAGGCGGCGCAGGCCGAGGCTGACCACGTCGGACATGGCTTCGTTGACCGGGCTGAAGCGCGATGGCTGGTTGAGCAGCTCGGGCTTTTGCGCCACGTCGATCAGCAGACGCCCTTGTGGGCCGAGGGTGGTCAAGGTCTTGACCAGGTTGTTGGCCAGGCCGTAGTTGCGTGCCTGTGCCGCCAGTTTGGCCCGGTTCCAGCGCTTGGCCTCGGTCAGTTGGCCTTCGGCGGCCCACATGCCGAACAGGGTGTCACAGGCCGCCGGTTGCGACTTGCCGACGTTCCACAGCTTGTCGGCCGTGGCATAGCCTTCGGCGCGCAGGCCATGGCTCAACTGGTACTGGCCGTTGAGGCAGTCCAGTTCGGTGAAATTGAGTTTGGGGTCGTAGTACTTGACGAAAGTATTCCATTCGCCGCGCTCGGCCAGCCAGCGCAACCAGCGCAGTTTCATCCAGTTGGACTGGGGCAGGTCGCCATGCTTGGCCAGGAACCCTTCGATCTCCTCGTTGCTGGCGCTTTTCAGGCGCGCGGTCAGCTCGTCGTACGTGAGGTAAGGCGTCAGCGGGTAGTCGCGCAACTGTTGGGCATAGCGCAGGTAAGGGCCTTTGTCGCCCTTGGCCAGGGCGCGCTTGGCCTCGTCGTAGTACTGGCGTTGTTGAGTGAGGTCGAGGGCCTGCGCCGCGCTGGCGGTGGCGGCGGTAAGCAGCAGGCAGGATGCAATCTGTAACAGGCGGCTGCGCATGATACGTCCGGGCAGTTGAACCATGGGGAAGTGACGGCGAAGCCAGCACTGTTGGAAGCTATGGCCTTAGCTTAGCCGTTTGCCGGCGGCAGATGAAAGCACAGTGCTTGTATCAAGACATTAAGCTCGACCAGATGTCGTAAAGCCCTCGCAGGGTGGTCAACTTAATGCCCTCGGGCCCCAAGTCAGGTAGAATGCGCGCCCGATTTCTGGAGACCAATATGACCCTGCTCAAATTCAGCGATGTGTCCCTCGCATTCGGCGCCATGCCGCTGCTGGACAAAGTGTCCTGGCAGATCGCTCGTGGTGAGCGGGTGTGCATCATCGGCCGCAACGGCACCGGCAAGTCGAGCATGATGCGCCTGGTCAAGGGCGAACAGAAGGGCGACGACGGTGAGATCTGGCGCGCCCCGGGCCTGAAAATCGGCGAGCTGCCGCAAGAGTTGCCGCTGGCCGACGAGCGCAGCGTGTTCGATGTGGTGGCCGAGGGCCTTGACGGCGTGGGTGCGCTGCTGGCCGAGTTCCACCACCTGAGCCAGAACATCCAGGGCGACGAAGACCTGGAAAAACTCATGCACGTTCAGCACGAACTCGAAGCCCGTGACGGCTGGCGCCTGCAGCAAGTGGTGGATAGCACCCTGAGCCGCCTGCAACTGCCCGCCGACAAGACCCTGGCCGAGCTGTCCGGTGGCTGGCGTCGCCGTGTGCTGCTGGCCCAGGCGCTGGTGTCCGAGCCTGACCTGCTGCTGCTCGATGAACCGACCAACCACCTGGACATCGGTGCGATCGCCTGGCTTGAAGAGGCGCTGCGCGGGTTCAATGGTGCGGTGCTGTTCATTACCCACGACCGCTCCTTCCTGCAAAACCTCGCGACCCGCATCCTCGAACTGGACCGCGGTGGCCTGATCGACTGGAACGGCGACTACGCCAGCTTCCTGGTGCACAAGGAAGCCGCGCTGGCCGCGGAAGAAACCGCCAACGCGCTGTTCGACAAGCGCCTGGCCCAGGAAGAAGTGTGGATCCGCCAGGGCATCAAGGCCCGCCGTACCCGCAACGAAGGGCGTGTGCGTGCCCTCAAGGCCTTGCGCGTCGAACGCGGCGAGCGCCGTGAGCGTCAGGGCAAGGCGAACATCCAGATCGAAGCGGCCGACAAGTCCGGCAAGCAGGTCATGGTGCTGGAGAACGTCAGCTTCGCCCATGCCGAAGGCCCGATGCTGGTCAAGGACTTCTCCATGGTCCTGCAGCGCCAGGATCGCATTGGCCTGCTGGGTGCCAACGGTACCGGCAAGACCACCTTGCTCAAACTGATGCTCGGCGACCTGGAGCCTACCTCGGGCAAGGTCGAGCGTGGCACCAAGTTGGAAGTGGCGTATTTCGACCAGATGCGTCATCAGCTCGATCTGGAAAAAACCGTGATCGACAACCTGGCCGAAGGCCGTGATTTCATCGAGATCGATGGCCAGAACCGCCACGTGCTGAGCTACCTGGGCGACTTCCTGTTCAGCCCCCAGCGTGCCCGGACCCCGGTCAAGGCGCTGTCGGGTGGCGAGCGTGCACGTTTGCTGCTGGCCAAGCTGTTCAGCAAGCCGGCCAACCTGCTGGTGCTCGACGAACCGACCAACGACCTGGACGTGGAAACCCTCGAACTGCTGGAAGAGGTGCTGGCCAACTACAAGGGCACGGTGCTGATGGTCAGCCACGACCGGGCCTTCCTCGACAACGTCGTCACCAGCACCCTGGTGTTCGAAGGTGGGGGCAAGGTACGCGAGTATGTCGGCGGCTATGAGGACTGGATCCGTCAGGGCGGTTCGCCCAAGCTGCTGGGGGTAACCGAGAGCAAAGGCGGCAAGTCCGAACTCAACAGCGCGGTGGTTGAGAAGCAGGAAGTGCAAGCGGCACCGGCGCCGGTGGCGGCGGCTGCCGATGCCTCGAAGAAGAAGCTCAGCTACAAGCTGCAGCGTGAGCTGGAGATGCTGCCTGGGCAAATCGACGAGGTCGAACAGCGCATGGCGGCGGCCCAGGAAGAGGTCAATGCACCAGGTTTCTATCAGCGGTCGATCGAAGAGACCACCGCGGTGCTGGCCAAGATCGAGCAGTTGCAGGCAGAGCTGGATGTGCTGGTAGAGCGCTGGGCCGAGCTGGAAGGGTGATCAGCTTTTGATCTGCACTGGCTTCTTCGCGGGTAAACCCGCGAAGAAGCTGGCACAGGTCAACTCATTCCTTCTTCAGCAAGCGCACTGCCAGCACATCGCAGGGTGCGCCGTGCAGTACATCGTTGGCGGTGGAGCCCAGCAGCAACGCCAGGCCATGCCGGCCATGGCTGCCCACGACGATCAGGTCGCACTTCTGGTCCTTGGCCAGTTGGTGGATTTCCTGGCGTGGCTGGCCGTAGGTCAGGTGCGAATCGCCGCGCTGGATGCCCGGGTACTTGTTGAATAGGCGGTCCATGCGCTCTTTGGCCTGGTCGAACTGCTGTTGTTGCAGTTGCGACAGGTCCATGGGGACGTCACCGCCAAAAGCCATGGCCATGGGTTCGACGATGTGCACCAGCGAGACCTTGGCGTTGTACGGCGCTGCCAGCGCCATGGCACGCTTGATCACCGGGTCGCATTCCTCGGTCAGGTCGACGGCAACCAGAAGATGTTCGTAGGACATGAGCGGTACTCCTGACAATCGCGATAGAAGAAGTATGGTCGCTTTCGGGCGGGTCTTCCGTGAAAAATGGCTAACCAGCTCATTTGCAACGCTTTATGGGGTCTACTGATATGACGGTATTGCTGGTGGTGTCAATCCTTGCGCTGATTCTCAGCCCGCTTTCCTGGTTGCGCACGTCGCGCAAGCAGAGCGAGCAGATGAACCTGCGCCTGGAAGCGCGGCGCATGGGGCTGGCCATGCAGCTGGCGCCCCAGCAGTGGCCGCACTGGCTGGAAAAGGAGCCGCCAAGCCCCTGCCCGCAGTACCATTGCGCACGGCGCCGGGGGCGTGAGGACAGCTTCTGTTACTGGCAGGTCACGCCGGGCGTGTGGTGGAACCAGTGGCGCGAGCCGTGTGAGGACCCGCGCCTTGCCGAGGCCTTTGCGCGCTTGCCCGCCAGCGTCTACAAGGTCGAAGCCGACCCCCGCATGATCGCCTTGTACTGGACCGAACGGGGCGATAAATCTGTATTGCAGGATATTGCCCAGGTCTTCGAAACGCTCGCCTGACACATGGCTTAACGACAAAGCGGCGGCTTGGCAGAGCCCCTGAAGGGGTGGGGTGCCAAGTCGCCGCTTTGCGTTCTGCTGCGCAGAAAAGGCCAGGCAGGCCGGGAATGCTTGAAGCCATTGGCAGTGTAGTCGGCTGCCAGTGAAATGCCGGAAAAATCTTCCCCTCGCAGGGTCACGCCCTCCTTCTCGTGGTCAATCGCTGACATGAATGCCCCGTGATCACTGACGTCATGCTTAGTACCCAGACGCTACAAAATGACCGGAAAGTCGTGTTTTCACTCTGTGCGTGAGCATTTGACAACGCTGATCTTTTCGGAGAATGTGTGCACACCCAAATCAAACGGGCGTATGAATTGAGCGTTTGTATGTCACACGGCTCGTTCATAGTCCCGACTAGCGCGCTGACGGGTGTGCCTGGGCAGGGCCACATGGCCTGCCTGGGCAGCAGCGACCGGCGTGTACAGTTAGCTTCCATATCGTGGAGATCAGTTGATGATTTACGAAGGTAAAGCCATCACGGTTAAGGCTCTTGAAAGTGGCATCGTCGAACTCAAGTTCGACCTCAAGGGTGAGTCCGTCAACAAATTCAACCGCCTGACCCTGAACGAGCTTCGCCAAGCCGTCGATGCCATCAAGGCCGACGCTTCGGTCAAAGGCGTAATCGTCAGCAGTGGCAAGGACGTGTTCATCGTCGGCGCCGACATCACCGAGTTCGTCGACAACTTCAAGCTGCCCGAGGCCGAACTGGTCGCTGGCAACCTGGAAGCCAACCGCATCTTCAACGCCTTCGAAGACCTCGAAGTGCCGACCGTAGCCGCCATCAACGGCATCGCCCTGGGCGGCGGCCTGGAAATGTGCCTGGCGGCCGACTACCGGGTCATGTCCAGCAGCGCCAAGATTGGCCTGCCTGAAGTCAAACTGGGTATCTACCCAGGCTTTGGCGGTACTGTGCGCCTGCCACGCCTGATCGGCTCGGACAACGCTGTCGAGTGGATTGCGGCCGGCAAGGAAAACCGCGCCGAAGACGCCCTGAAAGTAGGCGCCGTCGATGCCGTGGTCGCCCCGGAGCTGCTGCAGGCTGGTGCCCTTGACCTGCTCAAGCGCGCCATCAGCGGCGAGCTGGACTACAAGGCCAAGCGCCAGCCGAAACTGGAAAAACTCAAGCTCAATGCCATCGAGCAGATGATGGCGTTCGAGACGGCCAAGGGCTTCGTTGCCGGCCAGGCTGGGCCGAACTACCCAGCGCCGGTCGAAGCGATCAAGAGCATTCAGAAAGCCGCCAACTTCGGCCGTGACAAGGCCCTGGAAATCGAGGCCGCTGGCTTTGCCAAGCTGGCCAAGACCTCGGTTGCCGAGAGCCTGATCGGCCTGTTCCTGAATGACCAGGAGCTCAAGCGCAAGGCCAAGGCCCATGACGAAATCGCCCACGACGTGAAGCAGGCTGCCGTGCTCGGCGCCGGCATCATGGGTGGCGGTATCGCCTACCAGTCGGCGGTCAAGGGCACGCCGATTCTGATGAAGGACATCCGCGAGGACGCCATCCAGCTGGGCTTGAATGAAGCCTCCAAGCTGCTGGGCAATCGCGTCGAGAAGGGCCGCCTGACCCCGGCGAAGATGGCTGAAGCACTCAATGCCATCCGTCCGACCCTGTCCTACGGTGATTTCGCCAACGTCGATATCGTCGTCGAGGCCGTGGTCGAGAACCCTAAGGTCAAGCAAGCTGTGCTGGCAGAAGTCGAAGGCCAGGTGAAAGAGGATGCCATCCTCGCGTCCAACACCTCGACCATCTCCATCAACCTGCTGGCCAAGGCGCTCAAGCGCCCCGAGAACTTCGTCGGCATGCACTTCTTCAACCCGGTGCACATGATGCCGCTGGTCGAAGTGATTCGTGGCGAGAAGTCCAGTGATGTGGCGGTTGCCACCACCGTGGCCTACGCCAAGAAGATGGGCAAGAACCCGATCGTGGTCAACGACTGCCCGGGCTTTTTGGTCAACCGCGTGCTGTTCCCGTACTTCGGCGGCTTCGCCAAACTGGTCAGTGCAGGGGTCGACTTCGTGCGCATCGACAAGGTCATGGAGCGCTTCGGCTGGCCCATGGGCCCTGCATACCTGATGGACGTGGTCGGCATCGACACCGGCCACCATGGCCGCGACGTCATGGCCGAGGGCTTCCCGGACCGCATGAAAGACGAGCGCCGCTCGGCGATAGACGCCCTGTACGAGGCCAACCGCCTGGGCCAGAAGAACGGCAAAGGCTTCTACGCCTACGAGACCGACAAGCGCGGCAAGCCGAAGAAGGTGTTCGATGCCGCCGTGCTCGACGTGCTCAAGCCAATCGTGTTCGAGCAACGTGAAGTCAGCGACGACGACATCATCAACTGGATGATGGTCCCGCTGTGCCTGGAGACCGTGCGCTGCCTGGAAGACGGCATTGTCGAGACCGCCGCCGAAGCTGACATGGGGCTGGTCTACGGCATTGGCTTCCCTCCGTTCCGCGGTGGTGCGCTGCGCTACATCGACTCGATTGGTGTCGCCGAATTCGTCGCCCTGGCCGATCAGTACGCCGACCTGGGGCCGCTGTACCACCCGACCGCGAAGCTGCGCGAAATGGCCAAGAGCGGCCAGCGTTTCTTCAACTGAGCGGCCAACGCAAGAGTAGAGCGAGAGATTTGATATGAGCCTCAATCCAAGAGACGTGGTGATTGTCGACTTCGGTCGCACACCAATGGGCCGCTCCAAGGGTGGCATGCACCGCAACACGCGCGCCGAAGACATGTCCGCGCACCTGATCACCAAGCTGCTGGAACGCAACGGCAAGGTCGACCCTAAAGAGGTCGAGGATGTGATCTGGGGCTGCGTCAACCAGACCCTGGAGCAGGGCTGGAACGTCGCCCGCATGGCCTCGCTGATGACCCCGATCCCGCATACGTCGGCGGCGCAGACCGTCAGCCGTCTGTGCGGGTCGTCGATGAGTGCGCTGCACACCGCTGCCCAGGCAATCATGACTGGCAATGGCGATGTGTTCGTGGTCGGGGGTGTCGAGCACATGGGCCACGTCAGCATGATGCATGGCGTCGACCCCAACCCGCACCTGTCCTTGCATGCCGCCAAGGCTTCCGGAATGATGGGCCTGACTGCAGAGATGCTCGGCAAAATGCATGGCATCAGCCGCGAACAGCAAGATCTGTTCGGCCTGCGTTCGCACCAGCTCGCCCACAAGGCGACGGTCGAAGGCAAGTTCAAGGACGAGATCATCCCGATGCAGGGCTATGACGAGAACGGCTTCCTGAAGGTCTTCGATTTCGACGAGACCATTCGCCCGGAAACCACCCTCGAAGGGCTGGCGTCGCTCAAGCCTGCGTTCAACCCCAAAGGTGGCACCGTTACCGCCGGTACTTCGTCGCAGATTACCGACGGCGCTTCGTGCATGATCGTCATGTCTGGCCAGCGTGCCATGGACCTGGGTATCCAGCCATTGGCGGTGCTTCGCTCGATGGCCGTGGCCGGTGTCGACCCGGCGATCATGGGCTACGGCCCGGTGCCGTCGACCCAGAAAGCCCTCAAGCGCGCCGGCCTGACCATGGCCGATATCGACTTCATCGAGCTCAACGAAGCCTTCGCTGCACAGGCCCTGCCAGTGCTCAAAGATTTGAAAGTGCTCGACAAGATGGATGAGAAGGTTAACCTGCACGGCGGCGCCATTGCTTTGGGCCACCCGTTCGGTTGCTCTGGGGCACGGATTTCCGGCACCCTGCTCAACGTCATGAAGCAGAATGGCGGTACTCTGGGGGTCGCTACCATGTGCGTCGGCCTCGGCCAGGGCATCACCACTGTCTTCGAACGCGTCTGATCGCGTTGCGGGACAGCAGCCGGGGCCATGTGCCCCGGTTTTTGTTTTTTACAAGATTTGTTCAAGAGGGTGAGTAGCATGCAGATACAGCCAGGCGTATACCGGCACTACAAGGGGCCTGAGTACCGTGTCTTCAGTGTTGCGCAGCACTCCGAGAGCGAAGAGTGGATGGTGTTCTACCAATGCCTGTATGGTGATTACGGGTTCTGGGTACGCCCCCTTTCGATGTTCCAGGAGTCCGTCGAGGTTGACGGCGAGCAGGTGCCACGCTTTGCTTTGGTCAAGGCCGAAGAGGGGCTGCCAGGGTTGCTTGGCAAGTCGCACGTGTGAACGACCGCGCTTGACCTCACTCTTTTGCCACTATATATAGCGGTGCCGCGTCTGGCACCTGACGCGTTTTTCATCTTTCAGATTCAGGAATACTCCGATCCATGGGCAAATCGCTGGTCATTGTGGAATCCCCGGCCAAGGCCAAGACCATCAACAAGTACCTGGGCAACCAGTACGTGGTGAAGTCGAGTATCGGCCATATCCGAGACCTCCCCACCAGCGGTTCGGCCAGCGCTAGCAAAGAGCCGGCCGCCAAGCGTGGCAAGGCTGCGGGTGAGGCGCCGGCCCTTTCGCCGAAAGAAAAGGCACGCCGCCAACTGGTGGCGCGCATGGGGGTCGACCCCGATCACGGCTGGAAGGCCAAGTACGAGATCCTGCCTGGCAAGGAAAAGGTGATCGAAGAACTGCGCCGCCTGGCCAAGGACGCCGACACCATCTATCTCGCAACCGACTTGGACCGCGAAGGGGAGGCCATCGCATGGCACCTGCGCGAAGCCATCGGTGGTGACGACAGCCGCTACAAGCGCGTGGTGTTCAACGAAATTACCAAGAAGGCCATCCAGGAGGCCTTCTCGCAACCGGGCGAGCTGGACATCGACCGCGTCAATGCCCAGCAGGCGCGACGCTTCCTCGATCGCGTGGTTGGCTACATGGTTTCGCCGCTGTTGTGGGCCAAGATTGCCCGTGGCTTGTCGGCCGGCCGGGTCCAGTCGGTAGCGGTGAAGCTGGTGGTCGAGCGCGAACGCGAGATCCGCGCCTTCATCCCCGAAGAGTACTGGGAGATCCACGCCGACCTCGGCACCGCCAAGAACGCCAAGGTGCGTTTCGAAGTGGCGCGCGAGAAGGGTGAGGCTTTCAAGCCGCTGAATGAAGCACAGACCATGGCTGCGTTGGAGAAGCTCAAGGCTTCCAGCTACAGCGTGGTCAAGCGAGAAGACCGCCCGACCAGCAGCAAGCCGTCGGCGCCGTTCATTACCTCCACCTTGCAGCAGGCGGCGAGCAACCGCCTGGGCTTCGGGGTGAAGAAAACCATGATGATGGCCCAGCGTCTGTACGAAGCCGGCTACATCACTTATATGCGTACAGACTCGACCAACCTGTCGGCTGATGCCCTGGACATGGCGCGTGGCTACATCGAGCGCGAGTTCGGCAAGCAGTACCTGCCGGAAAACCCGCTGGTGTATAGCAGCAAGGAAGGGGCTCAGGAGGCGCACGAAGCGATTCGTCCTTCCGACGTCAACACCCACCCGACCAAGCTCAGTGGCATGGAGCGCGACGCAGAGCGCCTGTACGAGTTGATCTGGCGCCAGTTCCTGGCCTGCCAGATGCCGCCGGCGCAGTACCTGTCCACCAGCGTCACTGTAGCCGCTGGCGACTTCGAGCTGCGTGCCAAGGGCCGTATCCTCAAGTTCGACGGTTACACCCGTGTGCTGCCGCAACAGAGCAAGCCTGGCGAAGACGACGTACTGCCGGAGATGGTCCAGGGTGAAGCGCTCAAGCTGATCCAGATCGACCCGAGCCAGCACTTCACCAAGCCACCGGCGCGGTTCACCGAAGCCAGCCTGGTCAAGGAAATGGAAAAGCGCGGCATCGGCCGCCCGTCGACCTACGCCGCGATCATCTCGACCATCCAGGACCGTGGCTATGTGACACTGCACAACCGCCGCTTCTACTCCGAGAAGATGGGCGACATCGTCACCGAGCGCCTGTCCGAGAGCTTCGCCAACCTGATGGACTACGGCTTCACCGCCGGCATGGAAGAAAACCTCGACGACGTGGCCCAGGGCGAGCGTGACTGGAAGAACGTGCTCGACGAGTTCTACGGCGACTTCAGCAAAAAACTGCAGACAGCCGAGTCGGCCGAAAACGGCATGCGTGCCAACCAGCCGACCATGACCAACATTGCCTGCAAGGAATGTGGTCGCCCAATGATGATTCGCACCGCCTCGACGGGCGTGTTCCTTGGCTGCTCGGGCTACACCCTGCCGCCCAAGGAGCGTTGCAAGGCAACCGTCAACCTGGTGCCGGGTGACGAAATTGCAGCGGACGATGAAGGCGAGTCGGAATCCCGTGTTCTCTTGGGCAAGCACCGCTGCCCGATCTGCGCCACGGCGATGGACGCTTACCTGCTGGACGAGAAGCACAAGCTGCACATCTGCGGTAACAACCCGGACTGTGTGGGCTACGAGATCGAAGAGGGTAGCTACCGCATCAAGGGCTACGAAGGGCCGAGCCTGGAGTGCGACAAGTGTGGCAGCGAGATGCAGCTCAAGACCGGCCGCTTCGGCAAGTTCTTCGGTTGCACCAACCCTGCGTGCAAGAACACCCGTAAGCTGCTCAAGAGCGGTGAGGCGGCGCCACCGAAGATGGACAAGGTGGACATGCCGGAGCTCAAGTGCGAGAAGGTCGATGACACCTACGTGTTGCGTGACGGTGCTTCGGGGTTGTTCCTGGCGGCCAGCCAGTTCCCGAAAAACCGCGAGACACGTGCACCACTGGTGTTGGAGATTGTCCCGCACAAGCATGAGATCGATCCGAAGTACCACTTCCTCTGCGATGCACCGCAGAAAGACCCGGAAGGGCGTCCAGCGGTAATTCGCTACAGCCGCAAGACCAAGGAGCAGTATGTGCAGTCCGAGGTCGATGGCAAGCCGACCGGCTGGAAGGCGTTCTACGACGGTAATGCGTGGAAGGTTGAAGACAAACGCTGATTGGCGTTGAACTGGGGGCCGCTTTGCGGCCCCCAGTCATTTCAGGGACATTCAGCTTGCGGCCGGGCAGGGCTTGCCGGAAACTGGCTGCAATCGTTCTGCATCTCAGGGGAGGGCAATGAAATGGCCCAGGAACTCTACACCCGCACCAATCAGAAGCTGTTCTTCGCAGGCCTCGCACTCGAGTCCATGGCCAAGGCCGAACAGGGCCAGGCCATGAACGCCCAGGGCCTGGTCCAGGCCGAACGCGAATCGGCACTGTTCCACCTGTACGGTGCTCTGCTGGGGCTGTGCCATGAGATCGGCGGTTTCTACCGCTTGCCGGCAGGGGCTAATGTCGAGCAGCTGCTGGCTGGCGATGCTTTCAATGAGATTGCTATCCCGGAGGTGGCCGAGCTGCTGGAATTGTCCCGCCAGCGGGAAACCTGGCTGGCGCAAATGCTCAGTGCTTATGCCGATCTGTTCCGACCACCGGTCGCGAAAAAAACGCCTAAAACCGATGTCACCCAGCCGTTGATCCAGGCCGTCAATCTCGATGAGCCCGAGCAACCCGCGCTGTCGCGTGAAGAATTGGAAAGCTGGCGCAGCAACCTCAAAAGCTTGGTGAGACGTTTCCGTGACGCGTTGAGTGAGTGCTGATAGCCGCTGCGGCTGGTACAATGCTGGCCTTTCGTGGAGAACAGCCTTTTATGTCTACGTCTTTTCTGGAAATTGTCGAGTTGCCTGATGGCCGGATCGAACTGCGTCGTGCGGAGGATGAGGGCTCTCTGGTAACCCTGGATTTCTCGGAAGACGCCAAGGTGTTCCTGCAGGGTCAGCATGTGGAAGTGGCCAAGGCCATGCTCAGTGTGGGCGTGCAGATGGCAGGTCGCCTGATGGACGGCGAGCTCGAACGCGAAGAAGGCCCTCGCGTTCTGCATTGATCGGCGTGCAGGGTATCAGCGGTTTCTGAGTGACAGGCAAAGCCTGAACATCAGCCGAGGCGGATGTTCAGGCTTTGTGCGTTTCCGGCACTGGCTGAGCGAAGCAGCAGTTGACGCGCGCTGGCATTGACGCTGCCAAGCCAGCTGACCACGGTGTGGCTGCGGCCCAGGCGCAGCGCTTCGCAAGTGAGTTGCAGTGGGCTCTGATTGCCACGAGGGTGCAGCAGCAGGATGCGTTCGCGGTTGAGGCCGGCATCGCGCAACCAGGCCTGGGTCAGGCTTGCGGGTGGGGCGATCAGGGTCAACCAGCGGGCATCGTCCTCTTCGCTCAGTTCGCGCAGCACCGGGGCCAACAGGCTCTGGCAGTGCCCGGCAGCGCCGCGCAGCGACAGCTCGCTGAACAGATCGGGCTGGCTGATCTTGCGCGCCTGCTCACTGGCTTTCAGGCCGGGCAGGATGGGCTGGGCTAGAAATGCTTCGAACAGTGGCAACTGGGCTTGCTCGGGTGCGTGAATGAACTGCTGCATGGCGCCTCCTGGATCAGCGGCGTATGACGCCGACGCTCAAGCCCTCGATCACCAGTTCCTGTTCTTTCAGGTCGACTTCGATGGGGGCGAATTCGGGGTTTTCGGCAAGCAGCCAGACCTTGGTGCCTTCGCGCTTGAAGCGCTTGACGGTCACCTCGTCACCGATGCGGGCGACGACGATCTGGCCATTGCGGGCTTCGCGGCAGGTGTGCACTGCCAGCAGGTCGCCGTCGAAGATGCCGACATCCTTCATGCTCATGCCGTGTACGCGAAGCAGATAGTCGGCGTGAGGGTGGAAGAAGCTCGGGTTGATGTTGCAAGATTGCTCGATGTGCTGCTCGGCGAGGATCGGTGCGCCGGCTGCGACCCGGCCAATGATCGGCAGGCCGTTCTCTTCGGCCTTGGTTTCAAGGCCCGGGATACGGATGCCGCGGGATGCGCCCGGGGTCATCTCGATGGCGCCTTTGCGGGCAAGGGCCTTGAGGTGCTCTTCGGCGGCGTTGGGCGATTTGAAGCCCAGTTCCTGAGCGATTTCAGCGCGCGTCGGAGGGAAACCGTTGTCTTCAAGGCAACGTTTGATGAACGCGAGAATTTCGGCTTGGCGTGGCGTCAGTTTCAACATGGTGAGCGCTCTGTCTTTTTATACAGTGACTGGGATTATATACAGTACTGGATGAGCTGCAAGCGCCAAGCAACAACAAAAAGTGCCGCGCGGGCCAACTTGTCGCTTGCAGCGTGTAATGGGGCGCTTTTAAATGGCGACCGCCCGGTCACCGAGCCTTGACAGAAGCAGGGCTGAAACGTATGTTTCAAACACCTGTTTGTCTGGCGGAATAATCATGGCCCAATCGGAAACCGTTGAACGCATTCTCGATGCTGCCGAGCAGTTGTTCGCGGAAAGAGGGTTTGCAGAAACGTCGTTGCGGCTGATTACCAGCAAGGCCGGGGTGAACCTGGCAGCGGTCAACTATCACTTCGGTTCCAAGAAGGCCCTGATCCAGGCGGTGTTCTCGCGCTTCCTTGGGCCGTTCTGTGCCAGCCTCGAGCGTGAGCTGGAGCGTCGTCAGGCGCGCCCGGAGCAAAAGCCCAGCCTCGAAGAGCTGTTGGAAATGCTCGTCGAGCAGGCCCTGGCCGTTCAGCCGCGCAGCAATAACGACCTGTCCATCTTCATGCGCCTGTTGGGGCTGGCTTTCAGTCAGAGCCAGGGGCACTTGCGCCGCTACCTGGAAGACATGTACGGCAAGGTGTTCCGCCGCTACATGCTGCTGGTCAACGAGGCTGCGCCACGGGTGCCGCCGCTGGAGCTGTTCTGGCGCGTGCATTTCATGCTCGGCGCCGCCGCGTTCAGCATGTCCGGCATCAAGGCCCTGCGTGCCATCGCCGAGACCGATTTCGGCATCAATACCTCGATCGAACAGGTCATGCGCCTGATGGTGCCATTCCTGGCTGCGGGCATGCGCGCCGACAGCGGGGTTACCGACGAAGCGATGGCAGCGGCCCAGCTGCGCCCACGCAGCAAGACCAGCACCAGCGCCACCACCGCCAAGGCCTGAAGGCTGGGCGGGGCAGGGCGCTTCGGCTAAGCTAGCGCCCATGCCCGATCTCGATTTTTTGCACATATCCCTTGCCGACCAGTGCCTTTATGGGTTCACCCAGGGGCGGCTGTGCGTGCGCATGGTGGTTTCTACGGCGCGCAACGGCGCTGGCGAGCGCAACGGTTCGGGCTGCACCCCGCGCGGGCTGCATCAGGTGCGGGCAAAAATTGGCGCGGGCCTGCCGCTGAACGCAGTGTTGCGCGGGCGGCGCTGGACCGGCGAAGTCTGGTCGCACGAGCTGCAGGCGCAGTTCCCCGGGCGTGACTGGGTGCTCACCCGCATACTCTGGCTCAGTGGCTGCGAGCCGGGCGTCAACCGCCTGGGTGCGGTCGACACGTTCCGGCGCTATATCTACCTGCATGGCACCCCGCTGAGCGAACCTTTGGGCGTGCCGCTGTCCGATGGCTGCATTCGCCTGCACAACACCGATTTGCTTGCCCTGTTCGACCGGGTGCCGGCCCATTGCCGCGTGCGCATCGAACAGGCGGCTTGCCCCCAGTGGGCTTCTTTAAGTCTTCAATAAAGGATTTCCCATGACCGTCAGCCTGCAAGGCTCCCTGATGGTGGACATCGCCGGTAAATGGCTGACCGCCGAAGACCGTCACCTGCTGCGCCAGCCTGAAGTGGCCGGCTTGATCATTTTTGCCCGCAACATCGACAGCCCGCGCCAGGTGCGCGAACTGTGTGCGTCGATCCGCGCGATTCGCCCTGAGTTGATCCTGGCGGTCGACCAGGAGGGTGGTCGGGTACAGCGGCTGCGCCAAGGTTTCGTGCGCCTGCCGGCCATGCGTGCGCTGGCCGACAACGACAACGCCGAGTACCTGGCGGAACAATGCGGCTGGTTGATGGCCACCGAGGTGTTGGCTGTAGGCCTGGACCTGAGCTTTGCGCCGGTGCTGGACCTGGATCACCAGCGCAGCGCCGTGGTCGGCAGCCGCGCCTTCGAAGGTAACCCGCAGCGTGCCACGCAGTTGGCGGCGGCCTTTATCCGTGGCATGAACGCTGCGGGCATGGCGGCCTGTGGCAAGCATTTCCCGGGGCATGGTTGGGCCGAGGCCGATTCCCATGTGGCCATCCCCACTGACGAGCGCAGCCTTGAGCAGTTGCGCCAGGCGGACCTGGTGCCGTTCACCCGGCTCAGCGGGCAACTGGCGGCGGTAATGCCGGCGCACGTGATCTATCCGCAGGTCGACAACCAGCCGGCGGGCTTCTCGCGGCGTTGGTTGCAGGGCATCCTGCGGGGCGAGTTGGGCTTTGACGGGGTGATCTTCAGTGACGACCTGTCCATGGCCGGTGCGCACGTGGTCGGGGATGCCGCCAACCGGATCGAGGCGGCCTTGAGCGCCGGTTGCGACATGGGCCTGGTGTGCAATGACCGGGCGGCGGCGGAGCTCGCATTGAGTGCGGCGCAGCGGCTCAAGGTCAAGCCTTCGCCGCGCATTGCGCGGATGCAGGGGCAGGGCTTTGCACGTACCGATTACCGCCAGCAGCCGCGTTGGCTGGAGGCGTTGGGGGCCTTGAAAGAGGCGCAGTTGATCGACTGAGTTTGGCCAAGAGGCGTATGTCTTGAGGCTTGAGGTGTGTTGGGAATCGAGCGCCGCCCGCGCGGCGCTCGATTCTGAAGGCGCCGTAAACCCCAAGCGGACGCCGTAAGCTCAGCGCCCGCGCTTGCCAGGCAGCGGCGCGAACAGCGCTTCGATCTCCTCATCCCCCAGCCGCCACTGCCCTGCCTGCCCACCATCGAGCAGGCTCGAGGCCAGTGCCGCCTTCTCCTGTTGCAACAACTGGATTTTCTCTTCCACGGTGCCGCGGGTGATCAGCTTGAACACGAACACCGGCTTGTCCTGGCCAATGCGGTAAGCGCGGTCGGTGGCCTGGTTCTCGCTTGCCGGGTTCCACCAGGGGTCGAAGTGGATCACCGTGTCTGCAGCCGTCAGGTTCAGCCCGGTGCCACCTGCCTTGAGGCTGATCAGAAACACCTCGCTGTCCCCCTGCTGGAATGCCTGCACCGGTGTGCGGCGGTCACGGGTGTCGCCGGTCAGCAGGCTGTAACGGACTTTGCGCTTCTGCAGTTCCTGCTCGATCAGTGCCAACATCGAGGTGAACTGGGAGAACAACAATACCCGGCGGCCTTCACTGAGCAGCTCTTCGAGCATTTCCAGAAGCGCCCCGAGCTTGCCCTTGTCGGCCTGGTTGCCCTTGGTTTCAACGCCCTTCACCAGGCGCAGGTCGCAGCACACCTGGCGCAACTTGAGCAGGGCGTCGAGGATGATGATCTGGCTACGCGAGGCGCCATTGCGGGCGATCTCGTCGCGGACCTTCTTGTCCATGGCCACGCGCACGGCTTCGTAGGTGTCGCGCTGGGCATCGCTGAGCTCGACCCAGTGGACCATTTCGGTCTTGGCAGGCAGCTCGGTGGCTACCTGCTCCTTGGTTCGGCGCAGCAGGAACGGGCGGATGCGGCTGGCCAGGTGGGCCAGGCGCTCGGTATCGCCATGGCGTTCGATCGGGGTCCGGTAGGCCTGGTTGAAGTGCTTGAGGTCGCCCAGCCAGCCAGGCATCAGGAAGTGGAAGATCGACCACAACTCGCCGAGGTTGTTTTCCATGGGCGTGCCGGTCAGGCACAGGCGTTGTTCGGCCTGCAATTCGCAGACGGCGAGGGCCGCCTTGCTGGTGCTGCTTTTGATGTTTTGCGCCTCGTCGAGCACCAGCAGGTGCCAAGGCTGCGCGCGCAGGTGTTCGAGGTCGCGGGGTACCAGGGCGTAGGTGGTCAGGACCAGGTCGTAGTCGTGCAGCGCGGCAAAATGCTTGCTGCGCCCCGGGCCGTGTAACGCCAGCACGCGCAGGTCGGGGGCGAAGCGTTGGGCTTCGTCGAGCCAGTTCGGTACCAGGCTGGTCGGCATCACAGCCAGGGCCGGGGCGGTCAGGCGCCCGGACTGTTTTTCCAGCAGCAGGTGCGCCAGGGCCTGCAGGGTCTTGCCCAGGCCCATGTCATCGCCGAGGATGCCGCCGGTACCCATTTCGCGCAGGGCCTGCAACCAGTTCAGGCCTTGTTGCTGATAGGGGCGCAGGGTGGCGTTCAGCTGCGTGGGCGGCGCGACCTGCAGGTCGCGCGCATCGCGCAGACGCTTGCCCAAATCGCGCACATGCGCACCACCTTCCCAGTGCAACGTCAGGTGATCGAGTTCGTTCAGGCGCGCGGCATCTGCACGGTCCAGGCGCAGCGAGGGGCCTGCGGCGTGTTCATGCAGGTACAGTTCGCCAAGGGTGCCCATGACGGCCTTGATGCGGCCGTAGGGCAGGGCGACGCGCAACGCAGGGCTGTCGAGGCGGCCGCGGTTGAGGTCGATCAGCAGGTGTTCGTCATCGCTGCGCCGGGCCAGTTCGGTGGCGCGCAGCAGCTCCGGGTTGCTGCGCAGCAACTGCAGCACGATCGGCAGCAGGCTGTGGCGCTGGCCATCGACCACGATGCCCAGCTCCAGGTCGAACCATTCATGGCCGGGGGCTTCGTCGATGTTGGCGTACCAGTCGTCCACCTCTTGCAGGTTGAAGGCAAAATCACGGTGGATATCGATCACCCAGCCGTCTTCACGCAGGCGGGCCAAGTCGTTGCGGGCAAAGTGCAGCCAGGCCTCGTCATCCGGCAACTGGTGCATCTCGCCGGCGCTGTCGGGCAGGGCTTTGCTCTGCCGGGTGGCGGCCTTGAAGCCCAGGTCGCGCAAGGCTTTGCGCAGTGCCTGCTCGGCTTTGGGCTGGCGGCGAATGCGCTGGCTGGTGGCATCGACCAGGCGGGTCAGTGGCTTGTCGTCGTTGCCGCGGGTGCGCAGGCCATCGTAGTCGAACGACAGCGCGGCACGGTGCTGCATCTGGCGCTGCATGCGGCCGGTCTTGGGCATGTAGGCGCTGAATTCGAGGCTGCCCAAGGTCAGGTGAGGGCGCGGCTGGATGTCATCGATCTGTTCGCTGCGCACGGTTGTGGGGGTCGGCACCTGCCGGTTCAGCGCATTCAAGCGATGGCTCAACGGAATGATCAGGTGCTCGGGAACCGTGGGTGCACTCGCCAACTGACTGGCAATGAACGGGTCAAGGTCATGCAGCAGCTTGCCGGTCTGCCCGTTCTGGGTGTCCACGTAATAGAGTGGGTCGAGCGGCAGTGCCAACCGGTGGGCATGTTCATCATGGTGCCAGGCGCCGCGATAGCTACCGTTGTCCAGTCGCACCCAGCGAAATTCGGCAGGCAGGTCCGGGCCTTGGGCCAGTGGAGCCTGTTGTTCGTCATACAGCAAGCGGCCGGTGGCCAGCGCATACTCATAGAGTTCGGCGCCCTTTTTGCCTTCCAGTCGCGCGATCGGCAGGCTGTAATCCTTGCCGAGGGCATCGATCAGCCGCAGTGCGCGCAAGTCCTCATCGGTCACGTATTTGGGCGTGTAGTAGATGAGCTCGGGCATCGAACTGGGGCGGCCCAGCTTCAAGGTGCCATCGGCCTGCCGGGTGCCTTTGAAGACGCTGAGCATGCATTGGCCATGGTTGTTGCTCACCACGTAGTAGAGTGCGGGGCCTTTTCGCTTGGCAGGCTCCGCGGTGGGTGCGGCTGGTAGTTCCAGCGCCTCCACCCAGTGCGCGAGTTCGGGGGGCAGTTCAAGGGATTGCTGCGCTGACTGCGTGGCAGCAAGGGGCTGGTCTGGCGCGCCTTCGATAAAGTCCGGGCCACGTTCCAGCACATAGAGCGCCGCCGCGCAGTGCTTGCAATTGTCACCGACCGGGCACGAGCACGTTCCCTCGCATTCAAGGCCGTCCTCGGTCATGTCCAGTTCGATGCGTTGGTAGTATTCGCGGCCGCCGGAACCCGCACATTGAGCGCGGATGGTCAGGTCGAGGATCGATACGATCTTGCTCCTGCCATCCTCGGCATAATCCAGGCCGCGCTGCAGGGTTTTGCGGTCAAACGTGAACGTCCACCCGTCATGCTCGCGGACGAAGAACTGCGCATCGCTCTCGCTCACATCACTGCTCCATCATCTCCGGGTCCAGTGCCGGCAGTTTGCGCATCCCGGCCGGGGTCACCTTCAGCAGCACCGCCAGGTGCCCGCCGTCGAGGAAGGTCAGCTGGCCAGCCTTGACGTTGCTGTTGCTCTGCTTGAATTGCTCGCTGCGCAGCACGCTACCGTTGCTGTCGAGCTGGTTGACCCAGAAGTTGGCCTGCACGGCAATGAAGCGGCCTTCGGCGATGCTCAGGTTGCCTTCGATGGGGAAGTGGCCGAACTGCTCTTCACCCTCGCTCAGGGCGATGCGGCTGGGCTCGCTGCCGGCCTGCTGCTGCCAAGCCTTGTGCATGAGCACGGTGTAGTCGGCGGTGGCCTGCAGGCGGGTGACCTCGTCCTCCAGGCCCAGCGGGCGCTCGGCCGCCTTGTCCAGGGGGTTGCCGTCGGCGCGCCAGTTTTCGGGCGCGAACGGGCTGGTGAAGGCGGGCACGCTGTTTTGCCGCACCAGGATCATTTCTACCTGATACACCCCTTCGGCAAAGGCTGTTGGCGCGAACAGCGCCAGCAGCAGGGTCAGGCAACGGATGGCACGCATGGATCTTCCTTAGGCAGGCTGTGGGGTCAGGCGCTCGAACAGCGCCTCAAGGGTGTTGAAACGTTCGTCGGGGCGCTCCATCGGGACCAGGAAGCGGAACTGGGTGGCGCCTTCGAATTTGTAGCGTTTGGGCTGGCCCTGGATCAGCTTGATCAAGGTCAGCGGGTCGACCGGTGTTTCGGCCTCGAACTCGAGTTTGCCGCCGTTGGGGCCGGCATCGACTTTCTTGATGCCGAGCTTTTCCGCCTGCAGTTTGAGTGAGGTCAGGCGCATCAGGTTTTTGGTCGGCTCGGGCAGCAGGCCGAAGCGGTCGATCATCTCGACCTGCAGGTCCTTGAGGCCCTCTTCGTCGGCCGCCGAGGCGATGCGCTTGTAGAGGATCAGCCGTGCATGCACATCGGGCAGGTAGTCTTCGGGGATCAGCGCTGGCAGGCGCAGGTTGATCTCTGGGCCGCCACCGAGCGGTTGCTCCAGGTTCGGCTGGTTGCCCTTGCGGATCGCCTTGACGGCGCGTTCGAGCATTTCCATGTAGAGGGTGAAGCCCACGGCCTGGATCTGCCCGCTCTGGCCTTCGCCAAGCAGTTCGCCGGCGCCGCGGATTTCCAGGTCGTTGGTGGCCAGAACAAAACCGGCCCCCAGGTCCTGGGTATTGGCGATGGCTTCCAGGCGTTTCTCGGCGTCGCTGCTGACCTTCTGCCGTGCCGGGGTCAGCAGGTAGGCGTAGGCCTGGTGGTGGCTGCGCCCGACCCGGCCGCGCAACTGGTGCAGCTGGGCCAGGCCGAACTTGTCGGCACGCTCGATGACGATGGTGTTGGCACTGGGCACGTCGATGCCGGTCTCGATGATGGTCGAGGCGATCAGCACGTTGAAGCGCTTGTGGTAGAAGTCGCTCATCACCTGTTCCAGCTCGCGCTCGCGCATCTGCCCGTGGCCGATACCGATGCGTGCTTCCGGCACCAGTTCGGCGAGGTCTGCGGCGCATTTTTCGATGGTTTTCACATCGTTGTGCAGGTAATACACCTGGCCGCCGCGCAGCAGTTCACGCAGCAGTGCTTCTTTGACCGTGCTGTTGTTGTGCTCCATGACGAAGGTGCGCACCGACAGGCGTCGCGCCGGCGGCGTGGCGATAATCGACAGATCGCGCATGCCGGCCACGGCCATGTTCAGGGTGCGTGGAATCGGCGTGGCGGTCAGGGTGAGGATGTCCACTTCGCTGCGCAGCGCCTTGAGCTGTTCCTTCTGGCGTACGCCAAAGCGGTGCTCTTCGTCGATCACCACCAGGCCCAGGTCCTTGAAGCGGACATCGTCCTGCAGCAGCTTGTGGGTGCCGATGAGGATGTCGATCTTGCCCTCGGCAAGGTCTGCCGCAGCGCTGGCCACTTCCTTGGCCGACTTGAAGCGGCTCATCACTTCGACGGTCACCGGCCAGTCGGCGAAGCGGTCGCGGAAGCTGTTGTAGTGCTGTTGGGCGAGCAGGGTAGTAGGCACCAGTACCGCCACCTGGCGGCCGCTGTGCACGGCGATGAAGGCCGCACGCATGGCCACTTCGGTCTTGCCGAAGCCCACGTCGCCACACACCAGGCGGTCCATCGGCTTGGCCGCGAGCATGTCGGCGCGCACGGCTTCAATGGCGTTTTGCTGGTCGGGGGTTTCCTCGAAGGGGAAGCCGGCACTGAAGGTGGCGTAGTCGGCGGCCGGGTCGGCGAAGGCATAGCCTTTGCGGGCGGCGCGGCGGGCGTAGATGTCGAGCAGTTCGGCAGCGACATCGCGCACCTGTTCGGCGGCCTTGCGCTTGGCCTTCTGCCAGGCCTCGGAGCCGAGCCGGTGCAGCGGCGCCAAGGCGTCGTCGCTGCCGGTGTAGCGGGCAATCAGGTGCAGGTTGGCCACCGGCACGTAAAGCTTGGCGTTCTCGGCGTATTCCAGGGTGAGGAACTCAGCGGCCTGGCCGTCGATCTCCAGGGTCGCCAGGCCCAGGTAGCGGCCCACGCCATGGTCGATGTGCACCACCGGCGCGCCTTCGCGCAGCTCGGTGAGGTTCTTGATCACGGCATCGTTGGCGGCTTCGCCACGTTTGTCGCGGCGCCGGCGCTGCATCACGCGCTGGCCGAACAACGGGCTCTCGGCCACCAGGGCGATGGCCGGGTCGTCCAGCACCAGGCCCTCGTCAAGCGGCGCGACGGTGATCGCCAGGCGCTCGGAGCCGGTGATGAAGTCGGTCCAGCCTTCGACGGTGTGGGGGCGCAGCTTGAGGCGCTCGAGCAATTCCAGCAGCACTTCGCGACGGCCCGCCGATTCTGCGGTGAACAGTACCCGCCCGGGGAACTGGTCGAGGAACCCGGCCAGCGCGGCCAGCGGCTGATTGGCCTTGGCCTCGATGGCAAGGTCCGGCAGGGCGCGTGCCGGGAAGCGCTCACGGCCGGCGCCAGGGTCGACGTCTTCGGCGCTGACCACCACCCGCGGCCATTGCTTGAGCTGGGCGAAACAGTCTTCGACCGGCAGGAACAGTTCGGCAGGCGGCAGCAATGGCCGGCTCAGGTCGCCACGGCGGTCTTCGTAGCGCCCGCGCACGTCGTTCCAGAAGTGCTCGGCCGCCTGCTCGACACCGGGCAGGGAAAACACCTGGGTATCGCTGGGCAGGTAGTCGAACAGGGTCGAGGTTTCTTCGAAGAACAGCGGCAAGTAGTACTCGATGCCGGCCGGGATGATGCCGCTGGCCAGGTCCTGGAAGATCGCGCTGCGCCGGAAGTCGACGTCGAAGCGCTCCCGGAAGCGGGCCTTGAAGCGGGTCACTTCCTCTTTCTGCATCGGGAACTCGCGCGCCGGCAGCAGGCGCACCGAGTCGACCTTGTCGATCGAGCGCTGGGTCTCGGGGTCGAAGGTGCGCAGCGTTTCGATCTCGTCATCGAACAGGTCGATGCGGTAGGGCAATTTGCTGCCCATGGGGTACAGGTCGATGAGGGCGCCGCGCACGGCGAACTCGCCATGCTCGTACACCGTGTCGACGCAGCGGTAGCCGCTGGCTTCGAGGCGCGTGCGCATCTGCTCGACGTCGATGGTCTGGCCGATGTCCAGCACCAGGCTGCTGCCCAGCAGGAAGCGGGTCGGCGCCAGGCGATGCAGGGCGGTGGTGATCGGCACCACCAGGATGCCGTGGCTCAGCTCCGGCAGCCGGTACAGGCTGGCAATACGTTGGGAGATGATGTCCTGGTGTGGCGAGAACAGGTCGTAGGGCAGGGTTTCCCAATCGGGGAAGGGCAGCACCGGCAGGTCTGGGGCAAAGAAGCGCAGCTCCTGTTCCAGACGGTCGGCGGCCTGGCTGTCTGCCGTCAGCAGCAGGGTAAAGCGGCCAGCGCTGCTGGCGGCTTCGGCAATGGCAAGGCTGAGGGCGGCACCGGGCAGGTTGCCCCAGGTTTGTTTGCCGGCCGTGGCCGACAGTTGCGGTAGGCGCAGAACTGACACGGGAGATTGCACTCCAAGCGTTGCGGCAAAGAGACCGATTGTACCGGTGCCGGTGCCCGCTGTCAGGCTCCAAAGGCCATGAACACTGGCTCTGGCTGCCACGACAGGCGCTCATTGCCCGTTCCGCGTTGGGGCGTCATAATGTAGCCCCTTTTTTCTGTCCCTACATGTGGAAGGTTCCCGTGACTCAGAAGCCCGACCAGTGTCTTGGTGAGTGGATTGATCGTGAAGCGTTGGCTGAAGCGATGATCCCGCTTATCGGTCAGCTCTACCGCAACAACAACGTGGTGAGCTCGATTTATGGCCGCAGCCTGATCAACCGTTCGGTTATCTCGATCCTCAAAGCACACCGCTTTGCGCGTCATCGTCAGGCCGACGAGACCGAACTGTCTGTCCACGAGACGTTCCCCCTGCTCAAGGCCATGAGCGAGCTGAAACTGGGCGCCGCTTCGGTCGACCTGGGCAAGCTGGCCAACAAGTTCAAGCTAGAAGGCAACGGCCGCAGCGCCGAGCAGTTCGTGCGTGAAGAACTGGCCGACGTGGTTGGCCAGCAGAACGCTTCGGCGCGTAAAGGCACCGACGTCGTGCTGTACGGTTTTGGCCGTATCGGCCGCCTGCTGGCGCGCATCCTGATCGAGAAGACCGGTGGTGGCGACGGCCTGCGTCTGCGTGCCATCGTCGTGCGCAAAGGCGCCGAGAACGACCTGGTCAAGCGTGCCAGCCTGCTGCGCCGTGACTCGGTGCACGGCCCGTTCGATGGCACCATCACCATCGACGAAGCCAACAACACCATCACCGCCAACGGCAACCTGATCCAGGTTATCTACGCCAAGAGCCCGAGCGAAGTCGACTACACCCAGTACGGTATCGACAACGCGCTGATCGTCGACAACACCGGCGTATGGCGTGATGCCGACGGCCTGGGCCAGCACCTGGCCTGCCCGGGCGCTGCCCGCGTGATCCTCACCGCACCTGGCAAGGGCGCGCTGAAGAACATCGTGCACGGCATCAACCACGGCGAAATCGCTGCTGATGACAAGATCATCTCGGCCGCCTCCTGCACCACCAACGCCATCGTGCCGGTGCTGAAGGCTGTCAACGACCAGTACGGCATCATCAATGGTCACGTCGAAACCGTTCACTCGTTCACCAACGACCAGAACCTGATCGACAACTTCCACAAGGGCAGCCGCCGTGGCCGCGCCGCGCCGCTGAACATGGTCATCACCGAGACCGGTGCCGCCACTGCTGCTGCCAAGGCGCTGCCAGTGCTCAAAGGCAAGCTGACCGGCAACGCCATTCGCGTGCCGACGCCGAACGTCTCGATGGCCATCCTGAACCTGAACCTGGAAAAGGCCACCACCCGCGAAGAGATCAACGAGTACCTGCGCCAGACGGCCATGCACTCGGACCTGCACAAGCAGATCGACTACGTCAGCTCGCAGGAAGTGGTTTCCACCGACTTCGTCGGTTCGCGCCACGCCGGTGTGGTTGATGCCGAAGCCACCATCTGCAACGACAACCGCGTTGTGCTGTACGTCTGGTACGACAACGAATTCGGTTACAGCTGCCAGGTGGTTCGCGTGATGGAAGACATGGCCGGTGTGAACCCGCCAGCGTTTCCGCGCTGATTCGCTTGTAAGGCAATGAAAAAACGGGAACCTTCGGGTTCCCGTTTTTTTGTCCTGACTATTGTGTTGTCCGGGCTTGCCCCGCGAAGAGGCCGGCCCGATAGTCGAGTAAGCGAATGTGCGTACAGTTCTTCTCCTGGCATTGATGCTCCTCACCGCCTGCAACCAAGGCCCGACCCTGGAGCGCCTGGGCGGCCCTGCCATGGGCAGCAGCTACAGCATCCAGTACGTGCGCGAGCCCGCAGGCCCGCCCCCGGCCCAGGTGCAGGTGGCAGTCGAGGCAATCCTGCAGGAGATCGACCTGCACTACTCGACCTATCGCAGCGATTCCACCGTCAGCCAGTTCAACCAGCTCGCGGCCAACCAGTGCCTGGCGCTGCCGCGCGACATGCTCGACCTGGTCCGTTTCGGCCAGCACCTGGCTGTGCAAAGTGCCGGCGCCTTCGACCTCACTGTCGAGCCCTTGCTCGACCTCTGGGGCTTCGGCCCCCAGGCCCGTCACGAACAGGTGCCCGACCCGCAAGCCCTGGCCCAGGTGCGCCTTCGCGTGGGCTACCAGCACCTGCGCATCGAAGGCCAGGCGCTGTGCAAGGACGCCCCCGTCGAGCTGGATTTCAACAGCATCGCCGCCGGCCACGCCGTCGACCTGATCGCCGAGCGCCTGCGCGCCATGGGTATTACCAGCTTCATCGCCGAAGCCACTGGCGAGCTCAAGGCCGTTGGCCGCAAGCCTGATGGCAGCGCCTGGCGCATCGCCCTGGAGCTGCCCCGTGAAGACCGCCAGATCGCCCGCCAGGTCATCCCGGTGGATGGCCTTTCGGTATCGACCTCGGGTGACTATCGCCATTATTTCGAGGAGAATGGCCGGCGCTATTCGCACACCTTCGATGCCCGCCTCGGGCGCCCGGTCGCGCACGACCTGGCCGCCGTCACCGTGCTCGATGCCTCGGCGCTGCAGGCCGATGGCTACTCGACCCTGCTGCTGATCCTCGGGCCGGAGCGCGGCTGGGATTTCGCCATCAGCCATGACCTTGCCGCTGTGCTGGTGACTCGGGCCGAGGGTGGCTTCGTCTCCCGAACCACCCCTGCGTTCGAGCGGGCAATGAAAGGCGAGTGAAAGCGCAAGGATGGATGATCGCCAGGGAATCGGTGAACCACATGTAGTGCAGGCAAAATTGGCCTACGACGCGACCAAGGGTTAATGTGCGCGGCGTTCACGCTTGATTAGACTGCAACCGAATTTTCTCATGGCGCCCCGGCGACATGATCGCGCCCCGCGAGCCACCGTGACTCGCGGGCCAGTTCTGAAGGAGTACGCATGGCTGTCTACAACTACGACGTAGTGGTGCTGGGTTCCGGCCCGGCCGGAGAAGGCGCGGCAATGAACGCCGCCAAAGCAGGGCGCAAGGTGGCGATGGTCGACAGCCGTCGCCAGGTCGGCGGCAACTGCACCCACTTGGGCACCATCCCGTCCAAGGCACTGCGTCACTCGGTGCGGCAGATCATGCAGTTCAACACCAACCCGATGTTCCGTGCCATCGGCGAGCCCCGCTGGTTCTCCTTCCCGGACGTGCTAAAGAGCGCCGAGAAGGTCATTTCCAAGCAGGTCGCCTCGCGCACCGGCTACTACGCGCGCAACCGTGTCGACCTGTTCTTCGGCACCGGCAGCTTCGCCGACGAGCAGACCGTCGAAGTGGTCTGCCCCAACGGTGTGGTGGAAAAACTAAACGCCAAGCACATCATCATCGCCACCGGCTCGCGCCCTTATCGCCCGGCCGACATCGACTTCCATCACCCACGCGTCTACGACAGCGACACCATCCTCAGCCTCAGCCACACCCCGCGCAAACTGATCGTCTACGGCGCCGGCGTGATCGGCTGCGAGTACGCCTCGATCTTCAGCGGCTTGGGCGTGCTGGTCGAGCTGGTCGATAACCGTGGCCAGTTGCTGAGCTTCCTGGATTCGGAAATTTCCCAGGCGTTGAGCTACCACTTCAGCAACAACAACATCACCGTACGCCACAACGAGGAGTACGAGCGGGTCGAAGGCCTGGACAATGGTGTGGTCCTGCACCTGAAGTCGGGCAAGAAGATCAAGGCCGACGCCTTGCTGTGGTGCAACGGCCGTACCGGCAACACCGACAAGCTGGGCCTGGAAAACATCGGCATCAAGGTCAACAGCCGTGGCCAGATCGAGGTCGACGAGGCCTACCGCACGACCGTGCCGAACATCTACGGCGCCGGTGATGTGATCGGCTGGCCGAGCCTGGCCAGTGCCGCCCACGACCAGGGCCGTTCGGCTGCCGGCAGCATCGTCGACAATGGCAGCTGGCGCTTCGTCAATGACGTGCCGACCGGCATCTACACCATTCCGGAGATCAGCTCGATCGGCAAGAACGAGCAAGAGCTGACCCAGGCCAAGGTGCCGTACGAAGTGGGCAAGGCCTTCTTCAAAGGCATGGCGCGTGCGCAGATCGCTGGCGAGCCGCAGGGCATGCTGAAGATTCTGTTCCACCGTGAAACCCTGGAGATCCTCGGCGTGCACTGCTTCGGCTACCAGGCCTCGGAAATCGTCCACATCGGCCAGGCCATCATGAACCAGCCGGGTGAGCTGAATAACCTGAAGTACTTCGTCAACACCACCTTCAACTACCCGACCATGGCCGAAGCTTATCGGGTAGCTGCCTACGACGGCCTGAACCGGCTTTTTTAAGCGGCTCCGGCCGGTGGCCTGAGCCGGTCGGGGAGACCGATTTCAGCCCTACCCGAGGGTGGTCTTGGCCAAACCGGGAAAGTCTGTAATCAGGCTGTCCACGCCAAAATCAGCGAGCCGGCGCATCAGTGCCGGTTCGTTGACTGTCCACACCGACACGTGCAACCCCTGGCCCTGTGCCTTGAGCAGGCGCTCGGGGGTGCACAGTGTCCAGTTCAATGCCAACAGCTCGCAGCCGTAGTTCTGCGCGACCTTCAGTGGGTCGAGCCAGGCGTATTCGGCCACCAGCCCGCGCGCCACGTCCGGCACCAGCTCCAGGGCAGCACCCAGCACTTCGCGTGAGCTCGAGGTGATGGTGACTTTGTCCAGCAGGCCGTATTGCTGGGCCAGTTCACGAATCGCCAGCACCGTGCTGGCGGCGCGGGTGCGCGAGGCGCTCTTGACCTCCAGCTGCCAATGCTCGAAAGCGCATTTTTCGAACAGTTCTTCCAGTTTCGGGATGGGGCAGGGCTGCACCCAGCCCGGGCCGCCCTTGCGCGCGTCGATCTTGGTGAGGTCGGCCGCCAGCTGCTCGACCACCTTGCCGCGACGGCCGGTGGTGCGTTTGAGGGTCGGGTCGTGGATCACCATCAGTTCGTTGTCGGCCGACAGGTGCAGGTCCAGCTCGCAGCGATTGACGCCGTGGGACAGGCATTGGCGGAAGCTGTTCAGGGTGTTTTCGGGGGCTTCGCCCTTGGCGCCGCGATGGCCGTAGATCAGGGTCACGTTCGTTCCTTCAATTCAAAGGGAAAGGCTCAGGAAGCAGGGTCGTTCTGTTCCAGTTGCTGGCGCCGTTGCTGTTGCTGGCGCTGCAGGATGTAACGGGCCAGCAGTTGGCGCTGGGCGTCGGTCATGTCGATGAATTCGGTGCCGACCTCGAAGCTGCCGTCCGGGCGCGGCTCGCAGTGGCTGACCTTGCCGCGCAGCAGCAGGCCGTGGGCGCGGGGCATCAGCACCATCTTCACCTTGACCCGGGTGCCGGGGGCGATGGGCTGGGCCTGGCTGGACTCGATGCCGCCTTCGGAGATGACCACTGCCTGCGGCTGGCCTATTTCGCCGATGAGGGTCTGCGCGACCACGGCGCTGAGCAGGTCGAGGCGTTTGCTCTGCGCCCGCAGAAACGCCGCGAGGGTGCGGTCTTTGTCACTCAACTGGCGCAGCAGGTGCTGGGCTTCGAAGTCGGACAGGTGCAGCTCGCTGAGCAGGTTGAACAGCGGTGAATCATCCTGCAACACTTCTGGCTCAAGGGCTTCGGCCGCACTCAAGGGGCTGATTTGAAGTGCGATCTGATCTTCGATGCGGTAGTATTCGCGGCGATCTTCTTCGTCTAATGTCGTCATGGCGAACCCATGGTAGCGGCGGTGGTCCGAGTGTAAAGCCGCCGTAAGCGCCTCGCCACAAGGACGTTCCCTTTCATCCGAACAAGCCCCGACATGTTCAGACCTCTTTTCGCATTTATCGGCACGCGTTATACCCGTGCCAAACGTCGCAATCACTTCGTCTCGTTCATTTCCCTGACCTCGATGATCGGCCTCGCCCTGGGCGTGGTGGTGATGATCGTGGTGCTCTCGGTCATGAACGGCTTCGACCACGAGATGCGTACCCGCGTGCTGGGCATGATTCCCCATGCCACGCTCGAGAGCGGCCAGCCGCTTGACGACTGGCCTGCGCTTGCCCAACAAGTAAAGCAGAATCCGCAGGTGGTGGCGGTTGCGCCCTTCACCCAGATGCAGGGCCTGCTGACCCATGACGGCAAGGTGCAGAAGGTGCTGCTCAATGGCATCGACCCGGCGCGCGAACGCGAGGTGTCGATCATCGACAACTTCGTCCAGCAAGGCCGTCTCGACCAGCTGGCGCCGGGCGAGTGGGGCATCATGATCGGCGACAAGGCCGCGGCCAAGCTGGGTGTCGCCATCGGCGACAAACTGACCTTCGTCGCCCCCGAGGTCAGTGTGACCCCGGCCGGCATGTTCCCGCGCATGAAGCGCTTCACCGTGGTCGGTACCTTCCACGTGGGCGCCGGCGAGATCGACGGTTACCTGGGTCTGACCAACATCAACGACCTGTCCCGCCTGCACCGCTGGAAGCCGAACCAGGTGCAGGGCCTGCGCCTGAAGTTCGACGACTTGTTCCAGGCACCGCGCGTGGCCTGGGACATCGCCCAGCACTTGGGTGACCAGGAGTTCTACAGCCGTGACTGGACTCGCACCCATGGCAACCTGTACCAGGCGATCCGCATGGAGAAGGCCATGATCGGCCTGCTGTTGCTGCTGATCGTGGCGGTGGCGGCGTTCAACATCATTTCCACCCTGGTAATGGTGGTGAACGACAAGCGCGGCGACATCGCGATCTTGCGCACCCTTGGCGCCACGCCTGGGCAGATCATGGCCATCTTCATGGTGCAGGGTACGGTGATCGGGGTGATCGGCACCTTGATCGGCGCGGTGGTCGGCATCCTGGCAGCGCTCAACGTGAGCGCGGCGATTGCCGGCATTGAGACGCTGATCGGGCACAAGTTCCTCAACGCCGACGTCTATTTCATCGATTACCTGCCGTCGCAGATCATGGCCAATGACGTGTACATGGTCTGCGCTGCGGCGCTGGTCCTGAGTTTCTTCGCCACCCTGTACCCGGCCTGGCGTGCGGCCCGCACCCAGCCTGCAGAGGCGCTACGTTATGAGTGAGTCGCGCATGAGTGATAAAGCCGTTCTGAGTTGCCGCAACCTGGGCAAGTCCTACGACGAAGGCCCGGAGTCGGTACAGGTGCTGTCGGGCCTGCAGTTGGAGCTGCACCCGGGTGAGCGCGTGGCCATCGTCGGCAGCTCGGGCTCTGGCAAGAGCACCTTGCTCAACCTGCTTGGCGGCCTCGACACGCCCACCCAGGGCAGCGTCTGGCTGGCGGGTGAGGAACTGTCGGCCCTGGGTGAGCGTGCGCGTGGCCTGTTGCGCAACCGGGCACTGGGTTTCGTTTATCAATTCCACCACCTGCTGCCGGAATTCACCGCGCTGGAAAACGTCTGCATGCCGCTGCTGATCGGCCGCACGCCAATCCCGGAAGCCCGTGAGCGCGCTGAGGCGCTGCTCAAGCGGGTCGGCCTGAGCCACCGGCTCACGCACAAGCCGGCCGAGCTGTCCGGCGGCGAGCGCCAGCGTGTGGCGATCGCCCGTGCACTGGTCAACCGCCCGGGCCTGGTGATGCTCGACGAGCCTACCGGCAACCTCGACCACCACACCGCCCAGGGTATTCAGGAATTGATGCAAGAGCTGTCCAGCGCCTCGCGCACGGCGTTCCTGGTGGTAACCCACGACCTCAACCTGGCGCGCCAGATGGACCGCGTGCTTAAACTCGACGACGGTCACCTGGTGGCGATCTGAGCCGCCTGCACGGGGTGGCCTGAGCCGCCCCGCAACTCTTTCATTGGGTGTTTTACATGTTCAGACCCTTGCCCTTGTTCATCGGTGCTCGCTACACCCGTGCCAAGCGCCGCAACCATTTCATCTCGTTCATCTCGATGACTTCGATGATCGGCCTGTCCCTGGGCGTGCTGGCGATGATCGTGGTGCTGTCGGTAATGAACGGCTTCCAGCGTGAAATGAGCTCGCGCATCCTTGGCCTGGTGCCGCATGCCAGCATCCTGGGCGTGCAGCCGCTGGACGACTGGCGCACGGTCGCCGATGCCGCGCTGAAAGACCCGGCAGTGATGGCCGCCGCGCCGATCACCGAGATGGAAGGCATGCTCTCGTACAAGGGCGCGATGCAGCCGATCCAGGTCAGCGGCATCGACCCGGCAGAGGAAGGCAAGGTCTCCATTGTCGGCCAGCATATTGTCCAGGGCCGTTTGCAAGACCTGCAGCCGGGTGAGTTCGGCGTGGTGATCGGTGAGCTGAGTGCGCGCCGTTTCCGCCTGAACACCGGCGACAAGCTGACCCTGATCGTGCCGGAAATCAGCAAGGCACCGGGTGGCATCACCCCGCGCATGCAGCGCCTGACGGTGGTCGGCATCTTCAAGGTTGGCGCCGAGTTGGATGGTTCGCAAGCCTACATTCACGTCGCCGATGCGGGCGAAATGCAGCGCTGGGCACCGGGCCAGG
The DNA here is from genome assembly GCF_024748775.1 of Pseudomonas sp. B21-047. Taxonomy (NCBI): domain Bacteria; kingdom Pseudomonadati; phylum Pseudomonadota; class Gammaproteobacteria; order Pseudomonadales; family Pseudomonadaceae; genus Pseudomonas; species Pseudomonas sp. B21-047. The sequence continues at coordinate 1,764,692 of NZ_CP087169.1, forward strand.
TGCAGGGCGTGCGGCTGAAGCTGCATGACCTGTATGCGGCGCCGCAGGTGTCCAAGGCCATCGTCGCGGGCCTGGGCGATGCCTACCGCGCCGATGACTGGTCGCATACCCAGGGCAGCCTGTTCAGCGCCATGAAGATGGAAAAAACCATGATCGGCCTGTTGCTGATGATGATCATCGCGGTCGCGGCGTTCAACATCATTGCCACGCTGGTGATGGTGGTGAACGACAAGGGGCCGGATATCGCCATCCTGCGTACCTTGGGCGCCACGCCTGCGCAGATCATGGGCACGTTCATGGTCCAGGGTAGCTTGATCGGTGTGGTGGGGACGTTGATCGGGGGTGTGCTGGGGGTGATTGCCGCGTTCAATGTCAGCCAGATCGTGGGCTGGCTGGAGCGGGTCAGCGGCCAGCACATCTTCACTTCGGATGTGTACTTCATCAGCAGCCTGCCTTCGCAGTTGCAGTGGGGGGATGTGGCGATGATCTGTGCGGCGGGGTTGGTGATGAGCTTTTTGGCGACTATTTACCCGGCTTATCGGGCATCGCAGGTGCAGCCGGCGATTGGCTTGGCGGTTTGAGGGCTGTTTGAGCGTTTGGGGGCGCATTGCGCCCTCGGTCACCGACCTTCAGGCAGCTCAATCACAAAGCGCGTCCAGCCGTTTTCACTCGTCGCAGAAATGCTGCCGCCATGGGCTTGCACGATCGAGCGGGTAATCGCCAAGCCTAAACCTGCATGCTCGCTACTGCCTTCCCGTCGCGCCGGGTCCACCCGGTAGAACCGATCGAACAAGCGTGGCAATGCACCCGGTTCGATCGCAGCCCCGGTATTGGCGACGCATATCCGTGAACCAGGCCCCAACGTCACCTGTACCTGCCCACCCGGCGGGGTAAAGCGCAAGGCGTTGTCGAGCAGGTTGGACAGTGCCCGGCGCAGCATATGGCGGTCCCCCTGCAGCAGCAATTGGCCTTCGCGCAACAGCCTTACATCAGAGTCTTCGGCCAGCGGGGCATAGAACTCCAGCAACGCATCCACATCCTCGTGCAAGGCCAGCGCAGCCTGACCGGGCACCAGCAAGCCGTGGTCGGCTTTGGCCAGGTACAGCATGTCGTTGATCATCTGTGCCATCCATTGCAGCTCCTCCAGGTTGCCATGCAGCGCCTCGCGGTACTCTTCGAGGCTGCGCGGGCGGGTGAGGGTGACCTGGGTGTGGGTCAGCAGGTTGGACAGCGGCGTGCGCAGTTCGTGGGCGATATCGGCCGAGAACGCCGACAGGCGCTGGAAGGCATCGTCCAGGCGTTGCAGCATGGCATTCACGGTGGTGGCCAGTTCGGCCAGTTCTTCCGGCATCTGCGCCACTGGCAAACGGGTGGTCAGCGAGCGTGCCGACACACTGGCGGCGACCTGGCCCATCTGCCGCAGGGGCCGTAGCCCGCGGCGTACGGCCCAGGCACCGAGCAGCGCCGTAGCCAGGGCCGAGAGGCCGACGGTAAGCCAGATCAAGCGCTGCATACCCTGCAGAAAATGTTGATGGTGGGTGATGTCGAGGTACAGCGTCAGCTGCGCGGATTGCGGGTCGGCCGGCTTCAGGGGCATGGCCAGGCTGCGGTAGTCGGTGCCGTCCGTGTGCAAGGTCGCAAGCCCGGAGGGCGGCGTGGTGTTGGGCAACTGCGTGCGGCTGTCGAACCACGGTGTGCCGTCTTTACCGCTGATGCGCAGGGCCAGGTCAGCCTGGTGGCTGAGCTCATCGCGCAGGGCCGGGAGCCGGGCCGCAAGCTCGGCGGGTGTGGCGACACCGGCGAGTTGCGTGCGAAACAGCGACAAGCGTGATTCGAGCAGTTGTTGGTCCAGCTCGATGAAGTGCTGTTCGCTGGCACGGTTGAACAGGATGCCGGCACCCAGCGAAACAGCAGCCGTGCAGGCCGCGAACAACAGCGCCAGGCGGCTGCCGAGGGAAAGCCTGCGCATCAATCTTGACGTTCCTCCAGTACATAACCCATGCCGCGCACCGTGTGGATCAGCTTGTTGGCGTGCGGGTCGTCGATCTTCAGGCGCAGGCGGCGAATCGCCACTTCGATGACATTGGTGTCGCTGTCGAAATTCATGTCCCAGACTTGCGAGGCAATCAGTGACTTGGGCAACACCTCACCCTGGCGCCGCAGCAGCAGTTCGAGCAGGGCGAACTCTTTGGCGGTGAGGTCGATGCGCTGGCCGGCACGCTCGGCACGGCGGCGGATCAGGTCCAGGCGCAGGTCGGCCAGGCTCAAGGTGGTGTCCAGGCTGGGGCTGGCGCCGCGGCGCAGCAGGCTGCGTACCCGTGCCAGCAGTTCGGAGAAGGCGAACGGCTTGACCAGGTAATCATCCGCGCCCAGCTCCAGGCCGTGCACGCGGTCCTCGACGGCATCGCGGGCGGTGAGGAACAGCACAGGTGTGTCCAGGCCGGCCTGGCGCACGGCTTGCAGAATCTGCCAGCCGTTGCGGCCAGGCAGCATGACATCGAGGATCAACAAGTCGTGATCGCCGCTTAGCGCCAGGTGCTGGCCGGTTTCGCCATCGGCCGCCAGTTCGGTGGCAAAGCCTGCTTCGCTCAGGCCTTGGCTGAGGTACTGGCCGGTGCGGGCCTGGTCTTCGACGATCAACAGTTTCATGCGGTGTCCACACTATCGGAGGCAGCCCTGTGCGGGCGGTGTGATGACTGAAATGATACGTGACTATATCAAGGGCCGCCCACGCGCCGCCCAAGCTGACAAAGTTGTAATCTTCCTGTCAGGTAGTTGCCAGCCGGCCTTTTCTAAAGTGGCCTTATCCCCGCTGTAAACTTTGGAGTCATCATGAAACACCTGTTCATCGCCGCCGCCCTTGCTCTGGTGAGCCTGCCCGCCCTGGCTGACGGTGGCAAAAGCTTCGCCTTCGGCGAGCCGGCCCCGGCGGCCAAGGCTACCCGCACGGTCGAGGTCGTGCTCAAGGACATCGCGTTCGAGCCCAAGCGCCTGCACGCCAAAGCTGGCGAAACCGTGCGTTTTGTCTTGATCAACGAAGGCAAGTTGCCCCACGAGTTCAACCTGGGCGACAAGGCCATGCACGCGGAGCACCAGAAGCAGATGGTCGCCATGCAGGGCAAGCTGTTTACCGCAGGCATGCACCACGAGGGCATGGACCACGGCCAGATGGACCACGGCCAGATGGGCCACGCAGACCATGGCCATGACGCGGGCAACACCGTGCTGGTACAACCGGGCCAGCGTGCCGAGCTTACCTGGACCTTCCGCCAGTCGGCGCCCATCGAGTTCGCCTGCAACGTGCCGGGGCACTACCAGGCCGGCATGGTCGGGCCGCTGACCATCGAGTGACTTGCCCTGCAAGGCGGGCGGTAAAAACGGTAGACTAGGGGTATTTCGAACCTTCAGGTCAGTTTCCATGCATCCCGCCGCCGAACACTCCCCGCTGGGCAAGTCCAGCGAATACATCGCTACCTACTCCCCTGAGCTGCTGTTCCCGATCCCGCGTACTGCCAAGTGGGCCGAGCTGGGCGTCACTGCCCAGACCCTGCCATGGCAGGGCGTGGACTACTGGAACTGCTTCGAGTTGTCGTGGCTGTTGCCCTCGGGCAAGCCGGTGGTAGCGATCGGTGAGTTCGCCATCCCTGCCGATTCGCCGAATATCATCGAGTCCAAGTCGTTCAAGTTGTACCTGAACTCGCTGAACCAGACGGTGTTCGCCGCGATTGGCGAGCTGCAGGCTTGCCTGGAGAAGGACTTGTCGGCAGCCGCTGGCAAGCCGGTCAGCGTCAAGGTTCGCACCTTGGCTGAAGTCGAGGCCCAGGGGGTGGTGGCGTTGCCGGGGCAGTGCATCGATGCACTGGATGTGGCCATCAGCAACTATGAACAGCCGCAACCGGAGCTGCTGCGCTGCAACCCGGAGCGTGTGGTGGAAGAGACCGTACACAGCCATTTGCTCAAATCCAACTGCCCGGTCACCGGTCAACCGGACTGGGGGAGCGTCGTGGTCGAGTACAAGGGCAGGGCGCTGGACCATGCCAGCCTGCTGACTTACCTGATCAGCTTCCGTCAGCATGCCGACTTCCATGAGCAGTGCGTGGAGCGGATCTACCTGGACTTGAAGAACCTGCTGCAGCCTGAGCATTTGACGGTGTATGCGCGGTATGTGCGACGAGGGGGGCTGGATATCAACCCGTATCGTAGCACCGGGGCGATCAGCCCGAATAACGTGCGCCTGGTGCGTCAGTAATTCTGACATGACGGGGCCGAGAAACGGCCCTTGCTATTTCAGATCCCCATGCTGTGCAGCGAATTGGCAATGCTGCGCAGGGTAGCGGTCAAGTCGGGGTGATCAGCCTCGAAGCGTTCAATCGCCAGGTTCACGCCATCCACCAGGTTGTTGTCCGGCGTGGCTTCTTCAAGCTTCAGTTGCGCTTCTATCTGTCTGGCTTCCTCATGCAGGGCGGCCAGCTCTTCTTCCGAAAGCGGTACGTTCCGGTCCAGTTGCTCGCGCAAGCTGTTCAGACGCTCTTGCAATTCGCGGGCAGGCATTGGCTTTTCTCCATCAATGGCTTGGCAAGGCATGGACCTCAGCGAAGCGGCAAAGGTTCTGGCCTGCTTTCAATGTAATCCACTTGCAGCCGCTTTGCATGATCCGCATCAAAGGTGCTGTATCAGGGTTTTTCACCCTTGCGGCGCCGTTGGGCAATGTCCTGCAGGCAGGTGTCCAGCGCTTCGAGGTGATCGATCACCGAGTGCACGCCCAGGCTGAACAGTTCGAGGGTGGCCTTGCCGCGGGCCAGGTCCCGCTCCTGTTGGCTCATGGCTTGCCAATGGCGGGAACTGAGGTCGCAATAAGGGCTGCAGGCGGCCAGGCCCACGGTCCACAAGCCGGCGTTCAGGCCCGATTGCAATAGCGCCGGTTCGCCACTGACCAGTACGCAGCCATCCAGGCGCGCGCTGTCCAGCGCCATCAGTGCCTGCCAGCAGGCGTTCGGTGCCGGCCAGCGCACACCATTAACCGAATGCCCCGGCAACCAGTCGGGCAGCACGTTGGCCAGGCGTTTGCCTTGCGTGGCACTCAGGTCGTCCAGCCAGATGCAGGGCACCTGGCGCTGGCGCAGGCTGGCGAGTGTTGCCAGGGCGCCGGGCGCGGGCAGCGGGTTGCCGTTCGCCCCCTGGACCAGGCAGCCACGCAGGCCGAACAGCACAGCAGTGAAGGCGGATGCATCGTGCATGGCAACTTCCCTGAAATAGTCCGCAGGCTATGCCGCCATTGTTACTGGGCGATGACGGTGCAACATGCGCTCACAAAATCTTGAGCAAAAATGTGTAATGCTGGTGATCAGCCCGTAAGCCCTTATACTTGCGCCTTACCAGCAGCGCGCCCGGTGCGGCTGCGGCCAAGAAATTCGATGGAGAGACATCTATGCGTAGGATCGGTGCCGGTGTGATCGAGCGAGTCACCCAGGCCTGTGTCTGCGCCAGCTTGCTGCTGGCGCCCGTGGCGGCTACCCAGGCGGCCACCGAGGACGACCCGTGGGAGGCGGTCAACCGACCGATCTTCAGGTTCAACGATACCGTCGACACCTATGCCCTCAAGCCATTGGCCAAGGGCTACGAGGCGGTGACGCCGCAATTCCTCGAAGACGGCATCCACAATGTCTTCCGCAACCTGGGCGACGTGACCAACCTGGTCAACAACGTGCTGCAGCTCAAGCCGCATGCGGCAGGGGTGGACACCGCACGCTTGATCGTCAACACCACGTTCGGCATCGGTGGCTTCTTCGACGTCGGCACCAAGATGGGCCTGCAGCGCAGCGACGAGGACTTTGGCCAGACCCTGGGCTACTGGGGTGTGGGCAGCGGCCCTTACGTAGTCATCCCGTTGCTGGGCCCAAGCACCGTGCGTGATGGCCTGGCCAAGTACCCTGACAGCTACACCAAGCCCTACCGCTATATCGACCATGTGCCGACGCGCAACTCGATCTTTGCACTGGACGTGATCGATACCCGCGCCAGCCTGCTGCCGGCGGAAAAACTGATTCAGGGCGACAAGTACATCTTCATTCGCAACGCCTACCTGCAGAACCGCGAGTTCAAGGTCAAGGACGGCGAAGTCGAAGACGACTTCTGATTCTTGAACAAGGGGCTGCCCTGCAGCCCCCGCGTCAATGCATGGCCAGGATGCGCAGGCCGAACTTCTGCTGCCCATCGGGCTGATCGGCGATCCACACCACCTCGGTGCTGGCGTGCAAGCCCTTGAGCGCCGGGTGATCGGAATCGATCCGCACCTCAAGCGTATCCCCCACCTGAAAGCGCTGCGGCGCCTGCACCTGCATGCCCCCGCTGGACAGGTCCAGGCACACCGCCGCAATCACCTGGCCTTCGTGCAGCAGGCTCACCTCGGTATCGATGCGCATGCGGATGAAATCGCGTTTTTCGCTGTGGTTGGAGGGCGTCTGAGGCATGCTGCATCCTTCCCTTTGGGTTGCACGGGTCGGCTTTCTTATAACTCCCGGTGATTTGGCCTGTAAAGAGCAGCGAGGTCGACCCTCGTACGCTTGAAACGCCTGGCGGATGGGAGTACCGTCTGCGCCTTACAGGGTAGCGCTGATAGTTGCCGGGCGGGTCTTCTTGTCCTACAACTCAAGTAGAGTGTTACCACAGAGTATTCCCGTAGCTGGCCGTCAGCTTTGCCGACACCGCTGCACCAACCCAAATCGGCGCCGTTCGCCCACATGCAGAAAACCAGTGCAACGCTGTTGATCATCGATGACGACGACGTGGTCCGTGCGAGCCTCGCCGCCTATCTTGAAGACAGTGGTTTCAGCGTCCTCCAGGCCGGTAATGGCCAGCAGGGGCTTCAGGTCTTCGAAGAACACCAGCCCGACCTCGTGATCTGCGATCTGCGCATGCCGCAGATGGGCGGGCTCGAACTGATCCGCCAGATCAGCGAGCGCGCGCCGCAATTGCCGGTGATCGTGGTGTCCGGTGCCGGCGTCATGAGCGATGCGGTCGAGGCCTTGCGCCTGGGCGCTGCCGACTACCTGATCAAGCCGCTGGAAGACCTTGCCGTGCTCGAGCATTCGGTGCGCCGGGCGCTCGACCGTTCGCGCCTGGTGCTGGAAAACCAGCGCTACCGCGACAAGCTCGAAGCGGCCAACCGTGAGCTTGAAGCCAGCCTGCACCTGCTGCAGGAGGACCAGACCGCCGGTCGGCAGGTGCAGATGAACATGCTGCCGGAAAGCCCCTGGGTAGCCGGCGAGTTCGCGTTCGAGCACCAGATCATCCCGTCGCTGTACCTGTCGGGTGACTTCGCCGACTACTTCCGTGTGGATGACCGCCGCATCGCCTTCTACCTCGCCGATGTCTCCGGGCATGGCGCGTCGTCGGCCTTCGTCACGGTGCTGCTCAAGTTCATGACCACGCGCCTGTTGTTCGAATTCAAGCGCGGCAGCAAGATGCGCGAGTTCAAGCCTTCGCAAGTGCTCAGCCACATCAACCGCGGGCTGATCAACTGCAAGCTGGGCAAGCATGTGACCATGGTCGGCGGTGTGATCGACGAAGACACCGGCCTGTTGACCTATGCCGTGGGCGGCCACTTGCCGCTGCCGGTGCTGTACACCCCGGGCAGTACCCGCTACCTGGAAGGCCGCGGCCTGCCGGTGGGGTTGTTCGACGAGGCCAGTTACCAGGACCTGGTGGTGGAGCTGCCGCCTGTGTTCAGCCTCACCTTGATGTCCGATGGCATTCTGGACCTTTTGCCGGGTGACACGCTCAAAGATAAAGAAGCCGCCTTGCCAGAAATCGTCAAGGCAGCGGGTGGCAGCCTGGATGGGCTGCGCCAACGATTTGGATTGGCTACGCTTGGGGAGATGCCGGATGATATCGCCCTATTGGTGTTGAGCAGGAACCTTCAATGAGTACCGGTAGAATTCAGTTCGCCGAGCAAAGCGGTACCTTTGTACTGAAATTCGTCGGTGAAGTGCGCCTGACCTTGTGTTCGGCGCTGGATGCGACGATCGAGAAAATCTTCACTGCGCTGAATTTCTCGGCCATCGTCATCGACTTGACTGAAACCGAGAGCATCGACAGCACCACCTTGGGCTTGCTGGCCAAGTTGTCGATCCTGTCGCGCCAGAAGGTTGGGCTGCTGCCGACCGTGGTCACCACCAACCCGGATATTTCCCGGTTGCTGCAGTCGATGGGCTTCGATCAGGTGTTCAACATCGTCGATCGTCCGATACCGTGCCCGGAGTGCCTGACCGACCTGCCGTCGCAGGACCAGAACGAAGAGGTGGTGCGGTCAAAGGTGCTGGAGGCGCACAAGATCCTGATGGGCTTGAATGACTCCAACCGTGAAGCCTTCCATGACCTGGTGAATGCGCTAGAGCGCACCTGATTCATTGCCTTTACCGGCCCATGGCAGCGGGCTTACCCCGCCAAGAGGTCGGTAAAGGTTAAAACCATCGCTTATTCCGGCGCAACGAACTCTGTCACTTCCCGCCCACCGGCATCCAGCTGAAACACCCGCGCCGGCCGCCCTTGCTCATCAAAGAACACCTGCCCCAACCCCGCACCATTCCACAGCCGTTCCCCCGCCTTGCTATGGCTGGGCGTACGCGGCACCACCTCCATCTCCCGCCGCTTGGTAAACCAGTTGAGCGGCGAGCGTGGTGAATACAGCCAACGGTTCAGCCGGTCGAGCACATCGAGCAGGCGCCTGGGGAACTCGTTCTTGATGCCGCTGCTGGTGATCTGCCACAAGTGCGGGCTGCGCTGGCGATGGCGAATCAGTACTTCATACACGAATGAATAATGCACGTCGCCGGAGAGCACCACGTAATGCCCCGGCGTGCGCGAGTGGCGGAAGATATTCAAAATTACCTGCGCCGCGCCGCGGTGTGCCATCCAGTTCTCGGCATCCACCAGCAACGGGTAGCCCAGCCAGCTGAACGCTTTCTGCACGGTTTCGATCAGTTTTACCCCGAAGATCGGCGCGGGTGACACGATAATCGCCGAGGGATGATCGAGCAGCGCCTGCTGCAGCTCGCTCAACGCTTCCCAGTCGAGCAGGCCGGATGGCTTGGCCAGGCTGCTTTCGCTGCGCCAGCGGCGGGTGCGGGTGTCGAGCACCAGCAACGGCGGGTTGCTGGGCAAGCTGTACTGCCAGCCCTGGAACTGCAACGCTTCGCCGATCAGTTCGTCCTGTGCCGGGCTGTCTAGCGTTGTACCTGTCAGCACCTGGCAGCGCTCGACCAGCCCCGCGCAGCCATCCGGGTCGTTGCCCCAGCCCTGGCACAGCAAGTAGCCAAGCAACGCGTTGCCGATGATGCGCCGTGAGAAGGGGTGGCCATAGGCGGTTTCTTCCCACTGTGCCGAGAGGTTCCAGTCGTCGGTGATGTCGTGGTCATCGAAGATCATCAGGCACGGCAGGTGGGCCATTACCCGTGCCACCTGGCCCAGGTTGCTGGCGAAGGCCTCGATCAGTGGCAGCTCTTGCCGATACCGCGCCTGGCGCTCATCAGTGAGCCCGGCGGGCATGTCCAGGTTCACCAGGCGCCAAGGCTCGGGTGACCATACCAGCAGGTACATGGCCATGACTTCAGCGAAGGTGACCAGGTGGTTGTCGGCATTGCTTGACGAGAAGATCGGCTTGCGTTTGCCGCCGAAAAAGCGCTCGCGCAGGCTTTCGTTCTGTTCTTGGGCCGGCAGCAGGTCTGCACGGTGGTAATAGCTGGCTGGGTGCTGGTACAGCGCTGTGCTGTCGGCCACCACCGCACCATCGAGCTGTTCGTCGAACAGCCCCAGGCGCTCGATCAGACTATGGATGGCCCGCAGCATGGGGCCGGCAACATCGTCGGCATACACCTGGTCACCGCTCATCAGCAGCACGGCAGGGCGCTGTTCGGGCTGTTCGCACTGTGCCAGCAAACGGTCGGCGCAGAGCAGGCCATCCGCGGCAGGGTGGTGCGGCTTGCGACAAGAACCATGCAATAAATGGTCGAGGCGGTCCCGCAGCACAAAGCTTGGGCGCTGGCAGCCTGGGTAGAGCAGGTGGGGTGCCCACTCGGCGATGCCCTGGCCATCGATGCGCAAGTCATAGCCCAGCGCCTGGTTGCAAGGGAGGGGCTGGTCGAAGTGGATATCCAGCAAGTGGATAAACGCGTGCTGGCCTATCGGGATAACCTGGCAAGTGGCGTTGGCTGTACGCGCTGCGCCGTCCAGGGTGAATTCGGGTTGCAAGGGTTGCGTGGCGACCAGCCAGATGGCCAGGCGCTGGGGCTCTAGCCGGCGCAGTACCGGGCCGGCAAGAACGAGGGGTAGGGATGAGGTCATCAACAGCTCTGTTGGCTAGACAGCCCATCCACCCGTGCAGCGACAGCACTGCACCAGTGGCAGCGGGCTTGCCCGCGAATAGGCCATCGAATTCAAAATACCTCTGAAGCCTGGCGCTATTCAGCGCCAAACCAAAAACGGGCGGAAAATGCTGAGCATTTCCCGCCCGTCAGGCAAACCTAATATGTATCAGGCTTTTTCAGCCATCAGTTTCTCCAGCTTCTCCTGATCGCGGGCAAACTGACGAATACCCTCGGCCAGCTTCTCGGTGCCCATGGCATCTTCGTTCATCGCCCAGCGGAACTGGCTCTCGCTCAACACCTGCTTGGCCTCGCCAGCGTTGCCCGGTTTGAGCACGCGCGGCAGCTCGCCCTGATCATCGCTCAGTTGCTGCAGCAGCTCGGGGCTGATGGTCAGGCGATCGCAGCCTGCCAACTGCTCGATCTGGCTGATGTTGCGGAAGCTGGCGCCCATGACCACGGTGTCGTAGCCATTGGTCTTGTAGTAGTCGTAGATGCGCGTTACCGATTGCACGCCCGGGTCCTCGGCGCCCACGTACTCCTTGCCAGTGTTTTTCTTGTACCAGTCGTAGATACGGCCCACGAACGGCGAAATCAGGAACACCCCGGCATCGGCGCAGGCCTGAGCCTGGGCGAAGGAGAACAGCAGGGTGAGGTTGGTCTGGATGCCTTCCTTCTCCAGCTTCTCGGCGGCGCGGATGCCTTCCCAGGTGGAGGCCAGCTTGATCAGCACGCGGTCTTTGCCGACCCCGGCTTTGTCGTACAGCGCGATCAACTGACGGGCCTTGGCCAGCAGGGCCGGTTCATCGAACGACAGGCGGGCATCCACTTCGGTGGAGATTCGCCCAGGGATGGCCTTCAGAATGCCCGAACCCACCGCCACCGCGAACTTGTCGCAGGCCAGGTCCACATCGCCGTTGGCATCGCCCTTCACCTGCTTGAGCAGTTCCGCATAGCCGGGCATGGCAGCCGCCTTGAGCAGCAGCGACGGGTTGGTGGTGGCATCGACCGGTTTCAGGCGGGTGATGGCGTCCAGGTCCCCGGTGTCGGCGACCACGGTGGTGAACTGTTTGAGTTGTTCCAGCTTGGAGGTCATGGGCGTGCTCTGTCCTGTGCAATGACTCGACATTACCCGAGCCCCGGCGGCCGCTCAAGGCCCGTCGAAGCCGGGCGTGCAAAGCGGCCTTGCCGGGGCATCGGGCCGGTCGGAAAGGGCTGCGAAAGGTGATGATTCGAGTCCCCTCCCGCCGCGAGGTTCCCAAGTCTGCTGGACTATCTGCTTTTCAGCGCCTCGCCCAAGGTGCCGGATTCCCCTTCCTGGAGCCGTTTGCCGTCGGGCATGATGATTTCCAGCGTGGTCCCCGCAGGCCGAGGTGCTGGTTGTGCCGCCCGCGCCTGCGCCTTCCTCGCTTCAACCCTGCGCTCGATCATGGTTGGGTACTGCGAGGCCACCAACAGGATGATGGCGACCGGAGCAAAAATCGCCAGTGCCACACCCCAAGTGCCCTGGGAGCGCGTGCGCCTTTTCAACGCCCCTCCATCAGTTCCGCCGCTTGATCAAACACCGCCAACGGCTCGGCCGCCTTGTGAATATCCGCCGACAGCAACTGCCGGAACCGCCGCGCGCCCTTGAACCCCTGGGCCAGCCCCAGAATATGCCGGGTGATGTGGTGCATTGCCCCGCCACTTTCCATATGCGCCACGATATAAGGCCGCAGCAGCGCCAACGCCTCGCTGCGGCTGACCATCGGCGCCTCGCTGCCAAACAGTTGCTGGTCGACATCGGCCAGCAGGTAAGGGTTGTGGTACGCCTCACGCCCCAGCATCACCCCGTCGAACGTTTCAAGGTGCGCCTGGCATTGCGCCAAGGTCTTGATCCCCCCGTTGAGCACAAACTCCAGGTCCGGGAAGTCCGCCTTCAACTGTGCCGCCACGTCATAGCGCAATGGCGGCACCTCACGGTTCTCCTTGGGCGACAGCCCCTCAAGAATCGCGATCCGCGCATGCACGGTAAAACTCCGGCACCCGGCCTCACGCACCTGGCCGACGAAGTCGCACAGCTCGGCATAGCTGTCACGGCCATTGATGCCGATGCGGTGCTTCACCGTCACCGGCGTCGAAACCGCATCCCGCATGGCCTTCACGCAATCGGCCACCAGCGCCGGGTGGGCCATCAGGCAGGCGCCGATCATGTTGTTCTGCACCCGGTCGCTCGGGCAGCCGACGTTGAGGTTGACCTCGTCGTAACCGGCCTCTTCGGCCAAGCGCGCGCAGGCCGCCAGGTCAGCCGGCACGCTACCACCCAGTTGCAGGGCCAACGGGTGCTCGGACACGTCGTGACGCAGGAAACGGTGGGCGTCGTTGTGCAGCAGGGCGCCGGTGGTGACCATTTCGGTGTAGAGCAGGGTGTGCTTGGAGAGCAGGCGCAGGAAGAAGCGGCAGTGGCGGTCTGTCCAGTCCATCATCGGCGCGACAGAAAACCTCCTAACTACCAAATCGCCTGAGGTTGCTGGAGTTTCTGCTTGTTTCAGTAGCATTTTGGGGTCTCTGTTTGTCGTCGCTTTTTCCGGTTCTTGCTGGTTTTGCTACAGACGTTGCTTCTGTTTAGCAAATCAGCCATGGAGCAAATCCAATGGGAACCATCACGCAGCGCAAGCGCAAGGACGGGTCATCTGGCTTCACAGTCCAGATCCAAATCATGAAGGAAGTGGCGGCAGTTTATCAGGAAACCCAGACCTTCGATCGCAGGCGCAGAGCCCATTTCTGGATCCGGAATCGAGAGGCCAAGCTCTACGAGCCGGGCGCGATAGCGGAGGCGAAACGCCAAGGCATCACTGTCAAGCCGATGATCGAGCGGGCAAGCTGAAATGACTGCGGCGCCGGTCGATCAGACCAGGCGCCGCATGCAATCCAGCCGACCTGCCGCCGTTAGCTATTGCTGTTGATGCCGGCCAGGATGTTAGGCATTTTCTGGTACAACTTCACAGAGCCGGTGTTGCTCAGGTGGCCTGGATCTCGGTAGATCGGCACGCCATCGATGATGGTTTTGCACGACTTGGCATCACAGAGTGCGTCGGACAGGTAGATCACCTTGGCACCGAGGCTAGTCTCGGCGTACTTCATCAGGTTGAGCACATTCTTGTGGGAGCGCTCGAACAGCTTCCTGTCGAGCAGGCATTTGCTGGATTGATTGGTGAGCGATGGACTGGCCATTTCGGCCTGAATGCAGCTCACGATGGTGGTGTTGATGGGGGGCGGCGGAGAAATGATGACCACCTGCTTACCCAGTGCCTTCAGCTTCTCGACGACCACCTGCATATCCTTCATGGCGCGCTCTGGGGTGGACTTTTCAATCTGCATTACCCCGCTGGTGTCGAAGGAAATCGACTCGAAGGTGTCTTGCATGTACTGGCCGTAGGAGCCGGCCAGGATAACGGTCTTGATCGACGGGGTGTCGCTGATGAACTTGAAGGTGCTGTCGTTGAAGCCAACGCACTGACGCGCTTGCTCTTCGAAGTCGCTGCGCTTGGTATTCGGCGCTGTGTTCAGGAAGGGCGCGCAGGCACTGCGGGTGGCTTGGCGGATATCGATCTTCTGCGCTTGCGACAGTCCAGGGATGTTGTGCATTGCATAGGAGTCGCCCCACACGATGATCTTCGGATCTTGCGAGGTCCGGCACTTCTCGGTGTCTTTATAGATGTTGGTGCCGCAGGACCGGTCAAGGCCGTAGTTTGGTGCGAACAGCTTCTCGATCTTCTCCGCCGACTGGACCTTCAGGAACGAATGCGAAAGGCCGAACAGTGCCAGGGTAAGGGCAGGGAAGACGACCAGCGATGGCTTGAAGCCGTACTGCATAACCCGGAAAGGCTTTTCCACCAGGTTGTACAGTGCGATGGCCGTGACCAACGAAGCGGCTAGCAGGGTCGCTTTCACCGTCATGCTCTCGGTGCCGATTGAGGCGTTCGCGATCGCGATGATTGGCCAGTGGACCAGGTACAGGGAGTAGGAGATGTCGCCCGCTTTCTCGATGGGTGTCCAAACCTTGCTGTTGATCAGTCGGTGATTCGCCAGAAGTACGATGGCAGTAGCGAAGCAAACCACCACTGCGTCAAGGCCAGGGTGCGACAGGCCAGAGTTGACGAAGGGCGATGCCAGCAGCACGGCGAATGCCGGGATAGCCAGCTTCGACGTGACGTTCTTGACGGCGGCACTGTGCACGAGCATGGACGCAATGCTGCCGATCAGCAGTTCCCACGCCCGGGTCGGGAGCAGATAGAACGCTGCCGACTGGTTACTCAAGGACAGGTACAGGCAGCCAACGAAGCTGGCGATGGCCAGCACCACCAGGATCTTCCGCCAGTGCTTGGCCGGGGTGAAGGCCAGCAGCGCTGGGACAAAGAAGTAGAACTGTTCTTCAACCGCGAGCGACCACATGTGCAGTAAAGGCTTGGTCGCAGACTCAAGGTCGAAGTAACCCGCCTGGCTCAACAATACAAAGTTTGTGGAGAAGGTCAGCGCACCGATGATCTGTTGCTTCAGCGATTCAATCTGCATGGGTGGCAGGAAGAGTTTCGCCGCAATGATAGTTGCAAGGATCGTTACGAACGAAGCAGGCAGCAGGCGTTTGGCGCGGCGAAGATAGAATTCTTTGAAGGAGAACTTATCGCGCGCTAGTCCTCTTGAAACAATTGATGTAATCAAGAAGCCAGAGATGACAAAGAATATGTCTACGCCCAGATATCCATAGTGGAATCCCGGGATAGCCAAGTGTTCTAGAACGACGAATAAGACAGCAAGCCCGCGTAAGACTTGTATATCAACCCTGATAGTAGACATCGAGATCCCGGTTTGTTTTTCTGCGACAGCCGGAAATTGTATCCACA
Organism: Pseudomonas sp. B21-047; assembly: GCF_024748775.1. NCBI lineage: Bacteria > Pseudomonadati > Pseudomonadota > Gammaproteobacteria > Pseudomonadales > Pseudomonadaceae > Pseudomonas > Pseudomonas sp. B21-047. The sequence continues at coordinate 1,779,936 of NZ_CP087169.1, forward strand.
AATCCACCCGGAACCAATGACTATCGGAGTTGTCAGCGCACCCTTTCGGTGGCTCGGACCGCGATGCTGTCGCGCTGCATGGAAATCGTCCCTGCGCCCTGGCGCAGGAACGATTTTGCCAGGTGCCTAGCCAGGCAAGCTCATATGCAACAACGGAAATGGCCGCCCCTCGCCATCCAGCGCAGAGCGCCCCGTTTGCACAAACCCGTAATGCAGATAAAACCCCACGGCCTCGGGGTTCTGCTCGTTCACATCAACGCTCAATGCGCTGCGCGAACTGCGGGCGTAATCCAGGAGCGCGCGGCCAATGCCTTGCCCACGCAAATCGGGATCGATAAAGAGCATTTCCACATGGTGCTGATTCAGCCCGATAAAGCCCTGCGGGCAGTCGTCAGCATCGACTGCAACCCACAGCTCGACCGCGGGTAGGTAAACGTCGCGCAGCTGCGGTAGCAGCGCGTCTATGTCGGATGCCTGCAAAAAATGGTGAGTGGCGCGAACGGCGCGCAGCCAGATGTCGAGCAGCAGCGAGTGGTCGGCGGCGTTGGCCTGACGAATGATCATGGAAGCAACCTTTTGCACTTGATGACGGATAGCGGCACGCCATTGAGTGGCGACCGTATAAGTGTCGGCATCATGAATGCCCGCTTCGCGATTTAACGCCTGGGCGGTGCACAGCAGAGGTAGCCGAAAAGGAAGGGGCTGAAAAAATACTGGGCGCCGCAGGGGGCGTCAAGGCCAGAGCCCCTGCAAACACCAGGTGCTCAGATCGAACGCTGGTTCACCCGCGCGGTAAGCTGTTCGGCGCTATACGGCGATGGCTTCATGCGGCCGCTGTCGTTTGAACGACTGCGAGCCGCCGCATACCTGCATCACGGCCAGGGTTTTGCCTTGGGTGGGGCGCACGGCGCCAAGGGCCAGGGGTATCCAATCGATCGGTGCCTTGAACACGGCCGATAGGGAACCATGTGCGCATGAACAGGACTTGCACATATGAATAATCAGATTTTGGCTCTTCCTTGTAGGACGCTTCTGAATAACCCTTTGCAGGCCATTGCGTCATTGCGATGGAAAGCTGAGCCCCCTAGTCTCGCTGGGTCGTTGCATATTCAACGACCGGGTCTGCAAGCCCGTAGCTTGGATTGGTCTCAGTGGCTGTTGGCTTTGCTCAATGGTGGCTGCGTGTGGGTGGCCCTCGGGCCAGCCGGGCAATTGACCTCCAAGTCCGGTCTTGCAGGCCCGCACGTAGCCGCCACCCATTCATCTGCAAGTAATTTGGCGACGGTCCGACTTTAATGTTGTCTGGAGGTTGTCATGCTCAAGATCGTCCCTGACCCACCTTGCTCCCCCGATGCCACTCATTACCTCGAAGACACCCTGATCCAGGCCACGGAGTACGTACTCTGCGCCTTGGCAGTCGCCCATCACGCCGTCTCCACGCTGCCCAAGTCGCCCGCCTCGATCATGACCCTGGCAGTCATGCACGAGATGGAGGCCGTGCGCTCATTGCTGGAATCGGCGGTTGCGCAGGTGCAACTGACGCAACGGCCGCAGATGCATACGTTGCATTGACGTTCACCCGTGCCGGGGCTGCCTTGCAGCCCTTCGCGGGTAACCCGCGCCCACTGGGTCGTCAACTCGAATGCAAAGGTTGTTTTCTGCGCGACAGCGCAAGGGGATTTGAAATGGACAAGACAATACCAGAAGGCACCGGCACGCTCGTTTTGACCGTAGGTTCAGCGTCGTGCATGGACGGCGTGATAAAGGGCAAGCGCCTGTTTCGCGTTGAAGCCGGCAACTGCTGCAACCATGCCATCGAGCAGGCCTCGCTGCTGCTGGATTGCTCACGACGGGCATCGTTCATCGGTGTGATGGACGACGAACCTGTGCTGGTCTGGGCTTCGCACTTTCTTTGCGAAATGGCCAAGGCGCTGATGGATGATGCGCACATGGGTATGCGTAAACAACGCTGATGCGTCTCGGGGCTGTTGGCTGTTGCCCCCGCAACAGTGTTTCGCAAACAGTGCTTGAATTGGCTCGGGCGGCCAAACCCGTTAAGGTGTCGCCCCTCGCAAGGACTGCCCCGCTTCAGGACGTTTACGATGCCACTTTCGCCTAGTGCCACGCCGCCATTTGGCTTGCTCAGCGGTCGCCGGTTCACACCCGCTGCGTCACTCAAACCATTGCTTGAGGGGCATTCGCAACTGCTGGTTCCCGGCCCGGAAACGGTCTGGGCCATCGGCGAGGTCGACCTCGGTGCTTCGATGCACCTGCTGCGTTTCTATCTGGACGACGAAGACTATTGGCTGCAAGTGCTGATGAACGGTAGCGAAGTGGGTGATACCGTATTGTTCGGTTATCACAGCGCTGTACCGATCCGCGACGCGTCGCACCTTCAGCGCCTTGTCGGCAGCCAGTCCAAGGTCGGCCTGCCGATCTACGAACACGACGGCTACCTGTATTCCCGCCAGTGGGGCCAGGAGGCAGGCCAGGCCAAACTGGTTCCGTTGCACGAGCGCGTGACCAGCCCTGATGCGCGCTATGGCATCCAGCACCTGTCGATGCTCTACGCCCGCGATACCGGCCTGCCAGAGCGTCGCGAATTCCTGCTGCTGTCAGCGGAGGAGGACGAGCAGGGCAACGCCACTTTCACCACTTCGTTGGGCGTCACCCTACACCCCACGGACTTTCACGTAACCTGACAAGGACTCACCATGCTCGACGCTCTGCGCCTGTCGCTCAATGCCACTGCAGTGACTGGCTTCATCCTTTATATCAGCGTGGCACTGTTGCTGTTCTGGCTGTTCCAGTTCATCTATACCCGCCTTACTCCGCACCGCGAGTTCGCGCTCATTCGTGAGAACAACCCGGCCGCGGCCATTGCCCTGGGCGGCTCGCTGATCGGCTTTTCGCTGCCGGCCAGCAATATCATTGCCTACAGCGTCGGCATCCTGGACGTCGTGGCTTGGGTAGTGATTGCGGCAGTGGTGCAGTTGCTTGCCTTCGGCCTTACCAGCCTGGTGCTGCGCGGCCTGTCCAGGCGTATCGCCGCAGGCGAACTGGCCGCTGCCATCTACGCTGCCAGCGTGGCGATCAGCGTCGGCTTACTCAATTCGGCTTGCATGACCCCGTCGGCCTGACGCACTAGGAGCCCCCATGAAACCCCCAATGAGACGAAGCTCCGTCAAGCTGGTGCTGGCCAGCTCGCTGCCCTTGGCGTTGACCGCGTGCAGCCCGCAAGAGGAAACCTACACCGTCAGCCAGCAGGTGAACTACGGCAGTGTCGAAGCCTGCGTCAACGACAAGGTGCCGGAGAAGGCGTGCAACGATGCCTACAAGCAGGCGCTGGCCGAGTACCGGCGCACCGCCCCGACCTATGTATCGAAGCCCGACTGCGAAGCCGAATTCGCCCCTGACGGTTGCCAGATAGGCGCCGGTGGCCGTTTCATGCCCCGCATGAGCGGGTTCGAGCTGGACACCGCAGGCGAAGTCACCCAGTCCCAGGTCGATGCGGCCCACGCTCAGGGCGGCGGCTATGGCCACGTCGCCACCGCCGTGGTCGCTGGCATGCTGCTGGGGCAGATGACCAACAGCGCCGACCGCCGTTATCGCGCGCAGCCGCTGTATACCTATCGCGACGGCGCCGGGCAGCGCAGTGGCCTGCTTGGGCAGCGTTATGGTGTGGCCGGGGGCATTCAGCGCACCAACAAGGACGAGCAGAGCAGCAGTGGCGGTTCGTCCGGCGGGGGCGGTGCTGGCTATGGCGCGTCAGGCCGCACGGCGTCGCGCTCGGCCGTCTCTGCGTCCATCTCGCGGGGTGGCTTTGGCAGCCAGGCCACGGCCCGCAGTGGCTGGGGCGGCAAGTCCGGCAGCTTCTTCGGGGGGTAGGCATGCGCAAGGTCGAGCTCGCAGAGCGCCCAGGTTGGCGCGCCACTGCCCAACAAGAGGGCTTTGCCTTCCACACCCTCGATGGCGAGCGCTACTGGGACGAGCGGGGCTACTACCAATTCAGCCAGGCCCAGGTCGAGCGCGACTTGCAGGCCCCGACCGAAGCACTGCACGCGATGTGCCTGGACGCCGTTGATCGTATCGTCGACAGCGAGGCGCTGATGACGCGCCTGGCCATTCCTGCGGCATTCTTCGACCTGGTGCGGCACTCGTGGCTAGCGCGGCAGCCGCATCTGTATGGGCGCTTTGACTTCAGCTATGACGGCCATGGCCCGGTGAAACTGATCGAGGCCAACTACGACACGCCTACCTCGCTGTACGAGGCGGCGGCGTTCCAGTTGATCTGGCTTGAAGAGCAGATCCAGCGGGGCGTTCTGCCCGCGCATGCCAGCCAGTTCAATACCCTGGCCGCAGACCTCATTCAGGCGTTTGCCGCGCAGCAGGGGCAGGGCACGTTCTACTTCTCGACCATCTCGGGCTCGGTAGAGGACCGTGGCACAACGGACTTTTTGCGCAAGATGGCCGCGCACGCCGGTATTCCCACCCGGCATATCGACCTGGAGGACATCGGCCTGAATGGCGAGGGGCGTTTCGTTGACCTGGAGGGGCAGCCGATTCAGCGCTTGTTCAAGCTGCACGCCTGGGAGCACATTTTCCACGAAGCCTTCGGCAAGGCCATCCCAGGTTGTGACACGCAGTTCATCGAGCCGCCGTGGAAGGCGCTGATCTCCAACAAGGGCATCTTGCCGTTGCTGTGGGAATGGCACCCAGGCCACCCCAACCTGTTGCCGGCCTTCATCGACGATAACCCTTCGCGGCCTGTGCCCAAGGGCTGGGTACGCAAGCCGTATTTCTCGCGGGAAGGGGCCAATGTGGACATCCGCACCGGCGAGGGGCAGCGGGTGTTCGAAGACGGGCCCTACAACGATGCGCCGTACATCCTGCAAGGGTTTGCGCCGTTGCCCAGGTTTGCTGACAGCTACACGCTGATCGGTTCGTGGGTAGTCGGTGACACAGCGGCGGGTATCGGCATCCGTGAGGATGACTCACTGATTACCAAGGACAGCTCGCGGTTTTTGCCGCATGTCGTGCTGGACTGACGGGCCGCGAAGCGGGGCAGCTGAAACCCCCTGAACCTCACGTCGGTTTCAGGATGCGCCTGGTCGTTCGCATGCAACCCTGCGCCGCCACAAGTGCCATGCTTGCAGGATGCCCTCGGGCCAGTGCGCGCAGACGCACGGCCATGGGCAAGGAGGCTGCCGACACCACGCAACCGTGACGTGGCCGGTACGCCGCAGCAGAACACGCCGGCCCCTGCCTCTACAACGCCAAGGCAGGGTCCGTGATGCCGAGGTCCGCTGTATGCCTGATGAACTGCTCCACCTGCCTTTGATCCACAGCATCCTGGCCCGTGAAAAGGAGACCCCCGGCGCCCTGTTGCCGATCCTTCACGCCATTCAGCAAGGCATCGGCTTCGTCCCCGATGCCGCTGTCGCCGAAATTGCCCATGCCCTGAACCTTAGCCTGGCCGAGGTGCGTGGGGTGGTCAGCTTCTACCACGACTTCCGTACCACGCCGCCTGCACGCCATACCTTGCGCCTGTGCCGGGCCGAGTCATGCCAGAGCCGTGGCGCCGAGGCCTTGGCCGCGCAACTGCGCGACCAATTGGCGCTGGACGACCATGGCACCAGCGCCGACGGCGCCATCAGCCTGCGCCCGGTGTACTGCCTGGGCGCCTGCGCCTGCTCGCCAGCACTGGAGCTGGACGGCCAATTGCACGCACGCCTCACGCCTGAGCGCCTGCGTGCCCTGGTAAACGGTTGCCTGGAGGGCGAAACATGTTGAAAGTGTTCATCCCCTGTGATTCGGTAGCCCGCGCCGTGGGTGCCGACCAGGTTGCCGAGGCCGTGCAGCGCGAGGCCGAACGCCGGCAGTTGGCGGTCGATATCCAGCGCACCAGTTCGCGTGGCCTGTACTGGCTGGAGCCGCTGCTTGAATGCGAAACCGCACAAGGGCGCCAGGGTTTCGGCCCGGTCACGGTGCACGATGTGCCGGCGCTACTCGATGGCTTGGCAGGCGAGGCCCACGAGCATGCCCTGGCCTTGGGGCCGGTTGAGCAAATCCCTTATCTGAAAAGCCAGCAACGCCTGCTGTTCGCCCGGGCCGGGGTAACCCGGCCGCTGTCGCTGGACGACTACCGTGCCCACGGCGGCTTTGCCGGCCTGGAACACGCGGTGGCGCTGGACGGCGCCGAGGTGGTTGCCGCAGTGCTTGATTCCGGCCTGCGTGGCCGTGGCGGTGCGGCGTTCCCGGCTGGCATCAAATGGCGCACCGTGCGCGATGCCGGGGCTGGGCAGAAGTACGTGGTCTGCAACGCCGACGAAGGCGACTCCGGTACCTTCGCCGACCGTATGCTGATGGAAGGCGACCCGTTTCTGCTGATCGAAGGCATGATCATCGCCGGCCTGGCCGTGGGGGCCGACAAAGGCTACATCTACGTGCGCTCGGAATACCCCGACGCCATTCGCGTGCTCGACCAGGCCTTTGCCATCGCCCGTGACGCCGGCTACCTCGGTGTGAACGTGGCCGGCAGCGGCAAGGCCTTCGACCTGGAAGTCCGGGTTGGCGCTGGCGCTTATATCTGCGGCGAAGAAACCGCGCTGCTGGAGTCCCTTGAAGGCAAGCGCGGCATCGTCCGCGCCAAGCCGCCCTTGCCGGCCCTGCAGGGCCTGTTCGGCTTGCCGACCCTGGTGCACAACGTACTTACCCTGGCCTCGGTGCCGATCATCCTGGCCAAGGGCGCGGCGTTCTACCGCGACTTCGGCATGGGCCGTTCGCTGGGCACCATGCCGTTTCAGCTGGCCGGCAATATCCGCCACGGCGGCCTGGTGGAGCGGGCGTTCGGCCTGACCCTGCGCGAGCTGGTGGAAGGCTATGGCGGCGGTACCGCCAGCGGCCGGCCACTGAAGGCCGCGCAGGTCGGTGGGCCGCTCGGTGCCTGGGTGCCGCCCAGCCACTTCGACACGCCGCTGGACTATGAAGCCTTCGCCGCCATGGGCGCGATGCTCGGCCACGGCGGTGTGGTGGTGGCCGATGACACCCTCAACATGGCCAGCATGGCGCGCTTCGCCCTGCAGTTCTGCGCCGAGGAATCCTGCGGCAAGTGCACGCCCTGCCGCATCGGCTCGACCCGTGGCATGGAGGTGGTGGATCGGCTGATCGCCAGCACCGATTTCACCGAACGCCACGACCACGCCCTGCTGCTGCGCGACCTCTGCGACACGATGCAGTACGGCTCGCTGTGCGCCATGGGCGGGATGACGGCCTACCCCGTGGCCAGCGCGCTCAAGTACTTCCCCGCCGATTTCGGTCTGACTCAGACGGAGGCCGCACAGTGATCAATTTTTTCGACCCCGAGACCGATCTTGGCACCCCGGCCCGCGACAGCCAGGTGCAGGTCAGCCTGAACATCGACGGCCGCGCCATCAGCGTGCCTGCCGGTACCTCGGTGATGCGCGCCGCCGCCATGCTCGGCACCAGCATTCCCAAACTGTGCGCCACCGACAGCCTTGAAGCGTTCGGCTCGTGCCGCATGTGCATGGTGGAAATCGACGGCATGCGCGGGTATCCCGCCTCCTGTACCACCCCTGTCAGCGAAGGCATGGTGGTGCGCACCGAAACCCCGCGCCTGGCCGGGCTACGGCGCAATGTGATGGAGCTGTACATCTCCGATCACCCGCTGGACTGCCTGACCTGCTCGGCCAACGGTAACTGCGAACTGCAGACCGTCGCCGGCCAGGTGGGGCTGCGTGAGGTCCGCTACGGCTACGACGGCGCCAATCACCTGGCTGAGAAGAAGGACGTCTCCAACCCGTACTTCGACTACGAACCCAGCAAATGCATCGTCTGCAGCCGCTGCGTGCGCGCCTGCGAAGACATCCAGGGCACCTTTGCCCTGACCATCACCGGGCGTGGTTTCGACTCGCGGGTGGCGGCGGCTGGGGGCGATAACTTCCTGGCCTCCGAGTGCGTGTCGTGCGGTGCTTGCGTGCAGGCGTGCCCGACCGCCACCTTGACCGAAAAGAGCCTGGTGCAGCTCGGCCAGCCCGAACGTGCGGTGATCACCACCTGCGCCTACTGCGGTGTCGGCTGCTCGTTCCGTGCCGAGATGAAGGGCGACCAGTTGGTGCGCATGGTCCCGGACAAGAACGGCGGCGCCAACCATGGCCACGCCTGCGTCAAGGGCCGCTTCGCCTGGGGCTATGCCACCCACCCGGACCGCATCACCAAGCCGATGATCCGCAAGCGCCTCGAAGACCCGTGGCAGGAAGTCAGCTGGGAAGAGGCGGTAAACTACGCAGCCAGCGAGTTCCGGCGCATTCAGCTCAAATACGGGCGTGATTCGATTGGCGGCATCACCTCCAGCCGCTGCACCAACGAAGAGGCTTACCTGGTGCAGAAACTGGTGCGCGTGGCGTTTGGCAACAACAACGTCGACACCTGCGCCCGGGTGTGTCATTCGCCCACCGGCTACGGCCTCAAGCAGACCCTCGGTGAATCGGCCGGTACCCAGAGCTTCGATTCGGTGATGCAGGCCGACGTGGTGCTGGTGATTGGCGCCAACCCCACCGATGCCCACCCGGTGTTCGGCTCGCAGCTCAAGCGCCGCCTGCGCCAGGGCGCGCGGCTGATCGTCATCGACCCACGGCGCATCGACCTGGTCGACTCGCCCCACGCCCGCGCCGAGCTGCACCTGCAACTGCGCCCTGGCACCAACGTGGCCATGCTCAACGCCCTGGCCCATGTGATCGTCAGTGAAGGCTTGCTGGCCCAGCGCTTTATTGACGCGCGCTGCGAGACCGAGGACTTCGCCCGCTGGCGCGACTTCGTCAGCCTGCCAGAGAACGCGCCGGAAGTACTCGGCCCGGTCTGCGGCGTGCCTGCCGAGCAGATCCGCGCCGCAGCCCGGCTGTACGCCACCGGCGGCAACGCGGCCATCTACTACGGCCTGGGTGTCACCGAGCACAGCCAGGGCAGCACTGCGGTGATGGGCATCGCCAACCTGGCCATGGCCACCGGCAACATTGGCCGCGAAGGGGTAGGGGTGAACCCACTGCGTGGGCAGAACAACGTGCAAGGTTCGTGCGACATGGGCTCGTTCCCGCACGAACTGCCCGGCTACCGGCATATCTCCAACGAAGGGGTACGTGCCGAATTCGAGCGGGCCTGGGGCGTGACCTTGCAACCCGACCCGGGCCTGCGCATTCCCAACATGTTCGAAGCGGCCCTGGATGGCAGCTTCAAGGCGCTGTACTGCCAGGGTGAGGACATTGCCCAGAGCGACCCCAACACCCAGCACGTCACTGCGGCCCTGCATGCCATGGAGTGTGTGGTGGTGCAGGACATCTTCCTCAACGAAACGGCCAAGTTCGCCCACGTGTTCCTGCCGGGCAGTTCGTTCCTTGAAAAGGACGGCACCTTCACCAACGCCGAGCGGCGTATCTCGCGGGTGCGCAAGGTCATGGAGCCGCTGGCCGGCAAGGCCGACTGGGAGGCCACGGTGGCCTTGGCCAACGCCTTGGGCTACCCGATGCAGTACCGCCACCCGTCCCAGATCATGGACGAGATCGCCCGCCTGACGCCGACCTTCCACCGCGTCAGCTACGCCGAACTCGACCGCCATGGCAGCCTGCAGTGGCCGTGCAACGATGCCGCGCCCGATGGCACGCCGACCATGCACATCGACCAGTTCGTGCGCGGCAAGGGGCGCTTCATGCTCACGGGTTACGTGCCCACCGACGAGAAGGTCAACAGCCGCTACCCGCTGTTGCTGACCACCGGGCGTATCCTCAGCCAGTACAACGTTGGCGCCCAGACCCGGCGCACCGGCAACGTTGCCTGGCATGATGCCGACCGCCTGGAGCTGCACCCGACCGATGCCGAGAGCCGTGGCATTCGCGACGGTGACTGGGTGGGTATCGGCAGCCGTGCCGGGCAGACGGTGCTGCGCGCCAAGGTCAGTGCGCGGGTGGCGCCGGGGGTGGTGTACACCACGTTCCACTTCCCTGAGTCTGGCGCCAACGTGATCACCACCGACAACTCCGACTGGGCCACCAACTGCCCTGAATACAAGGTGACGGCGGTGGAGGTGGTGAAGGTGTTCCACCCGTCTGAATGGCAGAAGCGCTACCAGGACTTCAGCGACGAACAGCGCCGCCTGCTCAAGGAGCGCCGCACCGCCGAGCAACCGGAGAACGCCGAGGTGCGCCGATGAGCAGCGACAACCTGGTCAAGATGGCCAACCAGATTGCCCATTATTTTGACAGCGAACCGAACCGGGTGCTGGCGGTGCAGGGGGTGAGGCAGCACTTGCAGAGCTTCTGGACGCCGGCGATGCGCCGGCAGTTGCTGGCGTGGAGCGAGGCCAATGGCGGGGAAGGCCTGGACCCAAAAGTGCGTGAGGCGCTGACCTAGCCCTTCGCGCGAGGCAACGCCTTGCCTGTGTAGGAGCGGCCTTGCCGGGGCGCCGGACCGGTCGGAAAGGGCCGCATAGCGGCCCCGGCGATTTTTGCTGCGACACAGAACCTGGGGCCGCTACGCAGCCCTTTCGCGACGCAAGGCCGCTCCTACAAAAGCATGTTGATGCTGTGCTGGCCTACCCGCGGGCCAGTTCTGTCAGGTGGGCAATCGCTTCTTCGCTCTTGAGCACTAGCACATCCCCTTCGAGCGAGTCGAGCACCACCTCCGACGTATTGCCGATCAAGGCACCGGAAATCCCCGTGCGGGCCACCGTGCCGATCACCGTGACCACGGCGCCGAACCTCTTCTCGGTATGGGGTATCAGCACATCGGCCGGGCCTTCGGCGACATGCAGGCGTTCATCGCTGATGTCGAACTCGGCCTGAAACGCGCGGCAGGCTTCGCGGTAGCGCTCTGCAATGGTCTCGCTGAGCTGGTAGACCGGGTCCGCAGCCGACAGCATGGGGGAGGGGTGCGCACTGATGACGTGCAACTGACCTTTAGCCAGGCCGGCAATGGCATAGCCATGGTCGATGATACTTGCGTGCAACCGGCGGTGATCCTCATCCTGGTTGCCGACATCCACGGCCGCCAGAATTACCCCGCCCGTCCATGGCCGCTCGGTTTTCACCATCAGCACCGGGCTGGGGCACAGGCGCAGCAGCTTCCAGTCGCTGGGCGTCAGCAGTGCTTTTTTCAGGGGGTTGTCCGGCCGGTGCTCCTTGATGACCAGCTCGCAGCCTTCAGCTTGCTGCACCGCGATGATCGACTCGTGAAGGGTGTCGTGCCAGGCCTGCTCAAAGGTCACGTTGTCATACCCGTCATCGTGCAACTGGCTGCACAGCAGGCTGAGCAGCGCGCTGTGGTCCTGCTTCTTGTCACACATCAACAGGTGCAGGCGCGCGCCGGTCACCCCTGCGATTAGCTTGGCGCGGGTCAAGGCCCGGCTATGGGCATGCGCGGGGTCGAGGACGACGAGGATGCTGCGGACGGCTTGCATGGGCTTGAGCTCCGTTCAAAGATGGCGGCCAATGCCTGACTATAGTCGGCGCCCCACCCGCCGCCGCTTGATGTACATCAAGCATAGTCACTGGCGCTGCCGCTTGCCGCCGGTATAATCGCCGGCCCTGCCTGTTCTGTCTGGTTGCACGTTTATGTCCTTGATCCCCGAAATCGACGCCTTTCTTGGCTGCCCGACCCCAGATGCCTGGATCGAAGCGGCGCTTGCCGACCAGGAAACCCTGCTGATCGACCACAAGAACTGCGAGTTCAAGGCCGCCAGCACCGCCTTGAGCCTGATCGCCAAGTACAACACGCACCTGGACCTGATCAACATGATGTCGCGCCTGGCCCGCGAGGAGCTGGTGCACCATGAGCAGGTGTTGCGCCTGATGAAGCGTCGGGGTGTGACTTTGCGCCCGGTGTCGGCCGGGCGTTATGCCTCGGGCCTGCGCCGCCTGGTGCGTGCCCATGAACCGGTCAAACTGGTGGATACCCTGGTGGTTGGGGCTTTCATCGAAGCACGCAGTTGCGAGCGCTTTGCCGCACTGGTGCCGCACCTGGATGAAGAGCTGGGTACCTTCTACCACGGCTTGCTGAAAAGTGAAGCGCGCCATTACCAGGGCTACCTGAAGCTGGCCCATCAGTATGGTGAGGCAGCGGACATCGCCCGCCGGGTGGAGCTGGTACGTGAGGCCGAGGCCGAACTGATCCAGTCACCGGACCAGGAGCTGCGCTTCCATAGCGGTATCCCGCTGGCGCAGGCCGCCTGAAACCGGTCAGGCGGCGCTGCGGCCGTTAGCGCTGCTTAGTAACGGCGGCCCAGCAACAGGCCGACCACCAGGCCGAAGCCTGCGGACACGGCAACGGTCTGCCAGGGGTGGCCGCCGATGTAGTCCTGGGTGGCATCCACCACCGGCTGGGCCTTGTCACGCACATTGCTCGCCGCCTGGCGGGCCTGGCGCAGTTTCAGGCTGACTTGGGCGCGCAGGGTTTCTGCCTCCTCGCCAACCAGGGCTGCGCTGTCGTTGAGCAGCTTTTCGGATTCTTCGATCAATGCCTGCAGTTCGCTGAAGACCTGATCCTTGATCTGATCGCTGGCGGCTTGTGCGGCGTTTTTTCGGGCCATGAACTCATCCTCGTCAATGGGGGGGTGAACAATGGATGCCGGCGCGTCGGGAAAGTTGCGCCGGCTTTCCGGTGACGCATCGCTACGGTGTAAGATAGCGGCCATTTTCAACAGGCAGGTACCTTCATGAGTTTCAATCTGGCCAACAAGAGCTTCGAGGAACGGGCGCAGATCGAGGCAGAGAAGGCGCGGTTGTTCGAAATGTGGCAGAGCAACCTGGGCAAGGCCAAGGGCGAAGCGGCCCGGCTGATTTCCGAAAAGCCACGGCGCAAGGGTAAATGGGCCGAGTGGGTGCGTGCCGAGCTTGAAGGCATGTCGCCGCCCGAATACGCCAGCATGGTGCGCAGTGAGGTCAACAAGATGATGGCCGCCGCCAACAACAGCCGCTGAGGCTGTCTACCTGCCAGCGCCCGCAGCCGTCGGCAAATCCAGCGTGCCTTCGTCGGTGAAGCGGACGGTGCCCAGCCACCCGCCTGCCAGTTTGCCGCGCAGTACATAGGGTAGCCCTTGCAGCGAATTGCGCTGGCCCAGGCCATAGGCCTGGCGCAGGAAGGAAAACGCGGTGACGCTGACCGGCACTACGATCACTGCCTCGTCGAAACGGCCTATATGCCCCTGCTGGTCACTCACACCGGCGGCCAGCGGCTGGCCGTTGACCTGCAGGTCGAGCGCGATGCCGTTGTAGTCGATCGGGGTTTCGTTAGGGTTCTGTACGCGTATTTTCACCGCCATGCGCAGTTCCAGCTCCTGGCCGGGCAGCGGCTCGATGCCAATCACGCTGATGTTGAGCGGGTCGCGCGCCTGGAACAACGCACAGGCGCTGAGGCCGAACGCCAACAGCAGTACCAGGCAGCCGCGGGCACAGCGGTGCAAATGGGCAGTCATGGGTTGCAACCTTGCCAGAAGAATTCAAGCGTCAGTGTGGCAAATGCTCTCTGACGTTGAAAGTGGCGTGCACAATGAAAGATACTGTTTCTCATTAACGCCCGACAATTCCTCTTACTGGCCTTTCTCCTACCTCATGCTGACGTCTCCCGTGTCTGGTCTGCTGGCGAGTTTCCAGGAGCACTACGACGACCTCCTGCAGTTCCTGACCCGGCGCATGAGCGATCGCCAGCGCGCCGCCGACGTCGCGCAGGAGACGTACCTGAAGCTGGTGAAGATCGACCAGCAAGCGGTCCCGGTGCTGCATGCGCGCAGTTTCATCTTTCGGGTCGCGGGCAACCTGGCGATCGATGCTTTGCGCCGTGAGCAACGCAACGCTGCCCGTCACGATGACAGCGATGGCACAGGGGAGGTGGCCTGCCCGGCGCCGGCGCCCGAGGCGGCGTTGCTTGCCCGCGAGCGCCTGCAGATACTCGACGAGGCGCTGTTGCAGCTGCCCAGCAACGCCCGCCAGGCGCTGTTGCTCAACCGCATCGAAGGCCTGACCCAGGCACAGATTGCACAACGGCTGGGCGTTTCCGAAAGCATGGTGGCAAAATACATCGGCCAGGCACTGCGCCATTGCCGTGACTGGCTCAAACACAACCATGACTGAGCCTTACGCCATGCCTGCAGCCCAACCGCTCAGCGACCTCAGCGACGATGCCATCGATTGGCAGGTGCTGTTGCACGCGGGCAATGCCACGGCGGCGGACCACGCCCGCTATCAGCGGTGGTGCGCATTGAGCCCGGCGCATGCCGAGGCGGCGCGCGAGGCGCAAGCGCTGTGGCAAGACATTGGCCACACCCCGACCGCCCAGGTTGTCGCGCCACCACCCGTTCGGCGCCGACGGCACTGGGCGGCCGGCTTGGCGGCCTCGGTGGTGTTGATGGCCGCAGGCTTTACCGGCTGGCAGCAGGCCCCAATCTGGCTGGCGGACTACCACACCGGGCTGGGGCAGCGGCAGGCTATTACCCTGGCCGATGGCTCGCGGGTACTGCTGAACAGCGGCAGTGCCTTGACGGTGGCATTTACCGAGCGTGAGCGCCGAGTGGTACTCAATGCTGGCGAGGCCTTGTTCGAAACGGCCAACGACGCACGGCCCTTTGTGGTCGATACCGCAGGCGAGGCGGTGCGGGGCACGGCGGCGACGTTCAGCGTGCGCCGCGATGGCCGCGTGGTGCTGGCCCAGGGCGAGGCCACGGTGGGTGAGCGCAGGGTGCCGGTGTCGCCCGATGCCAGCGCACAGACCGCCTGGCAGCGCGGCAAGCTGATTTTCAACGGCAAGCCGCTGGGGCAGGTGCTGGCAGAGCTTGAGCGTTACCAGCAGGGGCGCATTTTGCTGTCCGATACCACGCTGGCTGCCCTGGAAGTGAGCGGGGTGTTCGACCTCGATGAGCCCCAGGCACTGCTGCGTACCTTGGAGCAGCGTTATGGCCTGAAGGTCACCTACCTGCCCTGGTTGGCCGTGGTGCACTGAGCCTGCAAAAAATAATCGAAATATTTTTCATCTGCCGCTGCAAGTTCATCCAGGCCAGATCGTCGTAGTGGGACTGCTCAGCAACCCATTCTCATTTACGACTTGTCTGGAAGCTCATTCGTGGCCCTTACGCTCAAGCCCTTGCACCGCCGCAGCGGTTCTCTCCATCACGCCTTGCTGTCTTGCAGTGCCCTGGCCATGCTGGCTGGCCCGCTGCAGGCGTTGGCCTCGACCGCTGCGCAAGCGGCCCAGGTCGAAGCCCGCCAGGTGCAGTTGGACGTGCCGGCCCAGCCACTGGACCAGGCCCTGACGGCGTTCGCCGACCAGGCCGGTTTGCACTTGCTGTACACCACCGGTGATGTGTCGGGCCTGAATAGCCAGGCCTTGCAGGGCAGCTACAGCATCGAGCAGGCGTTGCAGCAGTTGCTGGCCGGCAGCGGCATGGGCTGGCAGTTCAGCGATGCCCGCACCGTCACGCTGCGCAAGGCGGACACTGCGCCGCAGGCTGTCAACTTGAAGCCCATCGAAGTCAGCGTCGCCTCGCGCACGAGCACCGCCATCAGTGAAATCCCCGGCACCGTCTGGGTGGTCGATCAGCAGCAACTGCGCGAGCAGATCGACAGCGGTGTGAGCCTGAAGGAAGCCATCGGCAAGCTGGTGCCGGGCCTGGACCTGGCCCCAGAGGGGCGCACCAACTACGGCCAGAACATGCGTGGGCGCAATGTGCTGGTGATGATCGACGGGGTCAGCCAGAACAGCTCGCGCGGCCTGTCGCGCCAGTTCGACAGTATTTCGCCGTTCAACGTCGAGCGTGTCGAAGTGCTGTCGGGTGCCAGTGCCCTCTACGGGGGTGGCGCCACCGGCGGCATCATCAACATCGTGACCAAGAAGGGCGAGCCCGGCCCGGCACGCTTCGAGACCCAATTAGGTGCCAGCAGCGGTTTCAACAACAGTGACGACCTGGCCACCCGCATCGCCCAGTCGATCAGCGGCGGCAACGAGCGGGTCAGCGCCCGCCTGGGCATCTCCGGCGAGCAGAATGAAGCCTTTTACGACGGCGCTGGCGACCAGATATTCATCGACAATACCCAGACCGACCTGCAGTACAACCGCACAATCGACGTGCTCGGCACCTTGGGCCTGACCCTGACCGACGAGCAGAGCCTGGACCTGCTGGCCCAGTACTACGACTCGGGCAACCACGGCAGCACGGGTATCTACTTCCCCAACCTCAACCACAACGCCCCCTCGGACCTGGAAGACGCCGAACTGCGCAGCGGCTATTCCTCCGACCTAGAGCCACGCACCCGGCGCCTGTTGCTCAACGCCAACTACCATCACACCGATGTGCTGGGCCAGGACTTCTACCTGCAGGCCTCGTACCGCAAGGAAGACGACAACTTCTACCCGTTTCCGTACTACAACCGCGCCACCCCCACCGGGGCGCGCGGGGTGTACTTCGCCGCATCACAACAGAACTTCGAAGTCACCAGCCTCAAAGGCCTGTTCGCCAAACAATGGGATGCGCTCAAGCTGACCTACGGCGTCGACCTGGACCGCGAGCGCTTCAACGCCGAACAGACCACCTTCGATGCCCTGACGTCATCCGAAAGCGGTGGCCTGGAAATGGACAAGGCCAGCAAGGCCGCGCGCTACCCCAGTTACCGGGTTGACGGTGTGTCGGTGTACGCCCAGCTCGACTGGCATGCCACCGACAACCTGACCTTGTCCGGTGGCGCGCGGCGCCAGCAGATGGACGTGGATGTCAGCGATTTCAAAGGCGTACCCGGCGGCAGCAACGATTATCAGGTCAGCCTGTACAACGTCGGCGCCATTTACGATTTCAAGAATGGCCATCAGCTGTGGACCAACTACGGTGAAGGTTTCGACCTGCCAGACCCGGCCAAGTACTACGGCAAGCCAGGCCTGAGCGTCGCCGACAACCCGCTGGCCGGTATCAAGAGCCGCCAGGTCGAACTCGGCTGGCGCTTTGCCGACCTGGACTGGGACGCCCAGGCGGCGCTGTACTACATCTGGTCGGACAAGATCATCAACGTCGACTCGCAAACGCTGACCATCAACGTCGAAGAGCAGAAGAGCCGCGACTTTGGTTTCGAAGGTGCGTTGACCCGTCACTTCCAGAGCGGTTGGGAGGCCGGTGGTACCTTGCACCTGACCCGTTCCGAAGAAGAGGCCGCCAACGGTGGCTGGAACAAGCGCGATGCCCGCTATGCGTCGCTGTCCAAGTCCACCGCGTTCGTCGGCTGGAAGGGCGATGGCCGCAGTGCGCGGCTGCAGGCCAACCACGCATTCAGCCTCAAGGACGATGCCGATCACGAAATCGACGGCTACACCACCTTCGACCTGCTGGGCAGCCAGGACACTGGCTTCGGCACCTTCAGTGCAGGCATCCAGAACTTGCTGGACAAGCAGTACAGCACGGTCTGGGGGCAGCGTGCGACGTTGTTCTATGCACCGACCTATGGGCCAGCGTACCTGTATGACTACCAAGGGCGTGGGCGCACCTACACCCTGACCTGGAGCATGGCCTACTGATTGGCGCAGCCTGAAAACCCTTGGGCTACAGTGACGGGCAGCCCCCTTTGCCGAGGTGTCCGTCATGCGTCGATCGCTGTGCCTGTTGTCCGTGTGCCTGGCCCTGCCGCTGCAGGCCCAGGAAAAGGTCGTCAACCTCTACAGCTGGGCCGACTATGTCGCCCCGCAAACCCTTCAGCGCTTCGAGCACGAAACCGGCTACAAGGTGCGCTACGACACCTTCGACACCACCGAGGTGCTGGAGACCAAGCTGCTGACCGGGGGCAGCGGCTACGATGTGGTGGTGCCGTCATCCACCGTGCTGGCCCGTGCCCTCAAGGCCAATGCCCTGCAGCCGCTCGAAGCCCAGGCCATGCCGGGTTATGCCAACCTCGACCAGGACCTGCTGGCCAAGCTGGCCGAGGCCGACCCCGGCAACCGCTATGCGGTGCCCTACACCTGGGGCACTTTGGGCCTGGGGGTGAACGTCGAGGCCGTACGCCAGCGCCTGGGCGATGTGCCGCTGGACAGCCTCGACCTGTTGTTCAAGCCCGAGTACGCCAGCCGCCTGAAGGACTGCGGTATCGCCATGCCCGACTCGCCGCAGGAAATGATCGGCCTGACCTTGAACTACCTGGGCAAGGACCCCTACAGCCAGGACAAAACCGACCTTGCAGCGGCGCAGAAACTGCTGAACCAGCTGCAGCCTTCGATCCGCTATGTCGCCAACGGCCGGCAGATCAGCGACCTGGCCAACGGCAGTGTGTGCCTGGCACTGACCTACAACGGCGATGCGGCGATGGCCGCTGACCAGGCCCGCCGTGCGGGCAAGCCGTTCGAGCTGATCTACCGCATCCCCCAGGAAGGCACCGTGGTCTGGCAAGACAACCTGGTCATCCCCAAGGATGCGCCGCACCCTGAAGCGGCCCGGGCGTTCATCGCCTTCATGCTCAAGCCGGAGTCGGTTGCGGCACTGACCAACACGCTGTTCTTCGCCAATGCCAACCGCGCAGCCACGCCCTTGGTGGACGAAGCCGTGCGCAACGACCCGGACATCTACCCGCCTACCCAGGTACGTAAGCGGCTGTATGCCGACCGCAGCATGGCGCTTTCCGACCTGCGCCAACGCAACCGCCTGTGGATGGCCTTTCGCAGCGGCCAGTAAACCCGCCCGTGCGGGTCCATACTGAAACATCAGGAATTATCTCCAGCTGCATTCACACTTTTGCCGCGAACCCCTCGCGCCTTAGGCTATCAAACGCACAAGGCGCGGCATTTTCGTACAGGAGGTGAAGCATGAACCTGACCCTGCCAATCCTGGCCATCGGCCTGGCGTTGTGTATGCCCGCGCGCGCCGCGCCGGTTGTGCCCTTGCAGCTCGCTGCCAGCAACAACAACCCGTACAACAGCCCGATCCAGCGTGCCAACCCCAACAGTCGGCAAGGCAGCATGCCTGCCACACCGCCGGTGCGCGGGCCTTCGACCGACCCCTACCAGCGCACGCCGTCACTGGACAACCGCGGCATTGGCAACGGCGACAACCTGCGTCGCCAACAGCAGACCCCCAGTCTGGAACCCACCCGGCCACCGCGCGATAACCCACGCGCGCCGTGAGCCCCGTTGCAAGGAACCCTGCATGACCAGAGCTACCTGGCTGACCACCGTGACCGCTGCCGCGCTGCTGCCTTTGCTGGCGCAAGCGGCCTCCGAACAGCAGTTCCCCAGCGAGCAAGGGCAGTTGACCGTCAATACCGTGGCCGACGGCCTGCGCAACCCTTGGGCACTGGCCTTCCTGCCCGGTGGCAAAGACATGCTGGTCACCGAACGCCCCGGCAACTTGCGGCTGGTGAACGCCGAAGGCAAGGTCGGCCCGCCCATCAGCGGTGTGCCCAAGGTCTGGGCCGAGGGCCAGGGCGGCTTGCTGGATGTGGTGTTGTCGCCGGCATTCGGCAAGGACCGTACCGTTTACCTGTCCTATGCCGAAGCGGGCGATGACGGCAAGGCCGGTACGGCGGTTGGCCGGGGCCAGTTGTCTGAAGACCGCGCGCGGTTGGAGAACTTCACCGTGATCTTCCGCCAGCAGCCCAAACTGTCGGTGGGCAACCACTTCGGCTCGCGGCTGGTGTTCGACCGTGAGGGTTATCTGTTCATCGCCTTGGGCGAGAACAACCAACGGCCAACCGCCCAGGACCTCGACAAGCTGCAAGGCAAGATCGTGCGCATTCTGCCCGACGGCGAAGTGCCCAAGGACAACCCCTTCGTCGGCCAGGCCAACGTGCGGCCCGAGATCTGGTCGTTCGGCCACCGTAACCAGCAGGGGGCGGCGCTCAACCCTTGGACAGACACGCTCTGGACCCACGAGCACGGCCCGCGTGGCGGTGACGAAATCAATATTCCGCAGCCCGGCAAAAACTACGGCTGGCCGATTGCTACCCACGGCATCAACTACTCGCTGCTGCCGATTCCGGAGGCCAAGGGCAAGCATGTACAGGGCATGGTCGACCCGCACCATGTCTGGGAGAAGTCCCCGGGCATCAGCGGCATGGCGTTCTACGACAGCCCGACATTCAAGGGCTGGGACCATAATCTGTTCATTGGTGCGCTGGCCAGCCGGGAGCTGATTCGTCTGCAGCTCAAGGGCGACAAGGTCGTGCACGAGGAGCGCTTGCTGGGGGACCTCAAGGCACGTATCCGTGATGTGCGGGTAGGGCCGGATGGCTACTTGTATGTACTGACCGACGACAAGGACGGCCAATTGTTGAAAGTGGGCCTCAACGAAGGCTGAGGGGCAGGGCCGGCTTGCCGGCGAGGGGGGCGGTACTGATAATGCCGCATGACCTCAGACCCGCAGACCCTCTACCAACAAGCCCTGGCCGACCACGGCTATGTCCACGACCCTGCACAGGCCGATGCGGTCAACGCGCTGCAGGCCTGTTTCGAGGCAGTGGCACACGGTCGCCCGACCCAGGGCATCTACCTCTGGGGCCCGGTCGGCCGTGGCAAGACCTGGCTGATGGACCAGTTTCACCGCTGCCTGCAGCTGCCCAGCCGACGCCAGCACTTTCACCATTTCATGGCCTGGGTGCACCAGCGCCTGTTCCAGCTCAACGGCACCGCTGACCCGCTGCTGGCCCTGGCCCGTGAATTGGCCAGGCAGATACGTGTGCTGTGTTTCGACGAGTTGTTCGTCAACGACATCGGCGATGCGATCATCCTCGGGCGGCTGTTCCAGGTACTGTTCGATCAGGGCGTGGTGATCGTCGCCACCTCCAACCAGCCACCAGACCAGCTCTACCGCGACGGCTTCAACCGTGACCGCTTCGTGCCGGCAATTGCGGCCATCGAGCGGCACATGCGGGTGCTGTCGGTGGCCGGTGAGCAGGACCATCGCCTGCACCCGGGCGCGCAGCGCCAGCGCTATTGGGTGGTTGAACCCGGCGCGCGTGGGGTGCTCGCCGAGGTGTTTCGCCAGCTCAGCCCGGCAGACCCGGGGAGCGACCAGCCATTGGCCATAGGCTCAAGGCAGATCACGGTCATCCGGCGCAGCGAGCAGGCCATCTGGTGCCGCTTTGGCGACCTCTGCGAGCAATCCTTGGCGGCCACCGAGTTCATGGCGTTGTGTGACCGCTTCCCCTCGATTCTGCTGGAAGGGGTACCGGCGTTGGGTGGTGAACAACGGGCCGGCCGCATCGCCCGGGGTACAGAAGATGGCGCGGCGCGGGTCGCGGCAGGGGACCGTGAGCTGCCGGCGCTGTCGCCCAAGGACGATGCGGTGCGCCGGTTCATTGCGCTGGTCGACGAATGCTACGACCGCCGTGTGGCGTTGTATGTAGAGGCGCAGGTACCGCTCGATGCGCTGTACACGCAAGGGTACCTGGCGTTCCCGTACCAACGCACCCTGAGCCGCTTGCGCGAGATGCAACTGCAGCGCTTCGGCTCGTAGGCTTAGCGCTCCAGCCACTCGATCAGGGTCCGGTTGAACCGCACCGGCTCTTCGATCTGCGGCGCGTGGCCCATGCCTTCGAATGTCACCAGTTCA
Source organism: Pseudomonas sp. B21-047 (assembly GCF_024748775.1). Taxonomy (NCBI): domain Bacteria; kingdom Pseudomonadati; phylum Pseudomonadota; class Gammaproteobacteria; order Pseudomonadales; family Pseudomonadaceae; genus Pseudomonas; species Pseudomonas sp. B21-047. The sequence continues at coordinate 1,801,510 of NZ_CP087169.1, forward strand.
CCCTGGGGGATCAGCTTGGCCACCTGCGGCCCCAGCACCTGGTACTTGCCCAACTGTGCCTTGACTTCTGGCGGTGCGATATCGCTGCCAATGGCCGTGGTGTCCTGATCGCCGATCAGCAGCAGGGTCGGCATCTTCAGGTCCTTGAACTCGTGGTACACCGGTTGGGTGAAGATCATGTCGTAGATCAGCGCCGAGTTCCACGCCACTGCTTCGTGGCCCGGGCCTTGGTTCAGGCCTACCAGCATCTGCACCCAGCGCTCGTACTCCGGCTTCCAGCGCCCGGCGTAGTACGTCTTGCGCTCATACTCACGTACCCCTGCGGCATCGAGCTTGAGCTCCCGTGCATACCACTGGTCCACCGTACGATACGGCACGCCCAGGGCTTTCCAGTCCTCAAGGCCGATCGGGTTGACCATCGCCAGGCGCTCGACCTGCTGCGGGTACATCAGTGCATAGCGGGTGGCGAGCATGCCGCCTGTGGAGTGGCCCAGCACAATGGCCTGCTTCACACCCAACTGGTCGAGCAGGGCATGGGTGTTGTCTGCCAGTTGCTGGAAGCTGTACTGGTAATACGCGGGTTTGCTGGAGGTGCAGAAGCCGACCTGGTCCGGGGCGATGACCCGGTAGCCGGCCTTGCTCAGGGCATTGATGGTGGTTTCCCAGGTGGCGGCGCAGAAGTTCTTGCCATGCATCAGCAGCACGCTGCGGCCGTTGGCCTGACCTTGGGCAGGCACGTCCATGTAGCCCATCTGCAGGGGTTGGCCCTGGGATTTGAAATCGAAATGCTTGAGCGGGTGAGGGTAGCTGAACCCTTCGAGCTGTTTACCGTAGGTGGGCGACTCGGCGGCGATGGCCGGGCCGCCGACAAGGCAGGCCAGAGCCAGGGCGGTTGCGCGCAGCATGGGGGCACTCCGTGTAGGGCCATGTAGGAATTGGCGACTGTAACAGTGAGTTGACCCCCGCAAGCGGCAAAGGTGTTACCAGGCGTGAAACCAGCCCAGGGTGAGCATGGCCACCACCGCGTAACGGCCGGCCTTGGCCAGGGTTACCAGCAGCATGAAGCGCCAGAACGGCTCGCGCATGATCCCGGCGATCAGGGTGAGCGGGTCGCCGATCACTGGCATCCAGCTCAGCAGCAGCGACCACTGCCCCCACCGCTGGTAGCGCTGCTGGGCACGCTCCAGTTGGACGGCGCTGAACGGGAACCAACGCTTGTCACGCCAGTGTTCGATGGCCCGCCCCAGTAGCCAGTTGACCACCGAGCCGAGCACATTGCCCAGGGTAGCCACCAGCAGCAAGGTTACCCAGGCATCGGGCTGGCGCAGCAGCAAGCCGACCAGCACCGCCTCCGATTGCAGCGGCAGCAGGGTGGCGGCGCCGAAGGCGCTGAAAAACAGCGCCCATAGGCTGAGCATCAGTAGTTGGCGACCACGGTGTCCTTGCCATCCTGGGTCACGCCGATGACCTGGTAGGCGTCTTTGTGGTCACCCATTTCCATGCCCGGTGAGCCCATGGGCATGCCCGGCACGGCCAGGCCCTTGAGGTCGTTTCGCTTGGCCAGCAGGCGAACCTGTTCGGCCGGTACATGGCCTTCGACGAACTTGCCGTCGATCACCCCGGTATGGCACGAGGCCAGGCGCGGCGCCACGCCCAGGCGTTGCTTGACCGCGCTCATATTGGGTTCGACGTGGTCATTGACGGTGAAGCCGTTGTCGCGCAGGTGGCTGATCCAGGCCTTGCAGCAGCCGCAGTTGGGGTCGCGGTACACATCGATGGTTTCGGCGGCCTGGGCCAGGCCGGTGATGGCCAGCAGGCCGACGGTGAGCAGGTGTTTGCGCAGCATGGTGAAGCACTCCTTTAGAAACGCAGGCGGATACCGGCCACCAGGCGGGTCTGGCCTGTGTCTTCGCCGTCTTCGCGGGCCTGATCGGCGCGGTTGCCGTGCAGGCGATTGAAACTGACCCCGAGGTAGGGCGCAAAGCCACGGCTGATCTCGTAGCGCAGGCGCAGGCCGACCTCGCTGTCAGCCAGCCCTGTGCCTTGCTCACGGCCGCCATCGTTGCGGCCGAAGAAGTTGGCTTCCAGGGTGGGTTCGAGTATCCAGCGGTTGGTCAGCAGCATAGCGTAAGCGGCTTCCAGGCGCAGCGCGGTCTGTTGCCGCTCGCCGGCATAGGCGGTGGCCTCCAGCTCTACGCCATACAGCGGTGTGCCCTGGATGCCGAAGGCTGCCCAGGCCTGGCCGCTGGCGGGCTTGAAGTCTTGGCGCAGGCCGCCGACCAGTTCCCACCAGGGGCTGATGGCGTGGCCCCACAGCGCCTGCAGTTCGGCCTTGTGGGTCTGGCCTTGCTCGCGCTCGCCTTCGCTGCGCAGCCACAGCCGGTCGATATCGCCGCCGACCCAGGCGCTGGCGTTCCAGTTCAAGGCACTGCCGTTGTCCACATGCTGGTATTCGAGCTGGTCGACGATCACTGCCCAGTTGAGCGCGCGGTCATGCACCTGGTGCCCTGGCAGCGGCGCGAAGGCGGCGTGGCGGTCGGCGTCGCTGAGCATCGGCAATGGCGTGCGCGGTTGCTGCGCAGGCGGCGTGGCATGGTTCATCTGGCGGTGGTCCATGGGCATGGCGCCGTGGTCCATGTGCTGCATGCCGGCGGCCAGGACGCGCTCACTGGCGAGCAATGCCAGCAGGGCTACGCCGGTGATGATGCGGCGGTTGTTGGGCTCATTCATCGACCCGTACCTCGCGGAACATGCCGGTCTCCATGTGGTAGAGCAGGTGGCAGTGGTAGGCCCAGCGGCCCAGGGCGTCGGCAGTGACCCGGTACGAGCGGCGGCTGCCGGGCGGGATGTCGACGGTATGCTTGCGCACCTGAAAGCGCCCGTGCTCGTCCTCCAGGTCGCTCCACATGCCGTGCAGGTGGATGGGGTGGGTCATCATGGTGTCGTTGACCAGGGTGATGCGCACGCGCTCGCCGTAGGTCAGGCGCAACGGTGCGGCATCGCTGAACTTGACCCCGTCGAACGACCAGGCGAAGCGCTCCATGTGGCCGGTCAGGTGCAGCTCGATGTCGCGTGACGGTTCGCGGCCGTCGGGGTCGGGGTAGGGGCTGCGCAGGTCGGCATACGTCAGCACCCGCCTGCCATTGCCGCGCAGGCCGATGCCTGGGTCGGCAAGGTTGGGCTGTGGGGCCATGGTTTGCATGTCCACCAGTGGGTTGTCGGTTTCGCTGGCCGGGTGCTGCTGCATGGCGGGCATGGCCGAATGGTCCATGCCGGCCATATTGCTGTGGTCCATGCCGGCCATGGCGCCGTGGCCCATGTCGGCCATGCTCAGCACCGGCCGAGGGTCGGGCTGCGGCACCGGTGCCTGCAAGCCGCTGGCGCGGGCCAGGGTGCCGCGGGCGTAGCCGCTGCGGTCCATGCTCTGGGCGTACAGGGTGTAGGCGGGCAGGTTGCCGACGGTTACCAGCACGTCGTAGGTTTCGGCCACGGCGATGCGCAGTTCGTCCACGCTGACCGGCGTCACCGGCAGGCCGTCGGCGGCGATCACCGTCAGCTTCAGGCCGGGGATGCGAAAGTCGAAATAGGTCATGGCCGAGGCATTGATCAGCCGCAGGCGCACGGTTTCACCCGGTTGGAACAGGCAGGTGAAGTTGCCGTCCGGCGGCTGGCCATTGAGCAGGTAGGTGTAGGTGGCTGCGCTGATATCGGCAAGGTCGGTGGGGCTCATGCGCATGCTTGCCCAGCCCATGCGTTCGGCGACCGTAGCGCCCCAGCCATTGTCAGCCACGTCATCGATGAAGTCACCGAGCGTGCGCTTGTGGTAGTTGAAGGCGTCGGATTGCTTCTTCAGGGTCGCCAGCAGCTGCTCGGGAGGTTGGTCCGACCAGTCGCTGAACAGCAGCACATGGTCACGCTGGTAGCGGTGCGCCTCGGCTTCGCGGGGTTCGATGACGATCGCCCCATACACCCCCGCCTGCTCCTGCAGCCCGGAATGGCTGTGGTACCAGTAGGTGCCGCTTTGGCGCAGGGTGAACTGGTAGAGGTAGCTGCCCCCAGGCTCGATACCGGCAAAGCTCAGGCCAGGGACGCCGTCCATGTTGGCCGGCAGAAGGATGCCATGCCAGTGGATCGAGGTGGCCTGATCGAGGTGGTTGCGCACGCGCAGGCTGACCGTATCACCTTCGCGCCAGCGCAGCACCGGGCCGGGCAGGCTGTTATTGACGGTTAGGGCTGTGCGCGGGCGGCCGGTGATATTGACGGCGCTCTGGCCGACCGACAGCTCGAAGTGCTGCCCGGCCAGGTCGCGGCCATCGGCTGCCTGGGCCAACGGCCGCCACAGGCCCAGGCCTGCCAGTGTGGTGGCGGCGCCCAGGCCTTTGACGAAGGTACGACGGGAGGGGGTGCGCAACATGGCGAGGCCTCATGCGAGAGAGCCCCGATGTTCGCCTGTGCCGGCTGTCAGCCAGCTGAGCTGCACATTACAGCGTTGTCAGGCGGCGGCTTCTTCGTGGCGCAGGTCGCGCATCAGCAGGCCGTACTCCAGGGAGACCTGTTCAGGGATCGGCAGGTACACCACATGGCCGTCCCCTGGGGCCACTTCGAGGGCTTGCTGCTGGCGGCCGCACAGGCGGTGCAGGTCGAAATGGTAGTTGCCACGCGGTGTCATCAGCTCCAGGTGGTCGCCCACGGCGAAGCGGTTCTTGACCTTGACCTCGGCCAGGCCGTCCACGCGCGCGCCGGTCAGCTCGCCGACGAACTGCTGGCGTTCGGACAGTGAGTTGCCACGCTGGTAGTTCTGGTACTCGTCGTGCACATGCCGGCGCAGAAAACCTTCGGTGTAACCGCGCTGGGCCAGGGATTCAAGGTTGTCCATCAGGGCGCGATCGAAAGGCCGGCCGGCCACGGCGTCATCGATCGCCTGGCGGTACGACTGCACCGCGCGGGCGCAGTAAAAGTGCGACTTGGTCCGGCCCTCGATCTTCAGCGAGTGCACGCCCATGCCGGCCAGGCGCCCGACGTGCTGGATGGCGCGCAGGTCCTTGGCGTTCATGATGTAGGTGCCGTGCTCGTCCTCGAACGCCGGCATCGCGTCGTCTGGGCGGTTGCTTTCGTGCAGCAGGAAGACGTGCTCGGTGGGCGCACCGAGGCCCAGGGTCGGCTCGACCTGGCGCACGATGTCGCCCGTGGCGTCTTCGCCGGCGGGCGTGGCTTGGTACTTCCAGCGGCAGGCATTGGTGCAACTGCCTTGGTTGGCGTCGCGCTTGTTGAGGTAGCCCGACAGCAGGCAGCGGCCGGAATAGGCCATGCACAGCGCGCCGTGGACGAAAACCTCCAGCTCCATGCCCGGCACCTGCTGGCGGATTTCTTCGATCTCCTCCAGCGACAGCTCCCGCGACAAAATCACTCGGCGTATCCCCTGCTGTTGCCAGAACTGCACGCTGGCCCAGTTGACCGTGTTGGCCTGCACCGACAGGTGTACTGGCATCTCTGGGTAGTGCTGGCGCACCAGCATGATCAGGCCGGGGTCGGACATGATCAGCGCATCCGGTGCCATCGCGATCACCGGTGCGAGGTCCTTGAGGAAAGTCTTGAGCTTGGCATTGTGCGGGGCGATGTTGACCACCACGTAGAAGTGCTTGCCCAGGGCATGCGCTTCCTGGATGCCCAGCGCCAGGTTGGCGTGGTCGAATTCGTTGTTGCGCACCCGCAAACTGTAGCGCGGCTGGCCGGCATAGACCGCGTCGGCGCCATAGGCGAAGGCATAACGCATGCTCTTGAGGGAGCCGGCGGGGGCCAGCAGTTCGGGCTTGGCGGGAGGGTTCATGGACGCACCGGGGCAAAAGGTGCGGATGCTAAGCACCTGCCGGCCACAGCGTATTGACCTGAATCAACGGAGCAGCGGCACTTTTGCGGCAGCGGCGGGCACTAATGTCCAAGAACCCGCGAGGAAGTGCCATGAACCCAACCGCTCTACAGAACAAAGCCCTGGCAGTCCTCCTGACGCTGGTGACCATTGCCTTCGTCTGGATCCTGCTGCCGTACTACGGTGCGATCTTCTGGGCGGTGATACTGGGCATCCTGTTTGCCCCCTTGCAGCGGAACCTGCTGATCCGCTTTGGGCGGCGGCGCAACCTGGCAGCGTTCACCACCTTGATGGTGTGCCTGCTGGTGGCGGTGCTGCCGGTCATCATCACCAGTGCCCTGCTGGTGCAGGAGGGCGCCACGCTGTACCAGCGCATCGAGAGTGGGCAACTGGATATCGCCGGCTACGTCGAGCGCGGCAAGGACATGCTGCCGGCCTTCGCGCAAAACAGCCTGGACAGCATGGGCATGGGTAACTTGGATGGGCTGCGCGACAAGATCACCAAGTGGGCCACGCAGGGTAGCCAGGTGCTGGCCAGCCAGGCATTCAACTTTGGCCAGGGCACGTTCGAGTTTCTGATCAGCTTCGGCATCATGATGTACCTGCTGTTCTTTTTTCTGCGTGAGGGGCCGGAAGTCGCCAGGCGAGTGCGGTTGGCGGTGCCACTGCCCGAGCACCAGAAGCGCCGGTTGCAGTTGAAGTTCAACCGTGTGGTGCGGGCGACGGTCAAGGGCAACGTGCTGGTTGCCATTACCCAGGGCGCGCTGGGCGGTCTGATCTTCTGGGTGCTGGATATTCCGAGTGCGCTGGTGTGGGCGGTACTGATGGCGTTTCTGTCGCTGTTGCCAGCGGTGGGGGCGGGCATCGTGTGGGCGCCGGTGGCGGCGTACTTCCTGCTGACCGGGGCGATTTTGCCGGGGGTGATCCTGAGCGCGTTCGGCGTGCTGGTGATCGGCCTGGTGGACAACGTGCTGCGGCCGATTCTGGTGGGCAAGGATACGCGCATGCCAGACTACCTGATCCTGGTTTCCACCTTGGGCGGGCTGGCGGTGTTCGGGCTCAACGGGTTCGTGATCGGGCCGTTGATCGCGGCGTTGTTCGTGTCGAGCTGGGCGATTTTTGCCGCGACCAAGCCGCAGGTGCAGTTGCCGGAATAAAGGTTGCGCCGCTGATGCTGGACGCTGGGCAGGGGCTTTCGTTTACCCTGTAGCCGTTATCTGCCTACGATGCCCGAGTATGGATACCCGCCACAGCGACAAACCCGGCTTCACCTACCAGGCGGTCTACCGCTACCTGCTCGACTGGATCGAGGCGGCGCCTTGCGACGTGGAGCAGCGCATGCCGTCGTTGCGTGATCTGGCCCAGCGGCTGAGTGTTTCGGTCTCCAGCACCAAATACGCCTATGCGCTGCTCGAGGACCAGGGGCGGGTGATTGCGCGGCCCAAGCGGGGCTACTTCACCGTCACCCGTAGCGCGCCGTTGCGCAGGGAGCCCTCCGCGAGCTTGCTCGACACCGTGTTTGCCAGCGCACGCCAGCCTGGCATGCTGGCCCTTGGCAGTGATGCGCCGGCCATGCTGCTGTCGCTGGATACACCGCTGCTGATGATCGAACGGGAGTTGGCGCGCCAATACCCGCGTGCCCAAGTGCCGCTGTATCAACCGTTCGGTGAACCTGAATTGCGCAGCGTGCTGGCGGGCATTTATACCCGCTCGGCGCAGCGTTGCTGGCAAGCCGAGCACGTGTTCATCGGTGCCGACCTGCGCAGCATGCTGGAGCTGGCGGTGCGTGCCCTGAACCTCGAGGGCGAGGTGGCGCTGGTCGAGTCGCCCTGCAGCTGGGCGGTACTGAGGCAGTTGCAGGCCGCGCGCATGACCATCATCGAAGTGCCCTTGGGCGACGACGGTCGGTTCGACCTGCAGCAGTTGCATCAACTGCTGAGCACCGTACCGGTGCGCCTGGCAGTGCTGTCGTCAACCACCAATGCGCCTCAGGGTGGCCTGATGCCGGCCGAGGACAAACTGCAGATCTGCCGCTGGCTGGCCGAGCGCGAGGTGTGGCTGTTCGAGAACGACGGGTATGGCGAACTGTGTTTCCACGAGGCGGCGCCGCGCTATCGTGATTTCGCCGACCCCGACCGGCTGTTGGTGTTCGCTGCCTTCGACAAGGTGATCGGTGCCGAGGCGCCTTATGGCTATCTGCTGTGCAAGCGCCATGCCGAGCGCTTGCAGCACGTGTTTCTGGAGCGCGGTTTTCGGTTGTCACCGATTCGCCAGAAGGCGATCGCCAAGTTGTTCACCTCGCGTCGGGTAGAGCAGCATCTGCAACGCCTGCGGCCTTTGCTGCGCGCTCGCATGCTGCACATGAAGGCGTTGCTGGAGGCCCACGGCCAAGGCTGCCTGCGTATCGTCGAGCCGCAGGGTGGGGCGAGCCTGTGGCTGGCGGCGACCCGGCCAGTGGACATGCGCCGGGTCTTCGAGCGGCTGTTGGCCCAGCGCATCGTCATCGCGCCGGGGGAAATCTTCAGCCAATGTGGCCTTTGGCAGGGCCACCTGCGGCTGTGCTACACGCTGGACTGGGACAAGGACATTGGCCAGGCGCTGCAACGCCTGGTCAAGGCGATTCAGGACGAGGCTCAGACCCCGTAGCAGTGATGCATTTCGGGGAAGGCGCCGTCGCGCACTTCGTCAGCGTAGCGGGCGCAGGCCTCGCGGATCACCTGGCCGACGTCGGCATACTGCTTGACGAAGCGTGGCACGTGTTCGCCGCCCAGCCCCAGCAGGTCTTCGGTGACCAGCACCTGGCCATCGCAAGCGGGTGAGGCGCCAATGCCGATGGTCGGTTTGTCGGTGGCCTCGGTGATGGCGCGGGCAATGGGTTCGGCCACGCCTTCGAGCACCAGGCTGAAGGCACCAGCCTCAAGGTTGGCCTGCGCATCGGCACGCAGTGCAGCGCCACTGTCGGGGCTCATGCCTTGGGCCTTGTAGCCGCCCATCACATTGATGAATTGCGGCATCAGGCCGATGTGCGCCATGACCGGTATGCCGCGCGCGACCAGAAACGCCACGGTGCTTGCCAAGGCCTGGTTGGCCTCCAGCTTTACCGCGTCGCAACCGGTGCTGGCGAGTACCTGGGCGCAGTTGCGAAACGCCTGCTCATGGGATTCCTGGTAGCTGCCGAATGGCATGTCGGCGATCACGCAGGCCAGGCGCGTGCTGTCTACGACCGCCCGGGTATGGCCAATGATTTCGTCCAGGCGCATGCCCAGGGTGGACGGGCGGCCGTAGCCGACCATCGCGGTGGAGTCACCCACCAGAATGAAATCGACCAGGGGGTCGATGACCTTGGCAATAGCGCTGGAGTAGGCCGTCAGCGAAACGATTTTCTGCCGGCCTTTCATGGCCACCAGCTGCGGTACCGTCAGCCGTCTGTTGCGGGTATGCGTGCTCATCGGTGTTCCCTTTGCGGTGTAATCGTCAGGAAAGAGGTGGCCCGATTATTGAGTTTCGCAGTCACGGCGCAATGTACAGAATGGCCCTGGAAAACAACCCAGATGTGCACCTGGGGCTGCAAGGCAACCCCAGGCGCCAAGCGCGACGGTCAGCAGGCCTGCGGCATCTCGCCCTTGGCCAGGCGCTGGTTGATATCGGCAATCACCTCGGGCAGCTCGTTGATGGTGTCGATCAGGTAGTGCGGGCGGGAACTGGCGAACAGCGCATGAATGCGCTTGCGCTCGCTTTCCAGCGCCTCGGCACTCAGCGCCTGGTAGCCTTCCCAGGTCAGGCCCAGGGCATTGCCGGAGCACACCAGGGCCACGGTCCACATGCCCGCACGACGGCCTTCGAGGATACCCGGCACGGTGTCATCGACCTTCACACAGGCCGCCACGTCATCGATGCCCAGGGCAATCACGTTGGCCAGGGCCTGGGCCGGCCATGGGCGGCCATTCGGGGTTTCGTCGGTGGCCACCACATGGTCGGCCACGTAGCCGTTCTGCGCGGCCAGCGCCACCACCTTGTCCATGACCACCTTCGGGTAACCCGAGCACGAGCCGATCTTCAGGCCGCCCTGGCGCAGGCCGGTGAGGGTGTCCAGCGCGCCGGGGATCAGCGCCGAGTGCACGGCGATTTTTTCGATCTGCAGCGGCATGAAGCGGTTGTAGAGGGCGGTGACGTCATCGTCGGTCGGGGTGCGGCCGAACACCTTGCGGTAGCGCTCGGCGATGTCTGGCACGTTGCACAGGGTGCGGATGTGGTCCCACTTGCCCATGCCCATCGGGCCACGGGCTTCTTCGATGGAGACCTGGACATCGAACTCGGCGAAGGCTTCGACGAAGATCTGCGTCGGGGCGAACGAGCCGAAATCGACCACGGTGCCGGCCCAGTCGAGGATGGCGGCTTGCAGCTGTGTTGGGTTGCTGTAGTTCATGTGCGCTAATTCCTGAAGTCGGGTGGGCAAAGGGTCAGATGGTCAGTACTTCCATTTCCCGCAGTACGTCGGCCACGGCATTTACGGCGGCCTGCATGCCGTCTGGCCCGACCACGCCGATGCAGCCGACGCGGAAGGTTTCGACCTGGGTCAGCTTGCCGGGGTAGAGGATGAAGCCCTTGGCCTTGACCCGCTCGTAGAAGTCCTTGAACTGGTAGCGGGCGTCGTTCGGGGCGTGGAAGGTAACGATGATCGGCGCCTGGATGTCGGCGGGCAGGAAACTGCGCAGGCCGATGGCGGCCATGCCGTCCAGCAGCGTCTTGCAGTTGTCGGCGTAGCGCTGGTGGCGGGCGGGCAGGCCGCCTTCCTCGTTGTACTGTTGCAGTGCTTCGTGCAGCGCCGCGACCACGTGGGTGGGTGGGGTGAAGCGCCACTGGCCGGTCTTGGCCATGTAGGTGTGCTGGTCGTACAGGTCCATGGCCAGGGAGTGGGCGTTGCCTTCGGCTGCGGCCAGTGCGGTTTTTTCGGCGAAGACGAAGCCCATGCCAGGTACGCCTTCCAGGCATTTGCCGGAGGCGGCGATCAATGCCTCGAAGGGGACTGCGCGGGCATCGATCGGCAGGGCGCCGAACGAGCTCATGGCATCGATGATCAGGCGCTTGCCGTGGCGTTTGATCACCTGGGCGATCTCTGGCAGCGGGTTGAGGATGCCGGTGCTGGTTTCGCAGTGGATCAGCGCCACGTGGGTGACACCCGGGTCGGCAGCCAGCAGGCGGTCGACGTCGGCGGCGGTGGTCGGCTGGTCTTCGGCGGTTTCGAAGGTGCTGTAGGTGCGCCCCAGCACCTTGCAGATCTTCGCAAGGCGTTGGCCGTAGGCCCCATTGATCAACACCAGCACCTTGCCGTCACGCGGAACCAGAGTGCCGATGGCGGCTTCCACGGCGAAGGTGCCGCTGCCTTGCAGGGGCACGCAGTGGTGGCTGGCGCTGCCGTCGATGATCGCCAGCAATTGCTCGCAGACGCTGGCCGTGAGTTGGTTGAAGTCGCGGTCCCAGGAGCCCCAGTCCACCAGCATGGCTTGGCGGGTACGGGCTGAAGTGGTCAGGGGGCCGGGGGTCAGCAGGATCGGGGCGTTGCTCATTCCGTGGTTCCTCACAAGCGGCGGGTGGTGAGCCGAAAAATCTGGCGCTGAAACTACGGAGCCAAGGTTGCAATTCACTGTGCTATCAATCAAATTGTTTGTTGTTATGCCAGCCATAAGTCGGGCCGATAGATATGAACCTGTTCCAGCTGCGTGCCTTCGATGCGGTGGCGCGTGAAGGTAGTTTCACCCGCGCTGCGGCGCGGTTGTTCATCAGCCAGCCGGCCGTCACCGGCCACGTCAAGGCGCTGGAAGAGCACTACCAGATCACCTTGTTGCGGCGTACCGCCCGGCGCGTGGAGCTGACCGAGGAGGGCACGCGGTTGGCAGCCATCACCCGCGCCATGTTCGGCCTGGCGGAGGAGGCCCAGGCCATGCTCGAGGCCAACCGGCAATTGCTGACCGGGCGTCTGGAAGTGGCCGCCGACGGCCCGCACCGGGTCATGCCGATGCTTGCCCTGCTGCGCGAGCGCTACCCGGGCATTACTGTCAACCTGCGCCTGGGCAATGCCCAGGAAACCCTGGCTGCGTTGCTCAGCGAGCATGCCGACGTGGCCGTGCTGACCGAGATTGAACCGCGCAAGGGCCTGCATTTGCAGAGCCTGTGTGAATCGCGCCTGTGCGCCTTGCTGCCGGCGGGGCATGCCTGGGCCAGTGGCGAGGGGGGCTTGCCGCTGGCCGAGCTGCACCAGCAGATCATGGTGCTGCGTGAGCCGAGTTCCACCACCCGGCGTACCTTTGACAAGGCCTGCGCCAAGGCAGGCGTGCAGCCGCGGGTACTGTTGGAGCTGGACAGCCGCGAGGCAGTGACCGAAGCGGTGGCCTCGGAGCTGGGCATTGGCGTTGTGTCGTCCACTGAAGTGGCCCATGACCCCAGGGTGGTGGCTCGGCCGCTGGCCGGCGACGGCCTGCTCAACCAGCACATGATTGGCTGCCTGGAGCGCCGCCGCGAACTGCGCCTGATCCAGGCCTTCCTGAGCCTGGCGGCAGGGTTGTGATGGCTGTTTTCAACTGGGCGCCCTAACATGACCGGCACAGAACCGACAGGACTGTCGATGAGCGATAAAGACACTATCTCCATGCAACTGGTGCGCGAAGCGCTGTTGCAGACCTGCCCGAAGGGTGAACCCGATAGCGGCTTGCTGGCGCGGGCTGGCATTGCCGTCGAGCACTTGCACCTGCCCGCTGCACGGGTCAGTGCCGACGCCTATGCCCGCCTCTGGCGTTTGCTGGCGCGGCGCTGCAATGACGAGTTCTTCGCCATGGACCCGCGTGGCCTGCGCAGCGGCAGCCTGGCGTTCATGTGCCGGGCGAGCATGGGCCAGCCGAGCTTGGGCACGGCGCTGGAAACCGCGTTGGCGTTCCTGTCGCTGATGCTCGAAGACTTGCAGCCAAGCCTGGTTCGCCAGGAAGGCCTGGCCGAGATCGTCATCAACGAGCCGCGGGACGAACCCCGTCGCGCCTTCACGTATTTCACCTTCTGGATGATCGTGCATGGCGTGGCCTGCTGGCTGGCCGGGCGGCGCATCCCGATTCTGGCCATCGACCTGCGCTGCGCCGAGCCACCGTTCTGTGACGACTATCGGGTGATGTTTTCGGAGAACCTGCACTTCGAACGCCCGCGCACGCGCATGATCATCGCCGCCGAATGCCTCGAACTGCCACTGCGGCGCAGCGAGGAGGAATTGCAGCGCTTTCTTGCCGAAGCGCCGGGCAACATCCTGGTCAAATACCGTGACCCCGCAAGCCTTGGGCGGCGTATCCGCACCAACCTGCTGCGCCTGGCCCCGGAGCATTGGCCGGACGGTGACAGCCTGGCGCGCCAGTTGTGCCTGTCGCCCTCGACCCTGCGCCGGCGCCTGGCCGAGGAGGGGCAGAACTACCAAGGCTTGAAAGACAGCGTACGCCGTGAGCTGGCGATCGCCTGGTTGAGCGAGGAAGAGGCGGCCATGGGTGAGATCGCCGAGCGCCTTGGGTTTGCCGACAGCAGTTCGTTCTACAAAGCGTTTCGCAAGTGGTTTGGCTGTAACCCGGGGCACTACCGGGCATTGATTCAGGCACGCGATTCGGGGCGCTGAGGGCGCTGCCGTGGCAAGGCCTCGCGGGCCGCTTCCCTCTGCGTCTTGAGCTGACGCTTATGCAGCATGGTTGACTCCGCCCACTACCCAGGGAGCCCACCATGCCCAACCCCACCACTGGCCACGACACGTTCATTGGCGCCACGTTACCCGAGTGGCTCAAGCGCGCTTCAAAAGGCCAGATCAACACCCTGCGTACCAGCCTGAACGCGCACCATGCGAGCCAGGCACGCTTGCGTGAGCTCACGGTTGAGCTACTGCCACTCCAGCAGTTTGCCGAGCAGCACCTGGCGACGCTGCTGGATGCACCGTTGCCAGACGGGCAGGCATTTGCCCAGCTCGAATGGCTGCGGATTGCGCCGCGCTTCGGCACTCTGCCCGGCACCTTGCAGCCCACCTACGAGTACAGCCAGACGCGTGAAAACGGGCTGCTGCGGCTGATGCGCAATTTTGCTGCTGGCACGGGTTACTACCAGGGTACGGGGCTGGTTTTGCCTGGCCGCGAGCAACCTTTGAATGCGTCACTGGAGGCCTTGATCGAGGCCTGCCGCACACTGAACGTCGGCCAGCGCTATCAAGATGAGCTGGAAAGGATCTTTCACCCGTCCACCTTGGCAACGTTGGCTGAAGACAAGCGCTCAGGCCTGAAGCTTGCGACCGAAGTGGCCGCCTTGCAGGGCAGCATCAGCAGCGATGTGCAGATTGCCCTGCGTGAAGTGGCGGACCACGGTCAAGCGCATCGACAGCAAGGGCTGAAAGGTACGCCCATGCTGCTGACGGCCCTTGAGCAACCGGTGGCTGATGGCTTGCTGATCCCGTTGCATGACACTGCGGGGGATGACTGGGGCATCGTCCTGTACCTCCCCAGTGATCCCCATCAGGCGCTGCGCTTCTTTACCACTGCGCAGGCCATGAACAGCGCCCTGGCGCTGCTGCTGCAGAGCGCTGACTACCGGCAGTACTTCACTCAGATGATCAGCCTTGAGCACCGTGCAGGTTTCGTCACTACCCTTGCCAAGCGCCTGAAGGACGACCAGCCGGACTTGCAGCTCGAAGGTGCCGCCCAGGGTACGGGTATTTTCGCGCAACTGGCTTCCCAGCAAGTGCAACGGGTCAAAGGGGATGCCCGGTTGCTGCTGGTACCGACGACCGATGCCGATAGCCTGGCGGTGCGCGCCAGGCACGCTGAGTGGAAGGCCGTAGGCCTGGACCTGGTGAACCTGGCGGGGTTTTTCAGTCCGGTCGTGGGGGCCTTGTTGTTGGGGCAGCTAGTGGTCCAGACCTGCTCGGAAGTGTTCGAGGGTGTAAGGGACTGGTCCAGGGGCCATCAGCACGAAGCACTGGAGCATCTGCTGGGCCTCGCCGAAACCCTGGCTGCCACCGCTGCCACCGTGGCGGGGGTCAGTTACCTGCGCAGCGCGTTTGTCGCAAGTCTTGAGCCTGTAACACTGGGCAATGGGCGTGCTCGCCTGTGGCACTTCGACGCCGCGAACTATCGATCCATGCCAGGCACCATCGACTTGCTCGAAGAAGGGCGCTACGGCGAGGGAGGGCGTCGCTGGGTCCGTCTCGACGGACGCTACCACGAGGTGCATCAGCCAATACCCGATGGCCCCTATCGGCTGCGCCACGCCGCGGGGGAGGGGGGGTATGGGCCGATTGTGCTGCACAACGGTGAGCGAGGCTGGCGACTGATGCGCGCGCAACCGCTGACATGGCAGGAGCCTGCACGCATGCTCGATGTGCTTTGGCCGCAACATCCGCCTATCGAACCTCGACAGGCCGAGCGGATATTGCAGGTGGCGGGTGTCAATGAGGACGAGTTGCGGGGTGTGCTGGTGGAGAACCGACCTGCCCCGGTGAACCTCGGGCAAACCCTACGTGCTTTTCAGGCGCATGCACGCATTGAAACGTTCTTTGCGCGTGTTCGCCTGCAGACCCTGATGCCATCGGACAGTGCATTGCTGGCCTGGAGCGAGGGCCAGCCAGGGGTGGGCAAGGGGCTGGAGCAGACGCTGGCGCATGAGGCGCAATTGCGCCCGCAGTTGTTTGACCATCTGACAGCGCAGTCGTTTGCCGAAGACCCTTTGAGCCTGTTGGTCAAACGGGACTTCCCTACCTTGCCTGCGGCCTACGTCAACGAAGTGGCTGGCCAGGCGGGCGAAGTTGAACGTGCAATGGCGCGGGTCGAGCAACGCCTGCCGTTGTCGTGCGCAAGTGACGCGCACGCCTTGCTGCGCCTGGCACGCTTGAACCAAGCATTGGCTGGGCTTTACCTGAGCACGGCTTACAGCGACCTGACAGGCGAGTTGGTGCTCACGTTGCTGGACAGCTTCGAACTTGAAAACCTCGACATCGACTTGCGCGATGGTGCGGTGGATGGGCGTTCGATCAAACACCTGGGTAGCGGTGGGCACAGTGAGGCGGAACGCATACTGGTCCGCCATGAAGGCACGTTTGAGCTGTACAACGGCCTGGGTGAGCAGCAGGTGATTACGCTTGCCGTGCCTGGCTGCATTTTCGAGGCAATCGTTGCCGCGCTTACCCCAGCGCAGCGGGCGGCTATGCAGCTGACAGCCAAGGATTCGGCAAACCAGTTGCGCGAGCAACTGCTGAGCCGGTTACCCGCTTCGCATTCGGGGGTTGTCCGTATGCTCCGTTGGCCAGAGCAGGGCGCCTGGTTCAATCCAGGTCGTCGTCTGGACGATGGGCGCGTCGGGTACCCACTCAGCGGCCGCCCTTCGGCTGGCCCCAGGGATGAGCAGGCGATCATCCGCGACCAATTACGCTCACTCTATCCAGGCCTGGATGAGCAAGCGCTGGATGCAGAGCAGGCGCGCTTGCAGCAAGGCCCACGTCCAGTGTTCGAGGCCCTGGTGGCGTTGCAGGACGATCATGATCAACTGGTGCAGCACCTCAACCGCTGGGTCGGTGCCGAGTTGCAGGCCGGTCGGCAAGCCGCGCGCAGGTTGACGGCAGACAGCATTCTGCGGGCATGGCGGCTGCAAGGCGAAATCGTGCCGGCAGGCGAAGGGCAGCGCTTGTCGCTGAGCGGCGCGCACCTGGGCACGCTGCCGCTGTTACCCGCGCAAATCGAGTTTCATCGCATCACGGTGCTGAGCCTGAACGACTCGCAGGTCACCGATATCCCGGTCGATTTTCTTCGCCCGTTCACTGCCCTGACGCACCTGAACCTCAGTCAGAACCAGTTGTTACGCCTGCCGAGGGGTATTGCGTATCTACCGGACATTCGCGTGCTGCGTCTGGCGCATAACCAGATTCGGCTCGATGCGCAGGCAATCGAGATTTTGCACGACCTGCCCAATCTTGCTCACCTTGACCTTAGCTATAACCGGCTGGAGGTGCTTGACCTGAGGCTCCATCAACTTTCCCGGTTGAGCAGCCTGAACCTTCGTCATTGCCGCTTGGGCGCCTGGCCGCAACGCCTGGAACTGTGCGGTTTGCTCGAGCGTGCTGACCTGCGCGACAACCAACTGCGCAGTGTACCGAACGAGATCCAGGAAATGCCCTATGCATTTCGGCGTGCCCTTTTGGTCGAGCGCAACCCACTGCCGGCCATGCAGCTACGTAGGCTGTATGCACTCGATGTCATCGATGAGCACGGGCACCTGCCTGAGGCTTCAGCGCTCGTTGACCTGCCCAGGGCCCGTACGCTCATGGTCGGACATGCCGACGAGGCGGCCCAGGTGACCAGGGACGCGCTATGGCAGCGGTTACTGGAGCAACCTGACAGCAGTGGGCTATTCAGGTTGCTGGCGCGCTTGGAGTTCACGGCTGACTACAGTCAGGCAGGCGGAGGGCGTGCTGCGCTGGTGGAAGGCGTGTGGTCATTGCTCGAAGCGCTGGATGGGGACCCGGTGCTTTGTCGGGACGTCTTTGAACGTGCCGCTCGGCCACTCTCCTGTTCGGACGCAGTTGCCAACCGTTTCAGTGCACTTCAACTGGTGGTGAGGCAGGCGCAGGCCGAAACCCGCGCGCTGAACCCTGAAAGCAGGGGCGAGTTGCTGGAGCTGGGCCGCCAGTTGTTTCGCCTGGACCAGCTGGAATGGGTGGCCTACCGGGACAGCCGACAGCGTCAGGCCACGGGGGAGCATTTCGACCAGTTGGCATTGGGGCTCGCCTACAAGGTGCAACTTCGCAGCCGTTTGACGCTGCCCGACCAGCCCTCTGCCATGCGCTACCCCGACGCTGCCGAGCTGACCCAGGCCCAGGTAGAGGCTGCATTCCTGCATGTTACCCGCGCACAGACCCTCGAAGCCCTTACCGATAGCCTGAGCCAGCGCGAGTTCTGGCGCCGTTACCTGCGTCAGCAACATGTCAGGATGTTCGATGCCATCAGTGCGGACTACACCCAGCGTATCATTCGGCTACAGGCTCAGCAGCCAGCCTTGTCGCCAACAGCGCTCGAGGAGCAGTTAAGCCGCCTGCGGGAACAGCAGAGCGTGGATACCGAGCGCCTGATCAGCGGGCTTACCCAGTCCTACCTGCGTGCAGCCAAGCGCGCAGCGGGGTGAACGAGGGCGGCCAAACCGGTCATCCAGATTGACAGCTTTGGCCATTGCCGCCGCGATTGAGCGGCGCGAACATCGTCGGACTGATGGTTAAACTCCAAAAACAAGAACCAGGAGTCAGACGATGCGTGATTACGCCGAGGCCGTTCGAGCGTTCGACCTTGCCCAGGCCGCCAGCACGGCGCTGCATGGCAACCTAGCTACCCTCAATGCCTGTGTCGAATGCTGTGATCGGCATGCCGGTGACGGCAAGCTGGCGCTGATCCACGAGGACCGCGAGGGCAACAGCACGCGCCACAGCTACGATCAGCTGAAGGCGCAAGCTGCCCGTTTTGCCAATGTGCTCAAGGCGCAGGGCGTGGGTGCCGGCGACCGGGTTGCCGGCCTGATGCCGCGTACCCCCGAGCTGCTGGTCACCATTCTCGCCACCTGGCGCCTGGGGGCGGTGTACCAGCCGCTGTTCACCGCGTTCGGGCCCAAGGCCATCGAACACCGCCTGGAGCAGTCCCACGCCCGGGTCGTCGTCACCGACAGCCACAATCGCGCCAAGCTGGACGATGTGCAGGCTTGCCCGACGATCATCACGGTCAACGCCCGCAGTGGCGAGCTGGATTTCCAACAATGCCTGGCGACGGCCTCAGCCGTCTGTGAGCCCGTCATGCGCTCGGGCGATGACCCGTTCCTGCTGATGTTCACCTCCGGCACCACCGGCCCTGCCAAACCCTTGGAGGTGCCGCTGCGCGCGATTGTGGCCTTCCAGGGCTACATGCGCGATGCCATCGGCCTGCGCCCCGAGGACAACTTCTGGAACCTGGCCGACCCAGGCTGGGCGTATGGCCTGTATTACGCGGTGACCGGCCCGCTGTCGCTGGGCCACGCCACCACCTTCTACGATGGCCCGTTCAGCGTCGAGAGCTGCGCGCGGGTCATCAACAAGCTGGGCATCACCAACCTGGCGGGCTCACCCACGGCCTATCGGCTGCTGATTGCCGCGGGTAGCGAGTTCTCCGCGCCGATCAAGGGGCGCCTGCGGGTCGTCAGCAGCGCGGGCGAACCGCTCAACCCGGAGGTGATTCGCTGGTTCGCCGACGAGCTGGGTGTGACCATCCACGATCATTACGGCCAGACCGAACTGGGCATGGTGCTGTGCAACCACCATGCTCTCAAACACCCGGTACACCTGGGGTCAGCCGGGTTCGCCATTCCCGGTCACCGCATCGTCGTGCTGGATGAACAGGGCGCAGAATTACCGGTCGGCCAGCCAGGCATCCTGGCGGTTGACCGCGAGCAATCGCCGCTTTGCTGGTTCGGTGGTTACCACGGTGTGCCTACCCGATCTTTCGTGGGCAAGTACTACCTCAGCGGCGACACTGTCGAGCTCAACGCTGACGGCAGCATCAGTTTTGTCGGCCGCAGCGACGACGTGATCACCACCTCCGGCTACCGGGTTGGCCCGTTCGATGTGGAAAGCGCGCTGATCGAACACCCGGCAGTCATCGAGGCGGCGGTGATCGGCAAGCCCGACCCCGAGCGCACCGAACTGATCAAGGCCTTCGTGGTATTGGCCAACGGTGTGCCAGGCACCGCTGAGCTGGAAGAGACCTTGCGCCAACACGTGCGCCAGCGCCTGTATGCCCACGCCTACCCGCGTGAAATCGAATTCGTCAGCGAGCTGCCCAAGACCCCGAGCGGCAAGCTGCAACGCTTCATCCTGCGCAACCAGGAAATCGCCAAACAACAAGCGCTACTGGCCGCCAGCAACAGCGCCTGAGGGAACCTACCATGCAGATCATCAACAAACATTTCATCGTCAGCGGCGCGGCTTCCGGGCTAGGTGCCGCCACCGCGCAAATGCTGATCGAGGCGGGTGCCAAGGTCATGCTGGTCGACCTCAATGCCCAGGCCGTCGAAGCCAAGGCGCGTGAACTGGGCGACAACGCCCGTTTCGCAGTTGCTGACATCAGCGACGAGCAGGCCGCCAAGGCTGCGGTCGACGCCGCCGTCAGCGCGTTTGGCAGCATTCATGGCCTGGTCAACTGCGCCGGTATCGTCGGCGCCGAGAAGGTCCTGGGCAAGCAAGGGCCGCATGGGCTGGCGAGCTTCGCCAAGGTCATCAACGTCAACCTGATTGGCAGCTTCAACCTGCTGCGCCTGACGGCGGCGGCGATGGCCGAGGGCCCGGCTGACGAAGGCGCTGAACGGGGTGTGATCATCAACACCGCGTCCATCGCCGCCTATGACGGGCAGATCGGCCAGGCCGCCTACGCCGCGTCCAAGGGCGCCATCGCCAGCCTCACGCTGCCAGCGGCCCGTGAGCTGGCGCGTTTCGGTATCCGCGTGATGACCATCGCCCCAGGCATTTTCGAGACGCCCATGATGGCCGGCATGACCCAGGAAGTGCGCGACTCGCTTGCCGCTGGCGTACCGTTCCCGCCACGCCTGGGCCGCCCGCAGGAATACGCCGCACTGGCCCGCCACATCATCGAGAACAGCATGCTCAACGGCGAGGTGATCCGCCTCGACGGCGCACTGCGCATGGCTGCCAAGTAAGGAGAAATGAACATGACCCTCGCCAACGACCCGATTGTCATCGTCAGCGCCGTGCGCACGCCCATGGGCGGCCTGCAGGGCGACCTCAAGAGCCTGACCGCGCCGCAACTGGGCGCCGCCGCAATCCGCGCCGCCGTCGAGCGCGCCGGCATCCAGGCCACCAGCGTCGAGCAGGTGCTGTTCGGTTGCGTGCTGCCGGCAGGCCTGGGGCAGGCGCCTGCACGTCAGGCGGCGCTGGGCGCCGGCCTGGATAAACACACCACCTGCACCACCCTGAACAAGATGTGCGGTTCGGGCATGCAGGCGGCGATCATGGCCCATGACCTGTTGCTGGCCGGCAGCGCCGATGTGGTGGTGGCCGGTGGCATGGAGAGCATGACCAACGCGCCCTACCTGCTGGACAAGGCCCGCAGTGGCTATCGCATGGGGCATGGCAAGATCATTGACCATATGTTCATGGACGGCCTGGAAGACGCTTACGACAAAGGGCGCCTGATGGGCACCTTCGCCGAGGATTGCGCGCAGGCTGGCGGCTTTAGCCGCGAAGCCCAGGATGCCTTCGCCATCAGCTCGCTGACCCGTGCCCAGGACGCCATCAAAAACGGCCGCTTCAGCGCCGAGATCGTCCCGGTAGAGGTCACCGAAGGCAAGGAAAAGCGCGTGATCAAGGATGACGAACAACCGCCCAAGGCGCGTCTGGACAAGATCCCGCAGCTCAAGCCGGCCTTCCGTGAGGGCGGGACGGTGACAGCGGCCAACGCCAGTTCGATTTCCGACGGCGCCGCGGCGCTGGTGCTGATGCGCCGTAGCGAAGCTGAAAAGCGCGGTTTGAAACCCCTGGCCGTCATTCATGGCCATGCCGCGTTCGCCGATGCCCCGGCGCTGTTCCCCACCGCGCCGATCGGCGCCATCGACAAACTGATGAAGCGCACCGGCTGGAACCTGGCCGAGGTGGACCTGTTCGAGATCAACGAAGCCTTTGCCGTCGTCACCCTCGCGGCTATGAAGCACCTCGACCTGCCGCATGACAAGGTCAACATCCACGGCGGTGCCTGCGCGCTGGGCCACCCGATCGGTGCCTCGGGTGCGCGGATTTTGGTGACCTTGCTGTCGGCCCTGCGCCAGAACAACCTGCGCCGGGGCGTGGCCGCCATCTGCATCGGCGGTGGCGAGGCCACGGCCATGGCCGTCGAATGCCTGTATTGAGGTGAACCATGCTGGTAACTGACGAGCAACAACAAATCGCCGACGCTGTCCGTGACTTTGCCCAGGAACGCCTGCGGCCGTTCGCCGAACAGTGGGACAAGGCGCACCGCTTCCCCCGTGAAGCCATCGACGAGATGGCCGCGCTGGGCCTGTTCGGCATGCTGGTGCCGGAGCAGTACGGGGGCAGTGACACGGGCTATGTAGCCTACGCCATGGCCCTTGAAGAAATCGCCGCAGGCGACGGTGCCTGCTCGACCATCATGAGCGTGCACAACTCGGTGGGTTGTGTGCCGATCCTGAAGTTTGGCACCGAGCAGCAAAAGCAGCAGTTTCTGACGCCGCTGGCCAGCGGTGCGATGATCGGCGCCTTCGCCCTGACCGAGCCCCAGGCGGGCTCCGATGCCAGCAGCCTGAAGACTCGCGCGCGTCTGGAGGGCGATCACTATGTGCTCAACGGCAGCAAACAGTTCATCACCTCCGGGCAGAACGCCGGTGTGGTCATCGTGTTTGCGGTGACCGACCCGCAAGCGGGCAAGCGCGGCATCACCGCTTTCATCGTGCCCACCGATGCGACGGGCTACCAGGTGGCGAGGGTCGAGGACAAGCTAGGGCAGCATGCCTCGGACACCTGTCAGATCGTTTTCGACAATGTGCGCGTGCCCGTTGCCAATCGCCTGGGCGAAGAAGGGCAGGGCTACAAGATCGCCCTGGCCAACCTTGAGGGTGGGCGTATCGGCATTGCGTCCCAGTCGGTCGGCATGGCACGTGCCGCGTTCGAGGTGGCGCGCGACTATGCCAAGGAGCGCCAGAGCTTTGGCAAGCCGTTGATCGAGCACCAGGCCGTGGCGTTCCGCCTGGCTGACATGGCCACGCGCATTGCCGTGGCCCGGCAGATGGTGTTGCATGCCGCCGCGCTGCGTGACGCCGGGCGCCCGGCGCTGGTGGAGGCGTCGATGGCCAAGCTGTTCGCCTCGGAAATGGCCGAAAAGGTCTGTTCGGATGCCTTGCAGACCCTGGGCGGATATGGCTATCTGAGTGACTTTCCGCTGGAGCGGATCTACCGCGACGTTCGGGTTTGCCAGATCTACGAAGGCACCAGCGACATTCAGCGCATGGTCATTGCGCGCAATCTTTGAAGGAGCAGTCTGCATGGCATTCGAAACCATCCTGTTGGACATCCACGGCAAGGTCGGCCTGATTACCCTCAACCGGCCCCAGGCGCTCAATGCGCTCAACGCGCAGATCGTCGGTGAGATCAACCAGGCCCTGGACCAGCTGGAAAAGGACCCGAACATCGGCTGCGTAGTGCTGACAGGCTCGGCCAAGGCGTTTGCCGCCGGTGCCGACATCAAGGAAATGGCCGACCTCAAATACCCGCAGATCTACGTCGATGACCTGTTCAGCGATGCTGATCGCATCGCCAACCGGCGCAAACCGATCATTGCTGCGGTGTCGGGTTTTGCCTTGGGTGGCGGCTGTGAACTGGCGATGATGTGCGACTTCATTCTGGCCGCTGACAATGCCAAATTCGGTCAGCCTGAGGTCAACCTGGGCGTATTGCCCGGCATGGGCGGCACCCAGCGGCTGACCCGCGCAGTCGGCAAGGCCAAGGCCATGGAACTGTGCCTGACCGGCCGCCTGATGGGCGCCGAAGAGGCAGAGCGCGCCGGCCTTGTGGCGCGCATCGTGCCCCAGGTCGAGCTGCTTGAGGAAGCGCTGAAAGTGGCTGCGACCATTGCCAGCAAGTCGATCCCGGTGAGCATGATGGTCAAGGAGAGTGTCAATCGGGCCTTTGAAGTTACCCTCAGTGAGGGCGTGCGGTTTGAGCGTCGAGTGTTCCATGCGGCGTTCGCCACTGAAGACCAGAAGGAAGGCATGAGTGCCTTCATTGGCAAGCGTGAGGCGCAGTTCAAGGATCGCTGAGTGCGTTGTACTTGCCTTGAGAGGTGGCGCGCTTCTTCTCGAATGCACCCGCCCTCTCAAGGCATGCCCGCCCAGGGCGCCGACCAGCGGATTCTGGTCAATGGGCGTAAATTCCCCCCCAATTGCAGTTGCTCCACGCGACGTGGCGCCT
The DNA here is from genome assembly GCF_024748775.1 of Pseudomonas sp. B21-047. Classification (NCBI taxonomy): domain Bacteria; kingdom Pseudomonadati; phylum Pseudomonadota; class Gammaproteobacteria; order Pseudomonadales; family Pseudomonadaceae; genus Pseudomonas; species Pseudomonas sp. B21-047. Next base: position 1,825,383 of record NZ_CP087169.1, read on the forward strand.
TAGACTGCCGCCCCCTGTAAAAGAGTGCCGGTTGGCGCTTGAAGAATTCCGCTGCCGACGCGCTGGCGTCGGCGGCACCCGAATCGCCCAATGCACATTTTTTCATAGAGAAATCGATGACCAAGGAACAGTTGCTGGCCATGTCGGCCGATGACTACATGAGCGCTGAACAGCTGGCCTTTTTCACTGGCCTGCTGCAAGCGATGAAAGTCGAAACCCATGAACGCATCGATAAGAACCGCATCATCATCGAAAGCCTGGAAACCCCGTCGGATCCAGCTGATGTGGCCTCGGTCGAAGAAGAGCGCCACTGGTTGGTCAACGCCATCGAGCGTGACCAACGCCTGCTGCCGCAGCTGGAGATGGCCTTGGGCCGAATCGCTGACGAAAGCTTTGGCTGGTGCGATGACAGTGGTGAGCCCATCGGCCTGCAGCGTCTGCTGATCAGCCCGACCACCAAGTACTGCATCGAAGCCCAGGAGCGCCACGAGCAGCTCGACCGCCACCAGCGGCAGATCTGACCGAGCGCGGTGCGTGAGCCCCACGGAGAAATCCCTGGGGCTTTTTGCGTTGTTGCGGCAAACGCTGCTGAATTTGTTGCTTGTGGCGTAACACTGCTGTACCGAGATGCGCTGTTTCCTGCCCGCAGGCAGGCGTATCATGGCTTTATCGTTAGGGTGCTAATTAAATTCCGGAGGGGATGATGAATAGCCGAGTCGATGTAGCCGTGATGATTGGCTCCGGTGTGCCTGCCACCTTGCAGGCGCTGGGCAAGCGCATTTGCTGGGTGGTGCTGGTCAATGGGGAGCGCCGCGGTACTGCGTTCGCCACGCGTGATGAGGCTGTGGAATGCCAGGCGGCCTGGTTGCAGCAACTCAGGAAGGGCCTTGCCGCTTGAAGGCGGTCGCAAGAAATGTTGTTTGCCTCTCGACGGATTTCGGTGTTTTCGTGCATATTCCTTCCCCAGTAATGCGCTGATGGATTTCAGAACCCGTTCTGTCGGGTGCTCTGCAACGCCCTATCGCATCTTTTCTGGCGGCTTTATTGTCAGGCATTACACTTCCCGCGTTGGGAATTTGCCGAAAGCCTGTACTGGGGCCAGATCTGGCAAGCCAGAGTAAAGAATCCTGCATGCTGCATCGCCAGCAGGCACAGACATCAGCGCATCGCTTTATTACTCTTTTCGCCTATCGCTATGTAATGGCCGTGCCTCACCGAGCGTGTGTGGGGGCGGGATGTAACCGGTTGAGGATCACTTCATTGGCAGTCAGCACTCTTGATACCCACGCCTTGTTCGCCCTGGGCGATTTGCGCGGTAAATTGGCCCAGCTGTTCCAAGGCCGCTTTATCTATGTCACCGAACAAAGTCCTGAAGGCCTGTATATGGCCGAGATCGACACCGAGAGTGCATTGGTGGTCGATGACAAGCAGCGCTTGGAGCTGAAAGTAGGCGATCACTTCCGTGCCGCCGTACTGCCCAGCCGCGAAGGCGGCAAGTTGGAAATGCGCTTTCGTGACATCAAGCTCAACGTCTACGGCGTGGGCGACTATGCCTTTGTTTCGGCGCCTGAAGGCAAGGGCATCGTGCTGCGCGAGGGCCATGGCGTGATGTTGGTCTTTGCTGCGCACCAGCAAGTGCAGGAAGGGCTGGGCAAGCTGCTCAAGGCCGTGACCGGCAAAGTCGCGAAATGGCGCAAGGGTGAGCTGACCACCTTCAAGGCCAGTGAATGACTGACGGCAACGGCTCGCCCGTTTCGCGTGCCGAGTTCCATCAGCAGCACCAGGCGGATGCGCTGGCGCAAGCCGAACGCCTGTTGGCTCGGCGTGAGGACTTGCAAGGGGCTTGGCTGAACTGGGTGGCCGGTGAACTGTATCGGCTCGGCCCGCCACCGTATGCCGCCATGGTCCGACGCGAGCTGCAGCGCCTCAGCCAGGGCTGAGGCTGCACGCTGTCAGTGGCCGCGGTCGCCGCCGCTGCTGACTTCCTCGGGCACCGCTTCTTTCGACATGCGCTTGCGAAACAGCGCAGCCCTGGCCAGCAAGAGCGTGGTGACCGGTACGGTGATCGACAGCAGTATCGGGATCAACCAGGCGTGCAGGATGGGCGCTTCCTTGAGCCACGAGAAGTAGATGATCGAGGCCAAGGCCACGCACCATGCGCCGAGTGTCGAGGCCAGCGCGGGTGGGTGCATGCGCTGGAAGTAATCCTTCAGGCGCAGCAGGCCCACGGCACCGATCAGGGCAAACAGGCTGCCGATCAGCAGCAGCGCGGCAGTGACCAACTCCAGCCAGAAGGGCAGTGCTAGCGTTTCGGTCATTCGATCACCTCACCACGAAGCAGGAACTTGGCCAGGGCGAACGAGCCGACAAAGCCGAACAACGCAATCAGCAGCGCACCTTCGAAGTAGGTGTCACTTGCATAGCGAATCCCCAGTACCAACATGGTCAGCATGGCCAGGATGTACAGGTAGTCCAGCGCCAGGACTCGGTCCTGGGCGGACGGGCCGCGGAACAGCCGGATCAGCGCCAGGGCCATGGCCAGGGCGAAAATGAACAGGCTGGCGAGTACAGCGTTGGCGAGCAGGCCTGTCATTGGAAAATCTCCATCAGCGGGCGTTCATAGGTGGCCTTGAAGTGCTCGATGAAGGCGGCTTCATCCTCCAGGTCGAACACATGCAGCAGCAGCACGCTGCGGTCCAGTGCCAGCTCGGACCAGACCGTACCCGGTACCACCGTGGTGATCATCGAAAGCGCGGCCAGGCCATGGGCATCACGCAGGGCCAGCGGGATGTGCACGAATGCCGAGCGCGGCGGCTGTTTGCCGGCGCGCAGCACGCCACGGGCCACCAGCAGGTTGGACACAATCACATCAAGGCCTACCCGGCCAATCAGCTTGGCAATCACCAGTGGGCGCCGCACATGGGCATGCTGGGGGCGTAGGGGTGCCATCAACAGCGGTGCAAGGATGCCGAGCAGGGCAGCGAGCAGCAGGTTGCCGGCGCTGACCGACAGGTTCAGCAGCAACCACAGGCCAAACAGCGACACCGACAGCAGCGGGGCGGGGAACAGACTGTTCATGGCTGCAGCTCCACGTCGAGGGAGGTCGGGCCAGGGATCGGTTTGGCAGCCATCACCGCTTTTATGTAGGTGTCCGGCGCCTGCAGGCTGGCAGCCGTGTCCTGGGTGTAGCGCAGCAACGGCTCGGCTTTGAAGCTGAGGATGATGCACAGCCCGAGCAGGATGACGATCGGCAGGCACTCATAGCGACGCAGCACAGGCGAGGGGCGCTCCTCGGGCTTCCAGAAGCGCTGGATACCCACGCGGCCAAAGGCGATCAGCGATGCCATGCCGGAAAGCACAAGCAATGCCACCAGGCCCCAGCCAGCTGTTGTCAGCGGTTGCTCCGGCGCTATGCCCAGCCCCAGCGGGTTGAACAGCGCACTGATCAGGTTGAGTTTGCCGATGAAGCCCGAAAGCGGCGGCATGCCGATGATCAGCAACGCACAGGCGATGAAGCTCAGGCCGAGGAAGGCCATGGTCCATGGGATGATCTGGCCGATCACGACCTTTTGTTCATCATCGAGGTTGATGCCCTTGGGCGGGTGCAGCGACTCCAGGGGCGAAGGCATGGCGTCTTCTTCTTCATCCAGCGGCACTTCGTTGGCCGAGCGCGAGCGCTCGACCAGCTCGGCGAGCAGGAACAGGGCGCACAGCGCCAGGGTCGAGTTGACCAGGTAGAACAATGCCGCGCCAGTGAGCACTGGTTGGGCAAAACCGACGGCCGCGAGCAGCGTGCCGGCGGAGACCAAGATGCTCAGGGCAGCCATGCGTTCCAGGCGTTGTGCGGCCAATATCGATACGGCGGCCACCGCCAGGGTGACCAGGCCGCCGTAAACCAGCCACTCGCCACCGAAGTGCGCCGAGGCGCCGGCTTGCCCGGAGAACAGCAGCGTCCACAGGCGCAGCACGGCATACAGGCCGACCTTGGTCATGATGGCAAAAAGCGCGGCAACCGGTGCGCTGGCCGAGGCGTAGGCAGGCACCAGCCAGAAGTTGAGGGGCCATATGCCGGCCTTGGCCAGAAACGCCATGGCCAGTATCGCGGCGCCTGCGTGCAGCAAGCCGCGATCGGCCTCCGGCACCAGCGGGATCTTCAGCGCCAGGTCGGCCATGTTCAAGGTGCCTGTCACGCCATAGAGCATCGCCGCGCCCACCAGAAACAACGACGAAGCGAACAGGTTGATGGCGATATAGTGCAGGCCGGCCCTGACCCTTGCGCGGCCCGAACCGTGCAGCAGCAAGCCATAGGAGGCTGCCAGCAGCACCTCGAAGAACACGAACAAGTTGAACAGGTCGGCCGTCAGGAATGCACCGTACAGCCCCATCAGCTGGATCTGGAACAGTGCGTGGAAGCTGGCACCGGCGCTGTCCCAGCGGGCGCGGGCAAACAGCAGGGCGCTGAAGCCGATGATGCCGGTCAGGGTCAGCAGCAATGCCGAAAGATGGTCGACTACCAACACGATGCCGAACGGTGCCGGCCAGTTGCCTGGCAGGTACACTCCGATCGATTCGGCCTGGCCCTGGGTGCGCACCCACAGCAGCAGGCTGACCGCGATGGCCAGGCCGGCGAAGGTGGACAGCAGGTTCAGTTGCGCCTTGATGCGCCGGTGTTTCTCGCCCAGCAACAGCATCACCGCAGCGGTGATGAGGGGCAGCAGGATGGGGGCGACGATCAGTTGACTCATGCCACTCATTCGTCACGCTCCCGGCCATCCACATGGTCGGTGCCGGTCAACCCGCGTGAGGCCAGCAGCACCACCAGGAACAGTGCGGTCATGGCGAAGCTGATGACGATGGCAGTCAGCACCAGGGCCTGGGGCAGGGGGTCGGTGTAGTGCAGCAAGTCCTGGGTCACGCCGTCCTTGATGATGGGCTCCTTGCCGATGAACAGGCTGCCCATGCTGAAGATGAACAGGTTGACGCCGTATGACAGCAGGCACAGGCCCATGATCACCTGGTAGGTCCGTGGGCGCAGGATCAACCAGACCCCCGAGGCGGCCAGTACGCCGATGGCGACTGCAATGACTTCTTCCATCAGGCGGCTCCTGCTTGGCTGGATTTCGACGGGTTGCCCGGGCGGTAGGCGCGCACCGACTGGTGCGCCAGGGCAGTGAGGATCAGCAGGGTCGAGCCGACCACCACGGTGTACACGCCGATATCGAAGAACAGCGCGCTGGCCACGTGCACATCCCCCAGCACGGGCAGGTGCAGGTGTGCCGTGTGCGTGGTCAGGAACGGGTAACCCAGCAGCATGGCGCCGACCCCGGTCAGGGTCGCGCACAGCAGGCCAGTGCCCATCCAGCGCAGCGGCCGCAAGCTCATTTGCGCCTCGACCCATTGGGTGCCGGCGACCATGTACTGCAGGATGAACGCCACCGACATCACCAGGCCGGCGACGAACCCGCCGCCAGGCTGGTTGTGGCCGCGCATGAACAGGTACATCGATACCAGCAGGGCGATTGGCAGCAGCAGCCGCACCAGCACCGCAGGCACCATCATGAAGCCCAGCGCGGTGTCTGTGGCGTGACGCGGGTTGATCAGGTCTGTGACCACGTCGGGCGCCAGCTGGCGCTGCTGGGCGGGCAACTGCATGCTCTCCTTGGGCGGGCGGAAGCGTCGCAGCAGGGCGAACACGGTCAGGGCCACGGCGACCAGCACGGTGATTTCACCGAGGGTGTCGAAGCCACGGAAGTCGACCAGCATCACATTGACCACATTGGTACCCCCCCCTTGCGGCAGGGCACGGCTCAGGTAGAACGAGGAAATGTCGTTGGGCGTTGGCCGGGTGAGCATGGCGTACGACAGCACCGCCATGCCGCCACCCACCAGCACCGCCAGCAGCAGGTCGCGCAGGCGGCGCATGCGGGCGCGCTCCAGGCTGCCCGGCAGCGGTGATACGCCTTCGATACGGCGCGGCAACCAGCGCAGGCCGAGCAGGATCAGTACAGTGGTGACCACTTCCACGACCAGCTGGGTCAGTGCCAGGTCGGGCGCCGAGAACCAGACGAAGGTGATGCAGGTCATCAGGCCGCAGACGCTGACCATGATCAAGGCGGCCAGACGGTGGTATTTGGCCTGGTAGGCGGCGCCGATGGCGCAGGCGATGGCGATCAGCCAGAGTGCGACGAACACGCCGGAACCAGGGATTTTCGGGCGCTCACCCCAGGTCAGCCCGCTGTACAGCATGGGCGTGAGGCCGGCCAGGAAGGCCGCCAGTACCAGCATGAACAGCTGCGATTGCAGGCGGCGCGTGGTCAGCAAACCTTCGATACGGCGGGCCAGCAGCATCAGGCGCACCAGGCCGTGCTCGAACAAGCGCTTGCCGTTGAACCGCTCGATCAGTGGTGGGTAGGGGAAGCGGCCCATGCGCAGTTGCTTGCGCAGCAGCAGGTAGAGCACGATGCCGCCGCTCATGGCCACCAGGCTCATGATCAGTGGCGCATTCCAGCCGTGCCAGATGGCCAGGCTGTATTCCGGTAGCGTACCGCCCACCACCGGCAGGGCCGCCGCAGCCAGCAACGGGCCGACCGACTGGGCAGGGAAGATGCCTACCACCAGGCAGGTGAGCACCAGCAGTTCGACCGGCGCGCGCATCCAGCGGGGGGGTTCGTGAGGTGTGTGGGGCAGGTCCTGGGCGGTTGGCCCGAAGAAGACATCGACGGTAAAGCGCAGTGCGTAGGCCACGCTGAAGGTACCGGCCAGCGTGGCGATCACCGGGAGGGCGGCTTCGACCCAGGCCGTGGAGCTGATGAACACTGTTTCTGCGAAGAACATCTCCTTGGACAGGAAGCCGTTCATCAGCGGCACGCCGGCCATCGAGGCGCTGGCCACCATGGCCAGGGTGGCGGTGTAGGGCACCAAGCGGATCAGGCCGCTGAGGCGCCGGATATCGCGCGTACCGCTCTCGTGGTCGATGATGCCGGCGGCCATGAACAGCGAGGCCTTGAAGGTGGCATGGTTGAGGATGTGGAACACGGCGGCGACTGCCGCCAGCGGGCTGTTCAAGCCCAGCAGCAGGGTGATCAGGCCCAGGTGGCTGATGGTGGAATACGCCAGCAGGCCCTTGAGGTCGTTCTGGAACATTGCGGCAAAGGCGCCGAGCAACAGCGTGATGGCGCCAGCCCCGCCGACGATCCAGAACCACTCCTCGCTGCCTGACAGCACAGGCCAAAGCCGCGCCAGCAGGAACACCCCGGCCTTTACCATGGTTGCCGAGTGCAGGTAGGCGGACACAGGGGTCGGCGCCGCCATCGCGTGGGGCAACCAGAAGTGGAACGGAAACTGCGCACTCTTGCTCAGGGCGCCGATCAGGATCAGTGGCAGTAGCACCGGGTACAGTGCGTGCTGGCGGATAACGTCACCCGCGGCCAGCACCTTGTCCAGGTCGTAGCTGCCGACCACGTGGCCCAGCAGCAAGGCACCGACCAGCAGGCACAGGCCGCCGGCACCGGTCACCATCAGCGCCATGTAGGCGCCGCGGCGGGCGTCGGCGCGATGGTGCCAATAACCGATCAGCAGGAAGGAGAAAACGCTGGTCAGCTCCCAGAAGAACACCAGCTGGATCAGGTTGCCAGAGATCACCAGGCCCAGCATGGCGCCCATGAACGCGAGGAAGAAGGCGAAGAAACGCGGCACCGGGTCTTGCGGTGACATGTAGTAGCGGGCATACAGCGACACCAGCGTGCCGATGCCCAGTACCAGCAGCGAGAACAGCCAGGCGAAGCCGTCCATGCGCAGCACAAGGTTCAACCCCAGGCTGGGCAGCCAGAGGAATTCCTCGCGAATCACGCCACCGTGGGCGACCTGAGGGTACAGCAGTGCTACCTGGACCGTACCGACCAAGGCGACGAGCCCCGCCAATATGGACTCGGCGTTACGTGCGTTGTGCGGCAGCACGGCTGCCAGGCAACTGCCCACGAACGGCAGAAGCAATAGCACTATCAAGGACATAGCGTTCTATTCTGGAGAGGTTTGCAAGGATCATACGTGCCGATCAGTTGATCACCAACACGCAAGCTGTCGCAGAATCCTACAAATACGCTGTGACAAGGTGTTTTTTTATAACAGTTTTTTACAAAGCATAGCTGGAGTTGGCTGCGTTACAGACCGGCCTGCTGCTCGCGTTCGGCCTGTGCTTCGAGTGCCTCGGCGTCTTCGCGGGGGCGGCGCACCTTCAGTTCGCTGACCACCACTGCGATCACGATCAGCAGCCCGCCGATCAATGCAACGCCAGGCAGGCGCTCGCCGGCGAGGCGTCCGACGATCCCGGCCCACACCGGCTCGCCGGCATAGATCAGGGTGGCGCGGGTGGGCGAAACTGACTTCTGTGCCCAGTTCATCGCCACCTGGATCACGGCGCTCATGGCGCCAAGCCCCAGGGCACTGGCCAGCAGCAGCCAGGAGAAGTCGGGGATGCGTTCTTGGGTCGGCACGATCATCAGGAACGACAGCAACGAGGCGGTCGCCAGCTGTACCACGGTTACACGGCGCACATCCACCTGGCCGGCATAGCGGCTGATCAGGATGATTTCGCCAGCAATGGCAATGGCGCTGACCAGGGTTACCATTTCGCCTTCGCTGAAGTGCAAGGTGCCGCCCTCTGGCCCGGCCAGCAGCATCAGGCCGCAGAATGCCAGGCAGATGCCAATGCTTGGCATCAGGCCGGGCCGGCGGCCGAGCACCAGCCATTGCAGCAGCGGCACGAAGGGCACATACAGCGCGGTAATGAAGGCTGACTGACTGCTGCTGATGGTTTGCAGGCCCATGGTCTGCAAGCCGTAGCCCAGCATGATCGACACGCCGATCAGCACGCCGGCCTTGAGCTCGGTAAGCGTCAGCCCCGGCAGCGCACGCGCCGAGACCACCCCCACGAACAACGCCGCCGCAGCGAAACGCAGGCCGACGAAGAACATCGGGCCGCTTACCGTCATCACGTTATGCACCAGCAAGAAGGTGCCGCCCCACAGCATGGTGATGAAGACCAGCACCAGTTCGGCCTTGCTCAGGCGAAAAGAAACGGCAGTGTTCGGTTGGCGGCTGGGGTGGGTCATGGTCTTGCACACTCGGAGGGGCCGGCGCACAATCTGCGCAAAGTGGGCAGTATACTGCGCAGCCACGATCAGCGAGCAACAGCGTGCACAAAAATCCCACACACCGCGCCTCGGTGCTGCAGCATGTCAGCCTCAACGTTCGGCGCCTGCGTAACGCAGCCGGTATGAGCCAGTCGGCCCTGGCCGAGCGCTCTGGCGTCAGCCGGCGGATGCTGGTGGCGATCGAGGCGGGTGAGAAGAATGTCAGCCTCACCACCCTCGATCTGATTGCCGAAGCCCTCGGCGTAGCATTCAGTACCTTGATCCAGGCGCCGGAGCAGCGCGACCCGAGCCGTATCGATGAACTGGCCTGGGCTGGCGAACATCCGCAAAGCAAGGCGGTGCTGCTGGGTAGCAGCACCGCCCGGCGTGAGGTCGAGCTTTGGGAATGGACGTTGGCGCCGGGCGAGTGCTACCTCAGCGAGGCGGATGCCGATGGCTGGAGCGAGCAGATCTATGTGGCCGAAGGGCAGCTCACACTGGTCATCGAAGACGCCGAGCACCGCTTGCAGGTCGGCCAGTTTCATGTGTTCCCCAGCAACTGCCGTTATGCCTATCGCAATGATGGCGCCGTGGCGGTGCGCTTTGTCCGCAACGTGGTGATCTGACCCTTGCAGGAGCGGCCTTGCGTCGCGAAAGGGGCGCAGTTCACAAGCGTCAAGCCTTGGGGGGCAACAGGTCGTCGGTCTTCACCACCTTGGCATAGGCAAATGCCAGTGCAGCCATCGCCGAGTCGTGCACATGGGCCGCCGGCACCTGTTTACCATTGAAATCCAGGGGCAGGGTGGCGCAGGCATCGTGGGCCACGGTCACTTCGTAGCCAAAATCGGCGGCGGCTCGGGTTGCTGCATCGATGCACATATGGCTCATGCTGCCGACGATGGTCAACGCCTGAACCCCATGCTGGTCCAGCGTATCCTTGAGGCCGGTGCCGAGAAACGCATTGACCTTGTGCTTGAGTACCACGGGTTCGCCAGTCACGGGCTCGACCTTGGCATGGATGGCCGCCCCTGGTGACTGCGGCGTGAAGAACGGCGCGTCGGCGCTTTCGAATTCATGCCGCACATGCACCACCAGGTCGCCCCGCTCGCGTGCGGCGGCCAGCAGCCGGGCGGCGTTGTCGGCTGCCTGTTCGGCGCCGTCGAGGGTCCATTTGCCACCGGGGAAATAGTCGTTCTGGATGTCGATGATGATCAGCGCTTGCTTGCTCATGTTGCCTCCTGCGGCGGTAGTCGTTGAATGACCATAGCGTGTGTACATCGACCTGAGGGTTTAACGGCAGCGCTTTTGCATCTTCTGACAAAAAAACCACTTGACCTTGACTTAACTTGAGGTTTTACCCTGCTCACCATCACGCTGATAGCGTCCAGAGCAAGGAGACTGTTCATGAGGGCGACGCCTCACTCTCTGTGGTTTACCCAGATGATCGAATATGAAGTCCCGGCCATGCGCCAGGTGGCATTGGCCCAGGCGTTGGTGGCGCGCAGCGAGGAACTGGCAACGCGCTGTGAAGGCTTGCAGGGCGTGAGCATCCAGGCCAGTGACGATGGCAGCCGGGTCTTGCAGTATCTGCAATGGCAATCGCGGCAGGCTTGGGCGGCAGCTGCGGCTGACTTCGCCGAGGAGCCTTTCTTCGACCTGCTGTGCCAGCATCAGGCGCGCGGCGTCAACTTTGCTGCCTACCAGACATTGCGCAGCCTCGTACGTGGCGCCGATGGTGGCCTGCACTGCCAGGTCGGCGAGCCTCAGGCATACCAGGGCGCGTAGTGCGGGTAGCGGTCCAGGCGCGCGCCTACGACCATTTCGCCGATCCAGGAGGCAAGGATCGAACTGTAGGCTTTCTGGCTTTCTTCGCTGGACAGCGCGTGGTCGGCACCGTCGACGATGCGGTGGGTCAGCGAATGGGCGCTGACGAACGCCGAGCGGTAGCTCATCAGTGTGCTGTGGGGCACATAGTCGTCTTGTTCAGACTCCACGAGTAATACATCACCACCGAATTCCGCGCACGCGGCCAGGGCACGGTTGTCCGTCGGGCCAAGCGGGCGTTGGCGGTAGGCGTTAAGCCGCTGCCGATCAAGGGTTTGCTTGGGGTTATCCCACTCGTCGTCCCAGTACATGGCGGGTACCCGCAGTGCCAGCCATTTCACTGGCCGCAGCCGGGTCAGCAGAGTGGCCAGGTAGCCACCGTAGCTGCTGCCGATGATGGCGATGGCACTGCTGTCCACGGACGGGTGGCTGACCAGGCGGTCGTAGGCGGCCAGCAAGTCGTTGAGGTTCTGTTCGCGGGTGACGGTCAGGCGCTGGCTTTCGGTCTTCTCGTGCCCGCGCAGGTCGAAGGTCATGCACACGCAGCCCAGCCCGGTGATATGCCGGGCGCGGGCCAGGTCGCGTTGCTGGCTGCCGCCCCAGCCGTGGACGAAGAGTATGCCCGGCATCTTGCTGCCAGGGCTGACCAGGGTGCCGACGATGGTGTCGTTCTCGACCTGCAGTTCGATGGTCTCACTCTGAATGGTCATGTTCGCGAATCCGTGCAAATTTGCTGAGTTGTCCGAGTTCACTGTCGATTCCTTGGTAAAAGAGGGTGGCGTCAGTGGGTAAGTCGGGCGTACCGAACACTTCATGGGTGGAAGCGCGAACCCGTTGCAGGGTGGGGTCATCGGCGAAGGCCTGCAGGGCCAGCAGTTCTGCACTGCTGGCGCCCCCTAGGCGCCAGGACTGTTCAAGCACGCCGCTGCGCACATGGCCTTGGGCGGTGGTGCCGTGCGCGATGTCGTAGTTGCGCCGTGATGCGACGAAGCCCGGGAAGTGCTGTTCGGCCGCCCGTTCGTAGGCCATGGCCTGGTTGATCGCCAGGCGCAGGTGGTCTTCCAGTGGCAATTGCAGCAGTGCCTGATAGTCACCGCGCACCACGATCAGGTCGGAGCCGCCATAAACCTCTGTGCCTTGATGGTCGTGGGTCAGCTGCTGGGTGCCGTGGTAGCTGCAGGTCAGGCCGGCGACCCGCACCTGGCCGACACTGAAGGTCTGTACCTCGCTCAGGTCTTCTTCAAGTACCAGGCCCCACACTGCCAGGGCCTGATCATCCATGTCGGCCAGCAAAGGCTCCAGCGCATCCGCTGTATCGATCACCTGTTGCCCGCGGCCGGCGCAAGCCAACACCGGCTTGATGCGCACTGGGCCGTCGAGCAGCAGCAAGCGTGCCGCAGTGCGGGCATCGGTTTTGCTGAACACGGTGTAGCCCCGCAGCAGCGCATCGCTGGCCTGCAGGGCGAAGGCGTCGGTCCAGCCTGGCGGGAAGCTGGCGTCGGCCGGCAGCGGATGGGAGATCGCCTTGGTCGCCATGTAGGGATAGGCGACCAACCCGCCGAACAGGTCCTGCTCGGTACGGATACCCAGCGCGGCATGGCGCTGTGGGTCGACCAGCGTTTCGGTCGGTACATAGTAGTAGCGGTCTGCAGCAGTGGCAGGTGCGGCAGGGTCTACGCGTGGGCAGCCCAGCAGCTGTGCCAGGGCATCGGCGAGCTTGAGGTGGGCGGCATGTTCGTGGTCGGGCGTGTGCTCGCGGGTGTCGAGCAGCACAACGCCGGTTTTCGAGTCGCAGGCAGCGGGCATAGGGGTTGGCCTGTCTGCAATGAATGTACTGTATGTGAATCCGTCGTTTTGGGGAAGTTCATCGGGATGTGATCGGTGGTCCGCGCGACTCTGTAGGGTCAGCTGTAGGAAACGTCTTGATTGCAGAGGGCGTGCCGGGCATTGCATGCCGCTAGCCGGTCGTCGCGATTGCAGGGCTCGGGTGGCTGTTCCATTATCGACAGCCTGGATTAGCCAAGATGTTTCGCAGGAGTGCGCATGAACGTTCAGACCACGATTGAGCAGAGTGTGCCGGAGCGCCTGATGCAGGTGCGCCAGGCAATGGCCGCAGAGGGCATCGATGCGCTGCTGGTGCCATCGGCCGATCCCCATCTTTCCGAATACCTGCCCGGCTTCTGGCAGGGGCGCCAATGGTTGTCCGGTTTCCACGGCTCTGTCGGCACGCTGGTGGTCACGGCGGGCTTTGCCGGGCTCTGGGTCGACAGCCGCTACTGGGAGCAGGCCGAAAACGAGCTGGCCGGCAGTGGCATCGAACTGATGAAGCTGCTGCCAGGCAAGCCGGGCGCGCTGGAGTGGCTGGGTGAGCACATCGCGCCGAAGGGGGCCGTTGCCGTGGACGGTGCCGTCATGGCCCTGGCGTCGGCGCGACTGTTGGGCGAGCGCCTGAAGGCCCGCGAGGTAAGGTTGGTGACTGACAAGGACCTGCTCGGCAAGGTTTGGCAGGGGCGCCCGCCGTTGCCAAGCAACCCGGTCTATCAGCACTTGCCGCCACATGCGACGCAGTGCCGGGCGGACAAACTCGCCCAATTGCGCGACAGCCTGAAGGCCAAGGGCGCCGACTGGCACTTCATCGCTACCCTGGATGACATTGCCTGGCTGTTCAACTTGCGCGGCAGTGATGTGTCGTACAACCCAGTCTTTGTTTCGTTCGCTCTGATCAGCCAGCAGCAGGCGACTGTGTTCGTGGGGCGCGACAAAGTCGATGATCATCTGCGCCATGTGTTGGCGGTAGACGGCATTGAGGTGCGTGACTACGCCGATATAGGTCAGGCCCTGGGTGCGGTGCCCTCAGGGAGCCGGCTGTTGCTCGACCCGGCGCGAGTCACTTGCGGCCTGCTGGAAAACCTGAGCCCTGGGGTGGAACTGGTCGAGGGGATCAACCCCACTACCCTGAGCAAGTCGTGCAAGCGTGAGGAGGACCTTGTGCACGTTCGCCGGGTCATGGAGCAGGATGGCGCCGCCTTGTGCGAGTTCTTCGCCTGGCTGGACGCAAACCTGGGCCGGGAGGTCATTACCGAGTTGACGGTCGATGAGCAACTGAGCGCCGCGCGTGCCCGACGCCCCGACTTCGTGTCGTTGAGCTTCTCGACCATTGCGGCCTTCAACGGCAATGGTGCGATGCCTCATTACCGCGCCACCGAGCAGTCGCATGCCACGCTCGAAGGTGACGGCTTGCTGCTGATCGATTCGGGTGGGCAGTACCTGGGCGGCACCACCGACATTACCCGGATGGTGCCGGTGGGCAACCCGACGCTTGAGCAGAAGCAGGATTGCACGCGTGTGCTCAAGGGTATGATTGCATTGTCGCGGGCCACCTTCCCGCGCGGGATCCTCTCACCACTGCTCGATGCCATTGCCCGGGCACCGATCTGGGCTGATCAAGTGGACTATGGCCACGGCACCGGTCATGGGGTGGGCTACTTCATGAACGTGCACGAGGGGCCACAGGTAATCGCCTATCAGGCGGCAGCCACGCCGCAAACTGCGATGCAGGCGGGCATGATCAGCTCAATCGAGCCAGGCACCTACCGGCCGCGCGAGTGGGGCGTTCGTATCGAGAACCTGGTGGTCAGTCGTGAAGCGGGCAAGAGTGCTTTTGGTGACTTCCTGAATTTCGAGACCTTGACGCTTTGCCCGATCGATACGCGCTGCCTGTTGCCCGAGTTGCTTGCCAGGGAAGAGCTGGACTGGCTGAACGGTTACCACGCGATGGTGCGTGAGCGCCTTGCGCCTTTATTGAAAGGCGAGGCGCTGGCCTGGCTGCAGGCGCGCACCGCGTCGCTGTGATAACCGGCCAATGAAAAGGGCAGCGTTCGCGCTGCCCTTTTCAATTGCGTGTGGTCATCACTTGCAGATGACGATCATGCTGCGGCTGGTATAGCCGGCCGGGTTGATACCGAACAGGTAGTCGCCGGGTTCTTCGTCGGTGTCGCCCGAGCGCGCAATGACCTTGTAGCCACGTGAGCTGCAAGACGTCGCGGCCTTGCTGTAGCAGTTGTCCCAGGACGAGGAAAGGCCAGAACAATTGATATGCAGGCCTTTCTTACCCCTTTTGACCTCAGTCTTGGCCGTGGCGGCACATCCAGCAATAGCCAAGATGGCCAGGATGAGCAAAATACGTTTCATTCCTGTCCTTAAATGCAGGGCGGAGCAGCTGTCTGGCCCTGTCGTTATCGCTTTGGTTCTTCCTGAAGTTTCCCCAGCGTCCGTGTTCGCTCCAGTAGATAGCGTAAAGATGTTGAAGCTGTGACAGCTTAATCAGCGAGACGGGCCGCTACAATCACTATTCCCGTCACAAATGAAAATATTTCTCATATCAGTCGGCGGCGACGGGTGGGGTGGGCGTCTGTCGCATGGACAGCGTGGTGCCTACCGATGCGACGATGATCGCCAGAATTGCCAACCATTGGGTGGTACTGAGTACTTCGCCGAGAAACAGCAGGCCGGACAGCGCGCCAAAGGCCGGTTCGATACTCATCAGCGTGCCGAAGGTGCGTGCAGGCATGCGTGTCAGGGCGACCATTTCCAGGCTGTAGGGCAGGGCGGTGGACAGTACCGCGACAGCCAAGGCCATTGGGATCACGGCTGGGGTGAGCAAGGCGCTGCCGGCGTGGATTACGCCGATAGGGGCCACGAACAGGGCGGCGACGACTACCCCGAGTGCGGCACTCTGGATGCCGTGCTCGGCGCCGGCGCGTTGGCCAAACAGGATATACAGCGCCCAGCACACGCCTGCCCCCAATGCGTAGGCGGCGCCCACCGGGTCAAGTGCTTGCCCACCATCGCCTGCCGGCAGCAACAGTAACAGGCCAGCAATCGCCAGGGCGATCCAGAGGAAGTCGATCGGGCGGCGCGAAGAGCAGATCGCCACGGCCAGGGGGCCGGTAAATTCCAGTGCCACGGCAATGCCGATAGGTACCGTTTGCAGAGACATATAGAAGAGGAAGTTCATGCCGCCGAGTGCCATGCCATAGATGATGACATTGCGCAGGGTGTTGGCGGTCATGCGGGCACGCCACGGGCGCAGGATCAGCAGCATGATGATGCTGGCGAAGATCAGGCGCAGCGCTGTGGTGCCCTGAGCGCCGATGATAGGGAACATGCTTTTGGCCAGTGACGCACCGGATTGTATCGATGCCATGGCGATGAGCAGCAGGCCGATGGGAAAGAGCGTGGCGGCCAGGCTGCGGGCTTGGGTGTTCATTTATGTGCGTCGATCCTTGAACAGGCGTAGGTGTGCACTATAGTGCGCACTTGTGGGGCTGCGGGGCAATGGGTTATTGGGTGTAAGGGTGAGGGCCGCGCGCCAATCCCCCAGGAATAACTGGCCCGAAACAAATGTAGGAGCGGCCTTGCGTCGCGATGCGCCGCGCGGGCGGCGCTCGATCTCATAGGCGCCGAAAGGGTAATGGCGGGCACCTGTCAGCCTTGATGCGGTCTTTTCTGCGGTTATTTCACTTTAATGAACATTAAGGGTTGACGCGGTTTCGAATCCCCTTATAATGCGCCCCACTTCCAGCGTAGTCGGAACGAAAAACTCCTTGAGTTTCAATGAGTTGATCGAGCCAGGTAGTGGTGGAAGTGCTCCGATCGAAAGGTCGTCAGCGGTTAAGATGGTGGTTGACAGCGCTTCTGAACGCTGTATGATTCGCCTCCCGCTACGAGAGATCGCAGCGAGTCAAGTGTTTGAAGCTAAACGAGTTTCTCGCAAAAAACTTCAAAATAAACGCTTGACAGGCACTGAGGAAAGCGTAGAATGCGCGCCTCGGTTGAGACGAAAAGCTCTTAACCAACCGCTCTTTAACAAATTGAATCAAGCAATTCGTGTGGGTGCTTGTGAGTACGGACTGATAGTCACAAAGATTATCAGCATCACAAGTGACCATGCGAGAAATCACATAGTCATTTGAGATTGCTGAGCCAAGTTTAGGGTTTCTTAAAAACCCAAGCAGTATTGAACTGAAGAGTTTGATCATGGCTCAGATTGAACGCTGGCGGCAGGCCTAACACATGCAAGTCGAGCGGATGAGAAGAGCTTGCTCTTCGATTCAGCGGCGGACGGGTGAGTAATGCCTAGGAATCTGCCTGGTAGTGGGGGACAACGTTTCGAAAGGAACGCTAATACCGCATACGTCCTACGGGAGAAAGCAGGGGACCTTCGGGCCTTGCGCTATCAGATGAGCCTAGGTCGGATTAGCTAGTTGGTGGGGTAATGGCTCACCAAGGCGACGATCCGTAACTGGTCTGAGAGGATGATCAGTCACACTGGAACTGAGACACGGTCCAGACTCCTACGGGAGGCAGCAGTGGGGAATATTGGACAATGGGCGAAAGCCTGATCCAGCCATGCCGCGTGTGTGAAGAAGGTCTTCGGATTGTAAAGCACTTTAAGTTGGGAGGAAGGGCAGTAAGCGAATACCTTGCTGTTTTGACGTTACCGACAGAATAAGCACCGGCTAACTCTGTGCCAGCAGCCGCGGTAATACAGAGGGTGCAAGCGTTAATCGGAATTACTGGGCGTAAAGCGCGCGTAGGTGGTTTGTTAAGTTGAATGTGAAAGCCCCGGGCTCAACCTGGGAACTGCATCCAAAACTGGCAAGCTAGAGTACGGTAGAGGGTGGTGGAATTTCCTGTGTAGCGGTGAAATGCGTAGATATAGGAAGGAACACCAGTGGCGAAGGCGACCACCTGGACTGATACTGACACTGAGGTGCGAAAGCGTGGGGAGCAAACAGGATTAGATACCCTGGTAGTCCACGCCGTAAACGATGTCAACTAGCCGTTGGAATCCTTGAGATTTTAGTGGCGCAGCTAACGCATTAAGTTGACCGCCTGGGGAGTACGGCCGCAAGGTTAAAACTCAAATGAATTGACGGGGGCCCGCACAAGCGGTGGAGCATGTGGTTTAATTCGAAGCAACGCGAAGAACCTTACCAGGCCTTGACATGCAGAGAACTTTCCAGAGATGGATTGGTGCCTTCGGGAACTCTGACACAGGTGCTGCATGGCTGTCGTCAGCTCGTGTCGTGAGATGTTGGGTTAAGTCCCGTAACGAGCGCAACCCTTGTCCTTAGTTACCAGCACGTTATGGTGGGCACTCTAAGGAGACTGCCGGTGACAAACCGGAGGAAGGTGGGGATGACGTCAAGTCATCATGGCCCTTACGGCCTGGGCTACACACGTGCTACAATGGTCGGTACAGAGGGTTGCCAAGCCGCGAGGTGGAGCTAATCTCACAAAACCGATCGTAGTCCGGATCGCAGTCTGCAACTCGACTGCGTGAAGTCGGAATCGCTAGTAATCGCGAATCAGAATGTCGCGGTGAATACGTTCCCGGGCCTTGTACACACCGCCCGTCACACCATGGGAGTGGGTTGCACCAGAAGTAGCTAGTCTAACCTTCGGGAGGACGGTTACCACGGTGTGATTCATGACTGGGGTGAAGTCGTAACAAGGTAGCCGTAGGGGAACCTGCGGCTGGATCACCTCCTTAATCGACGACATCAGCCTGCTGATGAGCTCCCACACGAATTGCTTGATTCTATGTGTAAGACGATGCTGTAAGCGACCCTATATAGGTCTGTAGCTCAGTTGGTTAGAGCGCACCCCTGATAAGGGTGAGGTCGGCAGTTCAAATCTGCCCAGACCTACCAATACTTGGCGGCCTCGGGCCATAGCTCAGCTGGGAGAGCGCCTGCCTTGCACGCAGGAGGTCAGCGGTTCGATCCCGCTTGGCTCCACCACTCTTGCAGTTCGCACCTGCTCAAACTCAGAAATGAGCATTCGTGTCGAATGTTGATTTCTGGCTTTTGTCAGATCGTTCTTTAAAAATTCGGATATGTGATAGAAATAGACTGAACACTACTTTCACTGGTAGTGGATCAGGCTAAGGTAAAATTTGTGATGTGCTCTTAACTGAGCAGCATGCGAATTTTCGGCGAATGTCGTCTTCACAGTATAACCAGATTGCTTGGGGTTATATGGTCAAGTGAAGAAGCGCATACGGTGGATGCCTTGGCAGTCAGAGGCGATGAAAGACGTGGTAGCCTGCGATAAGCTTTGGGGAGTCGGCAAACAGACTGTGATCCAGAGATCTCTGAATGGGGGAACCCACTCAGCATAAGCTGAGTATCTTGTACTGAATACATAGGTGCAAGAGGCGAACCAGGGGAACTGAAACATCTAAGTACCCTGAGGAAAAGAAATCAACCGAGATTCCCTTAGTAGTGGCGAGCGAACGGGGACCAGCCCTTAAGTTGGTTTGAGATTAGTGGAACGCTCTGGAAAGTGCGGCCATAGTGGGTGATAGCCCCGTACACGAAAATCTCTTATCAATGAAATCGAGTAGGACGGAGCACGAGAAACTTTGTCTGAATATGGGGGGACCATCCTCCAAGGCTAAATACTACTGACTGACCGATAGTGAACTAGTACCGTGAGGGAAAGGCGAAAAGAACCCCGGAGAGGGGAGTGAAATAGATCCTGAAACCGTATGCGTACAAGCAGTGGGAGCCTACTTGTTAGGTGACTGCGTACCTTTTGTATAATGGGTCAGCGACTTATATTCAGTGGCGAGCTTAACCGAATAGGGGAGGCGTAGCGAAAGCGAGTCTTAATAGGGCGTTTAGTCGCTGGGTATAGACCCGAAACCGGGCGATCTATCCATGGGCAGGTTGAAGGTTAGGTAACACTGACTGGAGGACCGAACCGACTACCGTTGAAAAGTTAGCGGATGACCTGTGGATCGGAGTGAAAGGCTAATCAAGCTCGGAGATAGCTGGTTCTCCTCGAAAGCTATTTAGGTAGCGCCTCATGTATCACTGTAGGGGGTAGAGCACTGTTTCGGCTAGGGGGTCATCCCGACTTACCAAACCGATGCAAACTCCGAATACCTACAAGTGCCGAGCATGGGAGACACACGGCGGGTGCTAACGTCCGTCGTGAAAAGGGAAACAACCCAGACCGTCAGCTAAGGTCCCAAAGTCATGGTTAAGTGGGAAACGATGTGGGAAGGCTTAGACAGCTAGGAGGTTGGCTTAGAAGCAGCCACCCTTTAAAGAAAGCGTAATAGCTCACTAGTCGAGTCGGCCTGCGCGGAAGATGTAACGGGGCTCAAACCATGCACCGAAGCTACGGGTATCATCTTATGATGATGCGGTAGAGGAGCGTTCTGTAAGCCTGTGAAGGTGAGTTGAGAAGCTTGCTGGAGGTATCAGAAGTGCGAATGCTGACATGAGTAACGACAATGGGAGTGAAAAACTCCCACGCCGAAAGACCAAGGTTTCCTGCGCAACGTTAATCGACGCAGGGTTAGTCGGTCCCTAAGGCGAGGCTGAAAAGCGTAGTCGATGGAAAACAGGTTAATATTCCTGTACTTGCAGTTATTGCGATGGAGGGACGGAGAAGGCTAGGCCAGCTTGGCGTTGGTTGTCCAAGTTTAAGGTGGTAGGCTGAAATCTTAGGCAAATCCGGGATTTCAAGGCCGAGAGCTGATGACGAGTTGCCTTTAGGCGACGAAGTGGTTGATGCCATGCTTCCAAGAAAAGCTCCTAAGCTTCAGATAACTGGGAACCGTACCCCAAACCGACACAGGTGGTTAGGTAGAGAATACCAAGGCGCTTGAGAGAACTCGGGTGAAGGAACTAGGCAAAATGGCACCGTAACTTCGGGAGAAGGTGCGCCGGCGAGGGTTAAGGACTTGCTCCGTAAGCCCATGCCGGTCGAAGATACCAGGCCGCTGCGACTGTTTATTAAAAACACAGCACTCTGCAAACACGAAAGTGGACGTATAGGGTGTGACGCCTGCCCGGTGCCGGAAGGTTAATTGATGGGGTTAGCGCAAGCGAAGCTCTTGATCGAAGCCCCGGTAAACGGCGGCCGTAACTATAACGGTCCTAAGGTAGCGAAATTCCTTGTCGGGTAAGTTCCGACCTGCACGAATGGCGTAACGATGGCGGCGCTGTCTCCACCCGAGACTCAGTGAAATTGAAATCGCTGTGAAGATGCAGTGTATCCGCGGCTAGACGGAAAGACCCCGTGAACCTTTACTATAGCTTTGCACTGGACTTTGAATTTGCTTGTGTAGGATAGGTGGGAGGCTTTGAAGTGGGGACGCCAGTTCTCATGGAGCCATCCTTGAAATACCACCCTGGCAACTTTGAGGTTCTAACTCAGGTCCGTTATCCGGATCGAGGACAGTGTATGGTGGGTAGTTTGACTGGGGCGGTCTCCTCCCAAAGAGTAACGGAGGAGTACGAAGGTGCGCTCAGACCGGTCGGAAATCGGTCGTAGAGTATAAAGGCAAAAGCGCGCTTGACTGCGAGACAAACACGTCGAGCAGGTACGAAAGTAGGTCTTAGTGATCCGGTGGTTCTGTATGGAAGGGCCATCGCTCAACGGATAAAAGGTACTCCGGGGATAACAGGCTGATACCGCCCAAGAGTTCATATCGACGGCGGTGTTTGGCACCTCGATGTCGGCTCATCACATCCTGGGGCTGAAGCCGGTCCCAAGGGTATGGCTGTTCGCCATTTAAAGTGGTACGCGAGCTGGGTTTAGAACGTCGTGAGACAGTTCGGTCCCTATCTGCCGTGGACGTTTGAGATTTGAGAGGGGCTGCTCCTAGTACGAGAGGACCGGAGTGGACGAACCTCTGGTGTTCCGGTTGTCACGCCAGTGGCATTGCCGGGTAGCTATGTTCGGAAGAGATAACCGCTGAAAGCATCTAAGCGGGAAACTTGCCTCAAGATGAGATCTCACTGGGATCTAGAATCCCCTAAAGGGCCGTCGAAGACTACGACGTTGATAGGTTGGGTGTGTAAGCGCTGTGAGGCGTTGAGCTAACCAATACTAATTGCCCGTGAGGCTTGACCATATAACACCCAAGCAATTTGCTCATGCAGATTGCGGTGGTGAAGACACACGAACCGAAAGTTCGAATGTGCATCACAACATCACATATCCGAATTCGCTGGGCTGTCCATCTGGACGTTCTGGCAACAGAATTTCTTGACGACCATAGAGCATTGGAACCACCTGATCCCATCCCGAACTCAGTAGTGAAACGATGCATCGCCGATGGTAGTGTGGGGTCTCCCCATGTGAGAGTAGGTCATCGTCAAGATTCATTTCGCAAAACCCCTATCTGCGCGAGCAGGTAGGGGTTTTGTCTTTTCCGGCTTGCACTCTCTATCGCGCTGCCGGGCACCCGACAATGAAATCTGCGTCATCTATGCCTGATCAATCGCGGGGTAGTGCTACCCTCGCGGAAATACTCAGCATGGATATCCATCATGGAAATGAACTGGCACCAGGCCCTGCAAGAGAGTCTGAGCTGGCTTGCAATTGCCTCGTTCATCACCTTGGTCTGCTTCACCGCAGCCGCCACACTGGCAGTACGCTATACCCGCTGGGGCAGCCAGTTCTGGCAGCTTGCCGGGGCATATTTCAGCTTCAGGCGCAGCTGGCGGCCGTTGTTGGTGTTTGCCTTGCTACTGGTGCTGACACTGTTCTCGGTGCGTCTGAACGTGCTGTTCTCGTTCTGGTACAACGGGTTCTACAGTGCCCTGCAAGGCCTCGACCAGAATGCCTTCTGGTACCTGCTTGGGGTATTTGCGGTGCTGGCGACCATTCACGTATTGCGCTCGCTGTTCACGTTCTACGTGACACAGGCTTTCAGCATTCAATGGCGAGTCTGGCTCACCGAGCGCTTGACCCGCGACTGGATGCATGGCGATGCCTATTACCGTAGTCAGTTCCTCGCTGAGCCGGTAGATAACCCTGACCAACGTATCGAGCTGGACGTAAACGCGTTCGTCACCAACTCGGTGTCGCTTGCGCTCGGCGCGGTCAGCGCGCTGGTCTCGCTGGTAGCCTTCACTGGCATCCTCTGGGGGTTGTCGGCGCCGCTTGAAGTGGCGGGGTACGAGGTACCACGGGCGATGGTCTTCGCCGTGTACCTGTATGTGATCGTCGCCACCTGGATCGCTTTTCGTCTCGGGCGCCCGCTGATTCGCCTGAACTTCCTCAACGAAAAACTCACCGCCAACTTCCGTTACGCCCTGATGCGTCTGCGCGAAAATGCCGAGAACATTGCCTTCTACCAGGGCGCGGATGTCGAGCGGGGTACGTTGTTGGGCCGCTTTGGCGCATTGATCGTCAACGCGTGGGCACTGGTCTTCCGAAACCTCAAGTTCAGCGGCTTCAACCTGGGCATCAGCCAGGTCGCCGTAGTGTTCCCGTTCATCCTCCAGGCGCCGCGCTTCTTCAGTGGCGCAATCAAGCTGGGTGACGTCATGCAGACCTCCCAGGCATTTGGCCAAGTGCAGGATTCGTTGTCTTTCTTCCGTGAGTCCTACGATGCGTTTGCCCAATACCGTGCCACCCTCGATCGTTTGACCGGCTTCCTGGATGCCAACGAGCAGGCCAGTTCACTGCCGCGCGTCAACACCGAGGAACAGGCGCACGCCCTGGATATCACCCGTTTGCAGGTGCTTCGCCCCGATGGCCATCACCTGATCGCCGACCTCGCCCTGAGCCTGCGTGCCGGTCGGGCGCTGTTGATCAAAGGGCCGTCGGGTAGCGGTAAAACCACCTTGTTGCGCGCCCTGGCGGGCCTCTGGCCATACGCCGAAGGTGAGGTGAAACGGCCTACGGGGCATCAGGCGTTGTTCCTGTCGCAGCGGCCCTACCTGCCGTTGGGTGACCTGCGTACCATCATCGCCTACCCCTCGGCCAGCGTGCCCGAGGACGAAGCGCGCATGCAGCAGGCTTTGCGCCAAGTCAACCTGGCCCACCTTGCCGAGCGCCTAGATGTCAGTTGTGACTGGTCGCACATACTCTCGGTCGGTGAACAACAACGCCTGGCGTTTGCCCGCGTGCTGTTCAACCAGCCCCAGGTGGTGTTTCTCGACGAGTCCACCTCGGCAATGGATGAAGGGCTGGAGCATGCGCTGTATGCGCTGTTGCGCAGCGAAATGCCAGACACCTTGCTGGTCAGTGTCGGCCACCGCAGTACCTTGGCGGCGTTCCACACCCACCGCCTGGAAGTGGATGGGCATGGGGGGTGGTCAGTACAGGAGCAGCACCCGGCGCAGGTTCCGGTTTAGCGACATTGCACACGCGGATAACGGCAAGACGACGTCAGGGCTGGTGCTCGGTATGCTGCATCACGATCAACTCGGCACCGTCGTTGCGCACATTCCCTACGTCCTTGCCCACCGCAAACCACTCGAACGCCTCCACCGGCAGGCATCGCTCCCGCGCCAGGCGTTCGGCTTGTGCGGCTGGCACATCAGCGTCAATCCACGCGCGCGCGTCCGCCGGCCCCAGCACCAGAGGCCGGCGGTCATGGATGTCGACCATTCCCTCATCACTGGCGGCGGTGATGATCACGAAGCCATCGCCCTCGCTGGGCGCCAGCCCCGTGTGCACTTCGGCTAACGCGGCCATGAACATCGGCGCGCGGCTTTTCAGGCGGATGTAATAGGGCTGCTTGCGCTTGGCATCGTGCGGGTCGGCCACCCATTCGTACCAACCATCCGCCATTACCAAGGCCCGCCCCTGAGGCCACAGAGCCTTGAAGAACTTGCCGGTGGTCACTGTCTCGACCCGCGCATTGATGGGGGCCGGGTGTTTGCGAGTGGCCCAGAAAGGTGCCCAGCCCCAGTGGCAAGGGTCGATGCGCAGGCCGTGCTCGGCATTGTGCAGGATCAGCACCCGGCTGCCGGGGGCAACGTTGTAGCGTCCGATTGGCAGGTTGTCGTAGCCGCTGATTACGTCCTGTTCGGCGTCCAGTTCACGCAGGTAATCGGCCAGGCCCTGATATTGAGCGAAGCGTCCGCACATGGCATCTACCCCCACTTGTCGAAATTTCCTACGCCGAAATTGACCTGATACTCAGCAGGTCGATACTGTATCTATATACAGTTAATTTCAAGGCCGTGCCATGACATCCATCCTGGGCCCCATCACCTGCGGTAGCGGTGTTGTTCCACGTTATCTGTTCCGTATCCCGGCAGGCTTTCCGTCACCGGCGGCGGATCACATGGAGCAGCCCATTTCGCTGGACGAACTGTTCAACCTGCGCGCCCCGCACATGTATCTGGTCAGGATAGACGGCGACAGCATGCAGGGCGCCGGGATCTTCGACGGCGACCTGGTGCTGGTCGACCGCTCCCTCGAAGCGCGGCATGGCCAGATCGTGATCGCTGCGGTCAATGGCGAGCCGCTGTGCAAGCGGCTGCACCGCATTGGCGGGCAGGTGGCGTTGCGCTCGGAGAATCCGCGTTACCCGCCGAGGTACATCCTCGAAGGCGACGAGTTGACGATCTGGGGCGTGGTGACGTTCAGCGTCCGCAGCCATGACCTGAAATAGCGGCGCAGCCCGTTCAGCGCAGCAGGCCAAGCCCTGCAAAGGTAGCCCCGGCGCACACTGCGTGGGATCTTCGGCAAGGCCTTGGCGGTGGCCATGTGCTGGGGTTTCTCGACGCTGCGCATCGCGGGGCCTCGGCCTGGTGGCTACGTTCGAAACTGTAGGAGCCCTGGCCCAGGATGCAAATCGGATGAGCGGGTAGCAGCATCCGCGCAGCGATGTGTTTAACTGTATATGAATACAGTATTTGTGTTGCCGCCCGATGAATCCTTCTCCCGTTTTCGCCCTGATCGATTGCAACAGCTTCTACGCCAGTTGCGAGCGTGTGTTCCGCCCCGATCTGTTGCGCACACCCATCGTCGTGTTGAGCAACAACGACGGCTGCATCATCGCCCGCAGCGCCGAGGCCAAGCAGTGGGTGAAGATGGGCCAGCCGTATTATGAGGTGAAGGAGCTGCTGCACCGCCATGGTGTCGTGGCTTTTTCATCCAACTACGCGCTGTACGGCGACATGAGCCAGCGCGTAATGACGGTAATCGAAGGCATGGTCCCGGCACTGGAGGTGTATTCCATCGACGAAGCCTTCGCGGACCTGGCCGGCGTGCCTGGCGACCTCGACTACCTTGGCCGTTGCATTCGCGAGCGGGTGCTCAAGCACACCGGCATCCCCGTGGGCGTTGGCATCGCCGGCACCAAGACCCTGGCCAAGCTGGCCAACCATGCGGCCAAGCGCTGGGCGGTGCACAGCGGCGGGGTGGTCGACCTGCGGGTTGCGTCGCATCGTGAGTGGGTGCTGAAAAAGTGCGACGTGTCCGAGGTCTGGGGCATCGGCAAGCGCCTCACCGCGCATCTGCAGGGCTTGGGCATCCGCACGGCCTGGGACCTGTCCCGCGCCGAGCCGGGCTTGTTGCGCAAGACCTTCAGCGTGGTGGTGGAAAAGACCGCGCGCGAACTGGCCGGCACGCCGTGCCTGCAACTGCAGGACATCGATCCGCCACGCCAGGAAATCTGTTGCAGCCGTATGTTCGGCCAGCGCCTGACCGAACTGGCGCCCATCAAGGAAGCAGTAGCCACCTACGTGATGCGCGCCTCGGAGAAGCTGCGTGGCCAGGGTTCACTGGCGAGCAAGATGCGTGTCAGCATCCGTACCGGCATGTTCAACCCGGACGAAGCCAAGTATGCCAATGGCGTGGTGGTGCAGTTGCCATACCCTACCGATGACGTGCGGCTGCTCACGCGCATGGCCCTGGAGGCGGTGGGCCGGGTGTATCGGCAGGGCTTTCGCTACAGCAAGGCAGAGGTGTTGCTGTTGCAGTTGTGCCGGCGCGGGGAGTTCACCGGCGACTTGTTTACGCCGTCGCAGACGCTGCAGACGGAGCGGGTGATGAGCGTGATCGACGGTGTGAATGCGCGCTGGGGCAGGGGCACGCTGCGCAGTGCGGCGGTGCCGGCGGCGGCGCAATGGGCGATGCGGCGTGAGTTGATGAGCGCAGGCTTTACCACGCAGGTGGATGGGTTGTGGCGGGTAAACCGCGCGCCCACAGAGCGCCGGTGCACCTAAATACTCAAGCGCACCGCCAACGCCGCCAATGTCACCAGCAACACCGGTACCGTCAGCAGTACCCCGACCTTCAAGAAATACCCCCAGCCAATGCTGACCCCTTTGCGCGCCAGCACATGCAGCCCCAGGTTCGACACCACCACCACCACCACCAGCGGCAGGCTGGCGGTGTCGGCGATGAAACCTGCGCCCATCACGTAGGCCAGAGTCGCGGCAGGCGAGAAGCGCAGCGCCAGCAGCATCGACATGACGAGGTCTCGATGGGCCAAAGAGGCCGCCACAGAGTAGGGCAAGCTCGGGCGTTTCAGCAAAGTTCCGTTACAAACATGTAAGTTTCGTAAATAAGATTTAAACTCATTTGAGAATCACTATATTTACCACCCCTATTGACCTCCACATTGTGTTTGCGAGGGCGGTGGGCGAGGGCTCTCCGGCCTGGCAAGGATGTGCCTTTCGCTCATGAACCGCAGGAGATGTACCGATGCAATCCAGAACCTCACCCAACAGCCTGGCCCTGGCGTTCGTCGCGCTGGCCTCGCCGGCCATGGTCGCGACCGCAGCCCACGCCGAAGAGCAACGCACGGGTGAAGTGCTGGAAGTACCGGTTGCTGAAAATGCCCTGGTCATCCAGGACACCCTCGTCACCGCCGAGCGCGAGGCGCGGCAGGCACTGGGTTCGTCGATCATCACCGAAGAAGACATCAAACGTCACCCCCCGAGCAATGACCTGTCCGAGCTGATCCGTCGCGAGCCTGGGGTCAACCTGACCGGCAACAGCGCCAGCGGTGCGCGCGGCAACAACCGGCAGATCGACCTGCGCGGCATGGGGCCGGAAAACACCTTGATCCTCATCGACGGCAAGCCTTCGAACGCCCGTAACGCCGTGCGCTACGGCTGGAACGGCGACCGCGACACCCGTGGCGAAACCAACTGGGTGCCGGCTGAAGCGGTCGAGCGCATCGAGATCCTGCGCGGGCCGGCGGCGGCGCGTTACGGCTCCGGCGCCATGGGTGGGGTGGTCAACATCATCACCAAGCGCCCGACCGATGAGCTCAAGGGCAGCGTCAGCCTGTACACGCAGATGCCCGAAGACAGCGCTGAGGGTGCCAGCCGCCGCGCCAACTTCAACCTGGGCGGCGGGCTCACCGAAAACCTTGGGTTCCGCCTGTACGGTGGCCTGGCCAAGACCGATGCCGACGACCTGGACATCAACGCCAGCCATGCCAACAGTGCGTTGTCGGCTGGCCGCGAAGGCGTGCGCAACAAGGACATCAACGGCCTGTTGAGCTGGAAGCTCAACGACGAGCACCGCCTCGAAGCCAGCGCCGGCTATAGCCGCCAAGGCAACCTCTACGCCGGCGACACCATGAACAGCAACGGTGGCAGCAATGTCGAGCTGATCTCCAGCCTGTATGGCCACGAGACCAACGTGATGCAACGCAACACCTACGACCTGACGCACCTGGGCGATTTTACCTGGGGTACCAGCAAGACCACCCTGGCCTATGAATACGTGCGCAACTGGCGCCTCAATGAAGGCCTGGCCGGTGGCCCGGAAGGCGCGATCAACGACAGCGGCGCGGCCATGTCGCGGCTGCGCAATACACGCCTGAGCAGCGAAGTGAACCTGCCGTTCGCGATGGGCAGCACCGAACATGTGCTGACCCTTGGGGGGGAGTACCTGTACGAGTCGCTGAACGATCAGGGCTCGTTCCGCCCGCAGAGTTTCGACCCGAGCGGCGGTGGCAACGACGCGATCAGCGGCTTCGATCGCAGCAACTCGAAGATGACCGCCAAGAGCTACGCGCTGTTCGTCGAAGACAACATCATTGTTGGCGACACCACCGTCACCCCGGGCCTGCGCTTCGACCACCACGAAACCTTCGGCGACAACTTCAGCCCTAGCCTGAACCTGTCGCACAAGCTGACCGAGGCGCTGTCGCTCAAGGGCGGTATCGCCCGGGCCTACAAGGTGCCGAACCTGTACCAGTCCAACCCCAATTACCTGCTCTACAGCCGGGGTAACGGTTGCAGCGTGCAGCAGACCAACTCCGGTGGCTGCTACCTGCAGGGCAACGCCGACCTCAAGCCCGAGATCAGCGTCAACAAGGAGATCGGCCTGCTGTACGACCGTGGCACCTGGCGTACCAGCGCGACCTACTTCCGCAACGACTACAAGAACAAGATCATCGGTGACACCGATGTGCTCTACACCATCAACAGCGGCCGTCGCGTGACCCAGTGGGAGAACGCCGGCGAGGCGCGCGTGGAAGGTATCGAGGGCAACTTCTTCATCGAGCTGACCCCGACCCTGGACTGGAACACCAACCTGACCTGGATGCTCGACAACGACAGCCGCGAGACTGGCGAACCGCTGTCGGTGATCCCGGAATACACGGTCAATACCACCCTCGACTGGCGCGCCACCGACAAGCTGTCGTTCCAGGTCGCGGGTACGTACTTCGGCAAGCAGAAATCGCCGACCTACAACTACCGCACCCAGGAAAGCTACGACCAGGATGCGCAGCAGGATGTGGAAGCCTACGGCCTGGTGGACGTGAGCACGGGCTACAAATTCAACGCCAACTATGACGTGCGGGTGGGGGTGAACAACGTGTTCGACAAACAGATCCTGCGCGGTGGCAATGCCAGCAGCTCGGGGGCCAATACCTATAACCAACCGGGTCGGGCGGTGTTTGCCTCGTTGAACATCACCTTCTGACCCCTGGGGCCGCTGTGCGGCCCTTTGCGATCGGTCGGCGCGAAGCAAGGCCGCTCCTGTACGCAGGCGCGGCCTTGCTTCGCGCCCCATCATGACCTTTGAGGGACACCCGATGATCCAAGCCCCCGCCTGGCTGCAGATCCTCTCCCGCAGCGCGGCCGCACTGTTTGGCGGCTACGCCCTCAGCTACGCCGCCAGTGCCTGCCTGGCCCGGTTGTTGCCGCTTTCAGCCGCCGATGCAGTCATTGTCGCGACCCTGCCAGCGTTCGTCTTCTACACCGGCGCAATCCTCTGGGCCTTTGCCAGCCGTGATGCCGTGCGCGCCTGGGCACCCTTGGCCCTCGCCGCACCGCTGGCATTGCTCGGCTTCTGGCCGCAGGCATTGGGGTGGCTGGCATGAAGAATACCTTCACACAATCGATGGCCTGGCTGCATACCTGGGCCGGGCTGATCTTCGGCTGGCTGTTGTTCGCCATCTTCGTCACCGGCACCCTGGCGGTGTTCGACAAGGAACTCGACCACTGGATGCAGCCAGAGGTCCCGGCTACCGAGGTTTCCCAGGCCGATGCCGCGCGACGGGCCGTTGCCTACCTGCAGGCCCATGAACCGCAGGCCGGCAACTGGGGCATCAGCCTGCCGACCGAACGCTCGCCGGGGTTGCGCGTATCCACCGGCGACCGTCGCCATGGCGGTGGCGTGCAGCTCGACCCGCGAACCGGCGAGGCCATCGAGGTGCGTGACAGCGTTGGCGGCAACTTCTTTTTCCGCTTCCATTTCACCCTCGACCTGCCGCGCAACTGGGGCATCTTCGTGGTTGGTGCGTTGGCGCTGGTGATGCTGGCCGCATTGGTCACCGGCATCGTGATCCACAAGAAAATCTTCAAAGAGTTCTTCACCTTCCGGCCCAACAAGGGCCAACGTTCGTGGCTGGACTTTCACAATGCCAGCGCTGTGCTGTTGCTACCGTTCCACCTGATGATCACCTATACCGGGCTGGTGATCTTCATGCTCATCTACATCCCGGCAGGGGTCGATGCGCTGTTCGAAGGCGACAGCCGCGCCTACTTCAATGCCCAGGGCAATGCCCGCCTGGAGCAGCCTCGGCAGCTGGCCAGGCAGCCGGGCCAACTGGTCGATGTAGCACCCTTGCTGGCCCAGGCCGAGGCTCGGCTGGGGCCGCTGGGCGGCCTCAACATCCGCAACCCCAACACGGCCGGTGCGCGCATCGAAATCCGCCCCGAGCTGGGCAACCGCATCGCCCTCGCCAAAGGCCAGGCCATGGTCTTCGATGGCGTCAGTGGCGAGCTGCTCAGCGATGTACCGCAATGGCGCGCGGCCCCCCTGACCCAGCGGGTGATGGTCGGCCTGCACTTCGCGCAGTTTGGCGGTTACCCGATGCGCTGGTTGTACTTCATCTGTGGGCTGGTCAGTTGCGTGATGATCGCCAGTGGGTTGGTGCTGTTCTGCGTCAAGCGTGGGCGCAAGTATGGCAACGGCACGGCCCAGGCTTCGGCGCGGCGCTGGTACCGGGTGGCCGAAGTGTGCAATGTCGGTTTCATCAGCGGCTTGCTGCTGGCCTGCGTGGCCCTGCTGTGGGCCAGCCGCGTACTGCCGGTCGAGCTGGCGCAACGGGAAAGCTGGGAAGTGCGTACGTTCTTCGGTGTGTGGGTGTTGGCGCTGTTGCATGCAGGCGTCAGGCCGGCCCGGCGGGCTTGGGTCGAGCAACTGCTGCTGGTGGCCGTGCTGTGCATCGGCTTGGGCGCACTGGGCGGCGTGGGGGATGCGATGCGCGTGGGGGTGGTACTCAGTGCCCTGGTGATGGGCGTTTTGCTGGGGCTGGTGGCGTGGCGGGTGGGCAAAGCGGTACCGGCGCCGATCCGGGCCAAAGCTGGGCGCAATGTGGAGGCTGGCGCATGATGATGTGGGTCACAGGTGGCGTGTTGTTCGCCTACGTCGGCATGCTCGGGCTGTGCCAAGGCCTGGAACGGCATTACAAGCAGGTATGGCAGCGGCCCTGCCCACGTGCGCTGCGTGTGGGGTTGCGCGGCGCGGGATGGCTCGCGTTGCTGGTCAGCCTGCTGTTGTGCGCTCAAGCCTGGGGGTGGGCCATGGGGCCGGTGGTCTGGCTGGGCGCGATGTCGTTGTCGGGGATGCTGCTGGTGATGCTGCTGCCGTACTGGCCACGGCTGGCCGTCGGCTTGGCGGCGGTTGTGCCTGTGTGGGGGATGGTGCAGCTGTTTGGGTGATGCCCGTTACTGAGCAGGGGTCAGGCCCAAAAGCCAAACAGCAGCAACGCTGCAACGCCTAGGCCCATTGCAATCGAACACCCCCCCAACGACAGCGCCGCGCGCCCTTGGCGGTACCAACCGTCCTGGCCAAGTTGCCGGGCCGGGGCCAGCAGGCTGCGCCAGCGCAACTCGGTGTCGTGAAACGCCTGCAAGTTCGCCGGGTCGGCATCCAGCCAGCGGCGAAAGTCGATGCGCTCGCACGCGGTCACGTGGGGGCTCTGCAGGCGCACGTACCATTGCCCGGCAACGCTCGCCAGCACATCGAGGCGCGAACGGCCTGCCTGCAGCGCCTGGTTCATATGGCGCTCGATGCTGCTCAACGGCAAATCAAGCCGGGCAGAGAGGGTGGCGAAATCCAGTTGGTCAAGACGGTTGAGCAGGAACACTTGCTGGACGCGTCGGGGCAGGCGTTTCAGGGCATGCAGCAGGGCGTCTTCGGCAGCGTGCTCGGCAGTGGCGGTGGGGTGTTCAAGGGGCAGCAGCAGACGTGTCATGGACAGCTCCTTGCTCAAAAGGGGAGGTGTGGGGGCATCTTCCTTGATGCCTCATCAGCGTAGGTGAAACGAGATTGATTCTCAAGTGCTGATTCGGCAAAGTTTTGTAATGAGCGTTCACGGTCTGACACACTTTTGCTATCATGCCGGCCACTCACGATCTTCATTAGCCTGAAGAGCAAAAAAAAAGACCCGGCAAAAAGCCGGGTCAAAAACCGTGATTAGCCTGATGAGGAGATAATCTGAGAGCGACCTAAGCTCCAGGTTATCCAGCAGATCTCGCGATCAGCTGAGTGCAATAATAATCGTTATCATTTGCCAGTCAAATGATTTTTCGCTAATTCGGTAAAATAGTTTTACCGATGCGCTTCCTTGTCCCGGCAATCGGGGCCTTTGCCGTTACCCGGCCATCACGTATCTCCCTTCCTTGTTACCTACAAACCCGTCTGCGCGGTGCGTTTGTGCTCCAGCAGTGCGCGCGCCATGTCCATCATGTGCATCAATGCGAAGGTCAACTCGCGCTGGGTGCCTTGCTGATGGACAGCGGTTTCCTGCGCCGTGGCGGCGGCGCAGCGGAGCAGGGCGATGGCGTGCTCCTGGGCTTGCTCACCGCTTACGCCTTCGTGGAGCGTCCAGATCTTGTTCTCGGTACTGGGGCGCGTCGGGTTGGGGTTGAGGTAGTAGTCGAGGGCGCGGCGGGCCGCTTCGCTGTCGAGATCTGTTTCGTCGTTTTGCGGTGGTTTCATCCTGATACCTGCGAATGCCAATAGGGAAAGGGTTCAGGTCGATACTAATACCTAAAGTATTTTCGCGCTTTCTGATAAATAATACTGAATGTTTATTGAGCGCCGGAAGGCAGTCCGTATCGTGCCAGCGATGAATATGGATAAATGGATTGCCCTCGTCCGTGACCGGATGGAGGAGCTAGGGCTTACTCAAGAGCAGCTTGCCGAGCGCGTTGGCGTGTCGCAAGGCAGCGTAGGGCATTGGGTGAACAAGCGGCGACAACCGAAGATCGAGTCGATGAACCGAACGTTCATCGAGCTTGGCATGCCTCATTACAATGTCAGCTTACGGCTGCGCATCGTGGGGCAGGTTGGCGAGGTGCGAGGCATCTATGATGTGGATGATGCCGACGACGACCTGGATCTCATGCAATACATCGTGTGTTTCCGCTACCCGGTACTGAGTTGGGATGAACTCGGTGCAGAGGCGCTGGCGGAGCCTGTTGCATACGAGCAGACGGACTACATGGCCCAGGGCAAGGCGTTCTGGCTGACCGTTGAAAACGATGCGATGAGTGCCGCCAGTGGCCGCAGTGTGCCGCAGGGCATGCGCATGCTGGTGGACCCAGGGGTGGAGGCTGAGCCGGGGCGCTTGGTCATCGCCCGCCAACCGGGCAAGCAGGCGATTTTCCGTGAGCTGGCCGAAGAGGGTGGCCAGCTGTACCTGAAGGCGCTGAACAGCAGCTACCCGGCACTGTTGTGCGAGGAGGGCTGCGTGTTTCTGGGCGTGGTCGTGCGGGTGCATGGGGCGTTTTGACTGCTGGTTTTTGTAGCGCCCATGTGATCGAGCGCCGCCCGCGCGGCACTCGATCGCATAGACACCCCAGGCCTCAAGCCGGCCCGCCTTGAATCATTCCACCAATTCGACCAGCACCGTCCCTTCGCTGACCATATCCCCTTCCTGACAGAACAGCGCCTTCACCGCCCCAGCATGCGGTGCGCGAATGCTGTGCTCCATCTTCATCGCCTCCAGTACCACCAGCGCGGTACCGGCCTCCACCACCTGCCCCGGCTCGACCAGCACCCGCACGATGCTGCCGTTCATGGGCGCGCCCAGGCCACCTTGGTGGCTATGGCTGGCCTCAGCCTCGGCAATCGGGTCGAAGGCTTCGATGGCGTGCATCTCGCCCTCCCAGCGCAGGTACAAGGTGCCACCGCGGCGTATCGCCAGGTGCTGACGGCGCACGCCTTCCTGGTCGTGCACCAGTTGCTCGCCATCGAGCTGCCAGGTAGAGGCCGCGCTGTGTTCCAGCGCCACTGCCTGGTCCTGCCCGGCACTGGCCAGATGCAGACAGCTACGCGCTGGCAGCCCCAGGCGCAGGCCGTTGCGCTCAGCCCACGGCGAACGGTTGTCGTCGTCCCGTTGCTGACCGGCCTGGCCCTGTAGCCAGGCTTCGGCGGCCGCCTCCCAGAAAGGTGCTGGCAGCGCTTGCGGGGCGGGCAGCAAAACATCCTGGTGACGCGGGATGAACCCGGTGTCGAGCTCGGCCTCGGCAAACGCCGGGTGGGCGAGAATGCGCCGCAGGAAGGCGATGTTGGTCTTCAACCCGCCGATGGCGAACTCGTCCAGCATCGCCAGCAAGCGCAGGCGAGCCTGTTCACGGTCCTCGCCCCAGGCAATCAGCTTGCCCAACATGGGGTCGTAGAACGGCGACACCTCGTCACCCTCGCTGACTCCGCTGTCCACCCGACGGCCTTCGCCCGGGGTCGACTCGCGGTACAGGGCCAGCTTGCCAGTGGCTGGCAGGAAGCCGTTGGCCGGGTCTTCGGCATACAGGCGCACCTCGATGGCATGGCCGATCAGCGGCACCTGTGCCTGCGTGATCGGCAATGCCTCGCCGCGCGCCACGCGGATTTGCCAGGCCACTAGATCAAGGCCGGTGATGGCTTCGGTAACCGGGTGTTCGACCTGCAGGCGGGTGTTCATCTCCATGAAGAAGAACTCGCCGCGGGCATCGAGCAGGAACTCCACCGTGCCCGCACCCACATAGCCGATGGCCTGAGCAGCGCGCACCGCGGCCTCGCCCATGGCCTGGCGCTGCGCGGGGGACAGGCCAGGGGCAGGGGCTTCTTCGACCACTTTCTGGTGGCGGCGCTGGATCGAGCAGTCACGTTCGTTGAGGTACAGGCAGTTGCCGTGCTGGTCGGCGAACACCTGGATTTCTACGTGGCGTGGCTTGAGTACGTACTTTTCCACCAGCATGCGAGCATCGCCAAACGACGATTGCGCCTCACGCTGCGCCGAGGCCAAGGCGTCGGCCAGTTGGCTTTCGTCCTCGACCACTTTCATGCCTTTGCCGCCACCACCGGCGCTGGCCTTGAGCAGCACCGGGTAGCCGATGCGTTCGGCGGCGGCACGGAAGGTGTCCAGGTCCTGGGCTTCACCGTGGTAGCCCGGCACCAGCGGCACGCCGGCCGCGTCCATCAGGGCCTTGGCCGCCGACTTGCTGCCCATCGCGTCGATGGCGCTGGCCGGTGGGCCGAGGAAGATCAGCCCGGCGTCTTCGATGGCGCGGGCAAAGCCTGCGTTTTCGGAAAGAAAGCCATAGCCCGGGTGGATGGCTTGGGCGCCGCTGGCCTTGGCCGCGGCAAGCAGTTTGTCCACCAGCAAGTAGCTTTCGGCGGCCTTGGTGCCGCCGAGGTCGACGCGGATATCGGCTTCGCGGCTGTGCCGTGCGTCACGGTCGGTGGCGCTGTGCACGGCAACGGTGGTCAGGCCCATGGCCTTGGCGGTGCGCATCACCCGGCAGGCAATCTCGCCGCGGTTGGCGACCAGCAGGGTGGTCAACGGGGTGCGGCTCATGGGCGCGGCTCCTTGTTATCGTCGGTTTGCCAGGCTGGGCGGCGCTTTTCGAGGAAGGCGCGCAGGCCCTCCTGGCCTTCGGCGCTGACGCGGATGCGAGCGATGGTGTTTTCGCAGTAGCGGCGCAGGGCAGGGCTCAGCTCGCCGTCATCGACCTCGCGCAGCAGGTCTTTGCTGGCGCGCAGGGCTTGCGGGCTGTTGAGCAGCAGGTTGGCCACCCAGGCTTCGACCTGGGCATCCAGTTCATGGGCCGGGTACACCTCGGCCAGCAGCCCCAGTTCACGGGCGCGCACGCCGCTGAAGCGTTCGGCGGTCAGGGCATAGCGGCGCGTGGCGCGCTCGCCGATGGCCTTGACCACGAACGGGCTGATGACCGCCGGGGCCAGGCCGATGCGCACTTCCGAAAGGCACAGCTGGGCGTCTTCGGCGCCGATGGCCATGTCGCAGCAACTGATCAGGCCCAACGCGCCACCAAAGGCCGCGCCTTGCACCACGGCCAGGGTCGGCGCCTTGAACCGGTGCAGGGTGTACATCAGCTCGCCCAGCTCGTGGGCGTCATCGAGGTTGGTGTTGAAGTCCAGTTGTGCCGACTGTTGCATCCAGGCCAGGTCGGCGCCGGCGCTGAAGTGCCGGCCACGGCCACGCAGCAGCAGAAAACGCAGGCTGCTGTCTTCGGCTAGCTGGCCGAGGGCGACGATCAGCTCGCGGATCATCTGGGCGTTGAAAGCGTTGTTCTTGTCTTCGCGGCTGAGCCACAGGGTGGCGAAGCCGCGAGGGTCGTTGACCACTTCAAGGGTGCTGAAATCGCTCATGGATCACATCCGGAAAATGCCGAAGCGGCTCTGTTCGATCGGGGCGTTCAGCGCGGCGGACAACGCCAGGCCGAGCACGTCGCGGGTCTGTGCCGGGTCGATCACGCCGTCGTCCCACAGCCGGGCGCTGGAGTAGTAGGGGTGGCCCTGGTGCTCGTACTGGTCGAGGATCGGCTGCTTGAGCCTGGCCTCGTCCTCGGCGCTGAAGGGCTGGCCGCTGCGCTCGCTTTGTTCGCGTTTGACCTGGGCTAGCACGCCTGCGGCCTGCTCGGCGCCCATCACGCCGATGCGTGCGTTAGGCCACATCCACAGCATGCGTGGGTCGTAGGCGCGGCCGCACATGCCATAGTTGCCGGCGCCGAAGCTGCCGCCGATGATTACCGTGAACTTCGGTACCTGGGCGCAGGCCACTGCGGTCACCAGCTTGGCGCCATGCTTGGCGATGCCGCCTTCCTCGTACTTCTTGCCGACCATGAAGCCGGTGATGTTCTGCAGGAACAGCAGCGGGATGCCGCGCTGGCAGGCCAGTTCGATGAAGTGCGCGCCCTTTTGCGCGGCCTCGGCGAACAGAATGCCGTTGTTGGCCAGGATCGCTATCGGGTAGCCGTGCAGGTGGGCGAAGCCACACACCAGGGTGGTGCCGAACAGTGCCTTGAACTCATCGAACACCGAGCCATCGACCAGGCGGGCAATGACCTCGCGCACGTCGAACGGCTGCTTGGCGTCTGCCGGTACCACGCCGTACAGCTCATCGGCAGGATACAGCGGGGCGATCGGCGCCTGGCGCTGCAAGGTGCCCAGCTTGTGCCAGTTGAGGTTGGCCACGCTGCGCCGGGCCAGGGCCAAGGCGTGTTCGTCATTGTCGGCGTAATGGTCGGCCACGCCGCTGATGCGGCAGTGCACATCGGCGCCGCCGAGGTCTTCGGCGCTCACCACCTCACCGGTGGCGGCCTTCACCAGCGGCGGGCCGGCCAGGAAGATGGTGGCCTGCTGGCGGACCATGATCGCTTCGTCGGCCATGGCCGGCACATAGGCCCCGCCGGCGGTACACGAGCCCATCACCACGGCGATCTGCGGGATGCCCAGCGCGCTCATGTTGGCCTGGTTGAAGAAGATCCGCCCGAAGTGCTCGCGGTCAGGGAACACTTCGTCCTGACGCGGCAGGTTGGCGCCACCGGAATCGACCAGGTAGATGCACGGCAGGCGGTTCTGCAGGGCGATGGTTTGCGCGCGCAGGTGTTTCTTGACCGTCAGCGGGTAGTAGGAGCCGCCTTTGACCGTGGCGTCGTTGGCCACGATCATGCACTCCACGCCTTCGACTCGGCCGATGCCGGCAATCACGCCCGCAGCGGGCACGTCTTCGCCATACACCTCATGGGCGGCCAACTGGCCGATTTCGAGGAAGGGTGAGCCTGCGTCCAGCAGGCGGTCGATACGCTCGCGCGGTAGCAGTTTGCCGCGCGAGGTATGCCGCTCCTGGGCCTTGGGGCCGCCGCCCTGGGCGATGTGGGCAAGCAGGCCACGCAGGGCCTGGACCTGTTCGAGCATGGCCGCGCTGTTGCCGGCGAACTCCGCCGAACGCGGGTTGATCTGGGTGTGCAAGGTAGCCATGTGCGCCCGTCCCTTGTGCTCAGCGGGTTTCGTTGAACAGTTCGCGGCCGATCAGCATCCGGCGGATTTCGCTGGTGCCGGCGCCGATCTCGTAGAGTTTCGCGTCGCGCAGCAGGCGCCCGGCCGGGAACTCGTTGATGTAGCCGTTGCCGCCGAGAATCTGGATAGCCTCCAGGGCCATTTGCGTGGCGCGTTCGGCGGTATAGAGGATGACCCCGGCAGCGTCCTTGCGGGTGGTCTCGCCACGGTCGCAGGCCTGGGCCACGGCGTACAGGTAGGCGCGGCTGGCGTTGAGCTGGGTGTACATGTCGGCGATCTTGCCCTGGATCAGCTGGAACTCGCCGATGCTCTGGCCAAATTGCTTGCGGTCGTGGATGTAGGGCACTACCAGGTCCATGCAGCTTTGCATGATGCCAGTCGGGCCGCCGGAGAGCACCACGCGCTCGTAGTCCAGGCCGCTCATCAGTACGCGTACGCCGCCGTTGAGCTGGCCGAGGATGTTCTCTTCGGGCACCTCGACGTCATCGAAGAACAGCTCGCAGGTGTTGGAGCCGCGCATGCCCAGCTTGTCGAACTTGTTGCTGCGGCTGAAGCCGTTCCAGTCACGTTCGACGATGAACGCAGTGATGCCGTGTGCGCCCTTGTCCAGGTCGGTCTTGGCGTAGATCACGTAGGTGTTGGCGTCGGGGCCATTGGTGATCCAGGTCTTGCTGCCGTTGAGCACGTAGCGGTCGCCGCGTTTTTCGGCGCGCAGCTTCATCGAGACCACGTCGGAGCCGGCGTTGGGCTCGCTCATGGCCAACGCGCCGATGTGTTCGCCGCTGATCAGCTTGGGCAGGTACTTGAGCTTTTGCTCATGGGTGCCGTTGCGGTTGATCTGGTTGACGCAGAGGTTGGAGTGCGCGCCGTAGGACAGTGCCACCGAGGCCGAGCCCCGGCTGATTTCTTCCATCGACACCACATGGGCCAGGTAGCCCAGGCCAGCGCCGCCGTATTCTTCCGATACGGTGATGCCCAGCAGGCCCATGTCACCGAATTTGCGCCACATGTCGGCAGGGAACAGGTTGTCGTGGTCGATTTGCGCGGCACGCTGCGCCAGTTCGGCGGCGACGAAGCTGCGCACCTGGTCGCGGAGCATGTCGATGGTCTCGCCCAGGGCGAAGTTCAGGGAGGGGTAATGCATGGGGGCACCTTCTTGTTCTTGAAATAGGGAAAGCACAGTGTCTTTTTCACCTTTACGTTAACGTAAACCTGCCTTCTATTACTGTCAATCTCAGCATCACCTTTACGTAAACGTAAATCTGCGCCAGAGTATCTCCCGCTTGCTTCAATCGTGCCCAGAACAACCACAAGAAGGGACACCCATGAGTCAACCGAGCTATACCTGCGGTCGCCAGGACCGGCCCTTGCTGACCCTGACCATCGGCCAGGCCTTCGACGCCACTGTGGCCCGTTACCCCGACCGCGAAGCGTTGGTGGTGCGCCATCAGGGCCTGCGGTACACCTGGGGGCAGTTGGCCGAACAGGTCGATGTACACGCCCGCGCCTTGATGGCCCTGGGCGTGGGCACCGCCGACCGGGTCGGCATCTGGGCGCCCAACTGCGCCCAGTGGTGCATCCTGCAACTGGCCAGCGCCAAGGTCGGCGCGATTCTGGTCAACATCAACCCGGCCTACCGCGTGGGTGAGCTGGAATACGTGCTGCGGCAGTCTGGCTGCCGCTGGCTGGTGTGCGCCGATACCTTCAAGACGTCCGATTACCACGCCATGGTCCAGGAGCTGGTACCGGAACTGGCTGCAGCGGCCCCCGGTGAGCTGGCCAGCGAACGCTTGCCCGATCTGCACGGGGTGATCAGCCTGGCCTGCAACCCGCCGCAGGGCTTTCTGCCCTGGCCTGCGCTGGCAGAGCGGGCAGGGCAGACGCCTGCCGAAGCCTACCAGGCCCGCCAGCAGAGCCTGCAGTTCGACCAGCCGGTGAACATCCAGTACACCTCCGGTACCACTGGCGCACCCAAGGGGGCGACGCTCAGCCACTACAACATCCTCAACAACGGTTTCATGGTCGGCGAGAGCCTGGGCCTGACCAGCGACGACCGCATGGTGATCCCGGTGCCGTTGTACCACTGCTTCGGCATGGTCATGGCCAACCTCGGTTGCATTACCCATGGCAGCACGATGGTCTACCCCAATGACGCCTTCGATGCCGAGCTGACCCTGCGAGCGGTTGCCGAAGAGCGCGCCAGCATCCTCTACGGCGTGCCCACCATGTTCATCGCCATGCTCGACCACCCGGCCCGCCAGGGCATGGACCTCTCGACCCTGCGCAGCGGCATCATGGCCGGCGCCACCTGCCCGATCGAGGTGATGCGCCGGGTCATCGACCAGATGCACATGGCCCAGGTGCAGATCGCCTACGGCATGACCGAGACCAGCCCGGTATCGCTGCAGACCGGCCCGGATGACGCGCTTGAACTGCGCGTGACCACGGTCGGCCGCACCCAGCCGCAGCTGGAGAACAAGCTGGTGGATGCCGACGGCTGCATCGTACCCAGGGGCGAAATCGGCGAATTGTGCACCCGTGGCTACAGCGTGATGCTGGGATACTGGGACAATCCGCAGGCCACGGCAGATGCCATCGACCCCGCGGGGTGGATGCACTCGGGCGACCTGGCGGTGATGGACGAAGAGGGCCATGTGCGCATCGTCGGGCGCAACAAGGACATGATCATCCGCGGTGGCGAGAACATCTATCCACGCGAGCTGGAGGAGTTCTTCTATACCCACCCGGCGGTGGCCGATGCGCAGGTGATCGGCATTCCGTGCAGCAAATATGGCGAAGAGGTGGTGGCCTGGATCAAGCTGCATCCGGGGCATAGCGCTACGGTTGAGGAGCTGCACGGCTGGTGCAAGGCACGTATCGCGCATTACAAGGTGCCGCGGCATTTCCGCTTTGTCGACGAGTTCCCGATGACGGTGACGGGCAAGGTGCAGAAGTTTCGGATGCGCGAAATCAGCTCGGCGGAAATTTCGGCGGTCTCTGCGGGTTGACAGGTTTGCGCTGCCGGCCTCTTCGCGGGTAAGCCCGCGAAGAGGCCAGTGCAGCCACTGTAAAAGCCTCTATCCTTAAGCCTTCACTGGTGGCTCCTGGCTCGGCGGGTCGCCCACTGTCGGCGGTACCGTCGGCTTGATCGGCAGCTCGTCCGGGTCTTCTTCCGGTACGGGCGGCGGCAAGCTGGGGTCGTCGATGTTGGGATCGGGTGTCTCCGGTGGAATGGGAATGTTCATGGCCTGACCTCGCGTGGGTGAATGAAGAGGTGCTGCAGGCTCTGACTGTCAGGGGCTGCCATTCGCTCAATTTTTTTGAACCCCCACGCCCGCGCTCGGCTCTGAACCCTTACCGCCACCAGCCTAAGGGAGCAAGGTCCGATGTCACGAAACGAGCCCTTCCAGAGCGTGCCTGCGGCGAATGATCACCCGGACCAGGCCATTAGCCTGTCCCAGGCGCTGCTGGCGCCGCGCATCGTGATCGAAGGCACGCAACCCGCGCTCGACGGTGGTACGTTCGCCGTCAAGGCCATCAGCGGCCAGGCGGTCGCAGTCAGCAGCAAGGTCTACAGCGACGGCCACGACCGCCTGGCCGTGATGCTCAATTGGCGCCAGGCGAACAGCCGGCGCTGGCACTGCGTGCCGATGCAGTCGCCGGGCAATGACCTGTGGCTGGCCGAGTTCACCCCGACCGAGCTCGGCCCGCACCTGTTCAGCATCGAAGCCTGGATCGACCCGTTCGCCACCTACTGCCACGACTTGGAGAAAAAGTACCACGCCGGGGTGGAGGTGAAGCTGGAGCTGGAAGAAGGCAGGTTGATGCTGGGCAAAGGCATCGAGCTGAGCCAAGGCGCGTTGCGTGACGAACTGCAAGCCGTGCAGCAGCGCTTGCCTGGGTTGAGCGCCGATGACCAAGTGGCGGTGTTTCTGAGCGAGAGCACCGCGCGCCTGATGAGCGAGGCCGAGCACCGCAGCTACTTGACCCGCAGCAGTGACTTCCCCCTCGACGTCGACCGCCCCGCCGCGCAATTCGCCAGTTGGTACGAGCTGTTTCCGCGTTCGATCACCGACAGCCCCGAGCGCCACGGCACCTTCAATGACGTGCACGAACGCCTGCCGATGATCCGCGACATGGGCTTTGACGTGCTGTATTTCCCACCCATTCATCCGATTGGCAAGCAGCACCGCAAGGGCCGCAACAATGCCTTGCAGGCAGCGCCCAGCGACCCGGGCAGCCCATACGCCATCGGCAGCGACGAAGGCGGGCACGATGCCATTCATCCTGAATTGGGCACCCGTGAAGACTTCCGCCGCCTGGTAGCCGCCGCTGCCGAGCATGGCCTGGAAATCGCCCTGGATTTCGCCATCCAGTGCTCCCAGGACCACCCGTGGCTCAAACAGCACCCTGGTTGGTTCAGCTGGCGCCCCGACGGCACCATCCGCTATGCGGAAAACCCGCCGAAGAAGTACCAGGACATCGTCAACGTCGACTTCTACGCCCCCGACGCCGTGCCTGCGCTGTGGCTGGCGCTGCGCGATGTGGTGGTCGGCTGGGTCGAGGAGGGCGTCAAGACCTTCCGCGTCGACAACCCGCACACCAAGCCGTTGCCATTCTGGCAATGGCTGATCGCCAATGTGCGCAGCCAGCACCCGGACGTGATCTTTCTCGCCGAAGCCTTCACCAAGCCTGCAATGATGGCGCGCCTGGGTAAGGTCGGCTACGCGCAGAGCTACACCTATTTCACCTGGCGCAACACCAAGCAGGAATTGCGCGAGTTCTACGAACAGCTCAACCAGCCACCGTGGAGCCTGTGCTACCGGCCCAACTTCTTCGTCAACACACCCGACATCAACCCGTTTTTCCTGCACACCTCAGGGCGTGCCGGTTTTCTCATTCGCGCGGCCCTCGCCACCATGGGGTCGGGGTTGTGGGGCATGTATTCGGGCTTCGAGCTGTGCGAAGCCACACCGCTGCCCGGCAAGGAGGAATACCTCGATTCGGAGAAGTACGAAATCCGCCCGCGTGATTTCACCCAACCCGGCAACATCATTGCCGAGATCGCCCAGCTCAACCGAATTCGCCGGCAGAACCGCGCCCTGCAGACGCACCTGGGGGTGGCGTTCTTCAATTGCTGGAACGACAACATCCTGTACTTCGCCAAGCGCACGCCCGAGCGCGAC
The DNA here is from genome assembly GCF_024748775.1 of Pseudomonas sp. B21-047. NCBI lineage: Bacteria > Pseudomonadati > Pseudomonadota > Gammaproteobacteria > Pseudomonadales > Pseudomonadaceae > Pseudomonas > Pseudomonas sp. B21-047. Next base: position 1,869,076 of record NZ_CP087169.1, read on the forward strand.
AACTTCATCCTGGTGGCCATCAGCCTGGACCCGCACAACGCCCAGGAAGCCAGCTTCGAGTTGCCGCTGTGGGAGTTGGGGCTGGACGACAATGCCGACACGTTGGGTGAAGACTTGATGAACGGCCACCGCTGGACCTGGCACGGCAAGACCCAGTGGATGCGTATCGAACCCTGGCATCAGCCGTTTGGTATCTGGCGCATAGAAAAGGCCCGTTAGTCCCTCAGGGGCGGTGCTGAACCCGCAATTGAAAGGAGTCACCCATGGCCAAGCGTTCCCGCCCGGCAGCCTTCATCGACGACCCGCTGTGGTACAAGGACGCGGTGATCTACCAGCTGCACATCAAGTCGTTCTTCGACGCCAACAACGACGGCATTGGCGATTTCGCCGGGCTGATCAGCAAGCTCGACTACATCGCCGAACTGGGCGTCAACACCCTCTGGCTGCTGCCGTTCTACCCCTCGCCACGGCGCGACGACGGCTATGACATCGCCGAGTACAAGGCCGTGCACCCCGACTACGGCAGCATGGCCGACGCCCGGCGCTTCATTGCCGAGGCGCACAAGCGCGGCCTGCGGGTGATCACCGAACTGGTCATCAACCATACCTCCGACCAGCACCCGTGGTTCCAGCGCGCCCGCCTGGCCAAGCGCGGCAGCAAGGCGCGCGACTTCTACGTGTGGTCGGATGACGACCAGAAGTATGACGGCACACGCATCATCTTCCTTGACACCGAAAAGTCCAATTGGACCTGGGACCCGGTCGCCGGCCAATACTTCTGGCACCGCTTCTACTCGCACCAGCCCGACCTCAACTTCGACAACCCGCAGGTGCTCAAGGCCGTGATCGGGGTGATGCGCTTCTGGCTCGACCTGGGCGTCGACGGCCTGCGCCTGGACGCCATCCCCTACCTGATCGAGCGCGACGGCACCAACAACGAAAACCTCCCCGAGACCCACCGGGTGCTCAAAGCCATCCGCGCCGAGATCGACGCCAACTACCCGGACCGCATGCTCCTGGCCGAAGCCAACCAGTGGCCCGAAGACACCCGCCCGTACTTTGGCGAGGGCGACGGCGACGAGTGCCACATGGCCTTCCACTTCCCGCTGATGCCGCGCATGTACATGGCCCTGGCGATGGAGGACCGCTTCCCGATCACCGACATCCTGCGCCAGACCCCAGAGATCCCCGCCCACTGCCAGTGGGCGATCTTCCTGCGCAACCACGATGAGCTGACCCTGGAGATGGTCACCGACCGCGAGCGCGACTACCTGTGGAACTACTACGCCGAAGACCGCCGCGCGCGTATCAACCTCGGCATCCGCCGCAGGTTGGCGCCTTTGCTGCAACGCGACCGCCGGCGCATCGAACTGCTGACCAGCCTGCTGCTGTCGATGCCCGGCACACCGACCCTGTACTACGGCGATGAGCTGGGCATGGGCGATAACATCTACCTGGGCGACCGCGATGGCGTGCGCACCCCCATGCAATGGTCGCCGGACCGCAACGGCGGGTTCTCCCGCGCCGACCCGCAGCGCCTGGTGCTGCCGCCGATCATGGACCCACTGTACGGCTACCAGACGGTCAACGTCGAAGCCCAGGCCCACGACCCGCATTCGCTGCTCAACTGGAACCGCCGCCTGCTGGCGGTGCGCAACCAGCAGAAGGCCTTTGGCCGGGGCAGCATTCGCATGCTCACACCGAGCAACCGGCGCATCCTCGCTTACCTGCGCGAGTACGTCGACCAGGACGGCAACAGCGAGGTGATCCTGTGTGTGGCCAACGTGTCCCGTGCCGCACAGGCCGCTGAACTGGAGCTGTCGCAATACGCCGATAAAGTGCCGGTGGAAATGCTCGGTGGCAGCGCCTTCCCACCGATCGGCCAGTTGCCTTTTCTGCTCACGTTACCGCCATATGCGTTCTACTGGTTCCTGCTGGCCGCGCACGACCGCATGCCCAGCTGGCACATCCAGGCTACCGAGGGGTTACCCGAATTGACCACACTGGTGCTGCGCAAGCGCCTGGAAGAGTTGCTCGAAGCGCCTTCCAGCGAAATACTCGAAGGCTCGATACTGCCGCAGTACCTGCCTAAACGGCGCTGGTTCGCCGGCAAGGAAGGGCCGCTCGACCAGGTTCGCCTGCGCTATGGCGTGCGCTTCGGCACCGCGACCACACCGGTGCTGCTCAGCGAGCTGGAGGTGCTCAGCGACGGTGTGGCCAACCACTACCAACTGCCCTTCGGCCTGTTGCCCGAAGAGCAGATCAACAGCGCCTTGCCCCAGCAGCTGGCGCTGTCGCGGGTGCGCCGTGGCCGCCAGGTCGGCCTGATCACCGACGCGTTCGTCCTCGAGCCGTTTATCCGCGCCGTGCTACGTGCCTGCCAGGAGCGCCACCGGCTGCCGTGCGGCAATGGCCTGGGCGAGCTGCGCTTCGAGTGCACCGATCAACTGGCCGGGCTGGGGCTTGGCGAAGACAGCCCGGTGCGCTACTTGAGTGCCGAGCAGTCCAACAGCTCGGTGGTGCTCGCTGACCGGGTGGTGCTCAAGTTGATCCGCCGGGTCAACCCGGGCATTCACCCCGAGCTTGAGATGAGCGCCTACCTGACCGCGGCGGGCTTTACCAATATTTCGCCGCTGCTGGCGTGGGTCAGCCGCGTGGACGAGCACGCCACCCCGCACCTGCTGATGATTGCCCAGGGCTACCTGAGCAACCAGGGCGATGCCTGGGCCTGGACCCAGAACACCCTGGAACGGGCCATCCGCGACGAAATGGAGCCGTCCAGCGCGGCCAGCGAAGCCCACACCGATGCGCTGGCCGAACTCGACGGCTTCGCCGCCTTGCTCGGCCAGCGCCTGGGCGAAATGCACCTGTTGCTGGCGGCACCGACCGAAGACACCGCCTTCCAGCCGCGCCCAAGCGATGCCCGGGACAGCGAACGCTGGAGCAGCCAGATCAGTGCCGAACTGACCCACGCCCTCGACCTGCTGGCCCAGCACCGCGACAGCCTCGACAGTGACAGCCAGGCGCTGGTAGATGACCTGCAGCAACAGCGCGACGGCCTTGCCCAGCACATCGATAACCTCGCGCACCAAGCCCAGGGCGGCTTGCTGATGCGTGTGCACGGCGATCTGCACCTGGGCCAGGTGCTGGTGGTGCAGGGCGATGCCTACCTGATCGATTTCGAGGGCGAGCCGTCCCGCCCCGTGGAAGAGCGCCGGGCCCGGCACAGCCCCTACAAAGATGTCAGCGGCGTGCTGCGATCCTTCGACTATGCTGCTGCGATGATTCTGCGCAGCACCTCTGCCGTGGACCTTTCCGACCCTGCGCGCAAGGCGCGGCAACGGGTGGCCAGGCAGTACCTGCACCAGTCGCGGCATGCCTTTGTCGAAGCCTATGGCCTGGCCACCGCTGCCATGCCCCACGCCTGGCAACAGGCGGAAGGCGAGCGTGCCGCGCTGGAATTGTTCTGCCTGGAAAAAGCCGCGTACGAAATCACATACGAAGCTGAAAATCGACCGAATTGGCTGGCCGTGCCTTTGCATGGCTTGCATGGACTGATCAGTACCTGGGGAGAGTCATAGATGAATGCAACCACGCGTGAAAACGGCGGTCTTCGGCAACGGGACCTCGACGCCCTGGCCCGCGCCGAGCACGCCGATCCATTTGCGGTACTTGGCCCCCATGGCGATGGCGCGGGTGGGCAGTTCGTGCGCGCCTTCTTGCCCACTGCCCTGAACGTGCGCGTACTGGCGCGCGACGATGGGCGCGTACTCGCCGAAATGCGCCAGGGCAGCCTGCCGGGGCTGTTTACCGCGCACCTTGATGAGGCACAGCCGTACCAGCTGCACATTGCTTGGGCCGGCGGCGAGCAGGTGACCGAAGACCCGTACAGCTTTGGCCCGCAATTGGGCGATATGGACCTGTACCTGTTCGCCGAGGGCAACCACCGTGACCTGTCGGGGCGCTTCGGTGCGCAGCCGATGCAGGCCGACGGCGTCGACGGCGTGTGCTTCTCGGTGTGGGCACCGAATGCCCGACGGGTGTCCGTGGTGGGTGACTTCAACAACTGGGACGGCCGCCGTCACCCCATGCGCCTGCGTCACAGTGCAGGGGTCTGGGAGCTGTTTGTGCCACGCCTTGGCGTTGGCGAAACCTACAAGTTCGAGGTGCTGGGCAAAGACGGTGTGTTGCCCTTGAAAGCCGACCCGCTGGCCCGTGCCACCGAACTGCCGCCGAGCACGGCGTCGAAGGTGGCCAGCGCGCTCAGCCACCCCTGGCAGGACCACGACTGGATGGCGCAGCGTGCGCAACGTCACGCCTACAGCGCGCCCCTGTCGATCTATGAGTTGCATGTCGGCTCGTGGCAATGCGAGCTGGATGACCTGGGCGAAGTCGCGCGTTACTACAACTGGCGCGAGCTGGCCGAGCGTCTGGTGCCCTATGTGCAGGCGCTGGGCTTCACCCACATCGAACTGATGCCGATCATGGAGCACCCGTTCGGCGGCTCGTGGGGCTACCAGCCCCTGTCGATGTTCGCGCCCACCTCACGCTACGGCAGTGCCGAAGATTTCGCCGCCTTCATCGACGCCTGCCACCAGGGCGGCATCGGTGTGATCCTCGACTGGGTGCCGGCGCATTTCCCCACCGACGAACATGGCCTGGCGCGTTTCGACGGCACCGCCTTGTACGAATACGAGAACCCGCTGGAGGGTTACCACCAGGACTGGAACACGCTGATCTACAACCTTGGGCGTAACGAAGTGCGCGGCTTCATGCTGGCCTCGGCGTTGCTCTGGCTCAAGCAGTTCCACATCGACGGCCTGCGGGTCGACGCGGTGGCATCGATGCTCTACCGCGACTACTCGCGCAAGGCCGGCGAGTGGGTGCCCAACCGCCATGGCGGGCGCGAGAACCTGGAGGCCATCGACTTCATCCGCCACCTCAATGGCGTGGCGGCGCACGAGGCTCCTGGCGCGTTGATCATCGCCGAAGAGTCCACCGCCTGGCCGGGCGTCAGCCAGCCGATCCAGCAGGGCGGGCTGGGCTTTGCCTACAAGTGGAACATGGGCTGGATGCACGACACCTTGCACTACATCCAGAACGACCCGGTGCACCGCACCTATCACCACAACGAGATGAGCTTCGGGCTGATCTATGCCTACTCCGAGCATTTCATCCTGCCGATTTCCCACGACGAAGTGGTGCATGGCAAGCATTCGCTGATCGACAAGATGCCGGGCGACCGCTGGCAGAAGTTCGCAAACCTGCGGGCCTACCTGACGTTCATGTGGGCGCACCCGGGCAAGAAGCTGTTGTTCATGGGCTGCGAATTTGGCCAGTGGCGCGAGTGGAACCACGACAGCGAGCTGGACTGGTACCTGCTGCAGTACCCCGAGCACAAGGGCGTGCAGCGCTTGGTCGGCGACCTCAACCGGCTGTACCGCGAGGAGCCGGCGCTGCACGAACAGGATTGCCAGCCCCAGGGCTTCCAGTGGCTGATCGGCGACGACGCGCAAAACAGCGTGTATGCCTGGCTGCGCTGGAGCAGCAATGGCGAGCCGTTGCTGGTGGTGGCCAACTTCACCCCGGTGCCGCGCGAGGGGTACCGGATTGGCGTGCCGTTTGGCGAGCGCTGGGAAGAACTGCTGAACAGCGATGCCGAACTGTATGCAGGGTCTAATGTAGGCAACCTGGGGGCCGTGGAAAGTGACCAGGTATCCAGCCATGGGCAGCCATTGTCGCTGGCGCTGAACCTGCCGCCGCTGGGCGTATTGATCCTCAAACCCGCCTGATCGGCCTGCCAACTCGGTTGCGTTGTAGGAGCGGCCTTGCGTCGCGAAAGGGCTGCGCAGCGGCCCCAGCAATCTCTGCGGCGAAGCTGAAATTCAGCTCTGCGGCGAAGCTGAAATCCAGGGGCTGCTACGCACCCCGTTCGCGACGCAAGGCCGCTCCTACACACAAACCGGGGTTACCGGCTACCAGCGCATCCGCACCCCAAGGCTGCCGATCAACCCATTCAGGTCATTGTCATCCACATCGCTGCTGTAGTCGGCACTCACAAACAACGCCACATTCGGCGTCACCCGGGCTACCAGCCCCAACCCCAATTCCACTGTGGTCGAATACCGCGAGCTGGAAATTTTGTCGACCTGGTCCAGCTTCACCTCGTCGGCATTGCTGAAGTCATACCAGACGTTGGTCCGTACATAGGGTTCAATCGGCATGCCACGCACCTCGTAGCGCCCGGACAACTTGGCACCGACCCGGCCGCTCCAGCTGGGCTGGCTGTCGAATGCCTGCAGCGTCTCCTCCTGCACGCGGCTGCCGGGGAAAAACTGCTGGTTGATCAACTGTGCCTGCGGCTCGATCACCCAACCCCCGCCCAGGCCGATCGGGTAGCCACCTTCCAGCGAGAAGGTCATGGCATGGCCGCTGTCGTCCAGGCGCTGGCCGCTCTCGCCACGGCCATTGATATCGATACGCGAGCCCATGGCCACGGCATCCAGGTGCCAGCCCCGTTCATGGGTCATGCTCCAGTACACGCCCAGGCTTTCGCCACTCAGGTTCACGGCATTGCGCTGCTTGTCGCCCAGCAGCGGGCGAATGCCATTGAAGCTGCTCTGCAGGTTGTTGTGGCCAACGAAGATGCCCGCGCGGTGCACATTGCCCGCCGTGGTTTCACGCATGAACAGGTCCGGGCCGATCATCAGTTGCTGGCTGGGGGCCTCTAACTGGTCGGGCGGCTGTGCACCGGTGCGCGGGGCGCCAGGGAAGAATTGCGACCACTGGCTGGCGACCAGGTCGGCTACTCCCTGGTCGTGGCGCTCGGACATCCTTTCCGAGAATGCGTTGAGGGTACCGATGTTCAACCCGCTGGCGCTGACCGGGTCGAGCGATAGCTGCGGGACCGCCGCTTGTTGCAGAAAACGGGGGGAGGTCGGGTCGTCCTGCAAGTCGAATGCGAAAGTTTCCACCGGGGTTGCCAGAAGCAGCGACGTGGAAACCGCGCAGAAAATGCTGTCGAAGCGCAAGGGATTCGAGGTTCTTTTCATGGCGGATCTCCGTAGTTTTTGTGGTACAGCCCAAGGACCTGGCCTGTTGTCACGAGCTGTACGGCAAAAACAGGGGGCGACCCAAACCAGCACGCCTGCTTTCGCAAACGCGCACGAAGGCGCGAGCTAGAGGCCCGGCGCGAGATCTTTACGACTAGATACTGTTCAGCTAAGGAGAGGTCTGGGCTTGCGTCAAGAAAGCGTGAAGGATCTGTTCATAGCCTGTGATTCGGTACAAGTAGCTGATTTGTTGAGTGAAATACTCGGGGATATCGAAGTTCGCTATTTACCGCTGCTTGGCTATGAAGAATGATTGCTACAGCTTGACCTCGACGGCCAGCGGCAGATGGTCGGAGAGGTGCGTCCAAGGTTTGTGCCCCAGAATCCGAGGTGCATGGCTTTCGGCGTTGCGCAGGTAGATACGGTCCAGGCGCAGCAGCGGCATGCGCGCGGGGTAGGTGCGCGCCAAGTGCCCGTGGTGGCGCTCGAACGCTTCGTGCAAGTCGTTGCGCAGGCCCAAGGTGCGATTGCCGCGCAGCTTCCAGTCGTTGAAGTCGCCGGCGATGATCACCGGGGCGCCTTCCGGCAGTGATTCGAGCAACCTGCGCAGCAGCTGCAACTGTTGCTGGCGGTGGCTTTCCAATAGCGACAAGTGCACGCAGATGGCATGCACCTGGTGTGGGCCGGGCACATCGAGGATGCAATGCAACAGGCCACGGCGTTCGGGGCCGGTGATCGAGACGTCGAGGTTGCGGTGCTCGATGATCGGGTACTTCGACAGCAGGGCGTTGCCATGGTGGCCGTCGGGGTAGACCGCGTTGCGGCCGTAGGCGAAGTCGCTCCACATGCTGTCGGCGAGAAATTCGTACTGGGAGGTTTGCGGCCAACCGGGGTAGCGCGCAGCGTGGCGGTCGTGGCTGCCCAGCACTTCCTGGAGGAAGACGATGTCGGCCTGGGTACTGCGCACCGCCTCGCGCAGTTCCGGCAGGATGAAGCGCCGGTTGAAGGCGGTAAACCCTTTGTGGGTGTTGACCGTGAGTACCCGCAGCCGATGCACGGCCGGGGCCTGGTTGACGGTGGCGAAACCTGCACTGCCGGCTTCGAGGTTCACAGTGGCTCCTCTGTTAAAACGTCACGCTCGGCCTTTGTAGGAGCGGCCTTGCGTCGCGAAAGGGTCGCGCAGCGGCCCCAGCAATCTCTGCGGCGAAGCTGAAATTCAGCTCTGCGGCGAAGCTGAAATCCAGCTCTGCGGCGAAGCTGAAATTCAGCTCTGCGGCGAAGCTGAAATCCAGGGGCCGCTGCGCAGCCCTTTCGCGACGCAAGGCCGCTCCTACAAGGGACCGGTCAGGGCCCTTCGGGTTCACTCTTCCTCGCGTTGCAACACCATCAATAGCATCGAGCGCCCCTTCACCTCGAACGTGCTCTCGAACGCCAAGTGCTGCCCCTTGCGCAACTCTGGCCGGTCGGTATCCACCAGGCAGCTCCAGTAATCACCGTCAGGCACGGTCGGCAACTGGAACGGCACCACGTCATGATGGGCATTGACGATCAGCAGCACCGTCGCCTCGGCGCCTGGCCGGGCGATGCCGCTGACCTGGGCACGCCCGTCGATCAACATGCCCAGGCACCGGCCATGGGGGTCTTCCCATTGCTCGACGCTCATCTCGCTGCCATCCGGCGCCAACCAGGTGACATCCTTGACCCCGATCGCCTCGTTGTAGTCGCCCACCAGAAAGCGTGAGCGGCGCAGCACCGGGTAGGCCAGGCGCAGGCGGGTCAGGCGCTTGACGAAGGCCAGCAGCGCGGCGCCCTCGTCGTCCAGGTCCCAGTTGACCCAACCGATCTCGCTGTCCTGGCAATAGGCGTTGTTGTTGCCGTGCTGAGTGCGGCTGAACTCGTCGCCGGCGACGATCATCGGCGTGCCTTGGGCAAACAACAGGGTGGCGAAGTAGTTACGCATCTGGCGCATGCGCAGGGCATTGATTTCCGGGTCGTCGGTGGGGCCTTCGGCGCCACAGTTCCACGACAGGTTGTTGTCGGTGCCGTCCTGGTTGTTCTCGTCGTTGTCCTCGTTGTGCTTGTTGTTGTAGGACACCAGGTCGCGCAAGGTGAAACCATCGTGGGCGGTGACGAAATTGACCGAGGCATAGGGGCGCCGGCCGCGGTTGTTGAACATGTCGCCCGACGCGGTCATGCGCGAAGCGAAGTCGGCCAGCTGGCCTTCGTCACCTTTCCAGAACGCCCGCACGGTATCGCGGAAGCGGTCGTTCCACTCGGCCCAGCCGGGCGCGAAGTTGCCCACCTGATAGCCACCGGGGCCGCAGTCCCAAGGTTCGGCAATCAGCTTGACCTGGCTCAGCATCGGGTCCTGGCGGCAGGCGACGAGGAACCCGTGGCGTTCGCTGTAGCCGTCATGGTAACGGCCAAGGATGGTCGCCAGGTCGAAGCGGAAGCCATCCACGTGCATCTCACCGGCCCAGTAACGCAGCGAGTCGGTGACCAGTTGCAGCACGCAAGGGTGGCTCAGGTCCAGGGTATTGCCGGTGCCCGAATCGTTGATGTAGTAACGCTTATCATCGGGCATCAGGCGGTAGTAGGAGGCGTTGTCGATGCCGCGCATGGACAGCGTCGGGCCGCGCTCGTTGCCTTCGGCAGTGTGGTTGTAGACCACATCCAGAATCACCTCCAGGCCGGCGTCATGCAGGTGCGCAACCATCTCCTTGAATTCGGCGATCTTGCCGCTGGCCAGGTAGCGGGGGTGGGGGGCGAAAAAGGCAATGCTGTTGTAGCCCCAGTAATTGTTGAGGCCCTTGTCCAGCAGGTGCTGGTCGTTGACGAAGGCGTGGATCGGCAGCAGTTCGATGCTGGAAACGCCCAGGTCCTTGATGTGCTTGAGCAACTCGTCATTGGCAAGGCCGGCGAAGGTCCCGCGCAGCGCTTCGGGCACCGCCGGGTGGCGCATGCTGATGCCGCGGGTATGGGCTTCGTAGAGGATGGTGCGCTCCCACGGTATCTGCACGCGCTGATCGCGGCCCCAGGTGAAGGCCGGGTCGATAACCTTGCATTTGGGCACGAAGGGCGCGCTGTCACGCTCATCGAACGACAGGTCGCCGTCGGGGTGGCCGATGGTGTAGCCGAACAGGGCCTCGGACCATTTCAGGCTGCCGACCAGTTGCTTGGCGTAGGGGTCGATCAGCAGTTTGTTGGGGTTGAAGCGGTGGCCGTTCTCGGGCTCGTAAGGGCCGTAGACGCGGTACCCGTAGACCAGGCCCGGGTGCGCGTCGGGCAGGTAGCCGTGGTAGATCTCGTCGGTGTACTCGGGCAGTTCGATGCGTTCGATTTCCTGTTCGCCGCTGGAGTCGAACAGGCACAGCTCAACCTTGGTGGCATTGGCCGAGAACAGGGCGAAGTTGACCCCAAGCCCGTCCCAGGTGGCGCCGAGGGGGAAGGGCATACCTTCGCGAATGCGCGATGGGGCGACTGAGCGGGTTTTCTTCGGGATGCGGGGGCTCATGGCGGTCCTCGTGTGGCCGTGGTGAAGGGGGAAACAGTGCAGCGTCTGTGCCGTCTTCTTCGCGGGGCGATCCGACTTGCCCCGCGAAGAGGCCGGTACAGGTTTAACCAGCAGCCGGCTTCTTCACCGCGCGGGGCTTCTTCACCGCTGCAGGTTTCTGAACCGGCTCTGCCGCTACCTTAGGCTTGGCCGGCGCTTTCTTGCGTGGCGCTGCCTTGGGTGCGAGCGCTTCAGCCTCGGCGAGCTTGCGCGCCATGTCCCAGTGGCGCTCCTCCTCACCGACCGGCTTACCTTCCGATTCCCAGATCTGGTAGGCAAATTCACGAATACGTTTTTCATCGACACTCATCATGACGCTCCTGATGCTCAAGATTGTTGTATCAACACATTGACTGGAAATTCCGACAGTACGGCGCTCAACGGCAGCTCCTTTGAAAGGCTGACCGCAGCACAGGGGAAAAGTCCCGTCGAGTTGGCAGACGACAAGGCAAACGGCAGTATCAGCCGGGTGTCGTCCCAGTTATGGGCCGGGATCAACGGTGTAGGGGCGCTACCGAGCAGGCCGCTGGCCAGGCGCGGCGCGATCACGATGGCGCGCTCGTCGTCACCCAGGCGGGCGAAAGCCAGCACCTTGTCGGCATGCCGGCCCTGCACGGTCAGCGGCAGGTAGGCGCCACGGCGGAACAGTTCGGCATGCGCCTGGCGACAGTCCAGCACCCGCGCCACCAGCGCTTGCTTGATGCGGCCATCGCGCCAGTGCGCCAGCAGTTCGGCGACCGGCGTGGCGTCGTCCAAGGTGCGGCGCCTGCTGGCGTAGTCGACTGGGCGGCGGTTGTCCGGGTCGACCAGGCTGAAGTCCCAGTATTCATTGCCCTGGTACAGGTCGGGCACGCCGGGCACGGTCATGCGCAACAGCGCCTGGACCAGGCCGTTGAGCGCACCTGGGCAGGCGATGAGCTGGGCGGCATCGGCCAGCGACTTGCGAAACTGCTGGTTTTCGCCATCGAGCAGCAGGCCATCGATGTAGCGTGCGCAGGCGGCCTCGTAGGCGTCGTTCGGGGCGCTCCAGCTGCTGCGCAGCTTGGCTTCGCGCAGGGCCTTCTGCTGCCATTGCCGCAGGCGCTCGGCGTACTGGCGCAGTGCGCCGTCATCGTGTGGCTCAAGGCCCAGCGGCCAACTGCCCAGCAGCGTCTGCAGCAGCATCAGCTCATCACCGGGGCTGGGTGCCAGGCCATCGTCCAGTTGCGCCCGCAGGGGCGCCGCCAGCTCGCGCCAATGCTCCACGCGGCTGGCCAGCCACGGCCCGCGTTCGCTGAGCACCGCCAAGCGGGCGCGGGTGTCTTCGCCGCGTTTATGGTCGTGGGTAGCGGTGGCCAGCAGGCTGTCGGGGAAGTCGCGCAGGCGCCGCTGTGCCTCGTTATGGAAATACGCTGGGCCCGCGCTGAAGCGCTCGGCCTCGAAGCCCACGTCGTTACGCGACAGCAGCCGCGCACTGCGGTAGAAGGCGGTGTCTTCCACTGCCTTGGCGGCGCTGGGTGCGGTCAGTTGCTGGAACCGCACGCAGGCATGGCGCAGGTGCTTGCGCGGCCGGCCCGGTGGTAGGCCACGCCAAGGCTGGCCACCCAGCCATCGTTCGAGCTGTTCGAGCAGTGGCCAGTCTGCCTCGCCAAGGTCCTGGCGGGCAGCGGCCAAGGCCTGCTGGAAGAACGCTTCGTCCTCGGCTGGGCGGCCGCAGGCGTTGAAGTAGGTGCGGTACACCGGGTAATGCGCGACCAGCGCCTGCAAGGCCCGGCGGATGGCGCCAAGGGTCAGGTCACGGGTCATCAGGTCGTCGCGAGCCACTTGCAGCAACGCCTGGGCCACCGATTCGCAATCACCGGCCAGGCTGGCGTTGAGCACCAGGTGGCGGGCCAGGCGCACCTCCTCGGTGAAGTCCGGGCGTTCGCTGACGTTGGCCCAGAGCTCGGTCAACGGCGCTTCGCCCGCCGGGTCGTGTTGCAGCAGCGAGACCTGGTTCATGAACTCGTAGCCGGTGGTGCCGTCGGTGAGCCAGTCGCGGTGCAGGTGTTCGTTGGCCCCGAGAATCTTCTCCACGTAGATCGGGAAGTGCTCCAGCGCCGCATGCAAGGGCCGCCGGGCCAGCAGGCCATCGACCCTTCGGCGCAGTTTGCGGCAATAGCCGCGTGGGTCGGCCAGGCCGTCGATATGGTCGATGCGCAGGCCGTCCACCAGGCCGCGTTCGATCAGTTCGAACAGCTTGGCGTGGGTGGCTTCGAATACCACGGCGCGCTCGACCCGCAGGCCGCCCAGCTCGTTGATATCGAAGAAGCGCCGCCAGTTGATGTCGTCGGCGGCGGTGCGCCAGCTGGCCAGGCGGTAGGTCTGGCGTTCGAGCAGCAGGTGCAGGCGCTTGAAACCGGCCTCGCTGCGGCTATCGAAAGCGAGCAGGGCCGCGTCGAGGTCGGCGCCGTCTTTTACCAGGCGCGCCAGTTCAGCCTGCAAGGGCAGGGCGTCGGCCAGCGGTTGGGCGCTGTCGTGCAGGGCAGTGAAATGCGCGGCCAACGCCTGCAAGGCGGGTTCGGGGCTTTGCGCGACGATCCAGCCGTAGTCGATCGGGCAGATGGGGAACCGGTGTTCGTAGTGGGCAATCTGCAGCACACCGTGGTGCTTGTCGAAGGTCAGCGGCATATCGCCTTGCTTCAAGGCCGCCCCGTAATCGCTGCCCAGGAAGGGCAGCAGCAACTGGCCGGCCAGCAGCGGGTCGCTGGAGTGCCACTGGATATCGAAGAACGCCGCATACGGGCTACGCCGGCCCCAGGCCAGCAGGCTTTGCCACCACGGGTTGTCGGCGCCGCCCACGGCCATGTGGTTGGACACCGTGTCGAGGATCAGCCCCATGCCGTGCTGGCGCAGTGCGGCCACCAGGCGCTCCAGTGCAGCCTCACCGCCAAGCTCCGGGTTGACCTGGGTCGGGTCGACCACGTCGTAACCGTGGCGGGAGCCGGCGCGGGCCTTGAGAATCGGCGAGGCATACAGGTGGCTGATGCCTAACTGGGCAAAATACGGCACCAGCGGCACGGCGTGATCAAGGGTGAAGTCGCTGTGAAATTGCAGGCGCAGGGTCGCGGTCAAGGGCTTCATCGGTCACGCTCCCAGGCTTGTTCACGGGCCTGGGCCAGCAGCTCCAGGCGCCGTGCGGCGTCTTCGTCGTCGAGCAGTTCGCGCACCGGCAGGGCGAAGCGCCGGCGCCAATTGGGGTGCCCTTCGGTGGTGCCGGGCAGGTTGGGTTGTTCGTCGCAGCCCAGCAGGTCTTCAAGTGGCACCAGCACCAGCGGGGCGCGGGTATGGCCGACGTAGCGCAGGGCGGCATCGATAACCGCGTCGTTGTCGGGCAAGGGGCCGTAGTTGGCCTCCAGGGTGCGGCGCAGGCCGTCGTGTTCTTGCTGGCGCTCCTGGCGCCAATGGAGTTCGGTGGCGGCGTCGATCAACTGCAGGCGATGGCTCCAGTCGATGTCGCGGTTCTGCAGCCAGCCGGCCAGCGGGGCCAGGTCGTGGGTGCCGGTGGTGGCCAGGGCGCTGTCCGGCCAGTCGAGAATGGGCCTGAAGTGGCCGGGTTGGGTCTGCTCGAAGGGCAGCACACGCATGCCCAGCACGGCCTTGTCGGCCAAGTGTTCGCGCAGGCCTTCGGGCACGGTGCCGAGGTCTTCGCCGAGGATGATCGCCTGGTGGCGCACCGACTCCAGCGCCAGCAGGCGCAGCAGGTCTTCGAGGGGGTAGTTCAGGTATGCGCCCTCGCTGGGCTTGGCGCCCCGGGGGATCAGCCACAGCCGACGCAGGCCCATGACGTGGTCGATGCGCAGGCCACCGGCATGGGCCATGTTGGCCCTCAGCATCTCGATGAAGGCGCGGTAGCCATTGCGCTTGAGGCCTTCTGGGGAGAACGCGCAAATGCCCCAGTCCTGCCCCGAGCGGTTGAGAATGTCGGGCGGCGCGCCGACCTTGAGGTTGGCCAGCAACTCGTCTTGGCGGCTCCAGGCCTGGCTGCCGGCACCGTCGGCGCCTACCGCCAGGTCGGCGATCAGGCCGACGGCCATGCCATTGCCACGGGCGGCCTCCTGGGCTCGTTGCAGGCTGCGTTCGGTCAGCCATTGGCAGAAGGCGTGGAACTCGACCTTGGCCGGGTAGGCATTGGCGAAGGCTTCGACCTCGGCGTGGTAGGGGTCGTGCCAGGCACTGGGCCACTTGCGCCAGTCGGCGCCCAGGCCATGCTCCACCGCTTGTGCCTGCAGCACCTCGAAGCGGCAGTGGTGCTCCAGGGCCTGGCCGGCGGCTTCGCGGTAGCTGTCGAAGTCCTTGCGCAGCGGGTGATCGCCCTGGCTGAAGTCCTGGTACAGCGCTTCGAGCAGGCGCAGGCGGGCACTGGCAGCGCGGGGCCAGTCGACCAGCGGGCGTTGCTCCAGGTCTTCGAGCTGCTGCTGCAGCCCGCAGGCTTCGATGGCCATGCGCACGGCGCGCTCGCCAAACAGCGCGGCCGGGCTGGCATAAAGGCTGTTGAGCAGCAGGCGGCTGGAGGGCGAGTAGGGGCTGTAGTGCTGCTGGTCGATGGACGACAGGGCGTGGATCGGGCTGATGGCCAAGGCGTCCGCACCGCGCTCGGCGGCCGTACGCGCCAGTTGCTCCAGCGCCAGGCAATCGCCGTAGCCGCCATCGCCGCTGCGGCGCAGGCTGTACAGCTGCACGGCCAGGCCCCAGCAGCGCGGCGGCGGTTGCGGCACGCTGTCTTCGAGGCTGTAGCAGCGCGACGGCGCCACCGCCACGGTGAAGGTGCGGCCGTCGATTTCCAGGCTGTGGTAGCCCAAGGGCAGTTCGCCGGGCAGGCGAGCCTGGCTGTCCAGTGCCAGGCTGTGCTGGCTGTGGTCTTCCAAGGTGCAACGCACCGCGCTGCCTGCGCTGAAATAGCGGTGCAGGGCCAGCGGTTGGCCCAGCTCGACGGTCAGCAAGGGCGGCAGGTGCTCGCTGTCCTCGGCGGCCTCCACAGCGCGCAGGCTGGCCTGGATGGCGGTCTCGTCGGCGGCGGGGTGGCCCAAACCTTCGAGGACGTTGCGCAGTACGGCGTCACTGACTTGCTGGGGCCGGGCGTTGGCATCGATCCAGTCACGGCTGAGCCCGACGCGGGCCGCCAGACGGTGCAGGGCGGTTTCGCTCATGGGCGCTCCTGGCCAGGGGGAATCAGGCTGACCACGCAGCTGTACGCGGCCAGATGGGTATCGGGGTGGCGGTTGTCACTGCTGTCGAACAGCCGTGTTGCGGCAGGGGGTAGTTCCACGGCTTGGGGGCTTGCGGCCAGGTTCAAGTCGATGCGCAAGGTGTTGCCATCGCCCAGCCGCCAGCGTGCGCTGAGCGCTTTGTCGCCGTGCACGTCGGCGCCCAGCGCACGGCTGCCAGGCAGGTGCGGGATGACATGGCGACGGCGCAGGTCGAGCAACTGCTGATAGAGGCCGTGCCAGCCGGCAATGACCTCGTTGTGCTGCGGGCGTGATGACTCGAATGTCTGCTCGGCGTTGGGGTCGGGAATGCGCTCACGCTGCGCGGGGTCGGCAAATGCGGTGAAGTGGGCGAATTCGCCGCGTCGGCCTTCGCGCACGGCATCGGCCAGTTCATCGTGGAAGTCGGTGAAGAACAGGAACGGGCGGCAACTGCCGTCATCGTCGCCCATGAACAGCAGCGGGATCATCGGCGCCAGCAGCAGCAGGCCCGTGGCCGCACGCAGGGCTGGCGGCGGGCACAGGCGGGTCAGGCGTTCACCCAGGGCGCGGTTGCCGATCTGGTCGTGGTTCTGCAAGAACAGCACGAACGCGCTCGGCGCCAGGTGCCCACTGGGTTCACCGCGCGGCTCGCCATGGCGGTTGGCCTGGCCCTGGAACACGAAGCCTTCCGACAGGCAGCGGGCGAGCTGGTCGATGGGGCGCTGTTTGTAGTCGGCGTAATAGCCTTCGGTTTCGCCGGTCAGCAGCACGTGCAGGGCGTTGTGGCCGTCGTCATTCCACTGCGCGTCGAAACCTTGCTCCAGCAAAAAGGCCTGGTTGTGCTCGTTCTCCAGCACCAGCCACACATGCCGGCCAGGCTCCACCGCAGCGCGTACCCGTTGCGCCAGCTCGACGAGAAAGTCTGGCTGGTCGATGGCGTGCACCGCATCCAGGCGCAGGCCGTCGCAGCGGTAGTCGCACAGCCACATCAGGGCGTTCTGGATGAAGAACTCGCGCACCTCGGCGCGGCGGAAGTCGATGGCCGCGCCCCACGGCGTCTGCTGGTCTTCGCGGAAAAACGGGCTGGCGTACTGGTGCAGGTAATTACCGTCCGGGCCGAAGTGGTTGTAGACCACGTCCACCAGCACCATCAACCCTTCGCCATGGGCCTTGTCGACCAGCGCGCACAGCTGCTGCGGACTGCCGTAGGTATTCTGCGGCGCGAACGGCAGCACGCCGTCGTACCCCCAGTTGCGTTCACCCGGAAACTGCCCCAGCGGCATCAATTCGACAGCACTGATTCCGATGGCGGCCAGGCGTGGCAGTTGCCGGGCAACCCCGGCATAGCCGCCCAGCACGCCGACGTGCAATTCCTGAATGACCGCTTCGTGCCACGGGCGGCCCTGCCAGGGGTGTTGCCAGTCGTAGCTGGCCACATCCACCAGTTCGCTCGGCCCCTGCACGCCCTCGGGCTGGTAGCGCGACGCGGGGTCCGCTACCTGCAGTTTGCCGTCGATCCGATAGTGATAGCGATCGCCGGCCTGGCACGGGGCGGTGCCGGTGTACCAGCCATCATTGTCGGGCAGCAGCTCGACCGGCGGCTGCTGCTCGATTTCCACGCTCACGCTGCGCGCATCCGGCGCCCAGAGGGCGAAGCGCGCCGACGTGGCGTCCAACAACTGTGCGCCATGCCTGTGCATCTTCGATTCTCCGCTCAGTTGTGGCTGAACTGTGCCTGCTTGACCAAGTCCTCATAGAGGCGAGCGTAGGGTTCCACCGCCTGGCACCAGTTGAACGGCTGGGTCATCGACAGGCAGCGCATGGCGTTGAGCAAGTCTTTCTTGCCGTACACATAGAAGGCGCGGCTCAGCGCTTCGCGGTAGCTCTCGACGGTCGATTCGTTGAACAGAAAACCCGTGACCCCACACTCGATGGTATCGGCCAGGCCGCCGGTGTTGCGCGCCACCGGCAGTGAACCGAAGCGCTGCGCGTACATCTGGCTCAGGCCGCATGGTTCATAGCGCGACGGCATCAGCAGGAAGTCGCTGCCGGCGAACATGCGCCGCGCGTCGGTCTCGTTGAAACCGATGCGCACGCCGATACGGCCCGGGTGGCGCAGCGCCAGTTCGCGCATGGCCTGTTCTTCTTCCGGCTCACCACGGCCGATGATCGCGATCTGCCCGCCTTGCTCGACGATGTAGTCGGCCACACCCAGGGTCAGGTCGAGGCCTTTCTGGTAGACCAGGCGCGAGACCACGGCAAACAGCGGCCCCTCGGAGGGTTCGAGCTCGAACAGCTGGCGCACGGCTTCGGCGTTGCGCGCCTTGCCGTCCCAGTCATTGATGCTGAAGTTGTGTTGCAGGTGCTTGTCGGTGGCCGAGTCCCAGCTTTCGTCGATGCCGTTGGGGATCCCGCCCAGCAGGCCTTGCTGGGCCTTGGCCGCAAGGAAGCCGTCCAGGCCGCAGCCAAACTCGGGGGTGGTGATTTCCCGGGCATAGGTGGCGCTGACCGTGGTGATGTGGCTGGAGTAGGCCAGGCCGGCCTTGAGGAACGACAGCTTGCCGTAGAACTCCATGCCTTCCTGCTGCATGGCGTGCTCGGGGATTGCCAGCTCCGGGCTGCAGCCACGGCTGTAGACGCCCTGGTAGGCCAGGTTGTGGATGGTGAACAGGGTCGGCGTGTTCAGCCCGCGCCAGTGCATGTAGGCCGGGGCCAAGCCTGCAGGCCAGTCGTGGGCGTGCACCACTTCGGGCTTCCAGTGGATCATGCCTTCGCCGGCAGCAATCTCGGCTGCAGCCAGGCCCAGGCGGGCGAAGCGGATATGGTTGTCGGGCCAGTCGCGGCCATTGTTGGCACCATAGGGAGTGCCGTCACGCTGGTACAGCTCAGGGCAGATCAACACATAGATGACCAGGCCATCGGCCAGGTCCATACGGCCGATCTTGCACGGCGGCAGTGCGGCGTGGCCGCCCAATTCGCCGACGATGTGAATCGGGTTGTCGCTCTCCATCACCTGGCGATAGCCGGGGATCAATACGCGCACATCGTGCAGGTGCGCCAAGGCGCGGGGCAGGGCGGCAGAGACGTCGCCCAGGCCGCCGGTCTTGACCAAGTCGGCGATTTCAGAGGTGACGAACAGGATCTTGCGTTTGTTCGGGTTGTGCTGGCGCTGTGCGCCGGGTGCCTTGCCTGTCGTGGCGAATTCCGGGGTAAGCGGCTCGCGGTTGTCCGGTTTGAATGACTCTACGTGAGGCTCGACAGCGGCACTGATCATACTTCTCTCCGTCCCTATGCTTGGCCGGGTGCTGGCACCCGCGGCGTTATCTCGTGTTGGTTCTCTCTGGTTCAAATCCGTGTAGTGCTATCCATGCCCCTGAGTCGTGCGCGCAGGCACAGCGCGATCAGCATTCCGGCCGAAGGCGATTGGACTGAATGGGGTTGGTGGGCCGAAGCGGGGGAGGTCCCTTTGCATTTGGCCTACTTAGTTCCTGACCCACCGCCGTTTGTGAAAGTTCGACTTTTTTACGTCACTCTTCCTATGAGCAAATGGCGGGCCGAAAGCTGAGTGTAGGAGAGAAGAAGTAAAAAAGGTGACCCACTGGTCACTTTCGTTATGGCCGGTTTAGACGCAAACGTTGGCGTCTGCGACCCGATGTGAACGGGGTGCTCGAGGGTAGGGCACAGGGTTTCAGACGCGCATCATTTCGTCGCGCAGAGAACGGGGTTGCCCTGTTTTGGTGCGCGCGCAGAGGCAAGCGGAGAGGGGGAGGTACAGCAGCGTGGGAGCCGGTCAGCCCCCACCAGGGAAGGTCACGATCAGAGATTGATAGCTTTGTCGCCAGAGCGAGCTTGCTCAAGCATCATGTGCAACTGAGCGACCTGCTGACGCAACTGGTCACGTTCGTCTTTCAACTTACGCAGCTCATCACGGCGTACGGAGACATAGAGGGTCTGGGTTGGAGTAGCAGGCATCAAGGTACCCATGAGCACACCTCGCGGTTTTGGCTGGTGACAGTTAAAGCGTAGTCGCTTCACGCGGGGCGCATTCTGAATTCTTTCGCCGCCCATGGGAACTTTTTTGTTTATCGTGGTCTCGCCGTTCGTCGCTGAACCCTTAGGCGGTACGCTGGACTAATCTGAAACGCTTAACTGCATCATCATCCATTTTCGAAACGGGAGCATCGGCTCATGCAACTGGGAATCGTCGGGCTGGGCCGCATGGGCGGCAATATCGCAAGGCGCCTGATGGGCGTCGGCCATCGCACCGTGGTGCACGACCGCAACCGCGACGCCGTCGTCGGGCTGGAGGGCGAGGGCGCACAAGGTGCCCACGACCTCGGCGCCCTGGTGCAAAAACTCAAGGCCCCGCGTGCGGTGTGGGTGATGTTGCCGGCCGGTGACCCTACCGAGCAGACCATTGCCCAACTGGCCGACCTGCTGGAACCGGGCGATGCGATCATCGACGGTGGCAACACCTTCTATAAAGACGACATGCGCCGTGCCGCCGATCTGGCCAAACGTGGCCTGCACTATCTGGACGTGGGCACCTCTGGCGGCGTGTGGGGGCTGGAGCGTGGCTACTGCATGATGATCGGGGGCGAAAAGGACGTGTTCGAGCGCCTCGAGCCGCTGTTCAAGGCCTTGGCGCCCGGCGTCGGCGACATCCCGCGTACCCATGGCCGCGAGGGCGAGCACCAGCGCGCCGAGCATGGCTACATCCACGCAGGCCCACCCGGTGCCGGGCACTACGTGAAAATGGTGCACAACGGCATCGAGTACGGCCTGATGCAAGCCTACGCCGAAGGCTTCGACTTGCTGCGCAGCAAGGGCGGCAACGAGCTGCCCGAAGACCAGCGCTTTGACCTCGATGTGGCCGAGATCGCTGAAGTCTGGCGCCGCGGCAGTGTGGTCACGTCCTGGTTGCTGGACCTTACCGCCGACGCGCTGGTGGCCGACCCGCAGTTGGCGCAGTTCAGTGGTTCGGTGTCCGACAGTGGCGAGGGCCGCTGGACCATCGATGCCGCCGTGGAGCAGGCCGTGCCAGTGCCGGTGCTGTCCAGCGCGCTGTTCGCTCGCTTCCGTTCGCGTCAGCAGCAGGGCACGTATGGCGACAAGATGCTCTCGGCCATGCGCCTGGGCTTTGGTGGGCATGTCGAGAAGAAAGGCGAATGACTAAACAGACGATCCCTGCAGCGCCTCCCTGCACCCTGTTTCTGTTCGGCGCCAATGGCGACCTGGTCAAGCGCCTGCTGATGCCGGCGCTGTACAACCTCAGCCGTGACGGGTTGCTGGACCGCAACCTGCGCATCGTTGGCGTCGATCACAATGCCGCCACCGCCGAGGCGTTCGCCGAGCGCCTGCACGCCTTCATGCTGGAGCGTGACAAGGGCGGCGAGGGCAGCGCCAAGTGCCTGGACGAAAAACTGTGGGCGCGGCTGGCCAAACGGCTGGACTACCAGACCGGCGACTTTCTTGATCCGGCCACGTACCAGGCGATTGCCAAGCGCATCGAAGCGACCCGTCATGGCAACGCGATCTTCTACCTGGCCACCTCGCCACGTTTCTTCCCCGAAGTGGCCCTGCGCCTGGGCCAGGCCGGCCTGCTCGACGAGTCGGCCGGTGGCTTTCGTCGCGTCGTGGTGGAGAAACCCTTTGGCACTGACCTTGCCAGCGCCGAGGCACTCAACGCCTGTTTGCTGAAGGTGATGGGCGAGCGGCAGATCTACCGCATCGACCATTACCTGGGTAAAGAGACGGTGCAGAACATTCTGGTCAGCCGCTTCTCCAACGGGCTGTTCGAGTCGTTCTGGAACAACCACTACATCGACCATGTGCAGATCACCGCCGCCGAGACCGTCGGCGTCGAAACCCGCGGTGCGTTCTATGACAACACCGGGGCCCTGCGCGACATGGTCCCCAATCACCTGTTCCAGTTGCTGGCGATGGTCGCCATGGAGCCTCCGGCCGCCTTTGGCGCCGATGCCGTGCGCGGCGAAAAGGCCAAGGTGGTCGGCGCCATTCGCCCGTGGTCGGCGAAGATGGCGCTGAAAAACTCGGTGCGAGGCCAGTACACGGCGGGCAAGCTGGGGCGCAAGCGCTTGCCCGGCTATCGCCAGGAAGCCAATGTCGGCGAAGACAGCCAGACCGAGACCTACGTGGCACTCAAGGTGATGATCGACAACTGGCGCTGGGCCGGCGTGCCGTTCTACCTGCGTACCGGCAAGCGCATGAGCGTGCGCGACACCGAGATCGCCATCTGCTTCAAGCCCGCGCCCTATGCGCAGTTCCGCGAGTCGGAGCTGGAGCGGCCCAAGCCCAACTACCTGAAGATCCAGATCCAGCCCAATGAGGGCATGTGGTTCGACCTGCAGGCCAAGCGCCCGGGGCCTGAGCTGGTGATGGAGAACGTCGAGCTGGGCTTTGCCTACAAGGACTTCTTCAAGATGACCCCGGCGACGGGCTACGAAACCTTGATCTACGACTGCCTGACCGGTGACCAGACGCTGTTCCAGCGGGCCGACAACATCGAGAACGGCTGGCGCGCGGTGCAGCCCTTTCTCGATGCCTGGGCCAAGGATGGCGAAGTGCACGAATACCCGGCAGGTGAAGATGGGCCAGAGGCTGGCAATGAACTGCTGACCCGTGACAGGCGGGAATGGCACCGTTTGGGGTGACCTGATCAAGTTGGGTTGCCAGTGCCGGCCTCTTCGCGGGGCAAGCCCGCTCCCACTGGTGCGGTGTTGTACCTGTGGGAGCGGGCTTGCCCCGCGAAGAGGCCGACCCAGGCGACCAACCGGCTCAACCGAAAGGAGACTCAATGCCCGCCCACATCGAAGACTACGCCTTGCTCGGCAATTGCCGCAGCGCCGCCCTGGTCAGCCGCGATGGCTCCATTGACTGGCTGTGCCTGCCCCGCTTCGACGCCCCCGCCGTGTTTGCAGCCCTGCTGGGCAATGAAGAAAACGGCCGCTGGCGCCTGGCCCCTTGCGACCCGGTCGAGCACACCAGCCGGCAATACCTGGAGGACACCCTGGTGCTTGAAACCACCTGGGTCACCGCCTCTGGCCGGGCGCGCGTGCTCGACCTGATGCCCCTGGGCGAGGTCAACTCGGTCGTGCGCATCGTCGAAGGCCTGGCCGGCGAAACCAGCTTCGAGATGGACCTGGTGCTGCGTTTCGACTACGGGCGCAGCGTGCCTTGGGTAGAAAAGCTCGACCCCCTGACCCTCAGCGCCGTAGCCGGCCCTGACCGCCTGATCCTGTGCAGCACGGTCCCCTCGCACGCACGTGACCACCACACTGTCGCACGCTTTCGTGTCGGTGCCGGTCAACGTCAGGTGTTCAGCATGCGCCACCAACCCTCGCACCTGCCTGTGCAGCCCGATTGCGATGTCGAGGCGGCGCTGGCGCAAACCATCAACCAATGGCAGGCCTTTGCCGCCCGCTGCCCGGAGGTCGGTCCCTACACCGCCCTGGTGCGGCGCTCGCTGCTCACGCTTAAGGCCATGACCTACGCGCCCACCGGCGGCATCGTCGCCGCTGTCACCACCTCGCTGCCCGAGCGCATAGGTGGCGAACGCAACTGGGACTACCGCTTCTGCTGGCTGCGCGACGCCACCATGACCCTGCTGGCGTTCATGAACCTGGGCTACTTCGACGAAGCCCAGGCCTGGCGCGAATGGCTGTTGCGTTCGGTGGCAGGCAACCCCGAACAGATGCAGATCATGTACGGCCTGGCCGGCGAGCGTGACCTGCAGGAGTACACCCTGCCATGGTTGGCCGGTTACGAGCACTCGCAGCCGGTGCGGGTGGGCAACGCGGCGGCCGGGCAGATGCAACTGGATATCTACGGCGAGCTGGCCGATGCCATGACCCAGGCGATCAAAGGCGGCTTGCCTCGGCACCCACGCAGCGCCGCGATTGCCCGTTTGATCCTGCCGTACGTGGAGCGCATCTGGCGAGACCCGGACGAAGGTATCTGGGAAGTTCGCGGTGGCAGGCAGCATTTCGTGCATTCCAAGGTCATGGCGTGGGTGGCGTTCGACCGCGCGGCGGGGTTGGCCGAAACCACCGAAGAGGATCGCGAGCGCGGGCGGCACTACCGCCAGGTGGCAGACGAGATTCGCCGTGAGGTGTGCGAGCGCGGGCTGGACCCGAGTGGGGCGTTTTTTGTCCAGGCCTACGGCGCCAACGAAATGGACGCCAGCCTGTTGCAGATTGCATTGACCGGCTTTCTGCCGGCGGAAGACCCACGGTTTTTGCGCACGCTGGCAGAAATCGAAAAGCGGCTGCTGAAAAATGGCCTGTTGTCGCGCTATGACACCGACAGCTGCAGCGACGGCCTGACACCCGGGGAGGGTACGTTCCTGGTGTGTTCATTCTGGCTGGCCGATGTCTATGTGCTGCTAGGCCGGCAAGCCCAGGCACAGGCCCTGTACGAACGCTTGAGCGGCCTTTGCAACGACCTGGGGTTGCTGGCGGAGCAGTATGACCCGGCAGGCAAGCGAATGCTGGGCAACTTCCCCCAGGCGTTCAGCCATATCGGCATCATCAACACGGCGCTGAACCTGCACCGCGCGCAGTGCCCGGTGCGCGATCGGGCGCGTTGTGGTTAGGTCTGCGTGTGTGCACTGACTCAAGTAGACTGGGCCATTACCCATTGGCAAGGAGCACGCATGAGCGTTCGTGGCCACGATCGACAGATCGACAACATCGAATTCAATGTCAGCGATATCGCACGGAGCAAGGCCTTTTATGGCAGCGTCTTCGGCTGGCGCTTCACCGATTACGGCCCTGCCTACACCGAATTCAGCGATGGGCGGCTGACGGGTGGCTTTACTACAGGCGAGCCGGTACGCCCGGGTGGCCCGCTGGTCATCCTGTACGCCGACGATCTCGACGCCACGCAGCAGCGGGTCGAGGCCGCCGGTGCGCAGATCAGCCGTGCCACGTTTTCGTTCCCCGGCGGGCGACGGTTCCACTTCGTCGACCCGGACGGCTATGAACTGGCGGTGTGGACGGCCCAAGCTTGATGGCCAACCACAAGATCGAGATCCGCCGGCGTAACATCGAGAAGATTCTCCAGGCTGCAGAAAAGGTGTTCGCCGAGAAAGGCTATGGCGCCACCTCGATGGGCGATATCGCCGAGCAGGCCGAGTTGCCGCGCTCCAACCTTCATTACTACTTCAGCACCAAGGACGACCTGTTCCGCGCCGTGCTGCAGGACCTGCTGGATGTGTGGAAGCAGGATGCGCTGTGTTTCGAGAACTTCGATGACCCACGTGTGGTGCTCACCAGCTACATCCGCGCCAAGATGGGCCATTCGCGTTCACGCTCGCTGGGCTCGAAAATCTGGGCTGAAGAAATGCTGCACGGCGCGCCCGTGCTGGGCGTGAGCCTGGACGAAAGCCTGGTGCCCTGGGCGAAGCTGAAGGAGACCAAGATTCGCCGTTGGGTGGAAGACGGGCGCATCCTGCCGGTAGAGCCGTCTGCGCTGTTGTACATGATCTGGGCATCGACCCAGCACTATGCCGACTTTGGCTATCAAGTGGCGTTGCTCAATGGCGGCGAGCCCTTGTCGGACATGGCATTCGAAAACGCGGTGCAGACGGTGACCAGTGTCATCCTGCGTGGCATTGGTTTGGAACCTTGATATGACCTTGAGTGAACGGGCTGCACGCAGCATCCACGATGTACATGATCTGATCCATGCAGTATTCACCCGGCCCGCTGCGCGAACCGAGGCGCTTCGCAGCGAGTTGATGGCGGTGTTTGCCGACAACTTCAGTATGGTCACCACGGCGGGCGCGAT
Organism: Pseudomonas sp. B21-047; assembly: GCF_024748775.1. Taxonomy (NCBI): domain Bacteria; kingdom Pseudomonadati; phylum Pseudomonadota; class Gammaproteobacteria; order Pseudomonadales; family Pseudomonadaceae; genus Pseudomonas; species Pseudomonas sp. B21-047. The sequence continues at coordinate 1,894,698 of NZ_CP087169.1, forward strand.
CGTTGATCGGCAGCAGGTGGGGCAGTTGTTCGAGCGGGGGGCCGGGGCTCGGCCAGGGCTGGAAATCGAGGTCAGTGACGTGCAGGTAGTGTGGCAGGCGGGGGCGAGTGTGGCGGTGCGCTACAAGGAGACGCACCGGTTGCAGGGGCAGGAGACTGCGCGGTATTCGTTGGCCATTGTGGAGTGTGACGAGCAGCGGGTGGTGTGGGTGTACCTGCATGAGACAGCGGTGGCTTGACCAGAGATGGGGCCGCTTCACAGCCTTTCGCGGGGCAAGCCCGCTCCCACAGGATTTCTGCCTGCCTGAAAAAGCAAACAACGCCTGTGGGAGCTTCAGCCTCAGCTCGCCTCGCGATAGGGGTTACGCGGGTCTTGTGTCCAGTTCAGGTAAGGCTTGCCGGTATCCTGCGCCACCATGTCGATGCAGTTTTCCACCGGGCAGGTGATCTGGCACAGGTTACAGCCCACGCATTCCTCCTCGATCACGCTGTAGATGTGGGTGCCATCAGCCTTGGCCGTGCTGGCAATGGCCTGGTGCGACGTATCTTCGCAGGCGATGTGGCAGCGCCCGCAACCGATGCAGGCGTCCTGGTCGATGTGTGCCACTGACTTGTAGTTGATGTCCAGGTACTTCCAGTCGGTGGTATGCCCCACGGCCTGGCCTCTGAACGCCTCCAGGTTGCGGTGCCCATGCTGGTCCATCCAGCGGGCCAGGCCGTCTTTCATGTCTTCGACGATACGGAACCCATGCAGCATCGCGGCCGTGCACACCTGCACGGCGCCGCTGCCCAGGGCGATGAACTCGGCAGCGTCACGCCAGTTGCCGATACCGCCGATGCCGCAAATCGGCAAGCCACGTGTCTCGGGGTCGCGGGCAATCTCCGCGACCATGTTCAGCGCGATCGGTTTGACCGCCGAACCGCAGTAACCGCCATGGGTGCTCTGGTCGCCGACGATGGGGTGGGCCACCATGCGGTCCAGGTCAACGCTGGTGATCGAGTTGATGGTGTTGATCAACGACACCGCATCCGCCCCGCCGCGGTGCGCGGCGCGGGCCGACTGGCGAATGTCGGTGATGTTCGGCGTGAGCTTGACGATCACCGGCAGGGCGCAATAAGTCTTGCACCAGCGGGTGACCATCTCCACATACTCCGGCACCTGGCCGACCGCCGCGCCCATGCCACGTTCAGGCATGCCGTGGGGGCAGCCGAAGTTCAGTTCGATGCCATCGGCGCCCGTGGCCTCCACCAGGGGCAGGATGAACTTCCACGATTGTTCCTCGCACGGCACCATCAGCGACACGATCAACGCGCGGTCGGGCCAGTCCTTCTTCACCTGGGTGATCTCACGCAGGTTGATCTCCAGCGAGCGGTCGGTGATCAGCTCGATGTTGTTGATACCCTGCACCTGGCGGTTGGCGCCGTAGTGCGCTGAGTAGCGCGACGACACGTTGACCGCCGCCGGGTCCTCGCCCAGGGTCTTCCAGACCACGCCGCCCCAACCGGCCTCGAACGCGCGGACCACGTTGTAGGCCTTGTCGGTGGGTGGCGCCGATGCCAGCCAGAAAGGATTGGGCGCCTTGATACCGGCGAATTCGATAGACAAGTCGGCCATTTACGCAGCCTCCACATTGAGCATGAGTTGGGCATGGATGGCTTCAGCGGCCAGCTTGCCGTGTTGCACGGCCTGGACGGTGAGGTCCTGGCCCAGGGCGGTGCAGTCGCCCCCCGCGTAGACACCCGCAAGGCTGGTGCGCATGTGCGCATCGACGTGGATGCGTTCACCGTCGCGGGCCAGTTGCGCGGCCACGGGGTCGATGAGGCTGGCGTCGTCGAAGCGCTGGCCGATGGCCTTGAAGATCGCATCGGCGGCCAGTTCGAAGGTTTCGCCGGTGTCGCGCAGGCGCCCATCCGCCAGTGCCGTGCGGGCGAAGCGCATGCCGCGCACCTTGCCGGCGTCATCCAGCAACACGGCATCGGGGCGCGCCCAGGTGTGCAGGCGCACCTGGTTGGCCTTGGCGATGTCCTGCTCGTGGTCGGTGGCGCCCATGTCGGCGTGGCCGCGGCGGTACACCAGGTTGACGTCACGGGCGCCCAGGCGGCTCATCTGCACGGCCATGTCGATGGCGGTGTTACCGGCGCCGATCACCAGGCAGCGGTCGGCCAGCGGCAGTTGGCTCAGGTCGTCGGCCTGCCGCAGTTCGCGGATGTATGCAGTGGCGGCGAGCACGCCGGGCGCCTCTTCATCGGCCAGGCCGAGCTGACGCAGCGCATTCAGGCCAAGGCCCAGGAATACTGCATCGTACTGATCGCGCAGCTCGCCCAGGCTGAGGTTGCTACCCAGGCGTTGACCGTGGCGGATTTCGATGCCGCCAATACCCAACAGGAATTCCACCTCGCGCTGGGCGTAGTCGTCCACCAGCTTGTAGCGGGCGATGCCGTATTCGTTGAGGCCACCGGCCTTGTCGCACGCTTCGAAGACCACTACGTCGTGCCCATGCATGGCCAGGCGGTGCGCGCAGGACAACCCGGCCGGGCCTGCGCCGACCACGGCGATGCGCTTGCCGGTGGCCGGCGAGCGGGTGAAGGGGTGCTCGGTGAAGTGGGCGTTGTCCAAGGCATAGCGCTGCAGTTGGCCGATCAGCACCGGTGCGCATTCCTGGGCGTTGTTGCGCACGCAAGCTTGCTGGCAGAGGATTTCGGTCGGGCACACACGGGCACAGCTGCCGCCGAGGATATTCGCCGACAGAATGCGTTCGGCAGCGCCTTGCAGGTTCTCGTCACTGATGCGGTGGATGAACGAGGGGATGTCGATTTCGCTTGGGCAGGCATTGACGCAGGGGGCGTCGTAGCAATACAGGCAGCGGGCGCTTTCCACGGCGGCCTGGCGGGCGGTGAGGGGCGGGGCGAGGTCGCCGAAGCGCTCGGCCAACTGGTCGGCGCCGGCCCGGGGGCGCGGCAAGTGGTTCAGGGCATCGATCACGGTTGTTAGCCTCTCTTTTCTTTTTTGGATGTGGCAGTCAACGGCAATACGGCGCCGCCCGGCCTCTTCAGGGCCGGTACGGCAGTGCGGGTGCTGTGGGTAAGGCTCAGCGCTGGACGGGTGTCGGGCGCTGCTGCTCGGCGCGTCGGCCCAACACCTCGTACACCGAGGGGTAGGCCGGGCGCTCCACGTAACGGCCGGCGCCAGGTTCGGCGCGCAGGTCGCCATCGGCCCAGACCACACGGCCCTGGCTGATGGTGTGGCTGGGGATGCCGCGCACGGTGCGGCCTTCGAAAATGTTGAAGTCCACGCGCTGGTGGTGGGTCTGCGCCGAGATCAATCGCGTGCCCTCTGGGTCCCACAGCACCAGGTCGGCATCGGCACCGACGCGGATGGCGCCCTTGCGCGGGAACAGGTTGAAGATCTTCGCGGTGTTGGTGGAAGTCAGTGCGACGAACTCCTGCATCGACAGGCGCCCACTGTTGACCCCGGCATCCCACAGCACGGCCATGCGGTCCTCGATACCGGCGGTGCCATTGGGGATGCGGCTGAAGTCGTCGCGGCCCATAGCCTTCTGCTCGGCGCAGAAACAGCAGTGGTCGGTGGCGGTGGTGTGCAGGTTGCCCGATTGCAGGCCGCGCCACAGGGCTTCCTGGTGTTCCCGTGGGCGGAAGGGCGGGCTCATCACGTAGCCGGCGGCGGTGGCCCAGTCCGGGCTGCGGTAGACGCTGTCATCGAGCAGCAGGTGGCCGGGCAGTACTTCACCGTACACCGGCTGGCCTTTGGCCCGGGCATAGGTGATCTCGTCCAGCGCTTCGCGGCTTGATATGTGCACCACATACAGCGGTGTACCGATGGTTTCGGCAATGCGGATGGCGCGGCTGGCGGCTTCGCCTTCGACCTGCGAAGGGCGCGACAGGGGGTGTGCCTCGGGGCCCGTCATGCCCTGGGCCAGCAGTTTTTTCTGCAGGTGGTAGACCAGTTCGCCGTTCTCGGCATGCACGGTGGGCACCGCGCCCAGTTGCAGGCAGCGCTCGAAGCTTGCCACCAGCGTGTCGTCGGCGGCCATGATGGCGTTCTTGTAGGCCATGAAGTGCTTGAAGCTGTTGACCCCGTGCTTGGCCACCAGCTCGCCCATTTCTTCGGCGACCTGCTCGCTCCACCAGGTGATGGCGACGTGGAAGCCGTAGTCGCAGGCGCTCTTCTGTGCCCAGCCACGCCAGGTGTGGAAGGCCTCCAGCAACGACTGCTGCGGGTTGGGGATGACGAAGTCGATGATCGAGGTGGTACCGCCGGCCAGGCCTGCAGCAGTGCCGCTGAAGAAGTCCTCGCTGGCCACGGTGCCCATGAAGGGCAGTTGCATGTGGGTGTGCGGGTCGATGCCGCCGGGCATCAGGTACTGGCCAGTGCCGTCGAGGATTTCGCAGTCGGTGGGGGGGGCGAGGTTTTCGCCAATGGCGCGGATCACACCCTCGACACACAAAACATCGGCGGGGTAACGCTCTTCGTGGGTTATCACGGTGGCACCACGGATCAACAGGGACATGCCGTCTTCCTCGCAGGCTGACCGGTCTGGGCCGGTTCTTGAATTGTTATCGGCCAGTGGCTGAAGGGTGACTTGCAATCCTGTCAGGCCTGACAAGAATGAAATTTAGATGGTGATTTGAGATTGTTCAAGAAAATAATTTATTAGCTTATATCATTCATAAGTTATTGATATTAAAGGTAAAAATATAGAAATCACCAAAATGGTGAGGCCCTTCACCATTTTGACGCACTTGACAAGAAGCCAAATTGGTCAAGATTTTCCATGCAAAATCAGCTGCTTGATAACCGGTTCGAAGGGCCGGCTATCCTGCTCAAAAAACCAGGCTGCACCAGATTGAAACCAAAGGCAGGGTGCAGGGGCGGCCGAAGGTGGTATGCGCAGCAGGCGAGGGGAACACCGTACTTTCGCCAGGCGCAGATAAATGCTTTGCAGTTCAGTTGATTACCTCCGGTAGGCGGCGGCCACCCGGGACGGCGCAGGCCAACCCGGCACGCAATTTGAGTACGGCCACAACCGCCAGGCCGGACCGGAGGAGCAGTACTGGTGGTGTGTGTACTCCGGCCATCGCGTTAGCCCGATGAGCAAACAATTAGAAAAACCTGGAGAAGGCCCCATGCAACAGAGCAGATCGCAAGTGATCGAGCAGGAAGGCCTGTTCGAGCTGGAGGCGGGCAGTGACGTGCTCGACAGCCCGCGCTACAACCACGACATCGCGCCCACCAAGGTGCACCAGCGCACCTGGAACAAGTGGCACATCACCGCCTTGTGGGTGGGCATGTCCATCTGCGTACCCACCTACACCCTGGGCGGTGTGCTCACGGCCTACTTTGGCCTGAGTGTGGGTGAAGCGTTGCTGGCGATCCTGCTGGCCAACCTGATTGTGCTGATCCCGCTGACCCTCAACGCGTTCCCCGGCACCAAGTACGGCATCCCCTTTCCGGTGCTGCTGCGTTCCTCGTTCGGCATCCTTGGCTCTAACGTGCCGTGCTTGATCCGCGCCGTCGTCGCCTGTGGCTGGTTCGGCATCCAGACGATGTTTGGCGGTCTGGCCATTCACCTGTTCCTCGGTTCGATGTTCGATGGCTGGAAGGCCCTGGAGGGCACCGGTGAGGTCATTGGCTTCATGATCTTCTGGGCCCTCAACCTGTGGGTGGTGCTGCGCGGGGCGGAGTCGATCAAATGGCTTGAAACCCTTTCAGCGCCATTGCTGGTGGCGGTCGGCATCGGCCTGCTGGTGTGGGCTCTGCCGCACATGTCGATGACCGAGTTGCTGGCGCAACCGCCCAAGCGGCCCGAGGGCGCCAGCGTGGTCAGTTACTTCTGTGCCGGGCTCACCGCCATGGTCGGTTTCTGGGCCACGTTGTCGTTGAACATTCCCGACTTCAGCCGCTACGCGAAAAGCCAGAAGGATCAGATTCTGGGGCAGATCTTCGGCCTGCCGCTGACCATGTTCCTGTTCGCCGCCCTGGGTGTGGTGCTGACCGCCGCTTCGGCGTCGCTGGTGGGCGAAACGGTGTCGGACCCGGTGAGCCTGATCGGCAAGATCCAGAGCCCAGGCTGGGTGGCCCTGGCCATGGCACTGATCGTGATCGCCACACTGTCGACCAATACTGCGGCGAACATTGTGTCGCCAACCAATGACTTCCAGAACATCGCCCCACGCCTGATCGGGCGTAGCCGTGCGGTGTGGCTGACCGGCCTTATCGGCTTGGCGCTGATGAGTCACGAACTGCTCAAGAAACTGGGCTTGATCGTTTCTGACCTGAGCCTTGAGAGCGTCTATTCCAACTGGTTGCTGGGCTATTCGAGCCTGCTTGGGCCCATTGCCGGGATCATGGTGGTGGACTACTTCCTGATCCGTCGCCAGCGTCTGGACCTGGCCGGGCTGTACCGTGACGACGTGTATCCGGCCTGGAACTGGGCGGGGTTTGCGGCCTTCGCACTGCCGGTGGCGCTGACTGTCATGGCCATCGGCAACAGCAGTTTCAGCTGGTTCTACGACTACGGCTGGTTCACCGGTTCGCTGCTGGGTGGGGCGCTTTACTACGTCCTCGGCGGCGTGGCGGCGCGCAGCCCGACGCGGCTGGCCAAGCCTTTGCCGTGACCGCTTGCCAGTACCGACAACTAGAAATGCCTGAGGAGAACGATCATGACCCCAGCCAAGCAAGTGCTGCATTCCACCCAACGCCACGTCGACAGCGCGCGCCTGTGGCAATCGTTGATGGACCTGGCCCGCCTCGGCGCCACGGCCAAGGGCGGCGTCTGCCGCCTGGCGCTGACCGACCTCGACCGCCAGGCCCGTGACCTGTTCGTCCAGTGGTGCGAGGCGGCCGGTTGCAGCGTCAGTGTGGACGCGGTCGGCAACATCTTTGCCCGCCGCCCGGGGCGCAACCCCAAGCTGCCCCCGGTGATGACGGGCAGCCACATCGATACCCAGCCCACCGGCGGCAAGTTCGATGGCTGCTTCGGGGTGATGGCTGGGTTGGAGGTGATCCGTACACTCAACGACCTGGGCGTGGAAACCGAAGCACCGCTGGAAGTGGTGGTGTGGACCAACGAAGAAGGTTCGCGCTTTGCGCCTTGCATGATGGGCTCGGGGGTGTTTGCCGGGAAGTTCACCCTGGAAGACACCTTGGCCAAGCGCGATGCCCAGGGCGTCAGTGTTGGCGAGGCGCTCAACGCCATCGGCTACGCGGGCCAGCGCGCCGTGCTAGGCCACCCGGTGGGGGCTTATTTCGAAGCGCATATCGAGCAGGGGCCGATTCTTGAAGACCAGGCCAAGACCATCGGCGTCGTGCTTGGGGCCTTGGGCCAGAAGTGGTTCGACCTGACCTTGCGCGGTGTAGAGGCCCACGCAGGCCCGACGCCCATGCACCTGCGCAAGGATGCCCTGGTGGGGGCGGCGGCGGTGGTCGAGGCGGTCAACCGCACCGCCCTTGGCCATCAGCCGCATGCCTGTGGCACGGTGGGTTGCTTGCAGGCCTACCCTGGATCGCGCAACGTGATTCCGGGTGAGGTGCGCATGACCCTGGATTTTCGCCACCTTGAAGGTGAGCAGCTGGATGCGATGATCGCCGAGGTGCGTGGGGTGATCGAAAGCACTTGCGCCAAGCATGGCCTGGCGCATGAGCTGACCCCCACGGCGGATTTCCCGGCGTTGTACTTCGACAAGGCGTGTGTCGATGCGGTGCGGGATTCGGCAGATACACTGGGGCTGGCGCACATGGATATTGTCAGCGGCGCCGGGCATGACGCGATCTTTTTGGCTGAGCTGGGGCCGGCGGGGATGATTTTTGTACCGTGCGAGAATGGCATCAGCCATAACGAAATCGAGAATGCCACGCCGGAGGATCTGGCGGCGGGGTGTGCGGTGTTGTTGCGGGCGATGCTGGCGGCTTCGGAGGCGATTGCCAGTGGGCGGTTGGCGGCTTAAAGCCGCTAGGCCCTTGGTTTGAGGTTTCAGCGCCCATGAGATCGAGCGCCGCGCGGGCGGCGCCCGATCTCATGGGCGCCACACCCCCAACGGCATGCACCTGTCAGCCCAACCCCAAATCTACCCAACCGCCACCAGACACCCATCGCGCCCAATGTGATACCGCTGCAGGTCCCGCGCCAAGGTCAAATGCCCGTGGTAATGGGCCAGCGCCTCGACCCGAACATCATCAATGGATGGGCTACGCCGCGAATCACTCTGATACCGCGCACTGAAATGCGTCAGCACCAGGTTACGTACACCCGCGGCCTCGGCAAACCGTGCCACTTGCGCCGCCGTGCTATGGCCGAATGTAGCCCCCGTGCGTTCGACGATCGCCTGGGTGAAGGTCGCCTCATGCACCAGGACATCCACGCCCTTGGCGACCTCCGCCAGCAGTTCGGGCCTGTCGTTGTCACCGCACACAATCACTCGCCGTGCCGCTCGCGACGCGCGCAGGTAATCATGCCCGTGCAGGGTTCGCCCCTCATGTTCCACCAGCAGCCCCTTGGCCAGGTCACCCCACAACGGCCCGCGAGGGATGCCCTCGGCATCCAGGCGTTGCACGTCCAGGCGCGGCCCAGGGTTGAGCTCGGTAAACACGAAGCCAACGCTCGGCACCCGATGCGACAACTGCACGGTACTGACCTGCAGCGTCTCGCTACGCCAGTCAGCCAGGCTCTCTACTGCCAGCAGGCGCACTTCGAAAGGCAGGTAGCTGTCGCTGGCAGCCAGGCTCAGCCTCACCCAATCATGCAGCGCAGCGGGCAGGATCAGGTCCAGCGGCTGGGTACGCCCGCTCATTCCGGCACTGGCCAGCAAGCCCGGCAGGCCGAAGCAATGGTCGCCATGAACGTGGGTGATGAAAATGCCGCGCAGGCCGCGTATCGATAACGGCGTGTGCAGTAGCCGGTGTTGCGTGCCTTCGCCGCAATCGACCAGGTACCACTGGCTGCCGCTGGCTTCGATCACGGCGGTGGCACTGACGTTGCGGGCCTTGGTCGGCACACCGGCACTGGTGCCTAGAAACAGCAGGTCCATGATCTGCCTCCTTCAGTTCAACCGAGCAGCGACAGGTCGCGCAGCATGGCTTGCAACCCTTCGGGGACAAGCGGGCCGATACTGTCGAAGTCGGCGCTGTCGCACCACTTGGCGCGAAAAGGGTTGCCGTTGGATTCGCGGCCTTCCAGCCACGGCTGCTGGTACAAGCTGGCGTCATCGAAGCGGGCATCGAAAACCTGCACAATCTCATGCCCCGGTGCACCGGCATAGGTGAACAGGCTCTCCAGCGTACCAAGCAAGCGCACATCGCTGATCGACTGCCCCAGTTCTTCTTCGATTTCCCGGGCGATGGCTGCACTGCCCCGTTCACCAAACTCGATACCGCCACCGAGCGGTCGGCACAGTGTCCGTTGCGTCACAGGGTCATCGAAGACGTTGACCAGGATCTTGCCCTGGTGATGGAACACGCACAGGGCAAGTGAGCGAATGCGCGGCTCGAGCAGTGGCTTGAGGAAGCTGCGCTCATAGCTGAGGATAAACCGTTGCTCAGTGGCCAGGGCCACCGCGGCGATGCATTCGGGGTCGGTCTCCGCCTGTTTGCGGTATTGCTCGTAGGCCGCCAGGCTGGGAAAACTGAACAGGCAGTAGGCAACATTGTTGGCGCCTTCGGCAGGCAGGAAGTAGCCGTGGTGCTTGCCGCCCATGCGCGTAACCAGGCCCATCCACAGGCGCGAATAGGCCTCGAACGCTGGCAACTGGTAAGGGTCGACGGTGTATTTGACGTGGCAGGTGATCAACGGCTCGTTCCTTCGAGGGGATGCGGGGCGCACACCTTAGCTTGATTGCCCCGCGTCGTCGACGAGCAGCCGTGCGGCGGTCTAGCCCTCCTGGCGCCAGATCAGCTTGCTGGTGTCATAGCCTTGCTTGCGGGCTATCGACAGCAGCTGTTCGCGCTCCTGGTCGGTGACCGCCGGTGTGCGCGAAAGCAGCCACAGGTACTCGCGGTTAGGGTGCCCGACCAGGGCTACGCGGTAGTCCTTGTCGTGGTAAAGCACCCAGTAGTCACCCTTGGTCAGGCCCGGTGCCAGGCGGCTGAACCAGTTGTCGAACTGCACCCAGAGCTTGTCGGTCTTGCCTGGCTGCTGGGCTTCGGCGATGCCCTTGGCTTCATTCCATTGGCCGTCCTTTTCCTTGCAGCGGTTGTTGACGTCGATGCGGCCGTCCTCGCGCAGGCCGTAGTGCGCTTCGGATTGCACGCAGTTGCGCTGGAAGAACATCGGCAGGCGTGCCAGCTCGTACCAGGTGCCTTGGTAGCGTTGCAGGTCGACCTGCTGCGTGGTGGGGGGCGTCTTGTGTTCGTCGTTGGACCCGGCGCAACCGATCAGGGCAAGGGTCATGCAGGAAAGCAACAGTGCCGAGCGCATCGCCATGGCGAACCTCCTTGAAGCGGATGGGGACTTACTGTGATTCGATGCTGGGTAGGGGGAAAAGTTGTATCGGGTTGGGTGTGGGATGTTTGTCTTTAGGATTGCAGCGTCTGAGATCGAGCGCCGCGCGGGCAGCGCTCGATCTCACAGACGCAGCAAAACCCAAGCCAGGCCCTCACAACCAGTAGGTCACCGCCCACCACCCCAGCCCACCCATGACCACGGTATAAGGCAAGGCCATCCACACCATTCGGCCATACGACAGCCGGATCAGCGGCGCAACCGCCGAGGTCAGCAGAAACAGGAACGCCGCCTGCCCATTAGGGGTCGCCACGCTCGGCAGGTTGGTACCGGTGTTGATCGCCACCGCCAGCGTCTCGAAATGCTCGCGGCTCATGCCACCATTGAGAAACGCCTGCTTGACCTCGGTAATGTAGATGGTAGCGACAAACACGTTGTCGCTGATCGCCGACAGCAAACCGTTGGCCAGGTACAGCATGCCGGGTTGTTGTTCGGCGGGTAGCGCCAGTACCCAGGCGATCAGCGGGCTGAACAGCTGCTGTTGATGGATCACCGCGACCACGGCGAAAAACACCACCAGCAGCGCGGTGAACGGCATGGCGTCCTGGAAGGCACGGCCTAGGCGGTGCTCATCGGTAATGCCGGTAAACGCGGTGATCAGCACGATCACCAGCAGGCCCACCAGGCCAACCTCGGCAATGTGCAGGCCCAGGCAGATGATCAGGATCAGCGCGGCGCTGCCTTGCACCCACAGCGCGGCTCGCTGTGCCGCGGTGCGCGCGGCATCGTCTTCGGCGGCGTAGGCGGCCAGTACCTGGCGCACACGCTCGGGCATCAGCGTGCCGTAGCCGAACAGGCGCAGTTTTTCCAGCAGCACACAGGTCAGCAGCCCGGCGCCGAGCACCGGCAACGACACGGGCGCGACCTTGAAAAAGAAGTCGGCGAAGTGCCAACCCATCTCATGGCCGATCAACAGGTTCTGCGGTTCGCCCACCAGCGTGCACACGCCGCCCAACGCGGTACCTACCGCACCGTGCATCAGCAGGCTGCGCAGGAAGGCGCGGAACTGGTCGAGGTCTTCACGGTGCAGTTGGGGGATCTGCTGGTCGCTGTCGAGCGCGCTGTCTTCGCGCGGGTTGGCCCCGGAGGCGACACGGTGAAAGACCGCGTAGAAGCCTACCGCAGCACTGATGATCACCGCCGTAACGGTCAGGGCATCGAGAAAGGCCGAGAGAAACGCCGACAGCACGCAGAACAGCGCCGACAGCAGCGCTTTCGAGCGCACGCCAAGCAGGATCCGCGAGAACAGGAACAGCAGCAGTTCCTTCATGAAGTGAATACCGGCAACCATGAACATCAGCAGCAGGATCACCGGGAAGTTGTGCTGCAGTTCTTCGTACAGCGCCTGAGGCGTGGTCATCTCCAGCAGCAGTGCTTCAACCAGCAACAATCCGCCAGGCATCAGCGGGTAGCACTTGAGCGCCATGCCCAGGGTGAAGATGAATTCGATCACCAGCACCCAGCCCGCCGTGACCGGGCCTGCAGTCAGCAACAGCAATGGGTTGAGCACCAGGAACAGGCCGATGACGGCCTTGTACCAGAGCGGTGACTGGCCCAGGAAATTGTGCGCGAGCGCGCCGGCCACGGAGCGTGACATGAATATGTATCCTTATAATTCGGCAATGCCGCACGGTGCCGGATCGGGCCGCCTTAGGCAAGGTGTGCAGTCCCGTTTTTGGCACAAGTGCGGCCTCGCGGCTGGGTTACCATCCTGCGCTATGAACCCTTCAACCGCAGGAGTGCCGCACGTGACCGAGTACAGCGCGTTCAAGGTCGAACTGACCGACAACATTGCCCACGTTCAGATCAACCGCCCGGAAAAGGTCAACGCCATGAACGCGGCCTTCTGGGAAGAGATCATCGACATCTTCCAGTGGGTCGACGACACCGTTGCCGTGCGTGCCGTGGTCATCAGCGGTGCGGGCAAGCATTTTTCCGCCGGCATCGACTTGATGATGCTGGCCTCGCTCGCTGGCCAGATGGGCAAGGACGTCGGCCGTAATGCGCGCTTCCTGCGCAGTACCATCCTGCGCCTGCAGGGCTCGTTCAACGCCGTGGACAAATGCCGCAAGCCGGTGCTGGCGGCGGTGCAGGGCTACTGCATTGGGGGCGCCATCGACCTCATCTCGGCGTGCGACATGCGCTACTGCAGCCAGGATGCGCAGTTCTCGATCAAGGAAATCGACATGGGCATGGCCGCCGATGTCGGCACGCTGCAACGTTTGCCACGTATCATCGGCGACGGCATGATGCGTGAGCTGGCATTCACCGGGCGCAACGTCGAGGCCGATGAGGCGCTGCGCATCGGCCTGGTCAACCGCGTCTATGATGATCAGGCCGCGCTGCTCGACGGGGTCTTTGCCATTGCCCGCGAGATTGCCGCAAAATCGCCGATCGCCGTGGCCGGCACCAAGGAAATGCTCAGCTACATGCGTGACCATCGCATTGACGATGGCCTGGAGTACATCGCCACCTGGAACGCCGCGATGCTGCAGTCCGAAGACCTGCGCGTGGCAGTGGCGGCGCACATGAGCAAACAGAAACCGACGTTCGCCGACTGACAGCTCGGGGGGCGCTCAGCAAGGAACCCCCAACATGTCAGTACGCTGGACTACCGCAGTACTCGACCCGCAGATCACCGGGGGCTGGGCCGTCGCCCGCAGTCCGGAAGGGTTCCTGGTGGACGACAACGGCGCGCTGTTCCCCCGCGAGTGGCTCAAGCGCCAGGACCTGGACGTACTGTGCGAGCATGGCATCGGTCACTTCGATGGCCAGCCGGTGTTCCTGCTCGAATTGCGCACCGCCACCGACGTGCCGGGGTGTGCCTGGCGTGGGTTGCGTGCGTTCATGCTCGAAGGCGACTTCGACCTGTACAAGGTGCTGGGCTACGCCGCGCAGATCGGCACCTGGGCCCGCGAACACCGGTTCTGCGGCAGTTGCGGCCAGGCGATGACGCAAATCCGTTGGGAGCGGGCAATGTATTGCCAGCCGTGTGACCTGCGCAGCTACCCACGCATTTCGCCGAGCATGATCGTGCTGGTCACCCGCGGTGACGAGATTCTGCTGGCGCGCTCGCCGCGTTTTGTCACCGGTGTCTACAGCACCCTGGCGGGCTTTGCCGAGCCAGGCGAGTCGGCCGAGGACTGCCTGGTACGCGAGGTGCGTGAAGAGGTGGCGGTCGAGGTGCAGAACATCCAGTACGTTGGCAGCCAGTGCTGGCCATTCCCCCATTCGATGATGCTGGGCTTCCATGCCGAGTACGCGGGCGGGGAGATTGTGATGCAACCGGACGAGATCGAGGACGCCCAGTGGTTCAGCGTGCACGACCTGCCGCCGCTGCCGGCCGGGCGTTCCATCGCCCGCTACCTGATCGACCTGTATGTGGCTCGGCGTCTAGGCCTGCCCGAACCAGTGCTGCCACGCTAGGCGCACGGTCAAGGCCAGCACCACGGTGATGAACACCGGGCGGATGAACTTGCTGCCGCCGCTGATCGCCGTGCGTGCGCCGAAGAAGGCGCCGACCATCACCGACAGGCCCATGGCCAGGCCGACGATGTAGTCCACCTGCCCGGAAATGATGAACACCGTCAGCGCCGCGATGTTGCTGACGAAGTTCATGCTGCGCGCCACGCCGCTGGCGCGCACCAGGTCGATGGGGTACAGCAGCAGGGTGCTTACGGTCCAGAACGCGCCGGTCCCGGGGCCGGCCACGCCATCATAGAAGCCCAGGGTGAAGCCTTGCGGCACTTGCCATTTCTTCTTGATCGGCGCATTGGCATCCAGCGGTGCCTTTGGCGTGCCGCCGAACAGCAGGTAGACCCCGCAGGCGAAGACCACCACCGGCAGCATCTTGTTCAGCCATTCGGCGGGCAAATAGTGGGCGATCACTGCGCCCAGCGAGGCGCCGACCAAGGTGGCGAACAGTGCCGGGCGCCACTGCGCAGGGTGGAACAGTTTGCGCTTGTAGTAGGTGAAACCGGCGGTGGCCGAGCCAAATGTGGAGCTGAGCTTGTTGGTGCCCAGCACCAGGTGCGGTGGCATGCCGGCCGTCAGCAATGCCGGCGTGGTGAGCAGGCCACCACCGCCGGCGATGGCGTCGATGAAGCCGGCGACGAAGGCGACCAGGGCCAGGATCAGCAGCGTGAGGGGTTCTACGGTGAGTTCGAAGGGCATTGGTATCTGGCAGGCAGGGAGGCAAGGGTGCGGCAAACGGCCGCGCTAGAAGTGGGACATGGTAATCCTGACGAGTGGGGGTTGCCAGTGCGGGCCGTTTCGCGGGTAAACCCGCTGCCATAGGGGCCCGCACTGGCACCGCTTCAGTTGCGGATGAACGCCAGCAAATCGGCATTGATCACATCGGCATGGGTGGTGGGCATGCCGTGCGGGTAGCCTTTGTAAGTCTTCAGCGTGCCGTTAGGCAGCAACTTAGCTGACAACGGGCCGGAATTCTCGTAGGGCACGATCTGGTCATCGTCGCCATGCATCACCAGAACCGGTTGGTTGATGCCCTTCAGGTCTTCGGTGAAGTCAGTCTGCGAGAACGCAACGATGCCGTCGTAGTGCGCCTTGGCGCTGCCGATCATGCCCTGGCGCCACCAGTTGCCGATGATGCCTTCGGCAGGTTCGACGCCAGGCCGGTTGTAGCCATAAAACGGCCCTGTCGGCACGTCGCGGTAGAACTGCGCCCGGTTATCTGCCACCTGGGCCTGGAAACCGTCGAACACCGACTTGGGCAGGCCGCCCGGGTTGGCAGGTGTTTGCACCATCAGCGGTGGCACGGCGGCAATCAGTACCGCCTTGGCGACCTTGTCGCCGGGGTAGCGCGCCATGTAGCGCACCACTTCGCCGCCGCCGGTCGAGTGGCCGACATGCACCGCGCCCTGGATGCCCAGGTGTTCGACCACGGCGGCCACGTCATCGGCGTAGTGGTCCATGTCATGGCCGTCCCACACCTGGCTGGAGCGCCCATGGCCGCGGCGGTCGTGGGCGACCACGCGAAAGCCCTCGGCCAGGAAAAACAGCAGCTGGGCGTCCCAGTCGTCGGCACTCAGCGGCCAGCCGTGGTGGAAGTGGATGACCGGCGCATCGCGCGGGCCCCAGTCCTTGTAGAAGATCTGAACGCCATCCTTCGTGGTTACGTAGCTCATGGTCGCGGCTCCTCTGTGCAGGGGGATTGCCAAGTGAGCTATTGAGAATAGGAGAGATTTTGGTCTTGTCAGTACCGGCCCTTTCGCGGGGCCAGCACTGACAATTAAGTCATTACAGGAACCATCGATATTCTCTGGCACTGACCTCCTGCATGAACGCCAAATGGTCCTGACGCTTGTTCTCGCAATACACCATCACGAACTCTTCGCCCAGCCCCTCATTCACCGCCGGGTGATTGCGCATCGCGGCTACGGCGCTGAGCATGTCCTTCGGAAAGTCGATACCGCTGCCACGGTCTTCGTTCAGCGGCGCAATCGGCTCCCGCGCCGCATCCAGCCCATGCTCCATGCCACACAGGATCGCCGCTAGCACCAGGTACGGGTTGGCGTCCGCACCCGCCAGACGATGCTCGATGCGTAAATTGCGCGCATCGGACTCGGGAATGCGGATGCACGCATCGCGGTCCTCGAAGCCCCAGCTCGCACGGCTGGCAGCGTTGACCATGGCGCCATAGCGGCGAAAGGCATTGTGGTTGGCGGCAAAGATCGGCATGCAGTGCGGCAGGGTCGCCAGGCAGCCTGCCACCGCATGGCGCAGCGGGCGCTGCCCGTCGGCGGCCAGCAGGTTGTTGCCGTCGTTGTCATACAGGCTCACATGCACATGCATGCCGCTGCCCGGGGCTTGCAGGTAGGGTTTGCTCATGAATGAGGCGCGCAGGCCATGCTTGAGCGCCACGCCACGGGTGCTGCGGCAGAACAGGGCTGCCCAGTCGGCGGCGCGCAGGCCGTCGTCGCAGTGGCCGAAATTGATCTCGAACTGGCCCGGCCCCAATTCCGCCGTGATGACGTTGGCGTCGACGCCCTGCGCGTTGGCCGTTTCGACCATGTCGAGCAGCACGTCGCTGAAGCGCGACAGCCGCTCGATATGCATGTTGGGCTGATCGTCCGGGTCGTCGCTGAACGGGTCGCGCGGAAACTGCGGCAGGCCTTCCTTGAGTGCCCGCTCAAACAGGTAGAACTCCAGCTCGAATGCCACGACCGGGCGAATGCCACGCCGGGCCAGGCGCTGCAACACGCGGGCGAGCACTTCTCGTGGCTCGAACTCGATGGGCGCTGCGGTGCCATCGGAGCTGATCAGCATCTGGCCCAGCGGCTCGCGCTCCCAGGTGACCGGCTTGAGGGTGCCGGGGATCAGGCGCCGCAGCGCATCCGGATCTCCATCGTTGAAGCAATAGTCGCCAATCGGGAACAACCCGCCCTGTACCCCCAGCAGCACGCAGTTCTGTGGCAGTTTCAGCGGGCTGCCGGCGGCGACCTTTTCCAGCATGTCGATGGGGTAGCGCTTGCCGTAGAAATGCCCGGGGATATCCAGGCTCAGCAGGTCGACGTGGCGTACGCCGGGGTAGCGGGCACGGAACGCGCGTACTTCACTGAGCAGATCGGGAAAACCTGTGGTGATGGTCATGCTGTGCTCTCATCGGAAGACCCAGAGGACCCGGGTCGTCTGGTCGGTCAGGTTGGCGTAGCGGAACTGGTTGTGCGGGGGGAGCTGAAAGCTGTCGTTGCGCCGCAGCGTCACCGCCTCGGCGTGGCCTTCGCGCCAAAGCGTCAGCTCGCCTTCGAGGACGAAGCCGCCTTGCTCGGAACTGTCGTTCAGGTGCCCCTCGCCACTGCTGGCGCCAGGCGCCAGGTGGCTTTCGAGCATGGAGAAGCCGCCATTGAGGGTAGGCGATACCAGCACGTCGCTGATGCCCTCGGCGTAGTAGATCGTGCGCCGTTCACCGGGCCGGGTGACCCAGTCCAGCGGGCGCGGCTGGCCGGCCTGGTAGAAGTAGGTGGTCGGCACGTGCAGGGCTTCGCTGATGGCCGTCAGGTCGGCCACGGTCGGGCGCGACAGGCCGCGCTCGACCTGCGAGAGAAAGCCCAGTGAGCGCTTGACCTTGCCGGCCAGCTCGTCAAGCGTCAGCCCGCGGTGCTTGCGCAGGTCGCGGATCAGCACCGCCAGTGTTTGAACTTCATCAGACATGGTCGCGCAACCTGTACCAGGCTTTGGCTGCGGCCTCCAGCGGTGCGGCCATCAAGTCGCCACCAGGGAAGCGACCGTTGTCGATGCCTTGGTACAACGTCAGCAGGTCGTCGTTGCCGAGGATCGCATCGCTGACCGCCCGCGCCCCAGCCAGGGTCGGCAGCACGCCATGACCGGAGAAACCCTGCAACCAATAGCGCTGGCCGTCACGGCCGATGTCGGGCGTGCGCTGGATGCTGCAGTCGATGTGGCCGCCCCAGGCAAAGTCGATGGCCACCCCAGCCAATTGCGGGAACACCCGTTCAAGGTAGGGGCGGGTGGCGCCGGCCACGTCCTTGGGGATGCCGCCCAGGTAGGTGCAGCCGCCGCCGAACAGCAGGCGGTTGTCGGGGGTAAGGCGGAAATAGTCGGGCACGAACTGGTTGTCGATCACGCAGCTGTTGCGCGGCAGTAATGATTTGGCGAAGTCGGTTTCCAGTGGCGCGGTCGTTACCTGGTAGGAGCCAACGGGCAGCAAACGGCGCGACAGTGCCGGGTCGAGGCGGTCGATGTAGGCGTTGCAGGCCAGCACCAGGACCTGGCTGTGCACCTCGCCATGGCCGGTGCGGGTGACATACCCGTTGCCGGTCTGCTGGTAGTCGAGCACCTGGCTTTGCTCGAAGATGTGCCCGCCGGCTGCCTCGATAGTGCTGGCCAGGCCTTGGGCCAGCTTGAGCGGGTTGAGGTGTGCACCTTTGGCGTCATACAGCGCAGCCTGGTAGCGCGGGCTGTCGATCCACTGGGGCAGCTCATCGCGCCCAATCAGGCGCAGGGCGTCATAGCCCCACTTGGCCTGGGCGTCATGCAGGGCATCCTCAAGCATCTTCACCCGCCGTGGCAACACGGCGGTCCACAAGCTGCCAAGCCGATAGTCGACATCGAAACCATGGCGTTGCGGCAGTTCACGCATTTCATCGGCGGCCCAGCACATGCTGTCCCACAAGCGCCTAGTGCGTTCGATGCCGAGGGTTTTTTCCAGCGGCGGCATGTCGCATGACCAGCCCAGCAACGCCTGGCCACCGTTGCGCCCGGACGCAGCCCAGGCCACACGGCTGGCTTCCAGCAGCGTCACTCGCTTGCCGGCCATGGCGAGGCGCAGGGCGGTGTGCAGGCCGCTGAACCCGGCGCCGACAATCAGCACGTCAGTGTCGTGTCGGCCTTGCAGAGTAGGGCGCAGAGGAATAGGGGTGGGGTAGGTCTGGGCGTAGTAGGTGGCAATGTGTTGCGCGGATTGCTTGAACATACCGGGGCCTCATGAAAATTTTTATCATTATTTTCATGAAAATTTAGCAGGTAAATTTCACGGCGCCAGTTTGTTTGTCGGGTTTTGTGGTTTTGGCATTGCCAGGGTTCAGGTTGCCGCCTTTTTCCTCGGTTGCCTTGGCTTGGCTGCGGCCGCCTTGCCTGCGGTGGTTTTGCCTTTCCCGCCGCCCCGGCGCTTCTTTTTCCAGGGCGGCGCGGCGCCGGCTGCCGGCCCTGTGATGGTCATGCGCATGCCGCTGCAGCGCTCGACCAGCTTGCCCATCCAGGCCGACTGCCGGGCGACGAACTCTTCCAGGCTCATTTCACCGCTCTGCACCATGTCCAGGGCCTGCTCCCAGATTGCCGTGGTGCCGGGGTCGGCGATAGCGCGTGGCACGGCGTCGATCAGGCTGAAGGCCGCAGGCGTCGCGGCCAAGGCCTTGCCGTGCTTGACCAGGTAGCCGCGGTCGAGCAGGCCCTGGATGATGCTGGCCCGGGTCGCTTCAGTGCCGATGCCGGTGGTTTCCTTGAGCTTCTGTTTCAGCCGAGGGTCATCTACCAGTTTGGCGACGTTCTTCATCGCCTTGATCAGGTCGCCTTCGGTGAAGGGCTTGGGTGGCTGGGTCCACATGTCCTTGAGCTGCAGGCCTTGCACGTTGCAGTCCTGGCCTTCGCGCAAGGCTGGCAGGACCTGGGCTGGCGCTGCCTCGCGGCCTTTGGCCGGGGTCAATGCCTCGGGCAAGGCACGCCGCCAGCCAGGCTCGACGATCTGCTTGCCCACGGCGCGCAGGGCATGGCCCGCACAGTCGAAATCGGCCTGGGTGCGGTCGTACTCGTGGTTGGGCAGAAACTGCGCCAGGTAACGGGCACGTATCAAGGTGTAGACCGCTTTGTACTTGGCGGGCAGGCGCGCGGGGTCGCTGGCCGCTGCTGTGGGGATGATGCCGTGGTGGGCACTGACCTTGGCATCGTTCCAGGCACGGGAGCGGCGCTGTGGCTCAAGGTAAGGCTGCAGCGGCGCAAGGCTGCTATCGGCGCGCTGCAACGCTGCGAGAATGGCGGGCGCCTCGGCGTGCTGGCTCAGTGGCAGGTAGCCGCAGTCGCTGCGCGGGTAGGTGATCAGCTTGTGGGTTTCGTACAGGGCCTGGGCGATGTCGAGGGTTTCCTGGGCGCCGAGGCCAAACTTTTTCGAGCACAGCTCCTGCAGGGTGCCCAGGTCGAAGGGCAGGGGGGCAGCTTCGCGCACGCGTTCTGTCGCCACCTTGACCGCTCGGGCCGTGCCCGCGTTACTCATATCGGCGGCAGCCTGTTGCGCCAAGGCCGGGTTGAGGCACCGGCCCTGGTCGTCACAGGCGTCCTCCGGGGCCCGCCATTGGGCATTGAAGCCTTGGCCGGCATGTTCGAGTTGCACGTCGATGGCCCAGAACGGCACTGGCACGAAGTCGGCGATGCTGCGATCGCGGTCCACCACCAGGCGCAGGGTCGGCGTCTGCACCCGGCCTACCGGCAACACCCCTTGGTAGCCGGACTGGCGGCCGAGCAAGGTAAACAGCCGGCTCATGTTCATGCCGATCAGCCAGTCGGCACGGGAGCGACCCAGCGCCGAGTGGTAAAGGCTGAACGTCTCTTGGCCGGGCAGCAGGCGCGCCAGGGCCTTGCGGATGGAGGCATCGTCGAGTGCCGACAGCCACAAACGCTGGATCGGCCCGCGGTAACGGCAGTGCTCGACCAGTTCGCGGGCGATCATCTCGCCTTCGCGGTCGGCGTCGGTGGCGATCACCAGTTCGCGCGCCTCGCCGAGCAGGCGCTTGACGGCCTTGAACTGGCTGGCGGTCTTGGGTTTGACCAGCATCTTCCATTTTTCGGGAATGATCGGCAGGTCGGCGAGGTTCCAGCGCTTGTAGCGTTCGTCGTAACTGTCGGGCGGGGCGGTTTCGAGCAGGTGGCCAATGCACCAGGTCACGCAGACATCGGTGCCTTGCCAGCAGCCGTCGGCCTTGCGAGTGGCGCCGAGTACTTTGGCGATGTCTTTTGCCTGGGAGGGTTTTTCGCAGAGGAACAGGCGCATGGCCGCAAACGCTTCATCGGGGGTGATGGGCACTAGGATGCGCAAGCAGGGGCGCAGAGGCAAGTTTTATCTGGATGGATGTACAGGTTTTGTCGGTCGACATGTTTTGCCTGCACTGCCCCTTTCGCGGGGCAGTGCAGGCAAACACTTAGGGATCAGGCGATTTCGCGAGAGTCGCGCACCATGTCCACATGCGGGATGCCGGCTTCAAGGAACTCTTCGCTGACGACGCGAAAGCCCAGGCGCTCGTAGAACGGCGTGGCGTGCACCTGGGCACTGAGTGTCTGCTGCTTCAGGTCGCGCTGCTGGGCTTCGATGATGACCGCATTCATCAGTGCATCGCCCACCTTCAGCCCGCGCCAGTCCTTGAGTACCGATACTCGGCCGATAGTGCCGTCGGGCAGCAGGCGGGCGGTACCGATCGGGTAGTCACCCTCCAGGGCCAGGAAGTGCACCGCAGTCGGATCGTCCGAGTCCCACTCGAGCTCTGGCGGTACGTGCTGTTCGGCAATGAACACCGCTTCACGGATACGCCGGATGTCGGCGTTGTCCTTATGCCAGTCGGCGAGGCGCACACGAATCTTATTCATTGGCGAATCCCAGGCTTCCTTGTTTGATCAGCTGCTGTACCAGCATAAGGCCATCTTCATCCTCCAACCACTCTGCAAGGTTTTCGATGTGTAACGCGTCCGCCGCACAGACCAGCTTCAGCAGCTCACGCAGCTTGGCGGGCAGTGGGCAGCTACGGCCGCTGGCGAACAGCATCAGGTCGTCATTGAGCTCGGACCAGGCCATGCGCGCACTTGGGTTACGGATCAGGATGGCGCCATCCTCAAGGGCTTCGATCAGCTCTTTCTCGCTCAGCTCTTCACCCACCACCTGCTCCGGGTAGCGCGGCTCGGTCATGAACTGGCCGAACCAGGTCAGCAGCAGGTCCTTGTCACCCATGTGCTTGTCGAGCAGGCCCTTGAGGCGGTCGAGGGCATCGTGCTGGATCTGGTGCGGGTCGCTGACCGGCTGCGCGTCGGCGTCGCTGTAGCGCTCTTCGTCCGGCAGGAACTGGCCGAGGAAGTCGGTGAAGTGGGTCAGCACTTCGGCGGCGCTCGGGGCACGGAAACCGACCGAGTAGGTCAGGCAGTCGTCCTCGGCTACGCCGTAGTGGGCCAGGCGCGGCGGCAGGTAGAGCATGTCGCCGGGCTCCAGGGTCCACTCACCGCTCTGTTCGAAGTCGGCCAGGATGCGCAGGTCGGCGTGCTCGATCAGCGGGCTGTCGCTGTTGCACATCTGGCCGATCTTCCAGTTGCGCTTGCCGTGGCCTTGCAGCAGGAACACGTCATAGTTGTCGAAGTGCGGGCCGACGCTGCCACCGGGGGCGGCGAAGCTGACCATCACATCGTCGATGCGCCAGCTGGGCAGGAAACGGAACTCTTGCAGCAGTTCGGCCACTTCCGGGACGAACTGGTCCACGGCCTGTACCAGCAAGGTCCAGTCACGCTCGGGCAGGGTGGCGAAGACATCTTCCTCGAACGGGCCGCGACGCAGTTCCCAAGGGCGTTCGCCGTGCTCGAGCACCAGGCGCGATTCAACTTCTTCTTCCAGCGCCAGGCCGGCCAGTTCGTCGGGTTCGATCGGGCTGATGAAGTCGGGGAAGGCCTGGCGTACCAGCAGGGGCTTCTTCTGCCAGTAGTCGCGCATGAATTCGCGGGCAGAGATGCCGCCCAGCAGCTGCAGTGGAGTATCAGGATTCATGTTCAACCTATTGAAAAAACGTAATTTTCGTCCGGGAATAAAAACGCCCGGCTAAGCCGGGCGTTGAACGCGACGGTCAGCTTAGATGCGTTTGGCCTGTGCTGCCGCGTTACCGATGTAGGTAGCAGGGGTCAGCAGCTTGAGCTCGGCCTTGGCGTCGGCTGGCATGTCCAGGCCGTCGATGAAGGTCAGCAGCGCTTCAGGGGTGATGCCCTTGCCACGGGTCAGCTCTTTGAGCTTCTCGTAGGGGTTTTCGATGTTGAAGCGGCGCATGACCGTCTGGATCGGCTCGGCCAGCACTTCCCAGCAGGCGTCCAGGTCGGCGGCGATGCGTGCGGTGTTGACTTCCAGCTTGCCGATGCCCTTGAGGCTGGCTTCGTAGGCGATGACGCTGTGTGCGAAGCCCACGCCCAGGTTGCGCAGCACGGTGGAGTCGGTCAGGTCACGCTGCCAGCGCGAGATCGGCAGCTTGCTGGCCAGGTGCTGGAACAGCGCGTTGGCGATACCCAGGTTGCCTTCGGAGTTTTCGAAGTCGATCGGGTTGACCTTGTGCGGCATGGTCGACGAGCCGATTTCGCCCGCGACGGTCTTCTGCTTGAAGTAGCCCAGGGAGATGTAGCCCCACACATCGCGGTCGAAGTCGATGAGGATGGTGTTGAAGCGGGCGATCGCATCGAACAGCTCGGCAATGTAGTCGTGCGGCTCGATCTGGGTGGTGTACGGGTTGAACTGCAGGCCCAGCTCGTCTTCGATGAAGGCGCGGGCGTTGGCTTCCCAGTCGATCTGCGAATAGGCCGACAGGTGGGCGTTGTAGTTGCCTACGGCGCCGTTGATCTTGCCCAGCAGCGGCACGGCGGCCACCTGGGCGATCTGGCGCTCCAGGCGGTACACGACGTTGGCCAGCTCTTTACCCAGGGTGGTCGGCGAAGCCGGTTGGCCGTGGGTGCGCGACAGCATCGGCACGTCGGCCAGGGCGTGGGCCTGGGCGCGGATGGCGTCGGCGATCTGGCGCATCAGCGGCAGCAGCACTTCGTCACGGCCGGCGCGCAGCATCAGGGCGTGGGACAGGTTGTTGATGTCCTCGCTGGTGCAGGCGAAGTGGATGAACTCGCTGACCTTGGCCAGCTCAGGCAGCTGGGCAGCCTGCTCCTTGAGCAGGTACTCGATGGCCTTGACGTCGTGGTTGGTGGTGCGCTCGATTTCCTTGACGCGTTCGGCGTGCTCAAGTTTGAAATCGGTGGCCAGGGTGTCCAGCACGGCGTTGGCTTCGGCGGAGAACGCCGGCACTTCGCCGATTTGCGGGTGGGCGGCCAGGCGCTGCAACCAGCGGACTTCGACCAGGGCGCGGAAACGGATCAGGCCGTATTCGCTGAAAATGGGGCGCAAGGCCTGGGTTTTGCCGGCATAACGGCCGTCTACAGGGGAAACCGCAGTGAGCGAGGAAAGCTGCATGGGGTGTTCTCGGACAGTCAGGCTTTTGGAAGGGCGCATATCATACATGAAAAATGCCTGTAGGAGCGGCCTTGCGTCGCGAAAGGGCTGCGCAGCGGCCCCGGCAATCTATGCTGGGGCGGCGATTCTGGGGCTGCTGTGCAGCCCTTTCGCGACGCAAGGCCGCTCCTACAGGTCCGGCGTTTTTCTTCAGGACGGCGTGCGCATCATGTCGTACAGTTCGTTGAGCAGCTTGCGGCGGCTGAACACCAACTGCCAGCGATGGCCGCCCAGTTGGCGCCACAGGCGCGCGGCGCGGATGCCGGCCAGCAGCAGGGCGCGGATCTTCGAGGCGTTGCTGGGCTGCTGCAGGAAACGCATGTCGCCGTGTACCTGAATACGCTGGCGCAAAGTGCTCAGGGTGTCCTGGTACAAGGCTCCACTGGAAGCGATGACGTTTTCATGAATCAGGCCGAAATGGTCGGCCTGCGACTGAATCTGCGGCAAGCGGTTGCCGATGGTGTCGAGCAGGTCGCCGCGCTTGGCCAGCTGGCGTTCCAGGCCCAGCATCGACAGGGCATAGCGCAGCGGCTCGCGCTGCAGGCTGCTGGGGTCGCGCTCGAGCGCGCCGACCAGGGCGCGGTAACCGTCGCGCAGGTTGAGGTCGTCACCGCCGAACACCTCCAGGGTGTCCTTGGGGTCGCGTACCAGCAGGCTGCCCAGCATGCAGCCGATGTTGGCCTCGCTGGCCTGGCCGGTGCGGGCGATGCGGTCGACCAGCACGGCGGCCTGGAACACACCGCCCAGGGCAATCAATTGCTCCTGCAGGTTGCTCATGCGCGCGGGCTCCAGGGCTCGGCGGTCTCGATCACGCCGCCACCCAGGCATACCTCGCCGTCGTAGAACACCACCGACTGGCCGGGCGTCACGGCCCGCTGCGGCTCGTCGAACACCGCGCGGTAGCCGTTATCGCTGCGCTCAAGGGTACAACCCTGGTCGCCCTGGCGGTAACGCACCTTGGCAGTCAGGCGGCGTGGGCTGGACAGGTCGATTGGGTTGACCCAGTAGATGTCCGAGGCCAGCAAGGCGCGGGAGAACAGCCACGGGTGCTCATTGCCCTGGCCGACCACCAGCACGTTGCGCGAGAGGTCTTTGTCGAGCACGTACCACGGCTCGTCACCGGCATCCTTGAGGCCGCCGATACCCAGGCCCTGGCGCTGGCCGATGGTGTGGTACATCAGGCCATGATGGCGGCCGATGACTTCGCCGTCGGTGGTCTGGATTTCACCTGGCTGGGCCGGCAGGTACTGCTTGAGGAAGTCGCTGAAGCGGCGCTCGCCAATGAAGCAGATACCGGTGGAGTCCTTTTTCTTGGCCGTGGCCAAGCCGTGCTTTTCGGCAATGGCGCGGACCTCGGGTTTTTCCAGTTCGCCGACCGGGAACAGGGTGCGGGCGATTTCCTTGCCGCCGACGGCATGCAGGAAGTAGCTCTGGTCCTTGTTCGGGTCCAGGCCCTTGAGCAGCTCGGTGAGCTCACCGGTGTCGCGGCGGCGCACGTAGTGGCCGGTGGCGATCAGGTCGGCACCCAGCGACAGGGCGTAGTCGAGAAACGCCTTGAACTTGATTTCGCGGTTGCAGAGGATGTCGGGGTTGGGCGTGCGGCCGGCCTTGTATTCTTCGAGGAAGTGCTCGAACACGTGGTCCCAGTACTCGGCGGCGAAGTTGGCGGTGTGCAGCTTGATGCCGATGCGGTCGCACACGGCCTGGGCGTCGGCCAGGTCTTCGCGGGCGGTGCAGTATTCGGTGCCGTCGTCCTCTTCCCAGTTTTTCATGAACAGCCCTTCCACCTGGTAGCCCTGCTCCATGAGCAGAAGGGCGGAGACGGAAGAGTCCACGCCGCCGGACATGCCGACGATGACGCGGGTCTTGGCGGGGTCTTTGAGTGCTGGGCTGGTCATGGCTACCGATGTGTATCAGAGGGGAAAAACGCCGATTCTATCAAACCCGAGGCCGCGCGTCAGTCGCGCAGCAGGGCGAGGCTGTGCAGCGGGCCGGCCAGGTAGTCGTCGAGGCAGCGCGGCACCAGCTCGCTGCGCCAGCGGCTAGGGTCGGCGAGCAGCTCGTCGCGGGTCAGCCAGACGGCGCGGACGATGTCGCTGTCCAGCCCCAGGTCGGCGTGATGGCGCACCGGGCGCGCGGCGAAGCAGATGCGCTGGTAGGTCACACCATTGCTGGGTGCGGTGTACAGGTAGATGCCGACCACGCCGGTCAGTTCGACTTCCCAGGCGGTTTCTTCGAGGGTTTCGCGCAGGGCGGCCTGGGGCAGGGTTTCGTTGGGTTCCAGGTGGCCAGCGGGCTGGTTGAAAACATGCTGGCCAGCTTTGAACTCTTCGACGAAGAGGAATTTGCCCTCGTGCTCGACGACGGTGGCGACGGTGATATGGGGTTGCCAGGACACGGTCGATTCTCTCCCTAAGTAGCAAGTTTCAAGCTGCAAGCCACAAGTCGAAGCAGTACGCGGGCTGCTTTGACTTGTGGCTTGCAGCTTGCGGCTAAAAAGCACAAACCCCGGTGCGTGGCCGGGGTTTGTGGTGTTACATCAAGCGTACCTTACAGAGCGGCAATGGCGCTGTTGAAGGTCTGGCTTGGGCGCATTACCTTGGCGGTCAGCTCGGCATCCGTGGCGTAGTAGCCACCGATGTCGGCCGGCTTGCCCTGAACGGCGTTGAGCTCGGCGACGATGGTCGCTTCGTTCTCGGCCAGGGTTTTAGCCAGCGGGGCGAAGCGCGCCTGCAGGGCGGCGTCGTCAGCCTGGGCGGCCAGGGCTTCGGCCCAGTACAGGGTCAGGTAGAAGTGGCTGCCGCGGTTGTCGATGCCACCGACTTTGCGCGAAGGCGACTTGTTGGTGTCGAGGAACTTGCCGGTAGCTTGGTCCAGGGTGTTGGCCAGGACCTTGGCACGCGGGTTGTCGTAGGTGTTGCCCAGGTGCTCCAGGGAAGCGGCAAGGGCCAGGAACTCACCCAGCGAGTCCCAACGCAGGAAGTTCTCTTCGACCAACTGCTGCACGTGCTTGGGTGCCGAACCGCCAGCGCCGGTTTCGAACAGGCCACCGCCGTTCATCAGCGGTACGATCGACAGCATCTTGGCGCTGGTGCCCAGCTCCATGATCGGGAACAGGTCGGTCAGGTAGTCGCGCAGCACGTTGCCGGTCACCGAGATGGTGTCCTTGCCTTCGCGGATGCGGGCCAGGGAGAACTTGATGGCGTCGACCGGGGCCAGGATACGGATGTCCAGGCCGGTGGTGTCGTGATCCTTCAGGTACTGCTGCACCTTCTCGATCATCACGCCGTCGTGGGCGCGCGCCGGGTCCAGCCAGAACACCGCCGGGGTGTTGCTCAGGCGGGCACGGTTGACGGCCAGCTTGACCCAGTCCTGGATCGGCGCGTCCTTGGTCTGGCACATGCGGAAGATGTCACCCGCTTCGACGTTCTGCTGCAGCACGACCTGGCCTTTGCCATCGACCACACGCACCACGCCATCGGCCTGGATCTGGAAGGTCTTGTCGTGGGAGCCGTACTCTTCGGCTTTCTGCGCCATCAGGCCGACGTTCGGTACGCTGCCCATGGTGGTCGGGTCGAAGGCGCCGTTGGCCTTGCAGTCTTCGATGGTGGCCTGGTAGATGCCGGCGTAGCAGCGGTCCGGGATGATCGCCTTGGCGTCCTGCAGCTCACCTGCGGTGTTCCACATCTTGCCCGAGTCACGGATCATGGCCGGCATCGAGGCGTCGACGATGACGTCGCTCGGCACGTGCAGGTTGGTGATGCCTTTGTCGGAGTTGACCATGGCCAGGGCCGGGCGAACGGCGTACAGGGCCTGGATGTCGGCTTCGATCTCGGCCTGCTTGTCAGCTGGCAGGTCCTTGATGCGGGCGTACAGGTCGCCGATGCCGTTGTTGGCGTTGAAGCCCACTTCAGCCAGTGCGGCGGCATGCTTGGCCAGCACGTCGTTGTAGAACGCTTCGACGATGACGCCGAACATGATCGGGTCGGAGACCTTCATCATGGTGGCTTTCAGGTGTACCGACAGCAGCACGCCAGAGGCCTTGGCATCGGCGATCTGCTCGGCGATGAAGGCTTGCAGGGCCTTGCGGCTCATGGTGGCGCAGTCGACGATCTCGGCAGCTTTGACCGCAGTCTTGGCTTTCAGAACGGTGGTGGTGCCGTCTTTACCGACCAGCTCGATGCGCAGGCTGTCGTCAGCCTCGATCAGCGCGGCCTTTTCGCTGCCGTAGAAGTCGCCTTGGGTCATGTGGGCAACGTGCGACTGCGAGTCGGCAGCCCAGGCGCCCATCTTGTGCGGGTGCTTGCGTGCGTAGTTCTTGACCGACAGCGGGGCGCGGCGGTCGGAGTTGCCTTCGCGCAGTACTGGGTTGACGGCGCTGCCCTTGATGCGGTCGTAGCGGGCGCGGGATTCTTTCTCGGCCTCGGTGGACGGCTCGTCGGCGTAGTCGGGGATGTTGAAGCCTTTGCCTTGCAGTTCCTTGATCGCGGCCTTGAGCTGCGGTACCGAGGCGCTGATGTTTGGCAGCTTGATGATGTTGGCTTCAGGCGTGGTAGCCAGTTGGCCCAGTTCCGCCAAGTGATCGCCTACTTGCTTCTCGGCGCCCAGTTGCTCCGGGAAAGCCGCGAGGATACGGCCAGCCAGGGAAATGTCGCGAGTTTCGACGGCGATGTCAGCCGAGGCGGTGAACGCTTCGACGATCGGCAGCAGCGAGTAGGTGGCGAGGGCAGGGGCTTCGTCGGTGAAGGTATAGATGATCTTGGAACGGGTGGGCATGCGGTTTAACTCTCTATGTGCTGAGCGTACTCGAGTCTCGAGGTGCGCAGGGTAGGCGCTTCGCCCTGGCGACGCCATGAGCGGAAAGTCGAGAGGCTGCGAGCGGTGATGGTGGATGCATCAGTCGAGCGTCAAGTGCTGAACTGCGGTAACAGCCCAGGCTTCGTGGCCGTTCTTGGCCAAGGGCGAGCCGCATTTTCCAAGGGTTCGCCCCGATGACCCTACGGTCGCGGCGCAGTATATCAAACCAATCGGGCTATTCAGCAAGGCGAAGTGACATCGGCGCCATTTATAAGACCAAAGACGTAGGGGCAATGTGGCGCGTTGTCGCAGTGCTTGCAGGTCAGCAGATGTGGTTTAGGCTCAGTGGATCGCACGATGTCCAATCACACCCGAAAGCGGAGTAGTGCAAGCATGGGATACCAGAAAATCAAGGTTCCGACCGACGGCACCAAGATCACCGTCAATGCAGACCATTCGCTCAATGTGCCCGACAACCCCATCATTCCCTATATCGAAGGCGACGGGATCGGCGTCGATGTCTCGCCGGTGATGATCAAGGTGGTGGATGCTGCCGTACAGAAAGCCTACGGCGGCAAGCGCAAGATTGCCTGGATGGAGGTGTACGCGGGCGAGAAGGCCACACAGGTCTATGACCAGGACACCTGGCTGCCGCAGGAAACCCTCGATGCGGTGCGTGAGTACGTGGTGTCGATCAAGGGGCCGCTGACCACACCGGTCGGCGGTGGCATCCGCTCACTCAACGTTGCCTTGCGCCAGCAGCTTGACCTGTACGTGTGCCTGCGCCCGGTGGTGTGGTTCCAGGGCGTGCCGAGCCCGGTGAAGAAGCCTGGCGATGTCGATATGGTGATCTTCCGTGAGAACTCCGAAGACATTTATGCGGGCATCGAATGGAAGGCCGGCTCGCCCGAGGCGAACAAGGTGATCAAGTTCCTCAAGGAGGAAATGGGCGTCACCAAGATCCGCTTCGACCAGGACTGCGGCATTGGCGTCAAGCCCGTCTCCAGGGAGGGCACCAAGCGCCTGGTGCGCAAGGCGTTGCAATACGTGGTGGACAACGACCGCGAATCGCTCACGCTGGTGCACAAGGGCAACATCATGAAGTTCACCGAAGGTGCCTTCAAGGACTGGGGTTACGAGGTGGCCCGCGACGAGTTTGGCGCCGAGCTGCTCGACGGCGGCCCCTGGATGAAGTTCAACAACCCCAAGACCGGTCGCGAGGTCATCGTCAAGGATGCCATCGCCGACGCCATGCTCCAGCAGATCCTGCTGCGCCCGGCCGAGTACGACGTGATCGCCACCCTCAACCTCAACGGTGACTACCTGTCTGACGCCTTGGCGGCGGAAGTGGGCGGTATCGGCATCGCGCCGGGCGCCAACCTGTCCGACACCGTGGCCATGTTCGAAGCTACCCACGGCACCGCGCCCAAGTATGCCGGGC
Source organism: Pseudomonas sp. B21-047 (assembly GCF_024748775.1). Taxonomy (NCBI): domain Bacteria; kingdom Pseudomonadati; phylum Pseudomonadota; class Gammaproteobacteria; order Pseudomonadales; family Pseudomonadaceae; genus Pseudomonas; species Pseudomonas sp. B21-047. Next base: position 1,925,211 of record NZ_CP087169.1, read on the forward strand.
AGGACAAGGTCAACCCGGGCTCGGTGATTCTGTCGGCAGAGATGATGCTGCGCCACATGGGCTGGACCGAGGCGGCCGACCTGATCATCAAGGGCACCAACGGCGCGATTGCCGCCAAGACCGTGACCTACGACTTCGAGCGCCTGATGGAAGGGGCGAAGTTGGTGGGCAGTTCAGGCTTTGGCGATGAGATGATCAAGCATATGTGAGGCAAGAGAAAACCGGTCGCCTGGCTAAAGAGGCGACCGGTTTTTTCGTATACCGACACGGAGCAGGGTTCAGGCTCTGGCGGTTTCGCTCGCGGTCTGGCTTTGGGCCTTGGCAGCCGCAGCGGTAACGGCGTCCATTATCTTGACCGCGTGCAGGCCTTTGGGGCCCTGGATGATTTCGAATTCCACGGCCTGGCCAGCCTTGAGCGTTTTGTATCCGTCCATCTGGATGGCCGAGTAATGAGCGAACAGGTCATCGGATTTACCATCCTCGTTGATGAATCCGTAGCCCTTGGCATTGTTGAACCACTTGACTTTACCGCTTGCCATCCCTATGTCCCTCTGCAAAGGACTCCATCACTGGAGTATCATCCACTTCATCCGCATACGAACCATGCGAAAAATCTGGTTGACTGCGCGGATCTTTATCGACCACGGTGGGTTCTTATTGGTTGTAACACCGTTTTGCCGATAGTCAAGGTCAGGCGGCGCGTGCGCCGTAGGCGAACTTTGCGCTCAACCGACAACTTTAACCTGTCGATCATGATGAAATTCTTTCCATGCATGCACCCAGTGAGATTCGACTAACATTCAATCAGGATCGCCCGCAATCGAATGAGGACGACGGCTCAGGTCTTGCTGTCCAGGAAGCCAAGCCGATCCTGCAGGCGCCACCGATGTACAAGGTGGTTTTGTTCAACGATGACTACACACCGATGGATTTCGTCGTCGAAGTGCTCGAGACGTTCTTCAGTCTGAACCGCGAGCTGGCGACCAAGATCATGCTGACCGTCCATACCGAGGGGCGGGCAGTGTGCGGATTGTTTACCCGTGACATCGCCGAAACAAAGGCCATGCAGGTCAACCAATACGCCAGGGAAAGCCAGCATCCGCTACTCTGTGAAATCGAGAAGGACGGTTAATCGCCGACCACTTGGGTATGAGGTGAAGCTATGTTAAACCGCGAGCTCGAAGTCACCCTCAATCTGGCCTTCAAGGAGGCTCGTTCGAAACGTCATGAATTCATGACCGTCGAACATCTGCTGCTGGCACTCCTTGACAACGAGGCTGCCGCGACCGTTCTGCGCGCCTGTGGCGCCAATCTCGACAAACTCAAGCACGACCTGCAAGAGTTCATCGATTCCACCACGCCCCTGATTCCGGTCAACGATGAAGACCGCGAGACCCAGCCAACCCTGGGCTTCCAGCGTGTGCTGCAGCGTGCCGTGTTCCATGTGCAAAGCTCCGGCAAGCGCGAAGTGACCGGCGCCAACGTGCTGGTGGCGATCTTCAGCGAACAGGAAAGCCAGGCCGTGTTCCTGCTCAAGCAGCAGAGCGTGGCCCGGATCGACGTGGTCAACTACATCGCCCATGGCATTTCCAAGGTGCCGGGCCATGGCCCGAACACTGAAGGCGACCAGGAAATGCAGGACGAGGACGGTGGCGAAGCGTCATCGTCGAGCAACCCGCTGGATGCTTACGCCAGCAACCTGAACGAGCTGGCCCGCGCCGGGCGCATCGACCCGCTGGTCGGGCGCGAGCAGGAGGTCGAGCGCGTCGCGCAGATTCTGGCGCGTCGGCGCAAGAACAACCCGCTGCTGGTGGGTGAGGCCGGGGTGGGCAAAACTGCCATTGCCGAAGGCCTGGCCAAGCGTATCGTCGACGGTCAGGTGCCTGACCTGCTGGCCCAGAGCGTGGTGTACTCCCTCGACCTGGGTGCGCTGCTGGCCGGCACCAAGTACCGTGGCGACTTCGAGAAGCGTTTCAAGGCGCTGCTCGGCGAGCTGCGCAAGCGCCCGCAGGCGATCCTGTTCATCGATGAGATCCACACCATCATCGGTGCCGGTGCGGCGTCTGGTGGGGTCATGGATGCATCCAACCTGCTCAAGCCGCTGCTGTCGTCTGGCGACATTCGCTGCATTGGCTCGACTACCTTCCAAGAGTTTCGCGGCATCTTCGAGAAGGACCGTGCCCTGGCGCGACGCTTCCAGAAGGTCGATGTCAGCGAGCCTTCGGTGGAGGACACCGTGGGCATCCTGCGCGGGCTCAAGGGCCGGTTCGAGAGCCATCACAACATCGAGTACAGCGACGAAGCCCTGCGCGCCGCCGCCGAGCTGGCCTCGCGCTACATCAATGACCGGCACATGCCGGACAAGGCCATCGACGTGATCGACGAGGCGGGTGCCTACCAGCGCCTGCAGCCAGAGGCGAACCGGGTCAAACGCATCGACGTGCCGCAAGTTGAAGACATCGTCGCCAAGATTGCACGGATTCCGCCGAAGCATGTCAGCAGCTCCGACAAGGAACTGTTGCGTAACCTGGAGCGTGACCTGAAGCTGACCGTGTTCGGGCAGGACCCTGCCATCGACTCGCTGTCGACCGCGATCAAGCTGTCCCGTGCCGGGCTCAAGGCGCCTGACAAGCCGGTCGGCTCGTTCCTGTTCGCCGGGCCTACCGGTGTCGGCAAGACCGAAGCGGCGCGGCAGCTGGCCAAGGCGCTGGGCGTAGAGCTGGTGCGCTTCGACATGTCCGAGTACATGGAGCGGCATACCGTTTCGCGCCTGATCGGTGCCCCGCCCGGTTATGTCGGGTTCGACCAGGGTGGCCTGTTGACCGAGGCAATCACCAAGCAGCCGCATTGCGTCCTGCTGCTGGACGAAATCGAGAAGGCCCACCCGGAAGTCTTCAACCTGCTGCTGCAGGTGATGGACCACGGCACGCTGACCGACAACAACGGGCGCAAGGCGGACTTCCGTAACGTGATCCTGATCATGACCACCAACGCCGGGGCTGAAACCGCGGCGCGGGCTTCGATCGGGTTTACCCATCAGGACCATGCGTCCGATGCCATGGAAGTCATCCGCAAGAGCTTCACGCCGGAGTTCCGCAACCGTCTGGACACCATCATCCAGTTTGGCCGCCTGAGCCACGAGACGATCAAGAGCATCGTCGACAAGTTCCTCATCGAGCTGCAGGCCCAGCTGGAAGACAAGCGTGTGCTGCTGGAAGTCAGTGATGACGCCCGCGGCTGGCTGGCGGCCTCGGGCTACGATGTGCAGATGGGCGCGCGGCCAATGGCGCGGCTGATCCAGGACAAGATCAAACGGCCACTGGCCGAGGAGATCCTGTTTGGCGAGCTGGCCGAGCATGGTGGCGTGGTGCACGTCGACCTGCGCGATGGCGAGCTGGTGTTCGACTTCGAGACCACGGCTGAGGTGGCGTGACAGTGGGGCCGCTATGCGGCCCTTTCTCACCGTACCTGCAGGTTACCGCGATCCTGTAGGAGCGGCCTTGCGTCGCGAAAGGAGGGCAAAGCCCTCCCAGTTCTTCAACCCCAAAAAAAGCCCGGCACATGGCCGGGCTTTTTCATGGCTTGGGCTTAGCGCGCACGGTAAGTGATGCGGCCTTTGCTCAGGTCGTAAGGTGTCAGTTCGACGCGGACCTTGTCGCCAGTGAGAATACGAATGTAGTTCTTGCGCATCTTTCCGGAGATGTGCGCGGTTACGACGTGCCCGTTTTCCAACTCCACGCGGAACATGGTGTTGGGCAGGGTGTCGACGACAGTACCTTCCATTTCGAAGCTGTCTTCTTTCGACATGCAGTTGAGCCCTCGGTGTCCAGTGTTGGCCCGACGCATAACCGCACCGGGCAAAAAAGTGGCGTGGATTATGCCGGAAAATAGTGTTTCAAGCCAATGCTTTCAGTTGAGGGTGACCCAGCGCTGGTTGATCAGCAGCTCGATGGGTCGATACTGCGTCTTGTAGTTCATCTTCTTGCAGTTCTTGATCCAGTAGCCGAGGTAAACCGCCTCAAGATTCTGGCGCAGGGCTTCGGTGATCTGCCAGAGGATGGCGAAACGGCCCAGGCTGCGGCGCTCTTCATCGGGCTCGTAGAAGGTGTACACCGCCGACAGGCCGTTAGGCAGCAGGTCGCACACCGCCACCGCCAGCAGGCGCCCCGCCAGGCGGAACTCGTAGAACCAGCAGAACGGCAGGTCGCGCACCAGGAAGGTGGAGAACTGGTCGCGGCTGGGCGGGTACATGTCGCCGTCGGCGTGACGGGTCTCGATGTAGCGCCGGTACAGGTCGAAGTACTCTTCCTTGAATGCCGGGCGTGCCGCGGTCACGGTCAGGTCGGCGTTGCGCTTGAGGATGCGGCGCTGCTGGCGGTTGGGGATGAAGCGCGCCGTCGGAATGCGCGCCGGCACGCAGGCATTGCAGTTTTGGCAGTGGGGGCGGTAAAGGTGGTCGCCGCTGCGCCGAAAACCCATTTCAGACAGGTCGGCATAGACGTTCACGTCCATCGGCTGGCTGGGGTCGAGAAACAGCGTGGTGGCCTGCTCCTCGGGCAGGTAGCTGCAGGAGTGGGGCTGAGTGGCATAGAACTTCAACCGCGCCAACTCTGTCATGATCAACCCCTTCGGTGAGACTTTGCCTTTAAGTGTAAGCCAGCTCTGGGAACTCGCCTAGGGAACCCAGGTGGCGCTGTTGGGCTGGTCAAGGTAACGCGCGAGGTACCCGGCAAACTCGGCGCGGCTGATGGCGCGGGCGCCAAGGCTGTGCAGGTGGTTGGTCGGCATCTGGCAGTCGATCAGGACAAAACCGGCCTGGCGCAGGTGCGTGACCAGCGTGACGAAGCCGACCTTGGAGGCATTGTCGGCGCGGCTGAACATCGACTCGCCGAAGAACAGGCGGCCCATGGCCAGGCCATACAGGCCGCCGACCAGCTCGCCGTCCTGGCGCACTTCCACTGAATGGGCGTGGCCGCGACGGTGCAGCTCGCAGTAGGCGGCGCGCATGGTGTCGGTGATCCAGGTGCCGTCGGCATAGTCGCGGGGTGCGGCGCAGGCGGCGATCACGGCGGCGAAGTCGGTGTCGAAGGTGACCTGGTAGTGGCCCTGGCGGATGAATTTGGCCAGCGAGCGCGAGACGTGCAGCTCATCTGGCAACAGCACCGTGCGGGGGTTGGGTGACCACCAGAGGATCGGCTGGCCCTCCTGGTACCAAGGGAAGCAGCCATGGCGGTAGGCCTGCACCAGGCGTTCGGGGCTCAGGTCGCCGCCGGCGGCGAGCAGGCCGTTGGGTTCATGCAGGGCCTTTTCCAGGGGCGGGAAGGTCAGCGAGTCGCGGGTCAGCCAGGTGAGCATGGTCTATTGTGCGGTGGGGGAGGGGAGCGGCCAGCATGGCGCGGCTGAAAAGCAGGGTCAATCGCTGTCGCTCATTCGCCAAGGTACGAGCAACCGTTTAGGTAATTTCCTACACATTCATGAGGCCACAGGCACCATCCGGGACATTTGCTGTCATACCTGTGCAAAAACACAGCATAAGCCTTTGTCACAAAAGAAAATGCATGCTCAAATTGCAGCTAAGTGAAAGTAGCCCCCTCAAGCCCATGTGCGGCGCGCCGTCATGGCGGCTGACGGGCAGTAATGTTAAAAGTAGTGGTTCATTGGCCATGCATTGGCCGATCACTATTGGACGCGCAGCACGCGCAGGAATAGACGCGTTTTGAAGAAATCCACCGCAACTCCAGCTCCCTTGCCAGTGCCCCTGTGGCGGCAGCAGCTGCACTATCGCCTGAAGGAAGGTGCGTTGATCGCCGTCGGCGCCATGTGCCTGTACCTGTGGATGGCGCTGCTGACCTACGACACGTCCGACCCTGGCTTCAGCCACACCAGCAACGTCGACCAGGTGCAGAACGCCGCCGGGCGAGCAGGGGCCTACTTCGCCGACATCCTGTTCATGGTGCTGGGCTATTTCGCCTACATCTTCCCGCTGCTGCTGGCGATCAAGACCTTGCAGATCTTCCGCGAACGCCACCAGGCCTGGGAATGGAGCGGCTGGCTGTTCTCCTGGCGGCTCATCGGGCTGGTGTTCCTGGTGCTGTCGGGCGCGGCCCTGGCGCATATCCATTTCCACCCGCCGGCGAGCATACCGTTCTCTGCCGGGGGCGCCCTGGGCGAAAGCCTGGGCGAGCTGGCGCGCAACCTGCTGAACGTGCAGGGCAGCACGCTGATGTTCATTGCCCTGTTCCTGTTTGGCCTGACGGTGTTCACCGACCTGTCCTGGTTCAAGGTGATGGACCTTACCGGCAAGATCACCCTCGACCTGTTCGAACTGGTGCAAGGCGCCGCCAACCGCTGGTGGGAAGCCCGCAACGAGCGCAAGCGCCTGGAGGCCCAGTTGCGCGAGGTCGATGAACCTGACTTCGGCGCGGTGGCAATGGCCGCCCAGAAGCGCGACCCGGCCAAGCCACCGCTGCGCGAGCGCAGCGTCGAGCGTGACGATGTGCCCGCCCGGCCTGTAGCCACGCCGCCTGCTGCGCCGCGTGAACCCGTGGTGGCGCGTGAGGCCGTGGTGCCCCGCGAGCAACCTGCGGCCCCGGTAATCGTCCCGACCGCGCCGGCCAAGGCGCCGGAACCGAGCAAGCGTGTGATGAAGGAGAAGCAAGCGCCGCTGTTCGTCGACAGCGCCGTGGAAGGCACGTTGCCGTCCATTTCCATCCTCGACCCGGCCGAGCAGAAGAAGATCGAGTACTCGCCGGAGTCCCTGGCCGGCGTCGGCCAGTTGCTGGAAATCAAGCTCAAGGAATTCGGCGTGGAAGTCTCGGTGGACTCCATCCACCCAGGCCCGGTCATTACCCGTTACGAGATCCAGCCAGCGGCCGGGGTAAAGGTCAGCCGTATCGCCAACCTGGCCAAGGACCTGGCGCGCTCACTGGCAGTGACCAGCGTACGGGTGGTCGAGGTGATCCCGGGCAAAACCACTGTGGGTATCGAGATCCCCAACGAAAACCGGCAGATGGTGCGCTTCTCCGAAGTGCTGTCGTCGCCGCTGTTCGATGAATCCAAATCCCCGGTCGCACTGGCCCTGGGCCATGACATCGGCGGCAAGCCGGTCATCACCGACCTGGCCAAGATGCCGCACCTGCTGGTCGCCGGTACCACCGGTTCCGGTAAGTCGGTGGGTGTGAACGCGATGATCCTGTCGATCCTGTTCAAGTCCGGGCCCGAAGACGCGCGGCTGATCATGATCGACCCGAAGATGCTCGAACTGTCGATCTACGAAGGCATCCCGCACCTGCTGTGCCCGGTGGTCACCGACATGAAGGATGCCGCCAACGCGCTGCGCTGGAGCGTGGCCGAGATGGAGCGGCGCTACAAACTGATGGCCGCCATGGGGGTGCGTAACCTGGCCGGCTTCAACCGCAAGATCAAGGATGCCCAGGAAGCCGGCGAGGTCATTCACGACCCGCTGTACCGCCGCGAGAGCATGGACGACGAGCCGCCAGCACTGAAGACCCTGCCGACCATCGTGGTAGTGGTGGACGAGTTTGCCGACATGATGATGATCGTCGGCAAGAAGGTCGAAGAGCTGATCGCCCGTATCGCCCAGAAGGCGCGGGCCGCCGGTATTCACCTGATCCTTGCCACCCAGCGTCCGTCGGTTGACGTGATCACTGGCCTGATCAAGGCCAACATCCCGACCCGCATGGCGTTCCAGGTGTCGAGCAAGATCGACTCGCGCACCATCATCGACCAAGGCGGTGCCGAGCAGTTGCTTGGCCACGGTGACATGCTGTACATGCCGCCGGGCACCAGCCTGCCGATTCGTGTGCATGGCGCGTTCGTTTCCGACGACGAAGTGCACCGCACGGTGGAGGCCTGGAAGCTACGTGGCGCGCCGGACTACAACGACGACATCCTCAACGGCGTCGAAGAGGCCGGCAGCGGCTTCGAAGGCGGTGGTGGTGGCGGTGACGGCGACGATTCGGAAAGCGATGCGCTGTATGATGAGGCGGTGCAATTCGTGCTAGAAAGCCGTCGAGCCTCCATTTCGGCGGTGCAGCGCAAGCTGAAGATCGGTTACAACCGCGCCGCACGCATGATCGAGGCGATGGAGATGGCCGGCGTGGTCACCCCCATGAACAGCAACGGCTCGCGGGAAGTGATTGCCCCAGGCGGCCCGCGCGATTGATGAACACATTGCCGGGCGCCTCGAGGGCGCCTGGTTCATAGACTGCCCTACGAGGATTTCCATGCGCGCGATTCGCATGCTGTTGGTTTCTGCCCTGGCCATGGGCTCTGTGTCGGCCCACGCCGGCGAGCTGGACGTAAAGCGCCTGACCCAGTTGCTGGAAAAGTCGCAAACCATCGATGCCAAGTTCTCTCAACTGACGTTGGGTGCCGACGGCACCAGCCTGCAGGAAACTGCCGGGCAGATGACCGTCAAGCGCCCGGGCCTGTTCTACTGGCATACCGATGCCCCGCAGGAGCAGGTAGTGGTGTCCGATGGCAAGATGGTCACCCTGTGGGACCCGGACCTGGAACAGGCCACCATCAAGAAGCTCGATGTGCGCCTGAACCAGACCCCGGCGCTGTTGCTGTCCGGTGACGTGTCGAAGATCAGCCAGAGCTTCGATATCGACTCCAAGGAGCAGGGCGAAGTGATGGACTTCACCTTGAAGCCGAAAACCAAGGACACCCTGTTCGACTCGTTGCGTGTTTCGTTCCGCAAGGGCCTGATCAATGACATGCAACTGATCGACAGCGTCGGCCAGCGCACCAACATCCTGTTCACCGGGGTGAAGGCCAACCAGGCGGTGCCGGACAGCAAGTTCAAGTTCGATGTCCCGAAAGGCGCGGACATCATCCAGGAGTAAGCGGAGCCCGTGATGGACCTGTTTCGAAGCGAACCCGTCGCCCAGCCCCTGGCTGCTCGCCTGCGCCCGTCCAACCTGGACGAGTACGTCGGCCAGGAGCACCTGCTGGCGCGCGGCAAGCCGCTGCGCGAGGCGCTGGAGCAGGGGGCTTTGCACTCAATGATCTTCTGGGGCCCGCCCGGGGTCGGCAAGACCACCCTGGCGCGGTTGCTGGCGCAGTTCTGTGATGCCCACTTCGAAACCGTCTCGGCGGTGCTGGCGGGGGTCAAGGAAATTCGCCAGGCGGTCGAGGTGGCCAAGCAGCAGGCGGCCCAGTATGGCCGTCGGACCATCCTGTTCGTCGACGAAGTGCACCGCTTCAACAAGTCCCAGCAGGACGCTTTTCTGCCCTATGTGGAAGACGGCACGCTGATCTTCATCGGCGCCACCACCGAAAACCCCTCCTTTGAGCTGAACAATGCCTTGCTCTCGCGGGCGCGGGTGTACGTGCTCAAGAGCCTGGACGAGCCGGCCCTGCGTAAGTTGGTCGACCGGGCCCTCAGCGAGGAGCGCGGCCTGGGCCAGCACAACCTGCGGGTTGGCGACGAGGCCTTCAAGATGCTCATGGCTGCCGCCGACGGCGATGGCCGGCGCATGCTCAATTTTCTCGAAAATGCCTCGGACCTGGCTGAAGATGGCAGCGAAATTGCTGTCGAGCTGCTGCAAAGCCTGCTCGGCGACAGCCGCCGCCGTTTCGATAAAGGGGGCGAGGCGTTCTATGACCAGATCTCGGCGCTGCACAAGTCGGTGCGCGGCTCCAACCCCGATGCGGCCTTGTACTGGTTCGCGCGCATGCTCGATGGTGGCTGCGACCCGCTGTACATCGCCCGTCGCGTGGTGCGCATGGCCAGCGAAGACATCGGCAACGCCGACCCTCGCGCCTTGAGCCTGTGCCTTTCGGCCTGGGACGTGCAAGAGCGCCTGGGCAGTCCCGAGGGTGAGCTGGCAGTCGCCCAGGCCATCACCTATATCGCCTGCGCGCCGAAGAGCAACGCGGTGTACATGGGCTTCAAGACCGCCCTGCGCGAGGCCGCCGAGCACGGCTCGCTGGAGGTGCCGCTGCACCTGCGCAACGCCCCGACCAAATTGATGAAGCAACTGGGCTATGGCGATGAGTACCGCTACGCCCATGACGAGCCCGATGCCTACGCGGCGGGTGAAGATTACTTCCCCGACCAGCTTGAACCCCGCCAGTACTATCAGCCCGTCCCCCGTGGCCTGGAGCTGAAGATCGGCGAGAAGCTTCGGCACCTGGCCGAGCTGGATCGCAGCAGCCCCCGACAACGGAGAAAACCGTGATTGCACTGATCGCCGCCGTCAGTGCGGGCGGTGTCGCCGGCACGTTGCTGCGCTTTGCCACCGCGAACTGGGTGGTTGCCCACTGGCCACGGCACTTCTATCTCGGTACGCTGGCGGTCAACCTGATCGGCTGCCTGCTGATCGGCCTGCTCTACGGCCTGTTCTTGCACAAGCCGATGGTGCCGGCCGAGCTGCGCGCCGGCCTGATGGTCGGCTTTCTTGGCGGCTTGACGACGTTTTCCTCTTTTTCGCTCGATACCGTACGCCTCATGGAAAGCGGGCAGATGCCCCTGGCTTTGGGCTATACCGGTATCAGCGTGGTGGGCGGGCTGCTCGCGACCTGGGCCGGCCTGTCCCTGACCCGATTCTGAACCAACACTTACATATAACGAGAGAACGATATGCTCGATTCCAAACTGTTACGCGGCCAACTTCAGGAAGTGGCGGATCGCCTGGCCTCCCGTGGCTTCAGCCTGGATGTCGCGCGCATCGAATCACTGGAAGAGCGCCGCAAGGCGGTGCAGACCCGCACCGAGCAGCTGCAGGCCGAGCGTAACGCCCGCTCCAAGTCCATCGGCCAGGCCAAGGCAAAAGGCGAGGACATCGCGCCGCTGATGGCCGATGTCGAGCGCATGGCCAATGAGCTGGCAGCCGGCAAGGTCGAACTGGACGGCATCCAGGCTGAACTGGACGCCATCCTGCTGACCATCCCCAACCTGCCGGACGCCAGCGTGCCGGTCGGCGCCAGCGAAGACGACAACGTCGAAGTGCGCCGTTGGGGCACGCCGACAGCGTTCGACTTCGAAATCAAGGACCACGTCGCCCTGGGCGAGGTCAGCGGTGGCCTGGACTTCGAAGCCGCTGCCAAGCTGTCTGGCGCACGCTTTGCCGTGCTGCGTGGCCCGATCGCCCGCCTGCACCGCGCCCTGGCGCAGTTCATGATCAACCTGCACACCGGCGAGCACGGCTACGAAGAACACTACACCCCGTACCTGGTACAGGCACCGGCCCTGCAGGGTACCGGCCAGTTGCCCAAGTTCGAGGAAGACCTGTTCAAGATCACCCGTGAAGGCGAAGCCGACTTCTACCTGATCCCGACGGCCGAGGTTTCGCTGACCAACCTGGTCGCGGGTGAAATCCTCGATGCCAAGCAACTGCCGCTCAAGCTGGTCGCCCACACCCCGTGCTTCCGCAGTGAAGCCGGCGCTTCGGGCCGTGATACTCGCGGCATGATCCGCCAGCACCAGTTCGACAAGGTCGAGATGGTGCAAGTGGTCGAGCCGTCCAAGTCGATGGAAGCCCTGGAAGGCCTGACAGGCAACGCCGAGCGTGTGCTGCAACTGCTGGAGCTGCCGTACCGCGTACTGGCGCTGTGCACCGGCGACATGGGCTTTGGTGCGGTGAAGACCTACGACCTGGAAGTGTGGGTGCCAAGCCAGGACAAGTACCGCGAGATCAGCTCCTGCTCCAACTGCGGTGACTTCCAGGCCCGTCGCATGCAAGCCCGCTGGCGCAACCCGGAAACCGGCAAGCCAGAGCTGGTGCACACCCTCAATGGCTCTGGCCTGGCGGTAGGCCGCACCCTGGTGGCGGTCCTTGAGAACTATCAGCAGGCCGACGGTTCGATCCGTGTGCCTGAGGTGCTCAAGCCGTATATGGGTGGCGTCGAGGTCATCCGCTAAATGGATTACCTGCCACTGTTCCACAAGCTGCAGGGCGGCCGGGTACTGGTTGTCGGTGGCGGTGAAATTGCCTTGCGCAAGGCGCGCCTGCTGGCTGATGCCGGCGCCGCGCTGCGCGTGGTGGCGCCCGAGGTTGATGGCCAATTGGCTGCATTGGCCCGGGAAGGTGGCGGTGAGGTGCTGGTGCGCGGTTATCAGGCGTCCGACCTGGTCGGTTGCCGGCTGGTGATCGCGGCCACCGACGACCCTGGGCTCAACGCTCAGGTGTCGGCCGATGCCCAGTCGCTCAACCTGCCGGTCAATGTGGTGGATGCGCCGGCCCTGTGCACGGTGATCTTCCCGGCCATCGTCGACCGCTCGCCGTTGGTGGTGGCTGTCTCCAGTGGCGGTGATGCGCCGGTCTTGGCGCGCTTGATTCGCGCCAAGCTGGAGGCGTGGATCCCTTCGGCGTACGGCGAACTGGCCGGGTTGGCCGCGCGTTTCCGGCACCAGGTCAAACGCCTGTACCCGGACGTCAACCAGCGTCGCGGTTTCTGGGAAAACGTATTCCAGGGCCCGGTTGCCGAGCGCCAGCTGGCCGGGCAGGGCGCCGAGGCCGAGCGCTTGTTGCAGGCGATGGTCGATGGTGCGCCGGTGCAGCAGGGCGGTGAGGTGTATCTGGTGGGCGCGGGGCCGGGCGATCCGGACTTGCTGACCTTCCGTGCCTTGCGCCTGATGCAGCAGGCCGATGTGGTGCTGTACGACCGCCTGGTGGCCCCGGCCATCATCGAGATGTGCCGGCGTGATGCCGAGCGTATCTACGTGGGCAAGCGTCGCGCCGAGCATGCCGTGCCGCAGGACCAGATCAACCGTCTACTGGTCGACCTGGCCAAGCAGGGCAAGCGTGTGCTGCGGCTCAAGGGTGGCGATCCGTTCATCTTTGGGCGGGGTGGCGAGGAGATCGAGGAACTGGCCGAGCAGGGCATCCCGTTCCAGGTGGTACCGGGTATTACTGCGGCCAGTGGTTGCTCTGCCTATGGCGGCATCCCGCTGACCCATCGCGATTATGCGCAGTCGGTGCGCTTCGTGACCGGGCACCTGAAGGACGGGACCAGTAACCTGCCTTGGAATGACCTGGTGGCGCCGAACCAGACCCTGGTGTTCTACATGGGGCTGGTGGGCTTGCCGACCATTTGCGCCGAGCTGATTCGTCATGGGCGTGCGGCCAGCACACCTGCGGCGCTGGTGCAGCAGGGGACGACGCGTAATCAGCGGGTGTTCACCGGTACCCTGGCGGATTTGCCGAGCCTGGTCGCCCAGCATGAAGTGCATGCGCCGACCCTGGTGATTGTCGGGGAAGTGGTGCAGTTGCGTGAGAAGCTGGCTTGGTTTGAAGGGGCGCAACAAAGCTGAAATCGAACGGGGCCGCTTTGCGGCCCCGGCGTTATCAGCTATTAAGCCATATCCCACGCCCCGCCAAACGCTCCCGATCATGCGCCAGGCCAAAGTCCTGCAGCGGCCCCTTGGGCACGATCCCATTCGGGTTGATGGTCTTGTGGCTCATGTAATAGTGCTTCTGGATGTGCTCCATATCCACCGTCTGCGCCACCCCTGGCCACTGGTATAGCTCGCGCAGCCAGTTTGACAGGTTCGGGTAATCGGCCAGGCGCCGCAGGTTGCACTTGAAGTGCCCGTGATACACCGCGTCGAAGCGCACCAGCGTGGTGAACAGGCGCACATCGGCCTCGGTCAGGTACTCACCGGCCAGGTACCGCTGGCGGCTCAGCAGCGCTTCCAGATGAGCCAGCTCATTGAACACCTCGTCGAATGCCGCTTCGTACGCGTCCTGCGTCGTGGCGAAACCTGCGCGGTATACGCCATTGTTCACCGCCGGGTAGATCCGCTCGTTCAGTGCGTCGATCGTTGGGCGCAACGGCTCTGGGTACAGGTCCAGGCGATTGCCGGTCAACTCGTCGAAGGCACTGTTGAAGATGCGGATGATCTCGGACGATTCGTTATTGACGATGCGCTTCTCTTTCTTGTCCCAGAGCACCGGCACGGTGACACGCCCAGTGTAATGCGGATCATCTTGCGTATAGCGTTGGTGCAGGAACTCGAGGCCGTCGAGGTGATCGCCGCTGGAGCCCTGCTGCTGGTCGAAGGTCCAGCCGTTTTCTTGCATCAGCCAGCTCACCACCGACACATCGATAAGCGGCTCCAGGCCCTTGAGCGCACGCACGATCAGGGTGCGGTGGGCCCATGGGCAAGCCAGCGAGACGTACAGGTGATAGCGGCCGGCTTCAGGCGCGGGCAGGGAGTTGCGGCGCTGGGCGTTTTCGCGTTTGAAGGCGCCGTCTTTGCCTGTTTCATACCACTGGTCGTGCCAGCGGCCGTCGATCAAAAGGCCCATGCTGAGCTCCTCGGAACAAAGTTGTTTGTCGTTGGAGCCCAGTCTAGGGAAAATCGTTCGAACAAATAGCGCAAAGACTCGGGGTCTTTGATCGATTAAATCGATGTGTTGCGTTCGCTCCAGTAACGGCGCGCGGTGGCGAAGGCGTCTTCACGATGCTGGCCAAGGCCGCGCAGGGCCAAAGCCATAGTGGCGACCACCGCCATTTCGCCGTAACTGTCCTCGGCATCACCTTGCCACACGGCAAGCAGCTGCTGCGGTTGCAGGCTAGGCGGTTTGACGTGACGCCGTTCGCTCAGGGCTGGCCACTCTTCATCCCAGGCCTCGCCAGCGCTGGTGCCGTAGAGGTGGCTGATGACGTCGGGGTTGACTTCGATTTCGCCGCCGTCGCCCTTGATCACCACGGCGTGGTCGCCGAGCAGGCGGCTGGCTTCGCGGTGCACCGCCTGGTAGCCCGGGTGGAAGATGCTCTGCAGGCCGCAGCGTGCGCCCAGCGGGTTGAGTACCCGTGCCAGCGAATGAATCGGCGAGCGCAGGCCCAGGGTGTTGCGCAGATCAATCATGCGTTGCAGCTGCGGCGCCCAGTCTTGTAGCGGGAAGAACGCCAGGCGCTGCTGGTCGAGCGCGGTACCGACTGTGGACCAGTCACGGCACAGTGGGATGTGCAGCAGTGCAAGCAGTTGTTCGGTGTACATGCGCCCGGCGGTATGGGCACCGCCACCATGCATCAGGATACGCACGCCGTTGTTGGCCAGGCACTTGGCGGCCAGCAGGTACCAGGGCAGGTGACGTTTCTTGCCGGCATAGGTGGGCCAGTCCAGGTCCACGGCAATATGCGGGGCCTGCAGGTGCGCGCGCAGGGCCTCGGTGAAGCCGGCCAGTTCCTCGGCGCTTTCTTCCTTGTGGCGTAGCAGCATCAGGAAGGCACCCAGTTGAGCGTCTTCGACCTTGTCCTCCAGCAGCAAGGTCATTGCTGTATGGGCTTCCTCGCGGGTCAGGCCGCGCGCGCCGCGCTTGCCTTTGCCAAGTATGCGCACGAATTCGGCGAACGGGTGTTCGGCGGGGGTTTGCAGGGTGAGCGGGCGTGGTTCGATCATATGCAGTTGGTCGGCTTGGGCAGGCCCGCCAGCTTGGCGGCAAGTTTGGCGGGAGTGCCGTTGAACAGGCGGTTCAGGTGCGCGCTGTTGCCCTTTTCGGGCCCCAGCTTGAGGGCGGTGTACTTGATCAGTGGGCGTGTGGCCGGGGAGAGCTGGAATTCCTGGTAGAACTGGCGCAGCAGTTCGAGGATTGCCCAGTGGTCCTCGGTCAACGGGATACCTTCGCGTGCGGCGAGGGCATTGGCAACGGCAGGGGACCAGTCTTGCAGGTCGACCAGAAAACCGTCTTTGTCCAAGGCAATCGCCTGATCACCAACATTGAGGGTACTCATAACCAGCTGTTGACCTTGTCGTAATGCAGTGACAGCTGGACGAATGCGGCGTAGTCCACGGGCGTGGCCAGGTGGTTGGCAACTGCGCGGGCTTGTAGGTCTTCGTCGAGGGCGAACAGGCGCTGGCTGAGGTTTGCGCCCTGCAACAGGCGCTGTGGTTCGCTGCCGGTGTGCAGTGCATAGACCGCATCGCCACACAGCAGCAGTGCATCGTCGGCACCTAGCAGGCGCAGGCAGCTGGCCAGCCGGTTGTCGCCAAAGGGCGAATGGGCAATTACATGCAGGGTCGTCATCAGAGCGTTACCACCTGGTCGAAACGGGCGATCAATGCAGCCAGGGCCGCGTCGTCCAGCACTTGTACGGGCAGTTTCAGGGTGTCGGCTGCCAGGCCGCGCTGGCGCAAGCTGTGGCTGCAGGCGAACAGTGCTTCTACGCCGAACATCGGCAAGGCCTGCAGGTTGGCGCCAAGGTTTTTCTGTTGCAGGGCGGTGGGCTGCTGGCCTGGGGCAAGCTGGAACACACCGTCATCGAGGAACAGCATGCCCAGCGGCAGGTCGAACGCGCCCCCGGCCAATGCGATGTCCAGCGCTTCGCGGGCCGATGGGCCGTTCCAGGGGGCCTGGCGGCTGATGATCAACAAGGACTTGGCCATTTCAATCGCCTCCGAAGCAGATCAGGCGATCGGCACTCTGCGCCGCCTCGTGCAGTTGGCCGAGCCCCGACAGCTCCCAGGGCTTGGGCAGGTTCGCGGCCGGGCGTTGATAGCGGCTGGCCTCGGCTTCGTCGAGCACGCCACGGCGCAGGGCGGCGGCAATGCACACTACAGCGTCCAGTTGGTGGCTGTCGATGAAGGTGCGCCATTGGGCGGCGACATCCAGCTCATCCTGAGGGGTGACCACATTGGCCGAGGCACTGTGTACCCCGTCCTGGTAGAAGAACAGCCGGGCAATCTCATGCCCGCCGGCCAGCACCGCCTCGGCAAAGCGCAGCGCGCGGCGCGAGGAGGGCGCATGGGCCGGGGAAAATACCGCGATAGCGAATTTCATGGACAACTCATGCAAGGGAATGCCGCCATGATAAAGCAAAAAAGCCCATCCCCGCTTATGCAACGGCCTTGTGGCCTTGCGCAAAGGGGTGGGCTTTTCAGCTGAGGCGCCGAATGATCAGGCGCGCTCTTTACTCTCTGGCAGGAACCAGTTCAGTACCAAGGCGCAGATACCGCCGGTAGCGACGCCGGACTCCAGCACATTGCGGATCGCCGCTGGCATGTGGGCCAGAAACTCTGGCACCTGAGCCACACCCAGGCCCAGCGCCAGCGATACCGCGATGATCAGCAGGGCGCGGCGGTCCAGCTGAGTGCTGGCCAGAATGTTGATGCCCGAGGCCGCTACCGCGCCGAACATGACCATGGCCGCACCACCGAGCACCGGCTCCGGTACCGCCTGGATCACCCCGGCAACCGATGGGAACAAGCCCAGCAGCACCAGCATGACAGCGATCCAGATGCCGATGTGACGGCTGGCGATGCCGGTCAGCTGAATGACGCCGTTGTTCTGGGCAAAGATCGAGCTGGGGAAGGTGTTGAACAGGCCAGCCAGCAGCGAGTTGGCGCCGTTGACCAGCACCCCGCCCTTGATCCGTTGCATCCACACCGGGCCTTCGACTGGCTGGCGCGAGACCTTGCTGGTAGCCGTGACGTCACCGATGGCTTCCAGCGACGTCACCAGGTAGATCACCAGCATCGGAATGAACAGCGCCCACGAGAAGCTCAAGCCAAAGTGCAAAGGTGTTGGCACCTGGAACAGCGCGGCCTCGTGCATGCCGGTGAAGTCCAGGCGGCCCAGGTAGCCGGCCAGTGCATAACCGACCGCCAGGGCGATGACGATGGCGCAGCTGCGCATCCAGACCACCGGGATGCGGTTGAGGATGACGATGATCGCCAGCACCACACCCGACAGCAGCAGGTTCTCGCCATTGGCGAAAGTGCCATTGGCCATCGCGCCAAAGCCGCCGCCCATGCTGATCAGGCCGACCTTGATCAGGGTCAGGCCGATCATCAGCACGACGATGCCGGTCACCAGCGGGGTGATCAGGCGTTTGACGAACGGCAGGATGCGCGACACGCCCATTTCCACGAAGGAGCCCGCAATCACCACGCCGAAGATGGCTGCCATCACGCCTTCAACCGGCGTGCCTTGCTTGACCATCAACGCGCCACCGGCAATCAGCGGCCCGACGAAGTTGAAGCTGGTGCCTTGGACAATCAGCAGCCCCGCACCGAACGGCCCGAAGCGCTTGCACTGGACGAAGGTGGCGATACCGGAGATCACCAGCGACATCGACACGATCAGGTTGGTGTCACGTGCCGAGACGCCAAGCGCCTGGCAGATCAGCAGGCCCGGCGTGACGATTGGTACGATGATCGCCAGCAGATGCTGCAGCGCCGCCAGCAGGCCGATCAGCAGCCGCGGCTTGTCCTCAAGGCCAAGCACCAGTTCATTGGCAGGCGCCGATGCGCCTGGGCTGTGTTCTTGTGAGCTCATTGCACAAAGCTGCCCTGGGAGAAAAAAGGAGCGCATTCTACGGGCTGAGGCGCGTCAGGGGTAGTGGCAAGCACGATGGCAGCATGATCGGTGGCTATTCACTCAATAAGCTGACTTTTAGGTCAATCTCTGCTCATGAAAAAGCCCGCCGAAGCGGGCTTTCCTTTTACTGCATTCGACCAATCGCAATCAGTCGTCGCGGCCCATGATGCCGAACAGCTGCAGCAGGCTGACGAACAGGTTGTAGATCGATACATATAGGCTGATGGTCGCCATGATGTAGTTACGCTCACCGCCATGGATGATCGCGCTGGTCTGGAACAGGATGCAGACCGACGAGAACAGCACGAAGCCAGCGCTGATCGCCAGTTGCAGGCCGCTGATCTGGAAGAAGAAGCTGGCAACCACTGCACCCAGCAGCACGAAGAAGCCTGCGGTGATGAAGCCGCTGAGGAAACTCATGTCCTTGCGGGTGATCAGCACGTAGGCCGACAGACCACCGAACACCAGCGCGGTCATGGCGAAGGCCGAGCTGACCACTTCAGCGCCACCGGCCATACCCAGGTAGCGGTTGAGGATAGGGCCGAGGATGAAGCCCATGAAGCCGGTGAGGGCAAAGGTGGACACGATGCCCCAGGCCGAATCACGCAGTTTGTTGGTGAGGAAGAACAGCCCGTAAAAGCCGATCAGCACCACGAAAATATTCGGGTAGCCGACGCGCATCTGCTGGGCGACGAAGGCCATGACACCGCTGAAGGCGAGGGTGAGTGCCAGCAGGCTGTACGTGTTGCGCAGGACCTTGCTGATCTCCTGCTGCTCGACCTGCTGGCCGTGGTGTACGGCGTAATCCTGTTCGCGCATGGCGACACTCCTTGGTAAACCTGTGGTTTCAGACGTTCAGATGCTAGGAGTCTATCAGAGCTCCTGCAACCGGCGACATAGAGAGTTTGACAGCGTGTTTCATTACGGTATTATGGCGGCCGCAAAACGAGCTGGAAGCGTGGCCGAGTGGTTTAAGGCAACGGTCTTGAAAACCGTCGATGGGCAACTATCCTAGAGTTCGAATCTCTACGCTTCCGCCATATTCAAAGCCCTGATTATTCAGGGCTTTTTGCGTTTCTGAGGCATGCAGAAACTGCCCTTGGGAACCTTCTTTGCTTCTCGATCTGCAACCTGCGCCCGGCGCCAAGTCGCCCCCTGCACAAGCTTGCGCCTCGACCTATCATCAAGTGCAGCGAAAGCTGCCCCTGCGAAGGCGGAGGCAGAAGGCGAGTCAGCGTTGGGCTTTTTGCTGCTGCATGCGCTGCAAACGCGAAACCGCGATCTGCACGGCCGCTGCCACGAGGCAGAGCAAGCCGATTTTCCAGCTGCCCTCAAGCCCGAAGTGCTCGGCTAGCTTGCCGGCGATGAGCACGCTAAAGAAGATGGCGGCAGGTAGGATCAATTTATTCATGGGCGCTTCCAGCGGCGAATGGCATAAGGCGTACAGGGTACACAATTCGCGTCGTGAGGCTTGGTCATCTTTGCCTGGCTGAACCTTTCGCAGGGTTACTTTTGTGCCAGTTACCGAGAGCCTACGGGGCAGGCGCAGGCGTGACCGACGCGCCCTTCAGCAATGTTCGTGAAGGGCGCGCACCCGCCGTACACGAAAATGCTTGGGCTCACTGCAATGTTGGCGGTCTGATCGTACCTTGCATATTGCTCAACACCGCCTCGATTCGCGCGATCTGTTGCGCAAGCTGATCCGCTTCCTTGTCATTGCCTTCCTGCCTGAGGCGGTCACGCGCCCGGCGCAGTGTCAGCAGGTTTTTCTGTAGTTTCAGGGCTGAGGAGTCGAACGGGTCCATGCTTTTCTCATGCGGTAGGCGTCCGTGCCGTTGTAGGAAAACTGGACCGTATCAGCTCGATTTTGCCGATGAAACTGATGTTTCATACAGGACCACGCTGCTGCCTAGAGTTGTCCTACGAACCACAGGACAAAATCCTACAAATCTTGAATCTGTCCATTTCAAGAAGTGTGTTTCAGATGGCGCTCAATACCGCGGATTGACGGGTATTGAAGCGAGTTCGATAGCGTCATCAGTTACAGTGATCTGTAGCAGGCGCGCCGTGAGCTTCGAAATCTTGTGTAGCAATTACAGGCCCTGAAGCGGGCCGCTGGCGAGGTTAATGGGCCACGGCTTTAGCAAATGCATATCAGATAGCATCTGCTACGATCTCTGATTTCCCTGGCCAAGGAGAGGCGTATGCATTACATCGTGATCGAGCCCCACCGCAGCGAATACCCGCACCCGCTTCGTTTCGTCAAGGGCACGCTGCTGGATATCGGCCCGCGTTATGAGGGGGAGCCGGGTTGGCAGGACTGGTACCTGTGCTCGTGCACCGGCCAGGAACCGGGCTGGGTGCCGGCCCAGCTCATCGAGCCGATCAGCGTGGGGCGGGGCAGGGCGCTTGATGACTACTCGGCCCATGAACTGGACGCCGACCCGGGGCAGTTGGTGCAGATACTTCGCCCGCTCAATGGTTGGATATGGTGCCGGCGCCAAGGCGATGGCGAGCTGGGCTGGTTGCCAGCAGAGAAGCTCAAGCAACTGAGTTGATTCAACTTGTTTCGACGAAATGTAGCGCACCTGCGGTGCATCTGATCTGCTTTTTTTCTGCAAACCTGAATCTGTAACCGTATCAGGCCAAGTAAGACAATATGCCCATCCCCGCATCACACTGTAGAGGTTCCGATGGGCAAGCTGACGCTGTTCCTGGGTGGTTTTCTGCTCCTGACCATTCTGATAGGTCTTTTAGGCACCATCCCGCCAAGCTGACATTCACCACACTTCCCCCTCTGCGGCCCGTCTGATTCGCCAGATGGGCCCGCACGTGCGCGCCCTTCGCCAATCCCGCCCGATCGCCATCGCTGGACCAGCGGTAGCTGCAAGTCATTCTCAAGTGTAAATGGCTCGTGTAGTCTCCCGCCGCCGCCATACGGCCCGCATGGACGGGCCGGTCTTTTGCCTTGGAGTCGAACATACATGGAATGCAAGAAAGGCACTTCAGCCATGCTGGAGTGGCGTTGCCGTTTTCTCGCTGAAGGCGCCCTCGACGAGGAGGGCTACGATGAGGCGCTACGCAGTGCCGGCGTGCTGGAACAGTCGGGAGTGATCAGCACCCCCGAATGGATCAAACTGGTCAAGCTGGCCAATTCGGCGTTGCTGCATGTGCGATAAGTCGTTCTTTGCGCTGGGAAATCTGTCCACAAAAAACGTGGGTAGGTCTGTGGATAAAATGCTGTAAGCCAAGCCGGAAGCGGGCTCTGTTAAATTGAGCAGAATTTGAACAGTCCTTTTCGGGGGCTTGGGTCAGGCCGACAGGCCGGCGCGGCGCAGGGCCTGCAACAGCTCACGCACCCGTGCGGGCAACTCGCCAGCGGGGTAGACCGCGTGCATTTGCGGGTCCTGGCCTGTGCTTGAAGTCAAGTGGTATTGCGGGCACACCCGCACCAGGCGCCCGGCTTCAACCTGGGCTTCGCCAACCCAGGCTGCCAGGCGCGCGATACCGCCCCCTGCCAAGGCGCTGTGGTATACGGCTTCGCCCGAATCCAGGCGAAGCCGTGGCGTCGGGCGCAGGCTGGTGATCTGGCCATCACGGCAGAAGTGCCAGGCTTTGAGTATGCGCGGGGCGGTATGCAGAATCAGTGCGTGGTCTTCCAACTGATCGGGGTGTTGCGGGTTGCCCGCCATGGCCAGGTAACCTGGGCTTGCATAGAGATGGCGGCGGTAGCTCCACAGCGGATAGCCGATCAGCTCGCTGGATTGCGGAAAGGCACCGCGCACCACGAAGTCGAATTTGTCCAGCAGTGGGTCCAGGGCGGCATCGCTGTACTGCACGTCCAGGGTCACTTGTGGATGGCGTTGGGAAAACGCGGCAAGTACCCGTGGCAGCACATGTTCAGCGAGCAATTGCGGCACGGCAAAACGGATCCAGCCTTGCGTACTGCCGCTGAGCGCGGCCAGCTCATCGGCTGCATCACGTTGCGCATCCAGCAAGCGTTCGGCATGGGGCAACAAGCGCTCGCCGGCTTCGGTGAGGGTCACGGCATTGGCGTTGCGGTTGAGCAGTTTGCTGCCGGCATTGTCTTCCAGGGTTTGCACCGCACGCGTCACTGCACTGGGTGAGCGGCCCAGGGCGCGCGCTGCGGCAACGAAGCTGCGCTTGTGCGCCACACTGACGAACGCCTGAATCTCCCGCAGCATGTCCAATGCCATTGCCTAGCCCTCGTTGCAGTTTTCGCAATGTGGCATTTCAACACAAGGGCGGCACTTTGATTAGCCTTGCAGCCTGACTCACTGCCTGGAGCTGCATCATGATGGATATCGCCGTACTTTCTGTATTCGCCTTTGCCGCCGGTTTGATCGACGCCGCCGTGGGCGGTGGTGGGCTGATTCAGATTCCGGCGTTGTTCAACGTGCTGCCCACCGCGCAACCGGCGGCCTTGCTGGGCACCAACAAGCTGGCCTCGGTGTGTGGTACGGCCTTTGCAGCGCGCTCGTTCATTCGCAAGGTCACGCTGGACTGGGGGCTGATTGTGCCCGCAGCGCTCAGTGCCTTCCTCATGTCGTTCGTCGGCGCCGCCACAGTATCGCTGGTGCCGCCCAGCGTGATGCGCCCGGCAGTGCTGGTGATGATCGTCCTGATGGCGATCTACACCTTCTGCAAGAAGGACTTCGGCACCTTGCACAAGCCCACGCAGATCGGTCGCAAGGAGCAGTGCCTGGCGGTGCTGATCGGCGGCGCGATCGGTTTCTACGATGGGCTGTTCGGGCCAGGCACCGGCAGCTTCCTGATCTTCCTGTTCATTCGCTTCTTCGCCCTGGACTTCCTGCATGCCTCGGCTTCGGCCAAGGTGGTGAACATCGCGACCAACCTGGCGGCGCTGGTGTTCTTCGTGCCGTCGGGCAACGTGTTGTACGCCATCGCCTTGCCGATGGCGGCATGCAACATTCTCGGCGCTTTGACCGGCACCTGGCTGGCGGTGCGCAAGGGGGCAGGGTTCGTGCGCGGGCTGTTCCTGATTTTGCTGTGCGTACTGATCGCCAAGCTGTCCTGGGACTTGCTGGTCGGGTGAGTCAGACCACCTGGCGCTGTGCCTCGGCCTGTTCGACACGGTTGCGGCCATGGGCCTTGGCCCGGTACAGCGCCTGGTCGGCGCGCGCCAGCAGTTCGTCCAGGCTCGGTGCCGGGGTCTCCGCGGCGCAGCCGTCCAGGCCGATGCTCACGGTAATCTGCAGGCGATGGTCGGCCTGCACCACATGCAGGTCCTGCACCGCCCGGCGCAGGCGTTCGGCGGTGAATTTGGCACGCTCCGGTGCAAGGCCCGGGAGGACCACGACAAACTCTTCGCCGCCCATGCGCGCGAACAGCTGCCCTTCGTGCAACTGGTCTTGCAGGGTACGGGCGAACTGGCGCAGCACTTTGTCACCGACCGCGTGGCCATGCGCGTCATTGATCGCTTTGAAATGGTCGATGTCCAGCATCATCAAGGTCAGCGGCAGTGCCGGGCCGTGTTGCTGGCGGCTGTCGAGCAGGGCGTTGGCACGGCGGGTGAACGCGCTGCGGGTCAGTACACCGGTCAGGTGATCGATGGTGGCCTGATGCGCCAGGCGCGCCAGCAGGCTGCGGTTGGCCTGGCTGACACAGGCCACCACCAGCGGGCCGAGCACCAGCATGGCGATGCCCAGGCGCGCCGACATCAGCGTAGTGACCCCCGGTTCGCTTTGCGGCACGCTGAAGTGCATGAGGTTTTGTGCGACCGCGACGATCAGCGTGCTGCCAGCGGTGAGCGTCAGCAGCGAGACCAGAAACGGCGGGTAAGTCCAGGCACACCACAACAGTGCGGCAATGGGGAAGGCAATGGCGCCTGGCCCACCAAAGGCAATGCTGAAGGCCAGCGAAGCAAGCAGCACCAGCAGGGGCGGCAAACGTACCGGCTGGGCGCCGCTGCGCATCAGGGCGCGTACCGAGGGGGCGGTCAGCAGCACTGGCAGCACCAGTACGCCGGTCGAGAACTGTTCGCTGAACCAGGCCAGCCAGGTGGCCTGCAGGGATTGCTCGAACCAGGGGGCGGCCATGACCGAGGCCAGGCTCGCCGCGACCATGGCACCGGCCGCGCAAGCGGCAAACACGCTGAGCACGCCATGCGGACTGCGCATGCGGCGGTGCAGGCGCGGCACGCGTGCCAGCAACTGCCACACGCTGAACACCATGCCGAGGTTGCACAGGTTGAACCACAAGGCCGGCATCCAATCGCTGCCGCACAGCAGGTCGGCCGCCACCATGGCCAGCCACACCAATGTGAAACCAAGGGCATTGGCCTGACGGGGGTAACGCAACAGCACGCCGACCAGTACCGCATTGACTGGCCAGAACAGCGACAGGGACTCGATCGGGCGTGCCAGGATGCCGCCCAGGGTCAAGGCAAAGGTCAGGCAAAGCAGAGCGACGTAGGACAACAAGCGCGATTGGGCTGGAAAAACCATGAACTCGACCGGCAAGCGGAAACGAAATCCAGGACAACGCCTTGAAGCACCTGGGGCAATTACGTATCAGTGTGTTTCCACAGGGCAGTGGGTGTCAATCTGCCGCGATCCGGCTGGATAATGGCAAATTGCCTGCACCCCCTGTCGATTTCATCACAAGCCGAAGAACCACGGCACCATCAGTACGGTGACCAGCATCACCAGCAAGGTAAAAGGGACGCCGACTTTGACGAAGTCACCGAAGCGGTACTGCCCAGGCCCGAGCACCAGGGTGTTGACGGGTGACGAGACGGGCGTCATGAACGCTGCCGATGCGGCGAGGGCCACAGTCATGGCGAACGGGTAGGGCGACATGCCCAACTGCGTGGCGGTGCTGATTGCTACCGGTGCCATCAGCACGGCGGTGGCGGTGTTGGAGATGAATAGGCCGATCACTGCGGTCACGGCAAACAGACAGGCCAGAATGGCCCTGGGCCCGGCGTCGCCGAGCAAGCTGACCAGGCCGGTCACTGCCAGGTCGATACCGCCGGTTTTCTGCAGGGCCAGGGCGAAGGGCAGCATACCGACGATCAGTACCAGGCTCTGCCAATGGATGGCCCGGTAAGCGCTGTTCATGTCGATGCAGCGGCCCGCGCCCATCAACAGGCAGCCGATCAAGGCGGCGATGACATTGGGCACCGCGCCGCTGACCATCAGGCCGACCATCACCGCCAGGCTCAGCAAGGCCTGAGGTGCGCGCCTGCGGGCCGGGGCGACCTGATCGACTTCGGCAGGCAGGCTCAACACCAAAAAGTCGTGGGGGTTGCTTTGCAGTTGACGCACGGCTTTCCAGGGGCCGACCACCAGCAGCGTATCGCCCAGGCGCAGCTTTTCTTCCACCAGTTGCTCTTCGATGGCGGCCTGTTCACGGCGCAAACCCACCACGTTGAGGCCGAAGCGGCTACGGAACGCCAGCTCGAGGATGCTCTTGCCGACCAACTGCGAGCCGGGAGGCAGCGACACTTCGGCCATGCCCAGCTCCTGGGACTGGTCGATGAAGTACGCCGCCTTGAAGTGCAGGGGTTCCAGTTGCATGGTCTGGCACAGGCTGCGCAGGTCGTCGCGGTTGGCGAACAGGTCGAGCAACAGCACGTCACCTTGGTGCAGCACGGTGTTGGAGTCGGCCGCGATGACCCGCGTGGTGAACTTGTGCTGGCGTTCGATGCCGATCACGTTGGCGCCATGCCGGGTGCGCAGCTCCAGCTCGCCCAGGGTATGGCCGATCAGCGGCGAGTGGGGGCGGATGCGCAGGCGCCGCTCGCGGCCGTTGAGCTTGTAGTCCAGCACCAGGTCGAGCAGCGTACGGCGGGTTTCCACGCGGCCGTCCTTGCGCACTTCACCATTGAGCCAGTGGCGTGTCAGCAGCATGTAGCCGATGCCCAGCACAAGCACCACCAGGCCGAACGGGGTAAAGCTGAAGAAGTTGAAGCCCTGCTCGCCATGGCGCACCAGTTCACTGTGCACCACCACGTTGGGGGGCGTGGCCACCAGGCTGAGCATGCCGCTGATCAGGCCGGCGAAGCTCAAGGGCATCATCAGGCGGCTGGGTGACAGTTTGAGGCGCGCGGCGATGCTCAGCACCACCGGTATGAAGATCGCCACCACCCCGGTCGAACTCATCACCGAGCCCAACCCCGCTACCGCCACCATCAGCAATACCAGCAGGCGCGCTTCACTGTTGCCGGCCCGCTCGCTCATCCACTCGCCAATGCGGTAGGCGATGCCGGTGCGTACCAGGCCTTCGCCGATCACGAACAGGGCAGCGATCAGCACCACATTGGGGTCGCTGAAGCCGGCCAGGGCCTGTTCCACGGTAAGGATGCCCGATAACGGCAGGGCGAGAATCACCATCAGCGCGACCACGTCCATGCGCGGGCGGTTGATGATGAAGAGGACGACGACGATGGCCAGCAGGCCGAGGACCCAGAGCAGCTCTTGGTTCATGGGGAGGGGGTGTTCCTTCACACGGGGGCACGGTAGACAGTAGCAGCCAGTGTGCCAGCTTGCGGTGAAGGGTGTGTTGACGTGTTGCAGGGTTTCACAAGCAAAAGGGGCTGCCGAGCAACCCCTTGGTCACCTGGATCAGTGGCGGTGACGGCGGTGCTTCTTGCCGTTGTTGTCGCCCAGGTGGTTGCCGATGGCACCCCCTGCAGCACCGCCCAGGCCGGCACCGATGGTCGAACCGGCAGAGCCACCGACCTTGCCGCCCAGCAGCGAACCACCCGCCGAACCCAGGCCACCGCCGATGGCGGCTTCGGTGCGGTTGCCCTTGCGTGCGCCTACCGCACTGCCGGCCGCGCCGCCGACACCGGCACCAATCGCAGCGCCGGTGCTGCCGCCGATCTGTTGACCGACAACGTTACCCAGTACACCACCCAGGCCACCGCCAATGGCGGCGGTACCGTCACCGGCGAAAGCGCCCTGGCACAGCAGCAGGCCGAGAGCAAGGGAAGGCAGAGTCAGACGCATGGTACGAACCTCAAAAGGAATCATCAGGTAAAGGTGCCGCGCAACGGGCGGCGGGTCAGGGGTGCAAAGACGCTTCAGCGGTAGTAGCGGTCACCGCGGTATTGACGGTGGTCATCGTCATCGTCGCGGTCATGCCGATGATGGTGGCGCTGGCCACGGTCGCGATCACGCCAGCCATCGTCGTCGTCATGGTAGCGATGGCTGTGGCAACCAGCGGTCAGCAGGATGGCGGCAACCAACGAGAAGCTTGCAAGGCGGGTCATCACGATATAGGTCCTTGATCCGCAAAGGTTTACGGGGCACTTCCTGAGACTGGGAACGGTCCATTTGGTTTCCTTGGCAGGCAAAATTTTGTCAGGCGCGCGATCGGCGGCGTGCCTGCCGGCTGCTGTTCTGTCCCGCTCGGTCATGGCCGAGCCGCGGGTCGGCCACTAAACTGCACAGCAAGCCGCAGCCAAGACGGCAAACTGCCACACGGTGAATCACGATGATCGCCCACACCCCCACGTTGTTCGCCGCCGTTGCCCTGGTTGCAACCATTCTGGCCTTCTGCCTGCTGCTGGTCGGGCGCAGCAACCGCCGCGACAACCTGATGCTGACCGGTTGCGGGCTGCTGGTGCATGCCTTGGCCTATGTGTGCTACACGCTCTATGCCCAAGCGCCGTTGTGGGTCAGCTATGGCTTGGGCAACAGCCTGCTGTCCCTGGCCTTGGCGTTCTATTCGGCCAGCCTGTTCCGGGTGCGCGAGCAAGCGATCCCGTGGCGGATGATCTTCGTCATTCCCGCCGTCATGCTTTTGGGGCTGATGCTGCTGCTCGATACCCTTGAGCCCCGCATGTTGCTGGCGACGCTGGTGCTGATGCTGCAGTGTTCGATGATCCTGTATTGGGCGCGGCGTTACGTCGAGCGGCCGGGTAGGGCGCACCTGCTGCTGCAGATCGGTGCGCTGATCAGCCTGGTCGGGCTGGGCATGCGCGCCGTGGCTGTGGCCAATGGCACGGCCGTGGAAATGCGCTACGACACCAGTAACCTCAAGCAAAGCATTTCGGTGGCAATCGGCACGGCCACGGTGATGATGTATTCGATCGGGCTGGTGCTGATGGCAAAGGAACGCAGCGAATCACGCCTGCAGCACCTGGCCCTGCGCGATGTGCTCACGGGTACCTACAATCGCCGGGCGATCCTCGAGCGCTTCGTCGTCGAGCTGGACCGCGCCCGGGACGCGCAGAGCAGCCTGGCCGTGGCCATGATCGACATCGATCACTTCAAGCGCATCAACGACCTGTACGGGCACCTGGCCGGTGACGAGGTGCTGTGCCATTGCGTGCGCCAGTTGCAGCAACGCTTGCGTCAGGGAGATAGCCTGGGCCGCTATGGCGGCGAGGAATTTTTGCTGCTGTTGCCCGAAACCGACCGCGTTGGCGCAATGGCGGCGCTGCAGGGCTTGCGTGAGGCCATTGCCCGCAGCCCCGCACGCTTTGCCAGCGATGAAATCGAGCTGCGTTTCAGTGTCGGATTGTGGTGCAGTGTGCCCGGCGCCAACGACAACACGGCCAGCCTGCTTGCCCAGGCCGATGCAGCGCTGTACCAGGCCAAGGCCGCCGGGCGCAACACGGTGCACATGGCGGCCTATGTGTAGCTCGGCAGGGTCAGGACGCGGGGTGGATGGCCAGGACCACACCATTGGTGATCTGCACCAGCACATAGTGCTCGCCCATGCGCACCCAGTGGCTTTCCTTTTCGGGGGCCGGCAGGCCTTTGGCTTTCCAGTCTTTTACCGTCTGGTCATCGCGTTTGTATTGGTCGGGGGCCTTGTCACCTACCTTGAGTTCGCGGTTGTGGGTTTCCGGCCCGGTGATGCTTTCTTCGGCTGAGGGCACGGCAGAGGCGGCCAGCGGTAGGCAGGGCAGGGCGGCGAGCAGCAGTGAAGGCAGCAGGTGATGCAGTTTCATGGCGGTTTCCTTGTGACGGCATGTCCTTACTGCGACAGCGGCGTGCCGCCAACAATTCACTCGCGGTGCCTGCCAGTGCTAGAGTCGCCTTCTTTTTTGCCCTGAGGGTTGAACATGCGAGCAATTCTGCCGATGGCCGCGGTACTGATGCTGGTCGGTTGTGCTTCTGCGACCATGGAAACGGCACGTGGCGGCAAGCCGACCGCGCAGCTCGATTCGCACAAGGCGCCCGCGCTGGTGGCCCAGTGCATCCAGTTCAGCTGGCAGGAAGAGGCGGTGTTCGGGGTTGATGCCAGTGGCTACCTGGAGCCGCGCAAGCAGGGTGGTTTCACGGTGTATACCCGCGATGCCGAAGCGTTCGTGGATATCTATCCGCAAGCAGACGGAACGCGGGTCGACTACTACGCGCAAAACAATGACAGTGTGGCCCTGCAGCGGCGCGCGGCGGCGGCGACCTGCCTGTAATGATGAAGGCCTGACCAGGGCTGCCGAGACCCGACACGTAGACAAGGACGTAAGCATGGACCGATCACTGCAACTCAACCGCAGCAGTTGGGACGAACGAGCCCCCTTGCATGCGGCCTCGAAAGACTATGAGGTCGAACGGCTCGTCGAGCACCCGGCGCATCTTTCCGAAACCGTTCGCTTCGACCTGCCGTTGCTAGGCGATATCAGCGGGCTCAACACCGTTCATCTGCAGTGCCACATCGGTACCGATACCCTCTCGCTCGCCCGCCTGGGCGCGATGGTCTGCGGCCTGGATTACTCCGGGGCTTCGCTGGCCGAGGCGCGGGCACTCGCCGAGCGCTGCGCGGTGCCGATCGACTATGTAGAGTCGGATGTCTATGCCGCCGACCAGGTGTTGCCCGCAGGTAGCTTCGACCTGGTCTATACCGGCATCGGCGCACTCTGCTGGCTGCCCCACATCGAACCGTGGGCGCGTACGGTGGCAGCCCTGCTCAAACCGGGTGGGCGGTTGTTCCTGCGCGATGGCCACCCGATGCTGATGGCGGTCAACGAAGACCATCAGGACCGCCTGTTGATCGAGTATCCGTACTTCGAGCACGACACTCCGACGGTCTGGCATAACGACCAGACGTACGTCGAAACCGATCAGCGCCTGGTCCATACCGAGACCCATGAGTGGAACCACGGCCTGGGCGAGGTGATCAGTGCGTTGCTGGCGCATGGGCTGCAACTGACAGCTCTGGTCGAGCACCAGAGTATCCCTTGGGAGGCGCTGCCGGGCCAGATGGACAAAGGTGCCGACGGCGAGTGGCGCTTGCGCCAGCAGCCGTCACGCCTGCCTTTGAGCTACACCCTGCAGGCAATCAAGGCCTGATCAGGCCAGGTAACCGCCGTCGACGTTGAGTGCGGTGCCGGTGGTGTAGCTGGAGGCATCGCTGGCCAGGTACAGCACCGCGCCGGCCATTTCCTTGGGGTCGGCCACGCGCTTGAGCGGGATCTGCTGCAGGGCAGCGTTGAGGATGGCGTCGTTCTTCACCAGTGCCGAGGCGAACTTGGTGTCAGTCAGGCCTGGCAGCAGCGCATTGCAGCGGATGCCGAACTGCGCACATTCCTTGGCGAAGACCTTGGTCATGTTGATCACCGCCGCCTTGGTCACCGAATAGATGCCCTGGAAATGCCCCGGCGAGACGCCGTTGATCGACGCCACATTGATGATGCTGCCGCCGCCGTGTTCGCGCATCAGCTTGCCGGCTTCCACCGACATGAAGAAGTAACCACGAATGTTGACGTCCACGGTCTTCTGGAAGGCGTTCAGGTCGGTGTCCAGCACGTTGCAGAACTGCGGGTTGGTGGCGGCGTTGTTGACCAGGATATCCAGGCGCCCGAACTGTTCGCGGATACCGGCGAACACCTGCTGGATCTGCTCCATCTCGCCGATGTGGCAGGCCACTGCAGTTGCCTTGCCCCCCGCGGCAATGATCGCCTCGGCGACCTGCTGGCAGCCGTCCAGCTTGCGGCTGGAGACGATCACGTGGGCGCCCTGCTGAGCCAGCAGGTGGGCAATGGCTTCACCGATGCCGCGGCTGGCGCCGGAAACGAAGGCGATCTTGCCGTCAAGGTCGAACAAGTGGGTCTTGGACATGCTGTTTTCCTTGTTGTCTGTCGTCAGAGCGTGGTGTTGGCGATGACCTTCAAGGCCATCTGCTCCAGCAGCCGGTTCATGTGGATGAACTGAGCGAAGCGCTTGTCCTGGGTCTGGCCGTGGTAGTAGCGGTAGTAGATCTGTTGCACGATGCCGGCGAGGCGGAACAGGCCATAGCAATAGTAGTAATCGAAGTTGTCCAGGCGGATACCGGCGCGCTCGGCGTAGTAATCGACGAACTGGCGACGGCTCAGCATCCCAGGGGCGTTGCTGGGTTGGCGGCGCATCAGTTGCATCGGCGCCGGGTCACCCGCTTCGATCCAGTAGGCCAGGCTGTTGCCCAGGTCCATCAGCGGGTCGCCAATTGTGGCCATCTCCCAATCCAGCACGCCGATGATGCGCATCGGGTTGTCGGCGTCGAGGATCACATTGTCGAAGCGGTAGTCGTTATGCACGATGCCGGGGCGCGGATGGTCGGCGGGCATCTTCTCGTGCAGCCAGGCGATGACCTGCTCCCAGCGTGGCGCATCCTCGGTGATAGCTTTTGCATAGCGGCTGGTCCAGCCCTCGACCTGGCGCTGCACATAGCCTTCCGGCTTGCCCAGGTCGGCCAGCCCGCAGGCCTGGTAATCGACTTGGTGCAGTTCCACCAGGCGGTCGATGAAGCTTTTGCACAGGGCTTCGGTCTTGGCAACGTCAAGGTTGAGTTCAGCGGGGATGTCCGAGCGCAGGATGATGCCCTTGACCCGCTCCATCACGTAGAACTCGCCGCCTATCAGGCGCTCGTCGGTGCAGTGCACGTACGCCTTGGGGCAGTACGGGAAGCCATCGTTGAGCTGATTGAGAATGCGGAACTCGCGGCCCATGTCGTGGGCCGACTTGGCCTTGTGGCCGAACGGCGGCCGGCGCAGTACAAAGTCGCGGCCCGGGTAGCTGACCAGGTAGGTGAGGTTGGAGGCGCCGCCAGGGAACTGGCTGATGCTCGGCAAACCCGCCAGGCCGGGGATATGGGCCTTGAGATAAGGGTCGATGACGGCCGCGTCGAGTTCTTCGCCGGGGCGTACCTGGGTGGACTGATCGGTGAGCGTCATGCGTTTTCCTTATAATCGATCGCAAGGACTATTGGCTAATTTAATGGCCTGCGGGAACTGGAACAAGCGTCCTAGTAGTCATATAGACAAGGGTGTTGCAAGTGGATCAATCGCCTTGATGGGGTGGGCAAAAAAAAACCGAAGCCGGTCAGGCTTCGGTTTTTTCATCGCTCGGCGTGCCCGTCACTCAGGAAGGGAACAGCTCGCTCAGTTTCATCGACAGCATCATGTCGCCCTCGACGCGCAGCTTGCCGCCCATGAAGGCCTGCATGCCGTCGGTCTCGCCACTGACGATACCCTTGAGGGTCTCGCTGTCCAGCACCAGGGTGCAGTTGGCGTCTGGGTTCTCGCCTTCCTGGATGTCGCAGGTACCGTCTTTGACGATCAGCGCGTACTTTTTGCCTTCGTCGGTGATGTCGAAGCCGAACACCAGGTCCAGGCCGGCGGCAGCGGCTGGGTTGAACTTCTCTTGCATCTTCTTAACGGCATCAGCTACGGAGGTCATGGCGCATTCCTTATAGAGTGATTTTCACGTCCCCGCAGGGACACAACAAGCCGGGCTCATCGGTAGGTGATGAGCTCCGGCGCCCTCAACAGCTGCACATGGGCTTGGCTGTTGAAGGAAGCCAGTGCCACGTCGCGGCCGCGGAACTTCAGCTGGCTGAGCGACGTGTTGATAATTTGCCAGTTCAGTGCGAAAGCCTGGCTGGGGGTAATGCAGGTGACCAGGTGGAGCAGGGCGGCGATGGTGCCGCCGGAGGTGAAGATGGCGATGTTGTCGCCACTGCCTGCGGCTTCGAGCACACGTTGCAAGCCCTTCTGGACGCGGGCGGTGAAGGCCTGCCAGGTCTCCAGGCCGTCGTCGGCATGCTCGCCATCGTGCCAGCGCTGCACCATCAAGGCGAACAGGCGCTGGAATTCACTGCGGTGCTGCGCGCCATTGCGCAAGATGTGCAGGGCGTTGGGTTCGTGCTCCATCAGCCCCGGCAGCAGGGCGTGGATCACCCCGTCGGCATCGAATTCATTGAACGCCGCGTCGGTCTCTACAGCCGGTACCGCGCAGCCACTGGCGTGCAAGGCCTCCAACGCCAGGCGTGCGGTATCCTGCTGACGGCGCAGGTCGCCGGCCACGCAACGATCCAGCCGCACACCGAGCTGAGCCAGGTGTTCGCCCAGGGCCTGGCTCTGACGCACACCGACGGCTGAGAGGACGTCGTAGTCTTCGGCACCAAAGGAGGCTTGGCCATGTCGGATCAGGTAGAGGTTGCCCACGAAGGTATCCGGCCTGTTGGAGGTTGCTGCGAGGTTAGGATGTGCCACACAGGCTGTCAACGAAAAAACATACAAGCGTTTGAAAAGGTTGTTTGAACTGTGTTGCCAGCGTTTACACCGGCTGGCAGCGCCTCAGGCGCACCGGTATGCTTGTAGCAGTTACGCGCTGAACTGGCGCCAGTCTTTGAAGGAGTCAACGTGGAGTTTCTTGCCGAATACGCAAGCTTTCTCGCTAAAACCGCCACCTTGGTGATCGCCATCCTGGTGGTGTTGTCGGCTATTGCCGGTTTGCGCGGCAAAGGGCGGCGCAAACCGGGCGGGCAGCTGCAGGTCACGCGCCTGAACGAGTTCTATAAAGAGCTGCGCGAGCGCCTGGAGTCGGGTTTGCTCGACAAGGCCCAGCTCAAGGCCTTGCGCAAGCAGCAGGCAAAGGCGGAAAAACAGCAGAAAAAAGCCAAGGCTGAAGAAAAGAGCCGGGTCTTCGTGCTCGATTTCGATGGCGACATCAAAGCCTCGGCCACCGAGAGCCTGCGCAACGAGATCACCGCCCTGCTGACCCTCGCCACCCCGCGTGACGAGGTGGTGCTGCGGCTCGAAAGCGGCGGTGGCCTGGTGCACAGCTATGGCCTGGCCGCTTCGCAACTGGCGCGTATTCGCCAGGCAGGCATCCCGCTGACCGTGTGCATCGACAAGGTGGCTGCCAGCGGTGGTTACATGATGGCCTGCATTGGCGAGAAGATTGTCAGCGCACCCTTTGCCGTGTTGGGTTCGATTGGTGTGGTGGCGCAACTGCCCAACGTCAATCGTCTGCTGAAGAAGCACAACATTGATTTCGAGGTGCTCACCGCCGGCGAATACAAGCGCACCCTCACGGTGTTCGGTGAAAACACCGAGAAGGGCAGGGAGAAGTTCCAGGAAGACCTGGACATCACCCACCAGCTGTTCAAGGATTTTGTCGCCCGCTATCGGCCACAGCTGCACATGGACGAAGTGGCCACCGG
The DNA here is from genome assembly GCF_024748775.1 of Pseudomonas sp. B21-047. Classification (NCBI taxonomy): domain Bacteria; kingdom Pseudomonadati; phylum Pseudomonadota; class Gammaproteobacteria; order Pseudomonadales; family Pseudomonadaceae; genus Pseudomonas; species Pseudomonas sp. B21-047. The sequence goes on from NZ_CP087169.1 coordinate 1,959,926, forward strand.
CGAAGTCTGGCTGGGCGTGGCAGCGCTTAACCGCAAGCTGGTGGACGAGCTGCAGACCAGCGACGAATACCTGAGCGACCGCGCCCGCAACGCCAACCTGTTCCACTTGCACTTTGCTGAGCGCAAGAGCCTGCAGGAACGCATCGGCATGGCCGCCAGCGGCACGGTGGAGAACACCGTGGTGGGACTTTGGAGCAAACTCGGCCGCTTGCGCTAACACCTTGAACCCCTTGAAATTTTTTTCTGTTCAGGGGGTTGCAAGGTTCATTGAATGCAGACATAATGGCGCCCATCGAAACGCAGCGAACTTTGAAAAAGGTTCAGTGTTTCAAGGGGATAGCAAAGCGAAAGCGGCTAACTCCAAACTTTGAGGCCGAGTAGCAAAGTGGTTATGCTCCGGATTGCAAATCCGTCTACGCCGGTTCGATTCCGACCTCGGCCTCCATTATTCGAAAGCCCCGCAGATTAACGTCTGCGGGGTTTTTCTTTGTGGGTCGAAAAAGACAGGGGTTCCGAAACTACAGAGGTGGAGTTCCGAAACTTCAGCCTTTTGAGGGCTTGGCGATGGCGCCGACGCGGCGGTAAACGCGCGCCATATCGTCCCTGCGCATGGAATTGATGATGCAGGTGCCGCCATCTCTGGTGAGGCGTTATGGTTGGATAGGGTAGGGCGCTGGCTGGTTGTTGGCACTGCGCCACGTTTTGCAGGGCATTTCGATTTTTGGTATAACGCCCGCCCATTTCACAGGAAGGAACCTCATGAAGCGCACCCTTACCACAATGCTCGCTGCTGCACTCGCTATGGGCTTGGCCGGCTGCAAAGAAGAAGCCGCCGATACTGCCGCCTACGAGCCCACTGCCGAACACTGCCAGCCGGACTACCTCAAAACGCTTCCAGACAACAAGGCCCGGGAAGACCTGGTCGAAAAGTGCATGACCGGTGGCTCGTACAAGAAGTCAGAGCCGAAGACCTGGTAACGCCCGTCCTTCGTCAGTCATCGCCGCCTCATCAGGTGGCGTTTTCGTTTTCCGGGAGGGTGAATCCGTCTACACCGGTTCGATCCGACCTCGGCCTGCACATTCAAAAGCCCCGCAGGTTAACGTTTGCGGGGTTTTTCTTTGTGGGTCGAATAGAACGAGCCTTTCCGAATCTGGCCATTGCTTGGTGGGGCTTACGCGCTCACCCGTTCGGCGATAGATGCGCTTGGTGTGTGCGCCGAGTGCTGACTCCAAAAGCGAATTACACCGTAGACGGCTGTACTGTCTTCTTGCCTAATCGGATCAATTCGTTTGAGAAACACAGTCCAGTGAGGATGAGCCCGGCCCCCCAGTACAACGTGTCTCGCGGTACCTCATTAAGGACCACGAACGCCAGAAGTGCGGCAAACAGCGGTTCAGTCAGTTCCAGTGCCTGAACTTGTGATGGCTTTAAATACTCGATGGCCTTGGTGGTGCAGAAGAAACCGAGGATGGTCGGCAATGCAGCCAGGGCCACCAAAGCCATGACCGCCACCCGTGACAGCTCTCCCATGATGAACCCATTGGTTGCAGCCGGCATCAGCAGGTAAAGACTCCCGAAAAACAATAGCTGCCGAGTGAAATGCAGTCCTCCAGAAACGCCCATGCGCTTCATGGCAACCGAAAACGCACCATAACCGCAGCCTCCAATCGACGCGAGCACTGCGCCTTGCAGCGAAAAACCTTGTTCCAGGTCTGCTCCAAAAACCACGGCAATACCGGCTATCGTCAATCCGGCACCTACCGCTGCGTTGGCGGTGATTGGGTCCTTGAGGACTATCCGGCCCAGTAATAACGAAGAAATGGAAGCACTTGCCATCAGGATCACCACCACGCCCGCTGCGGCGTAATGGTTATAGGCCGAGGTTTCAAAGTGGAACAACACAAAAATGCCGAGAAAGGCGCAGACGGCTGCATGGAGCCACTTAGCCGTATGCCAGGGCCGCTTGAGGAACAGCAGCAAGACTGACAGCAGTAGGCAGCCGAGTACGGTCTTTATCAGGGCGATACTGCTGGGGCTGAACCCACTGTTCATCAGCACCTTGCTGAATACTCCGATTGTTGCATTCAGTGCAGCGGCGCAAAGTGCAAAGAGGACACCTTTGCCGAATTGAGATTGCATCAGTACATTCCTTGTTAATGTATGCTGGATTGCTCGTAGGCGAGCCTAAGTGTCGATCCTTTTAACCAACCAAACGGTCTGAAATTAACTATTTGGTCTGCGAAGAAAATAGAGTGCCTAAAGGGCAGCAATAAATGCCAATGTGCGTAGAGGGCAAGCATCTCTGTAAAGGGCTAGATTATGGCTTCGTCACGTAGTCCTTGACGTAGCGCACCGTGTTCTCGATAGCACGTGTCATGTTGGGATGGGTTAATTGATACTTCCGTTCCAGTTGTCTACTCATACCCATATCGAAGCGCTGCACCTGAATAAAATTTAATGACTCGGCGCTGATCGCGAACCGGGTCGCCAGTCCGGGAATGGTCAATAGCGACCTGAGCAACCCTATTGGTACATGGCGGCGGGGTGCCTTGACGTCTAGCGTTTTTGCGATCTGCAGAAGCATCCCTTGTAAGCTCGGTGTTCGCTCATAGAGCGCCAGGACCTGACGGTTGGCCATGAAGGGGTCGAAGGCCACGCAAATCATCATCTTCACCAGGTAATCGACGCTGACTAATGGTAACCAATGCCTGACAGAGCCGGGTACAGCTTTGAACTGGCCTTGTGCCAGGTTTCGAATCAGTTCGGAAAACGGTTGGCCTTCCAAGATATGTCCGTTCTCGCTGTGGCCACACACCGTAGCAGGATGAACAATCGTGTAATCCGCGTCTGCGTCTTGCATGTAGCGGATGACAGCAAAATGGGATTCGAGTTTGCTGCCTTCATAGCCACCTACACGGGCGTAGACCGCAGGCCAGTCTGTGTTCTCAGGGCATGTGATATCAACTCCGATACTGTTGAGGTGGGTGAGGTTTTGTAGCATGAAACCGCCCACCATCAGCAGTCGGATGCGTTGGCTAGCCGCAAGCTTGGCCACGTTCAGAGCACCTTGAACATTAATTGCGCGAGCACGCTCCAGTGTCAGTCCCCAGGAGAATTGCGCAGCGAGGTGGAAAATCACAGTGGCCGAAGACACGTTTTGCTTGGCTGCCTCGCTGAGTCCAAGCCCCTCCCTGCTGATATCGCCCTCAACGGCATGGATAAGCGCAGGGTTACCTCCCAGTTGGCCTACCTGTTCCCTGAGACGCTTTATGTTTCCAGGGGTGCGCATAAGCACCCAGGTCTTGTGCCCTTTCGCCGTAAGACGGCTCAGTAGATGTTGGCCCACAAACCCACTGCCACCTGTGATGAAGCATTCCGCACTCATGACTGAATCCTTGTTTAGCTGATCGGCGCAGGCTAAGGTGTAGAGCCTACTCTACAGTCAAGGATTTTTTACCGTGAACATTGGTGAGTTGGAGCGCCGGAGTGGGATCAGCCGCCACGCATTGCGCTATTACGAACAGCTCGGCCTTATCGTGCCCCATCGACAAGCCAACAACTACCGCAGCTACAGCGAACAGACCGTTGTCGATTTAGCCTTCATTCAGAGTGCGCAGAGCGGAGGTTTTTCACTCGCAGAGATTGGGGAAATTCTTGCGGCCAGGCGGGGTAATAACATCGATTGCGCGCGCGGTGTGGTTTTGGTAGCCGCCAAGATGGCCGAGATTCAAACGAAGATCACCACGCTGCAAGCCGCTTATGTTTTTCTAAGTGCGGAGCGTGCGAAGCTTGAAGCCAGTGCTTTGGCCAACGGACAGACTATTCCTCAACTGCCTGACCATGGTCATGTCTAAGACTCAATGTGCAAGAGCAAGGCATCCCGGCCAGGTCAGACTGTAAAAGTGCAAGCCCGCCGAGGTGGCGGGCTTGCAGAGATGGCAGTTTAAATGCTCATCCGTTCAATCTTCGACGTGTTGCCCAACAGATCGAGCGGATTGCCCCAGGGCCGCGATAGGCTGGGGTACTTGACCGGATTCTACAACGGACCGGCCAATGATCTCAGAGCCGACCATGCTGATGTGGCCGCTGTCAAAGTAGAGAAGCGTATCTTTGTCGTAAGCCGAGCACGTTCCGTTTTTGCAGATTTGCGGCCGGACATCGAACGTGGTTACGTTGGCGTACTGGCTTGCGAGTTCCTTGAGATAGAGGTTGACTTCGCTTTCGCCTTGATCTGGAATCATCGCGGTTGCTGGACAGTTCATTCCTGGGATGCGAATGGCTTTTGCCGTACACATGCGGTCCAGGCCTACGAATACGGGGACATTTAGGGCAATGATCACCTGATTGTGGTTGCCGGCCAGTTCAGCGATGGTATCGGCGAACTTTTCCTTCCCGCCTTTCACTGCATAGGCTGCCCATGATGCTCCGAGGATTACGGTTCTATAGTTCTTGGACTCGGCGAACGCTCGCTCATTGAAATCATTGCAGGACTTGGCGCGATCCGGACCAAGAAGGCCTTTCGTATCACGCACCGGAGGGCACGACGAATGAGAGATATTTCGGATGGAGAAGTGAGCGCTTTCTCCTACGGCCTTCAGATACCCAACGTAATGCGCTGCGTTTGAGTCGCCCCAAAGCAGTGTTTGCGCAGGCACTGTCTTATCACCATTGACGCACTGATCCTCGGTCCATTTTTTCGGATCGTACTGCATCATCTGGCAGTTGAATGGGAACCGGCTCGCAGGTTTCGTGTTGTAGTCGTGTAAAGAGATTTCTCTCTTGTATGCCGCTCCTGCTGCGGTTGGCCAATAACCATTGTTCTTCACCAAGACGTATCCCAGTACCATTACACCCGCGCTGGTCGCAATGATCGGCCCAGCCTTGGTGATCAGCCACATTGGAGTGCGAGCCCTGAAAGGCGTCTCTATCAGGTGATACGAGATGAGGGTGAGTAGACACATCAGCAGTGCGCAGGCGATGCCACCTGACAGCGTCGGCTCACCGTATGCGTAACGGTAGAACGCCAGAACAGGCCAGTGCCAGAGGTAAAGCGAGAATGAACGCAGCCCCACATAACGGGCGACTGGGTTCCCAAAAATTCTGGATAGAATGTTTCTTTGGTTAGTGCCTGAAAGGATCAGCAGTGCCGCGCCCAGGGACGGAATAATCGACCGAACGCCAGGGAAACCATTCTTCTCGTCAAGATAGAGAATCGATCCGGCAACCATGGCCAGGCCCACTGCACCTGCCACGTTGGCAGCGGAGGCAGGGATGCGTCGCGAGTCCTGCCACAGGAACAGAAGGGCACCGACCAGAAGTTCGCCTGCCCTGGAAGGCAGCATGTAATAAGCGAACGAGGGGTCGCGAGCCAGGAAGTACTCACTCACCGCGAAGGAACCGATAGCGAGAATGACGCCGGCTGCCACCAGCAGGCGCTTACCTCCGACCTTCATGGCGATGATCATCAACGCCGGCCATATCAGATAGAACTGCTCTTCGACGCCGAGCGACCACATGTGCAGCAGTGGCACGGTGTCGGACGAAGCGGCGAAGTAGCCCGTGTCCAGGAAGAGCCAATAGTAGATGTTAGCTGCAGAAAGGGTAGCGCCGATGGCCGACTCCGAAAGAGACTTGACGTCGGCAGGCAAGAGTAAGAACGAGCCAGCGATTAACGTGACGATTGTTACAAATGCAGCTGCAGGTAGGATCCGACGGACACGGCGACCGTAAAAGTCAGCGAAAGAGAAGTGGGGCCCTTTTCCGTAGATGATCCCTGTGATCAGGAAGCCGGAAATGACGAAAAAAACGTCAACGCCGACGAAGCCGCCAGGGAGCCATTGCTTGTTGAAATGGAAAATTGTGACAGCCAAAACGGCCAGAGCCCTGAGCCCGTCTATGTCCGGTCGATAGGCTAAGTGTTTGCCTTGCATTTCTGAATTCCCTGTCATGGGGGCTGAATAAACGGCGGATGATACCTTTTTGCCTGCATTCGCGGGCATTTTTGTGCTTGGTGAAATCGGCGACGGATGTGCCCTGTCTATCTCCATAAATCGCGAGGCGACACTTCCTGCAATCGGCAAGTCGTTTTCCAGCATCGTGTCGAATAGCTAGACGGTATGGCGGATGAGTTAATAAATCGGTATTGCCGTCATAGCTTTCTTCGACGCAGCCATTCATCAGCAACGTCGCCCAGTGTTACGGGCTCGCCGCCCTTGATCCAGGCCATGAAGGTGCGATCGAACTTGAAGCCATCGCCGCATTCGCCGACCATGAACTGCCGGACCTTCTGCGTGTTGCGGTAGTTCTTGTCCAGCGGGGTTGCACGGGTGATCGGCCCTGCGTGCCAGTCAAAACTCATTCCCTGCTCCTTGGGTGGCGAAGTCGCCCGCAGCGTAGCACTGCTCGTGCTGCAGAACACTGACGGTGTAAGCACCCTCTGTGCCCGCACACGGGTAGGCAAATTTTAAGTAGCGCTTATGTAGCCGGAGGAGGAGTATTGATGGCTTCCCGGCGCAATGTCGGAGGGAGTCATCTCAATGGATCGCAAGCCCAGCAATCAGGAAGTCGCAGTAGCGATCGGCATAAGCGAAGCGGAAGTCCTACGATACCGAAGCGAAACGTTGTTGCTCGGCGATGGCTCATGGCTGATCCACTTCACGTTCGTGATGCCCAAAGAGCTTCGGTTCGGCTTGACCGGGAGCTTTTCCCACATCTTGAAAGCGCCGCCGCCTTCCGGTGACCGGCGGATGGAGGCTCTTTAGCTGCTGGCAGTTGGGGCGGGCAGGGGAATTCACCCCGTCAGTGACGGATGAGGCGTATAGTGACAAACGAGTTGCTGCATTCCAGTGACTTCCCTATCGAGGTTCAGTCATGAATGCCTCCCATCAGTCCCCCACGCACAAAGCCCACCTGCGGCTCGACGAGCAGATCAAAGTATTCCTCTCAAAAGGCGGGTCCATCCAGGAGGTGGCTTCCGGTATTGGCGCTTCCGATCGCGTCGGCCCCAGGCAGCCTTCGGCCAGGTGGTCCAATTCGAAGGGCTAGGCCTTGCGTTTGAGACGTTAAAGCAAAACCGGCCAGTGGCCGGTTTTTTTGTGGGCTTTCAGCTGTCTGCTGATGGGCGTGTGGGGAAATGCTGAGGATACAGCGCCCTGTCCACCTCCAGCTTTTCAGCGTCGCCAATACGCTTGCGCACTTCGGCGTAGAACTGCTGGCTCTGATTTTGGAACCTGATAAAGTCGCGGTCGCACTCCGCCTGCGCGGCCATCAGCTCCAGGCCGGCAAGCCCCTGGGTGGACTTGCGCGACAGGACATAGGCCTGCCAAGCGTTTTCAACCTTCAGCAGCCCTCTAGCGAACGCTTTTGTCTCGATTGTCGCCATTGGAACACCCTCTTTGAGCCAAATAGGCTCGTCGGTGTGGATCGCCAGAGCGACGATGGGCAAGCGCGTTGAAACGCCGATTACCAAGGCATCGGATAGCTGAGCTTAGCGTGTTTTCTGGGTGACGCCGCATAGTGGTTGGAGCGAGGAAAGGGGCTAGGCCCAACATGGCGTCAGGCAGTTATTAAGCGGCAAAAGAAAAGCCCGCCGACAATGGGCGGGCTAAAGAACGTACGGAGCAAGGCCAGTGTGCCAAGCAGGTTGTCGATAATATGTGAAGAGGGTGTCATACGGCTGTCGTTTGCTGCGGGTATTCAAGCCAGGTGCTTCCCCGTCATCAACAAACCCCCCGCGCAAAAAAAGCCCGCCATTAAATGGCGGGCAAGGAACGCTTGAAGGGAGAGCCTGCAGACTGCCCGCGCCCGGTTAACCCAGCATTAAGCGGCCATCCATTGACCTTGCCCACTGTTCAGCCTATATAGGCCTCCCGCCAATCCAGGAGCCAGCATGCGCGACGAAGACGACCTGCACGAACCCGAGCATGACCACCTGCTCGACCACGAATTCCTCTACGACGACATCGAGCACGAAACAGATGCCCAAGGCGCGCTAGACGAAGTCGAAGAAGATGAGGAAACGCTGGATGATCTCGATGACGAGGACCGTGATCACCCAGCCTGGCACGACGACTGCGAAGACGATTGAGTCAACGGCGGTCCAGCGAGAAACGCCCGGGGCCGCTCACTGCCAGCAACAACAAGCCGCCAATGATGCTCAAGTTTTTCAGGAACTGAGTCATGTTGGCGCTGCGTTCGGGGTCGACCATGTTCCAGAACGGGTGGCCGATCAGCGCGGTGCCCAGCACGAACAGTGCGAACAGAAATGCCAGTGGGCGGGTATAGAACCCCAGAATCAGCACGATGGCGACAAAGAACTCCATCACCACTGCAACTGCTGCGGCAAGCATTGGCGCAGGCGCGCCTAGTGATGTCATGTAGCTGACCGTACCTTCAAAACCAGTCAGTTTGGCCCAGCCGGATACAACAAACAGAATCATCAACAGTATGCGGGCAATCAGGATGATGACGTCGCGTTGACCATCGAACAGGGAGTAGCGCATGGCGGCGTTCCAGTGGACGGGGACAAACTCCACTCTAGCAGTTGCGCCGGGAATTTCCGCAGGACGAAAAAAGGCGCCACAAGGGCGCCTTTTCGAAGGAATTTGGTGCGAGTGGCGGGACTCGAACCCGCAAGGCTCACGCCGACAGATTTTAAGTCTGCTGTGTATACCAATTCCACCACACTCGCACTTGAATGGGTCTGAGCGACCGGCATGCTTCTAAGTCAATGCTTTTAAGTAGAAGAGCCTTGCATTCAAGCGCGCTTTATAACCCATTGTTATAGTTGAGTCAACCGCAGCACCTATGATCAAGGGTGTGAAGGGTGCTCGAATGGGTGATTGACACCTTGCTGTCATTACGCCACTGTTGCCCCTCATTTGGATCCAATGGTTATGAAGCGATGACTCGGGCCAGTTCGTCCGATGCTAGCGGTCGTGTGGTGCGCCCGCGGTTTATATGGCGTCTGTTGTTCGCCCTGGTGACACTGCTGGGGGCGTTTCTCTATGTGAGCCTCATCAGCCTCGGCGGTTATTTGTTGATGCTAGGGTTTGACGCCGAGCACCCGCAACCCCAACGGATGATGGCTTTGGCGGGCGGCGGCGGCATTCTGCTGGTGGGCCTGTGGCTGCTCAAGGTGGCGCTGCCGCGTCGAGTGAGCCCTGTACTGGTCGACCGTGACCGCTGACAAACAGTTGCCACAGGGCGGATGCAGGGTGACACTGCTGGTTAGGCCTATTTTCTACCTCCCGCTGTGCCTGTGGAGTTTGCATGGTTTCAGCTGACTGCCTCGATCACCCCGTCATTCCCGCTCACCGCTATGAACAACTGGTTCAGTCGGTGGTGGACTACGCCATCTACATGCTCGACCCGGATGGGCGCGTGGTTTCCTGGAACGCTGGCGCCGAACGGATCAAGGGCTACCGCGCAGATGAAGTGATCGGCCGGCATTTCTCGTTGTTCTTCACCCCTCAGGATTGTGCCGAAGGGCGCCCCGAACGCCTGCTGCGCCAAGCGCTGGAGCAGGGGGTGGCGCAGGATGAGGGCTGGCGCGTGCGCAAGGACGGCTCGCAATTCTGGGCGATGGCCGCGCTGGACGTGATCCGTGACGATCTCGGGCAGATCGTCGGCCTGGCCAAGGTTACCCGGGATATCACTGACCGGCGCGATTCTGCGCTGCAGCTCGATGCTGTGCGTGCCCAGCTGTTCCAGGCGCAGAAGCTCGAAGCCCTTGGTCAACTGACCGGTGGGCTGGCGCATGATTTCAACAACATGCTGACCATCATCCTGAGCTCGGCACGGCTGGCCATGAACGCTCAGGACCCGGCGCGTGTCCAACGTATGTTGCAACACATTGTCGACGCCGGGCAGCGGGGTACCGAACTGACCCAGCAACTGCTCAGTTTTGCCCGACACCGCAAACTCGATGTCAGCCGCGTCGCGCCCTTGGAACTGATCGCCGCCACCCGTGGGCTGCTGGAACATTCGCTGCCCAGTGACATCGACCTGGAGCATCACCTGCCGTCAACCTTGCCATCAATAGAAGTGGATGCAGGGCAGTTGCAGATGGTGCTGCTGAACCTGTTGTTCAATGCCCGCGATGCTATCCCGGGCAGTGGCCAAATCCGTATGGCGGCCGAGGTTGTCGAGCTTGTCGGTGAGGTGGAGGGGTTGCATGGCAGCTTCGTGTGCTTCGAGGTGCAGGACAGCGGAAGCGGGATCGCCCCTGACGTGCTGCCACGCATTTTCGAGCCGTTCTTCACCACCAAGGCATTCGGCAAGGGAACCGGCCTGGGCCTCAGCCAGGTCTATGGCTTCGCCAAGCAGAGCAATGGCGCCATCAGCGTCGACAGCGTGCTCGGCAGGGGCACCTGCATGCGTCTTTATTTACCCACGTCTGACCCACAAGCAGATCGCCAACTCGACAGGTAGAAACCATGGCACAGGCACTCAAGCGGCTGGTGACGGGGATCGAAGGGCTCGATGCGCTGCTCAGGGGGGGGCTGGTGGCGGGGGCGTCGTACATCATTCAAGGCCCACCCGGCGCGGGTAAAACCATTCTCGCCAATCAGTTGGCCTGTCACCACGTGCAGACTGGCGGCAGGGTGCTGGTGGCGACGTTGCTCAGTGAATCCCACGAGCGGCTGTTCCAGTACCTGGGTACCCTTGAATTTTTCGACCCGAGCCTGGTTGGCGACCAGATCCAGTTCGTCAGTGCCTTCGACGCCCTCGAGCAGGAAGGGCTCGATGCCGTGGTCAAGTTGCTGCGCCAGGAGATCGGGCGCCAGCAGGCCAGCCTACTCATCGTGGACGGTGTGCTCAATGCCCGCGTGCGTGCGCAGACGCACCTGGACACGAAAAAATTCGTCTCGGAACTGCAAGGCCACGCAGCTTTTGCCGGCTGCACCGTGTTGCTGTTGACCAGTGCACGGCTGGACGAAGGCAGCCCGGAACACACGATGGTCGATGGGGTGATCGAGCTGGGCGAGCAACTGGTCGGCAGCCGTGCCGTACGCCACATTCAGTTGCGCAAGACGCGTGGCAGCGCAGCCTTGTCGGGCCGTCACGAATGCCTGATCGACGAAGCGGGCATGCATGTGTTTCCGCGACTGGAGTCGCTGCTCGGTCACCTCAGTCAGAAGGGCAACGCCACGCTGAGCCGGGTCTCTTCAGGCATCATGAGCCTGGATGAAATGTGCGGTGGCGGGCTGGCCGCTGGCTCGGTCAGCCTGTTGATGGGGCCTTCCGGTATCGGCAAGACGTCCCTGGGCCTGGCATTTCTGGGCGCATGTACCGAGCGGGCGCCAGGGGTGCACTTCGGTTTCTATGAAACGCCCGAACGCTTGCGCCTCAAAGCGGCGTCGCTGGGCTACGATTTTGCCGCACTTGAGCGCGAAGGTGCCCTGCAGTTGTGCTGGCAGCCCACCACGGAGGGTTTGCTGGACCAGGTTGGCGCGCGCTTGCTTGAACGTGTCGAGGCGCAAGGCAGCAAGCGTGTGGTGATCGACAGCCTGGGTGCCTTCAGCCGTCTGGCGATCGACCCGACGCGGCTCAACGCGTTTTTCCGCGCCTTGACTGCTGAGCTGCGAGCACGTGAAGTCAGTGTGCTGTTGACCTGGGAAATGCGTGACATCTTCGGTTCGGAAATCACTGCGCCGATAGCGGACCTGTCGAGCATCGTCGACAACCTGATGCTGATGCGCTTCGTCGAGCTGCAGTCGCAGCTGCGGCGCATGCTGTCGATCCTCAAGGTGCGTGACAGCCACCATGACCCTGCGTTGCACGAGCTGCTGCTCGGCCCCCAGGGCATCACCTTGCGCAAGGCCTTCGAGGGCGCCAGCGGCGTGCTCTCTGGGGCCCCTGTGCCGCAGGGGAGCGGGTGACGGGCCCTCTGATGAACACCATTCTGATCGTCGATGACGAATACCTGATCGCCGACATCCTCGGCTTCGCCCTTGAGGATGAAGGTTATCTGGTGGAGAAGGCGAGCAATGGCCTCAAGGCCCTGGAAGCGCTCAAGGAAAAACGCGTCGAGCTGGTGATCACCGACTACATGATGCCCCTGCTCAATGGCGAAGAGCTGGTGCGCTCGATGCGCGATGAGCTGCACCTGAGCGACCTGCCGGTCATCTTGATGAGCGGCGGCCAGGTTAGCCAGGCCAGCCACGGGTGCCCGGAACTGTTCGCCGCGGTATTCGACAAACCCTTCGATATGGACAGGATGATCGCCAAGGTGCGCGAACTGCTGGGCACCTGAGGCACCGTCGATCAAGCGCGTCCGTGCGGCTTGAGGTGGGGTCGCTCAGTGCGAGTCGTCGTGTTTTTCCGGGGCCGGGCTGCCAGCCTGGATACGCTTGAAGATCTCTTCGCGGTGCACCTGGACATCTTTCGGTGCGTCGATACCAATCCTCACCTGCATCCCTTTGACGCCCAGAATGGTGACTTTGATGTCATCGTTGATGACGATGCTTTCGCCAACCTTACGGGTGAGTATCAGCATGTAGTTCTCCTTGGTAATGTTGAAATCCGTCGGGCTATTTGCCGCGGCGGTGGGAGCCAGTCCCTCTTCCTTCTCATTAAAGACGCTTTCGGCGGATAGGAATTCCCCGACAGACAAATTCTGTTGCGTGTCTTCAGTTGCAGGCGCCGATAGTTACCGCAAGCGGATTGTCGGCGAAGGTGCTCGGTGGCAAGAATAGGGGGGTTCAGCCCGTATGGGAAATTTCTCTGCATCATGGCCTAAATAGACAGTGTCAATGATCGTACTGTTCCTCTAGTGCCTGAAGAAATAACAGCAACGCGACTTCCTCCGGGTCCAGGCCCTTGCGGTTACGCTTGCGCGGCAAACTGGCCAGCCGCCCGAGGGCAAAGTGTTCCAGCACCGCCGGGTGGATGTAGCAGCGTCGGCACACCGCCGGGGTGTTGCCCAGGCGTGTGGCGACCTGTTTGACGATGGCCGCGACCTGGCGCTTCGCTTCGCTTTCCGGCTCCCATGCCAGCGGCCTGAGCAGGTCCAGCGCCAGGCTGCTGCCGGCCCAGGTGCGGTAGTCCTTGGCAGTGAAATCGGCGCCAGTGAGTTCCTGCAAAAACTGGTTGATCTCGCTGGAGCCGACGCTGCGGCGTTGGCCGTCTTCGTCCAGGTACTGGAACAGCGCCTGGCCCGGCAGCTCCATGCAACGCTTGAGCAGGTTTGCCAGGCGCCGGTCATGCAAGGTGACGTCGTGCTCGACGCCGCGCTTGCCGCGGAACTGGAAGCGGATGCTGCCGCCTTGCACCTTGACGTGGCGGTTGCGCAGCGTGGTCAGCCCGTATGACTGGTTGTCGCGCAGGTATCGCTGGTTGCCGATGCGGATCAGGGTGTGGTCCAGCAGGCTCACCACCAGTGCCATGACCTTTTCCCGGTCCAGGCCCGGGCGGGCCAGGTGCGTTTCCAGTTGCAGGCGCAGTTTCGGCAGTGCCTGAGCAAAGGCCAGCATGCGCCCGTATTTGTGCTGGTCACGCAGTTCGCGCCATTGCTCATGGTAGCGGTACTGCTTGCGGCCACGGGCGTCGCGGCCAGTAGCTTGCAGGTGACCCTGCGGGTCGGCGCAGATCCACACTTCGCTGTACGCCGGCGGAATCACCAGCGCGGCGATGCGCGCGAGGGTGTCGGCGTCGCGCACCCGTTGGCCCTCGGCATCAAAGTAGATGAAGCGGTCGCGCCAGCGCCGCCGGCTCAGGCCCGGTTGGCTGTCGTCAACGTAATGCAAGGTGCGGGGCAGGGGGCAGTCGAGCATTGGCGGCAGGCCTCGATCAGGTCACTGATCAATGGACAACGGCCGCGTGGTGGTTGCTCAGCCCAACAATGCCACCGACTTGATCTGGGCAAACAGTGCCTGGCCTGGGTGCAGGCCCAACTGGTCTGCCGAATAGCGAGTGATACGCGCCAGCAAGGCATTGCCGCCGGCATCCAGGCTGACCAGGACATGGGCCGGGTTGTCTGCCGGGCGGCTTTCACGCACCCGCACCGGCAACCGATTGAGGATGCTCGAGGCGCTGTCTGCGGCCAGGGCCAGGCTTACATCGCGGGCCTGAACCTTGACCCGCAGGGTACTGCCCATGACATGCGCAGGGTGGGCGATGCGCAAGAGTGGCGCGCTACTGCCGGGCAGGCGTAGGTCGAGCAAATCGTAATGAGGGTCATGACCGACCACCAGGCCTTCGAACACCACCCCGGCGTCCTCGCCCTGGGCCAATGAAAGGTCGAGGCGCGCCAGCGTTTCGCCGATCGGGCCGCTGGCCACGGCCTGGCCTTGCTCCAGCAACACCAGGTGGTCTGCCAGCCGCGCCACTTCGTCCTGGGCGTGGCTGACATACACCAGCGGGATTTCCAGCTCGTCATGCAGGCGCTCCAGGTACGGCAGGATCTCGCGCTTGCGCGGCCCGTCGAGGGCCGCCAGTGGCTCGTCCATCAGCAACAGCCGTGGGCTGCTGAGCAGCGCACGGGCAATGCCGACGCGCTGGGCCTCGCCGCCGGACAAGGTGGCCGGGCGGCGTGCCAGCAGGTGGCCGATGCCCAACAGTTGGCAGGCCTGATCAAGGCTGACCTTGCGCTCGCCCGGCGCAATTCGCCGCCAGCCGAACTCCAGGTTGCTGCGTACCGACAGGTGCGGGAACAGGCTGGCTTCCTGGAATACGTAGCCCACCGGTCGCAGATGCGGCGCCTGGAAATAGCCGCTCGCGCTGTCTTCCCAAACCTCGCCGTTGATCTCGATATACGCGCTGGCAGCCCGCTCCAGCCCCGCCAGGCAGCGCAGGCATGACGTCTTGCCCGAGCCGGAGTGGCCGAACAGCGCGCTGATACCGCGCCCTGGCAGCAGCAGGTCGACATCCAGGGTAAAGTCGTCGCGCGCCAACTCCAGGCGCGCCACAATCGATCCAGTCATTTCAGCTCCAGCCAGCTTTGCCGCGGCGCCCAGCGTATAGCAATAGCAGCACCAGGAACGAAAACACCAGCATGGCACCGGCCAGCCAGTGGGCTTGCGAATATTCCATAGCCTCGACGTGATCGAAGATCTGCACCGAGACCACGCGGGTCTTGTCGGGGATGTTGCCGCCAATCATCAGCACCACGCCAAACTCACCCACGGTATGGGCGAAACCCAGGATGCTCGCGGTGACGAAGCCGGGGCGGGCCAGCGGCAGTACCACATGAACGAAGGTGTCCCAGGGGCTGGCGCGCAGGGTGGCTGCCACTTCCAGTGGCCGTTGGCCGATAGCGCCAAAGGCATTTTGCAGCGGCTGCACCACGAACGGCATGGAATAGATCACCGAGCCAATCACCAACCCCGTGAAGCTGAACACCACGCTACCCAGGCCTAGTGCCTGGGTAGCCTGGCCAAGCCAACCGTGCGGGCCGAGGGCGATCAGCAGGTAAAAGCCGATCACCGTCGGTGGCAGCACCAGCGGCAACGCCACCACGGCGCCCACCGGCCCGCGTAACCACGAACGCGTGCGCGCCAGCCACCAGGCGAGGGGCGTACCGAGGACCAGCAGAATCAGGGTGGTCAAGCTGGCCAGTTTGACGGTCAGCCAGATTGCCCCCAGGTCACTGGCGTCCAGTGGCATCAGATTTCATAACCGTAGGACTTGATCACCGCTGCGGCTTTCGGGCCCTTCAGGTACTCGACCAGCGCCTTGGCGGCGGCATTGTCTTTGCCCTTGTTGAGGATCACGGCGTCCTGGCGGATGGGGTCGTGCAGCGCGGACGGCACGATCCAGGCCGAGCCGCTGGTTACCTTGCCGTCCTTGTAGATCTGCGACAGGGCAACGAAGCCCAGCTCGGCATTGCCGGTGGATACGAACTGGAAGGCCTGGGTGATGTTCTGGCCTTCGACGATCTTGCCCTTGGTGGCCTCGGCCAGGTTCAGTTTGTCCAGCACCTGCGTCGCGGCCAGGCCGTAAGGGGCGGCTTTAGGGTTGGCGATGGACAGGTGCTTGTAGGCGTTCTTTTTCAGCACTTCACCTTTGGCGTCCACGTAACCTACCTTCGCCGACCACAGGGCCAGGGTGCCGATGGCGTAGGTGAAACGCGAACCGGGTACGATTTCGTTTTCTTGCTCGAGCTTGGCTGGGGTGCTGTCATCGGCGGCGAGGAACACTTCGAACGGCGCACCGTTCTTGATTTGTGCGTAGAACTGCCCGGTGGCACCGTAGGCTGCAACCAGCTTGTGGCCGGTGTCTTTCTCGAAGTCCTTGGCGATGGCCTGGATCGGTGCTGTGAAGTTAGCTGCGACCGCGACCTGAACCTCGTCGGCCCAGGCAGTGTTGAGGCAGATCAGGCTGGCCAGGGCAGTGGCAGCCAGGTGCAGTGGGCGGATTCGCATGAAGACAGCTCCTTGGGATTATCGTTATAGCGTTAACTATATAGCGATACGCCATTGGCCGGGAAGGGCATGAGGGCAACTGTGTTATAGACGTTCGCCAACCGGGTTCAGCGCCCGATTTGTTGCAGGGCCTTGTCGGCGATATCCCGGGTCAGCTCACCTGCCGGCAGGTGCCTGCCCAGGCGCAGCGCCTGGCCTGACCAGAGGTTGCTGAAGTCGCTGTTGCCCTGGGGGTCGGTGATTGCGCGCAGCGGCATCAGCGCGCCACCCGCCAGCGGAAAGCGCGGTGCCAGCTCGCTCATCGGCCCCAGTTCGCGCATGACGCGATTGATGATGCCCCGCGCCGGGCGGCCGGTGAACAGATTGGTCAGTGCGGTTTCGCTGGCCGGCGCGGTGTCCAGAGCGTGGCGGTGAGCGGCAGAAACCTTGGCCTCAGGGCAGAACAGGTAGGCCGTGCCGATCTGCACGGCCGACGCGCCGAGGGCCAGGGCCGCGACCAGGCCGCGGTGGTCGCCGATGCCGCCGGCTGCAATCACCGGCACCTTGACCGCATCGGCAATCTGCGGCACCAGGGCGAAGGTGCCAATCTGGCTGGTGATGTCTTCGCTGAGGAACATGCCACGATGGCCGCCGGCTTCATAGCCCATGGCGATGATCGCGTCGCAGCCGTGGCGCTCCAGCCACACCGCTTCTGCCACCGTGGTGGCGCTGGACAGCACCTTGGCGCCGGTTGCCTTGACCCTCTGCAGCAACTGCGGCGCGGGCAGGCCGAAATGGAAACTCACCACTTCAGGGTGCAGTCGCTCGACCAGTTGGCAGCTTTGCTCATCGAAAGGCGCACGGTTGGAGGCCGGGGTGGGGGCCTCGAAGTCGGCACCCACTTCGCTGTAGTAAGGCTTCAATGCCTGCTTCCAGCGCGCATCGCGCTCGGCATCGGGCAGCGGTGGCTGGTGGCAGAAGAAGTTCAGGTTCAGCGGGCGCCCAGGGCAGGCGGCGCGAAATGCCTCGATCTCTTCAGCGATCTGCGCGGCGGTGAGCATGGCGCAGGGCAGCGCACCGAGGCCGCCCGCAGCGCCCACGGCAATGGCCATGGCCGAGCCGGTCGCACCGGCCATCGGCGCCTGGAGAATGGGCAGCTCGATGCCCAGCAGATCGAGGATGCGACGGTCAGGCCACTGGCTCATGCGATTCTCCTTGCGGGCAGCGTGATCGGTACGGCAGTGCACGTAGGGCGTTTACAGGGCCTTGCTGACCTGGATGTCGCTGATCTTCACGGCATCGTCGCCGTGGATCTTTTGCAGCGCTTGCAGCGCCTGCTCCACGGAAGCCTCGGGCATGAACGCGAATTCAAAGCGGCGCTCGCCGTCGAGTTTGTATTTGATGACGTACTTGATGGTCTGGGTCATGGCGGTCTTATCTGAGTTTCGACGACGAGCGACGGATGATCTTGATCTTGTGGGTCAAGGTCGGTTTGCGCGTTACCGAGATCGGGCGAGTGGTCACGGTATCGAGGGTGATGTTCCAGAAACCGGTACTTGGCACGGTGATCTTTGCCGGGAACTGGTCAAAAGCACCCCCGTGGTAGGTGTGCCGGCCGCCATTTTTGAAACTGCGGAAGTTGGCGTCGTTCATCAGGCGGATGTTGCAGCGCTGGGAGCACTCGATGACGACGATATCGTCTTCGTTCAGGTGCTCGCGCTGGTGTACGAATTTCATGTGATGCTCCGCAAGGTTTGGATCTGCAAAGGCGAAAGATACCACGATGTAGCGTTACACTGCCGCGCCTGTTGGCCAGGCGTAGATAAATCTGCCAAAGCAGGGAGCAAAACAGCCCGGCGGTGGTCGAACGGGATTCTTGAAAGGCAGAGGTGCTGCAAATGAAATGGATGGTAGCGGCGTTGTCCCTGACGCTGGGTGGCTGTGTCAGCGTTTCGGAGCTTGAACAATCGCGCGAAACAATGGATGTGATCTCTGGCAAGACGCCGCGTGAATACGCAGATTGCATCAAGCAGAAGCTGGCCGATACCCGTGATCCGTTGGTCGAGGAGCCGCGAGGCGACGGCCTGCGCCTGATCGTGCCGCAGAAGCTCACGTCCGGGGCCGGGCCTGCGGCGTTGGTCGATATCGACAAGCGTGGCAGCGGCAGCAGCATCAAACTGCGTGAGCGGTTGAACAACTTCCCGCTGCGCCTGGGCGACGTGCGTACGGCGACGACGCAGTGCATTTCTGGCCATTGATCTGGCGCAATTGATTCGCGGTTAAAAAGCCAATAACCCTCGCTTGGCGAGTCTGGTGTTGTTGCGATTTGCCTTACGGGTCTAGTATCCATTTGCTTATGTTTTTTAAGCCTAAGCTTATAACAAAAGAAATGGAGATTCGTGATGACACCGTTGAGTCGAGTCGTGATCGGCAGCTTGCTGATCCTGGCCTGGCCCACGGCGCATGCCGCCGATGGCCAGAAAATCTTCACCCAGGGCGGGGCTAACCCCGCCGCCATGGCCTGCCTAGGTTGCCATGGGCCAGACGGCAAGGGCATTGCCGCCGCCGGGTTCCCCCGTTTGGCCGGGTTACCCGCCGGCT
Source organism: Pseudomonas sp. B21-047 (assembly GCF_024748775.1). Taxonomy (NCBI): domain Bacteria; kingdom Pseudomonadati; phylum Pseudomonadota; class Gammaproteobacteria; order Pseudomonadales; family Pseudomonadaceae; genus Pseudomonas; species Pseudomonas sp. B21-047. The sequence continues at coordinate 1,978,871 of NZ_CP087169.1, forward strand.
ACCTGAGCAAACAGTTGCACGACTGGCGTGATGGCACGCGCAAGCAGCCGGTCATGGAACCGCTCGCCAAGGCTTTGAGCGAAGACGAGATCAAGGCGGTCAGCGCGTACCTGGCCAGCCTACCGGCCGAGCCTGCGGCTGACCTGCGCCGCCAGCAGATTGCCGATGACCCCACCACGCGCATGGCCCTGTACGGTGATTGGGGGCGACAGATACCCGGTTGTGTGCAATGTCACGGCCCTGGTGGCAGTGGGGTAGGTGAGCATTTTCCGCCCTTGGCAGGCCAGCCTGCGGCTTACTTGATGGCGCAGCTCAATGCCTGGCGCGACGGCAGCCGCAGCAATGACCCCAACCAACTGATGGTGGGCGTGGCCAAGGCGATGACCGATGACGAGGTCAAGGCCATTGCCGAGTTCTTCGCCCGCCCCGCCAGCCAGGAGGTCACGCCATGAAGCCCTTGATTCCCGCCGCGCTGCTGTTGGCCATGGGCAGTGCCCAGGCCGCCCCGATCGCCATGGAAGACCAGTCGCAGTTGAAGGTGCCAGGCGTGCAGGCCGCGCCGCAGTTCGTGCCGCCCGCCGAAAGCGAGTTGCCGGACAATGCCTTTGGCAAGATGGTCCGCGAGGGCCATGCCTTGTTTGTCGATACCCGACGCAAGATGCCGGAAGCCGTGGGTAACGGTTTGAACTGCAGCAACTGCCACCTCGACCAGGGGCGGCTGGCACACTCCGCGCCGATGTGGGGCGCGTACCCGATGTACCCGGCTTATCGCAAGAAAAACGACAAGGTCAACACCTACGCCGAGCGCATCCAGGGGTGTTTCCAGTTCAGCATGAACGGCAAGCCACCGGCGGCGGACAGCCCGCAGATGACGGCGCTGTCGGTGTATGCCTACTGGCTGTCGACCAAGGCACCCACAGGCGTCGAGATCGCGGGTCGCGGCTATCCGGACGTGGCGCAACCCCAGGGTGGCTACGACTTCAAGCGCGGCCAGCAGGTTTACCGTGAGCAATGTGCGATTTGCCATGGTGACAACGGCGAAGGGCAGAAGGTGGCCGGTGAGTACGTGATGCCGCCGCTGTGGGGCAAGGACTCCTACAACTGGGGGGCCGGTATGCACCGGATCAACACGGCAGCGTCCTTCATCAAGTACAACATGCCACTGGGCAAACCGGGCAGCTTGAGCGATCAACAGGCCTGGGATGTGGCGGCGTGGATCAACCGCCACGAACGGCCGCAGGACCCGCGCTTGGTGGAGGGGTCTGTGGAGAAGACGCGGCTGAAGTTTCATGCCAATGACGGGGTGAACCTGTATGGCCAGCAAGTCGAGGGGGTGTTGATCGGGCAGGGAACGGGTAGCTGACGGGTTTGCTGCGCCGGCCGCCTTCTTTTGTCATCTGCCCGTCACCGCCCTGCAACCACCTTCGGGTTGCAATGACCGCCATCATCCTCAAGGAGCGCGGCCATGGAACTCTGTGTGATCGGGGCGGGGTATGTCGGCTTGGTAACGGCGGCCTGTTTTGCCGAAATGGGCAACCGGGTGACCTGCCTGGAACGTGATCCGCAGCGCTTGATGCAGTTGCGCCAGGGCCAGTGCCCGATCCACGAGCCAGGCCTGCCGGCACTCTTGCATAGCGGCATGCAGGCGGGCCGCCTGCTGTTCAGCGATGATTGGCAGCAAGCGCTGGCCAGTGCCGAGGTGGTGTTTATCGCCGTGGGCACGCCCAGCCAGGAGGACGGTTCGGCCGATCTGCAGCATGTGCTGGGCGTTGCCGACAGCCTGGGGCGCCACCTGACACGCCCAAGCCTGGTGGTGAACAAGTCGACAGTACCGGTAGGTACTGCAGAGCGGGTGGCCCGGCACATTGCAGTCGGTTTGCGCGCGCGTGGCGCAGGCTTTGCTGTCGAGGTGGCGAGCAACCCCGAGTTTCTCAAGGAGGGCAGCGCCATCGATGACTTCATGCGCCCCGACCGCATCATCATCGGCAGCGACAGTGCGGCGGCCGGCCAGTGCCTGCAGCGGCTGTATGCACCCTTTGTGCGTAACTGCGAACGCATTCTGTTGATGACGCCCCGCGCCGCCGAGTTCAGCAAATACGCCGCCAACGCCTTTCTGGCCACCAAGGTTTCCTTCATCAATGAGCTGGCGGGGCTTTGCGCACAGCTGGATGTGGACATCGAGCAGGTGCGCCGGGGCATCGGCAGTGATCGGCGCATCGGTAGCCATTTTATCTATGCCGGGTGTGGCTACGGCGGTTCGTGCTTCCCCAAGGATGTCCGGGCCCTGCTTCGCACTGCCGAGCAGCAGGGCTACCAGGCCGCGATTCTGCAGGCGGTGCAGGCACGCAACGACGAACAGAAGACCTTGCTGTTCAAGGCGCTGCACCAGCACTTTGGCGGCTTCATGCGTGGGCGTAGCGTCGCGCTCTGGGGGCTGGCCTTCAAACCGGGCACTGACGACCTTCGCGAGGCGCCCAGCTTGGTGCTGATCGATGCGTTGCTTGCGGCGGGGGCCCGGGTACAGGCCTGCGACCCGGTGGCACTTGGCGGCATGCAGGGGCGTTATCCGCAGGCCGTGGCCAGCGGTCAGTTGCGCCTGAGCGAAGACCCTTACGCCTGTGCCGAGGGCGCAGACGCCCTGGTGCTGGTGACCGAATGGAAGCAGTTTCGGCAGCCGGATTTCGTGCGTGTGCGGGGGCTTATGCGTATGCCAGTGCTATTTGATGGGCGCAATATTTACGATCCCTTGGAACTATCTACACTGGGTTATCTCTATCATGGCATCGGTCGGCCTCAGGTGGGGCATTGTAAGGTGACTGCCGCCTGATTAGACTGCGCCGAATTCCACAGGCCTAGCCTTTGTTTAAGGACGTATATGATCAAGAAATGCTTGTTCCCGGCCGCCGGTTACGGCACCCGCTTCCTGCCCGCTACCAAAGCCATGCCCAAGGAAATGCTGCCGGTGGTCAACAAGCCACTGATCCAGTATGGCGTTGAAGAAGCGCTGGATGCCGGCCTGAACGAGATCTCCATTGTGACCGGCCGTGGCAAGCGTGCCCTGGAAGACCACTTCGACATCAGCTACGAGCTGGAAAACCAGATCAAGGGCACCGACAAGGAAAAGTACCTGGTCGGTATCCGTCGTCTGCTTAACGAGTGCTCCTTCTCCTACACCCGTCAGACCGAGATGAAGGGCCTGGGCCACGCGATCCTCACCGGCCGCCCGTTGATCGGTGACGAACCGTTCGCGGTGGTGCTGGCTGACGACCTGTGCGTCAACCCGGAAGGTGACGGTGTACTGACCCAGATGGTCAAACTGTTCAAGCAGTACCGCTGCTCGATCGTCGCCATCCAGGAAGTCGACCCGCAGGAAACCAACAAGTACGGCGTAATCGCCGGTGAGATGATCCGCGACGACATCTACCGTGTCACCAACATGGTCGAAAAGCCTGCACCGGAAGACGCGCCTTCGAACCTGGCGATCATCGGCCGCTACATCCTGACCCCGGACATCTTCGATATCATCGCCAACACCGAGCCTGGCAAAGGTGGCGAAATCCAGATCACTGACGCCCTGCTGCAACAGGCCAAAGATGGCTGCGTGATTGCCTACAAGTTCAAGGGCAAGCGTTTCGACTGCGGTGGCGCCGAAGGCTACATCGACGCGACCAACTTCTGCTTCGAGAACTACTACAAGACTGGCAAGGCTTACTGATAAGCCCCGCTGGTCTGCAAGCCACCCCTCGGGGTGGCTTTTTTGTTTGCGGCGGCCAACGGCGGTATGCTGGGTGCCAGCCTAGGAGACTGAATAAATGGCCTACGATTTTGATCTGTTCGTGATTGGTGCCGGGTCCGGCGGTGTGCGCGCAGCGCGTTTTGCCGCGGGCTTCGGCGCGAAGGTGGCGGTAGCCGAAAGCCGCTACCTGGGCGGTACCTGCGTCAACGTCGGCTGTGTGCCGAAAAAACTGCTGGTGTATGGCGCGCATGTCGCCGACGAGCTGGAACAGGCCGCAGGCTTCGGCTGGACCCTGGAAGAAGGGCATTTCGACTGGGGCACCCTGATTGCCAACAAAAACCGGGAAATCGAGCGCCTCAACGGTATCTACCGCAACCTGCTGGTCAACAGCGGGGTGACCCTGTTGCAGGGCCATGCACGCCTGACTGGCGCCAACGAGGTGGAAGTCGACGGCCAGCGCTATACCGCCGAGCACATCCTCATCGCCACCGGCGGCTGGCCGCAGGTGCCGGACATCCCTGGCAAGGAACTGGCCATCACTTCCAACGAAGCGTTCTACCTCAAGGCGTTGCCGCGCCGCGTGCTGGTGGTGGGCGGTGGCTACATCGCCGTCGAGTTTGCCGGCATCTTCCAGGGCCTGGGGGCCGATACCAGTTTGCTGTACCGGGGCGATCTGTTCCTGCGCGGGTTTGATGGTTCGGTGCGCACGCACTTGAAGGAAGAGCTGGAAAAACGCGGCCTCGATCTGCAGTTCAACGCGGATATCCAGCGCATCGACCAGCTGGACGACGGCAGCCTCAAGGCCACCCTCAAGGATGGCCGCGAGCTGGTTGCCGACTGCGTGTTCTACGCCACTGGGCGGCGGCCGATGCTCGACAATTTGGGCCTGGAGAACACGGGCGTCGAGCTGGATGCACGGGGCTACATTCGCGTCGATGAGCAGTACCAGACCACCGCGCCGTCGATTCTGGCCATTGGCGATGTGATCGGTCGCGTGCAGCTCACCCCAGTGGCGCTGGCCGAAGGCATGGCCGTTGCGCGGCGCTTGTTCAAGCCCGAGCAGTACCGCCCGGTGGACTACCAGAACATCCCCACTGCGGTGTTCAGCCAGCCGCCGATCGGCACCGTTGGCCTCACCGAGGAACAGGCGCTGGAGGCCGGCCATAAGGTGCAGATCTTCGAGAGCCGTTTCCGGGCCATGAAGCTGACCTTGACCGACATCCAGGAAAAGACCCTGATGAAGCTGGTGGTCGATGCCGAGACCGACAAGGTGCTCGGCTGCCACATGGTCGGGCCGGATGCCGGCGAGATCGTGCAGGGCCTGGGGATTGCGCTGAAGGCGGGCGCGACCAAGCAGCAGTTTGACGAGACCATCGGCGTGCACCCGACCGCGGCTGAAGAATTCGTGACGATGCGCACCGTTACCCGCTAAAAGCACCTCCGGCCTTTGTAGGAGCGGCCTTGCGTCGCGATGGGCTGCGAAGCGGCCCCTGGATCTGTGTTTCGACGCCGAAATCCTGGGGCCGCTTCGCAGCCCATCGCGACGCAAGGCCGCTCCTACACAAAGCAACCGCCGCTCAGCGCTATCTCTTCTATTAATAGACCCTGGTTATAGCCAAAACCAATCGCCAGCATCAGGTTTGCCAATGAGCCTTTCTGGGGGCCAGCGGTTAGGATTCTCTCCGTCAACTGATTTCAACCCCATGAAGGAGCGTCTCTCATGCCTATCATCAACAGCCAGGTCAAACCGTTCAACGCCACCGCCTTCCACAACGGCGAATTCGTTCAGGTAAGCGAAGCCGACCTGAAAGGCAAGTGGTCTGTCGTGTTCTTCTACCCGGCCGACTTCACCTTCGTTTGCCCGACCGAGCTGGGTGACCTTGCTGACAACTACGCAGAGTTCCAGAAGCTCGGCGTGGAAATCTACGGCGTGTCCACCGACACCCACTTCACCCACAAAGCCTGGCACGACACCTCGGAAACCATCGGCAAGATCAAGTACCCGCTGATCGGTGACCCGACCCACGTCATCTCGCGCAACTTCGACGTGCTGATCGAAGAAGCCGGCCTGGCCGATCGCGGTACCTTCGTGATCAACCCGGAAGGCCAGATCAAGATCGTCGAAATCAACGACGGTGGTGTAGGCCGTGATGCCAGCGAACTGCTGCGCAAGGTCAAGGCTGCCCAGTACGTCGCTGCCCACCCAGGCGAAGTCTGCCCGGCCAAGTGGAAAGAAGGCGAAGCTACCCTGGCGCCATCCCTGGACCTGGTCGGCAAGATCTGATCGTCGTCCGATAAGTGCCTGCGCGACGATCATGCTGCGTTGAAACTCATCGCCGTTCGGCACTTCACGAACGAATAGACGTTATGCGCCAGTCGAGGGCGGTAAGCAGCCGCCAAAGCTGAAGTACTTACCGCCCCGCCAAACGCCCGGGCGCTGTTGCCTGGGCGTTTTTGTATCTGCAGATTGAAAAAGGAATCGCCCGTATGTTGGACGCCACGCTTAAATCGCAACTGAAAACCTACCTGGAGCGGGTCACCCAGCCGATCGAGATCGTTGCTTCCCTCGACGACGGCGCGAAATCCCGCGAATTGCACGACCTGCTGGTGGAAATCGCCGGCCTGTCGAACCTGATTACCCTGCGCGCGGACGGGACCGACGCTCGTCGACCATCGTTCTCGCTCAATCGCCCTGGGGCTGACATCAGCCTGCGTTTCGCCGGCATCCCCATGGGCCATGAATTCACCTCCCTGGTGCTGGCGCTGCTGCAAGTCGGTGGCCACCCGTCCAAGGCCAGCGCCGAAGTGATCGAGCAGATCCAAGGGCTGCAAGGCGAATTCACCTTTGAAACCTACTTCTCGCTGTCGTGCCAGAACTGCCCGGACGTGGTCCAGGCGCTGAACCTGATGGCGGTGCTCAACCCCAACGTGCGCCACGTGGCCATCGACGGCGCGCTGTTCCAGGACGAAGTCGAATCGCGCAAAGTCATGGCGGTACCGAGCATCTACCTGAACGGTGAAGTGTTCGGCCAGGGCCGCATGGGCCTGGAAGAGATTCTGGGCAAGATCGACACCAGTGCCGGCAGCCGCCAGGCCGAAAAGATCAACGCCAAGGACGCTTTCGATGTATTGATCGTCGGCGGTGGCCCGGCCGGCGCTGCGGCCGCGATCTATGCCGCGCGTAAAGGTATCCGTACCGGTGTTGCCGCCGAGCGTTTCGGCGGCCAGGTGCTCGACACCCTGGCCATCGAGAACTTTATCTCGGTGCAGGAAACCGAAGGGCCGAAACTGGCCACTGCGCTGGAAGAACACGTCAAGCAGTACGACGTCGACATCATGAACCTGCAGCGCGGTGAAGCGCTGATCCCGGCCACCGATGGCGGCCTGCACGAAGTGCGTCTGGCGGGCGGTGCGTCGCTCAAGGCCAAGACCGTGATCCTGGCCACCGGTGCACGCTGGCGCGAAATGAACGTGCCGGGCGAGCAGCAATACCGTGCCCGGGGCGTGGCTTACTGCCCGCACTGTGATGGCCCACTGTTCAAGGGCAAGCGTGTGGCGGTGATCGGCGGCGGCAACTCGGGCGTGGAAGCGGCCATCGATTTGGCGGGCATCGTCGCCCAGGTGACCCTGATCGAGTTCGACAGCCAGTTGCGTGCCGACGCCGTGTTGCAACGCAAGCTGCACAGCCTGCCGAACGTCAAGGTGATCACCCGCGCACTGACCACCGAAGTGGTCGGCGATGGTGAGAAGGTGACGGGGTTGCGCTACAAGGATCGCGCCAGCGATGAGCTGCATGACCTGGCGCTGGAAGGCATCTTCGTGCAGATCGGCCTGTTGCCCAATACCGACTGGCTCAAAGGCACCGTCGAACTGTCGCCGCGTGGCGAGATCATTGTCGATGCCAAGGGCGCGACCAACATCCCCGGCGTGTTTGCCGCGGGTGATGTGACCACCGTGCCGTACAAACAGATCGTCATTGCGGTGGGTGAGGGCGCCAAGGCTTCGCTGGCGGCCTTCGACCACCTGATTCGGGCTTCGGCCCCGGCGTAAGTCAGCAGCAGCCTGAGGGTGTCTATCATTACCCCAGACACCCTCAGGAACCTCACCATGACCCTGATCAGCCGCGAACCCTGGTGGCTAGTGCCACCCAAGCCCGGGCAGAAAGAGCAGGACCTGCACTGGGGCTACCTGGAAATCTACGCCGACGGCCGCACCGTGTTCGTCGACCAGCGCCCCAGTGAGCGGGAGCTGGCCGAGCGCAAGAGCTGTCGCAATTTCCCCGACCCCGAGCACTAATGGCTCAGCCTTCGAGTTCGGCCAGGCGCGCCTCCAGCGCTGCAATCCGGGCTTCCAAGGCCTCCATGCGCTCTTCCGAAACACTGCCACCGCTGCTGCGGGCACCGCCTTCCTGCTGGCGTGCGGCCATGATCGCTTCGATTTCTGCCGGGTCGCCCAATGCATGGGTATAGCGGTCTTCGCGCTGGCCTGCCTGGCGCGGTAGGTGCAGGGCAAGGTCCCTTGAAATCAGGCGTTCCAGCTGGTGCTGGATCTGCTCGGTGTCATCGAATTCATGCAGGCGGTTGCTGCGGCTGAGCAACTCGTTGAGGGTTTGCGGGCCGCGCAAAAACATCAGGCCCATCAGCACCAGTTGCGCCGGCACCAATTCCAGGGCCTTGTCCACCCGCTGCTCCCAGCGGTCGGCGCGGCTGCCCATCTGCAAGCGGGTCATGCCTTGGCCTTCGAGCGCCCGCAGGGCCTGGCCGACCTGGCCTTGGGTGAGGTTCATCACCGGTTCCCGGCTGGTCTTCTGGTTGCAGGCCAGGACCAGGGCATTGAGGGTCAGTGGGTAGCTTTCCGGGCTGGTGGCCTGCTTTTCGATCAGCGAGCCGAGAATGCGGATCTCGGTGCTGTTGAAACGGCCTTCACCTACGGTTTCGTGTTCGGACATGGCCCTGTCTCATTGCGAGGAAAAGGCCACTAGCGTAGGTAAAGCCGTTGATTAAGGCAATTGGGGCCGCAACACGGCCCCGACAGCCTCACGCCCCGCGTCGCTCCTCAGCCTGGCACGCCGCCGCCGTGAACAGCACGTCGGTCGACGAATTCAGCGCAGTCTCCGCCGAGTCCTGCAGCACACCAATGATGAAGCCCACCGCAACCACTTGCATGGCAATCTCGCTGGGGATGCCGAACAGGCTGCACGCCAGCGGGATCAACAACAGCGAACCACCTGCCACGCCCGAGGCGCCGCACGCACAGACAGCCGCCACCACGCTGAGCAGCACGGCAGTCGGCAGGTCGACCGGGATACCCAGGGTATGCACCGCGGCCAGGGTCAGTACGGTGATGGTGATCGCTGCGCCCGCCATGTTGATGGTCGCGCCCAGCGGGATCGACACCGAATAGGTGTCTTCATGCAGGCCAAGGCGCTCCGACAGGGCCAGGTTGACCGGGATGTTGGCCGCCGAGCTGCGGGTGAAGAACGCCGTGATACCGCTCTCGCGCAGGCACAGCAGGGTCAGCGGGTACGGGTTGCGGCGAATCTTCCAGAACACGATCAGCGGGTTCATCACCAGGGCCACGAACAGCATGCAGCCAATCAGCACGGCCAGCAGGTGCAGGTAGCCGAGCAGGGCTTCGAGGCCTGACTGGGCGAGGGTGGCGCTGACCAGGCCGAAGATGCCCAAGGGCGCGAAACGGATGACCACGCGCACGATCAAGGTAACCCCGTTGGACAGGTCCTCGACCACGGTGCGGGTGGTTTCGCCGGCATGGCGCAGCGCCACGCCCAGGCCAATCGCCCAGGTCAGCACACCAATGAAGTTGGCATTGAGCAAGGCGTTGACCGGGTTGTCGACGGCGCTCAGCAGCAGGTTCTGCAGGACCTCGGCGATACCGCCCGGCGCACTCAGCGTGGTATCACCGGCACTCAGCACCAGGTGGGATGGGAACAGCATGCTGGCCACCACGGCCACCACCGATGCGGAGAAGGTGCCCAGCAGGTACAGCCACAGGATCGGGCGTATGTGGGTTTCCTGGCCGTGGCGGTGGTTGGCGATCGAGGCCATGACCAGAATGAACACCAGAATGGGTGCCACCGCCTTGAGGGCGCTGACGAACACCTTGCCGAGGAACGCCAGGTCGAGGGCGACGTCGGGTGCGAGCAGCGCCAGGGCGATGCCGGCCAGCAGGCCGATGACGATCTGCGTCACCAGGCTGGTGCGGTTGAGAAGGCGGAAGAAGGGGGTCATATGCAGCGATATCCCGGCATGTTCAAAAAGGGCGAAACTTTACCATAGACCTTTGTCGGGCAGGTTCGCGGTCTTCAGGGTTCACGCGCGAAGCGGCGAGCACATCACCAGTGGAACAACTCCCGTCGCGCCCCCTCGGTAATGGCGACGATCCCTGGGTGCTTGACCTTGCGCTCCACCGAAATGGCATAGAACGATTCATGCACCGCTTCGGTCTGCCCGATCAGTTGCACGCCATACTGGCGGCACACTTCCTCGGCGATCACGCTGGGCGCCACGAAGATGCCGCTGCCCGATTGGCCAAACGCCTGCATCAAGGCGCTGTCGTCGAACTCGCCAACGATCCGCGGCTGTACCTGCTGTTCCCCCAGCCAGCGCAGCAAACGGCTACGCACCACGGTCTCCTGGCCCGGAATCAACAGCGGTGCATCGTCCAGGCAGGCAGGGAAGGGCCCGGCAAGGCGTTGCGCCAACGCCTGGGTGGCGAAGAAACTCAGGCCACACTCGCCGAGCTTCTGGCTGTAGCCCTTGATATCCAGGTGGTTGGGCATCGGGCTGTCGGAAATGACCAGGTCCAGGCGCTGAATCGCCAGGTCCGCCAGCAGCCGCTCGAGTTTGTCTTCCCGGCAATTGATGCGCAGCACCTCGTCCAGCTCCATGGTCGGCGCCAGCAGGCGATAGACGATGGATTTGGGGACCACGTCGGCCACCCCCACGCGAAACAGAATCTGCTCTTGCGGGCCGGCGCGCAGCATGGCTTCCAGCTCGCCGCCGAGCTGGAACATCTGCTCGGCATACACCAGGGTCTGGCGGCCGGTCTCGGTCAGCTCCAACTGCCGACCGACCCGCTGGAACAATTCAAGGCCATACGTCTGCTCGAACAGGCTGATCTGCCCGCTGATGGTCTGCGGGGTGAGGTTCAACTGCTCGCTGGCACGCGCGATGCTGCCGGTCTTGGCCACGGCCCAGAAGTAGTGCAACTGGCGATAGTTGAGCATCGGTGTATTTCTCGATTCGTAAAAACCGAAGTATAACCGCTGAAAATACGAATTTTCCTGATGTATTCGCCTCTCTAGAATGCGACTCCATGAGGCGCGTTGCGCGCCGCCGGAATATCGACAAGCGAGGAACCCATGTTGCAGCTTAAATCCATTGGCACGCCTTTGGTGCTGGCCCTGGCCCTGTTCACCCTGGCCGGCTGCGATCAGGCTGAAAAATCTGCCCAGCAGATGCTCGACCAAGCCGCCCAGTCGGCCAAGCAGGCCATCGACAAGACCAACGAAGCGGCCCAGCAGGCCCTGAGCGATGCCATCGGCAGCGAAGGCCAGCCGCCCAAAGATGCTGAAAAGCACGAAAAGACCCAGGACATCTGACCCCAAGACCCGATGCAGGATTGATTAAATGGAATATTTGCTGGAACTCGCCGCAAGCCCGACCGCCTGGGTCGCCCTCGCCACCTTGGTGGCCATGGAGATCGTGCTCGGCATCGACAACCTGATCTTCATCTCCATCCTGACCAACAAGCTACCCATGGAATACCGTTCCAAGGCGCGGCGCATTGGTATCAGCATGGCCCTGGTCATGCGCCTGGCGCTGCTCAGCACCGTGGCCTGGATCGTGCAACTGACCGAGCCGGTGATCGATGTGTTCGGCCACAGCTTCTCGTGGAAGGACATGATTCTGATCGCAGGTGGCTTGTTCCTGCTGTGGAAGGCCACCAAGGAAATCCACGAGAACGTCGACCCGCATGGTGCCAAGGAAGAGTCCAAGGCCGGTTCCACCATCACCTTGGGCTTTGCCGCAGCCATCGGCCAGATCCTGCTGCTGGATATCGTCTTCTCGATCGACAGCATCATTACCGCCGTGGGTATGACCGAGCACCTGCCGATCATGATCATTGCCGTGATCGCTGCCGTGATCGTGATGCTGGTGGCGGCCGACCCGCTGGCTAAGTTCATCAATGACAACCCGACCGTGGTGATGCTGGCCCTGGGCTTCCTGATCATGATCGGCATGACCCTGATCGCCGAAGGCATGGGGGCTCATGTACCGAAAGGGTATGTGTACGCAGCGATGGCCTTCTCGACCTTGATCGAGGTCCTCAACATCATGGCCCGTCGGGCGCGGCTCAAGCGCGAAGCGGCAGAAGGTTGATGTAAAAGGCGCATGCCCACCGCTGGCCTTGAAGCCAGGGGTGGGCCCTGCGAATGGACCATCACAAAAGCGTGAGTTTAATGCGCCTCCACTTGCCGCCGTACCCTGTGCCCTACCTGAGGTTTGGCCAGGCCCTGCGGGGGCAGGGAGTGATGATGGGAATGACGCCGCACGATACGCAGTACACCCCACAGCATGGCGGCTGCGACGCTCAGCCACATACCTACCAGCATGAGGATTGCCAGGGTCAGGCTCATGTGTGCCTCCTTCTCTCGGGCAAGCGCGCTGTCAGCCAGGGCTCGCCTTACAGACACTGCTTTAGTCTAGCTCGACCCGTGTGACGTTCCATTGATCAAAGGTCTATTGCTTGGTCCGATTGGCTACAAGCCTGTGTCGGACTATACCCGCGCACCTGTGGGCCCTATGATCTGAGCCCAGAGCCGGGCGCTGCCTGCCTGGCATCGGAACAAGCGAGTGCCCATGGAGCAAGTTTCCTTCAAACCGCTGGCCTCAGCCCCCCGTCGGCTGCTGCTGGCCTGCCTGATGGCGGCCAGCCTGGCCGGTTGTGCCAGCGCACCGCCCGCGAACCTGAAAGGCCTGCCGCAGCGGGTCGAGATCAGCAGCGTGCCGTTTTACCGTGGCAATGCCAACCACAGCGGCGCCATGGCCCTGGCAGCGCTGCTTTCGCAGCAGGGGGCGCCGATCACGCCAGGCCTGCTGGACAAACCATTGAACCTGCCCCAGGGCGCCGAAACGCTGGACACCAGCATCCCCCGCGTGGCGCGTGACTACGGCATGGTGGTGTACGCGCTGGACAAGCAGATGGACGCCTTGCTGATGCAGGTGGCGGCGGGCAACCCGGTATTGCTGCGTTACGAGGAGGGTTCAGCCTGGTGGAGCGAGCCACGCTACGCGGTGCTGATCGGTTATGACCGCTACAAGCAGCGGGTACTGTTGCGCTCAGGCATGCACCGCAGGCAACTGATGGCCTTCGATGATTTTGCTTCGGCCTGGGCCAAGCAGGGCAGTTGGGCGGTGCTGGTGCAACCGCCGCGGCAACTGCCCGCCCAGGTAGACCGGCAACGTTGGTTGCAGGCGGCTGACGAACTGGCCCGAGCAGGGCAGGAAATCGCCGCGAAACAGGCCGTGAACAGCCTGGGGCGGTGAACGCACACCGGCCTCGCGAAGAGGCCGGTGTTAGGTTACCGAGGCATCAATCAGAAGCCCAGGCGGTCACGCAGGCTGTAGTACCAGGCACCGATGGCGCTGAATGGCACACGCAGCATCTGGCCACCCGGGAACGGGTAGTGCGGCAGGCCTGCGAACGCATCGAAACGCTCGGCCTGGCCACGCAGCGCCTCGGCCAGCACCTTGCCTGCCAAGTGCGTGTAGGTGACGCCGTGGCCCGAGCAGCCCTGGGAGTAATAGATGTTGTCGCCGATGCGGCCAACCTGCGGCAGGCGCGACAGGGTCAGCAGGAAGTTGCCGGTCCAGGCGTAATCGATCTTCACGTTCTGCAACTGCGGGAAGGCCTTGAGCATCTTCGGACGGATGATTGCCTCGATGTTCGCCGGGTCACGCGCGCCGTAGACCACGCCGCCGCCGAAGATCAGGCGCTTGTCGCTGGTCAGGCGGTAGTAGTCGAGCAGGTAGTTGCAGTCTTCGACACAGTAATCCTGCGGCAGCAGGGTACGTGCCAGGTCATCGCTCAGGGGCTCGGTGGTGATCACCTGGGTGCCGCACGGCATGGACTTGGCGGCCAGCTCTGGCACCAGGTTGCCCAGGTAGGCGTTACCGGCGACGATGATGAACTTGGCGCGCACCTTGCCTTGCGGTGTGTGCACGACCGGGTTGGCGCCACGCTCGATACGGATGGCCGGGGTCTGCTCATAGATGATGCCGCCCAGCGACTCGACCGCGGCCGCTTCGCCCAGGGCCAGGTTCAGCGGGTGGATGTGGCCGCCGCTCATGTCCAGCATGCCGCCGATGTAGCTGTCGCATGCGACTACTTCACGGATGCGCTTCTGGTCCATCAGCTCGAGCTGGTTGTGGCCAAAGCGTTCCCACAGGCGCTTTTGCGACTCCAGGTGGCTCATCTGTTTAGGGGTGATGGCTGCGAACACGCCACCGTCTTTCAGGTCGCACTGGATATTGTACTTGGCGACACGCTCACGAATGATGCGGCCACCTTCGAATGCCATCTGGCCCAGCAGTTGTGCCTGCTTGGGGCCGACGGTGCGCTCGATCACGTCGATGTCACGGCTGTAGCTGTTGACGATCTGGCCGCCGTTGCGGCCGGACGCGCCAAAACCAACCTTGGCGGCTTCGACGATGCTGACCTTGAAGCCGTTTTCCAGCAGGAACAAGGCGCTGGACAGGCCGGTGTAGCCGGCACCGATGATGCACACATCGGTTTCCACCTCACCCTGCAGCGCCGGACGTGGCGGCACCGGGTTAGCCGAGGCGGCGTAGTAGGACTGGGGGTAGGGGGTGTTGGCCATGCTCGAGAAACCTCGTGTGTTATATTTTTAACGAATGTAGCGATGCTATCAATAATAATAAACACCCGCTAGTCGTCCGTTGAAAATCCTTTACCCGGCCGTCGCCGAAGCCTTCCTATAAAGAGGTTAAGATTCAGTAAGTTAGCGCGAAAAAAAGTGTTGACATGGTTTTCGGAGTGCGTAGAATGCGCACCACACGACAGGCACATAGCTCAGTTGGTTAGAGCACCACCTTGACATGGTGGGGGTCGTTGGTTCGAGTCCAATTGTGCCTACCAAATCGAAGAAGGGGCAATCCGAAAGGGTTGCCCCTTTTTTCATTGGGCGGCCTTGCGGGAGCGTCGATCCGGTCGAAAAGGGGCATGAAGCAGCCCCTCCGGTCAAAACCGAAAGTTTTTGATTTTTCTGAAAAAAAAGCTTTACAGGTACGCATTCGATCACTAATATGCGCACCACACGACAGGCACATAGCTCAGTTGGTTAGAGCACCACCTTGACATGGTGGGGGTCGTTGGTTCGAGTCCAATTGTGCCTACCAAATCGAAAAAGGGCGATCCACACGGATCGCCCTTTTTTATTGCCCGCTAAACGGCTGCCGGTAACCACAACGCCAGTTGTGGAAAGGCGATCAACAGCGCGATCAGCACCAGCAACGCCAGGCAGAACGGCAGCGCGCCGTACACCACGTCCATGAAGTTGCCCCGGCCACGAATGCTCTGCACCACGAACAGGTTCATGCCGAACGGTGGCGTAATCTGGCCCATCTCGCACAGCACGATCAACACCACCCCAAACCACAACGGATCGAAACCCAGTGCGACGATGATCGGTACGATCAGCGGCGCGGTGGTGATCAACATGGCCAGCGTGTCCATGAAGCAACCCAGCACGATGTAGAACAGGATGATCGCCAGCAGTGTGGCCGTGGGGGAAAGGTTCAGGTCAGTGACAAAATGGACCAGCGTGGTGGTCAGGCCAATGGAGGCCAGCACAAAGTTGAGAAAGAACGCCGACAGGGTGATGAACATGATCATGCCGGTGGTGCGCAGGGTTGCCTCGAACGCCTGACCGAGGCTCTGCCAGGTGATTGCCCGGCGCCATAGGCCCAGGCCCAAGGCGCTCAGCACACCCAGCGCTGCCGACTCGCTGGCGGTGGCGAAGCCGCTGTAGATCGAACCGATCACCAGGGCGAAGATCGCCAGTGGCGGCAACAGGTCAGGGAGGCAGGCCAGGCGCTCGGCCCAGCGCGTAGGCGCCTTGCGGCCGTCCAGCTGTGGCCGAATCAGGCAGGCCAGCACGATCAACGCGATAAACAGCACGCTCAGGATGATGCTGGGAACGGTCGCGGCCAGGTACAGCTTGGGTACTGACACGTTGGCGATCAGGGCAAACAGGATCATGTTGATCGAAGGCGGAATCAGGATGCCCAGTGTGCCACCGGCGGCAATCGAGCCGAGAAACAGCGGCGCGTTGTAGCCTTTGCGTTCCTGCTCGGGGATGGCCAGGGTCGAGAGGGTGGCCGCAGTCGCCACGCTGGAGCCGCTGGTGGTGGCGAACAGTGCGCTGGCGCCGATGTTCGAATTCATCAAGCCACCTGGCAGCCACGACAGCCACTTTTCGACGGCCTGGTACATGCGCCCGGCCACGCCTGAGCACACCAGCAGTTCACCCATCAGGATGTACAAAGGGATCGCCACCAGAAGGAATTCGCTACTGGTATTCCAGGCAATTTCACCCATGGCGCTGCTTAACGGCAATGTCGAGAACAACTGCGACAGGGACATGCCCAGCAGGCCGACACTGACTGCAGCGGCCACGCTAAGCGCCAGCAGTGCGAGCAGCACGATCAGGGTGAGGCTCAGCATGGTTTGTGCCCCGTGCCAGCAGCGGGGCTGCCGGGGTAGCGTTCCTGCTGGATATCCTCCTCCACCGAGTTGATGCCGATCAGTTTGCTGACAGCGTGCCAGCGGCCGTGCAGCAAGTGGCGGGTGCAGGTGACCACCAGGCTCGACAAGGTCAGGGCAAAGAACACGTAGCCGCCGAACCAGAGCGATTGAGGCAGCCATTGTGGTACCTGCAGTGGCGTGTTTGACACTGAACGGTATTCGATGGAGTCCCACAGCACGTTCCACGCGTGGTAGGCCAATGTGCTGGCAAGCACCAGCATGCAGGCGAGGGCGAACAGGTCGAGCGCGACCCTGGGGCGCAGACCAAGGCGGGTGTAGAGGATGTCCACGCGGATGTGCGCGCGCTTCAGCAAGGTGACCGGGAGCGCCCAGGCGCTGGTGATCGCCAGCACGTAACCGGCTATTTCGTCGGCGCCGCCCATGGAGATGCCCAGGGCCTTGCGCAAGATCAGGTCGATGCCAATCAGAAGGGCGCAGGTGAGCAGCGCGAAGCCGCCGACCCAGGTACTGGCCTTGGCAATGGCGCTGATGGCTCCCATGCCTGAGCGGGCGGTGTGCATGTGGGTAGTCTCCGAAGCAGGGTGGCTCATGGGGCCAGGCGCATGCCGATGGCATCGCCCACGGTGGCATTCCAGCGTGCCACGCAGGGGCCGCCGCAGCGTTTGCCCCAGTCGTTGGCGATGGTCAGTGCGGCCTGGCGCAGGGTCTGCTGCTCTGCTGCGGTCGGGGCCGAGGCGGTCATGTGTGCGGGGTGATGAATCTGGCAGTCAGGGCCGCCGACATTGCAGGCCTGGGCATAACGGTTCTCGTTGGCGGTCGCTTGCCACAGGGCCTGCTCCAGCACTTGCGATTGCACCTGCAGCAATTGCTGCACCTCGGGCGGCAATTGCTGCCAGCGCTTCAGGCCGATGCCATAGAAGCCGATCGACCAATCCACGGGCAGGTTGTAAAGGTAGCCTGCAACGTCGTACCACTTGGCGGCGTTGCCCGAGCCAATGCCGGTGATGGCGCAGTCGATGACGCCGGTTTGCATGGCGGTTACCACCTCGGCAAAGGGCAGGGTGACGGGCGCCGCGCCCATGGCCTTGACCAGCTCGGCCATATTGCGCCCCCGAGTGCGCACTTTCCTGCCCTTCAAGTCAGCCAGCGAGTGCACGGCATCGCGGCAAAAGAAGACCTGCGCGGTATAGGGGACGGTGGCCAGCAACTTGATGCCGTGACGCTCGGCCATGCGTTGTTCGAGCACCGGCTTGTAGGCGTTGGCGACCCTATGGGCGGTGTCGATGGTATCGGCCAGGCCGGGCAGGTCCACACCTTCGAAGGTGGCATCGTCGCCGGCGACGAAGGCGAACACGCCCATGCCGATATCAACTGCGCCAAAGCGCATCAGGCGAATGATCTCCGGGCCTTTCAGGCCACTTTCCGACAACCCCAGCAGTTGCGCGGTGACCCTGCCTTGCGAGCGCGCGGGCAACGTCTGATTCCAGAAAGGCTGTTCAACCGCCCGGAACGTGTAGTTGTGGCTGCCACCGCCCACCACGTTGAAGCGCATCACGGGGTAGTCTTGCGCGCGCGCCGGCGAGGTACCGAGCAGCGCGCCGAACGCCAGGGGGATGAGCAGCGAGCTGAGTTTCACGGTAGTCCTCTTGTGCTTGTTCGGGAGCTACTTTGGGGCTGTTCGATCAACGAGGGCGGGACGCGGCCTCGATGGTGGTTCGTGAACCGACGATATCAGGGAATTTCTCACCCTTGGCCAGCCGCGCCAGCGTGTGCTTTTCGTTGTGCTGGAAGTCGATGGCACGCTGAGCCATTTCGATCACCTGGCCGGGGCGCAGAAACACCATGCCGTTTTCGTCTGCCACCACCGCATCGCCGGGGTGGACAATTACCCCGCCACATTGGATGGCGGTACAGAACTCGCCTTCCAGGCCGATCACGCGGGTGGTAATCGCGCTGGCACCGCGTGACCACACTGGCACACCATGCTCGCGTATTTCGCCCAGGTCGGTGACGTAGCCGTCGACGATGATCCCCGCCACGCCAGCCTGCTTGGCGGCGTAGGCCATGGCGCCGCCCAGGGCGGCGGTCATGCGTTCACCGCAGCGGTCCACCACCAGAAAGTCGCCTGGGCGCACGCAGCCCATGGCGTAATGCAGAATCCCGCCATCGTTGCCTGGCATCCTCACGGTCACCGCAGTACCCACGGCCCTGACATTCTGAAAGTGTGCCTTGATGTGCGGGTTGGCAATACCGTGGGTAATGAAGTGGCCGATGGTCGCCGGTTCGGCGTTGATCAAGACTTCAAGTTCAGCGGCGCTGATCGGGGCGGGCATTGCTTCGATAATATACATAGGGTGTTGTTATTAGGCCGGATGCTTTTTCGAAGGGTTTCGGTCATCCTAACAAGCACGCTTAACGGTCGATAATAAAAATCCGTAAGCAGTAACCGGAGCAGTTTTTATCATGCGTATCACGCTGATGCAGATCGAGGCGTTCTACTGGACCGCCCGCCTCGGGGGCGTTCATGCCGCCTCCCGTCATCTTCACCTGACGCAACCTGCAGTGTCGGCGCGGATCAAGGAAATGGAATCGCTGCTCAGCGTCAAGTTGTTCGACCGCAGCAAGCAACGCATGAGCCTTACCGCAGATGGCCATACCGCTTTGCGCCACGCCGAACAGGTGCTCAACAACAGCACGCAACTCGAGCAGTTTGCCGCGCAGCAGAAAAAGCACCGGCGCTTGCGCCTGGGCGCGGACGAATGTTCGGCGATGGTCGGGCTGACGGCGGTAATCAGCGATATAAAGGCGCACTTCCCCGAGATCACCCTGGAGATATCCATCGATGTCGGTGCGGTGCTCAACCGCAAGCTGAACGACCACGAACTCGACATCGCGCTGCTGACCAACCCGGCCACGCGTGAGGATGTAACCGATGTATTCCTTGGGTGGATGACCTTCCAGTGGGTGGCGGCGCGGCACCTGGACGTGGCCCCGGGGCCTTTTCTGGCGCAGCAGGCCCGGCAATATTCGATTGTCACCCACAGTGCGCCCTCGACACTGTATTCAGTGGTGGACCGCTGGCTGAAGGAAAGTGGCTCGGTCAGCCATGCCTTTCATTCGAGCAACTCGCTGGCCTTTATTGCCAAGATGGTAGCGGCAGGGCATGCCATTGGTATTTTGCCGGTACCCTTGATTCGCGACCTGCTGGCTGTCGATTTGTTGAAGACATTACCGTGCGATCCGCCGATCCCGCCGGCCAAGTTCTGCCTGTCTTATTTGACCGAACGCCCGGATATGCAACTTGATACCTTGGTTTCGATTATCCGGGCGACCTTGGTCAAACAGAATTTTCTGGTCGATTGATCAAACCGGGTGTGCCCGGCCGCGGCGCAGGCGCCTTGGCCGGGCCGGCGTTCAGGCCAGTGCGCGTTTAACGGCCGAGATCTGTTGCCCGGCCTGGTTGAGCCAGGACAGGTCGCTGCCCATCAACAGCATGTCGCTGCCCATTTCGATGAGGCGCTGCGCGGTGGCCTGGTCTGCGGGGAAGCACGGCACCATGACCTGGATCGCGCGGGCATGGCACTTCTCGATCAGCAGCTCAAGGCGTTGCAGCACTTCGGGGTTGCCAAGGCGGTAGTCGACCGGCAAATGTCGCGACAATGAATAATCGGCAGGGCCGAAGTGCACGGCGTCGATGCCCTCCACGTCGAGTATTTCATCGATGTTGTCAAAGAACTCGTAACTTTCGGCCATCGGCACGATCACGCTGCGGGTATTTTCGGCCTGGGTGTAGGTGGCCCAGTCGAAGCCGGGCCCGGCGAACCCTGCCGAGCGCACCGAACTGTCACCGCCGCGGCGTCCCAGCGGGGGGAACTTGCTGTAGCGGATGATTTCGCGCATCTGCGCCGCCGTGTGGACCTGCGGCACGATCACGCCCGAAGCGCCCATCTCCAGCGCCTTGCGGATGTCCCACTCCAGCGTGCCACGCACCCGTACAAGGCAGGGGATGGCCGTGCTGTTGGCGGCCAGCAAGAGCTTCTCCATGTGGCTGTCGACACCCAGCGCAGTGTGCTCGGCATCGATGAAGACGAAGTCCAGGCCCCAGTTGCCGGCCACCTCGATGGGCATGCAGGCCGTACTGTAAATGTTCATGCCGAAGGTAGCACCGCGTGCCATGCGCGCCTTCAGCGTTGTGTGTGTGATGTTTGGGTTCATGGTCAAGGTCTGCCTTGGGCTGATATCAGAGGCGATAGGTTTCGGGCAGGCGGTCGCGGAACGGGTGCACCTCGAACACGCCAGGGTCACGTATCAGCGATTTGTTGCGGGCCTTGGCCAGGTCGATTTCGACGCTGTACACACCGTCTTCCAGCCCTGCGCGTACCAAGGTCTTGCCGGAGGGTTCGATGATGTGGCTGGTGCCGATGAACTGCATGCCTTCATCCATGTCGTTGCGGTTGGGCGCGACGAAATAGACCATGTTCTCGGCCGCGCGCACGGTGCTGAAAATATCCGGCAGCATGCGCGCCTGCTCAGGCCAGGCGGCAGGCAGCACGACAATATCGGCGCCTTCGAGCGCCAGCGTGCGGACCACCTCGGGGAAACGGATTTCATAGCAGATGGCCAGGCCGATACGGCCGATCTCGGTGTCGAACACCGGCGGCGCCCACTCGCTCGGGCGGTCGGTGAAACGGTCGCCGATCATGAACGGCAGATGGCGTTTGCGGTGCAGGCCGATGATGCCCTGTGCGCCGATCAGCGCGGCGGTGTTGTACACCGAGGCTTCATGCCGTTCGTAGAAACCGACCACGATCAGGATGCCGCTCTGCGCCGATACCTGCAGCAGCGGTGCCAAGGCATCGAGGGTAATGGCGCCGCGTTCGAGGTCTTCGCGGCTGTCGAAAGCGCCACCGGTAATCAGGCATTCGGCAAAGGCGATCAGGCGCGAGCCTTCAGCCGCCGTCTGACGTGCCAGTTCGGCAACCTTTTCCAGGGTGAGGGCCGGGTTGCCGGCCACGGGATGAATCTGGGCAACGGAGATTTTCATGCGGGTCCTTGTGGCAATTGAAGGGCGCCGCCACGGGCGGCGCGGGTAATGTCACTGCGCCTGGTAGCCCATGGCCTGGTAGACCTTGCTGACCAGTTCGGGGTTGATCTGGGCGGCGTACTTGTCGACCACGGGGCGGATCCTGGCCTGGATCCGCGCGACCTCTTCGGCTGGCATGTCGTTGACCTGCATGCCGTCGCTGCGCAGTTCGGCGATGGCCTTGCTGTCGGCCTCGCGGGAGATCCTGCGCTGCTCCAGGCGCACTTCCTGGGCCACCTCGGTCAGCAGTTGCTGCTCATCGCGGTTGAGGGTGTCCCAGAAGGTCTTGCTGATCAGCACAATCTGCGGGTTGTAGTTATGCCGGGTCAGGCTCAGGTACTTCTGGACCTCGTTGAAGCGCGAGGCCAGGATCAGCGCCGCCGGGTTTTCCTGGCCATCCACGGTGCCGGTCTCCAGTGCCGTGTGCACCTCGGTGAAAGGCAGAGGGGTGGGGTTGGCACCCAGCGCAGCCCACACGTCGAGGAACAGCGGCGATTGCTGCGCGCGGATCTTCAGGCCGGCAATGTCTTCAAGGCGTTGCACCGGGCGCGCATTGTTGGTCAGGTTGCGTACGCCCAGCTCCCAGAACGCCAGGCCGACCAGGTTTTTTTCGGGCAACTGGTCGGTGAGCATCTTGCCCACTTCGCCATCGAGCATGGCATCGACCTTGGCGGTGTCGGTGTACAGGAACGGGAAGTCGAGGATGCCGAAGTCGGTGACGTGGTTGATCATCAGCCCGGCGTTCCAGGTCATCATTTCAACCACGCCGCCTTGCAGCGACGACAGCACTTGCACGTCGCCACCCAGGACGCCATTGGGGAAGGTGCGTACCTTGATCTTGCCATCGCTGCGCTCTTGCACTTTCTTGGCGAACAGCTCCATGCCGATGGCCGGTGGTGTGCCCTTGGGGCTGGTGGCGGCGAACTTGATCACGCGCGGATTGTAATCGGCGGCCATGCTCAGGCTGCTGGAGAGCAACAGGGCGGCGATGACGGCGAGCTTCTTCATGGTGTGTGCCTTTTATTGTTGTAGGGGGATCAGTGGCCGAACCACTGAGCGGGGACAGTGACCAGTTCGGGGAAGATGACCAGCAGGAACAGCACGATGATTTCGGCGATCAGGAACGGGAACGTGCCCTTGAGCAGCGCCTCGTAGCGCATCCTGCCGATGCCGCACACGACGTTCAGCACCGTGCCCACGGGTGGGGTGATCAGGCCGATCGAGCAATTGATCATGAACAGCACGCCGAAATAGATCGGGTCGATGTTGGCGGCGGTCACTACCGGCACCAGGATGGGCGCAAGCAGCAGTATCGTCGGCGTCAAGTCCATGACCATGGAGATCACCAGGATCAACAGCATCAGCACCACGATCAGCAGGCGTGGGTTGTCCATCACTGGCTGGATCAGGTCGATGATCTGCCCCGGGATGTCGGCAATGGTGATCATCCAGGCGGGTATCGAGGCAGCGGCGACCAGGAACATCACGGCGGCGGTGGTCTTGCCGGCGCGCAGCAGCAGGTCATTGAGCGACTTGAGGCTGAGTTCGCGGTAGATCAACGACGACACCAGCAGGGCATAGACGCTGGCAACCGCACCGGCCTCGGTGGGGGTGACCACGCCAAAGCGCAGGCCTACCACGATGATGACCGGCAGCATCAATGCCCAGAAGCTGTCGACCAAGGCCTTGAGGCGCTCCTTGGCACTGGCCTTTGGGCTCAGCTCGACCTCGGTATTGCGCCGCGACATCAGCCACCAGGCCACGATCAGGGCGGTGGCGATCATCAGCCCCGGGGCGATGCCGGCAAGGAACAGCTTGGTGATCGACAGGCCGGAAGCCACCCCCAGCACGACGAAGCCGATACTGGGCGGGATGATCGAACCGAGTACCGAGACCGAGGCGATCAAGCCGCCGGAGCGGTCGCGGTTGTAGCCGGCGATGACCATCATCGGCAGCAGCAGCGCGGTCAGCGAGGCCGCGTCCGCCAGTGCCGAACCGGACAGGCTGGACAGCAGCACGCCGGCGATGATGGTGACGTAGCCGAGCCCGCCGCGCAGGTGGCCGACCAAGGTGATGGCCAGGTTGATGATGCGCTTGGACAAGCCACCGCTGTTCATGACCTCGCCAGCGATGATGAACAGCGGAATGGCCAGCAGGGGGAAGCTGCCTGCAGAGTTGATGATGTTCTGCGCGATGATCTGGCCATCGAACAGGCCCAGCAGCCACATCAAGGCAACGCCGCAGAGGATCAGGGCGTAGGCGATGGGGGCGCCGATCAGGATGGCGGCCATCAGTACGCCGACGAAGACAGACAGGGCCATTATTCAACTGCTCCGTGTTCGGCTGCCGAGGGTTCGGCCGGGGTGTGGGCGGGCAGGGTGCCCGTGAGGTTTCTGACCAGCTGGGTAAAGATCAGCAGCCCGCTGAGTATGCAAAAGACCAGGCCTGCACCATGGAACAAGGCCATGGAAATGCCTGTGGAGGGGGCGCCTACATGCAGGTTGATCACGGTCTGTTTCCAGCTGCCGTCAAGGAACAGCCAGGTCACGTAGAGCATCAGCACTTGAGTGAGCGCCAGCAGGCACCTGGCCACGCCGGGGGAGACCCGTCGGGTAACGATGTCGACGCCGATGTGGCCATGTTCGTGAAGCATCAGTTGGGCGCCGGCGAACACCAGCCAGACGAAGGCCAGGCGGGAAATCTCCTCGCTGAAGAACAGGCCCGAGTTGAAGCCGTAGCGCAGCACGACATTGGTGAAAATCAGGCAGGTGATGATGACAAGGCACCCGATCACCAACGTCTTCAGAACCAGGAAGTAACCATCGATCAGTGTTTTCATGGCGCCTCCTGGAGCATCACTGCCCAGGGAGCGCCGAAAGCGCTTGGTGCGAGAACGCGGACAGGAACATCCACCTGTAGGTGTGAGCGGGGCATGGAGTCACCTTTTTATTATTGGACATACGTCGTCGTACGACTGTGTGGATTGTTCAACGAAACGCCCGGTGTCTGCTGCCTCAAGTTTTTTATCAGGGGGATAAGAAATAGCGATCAGTGGGCTGGCGTTGCCGGTGGAACGGACTGCCGTCGCAGCGTCGCGGTAGCAGGGTGTAACGTATGGTCGCGGTCCTTGCCCTGGGTCGGCATGCTAGACTCCGCCCCTTCGAATCTGGAGGTACACGCGTGCGCAAACTGGCTGTGGTAATGGCAGTGCTCGCCCTGGCGGGCTGTGAGAACGAGGTCGAAGGCGTGCACAAGCAGGTGGCCGAGCACCTGCACAACCCCAAGACGGCCAAGTTCGGCAACGTGCGGATCGACACGAATGGCACCCTCTGCGGCCAGGTCCGCGGCAAGGACGATGCCGGGCAGTACGAAGCCTACCGCAGCTATGTGGCGATCAAGCGTGATGGCCAGTATGAGATCATCGTTGACGACAGCGGCAACAACCTGCGCATCCGCGAACTGTGTGGCGGTGCCGACCTGCAGCGCCGCGCCGAGGCGCTGGCCGGTGAGCCGGCCCCTGAAGGCTGGGATGTCGAAGTGGTGCAGGGGGCGAACATGGGCGCATTGAGCGACATGACAGCGCGCCTGATCGAGAAGGGCATCCCGTCTTCTGTCGAATACCGCAACGGCAAGCCGGTCGTGCTGATGGGGCCGTTCCCCACCAAGGAAGAAGCCGAGGCGCGCAAGGCCGAGGTGATGGCCAAGCTGGGGACCGATTCGGTGGTGATCCAGCACGGCGCCCAGCGCTGAGGGTTATCCAGGCTGCAAGGCAGGCCGCAAGGGCTCTATCGCCAGCAGCCGACCTGTCATCTGCGACCAGTGCGGGCTATGCTTGCACTGGGAGAGCTGAACGGGGAGGGGCCTCATGTCTACACTGGAGCGGGCCATTGTCGTGGCAGCCAAGGCACATGAAGGGCAATACGATAAGGGTGGGGCGGCGTACATCCTCCACCCGTTGCGCGTGATGATGCGGGTATCAACGCCCGAGCAGCGGATCGTCGCGGTGCTTCATGATGTGATCGAAGATACCCCGCTGACCCTGTCCGACCTGGCGCGTGAAGGTTTTGCACTGAAAATTCTCGCCGCCTTGCTGGCGCTGAGCCGACGTGACGGCGAGGCCTATCAGGACTTCGTGGTACGGCTGGGCGTCGACCCACTGGCGCGTACCGTCAAATTGGCCGACCTGGCCGACAACAGCGACCTCTCGCGCATCGCCTGCCCAGGCCCTGCCGACCTGGCGCGGCTGGCCCGTTACCGGGAGGCCAGCGCCTACCTGCAGACACTGGCCTGACCCTCAGCCGCAGGCCTTGAGGTTCACCGGCCCGACGAATGCGTTACCACGCCCCATCACGCAGGCCACCTGCTGGTTGCGTTGCAGCTCCCAGGCCTGCGGTGGGTAGGTCTTGTTCCAGGCTTCGAACAACTGGCGGTCCTGCTTCGACAGGCGCAGGTTGTACTGCTTGCTCATGTAGAAGTAGGTGCGCGCGATCATGCCGCGGATCGAGGGGCGCGGCATGACCTTCTTGGCCTTGAAATCGACCTGGGTCAGGCAACTGCCGTACTGACCCCGCTGTTCGGGCAGCCAACCGAAACTGAAGTTGCTGCGGTCGCCGTTGACTTCGCCAATGCTGGGCACCAGGTTGTGCAGGTCGGCCTCGGCGCGTTTGTACACCTCATCCTGTTGCGAGCATTGTTTGCGCCCTCCGGCCTGCCAGCACTGGCGCTGGTGGCCAATGTGCCAGGCCGGCACGATGTGCTCCCATTCGATGCGCGAAGCCCGTTGCGCATTCTTGCGCGGCGCATAACCGCAAGAGGCCAGGTCGACCTTGTTGCCTTTGTATTTGCAGCCGCAATAAAACTCCGTCGACTGGGGCGCGTACAACTTCCAGGCGACCTTCTTGGCCTCCTGGAAGGTGCGCGGGGCATCGGCTTGGGCAAGCGGGGTGGCCAACAGCAGGCAGGTTGCAGCGAAAAGCGTAACTCTCATGCGCGGTCAGTCTTCCTTGGGCACGGTCCAGAAAATTTGCACGCCACCGTCGTCGCGATGGGCGAGGGTGACGTTGTCGTTTTCGGCGATTTCCTCAAGCAGGGTTTCCCAGTCGTCCGGGGATTCCTGCTCCAGGCGGAAGATCAGCGCGGCGCGGTTGCGCTGGGCGGATTGGCTGTTGATGATCTTCTGGATACGGACACCCAGTTGTTCATAGCTGCTCGGCGTTGCTGAGGAGGTGCTGGCCACAGGCATTTCCTTGTTTTTGCTGTATGTGCATACAGTATTTCACTGTAAGTAAATTCGCAACTGCCTGTGAGGCGAAAGAGTGTGTGACTGAGGTGAAGGATTGATACCATTCAGCCCATCACCCCTCCGCCATCATTCGCGCGCGCTGTGCATGGCCACAGCAGCGACGCCTTGGGCGTGGCCCGCAACGGGTCAGGCGCAAGTTTCAGGAAGCTTCACATGTACCCACTCCCTTTGCATCGACCTGCCCACTTGCGCACAGGCCTGGCCCTGTTGCTGACCGGTAGCATGAGCCCCTTGAGCCATGCCGGCAGCGAGGTAACCGATGTGCTGATCACCGACCCTGTGGTGGTCACCGGCGCCTATGCGCCAACCGGTAGTTTCGACTTGCCTTTTTCGATCGATACCGTCGACCTTTCACAGGGCAACGACGGCCAGTTGGGCGTCAACCTGTCGGAAGTGCTGACCAAGGTGCCTGGCCTGGTGGTGCAGAACCGGCAGAACTACGCGCAAGACCTGCAGGTGTCTTCGCGGGGTTACGGCGCACGCTCGGCCTTCGGCATTCGTGGCCTGAAGCTGCTCAGCGACGGCATTCCGGCCAGTACCCCGGACGGGCAGGGGCAGGCGGCCTCGCTGAACCTGGATGTGGCCGACCGTATCGAAGTACTGCGTGGCCCGGCCGCGACCCTTTACGGGAGCAACGCCGGCGGCGTCATCCAGATGTTCAGCCGGGACGGGCAGGGGCCTGCCAGGGTCGGGGCCGAAACCACCTTCGGCAGCGACGGTTTCAACAAGAATCACCTGTCGGCCGAGGGCGGTAACGAGACGGCCGGCTTTGTGCTCGATGCCTCGCGCATGGACACCGACGGTTACCGTGACCACAGCGCTGCCCGCCGCGACCAGACCTTCGCCAAGGTGCACGTCAGGCCAGACGCCGATTCACGCCTGGCACTGATCTACAGCAGCCTTGAGCAAAACAACACGCAAGACCCGTTGGGGCAGACCTGGAGCGCTTACCAGCACGACCCGCGCTCCACCGCGACAGTGGCTGAAACCTACAACACCCGCAAAAGCATCGACCACCAGCAGTTGGGCATGAACTACGAGCGCTATTTTGGCGATGCCACGTTGCAGTTCAATCTCTATGCGGGGCAGCGCAGCGTCATTCAGTACCTGTCCATCCCCAAGACGGTGGCCTCCAACAACCAGCGTGGCGGTGGGGTCGTCGACTTCGACCGTGAGTTCCACGGTGGCACCTTGCGCTGGATACAGCCGGTTACCGCCGCACCCGGCAACCTGACCGTCACGGTGGGCGCGGACTACGACCAGAGCAAGGATGACCGCCGCGGCTACCAGAATTTCAGCGGCGACACGCTAGGCGTCAAAGGCGAGTTGCGCCGTGACGAGCAAGACACCGCCACCAGCCTGGACCCATACATCCAGGTGCATTGGGAAATCGGCGACTGGACCACCCAGCTCGGCGTGCGCCACAGCACCCTGCAAATGCGCGTCGATGACCACTACCTGGCCAATGGCGACGCCAGTGGCAAGAAGAAATATCAGCAGAACACGCCATCGCTGTCGGTGATGTACGCATTCACTGCCGACTTGCGTGGTTACGTGAGTGTCGGCAAGGGTTTCGAGACCCCGACCCAGGCCGAGATGGCTTACGCGCCCGGCCTGGTCGAAAGCTTCAATTTCGGGCTCAAGCCTGCCACCAGTACCCAGTATGAACTGGGCGTGAAATACCGGCTCGGTGAGCGCACCCGGATCAACGCAGCGGTCTACGAAATCCACACCGATGATGAAATCGTCGTGGACCGCTCCACCGAAGGCCGCACCAGCTATCGAAACGCTGGGCGAACCTTGCGCCGCGGTTTCGAGGCGAGCCTGCACAGTGACCTGAGCGATCAGTGGCAAACCACCGTGGTGTACACCCGCACCGATGCCCGCTATGCCGAAGATTTTGCCCAAGGCACGCAGACCATCGACAGTGGTAACCGGCTGCCTGGGGTACCGCTGAACAACCTGTATGGCGAGCTGGTATGGAAGCCTGCGACATTCGTCAGCATGGGGGTGGAAGGGCAATACCGCAGCAAGGTGTATGTGGAGGACAGCAACAACGCCAAGCCGGCGCCTGCCTATGCCGTGTTCAACTGGCGAACGCGCTTTGAGCAGCACGTCGGGCCTTGGACGTTTCATCAGCTGATCCGCTTGGATAACCTGCTTGACCGGCAGTACGTGGGGTCGGTGATCGTGGGCGACAGCAACTCGCGTTACTACGAAGCTGCGCCTGGGCGCTCGTGGTATGCCGGGGCAGGGTTGGAGTATCAGTTCCGCTGATGTGATGCGGTGCTATATCCGCTGAGGGTTCAGGCGAAGCGTTCGAACCGATAAGGGCTTGGATCGATCAGCGGTGGCGCTTGCGACACCAGGTCTGCCGCCAGTTGGCCGGCAGCCGGCGAGGTGCCGAAGCCATGGCCGGAAAAGCCGGTGGCCAGGGTCAGGCCGGGCAGGGCCGGCACCGGCCCGATGACCGGGTTGGAGTCGGGGGTGACGTCGATGGTGCCGGCCCAGGCTGCGGCGATCTGTGCCTGCTCGAAGACCGGCCAGGCCGCCTTGAGGTTACGCAGGGCTTCTTCATTGAGTGCGGTGTTGGCCTGCGGGTCCTGAACCCTGACGCGTTCGAAGGGCGTGACTTGCGAGGCCTTCCAGTGCCGGGCCAGGGCCAGGTCCTTGAAGAAATACTTGCCGAAACTGATGCGCAAAAAATCACGTTGCGCCCGCAATTGCGGCAGGTAGCGCCTACCCAGCAGCACATGGTCCCAGGTCAGGAACGCATCGAGCGCGCCGCGTTGGGTGATGATGTAGCCGCCATCCTTGTGTTTGCGAAACGAAAAATCCGGTGCGCCCACGGCGATGTCGGTTGGGCCTTGCAGCGGGTGGGTACGCAGCACGGAACAGGTCAGCGGCAAGGTGGGCAGGTCGATATCGAGGTTGCCGAGAAACTTGCGTGACCACATGCCCCCGGCCAGCAGCACCTGCTCGCAGCGGATCTCGCCTTGTTCGGTGACCACGCCGCTGACCCTGCCGGCGGCGGTGACCAATGTGCGCACGGCGCAGTTTTCCACGATCACTGCGCCTTTGGCGATCGCCGCCCGGGCAATGGCGCTGGCTGCCAGGGTTGGCTCCGCGCGGGCGTCGGAGGCGGTGTAGATGCCCCCGGCCCATTCGGCACGGCCACCGGGCACCCGGTTGGCAATCTCTTTGCTGCTGAGCAGGCGAGAGTCCAGGCCAAGGTGCTCGATGCTCTTCAGCCAGCTCTCGTGCATGCCCATTTGCGTGTCGTTACGGCCAATGAACATGATGCCGGCTTGCCGGTAGCCGACATCGCAGCCAACCCGCTCGGCCATCTTCGCCCACAGCCGGTCGGCGGCCAGGGCCAGCGGAATGTCGTGCGCATGGCGGTTGGTCTTGCGCACCCAGCCAAGGTTGCGCGACGACTGCTCGCCCGCCAGGCGGCCCTTCTCCAGCACCACCACCGGGATGTTGCGCTCGGCCAGGGTCAGGGCTGCGGTCAGGCCGATGATGCCTGCGCCGATGATCACCACGCTGGTGGCCTGAGGGTGGGTGGTACTGGTGTGCACAGGATCGATGACGGGGGACATGGCTTCACTCGGCGGCAGTGTGAACAGAACGTGGCGGGTTCAAGGCGGGCAGGTCACTGGCCCAGCCGGATCAACGAGACCTGCGCGCGGGAGGCACCCCGGTACGCCGTCACTTCCAGCTCGACCTTGTACACGGTCGACCCCAGCGGCGGGCAGGTGACGGTGGTGGCCGGGTCGACGCCCCTGAATTTCTCGCCGATCACGTCCATGACCTTGGGAACATCGTTCGGGTCCTGGATGAACACGCGCGAGCTGATCACATCGCCCAGCCCAGCGTCGACGGCCGCCAGCGCGGCTTCGATGTTGGCGAATACCTGGTGAGTCTGTTCGATCACGTCTTCGGGGATGATCTGGGTCTGCGGGTTGCGGCCGGCAGTGTTGGACACGTAGATCCAGTTGTCTACCGCCACCAGGCGGGAGTAGCTGGCCATGTCTTCGAATTTGGAGCCGGTTTTCAGTTTGGTGATTTGCGTCATGGGGGGAGCCTTTTGAGGTGAGGAGGGTCAGCTGAGGACAGGTTTTTCCCAGAGGTTGAGCTTTACGCCGATGCCTTTCTCGACAGCGTTGCGGTACACCACGGTGCCCCAGGCGACGTCTTCCACGGGCATGCCGCCCACCGACATGATGATGATTTCATCGTCGTTCAGACGCCCTGGCGCGTCACCGCTGATGATCTTGCCGATGTCTTCGACCTGCGCGGCGTCGAGCGTGCCTTCGGCGATCATGTCCATGAAGCGCACGCCTACCAGCGGCACATGGTTGTGCGCAGGCTTGGGCAGTTCGTCGAACCACGCTTCGTACAGCCCGGTGTTGTCCACCACCTTGCGCACGTCCGAACGCTCCATGCCTGCATCGATGCTGCAGGGGGCGGGCATCGCCAGAAACGCGCCGGGCTTGACCCATTCGCGGCGTACCAGCGGGTAGGTGCTGGGGTCGCCGACTTCGCCCGAGCTGCAATAGCTGACCAGGTCGGCATCACGCACCACCTCTTCCAGGGTTTGCACGACCTGGATCCGCGTGATCTGCGGGAAGGTGGCCTTGACCCAGGCCACGAACTCATCGAGGTTCTTCTGGCCACGGCCTTTGATCTTGATCGTGTCGATCAGCGGGCACACGGCCATGAACGCGGCGACCGTGGTCTTGCCCATCACACCTGGCCCGGCCAGGCCGATGACCTTGGCGTCCTTGCGGGCCAAGTGGCGCGCGCCAACACCGGGGATGGCGCCGGTGCGGTACGCCGACAGCAGGTTGGCCGACATGTGCGCCAGGGGCGCGCCGGTGTCGGCGTCGTTGAGGGTGAACATCAGGATGGAGCGCGGCAGGCCCTTTTCCCGGTTGGCGATGTTCGAGCCATACCATTTGGCGCCTGCGGTGCGGAAGCTGCCGCCCAGGTAGGCGGGCATGGCCATCATGCGACGGTCTGCGGTGGGCTTGGGCATGTGCGGGAAGGGCGACTGTTCGGGGAACGTGATCATCGCGCCGTGGGAATCGTTGTTCGGGCCGGCCATGCGGTAGTCGCCCTGGTAGAGCAGGTTGAACATCGCCTCCATGGTGTCGACACAAGCGGGCATGTCGGTCACGCCGGCGCGGATCATGTCCTGCTCGGACAAGTAGATGAAGTCAATTCGGGTATCGAGGGTCATGGCGGGTCTCGCAGGGCGGCCGTTGTCAGGGACGACGGCGTCATCGGGTTTTGTTGTTGTGGGCTGGCGCTAACACGTGCGGCCAGTTTCGCTAACGGCTGGCAGGGCGTCTTGTGCCTGCGTGCCAGCCGTTTTGACCTGCCGTGCCATCGGCGTATTGGCAAGACGGTGACTGCTATCAGGGCCTAGAAGGGCACTGCGATGGTCAGCTGGCTGTAGACGTTGGTGCCGTTGCCACCCACCTGGTTGCCGCCGTTGCTTTCGCCCTTGCGTGGCTGATACAGGCCGACCAGCGGGCTGATGACCAGGTGCTCGTTGACCGCCCATTCCAGGTACAGGTCGAGCTCCCTGGCATCGAGGTTGAGGCTGTCGCGGGTGCGCACGGTATCGAAGTCGAAATACAGCGCACCGACCGTGAGGTTTTCCAGCGGCGTAGCTTTTACGCCAACATGGTGAATGCCGGTGTTGCTGTTGAACGGGCCGGCGTAGTTGGCGGCGACCTCACCTTGGAACCAGGTGCCATAGCCACTGGACAGGCCACTGAACAGCGAATCCCAGCCTGCCGAATAGCGCGTGTAACGGTAGGTCACCTGGGGTGCCCAGGGCAGGTCGGCGAAGGTGTAGCCGGCCTGCAGGTACCAGGCTTTTTCCGCGCCGCCTTGCTTGTCTTGCCACGCGTATTCGAAGGCGAAGCTGGCGTTGTCGATGCCGGCGCTGCCTTCGCCACGCAGGCTGTAGACATCCATGCCCTCACGCGCCTTCTGGAAGTCGCTGGCCCATTGGTCGGTGACGCCGATGCCGTGCACCCAAGTCAGCCCCAAGGTGCCCAGGGCATGG
Source organism: Pseudomonas sp. B21-047 (assembly GCF_024748775.1). Classification (NCBI taxonomy): domain Bacteria; kingdom Pseudomonadati; phylum Pseudomonadota; class Gammaproteobacteria; order Pseudomonadales; family Pseudomonadaceae; genus Pseudomonas; species Pseudomonas sp. B21-047. The sequence continues at coordinate 2,011,884 of NZ_CP087169.1, forward strand.
GTGTAGTCCAGTGTGCCTGCGGCCAGTTCGGTCTCGGCCTGCGCGCGGTTGTCGGACTTGAGCCACAGCAGGCTGCCATGCAGGCCATCCTGCCCGCCCAGGCGCAGCACGGCGGTGCGGTCGAAGGCATGGCGCGCCGCCAGGTAGTAGGCACCGCCGCGGTCCAGGGTGCCATCCGCCACACCGTTGCCCAGGTTGGGCCCGTCGTCGTTGATCAAGAAGCCGCTGCCCAGGCGGACCACCTGGCGCCCTCCGGAGATATCCACGCCATCCTTGCCCAGCCAGGGCAGCAGATCGCCCGAACGCCAACCGAGGTAGGCGTCTTCGATCTTGGTGGTGCGTTCGGAGCCATCGGTATTGCCTGCGGCATCGCCATCGCCCCAGGTGGCGGAACTGACCCAGTTCAAGGCGCCATAAAGGCTGCCGTTGCCGGCCAGGCCCTGATCGCCGCTAACGCCATACTTGATGAAGCCCTCGCGCCAGGTCGAGCCACCGGGGGTGCCGTCATAGTTCTTGCGGCTGTTGAACATGCCCCACACCGCGAGCATGTCGGCATTCAAGTGGCTGTCGTCGTCGGCGTAAAGCTCGTAGGCGGGCGCGGCCTGGCTGGCCAGTAAGGTGGCCAGGGCCAGGGCGGACAGCCTTTGCGGTTTGAACATTGCACTTCCCTCGATTGTTCTCGGCACCTTGCAAGGCGGCCTTTGTTTTTCGGGGGCACCCGTGTGGGCACGAGGCGCCGTCGCGGTTGGCTGCGACGGCCTATTAGCGCGTGGATAGCAGGGTGGGGTCTTGTTCGTGGCTGCCAAGGCGTTTGCACGCCTTGGCCAGGCCTGTTCGATTGGCCGGTTCAGTAACGGATCATCACCGACTTGAGCTCGGTGAAGTCATCGATGAACGCCGAGCCGAACTCGCGGCCGATGCCGGACGCCTTGATACCGCCAAACGGCACGGCCGGGTCGAGCAGGGTGTGCATGTTGACCCACAAGGTGCCGGCCTGGATTTCCGGCACCAGGCGCATGGCCTTGCCCAGGTCGTTGGTCCACAGGCTGGCGCTCAGGCCATAAGGCGTCGCGTTCATCAGGTGCAGCAGTTCGTCTTCGTCGTCATAAGGCAGGAAGGTCGCCACCGGGCCGAAGGTTTCCTGGTTCAGCAAGGTGTCGCTGGCGGCCTTGGCGAGGATCACCGTCGGTTCGACGAAGCAGCCCGGCCCCTCGCCAATCTGCCCGCCATGGATGATCTGGCTGCCCTCGGCGCGCGCGGTGGCGAACAGCTCGGCCAATTTTTGCTGGTGCGGCTTGTTGGCCACTGGGCCGAACTGGGTGGCCTCATCCAGGGGGGAGCCGACCTTCAGCTGGCTCAGGCGCTGGGACAGCGCATCGAGCAGCGGGTCGATGCGCGAGCGGTGGACGAAGAAGCGCTCACCCGCTGCGCAGATTTGCCCTGAGTGCAGGAAGCCGGCCTCGATGACGCCATCGACGGCCTTGTCGAGCGCCACGTCAGGCAGGAATGCCACTGAGTTCTTGCCACCCAGCTCCAGAGTCGCCCGGGTCAGCTTGGCGCCCATGGCGGCCTGGCCGACGGCGATGCCGGTAGGCACCGAGCCTGTGAACGAGACCTTGTCGGTGCCGGGGTGCTCGATCAATGCCTTGCCCACCAGGCCGCCACCGGTCAGCACGTTGAGCGCGCCCGGCGGCAGGCCGGCCTGGCTGGCCAGCTCGGCGATGCGCAGCAGCGTCAGGGGCGTGAACTCGCTGGGCTTGAGGACGATACTGCAGCCGGTGGTCAGGGCCGAGGCCAGTTTCCAGATGGCGATCATGGTGGCGAAGTTCCACGGCACGATGCCCACGACCACGCCGATCGGTTCGCGCAGGGTGAATGCACTGTAGCGCTCACCGGCGAACGAGGGCAGGGACGGGGTGATGGTCTGGCCGGTGATCTTGGTGGCCCAGCCTGCGTAATAGCGCAAGAAGTGCGCGGCCTGCTCGACTTCGAAAGCGCGCGCGATACCGATCAGCTTGCCCGACTGCAAGGTTTCGAGCTGGGCCAGTTCTTCGCGGTTGGCTTCCAGCAGGTCGGCCAGTTTGAACAGCACGGCGGCGCGGCCGGCGGGGCTGGTGCGCGACCACGTGGTGAAGCCCTGGCGGGCCGAGCTCACGGCATGCTCCACATCGGCCTGGTTGGCGTCGGCGATGCGGGCGATGGTTTCGCCATCGGCCGGGTTGACCACCGCAAGGGTCGCAGACGATTGGCTGGCCAGGTGTTGGCCGTGAATGAACACGCCATGTTGTCGGGCCATGAATGCGGTGACCGCGGGAAGAAGGGTAATGTCGCTCATGCAGGCTCCTGAGGCAGAGACGCGGCCCGGCAGGCCGCCAAAGCGTCGAGCATAGTGAGCGGGCACGGTGTTGATCTTGCATCTCCCTGACGCCGGCATGACGCTGCCTGCCAGGCGTGATGGCATTGGCAGGCAGCAACAAGGGCGACGGCAGCCATGGGCAAGACGCCCTGCCAGCTGCGGCGCACAGTGGGGGCGCAGGGAGGCAAACAACAGCCGTGCGTGCAGGTTCGCTTGCCGCGTTCAACGCCACAAAAACAAGCCGGGGCATAACGATGTCACTCAACAATAAGCTCACCGAGCATCTCAACCGGGGCACTGTCGGGTTCCCCACTGCGCTGGCCAGCACCGTCGGGCTGATCATGGCCAGCCCGGTGATCCTTACCGCGACCATGGGCTTTGGCATTGGCGGCGGTGCCTTCGCCATGGCCATGGTCATCGCGGCATTGATGATGCTGGCGCAGTCGACCACCTTCGCCGAGGCGGCGGCGATACTGCCGACTACAGGGTCGGTGTACGACTACATCAACTGCGGCATGGGCCGGTTCTTCGCCATCACCGGCACCTTGTCGGCCTACCTGATCGTGCACGTGTTCGCCGGTACCGCCGAGACCATTCTGTCTGGCGTCATGGCCCTGGTGAACTTCGAGCACCTCAATACCCTGGCGGAGTCCGCAGGGGGCTCGTGGCTGCTCGGCGTGTTCTTCGTGTTGGCGTTCGCGGTGCTCAATGCTTTTGGCGTCAGTGCCTTCAGCCGCGCCGAGGTGATCCTGACCTTCGGCATGTGGACCACGCTGATGGTGTTTGGCGTGCTCGGCTTGATCGCTGCGCCGGCGGTTGAGCTGGAAGGGCCGTTCGGCGCTTCGCTGGTCGGCACCGACCTGATGACCATCCTCTCGCTGATCGGTATGGCCATGTTCATGTTCGTCGGGTGTGAGTTCGTCACCCCGCTGGCGCCGGAGCTGCGCCGTTCGGCCTGGGTGTTGCCGCGGGCCATGGCGTTGGGTTTGTTTGGCGTGGCCAGCTGCATGTTCATCTACGGCGCGGCGATGAAGCGCCAGGTGGAAAACGTCGTGCTCGATGCCGCCAGCGGTGTGCACCTGCTCGACACGCCTATGGCCATCCCGCGTTTCGCCGAGCAGGTGATGGGCGATATCGGCCCGGTGTGGCTGGGTATCGGCTTTCTGTTTGCCGGCGCTGCCACCATCAACACCTTGATGGCCGGGGTGCCGCGCATCCTCTACGGCATGGCGGTGGATGGTGCACTGCCCAAGGCTTTCAGCTACCTGCATCCGCGCTTCAAGACGCCTTTGCTGTGCATTCTGGTGGTTGCCTTGATCCCGTGCCTGCACGCCTGGTACCTGGGGGGCAACCCGGACAACATCCTGCACCTGGTACTGGCGGCGGTGTGTGCCTGGAGCACCGCTTACCTGCTGGTGACGTTGTCGGTGGTGATCCTGCGCATCCGTCGTCCGGACCTGCCACGTGCCTACCGCTCGCCGTTGTTCCCGCTGCCGCAGATCCTCTCCAGCAGCGGCATCGTCATCGGCATGGCGTTCATCACCCCACCGGGCATGAACCCGGCCGATATCTACGTGCCGTTCGCCATCATGCTGGCCGGCACCGCGACCTATGCGCTGTTCTGGACGCTGTGCGTACAGAAGGTCAACCCGTTCAAGCCGGCGCAGGTCGAGGATGTACTGGCACAAGAATTCGCGGCAGAGCCGGGCCATGCAGTGGAGCACATGCAGCATGATCAGACATTTGCGTGAGCGCCTGCTGGCGCCGCGTGCCCCAGCCGGCTACCGGCCAGGGGCTACGCTGGGGCTGCTGTCGCGTAACCTGGGGCAGGTACAGATGCACCTGCTGGAACCCGCCCGCGCGGTGCTCGACAACCCCGCCCAAGGCTGGCGTGCCGAGGTGCGCGAGTGCGTCGAGGCGCACTTGCTGATGCACGTGGTGACCTGCGAATTCCAGCTGTGCCTGCCTGCCCTGCAAGGGGGCGAGGTGAAGCTTGAATTGCGTCACGCTGGTGCAATCCGCCGTACGGGCCTGGCCTGCGTGTACCGCGGCGGTGACAAGGCGCGCTTCATCCAGGCACGTGACCTGCTGCTGAGCAATGCGCAACTGACCGCTGCGCTCATGCCGCTGGATTTCAAGCGCCTGGCCCTGGAATGCCGCGATGGCCACTGGTGGCTGACCCTGGAACACATGGGCGGCAGCGAAGTGGTCAACCGCATGCCGGCGTTCCGGCGCTACATCCAGATCAGCCCGCCGCAACGGGCGCACCTGATGGCTTGCCTCGCCCTGTTCGGGGAGTCGCTACCCCGCCTCTGACCTTTTTCTGGCACGTGCCTTGCTCCTGTTTCAGACGAGAGATCACGGTTGTGTGGCCATTGATAACATGTTAACAATGGCCGCATAACAACAAATTCTGCGTCGAGGGCATCCATGCACACTCAACAACCCAATCGTCAGGGGCTGGAAAGCTGGACCACGGCCATGCAGCAGATCTGCGGCCGTTTCGAGACAGCGCTGGCCTCCAACCATTCCTTGTTCATCGGCGAAGTCTCCACGTTTTCCCGTGCGGGCCTGCCGCTGGCCAACCTGCGTACCAACGCCGGCAACATCCGCCGGCTGGGCGATAACCCGACCCTGGACGATGACCAGCATTGCTTCCTGGTCAGCCAGCGCATGGGGCATTCGACGGTGGCGCAAGGCGGCATGAGCGTCAGCCTGGCGCCGGGTGAATTGTTGCTGATGGATTCGGTCGGGCGTTGCGAAATCACCCCCAACGGCCTGATCGAACATGTGTCGCTGGCCCTTTCCCGCGAGCAGGTGCGCAAGCATGTGCAAGGCGCGGGGGCGATGTTTGGCAAGATCTCCTCGACCAATGCCTGTGGGCGCATGCTGCATGTGCTGATGGACCAACTGTGCAAGGACGACCATGTCAGTGGCGATGGTGCACAAGGCGATGCGCTGCAGACTGCATTCATTGCGCTGCTCGAGCCGGGCTTCGAGCGTAGTGGCGACGGCGCTTGCAACCTGGGGCCGCTCAGTGGTGGCAACCTGCGCAGCTACGTGCAGCAGGTGATTGATGAGTCCCTGTCGCAGCCGGGGCTGACACCGGCCAACCTGGCGGGTCGGCTGAATATTTCGGTTCGCCACCTGTACCGGTTGTTCGAGGAGGAGGGCGACAGCGTCTGCCGCTACATCCAGCGAGCGCGCCTGAAGCGCAGCGCGGACGACCTGGCCAACCCGTTCTTCAAGCGTGAGTCGATTACCTCGATCGCCTACAAGTGGGGCTTTACCGACTCGGCGCATTTCAGCCGCTCGTTCAAGAAACAGTTCGAGCAATCGCCCAAGGACTTCCGCGCACAGGCCATGGTCATGTAGGCCTCAGCTTACCGCCCGTTGTACGCCTTGCCGGGTGGCGGTGAGGGTCATGGCAGTACTCCAGTAATGAAAGCAAAGGTTCAGCGGCGGCCGTTGAAATAGCCCGAAAGCTGGTGCACGGCTTTGCCGGCGGTAAGCAGTAGCGGGCGGAAATGGTCCTTGCCGAAGATCCGCGCATGCTTGACCGAGCTGACCAGCTCATAGCGTGCCGACCCTTCGTGCATGCCTTCGGCGAGGAGTTTGCAAATAATGTGGCTGGGGGTGACGCCGAAACCCGAATAGCCCTGGACATAGAACGCGTTAGGACGATTGCTCAGCGTACCGATCTGGGGGAACAGGTTGGCGCTGGTGGCCATCGGGCCGCCCCAGGCCAGGTCGATGCGCACGTCCTTGAGGTACGGAAAAATCTTCAGCATCAGGGCGCGGTTCCACGCCTTGAGGTCCAGCGGGATGTGTTCTATGCAGGAGGTGGCGGCGCCGAACAGCAGGCGGTTCTCGCGGGTGACGCGGTAGTAGTCGATCACCGGGCGGATATCGCTGTAGGCGCCACGGATCGGGCTGATGCGCGCGATCAGTTGATCCGGCAGCGGCTCGGTCATCATCTGGAAGGCGTAGGTGTTGACGGTGCGCGCGTGCAGCTCCGGCTCCAGCTTGTTGAGAAAGCTGTCGCACGCCCACAGCAGTTTGCTTGCACGTACCGAGCCGCGGCCGGTGCGCACCTTGATACGCTCGCCGTAGGTCACTTCGAGCGCCGGGCTGTGCTCGAAAATGCGCGCACCGTGGCCGACCAGGGCCTGGGCCTCGCCAAGCAGCAGGTTGAGCGAATGCACGTGGCCACCGCCCATGTGCAGCAGGGCACTGCTGTAGGCGTCGCTGCCGATGATCTGGCGCACGTCCGAGCCTTCCAGGTAGCGGATTTCGTCTTGCGAATTGATGGCCTTGAACTGTTTTTCCCACGTGCGCAGGGTGTTCGCCTGGCGGCGATTGAAGCCCATGTAGCCGTAACCATGGCAGAAGTCGGCGTCGATGGCGTAGCGGGCGATGCGCGCCTTGATGATGCCGGCGCCCAGTTCGCTGAGCGCGAAGATTTCCTGCAGGCCCTGGTCGCCGACACTGCTTCTGATCTTCTCCAGGTCATGGCCGATGCCCGCCATGATCTGCCCGCCGTTGCGCCCGGTGCCGCCGAAACCCAAGTAGCGGGCTTCGAGCACGACGATGTTGGTCACACCTTTTTCGGCCAGTTCCAGCGCCGTGTTGATGCCGGAAAACCCGCCACCGATGACCACCACATCCGCCTCGATGTCATGTTCCAAAGTGGGGTAGTTCAAGTTGTACTTTTTGGTTGCGCCGTAATAGGTCGGGCTTTCGAGGGTGATCATGACGCAGCCTGCCGAATGGGAGTTGTGATAGGGCTGTTTCGCAAGCGCACTGGCACATGCGGCCATTGAACGCCTGGCTATCGCCGGGGGTCTTGTCCTTGCCTGCCCCCCGAGTGTAACCAGCCTGCCAGCGTGGCGTACGGGCCCGTCATCGGCAGATTGGTTAATGTATTAATGAGCCTGCGATGGCATACTGGCCTGCTCGCCACTTTCCATGATGCTCGGGCACGCATGACCACACCAAGACCCTCTTTGACCCTGACCCTGCTACAGGCGCGTGAAGCCACGATGGCGTTCTTTCGACCGGCATTGAATGCCCATGACCTGACCGAACAGCAATGGCGGGTCATTCGCATTCTGCGTCAGCAAGGCGAGCTGGAAAGCCATCAGCTTGCCGAGCTTGCCTGCATCCTCAAGCCCAGCATGAGCGGCGTGCTCAAGCGGCTCGAACGCGACGGGGTGGTTGCACGGCGAAAGTCGCCGGAAGACCAGCGGCGGGTGTTCATCACGCTGACCGACAAGGGGCAGCAGGCGTTTCTGGCCATGAGCGAAGAAATGGCCCGCAACTACGACAGGATCCTCAGCCAGTTCGGCGAGGCAAAACTCGAGCAACTGATGCAACTGCTCAACGAGATGAAAAAGATCAGACCGTGATACGCCAACGGCCTTGTTTCATCGGCTGATGGCGCCATGGAAAGTACAATTTTCCCGCCGTAACGTGCATTCCGAGGTTTGGCCTTACCTCACATACTGAACGTGTCATTGCAGACTTCCCGGCTGTTCCTTCGCACCCAAACGCCCGCAACGACGGGCTTGGCGCAGCCGCTGTCGACTATCCAATAACAAGAGACCGTTCATGAAAAAGCCAAACTCCCTGCTGGAAGACCTCACGTCGATCTTGCCGACGATTGCCGCCAATGCTGTGCGCGCGGAGCAGGATCGTAGTGTCCCGGCAGAGAATATCGCGCTGCTCAAAAGCATCGGCATGCACCGCGCCTTCTTGCCAAAGCATTACGGCGGCATGGAGATTTCGCTGCCGCAGTTTGCCCAGTGCATCGCCACGCTGGCAGGCGCCTGCGCCAGCACCGCCTGGGCCATGAGCCTGCTGTGCACCCACAGCCACCAGATGGCGATGTTCTCGCCCAAGCTGCAGCAGGAGGTGTGGCAAGCCAACCCGGATGCAACGGCCAGCAGCAGCATTGCGCCCTTTGGCCGTACCGAAGAGGTCGAAGGCGGCGTGACCTTCAGCGGTGAAATGGGCTGGAGCTCCGGTTGCGACCATGCCGAGTGGGCGATCATGGGGTTCCGCCGGCAGAATGCAGAGGGCACCCAGGACTATTGCTTCGCCATTCTGCCGCGCAGCGATTATGAAATCCGTGATGACTGGTATGCCGTCGGCATGCGTGGCAGCGGCAGCAAGACCTTGATCGTGCGTGACGCCTTCGTGCCGGAGCACCGCATCCAGAAGGCCAAGGACATGATGGAGGGCAAGTCGGCAGGCTTTGGCCTGTACCCGGACAGCAAGATCTTCTTCGCCCCGTACCGCCCCTATTTTGCCAGTGGTTTCTCCACCGTCAGCCTTGGTGTCGCCGAGCGCATGCTGGCGGTGTTCCGCGAGAAAACCCGCAACCGCGTGCGCGCCTACACCGGTGCTGCGGTGGGCGCGGCAACGCCGGCACTCATGCGCCTGGCCGAGTCCACGCATCAAGTCGCCGCCGCACGAGCCCTGCTGGAAAAAAGCTGGGAAGAGATCGCCGAACACAGCGAGCGCCACCAATACCCGACCCGCGCAACCCTGGCGTTCTGGCGCACCAACCAGGGCTATGCCGTGAAGATGTGCATCCAGGCGGTAGACCGGCTGATGGAAGCGGCCGGTGGCGGCGCCTGGTTCGAAAGCAACGAGATGCAGCGCCTGTTCCGCGATGCGCACCTGACCGGTGCCCATGCCTACACCGATTACGACGTGTGCGCGCAAATCCTCGGCCGCGAGCTGATGGGCCTGGAGCCTGACCCGGCGATGGTCTGAGCCGCCGGCTGGCCGATCCCCCTTACAACTACAACAACGAACAGGGCAGGCTCTTGGTCTGCCCGGGAGTCTTGCATGTCCAATGAAACCGCAACTGCCACTGGCTTCGATAGCCGTGCCTTCCGCCGCGCGCTGGGCAACTTCGCCACCGGCGTGACCGTTGTCACCGCAGCAGCCCCCGGCGGGCGCACGGTCGGCGTCACCGCCAACAGCTTCAACTCGGTATCGCTGGAGCCGGCGTTGATCTTGTGGAGCATCGACAAACGCTCCACCAGCCACGAGGTGTTCGAGCAAGCGTCGCACTTTGCCGTGAACATTCTGGCGGCGGACCAGATCGAGCTTTCCAACAACTTCGCACGGCCCAGGGACGACCGTTTTGCCGGTGTCGAATGCGAGCAAGGGGCGGGCGGCGCACCGCTGCTGGCCGACTGCTCGGCGCGTTTTCAGTGTGAGAAGTTTCAGCAACTGGACGGTGGTGACCACTGGATACTGATCGGCAAGGTGGTGGCGTTCGATGACTTCGGCCGCTCACCGTTGCTGTACCACCAGGGGGCCTACTCGATGGTGCTGCCCCATACCCGCATGACCCAGCGTGCCGAGGGCCAGGCGCCGAGCAGCCACTTCCAGGGCCGCCTGCAGCACAACCTGTACTACCTGATGACCCAGGCGTTGCGGGCTTACCAGAGTGACTATCAGCCACGGCAACTGAGCACCGGCCTGCGTACCAGCGAAGCGCGGATGCTGATGGTGCTGGAGAACGATGCCGGGCTAGGCCTGAACGACCTGCAGCGTGAAGTGGCGATGCCGGCCCGGGAAATCGAGGAAGCGGTTGCCAACCTCAAGCGCAAGGGGTTGATTGCTGATGAGGAGGGCCGTGTGCGGCTTTCGGTCAAAGGTGTGGATGAGACCGAGATGCTCTGGACCATTGCCAGGGAGCAACAGGACAAGGTGTTTGGGCAGTTCAGTGATGAGCAGCTGCACACCTTCAAGACGGTGTTGAGGGCGATCATCCAGGGGTAGGGCATTGCAGACTGGGGCCGCGTTGCGGCCCTTTCGCGACGCAAGGCCGCTCCTACCGTCAGCGCCATACGCTGTGCCTGTAGGAGCGGCCTTGCGTCGCGAAAGGGGCGCAACGCGCCCCCCAAAGGTTGTCAGTAAACGCCGCCCCCATCACCAACCGCAGACGCCCCCCCCTTGAACGCACCCGCCAACGCCGTGAGCCCACGCATCAGCACCGTGGTATCCACCCCCACCGCCACAAACGCAGCGCCCAACGCAATATAGCGCCGTGCCAGCGTCTGGTCCGCGCTGAGAATCCCCGCCGCTTTGCCCGCCTGGCCGATACGCACGATCGCGTCCTCGATGGCCGCTTGCACTTCAGGATGCCCAGGGTTGCCCCGATGGCCCATGGCGGCGCTCAGGTCGGCCGGGCCGATGAACACGCCATCGACACCCTCGACCGCCACGATCTCATCCAGGTTGGCCAGCCCTTCCATGTTCTCGATCTGCACCAGCAAACACATTTGCGCATCAGCCTGGTCGAGGTAGCCGGGGATGCTGTTCCAGCGTGACGCCCGCGCCAGCGCGCTGCCCACGCCGCGTATGCCCTTGGGCGGGTAATGCATGGCCTGCACCAGCTGGCGCGCCTGCGCGGCGCTTTCCACCATCGGCACCAGCAAAGTCTGCGCGCCGATATCCAGCACTTGCTTGATCAGCGCGGTATCGCCAATCACCGGGCGGATCACCGCCTGGCTGGCATAAGGCGCCACCGCCTGCAACTGCGCGAGCATGCCGCGCAGGTCGTTGGGTGCGTGCTCACCGTCGATCAACAGCCAGTCGAAGCCGGCGTTGGCGGCAAGCTCCGCGCAGTATGCATCGGCCAGGCCGAGCCACAGGCCGATCTGCGCCTCGCCACTGCGCAGGCGTTGTTTGAAACGGTTGACGGGCATGTCCATGGGCAAGTCCTCAGACGAAACGGCAGGCAATCGAGCCGAGTTGGTCGTAGTCGACGTGGAAGGTGTCGCCCGGCCGTGCGGCCACCGGGCGGGTGAAGGAGCCGCCCAGGATGATCTGCCCCGGCTGCAGCGTGACGTCATACGCGGCCAGCTTGTTGGCCAGCCAGGCGACGCCCTTGGCCGGGTGGTTGAGCACCGCAGCGCTGACCCCGGACTCCTCGATCACACCATTGCGGTACAGCACGGCTGGCACCTTGCGCAGGTCGATCTCGGTGGGGCGCACGGCGCGCCCGCCCATCACCACGCCCGCATTGGCGGCGTTGTCGGAAATGGTGTCGAACACCTTGCGTGTGGCCTGGGTCTGCGGGTCGACCTGCTGGATACGGGCGTCGATGATCTCAAGCGCAGGGATCACCCACTCGGTGGCGTCCAGTACATCGAACACCGTGACATTCGGGCCCTTGAGCGGCTTGCCGAGAATGAAGGCCAGCTCCACTTCGACGCGCGGCACGATGAACCGCTCGAAGGGGATGTCGGTGCCTTCATCGAACAGCATGTCGTCCAGCAGGGCGCCGTAGTCAGGCTCGGTGATGTTCGACGACACCTGCATGGCGCGTGAGGTCAGGCCGATCTTGTGGCCGACCAGCTTGCGCCCGGCCGCGATCTTCTTGGCGACCCAGGCGCGCTGGATGGCGTAGGCATCTTCGATAGTGATAGCGGGTTGGTCGAGCGAGAACTGGCGCACCTGTTCGCGCGTGCGCTCGGCCTGGTCGAGGCGCTCGGCCGCCTGTTGAATGAAAGCGTTATCAAGCATGGTCAGAGTCTCTGCGTTCAAGGGTTGACGATGGCGGCGCGGGTGCGCAGCACCAGCAGGCCGCCGAGGGTGATGAAAGTGGCGAGCACATACAGCGCAAGGCTGGCGCTTTGCGTGGTGTCGCGGACCCAGCCGATGAAGTACGGTGTGGCGAACGAGGCGATGCTGCCCAGCGAGCTGATCAGGGCAATGCCAGCCGCCTGGGTACGGTCATTGAGAAACGCCGGTGGCAGTTGCCAGAACATCGGCAGGGCGGCGCTCGCACCCATGCCTGCCAGTACCAGGCCGGCCAATACCGGCAGCGGCTGAGAGGGCGCAAGGGCGGCGATCGCGATACCGGCCGCGGCCATCAACAGCGGGATGGACAAGTGCCAGCGGCGCTCGCGGTGGCGGTCGGACGAGCGCCCGCAGGCCAGCATGAACACGCAACCGGCCAGGTACGGCACGGCGCTGAGCAGGCCGACACTGGCGTCGCTGGCGATGCCGGCGGTGTGGATCAGGCTGGGCATCCAGAATGCCAAGGTGTTCACCGCCAGCATCACCGCGCTGTACACCGCCACTAGCAACCACAGCGCAGGGCTGGCGAGGATGCCGGCGAACGAGGTAACCGGCTTGCGCTGTTCTTCCTGGCCGAACTGGGCGCGCAGGGCGGCTTTTTGCTGCGCGTCGAGCCAGTTCACCTGCTCGAAGCGTTCCGGCAGGGTGGCCAGCACCACCAGGCCAAGCAGGATGACCGGTGCGCCTTCGAGCAGGAACATCCACTGCCAGCCACGCAGGCCCGCAGCGTCATGCATGAAGGCCAGAATACCGCCAGACAGCGGCCCGCCGACCACCCCCGCCAGCGGCACGGCGATGGCGAACAGCGCGGTGATCTGCGCCCGGCGGCCGGCCGGGTACCAACGGTTGAGGTACACCAGAATGCCTGGGAAGAACCCGGCTTCGGCCGCGCCCAGGGCGAAGCGCAGCAGGTAGAACGCGCTGCTGCTCTCGATCAGCAGCATGCAGGTCGACAGCGCGCCCCACACCACCATCAGGCTGGCGATCCAGCGCCGTGGGCCGAAGCGTTCGAGCATCAGGTTGCTGGGCACAGCGAACAGCGCGTAGGCAATGAAAAACAGCCCGGCGCCCAGCCCGTAGACCGTGTCGGACAGGTGCAGGTCCTGGCTCATCTGCATCTTGGCGAAGCCGATGTTGATGCGGTCCAGGTGGGCGAACAGGTAACACACCAGCAGCAGCGGCATCAGCCGCCAGGTGACGGCCCGGTGTGTACTGTCGATGAGTGTGGCTTGCGCCGTGCTGCGCGAGGCGTGCTCCAGTGTGCTCATATTCTTGTACTTGTAGTGGAGGAGACGTTGAGAGGGGCTGGCGGTGGCTTCAGGCCGGCCTGTTGAACAGCGGGTGCAGGGTGCTGTGCTTGGCGTCGTAGACCTGCGCGGTGCTCTCGTCGATCTGCACGGTGATGCCGATCGGGCGTTGCTGCAGCAGCCCGTCCAGGTGGTGTTTGAGCACTTGCAGCAGGCTGTCGCCCACCGTTTTGTGAACCTCGGCAGCGCGGCCGCTGCCCATCCGCAGGTTGGCGTACAGGAAGCCATAGTCGCCGTTGCCATCGGCTACCGCGCAGTGGGCGGCGGGGTAGGCCAGCACGCGCGTACCGCCGGTGGGGAATACCGCCTTGCCGGCGGCATCGCGCTGTTCAAGCATGGTGTCGGCCAGGGCGCGGCACAGGGCCGGGATGTCGGCGTCGGCTTCCAGGTCGGGGGTGTAGAGCAGAACCAGGTGTGGCATGAAGGGCATCCTCAGGGCAGGAGTGCCTGGCCGCCGGGCAGGGCGGCCAGGCAGCGGGGTCACAGGCGGCTGGTGGAAAGCACAGCGGCCGGGTTGGCGGCCTGTGCGGCGGGAATGGCCGAACCATCCTGGGGGGTGACCGGGAAGATCGCGTTGATCTGGCCGGTGCCCGACGAGCCGAAGTAGGGCGTTACCACGTCGGCCTTGCCGTCGTACTTCGACCAGCCCAATGCGCCGAGCAGCATTGCGGTGTCATGCATGAACCCTTCGCCGTGGCCCTTGGCAGCGTATTCGGGGAGCATGCCGCAGAAGTCCTCCCATTCGGCGTTTTCCCACATCTTCACCACGCGGTGGTCCAGGGTTTCCAGGAATGGGCTCCACACCTTGGTGGCGAAGTCCGGCGCCTGGCCGTTCTGCGCGAAGCGGTGTGACAGCGAACCGCTGGCCAGGAACGCCACGGTGCCGTCGTAGTGGTCTTCCACGGCCTTGCGCATGGCCCAGCCGAGGCGGGCACTGTCGGCCAGGTAGTGGGAGGTGCACAGCGCCGAGACCGAGACCACCTTGAAGTGCTGGTCCTGGTTCATGTAGCGCATCGGTACCAGGGTGCCGTACTCCGGGCCCAGGGTGGTGGCGTGGTGGGCCATGGTCTCGACGTTGAAGCGGTTGCACGCTTCGGCCAGGATCAGCCCCAGGTCCTTGTTGCCCGGGAACTCGTACGCCATGTTGCTGATGAAGTGCGGCAGTTCATTGGAGGTGTAGACCCCCTTGAAGTGCTCACCACAGAGGATGTGGTAGTTGGCATTGACCAGCCAGTGGGTGTCGAACACCACAATCGTGTCGACCCCCAGCTCACGGCAGCGTCGGCTGATCTCGTAGTGCCCGTCGATGGCGGCTTGCCGAAAGCCCTGACGCGGGCCAGGCAGCTCGGACAGGTACATGCTGGGCACGTGAGTGATTTTGGCTGCGAGCGCCACTTTACCCATGATCAGACTCCTTATTCTTGTAAGTCCCGCAGCGCCGCGGCGGGTTTGCTCGGCGCTGCAGGAGGATGATCACACGCCCCAGCGCGGGATGTGGTGGCTGCCCATGGAAATGCACACGTTCTTGATCTCGGCGAACACTTCGAAGCTGTATTGCCCGCCTTCGCGACCGGTGCCGGAGCCTTTCACGCCGCCGAACGGTTGGCGCAGGTCACGTACGTTCTGGCTGTTGATGAACACCATGCCGGCTTCGATGCCGCGCGCCAGGCGGTGGGCCTTGCCGATGTCCTGGGTCCAGATGTAGGAGGCCAGGCCGTACTCGGTGTCGTTGGCCAGCTGCAGCGCTTGGGCCTCGTCCTTGAACGGGATCAGGCACACCACCGGGCCGAAGATTTCTTCCTGGGCGATGCGCATGCTGTTGTTCACGTCGGCGAACACGGTCGGCTGGATGAACTGCCCCTTGGCCAGGTGCGCTGGCAGGTTGGCCGGGCGCTCCAGGCCGCCTGCGACCAGGCGTGCGCCTTCCTCGATACCGATGCGGATGTAGCCGGTGACCTTGTCGTAGTGCTGCTGGGTGATCATAGAGCCGACTTGGGTTTTCGGGTCGGTCGGGTCACCGACGATCAGGCGCTTGGCGCGGGCAGCGAACTCGGCCACGAACTGCGGGTACACGCTTTCCTGGATGAAGATGCGGCTGCCGGCGGTGCAGCGTTCGCCGTTCAGCGAGAAGATGGTGAACAAGGCCGCGTCCAGGGCGCGCTCTAGGTCGGCGTCCTCGAAGATCAGCACCGGTGACTTGCCGCCCAGCTCCATCGAGTACTTCTTCAGGCCTGCGGTCTGCATGATCTTCTTGCCGGTGGCGGTGCCGCCGGTGAACGAAATCGCCCGCACGTCCGGGTGACGCACCAGCGCATCGCCGGCAGTGGCGCCATAGCCCTGGATCACGTTGAGCACACCGTTGGGGATGCCGGCTTCAACGGCCAGGCGGCCGAGTTCATTGGCGGTCAGCGGCGACAGCTCGCTCATCTTCAGCACCGCGGTGTTGCCCAGCGCCAGGCACGGCGCGGTCTTCCAGGTGGCGGTCATGAACGGCACGTTCCACGGCGACACCAGGGCGCAGACACCCACCGGCTGGTACAGGGTGTAGTTGAGCATCTGGTCGTCAACGGGGTAGCTGTGGCCGTCCATGCGCGTGCACACTTCGGCGAAGAAGTCGAAGTTGTGCGAGGCACGCGGGATCAGCACGTTCTTGGTCTGGTGGATCGGCAGGCCGGTATCGAGGGTTTCCAGCTCGGCCAGTTTCGGCACGTTCTGCTCGATCAGCTCACCCAGCTTGCGCATCAGGCGGGCGCGTTCCTTGGCCGGGGTGTTGGCCCATTTCGGGAAGGCTTCCTTGGCCGCAGCAACCGCCTGGGCCACTTCCTCGGCACCGCCGCTGGCGACTTCGCAGATGGCATCGCCGGTGGCCGGGTTGTAGTTGACGAAGGTGTCTTTGCTCTCGACCTCACGGCCGTTGATCCAGTGCTTGATCATGCTGCTGATGCCTTGTTGTTCTTGAAGAAGTCAGCTTCGCTGACGATACGGTTGACCAGGCGGCCGACGCCTTCTACCTCCACCACCACTTCATCGCCCGGCACCACGTCGGCCAAGCCCTCCGGGGTGCCGGTGGCGATCATGTCGCCAGGTTGCAGGGTCATGAAGCTGGAGAAGTATTCGATCAGGTAGGGGATGTCGAAAATCATGTCCGAGGTGCTGCCTTCCTGCTTCAGCTCGCCGTTGATCCAGGTGCGCAGTTTCAGGTTGCTTACATCCGGCACGTCGGCGGCGTCGACGATCCACGGGCCGACCGGGGTGGTGGCGTCGCGGTTCTTCACCCGTAGGTTGGGGCGGTAGTAGTTCTCCAGGTAGTCGCGGATGGCGTAGTCGTTGCAAACGGTGTAGCCGGCAACGTAGCCCAGGGCATCCTCGCGCTTGACGTTCTTCGCCGTTTTACCGATGACCGCGACCAACTCGCACTCGTAGTGCATGTAGGCGACGTTATCTGGGCGCCAGGTGACCTGCTTGTGGCCGGTGTAGGTGCCGGGCGACTTGATAAACGCCAGCGGCTCGGTGGGCGGCGAGAAGGCAAGCTCGGCGGCGTGGTCGGCGTAGTTCAGGCCAAGGGCGAACATGCTGCCGGTGGCCGGCGGCAACCAGGTCACTTGGTCTTCATGCACCAGACGGCCATCGGCCAGACGCAGGTGCTCGTCTTCGACGGTGACGGTGTGGGCTTGGCCGTCGAACTGGATACGGGCGTGTTTCACAGGGTGAGTCCTCATTCGGCGACGATGTGGTTGGTGAGCTTGCCCAGGCCGTCGATTTCGACCTCGACGCGATCGCCCGGCTGCACATCGACGCGGCCTTCGGGGGTGCCGGTGATCAGGATGTCGCCTGCATGCAGGGTCATGAATTCGCTGAGTTCGGCGATCAACTGGGCCACTGTGCGCACGCAGTTGGCGGTGGTGTTGTGCTGGCGCAGTTCACCGTTGACCCACAGGCGCAGGCCGAGGGCGTCCGGGTTGGCGACCTGGGCCGCAGGCACCAGCTCGGGGCCGACCGGGCAGAAGCCATCGCGGCACTTGGCCTTGACCGCAGGGCGGTAGTAGCTGGTTTCAGGCAGGCTGATTTCGTTGACGATGGTGTAGCCCGCCACATAGGCGAGTGCGTCTTCGGCGCTGACCCGGCTGGCGTCCTTGCCGATCACCACGCCCAGCGCAGGGCCCGGTTGCAGGCGCTCGACACCGGCCGGGTACAGCACATTGCCCTCATGGTGATTGCGGGTGTTGGGCGTCTTGATGAACAGCACCGGCTTGACGGGCGGTTGTTTGTAGGGCGCTTCGTGAAACGCCGCTTCGTGCTGCTGCAGCAGACCCTGGTAGTTCAGCGCAACGCCGAACAGGGTGCCGGTCGCAACGTCATGCAGGGCATGGCTCATGCTTTTCTCCAGGCGGTGCAGGGCGGTGGTCGCTCTGCCGAGATTGTTAACGTGTTAATGTTATAGTTAATATGTTAACGAAGGTCAACACATCCGTCAGTGGTATCTGCCGGGCAGCCGGGGCACCATGGGTGAACGTCAACACGGTCAAGCGATTTGCGGGTAAGCAGGCATGAGCGATCGGCATCCGATTCCGAACATCAACATCGGCCAGGTCTACGACCAGCGCTACAGTGACAGCGAGGTGCATTACGACCGGCTGGGCAACCTTGCCGGGTTCTTCGGGCGCAACATGCCCGTGCACCGTCACGACCGGTTTTTTCAGGTGCATTACGTGAAGTCCGGCACGGTGCGGGTGTACCTGGACGATCAGCAGTACATCGAGTCGGGGCCGATGTTTTTCCTGACGCCGCCGACGGTGGCGCACGCCTTCGTCACCGAGGCGGACAGCGACGGCCATGTGCTGACGGTGCGTCAGCAGCTGGTCTGGCAATTGATCGAAGCGGACGCCAGCCTGCTGCCGGCGGGGGTGCAGGTACAGCCTGCCTGCGTTGCCCTGGGCAACGTGCCGGCCGCGTACACGGCCGAGGCGCGCCGGCTGGAGCGCTGGCTGGATGCGCTCAGCGATGAGTTTGCCAGCCCCCACCCGGGGCGCGAGGCGGCGCTGCAGTCGCTGACCCGGCTGATCATGGTCAGCTTGCTGCGGCTGTGCCCCAACTCGCTGGAGTCGACGCCGGCCCGGCATGAAGACCTGAAAATCTTCCACCGCTTCAATGCGTTGATCGAGGCGCACTACCTTGAGCATTGGCCGCTGGCGCAGTACGCACAACAGATCGGCGTGACCGAAGCACGCCTTAACGATGTGTGCCGGCGCATTGCCGACTTGCCGTCCAAACGCCTGGTGCTTGAGCGGCTGATGCAGGAGGCCAAGCGCCTGCTGTTGTTTTCCGGCAGCACGGCAAACGAAATCTGCTACCAGCTGGGCTTCAAGGACCCGGCCTATTTCAGCCGGTTCTTCAACCGTTACGCCAAGCTCACGCCCGGCGAATACCGCCAGCGGCAAGCCCAGTTGCAGTGATATGGCCACGTCGGTACGCCCGGATCGGGTTGTGGGTGTTTGATCCGGATGGTCGCAGCTTGCCCCTTGGCCTTGAATGGGTTTTCCATGGAACAGATTGCACTTTCCAGGTGCCTTGTCCCTTTTCGCCTATGCCCCTAATCTTGCCCGTTGTACTCCTATCACAGGCGCCAACATGACCAAGACTCAACCCTCGCTGACGCTGAGCCTGCTGCAGGCCAGGGAGGCTGCGATGGCATTTTTCAGGCCATTGCTGAACGAACATGACCTGACCGAACAACAGTGGCGAGTCATCCGTATCCTCAGCCAGCAGGGCGAACTGGAAAGCTACCAGCTTGCGCACCTGGCCTGCATTCTCAAGCCGAGCATGACCGGGGTATTGAGCCGCCTCGAGCGCGACGGCCTGGTGCGCCGGCAAAAGGCCGCCCAGGACCAGCGGCGCATGTTCGTGAGCCTGACCGAACGTGGCGAGGCCTGCTTCGAGTCGATGCGCGAGGGTATGGAGGCCAACTACCGCAAGATCCAGCAGCAGTTCGGCGAAGACAAGCTGGAGCAACTGATGGGCTTGCTGAATGAGCTCAAGCGCGTTGCGCCGTAGGCTTGGCTGAAGGGAAGGGCCGGCGCAGGCAGCGCACCGGCCTTGCTGCTACAGCACTCAGTATTCCCAGAAGATACGCTGCAGCTCTTTGCTGTCCTGGGTCTTGGTCATTGCCACCATGGCCAGGATGCGGGCTTTTTGCGGGTTGAGGTCGTGGGCCACGACCCAGTCGTTCTTGTCGTCAGGCTGCTCGGCGTTACGCAGCACGAAACCGCCCTGGTTGACGTGGGACGAACGGATGATCTGCACGCCGTTCTTGCGCATCTCTTGCAGCGCCGGCACTACCCGCGACGACACCGAGCCATTACCGGTACCGGCATGGATGATCGCCTTGGCGCCGTTCTGCGCCAGTGCCTTGTAGGCGGTGTCGGTCACGTTGCCGTAGCCGTAGGCGATGTCGACGGCAGGCAGGCTGCTGATCTGCTTGATGTCGAATTCCGAATTGACCGTGTGGCGCTTGGCCGGCAGGCGGAACCAGTAGGATTTGCCTTCCACCACCATGCCCATTGGGCCCCAGGCGCTCTTGAATGCTTCGGTCTTGATGTTGACCGACTTGCTGACATCGCGGCCGGACTGGATTTCATCGTTCATGGTCACCAGTACGCCTTTGCCGCGCGACTGCTTGTCGCTGGCCACGGCCACGGCGTTGTACAGGTTGAGCATGCCGTCTGCCGACATGGCGGTACCCGGGCGCATCGAGCCGACCACCACGATGGGCTTGTCGGTCTTCTCTACCAGGTTGAGGAAGTAGGCGGTCTCTTCCAGGGTGTCGGTACCGTGGGTGATGACGATGCCGTCGACGTCGTTGCTCTCGGCCAGTTCGGCGACGCGCTTGCCCAGTTTCAGCAGGTCTTCGTTGGTGATGCTCTCGGAGGCGATCTGCATCACCTGTTCGCCGCGCACATTGGCCAGGTCTGCCAGCTCCGGCACGCCGGCGATCAGCTTGTCGACGCCAAGCTTGGCGGCCTGGTAGGTGGCACTGTTGGCCGCGCTGGCGCCCGCGCCGGCAATGGTGCCGCCGGTGGCGAGGATGACCACGTTGGCCAGTTTCTGTTGGGTTTCGGCTTCCTTGGCCGAAGCCGTGGTCGGCAGGATCAGCAGCAGAGCGAGTGCGCTGGGGGCAAAGGTTTTAAGTGCAGCATTCATAGTTATTGTTCTCTCTTCCTAATGAGGCGATTGCTGAAGTGCAACAAACGCTAGGCATGTTTCGTACCAGCCTAGATGCGGCTTGTGGTAGGAGCGGCCTTGCGTCGCGAAAGGGCCGCAAGGCGGCCCCCGGATTTAGGCGTCGCTGCGGATATCCCGGGGCCGCTATGCGGCCCTTTCGCGACGCAAGGCCGCTCCTACAAACATCAGGTTTGATTCGGGATCCCGAACAAGAATAGGAAAACCTGTTCGGTTTTTCGGATAAATTCCGGATACTCTGCCCCAGGGCGTGACTCAGGCCCAGCCAGCCAAACGGATTTGACAAAACCAGGTCCTGTTTCCATAGTGAGTCAACGCAAACGTTTGCGATCCGATAAAAAACACAAGATTCGGAGTCATCGTCCATGAAACTGCCGTTCCCCGGTCGTCTGCTGGCCCTCGCTGTCGTCTCCACCCTGGCCCTGCCGCTGTCTGAGGCCCACGCCGAAGAAAAACCCAAAGTCGCCCTGGTGATGAAGTCCCTGGCCAACGAATTCTTCCGCACCATGGAAGACGGCGCCAAGGATTATCAAAAAGCCCACGCCAGTGATTTCGACCTGGTCGCCAACGGCATCAAGAACGAAACCGACACCGGCGAGCAGATCCGCATCGTCGAGAACATGGTCAATTCGGGGGTCAAGGCGCTGGTGATTGCGCCGGCGGACTCCAAGGCCCTGGTTTCTGCGGTTAAAAAAGCCATGGACAAAGGCGTGGTGGTGATCAACATCGACAACCGCCTTGACCCCGAGTTGCTCAAGAGCAAAGGCATCAGCGTGCCCTTCGTCGGCCCCGACAACCGCAAGGGCGCACGCATGGTCGGTGACTACCTGGCCCAGCAAAAGCTCAAGGCCGGTGACCAGGTTGGCATCATCGAAGGCGTGTCGACCACCACCAACGCTCAGCAGCGCACGGCAGGCTTCAAGGATGCCATGGACGCTGCGCAGATGAAGATCGTCGCGGTGCAGTCCGGCAACTGGGAAATCGACAAAGGCAACGCCGTCGCCGCCGCCATGCTCAACGAATACCCCGATCTCAAGGCCCTGCTGGCCGGTAACGACAGCATGGCCCTGGGCGCAGTGTCGGCGGTGCGTGCGGCAGGCAAGGCCGGCAAGGTACAAGTGGTCGGTTACGACAACATCAATGCCATCAAGCCGATGCTCGAGGATGGCCGCGTGCTCGCCACCCTCGACCAGGCCGCCAGCCAGCAGGCGGTGTTCGGTATCCAGGCGGCGCTGAAGATGATCAACGGCGAGAAGCCGGGCGTGGATGCCGACAACGTCATCCAGACCCCGGTCGAACTCATCACCCAGCCCTGATACCCGCCAGGAGAGAGGGCCATGCCTGCTACGGCAAATGAAGTGGTGCTCACCGCCAGCGGGCTGGGCAAGACCTACGCCCAGCCCGTGCTCGGTGACGTCTGCCTGAGCCTGCGGGCCGGTGAAGTGCTGGCCCTGACGGGCGAGAACGGCGCCGGCAAGAGCACCTTGTCCAAGCTCATCAGTGGCCTCGAAGTGCCCACCACCGGGCACATGACCTACCGCGGCCAGGCCTACGCACCCGGCAGCCGCAGCGAGGCGGAGCGCCTCGGTGTGCGCATGGTCATGCAGGAACTCAACCTGCTGGCGACGTTGACCGTGGCCGAAAACCTGTTCCTCGACAACCTGCCCAGCCGCTTCGGCTGGATCAGCCACAAGCGCCTGCGCCAACTGGCCACGGCGGCCATGACCCAGGTCGGCCTGGACGCCATCGACCCGGACACGCCAGTCGGAGAGCTGGGCATCGGCCATCAGCAGATGGTCGAGATCGCCCGCAACCTGATCGGCGATTGCCACGTGCTGATCTTCGACGAACCCACTGCCATGCTAACCGCCCGCGAGGTGGAGCTGTTGTTCACCCAGATCGAGCGACTGCGCCAGCGCGGCGTGGCCATCGTCTATATCTCCCATCGCCTTGAAGAACTGCAGCGCGTGGCGCAGCGGATTGTGGTGCTGCGCGACGGCAAGCTGGTGTGCGACGAACCGATCCAGCGTTACAGCAGCGCCGAGTTGGTCAACCTGATGGTCGGCCGCGAGCTGGGCGAACACATCGATCTGGGCCGCCGCGAGATTGGCGCGCCGTTGCTGCAGGTCGATCGGCTCAGCCGCGGCGACAAGGTGCGCGACGTGTCATTCCAGGTCAGGGCAGGGGAGATCTTCGGTATCTCCGGCCTGATCGGCGCCGGCCGCACCGAGCTGCTGCGCCTGATCTACGGTGCCGACCGCGCCGACAGCGGCAGCATCGCGCTGGGCCAGCCGCCACAGGCCGTGACGATCGACTCACCGAAGGCGGCAGTAAAAGCCGGCATCGCCCTGATTACCGAAGACCGCAAAGGCGAGGGCCTGCTGTTGACCCAGTCGATCAGCGCCAATATCGCCTTGGGCAACCTCGGCGCGGTATCGCGTGCCGGTGTGCTGGACGGCGCGGCAGAAAGGGCCCTGGCCGAGCGCCAGATTCAGGCCATGCGCATCCGCAGCGCCGGCCCGCACCAGGCCGTGGGTGAATTGTCGGGCGGCAACCAGCAAAAGGTGGTAATCGGCCGCTGGCTGGAGCGTGATTGCCAGGTGCTGCTGTTTGACGAGCCGACCCGAGGCATCGACGTCGGCGCCAAATTCGACATCTACGGCCTGCTGGCTGAGCTGGCGCGCCAGGGTAAGGCCCTGGTGGTGGTGTCCAGCGACCTGCGCGAACTGATGCTGATCTGCGACCGCATTGCCGTGCTGTCGGCCGGCCGCCTGATCGACACGTTCGAGCGTGACCACTGGAGCCAGGACCAGCTACTTGCCGCCGCCTTTGCCGGCTATCAGAAACGTGACGCACTGCTGCATGACGCAGCGCCCAGGACGGATGCATGAAAACCACCCCCCTCGACAGCCAAAGCGCCGCCCCCGTGCGCCGCACTGGCACGTATTTCGGCCTGGGCACCTACCTGGGCCTGGCCGGCGCCTTATTGGCGATGATCGTGCTGTTCTCGTTTCTCAGCAGCCACTTCTGGTCGTACGCCACCTTCAGCACCCTCGCCAATCAGATCCCCGACCTGATGGTACTGGCGGTCGGCATGACCTTCGTGCTGATCATCGGCGGCATCGACCTGTCGGTCGGCTCGGTGCTGGCGCTGGCGGCCTCCACGGTCAGCGTGGCCATTCTCGGCTGGGGCTGGGGCGTGCTGCCCTCGGCGTTGCTCGGCATGGCCGTGGCCGCCCTGGCTGGCAGCATCACCGGTGGCGTCACCGTGGCCTGGCGTATCCCGTCGTTCATTGTCTCGCTCGGCGTACTGGAGATGGCGCGCGGTCTGGCCTATCAGTTCACCGACTCGCGTACTGCCTATATCGGCGACGCCTACGCCTGGTTCTCCGACCCGGTCGCGTTCGGCATCTCGCCGGCCTTCATCATCGCCTTGCTGGTGATCGTGCTGGCGCACCTGGTGCTGACCCGTACGGTGTTCGGCCGCTACTTGATCGGTATCGGCACCAATGAAGAGGCCGTGCGCCTGGCCGGCATCGACCCGCGCCCCTACAAAGTGCTGGTGTTCGCCCTGATGGGCCTGCTAGCCGGCCTGGCAGCGCTGTTCCAGATCTCACGCCTGGAAGCCGCCGACCCCAACGCCGGGTCGGGCCTGGAGCTGCAGGTGATCGCCGCCGTGGTAATCGGTGGCACCAGCTTGATGGGTGGGCGCGGCTCGGTGATCAGTACCTTCTTTGGCGTGCTGATCATCTCGGTGCTGGCCGCAGGGCTTGCGCAGATCGGCGCGTCGGAACCCACCAAACGCATCATCACCGGGGCGGTGATCGTCATCGCCGTGGTGCTCGACACTTACCGTAGCCGGCGTGCAGGCCGGCGGAACTGAAAACATGGCAACCATTAAAGATGTCGCGGCACTGGCGGGTATTTCCTACACCACCGTGTCCCATGTACTGAACAAGACCCGCCCCGTCAGTGAACAGGTGCGCCTGAAGGTCGAGGCCGCCATCGTCGAACTCGACTACGTGCCCAGTGCCGTGGCGCGTTCGCTCAAGGCGCGCAGCACCGCCACCATCGGTTTGCTGGTGCCCAACAGCGTGAACCCGTATTTCGCCGAACTGGCACGAGGCATCGAAGACGCCTGCGAGCGTAACGGCTACTGCGTGATCCTGTGCAACTCCGACGACAACCCGCAAAAGCAGCGCAGCTACCTGCGTGTGCTGCTGGAGAAACGCATCGACGGCCTGGTGGTGGCGTCCGTGGGCGAGGACAGCGACCTGCTGCACAGCCTGGCCTGCGTGCGCACGCCGATGGTCATCGTCGACCGTGAGCTGGATGGCGTCGACGCTGACCTGGTACGCATCGACCACGAGCACGGCGCCTACCTCGCCACCCGGCACCTGCTTGAGCTTGGCCATCGCGACATCGCCTACATCGGCGGCCCGTCCGAAACCGGCGTCAGCCAACTGCGCCTGGCCGGTTTCCGTCGCGCCATGGGCGAGGCGGGCGCAGCGGTGGGGGCGAGCCGCGTGCTGCATTGCGACTTCACCAGCCCGGGCGGCCACGGGGCGGCGGCACAGTTGCTGGATGGCAACCGGCCCACGGCGATTTTTGCCGGCAACGACATGATCGGCTTTGGCGTGCTGCGCGCTGCGGCCGAGCGCAATATCAACGTACCGGGCGAGCTGTCGGTGATCGGCTTCGATGACATCGAGCTCAGCCGCTACGTGTACCCGCCGCTGACCACCGTGGGCCAGTCGATCCGCGAGCTGGGCGAAAGCGCTGCTGCATTGCTGCTTTCACGCATCGCCACGCCCCGGCAAGGCTCGGCGGAGCAACGCATCGTTGCCCCGCGCATCGTGCAGCGCGAGTCCACCGGGCCACGCCCGGACCTGTTCAATGATTACCGCTAAGGAATTCCCATGCATGCCAAGGTAGTGGTGGTCGGTAGCCTCAACATGGACCTGGTGGCCCGCGCCCAGCGCCTGCCACGGGCCGGTGAGACCCTGCCCGGCGAGGCCTTTTTCACCGTGCCCGGCGGCAAGGGTGCCAACCAGGCGGTGGCGGTGGCGCGGCTGGGCGGCAGCGTGGCGATGATCGGCAACGTGGGCGACGACGCCTACGGCCAGCAACTGCGCAAGGCGCTGGAAGTAGAAGGTATCGACTGCCAGGCAGTGAGCGTGTGCGAAGGGGTTTCCAGTGGTGTGGCGCTGATCACCGTCGATGCCGCCAGCCAGAATTGCATCGTCATCATCCCTGGCGGCAATGGTCTGCTGACACCGCAGGCGGTGCAGCGCTTCGACGCGCTGCTGCAAGCGGCCGAGGTCATCATCTGCCAGTTGGAGGTGCCGTACGACACCGTGGCCTGGACGTTGGCGAGGGGGCGTGAGCTGGGTAAGCAGGTCATTCTCAACCCGGCACCCGCCACCGGGCCGTTACCACCGGCATGGTTCGCCCATATCGATTACCTGGCCCCCAACGAAAGCGAGGCCGAAGCCCTGACCGGGATCGCCGTCAGCGACCAGGCCAGCGCCCGGCGCGCCGGCGAACGGCTGCTGCAACTGGGGGCTGGCAAAGTGATCATCACCCTCGGCGCCCAAGGCGCCTTGCTGGTGACCGAACAGGGCCATCGGCACTTTCCCGCGCCCAGCGTGCAACCGCTGGACACCACGGCGGCAGGCGACACCTTCATCGGTGGCTTTGCTGCCGCCCTGGTGCGTGGGTTGGAGGAGGGCGAGGCGATCGCGCTCGGCCAGCGCGCAGCGGCTTTGTCGGTCACTCGCGCCGGGGCGCAGCCGTCGATCCCTTACCTTGCGGAGCTGCAGCCATGAAGAAGACCGCGCTGCTCAATGTCGCCCTGTCACGGGTCATTGCGGGGTTGGGGCATGGCGATATTCTGGTGATCGGCGATGCCGGGTTGCCGGTGCCGCCGGGCGTCGAGCTGATCGACCTGGCGTTGACCCCGGGCATACCGGATTTCGCCAGTGTCTTGCGCGTGGTGCTGAGCGAGTTGCAGGTGGAGCGGCATGTGCTGGCCGAGGAAATGCAGAAAGTGGTGCCGCCCGGGCTGGTGGAAATCGAGCGCTTGCGCGGCAAGTTGGGCAAACGGGAATGGATGCCCCATGAAGATTTCAAAGTGCTCTCACGCAGCGCGCGGGCCGTGGTGCGCACGGGGGAGTGCCAGCCGTACAGCAACATTGCTTTGATCTCAGGCGTTACGTTCTGATCGCATCGCCGCGCCTACAAAAAACCGGTAAATACCCCAAGGCAACAGGAGTGCCTCATGCTCAAACCCCTGCTACAAGGACTCACTTTCATGGCTGCAGCTGCCACCACCACCCTCCAGGCCGCCCCACGCGACCTGATCATCGACACCGACCCCGGCGCCGACGACGTGGTCGCGCTGTTCCTGGCCATGGCCTCGCCCGATGAGCTGAACATCCGCGCCATTACCACCGTGGCCGGCAACGTGCGCCTCGACAAAACCTCACGCAACGCCCGCCTGGCCCGCGAATGGGCTGGCCGCGAAGACATCCCCGTCTACGCCGGGGCAGGGCGCCCGCTGGTGCGCGCCCCCATTTACGCCGCCGACGTCCATGGCGAAGAAGGCCTGACCGGCGTTCCGGTGCATGAGCCGAAAAAGCCCCTGGCCCAGGGCAATGCCGTGCAGTACCTGGTCGACACCCTCGGCGCCGCCAAGCCCAACAGTATCACCATCGCCATGCTAGGCCCGCAGACCAACCTGGCTCTGGCACTCATCCAGCGCCCGGAAATCGCCAAAGGCATCAAAGAGGTGGTGGTCATGGGCGGCGCCCACTTCAATGGCGGCAACATCACCCCCGCCGCAGAATTCAACCTCTACGCCGACCCGCATGCCGCCGAGGTGGTGCTGGCCAGTGGTGTGCCGCTGACCTACCTGCCGCTGGATGTCACCCACAAACTGCTCACCAGCGAGGCACGCCTCAAGCAGCTTGCAGCGGTGAACAACCGGGCCAGCCAGCGGGTGGTGGACATTCTCAACGCCTACATTACCCATGACATGGACCTGTACGGCATGCCCGGCGGGCCGGTGCACGACGCCAGCGTCATTGCCTACCTACTGAAACCCGAACTGTTCAGCGGCCGGCGCATTCACTTGGCCATCGACAGCCGCGAAGGCCCGACCTTGGGGCAGACTGTCGCCGACTGGTATGGCGTGCTTAAACAGCCCGCCAACGTGATGTGGGTGGAGGAAGGTGACGCCCAGGGCGTGTTCGACCTGCTCAGCGCGCGCCTGGCTCGATTGCAATAGCCGGATGGGGTGCGAAGCGTTCGAGCACCTGGTCGATGAAGCTGCGCGCCGCTTCACTGCCGCGATCGCGTACCAGCAGGTCGATGGCAATCAGTAGCAACTCTTCCGGTGTGCTGGGGCTGTAGGCGCTCTGGCCCTCGGCCCATTTGACCTTGATATCGGCATCGATGCTGTGGCTGCTCATGAAAGGCTCTCACTGGGGGCCTGGGACGGAAGGGCGAACGCCGGACCCTGGTGTTCGCTGGAGGCACGGTGCGCTCCACTTTTTGCAGTAAATCATGCCGTTGCGTCAATGACTCTGCGACTTAAGAATAAAAAGCTTTGCGCAGCAAACCAAGCCCATTGTGCAAAATCCGGTCACGATTGCATTTCGCCTCCTTGGGCGTGTTCAGGCAGACTTGTGCGGTTTTGCAACAAACTATGCGCGCAGCTGTCGGATCAGACAGTGCCCAGATCGATTTTAGGAGGATTCATGTTCCGTACCCGTGCTTACCTGGCAACCCTGGCGATGGCTGCTGTCCTGGCTGGTTGCAGTACAGGTGGCAACTGTGGTAGTGGCGCCCCTGCCGCGCCAGCAGGCAACGACGGTCGTTGTGAGGCCAGCGGTGCCGATTTCGCCATCGGCAAGCCGGGCAGTGCAGAGCTTCTGGAGCAGGCGCGCAAGGCCAGTGGCTCGCAGATGGCACGTATCCTCAAGCCGCATGACGTGGTGACGCTGGAGTACCGCTCCGAGCGCCTGAACCTGAATGTGGACGAGCAAGGTGTGGTCACGCGCGTCAACTGTGGTTGAGCCTTTGCAAACCCCATAAAAAAACCCGCCACCAGGGCGGGTTTTTTTACAGCTACCCGAATTACTCCGGACGAACCTGTGCAGCCTGCATGCCCTTCTGGCCTTTTTCGGCTACGAAGGAAACAGTCTGGCCTTCTTTCAGGCTCTTGAAGCCGTCAGATTCGATGGCCTTGAAGTGTACGAACAGGTCGTCGCCGCCGCCTTGTGGGGTGATGAAGCCGAAGCCTTTCTCATCATTGAACCATTTAACGGTGCCGGTTTGGCGATTGGACATGGGGTGAATCTCCAGATTTGATTTTTTTCAGTAGTGCGATGTTGCCGAGGCTTCGAAGCACAGGACACATCATAGTCTAATTCTGCGCATCTAGCGCCTTTTACCTTCGCCAAATGTTGATCCAGCGCAAACACGGGGTGGCGAACCCCCCGGCTTTATGGTTTCAGCCCTTCATGCACGCTTGCTGCACGACCTTCTGTGCCTTCTGCATCAGGGCAGCGTCAACGCCGTCCTTGCTGTCCAGGTCCTTGATTTCCTCAGTGCTGAAGTTCTTTTCGATAGCGGTTGCGCCACAGGTGCAGTGCTGCTGCGCTGATTTGGCGTCCAGGCCCTGCCCGGTGGCGGCCTCGGTGCACTGGGTCATGTAGTTTTGCTTCGCGCCAGCCGGGAATTCACCCGCATTGGCGGCCACAGGTAGCAGCAGGGCGCCAGCAACGCTCAGGGCCAGAAGAGACGGAAATCTCATAACCAGACACTCCTTGGTTTAGGTCTCATCAAGAGTAGGATGCTTCCCAAAGTCTGATAGGGAATTTTCCGCGGAAGTTCACCCCTGCGGTGTAATTTCCAAATATTTCTGCATAGCGCCCAACCCCGCGTGCTAGCATGCTCGGCTTGCAGTCCCGCAGCCGCGGCCTGCAGCTATTTCTTACTTTCCAGTCACTCTGGTTCGCCCCTGGTAAGCCGAAAGGCTTCTGCCACTGTGAGGCAGGCTTTCTCTTGAGAAAGACAGCGCGGATCTTGTACTGGCTCATCCCAACCCACGTGACCTTTGGTAGGGGTCACCACTAGGAGAGGAGGCGCCATGCCCACTATTACTCTTCCCGATGGCAGTCAGCGCTCGTTTGATCACGCCGTATCCGTAGCCGAAGTCGCAGCCTCCATTGGTGCAGGCCTGGCCAAGGCCACCCTGGCCGGCAAGGTTGACGGCAAGCTGGTCGACGCTAGCGACCTGATCACTCACGACGCCACCCTGCAGATCATCACCCCTAAAGATGAAGAGGGACTGGAGATCATCCGTCACTCGTGCGCCCACCTGATCGGCCACGCGGTGAAGCAGCTGTACCCGACCGCCAAGATGGTGATCGGCCCGGTGATCGACGAAGGCTTCTATTACGACATCGCCTATGAGCGCCCCTTCACCCCAGAAGACATGGCCGCCATCGAAAAGCGCATGCTGCAGCTGATCGAGAAGGACTACGACGTCGTCAAGAAGATGACCCCGCGCGCCGAAGTCATCGACGTGTTCAAGGCCCGTGGCGAAGACTACAAGCTACGCCTGGTCGAAGACATGCCGGACGAACAGGCCATGGGCCTGTACTACCACGAAGAATACGTCGACATGTGCCGCGGCCCGCACGTGCCGAACACGCGCTTCCTCAAGGCATTCAAGCTGACCAAGCTGTCCGGCGCCTACTGGCGCGGCGATGCCAAGAACGAGCAGCTGCAACGCGTCTACGGCACCGCCTGGGCTGACAAGAAGCAGCTGGCTGCTTACATCCAGCGCATCGAAGAAGCCGAAAAACGCGACCACCGCAAGATCGGCAAGCAGCTCGACCTCTTCCACCTGCAGGAAGAAGCCCCGGGCATGGTGTTCTGGCACCCGGACGGCTGGACCGTCTATCAGGTGCTCGAGCAGTACATGCGCAAGGTCCAGCGCGACAACAACTACCTCGAGATCAAGACCCCGCAGGTCGTTGACCGTATTCTCTGGGAGCGTTCCGGCCACTGGTCCAACTACGCCGAGAACATGTTCACCACTTCGTCGGAAAACCGCGACTACGCGGTCAAGCCGATGAACTGCCCGTGCCACGTGCAGGTGTTCAACCAGGGCCTGAAGTCGTACCGCGACCTGCCGATGCGCCTGGCCGAGTTCGGTGCCTGCCACCGTAACGAGCCGTCCGGCGCCCTGCACGGCATCATGCGTGTACGTGGCTTTACCCAGGACGACGCGCACATCTTCTGCACCGAAGACCAGGTAAAGAAAGAAGCCGCTGACTTCATCAAGCTGACCCTGGACGTCTACAAAGACTTCGGTTTCAGCGACATCGCCATGAAGCTGTCGACCCGCCCAGCTAAGCGTGTGGGCTCTGAAGAGCTGTGGGACCGTGCCGAAGGTGCACTGGCCGATGCCTTGAATGAATCGGGCCTGGAGTGGGAATATCAACCGGGCGAGGGCGCCTTCTACGGCCCGAAAATCGAATTCACCCTGCGCGACTGCCTCGGCCGTAACTGGCAGTGTGGTACCCTGCAGTACGATCCGAACCTCCCAGAGCGTTTGGATGCCAGCTACATCGCCGAAGATAACAGCCGTAAGCGCCCGGTCATGCTGCACCGCGCCATTCTCGGCTCGTTCGAACGCTTCATCGGCATGCTCATCGAGCACTACGCTGGCGTGTTCCCGGCTTGGCTGGCGCCGACCCAGGCGGTGATCATGAACATCACCGACAAACAGGCCGATTTTGCCCTTCAGGTAGAGAAATCTCTGAACGGTAGCGGTTTCCGTGCCAAGTCGGACTTGAGAAATGAGAAGATCGGCTTTAAAATCCGCGAGCATACTTTGCTCAAGGTCCCGTACCTTTTGGTTATAGGGGATCGCGAAGTCGAAACGCAAACCGTCGCTGTGCGTACTCGCGAAGGCGCAGACCTGGGCTCCATGCCCGTCGCGCAATTCGCTGAGCTGCTGACACAAGCGGTTTCCCGGCGTGGTCGCCAAGAATCGGAGTAATGACTATTAAGCGTGAAATGAGAAACGATAAACGTGCTGCACCGAAGGCCCCGATCAACGAGAATATCTCGGCTCAAGAGGTTCGCTTAATCGGTGCTGACGGTGAGCAGCTGGGCATCGTCTCGATCCACGAAGCGCTTCGTATCGCTGAAGAAGCGAAGCTGGATCTGGTAGAAATTTCTGCCGACGCCGTACCTCCTGTCTGCAAGGTCCTCGACTACGGCAAAAGCCTCTTCGAGAAGAAAAAGCAGCAGGCTGCGGCGAAGAAGAACCAGAAGATCATCCAGATCAAAGAAATCAAGTTTCGTCCAGGGACGGAGGATGGGGATTACCAGGTAAAACTACGCAACCTGGTACGTTTCCTTACCGATGGGGACAAGGCCAAGATCTCTCTGAGATTCCGTGGTCGTGAGATGGCCCACCAGGAGCTGGGCATGGAGCTGTTGAAGCGGGTCGAAGCTGACCTCGCCGAATACGGCACCGTTGAGCAGCATCCTAAGATGGAAGGACGCCAGCTTATGATGGTCATCGCCCCCAAGAAAAAGAAGTAATCTCCCGGGCACGGCAGGCCTGATGATTATGTGTAATTTTATCGAATGCGGAGTTCCAACATGCCAAAAATGAAAACCAAAAGCGGTGCTGCGAAGCGTTTCCTGAAAACGGCTACCGGCTTCAAGCACAAGCACGCTTTCAAGAGCCACATCCTGACCAAAATGTCGACCAAGCGTAAGCGTCAACTGCGTGGTAGCAGCATGCTGCACCCGTCTGACGTCGCGAAAGTCGCGCGCATGCTGCGCGTTCGTTAATTCTGGTCAAAGATAGAGGAAGTTACTCATGGCTCGTGTAAAGCGCGGCGTTATCGCTCGTAAGCGTCACAAAAAAATTCTGAAACTGGCTAAAGGTTACTACGGTGCACGTTCGCGCGTATTCCGTGTTGCCAAGCAGGCTGTCATCAAGGCCGGTCAATACGCCTACCGTGACCGTCGCCAGAAGAAGCGTCAGTTCCGCGCACTGTGGATCGCTCGTATCAACGCTGGTGCACGCAACAACGGTCTGTCTTACAGCCGTCTGATTGCTGGCCTGAAAAAAGCGTCGATCGAAATCGACCGTAAGGTTCTGGCCGATCTGGCAGTGAACGAAAAAGCGGCGTTTGCTGCGATTGTCGAGAAAGCTAAAGCCGTTCTGGCTTAAGTACCCGCGACAATCACCCGGCGGCGCTTGCGCCGTCGGGCATTGAACGTCATCGATAGGGGAAGAGCCTTCAAAGCTCTTCCCCTATTTTCGTATCTGGAGTCTGTACATGGAAAACCTGGATGCGCTGGTCTCCCAAGCCCTTGAGGCCGTAGAGCGCGCTGAAGACATCAATGCCCTGGAACAGATCCGGGTTCAATATCTCGGCAAGAAAGGCGAGCTGACCCAGGTGATGAAGACCCTGGGCAACCTGCCAGCCGAAGAGCGGCCGAAAGTCGGCGCGCTGATCAACGACGCCAAGGAACGCGTCACGGTGGTGCTCAACGCACGCAAGGCCGCCTTTGAAGAAGCCGAGCTCAGCGCTCGCCTGGCTGCCGAATGCATTGACGTCACCCTGCCAGGCCGTGGCCAGACCACCGGTGGCTTGCACCCGATTACTCGTACACTCGAGCGCATCGAGCAGTTCTTCACCCACATCGGCTACGGCATCGCCGAAGGCCCAGAGGTCGAAGACGACTACCACAACTTCGAAGCGCTCAATATCCCCGGCCACCACCCGGCCCGGGCGATGCACGACACCTTCTATTTCAATGCCAACATGCTGCTGCGCACCCACACCTCGCCGGTGCAAGTGCGGACCATGGAGTCCACCCAGCCGCCCATCCGTATTGTCTGCCCGGGCCGCGTCTACCGCTGCGACTCGGATATCACCCACTCGCCGATGTTCCACCAGGTCGAAGGCCTGCTGATCGATCGCGATATCAACTTTGCCGACCTCAAGGGCACCATCGAAGAATTCCTGCGCGTGTTCTTCGAAAAAGAACTGGCCGTGCGCTTCCGCCCGTCGTTCTTCCCCTTCACCGAGCCGTCCGCCGAAGTCGATATCCAGTGCGTGATGTGTTCCGGCAACGGCTGCCGCGTGTGTAAGCAGACCGGCTGGCTCGAAGTCATGGGCTGCGGCATGGTCCACCCGAACGTGCTGCGCATGTCCGGCATCGACCCTGAAGAGTTCCAGGGCTTCGCCTTCGGCATGGGCGCCGAGCGCCTGGCCATGCTGCGCTATGGCGTCAACGATTTGCGTCTGTTCTTCGACAACGACCTGCGCTTCCTCGCGCAATTCCGCTAGGTCAATGCCCGACGCAACTTTCAGGAGAACAGCATGAAATTCAGTGAACAGTGGCTGCGCGGTTGGGTAAACCCGCAAGTCTCCCGTGACGAACTGGTCGCCCGCCTGTCCATGGCCGGCCTTGAAGTCGACAGCGTGACCCCCGCTGCCGGCCAGTTCAGCGGCATCGTCGTGGGCGAAATCCTCGCCACCGAACAACACCCGGACGCCGACAAACTGCGCGTCTGCCAGGTCAGCAACGGCCAGGAAACCTTCCAGGTGGTGTGCGGCGCCCCCAATGCGCGCCCGGGCATCAAGATCCCGTTCGCCATGATCGGCGCCGAACTGCCAGGTGACTTCAAGATCAAGAAGGCCAAGCTGCGCGGCGTCGAGTCGTTCGGCATGCTGTGCTCGGCGGCTGAGCTGCAGATCAGCGAAGAAAACGACGGCCTGCTCGAACTGGCTGCCGATGCCCCGGTTGGCCAGGACATACGCCAGTACCTGAGCCTGGACGATGCCAGCATCGAAATCGGCCTGACCCCGAACCGCGGTGATTGCCTGTCCCTGGCCGGCCTGGCCCGCGACGTCAGCGCGCTGTACAACGTCCCGGTCACCCGCCCGGTAGTGCCAGCCGTGCCGGCTGCCCACGATGAAGTGCGCCCGGTCGAAGTGTCCGCCCCGGCTGCCTGCCCACGCTACCTGGGCCGCGTCATCCGCAACGTCGACCTGTCCAGGCCGACCCCACTGTGGATGGTCGAACGCCTGCGCCGCAGTGACGTGCGCAGCATCGATGCCGCCGTCGACATCACCAACTACGTGATGCTCGAGCTCGGCCAGCCGATGCACGCCTTCGACCTTGCCGAAATCAACGGCGGCATCCGCGTGCGCATGGCCGAAGAGGGCGAGAAGCTCGTCCTGCTCGACGGCCAGGAAGTTGCCCTGCGCGCCGACACCCTGGTTATCGCCGACCACACTCGCGCCCTGGCCATTGCCGGCGTCATGGGTGGCGAGCACAGCGGCGTCAATACCGAGAAAACCCGCGACCTGTTCCTCGAAAGCGCCTTCTTCGAGCCGATCTCCGTTGCCGGCAAGGCCCGTTCCTACGGCCTGCACACCGACGCCTCGCACCGCTACGAGCGCGGCGTCGACTCGCAGCTGGCCCGCGAAGCCATGGAACGCGCCACCGCGCTGATCCTGGAAACCGTCGGCGGCGAAGCCGGCCCGATCGTCGAGGCCGTCAGCGAACAGCACCTGCCGCAGGTCGCCCCGGTGACCCTGCGCGCCGAACGCATCACCCAGATGCTCGGCATGCAGATGGACCCAGCCCAGGTCGAGCAACTGCTCAACGCCCTGGAGCTGACCACCACGGCCAATGGGGAAGGGCAGTGGACCGTCAACGTCCCAAGCCACCGCTTCGACATCAGCCTGGAAGTCGACCTGATCGAAGAGCTGGCCCGCCTGTACGGCTACAACAACCTCCCGGTCCGCTACCCACAAGCGCGCCTCGCGCCCCAGGGCAAGCCGGAAACCCGCGGTGACCTGCCGAACCTGCGCCGCCTGCTGGTTGCCCGTGGCTACCAGGAAGCCATCACCTACAGCTTCATCGACCCGAAACTGTTCGAGCTGTTCAGCCCTGGCGTCGAGCCACTGCTGCTGGCCAACCCGATCTCCAACGACATGGCCGCCATGCGCGCGTCCCTGTGGCCGGGCCTGGTCAAGGCGCTGCAGCACAACCTCAACCGCCAGCAAGACCGCGTCCGCCTGTTCGAAAGCGGCCTGCGCTTCGTCGGCCAGCTCGGTAACCTCGAGCAGCAGCCGATGATCGCCGGGGTCGTCACCGGCAGCCGCCTGCCAGAAGGCTGGGCGAACGGCCGCGACGGCATCGACTTCTTCGACGTCAAAGCCGACGTCGAAGCCCTGCTGGGCTATTCCGGCGCCCTGAGCGACTTCACCTTCAGCGCCGGCAAACACCCGGCCCTGCACCCAGGCCAGACCGCCCTCATCGAGCGCGACGGCAAGCCAGTCGGTTACCTCGGCGCCATCCACCCGGAGCTTGCCAAAGCCCTGGACCTGGACCGCCCAGTGTTCCTGTTCGAGCTGGTGTTGGGCGACGTGGTCGAAGGCCGCCTGCCAAAGTTCAGCGAACTGTCCAAGTTCCCAGAAACCCGTCGTGACCTGGCCTTGATCGCAGGACGTGATGTAGCTTCTAGCGCGGTGCTTGAATTAATTCGTGACAATGCAGGCGAATGGCTCACAGACCTCAGGCTGTTTGATGTCTACCAAGGTAAAGGCATTGATCCTGATAGAAAAAGCCTGGCCGTCGGCTTGACCTGGCAGCATCCATCGCGCACTCTTAACGACGATGAGGTGAACACTACCCTGCAAAACATCCTCACCTCGCTTGAACAAAGGTTGAACACCACGTTAAGGAAATAACGGCATGGGTGCTCTGACGAAAGCTGAGATGGCCGAAAGGCTGTACGAGGAGCTGGGGCTTAACAAGCGTGAGGCCAAGGAGTTGGTCGAGCTGTTTTTCGAAGAAATTCGGCACGCACTTGAAGAGAACGAGCAGGTCAAGCTGTCCGGTTTCGGCAACTTTGACCTTCGCGACAAACGCCAGCGGCCGGGCCGCAACCCCAAGACTGGGGAAGAGATCCCGATCACCGCTCGCCGCGTCGTCACCTTTCGTCCAGGGCAGAAGTTGAAGGCCCGGGTTGAGGCCTATGCTGGAACCAAGCCATAACGACGAACTGCCCCCCATACCGGGCAAGCGCTACTTCACCATTGGTGAAGTGAGCGAGCTTTGTGCGGTAAAACCGCACGTGCTGCGGTATTGGGAGCAGGAGTTCCCTCAGCTGAACCCTGTGAAGCGGCGGGGGAATCGGCGGTATTACCAGCGCCAGGATGTGCTGATGATCCGCCAGATTCGGGCGCTGCTTTATGATCAGGGGTTCACCATTGGCGGGGCGCGGTTAAGGCTCTCCAGTGATGAGGTGAAGGATGAGTCAAGCCAGTACAAGCAGCTGATTCGGCAGATGATTGTTGAGTTGGAGGATGTGTTGGTGGTGTTGAAGAAGTGATCTGCTCCGACGAATGGAAATTTTTTGAGAAAAAGCTTTCATTTATCAAAAGGTTAGGGTAGATTCTTCATCGTTCTCAGCAGTATCGAGAATAGAGTCGGGGCGTAGCGCAGCCCGGTAGCGCACTTGCATGGGGTGCAAGGGGTCGAGTGTTCGAATCACTCCGTCCCGACCAATAATCCCAATGACTTAGGCCATTTCCGCAAGGAGTGGCCTTTTTCATGCGCGTGACTTTTGCGTGACTTCTCAGGTTTTTACGCCTGCCTCCTCTTCTGATTTGTCAGCACCGGCCCACGCGAGTCCGTCGCTGAGGCTTTGTTTGCCGCTTCTATCAGTTGCCAGCTCTGCACCAAAGTAGGCGGTCTTGTGTCTCAGAAACGATTTCCGATCTTCCTCTGTCGCACCTGCCGCTTTCAGGCGCCTACCGAAGGTGTGCTTCAGGTCGTCTTTGACCAAACTCAAATCATCAGTACATTTGTTGATTACTATTTCTGGTGCTTTTCAAAGCGAATATCACCTTCTGGTAAGGTCTTCACGGGCTGCCAGCCGAGGTTTCGATAGAAGCCACTCGCACGGCTAGCCTCAGCTGTTTCTAACCAGATCGTCTGGTGGTGTTGAAATAGGAAAGTCTCTGCTTTATCCATCAGTCTGCGCCCTAATCCGTTTCCTTCGAATTCGGGTAGAACGAAAGCGGCAAACACACATCCGTCTTCGACATTGGCCATGGAAAAGCCTACAGGGGCACCATTGACCTCGGCGACCCAAGCGCATGGGGCCTCTATAATTGCCTGTCGTATCGTTCTAGGAGTAATCCCGATTTCCGCGAGCTGATCAAGGGATAAGTGATTTTCGTGAACGCTGGTTCGAATATCAAAAATGGCATCGATATCCGCGAGGTTGGCGAGTCTGATTGTTTTTTCCATAATGTCCTCCTTTATAGCCCCCCTCGAATGAAAGTATCCTTTCACAGCTGGCGCAATCAACGGTGGCCCCCTTTGTACGGCAGTAACTCCGTAATCTTACTCGCCCACTGCATCGGCGGCCGTGTCAGCAGGTCTGCTTTCCTGTGCGTCAGGGTCCCGCATTCTTCGCGCTGCGGCAGAGTGTGGTTACGAAGGCTGGATCAGTGGCCAGGCGGACAGATGCGCTGCCGTTAGCCTTCAGGCAGGGTGGTCCCGCATATGAATTCCTTCGAGCCAAGGCGGTGTGACCCGTACTCAACGACGTAGCCATCACCAAGGCGCTCCGCCTCCGCCTTGGCTGTCTTCTGGTCTGCATAGACGTCGACAAAATGCCATGGATGTCTATCCCGCAGGACCCCCCACCCAAGCACCCAGCCTTCTTTGGCGGGGTCTGGAGGCAGATTTTTCGCTAAGCTGCGGATGCCCATATAGCGGTCCTCTGAAGCGATAGCTATTAAAGCGCCGGATTCACGAAGTTCTACAGCATTGAGGATCTTAGTTCCATATATGCATAGTGTGCTCGCGGGTCTACGCGCATCCCGGTATCGTCTATTGAGACGATCAACTCAGATCCAGACGTCGTTCAAAGCCGTCCGCTCACCCCCTTCATGGCCGGTATTCACCACGCCGCGTGGCTCGATCATCATCAGTTTCGCTTCCCCCTGCGCCGCTGTCCTGTGCTCCACCCCACGTGGCACGACATACAATTCGCCGGGGTTCACATACACGCAGCCCTCTGGCAGATCGATGCGCAAGGTGCCTTCAAGCACAAGAAACGCTTCATCGGTCTCCGGGTGCGAATGCCAGATGAATTCACCTTCGATTCGCACAACCTTGAACTGGTAGTCGTTCATTTCCGCGACCACCCTGGGGCTCCACTGCTGTTCAATCAGTGAAGCCTTCTGGGTCAGGTTCACAGGGCATGATGCGCGTTGCGTGTTGGCGTCGGACATGACGGATCCTCTGTAGTTGAGGTGATCAGCCTACCCAACCCAACGCACGCCGCTCTTGTACGATCCTGCAAGTCAGCGGGAAGGCCGCAAGCGTTCCAGCCAGCGCAATGGCGACACGCCATAGCTGCGGGTGAAGTGCCGTGTCATGTGGCTCTGATCGTGAAAGCCCGCAGCCAGTGCTGCATCGACCAGCGTGAAGCCATCCAGCATCAGCCGCCGAGCAGTGTCCAGGCGCCGCAGCGTGACAAAGCGGTAGGGGCTGGTGCCGTAAAGGGCGCGGAAGTCGCGTGACAAGCTCCATTGCTCGCGGCCGCTGGCCTGTTCGAGCATCTCCAGGGTGATGCCCTGTTGAAGGTGTTCCATGATGAACGCCCGGGCGCGCTCGGCCGAGCGGTAGTCCAGGCGTTTGCGGCCGCGGGGCTTGCCGCCGACCGCACGCAGCGCCATGGCCAGGTCATAGACGGCGTCCTGCTCCTCCAGCGTTTCCAGTGGGTGATCCAGTGCCTGCACGAAGGCTTCACTGGCGCGGTACAGGCGCGGGTCGCGGGTCAGCCCGCCGGCAATGAAGGGCAGTGGCTCACCGCTGAGCACGTTTTGAATCAGCGCCGGGTCGATGTAGGCCATCCGGTAGCGAAAGCCCGCATCCGTACCGGCCATACCATCATGGACTTCGTCAGGGTGGAGGACGAGCGTATTACCCGGTACGCCGTGGCACAGCGCCCCCTTGTAGTGAAAGCTCTGCACGCCGGCGAGGGTGCGGCCGATCGAGTAGGTGTCGTGACGATGCGGGTCGTAGCCATGGCTGCCGAACCATGCTTCGATCCGCTCCACGCTGCCGGGTTGAGCGCTACGTATGACCCAGTCCGAGGTGGCAGCGGGGCTTGCTTTTCGTACCATGAAGGGGCTTTCCTGCGAGTTACCTCGCGTGATGGTCACATGAAAACGGTCGCTTTCTGTAAGGCCGCTCTCAGCCAGAGGCCCTGAACCTCTAAAGCAGATCGGCGGTCCCAGGCGCTGTCTGAAACAAGGTGTCGCAGACAGCGCATGGAACACGCCAACGAGACCATGGCGGTGTAGCTTTATGCAAGCTTGTCGAAGTGTGTGACATTTCGGAGGCTTTCTTTCAGCCAGCCGAACATCTGCTTGGGTCCACATCCCACCGGTCCAGCCTGGCCGCCCGCGTAAGATCGCTTCATTCTCTCCGCGCCCCTTCAGGGTGCGAAGTGGCCTGGAATAACAGCCTCCATGCACCAGCAGTGAGCGTCTAGTGGTAGCCACTACCCGGCATTCCGCTTGGATTACAGTTGGCGTGGAAGTTGCTGGCATTTTGATATCTGTGTCGCTTATGGTGAACTTAATGTCGCTTTCAAGTAGTTCCATGCAGTTGTCATCGAGCGAGCGGGGTTGGCTGCCCTGGTTCGGCAAAGCCGGAAAGTTCAGCATGAGGTGGGCGTGCCGCCTCAATCGTTCGAACTATGTAGAAATCGAGCAGACGTTCGAAGCCATTGCCCAGACGCGGGTGCAATTGCTGCACAACTGGGCGCGCGAACAATGGGATCACCTGGCAGAGTTGGCGGAATGCCTGGCAGCAGACTTCGCTCATATTCAGCCCTCGGCATTACTCGACAAGCTGGCACAGGCCGAAGATTTTTCGGAACTGAGTGTGATTGACTGCACGGGCAACGTCAGGGTATCCACCTGGCCAAAGCGTGGCAGTACGCAGTGCGAGCAGCTCGCGGCGTTGGCCCAAGGCCTGAAAGCGCCATTTCTTCACGGGCCCTACAGCGACCCGATGACCTTGCAGATCGGCCCATCTTCGTCGCGTTTTCACGATGAGGTGACGCTGATGTTCTACCAGCCGATCAGGCACGCGGGCAACGTCCTGGGCTGCCTGTGTGGCCGGGTCCCCAATGATGTGCTGGGCGACCTGATTCAGCGCGAGGCCGGGCATATTTATGCCGAGTCGGGCGACAACTATCTGTTTATGGTGCAATCGCGTTTCGACCCGACCGTGCAACCAGGCACCGCCTTGTCCCGTTCGCGCTTTGAGGACGGGACGTTTACCCATGGCGAAAACCTCAAGAGCGGCGTGCGTACGCCCTGGAGCACGGTGCAGGTGCAGCGCCATACCGAGCTGGAGCTGCGCTTCACCGACCCCGCGACGCGTGAACTGCACCCCGGCGTGCGGGAAACCATCCGGCGTGGTACCAACCTGTTCGTGACTTACCCGGGTTATTCGGACTACCGCCATGTGCCGGTGGTCGGCAAGGGCGTGACCTTCCAGTTACCAGGGTCGCCCGACCGTTGGGGCATGATGTGCGAGGCCGACTTGGAGGAGGTCTATCGCCGCCGTTCGCTGAGCTACCGGTTGATGAAACCCTACGTGGCGACCATGGTTGGGTTGTTCGGCTGTAATTACCTGGTGCAGCATTACGCCGGATTGCCACAGGGGGTGAACGACGCCATCCAGGCCCTCAGCATGGTCGGTGCTACGCTGCTGTTCGGCGTGCTCGGGCCCAGGCGCCTGGCGGCCAGGTTGAACGGCATGAGCGGTGTGCTGCGTACCATCGCCGAGGGTGAGGGCAACCTGCGCCAGCGCCTGGACACTGGCGCCCTGGCCAATGACGAGAGTGGCGACATGGCGCGCTGGATCAACAGTTTCATCGACCGCCTGGACGCCGTGGTGGGGCAGGTGGTCAAGGCCAGCCGCACGGTTGGCAGCACCAACCAGATGATGCTCGGGCGCAGCCAGGAAGCGAGCGTGAGCTCTGTCGAGGTGGCCGATGCGGTGCACCAGATGATGATCATCATGGAGGAACAGCTCGGTGAGCTGCAGCAGGCTTCGGTCAGCGCCGAACACATGAAGCAGGCCATGGACGAGGTGGTCAGCCGCGCCCGCGAGCAGTACCTGGCTGTGCAGGCGGGCACCCAATCGATTCGCGATGTGGTGGCCCGCTCGGCCTCTAGTGTGCAACTGCTCGACAGCCGCATGGCGCAGATTGGCAATATCACCGGGCTGATCAGCGACATTACCAACCAGACCAACCTACTGGCGTTAAATGCCGCCATTGAGGCGGCACGGGCGGGCGAGCATGGCCGTGGGTTCGCGGTGGTGGCCGATGAAGTGCGCAGTCTGGCGGCCCGCACCGCACGGGCGGCCGACGATATCCGGCACATGGTCGAAGGCCTGCAGAACGAAACGCAGCAAGCGGTGAGTTTTATGGAGGAGGGCGTGCAGAATGTCGATGATAGTTTGCGCCTGGCCGAGGATGCGTCGTCGGAGAACGTGCAACTTCACCAGGCGGTGGAGGGCATGTTCGCCATCATCCAGCAGCTCAACCGCCGCAGCATCGAGTACGGCAAGACCATCGAACAGGTTAACCACTCCTCCAGCGAGATGCGCCAGACCGCAGTGGTGCTGCAAAACAGCGCGCAGAAGGTAAAGGTGGATGCCGGCAAGCTGCAGAAGCTGGTGGGGCAATTCGAGGTCAGCGGTGATGGCGAACGGGTCGCTGCTGCTTGAGCGCCGACGGCGCCTCACACAAGTAACCCAGAATTCGCGTAAAAGCGCGAATTCCGGGTTGTGCGCTGCCAATTAGAAGTAAGTAGTTATCCCTGCAAAGTACGCCCGGCCAGGCACGTAATAGCTGGTCGAGTCATCACGCGGGTCTTCATCCAGCAGGTTCTGCACGCCGACATTCAGGGTGAGCCAGTGGGTGGCTGCCCAGTTGGCGGTCAGATCGTACGTGGTGTACGGCTTGACGAAGTCGGTACCCAGGCCGCGTTGCTTGCCCACGTGCTGAGCTGACAATTCGGTACCGAACCGTTCGGTGATCTGCCAGTCGATGGCGCTGTACAACGACAGCTTCGGCGAGCTGATCAGGTCTTCACCGGTCGACAGGTTGCGGCTTTCGAGCATGTAGGTGGCATTGGTGCGCCAGCTGGCGTTTTCCCACAACGGCACTTTGGTGCTGCCTTCCCAGCCGCGGGTGCGGGCTTTGTCAGCATTTTCCAGCATGGTCCACCAGCGGCCCTGGAAATACCCCAGCGGCGCATACTCGATTTTGTCTTTGAAGTCGGTGTGGAAGTAAGTGAGGCTGGCCTCCCAACCGTCGCGGTCGAAGGAGACGCCAATCTCTTTGTTGGTGCTGATTTCCGGACGCAGGTTCGGGTTGCCTGCCATCCAGCAACTGCCGGTCACATAACCCAGCGGGCGCAATGATGTACAACCGCGACCGCCAGAGTTGGTCGCCGCGCCAGCACTGCCTTCTTTCAGGCTGGGGGCACGGAAGCCGCGTGACACGCCACCACGTACGGTCCAGTCAGGGTGAGGGTGATACACCACGTAAGCACGTGGGCTGTTGTGGTTGCCGTACTCGTCGCTGTGGTCGAAGCGGTTGCCCAACGTCAGCGATAGGTTGTCGAGCAGAAACAGTTCGTCCTCGATAAACAGCGCGGAATAGTCGCCTTCAAGGTCCGCGCCGCCCACCGCTGCCCCTTGGTAATCAACCGGTACGGTGCCCAGCGTGTCGGTGTTGGTCAGTTGCTCGCGTTTCCATTGGCCGCCAACGGTGAGGCGCTGGTTTACCAGCAGTTCAAACGGGATGTTAAGGCTACCCTCGACGATTTTTTCTTCGGAGTTGGCCTTGCCCTCGCTGAGTTCGTTGTCGAACTTGTTCAGGTAAGCGTCGATACGCGAGGTACCAAAGCCCCAGTCGCCGTGGTGAGAGACCACGAAGCTATCACGGGTCAGGCGCCCGGCACCAAAGCCCTCACCGACCGT
Source organism: Pseudomonas sp. B21-047 (assembly GCF_024748775.1). NCBI lineage: Bacteria > Pseudomonadati > Pseudomonadota > Gammaproteobacteria > Pseudomonadales > Pseudomonadaceae > Pseudomonas > Pseudomonas sp. B21-047. The sequence continues at coordinate 2,055,540 of NZ_CP087169.1, forward strand.
ATCACCCCAGTCGCCGAAGGTTTTCTTCGACGACCACGAACGCTCCACGCCTTGGATAGCCTCGAAGGACAACTCATGGTTGTCGTTGATCTGCCAATTAAGCAAGGCGTTGACGCTGTGGTCTTTGGAACCGCCGGCGCCGTCGTTGTAAACGAAGTCACCTAGTGCGTCGAGGCGCGGCTCGGCTTCGTCGGCAGCGCGCCGAGTAAGGTTGGCGCCCAGGCGCAGCCCCAGGGAGTCGGTGACAGGGCCAGAGAGGTTAACGCTGGTCTGGTTGGTCTGACCGCGGTCGGAGTCTTCTGGGATCGTGGTATTGACGTTGAGCGAGCCGCTCCACTCACGGGATACCTTGCGGGTAATGATATTGATCACGCCGCCCATGGCGTCAGAGCCATACAACGACGACATCGGCCCGCGCACGATCTCGATCCGCTCAATCATGTTCGGCGAGATCCAGTTGATGTCCTGGCGACCCAGATCACGGCGGTAGTTAGTGTCGGCGGAGCTGCCGATGCGTTTACCGTCCACCAGGATCAAGGTGTATTTGTCGTCAAGGCCGCGCAGTTTGATCTTCGACTGCTCGCCCACGGGGCCGTAACCCCCTGTGACGCCGGGGATGCGGCGTAGCAGGGTGTTCAGGTCGTAGACCGGCTGGCGCTCGATCTCTTCCCGGGTGATAACGCTGACGCTAGCCGGTGCGTCTCGCACATCAGTGCCGCCGCCCGTGGCGGTGACGAACGAGGCTTGCAGTTCTGTGGCGGGGAGCGGTTCAAGCTCGTGAATTTCCTCGGCCTGCACCGCAGTCGCGGCGAGCAGTGCGACGGTGAGCAGGGCACGGGAAAAAGGTGGGTATGGCATCGTGTAACTGTCCTTGTCGAGCGGTTGGATTCCAGGGGCAGAATGCAATCGGGGCGGGACATTAACGCAAACGAGAATCATTTAAAAGAAAATGTGAATAATAATTTACCTAGAATTTACAAAAATTGACTGTGGGGAGGGGGCTTGCAGGCAGGGGATCGCCAGGCGGGTACCTGCATTCCTGGGCGCTGTATGAGTCCGTGGTGGTAATTGAGTTGCAGGGCCGCTTTTGCGGCCCTTCGCGGGGCAAGCCCGCTCCCACAAGTGGTTACTTTTGAGTTTTCAGCATGCCCAGCTCGGCATCGTCGAGCAGGGCCTTGGCCAGGGCGCAGAGGTAGTGCGAGGCCCAAAGCAACTGGGGGTTGTCTTCCATCAGGCCGTCGATGGACAGGTCGCGGGCGTAGATGCCCTTAGTGCCGCGTTCCCGGCTCAGTCGGCATTTGCACCTGCGCCAATGCCACCTCAAGCAGTCTGCGCAAGGTTTCAAGCTCGTGCATCGAGGTCATGATCAACAAGGAGGAGGGCGACTTGGGTTGCATCAACATCGCCTGCTGGTCAACGGCTTCGGCACAGAGTGCGTAGTCCGCGGCCATCATGAGGGTGTCTTCCAGGGAGTGAAAATTGTAGGGTGGATCGGGGACTATCTTCAGCATCATTTGGTCCTCAATGGAGCGACCAGCGCTTGCTGTCAAACAAGTGGAGGCAGCTGTGTATGGGTTGACAGACCGGTGAAGACCAAACCGGCGCACACGAGGTGCCCCACACACAGCCGCCATAGGCACAGCTGGGTGTTTGGTCGTCATCAGCCTGTCAAAGCTAGTCGTTGATGTGCAACGACCGGGCGAGACTAAAATGCTGATAAAACGACCGCAACGAAAAACAGGCGCAGCGAGTATCTTTGGGAAATGGACTACAAGATAGGGTTTAAATCTGATTCTTAGGCCGTTCGCCGCAACAACTCGCAACGCTCGGGCTTCGAAACTAACCCGTGACAGGCATTCAAACCAAGGAAGGTCATGACTAACTTAAAATCCGCAAGCTCGCTCTTGTTGTTGCTGGCCATGACCACCCTGGCCGCGTGCGTCCCCTGGAAGCGCGAACGCGCCGCCTACGCGGACCTCTGCCAATCCGAGTTCCAGTACAAATTACCTGGCCCGCAAGGCGAGACCACCCTCTACCTGGAAACGTACCTCTACGACCACGCCGCCCAGTGGAGCGACCGGCCATTTTCGCAAGGCCTGCACGTCAACTACCCCGGCGAGAAATACTCGCGGCCGGAGTTCTACGTACAGCTCATCGCCTACAACAAAAACCGCCAGCGCCCCTCATCCACCTCCAACCGTGGCGAGCCGCCGATCCCGATCCTGTACGACAGCCGCCAGGCCTATATCACGGTCGAAGACGGCTCGCGTCTGAATGCGCGGCCAGAGGTCTACCTGGGCATCGACAAGACCTACGACTTTCCGCTCGTGTACCCGTCCTCAGCACGCCCGTCGCCCTACGACATCAACAGCGACGAAGTGCACCGCAACATCCCTAAAATCACCAACAACAAACGCTACGGCTCCGCCTATGTGATTTTCCAGACGGACAAGTTCAACGCCGATGCCAAGTGGACCATTCACCTGGGCGCATTAGAGGCCCAAGGCCGCAAACTGCCGATCCCACCCATCGAGCTCTGCTACCACCCCGTGAAGAAGTGGATCGGTATCGAGCCTTTGATGCGGCCATGAAGTAATGCATTGACCGACAATGCAAAGCCTGTGTACGGCGAGCCGGTCTTCACCGCGCAGGCGTGAGCGGCCAGCGTCGTACATTCGCTTGAACTGTCCAACTGCAGGGGTGCCTAACGTTCATCAACCTGAGGGCAGCACGATGACTGAGCGCAAAGACGATACGCAACAAAGCCAGGTACCGGCGCATTCCACGGAAGAGGAAAAGGCCAAGCTCAAGGACAAGAACAAGGACGGTATCCCCCCGGGCGCTGAATGAGGCCGGGGCGTTCGGTGTAGTCGTGCACCCCGGTTTGAAGCGCCAATAGGCGCTGCGGGGGCACGCTCTCTCTATTGAGGCGTTGGCACGCAAACTGGAGAACTATCATGGCAATTGATCACAACGGCCCCGATGCGCCCTATGCAGGCCCAGAAGAAAAAGCACCTGACGTCGGCGCGGCCCATGGGTCAGGGTTGGAGCAGACTGAGTCTGAACCCAAACAGGGCGCGGGCGAAAAATGGTCCGAGAAACGACCGGAAGACTGGAACCCTCCACCCGGCGACCCAGGCTCGGGTCAGGACGCCCAGGATGACGCGGCGCAAAAGGCTGGCCCTGATGAAGGCGAAGTACCATTGCCGGCGGACGATGAGTCGCCGATTGAGGAAGAGATGAGGGATGTCGACGCCAACAATTCAGTGTCCAGCGAGCATCCGTAAGCTCGCTGGGTGACCCAGCGTTTCTTCCGAGGCGTACAGCGATGAACAGTGATCACACCGCGCAAGGCGGCAGCAACCGTGACCTGCCCACTTCGCCCGACCCTGCCGTGAACCCGGACAGCCCTACAGTCCCGAACCCTGATGACGACCCGCTGATGAATGAGCAAGAGGGCGCAGATTGGCCAGCGCGTGATGACGCCACGGACGAGGAACGGCAGAGCGTTGAACAGCCCTATGAGTATCAAGCCCCTCGTAAACGATCGGATTGAACGTTTCAGCACGCTGTACCGTCGGTACTTCCAAGTCGTTTGCATTTGGAGGTACTCACCATGAAATACCGCGCACTTGGCAATACCGGCCTGCTGGTTTCGGAACTGGTCATCGGCACAGTCCCGTTCGGCGGCCGGGGCGCATTCGAAAAAACCGGCAGCGTGGATGTAACGCTGGCGAGGCGTATGCTCGACATGGCCTTCGACGTTGGGGTCAACCTGGTAGACACAGCGGACCTTTACTCCCACGGCCTGGCCGAAGAAATCGTCGGCCAGGCGCTGGGGCAGCGGCGCCAGTCGATCATACTGGCCACCAAAGCGCGCAGCCCGATGGGCGACAACCCCAACGACAGCGGGGCTTCGCGCTATCACCTGATCCGCGCCTGCGAGGCGAGCCTCAAGCGCCTGGGCACTGACCATATCGACCTCTACCAGATTCACAATTGGGATGGCATCACGCCAGTTGAAGAGACGCTGTCGGCGCTGGAGCAATTGGTGCAAAGCGGCAAGGTGCGATATTTCGGCACCTCCAACTACACCGCGTGGCAGATGATGAAAACCCTCGGCACCGCCCAGCTCAAGGGCTGGCAGCAGCCGGTTACCCAGCAGATCTACTACACCCCCGAGGCGCGCGAGGCCGAGTATGAGCTGCTGCCGATGGCGCTCGACCAGGGCATCGCCACACTGGTGTGGGGGCCGCTGGGGGAGGGGTTGTTGACCGGCAAGGTACGGCGCGGGCACAAGACCCCGAGCGGCACGCGCCAGGGCAATGACTGGCCAGAGCCCTACGTGCACGACCAAGAGCGCGCGTACGACATCATCGAGGCACTCATCGAGGTGGGGCAGCGCCATGGCTGCTCGCCGGCGCGGGTGTGCCTGGCCTGGCTCAAGGACCGGCCCGGTATCACCAGCGTGATCACGGCGGCGCGCACGGCCGAGCAGTTGCACGATAACTTGCAGGCGGTGGAGCTGCTGCTGACCGCCGAAGACCAGCAATTGCTCGAGCGGGTGACGCGGATTGCGCCGCAGTATCCGTACTGGCACCGGATTGCGGCGGGCATGGACCGAATCGACCCGGCCGAGGCGCCGTTCATTGAGTTGCATCGGCAGACCATGAAGCAGCAGAAACAGTAATTGCTTGCGCCATGAGGCCGTGCCTGGCGTAGAGGTGCCACCTCTTTCAGGTCACGACGCCCGTGGGGCTCCCTGACGGTTAGTCGTTGTGCTCGGCTACTCGCCCCCCTGCGCTCAATAAGTGCGCGTGCAATTGCGAGGTCAGCATTTCAATCCTCTCGCTCATCTGCTTGGTGGCTTCGGTCAAATGGGTATTCACCTCCAATAGCTGCTGCAATTGTTTACTGTGCGTCTCAGCATCGCGCTGGCGGCGTTGGTTGGCCATGGCAATGGCCTCGCGGTGGCGGGCATCTGCCTCGGAAGAGGCCTTGTCACGATCGGCCTGGCGGGTTTGAGCGAGCAGAATCAGGGGCGCCGCATAGGCTGCCTGTAAGCTGAACGCCAGGTTGAGCAGAATGAAGGGGTAGGGGTCGAAATCGGACAGCCCTGACAGGCTGATGCCCACCCAGATCAGTACCACGAGTGACTGTGACCCTAGAAACAAGGGCGTGCCAAAGAAGCGGGCGAAGGCTTCTGCCTTGCGGGCGAACGCGTCGTTGCCAAACACCGGTTGCATGTGCGCATGGGCGCGGTGAAACCTGAGATGGTCGACGTGTTCGGAAGGCTCGCAGACAGAGGGCTGTGCAGGTTTGGAAGGGTCCATCGGCGGGCTCCGGATGGCTGGGGCATGTCCAAACTAGCTTAGCCCGCAGCTACGCAATGGCCGCATGGCCTAAAGTTCAGTAAACCGCTTCACTGAAAAGGGTGTCGTAATGGCCAAATTGCACGTGTTGATTGCCGCAGTAACCTCAGTGGCGCTGTTAGTGGCCCCTGGCGCTTCGTATGCCGACCCGGGAAACGGTAACGGCAATAACAAAGGGCACGGGCAAGGTAAGGGGCAGGGCCAGCATTCCCAAGGGCAGGGCAATGCTGGCGGTAAAAAGTCGAGCTCGGGTGGCGGTGACTGGCACGGCGGGCCATCAATCGACCGAGGCGATGTGCTGGGCATCTTGAGTGGCCATCGCAGCTATTGGAGCCCAGGCCTTGCATTGCCGCCTGGCATTCAAAAGAACCTGGCGCGCGGCAAGCCGCTGCCGCCTGGTATCGCCAAGAAGCTGGATGGCCGGTTGCTTGGGCAACTGCCTCATTATGAGGGCTACGAGTGGGTGCAGGCGGGGGTGGACTTGCTGCTCGTGGCGGTCGCGACCGGGATCATTTATGAGGTTGTGAACGGGGCGTTTGATTGAGTTGCCGCAGTTAAAGCGGCCAGCGACGCATCTGGCTTGATTGGCGCCCCCATAGCGTTGCTGAATTTAAATGAGAAGGGAGAATTATTGCACATGGATTTGAAGGTTCAATTAGATGGAGTTCAAGCAAGGATACAGGGCCGCGTTCTCCAGACGGTGGCGTAAATTTTGGGAGTGCCTGAAGTATGCTGTGCTCGCCGCGATTGCGCTTGCTCCGTTCCTTGTGGTTGGCGTTTTTCGCTATGATCTTGAATATCTGATGCTTTTGACAGTGATCGTGCCCATTTTTGGTACCTTGGCAGTCAATTCATTGGTTAATTATGTAAGGGTTGGCTGTGCGGAAGAACGTATGAAAGAGCAACGCATGCATACACCGCTTATTAATCTCGAGCATTTGGGCAAGGCCGTAGCTCGGCATCGAGCTTAGGATGCAAAGTAATAGGACTTGGCTCAAGTGGCTAAGTGCTCTGGCGTGGCTCGGAAGAGCCACGACTACTTATGTTAATATCGTGATTTTTCAGATTGAGAACATGCATTTAAATCACTGCCCTATCACCCGCTTCTGCATCACAATCGTACGTTCCTCGCCATAAAACGCATCCCGCACCTTGCAGAACCCCAACCCTGCATAGAACCCTTCAGCAGTAACGGAAGAGGGCACTCGCAACCTTTCCAGCCCTTGGGCAATCGCTTCATTTTCGATCACCTCCATCATCTGCTTGCCGACCCCACTCCCCTGATATTCAGGGTCAACGAACACACTCCTGACCACATCTGCGTCAAGGCTGGCGGTGGCAATCACTTGGCCCTCATTCAATGCCACGAATACCAGGCGTCGCGTGAGCAGTTCAAGAATGGCACTTGCGCTGAAGGACCCTTCCACGCGCAATATCGTGCCGTCATCGTAGTCAGCTGCGTTCGACCGGCGTAATGCAGCTATCACGACGCGGCTTATGTCCTCGGCATCTTCTGGTTTCGCCAAGCGGATATGGCAGTTCATCACTCGGTTCCTTGTGTAGTGCCTGCTGTGCAGATCAGAACATATTTTTTGCACTGGCGGGGTATGGCACCGGCGTTGCCGGTGTTCGCGGGGTGAACCCGCTCCTACAGGCAGTGTGGAAGCGTCATAGAGGAAGCTGATAGCAAATCGCTACCCTCTGTATTCCAAAATAAACGAAGCCCCCTGTCAAAACGCTCCTACTCTCTCCGTCGATGGACCAACCTGCCCCCCGGAGCAAATCATGGAAAGATTAGCGTCGTCGCCCCCGCACGCCCGTACCCCCGTCACCGTCGTCCCTGAATCGCGTTTCATGCAGAACTACCGCGTGGCCAGTGCGGTGCACGGTGGCAGCTCGGCATCGGCCATCGTCAATGGCCGTGGCGATGTGGAGCTGTTCACCAGCGGCAGCAATACCGAGGTCTGGAACATCTACCCCGACCCGCAAAGCACCACGGCCAACAGCGCGACAGCCACCGGGCTGACCGGTGAGGTGATCGCCACCGGCCTGACCCCGAGCGGCGACATCGTGCTGTTCGCCGCCCAAGGCACCAACCTGCTGTACTGCGTCGAGCAGCCCACATCGGCTTCGCGCTGGTCGGCGGTGAAAATGATCGACGTGCCATTGCCTTCCAATGCCATCCGCATTGCGCGTATCACCACCACGCGCATCAACAACAAGCTGTACATCGGGGTGCTGATCGAAGCCAAGGGCCTGGTCGGCACGCTGTACAACTTCAGCTGGGGCGTGTGGGCTGGGCGTGCACCGGCCTCGCTCAATGGCACCACCTTGCAGTTGCAGACCCTCAACGCGGTGTGGACGGGCAACAGCGACGCCAATGTGGCGTTCTCGGTGTTCGACACGGTCATCCTCGAATACACCCTCAGCACCGGGCAACTCGACCGGCCGGCGATTGCCGCCAACTTCCGCAGCCTGGATGTGGCGGCGGCGACCGATGAGGTGGGCAATACCCAGGTGCTGGCCGTTCTTTCCGATGGCAATGCCTATTGCCTGGTCGGGGGTGGCAAGCAGCCGTACAGCTGGGCGCAGTTGACGGTGGCGTCGTCGTTCAAGCAGGTGGCCGTACTGCCTTCGCGCCCGGCGCTGAATGCGCTTTTGCTGGGCGTGGACAATACGCTGTACCACGCCAGCCAAAGCGCCCCTTCAGCCACCGGCTGGTCGCAGCCGACGCCGATATACAACGGCGTGCAGTCGTTTCAGGCGACGGTGGAAGACGGCGGGCTGGCGGTGTTCGCGATTCAGGCGCAGCAAAACACCGTCACTCAACTCACCCGCGAAACCCTCAGCGGTAACTGGAATATTGCGGCGCTGCAGGTGCAGGCGGGCGGCAAGATCGAGGACTTCGCTTCGTACAGCACAGATGTCACGTTGTTCAGTGAAGTGGGCACGCCACTGGCCGATACGCCGGTCGAAGTATGGACCGAGGAGCCGTCGCGGCTGGCCATCAATGGTGGGGTCTACTACGCCACGCCGCGCCGGCCGGTGCGGTTGCTGACCAACAGCGCCGGGGTGCTGTCGATTGCGCAGCAGGTCAGTGCGTTGGCGGCTCCGGCGATTTTGGTGGCGGTGCCGTCGTTGATGTCGCCCGGCGAGCGCATCGAGATCCGTCAGGATGCCGAGGTGCAGGACAGGCTCAGCGTCACCACGGGCGAGGAGTTGATGAACGCCAAGCTGGCCGGTGGTGCGCCGTTGCTGCGCGATCAGTACCACAAGCAGGAAACCGCCAACGCGGTGGCCGAGGCGGTCAGCCGCAGCATGCAGTTGGCAAGCCCGCTGTACCGCAAGGCTTCAGCGGCAACGCCGTATGTAGACCCGCGCCGGCCTCGCCCTGGGGTTTCGTTGCGTAGCGATGCGCTTGCAGGCGCGCGCTTGCTAGACCTGGCGCTGGTGCCGGAGCAGCACTGGCATTTGAGTGTGCAGGATGGCGAGGTGCGCTTTACCGATTTGTCCGCCGATGCGGCGTCGGGGCTGCTGATGGCCTTGCGCAGCAGTTCGCTGTCGGGTGGGTGGTTCAGTTGGTTGACCGACATCGGTGATTTTATTGCCGGGGTCGCCCAGGGCATCATCAAGGTGGTCGATTTTGTGGTGACCACGGTCAGTGCCGGGATACAGGCGGCGTTTCACTTTGTGGTCGACGGCGTCACCTACCTGTTCGAAACCCTGGTGGACACGGTCGAGAAAGCGTTCGACCTGGCCGAGGCGGTGTTCTCGGCGGTGAAGGTGTTCTTCCAGCAGCTCTACGAATGGCTGGCATTTCTGTTCAACTGGGGCGACATTCTGCGCACCCATGACGCCATTGCTCACATCGTCAACACCGGCTTCGACTTCCTGGTCGGCGCCACCGGGGGTATGCAGCGCATCGTCGATGGCAGCATCAACACCTTGCAAAGCCAGTTGCAGCAGTGGTTCGCCGAGGCCCGCAACACCTTGGCCGGCAGCTACAGCCTGGGTGGGTACGAGCAGGCCAATACGCCGGATGACCCGGCCACGTCCAAGGCGGTGGCCAACAACATCGTCTACAACGGCCTGATCAACAACGCGCCGGCCGCGCAGTCGAGCATGGCTGCCGCGGCGCTGATCCAGGAGACCGACGGCCCGTTCACCCAGTTCATGGAGGCGCTGGCGAACTTGGTCGACTTTACCGAGTCGTCCCAGGCGTTCGCCCAGGCGCTGGTGTACCTGCAAGACCTGGGCACGGCGCCGGACGAGATCTTCCGCAAGCTGCTGGCAGCGCTGATGAGCGTGGTCGAAGGGGTGCTGCAGGCGGTGCTGTCGGGCGTGCAGGCGGTGATCGATGCGATGCTGAAAACGGTCGCGACGCTGATCGCGGGCCTCAAAACGCTGATGAACGCCAAGTGGAACATTCCGTTTGTCAGTGACCTGTACCGGCTGATCACCAACGGCTCGGACCTCACCACCCTGGACTTGATGTCGCTGGTGCTGGCGGTGCCGGGCACGGTGCTGTTCAAGATCCTGCAAAACAAGGCGCCGTTCCCGGACCAGGCGAGCGTGCTGCGCTTCAAGGCCGCGTTCAATGCCGACAAGCTGCTCACCGCCACCGGGTTCAAGCCGGCTGGCCGACAGGTGCTGGCGCAGGCCGAGGATGGCTGGAGCGGTTGCCTGCCGCGCGACCTCGCGCTGCTGACCGGGGTATTGGGCTCGGTGGCCTACTTCTTCTACGGCAGCCTCACTGCCCTGGGCGACATCATGCCACCGGAGGCAGGGCCGCCAGCGATCGTCGCCTACGTCGCGCTCACCCTGGAGACTGCTGCGCAATTGTGCAGTTGCCCGTGGATCTTCTCCAGCGGCGTGCCTGGCTGCGCCACCGCCGACGGTGCCAGCCGCACGCTGTGGATTTACACCTGCGTAGGCGTGCTGCTGGACGGGATATTTGTGCTGGGCGCCAACAAGATGCCCGAAAACCGCGACGACATGGGTGTGGTCGCGACCTTCCTGTATGGCCTGGGCCACCTCGGTGCGGCCATCCCCGCATCGCTTGGGCAAAGTGCCTCGGTCGTGGCGCTGAACATCGTCCCTTGCCTGCCGGAAGTGTGCAAACCCTTGCGTCTGAAACGGGTGGTACTGGCCACCGAAGGCCTTTCGCTGGCGGGCCAGGCGGCCCTCGATGTGATCTGTTACACCTCGACCACGGTGCTCAATGTGGTGTCGGTGTCTGCTGCAACCCAACCCACCCTCGTCGATGCCAGTGCGCTGCGCACCGGTACTCGTTCGATGTAGTCAAAAAGGAGTTTGGCAATGTTGATCGTAACCAAGAACCCACCCGTGGTCGGCCATGGCCAGGTGCTGCGCGGGCCGTCCGTGCAGGCACCCAGCCGGATAGCCGCCTTGCAAGGTGCCTACGACAAAGGCATCTACCTGCGCCCCAACCTGAACAGCGAGGGCACGGTGCCGGCCAGTTCGCCCTTGTCGGCATCGCCCGATATCTGGATCGCGGGCACCCAGCCAGTGGCCAACTTCCAGACCGCGTTGGCCACGCCGAACAGCTATGCGCAACAGTCGCCTGGCACCATTACCCAAGGCACACCCAATTACATCTATGTACGCGGGCGCAATGGCGCTGCCGTCAGCAGCTCGACCAAGGTGCTGCTGTACGGCGTACCCTGCGCCTCCATTCAGTGGCCCAGCGAGTGGGCCAAATACGGTATCCCCACGGACCGCGACCACCCGGACGGCACGAACCCGCATTACGACTCATCGATCGTCAACCTGGCATCGTCGAGTATCGGGGTGACGGCCGACACCTTTGTCTGGAGCAACCCGCAACCGCCAACCGGGGGCAGTGACCACTATTGCTTCATCACCTGGATGAACAACGCCGGTAACCCGTTCCCGGATGTGTTTTCGCAACTGGACATGGCTGCGCTGATCACCAACAACCTGCAGTTCGGCTGGCGCAACGTGTCGATGCAGTCCGGGCGTTCGCCCACCCGGCAAATGGCCTCGCAGCTGATCATCCCCAGCGACGTGACCGCAGGCAGTCGCGAGTACTCGTTGCAGGTCACCAACATGGGCTTCCCGACCACGGGCTGGACCCTGTCGATGAGTTGCAGCCAGCTGGACTCGAAGGGCAACAAGATCGCCATCGACAATGTCGCCATGCCTGCCCTGGGGCAGTTCGTTGGCGTGCGCTGCACACTGTCGCCGGGCTTCAGCGCGCTGCTCACCCTCAACCTGTACAAGAACAACGGGCCCGACTCGCAGCCGGGCGCCTCGATCGACATCACCCCGACGTACTTCTCCGACGGCTCGCCGCAGGAGCTGCAAGAGGCATTGGACCGGGGCCTGGTGGACTTCGCCATGTCGCATGCCCTGCACCGGGCCTATGCCGGCACCGAGGCCGCCGATATTCGTCCACGCCCGGTGGTGCCGCTGGGTGCTGACGGCTTGCACGTCCTTTGATGATTACAGGGAGTTAAACGTCATGAGCGAAACAGTCGTCAATTTGTTCAGCAGCAGCCAGCCCGCCAGCCAGACGCTCTACCTGCGCAACAACCTGGCTTCCACCGGCAGTGTGCCGTTCAAGGGGCCGCTGGGCCTGTGCCCGGACATCATCCAGAGCGACCAGCCGGTGGACAACGCGCAAAGCGTGTTCAGCACGGTCAGCAGTTGGGAGCAGGCCTACAACGTGCAGCCGGTCGCCGCCGCGCGCAACTACTACTACCTGCGTGGCATGAACGGCGGCAGCGAGACCGAGAGCAATGCGCTTTCCCTGTACTTCGCGCCGGCCCAGGTGTTGTTGCTGCCGGCAACGTTCAGGGGCAACGCGCTGACCACGGTCGATGGCCTGGACTGCACGCAGGCCAGTGCACCACCAGGGCATATCGGTGTAGGTGAGCAGGCCTTCCTCTGGAAGCCGCCGGCCTTGCCGGCTGACAGCTACTTCAACCTGATTGCCCAGGTGAGCGCGGGTGCCCATCCTGACCCGCTCCCGCAGGTGCGGGACTGGCTCGACCTGGCCAAGTTCATTGGCCAGACCCCGACCTTCGGCATTCGCTCCCAGGCGCTGGTCAGTGACGACCCGTGGGTACGCCGTCAGCAACTGAGCGTGCCGGCGAACTTCACCACCGCGCCAATCACCATCACCCTGTCCGCAAGGGGGCTGGCCGGTACCCGGGTGAGCGTATTGTGTGACACCGTGACCCCGCTACAGACCCCAGTGCTGCTGGGGCCACTGACGCTTGGCAGCGATGGCACGCAAACCGGTGCGGTGTTCATTCTGCCAGCCGGCTATTCGGCCAACCTGGCCGTGCAGTTCTGGAACCCGGACAAGCAGAAGGTCGAGCCGGGCGCGAGCTTGTCGGTGACCTTTGGCTACCCGATCAACCCAGGTGCGGAACTGGAGCGGGCGATAGCCGACAACCTGGTCAACCTTCACCTTCACGGTGCGCTGGATGACAAGGTCAGTGCGTCGATCCAGCCCAAGGCCATGGCGATTGTGAGCCAACTGACGTTCACCTTTGTCTAGGTGTCGTTAAGCGTTCAGCCAGTGGTGCCCGTGTTTCCACCAAGCGGACACCACTGGTCTTGCCAGGCGCCCTGTTCGCCACCCCAAACGGCACGTGCACCATCGGCAAATCCCCCGCCGGCGATTGCAGGTGGCTGCGCTGGTCATCAAAAAACACATGGGGTTTGAGAATCGACAGCACCCGGGGTTTTTCCATCCCGCCAAGGAAGAAGCATTCGTCCGGCGACACCCCCCAATCCTTCAGCGTGGTTACCACCCGCTCGTGCGACGGTGCGTTGCGCGCGGTGACGATGGCAATGCGCAGGATGCGTGTGTAGTCAGGGTCTTGTGCCAGCTTCTGGTCTTCGAGCGTGCGAATGTGTGAAAGCTTGCGGTAAAGGTCGGCCAACGGCCCGGGCTGGTGGGGGATGGCTTTGCGTGCTCGCTCATGGGCCTGGAAGTCGTCCAGGTTGTCATTCTGCTTGTACACGCTCTCTGCCTCGTCATCGGCAATTACCCCGTCAAAGTCGAACGCCACGCGCAGTTCGGTATCGATCTCGTCGTCATAGATGCGCGTCGGCAGCACCAGGCCGGCCGGGTAGCTGGCGTCGATGGCGCGCTGCACATCGTCCTCGTTGGCGCTGAGAAACAATGAGGCGTTGAACGCCGGGATGTACTCGTGGGGCGAGCGGCCGGACATGAACGCGGCGCGGGTGATGTCCAGTGCGTAGTGGCTGATGGAGCGAAACACCCGCAAGCCGGTCTCTGGCGAATTGCGCGAGAGCAGCACCACTTCCACCGGCAGTTGATCGGGGAATGCCTGGTTGATGCTGAGGAAGCGGCGGATGAAAGGGAAGGCGACCCCTTTCGGGAACGGTTCATCCAGGTTCTGCTCCTGGTGCTGGCGGTAAGCCTCGACGCCTTCGGTCTTGTAGATGTCGTCAGACACGGTGAGGTCGAAGAGTGCGCTGGAGGCCACGCCGATGACCAGTTTGTGTTCGATGGGGTAGGGCATGAACGTGCTCCGTGAAGGGTGCTGGTAACGAGTATACGGGCATGCAGGCGGGGCAGGCCTCAACCTTCCGGCACCAGCCCCAGCAGCAGTTGCACCTGGCGGCGCAACTGGCTCACATGCTCGCGCTCGGCGCGCAGGGCAGACCGCAACTCGTTGTTCTCCTGCTTGTGAATGCGCGCGGTTCGCTCCAGTTCGCGATCGCCCTGCAGCAGGTTCCACATTTCACCCTGGCGGGCATGTGTCAGGCAGGCAATCAGCAGGGTGATGCCGGTTGTGCCAAGCAGGGTGATTTCGAGGGCGTCCATGGTTGCTTCCTTGAGTAGTGGCGGTTTGCCTGTAGCGGGAAGATATGTCTAGTTTGGCTACATGTCTATATTGGAGACTTGTACAGGTAAAGGAATGGTGCAGGTTTCACTGGTTTATTCAGGGCAGTTGAAGGGGGGATGACAGGCGAGATGGCAGTGTGTTTTGCCCGCATGGGCGCAGCTTGCGGGGCGTGGGCGCAGTACCAGGGGGGTGCGCGTCGCCAAGGTGGCCTGGGCTGCATATGCCTGGTTAGTTTACATATCAAGCCAGCCTTGAATTAAAACTGGGTGGACACGTAGTATTAAGCGACACGTCAATTGGCTGAGCATGCACTACTGCTCCTCACGCAGGAAACCGTATGAAACGCACGCAACGCATGGAGCAAACCCGTTGGGACCTGGCCCTGCGCTACCGCCTGATTGAAACGGTGGTCTGGTGGGAAGGCCGCCTGACCACCAATCATCTGATGCAGAGCTTCGGCATCAGTCGTCAGCAGGCCTCGAAGGACATCAACACCTACATCAACGACTACGCGTCGAAGAACCTGGTGTACGACAAGCAGATCAAAGGCTACGTGCCGACGCGGCAGTTCAAACCTTTGTTCATCGACGACAGTGCCAGCGCCTACCTCGACCTGCTCAACCAGAACAACGAGCGCGCACCACACATCGAAGGCCTGGCGTTGGCCTACGCCCACACCGAGGTGCTCAAGGTTCCGGACCGCTCGGTCAAGCCCGAGGTGCTGCGGCCGCTGCTCAAGGCCTGCCGCGAGAAGCGGCGCCTGGATATCGAGTACGTGTCGTTCAAAAGCCCGGAGCCCGAAGGCCGTACCATCGCGCCGCATACCCTGGTGTACACCGGGATGCGCTGGCATGTGCGGGCCTATTGCGAAAAAAACCGCATGTACCGCGACTTCGTCCTCAGCCGTTTGCGCGGTGTACCAGAGCTGCACGACGCTGAAACTGAAAACGGCATCGAGCATGACCTTGAGTGGAACACCCCGGTCGATGTGATCTTCAAGCCGGACGAGCGCCTGACACAGGCGCAGCGGGCCATCATCGAGGTGGACTTTGGCATGGCCGACGGCCAGTTGCTGGTGCGCAGCTCGCAGGCCCTGGTGAAGTATGTGGTCAAGCGCTTCCAGGTGAACCCCAACGTGCATGATGCAAGGCCCGAGGCGCAGCAGTTGGTGCTGGCGAACAGGGCGGAGCTCAAGCCGTGGTTGAACCTGGACTGAATGCACAGTGCCGCAGACAGCAGAAAATCTTCTTGTAGGGTGTAGTGAACAGATGGATCGAAACACGTTTCTTGCGCAGCCGGATGTGCGTGGCTTCATCGAATGGCTTCAGGTCAACTTGCCGACACTGGATGTGCACCTGCGCTTCAAGCCCAGCCATCAGGTCAAGGGCGGCCTGAATCAGCGGGTGGTGGGTATCGAACAGGTGCTGGCGCTGTATCGCTGGGGCAGTGCCTGGCAGGATGCACAAACCGGGCAGTGGGTCACGTCCATGGACTGGGCCAGCACCACCGCTTCGTTGCAGCTTTTGCGCAGCCGGTTGGCGGCAGCGTTGGCGTCAGGCTGCGATGATGCGGCCTACAACGCCTGCTGCGCCGTACTGAAGTGGGGCGGTGTACGCGGGGCCATCCCGTTCCTGGGGGCGCTACGCCAGCAACAGCAACTGGTGAGTTACCTCAAGGCGTGCAGACCGTTGTTCGACCTGGGCGCAGGCCAAACGCTCTCTGCGCTGAATGCCGGCAGCATCCAGCGCTTCGATGCGGGGCTGACCAAGATCCACTCGCTGATCGACACCACCGGCTCGCCCATCTACGACAGCCGGGTCGGCGCCGCCATTGCCATGCTCTATGCGCTGTACCGCCAAGGCAAAACCACCCCAGCGCAATTGCGTTTCCCGTCTGGCGGGGCACGCGGTGACCAAGTGCGTGACCCGGGGGCGCTGGGCTTTGCAAAAGCACCGCAGTTCTTCACCAAGGCGGTGCCGGGGTATGCGTGGGCGCGCAGCCAGGTCGAGCTGGGGTGGATCATCCAGGCCACACTGGCGGGCGCTGGGCAGCTGTTCGAAGGTTCGCTGCAGGCGCGTAGCCACAGCTTCGAAGCGGCGTTGTTCATGCTGGGTTATGACCTGCGCTGCCTGCTTCCAGAGGCTGCCTATGCGCCCGCGTCCAGTGAAGGCGCCGGGGGCGGCAGCACCCGCTCGACCTGGGTGCCGACCAGCGTGACCTTCCCGCAGGTGTTCATCGACTATCTGCACTGCAGCCAGGCTGCCGGGCACAGCGTAAGCCTGAAGGACTTCCGGCAGTGGCAGGTCGAGGTCAAGGGCCGCACGGCCAACACTGCACAAGCGTACTGTGCACCTTTGCAGCCACGCGAGTTCGACCTGGTCAGTTTCAACCTCGAGCAACTCGCGTGCATCGCGCAGGGGGGCGCGCCAGGGTTGGAAGTGCTCAGTGGCGGCGTTGCGCAGTTCATTGCAGGTGACGAGTACGAGCAGGTCTATCTGACCAACGTGTACCTGAGTGGCAAGGTTGCCGAGCTGGCGCTTGAGCATTCGGTATCGCCTGCCGAGTTGCTGGTGCGCTCAGAGTTAGCAGGCAACCCTGATACTGCGAAACCTGAAACCGCGAAGCTGATTCTGCGCACGGGCCGTGCACTGGGAGAGCATTTTGGGTTACTGGAAAACCAGCGGCCGACGGACTTGTTCAAGGCCTTTTTTGGCGAAGCCTTGACGGATCTGGACGATCAGTTGATGGCTGTCTGAGCCAGCTGGGGCCGCGAAGTGGCCCCACAGGTTTCAAAGCCAGCAGCAAACAGACCATTAGCTTTGCCATTATTAGGCCGCTATGTATAATCCCGCCAAAACCCGCATCCCAGAGCGTTTTTACAGGGATGGTCAGCTTCTTGATGCGCTTCTAATAGAGACCCTCCAGCCGCACTGCCCGCCACTGCATAACCCCGTTACACCCCGGCCAGTACTGAGCGTTGGCGAAGCCATGCCCAGCACCAGCCCGCACGCATTTCTACAAGGATATTCATGAAAAAGCGTTTCGTTCTCTGTGCCCTGGCGTCCGCCTTGGCCGGCTGCAACTCCGAATACAACTTCGACGAAGTCACCAGCTACACCGGCACTGTCGGTTCGCCACATGCGCTGTACCTGGAGCGCAAGTCCGGCGAGCGGCTCAATGGCACCGTGGTGCACAAGGTAGGTGACCGGGTACTGCAGTCGTTCAAGGTGGAAGACGGCAAGGCGGTCGGGGAATGGAAGGAGTTCGACCAGGATGGCAAGCTGCTGGTCGAAGGCCAGTTGCAGGACGGTGCCTTCGTCGGCCCCAAGAAAACCTGGTGCAAGGGTGAATTCGCCGACCATCTGGAAAACGTTCTGACCCTCGAAGGCGGTCGCCGCAGCGAGCAAAGCTACGACTGCGCCACCGGCCTGCAGGTCGCTGACAGCACGGTGCTGCCGACCGTTGATTTCCGCAAGCCCTCCATCCGTGTCGGCACCCAGCGCGAGTGGCGGGTCATCGACGGCGAGCAGAAGCTCACCCTGCTGGAAACCTTTGCCAGTGACGGTACCGGCAAACTCGATGGCCCGGTGGAGCACTATGACTACAAGGGCAACCTGAAAGACCGCGCCACCTACAAGGCCGGCGAGCTCGAAGGCGTGCGTGAGACTTGGACGGCGTTCACCGATGGCACGTCGGTACCGGCCAGCAAGGTCACCTACAGCGCAGGCAACAGAAACGGCCTGTCCGAGATGTACTTTGTCCGCGGCTGGCCGGCCGGCACGGTGGCGGAGAAGGGCAGCTACAAGGACGACAAGCAAGTGGGCGTGTGGGTCAGTTATCAGCCTGGGTATGCCCAGGTGCGTGATATCGACAGCCCGCCAGACACCTCGCCCATGGCCATGCGCGTATGGGATGCCGCACAAGGCCAGGCGCGCAATTCGGACTGGGCGAAAGAGATCAAGGACCTGGACGCCTTTGCCTACCTGCTCAAAAGCTCCGGCATCAACGTCAACCAACGTATCCATCATGAGAACAAGCCGCTGATCGTCGGCGCCGCCGATAATGCCTATGACTACCTGGTATCGATTGGCGCCGACCCGATGGGCCGGGATGTCAACGGCAACACCCGCCTGATCGACTGCCTGGCAGGTAGCGACTACAACAGCTGCAGCTTCGCCCACATGATCACCCTGGCCGGCAAGGAAGACCTCAAGGCCCACAACGTCTATGGCGATACCGCGCTGTCGACCTTCTGCAAAAAAGCCGGCGAGCTGCAACGTCGCCGTGGCGCGGGTCAGCAACCTGAAGCGCTGTTCCAGGCACTGCTCAAGGGCAGTGACGTGAACGCCAAGGCCTACGGTGGCGAGACGGCCCTGCACGCCTGCATGGCCCAGCGCGACCATAGCTACGCCGAGGCGTTGATCGCGGCTGGCGCGAACTTGAATGCGGCGGATGTCGATGGCACCACGCCCGTGGCCGCAGCCTTCTTCGACGGTTACAACCTGGCTGCAGGCGGGCACCGCGTAAGCTGGTCGGACAACGTGATTCGCTTCGCTGCCAGCTACCAGGGCAAGTCCGACTTCACCTTCGACACGCCGCTGGCAGGGTTCGGCAAGTCCATTCGCCAGCTGGTGCTGGAGAACGGCGATACCGCCTCGGCGATGTTGATCGACTCCCTGGTGGGTACCGCCAAGGGTTGATTGCCGTTCTGGCGGCACCCGGCTTTCGCCCAGGGCGCGAGGCGTGCCGCCGCCTCTTTAGATGAATGACTGACAAGGAATACCTATGCGTCGCTTCAAATACGTGCTGGCAGCATTGCCATTCTGTGTACTGGCTGGCTGCGGCAACGATGCGCTGGATGGCACCTACGAGGCCGAGACCACTGTGATGGGCTTCAGCGCAGGCAAGCAGACGGTCGAGTTCTCCAGTGACTACATCGTCTCTGCGGGCAACAAGATCAAGGTCGACGAGTGGGAGCGCAAGGACGATGTGGTCGTGGCCCGTGATGCCAACGGCGTTGCGCTGATCAACGTGCGCGTGCTGGATGGCGGCAAGCGTCTGGAGTCGATTGGCGGCAACAACATGGCCAAGCAGGTGTTCGTGCGGGTGGATTGATCGCCCGCGTCTTGGGGCTGCCATGCAGCTCCAAAACGCCAGTTTTTCGACATTTCAAGCATCCCGGCAGTGGATCCGATGATGTCATTTTGATAGCTTGCCGCCCATGATCGAGCTATCCGGATAGGGATGATGAACCAGCCATACCAACACAGGACGCTGTCGCCGCTCGCCAACCTGATTGTCGACCGGGCGATCGAGAACACCAACCGCAAGCTCGTGGCCGGTTTTCGCAACAAAAAGAATTCCCAGCCCAACGCCAAGTCACCGGACCCGCTGCAGGCCGGCAAGGACACCCTCGCTGCCACCTCGGCGCAAAGCGCCATGCAGGTTGCCAACCGGGGTGTCGCCTGGAAAGAAATCCTCTTCAAAAGCCTGTCGGCCGGTATCGGTTCGCTGGCCACGCTGCAATTCGACGGCGCGCTCTCGGTAAGCGCCAACGACGCCTCCAGCCTCAACGACTTGCCCGACAAGCCCGGCGTGTACGTGGTGTACGACGCCAGCGGCCAGCTGGCCTACATCGGTGACAGCACCAACATGCGTCAGCGCTGGCAGGACGGGCACATGAACGAATACCGCGGCCGGGCCAACAGCGAAACCCGCAAGCCCTACAAGCTGGCGGACCAGCTTGAGGCCGGGTGCACCGTCAAGTTCGTGGTCATGGATTCGGCCGAAACCGCCGCCGCCCTGGAAGCCTTCCTGATCAAGAACGAAAAGCCGCCGGTCAACCGCAAGCAAGAGCTGAAGGAAGAGCAGGGTATCCGCAGCAACATCGAAGCCAAGAAAATGAAGGACGCGATGGGCAGTGCCGGCGAGGTGGCCATGGGCGCTGGCAAGGAGGCGCTGAAGAACTCGGGGTGGCAGGTATTCGAGCAACTGACCGCTGCCGCGATCATCGCCATCAAGGATGAACTGGTCGACCTGTTCATGGGCGGCACTGCGCGCCTCAAGGCCCGAGTCGAGCGCTTTCTGCAAAAGATCTGGGCCGTGGTCGAGCGTATCGTCGCCGCGCCCCTGAAGCTGCTCAACGGCGTGGTCGAGTTCATCGTCAACGCCCTGTCCAAGGCGGTCCGCCAGGTCTACAACCTGAGCCGCAACCTGTTCGACCTCGCCCATGGCGCCTGGCAGCTCTACAAGGGTGCCCAGTCCATGCCAAGGGAAGAGCTCATCCAAAAGATCGTCGAAACCGTGGTGGTCAGTGGCACGCTGATTTTCTGGGACGGCATCGAGCCGGTCATCGAGGCGCAGTTGCTGCCCCTGGTCGGCGTGGCTGCGCCGTACATTTCCTGCGTGATCGCGGCCATCGGTTTCGGGCTGTGCAGTTACCACCTGCAAAAGGTCGTGCCGCCCATCGTGGCCTTCCTGGTGGACTTCAAGAGCGGCTGGCACGAAGCGCTGGAGGCCAAGCGCGCGGCGGCGTTGCAACTGATCCAGGTACAAGAGAACGAATGGCTGATGGCCGAGGGCCTGATGGAATACGCCCAGTCGGTCGACACCCTGGCCCGTGAGGCCGGCGCCCACCGCGAG
The DNA here is from genome assembly GCF_024748775.1 of Pseudomonas sp. B21-047. Classification (NCBI taxonomy): domain Bacteria; kingdom Pseudomonadati; phylum Pseudomonadota; class Gammaproteobacteria; order Pseudomonadales; family Pseudomonadaceae; genus Pseudomonas; species Pseudomonas sp. B21-047. The sequence continues at coordinate 2,076,424 of NZ_CP087169.1, forward strand.
CGCCTGGCGCAGCATCGGGCAGTGCGGGCGATCGACTACTCGGCACTGCTGCAATCGAACAAAAACCGTATTACCCAGGAGTCCTGACAGGTGTTCAACACTACAACCGACCTCGCCGCCAAGCTCTTTGGCCAAGTCAGGCTGGCCGAGTCGCTGCCCGTACCCGCCCCTGCGTCGCTGCCGGCGCCCCGCGAGGAGCACGACCAGCTCAAAGACTTCGAGCACGGGCTGCGCAAGCTGCACGAGGCCATCGTCAACAACAAGGGGGCGCGCGAGCAGCTCGAGGCGTTCAAGCAGCAAGGCACCTGGGATTCGTTCTGGGGCGGCCTGACGGGCAAAAACGACAAAGACCTGGCCGACATGGTCAGGCAGGTGGGTGAGAGCCTGGCCGTGACCCAGAGCGTGGTGCAGTTGTTGACCCAGTTGCACACGGCCAACAACAAGGTACTGCGCGGCTTCAATGACGCCCTGGTGCGTGAGATCGAACGCCTGCAGGCCGACGCGGTGACGCTGGAGGGCAACCAGGAAGGGGCCCTGGTGGTGCTGTGCGAATTCAAGCAGCAGATCGACGACCTGCTGGCGATGGCCGATGGCTACGCCTATTGCACCCAGGAGGTGGAGCGGCTGGCCTGGGCCCAAGGCAAGCAGGAGACCGACCTGACGGCCCTGGATGCCAAGATCGATGCGCAACACCAGAAGCTGGTGACCAGCACCCTGGCCCGGGTGCAGAAAGAGGCCGTGATCAGAAAGAACCTGGAGCACCATCAGCACAAGCTCGCCGCCCAGGAAGGGCAACTTGAGGAGCTGAAGAAAAACCTGACCGCCAGCAACCTGGCCCGGGAAAGCCTGTCGACCACCGTGACCACGGCATTGAAGAAGCTCGCCCTGGCCACCAGCACCCAGGCTCAACGCGTGGACCGCATGGAGGCGCAGCTGGCCACGCTGCTGGACAACCAGCGCCAATGCCAGGCCCAGCTGGCGCAACTGGCCGCACCGGGTTGGGTTGCCTACCTAGGCCGCAATGCCGTGTCGCTGGTTGCACTGGCTGCGGCGGTGTTTGCCTTGGGGCTGAATCTGCGGGGGTGATTTGATATTTACCTAGGTTAGGTATACGTTACATTAACTTAAATTTGTTACGTATACAGAACATGGATCCCTCTTTTATCATTGCACGCCTGGGTCAACAAGTTCGGCAGCGCCGGTTGAGTCGTGGGTTCACTCAAGCCAAGCTGGCGGCATTGGCCGGTGTTACCCGTCAGAAAGTTATCGCGATAGAGCGAGGCGATCTATCTGTAGGTATGGCCGCCTATGCTCGAGTGGTGGGCGCTTTGGACTGCGAGTTCGCGCTAGTGCCCGCAGCCATGCCCACGTTGGATGAAATTCAGGGAGTATTCGACTGATGACGGCCATGCTACGGGTAGCGACACCGGGAGGGGAAAGCGGGACAGTTTTCAGCTCCGCTGAAGACTATCTGTTTCGCTACCGTGAGGATGCTTCGGCTCATGCAGCGATCAGTCTACTGATGCCATTACGCCTGGATGAATACCGACACCGGGAACTGCACCCGATATTCCAGATGAATTTGCCTGAAGGCTATGTGCTGGAGCAATTGCGTAACCGTCTGGTCAAGGTGGTGAATGTCGATCCGATGCTGCTATTGGCGCTCTCTGGTAGCAGCTCGCCGATTGGGCGGGTGGTGCGCCGCAACGTTTCACCTCGAAAACGTCTGACCTGATCATAAAAAGCGGGCGGGACGAGTTCCCGGGGCTGGCAATCAACGAGTTTCTCTGCATGTCCGTGGCCAAGGAGGTAGGGATCCCAGTGCCGAAATTCTACCTGTCCGATAACGCCAAGCTTTTCGTCATGCGGCGCTTTGATCGGGACGGGCAGCTCAATCCGATCGGCTTTGAGGACATGGCCGCATTGATGGGGCTTTCGGCGCAGCAGAAGTACAGCAAGAGCTATGCGGCTATCGCCACCACAGCCTACATCCCTGAGGATGTGTTGGCCCTGGACCTGGGCGGTAACAAGTCGTTGTTTGCTTCAAGGCAGGGCTTGATGGACTTTGCTGTCACCTGTGATGTGGCTCGGCCAAAGGAAATCATTTGCGAACAGTTGCAGGCGTTGGAGCAAGTACTGGCTCGCTCTGCTGAACTGTGCGAGCAAGCCCCCGATGTGGTGAGGGCAATTCGGCAGTCTGCCGGGCCGTTCATCAGTACCTTTGGCTAACGTCCAACCCTTATTACTGCCCACTGTTCAAAACCTGACCTGCAGCAACGCCTCTTCATCAATCCGCCACTATGCTGACCCGGGCACTCTCTCAAGCTCACTCAGCCAGACACGGAGGTATTTATGAAAGCTGCTGTTGTTGCCAAAGGGCGTCGCGTGGACGTGGTGGAAAAAACACTGCGGCCGCTGGCGCACGGGGAAGCGTTGCTGAAGATGCAGTGTTGTGGCGTTTGCCATACCGACCTGCATGTCAAGAATGGCGATTTCGGCGACAAGACCGGTGTGATCCTGGGCCACGAAGGGATTGGCGTGGTCGTGGAAGTGGGGCCGGGCGTGACTTCGCTCAAGCCAGGTGACCGGGCCAGCGTTGCTTGGTTCTTCCAGGGCTGCGGGCATTGCGAATACTGCAACAGCGGCAACGAGACACTGTGCCGCGCGGTGAAGAACTCCGGTTACACGGTCGATGGCGGCATGGCCGAGGCGTGCATCGTGGTGGCGGACTATGCGGTAAAAGTGCCGGACGGGCTGGACTCGGCGGCCGCCAGCAGCATCACCTGCGCCGGTGTGACCACCTACAAGGCGGTGAAGTCGTCGAATATCCGCCCTGGGCAATGGCTTGCCATCTACGGCCTCGGTGGCCTGGGCAACCTCGCCCTGCAGTACGCCAAGAACGTCTTCAATGCCCGGGTCATCGCCATCGACGTCAATGATGAACAACTGGCCTTCGCCCGCGAAATGGGCGCCGACCTGGTGGTCAACCCGCGCGATGAGGACGCAGCCAAAGTCATCCAGGCCAAGACCGGCGGCGCCCATGCGGCGGTGGTCACGGCCGTGGCCAAAAGCGCCTTCAACTCGGCGGTCGATGCGCTGCGTGCTGGCGGTCGGCTGGTCGCGGTTGGGCTGCCACCTGAAGCCATGAGCCTGGACATTCCACGCCTTGTGCTCGACGGTATCGAGGTGGTGGGTTCGCTGGTCGGTACCCGTCAGGACCTGCAAGAAGCCTTCGAATTTGCCGCGCAAGGCAAGGTGGTGCCGAAGGTAACGCTGCGCCCGATCGAAGACATCAATGACATTTTCGAAGAGATGCAGGAAGGCAAGATCAAAGGCCGCATGGTGATCCACTTCGCCGATTAGCCCAAAGCCGGCCCGCGTTCGCGGGCCGTTTTTATACCGGCGCAGCGGGTTACACACATGCTCATGCCGGTTGCCGGGTGCGCAGTAACAGTGCCGCTACTGCGCAGCCGATCAATGCCAGGCACGCCAGGTAGAAGGCATCACTGTAGGCCATCAGGTAAGCCTCGCGCCTGATGGTCGCGGCCAACCCTTCCAGCGCCTGTTGCTGGGCCGGCAGCCAGCTCTGCACGGTCTGGCTGATGCGCTCCTGCACACTGGGTGCGAACACCGTGACATGTTCGTGAATGCGCTCACTGTGATAGCGCTCGCGCGTTGCCACGATCTGCGTCAGCGTGGCGGTGCCGATGGCGCCACCCAAGTTGCGCAGCATCGAAAACACCGCCGAGGCCGAGCCCGCTTCACGTTTTTCCAACCCTGCCACCGCCAGTACCGACAGCGCGACCATGATGAACGGCTGGCCAATGCCGCGCACCACCGTGGACGGGATGATGACGTTATCGGCGCTGTCGATGTTCAGGCTCGCGCCCAGCCAGCAGCCTGCAGCCATGATCAGAAAACCACTGGCCACCATGAACTTGGCGCTGGTCCAGGCCATCAATTTTGGCATCAACGGCGCCAGCAGCAGTTGCACCACGCCATAGGCGATCAACGCGACCCCCACATCCCGGGCGCTGTAGCCCTGCAGCTGGGAGAGGTAGTTGGGCACCAGGAACACCAGGCCAAAGGTGGCGGCGCCAAAGATGAACATGGCGATGCTGGCGACCCCGAAGTTGTAGCGCCCCAGCAAGCGCAAGTTGATGAATGCGCGCTGGCCGTACAACTGGGTGAACACGAATACCGCCAACGCCAAGCCTGCGATGATCGACATGCCGACGATGAACGTCGAGCCGAACCAGTCCAGCCGGCCGCCTTCCTCCAGCACGATCTGCAAGCCGCCCAAGCCCAGGACCATGGCCGCTATGCCCACCCAGTCGCCCCGACGCAACAGGGCCAGTTGCATGGGTTTGGCTTCGATCGACCAGGCGATGGCGAGCAGCAGTGCGACGCCGGGAAACAGCTGCAGGTAGAAAATCCAGCGCCACGAATAGACATCGGTCAACCAGCCGCCAATGGAAGGCCCCGCCGCCTGGGCCACGCTGTTGGCCAGGCTGAACAGCGCCATGCCCATGGCCATCTTGCTGGCGGGCAGTTCGGTGATGATCAACTGAAAGGAGAGGGGGATGAGCACTGCGCCGGCTGCGCCCTGGATCACCCTGAGGGTGATCATTGCCTCCAGATTGGGCGCCCACGAGCAGGCGATCGATGCCAGCAGGAAGATGAACGACCCCGTCCACATCACCCGGCGCATGGAAAACACCTCGACCAGCCAGGCCGTCAGCGGAATCATGACAATCTCTGCCACCAGGTACGCGGTGGAAATCCACGAGCCCTCTTCGAAGCTGGCACCCAGCGAACCGCGGATTTCAGGCAGCGCCGCGCTGGTGACGTGCACGTTCATGCCGGCCATGAAGCACCCAAGCAAGCCGCCGAACACCGCCACCCAGGCCCGCAACGGTACCCTTTGCTCAGTGCTCATCGGCCGGCTCCACGGGGCGCGTGTCGACCGTGGTCACCACCGACATGCCGGGCAGTATCTGCACGCCGTCTACGGGTTGGTCGAGCACGATGCGCACCGGAAAACGCTGGACGATCTTGGTGAAGTTGCCGGTGGCGTTGTCCGAAGGCAGCAGCGCAAAAACATTGCCGGACGCCGGCGAGAAGCTCGCCACGCGGCCTTGCACAGGCTGGCTGGCGAAGCTGTCGATACGCACCTGCACCGGTTGCCCCGGACGCATGTGGGCCAGCTGGGTTTCCTTGTAGTTGGCGACCACGTAGGTCTGCTGCAACGGCACCACCGCCAGCAACGGCTGGCCTGGCACCACATACTGCCCGGCGCGAACGCGGCGCTGACCGACCACGCCATCGATGGGCGCGCGGATGACGGTGTCCTGTTCATCCTGCTCGGCCAGCGCCTGGCGGGCCTGGGCACGGCTCAAGGCCGCCGTGCGTTGCTTGATGTCGGCATCGGCCGCCAGCGCCAGGGCCTTGGCCATCGTCAGTTGCGAACGCTGTTCTCGTAAGCGTGCCTGCGCGCCCTGCAGCGCGGCACCCGCTTGTACAGCACTGGCATTGGCCGCTTCCAGGCGCTGCACGGTGGCTGCGTTGTCACGCACCAGGCCACGGTAGCGCTGCATGTCCAGCTCGCTGCGCTGGCGCTCGGCGCTGGCACTGTGCACGGCCGATTCGGCCTGGAAGATGGCCTGCTGTTGCTGGTTGATACGCTCGCCAGCCACTTGCTGGCTGGCCTGCGCCGCCGCCAGCGCGGCCTGTGCTTCGGCCACCCCGGCAGTGGCCTGGTCGAGGCGTGCACGGTAGTCGCGGTTGTGCAGGCGCACCAGCACATCGCCTGCCTTGACGGGCTGGTCGTCCTCCACTTCAACCTTGGCCACATAGCCGGCCACGCGCGCGCTCAGGGCCACCCAGTCGGCGCGTACATAGGCATCATCGGTGGTCTCCAGGTAGCGCCCGGTAGTGAACCAGTACCCGCCGAAGGCCAGCGCTGCCAGCAGCATCAGGCCACCACCGGCGTACAGTGCCAGGCGGCGACGGGGCCTGCGGGCAGTGACAGCCGCCTGGGGCTGGTCATCCGCCAGCGCGTTCTTTGTAACGGCAACATTCATGATTGGCTTCCAGTAGCGGGAGTGGAGCGACGCACCCGGCTTGGGGCCGGTGCCGGTGATGATTGCCAGCGCCCGCCCAGGGCGCGGAACAGGTTGATCTGGGCACGTGCCAGGCGGCCTTGGGCCTCGACATGGCTGGCCCTGACTGCGATCAGGTCGCGCTCGCTGTCCAGCAGCGCCAGTGCGTCGAGGGTGCCGGCGCGGTAGCTGCTTTGCGCCAGGGCAAAGCCGCGTTGGCCCTGCACCAGGGCTGCTGCCAGGGCCTGGGTACGTTGCCGTTCACCGTCAAAACGGGCCAGGGCCTGGCGCACATCCTTGAGTGCCGCCAACGCCACCCCGCGGTAATGAGCGATTTGCGCCTGTTGCAAGGCCTGGGCCTTGCTCACCCGTGCGCGGTTGGCCTTGATATTGGGGAACTCCCAGCGGATCAACGGGCCGATGGCAAACATCAGCGCACGGCTGTCGCCCAGGTTGGCCAGGTGGTGATCCGACGAGGTCAACGAGGCGCCGAAGCTGACCTTCGGATACAGGTCAGCCTTGACGATGTCGACTTCCAAAGCGGCAGCCTGCAGCTCGCGTTCGGCCTTGCGCACGTCTGGCCGGCGTTCGAGCAGGCGCCAGGCGTCGCCAGCAGGCAACGGCGCGGCGAGGGTCGGGATGGTCTGGCAGGGGGCGCCGTTGTCGATCAGCGCCGCCGGCTCCTGGCCACTGAGCATGCTCAGTTCGTACAGGGCCATGCGCCGGCGTGCCTCCAGCATCGGCAGTTGCGCCTGTACCTGTTCGCGTAAACCCAGCAGGCGCACAGCATCGAGTTCGGTGGCGACGCCAGCCTGACGCTGGCGCTCGCTGAGCTGCACACTGCGCTGCAACGTGTCCAGGGACTGGCTGGCTGCCGCGATGCGGGCCCCGTAGACGCATTGGTCGATGTAGGCGCGAGTGGTCTGGCTGACCACCTGCAGGTGCACCAGCTCCAAGGCCTCGCGGCTGGCCTCGGCCTGTACCCGTGCCCGTTCGATGGCCGCGCGCACCTGGCCCCAGACGTCTACCTGGTAGGCCAGCTCAATGGCCGGGTTGAACGCCCATTGCGATGGCGCATGGCTGTCGGTGGCCTCGGCCAGGGTCTGGTCATTGGCGCTCTTGCCATAGCTGGCGGCAAACCCGAGGGAAGTGCTGGGCCAGCGCTTGGCGTCGAACTCGCCAATGCCGGCCAGCATGGCCTGCACATTGGCTTCGGCCTGCGCCAGGTCCTGGTTGTGTTCCAGGGCCTGCTGCACCCAGGCGTTGAGCTGCGGGTCGTGATACAACGCCCACCAGCGCGCGGGCAGCGCCTCGTCGCTGACGTCGGCAGGCAGGCGCAGCCCGGGCAATGCCTGGAAGGGGTTGGGGGGGAGGGCGCCTGTGGGGTGCCCAGTGCACGCCGACAGCACGCTGAACACGCCGATGGCGGCAGCCCGCCTGGCGGGGCTGGAAAGGGATCGAATTGGCATCACGCAAGCCGTATGAGGGGTCGTGAGGCCAGATTAACGAGGGCTGGGGTAGCCCCGCTGCCGCAAGCGGGACAACCCTGCGCGCAACTGGGACAACCTCAGCCTCGGCGCTCAGGGCGTTGGCGCGGCGCCCGTGCCCAGCACGTTGACCTGCCAGTCGCTGGGGTTGTAGCCAAGGATGCGCTTGAACATCGCGGCAAAGGCGCTGGCGCTCTGGTAACCGTGGTCCAGTGCCACGTTCAGGATCGGTTTGCCATCGGCCAGGCACTGCTGGCTGAGGACCATGCGCGTGCGTGCTCGCCACTCGCCATACGACATGCCCACCTCACGCTGGAACAGCCGCGCCAGGGTGCGCGCGCTCATGTTCAGTTGCGCGCCGCACTGCTCCAGCGTCAGGTCCTGGGCCGGGTCTTCGAGAAAGCCCTCGCACCAGGCGCGCAGCCGTGCATGCTGCGGCACCGGCACGTAGGCATCGATGCGCTCGGCCGTTTCCAGCTCACGCTGGATCAGCGCCCGGGCGTGCTCGCCCAGCGGCTCGTCGCGCTGCAACATCCGTGAGCCCGCCAGGATCAGCTCGCGCAGCAAACCGGACACCGCGATGACATGGCAGCGCGTGACGTGCGAACCCAGCAACAAGGTGCGCATCGACACTTCACCTTGCATGCGGATTTCGTGGCCGACCCCAGCAGGTATCCACAGTGCCTGCCCACGGGGGATCACCCAGTTACCGCCATCGCTGCACACCCGCATCACACCGTTGGCGGCATAGATCAGCTGATCCTCAACGTGGCAGTGGCTGGCAACCACCTCACCGTGCCGATAGTCCATCCCCAAAGCTTGCATGCCGATCTCCCCAGCCCTGTATGGCGCGCGATTGGATCCAATAATATCGCAAGGCAATCGGCTGTGGTTGCTAAGTGCGCAGGGGCGAGTGCGAGTTATGCGTTTTAATTGCGCTCAGGGTTGCGATGTTGGCGGTGCGTGGCGCAGCGGCCAACCCTGATGATGCTCGACCAGAAAGTCCACGAACACCCGAACCCGTGCCGGCATCGCCGGGCCGCCGACGAACACCGCATGAATCGGCTCCCGGTCGCCGGGGTTGTAGGCCTCCAGCAGCGGCACCAGTTGCCCGCTGGCAAGGTCATCGCCCACCGTGAACGTACCGATGCGCGCGATGCCGGCCCCCAGCCTGGCCAATTGCGCCAGCGCCTCGCCGCTGCTGCACTCCAGGTTGCCGCTGACTTTAAGGGCAAACGCCTGCCCGTCACGGCGAAACGGCCAGTCGGGCTCGGCACGTCGGAAGTTGAAACGCAAACAGTTATGGCGGGCCAGGTCTTCAGGTTCGTTCGGGGTGCCGCAGCGTTGCAGATAATCGGGCGAGGCAACGATCACCTGGCCGGTGTCGCCAATGTAACGGGCACTCAGCGAACTGTCCGGCAGGTGGCCGAAACGCAGCGCGACATCGGCCTGGCCGCCGGCAATGTCGACCAGTTCGTCGCCTAGCGTCAGGTCGACCAGTATCTGCGGGTACAGGGCGCTGAACTGCGCCAGCAAGGGCACCACCGTGAGCCGGGCATGCCCCAGCGCGGCGCTCACCCGCAGGCGCCCGCGCGGTACGCCCTGGTCGGTGATGGCATCCTCGACTTCATCCATGTCGGCGAGGATGCGCCGGGCGCCACGCAAGTAGGCTTCGCCCTCCGGGGTAAGCGAAATGGCCCGTGTGGTGCGCAACAGCAGGCGGGTGCCCAGGCGCTGTTCGGTGCGCGCGATGATCCGGCTGACCGCCGATGGCGTCAGCCCCAGCGCCCGCGCCGCCGCAGACAAGCTGCCCGCGTGCGCGACGTTGGCAAAAATCTCCATCTCGCCGGACCTGCCGTTGAAGTCCATTTGTGCCTCGCGCGCAAAGGTGATTGGCAAAAATGCGGTCTAGTGCATTAACGGAGTGGATCGTAGCATTTGCGGCACAGATAAGGAGCCCGTCATGCGCATCAATCCACCCCTCGTCGCACTCGCCATCGGTGCCTTTGGCATCGGCGTCACCGAGTTCGCCCCCATGGGCATGTTGCCCAGTATTGCCACAGACCTCGGGGTCTCGATACCTGCTGCCGGGCTGCTGGTCAGCGCCTACGCGGTGGGGGTGCTGATCGGTGCCCCGTTGATGACCCTGGCCACCGGCAAGGTGCCGCGGCGTTACCTGTTGATTGGGCTGATGGCCATTTTCACCCTCGGTAACCTGATGTCGGCGCTGGCGAGCGATTACGCCAGCCTGCTCGTGGCCCGCGTGGTGACCTCGCTCAACCATGGCGCGTTCTTTGGTATCGGCTCGATCGTGGCAGCCAGTGTGGTGCCGCCGGAAAAACGCGCAGGCGCCGTGGCCGCGATGTTCATGGGGTTGACGCTGGCGACCATCGGCGGTGTGCCGTTGGCGACCTGGTTCGGTGAGTTGTTGGGGTGGCGCACGTCGTTCTGGGGCATCGCGGGCCTGGGTTTGGTGGCCATGTCGGCGCTGTGGTACGCGCTGCCCAATGTGCCGCTGCCCAAAAGTGATGGGGTAATGGCCGAAATCCGCGTGCTCGGCCGTGGGCCGGTTCTGGCGGCATTGGCGCTGACCGTGGTCGGCTCCAGCGCGATGTTTACCGTGTTCACCTACATTGCGCCCATTCTGCACAGCGAGGCCCAGGCCTCCACCACGTTCATCACCGTCATGCTGGTGTTGTTCGGTATCGGCCTGACCTTGGGCAACGTGTGGGGTGGCAAGGCGGCGGACCGCTCGGTCGATCGTACGCTGATCGTCTCGCTGGCGGTGTTGATCGCTGTGCTGCTGGTGTTTCCGCTGCTGATGCCCTGGTCGCTGCCCACGGCACTGGCGGTGCTGGTGTGGGGGGCGGCCAGTTTTGCCTTGGTGCCGCCGCTGCAGATGCGCGTGATGGAAGCGGCCAAGGACGCGCCTAACCTGGCGTCTGCGGTGAATATCGGCGCGTTCAACCTTGGCAACGCAATAGGCGCTGCGCTGGGTGGGGCGGTGATCAATGCGGGGCTGGGTTACCCGGCGATTTCCCTGGCAGGTGCGTTGATGGCGGGTTTGGGGTTGCTGATGGTGCTGGCGTTTGCCTGGCGCGCGCGGGGCGTGGCAGCGTCGAAGGCCGCCTTGGTATAACACAGCCTGAATTGCGCCCCAAATGTTGGACACCCGCCCATCATTTGGGGCGCAGCTCAGGCGTTCCAAACCCTGGTCTGAACCTGGATAGGCGGATGGCGCTTGCCCGCAACGGCCATCGTCACTGTGCCCCGGAGCGCGCTTCAGCTAGCATGCGCTATCCCCCGCCTCAGACCTGAACCTCTGCATGACTGTCTTCTACCTCAAACTCTTCATGACCCCCACCCTGATGCTGGCCATTTCGCTGGCTGGCAAACGCTGGGGCACGCAAATTGGCGGGCTGCTTTCAGGGCTACCCGTTACCTCGGCGCTGGTCATGCTGTTTCTCAGCCTTGAACAAGGCGAGGCGTTCGCCTCATTGGCCGTACCAGGGGCATTGGCCGGGGTGGCTGCCGTGCAGGCAACCTGCTTGTTCTATTACGGGGTGACCCGACGTGTAGGCGCCTTGGTCGGCTGCATCGCAGCGCTGGCGTTCTTTGTGTTGGCGGCGTTGGCAACCAGCCACCTGGGCGGGGTGGCGTTGTCGGTCATTGCCACGCTGCTACTGGTCATCGCCATCGTCGTGGCCACCGCCAAGCCGGCAGACGCCAGTGCCGCACGCTACGTGCCGACGCCTCGCTGGGTCATCCCGATGCGCATGATGACCGCCACCTTGCTGCTGCTGGTGATCACGGCCAGCGCGACCTTGCTCGGCCCTGTGGTCAGCGGGATGCTGGCGCCGGTCCCAGTCATCGCCTGGCCGCTGGCGGTGTTCGCCCACGTCCAGGGCGGGCGCCAGGAGCTGGCTGCGATCATACGCGGCAACGGCATTGGCGCCGTGGGCGTGGTCGGCTTTTACCTGACCTTGCAACACACGCTGTTGCAGTGGGGCGCGGTCATGTCGATCGCCATTGGCGTGTTGCTGGCAGTGGTGGTGACCTTCGTGTTGGCGAAGGTGCTGGAGGCACGCTGAGCAGGGGCGGCTTCAGTCAGTGCCTCCGGCCGCCCCAGCGTTGAAGGCCTGTGCTTAGGGCGTGCCGTTTCTGCCATGCAGGCAAAACGCGCGGCGCTGGCTCAGCCGCTCGTAGTAGGCCCTGACTGCCGGCAGGTGAGGGTGCTCGAACGGGGTCTCGAACCAGCGGTTGACCGACAGGCCAATAGGGATGTCGGCCAGCGTGAACCGGCTACCGGCCACATAAGCGCCGGTGGCGGCGAGCTGGCGCTCCAGAATCTGCATGTGGCGGCCCCATTCTGCGCAACCGGCGGCCAGTGCTTGAGGGTCCTGGTGTGCAGGGGAGTGCCTGACCAGCGACATGAACGCGTAGCTCCACGACCGGTTGAGGTCCGATGCTTGCCAGTCGATCCATTGATCGATGCGCGCCCGCGCTTGTGCCTCGGCCGGGTAGGTGGCGCCCTGGTCATGGCGCGTTGCCAGGTAGCGGATGATGGTGTTGGATTCCCACAGGGTGAAATCGCCGTCCTGGATCACCGGGATCATGGCGTTGGGGTTCAGTGCCAGAAATGCGGGCGTGTTGGTGGGTTGGAAGCCCGAACCCCAGTCTTCCCGCTCGAAGGGGATATCGAACTCGGCACAGGCCCAAAGGACTTTTCGCACATTGATGGAAGAAGCTCTGCCCAGTATCCGTAACATGGTTTGCGTCCTTGTCTGTGGAAGCCTGATCCTCGTTCACGGCATGACCACGGTCAAGGACAAAGCGAATACTGTGATCAGGCCTATGCTGGTAGCGTCACTGCCCGTACTACTGGGGCGTTGAATGCTTGCCTGGGCGCCACGAAATTGGCACCCTTGGGCCGTTTGAATCGTCAGTACCACGACAGAAGGAAGTTTGTGTTGAGCTGGGACAAAGTCGGGAAATGCCTCGTAGCGCTGCTGATGGGCCTGATGGTCATACTGGTGGCCTATGTGGTGATCAAAGGCCGCCCTCGCCTGGAAGCCTCCCTGACCTATGCCTATCTCACCTACCCGAGCCAGTTCAGCGAGCGGATCAGCAAGGCCAGCGAGCTGCTGAAGTACGAGCAGTTGCAAGGGCGCATCAACCGTATCGGCCAGGGCGAGTTGAGCCATGAGCAGGTCGACCGGTTGATCGAACTGGCCCAGGCGCCTTATGCCCAACTGTTCGCCAAGCCGTTCGAGGCGGGGTTGGTGGACCACCGCACCGGTCTGCTCATCGACCTGCGCAACACGGGTGATGCGCCGGTGCGCCAGGTAACCATCCGCCTGCCGGCCAAGGGCCTGGTGCAAGTGCGCGATGCCGCGGGTAACGACACCATCATCGAGGCCGCCACGCCCGTGGTCGAAATACCGGCCATTGAGCCGGGTGGCGCTTGCAAGGTGTGGGTGTACTTCGATGCGGACTACTCGCAGATCCGCCAGGGCGGCGTCAGCATCCGTCACGCCGACGGCGTGGCCGATGTGCAGGTGTACCGCGAGTTCAGCGGTTTTCCCGCGCTGGTGGCGCGCTACAGCCGTGAGCTGATGGTGCTGTTGGTGGTGCTGGGGTTCGGCGTGCTGGCGTTGGCCTACGCTTGCCTGTCACGCCGCCGCATGCCGGTGTTGCCGTCCTGACGTACGTGCCCAATCACTGACAGTCATCGTGCAGCGCCAGGCTCTGGCGCATTTGTTCCAGCAAGGCCTCGCGCAGCGCTTGCGGGGCCTGCACGCGTATCGACCCCGCCTGTGAAAGCAACCAGCCCATCAACGCCCGGCCGTCGTCGACGGTCGCTTGCAGCGAGGCGCCGCCGTCCTGCTGCGGGGTGAGTTGCATGTCTGTGGACAGCGGCTGGTGTTCAAGACGACGGGCAAGTGCATCGTCGACCCAGGCACGTAGCACGACCTGGCGTACCGGGCTGAGGGCATCCGGTTGCAGGTGCCGCGCCTCGCCCAGGCTCAAGCCAGGTTGCCAGTACCAGCCGTAGGGCATGCCTTTGCTGTTGCAATGCAGTGGGAACAGCGCCGACAGCTCGACCAGGTCGCGCTCGACGGTGCGCTTGCTGGTGCTGTGGCCCACGGATGACAGAGCAGCCTGCAACTGCGTGGAGCTCATGCCGGGGTGGCGGCCTGGCAGTAGCTTGAGCAACTGCCACTGGCGGGCGATGGTGTGGCGGGTAGGGTGGCTGGGCAAAGGAGGCTCGTCCATGAATGCCAGGCGCTTGGCGCTCCTGGGTGGTGGCATTTGGCTATCTCGCAGAGCATACCTCGCCAGAGGATGGGATCCAAACTTTTAGCAGGCCATGGCATGTCATTGCCCGAGGCATTGACCAAAATATAGGTCTTAATTGAGGTCGATAAATATGCAGAATATCTTCGCCGATGTAGCGGTAAGCGTGTCGGAACTGAAAAAGAATCCAACTGCGGCCATGTCCGGTGCCGCAGGGATGCCCATCGCCGTGCTCAATCACAATCGGGTGATGGGGTACATGGTGCCGGCTGAGCTTTATGAAGCCATGATGGAGCGGCTCGAAGATATCGAGCTAAGCGAACTGGCAAAGTCTCGACGAGGTGAAAAAGGCGTATCGGTGTCTTTGGATGAGCTATAAGTCATCCAAAAAGCGGTAGAGGAAGGTTCGTCGCAAGCACAGCTTCATAGTGCGCGGATGATCAACCAACCCAAATCTACAGATGCCCTATCTCCAAACACTGTTGCAACGCCTGGATAAACACCTCTTCCGCCCGACTCAGCCGCTGCTCCCTGTTCCACAACAGGTGTATATCCACATCCGCGATCCCCTCCTGCGGCGGCAGCTTCCATAACAGCCCGGCGGCCACATCCGGCGCCACCACATGTTCTGGCAGGCAGCCGATGCCGAACCCAGCAATCACCAGGCGGCGCACCTCTTCAAGGCTGGGCGAGGACGCCACGATGCGTCCGGAAAACCCTTGCTGGTCACGGAAGATGGTCAGCGGCGAGAGCATCCCGCCAATCTGGTCGCTGGTAAAACTGACGAAGTTCTCACGCTGCAGGTCGCCCTCAAGCTGGCCGAACAAGGCATGGTGCTTGCCGCAGAAAAACGCATAGCGCTGGCGCAGAAACAGCCGCTGCTCCAGCCGCGGTTGAGGCCTTCGGTTGAGGCTCAGGCCTGCCGTGGCGGTCTTTTCCTGCAGGGCGGCGACGATGTCGGAGCTGCGCATCACGTCGATTTCCAGCTCTACCCGGGGGTGCTGGCGGTGGAAGTCGGCGAGAAAGTCGTCAAAGCGTTCGCTGACGATGCGGCTGATGATCAGCAGGCGCACTTTGCCCACCAGTTCGTCAGCCGGTTGCTCCAGCAGCCCGCCGATCTGCGACATCTGCCCGTACACCTCGCCAGCCAGCAAGAACAACTGCTCGCCCATTTCGGTCAGCACGAAGCGCGGCCCGCGGCGGGCGATGAGTTGCCGGCCAAGCTGCTCCTCCAGGCGTTTGAGCGCCTGACTCACCGCCGGCTGGGTAAGGTGCAGGCGGGCGGCGGCGCGGCTGATGGACAGCTCCTGGCCGATGACCCGGAAGGTGCGCAGCAGGTTCCAGTCGAGGCGGTCGTTGAGCAGGCGGTCAGACATGGTCGGGCTCGAATGATAAGCGTGGCTAATAGTGCGAATAATAAATAGAAAATTGACTAATCATAGCCCTGGGACGATAAATCGCAGCCATGCATCGACCAGGCGCCACCAGAGCGCCCCGTGATTTCCGATAACTCCTGCCAGAAAAACAAGCAAAGGAGCCCAGCATGAAGCCCACCGCTTCGCCCCAGCCGCGCCGTGCCGCCGCCGCCGCGTTCATCGGCACCATGATCGAGTGGTACGACTTCTACATCTACGCCACCGCCGCTGCACTGGTGTTCGGTGCGTTGTTCTTCCCCTCCGACGACAGCCTGTTCAGCACCATGGCCGCCTTTGGCACCTTTGCCGTCGGTTTCTTTGCCCGCCCGCTGGGCGGCGTCATCTTCGGCCATGTGGGCGACCGCATCGGGCGCAAGAAGTCGCTGGTCATCACCTTGCTGATGATGGGCATCGTCACCGTGTGCATCGGCCTGCTGCCGACCTACGCGCAGATCGGCGCCACCGCGCCGGTGCTGCTGATTGTGCTGCGTATCGTCCAGGGCATCGCCGTGGGCGGGGAGTGGGGCGGGGCGGTGCTGATGGCGGGTGAGCACGCGCCCAAGGGCCGACGCAACTTCTTTGCCTCGTTTGCCCAGTTGGGTAGCCCGGCGGGCCTGATCCTCTCGCTGCTAGCCTTCGGCGCCGTAACCCGGCTGCCGGAAGACCAGCTGATGAGCTGGGGCTGGCGTGTGCCGTTCCTGGCCAGCGCACTGTTGCTGCTGGTGGGCCTGGCCATCCGCCTCGGGGTCAACGAATCGCCGGAATTCATCGCCAGCCGCGAGCAGGCCGAAAAGGCCCACCGCAAGGAGCAGGCGCCGGTGTTCGAAGTGCTGCGCACCGCCTGGCGCCCGCTGCTGCTGTGCATCGGTGCCAATACCCTGGGCATTGCCGGGGTCTACTTCACCAACACCTTCATGATCAGCTACACCACCCAACAGTTGCACCTGGATCGCTCGCTGATCCTTGAATGCCTGTTCTTCGTGGCGGTCATCCAGTTTTGCCTGCAACCGCTGGCCGCCTGGTTGTCCGAGAAAGTCGGCGCTACCCGCTTCCTGGCCCTGGTCGCACTGCTGGCGATGGCCTCGCCGTATCCGATGTTCGTGCTGGTCAGCTCGGGCCAGGGCCCGTTGATCGTGCTTGGCATCGCCCTGGCGGCGGCCTGCATGGCGTCGTTCTATGCGGTGATCGCCGGTTACGTCAGCGGCATGTTCGCAACCCGCGTGCGCTACACCGCGATCTCCCTGGCCTACCAGATCTGCGGTGCAATTGCCGGGGGCCTGACGCCGCTGATCGGCACCTGGCTGGCCCACACCTTCAGCGGCCAGTGGTGGCCGATGGCGGTGTTCTACACCTTGATCGCCTCCATTTCGCTGCTCTGCGTGCTGGCCTTGGCGCGCCAATACACCCGTAGTCAGCAGCTGGAAATGGCCTGATCCACCCGATTCGATCTGGAGTACCTGTACATGTTGAAAAGCAATGGCGAACGCCTGTGGGCGAGCCTGATGGCCATGGCCGAAGTCGGTGCCACGGCCCGTGGCGGCAGCTGCCGTCTGGCCCTGAGCGATGAAGACAAGGCCGGCCGAGAACTGTTCAGCCACTGGTGCCGCGAGGCCGGCCTGACCCTGTCGGTGGATGCCATCGGCAACCTGTTCGCCCGCCGCGCAGGCACCGATGCGCAGGCTGCACCGGTGATGA
Source organism: Pseudomonas sp. B21-047 (assembly GCF_024748775.1). Taxonomy (NCBI): domain Bacteria; kingdom Pseudomonadati; phylum Pseudomonadota; class Gammaproteobacteria; order Pseudomonadales; family Pseudomonadaceae; genus Pseudomonas; species Pseudomonas sp. B21-047. The sequence continues at coordinate 2,093,419 of NZ_CP087169.1, forward strand.
TGGGCAGCCACCTCGACACCCAGCCCGAAGGCGGCCGTTTCGATGGTGTGTACGGTGTGCTGGCGGGCCTTGAGGTGGTACGCCGGCTCAACGACCTCGGCATCCGCACTCGCAAGCCGCTGGAGATTGCCGTGTGGACCAACGAGGAAGGCGCACGCTTCACGCCGGCCATGTTCGGCTCGGCAGTGTTCACCGGTACCCTTGACCTGCAGCAGGCGCTGGCGATTCGCGATGCTGCGGGCATCAGCGTCGCCGATGAGCTGCAACGCACGGGGTATGCCGGCCAGCGCCCCTTGGGCGGCAAGGTCGATGCTTATTTTGAAGCGCATATCGAGCAAGGCCCGATCCTTGAAGACAACGCCAAATGCATTGGTGTGGTCAGTGGTGGCCAGGCGATTCGCTGGCTCGACGTGACGGTCGAAGGCATGGCCGCCCACGCCGGCACCACGCCGATGCCGCTGCGCAAGGACGCCCTGTACGGCGCGGCACGAATGATCCAGGCGGTGGAGCAACTGGCCGCCGATTTCGCCCCCGAAGGCCTGACCACGGTGGGCGAGCTGTCGATTGCCAAGTCTTCGCGCAACACCATCCCAGGTGTACTGCGCTTCACCGTCGACTTGCGCCACCACCGTGACCAGGCCATTGAGGCGATGGAGCAAGAGCTTGGTCTGAAACTGCAGGCCATCGCCGCGCAGCGTGGCCTGCAGGTACGCATCGAGCGCCATTGGATGAGCCCTTCGACGCCCTTCGACGCCGCTTGTGTGGCCGCCGTGCAACAGGCCGTGGACGGCCTGGGCTATGCCCAGCAGGCGATTGTCAGTGGCGCTGGCCACGACGCTATTCTGCTCGCCCGTTACTGCCCGACAGCCATGGTGTTCATCCCCTGCGTCGGTGGCCTGAGCCACAACGAGGCTGAAGACGTGCTGCCCGACGATGCCCGCCAGGGCGCCGATGTACTGCTCAACGCCGTGCTGGCCCGTGCCGGCCGGGTCGAACAAGGAGAAGCCTGATGCGTTGCTACTTTCACCCCGAACAGTTGCTGCACCACCCGCGCAGCTACTACTCGCGCGGCGCCATGCGTACCCCGCAGGAAGTCCCTGAGCGTGCCCAGCGCCTGTTGCAGGCGGCCAAGGACCTTGGCTTCGACATTCGTCAGCCCGAAGATGCCGGCCTGGGCCCGCTCAAGGCGGTACACGGTGAGGCCTATCTAACGTTCCTCGAAGAGGCCCATGCACGCTGGAAGGAGGTGCCCGAGGAGTGGGGCGACGAGGTCATGTCCAACATTTTCGTGCGCGAGCCCAATGCCCTGCGCGGCATTCTCGCCCAGGCTGGCCGCTACCTGGCCGACGGCAGTTGCCCCGTGGGTGAGAACACCTGGCGCTCGGCCTACTGGTCGGCGCAAAGCGCAGTGGCCGCCGCCAAGGCCATTCTCGGGGGTGAGCCTGCGGCCTATGCGCTATGCCGCCCACCGGGGCACCATGCGCGTTTCGATGCGGCTGGCGGCTTCTGCTACCTGAACAACGCCGCCGTCGCGGCCCAGGCCTTGCGCAGCCGTTATCGCCGCGTGGCGGTCCTCGATACCGACATGCACCATGGGCAGGGGATTCAAGAGATTTTCTACGACCGTAATGATGTGCTGTATGTGTCGGTGCACGGTGATCCGACCAACTTCTACCCGGGGGTGGCCGGGTTCGCGGACGAGCGCGGCGAGGGTGTGGGGGAGGGCTACAACCTCAACCTGCCGATGGCGCACGGGGCCAGTGAGGCGGATTTCATGAATCAGCTTGAGATTGCGCTGAGTGCGGTGAAGGACTTTGGTGCCGAGGTGCTGGTGTTGTCGCTGGGGTTCGATATCTACGAATTGGACCCGCAGAGCAAGGTGGCGGTGACCACCGACGGGTTTGCGGCATTGGGTGAGCGGGTTCGGGCGCTGCGCTTGCCGTGTGTGATAGTGCAGGAGGGGGGGTATCACCTGGAGAGTTTGGAGGCGAATGCGCAGGCGTTTTTTGGGGATAGGGTGGATTGGCGTTAGGGGTTGGGTGGGTGTCAGGGCTGCCAGGTGTTCGCCACGGCAAATTCAGCGCCTGGGAGATCGAGCGCCGCCCGCGCGGCGCATCGCGAGCTGCGCTCGCTCCTACGTTTGTTGCGGGCCAGTTTTTCCTGTGAGATTTGCGCGCGAACGCCTTGACGCATGGCTCGATATCGCCTTGTACAAACAAGGCGGTCGCGCGCGCCTGTTACAGGCATGACTGGCACGAAACCAACGTAGGAGCGAGCGCAGCTCGCGATGCGCCGCGCGGGGGGGCTCGATCTTCCAGGCGCTGCAAATGCCATGGCAAGCCCTAAACCCACTAAACCCCACCCCGCCGCACATGCTTCACCAGCACCTTCTCCAACAGCTCCCACATCGCAGGGTCGGTACTGAACGCCACATTGAACCGCATCCACCCCGTCGCCTTGGCATCCACCATGAACAACTGCCCAGGCCCAAGCATGATCCCTTGCTCCAGCGCATCGTCCAGCAACGCCGCGCTATCCGGAATCGCCGGATGCCGGGTCCAGATGTACATCCCTTCGTCCGACTCGGTAAACAACTCGAAACCCAGCCGATGCAAGTGCCGGCCCACTTCCTGGTGCGCCTCGGCCAAACGCTGGCGCAGGCGTTTGAGGTGCTTGCGCCAGCGCCCGTCGATGATCGCGGCATACACCACGCGCTCCATCACCTGCGAGGTGGTGAGGCCCGAGCGCATTTTCAGGTGTACCAGTTTCTGCATCAGCTCCGGGTTGGCCATCATGTAGCCAACCCGCACGTTGGGCGAAATGCTCTTCGAGTAACTGCCCACGTACACCACCTGCTGCAGGTGGTCGAGGCTGGCCAGGCATGGCTGCGGCTCGGCGACCATGTCGGCGTACAGGTTGTTCTCCACCAGGCGGAAGCCATGCTGGCTGGCCAGTTGCAGCAAACGGTGCAGCTGCGGCAGCGGGGTGCGTGAGCAGGTCGGGCTGTGCAGGTGCGGCTGGGTGAAGAAGGCCGTCGGGCGGTGGTGCGCCAGCAGTTGCTCCAGCTGGTTGAGGTCGTAGCCGTTGGGTGTGCGCGGTACGCCGACCAGCGTCGCGCCCTGGGTGCGCAGGATGCTCATCAGGTTGGGGTAGCCGGGGTCGTCCACCAGCACCACGTCACCTGGGCGTACCAGGGTGCGCGCGGCCAGGTCCAGGGCTTGGCTGGCGCCGTGGGTGAGCATCAGTTGCGCCGGGTTGGCGACAATCGACAGCTCCTGCTGCAGGTTCTGCGCGGTCAGCGCACGCAGTTCCGCCAGGCCCATGGGGTCGCCATAGCCAGACAGCTCCAGCGGGCTCCCGGCGACCTGGCGCAAACCGCGGCGCAGGCCGTCTTCGTACATCCAGTCATTGGGCAACCAGCCGCAGCCGGGCTTGAACGGCAGTTGGCGGATCTCGAAGATCTGCTGCAGGTACCATTCAGAGTTGAACGTTGGTCGACTGGTGTCGGCCTCGGCATTGTGTTTTTCCAGCAACTCGCCGGCCGCGCGATTGATGAAAAACCCCGCGTTACCCCGGCTTACCAGCAGGCCCTGGGCGACCAGACGATCATAAGCCTCGACCACGGTAAAGGTACTCACCGAGTAAGTCGCGGCAAAGGCGCGGATAGACGGGACCTTGGCCCCAGGCTTGAGCGTCTGGTTGTCGATCAGCTCGCGCAGTCCATCGATGATCTGATTGACCAGCGGGGTTGGGGAGTCTGGGTGTAATTCGAACATTCGGGGGCCTTCAGGGTGCTTGGCGCCAGGCGCCTGCAAGGTGTATTGCATGGGCGGCCTGTACAGTGCAGTGCGAGATTCATGCCACTGTGCATGGCTCTCTGCGTCGGACATTTTTACATTAGGTGTCGGATATCGCCACATAAAGCATGTTCAGTTCGCTCGAAGGGCAAACCTTCGGGCGCGTCAGCAGGCCGCCATGGATGGCCTGCGTGTGTTTGTTCACACCATCCTGCCCGCATTAGCACTGATGTACAGGTGAGGCCGCTAGCCATCGGGGCCTCACAGTTTTCCTTGGATAAAAAGAAGCACGGGGTACACAACTGATGGACGCAACATCCACAACCACCACCGCGAAAGGCGGGCACGAGAGCAAGCTCAGTGCCTCCCTCAAGTCGCGCCACCTGACGATGATGTCGATCGCCGGGGTTATCGGCGGCGCCTTGTTCGTCGGTTCCGGCAGCGTGATCCACAGCGCCGGCCCGGCCGCTGTCCTGGCCTACCTGGCAGGCGGCATCCTAGTGGTGCTGATCATGCGCATGCTCGGCGAAATGGCGACGTCCTCGCCTGACACCGGCTCGTTCTCCACCTACGCCGACCGCGCCATTGGCCGCTGGGCCGGTTTCACCATCGGTTGGCTGTACTGGTGGTACTGGGTAATCCTCATGGCGTGGGAAGCCTACGTGGCGGGCAAGATCCTGCACGGCTTCTTCCCTGACGTCAGTGTCAACGTGTTCGTGCTGGCCACGACCCTGCTGCTGATCACCGTCAACTTCTTCAACGTCAAGCACTACGGTGAGTTCGAGTTCTGGTTCGCCTTGATCAAGGTGATTGCCATCGTCTGCTTCCTGGTGGTGTGCACCGCCGCCGTGATGAACGTCTGGCAGTTCGGCGAAGTGCGCGGCATCAGCCATCTGACCGCAGAAGGCTTCATGCCCAACGGCATCACCACGGTGATTGGTGCCTTGCTTGGGGTGATGTTCGCCTTCCTCGGCGCCGAGATCGTGACCATTGCGGCATCCGAAGCCAAGGACCCGGCAGCCCAGATCGTCAAGGCCACCAACTCGGTGGTATGGCGTGTGTGCCTGTTCTACGTAGGCTCGATCTTCCTGATCGTCTGCCTGGTACCGTGGAACGACCCGCACCTTGGCGTCTCGGGCTATGGCGCCTACCGCCGTACCCTGGAGCTGCTGGGCGTGCCGTATGCCGAGTTGCTGATGAACTTCGTGGTCCTGACCTCGGTCAGCAGCTGCCTGATCTCCGGTCACTACACCGCGTCGCGCATGCTGTTCTCGCTGTCCCAGCGTGGCGATGCGCCGTCGTTCTTCAAGATCACCCGCGCCGGCACCGGCGTACCGGTGTACGCGATCATGGGTTCGTGCGCCGTGGCGGTAGTCTGTGCGCTGATCAACTTCAGCGAGACCCTGCGCCCGAAAGACGTGCTGGACACCCTGATGAACACCACCGGCATGATCGCGTTGCTGGTGTACCTGGTGATCGCCTTCTCGCAACTGCGCATGCGCCGCAAGCTGATCGCCGAAGGCAAGGAAGTCCGCCTGAAGATGTGGCTGTTCCCGTGGCTGACCTACCTGGTGATCGCGTTCATCGTGGCCGCCCTGGTGACCATGGCGTTCATGCCTGACTACCAGATCCTGGTGATTTCCACCGGCATCGCTGCGGCGGTCGTGGTGGCCATGGGCGTCGTGCATCAGATCCGCAGCGCCAAGCGCCACTAAGCCTTAGTCGCTGTTCGAAACGGCCGGCTCCCTTGGGGACCCGGCCGTTTTTGCATTCAGGGCCTGGCTTTCTTCACTCGCATGCCGGTCAGGCATGTGGAAGCGCTGGTTCATCCAGGGTGAACCGAGCAGGGCGGCGGCAGCGATCAGGGTCAGGATGGCCAGGGCCAGGTATGTTTTCATAGGCATGCGCATGTAAGGACTGACTTCAAGCATAGGCAGTCAGTTCCGGCCTGCGAGGAACCCCTAACAGGCAGCACATGGCTTATGCTCAGCGCATTGCCCGCCCAAAGGAGCCGCACATGGCCTGGTCCGCCACCCAGTATTCCCTCTTCGAAAATGAGCGCACCCGCGCCGTACGCGACCTGCTGACCGCCGTGCCGCCACACCCGGTGCGTCATGCCACGGACCTGGGCTGCGGCCCGGGCAACTCCACCGAAGTGCTGCTGCAGCGTTACCCCGATGCCCAGGTAATGGCGCTGGACAGCGACCCCGACATGATCGACAAGGCCCGTGAGCGCAAACGGTTGTGTGTGCCCCGGGTACGCTGCGCCATTGCCGACATTGGCAAATGGACCGCGCCGCAAGCACAGGACCTGATCCTGGCCAATGCCTCGCTGCAATGGGTGCCCAACCATGCTTCGCTGTACCCGCACCTGGTCAGCCAGTTGAGCGAGGGCGGCAGCCTGGCGGTACAGACCCCGGACAACCTCGACGAGCCGGCGCACCGGCAATTGCGCGAGATCGCCAGCCAAGGCCCGTGGGCCGCCAAGTTTGCCGACTACCAACTGCCGCCCAGGCACAATGCGGCGTTCTATTACGACTTGCTCAGCCCACTGTGCACGCGGGTGGATGTGTGGCGTACCACTTACCATCACCCCTTGGAGGGTGGCGCCGAAGCCGTGGTGGAGTGGTTCAAGGGCTCGGCGTTGCGGCCTTACCTGGCCAGGCTGGACGAGCACGAGCAGGCAGGCTTTCTGCAGATGTACCTGCAGGCGATGCAGCGCGACTACCCGCCGTCCACCGACGGCAAGGTTTTGCTGCCGTTCCCGCGGTTGTTCGTGATCGCTACCCGGTAGGGCGGCGCCAGCGCCAAAGCACGTAACCGTAAATGCCGACATTGAGCAGCAACACCACGCTGCCCAGCAGCACCTGGGTCTGTGGTGTCAGGCCGGCGGGGTAGATGAGCGGCCAGATGTAATGCTCGACGAAGCCGCCCTGGTAGCCCGCATCGCCAGCGGCGCTGCGCATGCGGTTTTCCCAGCTGGTCAGCGGGCAACCCAGGTGCAGGTATTCCACCGCCAGGCCCCAGGCCAGGGCTGGAAGGTGCACCAGCAGGGCAGGGCGCCAACGCAGCACCAGCAGGCCGCCGAACAGCACCAGCAGGATGAAGGCCAGGTGCAGCAGCACCAGCGTGTCGGCGGTCAGGCGAAAGAGCATTGGCAGTTATCCAGGCGGTAGGGTGACGCGAGCTTTGCGTTAGCGGGAAGCTATGGGGCGGATTTACAACCCTTCCTGCACCATTTGCAAGAACGTCGCCACCACCCGCCGTGTACGCTGCTCGCTCAGGCACACCAGCGTCTCGGTCAAGTGCCGCTGGCAATCGACGATCGGCAACGCACACACCCGCGCATCGGCGCCAAACTCCGCCGCCGACACCACCCCCACGCCAATCCCCACCACCACCGCTTCACGTGCCGCTTCGCGGCCCTCTACCTGGATCGCCGGCCGAATCCGCAAGCCGGCCCGCTGCATCTCTTCCTCCAGCGTCTGTCGCGTTACCGACCCAGGCTCGCGCAGCACCAGCGGTGTGTCATCCAGGTCCGCCAGGCTGATCGAACCGCGGCTGGCCCACGGGTGATGATGGGAAACGAACGCCACCATCGGGTCGCGGCGCAGTGGCAGGCAATGCAGGCGCTCATCGTCGACATCCCGCCCCAGCAGTGCCAGGTCGGCCTGGTAGCTGAACAGCCGGGCCAGCGACTCATCGGTGTTGCCGGTCTCGATCTTCACCTGGATACCCGGGTAGCGCTGGCAGAACCGGGCGATCTGCGGCAGCACATGCACCGGTGCATCCACCGCCAGCACCAGGCTGCCGGTGTGCAGGGCGCGCGAGTCCTGCAGCAGCTCAAGGGCTTCGGCTTCGCAGGCGAACAGGCGTTGGCTGATGCCCAGCAGGCGCTCGCCCAGGTCGGTCAGTTGCACCGAGCGCTTGTTGCGGTGGAACAGCAGCACGCCGAAGCGCTCTTCGAGCTTGCGCACCTGGTCGGAGACTGCCGGCTGGGTAAGAAACAGCTTTTGCGCCGCCCGGGTGAAGCTGCCGTGCACCGCCACGGCGTGGAAGGCCTTGAGTTGAGCGTGTGAGACCGACATGACGACTCCAGTAACAAGCTGAGCTTATGTGTGAAATACGATAAATCGATTTTATTTATCAGTCACCAGCTGTTTCCATAGCTCTCAGCCCAACGCTGGTGCCACAAGCGCCAGCCGGGCCATGGTGCTCTTGCAGCGCCATCTGACCCGATGACGGGCCACCGTCATCGCTGTGCGCAACACAAGAACAAGACAGGCGTTTCTTCACATTCTGCCGGCACACTTGAGCAAGAGGTCAGACTCACATGAACCATTCCCTAGCCACGTTCAAACGCTGGCGTATGCAGATTTTCGCAATTACCTGGCTGGCTTATGCCGCCTTCTACTTCACCCGCAAGGCCTTCTCGGTGGCCAAGCTGGGTATCGCCGAAGACCCAAGCTTCATACTCGACAAGGCCGCCATGGCCAACCTCGATGCCATCTACCTGGCTGCCTATGCGGTGGGCCAGTTCACCTGGGGCATGCTTGCCGACCGCTTCGGCCCTCGCGTGGTGGTGCTCGGCGGTTTACTGATTTCGGCGGCGGCGGCCGTGGTGATGGGCAGCTACGCGACCTTCCCGATCTTCGCCACCTGCATGCTGATCCAGGGCTTGGCGCAGTCCACCGGCTGGGCCGGCTTGTGCAAGAACATCGGCAGTTTCTTCCCCGCCGCGCAGCGCGGCCGGGTGCTGGGCCTGTGGAGCTCGTGCTATGCCTTCGGCGGCCTGGTGGCCTCGCCGTTTGCTGGCTGGTGGGCCTACACCCTGGTCGGTACCTGGCACGCAGCGTTTTACTCCAGTGCCGCCGTGGTCGCGCTGGTGGCCGTGCTGTTCTTCTTCCTGCAGCGCAACAAACCTGAAGACGTCGGCTTGCCCGCCGTCGAGCCCGAGCCGCAAAGCATGGCGCCGGGCGCCAACCTGTGCAGCGTCTGGGCGCCCCTGCGCGAGATCATGCGCAACCGCACGGTACTGACCCTGGGCCTGGCCTACTTTCTGCTCAAACCGGCGCGCTACGCCATCTTGCTGTGGGGGCCGGTAATCGTCTTCGAGCAGATGCCATCGGTGGGCAAGGTCGGCGCGGCGATCATCCCGACCGCCTTCGAGCTGGCTGGGCTGTTGGGGCCGATCATGATTGGCCTGGCCTCCGACAAACTGTTCGGCGCGCGGCGCATGCCGGCCTGCGTGATCAGCTTGCTGCTGTTGACGGTGACCCTGGCGGCGTTCATGGCAGCCATGCACAGCGGCAGCGTCGTCATGGTGGTGGGCCTGCTGTTTGTCATGGGCCTGACCCTGTACGGGCCGGACTCGATGATCAGCGGTGCGGCTGCCATCGACTTCGGCACGGCCAAGGCCGGTGCCACTGCCGCGGGCTTCGTCAATGGTTGCGGCTCGGTGGGGGCGGTGCTTGGCGGCCTGCTGCCCGGTTACTTCGACAGCGTCACGGTGTTCATCGTGTTCGCCGGTTGCGCACTGTTCTCGGCCCTGGTGCTGTTGCCGCACTGGAACAGCCGCCCGGCCACCCTGGCCGAAGCCAATGACGTGGCACCCAACACCAGCATGGCGATCAAGCCACTGCGTACCTAAAGGAAAGCGAGCGAATGAGACCCTTCTGGCTGCAACAGGCCCTGGATTCGGAGCAGGATGCGCTATGCCCGCCGCTGCAAGGCGACGCGCGTTGCGACGTATGCATCGTTGGCGGGGGCTACACCGGCCTCTGGACTGCACTGATGCTCAAGGAGGCGGCGCCGGCGCTGGACGTGATGCTGATCGAAGCAGACATCTGCGGCGCAGGTGCCAGTGGGCGCAATGGCGGTTGCGCGCTTTCCTGGTCGGCCAAGTACTTCACCCTCGAACGCTTGTTCGGCACGGCCGAGGCGGTGCGCCTGGTGCGCGAGTCGGAGCGCAGCATTGCGGCCATTGGTGCGTTCTGCGCGGCCAACGGCATCGACTGCGACTACCGCCTCGACGGCACCTTGTACACCGCCACCAACCAGGCCCAGGTGGGCGCGACCGATGCGGTGATCGCGGCGCTGGCGCAGCAGGGCATCAACTCATTCGAACGCCTGCCGCTGGAGGCTGTGCAGCGCCTGGCCGGCTCGGCGCGGCACCTGGAAGGCTGGTTCTCCCCGGCGGCCGCCACCGTGCAGCCTGGGCGGCTGGTGCGTGGCCTGCGCCGTGTGGCCTTGCAGCGCGGGGTGCGCATCCATGAAGGCACGGCCATGGCCAGCCTGGAACACGGCGCGCCAGTGCAGGTGCGTACCGCCCACGGGACGGTGCGCGCCGACCGCGTGGTGCTGGGCCTCAATGCCTGGATGGCGCGGGCCTTCCCGCAGTTCGAGCGCAGCGTGGCCATCGTCTCCAGCGACATGGTGATCACCGAGCCGTGCCCCGACCTGCTGCGCGAAATTGGCTTGAACAACGGCGTCAGCGTGCTCGACTCGCGGATCTTCGTGCATTACTACCACAACACCTCGGATGGCCGGCTGATGCTCGGCAAGGGCGGCAATACTTTCGCTTATGGCGGGCGCATGCTGCCGGTGTTCGACCAGCCTTCGCCGTACCGGCCGCTGCTGCGCGAAAGCCTGGGCGCGTTCTTCCCGGCCCTGGCCGAGGTGCCGCTGGCGGCCAGTTGGAACGGCCCGTCGGACCGCTCGGTGACCGGGCTGCCGTTCTTCGGCCGGCTGGACGGGCAGGGCAATGTGTTCTACGGCTTTGGTTATTCCGGCAGCGGCGTCGGGCCGTGCCACATGGGCGGGCAGATCCTCTCGTCGCTGGCGTTGGGGTTGGACAACCCGTGGTCACGTTCGCCGCTGGTCAACGGCCCGCTGGGGTTGTTCCCCCCCGAACCGATTCGCTACCTGGGCTCGCTGATGGTGCGCAATGCCATCCGTCGCAAAGAGCGCGCCGAGGACCGCGGGCTACGGCCACGGCACCTGGATGTGCGCCTGGCGCGTTTCGCGGCGGCGGCCGGCAAGGCCGACAAAGCATGAGATTTCTTGTCGATCACAGGCCCGAGGGCGTATAAACTGCACCCACTTTTTGGCCGGTCGCTTCCTGAACTGGCCGTTGAAACAAGAGAGTCGACATGGGCGCACAGTGGAAAGCCAAACATAGAGAAACAGCGGCCAATGCCAAAGGCAAGGTCATGGGCAAGCTGTCAAAAGAGATTCAGATCGCTGCCAAATCGGGCGCCGATCCCGACATGAACCCGCGCCTGCGCCTGGCCATCGTGCAGGCCAAGAAGGCCTCGATGACCCGCGAGACTCTGGATCGGGCAATCCGCAAAGGTGCTGGCCTGGACGGTGATGCCGTGCAGTACCATGCGGTGAGCTACGAAGGCTTCGCACCGCACCAGGTGCCGCTGATCGTCGAGTGCCTGACCGACAACATCAACCGTACCGTCGCGCAGGTGCGTGTGCTGTTCCGCAAGGGCCAGCTGGGTGCAAGCGGCTCGGTGGCCTGGGACTTCAACCACGTTGGCCTGATCGAAGCCACCCCGAACGGCGATGCCGACCCGGAAATGGCCGCCATCGAAGCCGGTGCCCAGGACTTCGAGGAAGGCGAAGAAGAGGGTTCGACCCTGTTCATCACCGACACCACCGACCTGGACGCTGTGCAGAAGGCCCTGCCGGAGCATGGCTTTACCGTGGTCTCGGCAAAGATCGGCTACACGCCGAAGAACCCGGTGAGTGCTGCCAGCCTGAGCGCTGAGGCGTTGGCCGAGGTCGAGGCGTTTCTCGAGGCGATCGACGAGAACGATGACGTGCAGAACGTCTATGTCGGCCTGACTGACTGATTTGTGCCTCTGGGGCCGCTTGGCGGCCCTTTCGCGACGCAAGGCCGCTCCTACAGGTACAGCGCTGTACCTGTAGGAGCGGCCTTGTGTCGCGAAACGAGGGCGCAGCCCTCGCCTGCGGCCCGGAGACGAACACCCATGAACCCAACTTTCGCCTCCCTCAGCCTCGCCCACCTGCGTACCCTCGACCACCTGCTGCAGCTGAAAAACCTCAGCCACGCCGCCGAGCGCCTGGGCGTCAGCCAATCGGCCCTGAGCCGCCAACTGGCCCACCTGCGCGAAGCGTTCGACGACCCGCTGCTGGTGCGCCAAGGCCGTGGCTACGTGCTCAGCGAATATGCCGAAGCGTTGGTCGAACCCCTGCGCCAGGTACTCGAAGAGCTTCAGGCCCTGCGCCAACCGGCCGTGTTCGACCCGGCCCGTTGCGAACGGCGCTTCTGCCTGGCGGCCTCCGACTACGTCGCCGAGCACATGCTGCCGTTGCTGGTGGCGGCGCTGGAGCACGAAGCTCCCGGCGTCAGCCTCGAATATCGCACCTGGCAAGCCGGCCAGTATGCCTTGCTGGCCAGCGGCGAAATCGACCTGGCCACCACCTTGTTCGACGAGTCGCCCGCCAACCTGCATGGGCGCTTGCTCGGTGAGGATCGCGCCGTCTGCCTGATGCGCCGCGATCACCCGCTGACAGCCCATCACACGCTCAGCCAGGCGGACTACCTGGCACACAAGCATGTGCGCATCTCCGGTGGTGGCGACAAGGACAGCTTCATCGACCGCCACTTGCGCGCCCAGGGCCTGCAGCGGCGGGTCAGCCTGGAAGTGCCGTTTTTCTCCGCCACGGTGCAGGTGATTGGCAACAGCCAGGCGGTGGCGACGGTGCCCGAGCACATTGCCCGGCAACTGTGCCGCCTGCATGACCTGGCCTGGCGGCCCTTGGGCTTTATCGACCACAGCCAGCGCTACTGGGTGGTCTGGCACCAGCGCCTGCAGGCCTCGGCCGAGCACCGCTGGTTGCGCAACCGGGTGTTCGAATTGTGGCGCCAGTCGCAGTTCGGCGTGCACGGTGGGCATGCGCCAACGCCATAGGAGGTATGCGCGAAGCGGGGTTCATTGGGGGGCAGGCGGCACTTAGACTGAAAGGCAGCAAACTGCCCAAAGGAGACCGCCCGTGACCCCCGAACAATTCCGCCTGTACGGCCACCAACTGATCGACCTGATCGCCGACTACCGCCAAACCGTGGGCGACCGCCCGGTGATGGCCCAGGTCGAGCCCGGCTACCTGAAGGCAGCCCTGCCAGCATGTGCCCCGCAGCAGGGCGAACCGTTCGAGGCGATTCTCGACGACGTCAACAAACTGGTCATGCCAGGCCTGTCCCATTGGCAGCACCCGGATTTCTACGGCTACTTCCCCTCCAACGGCACGTTGTCGTCGGTGCTGGGTGATTTTCTCAGCACCGGCCTGGGCGTACTGGGCCTGTCGTGGCAGTCCAGCCCGGCCTTGAGCGAACTGGAAGAAACCACCCTTGACTGGCTGCGCCAGCTGCTGGGCCTGTCAGGGCAATGGAGCGGGGTGATCCAGGACACCGCCTCGACCAGTACCCTGGTGGCGCTGATCTGCGCCCGCGAACGTGCCAGCGCTTACGCGTTGGTGCGTGGCGGCCTGCAGGCCCAGGCCAAGCCGCTGATCGTCTACGTCAGCGCTCACGCCCACAGTTCGGTGGACAAGGCCGCACTGCTGGCAGGTTTTGGCCGTGACAACATTCGCCTGATCCCCACCGACGAGCGCTTCGCCCTGCAGCCGGCTGCCCTGCAAGCAGCCATCGAGCAGGACCTGGCGGCGGGTAACCAGCCGTGTGCGGTGGTTGCGACCACCGGCACCACTACCACCACGGCACTCGACCCGCTTCGCCCGATCGGTGAAATCACCCAGGCCCATGGCCTGTGGCTGCATGTCGACTCGGCCATGGCCGGCTCGGCGATGATCCTGCCGGAGTGCCGCTGGATGTGGGATGGCATCGAGCTGGCCGACTCGGTGGTGGTCAATGCGCACAAGTGGCTGGGCGTGGCCTTCGACTGTTCGATCTACTACGTGCGCGACCCGCAGCACCTGATCCGCGTGATGAGCACCAACCCCAGCTATTTGCAGTCGGCGGTGGATGACGAGGTGAAGAACCTGCGCGACTGGGGCATCCCGCTGGGGCGCCGCTTCCGTGCGCTGAAACTGTGGTTCATGTTGCGCAGTGAGGGTGTCGAAGCGCTGCAGGCACGCTTGCGGCGTGATTTGGAGAATGCCCAGTGGCTTGCCGAGCAGGTCGAGGCGACGCCGGGCTGGGAACTGCTGGCGCCGGTGCAATTGCAGACGTTGTGCATCCAGCATCGGCCGGCGGGGCTGGAAGGGGAGGCGTTGGATGCGCATACCCGCGGCTGGGCCGAGCGGCTCAATACGTCTGGGGATGCCTATGTGACGCCGGCAACCTTGAATGGCCGGTGGATGGTGCGGGTGTCGGTGGGGGCGCTGCCTACCGAGCGTGAGCATGTCGAGAAACTGTGGCGGGGGCTGCAGGCAGTGGTCAAGGGCTGAAAATGCAGGGGGCCGCAAAAGCGGCCCCCTACGGTCTATCAGTGGCTTACGGTCTGGAGGCTACCTTTACGGCTGGCCTCATACGCTTCTTTGTCCATCGGCTTGGCCTGCGGATTGCCCAGGTCTTCCATCGCCATGCGGTGGGTTTCCGGTGCAATGTACGCCGCCAGGGCGCAGATGCAGGTGATGAAGAACGCCATGCTACCGACCACCAGCGGAATGTTGTCCGAGCCTGGCGGTGCCACGATGGCGAACAGTGCGGGCAACATGGCGGTCAGCATGGTGCCGATGTTCTGCGCGATGGCCATGGCCGAAACACGGTAACGGGTGTGGAACAGCTCTGGGTAGAAGCTTGGGAACACCGCGTTGTAGCCCTGGTAGACCATGCCCCACATCACGATCGAGGCGGCGAAGGCCAGCGGCACGTTCTGGATGCTGATCGCATACAGGTAGACGAAGGCCAGCAGGCCTGAGCCCAGGCACCCGGCGATCATGGTCGGGCGACGGCCGATCTTGTCGGACAGGTTGCCGACAAAGGGAATCACCAGCACCGCAACGATATTGCCGACCACCGGGATCCACAGGTACACGCTCTTGTCGAAGCCGATGCCATAGGCCGGCTGCACCGCGTAGGCCGCGCCGAAGATGGTGGCGACCACCGGAATCACGTTCATCAGTGCCATGAACATCACCAGCACCATGTGTTTCCAGCTATGGCGGAAGGCCTCGCTGACCGGCGACTTGGCGACTTTGTCCTGCTTCTCTTCCTTCACGAACGCAGGTGTCTCGTGCACTTCCTTACGGATGATGAAGCCGGCGATCAGCACCACGGCGCTCATCAGGAACGGAATGCGCCAGCCCCAGTCATTGAAGGCTTCGCTGGGCATGAAGTAGGCCAGTGGCAGGAATACCGCCGCCGCCAGAACCTGGCCGGCCTGCACGCCTTGCAGGGTGAAGCTGGCGTAGTAGCCACGTCGGCCGAATGGCGCATGCTCCATGATCATCGAACTGGCCCCGGAAATCTCGCCGGCCACGGCAAAGCCCTGGATCAGGCGCAGCACCACCAGCAAGACGGGGGCGAGGATGCCGATGTCGTGGTAGGTGGGCAGCAGGCCCACGGCCATGGTCGACAGGCCCATCAGGAACATGCACAGCAGCAGTACGTTCTTGCGCCCGCGGGTATCACCCCAGTGGCCGAGCACAAAGGCCCCGACCGGGCGGGCCAGGTAGCCGACACCGTAGGTAGCCAGCGAGGCGATGATCGCCATCTTGGGGTCGGTATTGGGGAAGAAGATCTGCGGGAAGATCAGGGCCGCAGCCTGGGCATAGATGAAGAAGTCGTAGTACTCGAGTGCCGAGCCTATCCATCCACTGGCGGTCGCTTTCTTGGCTTGAGAGCTGGAGTGAGCCATCGTTGTCTCCGTTGTTCTTGTTGGTTCCCGCACGGCGCGTGGCAAACGTGGGGGTTATCTCGGGAGTGGGGTCAAACGTGAAGTGCGGGGGTATTCCGCGCCAAGGCCGTGACAGACAGCCAGGAGACAGGTGCGGAACGCAAGGCCAGAGCAGTGTTCATAGGTCGGTACCCGGTTTTATTGAACTTATTATGTTGTGACGTTGGGCTTGTCAGCGCAGGTTCTGCCGAACGACCGTCTTGGCAAAGGGCATCGGTCGGTGTGCCTGCGTCTGGTTTCATGTTGACCACGGGTTGGCGGTGTAGCAATTCGCGAAATCGGGTTCTGTTCGGTAATCGAACACAAAACTAACCATTCCGTACAAAGGGATTGATGAGGCGACTTTACCTGCGAATAATCGATCGTGCCAGGTACTGTCACAGTAGGTTTCCTGCGCCGTCGTCCCCTAACAACAAGGAAATCCCGCCATGCAGCGTTCGATTGCCACCGTGTCCTTGAGCGGCACCCTGCCGGAAAAGCTCGAAGCCATCGCCGCCGCCGGCTTCGACGGCGTCGAGATCTTCGAGAACGACCTGCTTTACTACGCTGGCAGCCCGCGTCAGGTTCGCCAGATGTGCGCCGACCTGGGCATCGCCATCACCTTGTTCCAGCCGTTCCGTGATTTTGAAGGCTGCCGCCGCGAGCGCCTGCAGAAGAACGTCGACCGCGCCGAGCGCAAGTTCGACCTGATGCAGGAACTGGGCACCGACCTGGTGCTGGTGTGCAGCAACGTTCAGGCCGACGCCCTGGGCGACGAACAGTTGCTGGTGGACGACCTGCGCCTGTTGGCCGAGCATGCCGGCCAGCGAGGCCTGCGCATCGGTTATGAAGCCTTGGCCTGGGGCCGCCACGTCAAGACCTACCAGCAGGTCTGGAACCTGGTGCGCCAAGCCGACCACCCGGCCCTCGGGGTGATTCTCGACAGCTTCCATACCTTGTCGCTCAAGGGCGACCCCAGCGCGATCCGCGACATCCCTGGCGACAAGATCTTCTTCGTGCAGATGGCCGACGCCCCGATCCTGGCCATGGATGTGCTGGAGTGGAGCCGGCATTTCCGCTGCTTCCCAGGGCAGGGCGAAATGGACCTGGCGGGCTTCCTCGCCCCAATCCTTGCCACCGGCTATCGCGGCCCGCTGTCACTGGAAATCTTCAACGACGGCTTCCGCGCCGCGCCGCCTCGGCAGAACGCCGCCGACGGCTTGCGCTCGCTGCTGTACCTCGAAGAGCAGACCCGCCTGCGCCTGGAGCAGGAGGCCGTGGCGGTGGAGCCGGGCGTGCTGTTCACCCCGCCTGCGGCCAGCGCCTACGACGGCGTGGAATTCCTCGAGTTCGCCGTCGACGAGGCGGTGGGCGCACGCCTGAGCAGCTGGCTGAAACGCCTGGGCTTTGCCGATGCCGGCAAACACCGCAGCAAGGCCGTGCAGCTGCTGCGCCAGGGCGACATCAACATCGTCCTCAATGCCGAACCCTACTCGTTCGGCCACAACTTCTTCGAGGCGCACGGGCCTTCGTTGTGCGCCACGGCGTTGCGGGTCAAGGACCAGCAGGCTGCGCTGAAGCGCGCCACCGCCTTCCGCGGCCAGCCGTTCCGCGGCCTGGTCGGCCCCAATGAATGTGAAGTGCCTGCCGTGCGGGCACCCGATGGCAGCCTGTTGTACCTGGTAGAGCCGGGCAGCGCTGGCCAGACGTTGTACGACACCGACTTCAGCCTGGACAAAACCGCCAATGCCAGCGGTGGCCTGCGCCGTATCGACCACATGGCGCTGGCGCTGCCGGCCGAGTCGCTGGACAGCTGGGTGCTGTTCTACAAGAGCCTGTTCGATTTCGCTGCCGACGACGAAGTGGTGCTGCCGGACCCTTACGGCCTGGTCAAGAGCCGTGCCCTGCGCAGCCAGTGCGGCACCCTGCGCCTGCCACTGAACATCTCTGAGAACCGCAACACGGCCATTGCCCATGCACTGTCCAGCTATCGCGGCTCGGGTGTGCATCACATCGCCTTCGATTGTGATGACATCTTCCGTGAAGTAGCGCGCGCCAAGCTGGCCGGTGTACCGCTGTTGGAGATTCCGCTCAATTACTACGACGACCTGGCAGCGCGTTTCGACTTCGACGACGAGTTCCTCAGCGAATTGGCGTACTACAACGTGCTGTACGACCGTGATGCCCAGGGTGGCGAGCTGTTCCACGTCTACACCGAACCGTTCGAGGAGCGTTTCTTCTTCGAGATCATCCAGCGCAAGGGTGGCTATGCCGGGTATGGCGCGGCCAACGTCGCCGTGCGCCTGGCGGCGATGGCCAAGGCCCGCAGCGGGGTGGCGCGCAAGCCGGTCCTGTAACTGCCGCAGAACTCATGTTTCATTGAGTCAGCAGGGGCGTGTGGCTGCACTCGTCGAAGATCCTTCGGCGTAGGCTCATCGCCCCTCGGCCACCATCAGCAGCGCCTGCGGCACCGCACTTTGCGGGTGCTGCGGCTCCTGCAGGCTGACCAGGCGCAGCCCGGCCATGTCCAATGCATTGAGCCAACTGGCCAGCGTGCGGAAATACCACGGCATCGGCCGCCAGGCCCCGGCAAACCCTGCGAACGACTCTTCCCGCCAGCCATCCTGATAATCGCCCGCTGCCACGCTCCAGGGGTGCAATGTCTGGATCACCAGTGCACCACCGGGTGCCAGCAAGCCCTTCAGTGCTGCCAGCAGCGCAATGATGTCCTGGTGCAGCAGCGCGAAATTGGCACAGATCAGGTCATAGTCACGGCCAACGTTGACGTCGCCCTCGGCTAGCTGGGCGTAGCTGGCAAGGTGAACCTGCGCGGACCCAGCCGCACGTGCCGCAGCCACCAGGGTCTGATCGCCATCCACCCCGGCCGACTCGATGCCGCGGTCGGCAAGTGCCCGCAGCAACCAGCCTTCACCACAGCCAAGGTCCAGCACGCGCTCGGGTTGGCGGCCCAGAATGGCCAGCAGGATGGCCTGGTCGGTAACCTGGCGGCGGCTCTCGATGGCGCCGCTGCGCACCGCGTCGATCCAGGCTTGGGCGTTGTGCTGCCAGCTGTGCAGCACGGTGTCTTCGGGGTTGGGCATGAGGGTGTCCGCGGCAGTGGGTTGGTTCAAGCATAGGCCGCCATCGCGGCCCCTTGGGGGCCACCAGGTGCCTGGCTTGGCATTTTTAGCGCCTATCAGATCGAGCGCCGCCCGCGCGGCGCATCGCGACGCAAGGCCGCTCCTACATTTGTTTCGGGCCAGTGAGGCCAGTGGCATTTGCGCGCGACCGCCTTGTTTGTACGACGCGATATTGAGGGGGGCACCAAGGGGCCGCGCGCCAATGCCACAGGAATAATTGGCCCGAAACAAATGTAGGAGCGGCCTTGCGTCGCGATGCGCCGCGCGGGCGGCGCTCGATCTCCGCCCCAACTCCAAACCCAAGACAGGCACCTAGCCGCCATCACTTACTGACCATCAGCTCCGGCCCCAGGTAGTCGTTGACCAGCTCGATATCATCATCCCCCAGGCTGCCCACCGATGACGCCAGGCGCAGGCGCGACATCAGGTAGTTCAGCTTGGCCTCGAACAGGTCATGGCGCGCGTCGAACAGCAGTTCTTCAGCGTTGAGCACATCCGAATTGGTGCTGGTACCACCCTCCTTGAACCCTTTGCGCGTCGAGATCAGCGAGCGTTCGTTGGACGCCACGGCCTTTTCCAGCGCCTGGATACGCATGGCCCCACTCTGCACGCCGCGGTACTCACGGGTGGTGCCCGAGATGACTTCCTGACGGGTGGCGTCGAGTTCGTCCAGTGCTTTCGAACTGTTGGCGCTGGCCTGACGGGTCAGCGCGCTGGTGCTGCCGCCGCTGTACAGCGGGATGTTCAGTTCCAGCCCGATCGAGTTGTACTGGTTGCGCTGATTCAGCTCTGAAATCGACTGGCTGCTACCTGCGGTGTAGCCCGCCACAAAGTCCAGCGTCGGCCAATGCCCGGCCCTGGCCCGGTTGACCTCTTCTTCGGCAAGCTCATAGCTGTGCCGGCGTGCGTGAATCAGCGGGCTGTCGGCCTGGGCCTTGACCAGCCAGTCCTGCAGGTTGCCCGGTAGCAGTGGCGGGGTGTTGAAGCCCGGCTGCAGTGTGGTCAACGATGCCGGGGTTTCACCAATGTATTCCTCAAGCGTGCGGCGGGCGTTGACCAGGTTGTCTTGCGCCTCGATCAGGTCGGCCTCGGCCAGGTCGCGACGGGCGACCGATTCGTCGATGTCGGTCACCGTGCCGGCGCCCAGCTCCATCCGCCGCTTGGCCGAGGCAAGTTGCTCTTCGAAGGCGTTCAGCTTGGCCTTGGCCAGGGTGATGGTTTCGCTGGCCAGGAGTACATCGAAGTAGCTGTCGGCCAGGCGCACCGCAGCATCCTGGCTCTTGGCGTCGAACACCGCGACGCTGTAGTCGGCACGCTGCTCGCCCTGGCGGTACTCAGCCATTTTCTGCTTGTTGAACAGCGGCTGGCGCAGGCGCACGCTGGCGCCCTTGGAGTCGTAGTCCAGATCGTTCTCGAGGCTGTTCTGGTGCTGGGTGCCATTGACCTTGTTGTAGTAGGCCGTGGCATTGATCTGCGGCAGCAGGCCGGCCTGGCCAATGGCCCGGTTCTCCATGCCGGCTTGTTTTTCATGCTCGGCGGCGCGGTAGACAGGGCCTTGGTATTGCAACAGGTCCCAGGCTTGTTTCAGGTCCATGGCACTGGCCGGCAAGGACAACCCCAACAGGCACAACAACAGGCAGTGTCGGTTCATTTCATTGCTCCTTGAAAGCACTGTCCACGCGTTCGAGCATTGGCTTGAGCAGGTAACTGAGCAGGTTGCGCTCACCGGTCTTGATGGTGACGGTGGCGGGCATGCCGGGCCGTATGTGGTTGCTGCCCAACAGGCTCATGCCGGCGGGCGAGACGTCCACCTGGGCCAGGTAGAAGGGTTGCTTGCTCTCTTCATCAAGCAGGCGGTCGGCAGAGATGGTCTTCACCCGGCCAGGAATGTTCGGTGTCTGGGCGTGGTTGAAGGCCGGGAAGGCGATGTCCACGGCAAGGCCTGGGACCATCTTGTCGATGGCCTGTACCGGGATCATCGCGTCGACCTGCAACGGCTCGTCCAGCGGGACCACTTCCATCAGCTTGGCGCCGGGCTGGATCACCCCGCCGACCGTGGCGATGCCCAGCGCCTGGACCATGCCGTCGATGGGCGAGCGGATCACCGTGTGGGTCACTTCGTAGTCCAGCGCCCGCAGGCGGTCGGCCAGGGTAGTGTTTTCCTTGGCGGTGTCGGTCAGTTGCGATTCGACCTCTTTCAGGTAATCGTGCTGGCGCTGCAGAATGCGCAGCTTGATCTCGGTGGTCTGGCTGCGCACCCGGGCGATATTGTTGAGGTTCTCGGCCTGGCCGGCGGACAGGTCGGCGTTGCTGCGTTCAAGTTCCAGCAGGCGGTTGCGTGGCACATACCCTTCGGCCGCCAGCACGCGGGTGCCTTGCAGTTCCTGGCCGAGGAAGTTGATCTGCGAGGCGCGGGCGCCATACACCTGCTGCAGGCCCTTGAGCTGCACGGCCGATGCCGCCAGGTTCTCTTCGAGGATGCTGATCTCGCCAGCCAGGCCGGCGCGGCGGGTATCGAGCAAGCGTTGCTGCAAGTCCATGGCGGCCAGCAGGCGCGGGTCAGTGCCGAAACGCGTGAGCAAGGCCGGGTCGAAGTTGACCGTGTCGCGGCTGTCGCGCTCGGCTTCCAGGCGGTTTTCCACGGTCTTGCTGACAATGTACTGGGCGCTGACCGCGCCTTGTTCGGCCACGGCGCGCAGGGCATCGAGGCGCACCAGTTCCTGGCCCTTTTTCACCACGTCGCCTTCGCGCACCAGGATCGCCTCCACGGTGCCGCCACTCAAGTGCTGCACCGCCTTGCGGTTGCTGGTGACCTTGACCGTGCCGGTGGCGACCACGCCGGCATCCAGCGGCGCCAGGCACGACCACAGCAGGAAGCCGCCGAAGCCGGCAACGACCAGCCATACGCCCCAGCGCGCCGGTTTGCCGGCATCCAGGTCGATCAGGTTTTTCGCCTCGGCGGGGATCAACTCGGTAGGTTGGCTCATGTGCATGATCGGTCACTCCCGTACTTTTACCGACGCCAGTGGCGCCGCTGTGCCCGCCGGTATCACGCTGGCTTTACGCAGCGCTGCGAAGACTTCGTCGCGCGTGCCCAGCATCTGCACGCCGCCGTCACGCAGCATCAGCACTTTGTCGACGGCGCACAGCACGTTGGGCCGATGGGAAACCAGTATCACCGTGGCGCCACGCGCCTTGAGTTCAGCCAGGGCATCGACCAGGGCCTTTTCACCGACGTCGTCGAGGTTGGCGTTGGGTTCATCCAGCACCACCAGGTTGGGTTCGCCGTACAACGCACGGGCCAAAGCAATACGCTGCTTCTGGCCACCGGACAGTGGGCTGCCATCGGTACTCAGGCGGGTGTCGTAACCCTGCGGGAAACGCAGGATCATTTCGTGCACACCGGTGCTCTTGGCAGCGCGGATGGCCGCCTCGCTGTCCACCTCGGCAAACCGCGCGATGTTGTCGGCGATGGTGCCTTCGAACAGCTCCACGTCCTGCGGCAGGTAGCCGAGCCAGGGGCCAAGTTCGCTTTTGTTCCAGTTGAAAATGTCGGCGCCGTCCAGGCGCACCTTGCCGGCCTGGGTCGGCCAGACGCCAACCAGCAGGCGGGCGAGGGTGGACTTGCCCGAAGCGGAGGGGCCGATGACGCCCAGGCTTTCGCCCGGCGCCAGGCTGAAACTGACCCCACGCAGAATGGTGGTGTTGGTGCCGGGGGCGCCGGCGAACACATTCTCTACGGCGAGCATGCCCACCGGCCGTTGCAGCGACATGCTCGGTGGCCGGCGTGGGTAGTCCTGTAGCAACTCGTTGAGCCGGCTCCAGGCCGTGCGGCAGCCGAGCAATTGCTTCCAGGAGGCGATCACCTGTTCAACCGGCCCCAGCGCGCGGCCGGTGAGGATCGAACAGGCGATCATCATGCCCGGGGTGATCTTGCCTTCGATTGCCAACAGCGCGCCGGTGCCAAGAATCAGCGATTGCAGGGTAATGCGCACAAAGCGCCCGGTACTGCTGATCAGGGCTGCACGGTCGGAGGCCAGGGTCTGCATCTGCAGGATGCGCAGGTGGCTCTGGTACCAGCGCTTGCTGATCGACGGCAGCATGCCCATGGCCTCGATGACTTCGGCGTTGCGCAGGTTGTTGTTAGCGTAGTTGGCGGAGGACAGTGCCGCGTGGTTAGCCTCGGCCAGCGGTTTGTGCGTGGCCTTTTCGGTGAGGTACGCCAGGCCCGCGAGGATCATCGAGCCGATCATTGTGATCAGCCCGAGCAGCGGGTGGATCAGGTAGCAGACCAGCAGGTAGATCGGTGTCCACGGTGCATCGAAGAAGGCGAACAGGCCATTGCCGGTCAGAAACTGGCGGACCTGCGCGAGGTCTTGCAGGGCCTGGGCCGGATTGCCCCCGGCGCGGTTCAGGTTGCGCTCGAAGGCGGCGCTGAAGATGCGTTGGTTGAGGTCCATGTCCAGGCAATTGCCGACCCGGATCAACACCCGGGTGCGGATCATTTCCAGGGCGGACATCAGCAGGAACAGCCCCACCACCAGCAGGGTCAGCATCGTTAACGTGGTGATATTGCGGCTGACCAGGGCGCGGTCATAGACCTGGAGCATGTACACCGCTGGCGTCAACATCATGACGTTTATTACGCCGCTGAAGCCTGCCAGGGCGTAGAAGCTGCGGCGCAGGCGAAAAAGCGCCTCGGCCAATTCGGAACGGGTGCGCGGCTGCTTGTGCATCTGGGGCCTCCCTCTTCACAAAACCGGAGGCCGTTGCGGCGTCCCGGACAGCTCTAGCTGTGGCTTCTGATCGGCTCGCAGGCGGGTCGCTCTATAGGCGTGTTGTCCGAAAACGCTGCGTTGCTCCCACAAGCAGCAGCGTAGGTTGCAGAGAAATGTCTTGTAATATCATTTTGCTCTATAAATGCATTGAACTTTTCATAAGTCACGTAAAAACAGCGAGTTGCAACGCATTATCATCGAGAGTCATTTTTACGGCGGCTTATTGACAAGGTTTGACTCTACGACTTTAGTCTTGGTTATTCGGGCCCTGAATGGTTACCGGCAAGGCCGTACCTACAGGGATCGCGTTTGACCAGAAGTCATCGCCTGTACATCCCCGGAAAACCGAACCACGCACTGCGCACGTCAAACGACTGGGCGCGGGAAGGACCCTGTTGCCCCGCTTGTTTCTTCGATACATCGAGGGCAATTGAAATGGCCAATTTCAGCAAGTCGGACCTGGAGTTCATCCTCAAGCAGATCTTCATCGCCGAAGCCCACGCCAAGGGCGCCAACCTCATCGATCTGCTGCCCAACAGCCAGGTGCCGTTCGGCTTGCGCACCGTGGACGGCAGCTTCAACAACCTGGTGACCGGGCAAAGCGAGTTCGGTGCCGCCGACAATGCCTTCCTGCGCCTGCTCGACCCCGCCTACCGTGCGGCCTACGCCGGCACCGGCACGGTGGTCGACAGCCAGCCCCGCACCATCAGCAACCTGATCGTCGACCAGACCGCGAACAACCCCGCAGCGGTCGAGGCCAACGGTGGCGCCGCGCCGGTGATCAGCCCCGGCCTGGATGGCGTGTTCGGCACCGCCGACGACAAGCCTGTGTTCTTCATCCCCAACCAGTCGGCAGATGCGGGCCTGACCGCGGGCTTCAACGCCTGGATGACCTTCTTTGGCCAGTTCTTCGATCATGGCCTGGACCTGGTGACCAAAAGCGCCACCGACATCGTGTTCATCCCGCTGCAGCCCGATGACCCGTTGTTCGTGCCCAACAGCCCGACCAACTTCATGGTGCTGTCACGTGCCGTGCGCACGGCCGGCGCCGATGGCGTGGTCGGCACGGCCGACGACAGCCAGCCCAATACCACCTCGCCCTTCGTCGACCAGAGCCAGACCTACAGCTCGCACCCCTCGCACCAGGTGTTCCTGCGCGAGTACATGCTCAACGCCGCCGGCGACCCGATTGCCACCGGGCGCCTGATCACCAACCGTGACCTGGGTGCCGACGGCACATTCGGCACGGCCGATGATGGCAATGGCGAGAGTGGCGGCATGGCCACCTGGGCCGTAGTCAAGGCCCAGGCCCGCGACGTGCTCGGTATCAACCTGACCGACGCCGACGTGCATAACGTGCCGCTGCTGGCGACCGATGCCTATGGCAACTTCCTGCGGGGGCCCAACGGCATGCCGCAGGTGGTGATGCGCATCAGCAACGGCGCCGACGGTATTGCCGGGACTGCCGATGACGTGACCCAGCTGGTCGAAGGCAATCGCGCCGCGCCCATCAGCCTGGCCAACGCCGTGAGCACCGGGCATGCCTTCCTCGACGACATCGCCCACAACGCTGCGCCGGTGGTGGTCGGCGGCGTGCTGCAGGCCGACGCCGACAGCGACGTGGGCAATGCGCAGCCGGTGGGCGCAGGTGGCAACAACCTGACCTATGACAACGAACTGCTCGACGCCCACTACATCGCCGGCGACGGCCGGGTGAACGAGAACATTGGCCTGACCGCCGTGCACCACGTGTTCCACGCCGAGCACAACCGCCTGGTCCAGCAGTCCAAGGACACCATCCTTGCCGCAGGCGACCTGGCCTTCCTCAACGAGTGGCTGGTGGATGACGTTGCCGCGATACCGACCACACCCGGCGCTATCGCGGCCTTGGTGTGGGATGGCGAACGCCTGTTCCAGGCTGCCAAGGTCGGTACCGAGATGCAGTACCAACACCTGGTGTTCGAGGAGTTCGCACGCACCATTCAGCCGCAGATCGACGAATTTCTGGCGCCCAACGGCTATGACACCTCGATCAACCCGGCCATCCTCGCCGAGTTCGCCCACGTGGTGTACCGCTTCGGCCACTCGATGCTGACCGAAACCGTCGACCGCCTGGACCCTGAGTTCAACCCGATCCTCACCGACCCCAACAACCCCGATCAGCAGCTTGGCCTGATCGCCGCCTTCCTCAACCCATTGGCGTTCGCCGGCAGCGGGGCGACTGCGGATGAAGCGGCAGGGGCGATCATTCGTGGCGTGACGCGCCAAGTCGGCAACGAGATCGACGAGTTCGTCACCGAAGCGCTGCGCAACAACCTGCTGGGCCTGCCGCTCGACCTGCCGGCGCTGAACCTGGCACGCGGGCGCGATACCGGCATCCCCACCCTGAACGAGGCCCGCCGTGAGTTCTGGGCCGCGACCGGCGACAGCCAGCTCAAGGCCTACATCAGCTGGGTCGACTTTGCCGACCACCTCAAGCACCCCGCATCGCTGGTCAACTTCATCGCCGCCTACGGTACCCATGCCTCGATCACCGGGGCGACCACAATGGAAGACAAACGCGCCGCCGCCATGGCCCTGGTGTTCGGGGGCGAGGGTGCGCCGGCCGACCGCCTCGACTTCCTCAACGGCACCGGTGCCTGGGCCAACGTGACCCTGGCCGGCAAGGACGGGGTGCTGGGCACTGCAGACGACGTGACTGGGGTGACTGTTACCGGCGTTGACACCATCGACTTCTGGGTCGGTGGCCTGGCCGAGCAGAAGATGCCGTTCGGTGGCATGCTCGGGTCGAGCTTCAACTTCATCTTCGAAACCCAGATGGAGGCGCTGCAGAACGGCGACCGGTTCTACTACCTGTCGCGCATGGCGGGCACCAACTTCGGCACGGAGCTTGAAAACAACTCCTTCGCCAAGCTGATCATGCTCAACTCCGATGTCACCCACCTGTCCAACACCGTGTTCCTGACGCCCACCTTCACCCTCGAAGTGAACCAGGCCAACCAGTTCACCGGGCTGGGTGCCGACGGCAAGGCCGACCCGACTGGCGGCATCATGATCTACGGCGAGGAAATCGTGCCCCTGGTGATCCGCGACAACCCCGATACCGTGGGCGCCGACAGCAACTACCTGCACTACACCGGCCTGGATCATGTGGTGCTGGGGGGGACTGCTGGCAATGACATCATCATTTCCAGCGAAGGTGATGACACGCTCTACGGCGACGGCGGCAATGACCGCCTCGAAGGCGGCGCGGGCAACGATGCGGTGCTGGGCGGCGCGGGCGATGACATCATCACCGATGCGTTTGGCGACAATCGCCTGGAAGGCAACGCCGGTAACGACGTGATCGTCGCCGGCAGCATGGGGGCAGCCGGCAACCTGATACTGGGTGGCGATGGCCAGGACTTCATCATCACCACTGAAGACATCAGCACCACCTTCGGCGGCCAGGGCGACGACTTCATCCTAGGCGCCAAGACCAACCTGCCACCGACCGGCAACGAGGGTGATGATTGGATCGAGATGGGTACCCAGGACGGTGCGCCCGGCGACAACTTGGCGCCCCTGCTGGGTGACGAAGTGATCGGCAACGACATCTTCGTCGGTGGCCCTGGCTTCGACGAAATGATCGGTGAAGGTGGCGATGACATCTTTGTCGGCAGCGATGCCCAGGACAAGATGGAAGGCATGTCTGGCTTCGACTGGGTGACCCACAAGAATGACAAGGTCGGTGTGACTGTCGATCTGAGCCTGGCCGCATTGGCGCAGCCGCATGGTAATGCGCCAAACCAGAACAATGGCGTGTTCAGCCCGGTCGGTGCTTCACCGGCCTCGATTCTCGACCGCTTTGCCGAAGTCGAAGGGTTGTCCGGTTCCAGGTTCGGCGATGTACTCAGGGGTGACGACGTCGATGCGGTCACCATCCTCAATCACGGCGGCACCACAGGCAGTGCGCTGACCAACGTGGCGTTGATCCACGGGCTGGAGCAGTTCCTTGCCGATGCAGGTTTACCCACCACCGGCTTTGCCACCGGCAACATCATCCTGGGCGGCAACGGCAGCGACCTGATCGAGGGCCGTGGAGGCGATGACCTGATCGACGGTGACAAGTGGATCAACGTGCGGATTGCGGTGTACGCCGCCGACGACGTCAACCATACCGGGCCGGAAATCGCCAGCTTCGACAGCATGGTCGACATGATCCCGTTCATGCTCGACCGCACCTACAACCCCGGCCAGCTCAAGGCCGTGCGGGAAATCCTGCCAGGCAGTTCGACCGGTGGTGCAGCCTTCGATACCGCGGTGTTTTCCGGGCTTCAGGCCGACTACGTGGTCACCCAGAACACCCGCGGCACGGCCGATGTGGCGGACGATGTGTGGACGGTAACCGATACCGTCGGCAATGACGGCACCGACACTCTGCTGCATATTGAGCGCCTGCAATTCTCCGACGGCCAGCGCGTGCTGGTGGCGGGCGTGAACGCCCAGCCGACCGGCAGCCCGAGCATCACTGACAGCAACGCTGGCGCGATTACCGTCGGCGACATGCTGACCGTGAGTATGGCCGGGGTGCTGGATGGCGACAACATTTCGCCGACCAACCCACAAGGGCTGCTCGACAATACGTCGGTGTCCTACTACTGGCAGTTCGAGGCCGAGCCGGGCAGCGGTGTGTTCGAAGACATCATCCTGTTGCCGGCCGGCGACCTGGCGTTCCAGAGCGCCGATGGCACCGCGTTCAAGGTCTCGCCGGACCTGGCCGGGTTGTCGCTGCGGGTCAAGGCGATCTACCAGGATGCCCACGGCACCACCGAAGTGCTGTTCTCGCAGCCCACTGCCGTGGTCGAAGCGGGCGCGCCCGTGGTACCAACTGCACCAACGCCGGTGGTCGATGCCAGCGAAGGGGGAGAGGGCCTGCACATGGTCCGCTCCGACCTGAACTTCATCCTGGCCCAGATCAAGATTGCCGAGGCCGATGCTGCCGGGCAGGATATCCTTTCGCTGATACCTAACATCCGGGCGGCCATGGGTCTGCGGACGGTCGACGGCTCGAACAACAACCTGATGAACCTCAACGGTATCAACAACACCCAGTTCGGTGCTGCCGACAACGTCTTCCCACGGCTGACAGACCCGGTGTTCAACCCGGCCGAAGGTGCGCCGGCCGGCTTCTTCGGCCCCGGCTCGCCGGCCATTCCCGGGTCTTCCTATCAGCAGACCAGCGGAGCGGTATTCGACTCGCAGCCGCGTACCATCAGCAACCTGATCGTCGACCAGACCTCGAACAACCCGGCAGCTTATGCCACGGCCTACGACCCAGGCGCGGACGGTGTGCTCAACTTCGGCACGCCGGGTAACGACGACGTGCTCAAGGATGGCGTACGGGTGGTCGCCAGCCCTGGCATGGATGGCCAGTTCGGTACCACTGACGATCGCGATGTCTACCTGTTCGAAAACACCACGGCGGATGCTGGGCTGTCTGCACCGTTCAATGCCTGGATGACGTTCTTCGGGCAGTTCTTCGACCACGGTCTGGACCTGCTAACCAAGGGGGGATCAGGCACGGTGTTTATTCCATTGCAACCGGATGACCCGCTCTACGTGCCTGGTGGCAACACCAATTTCATGGTGCTGACCCGCGCCACCAACCAGCCAGGGCCAGATGGTCTTCTCGGCACCGCCGACGATATCCGCGAGCACACCAACACCACCACGCCGTTCGTTGACCAGAACCAGACCTACAGCTCGCATCCCTCGCATCAGGTATTCCTGCGCGGCTACCAGATGACCGACCAGGGCCCCGTCGCCACTGGCCGGCTGATCACCAACCGTGACCTCGGTACCGATGGCAAGTTCGGCAGTGCGGACGACAGCGAAATTGGCGGCATGGCGACCTGGAAGGTGGTCAAGGCGCAGGCTAACGACCTGCTCGGCATTCACCTCACCGATGCCGACGTCGGGAATGTTCCGCTGTTGGCCACTGATGCCTATGGCAACTTCGTCAAAGGGCCCAATGGCTACCCGATGGTGGTGATGAAGGGCGCCGATGGGCTGGGCGGCACGGCGGATGACGTGCTGGTCGAAGGCAACCCGCTGGCGCCGATCGACTTGACCAATGCCGTGCGCACGGGCCACGAGTTCCTCGCCGACATCGCCCACAATGCCGTACCGGTGTTCAATGCCGGCGTGCTGGCGCCCGATGGCGATGCCCTGGTGGGCAACGCCGTGCCGGTCAACCCGCAGACAGGCGCCAACCTGGCGTACGACAACGAGCTGCTGGATGCGCATTACATCGCGGGCGATGGCCGGGTCAACGAAAACATCGGCCTGACCGCCGTGCACGCGATCTTCCACGCCGAGCACAACCGGCTGGTGGCGCAAACCATGGACACCGTGCTCGATGCCGGCGACGTGGCCTTCCTCAACGAGTGGCTGCTCAACCCGGTCACCGCACTGCCTGCCAGCCAGGCCGAGATCGATGCGCTGGTGTGGAATGGCGAGCGGTTGTTCCAGGCGGCCAAGTTCGGCACCGAGATGCAGTATCAGCACCTGGTGTTCGAGGAGTTCGCACGCACCATCCAGCCGCGCGTCGACCTGTTCTTCGCCCCGACCCAGGTGTATGACGTCGACCTCGACGCCTCGATCGTCGCCGAGTTCGCGCACACCGTGTACCGCTTCGGCCACTCGATGCTGACCGAGACCGTCGACCGCTTCGACATCGACTTCAACGTGGTCAAGGACCCGGCCAGCGCCAACCCCGAGCAGCAACTCGGCCTGATCGCCGCGTTCCTCAACCCGCTGGCGTACGCCGCCAGTGGGGTCACACCAGAGGACGCGACCAGCGCCATCGTGCGCGGGGTGACGCGCCAGGCGGGTAACGAAATCGACGAGTTCGTCACCGAGGCGCTGCGCAATAACCTGCTGGGCCTGCCGCTCGACCTGCCGGCGATCAACATCGCCCGTGGCCGCGATGTGGGTATTCCTTCGCTCAACGCCGTGCGCCGCGATATCTACGAGCAAACCGGCGATACCCAACTCAAGCCGTACACCAGTTGGGTCGATTTGGTGCAACACCTCAAGCATGCGGAGTCGTTGATCAACTTCATTGCCGCCTACGGCACACACAGCACCATCACCGGTGCTACCACTCTGGTGGACAAGCGCGCGGCGGCCATGGCGCTGGTGTTCGGTGGCGACGGTTCGCCGGCGGACCGCCTGGACTTCCTCAATGGCACCGGAGCCTGGGCCAACGTGACACAGCCCGGCAAGGATGGTGTGCTGGGCACCGCCGATGACCTGAGGGCAGTGACAGTGACCGGGGTCGATGCCATCGACCTGTGGATCGGTGGCCTGGCCGAAGCGAAAGCACCCTTCGGTGGCATGCTCGGCTCGACCTTCAACTTCGTGTTCGAGAACCAGATGGAAAAACTCCAGGACGGCGACCGCTTCTACTACCTGGAGCGCACCTCTGGCCTGTCGATGAATGCCGAGCTGGAAAGCAACTCGTTCGCCAAGCTGATCATGGCCAACACGTCGGCCACCCACTTGCCAGGCCTGGTGTTCTCGGACCCGGCGTTCTACCTCGAAGTGGACCGCAGCAAGCAGTACAACGATGGCCTGGGCAATGCCGACCCGCTGGGCGATAACGGCCAGCAGGTGGTGTTCCGCGACAACCCGCTGACTGCCGGGCCCGACACCAACTACATCCGCTACGCCGGTGAAGAGCACATCGTGCTGGGCGGCAGCAACGGCGATGACATACTCGTCTCTGGCGGTGGCGACGACACGGTCTGGGGCGATGCCGGCAATGATCGCATCGAAGGCGGCAACGGCAACGACCAGCTGCGCGGCGGTGCCGGCGACGACATCATCAGCGACGTGGGCGGCGACGACAATATCCAGGGCGGCGACGGCAACGACGTGCTGCACGGCGGTAATGGCGTCAACCTGATCATCGGTGGTTTTGGCAACGACTTCATCGTCACTGGTGAAGACGCCTCCGAAGCCATTGGCGGCCAGGGCAACGACTTCATCCTGGGCAGCAAGGCCAACGAACAGGACATGGGCAACGAAGGCGACGACTGGATCGAGAAGGGCACCTCGGACGGTGCGCCTGGCGACAACTTCGACCCGCTCGGCAACGACCCGGTGATCGGCAATGATGTGTTCGTCGGCGGCAACGAGAACGACAAGTTCAACGGCGAAGGGGGCGACGACATCATGGTCGGCAGCCTCGGCTTCGGTGACCGCTATATCGGCGGCTCGGGCTACGACTGGGCGACCTTCAAGGGCCTCGCCCAAGGCGTGAGCATCGATTTCACCGACCGCTTCTTCGATGTGCCGCCGGTGCCGGGCTCGGGCGCTTCGGCGCAGGTACGCTTCGACATCATGGAAGGCCTGTCGGGTTCGGCGCACGGTGACTTCCTGCGTGGTGACAATGAGGATGCCGCCTCGCTGCCCACCTCAGGTGCCAACGGCAGCGTGCTGACCAATATCAGCCTGATCAATGGCCTGGCCGACCTGTTGGCTGCCGGTGCGACGTTCTACGACGGCGGCAACATCATCCTTGGCGGCAGCGGCAGCGACCTGCTCGAAGGCCGCGGCGGCGATGACATCCTCGACGGTGACAAGTGGCTCAACGTGCGCATCAGCGTGCGCGCCAACAGTGATGGCACCGGCCCGGAAATTGCCACGTTCGACAGCATGGAGCCGATGGTACCGCTGATGCTCAACGGTACTTACAACCCGGGCCAGCTGGTGATCACCCGGGAGATTGTCAGCGGTACCGACAACTATGACACCGCCTTGTTCTCGGGGGTTGCGACCGACTACAGCGTCGTGGTCGATGGCAATGCGGTCATCGTCACCGACCTGGTGGCGGGGCGTGATGGTGTCGATCGGCTGACCGGCATCGAGCGGCTGCAGTTCTCTGACCGTGCCATTGCCTCTGGCGTCGGCACGGCCGTCAACGCCGACCCATCGGGCCACCTGGCGATCCTTGACGATGCCACGGGCGGGCGTGAGGACACACCGGTTGCCGGCCAGTTGCTGCGTGTCTCTGACCTGGCGGTGCACGATGCCGACAACGTCAGTGCGGCCAACCCGACGGGTGCGGTCAATGGGCCTGTGGCCTACTACTGGCAGGTCGAGCAACTGCCGGGCTCGGGTGTCTATGAGGACATCACCTTCGTCGCCGCAGGCGAAGCATCGCGGGCGATCGGCAGTACCTATCGGGTGACGGATGATGTGGCGGGGTTGAGCATTCGGGTGCGGGCGGTGTATCAGGATGCCAAGGGCACCCTGGAGATCGTCGACTCCGCGCCGAACAGCGCGCCGAGCGCCGGGCCGGTCGTGACCGGGCTGCTGGTGCAGAACCAGACACTGACGGCCGACCCGGCGACCATCGTCGACGCCGACGGCCTGAGCAATCCGCAGTTCAGCTTCCAGTGGCAGTCGAACCGCGGTGTCGGTTGGGTCAACATCGCGGGCGCCATCGGCAGCACCTTCGTCCTGACCCAGGCGCAGGTGGGGCAGAACATGCGGGTGGTGGTCAGCTACGTGGATGACTTCGGCGTGCAAGAAAGCATTGCCTCCGACATCCTCGACCCGGTGGCCAACGCCAATGATGCACCGACCGGTGCGGTCCTGATCAGTGACACTACGCCAGTCCAAGGGCAGACGCTGACGGCCCTAACCGGCAGCATTGCCGACCTGGACGGGCTGGGGGCGTTCAGCTTCCAGTGGCAGCAAGGTACTGGCGGCGTCTTCAGCGACATCATCGGCGCCACTGCGGCCACCTTTACCCCGGGCCTCAACCATGGGAACCAGCAACTGCGGGTGATCGTGCGCTATACCGACGGCTTCGGCACCCTGGAGACACTCACCTCGGCGGCGACTGATGCAGTGCCAGGGTTGACGCTGGTCGGCACCAACGGTAACGACATCCTGATCGGCAGCACGGGCGATGACGTGATCTCCGGCCTGGACGGCGCCGACCTGCTGTTTGGCGGGCTTGGCAACGACATCCTCAACGGTGGGCTTGGCAACGACAGCCTCGACGGCGGGCTTGGCGCGGATACCATGACCGGCGGTGATGGCAACGATACCTATGTGGTGGATAACGCTGGGGATGTGGTGATCGAGGCGGCGGCGGGCGGTACGGATACTGTGCGTACCACGTTAGCCAGCTACAGCCTGGGTGCCAACGTCGAGAACCTGACCTATACCGGGGTGGGCAACTTCATCGGTGGCGGTAACGCGGTGGACAACATCATGGTCGGCGGTGTCGGTAACGACCTGCTCAATGGCGGTACCGGTGCCGACCGCCTGGTGGGTGGTCTCGGCAACGACATCTACGTGGTGGATAACGCCGCAGATGTGGTGATCGAAGCTACAGGGGCAGGTACGGATACCGTACGTACCACCCTGGCCAGCTACGGCATGACCAGCAATCTTGAGAACCTGATTTATACCGGGGTAGGCAACTTCGTCGGTGGCGGTAACGCGCTGGACAACATCATGGTCGGCGGTATTGGCAACGACCTGCTCAATGGCGGTGAAGGTGCCGACCGCCTGGTGGGTGGTCTCGGCAACGACATCTACGTGGTGGATAACGCTGCAGATGTGGTGATCGAAGCTACAGGGGCAGGTACGGATACCGTACGTACCACCCTGGCCAGCTACGGCATGACCAGCAATCTTGAGAACCTGATCTATACCGGGTAGGCAACTTCGTCGGTGGCGGTAACGCGCTGGACAACATCATGGTCGGCGGTATTGGCAACGACCTGCTCAATGGTGGTGAAGGTGCCGACCGCCTGGTGGGTGGTCTCGGCAACGACATCTACGTGGTGGATAACGCCGCAGATGTGGTGATCGAAGCTATAGGGGTAGGTACGGATACCGTACGTACCACCCTGGCCAGCTACGGCATGACCAGCAATCTTGAGAACCTGATCTATACCGGGGTAGGCAACTTCGTCGGTGGCGGTAACGCGCTGGACAACATCATGGTCGGCGGTATTGGCAACGACCTGCTCAATGGCGGTGCGGGTGCCGACCGCCTGGTGGGTGGTCTCGGCAACGATAACTACGTGGTGGATAATGCCGGGGATGTGGTGATCGAAGCCACGGGGGCCGGTACGGATACCGTGCGTACCACGCTAGCCAGCTACAGCATGAGCAGCAATGTCGAGAACCTGATCTATACCGGGGTGGGCAACTTCACTGCTAGCGGTAACGCGCTCGACAACATCATCAGCGCAGGCGCTGGCAGCGACTTGCTCAATGGCGGTGCAGGTGCTGATCGCCTGGTGGGTGGCCTTGGCAACGATACCTACGTGGTGGATAACACCGGGGATCTGGTAATCGAGGCCGCGGGGGCCGGTACCGATAGCGTGCGTACCACGCTAGACAGTTACACCCTGGGTGCCAACGTCGAAAACCTGACCTATATCGGAGTGGGCAACTTCGTCGGTAGCGGTAACACGCTGGCCAACACCATCAACGGGGGCACTGGCAACGACAGCCTCGATGGTGGCCTGGGCAATGACATCCTGAGTGGTGGGGCGGGTAACGACACGCTGTTCGGTGATGATGGCAACGACATCTTGTCAGGTGGTAGCGGCAGTGACTTCATCAACGGCGCGATTGGCGATGATACGGTCAACGGCGGCGCGGGTGATGACACGATGATCGCCAGCGATGGCAACGATACCTTCCAGTTCGGTGCGGGGTCTGGAGCCGACCTGATCATCAACTTCGATGCCAACCTGGTGGGAGGTCAGGACTTGCTGGATATCTCCGCGTTCAACATCACTGCGGCGACCTTCGCGGGCAACGTCACCATCGCCGATGTCGGTGCCGATACGCTGGTCAGCATTGGCGCTACCGACTCGATTCGCCTGGTAGGGGTTGCCGATGCCACGACTGTGACGGCAGCGGACTTCGTGCTGGCGGGGTGAGTCGCAAAGGTGAGGGCAAGGGATGCCCTCCAGGCTTGACATTGGGGCTGCTTCGCAGCCCATCGCGACGCAAGGCCGCTCCTACAAGAGATCGTATATTCCTGTAGGAGCGGCCTTGCGTCGCGATGGGCCGCAAAGCGGCCCCAACTCACTCCCGATCTAACGCGGCATGCAGTCTCAGCTCTTCATCGATGAACGCCGCAATCATCGCCCGGTACACCCGTTCCACCACCTCGGGCGATGCCCCGGTATCGCCGGCAATGGCACGCACTTTGGCGATTACCTGCTCGACCCGCGCCGGTGCGCGCACATCGTCGCGGGTCTTCTTAAAAGTCGCCGCCTGGGCGACCAGTTGGCCACGTTGGGCAAGCAGTGCGACCAGGTTCTGGTCGATGTGATCGATGCGCGAGCGAACGTCCTCGATCGAGGTGCAGCGTACGTCCATGTGGGGGGGCTCCTTGGGGGTGTCGCAGCACAGTACCACAGGCACTCTGCGTCGCGCGGGCAGCGCTCGATTTCAACTCCCCAACTGCATCAAGGCGAGCACCTCTGCGCCCTCAGCCACACGCCAGGCGATCCACAAGCTTTCCCAGTACGCTAAGATGGCCGCCCACGTCTCTGGAAACTGCCTGGATGAGCAAGCCCGGTCAATTGGTGCTGGTTACGCTACGCAAGATGATCGCCTCCGGCGAGCTGGCCGCCGGCGAGCGTCTGATGGAAATCCCCACCGCCGAACGCTTCGGTGTTTCGCGCATGCCGGTGCGCATGGCATTCCGCACCCTTGAGCAGGAAGGCTTGCTGGTGCGCTTTGGCGGGCGTGGGTTTCAGGTGCGTTCGGTCAGCGCAGACGACATCGCCGGCGCAGTCGAGGTTCGCGGTGTGCTCGAAGGCCTGGCCGCCCGCCAGGCGGCAGAGCGTGGCCTGTCGCCCGAAGCACAAGAGGCGCTGCAGCGCTGCCTGGTCGAAGGCGACCAGCTGTTCGGCAAAGGCTTCGTCACCGAAGAGGACCTGCAGGCCTACCATGACCTCAACATGCGCTTCCACCAGGTGATTGTCGAAGCCAGCCACAACCCGGCGATCGCCGATGCCCTGGCGCGCAATGACCACCTGCCGTTCGCCTCGGTCACCGCCCTGGCAGTGGACCGCCATGACCTGGCGCGTGAATACCGGCGCTTCAACTACGCGCACATGCAGCACCATTCGGTGTTCGATGCCCTGGTCAGCAGGCAGGGTGCCCGCGCCGAAGCCATCATGCGCGAGCACGCCAATGCCACTTTGCGTTATGCCGAGACCTTCGGCGCGGCAACGGCAGACGCGCGCATGAAGGTCATCCTGCCCTCGACGTGAGGCCCCTCAGAGGTCAAGCACCAGCAGCGGGGTTTTCGACCGCGAGCAGCAGGGCGTGAACTGATCGTTCAGGGCCTGCTCCTGCTCCGTGAGGAACAGGTCGCGATGCTCGGGCGTGCCGGACAGGACGCGTGTCAGGCAGGTGCCACAGATGCCTTGCTCGCACGACATGGCAATCGCGATGCCGTGCTGTTCAAGCACGTGCACCACGCTCTGGTCGGCGGGCACCTCGAACACCTGGCCGGTGCTGTTCAGCTGGACCGAGAAGCTGCCATCGCCCTGGGTATCGACCGGCGCGGCGGCAAAGTACTCGCGGTGCAGGCACGCCTCCTGCCAGCCCTGCGCCTTGGCGCTTTCCAGCACGTGCTGCATGAACCCGCCCGGGCCGCACACATACAGGTGCACATCGGCTTGCGGGTTGGCCAACACCTGGGCGATGTCCAGCGCGGTCTCGGGTTGCTCGTCGAAATGCACGAACAGGCGATCGGCAAAGGCGGCGCCGCGCATACGCTCGATGAAGGCTGCGCGTTCGCTGGAGCGGGCGCAGTAATGCAGTTCGAAATCCGCGCCGCTGGCGGCCAGCTGCTCAGCCATGCACAGGATCGGGGTGATGCCGATACCGCCTGCGAACAACAGGCTGCGGCGGGCGCCCTGGGCCAGTGGGAACAGGTTGCGCGGTGCGCTGATACGCAGGCGGGCGCCGTTGTGGATCTGCTCGTGCAAGCTGCGCGAACCGCCGCGTGAGGCGGGGTCTTTGAGCACGCCGATCAGGTAGCGGTGGCGTTCTTCGGGGTGGTTGCATAGCGAGTACTGGCGAACCTGCCCTTCAGGCAGGTGCACATCAATGTGTGCCCCGGCGCTGAAGGGCGGCAGCAGGCTGCCATCGACGGCGGCCAGTTCGAAGCTGCAGATGTCTTGTGCTTCGTCGTTTCGGGAAACCACTACGGCATCGATCATGTCCGTTCCTCGTCAGGCTGGGCTTGCGCTGGTCGCGATCAGTTCGGCTTGGGGCCTGCGCTCGTTGGCGATCAGGCGCTCGAGGATCTTGCGCGACTGCACGCCACCGGCATCGATGTTGAGCTTGAGCAGGTTGCGCTGGGGGTAGGCGAGCAGGTTCTGCTGCTGGCGTTCGAGCATTTCCAGGTCTTCACTGAAGATCTTGCCCTGGCCCTCGCGGATGTTTGCGGTCAGCGCTTGATCCTGCGCAGCGAAGTTGCGGGCCATGCCCCAGAAGTACCAGATCGAGGTGTCGGTTTCGGGGGTGATGAAGTCGACCACGATGCTGGATGCCTTGTGCTGCGCGTCGGCGTGATAGCCACCTTTGCCCGCGTGGGCCACGCCGACTTCGATCAGCACATGGCTGGGCGGGGTAAAGCGGCAGATCTGCCAGCGGTCCACCGGTACATCGTCGGCCAGGCCGTTGCCGCGCAGGGCCATGCGCCAGAACGGCGGTGCCATGATGTTTTCCATGTGCCGTGCAGTCACCACTTCATCACCGGTGACGGTGGTCACGGGCGGTGCTTCATCGATTTCCTTCTGGCCGATGCTGGAGGCGTGCACGTAGGTTTCATGGGTCAGGTCCATGAGGTTGTCGATCATCAGGCGGTAGTCGCAGCCGATGTGGAACAGCCCGCCGCCATAGGCCCAGTCATCGTTTACCGCCCATTCCAGATGGGGGATCAGGCTTGGGTCCGCCTGTGCCTGGTCGCCCGGCCAGACCCAGATGAAGCCATAGCGCTCGACCACGGCGAAAGTCTTGTTGCAGGGGAAGCCCCTGACCCGTTGGCCTGGCATCTCGACAGTCTTGCCGTCGCAGCCCATTACCAGGCCGTGGTAGCCACACACCAGGTTACCGTTTTCGACATAGCCCAACGACAGTGGCGCGCCGCGGTGCGGGCAAAAATCTTCCACCGCCGCCACCCGGTGCTCGTGGCCTCTGTAGAACACGATCTTTTCCCCGCAGATTTGCCGGCCCAACGGCTTGTCGGCGATTTCGTCAGGGGTGCAGGCGACATACCAAGTGTTTCTCGGGTACATGAGGCTCTCCGGAGTAGCGATTATTTTTATTTAATGGATCCATTAAACAGGGCGCTTGATGCTTTGGTCAAATTAATAAGCCTGTAATTCGCCGATATATGGGCGATTATCGAACCCTGATGGGCTTGGCTTGTTTTTATGGATCCATTAAATCGTTGCCTGGCGGTTGTAGTGCCTGGCTGTGCTATTCCTAAGGGGGCACTCAGCCACCGCTTGCGAGGTGGCGCCACGAGGAACACTCCCGATGCTGGTGGTCGAGCAACTGCACAAGTCGTTCATCACGCCCCAAGGCCCGCTGCCGGTGCTGCAGGGCATCGACCTGTGCCTGGCGCGCGGCAGCAGCCTGGCGCTGATGGGCGAGTCCGGCAGTGGCAAGAGTACGTTGTTACACCTGATTGCCGGGCTGGACCGTGCCGACAGTGGGCGCATCCTGATTGACGGTGAACCGCTCGATAGTCGCTCGGAATCGTCCCTGGCGCGCTGGCGACGCGAAGGTATCGGCCTGGTGTTTCAGCAGTACAACCTGATCAGCAGCCTGGAT
Organism: Pseudomonas sp. B21-047; assembly: GCF_024748775.1. NCBI lineage: Bacteria > Pseudomonadati > Pseudomonadota > Gammaproteobacteria > Pseudomonadales > Pseudomonadaceae > Pseudomonas > Pseudomonas sp. B21-047. The sequence continues at coordinate 2,132,892 of NZ_CP087169.1, forward strand.
GTGGGGGCGAACCTTGCTTTTCAAGCACGGCTTGCCGGCCGGCATGATCGGCCTTGGCTGGCCTACCTGGCTGCGCGTCTGGGCCTGGCCGAGCTGTTGACGCGTTACCCCGAGCAGTTGTCCGGCGGCCAGCAGCAGCGGGTTGCCATCGGCCGCGCCCTGGCGGCTCGCCCCGCATGGGTGTTGGCCGACGAGCCCACCGGCAGCCTGGACGAAGCCAGCAGCGACGAGGTGCTGGGCCTGTTCCTACAGCTGGTGACCGAGGCCGGCAGCAGTGTCTTGATGGTGACCCACAGCCAGCGCCTGGCAGCGCGGTTGGCGCATTGCTGCTACTTGCAAGCTGGCCGTGTGCGCGACGAGCACGGCCCATGAACCCGCTGATGCTCACCTTGCGGGCGCTGTTGAGCCATTGGCAGCGTCATCGCGTGCAGTGCTTCAGCATTTTTACCGGCTTGTGGCTGGCCACTGCGCTATGGACCGGTGTCCAGGCGCTCAACACCCAGGCGCGCAGCGACTATGCGCGCGCCAGTGCGGTGTTGGCGGGGCCGCTGCAAGCGCAGTTGGTGCCGCGTGAGGGGGAGCGGTTCGATCAGGCGCTGTACCTGCAATTGCGCCAGTTGGGCTGGCCGGTTGCCCCGGTGCTGGAAGGGCGGTTGCGGTTTGCCGGGGAGCAGCCGGTGAGTGTTCGACTGCTGGGCATCGAGCCGCTGAGCCTGCCATCGACCACCGCCGTTGCCGGTGTGCGGGCGGCAGACTTCGATCTGCAGGCCTTTATTGGTACGCCCGGGCAAGCCTGGGTAGGGCAGGATACGTTGCGCCAGTTGGGCAAGGTCGTTACCGACCAGGCCGTGAACAGTGAGGGGCAGGTGCTGCCGCCTTTTGTGCTCAAGCCGGAGCTGGCGCCAGGCGTGATCGTGGTCGACATCGGCCATGCCCAAGCCTTGCTGCAGGCGCCTGGGCGGCTGTCGCGGCTGTTGCTGACGGGGCCTGTCGAGCCACTGCCTGCAGATATTGCCGCGCAGCTCGAAATGCAACCCCCCAGTGACGACGGTGGCTTGCAGCGGCTGACCGAAAGCTTTCACCTGAACCTGACGGCCCTCGGCCTGTTGGCGTTCGTGGTCGGGCTGTTTATCGCGCATGCCGCCATTGGCCTGGCACTGGAGCAACGCCGCAAGCTGATCAGAAGCCTGCGTGCCTGTGGCGTCAGCTTGCACAGCCTGTTGTTTGGGTTGGCCTTGGAGCTGGGGCTGTTCGCCGTGTTGGGCGGTCTGGCCGGGGTGGCCAGCGGCTATGGGCTGGCGGCGCTGCTGCTGCCGGACTTCGCAGCCAGCTTGCGTGGCCTGTATGGCGCTCAAGTTGGCGCAGCGTTGCACCTGCCGGCGTGGTGGTGGTTGGCGGGGGTGCTGGTGAGTGTGCTGGGGGCGCTGCTGGCCGGGGTCGGCAGTGTGCTGCAGGCCGCCCGCCTGCCTTTGCTGGCGATTGCGCAACCCCAGGCCTGGCGGCTGGCACAAGGCCGTTGGTTGAGGCGCCAGCGCTGGCTGGCGGTATTTTTGCTGCTGGTGATGCTGGGCGGTTGGCAACTGGGCCAGGGCCTGGTCAGTGCATTTGTCACGGTGGCGGCACTGCTGCTGGCTTCGGCACTGGTGTTGCCAGCCTTGCTCGACGGTGTATTGGCCTGGGCCGCGCGCGGGCGCCGTCGGCCCCTGTCGCAGTGGTTCATCGCCGATAGCCGCCAACAGTTGCCTGCGTTGAGCCTGGCGTTGATGGCCTTGCTGCTTGCGCTGGCCGCCAGTGTTGGCGTGGGCAGCATGACCGAGGGCTTTCGCAAGACCTTTGTTGGCTGGCTTGACCTGCGCTTGGCCGCCGATCTCTACGTGACGCCCCGGGATACTGCGCAAGGTGAGCAGGTGTACCAATGGCTCCAGCAGCAACCTGCGGCCAAGGTGGTACTGCCAGGCTGGCGTGTGGAAACCCGCCTGCAGGGTTGGCCGGTGCAGGTGCAGGGGGTTGTCGACCACCCGGCCTACCGCAGCCGCTGGCCCTTGCTGGAGCAGCACGCGCAGGCCTGGCAGCAATTGGCGCAGGGCAAGGGAGTAATGCTCAGTGAGCAGTTGGCCCGCCGCCTCGGCCTGGGCGTGGGCGATACCCTGGCACTGGCAACCGATGGCGCGCCGCCCATGACGGTGGTGGGGGTGTATGCCGATTACGGCAACCCCAAGGGGCATGTGCTGGTCAATGCCGACTGGCTGCGCAAGCATTGGCCGCAGGCAACGCTGACCGGCCTGAGCCTGGATAGCGCCCCCGCGAACGTGCCGGCCCTCAAGGCCGCGCTGCAGCAGCGTTTTGCCCTGGACGACAGCCGCGTGGTCGAGCAGTCGCGCTTGAAGGGGTGGTCGACTGACGTGTTCAACCGCACCTTCGCCGCCACCGCTGCCCTCAACAGCCTCACGCTGGGTGTTGCTGGCGTGGCCATGTTCATCAACCTGCTGACCCTGGGCCAGAGCCGCTTGGGCCAGCTGGCGCCGCTTTGGGCACTGGGGGTGGGCCGCAGGCAATTGGTCTGGCTGAGCTTGGGCCAGACGCTGATGCTGAGCTGCCTCACCGTGCTGCTGGCGATCCCGGTAGGGGTTTTGCTGGCGTGGTGCCTGGTGGCGGTGGTGAACGTGCAGGCGTTCGGCTGGCGATTGCCGTTGTATGTCTTCCCTGCGCAATTGATGCAACTGGCCGTGCTGGGCATCCTGACCAGCCTGCTGGCCAGCGCCTGGCCGTTGTGGCAACTGGCGCGGCGCCAGCCAAGCGATTTGTTGAGGCAGTTTGCCGATGAAACGTAGCGCGTCTGTGCTGTTGTGCCTGCTGCTGTGCGGGTGTGATGAGCCTGCGCCCGAGAGCTTTGCCGGGCTGGGGCAGCAGGTTAGCGGGTTCAGCCAGGTGACGCGTGATCACGCCTTGGTGTTCCCGCGTGATCACGGGGCCCACGATGGTTTTCGCATCGAGTGGTGGTACGTCACCGCGAACCTCAAGGATAGCCAGGGCCGTGACTGGGGGGCGCAGTGGACGCTGTTCCGTTCGGCGCTGCGCCCAGGGGCCGAGACCCGCGACTGGAACAGCCCAAACCTGTGGATGGGGCACGCGGCCCTGACCGGGCCAGGTGGGCATCGTTCTGGCGAGACCTTGGCGCGCGGCGGTGTCGGCCAGGCGGGCGTGGTGGCAGAGCCGTTCCGGGCTTGGATCAATGACTGGTCATTGCAGGGGCACGAGGGTATCGCGGGGTTGCAGATGAAGGCAGCTGGTGAAGGCTTTCGCTACGACCTGAGCCTGCGCAGTGACAGGCCGCTGGTGTTGCACGGCAGCCAGGGCTACAGCGAAAAGTCGGGCAAGGGGCAAGCTTCGTATTACTACAGTCAGCCGTTTTATCGGGTCAGCGGTGAGGTAGAGCGTGATGGGCAGTGCATTGCGGTGACCGGCCAGGCCTGGCTTGACCGGGAATGGAGCAGCCAGCCGCTGGCTGCCGGGCAGACGGGGTGGGACTGGTTTTCACTGCACCTGGACAGTGGTGCGAAGCTGATGCTGTTCCAGGTGCGCGACACCGGGGGTTTGCCGTACCGGGCGGGGACGTGGGTCAGCCCGCAGGGGGAGGTGGTGGCGCTGCGGGGGGATCAGATTCAGTTGGAGGCGTTGGCCTGGAATCGGCAGGAAGACGGTAGGGCGGTACCGACGCGTTGGCGGGTGCGGGTGGTGGAGTATGGGGTTGATGTGCGGGCTGATGCCGTGGAACCGCGTGCCTGGATGCGGACACGGTTTGCATATTGGGAAGGGCCGGTGCGCTTGCAGGGGCGTGTGGGGGGGCGGGGGTATCTGGAGATGACGGGGTATTAGGGGGGATTGGGTGTGGTCTTCGGGGTGTGGGGCTTGAGGGTTTTGGCGCCTTTGAGATCGAGCGCCGCGCGGGCGGCGCTCGATCTCACAGGCGCCAGAAAAATCAGGCCATGCACTTCAAGACCAGCGCCCGATCCTCAATCCCTGAGCAACTCCCGCAACGCCGCCCTGGCCGCCGGCGTGCGCAAGCACTCGATAAACAACTGGCTCTCCCGCTCCACAGTCGCCTCCAGCGCCTCGCGCAGCCCATCCTTGAGCAGGCGCTTGCTGACCCGCAACGCTTCCTGCGGATAACCCTGCAGGCGCCGCGCCAGTTGCCGTGCAGCCGCCAGGCACTGCTCGCCATCGTCATGCAGCTCATTGGCCAACCCCCAGGCTACCGCCTGCTCGCCATCGAGCAGCTCGTTGGCCATCAGCAAGCGGGCGGCGCGGGCATGCCCGAGCATACGCGGCAGCAACAGGCTGGAACCAAACTCCGGGCATACTCCCAGCGGCGCAAACGGCATGCGCAGCTTCACCGAACGGCTGACCAGTACCTGGTCGCAATGCAGCAGCAGGGTGGCACCGATGCCGATCGCCGCGCCACTGACCGCAGCGATCAGCGGCTTTTCCAGGCCCATGACAATGCGCATCAGGCGGAACACCGGGCTGTCCCTGTCGCAGGGCGGGTTGTCGAGGAAATCGCGCAGGTCGTTGCCGGCGCTGAAGCAGTGCGCGCCGCCGGTGATGAGGATCGCCTCCACCTGCGGGTCTTCACCCGCCGCCAGCAGCAGGTCGCCAAACTGGCGGTACATGGCGATGTTCAGGGCATTGAGCTTGTCGGGGCGGTTGAAGGTCAGGGTCAGCAGGCCCTGGTCCAGTTCGCGTGTGATCAGGTCGTTCATGGCAGCCGCTTTTGTTGTTGTGGGTGAGCCCGGCAACAGGGTAACCGCCGGGCAGTGGCCATCAGGGTTTATCATGGCGTTCGGCTTGTTGTACAGTCGTTCAGCCCCGTCAACCGCCCGAGAACCGCCGATGAGCCAGGAAGCCCGCTACCACCGCATGCTGCCGCAATTGCGCAAGGCCAACCTGGTCGAAGCGACCTTGGTCTGCCTCAAACGCCATGGTTTCCAGGGGGCCTCGATCCGCAAGATTTCCGCCGAGGCCGGGGTGTCGGTGGGGCTGATCAGCCACCATTACGCCGGCAAGGACGAACTGGTGGCCGAAGCCTACATGGCGGTCACCGGGCGGGTCATGGGCCTGTTGCGCGAAGCCATGGCCCAGGCCGCGCCCACGGCCCGCGAGCGGCTGTCGGCGTTCTTCCGCGCCTCGTTCTGCGCCGAACTGCTCGACCCGCAGCTGCTCGATGCCTGGCTAGCGTTCTGGGGCGCCGTCAAGACCGCCGAGGCGATCAACCAGGTGCATGAACACTCGTATGGCGAATACCGCAACGAGCTGAGCCGGCTGCTTGCCACGCTGGCCGTGGAAGAGGGCTGGCAGGGCTTTGACGCCGACCTGGCAGCGATCAGCCTGAGCGCCTTGCTCGATGGCCTGTGGCTCGAATCGGGCCTGAACCCCGGCACCTTCACCCCGGCCCAGGGTGTGCAGATCTGCGAGGCCTGGGTCGATGGCTTGCAGGCCGGTGGGCGGCAACGCTTCCGCCTGCCCGAGGGCTGTTGATCGCTCGTTCAGTAACGAGTACGCTGCTGTCGCGAGTGTGTAGACCAAACCAATAAAAAAAGAGACGACACGCAATGACGCCTCGGGTATTGATCGTCGATGACGATCCGCTTATTCGTGACTTGCTGCAGGCCTATCTGTCCCAGGAAGGCTACGACGTGCACTGTGCCGACACCGCCGAAAAGGCCGAGGCGCTGCTTGGCAGCCACGACGTCGACCTGGTGCTGCTGGACATCCGCTTGCCCGGCAAGGACGGCCTGACCCTGACCCGCGAGCTGCGGGTGCGCTCGGAGGTCGGCATCATCCTCATCACCGGGCGCAACGACGACATCGACCGCATCGTCGGCCTGGAGTGCGGCGCCGACGACTACATCATGAAACCGCTCAACCCCCGTGAGCTGGTGTCGCGCGCCAAAAACCTGATTCGCCGCGTGCGCCATGCCCGCGAGGTGCACCCAACCCCCGCCTGCGCACAATCGCTGAAGCAGTTTGCCGACTGGGCGCTGGACACTGACCGCCGGCGCCTGATCGACCCCCGTGGCGGGCAAACCTTGCTGACCCACGGCGAGTTCCAGTTGCTCAGCGTGTTTCTGCGCAACAGTGGCCATACCTTGAGCCGCGACCAGCTGATGGACCAGATTCGCAACCGTGAGTGGATGCCCAACGACCGTTCCATCGACGTGCTGGTCGGCCGCCTGCGCCGCAAGCTGCACGACGACCCGGCCGAGCCGCAGTTGATCATCACCATCCATGGCACCGGTTACCTGTTCACTGCCAGCGTGGCGGCGTGAACACCCTTGGCAGCCTGCTCGCCCTGGCCTTGCTGCTGCCAGGCGTGCAGGCCGCAGCGGCCGAGCCGGTGCGCTACTGCGACTACCCGGTATACCCGCCGATTTCCTGGAGCGATGGCCACCAGGTGCGCGGCCTGGCGCCAACGGTGGTCCGTGAGCTGTTCGCGCGGATGGGCCGAGACGTGCAGACCGTGGTGCTGGGCAACTGGAAGCGTTGCCTGATGGACGTTGCCGCCGGGCGGGTGGATGTGGTGCTGGCCTACGACAGCGACCAACGTGACCAGGGCATGCGGTTTTCTTCGGTGCCGGTGATCCGTGAGGAAGTGGCGGTGTTTTACAACCGCCATCGACCCGTGCAGTTCGAGCACCTGGAAGACCTGGCCCGGTACCGTGGCGGGTTGCTCTACGGTGAAAGCTATGGCGCCGAATTCGACCGTTTCGTCGCCCGTCACCAGAACATCGAGCGGGTCTCGTCCAGCCAGCAGAACTTCGGCAAGCTGATCCGTGGGCGCATCGACTTCGTGATTCAGGAGCGGCGCACCGGGGAGCTATTCATCGAGCACCTGCCCGGCGCCGAAGACATCCGCGCCTTGCCCGCCGCCCTGAGCGTGGACTACCTGCGCGTTGCGGTGTCGCGGCAATCACCGTTGAGCCAGCACATGGACGAGATCGACCGTCAACTGCAGCGCATGCGCGAGGCCGGCGAGATCGACCGTTGGCTGGAGCAGAGCGAAGTGACCTACCGCGACATGATCGACCTGCCGGCGGACGCGCGATGATCCGCCTGCGCACCGATGGCCTGCTGCGGCGCCTGCTGTTGTTCATCCTGCTGTTCAGCCTGTGCTTCACCGTGCTGGCCAGCTCCGTGCAGTTGTACTTCGAATACCGCCGTGAGATGCGTGATATTGAAGCGCGCATGGCGTTGATCCGTGCCGGTTACCTGGCAAGCCTCGAGCGCAGCCTGTGGGACCTCGACGAAGCGCAACTGGATGTGCAGTTGCGTGGCCTGGTGGACTTTTCCGATGTGGCCCGGGTACGCCTGGTCAGCGATGACTTCACCCTGTTGCGCGGTGATGCCGAGCCCAAGGGGCCCCTGCGCATCGAGCGCTTCCCCCTGGATTACCAGCCGCCCTCGGGGCCGGCGCGGCACCTTGGCGAACTGGAGGTCAGCATCGACCTGGGCGCGGTGCACCGGCGGCTGTATGCCACAGGCCTGGCCAGCCTGCTGTGGATGGGCGTTTTCCTGTGTGGCCTGGCCGTCGCGTTGTCGGGGTTGTTCTACCGCCTAGTGACGCGCCATTTGCAAGTGATGGCCGAATTTGCCCGGCGCATCGGTGCCGGGCATTGGCAGCAGCCGCTGCGCCTGGACCGGCGCCGCTCGGCGCGCCCGGACGAAATCGACACCGTGGCCCATGCGCTGGACGATATGCGCCGAGCCATCCTCAGCGACATCGAGCGCCGCGAGCTCGACCGCCTGGCGCTGCAGGGCAAGCGCGATGAGCTGCAGGCCATGGTCGAGCGGCGCACGGCGAGCCTGGCCCGGGCCAAGGACGAGGCTGAAGCCGCCAACCTGGCCAAGTCGCGCTTTCTGGCGACCATGAGCCATGAGTTGCGCACGCCGCTCAACGGCATTCTGGGCATGGCCGAACTGCTGCGTGGCGCCAGGCTCGACGCTACCCACCGGCAACGCCTGGAAGCCTTGTACAAGGCCGGCGAAGGGCTGCTGGCCATTCTTGACGAGGTGCTTTACTTTGCCCGCCTGGAAGAGGGTGAAAGCCACGCCGAAACGCTGGTTTTCTCGCTGCGCCAGCTGTGCGGGGAGGTGCTGGCATTGCTCGAACCCATGGCCCTGGAGCGTGGCGATACGCTGCACGTGGCGATCGACGGGCAGCTGGCCGAGCACCAGCACGGCGCCGAGCAGTACCTGCGCCAGGTGCTGAGCAACCTGCTGGCCAACGCCATCAAGTTCACCGAGCACGGTCAGGTCACGCTGAGGGTGCAGGTGCTGGCCAGCGATGAACGCGGGCAGCGGCTGCGGGTGTCGGTCAGTGACAATGGCATCGGCATCGAACCGGCCATGCAGGCGAAGATCTTCGACCGCTTTATCCAGGCCAGCGAAGCCGTGGCCCGGCGTTACGGGGGCACCGGCCTGGGCCTGGCGATCTGCAAGCACCTGGTGGAAAAGCTGGGCGGGTGCATAGGCCTGGACAGCGTGCCAGGGCAGGGCAGTTGCTTCTGGTTCGAGCTCGACCTGGCGCGTGGGCAGCCTGCCGTCGCCCGTGAGCACGCTCACGTGGCCTCGGCCAGCCTGGATATCCTGGTGGTCGAGGACGTGGCGCTGAACCGCGAGGTGGTGGGCGGCTTGCTGGCCCGCGATGGCCACCGGGTGTGCTTTGCCGAGGACGCCGAGCAAGCCCTGCAAGCCTGTGCCCAGCAGCGGTTCGGCCTGATCCTGCTGGACGTGCACTTGCCCGGCATGAACGGTGTGGAGTTGTGCCGGCGTATCCGCGCTACCCCAGGGCCAAACCGTGACAGCCGCATCCTGGCGCTGACCGCCGGGGTGCAGCCAGCGCAGGTGCCCGGTTACCTGGCCGCCGGCATGCAGGGGGTACTGGCCAAGCCGCTGCGGCTGGGCCAGCTGCGCCAGGCCCTGGCCGAGGCGGCGCCTGCCGAGGTGGCTGCGCCTGCCGATGGCTTGGGCATGGACTGGTCGCTGCTGCAAACCCACCGCAGCTTGCTCGGTGAGCAGAAGCTTCAGGACCTGCTGGCGGTGTTGCAACATTCGCTCGAACAACACGCGACCGCGTTGGCCGATGCCCTGCAGGCCATGGACTGCACAGAGGTGTCGCACCTTGCGCACCGCCTGGCGGGCAGTTGCGATTCCCTGGGTTTTGCCGGCCTGGCGGCGCTGTTGCGCCGCCTTGAGGCGGCAGCGCAGCGTCACGACGTGCAGGCGCTGCTGGCGCTCGGCGAGCCGCTGACAGCCCAGCTGGAACACGCCCGCACGACCCTGCAACAGCTGACCCAGCGCTGACATACAAAAAACTTACGACTTTTTACATCTTCGAGCGGTTCGTACAACGGCACCTTACATCCGTTTCCAATAATCGATGGCAACCGTGTTGCACGCGGTCCATGAGGCTTATTGGAGATAACAATAATGACATGCCGTAGCGCTCAGCCCCTCCTCGAACCAACGCTTGTACGCGGCGCGCCCGCGTTGCCACGCACCCCCTGCAACGGTGGGGTGCGCCATGACTGACACCCACGAAGGCAAGATCCAGCTCACCCGCGCGCTGAAAAGCCGGCACATCTTCATGCTGTCGCTGGGCGGTGTGATCGGCACCGGTCTGTTCATGGGCTCGGGCGTGACCATCAACCAGGGCGGGCCGATGGGCGCGATCCTGGCCTACCTGGTGGCGGGGCTGTTGATGTACCTGGTGATGGTCTGCCTGGGCGAGCTGTCGGTGCAGATGCCGGTCTCCGGTTCGTTCCAGGCTCACGCCACCAAGTTCATCGGCCCGGCCACCGGCTTCATGATCGGCTGGGTGTACTGGATGAGCTGGGCCACCACCGTGGGCCTGGAGTTCACCGCTGCAGGCATGTTGATGACCCGCTGGTTCCCCGAGGTGCCGATCTGGTACTGGTCGGCGTTGTTCGTGGTCGTGCTGTTCGGCCTCAATGCCTTGGCCACGCGGGCCTTTGGCGAGGCGGAGTACTGGTTCTCGGGGATCAAGGTGGCGACCATCCTCGGCTTCATCGTGATCGGCCTGCTGGTGATCTTTGGCGCCATCCCGCTGAACAGCGGGGCGCCGGCGCCGATGCTGAACAACCTGATGGGCGAGTCGGTGTTCCCCCACGGGCTGTCGGCGGTGTTCGCGGTGATGATGACCGTGGTGTATGCCTTCCAGGGCTGCGAAATCATGGGCGTGGCGGCCGGCGAGACCGAGCACCCGGAAAAGAGCATCCCCCGCGCCGTGCGCAACGTGGTGTTCCGCGTGCTGATCTTCTACGTGCTGGCGATTGCCGTGCTGTCAGCCATCATGCCCTACGAGCAGGCCGGCTTGATGGAAAGCCCGTTCGTGCAGGTGTTCGACATGGTCGGCATTCCTTATGCGGCCGACCTGATGAACTTCGTCATCCTCACCGCCATCCTGTCGGTGGGCAACTCCGGGCTGTATGCCTCCACACGCATTCTCTGGGCGATGTCGAAGACGGGCATGGCGCCCAGAAGCCTGTCGCCGTTGAGCAAACGCGGTGTGCCGCTGCGTGCCCTGAGCATCACCCTGTGCTTTGCCCTGGTGTCGCTGATGACCAGCTTCATCGCCGCCGACACCTTGTTCATGGTGCTGATGGCGGTGAGTGGCATGTCTGGCACGGTGACCTGGATCGTCATCGCCCTGGCGCAGTACCGGTTCCGCAAGGCGTTTCTGCGCGATGGTGGGCAGCTGCAGGACCTCAAGTACAAGGCGCCGCTGTATCCGCTGGTGCCGCTGCTGTGCATCACCCTGTGCTGCTCGCTGTTCGTGTTCCTGGCCATGGATGAGACCCAGCGGCCGTCGTTGTATTGGGGCTTTGGCTTCATTGCCCTGTGCTATGCGGCGTATTTCGTGGTGAACCGTCGGCGCCAGGGGGCCTTGGCGCCGAGTGTGGGGTAGGGCTTGGGTCTGCCCGGGCCGCTCCTCCAACAGAACACGGTCGTCTGTAGGAGCGGCCTCGCGTCGCGAAAGGGCTGCAAAGCAGCCCCCCGCTATCTCACAGCTCACCGCAAAAACCCGAGTTGTGCAAAGTTGTAACAACCCACTCCACCTTGTTGAACACTCGTTTAGTATCGGCTCGTCAAGCCCTCCACCCCTAACAACAATACCGAGAGGCCCCCCATGACTACCCCGTCATCGTCACTGTTGAGCAAGGTCGAAGCCGGCGTTGCCTGGATCACCCTCAACCGCCCCGAACAGCGCAACGCGCTGGACATCCCCACCCTCAAGCAACTGCATGCCCTGCTGGACACCTGCAACAGCGACCCGGCTGTACGCGTGGTGGTGCTGACCGGCAGCGGGCGCAGCTTCTGCGCTGGTGCCGACCTTGCCGAGTGGGCCGAAGCCGAAGCCCGGGGCGCGCTGGAAAGCTACGGCTGGACCGAGACCGCCCATGCCCTGATGCTGCGCCTGCACACCCTCGACAAACCCACCCTCGCCGCCATCAATGGCACCGCCGTCGGCGGCGGCATGGACCTGAGCCTGTGCTGCGACCTGCGCATCGCCGCCGCCTCGGCCCGTTTCAAGGCCGGTTACACCAGCATGGCCTACAGCCCCGACGCCGGCGCCAGCTGGCACCTGCCGCGGCTGATCGGCAGCGAGCAAGCCAAACGGCTGTTGTTCCTCGATGAACTGTGGGGCGCCGACCGCGCGTTGGCGGCGGGGCTGGTGAGCGAGGTCTGCGCCGACGAGCAGTTGCCTGCAGTGGCTGCCGAACTGGCCGGCCGCCTGGCCAACGGCCCGACCTTCGCCTACGCGCAGACCAAGCGGCTGATCCGCGAGGGCGCGCAACGCACCCTGGCCGAGCAGCTCGAGGCCGAGCGCCAGGCCGGCTTGCTGTGCGGGCGTAGCCAGGACGGCGCCGAGGCGCTCAAGGCCTCGGTGCAACGCCGCCCGCCACACTTCGTTGGCCAATAACCCGTTCCCCTTCCAGGACCTTCGCAGATGAATTTCCAACTGACCCAAGAACAAGAAATGTTGGTGGAAGCGGTACGCAGCTTCGTGGCCAAGGAACTGCTGCCCCATGAAGAGGCGGTGGACCGCGCCGACGCCGTGTCGCCGGAGCTTGCCGCGCAGATCCGCGGCAAGGCCATCGCCGCCGGGTTCTACGCCTTCAACATGCCCGAGGAAGTCGGCGGCGGTGGCCTCGACTACCTGTCACAGGCACTGATCGAGCGCGAGTTGTCCAAGGTTTCCTGGGCACTGCACGTGTTCGTGGCGCGCCCCTCGAAAATTCTCATGGCCTGCAAGGACCAACAGATCACCGATTACCTGCTGCCGTGCGTGCAGGGTGAAAAGACCGATTGCTTCGCCCTGACCGAACCCGGCGCCGGTTCTGACGCCAACGCCATCAAGACCCGCGCCGTACGCCAGGGCGACGACTACGTGATCAACGGCAGCAAGCACTTCATCAGCCACGCCGGCCATGCCGACTTCGCCATCGTCTTCGCGGTCACCGACACCTACGAGCACAACGGGCGCAAACGCAATGCGGTCACCGCCTTGCTGGTCGACCGGGATACCCCCGGCATGACCATCCGCCGCGGGCCCAAGTGCGTAAGCAACCGGGGTTATCACACGTACGAGCTGTTTTTCGACGACTGCCGGGTACCGGCCAGCAAGGTGCTGGGCGAAGTCGGCAAGGGCTGGGAAGTGGCCAACGCGTGGCTTACCGCCGGCCGCGTGATGGTCGCTGCCAACTGCGTCGGCCAAGCCCAGCGCGCACTCGACGCCTCCCTGCAGTGGGCTGCCGACCGCAAGCAGTTTGGCCAACCCATCGGCAGCTATCAGGGCGTGTCGTTCAAGCTGGCCGACATGGCCACGCAGATCCGCGCCGCCGAACTGCTCACCCTGCACACCGCCTGGAAGATGGACCAAGGCAGCATGACCGATGGCGAAGCGGGCATGGCCAAACTGTTCGCCAGCGAAGTGCTGGGCAAGGTCGCCGACGAAGCCGTGCAGATTTTTGGCGGCATGGGCCTGATGGACGAAGGGCCGGTCGAACGCATCTGGCGCAACGCCCGCATCGAGCGGATCTGGGAGGGTACCTCGGAAATCCAGCGGCACATCATTGCCCGCGAACTGCTGCGCCCGTTGCTGCGTTGATCGCCCTGGAGAATCAGCATGTCGCATTCGATTCGTGACAACCTCAAGCGCCTGCTGGCGCCACGGCACCTGGCCTTCGTGGGCGGGCGCAGCATGGCCCGGGCCCTCAAGCGCTGTGCCGAAGGTGGCTTTGCCGGCCCACTGTGGCTGGTCAACCCGCAGCACGCCAGCCTCGAGGGCATCCCCTGTTTGGCGCAGGTGGCGGACTTGCCCTGCGCGCCTGACGCGGTGTTCATCGCCACCAACCGTGAGCTGACCCTGCACTGCGTCGAGGCGCTGGCCGCCCTCGGTGCCGGGGGTGCCATCTGCTATGCCTCGGGCTTTGCCGAGAGCGGCGAGCAAGGTCGCCTGCTGCAGCAGCGCTTGCTGGCGGCGGCCGGCAACATGGCCTTGCTCGGCCCCAACTGCTATGGCCTGCTCGACTACCTGCACGGTGCCGCCCTGTGGCCGGTGGCCCATGGTGGCAAGCAGGTAGAGAAGGGCGTGGCGATCCTCACCCAAAGCGGCAACTTCGCCTACAACCTGTCCATGAGCGACCGTTCGTTGCCGGTGGCTTACATGGCGTCGGTCGGCAACCAGGCGCAGTTGGGCGTGGCCGAGCTGATGGACGTGCTGCTCGACGACCCACGGGTGACCGCCATCGGCTTGCACCTCGAGGGCCTGAAAAACGTGCCCGGCTTTGCCCGCGCCGCGTACAAGGCGCTGCAGCAGGGCACGCCGATCATTGCCCTGAAGACCGGCGTGTCGCAGATCGGTGCGGAACTGGCGCTCAGCCACACCAGCTCGCTGTCTGGCTCCGATGCCCTGTATGACAGCCTGTTCCAGCGCCTGGGCGTGATTCGCGTGAGTGGCCCGGTGAGCTTCGTCGAGACGCTCAAGGCCGCCGCTTGTGGTCGCCTGCCTGGCGATGGCCGGCTGCTCGCGCTGGCCTGTTCGGGCGGTGACGCCGGTCTGATAGCCGACTACGCCGAGCGCAACCAGCTGAGCCTGCCCAGCCTGGAGCCGGGGCAGGTCGACGCGCTGGCCCACGTGCTGCCGGCCTACGCCAACCTGGTCAACCCGCTGGATTTCACCACCGCGATCTGGGGCGATGAAGCGGCCCTGCAACGCATGCTCGACAGCACCCTGTGCGGCGCGGCGGATGCGGCCATGCTGGTGCTCGACTACCCGGCGCAGTTCACCGGCGAGCGCAAGGAATGCGACCTGTTGCTGGCGCTGTACTGCGATGCGCTGGAGCGCCACGGCAAGATCGGCTTCGTCACCTCGGCGTTTCCCGAGCTGTTGCCGGCAGCCGCCCGTGAACGCCTGCATGCGCGCGGCATCGCCGCGCTGCAAGGGGTTGAAGATGGCTTGGCGGCGTGGGGGCGGATTGTGGCGTATCAACGCAGCCGCCAGCGCCTGCTGGAGCAGGGCGAGGCGGCGCAGGTACCGCTGAGCCCACAGCCCCTCGAAGGCGCTGGCCGACTGCTGGATGAATGGCAGTCCAAACAAGCCCTGAGCGCCTTTGGTCTGCCGGTGCCGGCCGGGGTGCTGAGTACCCCTGAACGCGCGCTGGACGATGCTGCCGGGGTGGGCTACCCACTGGTGCTCAAGGCTGTCAGTGCGCAGTTGCCGCACAAGACCGAAGCCGGTGCGGTGGCGCTGAACCTGCGTGATGCAGCGGCGCTACAGGCCGCCCTGGTGCAGATGCGCGAGCGCATCGGCGCCTATGCGCCAGGCGTGCCGTTCGACCAGATACTGCTCGAACCCATGGCGCCGCCGCCGTTGGCCGAGCTGATCGTCGGTATCAAGCGTGAAAACGATTTCGCCCTGGCCTTGGTAATCGGCGCTGGCGGCGTGCTGGTGGAGTTGCTCAAGGACAGCGTCAGCCTGATGCTGCCGACCACCGACAGCGCTATCCGTGCCGCGCTGCTGGGCCTGCGCAGCGCCAGCCTGTTGCAAGGTTTCCGTGGCCGCCCGGCGGCCGACCTGGAGGCACTGGTGGCGGCGATCCGCGCCGTGGCCGACTACGCCTGTGAAAACGCCGGGCAATTGCTGGAACTGGATGTGAACCCATTGATGGTCGGTGCCCACGGCACCACCGCGGTCGATGCGCTGATCCGCCTCGGCCAGCCGCAAGGAGATCAACATGCATGAGCGCCCGATAACTGCCGGCCAGGCGCTGGTACGGCTGCTGGCCAACTACGGGGTGGATACCGTGTTTGGTATCCCTGGGGTGCATACCCTGGAGCTGTACCGCGGCTTGCCCGGCAGTGGCATCCGCCATGTGCTGACCCGGCATGAGCAGGGCGCCGGCTTCATGGCAGATGGTTATGCCCGGGTCAGTGGCAGGCCGGGGGTGTGCTTTGTCATCACCGGCCCAGGCGTGACCAATGCCGCCACCGCCATTGGCCAGGCCTATGCCGACTCGATCCCGCTGCTGGTGATTTCCAGCGTCAACCACACGGCCAGCCTGGGCAAAGGCTGGGGCTGCCTGCATGAAACCCAGGACCAGCGCGCCATGACTGCGCCGATCACGGCGTTTTCCGCCGTGGCGCTGGGCGCCGAAGACCTGCCCGAGCTGATTGCCCGTGCCTGGGCGGTATTCGATAGCGAACGCCCGCGCCCGGTGCACATCTCGGTGCCGCTGGACGTGCTGGCCGCGCCCGTTGCCCGCGACTGGAGCGACGAGGTGGTGCGCCGGCCAGGGCGGGGCCAGCCCGACCAGGCCACGCTGGGCCAGGCCGCGCTGAAGCTGGCCGCAGCCAAACGGCCAATGATCATCGCCGGCGGCGGTGCATTGCACGCTGCCGAACAACTTCAGCAACTGAGCACGCGCCTGGCAGCGCCGCTGTTCACCAGCGTCGCCGGCAAGGGCCTGCTGCCTCCCGAGGCGCCGCTCAATGCCGGGTCGAGCCTGTGCGTGGCGCCAGGCTGGCAACTGATCAGCGAAGCCGATGTGGTGCTGGCGGTGGGCACCGAAATGGCCGACACCGACTTCTGGCGTGAGCGCCTGCCGGTCAATGGCGAGTTGCTGCGGGTGGACATCGACCCGCGCAAGTTCAACGACTTCTACCCCTGCGCCGTGGCCCTGCACGGTGATGCGCGGCAGACCCTCGACGGCTTGCTGGCGTCCTTGCCCGAGGGCGATCGCGACCCTCGTCAGGCTATCGCAACGGTGGCCGCCCTGCGCCAGGCCATCCGTGACGGGCATGCGCCGTTGCAGGCCATTCACCAGGCCATCCTCGATCGCATCGAAGCGGTGCTGCCGGATGACGCCTTCATCAGTAGCGACATGACCCAACTGGCCTACACCGGCAACTACGCCTTTGCCAGCCGGGCGCCGCGCAGCTGGCTGCACCCCACCGGTTACGGCACCCTCGGCTACGGCCTGCCGGCAGGTATCGGCGGCATGTTCGCCACTGACCACCGCCCCGGCCTGGTGCTGGTCGGCGACGGCGGTTTCCTCTATACCGCCCAGGAGCTGGCCACCGCCGTCGAGGAACTGGACCGGCCGCTGGTGGTGCTGATGTGGAACAACGATGCCCTCGGGCAGATCCGTGACGACATGCTTGGCCTGGACATCGAGCCGGTTGGCGTGCTGCCGCGCAACCCCGACTTTATCGGCCTGGCCCGCGCTTTTGGCTGCGCAGTGCGCCAGCCGCGCGACCTGGATGCCTTGCAGGCAGACCTGGCCTGCGGCTTCGCCACGCCAGGCGTGACCTTTATCGAACTCAAACATACCTGCGTCTGCTGACAGCGGCGCATTACCCATGACAAGAGAAACCCCCATGTCATTTCGCCGCACGCTTCTGGCTGCTTCCCTGGCCCTGCTGATCACCGGCCAGGCCCCGCTGTATGCCGCACCACCGCTGTCGATGGACAACGGCAGCAACGCCCTGACCGTGCAAAACAGCAATGCCTGGGTCGAGGTCAGCGCAAGCGCCCTGCAACACAACATCCGCACCCTGCAAGCGGAGCTGGGTGGCAAGTCCAAGCTGTGCGCCGTGCTCAAGGCCGATGCCTACGGCCACGGCATCGGCCTGGTGATGCCCTCGGTCATTGCCCTTGGCGTGCCCTGCGTGGCGGTGGCCAGCAACGAGGAAGCCCGCGTGGTGAGGGCCAGCGGCTTTACCGGGCAACTGGTGCGGGTGCGCCTGGCCAGCCTGAGCGAGCTGGAAGATGCCTTGCAATACGACATGGAAGAACTGGTCGGCAGCGCCGAATTCGCCCGCCAGGCCGACGCCATCGCCGAGCGCCATGGCAAGACCTTGCGTATTCACCTGGCGCTCAATTCCAGCGGCATGAGCCGCAACGGTGTAGAGATGGCCAGTTGGAGCGGGCGCGGTGAAGCGCTGCAGATCACCGACCAGAAGCACCTGAAGCTGGTGGCGTTGATGACCCACTTCGCTGTGGAAGACAAGGACGATGTACGCAAGGGCCTGGCAGCGTTCAACCAGCAGGCCGACTGGCTGATCAAGCATGCCAAGCTCGACCGCAGCCAGCTGACCCTGCACGCGGCCAACTCCTTCGCCACCCTGGAGGTGCCCGAGGCGCGCCTGGACATGGTCCGCACCGGCGGTGCGCTGTTCGGCGACACCGTGCCGACCCGCACCGAGTACCAGCGCGCCATGCAGTTCAAGTCGCGGGTGGCCGCCGTGCACAGCTACCCGGCCGGCAATACTGTCGGCTATGACCGCACCTTCACCTTGGCGCGTGACGCGCGCCTGGCCAATATCACCGTCGGCTACTCTGACGGCTACCGCCGGGTATTCACCAACAAGGGCCATGTGCTGATCAACGGCCACCGCGTGCCGGTGGTGGGCAAGGTGTCGATGAACACCTTGATGGTCGATGTCACCGACTTCCCCGACGTCAAGAACGGCAACGAGGTGGTGCTGTTCGGCAAGCAGGCCGGGGGTGAGATCACCCAGGGCGAAATGGAAGACATCAACGGTGCATTGCTGGCTGACCTGTACACCGTGTGGGGCAGCTCAAACCCGAAGATTCTCGTCGACTGACCCCGTACTGAAGGGAGATTGCCATGCATTACGCCAAGCTGACCCAACGTATCGCCGGCGACGGCGCCGCCGCCTGGGACATCCATTACCGCGCCCTGGCGCTGCAGGCCGAGGGCAAGGACATCCTGCTGCTGTCGGTGGGGGACCCGGACTTCGACACCCCGGGCCCCATCGTCGAGGCTGCTATCGACAGCCTGCGAGCAGGCCATACCCATTACGCCGATGTGCGCGGCAAGCTCGCCCTGCGCCAGGCCATCGCCGATCGCCACCGGCAACGCAGCGGCCAGGCCGTCAGTGCCGAGCAGGTCACGGTGCTGGCGGGTGCGCAGTGCGCGTTGTTCTGCGTGGCCCAGTGCGTGCTCGACCCCGGCGACGAGGTGATTGTCGCCGAGCCCATGTACGTCACCTACGAGGCGGTGTTCGGTGCCTGCGGCGCCAAAGTGGTACCGGTGCCGGTCAAGCCGGAGAACGGTTTTCGGGTGTGCCCGCAGGACGTCGCGGCGCGCATCACCCCGCGTACCCGCGCCCTGGCCCTGAACAGCCCGCACAACCCCTCGGGGGCAAGCTTGCCGCGCGCGACCTGGGAGGCACTGGCAGCGCTGTGCATCGCCCACGACCTGTGGCTGATCTCTGACGAGGTGTACAGCGAGCTGCTGTACGACGGCGAGCATGTCAGCCCTGGCAGCCTGCCGGGCATGGCCGAGCGCACCGCGACCCTCAACAGCCTGTCGAAATCCCACGCCATGACTGGCTGGCGGGTGGGCTGGGTAGTGAGCTCGCCTGAGCTGGCCACGCACCTGGAAAACCTGGCCCTGTGCATGCTGTATGGCTCGCCGGACTTTATCCAGGACGCCGCCGTGGTGGCCTTGACCCAGCCGATGCCAGCTCTGGAGGCCATGCGCGACGCCTATCGCCAGCGGCGCGACCTGGTGTGCGAACACTTGGCGGGTTGCCCGGGCGTCAAGGCCCTGAAACCCGATGGCGGCATGTTCGTGATGGTCGATATTCGCGCAACCGGCCTCAGCGCGCAGGCCTTTGCCGACCGCCTGCTGGACCGCGAAGGTGTGTCGGTGCTGGCCGGCGAGGCCTTTGGCCCCAGCGCCGCCGGGCACATCCGCCTGGGGCTGGTGGTGGGCCCCGAGGCGCTGGTCGATGCCTGCCGGCGCATTGCCCGTTGTGCCCAGGCACTGATGCAACAGCAGGCCCCTGCGTGAGTAGGCGCGGCTGTATCGAGTGTTGCGCCGTCGCTGACGCATCCCGTTTTGTGTGAGGAGAAACGTTGTGAATGTACTGATCGTCCACGCTCACCCCGAGCCACAATCCTTCACCGCAGCCCTGCGTGACCAGGCCGTGGCCACCTTTCGCGACCAGGGCCACCCGGTGCAGGTCAGCGACCTGTACGCCATGGGCTGGAACCCGGTGGCCAGTGCTGATGATTTCGCCCAGCGCGAGAACCCCGAGTACCTGGTCTACGCCCTGGAGCAGCGCCTGGGGGTCAAGAGCGGCGCTATCGCTGCGGATATCCAGCAAGAGCTGGACAAGCTGTTATGGGCGGACCTGCTGGTGCTGAACTTCCCGATCTTCTGGTTCTCGGCGCCGGCCATGCTCAAGGGCTGGATCGACCGGGTGCTGGTGTCGGGCGTGTGCTATGGCGGCAAGCGCTTCTACGATCAGGGCGGGCTGGCTGGCAAGAAGGCGCTGGTGACGGTGACCCTGGGCGGGCGTGAGCACATGTTTGGCGAAGGGGCGATTCACGGGCCGCTCGAGGACATGTTGCGGCCGATTCTGCGGGGGACGCTGGCCTATGTCGGGTTCGAGGTGCTGCCACCGTTCGTGGCCTGGCACGTGCCGTACATCAGCGCCGAGGCCCGCCAGGGGTTTTTGCAGCAATACCAGCAGCGTCTGGAGCAGTTGGCAGACGACCAGCCGCTGGTGTTCCCACGCTTGGCGCAGTTCGATGAGGCGTTGTATCCGCTGAGGTAACGCAGTTGTGTATGTGTGTGTAGGAGCGGCCTTGCGTCGCGAAAGGGCTGCGTAGCGGCCCCTCGATTTCAGCGTCACCGCACATATCCGGGGGCCGCTGCGCAGCCCTTTCGCGACGCAAGGCCGCTCCTACAAACGGCCACCCACACATTCGGGGTATGTTGCCCTCAAGCAAATCCCCCGATAGTGAACCCATCGGCTCGATCCGGAGCAGTCACACGATGGAGTTGCTATGCGCAAGGCACTGAAGGTGATTGGCGGTCTGCTGCTGGCGTCGGCCGCCACGCAGGCACTGGCAGTGGAGGAGGGCAGCGCGAACACGCTAAGGCTGTACAACTGGACCGACTACATCGGCGAGACCACCCTGGCCGACTTCGAGAAGGCCACCGGCATCAAGGTCGTCTACGACACCTTCGATGGCTACGAGACCGTCCAGACCAAACTGCTGACCGGCCGCTCCGGCTATGACCTGGTGATGCTCAACGCTTCCCTGGTCCCCCCCTTGATCCAGGCTGGCGTGTTCCAGGCGTTGGACAAGCAGCAACTGCCCAGCTGGCACAACCTGGATGAGCAGGTGGTCAGCAACCTGCAAGGGTACGACCCGGGGCTGAAATACTCGGCACCCTACACCTGGGGCAGTTCAGGCATCACCTACAACGTCGACAAGATCACCGCACGCATGCCCGATGCACCGATCGGCTCGCTGGCCATGCTGTTCGACCCCAAGATCGTCTCGCGCTTCGCCGACTGCGGCGTCACCTTGATGGACGCGCCGACCGAGGTGATCCCGCTGGCCCTGCAGTACCTGGGCAAGGACCCACGCAGCGCAGCGCCGGCCGACCTGAAGGCTGCCGAGCAACTGCTGATGGGCATTCGCCCGTACATCCGCAAGTTCGATTCGGTCAACTACCTCACCAGCCTGCCCAATGGCGATGTCTGCCTGGCACTGACCTGGTCAGGTGACTACGCCACTGCCCAGGCCCGTGCGGTAGAGGCGAAGAAGGCCATCAAGCTGTCGTTCTTCATCCCCCAGGAAGGTTCGCTGATCTGGTTCGACAACCTGTACATCCCCAAGGACGCGCCGCACGCGGCCAACGCGCACCGCTTCATCGAGTTTTTGCTGCAGCCGCAAACCATGGCCAAGGTCACCGACTACATCCACTACGCCAACAGCAATGCCGCTGCCACGGCGTTGGTACAGGCCGACATCCGCCAGGACCCGGCGATCTACCCCGATGCCAAGACCCGCGAACGCCTGTTCGCCCAGAAGACCCAGAGCCCCAAGGACATGCGCGCCATCACCCGGGTCTGGAGCACGGTCAAGACCGGTTTCTGAACACTGCCAACCGATTCCCGCCAAGGAGCTGCCCATGGCCACCCCAAGCAAAGCATTCGCCATCGCCCACGACCCACTGGTGGACGCCGACAAGGCCCACTACATGCACGGCTACCATGTGTTCGACGAGCACCGCGAACAGGGCGCGCTGAACATTGTCGAAGGTGAAGGCGCCTACATTCGCGATACTCACGGCAACCGTTTTCTCGATGCGGTCGGCGGCATGTGGTGTACCAATATCGGCCTGGGCCGCGAAGAGATGGCCCTGGCCATCGCCGACCAGGTACGCAAGCTGGCCTACTCCAATCCGTTTTCCGACATGGCCAACGACGTCGCCATCGCGCTGTGCCAGAAGCTTGCGCAACTGGCGCCGGGCGACCTCGACCACGTGTTCCTCACCACCGGTGGCTCCACTGCCGTCGACACCGCCTACCGGCTGATCCAGTACTACCAGAACTGCCGTGGCAAGCCGCACAAAAAGCACGTGATCGCCCGTTACAACGCCTATCACGGCTCCACCACGCTGACCATGGCGATCGGCAACAAGGCGGCCGACCGCGTGCCCGAGTTCGACTACGCCCATGAGCTGATCCACCACGTCTCCAACCCCAACGTGTACCGTGCGCCGGACGACATGGACGAGGCCGAGTTCCTTGACTTCCTGGTGGCCGAGTTCGAAGACAAGATCCTTTCCCTGGGCGCCGACAACGTAGCCGCGTTCTTCGCCGAGCCGATCATGGGTTCGGGCGGGGTGATCATCCCGCCCAAGGGCTACTTCGAGCGCATGTGGCAGGTGTGTCAGACCTACGACATTCTGTTCGTCGCCGACGAAGTGGTGACCTCGTTCGGTCGCCTGGGCACCTTCTTCGCCAGCGAGGAGCTGTTCGGGGTAACCCCGGATATCATCACCACCGCCAAAGGCCTGACCTCGGCCTACCTGCCGCTGGGTGCGTGCATCTTCTCGGAGCGGATCTGGCAGGTGATCGCCGAGCCAGGCAAGGGCCGCTGCTTCACCCACGGTTTCACCTACAGCGGGCACCCGGTGTGCTGCACAGCGGCCCTGAAGAACATCGAGATCATCGAGCGCGAGCAGTTGCTGGCGCACGTCAAGGATGTTGGCAGCTACCTGGAACAACGGCTGCACAGCCTGCGCGACCTGCCCTTGGTCGGGGATGTGCGCTGCATGAAGCTGATGGCCTGTGTCGAGTTCGTTGCCGATAAAACCAGCAAGGCGTTGTTCCCCGACGCGGTCAACATCGGAGAGCGTATCCATAGCAAAGCCCAGGCCAGGGGGTTGCTGGTGCGGCCGATCATGCACCTGAACGTGATGTCGCCGCCGTTGATCATCACGCACGCGCAAGTGGATGAAATCGTCGAAACCTTGCGCCAGTGCATCATCGAAACGGCGCGTGAGCTCACCGCGCAAGGGCTGTACCAAGGCCGATGAGCCTGGCGCAAAGGGCTGTGCGTGGGCGTGCCTGGCAGGCTAGACTGCCGGGCATGACCCAAGCCTCTCCCGACACTCCGCTCACCCTTTCGCTGGGGGCACTGCAGCAATGGCATGCGGCGCTGCAGCGTGCCCTGAGCCACAGCGAAACGGCCGATGCCCTGCACTACGTGGCCGCCGCGATTGGCGAACTGGTGCAGGTGGAGTCGATGATGATCAGCCTCGAATGCCAGGGGCAGGCACCGCAGCTGCTGTATCAGCAGGGCATCCCCGAAGTGCACCGTGCTGCGGTGCTGGAGCGCTATTTCGCCGCCGGCTATCTGCTCGACCCCTTTTGCCTGGCCGTGCAGAGTGGCCTGGCCGAGGGGTTCTATCACCTCGAAGAAATCGCCCCGGACCACTTCTTCGACAGCGACTACTACAAGGCCTATTACCTGGGCACCGGCTGCAGCGAAGACAGCTACTACATCGTCGACCTCAGCCAGGGGCGCAAGCTGTCCTTCAGCCTGTTCCAGGGGTGCAGTGGCACGCGCTTGAGCAGCGGGCAGATCGACTTGCTGCGGGCGGTCGAGCCGATGGTGCGCGAAGTGCTGGGGCGTTATGCCCGTTACAACCTTGAAGCCGCCACGGCTTCGGCCGAGCGCGGCAGCGTTCAGGCGGCGTTCGAGAGTTTTGGTTGCCAGGTGCTTACCGATCGGGAGCGAGAGGTGGCGCACATGATCTTGCGGGGGCATTCGGTGAAGTCCACGGCGGTGCAGCTGGGGATTTCACCGGAGACGGTGCGGATGCACCGCAAGAACCTGTATCTGAAGCTTGAGATCAATTCACAGTCGGAGTTGTTTGCGCGCTTTATCGACTGGTTACGGCAGGGGGCGGTTGCGAGCTGATAAGTGTATTACGTGAGGTTTGTGGCGCCTATGAGGTCGAGCGCCGCCCGCGCGGCGCTCGACCTCATAGGCGCCAAAAACCTCACGTCAAACACCTGGCAGCCCTCACAACCCCCTCAGCTTCGCCTCCAGCGCCGCAATGTGCGCCTGCAACCGCTCATGCTCCTGCCGCTCGGCGGTGATGTCTTCAAACACGCTGATCAGGTGCTCCGGCTCACCGTTGTCGCGGCGCTGCAGCGAGGTGCGGGCGCGCACCCAGATGTATTCGCCGCTCTTGTGGCGCACGCGTTTTTCCACCTCGTAGCGCTCGGTTTCACCCGCCAGCATGCGCGCCAGCAATTGCAGGTTCAGCGCCAGGTCGTCGGCATGGGTGATGTGCTGGAAGGTCATGGCGTACAGCTCTTCGGCGCGGTAGCCGAGCATCTCGCAGAGGCTGTTATTGACCCGCTGCCAGGTGCCGTCCGGGTCGATGTAGGCGAGGGCACCCCAGGCCAGCTCGAAGATCGCGCGAAAGCGTTCTTCGCTGTTGCGCAACGCCTGCTGGGCAACCTGGCGCTCGGTGTTGTCCATGCTGATGCCGACCATCTTCACCGAGCGCCCGGCGCTGTCGCGTACCACCGTGGCGCGGGAGGAAATCCAGCGCACTTCACCCTCAGGCCGGGTGATACGGAAATCACACTCGCAGCCACTGCCCTCGGCGACGGCCTGGGCGTACATCGCCTGCATGTGCGCCACGTCTTCATCCGGCAGATGGCGCCAGAAGTCTTCGTTGCGGTGCACTGGCCAGCCATACACCTGTTCGACGTTTGGCGAATAGGTGACCTCGTCGCTGATCAGGTTCCATTCCCAGGTCACGATACGCGCACCTTCCTGGGCCAGTTTCATGCGCGTTTCGCTTTCCATGATTTCGGCGGTGTAGCGCCTGCGCAGGTCGGTCATCGGCAACTCGACCACCTGTGGCTGCTGGATGTTCTGCAAGGCTTCGTCGCCATAGCGCAGCCAGATCCAGTTGACCTTGAGAAAGTCGGCCAATTTACGCAGGTTGTCGTAGTCGATCTCCCCGCCGCGGGTCCATTTGTGCACCGCTGTGCGGGAAATACCCAGGGCCGTGCCCACGGCTTGCAGGGTCAGCTTGTGATGCTCGAGCAGTTCCTTGAGGCGAAAGGCAAAGCTGTTTTCCAACATCGGCAGAGTGTCCTGATCGGGGCCAAGAGCCTGCCAGTATACTCAAGCTGTCAACTTTTGGTTGACGGTGAAACCCGTGGGGCCGCCCCGCAGCCCCGATCGCGCGTTACAGGTCCAGCACCAGGCGTGCCGAGCGTGCCCGCGACACACACAGCATGATGCTCTGCTGGGCAGCCTTTTCGTCATCGCTCAGGTACTGGTCGAAGTGCTCGGCTTCGCCTTCCAGGATGGCGGTTTCACAGGTGCCGCAGACGCCTTCGCGGCACAGGCACTCGACCTTGGCGGCCTTGGACTTCTCGATGGCCTGAAGAATGGTCATGCCTTCTTCCACCTGCAACTCGATGCCCGACTGCGCCAGCACCACGGTGAATGCCGAACCGGTCACCGGGGCTGCGGCAAACTGCTCCCAATGCACGCGTTGCTCGGCAATGCCGGCCTTGGCGGCGCAGGCGATGACTGCATCGATCAGTGGTTTGGGGCCGCACACGTACAGGTGCGCGGACGCATCCAGGCCCGCGCACAAGGCCGCCAGGTCAAGCTTGCGATCGAGGCTGTCGATGTAGAAGTGGGTGTTGTCGGCATGCGGGCCGTTGGCCAACTGGGCTTGGAACGCGCCATGTTCCGGGGCGCGGAAGGCGTAGTGCAGTTCGTAGTCGGCGGCGCCGCCTTCGAGCTCGTGCAGTTGTGCCAGGAAGGGGGTAATGCCGATGCCGCCGGCAATCAGCACATGGCGGCCGGCCGCTGGGTCCAGGGCGAACAGGTTGTTGGGCGAGGAGATGGTCAGGCGGGTGCCGACCTGCACCTGCTGGTGCATGAACGCCGAGCCGCCCTTGGATTGTTCTTCCAGGCGCACGCCAATCTGGTAGCTGCGGGTATCGCGCGGGTCGCTCATCAACGAGTAGGCGTTGCTGAACTGGCTGCCGTCGGCACCCTGCATCTGCACGATGACATGGCTGCCACCGGTGAAGGCCGGCATCGCCGCGCCATCTTCGCGGGCCAGGGTAAAGCGCTTGATCAGCGGCGTGGCCTGTTCCACTTCGGTCACGCACACGCTGAACATTTCATATTTGTTGGCCATGGTTCACCTCGACTGCCAGGGTGCGCGGCAGGCCGTGCCGCGCACCAGTACGTGCAAATGACTCAAGCGGTAGCGATCAATCGTCGAGGTGGGCCACGGCGATCAGGTTGTGGAAGTGGGCAATGCCGTGCTCGCTCATGCCGCTGCGCTCGCGGTCGGCCATGATCCGGCCCTGGCCACGGTAGCCGCGGGATTTCAGGCCCTTCTGCACGCTTTCGACCAGGCGCAGGTCTTCTGGGCGGAACACTTCGCGGTACCAGTCGATCAGCTTCTGCTGTTCCTCGGTGATGTCCGTGTTGAGGAAGTAGATGTCGTAGTGCTGCAGGGTCGTTTCCGCATCCACCGGGAACTCGTAGATCACGGTCATGAAGTTGGCCCCTGGCGGCACGTTGAACATGGTGCACGGCCAGGCCCAGAAGCCGGCGAAGGACGGGTCTTTCACGCTTTCATCGAAGGTGAACGACTGCTCCGACGGTTTTGCCAGGCCGTACTGCAGGGTCCAGTTGCCATGCATGCTGTGGCTGTACTGGCCGACGTCTACCGAATCGGAGAAGCCGGGGTGGGCAGGGGCGCAGTGGTAGCACTCAAGGTAGTTGTCGACGATCGACTTCCAGTTGGCCGGGGTGTCGCTGACGAAACGTGCGGCCAGGTGCAGGTCGTCGATCACGCCACAGGCTTCACGCATGCGCGCTTGCAGGCCCGGCAGCTGGTCTTCGACCGAGCCTGCGTCCATGTCCATGTTGATGAAGATGAAGCCTGCGTATTCTTCGACGCGCAGCTGCACCAGGGTGGAGTTCTCTTTGTCGAAGTTCACCACGTTGTCGCAGTTACGGGCGTGGGCGAGCTCGCCGTCGAGCTTGAAGGTCCAGGCGTGGTACGGGCAGGTGATGACGTTCTTGGCCTTGCCGCTGCCGCTGAGCAGCTGGTGGCCGCGGTGCGGGCAGACGTTGTAGAACGCGCGCAGCACGCTGTCACGACCGCGCACCACGATGATGCTCTCGCCAATCACTTCGCGGGTGATGTAGGCATTGTTCTGCGCCACTTCGCTGCGGTGGCCGACACAGATCCAGCTGCGCGCGAAGATGGCTTCCTTCTCGTGCTCGAAAACCGAGGCCTGGGTGTAGAAGCTGGCAGGGATAGTGAACGCCTCTTCGGCGTTCGCACAGAAATCGGCGGGCAGGCGTTTGAAGTCATTCATGACGGGATCTCACAAGCTCGGTTTATAGTTATTGGTTAACACGTATCTATTGGTTAACAAGCCGGGCAAAAAAATTTGCCGTCGTGGGGCGAGGCCGCCCCACACAGGCCAGTTCAGTTCACTTGTTTCAATGCACGGCGGCGGCACTGCGCGGGGCATGCTCGGCAGGTGTTTCACCGGCCAGGCGCGCTGCCTCTTCCTCGATGCGGTAGGCCGAGACCTGGCCGTAGTCTTCGAACATCCACTTGAAGAAGCCGTATATCTTCACCAGCAGAATCACCATGAACGGGATCGCCGTCAGTACCACCGCGGTTTTCATGGTCGACAGCGATGCCTTGGCGAACAGCATGGCCAGTGGCACCAGGGTCAGCACCACGCACCAGAACAGGCGATGGGTCGGTGTCGGGTCATCGCCTTCGCGCAGGTTGCGGGTGCTGGTGGCCGCTACCGCATACGCGGCGGCGTCCATGTGCGAGGCGCAGAAGATCGCCATGATGAACAGGTACACACCCAGGAACACCTGGCCCCATGGCAAGGCCAGCAACAGGTGCGTCACGGCCGATTCGCCGCCTTGTTCACTGAGCATTTTCGGCACGTCGATGGCACCGGTGATGAACTGGTGCATGCTGTAGCTTTCCAGCGCGCCGAAGAAGAACCAGCAACCGAAGCTGCCGCCCATCAGCAGGGCCATGACCACTTCCTTGATCTGCCGGCCGCGCGACACGCGGGTCACGAACATCGCCACGCCCGGTGCGTACGACACCCACCAGAGCCAGTAGAACACCGTCCAGTTGCGGGTGAAGGCACCGTCGCCGGCCGGGTCGGTGAACAGGCTCATGTGCACGTAGTTCTGGATCATCAGGCCAATCGAGTTGGCCGTATTGTTGATGGTGAACTGCGTCGGGCCAACCAGCAGGATGACGGCGGCAAATACCAGCGCGCCGATGCACACCATCTTGCTCAGGCGCTGCAGGCCGCCATCGATACCGATGTAGGAGCTGAGCGAGAACATCACCGCGACGGCACCGATCACCAGCAATTGTACGGTGAAGGTGTCGGGGGTGCCGGTGAGGTCATGCAGGCCGCGGGTCAAGGTCGAGGCGGTAAGTGCCAGCGATACCGTCAGGGCGCCCATCATGGTCAGCAGGAAGATCAGGTCGACGCTGCGGCCAACGGGGCCGGTGGCCTTGAAACCGGTCACCGCTTCGATGATCGAGGCCAGGTTCAGGCCGCTCTTCTTGCGCACGTGGAAGTGATAAGCCATGGCCAGCGAGGCCAGGGCATAGATCGACCAGGCGCTGACGCCCCAGTGGAAGAACGAATAGCCAATGCTGTACTCGAGCGCCTTGGGGGTGGCTGCGGCGATGTTGAGGCCGGGAGTCTGGTAGTAGTAGGCCCATTCCATCACGCCCCAGTACAGGGTCGAGGAACCCATGCCGGCGCAGATGAACATGAACACCCAGGTCGCGGTGGCGTACTCGGGTTTGCCACTGCCCAGGCGGATATTGCCGTACTTGCTGAAGGCCAGGTACAGCACGGCCAGGGTGCTACCGAACACCAGCACCTGGACACTGGTGCCAAAGGTACGGGTGGACAGTTCGAACAGCTGGTTGGCCGCGTGTTCGGCTTCGGCGGGGAACATTGCAAGGCCCAGCACCGTGAGCAGCACGGCGATCAGGCTCATGGTAATCAGGAACACATCAATCTTTTTATTCTTGTGCGACATCATCGTCTCCTGGACGTTGGCGTACTTGTTATACCCGGCAGGCATCCGGGGTGTTGCAGTACCACTCCTTCCTTGGCTGTTAACTAAAGGTTAACGTACATCTAATGGTTAACAGATTTTGCATTTAATCCGCGCCGCTCGCAAGAGGGGGAGGGCCGATTGTCAGACACGTGTGCTAATCGGCCCGGCCGGGTCAGGCTTCGATCAAGGCCGTGATGGCCCGGCCGACGTCCTGGGTGGACTTCTGCCCGCCCATGTCGCGGGTGGTGTCACCGGCGGCAATGACCTGTTCGATGGCCGTGAGGATGTCATCGTGGGCCGCACGGTAGCGCGGGTCGGCGCCGTCGTTGCCGAGGAACTCGAGCATCAGCGCACCGGACCAGATCATCGCGATCGGATTGGCGATGTTCTTGCCGAAGATGTCCGGTGCCGAGCCGTGTACCGGTTCGAACAGGGACGGGAACTTGCGCTCGGGGTTGAGGTTGGCCGACGGGGCGATGCCGATGGTGCCGGCGCAGGCCGGGCCGAGGTCGGACAGGATGTCGCCGAACAGGTTCGAGGCCACCACCACGTCGAAGCGGTCCGGTTGCAGGACGAAGCGAGCGCAGAGGATATCAATGTGCTGCTTGTCCCAGCTGATTTCCGGATAATTGGCAGCCATGGCCGCCGTGCGCTCGTCCCAGTACGGCATGCTCACGGCCATGCCGTTGGACTTGGTCGCCGAGGTAACGTGCTTGCGCTCGCGGGTTTGCGCGACATCGAATGCGTACTTGAGAATGCGGTCGACACCGCGGCGGGTGAACACCGATTCCTGCAGCACGAACTCGTTCTCGGTGCCTTCGAACATGCGCCCGCCCAGGGACGAGTATTCGCCCTCGGTGTTCTCGCGGATCACCACGAAGTCGATGTCACCGGGCTCGCGGCCTGCCAGCGGGCAGGGTACGCCCGGGAACAGGCGCACCGGGCGAATGTTCACGTACTGGTCGAAGTCACGGCGGAACTTGAGCAGCGAACCCCACAGGGAAATGTGGTCCGGTACCTTGTCTGGCCAGCCGACCGCGCCGAAGTAGAGGGCGTCGAAGCCCTTCAGCTGCTCGAACCAGTCGTCCGGCATCATCTTGCCGTGGGCCAGGTAGTAATCGCAGCTGGCCCACTCGAAGAATTCGAAACTGATGTCCAGGCCATGCTTGCGGGCGGCAGCCTCGACCACGCGGATGCCTTCTGGCAGTACTTCGATGCCGATGCCATCGCCAGGGATTGCTGCAATTCTGAATGTCTTGCTCATGGGGGGCGCACTCGTTGTCTAGGGAACAGGTGCGGGCCATGCTATAAGGCCTTGAATCGGAGATAATCTAGCCATTCATGGATTCTTGGAACACGAAGTGTGAATAATCTGCCTAGCCTCGACGACCTCAATATCTTCCTCCTGGTGGCCAAACGTGCCAGCTTTGCTGCGGTGGCTGACGAGTTGGGCATGTCGGCGGCGTACATCAGCAAACGCATTCGCCTGCTTGAGCAAAACCTCGAGGTGCGCTTGTTGCACCGCACCACCCGGCGGGTGACGGTCAGCGAGGAGGGCGAGCGGGTGTACCAGTGGGCGCTGCAGATTTTCGACGCGGTGCAGCGCATGGGGGATGACATCAGCGCCCAGCACCGCGAACCGGCGGGGCAACTGCGCATTGCCAGCAGTTTGGGCCTGGGTCGGCGGTTTGTGGCGCCGGCCTTGTCGGAGCTGGCCGAGCGCTACCCACGTCTGGATATTCGCCTGGATGTGCATGACCGTCTGGTGGACTTGATCGAAGAGGGGGTCGACCTGGACATCCGCGTGGGCAATACCATTGCGCCCAACCTGATCGCCAAGCGCCTGGCCAGGAACCGCCGGGTACTCTGTGCCGCGCCTGGCTACCTGGCGCGCCACGGCACGCCGAAAGTGCTGGCCGACCTGGGCAGCCATGACTGCCTGGTGATCAAGGAACGTGACCACCCGTTTGGTATCTGGCAGCTGGAGGGCCCTGATGGCGAAGAGAGCGTGCGGGTGACCGGGGGCTTGTCGAGCAACCACGGCGAGGTGGCCCACCAGTGGTGCCTGGATGGGCGCGGGATCTTGCTGCGGTCCTGGTGGGATGTGCACGACAGCTTGCTGGACGGGCGGCTGGTGCAGGTGTTGGCGGACTATCACCAGCCGGCGGATATCTGGGCCGTGTACACCTCGCCACTGGCAAGCTCGGCCAAGGTGCGGGTGGCGGTTGAGTTCTTCCGGCGGTATTTTGCCGAGCGGTATAGCTTGCCGGAGTAGGGGGTGGGGGTGGGGCATGCCTTGGTTCTTGCAGCGCCTGGGAGATCGAGCGCCGCGCGGGCGGCGCTCGATCTCCCAGGCGCTGTAAGAACCAAGGCATGCACCCGCCCCCCCATCGCCCTTACCTGACAGGCACCCGGCTAACCGCCTTGATTTCCCGCAAGGCCAAGCTCGACTGAATCGAAGCAATGCCCGGTTGCCGGCGCAACACTTCCTCGACAAAGCGCCCATAGCTCTCCAGGTCGGTCGCCAGCACCGTCAGCACATAGTCAGCCTCACCCGTCACCTTGTGGCACGACAACACCTGCGGCAGCTTCAAGATCACCTGCTCGAAGTCATCAGGCGCTTCGGCCGAATGGTTGCCAAAGCGCACCTGGGCAAACGCCATGACGTCATACCCCAGTTTCTTGCGGTCCAGGTTGGCCTGGTAGTCCTTGATCAGCCCCAACTCCTCCAGGCGCTTGCGCCGGCGCCAGCAGGGCGTGACGGTCATCGACAAGCGCTCGCCCAGGGCGGCGCTGGACAAGGTGCCGTCCTCCTGCAGCAAGCGCAGCAGCTCGCGGTCTACCTCGTCCAGTTCTTCGTAAGCAAAAGCTTTGCTCATCTTGTGGCTACCGGCTGAATATTTTGCTCAAGCATCCGGTTTGCCTGAGCATAAAGCAAAGCATTTTCACTGCTCTCTCGCGAAAATTGGTTATCCGATAACACCTTGAAAAAGGACATTCGCGTGCTGACAGTCTTTAGCCACAATCATCGCTTGCACCATGGCTCCGAGCTCAAGGACGGGGCGATCACACCCTCATTCGAAAACCCCCAGCGTGCCGACACGGTGCTGGCTCGTGTCCAGGCCACGGGCCTGGGCGATGTCATCGCCGAGCAGGCCTTCGACCGTGCCTGCTACGTCGCGGCGCACAGCGAGCGCTACGTGAGCTTTCTGGAAAATGCCTGGGCAGAATGGACGGCCAGCGGCAAGACCCATGATGCGCTACCGCTGGTATGGCCAGTGCGCGACCTGGCCATCGACCGAGAACCGGGCTTCATCGACGGCAAGCTGGGCTTCTACGCCATGGACGCCGGCGCGCCGATTACCGGCGGCACCTGGGAGGCCGTGCGCAGCAGCGCCAACGTGGCCCTGACCGGCATGCAACGGGTCATCGATGGCGCGCACAGCGCCTTCGCCTTGTGTCGCCCACCCGGGCACCATGCGGCCCGTGAGTACATGGGCGGCTACTGCTACCTCAACAATGCCGCCATCGCCGCCGAACGCTGCCTGAGCCAGGGCGCGCAGCGGGTGGCCGTGCTGGACGTGGACTTTCACCACGGCAACGGCACGCAGAACATTTTCTACGACCGCCCCGATGTGTTCTTCGCGTCGATCCACGGTGACCCGCACTTCTGCTACCCGTACTTCTCCGGCTATG
Source organism: Pseudomonas sp. B21-047 (assembly GCF_024748775.1). Taxonomy (NCBI): domain Bacteria; kingdom Pseudomonadati; phylum Pseudomonadota; class Gammaproteobacteria; order Pseudomonadales; family Pseudomonadaceae; genus Pseudomonas; species Pseudomonas sp. B21-047. The sequence goes on from NZ_CP087169.1 coordinate 2,165,638, forward strand.
CCCACGAACAGGGCTCGGGGGCGGGCGAGGGCTTCACTGCCAACTACCCGCTGAACAAGGGCACCGCCTGGGCGCAGTATCGGCAGGCCTTGCAGGAGGCGCTCAAGCGCGTTGTCGCGCACCAGCCCGACTTTCTCGTCGTATCCCTTGGCGTCGATACCTTCGAGGACGACCCGATCAGCCACTTCAAGCTCACCAGCGAAGACTTCCTGCGCCTGGGCGCCGAGATCGCCCGTGCGGGTATCCCGACGCTGTTCGTGATGGAGGGCGGCTACATGGTCGACGAAATCGGCATCAATGCCGTCAACACCCTGCAAGGTTTCGAAAGCGCCTGTTGATAGCACGTGCAAATAGCACCGGGGCAAGGCCTGTGCGGGCCTTGCCCCAGGCACCCATTCCAACAATAAAAAGAGGTCGCTCATGCAAGACATGTCCGCAAGCCTTGAGCAAAGCAAACCTGCAGATTCGCCCCGTGACGGGCACCTGAAACGCACGCTGGAAAACCGCCACATCCAGTTGATATCCATCGGTGGCGCCATCGGCACCGGCTTGTTCATGGGGTCGGGCAAGGTCATCGCGTTGTCCGGCACCTCCATCCTGCTGGTCTACGCGATCCTGGGGTTCTTCGTGTTCTTCGTCATGCGGGCGATGGGCGAACTGCTGTTATCCGACCTGCGTTTCAAATCTTTCGCCGACATCGTCGCCCATTACCTGGGGCCGCGTGCAGGCTTCGTGCTGAGCTGGTCGTACTGGTTGAGCTGGAGTGTGGCGGTGGTCGGTGACGTGGTGGTCGTGGCCGGGTTCTTCCAGTACTGGTATGCGGACGTGCCCGCCTGGATACCGGCGTTCCTCACCCTGTTCGTGCTGCTGGGCCTGAACATGCTGGCGGTGCGAATCTTCGGCGAAGTGGAGTTCTGGTTCGGGATCATCAAGATCGTCGCCATCGTCCTGCTGATCATCACTGCAGCCGTGATGATCGCCACCGCCTATGTATCACCCAATGGGGTGGTCGCCTCGCTTGCCAATGTGGTGGCCCCAGGCGCGGTGCTGCCCCATGGCATCAGCGGCTTTTTTGCAGGGTTCCAGATTGCCGTGTTTTCCTTCGCCGGCACCGAGCTGATCGGTACCACTGCGGCCGAGGCAAAGAACCCGCACCGCTCGCTGCCCAAGGCCATCAACACCATTCCCCTGCGCATCCTGCTGTTCTACATCCTGGCACTGGTGTGCATCATCAGCGTGGTTTCGTGGGCAGAAGTACCGGCCAACCGCAGCCCCTTCGTCGAGCTGTTCCTGCTGGCCGGCTTCCCGGCTGCCGCCGGCATGCTCAATTTCGTGGTGCTGACCTCGGCGGCGTCCTCAGCCAACAGCGGCGTCTATTCCGGGTGCCGGATGCTCTTCGGCCTCGCCGAGCGGCGTAACGCACCGGCCATCTTCGCCAGGCTTTCGGCACTCAGCGTGCCGGTGTACAGCTTGCTGTTCTCCGGGGTGTGCATGCTGACCGGGTTGGCCTTGCTGTTCATCATCCCCGAGGTGATGACGGTGTTCACGCTGATCTCGACCATCTCGGCGATCCTGGTGATCTTCACCTGGTCGATGATTCTTGCCGCGTACCTCGCCTACCGCAAGCGCAACCCGGCCGCGCACCAGGCGTCGACGTTCAAGCTGCCGGGTGGCGTGCCCATGGCCGTCACGTCGCTGGTTTTCCTCTGCTTCGTGCTGGTGTTGCTGGCCTTGGAGCCGGATACGCGGATGGCGCTGTGCGTGATGCCGTTGTGGTTCGTCTTCCTGCTGCTGGCCTATCGCCGGCGCACGGCTTAGCGCCCCTTGGCCAAGTAGGCGGCATACTCCTCATCCGGCACCATGCTGCCACCGGTGCCCCACACCAGGTGCGTAGCGTTGGCCATGCGTTGCGCCGTCAGCCCCCTGCGCGCCAGGTACTGCGGCGCTTGCAGCACCTGCAACATGCCGGGCATGCCGGCCAGCGCCGAGGGCTCCAGCCGTACCTGCTCCAGGTCATGGGCCAGTACCAACAGTTGGTACAGACGCTCGTCCGTTACCGTGTAGTAGCCATCCAGCAAGCGTTGCATGGCCTTGCCGACGAAACCGGAAGGGCGGCCCACCGCCAGGCCGTCGGCGGCGGTGACGTTGTCGATGCCGAAGTCCTGCACGCTGGTCTGGTCATGCAGGCCAGTGTAAACGCCAAGGAACATGCAGGGCGAATGGGTCGGCTCGGCAAAGAGGCAGTGCACATGGTCGCCAAACACCAGCTTCAAGCCAAACGCCACTCCGCCAGGCCCGCCGCCCACGCCGCAGGGCAGGTAGACGAACAGCGGGTGCTCGGCGTCGACCTTGATACCGGCGGCGTTGAATTGGCCCAGCAAGCGTTCGGCTGCCACGGCATAACCGAGGAACAGGTGCGGCGAGTTTTCGTCATCGACGAAGTAGCACGCAGGGTCTGCCGCGGCCTGCTGGCGGCCTTGCTCCACCGCAACACTGTAGTCGGACGGGTACTCGACCACGTTCACGCCGTTGGCGCGCAGCTTGTCCTTTTTCCACTGCCGCGCATCGGAAGACATGTGCACCGTGGCCTGGAAGCCCAGCCGGGCACTCATGATGCCGATCGACAGGCCCAGGTTGCCGGTGGAGCCGACGGCCACTTTGTACTGGCTGAAGAACTGCCGGGCTGGGTCGCTGGCCAGTACCCGGTAATCGCTGTCCAGGGTGATCAGGCCGGCCGCCAGCGCCAGGTCTTCAGCATGCTTGAGCACTTCGTGGATGCCGCCGCGGGCCTTGATCGAGCCAGAGATGGGTAGCTCGCTGTCGGCCTTGAGCCAGAGTGAGCCGCTGGGCGCAAGGCCGGCTGCTTGCTGCAAGGCGTGCTGCAGGGTTGGCAGCGGGCGAATCGGTGATTCGATGATGCCGCCAGAGGCGGCGGTGTCTGGGAACACCGTGGCCAGGTACGGAGCGAAGCGCAGCAGCCGGGCACTGGCTGCGTGCACGTCGGCGGCAGTCAGGCCGACGTCTTCCAAGACCTCAGCGGTTGGCGCGATGCCAGGGTTGAACCAGCAGGTTTCGCGCAGTGCCACCAGGTCCTCGACCAAGGGGTGGGAGGCGTACCAGGCGTCTAGCGTTTTGCCGTGAATCATTCCATTGCTCCTGTGCTGTTGCTGTCGGGGAACTGCATATACCTCCCGGTATATGGACAGCCCGCTGCCTGCCGAATAGCTTAACCGTCGACGGGGCGCACCTTGCATGCGCGATAAAAACAATTACGCCCCCGTGTCTTTCAGTCCTGCCAACCCTATAACGCTTACAAGAATGAGGCGGCAAATGGAAAACATCGGCACCTATGTCATCTACGTCATCATGGTGTGCGCGGTACTGGGCGCCGTGGCATCCATCTACAACCCGGAGGGTGAACTGGGCCAGGAATTCATCGCCGGCCTGCACAGCATTGGCCCGATCTTCATCCCCGTGGCCGGCATCATGGCGGCAATCCCGTACATATCCGCAGGCATCAGCCAGCTCATCGCGCCGCTGTTCCTGGCGTTGGGCGCCGACCCAGGGATTGCCGGGCCGATCTTCATCGCCTCTGACATGGGCGGCTACCAGTTGGCCAAGGCCCTGGCGCAAAGCCCGGAAGGCTGGATCCTCGGCCTGATCACCGGCTTCCAGTCCGGTTCGACGATCATCTTCGTGATCCCGGTGGGGCTGGCCATGCTGCGCAAGGTCGACCACAAGTACATGGCCTTGGGGATCATGGCCGGCTTGTTGACCATTCCCGTCAGCATCATGGTAATCGCCATGACCATGCAACTGCTCGGCCTGGAGGTGCGGCCGGACATCGCCACCACCGGCGCGGCCACCCAGGCGCTGCATTTCACCTGGCCGATGCTGGTGCGCAACCTGATGCCGTTGATTCTGTTCTGTATCGTGCTGGCCGCCGCGCTGCGCTACTTCCCGACGCTGATGGTGTACGTGTTCCTCAAGCTCGGTCAGTTCATGTATATCGGTGTGGTGCTGGTGCTGGTGGCCTCCATCGTCCAGTACTTCACCGGCTTTTTCAGCGCTGTGTTCGGTAGCTGGGGCTTCGCCCCGATCATCGCTGATGCTGACGACCAGTTCCGCGCGCTGGAAATTGCCGGCTACGTTGGCCTGATGCTGTGTGGGGCGTTCCCCATGGTGCACCTGCTCAAGCGCTTTCTGGCACGGCCCATCGAGCGGGTCGCCTCGCGGTTCGGCATGTCCGGGGTCGGCGCCGCCGGAGTGCTGGCCGCCTCGGCCAACATTCTGGCCATGTTCAGGCTGGTGAGCGAGATGCCGCCCAAGGACAAGGTGCTGGTGATCGCCTTCTCGGTGTGCGCCGCCTTCACCTTCGGCGACCACATGGCCTTCTCCGCCAACTTCCAGCCCTCGCTGATTCTGCCGCTGATCATCGGCAAGCTCAGCGGTGGCCTGTTCGCCATGCTGCTCGCCAGTTGGCTGGCCGTACCCAAGGCTGTGGAGATGGGGCGCGAGGACGATGCCGCCAGTGCCTACAAGGTAGCCGCCGAACCGTCCTGACCGAAAAACGTCGCCGACATGATCCGGAGCGCCCTGGGCGCCCCGGATTTTGTGCTTTTTGCGGTGCAGGGCGGTAAGTTGCCCAGGGGCTTGTGTGCACGACAGCGGGGTGAGTGATGACATTGGAAGAAGCGAACAGGCTGGCGGCGGTGATCGATGCGATCGGCACGGACGCTTTGGGGCCGGCCATCGATGCGCTCTTACGGGCAAAACTGGCATTCGAGATGAGCTGTGGTTATCTGTTCAAGTTCAACCAGCATGCGCTGCTGGTGCATAACGGCTACAACGATTCGGTGTCCGAGCGCACGCTGAACGCCTACGTGCGGGGCGGCTACCTGCTCGACCCGTTCTATGTCGCCTGTGTCAACGAGCACCCGGGCGGGCTCTGGCGCATGAGCGAGCTGGCGCCCGACAGTTTCTATGCTTCAGGCTTTTCCATCTCCAAGGACATCCACCCGTGCGTGTCGTCCGACTACGGCACCTCGGTGGAGGAGGTGGGGTTCATCATTGCGCTGCGGCCTCAGGTGGCCGTCGTCTACTCGCTGATGCGCAACCTCAGCAGTGGCAGCTTCAGCGAAGACGACATGCAGGTGCTGGCTGCCATGGCGCCCGTGCTGGCCTCGGTGCTGGGCCAGCATTGTCGGCTGCGCTACGCCGATTACCTGCGCGATGCGCCTGCCGAGGGCGGGGTGCTGGAAGATGCCTTTGTCGAGATTTTGCAGGGGCAGTTGACCGAGACCCAGCGCTACATAGCCAAGTTGCTGTTGCAGGGGCACAGCAATGCGTCGATTGCCAGGCAACTGAACATCTCGGATGGCACGGTGAAAGTGCACAAGCACAATATCTACCAGCGGCTGGAGATCTCCACCAACGCCGAACTGTTTCGCCTGTTCATCGATTACCTGGCCAAGGCCTGAACGCCTGAAACGCACAACGCCCGAGGGGCTGCCTCGGGCGTTGTGCCAAGCGTTGCGGCTTACTTGAACAGCGGGCTGAGGTGCTCGCTCAGGTAGATACCCTGGGGGTCGAGCTGGCGGCGCAGGTTGCGAAAATCCTGGGCACGGGGGTAGAGGGCACTGACGTCGTCACCGGTCAGGAAGTGCAGCTTGCCCCAGTGCGGCCGAGCGCCGTATGCGCGCAGGATCTGGTCGACCGCACGCAGGTAGTCCCAATAGTCGGTGCCCGGCTGGCCAGACACCGAAATGGTCACGCTGTCCTGCTCGAAGAACGGGCTCATCCAGGCGCCGTCGCCGGCGGTGAAGCGGTACTCGATGGGGTAGATCGCCTCGGGGAAGTCCTCGAGCATCAGCTTGCGCACCGCCCGCAAGGCTTCCTTGCTGTGCCGGAGGGGCACGGCATATTCCAGTTCATGGAAGTTGGGCAGGTACTCGATCGGGTACACGTCCGAGCTGTAGGCGACTTTCTCGAATTCGCTTTCCCAGGCCGGGCGGTCGGTGATGTCCATGACTTTCACCTCGCACACATCGGAGGTGCGCCCACTGGTGGAGGTTGCCGCCGTGTCCGGCAGGCAGTAGCAGTGCCGGCTCTGCTCGTAGGGGCACCAGAAGAAGCTGAAATGGCGGTGCGTGCGCGCCAGTTCATCGTGCTTGTCCATCACGCTTTCGAAGTCTTCACGCCAGATGCGTTCGTGCAGGTTAAAGCTGTCGGTCACCTGCAAGGTCAGCTCTGACACGATCCCCAGCACGCCCAGCGATACTCGGCTCGCCTGCAGCAAGTCGGGCGTACTTTCATCCACCACGATGATCTCGCCGTTGGGTTGAACCAGCTTCAGGCCAACGATCGAAGAAGCCAGGTTGCCCAAGGTCAGGCCGGTGCCGTGGGTGCCCGTGGTCAGGGCGCCGGCGATCGACTGGCTGTCGATGTCGCCCTGGTTGACCATCGACAGGCCGGCCGCCCGCAGCGCCTTGCCGAAGGCGTTGATGGTGGTGCCGGCGGCTGCGGTGACGCGTTTTTGCTCAAGGTCGATGTGGCGCACACCGCTCATGTTGCCCAGCGACAGGTGCAGGCCGTTGGTCAGCGCCACCGGGGTAAACGAATGCCCGGAACCCGCCACGCGCACGTTCATGCCATTGGCGCTCGCCTGGCTGACCAGGGTGCACAGCTCGTCTTCGTTGGAGGGGGCGCCACGTGCCGCGCGGATACACGACTGGTTGCCCGCCCAGTTGCGCCAGTGCGCCTGGTCGAGCCCGAACTCGTTGATGTGCATGTTGTTCGATGAGGTGCTCACGTTGCTCTCCTGCCCATTATTATTGTGATCAGATGGCGGTGTAGCCGTTGTCGGCAAACAGGTGGGTGCCGTTGACGAAACTGGCATCGTCGCTGGCCAGGAACAAGGCCGCGGTGGCCACCTCCGAGGGTTGGCACAAGCGCCCCTGGGCGGCGGCGATCGCGTGTTCGCTGACATCTACCCCGTGCTTGCGCAGCATGGCGATTTCGCGCAGGCCGTGGTCGGTGGCGATGAAGCCTGGGCAGATCGCGTTGGCACGGATGCCGCGGTCGCGGAACTCCACGGCGATGGCCCTGGCGAACATGTGCGTGGCGCCTTTGCTGGTGCAATACAGCACCTCCATGGGCGTGCCCACCACCGCCGAAATCGACGACGTGCAGACGATGCTGCCACCGCCTGCCGAGAGCATGCCCGGCAATACCGCCTTGGTGACCAGGAACATGCTTTTCACGTTCACGGCCATGATCCGGTCCCACTCTTCTTCGCTGGTTTCCAGGAAGGGCACGGCGGCCAGGATGCCGGCGTGGTTGAGCAACACGGTGATTGGCCCGAACGCTTGTTCCACGGCCGCGACTGCGGCTTTGACCTGCTGCGCGTCGGACACATCGGCGGGTGCGAACAGCACGTGATGGCCGGCATCGCGCAATTGCCGAGCCACCTCGGCGCCTTTGCTGCCCGGCAAGTCGACGATACCGACCCGCGCCCCCTCTGCCGCGAACAGTTGCGATGCGGCCAACCCGCACCCTCCCGCGCCGCCTGTAATCAGCGCGACCTTGCCATTGAGACGTCCCGTCATGTTCGACTCCGCGCTGCGCCGGAAGCCGGCGCAGCAATGGTTTTCTATTGAGTGTTTGTGATGCCTCGGCACTGTGCGATCGCGTGTCGGAGCATGAAACACTTCAACGGGAACATCCATATACCGAAGGGTATACGGGGCAGGTCAGGGGGTCTGTTGGGCAATCAACGCCAGGCAGCGCTGCACGATCGGGCTCACATCGCCCTTGCGACGGCTGAGAATGATCGGGCTGACGGCACTGCTGTCGAGCAAGCCGACATACGCGATGTCGGTGCGGTGCTGCTGTTGCACAGAAGCCGGCACCAGGGTAACGCCGAGCCCGACCGCGACCAGGCCGATGGCGGTCTGCAGTTCGTTGGCCCATTGGCTGATCTTCAGGGTCATGCCGTGATGGGCGAACAGTGCCAGCACATGGTCGGCGTAGCTGGGCCGGGGGTTGGCCGGGTAGAGGATGAAGGGCTCCTTGGCCAGTTGGGCGAGGGTCAGTGGGTTGCCCGTCAGCGGGTGACCCTTGGGCAACACCGCGACCAGTGGGTCTTCGCACAGCACCTGCTGGAGGATGGCCGGGTCATCGATACGAATACGGCCGAAGCCGATATCGATGCGGCCACTCTTGAGCGCCTCGACCTGCTGCAGCGTGGTCATCTCGCTCAAGCCCAGCTCCAGCTCGCTGTCCTGGCGCAACTCGCGGATCAGCTCTGGCAGCACGGTGTACAAGGTCGAGGGGGCAAAGCCGATGCCCAGCCACTGGCGTTGCCCCTGGCCGATGCGGCGGGTGTTGTCGCTGATGTTCTCCAACTGCTGCAGCACGGTGCAGGTCTGCTCGTAGAAAAACCGCCCAGCCTCGGTCAGGCGCAGCGGGCGCTCACGCACCACCAGCAACGTGCCGAGCTGGTCTTCGAGCTGGCTGATCTGTCGGCTCAGCGGCGGCTGGGCGATATGCAGCAGCTCGGCGGCGCGGGTGAAGTTCAGTGTTTCGGCCAGCACCTTGAAATAGCGAAGGTGGCGCAGCTCCATCAGACCTCCAGGGTATGGTGGGAGATTCATTTGATATTGGACGGCCGGCAGGTTGTCGCGCAATGCTTGATTAATCAAGTAAATGCAGTGTCGGGCCCGCAGTGTGCGGCCCGACCAGACGGGACCTGCCGACCATGACCAACGCCCTGATCGAACGTGTAGACGCCATTATCGTCGACCTGCCGACCATCCGCCCACACAAGCTGGCAATGCACACCATGCAGCAGCAGACCCTGGTGGTCTTGCGCCTGCGCTGCAGCGACGGCGTCGAAGGTATCGGCGAGGCCACCACCATCGGTGGCCTGGCCTATGGCTACGAGAGCCCCGAGGGTATCAAGGCCAACATCGACGCGCACCTGGCGCCGGCCCTGATCGGCCTGCCGGCAGACAACATCAATGCCGCCATGCTCAAGCTGGACAAGCTGGCCAAGGGCAACACCTTTGCCAAGTCGGGTATCGAAAGTGCCTTGCTCGATGCCCAGGGCAAGCGCCTGGGCCTGCCGGTCAGCGAACTGCTGGGCGGCCGCGTGCGTGACAGCCTGGAAGTGGCCTGGACCTTGGCCAGTGGCGACACCGCCCGCGATATCGCCGAAGCCCAGCACATGCTGGAAATCCGCCGCCACCGCGTGTTCAAGCTGAAGATCGGCGCCAACCCGGTGGACCAGGACCTCAAGCACGTGGTGGCGATCAAGCGCGAGCTGGGCGACAGCGCCAGCGTGCGGGTCGATGTCAATCAGTACTGGGACGAGTCCCAGGCCCTGCGCGCCTGCCAGGTGCTGGGCGACAACGGCATCGACCTGATCGAACAGCCGATCTCGCGGATCAACCGTGGCGGCCAGGTGCGCCTGAATCAGCGCAGCCCGGCGCCAATCATGGCTGACGAATCGATCGAAAGCGTCGAGGACGCCTTCAGCCTGGCCGCCGACGGCGCGGCCAGCATCTTCGCCCTGAAAATTGCCAAGAACGGCGGCCCCCGTGCGGTGCTGCGCACTGCGCAGATCGCCGAAGCAGCCGGTATCGCCCTGTACGGCGGGACCATGCTCGAAGGCTCGATCGGCACCCTGGCTTCGGCCCACGCGTTCCTCACCTTGCGCCAATTGACCTGGGGCACCGAGCTGTTCGGGCCGCTGCTGCTGACCGAAGAAATCGTCAACGAGCCACCGCACTACCACGACTTCCAGCTGCACATTCCACACACACCGGGCCTTGGCCTGACCCTGGACGAGCAGCGCCTGGCGCGCTTCGCCCGCCGCTGATCTTGAAACTGAACGCCTAAGGAGAACCCGCATGCTGTTCCACGTGAAGATGACCGTGAAACTGCCGGTCGACATGGACCCGGCCAAGGCCGCCCAGCTCAAGGCCGACGAAAAGGAACTGGCCCAGCGCCTGCAACGCGATGGCACCTGGCGCCACCTGTGGCGCATCGCCGGGCACTACGCCAACTACAGCGTGTTCGACGTCCCCAGCGTCGAGGCCCTGCACGATACCCTGATGCAACTGCCGCTGTTCCCCTACATGGAGATTGAAGTGGACGGCCTGTGCCGGCACCCTTCGTCGATCCACAGCGACGACCGTTGAGTCGTCCCTGACTACCTGACAAGAACAATACGAGGTAAGCAAAATGACCGTGAAGATTTCCCACACTGCCGAGATCCAGTCGTTCCTCGAGAGGGCCGCAGGCCTTGGGCACGCCGAGGGTAACCCGCGCTTCAAGCAGATCATCCTGCGCGTGCTGCAGGACACTGCCCGCCTGATCGAAGACCTGGAAGTGAGCGAGGATGAGTTCTGGCATGCCGTGGACTACCTCAACCGCCTGGGCGGTCGCAATGAGGCAGGGCTGTTGGCGGCGGGCCTGGGTATCGAGCACTTCATCGACCTGCTGCAGGATGCCAAGGATGCCGAAGCCGGCCTCACCGGCGGCACCCCGCGTACCATCGAAGGCCCGCTGTATGTTGCCGGTGCGCCTGTCAGCCAAGGCGAAGCGCGGATGGACGACGGCACCGACCCGGGCGTGGTGATGTTCCTGCAGGGCCAGGTATTCGACACCGAGGGCAAGCCGTTGGCGGGCGCTACCGTCGACCTGTGGCACGCCAATACCCAGGGCACCTACTCGTACTTCGATTCGAGCCAGTCCGAGTACAACCTGCGCCGGCGCATCATCACCGATGCTGAAGGCCGCTACCGCGCTCGCTCGATCGTGCCGTCCGGCTATGGCTGCGACCCACAAGGGCCGACCCAGGAATGCCTGAACCTGCTCGGCCGCCATGGCCAGCGCCCGGCGCACGTGCATTTCTTCATCTCGGCACCGGGGCATCGCCACCTGACCACGCAGATCAACTTTGCGGGTGATCAGTACCTGTGGGATGACTTTGCCTATGCCACCCGCGACGGGCTGATCGGTGACCTGCGCTTTGTCGAGGATGCAGCGACGGCGCGTGACCGAGGCGTGCAAGGGGACCGCTTTGCCGAGCTGGCGTTCGACTTCCAGTTGCAGCCTGCCAAGGCGCCTGAGGCGGAAATCCGCAGCCATCGGCCGCGTGCCTTGCAAGACGGCTGAGATCAGGGGTTGCGTGCGCTTGTGAGATGACCGCAAGCGCGTTTCTACAGGATTTATCGTTTGTGCCTGGGCCTTTCCGTGCGGGGAGGGTCCGGGCTTTTTTGTGGGTACACGGCGGTGGCGCGCAAATGCCACAGGCCTCACTGGCCTGAAACAAATGTGGGAGCGGCGGTGCGGCGATCCGACTTGCCCCGCGAAGCGCCGCGCGGGCGGCGCTCGATCTGATAGGCGCTGAAAATGCCAAGCCAGGCACCCGGTGCCCCCAACCCCTCAGCTCCCGACCGGATGCTCGCGTTGCATGCTGTGCCGGAAGCACTTGCAGCCTTTGGCCAGCAGCACGATGGCCAGCAACGACGCGGCGAAGCTGACGATCGACATCGACGAACCGACGGCTGCCGGCACTCCGAAGTAGCGGTCGGTGATCAGCGCCACCAACGTGGTCCCCAACCCCAGGCCCAGCAGGTTGCTGATCAACAGGAACACCGCCGATACCTGCGCACGTACCTGGTTCGGCGAGAGGATCTGCATGGCTGCAGTGGACGCCGGCATAGGGAACGAAGCGAAGAACATGGCCGGCACCAGCAAGGTCACCGACAGCCACAGCTGGTCCACCTGCGAATACAGCACGGCCGGTACGATCATGCCCAACGCGCCAATCACTCCGGTGCGCATGGCCGCATCGCTGCGCCCACGCTTGGCCAGGTGGTCGGTCAGCCAACCGCCGAATACCACCCCCGTGGTGTTGGCCACCAGCAAGATGGTGCCGAGCATGAAACCGGCCTGCTCAGGGCTCATGCCGAACTTGCGGATGTACAGCGCGGGTGTCCAGCTCATCATGCAGAACAGTGCCATGGCGTAGAACGAGAAGCCCAGGTAGTGGCAGCTGAAGGTCGCCCGGTGACGGCCGATGAAGCGCAGGCCATCGGTGAGTTTCACTTTGCGTACGTTACCGTCTGCATCCAGCTGCGCGCCCTTGCGCTCCGGGTTGCGCACCGTCAGCCAGATCAACAGGCCAACGATCACACCGGGCAAGCCGACAATGAAAAACGCCAGTTGCCAGGCCTTCATGGCGCCCAGGAACGCCACCTCGATGGTTTGTGCGTCCTTGAGCAAGGTAATCACGTAGCCGCCAACCAGAAAGGCAATGCCACCACCGACGAACGAGCCGATGGAGTAGATGCCCACTGCGCGGCCGAGCTTCTCCTTGGGGAACAGGTCGCTGAACATCGAATAGGCCGAAGGCGACAGCGCCGCTTCGCCGACCCCCACGCCGATACGAGCGAGGAACATCTGCGTGAAGTTCTTGCTCAGGCCGCAGGCGGCCGTGGCGAAGCTCCAGAAAATCACCCCGACCGCGATGATGCGTGGCCGCGAGAAGCGGTCGGCCAAGTAGGCGATGGGCATGCCCATGAAGGCGTAGAACAGCGAGAACGCCAGGCCGTGCAGCAGGCTGAACTGGGTATCGCTCAATTGCAGGTCGGCCTTGATCGGTTCGATCATCAAGGCCAGGATCTGCCGGTCAACGAATGAGAAGATGTAGGCCACCATGCACAGCAGGACCACATACCATTCGTAGACGTAGCGTTTTTTGCTTGGCTTGAGGTGTTGCGCTTGGGTGAGGGTGTTCATGCACGCGAGCTCCTGATTTGGACAGCCCTGATGTGGAAAGCCTGATGGCCTCATCGCAGGAGCAGGCTGCTCCTGCCAAGGGGGCTACCGTCAGTTATTTTCTGCAGCGGTCTGTGGCTTGATGGAAATCACCGCCAGGGTGGTAATCGCGCCCATCACCATGAGCATCACCGACACCGGCCAGGCGTCCTTGTACACACTGAACAGTGCGGTCGCTGCCAGTGGCGCCAGGCCACCCGAGAAGATCGAGGCAATCTCGTGCCCCATGGCCAGCCCCGAATAACGCACCTTGGCCGGGAACAGCTCACCCATCAGCGCGGGCTGGGTGCCGATCATGGCGCCGTGACAGAAGGCCATGCCCAGCAACGCCGCCAGGTACACCCACACGGGTGAGTGGGTATCGAGCATCCAGAAGAACGGGAACGCCAGCACCATCAAGCCGACCGAGCCGATGGCATACACCACCCGCCGGCCAATGATGTCCGACAGCCAGCCCCAGAACACGATGGTGCCGGCCTCGACGATCATCGCCACCATCACGCTGGCCAGCACCAGCTGGGTATCCAGCCCGGTGAACTTGGCATAGGCGATGGTGAAGGCCAGGAACAGGTAGGCACTGCCGTTCTCTGCGATGCGGATACCCATGGCCTGCAGCACCGCCTTGGGGTGCTTGCGCAGCACTTCCATGGCCGGCATGTGCTCGGGTTTGTCCTGCTGGGCCTGCTCTTCGACGAAGGCCTTGCTCTCTGGCAGGCTGCGGCGGATGTACACGCCCACGCCAAAGATCAGGATGCTGGCCAAGAAGGGCACCCGCCAGCCCCAGCTCATCATGTCGTCGACCGGCAGCATCTGCACCAGGTAGAACGCTGCGGCAGACATCACGAACCCGCCGGAAACACCCAACTGGCTCCAGGCCGCATAGAACCCGACCCGGTCCTTGGGTGCATTCTCGCTCAGCAGCAGCACGCCGCCGCCCCATTCGCCGCCCGAGGCGACGCCTTGCAGCACGCGCAGGATGACCAGGCAGGCGGGGGCCAGGTAGCCGGCCTGCTCGAAGGTGGGCAGCAACCCCATGGCAAAGGTTGCCGCACCCATGATCGCCAGGGTCATCACCAGGGCCTTCTTGCGCCCGGCCTTGTCACCGATGTGGCCGAAGATCAGGCCACCCAGCGGGCGTGCCAGAAAGCCCACGGCGAAGCCCGCGAACGAGGCCATGGTGCCGAGCACCGGGTCGGTGCCGGCGGGGAAGAACAGCGGGGCGAAAATCAGCGCCGCCGCCGTGCCATAGAGGAAGAAGTCATACCATTCCAGGGCGTTGCCCAGGACCGAGGCAATGACGATGCGGCGCATGGTGCGCGGGTCGGTATCACGGGTGATGTTGGTGTTCAGGTTACTCATGAGCCATCTCCATGCGGGCCGGTCACCAGAACTTCCAGGTGTAGGAAGTGATCAGGCGATACTCGTTGTAGTCGTTGCCGTACTGTTGCTGGGTACGCATGTTCTTGAGGTCGAAGGCCAGGTCCTTGAGCGGGCCGCTCTGGACCACATAACTGAGCATGATGTCGCGCTCGCTTTCCTGGTCCCGTGCAAGGCCCGGGCCGCGGTCGATGTCGGTGCCTTTGATGTAGCGGGTGAACAGCTTCAGCCCGGGCAGGCCGATGGCGGCGAAGTTGTAGCCGTAGCGCACCGACCAGCTGCGTTCGTCCGGGCGAATGAACGGCAGGCCTGCCCAGTTCGGCAACCACAGCTGCGGCACGTAGCCGTTGAGCGTCGGGAACACGGTGTCGCCGGTCATGCGCTGGTAGCTGAGACCCAGCATGTGCCCGCTTTTTTCCAGGGTGACCAGGCCGAAGTAGGCGCGGTTATCCACGGCGCCGCTGCGCGCGGCGCCGTCTTCGCGGTTGTTGAAATAGCCGACGTCGGTTTTCAACTGGTAACCATCGGCAAACTTCAGGGCGTGCTTGATGCCACCGTAGTCCTGCTTGTAGATGTCGTTGAGCACGCCATGGAAGTAGCTGGCTTGCAGGTCCGGGGTCAGCGCATAGGTGGCGCCGGCGAAGTCCAGGCCATCACTGTCCTGGTCGTCGCGGGTGCCGTAGCGGTACAGGCGCTCGTGGTTGGACGACTCGCGGGTGACGATCGACCAGAAGCGCCCGCCGACCAGGGTCAGGTTGTCGATGTCGCGTGATTCGATTACCGCGCCCTGGTAAAGGGTGTCGAGCTGGCGGCTGGGGTCGTTGGAGGCGACTGGGTAGAAGGGTTTCTGGTCACCGATCAGCACCTTGGTCTTGGCGTACTTGAGCTTCAGCGTCGCACCGCCGCGGCTGTAGTCGTCGGCGGCTTGCTGGCGATGGCGGCTGTAGGGTAGCGAGCCATCATTGCCGGTGGCGTCCAGGCGCAAGGCGTACTGGCCATTGAGGTCGAGGCCGAC
Source organism: Pseudomonas sp. B21-047 (assembly GCF_024748775.1). Lineage (NCBI taxonomy): Bacteria > Pseudomonadati > Pseudomonadota > Gammaproteobacteria > Pseudomonadales > Pseudomonadaceae > Pseudomonas > Pseudomonas sp. B21-047. The sequence continues at coordinate 2,180,879 of NZ_CP087169.1, forward strand.
TGCCAATGGGGTATCGGTGTAGCCAGATTCGAACTGCAGGTCGAAGCCCTGCGACCAGTTGCCGACCTTGGACACCGGTGCACTGGGGTTGGTGAAGTTACGGTTCAGGTAGAGGTTTCTGAAATTGAGCGAAAGGTGGCTGTCATCCACCACGTCGGCCAAGCAGGTCAGGGGTAATACAGCGCCCACACACAGGCAAAACGGTTTCGCACGCAACGGCCATTTGAGTTCCATGGGGTAATCCTGGAAGTGTGATCAGTACAAGTCCTGGGCAGTTGTTCAACTGGGCAGAAGGGGCTGCAGGTCTTGCGCCCGCTTGTCTGTCACGTATTTGTTTTTGTTTTTCTAGATATCCAGCACCAGGCGCTTGCCGCGCGCCCGGGAACAACACAACACGATCTGTTCGTTGGCGTGTTTCTCCTCGTCGGTCAGGTAGTGGTCACGGTGGTCGGGTTGGCCTTCGAGCACGTCGCACAGGCAGGTGCCACACACGCCTTGCTCGCACGACACCTCGACCTTGATGCCGACGCTGCGCAGCGCTGCGGTCAGGGTCTGGCCCTGTTGCACCTGCACGGTCTTGCCGCTGCGCGCGGCCACCACCTCGAAGCTGCCGCCCGAGGTGTCGACCTCGGCCTGGAAGTACTCGTGGTGGATATGCGCGTCGTCGTAGCCTTGCTGGCGTGCGCCCTCGATCACCCAGTCCATGAAGCTTGCCGGGCCACAGGTATAGAGGTGCACACCTGGCGTAGCCGGGCCGAGTACCTGGGCCAGGTCCAGTTGCTGCTCAGGGCCTTCGTCGCTGAAGTGGGTGAACACGCTGGCGGCAAACGGTGCGGCGAGCAGTTCGTCGACGAACGCGCAGCGGCTGCGCGAGCTGCCGCGGTAGTGCAGTTCGAACGGCTGCCCTTGGGCATGCAGGGCATGCGCCATGGCGATCATCGGGGTGATACCGATGCCGCCGCCCAGCAACAGCGAGCGCGTGGCGTCGCCGGCCAGCGGGAACAGGTTGCGCGGCGCACTGATGCGCATCGGCGTGCCGGGCAGCAGGTGCTCGTGCGCCGCCACCGAGCCGCCGCGGGACTGGCTGTCCTTGAGCACGCCAATGCGGTAGACATTGGTGTGCGCGGGGTCGCCGCACAGCGAGTACTGCCTGACCAGGCCGGGTGCCAGGTGCAGGTCGACGTGGGCGCCCGCCGCAAAACGCGGCAAGGTCTGGCCGTCGACTGCGGCCAGCTCCAGCACCAGCACGTCGCCGCCTTGCACCTCGCGGGCTTGCACGATCACTTCGAGCAGTGGGTCGATCATGCCGGTGGCCCTAGAGGATGTAGCCGATACCGGCAAGGGTATCGTCGCTGTTGATCAGGCTGATGACCTTGCGGTGGATCTTGAAACCGCCCGCCGCCCGCACCAGGGTGTAGGTCAGGTCGGCGCTGTAGTGCTTGAGGCTTTCCTTGCGGAACTCCCGCACGTTCTGCGCGCAGCGCACGGTGACGTTGACGCCGTCGTCGCCCAGCACCCGAAAGCGCGACAGCGTGCGCACGGTACGCGGTTGCGGGCTGGTGGATATCGACTCGCCGCCAATCAACCGCTGTACCCGCAGGCCACGCATGTGGTGGTCGTCGTAGGCGTAGTTGAGGGTGTTCTCGTAGTCGCTCTGCTTCGGGTCGATGGGGATGATGTACGTGCCTTTTTCGGTCCATTGGCCGAGCCAGGCGTCGTACTCGCCGTGGTCGAGCATGTCGCCTTCCTGCCAGATGAAGGCGGTGACTTCTTGCAGCAATTGCAGGTTCATAGGGTTCTCCATGCTCACGCCGACATCATCTTTTTCCACTGCTGGTACGCCGCACGCATGCCGGTTTCGGCACTCACGTCGGACACCAGGCCGTCTGCGCTGGGCGTCTCGCCGGGCAGGCCGCGGTTGAGCATGATCCACAGGTCTTCACCGGCCCGGGCGCCTTTCTGCACCCGTTCCCACGCTTCGGAATCGTCCGGGGTGCCGAAGCCCATCGGGCCTTGGAAGTGCTCGTGCAGGCGCAGGCGGTAGCGGTTGGCTGCGGCCGGGCCGCCGTCCATGGTGATCACCGAGTGATGGATTTCGGTCTCGGTCACCGAGATCGGCTGCAGCACGCGGAAGAACGCCATCGAGCAGGCGACGTTGGGGAACAGGTTGAGGTTGAAGCCCGAACCGCCGACGGCGCGCACGATGCGGCGCACTTGTGGCTCGTCGATGCCCTCGTCGCGCAGCTCGGCGGCCAGGGCCTCGAAGCGCTCCGGGATCGGCTTGTCGAGGTCGGCTTCCAGGTCCACCAGCTCGGGGATCATCACCATCACGCTGTGGCCGTTGCCCAGGTCCTCGACGTAGCCGGGGCCTTTGACGAAGTCGAACAGCTCCAGGGTCTGCTCGTCGACCGAGGACAGGAAGCTCTTGTGCACCAGCGGGAAGTGGTAGGCGTCGGTGGTGTTTTCCAGTTGGATCTTCCAGTTGCCGGGGAAGCGGAAGCGGTGCTCACCGGGGACCTTGATGCCGTAGCCGGCGCCTTGTTTCATGAACAGGTCCATCCACTTCCTGGCTGCGCCGAGGAAGTCTTCGAGCGGCTCGATGTCGTCCTTGAAGGTGGCGAAGACCATGCCGGCGTAGCTTTCGGTGCGCAGGCTGACCAGTGGCAGTTCGGCCTTGTCGATGCAATCGCCGTAGCTTTCCGGGTGGGGGATGCCGCGCAGCGAGCCGTCGAGGGCGTAGCCCCAGCCGTGGTAGGGGCAGACGAAGCTGTTGGTCTTGCCCTTCTTGTGCTCGCAGACCGTGGCGCCGCGGTGGCGGCAGCGGTTGAGCAGCACGTTGATGGCCTTTTTGCGGTCACGTACCACGATGACCGGCTGCTTGCCGATGAAGGTGGTCTTGTAGCTGCCCGCGTCCGGGACTTCACTCTCGTGAGCGACCCAGACCCAGGTGCTGTGGAAGATCTTCTGCAGCTCGGCGTCGAACAGGGCCGGGTCGGTGTAGAGGGAGGTGTGGACGCGGTCGTGCTGCACCAGCGCGGCCGGGTCGACCGTCAGGTTGACGGCGGGGATCAGGTTGCTCACGGGGTCACCTATGGGGCGTTTTCTTATGGGAGCAACGCTAAAGGGCAGGGGGGGGGGGCTCAATGACAGGGGCGATCAATGTCGTTGCGTTTTGTGCAACGGGGGGGATGGCAGGGCGTACGTCGTTGTTTTTTTGTTGGGGCGGAGATCGAGCGCCGCCCGCGCGGCGCTCGATCTCATAGGCGCTGCATAACCCAAGGCAAGCACCGAGGCAAACCCTATCTACACACATCACAACGCCATACGCACCGCCTTGGCCATCTCGGTCGCCAATTCCCGGCTCATGCCATCCAGGGTACGGCCCCGGCGCGTGACGATCTGGATATCGGTCGCGTTCATCGCCTCGCAATCAATGGCCAGGGCCTTGAAGGTGCCGCTCTTGAGCTCGTCGATGATCGGCAGCTCAGCCAGCAACGTGGCCCCCAGCCCCGACCGCACGAAATCCAGAATCACCGCCAGTGAGTTGGACGTGAGGGTCGGCACAATGGCAAACGGCTGGTCCTTGCACGCGGCATCCGCCAACTCGCGCACGCGGAAATTGGCACCGGGCAGCACCAGCGATTCCCGGGCCACTTCGGCAAGGCTGACCGTGGAGCGTTCGGCCATGCGGCTGTCGCGGTGCACGATCATCCGCAGTGGCTGCGCCAGGCTGAACAGCCGCGTCAAGCGGGCTGCAGGGTTGGGCGCAAACACCACGCCCAAATGCGCCTCGTCGGCCAGCACCATGCGCTGCACCTCCAAGGACGGGGCGCTGATGATCTCGGCCTTGTGCGCATTGTGCGCATGCAAGAAGCCCTGCAACGAATTGATCGCCCGGGCGCCCAGCAGGCCTTCGCCAATGGCGATCACCGTCGACGCCTGCTGGCGGGCGCGCAGTTCGTCCAGGCGGTTGACCAGCAGCGCGTGCTGGCGGGTGCGCTCGATGTAGTAGTCCACGGCCGCTTCGCCGGCGGCGGTCAGGCTGATGCGATGGGTGCCGGGGCGGACCAGTTCGATGCCCAGTTCTTCTTCCAGCCGGGCGATCTGCCGGCTGACCGATGAGGTGGCGACACCGAGCACTTCGGCAGCGGCGCGCATCGAGCCCTTGTCATGGCTCAGGTGCAGGTAGCGCAGGCGATGGTCCTGCAGATCGTTATGGCGGGTGGGCATGACCTCGACCTCGGGGTAATCACGGCAGGCATTGGCGTTTCCCCATCGATCCTGGTGGGGCGCTGGCTTGATGTTTTTCTTGTGTGCTCGGCGTGGGTTGGCCGGCGTTGTCGCGCTCCATGCCAGGCCATCCTACACGCGTTTTTTTCTGGCAGAAATCATGTGAAAAAGGCACTAAAAATTTTTCGTGATATCAGCATTGGTCTTTAGTTTTTTTTGCGCTGTTCAGGTCAGCCTATCTCTGCCTTTAAATTCATTCAAATCAGATAGATAAGCGGTTTTTTCTGGATCTTCCTGGGTGCTGCTAGCAGATTTTTCGTTGGTTTTAGCGTGAAAATTCAATTGACAATTCACGTAAATCGCCGCAAATATTTGTCACCGGCACCTAAAACAAGAGAGACAGACCATGCCGCCCAAACCTGCCTACGCCCCTCTGCATGGCCAGTGCTTGCCTTCACCGAGCCCAGCCAACACCCCCCACAAGCATCAGTACAAAAACCGCGCCTGAGACGGAGAAAGTCCATGGAATCGCTTTGCCTGCGTGCTGCGCCTGTGTCGGCGCTCGCTTCTGGCCCTGCCTTCGAGGCCTTGCTTGACGGTGTTCGTGATCGGGCTCGCCTCGGTGAGTTCGACCGCCAGCGCCACATATCCCGCGATGTGATCGACGCGTTCAAGGCCCATGGCGTGTACCGCGCCCTGGTGCCCAAACGCTTCGGTGGGCTTGAATGCTCGCCGGGTGCCTTCTGTGAAATGGTCGAACGCATCGCCCATGCAGACGGCTCCGCCGGCTGGGTGGCCAGCTTCGGCATGAGCCCTGTGTACCTGGCGGCGCTGCCGCTGGAAACCATCGCCGAGATCTACGGCAACAGCCCCGACACGGTGTTCGCCGGTGGCATCTTCCCGCCCCAACCCGCCGAGATCGTGCCTGGCGGCTTCAAGGTCAACGGCCGCTGGAAGTACTCCAGCGGCTCCATGGGCGCCGACATCGTCGGTGTCGGTATCGCCCCGCGCAACGGCGACAAGCTCGACCTGCCACGCCTGGCAGTGATGCCGCGCCAGCAAGCGCGCATCGAGCAGACCTGGGACACCGTCGGGCTGCTCGGCACCGGCAGCCACGACCTGGTGGTCGAGGACGTGGTGGTCGGCGAGCAGTGGACCTTCGTGCGCGGTGGCAAGCCCAACCTGGACGAGCCGTTTTTTCCGTTACCCCTCGCTGTCGTTCGCCACCCAGGTGCTCTCGGTGGTCGGCTTGGGCATCGCCCGCGCCGCGCTCGACGAACTGTCGGGCATGGCCAGTGGGCGCATTTCGGTCACCGGCGCCCCGGCACTGGCTGACCGGCCGCTGGCCCAGGTCGATGTGGCCAAGGCCGAGGCGGCGCTGCGCTCGGCTCGCGCGTTCTTCTACGAGTCCATCGAACGCGCCTGGGAGCACGTCCTGGCGGGCGACCCGGTACCGGTCGAGGTCACCAACCTGTTGCGCCTGTCCTCCACTCATGCCGCCCGCGTGGCCGCCGAAGTGGCGCGCAGTGTACAGATGCTCTCGGGCATGACCGGCATCTACAACGAAAGCCCGCTGGCCCGCTGCGTCAACGATGCGCAGGTAGTGACCCAGCACGCCTTCATGGGCGACGTCACCTACCAGAACGCCGGGGCGATGTTCTTCGGTAAACAGCCCCTTCCGGGCTACCTGTAACTTTCGGGATATTTGTCATGAGCGATAAGAAAACCTTGCGCGTGCTGTTCTGCATGGGCATCAACCAGAACTTCTTCGATGCCCCTCGCGAGGAGCAGCTTCAGGTGTGGGCCGCCTTCAGTGCGATGTGGAATGGCATCCACGACCTGGCCGGCGTGAACGTGCTGGGCAACATGGACGATGACCAGGGCATGGTCGGCCCGTCCGACGGCTTCCCCTGGACCACCTACCTGTTGGCTGACGTACCGGACATCGAGACCGTGCACGCCGCCTGCAACCTGTTCCGCACCACGGCCGTGGGCGAGGGGCCGTACAAGCTGTGGCGCTATGCCAAGGTCGAGGCCCGTGTCGGCCGCGAACTGATCATCCAGCGTGCCTGAGTAGAGGAAGCCCCCGTGAGCAATCTGATCCCCGCCGTCAACCTGACGGTCGACCCGGCCGCGCTGGTGCAGCACGACCGCGTCCACACCTCCCTCTACACCGACCCGGCCCTGTTCGAAGCCGAGCTGCAGAAGATCTTCCACAGCACCTGGGTCTGGGTCGCTCACGAGAGTGAAGTCCCGGACGCGGGCAGCTACAAGACCACCTTCATCGGCAAGCAGCCGGTCATCGTGGTACGTGACCGCAAAAAGGCCATCAACGTGCTGCTCAACCGCTGCCGCCACCGCGGCGCCACGGTCTGCGAGCACAAGAAGGGCAAGACCAACAGCTTCGTCTGCCCCTACCACGGCTGGGGCTACGCCCTCGACGGCTCGCTGCGCGGCATCCCCCACCCGGAAAGCTACGGCGATTGCATCGACAAGGCCGAACTGCCACTGGTCAGCCTGCGCACCGAAAGCTACGCCGGCATGGTCTTCGCCACCTTCAAGGACGACATCGAGCCGCTCGAAGACTTCCTCGGCGCAGCCAGGAAGTGGATGGACCTGTTCATGAAACAAGGCGCCGGCTACGGCATCAAGGTCCCCGGCGAGCACCGCTTCCGCTTCCCCGGCAACTGGAAGATCCAACTGGAAAACACCACCGACGCCTACCACTTCCCGCTGGTGCACAAGAGCTTCCTGTCCTCGGTCGACGAGCAGACCCTGGAGCTGTTCGACTTCGTCAAAGGCCCCGGCTACGTCGAGGACCTGGGCAACGGCCACAGCGTGATGGTGATGATCCCCGAGCTGGTGGACCTGGAAGCCGACCTCGACAAGCCGATCCCGGAGCGCTTCGAGGCCCTGGCCGCCGAGCTGCGCGACGAGGGCATCGACGAGCCACAAGTGCGCCGCATCGTGCGCGCCGTCGGCGGTTCGGGCTTCAACCTCAACCTGTTCCCCAACGTCGCCTGCTCGATGGCGTTCTTCCGCGTGCTGCAGCCGATCTCGGTGACCGAGACCGAAATCCATCACTCGGTGATCACCATGGACGGCGGCCCGGCCGCAGCCAACCGCTACCGCCTGCGCCTGCACGAGCACTTCCAGGGCCCGATGGGCTTCGGCACCCCGGACGATTCCGAAGCGTGGGAACGGGTGCAGAAAGGCGCCCGGGCCGGTGAAGACCTGTGGATCATGCTCAACCGCGGCCTGCCCGGCGAGACGCCCAGCGCAGACGGCCTAGTGTCCGACGTGAGTGCCGAAACCGGCATGCGTGCGGCGTACCAGCAGTGGAAAAAGATGATGTCGGCGTGAGCATGGAGAACCCTATGGACCTGCAATTGCTGCAAGAAGTCACCGCCTTCATCTGGCAGGAAGGCGACATGCTCGACCACGGCGAGTACGACGCCTGGCTCGGCCAATGGACCGAAAAAGGCACGTACATCATCCCCATCGATCCGAAGCAGAGCGACTACGAGAACACCCTCAACTACGCCTACGACGACCACCACATGCGTGGCCTGCGGGTGCAGCGGTTGATTGGCGGCGAGTCGATATCCACCAGCCCGCAACCGCGTACCGTGCGCACGCTGTCGCGCTTTCGGGTGCTGGGCGACGACGGCGTCAACGTCACCGTGCGCTGCGCGCAGAACGTGCGGGAGTTCCGCAAGGAAAGCCTCAAGCACTACAGCGCCGACCTGACCTACACCCTGGTGCGGGCGGCGGGCGGTTTCAAGATCCACCGCAAGGTGATCAGCCTGATCAACAGCGACGATACCCTTGCCGGTATCGGCTACATCCTTTGAGGAACTGGCCATGAACCAAGTTGCATTGGTAACCGGCGCCGGCCAGGGCTTGGGCCAGCGCTTCTGCGCCCAACTGCTTGCCGCGGGCTTTGACGTGGTGGTCTCGGACCGCGACCTGGCACTGGCCCAGGCCAGCGCCGCACACCTGCAGCAAGCGCAGCAAGGGCAGGGCGGCCGCACCCTGGCGGTCAAGCTCGACGTCGCCAGCAAGGCCGATTTCGAGCAGGCCCTGGCCCAGGTACTGGCGCATTTTGGCGCCTTGCACGTGGTGGTCAACAACGCCGCCGTGACCAAGACCACGCCGCTGATGCAAATCACCCCGGAGGAGCTCGACGCAGTGGTCGGGCTCAACCTGCGCAGCGTCTTCCTCGGCTGCCAGGTGTTTGGCGCGCACCTGGCCGAGGCCGGTTACGGGCGGATCATCAACATGGCCTCGCTGGCCGGGCAGAACGGTGGCACCGCCACGGGTGCCCACTACGCCGCGAGCAAGGGCGCGATCATCACCCTGACCAAGATCTTCGCCAAGGAATTCGCCGCCCGCGGTGTCACGGTCAACGCCATTGCCCCCGGCCCGATCGATTCGCCGGCGGTGCATGCCGCGGTACCAGCCGAGCGCCTGCCGGGCTTGCTGGCGAACATCCCGGTGCAGCGCCTGGGTGACGCCGGCTTCCTTGGCGACCTGATCGTGCAACTGGCGCGGCCCGAGGCCTATTTCACCACCGGGGCAACCTGGGACGTGAACGGCGGCCTGTTCATGCGTTGAAATTTTCGGGGGCGCAGCGCGCCTCCTGTCGTTACACGGGACACCGGCCATGAATGAACAATTGTTGAACGTAGTCGTGCGCAAGCGCGAGATCCAAGGGGCCGACGTGGTCGTCCTCGACCTGGGGCGTGCCGATGGCACGGCGTTGCCGGCCTTCGAGGCGGGGGCGCATGTCGATATCCACGTCGCGCCTGGCCTGGTGCGCCAGTACTCGCTGTGCAGCGACCCGGCCGATGCCACGGTGTATCGCCTGGGCGTGCTCAAAGACCCCGCTTCACGCGGCGGCTCGGTGGGGGTGCACGAGACCTTGCTGGAAGGGCGCGCGTTGCAGATCAGCGCGCCGCGCAACCTGTTCCCGCTGGCGGCGCAGGCGCGCCGCTCGATCCTGCTGGGTGGCGGTATCGGCATCACGCCGATGATCGCCATGGCCCATGCCCTGCACCAGCAGGGCGCGGACTTCGAACTGCATTATTGCGGGCGCTCGCGCAGCCGCAGTGCGTTTCTCGAGGCACTGGCGGCGGCGCCGTTTGCCGCACGGGTAGTGACCCACTTCGACGACGAAGACCCGGCACAGCGCCTTGACCTGGTGGCGGTGCTAGGCGCTGCCAACCCAGGTACCCACCTGTACACCTGCGGCCCGTCCGGCTTCATGGACTGGGTGATCGAAGGGGCTCGCCGGCAGGGTTATACCGAAGACCATATCCACAAGGAGTACTTCCAGGTCGAGGTCGATGCCAGTGGCGAAGGCTTTGAAGTGGTGGCCGCGCGCAGCAACAAGACCGTGCAGGTCGCCGAGGGGCAGACGATTCTCGAAGCGTTGGCGCAGGTCGGCATCAAGATTGATATTTCCTGCGAGCAGGGCGTCTGCGGGACGTGCATGTGCGAGGTGCTCGAAGGCGAGCCGGACCACCGCGATGTGTACCTGACCGATGACGAAAAAGCCGCGAACGACCAGATCCTGGTGTGCTGCTCGCGGGCCAAGTCCAACAAGCTGGTGCTGGATATCTGAGGAGCATGACCATGGTAGACGTAAACCAGTTTCGCAATGCAATGGCGCTGCTCGGCGGCGCCGTATCGGTCATCACAACCGATGGCCCAGCAGGGCGTTTCGGCTTCACCGCATCGGCAGTGTGCAGCGTGACCGACGCACCGCCTACCTTGCTGGTGTGCATGAACCGCGCGTCTTACTCCAACGAGCAATTCAAGGCCAACGGCGCGTTGTGCGTGAACGTGCTGGCCGGCACCCATCAGGAACTGTCGGGGGCGTTTGCCAACCGTAACCTGAGCACGGAAGAACGCTTTGCGACCACCCACTGGACCGTGCTGGAAAGCGGCGCGCCGGTGATGCAGGAGGCGTTGGTGAACTTCGACTGCCGTATTGCCCAGGTGCATGAAGTGGGGTCGCACAGCATTTTCTATTGCGAGATCCAGGATATCCGCCATGGCGGGGCGGACGATGGGCTGGTGTATTTCAACCGGGCCTATCACCGGGTGTGCGAGGACTCTAAAGCCTGCTGAATTTGGGGGCCGCCACGCGGCCCCAGCTTTCACGGTGTCTCGAGGTTGTGAAACACCACTTCCAGCATCCGGTTCAGCCGCTGCACCTGCGCCTCGGTCAGCCCCTTGAAGCTGCGCTGGAACAGCTCCCGGGTCACGTCCTGCATGCGCTCGATGTTCTGCAGGCCGACTTCGGTGATGCGCACCTGGGTCACGCGCCCATCCTCAGGGCTTGGCGCAGTATCGACCAGCCCGTCGTCTTTCATGCGGTAGACGATCTTGGTGATGGTCGAGAGTTTGGCAATGGCATGGGTAGAGATCTCGGAAATACTCGATTCACCGTTCTCGTTGAGGATCCACAGCACGCGCCAGCGCGGCACGTCGAGGTCGATCTTCTTGAGCAGACGCTCCATGTTCTGGGTGTAACGGCCATGCACACGGGCCAGCCAGTAGAAGGGGAAATCCTCCTTGCGAAATTCATCGCTGGCCGGGTCGTGATGGCTGTGGCCTTTGTTTTTCGAGTTGCTCATCGGTTCACTACTTGTGCGGAAATAGTCGCGACATCATAGCCGTTTCCGCGTATTTGGCTACCGCGAAACGGTCGGGAATCACTGGAATATTCAGTTGACATTTCAAGTAATCGGCCCGCATTTTAGCGGCTGGGCCAAGGCCCGGCATCCATTCTTGAAGAGGGCTGCACAACAATGACAATCATAGTAGAAACCCTTGATCTGGGCGGCACCGGCCCCCGGGTCGTGGTCAAGGACACCATCGATGTCGCCGGTACCGCCAGCCGCGCCAGCAGCCAGGCGTTAGAGGACGCGCCGCTGGCCGAGCGCCATGCCGAGGTGGTCAGCCAGTTGCTGGCCGCCGGTGCCCGCCTGACCGGCAAGGTCAGCCTGCACGAGCTGGCGTTTGGCACCACCGGGATCAACCGCTATACCGGCACGGCAGCCAACCCGCGTTTTCCAGGGCGCATTCCCGGTGGCTCGTCCAGCGGTTCGGCCGCTGCGGTGGCGGCGGGCCTGGCAGACTTCAGCCTGGGTACCGACACCGGCGGTTCGGTGCGCGTCCCGGCCTGTTGCTGTGGGGTGTTCGGCCTCAAGCCGACGTTCGGCCGGGTAAGCCGCAAAGGCGTGATGCCAGCGCGCACTAGCCTCGACTGCGTTGGCCCGTTCGCCGCGAGCCTGCCGATGCTGGTGCGTGCCATGAGCATGATCGACCCCACCTTCGTCCCCGCCCAGGTGCCGATCAAGGCGAGCATCGGTGTGTTGCGGGTGACCGCCGAGGCTGCCATCCACAAGGTGGTACACGGGGCGCTGACGGCCAGTGGCTTGCCTTTGGGCAACGTCGAGCTCAAGCATTTTGGCGCTGCCTACGACGCCGGCATGGTGGTGATCAACCGCGAAACATTCGAAGGCTGTGGCCACCTTCTGCAAACCGGCAAGGTCGGCAGCGATATTGCCGGGCGCCTGGCGGCAGCGGGGCAGACCACGGACTCGGCGCTGGCCGAGGCTGAAGAGGTGCGTCGAAGGTTTACCGATGAAGTCGACCAGGCCCTGGCCAGCTTCGACGTCCTGGCCCTGCCGACCCTGCCAGACTTCCCGCTGCGCCTGGAGGATGCTGCCGACACCCGGGCGGTGCTGGGCATGACCTCGCTGGTGCGGCCGTTCAACCTGTCGGGGCACCCGGCGTTGAGCATCCCGCTGGGCAGCGAGGCCGGCTTGCCGGTCGGCCTGCAACTGGTGGCGGCGAAGGGCGCCGACGAAAAAACTGTTGGCGGTGGCCGAGCGCTTGCTGCTGAACCTGTATGCCGGTAACGAGCACTGAGGCCAGCGTAGCCATGACCGATATCCTTGAACTGCAGGCCCGGCTGCTCTGCTTCGAACACCAGCAGGCCATCCGCGTCTGCATGAACCGCTACATGGCGCTGTGCGACCAGTTGGACGCCAGCTCACCGCTCGATGAACTGGCGGGGTTGTTCTGCCGTGAGGCGGTGTGGGAAGGCAAGGGCGCCAAGTACGCCGAAAGCTTTGGCGGCTACCGTGGCCGCGAGGCGATCCGCGCGATGTTTGCCACCTACATGAAGACGCCGGCGCACTTTGCCTTGAATGTGCACTTCCTGACCAGCGAGGTGATCGAGGTGGCCGGTGATGAAGGGCTTGGGCGCTGGGTGATGTTGCAGACCAGTACCTTTGCCGACGGCGCGTCGCACCTGAATGCCGCCCGGTTGACGGTGCGCTTTGCGTTTGAAGAGGGGCGCTGGCGCATGGCGCATTTCCAGACCGAGAACCTGTTCAGCCGGCCGGTTACGGGGTGGAACAGCGAGGCGCCGTTGCCGGTGCCTGAGTAGAGCGTAGGGCCATTGTTGCTGGGGCCGCTTTGCGGCCCCAGCAGTCTCCCGCTCAAAACGTGCTGACGAACACCACCTGCCCATACAGGTTGTCATTGTTGCTGCCCAACTGCGTCCCCCCTTGCTCGGCACTGCGATCCGGCTGATACAACCCCACCAAGGGCACGACCATCAGGTGATCATTGAGGGTCCATTCGGCATAGATATCCAGCTCACGCCCGTCCACATTGCCCAACCTGCGGTCGATGGTATCGAAGTTGAACGCCATCACCCCGAGGTTCAGCGTGGGGCTCGGGCTGACCACCAGGCCTACCTTCTGCACCCGCGCATTGCTATTGAACGGCCCGGCATAGTTGCCCGCCACTTCGCCCTGGAACCACGTCCCCAACCCGCGCCCAAGGCCGTAGAACAAGGTGTCGTACTGCTCTGAAAAGCGGCTGTAGCGGTAGCTCAGGTTCGGCTGCCAGGGCAGGTTGGCGAAGGTCCAGCCTGCTTCCAGATACCAGGCATCCTCGGTGGCGGTGTGGGGCTTGTCCTGTTTGGCGTATTCCCCGGACAGGAACAGGTTGTCTACCCCGGCATTGCCCTGGCCACGCAGGCTGTAGGTTTTCATGCCGTCGCGTTCCAGTTGCTGGGGCGAGGCGTATTGCTCGTCGACATGGGTGGTGGCGATGTAGGTCAGGCCGACCGTGCCAGCGTCCGCCACGTGTTCCAGGGTGGCGACGTGCATTTCGGTGTTGGCCTGGGCGCGGTTGTCCGATTGCAGCCACATCAGGTCGCCGCGCCAGCCGCTGCTGCCACCCAGGCGCAGCACGGCGGTCTTGTCGAAGCTCTTGCGCGCCGCCAGGTAGTAGGCGCCACCCCGGTTGAACTGCCCATCGGCCAGGCCATGGCCAACGTTCAGCGAGTCCCCCTGAAGCAGAAAACCATCGCCCACGGCGACCATCTGTTTGCCGAACGACAGGTCGATACCGTCCTCGCCCAGCAGCGGTACCAGGTTGCCGGACTTCCAGCCCAGGTAGGCATCTTCGATCTTGCTGGTGCGTTCGCTGCCGTCGCTGAAGCCTGCTGCGTCACCGTCCCCCCAGGTCGCCGAGCTGAGCAGGGCAAAGGCGCCATACAACGCCCCCATGCTCCCCAGGCGCTGGTCGGCACTCAAACCATACTTGATGTAGCCCTCTTGCCAGGAGGTAGAGCCGGGTTGGTCACGGCCAATCACGTAGCTTCGTTCGCTGTGGAATGCACCGAACACGGCTTCCACATTGGCGTTCAGGTGACGTTCGGCATCGCTGTACAGCTCGTGCGCGGACGCACCCAGCGAAGCCCCGGCCAGGAGTGCGGCCAAGGTACGGCGGTACGGGCGGTGGTGCATGGTCTGGCTTCCTTTGTCATGGTTTTTGGCAGAAGTTCCGAAGACATGCCAATGATCATGAAGCAAGCCCCGGCACGGGCTTTTGCCCTGGCTGCCAGTTGCCTTTGGCATTGTGCCAAGCTGATGCGAGGGGGTGGGAAAAACGCAGAAGGCCCCGTTGCGGGGCCTTCGTGGGCAGGTAGCGTTACTTGAGGCCGGCGAGGAAGCACGTCACCGACTGGCGCTCGTCGGCATCCGGCAGCCCTGCGTAAGGCATGTAGGTGCCGGGCACCGCGGCTTGTGGCTGCGCGATGAAGGCGCCGATGGCTTGTGCCGTCCAGGCCGCCTGGCGGGTTTTCATGGCCTGGGAGTAATTGGCCCCTGGCACGCTACCGGGGGTGCGGCCCACCACGTCGTGCAGGTTGGGGCCCATCAGGGTCGGGCCATCCTTTTGCGCCGAGTGGCACGCCGCACAGTCGCGCGCGAATACCTGTTCGCCTTGCTGGCGTTGCGGGGCTGCACAGTCTTCGGCCAAGGCCAGCGGGCTGGCCAGGGCGGCAAGCAGGAAGGGCACTATGAGCTTGCTGGATACGACGGTCGACATCACGCACGGTTCCTGGGTAAGGCAGCGCCGGGCTGCTTCTTGTTGGTGTTCGGTTTGATTGTGTGCCAGTGCCGGCCGGCAGGTTTTGTTATGCCTGCCAGGGTGTTTGCTGGGCTTGTCAGTTGCGTGTGGCCCGCCACAGGGGTCAATTGGCGTGACGCTTGCGGTACTCGCCCGGGGTCATGCCAAAGCGGCCCTTGAACGCGGTGCTGAAGTAACTCGAATCGGAAAAGCCCCAGGCATAACCCAGCGACGATACTTTCTGGTCCATCGCCGGGTTGCGCAGGCTTTCGGCGCAGAAGTCGAGGCGGCGGTTACGGATGTACTGGGCGATGACCAAGTCGTGCTTGGCGAAGATGCGGTACAGGCTGCGCATGGAGATGCCCACTTCATGGGCGATGAGTTCAGGGGTCAGCTGCTCGCAGGTGATGCGCTGGTCAATCAGCGACAGGGCCTTGCGGAACATCCGTTGATGGCTGCCGGGCACTGAGTCATGGGTGATGGCCGGGCGCAGCAGGGCGATCAGCGCATCGAGCACGGCCTGGCTTTCGTTGTTGGCCATGTGTTGGGTGCGGCCGGCCTCGAGCATCATCTGCCGGGCCATGCTGGCCAATGGGGTTTGCGCTTCGATGCGTTTTGCGCAGGCCACGCTCACGCCGCGGGTACCGCTCTGCACCTGGGGGCGCGGCAGGATCAGTGACAGTTGCCGTGAGCGTTGGTGGAAGTGCATGTCCAGTGGGGCGCTGGCGTCGATCAGGGTCAGGTCGCCGGGCCGCAGCTCGATGCGGGCATCCTGGTGTTCGATATGCGAGGTGCCGGCCATCTGCAGCACGGCGTAGTAGTTGTCGGCGCCGCTGGCGCGAATCTCCCGGGCGCTGCGGAACAGGTGGACGTGGGTCATGTCGACGATGCTCATGGAAATCTGGCCTACCTGGCACTTTTCGAGCTGGCCGACGAAGCCTGCGTCGAGCTTGCGGGCGTTGAAGTGGCCGCAGGCTTCGTTGACCTGGCTGAGCCAGGCCTGGAAGTGATCGTCGCAAACACGGGTCGCTGGTGTCATGGGTGGCCTCGCACGGTAAGACGTGGAACGGGTCGCTTGGGCGAACTCTTGGATGGGGGGTAAAGCATTACAATTCACTTGAAATTTCAAGCAAAAAACGGGCCTGGGATTTGAGGGGGTGGAGGAGTTAATCTGCTAATTATTTGTTTTTTAATGAATTTAATTTTTAGGGGATGAGGGTGGCGGGAGGGGGTGGAGGATCTTCTTGGGTGGGATGCGTCGGGAGGTATCAATTTCGGGGCAGGGGTGTTTCTAGATGTTGCAGTCGAAGTGCATGGCTGGGGATTTTCAGCGCCTATGAGATCGAGCGCCGCCCGCGCGGCGCATCGCGACGCAAGGCCGCTCCAACATTTGTTTCGGGCCAGTGAGGCCAGTGGCATTGGCGCGCGACCGCCTTGTTTGTACGACGCGATATTGAGGCGGGCACCAAGGGGCCGCGCGCCAATCCCTCAGGCATAATTGGCCCGAAACAGATGTAGGAGCGGCCTTGCGTCGCGATGCGCCGCGCGGGCGGCGCTCGATCTCACAGGCGCTAAAAGCGTCATGGCGAACCCCCACCAAAACAACCACAATTCAGCGCCCAAGCCCATCCCCAATAACAATCCCCTCAGCCCGCATCGCGTCAATCAACCCGCCCCGCACATCGGGCAGGTTGAGCATGCTGCTCTGGCGCACCCGGCGCACCTCTTCGCCGCTGTACGGTGGCCATTGCTCGGGTGAACTGTTGCCAGCCATCCCGTCCCGCGCCAGTAGCCAGTTCAGCAAATCGGCTATCTGCTGATCGTTGAGCGCCGACTGTGAAATCCCCGGCACCCGCACCAGAAACTCGCGCCCACCCGGTACCCTCAGAAAGTTGCCGACAAACCCCTGCATGCGCGGCGTGTCGTTGGCCGCCGAGCCCTCGCCGTGGTCCCGGTGGCAGCCGGCGCACTGCAACTGGTAGTTCACCGGCACCGAGTACCCGGCTTGGGCAATCGGCACCGGTGGCACCTCGTTACCCTGTGCCGGGCGCTGGTTGGGGTTGGGCAGGGTCCTGGCCTGGGCGACGGGCGCCAGTAGGCACAGGAGCAGCAACGCCGTCAGACCCTTCACGGCGCTATACCGCCACGCCGCGGATGATGGTCACGGTGCAGTTGTAGATCTTCGACTCCGCACCCAGGCACCAGTTGATGTCGTTGTTGTTGAAGGGCCGATACAACGGCTGTTCATCGTCGTTGCGCGAGCAGGCGCACTGGCCGCAGGCGTGCTTACCGCAGCAATCGTTGTACGAGATGATGTAGTTCTTGCCGTCGGCCGGGTTGCGGCAGGTGCCGATCCAGGTCACCAGCGAGGCATCGGTGCCGGGCGGGCAGGAAGTAATCGAGCCGCCGCAGCACGAGCACAGAAAGCCGTCGATCGAGCAGTTGCGCCAGTAGTCGCAGCTGGTCGGGTCGCCAGGGTCACCCATCTTCGGTTGCTCGGCGGCCAGCGCCTTGGCGGTGCGGTCGATCGGCAGCAGCACCGGTAGCGCCGCGCCCGCGACAATCAGCGAACCCAGGCGCGCCAACACCTTGCGCCGTGAGGTGGTGTCGGCAACGTGGCGGCTGGAGCGTTCAAACAGTTTGTCGAGAAAACTCATGGTGTGCTCCGCGATCAGTGCTGCGCGCTGTGTGGGTGGGCGTGGTCGTGGCCATGCGCGTGGTTACCGTGCAGGTACTGCTGCAGGCTGGCGCTGCCCAGGTGCACGGCCTCGAACAGGCTGTCCAGGTGCTCGCGGGAGTTGACCAGGCCCTTGGCGCGCAGGGTGCCGGCCTGGTCGATCAACACGGCGTAGGGCAGCTTGCCGATCTGGTAGGTCATGCCGATCTCGGGGCCGACCACGTAGGTGGCCTGCTGCAAATCGTTGGCTTCGATCAGCGCTTGCTGTTCGGCGAAATCACCGTCGCTGACATAGATCACGTCCAGCGCGCCGTTGTTGTCCTTGGCGATCGACTTGATCGCCGGCAGCAGCGATTTGCACACCGGGCAGCCAGGGGCAAGGAAGAACAGCAACTGCGAACGCTCGCCGTGGTAGCCGATGTTCACCGGGCGGCCGTGGCGGTCGGCGGCGGTCACCTGTGGGGCGGGGTCGTTGACGGTTACGCCTTTGTCCACCATCAGCGCCCCGGCCGGGGCGATACGGCCATGCAGCACGCCGATCTGGCGCACCAGGGCCATGACCGTGAAGGCCACTGCAATCAGCAGCAGCCAGAGCAGAATGTTCGATGCGATGAGCAGTTGCATGGGTTATCTCCCCGTCAATTTGGCAAGACGCGGCTGGTTGGCCAGCAGGCCATCCACCGCGACATGAAGCAGCAGCGCCACGGCACTTGCCGCGATCACCACGAAAATATCCAGGCCACCGAGTGCGCGCTCTGCCATGGGCAATGCCGCCAGGCCGGCCAGCACGGTGATCACCAGGTTGCGCAGCAACAACACCGGGCGCAGGGGCTGGGTGGCGCCGGGGCCTGAACAGCCGCAATCGATGTCGCGGCGCCCGCGCCAGAGGTTGACGCCGATGGCGCCGGCATACAGCGCCATCAGCAGGGCTACCCCCAGCGCTGCGCTGGCGCGCCAGGCGGGCAATAGCAGGGCCAGCGCCAGGGCCAGCTCAGCCAGCGCCAGGCTTGCCGTGGCAGCGGGGGCCAGGGGCGAGGGCAGCACCTGGTAGGCGCGCACGATGGCGCTGAAGGCGCGCCGGTCGCGCAGCTTGTGGCTGGCGGCGCTGGCCAGCAGCGCCGCCAGGGCTGTGCTGCTGGCAATCACGAGGACAGGGTCGAGCATGATCGGGTCTCCTGTTTACCAAGGGGCGAAGGTAAGCACTGGTGTGTCGGCGATCTGGTCCATGGCACCGCTGTGCTTGCCTGTGGTCAGGTCGAAGAACTGCACGCCGCCTTCCAGGTCGGTGGCCACCAGGATGGGCGCCTGGTCATGGCTTGCCTGCAGGCTCCAGACCGGCTTGGGTGAGTCGAGGGTGCCGAGTTTTTTTGCCGGTCTTCAGGTCGAAGGCCCAGATGGTGGTACTCGGGTCTTCCCATTTGCCATCGGTGTGCTGGTCATGCATCAGCGCATACAAGCGGTTCAGGCCCGGCGCCAGGGCCAGGGCTTGCCAGCCACCCGGTGCCCAGCCTTGCTGGCGCTCCTGGTCACTGACCAGCGACCAGGTGGGCTGCGGCTTGGCCTTGCCCCCTTCGAAGCTCACCGGGTACACCTCGCCGTGGGTGGTGGTGAAGTAGTAGGTGTCGCCATTGGCGATGGCGCGCTCGTTCAGGCGGACCTTGTTCGGGTCGAAGAAGGGCGTCTGGGTGCGCGAGACCTCTTTGCCTTCGTCATCCAGCGTCACCACCAATAGCTGGCCGTCACCGCACAGCGAGGCGAAGCTGCGTTTGCCGACCGGGTAGTTGAGCACGCAGCCGCTGATGGCGACTTCGCTGGCGACCTTGTGCGTCTGGGTATTGACCACGGTCACCGAGGTCGACGGCGTGAGGTTGAAGACGTAGGCCAGCTTGCTGTCGGCGCTGACGCCCATGGCGTACTTCTCAGTGAGCGTCGAGGCGCGCTTGGTGGGCAGCACCACTTCCCATTGCGGGCGCAGGGTCTGGGTGTCCCAGGCCACCAGCACGTCGGTGCGCTCGCCGTAGGTACCGCGCGAGTAGAACAGGTTGGCCGAGTACAGGGTGCGGTTGTCCGGACTCAGCGCGGTGGGGGCGACAAAGGCGTTGGTGGTCATGCCGAGCATGCGTTTGGCCTTGGGGTCGACCACCACCACCTTGCCGGCGATCGGGTTCTTGAAGTCCACATCGAGGATGTACACACGGTGTGGGTCCGGCGGGAACGGCAGGCTGTTCTGGCCGATCTCTTCGGCGGGCAGGTCGGCCCGCACCGCGCTTGTGCTCGCGGCCAGGGCCAAGGCCAAGGCTGCCGAGATGCTAAGCCTGTCTACGCGACGCATTGGCTATCTCCGATGTTGTTATGGGTTATGCAGAAATCGCAGTGATCGCAGTGTGCCGCCTGGGCCGTGGTGGTGATTTGGCCAGCGTGACATTCTCTTGAGGCTCCCTGACAAAACGCCCTTCGGGGCTGGCAGGCGGGTGGGCAAGGGCCTGAAGATCGGCCCGCACCTACTTTTGCGCTGCCCTCCAGGAGTCATCTCATGAGCGATATCCAGCTGTTACCTGCCGTGGTCGAGTTCCTCGCCAGGCCCCACGGCCATTTCATCGATGGCCAGTACCTGGCGGGTGAAGCGGGACCTTCGGTCGACATTCACGACCCGTCAAGCGGCGCCGTCATCAGCCGTGTCGCCGAGGTCAGCGAGGCGGAAGTGGCGCGTGCAGTGCTCAGCGCTCGGCAAGCCTTCAAGGGCAGTTGGGCGCAGGTTTCGCCTTATCAGAAAGGCGTGGTGCTCAACCGCCTGGCCGACCTGATCGAGGCCAATACCGAGGAGCTGGCTCAGCTGGAGACCCTGTGCTCGGGCAAGTCGATCAACCTCTCGCGCGGGTTGGAGATCGCTCAAAGTGTAGTTTTCCTGCGTTACTTCGCGGGTTGGGCAAGCAAGATCACCGGCCAGACCATGACCCCGTCGCTGCCGTCATTCGGCGGCGAGCGCTATACCGCCTTCACCTTGCGCGAGCCGGTAGGTGTGGTGGCAGGCATCGTGCCGTGGAATTTTTCGGTGATGATCGGCATCTGGAAAATCGCCTCGGCCCTGGTGACCGGTTGCACCATTGTGGTCAAGCCCAGCGAATTCACGCCGCTGACGCTGCTGCGCATCGCTGAGCTAGCGGTAGAAGCGGGGGTGCCGGCGGGTGCGTTCAACGTGGTCAACGGGCGCGGGCAGGCGGGCCAGTGGTTGATCGAGCATCCGCAGGTGGCCAAGGTGGCATTCACCGGGTCGGTGCCGACCGGTATCGCCGTGGGCAAGGCCGCAATGGCGGCCAACCTGACCCGCGCCACGCTGGAGCTGGGCGGCAAGAACCCGGCAGCGTTGTTGGCCGATGTGGATGTGGACAGTGCTGTGGCGGGCATCCTGCAAACGGCCTTTGTGCACCAGGGCCAGGTGTGTGCGTCACCGGAGCGGGTGTATGTGCACCGCAGCAAGGTCGAGGCCTTCACCCGCAAGCTGGGGGAGGCACTGGGGCAGTTGAAGATAGGTTCGGCACTGGACCCCGAGGCCCAGTTTGGCCCCCTGGCCAATGCTGCGCACCGTGAGAAGATTCTTGGCTTCTTCGCGCGTGCGCGTGCCAGCAATACGGTGATCTGCGGGGCGAGAGCGCTCGATCGGCCGGGCTATTTCGTCGAGCCCACGGTGGTGCTGGCGAACGATGCCAACGACCCGTTGCTGCGCGAGGAAACCTTCGGCCCGATCGTCTGTGTGCTGCCGTTCGATGACGAGGAGCAGCTGCTGGCGTTGATGAACGATAGCCCCTATGGCTTGACCGCGAGCCTGTGGACCAATGACCTGTCCAAGGCGCTGCGGTTGATTCCGCAGATCGAGGCGGGCACGGTCTGGGTCAACATGCACACCTTCCTCGACCCTGCGGTGCCGTTTGGTGGGACCAAGGCATCTGGGGTCGGGCGCGAGTTTGGCAGTGCGTTCATCGAGGATTACACCGAGCTCAAGTCGGTGATGATCAGGTATTGATCAATGTTCAGGGAGGATTGCGGTTTGTTCGTCGGGAGATAGAGGGGAGGCGGCTAGTTGCTTGTCTTGGGTTTGGCCTCTTCGCGGGTACTGGCAACGCACCTCTCAGATCGACAGCCGCATCACCCGGTTATCCAGCGCCTGCTGCGCCTGGTCACGCCGCTTGTTCACCATCAATTCCCCAATCGCAATCAGCCGGGTTCGTGTGATGTTGCGCGACAACCACCTCTAACTATGCGGCACCGCCTTGCTCGCCACATTCCCCGCATACTCCGGTTTCAGATGCCCCTGCTCATCCAGCAGGTAGGCATCCATCACCTCACGCACCACGGGCCCCGCCACGCGCCCGCCCGCTTCACCATTCTCGATCATGACTGCCACCACCACACTCGGGTGATCAGCCGGGGCAAAGCCGACGAACAGGGCGTTGTCGCGGTGCCGCTCCAGGGTCTTGTTGCGGTTGTAGCGCTCGCCCTGCTTGATCGCCACCACCTGCGCCGTGCCGCTCTTGCCGGCGATGCGGTACTGAGCGCCGGCCGCCGAAGCGCGGGCGATGCCGCGTGGGTCGTGCATGACCATCTGCATGCCCTGGCTGACCTGGTCCCAGGCGTGCTTGTCGTGCAGCACGATGTCGGGCATGGGGTTGGGGTCGACCGGCGTCTCGCCGCCCACGGTCATGGCCAGGTGCGGGCGGTGCCACACGCCCTTGCTCGCCAGCAGGCTGGTGGCCTGGGCCAACTGCAGCGGGGTGACCTGCATGTAGCCCTGGCCGATACCCAAAATCAACGTCTCGCCGGGGAACCAGGCCTGGCGCCGCGTGGCACGCTTCCACTCGGCGGACGGCATCAGCCCGGACGCTTCTTCGAACATGTCCAGCGACACCTTCTGCCCCAGGCCGAACTCGGCCATGTAATCGTGCAGGCGCTCGATCCCCAGCTTGTGCGCCAGGTCATAGAAGTAGGTGTCGTTGGACCGCATGATTGCGGTGTACATGTCCACCCAGCCGTCGCCGCTGCGGTTCCAGTTGCGGTACTTGTGCGCGTAGTTGGGCAGTTCGTAGTAGCCCGGGTCGAACACCCGGCTGCCAGGTGTGATCACGCCGCTGTCGAGGCCGGCGATGGCCACTTCCGGTTTTACCGTCGAACCCGGCGCATACAGGCCGCGCAATACGCGGTTGAACAGCGGGCGGTCGATCGAGTCGCGCAGGGCGGCGTACTGCTTGAAGCTGATGCCCTTGACGAACAGGTTGGGGTCGAAGCTTGGGTTGCTGACCATCGCCAGCACGTCGCCGTTGGCCGGGTCCAGTACCACCACCGAGCCGCGTCGATCGCCCAGGGCCTTTTCGGCGGCCAGTTGCAGGTGGGCATCCAGGCTCAGGATGATGTCCTTGCCGGGGGTCGGTGCCTTGTGGTTGAGCACACGCATGACCCGGCCCTGGGCGTTGGTCTCGACTTCTTCGTAGCCCACCTGGCCGTGCAACTGGCCTTCGTAGAAGTGCTCGATGCCGGTCTTGCCGATCGACTGGGTGCCCCGGTACTCGGTGCTGTCGAGGGTCTTGGCTTCTCTTTCGTTGATGCGCCCGACATACCCCACCGAATGGGCGAAATGCTCGGCCAGGGGGTATTCGCGAATGAACTGCGGCTCTACATCAAGGCCTGGCAGGCGGAACTGGTTGACCGCAATCAGGGCGATCTGTTCTTCGTTCAGGCCGACCAGCAGGGTGACCGGCTCAAACGGTTTGCGGCCGCGGCGCAGGTCCTTTTCGAACTGTTTACGGTCATCCTCGGTCAGGCTCAGGACCTGCGCCAGGGTATCGAGCACCTTGGCCGAATCGCCTGCCCGTTCACGGGTCATGGTCAGGTCGAAACTGGGTTTGTTGTCTGCCAGCACCACGCCGTTGCGATCGTAGATCAGCCCGCGCTCGGGGGCGATGGGCAGCACGTGCACGCGGTTGTTTTCCGACACGGCGCTTTGCTGGTCATGCTGCACGACCTGAAGCACATAGAGGCGGCCCACCAGGACCGCGACCAGGCTGAAGACCAGGGCAGCGCAGGCCAGTAGCCGGCGATTGACCAGGTGCTTTTCCTTTTCGTGGTCCTTGAGGGGGATGGGTTGGGGCATGGGGAACTCTGAGGGGTAGCGGTGTGGCCGGGCAGCGGCCCCAGGGCCGGCGATGCTACGCAACGCGTCCTTTTCCCTCAAGGCAGGCAGGCGTTGGCGGGGGCTGGCGATCGGCCGTTGGCCCCCGTGATCAGGGTGCTTACGGGCAACATGAAGATTTGTTCATGGCTGCGCTCGTTGGCGTGATGAATGGCTCGCAGAAAGGTACTTTGTGGATCCATAAAAACAGGTGTGCGGTAAACGAACGGAAAAACTAAAAATTGCTAAATTCATAACTAATTGAAAATGCTGATAAAAACAGTAAATATTTTTTGGTGAATGCCAATTTCTGTGCCATGTGGTGGTTTAGCCAAAATTCACCATATTGTCTATGGATCCATTATCTGGTTGATTAGCGCCTGACGACGGCCAGAGCCCTCCGGCCGTGCGCGACAACAATTACAAGAAGGGTCCAGTCATGAATGGCTTATCACGGGCGTGGAACCGTCACGGTTTCTGCTGCTCGCCTTGCGTGTGCACGTCTTCTCTCTCGTCTGTGGTCAGCATCGGCCGGCAGGTGACCCCATGAACACCGACCTCAAGCAGCGTCTGGACAATGACCCGATGGGCCGATTCCAGTGCGTGGCCATTGGTATCTGCATCGTGCTGAACATGATCGATGGCTTCGATGTGCTGGTGATGGCCTTCACGGCGGCTTCGGTTTCTGCAGAGTGGGGCCTGAGCGGGGCGCAGGTGGGGCTGTTGCTCAGCGCCGGCCTGTTCGGCATGGCGGCCGGGTCGCTGTTCATCGCGCCGTGGGCCGACCGTTTCGGCCGCCGCCCGCTGATTCTGTTCTGCCTTGCGCTCTCCGGTATTGGCATGCTGCTCTCGGCCTTGAGCCAGAGCCCGTTGCAACTGGCGCTGCTGCGCGGCCTGACCGGGCTTGGCATCGGCGGCATTCTGGCGAGCAGCAATGTGATTGCCAGCGAATATGCCAGCAAACGCTGGCGCGGCCTGGCGGTGAGCCTGCAGTCCACCGGTTATGCCTTGGGCGCCACGCTTGGCGGCTTGCTGGCGGTATGGTTGCTGGGCCATTGGGGCTGGCGCTCGGTGTTTCTGTTCGGTGGCATCGTCACCGTGCTGGTGATCCCCCTGGTGCTGTTGTGGCTGCCGGAATCGCTGGACTTCTTGTTGGCGCGTCGCCCGCGTAATGCCCTGGCGCGGGTCAACCGCCTGGCGGCCAAACTGGGGCAGCCGGCACTGTCAGCATTGCCGGCGCCACAGCTCAAGGTGCCAGGCGCTGCCACCGGGTTCAGGCAGTTGCTGACACCCGACATGCGCCGCACCACCCTGGTGATCTGGTTGCTGTTCTTCCTGGTGATGTTCGGGTTCTATTTCGTCATGAGCTGGACACCAAAACTGCTGGTTGCCGCAGGCCTGTCGGCGCAGCAGGGCATCACCGGCGGGGTGCTGCTGAGCGTTGGCGGCATCCTCGGGGCGGCGCTGATTGGTGGCTTGTCGTCGCGCTGGCCACTGAGCCGCGTGTTGTCGATGTTCATGCTGATCACCGCCGGGCTGCTGGTGCTGTTCGTGGCGAGCGGTTCATCGGTCAGCGCAGCGCTGGCGCTGGGGCTGCTGATCGGGCTGTTCTCCAACGGCTGCGTGGCGGGGCTGTATGCCCTGTCGCCGGTGGTTTATGACGCTTCAGTGCGCGCCACCGGGGTGGGCTGGGGCATCGGCATCGGCCGGATCGGCGCCATCCTGTCGCCGACCGTGGCCGGCGTGTTGCTCGATGGGGGCTGGCAACCGCTGCACCTGTACGGGGTGTTCGCCATTGTCTTCGTACTGGCCGCAGGTTGCCTGCTGTTGCTCCGGCCAGCGGCAAGGCCGGCGCAGCCCGCCCTGGTCGACGCCTAGGCCTGGCCATCGATGATCGCCTCGGCGACCGTCGCGCAAAACCATTGCAGGGCGGCAGAGTTGTCGCTGTTGGGGTGCCAGTTCAGGGAGACATCGAACGCGGCCACCTGGAAGGGCAATTCGAGCATCTTCAAGCCGCCGTCCTGCATGAACAGCCTGGCGATCTGGGCCGGCAATACCGCCAGCAGGTCGGTGCCGGGAATGATCTTGGGCAGCACCGAGAAGTGCGGCACGTGCAGGCTGATGCGGCGCTGCACCTGCATGCTGTTCAGCACATCCTCGACGCTGCCGTGGCCGGTGGTGCGGGTGACGGTGATGTGGCGCTCGGCAACGAACTGCTCAAGGCTGAGGCTGTCGCCGATGCGCGGGTGGGCGCTGCTCAGCAGGCAGACGTAGCGCTCGTGCATCAGCACCTGGCTGCGGGTGCCGGGCACGGGTGGGCGGCAAATCGCAGCGTCGATCTTGCCACTGGCCAGCCACTCGCCCACCTGGTCGACCTGCAAGGGCAGCACTTCGACCTCGGCCTGCGGTGCCTCGCGGTTCAGGCGCGCCAGAATCAGCGGTAAAAAGCCCATTTCGCCAAGGTCGGAGAGGGCGATGCGAAACCTGCGCTCGGTGCTGGCAGGGTCGAACTGGCGGGTGCTCTGCACGGCGCTTTCGATGCGCGTCAGTGCATCGCGCAGCGTCGCGTACAGCTGGTCGGCAACGAACGTCGGCTGGATGCCGTCACGGGTGCGGCTGAACAGGGCGTCGTCGAACAGCTCGCGCAGGCGCGCCAGGCCATAGCTCACCGAAGGTTGGGTGACGAACAAACGCTCGGCGGCGAGGGTGACGCTGCGGGCTTCGTAAAGGGTGACGAAGGTGCGGATCAGGTTGAGGTCAATGTGGCTCATGGGCACTCGCGTCGTGCGTGGTCATATAGATCAGTTTTATTTTTGTCAAAGATAGTATCGATTTGATCAATTTGGTAGCGGCTGCAAAAGTAATCCAAATTCTAAAAACGAGCTGCAAGGGTCTTTATGAAAACTGTTCACAGCGCCGCCTACGACATCCTCCGCCAGCATGGCCTGACCACGATGTTTGGTAACCCTGGCTCCAACGAGCTGCCGTTTCTCAAGGGCTTCCCAGAAGATTTTCGCTATGTCCTGGGCCTGCATGAAGGGGCGGTAGTGGGCATGGCCGACGGCTATGCGCTTGCCAGCGGCCAGCCGACGTTCGTCAACCTGCATGCCGCCGCCGGCACCGGCAATGGCATGGGCGCACTGACCAACGCCTGGTACTCCCACAGCCCGCTGGTGATCACCGCCGGCCAGCAGGTACGCAGCATGATCGGCGTGGAGGCCATGCTGGCCAATGTGGACGCGGCGCAGTTGCCCAAGCCGCTGGTCAAGTGGAGCCACGAACCGGCCTCGGCGCAGGATGTGCCGCGTGCCCTCAGCCAGGCGATCCATGCTGCCAGCCTGCCGCCACGCGGCCCTGTGTATGTATCGATCCCTTATGACGACTGGGCCTGCGAAGCACCGAAGGGCGTCGAGCATCTGGCCCGTCGGCAGGTAGCCAGTGCCGGGCTGGCTTCGCCGGCACAGGTGCAGGGGCTGTGCGAGCGCTTGTCGGCGGCGCGCAACCCCGTGCTGGTACTGGGGCCGGATGTCGATGGCTGCGGGGCCAACGGCCTGGCGGTGCAACTGGCGGAAAAGCTGCGCATGACCGCCTGGGTGGCGCCGTCGGCCTCACGTTGCCCGTTCCCGACGCGGCATGCGTGTTTCCGTGGGGTACTGCCGGCTTCGATCGCGGGCATCAGCCGCTGCCTGGCGGAGCACGACCTCATCCTGGTGGTGGGGGCACCGGTGTTTCGCTATCACCAATATGCACCGGGCGACTACCTGCCTGCCGACTGCCAGCTGCTGCACCTGACCTGCGACCCTGGCGAGGCCGCGCGCGCTCCGATGGGTGATGCCCTGGTCGCGGATATCGCGCTGACACTTGAAGCCCTGGTGGCGGGCGTGACGCCGAGCGAGCGGCCCATGCCGGTGGCCTTGCCGCAGCCGGAGCCGGTGGCCGACGACGGCGGGCTGCTGCACCCGGAAACGGTCTTCGAGCTGATCGACCGCCTGGCCCCCGCCAACGCGATCTACGTCAAGGAGTCCACCTCCACGGTCGGTGCCTTCTGGCGGCGTGTTGCAATGCGTGAGCCGGGCAGCTACTTCTTCCCGGCCGCAGGGGGCTTGGGTTTCGGCCTGCCAGCGGCGGTCGGCGTGCAGCTGGCATCCCCCGAGCGGCGCGTCATCGGCATCATCGGCGACGGCTCGGCGAACTACGGCATCACCGCGCTGTGGACGGCTGCGCAGTACAACATCCCGGTAGTGTTCATCATTCTGAAGAACGGCACCTATGGGGCGCTGCGCTGGTTTGCCGATGTGCTGAACGTGAGCGATGCGCCAGGGCTGGACGTGCCAGGCCTGGACTTTTGCGCCATCGCCCAGGGGTACGGCGTGCAGGCTGTGCAGGCGCAAACCGGTGCCGAGTTCGCCCGTGCGTTCAGCGCGGCCCTGGCGGGTAACCGCCCCGTGCTGATCGAGGTACCGACCCAGACCATTGCTCCCTGAAGCATCGGGCAACCGCCGCGCCTGGCGCGAAACACAACAACAATAAAAAACCGAGGTGGCTATGAAGACGACTTCCGTCAGTGAAGTGATCGATGCTGCACCCTTTAATCGCACCCACCTGCTGATACTGCTGTGGGGCTGTTTCATCATGCTGTTCGACGGCTATGACATGGTGATCTACGGCTCGGTGGTGCCGCGCCTGATGCAAGAGTGGCAACTCAGTGCAATCGAAGCCGGCACACTGGGCAGTTGTGCACTGTTCGGCATGTTGTTCGGCGGCACCTTGCTGGCGCCGCTGGCTGACCGTTATGGGCGGCGCAAGCTGATTATCCTGACCACCTTGCTGGCCAGTTGCGCCGCCTTCATGACCGGGCATGCGAGCACCCCGCTGCAGCTCGGCGCATGCCGCCTGGTGACGGGGTTGGCGCTGGGGGCGCTGGTGCCGAGCGCAGTGAACCTGATCAGCGAATTCGCCCCCCAGGGGCGGCGCAGCACCATGATCACCGTGATGTCCAGCTTCTACTCGGTGGGTGCGGTGCTGTCGGCCCTGCTGGCGATCGTGGTGATCCCGCAGTGGGGCTGGCAGGCAGTGTTCTACGTGGCCGTGCTGCCAGTGCTGGCGGTGCCGTTCATGCTGCGGTACTTGCCTGAGTCGGCGGCGTTTCTTGAGCTCAAGGGCCGCCGTGACGAGCTTGATCGGCTGCTGGTCAAGGTCGACCCGGCGTTTCGCCCAGGTACCGAGCTGCGCCTGCAGGGCGCCGGCCAGCCGGTGCGCACGGCGCGCGTGGCGCAGTTGTTCGGCAAGGGCCAGGCATTGGCAACCTTGCTGCTGTGGGTGGCCTTCGCCATGTGCATGCTGATGAGCTACGGCCTCAACACCTGGTTGCCCAAGTTGATGGCGCAGGGTGGCTATCCGCTGGGCTCGAGCCTTGCGTTTCTGGTGACGCTGAACATCGGCGCCACGCTGGGTGCGCTGTTCGGCGGCTGGCTGGCCGACCGGCTTGGGGTGCAGCGCACCCTGGCGCTGTTCTTCGTGCTGGCCGCCCTGTCGCTGGCGGCATTGGGCCTGCAGCCTGGCCCTGTGCTGCTGAACCTGCTGTTGCTGGTTGCCGGGGCCACCACCATCGGCACCCTGGCAGTCATCCACGCCTATGCCTCGATTGCCTACCCCGCGCACATCCGCTCCACCGGCGTCGGCTGGGCCGCCGGCATCGGCCGCCTGGGTGCGATTGCAGGGCCGATGCTCGGTGGCAGCCTGCTGTCCATGCAGTTGCCGTTGCAGCAGAACTTCCTGGCTTTCGCCTTGCCGGGGGTGATCGGTGCGCTGGCCATCGTCTGCATCCACGTGCGTGCACCGCAACCGGCCGACGCGCCGGAAGCGGCCAACAAACCTACGTTTTGACCAAGGAGCCTTTCATGTCTGATACCTGCCCGCGTTACCGTGACCTTCACCTGCAGCCGATTGCCGGCCAATGGCGCGCCGGCGCTGCCGGCAAGACCCTGAACGTGCACAACCCGTTCGACGACGCCTTGTTGCTGCAGATTCCACAGGCCAACCGTGATGACCTGGATGCGGCCTACCGCGCTGCCGCCCAGGCCCAGCCGCAATGGGCGGGCCTGGGGCCTGGGGCGCGGGCGGCCGTGCTGCATGAGGTGGTGGCGGTGTTTGACCGTCGCCGCGAAGAGATCGTCGAGTGGATCATTCGCGAGTCCGGCAGCACCCGGCTCAAGGCGCAACTGGAATGGGGCGCGGCGCGGGCGATTGCGCTGGAGGCTGCGTCGTTTCCGTCGCGGGTACACGGGCGTATCGTCGACTCCAACGTGCCGGGCAAGGAAAGCCGTGTGTACCGCAGCGCCTTGGGCGTGGTCGGGGTCATCAGCCCGTGGAACTTCCCTTTGCACCTGACCCAACGCTCGATTGCCCCCGCCCTGGCGCTGGGCAATGCCGTGGTGGTCAAGCCCGCCAGCGATACGCCGGTGTGCGGCGGTTTGCTGCTGGCGCGCATCTTCGAAGAAGCCGGGCTGCCGGCGGGCGTACTCAGCGTGGTGGTCGGTGCAGGCAGTGAAATCGGCGATGCGTTTGTCGAGCATGAGCTGCCCTCGTTGATCACCTTTACCGGTTCCACCCCAGTGGGGCGCGGCATCGGCCGTATCGCCAGCGGTGGCCAGCACCTCAAGCATGTTGCGCTGGAACTGGGCGGCAATAGCCCGTTCGTGGTGCTGGACGATGCCGATCTCGACCAGGCGGTGAACGCTGCCGTGTTCGGCAAGTTCCTGCATCAGGGGCAGATCTGCATGGCGGTGAACCGGATCATTATCGATGACAGCCTTTACGACGCGTTTGCCGAGCGTTTCGTCGCACGCGTCAAAGCGCTGGTGGTGGGGGACCCGAATTTGCCGGCAACGGTGATCGGCCCGGTGATCAACGCCCGGCAACTGCAGGGCCTGCAAGAGAAAATCAGCCTGGCCCGGGCTGAGGGCGCCGAGCCGTTGTACGAGGGTGGGGTGACCGGCAACCTGCTGGCGCCGCATGTGTATGGCGAAGTCACGGTCGACATGGACCTGGCCCGCAATGAAATCTTCGGCCCCCTGGTCGGCCTGTTGCGTGCGCGCGATGAAGCCCATGCCTTGGCGCTGGCCAACGCCAGCGAGTTCGGGCTTTCCAGCGCGGTGTTCAGCCGCAACCTGGAGCGTGCCGTGCGCTTTGCCCGCCAGGTGCGTGCGGGCATGACGCACATCAACGATATCCCGGTGAACGATGAGGCCAATGCGCCGTTCGGGGGCGAGAAAAACTCGGGGCTCGGGCGCTTCAACGGTGACTGGGCGATCGATGAGTTCACCCGCGATCACTGGGTCAGCGTGCAGCACACGCCGCGCGCGTACCCCTTCTGATGCACTGAACCCCTGAGTGCTGCCCGGCCCGGCCGGGCACCCCAGCAGCCACCCGATGACGGGCGCCGAGCCGCCCGCTGGGGCCGGCTGCGTCCATGAAAAGCGGAGAACAATAATAATGATCGACACGTCTTGCACCCTGGCCCGTACGGCCGTTGCTGTTTCGCTGGTGTCAGGCCTGAGCCTGCCTGCCTGGGCCGAGGAGGGCGGCTTCTTGGAAGATGCCAAGGCTGGGCTGACGCTGCGCAACTACTACTTCAACCGGGATTTTCGCGATTCGGGTGCGGCCAAGAGCAAGGTCGACGAGTGGGCCCAGGGCTTCATTCTGAAGTTCACCTCCGGCTATACCCCTGGCCTGGTCGGCGTCGGCCTGGATGGCATTGCCCTGTTCGGCATGAAGCTGGACAGCAGCCGCGATGCCAGTGGCTCCGAGTTGCTGCCGGTGCACGATGACGGGCGTGCGGCAGACAACTATGGGCGGGCCGGGCTGGCGGCCAAGCTGCGCATTTCGGCAACTGAGCTGAAGGTGGGCGAGCTGATGCCCGACATCCCGCTGTTGCGCTACGACGATGGCCGCTTGCTGCCGCAGACCTTTCGCGGGGCGATGCTCGACTCGCGCGAGATAGAAGGCCTGAGCCTGCAGGCTGGCCAGTACCGTGAGGTGAGCCTGCGCAACTCGTCCAACATGCAGGACTTGTCGGCCTGGGCGGCGCCGGGGGTGATGGCTGACGGGTTCAATTACGCCGGTGCCGAGTACCGTTTCAACCAGCAGCGCACGCTGGTCGGGGCCTGGCATTCGCAGCTCGAAGACATCTACCAGCAAAGCTACTTCAACCTGCTGCACACGCAGCCGCTGGGTAACTGGACGCTGGCGGCCAACCTGGGTTATTTCATCGACAAGGAAGACGGCCAGGCGCGCATTGGCGATATCCAGAGCCGCACGGCGTATGGCTTGGTGTCGGCTTCGCACAGCGGGCACACGGTGTACCTGGGGTTGCAGAAGGTCAGCGGCGACAGCCAGTGGATGTCGGTATATGGCAGCAGTGGCCGGACCTTGGGCAACGATATGTTCAATGGCAACTTCAGCAACGCCGACGAGCGATCCTGGCAGGTGCGTTATGACTACAACTTTGCCGCGATGGGCGTGCCAGGGTTGTTGGCGATGGTGCGCTATGGGCACGGCGAGAATGCCACCACGGGGGCGGGCAGCAATGGCAAGGAGTGGGAGCGTGACACCGAGGTGAACTACACCTTCCAGAGTGGCACCTTGAAGAACCTCAACATTCGGTTGAACAACGCCAGCAACCGGCGCAGCTTCAGTGGTGACTTCGACCAGACGCGGTTGATCGTGAGTTATCCGTTTTCGTTGTGACCGCTGGGGGCGCTGTGCGCCCCTTTCCGGCCTTGCCGGTGTGCCGAACCTGCACGAGCACGTCGAAGAGACAGTGTTCCGGGCCGCAGGTTTAGGCTCAATGAGAGTTGCGAAACCCCTGATGACTCAGGTTAAATGAGAGTCATTATTAAAGACGCCCTTGCCGGTTCACTCCATGTCCTGCGCTGACCCCTCCCTGCAAAAAACCGTGCACACGCTCTACGCCGAGCACCATCCCTGGTTGTGTGGGTGGCTGCGCAACAAGCTCGGTTGTGTCGAGCATGCCGCAGACCTGGCCCAGGACACCTTCATCCGCGTGCTGACCCTGCGCAAGGCGGCCGAGCTGCGTGAGCCACGGGCCTACCTGAGCAGTATCGCGCGCAGCCTGATGATCGACATGTTCCGGCGTCGGGCCGTTGAACAGGCCTACCTGGAAACGCTGGCCGCCCGCCCCGAGCAGTTCGAGGTTTCGCCCGAAGCGCGCACGTTGATCATCGAAGCGTTGCTGGAGATCGATCGCCTGCTCGACGGCCTGGGCGCCCGCACCCGTGAAATCTTCCTGATGGCGCAACTCGATGGCCTGAGTTATGTCGAGATCGGGCGGCGGCTGGACGTTTCGGTCACCACCGTCAAGAAGCACGCCGTGCGTGCGCTGACCCATTGCCTGATGCTGGCCGAGGACTGAACCGTGGCAGAGGCTCAGCCCCTGGACCGGCGTGTGCTCGAAGCCGCTGCGCGCTGGTATGTCGAGTTGCGTTGCGATGCGGATGACAGCACGCGCGCGGCGCACCAGCGCTGGTTGCACAGCCATCCATTGCACCTGCAGGCCTGGGAACGCCTGGCGCGCTTGCAGGGCACGTTCGAACAGGTGGCACCGGGCATCGCCCGCCCGACCCTGAGCACTGCCAGGGCCAAGCGCCGCGAGGTGCTCAAGGTGATGTCGATCGTGCTGGCGGCGGGCGGTGCAGGGGGGCTGGCCTGGAACGAGGGGGGCGTTGCGCGGTTGATGGCCGACCAGCGCACAGGGGTTGGCGAGCGCCGTTCGCTGCGCTTGCAGGATGGCAGCCGCTTGCAGTTGAACACGGCCACGGCGGTGGATATCCGCTACAGCGCCCAATGGCGAGCATTGCACCTGTTGGGCGGTGAGATAGCGGTGGAAACTGCCCGCGACGAGCAGGCCCGAGCGTTCATCGTGCATACCGATCAAGGCAGCATCCGTGCCCTGGGCACACGGTTCACCGTGCGCAGCGATGCCGACAGCACTCGGGTCTGTGTGCTGGAGCATGCCGTGGAGGTGCGCAGCGCGCATGCGTTGGCCGCAACGCGCGTCGAGGCCGGCCAGCAACTGAGTTTTCGCGCCGATGGCGTAGGGCTGGTGCAGCCCGCCACCGCGCTGCCTGACGCCTGGACCCGCGACATGCTGCTGGTGGATGACTGGCGCCTTGGCGATGTGGTCAGCGAATTGCAACGCTATCGGCCTGGGCACCTGGGGTGTGATGAGGCGGTCAGTGAGCTGCGGCTGTCTGGGGCTTTTCATTTGGGCAATATCGACACTGTGCTGGATAACCTCACGACTACCTTGCCGGTGCGTGTTCGTCGGTTCAGCCGGTATTGGGCGCGTGTTGAGTCGGTTTGAGGGGGAGGGTATTGAGGGGGTGCCATGTGTTTGCCACGGCATTTTCAGCGCCTATGAGATCGAGCGCCGCCCGCGCGGCGCATCGCGACGCAAGGCCGCTCCTACATTTGTTTCGGGCCAGTGAGGCCAGTGGCATTTGCGCGCGACCGCCTTGTTTGTACGACGCGATATTGAGGGGGCACCAAGGGGCCGCGCGCCAATCCCCCAGGAATAATTGGCCCGAAACAAATGTAGGAGCGGCCTTGCGTCGCGATGCGCCGCGCGGGCGGCGCTCGATCTCATAGGCGCCGAAAATGCCGAGCCTGGCACCTGCGGCGCTCGATCTCACAGGCGCTGAAAATGCCGTGGCAAACACAGGGTCGCCTTTACCCATCTCCCAACCCGAAAATCGCAGCCAAGCCCCATTCCATAAACGCGCCCTTTTTTACATCAGGGGGGTTACCGATTCCGATTCTCATTCGACTTGTAAGTAGAGGCGCCTCAGACGCCATAAAAACTGCCGCAGGGCGAAAGGAATACCATGCTCCCCACAGACACTCGCACCCCCGTCATCCTCATCAACTCCGCCAAAACCGCACTGGCCCGCTCAGTCCATCGCGCACTGTTCAGCATCACCCTGGCGACCCCGCTGGCTGCGGTGATGATTGCCCAGCCCGCCGTCGCCCAGGCCCGCGCCGATGCCGCGTTCGACATCCCGGCCGGCCCGCTGGGCTCGGCGCTTACCCAGTTCGCGGCAGCGGCAGGGGTGACGGTCTCCTTCGAGCCGTCCTACGTCCAATCGCTGAGCTCACCCGGCTTGCATGGCCGCTACAGTGCCGAGGCCGGCCTGCGCCAACTGCTCGTGGGCAGCAAATTGCAGGTGCTGCGCCAGGCCAATGGCAGCTACTCGCTGCTGCCCATGGTCGGCGATGCCGCGACGCTGCAACTGGACAGCACCAGCATTACCGGCACCGCCGTGGAATCGGCCTATGGCCCGGTAAACGGCTATGTCGCCACCCGCAGTGCGACAGGCACCAAGACCGATACACCGATCCTGGAAATACCCCAGGCCATCAACGTGATCACCGCCGACCAGGTGCAGGCCCAGGGCGCGCGCAACCTGACCCAGGCACTGCGCTACACGCCGGGGTTGGCCACGGGCGGCTTCACCGACCGCAACACCATTGCCGACGAAATCACCAGCCGTGGCTTTGCCCCGACCCCGCTGTACCTGGACGGCGCATACGTGCCGTATGCCGGCAGCCTGGGCGGTGCACCGCAGATCGACCCCTACACCCTGGAGCGCATCGAGGTGCTCAAAGGCCCCTCGTCGGTGCTCTATGGGCAAAACCAGCCGGGCGGGCTGATCAACATGGTTTCCAAGCGCCCGACCCGCGAGCAGCGTAGCCAGGTCAAGCTGGGCGCCGGCAGCTACAACCGCGCCAACGGTGCCTTCGACACCAGCGGCCCCTTGGATGAGCAGGGCGAGTTTACCTATCGCCTGGTCGGTGTTGCCAACAAGGGCAACGAACAGGTGGCCCACGCCCATAGCGAACGCCTGCTGCTGGCACCCAGCCTGACCTGGTCGCCGAACGAGGACACCTCCTTCACCGTGCTGGCGCAGGTGCAGCGTGACGACGGCGCTGCCGATTACCAGTCGCTGCCGATGATCGGCTCGCTCAAGCGTGGCCCGACGGGCCAGCACATCGACCGCGACTTCTTCTCGGGCGACTCGCACTACAACGATTACAAGCGCAACCAGTACATCTTCGGCTATGACTTCACTCACCGCTTCAGCGATGACCTGGCCGTGCGTTCGACGGCGCGTTACACCGATGTGCGGGATCGCTACAAAGGGTTCTACCTGCGTAGCTTCGTCTCGGACGGCGACAGCGTCGATTACACCCGGGCCAACCGGGTCAAGCTCGACTGGCGCCAGCACAATATCGCCTACACCCTCGATAACAACCTGGAATACAGGTTCAACACCGGCGCGCTGCAGCACACCACGCTCGCAGGTGTGGACTACCGCCACTTCTCGCGCAAATACGATGGCTACAACGCCTACAACGTGTTGCCGGTCGACCTGTATGGCAAGAACAACTACGACACCAGCAGCGTGACCCCGGTGCTGGACACCCAATGGGACAACACGGTTCGCCAGACCGGTGTGTACGTGCAGGACCAGATCAAGCTGGACCAGTGGATCCTGACCGTGGGCGGCCGCCAGGACTGGGCCGAAATCGACAACAAGGACCTGCTGGCCAAGAGCATCGCCTCGCAGCGTGACAACAAGTTCACCGGCCGTATCGGCCTGACCTACGTCACCGAATTCGGTCTGGCGCCTTACGTCAGCTATTCGCAGTCGTTCTTGCCGACGCTGGGCACGGACTCCGCTGGCAAGTCGTTTGAACCGACCGAGGGTGAACAGTACGAAGTGGGGGTGAAGTACCAGCCGGCCGAGGGCACATTGCTGACCGCCTCGGTGTTTCAGGTCACGCAGAAGAACGTGCTGACCCAGGACGACGACAACCCCCAGTACCAGGCGCAGGATGGCGAGGTACGTTCGCGCGGCGTTGAACTGGAGCTCAAGTCCACCCTCGACAATATCGATGTGCTGGCCGCTGCAACCTACATCGACTCGTTCTATATCAAGAGCAACTATGGCGACCAAGGTAACCGCAGCGAATCGCAAGCGCCGGTTTCGGCCTCGCTGTGGGTGGATTACCACTTCACCCAGGCCATGCTCAATGGCCTGACATTCGGCGCAGGCGCACGCTATACCGGCCGCAAACCGGGTGACTCGTCCAATTCGTTCGACGTACCGGCGTATGCGGTATACGACGCCACCGTCAGCTACGACATGGGCAAACTCGACCCAAGCCTGCGCGGCCTGCAGGCCAGCGTGAACGTGCAGAACATCTTCGACCGCGAGTACGTGTCGGACTGCAACTATGCGTTCGGTTGCTACTATGGCCAGGAGCGCGTGGCCTCGGTGGAGATGACCTACGATTGGTGACCGGCGCGATTTCAGGAGAGGAATTTGACAAAGATGAGCTCTGGATCACCGTCATCCAGGTTGTCGATCTGCCCACTCCTGATGAAACCGAGTTGAGCCAGCACACCCTGCATCGGCGCATTTGAAGCATTGGTCGACGTGAACAGCTTGCCACCCCGGCACTGCGACTCCAGTGTGCGCATGATGGCCGCCGCGATACCGCGGCGGCGTGCCGATTCCTTCACCACGACCAGCGCAATGAACGGTTGATCGAAGAAGGTATCGTTGAGCACGCCATACCCTGTCAGCTGGGATGTATCGTGCGCGTCTGCGGCCACCCAGCATTGGCCGTAGGCGACCGCGTCTGCAATGAATGTTTGCCGTTGCCGATCACCCCGAGCGATCGCGTCCAGCGCAAAAAGCGCCTCGACGTCCTCGGGCTGGGCGAGTCGTATGGTTGATCGCAAGTCCATTATTGTTCACCTCTAGGCGTGCGTGCGCGATGTAAAAACTGCAGGTTCTTATGAATCAAATACGATGCATATAAGGCAGTTTTCAGAAAAATGCACCGTATACGATGCAGGGCGCATCGTCGGCAGCCTCGATGAGGGTAGAGCGCCCGTGCTATCAACAAACCCCAGCACGGGCGCCACGTTATACTTGGCGCCTTTTGCCCGTGGCCGGAGAGCCCTATGCGCCAGGTTTTGCTTATCGTCGATGTTCAATCCACCTTCAGCCCGCCCGAATGGTTGGTAGACGGTTTGCGGCGGTTGTCGGCGAACATCCCGACCGTCG
This sequence comes from Pseudomonas sp. B21-047, assembly GCF_024748775.1. NCBI lineage: Bacteria > Pseudomonadati > Pseudomonadota > Gammaproteobacteria > Pseudomonadales > Pseudomonadaceae > Pseudomonas > Pseudomonas sp. B21-047. Next base: position 2,218,545 of record NZ_CP087169.1, read on the forward strand.
CCTCGGTCGAACTGCACGATGAGCAGGTCACGCCGTTTCAGCGCCAGCTTGGCTGGCACCCGGCGGCCGAGGACGAGAGCCTGATCGAGGCGGACCAGGTGTTCGTCAAGCATGGCTACGGGCAGACCATCGAAACCCTCGAGTACATCAAGCAGCTGGGCGTGGAGCGGGTACTGGTGTGTGGCATGCAGACCGAAACCTGCGTGCTTGCCGCTGGCTTCGCCCTGTTCGATGCAGGGCTGGCGCCTACGCTGGTGACCGACATGACGGTAGGGTCATCGCTGGACAGGTCCGGCCAGTTGGGCATCGACCTGTGGAAGCATCACTTTGGCCAAGTGACGACCACTGCTGAAGTGCTGGCCTCGCTGCACGGGTGAGGGCAAAAGGCGCTAGCGGTGCAATCATTTTGCCATCGTCATTCGTCAATGAGTATCATTGTCGATTGATGGCAACTTTGATACACCTGGATCGAGAAGGATCTCCATGCTGAAAAAGTCTTACCTTGTGGCTGTGCTGCTGCCGGTTGCCATGAATTGGTGCGCCCTGGCGCACGCCTTCACCGACGGCACCGACCACTCCGCGACCCTGGAAAAGGTCGAGCAGACCTTCGTGGTGCAGATGGATGGCAGTAATCGTCTGGACGTCGACAGTGTGCTGTTGATCAACGAGGAGCGCGCGATCAAGGCCAGTGCCCAGCGCCCGGTGAGTTACAACCGGTCGCTGGAAACCCTGGATGTGATCGAGGCGTACACGCAAAAGCCCGATGGGCGCAAGGTGATGGTGGATGCCGCGCACATCAAGGAGCAGCAGGAGCAGGCATCCGCGCAGGCGCCGATGTTTCAGGACAGCGTCAACAAGGTGATCATCTTCCCTGAGGTTGCGGTGGGGGACCGTCTGGTGCTGCGTTATCAGCGCAACCGCTTCACGCCGCTGTTCCCTGGCCAGTTCGAAGACATCACCGTGCCGGAATTCCACCCGGTCGGGCAGTTCACGCTCATCTATGACATGCCTGAGGGCATGCCCCTGCAGGCTGATGCGCGCAACTTCAAGGCGTCGCTGCCGGCGGCTGCGCCAGGGCGCAAGGTCTATCGCTGGGATTACGTGCCGGCGGACCGTGCGCGGATCGAGGCGAGTGCGGTGTCCTACCTGGACTACGGGCACTACCTGGCGGTGTCGACATTCACCGATTTCAAAGCGTTCGCCCAGGCCTACCAGGCACGCGCCAAGGTCGAGGTCACGGCACCGATCCGCGAGTTGGCGCAACGCCTCACGGCCCATTTGCCCACCACGCGGGAAAAGGCACTGACGCTCAGTGACTGGGTGCGTGAAAACATCCGTTATGTCGCCGTGTATGTCGGCGCCGGTGGGGTAGTGCCGCACGCGGCGCAAACCGTGCTGGATAACCGTTACGGTGACTGCAAGGACCATGTTGCCCTGCTTGAGGCGCTGCTGACGGCGGCGGGGATCAAAAGCACGCCAGCCCTGATCAACCTGGGCAACGCCTACGTGTTCCCCAAGGTGCCCGCGCTGGGGGTGTTGAACCATGTGATCACCTATGTGCCGAGCCTGGACCTGTACCTGGACTCCACCGACCCGTCGATCGCCGCGGGCTACCTGCCGTTGGCCGTGTTGAACAAGCGGGTGCTGCTGACCGCGACGGGTGAGTTCGGGCGAACCCCGGCCATCCAGCTCAACAAGGTTTCCAGTGACTTGCAGTTCAAGGTCAAGGGCGATGGTGGCGCAGACTTCACCAACGTCGCGACCGTGCAGGGTTGGGCCAGCGAGGTCAGCCGCTATGGTGTGAAATCGATGAAACCGGCGGACCGCGACCTGCTCGTCGAGAAGGTGCTCGGTGCCTATGGGCAGCGTGGCAGCGGTACCTTCGAGGTGCGCCCGAGCAACGCCAATGGCGACTTTGTCAGCACCGTCGATGGGCGCACGGAAAACCTCGTCAACCTGCCAGGGCCTGTGGGCATGGTGGCCTTGAGCAGCCTGGCGGGGGGGATCTCGCAGAACGTCTACAGCTTTGCCATGGAGAAGGAACGCAGCCAGCGCTTCGTGTGCATTTCCAATGACACCGTGGAAAAGTCGCGCTTCGAATTCCCGCCTGAGGTCAGTGTGCTGGCGATCCCCAAACAAGTGCGTCTGCAGGACGCCAACGTTGAGTACAGCGCGCAGTATGCCCAGGAGGGCAATGCCGTAGTGATCGAGCGGCATTTCAAGTTCAGCCGCCCGGATGTGGTCTGCTCACCTGAAGATTTTGCCGCCATGAAGCCGGCCATCGAGGCGATGGTCAGGGACCTGCAGAGCCAGATCATCGTACAGGCCAGCTAGCCCAATCTGGCCGCCCCTGCAGCGCCGCCTCCTGGATCAATACGTAGCCATTGATTCATGAGGGGCGCTGCAGGTGGGGGCTTGCTCAGAAGTCCCAGCGGGTGGTGACCATCAGGTTGCGTGGCTCGCCATAGTAGGTGGTACCGAAGTTGCCAAGCCCGGTCAGGTACACCTTGTCGAACACGTTGTTGGCATTGACCGTGAAGCTCAGGTGCTCGCTGTACTGGTAGCGGGTCATCAGGTCCACCAGGGTGTAACCGCCTTGCTTGATGCGTGTGTAGTCGTTGGCGGCCGGGCTGTAGATGCTGCCGTAGAACCCACTCTGCCAGCGCAGCCCACCGCCGACGGTGATGCGGTCCAATGCGCCGGGCAACCGGTAGGTGTTGAACAGCCGCGCCACATGCTCAGGCTTGGTGGTCGCCAGCGGGAAGCCGAACAGGCGGTTGTCGTCAGCGTCGCGCGTACGGGCGTAGGTGTAACCGGCGGTGATGTTCCAGCCCGGGGCCAGTTCGCCTGCCAGTTCCAGTTCGACGCCCTGGGTGGTGGCACCGTCGATGGCGGTGTAGATGCCCTCGTTGGTGACCGGGTTGGTGCCCACCGAGGAGGCGACGTTGTCTTGCTCGATACGGAAGAACGCCAGCGTGGCGTTCAGCCTGCCATCGAAATAGGCGGCTTTGAGGCCTGCCTCATAACCATCGCCTTCCACCGGGTCGAGGGTGGCGCCGCTGACGTCCTTGTAGACTTGCGGCTGGTAGATCGAGGTGTAGCTGGCGTACACCGAGTACGTGTCGTCCAGGTCATAGACCACGCCGGCGTAAGGGGTGACGACGCCGTGCTGCTTGTAGCTGGCGTGGGTGTCATCCAGGGGCGAGGTCGGGTAGTAGTCCTGGTCGTCGTTGTACTTGAAGGTGCTGACCCGGGTGCCGAGGATCACCGAGAGGTTGTCGGTCGGCTTCAGGCGGGTGGCCACGTAAGCGCCGTTCTGGCTCTGGGCGGTGGTGTAATCGCCGTTCTTCGGGAAGTCCTGTTCCGCAACCTTGCCGTTCCAGTCGAAGATCGAGCCCGGTACCTGGGCGAAGGCGCTGCCGTCGTAGGTGTCGCCGGTCAGGCGCGAATGCGAGGTCATGAAGCCTGCGACCAGCTCATTCTGACGGCCGAACAGGGTGAAGGGCCCCGACACACTCAGGTCTGCGGTGTTCTGCACACGATGCCCTTCCCAACGCCCCCAATAGAAGAACATGCCTTCGCCGGTCGTGGCGTCGGGGTTGCCCCCACTGGCTGATGCCAGGCGGGTGTCATGGTCGCTGATCATGTGGTTGAGGCTGAGCTTGACCTTCCAGTCGTTGGCCAGCGCCTGCTCCAGCGAGCCGAAGTAGGTGGTGGACTGGAAGTCGCGGCGGCTCCAGTCGGCCCCCGGGTTGTGCGAGCGCGAGAAGTCGGTGCGGCTGCCGTCGGAGAAGTACGTCGGGTTACCGGTCCAGGACGAGCCGCGCGGGGTGGTGGTCTGGTTGTCGATGCCGAAGGTGAGCAGCGTGTCGGGCGTCAGGTCGGCTTCGAGAATGCCGTAGTAGACGTCCTTCTTCTGTTTGTAGTGATCCAGGTACGACTTGCGGTCCTGGTAGGCGCCGACGAAGCGGCCGCGCACGTTGCCGCTGGCATTGAGCGGGCCGGAAATGTCACCTTCGGTGCGGTAGTTGTCCCAGGAGCCAGCGCTGGCGGTGATCGAGGCCTTGAAGTCGTGGGTAGGCTTCTTGCGGATCAGGTTGACCGTGGCGGAGGGGTCGCCGGAGCCGGTCATCAGCCCGGTTGCGCCCTTGATGACTTCCACGCGGTCGTAGGCGGCCATGTCGACATGGGTCGCGCCTTCGTCGTAGACGCCGTCATAGATGGTGTTGACGCCATCGTACTGGTAGTTGGTGATGGCAAAGCCGCGCGCGGAATACTCCATGCGCTCGCTGTCATACGCCTGCACCGAAACTCCGGGGGTGTTGCGCAGCACTTCGCCGATGTCTTGCGAGCCGTGGTCGTCGATGGCCTGGCGGGTTATCACGCTGACAGACTGGGGCGTCTCGCGCAGGGTCAGCGGCAGCTTGGTTGCGGTGGTGGAGCCACCGGTGGTGTAGCTGCCAGTGCCTTCGGTGATGTTGCCCAGGCCTTGGCCGTCGATGCGGCTTGGGGCCAGTTCAACCACGTCACCCTGCTGGGTGGTGAGCAGCAGCGAGTAGCGGCCGTCGCTTTCCTTGACGGCCTGCAAGCCTGTGCCGCTGAGCAGAATCTGCAGGGCCTGGTCGACCGGGTACTGGCCATTCAAGGCCGGCGAGCGTTTACCGCGTGTCCACTGGGTGTCGAACGACAGCACAATGCCGGACTCTGCAGCGAACTGGGTCAATGTTTCGCCCAGGTCCCCTTGCGGCAGGTGGTAGTCATGCGCTTGCGCGGCGCAGGCTGCGCCCGGCCCACCGAGCAGAACAGTCAACAGCAGGCAGGTGCGCAGGTCTGGCGCGCTGAAGGGCCTGAGAGTGAAGCGGCAGGTCATCGTCGAGGTCTCGGAAAGGTAAAGAGGCAGCCACAGCTGGGGTTACCTATGAGTCGGATGAGCCGCGCGAAAGTGATCAGGCATTTTGCGTTTATTTCATGCGGCGGTAATCGTCACCCAGAAACGCGTGCGGCGCTGCACCTGCACCGGCAAGGAGGTAGCCAGTGCCCGCAAGATCTGTTCGGTATCATCGAGCCGGTAGGTGCCGCTGATGCGCAGCCCAGCCACCGACGGCGCGCAGTGCAGCCAACCTGGCCGGTACCGTGAAACCTCGGTGACGAAGGTGTCCAGGCGTTGGTCATTGACGATCAGCAAGCCTCTGCTCCAGGCGTCTGCGGCGTTGGCCAGCGTCTGCACAGCCGAAAAGCCCTTGCCATCGAACTGGCAGCTCTGGCCGCCGTGCACCTCCATGGCCTGGCCCGAGGCGAGCGTCACACGTGCCTGCTGGCCAAACACATCGAGCTTGCTGGCGTCATCGAACAGCCGCACGCAAAAGCGGCTGTGGCCAGCCGCGATGCTGCCGTGCCGGGTCACCACGCTGCAGCGTTGCTGCTCTGGCACCTCGACCATGATCTCGCCCTGGCGCAGCCGCACATACGGCTGTTCGCGGGTGTCATCGATATCAACTGCCGAGGCACTGTTGAGCAGCAGCGTGCTGCCGTTTTTCAGGGTCAGTGAGCGCTGTTCACCCACGCCACTGCGTACATCAGCCAGCAACGGTGAATACTGCATTTCGCGATAGCTACCCAAGCCCAGTGCACTGCCACCCAGCAGCACCAGCCCGGCCTTGACCACGCGGCGGCGGGTGGCGTGGCGGCCATGCGCCGCCAGCGACAGTACACGGCTGGTGGCCGGGGCAGGGGTTGCGCTCATGCGGGTCTGCAAACGTTCGGCCTGCTGCCAGGCCCAGGCATTGGCGGGCGCAGCGTTCAGCCATGACTGCCAGGCGCTATGGTCGCTGGGCTGCACTTCACCGCTGTTGAGCTGGCTGTACCAATGCGCGGCCTGACGCAGGGCTGTGCGCTGCTCGGCACTCAAAGCCATGCTCACTGGCCGTGGGTCAGGCTGTAGATCATGCAGTGTTCCGCCGCTTTGGCAATGTAGCGGCGCACCGTCACTTCAGAGACGCCCAACTGGGCGGCGATGCGTTTGTACGGCATGCCATCGACCTGCGACAGCAAGAATGCCTCCCGCACATTGGCGCCAAGCGCTGCCAGCATCGCATCCAGTTCAAATAACGTTTGCAGCAGCGAAAAGCGTTGTTCGGCCGAGATATCCAAGGCTTCGGGTTGCTCGGCCAGTACCTGCAGCCAGGCCCGCTCCAGGTGCACCCGGCGCAGGTGGTCGATCATCAGGCGACGGGCGATCGTGGCCAGGTAGCCCTTGGGTTCGCGGACCGCTTCGAGCTTGGCCGCCGCATCGGCGGCCGTCATCACGCGAACGAACACGTCCTGGACCAGGTCCGCGGCCAGGTGGGTACAGTTGACCCGAGGTGTCAGCCAGCCGTGCAGCCATTTGCTCTGCGCACGGTAGAGCTGGCTGACCTGGGAATTGAGGGCTACGTCCGGGGTGCTCATCCATGCCGCCTGAAAAGAGTTGCAAATGTTAATGGTTCGCATTTTATGCAAAGTGTTTCAGGCTTGGCAATCACCAGCGGGCGGGCAGTGCCTTGTTCATGAGGAGGTCGCGCGTTCCAAGGCCTGCGCTGCGCGCGCCTTCCTGCTCACGTGCCAGCGTGTCAGTACGCCGCGCAGCAGGGTGTTCCAGCAGTAGCTCAGCACCACGCCACCGACAAGCGCCAGGGCCACCGCGAACAACGGCTGATCGTAGATGTGGCGCGCCAGCGACTGGAACTGGAAGTGCGTCAGGTAGATGAACAAGGTCGACGACGCGATCATCGCCCCCGCCCTGGCAACCACGCCCGGCACGGGCACAGCGCGGAACCAGATCAAGGCGAGCATCGCCGGCAGGGCAATATCGATGTAGCTGGCAAACGCCTGCCAGCCGATGCCGGCAATGGCCACCAGGTCCAGTTCGGCAATCAGCAGTACCGCCACTGCACTGGCGACGCCTTTGCGCAGCATCGAGTCGGCGTAGTGAATCGCCATGCCCAGCACCATCACCGCCAGGTAATGCTGGGGCACGCGGTTGAGCAGGGCCGTGGCGTCGAAGACGAAATGGCTGAGCAGCAGATCCGCCACCACCAGCGCGCAGGCGGCCATGGTCAGCCAGCGGAACGGGTTGGCAAGGATCGCCTTGCGCACGCGTTTGAACGACAACACAAGGCCAATGACCAGGATCATCTGCACCAGCACTTCGATGTACCAGTAGGCGAAGATACCGACCTTGTCGGGGGGGAACCAGTTGGAGATCAACAGCAGCGATTGCCAATGTACCTGGTCGAACAGCGCCTGAACCAACACCGTATAGGCAATGGTCGGCACCGCGATGGCTGCCACCGACTTGACCAGCATACGGGCGTCACCGCGCTCGTCGATGGCCTTGAACTGGAACCTGGCCAGGCTGATGCCAGAGATCAGGAACAGCACCGACGTCTCGCCTGCGATCCGCCATTCGGAAAACACCTCCAGGTGGCCAACCACAATCAGGATGATGGCGATCATCCGCAGGAAAACCGGCACCTCCATGACCCGCATCGACCACTTCGAGGCCTTGCTGCGCTGCTCGGCCAGTTCGGCCAGGTCCTGGACCGGGATCATTTCCCAGCGATCCGGCAGGTGGCCGATCAGTTCTTCCAGCACCATCGACGCGCGCACGAACGACAATGAATCGCCGCCGAGCTCCACGAAACTGAGCCGGGCATCGATGCGCGAGGCCTGCAGGATCTGTGCCCAAGCGTCGGTCAGTTTCAGGGCGAGCGGTGACAGTGGCCGCGTGGCCGCGTTGTCGAGGGTGTCGCTGCTGTCGAACGCCGCTGGCAAGGCGCGTTTGTCGACCTTGCCGTTGGGTGTGAGGGGGATGCCGGGCACCAACAGGAACATCGCCGGCACCATGTAGTCGGGCAGCATGCCCGCCATGGCTTGGCGCAGTTCAGCGGTGGCTACGGGGTGCTCGGCAACGCAATAGGCAACCAGCCTGACCGTCGCGTTGTCGTGGTTGGCCAGTACCACGCACTGTTTGATGCACGGATGCTGGCACAGGGCATTTTCGATTTCCGCCAGTTCGATGCGGTGGCCACGAATTTTCACCTGGCTGTCGCCGCGCCCCAGGAAGCTGGCGCTGCCATCGGCCAGGTAAGTGCCGAGGTCGCCAGTGCGGTAGCAGCGGTCGGCCTGGGCGCCGGTGAAGGGGTTGGCCACGAACTTTTCTGCGGTCAGTGCCGGATCACCCCAATAGCCTAGCGACAGGTAGGGGCTGCGGATCAGGATTTCCCCGACTTCGCCGGCTTCGACCAAGCGGTTGGCTTCATCGATGATCAACAGCTGCGCGCCGTCTATGCCTTTGCCCAAAGGGATGCGGCTGTTGTCGGCGCCCGGGTCGAGTGGGTGGTACGCCATGGCCTGCGGCGTTTCGGTGGTGCCGTAGAAATTCACACTACTGGCGTTGGGCGCAATCGCGCACACCTGCTGGTACAGCGTAGGGCTGAGTGCATCGCCGCCCCAGAACAGGTAGCGCAGGCGCTCGAACACCTGCCCGTTCATGCGCGCGCCGGTTTCGATGAGCTTGCCCAGGGGCGGGGTCAGGTGGATGACCGACAGGCCGTGGTGGTGTATCCAGGCGGCCAGGCGCGACGGGTCGGTCAGGGTTGCCTGGGCCGGGCAGACGACCGTTGCGCCGATCGACAACGGCGTGAACACGTCCCGGTAGACCGGGTCGTGGCCCAGGCCCGAGAGCAGGGAAAAACAGTCGCCGCGGGTAAAACCCTGCTGCTGCACATGCCAGTCGATGAAATGCACCAGGGGCGCGTGGTGGGTGATGATGCCCTTCGGTTCGCCAGTGCTGCCTGAGGTGAAGGTGATATAGGCCGGCTGCGCGGGGCTAACCTCAGGCAGGGGCGACTGCTTGCTGGCGATGTGTTGCAGTGCTTGGTCGGGGCAGGGCGGCACGTTGACGGTGCGGGCAAGGCTTGGCTCGACCTGGGCATCGCCACAGCGCAAGACAAAGGCTGGTTGGAGGGTGTGGATGATCTGCGCAATGCGCGCAGCAGGGTAAGCGGCGTCGGCTACGGTGAAGGTCAGCCCGGCGCGCAAGGCGCCGAGCATGGCATACACCAGCGCGGCACCACGGCTGGCGACGATTACCAGCCGATCGGTGCCATTGGCGCCGTTTTCCAGCAGGTACGTGGCAATGCCCTGGCTGATGCGGTCTAGCTGGCCGTAGCTGCAGGTGGCGTCGTGGGCGATGATGGCGGTGGCATCGGGCGAGTGCTTTGCTTGCTCCACAAAGGCGTGAAAGATCGGGCGCTCGGCGCGATATTCCAGGTTCTGCGTCGGGTTCGGGCGCATATCCGGCATGTTGGGTGTTTGCTCCGCATCAACGGCAGGGGGTTGGCTGGATAGCACAACGCTAGTGCAGGCTGGCGTTTGGCGCCAATGCCCCTGCGGTGATTGTGTTGAGGCGGAATTTTGGGGCCGCTTCGCAGCCCCAGATCCTCAGGCAACATCCACCAGCACGATCTCGCTGTCTTCGATGGCCGTAACCCGCAACACTGCTTCTTGCTCGATGGCCAGCCCATCACGTGCCTTGACGCGCACGCCGTTGACCTCCACCACCCCCTTGGCCGGCACCAGATAACCACGGCGCCCGGCATCAAAGCGGTACTCGGCGCTTTCCCCCGCCTGCAACGTCGCAGCCACCAACCGTGCATCGGTACGAATCTGCAAACTGTCTTCGTCACCTGCACGTCCACTGGCCAGGGTCACGAAGCCTTCGCCACGTTCTCCTTTAGGGAAGGGCCGGCTGCCCCAGGTCGGCGCATCGCCCACCCGCTCAGGCACCACCCAGATCTGGAAGATGCGCGTATCGACGTCCTCCAGGTTGTACTCGCTATGGACGATGCCGGAGCCTGCACTCATTACCTGCACATCACCCGCTTCGGTACGGCCTTTGTTACCCAGGCTGTCCTGGTGGGTGATCGCGCCTTCACGGACATAGGTGATGATTTCCATGTCCCGGTGCGGGTGCGACGGGAAACCGCTGCCAGCCGCAATCAGGTCGTCGTTCCAGACTCGCAGGTTGCCCCAGTGCATACGGGCGGGGTCGTAGTACTCGGCAAACGAGAAATGGTGATGGGCATCGAGCCAGCCGTGGTTGGCGTGGCCGAGGCTTTCGAAGGGTCGCAGTTGCAGCATGGTCGTGCTCCTTGAATGGGTGGAATGGGGCCATGATGCGTCAAAGAAAGATCGAAAATAAGCGTAAATATCGGCTAAATATAATCAATTAAATTGATTGTTCTGGGTGCGGTGTTTTATCCGTTTCATCGCCTAATCCACTGATCTGCAAGCATTCGCTGGTGATTTTTAGTAGATGCGGCGAACATGGCACGCTGATTTGTTTTCCATCGGAGTGACCGTGGCCCACGAGCATCCCCAGGCGCCTGCCGACCTGACCCCACCTGCCCAGTTACCCTGGTTTCGCCGCCTGGCCGCCCGCCTGCTGGGCCGAGGCCTGAGCCGCCTGCAAGCCCAGCATCGCGACTCCTGGTTCCTCGGCCATGCCACGGGGCAGCGCAGTGGCCATGAAGACGGTGTGCGTGAAGGCTTCGAGCGCGGGCGGGTAGAAGGCTACGAGGCGGGGCGACAGGTGCTGGTCATTCGCGATACCCGCCCCGATACCGCCGCCGTGCCCGGCCAGGACAACAACCTTTTCGACGACTGGCGCCTGCCGTTGACCGCCGAACTGAAAAAGCGCTTCAAGGCAGATGTGGCGCAGCGCCTGCCGGCCGAAGCGCAACCCAGTGCGGCGCAGTGGAAGCTGATTTTCAGCGACACCCCCTCCACCTGTGTGGTGGCCGGGGCCGGGGCGGGCAAGTCGACCTCGCTGGTACTGCGGATTCTGCTGCTGCGCCATTACCTGGGCTACGAGCTGGATGCGATGACCGTGGTCACCTTCACCCGCGAGTCGCGCAGAGACTTCATCAAGCGCCTGTTGCAGGTGTTCGCCTTGTGGCAGATCGACCTGCAGCCCGCGCTTGCCCGTGAGCTGGTGCGCACCTTCCATTCGCGCATCTTGCCGCTGGTACGCAGCCTGCCAGGCTTTGGCCAGGTGCGTGCGTTCGAGACGCTGGGCAACGAGATGCCGGCCGGCCGTGAGGCCGAGGCCGAGAGCAACCCGTTCGACCTGCGCCTGAACGATGCGCAACGCCAGCAGCTCAACCTCTGCTACAGCACCTTGCTGGGCGAGAACCCGCGTTTCGCCGAGCTTGTTGGCCTGTTGCGCAGCGAGGCGTTGCAGCTCAAGCCGCTGGACCCCAACCACCCCGATGTGCAAAAGCGTGCGCAGGTGACGCAGTTGGCCGCCCAGCGCGACGAAGAGCTGTGCGATGTGATCGAGGACCTGTGGTTCGCTGCAGGTGCCTGGCCGATCAAGGGCATCGAGCCGTGTCGCGACACGCTCGAAATCCGCGGCAGCCGCTTCCATGTGCATGGCCGCCTGCAGGGGCAGGGTGCCTGGGTGGTGCTGGGCTTCGACCCCGCAGAGAGCGCGCAGTACCAGCGCCCCGGCGCCAAGCTGGCGGTGCGTGCCGAGTGGGCGGTCAAGCGCACCCTGTTGCAGGCGTTCTGCGACAAGCCCCTGATCTGGCTGGACAACTATGCAGCCGCCCGGCGTTTGGCTGCGTCCCTGGCCGGTGATGCGGTGGCCGGCCCCGGGTTCGAATACAAGGTCAAGGGTGAACTGGCCCCGGCACCGCTGCTCGACGCCTTTGTCGGCGCCGCCAACTTCATCGAAAACCTGGGCCTTGACGTGAGCAGCGCCGTGGCGGCGATGAGCTTCCCGGCAGGCGACAGCGACGGCCTGTTCTTCGAAGCGTTGGCCTTGTACTGGAAAGCCCTGGAGGCACATCTGCTGAGCCAGTCGCCACCGGTGATGAGCTACAACCGCATGTTCGCCCTGTTTGGCGAGAACAACCCGGAAAACCTGCAACTGCTGCCCGACCCCTTGCTCAGGCCGCTGGCGCACCTGATGATCGACGAGTTCCAGGACGTTTCGCCGCAGATCGTCAGCTGGCTGCGTGCCAGCCTTGCCGAGATCCGCCGGCGCGGGCCGTCGATGCACACCGGTCGTAACGCCCAGCATTCCTCGCTGTTGTGTGTGGGGGACGACTGGCAATCGATCTATGGCTGGCGCGGCAGTTCGCCGAAGTACTTCATGGAGTTCACCAAGGCATTCGTGTCGCCGGCCAACACCCGGGTGATGATGGTCGAGAACTACCGCTGCCAGCAGCAGGTGATCGACGCTGCCGAGTTCCTGGTCAAGGGCACCCCGGCGATCACCGGCAAGAAGGCCCGGGCCAGTGGGCCAGCAGCCGAGTTGCCGGGCTCGCCGGTCAAGGTGTTCGACCGTGATGAGGCGGCGCTGGGCGAGACCCTGATCGAGCATTATCAACGTGGCGAGTCGGTGATGATGCTGTACCGCAAGGGCAGCGACAAAGCCCTGATGAACGAACACCTGCAAGCGGTGCTGCACGCCGAGGCTGGATTGCCCGCCGAGCAGCGTCGGCTGCGGCAGCTGACTTATCACAGCGCCAAAGGCTTGCAGGCCGATGCGGTGTTCATGCTCGGCGACTGCCAATACCTGACCAGTTCGCCCTACAAGAACCAGGTGTATCGCTTGGCCGGCCTTGGTAAGCCCGGTGATGCCCAGGCATTCGATACGGCGCAGAAGGAAGAGGTCCAGCGGCTGGCCTACGTGGCGGTCACGCGTGCTGTCAGGCACTGCTATTGGCATGTGGAAGCGGCCAACAGCGAAGCGCCGGCGGCGCCCCGGGCGTCGGGCCAGGTGGATGGCCGGCAGGCCTTCTTCGAGGACCTGCGCGGCCAGTGACGTGCATGGGTGCACGGGTTTGAACCTGAGGGTCGGTGACGGCTAAGTCACAGTCGGTGACGGGCCAATCAGTCGCCTGCCGTTACGCCAAGGTAACCTGTCGGAGCCCCGTGCGGCCCGGCGCAAGGGTTGTCGCTGGCGATCTGCTTCGAAGAGGCCGGCGGCGTATTCGGCCTGGTGGGGTCGTGCCAGGCTTCAAGTCAGGAAGCGTACCCATGCGTGCAACACCCAAGGATCACCTGCTTGACCTCAATGGCATCCAGATTGCCATACGCTGCTGGGGCCCGGAGGACGGCATTCCCGTGCTGGCCCTGCATGGGTGGCTGGACAACGCCGCCTCGTTCGAGCGCCTGGCACCGATGCTCGATGGCTGTTTCGTGGTGGCCCCCGACCTGGTCGGCCATGGCCGTTCGGACCATCGTCGCCACGACAGTGGCTACTACCTGTGGGAGCACGCCGAGGACATGCTGGCGGTGACCGACGCCCTGGGCCTGGCGCAATTTCATGTGCTGGCGCACGGCATGGGCACCGGCGTCGCATCGCTGCTGGCGGCCATGACCAGCGGTATCGCCAGCATGGTTTTCCTCGATGGCATGGGGGCGCCGTTCACGGTCGCCGAGGATGACCGCGTACAGCACCTGGCCCGCGCCTATCGGCTCAAGCGCATGGTTCAGCGCAGCCAGTTGCAGGGTTTCTCCGAGCCCGATGCGAGCCGTTTCGACAGCCTCGCCTCTGCCCTGGAGCAGCGGCGCACGCGTCTGGATGGCGAGCTGTCGGAGGGCGCCGCACGGCTGCTGGCGCAACGCGACCTGTTGCAGCTCAGCGATGGCTATTGCTGGCGCCACGACCCGCGCCTGGTGCTGCCCGAGCCCATGCCGTTGACCGAGCGCGAAGCCTGTGACCTGCTCGGCCAGATCCGCTGCCCGCTGTACTTGATGTTCGGTCGGCAAGGCGCTTTCAGCGGCAACGCCTTTGCCCAGCGTGAGGCGGCCTTGCCCAGCCATGCCAAGGTTTCCTGGCACCCCGGCGGGCACCACTTCCACCTGGAGTCGCCCGATCGGGCCCTGGTCGATCAGCTTCTGCGGTTGTTGGCGCGGCACGAAGGCGGGGTACTGCAGCGGTTGGTCAACGAGTAGCGGGCAATGGCCAGCGCGCCGGGTACTGGGCTATGGTGGCGGTTCACCTCGCGCAGACGCCACAAGGAGCCCCCACATGCGACCGTTCGCCATCAAGCACATCGACCACCTTGTGCTGCGGGTCAGCGACCTGCCGCGCAGCATCGCCTTCTATGTGGATGTGCTCGGCTGCACAGTCAGCAGGGTGCGTGAAGACCTGGGCATGGTCCACCTGGCCACGGGGGCGGCGATGATCGACCTGGTCACGCTGGACGGTGTGCTGGGGCAGCCCGGTGGCGCTGCGCCGGGCGCAGAGGGGCGCAACCTGCATCATTTCTGCCTGCGTATCGAACCCTTCGATGAACAGGCATTGACCGCTTACCTGCGCGCTGCGGGGGTGCAGGTGGAGCCTGCCGAGAAGCGCTACGGCGCCGAGGGCGAGGGGTTGTCGTTGTATTGCTTTGACCCGGACGGCAACCAGGTCGAGCTCAAAGGGCCGATTCCGTCTCCCGAGGCGTCGAAAAGGCAATGACGTGCCCGTTGTGCCAGTTCGCCATCACGGCGGGTGGATATCCCGGTAAAGCCGATTATGCTTCAGATACTTGCTGCGATCCGAGGCGGCCCGCCTCGTCGTGCTTCGCGCAACCAATGAAAGCCCTAGGGCCTGGGTGCGACGGTGAAATGGGTGTGAGGTGCTCCGGCCTGGGATAACAACAAGACGGAGGCAACCCATGGCGGTTATCGACAGCGCATCCACGGGCAGTAGCGCGCCCCAACGCGGTATTACCCGGGAGGAGCGCAAGGTTATCTTCGCCTCGTCCCTGGGCACAGTGTTCGAATGGTACGACTTCTACCTGTACGGCTCACTGGCCGCGATCATCGCCAAGCACTTCTTTGCCGGCGTCAACGAGACCACCTCGTTCATCTTCGCCCTGTTGGCGTTTGCCGCAGGCTTTGCCGTGCGGCCGTTTGGCGCCATCGTTTTCGGCCGCCTGGGCGATCTGATTGGGCGCAAGCACACCTTCCTGATCACCATCGTCATCATGGGCCTGTCCACCGCGCTGGTCGGGTTACTGCCCAGCTATACGACGATCGGCGTGGCGGCGCCGGTCATCCTCATCACCCTGCGCCTGCTGCAAGGCCTGGCACTGGGCGGTGAATACGGAGGGGCGGCAACCTACGTGGCCGAACATGCGCCCAAGGGCCGGCGTGGCTTCTTTACCGCCTGGATCCAGACCACCGCTACCCTGGGCCTGTTCCTGTCGCTGCTGGTGATCCTGGCTTGCCGCACGGTCCTG
Organism: Pseudomonas sp. B21-047; assembly: GCF_024748775.1. Taxonomy (NCBI): domain Bacteria; kingdom Pseudomonadati; phylum Pseudomonadota; class Gammaproteobacteria; order Pseudomonadales; family Pseudomonadaceae; genus Pseudomonas; species Pseudomonas sp. B21-047. Next base: position 2,233,832 of record NZ_CP087169.1, read on the forward strand.
GGCACCGAGGCCTTCGAAGCCTGGGGCTGGCGCATTCCGTTCTTGCTGTCGATCCTGTTGCTGGCCATCTCGGTGTACATCCGCATGCAGCTCAACGAGTCGCCGGTGTTCCTGAAGATGAAGGCCGAGGGCAAGGCGTCCAAGGCGCCACTGACCGAATCGTTCGCCCGCTGGGAGAACCTCAAGGTGGTGATCATGTCGCTGCTCGGCGGTACCGCCGGCCAGGCCGTGGTGTGGTACACCGGGCAGTTCTATGCGCTGTTCTTCCTGTTGCAGACATTGAAGATCGACCCACAGACCGCCAACCTGCTGATTGCCGGTTCGCTGCTGATCGGCACGCCGTTCTTCATCATTTTCGGCAGCCTGTCGGACCGCATCGGGCGCAAGAAGATCATCATGGCTGGCTGCATCATCGCGGCGCTGACCTACTTCCCGATCTTCAAGGCGCTGACCGAGTACGGCAACCCCGACGTGTTCGTCGCCCAGGAGCAGAACCCGGTAGTGGTGGTGGCTGACCCCGGCCAGTGCGCGTTCCAGTTCGACCCGGTGGGCAAGGCCAAATTCACCAGCTCCTGCGACCTTGCCAAGAGTGTGCTGGCCAAGCGCGCGATCCCTTACTCCAACGAAAAAGCCGAGCCTGGCAGTGTGGCGCAGATCCGTATCGGCGAGCGGGTGATCCCGAGCTTTGACGGCCGCAGCTTGGCCGCAGCCGACTTCAAGGCGCAGAACGATGCCTTCACCGCCACCCTTGGCGGTGCGCTGAAAGAGGCGGGCTACCCCGAGAAGGCCGACCCTGCGAAAATCAATTATCCGATGGTGCTGTTGCTGCTGACCATCCTGGTGATCTACGTGACCATGGTCTACGGGCCGATTGCGGCCTGGCTGGTGGAGCTGTTCCCGGCGCGCATCCGTTACACCTCGATGTCGCTGCCGTACCACATCGGCAACGGCTGGTTCGGCGGCTTCCTGCCGACGGTGGCGTTTGCCATGGTGGCGGCGACCGGGGATATCTACTACGGCTTGTGGTACCCGATCGTGATCGCGCTGATGACGGCGGTGCTGGGGATCTTCTTCATGCCGGAGACCAAGGACCGGGACATCAGCCACACCTGATCCTGTCGCTGTATGCAGGAGCGCCCTGGCACGGGCGCCCCTGCAAGGGCGCATGGCTGGAAGCGGCGTCAGTCGAAATAGCCCCGCAGGGTAAAGGCGTACCCGGTATCTACCTCTGCGGCTTCAGCCCGGCTCCAGCGCTTGCTCAAGACGAACTCGAACGCCGGCTCGTACAGCCCGTCGCGCACCACCGCACCGCCGAGCACCTCCACGTCGTACCAGCCATTTTCCAGCTCGATGATCGGCCTCCCCGGCGCCTGGTAGCGTGCCAGCAGGTCGCCGAGGGTCTTGTTGGTGAAGTGCTGCAGGATGCGCCAGGTATAAAGCATCACCGCACGGTGCTCGACGTGCAGTACATACCCAGAACGCTGATGCTTCAGCCGGCTGCCCGGTTCACGCAGGGCGGGTGGGTGGCCATCGAGGGTGAAGATGATCCGGTAGGGCAGGTTGTCGATGCCCGCCATGGGTAGCACCACGCCTTCGCGTACTGCCTGATCGCCGCTGTCGTCATGGGTGAATGCGTGGGCCAGGTCGTCGGCCAGGCCGTTTTCCTGCTTGAAGCGTTCGAGTAGCTGGATGTCACCGACCAGGAAGTAATCGATCAGGTCGTTGAGGACTTCACTGAATTCGTGGCGCATTTGTTTTCCTTGTCAGGTGCGCAAGTGAGCAATGGCAACGCTAGCGGAGGGCGGGCCACAGGTGCCCGCCGGGCGGGCGGTTGCTAGTGTTTCTGGGCGATCTGGATCAGGTTGCCGCAGGTGTCGTCGAACACTGCCACAGTGACCGGCCCCACCACTGTGGGGGGTTGGGTGAATTGCACGCCGGCCGCGCACAACCGGGTGTACTCGGCCTGGATGTCGCGCACGCCGAATGAGGTGACGGGAATGCCGTCTTGCTTGAGCGCTGCCTTGTACACCTTGGCTGCGGGGTGGGCATCGGGTTCGAGCAGCAGCTCGACGCCATTGGGGTCGTGAGGTGAGGTGAGGGTCAGCCAGCGGTGCCGGCCCAGGGGGATGTCATGTTTGGGCATGAAGCCGAGCACGTAGTGATAGAAAGCCAAGGCCTTGGCCTGGTCGTCGACAAGGATGCTGGTGACCACGATCTTCATAGGCACACACCGTTTGCGGGGCTCGTTCACTCTTAGTAAAGACGCTCGGGCCTATTTGACCAGTGGCAGGCTTCACAGGGCGCCAGTCGCCGGCTACAAAAAACATGCTCAAGCCATAGGTAAATCCTTCATCGGCCGATCCCCCGGCAGCCAGGCCGCACGTTACAGTGACAGGCAAAATCCCCGAGCGCCCAGACAGCGCCAGAGAGGTACCTGTGGCTTCCTATACCTTGCGACAACTCAAGTATTTCGTCACCACCGTGGAGGCCGGCAGCGTCGCCGAGGCCTCGCGCCAGCTGTACATCGCCCAGCCGTCGATTTCCACGGCAATCAAGAGCCTGGAAGAAAGCTTTGGCGTGCAGTTGTTCATCCGCCACCACGCCCAAGGTGTGTCATTGACCCCCAGCGGCAAGCGCTTTTACGCCAAGACCAAATCGCTGCTGCAAATGGCCCACGAGTTCGAGCAGAACGCACTGGCTGACAACGACACCGTGGCCGGGCAGATCGACATCGGCTGTTTCGAAACGGTGGCGCCGCTGTACCTGCCGCGGCTGATCGCCGGTTTTCGCGAGCGTTACCCGGGCGTCGATATCCGCCTGCGCGATGGCGAGCAGCAGGACCTGATCCAGGGCCTGACCGCCGGCACTTTCGACCTGGTGTTTCTCTACGACCACGACCTTGATGGCACGATCGAGGCCGAGCCACTGATGCCGCCGCAAAAACCCTATGTGCTGTTGCCCGAAAAGCACCGCTTCGCCGGGCAAAGCCAGGTGTCGCTGCGCGACCTCTGCCCCGAGCCGATGATTCTGCTGGACGTGGCACCCAGCCGTACCTACTTCGTCAGCCTGTTCAACGAAATGGGGTTGACCCCCAACATCGTCTTCAGCTCGCCGTCGATCGAGATGGTGCGCGGCATGGTCGGGCAGGGGTTCGGCTTTTCGTTGCTGGTGACACGCCCGCATTCGGAGTGCACCTACGACGGGCAGCGCCTGGCGATGGTGGACATCGCCGAGCCGGTGGCGCTTTCAGGGCTGGCGGCAGCCCGCTTGAAGCGGGTACAGCTGACCAAACCGGCGCAGCTGTTCGTGGAGTTCTGCCGTGAAGAACTGGCCAAATTCTGATGCGCGCCGCTGGGCTGACCGTGCCTGAGGGTCAAGGGTTGAGCTGATACCCGCGCCCCTGCAAGCAACCACTGTACGCGCTGGCATGGGCCGAGCTCTGCGCCTGGTCCTGCGTGCGCCGATCCTCTCGACGGTCCTGGCGCTGGCGCATGCCACCGACCGCAGCCCCGGCGGCGGCGGTTTCACCGGCACGGTTCTGCCGGTACGCCTGCTTGGCATCGTCACTGGCCCGGTCATACACCTCGTCATGCTGATTGCCACGCACCTGCGCACCTACGGCACCTGCGGCAGCACCTGCCGCTGCACCGCGAACCCGGCCACCGACGTGGGCATCGCTGGAAGTCGCGGTGCTGTTCGCGGCATTGGTTGCGACGCTATTGCACTCATTGATGTCCTGTTGCATCTGCTGGCTGCTCTGGCCCTTCAGCGGCACCACTGTCTGCGCCTGGGCGGCAGGTGCTGTGCATAGCAGCACCAGCAGGTAACTCCAAGTAAACGAACGCATGGCACACCTCCTGTGGGCGTGACCCCCTTTCACAGGATAGTCCGTGCGAAACAAAACACCGACTGCTCTCGGACTTGCGGGCCGTTTTACATTCATTGCGTATGATAATAAGATCATAATCATACGAAGTGTATGTAAAACGTTTTTTCCTTAAGGAGAGCCGATCATGCTCAGCCCCTACCGCCAACTGTTCCAGGCCAAAGGCACGGCAGGTTTTGCCCTGGCTGGCCTGGTGGCTCGCTTGCCCTTGCCGATGATGGGCATCGGCATCATCACCATGTTGGCGCAACTGCGCGGCAGCTATGGCCTGGCGGGCGCCGTGGCGGCGACGTTCGTGTTGACCTATGCGCTGATGTCGCCTCAGGTGTCCGCCCTGGTCGATCGGCACGGCCAGCGCCGTGTGCTGCCTGTCGCTGCCGCCTTGAGTGTGCTGGGCATACTGTTGCTGTTGGCGTGCAGCGGGTGGCAGGCGCCTGACTGGAGTCTGTTCATCGGGGCCGCGCTGGCAGGCTTGATGCCCAGCCTGTCGGCGATGGTGCGTGCGCGCTGGACGGCGCTTTACCGGGGTACACCGCAGTTGCAGATGGCCTATTCGCTGGAAACGGTACTCGACGAACTCACCTTCATCGCTGGGCCACCGCTGTCGGTAGGGCTGTGCGTGGGGCTGTCGCCCCAGGCCGGGCCCTTGGCTGCGGCGGTGCTGCTGGCGATCGGGGTGTTCGCGCTGGTCGTTCAAACCGGCACCGAGCCAGCGGTGGACGCAGACGCAGGCGCTTTGAATGGTCAGGGGTCGGTGTTGCGGCGCTTGGAGGTACAGTTGCTGGCACTGTTGATGGTAGCCATGGGGGTGATCGTGGGCAGCGTCGATATCGTCAGTGTGGCATTCGCCGAACAGGCCGGCATGCCGGCCGCGGCCAGCCTGGTGCTGGCGTGCTACGCCATTGGCTCATGCGCGGCGGGGCTGGTGTTCGGTGCCTTGAAATTGCCAATGCCGCCGCACCGGCTGTTGCTGCTCGGCGGCCTGGCGACGGCGGCGACGACCCTGCCGTTGCTACTGGCGGGCAGCGTTTTCGCGCTTGCAGGCGCCGTGCTGTTGGCAGGCCTGTTCTTCGCACCGACCCTGATCGTGGCGATGTCACTGGTGGAGCGCAGCGTGCCCGCGCACCAGCTCACCGAAGGCATGACCTGGCTGTTGGCCGGGCTGAATGTCGGCGTCGCGCTGGGGGCTTTGGCCTCAGGGCAGGTGGTCGACCTGCTGGGGGCCACGGCGGGCTACCAGGTGGCCGTGGCCGCAGGGGTTGCCGTTGCACTGGTTGCGCTGTGCAGTTACCGGCGCCTGGGCGCGGTGGCCGGTGCGGCACTGCCAGGCGCTTGCACCGGTTGATAGCACCGGTCGATCAGTTGAGGTTGTTGCCTGGCTGCGCCTTGGCGCTACTGGCAGTCTCCTGCACCCGTGCGGCCTTGTCCTGGGGCAGTTTGTCGAACTCGCGCAGGCCGTTGTTGCGGTAAGGGTCACCGATCCAGCGCGGCGCCACCACGAACTGCGAGTTGACGATGCTTTTTGCCGGCTCGTAGTGGTCATAGCTGAGCCCGGCCAGGTCGGACAGGGTGTGGATCAAGTGCGAGCTGCTGTAGGGGCGGTTGGCCATGGCCTGCAGGTCGCGTGGGTGGGCCGCCTGCCAGCTCGGCGAGGTCCAGAGCAGGAACGGGATGGTGTACATCGGTCGGGTCGGGGCACCTTCGTTGCGCCCCAGGCGGTCATGATCGCCAGAGCTGTAGACATCTTCGCCATGGTCGGAGAGGTACAGCAGGAAGCCGTTGGGGGTACTGGCCGAGTAACGCTTGATCAGGCTGGCGACGACGTGGTCGTTGTAACGCACCGCGTTGTCGTAGAAGTTGTAGGTTTCTGCCTGGCTCTGCGTCAGCTTGGCCGGTACGCCCTGGCGATCGCTGAAGTGCTGGTAGGTTTTCGGGTAACGGTAGCGGTAATCCATGTGCGTACCCAGCAGATGGATGATGATGAACTTGTTCGGTGCAGGGTCTTGCAACGCCTTCTGGAACGGGTCCAGCACCACCTCGTCGTACTGGCTGGCATTCTGGTTGCGCTGGTTGTTCAGGTAGACCGGTGCGTCCGTTTGCTGGGAGAAGGTGGTCAGCATCGTGTTGCGCTTGGTCATCGTCTGCTGGTTGGTGATCCAGAAGGTCTTGTACCCCGCCTGTTTCATCAGGTTGATCAGCGACGGGTCGGTGAGGAAGCGGTCCGGGTGCTGTTCGTCACCGAAGGTAAGGATCTGCTGCATCACTTCGATGGTGTAGGGGCGCGGCGAAACGACGTTTTGAAACACTGTCAGGCCCTTGTCGCTGGCCGCCAGCGCGTCGAGATTCGGTGTGGTATCGCGCGGGTAGCCATACAAGTGCATGTGCTCGCGGGTGGTCGATTCGCCCAGCACCAATACCAGGGTGCGCGGTGTGTCACCGCTGCTGTTGCGCAGGTTCTGCAAGGGCGGCAGCGCGGCGTTCTGTGCCAGCAGCTGCTGCATGTTGTTCAGTTGCTGGCGATATTGCTTGTAGCCAACCAGCAGTTGCCAGGGCACGGCGGGCTCCATGCGCTGCTGGACCTTTTCTGCGGCGTCGAGGAAGTTGCGTTCCTGGGTAACCATCTGCTTGTAGAAGGGGTAGACCAGGTTGGCCAGCAACAGCAGGACAACTACCGGGATTCGGCTGCGCATAGGCAAGGTGACCGGGCGCACGCGTTTCCACAGCACCACGGCAACCAGGCTGTACAGCAGCAGCGCCAGGCCCAGCCAGAGGCTGAAATACTGGCTGAAGTATTCGCCGGCCTCGGCGGTGTTGGACTCGAACATCACGAAGATGACGCTTTGCGAGAACTCCTGGCGATAGATGCCGAAGTAGCTCAGGCCTACCAGCGAAGCGCCCCACAGCACCAGGCCGATGACCGCCGAAGTGGCCCGGGTGAAGCGCGGCAGCAGCAGCACCGGGGCCAGCCACAGGCTGCTGAGGAACAGCGCATCGCGAAAACCGGCAAACCCTGTGGTACCGCTGAACAGCAGCAGCGCTTGGGTTACGCCGGAAAAATACCAGAAGAACAGCAGGAGCCAGCCCAGGCCGGCCCAGTCCACCCGTTTGCGCGGGGAGGGGGTTGTTGTAGTGTCTGACACGTATGCCTCGTTGAACCTTGGCAGCCACCCAATGTGCGGGCGGCCGGAAAGGGCGTGACGCTAATCTGATGGCTGTGAAAATAACGTCAATGCCGTTGGCAAGGAGGCCCAGCCGTATTGCGCCATTGCGCGAACTGCCAAGGGCGCCAACGCCTGTCCTGTAATGGCTGCGATAACTTAACCCGTGGTCCCCGCCACGCGTGCAGGTATGATGTCGGCAGCGTAACCAGACCTACAGGCGCAGTGGAATATGAACCGTCGTAAAAAGATCAAACAGTTGATGCAGGCGCATGCCAAGAAGGCCAGTGCCAAGCTGGCGCCCAAGAGCAAGCCCAAGTACATCAGTAAAGCCGACCGGTTGAAGCTGGCAGCCGAAGCTGCCGAGGGTGCGGTTGTAGACGCCCAGAGCTGAGCGGGTGAGGGCTGGACGTATCAACGGCGATAGTAACGATGGTCGTCCTGGTAGCGGTGATGCATCGCCCGCTCATGATGACGTTCCCAGTCCCGCCGGCGTTCCCAGTCGCGACGTCGCTCGGCTTCTCGGCGGGCTTGTTCCCGGCGCCACTGGTCCCGGCGCCAGTCGCCTCGGTGATCGTGCCAACGGTCGTCGTGCCGGTAGCGGTCATCATGGGCGAGCAAGGGCGCTGAGTGCTCGCCAGCCAGGCTGGCCACGCTGGGCCAGGGGGATTCGGCAGGGGCTGCGACAGGCGAGGCAGCGTTCGGGGTTTTCATTTGTGATGCGGATGCCGAGCCCACCGCCGCGAAGGTGAACAGGCCGAGAAGCATCAACCGTGCGACATGCATTTTCATCAGCGAAGGCAACCTCTGGTAAACCATTTTTCCTGAGCACATAGACCTTTAAATTGGGAAAAGTTCTGGTGAGGTAGGTTTGATGGTTGTCTTGGGCTCGGGTGCTCGCGCGGTGTTTTGGGGGTTCCTGGCTTGAGGTTTTTAGCGCCTGTGAGATCCAATGCCAGGCACCAGTCAGCCCCCCACACCGTCACCCCCGGCAAACACCGCACGCAAATGCCCCCGATAACTGTCAAACGCCGCAATCACCCCTACAATCGCCTCAGCCTCTTCCCCGGCATCAAGTGCCAGGCCATCAACCCTGGCAACAAACTCCCGCCAGTGCAGGGCACGCCCGTCGGGATGGGGCGCCAGGTGCCGAGCCCCCTGGTTGCCGTCAAGGCCCAGGCGCTGGGTTTGCTTGAACAAAAACGCCGCCCCAAGGTTCGACCCCTCGCTGCAATACAGCCAACCCAAAGCCTGGGCCGGGCTGGCAATGACCGTCGGCGGCGCCGAAGGCAGCGCCAGGCCCAGGTCAAGCAGATCGCGCTCGACCGCCGCGAAGCGCGACAATTGCATCAGCCCTGGCAGGCGATCGTTGAGCAACTCATCGTGGTACAACGCCAGCAGGCTGCCATGGAAGCGGTGTTGCACCTGCAGAAAGCGCGCATAGCGCTCACGGTCTTCGAAGGGGCGTGCGGCCATGACCAGTTCATCGACACTGTCGTGGTCGCGGCTGCTGGACGCCTTCAGGCGCGCGCAGCGGCCGGGGACGGTGAGACGCGTGGCGGTTGCAGTCATCGGGGATTTCCATGTCGAAGTGGCAAAAGGAGCATGGTAATAAGATCACTCAGCCTAGGAAACGATCCTGTCACGCCGAAAATAAACGGCAGTGATTTATCATGCAGTCTGTTGTCATGTCCCAAAGGAGTCAGCGCATGAGCGCCCCCCAGTTCCGCAACCCCGAACCTACCGACGCTGAACGCTGCTACGCGATCGAAATCGGCGCCTATGAAGGGGATGAAGCGGCAACCCTGGAAAAAATCCGCACCCGCATCGCGCAGTACCCTGAAGGGTTCCTGCTGCTCGAAGCCGAGGGTGAAACCGTCGGCTTCATCAACAGTGGCTGTGCCCATGACGTGGTCATGTCCGACGAAGCCTTCAAGGAACTGGTCGGCCATGACCCGGCGGCGCCCAACGTGGTGATCATGTCGGTCGTGGTCGACCCCGCCCATCAGGGCAAAGGCTATGCGAAGCTGCTGATGGGCGCGTTCATCCAGCGCATGAAGGCGCAAGGCAAGCAGACCATCCACCTGATGTGCAAGGAACAGCATGTCGCGTTGTACGCCAAGCTCGGCTACGCCTACGTTAAACCGTCGCCGTCCGACCACGGCGGCATGGCCTGGCACGAAATGCTCATGACGCTCTGAGCGTCATTCGGCCATCTGCAACTCGGGCAGTTTCACCCGAAACGCCCGGGTCAGCCCGAGCAGGCAGAGGAAGCCCACGGCCATCCAGCACAGCCCGATGGTGAACGACAGGCTCGACAGGCTGCTCCACAGCCAGAGCGTGCTGAGAAACCCCAACCCTGGAATCGCGCCATACAGCAGGTAATTGCGGGTGCCGCGCAGCTTCTGGTCGACCAGGTAGTGCTTGACCACCGCCAGGTTGACTGCCGAAAAGGCGAACAGCGCACCGAAGCTGATCATGTTTGCGACTGTGTCCAGGGTGATGACCAGGGCGATCAGCGAGAGGATGCTGACCAGCATGATGGCCGCAGCCGGTACGCGTTTTTTCGTCACCAACTGGCCGAACACCCCTGGCAACGCACCATCGCGGCCCATGGCGAACAGCACCCGCGACACGCTTGCCTGGGAGACCATGGCCGACGCGAAGCAGCCGGCCACGTAGGTGGCGGTAAACGCCGTCACCAGCAGTTCACCGCCGACCCGGCGCATCACGTCCACCGAGGCCGAATCGGGGTCGGCGAAGGCGCCCCACTCGGGGAAGACCCTCTGCGCGCAGTACGACACCACCAGAAACAGCAGGCCACCGATCAGCGACACGGCCATGATCGCCAGTGGGATGCGAAACGTCGGGTTGCTGGTTTCCTCGGCCATGGTCGAGACCGCGTCGAAACCAAGGAACGACAGGCACAGCACCGCGGCACCGGTCATGATTAGCGGCACGCTGAACCCTTCGTGGTGGAAGGGGGCAAGCAGTGACACCGGCGCCGATTGACCTGCCAGGTTGTTGATCGACAAGCCGACGAACACGACGATGAACACCAGTTGCACAACCACCAGGATCCAGTTGACCCGGGTAATCGACTCGATGCCGATCAGGTTGAGGAAGGTCACCAAAGCGATGGAGCCGGCGACCCATACCCAGGCGTGGATGGCCGGGAAGTACTCCGACATGTAGATGCCGATCAGCAGGTAGCTGAGCAACGGCAAAAAGATGTAATCGAGCAGCAGCGTCCAGCCGGCCATGAAGCCGATGTGGGTGCCAAATGCCTTGCGGGTGTAGGTGTACACCGAGCCGGAGTAGGGGTGCGCCTGCACCATGCGGCCGTAGCTGTAGGCAGTCAACAGCATGGCGGCGAGGGTCAGCAGGTAGGCGGTGGGCAGGTGCCCCTTGGTCATCTGGGTGACCAGGCCATAGGTGGTGAACACCGCCAGGGGCACCATGTAGGCAAGGCCGAACAGCACCAGGGCGCTGAGCCCCATGGACTTTCTGAAGCGGCCGGAAGACGCGGAGGGTGACGAGGCGTTGGCGGAGTGGGTCTGGGCCGTAGTTGTTGTTGTATGCATTGCGAACTCCTGAAATCGGATGCAGGACGCCGCAGTATGCGAGCGGGCTCGATACTGTTGAGGGGCCATGAAAGGAGGCTGGGCCAGCTTGGGTTGCGCAGCCCTCAGGGGTGGGGCCGGACGATGCTCCCATACCCCGGGCCTGCTCGAAATCACCCTTTGGGGTGAGCCGCTGGTCGCCTGAAAACGCTCACCCCAAAGGGTGATTTCGGTCTTCGCCTGGCCATGGGAGTATCTGGAAACAACGCGCCGCCCCGACGGCGATACCGTTTTCCCGCTACCGGCAGATTTCCAGTGACCAGTGATCAATTGGCTTCAACACAGTGGTTCGAGCACATTGCCAGGGTTACCGACATGATCGGCCAACCGGGCTTTGCCGCCACCTTGTTCGCAGCGCTCGGGGTGATCCGGCCCATCCAGGCCACCACGGTCTACCTCTACCCGCATGACGGCATGCCATGCGCGTTGTTCGAGCAGGATGACAAGGCTCCCTGGCAGCCAGAAGGCAACGTCAGCCGCTACCTTTCCGGCTTCTATCTGCTCGACCCGTTCTACGGCGCCTGCGTCGAGCAGGTCGCGTCGGGCTGCTATGGCCTGTTCGACGTGGCGCCCGACCACTTCGAAGTGAGTGAGTACTACCAGTCGTTCTACCGCCATTCACACCTGGAGGATGAGCTCAATTACATCCTGCAGGTCGCGCCCGGCCAGAGCCTGGCAGTGTCGCTGGCCTTCACCGACAAGTTGGACGCCCCAAGCCGCGACCTGTTCGGGCGCATCACGCCCTGGGTGCTGGCGGTACTCAGCAAGCACTTTGCCGGGCTGGGCAGCCGCGGTGGGCGTTTCGAGAATGTGCTGGAGCAACGCATCCATGCCGCCCTCAACAACTTCGGCAGTTCGTTGCTGACGATGCGCGAATGCCGCATTGCCCAGCTCATCTTGCGTGGCCACTCGACCAAGTCCCTGGCCGAGCGCCTGGGGGTTTCGGAAGACACCATCAAGTCACACCGCAAGCATGTCTACGCCAAGCTCGACATCGGCACGCAGTCCGAGCTGTTCTCCTTGTTCATCGACGCGCTGGCCAATGCCCAGGGCGTGCTGGGCAAGGACCCGCTGGAAAGCTACATGGGCAGGCTGCGCTGAGCGCAGTCGCCTCGCCCGCCCCTATAACCACAAGGAAACCCGCCAATGAACGCGCCTTTTGCCCCCAAACGCCAGACCCGTGACTACCAGGCCGCTGACGCGGCGCACCACATTCATGCCTTCCTCGACCAGAAGGCGCTCAATGCCGAAGGCCCGCGGGTCATGGTCGGTGGCGAACGGCTGCACCTATGGGACAGCGAGGGCAAGCGCTACCTGGACGGTATGTCGGGCCTGTGGTGCACCCAGTTGGGTTACGGCCGCAAGGACCTGACCGCCGCGGCCGCCGCACAGATGGACCAACTGGCCTACTACAACATGTTCTTCCACACCACCCACCCGGCGGTGATCGAACTGTCCGAATTGCTGTTCAGCTTGCTGCCAGGCCACTACAGCCATGCGATCTACACCAACTCCGGGTCCGAGGCCAACGAAGTGCTGATCCGCACCGTGCGCCGTTACTGGCAGGTGGTCGGCCAGCCGAACAAGAAGGTCATGATCGGCCGCTGGAACGGCTACCACGGCTCGACCCTGGCGGCCACGGCCCTGGGCGGGATGAAGTTCATGCACGAGATGGGCGGGCTGATCCCGGACGTGGCGCACATCGACGAACCGTACTGGTACGCCGAGGGCGGTGACCTGACCCCGGCCGAGTTCGGCCGGCGCTGCGCGCTGCAGCTGGAGGAGAAGATCCTCGAACTGGGCGCGGAAAACGTCGCAGGCTTTGTCGCCGAACCCTTCCAGGGCGCTGGGGGCATGATCTTCCCGCCGGAAAGCTACTGGCCCGAGATCCAGCGCATCTGCCGCCAGTACGACGTGTTGCTGTGTGCCGACGAAGTGATCGGCGGCTTTGGTCGCACCGGCGAGTGGTTTGCCCATGAGTATTTCGGTTTCGAGCCGGACACGCTGTCGATCGCCAAGGGCCTGACCAGCGGCTACGTGCCCATGGGTGGCCTGGTGTTGAGCAAGCGCATCGCCGAGGCACTGGTGGAGCGCGGCGGGGTGTTTGCCCACGGCCTGACCTATTCGGGCCACCCGGTGGCGGCGGCGGTGGCCATCGCCAACCTCAAGGCGCTGCGTGACGAAGGCATCGTGCGTCAGGTCAAGGACGACACCGGGCCGTACTTGCAGCGCATCCTGCGCGAAGTGTTCGCCGACCACCCGTTGATTGGCCAGGTGCAGGGTGCCGGCCTGGTGGCGGCGCTGCAGTTTGCCGAGCACAAGCCCAGCCGCAAGCGTTTTGCCAACGAGAACGACTTGGCCTGGCAATGCCGCACCTTCGGTTTCGAGGAAGGCTTGATCATTCGCTCGACGTTGGGGCGGATGATCATGGCGCCGGCATTGGTGGCCAACCGCGCCGAGCTGGACGAGCTGGTCGACAAGACCCGCATTGCCGTGGACCGCACTGCCAAGTTGGTGGGCAGGCTCTGAGTATCTGGGGCCGCAAGGCAGCCGCAACATCCAAGACAGTCGTATGGAGCGCAAATGAAAAGTCTCGAATACTGGCAAACCCGCGCCGCAGGCCTGCGTTTTATCGACAAGGCCTTGATCGGCAGCCAGCAGGTGAGCGCCAACTCCGGCGCCACCTTCGCGGCCATCAACCCGGCCACCCAGCAGGTGCTGGCGCAGGTTGCCGCCTGCGCTGAGGCCGAAGTCGACCTCGCGGTGGCCTCCGCACGGCGGGCCTTCGAACAGGGCGCGTGGTCGCGCATGGCCCCGGTCGAGCGCAAGAAAGTCCTGCTGCGCCTGGCCGAGCTGATCATGGCCAATCGCGAAGAGCTGGCACTGCTGGACTCGTTGAACATGGGCAAACCGGTGATGGATGCCTACACCCTCGACGTGCCTGGCTCGGCCCATGTCTTCGCCTGGTACGGCGAGGCGCTGGACAAGCTGTACGATCAGGTGGCCCCCACGGCGCCCAACGCGCTGGCTACGATCACCCGCGAAGCGCTGGGCGTGGTCGCCGCCGTGGTGCCGTGGAACTTCCCGCTCGACATGGCCGCGTGGAAGCTTGCGCCGGCACTGGCCGCCGGCAACAGCGTGGTGCTCAAGCCTGCCGAGCAGTCACCGTTCTCAGCGCTGCGCCTGGCGCAACTGGCGCTGGAGGCCGGTTTGCCGGAAGGCGTGCTGAATGTGGTGACTGGCCTGGGTGAACAGGCGGGTCGGGCGCTGGGTTTGCACCCGGACGTCGACTGCCTGGTGTTCACCGGCTCTACCCAGGTCGGTAAATACTTCATGCAGTACTCGGCGCAGTCCAACCTCAAGCAGGTCTGGCTGGAGTGTGGCGGCAAGAGCCCGAACCTGGTGTTCGAAAACTGCCAGGACCTGGACCTGGCGGCGGAAAAAGCGGCATTTGGCATCTTCTTCAACCAGGGTGAGGTGTGCTCGGCCAATTCGCGCCTGTACGTGCAGCGTTCGATCCACGATGAGTTCATCGAACGCCTGCAAGCCAAGGCCCGCCAATGGATGCCAGGCAACCCGCTGGACCCTGCGAGCCGCGCGGGTGCAATTGTCGATGCCGAGCAGACCGGCCGCATCAAGGCCGCCATCGACCATGCGCACGAGCAGGGCGCCCGGCTGGTGTGTGGTGGCCGGCGCCTGACCCTGGGCGGGTCGGACAACTACATCGAGCCGAGCATTTTTGCCGGGGTCGAGGCGAGCATGAGCCTGGCCCGGGAGGAAGTGTTCGGGCCGGTGCTGGCGGTCAGCGCGTTCGACAGCGAGGAGCAGGCCGTGCGCTTGGCCAACGACAGTGTCTATGGCCTGGCCGCGTCGGTATGGAGCGATGACTTCAACCAGGTGCATCGCGTGGCGCGGGCGTTGAAGGCGGGCACCGTTTCGGTCAATACGGTGGATGCGCTGGATGTCACGGTGCCCTTTGGTGGGGGCAAGCAGTCGGGGTTTGGTCGCGACCTGTCGTTGCATTCGTTCGACAAATACTCGCAGCTCAAGACCACTTGGTATCAGCTGCGCGCGTGACGCAGGCCAGTTCATACGTATGCGGCGCCTGGCTTGGGGTTGGCGGTGGTGCGGAGATCGAGGGCAGCCCGCCCCCCGAAAAACCAAGACAGGCACCTAGCCGCCATCGCCCTATCTCCCGACATGAGGCCAACGGCCAAGGCTGAGCCACAGGTAGGGCGTGCGCCGCACCCGTGAATGCATGCATTATCCGGTTTCGACAAGACAAGGACGACGACCGTGCAAGTACGCAAGCTGACCCACGATGACCTGCCCCACGCCAGCGCCCTGTGCCTGGATGCATTCACCCAGGCCGTTGCGCCCTCGCTGTCGGCACAGGGGGTGGAAACCTTCGCCAAGGTAGCTGCGGCGCAGGCGTTTGCCGAACGCATGGCCGGCGACAACCTGATGCTGGTCTGTGTCGCAGAGGGAGTGATCACCGGGCTGATCGAACTCAAGCAAGGGCGCCACGTGGCGATGCTGTTTGTCGCGCCGAGTTGGCAGCGTCGGGGCGTGGGCACGCGCCTGATGAACGCAGCACTGGAGCAGGCGAGAGCGGCGGTAGTGACGGTCAGCGCATCGTTGAGCTCGGTGGCCGCCTACCAACGCTACGGATTCGCACTGGCAGGGGATGTAGGCGAGATTGCCGGGCTGGTCTATCAGCCGATGGAAAAGCGCCTGCCTTGATCAACGAATGGCCGCTTGTGCCTGGCGCACCGGCAGTTCGACCCTGAACGTGGTGCCCACGCCGACCTCGCTGTGCACATGGATCTCGCCGCAGTGGCGCTTGATGATGCCGTACGACAGCGACAAGCCCAACCCGGTGCCTTGGCCGACCGGCTTGGTGGTGTAGAAAGGGTCGAAGATCTTCTGCAGGCTTTGTGCAGGAATGCCGCAGCCATTGTCGGCCACTTCGATCCACACCTTGTCGTCGTTGGCGCAACCGGTGCGCACGGTGATGGTGCCACGCTCGGTGCCCATGGCGTGGGCGGCATTGACCACCAGGTTCATGATCACCTGGTTGATTTGTGACGGCAGGCACTCGACCTCTGGCAGCACACCGTATTGCTTGACCAGGTCGGCCTTGTACTTGAGCTCGCTGGCTGCGATGTTCAGGGTCGAGTCGATGCCCTGGTGCAAGTTGGACCATTGCCAATCCTGGCTGCTGTCCACCCGCGAAAAGTCTTTGAGGTCCCTGACGATCTGCCCGACGCGGCTGATGCCGTCCTTGGACTCACTGATCAGCAACGGAATATCGTCGAGAATGTATGCCAGCTCCATTTCGCTGCGCAGCTTCACCAAGCTCGCCTGCAGCGTCGCCGGTCCGATGGCCGGCTCTGCGTCACGGTAGGCCTTGAGCATGTCCTGCAAGCGGGCGAAGTAGCTGCCCAGCGCCCCCAGGTTGGAGGAGACGAAGCCGATTGGGTTGTTGACCTCATGGGCGATGCCCGCCGCCAGTTGGCCAAGGGAGGCGAGTTTTTCTGATTGCACCAGCTGGCTTTCGAGCAGCTTGCGTTCATCGATCTCGCGCTGCAGCGCCGCGCTGGCCTGGGTCAGTGCCTGGGTGCGGCGCGCGACCCGTTGTTCCAGTTCATCGTTGGCGACTACAAGCGCGCGGTTGACCCGGTTTATCTCGCCGAAGCTGCGCAACAGCCACACCGCCATGTACAGCAACAGCAAGACCAACAGGGTAGAGAACACCAGCAGGTAGAAGTGGTAGCGCTGATTGACCAGCAGCGCCGTGCGTTCGTCACGGTCGAGCATCATGGCAATGGCATCCAGGTGCGCGGCGACCGGCAAGGCGCCGATCTGCTCAAGCAACTGATTGACCTTGGGCTGCTCGCGCAGGATCAACGCAATGTGGTTGCTGAGGGTGTCGATGGGCGCATGAAACTCCAGCGGCAGGCGCTCTTTGTTGACCGCCAGCTTGTTCAGGCCGACGAGGATGTCAGCCGCCTTGTCATCCGTGGTCATCTGGGCGAACTCAAGGCTGCTGAGCATCAGGTCGTAGGTGTCGGTAGAAATGTTGTGCAAGCGCAGTGCGTCGGCATCGGCCAACTGCCCCAGTTGTGCCTGGATACCGTCGGCGGCGGCGGGCAGAAACGCCAGGGAGTTGCGCAGCACGGCGTTATGCGACTTGAAGCGCTCGACGTAGTTTGCCTTTTCCTCGAACGCCTGCTGGTAGTCGGCGTAGGCCTGGCGCCATGCCGGGGAGTCACCGTGCTGGTTGCGGGTTTCAATGCTTTCGAAAGCCCGCCACAGGCGCTTCATCTCGACCACTGGCCAGACCAAGGGGTCGTAGTTGTAGTTGATGCTGGTGCGGGCCTTGAGTATTTCGTTTTCCCATTGCGAGTCGTTTTGCTTGATCTGCCGGATCAGGTCACGGGCCTGGGTGTAGGTACCGCTCTCGTCGGCCTTGGACATCAAGTACAGGTAGATCAGCACCGAGGCCAGCAACACGGCACTGGTCGTCAACAACAGCAAGCTGCGGCGGCGGGTCAGCCTCATAGGGGTTTGCCCTCCCATTCACCGGTCAGGGTCTTGAGAAACTGAATGATCAGCGCTTTGTCGTCGGTGCTTGGCGTGCGCCCCACTTGGTAGCGGAACATGACGTCCACCGCCGCTTCCAGGGTCGGCGCCGAACCATCGTGAAAGTACGGGGCGGTGACCGCGACATTGCGCAGGCTGGGCACCTTGAACACATGCCGGTCTTCTTCATCGCCGGTCACGTTGAAGCGCCCCAGGTCGGCAGGCATAGGGTTGCCGCGGTCAGCGAAATAATCGCCCAGCACGCCGAACTTCTGCAGCATGTTGCCGCCGATATTGACGCCTTGGTGGCAGGCAATGCAGCCGTACTCCTGAAACCGCGCGTAGCCGTATTTTTCGTCCTTGCTGAGGATCTCGGTGTCGCCCTGCAGGTAGCGGTCAAAGCGTGAACCCGGGGTCAACAGCGTGCGTTGAAAGGTGGCCAGCGCGTCCTGAAGGGTGTGTTCATCCACCGCCTTGCCATAAGCTTTGGCAAACTTTGCGCGGTAGCTTGGGTCTGCGGCGATGCGCTGCACAACCACCTGCCAGTCGCTGCCCATTTCGCCTGGGCGCTGGACCACCAGGTGGGCCTGCTCTTCGAAGGTTTGCGCACGACCATCCCAGAACTGGCGAAAGTTCAGGCTGGCGTTGAACACGCTGGGGGTATTGACCGGCAAGGGCTTGCCATCGACGCCGAGCGAGCGCACCTGGCCGTCGGCGCCCCCCTGGTCAAGCCGGTGGCAACTGGCACAGGCCAGGCTGGCGTTGCTCGACAAGCGCGGGTCATTGAACAGTTTGCGGCCCAGTTCGACCCGCTCAGGCGCTAATGCAGGCACCGCGGGCAATGGGGTGAGGGGCCCGCCAATGGCCTGTGCCAACCCAATCGAAGGCACCAGGAGCAACAGCACGCCCGCGCACGTGCGAAACGGCGGGTGGATAGGCATCGGGCAACCCTCCCTGGTGACAACGCGCTATGCCGCTGAGAATAGTCAGTGCCGTGCGCCAGCGCTAACCGGTGGGGCAAATGTCATCTAGCCTGTAATCAAGGACCCGTTTGATTACCCGGTGCACGGAGGGGACCATGGAACAACCGGTAATGGATGATGTGGCCGACAGCGCCTGTGAGAAAGCCGTTGTGCTGCTGGTCGACGACGAGGCCTCGATTCTCAACAGCCTGCGCCGGCTGCTGCGTGGCCAGCCCTATGATGTGTTGCTGGCCGAAAGCGGCGCTCAGGCCCTTGAACTGCTTGAACAGCACCCCGTCAACCTGGTGATCAGCGATGCCCGCATGCCCGGCATGGATGGCGCGACCTTGCTGGCCCAGGTGCACCAGCGCTTTCCCGGCACCTTGCGCATCCTGCTGACCGGTTATGCCGACATGGCCACGATCACCAAGGCAATCAATGACGGCCAGATTCACCGCTACATCAGCAAACCCTGGAATGACGAAGAGATGCTGGTGACCGTGCGCCAGGCTTTGGCCTTGCAACACTCGGAAAGCGAGCGACGGCGCCTGGAGGCGCTGACCCAGGCACAGAACCAGCAGTTGAAGGTGCTCAATGCCAGCCTCGAACAGCGTGTCGCGGCGCGCACCGCCGAGCTGCAGCAAACGGCCGACATGCTCGACCTTGCCTACGAAGAGCTCAAGCACAGTTACGTCACCGGCACCGAGGTGTTCTCGCTGCTGGCCAACCTGCGCCTGCCCAAGCCCAAGCAGACCAACCGCCAGGTCATCGAACTGATTCGTGTGTACTGCACCCGCCATGGCCTGGACGAAGCCAGCCGCCGCGACCTGACCATGGCTGCCGCCCTGTACAACATCGGCAAGATGAGTTGGACCGACAGCATGCTGACCTGCCCGGTAGACCTGCTGCCGCATACCGAGCGCGACCTGTACCGGTCGTACCCGAAACAGAGCGAATCGCTGGTGATGACCCTGGAGCCGATGAAAGAAGCGGCGCAACTGATCTTGCACCATCAGGAACGTTGGGATGGCAGCGGCTTCCCCGACCATCTCAAGGGCGAGGCCATCCCCCTTGGGGCGCGCTGGTTGAAGCTGGCCGTGGACTTCATCGAGTTGCAACGCGGCCTGGTGCTGGAGCGGCAGATGAACAGCGATGAGGCCTTGATGTACATCCGCAAATACGCAGGCAAGCTGTATGACCCGGCGCTTGTGGAAGACTTTGTAAACGTCTGCGCGGAGTTTCTCAGCGATGTGACCCTGGCCGACCCGACGGTGCAGGCCCTCGGTACCCGCGACCTGGCCGCCGGCATGGTCCTGGTGCGCAATCTGAATGCGGACAACGGCATGCTCTTGCTCAATGCCGGCAAGGTGCTGAGTACGGCGTTGGTGGAAAAGCTGATTGCCTTCGAGCAGATGGAGGGGGGCAAGTACAGCGTGTTCGTTCGTGTCCCCGAGGGGGCTGTGACTTGAGTCCCCCGGCTTGAGGCCTCCTAGCCTGACGCCTTACACGCAGGCATACACCACCAGCTCCACCAGCATTTCCTCACGCGCCAACCCCGCCACCACGACCGCTGCCCGGTTAGGGTAGGGCGGCTGAAAATACTCGGCATACAGGCTGTTGACCGTTGCCAGGTAGCTGCGGTCGGTAACGTAGATAAGCACCTGGGTCACGGCGTCCAGTGACGCGCCCGCAGCCTCCAGGGTGTGGCGCAGGTTGTCGAGGGTCTGGCGAGTCTGCGCCTCGATGCCACCGGCGACCACCTGGCCCTGGGCGTCGATGGGGATTTGTGCCGTGTACAGCGTGCCGTTACCCACCACCGCCCATTCCAGCGGCGCTTTGGAGGCATACAGATCAGTCTTGATGGCATGTTTCATGGGTAATTCCTTGAGTGTTCGAAGTGCTCAGTCGGCATCGCTACCGCCACCTGCGCCATGCTGACGCGAGGCATCGGTGCTCTCGACCAGGATCTGCTCGGCAAGCTGCTTGAGGCGCTGCCAGGTGTGCGCTTGCACCGTGAACCCCAGGCTGACCGGGGCATGGGGGGCAACCGGGTGGGCCGTTTGCAGAGGGCGATTGAGCAGCACCGTGATGCTCTGGTCGACTGCTGCACCGGCGCAAGGCTGGTCGTCGCTGAGCAGTTGCGGGCGGGTGGCACCCGCAGCGAAGAACGCCGCATGCTGCTGGCGCGCATCGCCCCACCGCGCCTGTACCTCAAGGCCCAACTCGGCGGCCCGGCTCAGGTAGCCCAGCAATAACACGCGGTTGTGGCAGTGCTGGATGCGCAGCACGCCGTGGCCAACCTGCAACGCCTTGTCCATGGCCAGCTCCACCACGGTCGCCGCGCAGCGCAGCACGCTCTGGCCTTGGCAGTCGATCACCAGCAGGGCGCTGTCTTCCAGGCACAGGGTGTAGGGCTGGGCTGCTTCGTGGTGCAGGTAGTCCAGGGCTTTTTCCAGCGTGCCCAAGCCGTCCAGCCCTTGAAGGTGCAGCCAGCCGACCAGCTCGGCGGCGTCCTCGCAGTCTCCGGCGGCAAAGCCCATGCCTTCGAAGGCCTTGCGGCACATCACCTGGATTTCGTTGAGTGACACGCGCATTGTCAAAGGCCTCCGTGCGGCATGACGGCGAAGTTCCAGTCGTCGTCGAACGGCTGGCCGATTTCACTGACCAGGGGCGCGCCCTGGAACAGCGTAATGCGCACCCAACGGCTTGATTTGGGGTCGAACTTGCCGGCGCCGAAAAACGCCAGTTTGCAGCGCAGCAGGTGGATGGGCAGCATGTCGCTGGCCAGCAGGTTGGCGCGTATTTCGCCATAGGCACTCTGCGCCATGCCTTGCAGGCGACGCACCGTGCCCTTGAACCCCGGCTGGGCGATCAGGAAGTGTGCCGTCAGTGCCTGAGGTTGTGCGCGCAGGTGTGCGAGCAGGGCCCGGTGGCAACGCTGGATATTGCGCGCGATGCCCAGTTGCATTTCTTTCTCGGCGCCAGGTTCTTCACTGCGCATGCCCAGGCGTGGCTCTTCCTTTTCTGCTGAGCGGTACCAGAAGAAGTGCTCGGCCTCGACGTTGTCAAAGTCGTAGGCCAAGGCCCAGGCATAGTGCGTTTCGATAAGCTCGCGCAACTGCCCCAGCGGCATCTGTGCATCCAGGCGCCACCCTTCGACGACCCCCATTTGCTCGGCCAGCGGTGCAACCTGTTCGGGGTAAAGCTCCAGCAGTACGCTCACCAGCAGTTCCTGGCAGCCCACCCCCGCGTGTGCCTCGCCCCAGGCCTGCACGCGTTGCCACAGCCCTTCGCTGCAAGGCTGGCAGGCGAGCCAGTCGGCCAGTTGAGCCAGCTCGACGAGGGTCTGTTGGTCCTGTTGATGTTGGCGCTGATCTTCGGTGCGGGTCTGCTGCAGATGCTCACGGGCACGTGCCAGCAGGTTGTGCAGGCGGGCCAGCGTTGCCGGCGCAGGTGTTTGAGCCAGTACCCGCGCCAAGGCGGTTTCCCGCGTGTGGACCCAGCGCTCGACCAGTTGCGGGTGGTTGATCAGGAACGGCGCCATGCCCAGCCCGGTGGCATTGCCCACCCCCAGGTAACGTTGCAACGCTACATCCAGGGGGGCTGCGCGATGCGGATTGAGCGCACGGGCCATGTGCTCGATCTGCTCGATGCTGAAATGGCGCAACAGGTACACCGTGAACATCTGTGCGCTGAAAGGCTGATTGAAGTCTGCGTTGCCTTGCAGGCAGGCGAAGTCGGCGATGCCGAACTTGCCATTGCCGTACACGGCGGTGGTGCGATAAAGGTAGCCGACCTCGGCCAGTTGCTGCGCGGCAGGCTGGTGACCTTCGGCTAACGCCGCGAGGAAGCGGTTGAAGTTGCGCAGGCTACGGTTGGCACGTGACAGCACCAGTACGCGGGCGTCGAAGCGCCCGGCTTCCTGCAAGGGCACATTGCGCTGCAGGTCGGCCAATTGCGCGTCATCGACATCGCCGGCAACCAGCACGAAGGTCACGTCCCATTGGTCGGCGATCACCCGGTCGCTGCGCTTTTCCGGGGGCAGGTAAGCCGAGAAGAGCACGCAATGGTAATGGGCGTGCGGCGTGTCGATCCGGTAGATGGCGGTACCGAAGCCCTGGTGGTCGAGGTCGAAGCGCCAGCGTCGGATTTGCCAGCGCTGCGTCATCATCCGCCGCATGCTGCTGCGCACGAAGCTCAAGGGGCTTTGGAAGTGGCTGCCCAGGCGGGCCAGGTCCATGACCTGGCTGGCCGGGCGCAGTGGGGCGGTTGCAAACACGGGGTTGGGCATTGTTGTTGTACCTGCATGCTTCATGGTTCAGACGCCTTGTTCGCGGGCCATGTGGCGGGCGATGCGCACCGCATCCCACAACGCTGGCAGGATCACCAGCGACACCGGCACCGCAGTAATGACGATAAAGGACTGCAAGGCCGTCACCCCGCCCGCGCCAATGGTGATCAGCACCACCGCCGCCAGGCCCATGCCGATGGCCCAGAAGCCGCACAGCCACTTCTTCGGTTTATCGTTGCTGGACATCGCCAGGGCCACGGTGAAGGCCATGGCATCACCGTTGGTAGCCACCGAGATGAAGCTCAGGAACAGAAACAGCGCACTGATCAGGCCGCCCAGCGGCAAGTTCTGCGTCACCCCCAGCAGCAAGTCTTCCGGTTGGGTGCCATGGGCAGTAACGATGCCCGGTGTCTGCAGTTCCAGGCCGATGCCGGTGCCACCCACCACGGTGAACCAGAACATGGTCACCAGCGGGGCGATGATCGACAGCGTCATGATGATCTCGCGGATGGTGCGCCCGCGCGAGATTCGGGCGACGTACAGCGCGACCATCGGTGCATAGCCGATGAACCAGCCCCAGTAGAACACCGTCCACCAGTCCAGCCATTTCGGGTCGGCGCGAAACAGGGTCATGGGGATGAAGTTTTCCACGTGCAGGGCGAACGCTGCCGGGAAGCCGCCGAGGATGAACAGGGTCGGCCCGAACACCACCATGAACAGCGCCAGGCCGATCATCAGCCAGACATTGATCTCGCTGACGAAACGAATGCCCTTGAGCCCCACCAGGCACGATACGGTGTACATCAGTGTGACCAGGACGATGGTCAGTGACTGGGTGAGAATGCCGTTGGGCACACCCCATACGGCGTGCAGGGCGCTGCTGATCTGCAGCCCGAGGAAGCCGATCGGGCCAATGGTGCCGGCGACCACGGCAATGATCGAGGTGGCGTCGGCCAGGGTACCGATCGGGCCTTTCAATGCACGCTCGCCGAACAGGGGGTAGAGCAGGGTACGTGGCGCCAGTGGCAGGCCCTTGTCGTAGTGCAGGTGCATCAGCACGATCGCCAACAGGCTGCCGAGCACGGCCCAGGCCAGGAAGCCCCAGTGCACGAAGGACTGCGCCAGTGCTGCGGTTGCTGCGGCTGCGCTGTGCGGTTGTACGCCGGCGAACAAGGGCGGCGGGCTGGCGAAGTGCATCAGCGGTTCGGCGGCGGCCCAGAAGGCACCGCCACCTGCCAGCAGCGCACACATGATCACCGCAATCCAGTTGAAGGTGCTGATGTCCGGGCGCTGAGCCACACCGCCCAGGCGCACCCGCCCGCAGCGGGAGAAACCAATGCCAAGGCTGACCGCGAAGGTCGCCAGCATCAGCACCTGCCAGTACAGGCCGAAGAACTTGGTCGACCAGGCGAACAGCGTGTTGACCAACGCCGACACCGCATCGATGTCGACCAGCGCCGCAATCAGGAATGCGCCAAGAAAGCCGCCGCTGATCAGGAACAGCGGCCAGTCGATGTCCCGTGCCAGTGGCAGGCGCATGGCCTGGCCTTCGGCCGGCAGGGTGGTGGGGTTTTTCATGATGCCTCCGGAACCTGCGATTGTTGTTATTGTTGATGCTGTCCTTGCGTAGGGCTCAAGCTGGCGCCGGGGTGGCGGTCTCCAGCAGGCGCAACCAGTTCAGCCCCATGATCTTGCCTACCTCGTCTTCGGCAAAGCCCCTGGCACGCAGGCCCCGGGCGATGTTGGGGAAGTCGCGGCTGTCACGGAACCACTGCAGGGGCGCCGGCCAGTTGGCGTTGTCCTTGGACCCCTCGCCGTAGTCCTTGTCCTTGCTCCAACGGCCGTTGCGCATCCACTCCAGCACCGCCAGTGGTTGTGCCTGGCACAGGTCGGTGCCGATGCCGATATGGTCCACACCCATCAGGTCGGCGGTGCGCGCGACCATGTCGCAGAAGCTTTCCAGGCTGCAGTCCGAAGCACCCTTGAGGTGGAACGGGTAGGTGCTGAAGCCCAGCAGGCCGCCGGATTCGGCGATACCACGCAGCACGGCGTCAGACTTGTTGCGCTTGGCCGCATGGAAGCTCGACGGGTTGGCGTGGGAGATGATCACCGGTCGGCTGGACAGCTCGATGGCCTGCAGGGTGCTGCGTTCGGCACTGTGCGACATGTCGATCAGCATGCCGACCCGGTTCATCTCGGCGATTACCTGGCGGCCGAAGCGGCTGATGCCATTGTCCTCGTGCTCGTAGCAACCACTGGCCAACAGGCTTTGGTTGTTGTAAGTGAGCTGCATGACGAACACGCCGAGCTGCCGGAATACCTCTACCAACGCAATGTCGTCTTCGATCGGCGAGCAGTTCTGGAAGCCGAAGAAGATGCCCACCCGGCCTTCCTGCTGGGCCAGGCGGATATCGCCTGCCGAGCGCACCGGGCGGATCAGCTCGGGCCAGGTCTCGAAACGGCGGTTCCACTCGCCCAGCCGTGACAGGGTTTCACGGGCGTTTTCGTGGTAGGCAATGGTGGCGTGAACGGCGCTCAGGCCACCGGCCTGCATCTGCTGGAATATTTCCGGGCTCCAGTTGGAGTATTGCAGGCCGTCGATCATCAGGATGTCGTGCATGGTCCGTACTCCTTCAGGGCCGCAGGTAGGTGGTCTTGACCACGGTGTAGAAGTCGCGGGCGTACTGGCCTTGTTCGCGCGGGCCGAAGCTTGAGGCTTTGCGGCCGCCGAACGGCACGTGGTAGTCGGTGCCGGCGGTCGGCAGGTTGACCATGACGCAGCCGGTCTGGGCGCGGCGCTTGAACGCGCTGGCATGGCGCAGCGATTGGGTGATGATGCCGGCGGTGAGGCCGTACTCGGTGTCGTTCAGGGTCGCCACGGCCTCTTCAAAGCCGCTGACGCGGATCACGCAGGCGATCGGGCCGAACACTTCTTCACGGTTGATGCGCATGTCGTTGCGGCTGTCGATGAACAGCGCAGGGCGCATGTAGTAGCCGTCAGTTTCCAGGTGCAGGCGTTCGCCGCCTTCGATCAGGGTCGCGCCTTCTGCTTGGCCCAGGCGCAGGTACTCCAGGTTTTGCTCCAGCTGTCGTGCTTCGGCCACCGGGCCGATCTGCGAGCCGGCGTGCAGGGCATGGCCAACCTTGAGCTGGCGCATGCGCAAGCGCAGGGCTTCGACGAAGCGGTCGTGGATAGCGTCGCAGACAATCAACCGTGAAGAGGCTGTGCACTTCTGGCCAGTGCCGAAGAAGGCACCGTTGAGGGCGCAGTCCACAGCCAGTTCAAGTTCGGCGTCATCCATCACCACCAGGGCATTCTTGCTGCCCATCTCCAGCTGGCAGCGCACCAAGTTACCTGCGGTGGCCACGGCGACCCGTCGGCCTGTCTGCAGTGAGCCGGTGAAGGTCAGCGCGTCGATGTCAGCGGATTGCACGAGGGTTTCGCCGACACTGGCGCCGCTGCCCATGACCAGGTTGAAGGTGCCGGCCGGCAACTGCTGGCGGCTGATGATTTCGGTCAGTGCCCAGGCGCTGGCCGGCACCAGGTTGGCGGGTTTGAACACCACGGCATTGCCGAAGGCCAGGGCCGGGGCGATCTTCCAGGCGGCAGTGGCCATCGGGAAGTTCCAGGGGGTGATGATACCGACCACGCCCACCGGTTCTCGGTGCACTTCGATGTCTACGCCCGCGCGCACCGACGCTGCGGTTTCGCCCATCTGGCGTAATACCTCGGCGGCGTAGTAATGGAAGAACTGACCACTGCGGTTGACCTCGCCGATGCCCTCGGCCAGCGGCTTGCCTTCTTCACGTGAGAGCAGTTCACCCAGCTCCTGCTTGCGGGCGATCAACTCATCGCCAATCGCCATCAGCGCTTGCTGGCGCGCCTCCAGGCCAATGGCCGCCCACTGTGGTTGTGCGGCTCGGGCCGCCTGAATGGCCTGCAGGGTCTGCTCGGTGCTGGCTTGATGGTAGTCACCGATCAGGTCGCTGATGTCCGAGGGGTTGTGGTTGGCAAGGGTGGCCTGGCCTTCGCACCACTGGCCATCGATGAAGTTTTTGTAGGTGTTGTGTGACATGGATGAAAGCCTCTGTTTGCCTGGCGTTCATCTTGCGAGCAATATGGCCCAAATAAAAATTAATAAAAAAAATGCTTCGATAAGGAAAGCTAACCATGTTGCCCGAGCTGAAAATCACCCAGCTGCGCTACTTTGTGCTGGTCGCTGAACTCAAGAGCTTCCACGCCGCCGCACGCCAGGCTTGCCGCACCCAGCCGGCGATTTCACTGGCGGTGCGTGAGCTGGAGCAAAAGCTTGACCAGGCGTTGGTGGAGAAGGGCGGTGGTCGGGTCGAGTTGACGCCGTTCGGCGAGCATTGCCTGCCCCTGTTTCGTGGCCTGCTGGAGCACCACGACCGCATTGCTCGGGAGGCCACTTTGCTGGCCCGGCACGAGATCGGCCAGGTCAGTATCGCCACCGTGCCATCGGTGGCCAGCCGCCTGCTGCCGGGGCCTTTGGCGCGCTTTGTGGCCGAGCACCCGAACGTACAGGTCAGCATCCAGGACGGCACCGCTGAAAGCGTTCAGCATCTGCTGGCACACGGGCAGGTGGATTTTGGTATCAGCAGCCTGTGGCTGAGCGATGAGCAGATCGCCTTTGTGCCGATCATCCACGATCAGGTCGGTGTGGTGTGCCGGGCCGACCACCCCTTGGTGCTGGCCGGTGCGACGCTGCACTGGTCACAGTTGCAGGGGCTGGCGATGATCCGCAACGGCACCTCGCGGTTGCTCGAAGGTACGGATGCCGAGCGCTTGCTCGCCCACAGCCGGCTGTTTGTCTCGAACATGATTTCGCTGATTGCGATGCTGGAGGAGGGCGTGGGTATCAGTACCCTGCCGTACCTGGCGTTCCCGCAGGAAAACGACAAGCTCGCATTCCTGCCCCTGGCGGCGCCGAAGGTAGAGCGGCAGATTGGCATGCTGACTCGCAAAGGCCGCAGCCTGTCGCCGGCGGCGCAGGCTTTGCTTGGGTTCTTGCAGGCGCAGATGGTGCAGTAAGGTGCGCCCAACCGTATAGGCTGGGCGTTGGCCTTAGCTGTTCCAGTCGGGTGCAAAATCGGGGCTTACCACGCGCTGATCCTTCGGCAAGCCTGCGATCAACGCCCGGTCTTCATCATCCAGCCGTACCTCCAGCGCCGCCAGGTTCGCCAGTTGGTTTTCGCGGCTGCTGGCCTTGGGGATCACCGCGACGCCGTCCTGGTCGAGCAGCCACTGCAGCGCCACCTGGCTTGGCAGTACGCCGTGCTTGCGGGCAATCGACTGGATCACCGGCTGCTGCGCCGCCTGGCCACGGGCCAGCGGGGTATAGGCGGTAAGCAGCAGGTCATGGCTGCGGGCATAGTCGAGCAGCGGTTGCTGGTCGAGCAGCACGTGGTACTCCACCTGGATAGCCGACAACGGCGCGCCCAGCGTCTCGATCACCTGGCGCAGCAGGCCGAGGGGGAAATTGGCCACGCCGATGCTGCGCGCCTTGCCCTCGTCACGCAGCGCTACCAGGGTCTCGATGCTGCGGGCCAGGTCCCAGTCCTTGCCGGGCCAGTGGATATGAAACAGGTCTACTTGGTCGGTGCCCAGGGCGCGCAGGCTGTCTTCCAGTGACTGACGCATGGCCTTGGGTTCAAGGCGATCCCACCACACCTTGGTGGTCAGGTGGATCTGCTCGCGTGGCACGTCGCTGTCGCGCAGGGCTTGGCCCACGGCGGATTCATTGTCGTAGGCAGTGGCGGTGTCGATGTGTCGGTAACCCAGTTCCAGGGCCTGGCGCACGGCGTGGGTGCACTCGGTGCCGGTCATCGGCCAGGTGCCCAGGCCGATGCAGGGCAGGTCCAGGCCGTTGTGAGTGGTGAGCCTTCGCATGACGATTCCTTGTAGTGGTTACAGAGTCCGTAACGGATGGTCTTCGATCAGCCCGGTGCGAACCATGCGCGGCAGGCGGAAAGTGGTCGATCAGCGAACGGAAATTGCTTTTGGCCTGGACAGGCGGCAATTGAACTTCCTTATGCTCGTGCATCTCTTCTAGAATTCCAGCTGTTACATCCGCCAGGCCAGCCCTGTGCGGCTTTCCCTGGGCGCTGCATTCAGCCGCGCCGCCGTCGAGAACGCCATGAGTTCCAGCACACCGCTGTCCGGAGTCAACCAACCGCTGCGTGGCATCGCCCTGGTGGTGGTGGCGACGTTCCTGTTTGCCAGTCACGATGCCCTGTCCAAATTCCTCGGTGGCCTGTACCCGATCATCATGGTGGTATGGGCGCGCTATCTGGTGCACACCTTGCTGATGGCCGGGATCTTCCTGCCCAAGTCGGGCCTCAATGTGCTGCGCACCCGCCGCCCGCTGTTGCAGACCCTGCGTGCCCTGAGCCTGTTGAGCACCAGCCTGTTGTTCACTACCGGCCTGCAGTATCTGCCGCTGGCCGAAGCCACTGCGGTCAACTTCCTGGCGCCGGTGCTGGTCACGGCCTTGTCGGCCCCGCTGCTCAAGGAGCGGGTGACGGTGGGGCAGTGGGTGGCGGTGGTGATGGGCTTTATCGGCGTGCTGGTGGTGGTGCACCCCGGCGGCTCAATGTTCACACCGGCAATCCTGTACCCCTTCGGCTCGGCGCTGGGCTTTTGCTTCTATCAGTTGCTGACGCGGATTCTGGCCGCTCACGACAGCCCTACCACCAGCAACTTCTATGCAGGGCTGTGCAACACCCTGGCGATGAGTGCGCTGGTGCCGTTCTTCTGGGAGGTACCGCGTTGGGACCACGCGCTGTTGATGCTGGCGCTCGGCGGGTTCGGCATGACCGCCCACCTGCTGCTGACCCAGGCGTTTCGCCATGCCGCCCCCGCGCTGCTGGCGCCGTTCAGTTACTGCCAGATCGTGTTTGCCGGGCTGCTCGGTATGTTGTTCTACAGCCAGGTGCCGGACAGCCTGAGCCTGGTGGGCATCTCGATCATCTGCCTCAGTGGCCTGGGCGCCGCCTGGATGCAGCGGCGCAAGTGAAATTGCCCGTGTTCACGGCAACGCCATGAACTGCAGGATACGCTCGCGCAGCCAGCGTTCGGCCGGGTCGTTGTCCTGGGCGCCACTCCAGACCATGGACAGCTCCGCTTCGGTGATCTCGAAGGGTGCCGGGTCGGCGCGCAGGCTGCCGTCATCGGCCAGGGCGCAGGCGGCGTAGTCCGGTACCGTGGCGATCAGCTCGGTGTTGCGCAGCAGCGCACGCAGGCTGCCGAACTGCGGCACGGCCAGCACCACCTTGCGGCAACGGCCGATGCGCGCCAGGTCGAGGTCGATATTGCCGCTCATGTCGCCAGAGAACGACACCATCACATGCGGCCGGGCGCAGTACTCGTCCAGGGTCAGTGGCCCCGGGCGATCGTCGGCGCGCAGCACCCGTACGCCAATGTCGCGCAACTTGCGGCGCTTGGCGGTGGCGGGCAGGTCGGTGGTATAGCTCACCCCAACCGAAATCTCGCCGCTGGCCAGCAGCCCCGGCATCAACAGGAAATTGGCCCGCCGCACCACCACGCTGATCTCCGGCGCCTC
The DNA here is from genome assembly GCF_024748775.1 of Pseudomonas sp. B21-047. NCBI lineage: Bacteria > Pseudomonadati > Pseudomonadota > Gammaproteobacteria > Pseudomonadales > Pseudomonadaceae > Pseudomonas > Pseudomonas sp. B21-047. The sequence goes on from NZ_CP087169.1 coordinate 2,263,920, forward strand.
TTCGCGCAGGGCCTGGAGCAGGGCGGGGAACAGGCCGAACTCGGCATCGTCCGACAGCCCGAGGCGGAATACATTGCAGCTGTTGGCCGGGTCGAATGCCCGCGCTCGGCTGATGGCCGAGGAGATCACATCCATGGCCGGCCCCAGCTCGGTGAAAATCTGCATCGCCCGCGGCGTGGGCTCCATGGCCCGGCCATTGCGGATCAACAACGGGTCGTCGAACAGCTCGCGCAGGCGGGCGAGGGCGGCGCTGACGGTGGGCTGGGTGATGAACAGCTTTTCACCGACGCGGGTCAGGTTGCGTTCGATCATCAGGGCTTCGAACAGCACCAGCAGGTTCATGTCGACGCGGCGCAGGTCGTTGCGGTTCATGGGGCATGGCTCACGTTGGCTGGAAGGTTCGCGGTGCATTGAAGCACGGCGCCGGCCGTTGTGCCTTGTATGGATGTGCCGGCCTTATGGCGGGCCGGATCGGCGCTGACAGAGCCAGCCTATTACGCCGGAATACTGGCTCTATTAGAAGTCTGCCCAAGCTCGACTAGTCTTTCCTCTGGCCCTGCGAATTGCCCATGTGGGCGGCGTCTGAGCACCTGTATTCAAGACCCTGCCGCCATGGCGTGACAGCGTTGCAAGCCCCGTGTCGGCAAAAGACCGACCCGACCTGATGAGGGGTAGGCACGAGCCCCAGTGCTCGGCTGATAGAACACCTGGCATAGACCGGAAATCTGGATAACCGACCCAAAGGTACCCACAGATGTCGAACGAATCGAAATGCCCGTTCCATCAAACCGCAGGTGGCGGCACCACCAACCGTGACTGGTGGCCTGACCAGCTCAACCTGAGAATCCTCCACCAACATTCGTCCAAGTCCGACCCGATGGACCCGGACTTCGACTACGCCAAAGCCTTCAAGAGCCTCGACTTCCAGGCCCTCAAGCAAGACTTGACGGCCCTGATGACCGACTCGCAGGACTGGTGGCCCGCCGACTTCGGCCACTATGGCCCGCTGTTTATCCGCATGGCCTGGCACAGCGCCGGTACCTACCGTATTGGTGATGGCCGGGGTGGCGCAGGCTCTGGTCAGCAGCGCTTCGCGCCGCTCAATAGCTGGCCGGACAACGTCAGCCTGGACAAGGCCCGGCGCCTGCTATGGCCGATCAAGCAGAAGTACGGCAACAAGATTTCCTGGGCCGACCTGATCGTGCTCACCGGCAACGTCGCGCTGGAGTCCATGGGCTTCAAGACCTTTGGTTTCTCGGGCGGGCGCGCCGATGTGTGGGAACCGGACGAAGACGTGTACTGGGGCTCGGAAAAGGTCTGGCTGGGCGGCGACACCCGCTACGGCAAGGAACAGCTCAAGGCCCAGACGCCCGGCCAGGGTGACCTGGTGGCCGAGCCTGCCAAGCATGGCGAAGAGCAAAGCCGCGACCTGCAGGCCGAGCGCAACCTGGAAAACCCGCTGGCCGCCGTGCAGATGGGCCTGATCTACGTCAACCCGGAAGGCCCGGAAGGCAACCCCGACCCGGTCGCCTCGGGCAAGGATATCCGCGAAACGTTCGGCCGCATGGCCATGAACGACGAAGAGACCGTGGCCCTGATCGCCGGTGGCCATGCGTTCGGCAAGACCCACGGCGCCGGCCCCGCCGACAATGTCGGCGCCGAACCCGAGGCCGCCGGGCTTGAGCTGCAGGGCCTGGGCTGGGCCAACACCTTCGGCACCGGCAAAGGCCCCGATACCATCACCAGCGGCCTCGAAGTGACCTGGACCTCGACGCCGACGCGCTGGAGCAACGAGTACCTCAACAACCTGTTCAACTTCGACTGGGAACTGACCAAGAGCCCGGCCGGCGCGCACCAGTGGCGGCCGAAGGAAGGCAAGGGCGCCGGCACCGTCCCGGATGCTCATGACCCGGGCAAGAAACACGCACCTTCGATGCTCACCTCCGACCTGGCGCTGCGTTTCGACCCGATCTACGAGCCGATCGCCCGGCGCTTCAAGGACAACCCCGAGCAGTTGGCAGACGCCTTTGCCCGCGCCTGGTACAAGCTGATCCACCGCGACATGGGTCCGCTTGCGCGTTACCTCGGGCCGGAAATGCCCAACGAGGTACTGCTGTGGCAAGACCCGTTGCCCAAAGCCGAGCCCTCGTCGCTGAATGAGCAGGACATCGCTGCGCTCAAGGCCAAGGTGCTGGCCTCGGGCTTGAGCGTGGGTGAACTGGTGTCGACCGCCTGGGCGTCGGCTTCCACCTTCCGCGGGTCGGACAAGCGCGGTGGCGCCAATGGCGGGCGCTTGCGCCTGGCGCCGCAGAAAGGCTGGGCTGCCAACCAGGGCGTGGACAAGGTACTGGCGGCGCTGGAGAAAATTCAGGGCGAGTTCAACAACGGCGGCAAGCAGGTCTCCCTGGCCGACCTGATCGTGCTGGCCGGTACTGCAGCGGTGGAAAAGGCCGCCAAGGATGCCGGTTACACGGGCAGCGTGGGGTTCCGCCCCGGTCGCGTCGACGCGACCCAGGAACAGACCGACGTCGAGTCGTTCGCGGTGCTGGAGCCGCTGGCGGATGGCTTCCGCAATTTCACCAAGGACCGTTACAGCGTCAAGGCCGAGAAGCTGTTGCTGGACAAGGCGCAACTGCTGACCCTCACCGCCCCCGAGCTGACCGCGCTGATCGGTGGCCTGCGCGTACTGGGCGCCAACCAGGGTGGCAGCAAGGACGGCGTGTTCACCGACCGGCCCGGTACCCTGAGCAACGACTTCTTCCGCAACCTGCTGGACATGGGCGTGGAGTGGAAGCCGACCTCGGCCGACAACGAAGCCTTCGAAGGCCGGGACCGCAAGACCGGGCAGGTGAAATGGACTGGCAGCCGCGTCGACCTGGTGTTCGGCTCGCATGCCCAGTTGCGCGCGCTGAGCGAGGTATATGGCAGCAGCGATGGCCAGGCCAAGTTCATCAAGGACTTCGTTGCTGCCTGGGTAAAAGTGATGGAGCTTGATCGCTTTGATCTGAAGTAACGCCATCAGTACGTGGGGGCGCTGTGCGCCCCATTCGCGGCGCAAGGCCGCTTCCACAGGGTGTGGGGGCGGCCTTTTGTCGCAAATGGCCGGCAAAGCAGCCCTGGCCATCCCGCCAATTCCAGGTCGGATAGATACAAAAGCGTCCTTGTTCGTTCTGTTGCAATGCTTCTCAGGCGGCCGGCCTGAACAGCGTGCTCACAACGACAAGGAACCCGACCATGCAAATGCCAAAGACCCTGAAGATCCGTAACGGCGAAAAGGTCAAAGCGACTTTCTCCGCACAGGAATACGCAGCCCGCCACGCCCGTCTGCGGGCCTACATGGCCGAGCAGGACATCGAGGCGGCGATCTTCACCTCGTACCACAACGTCAATTACTACAGCGACTTCCTCTATTGCTCGTTTGGCCGCCCGTACGCGCTGGTCGTGACCCAGGACAAGGTCGTCTCGATCAGCGCCAATATCGATGGCGGCCAACCTTGGCGGCGCACGGTCGGCACCGACAACATCGTCTACACCGACTGGCAACGCGACAACTACTTCGTCGCCATCCAGCAGGCGCTGCCGCTGGCCTCGCGCATCGGCGTGGAGTACGACCACCTCAACCTGCAGAACCATGGCAAGCTCGCCGCCTGCTACCCCAAGGCCGAGTTGCTGGACATCGGCGCCCCGTGCATGCGCATGCGCATGATCAAGTCCGCCGAAGAGCAGGCGTTGATCCGCCACGGTGCCCAGGTGGCCGATATCGGCGGCGCTGCGGTGGTCGAGGCCCTGCGTGAGCATGTGCCAGAGTACGAAGTGGCCTTGCATGCTACCCAGGCCATGGTGCGTGAAATTGCCAAACGCTTCCCCGACGGCGAACTGATGGACACCTGGACCTGGTTCCAGTCCGGGCTCAACACCGATGGCGCGCACAACCCGGTTACCAGCCGCAAGGTCGGCAAGGGCGAGATCCTCAGCCTCAACTGCTTCCCGATGATCGCCGGCTATTACACGGCGCTTGAACGCACCCTGTTCCTTGACCATTGCCCGGATGATCACCTGCGCCTGTGGCAGGCCAACGTCGAGGTGCACGAAGCAGGGCTGAAACTGGTGCGCCCGGGCATGCGCTGCAGCGACATTGCCCGTGAGCTGAACGAGATCTTCCTGCGTCACGACCTGCTGCAGTACCGCACGTTCGGCTATGGCCATTCGTTCGGCACCCTCAGCCACTACTACGGCCGCGAGGCGGGGCTCGAACTGCGCGAAGACATCGACACCGTGCTGGAGCCCGGCATGGTGGTGTCGATCGAGCCGATGATCATGCTGCCCGAGGGTCGGCCGGGTGCTGGCGGCTACCGCGAGCATGACATCCTGATCGTCAACGACAACGGTGCCGAGAACATCACGCGCTTCCCGTATGGCCCGGAGCACAACATCATTCGCAAATAACGCCCGGTGCCGGCCTTCTTGGGCGGGGGGTTGCCCCGCAAAGAGGCCGGCACGCACACCACAATAATTACTGAATGACCATTAGACCCTGCCTCCAATTAGAAGAATCAGAGGGTACCCGTCATGTCCAGCACCACCCTGAACGCTTCCACTCTCGACGGCTCCGCGCCTAGCGCCGAACGCCAGGCCTTGCGCAAGGCCGCGCGCGCCAGTTTCATGGGCAACTTCGTCGAATGGTTCGATTACGCCGCCTACGGCTACCTTGCAACCATCATTGCAGCTACGTTTTTCCCGCAAACCGACAAGACCAGCGGTTTGCTGGCAACCTTCGCGGTGTTTGCCCTGTCGTTTCTCGTTCGCCCCTTGGGCGGTGTGGTCTGGGGCCATTTCGGCGACCGCCACGGGCGGCGCAACGCGCTGTCGTTGTCGATCCTTATCATGTCGATTTCGACCTTCTGCATCGGGCTGCTGCCCGGCTACGCGCAAATCGGCGTGTGGGCGCCGTGCCTGTTGTTGTTGATCCGCCTGGTACAGGGCTTTTCTGCTTCGGGCGAGTACGCGGGGGCGTCGGCGTTTCTGGCTGAGTACGCTCCACAGGGCCGGCGCGGGCTGTATACCAGCATCGTACCGGCCAGTACGGCGGCGGGGTTGTTGTTCGGCGCGGCGTTCGTGGCGGTGCTGCATGAGGTGCTTAGCAGCGAAGACCTGCACAGCTGGGGCTGGCGGCTGCCGTTTCTGCTCGCGGCACCCTTCGGCCTGGTAGGCCGATATATCCGCATGAGCCTGCAGGACACCCCCAAGTTTCTGGAGATGGAGCAGCGCCTGGAGAACAAGGCCTGCATGGCCCCGGCGCCGATCCGTGAGCTGCTGACCGCGCACCGCCGCAGCCTGGCCATCGGTATCGGCGTCACCTGCCTCAACGCGGTCGCGTTCTACCTGCTGCTCAGCTACATGCCCACGTACCTGTCCACCGAGCTGGGCATGGGCGAGCGGGATGCCTTCATCGCCTCGACCGTCTCGCTGGCCACCTACATCGGCCTGATCTTCCTGATGGGGCGGCTGTCTGACCATTTCGGCCGCAAGACCATGCTGGTGATCGCCTCGCTGTTGTTTCTGGGGCTTACCGTGCCGCTGTTCACCCTGCTCGATGGGCAGCCACTGCTGGTGATCCTGGCCATCCAGATCCTCTTCGGCGCGATGCTGGCGATGAACGACGGTACCTTGCCGTGCCTGTTGGCGGAGATCTTCCCGACCCGGGTACGGTTCAGCGGCTTTGCCCTGAGCTTCAATGTGGCCAATGCCTTGTTTGGCGGGACGGCGCCGTTCATTGCCACCTGGTTGATACAAGTGACCGGCAGCAAGCTGGCGCCGGCCGGGTACCTGCTGGCGGCGGCACTGGTGGCGCTGGTGGCGATGTTGATGTGCCGGGAGACGGCGCATGCGGCCTTGAAAGACTAGCGGGCTTTGCCGGCCGCTTCGCGGGGTTACCCGCGAAGCGGCATCACCTCACTCAGTGCAACGAAGCCTGGCGCCGCTCCCCCAACGGCGACAGCCCAAAGAAGCGGCTGTAGCTCTTGGAGAAATGCGCCGGCGAGCTGAAGCCGCACGCCAGCGCCACCTCACGTACCTGCACATCGCTGCGCAGCAGCAGCTCCCGCGCGCGCGACAGCCGCAACTCCAGGTAGTACTGGCTGGGTGTCCGCTGCAGGTATTTATGGAACAACCGCTCCAACTGGCGCACGGTCACCTCGTTGAGGCTGGCCAGCTCCTCCAGCCCCAGTGGCTCTTCCAGGTTGGCCTCCATGATCGCCACCACCTGGCTCAGCTTGGGCTGGGCGCTGCCGAGCAACGTGCGCAGCGGCACCCGCTGGCGTTCGCGCTCGCCACGCACCCGGTCGCACAGCAGCAGCTCGGCCGCCTTGGCGGCGATGCCCTGGCCACCTTCCTCACGGGCCACCAGTTGCAGCATCATGTCCATGGCCGCCACACCGCCCGAGCAGGTATAGCGGTCGCGGTCCAGTTCGAACAGCTGGCCGGAAATGACGATACCGGGGAACTGCTCCTGCAAGGTCTGCATGTCTTCCCAGTGGATGGTACAGCGGTAGCCTTTGAGCAGCTCGGCCTTGGCCAGCAGGTAGCTGCCGGTGCAGATGCCGCCCAGCGGCAGGCGTTGACGGGCCAGTTGGCGTAGCCAGTCGATCAGTGGCCGGGTGCCACGGCTGCGGTCGATCGGGTTGGCACCGACCACCAGCAGGGCGTCCAGCGCAGGGGCGTTGTCGATACTGTGGTCAGGCAGCACGCGCATGCCGTTGCTGGCCATTACCGGCTCGTGGCTGGCGGCGATCAGCACAGTGCGAAACATCGGGCGGCGGGCGGCCAGGTTGGCCATGCGCAGGGTCTCCACCGCCGACGCCAGGGCCGATGGTGGTGAAGTTGGGCAGGATCAGAAAGCCGAAGGTCTTGACGGTGCAGGGTGATACGGGTGCTGTAGCGGGGTGGACCATTGCGATCTTCCTGTGCAAGCTGAGGCATAGTTGGTCAGGGGCAGTGAAAAATCCAAGCCTCGCGTGTTTCTTGTTGTTATGGGTCGTTGCCGGGTCGATCTTACACCCCCGGCGCAGCGGCCAGGAATGGCTCCGCCGGCTGGCGGCTGCCAACAGTGATTGCCTATAGAAGGTGAACGTTCAGTGAACCCCGAATCCATGCTGGCGGCATTGCCAGGTTTCGCCATGACACCCCGCGTCGATCGAGGTGCTGCCCGATGCCAGGGCCTACCGCGCCTGCCTGCTCGAGCGCATCAGGGCGGCGACCCGGCGTATCGTCATCGTCGCGTTGTACCTGCAGGAAGACGAAGCCGGCCAGGAAGTGCTGGATGCCTTGTACCAGGCCAAAGCCGCGCGGCCAGGCCTGGAGATCACCATCGTGGTCGACTGGTTCCGTGCCCGGCGCGGCCTGCTGGGGGGAGGGCGGCAGCCGGGCAACGCTGCCTGGTATCAGGCCCAGCGCCAGCACCATGGCCTGGACATCGTCATCCATGGCGTGCCCGTGCAAACCCGCGAGCTGTTTGGTGTACTGCACCTTAAAGGCAGCATCATCGACGATTGCGTGATCTACACCGGCGCCAGTCTCAACAACGTCTACCTGCACCGTTTCGACCGCTACCGCCTGGATCGCTACCACCTGTTCCACTCACCGGCCCTGGCCGATGCCATGGTCGATCTGGTGCGTCGCCTGCTGCACCACACTGCCACGCCGCGCCTCGACCTGCCGGCACCGCCCTCGTCCCGCAGCCTGCGCGGCGACATCCGGCGCTTGCGCGCGCGGCTGCGGCGCATGGCCTATGACGTGCCTGCCAGCGCGTCGGGGCAGGGCCTGCGGGTGATCCCGCTGCTGGGTGTCGGGCGCGGCAATCTGCTCAACCGGGTGCTTTGCGCACTGCTGGGCGCTGCGCGCACGCAAATCGTCATCAGCACGCCGTACTTCAACCCGCCACGGGTATTGATGCGCGAAATCGACCATGCACTCGACCGAGGCGTGCGGGTGGAGTTGATTGTCGGCGATCGTACCGCCAATGACTTCTATATCGCGCCCGGCGAGCCGTTCAGTGCCAGCGGCGCGTTGCCTTACCTGTACGAGGACAACCTGCGTGCCTTCACCCGCCGTCGCCAGGCCGCCCTTGCCAGTGGCCAGCTTGAAGTGCGTATCTGGAACGACCCAGGGCACACCTTCCATGCCAAGGGGCTGTGGGTCGACCAGCGCTACTCGCTGTTGACCGGCAACAACCTGAAACCCCCGAGGGTTCAACCTGGACCTGGAAAACGGCCTGCTGATCGATGACCCCGAGGCACAGTGGTTAGTGCCGCGTGAAGCCGAGTTGGCGGGGTTGCGCCAGCATGCGCGCAGGATCGATTCAGCTGCCGAGCTGGGGGTCAAGGCCGAGCACCCCAAGGAAGTGCGCAAGTTCTTGCGGCGGTTGCGCTACAGCCGCCTGGAACCGTTGATCAAGCGGGTGCTGTAACGCTGGTGAGGGGGCTCTGAAAAAGTCTTGCAAGCGCATACAATCAGGCCTTTTCCACGTTAACCAGATAGGCCAAACCGTCCATGGCGCTTGACCCCCCAACGATGCTGACAATCACCATCGCCCTGGCAGCTGCGGCTGCCTTGTACCTGGCGATCGAGTGGCGCAGTGTTCGCGAGCCTTCGCTGCTGTTCTGGAGCGCCGGCTTCGCCACGATCACCGTCGGCTCCACCCTGGCCCTGTTGCGGGGCATCGGCTTGCTGCTGATCGGTATCTGGTTCGCCAATGGCTTGCTGGTGGTGGCGCACGGGTTTTTTCTGCTGGGGGTGTTGCGCTTCACCCAGCACCGCCTGTCGCGCGCCTGGCTGCTGATGGTAGGGGTGTGGTTCGCCTTGCTGCTGTTGCCCGCCGGCCCGGAGTGGTCGAAGGTGATGCTGATGGTCAACTCGTTGCTGGTGGCGTTGCTGACGCTCAAAGCCAGTTTTCTGTTGAAGCCCCACGGCAGGTCGTTGAGCGTGGGCGCGGTGCAGTTGCGTTATGTGCTGCTGATTCATGGCCTGTTCTATGTGGCGAAGGCGATCATTGCGATTGCCCCGGGCACGCTGATTGACCTGGCGACGTTTGGCGGGCTGATCATCCAGGTTTCCCTGGTCGAGGGGGCGATGGCAATCATGCTGATTGCGCTGTCGATGACCGGCACGGTGCGTTATCGCCGTGAAGAGCGCATCGCCCGGCTGGCGGCACGGGACCCGCTGACGGCGTTGTACAACCGCCGCGCGCTGGAAGTGCGGGCGACGCACTTTTTCAAAGAGGTGAGCCCGGCACGGCCAGGCGCCTTGCTGCTGATCGACATCGACAATTTCAAGCTGGTCAACGATTTGCACGGGCACATTGCCGGTGATCGGCTGTTGATCGCCTTGAGCGAGATGATGCGTGCGGTGTTGCCGGAGCGGTCACTGGCGGCGCGGCTTGGCGGCGACGAGTTTGTCATCCTGCTCAGTGCGGCGACCAGCGAGCGCGTGGTGGCGCTGGGCAGCCAGTTGCGTGAACAGTTTCAGCAGTTTGCGCTGCAAACGGTGCCCACGCCGCAGGCCGTGACCTTGAGCATCGGTGCCAACCTGTTCGACCAGCCGCCCGCGAGCCTGGCGGCGTTGATCGAGCAGGGAGATGTAGCGCTGTATCAGTCCAAGCGCGGTGGGCGCGACAGCATTCGCCTGGTTGACCGGACGCTGGTCAGCTCGGGTAGCTAGCAACGCTTGACGCTGGGGGCCGCAAAAGCGGCCCCCAAACACTCAGGTCACAACCTGATAGCAAGGCACATACGCCGCGCCACCCGGCAGTTTCATCCGGTGCTGGTCGACAAACGCCTGCAACAGGTGCCCCAGCGGCGCCAAAACCGCACTGTCACCACGGATCTGGTACGGCCCGTGTTCCTCGATCAGGCGGATGCCCTTGTCCTTGACGTTGCCCGCCACAATCCCGGAAAACGCCCGGCGCAGGTTGGCGGCCAGTTCATGCGGCGGCAGCTCGCGGCGCAGGGCCAGTTCGGCCATGTTGGCATGGGTCGGGTCGAACGGGTGCTGGAAGCCCTCGTCGATCTTCAGCAGCCAGTTGAAATGGAAGGCATCGTTGCGCTCGCGGCGGAACTGCTTCACCTCCTTGAGCCCTTCGACCATCTGCCGCGCCACTTCGGCCGGGTCATCGATGATGATCTGGTAGTGGCGCTGGGCGGCGTCCCCCAGGGTGGCGCCGACGAACGCGTGCAACTGCATCAGGAACGGCTCGGCACTGCGCGGCCCGGTCAGCACCACCGGGAAGGGGAGGCCCTGGTTGTCCGGGTGCATGAGAATGCCGAGCAGGTAGAGGAACTCCTCGGCTGTACCGGCGCCGCCGGGGAAGATAATGATGCCGTGGCCGACGCGGACGAAGGCTTCCAGGCGTTTCTCGATGTCCGGCAGGATCACCAGTTCGTTGACGATCGGGTTCGGCGCCTCGGCAGCGATGATGCCCGGCTCGGTCAGGCCCAGGTAGCGGCTGCCGTGCATGCGTTGCTTGGCATGGGCGATGGTGGCGCCCTTCATCGGGCCCTTCATCACCCCAGGGCCGCAGCCGGTGCAGACGTCCAGCTTGCGCAGGCCCAGCTCGTGGCCGACCTTCTTGGTGTACTGGTATTCCTCGGTGCTGATCGAGTGGCCGCCCCAGCACACCACCATCTTCGGCTCTACGCCGGGGCGCAGGGTGCGGGCGTTGCGCAATAGGTGGAATACGTAATCGGTGATGCCCTGGGAGCTTTCCAGGTCGATGCGCTGGCTGGCCAGCTCGCTTTCGGTATAGACGATGTCGCGCAAGGCGCTGAAGAGCATTTCGCGGGTGCTGGCGATCATCTCGCCATCGACGAAGGCATCGGCTGGGGCATTCAACAGCTCCAGGCGTACGCCGCGGTCTTGCTGGTGGATGCGCACCTCGAAGTCCTTGTAGGCCTCGAGGATGGTCTTGGCATTGTCGACATGCGCGCCGGTATTGAGGATGGCCAGGGCGCACTGGCGGAACAGGGTGTAAAGGCTACCGGTACCGACTTCACTCAGTTGCTGCACTTCACGTTGCGACAGCGTCTCCAGGCTGCCTTTGGGGCTGACGGATGCATTTATGACATGGCGTTGAGGCATCTAAGTCTTTCCTGTGCGGGTAAAACATCCTTCTTTGACACCACCATACCGAGAAATGCACGCGACAACGAGGGGGCACCGTGGAAAGATTCTGCAGACGGAGTGGGCGGCTTCGCGGGTAAACCCGCGAAGCCGCCCACTCCGAGCTTGCATGTTCAGCCGAACAGTTTTTGCACCCCGAGGGTAATGGCCAGCCCACCGCCCACCAGCCACAGGTTGAGTATTGCCCCGGTAATCAGCGCCCGTGGCCCCGCCTGGCGGATCTGGCTGAAGCGCGTCTCCATGCCCAGCGCTGTCATGGCCATGGTCAGGGCAAAGGTGTCGAGCGTATTCACCACCTGGGTCACACTGCCAGGCAGCACCTGCAGCGAGTTCACCAGCACCAGCGCCAGGAAGCCGAAGGCGAACCAGGGCATGGCGATGCGCCCGTTGCCTTGCCCCTGGCCAGGCTGGCGCGCGCGGCTGATCCACAAGCCCAGCACCAGCAACACCGGCACCAGCAGCATCACCCGGGTCATTTTGACGATGGTCGCAATGTGCGTAGCCTCGGGGCTGACGTTGCTCGCAGCGCCGACCACCTGGGCTACTTCATGGATAGTGCCGCCCAGGAACAGCCCGGCGCCCAGGGTATCGAGGTGCAGCCAGCCGGCATTGATCGCCAGTGGGTAGAGGAACATCGACAGGGTACCGAACAGCACCACGCTGCCGACCGCCATGGCGCTCTTGTGCGGAGCGCTGCGCAGCGCCGACTCGAAGGCCAGCACCGCAGCCGCGCCGCAGATGGCACTGCCGGCGGCGGTGAGCAGCGCGGTGTCGCGGTCCAGCTTGAGCAGCTTCATGCCACACCAGAGGCCGATCAGCAGGGTGCTGACCACCACCAGCAGCGACACCGTCAGCCCCGACCAGCCGACTTCGGCGATTTCCTGCAGGCTGACCCGCAGGCCGAAGAAGGCCACGGCGATGCGCAGCAGCCCGCGCGCCGAAAAATTGATGCCCGCCGCCCAACTGGCCGGCACGCCATCGCGCAGTGCATTGCCATACAAGGCACCGGCAACGATGCCGACGATCAAGGGGCTGATACCCAGGCTGGCGATGGCGGGCAAGGCCGCCAGCTGGGTGACGGCAAGCGCGAACAGCGCGACGAACAGGATGCCATTGAGCCGCCCTCGGGTAGAGAGGGTAGGCGTATAGGCGGGGTGGGACGGAGCCGTGGCCATGTGAGTCCTCCGGAAAAGGTGTTTCGACAAGGCCTACGTTAATCTGGTTATAAGCTTATAAAAAATCGTAATTTAGGATGTGAAGTATCCATTTTGCTGATATTTTCAATTCATGACCCCAGAACAACTGATAACGTTCGCCACGGTTGCCGAGCACGGCAACATCAGCCATGCGGCCCAGGCGTTGCACCTGTCGCAGCCGGCTGTGTCCGGGCAGCTGAAGTTGCTGCAGGAGGCGTTCGGCGAACCGCTTTATCAACGCGCCGGCCGTGGCGTGCGGCTGACAGCTGCGGGTGAGCAGCTGCTGGCCCATGCCGAGCGACTGCGCGACACCTTTCGCCAGGCGCAAGCCCTGCGCGAGGCTATGCGCGGCCTGGAGCGCGGCACACTGCGCATCGGCGCCAGTACCACCCCGGCCAGCTACCTGTTGCCGTACCTGATCGCCGACTTCCATGCACGCTACCCCGACGTGTCGGTGAGTACCTCCAATGGCAATACCGCAGAAATCGTCGCCGCGCTGGGCAGTGTCGACATCGCCCTGATCGAAGGCCCCCCCGGGCAGGAGCTGCCCCTGGGCACGGGGGTGACGCCGTGGCGTGAAGACGAGATCGTCGCCATCGTGCCCAGTGGCCATCCGTTGGCAGGTGACGAGCCGCAGACCCTGGAGGCTGTGGGGGCCTACCCCTTGGTGCTGCGCGAGAGTGGGTCAGGGGTGCGGCAGATTGTCGAACGCGCGTTTGCCCGCAGTGGCGTGGCAATGCGCGTGGGGCTGGAAATTGCTGGCGTGGAGGGGGTAAAGGAAGCGGTGCGGGCGGGGATGGGCATCGGCTTTGTGTCGGCCATGTCGATTCGCCATGAGGATGGCGCGTTGCGGCGGCTGCGGATTGCGCCGCAGCCACTGGTGAGGCGCTTTTCCATCCTGATGCCCCATGCCGCCACGCCTTCGCGGGCGGCGGCACGGTTTATGGCGTTGTGCGTTGGGGAGCTTGAAGTGGGTTAGGTCTTGCGGGCGCCCAATGCATTTCGCGCGCCGCCCGGCTTCGACGGCAGTCAATAGCGTTGGGCCAAGGTCGAGGCTGAGCACGCTGCCTAACGATTGCGTAGCGTGTCCAGCGCTGGGGACCAAACGACATGGCCACAGCGCTCACATGCGACCGAGTCGTGCGCCCCATGGTAGGTTGGAAAACCACAGCCCACGCAACAGTAAAGGCCGGCAGAAGGTGGTGAGGAGTATTGCGGACGATGCTCGAAAGGGAGCACTGACAAGCCCGCCTTGGTGTCCTCCGGCTCATAGAAATACAAACTGAGCTCACCGTCAGTTTCCAACAAGCCCAAACGTACCTGTCCCAAGTGCTCTACACCGCGCTGGCGTAGTTCCATGAAAAGTTCATTCGAGGAAATGTTCATATTGCGCAGCGAATGGATCTCGTACATTCCGTCCTTCACCACCGTTATCGGCAATCCATCAATCCAGGCTTCACACGTCTTGCTCCGCTTCATGAGGTAGACCGTACCCCGATACAACAACAGGAGCGTCAAGAAGACCAGGGCCACCGGCAGCAGCGGAACATCCTCGTAGAAGGTCACATCGCCGGCAGCGGAGCCGAGGGTCAGAATAACGACCAGCTCGAAGCGGGAGAGCTGTTTGATTCCGCGTCGGCCACTGAATTTGAGGAAGAAGAAGACGGCTGCAAATGCGGCCAAGACCCTAAGGGCGACCTCCAGAAGAAAGGTCACAGGCAGATCGCCCAGCAGCATCCGTTGAAGGTCGAAAGATACCATTTGTTTTCCTCGTTAGCGGCCACCGCTGTGGTGAATCCACACCGCATAGGCCGATTTCAATGATTGAGGCAAGCAAGGAAGATCTCGCTTCAACGCAGCCTGGGTTTCCGGGCCTCGCACCCACTCGGTTAACCATGCGATAAGCAAAAGGCGAGTCACTGGACATGGGGCTACTTGGCGTTCGAGTTCATCTGCGATCTGAGCGAGCCCCTCTAGGGTTTCATCCAGCTTAGTGATCTGATCTTTCATGGGTTGGACTCCAATAACCGTTTCGCTTGACCGCTTCGCATACACCTCTTCCACTCTAGTAGGCGCTCACAGTGACAGGGCTCAAGCTACCTTGAACACATGCTTCAGATAAGCCACGAAGTTCTCATCCCGGCACTGCGTCTTGCCCGGGCTATCACTGATCTTCGCCACCGGCGCACCATTGCAGGCCGTCATCTTGATCACGATGTTCATCGGTACGACACCTGGGATATCGCAAGTAAGATGGGTGCCGATGCCAAAGCTCACATTGATCCGTTCATGCAGCGCGCGGTACAGGCCAAGTGCCTTGGCAAAGTCCAGCCCATCGGAAAAGATCAACGTCTTGCCCTGCGGGTCGATGCCCAGACTTTCATAGTGGGCAATGGCCTTCTCTGCCCAGGCTAGCGGGTCGCCAGAGTCGTGGCGCAAACCGTCGAACAGTTTGGCGAAGTACAAATCGAAATCGCCCATGAACGCGTCCATGGTGATGCAATCGGTCAACGCGATGCCCAGCAGCCCGCGATATTCGCGTACCCAGCAATCCAGCGCGGCCGCCTGGCTGTCGACCAGCCGCGGGCCAAGTTGCTGGTGGGCCATGAACCATTCGTGGTTTTGCTAATTTGCTGAAAATCGCATGGATGTTGCCAAAAATGCTCGCTCGCTTTCGGGCGTTCCAAACTGAAATTTTTCAATGGCTTACCTCATGCACCTTGGAATGCCCACCCATTTCAAGCTTAAAGGGTGCGATTTTGATGGGGAGTGAGCCTGAGTCGTCATTCGGCCCTCAGAAGCGTCATTGAAGATAGCGGCAATTCCAGGGTTTGATCAGCTTGCTGGTTTGGTAAGAAACCGCTGCACAGTCGTTTTTGACACGCCCAGCTCTTGGGCAATCTCAGAGTTCGACATGCCGGCCTCCTTCAAAAGGGGAGCACGTTGGAGTGCGGCCTGGATGTCGCGAGTAGCAGGTCTACCAATTGGTCGCTCGGGCTGCGCAGCGATGTTCTCGATGACACCATCCTGCTTGAGAGCGTTGAGCTTGGACGAGATGCGCTTGAGCGCGACATCGACAGGCTCACCGGAGTGAGCAGAGTGGGCGAGCAGGAGAAGCAGAGCGGGGTCGACTTCGAGCATTGTTGCTACGTTAGAAAGCGTGTCTATCGTCACGTTAGCCTTCCCGCCCTCAATGCGGCTTCTTCCCCTCCGACCGATCATCGTCAGATCGTCCTGAGTCATTTTCCGGTTTTGTCTCAATGCTCTGACAACCGCAGCCATGGCCTCGCTAAGAGACATGTTCTTCACCCGTAAAAGACAGGATGAAGCCACATTGCGTCGATCCATAACACGCCATATAATGACCATTAAGGATCGCTAGCCTCTATTCTCTATGCGCAGAAATTATGCGGGGTAGGCCTGCACCCAAAATTCAGGCGGTTTCAATATATGCCATAAATTGACAAAAGTTGGGGTGGAGGTACAGATCCCTTCAGCCCATATGGTGGCAGTTTGGCAAGTCTGAATATGTGTCTGGCGACACTTCACTGCAAGGCGCTGACTTTCGGCCAAGCCCTAATGTGCGAGTAAAAATGAAAGGATCGAAAAATGTTTGTCACCCATGAGTCATGGAGTTCGAATGCATCTGCATTGTTAGGTGAGGGCCACACGTGCATGAGGATTGTGGAATGGCAAAGCTACTACCACTTCTATCAGGTTGTGGTAGAAGAATTGGAGAATGGAAAATTAGCATCGCGTCAGTATTTTTTAAGCGATGTGAATGTGCTTGAAGATGTTCTAGAAAAACAGTCTGAAGATCTTAAAGTAACTGAGGTTCTGTTGATGAGTCCTGCCTGGATGAACGGAGGTGGTGGTTGGGCTATGAATAAGGTCTTAAGTTTGATCGTCGGGCGCGGGGAGGAAGGCGGTAAAGTTTCGATGCATAAGGTTGCAGAGGGTGTTGTTTATACTTCGCCAGCAGGTGGGAAGATTGATACGCTCGAAGAGGAGGGTTTTAAGGTTCTTATTTAAGTCTTCTATGAAATTGCTGGGTTCTTTGGGTTGATCTCTAGCGTTAAACAGAAGCCACGCTTCGCAAGCTCGCGTGAATTTCCGAGGTTTTTAGGCAGTGCGTGGTCACGAGGAGGCGTGTGTGAGTATAGCCATAGCCGGGGGCATATCATGATCAACTCTGTACGACCTCGAGTGATTCGACCAGACGACGTGATCTTGTTTTTGGATTTCGACGGGGTGCTTCATCCTGATGCAGCTTTCCGAACCAAACATGGGATTGAGCTTAGAGCTGAGGGTAAGCTCATGATGCACGCGCCAATCCTGTATGACATTTTGCAGGACTTTCCGATTGTCAAAATCAGTTTATCTACGTCCTGGGTGCGGATGCTCGGGTATCAAAGAGCTCGTGCAGCTTTGCCAGTGAATCTTCAAGATCGCACAGTTTCGGCGACTTGGCATTCCCGGATGCGGGCTACGGTGAGGGAAGGGTATGACCTTTTTACTCGCTATGAGCAGATATGTGGCGCGGTGACTCGTGCAGGGATCACCCAATGGATTGCGATCGATGACGATCCAGATTTTAGCTGGCCAGAGCATGACGATAGGCTTGTGAGGTGTGACCCAAATCTCGGGCTTGGTAGTAAGCAGACTCAACTCGAACTAAGAGCCAAACTGCAACTTCTCGTTAAGATGAGAGGTTGTGATGAAGCTCAGCGGTGAGTCAGAACCAAGCGCGGTTACCGATGTGCTCTGCGATGTCTGCGGAGAATCGACGCGTGTAGCAGGTGAGTTTCAGTTCGCTACCTTGCAGGCATCCTGGAGAGAGGGATCAGAACACAGCGGTGAAGACTACGAGCTGCACCTTTGTGAGAGATGCTTTTTTACTCAAGTAGCAGGTATGAAGCGCATGAGGTGGCTCGGGTGCATGTTCGAAGATGCCGGTGATTCGCTTCTGCAGGATGAATCGTATGGGCGAGTTTGGACGGCGAGCAGGGATGACGCGAAGGACGAAGAGTGAGTGTCGTCTTCTGTCTTGATCATTAGGCTATGAGAGGTGCTACATGGCTAGGAAACGAGCTCCGTTGTCTACGTGTCATGCTGACCGGAATGTGGCTGCCGCTTTGCCAACTAGTGTTGTCAACGCTATGCGGCGAGATTTCGGGGTGCCGGTTACAGCATATATTTCGGCGGCTGCTTATGGGCCAGGGGATCTCTATCTGGAGGGAGTGGTCTTCGCCGATCGAGGAGGACGTTTCGATGACGGTGACACTATACGCACGTCAATCATCATGCATAGTTCGACTGTTCAAGGCTTCTTGGTTGTACAGACGTTGAGTAGCATTTATGTGGTTACCGATTGGCTCGGTGGAAGATTTTCTGACACTAAAATTTCTAATCACTGATCCATTCTAAACGCTGTTGCGTGGCCTTGCGGTTCGTCTGTAGTGAAGTAAGCTGAACTGTGTTCTATCTTGACCCTACGCGCTTCCATCTTCACTGCGCGTTTTTATGGCGGAGTATTTTTCGACTAACTGCTAAGTAACCGATGCATTTTGGCCTGCAAATTGTCTGCTCAGAATAGCAGTTCGCTTCCACCACCTCTGGCTCACCTTCGGCATCAGGAATGGGATTGAAACCATCCAGGGGGCGCAGCCTGAAGTATGCTTCGCGGGGGGGGGCAGTGTGGCTGACCTGATCGCCGTCAGGGACTGGCTACCCGCACAAAATAAACACATTACCCAGTATGCGATCACTTTCCCAACGCGTTCAGTGGAGCAGGTGGGGTTAGCGCAGGTCATCCGAAATGGCGCACCAGGAGGGTATGTTCTGAGGAGCGAATCGCGCCCAATTGAGGCCAAATGCGAGGAAGATGAAATCTCGGGGGGAGTAGCTGTGAGGCTCTAGGTCAAGGGTTGGAGTGGGTAGAGGAATCGATCCCTCACCGGTAACTGGGGAAGCTATAGTTGTACCATTAAACTACACCCGCTTATTTCAACCAACTTTCTCGGCTACTGTAAGAAACTTGGGGCTAAGTCAACATCTCGGTGCGGTGCTGTATTCCCGCGCTCAGCGTGGTATGGCGTCCCATAAGGGTACGTTGGCCTGTTGCTTTAATGCGTGCAATGCACTGACAAATTTTCTGAGACAATGTGCAATACAAACCCTCCATCACAGTAAATGGTGGTGAGGGTTCACCTTAGCTTGGACTTTGGTTCAGTTTGTCGTCAGGCACGCGGTCAGCTATGTCAACGACGTCATCATCCAGATCTGGCACACAAAATATGCACTCATTAGGATCAATCTGGGTTCCTTCTATATAACGAACTCTTCTGTTGGCGGATGATCGGTTGATGCTAACTCGAAAAGTTGGCCGATTGGGTGGGCTGCCGTTTTTGTCCATAATACTCTTCCTCATCAAATTATGTCGGTTGGTACAATGCGAAAATTAAGCCTATCACTAGGTAGGCGTCTTGTCAAGTTTGAGTGTTTTAGTGGTCGCCATGCTCTTCAAATTATAACTAAGCTGTAAGGCGCAGCCTGATATTTCAGGCTGCGCTTAAAATATTTCGCGAGCTTAAGGTTTTAGCGAGTTGTACTTGGAAAAGCCTAACTCTAGGTCTTCAATGAGATCATGTGGGCTTTCAAGTCCAATGTGAAGCCTAACTAGGTGTCCCTGTACCTCCCAGGCGGTTTCGCTTCTTACCAGACTCGGGTTTGCTATCATTGCCAAGCTTTCATAGCCACCCCAGGAGTAGCCAATAGAGAACAATGACAAGTTATCTAGCAGCGCATCTGCCGCTGCTTGCGTTGACGGCTTGAGGACAAATGAAAGCAAGCCTGAAGCACCCTTAAAATCTCGCTTCCATAGGTGGTGTTGAGGGTGGGACTCTAAGGCAGGGTAATAGACTGATTCAACATCAGGGTGATTATCCAGCCACTTAGCCACAATAGTTGCGTTCTTGAAGTGTCGTTCAAGCCGGACATCTAATGTTCGCAGTCCTCTGAGCGCGAGGGCCACGTCATCAGGGCTTGCGAACAGCCCCATGTTGAAGTGATAGCGCTTCAAGCGATCCCAGGCTCGCTTGGATGCCGATACCGTTCCGATGACAGCGTCGGAATGGCCGACAATATACTTTGTCGCTGCCATGATGGACAAGTCGACGCCGAGATCTATTGACGGAAAGTAAAGTGGTGTGCCCCAAGTATTGTCAGCAATTACGAGTATGTCGTGCGCATGAGCGATCTTGGCAATTGCTGGAATGTCTTGAATTTCCAAAGTTAAAGAGCCAGGTGACTCTGTATAGATAGCTTTAGTATTTGGCCTCAAGAAGTCAATGATGCCTGACCCTATTGTGGGGTCATAAAACGAGACTTCGATTCCTAGGCGCCGACCTTCGCTTTCACAGAATGTCCTTATAGGGGCATATACATTGTCGGCCACGAGCAAATGATCGCCAGCGCCGACCACCGCAAGAATGGCGGTAGTACAGGCCGAGAGGCCTGATGGGCATATCACTGTGCCTTCCGCTCCCTCAAGTTGGCGCAATGCCTGACTCAAAGCCTCCGTAGTGGGGTTATTCCAGCGACCGTATACGTATTTCTGGCGCCCCTCACGCATCGACTCACAGGTGGGGAACGCCACCGTAGAGCCCCGATAAATTGGCGTGTTGACAAACCCATGGTGTTGCTCAGGTTGGACGGAGGCCTGAGCAAGTAACGTTTGTACGTTATTGTATTTGTTCATCTTACCTTCCAGAACGTTGGCTTAGGGTGTGGGCGAGAGCGCCACCGGCAGGTTCAAGGTTATTCATTCCTTTGATAAATGTCTACCATGTGGTTGGGATCTGTTGAAACACCCAATGAATTCAATGGCATAGGATAATTTGTAATTTTTTGTTGAAAGCCATCCATTCGGATGGTAGGTTTTTGTTGTGTCGTCATGCTCGCCTGGGGTTGAGCGGGTTTTTCATTCAATGCTCCGGTGTTGCGACATTTAAAAATAATAATGCTTCATAGTTGTTTTGGGATCTGCCGCAAGTTTAGGTTTGCAAGAAATAATACAAAAACTGCAAATTCATCGCTTAGGTGACACATGAAAAGCCAAATTGAAACATCGCAGTCCGCATTCAAAGCTAAAAGTGGCGATCTAAAAAGTCAGTCAGAATGGCTCGAATCTCACGAGAGCGGATATTCAAAGCACTTAAAGAAGCGGCATGTGCAGATGATGGCGCTTGGAGGGGCAATTGGTACTGGCTTGTTTTTGGGGGCCGGTGCCAGGTTGCAGATCGCAGGGCCCGCACTCGCTGTTGTGTACTTGGTGTGCGGGGTTTTCGCTTTTTTTATACTCAGGGCGCTTGGTGAATTAGTAATGCACAGACCGAGTAGTGGGAGCTTTGTTTCTTACACTCGTGAGTTTATGGGTGAGCGTGCTTCCTTCGTCGCAGGTTGGATGTATTTTCTAGTCTGGGCACTGACAGGTGTTGTCGATATAACCGCAATTGCGATTTACATGAAGTATTGGGGTGTGTTCGCAGATGTGCCCCAGTGGGTGTCTGCACTAAGCGCATTGGGCGTGGTCACATTGATGAATATGGTGGGTGTGAAGTGGTTCGGGGAGATGGAGTTTTGGTTTGCGGTGATAAAGGTTGCCGCAATTAGCATCTTTTTGATTGTGGGCTCGTACTTTTTTGCTACGGGTCATGAGGTAGGTGGGACTATCCCTGGGTTGCACCTAATTACAGACAACGGTGGTATATTTCCCCATGGTTTACTGCCGGCTGTAATAATCGTGCAGGGTGTTATATTCGCATATGCGAGTATAGAGTTGGTTGGAACCGCGGCTGGCGAGACGGCGGATCCCAAGAGTGTTATTCCCAAAGCAATCAATGGCGTGATTTGGCGGATAAGCCTATTTTACGTTGGCTCTGTATTTTTGTTGGTTACTGTTCTTCCATGGACTGCCTATAGTGCGAATGTTAGCCCTTTCGTAACTTTTTTTGAAATGCTCGGAGTTCCAGGTATTGGTTCCATCATGAATATTGTCGTGATGACAGCCGCGCTCTCAAGCTTGAATTCAGGGCTGTATGCAACTGGGCGGGTTTTGAGGTCGCTTGCGATGGGTGGCTCTGCACCAAAAATCTTTAAGCGTATGAATTCACAAGGGGTACCTTACATGGGAATCCTAGTGACCATGGGTATTAACGTATTTGGTGTATTTCTGAATTACTTGATTCCATCACAATTGTTCGAATTGCTGTTGAATATGGTTTCCTTGGGTATACTTTCTACATGGGCCTTTATTGTTCTGTCGCAGTTAAGGTATCGGCGTGCAGTAAAAAAAGGGGAGGTCGCAATGGTGGATTTCAAAATGCCAGGCGCGCCGTTCACTTCATGGTTGACCCTTGCTTTCCTGCTTGCTGTACTAGTTCTATTGGGCTTTGACTACCCTAATGGTACGTATACTGTCCTTTCGATTCCGGTGATAGCAGTTGTCCTACTCGTTGGGTGGTCGAGAGTCGTTCGTGCGAAAGTCAGGGCTGATGAAGAGGTGAAAGCCGTACAGGCCACGTAAAAACGGTTTTGGGCGATTAGGGGGCGTTTCATGGTGTCCCCTTGTCGCTCTATGAGTTGAATCACTGCCCTAATGCAGTTAATATGGCTCTATCAGAAAATCAAGGTAAAGTCATGAGCACGCGTTCCGATCTCCTCATTACTGCTGAATTACTATTGCGTACCAAGGGTTACGCAGCATTTAGCTATGCAGATTTAGCGGATGAAATTGGTATTAAGAAAGCAAGCATTCATCACCACTTTCCGACGAAAGAAGGGCTCGGGATCGCGGTGATTGAGAGCTATCTCTTTAGATTTGAGAAAAATCTAGCTTTAATCAATGAACAAAACGCTGATGCGCTAGACCGCTTAGAGGCTTTCGCCTCATTGTTTGTTGATAGCTCGGAAAATGGAATGCTACCTCTCTGTGGTGCGCTTGCAGCAGAGTTGTCCGCCTTGCCAGAAAGTCTCAAAGAGCTTACTCAAAAGTTTTTCCAAATTCATCTCCTGTGGTTAGAAAGCAATTTGATCAAAGGTCAAGCTGAAAATCTGATACGCGGCGATCTAAATCCAAATGAAATTTCAAGAGCGATTTTGAACATTCTAGAAGGTGACAGTTTTGTTTCTTGGGCGATGAGCGATAAAGTAGGCTCGCAATCCGGCTTCAGCTTGATTATGAGAAGTATCATTGTCTGATCGGTGCGATTCACACCTATCAATGCATCGTAATTCGTACCTGATTGCCCACCTGCCAGGGTGGGCGTCACCCATGTAGATCTCCTTTGTAGCCCGTTCTCCTTCTGCCTGCCTCCGTTCTCCCAGCCTTACGGCCATTTGTTCCTACGATTCTTTATCACCTGCTGCCCATCCGGACGAGCGGTGCATACCCCGCGCGTATAACCAATGCTCAGAGCAGAGACGACGTCGCTGAGCAGACCTAAATCAGGTGATTTAACGATACCGGTCGAAAAGCTACCTATCGGTCGGTATTTGTGTGTTTCCCACCGTTTTCCAGCCGCAGATGAGAACAACAGTCTCATCGGCATTGGCGTAGGTGCCCGGCAGTAATTTGCTCAAGCTGTTTCTGGAGACGCTAGCGAGGGCATCGTGAGCTTCGTCGACCCGATAGGGGCACCGAACCCGCTCCCGAGCTGTAGTCACTCGATACACCTTGGGTGTGCAGTCCAGCGTCCATTCAATGCTTACAGTGAGCTACCTGTAGGTAGGCGCGCAGTCATGGACAGGCGCCTTCGTCCCACGTTTCGCTGGCCACGTATCGATACTGTCACCTCAATCATGCGTAATGACGTGAATTTCGCATGAGGCGTTGCAAGCCTACCAACTAGATGGTAGCGTATGTCCATTGTCGAAACAAACCCGCGAACCTGCCGGGCGTTAACGCCCATGTGAGAGCCTCATGCAAGATTGGAAGCAAACCCGCAAAGACATCAACACTCGCCTCGTAGAGCTCAATGGCCTGTCCCCTGAAACCATGAAAGGCATGGCTGCGCTAGGCGCTGCTGGTGGGAAGACGAATCATCTGGATGCCAAAACCCGCGAGCTGATTTCTTTGGCTGTAGCTGTGACCACTCGCTGCGACGGGTGCATCGCCTTCCACGCTGCTGAGGCTAAGAAGCTCGGCGTTACAAGTGAAGAAGTCGCCGAAGCACTGGGTGTAGCCATCAACATGAACGCCGGTGCCGCTTTGGTGTACAGCACCCATGTACTCGACGCTTTCGATAAGTCCTAAGCATAACGCCGACTTTCCTTCCTAGACGATTTCGAGAGTAATCATGAATAAGCTTTTCACACCTTACGATCTGGCTGGCATTCCCCTGAAAAACCGCGTTGTCATGGCGCCCATGACTCGCACCCGAACTCTGAACAACATTCCAAATGAGTCCAACGCGCTGTACTACGCGCAACGTGCTTCTGCCGGCTTGCTGATCACCGAAGGCCTGCCTATCTCCGATGAGGCTCGTGGCTATCTGTACACCCCTGGCATTTACGAAGATGTGCACCTACCAGGCTGGCGCAAAGTCACTGACGCGGTGCACGCCAAGGGCGGGAAGATTTTTGCACAGCTCTGGCACGTGGGCCGCATGTCCCACGTTTCGGTACATGGCATGGTGCCTGTATCCTCCGGTACGGTGCCTGCGGTGGATACCACGGTGTATGCCTGGATCGAACCGGGCAAATCTGGGCCTGTTCAACCAAGCGAACCACGCGCCCTGGAAACTGAAGAAGTGAAACGCGTCATTGCGGATTTCGTTAAATCCGCGCGGATGGCGATGGATGCAGGTTTTGACGGTATTGAGATCATGGCAGCCAACGGCTTCCTGTTCGATCAATTCCTGAGCAGCGCCCTGAACACTCGGACTGATCAGTACGGTGGCTCTATTGCCAACCGCCAGCGCTTCCTGCTGGAAACGATTGACGCCATTGCTGCTGAGATCGGTGGTTCGAAGATTGGCGTTCGCTTCTCGCCGTTTGGTCGCCTGTACGACTTCGGTGTTTACGAAGGCGAAGAAGAAACCTGGATGAGCATGGCGGCTGCCCTCAATGAACGAGAGCTGGCATTTGTTCACCTGAACTACCAACCAACCATCTTGGCCGCGCAAACGCCACCAGGCTTCGGTGCTGCGTTCCGCGAGGCTTACAAAGGCACCTTGATGGCTGCGGGCGGCTTCACCAAGGAAATCGCAGAGTCTGAGCTGGCTAAAGGCGAGCTAGACCTGATTGCCTTCGGCACCGCCTATATCGCTAACCCTGATCTTGTAGAGCGTATGCAGAACGATTGGCCTCTAGCCGAGGGTGATCGTGCGACCTACTACGGCGTAAGCGATTCGATTGACAAGGGTTACACCGACTACCCGGAATACGCAGCAGCAAAAGCCTGATATTCCATCCCAAACATTTAGGAGAACACCATGCCACTCGTAACTATCAAGGGTATTGAAGGGGTTTTTTCTGACGAGCAAAAAGCTGAGGTCATTCGCAAAGTGACTGACGCCATGGTGTCGGTGGAAGGGGAAAATATGCGTGCCCTGACCTGGGTAATTTTCGAAGAGGTCAAGAGCGGAGACTGGGGCATTGCTGGCAATCCAGTCACTGCCCAGGATGTGTTGAAGCTGCAAGCAGGCCAGTAAAGCTTCATCGCTGAACCAATAGCTCCCTGATCGTTGAGTGCATTTTACGCTCAACGACCAGGGGGCTTTTTCCGTTATTGTAGAATGCCAGGTTGGTGGGGTATCACGCCATGATTCTGATCATTTACGCCCATCCTTATCCTGAGAAATCCAACGTAAACAAGTTCATGCTCAGGTTCGCAGCAAATAGACCCGATGTTGTAATCCGCTCCCTGTACGATTTATACCCAGATTTCAATATCAACGTTGAAGCTGAACAGGAGGCCGTTGAACAAGCAGATCTGCTGGTTCTGCAGCATCCCTTGTATTGGTATAGCTACCCGCCACTTTTGAAGTTGTGGATTGACAAGGTCTTCACACGGGGCTGGGCATACGGCAATGGTGCTACTGCTTTAAAAAATAAAAATCTACTGTGGGTCGTGACCACGGGCGGAGACCATGATCATTTTGAAGGCGGCGACCACCCAGGTTTCGCCGTGCTGTCCCAGCCCCTTCAAGCAACCGCAAATTACTGTGGAATGCGTTGGTTAAGTCCAGTAGCAGTTCACGGCACATACAGAGCAGATCAAGCCGGACTGCTCAGGCAGATCCGTCATTACGGCGAGCTTTTGGCCTCGTGGAAGGAAGATTAAATGGACACTCACAGCCTGATTGAAATGCTTATCTATCTGGGCTCAGCTGCCTTGATAGTCCCAATTGCCGTTCGGTTAGGTTTAGGCCCGGTTCTGGGGTATCTGATTGCCGGCTGCTTAATTGGCCCGTGGGGCTTGAAGCTTGTAACCGATGTTGAGTCCATACTGCACTTTGCTGAAATTGGCGTGGTGTTGATGCTGTTCATCATCGGTCTTGAACTCGACCCCAAGCGTCTTTGGTCTATGCGTCGAATGGTGTTCGGTGGAGGTGCGCTGCAGATGCTTGCATGTGGTGCAGCCATCGCAATATTTTGCGCTGCACTAGGCTTGAGCTGGACAGCTGCGCTGCTTGTGGGACTGACGCTGAGCCTCTCGTCTACAGCCATCGCCATGCAGGCCATGAATGAGCGGAACGTGACCTCGACTGCGGTGGGTCGAAGCAGCTTTGCCGTGTTGCTTTTCCAAGACATCGCGGCGATTCCCCTCGTGGCGATGATTCCACTGCTGGCCGCAAATGGCGGTACGCCCTCGGGTTCGGAGCTGGCCCTGTCCATCGCCAAAATCGTTGGTGCAATTGTCGCAGTTGTTCTCTTGGGTCAGTACGTATCTAGACCCGTCCTTCGCTTTGTAGCGCGCTCTGGCCTGAGGGAGATCTTTAGTGCTGTCGCCCTTTTCCTGGTATTCGGGTTCGGCCTCTTATTGGAAGGGGCAGGCTTATCCATGGCCATGGGGGCTTTCTTAGCGGGCGTTCTATTGGCCAGTTCGGAATACCGTCACGCCCTGGAGAGCGATATCGAACCTTTCAAGGGACTCTTGCTGGGTCTGTTCTTCATCGGCGTAGGCATGTCGATTGACTTCGGAACGCTGATCGATGCCCCTTTGAAGGTCATCACTCTGACGTTGGGCTTTATCCTGATCAAACTGCTCGTGATCAAGCTTCTGGGGCGCTTCCTGAGTGTCCCCAGTGATCAGCGCTCATGGCAGGCGGTGTTCCTGGGCCAAGGCAGTGAGTTTGCCTTTGTAGTATTTGGCGCAGCGACAGTCGCCGGCATCCTGGTCGACCCCTGGGGTAAAAGTCTGACGTTGGCGGTTGCGCTGTCCATGTGTGTAACGCCTCTGCTGATCCTCTTGCTCAATCACTTGGACTCGTCGGGCAAACAGGGCAGCAAGGAATCAGACATCATTGATCAGAGCAATCCTCGGGTCATCATTGCTGGCTTCGGTCGGTTCGGTCAAATCGCTGGGCGTCTGCTGATGTCCTGTGGCTTTGAGGTAGTGGTCTTGGATCATGATCCCGACCACATTGAGACACTGCGAAAGTTCGGGGTGAAGGTGTTTTACGGGGATGCTACACGTCTCGATCTACTTCACGCTGCGGGTGCCGCGAAAGCCGTGGTGCTGATCAACGCTATCGACAATCAGGACGATAACCTGGCACTGACCGAGCTGGCCCAAGAGCATTTTCCATCCCTAAAACTGGTGGTGCGCGCTCGTGATATGGGGCACAGCATTACCTTGCGCCAGATGGGCATAGAGGCCGTGGAACGGGAAACCTTTGAAAGCGCGTTGTCTCTTGGGCGAAGAGCCTTGGAGCAACTGGGTGTAGGGCGCTACGAGGCTCGTGAGCGTGCGGATCGGTTCCGTCGCCTGAATTTGGAAATGCTGGAAGAAATGGCCGCTCAACCTGTTGATGACACCGAATTCAAGTACGACGCTTACAAACGAGCGAACGCTTTACTGACGGAAATTTTCAACGAAGATCGTGCTCACCCAATTGACACAGGCCCAGGAGAAAATGGTCTAAGAAACCGCGAGAATAATGACCGAACAGATTGACGAGTTACGGAGGATGCTCGGTCAGCAAGCATCTTCCAGCTCAGCAATAATCGCTTTCTTCAAGGATGAAACTGACTTAGACCCTGCGAAGATTTTCAGTAATCGGCCTTCGTGAAAAACCGCCAAGGATGGCACAGAGCGGATGCCATACATCGGCGCAATTGTCGGAGACACCGCAATATCAATCTTTCCGAATACCGCTAATGAATGGAGTTTCCCCTCCAGCTCCAAGAAGATCGGCTTCATTTCTTTACAAGGTTTGCACCAGGAGGCTGAGAACATTACGACACTGCTCCCTTTGGCTACGAAGCGAGCAAATTGGGGAGCGCTCAACTCAACGATACGACTCATCTGGATTTCTCGTTCTGTATTAAGGGCAGGCGGCACCTTCAGAGTGCCTCCATTCATTGCCAATCAAATCTTGCAGCCATCGATGCCGCAGACCTGTCCAGTGGGTGAGCTGTCGTCGACTTGCATGCTCTCAACCATGTGATTAAGTGCTTTAAGAAACGTAGCTTCAGGCTGCGCACCTACCACTGAAAATTCATTGTTGAACACGAAAAGCGGTACGCCAGCGCCCAATTGGGCGGAAAACTGCTCATCCGCCTCCATTTCAGCGCGCAGCTCTGCAGATGACCAAGCCAGTTGGATTGACTCGTCCGACACACCTGCGTCTTTAGCAATCGCTGCCAAGCTGGTGCGATCAAAGAGGGATTTGCCGTGACTGGTACTTTGCTCGTACAGCGCCTCTACGAGCCGCGTTTTTACTGCCGAATCTTCAACAGCTTTCACTAGCACATGAGCGTCAGTGGTATCGCCAAACATCATGGTGTCAAAGCAGTAATCCAACCCGTCGACCTTGCCATAGTTACTGACTGTACCCATCATCGCCAAAGCGGAGTTTGCGTTGCCGAGCTTACGTTTCAGGGCCGGGATCATCGGCTCAGGAGTGTGGTTAGCAGCCAGCCGATAGGCCCGAACGTTGACTTGCACGTCGTCCTTCTCTGAGAAGCTTTCAAGTGCTTTCTCAAAGCGGCGCTTGGCTATCCAGCACCAAGGGCACACATAATCAGACCAGATGTCGACTACATATTTTTTCGATGAGTTTTGCATAATTTAGCCTGCGCGAAGGAGGGAAGCCTGCATTGCCGCCATTTCAAGCAAATGGTTAAAGCCAGCCAGAGGGTCGGTTGATCGACCGAGTGTCCAATCAATAAGGCTTGCCCCCTCCAGCATGCTCAACAGCATGAAGGCGAAGTTCTCAGCCGTTGTTCCCAGCGACCATCCGTGCTGGCGGACTGCGTCATTCAGAGTGCTTTGGAGCCAGGCGAGCTGAGAGTTGAAGAAGTCCCGCGTGAGCCCTTGGAGCGACAATGGCAACGCAGCCATTTCCGCAGCCAATGCGCCGCATAAAGGCAGCAGCCCCTCATTCGCGCTGATCACGAATAGTCGGGAAAAGGCCTGTAAGCGCTGCAATGGCTCGGGATGCAAGGCTTCGATTGATGCCAGCGTTTCATTGAACCGGGAGATATAATCGCTGATCAGTTCTGCGCCCAAGCACTCCTTCGTAGGAAAATGATGGTGAATGCTGGCTTTTCTGATACCGATCTTCGCAGCGAGATCAGCGTAACTGAATGCTGAGTAACCCTTTGAACGCATCTGGGTTTCCGCGTAACTCATAAGCGCAGCTTTTGTCGTAATAGACATTTGAAACTCCTACAGCCAGCACCTTTCACCGGAGTCAGCGCACTGAGAAAGCGCCTCAACAGGAGGCGCCATACGCAGGGCTTGCTAGGGTATTAGGCGCGTACTGCCATCACTCCTGCATCAACGTCCCAGATAGCACCTGTCACCCAGGAAGTTTTATCCGAGAGCAAGAAGAGGATGGTGTTGGCCACGTCTTCGGGAACACCGACTCGCCCCAGCGGGTGGAAATCGTTAAGAGACTTCATCGCATCGGGGATCGCGTCCTTGTCCATGAAACCTTCATAGATTGAGGTATGGACGATGCCAGGCGACACCGCATTGACTCTGATGCCAGAGTGCGCCAGTTCAATTGCCAAATTTCGGGTGACTGCGTGCAGGCCCGCCTTGGCCATCGAATAAGCAGTCGCTGGAGAGCCGGCCAGTGCAGCTTGTGCGCCAATCGAACCGACGTTGACAATGGAACCTTCGCGCTTGGCGGCAAGCATATTCTTGACCACGGCCTGAGTGATAAAGAATGTGGCGCGGTTCAAATCCAGATACATGTCGTAGTCAGCCTCATCGTGCTCGATGAAAGGCTTCGGAATGAATATGCCTGCAGAGTTCACCATGAAGCCAATGTCGCTGTGGTTGGCATTGATTTCGTTGCGTACGAAATTCATTCCTTCTTCGGTCATCAGGTTCGCAACGATCACCGATACGTTCCCCAATGAACTCAGTTCAGCGCGAACAGCGTCGGCTTTGTCCTGCTTGCTGCCAGTGAGTACCACGCTGCCACCAGCCTTCAAAAACAGGCGCGCCGTTTCCAGGCCCATGCCGCTCGTGCCGCCGACGACCAACAGTTTTTTGCCATTAAAAAAATCAATCATTGCAGACTCCGGTTATCCCGACTTCGTTAAGAGCGGCACCAGCAGGTTTTCTGCTGATGCACGCTGGGCTTGGATGTGACGCGGCTAAGGATCAGCCCTCGCGCACTTCGAGGGTAGGCACCATACGAATGGCTTTGGAGAAGTTCGCGTAGTTCACCGAAGTCTTAAGCACCACCTTGTGCAGCTCTTCCACACGCTCACGGGAGGCATCGGTGTGCAGGCGGATTACGACACTTACCTCGTCGTAACCTGGGTTAACGCTTTCATCGATGCCCAAGAAGCCACGGAGATCGAGAGTGCCGTCAGTCTCAATTTCCAGGCTGTGGATCTTGATGCCCATCATCGCGGCATTGGCGGCATACCCGACCGACATGCAGGCGTTGAGAGCAGCCATCAGCAGCTCCTGAGGGTTAGGTGCGGTGTTTTGGCCCAGCAATTCATTTGGCTCATCGGCGGCGATTTCAAAATCACGCGAGTAGGTTTCACCGGCCAGGCTGTAACGGCTGACTTTGGCCACAGTGCGGGTCTGGCCTTTCCACGCGGTCTTAACGTTGAAACTGGCGTGACGCTTGCTCGCATCCTCAGCAACGCCTTGGGCAAACTGTTGCAGGGCTGCTACGTCAATACCGTTCAGGTTGTTTGTCATTTGATAAGTCCTATGTGCAACACATTTATGGGTGGTGTTCGCTGAGGAATCACTCTACCAACTGGTAGGGTGGCTTGCAAGGAATTATTTCAAACAAGGCGCCATGTCCCCATGTGACGACCTTTCCATCCTTAGCGCTTCGTACCTGGCGGGCGCGCGGGATAATGGCTCCCGAGCCGGGTAGGCGACTGCAAACCCTTTCTTTCGCATCATCTAGATCAACGCAGGATCAGCAGGCCGCATCCTTCCAAGGTCAGCAGCGGGTATCGAGGTGATCCCGTAGGATGAGGCGGTAGCGGTTCAAGGAAAAAATTCCAAGTTACTGTTTTTATTATTAAAATTAGCGAGGTGGTAAATGCTTGAGGCTGGCAGCACTTTTGTCTTCGCCCAGCAGGGGCTTATGAATATGAGAAGCGTACCAGGATAGGAAATGGATGCAGGCATGGAGAAAGTACAAGGGTGTGCAGCCCCAGGTTGCCTGGGCATCCATTGAGGTCGGAGCGGTATCATGAAGACGCCAACACACCTGCTTACCGGCTATCAGCCTAGCCCTCCTCGTATGCGATTCGATGCGCGAAGTTCGCACAAAGCACACCTATCGAAGGTGGAACTGCCCATCAAGGGAGGCTCTCACCTAGGCCGTTGAGCGTTTGACCGAGGCAAAAGGCATGGTGTATGCCCTTGTAGAAGAGATTCTGTACATGATAGTGAGAGTTTTTCGTGCAAGGCTGCGCTATGCATTAGTAAAAAACTCAGTCGGCGAACCCTACGCGCTGTTATCCGCGACTGCTGATAACATAGTCGCGTCAACCCTCAAAACGAAATCTACAATTATTATCGCGGGCTATGATAATTTCGGTGATGCTGAGCTGTTTCATATTGCATGTTAATCGGTTTGATTTCAGTGTAGTCGGGTGTGTTAGCTAATTATTCAGGTCTTCGCCGCTGGTTGGCTGGAAATTATTCCATGGTCGATGGCATATTTTACCAGCGCTACAGGTTTGTCGATTTTTAGTTTTCGTCGAATACTCAGGCGGTGAGTCTCTACAGTCCTGACGCTTATGTTAAGCTCTCGGGCCATTTCTTTGTTATTCAGTCCCTGAGCCATTTTATAGAGAACTTCGCTTTCCCTCGGTGTTAGTTCGCTTGAGTTGCCGTCATCAAGGAGAAGTTTTTGCGCTATTTCTGCACTATAGAAAGTACCTCCATTTGCGATTGCTTCAATTGCAGCGACGATTTCTCTTGAGGGTGAGTTTTTTAACACATAGCCGCTTGCACCCGCACGCAGTGATTCGCTGACATATTCCTTGCTGTCATGCATGCTGAGTACTAGAACCCGCAGTAAAGGATACCTTTCGCGTAGTGTTCGTGTGAGTACAAGACCGTTTATGTCCGGTAGGTTGATGTCTACTAGAAGTAGATCAGGCTTGCACTGATCAACCATTTCCATGGCGTGTGCGCCACATTCAGCTTCACCCACAACAGCCACGTTGGGTACTACCGAAAGCAGCGCCTTAATCCCGTCGCGAACGAGCGAGTGGTCATCGACCAGGGCTAAACGAATTTGTGCTGTTAGGCTCATGGGGGTGTCCATTGTTATCGAATTAGGTGAGTCAAACTTTTTTACAGGGAATACTCATTGGAATCTCAATATCGACCTCACTTCGGCCTGGTGCAGAGGCCAGATGTAGTCGACCACCCAGGTGTTCGACGCGTTCCCGTATATTTCTGAGCCCGATCCCAGCGTGGCGACGCTCAACTTCATCAACATTAAAGCCAATTCCATCGTCGCTTATTCTCAAGCGAACAGATTGCTCGGTTCCATACAGCGTAATGGCAACATCGTGAGCTTGAGCGTGTCGCTCGATGTTGGATAACGCCTCCTGAACAATTCGAAAAAGCGAGACGGGCACCCCATCGTCCAGCAGGCACTCAAACTCATTAGTCTCAAACGTTACCCGCAGTCCACTGCGTTGCTCAAACTCCTCAGACAATTGTCCAATCGCGGCAGGAAGCCCCAGGGTGTCCAAGAGCGAAGAGCGAAGGTCGTGTGAGATGCTCCGAACCTCACCAATGGCCTCTCCAAGCCGCTCGGTAGCCTCTTTCAAGATAACTGCACCTGGGCTTTCTCCGTTTTCGAGCAGAAAGCTTGCTAGCTCAAGTTTGTATTTTATGGACACGAGGACTTGGCTAATTCCATCATGCAGCTCGCGAGAAACGCGCGAACGCTCCTCTTCCTGAAGGCTCACAATTCGCTGGTTCAAGCGTTGTAGCTTGGTGTCGGCTAGCCGATGCTCACTCAGGTTCAACGTCATTCCGCTTGCAAATACTAACAAGACTGCCACAAGGGCTACGACAGCAATTGACAACATCGTTTTGCGGATGCCATGAGCCACTTCATCACGAGCTTGCTGAGTGGCTTTTTCAACGTCTTCAAGGTAGATGCCCGTACCGATCATCCACCCCCATTGTTCCAACATTACGACGTAGGCGAGCTTTTCGGTCACTCTCCCGGAGGAAGGCTTGCTCCACGCATAGCGTTGGAAGCCCTCACCAGACTTGGCACTCTGGAGCAACGCTTGAATCACTAGGAGACCGTGTGGATCCCTCATATCCATGAGGTCTTTGCCGACCAGCTCTGCCTGCCGTGCATGCATCAGACTACGGCCTTGGCGATCGTAGACGAAAAAATAACCATTGATGCCAAAGCTCAGCTTCCTCAGCTCGTCTAGGACTTTTTGCTTAGCATGGTCATCGCCATGGCCATCGTTGTAGAGGGGGGCGATCAAGCTCCTCGCCATCGCTACGTAGTTTTCAAGCTCTGCGCGCTTACTGACCAAAATACTGTCTTCGATCAGTTGTGCTTGCTGGTCACCCAGCTGGTTGTTCAGGGAGATGACAAGCGCGCAGATAGCGGCAATAGCCAGTACAAGTGGCAAGATCCCCAGGGCGACAATTTTGTGTTTGAGCTGCATTCCTACTCCTGTCCAGACCTTATACGCGACCAGCAGTCTTGGATGCTGCGATCAGAGGCCACTGGGACTTCAGCATCTTATGTCAATCCCCGATGCACCGAGTAGCCGAAAGCGGCTAGCGGTCGATAGACCCGATCGCATAGCCGGTAGCTCAGTAGA
Organism: Pseudomonas sp. B21-047; assembly: GCF_024748775.1. Taxonomy (NCBI): domain Bacteria; kingdom Pseudomonadati; phylum Pseudomonadota; class Gammaproteobacteria; order Pseudomonadales; family Pseudomonadaceae; genus Pseudomonas; species Pseudomonas sp. B21-047. The sequence continues at coordinate 2,297,822 of NZ_CP087169.1, forward strand.
ACTACGTAGGCTTGTGGGCGTAGTTCTGCGGATTTATTTGTAGTGGGTATACGCGGATATTGGCCGCTGCCGCGAAGCGGACACAAATATAAAAATCACGGTCGACGACCTACAGGCTGTCGACAGGAGACACGTAATGACCCATATGGCCAAACACATTGCCTGGTTTGCCGTGGCTGTTCTGGGAGCATTCGCGCTTAGCGTCGTGGCCTTGCGCCGCGGCGAAGCTATCAATGCTCTCTGGATCGTAGTCGCAGCAGTCGCCATCTATCTTGTCGCATACCGATACTACAGTCTGTTCATCGCCCAGAAAGTGATGCAGCTAGACCCTCGTCGAGCCACTCCCGCCGTAGTCAACAACGACGGCCTGGATTATGTGCCGACCAACAAACATGTGCTCTTCGGGCATCACTTCGCTGCCATCGCTGGTGCGGGGCCTTTGGTTGGGCCGGTACTCGCTGCCCAGATGGGCTATTTGCCTGGTACGCTTTGGCTGATAGCCGGCGTGGTGCTTGCCGGCGCGGTACAAGACTTCATGGTGCTATTCCTGTCTACCCGCCGCAACGGTCGCTCTTTGGGGGACATAGTGCGAGAGGAGATGGGCAGAGTTCCAGGAACGATCGCGCTGTTCGGCTGCTTCCTGATCATGATCATCATCCTTGCCGTATTAGCGCTGATTGTGGTCAAGGCGCTGGCCGAGAGCCCTTGGGGTATCTTCACCGTCATGGCCACCATTCCGATCGCCATGTTTATGGGCGTCTACATGCGCTATGTTCGTCCTGGCCGCATCGGAGAGATCTCGGTAATTGGGGTGTTGCTGCTGTTGGGCTCGATTTGGTTGGGGGGGCAGATTGCTGCCGATCCAGTTTGGGCCAAGGCTTTTACCTTCACCGGTATTCAAATCACCTGGATGCTCATTGGCTACGGCTTCGTCGCTGCGGTGCTACCCGTCTGGCTGATCTTGGCTCCGCGTGACTACCTGTCCACGTTCCTCAAAATTGGCACGATTCTCGCGCTTGCTGTCGGAATTCTCGTCACTATGCCCGAGCTGAAAATGCCGGCGTTGACTCAGTTCACCGATGGGACAGGGCCGGTGTGGAAAGGCGGCTTGTTCCCGTTCCTCTTTATTACCATTGCCTGCGGTGCCGTCTCGGGATTCCATGCGCTGATAGCCTCTGGCACAACACCTAAATTGCTTGCGAGCGAAGGCCACGCCCGTTACATCGGCTACGGTGGCATGTTGATGGAGTCCTTCGTAGCAATCATGGCTATGGTGGCTGCGTCGGTGATTGAGCCTGGTGTGTACTTCGCCATGAACAGCCCTGCGGCTATCGTTGGTGGTGATGCAGTGTCCGTAGCGCAGACGGTTAGCAGTTGGGGCTTCACCATTTCCCCGGCTCAGCTAGAGTCGGTAGCTAAAGATATAGGTGAAACCACCATCCTCGCTCGCGCAGGAGGGGCACCAACGCTAGCTGTGGGCATTGCCCAAATTTTGCATCACGTCCTGCCGGGCGAGAACACCATGGCGTTCTGGTACCACTTTGCAATCTTGTTCGAAGCGTTATTCATCTTGACCGCTGTGGATGCTGGCACCAGGGCAGGCCGCTTCATGCTGCAGGATTTGTTAGGTTCATTTGTTCCTGCCCTGCGCCGTACAGAGTCATGGACTGCAAACCTTATTGCCACCGCTGGCTGCGTGGCATTGTGGGGCTATCTGCTCTATCAGGGCGTGATCGATCCGTTGGGTGGTATTAATACGCTTTGGCCGCTGTTCGGCATTTCCAACCAGATGTTGGCAGGCATCGCTTTGATGCTGAGTACCGTCGTGCTTATCAAAATGAAGCGTCATCGGTATATCTGGGTGACCCTGCTACCAGCGATCTGGCTGCTGATTTGCACTACAGCTGCAGGATTCATCAAACTGTTCGATGCTAACCCTGCTATGGGCTTCCTGGCGTTGGCACGTAAGTACAGTGATGCGCAGGCCAATGGTCAGATTTTGGCGCCGGCGAAGGACATTTCGCAGATGCAGCATGTGATCTTCAACGCCTATACGAACGCTACGCTCACAGCCCTGTTCTTGCTTGTTATGTTTAGCATTTTGTTCTACGCGCTCAAGGTCGGGATTGCAGCGTGGGGTAGCAAGGAGCGTACGGATAAAGAGTCGCCTTACCTAGCACTGCCTGATGCATAAAGGAGGGGTGTAACGTGTTCAATGACCTGAGTCGCCTCGGTAAATACCTGGGTCAGGCAGCGCGTCTGATGGTGGGCATGCCTGACTACGACACTTACGTCGAGCACATGCAAAACAAGCACCCTGACAAACCTCTGATGTCATATGAGGAATTCTTTCGGGAGAGACAGGAAGCTCGATACGGCGGCGGCAACGGTCAGCCACGTTGCTGTTAGTACCTTGAGGTATTTTTCTGCGTAGTCAATCGCGCCCGATGCAATGCATCGGGCGCTTTGCGTCTTGGTCTGCGAAAACGGTGTCAGTCTTCTAGATGGTTAGTAACGCCATGGTTGAGTTGCTTTCCGAGTGCTCCCGAAAATTCCAACGCAAATGCTAGTCCCCGTCTGACATCCGGATCAGAGGTCATCCGAAGCAAACGGACTAAAGAGGGGGGTTCCGAAAGCTTGCTTACCTGGGCGCTTGCAACGCGAGCCGCGTTACCCGCTAACCATGCAGCCGACGAGCCTTCTTCGAAGACATTTGCTAGCTTTTCGACCATGTAAGAATCGCTCATGTCGACGATGTCGGTCGCAACTGACATTAGGTCGACCAGTCTTGAGAGTCGATCTCCGGCCAAGAGGGGCTCAAGCTTTACGACAAGCGACCTGAGCCCTTCGAGCGCAGCCTCGCTAAGTTCCAACGATTCCGAAATCGAGGGCGCTCCCGGTTTATTTTTCGAGAGGCTTCCTTGTTCAGGGAGTGAGCTCATCTGAGGTGTCCTGTAAAATTATTGATCGTGTTACACCAGGCCGCGCGCGACCGCCCAATATATGCCTCTATTGAAGCTTTTCCTCATAAGTCCGCCAATCTTAGTGGGGGGCGTAGGCTTTACATCATTTTCATAGTCGTACCAGAGCGGCATTCCTGCCTCTAATCCCATTTGCGCAATTGCAGCAACCTTGCCCTCATAACTGTCGCAAGTCCGCCCGAAACGAAGCTCGGAGGCTATGTTATTTACTACAACAGGGGACTGGCTATGGCACGCGCCCCCGGCCTTGCTCACGGGAAGATCAACGGTATCGCCCAGGACATATACGTTTTCTAAACCATATACTTTCATGGTTTGATAGTTTGTAGGGAGCCACCCTTCATCATCTTGAGCTTGCGACAGTCCGGAGTTTCTAACTGCGTCTACTGCGCGGATAGGTGGAGTGGCCATAAGAATGTCGAAATCTTCCGCTCCGCCTTCTTCTGAAAACGCGATATTGCTTCCCGGATCAACTCGGTTAAGCGTAAAGCTTCTCTGGTGCTTAATGCCCCTCTGTTCAAATATACTGGGCAATACTTCGCAGGTGTCCTTCTGCAAGAAAAGACAGTTTCGTAACAGTTGAGCTACGGTAGGGTATGTATAGACGATTTCCACTTTGTCTCTAACGCCGCGTTTACGTAGCAGGTCGTCAAGCATTAGCGTAGTCTCAATGGGTGCAATACCACATTGGTGAGGTACATTGGGGGTCTTGGGGAATGTTACGGTGACTAGAATTCTGCCTTTTTCTATAGACTTCAATTTATCTGCAAGCTGCCGCGCAGGCTCATATTGATAAAAATGATCACCGCCTTCTTTTAGGCCATCGATTCGCTCGGGGCTTGGTACACAGCCTGTGGAGATAACGAGTTGGTCGTATCCGTATACTTTTCCGCTTTTACATTTCACGCGGTTCTGGTTGTATTGGAATTCCTCGACCTCTTCTATAAGGAAGTCGATCTCAGGGCGGAGTAAGCTGCGCTGAGGCCGCCGGAGCTCATTTTTGAAGAAACTGTCAAAGGCAATGTACATGAACGCAGGTTTGTAATAGTGCCAGGGAGAGTTGGACAGCATCAAGATTTCCACCTTGCCACTGCGTATCTCAGGGTAGAGTTTGGTGGCAAGATGATTGGCAGTCATTGTGCCGCCAATACCGCCGCCGACAATAATTATCCGATGTGGCATGTGCTCTCCATAGTCTGAGCTAAATGAAGGGCCAGTCGCGTATTCAACGAGACTGGCCAAAATGGGGCGCTAGTGAATTAGATCGAGCGAATGCCTCCTTTCAATGCGCCGTCCGCAGAAGTATTGAGCTTTGAGTGTTTTTTGGAATATAGGAAGTAAATTGCGGCTCCAACGAGCAGCCATGCGCTGAATGCAATCCATGTGTGCAGTTTTAGATACGACATCAGCGTAATGCAGGCAATAATTGCGAGTGCTGGTACGAGCGGTACGAGCGGGCACTTGAAGGCGCGTGGCAGATCGGGGCGCTTCTTCCTAAGCACGATTACAGCAAACGAAACTAGGCAGAATGCAGCTAGCGTGCCTATATTCATAAGTTCGGCAAGTACATTCAGTGGGACTACTGCTGCGATAAGACCAAAAATGATGCCGATCGCCCAAGTAGTGAAGAATGGTGTGCCATATTTAGGATGTACTTCGGAGAACTTAGAGGGTACCAGTCCATCGCGAGACATAGCGAAGATAATTCTGGATTGCCCATAGAGCATTACAAGCACACCCGTTGTCATACCCAAAATAGCACCTAGGTCGACGAAGCCCGCTACCCAGTTCTCACCTGCATACTGGAGGGCGAGCGAGACGGGATGGTCGATGCCGAGGAACTCCCGGAATGGAACGATACCTGTCATGATCATGGATACAACTACGTACAATATCGCGCATATGCCCAGTGAACCGATAATCCCGATAGGCAAATCACGCCCAGGTCTTTTGACTTCCTCAGCTGCAGAAGATACTGCGTCAAAACCAATGAACGCAAAGAACACTAACGCTGCTGCGCTCATAATTCCATTGAACCCAAAAGGCGCGAAGGGCTGCCAGTTCTCGGGCTTTACGTGTCGGGCGCCGACGATAATGAACAAAAGCACTACTGCAATTTTGAGTGCCACCATAATGTTGTTGATTTTAATAGATTCACGTATTCCAATAGAAAGCAGCCAGGTGATTACCATCATGATGATAAACGCAGGCAGATTGAAGAATGTGCTAACGCCCGGTAGCGCCCCAGGTGCTGCAGTCAACGCAGTGGGTAACGATAATCCGAACCCGCTTAGCAGGGATTGAAAGTAACCAGACCAACCAACAGAGACTGCTGCGCTCGCCAGGCCGTATTCGAGCATAAGATCCCAGCCGATCATCCATGCAACAATCTCCCCAAGTGTGAAATAGCTGTACGTATAGACGGAGCCTGCTACTGGAATGCTTGATGCAAACTCTGAATAGCAGAGTGCTGCAAGCCCACATGCTAAAGCAGCGATGATAAATGAAATTGTTAATGCGGGCCCAGCTGTTAGAGCTCCTGTGCCCGTTAACACAAAAATACCTGTTCCTACAATGGCGCCCACACCGATAAAAATCAAATCGACTGGCCCGAGTACTTTTTTCAGAGATGCTTTGGAGTGCTGTAATTTGCTTATTTCTTCTAAGCTTTTTGTTCTAAAAATGCTCACATTTGCCTCCAGTTTTATTATTTGCGGCAGTGCGTGATGACGGGTGTAAACTGTCGGCGTCCCTGGTCGTAATATGTGCCAAGGTTCGTTCTCATGCCCGTTTAACTAGTGATAGATCATTCTTAAGACTGATTGCGAATTAGGTCGAATCTATCAAAGCCAAGTTTTAGGTCGGCGATAAGATCTTCTGGGCTCTCCAAACCGACATGAAGTCTAATGAGGTGACCTTCTTCCTCCCAAAGCGTTGTAGTACGAATTTTTCGTGGATCTACTGTCATCGCTAGGCTTTCAAAGCCACCCCATGAATAGCCGAGTCCGAAAAGATTCAGATCATCAAGAAGGGCTTTGACTGCTTCAATGGGAGCGGATTTGGTAACAAACGATAAGAGGCCGGTTGCTCCGGTAAAATCTCGGCGCCATAGCGAGTGATTTTTGTGGGATGGCAGACCAGGGTAAATGACGCGAGAAACTTGGTCTTGTTCTTCCAGCCACTTGGCCACACATAGCGCACTGCGTTGATGGCGCTCCAGACGGACGTCCAATGTCCGGAGTCCTCGTAGAGCCAGATTCGCGTCGTCTGGGCTTACATATGTGCCCGATTGGAAATGGTAGGCTTTTAGTTGAGGCCATGCGCGTGATGATGCTGCGATAGTGCCGATAAGAGCATCAGAGTGACCTACGATATACTTGGTGGCGGCCATAATCGAGAGATCAACGCCATGATCGATCGCTTTGAAATACAGCGGTGTCGCCCAGGTGTTATCGAGCAGAACCAGCGCGCCATGGGCGTGTGCGGCCTTGGCGATTGCTGGGATGTCTTGAATCTCGAAGGTATGTGAGCCAGGCGACTCAGTAAACACTGCCTCAGTATTAAATTGGAAAAGCTCAGAAATGCCTGCTCCAATTTGAGGGTCGTAGTAGGTTGTCTGAATGCCCAGCCGTTTTCCTGCGGTATCCAAGAAATGGCGTGTCGGGGCGTAAACGCTGTCAGGTACCAGGATATGTTCGCCTGATCCCACCACGGACAGTATCGCGGTAACGCATGCGGACAGGCCGGAAGGGCACAGAACAGTCCCAGTAGCGCCTTCTAGCGCTGATATAGCTTCACAAAGGGCCTCGGTCGATGGATTGTTCCACCGCCCGTACTGATAGCGCTGGTCGCCATTCTGCATACAGTCGACGTTTGGGAATACGACTGTCGAACCTCGGTAGATAGGAGGGTTGACGAACCCATAGTGGTCTTCGGGGTGGCTACCTGCGTGAGCAATGACCGTCGCGCTTGATGCAGTTAACTTATTGTTATTCAAGGCTTTTCTCTCTGATCGATACATGACTAGATCAGCTAATTATATTTGTTCTATAGAGAAATTTTCTTTCGTATATTTCTTGCTAAGCGGTTTTTTGGTGAATATTATTAGGCGTTTCTAGTGTGGCTTCTTGTCCCATTAACCCAGATTTTTCTGCCATTGCCCGAGACATCCCGATGATTGAGCTGGATAAGGTGGATCGTATGATCCTTGAGATCGTTCAGTTGAACGGTCGTCTCACCAACGCTGAGATCGCAGCTCGCGTCTCGCTTTCCGCCCCGGCAAGCTGGAAGCGATTGAAGCGACTTGAAGAGGAGGTGATCGAGGGGTATCACGCTTCGCTTAACCGAAAAGCTATTGGTTTGAATGTTTTTGCTTTCATCAGTATTACGTTGGATACACACTCAGAGGAGGCGATGGATAACTTTGAGAAGGGGATAAATTCCCTGCCGAGTGTGCTTTCTTGTCATAATATATCTGGGAAGTATGACTATTTACTGCAGGTGGTGGTTAAAGATATGGACGATTTCCATCAGCTGGCTATGTACAAGATACGCCGTTTGGGGAATATTAAGGAGATGTATACGGGCTTTTCTCTCAAAGAGATAAAAAGATGTCCGACGCTTCCTTTGTAAGTGCCAATGTGACGCGCAGTGTGTAACTTGTCCCAGCAATTGATGCAGTGCGTGCAGCTCAAAATCGAATGAGTTGCACGTTTCGATGCTTTTCAGTCTCGCGGCTTTAGCGAAGGTGTTTGCTTAGCCGACAATACCAGAGCTATGCCACCTAGTACTGTCAGTGAGCTCAGGCCAAGGCGAGTGGTGAAGGTTTCCCCCAGCAGTAGAACTCCGGCAATGGAGGCAATCACTGGGACTGTAAGCTGCACAGTGGCTGCTCGGAAAGATGAGAGATGTCGAACCGCCGCGTACCAGATAGCGTACCCCGCGCCTGATGCGATGGTGCCTGATGCGATGGCATAAGTAATACCGACAACGTCTGCATGGAAAGAGGACATGAAGGGCAGTGCGGTAAGCACGATTAGCGGAACAGACATCATGAAGTTGCCACCTGTAGCCGCTAACGGATCAGCTAAGGCTTTTCCTAGGATTGAGTAGACTCCCCATGCCACCCCTGACGCGAGCATCATCACTGCGCTTGCCAGGGGCGGGGCGCTGGATCCTGGAAGAAGGAGTATGACAAGGCCTGCAATCGCCAGCAGTAAGCCTAGCAATGCCAAGGCGCCCATGCGCTCTCCCTGGAGAAATCCGTACCCAAGCATGGTTAGCTGCACCGCGCCGAACAGAACAAGCGCGCCGGTACCGGTATCCAGTTTCAAATACGCGTAGGAAAAAGCGAAGGCATAGACATAGAGTGATACGGCGCCTCCCCAAGAGCCTGCGCTCTTTTTCGCTGGTCGCTGAAATTTGAGAATCATCCATAGGATCAGTGCACCACTCACCAAACGTATGACACTGAAGCTAATCGGATCGATGGCGCTGTGCCGCAATGCGACCCGACACAGAACTGAGTTCGCTGCAAACGCTATCATCGCGATGGCCGTCAGGAACACAACGCGATGTACTTGTTTGGTGGTCAAAGCTGGAGATAGAGGGGTATTCAAGAGAATTCTTCCACTGGGTAGGGTGAGATTTCCTAAATGAGCATCCGTTGAACGTGCCTCAGAACTTTCAGGACGATTCAATCTATGTACTTTAGTTCGATTTCCAGAGTTTTCTGCAGTTCGCTGTATGAGCTCGCACCCATGATCAGCTTAGAGAGAATCCCGTCTCTAAATACTGCGATTGACGGAACACCATTGATATTCATTGCTTTCGCGACCGTCGGAGACTGTGAGACATCAACGTGTCTAAATGTCGCGAGTTGAGAGTATGCATCAGCGAGTTTTTCGAAAACTGGCTTCATCCCGGTGCAAGGGCCGCACCAAGGGGAAGAAAAGCAGATAAGATGAATTCTATTGGGTGCACTGAGTTCTCTATGGAGTCCATTAGTGTCTAATTCGTAACTTTCATTCATGGATATATGTACAGTTTTTTCAAAGTGCAGCGCAAGGTCGCCAGAGCTTCGGCGACCCTTCATCTGTGATGCTGCCAGATTTATATGATCTCCAGTTTTGGCGATACTTTAATTTCTCTCGCCATATTATGGAAGTTTGGTGAGGTTTTCATGACGTGTGCATGAAGCTCTTCGATTTGATCCTGTGAGGCGTCTGCGCAAATTTTTACATTGTAACGTACTTCGTTGACCCCAGGATTAAGATTTTCATCAAGTCCTAAGAAACCAGCCAGGTCGAGATCAGTGTCCGTTTCAATCTCAAGACTTTTCATCTTGATGCCCCTCGCCGCAGCGCCTGTTACGTAGCCTACCGACATACATGCATTCAAGGCAGCAAGTAACAACTCCATTGGGCCAGGCGCTGTATTTTCACCTAGTAGCTCAACAGGCTCGTCCGAGACTATCTGGAAGTCTCGCTCCATTTGCCGACCGGCGAGACTGCATTGAGTAACATTTGTAACGCTTTTGGTTTGGCCCATCCATTTAGTCTGGACATTGAAGCGGACTTCAGCGTTTGTGTGATCCGCTGCTACGTCGCGAGCGAAGTTTTCTAGATTAGTAACGTTGATACCATTCACAATGTTGCTCATACTGACGGCCTACAGAAATTAATATTTATCGTTAACGTGCGGACATGTTGATCAGCTGTCGCATCCGTTAAGGCCGCAGGTTTGCCCTTGGAAGGACTCACCTTCGGTGGCACTCGAATACATTCGTTGTAGCGCCAGTTTGAACGCGTCAACGGTTTGAGCTCCCGAGATGTAGAAACCGTTGTTGAAGACAAACAGAGGAACGCCGTTCGCGACCTCGCGAGCCTCTTTCTCATCCTTAGCAATTAGATTGGGCAGCGTCTGATCATTCCAAGCGTGCTGTACGAAGCTTGCTGAGATACCCACTTCTGCCGCAATTTCCGACAACGAGTTCTCTTCGAAGATGGAGCGTCCATCTGTGGTGCAGGCCTCATAAAGGCGTTCGCTGAGAGCCTTCTTGATATCGTTATCGTCGACCGCTTTGACAAGAGCGTGTGCCTTAGTAGTGTCTCCAAATAGCATCGTGTCAAAGCTGTAAACAAGGCCGACTTCTCTGGCATTAGAAGTGACAGCTTCGATCATCCCGTTTGCAGATTGTTCATTGCCAAACTTTTGCACAAGAACTTGCTTTATCGGTGCGGCTTTTTGGCCAACAGCGAGCCGAAAGGCCTTGTAGTTAACCTGAACCACGTCTTTGTGTTCAAAATCGGCGAGAGCACTTTCGAACCGGCGCTTCGCAATCCAGCACCAAGGGCAGACGAAGTCCGACCAAACGTCAATCGTGATTAATTTGGATTCTGCGCTCATTTGTATCACCTTAAGATGCTCAGCACTCTCGCTATGAGTGTGCGGGACGAACTCGAAAAAATGGGCTGCTCGTTAGGGGAGCAGCCTCCTCAGGTCATTCCTTGTCGAAGGCGTCTAGCACGTGAGTGCTATAAACCAAGGCTGCGCCTGCGTTCATGTTGATTGCGACTCCGAGAGCTTCTGAGACCTCCTCAACTGTGACACCAAGCTTCTTGGCTTCGGCGACGTGGAAAGCAATGCAGCCGTCGCAGCGAGTGGTTACCGCCACTGCAAGTGAAATCAGTTCGCGGGTCTTCGCATCGAGGTGGTTGGTTTTCGCGCCGGCCCCGCCCAGCGCCATCACGCCCTTGATGGTTTCCGGTGAAAGCGAGCCGAGCTGCATAACGCGAGCATTAATGTCTTGTCGTGCTTTTTTCCAGTCTTGCATGTGATCCTCGCAGCTACGCCAAGGCGTAGAAATGAAAATGTTGAGTATGGTTTCTTGCGTGCAGGCTTAGCCCACCATCTAGTAGGTAGAAGTCGCAATGCCCTTTTCAACCTGCATTCGTCCGGTCAGCAGGCAGGAGCAGCCCATGCGACGCTGAGCCTGAGATCTGCAAGCGGCTCCACATCTCGATTTCAATGCATTTCAGGTGCGTAGCTGCTCCCCTGGGATCAAGCTATCTTTGCTCTCAGTGCTGTCGGTAGGTTAGGCGGCTCCTGTAACGGATGTGAGTGGAGCCGGCATTTCAGGTAAGCGCTTAGGCTGTTGCGGTTGGTCTGACGGGTAGGTGAGTGGCCAGCAGTAGAGCACTAGGGCTTCACGATTAGACTTCGGGGCTGGGCTTATAATGAATGGACGCAATATTAGTAGCCGGTGCGCCAGCTTCTCGTATCCAGCTTCCGCAGGAATTAGCTAGCTCCGATTAGAGCTAGCGCGAAAAATGTCACCAAAATTATCAAGAGTATTATTGATAGAGAGCTACTTCCGGCATTTGCTTTTTCTTGTCGCTTTGCCGACTCACTGTCGCAAAAAGTAGGACATACTCTTCTTTTTTCTCTCGCCTGCTTTAGGATCAAAATTGAGCAGTACCTCATATAGGTATTCCTTTATGTGATGATTCTATAAGGCTATAAGTATCTGGAACTCCAGGCGGTAATGCATGAGGCAACATACTCTGCGTCTCGGCTGTTTGTAAGTAAATGGTCGGCAGAGTCCAGCGATATGAAGCTCTTCGGGTGTTTAGCTGTCTGGTAAATCTTCTGTGCTTGTTCTATGGATACAACATTGTCGGTAGGTGAGTGAAAAACAAGCAGTGCGCGTCGGAGGTTCGCGATGCTTTTATCCTGCTGCTGACTTTCAATATCCTCGAGGAACTGATTTTTTATAGTGAACTCCCTTCCTCCAAGCGTAACTCTATATTCACCAATGTCTCTGATAGCTTCTACTTGACCCTTGAACTGCTTCATAACATGGGTCGCATCAGCAGGAGCTCCGATTGTCACAACACCTTTTCCCTCAGGGATGTGCTTAGCTGCTGCGATGACTGCAGCGCCCCCCAAGCTGTGGCCAATCAAAAGGGATGGAGCCTGATACGTGTTGCGTAAATAATCCGCCGCAGATACCAAGTCAGCAACGTTTGATGAAAAATTGGTATTGGAGAAGTCTCCGCCACTCCCGCCCAGACCCGTGAAATCAAAACGAAGTACAGCGATATTGTTGTCGACCAGCGCCTTCGCAATACGCGCAGCTGCTTTAATATCTTTGCCACAGGTGAAGCAGTGTGCGAACAATGCGTAAGCACTGGGTGACTCAGGGGCTTCAAGCAGTCCTGAAAGGCTCGTACCCTCAGCGTTTAGGAACGTGATCTTCTGTTTGCTCATGATGAATTCCATGGGAAGCATTAACTGGCGTTAGGTTCTCACTGTGGCTGCATAGCAATGCAAGCTCCAAACCGTGAGGTATCAGAAGCCTACCACCTAGTAGGTATGCTGGCAATCTTGGCTGCTCTGCATCGTCTTTGGTGACTAAGCCCTATGCAATGCATATAGCGGTTATGACGGGAGTGAACGGGTAAACACCCAGTGCTCAGTGACGTGTTAGTACGATCCTGGAAGAGACCTGGAGCAGTGATGAACCGTGGCCAACAACCAAATCAGGATCGAAGCCTAGGCTCGATTGAGCTGATGCCAATTTTCCAGCGGGCGGATCGGCCGAATGCTCTTTGTAGTCAAGGCACTAGAAAGTAGGGGGGCACAGAGCCTGGGAGGATTGGGGTTTGCGAGGCTTGCGAGCAGCGATGCAATGGATGGCGTTTTCCAATCCCGGCACGCCCCCATCGCATCCCAGGCCCTCAATTTCTGAACGAAGGTCGTGGATAAGCTCGGCAGCTGGTCTGCCTGACTCTTGGCTCAGAGTGAGAGTCAGCAACGTCAAAGGGCTCAGCTCAAGCCGTTGGCTCACTTGTTCGAGCTTATCCAGCGTCAGGCTAGATCGAGCGCCCTCCAATTTGGAAAGGAACGTCCGACTCGTATCACCAAAGTCGCGTTGCGAGAGTTTGCGCTTGCAGCGAAGCGCTCGAAGGACGATGGCGAATGATGATTTCAATGACATGTGCGGCTCCTTCGAATACGCCTTTCCTCAGTGATCTTCACGCAGCAACCGCTGCTCCCCCTGAGCTTCGCGACTAGCTGAGCTAGGTTGTTGGTGGGGGCAAGCCACTCCGCCCAAACACTGTTGATGAGTACAGTATATCTCGCTAAGCTCGATTGGAGAACATTTGTACTCTTGGCTGTGACGAGCGTTATGAAGAACTCATATGAGACCGTCGACGACCGCTTCGCTTTGTTTCGCGTTAAGGAGCTGTTGGAGCAGCAGTGCCTCCTTCTTGAAAGCGAGCTTGTCGTAATGGGGGGGAGTTGACGACCTCCCGCGAGAAAATTGCCACATTGGTCTTGATGTGGACGGGCATCAAGGAAGAGCTACGGCAATCTGAGGCGGCGTTGAGTAACGCAAGGCAGCAGCTTGATATGAGCTCCACGGCACGATCGTAATTCCCTTTACCCTTGCTGCCTTCCGTGATGGCTTTATGATTTCACTCCGGTTACGCTCATTCGCAGCAGGGAAGAGGTGCATTGAGCTAACGCTGGAAATGCTCCGCACGGCAGATCATTGTAGGGCGATCGCATACCTACCTCGTGCTTCTCCGCTCTAAGCATTCGATTCAAACGAGGAAGGATCCCATGTCGTTTAGCGACTATCTGAAAGGCCCAGCCCATCGACAGCGTGCTGAAGCTCTTGGCGCACAGCTTGCGGAGCTTCAGGTGCAGCATACGCAACTGCAAGAGCTCGTTACGAAGATCGGCGCCATGGATGTGGTGAATGTCCAGAAGCTGATTGAGCAAGAGCAAGCGAGGCTGACGGGTGTACGCGAGCAAACCCAACGTGCTGAAAGGGAGTTGGCGGCTCTCGCCTAGCGCTCCACTGATCTGCAGGGGCAGATACTCGTTTGGGAAGAGACGTTGCTCCTGGAGAGCTTCGCCCTCTATGAGCCTAAGTTCAAGCTAACCAGCAGCCAGGAGTACAAAGCTCGACTGGATCACGTCCGTGATCGTCAGAAAGTCCTGATCAAGAATGGGCAGGCGGCCACCGGCAACATGAACTGGACGGTGAACAACAGCCAGGCCCAAGGCCGTAAGCTCGTCAACGACATGATCAAGCTGGTGATTCGCTCGTTCAACAACGAAGCTGATGCCTGCGTGGCAAACGTGAAATTTGACAACGTCGAGCTCGGCGAAAAGCGAATCCTCAAATCGTTTGAAGCTTGCAACCGGCTAGGCAAGATCATGAGCGTAGAGATTTCTGGGGTCTACCTCGACCTTAAGCTCGATGAGCTTCACCTTGCTCATGAATTCCAGATCAAGAAGCAAGAAGCAAGAAGAAAAGGAAGAGGCAAAACGGGCCCGGGAAGAGCTGCGAGAGCAGCAGAAGCTCGAGCAAGAGATTCGCGCGGCGCGAGAGAAAATCGCCAAGGAGCGGAAGCACTTCACTACGGCAATGCGCGACCTCCAGGCTCGTCTTGAGCAAGTGCAGTCTGATGAGGAGCGCTCGGCACTGCTGGTGAAGTTAGCCGAAGTTGAGGCAGATCGAGCCGAGCTCGAGAGCGAAGAAAAGCTCATTGATTACCGCGAGCAGAACGCCAAAGCCGGTTATGTGTATGTGATTTCTAACCTGGGAGCGTTCGGAGAGGGCATCTACAAGATTGGCATGACTCGCCGCCTGGAACCCATGGATCGGGTAGATGAGCTGGGTGATGCATCGGTGCCATTCTGGTTCGACGTGCATGCGATGGTTTTCTCGAACAATGCACCAGCGTTGGAGGCAAAGCTGCACGATCACTTCGCTTCAGGTCGCCTCAACAAGGTCAATGGGCGCAAAGAGTTCTTCCGGGCTGACATCGCTGAGATCGAGATAGTCATTCGAGAAAATTACGATGCTGTCGTCGAGGTCACCCATGAGGCGCCGGCAGAGCAGTACCGTGAAAGCCTTCGTATGGAATTGCCCAAGCCAGCAATTCAGCAAGCAGAGCGTGTGGCCGCGCACGGCTAACGGGGCAGGGACGACTTTGCCTTCAAAAGCCTACCGCACCTACCATCCCGGTTACCTCAGCCATCAGGTATGTAGTGCATTGGTCTAGTCCTTGGTCTGGGAGGGGCACTGAATAGTACCGCTCCCTGATGAGCAGCCGAGGCCAACCATGGGTTCAAAAAGCTTGGTCGGCCTCTAAGGCGGAGACGTGGGCGAGACGGTCTTAGCTCACTGGCGAAATCAGCCCGAGCTCGCCCAGAGCTTTCAGGCCCTCGGTGTCCACGACTCGAGCAATGTCCAAAGGTGTCCAGGTCGAAATCTCTAGCCTAAAAATTTCGCTCGAGCGAAAAGGCATTGTCGACATTGCATCGAGCATGCCTACCCTTGAGTTTTGGTAGCGATCGACGTCGTCTAGCTGCAGAAAATAGCAGTCGGCGTACTCGGAGAAGACCAGCTTAGCTGAGGCACGGAGGCGCAGGTGCTCGCGCAGCAACTCGAGGGCAAAACCTGAACCCCTTACCGCATCAACGGCGACAACCAAGCGATTCGGGCACAACGGCAGATCATGCGGAGTTGCTTCTTTAGGTAGTTCACTCATGGCTGATGCGCACCGCGATTCATCTCGTTCAGCTGGCTCATGATTGCTCCTGTCCTTAACGTGTTCTCTGTCTACCGAGTGAGCAATTATCTGCTCCCTTGCGGTTTACAGGGTACACGGCATTCCGCTACATCGCCTATCCCCGGAGGGGCTACCCTAGCGTGACGTTCTGGCCCACATGACGGATTTGATCACTGGGAGGGCGTCCAAGACCTAAAAAATTCCACTATCCTCTCGAATGGATGGTTAATCGTTGTGCTAGTGATCATTTGAATAACCCTCAAAAAGACATTCTCCTATAGCAGAAATGATCATTTGAATGTTTCTCAGGGCTTGTGCGGTAATGGTTTAACTTTTGGGTCAGATTTGAGGCGAGATTAGTTCTTGTGAGTCCTGGCTAGAAGGGGCAGTTAACCAAGATTTTTGTCGTAAATTTGACAGTAAGATGACGACGATTCTCAGGCGGTTAATTCCACTGCGACATTATCCGTCGCAGTGAAGAAAGTGCTTCCCTATAGCTATTGTAACAATTCATTTCAAGAAAAATCCGTTAACCCCTTGAGTTATGCGGGCTGTGCATCCGTCCAGTAGTAAAATTGGATCCAGGTGTGCATTTGCGCACAAGATAATTGAGCGACAGACGCTTGCGGGCTCACTTGGTTTTGAATATGTTGTAGCTTCCTCAGGGGTATGGCACTAGATGTAGTGTTCCCTGACGGCCTCGAAACGGATTTCTTGAGGTGGTGCTTGGTGACAGGGAAGCCGGTTGGCTATCCCGCCCCGGCGGCCAGCGAAGAATTGATGAGCTGATTTACGGCTCAAGTGCTCGATTAGTGGCTGGTGTTGGTATGCCTACCAACGCATGATCCGCTCGCCGAATTCATTCAGTTCTCTCGAAATCCGCTCTCAGCACCTTTGCGTTCCTATAACTCGCCAAAGCGATGAGTCACCCGCGCTTAGTTGTATCAGCACGATGACGCATAAACACAAACGTTTTTCAGTGAATGGAAGATGACGCTCAGCTATTGCCAGAGAGTTATTCTACCTATGGTGCATGGAGGTTCGAGTGGCCGCTAAATTTACTTTCTTCCAAGTCGGTAATGGGGATATGACCCTAGTGCGCTTGGCAGACTTCAACGTCACAACTATCTTGATCGATTGCCATATTCGGTCGAAAGCTGATGACCCAAACGATGACACCCCCGATGTGGCTCGGGCTCTGCGTGAGCGGCTGTTACGTGACGACAAGGATCGTCCTTACGTTGACGCCTTCATGCTGAGCCACCCCGACAAGGATCACTGCGGTGGGCTGAGCAAGCATTTCTGGCTGGGCCACCCCGACGAATACCCGGATGACAAAAAGGATCGTTGGGAAAAGCGCATCATCATCCGAGAGCTCTGGTCGTCACCACTGGTTTTCCGGCGGCGGTCGAAGAATCACACCCTTTGCGACGACGCGATTGCGTTCAACAAAGAAGCGCGTCGGCGCGTTCAGTACTGGCGTGATCACCGCTGGGCGTCTAGCGGTAACCGCATCAAAATCATGGGTGAGGACGTCGACGGCAAGACTGATGACTTGCGCTCGATCCTGGTTAAGTCAGACGAGTGGTTCAGCGACATCAATGGGTCTTCTTCGTCAGTGTTCAGGGCTCAGCTCCTGGCTCCTGCACCTCATGAAGATGATGCGAATCTGGAAGAGCAACTGACCAAGAACGAGTCCAGTATCGTCATGAATATGGAGATCTGGCCATCGCAGTTCAGCAGCAAGCGTACCCGGTTTTTCGTCGGTGGCGATGCGGAGGTTCTGATCTGGGAGCGAATGTGGGAACGCTTTGAGAATGCGCCTGAGACTCTCGCTTACGATTTGCTCCTCGCACCGCACCACTGCTCATGGCACACACTTTCCTGGGACAGCTGGTCGGGCAAGGGCGAGGATGCCAAGGTATCTGAGGCTGCGCGCAACGCTCTCGGCCAGGCCAAGCAGTCTGCGACTATCGTCTCCAGCAGCAAGAAGATTGTTGACGATCTCAACGATCCGCCTTGCATCCGTGCGAAGCGCGAGTACAGGGCGATTCTGCGTGAGGTGGATGGCTGGTTCGCTTGCACGGAAGAGAATGGTTCCAAAGGCGTGCTCGAGCTGGAGTCGGCCTCTGACGGTACCGTTATCAAAGCTGCAGTAGCGGTTGCGGCAGCAGCGACGTCGGCTGCAGCAGCTGCAGCACCTCGCGCGGGTGCCCTTAAAAAATGACCAGTCTCTATGTGGTGGGTGAGTCAAAGGGCGAGCAACCCGAGCCTATTCATGCTCGCACCCGAGCGTTGGTGAAAGCGTGTAAGACGTTCTCGGGCGTCGAGTTCCTGGAGCTTCGCCAAGAAAGCGAAGCCGGCGGTGTGACGGAGTACGTCGTGATCGAGGCGGGCGACGGAACGATTGTTGGGGCCAATCCAGGTGGCATCCACCGCGTAGAAGCGCTGGCAATTGCTGTGAACCCGATGCTTCGCGTCCAGGTGACCGTTCACGCACTTCGCCACGACTTTCCCGGGCTTTCACATCTCCATCGCTCAACACCTGGCATGCCAAAGGTGCTCTGCCTATACGACGTAGATTGGAGTGCTGTCGAACGGATCTGGACAGCTGAACGCTTTCTAGAGCGTTTGTTCTGGTGGCTGCGCCAAGCATCGGAGCT
Organism: Pseudomonas sp. B21-047; assembly: GCF_024748775.1. NCBI lineage: Bacteria > Pseudomonadati > Pseudomonadota > Gammaproteobacteria > Pseudomonadales > Pseudomonadaceae > Pseudomonas > Pseudomonas sp. B21-047. The sequence goes on from NZ_CP087169.1 coordinate 2,316,059, forward strand.
GCGCCTGCACCGTGATGATCAGCCGTTGGAGCAGCTGTTTTATACAAGCCCTTTCCAACTCATTTTGCCTGCGCTTGATATGACCAAGTTGGCGAGTGGTGAATCCAAGCTGCGCATCGATATGACTGATAACAGCGACAAAGTCACGCTGCGTGCGGTTGTGGATCCCGAAGCCTCCAAGAAGCAATCCAGCTACAAACTGATCAATATCATGGTGCCGCCCGTGGAGTCGAACTCGGTGGTCATGTTCCCGACCACCCTGGGTGAGCTACATGATCAGTTAGTGGAATGGGGTAGCGAACTCTCCCAGCAGCTTGCGAACACTGTCCGTGAGGCAGGTTCCGAGGGATTCAGTAAAACGTCCCAAAGCGATAAGCAAGGGATGTTGATCCTGGCTTGGGTACCTCGGCTTCGCAATGGTGAATTCGAGCGCATGGATGTGAAAGGCTACATGCTGGAGGTCAACCTCTTCGACCTAGCAGCTTCGTTCGAGATGCTAGCACCGCCGACCCCGCAGGGCATCTGCTATCCAGTTGTGCAGCTTGGAGGCTATACGGGGGAGATTTGGAAAGGCCTCGGCATTCTACCCGTGGAGGTTCGAGCCTCCCTAAACGCGGAGTTTGCCAGAGACCTGTCTGCTGTTGATCCTGCGACCGCTACGTTCAAGGGCGTCCTGGCCGGGACGGGAGCACTTGGCGGCATGCTCGCAGACATATGGACTCGCATGGCATGGGGTGCCTGGACGTACGTTGATCCAGATCTGCTTCTACCGCACAACGTGGTCAGGCATATCGCTGACAATGACTTCGTAGGCTTTCGCAAAGCAGATGTGCTTAAAGCGATGATGGGGCACATCTATCCTGGGGAGCCGCTGCCTACGGCTATCTCCAAGGACATCTTGGCCAATGATGAGCGCATTCATCAGGCTATCGAGCAGGCCGACCTGTTAGTCGACGCAACGACTACATTGGCTGCGCCTCGCGACTTGGCGCTAAGGAATCACAAAGCACGAATCGCCAGCGTCTTCCTCTCGCCGTCGGGGATGTCCAACGTCATTCTGCTTGAAGACTCGGCACGTACGCAGCGTGTTGATGCGCTGGAGGGGCAATACTACCGCGCTGTACTCAACAGCATCTGGGGCGAATCCCATCTCATGAACCACTTGGGTGACCGGTGGGTGGGCGGTGGTTGTCGGGATGTCTCGTTCCGTATGTCTAACGAAAATATTCATGTCCATGCGGGCCTGGTCTCGCGTCGCTTGCGCAAAGCGGTAACGCAGGCTGAGGCGCAGATCCTGATCTGCGCGATGGATGACGAATCCGGCAGCGTTCAATCCCATCAAGTGCAGGTGCACCCCGTTACCCAAGCAGCGGTGGGAGAGTGGACGGTCAAGTATGACGGCGGGTTCACTGACAAGATCAAGGCCCAAAGGCTTGCAGCCCTACCCAACGAAACCGGAGGGTCGCTGCTCGGCATCACCGATCTCAAGACGAAGACCATCATTCTGGTAGATACCCTGCCGCCACCCCCAGACAGCGAGTCGAGCCCCACGCACTTCATCCGAGGTAAGGAGGGCCAGTTGGAGGCTCTTAAGAGAGTACATGGCCTGACTGCCGGGATTGTCGATTACGTGGGCGACTGGCATTCGCATCCAAATGGTTGTTCGGCTATGCCCAGTGCCGACGACCACGCCCTTTTCGCCACCTTGGTGAGCAGAATGAGGGCGGAAGGTCTGCCGGCGATGATGATTATCGTTTCCGATGATGATTTAGGTGTGTATGTCACCTAAAAGCTGAAGGTTTTAGATCAGGCATTTCCAGAATTATTGCGAGTAGCAATAGCAAAAGACTGTCTCCTGGTTTGGCTACAGCTAGGCATCGGCGGGAATTTACAACAATTCAGGCCTGTAAAAGCTAGGCAAAAAAGACGCGAGGTGTGCGACGTGGTAGAGAGCATTGAGATCGATTTTCTTCCGGTGGGAGAGGGCGAGCATAGCGGAGATGCTATCGCGATTCGCTGGCGGGAAGACGGCCAGTTTAAAGTGATGATTTATGACGGCGGCACACAGGCTTACGGCGCGCAGTTGGTCAAGCATGTGCAAGAGCACTTTCAAACAAGTTATGTCGACTATGTTGTGAATTCTCACCCTGATAATGACCATGCCGGAGGGTTACTGCACGTCTTGACGACACTCACTGTTGGTGAGTTGTGGATGCACCGTCCGTGGGAGTACAGCGATCTGATTCGTGATTATTTTCACGACCGCAGGATGACCGATGAAAGCCTTGCAAAGCGGCTGAAGCAGAAAATGTCGGCCGCCTACGCGTTGGAGCAAGCCGCATTGGAGCGTGGAGTTACGATCAGGGAACCGTTTTCGGGAGACCAGATTGGAATTTTCACCGTCTTGTCACCAGGCAGGTATCGGTACGTACATAATTTGATTCCGGCATTCCAGAAATCTCCTGAGCTTAAAGAAAATCAGAGTACTGCGGCCGCTGCACTCGACGCGGTCAAAGGCGTTGCAAGTTATGTAGCGGCGAGATGGGGGTTCGAGTATCTACCTGAGTCAGTGAAAACGTCCGCAGAAAACGAGAGCAGTGTCATCCTCTTCGCGTCGATCGGTAAAAATGGGTACCTACTTACAGGGGACGCAGGCATCGAGTCGCTGCGAGCTGCTGCAACCTTTGCCTCTGAACGAGGGATTGATCTGCCTACGCGCGTGACCTTCGCTCAGATCCCTCACCACGGTGGCCGACACAATGTCTCAACTGAAACGTTGAACATGCTTGTAGGCAACCCGCTAGAAGCGCGTCCAGAAGATCCTGTCCGTAGGGCGTTTGTGTCGGCGGCAGCCTTAGCGCCACGCCATCCCAAAAAAGCTGTAACAAATGCATTTGTCAGTCGTGGCTTCAAGGTGGTTAAGACCAAAGGAAAGCATATTGTTCACCGCTCTCCTGGCGCGCCTGAGCGTGAGGGATGGGGGCCGGCTACCTACGAGCCGTTCTATGAGGAAGTCGAAGAATGAGTGGGGAAGCTAGCGTCTCAGGCATCGCTAAAGCCATCAGTCAGTTTTCTGACCCTTATGAACGCCAGGCCCGTCTGTATCCTGCTCTGCTGGCTCTGTCTCCAATGATTGTCACAGTGGTGGCGCTGTACGGAGATAAACTCGGGCTGATTTCAGGGATCGTATCTCTGCTAATCGTCTTAGGGGGACTTTTCATGCTTTCCGACTATGCCAGGAGCCGGGGTAAAGCAAAAGAACAGGCGTTGTGGCAAAAATGGGGCGGGGCGCCCAGCACTCAGGTATTACGCCATCGCAACGGGACATTCGAGCGTGGTGAGCTCTTAGGTTATCACTCCAAGCTCGCCACGCAGCTGGGCAGGCCCTTTCCCTCAAGCGCAGAGGAGGCATCAGACTCGCAGAGGGCCGATGAGGTGTATGCGGAGGCATGTGGGATGTTGCGTGGCGCAACGCGGGATACCAAGAAATTCAAACTTTTGTTCAAGGACAACATTTCTTATGGGTTCCGCAGAAATGCTTTAGGGCTTCGAAAGGTTGCCGTCGCTTCGGCTATCTTCAGCCTGATCTGGGTCGCGGTTCGCCAGGGCCCTTCGATGTGGGTATCCCGCTATCAAGAGGCGACGACTCCTGAGGCGTTTTTCTCTGTTGGCGAAGTCACCGCAATAGGAGCGTCGCTAGTCATGCTGCTGATCTGGACGACATATATAACGGAAAAATCGGTACGCGATGCAGCCTTTTCCTACGCCCGAACGCTTGTTTCTGCTAGCGGACTGCTGGCTGCAAAGCCGAAAGCCAGTCGTGCAAAGAAAGAGAAAGTTAAGTGAGGCCACCCATTTTAATTCTGCTAATTGTAGTGGTGGAATGGGTGGCCACTTAAGAGACACCATGGCGGGTTGATCAATGCTGGTTGCATTGACCGGTACGGTAGATTTGCGTGGGGCCTCCTTATCTTTGTTTTATCTAAATAATTTTATTGAATCTCCGATGGTTGTACAAATGAGCCTCGGTGGCGTGACTCCTAGCCGCCCTATTAACAGCGTACTAATCACGAACAGGAAGCTGTAATGTCGCATATAGAGATTGACTTCATCGGTGTAGAAACTTCGAGAAGTGGTGATGCAATTATCATTCGTTATAATAAAAATGGAGTTGCTGGGGTTCATGTAGTGGATGGAGGTTACATTGATACTGGAAATCAGATCATTCAGCAGCTCCGCCAATTCTACGATACTGTTCGAGTTGAAAACGTTGTCCTTACACATCCAGACCTTGATCATGCAAACGGACTGAGGGCAGTGCTGGAGGAGTGCGATGTCGGTACTCTGTGGCTCAATCGCCCCTGGCTATATGCCGACGAGTTGATAGATAAATTTGCCACTTATAACTCCGTTGACGCACTTGAACGCAAGCTTCGATCGGTGTACAGCGCTAGTGCGAAGCTGGAAGAGATCGCAATTCGAAAAGGCATACCTATCAAGAGTCCGTTCCAGGGAAGCATGATCGGCATTTTCCATGTCCTAGCGCCCACGAAGGCTCGTTATCTTGACTTGATCGTGGACTCGGACAAAACGCCCGAGGCGGAAACCTCTGTTGTAGCAGAATCACTTGAGGCCTTTGCCAAGGCGTTTCGAGCAGTCACAAATCTAGTTAAGTCAGCGTGGGGCGACGAGTATTTTCCTTCGTCTGGAACCAGCAACGAAAATGAGATGAGTGTTGTTCAGTATGCGGAGGTGAATGGGAAGGTTATTGTGCTTACCGCTGATGCTGGGCGTGAAGCTTTGGCGGAGGCGGCTGCCTATGCGCCTTATGCCGGACTGGTACTTCCTGGCGTTGATTTGTTCCAAGTCCCTCACCACGGGGGGCGACACAATGTCTCAACCGAGTTGTTGGATCGTTGGCTTGGTACTAGGCATCACGCCCCCGGAGAGTACAATTGGTCTGCAGTGTGCAGCTCCGCCAAGGCAGATGAAGATCATCCTCGAAAATCCGTGATGCGAGCGATGATGCATCGCGGAGGGCAGTTCTCTGCCACTGAAGGGCAAAATATTGCATGGATGGAAGGGATTGAACGTGAAGGGTGGGGGCCGGTGCCTCAGACGCCATACCCCGAAGAGCAGGAAGAATAGAACTGAAATATGAGACTGTCTTCCTCATAGGAGCTCCTCGCGTCTCGGGCTTGTAGTGTCTGCAAAGGGTCGAAGCTGGCTAGTCGCAAACGGTTCTCAGATCCAAAGCTGACCTTGAGTTTGTCTCTCTGAACGAAAACAGTAGGCAAAAAAGCGAGAGAAGCTAGGGACGCTCACTCGACGGGATGTATGAATGACGCGCATTCAGCATTAGCGGCAATAATCTCATCCTCACTCTCAAAGGGTGATGGGAAAGTGGGTACTGATCTCCTGGCATCGAAAATTGCAAGGGCATGCTCACCACCCAATTGGTTTGAGGTGAGAAAGACGTGTCAATCCGCGTAGCTTTAGGGGGCATTAAGCAAGCATTGAATTATGCAGTCATCACGGGGTAGATTAGTTTTTAAAGATAGCCTGAGGATCGCACCTTCACATGTCTGACTCAAAATCTCTTAAATCAGAAATCGAACGTTTATCGCGTCAGCCTGGTATTCCGGGAAAAGGCTATTACCGCCTCACACGACTCGCAAACGACGAAGGTTTACTACTCCAAAGCGCTCATACTGAATGGCTGGCGTTTACTAAGTCAAAACCGCAGCGGGAAATTAGAGAAGCATCGCTTTTAGATGGCCCTAAGTGCCGCGAAATTCATTATTCCATGGGCGAAACATGCTTAATGATTAACCATGAGGAAGACCTCAAATTTTGGTACGCTTTCGGAGGAAACGCTGTAATCGTTGAGGACGTCGCTCAGGCTCGGCTTTCGGCTGAAATTGGGCCGCGAGAGAGTGCGACAGCTTCCGGTGCCTTTGGATTTGTCGACGTTTCAGGGCTGTCTGAAGCCCAATGCCAACACGCACCGTCAAAGAAACTACGGATGAAAGTGCTGGATCGGGATGGTCGACGCTGCTTTATTTGTGGCCGCTCCCCCGCCAACTATGTTGACGTTGAGCTTCATGTCCATCATATTGTACCGTGGGGTAGCGGGGGAATTACTGAGCAAGAAAATCTTGTAACACTTTGCGGGACTTGCCACGGCGGCTTGGATCCTCATTTTGATTGGGGGTTGGTATTCGGTGTTAAAGAAAAGTACTACCCAGAAAGCACAGATTATTCCAAGCAATTGAAGAATTATCAAAAATGTGTCCGCAAGGGCATGCAGGCATAGAATACGGACACCTCAGCGTGTGATTGATAACTGCAGTTGTCATTGCCTTGATAATTCGGCCGCCTGCAGTCTCTTGGCCACTAGCTTATCAAAGCGATCGCAGGTCTCACAGACTACCTCATTCAGGGTGTGCTAATAGCGCAGGTTGGTTAACCTTAAAGGCAAGAATATTTTTCGTATTGTTAATACTCACAAGCGTATATAATCTGCGACCTATGAGGTCGACGTGGAAAACTGTTCGAATTAAATGGTATTTTGTTTGGCCGGAATCTAAAGTGTTATGGATCTTAAAGCGATATCTAAATTTACTGAAGAGCACCTTGGGCATAAAAAGCAATTGACAGTACTTGACGAGTGTCAGAGCGGTGTTTTTAAGTCCTTGACTTCGTTGGACTTTGATAAGGACGGGGAATATACACTATTGCCCAAGATTGCTTTGTATACAATGGCCGTCAATCTCAATGAGCTGAATGAAGGGATGGTGTGCTGTCTTAAAGCTAAATGTTACTCTGCGGTAGAGGCTCTGGCGAGGTGCTCGCTTGAGAATGCTATAAATTTGCTATTGATAGTAAATGACTCGACGACTACTCGTTGTCGGTCACTTCTAGTGCATTACTTGAAAGAGGCCAAAAAACGAGCTGGTCACTGGGTGACATTTGCGAAAAGTGAATCGGATCCAGAGCGGGTGGAGCGCGCCGAATCATTTTTTAAGTATGTTGCCTTGATGCAGCATCACCTTAAGAGGCTGAACGGCAATCGAAGAATTCCAGGATGGCCAGATGCAAGAAGCCGATTCATTGCTGTCGGCCTAGAACGACAGTATCATATATTATTCGCACCATCATCTGACTCGATTCATGGCTTTTCGGAGGATGTTTTTAATCGGACGCTTAATGAACTTGGGAACGAAGATCAACCAACCAAAGAGGCGGCTCACGCGGCTACTGATGCTGAAAAAATATCTTTCTCTATCTACCTCGCGGCAAGTTCGATCACCATGTTCTGTGAGGTGGCTTCCATTCTAGCATCTAAAGTGGAGCGGATGGATATCGAAGATGAAATTAATGTGTTCCTCTCCAAAATGCACGGCGTGCTTTCTGAGCATGAGTCTTTAGCAGATCATTACTATAGGACTCGACCAGAAATCCCAGATTATACGTCTGAGATCAATGAGATCTAGCAAGTACACCCGCTTAGTCACTTTGGCGGGAAACAAATTGAGAGATCGCGGGCGGAGCGCGCCGGCGTGGCGTATGGAAACCCGAAGGGCAGAGCCATCGCAAGGCGATGGCTCTGTTCACGATAGCCGAGCCTGGTAGGGCACGCCCTCAACGCTCACAAGGCTTTCAACATGCGCTCCAAGCTCTGATGCTCCCATGTAGATAGAAGGGCAATCGGATCTGTCCGATCACCAGGATCGAACTCCCAGCAGTCCCCGTCCGGGCTCACACACCGCTCGCAGTAGTCCAGCTCATCACAGTCGTTGTAGATCGTAATCCGCCATCCCTCTACGTCCACTTCGAAATGGCAGGCGTACACCTGCTCCCAAGACTGGTTACCTGCCTTGGTCATTGTTCGCCGTCCGAGCACCACTTCTCGCAACACCTGGCAGACCTCTCGAGCCGTCAGTGTGAAAGCATTAGACTCGTCCACCGCATCATATTAACCTGAGACTTGCACAGGTATGCCATCCACTATCTCGTAGCGCCGAGCAATCACAGACATCGGGTGGGCAATAAACCTATCTACTGACGTAATTTCCGTTATGTCCGATATATCACCAATGTTTAACTCTAACGCGCCTCTGTCGTTTAGGGCCTCGAGTTGAGCGCCAAAGCATAATCGGTATTCTCGTTGCCAAGTGTAGTCAATCGGCTTACGAAATAACCCAATGGCACCGCTGTAGTCGGTGAAATCTACGTAATCGACCTGCCCGTAGCCGCCTTCGAAAAAGGGGGAGTTGTACAGGTGAGGGTGGTTTGAGATAGCTAGTGAAAGCCTCTTGGAAAACTCCGCTATGTTTGTTATCCGTAGGACATGGGTACCGAACTCCTGGAACCTCTCGCTGAATCGGAGTAAACCGTTCTGGAGCCCGGGGATCTGGCCGTTCGGTGCAGCTGACACAGACCCGAAGCAGTACAACATTACGGTTTCAGGGCGTGGCAAATTCAGAGTCATGATTGTTTCGGGGCCTAGAACAATCTCATCCTGGCCTTCGATCTGAAGCGCGAGCTCGCTCACAACTCCATTCCTGATCCCGGAGCTGAGCTTCAGGTATACCTTCTCCAGCTCGTCTCTTCGAAGCGCAGCCCCAGCTTCGCCTTCTAGCTTTGCAAAATAGTCAACGCTGTTCATGTAAATCAAACCGCGTTGCAGTGCTTGCAGTCGATCCAGATTGGCTACCTTAAAAAGCATCCAACATTGCCTGTTCGGAGTACGATCAGGTACCGCTTGCATTTGCACTTCCCCAGTTATCATTCTGACTTCCTAATGATCACTCAGCACTGCGTCGATTGTTCGGGTAGGAGCCCGCCTAAGGTTTTACGCTCGCCGCTACCAGTTCCGCTATGCCTTTCCGCACGGCATCGATATTGTCGTCCAAGGTGGCAAGTGCCCCATTGACGTTGTCCACAACCGTGGCCGCGCCTCTATCGCCAACCCATTTGGCTAGCTCTTCGACTGCGGCACGCAGTGCGTCCTGGTTGTGGTTTAAGCGCTCAAGGACTTCAGCAGCTGTCCGTAGCTCTTTCATGATTAGCGTGTCCTGATGAGGTTGGCAGCAGACCTTGTATCACGGCCTACGTTAGAAAAGCCGCATCTGATCGTTACGAAACCACATTTCGCAACAAGCGGAGCGCGTAGGCGTGACGGATGGACGCCCGAAGGGCCGAGACCACGGCGCACGCCGGGGGCTTGGTTCACGACAGCCGGCTCCGAAAGGGCACGCTCAAGCTATTAAACAAGAGCATCAGTAACCCCCCGCAGGGCTTCGTGCCCCTGTAAGCTCATGCAGAGCTATAGACCCATTCAGATCTGTCGCTGGTTAATGACCATTTTTAGGGAGCAGCACCTGGTGTTCAGGACGTTGATGGAGTTGAACTATGTGGTGAGCGTGGCTTTCACTGTACTCGTGCTCGTTTTTATACCGTGCGCGATCCTTAGCCTCGGAGTGCTGCTCGTCCTCGGCATCGATGACCGTTTTGTGAGCCCCGTTGTGGCTTACGTGGCGCTCCCAGAGGCAATTGTCATCAGCGGGTATTTGCTGCTTCGCTACTGGCGGCAAATCACCGAAATCATCGAGTCGATCACACCGTGGTGATCTAGGAACGCGTGGGGGAAACGAGTGATTTGGTTTCTGGGCGACGTACATGGGCGCTTTGATCATGTGATCCGGCTGGTGAAGCTCCACCGTCCCGAGGCAGTGGTCTTCCTGGGTGACCTTGAATGTAGCTTACCCTTGGACATGATCCTGCGCCCGATCCTCGACATTACTGAGATCTGGTTCATCCACGGCAACCACGATTCCGGGTTCCCGGCTTACTGGCATAACCTCTATGGCTGCGGCCTTGCTGAACGCAGCCTTCATGGCCGAGTAGTTGAGATTGCTGGCCATCGCATTGCAGGTCTCGGTGGCACCTTCGAGTCCCAAGTCTGGCTACCAGGCAGCCTTGATACCGGCATTCAGAATTACCAGGACTTCCTTGAGCGCCTGACGCTTAGGCCACAGCCCGCAGACATACTAGCGACAAAAAGGCAGCATGCACTGTCAGCAATTTACCCGGATGACTACTTCTCGCTCGCGATGGAGAGGGCGGATATCCTAGTCACTCATGAGGCTCCTAGCTGCCACCCTCACGGTTATTTAGAGATCGACGAGCTCGCCCAGGCAATGGGCGCAAAAATGGTCGTGCATGGACATCATCATGATTGCCTAGATTACAGGTCTGACTGGCCGAAGCTAGGTTTTGAGGCTCATGGAGTAGCGTTCAGATCCATCATGGCCATCGACAGTTCGGTCATCAGCTAAGGCTAGGTGTCTGCGCGGTGTCTCAGCTGCTTGGTCATAGCCATCGGCGTTTCGGGCTCGAAGAGACCGGCTGCATCATCCCGAAGCTTTTTATCTTGAGCTTCTAGGGTAGGGAGCGAGCAGTTGCGTCTTGTGATCGTCGCGGAGTGGGGGAGTGCATGAAGGTTGATGAGTTGATCCAGTTGCTACAAGCGTTCGACCCGGAGATAAAAGTGCTGATGACACGTTCAGATACGGGCCTAGAGGACGTTGTCGCGTGCTATGAAGACCTGGTTTGCCAAGGGCGGGTGGCCGGGTATGACCAACTCGATGACTACGTTCTGTCAAAAGGCGCAGACGCAGGCACTGCTGAGAAAGTGATCGTGATCGACATATGCGAGCGTCTGGAGGATTGGAAGACCAAGCAGTGAGAGTCGGCACAATGGCCGATGAGGCGAATGATCGGCCAGCGATGGGGGCTGTCTCTCTCAAGCAGGGAGATACTAGGCAGTGAGGGGAGGCAAGCGGGGGGATGTCGGTGGAGCGGATTGTCTACGATAATGGCGTTACGCTATGCTTGGATGTTGACATATCAAATGCGCTGGTAAAGGTGCAGTCATTGGGGGGAGACTCTCGTTGAATTTGCACTCTGAGTTAGCCATGCCTTAATCTTCAAGTAGGATGAAGTCTGTGAGAGTGTCGCTTGATACGAACGTGCTGCATCAAGAGGGGTTTAAGTCTCAGTCGATGCGCCTATTGCAGCGGCTAATTTCTGCAGGCTTCGTAAAGCTATATATCAGTAGAATCGTGCTTCGTGAGCACGACACAAAGCGACAGACCGAGACGTGCTCGAAACTGCAGAGCGCTCGGGACAATCTTCTAGAGATTAATAAAGCATTTTCCAAATCTGGCGCACAGATGAGCGTGCTTTCCAAACTGGAAAGTGAAATTGCAAAGTTGGCTCCAGATTTAGACGCAAATCGGGAAGCCTCTACCGAGGCTTGGTTACGTGATTTTGAGGTCGAGATCATAGAGGCGGATGCTAAAATATATGAATCGAGCTGGGATGACTACTTCTCCGGGGGAGGGGCATTCAAGCGACCTAAAAATCGCGAAGATATCCCTGACGCTGTCATAGCGAGATCATTGGAGCGCCTTGCTAGCGATGGCGGTGAGCTAACGTTCATTTGTAAAGATGGACAACTGAAAAAGTTTATGAGTGAGGTTTCCGGGGTTCAGGTCTTTAGTGAATTATCTGAGTTTATTTCGAGTACTGATGCCGTGAGGAAACTAGACGAGCTCGACTCTCATGACAAAGCTATTGAGGCATACAAAGCAGCCATAGGGTCTGACGAGTTCCTGACCGGTGTTGTAAAGTATTTTTCCGCTTCTGGCTCAGATTTCCAGTATGCGACCTGGCAGGGTGAAGAAATTGAGAATAAAAGCGGGCTGCCACTGGTGGCCTATGGAGACCCAGTAGTAAAAGGGGTGGTTGCGCCTTCGGTAACAAAACTTAGATTCGGGCCGGTAGCCTCTATCGCCCCGAGGCATTATGTCGTACCGATATCGTTTACGGCGAATGCACGTTTTATATTTCTAGCTGATTATAATGAATGGCTCCAAGCACCCGACGATGTCAAGGAGTGGGTTGATGTCATTTCTTCTGATCGGGTAGGGTTATGTAAGTTTTCGGCGCTTCAAACTTGTGATATCACTGGTCAGGTTGATATTCATTTATTGGAAAGCGTAACTCCCAAAGAGCTGTTGATACACGCCAAATACATAGGTGCAGATGACTCTCCTCTTGATATCGAATTTATTCCTGGGAAGGTGGTTGTTTAGAGGTCGGCTAATTTGAACTGAGGTGAATTTGGCTATTTAATCTCATCCACCTCAGTGCCATCGCTAATCGGCTGGTCATTCAGATTTCAACATCTGGGTTCCGGTGGCGCCAGATTACGGCGTCTAGCTCAGCTAAGTTTTTGGCTGGGTATTTTTTTGCACGGCTAAGGGCAATTCGAAGAAGGCGGGCAGATCGGATGTAGTTAGCTCCCTGGGTGGCACCTCGTATTTTTGAGACGCCGGTACCTTGAAGCCAATGTCGGATAGGTGAGTTAAGCACGTAATAGTCATCTGGGAAAAACTGACATAACATTTCCGAAAAAAGGGCTCCTCTGGTGCTGACACCTGCGACGGCCAAGCGATCAATTTCAAGTCTGACAACGCGATCCCGAGATATTTCTGTGGCGTCTAGTACACTTACGACGCTTTTAGCTAGCTCTTGAAAATTACTGTTTCTCCCTTGTCTCTCCCAGCCAGCGCCTTGAAACCGGTTACCCTTGTAGTAAGACCATAGACTGTTGAGCGTGTTGTAGAACCGTAAACTGTCGTTCACTCCCCATCTTTTTTTCTCGGAGGCGGATCTAAATTCTTTTTCTAATTGTGATCTGACGGCTGAGAATGCAAGCATCTGCTCTCGACGGAAATCCAAAATGTGCTTGAGTCCTCCGAGGGCATTTGGCTCGGGCAGTACTAGTTCGTATACATCCCCGTTGTCCTCGTTGCTATTTTGACCCATGCGCTTCGGCTTGCGGGGTTGTTCAGCTTCTTGATAGCTATCAAGCCAATTGGCATCCAAAGTAGCGCAGTTGTGAGCAAGCTGCTCGATCCATTTCTCAGCTGCGTTGAAATTTTTTTTCGCGATCAGCGAAAAGCCATTGGCCTCGTGGTTAGATGAGAAAGCTGCCTTTGAAAGATTTGAAGATCCCACCAGCGCGTAGCATGATCCATCCTCTTCACGCCAGAACATAGCCTTCGGATGAAAGCCATCAATACCTTCAGCCACGAGGAACTCCTCATGCCACTTTTCGGGAAGCCAATTGAGTACCTGTAAGCACGCAGCCTTACGAGTAATCCCGAAATCCTTACCGACGATGAAGGTAAATGTCTCGCACTGCTTTCCCAATTCCTCATCGATATCCCAATTAGTCAGATAGGCGCTGACGATGTAGAGGTGGGTCGAAGAGCGGAATGCGCGTCGATAAACATCCGCAAGCGTCGCCTTCGAGCTATCAGGGAGCAGCAGCAAATCCATACGGTCAATATCCAGGGTGTGTAGCAAATAGAGAAATGGCCCAGCTATGGTCGCCGAGCCGAGAGTGATTCAAGAACACTGGTGGGTGAAGCTGCGTAGCAGTGTAGTGGCGTTGAGCCATGTATGGTTACGCCATATTTGGATTTTTTCAAGCATGGGCTTATGCACTGCGAATCATATTTCATGAAACCCTCGGCATCGGCACGTGGGCCATCAGGCCGAGCGGGGATCAGATAGCGAAGAGGCGGGAAGATGGAAACTGCGCAGATGTCGTGTGCTGCGGTTTGGTTCTGAGCTCAGCTGTCGGCTCAAGCGGTGTTCTAGGCGACCAACCCATCCGCTCAGCCGCGAACAGATGTCCGAAGCGCTTACCAACCAGCATAATGGCTTAAAAGGTGCGCCCATATTTTCAATGTCTGACCATCCTGGCGAAGGGTTTTAAGACCCTCTACCGCAGATATTTTGGTCGGGCATCCACCGGTGAGGAAGATTTTGTCACTCTCCTGAAGGTAAAGATGCAGCAGGGTAAGAACCATAATCCTCTGTACTGGCACCATAGCTCTGTATGACTTGCGCATAGCTTTTAATGCTTCAGGAATAGGCTCTGAGTGGTCATAGTCGAACCCCTGCGGTCGCATTGTGTAGTGACGGCCTTCATCACCATAGGGGCGTACTTGCTTGAAGCAACTCTCTAAGTCGTAGTCGTTGACAATCTGCCAAGCGGTTTCGCCAAAAATCACTCCACGCTGCGCCGCTGAAGGGAAGAGCGGTGGCTCTGCACCGCAAATAATAGCGAGCGCGGTGAGTTCAGTAGCGTCCATGCAACATACTTTAGTTACCAAATCTACAAGCGAGTAATTTGGAATGCGACCTGCGGCGAAGATGGGATCGATAGCTGCATAGGCAGCCGCAGCCACGGGGGTGCGAGAGTGATGCATGTTGCTCGAGCTTGCCGTTACCCTGTCAGTAAATGCCCAGGCGCCTGTAGGCGTTCGGTAAACGCCTAATTCATTGATGATTACAAATGCGTCATCCACATATTGGCCGTAGCTGCTCATAAAAGCCTCACGCGTTGCTTAAAGTTAGTGGTCGGGTATGACCTACGCACCCGAGTTATAATGGCGTAAGAGTATTTGTTTAAAAGGTAGGTCTTTTACTAGTGCCTGCGGTCATAGAGATCTAAGGTTTCGAGAGGCATCGAACAAGGGTTTCAGGGTTCATGCCCCCGATTACTCAATCTCATTCCAGATGATGTGGGGGTCATCAGCTATTTTTTAATGTCTTTTGGGTTGGAGTAAGCATCCGAGATCGCTCGGATGTTGTGTCCTGTCTTGAGGTCTAGTGCAGTGGTTTAATAGTTATAATGCTTCGCGTAGGTGCAAAACTTGTTGAGCATAGCCGAATAGTAGATGGTTGACGCTCGTCCCAAACTTGGCTCAACTCCGGCGGCGCGCGCCCAGTTCGTACATGTTTGGCTAAGCATGGCCAAAGTCATAGGTTTATTTGCATCTTTATCTGATGCAAAGAGGTAGTCGTCATGTGACAGTCTCGACGCCTTGATGTGCTCATAGATCGCACTACCGTCTTTTATGGTAGTGCGCACTAAGATATTGCTGTTGCGAGCGTTCCTGAATTCTATTTCTAATTTTCGATCGTTGGTGGTTTCGTAGATTACATGGCATACTTTGATTCGCAGTAATGCCGCCCGATGTAATCCAGAAGTGATTAAGCTTAATAGGGCTTGATCCCTTAGGCTCCCCGAATCAGCAACACTATTGGCGATGTGGCTCAGCTGGTCTGAGGTCAATAATTTCCCTTCGGACATCATGTGCTCTATTAGATGAAAAATCGGTAAAATATAGCTTTGAAGAGTATGTCGGTAGGGAGCGCTGGATTGCTTTCTCGAGTTGGACATATCAAAATCCTCTTGGGTGTTGTTTTGATAGTCAAGCGTGTAATTTGCTATCGCTGATCGGGTGTAAGTGATTTCAGAATTTAGAGCTTTTTCTCTCAAAAGCAAGCGATGCGCTTGGTGATGTATGGGCGTTTAAGTGACGAGCAGGTGTGATTTTTGTCAATATAGGTATTTCATTTAGTTGGTTTTTCAACTGTACCGGTCTATTCTGCTACAGATTGCAAGCGCAGTGTGCAAACTGTATCGGTTGGCTCTCACATAGCAGCCAGAATAATTGCCGAGCTTTTTCCGATGAGTGGCATCACTTGCTCGGAGAAGATGGCGATGAAATTCCATATTCATGAGGTTTCAGTCGGCCTGGAGGCCGCCGAATATTTGCCACCTGCCCTCGATAAACCCTGTCACAAGAGCTGGAGGGTCTAAGCATCCCAGGCGGCGGCAAATACTCATGATGGCTGAATCTTTAGCCGAGAGACCCCTGTCGCTGATTCGGACTCGAAGAGGCCGGCTGCTCTGACCTACCAGGCGTTGGCATATAGTGCTCAACAGTCCGAGATATAGCCTTGACGAACCAAACCCTCCCTCTAAGCTGTTAGTGACGCCATGTGTAGGCGTTACGCCGTGAGCTGTGAAGCGGCTAGACAATAGACAACCCCTTACCCCGTTCGACGGGGAGATCGTTTTCTATTGTCTGGAGCCCGCCATGAAACCAGACTTGCCACCACCATCCCCCCTTGCTTTCCATCCCACCAACCTTGATACCACCCAAGAAAACCGGCTCAAGCTGCCTAATGGCCGCATGGTAGAGCTTGTGAGCTCCAACCCTGAAAAATTGGAAGAATATTGCCAGGCAAAATTTGGGAAGAGCTGGTTGAACATTCGGTGCGATGCAGAGCAAGACCTGGCTACCCGCCTTATCGTAATAGCTGACCGGATTCCACCGCTGGAAGCGCTACTGAGAAAAGGTCAGCCACCTGAAACTCTTGTCGAAGCCTATGACGACATCGATGATGCGCTGTTAGGGGCGTATGGGGATGGTTCACTCAAAGCGGTAGTACTGATGGGACATCTCAGCACCATCGGAAGCAAATTTCCTCCATTGGCGAAGCCTGGGGCTGGAATTGGTAGCTTCCAGGCGGCTGCCGATATGGGCTATATCGCCGCCTATTGTTTTCTTGGTGATTACCTTTTGAAAGAGGGCAGGGCAGTTGAAGCGGCTACGGCATACCAGCAAGGGGCTCAGAAGGGTTGCAGCGCCTGCCTGTACCAGCTAGGGCAATTCACAGAGCGAGGGGTAGGAGGGCTCGCTCAGAGTGACCGAGCTGCATTCGATCTATACGCTGACGCCATAAACGGGAACTATCCACCTGCTTGGGTTGCCATCGCTCGACTCTGGTTGAAAAGGTCTGGAAAGCTGCCTAGGCCGGAACATGTTGTCCAAATGCTCAAAGAGTGCGTCGAGATGAAGTGCGAGGGGGCTGCAATGGCATTGGCGGAGGTCTCCTTAGGTCACAACTACTCCTCTTACACGAAGCGGGCTGTGATGACGCTTTATCGTTGTGCAGCGGTTGATGACGACATTGAAGCGCAGCTTAAGCTGGCGAGTTTGCTGGCGGATGAGGGGGCCTATGAGATCGGCATCGAGCCGGATTTTGATGAGGCTTCGTGCTGGTATCTGCGCATTTGCAAGTCTGAAAATGCTTCGCCAGCCCAAGCAGCGCAAGCACACTTAGAGATCGGCCACTTGCTCATGGAAAAGGATAAATATGAACAGGCGGCACATCACTTTTCCATGGCTTCTCCTACTTACCTTGAAGCTGCCGAGCTTCAGCATATCTGCGAGAGTAAGGCGGATCATCTCAGGCGCTGGCAGCAGCACAATGCAGGTGAGTGAGCTTTTGTAAACCATAAGAACGAGCCAAGAGAGATTTCTGAAGCGTAGGGTGACAGGATGATGGCCTTTTCATCGTCCTGTCGCTTATTCTCGGCCCTGACCACGGTTGGTCAGCAAGCCAATCCAGCAGGTGAGCGGCATTTAATGGTGCGTAGCATAGAAGTGAAGCGCACAGCACATACTCTATGTACTAAAATCATTAACGTAGACTGTGAGAAAGATCTCTTTCGCGATCCTAGAGTGAGGAGCTTCACTGATGACTCAAACGATCCAGGCTTTGATGAAACGTCATAGTGTATAAGCTATAGGGAAGCTAGCAGAAGCCGTTCAGCGTTCACGTCTGCATCCTGAGGTTTTTTCCGTGCAGTGTCAAAATTTCATTTCTTATACTAGG
The DNA here is from genome assembly GCF_024748775.1 of Pseudomonas sp. B21-047. NCBI lineage: Bacteria > Pseudomonadati > Pseudomonadota > Gammaproteobacteria > Pseudomonadales > Pseudomonadaceae > Pseudomonas > Pseudomonas sp. B21-047. Next base: position 2,333,678 of record NZ_CP087169.1, read on the forward strand.
TAAAGATCTTGAAACTGCGCGTCAGCTGGTAATATAGCAGCTTGACGAATCCTGCTGTTGAGGAAGCATGGGGGACTCGCCTCGCTTTAGGGGGGCGCGATCTATTCATTCCGAGGATTTGCATATTCGACGTACATCTGCTTCTTGGTTGTGAATGAGCTCTTCAGTTGCCGAAATGTAGTCTTCGATCGAGCATCCATCGCGTAGCATGTTAAGTCCGCGAGAGATCTGATATTTCAGCTCTTGAATATAATTCATCAGTTTTGCAGTACTGATGCTTTCATCAATGTTGTGAATTTTTTTGTATGCAGATTTGACGTATGGCAACAAACCATCTAGCGATTTGTGCCCAGTATCCATCATCATCTCTCTCAGAAGGCTATCATCCGTCCGTAAGCGTAATTCAAATTCTGCAGGAGAGATAAACTTGTATTTTTGATACGCGCAAACGAAATAGTTTTCGCAATAGGCATGGCGGAACATATGAGGGCAAGCTTTTTCGTCGATCCCTGCTAGGCCGGCCAATGTGTTGATTTCATTCGTCAGTGTGGTCTCGGCTAAAGGTTTTCCAGTTGTTTCAGATATGAAAAGAAAGTCGTGGTCAGGTTTGCCAGATTTGGTAAATTTTTTTATTATTTTTGACCGCTGATCGTCGATGTAATCACGTGCTTGTGTTAATAATATCTTGGTTATTGACTTTTCTCTCGTCTTAAAAGCTCCCTGCTTAAGTGTAGTGATGGTCAACATCGGATTTTGCATGTTCCATGCCCTGTTTATTTCTGAGACGGTTATCAAGTTCAATTCACCTCTTCGTGGCCCTAGGTACTCTAAAAATGAAATGTGCAATTGACGCCGACTGCAAATGAAATCTGATGTGCTGTCGGAATCAGCCGCGTCACGAAGCGCCTTTATGGAGTGGTCTGTGATTGCGCTCCTAGGTTCTGGTTCGTTGCTTTCGGCTGAAAAACTGTGGTGGTACATTGATGTCGAGGTGATTATCTTCCCATCTCGGAGTTTGCGTGTATATGTTCGATGGCAGATATTTATAATGCCAGACGGGGCAACGAAATTTGGAGTGCCGGCATAGTTTCCAAGAAACTGGAGAAACTTGAGGCATCTTTGAGCAGTAAGATTAGTGGTTTTTGAGTTTTTTCTCCTTTGGGTTATATTCTCTGCGCTGCGCTCCGTTCGTATTTGGGACACAAAGTCTGTGAAATCACCATCGGACAGTTGCAGAAATGATATTTTGCGAATGTAGCAGAATCTAATGAGCTGGCCTATCTGGGAGGCATAAGTACCTATCGAACCACCTTTAGTACCGTGCCTTGATAATGGAGTATTAGCTCTACCTGGTGAGTCTAGGAGTGTCAACATATACAGATTGGCTTGAGTGCAGGGCGAACCATCAGGCCAAAACATGAATGGTAATTTTGATGCGTCTTTTGTGATTGTTTTTCCTAAGGAATCGTGACTGAATAGTATTAAATTGTTGAGGAGTGAATGTAGTTGTTTGCCGCCAGCTAAGCTCATTTCTATGACTCCGGATGTAGCGGGGCGATTGAGATTGGATTGTGCAATTTGTTGAACGGGTGATCATTAAATAATAAGGTCTTGGCGATGCTGGAGATTTCATCTCGTGCTATTTTTTGTCTAAGACGACTGTCGTCTGTTTTAGATGTGTTTTCCAAAGCTGTGACGGCTCTGTTCAAAGCCTGCAGAAGTCGAAAGTTGGCTTCTCGATGCTTTTCGAGTCGTGACTCTAACACAGCAATCTGGTTGGTTAGCTTGACTTTAGAAGGGATAATTGGCTGATCATTTGAGAGGTTGGGATCGACATCGCTGGCCAGGTTGGCGTCTAGTAAAGTCAATGAATCTAGGGCTTGTTTTCTGAGGTGGTCGTAACTATTGAAGTCGAAACCGCCGCTATGAGTGGTAACTTTTGCTTTGAGCGTGGTAATGCTGAGTGGCGCAATCTGGATTGCGTTTTCTATATCAGTGTAGGTGAGCCCAGCAAGTGCGCCTTGGGATTTAAGGGCGTCGCGGATTGTTTCATTTTCAGAGAATTCTGAAGGATGGTCTATGATTCTATTGAGAAGTCTAATAGTAGATATAATTGAAGTTTTAATCTGTCCGGATTTGTTCTTGTTAATTTTCATCGGATTCTCCTGGTTAGTGTTTAACTGTGGTGGATTTTTACCGCGACTTTCATGTGTTTGCCATCATGTGATTCAAAGAAAATAGGTTCGATGGAAATGACTCCTCGCATCATGAGGTCTTGCAGATGGCTGTCGAGGACGTCCTCGTCTTTCGCTGAGAAGTTAGAAATTCCATATTCAGATTTCAGGAGCTTTGCAAGATCCTCGAATTGTTTTCCACGCTCGCCTACCATTTGCTGCGCAATATGTTGTGATTTTGCACCTCGGAGAGACTCACCATCTAAGGTTGCGGTGATGTAATTCCAAATGTGCTCAGCGTCCCTGTGACCAAGTACCCACCTCAGAGTATGAATAGTTCCCTCGTCGAAATAGTGGAAGAACATCAAAGCGAAGTAACGTCTCAGTTGATGCTGTCGTAGATAGTATCGGCGGCCCTTCGGATCCGTACCCGTCTGTACGTAGTCGCAGAAAAGGTCAAGATTTCGATTGAATGTTGCCCAGGAAGGTGAGTGTAGTCGCACATTCCCTGCAAGCGTCGGAGTTGAAAAAATAGAATCGTAATGTGTGAGGAATCCGATTTTTTTCAGATACCGCTGCATCCGTTGCAGTTCTCGAATCATCTTGGTTCCAAGTTTATCCAGAGGCCTGGCTTGAGTCTCTCTTTCACCCCAAAGTCCTTTGGTGCTCTTTGCTATCTCTATTATTAACCATTCCAAACTTGAGTCGAGACAGGACGTTGGAAGCCCCATTAGTTCTGAAGCACGTCTTGCCATCAGAGCGCCTATAACAACTTGCACTCCGCCGATGTAAATCGCGAGCAGCTCAAGTAAACCTTCATTATTGCGAAGCTTCTTGTAGTATGTTGCTTTCTGAGATTTGCGGGGTTTTTTCTGTGTTCCGTCGATTGAGCTAAAATTTTGGCAAGCTAGGCCTAGCTTTTTAACGCCCAGGTTAGCGAGCTCTGGGCCTATAATTTCTATTATTTCCTCATTAGATAGGTGAGTCATTTCTACACGATTTGTCACGCAATGCTTTGCCAGCTTCAGAAATCCATCGATAATCATCCTGCCGTGTTTGAAATGAAGCTCTACTGCATGTCTAAAAGCGTGATGGATGATGTCGGAAGGAACGGGCGTAAATCGATGGTAGGCAATTAGTTCTGGTTTGTAGTTTTCGATTATTTGAATGGCTTCTAAACGTGGTGCGCCGACGCCGATCGCGTGCAAGGTAGCAAGTGAGATCAAAGATCGCCGGAACGCCATAAATGTGGCTTTGGTAATGCCATCGTCATTTTTTGATGCTATCGGAACTCCAGAAAGCTCGCGTTTGTATGGCGGCTCACCGGGATAGAATGAAAGAAGTGGAACTCTGAGGCGGCCGAACCTTTTTTTTAGGACGTTTGGATAAATAGCAGATGTCAGCATGGATGTGTTGACGTGATATCCTCCGGCGTCGTGTCCCTTATAAAAACCTTGGTGATAAAGTGCTGCACGCACTAACGGAATGTCGTCCTGGTTTAAAGGTAGTCGGTCAGGTGACTCTAATAAGTCTGCACTAATTTCAGCTATGGCAGGAATGTCTTCAATGATTTTGTACAGGATTTTTCGATCAATACTGTGTTTTAAGTATATTAAGAACGCGAGCGCTTTAGGGGTGAAGTCATAAATTGACTCAGCAATTGTACCTTTGCTTGCGAAGGTGTCTAGGATTGCTTTTAGGTGAGAATCGTTGATCGCTGCAAGTCCATACTCGGCAAGCTCAAAGTAATCGGCATTGAGCAACAAGAAGTCGATATTATATATTGTGTTTTGCAGGCGTTGACGGTCTGTGCGCGCGGCAGCATTTTTTGAAAATTTGCCGTAGGTGCCCTCCGTGGAGCTGATCATCCAGTATTTTAGGCTGGCTAAGAGGTTCGCGTTTTCCGGGGCAGTTAACATTGTATTGTTGTTCAGCGAAATGCGCCAATCGATAGTTCTATCTAGTGAATAACCTGCATTGATAGTCCACACAGGTTCATCAAAGTCAGAAATAAGCCACCACGCTTTTCGCATTGATTGAGAATAATCTGCGTCCAGATTCTGCAAGAAAGGCAGTTGTTCATTACTGTCCAAGGATCTTCCTCACGAAAGGGGTGGGGTCGACTAGCTTTTTGGCTTCTGCCATTTTTCGTTTCAATTCACGCTGGAAACCGTTTTCGATATATTCTGAAAGTAGGTTGGTGATGCTTGCCCAGTGTAAGTAAACCGGTGATATGATTGCCTGGCCTATCGTCAGTCGGGTGGCATCCCTAAGCGATAGAAGGGTGCTTAGGCTTTTGACCCCTATACTGAACACGATTTTGTCTAGCTCCTCGGATTTAAGAGCTTCATCTACCCTGTCGGGGTCTTTTAAATAAGCAGGTAGTTCCTCATGTAGATAGTTCTTGGTGAATTCTTCAAGGTCTGAAAGGTTATCAAATCCAGCAGCTTCAGCTAGGAAAGGACTATCTTTAAGGGCCGTACAGATGATGATTTTCTGAATTACCATCACGCTTCGGCTTTCGATCAGCATGATGAAAATTTCTGGAAGGTAACTTTCGAGTAGTTTCTTATCAGTTTTATCGTGGCCGAGACATTCGCGCATTATCTCGGTTTTACCTGTTTGTAGATATATTTCGACTGCGCGCGAAGCTCGGATTGAAGAAGGGCTAATCTGCGCGACGAATTCGAGCGCTTCGTTGATGTCAGTTGCACCCAAGATCTTAGCAAATTCATGGACGAATTCGGGTGGGTCGTCCTTTTTGCGTAGAGTTTGCGCTTTATTCCACCGCGGTGTAGAGCTTGTCGTGGGTTTGATGATGCCCGAGGAGCTGGCGATAAATAGCTTTCTCCAGTTGTCATCCCCAATTTTTCGTAAGTAGTCCCGAGCTTGCTGGGTAATGCGAATAACGTCATCTATGATTTTTATGGCGGCAGGGGAAAGTTCAAATTCCTGTCGGGTTAGTGTTACGCCTCTGCGGGGTTTGTAACCCGAAATTATTGTGGCTTCGATCCCGGATTTTGATACAAGGTATGTCTTGCCACCTTCTCTTCTTATGCCCTTGATATTGCCGTTTTTATCGTAGAGATTAAAATTTTTTAGAAAGCTGTCAGTGATGTTGGGGTGTTCTAGTATAAGAAGGCACTGGAATGGGTAGAGATCTCTGGTGGCAGGGATCCCTAAGGCTTTAGAAATTGTTCGTGAAGAATTTCTAATGTTGTTTGTGATTCGGTATTTACTTGCAATTGTGTTCCAAGGCAGGTCGTAAGGAGTGGCTTCGAACAAAGCAGCAATATTGGCTAGGGTATTTGATTCCCAAAACTCTCTATCGGCTATGTCTGAGTTGGTTGCAGATTTTGCCAATTTTGCTCTTTCTAGAGATGCCATAATTACGGATGTTGCTTTAGTGGTCGCCCATTCTCGAAGGATGTTTATGTCTTTACTGATCTGCACTGCAAGAATATGGATGGCTTCTGTTTGAGTGACTTGGAGAGGGAGGGGGGTAATAAGCTTGGTGCGGACTTCTTTTCCCGCTTTGGTTACCTTGATATGGGTTTCCCCGCCTCTCGAGGGCTTGAGTTTTGTGACGGGCAAAGTTCGGATTGGTGAGGCCCATATACGAGGGTTGATAAAGGATCTATACACCTCGGATATGTGTCTGTCCCACCTGTGCCCCAAGTCGATTGTTGACCTGCTTTTGATACTTTTACCCTTGAAGGTATGCTTAAGTAAGTCTGCGAAAAAATTATAAATTCCAGTTGGGCTTTTGAAAGTGCTCGGAGGCCATAGCAGCGGGTTTGATACTAAGTGCGCCACGAGGCGCTCATAACCACGGTCAAATGTTGTTGCTCGACTTTCAGAGTAAACTCGTACGCCACGATAGAGTTCGTCGACAAATTTTTTTCCGTGTGTATTATATAAGTTTGCTAAGTGCATCCAATGAATAGAGCACTTTTTATCTTCAATCGGCCATCCCTGCCAGTAAGCTGCCTTTTCCTCAGATATCTGGTTTTTTGAGTTTGTCCAAATCTCTATATGTGCAGCAAATGGTTCTGGCTGCCATTTTTTTCTTTGCATTGAAGGGAATTGAATTTTGATCTTCTGAAGAATTGAAGCGAAGTATCGACAGAATCGCCGAGTTCGAAAAGACGAAAGCTTTATGAGTTGACCTGAGAGAAGGGCTCCGCAGAAGCCATTATGAATGGTCGCTAGGCAGGAGGTTGTGAGCATCGCCTGCGTAACCCGAAGCCCTGCAAGGTCGCAATAGCACTCCAGCATATACACAGTCAGGGCAGGGTCGTCTCCGGTGAAGGTCAAGTCGCTGGCGGCTTTCAGAAGGGTGTTAGCGACCTTTTCATCTAGGGCTCGAAAAGGATAATGGCGCAACCTGCGGAGGTCGTTTTCGATGATTGCCATTTTTGCAACTACCGCCTAAGCGTCTGTTTCTATTGGGTCTAGACGAAATTGGCGATTCTGTCAAATTAGCGAAATCGTGGGCCCTGGTACCGATGGGCTTGAGTTCGTATTCGCGGGCCAGGTGCACGTTGCTGGTGCCGACGAAGCGGCCCGGGAAGTCGCGTTTGAGGGTGTGCACCACGGCCTCCTGAACGCGGTACGAGAAGCGCCGCCGGGTGCCGAAGTCGGCCAGTTGAAAGCCTGCCAGCTCATCGGCGCTGGCCTCGGCCTTGAGCCAGTCGAGCTTCTGGTACAGCCGCTCGCCCACCTGCTCCATCACCACCTCGCGGTAGCGATAGCGGTTGCGCACTTCGCTGATGATCGCCAGCAGCGGGATCTCGTAGAGGATCACGTGCAGCCACGGCCCACGCACGCGAATCGCCAGCTGCCCGGCGTCATCCAGGCCCACCTGCACGTAACGCAAGTTGAAGCGGAACAGGCTGAGAAAGCGGATGAAGTCTGGTTTGATGAACGGAATCTGCTCCAGATACGCCAGTTGGTCGTGGGTGACGGTGACCTCGGCCAGTTGCTCGACCTGGTAGCGGATTTCTGCCAGGTAAGGGGAGAGGTCTTCACCATTACGGCAGCGGAACTCCCATTCCACCTCGGCATTGGGGTAGTTGTGCAGCACCGCCTGCATCATGGTGATCTTGTAGAAGTCGGTGTCCAGCAGGTTCTGGATGATCCGTGGGCCGAATACGCTGTCATTCATGGGCGGTCTTCCTTGATCAACGCGAGCTGGTGGTCGAGCGCGGCCTCGTCGCCGCAGAGGATGACACCCTCGGCAGCCAGCGCCCCGCAGGCGCTGATGGCGCCTTCCTGGGTCAGGGCGCGGCAGGCGGGCAGGTACAGCAGCACCTGGAAACCGGCCTGGCGCAGTTGGCGGGCAGTGGTCTTGACGCAGTAGTCCAAAGCCAGGCCGCCGACGATGACGGCCCCCACCTGTTGCACGGTGAGGTATTCGATGACCCCGGTGGAGCGGCGTTCGGCCAGGTCGTGGTAGCAGGCGCCGTAGGGGTGCAGGTCGGGTTCGACGCCTTTCCACACGAAGTAGTCGTAGTCGATGGGGGCGGGCAGGCCGCGCAGCAGCTCGAAGCCGGGCGTGCCTGGCACGCAGTGGCTGACCCAGGTCAGGTCAGCATTGGCCAGCGTCAGCGGTTGCAGCATCTGCCCAGGTTCGGCCACCACCCAGGCGGCATTGGCCGGGTGTGCGTCCTTGCTGCCCAGGCGCAGGTCGGCACGAAGGGCCATGATGTTGAGGTCGGCGGCAATTTCATTGCCCTCGGGTACCGGCAGTTCGTGTGGGGCGTTGGCAGTGAAGCCGTTTTGCGCGTCGACGTCGAAACTGGCGATCTTCATGGTGCTCTCCTCGCGGGTTTTGCTATATATTCCACCTGGTGTATTAAGTGTGTCAAGCACCAGAGCAGGTAGGAAAGATGCTTGTACTACTAAAGCGCTCTGGTGGAATATTGCAGGATTGAAGAGTGGAGCCTTTGCGTGAGTAGCACTGAAGTCCTGGCCAGCGTCGATATCGTCGCTCTGCGCATGGCCCCTGAAGCCCAGCACCTGCAAGTGTTGTTGCACCGCCGTGAGCGCGAACCGCACGTCGGCCAGTGGGCGTTGCCGGGTGTCATCGTCAACGGCCGTATTGCCGACACCAGCCTGGAAGGCGCCGCCGAGCGCGCCTTGCGCGAAAAGGCCCGTATCGTACCGTGCTACATGGAACAGGTAGGCACCGAAGGCAATGCTTTCCGTGACCCGCGCGGTTGGTCGCTGAGCACCTACTACCTGGCCCTGCTCGACCCTGGGCAGGCCGTTGAGGGTGAGCAGCTGGCGTTTTTTGATGTGGACAGCGTGCTGGAGCGCAGGGTCCTGTTGCCCTTCGATCACAGACTGCTGGTGGAGCGCGCCCGCGAGCGACTGGCGGCGAAGACGGTGTACAGCAGCCTGCCGTTGTACTTGCTGGCAGAGAAGTTCACGGTGCTCGATGCGTTGGCGTCAGTGCAGGCGTGCCTGGGGCAGGCTGTGAACAGCACCTCGCTGCGCAAGCGCCTGGAGCGTTTGCGCGAGCAGGGGTGGGTGAGGGACACCGGGGAGAAGAACCAGCCACGGCTGGGCAGGCCGCAGCAGTTGTTTCAATACACACCGCAGGGGCCGCGGCCGTTCATGTTCGACCGCAGCCTGTTGCCGGAGGGCGGGCAGTAGCTGCCTTGCCTGTGTTGGTTGCTTCAGGAGGGTGAAGATCGAGCGGGGCCCGCGAAGCGCAAGCCCCTCGATCCGACGAGCAACCCGCAGCCATTCTTACCGCCCACACCGGCTGGTATCACCATGCTCCGCCGGCGCTGTGCGCGCCGCAGCCAGCAGGGTCGCCAACACAATCAACACCGCCCCCGCCGCCATGCGCAGGCTCGGCTGCTCACCAAACAGCCACCAGGCACCGAGGATCGCATACACCGGTTCCAGCGCGATGATCATGCCGGCGGTACGTGCCTCCAGGCCTTCGAGGCTCTTGACGAACAGAAACTGCGACAGCCCGGTGCAGAACACCCCCAACAGCGCCAGGTTGACCCAGTCGTCGCCGCCCAGGCTGGTAATGGCCAGGTGGGTGAAGGCGAACGGCGCAACCAGCGCGGCTACCACCACGTTCTGCCAGAAGGCTACCTGCAAGGCATTCATGCTCGACGCATTGCGGCGGTTGGCCACGGTCAGCACGGCGAACGCCAGGCCCGAGCCCAGGCCCCAGATCAGGCCAAGGGTGCCGCTGTCGAGCAGGTCGAAGGACGGCACCACCATCACCAGGCCCGCAGTCACCATCAGCAACAGCAAGCCCTGCACGGCACCGATACGCTGGCCGAACACGCCGCGTTCGATCATGGCTATGAAGGCAGGGAAGCTGGCGAAGCCCAGCGTGGCCACAGCCACGCCGCCGACCTTGACGGCGATGAAGAAGGTCACCCAGTGCGTCGCCAGCAGCGCGCCGGTCACGCCCATGATGGGCAGGTTGCGCAAGGTCAGCGCATCGAGCAGGCGGGTGCCCTTGAGCCCGGCGACAAAGCCCAGGGCAATGAAGGCGAAGGTGGCACGGCCGAAGGTGATGATGCTGGCGTCGGCCTCGATCAAGTGGCCGAGGATACCAGTCAGGCCGAACAGCACAGCGGCGAGGTGTGCAACGAGCAGGGCGTTGCGCCGGCCGGTGGCAGCACCGGCTACGGGGATTGAAGTCGCGATCATGGCAGTCAAGTCTTCACAAAGTGGCGCGCGCAAACACTCCCGGCTGGCGCGGCGCGGGTCTCTGATTCTGGGAGTTTTATCGTTATGAGCCCGGGCGAATTGCCCGGTGCAAAAAGGCGCCACAGCGTTGGAATTGTGAAGCGAGGCTGCTTACTCGCAAATACCGCGTCAACCAGCCCACGGCGCGGGGCTGGTCGATGTGTGTATTATTTTTGTATACAGGGGTGTGAGGCCGATTGCGGGCGACGCATACATGTCAGATCGCGACATCGCTTGTTGCTTGACCGCGCCGTGTCATTCTTCGCCGTAGTTCATGATCGACAACAGCCGGATCGGCACCTGCACCAGTTGCTCCGGCCCGTGTGGGGTTTCGCCATCGAAGGTCAGGCTGTCGCCGGCATGCAGGTGATAGAGCTGATTACCGTGGCGGTACACCAGTTCACCCTCCAGCAAATGCAGGAACTCCGTGCCCGGGTGGGCAAAGGTCGGAAACTCCTCGCTGGCATCGTCCATGCTCACCATGTACGCCTCGAAGTTCTTCTTCGGGCCCCTGGCGTGATTGAGCAAGTGGTAGGTATGGCCCTTCTCGGTGCCGCGGCGCACCACCTCCAGCCCTTCACCGGCCTTGACCAGCAGTGCGTTGCCATCGGGCTGGTCATACTGGCTGAACAGCTTGGCCATCGGCATGCCCAGCACGTCGCACAGGCGGCTGAGGGTATCGAGGCTGGTCGACACCTGGGCGTTCTCGATCTTGCTCAGCATGCCCTGGCTGATCCCGGCGATGCGCGCCACATCGGCGAGCTTCAGCGACTGGGCCTGGCGCTGGCGCTTGATCTGCAGGCCCAGGTACTGCTCCAGGCGAAGGCGGGGTTCGGTTTCGGTCGGCATCAAGAGTCCTGCACGGTTTCAGTTCAAGAATAAATATTTCGCACTGGGAAAGTGCGCCGGGCGGCTGCGATGGCCGTCGGTTTCCTCGGGTGAAAACGAGTTTCCCATATCTATAACGAAAATGTCTCCGTCATGGCACCAGATCCTGTCGCGGGCAAGCCCCCTGTGACAAGGGATTGTGGGAGGGGACGTGCCCGCTAAGCGGTAGCACTCGGTAAGTTGGCAAGCACATTGCATTCCTGTGATGAAAGTAAGTTTCCCATGCGGAATTACATGCCGCCCCTTACCAGGAGTGTTCAACCCATGTTGCCAGCAGAAACCCAGCGCACGCTCGACCAGCACGGCATCAAGTACGTGCTGGCGCAGTTCGTCGATATCCATGGCTCGGCGAAGACCAAATCGGTGCCGATCTCGGGCCTGAAGATGGTGGCCGAGGAGGGCGCCGGTTTCGCCGGGTTCGCCATCTGCGGCATGGGCATGGAGCCGCACGGCCCGGACTTCATGGCCCGTGGCGATCTGGCCACGCTGATCCCGGTGCCCTGGCAGCCTGGTTATGGCCGGGTGGTATGCGTCGGCCACGTCAACGGTAAACCTTGGCCCTACGACAGCCGCTATGTGTTGCAGCAGCAGGTGCAGCGCCTGGCCGACAAGGGCTGGACGCTGAACACCGGGCTTGAGCCCGAATTCAGCCTGTTCCGCCGGGACGAAGCCGGCAAGCTGCAGGTGGTGGATGCCTCCGACAACCTCGACAAGCCGTGCTACGACTACAAGGGCCTGTCGCGCTCGCGGCTGTTCCTCGAACGCCTGACCGAAGCCCTGCAGCCGGTGGGCTTCGACATCTATCAGATCGACCACGAGGACGCCAACGGCCAGTTCGAGATCAACTACACCTACAGCGATGCCATGGAGTCGGCCGACCGCTTCACCTTCTTCCGCATGGCGGCCGGCGAAATCGCCAACGACCTGGGGATGATCTGCTCGTTCATGCCCAAGCCCGACCCCAAGCGTGCCGGCAATGGCATGCACTTCCACCTGTCTCTGGCCAGCAGCACACACAAGAACCTGTTTCATGACCCCTCCGACAGCAGCGGCATGGGCCTGTCCAAGCTGGCCTACCACTTTGCTGCGGGCTTGCTTGCCCATGGCCCGGCGCTGTGCGCGTTCGCCGCGCCCACGGTCAATTCGTACAAACGCCTGGTGGTCGGCCGCTCGTTGTCCGGTGCTACCTGGGCGCCAGCCTTCGTGGCCTATGGCGCCAACAACCGCTCGGCGATGGTGCGCATCCCCTATGGCCGCCTGGAGTTTCGCCTGCCGGATGCCGGCTGCAACCCCTACCTGGTCACCGCCGCGATCATCGCCGCCGGCCTGGATGGTATCGACCGTGAACTGGACCCTGGCCAGATGTGCAACGAGAACCTCTACAACCTGAGCCTGGAAGAAATCGCCGCACGCGGCATCAAGACCTTGCCGCAGTCGCTCAAGGAAGCCGCCGACGCGCTGGAGGCCGACCCGCTGTTCCGCGAGGTGCTCGGCGCCGAGATCGTCGACGAGTTCATCAAGCTCAAGCGCATGGAGTGGGTGGAGTATTGCCGCCACGTCTCCGACTGGGAAATCCAGCGCTACACCGAGTTCTTCTGACCGCCCCCATCCTTGGCGCGGCCAGCAAGACAGCGGTCGCCCACTGCCCAGTAAGGAGCAACACCATGTGTGGAATCGTAGGCCTGTACCTGAAAAAGCCGGCGCTGGAAGCCCAGCTCGGCAAACTCTTCGAACCCATGCTGCAGGCCATGACCGACCGTGGCCCGGACAGCGCCGGCTTTGCCATCTATGGCGATGAAGTAGCCGATGGCTGGGTCAAGCTGACCTTGCAGGCGAGCGCTGTGGACTATCCGTGGGCGGCGCTGATGGGGCAACTGGAAGGGCGCCTGGGCTGCTCGCTGGACTGGTTCCAGAACGCCAGCGCCGCCGTGCTCAAGGTGCACACGTGCGAAGCGGCCGCCCGTGCAGCCTTGGCCGAACTGGCCGCCGACGTGCGCATCATGAGCGCCGGGCAGAGCATCGAAATCCTCAAGGGCATGGGCCTGCCAGCCGAGATCTCTAGCCGCTTCGGCCTGGCCGGCATGCAAGGCAGCCACATCATCGGCCACACCCGCATGGCCACTGAAAGTGCAGTGACCCTGGAAGGCAGCCATCCGTTTTCCACCGGCGCCGACCTGTGCCTGGTGCACAACGGCTCGCTGTCCAACCACTTCCGCCTGCGCGAGGAGCTGAAACGCGAAGGCATTAGCTTCGAGACCGACAACGACACCGAAGTGGCGGCTGGCTACCTGGCCTGGCGCCTGCAACAAGGCGACAGCCTGGCACAGGCCCTGGATGGCGCCCTGCAAGACCTGGACGGCTTCTTTACCTTCGCCATCGGCACCCGCAATGGCTTTGCCGTGATCCGCGATCCGATCGCTTGCAAGCCGGCGGTGCTCGCCGAAACCGACGACTACGTGGCCATGGCCTCCGAGTACCAGGCCCTGGCCAGCCTGCCGGGCATTGAAAACGCCAAGGTCTGGGAACCAGCACCGGCCACCTTGTACGTCTGGGAGCGCGAAAGCGCCTGACCTGTCACCGACTCACTGGAGCACCTCATGAAAACGATCGACCTTTCCAGCGCCTCGGTGCGCGAACTCAACCAGGCCCTGCATGGCGACGTGCAGGACCGCGAATGGCGGGTCAGCCGCCCGGACGGCAAGCACAACCTGGCCGTGGGCATCAACCAGCCGGTGTCGGTGGATATCGACGGCCACGCCGGCTACTACTGCGCCGGCATGAATCAACAGGCCAGCGTCACCGTGCACGGCAACGTCGGCGTGGGGGTGGCCGAGAACATGATGTCCGGCTCGGTGCGGGTCAAGGGCAGTGCCTCGCAGGCAGCCGGCGCCACGGCCCACGGCGGGCTCTTGGTGATCGAGGGCGATGCCGGGGCACGCTGCGGCATTTCGATGAAGGGTGTGGACATCGTGGTCGGCGGCAGCATCGGCCACATGAGCTGCTTCATGGGCCAGGCCGGGCGCCTGGTGGTATGCGGCGATGCCGGCGATGCGCTGGGCGACTCACTGTACGAGGTGCGCATCTACGTCAAAGGCTCGGTGCAGTCGCTAGGCTCGGACTGCATCGAAAAAGAGATGCGTGCCGAGCACTTGCAAGAGCTGCAGGCGTTGCTCAACGAGGCAGGCCTGGAGCACAAGGCCGCCGATTTCAAACGCTACGGCTCGGCCCGTCAGCTGTACAACTTCAAAGTCGACAACGCCAGCGCGTACTGATCCAGGAGCCTACCCATGAGCGAACAATTCCCCCCGGTACTGCGTGAATCGGCCACCTTCGATCGCCTGACCATCCAGGAAATCCAGCGTGCCGCCGAAACCGGCATCTACGACATCCGCGGCGGCGGCACCAAGCGCCGTGTGCCGCACTTCGACGACTTGCTGCTGCTGGGCGCCAGCGTGTCGCGCTACCCGCTCGAAGGCTACCGCGAAAAGTGCGGCACCGATGTGGTGCTCGGCAACCGTTTTGCCAAGAAGCCGATCCACCTGAAGATCCCCGTGACCATTGCCGGCATGAGCTTCGGCGCGCTGTCGGCCAATGCCAAGGAAGCATTGGGCCGGGGTGCGACCATCGCAGGTACCAGTACCACCACCGGCGACGGCGGCATGACCCCGGAAGAGCGTGGCCAGTCGCAGCACCTGGTGTACCAGTACCTGCCGTCGCGCTATGGCATGAACCCCGACGACCTGCGCAAGGCCGATGCCATCGAGATCGTCCTCGGCCAGGGCGCCAAACCGGGCGGCGGCGGCATGTTGCTGGGCATGAAGGTTACCGAGCGGGTGGCCGGCATGCGCACCTTGCCGATCGGCGTAGACCAGCGCAGCGCCTGCCGCCACCCAGACTGGACCGGCCCGGACGACCTGGCGATCAAGATTGCCGAGCTGCGCGAGATCACAGACTGGGAGAAACCCATCTACGTGAAAATCGGCGCCAGCCGCCCGTACTACGACGTCAAGCTGGCGGTGAAGGCCGGCGCCGACGTGATCGTGCTCGACGGCATGCAGGGCGGTACCGCCGCGACCCAGGAGGTGTTCATCGAGCATGTCGGCATTCCCATCTTGCCGGCCATCCCGCAGGCGGTGCAGGCGCTGCAGGAGATGGGCATGCACCGCAAGGTGCAACTGATCGTCTCGGGTGGTATCCGCAACGGTGCCGACGTGGCCAAGGCCATGGCCCTGGGGGCTGACGCCGTGGCCATCGGCACCGCCGCGCTGATCGCCCTGGGTGACAACCACCCGCGGCTGGATGAGCAGTTGAAGGCGATCGGCTCTGCGGCTGGTTTTTACGATGACTGGCAGAACGGCCGTGACCCGGCGGGCATCACCACCCAGGACCCGGAACTGGCCAAGCGCCTGAACCCGGAGGAGGCCGGCCGGCGGCTGGCCAACTACCTGCGCGTGCTGGTGCTTGAGGCGCAGACCATGGCCCGCGCCTGTGGCAAGTCGCACCTGCATAACCTCGACCCGGAGGACCTGGTGGCGTTGACTGTGGAGGCGGCGGCGATGGCACGGGTGCCGCTGGCGGGCACTGCCTGGGTGCCAGGGCAGACGCAGTATTAATGCCGTAATTGGGGCCGCAAAGCGGCCCCTACCAGAGCGCGATGTCATAGGTCAGGTAGACCCGGTTACTGTCCCGCCCCCGGGAATAATCAGCGCGGTAGACGTAGTTGCGCAGCTTCACTCCCAGCCCCTTGAATGTGCCCGCCTGCACGACGTAGGCCAGTTCGCTGTCGCGCTCCCATTCACGTGCCCCGGCATCACCTGCCTTGTCGTTGTCACCGCTCAGGTAGCGGCTCATGAAGGTCAGCCCAGGCACACCGGCTGCCGCGAAGTTGTAGGCGTAACTGACCATCCAGGTCTTCTCGTCTTCTTCAATGAACTTGCCGATACCGACGTTGCTGAACGAGTACACGGTGGCGCCGCTGATGTAGGGCAGCCCGGCAACCCCATCGAGCACCTGATAACCCGCACCCACGGTGTGGCCGCTGTGGGCATAGCTGAGCTGGCCGCTGAGCATGTCGTTATCAATGGGGCCACCCTGCGCTGCGCCATCGTCGCGGCTCTTGAAGTAACGCACATCACTGGCCAGCACGCCCCCTGCCAGCGGCAGTTCATGGGCAATGCCGGCAAAGTCCTGGCGGTAGAAGTTGTTCAGCTCGCCGCGAAAGTAGCTCAATCGCAGGGTTTTGCTCACTGCGTAATCGGCACCGGCATAGCTGAAATCCGCCGATGCATCGCCGCTGTAGCCATCGGCGAACAGGCCAGTGCTGTCGGACGAATCGCGCTGCTTGAAACGCTGCAGATGGCCACCGGTCAAGGTCAACCCGTCAATATCGCTGGAGACCAGCTGGGTGCCCTGGTAGGTCTGCGGCAGCAGGCGCGCGTCGTTGTACACCAATACCGGTGTCTTGGGCAGCAACGTACCGTGCTTGATCACGGTCTTGCCCAGCCGGGCCTTGGCGGTGACCCCGGCACTGGCAAACCCATTGGCCGCGCGGCCATCGTCATGCACCGGCAACAAGCCGGTACCGCTGCGCCCACGGCCCGAGTCCAGCCTGACGCCCACCAGCGCCATGGCATCCAGGCCTACCCCTAGCGTGCCTTGTGTGAACCCGGATGCGTAATCCAGCAAGAACCCTTGCGCCCATTCCACCCGTTCACTTTTTGCCGTAGCAGCAGCACGTGCGCTGAGGCCTTGCTCGTCGCGAAAGTTCTCGTTGAAGTACACGTTGCGCAATTGCAGCTTGAGTGCGCTGTCTTCGATGAAACCAGCAGCGTGGGTCAGGGGCACATGGGCAAACAGCAGGCCGCACGCAGCCCTGCGGAGAATGACTTGGGTCATGGTCCGGATACTCTCTTGTTATTGTGGGTTGGGCATTCAGACGAAGAACGACAGCGCTCCGGTCAGCAGCGCAATGGCAGTAATGACCAGCGAGGTGAGCACGGCCCACTTGACCGTGGCTTTCTGGAAGTCGCCGATATCCCGGTCGACCATGCCTACCAGCAACAAGGTCGAGGCCACCAGCGGGCTCATCAGGTGCACCGGCTGGCCGAGCACCGAGGCGCGGGCGATCTCTACCGGGTCGATGCCATACGCTGCGGCGGCATTGGCCAGGATCGGCACCACACCGAAGTAATAGGCATCGTTGGAGAGCACGAAGGTCAGCGGCATGCTAGTGATGGCCACCACCAGCGGGAACCAGTGGCCCCAGGATGGCGGAATCCAGTCGACCAAGGTCTGCGCCAGCGCATCGACCATCTTGGTGCCGGAGAAGATGCCCGCGAAGATGCCTGCGGCAAATACCAGCAGTACGACGGTCATGGCATTGCCGGAGTGCGCCAGTATCCGCTCCTTCTGCACATTCAGTTGCGGGTAGTTGATCATCAGCGCGGCGACAAAACCAATCATGAACAGAATCGCGGCGTGCATCACCCCGGCTACCAGGGCGATCATCACTGCCACCACCAGCACCAGGTTGACGTAGGCCAGCCGTGGGCGCTTGTGCGGGGTCTCTTCCAGAATGGCCTTGATGTAGCAGTTGCCGCCGCCTGCTTGCAGCTGGATGTTGCCGATGCGCTTGCGCTCGGCGCGCCCCAGCAGAAATGCCGTGAACACCACCCAGGCGGCACCGCCGACCATGGTCGGCAGCATGGGGATGAAGTACTCGGACGCGTCCAGGCCCAGTGCCGCAATCGCCCGCGTCGCCGGCCCGCCCCAAGGGCTCAAGCCACTCATGATGCTCAGCGACAGCATGGCTACGGTGGCGAGGATCATCGGGTTCATGCCGATGCGTTTGTACAGCGGCAGCATGGCTGCGCAGGTGATCATGTAGGTGGTGGTGCCATCGCCGTCCAGCGCCACCAGCAGCGAGAGCAGGGCGGTACCGATGGCGATCTTTACCGGGTTGCCGTTGACACGCTTGAGGATCATGCGGATCAGCGGGTCGAACAGGCCTGCATCGATCATCAGGCCGAAGAACAAGATGGCGAACAGCAGCAATGCTGCCGAGGGTGCGACCATTTTCAGGCCGTCGAGCATCATTTTGCCAAGGTCGGGCGCGAAGCCTCCGATCACGGCGAACACGATCGGCACCAAGGTCAGGGCGACGATAGGCGACAAGCGTTTGCTCATGATCAGGTAGGTGAATGCCACCACCATGGTCAAACCCAGCAATGCCAGCATGGTTTTCTCTCTTGTTGTTATTGTCAGTGTGGCCGAACGCAAGGCAAACGGCGGTCTTGCCGCCCGGCGTCATGCCTGCCGGGCGGTGCGGTTAACGTAGGTGCAGCGGGGGTCAGCTTTGGCGGGTAGGCTCAGCGGCCGGCCAGGGGGCGTTCGGCTCGGCGACGGCGGTTGACGGCATTTTCCCGTCTGCCAGCATTTGCCTGAGCACCTGCCGGTCGCAAGCACCTTCGGACAGCGAGATGACCACGGTGGCCACGGCGTTGCTGGCCAGGCTGGTGAGGGCGCGTGCCTCTGACATGAAGCGGTCGATACCGATCAGCAGCGCCAGGCCGGCCAGCGGGATATCGTGGATCACCGTCAGCGTCGAAGCGAGCGCCACGAAACCGCTGCCCGTCACACCGGCGGCGCCTTTGGACGACAACAGCATGATCGCCAGCATGGTCAGCGTCTGGCCCAGGCTCAGGTCGATGTTGCACGCTTGCGCGATGAACACGGCGGCGAGCGACAGGTAGATCGCAGTGCCATCGAGGTTGAAGGAGTAGCCCGTGGGCAGCACCAGCCCGACCACGCCCTTCCTGCAACCCAGCGCCTGCAGCTTTTCCAGCATCCTTGGCAATACCGGCTCGGTAGACGAGGTGCCGAGTACCACCAGGAACTCCTCGCGGAAGAACCGCAACAGCTTCCACAAGCTGAAGCCGTGCAGCCGGCACAGGCCACCCAGTACCACCAGCACAAAGAACGCGCAGGCGATGTACAGGGTCATCACCAGCTTGGCCAAGGCGCCCAGCGACGTAATGCCGTACTGGCCCACGGTAAAGGCCAGCGCGCCGAACGCACCGACCGGGGCAAAGCGCATCAGGTAGCCGAAGATGCGGAACACCATCTGCGAGGCGGACTCCAGCACGTTCAGCACAGGCTGGCCATGTTCGCCCATGGCCGACAGGGCAAACCCCGACAGCACCGCGATGAACAGCACCGGTAGCACTTCACCTTTGTTGAAAGCGCCCATGAAGGTGTCAGGGATGATGTGCATGAAGAAGTCGACCACGCCCAGCTTGGCCGCCGACGCGGTGTACTGGCTGAGGCCCGCCGTGCTCAACGTGGCAGGGTCGATGTTCATGCCCACGCCAGGCTGGAACACATGCACGGCCACCAGGCCGATTACCAGGCTGATCACCGTCAGCACCAGGAACAGCAGCAGCGTCTTGCTCATCAGGCGCCCCAGCGAGCGCTTGTCGGTCATGCCGGCAATGCCGGTGACGATGGTGCAGAACACCACGGGCGCGATCATCATCTTGATCAGCTTGATGAAGGCATCGCCCAGCGGCTTCAGCGCCACGGCCTGCTCGGCCCAGAGGTGGCCGACCAGTACACCCAGCAGCACGGCGCAGAGGATCTGAAAGTACAACGATTTGATGAGTTTCATGAGGCATCACCCATTGTTGAAATTGTGCGGATGCGCTTTGGGTTGAACATGTGCAGTACGCGCTAGCTGGCAAGGCGGCGCATTGTCGGGGCATACACGTAACCTGAAAAGAGCCGGCGGGCAGTGCGGATCACCGACGCCTGCAGCTTGCCGCCATCGCGGCTCAAGGCCACATCGATGACGCCGCTGGGGTGCTCCAGCCGTACTTCGGACAGTTGCAGGGCGTGCTCGCCCAACAGTTGGGCGGTCACGGTGCCGGGAGTCACGCAGGCCGTGGCCAGGCCAATCGCGCCAGTGATCGCCAGCGCACGGTGGCAGTTGTGCGGCATGAAGTAGCGCACCTGCAGCGTGCCGTCGCTGGTTGGCGGCGACACCACCACCGGTTTCGGGATCACCATGCCACGCACATCACCCAGGCCCATGGCCCGGCCCGCTTGCAACCGCAGGGCTTCCAGGCGCTCGAGCAGTGCGCTGTCGGCATCCAGGGCGGCAGGGCGCTCGTTACCGGCCAGGCCCAGCTGGCTGGCTTCGATGATCATCAGCGGCATGGCCATGTCGATGCAGGTGACGGCCGTGCCATCGAACACATCGCGGGCCTGCCCGGTGGGGAACAGTTTTCCAGTCTTGCTGCCGACCGCGTCGAGGAAGGTCAGGTGGATCGGCGCGGCCGTGCCGGGTACGCCGTCGATAGCGGTGCGGCCTTCGTACTTGACGGTGCCGCCAGGGGTTTGCACCAGCGAGGTGACGAAGGTCTGGGTATTAAGGTTGCGAATGCGCACCAGGGTTTTGTCGCCTTGGGCTTTCACCAGCCCCTGTTCGATGGCAAATGGGCCGACCGCACACAACATGTTGCCGCAGTTGGGCGCGGTGTCGACGCGTCGCTCGGCGACCATGACCTGCACGAACAGGTAATCGACGTCGGCGTCAGGGTGCAGCGAGGGGCTGACGATCGCCACCTTGCTGGTTTGCGGGCTGCCACCACCGATGCCGTCGATTTCCAGCTCATGGCCAGACCCCATCAGGCTGATCAGTACTTCGTCGCGTTCCACCACATTGGCCGGCAGGTCCCAGGCATGGAAGAAAGGGCCTTTGGAGGTACCGCCGCGCATGAGCACACAAGGGATTCGTTGCATGACTACTGACTCTCGTTGATCAATTGGCATCATTGATGTGTTGAGAGAAAGAGTGACAGGCGTTGATAAATCAATCCAATGCAAATATCGTAGCGATTGATGCGTGTAGTTGAATAATTGCCGACGCTATGACGTGGAGTCAAACTTGTGGAATATGAGCTGCAAGATATCCGTTCTTTCGTGAAAATCGCCGAACTCGGTAGCTTTCATGAAGCAGCAGAGGCCCTGCACCTTTCCCAGCCAGCACTCAGCCGGCGGATCAAGAAGCTGGAAGAGGGCCTGGGCACGCCTTTACTCGAACGCACCACGCGTCGGGTTGGCCTGACCAGTGTCGGCCGCGATTTCCTGCCCAAGGCGCGGCGCCTGCTCGATGACTTCGAAGACTCGATCCTGAGTATTCGCGAACTGGCCGAGCGCCAGACCGGACAAGTCACCCTGGCGTGCATCCCGACGGCGGCGTTCTACTTCCTGCCCACCGTGATTCGCCAGTACAACGAGCAATACCCGAAAATCCGCATCCGCCTGCTCGATCTCAGCGCCAACGATGGCCTTGAAGCCGTCTTGCGCGGCGAGGCCGATTTCGGCATCAACATGATGAGTGGCCAGCACCCGGACATCGAGTTTGTGCCGCTGGTCAACGAGCATTTCGTGCTGGCCTGCCGCCGCGATCATGAACTGGCAAGCCGCGAATCGGTGACTTGGACGCAGCTGGCTGACCACCGCCTGATCGGCGTGGGGCGCCTGAGTGGTAACCGCATGCTGCTGGACCACGCCTTGTCGGGGCTCAACATACGGCCCAAATGGTTTTATGAGGTGCAGCACCTGTCCACTTCGCTCGGCATGGTCGAGGCAGGGCTTGGTGTGTCTGCGATGCCCAGCCTGGCCATGCCGGCAGCGGACCACCCGACCCTGGTCAGCGTGCCCCTGACCGACCCACAGGTGACGCGCACTCTGGGCCTGGTCTATCGGCGCGGGGCTTCGCTGTCGCCGGCTGCAGAAAAGTTCGTGTCGATCCTGCTGGAAAAATGGCGGGGCGGCTAAAAACGCCGTACGGGGGTCAGAAACAAGCCGGCCCGTGTCGCCACGGGCCGGTTGCAGGTGATGCCGGTTGGCTCGGCGGGCGATCAGACGCCCATCGCCAGCTTGGCACTGGTCTGCCGACGACGATAGGCACTGTCGCGGCTCGCCAGCCACCCGTACAGCGGCGAGGTGACCAGCAGCCCGACCAGCCACGACAGGTCGGCGCCGTTGATGTGCTCGGAGATCGGCCCGACGTACAGCGGCGTGTTCATGAACGGGATCTGCACCACGATGCCCACCGCATAGGCAATCAGCGCCTGGGGGTTGTAGCGCCCGTAGATGCCGCCATCGACCTTGAAGATCGACTGGATGTCGTAGTCGCCCTTGTGGATCACATAGAAGTCGATCAGGTTGATCGCGGTCCAGGGCACCAGCACCACCAGCAGCACCAGCACCATGTCGACGAAGTGGCCGATGAAGTCCTTCGAGGCGAACACGGCTACCACACTGCAAGCCGTCAGCACGATCAGCGACAGCACCGCGCGGCTCTTGGCTGTGGGGATCCAGCGGTGGGCGAAGGTCTGGATCAGGGTGATGATCGACAGCACCGCGCCGTACAGGTTGAGGGCGTTGTGGCTGATCACGCTGAGCAGGAACAGCACCAGCATGATCGGGCCGAGGGTGCCGGTGGCGAGCTTGACCGCGTCCATGGTGTCCATGCCGGCCGGGATCGCCAGCACCGCCACGGCGCCGAAGATGAACGACAGGCTCGAACCCAGGGCCGAGCCCAGATACGTGGTCCAGAAGGTCGATGAGACTTTCACGTCAGCCGGCAGGTAGCGCGAGTAATCCGACACGTAAGGGGCAAAGGCAATCTGCCACAGCGCCGCCAGCGACACGGTGGCCAGCCAGCCGGCCAGGTTGAAGCCGCCGCGGGTCAGGAAGTCGTCGCTTTGCACATGGCTGAAGATGTAGCCGAAGCCGACCACGATGCCGATGCCGAGCACCCAGGTGCCGATGCGGTTGAGCACGTGGATGAAGCGGTAGCCGATGATGCCGATGATGCCCGACCCCAGCGCACCGATGACGATACCCACCGGTACCGGCACGGCCTCGACCACACCATGCAGCGACTTGCCGGCCAGGACGATGTTGGAGGCGAAGAAGCCGATGTACATCACCCCGGCGATCACCACCACCAGCAGCGCGCCGAGCGAGCCGAACTGGGCGCGGCTCTGGATCATCTGCGGGATGCCCATCTGCGGGCCCTGGGCCGAGTGCAGCGCCATCAACACCCCGCCGACCAGGTGGCCGACCAGGATGGCGATGATGCCCCACACCAGGTTCAGGTGAAACAACTGCACGCCCAGCGCGCCGGTGACGATGGGCAGCGGCGCGATGTTGCCGCCGAACCACAATGTGAACAGATCCCTTACCTTTCCATGGCGGTCTTGCGGGGGCACGTAGCCGATCGTGTGTTTTTCTATGAGGGGTGCCGTGTTGGCTGCACTGGTCATGACTGACTCCAAGGCAAGGTGGGGCAGGGGGTACTGCCCGGGGGCGTGCCGGCGAAGGGCAACGCGTTCTTGTTGGAGGGATGATGCGGGGAGTCGGGATAACGAGAAATTAGTAAATATGTGCCCATAAACCTTAAAAAACCTAAGGCTGACAAAAGGTTAAGGGACGAGTGGTAGCAAGGAGCGGGCCACCGCGCTGAAAGCCTTGAGCTTGGGGGCTGCAGGCTGTCGGGAAACAGCACAGGTGAGCCGGCGTGGTGCGGCGTGCGCGTTTCCAGTGCAGGTGAACAGGCGGTAGATAATCAGAAATTGTCACTACATCGGTAACAGCCGATCCTGAATCACTTCCTTCATCACCAATGTCGAACTCAGCCGCTTCACATTGGGAATGCTGGTCAGGTGCTCGTCATACAGCTTCTGAAACGCTGGCAGGTCCTTCGCCACCACGTGCAGCAGGTAATCCGGGTCACCGAACAACCGCTGCGCCTCGACAATCTGGGGGATCTCGGCTAGTGCCGCCTCGAAGTCCGCCACCGGCTGGCGCGTCACCTCGCGCAGGGTGACGAACACCAGCGCGGCAAAGTTAAGCCCCAGCGCGGCCGGTGCCAGGCGCGCGTGGTACCCGAGAATGGCGCCGGCGTCTTCCAGCGCCTTCAGGCGACGATGGCAGGGCGACAAGCTCAACCCTACGCGGTCAGCCAGCTCGGTCACCGACAGGCGCCCATCTTTTTGCAGCTCGGCAAGGATTTTTCGATCTGTCCGGTCCATTGAGAAGAATCTTCCAGTATTTGTATGTTGGTGGGGAATATACGAAAGAAAATGCCCCGACGGAATCCGTAATCTTTCTGCACACAAAGACAACACATAAGGAAGATTCAAGTGGCAATCAGTGTGCTGACGGCGTTCTGGGCCGTGTCGTTGCTGTTTGTGATCACCCCAGGGGCGGACTGGGCGTATGCCATCTCCGCGGGCATGCGCGGGCGCTGGGTGATGCCTGCGGTGGCAGGCATGTTGTCGGGGCACTTCCTGGCAACCCTGGTGGTGGCTGCGGGCGTGGGCAGCCTGCTCGCTGGGCACCCGCTGGCGCTGATGTTGCTGACGCTGGCGGGCTGTACCTACTTGCTGTGGCTGGGCGGCAACCTGCTGCTGAGCCCGGGTGTGCCGCAGGCGGGGCAGGACGGCGTGGGGGACTCCGGTTCGCGCTGGGCATTGAAGGGCTTTTGCGTGAGTGGGCTGAACCCGAAGGTGTTCCTGCTGTTTCTTGCCCTGCTGCCGCAATTCACCGACCCACACTCCAGCTGGCCCGTGCCGCTGCAGATCCTGTTGCTCGGGCTGGTGCACCTGTGCAGCTCGCTGGTGATCTATTCGCTGGTGGGCTATGGCGCCAAGGCCGTACTGAGTACCCGGCCTGGGGCAGCGAAGATGGTCGGGCGGGTATCGGGCCTTGCCATGATCGCGGTGGCCCTGGGGCTGATTGCCGGGCAGTTGGGCTGAATCTACCGGCGCTGACGTGGCTCGGATACACTTGCCGCTTCTCTTCGCACAGCCAGGATGTGCCCCATGCCCGAAACCGCCCAACTGCTGACATTCGCGCTGATCTGCCTGGGCATGGTGCTGACGCCCGGGCCGAACATGATCTACCTGATTTCTCGTTCGATCTGCCAAGGCCGTAACGCCGGCTTGATATCCCTTGGCGGCGTGGCCCTGGGCTTCGCCATCTATATGCTCTGCGCGGCGCTGGGTATCACCGCGCTGGTGATGGCGGTGCCGTTTGCCTATGACGTGCTGCGCATCGGTGGCGCACTGTACTTGCTGTACCTGGCCTGGCAGGCGCTGCGGCCCGGCGGTAGCTCGCCATTTCAGGTACGTGAACTGCCTGCCGACAGCCCGCGGCGGCTGTTCACCATGGGTTTTGCCACCAGCCTGCTGAACCCCAAGATCGCGGTCATGTACCTGTCGCTGATGCCGCAGTTCATCGAGCCCGGTCACGGCAGTGTACTGGTGCAGTCGCTGGTGCTGGGCTGCACGCAAATCGCCATCAGCGTATCGGTCAATGCGCTGATCGCCGTGATGGCCGGTTCCATCGCCGTGTTTCTCGGCGGCCGGCCCGTGTGGCAGCAGGTTCAGCGCTGGCTGATGGGCACCGTACTGGCCGGCCTTGCCCTGCGCATGCTGGCCGAAGGGCGCCGCTGAACAACCGCTGATCTCTGTGGAACGAACCGTTGATTGCAACGCTCCTATCGTAAGATGGATAGCAAGGTGCCCGGGGCTTCCCAGACATGAACCTGTTACAGCAACGCGATGCGCACACTCCGCCACTGCATTTTCTGCTCAACGGCGGCACCATCGGTGGCCTGCTGCAGTCGATGGACTGGAGCAGCTCGCCGCTCGGCCCCCCCGAGCACTGGTCGCCCCACCTGCAGGCGGTAATGGCTACATTGCTGCCGGCCCAGGCGCAGTTCGTGCTGTTCTGGGGCGAAACTTACGTAGCGCTCTACAACGATGCCTATGCACCGACCATTGGTACCAAACATCCCCAGGCACTGGGGCGCCCGGCTGAGGACAACTGGCGTGAGCTGTGGGACGACCTTGAGCCGCTGCTGCGTGGCGTGCGTGAGACCGGCCAGACGTTTTCAGCCAAGGACCGCCCGTTCTATATAGAGCGTCGCGGCCTGGGTGAGACCGTGTACTTCGATGTCTCCTATTCCGCCGTGCGCGAAGCCGATGGCAGCGTTGGCGGGGTGTTGTGCCTGGTGACTGAAACCACCGAACGGGTTCGTTTCCAACAGCGCCAGGCGTTTTTGCTGGAGCTGGGCCGCACCTTGCCTGGGCTGGGTGAAGCGGAGCGTATCGAAGCGTATGTGGTAGCACGCCTCGCCCAGCACCTGGGGGCGACGCAGGTGTGTTTCGGCGAGGACCTGGGCGACGGCACAGGTTACAAGGTTGCGCATGACTGGGCTGACGGCCTGCCTTCGAGGGTCGGCCAGCACCGCTACGCCACCTACGGGGCATCGCTGCGTGAGCAGTTGGTGGCGGGCAAGGTGGTGCAGCAGGCTTATGACAGCGCATCGGCGCCGCTGAGCGGCTTGTGTAGCACGCTGCATGTGCCGGTGCTGCGCGCCGGCCACCTGGAAGCCATGCTTGCCGTGCACTTTCACACGCCACATCACTGCTTCGAAGACGAGTGCCAACTGGTCGAGGATGCCGCCAAGCAAGCCTGGGCGGCCATTACCCATGCCCGTGCAGAGCGTGCCCTGCACCTGCTCAACGAAAGCCTGGAGGAGCGCGTCGCGGCCGTGCTGGCCGAGCGCGAGGCGGCGATTCTGCAACTGCATGAAGCGCACAAGCTGGAGATGATCGGCCAGTTGACCGGTGGCATCGCCCATGACCTCAACAACATGCTCACGCCAATTATCGCCTCCTTCGAATTGATGCGTCGGCACCCGCAATCCGAGCGAGCTCCCCGCTTGATCGACGGTGGCCTGCAGGCTGCCGAGCGGGCGCGCAACCTGGTGGGGCGCTTGCTGAGTTTCGCCCGTCGACAAACCCTCAAGCCACAAGCCGTGTCGCTGGCTGCCTTGGTGGAGGACATGCGCGAACTTATGGCGCGCTCGCTTGGGCCGACCATTGCCGTGCAGGTGCAAGTCGACCCGTTGCTGCCCGCCGTGCTGGTCGATCCGCATCAACTGGAGCTGGCGCTGCTCAACCTGGTGGTCAATGCCCGCGACGCCATGGCCGGCGGCGGTGCCCTGAGCATCGTCGCCGGGCTCGATGCCGACGGCCCACCGCACCCGGCAGGCACTGCGGGCGCGCCGTTGGTCTGGCTGCAGGTTCGCGACAGTGGCAGCGGCATGAGCGATGAGCAGCTGCGCCGCTGCGTCGAGCCATTCTATTCCACCAAGGGCGTGGGCAAGGGCACCGGCCTTGGCCTGCCGATGGTGCAGGGGCTGGCGGTGCAGTCGGGTGGTGGCTTCGCGATTCGCTCGCAGCAGGGGGAGGGGACTGTGGCCACGCTGTGGTTGCCGATCAGCGATGTCGCCGCAGTTGGCCGTGACAGTGACAGTGACAGTGCAGAGGCGCCCCTGGCCGACCGCGCCAGCCGAATTCTGTTGGTGGATGATGAGGCGATCGTGCGCCATGCCACGGCCTTGCAATTGCGCGACCTGGGGTACGAGGTGTGCGAAGCGAGCAGTGCCGCGGCAGCGCTGCAGCGGGTGGAGCAGGGCTGGCAGCCGGACGTGCTGGTGACAGACCACGTCATGGCCGACATGACCGGGGTGCGTTTTGCCCAACAGATGCGCGAGCGCCAGGCTGACCTGCCGGTGTTGATCATCACCGGCTATGCCAACCTTACACCCCGCGAGCTCAAGGGATTCGAGGTGTTGCGCAAGCCATACCGGCGCGCCGAGCTGGCGCAGAGTGTGGCGCGGTTGCTGGCCGCCCCGCGTTAGCCGCTGTTCAGCTTCCCAGCACTTTGGCCAGCATCTGGCACACCTGCTCGGCCGAGTACGGCTTGGCCAGGAAGGCAAAGCCCTGGTGGCCGCCTTCGGCAATCGCATCGCTGTAGCCCGAGGTGAGGATCACCGGCAGTTGCGGGCGTTGGCGCCGCAGTTCGCGGGCCAGTGCCAAGCCCCCCATGCCGGGCATGAGCACATCGGAAAACACGGCATCGAAATCGCCCGCCGGGCCTGCCAACAAGGCCAGCGCTTCCTCTGCCGAATTTGCCCAACTGATCCGGTAGCCGTGGTCCTCGAGAATCTGCGCGGTGAACGTGCAGAGGTCGGGGTTGTCCTCCACCACCAGTATCCGCCCTCGCGCCTTGCCGACCTCGGGTTGGGTGGGGGCGGCGGTGACGTCGGCCGGTTCGGCAGGCGGGGCCTCTTGCGGCAGGTACAGGGTGAACGTTGTGCCTTCGCCCTCGACGCTGACCACGGCTACATCGCCACCGGACTGCTTGGCGAAACCAAACACCTGGGACAGGCCAAGCCCGGTCCCTTCACCGGGGGCCTTGGTGGTGAAGAAGGGGTCGAAGATGCGGTCGAGCAACTTCGCGGCAATGCCGATACCGCTGTCCACCACCGAGATGGCCGCAAACGTGCCCGCTGGCGCAGGCTGACCACGCAGCGCGGGCATGTGCTGATCGGCCAACAGGCGCAGGCGCAAGGTGCCTTCGCCGGCCATGGCATCGCGACCATTGAGCATCAGGTTGATCACCGCCGTCTCGAGCTGGCTGAGGTCGGCGCGGATATGGCAAGGCGCGGCTGGCAGTTGCAGTTCCACCTTGATGCGTGCTCCGGTGGCGGTGTCGAGCATCTCGGCCATGGCTTCCAGGCGTGGCCCGGCCTCGAACACTTGCGGGCTCAATGCCTGGCGGCGAGCGAAGGCGAGCAGTTGGCCGGTCAGCTTGGCGCCGCGGTCGACGGTGTCGGCCATGGTCTTCAGGTAGCGTTCGCGACGGCTTTGCTCAAGGTCGGGGCGCTGCAGGAAGTGCAACGACGAGCGAATGATGGTCAGCAGGTTGTTGAAGTCGTGCGCCACGCCACCGGTCAGCTGGCCGATGGCTTCAAGCTTCTGCGCCTGGCGCAACACGGCTTCGGTGTGCAGCAGTTGGCTGGTGCGTTGGTCGACGCGCTGTTCCAGCGTGGCATTGAGCGCCTCCAGCGCCGCCATTGCCTCGCGTACTTCGGCATGGGCCTGGACCCGCTGGATATGCGACCAGCAGCGCTCGGTCACCTCGCCGATCAAGCGCAGCTCGTAGCCGGTCCACACCCGGGGCGCCTTGTCGTGGATGGCCATCAGTGCGGTCAGGCGACCGTCCTTGATCAGCGGCATGCAGATGGTCGCGGTGATGCCGATGGCCTGGAAGGTCGCCGCTTCTTCGGCGGCCAGTTCGCTGAGGTTGTCGTTGATGACCAGCGGCTCGCCAGCGCGCAACTGGCTGACTGCCAGGCGGCCGAAGTCGGCCAGGCGGTATTGGCCGATCAGCCGTGGTGAACCGGCTGACACGGCGTCGCCACAGATGTTGAAGCCATCCTGGTCTGCATCCATGACCGCGTAGGCGCAGCTGGAAAGCTGCAGGTGCTCGACCAGCATGCGCGTGGTGATGGCCATGATCCGCTCGGGGTCGGTGGCGTTGGCCACCTCCCGGCCCAGGCCGTCGAGGAAGTTGAGGCGCTGGCTGTTGACCACGCTGGTGGTGGTTTCGGTCACGGTGTCGAGCATGCCCAGCACGCTGCCGTCCTCGCCACGGATGGGGCTGTAGCAGAAGGTGAAATAGGCGCGCTCGGGGCCACCGTTGCGGTCGATGACCAGCGGGAAGTCTTCGATGAACACCGCTTCACCGGCCAGGGCGCGGTCGGCCATGGCGCCGATCTCGCCCCAGGCTTCCTGCCACACCTCGCTGAACGGGCGGCCCAGGGCCTGTGGCTTGCTGCCGAGAATCTCGGTGAAGGCGTCGTTGTAGAGGGTAATCAGCTCATTGCCCCATAGCACTGCCTGCGGGAAGCGCGAGCCCAAGCACAGGGCCACCGTCGTCTTGAGTACGCTGGGCCATGCCTGCAGTGGGCCAAGTGGGGTGCTGTGCCAATCATGCTGGCGGATGTGTTCGGCCATCAGCCCGCCGCCATCTAGCCATTTCGCCATGTGCTCTGCCGATCCTTTTGCCTGGGAGCATAAGGGTGCACCGAGAATGGCCAATTGGCGAGGCCTTTATGTCGCCTGGTCCGGCCTTTTCGCGGGGCAGGCTCAGCGAATGAAGTGCACCTTGCCGGTATCGTCGTTGCCCATGTAGATGCCGTAAACCCCCGCCTGGCGCTCAAGAATGTAGCGCTCTAGAATCTGCCGGATCGCCGGATAGTAGATTTCGTCCCAGGGGATTTCCCCCGGTTCGAAGAACTTGTAGGCCAGGGTCTCCGGCCCGAACTGCCCGGTCTCCTGGGTGGCGATGGCGCGGAAGATGATGTACACCTCGCTGATCTTGGCCACGCTGAAGATCGAATAGGGCGAGACGATTTCGGCGTGCACGCCGCTTTCTTCCCACACTTCGCGCAACGCCGCCTGCTCGGTGGTTTCGCCCGCTTCCATGAAGCCTGCAGGCAAGGTCCAGGTGCCAGGGCGCGGCGGGATGGCGCGCTGGCACAACAGGTACTTGCCATCGCGCTCGATGATGCAGCCGGCGATGATCTTCGGGTTGATGTAATGGATGTAACCGCAGGCGGTGCAGCGCAGGCGTTCGTGGGTGTCGCCTGTGGGAACGCCCCGAGCCAGTTCCGTGGTGCAGTGCGGGCAGTAGCGCGGGGCGTTGGGCATGGTCAGCGGCCTATGCGGGGTTCTATACGGGGTTCTTTGAGGGCCAGGGGCTCGACCATGTCGCGCACCTTGGTGTTGTCATCCTGCTTCTGGCGCAGATAGTCCAGGGCTACCTTGGCGGCAGCGCGGACGTGATCGACCGAGGCCTGGTGGGCAACCAGCGGGTCGCCGCCCTTGATCGCCTCGACGATCTTTTCCATCTCCCGGTTGCTGGCACCCCGGCGGTTCTCTTGCGAGACCGAGGTGGCACGCAGGTAGCTGATGCGTGCCTGCAACTGGCGCAGCTGCTGGGCGGCGACCTGGTTGCCGGAGCCTTCCAGCAGCACGTCGTAGAAGCCTTGCACCGAGTCGAGCACCTGTTGCAGCTCGCCTTCTTCCAGCGCTTCGCGGTTGACCTCCAGCGCGCGTTCCAGGGCGCGGATGTCCTTGGCCTTGGCATTGAGCGTGAACAGCTGGACGATCAGGCCTTCGAGCACGCAGCGCAGCTCGTAGATATCGCGGGCATCTTCCAGGGTAATGATTGCCACGCGCGGGCCTTTGGCATCGGCGAATTCGACCAGGCCTTCGGATTCCAGGTGGCGCAGCGCTTCTCGCACCGAGGTACGGCTGACCCCGAGGCGGTCGCAGAGGTCGCGTTCTACCAGGCGGTCACCCGGCAGCAGATGGAAGTTCATGATCGCGGCGCGCAGCTTGTCGAGCACGATTTCGCGCAGGGTAACGGGGTTGCGGTTGACCTTGAAGCTGTCGTCGAGTGGCTGGCGTTTCATCAGGTGCGCTCTTTATGAGGCTGTTGCGCCAACATCGCGGAGTGCCTGGAACCTTGGCACTCCTTGCAGTGGTTCGAACAGCCCGTTGTTAACGGGTTGACTCCGCATCGGCTTCGGCGAACGCTTCGCGGGCCAGGCGGAAACTGTCCACCGCCGCGGGTACGCCGCAATAAATGCCGACTTGGAGCAGGATCTCGCGAATCTGTTCACGGCTCAGCCCATTACGCAATGCGCCGCGGATATGCAGCTTGAGTTCGTGGGGCCGGTTGAGCGCGGAAATCATGGCCAAGTTTATCATGCTGCGCTCTTTGAGCGACAAGCCATCGCGGCCCCAGACATGGCCCCAGCAGTACTCGGTGACCAGCTCCTGCAGCGGTTTGGTGAACTCGTCGGCGTTCTGGATGGAACGGTTGACGTACTCCTCGCCCAGCACCTGGGTGCGGATCTGCAGGCCTTTCTCGTACTTTTCGTTGCTCATGCACTGTACTCCGGAAGAAAACAGGGGCCGCTACCGAGGGTGAGGCGATAGCGCGGCCCCTAAAAGCAGGACGGTCGGTGTCTGTCAGCCAAGTGGCGGCAGGGCGCCCAGCTTGCCCCGGTGATAAACCATCGGCGTCACCGGCGCAGCCGGCAGCACCAGGTTCTTCACCGCGCCGACGATGATCGCGTGGTCACCGCCGTCGTACTCGCGCCACAGTTCGCACTCGATGATCGCCGTGGCCTTGGCCAGCAACGGGTTGCCCAACTCGCTCAGGTGCCAGTCGATGCCTTTGGCTTTCTCCTTGCCCTTGCCGGCAAACGCATAAGCCTCGGCAGTCTGGTCGGCAGACAGCAGGTGAATGGCGAACTGCTTGCTGTCACGCAGGATCGGGTAGGTGTCGGAGGCGTAGTTGGGGCAGAACAGCACCAGCGCCGGCTCGATCGACAGCGCGCTGAACGCGCTGGCGGTGATGCCGACGATGCCGCCGTCGGCGTCCAGGGTGGTGACCACCGTAACGCCGGACGGGAACGAGCCCATCACGTCTTTGTAGATGCCTGGTTCGATCATCTCGTGCTACCTCTCAACGCATCACAAACGGGTCGGGCATGGGCGCGGTGGACAGGTTGATCCACACGGTCTTCAGCTCGGTATAGGCCAGCACCGAATCGATGCCGCTTTCACGGCCGTAGCCGCTGTTCTTGAAGCCGCCGATCGGCGCCATGGCCGATACCGCGCGGTAGGTGTTGACCCAGATGATGCCCGAGCGCACGTCGCGGGCCAGGCGGTGGGCGCGGCCCAGGTCGCGGGTCCAGATGCCGGCGGCGAGGCCGAACTGCGAGTCGTTGGCGATTTCCAGGGCTTCTTCCTCGGTCTTGAAGCGGATGACCGCAGCCACTGGGCCGAACACCTCTTCCTGCATGATGGTCATGGCGTTGCTGTCGCACTCGAACAGGGTCGGCTCGTAGAACCAGCCGTCACCCTCGACCTCGGCACGCTTGCCGCCCAAGTGCAGCTTGGCCCCTTCAGCCTTGGCCGCGGCGACCAGGCCTTCGACCACGGCCAGTTGCTGGGCGGTGGCCATCGGGCCCATTTCACTGGCCTCGTCCTGCGGGTTGCCGATGCGGATGCGCTTGGCACGCTCGACCAGGCGGGCGACGAATTCGTCGAAGATCTCGTCCTGCACCAGCAGGCGAGAACCGGCCACGCAGCTTTGCCCGGAGGCGGCATAGATGCCGGCCACGGCGCCGTTGATGGCGCTGTCCAGGTCGGCGTCGGCAAAGATGATGTTCGGCGACTTGCCGCCCAGCTCCAGCGACAGCTTGGCGAAGTTCTCGGCGCTGCTGCGCACCACGTGGCGGGCGGTGGCGGCGCCGCCGGTGAAGGCGATCTTGCGCACCAGCGGGTGGCGGGTCAGCGCCGCGCCGGTGCTTGGGCCGTAGCCGGTGACCACGTTGACCACGCCCGGCGGGAAGCCGGCCTCATGGGCCAGGCGAGCCAGTTCGAGGATGGTCGCCGAGGCATGTTCGGACGGTTTGAGCACGATGGTGTTGCCGGCGGCCAGGGCCGGGGCCAGCTTGATCGCGGTCAGGTACAGCGGGCTGTTCCACGGGATGATCCCGGCGACCACGCCGATCGGCTCGTGCACGGTGTAGGCGAACAGGTCCGGCTTGTCCAACGGCAAGGTGCCGCCTTCGAGCTTATCGGCAAGGCCTGCGGTGTAGTGGAAGAACTCTGGCAGGTAGCCGACCTGGCCGCGGGTTTCGCGGATCAGCTTGCCGTTGTCACGGCTTTCCAGCTGGGCCAGGTGCTCTTTGTTCTCGGCGATCAGGTCACCCAGGCGGCGCAGCAGCTTGCCGCGCGCAGTGGCGGTGATGCTGCGCCAGGCCTTGCTGTCGAACGCGCGCTGGGCGGCCTGCACGGCCAGCTCCACATCGGCTTCGTCGGCGTCGGGTAGTTGCGCCCAGGCTTGGGCGGTGGCCGGGTTGAGGCTGTCGAAGGTCTTGCCGCTCTGGGCATCGAGCCATTGGCCGTCGATGCACATCTGGAAACGTACGAGGGTCATGCAACAATCCCCTTGGCGGATTCGGTGAGGGTGCGGGCTTGCTTGAGGAAGTCCAACAGCATCTTGTTGACTTCACGCGGTGCTTCCACCGGCATCATATGCCGTTGCTCGGCGAGGACCACGCTGTGCGCGCCCGGAATGCTGGCGGCAAGCTGGCGGGTCATGGCCGGGGTGGAGCCCGAGTCGAGTTCGCCGGTGGCGATCAGTGTCGGCACCTGGATACTGCCCAGGTCGCTGGCGCGGTACATGTCCTGGGTGGCGAACAGCGAATAGGTAGTGTGGTAGCCCTGCGGGTCGTTGCTCGCCAGTACCTGGCGAATGGCGGCGACCTGGGCCGGGTTGGCGGCCTTGTATTCACGGCTGAACCAGCGGTCGAGGGCGGCGTCGACGTTGGCGTCGGGGCCCAGTTCTGCAGCCTGGGCGGCGCGGGCGATTACCCCGGCACTTTGCTCGGGGGTGCGGTTGAACACACTGTTGAGCACCACCAGCGCCGCCAGCCGTTGCGGGTAGGCGAGGGCGAAGGCGCGGGCTACCAGGCCGCCCATGGAGAAGCCGATGACGGTTGCCTGGGCAATCTGCAGGTGGTCGAGCAGCTCGGCGAGTTGGGCGGCGTAGCCTTCCAGGCTGGTGTCGGCGGCTGGCAGCGCGCTCTGGCCGTGGCCGAGCATGTCATAGGCGATGACGCGGTAGTCGTTGGCCAGGCCAACGAACTGACCACCCCACATTTCTTTGTTCAGGCCCACGCCGTGGATCAGTACCACAGCCTGGCCCTGGCCTTGAACCAGGTAACTGGTCCCGGCCGGTGTGCGTTCAGCGACAGGCTGAATCATGGAGGGCGCTCCTTGAAGGTCGGGCGCGGCGGGTAAGCACGCCACGCCCCGGCCCGTCTTGGTTGTTGTTATTGAGCGTTGGCTTTTTCGGCAGCCAGTTCTTCCAGGTCGATGTAGCGGTTACCGATGCGCGGGTGCAGACGGCCACCGTCGGCGGCGCCCAGGACCACGACGATTTCGTCGGCACGTGGGGCGTCTTCGATCTGCATTTCCAGGGTGATGTAGTGCGAACGCAGGCCTTCGTCGTCCTTCTGCATCATCGGGATCTGGATCGAGGTGCCTGGGCCGCCGCGCTTGTTGGTGAAGCTCAGGTAGCTCTTGGCCTGCACCGCTTCGCGGTAGTGGTTGCCAAAGCGCAGGGTGTGGATCACGGCAGAGGCGTGCTCGATTTCGCCGTCGGCGCCGACCACTGCGGCTTTACCGTAGGCTTCGATCTTGTCGGCACCGCCGATGGCGGCAATCAGGCGCTCGACCATCAGCGCACCCAGCTCGGAGCAATTGGCGCGGATTTCCGGCTTCAGATCTTCAACAAAACCGCGACCGGCCCATGGGTTTTTGATCACCACAGCCAGGCCGACCATGGTCACCGGTTTGTCGGTGGCCTTGCCGCCTTCGATGCGGGTCTCTTCGGAGTAGGTGACGATCTTGCGGATTTCGAAACTCATGGGTGGCTCCTGGTGAGGGTTATCAGCTCTTGTTGTCTGATGGTATACCATAATATTTGTTGTGCAAGAGGGGGCTGGAAAAATCTCTTGCCGGGGGACGAAAGGCGTCTTGATCCCTTGATTTGCGCGGCATCTGTACCGGCCGAAAACTCAAAAAAATGCCCGCTCGCGAGGGCCACGAGGACCCCCGGGAGCGGGCTGATCCCGCAACTACTTCAGGCAAAGGGAATTCAGGCGAATGCCGGCACCACTTCGTTGATGAACAGCTCGAGCGACTTCTTCTTCTCGGCGTGGGGCAGGCTGTTGTCGCACCAGAAACTGAACTCGTCGACGCCCAGTTCCTGGTAGTACTTGATGCGCGCGATGATCTCTTCGGGTGTACCGATCATGGTGTTCTTGCGGATGTTCTCCAGCTGGAACGCCGGCACTTCGGCAAACTTCGACTCCGGGCTTGGCGCAAGGAAGCCATTGACCGGTACGGTCTTGTTGCCGAACCAGGCATCGAAGGTGCGATAGAAGCGCGAAATGGCCTGGGCGCCGACCTTCCAGCCTTCAGGCTCGGACGGGCTGTGCACGTGGGTGTGGCGCAGCACCATCAGTTGCGGGCGTGGCACATCCGGGTTGTTGTCCAGGGCCGTCTGGAACTTGTTGCGCAGGTCCAGCACTTCTTCATCACCCTTCATCAACGGGGTGACCATGACGTTGCAGCCGTTGGCCACGGCGAAGTTGTGCGAGTCCGGGTCGCGGGCGGCGATCCACATCGGCGGTTCGGCGTTGAAAGGCTTCGGTACGCTGGTGGAGGTGGGGAACTTGTACACCTCGCCGTCGTGGGCGTAGTCGCCTTCCCACAGCTTGCGCACCACCGGTACCATCTCGCGCAGGGCTTTGCCGCCGTCGGTGGCGGGCATGCCATTGGCCATGCGATCGAACTCGAACTGGTAGGCGCCACGTGCCAGGCCCACTTCCATGCGGCCGTTGCTGATCACGTCGAGCAGGGCGCATTCGCCAGCCACGCGGATCGGGTTCCAGAACGGCGCGATGATGGTGCCGGCGCCCAGGCGAATCTTCTCGGTGCGCGCAGCGAGGTAGGCCAGCAGCGGCATCGGGCTAGGCGAGATGGTGTATTCCATGGCGTGGTGTTCGCCGATCCACACGGTGCTGAAACCGCCGTGCTCGGCCATCAGGGTCAGTTCGGTCAGGTCTTCGAACAGCTGGCGATGGCTGACCTGTTCATCCCAACGTTCCATGTGTACGAACAACGAAAATTTCATGGGGCTTTCCTCGGAGCTTGAAAGTCTCGCCTGGCGCACCAGGCGTCAGTAATAAGGCTAGGTGCTTCAGGCGAAGGCGGGCAGGCTGGCCATCTTGCCGCGGCAGTAGATCATCGGCTGCGGGGCTTGCTCGGGGACGATGAGGTTGTGCACTTTGCCGACCATGATGGCGTGGTCGCCACCTTCGTATTCACGCCACAGTTCGCATTCGATAATGGCGGTGGCATTGGCCAGCAACGGGTTGCCCAAGGCGCTGAGGGTCCACTCGATGCCGGTGGCCTTGTCCTTGCCCTTTTTCGCGAAGGCATAGGCTTCGGCTTGCTGTTCACCGGACAGCAGGTGAATGGCGAAGCGCTTTTGCTTGATCAGCACAGGGTAGGAGTCGGAGCTGTAGTTGGGGCAGAACAGCACCAGCGGCGGGTCCATCGATAACGAAGAGAAGGCGCTGGCGGTGAGGCCGACGATCGAGCCGTCGTCGTCCAGGGTGGTGATGACGGTGACGCCTGAGGGGAAGGAGCCCAGGACGTTCTTATAGACGGTTGCGTCGATCATGGCGTGTTCCTCGAAAGGGGTAGCGGTGGGCCGCTTTTTATCGTTGATGTGTCTGATGGTATACCGTAATACTCGATTTGCAAGCGGAATTTTCTAGCGCACAAAATTCGCGATGAATGGCGCAAAGCCGCGTGAATAGTGGGTTTGGCGAAAGCGAGACGGCCTGAGCGCGGCTGCTGAACCGGATCAGTTAAAGATTTTTAGACCGAATCAGTGTTGTCAAAAGTTTGGAATACCATAATATGGTCCGCAGCTGAGAGGCCGCCTAGACGCGGTTTCCTTACAAAGATAAAAACGACCTTTCGAGCTGAAAACCATGTCCCAACCGTCATCGCAACACCAGTTTGTCGAGAATCACACGGTCGATTACGTTCCACCTGCCGAGCGCCATGGGAAGGCGCGCGACCTGTTCACCCTCTGGTTCAGCACCAACATTGCGCCACTGCCCATCGTCACCGGCGCCATGGTGGTCCAGGTGTTCCACCTGAACCTGTTGTGGGGCCTGGTCGCCATCGTGCTTGGCCATCTTGCCGGGGGCGTGGTCATCGCGCTGGCTTCTGCGCAGGGACCGCAGTTGGGCATTCCGCAGATGGTCCAGAGCCGCGGCCAGTTTGGCCGTTATGGTGCGTTGCTGATCGTGTTCTTCACGGCGCTGATCTACGTCGGCTTCTTCATTTCCAATATCGTGCTGGCGGGCAAGACCATCCACGGCATCGCCCCGAGCGTGCCGATGCCCGGTGCCATCGTCATCGGCGCCCTCAGCGCGACGGCCATCGGCGTGATCGGCTACCGCTTCATCCATATCCTCAACCGCATCGGTACCTGGGTCATGGGCTCGGCGCTGCTGGCCGGTTTCATCATGATGTTCGTCCAGGAGCTGCCGGCTGATTTCTTCAGCCGTGGGGCGTTCAACCTGTCCGGCTTCATCGCCACCGTGTCGCTGGGCACGATCTGGCAGATAAGCTTCTCGCCGTACACCTCGGACTACTCGCGCTACCTGCCCAAGGAAGTGGGCATTGCCAAGCCGTTCTGGGCGACCTACTTCGGCGCCACCCTGGGCACCATCCTGTGCTTCAGCTTTGGTGCAGTGGCGGTGCTGTGCGTGCCAGAAGGCACCGACGCGATGGACGCGGTCAAGCAAGCCACCGGCTGGCTGGGGCCGATCCTGATGGTGCTGTTCCTGCTCAACATCATCAGCCATAACGCGCTCAACCTGTATGGCGC
Source organism: Pseudomonas sp. B21-047 (assembly GCF_024748775.1). Lineage (NCBI taxonomy): Bacteria > Pseudomonadati > Pseudomonadota > Gammaproteobacteria > Pseudomonadales > Pseudomonadaceae > Pseudomonas > Pseudomonas sp. B21-047. The sequence goes on from NZ_CP087169.1 coordinate 2,371,960, forward strand.
GGTGCTGTCGATCGTCACGGCCATCCAGACCTTCTTCGCCAAGTGGACGCCGAGCATCAAGGTGCGGGTGGCCCTGGCCTCGGTAATTCTGCTGGGCTGTGGCTTGGTGGCGCTGAATGCATCGGCGGACTTCATCGGCCAGTTCATCGGCCTGATTCTGGCGCTGTTGCTGGTGCTGGTGCCGTGGGCCTCGATCAACCTGATCGACTTCTACCTGATCAAGAAGGGCCAGTACGACATCGCGTCTATCTTCAGTGCCGACGGCGGTATCTATGGCCGCTTCAACCACCACGCGATCATTGCCTATGCTTGCGGGATTGCGGTGCAGCTGCCGTTTGCCAATACCGCGCTGTATGTGGGGCCGTATTCGAACCTTGTCGAAGGGGCTGATTTGTCCTGGTTGATCGGCTTGCTGGTGACGGTGCCGCTGTATTACTGCCTGGCCACGCGAGGGCAGGCGGTAAACAGTGCGCGGGTTATCAGCGTCAACGACTGACAGTTGCAACGGGTGGCCGCCTTGCGGCCCATTCGCGGGACAAGCCCGCTCCCACAGGATCACTCAAAAAACTGAATCAACCTGTGGGAGTGGGCTTGTCCCGCGAATGGGCTGCAAAGCAGCCCGGTTATTCCTGATCAGACTTTGAACTGCGCCACCATGCCATTCAGGTCCACTGCCAACTGCGACAAGTCCTGCGCCGCTGCACTGGTCTGGTTTGCCCCCGCCGATGTCTGCATCGCCAGGTCACGAATGTTCACCAGGTTACGGTCCACCTCGCGCGCCACCTGTGCCTGTTCTTCAGAGGCGCTGGCGATTACCAGGTTGCGCTGGTTGATCGAGGCGATGGCCTCGGCAATCACCTCCAGCGCCTGGCCCGCACCCTGCGCCACTTCCAGGGTACCCGCAGCGCGCCCTTGGCTGCTGTGCATGGCCGTCACCGCACGCTCGGTGCCGGTCTGGATGCCCACGATCATCTGCTCGATCTCTGCCGTCGACTGTTGGGTACGGTGGGCGAGGGCGCGTACTTCATCCGCCACCACCGCAAACCCGCGGCCGGCCTCACCCGCGCGGGCGGCTTCGATGGCGGCATTGAGCGCCAGCAGGTTGGTTTGCCCGGCGATTGCGCCGATCACATCGAGCACCCGGCTGATCTCGTTGGCGTTGCTGGCCAGCTGTTCGATTTCGGCCGAGGTGCCGGTCACGTCGTCGACCAGGTGCTGGATCGACGCCAGCGCCTGGTTGACCTGGTCGCGGCCGTCACGGGTGGTGCGGTCGGCGCCTTTGGAGGCGTCAGCGGTACTCACTGCATTGTTGGCCACTTCTTCCACGGCGGCGGTCATCTGGTTGACTGCGGTGGCTGCCTGGTCAATTTCGGCGCTCTGCTGATGCAGGCCGCGGCTGGTGTCTTCGGTGACGGTATGCAGCTCTTCGGAGGCCGAGGCCAGTTGGTCGGACGAGGCGGCGATCTTGCGCAAGGTGTCGCGCAGGCTCTCTTGCATGCGGCCCAAGGCGCGCAGCAGCAGGGCAGGCTCGTCGCGGCCGGTGACCTGGATGTTCTGGGTCAGGTCGCCGGTGGCTACGCGCTCGGCCACGGCCACGGCATCGGCCAGGGGCACCACGATGCTGCGGGTGAGCAGTGTGGCGATGGCGGCCAGTACCAGCATGATGACCAGCAATGAACCGATGATCGCGGTCAACGCCTGGTCAGCGACGTCGCTGCTGCGTTGCGAGGCCTCTTCGGCGCCCTTGCCGTTGTAGGCGATCAGCGCCGCCATGGCTTTCATCATGCTGTCGGCATGCTCGGAAAGCGGGCCGTTGATCTGCAGTTTGGCCTGGTCGAGGCGCCCGGCAGCGATGTCGCTGATGACCTGCGCCTGAAGACTGACGTATTGCTCGTGGGCGGTATTGAAGCGGTTGAACAGGGCGCGGTCATCGGCGGCGACGATGGTGTTGTCATAATCCTTCAGGCCGTCCTTGAGTTGCGCATTGATGCTTTTGAGCATGTCCAGACTGCGCGCACGCTCCAGGTCGGTTTCTTCCAGCGCTGCGCGCAGGGTGATGGCACGCGCTCGGCCGAGGTTGCTGCTGATTTCACTGAGGGCTACCACGGCCGGCATCCAGGTGACACGGATTTCATCCGTGGCCTCATCCATTTGCCGGGTTTCATAGAGGGCTATCATGCCCATGGCCAGTACCAATACGCCCAACAGGGCGAATACGCTGGCTGCGCGAATGCCGATCTTCATATTCCGTAATTGCATGGAATGCTCCTTGACGGTGGCGTGCAGGCGTCAAGAGCATGGACGGAAGGCCGGCTCACCAGGGAGTGCCAGCTCTCGATGCGCTGCGGATTTAGTGTGTGTGCCTCACCCTCTTACGTTTTTATTTAAATGATGTCACAGTGCCATCATTATTGACCAGTCATTCAATGTAACGACGTGTGCGGGCAAATCCGTCGTTTACTGACGGTTTTGCCCGCAATCAGACGTCATACGATCGGGATCAACGGGTCGGCAGCGGCCAGTGCCTGCGCGCGGTCAGCGGCTGGCGGGTAGATCCATACCGAGTTGATCTGGCGTTTCAGCGCCTTGCCCTCCTGGCCGTGCAGCTTCAGCTCCCGTTCCCAGCCCTCGCTGTAGGCCGCGCCCCAGTCACCCAGGTCGAGGCAGGTGACATATTTGGGCTGGCGGTAGATAACAGGTTCGACGCCGAGCAGGTCGGCGGCCGCATTGTTGCCAGAGTGCCGGCCCATGGGGATGGCGTGCTGGCAGGTCATCAGGGCGTGGTTGCCCAGGTCGTCGACGGCGGCCCACGCAGTGTCGCCCGTGGCATAGATGTGCGCCTGGCCGATCACTTTCAGGTGCTCGTCGACCCGCAGGCGGCCCGCGCCGTCACGTTCGCCAGCGACCTGTGCGGTCAATGGGCTGGCCTTGACGCCTGCGGTCCAGATCACGGTGTTGCTGGCGATGTACGCGCCGCTGTCAAGGGTTACCCCGCCGGCGTCGACTGCCACCACCGAGGTGCCGGTCAGCCATTGCACACTCGCCTGCGCCGAGGCGGCCTGGATCGAAGGGGTGATGCCCGCGCCCAGCGCCGCGCCCACGCTGGCGCCGCGGTCGACCAGCAGCACCCGCACCGCGCTGTCGTCACCCAGGATGGCGCGCAGGCGCGCGGGCATTTCGGTGGCGGTCTCGATGCCGGTAAACCCGCCCCCACAGACCACTACCGTGTTGCGTGCCGGGGAGGCGGGCAGGGCGGCCAGCCGCAGCAGGTGCTGCTCAAGGGCGATGGCCGACTCCATCTGGTCGACATCGAAGCTGTGTTCGGCCAGGCCCGCCACCGGCGGGCGTGCTACCTGGCTGCCGGCGGCGAGGATCAAGCGGTCGTAGCCGAGCTGCTGTTGCTGCCCTGCGGCGTCGGTGTAGCTGACGCTGCGCCCGTCGGCATCGATGCGGTCAGCGTTGCCCTGGATGAAGTGAATGCCCACGGCCTCGAACAGCTCGCCCAGCGGTGCCTTCATGGCCTGCACATCCGCCTCGTAGAAACGTGGGCGAATGCGCAGTTCGGGTTGCGGGGCGAGCACGCTGATGCGCACGTCTTCGCGTTGCGCCTGGTCCAGCAGGCGGGCAGCGCTCAGGGCGCTCCAGACACCGGCAAAGCCGGCACCGATGATCAGGATGTTGGATTTCATGCAAGTGCTCCGCAGAGGTCGGATAGAGAAAAAGGGGCTTCGATCACACGCAAGGTGCCTCTCGAATAACTACGACTCTATTGGTCGTAGTTATTGCCTGCAAGCTTTTTTTCTTATCCACCCCCTCCTGCAGTGGCAGGGAGGAGGGGGCGGCGGGGCCGCAAACCTTGATATCCCCACCCCCATCCGTTATAGATAAAAAGGAAACCATAAAGAAAAGAGGCCATTTCAGCCCCCATGCACGAGATCACACGTATCTTCCGCCCCTCAGGCCCCCATTTCGCGCCCTGCGCAGATGGATACGGGCCGACCTCAATGACTCCTTCTCCGCTTTCGAGCCTGTTCCACGTGTTGTCGATCCCGCCGGTCAAGCTCCTGCTGACCCAGATGCGCAAACGCCCCGTCCCTCCACCTGCACCGTAGCGCCTGAATTCCACCACCCCGGCCTTTTGCCGTTCGGGGTTGGGGAGTCTTTGCATTTTTTCAGCGTTCAACTGTTCAGGAATCACTATGACTCTTCGTGTCGCAATCATCGGTGCCGGCCCGTCCGGCCTTGCGCAACTGCGTGCCTTCCAATCCGCCCATGCCCAGGGCGCACCCATGCCCGAGATCGTATGCTTCGAAAAGCAGGCCGACTGGGGCGGTATGTGGAACTACACCTGGCGCACCGGCCTCGACCAGCATGGCGAACCGGTGCACGGCAGCATGTACCGCTACCTGTGGTCCAACGGCCCCAAGGAATGCCTGGAGTTCGCCGACTACAGCTTCGATGAGCACTTTGGCCGGCCGATTTCCTCGTACCCGCCGCGCGAGGTGCTGTGGGACTACATCCAAGGCCGCGTGAAGAAGGCCGGGGTGCGCGACTACATCCGCTTCAATACTGCGGTCAAGAACGTCAGCTTCGATGAGAACACCCGCGAGTTCACCGTCAGCGCCCACGACTACAGCGCGGGGCTTGGCATCGAGCAGGTGTTTGATTATGTGGTGGTGGCCAGTGGGCACTTCTCTACCCCGCACGTGCCGGAGTTTGAAGGCTTCGAGCGGTTCACCGGGCGTATCCTGCATGCCCACGACTTTCGCGAAGCGATGGAATTCAACGGCCAGGACCTGCTCATTGTCGGCAGCAGCTACTCGGCCGAAGACATCGGCTCGCAGTGTTACAAGTACGGCGCGCGCTCGATCACCACGGCCTACCGCACCCAGCCGATGGGCTACAAATGGCCCAAGGGCTGGGAAGAGCGCCCGCAGCTGGTCCGCGTCGAAAACGACTTGGCGTTCTTCGCCGATGGCTCGAACAAGCGCGTGGATGCGATCATCCTGTGCACGGGCTACCAGCATCACTTCCCGTTCCTGCCCGATGAACTCACCCTCAAGACCAACAACCGCCTGTGGCCTGCCGGGTTGTACCAAGGCGTGGTGTGGGAGCAGAACCCGCAGTTGCTCTACCTGGGCATGCAGGACCTGTGGTACAGCTTCAACCTGTTCGACGCCCAGGCATGGTTTGCGCGCGACTACATGCTGGGGCGCATCAAGCTGCCGGCCAAGGCGGCCATGCAGGCCGACAGCGCGCGCTGGCGCGAGGAAGAGGAGCAGCTGGCAACCACCGCTTCGATGTATGAATTCCAGGGCCGATACATCAAGCACCTGATCGAGCAGACCGATTACCCGCGCTTCGATATCGATGCGGTGAACCGCATCTTCCTGCAATGGAAGAGCGACAAGAAGCACGACATCATGGGCTACCGTGACAAATCGTACCGCTCTGTGATCACCGGCACCAAGGCCGTGCCTCACCATACCCGCTGGCTGCAGGCGATGGACGACTCGCTGCAGGAGTACTTGCGCGAAACGGACGGCAAGCAAGGTGAGGTGAAGGTGCTGCGCGGGTAGCCGCCGGCACTGACATCGCGACCAAGTTGTGTGGCACGCGGGGAAGTGCTTTGCGGTGCTGGCCTTCCCCGCGTATCATTTGCGACAAAGTTGGTCGGAGATTGTTATGGCGCTTTACAGTGCTGGCGTCGAATACGGCATCCATTGCCTGTTGTACCTGGTGGGCGAGCGCGGTGACACGCGTGAGTCCAGCGTGCGCGACCTGGCTGAGCTGCAAGGTGTGCCTCAGGAATACCTGGCCAAGGTTTTCACCAAACTGGCCCGCGCCGGGCTGGTGGCTGCCACCGAAGGCGTGCGCGGTGGTTTCCGCCTGGCGCGGCCGTCGGACGAAATCACCGTACTGGATATCGTCAATGCTATTGACGGGCCCAAGGCTATTTTCGACTGCCGCGAGATTCGCGAGCGTTGCACGCTGTTCGAAGGTTCGCCGCCCGCTTGGGCGACTGAAGGCACCTGTGCGATTCATGCCGTGATGCTGGGGGCGCAGAAGCGCATGGAAGAGGCGTTGGCGCAGCAGACCATCCTCGACCTGGCGCGGCGCTTCGGGCGCAAGGCACCGGCGGCGTTTGGGCAGCGGGTGAATGAGTGGATGGGTGAGCGGCGTGATGGCAAGAGCGGGGGGGATATCCCGGTCGGTCAGCTGTAGGGCGCGCTCAGATTCAGTACGAACTGTCTGCAAACTGGCTTCTCACCGATGCACAACCTCTGTATTGAGTTGCGAATCGGTGGGAGGCCTGTTCGGCGCAGTTGGGGCCTGATGCAGCCTTTACTCTTCTGGAGTAAAAAATCGGCGCCTTCGCAGTTCTGATCGGGTATTCCCTGTCAAATTTTATTGGCAGGTAACTTCATCCCGAGGTTCAATTTTATTTCTGATGCACGGCAGGCGACGTAGTCGTAGACTTTATATTGGTGGCCGGCGGTTTCGAGTGTGTTGAAGGCGTCTTCGAGTGTGTGGGAGCCGGTGTTAGGTTTGAGAACCAGTATGTCGACATTATGCTTCTCCACGAGGTCCCACAGATTCGTGTGGTTGTATTTTTCAAAATGGTCAATCACGTAGTTAGATGTATAGTGGCCGCCGGGTACGGTTTTGGTTATATTACCTGTTCCTGCAGCTACTTTTCCTAATCCAACATCTCGAGAGACAATGTTTGTTCTCCGGATGTATGCGATGTCAGTGTTTGCCGTGCCAGTTGCGGGGGCGTAATGATTAAGTTGGGAATTGGACGGGATTTCTACTTTCCCTCCTCTGATTGCATTTTTCCCGTGGAATGACATGACCACTCTGTCTGATGGATGATAGGTCCTGCGGTACAAGTCATAGTCGCCTAGACTATCTACCGTCACTACGTGAGGCACATGCAACGTGCGGGGTGCAGCGACATTGGCAGGTGGAGTAGCGGGCCGGCTGGCGTTGAGCAAGTCTCTTTGTTTTTTCGTTACACGTCCAGGTATTGTATTTACCGGCATTTTCGACACTGTAACAATACGGTATTTGATACAACTGCTAAGGCTCTCGAAACCACTGCCCATGCGCTGTGAGAGTGAGGTGGACAGTCTTGACAACTTCTTGAACGCAGAAGTACGTAATAGCTGTAGTCCCTTAAGGCCTTTGCTGGCCCCTTTCATCAGTAAATTGCCAAGTTTCGCCAGGCCTCTGCCGGAGCCGTCGAACACAGTAGCCGCCGCGCTTGCCCAGCCCAGTTTCGACGATAAGCTGGGGTTGCGCTGTCGCAACGAAAGTTCCGCTGCTCCCAGGGAGAACGCCACAGCGGCAACGGCAAATAACAGACCCCCAAGCAAGCCGCCTGTCATGACTGAGCCGATGACAGCCAGCACAAAAAAGCCAGCCAGCAGCAGCCATTCCCACAACGCTGCAGGTTCATGATGGGGCGGGGTCGTTTCTCGGATCATCTCATCCAGTGAGGCTAGCTGCGTCGCTTGTTCTCGGCGGCTCACCATGATGTGCCCACTGGGATCATGCCAGTTGACAGGGTCACGCCCTGCGCAATACGCCCGATCGTTCAGACCACCTTCGTCAAATGGGCTCAGGTTGTCGCCCTGAAAAAAGGCCTGGAACTTGGGGTCGTACACGCGGTAGCCGTTACCCAGGTGGTAGGCGCCGGTTACCGGGTCGACGCGCTGACCGTTATAGCCCAAACCGCAATTGAGCGCATTAAGCTGATCCAGTGGCGCTTCGCCCCAAGGCGTGAAGCCTACCGACTGGCTTTGCCAGTTGCCGCTGGCATCGACCGAATACTCTTCGGCGCCACCGTTTTGTGGGTCTGGCAATAGGAAAAGGGTGTGCGTCGCAGGGGTCGCCTGGCCCATTTCTCGACACTGCACCACCAGCCCGGCCTCTTCATCGAGCACCCGGTGCCGCACAGGTTTGCTCTGCGCATCCAGCCACATTTCCCCACACAGCAGGTCGCCTTTGTATTGCATGACCCGGCGTTGTTTATTGGCTTCATCCCATTGAGAGGCCAGGCGACCGATGTGATCATATTCATAGCTTGCGAGGAGCTTACCATCACTGCCTCCAGTCACCGACTGCAGTTGCCCTTCAGGCGTGTAGGCGAATTGCCGTCCTGAGACGTCAGTCGTGAGGTTGCCATTGGTGTCACTGACAAGTTCGAGGATGGTTGAGGTGCTTTGTGTTGCCCCCTTCGGCGTCCTCGCCACCGTGACCTTCGTGCGTAGGGTGGGTTGCAGCTTATTGTCGTACGCGTAGGTGCGCTTCTCGCTTGCGCCGTCGTTATAGGCCGTGGTGCAGGTCAGCAGGTTGCCAAGCGCATCATAGGTGTAGGCCTGATTCTTGATGCTGTTCTTGTCCCTGTCTTGAATCTCGTAGCCTGTGACTGCCGTCACGCTCCAGCTTTTGAGTTCGTTGCGGTAGGTTTCGTAGGTGAAGGTTTCGGTACGCGTGGCCGAGCTTTCACCGTTGCGGTACCACGTTTTGCTCAAGAGCTGCCCGGTTCGCGACCACGTTTGGTCATAGCGGCTTTTGATCACGCCATCCAGGCGGTAAGTCCGCTGGGTTTCCCGGCCAAAGCTATCGTAAGCAAGGTCAACCAGCAGGTTTGTACCATTGCGCCGGTCGCTTACGAGCAATTGTTCAAGCTCGCCTTGCCCGGCATAGCGATAGCAATAGTCCAGGCCCGAGCGGCGTACCCGCGTACGTCGGTTCTGCCCATCGTGCCAAGCGCGGCTGACGATACCGTTGTTCAAGGCAGTTCGGTCGATAGTGCCACGCAGCGAATGCTGAACACGTTCCTGCTGCCGCATGCCTCGAAGCGTTCGGGTTGTCAGTATCTGCCCTAGCAGAAGAGGCGAAACGCTTTCGGTGCTGATCAGACTTTGCTGGTTGGGTTCGGTTGCGAGGCGCTCGGCCTTGATGCCCTGCGTGATTTCGTTGTAAGTGAATGTTTTAATCAGCACTTTGGCTGCGGCGTTCTTACCCTTGACGAACCAAGACACACTGGTGCCGTCGGCGCTGCTTTTATTCGTTACTTCAGTGCCATCAGGGCGTTGATAGCCACCTACCTTGAATGTGAACATCTGCGGTGAGCTGCTGGCATTGCCTTCATTCGTTACTTCAGTGCCATCAGGGCGTTGATAGCTGCTTCTCTTGAACGTGATCGTCGGCGCCGAGTCGCCGGCGCCCACCGTCCTGGAAACGATATCGCCGCCGTGCAAAGTTTGTTCAGCCAGTTGCTGCTCTTGGCCTGATTTGGCTTTGATGGTGACCTGGGTGGCAATGGTGCTGAGCCCTTCGTAAGCCCATTTGACCACCGTGTCATCGGGGCCGGTAGTCTGGGTTCGCCGCCCAAGCTCGTCATAGGCAAATGTCCATTCCCGGCTAACGGTGCCTACTTTTTCAGTGACCTTGTCGCATAGGCCGCGAGCATTGATTTGCTGCTTTCTACTCAGGCCTATGGCCTCCAGTTGTTTGCTCGTCGCGTTCCAGACTTTATGGCTGAGGGCGAGTGTGACCTTGCCGTCGGTGTGGTTACTCTGTGTGTCTTCGACGCTGTGCAGAGGGCCTCGCAGCAGGGTGCCAACGATAGTTTCTGTACGCTTACTCTGCGTGCCGTTTGCCTCCACCTTGTCGCCCTGCGCCTCGGCTTCCCAGAACCAGTCCCGCAAGGTGCCTGGCAAGCTCACGCCGTCGTTGCGAACGCACAATCCCCCAGGGTGGTAGTCGTAAATGCACTGGTGCTGCGGCTCACCGTCTGCGCCGTAGGCGATTTCTTCAAGGCATACGTAGTTCTGTGCCGAATCGTCATCGCCTGCCTGGCGCTGCAGTTCACGCCGAACGGGGCGTTGCAGGCCATCGAGCAAGGTGCGCCCTTTGCGGCCATCCGGGCCGAAGGTGACGATCCAGGTGCCGTTGCCTGTCTCTACCCATTGCTGTTCGGTTTTCGCCAGGGCCTCGCCATTTGCCTCTTGCGAGGTGTATTTATCGGAATTCCAGGCATAGGTAGTGCTGGTCAGCAAACGGTCTCGTGCGTCATAGGTGTGGTAAGCCATCGATGTTGGCCTGCCCAGCTCGTCTTGATCCGTCTCGGCTAGCACGCGGTCGCTGCGCGCGGAGCGAATGTGCTGGGCCACGGTAGCTGTGAGGTTCAGCTCGCCGTGCTTGAAGGGCGACTCGCTCTTTACCCGCAATTTGCCACTTGCGGTTGTGGTGGTTTCAGTCAGGGTGCGCGTCTGCCGGGCAGTATTGTTCTTGTACCAACGGGTCGAAGTCGTTTCGGTCTGCGTTTCTGCGCCGGTCTTGGTGTGGGTCACCTGCTGCAAGTCGACCACCAGCCCTTGGCGCCCCGTCGCAGTGGTGAGGGTCCACGGTGTAGTCGAAAAGTCGACCGTAACGCCTTCCAGGCTCAGCACCATGTCGGGCATCAAGACGCCGTGGCTGTCGGTGCTGGCGTTTGCATAACCGAACAGGGTCACGTTCATTTCCGACGTGCTGCCGTCGGGGAACTTCAAATAGCTGCATTGCGCAAGCAAGGGCGGGGTGCTGGTATCGGGGATCGTCGGGCAGGACAGCGACTGGGTGCGGATAGCAGCCCCATCCTTTTCCAGTTTGAGCCCTCTCAACTGCGCCCTCAGCGCCGTCAGCGTAGGCACCTTGTCGCTACGATCAGGTTTTGCCGTGCTGGCCGTTACCGGGTAGTAGCACAGGTGAGTGGTTTGCCCATCGTCAGCGCCGATCTGGGAAAGCAGCCCTGAATCCGCATCGTAAGTGAAGTGCGAGGTTTCACTTACCGTTCTGACCGGTGTAAATGGATCAGTACTGATAGTTGCCTTGGCATCGGTATTCATGAGCGGCTTTCCTCCAATGAGTTTTCGGCAGTACTGTTCACGGGCGCAGCGGGCTGCGCCCTGACGTTCAGATCTTCAGTGGTTACCGTCGTGCTGATGGGCTGTGTGGCCAGGCGGAATTTTAAGATCGCGCTGCCAGAGGTCGACGGTTTACTCGGCCTGGATATCGCCATCGACTGCCGTGTGGGTACCCAGGTGCACGAAGTTACTGGAGGTGACGCGCGCAGCTGTTCGCGGAAAAAGGCAGGCCATTTGTCCCGTGTGTTGTTCTCGCCGAATTTGAAACCTAACCGTGGGCCTACCGGCAGACCGGTATCATCGTCATGCACGCAGAGGTAGCGATCGGCGGACGCGGACATGTCCCCCACCGTCAAGCCAGTGTTGCAGCGGCGCCATTCCATAGTGCGACTCCATCGAGTGAGGGCCTGGCACAATTTGGACATGGCCTGCAGTCAGCCAACAACTGACAAAAATGCTAGTTTTCAGGCCCCACGCACGGGAGTAATCTCGAGGCCCATGGGGGACACTACAACCCTGCGCGTGCTTCATGTTGCCGCCGATAAGCCCCCGGCTGCACCCCCACCGCCTTGGCAAACGCCCGGGTAAACGCCGCCACAGACTGATACCCCACCTGCGCACCTACCTGCTCAACGGTGTTCCCTGCCTGCAGCAGCTGGCACGCATGGCGCATGCGCAAGGCCAGCAGCACCTGCCCCGGTGACTGCCCGGCCAGTTCGTTGAAACGCTTGAAAAACGCCGAGCGCGACAACCCCGTGCAAGCCGCCATGCTCTCCAGCGTCCACGCCTGCCCAGGCTGTTCGATCAGTTGCGCCAGCAACGCGGCAAACGCGGGCTGCCGGGCCAGGGCCACAAGCCCGCCAAGGGGCTGTCCGGCATGCACTTGCTGGCGCAAAACGTACAGGAACAACAAGTGCGTCAGCCGCTCCAGCAAGGTCTGCGATGGGGCTGGCGGGCGCTCGCATTCTTCCAGGATCAGCCCGAACAGCGCTCGCGCCGCATGCCCGGCAGGCTCGTCGGCGCGCAACAGAATCCAGTCGGCCAAACCCTCGACGATCAGTGACGACAGCCCCGGGCGGAAGTGAAAGAACCCGCACACCAAGCCCACGCCATCGCCGGCATGGGCATCCAGGGCCTGCATGGCCTGGCGCGGCTGGTTGCAGGCGCTTGCCGGGTCGTGGTCGCTGGACAACCGATAAGCCAGGTCGCGCAGCAAAAACACCGCATCGCCGGCCTCCAGCCGCAGCACCTCGGCCTCGCCATCAATGTGCAGCCAGCAATGGCCCTGCACCACCAGGTGGAAGCTGGCCCGCCCCATGCCCTGGGTGCTGGCGTGCCAGCCACCGCAATAGCGGCCGACATGAAACAGGCTGGCATCGAGCTCCAGGCCTTCTAATAACCAATCGACAAGGGGGCTGGACGAAATCATCTAATGCAAAGACTCAGGAGCAAGGAAAGGCGACTGATGAATATGGAGGCGAATTCTTATAACCAACAGACTGTAAGGACACCCACCACAGGAGACCACTCCATGTCCTCGCGCATTACTTTACACACTCTGCAGAGCGCCCCGGAAGCGGCCCGTCCATTCCTCGAAAACGCCCAGAAGAATTCCGGCTTCATCCCCAACCTGCTGGGCATGCTGGCCAACGCCCCGGCCGCCCTGGAAACGTACGTGACCGTGTCGGCGCTCAATGGCAAGTCCGAGCTGACCCTGGCCGAGCGAGAGGTGGTGCAGCTGATTGCCGCTACCCAGCATGGCTGTGATTTCTGCGTCGCCGGCCACACTGCGGTGGCCCTGAACAAGGCCAAGCTGCCCCAGGACGTGGTCGACGCGCTGCGCGCCCGTGGCGAACTGCCCGATGCCCGCTACGAAACCCTGGCCGCGTTTGCCCGTGAAGTGATCGCCACCCGTGGCAACGTCAGCGAGCCCACCTACCAGGCATTTCGCGATGCCGGCTTCAGCGAAGGCAACGCCCTGGAGGTGATTCTTGGCGTGAGCCTCGCAACCTTGTGCAACTTTGCTAATGTCTTCGCCCAGACACCGCTCAACGACGAACTCAGCAAGTACCGCTGGCAGCCGTCTGCGTAAGCCAAGTGTGGTGCCGGCCACGCCGGCGTTTTCAAAGGAGTAGAGACATGCTTGATCCCGCATTTCGGCAATGGCTGGATGCCAACGCCGAGGCAATCGACCAGGGCGTGTGCGACCCGCACCTGGTCCTGGCGCACATCGCCGAAGCGCAAGTGCTGCGCATCGGCGTCGATGCGGCGCTGGGTGGCACGGGCGGGCAGGTGACCGACGCGGTCGAAGCGATCGCGGCCATTGCCAGCCGTTCATTGGCGGCGGCGTTCGTCTGCTGGGGCCAGCGCGCCTTCATCGAATACCTGCTGCAAAGCCCCAACCAGCCGCTGCGCGAGCGCCTGTTGCCACGCCTGTTGACGGGTGAGCTGGCCGGTGCAACCGGGCTGTCCAATGCCATGAAGTTTCTCTCCGGCATCGAGAGCCTGCAGGTGCGAGGCCGCCAGAGCCGCGACGGGTGGCAGCTTGAAGGCCGGCTGCATTGGGTGACCAACCTGCGCAAGAGTGGTTTTGTGGTGGCGGCAGCCATCGAAGGTGAGGCCGAAGGGGCACCGTTCGTGGTGGCCATTCCGTCCGAGGCGCAAGGGTTGGAGCGCTCGGACGACCTGCAACTGATGGGGCTGCAATCGAGCAATACTGCCGCGCTGGCGTTCCACCAGGTTGAGCTGGGCCGCGAGTGGCTGCTGCACGAGAATGCCCGCGCGTTCCTGCCCAAGGTGCGCCCGGCCTTCCTGGCACTGCAATGCGGCATGGCCATCGGCTTGGCCCGGCGGGCACTGGATGAGGTGGCGGAACACCTGCAAGGCCGTGGCTCGTTCCTCGACGAGGCCGGCCAGGTGCTGAAGGCGCGCCTGGAAAACACCGTGAGCGAACTCAAGCAGGGCCTGCTCGACGAGCGCTTCCTGCAGCAGCCGGGGGCGCTGTTCAAACTGCGCATCACCCTCGCCGAATGCGCTGCCGACGCGGTGCAGCTGGAGTTGCAGGCCAGTGGTGGCAAGGCCTACCTGAGCGAGTATGGCGAAGGCTTCGCCCGCCGTTGGCGCGAGTCGGCGTTCGTGCCGATCGTGACGCCGAGCCTGGTGCAACTGCGCGCCGAACTGCAACGCCAGGCGGGCGCCGCATGAGCGAGGTACTGCTCGACGCCCGCGCCATCAGCCTGGGCTACCCCCGCGAAGGGGGCTGGCAAGAGGTGCTGGCACAGTTCGACCTGCAGCTGGCGCCGGGCGAGGTGGTGACCATCCTGGGCCCCAGTGGTGTCGGCAAGTCCAGCCTGTTGCGGGTGCTGGCGGGCTTGCAGGCGCCGCGTGGCGGTAGCGTGACGCTGCGCGGCGAGCCGCTGCAAGGGCCGCATCCGCGCCTGGCGGTGGCCTTCCAGGACCCCAGCCTGCTGCCCTGGTTGAGCCTTGAGAAGAACGTCGCCTTCGGCCTGGACTTCGCCCGCCAGCCCAAATTGGCGGCCAGCGAGCGGCGTGCGCGTATCGACCATGCGATTGCCGCCGTGGGCCTGGCCCATGCGCGCAACCAGTACCCGGCGCAGTTGTCCGGTGGCATGGCCCAACGCACCGCGCTGGCCCGCTGCCTGGCACGCCAACCTGAAGTGCTGTTGCTTGACGAGCCGTTTGGCGCCCTCGACGAGGTGACCCGGGCCGACATGCAGCAACTGTTGCTGCAACTGATCGCCACCCACAATACTGCGGCGGTGCTGATCACCCACGATATCGACGAAGCCCTGCTGCTGTCCGACCGGGTCCTGCTACTGGGCAACCACCCAGCGCATATCCTCGGCCAGTGGTGTATCGACCTGCCGCAGCCGCGCACGCACCGGGTCGAGGAACTGGGCGCCCTGCGCATCGAGATCGTCAAAACCCTTCGGCGGGCAAGCCGCACAGTCGAACCTTCCCCCACCCCCTTGCCCTCGGAGGCTGTCCATGTGCATGGATGACTGCTGTTCTACTTCGTCGCGTCGCGACTTTCTCAAGCTTGGCGCCATGCTCACTGCCGCCGGTGCCTTGCCGTTGCTGTCGAGCTTGCAAGCCCGCGCCGCCGCCGAACCGGACGCGCCGGTGCGCATCGGCTACTTGCCGATCACCGACGCCACGCCGTTGCTGGTGGCGCACAACAATGGCCTGTTCGAGGCCGAAGGCATCAACGCCGAGCGCCCGGTGCTGCTGCGCAGTTGGGCGCAGGTGATCGAGGCGTTCATCTCCGGCCAGGTCAACGTGATCCACCTGTTGTCGCCAATGACCGTGTGGGCGCGCTACGCCAGCAAGGTGCCGGCCAAGGTCGTGGCCTGGAACCATGTCGGCGGTTCGGGCCTGACCGTGGCGCCCGACATCACCGACATGAAGCAACTGGGCGGCAAGACCGTCGCCATCCCGTTCTGGTACTCGATCCACAACGTCGTGCTGCAGCAGATGCTCAACGACAACGGCCTGACCCCGGTGTCCAAACCGGTCAATACGCAGCTTGCGGCCAACGAAGTCAACCTGCTGGTGCTGCCGCCGTCCGACATGCCACCGGCACTGGCCAGCAAGCGTATCGCTGGTTATATCGTCGCCGAACCGTTCAACGCCCTGGCCGAAAACCTCAAGGTTGGCCGTGTGCAGCGGTTTACCGGCGATGTCTGGCGCAACCACGCCTGCTGCGTGGTGTTCATGCACGAGCACGACCTCAACAACCGCCCGGAGTGGTCGCAGAAGGTGGTCAACGCCATCGTCAAGGCCCAGCAATGGACCCGCGAGCACCGCGCCGAAGCCGCCGCGTTGTTGTCCAAGGCCGGCCCCAACAAGTACACCCCGCACGAGCCTGCGGTGCTGAGCAAAGTCCTGGCCCCAGCCGCCGAGGACCGCGCAGCCTATATCGCCAGTGGTGCGATCCAGCACCAGCAATGGGACGAGCGGCGTATCGACTTCCAGCCTTACCCGTTCCCCAGCTACACCGAGGAGCTGGTCAAGCGCCTGCAGCGCACGTTGATCGAAGGCGACAGTGGTTTTCTCGCAGGCCTGGACCCGGCGCAAACCGCCCGCGACCTGGTCGACGACCGCTTCGTGCGCAACGCCATCGCGGCCGCTGGCGGGCCATCGGTGTTCGGTATTGCCGACAGTTTCGAGCGTAGCGAGGAGTTCGCGGTCTGATGGGCAAGCATGTGGTTCATACCGGCCTGGGCTTGGCCGGGCTGTTGCTGTTGCTGCTGGCGTGGTGGGCGGGTGTGGCGCTGTTTGGCGAGGCCGACGGCCTGTCGGCGCGCTTCTCGCCCGAGGCCACCCTGGCCAGCCTGGTCGAGCTGTTGGGGCAGGGCGAGGTCTACGGCCACGTGTGGGTCAGCCTCAAACGTATTTTGATCGGGCTGCTGCTGGCGCTGTTGATCGGCGTACCCCTCGGTTTGCTGGTAGGCAGCTACCGGCACCTGGAGGCGGCGACCACGCCGGCCTTCCAGTTTTTGCGGATGATTTCGCCGCTGTCGTGGATGCCGGTGGTGGTGATGCTGATGGGGGTGGGCGACCAGCCGATCTATTTCCTGCTGGCCTTCGCCGCGCTGTGGCCGATTCTGCTCAACACCGCTGCGGGCGTGCGCCAACTCGACCCGCGCTGGTTGCAACTGAGCCGCAGCTTGAGTGCCACGCGCTGGGAGACGTTGTGCAAGGTGATCGTGCCGGGGGTGATCGGCCATGTGCTGACCGGTGTGCGCCTGGCCATCGGCATCCTGTGGATCGTGCTAGTGCCGTGCGAGATGCTGGGGGTCAG
Source organism: Pseudomonas sp. B21-047 (assembly GCF_024748775.1). NCBI lineage: Bacteria > Pseudomonadati > Pseudomonadota > Gammaproteobacteria > Pseudomonadales > Pseudomonadaceae > Pseudomonas > Pseudomonas sp. B21-047. The sequence continues at coordinate 2,388,703 of NZ_CP087169.1, forward strand.
TGCGGGGTTGGGGTATTTCATTCTCGACACCCGCGACCGGCTGGCGTATTCGGAGCTGATGGCGATGGTGCTGCTGATCGGCGTGCTGGGCTTCATGCTCGATGCCCTGGCGCGTGGCGTGCATCGGCGCTGGGTGCATGGCTGAAAACAGGAGGGGCCGCTGTGCGGCCCCCCGTATCAATGCACGGTCTTGCGCTGCCTTACACAGGCCTGCGCCTGAACAGCCAGCTCGTCCAGCCGCTCGTCGCGCATCTGCTCGGCCTCGATCATCGCATCCTCGCCCTGCTGGTTGAGCAGGTAGGTATGGATCTGATGTACCTCGGTGGTCTGGTAGATCGGCCCGATATCCAGCCGGCCAATCAACGCCCCGCTGGCTTGCCCGGTGCTGCTCATCAGCACCTGCGGCCCGTTGGCCTCCACCACCTGCATGCCCATCGCTTCGAACCACGGTACCTGGCCGGCAAAGGTGTTCAATTCGACGCAGGCATGGCGGGCCTGCAAATCACCCAGCAGGGCGCGGGCGATACCTTGGCGGCGATGGCTGGCGCGCACGGCGAGAAATGCCAGCGCGCAGGTGTCCGGGTCGTCATCGGCCGGCAACGCCAGGGCAAAGCCGAGCAATTGGTCAGGGGCCTCGGCATCCAGCGCCAAGGTCAGCGTCACCGACAGGCCACCGGTACCGTCCATGGCCTGCAGGTACTGGTGCACCTCCATCCCGACACCGTACTGGTACAGCGGATACAGCGGGTTGTCGGCAAGAATGGCAACGCTGCTCAATTCGCCGACGTGGTTGATCACCAGCTCACGGATCTGGTTCTGGAAAGACTCGGGCGGCACGCTGTCGAGGCGGCTCAGGATGAACATCGGGGGGCAGGCTCCGGCGGGTAGGAATACAACCCGCGCCTGGCTGACGCGGGTACTACAGTCTAACCGGTTTTGCCGAATCAGCCTTGCGCGTGTAGCGCCGCGAGCATCAGCTCGAGGTTTTGTACCGCCGCACCAGAGGCGCCCTTGCCAAGGTTGTCGAACACCGCAGTCAGCAGTACCTGGCCATGCTCCGGGTTGGCGTACAGCGCCAGGCGCAGGTCATTGCTGTCGTTCAGTGCTTCGGGGTCGAGCGCCGCCGCCGGGCCTTGCTGATGCAGGGGCATCAGTTGCACGTGGCGAGCCCCTTCATAGTGCTGTTGCAGGCAGGCATGCAGCTGTTCGGCGCTGGCCTGGCCGGGCAGCAAGCGCAGTTGCAGCGGGATGCTGAGGACGATGCCCTGGCGATAGGCGCCGTAGCCGGGCATGAACACCGGCCGCGCCGACAGCCCGGCGTGCTGCTGGATCTCCGGCACATGCTTGTGCGCCAGCTCCAGGCCATACAGTTGCAAGGTCGGGGTTTTCTCGGTACCTGGCTGCTCATGGCGCTCGACCGCCGCGCGGCCGCCGCCGGAGTAACCCGAGATGGCATGAATGCTCAGTGGGTAATCGGTTGGCAGCAGCCCGGCGCTGACCAACGGGCGCAGCAAGGCGATTGCACCGGTGGGGTAGCAGCCAGGGTTGCTGACACGTTTGCTGTGGGCGATACGTTCGGCTTGCTGTTCATCCAGTTCTGGCAGGCCATAGACCCAACCTGGGCTGGTGCGGTGGGCGGAACTGGCGTCGATAACCCGTACCTGCGGGTTATGGATCGCCGCCACGGCATCGCGCGCTGCGTCATCGGGCAGGCAGAGCACGGCAATGTCGGCGCTATTGATCGCTTCGGCGCGGCGTTGTGGGTGCTTGCGCTCGGCTTCGGGCAGGGTCAGCAGGCGCAAGTCGCTACGCCCGTGCAGGCGGGCGTGAATCTGCAGGCCAGTGGTGCCTTGGTCACCGTCGATGAAGACAACAGGGGTGTGCATGGTCGGGGTCCGGTCGGGGGAGAGATGGCCTATGCTCGCCTGCGGCTGGACTAAAGGAAATTTGAATATCATGATGCTGATGTTCATTTTTACTGAAGCATGCCATGCGCGAAATCAGCCTTGACCGCCTCCGCACCCTGGTCGAAATCTCCGACCTGGGTTCTTTTGCCGAGGCCGCACGCCGGCTCAACCTGGCCCCGCCCACCATCAGCCTGCACGTGGCCGAGCTGGAGGCGCGGGTGGGTGCCCCCTTGCTCACCCGTAACCGTGGCCAGGTGCGCCCTACGGCCATTGGTGAGACGTTACTGGCCCGCGCCCGACGCCTGCTGGCCGACGCCGACCTGGCCCTGGAAGAGGTTCGCCGTCAGGTCGAGGGCCTGACCGGCCGGGTACGCCTGGGCGCCTCGACCGGCGCCATCGCCCACCTGTTGCCCAAGGCGCTGGAACACTTGCGTGTGGCTCACCCGGGGATCGACGTGCAGGTCCAGGTGCTGACCTCCCAGGCGTCACTGGCGCGACTGCGCGAGGGGGCTCTGGACATTGGCCTGGTGGCCTTGCCGCAAGTTGCGGGCAAAGGGCTGAAGGTCACCCCTTGGCGGCGCGACCCGATCCTGGCCTACGTGCCGGCCGACTGGCAGCCACCGGCCAAGGTAACGCCGGCATGGTTGGCGCGGCGGGCGTTGATTCTGAATGACAGCAGCACGCAGTTGTCGCGGGTGACAGGGGAGTGGTTCGCGGCGGCGGGGTTGTTCCCCGCACCGCGCATCGAGCTGAACTACAACGATGCGATCAAGAGCCTGGTGGGGGCGGGATACGGTGCGACGTTGCTGCCGCAGGAGGGCGACGCGGCGGAGCTGGACCGGCGTATTGCCCGCCGGCCGCTGCGCCCGGGGTTGTGGCGGCAGTTGGGGATTGCCTGCCGAGAGGGGCAGGTCGAGCGGGCCACGGGGTATGTGCTGGAGGCGCTGGAGCGGTTGTTGTAGGGCACCTGCTGTAACAAGGGCCCTGGCAGTCCCGTAGGTCTTGGGAAAGCATTAGGGCTGGCGGGTGCATGCCTTGATGCTTTCAGCGCCTGTGAGATCGAGCGCCGCGCGGGCGGCGCTCGATCTCACAGGCGCTAAAACTCCCAAGGCATGCACCTTCCACCCCTAACGCCTAACCAACCTCAGAACCAGCGGTCGTTCTTCTTCCGCCCGCGGGTCAGCGCCGGCATGATCAACCCCACCAACAAACCCGCGCCCGCAATGCTGCCGCCATACACCATATAGCGCATCATCACCTGCTTGTTCTCGTCCCCCAGGCGCGCCTGGGTGTCGCGCAGGGTCGACTGGCTCTGGTCCAGCTGCTCATTCAGCGCCTGGTTGCGCGCCTCCAGCTCATCGATCAATTGCTTGCGCGAATCCAGCGTTTCCTGCATGCCCTGCACGCGGTTCTTCCAACTGTCATCGATGCTCTTGAGCTGCCCGGACAGGTCCGCCACTTGGGCATCGAGCTGCGGCAGCCGCTCGCCCTGGCCCGGCACGTCCTGCAGGTCGCTGCTGAGGATCCACACCAGGTCACCATTCTGCCCGCGTACCTGGCTGTAGCTGCCTTGGCTGCCGACCAGAGTCAGCTTTTGCCCAGACTTGAGCGTGCCGACTATGCGGTGGCCATCGGTCGGCCCGCTGCGCACATAGGTACTCAGGCTGTCACTGACCCAGCGCGCATCACTGGCAGGCGTTTCGGCATGCACCGGGGCGGCTAGAGCCACCAGGGCTGCGATCAAGCCGCCGCGCAGGGCTGGGAGGGCGGAAAATGTTGGACGGGAGTCGGGCATGTTGAGTCTTCGCTGAAACAGGACAAAAGTAGGCCCGATGACTGGGCCGATGAACCGGTCGGTGAGTTGACCGTCAGCGAAAGACCGTTTTTATGTAAGCAGGTTCACTACCTGACATCGGAAATGTCTGCAGAATGTTGCAAAAGCCGAGGTGCACGGCCTGTCGCGATGGTGGTTGAAACACCGCGACAGGCGCGTGGCGATCAGCTCTCTGGCTGCGGCACGATGGCCAGGGCATCAGGCTCCGGCCCGGTTTGCCAGCGTGCCTTCTCGCGCCAGTCAACGGTATCGATGACGGCTACCTGGTCACCGCCGCTGATGGCCACGTAGACCCGTTTGCCATCCGGCGAGACCACCGCGCCGATGGGCAGGGCTTCGGCACCCAACAGTGTCTTGCGGTACTCGGCGCCTTCCTGAGCCAGGCTGATGCGCTTGATCTCGCGCTTGGCCGCGACGTCGAACACGGCCAGCTCCGCCGACTTGGCGCAGGTGACCAGAGCATGCTTGCCGTCCGGGGTCATGACGACGCGTATCGGAAACAGGCCGGTACGGAGGCGGTCGGTGACCTCCAGGCGTTCGGCATCGACGATCACCACTTCATTGCCTTCGCGATTGCTGACCCACACCTGTGCGCCCGTCTGGGTCACCGCAACGCCCTCGCTGCCGTTGCCGGTGGGGATGTCGGCGATCTTCTTCTTGTGCAGCAAGTCGATGACCGACAACGTGCCGGAGTCTACATGGGTCACGTAGGCGCGGTCCGCACCGGGCGACAGGGCGACCATGTGCGGCTTGCCGCCGCCGACGTCGATGCGGTCGAGGACCTGGCCCTGGGCCAGGTCGACAATCAGCAAGTGCTCGCTGTCCTCGGTGGTAACCACCACCCGCTGGCTGTCTGGCAGGAAGCGGATGCCGTGGGGGCGCGAGTCCTTGCCCAGGTCGATAGTGCGCACCACGCTGCGTGACGGCCAGTCGATCACGCTCAGGCTGTTGTTGGCGGTGCCGTGGGCGCCATAGTTGCCCACCACGGCCAGGCGGCCATTGCTGGCAACTACCACCTCGTGCGGGCCGGTGCCCACGGGCAGGCGGACCAGTTCCTTGCCGTTGCTGATGTCCAGTGCCGAGACACTGGCATCGGCCTTGTTGCCCACCAGCAGCACATCCTGCGCCTGAACCAGCGACGCGCAGGCCAGTAGTGCGCCAGCCAAGGCCAGGTTACGGATGCGGAGGGCGATCGGGTTGTAAGGGTAGGGCATGTCCAGTCTCCTTTGGATTACAGTCCATGTTGCATGCTCATAGGGTGTGACCGGGGCAGGGTGGCAAGGGTTTCGTTTTTTTGCCGCGCCACGCTCACGATCTAGACTGAAGGGTTCACACCTGTTCATGGAGCTACACCATGACTGCCAAGAATACGGTTTGCCTCTGGTACAACAATGATGCCGAGGAGGCGGCGAACTTCTACGCCGCGACCTTCCCCGACAGCCGCGTGGTGGCGGTTCACCAGGCCCCCAGTGATTACCCGTCGGGCAAGGCGGGTGATGTGATCACCGTCGACTTCACCGTGATGGGCGTGCCCTGCGTAGGGCTTAACGGCGGCACGGCGTTCAAGCACAGCGAAGCGTTCTCGTTCCAGGTCAGCACCGAAGACCAGGCCGAGACTGACCGCCTGTGGAACGCCATCGTCAGCAATGGCGGCGAAGAGAGCGTCTGCGGCTGGTGCAAGGACCGATGGGGGGTATCGTGGCAGATCTGCCCGCGCATCCTGATCGAGGCCCTCGGCAACCCTGACCGGGCGGCGGCCAAGCGGGCCTTCGAGGCCATGATGGAAATGGGCAAGATCGATGTCGCCGGGATCGAGGCGGCCTTGAAGGGCTGACGGCGAGCAACCCAGGGGCCGACAGGCGGCCCCTGGGTTGCTGCTTAGTCGTTCAACTCCACGTCGGCCTGGGGTTGTGTCTGCTTGGTCGCAGACTTCTTCTCCTGCACCACGATGTAGAACTCCTCGCCATGTTTCACCGCGCCATACAGCACGGCCTTTTCGATCAGCTCGGTACCCCGCAGATGCCGCAGCATCATCGGGTCCTTGCGCAGGTCGCGGTACAGCGCCAGGCACAACAGCACCATCACTACGACAAACGGCAGCGCCACCACGATCGTCAGGTTCTGCAACCCCGTCAGTGCCTCGCCGGGGTTGCTGGGGTCGCCGATCGCCAACATGACCGCCGCCACCGTGCCGGTCAGCGCCCCCCAGAAGATCACGGTGCGCCGCGACGGCGCGGTGGTGCCGTGTTCCGACAGGGTGCCCATGACCAGTGAGGCGGCATCGGCGCCGGAGACGAAGAAGATGCCCACCAGGATCATCACCAGCACCGAGGTCAACGAGGCCAGCGGGTAGCTGTCCAGCAACTGATAGAGCGCGTGGTTGCTGTTGACGGCGCCATTGACCAGCGCGAAGCTGCCCTCGCGCAGGGCATCGATCGCCGCACCGCCGAAAATGGTGAACCACACCAGGCTGACCAGGCTCGGTACCAGCAGCACCCCGGTGACGAACTGGCGAATGGTGCGGCCGCGGCTGATGCGGGCAATGAACATGCCGACGAAAGGCGTCCAGGAAATCCACCAGGCCCAATAGAACACGGTCCAGCCGGCCAGCCAGCTGTCCATCTGCTCACCGCCGCTGGCGTTGGTGCGTGCCATCATTTCTGGCAGCAGCTTGATGTAGATGCCGATCGAGGTGGGCAGCAGGTTGAGCATCAACAGCGTCGGGCCGACCAGGAAGACGAAGGCCGCCAGCACCAGTGCCAGCACCATGTTGGTGTTGGACAACCACTGGATACCCTTGCCGATGCCGGACACTGCGGAGGTGACGAAGGCAATGGTCAGCAAGGTGATGATCGAGATGTAGAACAGCTTGCCGGGGCTCTCGATCCAGCCGTTGTATTCCAGGCCGCCGGCGATTTGCAGGGCGCCCAGGCCGAGCGAGGCGGCAGAGCCGAACAGCGTGGCGAAAATCGCCATCATGTCGATCACGCGGCCGACGGGGCCGTTGGCGTGCTTGCCGATCAGCGGCCGAAAGGCCGTGGAAATCAATTGCGAACGCCCGCGGCGGAACGTGCCGTAAGCAATCACCAGGCCGACGATGGCGTACATGGCCCAGGGGTGCAGGGTCCAGTGGAACAGCGTGGTGGCCATGGCCACCTGCATCGCCTCGCTCGATTGCCCGGTCGTCGTCCCGGGAGGTGGCGTCACATAGTGCGACAAGGGCTCGGCAACGCCGAAGAACATCAGGCCGATGCCCATGCCGGCGCTGAACATCATGGCCACCCAGGAGACGGTACGGAATTCTGGCGCTTCGCCATCACGCCCCAGCGGGATCCTGCCATAGCGGCTGGCGGCTAGCCACAGCACGAAGATGACGAACACGGTCGAGGTGAGTACGAAGAACCAGCCAAAGTTGAGAATGACCCAGGACTGTGCCGACGACGCGCTGGCGGCAAGGCTGGCCTGGCTGACGAAGCCCCAGATGACGAAGGCAATGGCCAGAATGCTGGTGATGCCGAAGACGATCCAGTCGATCTTGCCCTCCAAGTGCCTGTCCTGGCGTGCCTCGGCGGTTTTCGAGGGGTCCGTAACGCCAAGGTCGAGCGTTTCGGTGATGTGTTCCTTTGCCATGAATAGTGATGCCCCTTTGTGGCTTACCTGCGTATGCAGGCTTGTTGTTGTGGGCTGCCGGGGTCGGTGACGGTCTCGGCGGGAAGTGCAGCTGGCCGAATTATCCTGCTTGGCAAACAGCAGCTCCTGTCCCGATAACGCCCTGGGGCGTCCACTGAACGACCTGTTTAATACTTTTAGTTCCGGGGGCGATGGCCCTTTCTGCGCCGCGTTCTGGTACCCTGATGGGCATTAACCTGGCCTGCATTCCCGAGCACCGTAGAAGCGGCGTTGCCTGCGGGCCTGGCCTTACCAGGAAACGGAGATTCGTCAATGGCCACTGACCGTGTGAGCCTGATTCATTTCGATAAATTGAGCATGAGCCCGGCTGCTGCCGATCGGTTCCAGACAGCCCTCGACGCGCTGGAAGCGCTCAAGCTGCAGGACCGTTACGTGTACCTCGTTGCTCCTTATCTGGGTGATATCGCCGACGCCTCCGACCGTGAGCAGCTGGCCACGGCCATGGAGCAGGGCATCCGCGTCGTGCATGACCTGTTGGCCGCCAAGTCGATCACCAAGGTGAAGTCCGAAGAGCTGTGCAACGTGTTTGAAAATGCCGCCGAGCGTGTGCGCGCTGAAATGCCGGCCTGAAGGGTGCAATGGCTAAGGACATAGACAACCCCTGCGTTTCGCTATGCCAGCTCAACAGCGAGCTGTGCGTCAGCTGTGGCCGCAGCCGTGAAGAAATCCGCAAGTGGCGTGGCATGAAGCGCCCGGAGAAGATGGCCACCGTGCAGCGGGCGGCCACGCGGATGAAAGCCATCGTCAAGAAGAGCGCGAAGCGGCAGAATGCCGACTGACCTTCGCATGCTGTTATAACCGCGTCCCCTGAACCTTTATCGAGCCTGGAAAATGGATTCTCACTCGCTTCTTGCCTTTACCCTGGTTGCCGCGATCGCCATCGCCAGCCCTGGCCCTGCGACCTTGATGGCGATCAACAACAGCCTGGCCCATGGGCAACGCAGCGCGGTCTGGTCTTCACTGGGCAATGGCTCGGGCCTGTTCTGCCTGTCGGCAGCGGCCATGCTCGGGTTGGGGGCGTTGCTGGCAAGCTCCGAAGTGCTGTTCAACGCCGTCAAGATCATCGGCGCGGGTTACCTGTTCTACCTCGGCGCACGGCAGTTGTTGAAGAAGAGCCCGATGCTGGAGGAGGGCGCCACCGCCGGGGTGGCCAAGGAGCGGCCGACACCGCTCAAGCTGTACAAGTCAGCATTCCTGACGGCGGTGACCAACCCCAAGGCGACCATGTTCTTCACCGCGTTGTTCCCGCAGTTCATCGACCAGGGCGCCGCGTTGCTGCCGCAGTTCCTGATCCTTACCGGGATCTTCGTCGCCTTGTCGCTCATTTCACTGACCCTGTACGCCGCGCTGGCCTCGCGAGCCAAGGGCGTGTTGACCCGGCCGGCGCTTTCGCGCTGGGTGAGCCGGGTCGTGGGCACGACCTTCATCGGCTTTGGTGCGGCGATTCTCACAATCCGTCGACAGTCGGCGTAGGTCTTCGGGCCGCCTGACGACGCGCAGCGGCCCTGGCAACTCCCCGGTCGATGAAAACCCTGGCGGCTGGCTACCGATGGGCCAGACTGTCTACACCACGCGAAGCCAGATGCCCCATGTGCCGAGGGTTGTAGATGATCGAGCGTTGCTTCCGCCACGCCTTGCTGTCGTTGCTGTGCGCGCTGCTGCCCGCGGTTGCAGGCGCGCAGGAGGCCTGCCAGCGCCTGACGGCCACCGGTAACCCCGAATACCCCCCTTATTTGTGGCGCGACCCCCATGACCCTCACCAGTTGATCGGTGCCAATGCCGACCTGCTCAAATACTTGGGCAAGCAACTTGGGCTGGAGATCGAAGTGGTTTACGGGGGGCCGTGGTCTCGTGCCCAGGAGCAAGTGCGCACCGGCCGTATCGACCTGCTTGCCGGGTATTTTCTGACCCAGGCACGGCAGCAGCTGATGGACTTCATAAGCCCGGCCTTCCTGCACACGCCCAGCGTGGTCTGGGTACGCCAGCAAGGGGCCTTTGCCTACCATCAATGGGCTGACCTGCAAGGCCGCAAAGGCGGGACCCTGGTCAATAACAGCCACGGCCAGCAGTTCGATGACTATGCCAAGGCCAACCTCACGCTCGAAGCGGTGCCCAGTGCCAAGCAGGCTTTCGAGAAGCTGCTGCTCAAGCGCAGCGACTACGTGGTGTTCGAGCACTATCCAGGCATGGCGTTAGCGCAGACGCTGGGCATGCAAGACAGCCTGCAGGTGCTGGACCCGCCGGTGTCCAGCGAAGGCTTGTACCTGGCGCTGTCGCATCAATCACCGTGCAACCAGCCGCAGTTGCGCGAAGACCTGGCACGGGAGATGAAAGCGATCGTTTCCGGCGCCTTGCCAGAACAGTTGTTGCGCCAGAACCTGGAGCGCTGGCATCAACAGCACACAGCAGCCATTGTTCAATGACCCATCGGTAAACCGAGGGCCTGAGGGACATCCACGTCCAGCACCACCCCGGCATCGTCAACGGCAACCGTGATACAAGCGTGCGGGTTGTCCAGAATGACCTGCCGGCCGCCCTGATCACCTTGCAGGTGCGCCAGCGCCGGCCAGAACGCACGGCCGAAAATCACCGGATGCCCGCGCTGACCCTGGTACTGCGGCAACACGATGTGTGCTGCGCTTGCTTGCCGGCAAAGTGTTTGCAAGCTGCCAGGTGCGATCCATGGCATATCCGCCAACAGCACCGCCACCGCCTGGGCCTGTGTCTGCAGCAGCGCCGTCACCCCGGCCGCGAGGCTGGCGCCCATGCCAAGCGCTGCCTGCTCGGCCCGCACGATATGGGCCCGCGGGTCGATACCCAGGTGCTGCGCATCGTCACCCGGCCGTAGCACGACGTGCACTTCTGCGAAATGATCGAATGCGCGCGCCAATGCCGTCGCCAGCAGGGTGTGCCCGGAGGGCAGGCGTGCCAGGCGTTTGTCGCTGCCAAAGCGCTGCGCACGCCCGGCCGCCAGCACCAGCGCGGTGCAGATCACAGGTTGTGCTGGCACGCCTCGGCCTCCCGGGCAAGCTTGGCCTTGGTCACGTTGACTGCCCCAGGCAGGCTCACGTCATTCTTGGCCGCGAGCATCTCGGCCATGACGCTGACGGCGATTTCGGCCGGGGTCTTGCTGCCGATGTAGATGCCGATAGGGCCGTGCAGGCGCTTGAGGGTGGCTTCGGTTTCGCCAAAGTGTTCGATCAGGCGCTCGCGTCGCAACTGGCTGTTGCGCCTGGACCCGATCGCGCCGATGTAGAACGCCGGGCTGTGCAGCGCCTCGAGCAAGGCCAGGTCGTCAAGTTTGGGGTCGTGGCTGACGGCAACGATGGCGCTACGCAGGTCGGGGGCGAAGGCACGCACCACATCGTCCGGCATGCCGGCCAGTTTCGAGACGCCCGCGACGCCCCAGCCGGCCATGTATTCAGGCCGGGGGTCGCACACCGAAACGTTGAAGCCATTGAACAGCGCCATGGTCGCCAGGTACTCGGCCAGCGCGCCGGCGCCGATCAGCAGCACGCGGTAGCCAGGGCCGAGGGTGCTGAGCATGCGCTGGCCATCGAAGCTGAACTGCTCGGGCGTGTTGCTGGCCATGAGCGCGGCTTCGCCGCTGTGCAAGTCCAGTTCACGGCGCACCAGGCTGCCGCTGTCGAGGCAGGCCAGCAGTTGTTCGAGGTGTTCTGCCGAAGGTTCGAACTCGAGGACCAGTTGCAGGGTGCCGCCACAGGGCAAGCCGAACCGGTGAGCGTCCTCGGCGCTGACACCGTAGCGCACCACCTCGGGCAGCCCGGTCTGCATACCTGGGCCACCGTAGGCAGTGGTGTAGCGGTGGATGAGGTCATCCTCGATGCAGCCACCGGACACGCTACCGACCACGCGACCGTCGCTGCGCAGCGCCATCATCGAACCGACCGGGCGAGGGGACGAGCCCCAGGTGCGGGCCACAGTGGCCAGCAAGACGCGCTCGCCGCTGGCAAGCCAGTCGCGGGCGGTGCGCAGGACCAGCAGGTCGATGCTTTCCATCATCTTTCTCCAAAGCGTAATGCTTGTGCCGGTTTCATCGCATGTGCAACACAATCGGGCTGCTGCTGGCCGGGTCTGTGTGCCCGCGCAACGTGCCCACGGCCTGCACACCCACTGCACCACCGTGGTTACCCCAGGCGCCGCGCACGAAGCTCAATACTTCGGCAATTTCCCGGTCGCTCAGCTGTTCACGGAAGGCCGGCATGCGGTAGGCATCGGGCAGCCCGGCAGCGACGATGCGCTGCGAGCCATTGAGGGTGATGTTGATCGCCGACGCGCTTTCCTTGGCCAAGGCCGACGTGGCCCCGGCCAACGGCGGCATCCACTCGGCCTGGCCCTTGCCGTCCAGGCCGTGGCATGACGCGCAACGGGTCACGTAAGTATGCGCCCCAGGGTTATCGAGCTTCGCGGCTACCGATTCAGCCTGGTACTGCCACGGCGTGCCGTCACGCTGTGGATCGCCGGGCAGCGATTTCAGATAGCGGCCGATCGCCGCCAGGTCATCGTCACTCATGAATTGCGTTGAGTTGTTGAACGCCTCGGTCATCGAGCCATAGACCACGGCATGCTGGTTGCGCCCGGTCTTGAGGAACTGCACGATTTCCGCTTCGCTCCAGCGGCCAAGGCCGGTGTTGTGGTCGGCGCGCAGGCTTGGTGCGTACCAGCCATCGAGCAGCGCACCGGCCAGGAAGGGTTTGCCACTTTCATCCAGGGCTTTCTCGTTGAAGGCCAGGCCACGTGGGGTATGGCAGCTGCCACAGTGCCCTGGGCCTTGAACGATGTAGGCGCCGCGGTTCCACAGGGCGTCCTGATCAGGCTTGGCGGCATACGGTGTGTTGGCGGCGAACAGCCCATTCCACAGGGCGATGGGCCAGCGCATGTTCAGCGGCCAGGGAATGTCACTGGCGAGGTTCGCCTGCTGGGCAGGTTGCACGCCCTTCATGAAGAACGCGTACAGGGCCCGCACATCGTCATCGCTGAGCTTGGCGTAGGAAGGGTACGGCATCGCCGGGTACAGCCGCCGGCCACCGGGGGCCACGCCGTGGCGTACGGCGCGGTCGAAGTCGGCAAGGCTGTAGTGACCGATGCCGGTGTCGCGGTCGGGGGTGACGTTGGTGGCGTGTATCGCCCCCAGTGGCGTGGCCATCTCCAACCCGCCGGCGAACGGTTTGCTGCCGGGCAGGCTGTGGCAGGCCACGCAGTCACTCAGCCGGGCCACATACTCGCCGCGGCTGACCAGTGCAGGGTCGAAACGGGCAGCCTGCTCGGCCTCGAAAGGTGACGCGGGGTCACGGGTGACGTACCAGGCCAGCAGGCCTGCCGCGACCAGGCACGGCAGCGCCAGCCAGCCGGCGGTTCTTGCGAATCGGCTGTGGGTCATGGGCGTTCCTTGTGCTGTCAGGTGAAGGTGTAGCGGCTTAGCGGAATGCTGCGGATGCGCTGGCCGGTAAGCCGCGCCACCGCGTTGGCCACCGCTGGCGCAACGGCAGGTAGCGGCGGTTCGCCGATGCCGCCCATCTTCGCGCCGCTTTCGACGATGCGCACATGCACCCGTGCCATGCGCGAAGGCGGCAGGATGGGGTACAGGTCGTAGTTGCGCCCGCGGGGCTGGCCGTCGATGTACACCGCCTCTTCCAGCAGCGTCTGCGACAGGCCCAAGGCCACGGCGCCGTTGACCTGGGCCTCGATGATCGCCGGGTTGACGATGCTGCCCGGGTCGATCGCCTGCCAGATGTCGTGCACCTTGACCTGGCCATTTTCGATCGAGACTTCGGCGATCACCGCCGCTTCCGAGCCGAACGGCGAGGCCATCGCCACGCCGCGCGCCCGCTTGCTGCCGTCCTCGGCAGTGAACGGCCCGCGCTTCCAGCCGCCAGACAGTTCACCTACCGCGTGCAGCAGGTTGGTCAGGCGCTGATTGTCACGCAGCAGGTGCAGGCGCAGCTCATAGGGGTCCTTGCCACCCTTGTCGGCCAGCTCGTCGAGGAACGCTTCGTAGAAGAAGTCGTTCAGCGAATTGCCCACCGAGCGCCAGTAGCCGAGCATGACCGGGCCTTTGACGTAGATCTGGGCGATGCGTTTGTTGGCGATGGCGTACGCTTTACCCGACAGCCCTTCGAGGGCGGTGGGGTCTATCTTGTCCCCTTGCTTGCCGGCCAGTGCCTCGGTCGGGCCTTCGGTGGCGCTCACCGCTTCTATGGCCACGGGCAGCCCATCGGCGTTCAGCGCGGCGCGGAACTTGACCACCGCCAGTGGGCGCAACACGTCGCGCAGAAACTCTTCCTCACGGCTCCAGATCAGCTTGACCGGGCGGCCGACCGCTTTGGCCAGGGCGATGGCCTGAGGGTAAGGGTTTGCCGAGTCGTAGAGAAAGTGCCGGCCAAAAAAGCCGCCGAGCAAGGGCGAGTGCAGGGTGATGCGCGCAGCGTCCAGGCCGGTGCGCTTGGCGATGTCGTCGCGGAACATGTCCGGAGCCTGGTTGGGTAGCCAGACCTCCAGCGAGCCGTCGGGGTTGAAGCGGGCCAGGGCCGAAGGTGGTTCAAGCTGGGCGTGGTTGAGGTACTGGTTGTGGTAGGTGGCCTCGACCTTTGTTTTGGCGTTGGCCAGCACCCCAGCCACATCGCCTTCGTTCTCTTCGTCGCGGGCCGGGCCTTGCTCGCTGGCCAAGCGCTCCCGGTAGGCGTCGCTGGAAAAATCCGCCGGCATCGGCCGTAGCGGGGAATCACTGCCGGGTTCTTGCCAGTCCACCTGGATGGCCTCGACCGCGCGCTTGGCATGCCACCAGCGCTCGGCGACCACCGCCACCGCGCCCGGCAATTGATGCACCGAGTGCACGCCTTTCATGGCCTTTACCTGCGCTTCGTTGCGCAGGCTGCCCACCGTCATGCCCAGGCGGGGGGCATGCTGCACGGCGGCGTGCAGCATGCCGTCGAGCTTGATGTCGATGGTGTACAAGGCTTTGCCGGTGGATTTGTCATAGGCGTCGACCCGGCGTACCGGCTTGCCGATCCAGCGAAACTGGCCGGGGTCGCGCAGCTGTACGCTGGCCGGATCTGGCACGGGCAGATCAAGGGCGCGTTCGGCCAGTTCACCGTAGGGCAGTGAACGGCCAGATGCGGCGTGCACCACCTTGCCAGGCTCGGTGGACAGTTCGCCGAGCGGCACCCCCAGTTGTTCGGCAGCGGCCTGCAGCAACATGGCCCGGGCCAGCGCGCCGAGGCGGCGCATGGTCGGGTAGCTCATGCGCACCGACATGCTGCCGCCGGTGATGCGCATGCCGTTTTCCATCACCACATAGGCCTCGCCGGGCGGCGCGCTGTCGACCAGGAACGTGGCAGGGTCGGCATCCAGCTCTTCGCCAACGATCTGCGCCATGGCGGTGTAGGTGCCCTGGCCGCCCTCCATGAACGGGCAGAGCAGGCGAACGGTGCTGTCCGGGCGGATTTCGAGGAAAGCCGGGACCTGGGTGCCGCGCTCCTGGGCAGCAGCGGTGGCGGCCTGGGCCCTGGCCGAACCCAGCGGCAGGCCAAAGCCGAGCACCAGGGCACCGGCGGCGGCACCGGCCGAAGCCAGCAGGAAGCGGCGGCGCGACAGGTTGACCGGCGCGCCCAAGGGCCCAAGCGGGCTATCGACAGGCGTGTTCATCAGGCACCCTCCTGCTGCGCGGCAATGTCGTGCACGGCCGCATGGATGGCGTTGTAGGTGCCACAGCGGCACAGGTTGACCATGGCCGCATCGATCTGCGCGTCGCTGGGGTTGGGCGTGTGCTTGAGCAGCGCGGTGGCCGCCATCACCTGGCCCGACTGGCAGTAGCCGCACTGCGCCACCTGGTGTTCGACCCAGGCTGCGACCACGCGCTTGCCGACGCTGTCGGCCTCGATCGCCTCGATGGTGGTCACCTCACGCCCGACCACGCCTGCCACCGGGGTCACGCAGGCGCGCACCACGCTGCCGTCCACCAGCACCGAACAGGCGCCGCACTGGGCCAGGCCGCAGCCATACTTGGTGCCGGTCAGCCCGAGGTCGTCACGGATCACCCACAGCAGCGGCGTGTCAGCGTCGGCTTCGACCTCATAGGTCTTCTGGTTGATGCGTAGTTCCATGGTTCACCTGCCCGTCATCGGTTTGCTGTCGCGTCGTTGTCTTGAGCGGGGGTACGTTGCCCCCAGTGCAGAAACGCTAGCACAGCGCGGCGGCCGGTGAGCCGGCGCTGCCGGGAGGTCAGGAGGATCAGGCAAGTAATCCGGCGAAATGCGCAAGGCCGGCGGTGCGCCAGGCAAACAGGACTTCCAGGCGAAAAACCCGGATAATGCCGGCCAATTTCGTTTTGCACGCTTAAATCACGGTAATCCCGCATGGAAATCAAGGTCAATTTTCTCGACAATCTCCGCCTCGAAGCCAAATTCGACGACTTCACGGTGATCGCCGACCAACCGATCCGTTACAAAGGCGACGGTTCGGCCCCAGGGCCGTTCGACTATTTCCTGGCGTCTTCGGCGTTGTGCGCGGCTTACTTCGTGAAGCTGTACTGCCAGACCCGCGATATCCCCACCGAAAACATTCGCCTGTCGCAGAACAACATCGTCGACCCGGAAAACCGCTACAACCAGATCTTCAAGATCCAGGTCGAGTTGCCCGAAGACATCTCCGAGAAGGACCGCCAGGGCATCCTGCGCTCCATCGACCGTTGCACGGTGAAGAAGGTGGTGCAGACCGGGCCTGAATTCGTCATCGAAGTGGTCGACAACCTGGATGCTGATGCCCAAGGGCTGTTGATGCCGGTGTCGGACACCACCACCTATATCCCGGGCAAGGACCTGCCGCTGGAGCAGACCATCGCCAACATGTCGGCGATCCTGGCCGGGTTGGGGATGAAGATCGAGATCGCTTCGTGGCGCAATATCGTGCCCAACGTATGGTCGCTGCATGTGCGCGATGCGCAGTCGCCGATGTGCTTCACCAATGGCAAGGGCTCGACCAAGGAGGCCGCGCTGGCCTCGGCGCTGGGTGAGTTCATCGAGCGTTTGAACTGCAACTTCTTCTACAATGACCAATTCTGGGGCGAAGAGATCGCCAACGCTGCGTTCGTGCACTACCCGAACGAGCAGTGGTTCAAGCCTGGGCCAAAGGATGCGCTGCCCAGCGAGATCCTCGACGCGAACTGCCTGGACATCTACAACCCCGACGGCGAACTGCGCGGCTCGCACCTGTACGACACCAACTCGGGCAATACCGCGCGGGGCATCTGCTCGTTGCCGTTCGTGCGCCAGTCGGACCAAGAGGTGGTGTATTTCCCGTCCAACCTGATCGAGAACCTGTTCCTCAGCAATGGCATGAGCGCTGGCAATACCCTGGCCGAAGCGCAAGTGCAGTGCCTGTCGGAAATCTTCGAGCGGGCAGTGAAGCGCGAAATCCTCGAAGGCGAGCTGTGCCTGCCGGATGTACCGCAGGAGGTGCTGGCCAAGTACCCGGGCATCGTTGCCGGCATCCAGGGGCTGGAAGAGCAAGGCTTCCCGGTGCTGGTCAAGGATGCGTCGCTGGGCGGTGAGTTCCCGGTGATGTGCGTGACCTTGATGAACCCGCGTACCGGTGGCGTGTTCGCCTCGTTCGGCGCGCACCCGAGCCTTGAAGTGGCGCTGGAACGCAGCCTCACCGAGTTGCTCCAGGGCCGCAGCTTCGAGGGCCTGAACGACCTGCCGCAGCCAACCTTCGAAAGCCACGCGCTGACCGAGCCGAACAACTTCGTCGAACACTTCATCGACTCAAGCGGCGTGGTGTCATGGCGTTTCTTCAGTGCCAAGGCCGATTTCGAGTTCGTCGAGTGGGACTTCTCCGGCCACGGCGAAGACTCCAACGTGCAGGAAGCCGCGACCCTGTTCGGCATTCTTGAAGACCTGGGCAAAGAGGCGTACATGGCGGTGTACGACAACCTGGGTGCCACTGCGTGCCGCATCCTGGTGCCGGGCTACTCGGAGATCTACCCGGTAGAGGACCTGATCTGGGACAACACCAACCGGGCCTTGTCGTTCCGCGCCGACATCCTCAACCTGCACAGCCTGGACAACCGCTCGCTCAAATTGCTGCTCAAGCGCCTGGACAACTGCGATGTGGATGACTACACGACCATCACCACGCTGATCGGTGTCGAGTTCGACGACAACACGGTGTGGGGCCAGTTGACCATTCTTGAGCTGAAGCTGCTGATCTGCCTGGCTGTGCAGCGCTTTGAAGAGGCCAAGGAGCTGGTCGAGGCGTTCCTGCAGTTCAACGACAACACCGTCGAGCGCGGCCTGTTCTACCAGGCCTTGAATGTGGTGCTGGAAGTGGTGCTGGACGATGAACTGGAGATGGAAGACTACGAAACCAACTTCCGCCGCATGTTCGGCAACCCGCGAATGGACGCGGTGCTGGGCTCGGTAGACGGTAGCGTGCGGTTCCATGGCCTGACGCCGACCAGCATGAAGCTGGAAGGCCTGGATCGGCATTTGCGTTTGATCGAGAGCTACAAGAAGCTGCATGCCGCTCGGGCGAAGTTTGCCTGAGGCGGTTTAGCTCTTGAGTGTTTCAGCGCCTGGTAGATCGAGCGCCGCGCGGGCGGCGCTCGATCTACCAGGCGCCGCAAGCCTCAAACCACACGCCTCAGTTCTTGCACTTCGCCATCACCACCTGGCAAGTCCTGGGTGTGCCCCCCGATCGCCCCGCGTAGCGAACGCAGTTATTCAGCGACTTCTGCCGGGCAATACTCAAGGTATTGCCCCAGGCCAGGCCGCCTTCGCCGGTGCTGGGCACGGCCTTGGCGAAGCAGTTGGAGCCGACGGTGGTGGCTGCGTAGCGGGCCTTGCTGTTTTTGCTGGAGCAGCCCGAGGCCAGGCCCAGGCCGAGGATGAGCAGCGTGTTCAGTGCCCAGAGCGCACCCGTGCGCCCCCAGTTGTTGCTCATGCCGATCTCCTCGTTGAAAAATGCCGCACAGAAACACCGTGGCGGTTCTTGTCAGGATATTTCATTCAAGCGAAACGGTGAACTATCGCGCTGTAGAGACGCTCCTTTGCTAAGCGCACCCCGCGCACGCCTGATGGCTTCAGCCATCAGCCAAGGGTCACTGAACGATAAGGAGGCGCCGTGACCGCATCAGAGCAAACCCTCTACCGCTGCACGCCAGGCCCGTTGCACGCCATGCTGCTGGCCGGCAGTGTTCCGTTGTTTTTTGGCGCGCTGCTGAGCGATATCGCCTACTTCAACAGCTTCCAGATCCAGTGGAGCAACTTCGCTGCCTGGCTGATCGCCGGTGGCCTGCTGTGCTGTGGGCTGGCGCTGCTGTTCGCGTTGGTCAACCTGGTCCGCGCCGAGCACAAGGGTGGGCGTGCAACCCTGTACTTCGTACTGTTGCTGGCCACCTGGGTGCTGGGGCTGGTCAATGCCTTCGAACATGCCAAGGACGCCTGGGCGGTAATGCCCTCGGGCTTGGTGTTGTCGGTGATCGTGACCGCGCTTGCAGCTGTGGCCGCGTGGACCGGGCTGAGCAACCTGCGTTCGGGAGGTGTGGCATGAAGCCTTTGCATGCATTGAGCCTGTTGAGCGTGGCGGTATTGCTGAGCGCGTGTGGCGGGGAAGGGGAGCCTACCCAGGCCCATGGCCCCGACCCGAAGTTGCCGGAGCCACAGCGCGGGCTGCTGCCGAGCATGAAAATCGCCGAGCCGGTGGCCTGGGGTGAACAGAAACCCACCGTGCCCGAAGGCTTCAGCGTCACGGCGATCGCCACCGGCCTGAAGATCCCCCGCCAGAGCCTGGTGCTGCCCAATGGCGATATCCTCGTGGCCGAGGGCCGCGGTGGCAGCGCAGCGAAACTCAAGCCCAAGGATGTGATCGCCAGCCAGATCAAGGCCAAGGGCAATACCCAGGTCAAAGGCGGCAATCGCCTGACCCTGCTGCGGGACGCCGACGGCGATGGCACCTACGAGCTGCAGACGGTGTTCGCGGAAAACCTCAATGCACCCTATGGCCTGGCGTTTGCCGACGGCAAGCTGTACGTGGCCAACCAGGATGCGCTGGTGCGTTTCGACTACCAGGACGGCCAGACCAAGGCCAGTGCTGCGCCGACCAAGGTCACCGACCTGCCGGCCGAGATCAACCACCACTGGACCAAGGCGCTGACCGCAAGCCCTGATGGTCGTTTCCTGTATGTCGGCATTGGTTCGAACAGCAACATCACCGAGCGCGGCCTTGAAGTGGAGATCGATCGGGCCATGGTCTGGCAGGTCGATGCCCAGACCGGCGCGCACCGGCCCTACGCGACCGGCCTGCGCAACCCGACGGCCTTGGCTGTCCAGCCACAGACCGGGCAGGTGTGGGCGGTGGTCAACGAGCGCGACGAACTCGGCCCCGACCTGGTGCCGGACTACCTCACGTCAGTGCGCGAAGGCGGCTTCTATGGCTGGCCCTACAGCTACTGGGGGCAGAACGTCGATGAGCGGGTCAGGCCGCAGAACCCGGACAAGGTAGCGGCGGCGATCAAGCCGGATTACAGCCTGGGTTCGCATGTGGCCGCCTTAGGTGTCGACTTCTCTATTCCGGCCATGGGCGAGCGCTTCGCCGACGGTGTGTTCGTGGGGCAGCACGGCAGCTGGAACCGGCCGAACCCGGTGGGCTACAAGGTGGTGTTCGTGCCGTTCAGCAATGGCAAGCCGGCAGGCGAGCCGGTTGACTTCGCCACAGGCTTTCGCGGTGAGGATGGCAAGACCCGTGGGCGGCCAGTGGGGGTCACGGTCGACCCGCGTGGCGCCTTGATCATCGCCGACGACCTGGCCAACACCGTCTGGCGGGTGACTCGCAACCGCTAAGCGCAACGGGCGCCCTTGCATCGCCGCACGGGCGCCCGACAGTGTCTATGCTTGTTGGCGCGTGAGTATTTCACGCACCAACCCGGAAACGATTACAGGGAAGCATGCCTATGAAACCTATCAGTTCACTCGCTCGCGCTGTGGCAATCGCCTCGCTGGTCTTCGCTGGCAGCTTCACAGCCCAGGCCGCCGACGTGCCGATTGGCAGTGAAGCGCTTGAAAGCCATGTCACCACCCAGGTCCAGGCCATCGACCTGGAGAAGCGCCTGGTCACGGTGCAGGGGGCCAACGACAAGCCTGTGACCTTCCAGTTGACGGAAAAGGCCAAGGCGCTGCCCAACCTCAAAGTCGGTGACACGGTCGACATCTACGTGACCCGCGCGGTGGCCTATGTGCTCAACACCGATGTGGGCGGTGCGCCGAAGGTCAGTGATGAGTCCGGCACCATTCGCGCCACCGAAAACAACCCGAACCCGGGCGGCGAGGCGTTCCGCCAGGTCAGGGTCACCTCGCAGATCAAGAAGATCGACCTCAAGCAGCATGAAGTGAGCCTGCTGCCGCCAGAGGGCAAGCTGCAGGTGGTCAAGGTCGAGAACCCCGACCTGCAGGCGCGGATGAAAAACCTCAAGGTGGGCCAGACGGTCGATGCCATCTACACCGAAGTGCTGAGGGTCGAGACGTCGCGTTGACGGCGGCCGCTTAGGGGGATTCAGCGCGTCAGGCTGCGTGTGGCCCGTTGCTGGATGCGTCGCGAGGCCTTGCAGGCCGGTGGATGGCGCTCGAACAGGTCGAGTACCCAGTCTGGTCGGGTTTTGCTGGCGTCATTGAGCCAGTTGGCTACCGAGTCCTGGGGGTATTTCTCGCTTTCCGCCAGGTGCGGCACCAGCAGCGCTTCGGCGGCCTCCGGCGCCTGCTTGAGGGCCGTTATGTGTTCGCACCAGACGCCGCGGGGGCGCAGCACTTCGATGCAGAACCGACGTTCCAGCGGGTCTTCGCTACTGGCCTGCCTGCCGAGCAATGCGAGGGCCGCAGGGAGGTCCTCGCTGAGGCGCGGTCGCAAGGCGATCCAGGCCCATTCGCGCACACCGAAGTGCGGGTCTCTGGCGAAGCGCAGTTGGGCCGCCAGGGCCGCCTGCAGGTCAAGGCTGACGGTGAGGTGCGCCTGCGCGAAGGCCGCCCAGCTGCGCACCGTATCCGAAGGGTGGGCACCGCAGTGTTCGAACACCTGCTGGCTAATCGCAACGGGGGCTTGTTGCAACCATTGGCCAAGGGCCAGGCCGATGCCCGCGATTTTTTTCGACAGCCCCAAGGGCTGTTTTTCCTTGGTTGCCTGAACCAGGCATTCACCTACGGCAGGCGGCAGTTGCTGTGCGACGGCCGTTGCCAGGGCAAGTTGGTCGACTGCCAGGCATTCTGCAAGGTTGCGGGTCGGTATCAGGCCGTGGTCCAGTTGCGTCTTGCGTTCATCGCTCATCGAATGTGTTCCATCACAAAAGGGGAAATACACCTGCGGCCCACAGCGTGTGGGCGCGCAAGGCCAGCATCCTAGCTCAACGGGTTGGTTCTGGGGCTGCCCTGTATCACGGTCCGGTCTCCCGCCATCCATCGCGCGAATAATTCGCGTGCATATTTTCGATTTCCATGGTCCTGGCAAATGTCCGGATCATGACCCTCTAACTACCGATATTGAGGGCGTCATGTACAGCAAAACCCTGCTTTTCATCGTTGTCCCGGTTGCCATGGCCTTTCTCGCGGGTGCGCTGCTGCCGTTTCAGGCGGCTGGCAACGCGGCGGTTGGCCGGGCCTTGGGGCATTGGTTGTGGGGGGCATTCACCTCACTTGCGGTGAGTTCGCTGGTGGTGATCGCAGCGCTGCTGATCCTCCGGGTACCCGCACCAGACGTAAGCAAGGCCCTGCAAGGGCCCTGGTGGTTATGGATCGGCGGCGTGCTGGGTGCCATTTACGTGGCCGGCGCGGCCGCACTTACGCCGAAACTGGGCGCAGCGGGTTTTCTTGCGCTGGTGGTGGCAGGGCAGATCCTGATGGCGGTAATTGCTGACCATTTCGGGGTGATGGGGTTGGGTGGCAAGCCGATCAGCCTGGTCAGGCTGGCCGGGGTGGTGCTGATTTTGTGCGGGGTATTCATGGTGCAGGGCAACTGGGCGACAAGCGCTGCGGCCAAGCCGCCAGCGCTCAATCAGTCAGAAGGCTGATCAAGCGGCTGACTGCAAGCCCACACGGCTTCGCGCAGCCAGCGGTGCCCGGGGTCGCTGTCTTTGCGCTGATGCCAGGCCTGTTGATAGGCAAATGAGGGAATGGCCAGTGGCGGTTCAAACCGGCGCAACGCTGTGTGCTGGCGCAATGAACCGACCGCACGGCTGGCCACTGTGAGAATCAGGTCGGTGCCGGCAAGTACCTCCAGCGCCGCGCTCCAGTGCGGCAGCGCCAGGGCAATGCGCCGTTGCAGGCCTCGGGCGGCCAGCGCGCGTTCGATTTCATCGTGGGCATCCGGGCGCATAGCTATCAACACATGGGGCCGCGCAAGCCACTCGGCCAACGTCAGGCCCCCGCTGGCGGGCAACACCTGGCAGTCAGCGACGCTGGTGAAGCTTTCCTCGAACAGTGGCTGTGCGGTGATGTCCTGCGGCAGGTCGGGGAATATGCCCAAGGCCAGGTCGAGTTCGCCATCGAGCAGCTGAGCCAACATGGTTTCACGGCTGGCCTGGCTGATCGCCAGGTCTACGCCTGGGGCGACCTGGCGCACGTGGCGAACCAGCGCGGGCAGGATGATGCGCGACGAATAGTCGGACAGTGACAAGCGGAAGCGGCGCTGGGCCTGGGCCGGGTCGAACAGGGGGGCGGCCAGCAGCGCATTGAGGTTGCCCAAGGCGTCTTGCAGCGGCTTGGCCAGCGACTGCGCACGTGCGGTCAGCGCCATGTGGCCGTTCTGGCGGATTAGCAACGGGTCGTCGAAATGCCTGCGTAGTTGTGCCAATGCATGACTCACTGCCGGCTGGCTGCGATGCAGACGAAGGGCGGCGCGGGTCACGTGCTTCTCGGTCAGCAGCGCATGCAAGGCCAGGAGCAGGTTGAGGTCGATCTTGCGCAGTTCATCCATGGGGCGAATAGTCGAGGCTGGCCGAGAGGGGTTTGATCAGCCTAACAGATGTCCAGGCGCTGGACGCCGGTCACAGCGTCTAGCGGCTGCGGCCGACGGCGCGGCTTGATAGTTCGGACAGGATCCGTATTCAATGTTTTACTTAAAGTATCTACTCTAAGTTTATGAAAAATAATATTTTATCTTCTTGCCACAGCATGCTGCACGCATTGCTCGTAGTAGGTCTGCTTGATCGCCGCCGGCTTCAACCGCGATCGGCTGTTGTAGGTCTGCTCGGTAATGCCGAAGGCGGTCATGCGCATCCACGGTTTGGCGAACCTGCGCACCTGCAGCTTCTTGCGCGTGGCATACAGGGTTACCCCCGCTAACTTGGCCTGCTGAGCTTCTGCGGCAATCTGCGCGCCCCAGCCACAGGTGTGGCGATCATTCTGGCTCAGCGCCTTGGCCTGGGCGCCGAAGGCGGCCGTGGCCAGCAGGCAGCCGGCCATCGTTGCTAGAAGTACTCGCATGTTGCTGTCCTAAGCATCTGAAGGAGAAGGGAGTTTGCCTTCGCTTCAAGCCACTGGGGGCCAGCAATTTGCCGTCAGATTGCGGCCATGCGCAGCGCGTTGGCTGGCGGGCGCAAGCTGGCCCAGGCCAGGCCAGCCACCCAGATCACCGATATGCCGTAGTTCAGGCGCTGGTACAGGCCGAACAGATGGCCGCTCTGCGCCGCCTGCCCCATCAGCACGACGGTGGCGATCGCCAGCACCACGCACGCCAGGGAGAACAGCGCCAACGTTCGCGAACCGGCAAGCCGCTTGCCCAGCCATGCCCACAGGGCACTGGCCAGGGTCAATGAAAGAAACATCAGCAGGCCCGAGAGGTTGTGCAGTTGCTGTGACAGCGAGGGCTGCGCCGGTGCGCAGCCCTGGTCGCAGGGGAACCAGCCAGTGCCCAGGCTGCCCAGGCCATGCAGCAGCACCAGAACGGCGCTGACCCGTGCCAGGGTCGACCCCTGCCAGCGACGGGCCAGGCCCCAGGCGAACAGGGCGAACAGCACGGCCAGGGGGAAGTTGCTGACCCGTGGCGACCAGAGCTGGGTGGGTGAACCCTCGGCGCCGAGTTGGCTCATGGCCTGTTGCAGGTGGTCGTAACCTGGGTAAGCCTGGGCGGTCAGCCAGACGCCGGCCAGCAGCCAGAGGGGGATCAGCAGGCCAGTGGCGAGCAGAAGACGGTCGAGGGGTTTCATGCTGTCGTTTCCTTCCATGGATGAGTGAGCGCGAAGGCGCACAGTACAGCCTTGCAGCGGGGATAGACCAGCGCGTGAAGCAGATTCTTTGCGTAGTGCGTGGCGCAGACCCATACAGAAATACCGCATACGGTGTATGTGATCGTACAACTGCTTGCGCTATCATGGGCATTGTCTTTCAAGGTGAAATACAGGGCATGACAGAGCAGCAGGTACAGGCAAGGACCCGGCGCAAGCCGCGCAGTCTGGCCCAGGAACTGGTCACAGTGCTGACCGAGCGGATTCGCAGCGGCCAGCTCAAGCGCGGCGACAAGCTGCCGACCGAATCGCAGATCATGGCCGAAGAGGGCGTCAGCCGCACGGTGGTGCGCGAGGCCATCTCGCGGCTGCAGGCCGCAGGGCAGGTGGAGACCCGGCACGGCATCGGTACGTTTGTGCTGGATGCACCGTCCACGGGCGGTTTCCGTATCGACCCGGCGACCGTGGTGACCCTGCGTGAAGTGCTGGCGGTGCTGGAGTTGCGCATTGCCCTGGAGATCGAGTCGGCGGGCCTGGCGGCGCAGCGGCGCAGCGATGAACAGCTGGTCGGCATGCGCGCGGCGCTGGATGAGCTCAACGAAGGCGCGGCCCATGCCAACGATGCCGTATCGGCGGATTTCCAGTTCCACCTGCGCATTGCCCAGGCCAGTGGCAACCACTACTTCGCCGACATCATCAACCACCTGGGTACCAGTATCATCCCGCGTACCCGGCTCAACTCGGCGCGCCTGGCCCATGACGACCAGGCGCACTACATGAGCCGGCTGATGCATGAACACGAGGCGATCTACGAAGCCATTGCCCGGCAAGACAGCGAAGGGGCGAAGATGGCCATGCGCATGCACCTGAGCAACAGCCGCGAGCGCCTGCGCCAGGCGCATGAGGAAGCTGAGGCGCAAGGGGCCTGAGACCTCTCTCACCCGCGAAGAGGCCGGTACCGACAAAAGAAAAAGCCCCGACGTGTGCGTAATGCTGTTCACTTAGGGCTGCTGCGCAGCCCATCGCGGCACAAGGCCGCTCCTACAACGTCAGCGTAAGCCAATATTCAGGGGCTCACGCGGATACTGTAGGAGCGGCCTTGTGCCGCGAAAGGGCCGCAGAGCGGCCCCCGGCGAACTTAAGTGAACAGCATTACGACGTGTGCGGGGCTTTTACATTTCAGGGCGATCAGATCCCCCCGTCACTCCACTGCCCATTCACCAACCGGCGCAACCCCAGCGGGTTCTCATCGCGAAGTGCCTCAGGCAGCAACGCCTGCGGGTAGTTCTGGTAGCACACCGGGCGCAGGAAGCGGTCGATGGCCAAGGTGCCGACCGAGGTGCCGCGCGCATCCGACGTAGCCGGGTACGGCCCGCCGTGGACCATGGCATCGCACACTTCGACGCCGGTGGGGTAGCCATTGACCAGAATCCGACCGACCTTTTCTTCCAGCAGCGGCACCAGCCAGGCGAAGGCTTCGAAATCTTCAGGCTCGCCGATCAGGGTCGCGGTCAACTGGCCACGCAGGCCAAGCAGGGCGGCGCGCAGCTGTGCGTTGTCCTGGGCTTCGACGGCCACGGTGGTCGGGCCAAACACTTCTTCTTGCAGCAAGGGGTCGGCGTCGACCAGCAGGCGCGCCTGTGCCTTGAACAGCTGGGCCCGCGCCTGGCTGCCTGCTTGCGGTTGGCCAGCCAAGTGTTCGATGCCCGCATGGGCGTGCAGGTGTTCCAGGCCGCCCACATAGCTGCGCAGGCCGCCAGCGTTGAGCAGGGTCTGGCCGGCCTGTTGCTCGAGGTGCTGACCGAGCTCGGCGAGCAGTTGGCTGTATTGCGGCGATTGCAGGCCGATCACCAGGCCCGGGTTGGTGCAGAACTGGCCGGCACCCAGGCACACCGAGCCCGCCAGTTCGCGGGCGATGGCTTCGCCGCGCTTGGCCAGGGCACCAGGCAGGATGATCACCGGGTTGATGCTGGACATCTCGGCGAATACCGGGATTGGCTGTGGGCGCTCGGCGGCCATGCGGCACAAGGCGTCACCACCCTTGAGCGAGCCGGTGAAACCGACCGCCTGGATGGCCGGGTGCTTGACCAGCCATTCGCCGACACCGCCGCCGAAGACCATGTTGAACACGCCCTTGGGCATGCCGGTGCGCTCGGCGGCGCGCTGGATTGCACAGCCGACCAGGTCTGCTGTGGCCATGTGGCCGCTGTGTGCCTTGAACACCACCGGGCAGCCAGCGGCGAGGGCGGCAGCCGTGTCGCCTCCGGCCGTCGAGAAGGCCAGCGGGAAGTTGCTGGCACCGAACACGGCGACCGGGCCTACGCCGATGCGCATCTGGCGCAGGTCGACGCGAGGCAGTGGTTGGCGCTCGGGCAGGGCCAGGTCGATGCGTGCACCGAGGTAGTCACCGCGCCGCAGCACGTGCGCGAACAGGCGCATCTGGCCACTGGTACGGCCGCGCTCGCCCTGGATCCGCGCTGCAGGCAGGGCGGTTTCGCGGCAGACGATGGCGACGAAGGCGTCGTCCAGTTCATCCAGCTCGGCGGCGATGGCATCGAGGAACTCGGCGCGGCGCGCCGGGGTCAGTTGGCGGAACTCGGCAAAGGCGGCAGCGGCGGCCTGGGCGGCTTGGTCGACTTCGCTTTCAGTGGCTTGCACGAAGCTGTAAGGCAGGGCCTCGCCGGTGGTGGCGTCCAGGCTCTGCAGGCGTTGCGCGCCAGCGGCACTGCGCTGACCGGCGATGAAGTTGTGGCCTAGGATCTCAGGCATTTTGGCACTCCTGTAGGTGAATGTAGGGGTTAGGCGCTCAAGAAGGGCTGCAAAGCAGCCCCAAGGCCCTCAGGTAATCGGCGCCGGGTTGAACAGGGTGATGTCGTTATGCAGCCTGTGCTGCTCGGCCCAGGTCTGCTTGCGGCCGCTGGCCACGTCCAGGTAGTAGTGGAACAGCTCCCAACCCAGTTCCTCGATGCTCGAGCGGCCTGTGGCGATGCGCCCTGCGTCGATGTCGATCAAGTCGGGCCAGCGTTCGGCCAGTTCAGTGCGGGTGCAGACCTTGACCACCGGGGCCATGGCCAGGCCGTACGGTGTGCCGCGGCCCGTGGTGAACACATGCAGGTTCATCCCGGCCGCCAGTTGCAAGGTGCCGCAGACGAAGTCGCTGGCCGGGGTGGCGCAGAAGATCAGGCCTTTGCGCGCCACCCGCTCGCCAGGGCCAAGCACGCCCTGAATGGCGCCGCTGCCGGACTTCACGATCGAGCCCAGGGACTTTTCGACGATGTTGGACAACCCACCCTTCTTGTTGCCCGGCGTGGTGTTGGCGCTGCGGTCGGCCGCGCCTTGTTGCAGGTAGCGGTCGTACCAGTCCATCTCACGCACCAGCGCCTCGGCCACGTCCTGGTTCTCGGCGCGGGAGGTCAGCATGTAGATGGCGTCGCGCACTTCGGTCACTTCCGAAAACAGCACGGTCGCACCCGCACGTACCAGCAGGTCCGAGGCGTAGCCCAGTGCCGGGTTGGCGGTGATGCCGGAGAACGCATCGCTGCCGCCACACTGCATGCCCAGGATCAGCTCGCTGGCGGGCACCGTTTCGCGGCGGCGCTGGTCGAGTTTTTTCAGGCGGGTTTCAGCCAGCGCCATGATCTGTTCGATCATTTCGCCGAAGCCCAGGCTGGCATCCTGCAGGCGGTACAGCCACGGGTCGCTGAGGTCTACCGACGGATCGTTGTCATGCATGACCTGGCCGGCCTGCAGTTTTTCGCAGCCCAGGCTGATGACCAGCGCTTCGCCACCAAGGTTGGGGTTGCGCGCCAGGTTGCGCACGGTGCGGATCGGGATGTAGGCATCGCGGGCATTGATCGCCACGCCGCAGCCGTAGCTGTGGGTGATGGCGACCACGTCATCGACGTGGGGGTACTTGGGCAGCAGTTCTTGGCGAATGCGCTTGACCGCATGCTCCAGCACGCCGGTCACGCATTGCACGGTGGTGGTGATGCCAAGGATGTTGCGGGTGCCCACGGTGCCGTCGGCATTGCGGTAGCCCTCGAAGGTGAAGCCTTCGAGCGGCGGCAGGGCCTCGGGCACGGCATCGCAACGCGGTAGGCTGTCCAGCGCCGGCGCCTCTGGCATGGCCAGCTGGCGTTCCTGCACCCAGGTGCCCTGGCGCAAGTCTTCCAGGGCGTAGCCGATGACCTGCCCATAGCGGCGCACCGGCTCGCCCTTGGCGATCAGCACGGTGGCCACCTTGTGGCTCTGTGGCACGCCTTCGACCAGGGTCAGGCCGTCGGGGAAGCGGGCGCCTTCACCCAGGCCACCGTCGTTGACCACTACCACGACATTGTCGTCATCGTGCAGGCGGACGTAGCGGGGCGAGTCGGAATGTTCGATCAACTGCATGTTCGGGCCCTTCTAGTGATTGCTCAGGCTTTATACATCCGCCCGCCGCCGGCAGGTGCCGGCGGCGGGCGTGTTCACTCAGTGACGAGAGCTTGCCAGTTCGCCATTGGCGCCGGGCTCGGCTTCAGCCTTTGGGGTTTCACGCAGCTCGATGCGCTTGATCGGGCCGACGATCACCAGGTAGCTGAACACCGCGACCAGCGCGTTGGCGCCCACATATACCAGGGCCCACTTGAACGAGCCGGTGGCGCTGATGATGTAGCCGATGACGATGGGCGTGGTGATCGAGGCGATGTTGCCGAAGGTGTTGAACAACCCGCCCGACAGGCCAGCGATCTGCTTCGGCGAAGTGTCGGCGACCACCGCCCAGCCCAGTGCGCCAATGCCCTTGCCGAAGAAGGCCAAGGTCATGAAACCGACCACCATCCACTCAGCATCGACGTAGTTGCAGAAGACCATGGTGGTCGACAGTAACAGGCCGCAGACGATGGGCAGCTTGCGCGAGAAGGTCAGCGAGTTGCCGCGGCGCAGCAGCCAGTCCGACAGCACACCGCCCAGCACGCCACCGATGAAACCACAGATGGCGGGCAGCGAGGCGATGACACCCGCCTTGAGGATGGTCATGCCGCGCTCCTGCACCAGGTACACCGGGAACCAGGTCAGGAAGAAGTAGGTGATGGCGTTGATGCAGTACTGGCCCAGGTACACCCCAAGCAGCATGCGGCTGGTCAGCAGCTGCTTGATGTAGCCCCATTTCGGGCCGTCGTTGCCGCGTTTCTGGTCCATGTCTACCAGGCCGCCGTTCTGCTCGATGTGTTCGAGCTCGCTTTGGCTGATGCGCGGGTGTTGCTTGGGGTTGTAGATGGTTCTCAGCCACACGAACGAGAACAGGATACCGAGCACGCCCATCACCACGAACACGTGTTCCCAACCGAAGCTGAACACGATCCAGCCCATGATCGGGGCAAACAGTGCGGTGGCAAAATACTGCGCCGAGTTGAAGATGGCCGACGCCGTACCGCGCTCTGCGGTGGGGAACCAGGCCGCGACGATGCGGGCGTTGCCCGGGAACGACGGGGCTTCGGCGAAACCGACCAGAAAGCGCAGGGTGAACAAGGTTACCACCGCCCAGGCCACCGGCATGCCACCGACAAACCCTTGCAGCAGGGTGAACAGCGACCAGGTGAAGATGCTGAACGCGTAGACGTTCTTGGAGCCGAAACGGTCGAGCAGCCAGCCACCAGGAATCTGGCCAGCCACGTAAGCCCATCCAAAGGCGGAGAAGATATAACCGAGGGTAACGGCGTCAATGCCGAGGTCTTTCTGCAGGCTGGAGCCTGCGATTGCAATGGTGGCGCGGTCGGCATAGTTGATCGTGGTCACCAGAAACAGCATGAACAGGATCAGGTAGCGCACATGCGTCTTTTTAGTCGCTTGCATGCTGGTAATACTCCCACTAGTTATTTTTGTGCGGGCTCACGAGTTGTAGCCGGGGTGGGGGGCTCCCACTCCGGCGGCGGCAGTTCAGGCCGCAGGGGTTCGCTTATTGCGGACCCATCTTGTCCATCAGCGCTGCGAGCATTTCGTATTCTTCGCCGGTCAGGTCGGTCAGCGGCGTGCGTACCGGGCCTGCGTCGTAACCGGCAATCTTCGCGCCCGCCTTGACGATGCTCACGGCGTAGCCGGCCTTGCGGTTACGGATGTCCAGGTACGGCAGGAAGAAGTCATCGATCAGCTTGCCGACGGTGGCGTGGTCTTCGCGGGCGATGGCGTGGTAGAAGTCCATCGCGGTCTTCGGCACGAAGTTGAACACGGCCGAGGAGTACACCGGCACGCCCAGCGCCTTGTAGGCCGCAGCATACACCTCGGCGGTCGGCAGGCCACCCAGGTAGCTGAAGCGATCGCCCAGGCGGCGACGGATCGACACCATCAACTCGATGTCACCCAGGCCGTCCTTGTAGCCGATCAGGTTCGGGCAGCGCTCGGCGAGCTTTTCCAGCAGGTCGGCATTCAAACGGCAGACATTGCGGTTGTAGACCACCACCCCGATCTTCACCGATTTGCACACGGCTTCGACGTGGGCGGCGACGCCATCCTGGCTGGCTTCGGTCAGGTAGTGGGGCAGCAGCAGCAGGCCCTTGGCACCCAGGCGCTCGGCTTCTTGCGCGTATTCGATGGCCTGGCGGGTCGAGCCGCCGACGCCGGCAAGGATCGGTACCGAGGTGGCGCAGGTATCGACGGCGGTCTTCACCACCTGGCTGTACTCGCTGGCCGCCAGGGAGAAGAACTCACCGGTACCACCGGCCGCGAACAGGGCGCTGGCGCCGTAGGGGGCGAGCCATTCCAGGCGCTTGATGTAGCCAGCCTGGTTGAAGTCGCCTTGGGCATTGAAGTCGGTGACCGGGAAAGACAGCAGGCCGTGGGAGAGGATGGATTTCAGTTCTTGTGGATTCATTGTTGTTGGCATCCTGAGGCGCTTGGGGTGAAGGGAGTGATGTGCTGCGATAGAGGTAAGTTATCGTACAACTAGGGGAATGGCTAGTGCCTTGGGAGAAATTTTTATGAGTTGGGTGCTTGGCTGGGGTGTTGGGGGGGCGATCGATCTTCTAGGCACAGAAAATCCCACGACAACCACCTGAACAGTCATCGTATCTCTTAAGCGGGGGATGGCTAAAAAAACGATCGCGGAGACAGGCACAAGCCCGCCGCCCGCTTCCACGGGAAGTGTTCTGGAACCAGCAGAGGGTGACCGGGGAAGCGGGGGCGGCCTTGCGCCGCCCCGCGATCAAAGCTAACGAAGCTTTGTGTCAGGCAGCCTGATGGTGCTTGACCTGGGACTTGCGGACCTGGGCACGGCACGCATCGCCGAACGCCTGGAAGATCTTGATCGAATCAGGGTTCTTCGCGGCTTGCCACTCGGGGTGCCACTGCACCGCGAACAGGAAGGGCGAAATGCTTGGGGCATGGATGGCCTCGACCAGGCCGTCTTCGGCCAGGGCAATTGGCTCGATGCCTTTACCCAGGTTGCGCAGGCCTTGGCCATGCAGCGAGTTCACGCGGATCTCGTCGCAGCCCAGGATGTCGCGCAGCCAGCTGCCTGGCTTGACCTTCACACTGTGGACCTGGGCGTACTGTACTTCGACCGGGTCTTCGGGGTTTTCACGGTGGTCGTTGAAGCCTGGCTCGGCATACACCTTCTGATAGATGTCGCCACCCAGGGCCACGTTGATTTCCTGCATGCCGCGGCAGATGCCGAAAATCGGCAGGCCACGCTTGATGGCTGCCTTGACCAGCGGGATGTCGAACAGGTCGCGTGCCTTGTCCTGGCCCTTGCCCGGGGTTTCGTTGTCCTGGCCGTACAGGGCCGGGTCGATGTTGCTGCCGGCACCGGTCAGGTAGACGCCGTCGGCCATGTTCAGATAGGTCTCGAGGTCTTCGGTGCCACAGCAAGTGGGTACCAGGACCGGGACGCAATCGGCGAAGTCGACCAGCGGCGTGATGTATTTATGGGTCATGACCTGATAGTCATGGCCTTTGCGCTCTTGGCTGCCCATGGTCATCAGGACGACGGGTTTGCGCAGGGAAGGTTGCTTGTTGCCAATGTTGCTGTTGGACATATGTCACCTTGGGACAGGTTCGACCTGTCGTTGTTGTGCAGGCGCACGGCCGGGGCCTTGTGTGCGACCTGAAGCTCCGAGCACTGCCGGCTCGTCAGAGGCGACGATTCCGGTCGGGACTTGTTGATAGCTTGCCAGAGCCGTTCGATATGTCAAACGACTGGTAGAGGCTTTAGCGGGAGGGATACGCCGAATTCAGGGGGGTTAAACCGTTGCAGCCCTGTAGCGGCAAGGGTTTGGCAGGGGGTTAGGTCAATTATATTTAACGACGCAGTTGGTTCATTGCACCGCTGCAATGAAGGGGGCCTGTACCGGCCTCTTAGTGGGCAAGCCCGCTGACAAAGGAAGCCGGTACAGGGAGGAACGGGCTCAGTGCAGAATCTGCGCCAGGAAACCCTTGGCCCGTTCTGTCTTGGGCTGGTTGAAGAACACCTGTGGCGGGCTGTCCTCGATGATCTGCCCGCCCTCAAGGAACAGCACCCGTTCGGCCACCTGCCGGGCAAAGCCCATCTCATGGGTAACGCAGAGCATGGTCATGCCCGTGCCGGCCAGTTGCACCAGGACATCCAGCACTTCGGCGACCATTTCCGGGTCCAGTGCCGAGGTCGGCTCATCGAACAGCATGATCCGGGGTTTCATGCACAAGGCGCGGGCAATGGCCACGCGTTGCTGCTGGCCGCCGGAAAGCTGGCTGGGGTATTTGTGCGCCTGGGACTCGATGCCGACCTTGCACAGGTACATCCGTGCCCGTTCTTCGGCGTCCTTACGCGACAGCCCGCGCACGCTGGTAGGGGCCAGCAGGCAATTGTCGAGCACAGTCATGTGCGGGAACAGGTTGAAGTGCTGGAACACCATGCCGATTTCGCTGCGGATCTGCGCCGCCTGGCGTGTGGTGGCAGCCAGGTCGGTGCCATCAACCTGGATGCTGCCCTGTTGGGCCACTTCCAGGCGGTTGATGCAGCGGATCAGGGTCGACTTGCCCGAACCGGACGGGCCACAGAGGACGATGCGTTCGCCTTCGCGTACCTGCAGGTTGATGTCGCGCAGCACATGGTACGCGCCATAGTGCTTGTTCAGGCCCTCGATGCGGATGAGCACCGGGCGCGGGTCGGGTTCTGGGGCAAGGCTGGCAAGGCTCAGAGGGGCGGTCATATTGTTGTTCTCCGCAAGGTTCAGTCGAAACGCGTCGCGCTGTAGGGCGCAGGGTCGGTAAAGGGGCGCTCGCCGGTCAGAAGCTCTGCCAGCAGCCGGCCACTGACCGGGCCAAGGGTGAGGCCATGGTGGGCATGGCCGAAGTTGAACCACAGGCCTTGGTGCCGAGGGGCAGGGCCAATTACCGGGCGCATGTCTGGCAGGCACGGGCGACGGCCCAGCCAAGGGGTGTCGTCGAGGCGCTCGCCGAGCGCCGGGAACAAGCGCCTGGCCAAGGCCTCGCAGCGGCGCAGTTGGATCTCGTTGCCGGGCGCATTACTGGCGGCAAACTCGATGCCGGTGGTCAGGCGCACGCCCCGGGCCATGGGCGCCAGCACGTAGCCGCCTTGGGTATCGCAGACCGAGTGTTCGAGTTGCGCACCGTCGCGGGTGCTGTAGTGCATGTGGTAACCGCGTTTGATCGCCAACGGGATCTTGTAGCCCAGGCCTTCGTACAAGTCTGCCGACTGTGGACCGAGGCAGACCACCACTTCGTTTGCGGTGACAGGGCCACGACGGCTGTCGACCTGCCATTGCCCTTCCACTTGGCGCAGGCTGCGCGCATCACCATGCAGGAACTGTCCACCACGCTGCACGAACAACGCGGCATAGCCCCGGGTGAGGCCACCGGGATTGTTCACCGTCTTCGGGTCGAGCCAGTGAATGCCACCGACCACGGTGCTGTCCAGTTGGTGCTCGCGGGCCTGGAGCTGCCCGCATTCGAGGATTTCATACTGCAGGCCGTAGCGGCTCAGGCCTTTGACCTCGGCCTTGGCCTGCTCGAACAGGGCCGGGTCACGGAACACTTCGATCCAGCCTTTGGCCTGTACCAGCCCTTCAAGGCCGGCGGCTTTGATCAGGGCGTCATGCTCCTCGACGCAGCGTTGCACCAGCGGCAGCATGTCGGCAGCGGCGCCCGCCAGGCGGCCCGGCGCCGATTGGCGCCAGTAGCGCCACAGCCAGGGCGCGGCCTTGGGCAAGTGCAGGAGGCTGTAGCGCACGTCAGGCTGGCGGTTCAGGCCGTAGCGCAGCAGCGCACCGGCTTGGCGCGGGAAGGCATACGGGATGACGCTGGAGCGCTCGATCAGCCCGGCGTTGCCATGGCTGGTACCGCTGCCGGGTTCGTCACGGTCGATCAGAATCACCTGGCGCCCACGCGCCTGCAGGTGCAGCGCGGTGCTGACGCCGACAATGCCGGCGCCGAGGACGAGGGTCTGGCAATGCATGGTAGGTATCCTTCGGTCAGTTCAGGTGGCGGCCCAGGCGGGCTTCCAGGTGTTTCAGGAGGCGCCGCACCAGCTCGACGATCACCAGGTAGAGCACAGCAGCCCACAGGTAGATCTGGAAGTCGAAGCTGCGCGAGAACGCCAGTTTGGTCACGCCCATCAGGTCGTAGATGGTTACCAGCGAGGCAATGGCGCTGGCCTTGATCATCAGTATCAATTCATTGCCCAGTGGGCCGATGGCCACCAGCAACGACTGCGGCAGGATCACCTTGAAGAAGGTGGTCGAGCGTTTCAGGTTCAGCGCCCGCGCAGCTTCGTACTGCCCAGGGGCGACGGCCATCAGGCTGCCGCGGAAGATCTCGGCCTGGTAGGCGGCGGTGTTCAGGGTGAACGCCAGCAAGGTGCAGAACCAGGCCTCGCGGAAGAACCACCACAGGCCGACGTCTTGCCAGAACCCCTTGAGCGAACCGAGGCCGTAATAAAGCAGGAACAACTGAGCCAGCAGCGGCGAGCCGCGGAAGAAGTACACGTAACCGGCGGCCATGCGTTGCAGCAGTTGGCTGCGCGACAGGCGTGCCAGTGCCAGCAACAGGCCGAGCACAGCACCCAGGGTGAACGAAATCGCCACCAGCTTGGCCGTTACCAGCAGGCCATCGACGAAGCGTGGGCCGTAGCGTTCCAGCAGGTCGGGGTCGAGGACTACCGCCAGCCATTGTTCGACGTTCATGCCCGGGCTCCTTGCAGGTGGCGGCTGCTACGCCGCTCGATGAAGGCAAAGACCCGGCCCGAGACTGCCGAAAACAGCAGGTAGCCCAGGCAGGCAACGCCATAGAAGAACATCGGTTCCTTGGTCACGCTCACCGCCAGGTTGGTCTGGCGCATCAGGTCGACCAGCGAGATGGTCGACACCAGTGAGGTGTCCTTGAGCAACGACAGCCAGTTGTTGGACAGGCCGGGCAGGGCGATGCGTGTCAGTTGCGGCAGCACCACCTTGAAGAAGCCTGTGCGTTTGCTCAGGCCCAATGCCGAGCAGGCCTCAAGCTGCCCTTTGGGCAGGGTCTTGAAGGCGGCCAGCCAGATCTCGCTGGAGAACGCGGCAAACACCAGGCTGAACGCGATCATCGCGGCCAGGAAGGTGTTGATTTGGAACTCGCCCTGGTAGCCCATGGCGGCCAGCAGCTTTTGCGCTGCGATCTGGCAGCCGTAATAGATGATCAGCAAGGTCAGCAGTTCGGGCAGGCCGCGGAACACGGTCGAGAAGGTCGTGGCCCAGGCCCGGGGCAGGCGCTTGCGCGAGCGCGCCGCGAGGGCCACGGCCAGCCCCAGGGGCAGGCCGATGGGCAGGCAGGCGAGGGCCAGCGAGACGGTTACCAGGGCACCGGCCAGCAACGCCTGGCCCCAGCCTCCGCTGGCGAAAGACAGCAAGGACAATTGATCGAGCATGACAAACCCCTTGGACGGGTAATGCGGTCGCTGTAGGAGCGGCCTTGCGTCGCGAAAGGGCCGCGTAGCGGCCCCGGCAATCTGTGCCGTTGCATAAATCCCGGGGTCGCATAACGTCCCCGGCAATCTGTGCCGTTGCATAGATCCTGGGGTCGCATAACGTCCCCCTGCAATCTGTGCCGTCGCATAGATCCCGGGGCCGCTACGCAGCCCTTTCGCGACGCAAGGCCGCTCCTACAGATCAGTTGTAGATATCGAAAGCGAAGTACTTGCTGGCGATCTTCTGGTAGGTGCCGTTGGCCACGATCTGTTGCAGCGCGGTGTTCAGGCGCTGGCGCAGCGCCTCGTCATCCTTGCGCACGGCAATGGCGGCGTCGGCCTTGGTGTCGGCTACGTCGCCGAGGATCTTGCAGCAGTCCTGGCCGTTCTTGTTCATCCACTCGTGCAGGGGGAACTTGTCGGCGATCACCCCGTCCAGGCGGCCCGCGGCCAGGTCGGCGTTGGCTTCGTCCATGGTCGGGTACAGCTTCACATCGGCACCGGCCTTGCCATAGACGTCTTCGGCATAGATGGCCTGGGTCGAAGAGGATTGCGCGCCGACGGTGTAGCCGACGAAATTGTTCTGAGCGTCGCTGATCTCGCTGTCCTTGGCCACGGCCACGGTCAGCGGGGTGCGGTAGTAATGATCGGTGAAGGCGATTTTCTTGCGGCGCTCTTCGGTGTCGATCATCGACGCGACCACGGCGTCGTACTTACGTGCCATCAGGGCCGGGATGATGCCTTCCCAATCCTGGGCCACCAGCGTGCACTCGACTTTCATCTGTTCGCACAGGGCGTGGGTGATGTCGATGTCGAAGCCGTGCAGTTGGTTATCGGCGTCGACATAGTTGAAGGGCGGGTACGCGCCCTCGGTGGCGAAGCGCAGGGTTTCGGCACTGGCGGCGCCCGTCAGCAGCAGGGCACACGCACCCACCATAGCCATGGTCTTGTTCATCTCGCACCTCTTGCACTCTTGCTATTGTTGTTTTGCCGACGGCCACGAGGTGTAGCCGACGAATTCGTTATGTAGAGCGGCAGTCGCTTCCAAGCGTTTTTCAACATCCGGCCCGAGCTTCTTGCAGACCTCGTTGACCATCAGGTGCACCCACGACAGCATGGTCGCGGTGGATTCCCAGAACAGATTGAACTCGGTGGGGATGCGGAACACCTCGTCGGCGTTGGCATCGGCCCAGTCACAGAAGGTGTCGGTCACCAGGGTGACCGCAATGCCGGCTGCGCGCGCCTTCTGGCACAGCTGCAGGGCGTGACGTGAATAGCGGCGGGCCTCGAACACCACCAGTGCGCTGTCTTCGGCGCGGCCCAGCAGCACGTCGCCGAAATGCCCGGCGCTGAGGTCGACCAGTTGCACGCCATCGCGCAGGTACTGCAGCAGGTGGCTCATGCACATGGCGACGCCGCGCTCGGTCTGAAAGCCCGCGACGAATACCCGCTGCTTGCTCGCCAGACGTTGCGCGGCGCGGTGCCAGGGCTCGCTCTGGCGGTACTCGTGCACTCGGACCAGGGCGGCGATTTCCAGCTCCAGGCTGCCGGCGGTGTCGCTGGCATCGTGGTTCTGGCGGTAGTCTTGCAGGCGGTCACCCACCAGCCATGGGCCATCGCCCAGGTCGTTCTGCAGGTCTTGCTTGAGCGCCTTGAGGTGGGCATAACCTAACGAGCGGCAGAAACGGCCGACACTGGATTCGCTGACGCCGAGCTTGGCAGCAATGCTTGCCGAGGTCTGGAACGGCAGTTCGTGCAGGTTGGCGAGCATGTAGCTGGCGATCGTGCGGCCTGAGGCGGCGGCCCCTTGCAGGCTGTTTTCCAGGCGTTGCTTGATCGGTTGGCTCATGCTGCATCTCCGGGGTGAGGCTTGCGATAGAAAATGAATGTTTTCTGTCATCAAGTCAACATTTGACAGATAGCTGTCACATGCAGGAAAGTTTTTGTCGTTGCAACGCTGTAGCCATTCCAATTCCAACAAGGAGCTTCAGATGTCCGCACCTTCCACCGGCACTGTCGTACGCGTGCCTTTTACCGAGCTGCAGACCCTCTTGCAGGCGATTTTTCAGCGTCATGGCTGCAGCGAGACAGTGGCCCAGGTGCTTGCCCACAACTGCGCCAGCGCCCAGCGCGATGGCGCCCACAGCCACGGGGTGTTCCGTATTCCGGGCTATGTTTCGACCCTGGCCAGCGGTTGGGTCAATGGCCGTGCCACCCCGAAGGTGACCGACGTGGCCTCCGGTTATGTGCGTGTCGATGCCGCTGGCGGCTTCGCCCAGCCGGCACTGGCAGCGGCCCGTGCGCTGTTACTGGAAAAGGCCCGCAGCGCCGGTATCGCCGTGCTGGCCATCCACAACTCGCACCATTTCGCCGCACTGTGGCCGGATGTCGAGCCGTTCGCCGACGAGGGCCTGGTGGCGCTCAGCGTGGTCAACAGCATGACCTGCGTGGTGCCGCATGGCGCCCGCAAGCCGCTGTTCGGCACCAACCCCATCGCTTTTGCCGCACCCTGTGCCGAACACGACCCGATCGTCTTCGACATGGCCACCAGCGCCATGGCCCACGGTGATGTGCAGATCGCCGCCAGGGCTGGCCAGCAGTTGCCCGAGGGCATGGGCGTGGACGCCAATGGCCAGCCGACCACCGACCCCAAGGCCATTCTCGAAGGCGGCGCCTTGTTGCCGTTTGGCGAGCACAAGGGTTCGGCGCTGTCGATGATGGTCGAGTTGTTGGCCGCAGCGCTGACCGGCGGGCACTTTTCCTGGGAGTTCGACTGGTCCGGGCACCCAGGGGCGAAAACGCCATGGACCGGGCAGTTGATCATCGTCATCGACCCGAGCAAGGCCGAAGGCGAGCGTTTTGCCCAGCGCAGCCGCGAACTGGTGGAGCAGATGCAGGCGGTGGGGTTGACGCGCATGCCGGGCGAGCGCCGCTACCGCGAGCGTGAAGTGGCCGAGGAGGAGGGCGTGGCGCTGACCGAGCAGGAGCTGCATGGCCTCAAGGCGCTGCTGGGCTGAGCCAGGCTGTCGGCGCAGATCGGCGGCTGTGCAATCTTGCATAGACAACCTGCACAATAGGTGATGTTACTCAGCAGCGACTCCGGGTATCCTCAGGGCAGCCTTTCCGAACTGTCCTGATCCAAGGAGCTGCACGCTGTGTTCAAACATGTCGATGCCTATGCCGGCGACCCGATCCTCTCGCTGATGGAAACCTTCAAGGCCGATCCCCGTGCCGACAAGGTCAACCTGAGTATCGGCCTGTACTACGATGAAGCCGGCGTGGTGCCGCAGTTGGCAGCGGTGGATGCGGTCGAGAAACGCATCGCCGGCCAGGCTCACGAAGCCTCGCTCTACCTGCCGATGGAAGGCCTGGCCAGCTACCGCCAGGCCATTCAGGCCCTGCTGTTCGGTGCCGATCACCCGGCGGTGACCGGCGGCCGAGTGGCCACCGTGCAGACCGTGGGCGGTTCTGGCGCACTGAAAGTCGGTGCCGACTTCCTCAAGCGTTATTTCCCGCAGTCCGAAGTCTGGGTCAGCAACCCGACCTGGGATAACCACCGCGCCATCTTCGAAGGCGCCGGTTTCAAGGTGAATAGCTACCCGTACTTCGACCAGACAAGCCGTGGCGTCGACTTCGCTGGCATGCTGCAAGCGCTGCAGACCTTGCCGGCCAACAGCGTCGTGCTGCTGCACCCGTGCTGCCACAACCCGACTGGTGCCGACCTGGACCAGAACCAGTGGCAGCAAGTGGTGGAAGTGGTCAAGGCGCGTCAGCTGATCCCGTTCCTCGATATCGCCTACCAGGGCTTCGGTGAGGGGCTGGTCGAAGATGCCTTCGCCATCCGCGAAATGGCCCGTGCCGGCGTGCCGTGCCTGGTCAGCAACTCGTTCTCGAAAATCTTCTCGCTGTACGGCGAGCGAGTAGGGGGCCTGTCGGTGGTCTGCGACGACGACGCCACTGCCCAGAGCGTACTCGGCCAGTTGAAGGCTACCGTGCGCCGCAACTACTCCAGCCCACCCAACTTCGGTGCTCAGCTGGTTGCCGGTGTGCTCGGCGATGCCGCGCTCAATGCCCAGTGGGCGGCGGAGGTCGAAGTGATGCGCAAGCGTATCCTCGACATGCGTCAGGCACTGGTCGATGCCCTGGGCACGCTGCTGCCGGGGCAGGACTTCCAGTTCTTCCTGCGCCAGCGCGGCATGTTCAGCTACACCGGTTTCAGCGTCGAGCAGGTGCGTCGCCTGCGTGACGAGTTCGGCGTGTACCTGATCGACAGTGGCCGGGTGTGCATGTCTGGCCTGCGGCCGGCCAACCTGCAACGGGTGGCCGAGGCGTTCGCCGCCGTTCAGCAGTAATGTGACAGGGGGGCCGCAAAGCGGCCCCCTTGGTTTCACCTTGTTGTCATGACAAGTGCAACCGTCCCTCGGACGGGGCTTCGCAAGTGCAACCTTTCAGTGCACAATCGCGCCCTCTTTTTCGGTTGAGGGGTGCGATACGTCTGTTTCGCCACTCTCAGCCTGTTGCAGTCTTGCGAGTGGAGCTACACCCGGAATGAATGAGCAGGCCCCAAGCGTCGAACGGCGCTATGAAGAATCGACCCCGGCAGCCTTGGGCAGCTGGGCACGTCAAGACACCACCTGGATGCTGGGCCTGTTTGGCACCGCCATCGGTGCAGGCACCTTGTTCCTGCCCATCAATGCCGGCTTGGGCGGCTTCTGGCCGTTGCTGATCCTGGCCGTACTGGCCTTCCCGATGACCTACTTCGCCCACCGCGGGCTGACCCGTTTTGTCCTTTCCGGGCGCACGGGCGGCGATATCACGCAAGTGGTCGAGGAACATTTCGGCATCAAGGCCGGTGCGCTGATCACCGTGCTGTACTTCTTCGCCATCTTCCCGATCCTGCTTATCTATAGCGTGGCGCTGACCAACACCGTTACCAGCTTCATGGAGCACCAGTTGCACATGACGCCGCCGCCACGGGCGCTGCTGTCGTTCGTGCTGATCCTCGGCCTGCTGGCCATTGTGCGTTGCGGTGAGCAGGCTACGGTCAAGGTCATGAGCCTGCTGGTCTACCCGTTCATCGTTGCCTTGGCGTTGCTGGGCCTGTACCTGGTCCCGCACTGGACCGGGGGTATCCTCGACAGCGCCACGCAACTGCCCTCGGGCTCCGCCTTCCTGCACACCGTGTGGCTGGCGATTCCGGTGATGGTGTTCTCGTTCAACCACTCACCGATCATCTCGGCCTTCGCCGTCGACCAGAAGCGCCGCTACGGCGAGCATGCCGATGAGCGCAGCGGCCAGATCCTCGCCCGCGCCCACCTGCTGATGGTGGCCATGGTGCTGTTCTTCGTCTTCAGTTGCGTGCTGACCCTCAGCAGTGCCCAACTGGCTGAGGCCAAGGCGCAGAACCTGTCGATCCTGTCGTACCTGGCCAACCACTTCAGCAACCCGACCATCGCCTTTGCCGCACCACTGATCGCCTTCATTGCCATCGCCAAGTCGTTCCTGGGCCACTACATCGGCGCCAGCGAAGGCCTCAAGGGCATCATCGTCAAGGCCGGTGCGCGCCCGGGTGCAAAAACTCTGGACCGCGTGGTCGCTGCGCTGATGCTGGTGGTCTGCTGGATTGTCGCCACCCTCAACCCGAGCATTCTGGGCATGATCGAATCGCTGGGCGGCCCGATCATCGCGGTGTTGCTGTTCCTGATGCCGATGTACGCCATTCGCCGTGTACCGTCGATGCGCAAGTACAGCGGCGCGATGTCCAATGTGTTCGTCGTGACAATCGGCGTGGTTGCGCTGACTTCGGTGGTTTACGGCTTGCTGAGCTGATTCACCACCGCTGCAAGCAGTGCCCAGGTCGCTTGTCGCGATCTGGGCATTTTTTTTGTCCACAATAATTGTCTGGCAATAGAACAATTTTAACTTCACCCATAGGCACCCGGCCGCCTTCATGCTTAACTCAGTGTCCTTTTCAAACCCCGCATAAGGATTTCGTTCATGGCTCAAGTGACTCTCAAAGGCAACCCGGTTCAGGTCAAGGGCAACCTGCCGCAGGCCG
Organism: Pseudomonas sp. B21-047; assembly: GCF_024748775.1. Taxonomy (NCBI): domain Bacteria; kingdom Pseudomonadati; phylum Pseudomonadota; class Gammaproteobacteria; order Pseudomonadales; family Pseudomonadaceae; genus Pseudomonas; species Pseudomonas sp. B21-047. Next base: position 2,431,324 of record NZ_CP087169.1, read on the forward strand.
GTGCTCAGGCCCCAGCCTTCTCGCTGGTGGGTGAAGGCCTGGCCGACCAGTCGCTGCAGAACTACGCCGGCAAGCGCAAGGTGCTGAACATCTTCCCGAGCGTCGATACCCCAACCTGCGCCACCTCTGTGCGCAAGTTCAATGCCCAGGCCAATGACGTGGCCAACACCGTGGTGCTGTGCATTTCCGCCGACCTGCCGTTCGCCCAGGCGCGCTTCTGCGGTGCCGAAGGCCTGGAGAACGTGAAAAACCTGTCGACCCTGCGCGGCGCCGAGTTCCTCGAGAACTACGGTGTGGCGATTGCTGACGGCCCGCTGGCCGGCCTGGCTGCGCGTGCGGTAGTGGTACTGGACGAGAACGACAAGGTGCTGCACAGCGAGCTGGTAGCTGAAATCGCTGAAGAGCCTAACTACGAGGCAGCGCTGGCTGTCCTGAAGTAAGGGCTTCTGGCGGGGCCGGTACCGGTAACGGAACTCCTGCCACGCCCACCGCTCCAAGCAACACCCTGTAACGGCCCGGAACGATTTCCGGGCCGTTTTCGTTTAAAGTTCAGCGTTTTGGCAACGTCAGCCAAAGGTAAACCTCTGGTAAAGGGCCTTTGCTAAAACGATGCCAGTGCTTATCGTTCACCCTCCCCACATCGTTATTCCGAACAAGGTTCGTTCAACCCATGCAAGCGTCCAAATCCCGTTCCTCCCGTCGCTGGCTCGTCGGCCTGCTGATCCTGCTGCTGGTGGCCTTGCTGGCCTGGTGGCTGTGGCCCGCAACGCCGGCCCACACAGAGGCCGGCAGCGGGCGCATGGGCAAGGGCGGGCGCCCAGGGTTCGGCGCATCCAGCGACCCGGTGCCGGTACGCGTCGAGCCGGCACGGGTTGGCGACTTCCCGCTCTATTACAAAGCCTTGGGCACGGTCACCGCGACCAACACCGTCAACGTGCGCAGCCGGGTGGGCGGTGAGCTGGTCAAGATCCACTTCAAGGAAGGCCAGCAGGTCAAGGCCGGCGACCTGCTCGCCGAGATCGACCCGCGCAGCTACCGCATCGCCTTGCAGCAGGCCGAAGGCACCCTGGCGCAGAACCAGGCTCAGTTGAAGAACGCCCAGGTAGACGTCGCGCGCTACCGAGGCCTGTATGCCGAAGACAGCATCGCCAAACAGACCCTCGACACCGCCGAAGCCCAGGTCGCGCAGTTCCAGGGCCTGGTCAAGACCAACCAGGCGCAGGTCAACGACGCGCGCCTGAACCTCGATTTCACCCAGATCCGTGCGCCGATCAATGGCCGTGTAGGGCTGCGTCAGCTCGACCTGGGCAACCTGGTAGCCGCCAACGACACCACGGCGCTGGTCGTCATCACCCAGACCGAGCCGATCAACGTCGTGTTCACCCTGCCGGAAACTGAGCTGAGCACCGTACTGGAACGTTATCGCAGCGGCGCCAGCCTGCCGGTCGAAGCCTGGGACCGCAGCGACAGCAAGCTGCAGTCCAGCGGTGTACTGGGCAGTATCGATAACCAGATCGACACCACCACCGGCACCCTCAAGTTCAAGGGCCGGTTCGAGAACAAGGACCTGGCCCTGTTCCCCAACCAGTTCGTCAACGTGCGCCTGCTGGCCGACACCCTCAAGCAGGTGGTAATGGCCCCTGCGGCGGCCATCCAGTTCGGTAACGACGGCACCTTCGCCTATGTGATCAACGCCGAGAACACCGTCAACGTGCGCAAGCTCAAGGTCGGTGCCAGCGATGGTGAAAACAGCGTGATTCTCGAAGGCCTGGCTGCCGGCGACCGCCTGGTGCTGGAAGGCACCGACCGGCTGCGAGAGGGCACCAAGGTGGACGTGGTCGAAGACAGCTCGCAAGTGCCGACCGCCCCCGGTCAGCACCTGCAAGGCCAGGACGCCAAGGGCGCCGCCCAGGCTGCTGAAGCAGGCAAGGCGGGCGCATGAACCTCTCGCGCCTGTTCATCCTGCGGCCGGTCGCCACCACGCTGAGCATGCTGGCCATCGTCCTGGCCGGCCTGATTGCCTACACGTTGTTGCCGGTTTCGGCCCTGCCTCAGGTCGATTACCCGACCATCCGGGTCATGACCCTGTACCCCGGCGCCAGCCCGCAAGTCATGACCAGTGCGGTCACCGCGCCGCTTGAACGCCAGTTCGGGCAGATGCCGGGCCTGACCCAGATGGCCTCGACCAGCTCCGGCGGTGCTTCGGTGCTGACCCTGCGCTTCAGCCTCGACATGAACATGGATGTCGCCGAGCAACAGGTGCAGGCAGCGATCAATGCGGCCAGCAACCTGCTGCCCAGCGACCTGCCCGCACCGCCGGTGTACAACAAGGTCAACCCGGCCGACACCCCGGTGCTGACCTTGGCCATTTCCTCCAAGACCATGCCGCTGCCCAAGCTCAACGACCTGGTCGATACCCGGGTGGCGCAAAAGCTCGCCCAGATCAGTGGCGTGGGCATGGTCAGTATCGCCGGTGGCCAACGCCAGGCGGTGCGCATCAAGGTCAACGTCGATGCCCTGGCTGCCAATGGCCTCAACCTCGATGACGTGCGTACGTTGATCGGCGCCTCCAACGTCAACCAGCCCAAAGGCAACTTCGACGGCCCGACCCGGGTGTCGATGCTCGATGCCAACGACCAGCTGCGTTCCCCGGCGGAATACGCCAACCTGATCCTGGCCTACAACAACGGTGCGCCGCTGCGCCTGAAGGATGTGGCCGAGATCGTCGACGGTGCCGAAAACGAGCGCCTCGCCGCCTGGGCCAACGAAAACCAGGCCGTGTTGCTGAACATTCAGCGCCAGCCGGGGGCCAACGTCATCGAAGTGGTCGACCGGATCAAGGAACTGCTGCCTTCGATCACCGACAACCTGCCGGCCGGCCTCGACGTGTCGGTGCTCACCGACCGTACCCAGACCATCCGCGCCGCGGTCAAGGACGTGCAGCACGAATTGCTGATCGCCATCGTCCTGGTGGTCATGGTCACCTTCGTGTTCCTGCGCCGTTTCAGTGCCACCCTGATCCCGTCGATTGCCGTCCCGCTGTCGTTGATCGGCACCTTTGGCGTGATGTACCTGGCCGGTTTTTCGGTGAACAACCTGACCCTCATGGCCCTGACCATCGCCACTGGTTTCGTGGTGGACGATGCCATCGTCATGCTGGAGAACATCTCCCGGCACATCGAGGAGGGCGAAACCCCCATGCAGGCCGCGCTCAAGGGCGCCCGGCAGATCGGCTTCACCCTGATATCGCTGACCTTCTCGCTGATCGCGGTACTGATCCCGCTGCTGTTCATGGCCGATGTGGTCGGCCGGCTGTTCCGCGAGTTCGCGATCACCCTGGCGGTGGCGATCCTGATTTCCCTGGTCGTGTCGCTGACCCTCACGCCGATGATGTGCGCGCGCTTGCTCAAGCGCGAGCCCAAGGAAGAAGAGCAGGGCCGTTTCTACCGCGCCAGTGGCGCCTGGATCGACTGGCTCATCGAGCACTACGGCCGCGGCCTGCAGTGGGTGCTCAGGCATCAGCCGCTGACCCTGCTGGTGGCGTTGGCCAGCCTTGCGCTTACCGTGGTGCTCTACATGGCGGTGCCCAAGGGCTTCTTCCCGGTGCAGGACACCGGCGTGATCCAGGGTATTTCCGAAGCGCCGCAATCGACCTCGTTCGCCGCCATGAGCGAGCGCCAGCAGTCGCTGAGCAAGGTAATCCTGCAGGACCCGGCCGTGCAGAGCCTGTCGTCCTACATTGGCGTGGATGGCGACAACGCCACGCTCAACAGTGGGCGTTTGCTGATCAACCTCAAGCCGCACGGTGAACGTGACGTCACCGCCGGCGAGGTCATCAGCCGCCTGCAGCCGCAGCTCGACAAGCTGGTGGGCATCCGCCTGTTCATGCAGCCGGTGCAGGACTTGAGCATCGAGGATCGGGTCAGCCGCACCCAGTACCAGTTCAGCCTGTCCTCGCCTGACGCCGACCTGCTGGCGCAGTGGAGCGGCAAGCTGGTGCAGGCGCTGCAACAGCGCCCGGAGCTTGCCGACGTGGCCAGCGACCTGCAGGACAAGGGCCTGCAGGTGTACCTGGTGATCGACCGCGACATGGCCAGCCGCCTTGGCATCACGGTTGCGCAGATCACCAACGCCTTGTACGACGCCTTCGGCCAGCGGCAGATCTCGACCATCTACACCCAGGCCAGCCAGTACCGCGTGGTGCTGCAGTCGCAAGCCGCCGCCAGCATCGGCCCGCAGGCGCTGGAGTCGATCCACGTCAAGGCCACCGATGGCGGCCAGGTGCGGTTGTCGGCGCTGGCGCGTATCGAGCAGCGCCAGGCGCAGTTGGCGATTTCGCACATCGGCCAGTTCCCGGCGGTGATGATGTCGTTCAACCTGGCACATGGCGCGTCGCTGGGCGAGGCGGTGAAGGTCATCGAGCAGGTGCAGCAGGAGATCGGCATGCCGATTGGCGTGCAAACCCGCTTCCAGGGCGCCGCAGAAGCCTTCCAGGCCTCGCTGTCGAGCACCTTGCTGCTGATTCTCGCCGCCGTGGTGACCATGTACATCGTGCTGGGTGTGCTCTACGAGAGCTACGTCCACCCGGTCACCATCCTTTCGACCTTGCCCTCGGCGGCGGTCGGCGCGTTGCTGGCATTGCTCATCAGTGGCAACGACCTGGGCATGATCGCCATCATCGGCATCATCCTGCTGATCGGCATCGTCAAGAAGAACGCGATCATGATGATCGACTTTGCCCTTGAAGCCGAACGCCATCAGGGCATGACCCCGCAGGACGCCATCTACCAGGCCGCGTTGCTGCGCTTCCGGCCGATCCTGATGACCACCCTGGCCGCGTTGTTCGGTGCGGTGCCGCTGATGCTCGCAACCGGCTCCGGTGCCGAACTGCGCCAGCCGCTGGGCCTGGTGATGGTGGGCGGGCTGCTGGTCAGCCAGGTGCTGACACTGTTCACCACGCCGGTCATCTACCTTTATTTTGATCGGCTTGCGCATCGTTTTGGTCGGCAGGACGTTGCGGAGGAGCCGGCATGAGCGGCCTCAAGCATCAAGCCGCAAGCTGCAAGCTGATTGGCGTGAGCCGGAGTTCCGAGCCTGCTCGCACGCCCACTTGTAGCTTGCAACTTGCAGCTTGGAGCTACAAATGAACCTGTCCGGTCCTTTCATCCGGCGCCCGGTAGCGACCATGCTGCTGAGCCTGGCGATCATGCTGCTGGGTGGGGTCAGCTTCGGCCTGCTGCCGGTTGCGCCGCTGCCGCAGATGGACTTCCCGGTGATCGTGGTGCAGGCCAACCTGTCCGGTGCCAGCCCTGAAGTCATGGCCGCCACCGTGGCCACGCCGCTGGAACGCAAGCTGGGCAGTATCGCCGGCGTTACCACGCTGACCAGCAGCTCCAACCAGGGCTCGACGCGGGTGATCATCGGCTTTGAAATGGGCCGTGACATCGACGGCGCGGCGCGTGAGGTGCAGGCGGCCATCAATGCCACCCGCAACCTGCTGCCCAGCGGCATGCGCAGCATGCCCACGTACAAGAAGATCAACCCGTCGCAGGCACCGATCATGGTGCTGTCGCTGACCTCCGATGTGCTGCAGAAGGGCCAGCTGTACGATTTGGCAGACACCATCCTGTCGCAGAGCCTGGCCCAGGTATCCGGGGTAGGGGAGGTGCAGATCGGCGGCAGTTCGCTGCCGGCCGTGCGCATTTCGGTGGAGCCGCAGTTGCTCAACCAGTACGGCGTGTCGCTGGACGAGGTGCGCACCGCCGTGGCCAACGCCAACCAGCGCCGGCCCATGGGCTTCGTCGAGGATGCCGAGCGTAGCTGGGAGGTGCGGGCTAACGACCAGCTGGAAACGGCCAAGGACTACGAGCCGGTGGTGATCCGCCAGCAGAACGGCACCATTCTGCGTCTGTCCGACGTGGCGACCATCACCGACAGCGTCGAGAACCGCTACAACAGCGGCTTCTTCAACGACCAGAGCGCGGTGCTGCTGGTGGTCAACCGCCAGACCGGGGCCAACATCATCGAAACGGTCGACCAGATCAAGGCGCAGTTGCCAGCGTTGCAGTCGCTACTGCCGGCCAGCGTCCAGCTGAACGTGGCCATGGACCGCTCGCCGGTGATCAAGGCGACCCTCAAGGAGGCCGAGCACACCCTGTTGATCGCGGTAGGCCTGGTGATTCTGGTGGTCTACCTGTTCCTTGGCAGCCTGCGTGCCTCGTTGATCCCGAGCCTGGCGGTACCGGTGTCGCTGGTGGGCACCTTTGCCGTCATGTACCTGTGCGGTTTCTCCCTCAACAACCTGTCGCTGATGGCGCTGATTTTGGCCACCGGCCTGGTGGTGGACGATGCCATCGTGGTGCTGGAGAACATCTCCCGGCACATCGAGGATGGCCAGCCGCCGATGCGTGCGGCGTTCCTGGGTGCCAAGGAAGTGGGCTTCACGCTGTTGTCGATGAACGTGTCGCTGGTGGCGGTATTCGTCTCGATCCTGTTCATGGGCGGCATCGTGCGCAGCCTGTTCCAGGAGTTTTCGATCACGTTGGCGGCGGCGATCATCGTCTCGCTGGTGGTCTCGCTGACCCTGACACCGATGCTCTGCGCGCGCTGGCTCAAGCCGCACCAGGCGCAGCAGACGCGCGTGCAGCGCTGGAGCGACAAGCTGCACCAGCGCATGGTCAATGGCTATGACCGCAGCCTTGGCTGGGCGCTGCGCCACAAGCGCCTGACCCTGCTCAGCCTGTTGGCCACTATCGGCATCAACATTGCCCTGTACGTGGTGGTGCCCAAGACACTGATGCCGCAGCAGGACACCGGCCAGTTGATGGGCTTTATCCGAGGTGACGATGGCCTGTCGTTCAGCGTGATGCAGCCGAAGATGGAAATCTACCGCCGCGCCTTGCTCGCCGACCCTGCGGTGCAGAGCGTGGCGGGCTTTATCGGCGGCAACAGTGGTACCAACAATGCCATGGTGCTGGTGCGCCTGAAACCGATCAACGAGCGCAAGATCGATGCCCAGAAGGTTATCGAGCGCTTGCGTAAAGAGATGCCCAAGGTGCCCGGCGGGCGCCTGTTCCTGATGGCCGACCAGGACTTGCAACTGGGTGGCGGCGGGCGTGACCAGACTTCGTCGCAGTACCTCTATACCCTGCAGAGCGGCGACCTGGCAGCCCTGCGCGAGTGGTTCCCGAAAGTGGTCGCGGCGGTGCGTGCCTTGCCCGAGTTGACCGCCATCGACGCCCGTGACGGCGCCGGCACCCAGCAGGTAACCCTGGTGGTCGATCGTGACCAGGCCAAGCGCCTGGGCATCGACATGGACATGGTCACCACGGTGCTCAACAACGCCTACAGCCAGCGGCAGATCTCGACCATCTACGACAGCCTCAACCAGTACCAGGTAGTGCTGGAGATCAACCCGAAATACGCCTGGGACCCGAGTACCCTGGAGCAGGTGCAGGTGATCACCAATGATGGCGCCCGGGTGCCGTTGTCGACCATTGCCCACTACGAGAACAGCCTGGCCAATGACCGGGTCAGCCACGAGGGCCAGTTTGCCTCCGAAGACATTGCCTTCGACGTTGCCGAAGGCTACAGCCCCGACCAGGCCATGGCTGCAGTGGAGCGGGCGGTGGCCAAGCTGGGCCTGCCCGAAGAAGTCATCGCCAAGCTCGGCGGCACCGCCGACGCTTTCGCCAAGACCCAGGAAGGCCAGCCCTTCATGATCCTCGGCGCGCTGGTGCTGGTGTACCTGGTGCTGGGCATTCTTTATGAAAGCTACATTCACCCGCTGACCATTCTCTCGACACTGCCCTCGGCGGGCGTCGGTGCCTTGCTGGCGCTGTATGTCACCGGCGGCGAGTTCAGCCTCATCTCGCTGCTGGGCCTGTTCCTGCTGATTGGCGTGGTGAAGAAGAACGCGATCTTGATGATCGACCTGGCGCTGCAACTGGAGCGCCACCAGGGCCTGTCGCCGGAAGAGTCCATCCGCCGCGCTTGCCTGTTGCGCTTGCGGCCGATTCTGATGACCACCCTGGCGGCCATCCTTGGCGCCTTGCCGCTGCTGGTCAGCCGTGCCGAAGGCGCGGAAATGCGCCAGCCGCTGGGTTTGACCATCATCGGCGGCCTGGTCTTCAGCCAGATCCTCACCCTTTATACGACACCGGTGGTCTATCTGTACCTCGACCGCCTGCGTCACCGTTTCAACCATTGGCGCGGCGTGCGCACCGACGCCGCTCTGGATACCCCGCTATGAACTTTGCCCAGACACCCCTTCACCGTACCCTGCAGTCGTTGACCCTGGGGCGTGGCTCGCGCCTGCTCGGCGCCAGCCTGTGTGTGGCGCTGCTCAGTGCCTGTACCCTGAGCCCGGACTACCACCGCCCCGAGCTGAGCACCCCGGCGCAGTACAAGCAGGCCGAGGGCTGGAGCCAGGCCAAGCCGTCGGACGCCATTGCCCGTGGCGCCTGGTGGGAGGTCTATGGCGATGCCGGGCTCAATGCCTTGGTCGAAGAGCTCAACCGCAGCAACCAGACCGTCGCGCAGTCCGAAGCCCAGTACCGCCAGGCCCAGGCGCTGGTGCGCAGCAGCCGCGCCGCACTGTTCCCGAGCCTGGACCTGAGCGCCAGCAAGAACCGTTCGGCTCAAGGCACTGGCAGCTCCAGCTCCAGCCTGTCGAACAACAGCAGCGGCATTCGCAACACCTACAACACGCAGCTCGGCGTGAGCTGGGAGATCGACCTGTGGGGCAAGCTGCGTGAAACCTTGAACGCCAACGAAGCCAGTGCCGAAGCCAGCTTTGCCGACCTTGCCTCGATCCGCCTGAGCCAGCAGTCGGAGCTGGTGCAGAACTACCTGCAGTTGCGTGTGATCGATGAGCAGAAGCGCCTGCTGGAAGCGACCGTGGCCACCTACGAGCGCTCGCTGCGCATGACCGAAAACCAGTACCGCGCCGGTGTGTCCGGGCCGGATGCGGTGGCGCAGGCGCGGACCCAGCTGAAAAGCACCCAGGCGGACCTGATCGACCTGATCTGGCAGCGTGCGCAGTTCGAGAATGCCATTGCCGTGTTGCTGGGCAAGGCCCCGGCTAACTTTGCATTGGCCGACAGCAAGAGCATCCCGGCGCTGCCGGACATCCCCGTGACATTGCCCTCGCAATTGCTCGAGCGCCGCCCGGACATTGCCTCGGCCGAGCGCAACGTGATGGCCGCCAACGCCAATATCGGCGTATCGCGGGCTGCCTACTTCCCCGACCTGAGCCTGAGCCTGAGTGGGGGCTATTCCAGCAGCAGCTTCAGCAATTGGATCGAACTGCCGAACCGGTACTGGTCGGTAGGGCCTTCGCTGGCCATGACCCTGTTCGATGCGGGCAAGCGCAGCGCCGAGGTGGACCGTACCGTGGCGGTGTATGACCAGACCGTAGCGCAGTATCGCCAGACCGTGCTCGATGGCTTCAAGGAAGTGGAAAACTACCTGGTGCAGCTGAAGGTATACGGCGATGAAGCGGTGGTACGCCAGGAGGCATTGGACGCGGCGCGTGAGTCGCTTCGACTGACGGAGAATCAGTACCGCGCGGGGTTGATCGGCTACCTGGATGTGGTGAACGTGCAGACCACGGCGTTGAGTAACGAGCGCAGTGTGCTGAACCTACTGCAAGGGCGGTTGGTGGCGAGTGTGCAGCTGATTGCTGCGCTGGGCGGCGGTTGGGATGCCGAGCAGGCGTTTGCCGAGTAGGAACTCGCCCAGCCCTAGGGCTGTGTGAGCACCTGTCTTGCTCGAAACTCAGAAAACACGCATGACCCATTAGGAGCGGGCTTGCCCCGCGAATACGGGCGAAGCCCGTGCCATTCTCTGCGGTGCCTGCTTCGCGGGGCAAGCCCGCACCCACAGGCCGCGCCTGGGCAGGGCCTAAGAAGGGGATGTTGGATCCATTCCCATTCGCAAAAACCCCGTGCGTTTCGCCAAAGCTTGAGTACAATCGTCAGCTTTTTCCGGGCCCCCTGGCCTGTCGCTGGAACTCCCAATGCTCACAGGCAGCTACTCCTCTTCGTTGGTGTTGATTTCGCTGTGCGTGGCGATCCTGGCGTCCTATACCGCCCTTGACCTGACCGGCCGTATTGCCACGGCCAAAGGCAGGGCTGTGCACCTGTGGATGGGGGGCGGCGCGCTGGCCATGGGCATCGGCGTGTGGTCGATGCACTTCATCGGTATGCTCGCGTTCAGCCTGCCCATCGACCTGGGCTACGACCTAGGGCTCACGGCGTTTTCGCTGTTGATCGCTGTGCTGTCGTCAGGCTTTGCTTTGTGGCTGGTGAGCCAGCCAAGCCTGCCCTGGCTGCAACTGGGCTTCGGTGCGTTGATCATGGGGGCAGGCATCAGTTGCATGCACTACACCGGTATGGCCGCGCTGCGCATGCTACCGGGCATCGACTATGACCCAACGCTGTTCGGCGCTTCGCTGTTGATCGCCGTTGGCGCCTCGGCGGCGGCGCTGTGGATCGCGTTTCGCTTGCGCAGGCACACCCCTTACGTGCGCCAGATCCGGGGCCTGGCGGCCGTGATCATGGGGGTTGCCATAGTGGGCATGCACTACACCGGCATGGCGGCGGCCAATTTCCCTACGGGTAGCTTCTGTGGTGCGCTGGGCGGCGGGCTGCAAGGCGACGGGCTGGTCTACCTGGTGCTGATCACCACCCTGGCGGTATTGGCGGTGGCGTTGCTGACCTCGGTGCTGGACGCGCGCCTGGAAGCGCGCACCGCTGAGCTTGCCCGCTCGCTGACCCTGGCCAACCAGGAGCTGACCCAGCTGGCCCTGCACGACACGCTCACCGACCTGCCCAACCGTACCCTGCTGGCCGACCGCATCGAGCAGGCCATCGGCAAGGTGGCGGAGCAGGGCGGGTGCTTTGCCTTGATGTTCATCGACCTGGATGGCTTCAAACCGGTCAACGATGCCTTTGGTCATCATGTCGGCGACTTGTTGCTCAAGGCCGTGGCCGCACGTTTGCGTGGCCACTTGCACAGCCAGGACACCTTGGCGCGCATTGGCGGCGACGAGTTCGTGCTGCTGGTGGAATTGCAGGAGCCAAACGATGCCATGGACGTGGCGGTCAAACAGGTCAACCTGGTGTCGCGGCCGTTCCGTGTCGCCGAGCATGATCTGCAACTCACGGCCAGCCTGGGCATCGTCTTGTACCCCGGCAATGGCCTGGACCAGCACGAGTTGCTGCGCAATGCCGATGCCGCGATGTACCACGCCAAAAGCGCAGGTAAGAATGGCTACAGCTTCTTCGACGTGTCGATGAACAGCAACGCCCGGCAGCAACTGCAGTTGCTGCAGGACCTGCGCCAGGCGCTGGAGCAGGGCCAGTTCCGCCTGCATTACCAGCCCAAGTTCGATGCCCAGGCCTGCCAGCCGATCGGTGCCGAAGCCCTGCTGCGCTGGGAGCACCCGCAGCAGGGGTTGTTGCTGCCTGATCGGTTCATCGGCCTGGCGGAAAAGACCGGCCTGATCATCCCCATTGGCGAATGGGTGCTCGACGAAGCCTGCCGGCAGATGCGCCAGTGGCTGGACCAAGGGCACCTGGGCTGGCGCATGGCGGTCAACCTTTCGGCCATCCAGTTCTGCCACGCTGGGCTGGTCGAAAGCGTGGCCCGGGCTTTGAGCGAGAATGGCCTGCCGGCCAACTGCCTGACCCTGGAAATCACCGAAACCACCGCCATGCACGACGCCGATGCCAGCCTGACGGTGCTGCAACGCCTGTCCGACATGGGCGTGGACTTGTCAATCGATGACTTTGGCACTGGTTACTCCAGCCTCATGTACCTCAAGCGCCTGCCGGCTAACGAACTGAAGATCGACCGCGGTTTCGTGCGTGACCTGGAGCAGGACAGCGATGACGCCGCGATTGTCTCTGCAATCGTTGCCCTGGGCCAGGCACTGGGTTTGCGCATCGTTGCCGAAGGGGTAGAGACCGACAAACAGCAAGACTTCCTCACCCGCCTGGGGTGCGATTCGCTGCAAGGTTATCTGCTGGGCCAGCCGGTGCCGGCAGAGCAGTTCATGGGCAATTTGCAGTCGCTGCGCCAGGAACCCGAGGTGCCGGTTTAGCCTGCGTCGCGCAAGGCGAAGACCGGTACGAAGGCGTCCATTTCGGCCTCGACCGCTTCGATGATGCGCTCGACATCCGCTGCGGCCATGATGGCGGCGCAAGGGATGCCGGCGATGGCCAGCAGGGTTTCCCCGGTGGCGCGGTCGAACAGGCGCGCGATCATGCTGCGCGGCGCATCCATGCTGGCCTCGAAGCCCAACGGGTGGAAATGCCAGCGCATCACCTGGCAGGCGTTTGGGAACGTCATCTTGTTCATGCCAGCCTCCTTGTCCTTACCTGGACGCGGTGAGCGGGTGGCCGCAGGCACGGCCGCCGGGAATGTAACCATAGCACCTGCCATGGGGAATTCCCGGCTGCAGATAGGGTTAATGTGCCAATGCATGACCGTGGTCACATCCTTTTCATGGACCGCACTGGGCTAATGACGTCTTGGCAAACGTTTTCCTTGGGCAACAGCGCGCGGATACAACGTTATTCTGCACAATCAGTACGTAGTAATTTCAGACGAATGGTGCGGCGTGCCATTTCTGACGCTCGATTGAATATGGGGCAGTCCGCCGATGGCATCTGATACGCGTGGACGGTTGAATTGAGATGCAATTTCTAATGGCGGCTGAAGGGTGGGCTGTTCCCGTAGAATCAATGTCCTGGCCCTCATCGACTGCTCGGTTGGGACAGACGCGGCAGCCATTATCACGTCGCGGAGTACCCTTAAGCCTGGCGCTATCTGGTCAGCCGCATGGTGCGAAGTCTCCGTAATGACATGAGTGGCAGTGCGAATTAACCCGCGGGTAGCACGGAGTAGGTATCGAACTATCCAAAACTGACCGCTTGGATCATGTCGATTGACTGGATCGCCTTGGCAATAGCTGTATGAATTAGATCCCCCTTTTCCAAAGGGAGACAGCGCGTCCGATGAGGCGAACCGGAAAATGCCGGGTTTATAGAGACGCAGTCCATTGCCCAACGGATAACCGCCAGAAGCAGTGTCGAAGCGTTGGCCGACGAAAGATGACGAAAGCAAGGGTTCATCCGAGCTCCCGCCACCATAAGGTGTGTAGGGAAATGCCGAGCGTGTTGAAGCGCTTCCTATAATGGAGCGTGCGTCGTCTAACTGGTAAAGCTGCACATTCGTGGTATCAGATTTTTGCCCGATCCCGATTCCCTGAGCCCGCAGGATACGCTCGGATGAGGCACCCTTGATACTGCATAAGCGATTTGCCTCGTAGAAGAATCGCGTAGACGTTGGAGGTTGGGCAAAAATAGTCATGGTTTCGACCTGCAGCGGATAACGAATTCCTTATTCTTTCTGCCTGTTGACGGGCCGTCTACTGGCAGAACTGTCAGGGTAATTAACCCAGCAGGCCCGCCGCAATATTGATGGTGAACCCCAGAATCGCCGTGTTGAACACGAAGCCGACCACGGAGTGCGCCAGCACCACCCGCCGCAGCCCACGCCCGGCGACGCCGACATCGGACGTTTGCACCGCCACGCTGATGGTGAACGAGAAGTAATGGAAGTCCCAGTAATCGGGGTTGCGTTCGCCATCGGCGAAGCGCAGTGGGGGTTCGTGGTTTTGCCCGTTATAGAACAGCCGGGCGTAGTGCAGGCTGAAAATGCAGCCGATCAGCAGCCAGGAGCCGGCCACGGTCAAGCCGGTGTAGAGGTAGTGCAGGGTCAGCGCATTGCCTTGCAGGCCGCGGCTGGAGACCAGTTGCAGGGTGATCGCGGCCAGGCTGGCGATGGCGGCGATGCACACGGTAAACAGAACCAGCCCGGCGTTTTCGTCCTCGATCTGGGCGACCTTGCGGACTTTATCCGGGTTGGCGTTCCAGGTCAGCCACAGCACCAGCAGCAGGTAAAGCCAGACACCGAGGTTCCAGCCGACGAGGATGTGCTGGACGGTGTCACCTGCCGGGACCAGCCAGGCGCCGATGATGCCGACCAGGGCGGCGAGCGTGAGGCGGGGGTGAGTGCGGGTCAGGCGGTGGACAGCCATGGGGCCTCGTTGCCGGGGAGTGATGGCAAATACTCTAGACCATCGCGCGGCATTGCAACTCTCAGTACACTGCAGGCTCCAACACCAACATCCGTTGAACTCGAGGTTTCTGCATGACGCTCAGTCCTTTGGCAGGCAAGCTGGCTCCGGCCAGCGTGCTGGTCGATATTCCCCGACTGCTCACCGCTTACTACACCGGCCGCCCCGACGCGGCGGTGGCGGCCCAGCGGGTGGCCTTCGGCACCTCGGGGCACCGAGGTACTTCCTTCGAGTTGAGTTTCAACGAGTACCACGTGCTGGCCATCACCCAGGCCATCTGCCTGTACCGCCAGGAGAAGGGCATCGACGGCCCGCTGTTCATCGGCGCCGACACCCACGCGCTGTCGGCACCGGCCTCGGCCAGTGCGCTGGAAGTGCTGGCGGCCAACGGCGTGCAGGTGATGTTGTCCAAAGACGACGAGTACACGCCGACCCCGGCGGTGTCCCACGCCATCCTTTGCTACAACCGTGGCCGCGAACAAGGCCTTGCCGACGGCATCGTCATCACGCCGTCGCACAACCCGCCGCAAAGCGGGGGCTTCAAGTACAACCCGCCCAATGGAGGCCCGGCCGACAGCGACGTGACCAAGTGGGTCGAGGCCAAGGCCAACGAACTGCTGGCGGCGAACCTGGCGGGCGTCAAGCGCATGGACCATGCCCAGGCCTTGCAAGCGGCCACCACCCATCGCCACGACTACGTGAGCCACTACGTGGCAGACCTGGGCAATGTCATCGACTTCGATGTGATTCGCAGCGCCAACCTGCGCCTGGGTGTTGACCCGTTGGGTGGGGCCGGGGTGCATTACTGGGCGGCGATCGCCGAGCATTACAAGCTCAACCTGGAAGTGGTCAACACCGAGGTCGACCCGACCTTCCGCTTCATGACCGTCGACTGGGACGGCCAGATCCGCATGGACCCATCCTCGCCCCACGCCATGCAGGGCCTGATTGGCCTGCGCGAGCGCTTCGACGTGGCGTTTGCCTGCGACCCGGACCACGACCGCCATGGCATCGTCACCCCGGATGGCCTGTTGCAGCCGAACAACTACCTGGCTGTGGCCATCGACTACCTGTTCCGTCACCGCCCGCAGTGGCGCAGCGACGCGGCAGTGGGCAAGACCGTTGTGTCCAGCGGCCTGATCGACCGCGTCACCGAGCGCCTGGGCCGCGAACTGTATGAGGTGCCGGTGGGCTTCAAGTTCTTTGCCCAGGGCCTGTTCGATGGTTCGTTGGGTTTTGGTGGCGAGGAAAGCGCGGGGGCGTCGTTCCTGCGCCGCGATGGCTCGGTCTGGGCCACTGACAAGGACGGGTTGATTCCGGCCTTGCTGGCCGCAGAGATGACCGCACGAACCGGGCGCAATCCGAGCCAGGCCTATGCGGACCTGACGGCGGCACTGGGCAAGCCGTTTGCTACGCGTGTCGAGGCCAAGGCCGATGTACGGCAGAAGGCGTTGCTGAGCAAGCTGGCACCCGAACAGGTCAAGTCGACCGAACTGGCCGGTGAGCCGATCGTGCAGATCCTCAGCCATGCGCCAGGCAACGGCCAGGCGATTGGCGGGTTGAAGGTGATGACCGCCAACGGCTGGTTTGCCGCGCGGCCGTCGGGCACCGAGGACATCTACAAGATCTACGCCGAGAGCTTCATCGACGAGGCGCACCTGCAGCGCCTGGTGCAGGAAGCGCAGGTGTTGGTGGACGCCGCCATCGCCTGATTCCCTGCAGAGGCGGCCTTGCTGGGCCGCTTCTCTGCCTCAGGCGGTAGGCAGCTCGAACCCGGCAACCCCACGCCCAAGCTTCAACGCCTGCGCATGCAGCACCTGCATCAGGTGCAGCGCCGAGTGCGAGGGCGGTTCGAAGCGCGAATAGACAAAGCTGATGTCGAAGTGGATTTCTTCGGCCAGTGGCACCACCGCCAAGCCGCTGTCCTGCGCCACGAACTCGTCGATCAGGGTAAGCCCCATGCCTTGCTTGACCAGGGCCACGGCTTCGTTGGCATTGGTGAACGACAACAATGATTGCAGCTGCAGGCCGCGCTGGTGGATGTGTTCGGCCAGCAGTTTGCCAAACGGCATGTCGGGCCTGAACAACAGCAAGTCATGGCCTTGCAGTTGCTCCAGGGTCAGGGATGCCTGCCGCGCCAGGGCGTGCTCCGGCGGCATCACCACCACCATGCGGCCACGCATGAACGCCCGTGAATGCAGGTGATCGTGGATCACCGGCAAGGCGGCAATCGACAGGTCGACCTTCTTCGACAGGATCTGGTTCGGCATTTCACCCATCAGCGAGGTTTGCCACTCGATGTTCAGCGAGGGCGACTCGCGCTTGAGCTGGGCCAGCGCAATCGGGATGACCACGGTCGACAGTGATGCGCTGCACGAGATGCGCAGGTTGCGATGGCCGCCACTGGCCAGTGACAACGCACATTCATTGACCTCCAGCGCCGCCTGATACACCCGCTCGACTTCGCGAAAGAGAATCTGCGCCTCGTGGGTAGGCACCAGGCGGTTGTTGATGCGCTCGAACAACCGGTACGCCAGGCGCCCCTCGATGTACTGGATCAACTTGCTCACCGCCGGCTGCGACACATAAAGCATTTTCGCCGCCGCGCTGATCGACCCGGTCAGCATCACCGCACGAAACACTTCCATGTGCCGCAGTTTGAACACCAGCGCGCGGGTTTCCGGGCCTTCGTTGTCGAGGGGCATGAGCATTACCTTTGGTTATGGTATTCGCCATCTGGGTATGAGCGCTTCCGCTGGGCTCGCAGTATCTTGAACCGAGTCGAGCCGCCTTTGCGGCGCACCATAACAAGATCTGCAGGCAAGCGCAGCGGCGCTTGAGGGGAGTGCTGCGTGAACATCTTTGACGAACCCAAGATCGATTGCCATAACCATCTGTTTGACCCCGCCCGCTTTGCCTATCACCCCGACGCGCCCTATGCACCTTCCGGGCAGGAGGTCGCCACCCTCGAGCAGTTCAACCGGGTGATGGAAGCCTACGGTGTGCAGCATGCCTTGCTGGTAGGCCCCAACAGCGGCTACCACACCGACAACCGTTGCCTGTTGCACGCCCTGGCCGTGGGGCAGGGGCGTTTCAAGGGCGTGGCGGTGGTCGACCCTGGCATCACCCTCGATGCGCTGGCCGCGCTGCGGGCCCAAGGGGTGGTCGGGGTGGCTTTCAACCCGGCGCTGTACGGTGTGGCGAGCCTCGACGCGGTCGACGGGCTGTTCGGCAAGCTCGCCGAACTCGACCTGTTTGCCCAGGTGCAGGTCTGCGAAGACCAGTTGCTGGCGTTGCGCGGGCTGCTGCAGCGTACCTCGGCACGCCTGTTGATCGACCACTGCGGCCGACCAGACGTATGCGCCGGCGTCCAGCAGCCGGGCTTCCAGGCCTTGCTGCAGTTGGCTGGCAGCGGCCGGGCCAGCGTCAAGCTGTCCGGTATGCAGAAGTTTGCCGCGGCCGATGCACTGCTGGCGCAGAGCAGTGCCTACGTCCATGCCCTGATCGAGGCCTTTGGCCCGGATGCTTGTGTGTGGGGCTCCGACTGGCCGTTCATTCGCCAGCGCGCGCGGGTGGACTACGGGCCCTTGCTGAAACTGGCCGAGCGCCTGATGCCGGACGCGCAACTGCGCCGCAAGGTCATGTGGGGCACGCCGCGACGTCTGTTCGGGTTCGCCTGACGCAGCGCCCTTTGCCATTCCAATAACAAGAGAGCAACCGTCATGAACACTGAGCAGAACATCGGCTTGGGGGTGTTCGACACCCCAGCACGCCTGCAACAACGCACCCGCACGCGCTTCATGATCCTGGCGCTGATATCTGGCGGCACCATGATCAACTACCTCGACCGCAGCGTGATGGGCATAGCGGCGCCCAGTATCAGTGCCGACCTGGGCCTGAATGCGGCGATGATGGGGGTGATTTTTTCGGCGTTTTCCTGGACCTACGCGGCGGCGCAGATCCCGGGCGGGATCCTCATCGACCGGCTGGGTACCAAGTTTACCTACTGGCTGGCCTTGACGCTGTGGTCGCTGTTCACCGGCTTGCAGGGGTTGGCCCAGGGCTTTCTGTCGCTGTTGGGCATGCGTTTTCTGGTGGGGGTGACCGAAGCACCGTGCTTCCCCACCAACAGTCGCGTAGTGGCGACCTGGTTCCCGCAGAGTGAACGGGCCAGGGCGACCGGTATCTACACCTTCGCCGAGTACACCGGGCTGGCCTTTTTAACGCCGCTGCTGTTCTGGGTGCTGCATGCCTACGGCTGGCGTTTTCTGCTGATGGCGGTCGGGCTGATGGGCATCCTGTATGGCCTGGTCTGGTGGCGCAAATACCATGAACCGCACCAGTCCACCACGGCTAACCAGGCCGAACTCGACTACATCGCCGCCGGCGGCGGCGTGGTCGACGGTGGCCAGAAAGCCACGGTGTTCCGCTGGTCGCAGATCCCGGCGTTGCTCAAGCACCGCAACATGCTGGGTATCTGCCTGGGGCAGTTTGCCTGCAACTCGACCAACGTGTTCTTCCTGACCTGGTTTCCGACGTACCTGGTGACCGAGCGGCACATGCCGTGGCTGAAGGTCGGCTGGGTCGCAGTCCTGCCTTTCATCGCCGCGTCGCTGGGGACCCTGGTCGGCGGCTGGTTGTCCGACGCCTTGCTGCGCCGTGGCTACTCGCTGAACGTGGCGCGCAAGCTGCCGGTGATTGCCGGCCTGCTCACGGCCTCGGTCATTGTGTTGGCCAACTATGTCGAATCCGACGCG
Organism: Pseudomonas sp. B21-047; assembly: GCF_024748775.1. Lineage (NCBI taxonomy): Bacteria > Pseudomonadati > Pseudomonadota > Gammaproteobacteria > Pseudomonadales > Pseudomonadaceae > Pseudomonas > Pseudomonas sp. B21-047. Next base: position 2,450,227 of record NZ_CP087169.1, read on the forward strand.
CTGGTGATCGCCATTCTCTGCATCGCCTACTTTGCCCAGGGCATGTCGGCGCTGGCCTGGATGATCGTCTCCGATATCGCGCCTAAAGGCCTGCTGGGTTTGAGTGGCGGCCTGTTCAACCTGTTCGCCAACGCGGCGGGCATCGTCACCCCATTGACCATCGGCATCATCGTGTCAATGACCGGCTCGTTTGTCTGGGCCCTGGTCTTCGTGTCGTCGATCACCGTCCTGGGTGCGCTGTGTTACCTGTTCATGGTGAGCGACCTGCGTCGCCTGCCAGACGTTCCCTCTCTCGATAATGGAGCAAAGCAATGAGCCAATACCTGCAAGGGCAGACTGCAATCGTCACCGGCGGCATGCGTGGCATCGGCCTGGGCATTGCGCAGCGGTTGCACGCTGCCGGCGCCCAGGTGGTGATCTGGGACCTCGCGGTCGATGGCTGGGACGCGGCCGAGCAGGGTTTCGAGCCTGTGCTGCGTCAGTCGGTCGATGTGTCGTCTCTGGCTTCGGTAGAGGCGGCCTTCGCCCATGTGCTGGCGCAGGTCGGGCAGGTCGAGATCCTGGTCAACAACGCCGGTATCAATGGCCCGGTGGTGCCCGCCTGGGAATACCCGCCAGCGGCCTGGGACAAGGTCATCGCCATTGACCTGAACGGCGTGTTCTATTGCTGCCGCACCGCCATCCCGCACATGCGTGAGCGCGGCTACGGGCGCATCGTCAATGTCGCCTCGATGGCCGGCAAGGATGGCGTGCAATACATCTCGGCGTACTCGGCAGCCAAGGCAGGGGTGATCGCCTTCACCAAGGCCGCGGCCAAGGAGCTGGCGCAGGATGGCGTGTTGCTCAACTGCGTGGCGCCGGCCATGGTCGAAACACCGCTGATGGCCGAGATGACCCCGGAGCACATTGCCGCGAGCAAGGCCAAGATCCCCATGGGGCGGTTCCTGAAGGTAGAGGAAATCGCCAACATGGTGAGCTGGATCGCCGGGCCCGAGTGCAGTTTCACCACCGGCTTCGTGTTCGACCTCAGCGGCGGGAGGGCGACCTATTGAGTGGCCTCGGCGTCGCTCACCTGACGGCGCTGGACCTGGCGCCTGCGGTGCTGGTGCGCGAGGCGCGCCGTGCCGGCTTCAGTTCGGTGGGGCTGCGCTTGCACCCGGTGCTGCCGGGTGCACTGGCTTACCCGGAAGCGGCGGGTAGCCAGGCGCTGCGTGAGCTCAAGGCGGTGATGGCGGGCGAGGGCGTGCGGGTCGCTGACATCGAGTTCGTGTCATTGACGCCCGAGGTGGTGGTCGCCGATTACGAGCCGTTGCTGGCGGCAGGTGCAGAGCTGGGGGCGGTGAGCTTGACGGTGTCGGGGGATGACGCCGATTTCGCGCGTCTGACCGGGCACTTCGCGGCCTTGTGCGTGCTGGCGCGGGGTTATGGCCTGCGCGTGGACCTTGAGTTCATGCGCTGGCGGCCGGTGGCGACCGTGCAGCAGGCCTACAGCGTGGTGGCAGGGGCGGGGCAAGGCAACAGCGGTGTGCTGGTCGATGCCCTGCACTTGTTTCGCGCGGGGGGGCAGGTGGCGGACCTTGCCCACATTGACCCGCATTACTTGCAGGCCGTGCAGTTATGCGATGCGCCCCTGCAGGCGCCACCCGAGAGCGGCATCATCCAGGAAGCGCGCCAGGGCCGGCAGTTGCCGGGCGAAGGGCAACTGCCGTTGGTGCAGTTGCTCGCAGCCTTGCCCAAAGGCGTCAGCCTCAGCGTGGAAGTGCCGTCAGCCCAGTTGCACGGGGCACAGCGGCTAACGGCGGCTGCGCGGGTAACGCAGGCCTGGCTGAGTGCGCAGGCGGTGGCTCAAGCCTGATCCGGCACCACGGCGATCACGTCGATCTCCATCAGCCACTCGGCCTGGGCAAGGCCTGCCACCACCAGCCCGGTGGAAATTGGGAACACGCCCTTGAGCCACTTGCCGACTTCCTTGTACACCGGCTCGCGGAAGCGCGGGTCGGTGATGTAGGTGGTGGTCTTGACGATGTGCGACAGGTCCGAGCCTGCCTCTTCAAGCAGCTGCTTGACGTTTTTCATCGCCTGTTCGGCTTGTGCCCGTGGGTCACCCAGGCCCACCAGTCGCCCTTCGAAGTCGGTGCCCACCTGGCCGCGTACGTAGACGGTGTTGCCGGCGCGCACTGCCTGGCACAGGTCGTTGTCCAGGGTCTGGTTGGGGTAGGTGACCTTGGTGTTGAACATGCGGATACGGGTATGGGTAGGCATCAGTGGGCTCCGAGGGTGCTGACGTTGCTGATCGTGGGTTGTTGCTGGTCATCCGCTGCGCGTTGATCGCTGTCGCGGTAGGCCAGGTAGGTCCGTTGCGTGGCGATGTGGCCGGCGACGTGCTTGGCGTCGTGCCACACGCCCCAGATGAACGACGAGCCGCGGCGTGACAGCCAGGGCAGGCCAAGGAAGTACACGCCCGGTTCGCGGGCAACGCCGCGCTGGTGTTGAGGCTTGCCGTTGGCGTCGAAGGTGTCGACCTGCAACCAGCTGAAGTCCACGCCATAGCCGGTGGCCCAGATGATGCTGCTGACGCCGGCCTTTATCAGGTCGAGTTCGAGCAGCGGGTTGCTGACGCACTCTGGGTCGGGCAGCCGCTCGCGAGCTGCGGGCTCTTCTGGCAAGTCCAGGCCGTTGCGTTCGATGTAGGCATCGGCGGCATCGAGCAGGGCCAGGTAGTTCTCGTCGCCACGGCGAATGTTGTCCGCCAGGTTGTCCTGGAAGCGGGCAACGCCTTCGCTGAACGACTGAGTGAGGCCGACCAGGGTCATGCCTTGGTGGGCGAGGGCGCGGAAGTCCACCGTGTGGCCGCCGCGTGCGCCGCTGACGGCAATGGTCACGTGCTCACGGCCGGGCTTGGCGATTTCTGCGTCCCACTCGCCCAGCACGCCCAGCCACCAGCAGAAGTCGCGGTTGCGGTAGGCCCGTGGCGGGCGGTCATGGGCGCCGACCGAGAGGTACACCTGGCGCCCGGCGCGCATCAGTTCTTCGGCGATCTGCACGCCCGAAGAACCCGCACCCACTACCAGCACGGCGCCTGCGGGCAACTGCTCGGGGTTGAAATAGGCGGCGGAGTGGATCTGGTGCAGACGTGGGTCTTGCGGCGCAATGGCCGGAATCACCGGGCGCTGGAACGGGCCGGTGGCGGCGACCACGCGGTTGGCGCGGATCACGCCCTCGTTGGTTTCGATGGTGAAGCCGGGGCGGTCGCTGTTGCGCACCACTTTCTTCACTTCGATGCCGGTACGTACCGGCAGGTTGTACTTGCGCACGTACTGTTCGAAGTAGTCAGCGACCTGGTCCTTGCCGGCGAATGCATCGGCATCGAGGTTGAATTCGAGCCCCGGGAAGCGGTCATGCCAGACCGGGCCGTTGGCGACCAGCGAGTCCCAGCGGCCGGTGCGCCAGGCTTCGGCGATGCGGTTGCGCTCCAGTACCAGGTGCGGCACGCCGAGCTTGTTCAGGTGTTCACTCATGGCCACGCCGGCTTGGCCGGCGCCGACGACGAGGGTGTCGATTTCGATGTTGTTCAGAGTCATGTCCGAGCCCTTTTCTGGCGATTTTTGTAAGGTCGGTTTGGAGGACCGCCGTTGCCTGGGGCCAGACTAGGGATGCAGCACAAATGGCGAAAATAGTATTTAGCTGGTGCTTGCCGATAAAACGGCGAAGGCCTTGATTCGTGCGGCTTGCAACGGTGTTTTGGCGGTTTTCCGCAGGGCGGGCGAGGGGCTTAGTTTTTTCCTGTTCAAGCCCTCGGAAAAAGGTCGTTTCGCGTGCTGGATGCTTCCACCCAGAATGGCGTGCATTGGACAGAACAACAGGAGCCATGACATGACTTTCTCCATCATCGGTCGCTGCCAGGAAACCGGCCAGGTCGGTATTGCCATCAGTTCGTCGAGCATTGCGGTAGGGGCACGCTGCCCCTGGGTACGTGCAGGTGTGGGTGCGGTCGCGACCCAGAACATCACCTTGCCGGCCCTCGGGCCGCAGCTGCTCGATGCCTTGGAGCAGGGGCAGCTGCCGCCTACTGCGCTGGACCGGGTGCTCAATGCCAACGGCTGGAGCGAATACCGCCAGGTCACGGTGATCGACAGCCATGGCCAAGTTGCGCTGTTCACCGGCAAGCAGGCCCTGGGTGTACATGATGCCGTGGCGGGCGAGCAGTGCGCTGCGGCCGGTAACTTGCTGTCTTCCCGGCAGGTGATCGAGGCCATGGTGCACGCCTTCGAACAGGCCGAGGGGCATCTGGCCGACCGCCTGCTGGCGGCCATGCACGCGGCCATGGCGGCGGGGGGCGAGGCCGGCCCTGTGCACTCTGCGGCATTGAAGATTGCCGGGGAGCTGACCTGGCCCTTGGTGGACCTGCGTGTCGACTGGGCCGATGAGGACCCGATCGGGCAACTGGAGGGTCTGTGGCAGGCCTATCGCCCCCAGATGCAGGACTACGTGACCCGCGCCCTCGACCCCACGGCAGCGCCAAGCTACGGGGTACCGGGGAATGAGTGAGTTCGCCAGCCGCGCGCTGCTTGCCCGGCTGATCGGCTTTGCCACGGTCAGCCGCGATTCCAACCTGGCGCTGATTGGCTTTATCCGTGACTACTTGGCGGGTCTTGGCGTGGACTGCGAGTTGTTCCATAACGCCGAAGGCACCAAGGCCAACCTGTTTGCCACCATCGGTCCGCAGGACGTGGGCGGTGTGGTGCTGTCGGGGCACACCGACGTGGTACCGGTGGACGGCCAGGCCTGGACGGTCGAGCCGTTTGCCCTGAGCGAACGTGATGGGCGCTTGTACGGGCGCGGCGCTGCGGACATGAAGGGCTTCATTGCCTCGGTGCTGGCGGCGGTCCCGGCGTTTCTCGCGCGGCCTTTGCGTATGCCGCTGCACCTGGCGTTCTCCTATGACGAAGAAGTCGGTTGCCTGGGGGTACGTTCGATGCTCGCGGCCCTTGAACAGCGGCCCCATAAACCGCGGCTGTGCCTGATTGGCGAGCCGACCGAGCTCAAGCCGGTGCTAGGCCACAAGGGCAAGCTGGCCATGCGTTGTCAGGTCCATGGCGCGGCCTGCCATTCGGCCTATGCGCCTTATGGGGTGAATGCCATCGAGTACGCGGCGCGCCTGATCGGCAAGCTGGGCGAGATGGGTGAGGGGCTGGCGCAGCCCGAGCAGCATGACGTGCGTTTCGATCCGCCGTTCTCCACGGTGCAGACCGGCGTGATCAAGGGGGGCAGGGCGCTGAACATCGTGCCCGAGGAGTGCGAGTTCGACTTCGAGGTGCGTGCCTTGCCGGGCTTCGACGCGCAAGGGGTGGCTGACCAGTTGCAGAGTTACGCCGAGGCCGAGTTGCTGCCCCGCATGCGCGCCGTCAACGAGGGCGCCGATATCCGCCTGCAAGCACTCAGTGCCTACCCGGGGCTGGCCACGCCGGCTGACAGCGAGGCGGCGCAGCTGGTGGCGTTGCTCAGTGGTTCGCAAGCGTTCGGCACGGTAGCGTTCGGTACCGAAGGCGGCCTGTTCGATCAGGCGGGAATCCCGACGGTGGTCTGCGGGCCTGGCAGTATGGAGCAGGGTCACAAGCCGGACGAGTTTGTCAGTGTCGAGCAGTTGCAGGGGTGTGATGCCATGTTGCTGCGGCTGGTGGATTACCTGCGGCAGGGCTGAAAAACGGGGGCCGCGTTGCGGCCCCAGGATGTCACTGCCAATTAAGGTCAGAACGTCGCTTTGACCTGCAAACCGACGACCAACGCATTGTCGATGACTTTGCCCGAAAACGCCCCAGGCTCGATGATGTACTGCACATCCGGCCGCAGGTTCAGCCAAGGGGTGGCCTGGTAGCCGTAGCTCAGTTCGATCAACTGTTCAGCGCTGTCGATGTCCGGGAACTGCTGGCCTGCGTCGAACGCGGCATCTTCCAGCACATCGCGGCTGCGCGGGTTAGGCACGGCGCGGCCATAGCCCAGGGCCACGGTATCGCGCGGGCGGCCTTCGAACGGCTTGTACAGCACCACGCCGGCGCCATACCACTTGGTGAACGGCGAAGCGGCCTTGCTCGATGCCGAGTACTGGCCAAAGGCATGCAGGCTGCGGCCCGGCGAGCCCTGGTCGTTCCACACGGCCTGGTCGATCAACAGGTAATGGCCGCTACGGCCGGACACGTCCTTGTCGCTGCCGATACGTTTCACATCGGAGCTGTCGTAGTAGTAGCCCAGCTTGTACTCGCCTGGCAGCTCGCCTTGCAGTTTGTACACCAGCTCCACCGGCACCACGGTGCCGGTGGTGTGCTTGGGCCCCAGGTGCCAGGCACGGCTGGAGTTGCCGTTGCTTTCGGGGTCGACGTTGAACGCCGCCACCCGCAGCTGCCAGGACGGCGACAGGTCGTATTTGACCCGCACGCCCAGGTGCGCGTTGGGGTAGTTGGTCCAGCCGCTGCCGCCGGACATGTTCAGCGGGTGGCCGCAGAAACCGGCGTTCATGAAGTTGCACAGAATGCCGCTGTCCAGGCCGCCGAGGTCGTTGCCCATGGCCATGTAGCCGAGCTTGACGTTGAGGGCCGGGGTGAACAGGGTGCGCTCGTAGCTCAGTTCGGTCAGGCGGGTGTACAGGCCACCGAAGTTCTCCTGGATCGGCAGGCGGTTGCCCACCAGGTCTTCCGAGGCGCTGTTGCCGCGGCGGTCGTTGATGGTCAGCTGAACCTTGCCGCCGTTCTCCAGGCCATACAGTTTCGACAGGTCGAACTGCACGCCAAGCTTGAGGTTCTGCGAGTAACGGGCCGAACGGTGCAGGCCGCCGTGGGCGTTGTAGGCGGTTTCACCGCTGTAGTCGCCGGTGAACTTGACGCCGTCTTCTTCGAGCTGATGGCGCAGGCCACCCCAGTCACCGGTCATCGTGCTGCGGTTCATGAGGTCGCCGTCGGCGAGGGCACTGCTGCTGGCCAGGGCAAGCAGCAGGGAAGACGTGATGCGAATTGCGGATGGCATTGCGGGGTCTCGATTGATCTTTCAGGGCCTCATCGCTGGCAAGCCGGCCCCCACAGGTTCCGTGTAGGGCCTGTGGAAGCCGGCTTGCCAGCGAGGGGGGTGACGCGGTTTATGGCAGTGCGTAAGAAATCACGTAGTCGCCACGGTCAGTTGACTGACGCGCGCCACCGGCGGTGATCACCACATACTGCTTGCCGGTTTTCGGCGAAACGTAGGTCATTGGGCCACCCTGGCTACCCACCGGCAGGCGGGCCTTCCACACTTCATTACCGTTGCTGCTGTCGTAGGCGCGCAGGTAGAAGTCCTGGGTGCCGGCGATGAACACCAGGCCGCCTTGGGTCGACAGCGTACCGCCCAGGGTAGGCAGGCCGATCTTGATCGGCAGGTGCATGCGGATACCCAGCGGGCCGGTGTCCTCGACGGTGCCGACCGGTACCTGCCAGGCGATCTGGCGGGTTTTCATGTCGACGGCGGTGAGGGTGCCAAATGGTGGTGCCTGGCAGGGGATGCCGGCAACCGACAGGAAGCGGTTCTTGTTCACCGCATAAGGCGTGCCCTTGAGGGGGACGGCGCCCATGCCGGTGTTCAGCGCTTCGCCACCCGAAGCGGCATCGCCTTTGTTCTGCGACGGGATCATCTGGATCCACAGGCCCAGGCGCATGTCGTTGACGAAGATGAAACCATGCACCGGGTCGGTGGAAATGCTGCCCCAGTTCATGCCACCCAGCGAGCCCGGGAAGCTCAGCGACAGGTCGGTGCCCGGCGCGGTGTACAGGCCGTCGTAGCGCATTTTCTTGAAGTCGATGCGGCACAGCAACTGGTCATACGGCGTAGCGCCCCACATGTCCGATTCGGTCAGGGTCTGCGCGCCGATCTGAGGCATGCCTACCGATTTCGGCTGGGTCGGGGAGTACGGCTCATTGGGGATGTTGCTCGGTTTGACCGGTACTTCGTCGACCTGGGTCAGCGGTTTGCCGGTGGCACGGTCAAGCACGTAGATCTGCCCGGCCTTGGTACCGATCACCACCGCAGGCACGGTCTTGCCGTCGTCCTTGGTGAAGTCGATCAGGCTTGGCTGCATCGGCAGGTCGAAGTCCCAGAGGTCGTTGTGTACGGTCTGGTAGACCCATTTCTGATTGCCGGTGGTGGCATCCAGCGCCAGTACCGACGCACCGTAGGTGTGATCCAGCGTGTTGCGTTCAACGCCATAGATGTCGGTGGACGACGAACCCATCGGCAGGAACACGGTGTTCATGGCCGGGTCGTAGGACATCGGTGCCCAGCTGTTCGGGGTGCTGCGCACGTAGCTGCTGCCGTCGGCCGGGGCGTTGCGGTCTTCCGGGTTGCCTGGGTCGAACGCCCAGCGCATGGCCCCGGTGATGACGTCGAAGCCACGGATCACGCCGCCTGGCATGTCGGTCTGGACGTTATCGGCAACGCGACCGCCAACCACCACGGTGGTACCGGCCATCAGCGGCGCGGACGACAGTTGGTAGAAGGAGTCCGGCACGTCACCCAGGCCGGCCATGAGGTTGACCTGGCCGTTGTTGCCGAAGCCCTGGCAGAACTCACCGGTGTCGGCATCGACTGCGATCAGTCGGCCGTCGATGGTGTTGGTGAGCAAGCGGCGCTGGCAGTTGGCACCGGCCGCCACAGTGGCCGCGGCAATCGGCGAGCTGTTCGGCTGGGTCGGTTGGGCCAGCGGCGCGGTGGCGTCGAAGTAGGCCATGCCGCGGCAACGCTGCCAGACCTTGGACTGGGCGTTGATTGCGTTCTTCCACAGCTCTTTGCCGGTGTCGGCGTCGAGTGCGATCAGGTTGTTGTGCGGGGTGCAGATGAACACCTTGTTGCCAACCTGCAGCGGGGTCAGTTGGTCCTCGGCGCCGTTGCCGTCGCTGATGGCGACGTCACCGGTGTGGTAGGTCCAGGCCACCTTCAGCTTGTTGACGTTGTCACGGTTGATCTGGTCGAGCGCAGCGAAGCGGCTGCCACCTTCGGTGTTGCCGTAGTGGGCCCAGTCCTTCTGCTCCTTGCCCGCTTCGACCGGGGTCATGCCAGGGCCTTTGCCGGTAGGGGCGACGCTTGGGTGGGCGACGAACATGTTGCCTGCAGCAACCACCAGCGCCACCGCCAGCACACCGGCGATACCGTAGGCGCCACGCCCGGTGGTGCCGCCGTTGGCGCGGACCAGCAGCGGGTAGACCAGCGCCACCACCATACCGATCGCGGCGAACATGAACACGCGGGAGAACAGCGGCCAGAACACCAGGCCCGCGTCGATCAGTGCCCAGATCGCGGTGCCGATCAGGAACACGGCATACAGCCAGGCCCCAGCGACCTTGCGACGGGCGATGAGGATACCGGCGATGGCCATGGCCAGCCCGCCGACCAGGAAATACCAGGAGCCGCCGAGGCCGGCCAGTTTGATGCCGCCAGCGGCCAGGAGCAGGCCGAGCAGGGCGACGATAACGCCCAGGCCGACCAGAATGAGGGTTGTGGCGCCAGAGGCGCGCGGTGTTTCTTTCATGCCAGGGATCTCAGCAGGTGGAATGTGCGCAGTTTAAGCCCTTAGCAAGCTAATTAACAAGTTAGTACAAAGTTTTGTGAGGCTGATTGTCGCAGGGCTGAACTGGCCAAGGTGTCGGCAAAAGTCTAGATCACGCGCTGAAAATTGCAGTAAACCATGCGTTCATGCGGGCTATGCAATCGGTACTCATACTTTGGTCGAGTCGCTGCCCACGAAAGCCTGCAGCACCTGCAGGCCCCGATTGCACCGCACAGCCTCAGTCGGGCCACGGGGTGGTGCTGCTGTAGAACACCGCGAGCCAAACAGTCGGGGTACCGGGTGCGGTCCATTCCACGCGGTGGCGGTAATGCGCCGGGATGTCCAGGCAATCGCCAGGCTCCAGCAGCCGGGTATGGTTTTCATGCTCGAAGCGCAGGCCGGCTGCGCCGCTCAGCAGCACGATCCATTCACCTTCGGCCTGGTCGTACCAGTACCCCGTTGGGCTGCATTGGCCGCTCGAGACAATGCGCTCTATCCGCACACCGGGGCGGCTGAGCAGCTCGTCGACCCGCTCGGCAGAGGTCGGGTCGCAGGGCGGGAGGGGGCTGAGCACGTTGAGGGGCACCATGTGTCATCTCGTTCAAAGGGAGGTGCTTCCACTATGGACGTGATTGCCGGGCCGCGCGCTTCTTGACCCGCCCACTAGATTGTAGGACCGTTCCGAGTTTTCAACGATGGGCGAAAAATGGACAAACTCCTGGCCATGAAGATGTTCGCGGCGACCGTCGATGCTCAGGGGTTTTCTGCAGCAGCGCGCAAGCTCGGGCTGGCGACATCGTCGGTGACACGCTTGGTCGATGCCTTGGAGGCGGAGCTTGGGGCGACCTTGTTGAACCGCTCGACCCGCCAGGTCAGCCTGACCGAGGCGGGCGCCCGCTACTACGCGCGTACCCGGGGCATCTTCGAAGCGTTGGACGAAGCCGATGCCAGTGTCGCCGACCGGGGCGAGGAGCCGGTCGGCGTGCTGCGCCTGTGCCTGCCAGTGGAATTCGGGCGCCGGGTGATCGCGCCGCACCTGGGGGCGTTTCTGGCCAGGCACCCGGCCCTGGAGCTGGACATCGACCTGAGCGATCGCCTGGATGACTTGCTCGATGGTCGTTACGACCTGTCGATCCGCCTGGGCGACCCTGCGCCGAATGATGAGCTGGTGTGCCGCCCTCTGGGTCGGTTCGAGCGTTGGCTGGTGGCCAGCCCCGCCTACCTGAGCGGTCGCGAAACGCTGGCCCACCCGCAACAGTTGATGGAGCACGCCTGCCTGCGTTTTCGCTATGGGCAAAAAGCTCGCCCCTGGCGCCTGTCTCGCGGGCAGCAGGTGCTGGAGCTGGACGTGAGCGGGCCGCTGCGCAGCGCCAATGCCGACCTGTTGCGTGAAGCCGCGCTGGCGGGTAGCGGGATTGCCCTGCTGGCCGACTGGCTGGTGCGTGAGGATGTGGCTGGCGGCGCGCTGCAGCGCGTGTTCGCTGATTGGCAGGTCAGCCCCGGCACCGCCAATGACAGGATCAATGCGTTGTACTTGCCCAACCACCGCGGCTCGCGTCGGGTGCAGGCGTTCATCGGCTTCTGTGAAGGCTTGCTGGCCCCCTGAAACACCAGCGTTGCGCAGGGTGCAAAGCCCTGTTGCGTGCTGGCCGGATTCTAGCCTGCGGCACGCCTGGGTAAGGTGTGCGGCATATTTCGTCCCTTGTCGAGGCACATCCTATGAACCCCTCCCTAGCTGCAGAGCAGCCCTCGGCCATCGGCCTGAGCCGGGCCCTGGTGACACTGCTGGCGTTTTGTTGCGGCGCCATCGTCGCGAATATCTACTATGCCCAGCCCATCGTCGGGCTGATCGCGCCAGACCTGGGGCTTTCCAACGAGCACGCCAGCCTGATCGTTTCCCTGACCCAGCTGGGTTACGCGCTGGGCCTGCTGTTGCTGGTACCGCTGGCCGACCTGCTGGAAAACCGCCGACTGATGATCGCCACTGCGGTGCTGGCCTGCATCAGCCTGCTGTTGGCAGGCACCAGCGGCAGTGGCCAGGGCCAGCTGTTTCTGGGCTATGCGCTGTTGATCGGGTTCAGTTCGGTGGCGGTGCAGATGCTGATCCCGCTGGCGGCGCACCTGGCACCTGAGCAGCAGCGTGGGCGTGTGGTCGGCAATATCATGGGCGGGCTGCTGTTGGGCATTCTGCTGGCGCGGCCGTTGTCGAGCCTAGTGGCCGACCACTTCGGCTGGCGAACCGTGTTCATCGGCGCGGCAGGGGTGATGCTGGCGATCATCGTGCTGCTGGCCCTGACCCTGCCGCGGCGAGTGCCCGAGCACAAGGCCAGCTATGCCGCGCTGATGATGTCGCTGATCGCGCTGCTGCGCCGTTATCCGGTGCTGCGTCAGCGTTCGCTGTATCAGGCATTGATGTTCGCGGCCTTCAGCCTGTACTGGACCGCGGTGCCACTGGCGTTGGCAGGGGAGTACGGCCTGTCGCAGAGCCAGATCGCGCTGTTTGCCCTGGTCGGTGCGGTGGGCGCTGTGGCCGCGCCCTTGGCCGGGCGCATGGCCGATGCCGGGCATGCCCGTGCCGGTTCGCTGGCGGCCTTGCTGCTGGCGCCGGTGGCGCTGCTGATCGGGCTGACTTCGCCTGGCTTCAGCGTGATCGGCCTGGCGCTGACAGGCGTGCTGTTGGACTTCGCGGTGCAGATGAACATGGTCATAGGCCAGCGTGAAGTGTATGCCCTGGACCCGGCAAGCCGTGGGCGGCTGAACGCGGTGTACATGACCAGCATCTTTCTGGGCGGGGCGTTGGGCTCGGCGGTGGCCAGTGCGCTGTTTGCCCAGTTCGGCTGGCACGGGGTAGCGCTGGTGGGCGCCGGGTTGCCCGGGGTGGCGCTGATCGTGTTCCTCATCCAGGCCCGGCGGGGTTTGTAGGAGCGGCCTTGTGTCGCGAAAGGGCTGCGTAGCGGCCCCGACAATCTATGCGGCGAAGCTGAAATCTGGGGCCGCTACGCGCCCCTTTCGCGACGCAAGGCCGCTCCTACAATCGCCTGGCTTCAGCGTGATCGGCCTGGCGCTGACAGGCGTGCTGTTGGACTTCGCGGTGCAGATGAACATTTCTGGGCGGGGCGTTGGGCTCGGCGGTGGCCAGTGCGCTGTTGGCCCAGTTCGGCTGGCACGGGGTAGCGCTGGTGGGCGCCGGGTTGCCCGGGGTGGCGTTGATCGTGTTCCTCATCCAGGTCCGGCGGGGTTTGTAATCGATGGACTCGCCCCCGCCGAGGCATCACAGTGCCACGGTGGCGTTCATAGAAGCCAACGGCAGCGAGGGCGAGACCATGAAAAAGCATAGTTCGAAGCACGATCCTCTGTCTTCCACTGATGTGGAGCTTTGCACAACCATCTGCGTAGACCTGGCCAAACAGGTCTTCCAGTTAGCAGGCGAGGATGCTACCGGTCGGGTGATCTACGAAGATCGCATCAAGTCCCGTCAGGCCTTCCATGATTTCCTGCTCAAACTGCCAGCGACAGTGACCGTCTTGATGGAGTGCGGTCCAGGTGCACAAGCCTGGGCCAGGCTGCTGCAGACCCAAGGTAATCCAGTTCGTATCCTGCCTGCGCAACGGGTGGCCGAACACCGCAGCGGCGCGAAGAACGACCGAAACGACGCCCATGCCATTTTGCGTGCCGGTCGCGATACCAGCATTGCCTCAATACCGATCAAGAGCACCACAGCACTGGCTATTCAAGCACTGCACCGTGTCCGGCGCGGCAACATCAAGCGGCATACGGCACTGGGCAATCAGATGCGTGGCTTGCTGCTTGAGCATGGCGTGTCGATGCTCCAAGGCGATGCCGCGATGAGTACGCACATACCGCGAGCCCTTGAGGATGCCACCTTGCCCCTGCCTGATTTGTTGCGCGAGTTGCTCGATGAGCTGTTGGCTGACTGGCTCTATCTAGGTGAGCGCATTGCGGTGCTGAGTAAACGGCTCGAAGCGACAGCCCAAGAAGACGAGGTCGCACAGCGGCTGATCACCATTCGTGGCGTCGGTCCAATCATCGCCACGGCAATCGTGGCGAAACAGACCGAGCCCAGTCGATTCGCCAGTGGCCGAATGTATTCTGCCTTCTTCGGTATCGTGCCCGACCAGCACAGCAGCGGAAACAAAATCAGGCTGGGCAGGATGAGCAAGCGAGGTGACGGCTACATACGCAGCCTGATGATCCAAGGCGCGCATGCGGTCTTGAGTCAGCTAAGGCCTGATTCCGATCAGCCAGACGATCGCCGCCTCTTGCGCTGGCTGTCCCGCCTTGGGCGCAAGGAGGCGGCTATCAGGCTGGCTAATCGAAATCTGCGCATTATCTGGGCTCTGTTACAGAGCAATCAGGTTTACCAACGCAAACCGAACAACAACTCGGAGGCTGCTATGAGCCTCTGACCAACCGAGCAATGCCACCGGGGCGCCGAGCGCTCCAACCCCTGCTAGTGAACATTGACCCTTGGTAAGACCGTCGCAGACAGATGCCTCCGCTCCTACAGGCCTAATGTAATGGCCTTAATGTAAACGGCACGCTGCGAGCTCACCACGATGTTGGCCAGAAGCGAAAAGCTTCCTCGAATAGGCCTGATACATAGATGCAACCGGGTTCCAATGCTCAAAAGCAGCTAGACAATGTGGGCGAGTCCATACATAGGAGCGGCCTAGCGTCGCGAAAGGGGCGCGTAGCGGCCCCGACAATCTATGCGGCGAAGCTGAAATCTGGGGCCGCTACGCAGCCCTTTCGCGACGCAAGGCCGCTCCTACAATCGCCTGGCTTCAGCGTGATCGGCCTGGCGCTGACAGGCGTGCTGTTGGACTTCGCGGTGCAGATGAACATTTCTGGGCGGGGCGTTGGGCTCGGCGGTGGCCAGTGCGCTGTTGGCCCAGTTCGGCTGGCACGGGGTAGCGCTGATCGTGTTCCTCATCCAGGCCCGGCGGGGTTTGTAGGAGCGGCCTTGCGTCGCGAAAGGGCTGCGTAGCGGCCCCGACAATCTATGCGGCGAAGCTGAAATCTGGGGCCGCTGCGCGCCCCTTTCGCGACGCAAGGCCGCTCCTACAATCGCCTGGCTTCAGCGTGATCGGCCTGGCGCTGACAGGCGTGCTGTTGGACTTCGCGGTGCAGATGAACATTTCTGGGCGGGGCGTTGGGCTCGGCGGTGGCCAGTGCGCTGTTGGCCCAGTTCGGCTGGCACGGGGTAGCGCTGATCGTGTTCCTCATCCAGGCCCGGCGGGGTTTGTAGGAGCGGCCTTGCGTCGCGAAAGGGGCGCGTAGCGGCCCCGACAATCTATGCGGCGAAGCTGAAATCTGGGGCCGCTGCGCAGCCCTTTCGCGACGCAAGGCCGCTCCTACAAACGGCCGCTCAGCGGCCCAGGGGCAACGCCACGCCAATCACGACGAACAATGTCCCGCAGCAGCGATTGAACCCTTTGCCGCCTTTGGCCAGCCAGGGCCGAATGCGAAACGCCAGCCGTGCCAGCAGGTACTCGACCACAAACTCCACGCTGGCAAAGGTCGCCGCCATCACCACGAACTGCAGCAACAGCCCCCGTTGGGGGGCGAGGAACTGCGGCAGGAACGCGCCATAGAACAACAGCACCTTGGGGTTGGCCATGGCCGACAGCAGCCCCTGACGGAACAGGCTCGCATTGCTCAAGCGTGGGGTTCGCTGGGTCACCTCCAGGTGCAGCGCCGGGCTGCGCCACAGCTGCACACCCAGCCAGACCAAGTAGGCGCCACCCACCCACTTGAGGATGCCAAGCACCGATGCAGAGGTTTGCAGCAGTGCACTGAGGCCGAACATCGCCAGGGCGATCAGGGCGCTGAAGCCGAATACCCCGCCAACGATGGTGAACAGGGTGCGGCGCGCGCCATACAGTGCACCGTGGGTCAAGGCCAGCAAACTGTTAGGGCCTGGGGTCAGCGACAGGCCAATGCTGGCCAGCAGGTAGATAAGCCAAGTGTCGAGTGCCATGGGCAATGCCTTGTAGGGTCACAGGGCGCCAGTCTAGGCCACGACGACGTTTTTAGAGGGTATTATCTGGACATTCTATGGTTCAATCCGGACGCCCTGCGATGCCCCCTGATATCCGCCTGCTGATCGTGCCGCTGCCGGAGTTCGCCTTGCTGCCGTTCGGGGCGTTTCTCGACAAGCTCCGCTTCAGCGCCGATGACGAAGACTACAGCCGTCAGCGCTACTGCAGCTGGACCCTGGCAGGACTGACCCGCGAGCCGGTGGCCGCCAGCAGTGGCGTGGTGGTGCAGGTAGAGGCCATCGCCGAACAGCTCGACCTGCAGCAGTACGATTACCTGGTGCTGTTTGGCGGCCGCAACGCCATGGCCACCGCCGAGCTGGCACCGTCTTACAAGGGCTTGCTGAAACGGGCCGCCAAGGCTGGCGTCAAGCTGGTGGGTGTCGATAACGCCGCGTTTCTACTGGCCGCGTGCGGCCTGCTGGAGGGGCACGACGTGGTGGTCCACTGGCGGCATGAGGCCGAGTTCCGTACCGCGTTCCCTCACCTGAAGGTCCTGCGCGATCAGCTTTATTGCATTCAAGGCGGGCGCATCACCTGTGCTGGGGGGACGGCGGCCGTCGACCTGGCCGTAGAACTGTTGTCGCGCGCCTGTGGGCGAGCCCGAGCGCTGAAGGGCCTGGCCGACATGCTGGTAGACGAAACGCGCGATAGCCGCCACGCCTTGCGCTCGCTGGAGCTGGGGGTGGCGCAGGGGCGGCAGGTTCAGCGCGCATTGGCGTTGATGCGCCATCACCTGGCTTCACCGTTGTCGGTCGAGCACCTGGCGGCAGAGCTGTGCATCAGCCGTCGGCAGCTCGATCGACAGTTCCTGGCCAGCCAGGGCATGAGCGCCAAGGCCTGGTGGCGGGAAATGCGCTTGCAGCAGGCGCGCTGGCGGTTGCTCAATTCCAGCCACAGCCTGGCGCAGATTGCCGATGAAGTCGGGTTGGGCGATGCCAGCCACCTGGGCAAGTGCGTGCGACGGCGGTTTGGCTGTACGGCGTTGCAGCTGCGCAGCGGGGCGGCTGCTGGCTGAGGCCGCCCAGGCTGTTCAGGTGCTTATTGCGGGGTACCGAACAAGGCCGTCCAGTAGATCCCGGCATCACTCTTCGGGTCCACCGCATAGGCGGCCCCCAACTCGCGGAAATCAGGGTTCATCAACGTAGCGCAATGCCCAGGGCTGGCCAGCCAGCCGTCGACTACCTTGTGCGCGCTGTCGCGGCCGGCAGCGATGTTCTCGCCGACCTGCTGATACAGGTAACCGGCCAACTCCGCTCGATCGCCGGGGGTACGGCCGTCCTTGTCGATGTGGTCGAAGAAGTTCTGGTTGGCCATGGCCCGGGTGTGGTCGGCGGCCACGCCGGCCAAGGTGGTATTCCAGGTCAGCGCCGGGGCGCCAGCAAAGGGCTGGCCGCCGCACTGGCGCGGCAACTTGCGCGCAGCGTTGATTTCCTGCAGCACCTTCTGCCCCTCGGCTTGCCAGTCACCGAGGCGCCCGCTGAGCAACGGGCGGGCGAGGACGATGCGCCAGTCGCGGCCTTCCTGGCTGACGCCGATATCGACGAACTGCGGGTCGAGCACCACTTGGCAGAAACTCTCTTCGATAGCATGCATGGCCGCTTGTGCATCACGCGGGCCCGAGAGGCTGATCGCCTGCACGTTGACCATCGGGTAGGCAGCGCGGGTCATGGCCTGCTGCAAGTCGCGGGTGCCCTCGGGGGACAATGCCAGGCGGGTGTCGCTGTTGAGGGGGGGAAGCTCCAGCGACGCTTCGCCACCGCAAGGCTGGGCCTTGCTGCGGTAGGCATTGATCGAATCGATCAGTTGCCCCTCTTCGCCAGTCACAGCGAAGGCCCCGGTCGAGATGACCAGGCCCAGCGACAAGGCGGCAACAGATGACAGGACGCGCATGTGAATCTCCCTATGACTGGCAGCGTCGTGGTAAGCGCTGCTCATCCTACACAAGCCCAGGGTTTTTGGCCCGGTATCGTGTAAAGCAATGAAAACGCCGGCAATCGTTGCAGGCGGCAAAAGAGGGAGTAGACCACTGGTCGGGCAAAAAGTGCGATCACTTGGTAATCATTCTTAGTTTCGGCTAGAAACAATACTCAATCGCTTATACCCTATGCCCGCAGTTTCACCGTGCCAGGAAGGCCCCATCCCGTTATCGAGGCGCCTTGCATGGCACGATCCCGTCAGTATCAATCGACCCTTCTCGCCGTCTGCTGTTCCGTGGCCGTTACCGCCCAGGCGGCTGACGGTGTGATCCAGCTGGACGCCACCGCCATCAATGCCGAGTCCGCCAAGCGCAAGGGCGAAGCCCCGGAAGCCTTTGCCGGCGGCCAGGTTGCCCGTGGTGGCCAGATGGGCGTGCTGGGCAATCAGGACATGATGGACGTGCCGTTCACCATGACCAGCTACACCTCGCAGTTGATCGAAGACCAGCAAGCCGAGGACATCGGCGATGTACTGCTCAATGACCCGTCGGTGCGCCAGTCGTTCGGTTTCGGCAACCAGTCGCAGGTCTTCGTCATTCGGGGGTTGCCGCTCAACGGCGATGATGTGGCGTTCAATGGTCTGTATGGCGTGCTGCCCAGGCAGATGATCAGCACCGATGCCGTGGAGCGGGTCGAGCTGCTGAAAGGGCCGAACGCCTTTCTCAACGGCGCCAGCCCCACGGGTACTGGCCTGGGCGGTAACGTCAACCTGCAGCCCAAGCGTGCCGGCGATACGCCGACCCGCCGCTACACCCAGGACATCAGCAGCGATGGCCGCCTGGGTGAGCACCTGGACCTCGGCCAGCGCTTTGGTGAGGACAATCGCTTTGGCGTGCGCCTGAACCTGTCGCAACGTGAAGGTGAAACCGCAGTCGACGACCAGGACCAACGCAGCAAGCTGTTCATCGTCGGCCTCGACTACCGTGGCGACAAGCTGCGCCTGTCTACCGACATCGGCTACCAGAAGCAGCGGGTCAACCATATGCGCAACTCGGTACGCCTGGGGGCTGGCCTGAGCGATATCCCCCGGGCGCCGGATGCCGACCATAATTATGGCCAGGACTGGGCCTGGACCGAGACCGAAGACACCTTCGGCATGGTCCGCGGCGATTACGACTTCAACGACAACTGGAGCGGTTACCTGGCGGGTGGCGTCAAGCACACCCACGAAAACGGTTTTTATGGCACGCCGGTTCTCACTGACGCCGCCAGCGGTGCTGCCACCATCGGCGGCTCGAAAATCCCCCATAACGAAGACAACACCACCTTCATGGGCGGCATCAACGGCCGCTTGCAGACCGGCCCGGTCAGCCACCAACTGAACCTCGGCGCTGCCAGCATCTGGACCCAGCAAGAAAACGCGTTCGTCTTCTACAATTCGCAGGCCACCAACCTCTACCACACCGACCTGTTGCCCAAACCCACCACCCCCACCTTCACCGGTGGCAAGCTGGACGATCCCGGGGTTACCGGCAAGACGCGCAACCGCAGCCTTGCCGTGTCTGACACGCTGGGCCTGTTCGACGATACCTTGCTGGTCACCGTCGGCGTGCGGCGCCAGCAGTTGCGCGTCGAAGGCTATGCCTATGACGGCGAGGGGCCGGACCTTGGCCGCAACGCCTTCTACGATGAGTCGGTCACCACGCCTGTCTACGGCATCGTCTACAAGGTCAACCCGTCGATCTCGCTGTACGCCAACCGCATCGAAGGGCTGGCCCAAGGTGCGACTGCATCGGGCCAGGTGATCAATGCCGGGGAGGTGTTCCCGCCGGCCAAGACCAAGCAGGTCGAGGCCGGGGTCAAGCTCGACTACCAGACCTTCGGTGCCAACCTGGCGCTGTTCCGTATCGAGCGGCCCACCGACGGTTTTGTTCAGGGCGATGTTTTCGTCCAAGATGGCGAGCAGGTCAACAAGGGCGTCGAGCTGAGTGTGTTCGGCGAGCCGGTGCAGGGGCTGCGCTTGATGGCCGGCGGAACGCGCATGGACACCGAGCTGAAAAACACCCAGGGTGGCGCCGATGACGGCAACCATGCGGTCGGGGTGCCGACCTTCCAGTTGAACGCCAGCGTCGATTGGGACGTGCCTGGCTTGCAGGGCGTGGCGCTCAACGCCCGTATGCTGCGTACCGGGGGGCAGTACGCCAACCCGGCCAACACCCTCAGCCTGCCGACCTGGAACCGCTTCGATGTGGGCGCACGCTACCGCTTCAAGGTGCAGCAAAAAGAGGTCACCCTGCGCATGAACGTGGAAAACCTCACCGACAAGCACTATTGGGCTTCCGCCAACGGCGGCTACCTGACCCAGGGCGACCCGCGCCTGGTCAAGTTCTCCGGCTCGATTGACTTCTGACCGCGCCGATCAGCGGGCGAGCGCCTGGTGAGGCTTGTAGAACAGAAAGTGCGTGGTCTCGGCCGTCCTGCGGTAGGCCTTGGCCCACTGCGGGTGCACATTGCGGTCGTGAAAGTACAGCGCCCCGCCGGTGGGGTCCTTGAGCTGCTGGTTCAGCGCCTTGCGCGCGATCTCTTTGGCAATGTCGTAGCGTTGCGCCTCTTCAACCTGATCGGAGCGCCCGTCGCACCACCAGGAAAACTGGCAGGCCTTGGTCTCCACGCCCTGCTTGACGACGCCGCAGATGGTGTCTGGGAAGCCATCGTGGCCCAGGCGGTTGAGCACCACGCTGGCCACTGCGGTCATGTCCTTGGCATCGGCACCCTTGGCTTCCCAGTAGATGGTACGGGCCAGACAGGTGATGCTGTCGTCCAGCGGCGACTTGCCGGCCGGGTCGACGGCCTTCACCTCGCCCGGGGTGATGGTCTCGGCCTTTTTCGGTGGCGGGGCATCCTCCACCACCTTTTCCTCAAGCACTTCGGCCTTGTCTTCGGCGACGGCGGCCTTGGCCGTGTCAACTGCGTGCACTGGGCCTGCAAGCAGGGCGCTAGTCAAACCGATCAGCATCCACGAAAAGCGCATGGCCGAGCTTCCGAACTGTGGGTTGAATCACAGTCTAGCCAAGCGTAAGCATTAGCACCAAAGGAAGGGTTGCGGCAGCGGCCACGGTCTGCAGGGCGATGATGGTGGCCATCAGCGGTGCATTGCCGCCCATCTGCCTGGCCATCACATAGGAAGAGGATGCGGTAGGCAGCGCCTGGAACAGCACAGCCACCACCGCCGCCTGGCCACTCAGGCCGAACACGCGGCACAGGCCCCAGGTGGTCAGCGGCATCACCAGGAACTTGAATGCCGACGCCGCCATCAACGGGCGCACCTGTTGGCCGACGCGGGCGCCCCCCAGGGCCGCGCCCACGCACAGCAGGCCCAGGGGCAGGGCGGCCTGGCCGAGGGCCTTGACGGTAGGCTCAAGCCCTGCGGGCAAGCCAAGCCCGGTGACCCGCAGCAGCAGGCCGCCGGCACAGCCAACGATCAGTGGGTTGGCGAAAATCGCACGCAACACCGTGGCCGGTGAGCTGTGGCGGGCGCTGAAACGGGCGAACACCAGGACGCACAGCAGGTTGACCAAGGGCACGATGGCGGCATTGGCCACCGCCGCCAGGGCGATGCCGGCACTGCCATAGATACCGGCGGCCAGGGTGGCGCCGATGTAGTTGTTGAAGCGTACGCCACCTTGGAATACCGAGGTGAAATCGGCGCCGTCATGGTTGACCGCACCTTGGTAGAGCACCAACAGCAGGGCGCCGAGCAGGGTCGAGAGCATCAGCACACCGACCATGCCCAGCACCGGCACCCCGTCGAGGTTGGCAGTGGCCAGGCCGTGGAGGAACAGCGACGGCAGCAGCACGTAATAGCTCAGGCGTTCAGCACCGGGCCAGAAGGTTTCGGCAAGAAAACCGCGAACACGCAGAAAGGTGCCCAATGCGATCAGCAGGATGATCGGTAACAGCGTGGTCAGCAGCAGGTGGAGCATGGTCGGCCTTCCGTAGTCGGGTACTGCTACAGCCTACGGGGGCGCTTTGGTTTGGAAAAACGTTGTTTTCTTCAGCGACCGTTGAGAATAAATGCACGGTTGCTTTGGGCTCAGGCCTCAAGTGCTGTCTTCAGTACCGCGCTCAAGTGGCGCCGCTGACTTTTTTCATGTTCCAGCAGCACCACCCGCCGCGTCAGTTGCGGCTCGCCAAAGGGCAGGCAGGTGGCCGCCGGCAAGCGTTGCAGGTCTTCGTCGGCCATGGGGATAATCGCCACCCCCAGGCCCATCACCGCCATGCGTGCCAGGGCTTCTTGGCTGTCCAGCTCCATCTGTTCGCTCACTTGCAGGTGCTGGCGGCGCAGCTCCTGTTCGATCTGCCGCCCGGCCCAGGCGCGCTTGTCGAAGCGCAAAAACGGTTGGCTGGCCAACAGCGCTGGCAGGCTCTGGCCCGCCAGCTCGGGGCTGGCGATGGCCCAGAAGCGGTCAGCGAACAAGGGTGTGAAGACCAGGCTCTGGGGGTAGGGGCTGATTGGCTCGGTGGTGATCGCCGCATCGAGTTCGCCGTCTTCGACGCGCCGCGCCAGTTCCGCCGACATGCCTGAAGCGACGCTGATATGCAACTGCGGGTGATGGGTCTTGATCCACAGCAGCGCCTTGGGCAGACGCCGGGCCAGCACGGTATGGATCGCCCCCAGGCGCAAGCGGCCGCGCAAGCTCGGGCCACTGGTCAAGGCGTCGGCCAATTCGTCATAGGCGCCGAGGATGCCCTCGGCGCGCGCTACTGCCAGCTGGCCGGCTTCGGTCAGCACCACCTGGCGCCGGCTGCGATCGAACAGGCTGACCTGCAGCTCGTCTTCGAGGCTCTTGATGTGCAGGCTCACGGCTGAAGGGGTGAGGCTGAGCAGGTCTGCCGCTCGGGCAAAGGTGCCGTGGCGGGCGATGGTCACCAAGGTGCGCAGGGCTTTGAGGGACACGCTGAAAGCCTCCAGGGCTGAGCGGACGGTAGCGCATTGTCAGCGCCGGCCCGGTCGCCGGCAAGCCGGCAGATGCCGAGATCAGCGTTTGACCTGCCCATACGCCTGGCTGATGCGGTCAATCACCATGGCCAGGGCCACGATCGCCAGCCCTGCTTCAACGCCCTGGCCGACGTTGAGGGTCTGAATACCGGCCAGTACATCCTCACCCAGGCCGCGCGCGCCGATCATCGAAGCCACCACCACCATCGACAACGCCATCATGACTGACTGGTTGAGGCCGGCCATGATGCTCGGCAGGGCCAACGGCAGGGCAATGCGCTGCAGCCGCTGCCAGCGGTTGGCGCCCAAACCGTGTGCGGCTTGCAGCAACGAGGGGTCGATCTGCCGCAAGCCCAGGTCGGTCAGCCGCACCAGTGGCGGCAAGGCGTAGATCAGGGTGGCGAACACTGCCGGTACCTTGCCCAGGCCAAACAGCATGAGCACCGGGATCAGGTAGACGAAGGCGGGGAGTGTCTGCATCACATCCAGCACCGGCATCAACAACCGCCGAGCCAGCGGGCGTGACGCCAGCAGGATGCCCAGCGGCACCCCGACCAGCACGCACAGGCCGGTGCTGACCAGCACCAGGGCCAAGGTCTGCAGCAGCTTGTCCCACAGCCCGAGCACGCCGATCAAGGCCAGCAGAGCAACCATCGCCACGCTGCGCAGCACGCTGCGGCTGGCATGCCAGGCGAGCAGCCCGACCAGCAGCAAGAGTGCCCACCAGGGCAGCAGGCGCAGCACGTTCTCCAGGCTTACCAACAGTTGCAGCAGCTGGTCCGAGACGCTGCGCAGGTGATCGCCGTAGTTCAGCACCAGCCAGTCGACCAGTTGGTTGACGCGTTCAGCGAAGGAAAATTGCAGCGCTTCGGGAAAGCCGCCACTCATAGGCTGCCCTCGACCTTGGCGGCGACCTCTGCCGGCAACCAGGCTTTCCAGACGTCTGGGTTGTCACGCAGGAAGGTGAGGGCAGCCTTGTCCGGCGGGGTGCGTTTTTCGCTCATCTCGGCCAGGGCGCGGTTGAGCCGATCGATCGGCAGGTCGACCTTTTCGAACACGGCCACCAAATCCGGGTAACCCTCGTGGAACGCCTTGGACACGCCAATCGACAATTTGGCCGGCAGTGACTGGCTGCCTTGCGGGTTGGGGTTGCTGGCATCTGTCAGGGTGGCCCAGGCCTGGGCATTGAAGGGCGGTTCTTGCAGGCGTATCAGTTTGTAGCGCCCCATCAATGGGGTCGGGTTCCAGTAGTAGAACAACACCGGTTGACCGCGCCGGATCGCGGAGCCGATTTCGGCATCCAGCGCCGCGCCGGAGCCACTGCGAAAGTTGCTATAGCTGTCGCTGAGCCCGTAGGCCTTGAGCTTCTGGCTGTTGACCGTTTCGGAGGTCCAGCCGCTGGGGCTGTTGAGGAAGCGCCCTTTGGCCGGCGACTCGGGGTCGCGGAACACCTGTGGGTAGCGCTTGAGGTCATCGACACTGCGCAGGTCCGGCGCCAAGGCCTTGAGATTGCGCGAAGGGTCGCCTTCGATCACGTAAGCCGGCACCCACCAGCCTTCCTCGGCGTGCTTGACGGTATCGCCCAGAGCGAACACTTGCCCGGCCTGTTCGGCCTTGACCCAGGCGGGGCTGCGCCCGGCCCACTCCTCGGCGATCACCTGCAGGTCGTTGCGGGCCAACGCCACTTCCATGCTCACGGTGCTGCCAGGCAGAGTGTCGGTGGGGTAGCCATACCCACGCTCGACGATCAGCCGCAGTATTTCGGTGGTCAGGGCGCCGCTTTCCCAGCCAATGGCGCCAAAGTGAATGGGCGTGGTGCGCTCCGCTGAGGCGGCGCTGTCGGTGCTGGCCAGGCCGGCGGCGAGCAGCAGGCTGGCCAGCAACGTTGGAATTTTTTTCATCGGGGCCTCGTGGGTTGTCATTCCAGTTGCCGCGAAAGTGTAGTCGAAGGTACTTGTAGCCGAAGTTGCTGCGGCCCCTGCTGCACCAGCAGGAACCGCTTCTGTCTAGGCGCGTTGGATACAGGTTGCAAGGCTAAGCACCTGTGCCCGCGGCCGCTGGGCATGTAGCGCTGACAGGAGTACGCAATGGGTTTCAATCTGGATTTCGTGTATTACCGCAACTTCAGGTTCGATGGGAAGTTTCATGTGCGTTGCACAGGGGACGACCTGCACAAGGTCAAGTCCATCCAGTATCTACTTGAGCGCGAGGTCCCCGAAGGTGTGGTTCAGCTCGATGGCGTTAACGTGCTTTCACAGGTTCACAGTGGCACGGTCGCCAATCATGGATGCCCGGCCACCCTCAGTTGCGAGGTGCTGGCAGGTACCTACAGGATCACCCCGCTGGTCACGCTGATCGACAGCGAAGTCATCAAGCAGGACCTGGACGCTGATGCAGACGCTACCTTGCGTGAGGGGCCATTGCTGATCGAGGTCCGTGAAGGTGAACTGACCCGGCGCATTCTTGATACGGTGCCGCTGTCGTCGTCCAACACCCGGCGAAGGCGGGCCACGCAGGAGGGCGCAACGCTCCCGCCTCTGCCTGAAGGGCAGCGTTACCCCGCGCTGATTCTGGTGTTCAGTGAAGGGGGGCATGCGCGTTTCATGGCTGACGTGCAAGCTGATGCCAGCTCGTCATTGGCCCATGATTGGCCCGGCCTTCAGCAAATCATTGACCTGCAACCGTTTCTGGAACCTCACGAGCGTGAGCATGAGCACTTGCAGGTACTCGCCAACCACTACTGGGTCGAGCAGCCGCAGGGCATGCCCAACGCAACCTTCAGCGCCCTGGTCCAAAGCCTGAATGGGCTTGAGTACGTTGAAGACACCGCACTGCTCCCACCGCAACTCGAACCGGGCAATCTGCTGGCCTTCGCTGCTGCCGCTGTCATCGCGACGCTGCTGACTGGCGGCGCCTACGCCGCTGGCACCAATGCCAATGAGCAAGCGCAGCCCACACCCGACTTTGAAGCGCTGCAGCGCTACCTGAGCGAGCCAGACAGCAGCGCCAAAGGCTTGAACATCCGCAACGCATGGCAGGCGGGTGTGCAGGGCAGAGGGGTACGCGTGCATTTCTCCGACGGTGGGTTCTATGCCAATCACGAAGACTTGCGTGGTAACCCCAGGCTCAAAGTCATCCCGCCAACAGTCGATTCGGAGCCTGACCACGGCACGGCTTCGGTGGGGGTGTTGCTGGCACATGACAATGGGTTGGGCATGACCGGTATTTGCCATGCCGCGGAGTTGTTCCTGTATGACAACCGTGCCTACGATGCACGTGGGTATTCTCAGACACTGAAAAAGCTGCTGGCTTATGCAAGGGCTGGCGATATCGTTGGCGTCAACCGCCAGACAGCCAATGTGAATGTCCTGGGGACCTTCCTGCCCTCTTTGCATGACAGGACCTGGTGGGATGTCACCCGGTCGCTGACCGAGCGAGGCGTCGTGGTGCTCAATGCGGCGTGCAATGGTACCAGCGTGTCCGATCACAACGCCCGTACCACTCAAGGTTACGGCGTCGACCTGGAGCAGTGGCGTTACTTCGACGACCATGGTGAGGCCGATGCAATTCTGGTGGGCGCCTGCCATTCCTGGGATGGCAAACCGCATCAGTACTCCAATTACAACTATCGCTACCGCATGCTCAATGGCTGGGGGGATAGCGTCGCAACGCTAGGGTATGGGGCATTGCAGGACAAGAACGGGCACGATCGCGACTACACCAGCACCTATGGGGGGACCTCCAGTGCCACGCCGATGGTGACCGGTGCCCTGGCCTTGATCCAGTCGTATGCCATCGAGCAGCACCACCTGTACCTGAACGCCGACCAGATGCACCTGCTGGTGATGCAATCGGGGTATAGGGACGCTACGTTGCCCGACGCCAGCAGGCTACCCATGGGCGCCCGGCCGAATGTGCTGGGCGCCTTGGTGTTGCTCGATCAAATCCTCCAGGCCGGTCGGTTTCACTTGCCGGACGATGGTTTCTGCGGCGACGAGTGCGCGCCTCAGGCCTAGACCCGGAACTGATCCATCAATGCCTGCTGCTGGTTGGCCAGGCTATTGAGCGACTGGCTGACCCGCGCCGATTCGTTGGCCTGCCCTGACAGCGACTCGGTCACATCACGAATGGTCGCGACGTTGCTGTTGATCTCCTCGGCCACTGCGCTTTGCTCTTCGGCGGCCGAGGCGATCTGCAGGTTCATGTCGGTGATCACCGTCACTGCTTGGCCGATGCGCTGCAGCGCGGTGACGGCCTGGCCGACTTGTTCCACGCCACCCTGGGCCTGGCGGTGGCTGTTGTCCATGGCGCCGACCACTTCGCGGGTACCGGCTTGCAGGGCTTCGATCACCTGGCGGGTTTCTTCCACCGATTCCTGGGTGCGTCGGGCCAGGTTGCGCACTTCATCGGCGACTACGGCAAAACCACGGCCTGCCTCGCCGGCGCGGGCAGCTTCGATCGCGGCGTTGAGCGCCAGCAGGTTGGTCTGTTCGGCAATCGAACGGATCACTTCCAGCACCGAACCGATCTTCTCGCTGTTCTGTGCCAGGCCTTCGACTTCGGCCATGGCATTGTTCATGTCGGCAGCCAGGGCGTCGATGCTGTGGGTGGTGCGGTCGATCACGGCCAGGCCTTCACGGGTGGCCTGGTCGGCTTCACGGGCCGCCTGCGCGGCCTGGGCGGCGCTGCGGGCAACGTCCTGGGCGGTGGCGCTCATCTCGTGCGAGGCAGTCGCCACCTGGTCGACCTGGCGGTACTGCTGCTCCATGCCGGCGCTGGTTTCGCTGGCGATGGCCGAGGACTGGTCGGCGGTGCCTCGGGCGGCCTGTACCGATTGCTTGACCTCGGCAATGGTCGGCTGCAGCTTGTCGAGGAAGCGGTTGAACCAACCCGCCAGCTCGCCCAGTTCGTCGTGCTTCTGGTAGGTCAGGCGACGGGTCAGGTCACCTTCGCCGCTGGCGATGTCCTTGAGCATCGCTGCCACACCGAGTATCGGCCGGGTAACACCGCGGGCCATCAACCACACCAGCAGCAGGCCGGCGATCGCAGCGGCCAGGCCCAGGCCCAGCTCCAGCAGGGTGCCGCTGGTGTTCAGTGCGTCCAGTTCCTGCTTCAGCGTTTCGGCAGGCCCGGTCAGCGCGTTTTCCGGTACATCCAGCAGCACGCCCCAGGGCTGGGCGCCGGGGATCGGCTCGAAGGCAGCAAGCACCTTGAGGCGCTGCTGGTCATGCAGGATGCTCAACTTGCCTTCGGCCAGCTTGCGCACCAGTTCGGCACCCTTGGCCGTGTCGACCTGGTCGAAGCGCTGGGCCAGCTTGCCGGCATCGGCGCTGTAACCGGCCAACAGGCCCACCGGGCTGAGGATGCCGACGGTGGTGCGGCCTTCGTACAGACTGCGGCTGGCATTCTGGGTCAAGGCCTGCAGGCTGTTGAGGTTGATGTCGATGGACAGGGTGGCGATCACCTTGCCGTTGACTGCCAGGGGGAAGACGATGCTGGTCATCAGCACCCGCTGGCCATCGATGTCATAGAAGTAGGGCTCCACCACGCAGACCTTGCCAGTGTTGCGCGGGCACACCCACCAGGTGTTGGCGGGCTGGCCGCTGGGGCCGATCTCGGTGTTGGCCATGTCCTGTTCGGGCAGGGCCATGGCCGTCAGCTGGCCGGCACGCGGTTGCGACCAGTACAGGGCGAAACGCCCGGTTTCGTTGCTGCCCAGCTCGGGCTTGGCGGTGAACAGGTTGTCCTTGTTGTCCAGCGCGTTGGGCTCGAACACCAGCGACAAACCGAGCAGGTCAGGGTTGGCCTGCAGCGCGGCACGTACCTGGCGCGTCATGTCCTCGCGCAGGTCGTAGGCATCGAGAAAGCGCTTTTCGGCCTGCTCGCGCAGGAACAGTACCTGGCGGGCGAAGCCGGCGCCGTACTGGTAGGCGTCCATGAACTGACGGCGAATGTTCAAGGCCTGCACTTCACCTTGCGACTCGATGCGCCCCTGGGCCGCCTCGGTGAGCATCTGCATGCTGCTTGCCTTGACCAGGTCTGAACTGTGGTCCATGCGGTACAGCGAGAGGCCGACGAGCAGGGTGACGATACCGGCCAGGCAGAGACCGGCAAGCAGGGTGATCTTCCACTGGATGGAAAGTTGTCGCAAAGGCATGGGCGAATCCCTTGTAATAGTGCTGGCTGACGACTGTGTCGGCCGTGGCGCTTTTTTCTTTATTCAAACGTTCAATTTAAACTCGAAGGGGCTGGGTAATGCGCCGACACGTGGCGCTTTTGACATCTGCCGCCCACTGCTTCAGAGTGCCCGCTTTTTTGTCCGCAGCTACGAGGAAAGCCAAACCATGAATGCAGTGATCGCCGCAGTCGGCATCATGCTGATACTCAGCCTGTCGCGCGTGCACGTGGTCATCGCCCTGATCATCGGCGCGCTGGTCGGTGGCCTGGTCGGCGGGCTGGGCATCGAGGGGACGCTCAAGGCCTTCAATGGCGGCCTGGGCGGGGGCGCCACAGTGGCGTTGTCGTATGCGCTACTGGGAGCCTTTGCGGTAGCCATCGCCAAGTCCGGGCTGGCGCACGCCCTGGCTGACCGTGCCCTGGCCATGATCGATCGCCAGGGCCACGCCAATGGCGACAAAGTCAAGTGGCTGCTGATCGGTCTGATGCTGGTGGTGGCGGTGTCGTCGCAGAACATCCTGCCCATCCACATCGCCTTCATCCCGTTGCTGGTGCCGCCGCTGCTGTATGTGGTGACGCGTTTGCGCATCGACCGCCGGCTGATCGCCTGCGTCATCACCTTTGGCCTTATCACGCCGTACATGTTCCTGCCGGTGGGCTTTGGCAACATCTTCCTAAACGAAATTCTGCTGGCCAACGTCGCCCGGGCCGGGGTCGATGTGAGTGGCGTCAACGTCACCCATGCCATGGCTATTCCGGCTGCGGGCATGCTCGCCGGCCTATTGCTGGCGGTGTTGTGGAGTTACCGCAAGAAGCGCGATTACGACCTGGCGCGTATCGAGCAGGTCGAGCAGGTGAGCGTGCAATACAACCCGTTGACCCTGATGGTCGCGGGCCTGGCGATCGCCGCAGCGTTCATTGTTCAGCTGTGGCTGAACTCGATGATCATCGGCGCCATGGTCGGGTTCCTGATCTTCTCGCTGTCTGGCATCGTGCGCTGGAAAGACACCGACGACCTGTTCACCGAAGGCATGAAGATGATGGCCATGATCGGCTTCATCATGATTGCCGCCTCGGGCTTTGCCGATGTGATGAAGGCCACCGGCGAGGTCAACAGCCTGGTCCAGGCGTCAGCGCAGTGGATCGACCACAGCAAGGGCGTCGGCGCTTTGCTGATGCTGCTGGTGGGCCTGCTGGTGACCATGGGCATCGGCTCGTCGTTCTCCACCGTGCCCATCCTGGCGGCGATCTTCGTGCCACTGTGCGTGCAGCTGGGCTTCGACCCACTGGCCACGGTGTGTATTGTCGGCACCGCGGGGGCGTTGGGGGATGCTGGTTCGCCAGCGTCGGACTCGACCCTGGGGCCGACCTCGGGCCTGAATGTGGATGGCCAGCACCACCATATCTGGGACACCGTGGTGCCGACCTTCCTACATTACAACCTGCCGCTGTTGGCCTTCGGCTGGTTGGCGGCGATGACGCTGTAAGGCGTCAGCCCTTGCCGGGCGGCGGCGAAATGCGGTTGAGGACGGTGCTGCCGTCCTTGCTGCGGGTGAGGTACACCGGCAGTACCTTGGGCAGGTTGTTGACCAGGCGCCCGACTTCACGGGTGTTGTAGATGCCGCTGATGCGGATCCGGCCGGTGCTGGCATCAGCCAGCAGCAGCGGGGCGTCGAGGTAGCGGTTGATCACCGGCAACGCCTGCTCCAGGCTCAGGTTGTCGAGCACCAGCTTGCCACTGCGCCAGGCCAGGGTATTGCCGTAATCGTCGCTCTGCTCCAGTTGTGGCTCGAAATCACCTTTGTGATAGCTGGCCTGCATCCCAGGGCCGAGGCGGTAACCGCCCGCGCTGCCGTCACTGGTGACCAGCACCGAGCCTTCCACCAGCGTGACCTTGACCTGGTCCTGGTACTTCCACACGTTGAACTGGGTGCCGGTGACGCGGGTCTGGCCGCGGCCTGCGCGGACGATGAACGGGTGTGCACTGTCGTGCTGCACCTTGAAAAACGCCTCGCCGCGCTTGAGGGTGACCTGACGTTGGTCTTTGTAGTTGAGGTAGGTCAGCTCGGTGTTGAGGTTGAGTTCCACCGTGCTGCCGTCGCTCAGTTCCACCGTCTGCATGCGGTTGCTGGCTTCGAAGTGCTGGTAGTGGTTCGGCAGCCAGCCTTGTTCCCAGCCTAGCCAGCCGGCCAAGGGCAGCACCGCCAGGGCAATGGCCGCGGCCGAGGCCAGCGGGCGCCAGTTGCGTACCCGCGGTGCTTGGCGTGCAGGCGGGTTGAAATCGACCACGGTGGCGTTGCGTGGCAGCAGGTCGGCGGTTTGCCAGATCTCCAGCATCGCGTGGTATTCCTCGGCGTGCCGTAGGTCGGCCGCCAGCCAGCGGGCGAACGCCTCACGCTCGGCCGCAGTGCAATCTTCGGCGTGCAGGCGCATGCACCAATGCGCGGCGGCGTCGGTGATGGCATCGTCTGAGCTGGGATTGAGGCGGTCGTGGTTCATTGCGGCTCCGGGTTTTGCGCATTCTACCCTTGCTAAGGGGTCCCGAGAACCGAGGTAATGGCGAATGACTATCAGTTGTGACGGTTTTTCGTCGGATTTGCAATGGAATTTCAGCGTTTGAGAACCCTTCGCGGGCAATGCCAGGGGGCGCTGCACACCCCCTGGGCCGATCAGAACTGCGCTTCTGTCATGCCATAAAGGCTGGCGCTACCCGCCCGGATGCTTGCCTCCAGCCCAAGGCTGCGCGGCAGGATGCGCTGAAAGAAGAACGCCGCACAGGCCAGCTTCGCCCCATGGAAAGCGGGGTCTTGTTCATGCTTGGCCTGCGCCACGGCTGCCATGCGCGCCCACATGTAGGCATAGGCGGTTAGGCCGAACAGGTGCAGGTACTCCACGGCCACGCTGCTGACCAGGTTGGCGTCTTCACTGGCCTGGGCCCGCAACCACGCACTGGTCGCTTCCAGGCGCGCAACGCTGGCCTGTAGAGCTTCGCGATGCAGCGGCGCGGCAACGCTGAACGCGCGCACTTCGGCGGTGAAGCTGGCCAGGGCCTGGCCACCATCGGCCAGTACCTTGCGCCCGAGCAGGTCGAGGGCCTGGATGCCGTTGGTGCCTTCGTAGATCTGCGCGATGCGCACGTCGCGCACCCGCTGTTCCTGGCCCCATTCGCGGATGTAGCCATGGCCCCCGTACACCTGCTGGCCGAGCACACAGCTTTCCAGGCCATTGTCGGTGAAAAAGGCCTTGGCCACCGGCGTGAGCAGCGCCACCAGGCGTTGGGCATGTTCACGCTCGCCTGTATCTTCGGCATAACGGGCCAGGTCCAGTTGTTGCCCCACGTAGGCCGCGAATGCCCGGCCGCCCTCGGTGAGGGTGCGCATGGTCAGCAGCATGCGCCGCACATCGCCATGCTGGATGATCGGGTCGGCCACCTTGCCCCGTGCCTGCGGGCCACTGGCGGCGCGGCTTTGCAGGCGTTCGCCGGCGTAGCGCGCAGCGCTCTGGTACGACGCTTCGGCGCAGCCGATACCCTGGATGCCGATGGACAACCGCTCGTAATTCATCATGGTGAACATGGCCGCCAGGCCCTTGTTCGCTTCGCCCACCAGGTAGCCCGTGGCGCCATCGAAGTTCATCACGCAGGTGGCCGAGGCCTTGATGCCCATTTTGTGCTCGACCGAGCCGCAATGCACGGCGTTGCGCCCACCCAGGCTGCCATCGGCATTGACCTGGTACTTGGGCACCAGGAACAACGAGATACCTTTGGCGCCAGTGGGGGCATCCGGCAGCTTGGCCAGCACCAGGTGGACGATATTCTCGGTCAGGTCCTGCTCGCCACCGGTGATGAAGATCTTGCTGCCAGTGATGCGATAACTGCCATCGGCCTGTGGCTCGGCGCGGGTGCGGATCAACCCCAGGTCGGTGCCGGCCTGGGGCTCGGTCAGGCACATGGTGCCGGCCCAGCGGCCTTCGTAGAGCGGTGGCAGGTAGGTGGCCTTGAGCGTCTTGCTGGCGTGGGCATCGATCGCCAGGCAACTGCCGGCGCTCAAGGCGGAATACAGGCTGAAGCTGCAATCGGCAGCGTAGAGCATCTCTTCGAACAGCACGCCAAGCATCTTCGGCATGCCCATGCCGCCATGCTCGGGGTTGCCCCCCAGGCCGACCCAGCCGCCTTCCCGGTAGGTGCGCCAGGCTTCGCGGAAACCGTCCGGGGTGCTCACCCGGCCGGCCTCGAAGTGCACGCCTTGTTCGTCACCGTTGCGGCTGAGCGGGGCGATCAGTTGGCCGGTGACCTTGGCCGCTTCTTCGAGGATGGCATCGGCGGTGTCGGCGTCGATGCGCTCGGCCAGGGCGGGCAGGCGTGCCCACAGGGCAGGGGCGTTGAAAACGTCACGCAGGATAAAGCGCATGTCGCGCAGGGGGGCGATGTAGTCGGTCATCAGCGGCTCGGTAGGTGTAGAAGCAACGGGTGTGGTGCTGGCCTCGGCGGCGGATTGCCGACGACGAGGCCAATGAACGGTCAGAGGGCTTTGGCCCGGTCGCGCAGGAGGTACTTCTGGATCTTGCCGGTGGAGGTCTTCGGCAGTTCGCCGAAGATCACCGTCTTGGGCACCTTGAAGCCGGCCAGGTGCTCCCGGCACCAACTGCTGATGTCGGCTTCGCGGGTGTCTTCCCGGCCAGGCTTGAGGGCAACGAAGGCGCACGGTGTCTCGCCCCATTTCTCGTCGGGGCGTGCCACCACGGCGGCTTCAAGTACCGCCGGGTGCTTGTACAGGGCGTCCTCGACTTCGATGGTAGAGATGTTCTCGCCACCGGAGATGATGATGTCCTTGAGCCGATCCTTGATCTCGACATAGCCATCGGCGTGCCACACGGCCAGGTCCCCAGTATGGAACCAGCCACCGCGGAAGGCTTCGGCCGTGGCTTCGGGGTTTTTAAGGTAGCCCTTCATCACTGTGTTGCCACGCATGAAGATCTCGCCCAGGGTGTTACCGTCACGCGGTACCGGCGCGAGGGTTTGCGGGTCGGCGACCATCAGGCCGTCGAGGGTCGGGTAGCGCACGCCCTGGCGCGACTTGATGCGCGCACGTTCCTCGAGCGGCAACCCGTCCCACGCTTCATGCCAGGCGCATACCGTCACTGGCCCGTATACCTCGGTCAGGCCGTAGGTGTGGGTCACCTGAATGCCCATTTCTTCCACTGCACCAATCACCTTGGCCGGTGGCGCGGCACCTGCGACCATCGCCTGCACCGGGTGCTCGATGGCAGCCTTGGCGGCCTCAGGCATGTTGACCAGGGCGTTGAGCACGATGGGTGCGCCGCACAGGTGCGTGACCCGATGTTCGCGGATCAGGGTGAGGATCTTCTGCGGGTCCACCCGGCGCAGGAATACGTGGGTGCCTGCCAGGGCGGTGATGGTCCAGGGGTAGCACCAGCCGTTGCAGTGGAACATCGGCAGGGTCCACAGGTACACCGGGCGGTGGCCCATGGCCCAGGTCATCTGGTTGCCCAGGGCATTGAGGTAAGCGCCGCGATGGTGATAGACCACGCCCTTGGGGTTGCCGGTGGTGCCGGAGGTGTAGTTGAGCGAAATGGCCTGCCATTCGTCATCGGGCCATTCCCAGGCGAAGTCCGGGTCACCCTCGGCCAGCAGGGCCTCGTAATCCAGCTCGCTGACCGCGCGGCCTTCGCCGTACTCCGGGTCATCGACATCGACCACCAGGGGCGGGTGTTCGAGCAAGGCGAGGGCAGCTTCGATGACCGAGTGGAATTCGCGGTCGGTGATCAGCACCTTGGCCTCGCCGTGTTGCAGCATGAAGGCGATGGCTTCAGCGTCCAGGCGAACGTTGAGGGTGTTGAGCACTGCACCGGTCATGGGGATGCCGAAGTGCGCTTCGAGCATGGCCGGGGTGTTTGGCAGCATGACCGCTACCGTGTCGCCACGCCCGACGCCACGGCCGGCCAGTGCGCTGGCCAGGCGCCGGCAGCGTTGGTAGGTTTCCTGCCAGGTGCGGCGGATGGCGCCATGGATGACAGCCGGGTAGTTGCCATACACGGCTGCGGTGCGTTCGATGAAGCTCAGTGGGGTGAGGGCGACGTGGTTGACGGCAGCGGGCATCAGGCCCTGGGCATAGATCGACATGCGGTAATCCTGTAGGGGAGGCAGGCGCAGCCTGTGCGCTTGGCCCCCGGTGGCTGATTGTTAGCTCTGTTCAGGGTGTGGGAAGGCGTACGGTTGGCCGCAATTCCCCTGTCGCAGTTTTACGCGAGTCGCTATGGTAGATGGAATATCGACTATAGCAATATAGTAAAACTACTATAACAACGAGCCTCACATCGTGGACAAGACCCGCTCTCCCTTGCTCGCCAAAGACCCCCAGCCCAGCCTGCTGCTGGCCGCCGATGCCAGGCCGCTGGCCAGCAACCCGGCCTTGCAGGCCTGGGTTGATGAAGGCCCTGCGCTGGCCTGCTGGCTGCCGGCCAACTGCGCCGCACTGGTGCGCGCCTGCCTGCGACAGCACCGGGCAATTGCCGATGTGCAAGTAGAAGTGGGCGAGCGCATCGTGCTGTGGACGTTCATCCCCGACGACCAAGGCCAGCAGGTACTCGGCCGCTGCCGTGACGCCAGTGCCGAGCGCCAGGGAGCGCGCGAAGCCAGCCGCGCCCGGCGCCTGTACCGCTTGATCATCGAGAACACCACCGACCTGATTTCCCGGCACAGCCCCGATGGCCGTTTTCTTGATGCCTCACCGGCGGCGTTCCGCCTGTTGGGCCTGTGGCCCGAGCAACTGCGAGGCATGGCCGTACGGACCTTGCTGCACCCGCGCGAGCGCCGCCAGGTGCTGGCTCAGGCGGCCGCCGCCCTGAACCAGGACGGTTATCACACCATGACCTGCCGGGTGCGCCAGGCCGCTGGCGGCTACCGCTGGTTCGAGATCGCCAGCCGCGCCATCCGCGAAACCTATACCGGGGCCGTGGTGGAGGTCGTCAGTGTCTCGCGTGACATCACCTTGCGCATCGAGGCCCAGGAGAACCTGGCGCACAGTGCCCGGCTCGCCACCCTCGGCGAGTTGGCCTCGGGCATCGCCCACGAGATCAATCAACCGTTGGCGGCGGTGGTCAACTATGCCAATGCCAGTCAGCGTTACCTGCAAGGCCTGGAGCGCGACCCGCAGGCACGCGTGCGGGTCGGGCAGGGGCTGCAACGCATCACTGAGCAGGCGACCCACGCCGCGCAAGTGATCCGCAGGCTACGGGCGTTTCTGCGTAAAGGGCCGCGGCGGCTACAGGCACTGGACATGCTGGATGTCGTCAACGAGGCCATGCGCCTGTGTGCCTGGGAGGCGGCGCGTGACCAGGTCAGCATCGAGCTGCGCGTGAGCGCGCAATTGCCGGCGGTGTATGCCGATCGGGTATTGCTTGAGCAGGTGCTGCTGAACCTGCTGCGCAACGCCATTGATGCCAACCGCGAGCAGCATGGCGAACGCCCGTCACGTATCCGCCTGGCCGCCGTGCGCGAGGGTGATGGGGTGTTGGTGGAGGTGGCCGACCAAGGGCCAGGGGTTGCGGCCGAACGCCTGGAAGACATTTTTACCCCGTTCACCACCAGCAAGGCCGATGGCCTGGGGCTGGGCTTGAGCATGAGTCGCAGCCTTGTCGAAGGGTTTGGCGGCAGTGTGTGGGCACGTGCGGGCGAGCAGGGCGGTTTGGTAGTGTGCTGCCGCCTGGCGGTGAGCAGGGGATAAGAGGAGGTCAGGGTGCAAGCGAAAGTGTATGTGGTCGACGACGACCAGGGCATGCGTGATTCCACGGTCTGGCTGTTGCAGTCGGTGGGGCTTGAGGCCCTGTCGTTTGCCAGTGGCCAGGCGTTTCTGGACGCGTGCCGGGATGATGGGCCCGCCTGTGTGCTGCTGGATGTGCGGATGCCGGGGCTGGGTGGGCTGGCGGTGCAGCAGCTGATGAGGGAGCGGGGCCTGGACTTACCGGTGATCTTCGTCAGCGGCCATGCCGATGTGCCGATCGTGGTGCGGGCATTCAAGGCCGGTGCCTGCGACTTCATCGAGAAGCCGTACAGTGACCAGTTGCTGCTCGACAGTGTGCAGGAAGCGCTTGAGCGCGCCGGCCGCGCGCGTCAGGGCAACCAGGCGCTGGCCCAGGTGCAGGCGCGCATCGATGGCCTGACACCGCGCGAGCGCGATGTGTTCGTGCCGCTGGCCCAAGGCCTGAGCAACCGCGAGATCGCCGTGCAGTTGGGGGTTAGCGTGAAGACCGTGGACTTGTACCGGGGGCGGGTGATGAAACGGCTGCAGGCCGGCAGCCTGGCCGAGCTGGTGGGCATGGCGATTGCCTGTGGCGCGGTGCCGGCGTTGGCGTAGCAGCGCAACCACATCAGCAAGTCATGAGCGTCAAATCATGAAGTTTTGCATAGCAGCCTAATCAAAGCTTTGACATTCACTGCCTAGGCAGTAACATTTCCACACAATTACCCACGGCAGATCCTATGGCGCATTTTTCTCCCGAGAATTTCCAGACCTGTGCCATTGGCATGCTGTTGGGCCGCGCGGCGATCCTCAAGGACCGCATTCTTGACTGGCACCTTGAATCCGAGGGCGTCACCGCCGCGCAGTTCAAAGTGTTGATCATCGTCACCCAGTACCAGGTCGACACCCCGGCCGAGCTGTGCCGCTACCTGGGCCTGGACAGTGGTTCGATGACCCGCATGCTCGATCGCCTCGAACAGAAGGGCCTGATCGTACGCAACCGCTGCGCTGACGATCGCCGCCAGGTGCGCCTGGCCCTGACCGACGATGGCCAGCGCCTGGCTGATCGGCTGCCAGAGATCGGTGCGGCGGCGATGAACGAGTTGTGCGGCGTGCTGCAACCTGAAGAACTCAAGACCCTCGAGGGCTTGCTGGCCAAGGTGCTGCTCAGCGCTGGCGACCCTCTGACGATCCGCCGCTTCGGCGATCGTTGATCCCTGTTACGCATTTTCCAAGGTATTGTCATGGCTACTCCCACAGACACCACACCCCCCGCCGACGCGCCCGAGCCGTCGCGCAAACGCAAGGCCTGGCTGCTCGGCCTGCTGCTGCTGTTGATTGTTGGCGGCATCGGCGCCTGGGCCTGGTACTCCCTGGTCGGGCGTTGGCACGAGAGCACCGATGACGCCTACGTCAACGGCAACGTGGTAGAGATCACCCCGCTGGTGACCGGTACCGTCACCAGCATTGGTGCCGATGACGGCGACCTGGTCCATGCCGGCCAGGTGTTGCTGCAGTTCGACCCGGCCGACAGCGAGGTGGCGCTGCAGTCCGCCGAAGCCAAGCTGGCGCGCACGGTGCGTCAGGTGCGCGGCCTGTACAGCAACGTGGATGCGCTCAAGGCCCAGTTGCAGACACGCCAGGCCGAGTTGCAGAAGGCCCAGGACAACTACAACCGGCGCAAGGTGCTGGCCGACAGCGGGGCGATTGCAGCGGAAGAAATCTCCCACGCTCGCGACGACCTGAGCGTCGCTCAGAGCGCCCTCACCAGCGCCCGCCAGCAGCTCAATACCAGCACCGCGCTGGTCGATGACACTGTGGTGTCCTCGCACCCCGAAGTCATGGCAGCTGCGGCCGACCTGCGCCAGGCCTACCTGGACAATGCCCGCACCACCTTGGTGGCGCCGGTGACCGGTTATGTCGCCAAGCGCACCGTGCAACTGGGGCAGCGCCTGCAACCTGGCACCGCGACCATGGCGGTGATCCCCCTGGACCAGGTGTGGATCGATGCCAACTTCAAGGAAACCCAGCTGCGCGACATGCGCATCGGTCAGCCGGTGGAAATCAGCGCTGACCTGTACGGCAGCGAGGTCAAGTACAGCGGCACGGTGGACAGCCTCGGTGCAGGTACGGGCAGCGCCTTCGCGCTGCTGCCGGCGCAAAATGCCACCGGCAACTGGATCAAGATCGTGCAACGGGTACCGGTGCGTATTCACTTGAGCCCTGATCAGCTCAAGGACCATCCGCTGCGGATCGGCCTGTCCACGGTGGTCGAGGTCGACCTGCACGACCAGAGCGGCCCGACCCTGGCCCAGCAACCCCCGCAACAGGCCAGCTACACCACCCAGGTGTATGACCGCCAACTGGTCGAAGCCGACCACCTGATTGCCCGGCTGATTCACGACAACAGCGCATCCGGCAAGACGGCGCAGCGATGAGCAACCAGGCCGCCGCCCAGTTCACCCCGCCGAGCCTGTTGCTGACCACCATCGGCCTGTCGTTGGCGACGTTCATGCAGGTGCTCGACACCACCATCGCCAACGTGGCCTTGCCGACCATCTCCGGCAACCTGGGGGTGAGCTACGAGCAGGGCACATGGGTGATCACCTCGTTCGCGGTGAGCAACGCGATCGCCTTGCCGCTGACGGGCTGGCTGAGCCGGCGCTTTGGTGAGGTGAAGCTGTTCATCTGGGCCACGTTGCTGTTCGTGCTGGCATCGTTCCTGTGCGGGATCGCCCAGTCGATGCCGGAGCTGGTGGGCTTTCGTGTGCTGCAAGGGGTGGTGGCGGGGCCGTTGTACCCGATGACCCAGACCTTGCTGATTGCCGTGTACCCCCCGGCCAAGCGGGGCATGGCCCTGGCACTGCTGGCGATGGTCACGGTGGTGGCGCCGATTGCCGGGCCGATACTGGGGGGCTGGATCACCGACAGTTACAGCTGGCCATGGATCTTCTTCATCAACGTCCCCATCGGCCTGTTCGCCGCCGCCGTGGTACGCCAACAGATGCGCACGCGGCCGGTGGTGACCAGCCGTCAGCCGATGGACTACATCGGCCTGCTGACGCTGATCGTCGGTGTCGGCGCGTTGCAGGTGGTGCTCGACAAAGGCAATGACCTGGACTGGTTCGAGTCGTCGTTCATCATCATCGGCAGCCTGATCTCGGTGGTGTTCCTGGCGGTGTTCGTGATCTGGGAACTGACCGACCGGCACCCGGTGGTGAACCTGCGGTTGTTCGTGCACCGCAACTTCCGGGTCGGCACCATCGTCTTGGTCGGGGGGTATGCGGGGTTCTTCGGTATCAACTTGATCCTGCCGCAGTGGCTGCAGACGCAGATGGGCTATACGGCTACCTGGGCGGGGCTGGCGGTGGCGCCCATCGGGCTGTTGCCAGTGATCATGTCGCCCTTTGTCGGCAAGTACGCGCACCGGTTCGACTTGCGCCTGTTGGCAGGGTTGGCGTTTCTGGCCATTGGCACCAGTTGCTTCATGCGTGCCGGGTTTACCAGTGAGGTGGACTTCCAGCATGTGGCGTTGGTGCAGCTGTTCATGGGGATTGGCGTTGCGCTGTTCTTCATGCCGACGTTGAGCATTCTGCTTTCGGACCTGCCGCCGCATCAGATTGCCGATGGCTCGGGGCTGGCGACGTTCCTGCGTACGCTGGGGGGGAGCTTTGCGGCGTCGTTGACGACCTGGATCTGGATTCGCCGGGCTGATCAGCATCATGCCTACTTGAGCGAGAACATCAGCCAGTTTGACCCGGCGACTCGGCATACGCTTGAGCAGCTTGGGGGGCTAGCCCGCAGCATTATGCGCAGTTGGAGCAGATTCTGAATGCGCAGGCTTACATGATGTCGACGGTGGACTACTTCATGATGATGACGTGGGTGTTTGCTGGGTTGATCTTGTTGGTGTGGTTTGCGCGGCCGCCGTTTACGGCCAAGGCTGGGCCGGCTTCGGCTGGGCATTGATTGGTTGGTCGGTGATATTGGTCGGTGATACTAGTCGGTGATATTGATCGGTTGGTATTGATATCTGGCGGAGTCCATTTGCGAGGGTGACGCTTAGTCACCGTTCCGCTCTTACAGCGGGTCACTTTTTGGCAAACGCCCCAAAAAGTAACCAAAAAGGGCTGCGCTCCATCATACGGCCCCTACGCTGCGCTTCGGGGTTCCCTCGCTCCGGCGCCTTCCGGGCCCGCGCGGCCTACGGTTTGCTGCGCAAACCTACATCTCGCGCCTTCGGCTACGCCGAAGGGTGCTGCGCACCTGGCCCTCCAGACGCCTGCGCTCGGCCTCCTGAGTCGCTGAAGATCAAGATCAAGATCAAGAGCTGGATCAAGAGCCAGATCAAGAGCGGGGGGGATAGCACGCTTTGCAGGGTTGATGTCATTCCCTTGAGTTGGTATTTCCCCTATTGTCCAAGCTCCACTTTCAAACACATTGGCAGACCCATGGAGAATGTCATCGTCATCACTGGCGCCAGTCGAGGTATCGGCGCCGCCACCGCGCTGCTGGCAGCACAGCAGGGTTATCGCATCTGCATCAACTATCACGCCGACGACCAGGCCGCCGAGCATATCCTCAGCCAGGTGCGGGCATTGGGCGCCGAGGTGATCGCCGTGCGCGCCGACGCCAGCGTCGAGGATGAGGTCATCCAGCTGTTTCAGCGCGTCGACCAGGAACTTGGTCCCGTCACTGCACTGGTCAACAATGCTGGCACCATTGGCCAGCAAAGCCGCGTCGAGGAGATGTCCGAGTTTCGCCTGCTCAAGGTGATGAAGACCAACGTCGTCGGCCCCATGCTCTGCGCCAAACATGCCCTGCTGCGCATGGCACGCCGGCATGGCGGGCAGGGCGGGGCTATCGTCAACGTCTCTTCGGTGGCCGCTCGCCTGGGCTCGCCCAACGAGTATGTCGACTACGCCGCCTCCAAGGGCGCACTGGACACCTTCACCCTTGGCTTGGCCAAGGAAGTGGCGGGGGACGGTGTGCGAGTCAATGGCGTGCGCCCAGGCTACATACACACCGGCTTCCATGCGCTTTCCGGCGACCCCGACCGCGTCGCCAAACTCGAACCCGGTTTGCCCATGGGCCGTGGTGGCCGGCCTGAAGAAGTCGCCGAGGCGATCATCTGGTTGCTCTCGGACAAAGCGTCCTATTCCACCGGCAGCTTCGTCGACCTGGGCGGCGGGCGCTGAGGGCTATCAGCCGTCCAGCAACTGGCCGACCTGCTCGGCCAGCGCCTCAAGGGTGAAGGGCTTGGTCAGCACACGCATGTCCGTGTCGAGGTCGCCTTGGCCAAGCGCCGTGCTCTCGTCGTAACCTGTGACGAACAGCACCTTGAGCCCGGTGTAGCGTAGGCGCAGCCGGTCGGCCAACTGGCGCCCGTTGATGCCACCCGGCAAGCCCACGTCACTGACCAGCAGGTCAGGTGGCGGCTGGTTTTCCAGCCCGGCAATCGCCATGGGGCCATCCTCGTACATTTCCACCTCATGGCCCAGGTCATGCAGCACTTCTGCAATGACCAGGCGCATCGCGCTTACATCCTCGACCACGACGATCCGCTTTGCGGCGCCGCTGCTCGGGCGCGCTGCCGGCGCCAGGGGCTTGAGCGCGGCAGGGGCAAATTGCGCGTGGTACCTCGGCAGGTACAGCAGCACCTGTGTGCCGTGCCCAAGCGTCGATGTGATTTTCAACTGCCCGCCGGATTGCCGCACAAAGCCGTAGGTCATCGACAAGCCCAGGCCTGTGCCGCGGCCCAGTGGTTTTGTGGTGAAGAAAGGGTCCACGGCGCGGCTGAGCGTGTCATCCGTCATGCCGCCACCCGTGTCCTCGACCCTCAGGCACAGATAGTCGCCAGGTACCAGTTCCAGCTCGCTGGCGTGGTCAAGCGTGAGCGAGGTATTGCACAGCGCGATACGGACCCGGCCCCCATTGGGCATGGCATCGCGGGCATTGATGCACAGGTTGAGCAGGGCACTCTCAAGCTGAGGAGGGTCGATACGTACCGCCCAGAGGGCGTCTTTGCACTGGTAGTCGATTGCGATGTGAGGGCCGGTGCTGCGGCTGATCAGGTCCAGCATGCCGCTGACCAACTCGGCGACATCCGTCGGGCGAGGTTGCAAGGTTTGCTGCCTGGAGAACGCCAGTAGCCGATGCACAAGCGCAGCTGCCCGTTGCGCAGCACCGTGGGCGCTGTCGAGCAGCGGGCTGATCGTTGCTTTGCGCGGGTCGGCTGCAAGCCTGTCTCTGGCCAGTTCCAGAGCGCCGAGGATGCCGCCGAGCAGGTTGTTGAAGTCGTGCGCGATGCCCCCCGTCAATTGCCCCACGGCTTCGACCTTTTGCGCCTGGCGCAACGCTTCCTCGGCCTTCTGGCTCTGCGCCACGGCCAGTTCCACGCGCTGTTCGAGTTCTGCGTTGAGGTGTTGCAGGGCGCTTTCAGCGCGCTTGCGTGCCGTCACGTCACGAAAGATGACCGCAACCTGATGATGGTGAGCAGGCTCAATACGGATTGCCGAAAGGCCCAGGCAGCGTTCGGTGGCCAGCAGCTCGTGCTCGAAATACAGGGGGTTGCCGGTGCGCTCCACCGTACCGAAATAGTCGAGCCAGACCTCGGCCTCGTCGGGGATCACTTCACGCAGGGTGCGGCCCACCACATCGGGCAGCCCGGCATGGCGGCAGTAAGCGGGGTTGGCCATCAAGTGCACGTAGTCGCTCAATGGCCCCAGAGGGCCGTCGATGAACTGGATGATGCAGAAGCCTTCTTCCATGTTCTCGAACAGGAATCGGTAACCTTCCGCCTCCTGAGTGCGCTCGTGCAACCGCGACAATTCGCTGCTCAACTCGGTGTTGCGCCGTTCGAGTTGATCAACCCGTTGGCGTAGAAAATTCAACTCATCGGTAGTGCTCAAGCGAGAGTCACTGGGCATCCTTTGCGCTCCATCGCTATCCGGTGGCCGTTAGTTAATCAGCCAGGTCGAAAGGTTTGGTCAGCACGCTGGAAGCCTCCAGTGGCTGACCGTTGCTGAGTACGGCGCTTTCATCGTACCCGTAATGAACAGTACTTTGCTGTGCGGGTGACGTACGCGGTATTGGGCAATGCCGCCACTCAAGTGGCCAACGGCCTCCATCTTCTGGGCATGACGCAATGCCTCCTCAGCCTTGAGCAGACGTTGTTGGGCCGTGACCCGTTCGCTGATGTCGTAGGCGAACAGGTAGGGCCTTGAACAACGCCATCAGGGGCACGCAAGCAATTGAAGCACAGCTCGTAATGCCGCTGTGCAGCCCCATTGCCTAAATGCTGGGTCAAGGTGAACTGTTCGCCCGACAGCGCACGTTGCCACAAAGGCTTAACGCGTTTACGGCGAGGGCGAAAAGCCGCTCAACGCAAATGCGCGTCAACGCCCAGCAGGCGATCGATGCGCTGCGCAAGTGCCTTGAGCTCGAACGGCTTGCAGAGCACTTCGGTAGGGCCGGCAGGCAGACTGCTGGCCACGCTGCTGGTGATGTCATAACCGGTGATCAGTATCACCGGCGCCTCACTGGCAAGGCTTCGGTAGGCCCCGGCGAGTTGCTGCCCATCGATGCCGCCGGGCAGGCCGACATCGGTGATCAGCAAATCCGGCAACGGCCCCTCCCGCAATGCATTGAAGGCGCTAAGGCCGTCCTCGCAAACCTGGACCTCGTGCCCCAGTTCTTGCAGCACTTCGCTGAGCACCAGGCGCATGGTCGCCTGATCTTCAACCAGCATGATCCGATAAGGCCTATGTTGCGGCTTTTCGAGGATCTCTTCGGGTGCCACACAGGGCGCTGGCGGGGTGATGCTTTCGTCTCGAGGCAGATACAGGTGAACGGTGGTGCCTTGGCCCGGCGTGCTGTCGATGCGTAACTGGCCGCCCGACTGGCGCACAAAGCCGTAGACCATCGACAACCCAAGGCCAGTACCCTGGCCCATGGGCTTGGTGGTGAAGAAGGGATCAAGCGCACGCTGCATAATGTCCTTGCTCATGCCTATGCCGGTGTCGTCCACGCGGATATGCAAGAACTGCCCCGACGGCAGGTCCATGCGGCTCGCCTGGTCTTTGTCGAGTTCGGTGTTTTCGCAACCAATGCGCAATGTGCCGCCCAGCGGCATGGCGTCGCGGGCGTTGATGCACAGGTTGAGCAGGGCATTTTCCAGCTGCTGAGGGTCGATGCAGATCGACCACAG
Organism: Pseudomonas sp. B21-047; assembly: GCF_024748775.1. NCBI lineage: Bacteria > Pseudomonadati > Pseudomonadota > Gammaproteobacteria > Pseudomonadales > Pseudomonadaceae > Pseudomonas > Pseudomonas sp. B21-047. The sequence continues at coordinate 2,494,912 of NZ_CP087169.1, forward strand.
TCCTGCCTGGGTCAGGTCCTGGAAGTCGATGTGCGAATCAATCGAGCTACGGATCAGGTCGTTCATGTCAGCCACCAGCAACTGCACGTCGACCGGTTGCGCCAACAGTGTCTGCTGGCGCGAAAATGCCAGCAGGCGTTGCACCAGCGACGCCGCGCGCAATGCGTTGTGCTTGCCGACGTCGAGCATCCTGGCAGTGTCGAAGTAGCGCTGTTGGCCCAGGCGTTGCTCGGCCAACTCCAGTGCGCCAAGCATGCTCCCCAGCAGGTTGTTGAAGTCATGGGCAATGCCGCCGGTCAACTGGCCGACCGCTTCCATTTTCTGCGATTGGCGCAGGGCTTCTTCGGTTTGGCGCAGGCGCCCCTGCTCGGCAACCCGTTCGGTGATGTCATAGGCGAACATGTAGCCACCCTGAATGCGCTGCTGCTCATCGCGCAGCGGGTTGTAGCGGATTTCGTAGTGGCGCAGGTCGTCAGGTGGCCCGAGGGAGATGGTATCGATGAACGCTTCGCCGGCCAGCAGGCGCGGCCATACCGGGGCCAACCGGCCCATGATGTCCGGTTGGTTGGCAAGGAACTGCGGAATGTAATCGCCGACCTGTGGCACAAAACCGCGCAAACGCTGGAAGGTTTCGCGGGCAGTGCGGTTGATTGCCACCAGGCGCATCTTTCGGTCGGCCGCAAACACGTTGGCCAGGCTGCTGTCGACCAGTTGACCGAGCAGTTTGTTGTTGGCCTGCGCGATGTCCTCGCGCTCGCTCAGCAGAGCTTCCAACTCTGCGACACGTGCCTGCAGCTGCTGGTAGGAGGGTTGAGTGACTGGCGGCATGCTGTTCGATCCGTTGAACAATTCGCTTAAACTATAGTCGTGTCTCAATGCCCCCAGCCATCAAAATGAACGAATGATGCGCCCCAGGGTCTCCATTGCCCGTTCGGCACCGTCATGCCAAGGGCTGCCGTAGTTCAGGCGGATGCAATTGCCGAAGCGTCGGGTCGGCGAAAAGATCGGCCCCGGCGCAACGCTGATGCCTTGGGCCAAGGCCATGTGGAACAGCTTCAGTGCGTCCATCTGCTCTGGCAGTTCGAGCCACAGGAAGTAGCCGCCGGAGGGCTGGCTGACCCGCGTCTGTGCCGGAAAGTACCGGGAAATGGCTGCGAGCATGTTGGCTTGCTGGCCCTCCAGGGCGTAACGCAGCTTGCGCAGGTGGCGGTCATAGCCACCGTGCTGCAGGTAGTCGGCGATGGCTGCCTGGGCGGGCATCGAGGCGCACAGCGAGGTCATCAGCTTGAGCCGTTCGATCTTCTGGGCGAAGCGCCCGGCGGCCACCCAACCGATCCGGTAGCCGGGCGCCAGGCTCTTGGCGAACGAACCGCAGTGCATCACCAGGCCCTGCGTATCGAAGGCCTTGGCTGGCTTGGGCGCCTGTTGCGCGTAATACAGTTCGGCATAGACGTCGTCTTCAATCAGCGGCACCTGGTGGCGTGCCAGCAGCTCGACCAGCGCCTGCTTCTTGGCCTCCGGCATGCTCGCGCCCACCGGGTTCTGGAAGTTGGTCATGCACCATACGGCCTTGACCGGGTGCTTCTCCAGGGTCTGCGCCAGCACGCTCAGGTCCATGCCCTCGCGCGGGTGAACGGGGATTTCCACCGCTTTGAGTTTCAGCCGTTCCAGCACCTGCAGGCAGGCATAGAAGGCCGGTGCTTCGATCGCCACCAGGTCGCCGGGTTCGGTCACGGCCTGCAGGCACAGGTTGAGGGCTTCGAGTGCGCCGTTGGTGATCAACAGCTCTTCCATCGGCAGCATGAGCCCGCCGACCATGTAGCGCAGGGCAATCTGCCGGCGCAGCTGGGGGTTGCCAGGGGACAGGTCGGTGACCACCATGCGCGGGTCCATTGCGCGGCTGGCGCTGGCCAGCGAGCGCGACAAGCGCTGCAGCGGGAACAGTTCGGGGCTTGGGAACGCCGAGCCGAACGGCACGGTGTTGGGGTCCTTGATCGAGTCGAGGATGGAGAAGACCAACGCGCTGACGTCGACATCGGTGGACTCGCTGACCGGCTGCAACGCCTGCGGCTCACTGAACTGGCGCGGTGCATGGGCGTTGACGAAATACCCCGAGCGCGGCCGTGCGCGGATCAGCCCGCGCCGCTCAAGCAGGTAATAGGCCTGGAACACCGTGGACGGACTGACCCCGTGAGTCTGGCTGGCATAGCGTACCGAGGGTACGCGCTGGCCGGGGCCCAGCACACCCGAGCGGATCAGTTCGGCAATGTCGTCGGCGAATCGTTCGTAGCGTTTCATTCTGGCCTTCTGTCGAAGCCTGGCAGGCAAGGTAGACAAACAGTTTAAGGGATCAGCGGTTGATCGGCGCGACGAAGCGGCTTTGGGCAACACTGCGTACAGCAGGTTCGTCGCTGTCCTGCACCTCGAAACTCAAGGTCTGCGAGCTGCTGGTGGGGCGCTCGGCGAGCATCGCCACCGAGACAGGCAGTTCGCTCATTTCGCCGGCCGGTATGATGAACTCGGTCTTGCCCTGCAGGGTGAAGCCGTCGGCGTCCAGCAACCGCAGGTGATAGCGCTGGGTGCTTTCGGTCTTGTTGATGACTTTGAGCAGGTAGATGTTCTCGATCTGGCCCAGGGCGTTTTCGCGGAACAGGCCACGGTCCTTGATCACGTCCAGCGACACCATCGGGCGCCACTGCAAGGCAAGCACCAGTGCGCCGACCATCACCACCAGCGCGGCGGCATAGCCCAGCAGGCGCGGCCGCAGCCAGTGGGTGGTGCCGCCCTGCAGGCTGTGTTCGGACTTGTAACCGATCAGGCCGCGGGCGTAACCCATCTTGTCCATGACCCCGTCGCAGGCATCGATGCAGGCCGCGCAACCGATACAGGCCATTTGCAGGCCGTCGCGGATATCGATGCCGGTGGGGCAGACTTGCACGCACATCGTGCAGTCGATGCAGTCGCCCAGGCCTTGGGCTTGGGCGTCGCTGCTTTTCTTGCGCGGGCCACGGGTTTCGCCCCGACGCGGGTCGTAGGCTACCGCCAGGGTGTCTTTGTCGAACATCACGCTCTGAAAACGGGCATACGGGCACATGTGCAGGCAGACCGCTTCGCGCAACAGACCGGCATTGATGTAGGTGGCGGCGGTGAAGAACAGCACCCAGAACAGCGCGACGCCACCCAGTTGCAGGGTGAACAGCTCCGCCGCCAGGGGCTTGATCGGGGTGAAGTAGCCAACGAATGTCAGGCCGGTGAGCAGGCCGATGGCCAGCCACAACCCGTGCTTCAGTGAGCGGCGGGCCAGCTTCTCCAGGCCCCACGGGGCTGCGGCGAGCTTGATGCGTTGGTTGCGGTCGCCTTCGCTGATCTTTTCACACCACATGAACAGCCAGGTCCAGGTGCTTTGCGGGCAACTGTAACCGCACCACACACGGCCGGCGTAGACAGTGATGGCGAACAGGCCGAAGGCGCAGATGATCAACAGCGCCGACAGCAGGATGAAGTCCTGCGGCCAGAAGGTGGCGCCAAAGATATGGAACTTGCTGTTGCTCAAGTCCCACAGCACGGCCTGGCGGCCGTTCCAGTCGAGCCAGACGGTGCCGAAAAACAGGAGAAACAACAGCCCGGCGAAGCCGATGCGCAGGTTGCGGTACAGCCCGGTGAAACTGCGGGTGTGAATGCCGCTGTCGACATGGCGTTTGGCGGCGGTGACTACGGGCGCGGCAATCTCGGTAAATTGAATTCTATCGTTCATGGCTCGGTGCTCATCAGGCCTCGATCAGGCATGAGCACTATGGCCCCCGAGCTGTTATCAGCACAGGCTCAGGTTTTGCGATAAAAACCGTATCAGATGCGCAGCTGAAGGCCGCCAGGCCTCATATTACCGAGCCTGGCACGCTTGTCTTCAGATGCCTGCGGCTATCCACCGCACCCGCCACGGTCAGGGCATCGGCCTCTGCCTCGGTGATTGGTACGCGTTGCCCGGCGAGCAGCGCCACCGACATGCGCAGCTGTTCGTCGGTGATGATTTCGATGGCTGGGCCATCGCCTTCCAGATGCACATCCTCGCCGATGAGGGTGCAGCGGCGGGTGCTTTCGTCGATTTCAACCGGCATGGGAACATCCTCTTGGTGGCGGTTACAGGTTGTGACCGCAGCACATGGCAGGTTGCTGCATCGTTCCGCCGGGCGGGCGGCATCGCACTTGTCAGCGCGCAGCGGGTCAACCCTCAGAAGGGCCGCACGCCAAGCCCGGTCGAGGAGCATCACTATGAACCCCTGGTGGCACCCCATCTGGCAGGCCATACAAGCCGAGTTCGCCGACATCACCGACGAGCGCGAAGTGACCCAGGTCCTCGTGCGCCTGCTGATGGCCGCGCTGCTCGGTGCGGTACTGGGTTTCGAGCGCGAGCACAAAGGCAAGTCTGCCGGCGTGCGCACGCACATGCTGGTCTCGCTTGGCGCTGCACTGTTTGTGTTGTCACCGAGCATGGCCGGCGCTGACGAGCAGGCGCTGAGCCGGGTGATCCAGGGCATTGTCGCCGGTATCGGCTTTCTGGGCGCGGGGACCATTCTCAAGGGTAACGGCCAGGACACCAGCCATGTGAAAGGGCTGACTACCGCTGCCGGGTTGTGGATGACCGCCGCCATCGGCACGGCTGCCGGCATGGGGCGTGAGGCCACGGCATTGATCAGCACGGTGCTGGCCTTGCTGGTGCTGGGCACGATGCCTTTGCTGGTGGAGAAGGTCGAGAATGTGGATGAGGCGAAGCAGGAGGAAGAGGAGGAGGGCAGGAAGCACTGAGGGGAGCCTAAGCTCCCCTCAAAGTGATGTTGCCTGCTCTTTTTTATTATTGAAGACTGGCCTTTTGTTGTTTTTGTAAGCCTGTCTTTGTGTTGCGAGCGACCCCCATGCGGGGTCAAGAGCAAACGTATTTTTTTGAGCGCTGACCTGCTTTCACCATGTCTGGTCCGGTGCTGACTGCTGCTACCTTGAGGTAGTTTTATTGTTCTGTGTCAGACCGCGGGGCGTACCCCTGAAAAGCGTGCCTACTCCAAAAAAATCTGCTTGCTACGCCTCTGCCGTGTTGTTCTTGTTATGTCAGAGCCGTTACCTGTTGTTTTTATTGGGTGCGTCGTTTTTCTTGTTCTTGTACCAAAGATATAGCAGGGCCCGTGCCAACTTTTGCAAACCCTTTAAAATCAATCACTTAAGCGCTTAGGGCAAAAACACCGGACCTGAAATTTTGTCGATTTGTTTCCCTGTTACCCGATTTTTTGCTGTGAAACGTGGGGGAGGTAACACTCCACCCACATTCGTGTGACACCCGTATGACTTACTGCGCGCTGCGTGCCCGCGCCACCCGCGAGCCGTTGGCCCGGCCAAGCACCTGGCTGATGCGTTGCCCCGCAGCAATCAGGCGGTCCAGGTCGATGCCGGTCTCGATGCCCAGCCCCTGGAGCAGGTACAGCACGTCTTCGGTGGCGATATTGCCGGTGGCGCCTTTGGCATAGGGGCACCCCCCCAAACCCGCTACCGAGCTGTCGAACACGCTGATGCCTTCAAGCAGGCTGGCATACACATTGGCCAAGGCCTGGCCGTAGGTGTCGTGGAAGTGCCCGGCCAGCTGCTGGCGGGGCACCTGGGCCGAGACGATGTCGAACAGCCGACGGGTATCACCGGCGGTACCGGTACCGATGGTGTCACCCAGCGACACTTCATAGCAGCCCATTTCATGCAGGGCTCGGGCGACCGGAGCAACCTGTTCGGCGCTGACCGTGCCTTCATAGGGGCAGCCCAGCACGCAGGAGACATAGCCCCGCACGCGCACGCCGTGGCTGCGCGCGGCCTCCATGATCGGCTCGAAGCGTTTGAGGCTGTCGCTGATCGAACAGTTGATGTTGCGCTGCGAGAACGCCTCGGACGCTGCGGCGAACACCGCCACCTCCTTTACCCCTGCCGCCAAGGCATCTTCGAAACCCCGCAGGTTGGGGGCCAGGGCTGCGTAGGTGACACCGGGCTTTTGCTGGATTGCGGCGAAGACTTCGGCGGAGCCGGCCATCTGCGGTACCCACTTGGGCGAGACAAAACTGCCGACTTCGATGTAGGCCAGGCCCGCCTCGGTGAGGTCGTCCACCAGGCGTACCTTGTCGGCGACGCTGATGGGCTGGGCTTCGTTTTGCAGGCCGTCGCGGGGGCCGACTTCGACCAGACGGACTTCTTTGGGCAAGGGCATGGCGGGTTTCCTGTGGCGGGTCAACGGTTGTCTTTATTGTTCAAGGTCGCGGCGAGGGCTTGTTCACAGCGCTCCTGGGCGGTGTCGAGTTCGAGCTGCATCTGGTGGATGTCCAGCATCTGCTGTTCCAGCTGGGCGCGTCGTTCGGCAATTTTCACCAGCATACTGTTGAGCTGCTTGAGATTGCCGCTGGTGGGGTCGTACAGCTCGATCAGCTCGCGGCATTCGGCGAGGGAGAAGCCGATGCGCTTGCCGCGCAGGATGAGTTTCAGGCTGACCTTGTCACGTGCCGAATAGATGCGTTCCAGGCCGCGCCGCTCGGGGCTCAGCAAGCCCTGTTCCTCGTAGAAGCGGATGGCGCGGGTGGTGATGTCCAGCTCGCGGGACAGGTCGGAGATGCTGTAGGTCTGAAGGCTCATGCTGGGGCTCGGCGTGGAGTATGCAGGTATCCTGAATGCAGGTTGACGTATACGTCAAGCAGGGCTTGAAGGCGTGTGAGGGTTTCTAATCTGGCACGCCTGTGCGCCGATACGCATTGGGTGTCTGCCCACTTAGTCGCTTGAAAAACCGCGCAAAGTAAGTCGGATCGGTAAACCCCAGGGTATCCGACAACTGCCCGATGCTCATGCGGGTATAGAGGAGGTTGCGGCGCGCCTCCAGCAGCAGGCGCTGATGCACCACCTGCAAGGCGGTCTGCCCGCTCAAAGCGCGGCACAGCTGGTTCAGCTGCAGGCTCGAGACGTTCAGCCGCGCAGCAAAATCCTCCACGGACAGGTGCTCGCGGTAATGCGCCTCGACCAGGCGCAGGTATTGCCCGAGCAATTGCCGGTCTCGTTCGTCACGGTTGCGTGGCGTCTGCCCCAGTTGCTGCTGGCGGCTGATCCACACCATCAATGCTGTGACCAGCGCCTGTAGCATCGTCGCCCGCGCTGGGGCATTGCCCTGGTACTCCTGCTGCAAGGTGTCGACCAGGCTGCGCAAGCGCTGACGGTCCTTGCCCAGCGCATAGCACGCTGGCGCGGCAAGCATGCCCAGCGGCGCGCCCAGTTGCTGCTCAAGGCCCGCCACCAGCGCGGTGCCGAAGGTCAGCACATGCCCTTGGATGTCGGCACTGAAGCGAAAGCCGTGCACGGTCAGTGGCGGTACTACCTGGATCGAGGCTTGGCTGATCGCGCGGCGAACACCTTCGATCTCCACCTCGGCTTGGCCACGTTGCACATACAACACCTGGAACAGTTCGGCGTGCTGGTGCGGTTTGATTTCCCAGTGGTGCAGGCGGCTGCGTGCCGGGATCGACTCGCAGTGCAGCAGGTCGGTGCCGGGCCACGCCTGGTTTTCGCCATACAGCTGGAACAACGGAATGCCGGGGAGGGTGGATTTCATGCGGGGATGCCTGTCCGTTAATCGAACGTTTTTTGTAAAAGTGCAGGTTTTTCATGGAATAGCACACTTAAACGGCTGCCGTTGCCCGTAAAAATGCAGGTGCAAACCCTAACAGCAGATGCCCGGCCACTGCCAGTCCAGGCCGGCATCGCCCGACTAGAGACAACAACAATGAAAACTCAGGTTGCAATTATCGGTGCAGGTCCGTCTGGCCTGCTGCTCGGCCAATTGCTGCACAATGCCGGTATCGAGACCGTCATCGTCGAGCGCCAGACCCCTGAATACGTGCTTGGGCGCATCCGTGCCGGGGTGCTTGAGCAAGGCACCGTCGACCTGTTGCGTGAGGCCGGTGTATCGGCGCGCATGGACCGTGAAGGCCTGGTGCATGAAGGTGTCGAACTGCTGGTCGGCGGGCGTCGCCAGCGGTTGGACCTCAAGGCCCTGACCGGCGGCAAGACAGTGATGGTCTACGGCCAGACCGAGGTCACCCGTGACCTGATGCAGGCGCGTGAAGCCAGTGGGGCGCCAATCATCTACGCGGCGAACAATGTGCAGCCGCATGAGCTCAAAGGCGAGCGGCCTTACCTGACGTACGAGAAGGACGGCCAGGCCCACCGCCTGGAGTGTGACTACATCGCCGGTTGCGATGGTTTCCACGGGGTTTCCCGGCAGAGCATTCCCGAGGGCGTGCTCAAGCAGTACGAGCGGGTCTATCCATTTGGCTGGCTTGGCTTGCTGTCCGATACGCCCCCGGTCAATCACGAATTGATCTATGCCCACCACGAGCGGGGTTTCGCGCTGTGCAGCCAACGTTCGCAGACGCGCAGCCGCTATTACCTGCAAGTGCCGCTGGACGATAAGGTCGAAGCCTGGTCAGACGAGCGTTTCTGGGACGAACTCAAGGCCCGTTTGCCCGCCGAGGTTGCGGCTGACCTGGTCACTGGCCCAGCCCTGGAAAAAAGCATCGCGCCGCTGCGTAGCCTGGTGGTCGAACCGATGCAGTACGGCCACCTGTTCCTGGTCGGTGACGCTGCGCACATCGTCCCACCCACCGGTGCCAAAGGTTTGAACCTGGCAGCTTCGGACGTCAACTACCTCTACCGCATCCTGGTCAAGGTGTACGGCGAAGGGCGTACCGACCTGCTTCAGCAATATTCGCCGCTGGCCCTGCGTCGGGTATGGAAGGGCGAGCGTTTCAGCTGGTTCATGACCCAGCTGCTGCATGACTTCGGCAGCCACAAGGATGCCTGGGACCAGAAGATGCAGGAGGCAGACCGCGAGTACTTCCTGAACTCCCCAGCGGGGCTGCTGAACATTGCCGAGAACTATGTGGGGCTGCCGTACGAAGCAGTAGTCTGACCTGCCATTGCGCAAACGAATTGTGCCTGCCTCGAAATTAGCGAGTCAGTAGCGCCTCCATCTCCCGGTAACCCCGCTGGCGCGCATGCTCCAGCGCGGTAACCCCGTCCTTGTCGGCAATCTGCCGATCCGCCCCCGCAGCCAGCAGCCGGCGCACAATCTCCACATGCCGCGGCCCGCCATCCCCCAGGATCACTGCCTCCATAAGCGCGGTCCAGTGCAGCCGGTTCAGGTGGTTCACGTCCACCCCGGCGTCTATCAGCATCTGCACGGTCTCGACGTGCCCACGCTCCGCCGCAGGGATCAACGCAGTTCCCCCGTATCGGTTGGTGCTCCGGAGGTCGGCACCGTGGCTCAGGGTCAGCCGCAGGATGCCGTTCAGGCCCCGGGCGCCGGCATACAGATAAGGGCTGTCATCAATATTGTCCTTGGCGTTCACGTCGGCACCGGCCTCGATCAGCGCTTGGGCCGCCGCAACCTGGTTGCCGTGAGTGGCCACCAGCAGGGCAGTGCGCCCTTGCTCATCACGGCTTTCCAGTCGGGCACCTTGTGTCAGCAACTGTTGCAAGGTGCGCACGTCATCGTGACTGGCAGCGTTGTGCAGGCGGTTGTCCAGGGGGTGTTCTCGGCGTGGGCGGCAAGGCTGGTGAACAGGGCGAACAGCATGGTTGCGAGTGGTATACGCATGGGATGGGCTCCTTGGTGACCTGTCTGCATCCTAGAAAAATCACACCAGCCCTTGAAGTTAAGTTTGCGCATGACCGACAGTGGTCTGCTGAATAGACAAGGCAGGAAGCAAAACGATGAAGTTCTCTACACCGCTGATGAGCGCGCTGTGCCTGGCGGTCGCGAGTGGGTGGGCCTGTGCCGACCAGGTGATGCCCGCACCACCCGAGCTGGCTTCCGGCTATCGCACTGGCCTGCAGCCGGTGCACGCCAACCGGCATATGGCCGCTGCCGCCAACCCGCTGGCCACCGAAGCGGGGCGGGCGATGCTGCGTGCCGGCGGCAGCGCCATCGACGCGGCCATCGCCATGCAAATGGTGCTTACCCTGGTCGAGCCGCAATCCAGCGGCATCGGTGGTGGGGCTTTTATCCTGTACTGGGACGGCAAGCGCGTGCAGGCTTTCGACGGCCGCGAGACTGCCCCGGCGCAGGTAACGGAAAAACTGTTTTTGCAAGCCGATGGCTCACCGATGCCGTTCAGGTCGGCGCAGATCGGCGGGCGCTCAGTGGGGGTGCCCGGGGTACTGCGCGCGCTGAAACTGGCTCACGAGCAGCACGGCAAGCTGCCTTGGCAGCAACTCTTTGCCCCGGCCATTGCGCTGGCACGTAACGGTTTCCCGGTTTCCGAACGCCTTCACACCCTGGTGGCGGGCGACCCGTATATTGCCCGCTCACCCTCCATGGCCCGCTACTTCCTGGATGAAAAGGGCAAGCCGTTGCCGGTGGGCACGACGTTGCGCAACCCCGAGCTTGCGCAAACCTTCGAGCAGATTGCCGCGCACGGTCCCCGAGCGTTCTATACCGGTGAAATCGCCGGGGCCATCGTGGCCAAGGTGCGCAGCCATGCCAATGCCGGTTACCTGTCGTTGCAGGACCTTGAGCAGTACCGCGCCAAAGAGCGCGAGCCGGTGTGCGGCCCCTACAAGGCCTGGCGTATCTGCGGCATGCCGCCGCCATCGTCGGGTGGGGTGACGGTGTTGCAGACGCTGGGCGTGCTTGAAGCCGTGCAGCGCGCCACGCCACAACGCGATCTGGCAGCATTGCGGCCGCTGGCGAACGCGTCCCCGGCAGGCCTGGAGGCATCGCCGCTGGCCGTGCACCTGATTGCCGAGGCCGAGCGCCTGGCCTATGCCGACCGCGCTCAGTACCTGGCCGACAGCGATTACGTGCCGGTCCCGGTCAAGGGCCTGATCGACGCTACCTATCTGGCCAGCCGAGCAGCGCTGATCGGCGAGTACAGCATGAAGCGCGCCCGCCCAGGCACCCCGCAGGGCGCGGACCTGGCCATGGCCCCTGACCGTTCACCGCTGCGCATTTCCACCTCGCATCTTTCTGCAGTGGACGACAGTGGGCAGGCCTTGGCGATGACCACATCGGTGGAGGCCGCGTTCGGCGCGCACCTGATGGTCAAGGGCTTCCTGTTGAACAACCACCTGACCGACTTTTCCTTCCTGCCGCAGGCGCATGGCAAGCCGGTGGCGAACAGGGTCGAACCGGGCAAGCGGCCCTTGTCGGCCATGGCGCCGACCCTGGTGTTTTCACGTACCTCGGGGGAGCTGGTGGCCAGCCTCGGTTCGCCCGGTGGGTCGCAGATCATCGGTTACGTGAACAAGGCCCTGGTCGGCTTGCTGGACTGGCAGCTCGACCCACAGCAGGCCAGCAGCCTGCCCAACTTCGGCAGCCGCAACGCCGCTACCGAGGTGGAAGCACAGTTGACCAGCCCGGCGCTGATCCGCCAGCTGGCGGCCTGGGGGCACGAGGTCACGCCCATGACCATGACCAGTGGCATGCAGATCATCCAGCGCGATACCAACGGCTGGTCAGGCGGCGCCGACCCGCGGCGCGAAGGCGTGGCGCTTGGCGATTGAGGGCGCGCGTTGCGGGGCATCAGGTAGCGTGGTAGAAATCACCCTTGTCATTTAGAAGTTGAATATCAAGATGTCTATCAGCGTGAAATCGAATAGAGCCCTGTTCGACCTCGACCTGCTGCGCGCTATTGTCGTGGTGGCCGATTGCGGCAGTTTCACCACCGCCGCCGCGCGGCTGCATTCGACCCAGTCCACCATCAGCCAGAAGGTGCGGCGCCTCGAAGAAATGGTCGGCCACCGTCTGCTGGTGCGCGGCAACCGTGATGTGCTGCCGACCGACGCCGGGCAGACCTTGCTCGGCTATGCCCGCCATATGCTGGCCTTGAACGACCAGATGCTCGAAGCGCTGGCCGGGGCGATGGTAGGTGTCACGGTGCGCCTGGGTGTGCCCGAGGACTTCGTCGGTGGGCGCACCACCAATGCCTTGTCGGCGTTCAGCCGCCTGCACCCCCAGGTCAAACTGGAGGTGACCAGCGGGCTGTGCCGCGACCTCAGCCAGGCCTATGACAATGGCGAGCTAGACCTGGTGCTGCTCAAACAACGGCGCAACAGCCGCGAAGGGGTGGCGTGCTGGCCAGAGCGCCTGCAGTGGATAGACAGTGCACGCATGCCGTCTTTCGAGCTCGACCCGATTCCGTTGGTGACCTTTCCGCCGCGCGGTTTGTACCGCGACGACATGATCACCGCCATCGAAGGCATGGGCCGGCGCTGGCGTATCAGCTTCACCAGTTCCAGCCTCAGCGGCATCCAGGCTGCGGTAGCCGATGGCATGGGTATCAGCCTGCTGCCACCTCGGGCGGCAACGCGTGAACACCAGGTACTGGGGGGCGAGCAAGGGCTGCCCGAGGTCGACAGTTACGAGATCGTCATCGTGCACCGGCCCACGGCGGACGTGATGGTCAAGGCATTGGCCGAGGTCATGACACAGTTGCTGGCTGGCGGCGGGATCTAGAGCCCGGTGCAGGCTCATGGAGGTAAAGTGTTTCAGGCTATGGCCGGATGGAATGCCTGAGGGGCTGTGCAGTCCCACTTGTTATCCGGGTACGACACCCATCCTCCCCATGCCATGGAGAAACAACATGAAAGTAACGCTTTTCATCGCATTGCTGGCCAGCGCCGGCCTCGCCCAGGCCGCCGAGAAGGTGGAGCTCAAGCTGGCAGGCCCCGACGGCCCAGGCAAGTCGATAGGCACCATCAGTATCGAACAGAACAAGTACGGCGCGCTGTTGACCCCTGATCTCAAGGACCTGCCGCCTGGCGTGCACGGCTTCCACTTGCATCAGAAGGCGTCGTGCGCGCCTACCGAGGAAAACAGCAAACCTGTGCCTGCAGGTGGCGCGGGCGGCCACTGGGACCCGGATTCGACCCAGGCGCACAAGGGCCCGTTCGATGACAGCGGCCACCGTGGCGACCTGCCGGCGTTGTACGTCGGTGCCGACGGCAAGGCCACCTACCCCGTGCTTGCGCCCCGCCTCAAGGCCGAGGACTTCAAAGGCCATGCGCTGATGGTGCATGCCGGTGGCGACAACCATAGCGACCACCCCGAAAAACTGGGTGGTGGCGGTGCACGCGTGGCGTGTGGGGTTGTGCAGTAATAGGTGTTCGCCACAACATTTTCAGCGCCTGTGAGATCGAGCGCCGCGCGGGCGGCGCTCGATATCCGCCCCCCTAAAGAAACCAAGACAGGCACCGCTAGCCCCAATCACCTCACAGACGATCCTCAAAACTCAGCAATACACCCCAGATCAGTCAACCGCCCCCGCGCGCCCCTCGGTGACAGGTGAATCCCGGCGATCATGCAGCGCACCGAGCCGCCGGCCATTTCAATGGTCGGTACATCCAGCGGCACCAGCCGCGCCGAACGCTCGATGCGTTGACGCTGCTCACCGGTAAGGCTGTCGAACGCTTTGCGCGAGAGCGCCAGAATCCGACCATCGCTGCCCGACAGCTCGATGGCGTTACCTGCAAACTGGCTGATCTGCTGGTTGCTCAGGTTGATGACATCCCGGCCCGACTCGATCAGCCGCATGCGCACCTCCTGTGCGCGGGCGGGGTTGGTGAACGTGCCAAAGCCGACCAGGGCAAACTCGGTGGCTACGCACATCAGCACGTTGGTGTGATAGATCGGCGTGCCGTGCTCGTCTGCCGTGTCGAACACCATGGGCTCGAAGTTGAAGTGGGTGCTGAAACGCTCGAGGGCGATCGGGTCGGCGCGGTTGGAGCGTGCGGTATAGGCAACCCTGGACAGATGGTCGAACACCATCGCCCCGGTACCCTCCAGAAACAGCTCGTCCTGCTCCAGGCCGGAATAGTCGATCACATCCTGCACGCGGTACTCATGCTTGAGCATTTCGATGACGTCCGCGCGGCGCTCGCGCCGACGGTTGCGCGAGTACATCGAGTAGATCGCGACATGGCCGCCCGGGTGGGTAGAGAACCAGTTGTTGGGGAACACCGAGTCCGGCGTGTTCTGCTCGCCGAAGTCATCGAACAGGTGCACCCGCACACCCTCTGCTTCGAGCCTGCCTGCTGCCTGGGTAACCTCGTCGCGCGCCACATTGGCCAAGGCCTGGGCGGTGATGTCGGGGTGGGTGCTTTGGAACGAATTGTCTGCTGCTGTTTCCGGGTTGGGGGTGAAGGCGTGCGGCCTGACCATGACCACGGCCGCAGGTGCTTGAATGGAACGCGTTGGAAATGCCATCTGGGATACCGAGAGTAGGAGAGTTATGCAACGCGTCGGATACGGCTTTTTGCAGCGCGGCCGCGGGTGTGGCTGAACAGGTCTTTAGGGTCTTCGTCCACCCACGGTACCAGGTCTATCTTCGAACCCATGCCGCGCTTCTCGGCTTGCTGTAGTACGTATCGTAGTACGGTGTAATCTTCCAGCGCGAAGCCCACCGAGTCGAACACTGTCACCTGGCTTTCACTTTGCCGGCCTTCGGTTTCACCGCGCAGTACACGCCACAAGTCAACCACCGGGAAGTCAGCGGGCAACTGCTGGATGTCACCTTCGATGCGGGTTTGCGGTTCGTACTCGACGAACACGCGCGCATTGCGCAGTACGTCGGCATGCAGTTCGGTCTTGCCTGGGCAGTCGCCGCCTACCGCATTCAAGTGCATGCCAGGTTCGAGCATGTCGGGGGTGATGATGGTTGCGTAGGCCTTGTCGGCGGTCACGGTGGTGATGATGTCGGCACCTTTGACCGCTTCTGCCACCGAGCCGGCTTTGCGAATGCTCAGGCCCGTGTATTCCTTGAGGTTGGCAATCAGTTTGGCGGTGGCCAGCGGGTCGGTGTCGTAGGCGACGATTTCTTCGATCCCCAGGTGCTTGTGGAAGGCCAGCGCCTGGAATTCGCTTTGCGCGCCATTGCCGATCAGCGCCATTTTCTTCGAGTTTGGCCGGGCCAGTGCCTGTGCGGCCATCAGCGAGGTTGCGGCGGTGCGCAGGGCAGTGGCGATGGTCAGTTCCGACAGTAGCACCGGGTACCCCGTGGCCACATCGGCCAGCACGCCAAATGCCATGACCGTATGCAGGTCTTTGGCAGTGTTGGCCGGGTGCCCGTTGACGTATTTGAAGGCATATCGATGTGTGTCCGCGACTGGCATCAATTCGATAACGCCGACGTCCGAATGGCTGGCAACGCGTGCGGACTTATCAAAGTCCTGCCAGCGTTTAAAGTCTTCGCGCAGGGCGGCGGCCAGTTCACCCATGAACGGCGCTACGCCAATGTCATGCACCAAGTCGGACATGGTTGGAACATCAATGAAATACGTCATGCTCTTGCACCTTATTGTGTGCGTTCTCACCCGTTGCCGCAGGGTGAACGCTTACGATTGTTGAGGGGTTGCCAGCACGACAATTTTGATGAAAGGTTGCGTCAAATTGAAGAGCGCAGGTTGCCAGTTTCGTCAACTTTCTAGACAATCTGTTACCCCAGAATAACAATCTGATTACTTGGCAGGCACCATGGACACTGTAGATCGGGAACTGATCGCGCTATTGCGTGATAATGCGCGCACGCCCATCCTGACCCTGGCGAAGAAGCTCAAGGTCGCCCGGGCAACGGTGCAAAACCGCATCACCAAGCTTGAAGAACAAGGGGTGATCATCGGTTACACGATACGCCTGAGGTCTGATGCCCTGGACCAGGGCGTGCGGGCGATTACCAGCATCGGCATCAGTGGCCATCACGCGGCGGAGGTCAAGCACGCGCTACGCGGGCATCCCAATGTCGTGGCCATCCACACCACCAATGGCCGCTGGGACCTGATGGCCGAGCTGCGGGCCGATACCCTCGAAGCCTTCGACCGGGCGCTGAACACCATCCGCTCGATACCGCACATCGAAAACACCGAGACCAGCATTTTGCTCTCCACCTACAAGATGTGATCAGGTCGATAACCCAATTGGGTAGCGGCGTAGAGCAAACTGTCACCCGGGCTTTTCACTGTGCAACATATCCCATTTCGTGTGCGCACTCTGTAGCGTTCCGATTGACCTTATCGGCTGGCAAAATGAAACGGCTTCAGCGCCATGTATTTCACGTTCAACACTGTCTTGCCAGGCATCTCCCCGAATAATGGGCGTGCACTTGTGGTGGGCTTTCAATCACTCTCAGGCCTGATGAAAAGTTCATCTGGGCGTGCTTATCCATCTGCATTAATACCCCTACCTCCTGACGCTTGTTATCAAGGCGTTTGCACTTTCGTGCCAACTAACGGCCGCAGTGGCGAGGGCGGGGGATTTACAGAAAAAGAATAAGAGGTCAACTATGCATCCAACGTGCAACTCGCAAGACGCGACTCCGGAGGCTGGCCGCACACTGAAGCGACGGCTGGAAAACAGGCATATTCAGCTCATTTCGATCAGTGGCGCGATCGGTACCGGGCTGTTCATGGGGTCGGGCAAGATTATCGCGCTATCAGGCACCTCGATCATTCTGGTGTACGCCATCATCGGCTTTTTCGTGTTCTGCATCATGCGTGCGATGGGGGAGATGCTGCTCGCCAACCTGCACATGGAGTCGTTCGCAGACCTGGTGCATAACTACCTGGGGCCGCGTGCCGGTTACATCCTCAGTTGGTCATACTGGCTCAGCTGGGTGGTGGCGGCGGTGGGCGATGTGGTGGTGGTGGCAGGTTTCGTCCAGTACTGGTACCCCGGCGTGCCCACCTGGCTACCGGCTTTTACCACGATGTTCCTGCTGCTGGGCCTGAACATGCTTGCCGTGAAGGCCTTCGGCGAAGTCGAGTTCTGGTTCGGGCTGATCAAGATCGTCGCGATCGTGTTGCTGGTGGTGACGGGGCTGGTGATGGTCGCCACGTCGTACACCTCCCCAGGCGGCGTCACAGCCTCCTTCAGCCACCTGGTGGCGCCCGGTGTGGTCATGCCCCACGGCATTCTCGGTTTCCTTGCCGGGTTCCAGATCGCGATCTTCTCGTTTGTCGGCACCGAACTGATCGGTACGGCGGCAGCCGAGGCCAAGGACCCCGAAAGGACCCTGCCCAAGGCGATCAACACCATTCCGGTGCGTATCCTGCTGTTCTACATCTGTTCGCTGGTGTGCATCATCAGTGTGGTCTCGTGGGCCAACGTGCCTGCCAATCGCAGCCCATTCGTCGAGCTGTTCCTGCTCGGCGGCCTGCCGGCTGCTGCCGGGATCATCAACTTTGTCGTGTTGACCTCTGCGGCCTCGTCCGCCAACAGCGGTGTGTACTCGGGGTCGCGGATGCTCTATGGCCTGGCGCATCAACAGCAGGCACCCACGGCATTCGGGCGCCTGTCCGGGTCGGGTACGCCGGTCAGGGCGTTGATGTTCTCGGGGGTGTGCATGGCGATTGCGCTGACGCTGCTGTTCGTGATCCCCGAGGTCATGACCGTATTTACCCTGGTGTCGACCATTTCTGCGGTGATGATCATCGTCACCTGGTCGTTGATTCTGATGTCCTACTTCGCCTACCGCCGTCAGAACCCCAAGGCACATGAGCAGTCTAGGTTCAAGCTGCCGGGTGGCAAGACGACGGCGGCCATGGCGCAGCTGTTTCTGATCTTCGTGTTGTGCCTGCTGGCCCTGGAGCCTGATACGCGTACGGCGCTGTATGTCATGCCGCTGTGGTACATCGGTTTGCTGCTGGCCTACCGGCGCCGGGTCAAGGTGTGTGCCCGGCAGATGGCTGCCACGGTGTCCTGAAACCCCTGGTATCGGCGAGCGGGCCTCAGCGTTGGCGCTCGGCCACCGCCCGCAGGGTGCGCAGGGTGACCACCGGCGCATCCACCACGAAGCGGTTGGCCAGCCAGCCGGGCACATCCCCGGCAGGGTCTGCCTTGAGCTGGTAGGTAACCTCGGTTTGCCGTTCACCCAGCGGTTTCATCACCCATTCGCCCGTGAGGCGCTGCACGCGTATCAGCCCGGCCACCTCGGGGACCTTGCCGGGGTCGGCGCGCAGGTGGCGCAACAGGGTGCCATCGTCGCGCAGTTCGGTGGTGACCTTGAGCACGATATCCCGCGGCATCGTCGGCCACGGCAGGTCGGTGGTCAGGTACACCCAGGTACTGTCGCCGTCGACCTCCAGTAGGCGCATTTCGGCACAGGCGTACAGCCATTTGCACGCCACCCGCAGGTTTTCCTGCAGGTCGGTGAGCGTGCGCACGCTGGCCTTCATGGTGCTGACACCGCGAAATTGCTGGTAAGGGGAGCCGGCAGCGGCACTGAGGTAGACGCGGATGCCTTCTCTGTCGTAGGCCAGGTTCCAGTCATCGGCTGCCTGAGCAGCGCCGGACAGCGCCAGCAACAGGGCGGCAAGCAGGCGATAGCGGTTCATGATGAGCACCGCGCAGGGCAGGGGTGATCAGTATGAGCGGCAAACAGAAAGCCCGCCAGGCGGCGGGCTTCGGACCATCAGCCTGGGCTCAACGCTGTGGGTTGAGAGTCAGGTGCACGTGGCGGTTGACGTCCTTGTACAGCAGGTAGCTGAAGTTGCCTGGGCCACCGGCGTAGCAGGCTTGCGGGCAGAAGGCGCGCAGCCACATGAAGTCGCCGGCTTCGACTTCGACCCAGTCCTGGTTCAGGCGGTACACCGCCTTGCCTTCCAGCACATACAGGCCGTGCTCCATGACGTGGGTCTCAGCGAACGGAATGACGCCGCCTGGCTGGAAGGTCACGATGTTGACGTGCATGTCGTGGCGCATATCGGCCATGTCGACGAAGCGGGTGGTGATCCAGCGGCCTTCGGTACCCGGCATTTCAATGACAGTGGCATTGTCGCGGTGGGTGACGAAGGACTCTGGCAGGTCCAGGCCTTCAACCTTCTGGTAGTGCTTGCGCAGCCAGTGGAAGGTGACGTTGGCCTTGCTGTGGTTGCGCAGGCTCCACTCGGCGCCTGGGGCGATGAAGGCGTAGCCGCCCTGGGTCAGGGTGTGGTGCTTGCCTTCCAGGGTGATGTCGAGCTCACCCTCGACCACGAACACCACGGCTTCGGCGTTGGGGTCCAGTTCCGGGCGCTCGCTGCCGCCTTCCGGGGCAACTTCGACGATGTACTGCGAGAAGGTCTCGGCAAAGCCGGTCAGCGGGCGGGCGATGACCCACATGCGCATCTTGTCCCAGAACGGCAGGTGGCTGGTGACGATGTCACGCATCACGCCCTTGGGGATGACGGCATAGGCTTCGGTGAACATGGCACGGTCAGTCAGCAGCTCGGTTTGAGCCGGGTGCCCACCGTGGGGGGCGAAGTAGGAATGATTCGACATGGACGATCTCGACTTGTTGTTCTCTCCCCGTGCCGTGAACCGCACCGGCCGGTGCGGCGCAGGGGATGTGCCGACAGAATAGGGTCGAGCGCGTGCCATCTACAAATTAAATGTTGGAATACCCGGTATTTGCCGGCTGAATGCTAACCTGGCGCCCTGCATGTTGCTCTGGCAGGCGGTTGCCCTGGCCGAACAGCTTGTGGCGCAAGGTGCCGTCCTGGTAGTGCAGGGGGTAGCGGCCGCGACGTTGCAGCTCGGGTATCAGCAGCTCGACCACATTGGCCAGGTCATCAGGTTGCACGGCGTAGGTGAGGTTGAACCCGTCGATGCCGGTCTCGTCCAGCCAGCTTTCCAACTGATCGGCAATATCACTGGCTGCGCCCACCAGCACCGGGCCGCGGCCCCCCAGGCCAACGAACTCGGCGGCCTCGCGCACGGTCCAGCGGCGGTTGGGGTCGGCTGCGGTGAAGGCGGCCAGGGCCGCGCGGCCGGCATCGTTCTCGACATATTCGATGGGGGCATCCGGGTCGAGGCCGGCGAAGTCGATGCCGGTCCAGCCCGACAGCAGGGCCAGGGCGGCGTCCAGGTCAACGTAGCCACGGTACTCGGCGAAGCGCGCTTCGGCTTCTTCACGGGTGGGGGCGACGATCAGCAGGGCCTGGGCGTAGATCAGTACCTCGTCGCGGCCACGCCCGGCAGCCTCGCTGGCCTGGCGGATGCCGTCGGCATAGCGGCGCAGCACCGTGGCCGTAGGCCCGCTGATGAACACGCACTCGGCATGTTGCGCGGCGAACTGCTGGCCGCGTGCCGAGGCCCCCGCCTGGAACAGCACCGGCGTGCGCTGCGGCGAGGGCTGGCACAAGTGCATGCCAGGCACCTGGAAGTGCTCGCCGGCATGGCTGATCGGGTGTACCCGGGCAGGATCGATGTAGCGGCCGCTGTCACGCTCAAGCACCACCGCATCGTCGTCCCAGCTTTTTTCCCACAGTTTGTACAGCACCTGCAGGTACTCCTCGGCCAGGTCGTAACGCTGGTCGTGGCCAAGCTGGCGAGCCAGGCCCAGGTTGCGCGCGGCGCTGTCCAGGTAGCCGGTAACAATGTTCCAGCCGACTCGGCCATTGCTCAGGTGGTCAAGCGTGGACATGCGCCGGGCAAAGGGGTAGGGGTGCTCGTAGGTCAGTGAGAAGGTCACGCCAAAGCCCAGGTGCTCGGTGACCCCGGCCATGGCCGGAACCAGCAGCAGCGGGTCGTTGACCGGCACCTGTACGCCGCCGCGCAAGGCCGCTTCGGGGCCACCCTGATAGACGTCGTAGATGCCCAGCACATCGGCGATGAACAGCGCATCGAACAGGCCGCGCTCCAGCAGGCGGGCCAGGTCGGTCCAGTAGTCCAGGCGGTTGAAAGCCACGCTGGTGTTACGCGGGTGGCGCCACAGGCCAGGGGACTGGTGGCTGGCAGCGTTCATGCTGAAGGCGTTGAAGCGGATCGGGCGGGGCATGGCGGTCAGTCTCCCGTCACGGCAGCACGGAAGCCGGGTAGACCGCATCGGCTACCTGCAACTTGCGCGGAATCAGGCCCAGGCCTTGGAAGGTGTCGGCCAGCTTCTGCTGTTCGGCGACGATCTGCGGGGTAATGGCGACGGCGTTGTAGTTACGGCGTTCGCTGGCCACTTGCAGCACGTCGGCCTTGATCCCCAACTGCGGCGCCAGCAGCGCGGCGACTTGCGCAGGCTCGGCGTTGGCCCATTGGCTGACCTTGCCCAGTTCGGCGAAGAAGGCCTTGAGCAGCGGGCGGTGCTGGTCGGCGAACGCAGCAGTGGAAAGGTAGAAGGTGCGGTTGTTGGTCAGGCCGCTGCCGTCGCGCAGGTTCTTGAGCCCTGGCTGGCTTTCTGCTGCCGCGAGGAACGGGTCCCACAGGGTCACGGCCTGGACGCTGCCCGATTGCAGGGCCGCCACTGCGTCGGCGGCATTATTGACGTAGGCGGGGGTGATGTCCTGGTAGCTCAGGCCGGCTTGTTCCAGCGCGACGGCTAGCAGGTACTGGGCGTTCCAGCCGCGGCCGGTGGCTACCCGCTTGCCTTTGAGGTCCTGCACGCTGGTGAGGTGGTCTTGCTCGCGTACCACCAGGCCGATACCGCGTGGGTAGGGTTGTTCGGCGGCCAGGTAGACCACCGGTTTACCGGCGGCCTGGGCAAATACTGACGGGGCGTCAGCGGCGTGGCCGAGGTCGATGGCGCCGGTGCTCAGGGCTTCGAGCAATTGCGGGCCTGCGGCGAACTCGTGCCAGCTGACGGTCACGCCTTGCGGGGCGAGGGCTTTCTCCAGGGCGCCGCTGCCTTTGAGAATATTGATGCTGTTGAACTTCTGGTAACCAATACGCAGGGTCTTGGCGTCTTCGGCCAGGGCATTGGACCAGGGCAACAGGGCGCTGGCGACACTGGCCAGCAGGCCGCCGATTAGCAGGCGACGCAGGGGCGAGAAGGTACGGACGGGCATGAGGCGTATTCCTTGAATGGGGTGGCAATCGATGCGCCCAGACTAAGGAGGTGGCGTTTGGCTTTCAATTTTTTTATTCCATTTAGTTAGAATGTTTAGTTATTTTTATATCCTTTTTGTAATTCATGATTCAGCACCCGTTACACGGCAAATAGCAGTGTGCGATGACCTTTTTTTCACATCTTCTTGCTAGGATCCCCGCACTCTCGAGGAGCCCTTTTTCATGCCGCACATCCTGCGCAAACGCAGCACCCGCATCGCCCTGACCGCCACCGCCAGCCTGCTCGCTGCCACGCTGGGCTTCTTCGCCTGGCAGAGTTTTTACCCCGTCCAGGCTGCCAGCGGTTGGGATGTCGAGGTGTTGCACCGCGATGTGACCAAGGCCGCGTCGTTGTTGCCGCAGGCCGACGGCAGCCTGCTGGTCAGCCGCGAGCTGGACGACGGCCGTGGCAGCATCCTCAAGATTACTGCCCAAGGTGACCGTGTGGTGGTGATTGACAACCTGTCCAAGCCCGACGGCATGGTCGCGGCCGAGGGCGGCTGGGTCTTCAGCCAGGAGGGTGGCCTTGCGCCGGTCAGCCTGTCTCGCGACGGCCAGGTCACCCACCTGTTCGAAGGCGAGAGCGTGCAAGGGTTGTGGAACGATGGCGATCACCTCTATGCGATCGAAGACCGCAAGGGCAATGGGCGGTTGATGCGCTATGACTGGCGCAGCGGCCAGCTGGATGTGCTGCGCACAGGGCTCAGCGAAACCGAAGGCCTGACCCGCTGCAACGATGGCCGCCTGCTGTATACCGAGAAAGCCAACGGCAAGGTTCGCGCATTGTCCGAGGACGGCCAGGACCCGGTGGTGGTCGATGGCCTGCGCAACCCGACCTTCCTGTTTTGCGACCAGCGCGGCTTGTGGATCAGCGAAGACAACACGCACCGCGCCCGCCTGCTGCGCATCGACGCCGATGGCACGCGCCAGACGGTGCTGTCGTTCCTCAAGGCGCCCCAGGCAATCGTTGCCGATGGCAAAGGTGGTTACCTGCTTGCCGAAGGCGGGCGTAACCGCGTACTGCACCTGTCCCCTCCGGTAGAGCGCAATACCGCGCAGCGCGACTGAGGGCTCAGTTTGGCAGGCGCGGTTTGCGCCCTGGCAGCAGGCCCAGCACCAGCAGGCAGCCGACCAGCACCACCGCGCCGCCCGCCAGTTGCAGCAGGCTCAAGGCTTCGTCGAGGAACATCGCGCCCACCAGTACCGCGACCAACGTCACCACGAACTCGACACTGAGGGCACGGGTGGCGCCGATGCGCGCCACCAGGCCGAAATACAGCACGTACGTGGTGGCGCTCATGACCGCGCCGCTGATCATCAAGTACAGCCAGTCGCTGGCTTGCGGCACGCTGGGCACCGGCACCACCCACAGCAGGGGCAGGGTCAGCAGGCCGCCGGCCAGGAAGGCGCCGCCGGTGACGGTCCACGGGTCCTGGCCGCGCAGGTGCAGGCTGGCGTAATTACTGCCGAACGCGGCGCTCAAGGCACCGAACAGCGAAGCGATGCAGCCGTGGATGAACACGTCGCTGACCGGCTGGGCCGGAAACCCCACCAGCATGGCGATACCGACGAAGCCCAGAAGCAGGCCCGCCAGGCCCTGCAAGGTGATTTTCTCCAGCCCCCAGACACGGCCGATGATCATCGAGAACAGTGGGATGGTGGCCACGAAGATCGCCGCCATGGCCGTACCGATCCGCGGGGTGGCATAGGACATGCCGATCAACTGCCCGGCCACGGTGGTAGCGCCGATCACCAGCAGCGGTTTCAACAGCGGGCGCAGGCGCAGGGTGCGGCCGAGCAAGGCTGCCAGAATCGCCAGGGTGCTGCCGGCAATCAGCGCCCGCAGGCTGACCGCGCCGACCCAGCCGAAGGCGTGCACCACCTTGAGCAGGACCAGAAAGGAAAACCCCCAGGCAATGGCCAGAAACAGGTAGGCGGCAAAGTCACGCGGTTGCATGGGGCAGGGTCCGTCCAGGGCAGAGGGACGCAGGCTAGCGGGTTGCGGGGCGCGACTTCAAGCGCCGTCGGCGGTTTGCCTGTAATGCCGTTTCGTGGCTACCCGACCAACAGCGTGCTTCCCTGCATGGCCGCGCTCACGGATAATCACCGTATTCCAATAAACAGCCTGTGAGTGGGTATGAGTGATTCCGTAGTCAGCCTCGGCCAGCCTGAGATCGAAGGGGTGCGCAAGTCGCGCAAGAACAACCCCGAGAAAACGCGCGAGGATATCCTTCAGGCCGCCATCAACGAGTTCGTTCAGCAGGGCCTGGCCGGCGCGCGCGTCGATGCCATCGCCGAGCGCACCGCCACCTCCAAACGCATGATCTACTACTACTTCGGCAGCAAGGAGCAGTTGTACGTCGAGTGCCTGGTCAAACTCTACGGTGATATCCGCAAGACCGAGCAAAGCCTGGACCTGGAGTCGCTGCCGGCCGAGCAGGCGATCCGCCGTCTGGTGGAGTTCACCTTCGATCACCACGACCGCAATGTCGATTTCGTGCGCATCATCTGCACCGAGAACATTCACTACGGCGAGTACGTCAAACAGTCGCCGGTCATTCGCGAAATGAGCAGCCTGGTGCTCGAAGCCCTTGGCAGTACCCTGCGCCGGGGCGAGCAGGAAGGCGTGTTCCGTGCCGGTATAGAGGTCATCGACCTGCATATGCTGATGAGCTCGTTCAGTTTCTACCGGGTGTCGAACCGCCACACCTTCGGCGAGATCTTCCAGATAGACCTCGCCGACGAAGCCATCAAGCAGCGCCACAAGACCATGATCGGTGACGCGGTCATTCGCTACATCCGCGCCTGAGCGGTGTCATTCGCCCAGCCGTTGCTCGCGTGACGGCGGGTAGCCGAAGTATGCGGCGTAGCACTTGC
Source organism: Pseudomonas sp. B21-047 (assembly GCF_024748775.1). Classification (NCBI taxonomy): domain Bacteria; kingdom Pseudomonadati; phylum Pseudomonadota; class Gammaproteobacteria; order Pseudomonadales; family Pseudomonadaceae; genus Pseudomonas; species Pseudomonas sp. B21-047. The sequence goes on from NZ_CP087169.1 coordinate 2,519,642, forward strand.
TGAAGTGCGACACCGAAACGAACCCGCAGGCCACTGCCACGTCCATCACCGACAGGTCGGAGTACTGCAGCAGGCGGCGGCTCTTGGTGATGCGCAATTCCATGTAGTAGCGCCGCGGCGAGGTGCCCAGTTGGGCCTGGAACAAGCGGTCGATCTGGCGCCGCGAGCGCCCGCTGTAGGCGGCCAGCTGATCGAGGCTGAGGGTTTCTTCGAGGTTGTTCTCCATCAGCTCGACGATGGTGCGCATGTGCAGGCTCATGGACTTTTTCGCCCCCGGGCCGACCTGGCGATAGCGCGCGCCCGAGAACGACAGGATTTCTTCGACGCCTTCGGCCAGGCCGTCGCCGTAGAGCCTGCGAACCAGGCCGAGCATCAGCTCCATGGCGCCATTGGGGCTGGCGGCGCTGAGGCGGTCACGGTCGAGGGTGAAACTGGCCGGGGTGATGCGGGTTTGCGGGCTGCGCTCCGAGAGGCTGGCGCGTTGCTCGGGGTGGATGCTGCAGCCATAGTCATCCAGCACGCCCGCGCGGCCGAGGAACCAGGCGCCGTTCCACAGGCCGCCCAGGGCCATGCCATGGGCCGCGCAGTCGTGCAACAGTCGATCGAGTTCAGGGTATTTGAGCGGCGTACGCAGGCCGCCGCAGATGATCAGCAGGTCCAGCTCGCGCAGTGCTTCGGCCGACAGGTCGCTGGCCACCAACTCCAGCCCCAGGTCGCTCAACACCCGGTCACCGTCCAGCGACAGCGGGGTGAACTGGAAGCTGTCGGTGCGCAGCAGATTGGCGGTGACCAGCACATCCATGGCCACGGTGAAGCTGGCCATGGAGAAGTGTTCCAGCAATACGAAGTCGACCCGATAGGGCGCTTGGGCATTTGCGGTGGTGGACTTGAGCCGCAGCATGTTGCTGGTGCTGGTCTTTTTGCTGAACTGACGTGGGGTGGGCACTCTGGACTCCGCTTCCTGGCTGGCCTGGGGAGTGTGCTCGGTGGCAGGGGGAAAGACAATCTCCGGGGTGGGGGTGTCGTATTTGAGGTCGTGTTCAGGCAATTGGGCGGGGGGAGTGCATGGCTTGAATTTTCCAGCGCCTATGAGATCGAGCGCCGCGCGGGCGGCGCTCGATCTCATAGGCGCCGAAACCCTGACGGCGTACCTTCTAACCAAATTGAACCCTCAGCGCCTGCCGCAGCCCAACGCATTACACGCCAATGGGAGAGCGCTCATGGAAATCGGAACGATCTGGATCATCCTCGCAGCCGTCGTGATTCTTCTGGAAATCTGGGCCATCTGGCACATCATCGGCAGTGACCGGCGCGCCGAGCGCAAGATGCTTTGGGTCGTATTCGTGGTCTATGCGCCGTTGCCAGGCTTGCTGTTCTGGGCTTGGCGCGGGCCGCGCGCAGTGAAGGGCAGGGCGGTATTGCAGGAAAAGTAATAGCCAGAGCATCAGGCGCGGGGGCGCCTGATGCGGCCACCGTCAACGCCTCAGGGCAGGATGCTGAAACGGATGGCCTGGCCCAGGCCATCCACCATCAAGCAGCCGTGAAACCTGACGCGCGACAGCACACGCAAGCTCTTGAGCTCTTCGTGGATGCGGTCGCGTATCTGCTTCTCGGCCTCGTCGATCCGGTCCGCCGTCGTCGCATGGTAGAGGTGAACCACACCCAACAGCGTGGTTTCAATGTGCTCAACGGTATCCCAACCGATCTTGCGCAAATGCAGGCGTGCGCTCGCGGCTTCGTCCTCATCGCCTTCATGCCGTGGGTTGATGGTGTAGGCGAGTTGAAAATGATGCTTGGTCATTGTCGCTTTCCTTGTTGCAGGCTGGCCTCCGTGCCGGGGCTTGCAATCTAGCGGCTGACAGACCTCGCTGAAAACACACACGTGGTTCAATGCTCCGACTTCGCTATCAGAGAAGTCTTACGGCGTTCTTGACCCCAAGCTAACGCGAGGTCTGATACTCGGGCCTTTCTTCCCCCGTGCGAGTTGCTGTATATCGCCGGCCAAGATACCGCTACCGCGCTTGGCGCTGGACGGGATGTTCATGGAAATCGAGGCTGTGGCGGCAACGGACTGATCAGCGCCTCAGGCTAGAAGAAACTGCGCTGCGCCTTGAACGTGACCACACTCTCGCAATACGCATTGATACCGGCATAGGCATCGCAACCGGTACCGCTGAGGTTGGAGTTGCTGTAGATCAAATTGAGGTCGATGCCCAGCCAAGGCCGCGACAGCTCCAGCGACCAGTCGGAAAACGCGCTGACCTGGCTGCCATCGCCAATCGTGAACGGCGTGCCCAAGCGATGATGGGCCAGCTTGACGGTAAAGTCGGCGTCGAGCAGGGGCAGTTGACCGAGGTCGGCGAACAGGGTGCTGGTGCGGTTGTCGGGGTTGTCACGCAACGCGCCACCAAAACGGCTGCCGTATACCGAGATGCCCCCGTAGACGGCGTAGCTGTCAGGGCCTGAGAGGTTGGGTTGGCTGTAGTGGATCAACCCCACTTCATAGCCCAGGGTGCTGTCGAAGTGGTGCTGGTAGCCCATGTAGCTGTCCAGGCGCAGGGTGGAGTCGGGCGACAGGCCCATGCTCGGGGCGTATTGCCCCAAGTACCAGCCGTTGAGGTGGCTGAGGTCGAGGCCGCCATGAAACGCCCCCACGGCGCTCGGCGAAATAAGCCCCTGGGCCATGCTACGCGTCGGTGTAGTGCCAAGTTTGAAGTCGAAATCGCCCAATTGGCGCTGTATCTGCTGGGCCTGCAGCGCGGCGCTGAACAGCAGCGTCGCGCTCAGCAACAGAAGGGGCCTGGTCATGGTCACCGTCCTGGAAGGCTTGCTGTAGAGCGCCCAAGGATACCCGTGTCGGCCAAGGGTGCAAACCGTTCGGCGCGCCACCCAGTCGGCAGGGCTAGCGCTGATCGTGCGTTTACGCCCGAGCGTCGCACATTCTCTTCTAGAATTGCCTGAACACTCTCCACTCCAAGGCCCAGGCCATGCGCAGACTGTGGCGAAAATACCTCGACCTGCTGGATGCGGACCTGAGCACCAAGGTTTTTGACAATTTCAAGAACCTGTTGGTCTGCGGCCTGCTGTTTGCCGCCGGTACGGATGCCCTGCACAACAGCGACCCCGTGTTCCTCGGGCTGTGGGTACCGAGCGTGACCGGCTGGGGGTTGATCATCGTGTCGGCATTGCTGCTGCTGTTGAATGTCAGCGATACGCTGCACCGCTTGGCCAAGCTGCCGTATCACACGGCGCTGCAGGTTGTGCTGTGTTTGCTGTACCTGGTTCTGGCGTCGCGGGTGGTGGAAATCATCTGGAATTTTCGCGCGCACTGAACGTGGCCAGGCCTAGCCTTGGCTGGAGGGGGAGCGTTCGGCAACCTCTGTCACCACTTGATCGCTGCCAGCGCGCTGGATCACCAACCGCCGTTGTTCGTATTCGTCCAGGGAAAGGCCCTGGCGTTGCAACGCTTCGAGTTGCAACTGCCGGGTTTCCTCCGCGGTGTAGGCGCGCAGTTCAGGGTGGCTGGCGCAGCCGCTCAACACGGTCATGGCGGTGGCAATCAGGGCAGTGAGCAACAGGCGGGCCGAGGTGTTCATCGAGCAGCTCCAGAGTTTGGGGGGGCGCAGAGATCGAAGTGATGGAGCAAGGTTATTGGGCATCCTCGATCAGTAGAAATTGCCTTGCTCGATAGTGACTATCGACAGCACCTTCTGGCGGGCAATACGGCTGAGCTTTGCTACCGTTAACCCACGCGGTTCGACCACATAGGGATAAGTCATGCGCATGCCATTGTTCGGGGTCTTGTCGGCGGTGCTGTGCCTGCAAGGCGTACCGGGGCTGGTCAAGGCCGAGGATGCTGCGGCGCCGCAAACCGCCGCAGTCGCCGCCAAGGAGGCGGTGTTCACCCAGGAGCAACTGGACCAGATGCTGGCGCCCCTTGCTCTTTACCCGGATGCGCTGCTGGCGCAGGTACTGATGGCGGCGACCTACCCCGGGCAAGTGGCCGAGGCGGTGTCTTGGTCCAAGGCCAACCCTAAGGCCACTGGCGACGCTGCGGTCAAGCAAGTGGCCAACCAGGCCTGGGACCCGAGTGTGCAGGCGCTGGTCGCCTTCCCGCAGGTGCTGGCAACCCTCGGCCAGGACCCGGTCTGGGTCCAGCGTCTGGGCGATGCCTTCCTCGCGCAACCCGACGATGTCATGAATGGCGTGCAGCGCCTGCGTCACCAGGCCCAGGCTGCCGGTAACCTGCAGAGCAACCAGTACCAGCAGGTGACTGTGCAGGCGGCACCGGCGCCCAAGGCCAGTGCTCCGGCCAGCAGCGCGCCGACCACCATCATCATCGAGCCTGCCGAACCGCAGGTGGTGTACGTGCCCAGCTACAACCCGACCACCGCCTACGGCACCTGGGCCTACCCGGCCTCACCGCCGGTGTATTACCCGCCGCCGCCGATGTATTACGCAGGCTCCGCACTGGTGGCGGGGCTGGCGTTCGGTACCGGCGTAGCGATTGTCAGTTCGCTGTGGGGCAATTGCGACTGGGGCCACAACGACATCGATATCGACGTCAATCGCTACAACAACATCAACGTCAACAACCGCATCAGCAACAACCAGAACAAGTGGCAGCACAATGCGGTAAATCGCGAAGGCGTGCCATACCGCGATGCACGCAGCCGTCAGCAATATGGCCGGCAACTGGACGGCGCCGCGCAGCGCACCGCCTTCCGGGGTGACGACGCCCAGCGTGCCCAGGCACGGGACAAGGCGCGCGCCTCGATGGACAGGGCAGGCATCGAACGGCCTGCCACCAGCAACCGCGAGGCGCGCGACCGGGTGCGCGAGGCGCAGGCGAACACCCCACGGCCTGCCGAGCGGCGAGCGCAGGCGGGCAGTAACCGTGACAACCTGCAGGCCAGGCAGCAGGTGGCGCAAGCGCGGCCGGCCAACAGCGCTGGCCGTGCCCGCAATAACGCCTTCGATGGCGTGCGCTCGCCATCGAGCACCCGTGCGCAGGCCGACCGAGGTCGCATCAGCCAGTCGTTTGCCCAGCGGCCGCACACTGCGCGAGCCGCCGGGCATCAGATTTCCAGGCCCAGTGCGCCCATGCGCCGTGGTGGAGGTGGCCGTCGATGAACCGTCGATCAGGGTGGGTTGCCTGCGCCCGTTGCTGGTTGTTGGTCGCAGGGATGGCGAGCTCGTGCCTGGTGACGGCGCAGGAGGCCTTCCCGACGCCCGAAAAGGCCGCCGAAGCCTTCGTTGCAGCGCTGGGCAAAGAGCACGCCGACGAGACACGCCTGGCACAGTTGCTGGGGGATGACTGGCGAACCTATATCCCCAGCGGCGGCGTACAGCGCAGCGACGTGGATGCGTTCTTGCAGCAGTACCGCGAAGCGCACCGCGTTGAAAGGCCCCATGAGCACCAGGCCATCCTGGCGGTGGGGCACGAACGGTGGACGCTGCCCATTCCCATCATCCAAGGCAGCCGCGGTTGGCGTTTCGACCTCAAGGCCGGCAGCGCCGAAATCCGCGCCAGGCGCATCGGCCGCAACGAGCTGGCGGCGTTGCAGTCGGTGCTGGCTTACCACGACGCGCAGCTCGATTACGCCGCGCAGGACCGCAATGGCAACGGTGCGCTCGAGTATGCACAGAAGATCCTCAGTACGCCCGGCAAGCACGACGGCCTGTACTGGGAAGATGCCGGCGATGGCCAGGTCAGCCCATTGGGGCCACTGTTCGGCCGGGATGTGGTCGGTGATGACTGGTATGGCTACCGTTTCCGCATCCTCGCTGCACAAGGCCCGTCAGCGCCCGGGGGCGCCTACAGCTACCTGATCGGCAACCAGATGAGCCGTGGTTTCGCCCTGGTTGCCTGGCCTGCCAAATATGACGACAGCGGGGTGATGAGTTTCATGATCAGCCACGACGGGCAGGTCTTCGAAAAGGACCTGGGGCCAGAAGGAGAGAAGCTCGCCAAGGCCATGAAGCGCTTCGACCCCGACGACAGCTGGAAGCTGGTCGATACCCCTGTTGGCGGCTGAAGCCGGCGCATCCTTGCGCTGCCGCATTCAGTGCGTGCGCACCGCGCGCACCTCGCGTGCGGTACAGCCATAGCGTTGGCGAAAGGCGCGGGTGAACTGGGCCTGGTCGGTGAAGCCCCAGCGAAACGCCAGCTCGCCGATCGCCAGGTGGCAGTGCGGGTCGCGCAGTTGCTGGTGCACCGCCTCCAGGCGCTGTTGGCGCACCCATTCGCCGAGGGTGTAGGGCGTGATCGAAAACAGTTTATGCAGGTAGCGCAGTGACAGGCCGCAGGCATTGGCGATGGCTTGCGGTGAAAGCTCGGGGTCGCCGAGGTTTTGCAGTACATAGCGCTCCACCCGGGTCAGGTGCAGCGTGCTGAGGTTGGAACCTTCGCTGCCCAGCACGCGCTCATCCTGTTGCAGGGCCAGCAGCAGAGTCGCACTTGCTTGCTCCAGCAGCAGGTGGCGTGCCGCTGCGGGGCTGGCGTCGAAGTGGCGCGCGCAGAGGTCCAGCTGCTCGACGAAGATGCGCCCCAAACCTTGGCTGGCGTCGAAGCAGTGACGGGTGTAGCGCCTGTGCCCGAGCAGGTTCGCCTTCAGCGCACGCTCCGGCAGCTTCAGTACCCACAGGTCATTGTCCGCGCGGTAGTGGAAGCGGTAAGGGGCGTCGCCGCGCTCGACGATAAAACCGCCAGGGCGGCAGCTCAGTTGGTGGCCATCCTGCTCAAAATGCACCTCGCTGCGGCTAGGGACGGTAACCAGGTAGAACGCGTCAGAGTCCTGGCCGATGTGCGCCTTGTTGCGTGAATAGCCGAGCTGGCTGGAGCGCAGGCGTGACAGGCTGAGCGGGGTGGTGGGCGTGCTCCAGCGCTGCAAGTGGCCGTCGAATGGCTGTTCGGCGGCAAATTCCAGGCTCAACGGGAAGTACGTATCACTGATCGCTTCGGCCCAGCGTGCCTGGCGTTCGGGCTGCGCCCAGCCGTGGGTCGAGAGTTCTGTGGGCATGGTGGGTCCTTTTTCAAAGAGGGCAGCATTGAAAAAAGGAACTGCAGGCAAGCTACTCAAGCAGCTCTTGTTATTGTGCAAAAAAGCCCGGCTGCGCAAAGCGGCCGGGCAGGTATCACGCCCATGATCGGCGCGTGCCGACCTTCAGATCAAGCGCCGCGTGTCACCCGGTAGGTGGCAGACGGCTCCAGGCAGGCTTGCCAGCCTGGCGGCACGACGATGTTGGTGGTGTCCTCCTCGATCACACAGGGTCCCTGCACGGTCTGCCCAGGCAGCAGGCGGTTACCGTTGAACACCGGCGTGCGTTGCCACTCACTGTCGGCACTGAACAGCATCGGGCGCTCGCTGTCCGGGGCTGCCGCCGGTGGCTGGGCCGGCCCTTGCAGCGTTGGCTGTGGCGGGCGGGGCAGGTGACCGATGACCGAGCACTCCAAGTTGACCAGCTCTACCGGGCTCTCTGGTTCGCTGTACGAATAGAGCGTCTGGTGGCGCACGTGGAAAGCCTCGATCAGTGCTGCCAGGCCGTTGCTGTCCAGGGCGTGGCGTTCCAGCTGCACGCTGCATTCGTGGATCTGCCCTCGGTAGCGCATTTCCAGGGTGTAGTGGCAACTGCTGGCCTGGTCGCCGAAGCCGTCTTCGCGCAGGTTCGCCAGGCCTTGCTGGCGCAGCTCGGCGAGGGCATGGTTGAGCTGCGCCAGGTCAGCGTGCTGCGCGTCCAGGCGCATCGACAGGCTGGTCAGCTGGTCATAACGCACATCCGAGAGGATCTGGCCGAAGGCGCACAGCCCTGAGGCCACCTTGGGGATCAGCACGGTGTGCATGCCGATTTCTTCGGCCAGGCGCACCACGTGCGTGCCCGCCGCGCCGCCCGCACCGATCAGAGCGAAGTCGCGAGGGTCGTGGCCGCGTTCGATGGACACCCGGCGGATACCGTTGACCATGTTCAGGTTGACCAGGGTGGTAATGCCAAACGCGGCGCGTTCCACGCTGATGCCCAGCGGCTCGGCGACCTTGATGCGGATGGCGTCCAGCGCCGCCTGGCGGTTCAAGCGAATGCTGCCACCGAGCAATGCGCCATCGGGCAGGTAACCCAGGGCCAGGTTGGCATCGGTGACGGTGGGTTCAGTGCCGCCTTTGCCATAGCACACCGGGCCGGGCGTGGCGCCAGCGCTGCGTGGGCCGACCTGGAGCATGCCGAATTCGTCGAGGTGGGCGATGGAGCCACCGCCGGCGCCCAGGGTTTCCACCTGAATCATCGGCACGCCGATACGCTGACGCAGAAAGTCCACGTCCTTGTTGAAGTTGGTGCGCCCGGCGTTGGTCAGGGTAATGTCGAACGAGGTGCCCCCCATGTCCACCGTGATGACGTTGTCGATGCCGAACGGGCGCGCTACCGCGAGCCCGGCCTGGGGCGCCGAGGCAGGCCCCGAGTTGATCGCGTTGACCGCACGCTCACGCATCAGGTGGCCGGGTGCCAGGCCGCCGTTGGACTGGAAGTAGCGTACCGGTTGCTGCGCGCCCAGTTCCTCGAACAGGCTGTCGATGCGTGCCACGTAACGCGCCATCACCGGGCTCAGGTAGGCGTTGACCACGGTGGTGGAGGTACGGGTGTATTCGCGGATTTGCGGGAACACTTCAACGCCTGTGCAGACGAACACCCCGGGCAGCGCCGCCCGTACCAGCTCGGCGGCGCGCTGCTCATGGCTGGGGTTGCGCACCGACCAGAGGAAGGAGATGGCCACCGCCTGCACGCCTTCGGCACGCAAGTAATCGATGGCCTCGTGTACCGCGCGTTCGTCCAGCGGGGTGTGTTCGCGGCCATCACCGAGGATCCGGCCGCCGATGGGGCGGCGCAGGTGTCGCGGGGCAAGCATGTGCGCCGGCGGGTAGTGGGCGTCATAGCGGTGGCCCTCTTCTTTGTGGCCGAGGCGGATCTCCAGGCTGTCTTCGTGGCCTTCGGTGCACAGCAGGCCGACCTTGACCCCGGTGCGCTCGATCAGGGCGTTGAGGGCGACCGTGGTGCCGTTGATGCACAGGTCGCAGTTTGCGATGATCTCGGCCGGCGTGCGGCCGGTGGCGTCGGCGATCTGCGCCAGGCCGGCGCGAATGGCCAGGGTGCCATCCTGCGGCGTGGATGGGGCTTTGAACAGCTGCACGCCACCGTCGCGGTCAGCCAGGATGAAGTCGGTGAAGGTGCCGCCGGCGTCGATGCCCAGGCGATATTGATTGCGCATGATGGGTCTCCGGTCAGTGCAGGTCGCGGGCATGGCGGGTGGCGGTTTCGTCGAGCTGGCCGTCGGCATCGACGATTACTGCGTAGTCCAGGGCTGCGCCCTGGGGCGACACCAGGCCGTTGCGCAGGTCTTGCAGCACGGCAGCTACCGGGCGGCGCAACGGGTCGCCGTAGCCACCACCGCCAGGGTTGATGTTGATGATCCGCTCGCCGGGCTGCAGGGTGAGCATGGGGTTCTGGGTGTAGTGGTCTTGTGTGCCATCAGCGTGCTGGTGGATCAACCGGCCGAGCTTGGGTGCGAGCAGGCCATTGCGTGCTCCGGCTGCGCCGGCCGTGGGCAGTTGGCGGCCTTCGCCGAAGCCGACCACGGTCATCGCGTGTTGCAGCGGTTCGATCTCCAGGCGGGTGCCGGAACCGCCGCGAAACTCACCGGCACCGCCACTGTCGGCCATCAGGCTGTAGCGGTGGATAAGCACCGGGTAGGCGTGCTCGAGCAACTCGATGTCGCCGCTCATCAGCGCGCCAAAGCAGCACAACGGCCCGCATGCGTGCCAGCCATCCATGACCTTGTTGGCGCCGGCACCGGCAATGATCGAGGCCAGTACCATGGTGACGTACTCGCTGTTGTCGTTGCGCGGGTCGTGGCCGGCGATGTTGATGCCGCTGGTATGGCCCCACGAGGCGGTGACCCGCTGCGGCGAGGCTTGCTCCAGCGCCGTGCGTACGGCATCGGCCAGGGTTTCCATCGGGGTGGTGGTACAGTTGACGTGCGGTGCCGGCTCCTGGGCGTTGCACAGGGTGCCCTTGGCGCCGACATCGACCGTGACGCAGCGATACAGGCCTTCGTTGTAGGGCGGTGCGACCTGGGCGAACATCATCAGCCCAAGGTACACGCCGGAAACCGAGTTGCCCTCGTAGGAGTTGATGAAGTAGGGCACCTGCGGTGGGCTTTCGATACGCACGTGGGCTTGGTCGCCACGGATCTCGACATGGGCGGTGATGGCCAGCTCGCCCAGGCCGTGGCCGGAGTCTTCGAGCACGGCGGTGCCGCTGTACTGGCCGTCCGGCACGTCGCGCAGCAGGGCGCGCATGTGGCGGTCGGCCATGTTCTTCAGCTCGGCAATGCACGCGCGGACTTGCTCGACGCCGTACTTGTCGAGCAAGTCGAGCAAGTGCCGTTCACCGACTTTGCAGGCCCCGTACTGGGCATTGAGGTCGCCTTCCTGGTAAGGGCGGGCGCGCATGTTGGTGAGCATGAAGTTGATCACGTCTTCCCGGCGCTTGCCCTTTTCCCACAGCTTGACGGGCGGGATACGCAGGCCCTCGGCGTAGATCTCTTTGGCGTCCGGGTTGTAGCCAGCGGGTACCGGCCCACCGATGTCGGTCAGGTGGCCCTTGCACACGGTCCAGAACACCAGCTCGCCCTGGTAGTACACCGGCTTGTACATGCAGCAGTCGAGGATGTGGCTGCCCTTGTACGCCGGGTCGTTGTGGTAGATCACGTCACCTTCGGCGATGTCGTCACCGAAGCATTCGGCCACGCACTTCATCGCGGGGATCAGCGAACCCAGATGGATGGGGATGTCCTGGCCTTGCAGGATCATTTCGGGGAGGTGGTCGAACAGCGAGTTCGAGTAGTCGTGGGCCAGGTTGAACACACTGGAGCGGCCAGTCTTTTCCAGGGTCAAGGTCATTTCCCGCTGCGCTGTCTCCAGCGCACCCCGGACAACCGCAAGGGTGATCGGATCTACTGTTTTCATGGGTCACCAACGTTTCTTGTTGTGCTTTGGGTGTGTGCCGCAGAGCTCGGCGCGTGGTGACAGGCTACGGGGGGAGGGGGGCGGCTGACTTGTCGGTGGGTGTACTGCTTGTTGCGCGTGGGTGCACGGGGTCGGGCAATTATTCCGCTGGGGTTCTGTGGCGGCGGCCTATCGGCCCAGCAACTGCTGTACCAGCCACTGCCCGGCCGGGCCGAGGGCGCGGCGGCGTGACCAGGCGATATCCATGTCGACCCGCCGCGGGTAACCGGCCACCTGCAATTGCACCAGGCCGCTGCCAAAGCGTGTGACCAGCGCTTTGGGCAGTTCTGCCCAGCCAAAACCACGGTCGGCGAACTCCAGCAAGGTCAGGTAATCCGGTGCTGACCAGGCTTGGCCGCGGTCGTGATGCAAGCTGGGGGCGTACGTCTTGATGTACAGCTGGCGCACGCTCTCCAGCTGCTGGCGCTGCACCGTGCGCAGTGCCGCCAGCGGGTGGTCGGCGCTGACATACACGCAAAACTCCGCCTGTTCAGGCAGGCGCGCCACGGCGACGTCGGCAGGGTAGTGGGGCTGTGCGGCCAGTATGCCGATCTGGGCCATGTCCAGTTGCACCAGCTCGATCACATCAGCGTCTTCAGACGGGCCGCAGCGCAGTTCGGTGTGCGGGTAGCGGTCGGCGAAGCCGGCCATGACCGCACTTTGGAACGTGACGCTGTAGCTGTCCGACATCACCACCGAGACCAGCGCTTCAACATGCTCGCCCAACCTCAGCGCCAGGGCGTCGAGCCCGGCGCTGGCATCGAGGATCGCTTCGACGTGCGGCAACACCTGGCGGCCTGCGGCATTGAGCGTGGGGTGGCGCCCACCTCGGTCGAACAGGGGGCAGCCGATATCGGCCTCGAAATTGGCAATGGCGATGCTGACGGTGGACTGGCTTTTCTTGAGTTTGCGCGCCGCCGCAGAAAACGAGCCGAGTGAGGCGGCTTCGACAAAGGCAAGCAGGGCTTCCGGTGAGTAGCGCATAGGTATTGATAAAATCGATGGGTGCTATGTCGCGAGTATCTGTTCTATCAAAGAAAATAGAAAGCACGTCTTAAGCAAACGATGGAATTTGCAATGAAAAAGGTCTCTTTCACCGAGCGTATGGTCCATGCGGTGGGTTATGAAGTGTTCGCCGTGCTGCTGTGCGCACCGCTGTTGTCCTGGGTGCTGGGTAAGTCTTTGGCCACCGCGGGCACACTGGCGGTCACCCTGTCGGTAATCGCCATGGTGTGGAACATGGTCTACAACGCATTGGTCGACCGCTTCGTGCAGACCGAGCGGGTTGACTGGAAAGCCCGGGCGCGCGTGGTGCATGGCCTGGGCTTCGAGGCTGGGTTGGTGGTGTGGTGCCTGCCTGTGGCGGCCTGGATGCTGGATATTTCGCTGCTGCAGGCGTTCATGGTCGAGCTGGGCTTCTTTGTGATCATCCTGCCCTACACCGTGGTGTACAACTGGGTGTTCGACAAGCTCCGGCACCATGTGGCCCAGCGCCAGGCAGCGGCCTGAAGGCCGCCGCTACGACCGCCCGATGCCCTCGGTGTGCATGATCTGCGCAATGATCGGCACCGGGGTCATCAGGTGCGAGTGCATCATGGCGCTGGCGCGCTTGGCATCGCGGGCCAGGATCGCCTCGACCAGCGCCGAATGCTCCTGGCGCTTGAGCTCAAGCGCCTGCTCGGAAAACACCGTCTGCGTCAGCCACAAATGGCGGTAACGCTCAGCCTGGTCGAACAGGTAGGTGCGGGCCTGCAGCAGGTGCTTGGAGCCGCACCCCGAGGCGATGGCGGTGTGAAACGCCTTGTGCCGTTCATCCCACACATCCAGCCGTTGCTCGCGGGTTTTCACCTCCACCACTTTGGCCAGGGTATGCGAACAGGCCAGCACCGACGCTTCCCAAGCGTCATCGCCGCGTTCGATGGCCAGGCTGATGATCATGGCTTCCAGGTTGGCGCGGGCATCGTAGATGTCGTTCATCTCCGCCAGTGACATGGGCGCGACACGGTAGCCTTTCTGGCTGATGACAATCACCAGGTGCTCGGCCACCAACTGCGAAAGCGCCTCGCGCAGCGGCCCCACTCCCAGTTCGTAGCGGTCCTTGAGGGTGCTCATCAAGAGCTTCTCCCCAGGCTTGAACACGCCGCGGATGATGTCCTTCTTGAGCCTCTCATACCCGCTGAATGCTGAGTTTTGTCGGGGAGCGAGCGCTTCCAAAGTCCTGTTCCTCAAAACGTTTTGCCGATCATACCGAAACCGCTGGCGGACGAAAAACAATGGACATACTGTCTAAGTGTCTTCGTTTTATAAAAATGTAGACATTTTCATTGGGTGGCGATATTTTTGCTTCGCCCGCACTGATCCAGATCACGACTGGACCGTGCTATCTCCTTTTTCTGCCAGGACCTCGCCATGAACGCTTTTACGCAGATCAACCAACCTGTGCTGCCGCTGCCGCTCGAACCGCGTGGTTACACCATCGCCCCGTCGAAGCAGTCGCCTCGTCTGCTTGAACTGACCTTTGCCCGCGAGACCGTGCAGGCGTTCGTCGAGGCTGTGGCCCAGTGGCCGGTGCAGGCGCTGGAATACAAGTCGTTTCTGCGTTTTCGGGTGGGCGAGATCCTCGACGAGCTGTGCCAGGGCACGCTGCGCCCGGTACTGCTCAACACCATCCTCGACCGCGCCAGCGGCGGCATGCTGATCACCCCGCTGGGGCTGGATGACGTGAGCCAGGCCGAGGACATGGTCAAGTTCACCACCGCCTGTGCGCACCTGATCGGCCGCTCCAACTACGACGCCATGAGCGGCCAGTACTACGCCCGCTTCGTGGTGGTGAACAGCGACAACTCCGACAGCTACCTGCGCCAGCCGCACCGCGTCATGGAGCTGCACAACGACGGCACCTTCGTGAACCAGATCACCGACTACGTGCTGATGCTGAAAATCGACGAAAGGAACATGGAAGGCGGCAACTCGCTGCTGCTGCACCTGGACGACTGGGAGCAGTGCGAGGCGTTCTTCCGCCACCCGCTGGCGCGCCGCGAGATGCGCTGGACCGCGCCGCCCAGCAAGAACGTGGCCGAGGACGTGTTCCATTCGGTATTCGACAACGACGCTGAAGGCCGGCCGACCATGCGCTACATCGACCAGTTCGTGCAGCCGGAAAACTTCGAGGAAGGCGTCTGGTTGAACGCCTTGTCCGAATCGCTGGAGGGCAGCGACAAGAAACTGTCCGTGCCGGTGGCGGTGGGCAGCTTCGTCTTGATCAATAATCTGTTCTGGCTCCACGGCCGCGACCGCTTCACACCGCACGACGGCCTGCGCCGCGAGCTGATGCGCCAACGCGGCTATGTCGCCTTCCCCAAGCCGCTGTACCAACGCGGCCAGTAAACACGGCGCGGGAGGTAACACTGTGTACGATTTCATCATCATCGGCGGTGGCATTGTGGGCATGTCCACCGCCATGCACCTGATCAAGGTGTACCCGGACGCCAAGATTCTCCTGCTGGAGAAGGAGTCCGGCCCGGCGCGCCACCAGACCGGGCACAACAGCGGGGTGATCCATGCCGGGGTGTACTACACCCCCGGCAGCCTCAAGGCACGCTTCTGCCTGGAAGGCAACAAGGCAACCAAGGCCTTCTGCACCCAGCACGGCATCGCCTTCGATGAATGCGGCAAGCTGCTGGTGGCCACCAACGACCTGGAAATGCAACGCATGAAGGCGTTGTGGGAACGCACCGCGGCCAATGGCCTGGAGCGCCAGTGGTTGTCGGCCGACGAGCTGCATGAGCGCGAGCCCAATATCGTCGGCCTGGGCGGGATCTTCGTGCCCTCCAGCGGCATCGTCAATTATGCCGAGGTGACGGCGGCCATGGGCCGTGAGTTCCAGCGTGCCGGTGGCGAGATCCGCTACAGCGACGAAGTGGTCGGCCTCGAGGAGCGCGCCAGCGAAGTGGTCGTGCGTACCCGCAGCGACGAGGTGCACAGCCGCTTCCTGGTCACCTGTTCGGGGCTGATGGCCGACCGCGTGGTGAGCATGCTTGGCATCCGCACCCACTTTGTGATCTGCCCGTTCCGTGGCGAGTACTACTTGCTGCCCAAGCAGCACAACCAGATTGTCAACCACCTGATCTACCCGATTCCGGACCCGTCCATGCCGTTTCTGGGCGTGCACCTGACGCGCATGATCGACGGTACCGTGACCGTGGGCCCCAACGCGGTGCTGGCGATGAAGCGCGAAGGCTACCGCAAGGCCGACGTCAGCGTGGCGGACATGTTCCAGACCCTGACCACTCCCGGCATCCTCAAGGTGCTGGCCAAGAACCTGCGCCCGGGCCTGATCGAGATGAAGAATTCACTGTTCAAGGGCGGCTACCTCAAGCAGGTGCAGAAGTACTGCCCGAGCATCACCAAGGATGACCTCACACCTTACCCGGCGGGTGTCCGGGCACAGGCGGTGTCACGCGATGGCAAGCTCATCGACGACTTCCTCTTCGTCAATTCGGCGCGCAGCGTGAACGTCTGCAATGCGCCATCGCCTGCCGCCACCTCGGCCATCCCGATCGGCGCCTACATCGTCGAGAAGGTCTGCGCACAAGTCGCCCTGCAGGGGGGCGGCTTGCCCAAGCCAGACCTGGCCGGCAAGCAGCGCGCTGCCGGCTGAGCAGGCCGGCAACCCCAGCGGATCTGCGTTTCGTTTTACTCAACCCGCCTGGCCCTACTCACCATTTAGGGCCGGGTGGGCTTTTTCGCGCCCGTGTTCGCTAGACGGCGCAGCGCGGGCATGACAAGAACAAGAAGGTAAGGCCATGCAAACAGACAAGAACAATTTGAGTCATGGGTTGAAATCGCGGCACGTCACCATGTTGTCCATCGCCGGGGTGATCGGCGCCGGCCTGTTCGTCGGCTCCGGTCGGGCCATCGCCGAGGCCGGGCCCGCCACCATCCTCGCGTATATCCTGGCCGGTGGGCTGGTGGTGCTGGTCATGCGCATGCTGGCCGAAATGGCGGTCGCCTCACCGGATACCGGCTCGTTTTCCACCTATGCCGACCTCGCCATCGGCAAGTGGGCCGGCTATACCATCGGTTGGCTGTACTGGTGGTTCTGGGTGCTGATCATCCCCATCGAGGCCAACATTGCCGCCACCATCATCAACACCTATGTGCCGCAGATGGAAATCTGGGTGCTGTCGTTGGTGATCACGCTGCTGCTGACGGCCACCAACCTGTTCAGCGTGAAGAACTACGGCGAGTTCGAGTTCTGGCTGGCGCTGGTCAAGGTCATTGCCATCGTCGCCTTCATTATTCTGGGCGCCTGCGCCATTTTCGGCCTGCTGCCCAGCGCCGGCGTCAGCGGTGTTTCGCGCCTGTGGGACACCGGCGGCTTCATGCCCAATGGCTTCGGCGCGGTACTCAGTGCCATGCTGATCACCATGTTCTCGTTCCTTGGGGCCGAGGTGGTGACCATTGCCGCCGCCGAGTCGGACGAGGCGGGCAAGCATATCTCCAAGGCCACCAACTCGGTGATCTGGCGGATCACGCTGTTCTACATCCTGTCGATCTTCATCGTCATCGCACTGGTGCCCTGGACCGACCCGCGGTTGGCCACCGAGGGCTCCTACGTCACGGTGCTGGATACGCTTGGTGTGCCGCATGCCAAGGCCATCATCGACTTCGTCGTGCTGACCTCGGTCACCAGCTGCCTGAACTCGTCGCTGTACACCGCGTCGCGCATGGTCTATTCGCTGAGCCGTCGTGGTGATGCCCCGGCCTGTGCCCAAGTGACCAGCCGCAGCGGTACGCCGATTGTCGCGGTGCTGCTGTCCACCGGTGCGGCGTTTCTGGCGGTGATCGCCAATTACCTGGTGCCGGCCAAGGTGTTTGGCTTCCTGATGGCAAGCTCCGGCGCCATCGCCTTGCTGGTGTACCTGGTGATTGCCATTTCCCAGCTGCGCCTGCGCAAGCGCCTGACTGCGCAAGGCAAGACACTGAACTACCGCATGTGGCTGTTCCCATGGCTGACCTGGGCGGTGATCCTGTTCATCAGCAGCGTGCTGGTGGTGATGCTGTTGCGCCCGGACCATCGCCTTGAGGTGGTTTCCACCTTGGTGCTGGCGGTTTTCGTGGTGTGCTCGGGGTTGCTGATCACGCGCCGACGGGCGCGGGTGGCGCCAGGCAGCACCGTGGGGCAGGGCGCCTAGGCGGCCGGTAACAGACGAACGTTGCATCTCAGACGAGCAAGATCCATCAGGCTGTGAGAGGATGGCCGCCACCTCCACGGCTCGGCCACAGGACCCCAGAACTCAAGCCTGATGAAGACTCCAAAAAGAATCGAACCCCTGATCGAAGACGGCCTGGTCGACGAAGTACTGCGACCTCTGATGAGCGGCAAGGAAGCTGCGGTCTACGTGGTGCGCTGCGGTACCCAGGTGCGCTGCGCCAAGGTCTACAAAGAGGCCAACAAGCGTAGTTTCCGCCAGGCTGCCGAGTACCAGGAAGGCCGCAAGGTACGTAACAGCCGCCAGGCCCGCGCCATGGCCAAGGGCTCCAAGTACGGCCGTAAAGAGGCCGAAGATGCTTGGCAGAACGCTGAAGTGGCGGCCCTGTTCCGCCTGGCCAGCGCCGGTGTGCGGGTGCCCAAGCCTTACGATTTCCAGGATGGCGTACTGTTGATGGAGCTGGTGACGGACGCCGACGGCGACGCCGCCCCGCGCCTCAACGATGTGCACCTGGAAGCCGAAGAAGCCCGCGAATTCCACACATTCGTCATCCGCCAGATCGTCCTGATGCTCTGCGCAGGGCTGGTGCACGGCGACCTCTCCGAGTTCAACGTGCTGCTCGGCCCTGACGGCCCGGTGATCATCGACTTGCCACAAGCGGTGGATGCAGCCGGCAACAACCATGCCTTCAGCATGTTGCAGCGTGATGTGTCGAACATGGCCCATTACTTCGGCCGCTTCGCCCCGGAGCTCAAGGACACCCGCTATGCCCAGGAAATGTGGGCGTTGTTCGAAGCGGGCGAACTGAAAGCGGACAGCCCGTTGACCGGCGTGTTCGCTGACGACGACGAGCAAGCCGACGTGGACGGCGTGCTGCGTGAAATCGAAGCCGCGCGGTTCGATGACGCCCGCCGCCGCGCCGCCTTGGCGGACGCCGAGCGTGGCCCGGTCAAGGGTGAAGAACCCCCTCCGCCCTGGATGCAGTAGTCCATTGGGGCCGCCTGGCGGCCCAACCCTGTGGCGCTGGCGAGGTTCAGTTCGCTGGCGGCACAAACCCGTTGCGCTGGTAGAACCGCTCCAGCTCATGGGCCTCAGGCTCTACACCGGTGAAAATCCGCAGGTACTCTGGAATGAAGCGCATCCGCAGCGCCAGCGGTTCGTAGGTCTTCATGCTGATGTAGCCGATCTGCGCCAGGTAGATCGAGCGGGCGCGCGTGGCGGCGGCGTCCTCGCTGAAGCCAAAGCGGTCGAACATCTGTTTCAAGGCCTCCATGCGCAGGGCGTCGGCCTCGACGATCTCGGCGGCCACCTGTTCCGACTGCAGGGCCCAACTGCGCATGGCGAATTCGAACTGCGAATCGAACAGTTCGCTGTTCAGCCAGCAATCGAACACATTGAGTATCGCCTCGCTGATCGACGCCGCATACGCCTGTGAATGGCTCACCAGGTTGCTGGTGTTTTTGCGCTTCCACTGCTCGATCAGCGCTGCCAGCAACGCCTCGCGGTCCTCGAAGTACCAATAGAAACTGGTGCGGGCAAGGTTGAGTTTTTTCGCCAGCGGCAATACCCGCACAGCATCCACCCCCGATTCCTTGAGGGTTTCGTAAGCGGCGTTCAGCCAGCTTTCGAGCGAACCGCGGGCGGCGAGTTCTGGGGTCTTCGAAGTCATGTTCATGGGCGCATTCTTCCGTATCCATGGCAGGCTGGCAAGCGCAATGTACACCTGTGTCTAATTAATTGACACCTGTGTACATGGGGGCTAATGTCGTTTTTGCCTGATGCCCTGAACGCGAGAACAATCATGTCAAATGACCCGTTGCTTCAGCCGTACCAACTCAAGCACCTCACCTTGCGCAACCGCATCATCACCACCTCCCACGAACCGGCCTACCCCGAAGACGGCATGCCCAAGCAGCTGTACCGTGCCTACCATGTCGAGCGCGCCAAGGCCGGCGTGGCAATGACCATGACCGCCGGCTCCGCCGCCATTTCCCGAGACAGCCCGCCAGTGTTCAACAACGTGCTGGCCTACAAGGACGAGGTGGTCGGCTGGATGAAAGACCTCACCGACGAGTGCCACGAGCATGGCGCGGCGGTGATGATCCAGCTCACCCACCTGGGCCGGCGTACCCGCTGGGACAAAGGCGACTGGTTGCCAGTGGTGTCACCGTCGCACAACCAGGAGCCGGCGCACCGGGCCTTCCCCAAGCGCCTGGAGATCTGGGACATCGAGCGCATCATCAAGGACTACGCCGACGCTGCCGAACGCATGCAGGCCGCCGGGCTCGACGGCATCGAGCTGCAGGCCTACGGCCACCTGATGGACCAGTTCTGGTCACCGCTGACCAACGAGTTGCAGAACGTCTACGGCGGCTCCCTGGAAAACCGCCTGCGCTTCACCTTCGAAGTGCTCGCCGCGATTCGCCAGCGGGTGGGCGACGCGTTCATCGTCGGTATCCGCTACACCGGCGACGAAGTGCTGGCCGGCGGCTTGACCCGGCAGGAAGGCCTGCAGATTTCGCAGTTGCTCAAAAACAGCGGGATGATCGACTTTCTCAACGTGATACGCGGCAATATCGCCACCGACGCAGGCCTTACCGACATCATCCCGATCCAGGGCATGCGCAACGCCCCGCACCTGGACTTCGCTGGCGAGATCCGTTCGCTGACCGGCTTCCCGACCTTCCATGCGGCGAAAATCCCGGACGTGGCCACGGCCCGCCATGCCATCGCCGCAGGCCTGGTGGACATGGTCGGCATGACCCGCGCGCACATGACCGACCCGCACATCGTGCGCAAGATCATCGAAGGCCGCGAAGACCAGATCCGCCCCTGTGTCGGCGCCAACTATTGCCTGGACCGCATCTACCACGGTGGTGCCGCCTACTGTATTCACAACGCCGCCACCGGGCGCGAAACCAGCATGCCCCACGACATCGCCAAGGCGCCGGTGCGGCGCAAGGTGGTCATCGTCGGTGCCGGCCCGGCAGGGCTGGAGGCGGCGCGGGTGGCGGGCGAGCGTGGCCATGAAGTGGTGGTGTACGAGGTGGCCGACAAGGCCGGCGGGCAAATCCGCCTGACCGCGCAGTCCGAGCGGCGCAAGGAAATGATCAGCATCGTCGACTGGCGCCTGGCCCAGTGCGAGCGCCTGGGCGTGACCTTCCACTACAACGTGTGGGCCGACAGCCAGATCATCCTCGACGAGGCCGCCGATGTGGTCATCGTCGCCACCGGTGGGCTTCCCCATACCGAAGTGCTGGAGCACGGCAACGACCTGGTGGTGTCGAGCTGGGACATCATCTCCGGCGACGTGAAGCCTGGGCGCAACGTGCTGGTGTATGACGATGCCGGGGACCATGCCGCCCTGCAGGCCGCCGAGTTCATTGCGCAAAGCGGCGCACGCACCGAGATCATGACCCCCGACCGAACCTTCTCGCCAGAAGTCATGGGCATGAACCTAGTGCCCTACATGCGCACCCTGCAGCAACTGGACACGACCTTCACCGTCACCTGGCGGCTGAAGGCGGTACACAAGGGCGAAGGCGGCCTGCTGGCCAGCATCGGCACCGACTACAGCGAGCTGCGCCAGACCCGGCAAGTCGACCAGGTGGTGGTCAACCATGGCACCCGCCCGCTGGACGAGCTGTATTTCCAGCTGTGCCCGTTGTCCAGCAATGAAGGGGCGGTGGAGTACATGGACCTCATTGCCGGCCGCCCGCAAACCGTGGCCCGGCGCAACGACGGGCGCTTCCAGCTGTTTCGCATCGGCGACGCGGTGGCCTCGCGCAATACCCACGCGGCCATCTATGACGCGCTGCGCCTGGTGAAAGACCTCTGATCGGTACGCTGCACCTTAAAACAATAAACCCAGCACCACCCGCTGTTACTGCCCTGGCTCCAACAACGACAACGATATCCAGTGGAGAGTGTAACCATGCACATCGGTACCCAATCGACCGAGCAGCCCTGCCTGCTCGCCCCGTCATCCCTGCAGTTTCGCACCGACGCCAGCGTCACCGGCCATGCCCTGGCACCGGTAGACAGCGGCCTGCTCGCGGCCCAGGCCGCCATCGACCGCAAGGCCCTGCGCGAATACCGCCTGCAGCGTATTCGCCAGCAACTGCGTGCGCACGACTATGGCGGCATTCTGCTCGCCGACCCGATCAACATCCGCTATGCCACCGACACCAACAACCTTGGCCTGTGGGTGATGCACTCGCCCAGCCGTTATGTGTTCGTGCCCACGGAAGGGCCGGTGGTGCTGTTCGAGTTCACCAGCAGCCGGCACAACAGCGAGCACGTCGAGACCATCGACGAGATCCGCCCGGCGCTGCCCTGGTTGTACTTTCTGGCCGGCCCCAGGGTCGATGAGAAGGCGGCCTTGTGGGCGGCGGAAGTGGCCGAGCTGATGCTGCGCCACAGTGGCGGCAATCGCCGCCTGGCGGTTGACCGTTGCGACCCTTGGGGGGCCGAGAAGCTCAAGGCCAAAGGCATCGCGCTGTTCGACGCCCAGCCGTTGATGGAGCAGGCGCGGCTGATCAAGTCCGCCGAGGAAATCGCCAGCCATCGGGTGTCCATGGCCGTGTGCGACCTGGCCATCGCCCGCATGCGGGCCAGCCTGGTGCCGGGTATTACCGAAAACCAGCTGTGGAGCATCCTCCACGGCACCAACGTGGCCCAGGGCGGCGAGTGGGCCGAGAGCCGCCTGCTCAGCTCCGGTCCGCGCACCAACCCGTGGTTCCAGGACGCCACCGACAAAGTCATCGAGGCGGGCGAGATGGTCTGCTTCGACACCGACATGGTCGGCCCCGGCGGCTACCTGTCGGACATCTCGCGCAGCTTCGTCTGCCCTGGCAAACCAGTGACCGGGGCCCAGCGTGCGCTGCTCGACATTGCCTCGCAGCAGGTCAGCCATAACCTCCAGCTGCTGCGCCCGGGGCTTTCATTCCGCGAGTTCGCCGCGCACTGCTGGCCGGTGCCGCAGCGGTTCGAGCACAACCGCTACATGATGATGCTGCACGGGGTGGGCCTGGTCGACGAGTACCCCAGCGTGGCCTACGCCGTGGACTTTGCCGAATGGGGCTACGACGGCGTGTTCGAGGAGAACATGGTGGTCTCGGTCGAGAGCTACATCGGCGAGCAAGGCGGGCGCGAGGGCGTCAAGCTTGAAGAGCAGGTGCTGATCACCGCCCAGGGTGCGGTCAAGCTGTCGAGCACGCCGCTGGTCGACGACGACCGCTATTGAGGGGAGGGCCTGCACATGAACCCGATGAGTATCCCCCTGCGTCAGGTGCCGCCAGTGCCTGCAGTGAAGCCTGCGTTTCTGCGCCTGGAAGCGCTTTACAAACAGTTTGGCAAATACGAGGTGCTGCACGACGTCAACTTCGAGATGAGCAAGGGCGAGGTCGTGGCCATCATTGGCCCCAGCGGCTCGGGCAAGAGCACCTTGTTGCGCTGCATCAATCAGCTTGAGCCGCCGACGCGTGGGCGTATCCGCCTTGATGAGCTGGACATCGACGCCGCCACGCCGATGGCGCGGGCGGACCTTTTGAAACTGCGCCGGCGTATCGGCATGGTGTTCCAGTCGTTCAACCTGTTCCCGCACCTGACGGTGCTACGCAATGTCAGCCTGGCGCAGGTCCGTACCCTGGGGCGCAGTGAGCGCGAGGCCGATGCGCGCTCGATGCAGTTGCTGGAGCGCGTGGGCCTGGCGGACAAAGCCGGGCATTATCCGGCGCGCTGTTCGGGCGGGCAGCAGCAACGCATCGCCATCGCCCGCGCCTTGGCGCTGGAGCCGCAGTTGATGCTGTTCGATGAACCGACATCGGCACTGGACCCGGAGCTCGGCCTGGAGGTGCTGGTGGTGATGAAGGAGCTGGCCGGGGAGGGCATGTCGATGATCGTCGTGACCCACGAAATGCACTTTGCCGAGACCGTCTCCGACCGTGTGGTGGTCATGGCCGAGGGCCGCATCATCGAACAGGGCCCGAGTGCCCAGGTGATGCGCCAGCCACGCCATGAACGGGTGAGCAAGTTCCTCCAGGCCGTGAGGAACCGCTGATGAACGATATCCTCATGATGCTGCTGACGGGCGTGCCGTGGACCGTGGGTGTGACCGTCTGCGCCTTTGCCGTCGGTGTGGTGCTGGGGTTCCCGCTGTGCGCGCTGCGCATGTCACAGGTGCCGTCGTTGCGGGTATTGGGCGCGGCACTGGTGCTGACCTTGCGTTCGATCCCGCCGATCGTCTGGCTGTTCTTCATCTTTTTCGGCATTGGCGGCGGCTATGTCACGTTGTCGCCGTTTGTCGCAGCGGTGGTCGGCCTTGGCCTGATTACCGCCGCGCAGATGGCCGAGGTCTATCGGGGCGCCTTTGCGGCGATCCCCGATGGCCAGTATGAAGCGGCCCATGTGCTCAACCTGTCAGCGCCGCAGCGTTTCTTCGATGTGGTGTTGCCGCAGCTGGTGCGCATTTCCATCCCGACAGCGGCCACCTACGCCATCGGCCTGCTCAAGGACTCTGCAGTGGCGTCGACGCTGGGTGTCGCGGATATCAGCTTCCAGGCGTACCAGGTTTCGCAGCAGACCTTCCAGGGGCTGGGCGTGTACAGCGCGGCTGCGCTGGTGTACCTGGTGCTCAGCGTGCCGGTGGCGCTGGCTTCGCGCTGGTTGTCGAGCACCTTGCAACGGAGGATCAGCCTATGAACGCGCTGCTGACACTGTGGGCGCAGTGGTTTCCGGAGTTATGGAAGGGCTTTGTCCTGTCGTTGCAGGTGACCGCCGTCAGCCTGCTGCTGGGCATTGCGCTGGGGCTGCTGCTGGCCCTGGGCGTAGTCGCCAGGGGCAAGGCCATACGCCACCCGACGTTGATCATCGTCGAACTGGGGCGGGGTGCGCCGGCATTGATCCTGTTGCAGTACTTCTACTTCGGCCTGCCGTCGGTGAACCTGACCTTGACCTCGTTCTGGGCGGCCGTGCTGGCGTTGGCGTACTGCACGGCGGCGTACACCAGCGAGATCATCCGCGGCGGCATCGAGGCGGTTGCCCGTGGCCAGCACGAGGCGGCTGATGTGATTGGCCTGAACCGGGTCGATGCCCTGCGCTATGTGATCCTGCCCCAGGCCTTGCGGGTGGCGCTGCCGTCGTTGCTCGGCTTCTCGATCATGATGTTCCAGGCTTCTTCGCTGTGTTTCACCATCGCCTTGCCTGAGATCGTCAGCCGCGCCTCGGCCATCGGCTCCTCGACGTTCCAGTACATGCCGGTGCTGGTGCTGGCCGGGCTGATGTACGCGGCAGTCTGCGCGCCGGCCAGCCTGGGCGTGGCTGCCCTGGAGCGACGCCTGGCGCCCGGCGTGCAACCTGCTTGCTGATGCTGCTTTTACATTCACTTCCTGAAAGGTACCCATGATGAAACCATTCAAGCGCGTTACCCGTTGCCTGAGCCTGTGCCTGGCCCTGGTCGGCAGCGCCCAGGCCATGGCCGAGTGCAAACCCACCCATACGTTCGAAACCCTGACCCCTGGTGTGCTCACCGTCGCGGCCTGGGTCTTCCCGCCGTACTCGATCCCTGGCACCGGCCAGGCACTGGGCGGCGTTGATGGCGAGATCATCAAGCAGATCGCGGCCCGGGAGTGCCTGACCATCAAGGCCAGCGTGCTCGACCCCTCGGCGGCAATCCAGTCGGTGGTGGCCCGCCGTGCCGACGTGGTCATTGGCGACTGGTACCGCACGGCGGAGCGCGGCAAGGTGCTGGGGCTGTCGGCGCCGTTGTACCTGGACGTGATGGGCATCATCTCGCCCCAGGGCTATGCCAAGGTCAGCGAGCTGGAGGGCAAGCGCGTGGGGACGGTGCAGGGCTACCTGTGGGTCAGTGACCTGAAGACGGTGCTGGGCGACGACCTGGTGCTGTACCCCAACCCGGTGGCCATGGCCCAGGACCTGGCCTCGGGGCGCATCGAGGCCGGCATCGACAGCCATGCGGTGGCCGTCGCCTCGCAGCAGAAGGGGGCGTACAAGGGCGCCAGCATCAAAGTGTCCGAGCCGGATCCACGGGTCAAGGCGACCGAGCAACCGGGGCAGACCAGCATCCCTTACATGCTGAGCAACGTCGAACTGGGCAAGGCGCTCGATGCCAACATCCAGGCGTTGCATGGCAGTGGCGAGATTGCCCGCATACTTGAGGCGCATGGGCTGGATCGGCAGGCGGCAGATGTGGGGGCGCCGCGGTTGGTGGAGTGAAGTGCCTATACCGGCCTCTTCCCGGGTTTACCCGCGAAGAGGCACGACTAATCCAGGCTATTACCCTTGATGCAAGACACAATCTCTTCATTCAGCCTTTTCACTGGGGCTCAACAGGCATATGGTGTACGCCGTCCATATTCCCTGGAGCTGTCATGTCCAACCGTTTCCCCTCCGTTCGTCCTCGTCGCTTGCGCCAGAACGAATCCCTGCGTTCGATCTTCCAGGAAACCGAGTTCCGCCTTGAAGACCTGATCCTGCCGATCTTCGTCGAAGAAGGCATCGATGATTTCGTGCCGATCACCAGCATGCCGGGTGTCAATCGCATCCCTGAAAAACTGCTGGCGCGAGAAATCGAGCGCTACGCCCGTGCCGGCATCAAGTCGGTGATGACCTTTGGCGTCTCGCACCACCTGGACGAGGTCGGCAGTGACACCTGGAACGAAAACGGCCTGGTGGCGCGCATGGCGCGGATCTGCAAGGACACCGTGCCGGAAATGGTGGTGATGTCCGACACCTGCTTCTGCGAATACACCAGCCACGGCCATTGCGGTGTGGTGCACGACCACGGTGTGGACAACGACGCCACCCTGGTCAACCTGGGCAAGCAGGCCGTGATCGCGGCCGCCGCCGGCGCCGACTTCATCGCGCCATCGGCGGCGATGGACGGCCAGGTCCAGGCGATTCGGGGTGCGCTGGATGCCGCAGGCTTCCATGACACGGCAATCATGGCCTATTCGACCAAATTCGCCTCGTCGCTCTATGGCCCGTTCCGCGAGGCTGGCGGTACCGCCCTCAAAGGTGACCGCAAGAGCTACCAGATGAACCCGATGAACCGCCGCGAAGCCGTGCGCGAATCGTTGCTCGACGAGCAGGAAGGGGCCGATGTGCTGATGGTCAAACCGGCCGGCGCCTACCTTGACGTGATCGCCGACATCCGCGCTGCTTCGCGCCTGCCACTGGCGGCCTACCAGGTCAGTGGTGAATACGCGATGATCAAGTTCGGCGGCCTGGCCGGTGCCATCGATGAAGGGCGCGTGATGCGTGAAAGCATCGGTGCCATCAAGCGGGCGGGTGCCGACCTGATCCTGACCTACTTCGCCATGGACCTGGCGCGCGAAGGTATCTGATAGGGCCGGCTGCCTTGTGGGGGCGGCCTGTAGGAGCGGCCTTGCGTCGCGAAAGGGGCGCGTAGCGGCCCCAGGTTCTGTGGCGCAGCAAAAATCGCCGGGGCCGCTACGCAGCCCTTTCGCGACGCAAGGCCGCTCCTACAAGCCCCCAGCCCGCCCTGAAACTACAAAAATTCATTAAGCGCTGAATTATTTAGTGTCCCTTAGTCTCTGATGCCATAGAGCATTCAGCGACAGGGATATAAGCATGAAATCTCGCAAGAAAAGCGTCAAACCGATCGGCCTGAAAGACATCACCATCGTCGACGACGCCAAGATGCGCAAAGCGATCACCGCCGCCGCCTTGGGTAACGCGATGGAATGGTTCGACTTCGGCGTCTATGGCTTCGTCGCCTACGCACTCGGCAAGGTGTTCTTCCCCAACGCCGACCCCAGCGTGCAGATGATCGCCGCCTTGGCCACGTTCTCGGTACCCTTCCTGATCCGCCCGCTGGGCGGGTTGTTCTTCGGGGCACTGGGCGACAAGTTCGGCCGGCAGAAGATTCTCGCCGCCACCATCGTGATCATGTCGTTGAGTACCTTTGCCATCGGCCTGATACCGTCCTATGCCTCGATCGGCATCTGGGCGCCGATCCTGTTGCTGCTGGCCAAGATGGCCCAGGGCTTCTCGGTAGGCGGTGAATACACCGGGGCTTCGATTTTCGTCGCCGAGTACGCGCCCGACCGCAAGCGCGGCTTCCTCGGCAGCTGGCTGGATTTTGGCTCCATCGCAGGGTTTGTTCTCGGTGCGGGCGTGGTGGTGTTGATTTCCACCGTGCTGGGCGAGGAGCAGTTCCTTGAGTGGGGCTGGCGCCTGCCGTTCTTCCTGGCCTTGCCGCTGGGCATCATCGGCCTCTACCTGCGCCACGCGCTGGAGGAGACACCGGCATTCCAGCAGCACGTCGAAAAGCTCGAACAAGGCGACCGCGAAGGCCTGGCCTCCGGCCCCAAGGTGTCGTTCAAAGAGGTGGCCACCCAGCACTGGCGCAGCCTGGTGACCTGCGTTGGCGTGGTGATCGCCACCAACGTCACGTACTACATGCTGCTCACCTACATGCCCAGCTACCTGTCGCACAACCTGCACTACAGCGAAGACCACGGGGTGCTGATCATCATCGCGATCATGGTCGGCATGCTGTTCGTGCAGCCGATCATCGGGCTGCTCAGTGACAAGTTCGGGCGCCGGCCTTTCATCATGGTCGGCAGTGTCGGCCTGTTCGCGCTGGCTATCCCAGCCTTCATGCTGATCAACAGCGGCGTGCTTGGGCTGATTTTCGCCGGGCTGCTGATCATTGCCGTGCTGCTGAACTTCTTCATCGGCGTAATGGCCTCGACATTGCCAGCGATGTTCCCAACGCACATTCGTTATAGCGCCCTGGCCAGCGCGTTCAACATCTCGGTACTGATCGCCGGCCTTACCCCGACCCTGGCCGCCTGGCTGGTAGAAAGCACGGGCAACCTGTACATGCCGGCCTACTACCTGATGGTGATTGCGGCCGTCGGCCTGGTCACCGCCCTGACCATGAAGGAAACCGCCAACAAACCCCTGCGCGGTGCGGCGCCTGCCGCGTCTGACATCGAGGAAGCACGCGAGCTGCTGCAGGAGCACCACGACAACATCGAGCAGAAAATCGAAGACATCGACACGCAGATTGCAGAGCTTGAGGCCAAACGCAAATTGCTGGTGCAGCAACATCCGCGTATCGAGTAAGGTACAAGGCCCTTTACTCAGTAGATAATTTATATGGCCGAGGGCTTTTCGGCGCTACCGCCACTCAATGGCTTGCGGGTGTTCGAGGTGGTATCACGCCACCTCAACTTCCGCCTGGCAGCGGACGAGCTGGGGGTAACCCAGGCGGCGGTGGCGCAGCAGGTTCGCGGGCTGGAGGCGAACCTTGGGGTCAAACTGTTCGAACGGTTGCCCAGGGGCCTGAGCCTTACCGGCGCCGGCCAGCGCTACAGCGCCGATATCCGCAGTGCGTTCGCTTTGATCGCCTCGGCTACCCAGGCGCTGCGCCCCGATGGGTCCCACCTGACGGTCAGCGTTACGCCCACCTTTGCAGCGAAGTGGCTGATCCCTCGGCTGGCGTCACTTGCACACGACCACCCCGATATCGACCTGCAGGTACTGGCCACTGATCGCCTCTCGCAGTTCCGCCCTGAGGGCGTGGATATCGCGGTGCGCTACGGCCGCCCACCGTTCGGCCCGGCCTTGCATGTCGAACCTTTCCTCAAGCAACGCATCGTCGCCGTGGCAAGCCCTGGGCTGCTAGCGCAACTGGGCAAGCCGGCCTCCCTTGACGACTTGCACCGCTTCGCGCTGCTGCACGATGCGCACAATTTCTGGCCAACCTTTATCGGCGAGGTCTTTGCGCAGCCGCTGTTGGCTGGGGCCAAGAATGTGCGCTTCAACCAGACATCGTTGGCGATCGATGCTGCAGTGGCCGGGCAGGGGCTCGCCTTGGCCAGCGACTTCTTCGTACGCAACGACATTGAAGCAGGGCGGTTGGCCTTGGTGTTCGAGCAGCAATTGGTGCTGGAGCAGGCGTTTTACCTGGTCTGGCCGCGCAATGCCTATCAAGCGCCAGCACTGGAGAGGGTGCGCAGCTGGTTGTTGCAACAGGCGCAGGCATCTGGTCAGTAGTTTTTCTATCGTCTATTGCATCAAGGTCGATGGCCGTATCACGCGCAGCATCTGATCAGCGTGGCATGTAGCCCAGTTGCCATGAGCGCGGAATGAACCGCGTCACCAGGGCCAGCAGGCACGCCAGCGCGCAACTGCCCGCCAGCGCCTGCAAGCCCAAGCGGTGCTCCAGCCAGGCGCCAAGGGCGGCGCCCAGCAGCATGCCGGCCCAAGGCACCAGCTGCACCCGCCAGCCATTGCGCCGCTCGCCCAGCACCCAGCGGCCCAGGCCGCGGCCGAAGCGGGACAGGGCACCGGTGACATAGGTCAGGCCGATGGGCAGGCCATTCACCTGCTCGACCACTGCATTGATCATGCCCATGGCCAGCGTCGCCGCAAGCAACGCCGGAAAGGTCGCGGCCAGCGGCCAGGCCGCAGCGCCACCCAGCAGCCCCGCGACCACCAGCAGTACCGGCCAGGCCCGGCGCCGGAAGCTGCGGGCCAGCAACACGCCCAGTGCATTACCGGCGACGAAGCCGAGTACCGCCCCGCTCAGGCGCAGCACCATGGCCGCATCCGCCTCACTGATCGCGACGGCCAGGCGGGTGGTGTTGCCGCTCATGAACGAAACAAAGTCGCCCAGGGCCAATAGGCCGATGGCATCGGTCATGCCGGCCAGCACCGACAGCCCGGCCACCAGCCCCAGGCCCACCCGGCCTCGCAGGCTGCGCAGCTTCAGCCGCCGCGCACTGTGCGATGTCAACGCGTTGGGCAGCATGTTCAGGGCAACAGCTTTTCGCGGGCCAGGGTACCCTTGAGGGTGCGTTCGACCACATCGACCAACACCATGGTCTGGTGGTCCACTTCGATGTTCAGCAGCTCACCGGCCTGGTAGTTGGCGAAGGTGGTCTGGCGCAAGGTTTCGGGGATCAGGTTGATGGTGATGACGGTGTCTTCGACATCAGCGACGGTCAGGCTGCAGCCGTTCACACCAAGGAACCCGCGGGGGAACACGTACTTGGCCCACTCGGGCGGCATGCGGAACTTGATGAACGCACCGGTAGGTTCGATCGACAGCTCGACGATCTCGGCGGTGGTGGCGATGTGGCCCGCCATCAAGTGGCCGCCGATCTCGGCGTTCATCTTGGCCGAGCGTTCGATGTTCACGCCCTGGCCAGCCTTCAAGCAGCGCAGGTTGGTGCGCTCCAGGGTGGCGTTCATGGCGTCGAATTTCACCTCGGTGCCGTCGATCTCGGTAACCGACAAGCAGGTCCCCTCGACACTGACGCTGGCGCCGATCTTGAGTTCGTCGAGCAGCTCCGGGGTGAGGTCGAGGGTGAACTGCTTGTGGCCTGGGTAGGTGTTCACCGCAAGCAGAGGGCGGACGGCCTGGACGATGCCGGTGTACATGGAAGTTGCTCCTGGGCACGGGAAAATGAAGTCACCCGGAAACTAAGCCTGTGAAGCGGTAAAAGCAAGGTGGCCGCGACCGTTCAGACATGCCCGCTGCTGTTCACGATGCGCAGGCACAGTGCCTCGTAAGGGTCCAGGTTCACCACCAGCCGCCCATCTTCGGTCAAGTCGCCCTCGACCGTTTCATTGATCATGTCCACCACCGGCCCCGGCGTGAAGCCGGTCAAGTGCAGCGTTTCGCTGATCACCGTCTGGCCAAAGTTCAGCGCGCTGATCTGCACCCCGCGCCCGGCCGGCAGCTCGTGCACCATCACCAGCAAACCAGGGCTACTGACCTCGGGTACCAGCACCTGGCGGCTGGTGGCGATACCGTAGGCCTGGCGCACGGCAAGCAGCTTCTTCACCTTGCTGGCGAATGAATCGGGGTGTTCCAGCTGGCTGTCGAGGCTGCCGTAAAGCGCGCGGGCACGGGGCATGCCGCGCACCGAGGCCTCGGCGTGCGGGGCAAGGCCGGCCAGGTCGTAGCCGCCGCGGTGGATCCAGCGGGTGTCGCCATCGAGCATGCGTTCTGCCACCGCCTCGGCGGGCAAGGGCAGGGCTCCGACCAGGTCCCAGCCGGACAGCGCCACCACGCCAGGCTGCATGGCGTTGTACATCACCAGCAGCAGGTGAATCTTCTGGATACGCTCGATATCCGCTGCGTTGATCTGATCGAGGTCGCGGATGCCGAGGGCGGCCGTGATCAGGCTGGCGGTGGTGCAGGCGATGCCGTTGGTGACGAAGCGCAGGTTGTAAGGGGCATGTTCGCCCGACAGACGTTCGTAGATTTCTTCGCGAATGTGCTCGCGCAGGATGTTGCCGGGCAGGGTCTGGCCCTTGTACAGGTACATGTCGTGGGCGTGCAGGGTCCAGAAGTGCACCAGTTCGACGGTCAGCTCGTCATGGTTCTGCAAGGCATGGATCAACGAAGCCGGGTCGATGCCGAAGCTGTGCATTTCCTTGAGCATCAGGCGCAGGAATTCGGTGTCGCCGGTCAGCAGCGCGTGCTGGTAGGCCGGGCGGGTGATGAAGTCGTAGGACAGGTCGGCGCCGCCCTTGGACATCAGGGCAATGTCGTCGATCGTCAGGTTCAGCTCCTGGAAGCTGAAACCGCCCGCCTTGCGAATCATGCCGCCAATCAGCTGGTTGCCGACGATCGACAGGGGGTGGCTCTCGGACCAGGCAGTGCCCTCAAGGCGGGTTTCCACCCCGAGAAAACCATTGGCGTCCAGGCGCAGGCCACGCGCGCCAAGGCAGTCCAGCGCATGCAGGGCATCGCCGATGATCATCTGCTGGGCGGCAAATGTCGGGTCGAGCCAGTTGAGCGACGGCTGGCCTTCCTTGAAGTAGTGCAGGTACACCCAGCGCCGGGTCTTGCCGTCGACGCCGGTGACCGGCGGGGTGACGCTCCAGTCGGTCTCCTTGACCCCAGGTTCGAAGAAGATCACCCGCTGCAACTGGCCGACGATGTAATGGCGTGCCTTGAGCGCATCGCACACGGCCGGCAGCAGGTTGACCGAATCGCGCCCTGCGGGTACGTCGGGCAGCAGCGGCCAGTCTTCCTCGCGCACCTCGACCATGTGGTAAAGCCCGGGGTAGGGGCCGTGGGCCAGTTCTGCCAGGCGGAAGTCGGCGCCTTTGCCAGTGTGCGAGGGGATCAGGTCATCGATGGTCACGGCGTTGTGCGCCGCAGCCATGCGGCTCATCTGGATCAGCTCCTGCTCGCTGCCGTAGAGCGGGTCGATGTCGAAGCTGATGCGGTCGAAGTTGCCGTCCACGCTGGGGGTGAACTCGTGGCCGCGCACGCCGCCTGACTGCTTGATCGGGCCGGTGTGCACGCCTTGTATGCCGATCTCCGACAAGCGCTTCCACAAGGCTTCGTGGGCCAGGGCCGAGAGCACCGAGCAGTCATCGGGGGCGATGATAGCGTCAGGGTAGACAGTGAGCCACACCGAGGCGATCTCGGTTGCGCGGCGGGGCTGGGCCTCGGCATAGGGGTTTTGCCACAGGCGCGATTGCCCCGAATACAAAAGGGCCCGCTGCTGGGAGGCCTTGAGCATGGAACGGTCTTCGAGCCACTGGATGTATGACGGGTCGGGTTGAGTCATCTCGCGTCCTCTCTGCGTGTCGGCACCGGCCACAGTTATGACGGCTTCGCACGCGGAACGTTCGCAATGCCTGCGCGGCGTGTTCCCAGGGGGAAAAGGGTCAGCGCCGCGCCGACAGCTGCTGCGGTGCCAGAAACGCACTGTGGAAGTAGTTGCGCAACGCCTGCATGGCCGGGCTGAACGCCCGCTCGCGGTGCCAGGCCAAGCCCACGCTCATCGGCGTCACCGGGTCGCTGATGGTCACCGTCTCGATCCGCTTGCCTTCCAGCGACCAGGGCCTGTGCACCAGGTCGGAGAGGATCGCCACGCCGCTGCCATTGGCCACCATGCTGCGCACGGCCTCCACCGAGCTGGTCCGCACGCGCACGCTGGGCCGCTGCCCGGCCTGCTCCCAGTAGCGCATGGCGCTTTGTTCGGCCTCGTCCACCGTCAGCAGAATGAACGGTTCGCCGGCCACATCCGCCAGGCTCACCGCAGAGCGCTCGCACAGCGGGTGGTGGCCGGGCAGCCACAGTCGGCGTTCGGAGTTGAAGAGGGTTTCCGAGACGATGTCCGGGTGGGTGAGGTTGGCGGTGAGCACCACAGCCATGTCGAAACGGCCCTCAAGCAGGCCCTGTTCGATGGCGCTGCGCTCCTGTTCATGCACGTGCAGGGTCACGTCCGGGTGCCAGTGTTCCAGCCGTTGCAGGTGGTGCGGCAGGAAGTAGCCCATCACGGTATAGCTGGCGGCCAGGCGCAGCAGGCCGCTGGCGCGCACGTCAGGCAGCGGGCTGTTCAGCGCGTCGTCCACGCTGCGCAGAATCACATAGGCCCGGTTGAGAAAATGCCGGCCAGCCTCGGTCAGGCTCATACCTTGGGCCGAGCGCTGGAACAGCAGCACACCGAGCATCGCCTCCAGTTCCTTGATCGCCGTGGTCACGGCCGATTGAGAGATGTTCAGGTGGATCGCCGCCTGAGAAATCTGGCCGATCTCGGCAGTGGCGACGAAGTAGCGGACCTGGCGCAGGGTCAGTGACACGGTTGGCTCCCGGTGTATCTGATTTTCAGAAGACACCCTATCTGTTTATAGATCTTCCCAAGGGGGTGAGGAGAATCTAACGTGGCATTCAGGCAGTCACAAGCACCAGGAGATACGTTCATGCAGGTGGTGGATTTCAATTCGGACATGGGCGAGGGCTTCGGCCCGTGGACCATTGGTGACGGCGTCGACAACGAGTTGATGGGTTTCATCAGCTCGGCCAACATCGCCACCGGCTTCCATGCCGGCGACCCGGGCACCATGCGCCGCACTGTCGAGCGGGCCAAGGCGATAGGGGTGGCGGTCGGGGCACACCCGGGCTTTCGTGACTTGGTCGGTTTCGGCCGGCGACACATCAATGCCTCGGCCCAGGAGCTGGTCGACGACATGCTCTACCAACTGGGCGCGCTGCGTGAAATCGCCCGTGCCCAGGGGGTGACGCTGCAACACATCAAGCCCCACGGCGCGCTGTACATGCATCTGGCGCGCGACGAGGAGGCTGCACAACTGCTGGTGCAGAACCTGCGCGTGATCGAACCGCAGTTGCTGCTGTACTGCATGCCGGGCTCGGTGATCTGCCGTGTCGCCCAGGCACTCGGGCAGCCGGTGATCCGCGAGTTCTATGCCGACCGCGAGTACGCCATGAGCGGCTCCATCGTGTTCACCCGCAACGTGCGCGGCCATCACCCCCAGGCCGTCGCCGAGCGTGTGCTGCGGGCCTGCCAGCAAGGCCTGGTGCGCACGGTAGAGGGGCAGGACCTGGCCATCGAATTCGATTCCATTTGCCTGCACAGCGATACCCCCGGCGCGCTCGACCTGGTCGAGGCTACGCGCCAGGCGCTCGATCAGGCGGGTATCGCGGTGCGTGCGCCACGCTGAGTAGCTGCGGCGCCCGGCGCTTGGAGGCCGGGGCCCTTGCATTGATTTGATTTCGCCTGCCTTTCTATAAAGATTCCAAAAAAAGGAACAGTCATGGCCGAGCCGGTTGCTTCTACCCCAATCCGCTACAGCTTCGGTGCCGACGAGCACCTGTTTGCCGAAGTCAGTGACAGCATGTCGCTGCAAGCCTTCTTCAAGGGCATGGCCGTCACCCGCGCGGTGGAGCGACTTGGCCTGGAGGGCGTACTCGACGTATGCCTGGCCAACGCCTCGTTCCAGATCCGCTTCGACCCTGACCGCATTGCCCCCCAGGCCTTGCTCGAAGCGGTACGCGGCGCCGAGGCAGAGGCGGTGGCCGAGCGCTCGCTGCAGACCCGCATCATCGAAATCCCGGTGCTGTACAACGACCCGTGGACCCACGAAACCCTGATGCGTTTTCGTGACCGTCACCAGGACCCAAGCAGCACGGACCTTGAGTATGCGGCGCGGGTCAACGGCCTGGCCGATGTCCAGGCGTTCATCGCCGCGCACAGTGGCGCGCCCTGGTTCGTGTCGATGGTCGGCTTTGTCGCCGGCCTGCCGTTCATGTTCCAGATGGTTGAGCGCGAGCGGCAGTTGCAGGTGCCCAAGTACCTGCGTCCGCGTACCGACACACCCAAGCTGACCCTCGGCCATGGCGGCTGTTTCGGGTGCATCTACTCGGTACGCGGGGCGGGCGGCTACCAGATGTTCGGCGTCACCCCGGCGCCGATCTACGACCCGCAGCAGACCTTGGCCTACCTCAAGGCGCACATGGTGTTCTTCCGCCCTGGGGACATCGTGCAGTTCAAGCCCATCGACCGCCGAGCCTATGACCAAGCCGTGGCGGAGGTGGAGGAGGGCCACTTCAACCTGCGCATTCGCCCGGTGACGTTTTCCCTGGATGCCTTCCTCGCCGACCCGGTCGGCTACCCCAAGACGCTGCAGGAGGTGCTGGCATGATCAAGGTACTCAAACCCGGCCTGGCCACATCGGTACAGGACCTTGGTCGCGAAGGCTATTACCACTTGGGCATTCCGCCGTCCGGGGCGCTCGACCAATATGCCCTGAGCGCCGCCAACCATCTGGTCGGCAACCCGGCAGGTGCAGCAGGGCTGGAATGCGCGCTGGTGGGACCAGAGCTTGAGTTCCAGCACGATGCGCTGGTGGCGGTATGCGGAGCGCAGATGCCCGCCTTGCTCGACGGCCGTGAGCAGCGCCCCGACACCGCGTTTGCGGTCAGGGCAGGGCAGGTGTTGCGTTTCGGCTTCCCCACCGCAGGTGCCCGGGCGTACCTGGCCGTGGCCGGCGGTATCGATGTACCCGAAGTGCTCGGCAGCCGTTCGACCTACGCCCTGGGTGCGTTGGGCGGGCTGCACGGGCGCAAGTTGATGGCGGGTGATGTATTGCCGGTCGGTGTGCCCAGCGGCAAGACCCGGGCTGGCGCGAGCCTGCCGATGGCCCTGCGCCAGGCGCTGGGTGGCGAGGTGGTAGTGCGGGTGGTGCCGGGGTTGTATTTCCATCGCCTGACCGACGCGGCGGCGCAGAGCTTCTTCACTCAGGCGTGGACCGTCGGCTCCGAGGCGGACCGTATCGGCTACCGCTACAAGGGCGCTAGCGCATTGAGCTTCCAGCTACGTGAGCAGCCGTTTGGCGCAGGCTCGGACCCCTCGAATATCGTCGACAGCTGCTACCCGATCGGTTCGATCCAGGTGCCAGCGGGGCTGGAGCCGATCATTCTGCACCGCGATGCGGTGTCGGGCGGCGGGTATGCCATGATCGGCACGGTGATCAGCGCCGACCTGGACCTGATCGGGCAGATGCAGCCCAATCAGCAGGCGCGGTTCTTGGCGGTGAGCCTGGAGCAGGCGTTGGAGGCACGGCGGTCGTACAAGAAGAAGCTGGGGTGCCTGGCCCGGTTGTTTGCTTGATTGCTGGGTGGGTTGAGTGACAGGCCATCGCTATTGCCGAGGGTCTAGTCGCTCGCCTGTATCAGGAAGCATCCTGCTCATGCCCTCGATCAGGTACCTCATTGGTATGACATAGTTCCACCAACCGCTCTTGTGTGCGTTACACCTGGCTAGATGCAGACTGTCCACACATCGCTCAAAAGCTGCCACTGAAACTCGCAAACAAGCTGGCGTCCTGGGCCTCCCTCTGCAGGGTGGTCGTTGTAACTCCGATACTGGCGCTCACATCGCCTAACACTACCCGCACCCCCAGCACCGCAGTCACGTAGTAACGGTCGAACTCCAGCCCCGGCACCCGATACGGGCCAGCTCCAGGTACGGTTTGCAGCCATGCGTTGGCCTGCTTGCTGCCTTCAAACGCCTGATCGTAGGTGATCTGTGCATAAGGCTCAAAACGACTTGCTCGTACACGGGCCTGCCAACCAATTCGACCCACGGTCGAGTCAACCTTTTGATCGTAATAGCCCATGGCGGTGAAGCTTTTATTGCTCTCGACATAGTCATCTAACTCCACCCGCTGCCAGATGATTGCGGCCAGCGGCCCATGTCGCAAATCGCCCACATTGTCGAACTCATAACCTGTGTTAAGGGCCATCGTGAGGTTGTGCCCTTCTGGAGTACCGTTGTGGGTGTGAGTAGCAGGTCCGATCTGAACCTTACGGGTGACGTCATAATCCAGCCAGCTATAGCTGACCTGGCCATTCACCCACATTCGCTCACCGTACCAGCCACTAAACAGGCCGAGGGTTGAGTCGGACTGCGTGTAGCCCCCTTGATGCGCACCGAAGTTAGCCTCCATGCGACCAACACCGGCGAAGCCTCCCATTACAAAGCCGTTGCGGGACCAATCGACGCCAAACAAGCCAGCAGGGGCCGAGCCGTCGTACAGGCGGCCATGATCATAACGCTGAGTGTCGTGACGAAGGCTACCCCACCAGCGCCAACCGTCTGCGGGCCGACTGCTTACGTGTTGGCTGACCTGATCAGCGCGGCTTCGACCCACCGTGTGCGCCGAGTGGGTGAGGACTTGCTGGTATCGCGGCGCTTCGAGCACCGAAATGGCGTACTGCCCGAGCATTTGATTAGCGGCTGTGCTCAAGTGCACATCGTCTGCAAACAAGTAGGTCATATCCGCGTTGGGGACGACGTAGTCCGCCGGGCCGCAGATCAACGCCAATTTTCGTCCGCAGGCGGCATCAGTGACATTGGTGAAACCATAGCTGTCGGGGTTGCCTGCCAGCGCTTGCATGAAGCTGAACGCATCCAGGGGAATGAACGCCAAGCCAGCCTGCCTCAACCCACCGTAAAGTGCATCATTGTAAGCTTGGTAGCGAGGCGTTATCCGCGCCATGGCCTCTGCCCCCCTGTCGCGAATGCGCGGGATAAGCCCCATATCCGGCAGGTTGGGCACCAATACGTAGCGTGCACCGGCTCGCTCTAGGTCAGCAACGATGCCAATCTGGTCAGTCACTGTCGCACTGACCACGACTGGCACTTGGCTAGGGTCGACAATAGACGCCATGTCATTGATGCCGCCCCAGACCGTGTACAGCGCCCGGA
Source organism: Pseudomonas sp. B21-047 (assembly GCF_024748775.1). Lineage (NCBI taxonomy): Bacteria > Pseudomonadati > Pseudomonadota > Gammaproteobacteria > Pseudomonadales > Pseudomonadaceae > Pseudomonas > Pseudomonas sp. B21-047. Next base: position 2,557,943 of record NZ_CP087169.1, read on the forward strand.
GATCAGCGACACCACCAGTGGTCGAAAAGTACTGAGCCAGCTGGTCTGTCAGCGAGGGGATCGGCCCAAGCTCACCGGCCGCCGGCATGCTCACTCGCGCACCACCCGCAGCGTAATTGTCGCCCGTCTGGCCATTGCCGTTGGCGCTTGCATCCACACCATAGTGGTCAGCCAAATGCTCTGACCAGACCTTGCCCGGATTGGTGGTCAACTTACCTAGCCCAGCTTGAACCCCAGGAGGTAGCAACGGCCGGTAATAGCCACTGTCGGTGTAACTGTCGCCCAGAAAAAGGGTGCGCGAGAAGGGCGCTTCTGTGGCAATTGAAGGCGTTGCGACGAAGAACAGCGCCGTAGCTGCGCCAGCAAGTATGCACGTTCTGATCGACATGGAATCTACCTGATGATGTCCAGACGGGGCCTTGATAGGGGCTCACGAGACAGTCCTTATCGAGCCGAACCATGGCGAACTTTGCGGCGATCATAGGCGTGCCTTACTAAGTGCTGCTACTGACAAAACTAACAGTTCCACGCTGCGTTCAGACGTGCCTGCAAAGACCCCATGTTCGGTCATGCCGTTGAAAACGGGGGCGGTAAGCACGTGCGTTACTCACCTCTACAAATCCGTTTGCCGCGCTGCGAGGCCACTTCCAGCGCCTGCCCATCCCGCTGTTTGCCCTGCCGTGCCAGGCCTTCAAGCTGGGGTATCAGCATGCCTTCCGGCAAATGCCGCCAGAACCGCCCGGGCATATGCAGGCGCAGCGCGTCCGGGTTGAGGCGGGCAGGGTTGAAGGTGTGGCGATAATAGGTGCGCCACAGTTCGGCGCCGGGGTCGTCGGCATGGCGCGCCCACTGCCGCCAGTCATCGGGGCAGTGGCGGCGGTAATCGAAGGCCTGGCCATCGAAGCGGATGCCATCGGTGGGCGTGGCGATCAACCAGCGTTGTCGGCCCAGGCGGTCGGCAAAGTGCGCACTGGCATCGTGCAGGATGTCGTGGGCGGGCTCGTGATAGGCGACCAGGTCCAGCTGCAGTCGCTCGGCCAACGCCTCGGGCAGGGGGACGAAGCGCACGAAAGCATGCAGGTGGTGCGCCTCACGGCTGACTTGTTTGATCCGCCGGTGCAGCTCACTGCCCAGGCGGTCGCCCGCGAGCATGGCGGTGCGATCGCCATGGGCGACGCGCCAGAGCACTTCGTACAGCAGGTTCCAGCGTTGCGCGCCGCGATAGCAGGCGGCCTGTGCCAACTGGCTCAGTAACGCCGCCGGCACTTTGCCGCGAAACGGGCCAGGGCCTTCAGGCAACGGTGCCGGCACGGCCAGCAGATCATCGATAGGGCCTTGCGACCAGGTCACCTCGGCCGGGTCGATGCCATGGCCGAGCAGCGTTCGGGCTTGGTCACGCCAGGTGGCGAAGTGGTTATCACAGTCGAGCGCGATCACCCCCACAACCCCATCTGCACAGGCGCTTGTGGCTCGCGCAGGCGTTCGCGCAGCAGGCCGCTGCGCAGCTCGGCCTGGGTCGGGCGGTAGTCGCTGGTGACAATGAACGGCCGGGCCTTGTCCAGTACGCAGCGCAGTTGGATCAGGTCGTCATAGCGGATGCGCCGTTCACGGCGCAGCGCCACCAGGCGCTGCACGCTGCGCAGGCCGATGCCCGGGATACGTGCCAGCAAGGCCGGTTCGGCGCGGTTAACATCCAGCGGGAAAACTTCGCGATTGGCCAGCGCCCAGGCCAGCTTGGGGTCGATGTCCAGTGCCAGGTTGCCGCTATGGCCCAGCAGTTCGCCGGCCTTGTAGCCATAGCCACGCAGCAGGAAGTCGGCCTGGTACAGGCGGTGCTCACGCAACAGCGGCGGCGCCGCCAGGGGCACGCTGCCCGGGCTGTCGGGGATCGGGCTGAAGGCCGAGTAGTACACACGCTTGAGACCGTAACCCTGGTACAGCGACTCGGCATTGCGCAGCAGCGTGCTGTCATCGGTGGCGTCGGCGCCGACGATGACCTGGGTACTTTGCCCGGCGGGCGTGAAGCGCGGCGCCTTCGGCTCGTTGGCTACGGCTTGCTGGCCTTGGTGGATGACCGCCATGGCCTGGCGGATGGTGTGCGCGTGTTTCTCCGGTGCCAGGCGTTTGAGGCTGGCATCGGTCGGCAGCTCGATGTTGACGCTCAGGCGGTCGGCCAGGCGCCCGGCTTCCTCGATCAGCAGCGGGTCGGCGTCGGGTATGGTCTTGAGGTGGATGTAGCCGCGGAAGTTGTGCTCGTCGCGCAGCAACCGTGCCACGCGGATCAGTTGTTCCATGGTGTAGTCGGCCGAGCGGATGATGCCCGAGCTGAGGAACAGGCCGCTGATGCAGTTGCGCCGGTAGAAGTCCAGGGTCAGGCGCACCACTTCTTCCGGGGTGAAGCGCGCCCGCGGTACGTTGCTGGAGCGGCGGTTGACGCAGTACTGGCAGTCGTACAGGCAGAAGTTGGTCAGCAGCACCTTGAGCAGCGACACGCAGCGGCCGTCCGGCGTATAGCTGTGGCAGATGCCCATGCCATTGGTGGCGCCCAGGCCGTCGCCGCCGCGCGAGCTGCGCTTGGGCGCACCGCTGCTGGCGCAGGAAGCATCGTACTTGGCGGCGTCGGCGAGAATGCCGAGTTTGGCGATGAGCTGCATGGTGGCTGACTCGAAACACTGAATATTCATACAGTATTTTGAGCGCGGCCTGATTGCAAGCCCCAGTGATCGAGGTGCCCCAGTAAAACCCTCAGCTAAGCTTGTGCTGGACTTTACGGACAGCTACGAGGCGTGCGGGAGAGGACATGAAAATCACGATCGAGGCGAAGTGGGCGCTGGCCGGCCTGGCGCTGGCGATGGGCATGCTCAATGCCCAGGCGGCTGAAACCAAGAAGGTCGATGTGCTGCTGGTGGGCGGCGGTATCATGAGTTCGACCCTGGCTGTCTGGCTCAATGAGCTGGAGCCAGGCTGGTCGATGGAGATGGTCGAGCGCCTGGACAAGGTGGCCGAAGAAAGCTCCAACGGCTGGAACAACGCCGGTACCGGCCACTCGGCCCTGGCGGAGCTGAACTACACGCCAGAGAAGGATGGCAAGATCGACATCAGCAAGGCGGTGGAGATCAACGAGTCGTTCCAGGTGACCCGACAGTTTCTAGCCTGGCAGGTCAAGCAGGGTGTGTTGAAGAACCCCCACTCATTCATCAATACCACCCCGCACATGAGCTTTGTCTGGGGTGACGACAACATCCGCTTCCTGAAAAAGCGCTACGAGGCGTTGCAAGCCAGCCCGTTGTTCAAGCCGATGCAGTATTCCGAAGACCACGAACAGATCCGCAAGTGGGTGCCTCTGATGATGGAGGGGCGCGACCCCAACCAGAAACTGGCCGTGACCTGGGCGCCGATCGGCACCGACGTCAACTTTGGTGAGATCACCCGGCAGTACGTGGGCTACCTGCAGACCCGGCCGAACTTCGACCTTAAGCTGTCGACCGAGGTCCAGGACATTACCCGTAACGAAGATGGCTCCTGGCATGTGGAGTACAAGAACCTGAAGGACGGCAGCCAGGCCGCCACCGATGCCAAGTTCCTGTTCATCGGTGCAGGGGGCGCGGCGCTGCCGCTGTTGCAGAAGTCCGGTATCGATGAGGCCAAGGACTATGCCGGTTTCCCGGTGGGAGGGTCGTTCCTGGTAACCGACAACCCGGCCATTGCCCAGCGCCATATGGCCAAGGCCTACGGCATTGCGGCGAGCGGCGCCCCGCCCATGTCGGTGCCGCACCTGGATACCCGTGTGCTCGATGGCAAACGCATGATCCTGTTCGGCCCGTTCGCTACCTTCTCGACCAAGTTCCTCAAGCAGGGTTCGTTGCTTGACCTGTTCGCCAGCGCCAGTGTTCACAACGCCTGGCCGATGGTCAGGGTAGGGGTGCGCGAGTTCGACCTGGTGCAGTACCTGGTCGGTCAGGTCTTGCAGTCCGACGATGACCGCTTCGAAGCGCTGCGCACCTACTTCCCCGAAGCCAGGAAGGAAGACTGGCGCCTGTGGCAAGCCGGCCAGCGTGTACAGATCATCAAGAAAGACGAGGCCCAGGGTGGTGTGCTCAAGCTGGGTACCGAAGTGGTCACGTCCAAGGACGGCAGCATCGCCGGCCTGCTGGGGGCATCGCCTGGCGCCTCGACTGCGCCACCGATCATGCTGGATGTGTTGAACAAGGTGTTCAAGGACAAGGTGGCTTCAGCAGCCTGGCAGGCGAAGATCAAACAGATCGTGCCGTCCTATGGCATCCGGCTGAACGAGCATCCGGACAAGGTGCAGGAGGAGTGGACATATACCAATGAGGTGCTGCAGTTGAATCCGCCGTCGGGTGGTGAAAGCCCAGGTGTCGCGCCATAACGCTATTCGCGAGCAAGTCGGGGCGCCGAACCGTCGCTACTCCATCCGTTTCGGGCCAGTTATTCCTGAGGCATTGCGCGCGGCCCCTTGGCGTCCGCCTCAATATTGTGCCGGACAAACAAGGCGGTCGCGCGCTGGCACAGGCGTGACTGACCTGAAACGGATGTAGGAGGGTGCCCAGGCTGGGGAGGCGCGGTTACGCGCGGTGTTCGAGGAGGCGGGTTTCACACGGTTCCAGTGCGCCACACAAACACCGTTCAACCTGATACTGGAGGCGCGCAAATAGCCGCCGCCCTTGCCGTCACCTGCGCCATTCGGCTTTTGCGCATTGTAATGCCGCGCCGTGGTCGTCAGAATCGCGCCCGGTTTTCGAGCAAGGGGCTTACGTTGAACGAACAGACACTCTCCATGCGCCTGGAGCGCGTGGCGGCGCATGTGCCGCAAGGCGCGCGCCTGGCCGATATCGGCTCGGACCATGGTTATCTGCCGGTAGCGTTGATGCTGCGTGGCGCCATCGAAGCAGGCGTGGCCGGTGAAGTGGCGCACACGCCCTTTGCCTCGGCCCAGCGCAACGTGCGCCGCAACGGCCTGGAGGCGCATATCACCATTCGCCTGGCCGATGGGCTGGACGCGATCGAAATGGCCGACCGGATCTCGGCCGTCAGCCTCTGCGGCATGGGTGGCAAAACCATGTGCGAGATTCTAGAGCGCGGCAAGCATCGCTTGAGTGGCAGCGAGCGCCTGATCCTGCAACCCAACGGCGATGAGTGCGAACTGCGCAGCTGGCTGATGCAAAACAGCTATCGGATCGTCAGTGAAGAATTGTTGCGCGAAAACCGCTTCGACTACGAAATTATCGTCGCCGAACCTTGTGAGGCAGTGGCTTATACCGCCGAAGAGCTGTACTTCGGCCCGCTGCTGATGCGCGAAAAAGCCCCGGCGTTCGTGACCAAATGGCAGCGCATGCTGCGCCAGAAGCAGCAGACGTTGGCCAACTTCGAACGCGCTCGGGATACGATACCCGAGGAAAAGCGCCGCGATTTCGCTCGGCAGATCAGCTGGATCACCCAGGTACTGGCCTGACTCACTGCTGCGAGCAGTTGCCCATTTCCCGGTAGTTGACCTCGCGGGTACGGCCCTGGTGGTCGACATACACCATATGCGCGGTGCCGACCTGGCAGTCGGCAGCGTTGCTGGCCGGGGTGATGGAGATGACTTTGGCGACATCCAGCGGCATGCCGTATTCGTAGTTGCCCGTGCTCGCGGCCGGCTGCTGTGTGCTGGCGTCGGCAAAGGCGCCGAACGAGGCGAGGGTAGCGGCAAAGGCAAGGACGGCGATCGAACGTTTCATGGCAGGCTCCTTCTTCAATGTTTTACCAATGATGTATTCATTGGTGATCCACAATAAATGGGCTAAGCCGTGATAGATTCCTGCCTGGAACGTAAGAATAAGACCGATCAAGGAGCCCACCCCCCATGGACATGCTGCATGCCATGCGTACTTTCACCCGTGTGGTCGAATGCGGCAGCTTCGCCGCAGCCGCCAATGCCCTGGACATTTCTGCGGCGCAGGTTTCGCGCATCGTTGCCGAGCTAGAGAACCAGCTACAGACCCGCCTGCTGCACCGCACCACGCGCCGTTTGCGCATGAGCGAGGCGGGCGAACGGTTTCTGGAGCGCGCGCGGCAAATCATGCTGCTGACCGAAGAAGCCGTCGGCGAGGCGCGAGGCGCGCACCTTACCCCCCGTGGGCGTTTGCGCCTGCACTGCCCGCATGGCCTGGGCCTGCTGCTGATGCCGCTGGTGGCGGGCTACAACGCGCTGTGCCCGGAGGTGGTGGTCGAGTTGACCTTGTCTCAGCGCAACCCGGACCCCTTGGCCGAAGGGCATGACGTGGTGATCACCGTGGACGAGGCTTTGCCGGACTCGCAGCTGATCGCCGTGCCGCTGGGCAACATCTTCAGCATCCCCTGCGCGGCACCCAGTTACCTGGAGACCTTTGGCGTGCCCGAGCGGCCGGAAGACCTGCATGGGCATCGCTGCCTGCGCATGGCGTACCCGATGTACGAAGGCGACTGGGTGTTCCCCCAAGGTGTCGATCACTGTGTGATCGCACCGCGCGACAGCTTCCTCACCAACGTGGCCGATGCGATGCTGTTGGCCAGCGAGCTGGGCATGGGCATCGGGCTGCTGCCGTTCTACACCGCCAGCCAGGCGATCGAGCAGGGGCGTTTGCGCCGGTTGTTGGCGCCGTATCGCCTGCGTGAGAGTGCGCTGTATGCGATCTATCCGTCGCGCCACTACCTGGATGCCAAGGTGCGTACCTGGATCGATTACCTCAAAGAGCAACTGCCCGCGCTGTTCGAAGGGCATGCGCGGGTAGTGGATGACGCGCGCTACTGGCGCTGAGCCAGGTTGCGCGACCGCCCCAACAGCGGCCGCGCTAGCCGGCTGTTACAGTGAATAATGCTTGAGCTCCCGCGCAATCAGCATCCGCTGGATCTCGCTCGAACCCTCGTAGATCTGCGTGATACGCGCATCCCGATAATGGCGCTCTACCGGGTAGTCCTCCAGGTAACCATAACCGCCATGCACCTGGATGGCCATGGAGCACACCCGCTCGGCCATTTCCGAGGCGAACAGCTTGGCCTGCGAAGCCTCCGACAGGCACGGTTTGCCGGCACTGCGCAAGCGGGCCGCATGCAAGATCAGCAGGCGCGCGGCATTGACCTGCACCTGCATGTCGGCCAGCAGGTTGGCGATGCTCTGGTGCTCGTTGATCGGCTTGCCAAACTGCACCCGATCACGCGAGTAGGCCAGCGCCGCTTCGAACGCGGCGCGGGCGATGCCCAACGCTTGCGCGGCAATGCCGATACGCCCGCCTTCGAGGTTGGACAGGGCGATGGCCAGCCCCTTGCCACGCTCGCCGAGGATATTGGCGGCAGGGATGCGGCAGTCGTCCAGGGTCACCGCGCAGGTGTCGGAGGCGCGGATGCCCATCTTGTGCTCGCTGCGCTCGACCTTGAAACCAGGGTTGTCCGTGGGCACCAGAAAGGCCGAGAGGCCCTTCTTGCCCAGCGCCGGGTCGGTCACGGCGAAGACAATCGCCAAGCCCGCGCGACGGGCATTGCTGACAAACTGCTTGGCGCCGTTGATCACCCATTCGCCATTCACCAGCTCGGCACGCGTGCGCAGGTTGTGGGCCTCGGACCCCGCCTGCGGCTCGGTCAGGCAGAAGCAGCCAATCACCTCGCCAGTGGCCAGGCGCGGTAACCAGGCCTGCTGTTGCTCGGCAGTGCCATAGGCCAGCAGCGGGCCGCAACCCACCGAGTTGTGAATGCTCATCATCGCCCCGGTGGCGCCACAACCGGCGGCGATCTCTTCCACGGCCAGGGCGTAGGCGACGTAGTCGGTGTAGCTGCCGCCAAAGGTGTCCGGGACGACCATGCCGAGCAGCCCCAGCTCGCCCATCTTGCGCACCACGCCATCATCGATCCAGCCGGCCTTTTCCCAGGCCTGGGCATGGGGCGCGATTTCGCCACGGGAAAAATCCCGGGCCATGTCGCGGATCATGATCTGTTCTTCGCTCAGTTCCAGGTCTTGCATCTGTGTACTCCCGGGCTCACAGGCCTTCGAAGAATTGGTCGACCCGCCGGCGCTCGAGCCCGGCTAGGGTTGGCGGGTTCCAGTGCGGCTGTTTGTCCTTGTCGATGATCAGGGCGCGCACGCCCTCAACGATATCGCCGTACTGGAACCACTGGCGGTCCAGGTGCAGTTCCATGGCAAAGCACGCTTCAAGCGCCAGGTGGCGGCCGCGGCGCAGCATCTCCAGGGTAACTGCCATGGCCAGTGGCGAGCGGCTTTCCAGCTGGTCGGCGGTGGCCAGGGCCCACTGGTGGCTGTCGCCGATGCTCACGGCGCGCAGTTGCTCGATGATCGCCGGCAGGTCGGGGAGGGCGAAGAAGTGGTCGATGATCGGGCGCAGCTTCTGCAGTGGTGCGTCGTCCAGTACCTGGGTGCCGAGTTTGGCCAGCAGGCTTTGCAGGTCCTTGAGCGGGTGGTCACCGAAGGCCAGCTTGTCCAGGCCCTGGTCGAGGGCGCTGAGGGCGTCACTGCTCACGTACCAGTCGGCCAGCCCGCAATAGAGGGCATCGGCTGCCTGGATCTGGCTGCCGGTAACACCGAGGTAAATGCCCAGTTCACCCGGGATGCGCGGGAGGAAATAGCTGCCGCCAACGTCCGGGAAATAGCCGATGCCGACCTCTGGCATGCCCAGCCGGCTGCGTTCGGTGACCACACGCAGGTCACACCCCTGAGCCAGGCCCATGCCGCCCCCGAGGGTGAAGCCGTCCATCAGTACCAGCACCGGTTTGCGGTAGTGGTGGATGCACAGGTCGAGCGCGTATTCCTCGACGAAAAAGTCTTCGTGCAGGTTATCGCCGTTTTTGTAACTGTCGTGCAGCGAGCGGATATCGCCCCCGGCGCAGAACCCTTTAGGCCCTTCGCCACGCAGCACCACGGCGCGCACCTGCGGGTCTTCTGCCCACTGGTCCAAGTGCTGGCGCAGGCTGCGGACCATGTCCAGGGTGAGGGCATTGAGGCCGGCGGGGCGGTTCAGGGTCAGGTGGCCAATCTGGTTACGGACCTCGGCCAAGACATGATCCGTTGCCGAAGTGTGAGCATGCGCGGTCATCGCGTTCTCCCTGCTTTGTTATTGATTTTCCAAGTGAAGTCTGGAGTTCGCTGGAGGATAGCTGGATCCTGTCATGCGAATTTGCCGTGCACAATCGGTAAATCTGCAGGGGTGTCCTGCATTTTTGTCACTCTAGCAGTGTGTACAGGTCTCGGTGGGTGCGGATAAGTCCTCAACTATTAACCTTAGCGTAATGATCGCGCACCCAGCTTGATTGATGCCCAGGCCCGCACCGCCCTAAGGTGACCCCACGACAGCGAACCTGTGGAGTCACCATGACAACAACGAAGAATCCACCGCCGCAATGGTCGCGGCGGCGCGCCGAGAAACAGCGCCGCCTTGACCGGGCCCGCCACCTCGCCGACGGCGTGGTGCTGCCTACCGAGCGTATCGTCGAGGCCCTGGAGCTGTTGCTCGCCCCCGGAGACCGGGTGGTACTGGAAGGCAACAACCAGAAGCAGGCCGATTTCCTCTCGCGCTCACTGGCCAAGGTGGACCCAGCGCGCCTGCACGACCTGCACATGATCATGCCCAGCGTCAGCCGTGCCGAGCACCTGGACCTGTTCGAGCGTGGCATCGCCCGCAAGCTCGACTTCTCGTTTGCCGGGCCACAAAGCCTGCGCATCGGGCAGTTGCTGGAAGACGGCCTGCTCGAAGTCGGCGCCATCCACACCTATATCGAGCTTTACTCGCGGCTGCTGGTCGACCTTATCCCCAACGTGACACTGGTCGCAGGCTTCATGGCCGACCGCGATGGCAACCTCTATACCGGCCCCAGCACCGAAGACACCCCGGCCCTGGTGGAGCCTTGCGCGTTCAGCGATGGCATCGTCATCGCCCAGGTCAACCAGCTGGTGGATCGGGTCGACGACCTGCCGCGCGTCGATATCCCTGCGTCCTGGGTCGACTTCGTGGTGGTCGCCGACCAGCCGTTCTACATCGAGCCGCTGTTTACCCGCGACCCGCGCCACATCAAGCCGGTGCATGTGCTGATGGCGATGATGGCGATCCGTGGCATCTATGAAAAACACCAGGTGCAGTCGCTGAACCACGGGATCGGCTTCAACACCGCAGCCATCGAACTGATCTTGCCGACCTACGGCCAATCCCTGGGCCTGAAAGGCAAGATCTGCCGCAACTGGACGCTCAACCCTCACCCCACCCTGATACCCGCCATCGAGACCGGCTGGGTCGAAAGCGTGCATTGCTTCGGCACCGAGCTGGGCATGGAGGACTACATCGCCCAGCGCCCGGATGTGTTCTTCACCGGCCGCGATGGTTCGCTGCGCTCCAACCGCATGATGTGCCAGCTGGCCGGGCAATACGCCGTCGACCTGTTCATCGGTGCCACCTTGCAGGTGGATGGCGATGGCCATTCCTCGACCGTGACCCGCGGCCGCCTGGCCGGCTTTGGCGGTGCGCCGAACATGGGCCATGACCCCCGCGGCCGCCGCCACGCAACCCCGGCCTGGCTCGACATGACCGTGCCCGAGACAATGCTCGAACGCGGCCGCAAGCTGGTGGTGCAGATGGTCGAAACCTATCAGGAGGGCGGCAAGCCCACCTTCGTCGAAACCCTCGATGCAGTCGAAGTGGCGAAAAAAGCCGGCATGCCCCTGGCCCCTGTGATGATCTACGGCGATGACGTCACCCACCTGCTCACCGAAGAAGGCATCGCCTACCTGTACAAGGCGCGCTCCCTCGAAGAGCGCCGGCAGATGATCGCTGCCGTAGCCGGCGTCACCGCCATTGGCCTGCGGCACGACCCCAAGGACACCCAACGCCTGCGCCAGCAAGGCCTGGTGGCATTGCCCGAAGACCTCGGCATCCGCCGCACCGACGCCAGCCGCGAGCTGCTGGCCGCGCGCAGTATTGCCGACCTGGTTGACTGGTCTGGCGGCCTGTACAACCCGCCCGCACGGTTCAGGAGCTGGTGATGAAAGCACTCAACCTGCACACCTTGCCCCTGGCCGACCGCCTGGCCGACCTGGCAGTCGATGCGCTGATCGACGAAGCCGACCTGTCGCCCAAACCGGGCCTGGTAGACCGTCGCAGCAACGGTGCCCACACGGACATGACGCTGGCGTTGATGCATGCCTCGGCGTTGGCCCTGTGGCCCTGCCTGCGGCAGATGGCCGAAGCGGCCGAGGCCATTGGCGAGATCGGCGTGCCCTTGCGCGCAGCCCTGGGCCGTATTGGCCGTGAGGGCGAAGCGGCGATGCTGGCGACCACGGGCGGGGTGAACACCCACCGCGGCGCGATCTGGGCCTTGGGCCTGCTGGTGGCCGCCAGTGCGCTGGGTGCCCAGGCTGGCCCCGCTGCATTGGCCGCCCGCGCCGGGCGCATTGCACTGATCGACGACCCAGGCGCAACCCCTGAAGACAGCCATGGTGTGCAGATACAGCGCCGCTATGGCAGCGGCGGTGCCCGTGAGCAGGCGCAGTTGGGGTTCCCTGCTGTGATCACTCACGGGCTGCCGCAACTGCACCGCAGCCGCGCTGCCGGCGCCCGTGAAAACCAAGCACGGCTCGATGCCTTGCTCGCGATCATGGCGGCCCTGGCCGACACCTGTGTGCTTTGGCGTGCCGGGCCGCAAGGGCTGGCCACGGTCCAGCAGGGCGCCCGTGCCGTGCTGGAGGCGGGTGGCAGTGCCACCCTGGCCGGGCGCCGGCAGCTGCGCCGGCTGGACCAGCAGTTGCTGCACCTGAATGCCTCACCGGGCGGCGCCGCCGATCTGCTGGCCGCCTGCCTGTTCCTCGACAACGCCGGGAGCCTGTGACATGGAAACCCTGACCTTTCAATTCGCCGCCGCCGAACCTGGCCGTGGCCGCACCGTGGTGGGCTGCGTCAGCTCCGGCGACCTGGAGGTGCTGATCGAGCCCGGCACCGCCGGCAGCCTGCAGATTCAGGTCGTAACCTCGGTCAACGGCAGCGGCGCCCGCTGGGCGCAACTGTTCCAGCGCCTGTTCGAAGGCCGCCAGTGGCCCGCTGTGAACATCGACATCCATGACTTCGGCGCCACCCCTGGCGTGGTGCGCCTGCGGCTGGAGCAAGGCTTCGAGGAGATCGCCCCATGACGGACATCGAACGCTTGCTGCAAAGCCGCAGCTTTGTCGAACTGGGCGCGCGCCAGCGGGCCCGCGCCGTACTCGACCCGAATAGCTTCCGCGAACTGTTGGGCCCGTTCGACCGGCTCATGTCGCCCTGGCTGCCACGCCAGGGCATCGTGCCCCAGGCCGATGATGGCGTGGTCATCGCCAAGGGCCGCCTGAACGGCCGCCATACCGTGGTCGCCGCTATCGAAGGGGGCTTCCAGGGTGGCAGCATGGGCGAGGTGGGCGGGGCCAAGATCGCCGGTGCGCTGGAGCTGGCCATCGAAGACAACCGCAACGGTACCCCGACCAGCGCCGTGTTGCTGCTGGAAACCGGTGGTGTGCGCTTGCAGGAAGCCAACCTTGGGCTGGCGGCGATTGCCGAGATCCAGGCCGCGATCGTCGCGTTGCGCAGCTACCAGCCGGTGATCGGCCTGATCGCAGGTACGGTCGGCTGCTTCGGCGGCATGTCCATCGCTGCCGGGCTGTGCAGCCACTTGCTGGTCACCCGCGAGGCGCGCCTGGGCCTCAACGGCCCGCAGGTGATCGAGCAGGAAGCGGGCATCGACGAATACGACGCCAAGGACCGGCCGTTCATCTGGAGCCTCACCGGCGGCGAGCAGCGCCATGCCAGCGGGCTGGTGGATGGCTACGTCGCCGACGATGTGGATGCCATCCGTCAGCAGCTTCTGCAACTGCTCGACACCCCAGCCACAGACCGGGCCAGCCGCCATGCCTGGTTCCTCGAGCGGCTGTCGCGCCTGGGCGATGAGTGCCCGCAACTGGATGCCGCCGCCGTGCGCACCCTCTATCAAGGAGAAGCCAAATGAACCGTGCCTCGAACTGGCTGCCGGGCCTGGCCGGCGGCCAAGCGTTGCTGGGCTACCCTGCGTCGCTGCAGGTGATCGACGGCGAACTGGACAACCGCCTGGCCCGCTTCATTGCTGTGGTGCCAGATGCGCACAATCCGTTCCCCCGGGCCCGCGCGGGTGAAGTAGGCCTGTTGGAAGGCTGGGGGTTGGCCAAGGCGGTGAGCGAGGCGGTCGAGGCCGACCGCCACGGCGAGAAGCGCGCGATTGTCGCGGTCATCGATGTGCCGAGCCAGGCCTATGGCCGCCGCGAAGAAGCGTTGGGCATTCACCAGGCCCTGGCCGGTGCGGTGCAGGCGTATGCCCAGGCACGCCTGGCCGGGCACCCGGTGATTGGCTTGCTGGTCGGCAAGGCGATGTCGGGTGCTTTTCTGGCGCATGGCTATCAAGCCCAGCGCCTGATCGCGTTGGATGACGCTGGTGTGATGGTACATGCCATGGGCAAGGCCGCCGCCGCGCGCATTACCCTGCGCAGCGTCGAAGCGCTGGAAGCCCTGGCCGCAGAGGTGCCGCCGATGGCTTACGACCTCGACAGCTACGCCTCGCTGGGTTTGCTGTGGCGACGCCTTGGCGTGGACAACGCCGAGACGCCAAGCGCCGACGATTTGGCCCGAGTGCGTAGTTGCCTGGCCGACGCTGTGCGCGATATCGGCACCTCGACCGACCTGTCATCGCGGCTGACGGGCGAGAACCGGCGGGCGTCGCGCGAGGTGCGCGAGCACCTGCGTCGTCAGTGGCAGGGGGCCTGAGATGAACACGCCACGCCCACACGACCTGCTCTGGGGCTTGCCCCTGTCTGCGCTGCCTGACGATACCCCGCAGTGGGCGCTGCAGGTGGTGGCAAGCGGCCAACCTGTGGTGGTGCGCCGTGCAGCCTGCGCTGACGGCTGGGTGGCGGTGGGCGTGCGCGGGCAAAGCCGGGATCAGCGGCTGGGCACGCAGATGCGCCTGGGCGATATCCTGCGTCTGCAAAGCCCTGAGGCATTGCGCGGGTGCGCGCCGAGCCCTTGGCCTGCGCTACAGGCCTTGGCCTCGGTGGCCCCGGTGCTCGACACCTGCGGGCTGGCCTGGGGCCCGACGGGTGGGGTGGGCTATCAGTTGGCCACGGGTATCAACGTGCTGCACCTGGCCAGCGATCTGGACCTGGTGCTGCGTGCACCGCACCCTTTGACGCGCGCAAAGGCCCTGGAACTGCTGGACATCCTCGACTGCGCACCGTGCCGCATTGATGTGCAGCTGGAAACACCGGCAGGCGCCGTCGCCCTGCGCGAGTGGGCAGCTTGTGCCCGGCGCGTATTGCTCAAATCGCCGCTCGGCGCGCGCCTGGTCAGCGACCCCTGGGCTGCCCTGGAGTGCGCGGCATGAGCAGCTTGTTCGCGTTCCCCGGCCAAGGGGCTCAGCAGGTGGGCATGTTGCATCGTCTGCCTGACGGCGCCGGTCAATTACTGGAAGAGGCCAGTGATACCTTGGGCCAGAGCGCCCTGGGCCTGGACAGCCAGGAGGCCCTGCAGGGCACCCGTGCGGTGCAGCTTTGCCTGTTGCTGAGCGGGGTTGCCTGGGCCCGTTGGCTGATGCAGCGCAGCCCTGCGCCGGACTACGTGGCCGGCCTGTCGATTGGCGCCTATCCCGCTGCGGTTGCGGCGGGTGCCCTGGGGTTCACCGATGCTGTGCGGCTGGTGGCCCTGCGTGGCGAGCTGATGCAGTGCGCCTATCCGCACGGTTACGGTATGACCGCACTCAGCGGCCTCGACCTGGCTAGCGTCGAGCGTTTGCTGAGGGCGGTGGGCGGTGAGGTCTACGTCGCCAACCTCAACAGTGAAAACCAGATCGTCATTGCCGGCAGCGAGGCGGCCATGGCCGCGGTGGCACGCCGCGCGCGCAGCCTGGGCCAAGGCGTCGCACGGCACCTGGCGGTGAGCGTGCCATCCCATTGCCCGCTGCTCGCCGGCCCGGCTGCAGAGCTTGCCAAGGCCTTTGCCACGGTCGAGCTGCGCCGGCCTGCGATCACCTACCTGAGTGGCAGCAGTGCACGGCCAATCTTCGATACACAGCGCTTGCGCGACGACCTGGCCGGCAACATGGCACAGGTGGTGGATTGGCGTGCCACGTTGCGCAACGCCTATGAACGCGGTGTACGCCTGCACCTGGAAATACCGCCGGGCAGTGTGCTTAGCGGCCTGGCCCGGCCGGTGTTTGAACAGGGCAGGGTGGTGAGCGTGGAAGGCACCCGACCGGATACCCTCGACGCGCTGCTGCGCCAGGAGGTGGCCCAGAACCGATGATGGCAGGCTGGAGCGATGCCTGTAGGAGCGGCCTTGTGTCGCGAAAGGCCGCAAAGCGGCCCCGACAATCTGGCAACTCCCACATTGACCGCGTGAGCCGCGCAAGTGTGTGTTTACGAAGAACAACAACAAGCAACTTCGACACTACCTGAGGACAACAACAATGATTATCTATGGTGTGGCTCTGCTGGCGGTATGCACGCTTGCCGGCGTCATCGTCGGCGACTTCCTGGGCGTGCTGCTGGGTGTCAAATCCAACGTGGGCGGGGTCGGCATCGCCATGATCCTGCTGATTTGTGCGCGGCTGTACAGGCAGCGCCATGGCGGCATGAGCGAGGCGTGCGAGTTCGGCGTCGGCTTCTGGGGCGCCATGTATATCCCGGTGGTGGTGGCCATGGCCGCCCAGCAGAATGTGGTCACCGCCCTGCAAGGCGGGCCGGTGGCGTTGCTGGCGGCGATCGGCGCGGTACTGGTGTGCGGTGCGACCATCGCGCTGATCAGCCGCAGCCACCGCGGCGAACCCTTGCCCGCGCTTGAGCCCGCCCCCGAAACCCCGGTGCAGGTTGCCCCTGCAGGAGGTCGTTGATCATGTGGCCGATCATGGACAATGCCCTGGAGCACAACGGCCTGATCACGGCCTTCGCGGTGGTCGGTGCGATCATGTGGTTGTCGGTACTGATGTCGAAATACCTGACCTTCGGCCGGGTGCACGGCTCGGCGATCGCCATCGTCATCGGCTTGGTGCTGGCGTGGGTGGGCGGCACTGTTACCGGCGGGCAAAAAGGCCTGGCGGACATGGCGCTGTTCTCAGGCATCGGCCTGATGGGCGGGGCGATGCTGCGAGACTTCGCCATCGTCGCCACGGCCTTCGAAGTGCAGGCCACCGAGGCCCGCAAGGCCGGGATGATTGGCGCCGTGGCGTTGCTGCTGGGCACGGTACTGCCGTTTATCGTCGGTGCGGCGGTCGCCTATGCGTTCGGTTACCGCGATGCCGTGAGCATGACCACCATCGGTGCGGGCGCCGTCACCTATATCGTCGGGCCAGTGACGGGGGCGGCCCTGGGTGCCAGCTCCGATGTGATGGCGTTGTCGATTGCCACGGGGTTGATCAAGGCGATTCTGGTCATGGTGTTCACGCCGGTATCGGCGCGCCTGCTGGCCCTGGACAACCCGCGTTCGGCCATGGTGTTCGGCGGTTTGGCCGGGACGGTGTCGGGGGTGACGGCAGGGTTGGCGGCAACGGACCGGCGGCTGGTGCCCTACGGCGCGTTGACGGCGACGTTCCATACCGGGCTGGGCTGCCTGATGGGGCCTTCGATCTTGTATTTCTGTGTGCGTGGGTTGATGGGTTAAGGCGATGGGCTGCGCAGCAGCCCCATCCCCCGAATCGGGGAAAGCCGTTGGGGAATCCTCCCCAATCTGTTTCGGTTGATCGCGTAACACACTGAAATTAATAGCAATTCACATGTGGCATATACCTTGCTGAACCTCCTCGCAGAGTTCCTGTGTTCCGGAGGTGCAGCATGTCGACCCCGCTCAAAGGCCCCGTCCTGTCATCATTCTTCCTGGCCCTGCTTGGCTGGGAAGCGACCAGCGAGGCAGCTGTGCAGTGCCAGCGCACCTTGGTTGCCAATGTGGTGGCACTGGACCAGCCGCTGATGTTCAACCGCCTCGGCGCGCAAAACGCCAATGGCATGATGTTCGCCTTGCGCGAGGATGTGGTGGACGAGCACCAGGTCCCGCTCGGCAAAGGTGGCGCCGCCGTGCCTGGCAAAGTCACTTTGCGCCCGGACAAGCGTCCACGGCCAATCGTGTTGCGCGTGGCGGCAGGCGATTGCCTCACCGTCAACCTGACCAACCTGCTGGCTTACCAGGCCAACCCCAACAAGCATGGCATCGACCACGAAGAGAACGAGGCCGAAGGTGAGGAGGAGGAAGGGCCGGAAACCGAATTCGAAAACGAAGGCGGTGAGCACTTCGTTGCCGATGAGCAGGTCAGCGACCGCCACGTAGGCTTCCAGGTCAACGGCATGCAAGCGGTCAACAGCATTGGCGATATTGCTGCCAACACCGGCCGCAACGGCAACTTCCTGGTGTCACCGGGCAATACCCGCAGCTACACCCTGTATGCCGAACGCGAAGGGGCGTTCGCCGCCACCAGCCAAGGCGCGACCTTCGGCGGCCAGGGCGGTGCCGGCAACGTTGCCAATGGCTTGTTCGGCCAGGTGGTGGTGGTGCCCAAAGGCGGGCGCACCTTCCGCAACACCCTCACAGAAGAAGAGATGCGCCTTGCCAGCACCGGCCGCACCGCCACTGGCCAACCGGTTATCGATTACCAGGCACGCTACCCCCAGGCCGAGCCTTGGATCACCGAAGGCAAGGCCGGTAAACCGATCATCGCCATGGTCGATGGCAACGAGATCCTCAACAGCGAGACCGATGCCATTGTCATGGGCCCCAACCCCGATGGCAGCTTCCCGCGTTCGACCTATCCGCTGGAAAGCGTCAACAAACGTAACCCGGCGCTGCCCAACCGGCTGGACGCGTTCCGTGATTTCGCCTCGCAGTTCGCTGACGAAGTGGCAGCAACCCAGGCCTTCCCCGGTTACTGGGCCGACCCGGTCATGGGCCATGTACTGGAGCCGACCCGTGATTCGTTCATGATCAACTACGGTTCTGGGGGCATGGGCGCCGAAGTGGTGGCCAACCGCCTGGGCGTGGGCCCGATGCACGACTGCTTGTCCTGCGCCTACGAAGAGTTCTTCCTCAGCGCCCACACCGTGGGCGATATCGGCACGCTGGTGGATGTGCCGGCCAACGTTGGCCTGGAGAACATCCGCCCAGGCGAGACGCCGCCGGCCAGCGCCATCGGCGTCAAGGCCAGCATGGCCCTGTACCCGTCAGAACCGGCCAACGTCCACCACAGCTACATGGGTGACTTCACCAAGTTCCGCAACACGCACAACGGTCACGAACAGCACATCTTCCATTTGCACGGGCACCAGTGGCTGTTCAACCCCAACGACGATAACTCCGACTACGTCGACGCCCAGGGTATCGGCCCGGGCATCGGCTACACCTACGAGATCGCCAACGGTGGCTCTGGCAACCGTAACCGGGTGGCCGGCGATGCCATCTATCACTGCCACTTCTACCCGCACTTCGCCCAGGGCATGTGGGCCATGTGGCGGGTGCACGATGTGTTCGAGGAAGGCACCCGGCTGGAGGTCAGTGGCCAGGCCGCGAACGGCTACCACAGCACCCCGTTTGCCCTGCGCAGCGGCAAACCGGCGGTTGGCGCGCGGGCCTTGCCCGACGGTGAGATCATTGCGGGCACACCCATCCCCGCCATCGTCCCACTGCCTGGCAAAGCCATGGCGCCCATGCCGGGCAAGGTGGTCGTGGTACCCAAGCTTGCCGAGCAACGGGTGGCAGCCAATGACGAGGAGGATGACCACGGCGAGGAGGGCGACGATGACCATGGCCATGGCGTAGCTGAACCCAAGGCCGTCGGCTCGCTGGCACTGGTCGACCGCAGCGAGAGCAACCGTAACGCCGACGGCACCTTGAAAAACCCCGGTTATCCGTTCTGGATCGGTGGCATGGAAAGCAGCGTCGGCCAACGGCCTCCCACCCCGCCGCTGGACATGCTCGACCCTGCACTGGCCCAGCAACTCAAGAACAGCGGCAACGCCCTGTGGGCCAACCTGGACGCCAACCAGGTCGATGGATGGGATGGTGGCCTCGGCCGGCATGCACTGGATGGTGTTTCGGCAGGGGGTGAAGCACAGACCACCACCACCAAGCTGGATTTCTCCAAGGTGGTGCACAAAGCCAAGCCGATCTACCTGCCCGAAGAGGGCACGGAAGTCGAGCAGGCAGCCATGAAATTCCACGCCAAGGCCGAGCACCCCAGCTATGCGCTGATACCCGGCAGCCAACCGGTGGCGCGTAACTTCCGCACCAACGGCGCCCTGCCGACCGCCGGTGCGCCGTTCTTCGAGCCGTGCATGGACGACCGTGGCAAGCGCCTCACCCAGTCGTCGGGGGTGGGCGAGTACGCCAGCGGCGAGAGCCTGACCGGCATGAACTTCCGCGGCGCTTCTACCTTCACCGCCGACCGCCCGCGCATCTACAAGGGCGCCAATATCCAGTTCGATGCGGTCTACAACAAGGTCGGCTACCACTTCCCGCAGGCACGCATCATCGCCCTCTGGGAAGACGCCTGGCCGGTGATCACCAAGCAGCGCCCGCCAGAGCCGTTGGTGATGCGCATGAACACTTTCGACTGCACCATGTACCAGCACACCAACCTGATCCCCTCCATTTATGAGATGGACGACTACCAGGTACGCACCCCGACCGACGTGATCGGCCAGCATATTCACCTGCCCAAGTGGGACCTCACCGCAGCCGACGGTGCGGCCAACGGCTGGAACTACGAGGACGGTATCCTCTCGCCCGGCAGCGTGGTCGAGCGCGTGCATGCCATTCGCGCCTACAACGGTTGTACCGAAGGCGACAGCCGGGACGGTACCGCCGCCTGCCCGAAAGCCAAGCAACACCCTTACTTCGGGCGTTTCGGCCGGGCCGACTGGCTGGGCGCGCGCACGGCGATGCAGCGTTGGTTCGCCGACCCGGTGGTCAACGTGCATAACGTCGACCGTGGCCTGGGCACCATCTTCACCCACGACCACCTTGGCCCATCGACCCACCAGCAGTTGGGCCTTTACGCCACGGTACTGGCCGAGCCTGCCGGCTCTACCTGGTACCACGCCGAAACCGGCGAGCAGCTGTACAACCCGTCTCGCCAGGACGGCGGGCCGACCTCGTGGCAGGCGGTGATCAAGACCGGTGACCATGACGGCGATGGCCGTAACGACAGCTACCGCGAGTTCTTCCTCGAGTACAGCGACTTCCAGCATGCCTATGAAGCGGGCGTGTACGTTGGCGCGGGGCCCGACGGTATTCCCAATGGCCAGGCGTACCCGGCCACTGCCGACAGCTTCCGCTACGCCATCAACCCACCGGTACGGCAGAAGGCCTCGTCGCTGCTCGAATCGGTGGTCGAGTCGCGTGGCGGGCTGAGCCCAGGGTGCCCGACCCGGCCGTGCCCACAGGCCATTTCGGTGGATGACCCTGGCATGTTCGTCGTCAACTACCGTAACGAGCCGTTGGCCCTGCGGGTGTTCGACCCCAACAAGGTGGCCCCGGACGGCAAGCGTGGCATGCAGGCCGACGGCTTGGGCGGCGACCTCAGCTATGCCTTGCAAAGCCGCATTGACCGCGCGATCCCGGCGATGAACATGGCGCCTTCGGCGATCACCTCGGCGGTGGGCCCCACCGGTGGCACCACGGTATTCCCGCCGCACATCAACACCGCCGGCAGCGAACCCGGCGACCCGTTCACGCCAATGTTGCGCACCTACTCGGGCGACAACGTGCGGCTGCGCATGCATGCCGGTGGCCATGAAGAGGAGCACAACGTCACCTTGCACGGGGTCAAGTGGCTGCAGAACGGCTCGGGCTTTGGCAGCAGCTCCAACTCGGGGTGGAAAGCGTCGCAGATGCTCGGCATCTCCGAGCAACTGGGCTTCATGGCGCCGGTGTCGATGATCTCCAGCTCCGCCGCCACCAACGGCGACTACTTGTACTCGCTGGACGCGGCACTGGAAGGCTACTGGAATGGCATCTGGGGCATCATGCGCAACTACACCACCTTGCGCCCGGACCTGTTCCCGCTGTCGAACAACCCGCAGCCGGTGGCCATGCGCAACACCGTGAACTTTGACGGCATCTGCCCGAAAACCACGGCCAACGTCAATGGCATCGGCACCCGGGCGACGATCAAGCGCAACTACGAGATCGTCGCCGCACTGGCCAACGACATCCTCGAGAACCGCCAGGGCGTCAGCATCGCCGACCCGGCGGGGGTTGGCCAGCATGTCGGTGGCCCGCTCAAGGCCGCCGGCGGCACCCTGGTGTTCAACAGCCGCACCACCAGCATCCCGCAGGTCACGGTGGTCGACGAGGAGGACGGCACCACCTTCACCGTCGGTGGCCACAGCGCGCCGCTGCACGACCCGACCGCTGTGCTGTATGTGCGCAAGGCAGACCTGGATGCCAGCACCGGCAAGCTCAAGCCCGGCGTGCCGGTAGAGCCGCTGGTGCTGCGCGCCAGCGCCGGTGATTGCATCAGCATCACCCTGGAAAACCGCCTGCCGCTGGTGATGCCCGACCTGCCGAGCACCGCAGTGATGCAGAACGTGGTCAAACGTGACCGCAACGGCCGCGAAGGCTCCACCGCCTTCAACAACAACCTGATGCGGCCTTCCAGCCATGTGGGCCTGCATGCCCAGTTGCTGGCCTACGACATCACCAAGTCCGACGGTGCCAACGTTGGCCTCAACCCGGTGCAGACCGTGCCGCCGCGTGCCGGCAACAGCGGCGCCTACCCGTCCAAGGTGTACCAGTACTACGCCGGCCACCTGGAGCGCGAAGGCAAACCGGTGCTGCAACTGGGCCGTACGGTAGACAACATCAACACCACGGCGATCGAGTTCGGCGGCCTCAACCTGACCCCGTCGGACTTCATCAAGCAACCGCAAAAAGGCCTGGTGGGTGCCATGAGCATCCTGCCGCAGGCTGCCACTTTCACCGAGGACACCGCCAGCCGTGCCCAGGCGACGGTGAAAGTCAGCGGCCAGCCCGACTACCGCGACTTTGTCACGGTGTGGCAGCGCTCGATGAACATGCGCTGGGCTGATGGCCGGCCTGTGGAAGGTATCGCTACTGAGGGCAATGGCGTGCCGGGCGACCCTAAAGACAACGGCAACATGGCCATGAACTACAAGACCGAACCGTTGTGGCTGCGCTTCGGCATGGCGCCGGACGCACCCTTCGGCCACGCCGACGGCAATGGCTTTGCCGATGTGCCAAATGCCCACATGGCCTACAGCAACGCCCTGGTCGGTGGCGACCCGCAAACGCCGGTGCTGTGGGCCAAGCCTGGCCAGCCGGCGCGCAGCCATGTGCTGATGCCAAGCGGTGGCAGCCGCGGCATCACCTACCAGCTGGACGGGCACCTGTGGCCGCTGCACGCCTACCAGGCCGAGAAGAATGACGTCAATGGCTACCCGATGAGCCTGCCCGGCATCGGCTCGGTGCGCTTCGGTTACAACCCGATGTCCATCTACATCGGTGCCCAGGAAAGCGTACTGCCGGCAGCGCACTTCAGCTTCATGCTGCCCAGCGCAGGCGGGGCCAACGCGGTGCCGGGGGACTACCTGTTCCGCGACTACGCCGCCTACGGCAACCTCTCGGGGTTGTGGGGGATCTTGCGGGTAACCAACGAAGCGCCGCCGGCAACGGCTGCAGCACAATAACGACATGGGAGCGCGAGCATGAACAAAAAGACTCGCCCTGCTTACTTGGGGGTACTGTTGGGGGTAGCGCTGATCGGCCTGGGCGTTGCCTATGAAAAACTCTGGTGCGACCCGCGCGAGCTGTTGCAGGAGCCTGCCGACCCGCAGGCCCTGCATCGGCTCAGCCGGGACGGCGTGACCGTGGAGTTCGAGGCCCGCCCGCTGGCCGGGGGCGAGCTGCGCGAAGGCGCCTTTGCCAGCATCCGCTTCAAGGTCAGCGACCAGACCAGTGGCCAGCCGCTGTCGGGCATGGCGCCGGGGGCCTGGATCGACCCAGCCCAGTCGGCACCGGTCGGCGATCGTGACCAAAGCTGCAAGGCCCGTGTCGCACTGTTCTTGAAAAGCAGCATTGGCGCCCGGCCGTTGCTCGACCTCAACGGCTACTTCCTGTTGATGCTGAACAAGGACGCCAGCCTGACGGTGATCGACCCGACGGTGTCGGTGGGCGGTGTCACCAGCACCATGGCCCGCATCGAATTGCCAGGCAGCCCCATGGACTGGACGGCCACCGGCGACGACAAACAGGTGTTCGTGTCGATCCCCGAGCGCGGCAAGGTGTCGGTGATCGACACCGAAACCTTCACCCGCGTGGCGGACCTGGACGCCGGCGAGCAACCGACGCGGGTGGTGCTGCAACCTGACCAGCACCGTCTTTGGGTGGGCAATAACAGCAGTGACCCGGCCAAGGGTGGGGTAACGGTGATCGATGTGCCCGGGCGCAGTACGCTCAAGTCCTTCGCCACCGGCTCCGGGCACCACGAGATCGCCTTCAGCAGCGACTCGCGCTACGCCTACGTCAGCAACCGCGACAGCGGCACCCTGAGCATCATCGATATCCCCGAAATGCGCCTGACCAAGACCCTGGAGGTGGGCCCGCACCCGCTGTCGGTGAGCTACTCGGCGTTGTCCCAGGCGGTCTACGTGGTCGACGGCAGAGAAGGCACGGTGCGGGTATTCGATGGCCGTAGCCATCAATTGCGCCACACCCTCACGGCCGAACAGGGCCTGGGCCCGATGCGCTTCAGCAGTGACGGGCGCTACGGCATCGTGCTCAACACCCTGGAAAACCAGGCCCTGGTGATCGACGCCAGTACCGACACGCTGATCCACCGCATCCCGGTGGCGGCCGAACCGTATCAGCTGACCTTCACCAAGGGCTATGCCTACGTGCGTGGCCTGGCCTCGCCCAGGGTCAGCATGATCAACCTGGGCAGCCTTGGGCAGGGGCGTTCGCCGATCGTCCAAGGCTTCGACGCAGGCCCCGCCGCGCCGCGCCAGGCCGGCGACCTGCCGCTGGCCCAGGGGCTGTCGGTATCGCGTGACGACAACTCGGTGTTCGTGGTCAACCCGGTGGACAACACCACCTACTTCTACGCCGAGGGCATGAACGCGCCGATGTCCGGCTACAACAACCGCGGCCATCAGGCCCGCGCCGCCATCGTCGTCGACCGCAGCCTGCGCGAGGTGGCCCCGGGGGTGTACGGCTCGACGGTGAAAATGCCGGCAGCCGGCAAGTTCGATGTGGCCTTCCTGCTCAACCAGCCGCAGATCATTCATTGCTTCAGCACCGATGTCGCCGCAGCGCCGAATGCCCGCAAGCACAAGGGCGCGCATGCCGAGTTTCTCGGCCTTGAACAGCCGCTGCCGCAGCACAGCGCCTTCACCGCGCGGGTGCGCATCGTAGGCGATGACGGCGAGCCGCGGCTGGGCCTGAGCGACCTGAGCCTGCGCTATTTCCTGGCGCCGTCGTCGATGCCGCGCAACCTGCGCCTCGAAGAAGTGGGCGAGGGCATCTACCAGGCTGCATTGACCCTGCCTGAAGCCGGCGCCTGGTACCTGCATGTGCAGTCGCCGTCGCTTGGCCGCAAGTTTGCCGAAGAAAACTACACCAGCCTGCGCGTCCTGCCGGTTTCGGTCTCCACGGCTGCCCAAGGGGACGCTACCCAGATGCAAATAAGGAGTGTGCGATGAACGCCAAGCATGCTTTTACACGGCTGGGCCTGAGCCTGGCGCTGCCACTGATGTTGTCCAGCAACCTGGCCCTGGCCCACGCCGGGCATGACCATGGCGGCCCTGCCGAGCAACCGCCCGCCGCGCGGCAGGAGAAGGCCAGCTTGCGCTTCGCCGATGTCTCGCTGCTCGACCAGGACGGCATGCCGGTGCGCCTGGAGAAGGACCTGGTCGGGGATCACCTGGTGGTGATGGGGTTCATCTACACCAGCTGCACCACGGTGTGCCCGGTGGTGTCGTCGATCATGGGCAAGGTCCAGCAGCAGTTGGGCGGCCGTGTCGGCGATGAGATCCACCTGGTGTCGATCAGCGTCGACCCGCAGCGCGATGACGCCAAGCGCCTGCAGCACTACGCCAAGGCCTTTCAGAAAGGGCCAGGCTGGAGCTGGCTGACCGGTACGCCGTACGCCATCACCGAAACCCTCAAAGGCCTGGGCAGCTTCAGTGCCGACCTGAGCCAGCACCCGCCGCTGATCCTGGTGGGTGATGGCCGCAGCGGGCACTGGACCCGCTACTACGGCTTCACCGACCCAACGGTATTGGTCGCGGAGATCAACCGCCTGAGCGCCCGCCGGGTGCATGCCAAAAGCACGGCCATTGCCGAGCACAGCGCCGAACCCATCGCCGACCATAACGAGGTGCAACCATGAGCCATTCGACCTCTCGCCGCGTCGGTATGCGCAGTTTCGACTGGCTGGTATTGGGCGGCTGCCTGTGGATTCTCGCCTCGATGGCCTTCGCCCATGACGGCCATGCGCCCCAGGCCCCCGAACCACAGCCCGCGCCCCAGGCGATGAGCAGTGGCGGTGGTACCCGCGATGCGCAGACCTGGTTCACCGATACCGTGCTCAAGGACCAGAACGGCCGCGAGCTGCGCTTTTACAGTGATGTGCTGAAGGACAAGGTGGTGATGCTCAACGTGATCTTCACCCACTGCACCGACGCCTGCCCGCTGATCACCCGCAAACTGCGGGAGGTGCGTGAGGCCATGGGGCCGGTGTTGGCAGGGCAGGTGACGTTCGTCTCGATCAGCAGCGACCCGCTCAACGACACCCCGGCGGCGCTCAAGGCCTTTGCCCAGAAGCAGGGTGTGGATGGCCCCAACTGGTTGTTCCTGACGGGCGACAAGGCCAGTGTCGACCTGGTACTGGGCCGTATCGGCCAGTTCCTGCCCAGCCCCGAGCAGCATTCCACGCAACTGATTGCCGGTGACGTGGCAGGCAAGCGCTGGAGCAAGATCCGCCCGGATGCACCACCTGTGGCGATCGCCCAGCGCATGCAGCTGCTGACCCAACCGCTGGCGGGTCGGTGAACATCATGAGTGCAGGCGGGTTTGGCCGCGCATACAACGCCCTGCTGTTGACGCTAGGTTTAAGCGTTGCCAGCTCAGCCTTCGCCCTTGACCTCAGCGAGCACGAACAGGCTGGCAAACGCCTGTACCGCGAAGGCCTGTCAAGCAGTGACGCGCAATTGCTGGCGCGGGTGGGCGCCAGCGACATGAGCGTGCCGGCCAGCGTGCTGCCCTGCGCCAGCTGCCACGGCAGCGACGGGCGCGGCCGCGCCGAGGGCGGTGTTCGCCCACCTAGCCTCGACTGGCAGCGCCTGGCACTGGGGCAGGGCGAGCGCCAGGCCAACGGGCGCAGTTACCCGGGTTACACTGACGCCAGCCTTGCCAGGGCGATCCAGCGGGGTGTGGACCCTGCCGGCAACCACCTCGACACCGCCATGCCGCGTTTCGAGCTGACCCTGGCCGACCAGCGCAACCTCACGGCCTACCTCAAACGCCTGGCCGAGGACCGCGACCCGGGCGTGGAGGAGGGCGTACTGCGGCTGGGGACGTTGCTCCCCGCTTCTGGGCCGCTGGCCGAAGCGGGGCATGTGGTGCGCGCGGTGCTTGAAGACGGCTTGGCGCAACTCAATCAGCAAGGCGGTGTGCATGGGCGGCGCCTGGAGCTGGTGGTGCTCGACCCCGGCAGCGACCCAAACAGCGCCGAACAGGCCCTGCGCCAGCTGTTGGAACACGAGCAGGTGTTCAGCCTGATCACCCCCCTGGCACCGATGCTTGACCAGCGTCTGGCGCCCGTGCTGGCGCAACAGAATGTGCCGCTGATCGGCAGCACCCCGCGCAGTGGCGGCAGTGCGCAGATCTTCGACCCTCTGCCGGGCTTGCCCGTGCAACTGCTGAGCCTGGCCGGCCATGCTCGCGAAGCCTTGGGCCTCGGCCCGGATGGCCTGCGCGTGGTCTACGCCGGTAACGAGCAAGCGCCGCTGGCCGAGCAGGTGCGCGAGCAGCTTGTGCAGCAAGGCTGGGCACCTGGCGCCATCCAGGCCTTCGATGGCCAGGCCGTGGACGGCCAGGGCATCGTCTTTCTCGGCCGCGCCCAGGCCTTTGCCGACCTGGCCACAGCGCTGCAGGCGGCAGGTCGCAAACCGTACTTGTTCGCGGCCTCCAGCCAGGTGGTCGGGGGGCTGGCAAGCCTGTCTGAGCAGTGGTCGCAACGGGTCTTCCTGGCTTATCCGTTCGTACCCGAAGACTGGACCGAACAGGGCCTGGCAAGCCTGGCCGGCCTGCAGCAACGCCAGGGCCTTGACCCACGCCAGGCGTCCTTGCAGGTCAATACCCTGTGCGCCCTGCGCCTGCTCACCGAAGCCCTCAAGCAGATTGGCCGGGATGCCAGCCGCGAGCAGTTGATCACGGCCCTGGAAGGCCTGCACGATGTCACGACCGGCCTGACCCCGGCCCTGGGCTTTGGCCCCGGCCGCCGGCAGGGCATGGCCGGTGCCCATGTGGTGGCAGTGGCCTTGCCGGGGCCGCGATTCACCTCGGTTACCCCGTACCGGCCTGTGCCGGACGCCCTTTGAGCGGAGGTTGCCATGCGTACCCTGTTGTTGTGCCTGTTGTTGCTGACCACCACGGCGAGCTGGGCCGATGTGCCGGCAGCGCGGGTGAACGGTGTGCAGATTGATACCCTGCGCCTGGAGCGTTACTTCACGGAATACCTCGAAGCCCAGGGGCGGGCGGTAGCCAGCATCCGCAACCCGACGCTGTACAAACGCCTGCGTGACCAGGCCCTGGATGAGCTGATCGACAAGGAGCTGTTGTGGCAGGAAGCCCAGCGCCAGGGCATCGCCATCAGTGACGCACAGGTAGCTGCCCATGTCGGCGAAGTGGAGGCTGCATTCGGCAGCCCGACCGTGTTCGAGCGGCGGCTGGCGGAGGCGGGTTTCAATAGGGCAGAGTACGCTCAGTACACCCGTCACGAGATGGCAGCCCAGCAGCTGTATGCCCAACTGAGTGCGGTCGACGCGCCCAGCCAGGCACAAGTAGAGGCCTTCTACGAGGCCAATCGGCAAACCCTGCAAGGAGCGCAGAACCAAAGTGATAATCCTTCTGTCATACGAGAACAGGGCCTGCGCTTGGCCAGGTCCACGCTCATCGGGCAATTGCAGGCGCAGGCTCGGCAAACCGTGCGCCAACGTTTGCGCGAATCCGCTAAAGTGGAAATCGCCGACTGAGGCCCGCAATGGTGTTCCCCCAAAGCTGGGGGATAACGACTTGGCAAAGTGCCATCAGGTCCCCCGGATGTGGGGAACTGGGCGAGCCTGGCTGCGCGCAGCAGGCTGGGCGCCTTCGGGCAGCCTTGCCAGATCAACGACTTACAGTGGTGCAGCATGATTATTCACGCCTGGCACGAAGCCTGCTCAAGCCTTATCGAGGCCGCACTTCGCAGACCGGGTAACCGGGCAGTATTGGGGAGTCGACCTTGGTGAACAGAGTATTGGTAGTCGATGACGAACAGACCCTCGCGCAGAACCTGCAAGCGTATTTGCAGGCGCAAGGCCTGGATGTTCATGTTGCCCACGACGGTGCCAGTGGTATCGAGCAGGCTGAAAGCCTGGCACCGCAAGTGATCGTGCTGGATTACCGCTTGCCCGACATGGAGGGGTTTCAGGTTCTGGAGACCGTGCGCAAGAACAGGCAGTGCCATTTCGTGCTGATCACCGCCCACCCGACTGCCGAGGTCCGTGAGCGCGCCGCCGAACTGGGTGTGACCCATGTCCTGTTCAAGCCGTTCCCGTTGGCGGAACTGGCCCGCGCGATCTTCGACCTGATGGGCATCGAGCGCCGGCGCAGGGCCACGGACAACCCGGCAGAAGGGTTCGTCGAACGACGCCAGACCAGGAACGAATCGTTCCCCCTGCAGTTGTACGATGGTAGCTGGGTACTGGCCGAACGCCGCCGCAATGGCGCAAAGCCCCCAGGTGCTGACGACGAACAACTGCTCACAGGGGAATAGCGGCGCCCGCTACCCTGGCTGAGCCAGCCTGCGACGCGCCCCCTGAGTGGAGTCGCAGGCCATGTCCGAAGCAGTCGATACAGCCGCCACACCCCTGCAGCCAGCACAGCCACTGTGTGCCTACCCGCGTGACCTGCTGGCCCAGGCCCGTCTGCAAGCCGGTGAAGAACGCCTGCTCAACTGTCTGGAACGCCTGGCCAACGACACCCCAGGCACCTTCACCCACCGCCTGGGCATCACCCTGCATTACCCGGTGCTGCACAGCCAAGCCCTGCTGGCCAGCAGCCCACGCTTCGACAAGGTCAGCCTGGCCCAGTGCCTGAAACGCGAATTCGTGCTGATCGAGCGCGAAGGCGAACTGCTGGGCGTGTTCGCCGACCCCTTCGACTCTTCGCGCCTGGCCTGGATCGACGATGTGCTGCAAGGCGCGCCACTGTACCTGGCTCACGCCGCCGAGCTGGCGACGTTTCTGGCCCGCCACGAAGAAAGCTTCCATGCCGTCGATGCCCTTGACCACGACAGCGAAGCCAGCAGCGAAAGCGACCCGCTGCAACGCCTGTCGCTGACCAGCATTAGCGAAGACCAGAGCCGGGTGGTGAAACTGGTCAACTCGACCCTCTACGACGCCCTCAAGCTGCACGCCAGCGACATCCACTTGGGCATGACCGGCCAGGGCCTGACCATCAAGTACCGTATCGACGGCGTGCTCAACGGTGCCGGCAAGGCCAGCGGCAGCGCTTTCGCCGACCAGGTGATCTCGCGCATCAAGGTCATGGCCGAGCTCGACATCGGTGAGAAGCGCGTGCCCCAGGACGGCCGGTTCAAGGTGGCCGTGGGCGAACGGCAGATCGACTTCCGCGTCTCGATCATGCCCAGCATTTTTGGTGAAGACGCCGTGCTGCGGGTGCTCGACAAACAGGACCTGTCCGACAAGGTCAGCGGTGTGCAGCTGCAGGCCCTGGGGTTTGCCGACGACACCCTGCGCGCCCTGCGCCGGCTGGCCGCCGAGCCCTACGGCATGATCCTGGTCACCGGCCCCACCGGCAGCGGCAAGACCACCACCCTGTACGCCATGATCAGTGAGATCAACCATGGCGTGGACAAGATCATCACCATCGAAGACCCGGTCGAATATCAACTGCCCGGTGTGTTGCAGATACCGGTCAACGAAAAGAAGGGCCTGACCTTTGCCCGCGGCCTGCGTTCGATCCTGCGCCACGACCCGGACAAGATCCTGGTTGGCGAGATCCGCGACCCCGACACCGCACAGATCGCCGTGCAGTCGGCCCTGACCGGGCACCTGGTATTCACCACCATTCACGCCAACAACGTCTTCGATGTGATCGGCCGCTTCAGCCAGATGCAGGTCGACCCCTACAGCTTCGTCTCGGCGCTCAACGCCATCCTGGCCCAGCGCCTGATTCGCCTGGCCTGCCCGCACTGCGCCACAGCCTGCGAGGCGGACGATGAAACCCTGCTGGCCTCAGGCCTGACCCGTGACGCCGTGGCCGGCTGGACGTTTGTCCGCGTCCAGGGTTGCGGGCAGTGCCGCGGCAGTGGCTTTCGCGGCCGCAGTGCCATCGCCGAGCTGCTGCATCTGGACGACGACCTGCGGCAGATGATCGTCGAACGCCGCCCCCTCTCGCAGATCAAGACACTCGCCTGCCAGCGCGGCCTGCGCTTGCTGCGCGCCTCGGCCCTGGACCTGGTCCGTGAAGGCCGCACCACCCTTGAGGAGATCAACCGTGTCACATTTATCGCGTGATCGTGGTGCTCATAGATACTGTGCCGTGCTCGGCGCCGAGGGTGTAGGCCTGGGCCGCTGGCACGCCAACCAACAGCAGTGGCTAGGCAGCCGCGAATTCAGCTGCGAGGCCGCCCAACCGGCCTGGGACGCCGCCCTCGAGGCGCTGGCCGCGCTGCTTGCCGAGCACGCCGTACGCGGTGCCCAGTTGCGGGTATTGCTGTCGGCCCGCTACAGCCGCTTCTGCCTGGTGCCCTGGAGCGATGCCATCGGCCACCCGCGCGAACTCGATGCCTATGCGCGGGCATGCTTTGAAAACCTCTACGGGCAGTCGCTGGGCGACTGGCGCATCGTCCTCTCGCCGGAGCCGGCAGGCGCCGCGCGCATTGCCACCGCGCTGCCAGAGGCCTTGCTGCAACGGCTGCAGGCACTGGGGCGGGAAAGCCGGTTGCAGCTGCGTTCGGTGCAGCCATACCTGATGGCCGCCTACAACCGTTGCTCGGCGCAGCTGGGGCAGGGCGACTTCCTGTTTGTCCTCGCCGAGCCACGCCGCAGCGTGCTGCTGCTGGCCGCCGGGGGTGCCTGGCAGCAGGTGTTGTCGCAAGGCTGTGCCGACAACGACCAGGCCCTGCAGGCGCTGATCGAACGCACCTGCGAGTTGTATGGGGAGCATCTGCCACGGGTGTACTTGCATGCACCCGGCCGCGGCGACGTGCCGCAATTGGCGGCGGTGCAGCTGTGCCAACCGGCCAGCGAAGCCGACCCGTTGTGCGCCATGTGGCGGGCGGTGGCCTGACATGCGCCGCCTCGACCTGGAATTCCAGCCCCGGCGCAGCGGCGCCTTGGCCTGGTCGCTACTGGCCCTGGGTTGCGCCGTGGTGGCCGCCCTGGTGGTGCTGCAACAACGCCTGCAGGTCGAGCAGGTCGACCTGGAAGGCCGCCTGCACAGCCTGGAACTGCAACTGGGCCGGCGCCCGGCCACTGCGGCCCCGCAAAGCAGTGCTGCCAGCCGCGAACAGGCCGAGCGCCTGGCGCAGATGCGCAGTGTCTCGCAGCAGCTGCAACGGCCTTGGCAGCAGCTGTTCGCCATGCTCGAAGCGCAGCCGCAGGACGATGTCGCGCTGCTTGGCCTGACCCCGGATGCACGCAAGGGCCAGGTACGCATCGCCGCCGAGGCGCGCAACCTGGAGGCGATGCTGCAGTACCACCAGCGCCTGGAGGCCAGCGCCGAGCTCAGCGATGTTTCCTTGCTCAACCACGAGGTGATGGTGGGCCAGCCGGAGCACCCGGTGCGTTTCACCCTTACCGCTACCTGGGAGACCGGCCATGCGCGTCCCTGACCCGCTGAGCAGCCTGATCATGCAGGAGCGTCTGCGCCGCATCGGCCCGGTGGGCCTAGCCGCTGTCGCCGTTGGCCTGCTGGCCGTCGGCGTGGCATTGGCCGCTGTGTTGCCGCACTGGCAAACCGTGCGCGAACTGCGCGCCAGCGAGGCGGATGCCAGCGTGCAAGTGGGGCGGGTGCAGCGGGGCGAGCTGAAGATCGCGGTCAAACCCGAGCAGCAGGCCCTCGACACGCTGCGCCAGCAACTGCCTGGGCAGCCGCAGGCCAGCGAGCTGATCGAGCGCCTGTATCACCTGGCCAGTGCCGAGCACATCAGCCTGGCACGCGGCGAATATGCCTTGGGCATCGACCCGAAAACCCAGTTGGCGCGCTACCAGATCGTGCTGCCGGTGCGCGGCAGCTATCCGCAGATCCGCGGCTTCCTCAAGGGCCTGCTGGGCCAGCTGCCAACCTTGGTGCTGGAAGACCTCGAGCTGCAACGCAAACGCATCGGCGACAGCGAGCTCAACGCCCGCCTGCGCATGACCCTCTACTTGTCGAGGTCGTGATGAAGACTCAACGTGCGGTGATCTGGGCCGGGTTTCTAGGGCTTTCTGCCGCGTTGGCGTGGGCGCCGGAGCATTGGTTCGGCCAAGAGGACAGTGTGGGGCTGTTCGCGGGCAAGCCTGCTGCTACAGGTTCTGTGAGTACCCCTGACCGTGTGGAAGCGGACACATCGGGGCGCGGAGCTGACGCGAAGGGGTCGCAACGGGTCTCTACCGATCTGTTCCCGAGCCAGCGCTGGAGCAAACCGCAAACCCTGGCCACCGTCACCGAACAACCGGTCATCGCCGCGCCTGTGGTGGTTGCCGCGCCCACCGCCCCGGCGCTGCCCTTCCAGTTCGTTGGCCGCCTGGGCGATCGCGACGACCTGCAGGTGTTTCTGCAGAGCGGCGAAAAACTGTACGTCGTGCGCCAGGGCGACGTCATCGAAGACACCTACCGCCTCGATCGGGTCTCGGCCAATGAGCTGGACCTGGTCTACCTGCCTTTGCACCAGTCGCAGACCTTGTCTGTCGGGAGCGCACCATGAAGTCGTCAAAGCTGTGCAAGCCTGCTCCGTTCCTGCTTCTGGCGCTGTGCGTGGCCATCGCAGGCTGCGGCTCCAGTGCGGTACGTGAAGACAGCGCAGAACTGATGAAGGAGGGACAGTACGAAGCCGGGATCGCGCGTCTGGAAGAGGCCCTGCGTGAAGACCCGCGCGACACCGAGCTGAACATCGCCCTGGCCCATGGCCGCCAGGCGGCGGTCGAGGCGCTGCTGAGCCAGGCCGACAGCGACCGCATCCGCCACGATTTCGCCGGTGCGCGCATGGGCTATGGCCGGGTGCTGAGCATCGAACCGAACAACCGCCGCGCCCAGGAAGGCATCCGCCAGCTGGAGCTGATCCGCACCCTCGACGAACGTGTCGCCCTTGGCCAGGCGGCCCTGCGCCAGGGCGACCTGTTCGGCGCCGAGCGCTACATGCGCGAAGTGCTGCGCCTGGACCCGCAGAACCAGAAGGGCATGACCCTGCGCAGTGACATCGAGAACGTCCAGGCGCGCACCGCGCAGCCGTTCCCGCAGCTGCGCAGCAAGCTGGAACGCCCGGTGACCCTGGAGTTTCGCGACGCCAACCTGAAGACCATCTTCGAAGTGCTGTCCCAGGTCGCCGGCATCAACTTCATCTTCGACAAGGACCTGCGCCCGGACATGAAGGCCACCATCTTCGTTCGCGACGTGCGCATCGAGGACGCCGTGGCTCTGCTGCTGGAGCAGAACCAGCTACGCCAGAAGATCGTCAACGACAACACCCTGATGATCTACCCCGACTCGCCGCAAAAGACCAAGGACTATCAGGAACTGGTCATGCGCACGTTCTACCTGACCAGCATCGACGCCAATACGGCGCTGAACATGGTCAAGACCATGCTCAAGACCCGTGATGTGTTCGTCGACGAGCGCCTCAACACCCTGACCATGCGCGACAGCCCCGATGCCGTGCGCATGGCCGAGAAGCTGCTGCAGTCCCAGGACCAGTCCAACCCCGAGGTGGTGCTGGAAGTGGAGGTGATGGAGGTGGCCACTTCGCGCATCCTCGACCTCGGCCTGCAATGGCCCAACACCTTCGGCGTGCTGACCTCCGACGGCAAGTCGGTCAGCGTGCTCGACCAACTGCGCGGCATCGACTCCAGCCGCATCAGCATCTCGCCGGCGCCGCAGGCCAAGATCAATGCCCAGGACAAAGACATCAACACCCTGGCAAGCCCGGTGATTCGCGTCAGCAACCGCGAGCAGGCGCGTATCCACATTGGCCAGCGGGTGCCGATCATCAGCGCCACCTCCGTGCCTTCGACCCAGGGCCCGGTGATTACCGAGAGTGTCACCTACCTGGATGTGGGCTTGAAGCTCGAAGTGCAGCCGACCGTGCACCTGAACAACGAAGTGGCGATCAAGATCGCACTCGAAGTGAGCAACGCCACCCCGCTGGAAGCCACGCGCCAGGGCACCATCCCGGTCCAGGTCGATACCCGCAACGCCCAGACCAGCCTGCGCCTGCACGACGGCGAAACCCAGGTGCTGGCTGGGCTGGTGCGCAACGACCACAACGCCAGCGGCAACAAGATCCCGGGCCTTGGCGACATTCCCGGCCTGGGCCGTTTGTTCGGCAGCAACAAGGACGACATGAGCAAGTCTGAACTGGTGCTGGCGATCACCCCGCGCATCGTGCGCAACCTGCCGTACCAGAGCCCGTCTGACATGGAGTTCGCCACCGGCACCGAGTCGAGCCTGCAGGTGCGGCAAATGGCGCCACTGCCACCGATGGAGGTGCCGGGCACTGCGCCGTCCAGTGACAAGCCGGTGGTCGAAAGCCAGATGGCCGTAGTGCCCGCCAACGGGAGCCCACGGCCATGAAACGCCGCGTGCAAGGCTTCAGCCTGATCGAGGTGGTGCTGACCCTGGCACTGCTTGGGCTGCTCGCCAGCATGGCCGCGCCGCTGACCGAAACCGTGGTGCGCCGCGGCAAGGAGCAACAGCTGCGCGAGGCGCTGTACCAGATCCGCGATGCCATCGACGCCTACAAGCGTGCCTTCGACGCCGGTTACATCGAAAAGCGCCTGGATGCCAGCGGTTACCCGCCAAACCTGCAGGTGCTGGTCGAAGGCGTGCGCGATGTGCGCAGTGCCAAAGGGGCCAAGTTCTACTTCCTGCGGCGCATCCCCCACGACCCGCTGCTGGCGGCCAAGGATAACGACGAGGGGGCCTGGGGCCTGCGTGCCTACGACAGCAGCCCCGACAGCCCGCGTGAAGGCGAAGACGTCTTCGACGTGTACTCCAAGGCCCGTGGCAAAGGCCTCAACAACATCCCCTACGGGCAATGGTGACGGCCATGAAACGCAGCCAAGGCTTCACCCTGATCGAACTGCTGGTGGTGATGGCGATCATCGCCACGCTGATGACCATCGCCATGCCGCGTTACTTCAACAGCCTGGAGAGCTCCCGCGAGGCCACGCTGCGCCAGAGCCTGGCGGTGCTGCGCGAGTCGCTGGACCACTTCTACGGCGACACCGGGCACTACCCCGATTCGCTGGAGCAACTGGTGGAGCTGCGCTACCTGCGCAGCACCCCGGTCGACCCGATCACCGAACGCAGCGATGCCTGGCAACTGCTGCCGCCGCCAGAGGGCGTGGCCGGCGGCGTGGCCGATATCAAAAGCGGTGCTACAGGGAGGGCGCGTGATGGCAGCCTCTATGCCGAATGGTAAGGCCTGTGCCGGCTTCACCTACCTGGGTGTGCTGCTGTTGATTGCGGTCAGCAGCGTGGCCTTGGCCGCCACCGGGACAGTCTGGTCGAGCGTTGCCCGGCGCGATCACGAGCGCCAGTTGCTGTGGGTGGGCAGCCAGTATGCCCAGGCCCTGCGCAGCTACTACCGCGCCTCGCCGGGTTTGGCCCAGTACCCGCAGGAGCTGGCCGACCTGCTGCAGGACAACCGTTTTCCCGAGGCCAAGCGGCACATCCGCAGGCTCTACCCGGACCCGATCACCAACAGCGATGACTGGGGCCTGCTGCGCTCGATCGATGGCCGCATCACCGGCGTACACAGCCGCTCGGATGCCACGCCGTTCAAGCACAGTGGTTTTACCGCCGAGTGGTCGGGCTTCGAAGGGCTGGAACACTACAGCGACTGGCAGTTCGTCGCCGAGCAGGCGTTCGCCGACAGCCCCACCGGTGCCCAGCCCCAGGCCGGCGCGGGAGACTCGCCATGAAACGCCTGGCTGCGCTGTGCCTGAGCCTGCTGCTGGCGGCATCGCCCTGCAGCCTGCTGAAGGCGGCTGAGGAGGACGAGATGATGGGCTTCATCGTCGACAACACCATCTCGCACATCGGCCACGACTTTTACTACTACTTCGCCGACCGCCTGCGTGCCACCAGCCGCCTGGATTTCAACCTGGTGGTGCGCGAACGCCCGGATGCCCGCTGGGGCAGCCTGGTTACCGTGGAGTTCGAGCGCGAAGTGCTGTACCGGCGCTTCCTGCCACCCAACACCACGGAACTCAAAGACGAGGCTGTCGCGGCCGCCGACCTGGTCAAGCAGCAGATCATTCAACGCAAGCTGCAACGCTTGCTGCAGGACACCACCGATCTGGAGAGGGACGAGCTATGAAAACCCGCATTCCCCATTGCATCGCCGCCTGCCTGTTGGCCAGCGCCTGTGCCGCCCAGGCCACGGAGCTGGTGTACACCCCGGTCAACCCGGCCTTCGGTGGCAACCCGCTCAACGGCACCTGGCTGCTGAACAACGCCCAGGCACAGAACGACTACGACGACCCCGACCTCAAGGACCGTGCTTCCGCCTTTTCGGGCACCACGGCCCTGGAGCGCTTCAGCAACCAGTTGGAGTCGCGAATGCTCTCGCAGTTGCTGGACAACATCAGTAATGGCAGCACGGGCAGCATGGCAACCGATGCCTTCCTGATCGATGTGATCGACGACTCGGGTGCCTTGAGCATCAAAGTCACCGACCGCGTCACCGGAGAAATCTCGATCATTGAGGTCAGCGGCCTGAACCCCTGAGAGGGAAGGGCTTTGAGTTGGGGAGAGAACACCATGAAACGTCTGTTGAGCACATTGCTGATCCTCGCCGCCCTGCACGGCCTGCAAGGCTGCAGCCTGCGCGACCCTATGTCGGCCGAACAGGACTCGGAAACCCCGACCCTGACCCCTCGGGCCTCGACCTACTACGACCTGATCAACATGCCACGCCCCAAAGGCCGGCTGATGGCGGTGGTGTATGGCTTCCGTGACCAGACTGGGCAGTACAAGCCGACCCCGGCCAGTTCGTTCTCGACCAGCGTCACCCAGGGCGCGGCCAGCATGTTGATGGATGCCCTGAGTGCCAGTGGCTGGTTCGTGGTGCTGGAGCGTGAAGGCCTGCAGAACCTGCTGACCGAGCGCAAGATCATCCGCGCCTCGCAGAAGAAGCCGGATGTGGCGGAGAACATCATGGGCGAGCTGCCACCGCTGCAGGCGGCCAACCTGATGCTTGAAGGCGGCATCATCGCCTACGACACCAACGTGCGCAGTGGCGGGGAAGGGGCGCGTTACCTGGGCATCGACATCTCCCGCGAATACCGGGTCGACCAGGTGACCGTGAACCTGCGCGCGGTGGACGTACGCACCGGGCAGGTGCTGGCCAACGTGATGACCAGCAAGACCATCTATTCGGTGGGGCGCAGTGCGGGGGTGTTCAAGTTCATCGAGTTCAAGAAGTTGTTGGAGGCCGAGGTGGGCTACACCACCAACGAACCGGCGCAGCTGTGCGTGCTGTCGGCGATCGAGTCAGCGGTAGGGCACTTGCTGGCGCAAGGGATTGAACGGCGGCTGTGGCAGGTGGCGGGAGATGCGGGGGAGGGCAAGGCTACGGTGGACAAGTACCTGAGCCAGAATCAGCAGCCGTGATCCACCTTGAGGGCCCCTTCGTGGGTAAACCCGCTCCCAGATGTGGTTTTACCCGCAAAGGCTGGTCCAGTTTGAAGCACGCCCTGTCATTTCTGCCAGTAGCGGCAAACTGTTACAAGTGAATTAATCGGCGAACATTCCACGGATGACAGAGGAAGTCCGTAATGAGGAACTTGTCTCGCCCGATCGCTGCCCTCCTGCTTGGCATTTCGACGCCACCGCTACTGGCCGCTGATGCGACGCGTGTGCTCAACGCACGCGGCGAGACGGCGCTGCATCAACTGAACACGTGGTACAACAGCACCACCGACGACTGCGGTGGGCCGGACAAGCCCGGCTATTTGTGTAGCGGCATCGCGCTGCGTACAACCAGCAGCAGTATCGGATTTTTGCCCTGGGAACCTAGCGACAGCCAGCTGGAAAAGGGAAGCGTGGCGTTTTCCTGGGTGCGCCGCGACAGCAACTTCGGCAAGCCCTTCGGTAACCAGAATGGCTTGATCCTTTACCCTCCGCAATACGCCCCGCCGGGTAGCCTTGCCCATCTGAATGTACTCTGCACGTTTCCCATCAATGCCAACACCAACCAGAGGTCGACCCTGCAGGGCTGTGGCCCGATCAGAGGGTTTGAAGAAACCACCGACACCTGCCAGGCCCTGGCGGTTAATACCGCGCAGCAATGGCTGGCCAGGTATCCGCAGGCTGAAAACTACCGGGTGTGCGGCTGGAATTTGCGCCAAACAGAGGCGGCGTCGGCCGGTGCGTTCAATACTGCTCTACAGGCCCGTCAGGGCCTGAATGATGCGCAATGGGCTGTGAACAATGAAGTGTTGCTGCCGGTGTGGAAGCAAGGCGAAGGGGGCGCGTTGCCGGTGCATTCCTTCTTCTATGTGGAAGGGGAGCGCGAAGCGCTTGCCAAGGCGCAGTATGACCAGCTTCGCTATCAGCAGCTCTACGAGCAACTGGTCCCGGTGATCAATGTGCGATTCCCGACAGACCGGTCTGGAATCATGAGCTTCGGCTATGCCGAAGGGGATCAGGCAGTAGGTCGACCAACGCCCACACCACACATAGATTTCGAAGACGTACAGCCCGGGTCCTGCGCGCGGCTGGTTACCCACGGCGTCGAGTTCCAGCTCGACCGACGAACGAGGGGCGTGAGTGACGGGCCGCATGAGGGCAGCAAAGGCCTGATCAAGGGCCATCACCTGGAAGCAGACTCTACGATCAAGCTGGTACTCGAAGGCGCAGGGCGTCGGCTGGTCACCTTCGCCTGGGGGTGCAACAGCTACTGTGGGGTTCAAACCGCGATAGGCGGTGATTATGAGGATCTGTCGGATGAGGGGCCAGGCGCCATGCGGTACGGCACCAAGGAGATGATCATCGACGGGCCGGAGGTGCTGACCGTGGTGGTCGATACCGAAGAAGATGGTGCGATGCTGGTGTTCGACCAACTGACCGTGCGACAGCTCCCTCACAAATAAGGCAGTCGGCCTTCCATAGGGTCAGGTTGATGCCCGTCGCTTGAAACACTCCGCCGACGCAGGCCTCTGTAGGAGCGGCCTTGCGTCGCGAACGGGCCGCGAAGCGGCCCCGGGATATCAGCGATGATGCACAAGTCGCAGGGGCCGCTTTGCAGCCCTTCACGACCGGTCTGGCCCCGCCAAGGCCGCTCGAAGGCTGCATCCGGCCATCGTCCCAAAGGCCTCAACCCCACCCTCCCGGCAGCAGCTGCGACTTGGCTCCTTTCATAGTGCATATGCTTCAGGTGCCCCAGACGCCGGGTATTCGGCTTGTTCCATTTCATAGCGCCTGTTTTCAGATTCTCGCTTACTTCACAACTCGAGGGGCTGAGAGGCGTTCGGCGCAGCACGAGGCAAAGTTCAGCCTAACGCGCATGTGGCTGTCCTCGCGGCGAGCATAGAGACATTAGTGTGGTATTTCTGAAACACCACACTAGCGCTCAGCTGCAATTATCAAAAACAGCAGTTGTCATCTTGGCAAAGGGGCGCAAGGGCGCCTCTGCGGGTTGTCAGCAAAGGTGGGAGCACGAAAAATGTCGGGAGACTACTGTCATTTTTATCAGTTGTCAGGGCGTTGTGTGTCGCGAATGCTGTCATCGCAGCAGGCGGAAAATTCAAGCACTGAATGTCTCAAGAGGTGGATGAAATGACCAACGCGAATAATGCCGTGACAATTGCCAAGGATGTTGAAGGTCTTTATTGTAATTTTCAAAAAATTGATTGCATTAAAGTAAATCCGATGACCGGGAAAGGGGGGTTGAAACTTCCGCTTGCGATGTTAGGTAGTGAAGAGGGTGGGGCGTTATTCGAGCTGGCCATAAGCTCTCCTATTGACAGCCCTGATGTCAGCCTGCTGCCAGTGGGTTCCTGGACGCAAGAATTAAAACTGGTGACGTGGGACGAAGAATGTCGCAGCGGCGAATATGAGTACACGTTGGAATTCGAAGGACTTCTGCATCCGGATGGTCGACGGGTCAGTACGTCTTTGAATAACCATGGGCGCCAAGAGGGCGCTGGTTTTTTGCTGGACGCCAGTGTGTTTGCCCAGAAAAGGGTGGAGTACGCAAACTCCCAAGAACGCCGTGAGCGGCTTGTCGGTGAGGCACAGCTTGACAGCATGTCGGAACATGAGCTTGCCGAGCATCAGCAGGAATACTCTTATTACCATGAGTTGGACGAATGTCAGGTGGCGCTTATCTCAAAAAATGGTGCTATCTACATATTCGATTGTTGCGGTGAAGGGCACCCCTCGGAAGTGTCCAACGTATTGTTGACGCGTTTCGTACCTGCCGTAGGCAGGTCGCTGACTTTTACCTGGGGCGAAAGGCATTCACGCAAGCCACGACTGCTCTCAATCGCCGACGACCTTGAGGATTTAGTGCAGCTTAAGTGGAAATCGGATACGCAGTTTTCAGTAGATGTCTACCCCACCGCTCAGCACACCATCACATACGATATAAAAGTCGAAGAAAACACCTGGGTGGTAAAGGTGCTCGGGGGCGATGCGCTGGCAGAAGAGCAAACCTATCGGATCGATACAAGTAGCGGCAGAATCAATGGCGTGAGCCTTGAGACCCAATACGGTACGGTCAACAAAAAAGCAATGAAAAGGATCGATGCGGAGACATTGAAGTACAAGGGTGAAAAAGTTCAATGTCATACCGTTTCCCTCGCCGATGGCCTCGATGTGCTGAGTCGTGAATATACCTATGAGGTTGATAAGACGACTATTGCGTTCAAGCGAAGCGATACAAAGGTCACGACTCAGGTCCTGGAGTACAAGGACGGCGTGCAGACGTCAGAAACGTTGACATCCGCAAGTGGAGCGACTACTTCCCGGCGTCATGAGGTCGAACTGGATGAAGCGTCTGGCACAGCCACTCTGACAACGACGTGTAAAACCGGCGAGCATGCCGAGCAAAAAAGTGTAATGAAAATCGATGCGCTGGGTAACTTGGTGCGCCTGGAGGAAGGCGGGCAAATTACTGAATGGACCTATTATAAAAATTATAAGCATTATGAGGTGGAGGAATGGAGGGCCGTGCACGCCGAGGCCGGTTTCGGTGCGTGGATGTATCGGGCCTTATTCGGCATGCAATACACCGACTTGTTACCCCTGGAACTGGGTGGCGATCGGGGGTTAACCAGTAGTGTCTGGACGCTCTCGTCGGTTCGTGCATCGCTTGCACATAGCGATTACGGTAAAGCTACATT
This sequence comes from Pseudomonas sp. B21-047, assembly GCF_024748775.1. Lineage (NCBI taxonomy): Bacteria > Pseudomonadati > Pseudomonadota > Gammaproteobacteria > Pseudomonadales > Pseudomonadaceae > Pseudomonas > Pseudomonas sp. B21-047. Next base: position 2,599,800 of record NZ_CP087169.1, read on the forward strand.
CAACCTGCCAATAAAGATTGAGTACCCTGGAGACGGCAACGGGCTTGTTGCTCATGTTGAGTCGCAGAAGGTCAGTCACGTGGTCGATGGCAAGCCACAGGTCCAACACGTCACCTATTATGGCTATGAGACCTTGACCCGAGCGTCAATCGACGGCATAGCCACAACGACGCTTGTCGTGCCGACACACCGACTCATGGTGCTAGGGCCCAATTTGGAAAGTGTAGACCTCAGCACCAGACATTTTGAATTGGCAGCAAGCGCTGCGGGGGACTGGCTTACGACATTGGATGAACAGATCAAGAAAGCCTCTTCGGATGACGAGAAGTCAGAATACAGTGCGCAGAAGAAAAATCTTGAAGCGAGCCTGAGAGCACAAAGCGTACTCAATGCTAATGGTTTCAAACTTAAGAATTGGAACGCAACACGGATTCAAGTCGAACGGCTCGAATACAGTGCGGATGCAAGCAAGCCGGATTTCGGTCAGGTCACTTCGCAGACGGTTTACCTGCTTGATAAAACAGGCAAAGAGATAGCCGGTTCACGTAAAAAAACTTCGATTGTCCGTGCTGTGGATGCTCAGAATAAACGACAACGCACCCTTAGCACCACCCTCGAAGTCGGAGGCACTCAGTACGCATCGAGCCAGACAATTACTGGTTATAATGACCAGGTGGTGCAGACAAAAGACAGCAACGCCCTGCAAACCGATTGGAGTTTTACCGACGGGGGGTTGCTTAAAGGTGAGCAGTACAGCCAAGGCGACGAAGCTTCAAGCAAAATGAAGTACTCCACCGCACTGCTGAGCAATGGGCATATTCGCTATCAGACAATCGACAGCGAAACCAACGCAGGTCAACGTGTGACAGTGGATGCTTTGGGGCGTGAGCAAGAGGTGCGACGTTGTGTGGACGGAACGAATTGGCTGTTGTGGGCAAGCATAACCCGCGATGATAAAGGGCGGGTGAGCAGCCTCGTCGAGTACGATTACGATGGGGCAGGCACGCGACTATCTAGCCAGACTACCCAGTGGGCAGCTGATAAGGACAAGAAACGCTGCACGGTGACACATATACTGCGAGATGCTGAAAATAAAGAGGTTAACCGGAAATCGAAAGTTGTGGCGGCGACCAATGAGGGCACCCGTGTTACCCATGGCTCATTCGAATACAGCAGTCAGTACGACGCTGCGACCCAAAGCCTTACCTTTACCCAAGCTAGCAGCAGTGACAAGACACGCCAATTGAAACGCACCTTGGCGTTTACCTCCGACGGTGCACTCCAATCCTTCACGTCGCGTTCATGCAGTGGCAATAAGGAAACAATCATCAATCAGGTGGCCTATGGCTATAATTCAGCAGGATTGCTCAACAGCAAAACGTCGAATTCGCAGCCGTCATCAACCTACGAATACGATGCATTTGGGCGGGTAACCAAACAGGTTAGTAATGGCATCGAGCTGCGCAGTGAATACTCACAAACCCATCTTAGCCCTGATGCGACCCTGACCACTGTTCACGGAAGCGACGCCGCCGCCATTACCCTGGGCAGTCAGACCCTCGACAGCCTTGGGCGAGTCTCTACCCGCACGGTTAATGGTGTTTCACAGGAATTCAGCTATCCCGGATCCTCCAGATCGAATAATGCTCCTGCCCTCACGGGGCCCGCAGCAATGGCAGGCTACGTGTCGCGATGGAACATGGATACCATTACCTATACTGAAACGTGCCCCGTACACGATAGTTCGTCTGGCGCTAAGGCCGCAACGTTATCAACGTCGTCCCGTTACAGTCTACGCGGTCGGTTGTTGGACGTGACGGATATCGGCGGCACGGTCACCCACTACGCGTATGATGCGTATGGGCGACTGAGCGGTTTGAGCAGCGAGGCATGCAAGACTTCCTTTACCTATGCGGATGACGGCCATCTCAAGGAGGAAACGGTTAAGGATGAGGCGGGCGGTCGCACCGTAACAGTGGCGTATGCTTATGATGAAATGGGTAACGAAACGTCTCGTACCTTCAGCAGCGAAGGGATGCCCACTCATGTCATGGAACGCAAGCTGACATCAGCGGGTAAGTTAAAAGAAAATACGTTGAAGGTAGCCAGCAAAGAGCACTTCAAAGAAACATTTGGGTACGACGTGCAGGGTCGCCTGATCACCTGGAGCACCACGGGCCAAGGGTATGTTCACAATACAAACACTGTCCATGAGCAGGCATTCAGCTACGATGTACTGAGTAATGTTATTTCTAGTAATCTCCAGGCAAGACCTGCTTCGCCCGGCTCCGCCAGTTGGCGTGCACACATCGATCGTGAATTTACTGAAAAAAAACCAGGCTTGCTGAGCAAGCACGGCTCAACCGTCATTAAGAGTGACGATAAGGGTCGATGGAATGGGTTTGGCACCAGTTATTATGAGAATGGGCAAGTCAAAACGTCAGAGTGGCGTGGCAATGTCTATGCTCCCGGCAAAGTGAGCGTGACTTTCGGCTACGATGACCTCGGTCGAGTTCGGGGCCTTTATACGGCTGGTAATAATGACTCCACCCGAGGTTTCCAACTTCATTATCGGGGTGGCAAAGTGTACGCTCGCTCACAGGTAACATCGAACACTACTATGTGGCGCGGTGTCACGCAGCGACAGCTGATTCTGCTTAACGAGAGCCCGGGGTGTTACCTGCAACAGCGGCGTGATAAAAAGGGTGGAAGTCAGCCGTCGGTATCATGCACGTTCGAACTTCGTGACGCGGCCGGCACTGTGTTCGCTACGGTCGACCAGAAGGGGGCAGTCAGTTACCATACTTACTCACCCTATGGCTACGCTGATGCAGGCGACGAGTGGGAGAATTGGCTTGGCTTCAAGGGCGAGGTGTTGTTACCGGACGACACCTACTATTTGGGCAACTATCGAGTATACGATCCTAAGTTGATGTCATTTCGCACGCCGGATAGTTGGAGTCCATTTGGAGCCGGTGGACCCGCGGCGTATGCATACTGCGCGGGTGATCCGGTCAACTACCATGACCCGAGCGGTCATCAGGTCGTTGCCCAGTACAGCCGGCAAGAAGCGATACCGGCAATGTATACCAAGGAATTCCGTATCGCGATGTCTGTGCTCAATGTTGTGGTGGCTCCCTTTACGGGAGGCGCTAGCCTAGCTGTGGCAGCCGCGACGACGGGGTTGGCACTGGTATCGGCCAGTTTTGAAATCGCTTCAGTCATGTTGGAAGACAGCGATAAAGACTTATCAGCTGGGTTGGCTGTTGTAGGGTTCGGTTTTGGTCTGGCCAGCATGGCTGCTGGCATGTCGGGCGGCGCAGCGGCCGCAGCGTCGCGGCCGTCCTCCACGAGATTTGTCCTTAACCGGACAATGGGCGGAGGATCGAACTTTAGAAACTTGAGTCGAGACATCAGGCTCTTTGAAGATGTCCATAAGGGCAGGCCTCGGCTTGTAATTGAAGGGCATGGTGGGCCCGGTTATATCGATGTGAATGGGAGTTCAATGAATGCATACGACTTTCTTGATTATATGGATCACCATAATGTTAATTACCACGGTTATGAGTTAAAGTTGCATGTTTGCGACTCGGCGACTATCAGTAAGTATTCGGGGAGCAGCTTTGCCAGGGACTTAGCCATGAAGCTTGGGGTTGAGGTAAAAGGTTACAGAGGGCCAATGGAAGTCGCTGGGCTGGTTGGGGAAGCTAGGGCGTCAGGCGAGGCCCTGACCAAATTCGATGTCGTGCATACATATCAGGAAATTGTAGATATCGTTGGAGTCGATATTGCGAGGGCCAACTTGCAGCCTAGGAAGGTGGAGTGGGTGTATAAGGATCACGCTTATGTATTGGGTGCGGATGGCAAGCCCATGCTGGAGCGACATGAAAACTTCAAACCTGTTACTTATCATGTTAACCCTAGAAATAGGTGGATGCCGGTCGAACGTATACACACTTTCACTTCGGAACAGCTAATGAAGCGTTACCTGAAGAACCCCACCATTTACGAAGACCCACTCGGGCGCTCATCTCCGGTGAGGATAGATGACTATGACCTGACGTGAGGGAAGGTGATGGATGCGCAACGGGCGTAGCGCTCGTTGTCTTTCCTTGCTGATGATGCACAAGGCCGTCACCCTGACGGCCTTGTCGTGAATGATCAACTGCGGTCAATCTTGCTTTTTTCACCTGATCGCTGTTGCTCTATAGCGGACCTTTAGACTGTATTTCCCCTGTCTTTACGTGTATGTAAACTTGTGCGACCCTCGTGTTCTTTGATTATGCCCAAGCCTCTTTAATGCAGACTGCGGCGGCACAGTGGCCCATTACACTGCCCGTGCCAGAGCATGCGCTGGAGTACAAATGGCACGACATATCCCCATAATAAATGCCCAAGACCCGTTGCATGAATCCCGCCAGGCCCGCCTGAAGCTGGCCAGCGAAGGCGAGCTGCCGCTGGGGATGCTGCGCGACGAGATCGACGCGTCCTGGCGCCGCAGCCTGGGCCATGGCCTGGATTGCCTGCAGGGCGAGCAGGTCGGCCTGGGGCTGGAGCAGGGCCACGACCTGCGCATGCTGCTGGAGCGCAACCGCCTGCTGGTCGACGCCGTCACCCCGGAACTGGACTACCTGGTGGCACGCCAGGGCAAGGCGGGCATCGTCATCCTCGGCGACGCCCAGGCCAACGTGCTGGCCATCGAAGGCCAGACCCACGTACTCAGCCGCGAGGGCCTGCGCGACCTGCACCCGGGCAGTTGCTGGAGCGAGTCGCTGCGCGGCACCAATGCCATCGGCACGGCCGTGGTGGAAGGCCGACCGACGCTGATCAACTGCGGTGAACATTACCTGGACCGGCTCAGCCCATTCTCCTGCACCTCGGTGCCCCTGCGCGACCCGCGTGGCGAGGTGATCGGCGTGCTCGACATCACCCGCGAAGGGGTGATGGCGCAACCGCAGGACAGCCTGTCGACGCTGATGCTGGCGGCTGGCAACATCGAGAGCCGTATGTTCGGCCTGTGCCACCCGGACCAACTGGTGCTGGCCTTCCACAGCCGCCCGCAGTACCTCAACAGTTGCTGGCATGGCCTGCTGGCACTGAGCCTGGACGGCGAAGTACTGGCCGCCAACGACAGTGCCTGCCAGTTGTTGCAAGTGCCGCGCCTTGAGCTGATTGGCCGGCGCAGCACGGACCTGCTCGGCGAGCGTTCACCTGCATTCATCGCACGCCTGTGGCAGGGCGGGGTGAGTAGTGTGCAGACGGCCAAGGGGGCGTTCTACTTCCGTGCCCTGCAGCTGCCGCGCCATGGCCGGGTCAATGGCAGTACGCCGGCCAGCAAGCCGACGCTGAGCAAGCAGTCGCCAGCACTCGACGCCCTGGCCGGTGGCGACCCAAGGCTGGCGCGCAACCTGCGCATGGCCCGCCAGGGGCTGGGCAATGGCCTGCCGGTGCTGCTGCTGGGCGAGACCGGTACCGGCAAGGAGGTGGTCGCCCGGGCCTTGCACCAGGCCAGCCCGCGGGCCGACAAACCGTTTGTGGCCGTCAACTGCGCAGCCATCCCCGAAGGTTTGATCGAATCCGAGCTGTTCGGCTACCGCGAGGGCGCCTTCACAGGTTCCCGCCGCGGCGGCATGGTCGGGCGACTGATGCAGGCCCATGGTGGCACGCTGTTCCTCGACGAAATCGGCGACATGCCGCTAGCCTTGCAGGCGCGCCTGCTGCGGGTATTGCAGGAGCGCCGGGTAGCGCCGTTGGGGGCGGGTGACGAGCAGGACATCGATGTGGCGCTGATCTGCGCCACCCACCGCGACCTCAAACGCCTGGTGCTGGAACAGCATTTCCGCGAAGACCTGTACTATCGGGTCAACGGTGTGTCGCTGCGTTTGCCGGCGCTGCGCGAGCGTGATGACCTGGCGCAGATCATCCAAAGCCTGCTGGACAAGTCCGATGCCCGTGGCGTAACCCTGGACCCGGCTCTGACCACATTGCTCGAAGGCTTCGACTGGCCGGGCAACATTCGCCAACTGGAAATGGTAGTGCGCACGGCGCTGGCCATGCGCGAGGACGGTGAACAGGTGCTGACCCTTGACCACCTCACCGATTGCCTGCTGGACGAACTGGCGAGTGGCACGGCGCCCTCCGGTAGCCTCAAGGACAACGAATTGGAGCTGATTCGCGGCGCCCTGGCGCGCCATCAGGGCAATGTTTCGGCCGCGGCTGAGGCACTGGGGATCAGCCGGGCGACGCTGTACCGCAAACTCAAACAGTTGCGCGGCTGAACCATGGGCCCATTGTTCGCAAGGCTGGTGGACTCCAGCGACCCTGTACTCATGCGCCAGGCGTTGGCCTGGCTGTATGGTTTCGTGCGCCCCCATCGGCGCGCCATCGGGCTGTTGCTCGGTTTGTCGCTGGGTGCCTCGCTGCTGGCGCTGGCACAGCCCTGGCTGGTCAAAACGCTGATCGACGAGGGGCTGTTGGCCAAGGATTACCAGACCCTCTGGCACATGGCGGCGATCATGATCGGCGCGGGCCTGCTGGGCACGGTGCTGGCCGGGGTCAACCGCTACCTGCATACGCGCCTGTCGGGGCGCATCCTGTTTGCCCTGCGTGATGACCTTTATCGGCACCTGCAGCAGTTGTCGCCGACGTTCTATGGGCGGCGGCGCATGGGCGACATTCTTTCGCGGCTGGATGGCGACGTGGCAGAGATCCAGCGCTTTGCCGTGGATTCGCTGTTTTCCGCGGTTTCGGCGGTGATTGGCCTGGTGGGCGCGGTGGCGTTGATGCTGATGCTGTCGTGGCAGCTGTCGCTGTTGCTGGCGCTGCTGGTGCCGATCGAGGTGCTGTGGCTGCGCTGGATGCGGCGCAAGGTGGAGCGCGAAGTGCGCAACCTGCGCGAGCGCTCGGCGGATGTTTCGTCGTTCCTGGTCGAGACCTTGCCGGCGATGAAGTTCATTCAGGCGGCCGGCCAGCAAGGCCGCGAGGCAGGGCGGCTGGATCAGCTTGGCCAGGGTTACATGCGCCAGTTGCTGAAGGTGCAGGTGACCGAATTCTTCACCCAGGCCATCCCCGGCACGCTCACTTCCTGGTGCCGCGCTTGCGCGTTTCTGGTGGGCGGCTGGTGGGTGATCCAGGGGACGTGGCAGTTGGGTGCGCTGATCGCTTTTTCCACCTACATGGGCATGGCGGTAGGCCCGGTGCAGAGCCTGCTGGGCCTGTACGTGGCGGTGCAGCGCATGGCAGTGAGCCTGGGGCGGGTGATGGAGCTGAAGCGCGAGGCCGTGGCCGTGCGCCCGGCAGCCAACCCGCAACCCATTCCGGACGGGCCGGGCGAATTGCGCCTGGAGACGTTGAGCTTTGCCCATGAAGGGCGGCAAGGTACCGTGCTGGACAACGTGCAGCTATGCGTGCCGGGTGGCCTGAAGGTGGCCATCAGCGGTGCCTCGGGGGTGGGCAAGTCGACCCTCATCGACTTGCTGCAGCGCTTCTACGACCCGGACGCCGGACGCATTCTGCTGGATGGTACTGATCTGCGCGAACTGGACCTGGCCGCGCTGCGCCGTCGTATAGCCGTTGTCAGCCAGGACATCGTGCTGTTCCGCGGCACGCTTGCGCAAAACCTGGCCTACGGCGTGCCGGAAGCCAGCCGTGCAGAGCTGGAGCGTGTGGTGAGCCTGGCGCGACTGGACAGCCTGGTCGAAAGCCTGCCGTTGGGCCTGGACGGCTTGCTGGGCGAGCGGGGCCAGCAGTTGTCCGGCGGCCAGAAGCAACGCATCGCCATCGCCCGTGCGGTACTGCAGGCCCCGGCGATTCTGGTGCTGGACGAGGCCACCTCGGCAGTGGACGAAGCCACCGAGCGCGAAGTGATCGCGGCCATCGACCAACTGTTCGCCGGCCGCACGCGCATCCTGATCAGCCACCGCGCGTCGATACTCGCCGATGCCGACCTGCACTTGCAGCTGCATGACGGCCAGTTGCGGGTGCTGCCGCAGGAGGTGATCAAGCATGGGCACTGACTTGCGTATGGGCATCATCGACAGTGGCTGTTCGCCGCAGCAGGCCAGCGGTTTGCTGGGCGCCCGGCGTTTCTGGCTGGAGGACGGTCAGCTGCGTGAAGGAGAAATGCTGCCCGACCAGCTAGGGCATGGCAGCGCGGTACTTGCCAGCTTGCAGCGTGAGGCCGGGCCGATGCCGGTACTGGTGGCCCAGGTGTTCAGCGACCAGGCCAGTACCAGTGCCCTGCAGGTGGCTGCGGCGCTGCTGTGGCTGGTGGAGGCGGGGGCTACGCTGGTCAACCTCAGCCTGGGGTTACAGCACGACCGGCCCGTGCTGCATCAGGCCTGTGCCGAAGCGCTGGCTTGCGGTGTGTTGTTGTGTGCATCCAGCCCGGCACAGGGTGGACCGGTGTACCCGGCCAGCTACCCTGGGGTGATCCGGGTTACCGGTGATGCGCGTTGCGCGCCCGGCCAGTGGTCCTGGCTTGGCACCCGGCAGGCAGCTTTCGGCGGTTATGTAGGTGCGGGCGGCAGAGCGGGCGCGAGCTTGGGCTGTGCAGCTTTGAGCGGCAGGATTGCGGCGTTGCTGCGTGACGAACCGGGTATGGATCGCCAGCAGGTCCATGACTGGTTGCGCGATCACGCGACGTTCATCGGCCCTGAACGACGAGGTGCCAGCCGTGGCTGATGCGCGCATTGTGGTGCTGGGCGCCGGCCCTGCAGGTGCTGCCACGGCCATCGGCTTGCGGCGGCTGGGCTACACCGTGACGGTGGTGTCGCAGTGGCGCCGTTTCGCGGCAGTTGAAGGGGTTTCGCAACGGGTGCTGGAGGGCTTGCGGCATGCGGGCCTTGGTGGGGCCTTGAGCCAGGCGGCCATGCCGGCTACCCGGCAGGTGCACTGGAATGGCCAGCACCTGCACATGAACCAGGAATTTCTGCTGGATCGACAGCGGTTTGACCGGGCGCTGCGCGAGGACCTTCAGCGTGCGGGCGTGAGTGTGGTCGAGGGGCGGGTGCGCGAGCTCGTGCACGAGGGCGGTCATCGTGTTCGTCTGGACGATGGGCAGGTACTGATCGCTGATTTTCTCGTTGAGGCCCGAGGCCGTCAGGCACCGCTGGCCGCGGACCGCCTGCGCGGGCCGGAAACTGTCAGCCTGCTCAATGCCTGGCAGGGTAGCCCAGGGGCGCCTGCCTCGGCAGTGGAAAGCCTGGAGGATGGCTGGGCGTGGATGGCGCGGCTGGAGGATGGCCGCTGTTACTGGCAAGTCACGCTGGACGCCGCTGGGCTGCCGGGCAAGTCCGAGCTGGCCGCCTACTGCGCTGAGCGCCGAGGTCAGAGTTCTCTTGTAGCCGAACTGTTCGGGGCGCGAGCTCTGGAGCCGGCGCAGGTGCATGCACGCAGCAGCACGGCAATTTTGGCGGGCGATTGCGTCGGGGAAGACTGGCTGCGGGTAGGTGATGCCGCCATGGCGGTTGACCCCTTGTCGGGGAATGGCATTTTCCAGTCACTGTCTTCCGCGCTGCAGGCGCCTGTGGTGATCAACACCTTGCTGCGCAAACCCGAACGCGCAGGGCTGGCGCGCCAGTTTCATCAGCAGCGGATCGAGCAGTTGTTCCTGCGCTTTGCTCGCATTGGCCGGGATTTCTATGCCCAGGAGCAACGCCGGGCGGGGCAACCGTTCTGGGCCCGGCGTCAGGGCTGGCCGGATGCCCAGCCGCTGCACCTGAGCGCGGACTGGCGCGCGGTGCGAGTGGCGCGGCAGCCGGTGCTGCGTGACGGGCTGGTGGATGAGGCCGAGGTCGTGGTGACGACGGACCAGCCGCTGGGGGTTTGGCATTTGCAAGGTGTGGAGCTGGCGCCGATAGTTCGCGTGCTGCAGGCCGGCCAGGCGCTCAGTGTCGTGCTTGAGGGGCAGCAGGTCGAGCATCAGAAAATGCTGCGACGTTGGCTCACAGAGCAGGGCTATGCCTGAGAACCCAGGGCTGCATGGCGGCCCCAGGGTCCCGAATCGGAGCCTCTGAACTGCTATTCGCTTGCCCCCCGGGGTTGCAGGTCAGAAAAAGGTCCCGACCACCAACTGCATATAGGTGCCGGTGTCACGGCTGCCCATCTGCGTGCCGCCATTGGCCACACTGCGCTCAGGCTTGTAGAACCCCACCAGCGGGCTGATCAGCAGGTGGTCGTTGACCATCCACTCCACATACAGGTCCAGCTCCCGCCCGCCGAGGTTGCCCTGGTCGGTGTCCAGCGTATCGAAGTCGAAGTACAGCGCGCCGACGGTCAGGTTGTCCCGTGGCTTGCCTTTGAGCGCCACGTGGTGCACCTGGCTGTTCTTGTTGAACGGCCCGGCATAGTTGGCCGCCACTTCACCCTGGAACCAGGTACCGTAGCCTCGGCTCAGGCCATAGAACAGCGGGTCGAAGCCTTCGGAGAAGCGGCTGTAGCGGTAGGTGGCAGTGGGTGACCAGGGCAGCTCGGAGAAGGTCCAGTTGCCCTCCAGGTACCAGGCATTCTCGCGCCCGCCGGTTTTGTCCTGGGTCACGTACTCGGCAGCCAGCTCGAGGTCTTTCACGCCCAGGTTGCCACGCCCGCGCAGGCTGGCGGTGTCCATGCCGTCGCGGTGCTCCAGGCCCATGATCTGCGCGTAGCGCTGGTCTACGTCCAGGCCGCGGATCCAGCTGAGGCCAACGGTGCCGGCCTCGGCGACGTGTTCCAGGTTGGCCACCGCCAGGGAGGTGTCGGCCTGGTAGTGGTTGTCGGACTTGAGCCACATCAGGTCGCCGCGCCAGCCCTGCTTGCCGCCCAGGCGCAGCACGGCGGTGCGGTCGAAGGCTTTGCGCGCGGCCAGGTAATAGGCGCCGCCGCGGTCAAAGTTGGCGCCCAGGTCGACCTTGCCCAAGTTGACCGGGTCGCCCTGGATCAGGAAGCCATCGCCCAGGCTGACCACCTGACGGCCGCCAGAGAGGTCGATGCCATCCTCGCCCAGTGCTGGGAACAGGTTGGCCGAACGCCAGCCCAGGTACAGGTCTTCGATGGCCGTGCGGCGTTCATCGCCCAGGGTCAGGCCAGCGGCGTCGCCATCGCCCCAGGTGGCGGAACTGAGCAGGTTGAAGGCGCCATACAGTGCGCCGTTGTCGGCCAGGGCCTGGCTGGCACTGAGGCCGTACTTGACGTAGCCCTCGCGCCAGTTGCTGCTGCCGGGTTGGCGGTTACCGGCCTGGTTGTAGCTTTCGTCGCTGTGGAATGCACCGAACAAGGCTTCGAGGTCGGCGTCGAGGGTGGTGCCGTTTTGGTTGTACAGCGCGTGGGCCTGGGCGGCAGGTGCAGCCAACAGCAGGGCCAATGTGCAGGCGAGTGTGTGCCTCATGGTGTGCTCCATGGTTCTTTATTGTTGTTTTTGCGCTGCCTGTGCCGGCCGATTCGCCGGTGAACCCGCTGCCACAGGTACCTCACAGCTTTCGCGTTCAGTGGTGTACCTGTGCAAGGGCCGGTAGCGGCTGAAGGTCAGAGCTTGATCAGCACCGACTTGAGTTCTGTGTAGTGCTCGATGGCCGCCGCACCCATTTCGCGGCCGACGCCGGACATCTTGTAGCCACCGAATGGCAGGGCAGGGTCGAGCGCGCTGTGGCAGTTGACCCACACCGACCCGGACTTGATCCGCGGAATCATCCGATGCACCGCCCCCAGGTCGTTCGACCAGATGCTCGCCCCCAGCCCATAGGGGTTGTCGTTGGCCATGCCGATCACCTCGTCGATGTCATCGAACGGCATCGCCACCAGCACCGGCCCGAAGATTTCTTCCTGCACCAGGCGGTGGCGCTGATCGACATCGACGATGACGGTCGGCTTGACGAAGTACCCCGGCCCGAAGCTTTCGCCACCGCAGGCAATGGTTGCGCCCAGCTCGCGGCCGAGCTCGATGTAGCCGGTGACGCGGTCCTGCTGCTTGGCCGAGATCAGCGGGCCCATTTGCACCGCTGGGTCCAACCCGCTGCCGAGCTTCATGCCGTTGGCAATGCCGGCGATGTCGGCCACCACGTTGTCGAAGTGCTTGCGGTGCACGTACAGCCGCGAGCCTGCGCAGCACACTTGGCCCTGGTTGAAGAAGATTGCCGTGGCGGCGCCGGCGGCGGCTTCTTGCAGGTTGGCGTCGGGCATGACGATGGTCGGCGACTTGCCGCCGAGTTCCAGGGTGACGCGGGTCATGTTGTCCATGGCCGCCTTGCCGATCAGCTTGCCGACTTCGGTCGAGCCGGTGAAGGTCAGCTTGTCGACGCCCGGGTGACGGCTGAGCGCCGCACCGGCATTCAGGCCGGTGCCGGTAATCACGTTGAGCACGCCGGCCGGGTAGCCGGCTTCGTCCACCAGTTCGGCCAGTTTGAGCGCGGTCAGTGGGGTTTCGTCGGCGGGCTTGAGCACCACCGTGCAGCCGGTGGCCAAGGCCGGGCCCAGCTTCCAGCAGGCCAGCAGCAGCGGGAAGTTCCAGGCGACGATGGCGCCCACCACGCCAACCGCCTCGCGGCGGACAAAGCCGTGGAACTGGTCGTTGGGCATCAACGGCATCGAAGCTTCGACGGTGCTACCCTCGATCTTGGTGGCCCAGCCGGCCATGTAGCGCAAGAAATCGATGGCCAACTGCACGTCCATGACCTTGGCCACGGCGGCGCTCTTACCGTTGTTCAGGCACTCAAGCTCAGCCAGTTGTTGCGCATCGCGCTCCATGAGGTCGGCCAGACGCCACAGCATGTTCTGGCGCTCTCGCGGGCGCAGGCGGCTCCACGGCGAATCGTCGAAGGCCTGGCGCGCGGCACGTACGGCGCGGTCGACATCTTCGGCGTCGGCGGCGGGCACCTCACCGAGCACCTCGCCAGTGGCCGGGTTGCGAAACGACAGGGTGCGCCCGCTGGCGGCGTCCTGCCAGTTGGCGCCGATGCGCATCTTCAGCTTGCGTTCGAGGAAGGCGCGGGTGGCGGGCAGGATGGGCAGTTCGGAAAGCATGGGGCAGTGCCTCTTGTCATTGGAATGTGAGAGGCGGTTGCGCAATGGCCGTGCCAAGGTCGCCGATTGGCTGCAAGGGCTTGAGGCGCTTGGGGTTTGCCGCCGTGCAAGGTTGCGATTGCAGGGTTGCGCTGTTGCACATTGAGACGCTGTGAGACGGTGGTGAAACACTGCCTGCACTGGCCTCTTCGCGGGGCAGGGCCCTGTCTCAACATGAAACACACTGTCGCGAAATGGCACGCTCCGACAAGGCTCAGGTTCGCCTTCACGACCGTTATAAACCTACTAAGAGGTTGAAATTCAACACATTTGAAGCAGGTGGCACAGTTCCTGTATCGCCAGAGTCACATGCACATCTGCTGTACCAAAGCGTGCAAAAACGATAAGAACAACAACCGTGGAGGTCTGACCTTGAAGACGACTCGACTCCGGCGGCATGCGGGCAAACTGGCGCTGGTCGCCGCCGCGCTGCTGAGCACCCAGGCCATGGCGGCCGAGCAGGGCCCGAGCCTGTTGCAAACCAAGTGCATGGGTTGCCATATCCCCGAGGGCAACGACAACTACAGCCGCATCAGCCATCAGCGCAAGACGCCCGAAGGCTGGCTGATGAGCATCGCCCGCATGCAGGTCATGCACGGCCTGCAGATCAGCGACGATGATCGGCGCACCCTGGTCAAGTACCTGGCCGACAAGCAGGGCCTGGCGCCCAGTGAAACCGACGGCGTGCGCTACGCCATGGAGCGCCGGCTGAACACGGTCGAGCACTTCGACCAACAGCTCAGTGAAACCTGTGGCCGTTGCCACTCCGGTGCCCGGGTCGCCTTGCAACGCCGCCCGGCCCAGGAATGGGAACACCTGGTCAACTTCCACCTCGGCCAATGGCCGTCCCTCGAATACCAGGCCCAGGCCCGCGATCGCGACTGGCTGGAAATCGCCCTCAAGCAAATGGTGCCGGACCTGGCCAAGCGCTTCCCGCTCGACAGCCCGGCTTGGGCCCAATGGCAGCAGGCCCGGCCCAAGGCCGATGCGTTGCCAGGGCAGTGGGCGTTCAGCGGCCACATGTTGGCCAAAGGCGATGTCCGCGGGGTGATGACTGTCAGTGCGGGGGAGGGCGACACCTTCAAGGTCGAGGTCAACGGCAGCTACGCCGACGGTACGCCGTTCACGGGCAGCGGCTCGGCGATTCTCTACAACGGCTATGAATGGCGCGGCAACGTGAAAGTCGGCGACAGCAACCTGCGCCAGGTATTCGCGGCGCTGGATGGCGAGATGAAAGGCCGCATGTTCGAGGCCGATCACGATGAGCGCGGCCTGGATTTCAGCGCCGTGAAAGCGGACAAGGCACGCCTGCTGGCAGTGCAGCCGGCGTACATCAAGGTGGGTGCCGAAAGCGAGATCACCCTGGTCGGCAGCGGCCTGTCGGGCAAGCCGGAACTGGGCGCAGGTGTTGAAGTGACCGAAGTACTTGAGGCCACGCCGACCCTGATGCGGGTCAAGGCGCGCGCGGCGGCAGACGCCAAGCCAGGCCAGCGAGAAGTGGCGGTGGGCGCGCTCAAGGGCGTCAACCTGGCGGTGTACGACAAGGTCGATGAGGTCAAGGTGGTGCCGGCGTTCTCCATCGCCCGCATCGGCGAGAACGGCGCTTCGGTACCGAAGGTGCAAGGGCGTTTCGAAGCCGAAGCCTGGGGCAAGGACGCCAGCGGCCAGCCGCTGCGCATCGGTTACCTGCCGGCCAAATGGAAGGTCGAGCCGTTCAACGAGCGTGCAGTCGAGGACGAGGACGTCAAGTTCGCCGGCCAGATGCAGGCCGACGGGGTCTTCGTGCCCGGCGGCGCAGGGCCTAACCCGGCACGCAAGATGATGACCAACAACGCGGGCAACCTGAAGGTCATTGCCACCCTGGCTGACGGCGGCCAGACCGGCGAGGGCCACATGATCGTCACCGTCCAACGCTGGAACAACCCGCCCTTGCCATAAGGCAGGTGTGAACGCGTTTTCCAACGGATCGATTATCGGAGGTCGCCATGGGCGCACAATTGAACCTGGTCGAACGCAACCTGCACGAAGTGCAGGTCGATGCCGACCGCATGCTGTTTCATATTCCCAGCAGCTCGCTGTTTGCCACTGACGCGGTAACCGGCGGCATCATCGACACCCTGCGCCAGCAAGGCTGCTCTGCCGAAGAGCTGATGCAGCGCCTCGGCCAGCAGTTTGCCGGCGTCGATATCGAAGAGACCCTGCGCGAGCTGATCGCCCTGGAAGTGGTCAGCGACGGCTCGCCACTGACGCCGGAAATCGCCCTCAAGCAGGTCGAGCGCACGGCGTTGAACACGGTGGTGCTCAACGTCAACACCGGCTGCAACCTCAGTTGCACCTACTGCTACAAGGAGGACCTGGACAAACCTTCGGCCGGCAAGAAGATGAGTACCGCCACCGCCGAGGCATCGGTGGAGATGCTGCTCAAGGAATCGCCCGACGAGCAACGCTACAGCGTGGTGTTCTTCGGCGGTGAGCCGTTGTCCAACCGGCCTTTGATCGAGCACATGGTGGCCTACTGCGAGCGGCGTTTTGCCGAGGCTGGCAAGCAGGTGGAGTTCATCATGACCACCAACGCCACCTTGCTGACCGAAGAGATCATCGACTGGCTCAACGCCCATCGCTTCGGCTTGTCGATCAGTATCGACGGGCCCAAGACCGTGCATGACCGCAACCGCATCACCGTGGGCGGGCAGGGCACCTACGACGTGGTGCGGCGCAAGGTCGAGATGCTGCTGTCGCGCTACAACAGCCGCCCAGTGGGGGCGCGGGTGACCCTGACCCGTGGTATCACCGATGTCGAGACCATCTGGCATCACCTGTTCAACGAGTTGGGCTTTGCAGAGGTCGGTTTCGCTCCGGTGACCTCTGGCGACCTGTCGGCGTTCAACCTCACCGGCGACGAGCTGGTGCAGGTGTTCGCCAATATGAAAACCCTGGGCCGACGCTACCTGGAAGCAGCGCTGGAGCACCGCAACATCGGCTTCTCCAACTTGCACCAGCTGATCACCGACATCCACGAAGGCCACAAGAAAGCCCTGCCATGCGGCGCCGGGTTGAAGATGCTGGCGGTAGACCACGAAGGCGAGCTGAACCTGTGCCACCGCTTCACCGGCTCCAGCCTGCCGACCTTCGGCAATGTGCACCAAGGCGTCAAACAAGCGCAGCTCAATGACTTCCTGTCGCAACGCCTGGACCGCAGCAATACTGGGTGCGAAAGCTGCCGTATCCGCAACCTGTGCTCCGGCGGCTGCTACCACGAAAGCTACGCACGCTACGGCGACCCGCAGCACCCCACCTACCACTACTGCGAACTGATGCGCGACTGGGTCGACTTCGGCATCGAAGTCTACAGCCGCATCATGGCCGCCAACCCGGCCTTCATCGACCGCTATATCACCCCGCGGAAGGCGCACTGACATGAAGCACTTGAAGCCCCTGAACAACAAGGCGCGCATCCTCGAACAGGCCGCTGCCGAAGACCGTGTTGAAGAGGTCATGGCGATGAGCGCGGTGGCCGGCTGTACCGCCACCACCGACCCGGGTTGGGAGGTGGACGCCTTTGGCGGCGTGAGCTCACTGTGCCAACCCATGGAGGCCGACCTCTATGGCTGTTCTGACCCCTGCTGGTGGCCGGCTCAGGTGCCGGACATGATGAGCACCTACCAGGACTGGAATGCCCAGGCGACCAACTCACAGGACGACTGGCGCAACCTTGGCACCGTGTTCCCGAAAGACAAGTGACCGGCCCAACAAGAATGACAAGGGGAAACCGCATGAAACCTGGACTCTGCGCGCAGCTCGCGCTCACCGTCGCCACCACGGCCAGCGCCTGGGCGGTACAGGCTGACGACACCGGGCCGGCCTTGAAGGCTGGCCATGAATACTTGATCGTGACCAACTACCCGAACAACCTGCACGTGGTCGATGTGGCCACGGATGCGGTGTACAAGAGCTGCCGCATGCCTGACGCGTTCGGCCCCGGCACCGCGATGATGGCGCCCGACAACCGCACCGCCTATGTGCTCAACAACCATTACGGCGACCTCTACGGCATCGACCTGGACACCTGCAAGACCACCTTCCACGCCAGTTTGTCCAGTGTGCCCGGGGAGGTCGGCAAATCGATGTATTCCTTTGCCATCAGCCCGGACGGTAAAGAGGTGTATGCCACGGTCAACCCGACCCAGCGGCTGAACGATCACTATGTGGTCAAGCCGCCGCGCCTGGAGGTGTTCCGCACCGCCGATGGCCTCGATGCCAAACCTGCACGTACCTTCCCGATGCCGCGCCAGGTGTACCTGATGCGCGCCGCCGACGATGGCAGCCTGTTCGTGGCCGGCCCGGACATCTACAAGATGGACGTGCAAACCGGCAAGTACGAGGTGGCATTGCCGTTGCGCAACTGGAACCGGCCCGGCTACAGCGCCCCGGACGTGCTGTATTTCTGGCCGCACCAGAGCGCCCGGCACGAGTTTTCGATGCTCTATACCATCGCCAAGTTCAAGGACGACAAGCAGGACCCGGCCACCGCCGAGCTGCTCTATGGTTACCTGAGTGTGGACCTGAAGACCGGCAAGACCCACACCCAGGAGTTTGCCGACCTGACCGAGCTGTACTTCACCGGGTTGCGTTCGCCGAAGGATCCGAACCAGATCTACGGTGTGCTCAACCGCCTGGCGCGGTATGACATCAAGGAACGCAAACTGATCAAGGCAGCTAACCTTGAACACACCTATTACTGCGTGGCCTTCGACAAGAAGGGCGACAAGCTGTACCTGGGCGGCACCTTCAACGACCTGGCGGTGTTCGACCCGCAGACGCTGGAGAAAGTGAAGAACATCAAGCTGCCGGGTGGGGACATGTCGACCACTACGCCGCAGGTGTTTGTCAGGTAGGGCGGATAAACCCGCTCCCGCAGGGCGTGCAGTACCTGTGGGGGCGGTGTTGCCTGCGCAAGGGCCGGCCAATCAACACAAGAACAACAAGAGCGCACCCATGACCCAGCCAAGCTACTCCCAGGGCGACCAGGGCAAGGCCTTGCTTACCCAATGCATCGGCGACGCCTTCGACACCACCGTGGCCCGCTTCCCCGACCGCGAAGCCCTGGTCGTTCACCACCAATCATTGCGCTACACCTGGCGGCAACTGGCCGCAGCCGTCGACCGGCACGCCCGCGCGCTCATGGCCCTGGGCGTGCAACCGGGCGACCGCCTGGGCATCTGGGCCCCCAACTGTGCCCAGTGGTGCATTACCCAATTCGCCAGCGCCAAGGTCGGGGCAATCCTGGTCAACATCAACCCGGCCTACCGCACAAGCGAACTGGACTACGCCCTGGTCCAGTCGGGTTGCCGTTGGGTGATCTGCGCCGACGCCTTCAAGACTTCCGATTACCACGCCATGCTGCTCGGCCTGGTCCCGGGCCTTGCCCATGGCACGCCGGGCGCACTGGCCTGCGAGCGCTTCCCCGAACTGCGCGGGGTGGTGAGCCTGGCTGCGGCACCGCCGCCGGGCTTTATGGCCTGGGACGCCTTGCAGGCTCGCGCCGATGCGGTCAGCGCCGAGGCCCTTGCGGCGCGCCAGGCGCAACTGCACTGTGACGACCCGATCAACATCCAGTACACCTCCGGCACTACCGGCTTCCCCAAGGGCGCCACGCTGAGCCACAGCAACATCCTCAACAATGGCTACATGGTCGGCGAAAGCCTCGGCCTGACCGAGCATGATCGCTTGGTGGTGCCGGTACCGCTGTACCACTGCTTTGGCATGGTCATGGCCAACCTGGGCTGCATGACCCATGGCAGTACGCTGATCTACCCCAACGATGCGTTCGACCCGTTGGCCACGTTACGCGCGGTCGCCGAAGAGAAGGCCACGGCACTGTACGGCGTACCGACCATGTTCATCGCCGAACTGGATCACCCGCAACGTCACGCGTTCGACCTCTCGAGCCTGCGCACCGGCATCATGGCCGGCGCCACCTGCCCGATCGAAGTCATGCGCCGGGTCATCGACGAGATGCACATGGCCGAGGTGCAGATTGCCTACGGCATGACCGAAACCAGCCCGGTGTCATTGCAGACCGGCGCCAATGATGACCTGGAACGGCGGGTGAGCAGTGTCGGGCGGACCCAGCCGCGGCTGGAGAACAAGGTCGTCGATGGCGATGGCCACAGCGTGCCGCGCGGTGAGATCGGCGAGCTCTGTACCCGTGGTTACAGCGTGATGCTGGGCTACTGGAACAACCCCAAGGCCACGGCCGAAAGCATCGATGCCGAAGGCTGGATGCATACCGGTGACCTGGCGGTGATGGACGAGCAGGGCTATGTGCGCATCGTCGGGCGCAGCAAGGACATGATCATTCGGGGCGGCGAGAACATCTACCCGCGTGAGCTGGAGGAGTTTTTCTTCACTCACCCGGCGGTCGCCGACGTGCAGGTGATTGGCGTGCCGTGCAGCAAGTATGGCGAGGAGATCGTTGCCTGGGTGCGGTTGCATCCGGGGCATACGGCCACTGAAGACGAGCTGCGCGAATGGGCAAGGGCGCGGATTGCCCATTTCAAGGTGCCGCGCTACTTCCGTTTTGTCGATGAGTTCCCGATGACGGTGACCGGCAAGGTGCAGAAGTTCAGAATGCGCGAGATCAGCGTCGGGGAGCTGTCGGCTGGTTAATGCGTGAAGGAAATCGACCTTTCAGCCCTGCAGCAGGTCAGGGCTATTGAAATTGCTCAACCTGCGGTCATCCTCGGCACACTCCAGCCCCTGCACCGGCTCAAGCAGCAGGGCCTTCTGCAAACTCCGCTCACCGGCCGCCCAGGCCTGCTGCAGCATCGGTAACAGCCTGCGCGGCAATACACTGAACATCGGTTGCCAGTAACCGCCCTGGCGCACCATCGCCGCACTGTTGCCAGTCACGGCCAACTGCAGCAATTCCTCGATCAACACTAGGTCGATCAGCGGCGCATCGCAGCCCAGCACCACCACCCATTCGTGCCGCGCCGCGGCAAGGCCGGCGATCACCCCGGCCAACGGCCCGGGGAAGTCCGGGTCGGCGTCCCCGACCAACTGGTCGGCATAGGCCCGATAGGCCGCCTGGTTGCGGTTGCAGGATATCACCAGGTCATCGCTCAACGGCCGCACCACGCGCTGTACATGCGCCACCAGCGGCTCGCCCTTCCAGGCCAGCAACCCCTTGTCGCGGCCGCCCATGCGCTGGCCACGGCCGCCGGCGAGGATGAGAACAGAACAGCAGGGCAAGGGGGGGCAGGTCATCGGGCAGTTTCCAAGGTTCAAGGCTTGGCAACCTCCCATGCCTGGAAGTGAATGTCCAGATTGGCAGAACAACAGGGTGCGCGACCTGACATTTTTACCAGTTGTGGGCTTACCCCAATGGGCCCCTAAATACGCCGACGGCGCTGTCCTGGGGACAAGCCTGCAAACCAAGGAGCGAGTCTATGAACAAAGGCGAACTGACCAAGTCCATCGCGGAAAAGGCAGAAGTCTCAAAGTTGAAGGCTGCAAAAGCCCTCGATGCTTTCATTGAAGAAGTTACCCAAGCGTTGAAGACGGGAGACCAGGTTGCCCTGGTTGGCTTCGGTACGTTCAAGTTGAAGCACGGGCCTGCTCGGGTTGGCCGAAATCCTCGGACCAAGGCGCCGCTGAATATCCCTGCAGCAAACAAGGCTGCTTTCACAGCGGGCACGAAGCTAAAGGCGGCGGTTAACAAAAAGTAGCGGGTTAACCAGAACAGGAGCGTTGAGCGCAATGCCAACGCTCCTGTTCATCGGCTTACCCCGACCTGTCAGCCTTCAGTGGCGTGGCTGGCTCGCGCCTCAGGCTTGGCCTTACCCCGCCCGGCCAGGCGCATCACCACCACGAAGAACACGGGCACGAACACCACCGCCAGGGTTGCGCTGAGCATGCCGCCGATCACCCCGATACCAATCGCCTGCTGGCTCGCCGAGCTGGCGCCGGTGGCGACGGCCAGGGGGACCACGCCGAGGATGAAGGCCAGCGAGGTCATGACGATCGGCCGCAGGCGCAGGCGGGCTGCCTGTACCGCAGCGTCCACGGCATCGACGCCCTGGTCCATCAGGCTCTTGGCGAACTCGATGATGAGGATCGCGTTCTTTGCCGAAAGGCCGATCAGGGTGATCACGCCGACCTTGAAGAACACGTCATTGGGCATGCCGCACAGGGTTACGGCCAGCACCGCACCGAGCACACCGAGCGGAACTACCAACAGCACGGCGGTCGGGATCGACCAGCTTTCGTACAGCGCTGCCAGGCACAGGAACACCACCAGCAGCGACAGCGCCATCAGCATCGGTGCTTGGCTGCCGGACAGCCGCTCTTGCAGGGACAAGCCGGTCCACTCCAGGCCCGCACCGGCGGGCAGTTGCGCGACCAGGCGCTCGACTTCGGCCATGGCTTCGCCCGAGCTGTAGCCCGCGGCCGGTTCACCGGAGATCGAAACCGCCGGGTAACCGTTGTAGCGCGTCAGTTGTACCGGGCCGCTGACCCATTTCGCCTGAACGAAGGCCCCCAGCGGTACCATCTTGCCGCTGCTGTTGCGCACGTGGATTTTCAGCAGGTCTTCGACCTGGCTGCGCTGGTCGCCCTCGGCCTGCACCACCACCCGCTGCATACGGCCCTGGTTGGGGAAGTCGTTGACGTAGCTGGAGCCTACGGCGGTATCCAGCACCGCGCCGATGTCGGCGAACGACACACCCAGGGCATTGGCTTGGCGACGGTCGATTTCCAGTTGCACCTGTGGGCTTTCGGCCAGCGAAGCCTCGCGCACGTTGGTCAGCACCTTGCTCTTGCCGGCATTGGCCAGCAATGCATCGCGCGCGGCCATCAGTTCAGTGTGGCCCATGCCACCCCGGTCCTGCAGGCGGAACTCGAAACCGGTCGACTCACCCAGGCCATCGATAGGGGGCGGTAGTACAGCGTAGGCCACGGCATCCTTGAGCTGGGTGAAAGCCATAGTGGCGCGGTCGGCGATCGACTGGGCGCTGTCGTCGGCACCGCGCTCGGACCAGTCCTTGAGCGTGGTGAAGGCCAGCGCCGCGTTCTGCCCGCTGCCGGAGAAGCTGAAGCCGAGGATCAGCGTGGTGTTGCCTACGCCCGGTTCTTCGGCGTTGTGCGCCTCGATCTGGGCGGCCACCTGCTCGGTGCGCATACGGCTGGCACCGGGCGGCAGCTGGATGTCGGTGATGGTGTAGCCCTGGTCTTCGGTCGGCAGGAACGCTGTGGGCAGTTGGCTGAAGCCATAGCCCAGCACGGCCAGCAGCACGCCATACACCAGCAAGTAACGGCCGCTGCGTTTGAGCGCGTGCACGACCCAGCGCTGGTAGCCGTTGCTCATGCTATCGAAGCGTCGGTTGAACCAGCCGAAGAAGCCCTTGCGTTCGTGGTGCTCACCTTTGGCCAGCGGCTTGAGCAGGGTGGCGCACAGGGCAGGGGTCAGGCTCAGGGCAAGAAACGCCGAGAACAGAATCGACACCGCCATGGACACCGAGAACTGCTGGTAGATCACCCCCACCGAACCTTTCATGAAGGCCATTGGCAGGAACACCGCCACTAGCACCAGGGTGATGCCGACGATCGCCCCGCTGATCTGGCCCATGGCCTTGCGCGTGGCTTGCTTGGGCGGCAGGCCTTCTTCGGCCATGATCCGCTCGACGTTTTCCACCACCACGATGGCATCGTCGACCAGGATGCCGATGGCCAGCACCATGCCGAACAGGGTCAGCACGTTGACCGAGAAGCCCATGGCCATCATCACGGCGAAGGTGCCCATCAGTGCCACCGGCACCACCAGCGTCGGGATCAGCGTGTAGCGAAGGTTCTGCAGGAACAGGAACATCACCGCGAACACCAGCAACATGGCCTCGAACAGGGTGTTGATCACCTGCTGGATGGACACCTTGACGAAGGGCGAGGTGTCATAAGGGATGTCGTATTTCACCCCCTCCGGGAAGTAGCGCGACAACTCCTGCATTTTCGCCCGCACCAGGTCGGCGGTTTCCATGGCGTTTGCGCCGGGGGCCAACTGCACGCTGAAGGCGGTGGCTGGCTTGCCGTTCAGGCGCGTGCCGTACTGGTATTCCTGGGCGCCGATCTCGACCCGGGCGACATCGCCGATGGTCACGCTGGAGCCGTCCGCGTTGGCGCGCAACACGATGGCCGCGAATTCCTCGGGGGTGCTCAACTGGCCCTTGACCAGCACGTTGGCGGTGATTTCCTGGGTGCCACGGGCGGGCAGGTCACCAATGCTGCCGGGGGCGACCTGGGCGTTCTGTGCGCTGATGGCGTCGGCTACGTCGTTAGGCGTGAGGTTGAAGCCGATCAGCTTGCTCGGGTCGATCCAGATCCGCATGGCGCGCTCGGAGCCATACAGCTGGGCCTTGCCGACGCCTTTGAGGCGACGGATTTCGTTCATCACGTTGCGTGCGAGGATATCCGACAGGGCGGTTTCGTCGAGCTTGCCGTCTTCCGAGGTCAGGGTGGCCAGCAGCAGGAAGCCGGTGGATACCTTTTCCACTTGCAGGCCCTGCTGGGTCACGGGGCGGGGCAGGCGCGACTCGACCACCTTCAGGCGGTTCTGCACATCGACCTGGGCCAGGTCAGGGTGGGTGCCAGGCTCGAAGGTGGCGGTGATGGTGGCGCTGCCCAGGCTGCTTTGCGACTCGAAATACAACAGGTTGTCGGCACCGTTGAGCTCCTGCTCGATCAGGCTGACCACGCTTTCGTCCATGGTCGCCGCCGAGGCGCCAGGGTACACGGCATAGATTTCCACCTGTGGCGGGGCCACGTTGGGGTACTGGGCCACCGGCAACTGCGGGATGGCCAAGGCACCGGCCAGCAGGATGAACAATGCGACAACCCAGGCGAATACCGGGCGGTCAATGAAGAATTGCGGCATGGGTCAGCCCCTCACTGGCTGTTGTGCTGTGCGATGGGCGGCGCGCCGGGCGTTGTGCCCTGGCTCGCTTCGACCTGCACCTGGTCGCCGGCCTTGACGTGCTGCAGGCCTTCGATAACCACTTGTTCACCGGGCGCCAAGCCTTCGCTGACGACCCAGCGGTCGCCCTGGGCATTGCCCAGCACCACCTGACGGTCGCTGATGCGGGCCTGCGGGTCGACCACCAGCACTTTCGGCACGCCGGCGCTGTCGCGCAGGATGGCGCGCTGCGGCACGCTGAGGCCTTTGGGCTGCACCGCCTGCTCCAGGCGCACGCGCACGTAGCTGCCTGGCAGCAGGTCGAGGTCCGGGTTGGGGAACTCGCTGCGCAGGGTGATCTGGTTGGTGCTCGGGTCGACGCTGATGTCGGAGAACAGCAACTTGCCGGGCAACGGGTAGGCGCTGCCATCGTCCTGGATCAGTGTGGCGCGGGCCTGGCCGTCGCCGACCTGCTGCAGCTCGCCGGCACGCAGGGCACGGCGCAGGGCGTTGAGCTCGCGGGTCGACTGGGTGACGTCGGCGTGAATCGGGTCCAGTTGCTGGATGGTGGCCAGCGGCGTGCTCTCGTTTTGCCCAACCAGTGCGCCTTCGGTCACCAGCGCACGGCCGATGCGCCCGGAGATCGGCGCGGTGACCGTGGCATAACCCAGGTTCAGGCGGGCGCGTTCCAGGGCGGCCTTGGCTTCGGACACTTCGGCGTCGGCCTGCAGGAAGCTGGCCCGGGCATTGTCGTATTCCTGGCGGCTCACGGCCTTTTCGTCGACCAGCTCGCCGTAGCGTTGCTCTTGCAGGCGCGCTTGATACAGGTTGGCCTGGGCCTTGGCCAGGGTGGCGCGGGCGCTGTCGTGGTCGGCCTTGAACGGCGCCGGGTCGATCAGAAACAGTACGTCGCCTTGCTTGACGTCGCTGCCTTCACGGTACACCCGCTTGAGCACCACGCCGGCCACCCGTGCGCGCACTTCGGCAGTGCGCGGGGCGAGGATCCGGCCGCTGAGTTCGCTGCTGATGGCCAGTGGCTGCAATTGCAGGGTTTCCACGCGGACGTGGGGGGCGGGGGTTTTTTCTTCCTGCTCGTTGCTGTCGCCACAGCCGGCCAGGGAGATGCTCAGAAACGCCAGTAGCGCCACGGGGCGCAGGCGAGGAATACGGGTAATAAGCATACGGATCTTCCGATGATGACCGTGCGTATGCTAAGGCAGACGGCGTTCCGGTGCCTGTTAATACCTGTAGGGGGTGTGTGAAAAAGTGTGAAGAAAAATCCTGTCGCTATAGGGGATTCTATATTCTGCCTGTAACCCTGTGTGCTGGACCCTTCGCCGGCAAGCCCGCGAAGAGGCCGACGACGTCTTCACTGAATTCTACCCAAACGCCTATGCCGAATATTCTCCTGGTCGAGGACGACAGCGCCCTGTCCGAACTGATCGCCAGCTACCTGCAACGCAACGACTTTCATGTCCGGGTGATCGCCCGCGGCGATCATGTGCTGGAGGCCTTGCGCCAGGACAAACCCGACTTGGTCATCCTCGATCTGATGCTGCCAGGTATCGATGGCCTGCAGGTGTGCCGCCTGCTGCGCCAGGAATCGCAGAGCCTGCCGATCCTGATGCTGACGGCCCGCGACGACAGCCACGACCAGGTGCTGGGCCTGGAGATGGGCGCCGACGACTACGTGACCAAACCGTGCGAGCCCCGTGTGCTGCTGGCGCGTGTACGGACCTTGCTGCGCCGCAGCGGCGTTCACGAGCCGCGCCTGGACAGCGAGCAGATCCTGGTCGGCTGCTTGCGCATCGACCTGGCCGAGCGCCTGGTCAGCTGGCGCGGTGAAGAAGTGGAGCTTTCCAGCGGCGAATACAACCTGTTGGTGGTGCTGGCGCGCAATGCCGGTGAAGTGCTCAGCCGCGACCGCATCCTCCAGCAATTGCGTGGCATCGAGTTCAACGGCACCGACCGCTCGGTGGATGTCGCCATTTCCAAGCTGCGCCGCAAGTTCGACGACAGCGCTGGCGAGGCCCGCAAGATCAAGACCGTGTGGGGCAAAGGTTACCTGTTCAGCCGCGTCGAGTGGGAGTGCTGACCGAGTATGCTGAAGATCCTGGTGCGCCTCTACCTGGTGATCATCGTCGCCTACGCCGGTGCGCTGCTGTTCATTCCCGACACCATCGTCGGGCTGTTCCATGATCGCTTCATGGCCTACAACCTGGACCAGGCCAAAGGCGTGCAGTCGCTGATCGTGCGCCAGTTCCAGCAAGCCCCGCGCGAGCGCTGGCCTGCGGTGGAGCAAGACCTGGCAGACGCCTTCGCACCGCTCGAAATCAAGCTGCTGCGCAGGGACCAGGCCGAGCTGAGCGAGGATGAACAGGCGCGCCTGGAGCACGGGTCGTACGCCGTGCGCATCGCCGACTGGGGCTATTACGAGACGGTGCTGGCACCGCTCGACAAGGACTGGCTGGTGCGCCTGCATGCGCCCCCGGACCCACTGGACATCAACGTGCTGTCGTGGGGCGTCACGGTGTTGATCGGCGCGGCCATGCTCGGTTGCCTGCTGCTGTGGGTATGGCCGCACTGGCGCGACCTGGAGCGGCTCAAAGAAACCGCCCGGCGCCTGGGCCAGGGGCAGATGGCGGAACGCACGCACATCTCGTCGCACTCGAACATCGGCGAACTGGCCGGGGTGTTCGACACCATGGCCAGCGACCTGGAGCGCCACGTCAACCAGCAGCGCGAGCTGCTCAATGCGGTATCCCATGAGCTGCGCACACCGCTGACTCGCCTGGACTTCGGCCTTGTGCTGCTGTTCGACGAGGTGCCGCCCACCAGCCGCAAGCGCCTGCTGGAGCTGGTTGGGCACGTGCGTGAGCTGGACGAATTGGTGCTCGAGCTACTGTCCTACAGCCGCCTGTACAACGCCGACCAGGCCCGTGAGCGGGTCGAGGTGTCGTTGCTGGAGCTGGTCGACAGTGTGCTTGGCGGCTTTGCCGAAGAGCTCGACAGCCGCGGCATCCAGTGGGAAGTGCGTGCCGAGCGTGAGCTGCCGCGGTTCGTGCTCGACCCACGGCTGACAGCCCGGGCGGTGCAGAACCTGGTGCGCAATGCGATGCGTTATTGTGACGAAAACCTGTTGTTGAGGTTGCGGCTTGAAGAGGACGGCGCTTGCCTGCTGACGGTCGAGGACGACGGGATCGGCATTCCGGTTGAAGAACGTGAGCGGATCTTCCAGCCGTTCTATCGCCTGGACCGTAGCCGTGACCGCAATACTGGTGGTTTCGGCCTGGGGCTGGCGATCAGCCGGCGGGCCATCGAAGGGCAGGGCGGCACGTTGACGGTGGCGCAGTCTGCGCTGGGCGGGGCGCAGTTCAGGATTCGCCTGCCTGCGGGTGGGTAGGTTCGCTCTGCTGGGCAGTCCACAGCACGAAGCGATCTTTACCGTTGTGCCTGGCCTCATATAACGCCTGATCCGCCTTGACCAGCACCCTGGTCAAGGTATCTGCAGGGTCCACTGGGGCCAGCCCAGCTCCGTTGAGGCATGCACGTTCTGCACAGACAGATTCAATTCTGCGGCAAGACTCCCCTGGCCCAAGGCCGGTAGCGCAAGTCGAACACGGCTTCGGCATGGCAACCCGTGCCCAGTTTCGGCTCTGCAGGCTGCGCCTTGAACACCTGCCCCGGTGCACTCACCTGGCGAAACGCTTCACGCACCACGCCCACCCGGCACGGCAGGGCCTGTTCATAACCGTCACGTACCAGCGCTGGCAGCCTTCCAGTACCGGCCCCGTCCTGCCACCAGACAGTCAAGCCCAAGCTTGCCAGTTGACCCAGCCATGCGCCGTTGACCCGCGGTGCCAGCTTGCCCACGCTGAAAGCACTGATATGCAAGGGCTTGTCCAGTTGCCGGTTGAATGCCTGCAATTGGCTGTACAGCGCGTCGCGCCTGCTCGACTCGCGAAAGTGCAGGTCGTCCAACTCCATGGGCAAGTACCAGCCGTCCACTGCCAGCTGCCAGCCATCCCGCAATTGCGTGTACTGGCCCAGCGAACGCCCCAGTTGGGCTTTCCAGTAACTGCTCAGGCCCTCGCCATCCAGTTGCTCCAGGCGCTGGTAATAGGACGGGTCCATGTACAGCCCAAGTACCAGCTCAAGCCCCTGGGCGCGAGCTTCGCGCAGGCTGTTGGCCAGCCAACCCTTTGCCCCGCCAAAATCGCTGTCGCCGTAGGCACTCCACTGCACGATCAAGGTCTTGCCACCCTGCGCCGCAGTGGCACGCCACAGTTGTTGCCACTGGGCCGGGGTAACGCTCGCATCGCGGTTGAGTGGCTGGTAGAACAGGCGTTGGTCTGCCGCAGCCGGCAGGCACAGGGTTAGCAGGCAGATCGCCAGGAGCGTGCGCATCAGAAGGTCATCTCCGCACCAAGCAGCACGCCATTGGCGCGCTCGTAGAGGTTGCCGCCCAGCGATTGCTGGTACTCGGCACGCACTTTCAGCGAGCCGCGATAAGCGTTGTAGCGGTCGTCATCGAACCACCACTGCCAGCGCAGGCCAACCCCGGCACGGGCATCCTGGCGCCAGTCGTTGCTCGGGTCCTGGCTGGATAATTCGACAAAGCCATAGGGCATGAGGGTTTGCGGCGAATTACCCGGCAGCTTCCAGGTATGGCCCTGCTGGTAGCGCGATAACCAGGCGTGATCGCCGGCGTGGGTCCACCAGGCGGCGTCCAGGTACAGGAAACGCTCGTTCCAGTGGTCTTGGTCGATGCGCCAGTCATTGCGCCAGCCACCCTGGTCGAGGAACGAAGCCGTGGCGCGCAACAACAGGTCGTTGCTCGACTCGGCGTGGTGGCGCAGGTCGCCCCAGTTGCCGCCTACCTTGGCCGGGCTGAGCAACTCGCCAAGGTTCAGGCCGCTGTAATGCTCGGTGTCGATCTGCCGTTGGTGGTAAAGCTCAGCGTACAGGTTGAGGTTGGCCTGGCCCAAGGGCTTGTAGCGCAGGCCAACACCTGTGCCCATGCTTTGCGCATAGTCGGTGCGGCTCTGGCCGCCGAACAGTACGCGACCGTAGACCGAGAGGGTACTGCCGTTGCGGCTAGGTTCCTCGCCCAGGGCGTGGTCCCACATCGCCAGCTGAACGTTCTGCGACTGTGCGCGCCGTGAGCTGCCGCTGCGCAGGCCGTTGTCGAGGAACTTGTCGTTGGTCGAGGTACCGGCTGGCGACCAGGTACTGGCCAGGGTGATGGTGTCGCGCCGCGACAGGCTCTCGTGGGCGCGGCGCTGGCGGTACTTGCGGGCTTCCAGGCTGCCGTACTCGTCGTCGCCGTCGACCAGTTGCTGCTCCACGTCGATGACCCGGTGCAGCTCACGGCGCGCGGCGGCGCTGTTTTCCACTTCGTCGTAGCGCAAGGCCAGGGTTTCGCCCAGGCGAAAGTCCTCCGGGAAGTCGCGCGCGGCACGCTCCAGGTAGGGTATCGATTGGCGGCGCTGGGCGTTGTCCTGCGAGCCGGCCAGGCGCATGCCGTAATCGGCGCGGTAACGAGGTTGGTCCGGGGCCAGGCGTACGGCTTCGGCAAGCCACGCTGTGCTCTGGGCGCTGTCACCGGCCAGTTGCGCGGTACTGGAGGCTGCGTAGTAGTGATCGGCGCGTGGCGAATGGGCCACGGCCTGGCGCTGAAAACCCAGGGCTGCCTGAGTATCGCCTTGGCGCTGGGCGATGGCGGCGCCCAGCGCCCAGTCATCGGCGCGGGTGTGTGCGGCGGCGTCCCAGTAGGCACGTGCGGCTTTCGCATCGCCTGCATTCAACGCGCCACGGGCGGCCGTCAGGCGTGCGTTGTCGGTCCAGGCAGGGTCCGGCAGGCTGCGCCAGATCGGTAGCGCGGCTTCGGAGTCGCCAGCAGCCTCCAGCGCATAGGCCAGGGGCAAGCGATTGCCCCTGTCGCCCAACTGTTCGGCAGCTTGGTAATAGACCACGGCCTCGCCGGGCTGGTCGGGCATGGCGCAGCGGCCAAGGGCACGGTATTGGCCGGCCTCGCGTGGCTCGCCAGGGATCGCTAGGCGCACCGCGTCGCACTGGCCGGCTTCGGCTAGGCGGCCGAGCAGCTGGGCGCGGGTGTTGGCGTCGACCCTGGGGATCAGGTCGCGCATGCGGCGGCTGTCCAGTGGCCCGTCGTTGCGTGCGTAGAGGTTGCCCAGGCGTTGCAGCAGGGAAGGGCTGAGGCGGCCCTGACGGCGGTCGAAGGCTTGCTCCAGCAACTGCCGGGCGCGCCCGCTCTGGCCTTGCTGCAATAGCAGGAACGTGGCTTGCTCAAGCGCGGCCAGCTCGCCGCTTTGCCGGTAGCGGCGTTCCCACTCGGCCGCGGTACGGGGTTGCGGCGGCTGTGGCGGGTCGCCGTACAGACGCTGCTGGAGCACGGCATAGGCTCGCGGGTCGGTGCTGGCCGTGCAGCCCTTGAGCTGTTCGCGGGCCAGGTCGGGGTCGTGCCGCGACAGCCAGTCGACCGTCTCCAGGCACGGGCGCTGAAGTTCGTTGCTCAGGCGGCGCAGCAGGTGCGCGTCATCACCTTCGCGGGCCAGCGCCCACAGCTGCTGGCGCTGCTCGGGTTGTTGCAACTGCTCGGTCGGCAGTGACTGCAACCAGCGCTGGGCCTGCTGGTTGTGGCCGACGGCGATGGCGCGGTTGGCCATGGCCAGGCGAGCTTGGTTGGCCACGGCCACCGTCGGCGCGCTGAGCAACAGTTTTTTCAGGCCTTGTTCGTCGACCTGCTGGATATAGGCGTTGGCCAGGCGCTGCCAGTCCTGGGCGGGCAACTGGCCCGTTTCGGCCAACGGTTGCAGTTGTTCGATGGTTTCTTTCCAGTTGCGCAACTGTTCGGCGAAGTTAGCCCTGGCCAGGCGCAGGACCTGGCCGTCCTCGCGCGGCGGCAAGTGGTTGAGCCAGTCCAGGGCCTTGGCTGCGCCACCGAACTTGGCCAGGCTCAGGCTGTAGGCCTGCCACAGGCGTACTCGCTGGTTGCCATCGCTGGCGGCGAGCCAGCTCTCCACCTGGCTGGCGGGGGGCGGGTCCTGTTCGATCCAGGTCAGGCGCAACGCCAGGACAGCATTGGCATACTCCGGGCGGTCGGCAAGCTGATCGGCCAGTGCTTCGGCCTCTTTGTAGCGTCGCTGGTGGGCCAAGGCCTCGACCAGCAGTGCGCGGGCTTCGTCGTTGTTCGGCACCCGCCCCAGCACATGGCGGGTCAGGCGCTCGACCTCGGCCCAGTTGTCGCGCTTGGCCTCGCGGTAACTGCGCTCCATGAACGGGTAGCTGGTGAAGCGCTGGAAGTCGCTCATGGGGGCGGCTGCGCCGGGCAGGGTGGTGGCACACAGCAACAGGCCGGTGAGGGTGAGGGTAAAACGCGGCTTCATGCCACCTCCCGGGTCAGGTCGTAGGCGGCCTGCTGTTCGCTGGCTTGTTCGGCGAGGGCCTGCTGCAGGACGTGCTCAGTGATGATGCCGCGGGCAATCAGGTGCTCACCGAGGGTCTGTTGCTCGGGGTCGAAATCGATCAGGGCCTGGTTGAACAGGGTAACCGGGACCCTGCCACGCACCTGCAGCAGGGCGCCGAGCATCACCTGGTGATGGCTGACTTGCTCCAGCAACTGCGCGTTGTCCTGGTGGCGTTCGAGGACGGCGAGCATGTCGCGGGTTTCGGGCTTCTGCCAGGGGCTCGGGTAGTGGTAGCGCAAGCCGAGGGTGACCCGCCCTTGGGGTGCCAGGCGGCAACTGACCAGGCGTTTCAACTGCCGGCTGATCACCCCCAGCGACACTTGGCTGACCGGGCTTTCGCTGGCCAGGATCAACGTGTCACCGTCCTCCGCCACTGGTAGTACGCCGTAATGGGTGGCCAGCTTGCGCGGCAGTTTTGCGATCAGTTGCGGGTCGAGCTTGAACGGGTTCAGTGGTGCCCAGGGCAGGTCCAGCTGTTCGGCCAGCGTGGCCACCAGTTGTTCGCTGGTCAGCCAGCCGCGCAGCAGCAGTTCACGGCCCAGGCGCCGGCGCACCGGGCTGGTGATTGCCTGTTGCAGTTGCTCGTCGCTGATCAGCCCCTTGGCGACCAGGCGCTGGCCCAGCGGTGTACGTGCAGGTGTGGTAATGGCCGGGAACTCGTGGGTGGTCTTGTCCCAGGCAACGCGGCGTGAGTCGCCCATCTCCATGACCTGGCGCAGGGCACGAAGGTTGGCGAAGAAGTTGACGAAGTTGCTCCACATCATCCTGGGCGCCGACAACAGGCCCTCGCCGATTCCGTAGAAACGGGTGACGAACCAGCCGCGCTGGAACAGGCGATTGAACAGCATCAGGCCGTTGAGCCAGAGCAGTGTCGACAACAGCCAGCTGTCACTCAGTATCGACATGAAACGCCAGGACTCCGGCGCGATCACCGTCACCAGCCACATGGCCAACAGCACCAGCAGCAACAGGTTGACCAGGAAGCTCAGCAAGTAGGCGAACAGTCCGCGGCGGTCGCGCCAGAGAAAGTAGTTGAGCGCGCCCGTGCGGCTCCAGCCCAGGTTGCTGGTGCCCTGGAACACAATACCGACGATCCACCGCGACTTCTGCCGGATGGCATGCTGCCAGTCGCGGGGGAAATGCTCACGCACGCAGATCACCTGGGAAAACTCGCGGCTCATGCCGGGGCGCCACGCTTGCTTGAGGGTCAGCGCCGGGTCACTGATCGAGTAGCGGGCGAAGATGCACTTCATGCCTTTTTGCTTCAGGCGAAAACCGATGTCGTAGTCTTCAGTGAGGCTCTGCACGTCGAAGGCGATACCATCGCCGTCTTCGAGCAGCGCGGCGATGGCCCGGCGGCTGAAGCAGGTGCCGACCCCGGCGCTGGGCACCTGGCCGGTCAAGGCTTCGCGCACGATGACATCCTTGCCGTGGTTCTCGGCGAACTCGTCGACGTAGTGGCCTGCGGTGAAACCCTTCCAGTCCAGTGCGTAGGGGTAGACCGGGATCTGGATCATGTCCTTGTTCGGCAGCAGGTAGTTGAACAGGCGCAGTTCCATGGGCGAGATCACATCTTCGGCATCGTGCAGGATGAAGCCGGCGAACTCGATGCGCGCTTCATTCTGGAAGCGCAGCAGCGCGTCGATGATGTTGTTCAGGCAGTCGGCTTTGCTGGTGGGCCCGGGGCGGGCGCAGACCACCTTGTGCACGTTGGGGTAGTGCAGGCATACCGCGTCGACATCCGCCTGGGTCTGTGGGTCGTTGGGGTAGGTGCCAACGAAGATCTGGTAGTTTTCATAGTCGATGGTCGACGCCGCCAGGCGCGCCATTTCACCGACCACACCCACCTCGTTCCAGGCCGGGACCATGATCGCCAGGGGCTTCTCAGGCACTTCGTACAGGCGTTTTTCGTCGGCCTTTTCGTACTTGTCGTAAATGCGGAAGCGGCGGATCAGCTTGCGACCCCAGTAGCACAGGTCGATGAACAGGTCATCCAGCCCGAGCAGGAACATCAGCGAGGCGAGTATGATCGCCAGGATCTTCAGGCCGAACAGCACATAGGTAAGAAAATCGATGAATGCCAGGCTCATGCGTTGTCCTCGTACGGCTCCCTGGACGAAGGTGCATGACGTGTCGCCGCGTGCACGGCATTTATACAAGCAGCCCAATACAGGGTTGTCCAATACGTGCTGGGCAGGCCACAGCGGCGCACAGTGCGGTCGAGCCTTTTATTGAATGGTTAGTCAGATATGAATTTCAGCCTTTTTCTTGTGGGCCACATCTTGTAGCTTGGTAGGTCGTTTTTCAGGGAGCTGAACATGCAAGGCAAGGCACGCAAAATCGTCCAGGCCATCCTCTACGAAGCCATCGCCGTGGCCTGCGTGGCACCAGCGCTGGAACTGGCGTTTGCTGCCGGTATGGCCCAATCGGCCGCGCTGTCGGTGCTCATGTCGGGCATTGCCATGAGCTGGAACATGGCCTTCAACTGGGCGTTCGAGCGCTGGGAGGCCCGCCAGCAGCAGCGTAAGCGCACCTTCATGCGCCGGGTCTTGCATGCCTTGGGTTTTGAAGGCGGGCTGGTGGTGATTCTGCTGCCGCTGGTGGCGTGGTGGCTGGATGTGAGCCTGTGGGCGGCGTTTCTGACCAACCTGGCACTGTTCGTGTTCTTCTTCGTCTATGCCTTCGTGTTCCAGTGGGGCTTCGACAAGGTCTTCGATGTGCCGCTTTCGGCGCAGCAGGCAAAGTGTTGACTTGCTGCCATGCGGCGGGATAAGTTCTTACCCCATGAACACATTCCCGCACGTGAACGCCATTATTATTACCGCCATTATCAGTTTGGCGGGCTAGCGCGTACGTGCACCTAACCCGCCCTGGAGGCGGGTTTTTACTCTCTGACTCCTGGGCACCGTGAAAACAGCCAAGGAGTCATCGATGA
The DNA here is from genome assembly GCF_024748775.1 of Pseudomonas sp. B21-047. Taxonomy (NCBI): domain Bacteria; kingdom Pseudomonadati; phylum Pseudomonadota; class Gammaproteobacteria; order Pseudomonadales; family Pseudomonadaceae; genus Pseudomonas; species Pseudomonas sp. B21-047. The sequence continues at coordinate 2,634,202 of NZ_CP087169.1, forward strand.
CCAGCTTCAGCGCCAACCTGCGTACCCCGCCCACGCCCCAGCAGCTACTCTCGGAGCAGGTGCGGCGCATTCTCTCAGCGCCCGTCTACGACCTGGCCATCGAAACACCGCTGCAGCCAGCGCCAGCGCTGTCTGCCAGCCTTGGCAACCAGGTGTTGCTCAAGCGTGAAGACCTGCAACCCACGTTCTCGTTCAAGATCCGCGGTGCCTACACGCGGCTGTCGCGTCTGACAGCGGCCCAGCGTGAACGCGGGGTGATCACCGCGTCGGCGGGCAACCACGCCCAGGGCGTCGCCCTGGCAGCTTCGCACCTGGGCCTGAAAGCCACCATCGTCATGCCAACCACCACACCTTCGCTGAAGGTCGAGGGTGTGCGTTCGCGGGGTGGCCACGTGGTGCAGTACGGTGAGAGCTTCCCCCACGCACTGGCCCATGCCCTGCAGCTGGCCGAGCAAGAGGGCGCTACCTTCGTGCCACCCTTCGATGACCCGGATGTGATCGCCGGGCAAGGTACGGTGGCCATGGAGATCCTGCGCCAGCACCCGGGTGATCTGCATGCGATCTTCGTCCCGGTGGGCGGTGGCGGGTTGGTGGCGGGCATTGCCGCCTACGTGAAATACCTGCGGCCCGAGGTCAAGGTGATCGGCGTCGAGCCGGAAGACTCCAACTGCCTGCAGGCTGCGCTGGCCGCAGGCGAACGGGTGATCCTGCCCCAGGTCGGCACGTTTGCCGATGGTGTGGCGGTGGCGCAGATCGGTGCCCATTGCTTCGAGCTGTGCCGGCACTTCGTCGATGAGGTGGTGACCGTCAACAGCGATGAGCTGTGCGCGGCGATCAAGGACATCTACGACGACACCCGCTCGATCACCGAGCCTTCCGGTGCCCTGGCCGTGGCCGGTATCAAGAAGTATGTGGCCCGCGAGGGGGGGCAGGGGCAGACCCTGGTCGCCATCGACTCCGGCGCCAACGTCAATTTCGACCGCCTGCGGCATGTGGCCGAGCGGGCAGAACTGGGCGAGCAGCGCGAGGCGATCATCGCCGTGACCATCCCTGAGCAACCGGGCAGCTTCCGCGCCTTCTGCCAGGCACTGGGCAAACGCCAGATCACCGAGTTCAACTACCGCTACTACCCGGGCAAGGAAGCGCGTCTGTTTGTCGGGGTGCAGACCCACCCGCTGCACGACCCACGTGAAAAGCTGCTGGCCAGCCTCGCCGAGCAGGGTTACAGCGTACTCGACCTGACCGACAACGAACTGGCCAAGCTGCATGTGCGCCACACCGTGGGCGGGCATGCCGCGCCTGGGGCGGATGAGCGTGTGCTGCGCTTCGAGTTCCCGGAGCGGCCAGGTGCGCTGCTGGGCTTCCTGGAGCGGTTGGGCAAACGTTGGAACATCAGCCTGTTCCATTACCGCAACCATGGCGCCGCAGAAGCGCGGGTATTTGCTGCACTTGAAGTGCCGGCCGATGAGCAGGCGAGGTTGCCCCAGGCACTGGACGAGATGGGGTATCGCTATTGGGACGAGACCGAGAACCCGGCTTACCAGCTGTTTCTTGGTTGATCTGAGTACAACCTCAGGTGTTGGACGCACATCCAACACCTGAGGGTTTCAGCGCTCCCGCATGAAGAAACCCGCCACAAACTTGCGGAAGGTCTCCAGGCTCTTGAAGTCGGCGTAGCGCTTGAAGTTCTCGGCATCCGGCTCGGGGCCGATCGGTTGCTCCAGCAGCGACACGGACAACACCCGGTCCTGATCCGACGTCAGGACCAGTTCATCCATCACCTGGCCGCCGATCACCGGTCGGCGCATCTGCACTTTCACACCCTTGCTGGCCATCCAGTCGATCAGCGACACCAGCGCCTTGAGCGGCTCGCGCTCTTCATCGCGGTACACCGGGAACAGGTGGGCACGCGACAGCACCGGTACGCTGGCCACATGGATCAGTTCGTAGAAATGGCTACCGGCGCTGGTGGGCGAGTACAGCGCCAATGCCAACAGGGGGCCGGCCGTGCGGTTGCCGCCCCAATAGAGGTGATGGCCCTGGAAATCGAACCCCTCGTCGCTGCGGTTGTTGAACAGCTTGCGCCCTTTGATCTGGTCGACACAGTCGAGCATCAGGCCATGCCGGCGGTGGTTGCCGAACACCGTGGCCTCGCGCAGCCGGGCCTTGAGCATCATCATGTGCTTCATGTCCAGGCGAGTTTCCAGGTAGTTGCTGGCCGGCACCCGCTCCAGCAGCGGGTAGCGGCTGGCAACGCTGCGCAATTCGGCAAACTGCCCGGTGAGGTCTTTTTTCAGGTGGGTGGCGGAGAGGTTCAGGCCGCTGATCTCGACCCAGGTCAGCAACAGCGACAGCAACCGTTGCTGTTCGCGCCGGTCGTTGCCATCACCGCCGCCGTTGTCCTGGGCCGGGCGAAAGTCACCGATCAGGCGCAACGGTGTATCGGGTGGCAACCACGCGGCGGGTGGGGCAGGGTCGTCTTCGCGCTCTGCGGCTTCACGCTCGTCCTTGGTGAACGGGCAGCCCGGTGCATGCTCGGCGGTACCGGGGTTGTTTTTCAAAAACAGCGTGCCGGTGCTGCCATTGAGGGTCACGTTGAGCACCGGCAGGGCGTCCTTGCGGCAGTCGCAGGCCAGCCACTGGTTGGCGTTACGCACCTTCATCAGCAGCTGGTTGGCCTGCAGCAGCTGTGGGCCGACGAGCGTCCCTGTGCTGAAACCGACCAGCAGTTCTTCTTCGGCAAGTGTGAGGCTGCGCACCTGCGCGGCGGTTTTATCGATGATACGCATTGACGGGCAGCTCCAAGCTACGAGCCCCAAGCTTCAAGCAAAGCGCTTTCACTTTCAACTTGAGGCGCGCAGCCGGCGGCTTAGTTGCCACTGAACAGTTTGGCCGCGCGGGCGCGGATTTCTTCCGGGGTGAGGTCCTCTTTGTGCGTGGAGATGAACCACAGGTTGCCGAACGGGTCTTTCAGGGTGCCGCTGCGGTCACCGTAGAACTGATCCTGCAGCGGCCGCAGCGCAGTGGCACCCGCTGCAATGGCCTGGGCGTAGACCTGGTCGCAGTCTTCGACGTACAGGTGCAGGCCGATGGCCGCGCCATCGACATGCTGGCTGGCGGTAAGCCCGCCCTCCATGTCGCACGGGTCGGCGAGCATCAGTGACGAGTCGCCAATCTTCAGCTCGGCGTGACCGACGCGGCCGTCAGGGCCGTCGAGGCGGAACATTTCGATGGCGCCGAAGGCCTGCTTGTAGAAGTCGATGGCCTTGGCGGCGTCCTTGATGCCTAGGTAAGGGGTGATGCTGTGCTGGCCTTCGGGGATGGGTTTGGCTGACATGGTATGGCCTCCTTTTGCATTGGTAGTGCTGGCCGCTTGCGAGGGCAAGGCCGACACTGATCGCGAAGCTGTATGTTTATACAGCCTGGCGACCAATGCAAATGCCATTTCTCCATTAAGCGCTGGCGGGTTAGAAGATGTAGTCGGTGGTCAGGAAGCTCGATTGGCGATTGCGGATGATCTCACTGATCAGCGCTTTGTTGGCTTCCTGGAACTTGGTCGCCACCAGCGTGCGGATCGAGAACACGCGCAAAGCGTCATGCACCGACAGCGTACCTTCGGCGCTGTTCTTGCGGCCGTTGAACGGGTAGGTGTCTGGCCCGCGCTGGCACTGGGCGTTGATGTTGATGCGGCCGACCTGGTTGGCAAAGGTATCGACCAGGCTACCGATGGTCGCCGGGTCGTTGCCGAACAAGCTCAGCTGCTGCCCGTAATCGGAATCGAGCACGTAGTCGATGACGGTCTGCAGGTCGCGGTAGGGCACCACCGGCACCAGCGGCCCGAACTGCTCTTCGTGGTACACGCGCATTTCAGGGTTCACCGGGTAGAGCAGGGCGGGGTAGAAGAACGAGCCGCGGCTCTGCCCGCCGCCTTCGTTGATGACGCGGGCGCCCTTGGCCGTGGCATCGGCCACCAGGCCGTCGAGGTAGTCGACTTTGCCCGGCTCCGGCAAAGGCGTCAGCGCGACGCCTGGCTCCCACGGCATGCCCGGCTTGAGCGCGGCCAGCTTGCGCTGGAATTTATCCAGGAAGACCTCGACCACATCCTCGTGGACGAACAGTATCTTCAGCGCAGTGCAGCGTTGGCCGTTGAATGACAGGGCGCCGGTGACGGCCTCTTCGACGGCGTTGTCCAGGTCGACCTGGGGCAGCACGATGCCGGGGTTCTTGGCGTCCAGGCCGAGCGCCGCGCGCAGGCGGTGTGGGCGTGGGTGCAGTTTCTTCAGGTCGCTGGCGGCCTTGTGGGTGCCGATGAAGGCGAACACGTCGACCAGGCCGCTGGCCATGAGCGCGCTGACGGTCTCGCGGCCGCGGCCATAGATGACGTTGATCACCCCAGGCGGGAAGCTGTCGCGGAAGGCTTCGAGCAACGGGCGAATCAGCAGCACGCCAAACTTGGCCGGCTTGAACACCACGGTATTGCCCATGATCAGCGCGGGGATCAACGTGGTGAAGGTTTCATTGAGGGGATAGTTGTATGGCCCCATGCACAGTGCCACGCCCAGTGGCGCCCGACGGATCTGGCCAAGGGTGCCTTGTTCGAGCTCGAAACGGCTTGAGCGGCGGTCGAGGTCCTTGAGTGCATTGATGGTGTCGACGATGTAGTCGCAGGTGCGGTCGAACTCTTTTTCCGAGTCCTTGAGGTTCTTGCCGATTTCCCACATCAGCAGTTTGACCACCGCCTGGCGCTGTTCGCGCATGCGTGCAAGGAAGCTCTCGACGTGCTGTATGCGTTCGGCCACGCGCATCGTTGGCCAGGCGCCGCGGCCTTTGTCGTAGGCCTGCACGGCGGCATCCAGCGCGGTAAGGGCGGTGTCGGCGTCAAGCAGCGGGGCGCTGCCGAGCACCACCTGCTGCTCGCCGTCGGCCTGCTTCAGCCAGACCGGGCTGCGCACCGTGGCCAGTGGGCCGTCCCAGCGTATGAGCTGGCCGTTCACCAAGTAGTCGCGTTGTTCCAGGGGGGCTTCCAGGCGCCAGGTGTCGGGGATGTTGTCGGCGGTGGGGAAGAGTGAATCGAGCAGACGGTTCATGGGTACTGCACCTCACATATCTGAGCGGATTGCGTGCCGGGTGAAACGGTTCAGCTCGAGCATGCACCGGCCGCAGGAAAAACACCAGTCTGGCTCAACATTGCCTACGCTGCGCCGATACAGCACTCAGGGGGAAGGTTACCTGATGGGGCGGCCGATGCCCGCTGCCGAATTGCATGGCTGGATGGCGCGCAACCCGTGCAGGCAGCGCCTGTCACCTGGGTGACAGACGCGTTTGCCGATCAATTCACAGTGGCAGGTTGAACAGGTTGTAGGGCGGGTGCGTCAACCATTCCTCGCGCAGTACCTGGTCAGCGTCGATGGCTGCCAGGCGGCGCCAGAATTCCGCTCGCGCTTGCTGGGGCTGGCTTCGAAAAAAATCGTCGCCGAGCAGTGGCCTGAGGTCGCGACGATACTGCAGCGGAAAGCGTTGCCAAAGTGCGGCTTCCTCAGGCCCGGTTTGCTCGAAGAACTCGTCATAGTCACTTTCACTTACCAGCAGATCGACCTGATGGGCCGTGTTGTAAGCATCAATTTGTGCAAGCACGCTTTCGCCGAGCCATTCACTTTCCAGGCATAGGGCCTGGGCGGACGGTTGCGGGAGGCTGAAGCCGTCGGGCAATTGCAGGAACTGGTTGCTCGACATGTCCAGGACCATAGGTTCGGCGATCCGCTCCAGGCCTGCGGGTAACTCGGTCAGCCCGCAATCATTCAGGAACAGGGTTTTCAGGTGATCAAGCCCATTCAAGTCAGGGGCCTCCAGCAGTGGGTTGCCCGAAAGGTCGAGGACTACGAGCCCGGAGCATTGATTCAAGGATGCTTGTGCGCGGTAGTCCCAAGTGATGCGGTTGTTGTCCAGGTCGAGCCATGTCAATCGACCAGGGTTGGCCAAACGGGGTAGTGAATTGAAGCGGCATTTGGACAGCAACAAACGTCTCAGCCCGGGAAGGCGCTCATGGAGCACTGCGGGTAACTGGCTGAGCGAGGGGTTATTGCTCAGCGACAAGTGCTCCACATGGGTGAAGTCGTCCGGCAAGACCAGGCTGGCCAAATCCTGGTCTTCAAGCTCCAGGCCGGAAAGGTCGAGGCTGTAGATGCGCCCCCCGCCCCCGAGCGAAACCGTCGAGAGGCGCCGCCAGGCGTTGACGATCGGGCGGATCGCTCGCTGCCGCTGGTGTGGGCGCTGCGGGTCGGGGCGGGCCCACTCGTGCAGGTCGCGGCGCAGGGTATCCAGGCGTTGCTGCAGGTCGCGCAGTCTTTGTGTGGGGGAGCGAAGGGCATTGTCCTCAGTCTCATCATCTTCTTGCCCGCTTTCAAGCGCATCCTCGATCTCTGAATCGGTGGCATTGGGGTACAGGCGGCGGTAGGCCCCGGCCAGTGAACTCGTTTGGCGCGGGTGCGGTGGTTCGGGGTCAAGCGGGCGCCCCCCACGTAGCTGGCCGGGGAGCGCGCGTCGCATGGCGCCATGCCCCCACAGTCTTTGCGCAAGGGCGTCCCTGTTTTCGTTGGTCCAGCTCTGGATGCGCTGGCGAATCGAACCCCCATCTGCCTCGGTGATCGCCAGTGCGCCACGATCGGCCTGCGGCAGCGCCTGTTCGATTGCGCGGCACAGGTCCTGGTCCCGCGTGGCGGGGGCAGGGCGCTGCCCCAGGTCAGCTTCATAGCCTTCTGTAGACCTGATGACCCGGCAGATGCGCCTGGCCTGGTCACTGCCCACACTGTCGAGCAGCAGGCCTTCGGGGCTACCGGCACGCAGCTCCAGGCGTACATCGCGCGGCCAGTCAGGCCAGTCAGCGAGGGCGCTGAACAGCAGGCGTTCGCTTTCGGCACTGGCCCGAGCCGGCACCAGCACGCCTTCCAAGGCACGTACAAGAGGCAGTTCGCTGTGTGTATGTTCAATTTGTTGGCGCAGCCAGGCAGGTAACGTTGCGTCGTGTTCCCAGGCCAGTGCTTCTACAGCGTCCAGTGGCGCCAGCAAGCGCCTGGCCAGTGCGGCCGACAGGCGAGGGTAGGCCTGCAGTAACCGATCTGTTGCGGGCTCGATGGGCCCCTCGCCGTTATACAGGCGCGCGAACAAGGCCTCTGGCGCGTCGCCACCCAGTGCTTGCGCCTCGGCTTGCGCGGCCATGCGCTGCAAGGTGTCGAGCAGCAACACAGGTGCCGGCTGCCCCTCGAGGTGTACGCGGCGCAAGCTGGCTGCATCGCTACCACTGATGCGGCCTGCCAGGGTAAGTTGGTCTGCCGTCAGTGCAGGGTAGTCTTGCCCCAAACGACGTATAAGTACCGCGAACGACCACTGTGATGGCTGTTCATGACAGCCGCGCCAAGCGCCCTGTTCGTTGTGTTCCAGCGGGGGTTGCCAAGCGTCTTGCACGTGGGGGTGGACGATACGCCATTGCTGTGATTCATTGTCCAGGCGTTGCTCGTAGAGATGGCCATCCATGCGAATGAAATACCGGCCGTCGAGCAGGTACTGGCCCTGTGCGTTGGCTTGTACGTGCTCCGGTAACGGCTGGTCGCTGCGGTAAGGTGTGAGATCAGGTTGCCAGAGCTTGTAGCCGCCATCGCTGCTGCGCACCTCCTGCAGCTGCTCCAGCAGCGGGCTTTTGAACAGCTTCGGTACCACGTGGCCTGCAGTCGCCAAGCCAGCGGCAAGTGCCAGATTCAGCCCGGCCGCCTCCAGATGGCCCAGTGCCAAATGGCGATCACCCTGATGCCAGGCTTCATAACCCTCGTACACTTCGCCAAGCAGTTGGCACGCTGTCACCGCCAGCATCAGCGTGCCCACGGCAGGAATGAAGAAACCGGCCAGGTTGAGCGCATCCAGGCCACGGTCTTCCCACGCTTGCAGACGGCTCGCCCGCGCCTTGGCATCGGCTTCAGCCGTCGGCACCGCCAGTTGGCGTGCTTCGCGCTTGAGGCGGTCTACGTGCAGCGCCTGATAGAAACCGAACGGCTCCTCGGTGATGGCTAGCCGCGTCGGGCGCAGGTCTGCATGACTGGCCCGCGACCATGCCTGGTCGTCGGCAGACGTGCCCGAGGCATCAAGGTTTTGGTGCAGCAAGTCGAGAAAGTGTTGATGCTGGCTCTGCTCAATGTAAGCCATGAACATCTGCCGGGTGGCGGGCTCCAGCAACAGGGCCGCCAATGCGTCGTGAACTGCATCAAGATCGGTAACTAGCCGCAGCGCCTCGTGGCCGGGCAGATAGAGCAGCAGCCCGGCGCGCCCTGCTTCGATCAGCATGACCTCGTGCAGCGTGATACCGAATAACGCCAGTTGCCAGCACGGCAGATTATCGCCCTGCAACAAAAGGTCGACGTGGTCACGCGTGGCACCGCTCAGTTCATGGCGCAGGTAGGCCAGGTCGGCCGCCAGGCGCAACCGGTCCTTGTACACGGCTATTGCCTGCTCACGTACCGGGGGCTTGGCGAAATGCTGATCCAGATGAGTCTGGTATTGCCCCCCTAAGTCCAGTGTGCGACACAGCGCGGCGAACGAAGCGGGTGCCAGTGGCAATGGATCCACCAGGTAGTGCTCCGTGGGCATCGCAAAGTGCGATGCCGGCGTTTGCGCGCCGGTGAACGCGATGCCCTGCACCTCGGCGGCTGTTACATGAATATTGGCGCTCAGGGCGATGGCACTTTGGGGGGTGAAGGACTCGTCGTCGGCGAAGTTCTGCAGTGCGGCTTGCAGCAGATTGTCGCGTCGATGACTGTAAAGCGTGCGCAGCCCTATCCAATGCCAGGTGCTTTCTACCCGAAGCAGCTCAGTGCCACGCAAGGGTGCTGTGCAGCCCCGCTCGGCGAGGCAAGCTTTGAGTCGCGATTCAGCGAATTCGGCAACTTGTTCAAGCCCCCGCAGCGAGCGAGCGAGCGTGGCTTGCGAGCGTAACAGGCGCGACTGGCTACGCTGTACAGCCTCGCGAAGAGCGGGGGCGGCATTGGCGAACCAGTCCTGGGTGGAATAGGCCGGTGCATGGCTTTGTTTCAAACGCTGCCATTGAGAGGCCGCTATTCGATGGGCCCAGGCAGGAAGCTGTTGCTTGAGCAGGTCTTGATGGGGGGCGAGCGTAGAGAGGGCGGGCATGTTGATGCTCCTTTATGAGGAGCCAGCATCAAACGGCAATTGCTAATAACCAGGTGGTAGCCGAGTAGTGCGCTTAACTGAACATACGTCATGGGTTAGCGTCATCAAGTCATCAAATGCAAACAAGAAATTTGACGTCATAAAATAGGTGTTCATGCTGTCAAAGTGCCGCTTGCCAAAGCGTGGCCTTGCATCTTAAATTGTTACTGAATGTGAGAGTGATGTTTCGTAAGCAATCTTTTATATATCAGCGCGTTGGGTGTGTTTATTGCAGTCAACTGTGATCTTTTGCTGATCTGCCCTTAGACAACATCAAAGGATGTCGAACCAGCATGAAAGAGAACTTGGCGGCTGTTGCACGGAAACTCATCTCTCCCTCCACGCGCTACGAGATCAGGTTGCTCTCCAGCAAAATACGAGAAGTGCTTGGGCGAGCCTGTTTTTGGCGGTGGGAAGTCGCGAGGTTCCGGCTGCAGCAGGAAAGCCCCTACGAGATCCTCTACATCGGCCGTAAGCATCAGCGCGAGATGGCCAAGTTGCTGATTGGTGGCAAGGTACCGGGCACCGGCGCGGTGGCCGCCGGCAGTGCAGAGCCTGAAGCGTCGACCCATGTGGTGCTGGTGAGTGAATTGCCCACCACCGGGGCCTTGTCGGTGCCGCACTACCTGAGCGCCGTGGTACCGCTGGGGCGCCCGCTGGAGGACATTACCGCACGCTACGACAGCGAATTGCGCCGCAGCATTCGCAAGAACCGACCGCTCTACCAGATGAGGCAGACACTGTCGGATGAAGAAATCGCAATGGCCGACAGCCAGCTACTGCGCCCCTATGCCACCGCAAGGCAAGGTATTCATGCCGCGCAGTTCCCCACAGACGATGTGTTTCGCATCGCCAAGCATGTAGGGCGTCTGGACCTGATCACCTTGGACGACGAAGTCATTGGTTGTCACCTGGGGTGTGAAGTGACGCGCGGCGGCAAACGTTATTGGAGCACGCTGCGTTTTGGTTATAGCGAGGCGGTGTTTTCAGATGCAAAAAAACTGCGGGAAGTGAACTCTATCACCACGTTCATGGCGTTGGAGTGGGCGTTGCAACACGGCTTTGATTATTACGATATCGGCCTGTGCCTGGCGCGGCCGGATGACGGCTTGCTGAAATGGAAGAGAAGGCGCGGCGGCGATATCGATTCGTTGGGCAACCATGCCTACCTGTTCGTCAGGCTACCCAAGACCGGCACGGCGAAGTTTCTTTGGGAAACCCCGATGTTCGCTGTCGAAGGCGACAAACTGACCCTGCACCTGGGCTTGCCAGATGGGCCGAGTGAGGAAGAGGTCGCCAGCCGATACCACGAAATGGTGTTTGGCGGGCTGCACAAGATCTACCTCTACGGCACTGCCGGTTCGGGGGAATCCTTTATTGAAACCTTGCGCACGCGTTATGCCAACTTACAGTCGCCGCCGACGATGGAAAGGGTCACATCCAACTGATTCAGAGCGCCAGTGGCCACGCCACCCGGGGGAGCAGCTTCATGGGAAGCGATATGTCGAAATTCAGCGCACCGTCCGCCGGCAAACGGCATAAGTGGACCCTCGCTGCCTACAAGTACATGGCACGTAAGCGACTCGCCCGCAATTCGGCGGTCGACCTGAAAAGCATCGCGTCAAAAAGCTGGGAGATTGCGCCGGGTGAAACAACGCTCTCCCCGCCAGCATTCTTTTTGCCCAATCAGCTCGAGCGGGTGACGGGGTGGGAGGCCAAGCGGTTTTACCCCTATGTGCATCCTGCGCGCACCATGGAAGGCGGCCTCAGCGTTGTGCAGTGCCCTACACGCGGCTACTTGATCAAGGACGTCTGGCTCATAGACGGGGCGCTCTACAAGGGCAAGGCCAGCCATTGGTTATCGTTGAAACCCAGTACCTTTCCGCGGGTTGTCGTCGAGAACGAAATCGAACGAGCGGCCATCTATTGCACGCAAAATGGCAATTCGTGGTTTGGCACCTGGTTGATGGAAGACTGTGTCACTTACGCACTGGCCCGTAACGAGGGCTTGCCGGTGACCACGGCGCCATCAGCCCGCTACCCGTTGTTTTCCCAGGCGCCTGCCTATGAAGACTGGTTAGACATGAAGCCCCTACGTCTGCGCAGTGCGTTTTTCCGTGAACTGGTGCTGTTTGACGATCAGAGCAATAACCGCAGCCGGCATTTACGCTACCGGGCCATGGGTGAAAAACTGCTTTCGCACGTCAACCATGAGCCGCACCCCGGCGTGTTCATATTGCGTGGGGGCGACGGCGACTTGCGTTTCCTGCGCAATGAAAAGGCGATTGCAGAGCACCTGCGCCAGACCCGGGGCTTTCGCGTTGTCGACCCGCTGAAGACCGACGTGCCGAGCATTATTGCAGCCTGTGCCGGCGCCAGAGTGGTGGTCGGGGTTGAAGGCAGCCAGTTGGTTCACGGCGTCAACGTGCTGCAAACCGGTGGCTGCGTGTTGACGTTGCAGCCTCCGAACCGTTTTGTCAGCTATTACAAGTACCTGACGGATCGCGACCAGCAGCACTTCGGCTTTGTGGTGGGCATGCCGGAGGGCGATGGCTTCAGGATCGACATCGAGGAAGTGGAACGCACCCTCGACCTGATGCCCTTATAGCCCGTGTCAGTGCCTGGTTCAAAAGCGCCAGATTTCGGTTCGCAAGCTCAACGATTGGCATTTGCCTTCTCACCGATGAAACGCAATCACTTCCACGCTTATTGCCTTCCCTTGCCGATATCGCACATCGCTGGGGTCTTCCGAAAGGAAGAGGTTATAGAAAAATCAGGCATTTCAGTCCCTTACAGCGAAGCGGTAAGTGACAGGCAACTGCCTTGGGCGCTTGCATTTTTTGTGTGACGGCATTTTGACGAAGTTACCCCTCGTTCATTGAGATTTATTATGGTGTCGGATCATTGACGTAGTGTCATTGTGCCCATAAGCTCAAATCAACAGCGAGGAAGTCTCCCGCTAAACCCAAATATAAATAATTTTATTATCCTCTATATAGGAGGGGGTTATGCGCTCGACACTGTTTATAAAATCAATATTCTTGTTGGTGCTTTTAAGTGGCGCAGCACGCGCTGCTGATTCTTATGTCAATCAAAACAGTATCATTCCTGTCGCAACGGCAGGTTGGTTCTTCGCCTTCGCGGTGATTGGTTTTGTGGCGGTTGCCAATAGAAGAAAGATTTAAACACGCCACGCGTCGGCCGGGTGAAGTAGGTCGTTAACGGTTGTTCAATAGCACACGCATTCAGTGCCGTCGGTAATTTGACGACTGTGCTTTGATGCACGACTTTTCGCTGCCGAGGGCGGCTTGTCAATTTTCCAACTGTTGCTATATTCCAGTAGCCAGTAATTGCCAATAGCCGTAGGGTAGCGCAGCGTGCTGGTGGGTCAGGGCTTCGCAGCGTCAGTTACAGGGCCTCCAGGATGGTTGAGGCCGTCGCAGCAGGTGGTACGGTTGCGAAGTGGAGCGAGAGTTTGTGTGCCGTTCTCATTCAGTGCTCTTTGTCGGGCCAATAGGCCGGAGGGACCCTCATGGTACGTTCATTGTGTTCCGCTTTTTGCGTGCTGATGCTGTGGTCCGGTACCGGCAACGCCCTCGAAAATAACGCAAGTTACCTGCTCAGCCCTGGCGATGTGGTCATGGTGTCTGTCTGGCAAGAGGAGAGCCTGCGTCAGGAGGCCACCGTACTTCCCGATGGCAGTATCACCTTCCCCTTGGCCGGGCGAATCGATGTCGCCGGCCTGGATGTCACGGCAGTCGAAAAACAGGTCGCTGCCAAACTCGAAAAATTTCTCCCCGACCCGAACGTCAGCGTTGTCGTCAAGAGCATCGCCGGCAACCTGGTCTATGTGCAGGGCAAGGTGATCAAGCCGGGGCCCGTGCAAATGGCGGGCCCCACGGCCGTATTGCAGGCCCTGAGCATGTCGGGTGGTTTGGACAAATTCGCTGACGAAAGCGCCATCAAGGTGGTCCGTGTCAACAAGGGCAGACAACAGATTCTGCCCGTGCGATATAAGGACCTGGTTTCCGGGCGTGACATGTCCACCAACATCCAACTTCAGGCTGGCGATACGCTGGTCGTTCCTTGATCTTGCCTTAATAAGAACACTTAATGCCTCTTCTAAGAACAACTAGCATTGCAACGGCAATCTTGGTCTTGCCGTTTACGGACGCGGTCCAGGCAGCAAATTGGCAGTCCTCGGTGGTGGTGCCGTCCTCGGTCGAATACGACAGCAACCCCTTGTTGCTGTCGTCTGAAGAAAAGGGTGTGACGCGCACGATCATCGCGCCCGACTACACCCTGGTCGGTACCTTCGACCGCGACGAGTTGCGTTTGGGTCTTGGCATGCAGGTGTTGCGCTCCTCCGACACCGACATCGTCGACGACCGCGAAGACCCCAACGTGAGCCTTGGCTGGCAGCGAGACACCGAGAAAGGGCGTTTTGGCCTGGTAGCCCTCTACAACGAAAGCTCCACGTTATCCGGCACCGTCCAGGACACCGGTGTGGTGACGACCGATGGCACGCAAAAGCTGTATTCGCTGGCAGGCAACTGGAGCAGCGCCATCACCGAGCGCAGCACGTTGTCCAACGAAACCAAGTACACCCGTGCCCGTTATGACATCGACACCCTGACCGGCTACAACGAACTGGGCAACGTATTCACTTGGACCTACGCCTGGAGTGAACGGGCCGACCTCTATACGCGCTTTGGCGCAAGGCGTTATGAGCCCGAGGAAGACCTTACTGCCACGGCCTCCAACAGCTACACGCCTGCGGTCGGGGTCAAGTATCAGTTTTCCGAACGCCTGAGTGCGGATGCGCACCTGGGGGTCAACAAGGTGTCCGGGTCCGAGGGCGGCCGGCGCGGTGAGGGCGGTGCTTCGCTGCTGTATACCGGGGTGCGCTCCGATGCCAGTTTCAGCGCCGAACGCAGCACGGTCGCCAGTGCCGAGGGCGGTTTTGCCCAGCTCGACATGGTGCGCGGTATCTACAGTTATGCGGTCAACGAACTGACCCGTGTCGGGGCCGATGCGTCATGGCAAGACAGCAAGGGGCAAACGCCCAACACCCTGCAAACCTACAGCGTTTGGGCCAGCCGGGAATTTTCGCCTTTTTGGGATCTGCGCCTATCGTTGATGTACAAGGAACGGCGCCAGGATGATGCACCCGATGCGACCGCTACGATTGTTGGTTTGACGTTGACGTATAGGTACCCCGACCTCTGAACTTCAGCCTGGTGGCCTTTATGAAGTCTGACTACGAGCTCTCCCTCAAAGATTACATCGCCATAATCAAGGATCGGGCCCTGTTATTGGGGATCAGTATCGTAGTCATTCTTGCCGCCACCGTGGTGGTGGCGCTGAGTGTGCCGCCTATCTATCAGTCCACCGGCACCATTCTGGTGGAGTCGCAGCAGATTTCGCCGGAGCTGGTCTCGGCGAATAACAACAGCTTTGCCGATGAGCGCATCGAGGTCATCCGCCAGCGGGTCATGACCCGCGAGAACCTGCTGCGGATCATCGACAAGTACAACCTGTTCGCCGACAAGGGCAAGCAGCTCAGCGAGAGCGACAAGATCGAACAGATGCGCAATGCCATCGTGGTCGCCTCGCTCAGTACCTTCGTCAGAGGGCGCGGTGAGGCCACGGTCGCCTTCACCGTGTCGTTCGAACACAAGCAGCCGGAAGTCGCCAAGGAAGTGGCCAGCGAACTGGTCACGCTGTTTCTCAATGAAAACCTGAAGCAGCGCACCGAGCGGGCGAACGAGACCACTGAGTTCCTGACCCAGGAAGCGAACAAACTTGGTGCCGAACTCGCCAGCCTGGAGAACCAGTTGGCAGACTTCAAGCAAGCCCATGCCAATGCCTTGCCCGAGCACCAATCGCTGCGCATGAGCATGTTGTCGCGCTCGGAGCTTGAGTTCAGGGAGGTCGACCGCGACTACAAGACGGCGCAGGAAGAGCTGCGTTACCTCGAGCTTGAGTTGTCCGCAGCCAATGCCGGGCTGACCACCAAGGCCGACGGTACGCGGCCGGCCAGTGCAGACCTGCCGCAGGACCTGCCCAGCCTCAAGGCCGAATACACCCGGCTGCTGAGCCGGTATAAAGAAGCGCACCCGGATGTGGTGGCGGTAAAACGCAAGATCCAGGCGCTCGAAGCCAGTGGCGGCAACAGCAAGGCTGCGTCTTCGGTGAGCCTTGACGTGGCCCGCGTTCGTGCAAGGATCGGCGCCGCCCAGGAGCGCATCACTTCGTTGGCCGAGCAAAAGCGTGAGCTGGTGAAGAAGATGGAAGGCTACGAGGCAGAGATTCTCGAAGCCCCGCAAGTCGAGCGTGGCCTGGTCACCTTGATGCGTGACCACGACAACGCCCGCAAGAAGTACGAGGAAATCCGCGCCAAGGAGATGGGCGCGAAAATTACCGAAAGCTTGGAGCAGGAAAACAAGGCAGAGCGCTTCGTGCTGCTCGAACCACCTCTGCTGCCCGAGAAGCCAATCAAGCCCAACCGCAAGAAGATCGCTGCCTTGGGCCTGGTGTTGGCACCGGCAGGTGGCGGTGCGCTGGTGATGCTGCTGGAAATCCTCAATCAACGGGTGCGTGGCGTCGGTGCGCTGGAAAGCGTGCTGGGCAAGCGCGTGCTGGTCACGGTGCCGTTCATCACTACCCAGGCGGAACTGGCCAAGCGCCGGCGCTGGCGCAACCTGCTGATCATCGCGGGGCTTGTGCTGATTGCTATGCTGGTAGTGCTGGTGCACGTGTTCTACATGCCGTTGGATGTGTTGCTGTTCAAGGCTATGGCGCGGTTTGAATAGGGAAAGCAGTGATGGACAGGATCAAGCCGGTAGTTGGCAATAATATTCATCAAGTTTCTCCAGGTGCCACCCAGGCTCCGCAAACCGCCCACGGGGCGGAGCAACCCGAGGTGCCTGGGCAGTTCGATTATGTGCAGACCAAGGTGGTGCCGTTGCGTGCGGAGCACCTTGAGCGTCATCGCATCGTCGCTTACAACAAGAACTCGAACATGAGTGGGCCCATTGACCTGTTGCGCACGCAGGTGTTGAAGGCCATGGAGGAAAACGGCTGGCGTACCTTGGCCATCACCTCGCCAACGCCTGAAGCAGGCAAGACAGTCCTGGCCATCAACCTGGCCATGAGCATTGCCCACCACACGACCAAGACGGCGCTGCTGGTGGACTTCGATTTGCGTCGGCCCAAGGTCGGCAGCAGCCTGGGCTTGCCGATGGACAAGGCGCTCAACGAATTGTTGGCTGACGAAGCCGGGCTGGAAGAAGTGTTGGTCAACCCGACGTTGCCCCGCTTTGTGGTACTGCCGACACGGGTGCCTATTCCGCTGTCCACCGAAGTGCTGTCCTCACCCCGGGTGAGCAACCTGATCGGTGATTTGCGCAACCGCTATGAGTCGCGGATCTGCATCTTCGACCTGCCGCCGCTGTTGAGCTCTGACGATGCGATCACGGTGATGCCCAAGTTCGACTGCGTGCTGCTGGTGGTGGCCAACGGCATGAACAGCAAGCAGGAGATCGAGGAATGTCTGCACCATCTGGCGGGGGTCAATCTGATTGGCACCGTGTTGAACAAGGCGGATGAAAAACCCCGCACGTACTACTGAGACCCTGCGGTCTGTAGGAGCGGCCTTGCGTCGCGAACGGGCCGCGAAGCGGTCCCAGGGAATTGAGCAGGCAGCTCTCAATGCCAGGGGTACTGCAACTCCCACTGCCAGGCATGCGCCACAATCTGTTCAAGCGACGCATACGCAGGCTGCCATCCCAGCACCTGCATTGCCTTGCTGGCATCCGCCACCAACCTGGGCGGGTCGCCGGCGCGGCGTGGCGCATCGAGCGTAGGGATCTGCCGGCCTGTGACTGCACGGGCGGTATCGATCACCTGTTGCACTGAAAAGCCCAACCCATTACCTAGGTTGAATGCCGTGCTGGCGCCGCCTGCCACCAGGTAGTCCACCGCCAGCGCGTGCGCCGATGCCAGGTCGGCGACATGGACATAGTCACGGATGCAGGTGCCATCTGCAGTGTCGTAGTCACGACCAAACACCGTCACCGCATCACGTCGGCCGGAGGCTGCCTGGAGAATCAGCGGTAGCAGGTGGGTTTCCGGCTCATGGCGTTCGCCCAACTGGCCGTCAGGGTCAGCCCCCGCAGCGTTGAAGTAACGCAGGCAAACCGACTTCAGCCCATAGGCGCGGTCGAAATCCTCAAGGATCTGCTCGACCATCCATTTGCTGAGCCCGTAAGGGTTGATCGGTGCCTTGCCATGCGCTTCGTCGATGGGCACGTAGTGGGGGTTGCCGTACACGGCAGCGCTGGAGGAGAACACCAAGCGCTTGATACCCGCATTCACCATGGCCTGCAGCAATGTCAGGGTAGCCGCTACGTTGTTCTGATAGTACTTGCCAGGGGCGCTGACAGACTCACCCACCTGAATGAACGAAGCGAAGTGGAACACCGCATCGAACGGGCACTCGGCGAACAGGGCATCCAGCGCGGGCTCATTGGCAATGTCCAGTTCGGCCCATTGCACCCCAGGGCCAGGCGACACCAGGTCCGCCACCACCACTTCATGGCCTGCGGCCAGCAAGTGCTTGACCATGTGCGAGCCGATATACCCCGCGCCACCGACAACCAGTAACTTCATCCGTGCCTCCTGGACGCTGCTGTTGTACCGACGCAGTGAGTCGTCCCTGAATCGAACCGGCGGGAGTATCAGCTACAGGTCTTCAGAGACTGTAGATGGCCAAATGCCCTATTTCAAGAACAGCCAGTTGGACATGTACTGGCCATCGAAGGTGATGCTGTATCGCCCGTCCTGGTAGGCCGCTGGCAGTTCCTTCAGCTGTGCCTGGGCGTCGCGCGCGAAGAGTTTCAAGCCAGCTGCAGCCTTGATCGACAACGTGCCTTCGAAGGGCTCGACATTGAACGGTGTCTTGTCATCGGACTTGGGCACGGCCCGGGTGCCCAGCGAGATCAGCAGGCTGCGCGACTGACCGAGCGGTTTCGCATCCAGGCTTTGCACGACGACACTGGCATACGGTGTTTTTGCCTGTACCGCGATTTGCCCAAGGTTGACCGTTCGCCCGCCAAGCCAGCCCGTCGCGGCCTGGGTGAGGGGCGTGTCGATGGTGTAGAGGCCTTGTTGCCAGTTGCGTTTGAGCTCCCCGGTATCGGTCACCGCCTCACTGGCATCGGCGTCCAGCAGCGACTGCCCAGGGTCGTGCAGCACCTGTGCGTCGGCAGGGATGACGCTGGGTTTCAGCCACGGCAACTCCGGCGTCTGGGGCATGGCAATCTGCAGCCTGCCTTTTTCCATGGCGGTACGCAGGGCCAGCGCGTTGCGCGGGGTGATGTCCTGATCGAACAAGGTGGCGGGTGTTGGCGCGAAAACGTAGCGGGTAATGGCTTGCCGTACATCGGCGCGGCGATAGAGCAGGGCAGCGGCGGGCAGGGTGGCCAGCATCGCTGGGTCGTTGTAGGCGTGCCAATTGTCTGCCGTGCGCCAGCCGCTGTTGAAGGCCTGTTGGCTGTAGGCGTATTGCATCATGGCGTCCCAGCCCTGGTGGCTGGCGGTGCCTGCCACATACAGGGGCAGTGAATGGCGGTCGGGCAGAGGGAAGGGTTCGGCGTTCCACTCGGTGACCGTCAGGGGCAAACCGACCACCTGGGCTGCGGCTATCCAGTTGATCATCCCGTCGCTGGTCAGCGGGTTCTTTTCGAGCTGGCCGATGGCGCCGTAGCTGTGTGCGTCGATCACATCGCCAGCGGTAAGCGCCGGCAGCGCGCTCAGGCCGTTGCCACCCCAGGTGCTGGTGGTGGCAATGGGTACCTTGACCCCCAGGCTGTGCAGGTGCGCGATCATGTCGACATCGAAGCGCCGTTCCAGGTCGTTCAGGAACAGTTTCGACGGGCCATGCTCCCAGGCACGCCAGGTGCGGTCTGCAGACAGGTCATGGCGCTTGGCGAAGGCTTTGGCTTGCTCCATGTAGAGCTGGCTGTGCTTGGGCACGCGCTTGTCCGGCATCAGGGCGTTGCCGTAGTGCTGGGTGATGTCGTTCTCGTTGGTGATCAATACCGCGGCAATTGCCGGGTCGTCCTTGTAGGCAAGCCCGGTGTAAGGGTTCACATGGGTCATGTACTGCTCGGCAAAACGCTTCATCGCCTGTTGAATGCTCAGGTTCACATAGGCATAGCCCTTGAGGTCGACCCGGCTCTCGCCCTTGGCCAGTTCGTCGAAGGCATAGATATTGTCATTGGCAGTGAGGGCGCGCTGTACGTGCATGTCGAGCCATACGTAGATGCCTTCGTCCTTGAGGCTTTTGACCCACAGGTCGATCTTGCGCAGTGATTCGGCGTTGAGCTGCTGGGTATCGCGAATCAGGGTGCCGTCGCCAAACACGTTCGGGCTGACCCACGGCGAGTCATGGTGGTGCAGCCGCACGAGGTTGAAGCCCAGTGCCGACAGGCGCTTGGCCTGTTTGGTGATTTCCTCGTCCGGCGTCTTGAACAGCGAGTATGCGGACAGGTTGGTGCCCCAGAAGCGTACGGGCGTGTTGTCCTCGAACACCAGTTGCTCGCCAGAGGCTTTCACAAAACCGCGCTTGCCTGCCGGTTTCTCTGGCGCATTGAGAAAGGACAGGTCGACCGGCGAGGTTTGCCAGTCGAGCTGGTCGTCGGGCCATTGTGTGGGGTCGGCCAGGCCAAAGCGTTCGGTTGGGGTGGGACCAAGCTCGATATCGCCGGTCACGTTCAACGTGGCCTTGATCTGCTGCTGGCCAGCGCTGATGGGGTCTTTGTAGAAAAACGCGCGAATTTCGGAGGTGTTGCCCTGTTCGAAGTACACCTTCGCCAGCGCCGGCTCAAAGCGCATCTCGATGCGCCTGCCTTGCGCATCCTTGCCCCATGACCAGCCGCGGTTGCCGGGTAGCAGCACCGGCTCGCCCATTTCCCCGGCGACCACGGCAGGGTCGAACTGGAACACGATGCCGCCGCCCATCACGTCGCTCTGCCTGCTGTGTGCGGTCAGGTCGAACGCCCAGGTCAGGGTTTGCGCCTGCTCCTTGCGGATATCCGCTGCCAGGTCGAAGTCCAGCTCCTTGTTCTTGCCTTGCAGGGTGTAGAGGTAGGGCGCATTGACCTTGAAAGCGGTATAAAAGCCGGTCCAACTCCAGTCAGCCGCCCAGAAATCGAACTTTGCTTTCATCACGGGGCCGCCACCGCGGGTCACGGTGGGCAGGCCGTTCTGTTCTTCGACGCTGACGAGCCAGCCTGATGCCCAGCCAGCCTGCGACACCACGGCCAGGCCAGCGAGCAGCGAAGCCCGCATGAAGCGGTGCATGGAAAAAGCGGTCATTGGCATCACCTGGGTTGAAGTCGTGCATCGGCAAGGGCGCTGGCCTGGCTGGCACGGAGCCTGCGCACCCTTTGTATGTAGGCCACCCCAAGCCCGGCGATCGACCAGTACACCGTGGGGATGATGGTGATGCTGCTGACGGTGAAAATGATCACCAGAATGCCCACCAGGGTCGCCAGCAAGGCCCGGCCCAGTTGCCGTTGCTCGTCATCCTTGTCGGGGAATGCGCGCATGGCCTTGCGGATGCCCAGCAGCACGGTGACGAAGAACGCCACGAACAGCGCGAGCCCGACCAGCCCGACCCGCAGCGCCAGGCTGACGTAGGTGTTGACGATGTCGATGATGCCTTCACCCTGAATCATCGATTGCATTTCCGGGGTGTTACGGAAGTCGAACGAGCCGAACAGCGGGTTGCGCTGGATGACGATCCAGGCGTTGTCGATCAACCGTTCCCGGTAGGTAATGTTCTCTTTCTCGATATTGCCGATGAAGGGCAACAGGTCCAGCACCTTGTCGCCCCCGGGCAGCACCGTCAGCAGCGGCAGCGCCAGTACGCCGGCGAGGGCGAGCACGGTCAGGCGCTTGACCGCGCCTTTGCCCAGGGCAATGAACACCACCACGATGATCACGGCGCCGATCCAGGGGCCGCGGGACAAGGGTGCGAAAAGCCCGGCGGCCAGCAGCAGTGCGCCGAGTACCCGCTGCAGCTGGCTGCGGACGTAACCCTGGACGAACAGGTACAGGCCGATGGCCACGCTCATTACGTAACCCAGCGCAATCGCCTGGCCGGTGGTGGCGCTGGCGCGCAGCGAGCCACCGCGGCTCAGGTAACCGGACATGCTCCACTGCACGCCCATGGCATCGATCAGGGCGTTGTACAGCAGCCAGTGGCGGACGAACTCGGCGACGCCGATCAATGCCAGGACGAAGGAGGCCAGTACGAACGCCAGCATGGCATCCTTGAAGTCACTGATTTCCTTGAGCCCACGGCTGGCGACGTAGTACGGCAGGAACACATCGATGTACAGGTACAGTGCCTGGCGCAAGGTGTCGGTGAGGGTGGTTTCACGCAGGTACAGCACACTCATCAACACCAGGCTTGCCGCCAGCAGCTTGTCCGGCCAGGTGCGGCCGAAGCGCAGGGTGTCGCTTTGCCTGCTCAAGGCCAGCGCCGCAGGCAGCAACACGCACAGTGTCAGCAGGCGAACATGGTTGAGGTCGACCAGGTAGTTGACCACGCCGAACCCGGGTATCTGCACCGACGCAGGTGGAATCAGGAACAGCAACATGAAAAACAGCGCCATGGCATTGCGTTCGCGCCGCCCGGCGATATACAGGATGATCGCGGCCGCAGCCATGTACACCCAGAAATTATGGGAGGCAAAGGCCACCAGCGTCAGGACGAACCATAGGTTGCGTCGGCGCTTGAAGTCGCTGTAGGGGATGAGATCTGTCGCCGGGCGGCGCGCCATGACGAAAACGACGCCTGCCAGAAACAGAATGACGACAAGTGCACGAAAATGTTCAGGCATTGGCTAAGGCACCTATCCCTCGGTAAGCAACGGCTAGCATCATGGCTAATTGAAACTATAGTGACTTTTAGCGAATCAGTCAGAGATTGAAGTCATGCCGTCGATTGATGTGTCAGCCTCAGCGAGCCTGCGCAACCGCGCACTGAAGGCCGGGTCATGGAACCTGGTATCGCTGGTGGCGTCACAGGTCCTGCGCTTGGGCGGCAACCTGATCATGGCCCGTTTGCTATTGCCGGAAATGTTCGGTGTGATGGTCATTGCCACCACGGTTTCGGTGCTTTTGCACTTGCTCTCCGATGTCGGCTTGCGCCAGAACATCATCCAGAGCCACCGGGGTGACGACCCAGAATTTCTCAATACCGCCTGGACCGTACAGATCATCCGCGGTTTCGTGCTGTTTGCCCTGACCTTGCTGCTGGCGGCCGCGTCCTGGTTCGCGCAGCTTGCCAACCTGTGGCCGGCGGACTCCACCTATGCGGCGCCGGAGCTGCCGATGGTATTGGCGGTGACTGGCCTTTCGGCAATCATCTGGGGCTTCCAATCCACCAAGATAGATGTCGCTGTACGAACTTTCCAACAAAAGCGCGTGGTGCTGGTAGACCTTGCCTCGCAAGTGGTCGGTTTGATCGCCATGCTGGTGATCGGCTACTTCACGCGGTCGATCTGGTCACTGGTGGTCGCGGGCCTGGTCAGTGCCCTGGCGGGTACTGTACTGGGCCACACGGCCCTGCAAGGGCCGAACAACCATTTGCGCTGGGACCGCAGTGCACTGACCGAGCTGATCGTGTTTGGCCGCTGGATCCTGCTGTCGTCGATGGTGGGGGTGTTGGCCATGTACGGCGACCGCATCTGGTTTGGCGCCAGCATGACGGCGGGGCAATTGGGTGTGTATTCCATTGCCGTGCTGATCCTCGGGTCTGTGCAGACCGGGTTGCTGAAACTGGTGGGGTCGGTCGCGCTGCCGGCCTTCAGCGAAGCCGCCCGGGAAGGTGACAAAGAGCGCCTGAAGGCCCTGTACTACCGTTTCAGGTTGCTGGTCGACCTGGCCATGCTGTTTGCCTGCGGGGTGTTCCTGACCGCCAGCCCGTTGCTGATCGGCTGGATGTACGACGCGCGTTACACCGAGGCAGGTACGATCCTAGCCATTCTGTCGCTGTCCTTCTTCACATTGCGCTATACCTTGGCACACCAGATATGGATTGCCCTGGGCCTGACCAAGTACCAGGCCATGGACAACATCATCCGGCTAGTCTCGTTATGGGCGTTGTTGCCACTGCTGCTAGCCATTGGTGGGGTGAACTATGCAATCTGGGGGGTTGCCCTGCATACCTTCCCGACGCTGCTGCTGATTGTCTACGTCAACTGCAAGCTTGATATCTTCAGCATCAAGCGCGAGCTGGTGGTCTTGCCGATGCTGGCGGTGGGCGCGCTCTGCGGCCTGCTGGCGACCCGTTTGTTCAACTGGCTGTAACGCCGCCGTCTGGCGAGCGATGTTTCAACGTCGGGGCGGTCGAGTGACTGACTTTTGAACACTTCATCGAGATAGGTCGGGATCATGGGGAAGCTTACGTTGTGTACTGCGCTTTTGGGTCGTAGGGGCTTTCTTCAGAGCTGTGTCTTGCTGGGCGTTGGCGGCGCCATGTTTGGCGGGGGCGCAGACGTTGCACGCAACCCCGTCGAAAAAACCGGCTACGTGGTAATCAATGGCTGGGTGTTGCCGTCGCAGTACTTCCGGAACGAGCAAGCATGATCAAGGACTATCAGCAGCAGAAAACGCTGCGTGACGGCTACGATTTTTGCATCATCGGGGCTGGCCCCGCAGGCATTACCCTGGCGCTGCGGTTGGCGGCTGCCGGGTGGAACGTGATGCTGGCCGAAGGGGGCGGGCACGAGTATTCGCCGCATTCGCAAGGGCTGTACCAGTGCACGTCGACTGGCCTTGAGTTGTACGCCGAGGAAACACGCCTGCGTTATCTGGGCGGCACGTCCAATCACTGGGCGGGGCGCTGTCGGCCTTTTACCCCTTCGGATTTCGCCGTTGCACCGCCTGGTGACTTGCCCGGCTGGCCCATCCCGTACTCGGAAATCGAGGGTTATCTGGCGGCGGCCATGGAGATCGTCGACCTGCCGTCAGGCGCGGCATTTCATGCGATGAACACCGGCCTTAGTGGCGGCGAGTTCGAGCCTGACCGCTTCCTGCTCAGCCCGCCGACGCGCTTTGCACAGAAGTACGCAACAGCGCTGAATGAGACTGCGGGGCTGGATGTGTTCATCAATTGCAACTGCGTCGATCTTGAGTTCGACAAAGCCTCGGGCCAGGTGATGGCCGCCGTGGTGTCTGACTACGACCGCCATCGGCAGCGCGTGCAGGCCAGGCACTTCATCCTGGCGGCCGGCGCCATCGAAAATGCCCGGCAATTGCTCAACAGTGAAACCCTGCTGGCCGCCGGTATCGTCGACAAGCAAGGGCTGACTGGGTGTTGCTTCATGGAACACCTGAATATCGACATGGGGACCTTCATCCTGAAGTCGGACCAGGACAAGGAGATGCGCCAGTACTACACCACCGATGCCTTTGTCGCGGAGTACCAGGCAGGTAAAGGCAATGTGACTGCCGCATTGCTCTCGGATGTACAGACCTATGGCCGCACGGCCGAGGTCAAACACTTTCTGGAGAACCTCGCCTGTGACATGGGCGTTGCCAGCAAAATCGAATTTTTCGCCAAGTTCAGCTGCCCCGGCGACGGCGTGATCGGCACGATGATCGAGCAGTTCCCCAACCGGCAAAGCCGCATATCGCTGCTGGATGAAAAGGATGAACTGGGGGTGGCCAAGGTCAACGTCAATTGGGCGTTGAGCGACACCGACCGGCACACCATCAAGTGCATTGGCACTGAACTGGCCAAGCAGTTCGCCGACATGGACCTTGGCTACGTCAAGCTCAACGACTTCGTGTATGACACGTCGGTGCCGCTGAAGATGGCGCCGCATGCCCACCATATGGGCACCACGCGCATGGCCGCGTCACCCGAGTTCGGTGTGGTCGATGCCGACTGCAAAGTCTTCGGCACCCAGAACCTCTACGTTGCGGGAAGCAGTATCTTCGCCAAGGGCGGTGCTTCGAACCCGACCATGCCGTTGTTGCAATTTGCCGTGCGGCTGGCGGACCACCTCAATGAGAAATTGAAATCGGCTACGGGTGCCACGGTGTAACGCACGTTGTAAATGGGTTGAGTGCGATGCGGTCAGCACCAAGAAGAACGAGACCGAATTCGCCTCAGGGACAGTCCAGATTCGCTTTGATTGCGAGGCTTGCAGAATGAATGGATGGCTACGGAGTGCACTGACGTATTATGTCAATTCCACAGGGCGTGGAGGCTCGACATACAAAAAGTTCTGTAACCCTACAGGACGGGAGTGGGGCAACTACCTGGCCCGCTGGGGCAAGTTTCATTCGGTAGGCAACAACTTTCACATCAACCCTGGGTGCAACGTCACTGACCCTGCGCTGGTGCGCATTGGCAATAACGTCGGGCTCTCGGATTGCACCCTGATCGGGCACGATGGCGTGGTCGCGCTGATCGAACTCTGCTACGGCAAACACCTCGATTCCGTCGGCTACATCGATATCAAGGACAACTGCTTCATCGGCCATGGCGCAATCGTCATGCCCCGCGTGACCATCGGGCCCGACTCGATCGTGGCTGCCGGTGCGGTGGTCACCAAGGACGTGCTGCCCGGCACCGTGGTCGGCGGCAACCCGGCCAAGTTCATCTGCACCACCGAGGCCCTGATCAAAAGGGTCGAGGATCGCTGCGAAAGCTACCCCTGGATCGAAATGGTCAAACAGCGCAAAGGTGCCTTCGACCCGGCGGTCGAGCCGGTCCTGGCTGCGCAACGGCGGCAGTACTTCTTCGGGGACGGTAGCAATGGATAGAAAACCCGTCGATGTCATGGTGGTCAATTTCAATACCGCGTCCTTGCTACAGCCCATGTTCGATGCGCTGCGCCAGGCCGATAGCGAAAAACTCGCCAGTTACCTGGTTGTCGACAATGCCTCGGTCGATGACTCTGTAGAGCGCATGGCCAAGGTGTGCCCCGAGGCGCTGTTGCTGAGCAACAAGAAGAACGTCGGTTTTGGCCGTGCCAACAACCAGTTGCTCGCGCACCTGCAGGGCAAGTACGCGCTGCTGCTCAACACCGATGCTTTCGTGGCGGCCGACTCCCTGGCCAAAACCATCGAGTACATGGACAACCACCCTGAGTGCGGTGTGCTGGGTGTGCGCCTGGAAGGTCGCGAGGGTGACCTGCAACCCAGTTGCCGCTACTTCCCGACCCCCCTGAACGTGTTTGTCGGTCGCACCGGGCTGGGTCGGTTTTTCCCTGGCTTGAAAATGGTCGACGAGATGAGCTGGGACCATGGCTCGGTACGGGAGTGCGACTGGCTGCCTGGTTGCTTCTACCTGGTCCGTCGAGAAGTGCTGGACCAGGTCGGCCTGTTCGACCCGCGCTACTTTCTGTACTACGAGGAAGTTGACCACTGCAAGCGGGTCAAGGAGGCGGGCTGGAAGGTGGTGTTCTATCCCCATACCACGGTGGTGCACATCGGCGGCGAAAGCTCCAAGTCAGTCAGCGAACTGGAGGCGGCCAGCCGGCAGATCTCCAGTTACCAGATCGAGAGCGAGCTGCTGTACTTTCGCAAACACCACGGTGTTGCCGGGCTGGCACTGCACATGCTGCTGGTGTGCATAGGGGACCTGGTGCTGGCGCTCAAGGCGCTGTTGAAGGGAAGGGGCCGCGCTGCGATACGGGCCTGCTGGCGGCATTGCCAGACCACCTGGTCGCTGTTGTTCAAGACCCGGTTCGCAACCCAACCCACACGGTAGGTGAAGCCATGTTCGAGAATATCCGCGCGGACTTGCGTGCACACGGTGGTGATTGGGGCGCCCAGGGGTTCTGGGTGCTGCTGGTGTATCGCTTTGGGCGCTGGCGCTATGGTGTGCGCCCGGCCCTGCTGCGCAAACTGTTCTCCATCCTCTACAAGATCCTGTTCAAGTTCGTGCAGATCATCACCGGGGTGGAATTGCCCTGCGAGGTGGTGATCGGCCGCAACTTCGTCATCGACCATTTTGGCGGCATCGTCATCAGTGGCTACGCCCGGTTCGGCGATGACTGCCGTATTCGCAACGGTGTGGTGGTGGGCCTGAAGAACGTCAACGAGCCGATTGCGCCGGTGTTTGGCAACAACGTCGATATCGGCGCAGGGGCCAAGGTGCTGGGCAATATCCGCATCGGCAACAACGTGACCATTGGCTCCAATGCCGTGGTGCTGATCGATGTGCCCGACGACTCACTGGCGGTCGGTGTACCCGCGACCGTCAAGCGTCGAAAACCAACTGAAGCTGAGGCGTGCCCGGTCGAGTGAGGCTCATGGAGACAGGTATCGGCGTGGTGGTGATCGGCCGCAATGAGGGGCTGCGCCTGGAGCGCTGCCTGCGCTCGTTGGCGCACGGTGCGGACCAGGTGGTGTACGTCGACTCAGGTTCTAGCGACGGCTCCGTGGCCATGGCGCAGGCTTTGGGCGTGCACGTGCTGGCGCTCGACATGGCCCGCCCGTTCACCGCAGCCCGGGCGCGTAACGAGGGCTTCGCTTGCCTGCAACGGCTGTTGCCATCGATGCGCTACGTGCAGTTTGTCGACGGTGATTGCGAGGTGGACCCAGGCTGGTTGGCCAGCGCCCAGGCATTTCTGCAGGCGCACCCTGAGGTGGCGGTGGTGTGCGGGCGTCGCCGCGAACGGTTCCCCCAGCGCTCGATTTACAACTGGCTGTGCGACCTGGAGTGGGACACGCCCATCGGTGAAGCCAAGGCCTGTGGTGGCGATGCATTGATGCGTGTCGACGCGTTCACCCAAGTGGGCGGGTTCCGCCCGGACCTGATTGCCGGCGAAGAGCCAGAGTTGTGCGTGCGCTTGCGCGCCAAGGGTTGGAAGATCTGGCGGCTGGCCGCTGAAATGACCTTGCACGATGCGGCCATGACCCATTTCAGGCAGTGGTGGCGACGCAGTTTGCGGGCCGGCCATGCCTATGCCGAAGGTGCTTTTTTGCATGGGGGCGCGCCAGAGCATCATTGGTTGCGCGAGTCTCGCCGCGCCTGGCTGTGGGGCTTGGGTATCCCGCTGGCGACAGTGCTTGCCAGTGGCCTGCTGGGTGGCTGGGCGCTGCTGCTGTTGCTGATCTACCCGCTGCAGGCCGCGCGCCTGGCGCGTCGCGGTGGCAAGTCGAGGCGCGAGAACTGGTTGCAGGCGGTGTTCCTGGTGCTTGGCAAATTCCCTGAAATGCTTGGGCAGGTAAAGTTCCTGTTGAACCGGTTCGCTGCCGGCAAGGCCGCGTTGATCGAGTACAAATGAGAGCCCTATGATTGCCAGATCGATAGTGAAAAGTGTGCTCACCCTGCAACCCGGCTACTCGCTGCGGGCCTTGAACAACAAAGCCAAGCTGACGGTAGAGATCGCCAGGCAGTGGCCCGCACTGAAGGCGTTCATGCAGCGCATGTCGGCTGCGCTGGGTGATGACCGCTTCGCAAGGCTTGGGGTGGATTGCATCGGCGTCGTGCAGTGGCCCTACATCAGCAAGAATTGGCAGGCGCAGGAGCGCCTGGGGGTGGTGGCGTCGCACTTCGAAGAGGTGGCCAGGCAGTTTCCGAAATTGTTGCTGCTGGGCCGGGACGACAGCCTGACCTTGTGTGACCTGTCAGCCTATTCGAAGGGGTGCGCGCTGCTGCTGGACCGGCCCATCTGGTTCAAGCGTGAAGGTGAACTGGTGCTCAACCTGTTCCAGGGCGATCTGCGCGTGGCGTCACTGGCGTTCACCCTGTGCCGTCAGCACGGTGAGTTGTGCCTGTTCATTGGCGCCGTCCAGGGCATTCACAAAGGCATCGACAGCGAAACGTCGTTGAACATCTACAGGGACCTGACCAAGGACTTCGAAGGCCTGCGCCCCAGAAGTTTTCTGCTGGAAGCCTTCAAGTGCATGGCCAGGGCACTGGGGGTAGTGCGCATCTACGCCGTCGGCGATGCGTACCGCCACCATCGTCATCCCTATTTTGGCGCCGACAAGGCGCAAGACCTGGCCGCCCATTACGACGTCATCTGGCAGGAAAACGGCGCCACAGCGTCGGAGCGCGAGGACTTTTTCAGTCTGCCTTTGGCCGCGGCCAAGCGGGCTGCAGACGACATCGCGCCCAAGAAGCGGGCGATGTACCGTCGGCGTCATGCCTTGCTGGATGACGTTTTCGCCCGCGTTGAAGCTGCATTGTCAGGCAGCGAGCGCAACCATGGGCTACAAGGGATGAAGGGGGATGTGCTTGAACGTGCATCGGCAGGGGGGCCGCCGCCGGCGATCGACAGCCTGAAGTAACGGGTTGCCGTTGGCAGGGTTCATTACGCAGGCATTGAATTGGATTCCTATGCGCATTGCTTACTTCATCAACCAGTACCCGAAGGTCAGCCATAGCTTCATTCGACGCGAAATGCTGGCGCTGGAGCGCCAGGGCATGGAGATCCAGCGCATTGCCCTGCGGGGCTGGGACGCCGAACTGCAGGACGCCGAGGATATTGCCGAGCGGGACAAGACCCGCTACGTGCTGCAGGACGGTGTCGGTGGGTTGTTGGCACCGACGCTGCAGGTACTGCGCGCCGAGCCCCGGCGCTTCTTCGCCACCCTGTGGCTGGCCTTGCGCATGGGCCAGCGCGCAGACCGGACCTGGCCTTATCACCTGGTGTACCTGGCAGAGGCGTGCAAGGTCTTGCTCTGGTTGCAGGCCTTTGGCGCCAAGCACGTGCACGCGCACTTTGGCACCAACTCCACCGAGGTGGTGATGCTGGCCCATGCACTCGGCGGGCCTGGCTACAGCTTTACCGTGCACGGCCCGGAAGAATTCGATAAACCGCAGTTTCTGCACGTGGGCGAAAAGGTGCGCCGCGCAGCGTTTGTCGCGGCGGTCAGCTCTTACGGGCGCAGCCAGTTGTTCCGCTGGGTGGCCCATGAGCACTGGGGGAAAGTGAAGGTGGTGCATTGTGGCCTGGAGCGCGAGTTTCATGCCGTCGCCGCTGTTGCAGCACCTTCGGCGCCACGCCTGGTGTGCGTGGGGCGCCTGTGCGAACAGAAGGGCCAACTGTTGCTGATCGAGGCGGCCCGCCTGTTGGCCGCCCAAGGCGTTGCATTCGAGCTGGTATTGGCAGGGGATGGCGAGATGCGCGGGCAGATCGAAGCCCTGGTCGCCCGCCATGGCTTGCAGGCACAGGTGCGGATAACCGGCTGGATCAGCGGCGCCCAGGTGCGGGACGAAATTCTGGCGGCCCGTGCCTTGGTGTTGCCCAGCTTCGCCGAGGGCTTGCCGGTGGTCATCATGGAGGCCATGGCGTTGCGCCGGCCGGTGCTGACGACTTATGTGGCGGGCATCCCCGAGCTGGTTCGCCAGGGCGAGAATGGCTGGTTGTTCCCGGCGGGCACGGTGGAGGAGCTGGCTGCGGCAATGGCCGATTGCCTGGCGCAACCCGCCGATGTGTTGCAGCGCATGGGCGAGGCGGCGTATGAGCGGGTGCTGCAACGCCACGATATCGATACCGAGGCCGCCAAGTTGGCCAGCTACTTCAAGGCCTGCGCATGATCAGCCTAT
Organism: Pseudomonas sp. B21-047; assembly: GCF_024748775.1. NCBI lineage: Bacteria > Pseudomonadati > Pseudomonadota > Gammaproteobacteria > Pseudomonadales > Pseudomonadaceae > Pseudomonas > Pseudomonas sp. B21-047. The sequence goes on from NZ_CP087169.1 coordinate 2,665,007, forward strand.
TGGCGTGGCTATTGGGCCTGGTGACGGTTGCCATCCTGCTGCCATCGTTGGTGTTGTTCGCGCAGGTGCTGCTGGCTTGCCTGCCTGTACGATCCCAGCCCGCAGCCGGTGCCAGGCGCCCGCGCGTGGCGGTGCTGGTGCCTGCGCATAACGAGGCGTCGATCATCGCGTCGACGCTGGCGAGCGTCGGCCCGCAAATGCTGGCCCATGACCGTTTGCTGGTGGTGGCGGACAATTGCAGTGACGACACCGCGCAGTTGGCGCGCAGGGCGGGCGCTGAAGTGGTGGAGCGGCACAACGATCAACTGCGTGGCAAGGGCTATGCACTGGACTTCGGTGTGCGGCATCTGGCGCAGGACCCGCCAGAGGTGGTGATCATCGTCGACGCCGACTGCCTGGTGGGTGAGGGCGCCATTGACCTGCTGGCACGCCGCTGCCTTGAAGCTGCGCGGCCTGTGCAGGCGCTCTACCTGATGCATGCGCCCGCCGGCGCGGGCCTGAAAGTGCAGATTGCCGAATTTGCCTGGCGGGTGAAGAACCTGGTGCGCCCGCGAGGGTGGGCACGCCTGGGCTGGCCTTGTCAGCTGATGGGGGCGGGCATGGCATTCTCCTGGCGGGACCTGGCAGCGGTCGATTTGGCCAATGGGCACCTCGTCGAAGACTTGAAGCTGGGCCTGGATTTGTGCAGGGCCGGCAAGCCACCGCTGTTTTGCCCTCTCGCGCAGGTCACCAGCCAGTTCCCACTCAGCCAGGAAGGCTTGAGCAGCCAGCGCACCCGCTGGGAGCATGGCCACCTGGGGGTGATCGTGGCCCAAGTGCCTAGCTTGCTGGTGGGCGCGCTCGCGCGGCGCAATTGGCCGCTGCTGGCCATGGCCCTGGACCTGATGGTCCCGCCGTTGGCGTTGCTGGTACTGGCCTTGATAGTGGTGGTAGGCGTGTGCTGGCTGGCCGCGCTGCTGTTCGGTATCACCGCACCGGCGTGGATCGCCACGGCGGCCTTGGCAATGCTGGGTGTGGCGGTGCTGCTGGCGTGGTGGCGTTTCTCTCGGGAACTGATCCCGTTTTCGGTGTTGCTTTACGCCCCTTTCTACGCCGCGAGAAAGATCCCTTTGTATCTGGGTTTCTTGATCAAACGCCAGGTTGAATGGGTGCGCTCGAAACGGGATGACAGCTGATGAGCGAATGGCAAAGCCGCTGGAAAACGATTATCGGCAAACTGCAGGTAGTCAGAGACCCTGCGCAAGCGCAACACCTGCTTGAGGCACTGTGCCGGCCCGAGGCGCCGACGGTACTGGGTTTCGTCAATGCCCATGGCATGAACCTGGTGGCGGGTAATGCGGATTACTGCAAGGCGCTGTGTTCTGCCGATGTGCTGCTGCGTGATGGGGCCGGCATGGCCATCCTTTATCGCCGCCTGGGGCTGGACCCTGGGCTGAACATGAATGGTACAGACCTCATCCCCAAGCTGATGGCGGCGTTCAAGGGGCGGCGAGTTGCGTTCTGGGGTACCCGAGAGCCGTTTCTGGGCCAAGCGGTGCAGTGCAGCGAGGCCCGCTTCGGCCTGGTGCCGGTGTCGGTCCACGATGGTTTTGCCGATGTGGCCACTTACCTTGAACTTGCCCGGGCAACGCAGCCGGAACTGATCGTGCTGGGCATGGGGATGCCCAAGCAGGAAGCGCTTGCCCAAAGGCTGGTAGCCAGTGGCGGGCCGTGCCTGATCGTCTGCGGTGGGGCGATTCTGGACTTTCTTGGCGGCAAGGTCAGCCGGGCCCCGGCCTGGCTTCGCCGGTTGGGCGGGGAGTGGATCTTCCGTTTGGTGAAGGAGCCTAAACGCCTGTTCATGCGTTACGTGGTGGGTAACCCGGCGTTCCTTATACGAACCCTGTTCTGCACCAAGGCGAAGACGCTCGATGCCCGTAATACGCCCAGGCGTATCTGACGATTCGGCCAGGCGAGCCGTCTGAAATGGCCAAAATCCATGGCAGGGCGGATTCCGCCCGCCGGGTGGGCGAGCGACTGCTACAGTGATAACAAGCGGCCTTGGGGGGCGGCGAAGACTATTCAGAATACAAGATTCTACTTCAAAGGCTGTTATGGATTGATTGAGTAAGCTGCACGGCACTTGCTACGCTCAAATTAATGAGGTCTGAAATGGTTCTCGAACCCAGAAGCAGTCGTTCCTTACTTCAGCGAAGAAGCAGCGTAAGTAACGCCATTCAGGCAGGTCTAGATGGAATTGCAGTAACCGGTGTTGCCTGGTACTTGATCTATGATCAATTCGGTCACATTACCTCTGATTATGTGATCATGCTGCTGTTGTTAATTGGTGCGCTGGCTGTTATTTACGACCATTATGCAATTTATCGAACCAACGTCGGCTTGTCGATCAAGGCGTTCAGGTTGTTCAAGGCGTGGTCGGCAACCTTTTGTTTTCTGGTGGTCATGGCATTTCTTACCAAACAAAGCGAGACGTACTCGCGGTTGTTGGTGGTGCAGTTGTTTGTCTTTGGTTATTTTGCCCAGCTGTTTCTACATGTGGTGGTGCGTGAATTGCAAAAACGCTTTACCGCACACGCCCGCCTGGACAACGCGCTTATTATAGGTGCGGGTGACCTTGCCAACTTCCTACACCAGAAGATCAGCAACAACCCCTGGTTCGGTGAGCGGGTGCTGGGTTGCGTGCTGATCAATGATTCGGCTGAGCAGGGCAGTGCCGACGCAAAGCAGCGCCTGCCGGTGCTCGGGCATGTCACCGACCTTGACGAGATTGTCGCCAAGCACGCCATTCGCACGGTGTACCTGGTCACCCCGCTGGGTGGCTCCGAAGTGATTAACGATGTGTATTTGAAGTTGCTCGACAAGTGCATTGCGGTCAACTGGGTGCCGGATATCTTCTCGTTGCGCTTGATTAACCACAGTGTGCGGGAAATTGCCGGTATTCCGGTATTGACCTTGTCGGAAACACCCTTGACCGGCATGAGTCTGTTTCTGAAAAACCTCGAAGACCGGGTGCTGGCCGCATTGATTTTACTGTGTGCCTCACCGGTGCTGCTGGCGGTGGCTATCGCGATCAAGATCGACAGTCGCGGCCCGGTCTTCTTCAGGCAAGAACGGATGGGCTGGACGGGGGAATCCTTCCGCATCTGGAAGTTCCGTAGCATGCATGTTCATCAACCGGAAAATGGCGTTGTCAAACAGGCTCAGAAGAATGACCCAAGGCTCACCCGGGTGGGTGCCTTTATTCGCAAGACCAGCCTGGACGAGTTGCCGCAGTTGTTCAATGTATTGACCGGCGAAATGTCGTTGGTGGGGCCGCGCCCCCATGCACTTCAGCACGATACGCTGTATTCGCAAGACATTGTCGACTACTTTGCGCGGCACAATATCAAACCCGGCATGACCGGCCTGGCGCAGGTCAGGGGCTTCCGGGGTGAAACCAAAGACATTGAGCAGATGATCCAGCGGGTCGACTCGGACATCGAGTACATCAACAATTGGTCGTTGTGGCTCGACTTTGTCATTTTGGTCCGCACGCTCAATGCCTTTACCGGCAAGCAGGCCTACTAGCCCGACGCTGTCGACCCTCACGCCAGCGGGTGCAGTTCCCTGAACCCGCGAGCCTCTTCCACCAGCCAATCATGCACCGCGCGGGCGCCGGGCTGGGTCAGCCCGCCGGGCGGGTAATGCACCACATAGCGTTTGTGGTTGGCGATCGCTACCCCGAATGGCACGATCAGCGCCCCCCGCTCCAGTTCATCGTTGAGCAGGGTTCGCCGGGCGATTGCCACGCCAACCCCGGCAATCGCCGCCTCGATGGTCAGGTGGTTGCGGTTGAAGGTATGCCCCCGCCGTACATCGAGGCCGCCCGCGCCGATACCTTCCAGGTAGAACTCCCATTCAGCGTACTCCGAGGCCCCTCGCCAGGCGGTGATGTCATGCAGCAAGGGGTAATGCGCAAGGTCAGCCGGCCCGTGCAGCGGTGGTCGGCCACGCAGCAGCGTGGGCGAGCAGACCGGGAAGATCTGCTCGTCCAGCAGCGGCGTCGACAGCATGCCCGGGTAACTGCCATCGTTCAGGTCGATGGCCAGGTCGAAGTCCCCCGGGTGCAGTGCCTGTGCGCTGTCTTCGGCCACCAGCCGCAACTCGATGTCCGGGTAGCGCTGCTGAAAGCGCGGCAAACGTGGCGTCAGCCATTTGGCCAGAAATGACGGAATAGAACGCAGGCGCAAGGTGCCGCGGATCTCACCGGCGTCCAGGCGCAGCAGCTCGGCCTCGATGCTGCCATAGGCCTCGGCCACTGTCTGGGCCAGGCGTTGCCCTTCGGCGCTCAGCTCGACCCCGCGGGCGCGCCGCAGGAACAGGCGATAGCCCAGCCGTTCCTCCAGCTGGCGCATCTGCTGGCTGACTGCGCCCGGTGTGATGTGCAGTTCTTCGGCGCAGCGGGTAAATGACAAATGCCGGGCCGCACAGGAGAACACATGCAGCCAGACGAACATCTGGCCATTGAGTTGTCGTCTCATCGTTTAGTACCACTAAAGCCTTGCTTAGGAGGTTTCGTTGGTCATCCTTGCCGCAGCAGGTCAGTATCGCTCAACTTCGCAGTAGCGTTCAATTTTCCCAGTGAGCCGTGCATGGGCGTTTCTGTCCAGCCCGGTCAGGCATTAGTATGGCTATCAGTGTTTTCGACCTCTTCAAAATCGGCATCGGCCCTTCGAGCTCCCATACCGTGGGCCCGATGCGGGCGGCGGCGACCTTTGCCCAGGCCCTGCGCGAGCGCGGTTTCCTGGCCCAGGTGACGCGCGTCGAGGTGCGGCTGTATGGCTCGCTGTCGGCCACCGGGGTTGGCCACGCCACCGACCGTGCATGCCTGCTCGGGCTGATGGGCCAGTGGCCGGACCGGATCGACCCCGCCACCATCGAGCCGCGGATCGACCAGCTGATGCAGGAGCACTGCCTGATGCTCGATGGTAGCCACCCGCTGGCGTTCAACTACACCCGCGACATGCGGCTGCTGGACGAAAGCCTGCCGTATCACCCGAACGCCATGACCCTTGAAGCGCTGGGCGGGCAGAGCAGCCTGTTCAGCCAGACGTACTATTCGGTGGGCGGTGGTTTCATCGTCGAGCAGGCTGAGGTCGATGCCCCGCAGAGTGAAGCGAATTCGGTCGACCAGCCGTATCCGTTTGCCAGCGCGGCTGAGTTACTGGCGCTGTGCAAGGCGCACCGGTTGAGTGTCGCGCAACTGATGATGGCCAACGAATGTGCCTGGCGCACGGAAGCCGAGGTGCGCGAAGGGCTGCTGCGCATTTGGGCGGCAATGGGTGAGTGCGTCGAAAATGGCCTGCGCAATGAGGGCATCCTGCCAGGTGGCCTGAAGGTCAAGCGCCGCGCCGCACGACTGCACCGCAGCCTTCAGGAGCTGGGCAAGCCGAACGTGATCGGTTCGACCCTCAGCGCCATGGAGTGGGTCAACCTGTTTGCCCTGGCGGTAAACGAAGAAAACGCCGCCGGCGGGCGCATGGTGACGGCGCCCACCAACGGTGCGGCAGGCATCATCCCGGCCGTGCTGCACTACTACATGAAGTTCAACCCGGATGCCTGCGATGACGATGTGGTGAGGTTCCTGCTTGCAGCGGCCGCAGTCGGCATCCTGTGCAAGACCAACGCTTCGATTTCCGGTGCCGAAGTCGGTTGCCAGGGCGAAGTGGGGTCGGCGTGCTCGATGGCGGCGGCTGGCCTTGCCGAAGTGCTCGGTGCCACGCCACCGCAACTGGAAAACGCCGCCGAGATTGCCCTGGAGCACAACTTGGGCCTGACCTGCGACCCGGTCGGCGGGCTGGTGCAGGTGCCGTGCATCGAGCGCAACGCGATTGCTGCGGTCAAGGCAATCAACGCGGTGCAGATGGCCCTGCGCGGCGATGGCGAGCACTTCATCTCGCTCGATCAGGTTATCCGCACCTTGCGCGACACCGGTGCGGACATGCATGCCAACTACAAGGAAACCTCGCGCGGCGGCCTGGCTGTCGCCTATGTCGAGTGCTGATTCACCCTGCCCGGGGCCGCTTTGCGGCCCCGGGTCTGGTTAGCGGCTTTTCTGTTTCAGCGCTACAAAGCTTGCGCGCATGTCCTTGGCCCAGCCGTCCAGCACGGGCTTGACGTCATCCAGGGTCAGCTTCTGGGTGTCGTTCTCTAGCTCCTTGCCTGCGCCCTTGCGCACCACCTGAGCGAGCACCTTCTGGCTGGCGCCGTCGAGGAAGGCTGCCTCGACACCGACATCTACGTCTTGGTCACGGCCGCCCATGGCGGTATTCACGCCTGCCGAGATCAGCGCAATCGGGATCACTTCGTAGGCCTTGAAACCCTCGTTGCTGGTGGAGACTGCGGTAATCGCCGGGCGTACGACGATGGTGCCCGGGCCGGGGGCCTTGGCCAGGGTCAGTACACTGCCCAGTTCACGGCGCATCGCTTCGTTGAAGTAACGGCTGATCTCCTGCAGCGTCTGCGCCGAGATGACGGCTGTCGGTTGCGGTTTGGGGTAGAACTGACTGGGCTCGATGAACACCTGGCTGTACTGATTGACGTTGACCTTGGGGTCCATCCAGCGCATCACCGGTGCGCCAGAAGGGCTTTCAGCGGGTTGCAGGCGGCTGTAGTCCTTCAGGAAGCCGGAGTAGTCGCTGGGGTCCACGCGGTTGCTGGAGCAGGCCGCGACGGCAAGCAAAGCTGCGCATAACAGGGTGATGCGAGGCAGTGATTTCATGATCGTGATGCATCCATGAGGGGTCGGCCAGAACAACGCTAGCAGGTGCGGGGGAGTTGGCCAGTGGTCAGGGGCAATCTCGAAAGGCGGTGGCGGTATGCTGTGCCAGGGCTTGGCCGCCGTTCAACTGGCATGAATCCCGGCAACTCGGCGCATAACACAGAAACTTCCTACGCTACGGTTGGACATCCGACATTTGCGTGAGGCACTCAACTTCAGCCAGCCGGTGTTCGCCATGCATCTGCACACGAGTGTTTCGACAGTTCGAAAATGGGAGCAGAGGGAGACGCGCCCTGCAGGGGCGGCGCTTAAATTGCTAAACATCATACAATGCAAAGGCTTACAAGCGATTCTTTAAGTGCTTTGTACTGAATGGTCTTTCCTTGCTTGCCTTATGAATCAGTAAGTTAGCGAATATTCTTCAGGTTCTACATTGGTGTGCCCTCATCACACAGGCTTGCATGATGAGGGCGCAGAGGCAGCGCTTACCCCAGCACCTCGCGCAACCGATACCACAACATCCCCAACGCCAGCAGCGGTGAACGCAGCGCCTTGCCGCCCGGGAAGGTCAGGTGCGGTACCGCACTGAACACATCCAGCCCTTGGCTGTGGCCCACGGCAATGCCTTCGGCGAGCAGTTTGGCCGTCCAGTGGGTCACGTTCAACCCATGCCCCGAATAGCCCTGGGCATAGTAGACGTTCGGGTGCTGGCTCAGCCGCCCGACCTGGGGGAAGCGGTTGGCCGTAATACCGATCATGCCGCCCCATTGGTAATCGATGCGTACCTCGGCCAGCTGCGGGAACACCTTGAGTACCTTCGGCCGCATGTAGGCGGCAATGTCCTTGGGGTCGCGCCCGGAATAATGGCAGGCACCCCCGAACAACAGACGGCGGTCAGCGGTGAGGCGGTAGTAGTCCAGGCCGACCTTCTGGTCGCACAGCGCCATGTTCTGCGGGATCAGGCTACTGGCGAGCGCCTCTGGCAACGGCTGGGTGGCCACCACATAGCTGCCGGCTGGCAGCACCTTGCCACTCAGGCGCGGCTCCAGTTCATCGAGATGCGCGTTGCAGCCCAGCACCAGGCTGTGTGCCCTGACCGTGCCGTGGGCGGTGTGCAGGGTCACGGTGGGGCCATGCTCGATGCGCAGTACCGGGCTCTGCTCGAAGATGCGCACGCCAAGGCCTGCAGCCGCGCGCGCCTCGCCCTGCACCAGGTCCAGTGGGTGCAGATGGCCCGAACCCATGTCCACCAGGCCACCGGCGTACTGGTCGCTGGCGACGACCTGGTGCATATGCTCGGGGCTGACCAGGCGTGTTTCGTGCCGATAACCCAGCGCGGCGAGGTCGTCCTGTTCGGCCTTGAAGGCGGCAAACTGGGCGGGAGTGTTGGCCAGTTCGCAGAAGCCCCAGCGCAGGTCACAGGCAATACCGTATTGCGCGATGCGCCCGGCCACCAAGGCCACCGAATCGATGCCAGCCTGTTGCAGGTAACGCACGCCATCCTGGCCGACATAACGGGCAAAACCACTGACGTCATGGCCGATGCCGCGGATCAGTTGGCCACCGTTACGCCCGCTGGCGCCCCAACCGATGCGCCGGGCTTCGAGCAAGATCACCGACAGCCCCCGTTCGGCAAGTTCGAGCGCGGTATTGACCCCAGTGAGGCCGCCGCCGACCACGCAGACATCGGCCGTCAGTTCGCCGTCCAGGCTGGGGTAGGGCGCCGTGTGGCGTGCCGTGGCGGCATAATACGAAGCGGTGTGCAGGGTGTCGAAAGGCATGGGTGTTCTCGGCTCAGCGGTTGGACTTGATCTTGCTCCAGGAGCGGGTCATCACGCGCATGATCTTGGGGCTGGGCGTGCTGGAGATGTACAGCTTGTCCAGCACGTGCTGGGGCGGATAGACCTCGGGGTTTTGCACCAGGGCTTTGTCCATGTAGGCCTGGGCGTCGGGGTTGGCATTGGCATAGCCGACCGTGGTGCTGACCTTGGCGATCACCTGCGGCTCGAGCAGGTAGTTGATGAACGCCAGGGCCTGGTCCGGGTTGGCGGCGTCCTTGGGGATGGCCAGCAGGTCGAACCACAAGTTGCTGCCTTCCTTGGGAATGCTGTAGGCAACCTTGACGCCGTTGTTCGCTTCCACCGCGCGGTTGGCGGCCTGGAACACGTCGCCGGAGTAACCGAAGGCCACGCAGACATCGCCGTTGGCCAGGTCCGAGACATATTTTGAGGAGTGGAAGTAGGTGATGTAAGGGCGCAATTGGAGCAGGCGGGCTTCTGCCTTGGCGTAGTCCGCAGGGTTTTCGCTACGTGGGTCCATGCCCAGGTAGTTGAGGATCGCCGGGAACAACTCATCGGGCGAGTCCATGAAGGCCACGCCACACTGCTTGAGTTTTTTCAGGTTCTCGGGCTCGAACAGCACCGCCCAGGAGTCGATGTGGTCGATGCCCAGTGCGGCCTTGACCTTGTCGACGTTGTAACCGATGCCGTTGGTGCCCCACAGGTAGGGCACTGCGTACTGGTTGCCGGGGTCGTTCTGCTCAAGCTGCTTGAGCAGCTTTGGGTCAAGGTGCTTCCAGTTGGGCAGCTTGCTGCGGTCCAGCGGTAAAAAGGCCCCGGCCTGGGCCTGGCGAGCGAGAAAGTGGTTGGAAGGCACGACCACGTCGTAGCCGGTGCGACCGGCCAACAGTTTGCCCTCCAGGGTTTCATTGGAGTCGAACACGTCATAGACCACCTTGACCCCACTGCTGGCCTGGAAGTCGGCCAGTGTGGTGTCACCGATGTAGTCGGTCCAGTTGTACACGCTGACGGTCGGTGCAGCTTGGGCGGCAGCGCCGAACAGCAAAGTGAATGCAGCAGGAACCAGGGATTGCAGATGACGCATGTCGACACCTCGTTGGTTTTGTTCTCGGTTTCGATGGAGGCGGGGCGCCGCGCGCCCCGGGCAAATCAAACGCTGAGCATCAGGAATTCACGCTCCCAGGAGCTGATCACCCGTTTGTAGTTCTCGTGCTCGGCACGCTTGACCGCGACATAGCCCTGGACGAATTGCTTGCCCAGGTATTGCTGCACGGTCTCGCAGTCTTCCATGTGCTGCAGGGCATCTTCGATGGTGATTGGCAGGCGCAGGTTGCGTCGCTCATAAGCCCGGCCCTGCACCGGCGCGCTCGGGTTGATCTTCTCGATCATGCCCAGGTAGCCGCACAGCAGGCTCGCGGCGATGGCCAGGTACGGGTTGGCATCGGCGCCCGGCAGGCGGTTCTCGACACGCATCGCCTCGGGGCTTGAGGTCGGCACCCGCAGCCCGGCCGTGCGGTTCTCTTCGCCCCACTCGACGTTGACCGGTGCCGAGGTGTCCGGCAGGAAGCGGCGGAACGAGTTGACGTTTGGCGCGAACATCGGCAGCAGCTTGGGGATGTACTTCTGCAAACCGCCGATATGGTGCAGGAACAGCTCGCTCATGCTGCCGTCTTCATTGGCGAACACCGGCTTGCCAGTGGCGATGTCGACCACACTCTGGTGCAGGTGCATGGCGCTGCCAGGTTCATCGGTAATCGGCTTGGCCATGAAGGTAGCTGCAACGTTGTGCTTGAGCGCCGCCTCGCGCATGGTGCGCTTGAACACGGTGATCTGGTCGGCCAGGTCCAGGGCATCGCCGTGGCGGAAGTTGATTTCCATCTGCGCCGGGCCGTCCTCGTGGATCAGCGTGTCCAGGTCCAGGCCCTGCAGTTCGCACCAGTCATAAACGTCTTCGAACAGCGGGTCGAATTCGTTGGCGGCGTCGATCGAGAACGACTGGCGACCGCTTTCAGCGCGCCCGGAGCGGCCCAACGGTACCTGCAGTGGCAGGTCCGGGTCTTCGCAGCGCTTGGTCAGGTAGAACTCCATCTCCGGCGCGACGATCGGCTGCCAGCCTTGGTCGGCGTAAAGCTTGAGCACCTTCTTCAACACGTTGCGCGGTGACAGCTCGATGGGGTTGCCTTGCTTGTCGAAGGTGTCGTGAATGACGATCGCGGTCGGCTCGATCGCCCAGGGGATCTGGTACACCGCAGCCGGGTCAGGGCGGCAGATCATGTCGATGTCGGCGGCATCGAGCAGGCTGTAGTAGATGTCGTCGTCAACGTAGTCGCCGGTGACCGTCTGCAGCAGCACGCTTTCGGGTAGGCGCATGCCGCGCTCATGCAGAAACTTGGCGGTCGGCGCGATCTTGCCGCGGGCGATGCCGGTCAGGTCGCTGATCACGCATTCGACTTCGGTGATCCGGTGTTCTTTCAGCCAGGTGGACAGCTGATCGAAGGGGGCGTTCATACAGACCTCTTGGTTGGGTTTTTGTGTGCGCGGCGGGAGCCGGTGGCTTCCCAGGTGACGCGCTGGGGACTATCTTGGTCGCAGCCCCCAGGGCAATCTATCCACTTTCTCCGGCAATCAATGCACCAAAAGAGTGCAACAGGACGATGCGTGACAACGCCCAATGCCTTGCAGGTCCAGGCTTTCCACACCACCGATGTCACCGAGCAGGTGCGTGCCACCCCAGGCTGGCAACAGCAGTACCGGCAAATGTCGCCGGGGCACTTCAGCGGCGAACTGCGCTGCCTGGGGCTGGATGGCGTGGAGGTGTATGAAGAGCGTCTCAACACCCGTGTCGAGCAATTCTTCCGCCCCCCGAGCGGTTCGCTGGCGTTCTGCTTCGACCGTACGGAGAACAGCCTTTACCTGCTCAACGAGCAGAGCCGTAATATCTGGATCACCCCGGAAAACTACGAAGAGGTGGCGGTGGTGTTCGACCAGGCGTTCCTGGCCCGTCATGGTCTCGATACCCAGCGCCTGGACGGGCTGTTCATGGTGCCGTTGGGCAGTGGCCAGAACGCGTTGTTCGGCAGTTGGCTGAGCGCCACCCTGACCCGCCTGGGCCATGCCGATTGCCCGCTGCAGGGGCAGGCGCTGGCCGAGCAACTGCTGGAAGACTGCCTGTTCATTCTCGACAGTGCCTGCCAGCGCCTGGACGGTGGTGCGCTGGGCAGGCGAAGTGAAGCGCGCGAGATCATGCGCCGGGTCAGTGAGTGGGCGGCGGACTGCCCCGAAGAAACGCTCAATTTGATGGCGCTGGCCGACGTGGCCGGTGTTTCCCTGCGCCAGTTGCAACAGGCGTTCAAGGCGTTCACCGGTATGCCGCCGGCGCACTGGCTGCGCTTGCGCCGGCTCAACGGCGCGCGCCGAGACCTGCTGCGCCAGGCCGATGTCACGGTGGCCGAGGTGGCGATGCGCTGGTCGTTCTGGCACCTGGGGCGGTTTTCCGAAAGCTACCGGCAGTTGTTCCGCGAGTTGCCGAGTGAAACGCTGAAGCGGGGCAGGGGCTGAGGGCAACACTGAACCCAGCACACCCCTCGGAAAGTTGTTATCGTGCCGGGCTGTTCCCACCCGAGGTCCCGATGTTCTACCTGCCGTTGCCCAGTGACCTATCCGACCGTCTCGCCAGCGAACCTGCTGCCAGCGACTTTTTCTCAACTGCCAGTGTTGTGCAGGCGGCTGCAGTGCTGTTCGTGCAGAACCTGCCGCGCCAGCTGGCCACCGCAACGGCAGATGCGCAGGAACGGCGCTTTGCCGAAATCGTGCGCATCGCCAGCGAAGTCGAAACCGCCGCACCGGGCCGCTTTCAGGGCCAGGTGGCGCAGCACTTCGACCGCGAGGCGTTCGCCATGGGGCTGGGCATGCTGGGTGAGAATGGCATCGGCCTGCTGGCCAGCGAGGTCGAGTACGACAGCGACGCCTTGCTCGATGCCGAAGGCCAGTGGAATTTCCGCTTTGCCGACAGCTACCGGCAGCAGGTCACGCCGCTGCACCCGGTCTACCTGCCCTCATTGGCCAGTGACCTTTTGTTGAGTGATCAACAAAACCGCCTGCTGCGAGAGTTTCTCTCCGGCGTCGACGAGTCTGTTGCGGTGCAAGGTTTCGCCGGCACCGGCAAGACCTTCCTGATCCACCAGTTCGCCCGCTTGCTCGACCCCCAGCGCACGCTGCTGCTGGCCTTGACCGAGGGCCAACTGCGCGCATTGCAGGCACGCGTCAAGGATGCCCAGGCCTACACCGCGCTGACCTTTGGGCAGTTGGCAGACGAACTCCTCAACCGTGACCTCACCAGTAATGGTTGGCGCCTGCGCGACCCGTATCGCACCAAGCTGTCCTGGCGCCCGCAGGAAGCGCAGGTGGTGAAGTGGTTGAATATCCCCGATATCGGCCCGCTTGACGCCCGCGATGTCGTGGCCTTGTGTATCAAGGCCGTGCGCAGTTTTTGCCGAACCGGCGATGCCCAGTTGCAGTTGCACCATTTGCCCTGGGCTGGGCCCGGCACCTCGCCGCTGGACCAGGAAGTGCTGCTGGAGAAGGCGCGCTTGTACTGGCAGGAGCTGATCCGCCCATCAACGCGGGAAATCCAGCTGCCGGTGCGTGATTACCACCGGGTCAAACTGCTGTCGTTGACGCAGGACGTGATCGACAGCCGTTACACCCACATCATCGTCGACGAGGCCCACGAGCTTTCGGCGCCGATGCTCGCCGTGCTGGACCGCAGCCCGCAATCGGTCATCACCCTGGGCGACGAGCTGCAGAACCTCAACGGCCTGAGCCCGCACCATGGCGGCTTTATCCGTCAGCGCTACATCGACCATTCGCTGCGCGCCGGGCCGGCGATGGACAACGTGCTCAACCCGTTGATCCAGGCGCACCCGGCCAAGATACAGGCCGCTTTCAGTGGCAGTGCCGAACACTACACCCGGGTCAGCTTCTTCGACACCGTCACGGTGCCGGAACAGCCCACGGCGTTGATCGTCGATGATGAATGGGGGCTGTTTGGCTGGTTCCAGCGCCTCACTCACCAAGGCGTGCCCTTCGTGCTGCTGAAGAGCGCACGCAAGGATTTCGAGCTGTTCGTCGAGGACTGCATCGAGCTGTACCGGTTTGGCACCCGGCCGCGCCACCCCATGTTGTTCCGCTATGCCAGCTGGCAGGCGCTGGAGCAGGACAAGGGCGATGACAAGGCCTTCGTGGCGGTGGCCAACATGCTGCGCAAGGGCTATACGCCAGAGCATTTTGCCAAGGCCAAGAGCCGTTATCGCTGGGACAAGGCGCCCAAGCTGTTCCTGGGGCGGGTGAGCGACGTGAAGAACATGGAGTTCGCCCGGGTGATGGTGTCACCGGAGCTGATGGTCACGCCGGTGGTGGCGGGCAATCGCAACGAACGTGCACGGATGCTGGCGGGCCTGTATACCGCCTGTTCGCGGGCACGGCATGAGCTGATCGTGCCAGGTGGGATGCTGGACTGGGTGAAAGACCAGGTCAGGGATTGAAGTGATTGGGGCCGCAAGGCGGCCCCAATGCACCGGTCAGTTACGGTCCAGCCACACCGTTTGTGCGTTGGTGAACTCGCGTACACCAAAGTGCGACAGCTCACGGCCAAAACCACTCTTCTTCACGCCACCAAAGGCGACGCGTGGGTCGGATGCGCAGTAGCCGTTGATGAACACGCCACCGGTATCCAGTGCCGCGGTCATGCGTTCAGCCAGTGCATAGTCAGCCGTGTAGATAGTCGCGGCCAGGCCGAACTCGCTGTCGTTGGCCAATGCCACCGCATGGTCGGCATCTTGCGCCGTGATGATCGCGGCCACGGGCCCGAACAGCTCCTGCTTGAACGCGGTCATCTCAGGGGTGACGTTGGCAAACACGGTCGGTGCGTAGAAGTTGCCCACGCCGTCGACCTTGTTGCCACCCAGCAGCAGGGTAGCGCCTTCGGCAAGGGTCGCCTGGACCTGGCCATCGAGTTCGTCGCGCAGGTCATAGCGGGCCATCGGGCCGATGTAGGTGTCGTCTTCCAGCGGGTTGCCGACTTTCAGCGCGCGCGTCGCTTCAACGAACTTGCGGGTGAAGGCTTCAACGATGCTCTCTTCGACAATAAGGCGCTTGGCCGCGGCGCAGACCTGGCCGGTGTTCTGGTAGCGACCAATGACAGCCGCCTTGACTGCGGCATCCAGGTCGGCGTCGGCCAGCACGATGAACGGGTCGGACCCGCCCAGCTCCAGCACGCACTTCTTCAGCGCGGCCCCGGCTTGTGCACCAATCGCCATGCCAGCGCGCACGCTGCCGGTCAGGGTCACGGCGGCAATGCGTGGGTCGTTGATGGCGCGGGTGACACCGTCCGGCGTCACGTTCAGCACTTCGAAGACGCCCTCCGGCAGGCCGGCATCCTTGAACAGTTCACCCAACAGGTAAGCGCTGCCCATGACGTTCGGGGCATGCTTGAGCACGTAGGTGTTACCGGCGAGGATCGCCGGCACAGCGCCGCGCAGCACCTGCCAGACCGGGAAGTTCCACGGCATCACGGCCAGGATCGGCCCCAGCGGGCGGTACTCGATGCGGGCTTTCTCGATCTGCGTCGGCTCTGCTGCCAGCATGGCTGGGCCGTGCTCGGCATACCAGCGGCACAGCCCCACGCACTTGCTCACTTCGCCACGGGCCTGCGTGATCGGCTTGCCGATTTCACGGCTGATCATCTGCGCAAAGGCTTCGGCCTTGGCTTCGAGGGTGCTGGCCAGGGCAAGCAGGTACTCGCTGCGTTGACCCAGCGACACCAGCCGCCATTGCCCATAGCCCACCTTGGCACGTTGCAGCGCCGCTTCCAGTGCGGCGTCGGTATCGAAGGGGTAGGCGCCAATCTGCTCGCCGCTGTGCGGGTCGAGGGAGATGGCATGGGTCAGGCTGCTGATCGCGCTCATGGCGGACACTCTCGTTGTTGTTAATCAGTGACGCCAGACTAGTGGTGTAGGGTTTTAATGAAAACTGAATAATAATGAGCGAAACATTCACGTTTGGAGAATGACTGTGGACCTGGTGCAACTGGAGATCTTCAAGGCAGTGGCCGAGCAGGGCAGCATCAGCGCTGCCGCGCAGCATATCCATCGGGTGCCCTCGAACCTGACCACGCGCATCAAGCAGTTGGAAGAAGACCTGGGCGTAGAGCTGTTCATCCGCGAGAAAAGCCGCCTGCGCCTGTCGCCGGCGGGTTGGAACTTTCTCGAGTACACCCGGCGCATTCTCGACCTGGTGCACGAGGCGCGGTTGACCGTGGCGGGCGAGGACCCGCAGGGCACCTTTGCCCTGGGCTCGCTGGAAAGCACCGCGGCAGTGCGTATTCCTGCCTTGCTGGCGGCGTACAACCAGCGCTACCCCAAGGTCGACCTCGACCTCTCGACCGGGCCTTCCGGGACCATGCTCGAAGGGGTGTTGTCCGGGCGCCTGGTCGCGGCGTTCGTCGACGGGCCGCTGCTGCATCCAACCCTGGAGGGCATGCCGGTGTTCGAGGAAGAGATGATGGTCATCGCGCCCCTCAACCATGCACCGGTAACCCGTGCCCAGGACGTCAACGGCGAGAGCATCTACGCGTTTCGCGCCAACTGCTCGTACCGCCATCATTTCGAGAACTGGTTTGTGCAGGACCAGGCCGTGCCGGGCAAGATCCATGAGATGGAGTCTTATCACGGGATGCTGGCCTGCGTGAGCGCCGGGGCGGGGCTGGCCATGATGCCGCGCAGCATGCTCGACAACATGCCGGGTTGCAGCACGGTGAGCGCCTGGCCGATGTCGGAGGATTTTCGCTATTTGAAGACGTGGCTGGTGTGGCGGCGGGGCGCGGTTTCGCGGAGTTTGAGCATGTTCGTGAAGTTGCTGAAAGAGCGGCGCCTGAGTTGATGTTTCGGGTGCCATAACGAAGGGGGGTATAGCACACGCCGGGTTCAGGACGCTTGGGAGGCCTCGGGGGTGGGGCTTCGAGAAATACGAGGCCCGTCACGACCCAAAGGCACTCTACTTGGGTTTGATCGATTCAACGATGGACGCTGCCGTGGGAAGCGCTGGCGATCAGGCTGGCGCCACAGGCGGTTTTGCTACGCATTTGGTTAGTTCAGGGTAAGTGTCAAGGGCTTTGGTGGAGGTGATCGTTAAGATATTCTGACTGTCATTGATAATGAGCCACTTATGATCACTGCACCACAGTCAAGACGGTCACCCACGCAAGCAACTGGGCGGCTATTGATAGTGAAAAATTTCGTCCCGCTGCTGACCTTTGTGGGGCCGCAAAGTGGGCAAATGTGCAGGTGACCGACTAAAATTATACCAGGCATATTGGAAGGCTTATTCCCGATGGGGAGGACTGCTGTTGAGTAGGGTATCTAACATCAAACGCTCCTCTTCGATTTTATTCACTTCCGCGGCTGAGTAGCGATAGTACTGTCTTGGTGTCGTCGGCGCACTGCGGCCTGGAGGAAGATCGAAGCGGTGCATCCATAAGTTGCTCGTGCGAACATTAAAACGAATTTCACCTGCAATAGAGCCGTAATGCAAAGAGCCAATATTGGTGGTTCTAAGTGGTTCAATTATTTTATTTACTTTAACATAAAGCTCAGGAAGAGGGTCGATGTCCAGCTTTCCTAAAACAGGCCAGTGTCCAGCTTTAATTATGGTTGTGGATGTTTCTTGTGTAATTGTGATTCGAGTGTCATTGAGGAGTTCTGTTAATGGCTTTTCACTGGTAAGATTTTTGATCCAGTCACTATTGATGTAGGTGTACCAATTGAGCCCGGAGTAACCTGACCGCCAGTGTTCATTAGCGATGAGCAGGCTAAGATCCACGCCTCGATAGTTAGCCAAAATTTCGTACTCGGTATGCTGGTAATTTTGGTGCTCATGGCAGTTCTGAATGCCGAAGCCGGCAGAGCCGTGTAAAGGCTCTAAGAGGTTGCACAAAGATTTTATCAGTTTGTCAAACTCGTTTGTGTTTTCTCTTAGTGCGTCGACGGGCAAGTAGACTCTAATCGTACTCAATGCGTGGTGAATCTGTTCGAACCAGTCGGCCGGAGAGAGTGCTTGAAATAGGTAATCGCCTACGGCATTAAATCCTTTTTCAGATGACCACATGAATGATGCTGGTTCTGATGCGCTCTCAGAGGTAATGTAGGCTATACAGTTTTTTTTGGGTTTGATCGTTTAAGTTGTGTTGGGTTATGTTTTCGCTACCCATGTATCCCCAGTTAAGGTGTTCTTCATAAAGTTGGCAGTAGATTTTAAAGGCCTCTGCAATGGCCTGTCTCCTAGATGGCGTGTACGCCTTGCAAATAAAAAACAGCGACAATTCCTACCTTTATAACGGGCTGGCCATCGTGTGCATCATCCGCGTAGATAAGGTCACAGCGATGTTTTTCGAACGCGTTGAAGAATTCACTTTCAGTCATTGGATTTCTCCGGAAGGTCGTCCCAGCTGACATAGCTCTGCACGGTTGTGGACGGATAGCGTTGATAAGCGTTCCACTCTTCGATATTAACGCTTAACCTTTGGGAGGGCGTTGCAGAGGACGAGTCCTCTGCGGATGTTGCAAACGCGGGCGAAGTCGCGCCCGCTCCGAGTAGGCCTGCAATCATCTCTTTACTTGAAATATTAACGAATGGGGCGAAGCGGACAGATTGTCCTCCTGCGTGAGCAACTAATGCGCTACCTTCGGCAGTTGCTAATACCGGCGAAGCTGCTATTGTCATCATTACGCTCCCTACCGCGACAAATGGGACAGCAAGTGTAAGTTCAATCCCGGCAGTCGCTCGTTGTCTTTCCACGTATGAGTTATCTCTAGCTGTCGCACTCACCTGAGGGCCGGAAGCCGGTGATTGAAAGCCCAATAATCGCCGGGCTAGTGTGGTGTTTCAGAAATACAAATGAAAATTACCTACCCAGGGCCCGTGAGTAATTGAGACCATGCCGGCATAGTTTTTCGCAAACTTGTCGAAGCGTTTCACGATCAGACGGTCTCTGTCTAGCTACGGGCCATATCTCCCCTGGCTATTTTTATACGATAACCCTGCTAAATCGTGGAAGGTTTTACCGATTTTGTTGCTCTACTATGCCAGCGTAAAAAAAACTTTCCTCGTACGAATAGATTATTTTTTGCCTATTGACTATTAAGGCGATACTTGTTTCATCACTGGGGTAAAAAAAATCGCTCCATGATTTAACAAGTAGGTCTGCAGGTACAATGGCGCTCGCTTTTTTCCCCCAGAAGAAAAAAATGGACGAGGTATCTACTAGTTTGTTCTTGAAGAACAAAGACGATTCTTGGTGGTGATCAAAGTCTAGCTTTTTTTCTTCTGTCACAAAGCAAAATGATGAATTCATGTTCATTAAATGGTCAAATGGAAATATCACATTCCATAGGTTTTCAGACTCTTCCGCGCCAAGAAAAACGATTTGTCTTTTTTCTTTAAATGATAGTGAGCAATCCTTGGAGTTAAATCTCCATGCGATAGGGTACTTTTTCTCGTCCAGAATGACTGATTTTCTATTCATAAAATATATGCCCGGCGCCACCAGATTTTTTACCCATACTCCAGTCTTTCCATTTGACATGAGGGATATTATTCTCTGGTGCGTTTGCTGTGTGAGATTCATTGGGGTGGTGTTCATATCCTTTTTTGTACGGTGCTTCAGAATAAGTGGGGTGGTGATCTACTTTTCCTCTGGCATCTTTTAATAATTGGTCGGCAGTGGCTTTATCTTTTACTCTAAAATTGGATTTACCACCTTTCTGGATTGTTTCAGTTGCCTTTTTCCATTCGGAGCTGTCACGCTTAATAATAGGTAAATTAGTAGCATCACCAACTTCGTTGCCGGTTAGGCTACATTACATTAAGCCAAGCGGGTCGATCCAGCTTAGCGGGTTCGGCGCATACGCATATGTATTTAGCCCTCCCTCCACCCCAATCGGATCCGTCTGCGTAAATCGTCCAATATCTGGGTCATAGAACCTGAACATGTTGTAATGCAGTCCCGTTTCCCGGTCAAGATACTGGCCCTGAAACCGTAAATTCTGCTCTCGTGCATGCCGAGGGCTGCGCCACTCACCCCGTGGCTTTCCCCATATCGCATACTCGCTGCACCAGACTGTATCACCCTCGATATTTGTCAGCTGTTCGGGCAGGCCGCCTGGATTGGTCTGGAAGTAGAGTACTTCCTCGTTGTCTGGCTTTCCGTCTATTCTGGCCAGCGGCTCGTAGCTAGCCAAATTGGCATACACATACAAGCTGGCCAAACCGCTCTGCACCTCTTGCAACAAGCGCAGCCCTTGCCAGTGAAACAGTACGCGTCGGCGCGGCTCTGGATAGTCCTTCTGATAAACCTCCTTGCTGATTCGTCTACCCAACGGATCATAGGCAAACACCACTCGCTCACGCTCACCACTGCGGTACTGCTCCACGCAAACCAGCCGATGCTCAGCGTCGTACTCAAAGTACTGCACCCAGTTGCTGCCAATCCGCTTTTCGCACAACCGCCCAAACCGGTCATAGCGGTAGCGTTTGTCCTGATAGACCAGGACGCGGTTGTGCTTGATCAAGCCGTTGAGCTTGGGCCCGTCGAACAGGTTGCCGGCCTTGTCGTACTTGTAGTCTTCGACCTGCGTAGCTTGCCAATTGGGGCGCGACTGCTGGACGGTCTGCAATTGCTCGTTGAGGTCGTAGCCGTAGCGGTTGCGTCCTGAGTAACTCTTGCCGGTGTGGGGCAGGTCATGGAAGCGGCCGATGATTTGTTCGAGGTGCGCGGTGTTATCGTCGTACGCATTGGTCCCGCCTCGGCGCTGAGTCTGGGTCAGCACTTCGGCAACCAGGTTGTCGCTCGCGTCGTAGCAGTAGGCCTTGTCGAGCAGCGGCAGCACTTCCACAGGGGCATCGCGATAGTGGATAGCCTTGCTGGCCAGACGGCCGCAATTGTCGTATCGGGTGCGTGTGACCAGCTGTCCTTGGGTGCGTAGCACTTCGTCGTGCACCGCATCGCGCTCGAAGTCGCTGATGACCCGGCCGTTCAGGTTGATCTGGTGCAGGTGCCCGCTGCCGTAGTACAGGTGGTTGAGTTCACGCTGATCGGGCAGCACCAACGTCTGCAAGTTGCCCAGCTCGTCATAGCGATACTGCAGCAGGCCAGCACTGTTGGTTTCACTGAGCAGTTGCCCGGTAGCGTCATAGGTGTAATCGAGTTGCTGCTTCTCTCCCTGGTTATCCGTGAGGGTGATGGACAGCAGATTGTCGGCAGCGTCGTAGCGGTACTCGGTGGTGCCATCTTCAGTACGCTTGCTGACAAGACGGCCCAGTGCATCCCGCTCGAAGTCATGGCGGATGGCGGTCACTCGTGTTGGCGGAGCGTTGTCGGACAGTGGCGGCAGTTCTTCAGGGGAGGGGAGATGGGTAAGCCGCGTGATCTCATCCAGCACGTTGTAGGTATAGATGCGGTCACTGCCATCGAGATCCCGTTGCGCGACCAGCCGGTCCAGTTCGTCCCAGCCGAAGCGGTAGGACTCGTCGTTCTCGTTGATAAGCCGCAGCAGCCGGCCATAGGCGTCGTAGCGAAATTTCACGCTGTAGCCCATGGCATCAGTGCGTTCGATCAAGCGGCCGCTACGATCGTAGCGAAATTGCAGGGTTTTTTGTGCTGGGTCGATGTAGCGCGGCAGTTGGCCTGCGACATCAATCTCAGAGCGACCGAGGCGACCATCTGGGGCGTTCACTTTATTAAGTAGCGGAGGACTCCCAAAATTTAGCACCTTCTGCATCGGCCATTTTTTCCAGAAATTCTGATAAAGATTCCGCTGCTTTAGTCCATTCATGTCTGTGATCTAGAGGTGTGCAAACCAAAACCCCTCCATCTTTGGTGATTATTAATAACTCAGAATCACCATAGAAGCGACCAAGGACGATATCGGTTGTTAGTATTTCATTTCCTCGAATTTGCTGTTGCCTACTGGTTTCGCTGATAGCCTCCTTAGGTGTTAATAGTTCAAGCCCCCATTGTTCATATAAATTGTCTTTGAATAGCTCGGTTTTTTCACTAAGTCTCCACAGCGCCAGGAGCTCGCAGGGGAAGTTTTGATGGGGTTTAGGTAGCTCTTTTTCGTCGATCCCGCCCGTGAAAATGCAACTTAGAAGAAATGGGCATTTTTCCTTGTGATGATAGGCTGTTTGTGGTGTTGACCATTTGTTTTTGAGCTCATCAATTGTTGTGCTTATGGTTTTAAAATTCATTGTAATTTCGCCAGAATGTGTTGAAGAGTTCTTGGTGCGTTTTACGCTGTACGGGTACTAGGTTCCAGAAGGTATTGTCACCGCCATACTCCCTTGGTTTTATGTGGTGGATATCATATTCTCTCCATCCTCCTCGCGGTGTTGCATATCCTCGATCATACCAGTCTTTAATGAATGCACCACGTTCGGATGCTCCCCAGGGGACACGCGCGGCAGTGGGAATCTTACCACCAATCTGTGCAGGGAATGGTATGCTGCGGCCAGTTCTAGGGTCGATCACTTTTGGATAAATTCTAAGTGTGGCGCGTAGCCGTACGATTAAGTTTGATATCGAAAATCCAAATCTATTGCAAGAGAGACCTAGCGGATCTATCCAGCTTATTGGGTTTGGAGCGTATTTATAGAGATTTGGCCCGCCGAGCAGGCCTAGTGGATCTGTTTGTGTGAAGCTCCCAATGACAGGGTCGTAGAATCTGTAGGTGTTGTAGTGGAGCTTGATTTCACGGTCGAAGTATTGACCTTGGTAGCGTAAGTTCTGCTCTCTTGCTTGTTTTTCGGTGTTCCATTCGTCACGTGACGCACCCCATCCGCGAAAGTTGCTCCACCATACAATATCGCCGCTGTCGTTTGTGAGTTGTGTTGGCAGCCCTGCTTGATTGGTATGGAAGTGTGCGAACTCTTCGTTGCCATGCTTGCCGTCAATTCGAGTTATAGGTTCGTAGCTAATTGAACTGGCATAAATGTACAGACTGGCCAGGCCGTTCTGCACCTCTTGCAGCAAGCGCAACCCTTGCCAATGAAACAGTACCCGCCGTCGTGGTTCAGGATAGTCGCTCTGATAAACTTCCTTGCTGATCCGCCTTCCC
Organism: Pseudomonas sp. B21-047; assembly: GCF_024748775.1. NCBI lineage: Bacteria > Pseudomonadati > Pseudomonadota > Gammaproteobacteria > Pseudomonadales > Pseudomonadaceae > Pseudomonas > Pseudomonas sp. B21-047. The sequence goes on from NZ_CP087169.1 coordinate 2,687,734, forward strand.
AGTGGATCATAGTTGAACACAACACGTTCGCGTTCTCCGTAGCGGTATTGGTCTACGCAGACCAGGCGTTGGTCGGCGTCATATTCGAAATACTGTACCCAATTGCTACCAATACGCTTCTCGCACAGCCGACCAAACCTGTCGTAGCGATAGCGCTTGTCTTGATACACCAGCACGCGGTTATGCTTGATCAAACCGTTGAGCTTGGGTCCGTCGAACAGGTTACCAGCCTTGTCGTACTTGAAATCTTCAACTTGTGTGGTTTGCCAGTTGGGGCGTGATTGATAGACAGTCTGCAATTGCTCGTTGAGGTCGTAACCGTAGCGGTTGGTCCCCGAGTAGCTCTTGCCGGTGTGAGGCGAAGGATGGAAATGGCCAATGATCTGTTCGAGGTGGCCGGAGTCATCGCTCACACCGCTGTCAATGCCACGGCGCTGGGTCTGAGTCAGGACTTCCGCGACCAGGTTGTCATTGGTGTCGTAGCGGTAAGACTTCTCCAGTAACGGCAACACTTCCACAGGAGCATCGCGATAGTAAATGGCCTTGCTGCTCAGCCTGCCGCTCTGGTCATAGCGTGTGCGTGTGATCAGACTCCCCTGAGTGCGCAGCACTTCGTCGTGTAGCGTGTCGCGTTCGAAGTCGTTGATGACACGACCGTTCAGGTTGATCTGATGAAGATGCCCGCTGCCATAGTACAGGTAGTTCAGTTTTCGCTGATCAGGCAAAGTCAACGTCTGCAGGTTGCCCAGTTCGTCATAGCAATATTTCAGCAAGCCGGCGCTGTTGGTCTCGCTGAGCAGTTGCCCGGTAGCGTCATAGGTGTAATCGAGGTGCTGCTTCTCACCCTGGTTATTCGTAAAGGCGATGGATAGCAAATTGTCGGCGGCGTCGTAGTTGTAGTCCGTGATGCCGTCGTCGGTGTGCTTGCGCGTGAGGCGTCCGACGGGATCACGCTCGAAGACATGACGGATCGAGGCCGTTCGTGTCGGCGGTGCGTTATCGGACAGCGGTGGCTGTTCGTATGAAGAGGGAACATGAGTGAGACCCGTGAGATCATCCAGGACGCTGTATTCATAGGTGCGACCACTGCCATCCAGATCCTGTTGCGCGACCAGCCGGTCCAGTTCGTCCCAGCCGAAGCGGTAGGACTCGTCGTTCTCGTTGATAAGCCGCAGCAGCCGGCCATAGGCGTCGTAGCGGAAGTTCACGCTGTAGCCCATGGCATCGGTACGTTCGATCAAGCGGCCGCTTCGATCGTAGCGAAACTGCAGGGCCTTTTGCGCTGGATTGATATAGCGCGTGAGTTGCCCAGCGGCATCGACTTCGTAGCGATCAAGGCGACCATCTGGGCGTTCACTTTCTATCAGGTAGCCGCGGGCGTCATAGCGGAAATAGTGATGCTCGCCACGAGCGTTGATACTCTCGCGCAAGCGGCTGTGTAAGTCATAGTGGTAAAGGGTCTGGGCATTGCTGCAGTCGCGGAAGCTGGTCAACTGCCCGAGTGTGTTCCAGCTCAGGTGTTTGCGTTTTTCCAAGGCATCGGTGACGCAGGTAACGCGACCTTCCGGGCTGTATTGATAGTGTGTTTTGCGGCCCAGCGGGTCTTGTTCCCACAATAGGTTGCCATGAGTGTCGTAACCGTAACGCTGGACGCGTCCGGCGCCATCGGTGACCTGGACGGGCAGTGCCCAGTGGCGCAGGTACTTGACGTGCTCGCTGCGGTCCAGCGGGTCGCGGGTTTCAATCAAACGGCCGATATCGTCATAGCGGTAACGCCACTCACCCCCTTGTGGATCGACACGCTTGATCAGTTGGCCTGCGATGACCTCTGCTTGCCAGCAGTTACCCAGCGCGTCGATGTGCTTGTGGACTTCGTACAGTGGCCCCCAATAGTAATGATCCTGGCGCCCCAGATTGTCGGTTACCCGCGTTTCACCGAGTTCCAGGTCGTAGGCGAATTGGTACTCTTCGCCATCGCTGCCCCAGTGGCGGATCACGCGCCATTCATGGTCGGGTTGAGGTTCGAGCAGCGGCGGCATGCGGTACGGTGTCCCGTCAGCGCGCTTTGGTGTGGGGCGTATTTCAGGGATGGAAAACCGCGCCCATTCGTATTGGCGGACAGCACCGCTGGCCAGTTGATGACTGTTGAGATAGCCCTCGGGCGTGTAAGTGAAGCGGCGAACCCGTTGCCCCGTCGCATCCAATACCTCGTGCAATTGGCCGTTTTCGGTGTAGCGATAGCTGACCAGCAACTCGTCACGTTCAACAGCCGGTGTTCCACCGTTCTTCAGGAAGGCCCGCGATACTTGGCTGACACGCTGTGGATGCTGAGCGCCATAATGAAGCTGCACGAGCGTTTGGCCGTACTTGTCATAGAGGGCTTTCAGGCGCCCTTGCTCGTCGTACAGCATGTCTAGGCAATTGAGATTACGGTCGCCGAGCCTGGTCAGCCGTGAGCGTTTCGGATTCAACGGGTCGGTATCGAAGACCCGATAAAGACCTTCATTGATATCTTCGACAACGGTCTGGCCATCCTCCAGCTGGAAGAAGGCCAAGCCGTCCACGGCACTGACGAAGGCGTCACCAGCACTGAGGCGGCCTAGTTCCAGTCGGTTACCTTCGTTGTCGATGTAGATCCATAGCTCACCGCCCTGAGGGTGCGGGACACGAACCAACTCCACCTCGTAGGGCAAACTCCAGCCCATTCCGAGCAGGCCGTCATTGCGCAAGTCTCTGCTGTCGTAGTGACGCGCCCACTGGATACCCAGCAGACCTGGCAGATTGAAGTCGGTGTCTTCTGGGCCATCTTGCAATTTGCTTCCGCTGGCGACGGCAACCGGATTGCCAACTGTGCACCCTTTGCTACGCCCAAATTTCCGGGCGATGAGGATCCCCGCAATAATCCCCGTAAACATCGCAATCTTGCTCTTGCCATTGCGAATATCGCGCACCGTCGCCGTACCACCGCCAATACGGACATTGGGAGATACGTTTTCATTCACGTCTATTGTGGCGTCGCAGGTTGTCTTGTCCCCTGATCGCGCTGCTGGCTGACTGTTGATCAGCACCTTGTCGGAACCTTGTGCGATGAAGGTTTCCGGCATCGCCGGATGGCGACTACACGTGATCTTGTCCTCATGCTTGGGTTCTGACCCTGCAGCTGCCGGGGTGGTCACCGGTGGATTGAAGATGTCGCGTATCGCCATGCCCAGCCCCACGACTGGGAGCAGATAGGGCACGGCCGCCATGGCCATGGACCCAATGTTTTCGAGGATGGAGGGTTCCGCTTGTTCGTCTGCAGCGCCCCCTCCAGGTGGCTCTGTGATACCAGCCGCACGAGCGGCTGGTTTGCCATTGATGTGGACGTTGCCTGACCCACCTTCGATTTTTCCGTAAATTTGAGGCGGTGCCATGCTGTTGCCAAGCCAGTCGCAAAAGCTGGAAATGACGCCTCCGATAGTCTGGTCTTCGCCGACGGACAGGGTACTGATCGCGCCGACTGCTACGCCGGCGACGGCCGCAATGGCGAATCCGGCGGCACCGCCGGTGAATGCAGTGCCGACAACAGCCAGCCCGATGGCGGCGGACACAGCGGCAGTAGCGGCGGCATAGATCACCGCTTCGGCGACTGCACTGATGATTTCGGCTGCTAGCGATGGATGAAGAATTGCATCGCCCTCCCGGGCGGCTTGGACAATCTGGGCCATTGGCTTGAAGTTCCCGATTATTTGAAGAGTGGGTCTGGAGGGGAGATTGCTCAGGCGAATCGAAACTTCTGTTTGATAGCGCGCCAGTGGCCAATATCGTCGTCGCTCATCGGGCCAGCTTTGCTGTAGTTGAGTACCAGCATGCGTTGCTGCCCAGGTACGAGACAGGCTGCTTGCAGTTGGTAATTGGGCTTGTCACCGACCATGAACTGAATTGTCATCTCGCGGGCATCCACGGGGTGCTCAGCGCTTCCGAGGCGGGTGACTGTCGCAGGTGTGAGGGTCAGTTTCTTGGACTGCTTGCGCAGAATGATCAGTTGGTCATTCAGGGCCTCGTCCAATGTGGTGTTGTGGGCAACAGGGCTGCGGGCAATCACCAGGGTGGTGTTTCTCTCGTGGAAACGCAGCATGTTTAGCGTCATGTCCTGCGGGACTTCGCCGCCCAGATCGAGGATTACATCTTGAGTAAGGTATTTAGCCATCGAGGGGATCCTTCTTGGAATGCATTGCGTGACGGGTACGGGCGTTACTCGAAATGCCCATCCACATCGGCCTTCAGCCCACTGCTGTCACGCCCGCTTGCAGACGCACCCGCTGAGCCGCCATTGGGATTCAGGTCGAGCTTTGCCGCCAAGGTGTTGATCTGCCCGGTTTGCTGCGCGGTGAGGTTGAAGGTTTCGCAGGTGATGTTGAGTGTGCCGTTGGCCTGCATCTCGATAAGGGTCTTGCCGCACTTGAGGCGTAAGGAGCTACCCGCTTCGATTTCGTAGTCACCTGCGATGAGGTCGTTCTTGCCGCCGCCGACTTTCAACGTGTCGTTGGCTTTCACGACCCGCAGGCGATTGCGGCCGATAGCTATGGTTTCGTCCTGGCCAATCTGTTGGGTGCGATCCACGCCAACGGAGAGGGACTGGTTGTTGTTGACCTTCGTGTTCTGGTCCTTCTGGGCATGGATGAACACTTCCTCTTTGCCCAGCTCATCCTCAAACCGCAGCTCGTTGAACCCATCCCCCTTGTGGGTCTGGCTTTTGATGGTCATGCGGGTCTTGTGGTCGGGCAGGTCGTAGGGCGGTAGCTGGTTGCCGCAGTAGGTTCGCCCGGTGATCATCGGTTGGTCGGGGTCGCCGTTGACGTACTGGATGATCACGTCCTGGCCGATGCGCGGGATGGCCATCGCGCCCCAGCTGCCGCCGGCCCAGCCTTGCGACACGCGTACCCAGCAGGAACTGAACTCGTTGTTCTGGCTCTCGCGGTCCCAGGGGAAGCTGACTTTGACCCGGCCCCACTGGTCGCAATAGATTTCTTCGCCAGGCGGGCCGACCACAGTGGCCATGTGTGGCCCATCGACATGGGGTTTGGCCAACGGGGCCGGGCGCCACTCGGTTCTGCCGGGGATGAGTTGCGCGGTTTGCTCGTAGCGTGTGCTCTGGTCAACGCCGGCGGCTTCCTCTTGCAGGCTGGTGAACTGGCTGCCTTCGTGGGTGACCGTGTTCACCCGCCAATGCACGTTGAGGTCATCACGGGGGTGACCCGTCAGGGTGAAGCTCAGGCCCGGCTGCAGGCGCATATCGTCACCCTTGACCTCGGCGATGCGCACGTCGTGGCGCAGTGCGGTGATGCGGTTTTCGGTGAACGGTTTGCCGACGGCATCGCGTTTGTAGCGCCCTGGGTAATCGAAACGTTCGTACGCGCTGGACTGGTGCTCCAGGAAGGGGCCTGCGGCCCGGTGTTCCTGGCGGTAGGCCGGGTGGGTGAAGGTGTAGTCGCGCTGCACCTGCTGGGCGGTACGTACCTGTTCGCTGTAGCGCAGGCGCCGCAGGCAGGGTTTTTCCTGGTCGCCGCCGCTGTTGGCTTGGTACAGCACGGTGTAGGGAACGAGCGGCTTGCCCTCTTCGAAGAAACCCTCGTCTTCCTCCTCGGCCTTGATGGCCCCAAGGCTGATCATACCGAGCGATTGCAGCCGGTCGGTGATGATCAGGTTGTGGCGCTTTGCACTGTGCTCGAAGCGGTAGACGAAGCCTTCCTCAGCGGCCAGGCGGGCAATGAAGTCCAGGTCCGTTTCGCCGGCCTGAACGCAAAACTCGCGCGCTTGATGGTCCATGGAGGCGCGTAGCTCGAACTGCTTGATGCCTTGGCGCTTGAGCATCAGTTCGAGAATTTGCGGGACGCTCTTGTGCTGGAAAATGCGCCAGTTCGAGCGCAGCTTGGCGCGGGCCAGCTGCGGTTCGATCAGCGCGTGGTAGTAGGTGCGGTAGAAGCCACTCTCCGCTTGGCTGAAACGGCTGACCAGGCCATGCACATGACGCACGGGGCGTTCGCGGTCCCAGAGGGTGAACAGCACAGGTTGGTCGAGCAGCTGGCCGAAGTCGATGTCGTCCTGGTAGCTGATCAGTTCCAGCTCGAGCGAGAAGGGTTGGCTGATGCCTTCCTTGAGCGTGAACGACACGACGTCGAATTGAGCATCGCCCACGAGGGGCTGAAAGCTGTAATGCAGATCGGATTGGCGAGGCATGTGAAATCCCTTTTTCCAATAATTATTCCAATGCCTACCGTGGCGTTAGTGCGTTCATTGTTTATAGAGGTCAATTTGCTAAGTAGTTTCTCGGTGTGGCGCGATGCCGAGCCAGATGTTTGTAGGAAATTCCCTACTGTCTCACCCCGCTGTAAACTAAACGTGTGTTAGTTTGTGCGAGCAGAGCAAATAACCATGTACCGATAGTTGGTTTCATGTCGAGCATTTGGATGTAAGCGAATGTGTGATTTGCAAGTTATTTCTGATCCAGGCTGTTTATGAAAAGAGATGTCGTAAACACCGCAAGTAGCAAGCCCGTGAACAATCGCGCTGCAGCACTTCGCGAGGCTGTAGACGTGACTCAACGACCACGCATCAGTGCAAACGCCAGTGCCTTCAAAGGATCGGATAATAGGTAAACCATCCTCAGAAGGAGGGTCATACCATGCGTAATCATCACTATGCCCTTGGCGCGGCGCTGCTGTTCACCCTGGCGTTGCCCTGGACGTTGGCAGCCGCCGCCGACCCCAATGCGCCCATCGACATGCAGGCCGTGCAGTTGCAACCGCAAGAGCAGAACGGCGTGCGTTACCTGCAAGGCGGTATCGGCCAGGATGAAGCCAATGCCCTGCGCAAGACCAAAGGCTATGACTTGCACGTCGAACTCTCGACTGGCGCGCAAGGCAAGTTCCAAAGCGGTGCCTCTGTTGATATTCAAAGTGCGCAAGGGCAGCCCGTGCTCAGCGTTACCGATGTCGGCCCGCTGCTCTTTGTGCAGCTACCACCGGGTCATTACAAGGTCACCGGCAATGCCGAGGGTGAGACTGTCCAGCAACAGGTGGTAGTGGATGGCAAAGCACCTGCCACGGTGAATTTGCACTGGCGTTGACAGATAAAATGCGGGCAGGGGTACATTTGTACTCCTGCTGAAATGGAGCACACCGCCATGAGCTTGGCGCTTCAGCTGGAGATGTTGGACGAGCAGGGTTTCGTGCTGATCCCCGGTGTGCTCGAACCCCTGCGCATCGCGCTGCTGCGCTGCGCTATCGATGACTTGCAGCCGATTCACTGGGACTACCAGGGGCTGCTTGAACACTACAAATGCGTGTTCAACCGCAACCCGCTGTGGTTGCCGTTTCTTGATCTGCCACCGCTGATCAACCTGGCAGAGGCCGCGCTTGGCGAGGACTGCCACGTGATCGGCCAGACTGCCTGGCGTAGCCACCCCGGTTACCCCGGCATGGCGCTGCACCTTGACCATCTGCCCCTGCAACTGCCGGCCTGGATCAGCGAGCGCGGGGCCTTTACCCAGCCGATGCAGATTCTGACTGCGCAGGTGTACCTCAGCGATATCGATCACAGCATCGGGCCGACCTGGATCGTACCGGGCAGCCATCGTGCCGCTCGCCCGCCGCAGGCCGGCGAAGTGCAATGGCAAGGGCGTGAAGCGCTTCCGGTATTGTGCAAGGCGGGGGATGCTTTGCTGTTTCGCAGTGATGTCTGGCACAGCGGCGGCGCCAACTGCACGCAGGCGCGCGAGCGCGACATGCTGCAAGTGCATTACGGCCGGCGCATGGTGGCGCAGAAGTTTTCACCGTACCTGCATTGGCAGTTCAACCCACGTGTGCTGGAGGAAGCCACGCCCAGGCAGCGGCGGCTGTTAGGGGAGCATGAAGAGGGGGAATACGACTGAACCCGCTCGGGCCACGCGGCAGGGCGTTGGCCGTCAGCATTAGCCGATAGTGGCAAAGCTCTTTCAACTTTCTGATTATCTGGACAATAATCGAAAAATTATTACCTCGTGTGACCGGTCTGGATGCGCCGGCCACCGCACAAGATCGAGGGGCTCAAGCCCCCACTTGCCGTGTAGACCATCAGGAGATGTCATTGATGAAAACCCGTCTCGCTGCTTCGCTGGCCGCTGCAGTGCTGGCCTTCGCCGGGGCCAATCTGGCTCAGGCTGCGCAGATTTCCGGTGCCGTTGGTGCCACCGGCCAAGGCGACATGACCTACCGAATCGGCCTGTCGTTCGATTGGGACAAGAAATGGCTGGAAAGCAGTACCGGCTATGTGACCGGTTACTGGGATGCGGCTTACACCTATTGGGAGGGCGGCGATGCCAGCGGCGCGCACTCGCTGTCGTTCAGCCCGGTGTTCACCTACGAGTTCAGCGGCTTCACCTACACCCCCTACATCGAGGCCGGTATTGGCCTGGCGGCGTTTTCCAAGACGGATGTGGGCAACCAGCGGCTGGGTTCTGCGGTCAACTTCGAGGACCGCATCGGCTTTGGCCTGAAGCTGCCTGGGGCGCAGAAGGTAGGCATCCGTGCCATGCACTACTCGAATGCGGGCATCAAGCAGCCGAACGACGGGATCGAGTCGTACTCGCTGTTCTACAGCAAGGCGTTCTGACTGCGGTGCCGGTGCCTTGTAGGAGCGGCCTTGCGTCGCGAAAGGGCTGCGCAGCGGCCCCGGGTTTTCGGGTGCCAGCAAGAACGTAGGGGGCCGCTCCGCGCCCCTTTCGCGACGCAAGGCCGCTCCTACAATTGCGCGGCGGTCAGAACGTGTAGGAAACCCCGGCCTGCACCGTGCGCGGTGCGCCTGGGTAGGCGTAGCTATTGAACGCCCCTTCGTCATACCCCTTGTTGAAGACGTTCTTCACATCCAGGTTTAGCCTCACGTGTTCATTGACCTTGTAGAAGCTGAGCAGGTCGACCACGCTGTAGCGTTCCATGGTGTAGGTCGTCGCGGCTGTCTGGCCGGCGCGATCATCCACGTACTTGACCCCCACCCCAAGCCCCAGGCCTTTGGCCAGGCCATCCTGGAACTCGTAGGTGTTCAGCAGGCTGAAGCTGTTACGCGGGATGTTGGCCAGGCGGGTGCCGGTCGGCACGGTGGTGTCCTTGGTCACTTCGGCATCGACATAGGCATAGCCACCCATCACACGCCACGCAGGGGTGATATTGCCAGCGATGTTGATGTCCAGGCCGCGGCTGCGCACCTCGCCCGTTGCGATGCTGTAAATACCCAAGGGGTAGTTGGGGTCGCGTGCCAGCACGTTTTCCTTGACGATGTGGTACACCGCCGCATCAATGCTCAGCTGGCGATCGAGCGCTTCCCACTTCACGCCCAGCTCGTAGGATTTGCCCTTCTCGGGATCGAAGCCACCGCTGCCAGCGGGCGTGCCACTGTTAGGCTTGAATGAGCGCGCCGTGTTGGCATAGACCGCCACGGTGTCGGTCAGGTCGTAGATCAGGCCAAAGCGCGGGGTCACGCCATTCTCGCCCTTGCTGAAGTCGCGGGTGTTGACCAGCTTGTCGTCGTAGTCGTGCTCGAAGCGTTCGAAGCGCACGCCGGCCAAGGCCTTGAGGCGCTCGGTCAGGGCCACCTGGTCCTGGATGAAGAACGCCCAGGTCTGCAGGTTTTCCTTGTCCCACGTTGTGGTACGCGTCAGCGCGGGCCTTGGCTGGCCGAGCACCGGGTTGTAGATATCGATCGGATAGGCCGCCGAGGAGCGCTGGATGATCGAGTTGTAGTCGTAGTTCTCGTACTCGATGCCCGTCAGCAGCGTGTGGCTGAAACCACCGGTATCGAAGTGGCCGGTGAGGTTCAGTTGCCAGTCACGGTCGGTCCATTCCAGCTTGCGATAGTTGAAGTTGCGCTGCAGGGTGCGCCCGTCAGCGGGCGCGCCATTGGCTTCAACCGCGTTGCCCTTGAGCGAGCCATCGAGAAACTGGAAACCGCCAGCCAGCGTCCAGTTGTCATTGAGCAGGTGCTCGAAGCGCACCTGGGCCATGTTGTTGTCGTTGTGCAGCAAATTGTCGCTGCCTTTCTCCCAGATGTAGGTGTCGCGCGAGGCGCTGCCGGTCTGGGTGGCATAGCGGGTCAGGCCACGGTCGAGCGGGTGGTTGTTGCGCATGAAGTCGCCTTCGAAGACGATCCGGGTGCTGTCGTTGACCTGCCAGCTGAGCACGGGCGCCACGTCGTAGCGCTCGCTCTGCACATCATCGCGAAAGCTTTCGCCGCCTTCACCGAGCACGTTCAGCCGGTAGGCGAGGGTGCCTTCCTCATTTAGCGCGCCGGTGGCGTCGAGGGTGGCGCGGTGCATGCCCTGGTCGTCGATCTGGCTGCCCAGGGTGACCTTGCGTTCAGCCTGCGGTTGCTTGCTGACCACGTTGAAGGTCCCACCGGGGTCGCCGCGGCCGTACAGGCTGGTGGCCGGGCCGCGGATCACTTCCAGGCGCTCGACGGTGTTGGCGTCGGGGGCATTGGGGTAGCCGCGGTTGATCGGGAAGCCATTGCGGTAGAACTCGCCCGTGGTAAAGCCACGTACCGTGAAGGTGGTCAGGCCCTGGCCACCGAAGTTGTTGGCGCGGCCTACACCGCCGGCGTAGTCCAGGCCATCCTGTAGCCGCGTGGCGCCGGTGTCTTCGAGCACGTCCTTGGGTACCACGCTGACCGACTGCGGGGTCTCGTGCAGGGCGGTGTCGGTGCGCGTGGCGCTAGCCGAACGGCTCGCCTTGTAACCAACGACCGGGCCATCGGCACGTTCACTGTCGGCGGTACCGGTGATGTTCAAGGCCTGGAGTTCAATCTGGGCGGAATCGCTGAGCGAGTCGGGTTCAGCCCAGGCCAGCGGGGAGACAGCATGAAGCACACAAAGCGAAACGAACGTGCGACGCATCGACGGTACGATCCTGGAGTAGGGCGCTAGGGGAAGGGGTACAAAGCGGCGTGAAATTACTACGAATCATTATCAAATGCATTCTTTTTAAATGGAGCGCCCGTGCCAGTTCACCTCTCGCCGCCCCGGCAAGGCCGCTCCTACGCCGCGCAACCTGCAGGTAACGAAAACCCTCAGGCCCCCGCCTTGATCGCCAGCACGTTGCACAACGGATGCTCAAGCACATGCGCCGTGGTGCCGCCCAGGAAGGTCTGCATGGCGTCATGCCGATGGCTGCCCATGACGATCACATCGACCCGGCTATGGCTGATGAACTGGGCAATCGCACGAATCGCCGGCCCCTCCACGAAATGCCTGCGCTCCAATGGCACCTGGTGATGGTCACCCAGGCGGTTGAACGACGCCCGTTGCGCGTTGCGCACACTGCCATCGAACCCAGGCATGGTGACCGTGCCAGCGCCGAAGTCGGCGATATGGGTTTTGGCTGCGTCGCACACATGCAACAGGTGCAACTCGGCGTTGCACTGCAAGGCCAAGGCATGGGCGCTGTGGATCACCTGCTCGTCCAGGTGCTCGCCTGCGCCATGGCTGTTGAGGTCTACTGCGGCGGCGATCTGCCGGGGCAGGGGCAGGCGGATGTCGCTGACCAGGTGCACGGCGACTGGGCTGTCCTTGAGCAACTGCCAGTCCAGGGGGGTTACCAGCAAACGCTTGAGCACCGGTTCGTGCTGCACGTCTTTGACCAGCAAGTCGCAGCCCAGGCGTTCGATGCGCTCGATCACACTGGCCAACGGGTCGCGGGTCAGCAGCAATTCGGTGGACACATCCAGGCCGGCATCGGCCAGTTGCTCGGCTTCATCGGCCAGCCATTGGCGGTTGTCGCTGAGCAGCCGTTCACGTTCCCGGCCGTCGCTCATCAAGCCGAACGTGTCGACATCGTCGACGAATACGTTGATATCGAGTAATGCACCGCTAGACTCGGCCAAGGCCGCCGCACGTTGCAGCGCGGGCGTGTGGCGCATCTGCGGGCCGAGCATGACGAACAAACGTTTGAACTGGCTCATCTCACACCTCCGCGTGTGGAAGCCCCCCGGTTCATGCCTGGTGATCTGGCCCTGTTCAGTTTAGACCCACGAACGCGCTGTCGGGCGCCCCATCGCGAGCGTGAGCGTCGGCAGCCTCCTGCCAGCCGCCACCCAACGCCGCATACAGATTCACCTCCGCCACCAGCTGCGCCAAGCGGTCATTGATCAGCCCCTGCTGGGCACTGAACAACGACCGCTGCGCATCGAGAAACGTCAGGCTGCTGTCCACGCCAATGCGGTAACGGTGCTCGGCCAGGTCGTAGTAGCGCTGGTTCGACGCCACCAAATCGCGCTGGGCCTGCAACTGCCGCTGGTAGGTCGCGCGCGCAGCCAAACCGTCCGCCACTTCCTGGAAGGCGCCCTGGATCGCCTTCTGGTACTGCGCCACCTGAATCTCCTTCTGCAGCCGGGCGTAGTCCAGGCTGGCTCGCAGGCTGCCGGCGGTGAAGATCGGCAGGTTGATCTGCGGCTGGAACAGCCAGGTCCCCGAGCCTGCATCGAACAGCCCGCTGAGCGCGGGGCTGGTGCTGCCGGCATTGGCGGTCAGGCTGATACTGGGGAAAAACGCCGCACGTGCTGCGCCAATGTCGGCATTGGCCGCGCGCAGCTGGTACTCGGCCTGGACAATGTCCGGGCGGCGTTGCAGCAGGTCGGAGGGCAGGCCGGCTTGCAAGCCGGCGATCTGTTCATTGGCCAGGGGCAGGGCGCGGAGGTCGTCGGCCACAGGGGCACCCACCAGTAGCGTCAGTTGGTTGAGGTCCTGGGCCACCTGGCGTTTGTAACGGGCCACGGCCGCGCGCGTGCTGTCGACGCTGGTACGTGCCTGGATCTGGTCCAGAGCCGAAACAGTACCCGCGCGGCGCTGGTTGACGGTCAGGCGCAGGCTGCGCTCGTCCGCTACCAGGGTGTCGTTGGCCAGGGCCAGCAGCTCCTGGTCGGCACGCCAGGTCAGGTACACGCTGGCGACGCTGGCCACCAGGCTCAACTGGGTGCTGCGCCGGGCCTGGTCGCTGGCCAGGTAGGTCAGCAGCGCTTGGTCACTGAGGCTGCGCAGGCGGCCGAACAGGTCGAGCTCGTAGGCGCTCACGCCCAAGGTCGCCGCATAGGTGGAGCTGATCATGCCCTGATCGGTGCCGGTCATGCGCCGCGGCAGGTACTGGCGCTGCCCCTGCCCATTGGCGGAGACCTTGGGCAACAGCTCGGCGCGCTGAATGCGGTACTGGGCGCGGTAGGCCTCGACATTCAGCGCTGCACTGCGCAGGTCGCGGTTATTGGCCAAGGCGTTGTCGATCAGTTGGCGCAATACCGGGTCCTGGAACACTTGGCGCCAGTCATCGACGGCCGGGTGCGCCTGCACATCGCCTTGATAGGCAGGCCCTTGTGGGTAGTGCGCGGCCACCGCTGCGCCTGGGCGCTGGTAGTCAGGGGCCAGCGAACAGCCACACAACAGCGCAGCGCACAGGATAAGGCTAGATCGGGGCATCGGTGGGTCTCGCAGAGTCAGGCGCCGGCCATCCATTTGGTCAGGCCATGGCGGCCACTGACCCCCAGCTTGGCGGTGGCGCGCTTGAGGTAAGTTTCGATCGAGCTGTTTTTCACGTTCAGCCGCTGCGCCATTTCCGGCACCGTGCCGCCGGTCAGCAGGCCCAGGCAGACCTCCTGTTCCCGGGTCGACAGCCTCACGGCTTCCTGCACCAGGCGCTCGCCAAACGAATGGCGCAACGAGCCTGCTGGCAAATCGGCCAGCGGCGAGCCGGCATGCCGTGCCCCCCCTTGGCGCAGCAACTGGCCGTGGTGCTCGACCAGCGGCAGCAAGGTGTCAGACAGGCTTTTCAGTTGCGACAGTTCAGCCAGCGAAAAGCCACGCTGGCTGGGCAAGCGATGAAAGCAGATGACCCAGCGCTGCACACCGCTGCAGGACACCAGGTTGCACTGGTGGGCACTCTGGCGAGGCTGCCCTGCGTGTTGTGGGGCTTTGAATTCGATCAGCAGCGGGTCCTTCATCTGCATGATGCTTTGCAGCAGCGGGTGGCGCAGGTTGTTGACGTTGGGCAGTTCAGGGGCAGGGCCGGCACTGCCCAGTACCCTGATGCGGCTGACGCTGGCCTGGCGTGGGTCAAGGGTCCATTCACTGAGGTCGAGCCTGTGGACCGGCACCTGGGCATTGACCAGATGCAACATCTGGTCGGCGAAGCGCTCGGCGCCGGTACTGGCGATCAGTTCGCCCAGTTGCAGATACAACTGCGGGTCGGGGCGGTGTTCGAGGCTGTCGGTCAGCTTCATATCATTGTCTTCCTTGATTCTAAGCTTTGCGGCGGGTGGTCTCGCGGTCGAGTCCTCTGGGGGTAGGTGGGAGTGGCGGTATTCAAGCCCGGCCGGGGTGCTGCGTCTGTAGTGGAAAACGGGGACAGAAAGTGCCACCGATTGCGGATCAGGTGTGCAGGGGCACGGACGCTGTGGGTAGTGGCGAATGAGGGCTTGGCCAGCCAATTGACGCCAGAAGCGTGGCGATCCAGGCCTGTTCCATGCCGATAGTTTCGGGTGTAGGCAATACCGGGTAGATGCTGTAGCAAATCTCCTACATGTTTTTCAGCAGGCTTCTACAGGTCCAGCGTGTGTCCGGGTTTCAGGGGCCATACAGCCTGGGGGCGGGGTGCTTGAATCCGCGGATGATCAATCAGAAGGACCTGCCGACTCATGCCTGCCGCCGAAACCTTTGCCCTGAGCGTTGCCCAGCGCGACATCTGGTTGGACCAGATCAGCCACGGCGACTCGCCGCTGTACAACATCGGCGCCTATGTCGAACTGAACGGCGGGGTGGATGCCGCGCGGCTGCGCCAGGCACTGGCGCACCTGGTTGCCCAGCATGACGGCCTGCGTACGGTGCTGGTGACACAGGGGGGCATGGCGCGGCAGTACTTTGCCCCCACCCTGGAAGTGGAACTGGTGCGGCACGATGTGCGCGATGCAGAGGCGCCGTGGGCGGCCGCCCAGGCCCTGCTGCAAGCCCGGATGCAGACGCCCTATCGCCTGGATGCCAGCTCGCTTTGGGGCACCACACTGATTCGCCTGGGCGAGCAGCGCTACCTGTTTGCCGTACAGGCCCACCACCTGGTCCTCGACGGTTGGGGGGTGGACCAGTGGTTCAAGCAGATCGCCGAATACTACAACCTGCTCGAACAGGGGCTGCCCCTGCCGAGCGGCGCACCGTCCTATCGGGCGTTCATCGAGGACGATGCCCAGTACCAGAGTTCGCCACGGCATGACCGCGACCGCGATTATTGGCTGGCTAGATACCAGCAATTGCCGGACGCCTTGCTGGCGCCGCGCGAGCGTAACGCGGTGCACCTTTCGCCGCCCAGCGCAGTGCTCGAACAGCCATTCGATGTCCGTTTGCTGGCACGTATGCGAGCGCTGGGAAGCACGCTGCAGGCCTCGCCATTTCATGTACTGCTGGCCGCCCTGCATGTGTGCAGCGCACGCACCTGGCAGCGTGACGAGTGGGTGGTCGGTTTGCCGGTGCGCAACCGCGGCAACGCGCAGTTCAAGTCGACCCTGGGGCTGTTTACCCAAGTCAGCGCGTTGCGGATGGACTTTGGCCGCGAGCGCACCTTCGCGGCGCTGGTGCAGGGGATACGCGATGCGCTCAAGCAGGACTTCCGCCACCAGCGTTTCGCCCTCAGCGAACTCAACCGCAGCCTCGGCGCATTGCGTGAAGAGCGGCCGCAGCTGTTCGAACTGATGGTGTCGTTCGAAGAGGATGGCAACGACCTGCGTTTCGGTGACGTGCCTGGCCACACCGTGATGGTTTGCAATGGCCATGAACCCACCCCGTTAAGCATTCACCTGCGCTGCAACAGCCAACGTGACAGCGCCCGTCTGCACCTGGTGCACAACCGCGCCTGGTTCAGTGAACAGGACGCTACGGCGCTGGCCGAGCGCCTGTTGCACGTCCTTGAGCAAGGCCTGGAACAACCGGAGCAAAGTATCGCGTCCTTTGACCTGCTGACCGCCAGCGAGCACGCCCGCCTGCGGCAGTGGAATGCCACGGCGCAACGAGGGCCCGACAATGGCGAGGCGTTGATTCATCGTCGTATCGAGGCCCAGGCCAAGGCCACGCCGCAGGCCTTGGCAGCGCTTCAGGATGGCCAGAGCCTGAGCTACGGCGAGCTCGACCGCCGCGCCGACGCGCTGGCCCAGCACTTGGCGAGCCTGGGTGCCAAGCCTGACCGGCGCGTGGCGGTGGTCGCCCAACGCGGCCTGGACACCCTGGTCGGCCTGTTGGCCGTGCTCAAGGCCGGTGCCGCCTACGTGCCGATCGACCCGGCCCACCCGCAGGAACGCCTGGCCTACCTGCTGGACGACAGCGAGCCAGACGTCGTGTTGACCCAGTCATGGCTGTGTGATCGCCTTCCCGCGCATGGTCTGGCGCAGATCGAGCTGGATCGCTGGGACTGGAATGCGCCGCCCGCCGTCCTGGCCCGGCCTGCGCAGCCGCTGCCCAGCGATCTGGCTTACGTCATCTATACCTCCGGCTCTACAGGGCAGCCTAAAGGCGTGATGGTCGAGCACCACATGCTGGCCAACCTGATCGACTGGCACTGCAGTGCGTTCGAGCTGGGCCCAGGCCGCCATCAGTCGAGCCTGGCCGGCTTCGGCTTCGACGCCATGGCCTGGGAGGTGTGGCCGGCCCTGTGCAGCGGCGCGACCCTGCACCTGGCACCCGTGCGTGACGGTGCCGAGGACATCGATGCCTTGCTCCGCTGGTGGCGCGCCCAGCCGCTGGATGTCAGCTTCCTGCCCACGCCGGTGGCCGAGCATGCCTTCGCCCAAGGTGAGCTACACCCCACCTTGCAGACCCTGCTGATTGGCGGCGACCGCCTGCGGCGCATGGCCCGCGAGCGGCGCTACCGGGTCATCAACAACTACGGCCCCACCGAAGCCACGGTGGTGGCGACCTCGGGCGAGGTGACGGCAGGTGGCCCGCTGCATATCGGCGGGCCGGTGGCCAACACGCAGTTGTACGTGCTCGACGAGCAGCGCCGCCTGTTGCCCATCGGCGCCCCGGGCGAGCTGTATGTGGGCGGCAAGGGGGTTGCCCGGGGTTACCTCAAGCGGCCGCAGATGAGCGCCGAGAGCTTTCTCGACGACCCGTTCAGCACGCTGCCAGGGGCGCGGATGTACCGCACCGGCGACCTCGTGCGCTGGTTGCCCGACGGCACCCTGGAATACCTCGGGCGCAACGACGACCAGGTGAAAATCCGCGGTGTCCGGGTTGAGCTGGCCGAAATCGAGGCCGCCCTGGCCAGCCACGCGGCGGTACGCGAGAGCGTGGTGATGCTGCGCGAAGGCCAACTGCAAGCGTGGTACATCGGCCAGTTGGCGGTAACACCGCGGGCACTGCATGAACACCTGCGCGAACGCCTGCCAGCGGCTTTGCTGCCGGTGGCCTATGTCAACCTGGCGGCCTGGCCGCTGACCGCCAATGGCAAGCTTGACCGCCGCGCCTTGCCGACTGCGGACGAAGCCGCCAAGGTGCGCCGCGAACATGAGGTGCCCATTGGTGAAGTCGAGCAACGCCTGGCCGTGCTTTGGGCTGAATTGCTGCAGGTCGAGCGGGTAGGGCGCCAGGATCACTTTTTCGAGCTGGGCGGCCATTCGCTGCTGGCCGTGCAACTGATCGAGCGCATGCGTCAGCAAGGCCTGCAAGCTGATGTGCAGGTGCTGTTCGGCCAATCGACCCTGGCCAGCCTCGCCGCATCCGTGATGGTCGGGGAAGCCGCTCGCATACCGGCCAACCGGGTAGCGCCGCAGTGCCAGCGCATCACGCCTGACATGCTCACGCTCAGCGTGCTGACGCAAACCGCCATCGACCGCATCGTCGCCTCGGTACCGGGCGGTGCTGGCAACGTGCAGGAAATCTATCCGCTGGCTCCCCTGCAACAGGGCCTGCTGTACCACCATGTCACCGATGTACGCGACCCTTACCAGCAGCAGGCGTTGTTCGCCTTTGCCAGCGCCCAGCAGTTGCAGGCCTTCGGCGAGGCGTTGCAGCAGGTGATCAACCGGCACGACATCCTGCGTACCAGCCTGGCCTGGGAGGGGCTCGAACAGCCCCAGCAGGTGGTCTGGCGCCAGGCGCGCCTGCCGGTCGATAACTGGCTGACGACAGCGCCCGACGGCAACATCGCCGGGCAACTGCGCAGCCACTACGACCCCCAGCATCGGCCCTTGGACCTGCGTCAGGCACCGATGATGGCGCTGGCCTGCACCGAGGATGCCCAGCACGGAAGCTGGCTGGGTTTGCTGCGCTTCCACCACCTGGTCAACGATGCCGTCTCGCTGCAGGTGCTGTTGGGCGAGCTCGAAGCCTTCATGGCCGGGCGTGGCGAACAGCTGCCGGCACCTGTGCCCTATCGCGAGTATGTAGCGCTGAGTGCGGCTGCCGAGCGCCAGGCACGGCACGAGGCGTTCTTCCGCGAGCAACTGGCCGGCATTGAGCCGCCTGCGCCTATTGCCGGGCTCGGCGGCGAGCCGGTGGATGCGTGTGATCTGCACAGCCATAGCCAGGCCGTCGAAGCGCCGCTGGCGGGGTTGTTGCGTACCCAGGCCCGGCATCAGGGGGCGAGCCTCGCCAGCTTGCTGCACCTGGCCTGGGCCCAGGTGCTAGGAACCCTCGGCGGGCGTGATGAAGTCACCCTTGGCACAGTGCTGCTGGGCCGCAGCATGGCGGGCAAAGGCGCTGATCGTGCCTTGGGCATGTTCATCAACAGTTTGCCGTTGCGGGTGCAGCTGGAGCATCGTTCGGTCGAACAGGCGCTGGGCGAGACCCACACGGGCCTGGCCGCATTGCTCGGCCACGAGGACGCACCGCTGATGCTCGCTCAGCGGTGCAGCGGCCTGCCGGCGGGCACCGCGCTGTTCGACAGCCTGATCAACTACCGCCAAGGGGCTGTGCTGCACGGGCAGGTGCTGCCGGGTGTGGAACTGGTCGAGGCCAGTGAAGTCCTGAGCCATGGCCTGGTGTTGACGGTCGACGACCACGCCGACGGGCTGCAGCTTGCCGTGCGTGCGCCGCGAGCGATTGGCGCGCAGCGGGTATTGAACTACTTGCTGATGACCTTGCGCCAGCTAGGCAGCGCCCTTGCCGAACGCCGCAGCGTAAGCCTGACGGCGTTGTGCGCGGTGCCTGAGGGTGAGCTACACCGCTTGCTGCATGGCTTCAACGCCACGCAAGACCTGCAAAGCCCGGTCACGCAGACCTTGCCTGCGCTGTTCCAGGCCCAGGTGCGGCGTACGCCCCAGGCCATCGCGCTGCAGACCGATGACAGTTTCCTCGATTACCAGGCCCTCAACGCCCAGGCCAACCGCCTGGCCCACCACCTGATCGGCCTGGGCGTACGCCCCGATGCGCGGGTGGCGGTGTGCGTCGAGCGCGGCGTCGCACTCATGGTGGCGTTGCTCGGCGTGCTCAAGGCGGGCGGTGCCTACGTACCACTGGACCCTGGCTACCCGGCCGAGCGCCTGCGCTTCATGCTTGATGACAGTACCCCGACGGTGGTGCTGGTACACGGCGCTACCCAGGGCCTGTTCGACCAACTGCCAGGCCCTGTGCTCGACCTCGACCGTGGCGACTGGCACGCCTGCCCGACAACTGACCCGCAGGTATCGGGCCTTGGCCCGTCGCAACTGGCCTATGTGATGTACACCTCGGGCTCAACCGGCACCCCGAAGGGGGTGATGATCGAGCACCGTGGCCTGTGCAACCTGATGCACTGGGGTTCGCTAATCTGCCCGCCCCGCCCGGGCGATGCCCTGCTGCAGCGGGCGCCGTTCAGTTTCGACGGTTCGGTCTGGGAGCTGTTCTGGCCGCTGACCGCCGGCCTGCGCCTGGTCCTGGCACGCCCTGACGGGCACCGTGACCCTGCGTACCTGGTGCAACGGGTCCAGGCCAGCCAGGTGACCACGATCAAGTTCGTGCCGGCGTTGCTGCATCAGTTTCTCGAAGAACCTGGCGTCGAGGGTTGCACCAGCCTGACGGACATCTTCTGCGGCGGCGGCGAACTGACACTGGCGTTGCTGCAGCGTGTGCGCGAGCGCCTGCCCAAGGTGCGCCTACACAACGTCTATGGCCCCACGGAAGCCACGGTAGACAGCACCGCCTGGACCTTGCAGCCCCATGAGCCGCTGCCGCTGCTGGCGCCGCCGATTGGCCGGCCGATCGCCAATACCCGCCTGTATGTGCTCGATGCGCACGACCGGCCGGTGCCGCTGGGTGCGGTGGGCCAGCTGCACATTGGCGGTGTCGGCGTGGCCCGTGGCTACCTTGGGCTCCCGGCGCTGCAGGCCGAGCGTTTCATCGCCAGCCCATTTGTCGAGGGCGACCGGCTGTATCGCACCGGCGACTTGGTGCGCTACCGCCTGGACGGCGAATTGGACTTCGTCGGCCGCAACGACTTCCAGGTCAAGCTGCGCGGTTTGCGGGTGGAGCTTGGCGAGATCGAAGCGTCGCTGACCGCACACCCGGCAATCGGCCACGCCGTGGTGCTGATGCGCGAAGAGCGCCTGGTGGCCTACTTCACCTGCCGCGAGGGCAGCAGCGCCCCGGCGCTTGAAGTACTGCGCAGTCACCTGTTGGCGCGCATGCCCGAGTACATGGTGCCGCAGGCGTTCGTTGCTTTGGCCCAGTTGCCTTTGAGCAACAACGGCAAGGTCGACCGCCAGGCCCTGCCGGCGCCGGGTGCAGAGTCGGTGATCAGCCGCGCCTACCAGGCCCCGCGCGGCGAGCTGGAAACCGCGCTGGCCGAGATCTGGACCGATGTGCTGAAGATCGAGCAAGTCGGGCGGGACGACAACTTCTTCGAGCTGGGTGGCCATTCACTGCTGGCCGTCGGCCTGGTGGCACGCATGCGCCAGGCCGGCCTACATGTGGATGCCCGCACCTTGTTCAGCCAGCCGACCCTGGCGGGGCTTGCGGCCAGCACCCGCCTCGAACAGGTCAAGGTGGTGATACCGCAGACCACCATTCCCAGCCTGGGCAAACGCAGGCGCATCTGAAAGCACCGGGGCCGCATAGCGGCCCCGGTGCTATCCGCAATTGTCCCCGCTTCCCATGTCAGACCGACCGGTCACGATCCTTTAGCGTGTCCACGATCCCTATTTCCAGGCAAAGCAGGATGCTTACCGATGCACTTCAGCGAACTGATGGCTGCTCTTTCCACCCGTGCAATCCGACTCCAGCGTGAAGACCAGGACCTGATCGTCCTCGGCGATGACGACACCTTGGACGATAGCTTGTGGGAGGCGTTGTCACGGCACAAGCCGGCGTTGCTGGAGATGCTCGCCGAACGCGAGGACGACTGGCTGAGCCCAGCCTTTCGCATCACCCCCGACATGTTGCCACTGGTAGCCCTGGAGCAACAGGCCATTGACCGCATCGTCGCCAGCGTGCCCGGCGGCGCCGCCAACGTTCAGGACATCTACCCGCTGGCGCCGCTGCAGCAGGGCATGCTGTACCACCACCTGTCCGCCAGCGACGGCGACCCGTACCTGTCGCAGGTCCAACTGCGCTTTGCCAGCAAAGCCCACCTCGAAGCCTTCGCCGAGGCACTGCAGTGGGTGATCCAGCGCCATGACATCCTGCGCACCGCGCTGCACTGGGAGTACCTTGACCAACCGGTGCAAGTGGTCTGGCAGCAGGCGACGCTGGTTCGCGAAGCCGTCCCGGTTGCCGGTAGCGCGGCGCTGGCCGAGTTGTGCGCGCGCTTCGACCCGCGCCAATACCGCCTCGACCTGCGCCAGGCGCCGCTGATGCAGTTGATGCACGCGCAGGGCGAAGGTGAGACGTGGGTGGCACTGCTGATGTTCCACCATGTGGTCATGGACCATACCGCGCTGGATATCGTGCGCCGGGAAATCCAGGCGCACCTTGCCGGCCAGGCCGAACACTTGGCCGCGCCCATGCCGTTTCGCAACGTGCTGGCCGCCGCCCGCCAGGCACTGGATGAGCAGGCCCATGAAGGGTTCTTCCGCGAGATGCTGGGTGACATCGATGAGCCGACACTGGCCTTCGGCCTGCAAGCCAAAGGCGATGCGCTGCTGGAGCAGGCACGCCTGACTCTGGCCCCGGCGCTCAGCCAGCGCCTGCGCAGCCAGGCCCGGCAACTCGGGGTAAGCCCGGCGAGCGTACTGCACCTGGGCTTCGGCCGGCTGGTGGGGCAACTTTCGGCGCGTCAGCAGGTGGTGTTCGGCAGTGTGCTGCTGGGCCGCATGACTACCGGCGATGGTAGCGAGCAGGCGCTGGGCATGTTCATCAACAGCCTGCCGCTGCGTATTGACCTTGGCGCAACCGGCGTGCGTGATGCGTTGCTGGCCACCCACCGACGGCTCAGCGCCTTGCTTGGCCACGAACAGGCGTCCCTGGCCCTGGCCCAGCGCTGCAGCGGCGTGGCGGCACCGGCGCCGCTGTTCAACACCCTGCTCAATTACCGCCACAGCGATGCGGGCGATGCTGCCGAGGTCATCCCGGTGGCCGACGGCATCGATATCGTCGGCGCCGAGGAACGTACCGATTACCCGTTGACCGTCAGCGTCGATGATTTGGGCGACGATCTGCGCCTGACCGTACAGACCCTGCCCGAATGGGGCGCGGCGCGCTTGTGCGCGCAATTCGAGCAGGTCCTGGCCAGCCTGGTCGAGGCGTTGGAACATGCGCCCACTGCACCCATGCAAGGGCTGCAGGCACTGCCCCTGGCAGAGCGCGAACAGTTGCTGCAACAGTTCAACCACACGGCTCAGGCGTACCCACAGGGGCAGACCGTCCATGCTTTGGTCGAGGCCCGCGCGGCCCGCGCACCGGCTGCAGTGGCGCTGCGGCAGGGTGACCAGGCTTTGAGTTACCACGCACTCAACTGCCACGCCAACCAGCTTGCGCATCAGCTGATCGCGCGTGGCGTCAAGGTGGGCGACCGTGTTGCCCTATGCCTGCCGCGCAACAGCGGGCGCGTGGTCGCGTTGCTGGGCGTGCTCAAGGCGGGCGCGGCCTATGTACCGGTAGACCCCGCCTACCCGGCAGAGCGCATTGCCTATCTGCTGGCCGACAGCGAACCGGCACTGGTGGTGAGCGAGGCTGCTATTACCGGGTTGCCGGCCGGGGTGCCGCGCCTCGACCTGGATCTTGCACAAAGCATCGCCGTGTACGACAGCAACCCTCAGTTGCCTGAGTTGCACGCGCAGCACCTGGCGTATCTGGTCTACACCTCCGGCTCCACCGGCCAGCCGAAGGGTGTGATGATCGAGCATCACACCCTCGCCAACCTGGTGCACTGGCACTGCCAGGCCTTCGCGCTGGACGCCACTGCACACGCGTCCAGCGTGGCCGGTTTCGGCTTCGACGCCATGGCCTGGGAAGTCTGGCCCGCCCTGTGCGCCGGGGCCACGTTGCACCTGCCGCCTGCGCACATCGCCAACGAGCATGTCGATGAACTGCTCGACTGGTGGCTGGCGCAGCCGTTGACGGTCAGTTTCCTGCCTACACCGGTGGCCGAGCAGGCCCTGCGCCGCGAACGTCAGCACCCGACACTGCGCACCTTGCTGGTAGGCGGCGACCGCCTGCGCCAGTTCGAGCGTGACCCAGGGTTTGCCTTGGTCAACAACTACGGGCCGACCGAAACCACCGTCGTCGCTACCTCCGGGCAGGTGGTGCCTGGCGGGCCTCTGCACATCGGCCGGCCGATCGCCAATACCCGCGTCTATGTGCTGGACGAAGGCCTGCAGCCGGTACCGGTCGGCGTCACTGGTGAGTTGTTCATCGGCGGGGCGCAAGTGGCGCGTGGCTACTTCAACCGCCCAGCGTTGACCGAGCAGGCGTTTCTCGTCGACCCGTTCAGCGCGCAGCCCAACGCACGGATGTACCGCAGCGGTGACCGGGTGCGCTGGAATGCCGATGGCACCCTCGATTACCTTGGCCGCAACGACGACCAGGTGAAGATTCGCGGCGTGCGGGTAGAGCTGGGCGAAATCGAAGCCACCCTCGCAGCGCAGCCCGGCATCGACGCGGCCGTGGTGCTGGTGCGGGGCGAGCGTCTGCTGGCCTGGTTCACCGAGACCGCCCCGGTGGATGTCGAAGCCTTGCGCCAGGCCTTGCAGGCCCGCTTGCCGGCGCACATGGTACCGCTGGCGTTGCTGCGCCTGGCTGAGCTGCCGCTGACCAGCCACGGCAAGCTGGACCGCCGCGCACTGCCCGACCCGGCTACCTCGCAGTTGTTCGGCCAGGCATTCGAGGCGCCTGAAGGTGAGACCGAAGCCACGATGGCGGCCATCTGGGCCGACGTGCTGGGCGTGGAACGGGTAGGGCGGCACGACAACTTCTTCGAACTGGGCGGCCACTCGCTGCTGGCGGTGACGCTGGTCGAGCGCCTGCGCAAGGCTGGCCTGCTGATCGATGTGCGGGTGCTGTTCGCTCAGCCGACCCTGGCCGCGCTGGCCAGCGCAGCGGCTATCGGCCGCGAAGTGACAGTGCCCGCCAACCGGGTGCCGCTGCACGCTGAACGGATTACCCCGCAGATGTTGAGCCTGGTCACCCTGGAGCAGGCGACCCTCGACGACATCGTCGCCAGCGTGCCGGGTGGCGCTGCCAACGTGCAGGAAATCTACCCGCTGGCCCCCCTGCAGGAGGGCATTCTCTACCATCACCTGAGCGCCGAGCAGGGCGACCCCTACCTGCTGCAGACCCGCCTGGCCTTCGACAGTGTCGAGCGCCTGCTGGCCTGGGCCGGTGCCCTGCAACAGGTTATCGACCGCCATGACATCCTGCGCACCGCAGTGCTCTGGCAAGGGCTGGCGCAGCCGCTGCAGGTGGTCTGGCGCAAGGCCGAGTTGGTGGTCAGTGAAATCGATGACCTGGCTGATGAGGATGGCAGTCCTCGGATCGAGCAGTTGCATGCGCGTTTCGATGCACGGCACCACCGGCTGGACCTGACCCAGGCGCCGCTGACCCGCCTGTACTACAGCCTGGACCCCGCCAACCACCAGGTGGTGGCGATTCTGCTGTTCCACCACCTCACCCTCGACCACACGGCCATGGACGTGGTCGCCCGCGAAATGCGCGCATTGCTGTTTGGCCAGGGGCACACGCTGCCGGCCGCGGTGCCGTACCGCAACTATGTGGCCCAGGCCCGCCTGGGTGATCAGGCCGGCCACGAGGCGTTCTTCCGCGAGATGCTGGCCGATGTCGATGAGCCGACCTTGCCGCTGGGCTTCGCCGACGTGCAGGGCGATGGCCGGGGTATCGAAACGGCCTTCCAGGCCCTGGACGGCGAGGTTGCCCTCGGTTTGCGCGCCCAGGCCCGGCAACTGGGTGTCAGCGCCGCGAGCCTGATGCACCTGGCCTGGGCGCGGGTGCTGGGGGTGCTTGCCAACCGCCATGACGTGGTCTTCGGTACCGTGCTGATGGGCCGCTTGCAAGGGGGTGAGGGCGCCGATCGGGCGCTGGGCATGTTCATCAACACCCTGCCGCTGCGGGTGGACACCACGCTGGCCGTGCGTGCCGCCGTGCGCGCCACCCACCGTAGCCTGTCGGCCTTGCTCGGCCATGAGCACGCGCCGTTGGCCCTGGCCCAGCGCTGCAGTGGCGTGGCGGCCGCTGCGCCGCTGTTTAGCGCCTTGCTCAACTATCGGCACAGCGCCGACGATGCAACGCGTGACGGCGAGGGCATCTGGGAGGGCGTGCGCCTGCTCGGGGGCGAGGAGCGCAGCAACTACCCGCTGACCCTCAGTGTCAACGACCTGGGTGATGGCTTCACGTTCAGTGTGCTGGCCATCGAGGGCATTGGTGCGGCGCG
Source organism: Pseudomonas sp. B21-047 (assembly GCF_024748775.1). Classification (NCBI taxonomy): domain Bacteria; kingdom Pseudomonadati; phylum Pseudomonadota; class Gammaproteobacteria; order Pseudomonadales; family Pseudomonadaceae; genus Pseudomonas; species Pseudomonas sp. B21-047. The sequence continues at coordinate 2,713,563 of NZ_CP087169.1, forward strand.
GGTTGCCACGTGGATGGCCAATGCCGTCACCCAGCTGCTGCAAGCACTGGAGCAGGGGCAGGAGGCGCCGGTCGACAGCCTATCGATCTTGAACGATGAAGCTCGCCAGCAACTGCTGGGCAGCTTCAATGCCACCGCGCAGCACTATCCGCAAGGGCTGACGGTGCATGCTCTGGTCGAGGCCCGGGCAGCCGCGACCCCGGATGCCACGGCAGTCAGTCAGCCGGGCATGGCGCTCAGCTATGGTGACCTGAACCTTCGGGCCAACCGCCTGGCGCACCAGCTGATCGCACGCGGCGTGCGCTGCGGTGACCGGGTGGCGTTGTGCCTGGGCCGTAGCGCCGAGCGGGTGATCGGCCTGCTGGCCGTGCTCAAGGCCGGGGCCGCCTATGTACCGGTGGACCCAAGCTATCCCGCCGAACGCATCGCCTACCTGTTGGCCGACAGCGCGCCCGCCCTGCTGTTGAGCGAAGCGGCCATCGACGGCTTGCCTGCTGGCATACCGCGCCTGAACCTCGACCAGGCCGCCAGCGATGGCGCCCTCGACAGCAACCCGCACGTGCCCGGGCTGGATGCTCACCAGTTGGCCTACCTGGTCTACACCTCTGGCTCCACCGGCCAGCCCAAAGGGGTGATGGTCGAACACCATACCCTGGCCAACCTGGTGCACTGGCACTGCCAGGCCTTTGCGCTGGAGACCGGCACACGTACTTCAAGCGTCGCGGGCTTCGGTTTCGACGCAATGGCCTGGGAGCTCTGGCCGGCATTGTGTGCCGGTGCCACGCTGCACCTGCCACCTGCGCACATCGGCAATGAACATGTCGAAGCGCTGCTTGACTGGTGGCTCGAACAGCCACTGACCGTCAGCTTCCTGCCCACGCCCGTGGCCGAGCTGGCGCTGCGCCGCGTACGCCAGCACCCGACCTTGCGCACCTTGCTGATAGGTGGCGACCGCCTGCGTCAGTTCGAGCGTGACCCAGGCTTTGCCCTGGTCAACAACTACGGGCCGACCGAGACCACGGTGGTCGCCACCTCTGGGCAGGTGCAGCCCGGCGCTGCGTTGCACATCGGCAAGCCCATCGCCAATACCCGCGTCTACGTGCTCGACGCGCATCGCCAAGCGGTGCCGGTGGGCGTTGTGGGCGAGCTGTACATCGGCGGTGCGCAGGTGGCGCGGGGGTACTTCAATCGCCCTGAACTGACCGAGCAGCGCTTTTTCGCCGACCCGTTCAGCCGCAAGCCTGGCGCGCGCATGTACCGCAGCGGCGACCTGGTGCGCTGGAACGCCGATGGCACCCTCGATTACCTCGGCCGCAACGACGACCAAGTGAAGATTCGCGGCATGCGCGTGGAGTTGGGTGAAATCGAAGCCGCCCTGGCCGCGCAGACGGGTATTGCCGATGCCGTGGTGCTGGTGCGGGGTGAGCGCTTGCTGGCCTGGTTCACCGAGTCCGCACCGGTGGTGATCGACGCTGTGCGTCAAGCGCTGCAGGCCAGCTTGCCAGGGCACATGCTGCCGCAAGCGTTTATCCGTGTGGAGGAGTGGCCGCTGACCAGCCACGGCAAGCTGGACCGCCGTGCCCTGCCCGAACCGGATACCGCCGATTGGGTCAGCCGGGGTTACGAGGCGCCCGTCGGCGAGACCGAAGCGGCCATGGCCAGCGTCTGGGCCGAGGTGCTGGGCGTGGAGCGGGTAGGGCGGCATGACAATTTCTTCGAACTGGGCGGCCACTCGTTGCTGGCAGTGGCCCTGATCGAACGCCTGCGCCAACAAGGCCTGCCGACCGACGTGCGGGTGCTGTTCGGCCAACCGACCGTGGCCGCACTGGCGGCCGCACTGGGCAATGGCCGCCAGGTAAGCGTGCCGGACTACTGCATTGCAGAGGGCTGCACCCACATCACCCCGGCCATGCTGCCGTTGCTGGCCCTGGACGCCGCCGCCATCGAGCGCATTGTCGCCACGGTGCCGGGTGGCGCCGCCAACGTGCAGGACATCTACCCGCTGGCACCGCTGCAAGAAGGCATTCTCTACCATCACCTGAGCGCCGCCGACCAAGACCCGTACCTGCTGCAATGGCGCGTGGCATTCGACAGCCAGGCCCGCCTGCACGCGTTCGCCGCTGCCCTGGACCAGGTCATCGCCCGCCACGATATCCTGCGCACCGCCGTGCTGTGGGACGGCCTGGCGCAGCCAGCCCAGGTGGTCTGGCGCAGCGTGCCAGGGTCGGTGCTGGTTGAGCGCACCGAACAGGCTGGCCGAATTGACCTCAGCCAGGCCCCATTGATGCGCCTGCTGGCGAACCCGCAGCCGGGCGCCGAACGCATCGAGGCCACCCTGCAATTCCACCACATCGCCCTTGACCATACGGCCATGAAAGTGGTGCTTGCGGAGATCCGCGATCACCTGCGCGGGCAACAGCCCGGCCAGCCGGCCGTGCCCTACCGCAACTATGTGGCCCAGGCCCGGCTGGCCATCAGCGAGGCCGAACACGAAGCGTTCTTCCGCGCCGAACTGGCCGACATCGACGCGCCGACCTTGCCCTATGGCCTGCTCGACCTGCAGGGCCAGGCCAGTGCCTTCGAACTGGCCACCGTGCAGCTGCACAGCGAGCAATACCGGCGCCTGCGCCGCCAGGCGCAGCAGCTGGGCGTAAGCGCCGCCAGCGTGCTACACCTGGCCTGGGCGCGGTTGGTGGCCGCCACCAGTGGCCAGGACCGCGTGGTATTCGGCACCGTGCTGCTCGGCCGCCTGCAAGGCGGTGCGGGGGCCGACCGCGGCCTGGGCATGTTCATCAATACCCTGCCGCTGCGCCTGGACCTGCAGGGGCTGGGTGTGCAAGCCGGTGTGCGCCTGGCCCACCAGCGCCTGAGTGCGCTGCTGGTGCACGAGCATGCCTCGCTGGCCCTGGCCCAGCGCTGCAGCGGTGTGGCCGCGCCGACACCTTTGTTCAGTGCCATGCTCAACTACCGCCACGGCGCCAGCCAGCCCGAACAGCAAGCGCAGCGCGAAGCCCTGGACGGCATCGAGGCCCTGCCCAGCGGCGGGCACGGCAACTACCCGCTGAGTGTCAACGTCGACGACCTGGGCGACGGCCTGCGCCTGACCGCCCAGGTCAGCGCCCAGGTGGGCGCGCAGCGCGTCTGCGAGCAACTGTTGCAGGTGCTGGTCGGCTTGCTGGATGCCCTTGAGCATGCGCCCCAGATGCTAGTGCAGCAGCTGCCAGTATTGACACCGAATGAACGCCAGCAACTGCTGGCCAACGCCACGCAGCGGCCCGACGCTGCGGAGCAACCGTTGCACGCGCTGTTCGAGGCGCAGGTGAGGCGCACGCCGAATGCCATTGCCCTGGCCGCCGAGGAGGGCGAACTGAGCTATCGCCAGCTCGACGAGCAGGCCAATCGCCTGGCCCATCACCTGATCGGCCTGGGGGTAAAACCCGATGACCGTGTGGCGATCTGCGTCGAGCGTGGTTTGTCGATGGTGGTCGGCTTACTGGCCATCCTCAAGGCGGGCGGTGCCTATGTGCCGGTCGACCCGGGTTACCCGGCCGAACGCATTCGCCACATGCTGGTGGACAGTGCGCCGCTGGCGGTGCTGGTGCACAGCGCCACCCGCGAGGCCGCGCACGGCGCCCAAGCGCCCCTGGTCGACCTCGACCAGCCTTGCTGGCACGCCCAGCCGATCAGCAACCCACGCGTGCCTGCGCTGAACGCTCGGCATCTGGCTTATGTGATCTACACCTCCGGCTCCACGGGCCTGCCCAAAGGGGTCATGGTCGAGCACCGCAACGTGGTCAACCTGGTGCGCTGGAGCCAGCGCCTTTGCCAGCCGGCGGGTGACGGCGCGGTGCTGCACAAAACCCCGGTCAGCTTCGATGCCTCGGTGTGGGAGCTGTTCTGGCCACTGTGCAGCGGCCTGCGCCTGGTGCTGGCACGCCCGGACGGCCAGCGCGACCCGCAGTACCTCGCGCAACTGATCGAAGCGCAGCAGGTCAGCGTGGTGCAATTTGTGCCGGCGTTGCTGCAGCAGTTCCTTGAAACCCCCGCCAGCAGCCGCTGTACCCGCCTCAGCGATATCGTCTGCGGTGGCGGCGAGTTGACCGAAGCCCTGGCCGCCCTGGTGCGTCAGCGCCTGCCGGGTGTGCGCCTGCATAACGTCTATGGCCCAACCGAGACCACCGTCGATTGCAGCGCCTGGACGCTGGAACCGGGCGCCGAGCTGCCGCAAGGGGCATTGCCGATTGGCGTCGCCATCGACAATACCCGCCTGTATGTACTCGACCCCTACGACCAACCGGTGCCCTGGGGCGTGGTCGGCCACCTGCACATCGGTGGCGCCGGCGTGGCCCGTGGTTACCTGGGCTTGCCAGCGCAACAGGCCGAGCGTTTCATTGCCAGCCCCTTCGTCGACGGCGAGCGCCTGTACCGCAGCGGTGACTTGGTGCGCCAGTGCCAGGACGGTAACCTGGTCTTCCTAGGCCGCAACGATCACCAGGTGAAGATTCGCGGCCTGCGCATCGAACCGGGTGAGATCGAAGCCTGCCTGGTGCGTATTCCCGGCGTACGCGAGGCAGTGGTGATGGCCTTCGATGCCCCGGTCAGTGGCGCGCGCCTGGTGGCCTACCTCACCGGTGAGCCGCAGGCGGCAGACGGCCTGCGCAAAGCGTTGCTGATGCATCTACCGGAATACATGCTGCCGGCGCAGTACATCCACCTCGACCACCTGCCTTTGACGCCGAATGGCAAACTCGACCGCAACGCGCTGCCTGCCCCGGACGGTGCATTGCATGAGCGCCTGTACGAGGCCCCGCTCGGTGAAACCGAAGCCCTGCTGGCTCGATTGTGGGCCGAACTGCTCGGCGTGCAGCAGGTAGGCCGGCACGACAACTTCTTCGAACTCGGTGGCCATTCGCTGCTGGCGGTCAGCCTGACTGCACGGCTGCGGCTGGAGGGCCTGCAAGTCGATGTGCGCACCCTGTTCGGTCAACCAACGGTTGCGGCCTTGGCCGCGACACTGGGGCGTAATCAGCAAGTAGTGGTGCCTGCAAACCGTATCCCTGCCGACTGCCCGCGTATCACCCCAGACCTGCTCAGCCTGATCGAACTCGACCAAGCGGCGCTCGACCGCATCGTTGCGAGCGTGCCGGGCGGTGCCGCCAATGTGCAGGATATCTACCCCCTGGCGCCCCTGCAGGAAGGCATTCTCTACCATCACCTGAGCGCCGAGCACGATCCTTACGTGCTGTATTCACGGCTGCGCTTTGCCAGCCTGGAGCGCTTGCAAGCCTTCGCCAGCGCGCTGGACCAGGTCATCGCCCGCCATGATGTGCTGCGTACCGCCGTGCTCTGGGATGGCCTGCCACAAGCCGTGCAGGTGGTCTGGCGCCATGCGCCGCTGCAGCTGTTGCACCTCGATGCAGGCGCGAGCGGCCTGGACCTGAGCCAGGCGCCGCTGATCCGTCTGCTGCACCGTCAAGTGCCTGGCACCGAGCAGATCGAAGCCACCTTGCAGTTCCACCACATCGTCCTCGACCACACGGCCCTGGAGGTGGTCGGCGAAGAGCTGATCGGCTTCCTGCACGGCACGCCGCCGGTGGCCAACCCCGTGCCGTATCGCAACTATGTGGCCCAGGCGCGCCTGGGCATCAGCCCGGCCGAGCATGAGCGGTTCTTCCGCGAACAACTTGCCGATATCGATGAGCCGACCTTGCCGTTCGACCTCAGCGATGTGCAAGGCGATGGCCGCGACATGCACGAGGCCAAGCTGGCGCTGTCGGCCGAGCTGGCCGCAGGGCTGCGACGCCAGGCGCGGCAGCTTGGCATCAGTGTCGCCAGCCTGTTCCACCTGGCATGGGCACGCCTGCTGGCGGCTGCCAGTGGCAAGGACTGCGTGGTGTTCGGTACCGTGCTGCTTGGCCGTTTACAAGGTGGCGAAGGCGCCGAGCGGGCGCTGGGCATGTTCATCAATACCCTGCCGCTGCGCGTCGACCTTAACGAGGTGAGCGTGCGCGAGGGCGCGCAGGCCGTGCACCAGCGCCTCAGCGCACTGCTGGCCCACGAGCACGCGTCCTTGGCGTTGGCCCAGCGTTGCAGCGGTGTGGCTGCGCCATTGCCACTGTTCAGCGCCATGCTCAACTACCGCCATGGCGCTGAAACCAGCGCCGAGCAGCGTCAGGCATGGCAAGGCATCGAGGTGTTGGAAGGCCAGGAGCGTACCAACTACCCGCTGAGCCTGAACGTGGATGACCTGGGTGAAGGCTTCCGCCTGGTTGCCACGACCCTGGCAGAAGTGGGCGCGGCACGTATTTGCGGGCAGATGAACCAGGTGCTGGAGGCGATGGTCGAGGCCCTGGAACAGACGCCGGAGTTGGCATTGCAGCGCTTGCCGGTGCTGGCGCCAGAGGAACGCCAGCGGGTGTTGGTGGGCTTCAATGACACCGCGGTGGCTTACGACCTTGAGCAGACCTTGCACGGGCTGATCGAGGCGCAGGTGGTGCGCACACCGGATGCGGTTGCAGTGCGGGCCGAGGAAGGTTCGCTCAGTTATCGCGAGTTGAATGAACAGGCCAACCGCCTGGCACATCACCTGATCGCGTTGGGCGTGAAGCCTGATGATCGGGTGGCGATCTGCGTCGAACGTGGGCTGTCGATGGTGGTTGGCCTGTTGGCCATCCTCAAGGCGGGCGGCGCCTATGTGCCGGTGGACCCGGATTACCCGACCGAACGCGTGCGCCACATGCTGAGCGACAGCGCGCCAGTGGCGGTGCTGGTGCACAGCGCTACGCGCCACGTACCGGAGGCGGCCCAGCTTATTGATCTGGACCAGCCAACCTGGAATGCGCAGCCTTCCAGCAACCCGGTAGTTCCTACGTTGACCCCGCGTCATCTGGCCTACGTGATCTACACCTCTGGCTCCACCGGCTTGCCGAAGGGTGTGATGAACGAGCACGCCGGTGTGGTCAACCGTCTGCAGTGGATGCAGGACGCCTACAACCTCGGCGCAGAAGACGTTGTCTTGCAGAAGACCCCATTCAGCTTCGACGTGTCGGTGTGGGAGTTCCTCTGGCCGCTGCAAACCGGCGCACGCCTGGTCATGGCTCGTCCCGGTGGCCATCGCGATCCGGAGTACCTGCGTCAGGTGATCCGCAGCGAAGGCGTCACCACCTTGCACTTCGTGCCATCGATGCTGGATGTGTTCCTGGCCCACGGCGACGCTTCGGCAGATGCTCTCAAGCGCGTGCTGTGCAGCGGTGAAGCCTTGCCGGGTAGCCTGGTACGGCGTTTCCACGCGCAGTTGCCAACGGTCGAGCTGCATAACCTGTATGGCCCGACAGAAGCGGCGGTGGACGTCAGCGCCTGGCATTGCATGACGGCGCCGGACAACACCCCGATCGGCAAGCCCATCGCCAACACCACGCTGTACGTGCTCGATACGCTGGGCCAGCCAGTACCGCAAGGCGTCGCTGGCGAGCTGTTCATCGGCGGCGTGCAAGTCGCCCGTGGCTACCTCAACCGCGCCGAACTGACCGCCGAACGCTTCATCGACGACCCGTTCAGCACTCGCCCCGGCGCACGCCTGTACCGCACCGGCGACCTGGCGCGGCACCTGAGCGATGGCAATATCGAGTACCTGGGCCGCAACGACGACCAGGTGAAGATCCATGGCCTGCGCATCGAGCTGGGTGAAATCCAGGCCGGGCTCACCGCCATCGACGGCGTCAAGGAAGCGGTCGTTATCGCCCGCGACCAGCGTCTGGTGGCGTACTACACCGGCGAGCAGCAGGCCGTGGAAGCCCTGCGCAGTGCACTGCTGGCTCATCTGCCAGCGTTCATGGTACCCGCGCTGTTCATGCACCTGCCGGCGCTACCGCTGAGCCCCAATGGCAAGCTCGAACGCAAGGCCTTGCCGCTGCCGGACGCCGAAGCCCTGCAACACCGCGAATACCAAGCCCCCGAAGGCGACACCGAGACCCTGCTGGCCACGATCTGGGCCGAACTGCTGGGCGTGGAGCGGGTAGGGCGCCACGACAACTTCTTCGAACTGGGCGGCCATTCGCTGCTGGCAGTCAGCCTCACCTCGCGCCTGCGTCAGCAAGGCCTGCATGCCGATATCCGCGTGCTGTTCGGCGAGCCGACCCTGGCTGCGTTGGCCGCCGCCATCGGCGGTGAAACCGGCGTGAGCGTGCCGGCCAACCGCATCCCGATAGATGGCACCCGCATAACCCCGGACATGCTGCCGCTCGCCGAGCTGTCCCAGGCGGCCATCGACACCCTGGTCGGGCAGATCCCAGGGGGCGTGGCCAATGTCCAGGACATCTACGGCCTGGCCCCGCTGCAACAAGGTATCCTCTACCACCACCTCGCCAGCGAGGGCGCCGACCCCTATGTGCTGCAAGCGCGCTTTGCGTTCCCGGGGCAGGCCGAACTCGATGCCTTCGCCGCGGCGTTGGATCAGGTCATTGCCCGCCACGATATCCTGCGCACCAGCATCCACTGGCAGGGCCTGGACGAACCCGTGCAGGTCGTCTGGCGCAGCACGCCTGCAGTGGCTGGCCAGGCTGGCACCACCACCCTCGACCTGAACCAGGCCCCCTTGATCCGCCTGGTGCCAAGCCCAGGCGAAGGTCGCGTGGAGGCGACCCTGCTGATTCACCACATCATTCTCGACCATGCGGCTGTCGAGCAACTGGTGGCCGAGATCACTGCGGTGCTGCAAGGCCAGGCCCTGTCGCACGCCAGCGTGCCTTACCGCAACTACGTGGCCCAGGCGCGCCTGGGCGCCGATGCCCAGGCCGACCAAGCCATGTTCGGCGAGCTGCTGGGCGACATCGACGAACCCACCACCGTGTTCGGCCTGCGCGATGCGCACAGTGATGCCAGCCGGGTGCTGGACAGCCGCCTGGCACTAGACAGCGCCCTGGCCGGCCGCCTGCGTGAGCAGGCCCGTGTGCTGGGTATCAGCGTCGCCAGCCTGGTGCACCAGGCCTGGGGGCAGGTGCTGGCGCAATTGTCCGGGCGCGAAGAGGTAGTGTTCGGCACCGTGCTGCTCGGCCGCCTGCAAGGCGGCGAGGGGGCCGAACGGGCGCTGGGCATGTTCATCAATACCTTGCCGCTGCGGGTGAGCGTGGGCGCGATGGCGGTGGCCGAGGGCGTGCGCCTGACCCACCAGCGTCTGGCGCGTTTGCTGGCCCACGAGCAAGCCTCGCTGGCCCTGGCCCAGCGTTGCAGCGCAGTGCCCGCGTCCCAGGCGCTGTTCACCAGCCTGCTCAACTTCCGCCACAGTGCCCCGGCCAAGGCCGAGCTGCGCCAGGCCTGGCAGGGTATCGAACAACTGGCCGCGCATGAGCGCAGCAACTACCCACTGGTGGTCAATGTCGACGACCTGGGCGACGCCTTTGTGCTGACCGTGCAAGCGGTGCCAGAGGTCGATGGCGCGCAAGTCTGCCAGTTGCTGAGCACCGCCCTCGAACAATTGGCCGAGGCCCTTGCACAGGCACCGTCCATGGCCTTGCACCAGGTGAGCAGCCTGGCGCCGGCCGAGCGCGAGCGGGTGCTTCAAGGCTTCAACGCCACCCGCCGCAATTACCCACGCGAACAGGCGCTGCATACCCTGTTCGACACCTATGCCGCGCTCAGCCCCACTGCGCCGGCGGTGTTGCACGGTGACCGGCAATGGAGCTACGCGCAGCTCGAACAGCACGCCAACCGCCTGGCTCATCACCTGTTGGGCCTGGGCGTACGCCCTGGTGACCGGGTTGCGCTGTTGTTGCCACGCAGCATCGAACTGCTGGCGGCGCAACTGGCGGCCAGCAAGTGCGCGGCGGTGTTCGTACCGCTGGACAGCAATGCGCCGGTCGAACGCCAGGCCTTCATGCTCGATGACAGCCAGGCGCGGGTGTTGCTCACCCTCAGCAGTGAACACGTGGTGGGCCACGCCCTGCGCGTCGAGCTGGACCGCCTTGACCTTGCCGGCTACCCGCAGCAGTCTCCGGGCCTGGTGGTGGATGCCGAAAGCGCCGCCTACATCATGTATACCTCCGGCTCTACCGGCACCCCCAAGGGCGTGCAGGTACCGCACCGGGCCATCGTGCGCCTGGTGATCAACAACGGCTTCGCCGACTTCACCTGCCAGGACCGCGTCGCGTTCGCCTCCAACCCGGCGTTCGACGCCAGCACCTTGGAAGTCTGGGCGCCGCTGCTCAACGGCGGCGCAGTGGTGGTCATCGACCAGCACCAGGTGCTGTCGCGTCAGGCCCTGCGTGAGGTGTTGCTGGAGCAGGGCGTGACGGTGCTGTGGCTGACTGCCGGCTTGTTCCACCAGTTTGCCGACGACTTGCTGCCGGCCTTCGCCAAGCTGCGTTACCTGATGGTTGGCGGCGATGTACTGGACCCGGCCGTGGTCAACCGGGTATTGCGCCATGGCGCCCCGGCGCACCTGCTCAATGGCTATGGCCCGACCGAAGCCACGACGTTCAGTACCACCTACGCCATCCGTGCGGTCGATGCGGGCAGCATTCCCATCGGCAAACCGATCGGCAATGGCCGCTGCTATGTGCTCGATGCGCGTCAGCAGCCGTTGCCAGTCGGCGCGGTCGGTGAGCTGTACATCGGTGGCGACGGCGTCGCCCTGGGTTACCTCGGCCAGCCCGCGCTGACCGCCGAACGCTTCCTCGACGACCCGTTCAGCCGCGAGCCGGGTGCGCGCATGTACCGCAGTGGCGACCTGGCCTGCTGGCAGGCCGACGGTACCTTGCGCTACCTGGGCCGTGCCGACCAGCAGATCAAGCTGCGCGGCTTCCGTGTCGAACTGGGCGAGATCGAAGCGCGCCTGGGGGCGTGCGCCGGTATCCGCGAGACGGCGGTGGTGGTGCGCGAAGATGTGCCGGGCGACAAGCGCCTGGTGGCTTATTTCACCGCCAGTGAGCCTGCCCCAGGCATTGCCGAACTGCACCAGCAGTTGCAAGGCCAGTTGCCGGACTACATGCTGCCGGCCGCCTATGTCTGCCTGGGTGGGCTGCCGCTGACCGCCAACGGCAAGCTTGACCGCCGTGCCTTGCCGCAGCCAGGCAGTGATGCCGTGCTGAACCGTGCGTTCGAGGCTCCGCAGGGTGAGGTCGAAACCACCTTGGCAGCGATCTGGGCCGAGCTGCTCAAGGTCGCGCAGGTCGGCCGCCACGACCATTTCTTCGAACTGGGCGGCCACTCGCTGCTGGCCGTGACCCTGGTCGAGCGCATGCGCAAGGCCGGCCTTGGCGCCGATGTGCGTGTGCTGTTTGCCCAACCGACGCTGGCAGCTTTGGCTGCTGCGGTGGGCAGCGGGCGCGAAGTGCAGGTGCCGGCCAACCGTGTGCCGCAAGGTGCCCGCCACATTACCCCGGACATGCTCAGCCTGATCACGCTCGACCAGGCCAGTATCGACCGTATCGTCGCCACCGTACCCGGCGGCGCGGCCAATGTGCAGGAGATCTACCCGCTGGCGCCGTTGCAGGAGGGCATCCTGTACCACCACCTGAGCGCCGCACAGGGCGACCCGTATCTGCTGCAATCGCGCCTGGCGTTCGACAACCTGGCGCAGTTGCAGCGCTGGGCGGGTGCCTTGCAGCAGGTCATCGACCGGCACGACATCCTGCGTACTGCGGTGGTCAGTGAAGGCTTGGAGCACGCCGTGCAGGTGGTATGGCGTGAAGCGCGGATGCAGGTGTGCGCAATCGACGGCTTGGCCGCCGGCTCGGTGATCGACGCCTTGCAGGCACGCTTCGACGCCCGCCACCAGCGCCTGGACTTGTCGCGTGCACCGCTGTTGCGCCTGCTGCATGCCGACGACCCGGCCAACCAGCGTGTGGTGGCGATGTTGCAGTTCCACCACCTGGCCCTGGACCACACCGCCATGGAAGTCATCGCCAGCGAGATGCAGGCGGTGCTGGCGGGCCATGGCGAGCGTTTGCCGGCGCCAGTGCCTTACCGCACCTATGTCGCCCAGGCGCGCCTGGGGGCCAACGATGCCGGCCACGAGGCGTTCTTCCGCGACATGCTGGGCGACCTCGACGCGCCAACCTTGCCGTTCGGCCTGGCCGATGTGCAGGGGGATGGCCGCGCCATCGAAGAAGCCCGCCTGGCCATCGATGCCAGCTTGGCACGCGGCCTGCGCGAGCAGGCGCGACGGCTGGGGGTGAGCGCCGCCAGCCTGGCGCACCTGGCCTGGGCACGGGTGCTCGGGGTGCTCGCCAACCGCACCGATGTGGTGTTCGGCACGGTACTGATGGGGCGCTTGCAGGGCGGCGAAGGGGCCGACCGGGCGTTGGGCGTGTTCATCAATACCCTGCCGCTGCGCATCGACCTCTGCGCACCCGTGGCGCAAGCGGTGCGCATCACCCACCAGCGGCTCTCGGCGTTACTGGCGCACGAGCACGCGTCCTTGGCATTGGCCCAGCGTTGCAGTGGCGTGGCGGCCTCCACGCCGTTGTTCAGCGCCTTGTTCAACTACCGGCACAGCACGGCAGGGGCACCTGCCGAGGCCGATACCGGCACCCCGGGCGTGCGCCTGCTGGGCGGCGAGGAGCGCAGCAATTACCCGCTGACCCTGAGTGTCGACGACCTGGGTGAAGGGTTTGCCCTGAGCGTGCTGGCCCAGGAGGGCATCGGCGCCGAACGGGTCGCCGGCTGGATGAACCAGGCCCTGATCGAGCTGTTGCAGGCCTTGACCCAAACGCCGGACAAACCGGTGGATACGTTGTCGATCCTCGACCCGGCAGCGCGCCGACAGGTGCTGGAAGCCTTTAATACCACCGCACGCGACTACCCGAAAGGGTTCACCGTGCACGCCCTGGTCGAAGCCCAGGCGGCCCGCACGCCGCAAGCGGCGGCGTTGGTGCAGGATGGCCAGGTGCTGAGCTATGGCGAGCTGAACCGCAGCGCCAACCGCCTCGCCCACCACCTGATCGAGCGTGGGGTAAAGGTCGGCGACCGGGTTGCGTTGTGCTTGCCGCGTACCCTGGAGCGCGTGCTGGCACTGCTGGCCGTGCTCAAGGCCGGTGCAGCCTACGTGCCGATCGACCCGGCGTACCCGGCCGAGCGCATCGCCTACCTGCTCGAAGACAGCGCACCGGCACTGGTGCTGGTCGAGTCCGCCACCCTGGCGCTGGTCGGCGAGACCCCTTGCGTCCAGTTGCACCGCGATGCCTGGCAGGGCGCAGCCGACAGCAACCCGCGTGTGGCTGGCCTGGATGATCGCCAACTGGCGTACGTGATCTACACCTCCGGCTCTACCGGCCAGCCCAAAGGGGTGATGGTCGAGCACGCCACACTGGCCAACCTGGTGCATTGGCACGGTGAGGCCTTTGCCCTGAACGCCGGTAGCCATACCAGCACGGTGGCCGGTTTCGGCTTCGATGCGGTGGCCTGGGAGGTGTGGCCGGCGTTGTGTACCGGGGCCGTGCTGCACCTGCCGCCTGCGCGTATCGCCGCTGAGCACGTCGATGAACTGCTCGACTGGTGGCTTGCGCAACCGCTGGCGGTCAGCTTCCTGCCAACGCCGGTGGCCGAGCAAGCGCTGCGCCGCGAGCGCCAGCACCCGACCTTGCGCACGTTGCTGGTCGGGGGGGATCGCCTGCGCCAGTTCGAGCGTGACCCAGGCTTTGCCCTGGTCAACAACTATGGGCCCACCGAGGCCACGGTGGTTGCCACCTCCGGGCAGTTGGCGGCGGCCGGTGCGCTGCATATCGGCATGCCGATCGCCAACACCCGGGTGTATGTGCTCGACGAACGCCAGCAACCGCTGCCAGTGGGCGCCGTGGGCGAGTTGTACATTGGCGGGGCGGGGGTCGCCCGCGGTTACTTCAACCGCCCGCAACTGACCGCAGAGCGCTTTGTCGCCGACCCGTTCAGCGGGCAACCCGAGGCGCGGCTGTACCGCACGGGTGACCTGGTGCGCTGGAACGCTGACGGCACCCTCGACTACCTGGGCCGTAACGACGACCAGGTGAAGATCCGTGGTGTACGCGTGGAGCTTGGCGAGATCGAAAGCGTGTTGGCCGCCCAGCCCGGTATTGGCGATGCGGTGGTGCTGGTGCGCGGCGAGCGGTTGCTGGCCTGGTTCACCGAAACCGCACCGGTGGCCGTGGACACACTGCGCCAGGCGTTGCAGGCAAGCCTGCCCGCGCACCTGGTGCCGATGGCCTTCATGCACCTGCCGGCATTGCCGTTGACCAGCCATGGCAAGCTTGACCGCAACGCGTTGCCCGACCCCGACCCGAACCTGCTCGCAGGCCAGGCCCACGTTGCCCCGCAAGGTGAGGTGGAAACCGCCCTCGCGGCAGTATGGGCCGACATGCTGGGCGTCGAACGCGTGGGCCGGCACGACAACTTCTTCGAGCTGGGTGGCCATTCGCTGCTGGCCGTGAACCTGACCGCGCGCCTGCGCCGGGAAGGCTTGCAGGTCGATGTGCGCACGCTGTTCGGCCAACCGACCGTGGCGGCGCTGGCAGCAACCCTGGGCCAGGGAGGCCAGGTGCAGGTGCCGGCCAACCTGATCCCGGCTGGCTGCCAGCACATCACCCCGGGCATGCTGCCCCTGATCGCGCTGGAGCAGGCGGCCATCGAGCGCATCGTTGCCCAGGTGCCGGGCGGCGCCAGCAATGTGCAGGACATCTACCCGTTGGCGCCGTTGCAGGAGGGCATTCTCTATCACCACCTCAGCGCACAGGCCCATGACCCTTATGTGTTGCAGTCACGCTTCGCCTTTGCCAGCCGCGAGCACCTGGACCACTTTGCCACAGCGCTGGGCAAGGTCATCGCCAGGCATGACGTGCTGCGCACTGCTGTGCTTTGGCAGGGCCTGCCGCAAGCCGTGCAGGTGGTCTGGCGGCATGCGCCGTTGTCGGTCATGCCGGGCGGCGATGAGCGCGATGCAACGCTCGACCTGGGCCAGGCACCGCTGATCCGCCTGCGCTACACCCAGCAGCCGGGTACGGAACGTATCGAAGCGACCCTGCAGTTCCACCACATCGTGCTCGACCACACCGCCATGGAAGTGGTCGGCGAGGAACTGATCGGTTACCTGCAGGGCGCTGGCGAGCCGGCGCAGGCGCCGGTGCCATATCGCAACTATGTAGCCCAGGCGCGCCTGGGTATCAGCCAGGCCGAGCACGAAGCGTTCTTCCGCGAGCAGTTGGCGGATATCGACGAACCGACCCTGCCGTTCGGCCTCAGCGATGTACAAGGCGATGGCCGCGACATCGAAGAGGCCCAGCTGTGGCTGCGGGACGACCTGGCACAACGTCTGCGTCAGCACGGCCGGCAGCTGGGGATCAGCGTTGCCAGCCTATTCCACCTGGCGTGGGCACGCCTGCTGGCGGCTGCCAGCGGCAAGGACCAGGTGGTGTTCGGCACGGTGCTGCTTGGCCGTTTGCAAGGCGGCGAAGGCGCCGAGCGGGCGCTGGGCATGTTCATCAACACCTTGCCGCTGCGGGTCGACCTGAACGAAGTGAGCCTGCGCGAGGGTGCGCAGGCCGTGCATCAGCGCCTCAGCGCCTTGCTGGCCCATGAGCACGCATCCTTGGCATTGGCCCAGCGTTGCAGTGGCGTGGCTGCACCCTTGCCTTTGTTCAGCGCCATGCTCAACTACCGGCACAGTACGCAGGTCACTGACAGCCAGCGTCAGGCTACCCAGGGTATGGAGAACCTCGAGAGCCAGGAGCGCAGCAACTACCCGTTGGGCCTGAACGTGGACGACCTGGGTGAAGGCTTCCGCCTGGTTGCCATGACCCCGGCCGAAGTGGGTGCGGCTCGTATTTGCGGGCAGATGAACCAGGTGCTGGAGGCCATGGCCGAGGCCCTGGAGCAGACGCCTGAGTTGGCGTTGCAGCGCTTGCCGGTGCTGGAGCCAGAGGAGCGCCAGCGGGTGTTGGTGGGCTTCAATGATACGGCGGCGGCGTACGACCTTGAGCAGACCCTGCATGGGCTGATCGAGGCGCAGGTGGTGCGCACGCCAGATGCGGTTGCAGTGCGGGTCGAGGAAGGTTCGCTCAACTATCGCGAGCTGAATGAACAGGCCAACCGCCTGGCGCATCACTTGATCGCGTTGGGCGTGAAGCCTGATGATCGGGTGGCGATCTGCGTCGAACGGGGGCTGTCGATGGTGGTTGGCCTGTTGGCCATCCTCAAGGCGGGCGGCGCTTATGTGCCAGTTGATCCGGACTATCCGACCGAGCGCGTGCGCCACATGCTGAGCGACAGCGCGCCAGTGGCGGTGCTGGTGCACAGCGCTACGCGCCACGTACCGGAGGCGGCCCAGCTTATTGATCTGGACCAGCCAACCTGGAATGCGCAGCCTTCCAGCAACCCGGTACTCGCCGCACTGACCCCGCGTCATCTGGCCTACGTGATCTACACCTCAGGCTCTACAGGCTTGCCGAAAGGTGTGATGAACGAGCACGCCGGTGTGGTCAACCGCCTGCTGTGGATGCAGGACGCCTACAACCTCGGCGCAGAAGACGTTGTCTTGCAGAAGACCCCATTCAGCTTCGACGTGTCGGTGTGGGAGTTCCTCTGGCCGCTGCAAACCGGCGCACGCCTGGTCATGGCTCGTCCCGGTGGCCATCGCGATCCGGAGTACCTGCGCCAAGTGATCCGCAGCGAAGGCGTCACCACCTTGCACTTCGTGCCATCGATGCTGGATGTGTTCCTGGCCCACGGCGATGCTTCGGCAGATGCTCTCAAGCGCGTGCTGTGCAGCGGTGAAGCCCTGCCGGGCAGCCTGGTACGGCGTTTCCACGCGCAGTTGCCAACGGTCGAGCTGCATAACCTGTATGGCCCGACAGAAGCGGCGGTGGACGTCAGCGCCTGGCATTGCATGACGGCGCCGGACAACACCCCGATCGGCAAGCCCATCGCCAACACCACGCTGTACGTGCTCGATACGCTGGGCCAGCCGGTACCGCAAGGCGTCGCTGGCGAGCTGTTCATCGGCGGCGTGCAAGTCGCCCGTGGCTACCTCAACCGCGCCGAACTGACCGCCGAACGCTTCATCGACGACCCGTTCAGCACCCGCCCCGGCGCACGCCTGTACCGCACCGGCGACCTGGCGCGGCACCTCGTTGATGGCAACATCGAGTACCTGGGCCGCAACGATGATCAGGTGAAGATCCATGGCCTGCGCATCGAGCTGGGTGAAATCCAGGCCGGCCTGACCGCCATCGAGGGTGTGAAGGAAGCGGTTGTAATCGCTCGCGATCAGCGTCTGGTGGCGTACTACACCGGCGAGCAGCAGGCCGTGGAAGCCCTGCGCAGTGCACTGCTGGCTCATCTGCCAGCGTTCATGGTACCCGCGCTGTTCATGCACCTGCCGGCGCTACCGCTGAGCCCCAATGGCAAGCTCGAACGCAAGGCCTTGCCGCTGCCGGACGCCGAAGCCCTGCAACACCGCGAATACCAAGCCCCCGAAGGCGACACCGAGACCCTGCTGGCCGCGATCTGGGCCGAACTGCTGGGCGTGGAGCGGGTAGGGCGCCACGACAACTTCTTCGAACTGGGCGGCCACTCACTGCTGGCAGTGACCCTGACCTCCCGCCTGCGCGACCAAGGCCTGGAAGCCGATGTGCGCGTCCTGTTCGACCAACCGACATTGGCAGGCTACGCAGCCATCACAGACAGAATGGAGATCGTCCTGTGAGCATCAACCAACTACTGGCAACACTGACGGCCAAAAACGTGCAGCTGGCGCTGAAGGACGGCCAGCTGGCCGTCCAGGGCAATCGCCAGGCCTTGACCGACGCCACACTGGTGGCGCAACTGCGCGAGCACAAGCCGGCGCTGGTGGCGATGATCGAGCGCGGCGAGTACGTGGCCGTGAGACAGGGCGCGGTGCAGGTGCCGGCAAACCTGATCGCGCCTGGCTGCACACGCATCACCCCGCAAATGCTCAACCTGATCGACCTCGACCAGGACACCCTCGATGGCATCGTTGCCTGCATCCCCGGCGGCGCGGCCAATGTGCAGGACATCTACCCGCTGGCACCCTTGCAGCAGGGCATGTTGTTCCACCATGCCAGCGCCACCGACAGCGACCCTTACGTGATGCAGGCGCGTTTCGTGTTCGCCAGCGAAGCACGCCTGCAGGCGTTCGCCGAGGCCCTGCGCGGGGTGATCGCCCGCCACGATATCCTGCGCACCTCGGTGCACTGGGAAGGGCTGGAAACACCGGTACAGGTGGTGTGGCGCCGTGCCGACCTGCAAGTGGCGACACTGCCCGCCAGCGACCCCCAGCGCGGCACGCTCGACTTGACCCAGGCGCCGCTGATCCGCCTGCTACGTGACGCCCCAGAGGCCGATGGCGCATTGAGTGCCACCCTGCAGTTTCATCACATCGCCATGGACCACAGTGCCCTGGAGGTGGTGCGCCACGAACTGATCGCGTTTCTGGCGGGCGAGGGCGAGCGCCTGGGCACGCCGGTGCCGTTTCGCAACTACGTGGCGCAGGCCGTGCTGGGGATCAGCGAGGCCGAGCACGAGGCGTTCTTCCGCGACATGCTGGAGGGCATTGATGAATCGACTCTGGCGTATGGCATCCAGGATGTGCAAGGCGTTGGCGAAGTGCACAACGAGCACTCGCTCGACCTGCCGCTCGCCCTGTGCCAGCAACTGCGCACCCTGGCGCGCAGCCTGGGGGTGAGCGTCGCCAGCGTGTTCCACCTGGCCTGGGGGCGTGTGCTGGGGGGGCTGACCGGCCGTGAGCAGGTGGTGTTCGGCACGGTACTGATGGGGCGCCTGCAAGGGGCCGAAGCCACTGACCGGGCGTTGGGGATTTTCATCAACACCCTGCCAGTACGTGTGGACCTGGGCAGCGAGGACCTGGCAACGGCCATTCGCGCCACCCACCAGCGGCTGAGTGCATTGATGCGCCACGAACACGCGCCCCTGGCGCTGGCCCAGCGTTGCAGCGGTGTGGCAGCGCCGGCGCCGCTGTTCAATGCCTTGCTCAACTACCGTCACAGCGCGGTGGACACTGCCCAGCCTCGCCGCGCAGCCCTGGCGGGTATCGACATCGTCGAGTCCGCCGAGGCCACCAACTACCCGTTGACCCTGAGCGTCGATGACCTGGGCGAGGGCTTTCGCCTGACCTTGCTGGCCAGTGCCGAGGTCCCGGCGCAGCGCGTCTGCGGGTATTTGCAGCAGGTCCTTGAAGGCCTGTTGCAGGCGCCTCAGGCAGCGGTCATGGCGCTTGCCATGCTGCCTGACAGCGAGCGCCAGCAACTGCTGGAAACGTTCAACGATTACCCGGCCAGCTACGAACGGCAGCTGGCGCTGCACCAGCGCATCGCACAACTGGCCGAGCAGTACCCTGACCACGTTGCCGCCACCTGCGCCGGCGCGTGCCTGACTTACGCCGCGCTCAACCGCCAGGCCAATGCCCTTGCGCAGCACCTGATCAGCCTGGGGGTGCGGCCCGATGACCGTGTCGCCGTGGTCGCCCGGCGCAGCCTGGAGACGCTGGTTGGCTTGTTGGCTGTGCTCAAGGCAGGGGCGGGCTACGTGCCGGTAGACCCGGCCCACCCGGATGAGCGCGTGCACTACCTGCTCAGCGACAGCGGCCCGCTGGTGGTACTGACGCAACAGGCATTGCAGGCGCGCCTGGGGCCCGTCGAGGTGCCGGTGCTGCTGCTGGACCAGCCGGGCTGGCCCGCCTGCGACAGTAACCCCCTTGTGCCCGGCCTGGATGCAAGCAACCTGGCCTATGTGATCTACACCTCGGGCTCGACCGGTCAGCCCAAGGGGGTGATGGTTGAGCACCGCACGGTCAACAACCTGGTCGACTGGCATTGCCGCGCCTTCGACCTGTGCCCTGGCCGGCACACGTCGAGCCTGGCCGGCTTTGGTTTCGATGCCATGGCCTGGGAAGTCTGGCCGGCGTTGTGTGCCGGGGCCACGTTGCACCTGGCGCCAGCATCCCAGGGCAACGAAGACCTCGACGCCATGCTCGCCTGGTGGCAGGCACAGCCGCTGGACGTCAGTTTCCTGCCCACACCGGTGGCCGAATACGCCTTCAATCACCAGCTCGAACACCCGACTTTGCGCACTCTGTTGATCGGCGGCGACCGCCTGCGCCAGTTCAACCGCACCCAGCGCTTTGCCGTGGTCAACAACTACGGCCCCACTGAAACCACCGTGGTGGCCAGCTCTGGCGTGTTGGAGCCCGGCGCGGCGCTGCACATCGGCCGGCCGGTCGACAACGCGCGCCTGTATGTCCTCGACGCCCATCAGCAACCTGTCGCGCTGGGCGTGCCAGGGGAGCTGTACATTGGCGGTGCCGGGGTTGCCCGGGGCTACCTGAACCGCCCGGCATTGACCGCCGAGCGCTTCCTTGACGACCCCTTCGTCGCCACGGCCGGTGGGCGTATGTACCGCACGGGCGACCTGGTGCGCTGGTTGCCCGACGGCACCCTGGACTACCTGGGGCGCAACGACGACCAGGTCAAGATCCGCGGCGTACGCATCGAACTGGGCGAAATCGAAAGCCGCCTGAGCGCCTTGGCCGGCATCGATGAGGCGGTGGTGCTGGCCCGCGAGGACCAGCCCGGCCAGCCACGGCTGGTGGCTTACTTCACCGCCCAGGCTGACGTCGAGCCGCTCACCCCCGAAGGCCTGCGTGCCCAGTTGCAGGCGCACTTGCCCGAATACATGGTGCCGGTGGCGTTCGTCGCGCTGCAGGCATTGCCGCTGACCGCCAATGGCAAACTCGACCGCCGGGCATTGCCGCAGCCTGACCGCTCGGCATTGTTCGAGCAAGGTTACGAGGCCCCCGAGGGCGAGCTGGAGCAGGCCCTGGCGCACGTGTGGGCCGAGCTGCTGCAGGTCGAACGCGTCGGCCGTCGCGACCATTTCTTCAGCCTTGGCGGCCATTCCTTGCTGGCCATGCGCATGGTCTCCCAAGTGCGCGTGCGCCTGGGCGTCGAGCTGAGCCTGAGCGAACTGTTCGCCAACCCGGAGCTGGCTGCGGTGGCCGACGTGCTGGCCAAGGCCGAGCGCAGCGAGCTGCCGGCGATATGCCCGGTGCCACGCGATGCGCCGCTGCCAATGTCGTTTGCCCAGCAGCGGTTGTGGTTTCTGGCGCAGATGGACGGCGGCAACCAGGCTTACAACGTGCCGATGGCCCTGGGCCTGCGCGGGCCACTGGACGCGGATGCCCTCGAGACTGCATTGCTGCGGATCATCGAGCGCCACGAAACCTTGCGCAGCCGCTTCGTGCCGCGTGATGCCAGTGCCGAGGTGGTGTTTGCCGCCACAGCGGGTGGCGAGTGGTTCCAGCGCGAAGACATTGGCGCCGATGCCCTGCCAGCCCGCTTGCATGAAGCGGCCAGTGCGCCGTTCGACCTGGCCCACGGGCCGTTGCTGCGGGCGTGTCTGCTGCGCCTGGGCGCCGAGCATCATGTGCTGGCCTTGACCGTGCACCATATCGTCGCCGACGGCTGGTCGCTGGGTGTGCTCACCCACGAGTTGAGCGCGCTGTACACCGCCATCTGCCAAGGCAGGGATGAACCACTGCCGGCGTTGGCCATTCAGTATGGCGATTACGCCGTTTGGCAGCGCCGCTGGCTATCCGGCGCCCAGTTGCAGCGCCAGGCCGATTACTGGCGCAAGGCCCTGGACGGCGCGCCTAGCCTGCTCAAGCTACCCAGCGACCGCCCACGCCCCGAGCGCCAGGACTTTGCCGGGGCAAGCCTGCCACTGCAGCTGGAGCCACGCCTGGCGGCGGGCCTGCGCACCCTGGCCCAGCGTCATGGGGTGACGCTGTACATGGCCGTGCTCAGCGCCTGGGCTGGCGTGCTGTCGCGGTTGTCCGGCCAAGCTGAGGTGGTGATCGGTTGCCCTGTGGCGGGCCGCGGCCGTGCCGAGCTGGAGCCCTTGGTGGGCGTGTTCGTCAATACCCTGGCCGTGCGCATCGACACTGCAACAGCACCGACAGCGCACGCCCTGCTAGAGCAGGTGCGCGCGCGTGTACTGGACGCCCAGGCGCACCAGGACTTGCCGTTCGAACAGGTGGTGGAAATCGTCCGCCCGCTGCGCAGCCTGGGCCATACGCCGTTGTTCCAGGCCACCCTGAACTGGCAGGCCACCGAGGGTGCCGCCTTGCAGTTGCCGGGCCTGCAACTGGAAGCCGTGGCCCAGGCTGGCCAGGTGGCCAAGTTCGACCTGACGCTGAACCTTGGCGAGCATGGCGACAACTTGCGTGGCAGCCTCGACTACGCCACTTCGCTGTTCGACGAAGCCACCGTGCGGCGCTATGTGGGCTACTTCGAGACGTTGATGTGGGCCATGATCGATAACGATCAACAGCCCCTGGCGCAGGTGCAGCTGGTTGGCGACGCAGAACGCCAGGCCTTGCTGAATGGCTTCAATGCCACCCAGCGCGACTACCCCCGCGAATGTGCGGTGCAGCGCCTGTTCGAACAGCGCGTGGCCCGCCACCCGCTGGCACTGGCGGCGGCGCATGGCGACCAGTCCGTGGACTACGCCACGCTTAACGAACGCGCCAACCGCCTGGCGCATTACCTGATGGGCACCGGTGTGGCGCCGGGCGCCTGCGTTGCGGTGTTGTTGCCGCGCTCGTTGCAACTGCTGGTGGCGCAACTGGCAGTGCTCAAGTGTGGTGCGGTCTATGTACCGTTGGACATCCATGCCCCCGCCGATCGCCAGGCGTTCATGGTCGAGGACTGCCTGGCCGCCGCAGTGCTGACGCTTGCCGCTACGCCAGTCGATCTTGCGGTGCGGCGTGTGAACCTCGACCAACTGTCACTCGACGACCAGCCCGGCCACAACCCTGGGCTGGCCCAGGACGCTGGGAGCACGGCCTATGTGATGTACACCTCCGGCACCACCGGCAAACCCAAGGGCGTTTGCGTCACGCACCGGGGCATCGCGCGGCTGGTGCTGAACGACAGCTTTGCCGAACTGACGGCGGGCGACCGTATCGCCTTCGCCTCCAACCCGGCATTCGATGCCAGCACCCTGGAGGTCTGGGGCGCACTGCTCAACGGCGGGCAGGTGCGGGTGATCGATCACCACACGCTGGTCGACCCGCAGCGTTTCGCGGCGGCGCTGGTGGACCAAGGCATCACCGTGCTGTTCCTGACCACGGCGCTGTTCAACCAGTACGTGCAACTGATCCCCGATGCCCTGGCGCTGCTGCGCGTGCTGATCAGCGGCGGTGAGCGTGCAGAGCCCGCGGCCTTCCGTACGCTGCTGCAGAAGGCGCCTGGGTTGCGCCTGGTCAATGGCTACGGGCCGACCGAAACCACCACCTTCGCGGTCACTTTCGAAGTGCATGAACTGGCGCCGAACGCGCCTCAGGTGCCGATTGGCCGGCCTATCGGCAACACACAGGTGTATGTGCTGGACGCCTGGCAGCAACCCGTGCCGCAGGGTGTGGTCGGTGAGCTGTACATCGGCGGTGACGGTGTAGCCCTGGGCTACCTGAATCGCCCGGAGCTGACGGCGCAGCGTTTCATCGATGACCCGTTCAGCCAGCAACCCGGTGCCAGGCTGTACCGCACCGGCGACTTGGTGCGCTGGCAGCCTGACGGCCTACTGGAGTGCCTGGGGCGCAATGACGACCAGGTCAAGATCCGCGGCTACCGGATCGAGCTGGGTGAAATCGAGCAGCAGTTGGCCTTGGCACCGGGGGTTGGCGAGGTGGTGGTGATGGCCGTGCCTGGCGAACAGGGGCCGCTGCGGCTGGTGGCCTGGTTCACCCCGCTCGAGGCAGCGCTGCAGGCCACAGAGCTGCGCGCGTTCCTGCGTGGCCGCTTGCCGGAGTACATGGTGCCGAGCGCCTTTGTCGCGTTGCCACGGATGCCCCTGAACAACAACGGCAAGGTCGATCGCCAGGCCTTGCCGGCACCGGGGCCCCAGGACCTTGCGCTGACGGCTTACGAAGCGCCCGAAGGCGAGCGCGAGCAGGCACTGGCCACGCTGTGGGGCGAACTGCTGCAACTGCAGAGCGTCGGGCGCCAGGACCGCTTCTTCGAACTGGGGGGCCATTCGTTGCTGGCGATGCGCATGGTGGCCCAGGTTCGCCAACGCCTGGGCCTTGAGCTGGCCCTGGGCGATCTGTTCGCCGATGACAGCCTGGCGGCGGTGGCGGCGCGCCTGGCCCATGACGGCAATGCGTTGCCGGCTATCCAGCCGGGCCCACGCCAGGGCGCCTTGCCGTTGTCGTTCGCCCAGCAGCGGCTGTGGTTTCTGGCGCAGATGGAAGAGGCCAGTGCGGCCTATCACATTCCGCTGGCCCTGCGCTTGCAGGGCCGCCTGGACCGCGCGGCGCTGGAGCGGGCCTTGCGGCGCCTGGTCGAGCGCCATGAGATTTTGCGCAGCCATTTTGTGGAGCGGGACGGCGAGCCGCAGGTGGTACTGGCCAGCGGCAGCGATGGCTTCCAGCTTGGCTGGGAAATCTGCAGTGGGCTGGATGAGCTAGCGCTGGCGGCGCTGATTCGCGAGGAGGCCGGCCGACCCTTCGCCCTGGCCAGGGACTTGCCGGTGCGGGCGCGCATGCTGCAGCTCGCCCCGGACCACCATGTGCTGTTGCTGACCTTGCATCACCTGGTGGCCGATGGCTGGTCGCTGGCGGTGTTGGTACGCGAGCTTGGCGCGCTGTACCAGGCCTTCGGCAGCGGTGGCGACGACCCGTTGCCAGCCTTGCCTGTGCAGTACATCGACTATGCCCTGTGGCAGCGGCGCTGGCTGAGCGGCGATGCGCTGCGCCAGCAGGCCGATTACTGGGTCGGCCAGTTGGCCGGGGCACCGGCGCTGATCAGCCTGCCCTGGGACCACCCACGGCCCGAGCGCCAGCAATATGCCGGTGACAGCGTCGCGGTGTGCCTGGAGCCGCGCTTGAGCCGCGACTTGAAAGCGCTGTGCCGGCGCCATGGCGTGACGCCTTACATGCTGTTCATGGCGGCCTGGGCGGTGCTGTTGAGCCGGCTGGCTGGCCAGGACGAAGTGGTGATCGGCTCGCCCGTGGCCAACCGCAGGCAAGCGGAAGTGGATGGCCTGGTCGGCATGTTCGTGAACGCCATGGCGTTGCGCGTGCAGACTTCGGATGCACCGGATGTCGCCACGTTGCTGGCCAGGGTCAAGGCCGTGGTGCTGGCCGGGCAGGCGCACCAGGACCTGCCGTTCGAGCAGGTGGTCGAGCTGCTGCGCCCACGCCGCAGCCTGGCGCATACGCCGCTCTACCAGGCCACCCTGGACTGGGAGGCCAGCCCGGAGCGGCAGGCGCTGCAGTTGGCCGACCTGACGGTGAGCGCAGTGGGTGGGCCGGCATGCATTGCCAAGTTTGACCTGAGCCTGAGCCTGGGCGAGTCTGGCGATGGCTTTGCTGGCGGTATCGTCTACGCGACAGCCCTGTTCGAGCGGGCCACCATCGAGCGTTATGCGGGGTATTTCGAACAGTTACTGTGGACCTTCGCTGAAAGTGATCGGGCCATCCCTGCCCATACCGGGTTGCCCGATGCCGATGAGCGCAAGCGGTTGCTGCAGGGCTTCAACGATACTGCGGTGGCTTACGACCTTGAGCAGACCCTGCATGGGCTGATCGAGGCGCAGGTGGTGCGCACACCGGATGCGGTTGCAGTGCGGGCCGAGGAAGGTTCGCTCAGTTATCGCGAGTTGAATGAACAGGCCAACCGCTTGGCACATCACCTGATCGCGTTGGGCGTGAAGCCTGATGATCGGGTGGCGATCTGCGTCGAACGTGGGCTGTCGATGGTGGTTGGCCTGTTGGCCATCCTCAAGGCGGGCGGCGCTTATGTGCCAGTTGATCCGGACTATCCGACCGAGCGCGTGCGCCACATGCTGAGCGACAGCGCGCCAGTGGCGGTGCTGGTGCACAGCGCTACGCGCCACGTACCGGAGGCGGCCCAGCTTATTGATCTGGACCAGCCAACCTGGAATGCGCAGCCTTCCAGCAAGCCGGTAGTTCCTACGTTGACCCCGCGTCATCTGGCCTACGTGATCTACACCTCTGGCTCCACCGGCTTGCCGAAGGGTGTGATGAACGAGCACGCCAGTGTGGTCAACCGCCTGCTGTGGATGCAGGACGCCTACAACCTCGGCGCAGACGATGTGGTCTTGCAAAAGACCCCATTCAGCTTCGACGTGTCGGTGTGGGAGTTCCTCTGGCCGCTGCAAACCGGCGCACGCCTGGTCATGGCTCGCCCCGGTGGCCATCGTGACCCTGAGTACCTGCGCCAAGTGATCCGCAGCGAAGGCGTCACCACCTTGCACTTCGTGCCATCGATGCTGGATGTGTTCCTGGCCCACGGCGATGCTTCGGCAGATGCTCTCAAGCGCGTGCTGTGCAGCGGTGAAGCCCTGCCGGGCAGCCTGGTACGGCGCTTCCACGCGCAGTTGCCAACGGTCGAACTGCATAACCTGTATGGCCCGACAGAAGCGGCGGTGGACGTCAGCGCCTGGCATTGCATGACGGCGCCGGACAACACCCCAATCGGCAAGCCCATCGCCAACACCACGCTGTACGTGCTCGATACGCTGGGCCAGCCGGTACCGCAAGGCGTCGCTGGCGAGCTGTTCATCGGCGGCGTGCAAGTCGCCCGTGGTTATCTGAACCGCGCCGAACTGACCGCCGAACGCTTCATCGACGACCCGTTCAGCACCCGCCCCGGCGCACGCCTGTATCGCACCGGCGACCTGGCGCGGCACCTGAGCGATGGCAATATCGAGTACCTGGGCCGCAACGACGACCAGGTGAAAATCCATGGCTTGCGCATCGAGCTGGGTGAAATCCAGGCCGGCCTGACGCGGATAGTGGGGATCAAGGAAGCCGTGGTGATCGCCCGCGAACAGCAGCTGCTCGCGTACTACACAGGCCAATTCCATCCGGTGGAGGCGCTGCGCTCGTCGTTGCTCGGGCACCTGCCGACGTTCATGGTGCCCGCGCTGTTCATACACCTGGAGGCGCTGCCGCTAAGCCCCAACGGCAAGCTCGACCGCAAGGCCTTGCCGCTGCCAGACGCCGAAGCCCTGCAACACCGTGAATACCAAGCCCCCGAAGGCGACACCGAGACCCTGCTGGCCACGATCTGGGCCGAACTGCTGGGCGTGGAGCGGGTAGGGCGCCACGACAACTTCTTCGAACTCGGCGGCCATTCCCTGGCCGCGATCCGGCTGGTCGACAAGATCACCAAGGCAGGTTTGCAAGTGGCCATCAACGATGTGTTCCAGCAGCCCAGCGTCGCCTTGCTGGCGGCGCGGCTGGGCAACCGGGATGCCGCGCCGCGTGGTGTGATCACGGTGCGGGCCAGCGGTACGCAGACGCCGCTGTTCCTGGTTCACGAATTCACCGGCCTGGACTTCTACTTCCCGGTGCTGGCCCAGCACCTGCCCGGTGACTTCGCTATCTACGGACTGCCCGGCGTACCGGGTGACCGCCCACAACCGCGCACCCTGGAGTGCCTGGCCCGCTACCACATCGAGCAGATGCGCAGCGTACAGCCGCAGGGGCCTTACCGCCTGGCCGGCTGGTCGTTCGGTGGGGTACTGGCCTTCGAGATCGCCAACCAGTTGCTGGGTGCGGACGAGCCAGTCGAGTTCCTGGGCTTGATCGACACTTATGTGCCGCGCCTGGCCGACCAGGGCAAGGCGCGCTGGGAGGGGCCGCGTGCACTGGAGCGGCAGTTGCTGGCCAACTGCAGCCTGTTCTGGCGCACGCAGGGCCCGGCAGGCGCCGACAAGCTGGCGCGGTTGCAGCACCTGGAAGCCGGGGAGACGGATTTTACCGCCCTGGTGGCCAGTTGCCGCGAACATCAGCTGCTGTATGGGCTGTGGGCGAGCATGACGGATGCGCAACTGCAGCACTACTTCACCCGCGAACTGGCGCACGGCCGAGCATTGGCGCATTACCGCCCTGCGCCGCTGAGTGTACCGGTGCACTTGCTGCGCGCCGAGCAGGGCAGCGATAGACTGTCGGCCCTGGGCTGGGGCGAGACGCTGCCGACTCAGGCGCTGGTCGCCCTGGGCGTGCCGGGCGACCACCGCAGCGTGATGCAGGCGCCCCATGTGGCCGCGCTGGGGCAGGTGCTCGGGCAGGCGTTGGGCGCGGTGCCTAACGTCGAGGTGGCGGCTTATCAGCCGTTGGTAGCGATCCAGACCGGTCAGGCTGGGCAAGCGCCGGTGTTCTGCGTGCCGGGGGCCGGCGACAGCGTCACCAGCTTCATTGGCCTGGCCGACGCGCTGGGGCCGGACTGGCCGCTGTATGGCTTGCAGGCCCGCGGGCTGGATGGCTGCTCGGTGCCGCACAGCACGGTGGAAGCCGCTGCCGATTGCCATGTGCTGGCGATCGAGGCGCTGCACCCGCAGGGGCCGTTGAACCTGGTCGGGCATTCGTTCGGGGGCTGGGTGGCACATGCCATCGCCGCCAGGTTGCAAGCCAAGGGGCGGCAGGTGCGCTCATTGACGCTGATCGACAGCGAGGCCCCGGGCGAGGGTGGCACCTGTGGCCAGCCCTACACCTTCGGCGAAGCGTTGCAGCGGCTGATCGACGCGCTGCAGCTTTCCACTGGCAAAGCGCTGGGCATCGACCCAGGTGCATTTGCTGACGCCAGCGACGATCAACAGTTGAGCCAACTGCATGCGGCCATGGTCCGGGTCGGCTTGATGCCGGCACGGTCGCAGCCCGCTGCGCTGCACGGCACCGTGCGCACCTTCGCCACGGCATTGCGCACGGCCTACCGGCCAACGCTGGCCTACAGCGGCCCGGTCGGGCTGGTATTGGTGGACGACCCGGGCCTGGATGCCTTGGGCAATGCGCGCGAGCATGCCGCCATGCAGGCCGGCTGGCAGCAACTGATGCCGAAGCTGGCGCTGTGGCAGGGGCCGGGTGACCACTTCAGCATCCTCAAGGTGCCGGACGTGTTCAGCCTGGCAGCCTGGTGGCACGACGGGCAGGCGCTGCAGCACGGCAAAGTTACCCCGTAATGATCGGCCTCCCCGACCCCGCTGGGGTCGGGTTATGCGAATCCCGAGAGAAAGTGAGTGTTCATGGAAAAGTCCAGATTCCGCAAATTCGGCCTCGGCATCGCCGTGGCCCTGGTGGCCGGCATCACGCTGTATGCCATCCAGGCCCCGGCCAAGCCGCCGCAGTACATCACCGCCACGGTCGAGCGTGGCGATATCGAGAACGCCGTGCTGGCCACCGGCACGTTGGAGGGCATCAAGCAGGTGGACGTCGGTGCCCAGGTTTCGGGCCAGCTCAGGTCGCTGAAGGTCAAGCTGGGCGACAAGGTCAGCGAGGGCCAGTGGCTGGCCGAGATCGACCCGCTGGTGCTGCGCAACACCTTGCGCCAGGCCGAAGTCGACGAGGACAAGCTGCAGGCCGAACGGCGTTCGACCCTGGCCCAGCTCAAGCAGGCCCGGCGGGTGTATGAGCGTTATCGCGAACTGCAGGCCGACGAGTCGGTGTCGCGCCAGGACTTCGAGAATGCCGAGTCGGAGTACGAAGTGCAGCAGGCCGCCGTGCGCTCGCTCGATGCGCAGATCCAAAGTGCCCGGGTCGAAATCGACACCGCCAAGGTCAACCTGGGTTACACCCGTATCAATGCGCCGATCAACGGCCATGTGGTGGGCATCGTCACCCAGGAAGGGCAGACCGTGATCGCCAACCAACTGGCCCCGGTGCTGCTCAAGCTGGCCGACCTCGACACCATGACCGTGAAGGCGCAGGTGTCCGAAGCCGATGTGATCCACATCAGCCCCGGCCAGCAGGTGTACTTCACTATCCTGGGCGAAGACAAACGCTACTACGCCAAGCTGCGCGGCACCGAGCCTGCCCCGCAGAACTACGCGCAAAGCGCCGACAACAGCGATGGCAGCGCCGCCAAACCCAATGGTGCGGTGTTCTACAACGCGCTGTTCGAAGTGCCGAACCCCGAGCATCGCCTGCGCATCTCGATGACGGCCCAGGTGCATATCGTCCTCGACACCGCCCAAGGGGTGCTGACCGTGCCGGTGGCAGCGCTGGGCGCACGCAATGGCGACGGCAGCTTCCCGGTGCGGGTGCTCGATGCCAAGGGCTTTGCCCAGGTGCGCAACGTGCAGGCGGGGATCAACAACAACGTCAAGGTGCAGGTGAAGGACGGCCTGGCCGAAGGTGATCGGGTGGTGATTGGTGAGCCGGTGTCCGGCGAAGCAGGGGCGTGAGCATGAACATGAATGTCGAGCTGAGCGCGCCCCTGGCCGTGGCCAACGGCAACGGCGAACCGTTATTGCGCCTGCAGGGCGTCAGCCGCAGCTTCCTGGCGGGCGACCGCGAGTTCCTGGCACTCAAGGGCATCGACCTGCAGATTCACAGTGGCGAGCTGGTGGCGATCATCGGCGCATCAGGCTCGGGCAAGTCGACCTTGATGAACATCCTCGGCTGCCTGGACAACGCCAGCAGCGGCAGCTACCAGGTTGGCGGGCAGGAGACCCGCACGCTGGGCGATGACGCCCTGGCAGCGCTGCGCCGCGACCACTTCGGTTTCATCTTCCAGCGCTACCACCTGCTGCCGCACCTGGATGCCCTGCACAACGTCGAGATCCCTGCGGTGTATGCCGGCACCCCACAAGGGCAGCGCCACGCGCGGGCACGTGAGTTGCTCACGCGTCTGGGCCTTGTAGGGCACCTGGGGCACCGCCCCAGCCAGCTTTCCGGGGGGCAGCAGCAGCGGGTAAGTATCTGCCGGGCGCTGATGAACGGCGGCCAGGTGATCCTCGCCGATGAGCCGACCGGTGCGCTGGACACTGCCAGCGGTAAAGAGGTGATGAACATCCTGCTGGAGCTGCATGCGGCCGGGCACACGGTGATCCTGGTCACCCACGACCCCAAGGTCGCCGCCCATGCCGAACGGATCATCGAGGTCAGCGACGGGCAGATTGTCAGCGACCGGCGCACCGGCACGGCGGCCTTGCCCACCCCGGCCGCGGAGTCGCCCCGGGCCGTCGAACCTGCCCGGCGCCTGGTGGCCAGCCTGGGGATGTTCCGCGAGGCCTTCAAGATGGCCTGGATCGCCTTGATCTCGCACCGCATGCGCACCTTGCTGACCATGCTCGGGATCGTCATCGGCATCACTTCGGTGGTGTCCATCTCGGCCATCGGCGAGGGCGCCAAGGGCTATGTGCTCAAGGACATCCAGGCGATCGGCAGCAACACCATCGATATTTATTCGGGCAGCAACTTCGGTGATAGCCGGGCCAAGACCATCGAGACCCTGGTGCCGGCCGACGTGACCGCGCTCAACGCGCTGTACTACGTTGACAGTGCCACCCCGGTGATCGGCCAGAGCACCTTGGTGCGCTACCGCAACCTGGACGTCGACGTGCAGCTCAATGGCGTCAGCGAACACTACTTCCAGGTGCGCAACATACCTCTGGCTGCAGGCATCGTGTTCAGTGCCGACGACGCCCGGCGCCAGGCCCAGGTGGTGGTGATCGACCACAACACCCGCAAGCGGCTGTTCGGCCCCCATGTCGACCCGCTCGGGCAGGTGATCCTGGTAGGCAACCTGCCGTGCACGGTGATCGGCGTCACGGCCGAGAACAAAAACCTGTTCGTCGCCAGCAACCAGCTGAACATCTGGGTGCCCTACGAGACCGCCGCTGGCCGCGTACTCGGCCAGCGCCATCTGGACAGCATCAGCGTGCGTATCAAGGACGGCGTGCCGAGCAAGCGGGTGGAGGAGGAGGTGACCAAGCTGATGCTGCAACGGCACGGCACCAAGGACTTCTTTACCAACAACCTCGACAGCATCATGCAGACGGTGCAGAAGACCAGCCGCTCGCTGACCTTGCTGCTGTCGCTGATTGCCGTGATCTCGCTGGTGGTCGGGGGTATCGGGGTGATGAACATCATGCTGGTGTCGGTGACCGAACGCACCCGGGAAATCGGTATTCGCATGGCGGTGGGGGCGCGGCAGTCGGATATCCGCCAGCAGTTTCTGGTAGAGGCGGTGATGGTCTGCCTGTTTGGCGGGGTGGTTGGCATTGGTTTGTCGTACGGGATCGGCTATCTGTTCGAGTTGTTCGTCAAGCAGTGGGAGATGGTGTTCTCGCCAGCCTCGATCGTGATGGCGTTTGCCTGTTCGACCTTGATTGGCGTGTTGTTCGGGTTTGTGCCGGCGCGCAATGCTGCGCGGCTTGATCCGATCGAGGCGTTGGCGCGGGATTGAGTTTTGCCTTGTCCGGCCTCTTCACGGGGCAAGCCCGCTCCCACAGAGACTGCACTCCCACAGAGACTGTGCTTACTCTGTGGGAGCGGGCTTGCCCCGCGAAGAGGCCGTGACAGGCAACACATGATCAATCGGCGGTATACATCCAGCGCATCAACGAATGCCGCCCGCTGATCCCCAGCTTGATCGCCGCCCGGCGCAAATAGCTCTCGACGGTATTCACCTTCAAGGCCAACCGCTCGGCCTGCTCCGGGGCGGTATGCCCGGCCAGCAGGCCAAGGCACACCTGGCACTCACGTTCTGACAACTTCAGCCCCGATTGCCCCAGGCGGTCGGTAAAGCGCTGCTCCAGGCTCTCCTGGGGGGGGCGCTCTGGGGCGGGTTGCAAGGCATTGATGTGTTTCTCCAGCATCGGCAACAGCAGCGGCGAGATATCGTCCAGGCGGTTGCGTTCGAAGGCCGAAAACCCGTAGGTCGAGTCGGCGCGCAGCACATGGATCTCATAGCGCGAATCGCCTTTGCGGCGGATCATGTGCAAGCGCGAAGGGTCGCTGAAATCCCTGGCCGGCGGCTCGTCCGAGGAAAACACCGTCTCGTCGATCAGGGTGGCGTGGCTGTTATAGCCGGCCGGTGCCATTGGCAACAGGCGTATGTGCGTGGCATCGATGGTCAGGTGGGCCTGGATCAGGTCGTGCAGCATGCGCGGGAACTGGCGGCTGCCGGTGCTGGCAATCACTTTGCCAATTTGCGGGTAGAGCAGGTGCGAATTCATCGTGTCATCCATGAGGTTCGGTGGTGCAAATCCCCGTCTGCCTGCTGGCCCGCATCCTGGGCCGCATTCGGGAGGTGATGGGTATCCTAGTACAACGATTGGGTGACGGTTAAATGAAGTGGCGATAATGTCATAATAGTGGCCATGTTGCTGGGCGGCTGGTGCGGCGCGGCTTGTCGGGTATGATGCTGGCCCCACTATCTTCAAGAGGCCTGCCCCATGTCCCTGAGTGCTGAACAGATCGTCGAATACCGCGCCTTTGCCGAGCAGCTGGCTGATGCCGCCGCGCTGGCGATCAAGCCGTATTTTCGCGCCAGCCTGGACGTCGAGGACAAGGGCGGGCGCTTGTATGACCCGGTGACGGTGGCCGACAAGGCGGCCGAAGACGCCATGCGCGAACTGATCCAGGCCCGCTACCCCGAGCACGGCATTCTGGGTGAAGAGCAGGGCGTGGCGGTGGGGACCAGCCCGTTGACCTGGGTGCTCGACCCCATCGACGGCACCCGCGCCTTCATCACCGGCTTGCCGCTGTGGGGCACGTTGATTGCCCTGAACGACGGTGTACGCCCGGTCGTAGGCGTGATGAACCAGCCCTTCACCGGCGAACGCTTCGTCGGCACCCCGCAAGGTGCCTGGAGCAGCGGCACCCCGCTGAAGACCCGTGCCTGCGCCGACCTGGCCTCGGCCACGCTGATGTGCACCACGCCGGACATGTTCGACACCGCCGAACGCAAGGCGGCCTTCGAGGCGGTTGCCGGCAAGGCCCGGCTGATGCGTTATGGTGGTGACTGCTATGCGTACTGCATGCTGGCTTCGGGCTTTGTCGATGTGATCGTCGAAGCCAGCCTGCAGCCGTATGACGTGCAGGCATTGATGCCGATCATCGAAGGGGCGGGCGGGCTGATCACGGCTTGGGACGGCAGCTCGGCGCAGCATGGCGGCTGTGTGGTGGCGTGTGGTGACCCGGTATTGCATGCGCAGATGGTGGAGATGCTGCGCCACGCCCTGTAAGTGCTGTGTTGTCGATGGCGGCCTCTTCGCGGGGCCAGTCCTGATACCCAGTTACCGCAACCATCGCACTTTTTCCGGTTTGTGCGCTCTATGCTTGGCCAGGCCGCGCTGATCCCCGGTGCGGCCGCCGAATATCGACCCGGTGCCGATGGTTGCAAGCCCTTTCAAAACCCTCCCCGGCCTGCTGCTGGCAGGCGCCTTGACCTGCCTGTGTGCCTGCACCCAGGAGCAAGGCCGTGACATCGTCAGCCAGTTTGGCAACGGCAAGCCCAGCGAGCTGTTCCAGACCAGTGTCGACCGCCTGGCGACGCTGTCCATGCGCGACAACCTGCAGAGCCTGTACCTGCTGATGAACAAGCTGTACCTGCGCAACCCGAACCAGTGGAAGATGTCCGGCTACGTCGATGCCGCCACGGCCGAGCGGCAGATCCGCATCGCCATCGAGCAGCGCCAACCCTTGGCGCAGTTGGGCAATCGGCGCGACCTTGCGGCCCTGAGTTACGCCCTGAGCCCGGAGTTTCGTGGCGATCGGGTCGGTGCGTTCATCTACGCCATCGGCAGCATGTTGATCACCGCCCATGGCGGGCGCTCCGAGTTCTACATGACCGACACCATCGACCCGCTGTTCGTCAACAACGCGGCGCGTAATATCGAGAAGGCCACCTGGATGCTCAGCCAGCGCCAGGATGCCAATGGCGTGCTGTTGCTGTTCTCCAACGAGATTTCGGAGGAGGGCAGCAACCTGAGTTTCGCCGTTGAGTTCGGCAAGATCGTCGCGCGCCTGGATTTGCTCGCAGAGCTGCTGGATGAGCGCTATCGGCGGATCGGGCTCAACTATGCGCAAAGCCTGTTGCTGATGAATTTTTTGCCGGTGCAGTGAATACCCTGCCTTCACAACAACGCCTGAATCGCCCGCCGATACCGTTGCCCTGCCAGGCTCATGCTGTTGTTGTGGGTAGCCCCCGGCACCAGCAACAAGGTCTTCGGCTCTTGCGCTGCGTCGAACAGCTGTCGGCTGAACCGCGAGGGTACAAAGCGATCGTCCAGCCCGTGCACCAGCAGCAACGGCAGGCCTACGTCCTTGATCTTGTCCAGCGAATCGAATTTTTGCGACATCAGCCAACGCACGGGCAGGGTGGTATCGGCAACAGCCGCAGCGACGTCGCCCAGGGAGGTGAAGGTGGATTCGAGTATCAAACCCCGAGCGGGGGGCGGGCTGCCGTCCTTGTGGGCTTGCCGTGCAAGCGCCGTGGCCAGCTCGACCGCGACCGCGCCCCCCAGGGAGTGGCCGAAGATCAACCGCTTGTTGGCATCAGGTTGCAGCTGGGCGAAGCGTGCCCAGGCGATCTGCGCATCTTCGTACACCGTCGCCTCGGAGGGCAGGCCGCCACGGCTCTGGCCAAAGCCGCGGTAATCCACGGCCAGCACCGAATAGCCCATGGCATGCAACTGCTCGATGCGGAACAATTGCCCGGTAAGGTTCCAGCGCACGCCGTGCAGGTACAGGATTGCAGGCGCATCGGCGCGTTTAGCCGGCCACCACCAGGCGTGCAGGCTCTGGTTGTCGGTGAAGCTGTGCGGGCGCAGGTCAAGTTCCTGCACCCCGCTGGGCAGGCCGCGGAACCAGCTGGCCTGGCCCGGCTCGATGCGGAACACCAGCTCGCGCTCTTTGTGCTGCAGAACGGCGCAGCCGGTGGGGAGGCCGATGACCAGCAGGGTGGCGCACAGCCAGGTGAGCCAACGGCGGCGCAGGTGGGTAAGGAAGAAGGTCGGCATGGCGCGGTTGTACCAGATGCATGGGGTTGGATGTCGGGAAAAACGCCGAGCGGTAGCTGCGCCCTTGCGCGACGCAAGGCCGCTCTACAACAGCGGCTGGAACGCTGACAGCAGCCAATCGCGCAGGCGTCGGCAGCTGGGCTCATGTTCCTTGTCTTCGTTGAAGGCCAGGAAGTGGAAGGTGTCCTTGAGCTCCAACTGCTGCGCCACCGGCCGCACCAGCAACCCTTGGGCAACGAGCGGGGCCACCAGATGGTGCCAGCCCAACGCCACGCCCTGGCTGCCCAAGGCAAGCTGCACCAGCAGGTTGTAGTCATTGGCATTGAAGAAATGCGGCGCCGTGCTGGAGCGGCTTTTCAGGTCGACATCATGGAACGCCAACCAAACGTTCCAGTCCACGTGTTCGGCCACCTGCGAGCGGCCATAAGGGCTGAGGTTGAGCAGCGAGCCATCGCGAATGCCTTCCAGGGTGGCCAGCTGCGGGTGCTGGGCCAGGTAGTGCGGGCTGCACACCGGGTAGATCAGGTCATGGTTGAGCGGGTGGCAGCTATAGCCCGCCTGGATCTTGCCCAGCTTGGTGATGTAGATGTCCGGCCGCACCCCAGGCTCCATCGACAAAAAGTTCTGGGTGGTCACCAGGTTGATGTCGATATCCGGGTTCTCGTCGAAGAACTTCGGCATCCGTGGCCCCAGCCACAAGGCGGCAAACGCCGGTGAGCAGCACAGGGTGACCACGTGCTTGGTGTTGGTATTGCTGCGGATTCGCTCGGCCGCCTGGGAGATGTTGACGAACGATAACTGCACCGCATCGAAGAAGATCGACCCGGCCACGGTCAGCTCCACCGCGCGGCCGACCCGGGTGAAGAGTTCGGCACCCAGGTAGGTCTCCAGCTCGCGGATCTGCCGGCTTACCGCCGCTTGGGTCACGCACAGCGCTTCGGCGGCACGGGTGAAGTTCTGGTATTTGGCGGCCGCGACGAACACTTTGACCGCGCGCAGCGAAGGCATCTTGAGCAGGGTCTGATCGGGTTCGGAGTGTCTGACCATGGTGCTGGGGTGGGGTCCTTCGTCTAGCCAAGGCCCTCACTCTAGCCTTTGCGCACCCTACGGTAAATGCACAAGCGCTCTGCCACCGGGGCTGCCGCCCAATTGATAACCTCAGGTAATGGTTAGCGCCCTGCAAATGTCGTTGGACCCGCTCTGGAGCTAGGCATAACGTGAAATACCGGCGCGACATTGAGACATCGATGTCGAATAATTTTTTGAAGCAGGACTTTCTGCGTGCCGGTTTTGACTCACGTTCGATTTTGAACGGACTGCCAAGCGTACTCGCACTGATCTACCCGCCTTATTGAAAGTGCGAAGTTAATAGATTGGTTATAAGCATAATAAAGAGGGTCGTATGAGCCATGCCGATGAGATTCTTTCGGTAAACAACATCTTCAAAGTGTTCGGCCCCAACCCGAACATGGCCATGGAGATGCTCCGCAAGGGCGCCGACAAGAACGAAATCTTCAGCAAGACCGGCCACGTCGTCGGCGTGTTCGATGCAAGTTTTTCCGTCAAGCGTGGCGAAATCTTCGTCATCATGGGCCTGTCAGGCTCGGGCAAGTCGACCATGGTGCGGCTGTTCAACCGCCTGATCGAACCCACCTCTGGCAGCATCCACCTCAACGGCCGTGAAATCACCGGGCTGTCCGATAAAGCCTTGCTTGATGTGCGCCGCAAGGAAATGGGCATGGTGTTCCAGTCCTTTGCCCTGATGCCGCACATGAGCGTGCTGCAGAACACGGCCTTTGGCCTGGAAATCGCCGGCGTCGGCGAAGCCGAGCGCCACAGCCGTGCCCGCGAAGCGCTGAGCCAGGTTGGCCTGGCCGGCCACGAGCACAGCTACCCGCACCAGCTTTCCGGTGGCATGCAACAACGGGTAGGGCTGGCCCGCGCGCTGGCCAACGACCCGACCATCCTGCTGATGGACGAAGCGTTCTCGGCCCTCGACCCGCTGATCCGCAGCGAGATGCAGGGCGAACTGATGCGCCTGCAGGCCGAACAGCAACGCACCATCATCTTCATTTCCCACGACATCGAGGAGGCTATCCGCATTGGCCACCGCATCGCGATCATGGAGGGCGGCCGGGTGGTGCAGATCGGCACGCCGCAAGCGCTGATCAACCAGCCGGCCAACGACTATGTACGCGCGTTCTTCAAGACCTTCAATAGCCGCTGCCAGTGCGCCAGCCTGGCAAACAGCGCGCCGTTGCAGTCCCTGAGCCGCCACTGAACCTACGCGAGGTTGTCCCATGCCCGAATTCAGCCTGCTCGACCCGTTCCAGGCGGCCACCATCCCCCTGGGTGACTGGGTCACCGCCACCCTCAACTTCCTCGTGCACAACTTCCGCGAGGTGTTCCGCGCCATTCGCTGGCCGATCGACCAGGTGCTCAATGGCATCGAGTTCACCCTGCAGAGCATTCCACCCACCATTGGCATCCTGCTGTCGTCGTTGCTCGGCTGGCAGCTGGCCGGCAAGCGCATGGCGCTGTTGTGCTTCGTCACCCTGACCCTGCTCGGTTTGATTGGCGTCTGGTCGGAGTCGATGACCACTCTGGCGCTGGTGCTCACCTCGGTGTTCTTCTGCGCGGTGATCGGTATTCCGCTGGGCATCGTCTGCGCCCGCAGCAACCGCCTGGAAAGTATCATTCGCCCGCTGCTCGATGCCATGCAGACGCTGCCGGCGTTCGTCTACCTGGTGCCGGTGGTGATGCTGTTCGGTATCGGCAACGTGCCGGGCGTGCTGGTGACCATCGTCTTCGCCTTGCCACCGCTAGTACGCCTGACCAACCTGGGCATCCGCCAGGTGCCGGAAGACAAGATCGAAGCCGCCCGCGCCTTTGGCTGCACGCCGCGGCAGATGTTGACCCGGGTGCAACTGCCGCTGGCCACCTCGACCATCATGGCCGGGCTCAACCAGACCCTGATGCTGTCGCTGTCGATGGTGGTGATCGCCTCGATGATCTCGGTCGGCGGCCTGGGCCAGATGGTGCTGCGCGGCATCGGCCGGCTGGACATGGGCCTGGCCACGGTCGGTGGCGTCGGGCTGGTGCTGCTGGCGATCTTCCTCGACCGCCTGACCCAGGCCATGGGCGCGCGCAGCAGCGCCGACCCGAGCCTGCGCTGGTACCACACCGGGCCGGTGGGCGTGGTGCTGCGCCTGTGCGGTGCAGGGCAAGCTGCAGGGCGGCGCAAGACCGCCTGACACAACCCCATTTCGAACTGCCGCACACGCTATAAAAACCACAAGAAGGTACGCGACGATGTTGGAATCCATGTTTTCCCGCAGCATCCTGCAAGGCGCCAGTGCCTTGGCCCTGGTTGTCGCCTCGCTGTGCGCCAACGCTTCGGCCGACCAGCCGGGCGAAGGCGTGAAGGTGACGCCGATCTTCCCCTCCATTGCCGAGGAGCGCTTCCGTGGCGAGGTGGCCATGGAGGGCCTGCGCGAGCTGGGCTACAAGGTCCAGGAACCCAAGGAAACCGAATACGGCGTAATGATGGTGGCGCTGGCCAACGGCGATGCCGACTTCACCGTGCACCTGTGGGACAAGCTGCACGACAAGTTCTACCAGCAGGCCGGTGGCAATGACGTGATGGTCAAGGCCGGCGACATCATGCCGGGCGTGCTGCAGGGCTACCTGATCGACAAGAAGACCGCTGAGCAGTACCACATCAAGTACATCACCGACCTGAAAAGGCCAGAGATCGCCAAGTTGTTCGACACCGACGGCGACGGCAAGGCCAACCTCACCGGCTGCAACCCCGGCTGGGGCTGCGAGCTGGTCATCGCCCACCACATGAAGGCCTACGACCTGGGCGATAGCGTGCACGTGGACCAGGGCTCGTACTTTGCGCTGATGGCCGACACCATCACCCGCTACAAGGAAGGCAAGCCGATCCTGTACTTCACCTGGGTGCCACAGTGGATTTCCACCGTGCTGGTCGAGGACAAGGATGTGGTCTGGCTGGAAGTGCCGAAGACCGACCTGCCCGATGGCAACAACGCGGTCGACACGATGTACAAGGGCAAGAACCTGGGCTTTGCGGTCGACAAGGTCGAGGCTGTGATGAACAAGGAGTTTGCCGAAGAGAACCCGGCGGCCATCAAGTTCCTGTCACTGATGCAGATCACCACGGCTGACGAGAGCGCGCAGAACCTGAAGATGCAGCAGGGCGAGAAGAAGCCTGCCGACATCACCCGGCATGCCAAGGAGTGGGTGGCGGCGCACCGCCAGCAGTTCGATGAATGGCTGCAGGCGTCGCGCGCAGCGGCGACCCAGGCCAGCAAGTAACCTGGTCCATCGATGTTGGCTTCATCGCGGGTTCACCTGCGATGAAGGGCACCGCGATTTTCGCAGTAGAGTTGAAACCATGAGCCATTTCGAAAGCACCCTCAAGAACGCCAACCTGGCCCACCTGGACGCGGCTTGCCGCACCGCGCTGTCGATGCCGTGCCAACGCGTCGCCTTCGTGCTGCGCGAGCACTTCTCCATGATGGCCTTCACCGCCGCCATGGACACCTTGGTCACCGCCAACCTGATGAGCGCCACGCCACTGTTTCAGATCCAGGTGGTAGGGGATGGGGCGCAGGTCATGAGCGACCTGGGCATCGCCTTGCCGGTCAACACGCCACTGGCTGAGCTGGATGTGCAGGCCCTGGACAGCCTATTGGTGTGCGGTGGGTTTCGGGTGCGCCTGGAAAGCGCGCCGCTGCTGCGCGCCAAGTTGCGCCAGGCCGACCTGCATGGCTGCCAGCTCGGCGGTTTGTGGAACGGCGCCTACTTCCTGGCCGAGGCGGGCCTGCTCAATGATCACGACTGCGCCTTCCACCCCGATGGCCGGGCGATGATGAGCGAGCTGTACCCCAAGGTACGGGTCAGCCGCCAGGCCCATGTACTGGACCGCCGGCGTTTGAGCTGCGCGGGCGCCAGCAGTGCCTTGGACATGATGCTGGCGTTGCTTGAACACAGCGGCGGCCCGGTATTGCGCCGGGCAGTGGAGCAGATGCTGGCGTGCGACCGCGCGCGGGTGATGAGTGATGCGCCGGCCAGCGCAGCGGAAATAGACCCGAGCCTGCCCAAGGGTTTACGTTTGGCCCTTGAGCTGATGCATGCCAATATCGAAGACCCGATCGGCATCGACGAAATCGCCGAGCATGCGGGGTTGTCGCGTCGTCACCTGGAGCGTTTGTTCCGCCGCCATGTGCAGGCGACACCGCCGCGCTATTACCTGGAGCTGCGCCTGACCCATGCACGCCAGCTGCTGCAACACACCAGCAAGTCACTGACCGAGGTGGCGGTAGCCAGTGGGTTTGTGAGTTTTCCGCATTTCTACCGGCGTTTTCGCGAGCTGTTCGCCATCGCCCCGCGCCAGTTCCGGGCGCGCAGCCAAGGTTGGGCGGTGCAGCAGAGCGCATAATTGTGTTCGGTAATCGAACATTGGGCATTGGCGCCTTGTCCGCTATCCGCCCGCCCATTCCAATCGTCGCATTGCCCAACCCCCGCCTTTTTGCTTAAGTGTGGCCATTCACCGGCTGTCGCCTGCCCCAATTCCCTGCGCCCAGCCCGATAGAATGACCGTGAACGACCGCAACCACCGGCCACAAGCCCGTAGGGAGCGGCGCCCAGAACAATAACGAAACCGAGTGCCTTGCCTATGGAAAGCCGCCTGCTGAGCGAGCGCAGTAGCGTGTTTCATCATGCCGACCCCTATGCTGTGTCCGACTATGTGAACCAGCACGTGGGCCAGCATTGCATCGGCTTGTCCCGCACCACCCATCCCCAGGCCAGCCTCAGCCACCGTAAGTTCGCCGAACTCGACCTGTGCCGCATCAGTTACGGCGGTAGCGTGCGCGTCACCTCGCCAGCACTGGAAACCATCTACCACCTGCAGGTGCTGCTCAACGGCAACTGCCTGTGGCGCGGGCACCAGCGCGAGCATCACCTGGTGCCCGGCGAGCTGCTGCTGATCAACCCCGACGACCCGGTTGACCTGACCTACTCGGAAGACTGCGAGAAATTCATCCTCAAGGTGCCGACCCGGTTGCTCGATTCGATCTGTGACGAGCACCGCTGGCAGCGGCCTGATGGCGGCGTGCGGTTCTTGCGCAACCACTACCGGCTGGAGGAGCTGGACGGGTTCGTGAACCTGCTGGCCATGGTCTGCCATGAAGCCGAGGTGAATGAGCCGTTGCCCCGCGTGCAAGGGCACTACAGCCAGATTGTCGCGAGCAAACTGCTGACCTTGATGAGCACCAACATTCGGCGCGAAAGCCTGAATGCGCCGGCGGCGAGCCTGGAGCGGATACTGGATTACATCGAGCGCAACCTGAAGCTTGAACTGTCAGCCGAGGTGCTCGCAGAGCAGGCCTGCATGAGCTTGCGGTCGCTGTATGCGCTGTTTGATCGGCACCTAGGTACCACGCCCAAACATTATGTACGGCTGCGCAAGCTGGAGCGGGTGCATGCATGCCTGAGCGATGCCAGTTGCAGCGTGAGGAGTGTGACCGAGCTTGCCATGGACTATGGCTTCCTGCACTTGGGACGCTTTTCGGAAACCTACCGCCAGCGCTATGGGGTATTGCCCTCGGTGACGCTGCGCAACCGCGGTTGATGTGCACAAAGCGGATAGCACTCTGCACGAAAAGGATATTGCCACCACGCCTTGATCCCTAACCTGACATGGTCTGAACAATAACAATGGAGACCCTGGCCATGTCCCTGGGATTCGACTACCTCAATGCCATGCTCGAGGACGACCGTGAACAGGGCATCTACCGCTGCAAGCGCGAGATGTTCACCGACCCACGGCTGTTCGACCTGGAGATGAAACACATCTTCGAGGGCAACTGGATCTACCTGGCCCATGAAAGCCAGATCCCCGAAAAGAACGATTTCCTCACCCTGACCATGGGGCGCCAACCGATCTTCATCGCGCGCAACAAGGACGGGGTGCTCAATGCCTTCCTCAATGCCTGCAGCCACCGTGGTGCCATGCTGTGCCGGCACAAACGCGGCAACCGCGCCAGCTACACCTGCCCGTTCCACGGCTGGACCTTCAACAACAGCGGCAAACTGCTCAAGGTCAAAGACCCGAGCAACGCCGGCTACCCCGACAGCTTCAATTGCGATGGCTCCCACGACCTGACCAAGGTCGCGCGTTTCGAATCGTACCGGGGCTTCCTGTTCGGCAGCCTGAAGGCCGATGTCAAACCGCTGGTGGAGCACCTGGGCGAGTCGGCCAAGATCATCGACATGATCGTCGACCAGTCGCCTGAAGGCCTGGAAGTGCTGCGCGGCGCCAGTTCGTACATCTACGAAGGCAACTGGAAGCTCACTGCCGAGAACGGCGCCGACGGCTACCACGTCAGCTCCGTGCACTGGAACTACGCCGCCACCCAGAACCAGCGCAAACAGCGCGAGTCGGGTGACGAGATCAAGACCATGAGCGCCGGTGCCTGGGCCAAGCAAGGCGGGGGCTTCTATTCCTTCGACCACGGGCACCTGCTGCTGTGGACCCGTTGGGCCAACCCCGAGGACCGCCCGGCATTCGAGCGCCGTGATGAGCTGGTTGCCGACTTCGGCCAGGCACGCGCCGACTGGATGATCGAAAACTCGCGCAACCTGTGCCTGTATCCCAACGTGTACCTGATGGACCAGTTCAGTTCGCAGATCCGCATTGCCCGGCCGATTTCGGTGAACAAGACCGAAATCACCATCTACTGCATTGCGCCCAAAGGCGAAAGCACCGATGCCCGCGCCAAGCGCATCCGCCAGTACGAGGACTTCTTCAACGTCAGTGGCATGGCCACCCCGGACGACCTGGAAGAGTTCCGCTCGTGCCAGACCGGCTACGGCGGCGGTACCGGCTGGAACGACATGTCCCGCGGCGCTGCGCACTGGGTCGAAGGCGCCGACGAGGCAGCCCGCGAAATCGAGCTCAAACCGCTGCTGTCGGGTGTGCGCACCGAGGACGAAGGCCTGTTCGTGCTGCAGCACAAGTACTGGCAGGACACCATGATCCAGGCGC
Source organism: Pseudomonas sp. B21-047 (assembly GCF_024748775.1). Lineage (NCBI taxonomy): Bacteria > Pseudomonadati > Pseudomonadota > Gammaproteobacteria > Pseudomonadales > Pseudomonadaceae > Pseudomonas > Pseudomonas sp. B21-047. Next base: position 2,757,412 of record NZ_CP087169.1, read on the forward strand.
TCAAGGATGACCAGCAACTGATCCCCGTGGAGGCCGTGCAATGAGCCTCTACGAAACCGTGCGCGACTTCCTCTACCGCGAAGCGCGCTACCTGGACGATGCCCAGTGGGACCAGTGGCTGGAGCTGTATGCCGCCGACGCCAGCTTCTGGATGCCGGCCTGGGACGATGACGACCGCCTCACCACCGACCCGCAAAGCGAGATATCGCTGATCTGGTACGGCAACCGTGGCGGCCTCGAGGACCGGGTGTTCCGCATCAAGACCGAGCGCTCCAGTGCGACCGTGCCGGATACCCGCACCTCGCACAACATCAGCAACATCGAGATCGTCGAGCAAAGCGAGGGCTACTGCCAGGTGCGCTTCAACTGGCACACCCTGAGCTTTCGCTACAAGACCACCGACAGCTACTTCGGCAGCAGCTTCTACACCCTTGACCTGCGCGGCGAGCAACCGCTGATCCAGGCCAAGAAGGTGGTGCTGAAGAACGACTACGTGCGTCAGGTCATCGACATCTACCACATCTGATCCGAGGTAACGCGAGCCGCTCGGTGTGCCGCTTGGCGCGCCGTGGCGACGCTCGCCCGCGAGGTGCTACATGAGCTTCCAGATCGCACTGAATTTCGAAGACGGGGTGACCCGCTTCATCGAGGCCGATGGCCATGAAACCGTGGCCGATGCGGCCTATCGCCAGGGCATCAACATCCCGCTGGACTGCCGCGACGGCGCCTGCGGCACCTGCAAGTGCAAGGCCGAAGCCGGGCGTTACGACCTGGGCGATAACTTCATCGAAGACGCCCTGAACGAGGACGAAATCGCCGAAGGCTATGTGCTGACCTGCCAGATGCGCGCCGAAGCCGACTGCGTGCTACGCATCCCGGCGTCTTCGCAACTGTGCAAGACCGAGCAGGCCAGCTTCGAGGCCGCCATCAGCGATGTGCGCCAGTTGTCGGCAAGCACCATTGCCCTGTCGATCAAGGGCGAGGCGTTGAGCCGGCTGGCGTTTCTGCCGGGGCAGTACGTCAACCTCAAGGTGCCGGGCAGCGAGCAGAGCCGTGCCTACTCGTTCAGCTCGCTGCAGAAGGACGGCGAAGTCAGCTTCCTGATCCGTAACGTACCCGGCGGGCTGATGAGCAGTTTCCTCACCAGCCTGGCCAAGGCCGGCGACAGCATGAGCCTGGCAGGGCCGCTGGGCAGCTTCTACCTGCGGCCGATTCAGCGGCCGCTGTTGCTGCTGGCCGGTGGTACCGGGCTGGCACCGTTCACCGCGATGCTGGAGAAGATCGCCGAGCAGGGCAGCGAACACCCGTTGCACCTGATCTACGGGGTGACCAACGACTTCGACCTGGTCGAACTGGACCGCCTGCAGGCCTTGGCGGCGCGCATCCCCAACTTCACCTTCAGTGCCTGCGTGGCCAACCCTGACAGCCAGCATCCGCAGAAGGGTTACGTCACCCAGCACATCGAGCCGCGCCACCTCAACGACGGCGATGTGGATGTGTACCTGTGCGGGCCGCCGCCGATGGTCGAGGCGGTCAGCCAGTACGTGCGTGAGCAGGGGATTACGCCGGTGAACTTCTACTACGAGAAGTTCGCGGCGGCTGCGGCCTGAGCGTTCGTGGGGGCTGCCGCTCCCACCCAGACAGCATCAATATGGAGCGTTTCAGATGACGACAAGATTTCACGATAAAGTCGCCCTGGTCACCGGTGCTGCCCAGGGCATTGGCCGAGGGGTGTGCTGGCGGCTGAAGGCCGAAGGCGCGCAAGTGGTGGCGGTGGACCGTTCCGAGCTGGTGCACGAACTGGCCGGGGAGGGCATGCTGACCCTCACCGCCGACCTCGAGCAGCACAGCGATTGTGCCCGGGTCATGGCCGCTGCAGTCGAGGCCTTCGGGCGCCTCGACATCCTGGTCAACAACGTCGGCGGGACCATTTGGGCCAAGCCCTTCGAACACTATGAAGTGGAACAGATCGAGGCCGAAGTGCGCCGCTCACTGTTCCCGACCTTATGGTGCTGCCACGCCGCGTTGCCCTACATGCTCGAACGTGGGGCAGGGGCCATCGTCAACGTTTCGTCCATCGCCACCCGTGGCGTCAACCGCGTGCCCTACGGCGCGGCCAAAGGCGGCGTGAACGCACTGACCGCCTGCCTGGCCTTCGAAACCGCCGGCCGCGGTATCCGCGTCAATGCCACCGCCCCTGGCGGCACCGAGGCGCCGCCGCGGCGGGTGCCACGCAACAGCGCCGAGCAGAGCGAGCAGGAAAAGGCCTGGTACCAGCAAATCGTCGACCAGACCCTCGACAGCAGCCTGATGCACCGCTACGGCAGCATCGACGAGCAGGTTGGCGCCATCCTCTTCCTGGCCTCCGACGAGGCCTCCTACATCACCGGTGTGACCTTGCCGGTAGGGGGCGGCGACCTCGGCTGAGCCACACCCTAAGGCAAAGGTTTTCTTCCACAACAAAAACAATAGAGACAGCTGCCATGCGAACCCTTGACGTACACCCGATCATCGATAACGCGCGCTTCACACCCTTCCACTGGATGGTCATGGCCTGGTGCGGCCTGTTGCTGATCTTCGACGGTTATGACTTGTTCATCTACGGCGTGGTGTTGCCGGTGATCATGAAGGAGTGGGGGCTGACGCCACTGCAGGCCGGGGCCCTGGGCAGCTACGCGTTGTTCGGGATGATGTTCGGCGCCCTGGTATTCGGCAGCCTGGCCGACCGGATCGGGCGCAAGAAGGGCATCGCCCTGTGCTTTGCCCTGTTTTCCACGGCAACCATCCTCAACGGCTTCGCCAGCAGCCCCAGCGAGTTTGGCATCTATCGCTTTATCGCCGGCCTGGGCTGCGGCGGGTTGATGCCCAACGCCGTGGCTCTGATGAACGAATATGCGCCAAAACGCCTGCGCAGCACGCTGGTGGCGATCATGTTCAGTGGCTACTCGTTGGGCGGCATGCTTTCGGCAGGCGTCGGTATCTTCATGCTGCCGCGCTTCGGCTGGGAGTCGATGTTCTTCGTCGCAGCCGTACCCCTGTTGCTGTTGCCGGTGATTCTCTACTACCTGCCGGAATCCATTGGTTTTCTGGTACGCCAAGGGCGCACTGATGAAGCCCGCGCACTGCTCAAGAAGCTCGACCCCGCTTGCGACATACAGCCTGGCGACAGGTTGCAGGCAACGGACCGCAAGGGCGGCAGCAACGCTGTCGTGGAGCTGTTTCGCAACGGCCTGGCCGTGCGCACCCTGGCCCTGTGGCTGGCGTTTTTCTGCTGCCTGCTGATGGTCTACGCACTCAGTTCGTGGCTGCCAAAACTGATGGCCAACGCAGGTTACAGCTTGGGTTCGAGCCTGTCGTTCTTGCTGGTGCTGAACTTCGGCGGCATGGCCGGGGCGATTCTGGGGGGCTGGTTGGGCGACCGCTACAACCTGGTCAAGGTCAAGGTCAGCTTCTTCATCGCCGCAGCACTGTCGATCAGCCTGCTGGGCGTCAACAGCCCGATGCCGGTGCTGTACCTGCTGATCTTCATCGCCGGCGCCACCACCATCGGCACGCAAATACTGCTGTATGCCGGCGCGGCGCAGATGTACGGCCTGTCGGTGCGCTCCACCGGCCTTGGCTGGGCCTCGGGGATCGGCCGCAACGGCGCCATCGTCGGCCCGCTGCTGGGGGGCGCACTGATGGGCATCAACCTGCCGCTGCAACTCAATTTCATCGCGTTCGCCATCCCTGGCGCAATTGCTGCGCTGGCCATGGCCGTGCACCTGGTCAGTGGCCGGCGGCATGGCCTGGCTACGGCTGCGCAGGCCTAGCAAGACCACAGGCCTTGCAAGAGGCCTGATCCACACACCCGCCCCAAGCCTTGCGAGAGGTGCCATGAAAACCCTGTTCAAGGACAGCTCGCTGTCCGCCATCGTCGCCGGTTGCCTGGCGACGATGATTTCCTACGCCGGCCCGCTGGTGATCATCTTCCACGCCGCCGAGGCCGCGCACATGCCTCACGGCCAGCTGTCGTCCTGGGTGTGGGCCGTTTCCATGGGCAGCGGTGTGCTCGGCGCATTGCTGAGCCTGCGCTATCGGGTGCCGGTGGTGATCGCCTGGTCGATCCCGGGTTCGGCCCTGTTGGTGACTGCCTTGCCGGCACTAGGGCTGGAGCAGGCCGTGGGGGCCTACCTGGTGGCGAACCTGATCCTGCTGCTGATTGGCCTCAGCGGGGCCTTCGACCGCATCATCACGCGCCTGCCCGGGTCCATCGCTGCTGGCATGCAGGCGGGCATCCTGTTCAGTTTCGGCACCGAGGTGTTCCGCGCCTTGCCCGTGCAACCGCTGCTGGTACTGGCGATGTTCGTTACCTATGTGCTGATGCGCAGGGTTCAGCCGCGTTATGCGGTGGCCGCCGTATTGTGCATAGGGGCCGTCGTCACCGTGGCCAGCGGCGCGTTCCGCAGTGAGGCCCTGGTGCTGCAACTGGCCTCGCCCCAGTGGGTTACCCCGCAGTTCAGCCTGGCGGCAGTGTTCAGCCTGGCGCTGCCACTGGTGCTGGTGGCCCTGACCGGGCAGTTCATGCCAGGGATGGCGGTGCTGCGTAACGCCGGCTACGCCACACCGGCCAGCCCTTTGATCGGTGCCAGCGCCATCGGCGGCGCCTTGCTGGCACCTTTCGGTTGCCACGGCCTGAACTTGGCAGCCGTCACCGCCAGCCTGTGCACCGGCCATGAGGCCCATGAAAACCCGCGCCGGCGTTATGTCGCGGCCGTCGCCGGCAGCGTGTTGTACCTGCTGTTGGGGGTTGCCGGTGCCACGTTGATGTCGCTGTTTGCTGCCTTCCCTGCGGCATTGATCGCAGCCCTTGCTGGGCTTGCCCTGTACGGGGCGATCAGCGAAGCCCTGGCGCGCAGCCTGGCCGAACCTATGGAGCGCGATGCCGGCCTGTTCACCTTCCTGGTCACCGCCTCGGGGGTGTCTTTCCTTGGCCTGTCGGCGGCGTTCTGGGGGCTGCTGTTCGGCCTGCTGGCGCATGCGCTGCTCAGGCTGCGTCGGCCGCAAGCGAGCGAGGCATTGCGCCGTACCCCATGAGCCCCGTGTTCCCAGCGCTTTATCCATAACAACAAGATCAAGAGAGCTTCGGAATGAACCACACCCCTTGCGTTGCCATCGGCCTGACCTTGCTCAGCCAACCTGCGCTGGCCGCTGATGGCGGCTTCTTCGAGGATTCGAAAGCCAGCCTCAGCGCCCGTAATTACTACTTCAGCCGTGACTTCTCGGACATCGTCGGGGCCAATCAGCAGTCCAAGGCCGAGGAGTGGGCCCAGGGCTTCATTCTCGACTTCAAGTCGGGGTACACCCCCGGCACGGTCGGCTTTGGCGTGGATGCCCTGGGCCTGTTGGGCATCAAGCTCGACAGCAGCCCTGACCGGGTCAATACCGGCCTGCTGCCGGTGCATGGCGATGGCCGTGCCGCAGACGAGTACAGCCGCCTGGCTCCGACGTTCAAGGCCAGGCTGTCGAAGACCGAGCTGCGTGTTGGCGAGCTGCAACCCAACTTGCCGGTGCTGACCTTCAGCGATATCCGCCTGTTACCTCCGACTTACCAGGGGGTGAGCCTGAGCACGTCCGAGCTGCAAGGCCTGACCCTGCAGGGCGGGCATTTGCGGTCAACGCACCTGCGCAACGAAGGCGGCGACGGCAAGATGAACGCCATGCTCGGCCATGTGCCGATGCGCCAGGCACAAAGCGATGCGTTCAACTATGTCGGCGGCGACTACGCGTTCAATGCGAACCAGAGCAGTGTCAGCCTGTGGTACGGGCAACTGGAAGACATCTACGAACAAGGTTTTGTCGGCTTCAAGCACAGCAAACCCGTGGGGGACTGGGTGCTGAGTGCCAACCTGGGGTACTTCACCGCCCGCGAAGACGGCGACGCACTGCTCGGCACCATCGACAACCAGGCCTTCTTCTCGCTGTTCACCGCCCGGCAGGGTGGGCACAGCGTGCATGTGGGGTACCAGGGCATCTACGGCGACAGCCCGTTCCCCCGGGTATTCGCCAACATCTCACCGTTGGGCAACGAGGTCCCTACCTACGAGTTCGCGTATACCGACGAGCGCTCCTATCAGCTGCGCTACGACTACAATTTCGCCGCCATGGGCGTACCCGGGTTGACGGCAGGGGTGCGTTATATCACCGGCAACAATGTCGATACCGGGCTGGGCTACGAGGGCCGTGACCGCGAGCGGGACCTGGATATCGGCTATGCGGTGCAGAGCGGGCTGCTGAAAGGGTTGGGGATCCGGCTGCGCAATGCCATGGCCCGCTCCAACTACCGCAGTGATATCGATGAGAACCGCCTGATCCTGGTGTACACCTGGCAGTTGCTGTGAATACCCATCGCCCGGCTGTTGCCACCTTTTGTCACTGAACCGCATTTGCACCGCAGGGCTTGAGGGGGGTAGTTTTCCTGGGTCATCCACACAGGAACTCCCCCTTGGACTCATTGACCCAAGCCGTACTCGGCGCCGCCCTGCAGGGCACTGTGCTCGGCCGCATCCAGGGCCGCCGTTCGCTGCTGTATGGCGCCGCGCTGGGCACCCTGCCTGACCTGGACGTGATCATCCGCTACGCCGACCCGGTCTCGCAGATGACCTACCACCGGGGCTTCTCCCACTCCCTGTTCGTCCTCACCGCTCTGGCGCTGTTGCTGGCCTGGTGCGTCAACAGGTACTGGCCGGGCAAGGGCTACACATTGCCGCGGCTGTTCCTGGCGTTCTGGCTGGTGCTGGTCACCCACCCGGTGCTCGATGCCTTTACCGTGTATGGCACGCAACTGTTCTGGCCGCTGTCGGTTACCCCGCAAAGCTGGGCGGCGGTATTCATCATCGACCCGGTCTATACCGTGCCGCTGCTGGCCGCAGTTGTCTACACCCTTGCCAAGGGGGTGACGGGCAAGGCCGTGAGGCTGATGACCTTGGCACTGGTCTTCAGTACCGCCTACCTGGGCTTTGGCCTGGCCGGGCGGATGCAGGCGGAGCAGCGTTTTCAGGCAGCCCTGGACCACCAAGGCATCACGGCCAGTGACGTACGCGCCGTGCCTATCGCCTTCAACAGCCTGATCTGGCGCGTGCTGGCCAAGACCCCGGAGGGCGCGTACTACGAAGGTGTCAGCAGTTGGCTCGATCAACATCCGCCGGAAATGCAGCGCCTGCCCCGCAACCTTGAACTGGCTTCGGCGCTTGCCGCTGCGCCACTGCATCAACGCCTGCGCTGGTTCACCGATGACTGGCTGCGTTACGACGAGGTCGACGGCGCGCTGGTGGTGACCGACCTGCGCATGGGGATCCCAGGCAACTACACCTTCCGTTTCAACATGGCCCACCGCGACAGCCAGGGGCACTGGGTTGCCGATACCCCCACGGCATGGCAGGGGGCAGGGGTAGCGTCGATGTTCAACAGCCATGACCTGGCCTTGATCTGGCGGCGCATCGTCGACCAGCAACCGCCCCTGCCGCTGGCTGCCTGGACCTCCCGCTACCTGGCGCCGACGGCGGCACAGCGCGGGCACTAGGGGATGCGCTCGGCAGGGCTGGACCTGGTCAAGTGGGTGGCGATCGTGACCATGGTCGCCGACCACCTGCGCTTCATATGGCCGCGTGCCGAAGGTTTGTTCATCCTTGGCAGGTTGGCCTTCCCGCTGTTTTGCCTGGCTATCGCCGTCAATCTCGGGCGCCGGCACGGGGGGGCGCCGTCAACCGGCGTCAACCTGCGTTACCTGGGCGCGATGCTGGTGTTTTCAGTAGTGTCCGAATGGCCCTACCGTTGGCTGGACAGCGGTTCGCAGACGTTCAGTGTGATGCCGACGCTGGCCCTTGGGCTCCTGGTAGCTTTGGGCGTGCAGCAGCATCAGGTGGCAGCACGGGTACTTGGCCTGGTAGCCCTGGCGGCTGCGGCCCTGTTCAGTGAACGCCTGATGTACGGCCTGGCCGGCGTGCTGTTGCCGGCCGCCTGGCTCATGGCCCGCCGCCTGGGCGCGCTGACGTGGCTGCTGCCGTGCCTGCTGGCGATGGCGGGCAACCTGACCAACGGCTGGTTGCGCGAACATCCGCTCGCGCCGTTCACCCTGCTGACCTTGGCCGCCGCTGCCCTGGCGGTGCCGTTCGGCTGTTTGCTATTACGTCGTGATGAGTGGCGCGTGCCTGCGGTGGGGCGCTGGGGGTACCTGTTCTACCCGGTGCATTTGCTGGTGATCAACGCGCTTATTTGAAGGGGTACACGGGCATTTTGCCGGTGAATTCGGGTACAGGATTCAGCTATTTTCGATACTGGTAAAATTGTTAGTAGCTTCTCGCCGACAAAGCGCTCAGTATGTGGCTTGCAGGGGCTTGTTGTTTGACATGGCCCTCGTTGTAAATTTCACGGAAAACGCATCAAAACAGCCATCGAGGGCTCAGAGCATGTCCAACAGACAAACCGGTACAGTTAAATGGTTCAACGATGAAAAAGGCTTCGGCTTCATCACCCCACAGGGCGGTGGCGACGATCTCTTCGTTCATTTCAAAGCCATTGAATCGGACGGCTTCAAGTCGCTGAAAGAAGGCCAGACTGTCAGCTTCGTTGCCGAAAAAGGGCAAAAAGGCATGCAGGCCGCCCAAGTGCGTCCTGAGTAAGACACGTACCAGCCGGCTCAACGTTCGAACAGGCACCCGCAACCTTGCGGGTTGACCGAGGTACTTGATCGAACGATGTGAAGCCTGGCAATTGTGTAACGTGTAAAAAAAGCTCCGTATCGAAAGATATGGGGCTTTTTTCGTTTTGGCTGGACAGTAGCAGTGGTCGCCCGATCAACAGAGATTACCTGGTAATAATGCTAGTAGCCGTCTGCTTGCCGATGGGCGATTATTTACAGTGATCGGTGAATAGTTTGCTCCAGGCTGCTGATAACAGTGACCATTCAAACACAACAGGAGGTGCTGTTCATGCCCCAAAAAGCGCAGTCGCTGACCGCAATGTCGTTAGCACAGGTTGATCCCCAGTTTGTAGCACCGGGGGTTGGCGAGGTTGTGTTTCTGATGGGGGACGGCGGCCAAGGTGCCCCGATCATCCGCGAGGGTCAGCACGTCAGTTATGAAATCGAGCAGCGGGAAGATGGGCTGTTCTATGCGGTGAACATCGTCATCGAAGACGAGCCACCCTTGAACTAGATTAACTGCTCGATGGCTGGCCAAGGGGCTTCATAGCCCCTTGCCGATCTGCCTTCAACTGCGCGCCAGTCGCCCGCTGACAAAGTGCGCCACATCATTGAAACCTGGGGTAGATGCATGCCCCGGCGTCACCAGCGAATCGATGAACGCTTCATCCTCTCCCGTGATCTTCATCTCCAGTGCCCCGGCATAGGTGTCCCATTGCGCTTCGGTGCGGGGCCCGACAATCGCCGAACTGACCTGTTGGTTGTTGAGCACCCAGGCAATCGCAAATTCCACGATACCCACGCCCTTGGCCTCGACGTATGCCTGGATCTGGCGAGCAATGGCCAGTGACTCCTGGCGCCACTCCACTTCCATGATGCGCTTGTCCTGGCGCCCTGCACGGCTACCGGCATCCGGTACCGAGCCAGGTGCGTACTTGCCGCTGAGCACGCCGCGGGCCAAGGGGCTGAACGGCACCACGCCCAGGCCATGGTAGGCCGCTGCGGTCAGTTGCTCGGGCTCTGCCTGGCGGTTGACGATGTTGTACAGCGGCTGGCTCACCACCGGCTTGGCCACGCCCAGGCGCTCGGCCAGGTTGCAGATTTCGGCAATACGCCAGCCGCGGAAGTTGGACACGCCCCAGTAGCGGATCTTGCCCTGGCGCAGCAGGTCGCCGATGGCCTGCACGGTCTCCTCCAGCGGCACCTTGTGGTCCTCGCGGTGCAGGTAGTAGATGTCCAGGTAGTCCAGGTCCATGCGCGTCAACGTGGCATCGATGGCATTGAACACATGTTTACGCGACAACCCGCTGCGGTTGGGCAGGCCGTCGGCGGGGCCAAAACCAACCTTGGAGGCGACGATCCAGTCCTGGCGATGACGTGCCACGGCTTCGCCGACAATTTCTTCCGAGCGCCCGGCGTTGTAGACATCGGCGGTGTCGATGAAGTTGATGCCCTGATCCCAGGCTTTTTCGATGATCCGCAGGGCGTCTTCGGTGCTGGTCTGCTCGCCGAACATCATGCTGCCCAAGGTAAGGGCGGAAACCTGCAGGCCACTTTGGCCGAGGGGACGGTAGATCATGCGGGTAAGTCCTTTGCAGTGGGCTGATGTGCCTGTTTTACACAGAACCAGGCGGCATTGAAAGCCAGCAGCAAGGGCTGACACACCTGTGCCATGGCTGCATCAGCTGTGCCATGGCTGCTGCAGCCACAGCCTGTGGTCAGGCGCTGGCCCTTTGTGCTCAAACCCCTCTGGCATGGCTGTTTCGAAGCTGCCGGGCGGCGCTGGCACAACCGTTGCTCTATCTGTTGCAGGCGCCTGCCATGGCGTCGCCATAACAAGAACGGAGAAGCCACCATGAACCGAACAGGCCCGCACCGCCGGCCCTTCCCGCACGCCTTGGGCTGCCTGGCCCTAGCCTTGGCCTGCTGCGCACCTGCCTATGCCGCCGACGTCGATGGCAAACGCATCATCGCCGCCGACCAGGAACCCGGCAACTGGATGAGCCACGGCCGCACCTATGATGAACAACGCTTCAGCCCCCTCAAAGCCATCAACCAGGACAACGTCAATCAGCTAGGCCTGGCCTGGAGCTACAAACTCGACCTGGACCGTGGCGTGGAGGCCACGCCCATTGTGGTCGATGGGGTGATGTACACCACGGGCCCGTTTTCGGTGGTGTACGCGCTGGATGCCCGCAACGGCAAACTGCTCTGGAAATACGACCCGCAGTCGGATCGAAACCGTGCCGGAGAGGCCTGCTGCGATGCGGTAAACCGAGGCGTGGCGGTGTGGCAGGGCAAGGTTTACGTCGGCGTACTGGACGGGCGCCTGGAGGCGATCGATGCCAAGACCGGCAAGCGGGTCTGGTCGGTGGACACCCGCAGCGACCATAAACGCAGCTACACCATCACCGGCGCGCCGCGGGTGGTCAACGGCAAGGTCATCATCGGCAATGGTGGGGCGGAGTATGGCGTGCGCGGCTATGTAACGGCCTATGACGCCGAAACCGGCAAGCAGGCCTGGCGCTTCTTCACCGTGCCAGGTGACCCCAAGCTGCCGCCGGAAGACAAGGCCATGGAAATCGCCAGCAAGACCTGGCACGGCGATGCCTTCGTCGAGTGGGGCGGTGGCGGCACGGCCTGGGACTCGTTCGCCTACGACCCGGAGTTGAACCTGCTGTACATCGGCGTCGGCAATGGCTCGATGTGGGACCCGAAATGGCGCAGCCAGGCCAAAGGCGACAACCTGTTCCTGTCGTCGATCGTCGCGGTCAATGCCGACACGGGCGAATACGCCTGGCACTACCAGACCACCCCGGGCGATGCCTGGGACTTCACCGCCACCCAGCACATGATCCTTGCCGAGCTGCCGATCAACGGCAAGCAACGCAAGGTGCTGATGCAGGCACCCAAGAATGGCTTTTTCTATGTGCTGGACCGCGCCACTGGCGAGCTGCTGTCGGCCAAGAACATCGTGCCGGTGAACTGGGCCAAGGGCATCGACATGAAGACCGGGCGGCCCATCCTCGACGACGAGGCGGCGGCCTACTGGAAGGACGGCAAGCGCAAGCTGGTGACCCCGGCATTCTGGGGCGCTCATGATTGGCACCCGATGTCGTACAACCCGAACACGGGGCTGGTGTACATCCCGGCGCATATCATGTCGGCCTACTACGAGCACATTCCCGACGCACCCAAGCGCAACCCGTTCAAAAGCGTGTACCAGCTGGGTCTACGCACCGGCATGATGCCCGAGGGTGCCGAAGGCCTGCTGGAGATGGCCAAGACCTGGTCCGGCAAGCTGATCGCCTGGGACCCGGTTAAACAGGCGCCCGCCTGGGAAGTGCCCTACATCACTATCTTCAACGGTGGCACCTTGAGCACCGCCGGCAACCTGGTGTTCGAAGGCAGCGCCGATGGCCGGGTGATCGCCTACGCCGCCGACACCGGCAAGAAACTCTGGGAGTCACCGGCCGCCAGTGGCGTGATGGCGGCACCGATCAGCTATTCGGTCGATGGCGAGCAGTACGTCACCTTCATGGCCGGTTGGGGCGGGGCATTCTCGACGTTTGCCGGGGCACTGTCGCTGCGCGCCGGGGTACAGCCTTTCTCCCAGGTGCTGACCTACAAGCTTGGCGGTAATGCCACGTTGCGTGAGCCGGCACCGCCCGCCAACGCGCCCGAACCGCCACCCCTGACCGCTGATGCCAACGCAGTGGCCGCCGGTGCTGCCCTGTACGACGGCAACTGTTCGCAGTGCCATGGCATTCATGCCGTCAGCGGCGGCGTACTGCCTGACCTGCGCAAGCTCAGCGCGGAAAAACACCAGATGTTCCTCGGCATCCTCTATGGCGGCCGCGTGCCCGATGGCATGCCGTCGTTTGCCGACAACCTCAAGCCCGAGCAGGTGGAACAGGTGCACCAGTACCTCATCAAGCGTGCCCATGACCTCAAGCGCGAGGGCAGTACCTGGCAGCAGTTCAGCGCCAAGCCGGCTGCCCAGTCGCCACTGGCCGACAACCACCCACAGGAGTGAATGACCATGACTGCAACGATCTACCAGAACTACATCGACAATGCCTTCCTGCCCTGCGAGCAACTGATCGAGGTGTACAACCCGGCCAACGCACAGCTGCTGGGGCGTGTCCCGGAGTCGCCGGTGGAGCACGTGGAGCGGGCCATTGCCGCAGCGCGTCAAGCGCAAAAAGGCTGGGCGGCCAAGCCTGCCATCGAGCGCGCCGGGTATCTGCGCCAGATCGCGACAAAGGTACGCGCCAATGCCGAACGCCTGGCGCGCATCATCACCCTGGAAGGCGGCAAGGTGCAGGGGCTGGCGCAGGTCGAGGTCAACTTCACGGCCGACTACCTCGACTACATGGCTGAATGGGCGCGACGCCTGGAAGGCGAGGTGCTGACCAGCGACCGCGCCAATGAGCACATCTTCCTGATGCGCAAACCCTTGGGTGTGGTGGCTGGGATCTTGCCGTGGAACTTCCCGTTCTTTTTGATCGCCCGCAAGATGGCCCCGGCGTTGTTGGCGGGGAACACCATCGTAATCAAACCCAGTGAGGAAACGCCGATCAATTGCTATGAGTTCGCGAAGTTGGTGGCCGAGGCCGACCTGCCAGCGGGTGTGTTCAACGTGGTCGGCGGCAAGGGGGCGAGCGTCGGCCATGGGCTGTCCAGCCATGCCGGTATCGACCTTGTAAGCTTTACCGGTAGCGTCGCCACCGGCGCACGGATCATGGCTGCGGCGGCGCCGAACATCACCAAGCTCAACCTTGAACTGGGCGGCAAGGCCCCGGCGATCGTGCTGGCGGACGCCGACTTGGACCTGGCGGTGAATGCCATCGTCGCCTCGCGGGTGATCAATACAGGCCAAGTGTGCAACTGCGCCGAGCGGGTGTACGTGGAGCGCCAGGTGGCCGACGCCTTCGTCGACAAGGTGGCCCAGGCCATGGCGGCCACCCGTTATGGCGACCCGTCGAGCCGTGCCGACCTGGACATGGGGCCGCTGATCAACCAGGCCGGGCTCGACAAGGTGGCGCAGATGGTGCGTACGGCGGTCGGGCAGGGCGCCCAACTGGTAACCGGCGGGCAGGTGGCCGACCTGGGTGCCGGGTTCCATTACCAGCCGACTGTGCTTGCGGGCTGTGCGTCGGACATGGAGATCATGCGCAAGGAAATCTTCGGGCCGGTGTTGCCGATCCAGGTGGTCGATGACCTGGACGAGGCGATTGCCTTGGCCAACGACAGCGAATACGGGTTGACGTCTTCGCTTTACACCCGCGACCTGAATGCGGCGCTGAAGGCCTGCCGCGAGATCGACTTTGGCGAGACCTACATCAACCGCGAGAACTTCGAGGCCATGCAGGGCTTCCACGCCGGGGCGCGCAAGTCCGGGGTCGGCGGGGCGGATGGCAAGCACGGCTTGTATGAGTACATGCGCACGCAGGTGGTGTACATCCAAGGGTAGAGGGTGGCTTTGCTGGCCTCTTCGCGGGGCAAGCCCGCTCCCACTGAACAACTGCTAACTCATCGATTTAGCGAGACGCTGTGGGAGCGGGCTTGCCCCGCGAACACCGGCGAAGCCGGTGCCAGGCACCGTGCACGGCCATTCGCGGAACAGGTGTTTTACCTGTGTGCGTGCTTTCCTGCTCAGTAGCAGATTGATCAATGGCGTATGGGGCAGTACCTGCACGCTGCTTGTAGGGTAATTCTGATTTTCGCAGGCCCAGGCTTTTGCATGTTTTTCCAGTGTTAGCTTCCAGCTTTCTACGGCCGGAGGCTATTCATGACGCGCATATCGATACATGGAAAAGGGCAAGCGCTGGATGGCGATATCACCACCACAGGCGCAGTCTGCATTGCCAGCAGTACGAACTACCGGGGGGACAACCGACGTGCGCTGCGCCTGGGCGATGCCACGACCGAGTGCCCGAACTGCAAGAAGGTCGGTGTCATTGTAGAAGGGGTGAATGCTTTCGTCATCGGAGGTAAACCGGCTGTTGTCGATGGGGCGCTGGTCAAGTGTGATTGCCCAAACGGCAGCAACCGGGTCATCGCGCAGTCAGCCATGCACCGGGCTAGCAGCCGTCCTGCTCAGGCTGCATCGCCTGCCTCTGCCGTCAGCCATTCGGCGCCTTCATCAGGGCAGAGTCCTGCTCAAGTGTACAACGCATCTCCCGTCGGCTCATTATCGATACTTGAGCCTGGCTTCCATATTGTGCAAAGCAGCATGTCGTTCGAGCAGGTGCTTCAGAGCCTTGGCGCGACGCACAGCCCTTTGCCAGTGGCGTTATTGCAGCGCTTGAATCCTACCTTCCCAGATGGTTTCAAGGCGGGCGAGATATTTGTGCTGGGCAGCCCAAGCAGTGGGCATGCCTGCAGCGCGCTGGAAAACGAACTGATCATGGTGGCCGAAAAGACGAGGGAGTCCCTGTCGATTCTCTCCCGTGAAGAAGCTAACTTCATGATGAAGCACATCGGTGAGATTGCCGGGGTGCTCAATGGCGCCAGCCAGTCGATGGGGGTGGGCAAGGACATGCTTGAGCGTGGACTGGGGCAGGTCAAGGACACGTTGAAGGGCATTGAGGCTTTGCACCAACAGCAGTTTGTTTTGCATGGCCACTTGAACAGTGCGGAGTTCTTCGCCAAGCGCAGGGGGCTTTATGAGCAACTGAGCGCCCAGTTGCGCGTAGGTTTTCTGAACAAGACATTGAACCTCGGCAGTTACGACACGCTCCGCCGCGACCTGGGTATCTCCACCAAAAGCCTGGTGCATCATTGGACCAAGGCAGGCGTGCCGGGCCAGATACCCGGATATGCGACCCACTTGGACGAGGTGGCCAAGATGTCGAATTATTTGAAGTATGGTGGGTTTGCGGCGATTGGGCTTGGTGCGGGGGCATCTTACTTGAACGTTCAAGCAGCATGTCGGGCTGGCGAAACCGAAGCGTGTAAGAAAATTCGATTTACTGAAACGGGGAGTTTTGCAGGGGGATTACTCGGTGGAGCGGCAGGTGGTAAGGTTGGTTCTGTCGCAGCGGCGGCTGTCTGTTCCTTTGGTGTATATGGAAAGGCTGTTTGCGGTATTGTGGCGATCGGAAGTGGCTCTTACTTAGGTAGTAAAACAGGAGAAAAAATAGGTGAGGGGATGATCGAATGGACCTATGAGGTACTTCATGATTGACCTCTCAAGCCTTCCCGCTGGTGTAAAAATCGTGTTAGGACTAGTGCCTTTAATCTTGAGTGTCGTGGGCGTTGGCATTGGCCTTTACATTGCAGGTTCTCGTCATTTCAAAATACTTTGCTCTACGTTCAAGAATAGTAAGGGGTTGGTTGAGGATCTTAAATACTGGAGCACCCTCTCTATAAGAACAAGATCGATGGTGGTCAATCGTTTTACGTTGGCAGTTGTATGGCCCAATCTGGGTATTCGCCAAGGGTGGTTGAATGCCGACGATTATCGACGTTGCCCAGCCTATCTGAAGCGGCGCTTACAGATCTCGTTCTGGTGTACTCTTGCCGGCTGGGCTGGGATCGTTACGGGTGGAACCTTGATTGAACTTGGTAGATTGTAATGCCCCCTCAATCGCCCGCGCTGCGCCTGCTTCCGCAAGTGGATGCTAAGCGACGGTACTTTCGACCCGAGCGAAGCACTGGCCGGCCATGACTGCGATTGTTGACGGACTCTGAGGTTATCAAGTTGACCGGGATTGGGGAGAGGTTCGGGGAACTGGCGTACGAGGATTACTATGATTGTTTTTTTAACGGTGCCCCTTGGTTTGAAAATGGCTTTTGGCTTGCGCCTTTCATTATCGGGGGGCTGTTCATTTGGCCGGTAGCCAATGCCATGGGGCTGTACGACATTTCTGAACTTGAATCTAAATACTTCAGGATTGGCCTGCTTGGGAATTATCCTACGCGGGCTGCTGAAGTATCGCTGTTGTCGGGGAAACCTCTCAGGGATAACGTTTTCGGGCCGCCTTAACCGGGTGGCCGGGTGTGAGAACCCGCTTCGAATTTCATGCAGCAGCACTGCTATGGCAGCTGTGCGCGGGCAGGCCTCGGCCTGGCCGGGCTTTGCATGGTTCACCGGTTTCTCACCCCGCGTACCGCTGCCACCCTCACCCCGTGAGAAGGTTGAGATGGTAGATCTCGATAACGAACTGTGAGATCGATCATGAAAAAAATTGTCCCTGACCCACCCCGCCGCAAACCGATCAACACCCATTCTTCACCGTCCAAGCCGACATGTACCCACCCGACGCCTTGGCCCACGCGAGTGAGCTGCTACGCGGTGTCATCGAAACCATCGACGAGCACTGCCGCGGCCACGTCGGCGAACCTGGCCTGAACATGCTGAGCAATGCCATGCATGCCAGCGAGATCGCCCACTCGCTGGTGGAGCATGTCCACAGCCGTCTCTATGGCCAGCAGGCCGAGGAGTGAGACCATGGCTGACGAACCCAAGCCCCTCACCACCGCTGGCCTGGCAACCTTCCTTGATGTGGGCAACCCAGCGTTGAATTTGCTGCGTGTGCAGCCTGGCATCCCGATCGATGTTGCCTACGAGCAGGTGTCGGTGCTGCTGGGCTACATCAAGCACCTGGTGCGCGAAGGCGATATGGACGATGACCACAAGCTACTAGGCGCAGCTGACTATCTGAGTGTCCTGGCCAAGGCGTTGATGGATGATATCGAGCTAGCCAAGAACCGGTTGCATTGATCTTGCTGGCCTCTTCGCGGCTGCACCCGCGAAGGGGCAGCTACAGGCAGCCCAACTGGTTGGGCTGGACGATGCCGTATCGCTTCATCTTGCGATACAGCGTTGACCGCGAAACCCCCGCGGCCTCTGCCGCTGCGCTCATGTTCCAGCGCTCTCGCTTCAACACCTCCAGCAAATGCCGCGCCTCGGCAGCCTCGACTTGCTGCTCTAGCACCTTTGGCCGCGCAGGCGCTGCAGGGTCGGCCACTACCTCCGGCAGGTCAGCCACTTCGATCAGCCCACCTTCGGCCAGCGCGACGGCCTGACGCAACGCATTGAGCAACTGCCGCACGTTCCCCGGCCAGGCGTGCCCGAGCAAGCAGCGCCACGCTTCATCGCTCAGGCGCATGCCAGCGCCCCCCGGCAGCCCTGCCAACAACCCTTCGATCAATGCGCGCCGGTCACTGCGTTCACGCAGTGCCGGCAACGTCATGCGCATCCCGCACAACCGGTAGTAGAGGTCTTCGCGAAAGCGCCTGTCGCCGATCATTGCCTGCAGGTCCTGGTGGGTTGCCGAAATCACCTGGAGGTCCAGTGCTACCGGCGCTTCGGCACCCAGCGGCACCAGCTCGCGCTCGGCAAGCACCCGCAGCAGGCGCGTTTGCAGGTGCGCCGGCATGTCGCCGATCTCGTCGAGGAACAGCGTGCCGCCATTGGCCTGCTCCAGCTTGCCCTTCATGCCTTTGCGATTGGCCCCGGTGAAGCTGCCGGCGCGGTAGCCAAACAGTTCGCTTTCGATCAGTGATTCGGGTATCGCCGCACAGTTGAGCGCCACGAACGGTTTGGCATGGCGCTGGCTAGCCTGGTGCAAGGCACGGGCGAACGCCTCTTTGCCGGTGCCGGTTTCGCCGTTCAGAAGAATCGCGATGTCTCGGTCCAGCACCTTGCGCAGGCGTTTCACGCCTTGTTGCAGCTGTGTGTCCTGGCCTGCCAGTTGCTCGAGCGTGGGGTGTGCAGTGTGGGTGGGCGCGGGCCGCGCAGAAGGCGCTTGGCGGTAACCGGCCGGTACGCGCAGGCCCACATCCAGCAGGTGCGCTTGTTCATGACCGCGCAGTTGAGTGCCACGTGCACCGCCGCGCGTCAGGTCCAGCAACTGGTCGATGGTGGCAGGCAGCAGTTGCTCGATGGCCACGCCCAACAGCTTGCCGGTATGCGCCAGGAACGCTGCCCGATTGGCGCCGATTACCCGGCCGCTTTCGTCCAGTGCCAGCAGTTGCTCTGCGGCCAGGTCGCAGAAGTCGTCGCGTGGTTTGATGGCCAAGGTCAGGCGGTCGCGGTAGCGCTGGCGGAAATGGCTGTTCTCGATCAACCGGGCGTACAGGGTCACCAGCTGCAAGGTCAGGTGCTGGGCTTGCTTGGGGCCGTCGTTGTACAGGCAGGTCGCGTTGAGGCAGCCGAGCAGTTGGTTGTGGGCATCGAAGATCGGTGATACCGAGCAACTGAGCCGCGCATTGGCCGCAAGGAAGTGCTCCTGACGATGGATGGTCAGTGCCTGCTCAGAGGCCAAGGCGGTGCCGATGCCGTTGGTGCCAGCAATCGACTCGTCCCACCGCGCGCCGACGATCAGCCCGGAACGGGTGTAGCGCTGTGGGTCGGCGGGCAGGCGCGCAGCCAGCGTGATGCCGTCGGCGTCACTGAGCAGCACGGCGAAACCGGCGTCCACCACGCGCTTGGCCAGGCCACTGACGCCCTGGCTGGCGATGGCCAGGTAGGCCTCGTGCTGGGCTTGGTGCTGGCGGATTTCAGCGGCGCTGAGGATGTTGTCGACGTGGCGCAGGGCGGGGTCCAGGTGGTGCTGATTGATGCTGCGGTACCAGGATTCAGCGATCACCGGTTCTGGCGTCAGGCCACGTTCGGCAAAGTGGCAGTCGACGAAGGCGGCCAGTTCACTGGCGCGGGGTTTGGCCATGGGCGCTCTACCAAGTTCTTGTTATTTGAGTTGGGGAAACCATAGCTGATTTTGGGTTTGGGAGTTGCTTGTCTTTAGCTTTGCAGGGGGCGGATATCGAGCGCCCCCCGAAGAACCCAAGCAAAAAAGCAGGCGTGTTTCAGCCGATCAGCTTGAGTGCCTCATCCAGACCCAGCGGCCGCTTCATCCGCTGCGACAGCTGCGCCATGGCATCCGAATACCCCTTGGCCACCACCGCTTCAACCTGCTCCCCGACACACTGCAAGGCAATGAAGTCACCTTTCTCCGGCTCGCCGACGAACTCGATTCGGTCCCAGTCCCGAGCATGCCCCAGCACTTCATAGGTGCGCCCATGCTGATAGGTCCAGAAAAACGGCACATCCGCGTAACGACGCTGCTCGCCCAGCATGTTGGCTGCGGCAATTACCCCATGCTGCTGGGCCAGGCGCCAGTGTTCGATGCGCACCGGGCGGCCAGCGAGGGGGAAGGTGGCGATGTCGCCGGCGGCCCATAGGCGGTCGGCGGCATGCAGCTCGGCGTCGACCCGCAACGAACGATCCTCGGCCAGTTCCACGCCCTGCACGAACGCAGTGGCCGGTGCGACGCCGGTACCCAGCAACACCAACGACGTCATCAGCTTCTCGCCATTGGCCAGCAGCACGGCGTCGACCCGTTCTTCACCGAGAAAGCGCTCGACCTCGGTCGGGCCGTGGAACACCACGCCCTTGCGCTCATGCAGCGCGCGTATGCTGCGCCCGATACGCTCCCCTAACTGTTTGCTCAAGGGCACCGCGTGGCGGCTGACCACATGCACCTGCGCGCCATACTTGCGCAAGGCCGAGGCCGCCTCCAGGCCAATGAACCCGTCGCCGACGATCACTACAGGCTGCCCCGGCTCGGCGGCATCCAGCAGGCGTGCTGCATCTTCGCGTGAACGCAGGGTCATGACCCCTGCCAGATCGACACCGGGCAGGTCGGGGCGTTGCGGTTTGCCGCCAGTGGCCAGCAAGGCGGCGTCATAGTCGATGCGGTGGCCGTCGCTGAGGGTGATTTGGCGCTTTTTCACGTCCAGTGTGCGCACCTTGCCCAAGCACCGCTCCAACTGGCCCGCGCGCAACTGGCCAGCCTCCAGTAGCGCCGGGACTTCATCGGGCGGCATCTCCCCAGCGATGACGAATTTGCTCAGCGCAGTGCGGTCGTAGGCGGGCTGGCGTTCATGGTCAAGCCAGACCAGACGCCCGCCGAAGCCATGGGCCAGCAGCGTGGCCACCGCCGCCGAGCCTGCGGCCCCGGCACCGATGACGACGAAGCAGCGCGCGTCACTGTGGCGTGGTGGCTCGGCCTTTGGCAGCGGCTGGTCATCGACCCAGACTTCACCGTCCTTGACCCACGCCCGGTAGCGGCGCAGGTCGGCCAGTGCCGGCGGTTCGCACACCGCGCCTTCGTCCACGGCAAACGCCGCTTTGTGCCACGGGCAGACCAGCAAGCCTGCGCAGATCACGCCTTCTTCCAGCGGGGCGCCGGCATGGGGGCAGTTGGCCTGGTAGGCCTGCACCAGATCGCCCTGGCGGATGAGGATGAGTTCTTCGTTGCCGGCCTGCACACGCAGAGGGCGGTGGGGGTCGAGCTGATCGAGGCGGGCCACGGTGTGCTGGGTCATGAGGCTTCTCCAAAGGGGGCCTTTGGAACCATTTGACGCCTGTGCCGTTGAGATGCTGACCTGAGCCGACGATCGGGGCATTATTATTCTGAAGCACCGTGTGGGGCGGGTTTGCCGGCTCCCACACGGGCTGTGGCGCATTGCAGGTGTTTTAGGTGGACTTTACCGTGGCCAGCGCGCCAGCGCGCGTTACCCGCAAGGCCACCAGGCTACCCACCACGATCAATGCCGCCAACGAATACAGCGCGGCATCGGTCGACCCGGTCTGGTCCTTGATGAAACCGACCAGGTACGGGCTGAGGAAGCCCGCCATCTGCCCCACCGAGTTGATCACCGCCAGCCCGGCCACGGCCGCACCGGCGCTGAGCAGCGCGGTGGGCATTGGCCAGAACATTGGCAGGCCGGTGAGCGCGCCCATGGTGGCGATCGACAGGCCGAGGATGGCAATCGGCGGGTTGCCGGCGAAGTTCACGGCGATCAGCAAGCCGATGGCGCCCATCAGCATGGGCACTACAAGGTGCCAGCGGCGCTCGTTGCGCAGGTCGGCCGAGCGCCCGCAGACAATCATGAACACCCCGGCCAGCAAGTACGGAATGGCGCTCAGCCAGCCAATCAGCAAGGGTTGTCGAAGCCCATGCTCTTGATGATCGACGGTAGCCAGAAGTTGATCGCGTACACACCGCTCTGGATACAGAAGTAAACGAAACCGAATGTCCAGATCAGCGGGTTGGTCAGCACTGCGAGCACGCTGTCACCGCTGGTGGCGGGTTTGCTGGCGGCGTCGGCCTTGAGGTCGGCCTCGATCAGTTGGCGCTCGGCCGGGCTCAGCCACGTGGCTTTCTGGTAGCCGTCGCTGAGCAGGCGGATGGCCAGGAAACCCAGGATGACGGTGGGCACGCCCTGGATCAGGAACATCCATTGCCAGCCGGCAAGGCCATGCTGGCCGGCGGCGAAATGTTCGAGGATCCAGCCGGAGAACGGCCCGCCCAGCAGCCCCGACACCGGGATCGCCGACATGAACAGGGCCATGATCCGGCCACGACGGTCGGCCGGGAACCAGCGCGAGAGGTACAGCACCACGCCTGGGAAGAAGCCGGCTTCGGCGGCGCCAGTCAGCAGGCGCAACGTGTAGAACTCGGTGGGTGTGGTGACGAACAGCAGGCAGGTCGAGAGGCTGCCCCAGGCGATCATCATCAACGCGATCCAGCGCCGTGGGCCGAAGCGGTTGAGTGCCAGGTTACTTGGCAGGCCGCAGAGCACGTAGCCGATGAAAAAGATACCGGCGCCGAGGCCGTAAACGGTTTCGCTGAAGTTCAGGGCGTCGAGCATCTGCAGCTTGGCGAAGCCGACGTTGACGCGGTCCAGGTAGTTGAACAGGTAGCAGATGAAAATGAACGGAATCAGCCGCAGGGTGATGCGCCGGTACAGCGCGTTACGGGTGGTGTCCGTGCCTTGGTCAGGGGCGGGGCTGTGTGCCATGATCGGGTTCTCTGTTGTTATGGTTGTCACCGCGTCGCCTGTTCCGGCGCTCGCCCTGACGAGTCTGGCGGGCCTGCGGTGTGCCTGTCTTTGTGCTTTTGCACAGCGCTTGGCCAGGGCTGCTGTGCCCGCGACCAAAGCCTACCACCCCAAGGACCGTTGAATGTTCGAACTCGACCATGACCTGGCGCAGGATATCGTTGATCGGGCGATGGCCATCCTGCCCTGCAACGTCAATGTCATGGACAGCCAGGGGCTGATCCTTGGCAGTGGCGAGCCGGAGCGTATCAACACCCGCCACGAAGGCGCGCAACTGGTGCTGGCCAACGGCCGCATCGTCGAGCTGGATGTGGACGCGGCAAAGTGCCTGAAGGGCGTGCAGCCAGGGGTGAACCTGCCGCTGATGCTCGATGGGCGGCTGATGGGGGTGCTGGGCCTGACCGGCGACCCACAACAGTTGCGCACCTATGGAGAGCTGGTGCGCATGACCGCCGAGATGCTCCTGGCCCAGCGCCATCTGCAGGTCGAGCAGCAATGGCGGCGGCAGCGTTGTGACGATTTGCTGGCCTTGTTGCTGGGTGGCAGCGGCGATTCACCCAGGTTGCTCGACGAAGCCCGGCAGTTGGGCCTGAAACCCCAGCTGCCCAGGGTGCCCTGCCTGTTCGAGCTGGAGTCGGGGCCACCGGCCGAAGCCTTGTCGGCCTGGCTGACCAGCCGCTACCCGGACAGCTGGTGCGTCAGCCCCGCACGCCAGTCGTTATTGTGGTGCCGCCCGGCAGCCTTGGTGCTGGACGAAGCGCGGCTGCTCGAGCGCCTGCAGCGCCACGGCTGGCAGGTCGAGCGCCTGGCCCTTGGTTGCGTGGCGCAGAGCCTGGAGCAGTTGCGCCGAGGCTATCGCCGGGTGCGCGACCTGCTGGCCTATGGGCAGGAGGTGCTGCCCGCCGAACGCCTGCTCAGCCTTGAGCGCTATCGGTTACCGGCCTTGCTGTGGCGCCATCGCAATGACGATGCCCTGGATGAACTGCTCGAACCGCTGCAACGCATCCGGGCCAAGGACGCGAGTGGTCAGCTGATTGCGACCTTGCGGGCCTGGTGCGCCCATGATGGCCAGAGCCAGGCCTGTGCCGATGCCTTGGGCATTCACCGCAACAGCCTTCGCTACCGGCTGGAACGGGTCGCCGAGCTGGGCGAAGTCGACCCGCTGCGGATGGAAGGCATGCTCAGTTTGTACCTGGGGTTGCAACTGCTGCCGGCCGGTTGAGGGGGGGCGAAGGCATTTGCCCAAACAACGCCTCTGCTGTCTTGTGCATTTGACCGAGGCCAGCTTGCCAGGCAACTGTCAGCATGCCGCTCATCTGGACAGGAGAATCCCCATGAAGATCGTCATCGCCCCCGACTCGTTCAAGGACAGCCTCGACGCTGCCGGTGTCACCCGCGCCATTGCCCTGGGCCTGGCCGAGGTGTGGCCGGATGCCGAGCTGGTCGAATGCCCCATGGCCGATGGCGGTGAAGGCACCATGGAGGCCATTCTTGCCGCCAGCCAGGGCGAACTTCGCCGCCTGGCCGTGCGTGGGCCTTTGGGGCAAACCGTCGAGGCCGGTTGGGGGTGGCTGGCGCAGAGCCGCACCGCAATCATCGAGATGGCCCAGGCCAGTGGCCTGCAATGGGTGCCGACCGAGCAGCGTGATGCGTGCCGCAGCAGCACCTGGGGTACTGGCGAGCTGATCGCTGCCGCGTTGGCCGCTGGTGCCCGGCGTATCGTCCTGGCAATTGGCGGCAGTGCTACCAATGACGGTGGCAGCGGCATGTTGCGCGCCCTGGGCTTGCGCCTCCTGGATACCGATGGCAAAGCGCTGGAAGAAGGGGGCCTGGCCCTGGCAAGGCTGGCGCACATCGATACCAGCGACCTGGACCCACGGCTGGCCGAAGTGCAGGTCGAGGTGGCTGCTGACGTTGACAACCCGCTGTGTGGGCCCAATGGCGCCTCGGCGATCTTCGGCCCGCAGAAAGGCGCAAGCCCGCAACAGGTGCAGGCGCTGGACCAGGCGCTGGGGCATTTTGCCGATCACTGTGCGCGGTTGCGCGGTGAGGATGTGCGCGACTTCCCTGGCTGTGGCGCCGCAGGCGGCATGGGGTTCGCGGCCAAGGCGTTCATGGGCGCGCAATTCCGCCCTGGGGTGGAGGTGGTGGCTGAGCTGGCCGGGCTCGATGCGCTGGTGCAGGGTGCTGACCTGGTGGTGACCGGCGAAGGACGCTTCGACGCCCAGACCCTGCGTGGCAAGACGCCGTTGGGCGTGGCCCGGGTCGCCAAGCGCCACGGTGTGCCGGTGGTTGTACTGGCCGGCACGCTGGGGGAGGGCTACCAGCAGTTGTATGCCCATGGGATTGACGCCGCTTTTGCCTTGGTCAACGGGCCGATGAGCCTGGAGCAGGCATGCGCCAACGCGCCAACGCTACTGCAGGCGCGCGCGGGTGATATCGCCCGGCTGTGGCGCTGCGCTTCTGCAGCCCCCAAAAAGCATGTGAAATATTAAAAACATCTTAGTCTGATACCTCGCCCAAAACACAAGCCGAATCGGGTGCTTTTGCCAGAAAAGTACTACATACAGCGAGCGTAAAAGCCCCTATTTAGGCCGATTAATACCTGGCAACTCTCACCGTCGCCGAGAAATAAGTATTTTACTAACCCCCTGTCGCTCGCCAATTCTCTGCGCTGCACATTTGAGAGGGCGAGTCGATGTTGGTTCATGGCGATAAGGATTTCGAAGTATTGAAGAACGCCGAGCGCGAACTTCAACAGCATGTCGGGCATCTCCCCGATGCCGCGTTTTATGAACGAAAGTTGCAAGCAGCCTGGAGGCGAGCACAGCACAGCGCCCACTACGCAGAGATAGGCCCCTACCGTTTTTCGGCGTTTCAGCAATTACCGCTGACGGCCAAGGCCTTGCTTAAACGTCAGCCATTGGCGTTCTGTACCGTGGCCCTGGGCGATGCGGCCAAGTACTACGCCACTACCGGCACCACGGGCGAGCCGACCCCGACCCCGCGCCTGAAACAAGACATCATCTGGAATGCTGTCAGCGTCGCCGCCCACTGGCGCTCGGTGCTGCGCCCGGGAGCACGGGTGGCCAACCTGATGCCATCGGACATCGTCCCGGTCGGCGACCTGATCGCCAATGTCTGCGAATACCTGGATGTTTCCCATGTGCGGCTGTATCCGTTCACCACCGGCATCACCGACTGGGAGCGGGTGTGCAACACCTTCGACACCTACCGGCCAACGGTGCTGTTCATTGCCCCCGGCGTGCTGGTACAGCTGACCCGCTACCTCAAGCAGCGGGACCTATTGCACACCTTCGCCCAGTCGGTGCGCTCGATCATGCTGCTGGGCGAGGTCAACACTCAGCCGTTTCGTGAACGTCTGGCCCGTGGCTGGCAGTGCGAGGTGTTCGACGCCAGTTATGGCAGCACCGAAACCGGCACCTTGGCCGCCGTGGGCGAAGACCAGCAGATGCGCCTGGCCACAGCCACCCACTACTTCGAACTGCTGTTGCCCGACGGCAGGCTGGTGACGCCCGCCGAGGGCCTTACCGGGCGCCTCGTGGTCACCCCACTGAACCTGTATGCCCGCCCGTTGCTGCGGCTGGACACCGGCGACAGCGTGACCATCACCGCGCCGTGGCAGCCCGGGCAGCTCAGCCCCAGCCTGCTGATCAATGGCCGCGACAGTGACAGCATCATGGTGGCGGGTGTCAGCCTTGAGATTCGCGCGGTCGAAGAGGTGGTCTACGGCACCTGTGACGCTACCGGCTACGTGATCGAGATCGACCGCCAGAACGACAGCGCCGCCTTGATCCTGGAGCGCGACGTGCACTGGGACAACGCGCAGGAAAGCCAACTGCAAGCGCAACTGCTGGAGCGCTCCCAACAGCTGATGGGCCTGCGCTGGAGCCGCGTGCTGTTCGTCAACAACCTGTCGGCCATCAACAAAAGTGGTGGCTCGCAAAAAAGCTGGAAGAAGACCAACCTGCGCTTCGTGGGGGGCAAGCAATGACCGCACCACGCTTTGCGCAAGGGCGCGGCCTGGGCAATGGCCAGCCTGACCTGTGGTGCACCTACGCCGCCGTGCGCAGCCTGGCCTGGGTCGAGCGCCTCGACAGCGTCGATACGGCCAGCCTGCACACCTACATTCAGTCCCGCCGTAACCGTGACGCAGGCTTCGCCTGGAGCAAAGGCATGCCGTCCGACGCCTGGGCCACGTTCTATTGCTGCGAAACGCTCAAAGACTTGGGCATTGCCATCGAGCAGGGCACCCAGACCGCCGAATGGCTGCATACCCTGTTCGACGGTGACGCCTACGCCATGTGCCCGGGGCAGACCGCAGACGTCTGGGCCACCCACTATGCGGTGCGCACCTTGGTCGAGGTTTGCGATGGCCGCGTGGCCGACCCCGATGCCTTGTATGCCTGGCTTGAAGGGCTG
This sequence comes from Pseudomonas sp. B21-047, assembly GCF_024748775.1. Classification (NCBI taxonomy): domain Bacteria; kingdom Pseudomonadati; phylum Pseudomonadota; class Gammaproteobacteria; order Pseudomonadales; family Pseudomonadaceae; genus Pseudomonas; species Pseudomonas sp. B21-047. The sequence goes on from NZ_CP087169.1 coordinate 2,784,392, forward strand.
CAGTGCAGCAATGGCGGCCTGAGCTGGTCGGCGGACTTTGCCCGGCGCAACCTGGCCGATACCCGTGCCTGCTTCTATGGCGTGATGGCTGCGCGCGCGCTGGCTCGGCAAGGGCTGCCAGCGCCGGCCTGGGACGTGCCGCGGTTGATCGACTGGTTGCAGGCGCAACAGATGGACGACGGTGGCTTTCGCTTCAGCGAAGCCGCCGAGCGGCCGTGCCTGTGGGCGACCTACCGCGCCACGGCCAGCCTCGCAGCATTACAGGCGCAGCCGCTGGGGCCCGGCCAGTGCGTCGCCTGGATCGAGGCGCTGCGTGGCCCGAGCGGCGCCTTCGTGCGCTGGCAGGGTTATGACGTCGAAGATGTCTGGGCCGCCTTTTGTGCGGTGGGCTCACTCAAGGCGCTCGGTGAGCCGGTGGCACACTTGGCAGATGCCATCGCAAGCTTCATCGCGACCCTGGCGTTGCCGCAGGGTGGTTACACCTATCGGCAGGTCGACGCTGCGGCTGATGTGCTGACCACCGCGGCCGCAGTGATCGGTGGGCAGATGACGGATGCACAGCGGGCGGATGCGCTGCGCTGGATCGAGGGCTGCCAGATGCCGAACGAGCCCGGGATCATGTACATGCCGGGGCGTGGGGCCGAAGTGCGTTGCACCAATTGGGGCCTGGCCGCCGGTGCCTTCGCTGACCGCCCCGACGCACGCAAGGCAGTCGGACACTGGCTGGCCTCGCTGCAGAACCCCGACGGTGGCTTCGGTTTCTGGGAGGGGCGTGGTTCTGACCTGGTGTCCACTGCATCGGCGGTGGCGATTCTGCAGCAACTGGGTAACAACGCCGGTGTCGACCTTGTCGAGCTCGAAGCCTTTGTCGCCAGCTGCTGCCAGCAGGGCCGGCATGCCGCGTACCCGCGTGGGCAGGTCTCTTTGCGCGCCAGCCTGCAGGCATTGATCTGCCTGCGCCATGTTGGCCGGGATGTTCGCGCGCAGGCAAGCGACCTGCTGGCCGCGCACAAGGTGCGCCAGGGCGGCTTCGCCAACCAGGGGCAGCGCATCCCTGATCTGCTCAGCACCTACCAGGCCGTGGCGTTGGCCGCAGCGCTGGGGTTGCCGGTCGACCTGGCGCACCTGCGCTTCTTCCTCGACAAGGTGCGCAGCGGCCTGGGGTATGCCTGGTCGCCGCTCTACCTGCAGGGGCACGACGCGTTGTCGGGCTGCCTGGGGCGCCTGTTGCAGGCGTTTGCCGACGGCAAGTGCCTGCACCTGCCCAACTTGCAGCTGTCGTGAGGAGCAGGCATGCCGACCATCACTGTTACCTGCGCGCCGCTGCAGGCCATTGAACGCAAGCGCCTGGCCCTGGCCTTCACGCGCCAGCTCAAGGCGCTGGGTGCCGAGCCTGCGCACTGCATGGTGTTTTTCAACCCGCTGACGCCTGGCTGCGTGTTCGGCGCGGGCATGCCGTTGCCTACCGTGGACGGTGACGGCGCCGCCTTGCAGTTCTACCTGCGCATCACCTTGTCGGTGGCGCGCGATGCAATAGCCCACGCGGTATTGGCTGAGGGCCTGCACCGCTGCCTAGCCACGCACTACCCGGATGCTTTTGTCTATCTGCAGTTCGACCCGATCCTGCCGGAACAGGTGTTCTACAGCACGGGAGCGGAACTAATCAATGCCGGCAACCCACAAGGAACAACAGGCCCGTGAGCAACTTATCTATTGAGCAGCGTATTCGTCAGGCATTGGCGCAGTTACTGGGAGAGGAGGTCCACGCCATCGATAAACAGGACAGTTTTCGCGACTTCATTGGCGAGCGTTTCGACAGCCTGATGGCCGTCGAAGTCATCACCGCTATTGAAGGCTGTTTTGACATCGAAGTGGATTACCTGAGTGACGATGTCCGCTACTGGTTTGAAACCTTGGAGAAGATGGAAGCGTTCGTCGCCCAGAAGCTTGAAGATCAATTGACCCTGCAGGCCGCTGAATGAGCAGCGACCATTTGTTCACCACATCGGGCTCTACCGGTGTGCCCCGCCAGTGGCTGCGCAGCCACGCGCAGATGACCCAGGAGGCGGCCTTGATACTCGGCCACTGGGCGGCTGGCGCGACCGAGGTCCTGTCATTTGCGCCGAGCACGCACAGCTACGGCATGATCCTGGGCGAGGTCGGCGCGCAATGGCTGAACGCGCGGCTGCAAGCCTGCTCCCTGGAGCAGCAGGTGTTGCCGCAACTCGATGGCGACGGGCCTTGTGTGATCCTCGCCATTGCCAGTACCTGGCGGCTGTTGCCCACCCTGTTGGCGCGCCTGTCGGCACGGCGTTCGGTGCTGGTGGTGCACAGCGCTTCGCTGCTGCCCCCCGACGCTTTGGCCACCGTGCAGCGCCATGCCGGGCCGCAGGTGCGCTTCATCGAGCTGCTGGGCGCCACCGAAACCGGCGCCATGGCCGTTCGCGAGCTGGATGCGCAAAGCAACGCGGAGCAACCCTGGACGCTGTTGGGTGACGTCACGTTGCTCAGCCCGATCGGCGCGCCGAGCCCGCTGGAAGTCAGCAGCCCGCGTATCGCCCGGGAGCAGGGGGCTGCGGTACCGGCCAGCCGTCACCGTTGCGATGACCTGGTGCTGGCGTTGGACGCCCGACGCTTTCAATGGCTGGGCCGTGCCAGCAGCCTGATCAAGGTCAACGGGGTACGGCTTGACCTGGCACGTGTGGCCAGCGAGCTGAGCCAGCAACTGCACTGCCCGACCCTGGCCTGCGTGGCGGTGCGCGATGCGCTGCGCGCCGAGGCGTTTGAAGTGCTGTTCAGCTCGGCAACGTTGACCGAGCGGGCAGTGCGTGAAGCGTTCACGCACTGGCCAGCGCACCACCCGCGACCGGTCGCCGTGCGCCGGGTCGCCCATCTGCCCCTGTCTGCCACCGGCAAGCCCCAGCCGTGGGCGGCCGCAACTTCTGTCAAGGAATACACCCATGAGCCACGCTGATACCCAGAGCACCATCGCCCATTACCTGAACCACTGCGGTGCGCCGCTGGCCAGTGGCCGCGAGCAGCCCGAATACCTTGGCCTCAGCCTGCGCAAACGCCTCGAACTGCTGCAGCGCAGCCCCGCGCTGGCGGCTGACTGGGCCGCGCAGTACGACGCCTGGCGCGACCATGCCGACAGCCACTATCGGTGCCTGACCAGCACCCGCCCGGCCGAGGCACCGTGGTTTCGGCTGGGGGTCAAGGACACCGTGGATGTCGCCGGCCTGCCGACCCGTCTGGGGCTGCGCAGCTACCGTCACTACCCGCAGCGCAGCGCCAAGGCGCTGACCTGCCTCGATTCGCGCATCGTGCTGACCAGCAAGGTGGCGACCACCGAGTTGAACATTGCGTTCGGCGCAGGCTGCCGCAACCCGCACTTCCCGGGCATCGACCCGTCAGGGTCCAGTACAGGGTCTGCGGTCTCCGTGGCGGCGGGCCTGTGCGATATTTCGTTGGGTACCGATGTACTCGGTTCGGTGCGCTGGCCGGCATCGCACTGCGGCATGGTCGGCTTGCGCATGACCCATAAGGCCGCCAGCCTAGCCGGCGTATTCCCACTGTCGCCACGCATGGACGCCCTCGGTTGGGTCACCCGCAGTGCCGACGACCTCGACATGCTAATGCCGTTGCTGGGCCTGGCACCGCTGCTGGGGGATCAGCAACCGCTCAAGCCGCACTACCGGGTTGGCGTGTTGGCGCACGCCCTGGACCCGGCACTGACCAGCGCGCCCATGCTCGACATGCTGGGCCAGGCCCGAACCGCCTTTGCCGACCTGGGCATGGCGCCGCATGAAGTCGCCATGCCTGAACTGTGGGCCTGCCGTGGCGATGCCTGGCAGCTGTGTGCGCGTGACGCCTGGCTGGCCTCGGCCGCCTGGGCACGCCGCTTCGACAGCGAACTGCACTGGTCGACCCTCAGTGCGCTCAAGGTCGGTGAAGGGGTGAGCGACAGCGATTATCAGCGCATTCATGGGCGCATGGACGCCGTGCGCGCGGGCATCGCTGCCTGGTTCGACAGCGCCCAGGTGGACTTCGTGGTCTTTCCGATGGACCCGAACCGGCCATTCGACCGGCGCAACCCGCAACCGGGTGACTCGACTATTCCGTCACCCGACGATCATGATTACTCGCAGAAGATCGGCTTTACCCCACTGGCCAGTTTCAGCGGCCTGCCAGCCATCACCGTGCCGGTTGCCCTCAGTGCCGACGGCAAGGCGCCGTTGGCCATCCAGATCATGGGCCGGCGCGACAGCGAACAGCAGCTGCTGGACATCGCCAAACGGCTGCAGGCGTTGATCGGCCTGCTGCCTACCCGCCGTCTTCAGGTGTAAGGAGCGAGCCATGTGCGGAATTACCGGCTGGGTGGACTACACCCGCGACCTGAGCCAACAGCGCCAGGTGCTCGGCGCCATGACCGACACCCTGGCCCTGCGCGGGCCAGATGCCAGCGGCGGCTGGCAGCACCGGCACGCCTTGCTCGGCCACCGGCGCCTGGCGATCATCGACCTGAGCGGTGGCGTGCAGCCGATGACCTACCGCTTCGCCAGTGGTGAGGAAGTGGCGCTGGTGTACACCGGCGAGGTCTATAACCACAATGCCTTGCGCGAGCGCCTGCGCCAGGCCGGGCACACGTTTCAGACGCGCAGCGACACCGAAGTGGTGCTGCATGCTTACCTGGAGTGGGGCGAGCAGTGCTGCGACTACCTCAATGGCATGTTCGCCTTCGCCGTGTTCGACGCGCGCGATGGCCACTTCCTGCTGGTGCGTGATCGCCTGGGGGTCAAGCCGCTGTACTACGCCCGTCACCAGCAGGGGCTGCTGTTCGGCTCGGAGATCAAGGCGGTGCTGGCGCACCCCGACTTCGCCAGTGCCCTTGACGCGGTCGGCCTGGTGGATGCCCTGAGCCTGAGCCGCGGTACCACCCGCACGGCGTTGCGCGGGGTCAGCGAACTGCCGCCCGGGCATCGGTTGTCCTGGCGGCCCCAGGGGCAGGTCAGCATCAGCCGCTATTGGCAACTGCAACGCCGAGCGCACGAGGACGATCTGGCGACCACCGTCGAGCGCACCCGCGAGCTGCTCGACAACGCGCTGGGCGAGCAGCTGCACGCCGATGTGCCGGTCTGCTCGCTGCTGTCCGGTGGCCTGGACTCGACCCTGCTCACCGCCATGGCGCAACAACGGCTGCAGGCGGAGCAGGGCGGGGCGGTGAACTCGTTCTCGGTGGATTTCGTCGGCCAGGCCGAACAGTTTCAGAGCGACGCGTTTCGCCCGGAGCGCGATCAACCTTACGCCCTGGCTGCCGCGCAGTATATCGGCAGCCAGCACCAGACCATCCTGATCGACAACCGCGAGCTGGTGGCGGACGCGGCGCGCCTGGCGGTGTACCGCGCCAATGACAGCGCGGCAACCTTCGGTGACGTGGATACCTCGCTGTACCTGCTGTTCAAGGCCATCCGCGCGCACTCTACGGTGGCTATATCCGGTGAAGCGGCAGACGAGGTATTTGGCGGCTATGCCTGGTTCCGCGATCCGCAGGCCGTGGCGGCAGCGCGCTTCCCTTGGTTGTCGCGCATGCAACTGCTGCAGCCTGGGCTGATCAACCCGGAGTTCAACCGTGTCTGCGACTTTGCCGGCTATCAGGACAGCTGCTATCACCAGGCCCTGGACAGCGTCGAACACCTGCCGGCTGACAGCCCGCTGGAGCGGCGCATGCGCGAGATCTGCCACATGCACCTGCAGCGTTGGCTGCCGATTCTGCTCGACCGCAAGGACCGCCTGAGCATGGCCGCCAGCCTCGAAGTGCGGGTGCCGTTCACGGACCACACTTTGGTGGAGTACGTGTACAACGTGCCGTGGTCGATCAAGGGCAAGGATGGCGAGGAAAAATGGTTGCTCAAGCAAGCCAGCGCCGGCCTGGTGCCGCCTGCGGTGTTGCAGCGGCGCAAGAGCCCGTACCCGACGTCGGCCAACCTGGCCTATGAACGCTTCCTGCGGGGGCGCATCGGGCAGTTGCTGAATGCGCCAGGCCAGCCGGTGTTTCAGGTCATCGACCGTGGCCGGCTGGCCGCCGAGTTGCGCCAGCCCGAGGGCTACTTCAACTCGCAGCTGCGGCGCAACAACCTGGAGACCGCCTTGGCGCTGGATACCTGGCTGCAGGAGTATCGCCTGACGCTGTAGGGCTACAGGATCAAAGGGCTCTGCAGGGTGTCGCTGAAGCGCTTCGGCGCGCCCTGGTCGAGCATGGCGATGAAGCTGCCCAAGGCAGGCGAGGCGTTCTGAGTGTTCCAGTTCATGTACAGGCCCATGGTCGGGGTTGGCTGGTCCTTGATCGGGCGGATCGGCCGGAACTGCACGCGGTCGCGCAGCGTGGAGTAGGCGATCGACTCGGGCACCAGGGCCACGCCGAAACCACAGGCCACCAGGCCGATCAAGGTATGGATCTGCGCCGCTTCCTGGACAACCTTGGGGTAGAAACCGGCCGACTCGCACAGGGCGATCAACTGGCTGTGGTAGCCACTGCCCAGGGCTTGCGGGGTGAACACGAAGTCCTCTTCGGCGAAGTCGCGCAGGTCGACCAGGGGCTGCTGCGCTTTGGCGTGGCTGGCCGGCAGGGCCATGATGATCTGCTCGTTCAGCAACAGCCGCGATGCGATGATGTCGGGCGGCATCGGCAGTTTACGCATGAAGCCGATGTCGGCTTCGCCGGCCAACAAGGCCTTGGCCTGGGAGGCCGAGGGCATCTCCCGGATGGTCAGGCGCACATTCGGGTAGACCTCGCGGAACCTGCGCAAGGTGGTGAGCAGCGACTCGTAGTACGCGATGGAAATGGCCGTGATGGTCAGCTTGCCGCAGATGCCTTCGGAAACATTGCGCGCGTACTCGATGCCTTGCTCCAGTTCCTTGAGCGTGCGGTAGGCGGTTTCCAGGAAGGCCATGCCGGCGGCGGTCAGCTTGACCCCACGCTTGTTGCGCAGGAACAGGCTGAAGCCGAGCTTTTCTTCAAGGCGGTTGATTGCTTGGCTCAGGGGCGGCTGCGCCATGTGCAGGCGGATGGCAGCCTTGTGGAAGTGCAGTTCCTCGGCCACGGCAATGAACTGCCTGAGCAAACGTGTTTCGATCATTCTACGTTCCTTCATCGACATGCAGGGTGCCCGGAAGGCGGCCGGCCCGCCCCTGCAAGGCGGCCATGATAGTGCGTGGCACCCGAGTGACAAAGCCCGGTGATATCCCTGAGATATCAAAGTTGCATGCTTTTAATATTAAGTCATTGATTTTTTTATTGTTATCGTAAAAAAGGAGAATCTGAAGGTGCCCCGCAATGCCCATGACAGACCCTTTCAATAATAAAGTTGCCATCATCACCGGTGCCGCCCAAGGGCTGGGCCTGGCCTATGCCATGGCGCTGGCCGAGCGTGGCGCCCGGGTGGTGATCAGCGACCTGGGGACTGACCGCGCTGGCCAAGGGCAAGACCCGTCAGCACTGGACCAGGCGCTCGCGGCCCTGCAGGCCAAGGGCTGCAACGTGGTCGCCCATGCCGGGCAACTGGAAGACGAACGTGAATGCCAGCAGTTGATCGAGTTGGCCATCGAGCATTTCGGTGCGCTGGACATCCTCATTCACAATGCCGGCTGGGTCGATTACCAGGGGATCGAGGCGCAGGAAGAGGGCTTTCTTCAGCGTGCGCTGGGCATCAGCGTGCACGCCCCGGTGTGGCTGGCCAAGCATGCCTGGAAGTACCTCAAGCACTCGGCGGCGCCGCGTGTGGTGCTGACCACCTCGGACCGCGCCATGTACCAGCGCTATTCGCAGCCCGGCCTGGTGGCCTACTCGGCCGGCAAGATGGCCCAGGTCGGCATCATGAACGCGTTGAGCATGGAAGGGCAGGCGCACGGCATTCTGGTCAATGCCATCTCGCCCGTGGCCAAGACCCGCATGTGGGGCGTGACCGACGCACCGGAAGAGCTCAAGCCCGAATGGGTCACGCCGGGGGTGTTGTACCTGGCCAGTTCACTGTGCCGTGACACGGGGTACATCCTGCGTGCCAGCAACGGGCAGTTCACCGCCACCCGTTTCACCGAGAACAGCGGCGTCAGCTACCCGCGCGACCTGGCGCGGGTGCAGGCGGGCAACCTCAAGGAAGTGGCCGAACGCTGGAGCCGCATCAAGGAATGCCACTATGTGCCGGTCAAGGTCGCCAACACCCGTGCCGACCTGGGCGAAAGCCCGGTCTGGGACGCGCACAGCGGCGCGCTGTACTTCGTCGACATCTCCGGTGGGCGCATCAATCGGCTGAACCCGGATGGTGAGGTCGAGAGCCTGTATGAATCGGCGGCGCGCATTGGTGCCCTGGCGTTGACCGACAAGGGCAACCTGATCTTCACCGAAGACTCCAGCGTCGCCATTCTTGACGTGAACGCGCGCAAGGTGCGGCAGTGTTCCGTGCCGGTCCATCCGCGTTCAACCTACCGCTTCAACGATGGCGCCTGCGACCCCCAGGGGCGTTTTGTCAGCGGCCTGATGGACGAAGCGCCGAGCGGCAATACCGGTGCCTTGTTCCGTTTCGATGCACAGCTGAGCGACGAAGTGATCCACGACGGCATGGCACTGCCCAATGGCCTTGCCTGGTCGGAAGATGGGCACACCGTGTACTTCGTCGACTCGGTCGCCCGTTCCATCTACCGCGCCGAATACCTGCCGGAAGGCCGCCTGGCCGAAGTCGTGCTGTTCGCCGAAACCCCCGCCGAGCTGGGCCGCCCGGATGGCATTGCGCTGGACCGTGAGGGCGGGCTGTGGGTTTGCCAGTTCAATGGCAGTTGCCTGTTGCGTTACGACCGTAACGGCCACCTGACCGACCAGGTGGTGATGCCGGTGCCACGCCCGACCAGTTGCTGCTTTGGCGGCGAAGGCATGGCCACCTTGTACATCACCACGGCGCGTTTCGGCATGAACGCGGTTGAACTGCGGCACTATCCGGATGCCGGCGACCTCTACGCCATTCGCCCGGAAATCGCCGGTATTCACCGCCACGCCTTCAAGGAGTGAGCTGATGCACCCGGCTGGCCGGTAACACGGCCAGTTCGCCAAAGCGCTGCGCTGCATCGATGTAGCGCAGCGCCGACTTGGCGTCTTTCCAGCCTACGTAGCTCATCAACGCCTTCAGCTCCCAACCATTGGCCGTGGCCCAGGTGGCGAAACCGCGGCGCAGGGAGTGGCCGGTGTACAACGCTGCCGGCACCCCGGCACGCTCCAGCATGCGCCTGAGCAGGCCGACCAGGCTGTTGCTGTTGAGCGGCGCGTCGCCGAGATTGCCCCAGCGGTCGAGTTTGCGAAACACCGGGCCATGGGCGATGCCGGCCACTTCCAGCCATTGCAGGTAGGCGGTGACCGGGCACAGCGCCTTGAGTGCCGGGGTGCGGTGCTGCACGCCAAGCGCTTCCCGGTCGCCCTTGCTGCGCGGCAGGAACAGCGTGATGCCGACACCCGCCTCGGCCTGGATATGTTCGATGCGCAGCCGGGCCAGCTCATCACCGCGAAACCCTCGCCAGAACCCCAGCAACAGCAACGCGGCATCGCGACGTGCGCGGCGCAGCGCGGTCAGGTCATGGTTTTCGTGTGCCTGGCGAGCTTCGTCCTCGAAGCACTGCACCGCCGTTTGCAGGTGCTGCAGCAACAGCGGTGCGGCCTGCTTCGGAGGGGTCGGGTGCAGGGTGCGGATACCGCGTAGCACCTGGCGCACCAGCGGTGCCTTGGTCGGGTCGGGGAAGCCCTGGCTGATATGCCATTGGCTAAGGGCCGCAAGGCGTTGGCGCAGGGTGCTCACGGCGTGCTGTCCGGCGTGGTCGGCCAGGTAGCGGGCTACCGCCTCGGCAGTGGCCGGCAGAAAGCCGCCCCAATGGGTTTCGAAATGGTCGATGGCAGCCTGGTAGCTGCGCCGCGTGTTGTCGCGGGTGGCGGCGCGGACGTAGCGCTCGATGTCGGTCATGGTGCGGTAGCCGGTATTCAGTGGTGACACGATAAACCGAATCGGCGGGTATGTCCTGGCACACTTAGCCGCTGTGGCCCATGGCACTGGTTTCGAGTGTATACGCGGGTGAACCCGCTGCCACCAAGTCCTCGATGCCGTTGAAGGGCGGGTAGTCGAGCAGTTGCGCCGGCGACAGCGGGCGGCTGAAGTGATACCCCTGAGCGATGTCGCAACCGGCGAGCTTCAGGCAGACCACTTGCTCGCGGGTTTCCACGCCCTCGGCGACCACCTCCAGGCCCAGGCGCTTGGCCAGGATGATGGTGGAGGAGACGATCGGGCTGTCGTCGTGGCTGTTGGACAGCGGCGCAATCAGCGAGCGGTCGATCTTCAACTTGCTCAACGGCAGCGAATGCAGGTGGGCAAAGCCCGCATAACCGCGCCCGAAATCGTCCAGGCTGATGCCCAGGCCCGCGTCGCGCAGGCGGTGCAAGTGGCCGACTGCAGTGCCCTCGGGGTCGAGGATGGTGGTTTCGGTGATCTCCAGCTCCAGCCGTTGCGCGGCAATTCCGTACCCCTGCAACTGGCTTAACAGCCGCGTGCTGAAGTCTGCCTGGCGCAGTTGCAGCGCCGAGACGTTGACCGCCAGGCGTGCTTCACGGCCCTGGGCGTGCCAGCGCGCCAGTGCTTCGCAGGCCAGGCGCAGCACCTCCCAGCCGAGCTCGATGATGAAGCCGCTGCGTTCGGCCAGGTCGATGAAGCGGTCCGGGTAGAGCAGGCCGAATTCAGGGTGGTCCCAACGCACCAGAGCCTCGTAGCCCAGCACCTGGTGGGTATCGAGGCGGATCTGCGGCTGGTAGTGCAGGACGAACTCGTGCTCGGCCAGGGCTGCGCCAAAGGCCTGTTCGAGGGTGAAGGCATGGATATCGATCAGGTTCAGCGAGGGGTCGAAGAAGCGGTACTGGGCACGCCCGGCCTGCTTGGCCGAGTACATGGCGGCATCGGCGCAGCGGATCAGGCTGTCGATCTCCTGGCCATCGCGTGGGCAGATGCTGACACCGACACTGGGGCTGGTGTTGACCTCCTGGCCATCCAGGGCATAGGTGGCCGAGAGCTTCTGCACCAGTTCGCGTACCCAGGCGTTGATCTGCTCTTCGCTGCGCTGCCCGGCCAGCAGCACCACGAACTCGTCACCGCCAAAGCGCGAGGCCTCGTCGCCGGGCTCCAGCAGGCGCTGAATACGCCCGGCCACGGCTTGCAGCAGCAGGTCGCCGATCTTGTGACCGAGTGAATCGTTGATCGACTTGAAACGGTCCATGTCGATGAACAGGATCGCCATCAGCCGGCGCTGGCCCCGTTGTCGGGTCAGCGCAAACCCCGCCACCTCGACGAACTGGCGGCGGTTGTGCAGGCCGCTGAGGTGATCGGTGGCGGCGGCATGGCTGCTGCGCCGGTGGGCCTCCTCGAGCCGCTCGATCAGTTGCTGGTTGACCTGTTGCGCATGCTCCAGGGCACTGAACGCTTCCTGGCGTTTGCGCAGCAGGCGCAAGGTCCAGGCCAGGCTGGCGAGAATCATCAGGGTCATGCTGAGGTTCAGCCAGAACTGGCGGGCGTAGGCCTGCGTCGAGGGCGCAAGAATCGCTTCGTAGCGCTGGCTGACCACCACGCTGAAGCCGCGTTCGGCAACCCGCCGGTACAGGCTCTGGTAGGCGCCACCGGGTGAGTACTGGGTCAGCGCTCCGGCGTCTGGCCCCGCTTGTGGCAGCCCGGGCTCGAAGTTGTCTGCGGCCATCCGCACGCCACTGGCGTCGATGCGCAGGCGTTCCTGGCCATCGTCCTGCAGCAGGCGTATCAGGCCCGTGCTGCCCAGGTCGATGTGCTGGAACAGAACCGCCAGGTAGCCGATGTCCAGTTGCACCACGAGGATGCTGTCGATTTCACGGCCAGGCAGGTCGGTCAGCGGCATTATGAACGGCAGGCGCCAGCTAGGCATGGCGTTGATGCCGGGTGCTTCGGCGCTGGGCAGGAAGGGTTTGAAACCATAGCGGGCTACGTGCAACTGCAACTGGCGCAGCCAGTCTTCAGGCAGTGTCGCGGCCTCGTCGGCATGGCTGGCCGACACCAGCCGACCCTGCCGGTCATACAGGCTCATGCGTTTGAACACCGGGTCTTCGGCGAGCAGCCGCGCCAGGCTGGCGTTGCCCTGGCGCAGCGCCTTCATGTCGCCCTGGGTGACGCGGCCCACGGCCTGGGCCCGGTCGACCAGCTGGCGCAGGCTCTGCGCGACGATGCTGGCCAGGTTCAGGTGTTCGGCAGCCTTGGCCGACAGTGCATCCTGGCGTGCGGCGGCCTTCTGCGAAACGTGCAGCCCCCACAGAAAGGCCAGGGTGGCTGCACACAGCATCAGGACCAACAGGCGCAGAAGGCTTGCAGAAGAGAGCGAGCGGCGAATCACGGCGGAGGGTCCCGACCCAGGGTGATGCCGGCAAAATACGACAGCAAGATGACAGGCTAATGACTGATGGCCAATTGCCTCTAAGGTTTTGCCGTATCCGCCAAAGGCGTCTGCAGGCGCGTGGTTTCTTCTTCCATATAGGCCATCAACGCGCTGACCTCGGCATCGCCCAGGCGCAGGTTGGGCATCGCCAGGCGGTTGTACTGCTCATACAGCAGCATGGCCAGCGGGTCTTTCTGTGCAAGCATCTGGTCAGGCGCTTTCAGCCAACGGCTCAACCAGCTGGCATCGCGTTGGCGGGTTACCCCCAGCAAGTCGGGGCCGATGCCCTGTTGCATACCGGGCTCGGTGCTGCCCAAGGTGTGGCAGGAGGAGCAGCGGGTACGGAAGATCTGCTCGCCACTGCTGGGCGAGCGCACTTCCGGCGCCTGGGCATAGTCGTTGGCCATGGCGCTGGCTTGTTTCCAGTTGTGCAGGCTGTTGCCCAGGCGGTCGGCGAGGATATAGGGGCTTTCGAAGGGCGAGGCTTTCATCCAGCGGCCGGTGGCCTGGTTGCCGATGATCAGGCTCAGGTTGTGGTCTTTGGAGCGGCCGTTTTCCAGGCCCTCTATGTACAGGCCCAGGCTTCTGCGCAATTGCTCGATGTCGTCGGGCTCGCCGGTGAGCAAGGTCCAGCCGGGGCCGATGGCGAATTTTTCGGCGTAGCGTTTGAGGGTGGCGGGGGTGTCGTTGTAGGGGTCGATGCTGATGGAGTAGAGGAATATATCCTTGCCTACGCGGTCGCCGAGGATCTTCTGCACCTGGCGCAGGCGGGCGGTTTCAACCGGGCAGGAATCGGAGCAGCCGGTGAAGATGAAGTTGATGGCGACGACCCTGTCCTTGATCAGGTCGTCGAAGAAGCGGACCTTTTCGCCATCCTGAGTGAGCAGGGGGGTATTGGGGAAGTAGTCGGCGCCCCAGGGCGTAGCAGCTTCGTTGGTAGGGGCTTGCTGGGGCTGCACGGGCCAGAACGGGACACTGGCAGCGAACAGCGACAGCACGAGCAGAACACGCCATGAGCCGGTCATGATGCACGCCTCGAGAGGTGAGCCAGTGGGGCTGCGCAGCAGCCCCGTTTCGCCAAGCGATTACTTGTAACTGATCGGCACCGTCACGCTTTGCCCCAGTTTCGATTTCACGGTCGCCGTTGCGGGCGTTGCCGGGCCGTAGCCGGAGGTGGTGACCGACACCCGCCAACGGGCACCGGTGGTGGCTGCGGTCAGCGTGGCCGCGCCCAGGTTCAGCGGGCCGTTGGTGGTTGCCACCGACACGTTGATGCTGTTACCGGTGGCGATCGAGGTAGTCCCTATCAGATCCCAGGTGTAACGGTTGCCGCTGCGCAATTGCACCGAGGCACTGCTGACCTGGATAACGTCGACGGGTGCCGCGGGGCTCACTGCAACGCTGACCGTGGCCGGGACCACCGACTCGGCACCTTTGGTATCACGTGCCGAGTAGGTGAAGCTGGCAGTGAAAGGCGTGGCGACAGTGGCCGGCGGGGTGTAAGTCACCGTGGTGCCATTGGTACTGGTGGTACCCTGGCCAGAGTCCGGCTGGCTCAAGCCAATGATGGTCAAGGGCAGATTGCGCTCGGGGTCGGTGTCGTTGGCCAGCACACTCAGCGTAAGTGCCTTGCCTGCTGTGGTAGCTGCGCTGTCGCTGACCGCGACCGGTGGCTTGTTGACATCGTCATCATCGTCATGGGCAGCCGTGCGGAAGGTCGGCAGGCCAACGGAGGCGACGTATTCTACGCCGTCCCAGCCCGGTAACGGGGTTGGCATCACCTGGAATTGGCCAGGGTGTTCCAGGTCCCACCGCAGCAGCATGGACGAATCCTCATGCTGGGTGTTGTGGCAGTGCTCCATGTAGGTCCCGGCGAACTCACGGAAGCGGATGGCCACATCCAGTTCTTCCGAGGAGTCGGTTTCCGAGCCGATGCGGTAGACGTCCTTGCGTGCCCATTTCTCCCATTCTGGCGGTGCCTTGCCGTCGCGGCTGAGCACGATGCCTTCCTCGAAGTGAACGTGGACTGGGTGGCTCCAACCATTACCGCCATTCTTGATCTTCCAAACCTCAAGGGTGCCATCGCCGCTGAAACCGGCGGGTGTGGCTTGGTTGGCCAACTGAGGGGCGGCATTGATGCGCCGTGGGTCCATGCTGTAGCCGAAGCCACCATCGGTCTTGATGGTCCAGGGCTGAGTGTCAGTACCATCCGAACGGCCAAAAAGGAATTCGCGGTGGCGAGCATCCTTGAGTTTGGCCTGGTCGGCAACGGCGTTGCGGTCGAGGGTCAACGGAACCATTTTCAGGCCTGCAGCCTTGCCCGGCTTGGCCGGTTCATAGGCAACTGGGTCCATACTCAGGTCCTGGCCACTGTAGGGCTGTACCAGCAACTGCAGGAACTTGCCCACCACCGGGTCGCCATTGTCCCATTGCGGGCCCTTGCTGGTCTGCTTGATGACAGCCTTGTATTTCTCCGACAGCACGTCCGCCAGCGCGATGGCCATGTTCGGGCCCTTGCCGGACTGGTGCTCCATCAGGTTGATGAAGTACAGCTTGTCGCCGGCCTTGATGCCGTTCTTGGCGAAGTTGATGATGATGTCGTAACGCTCGGCGATGGCTTGCACCGGCAGGATGCCGTTGTTGTCCTTGAGGTCGCCGTCGCCATTGAGGTCCAGGGTGCCGTCGAACGGCACGGCGTGTTCCATGATGTTGCCGTCGTTGGCGATCATGTGGAACGGCACGCGGGCATACGACAGGTTGGAGCCGGTCGGCCCCTTGAACTCGCCGCTGGTGCCGGCGATTTCACGCACCACAGCGAACTTGAAGTAGCGCGATACCGAGCCGTTGAGCAGGCGGAAACGGTAGCTGCGCGCCCGCACTTTGAGCTTTGGCTGGTACTGCCAGTTGACCAGGATCTGGTCGCCGAGGAAGCCGTCGGTGTTGAACGGGTTGAACCACAACTGGCCGTTGGCATCCCAGGCCTTGTCGGCGATCACCAGGTTGACGTCGTAGTCGCGGTTGCCCCACGGCATGCCCGAACCACTGGGCAAGCGCAGGTTGACGCCGTCCTGCAGGGCCTCGTTGCCGCGGTCCAGGGCGCTGTAATAGTTCATCATCGCGGCGTTGCCTTTGTAGACGTTCTGCGCCGTGAAATCCATCATGTGGTCGTGGAACCAGTGGCTACTCATGGTTTCGCGCCAGTCGCCACGAATCTTGATGCTGCCGTTTTCGCAGGTCTTCAGGCCAGGCGACGCATCATTCACAAACAAGGTTTCGCCAGGTGAGCAAGGGAACGCTGCACGCGGGTCCTGGGCACGGGTATTGATCGTGTCGTAGCCAGCCAACTGGACCGGCCAACGGTAGTCGTAGTACTGGCCGGGGAAAAAGTAGGCATTGGCAAAGCCATCGCTCTCGGCCGGTGAGTGGCCGTTATGCTCGTGGGTCGAGAGGGTGTGCAGGCCAAAGCCACCGTTGGCCGAAGGGTCGATCGGCAGGGCGTTGTAGTGGCGCATCAGGATCGGCTGGCCATACCGCACCATCAGCAGCTTGGGCGGGAAGGTGCCATCGAACGACCACAGCGATTTGTGGTTTTGCAGGGGCATGCTTGGGTGAAAACGGGTGTCGATGCCCTTGGTGGTGCCCAGCGTGGTAGGGATGTCCGAGGTCTGGTAGTACAGCCCGCCCGGCGCGAACTCGCCGGCCGCATAGTTGTGCAATTGCTTGCGGTCTCGCAGCCCGAGGTTGATGCGTGCACCGGCTTGGGCGGTCTTGAATGCAGCCTGGGGGTAGAACTCGTTCCAGCGCTGATGGGACCAGCCTTTTCCTGGTGGCCGGCCCTCAGCCGGCGAACCGACCGGTTGGCGGTTGAGGAACATTTCGATCTGCGCCTTCCAGGGGTTGCGGTCGAGCACGTTGGCGTATTGGGTCGGGAAAGGGTACAGGCCAGGTTGTTTTAGAAACGCCTCCAGCGCCGTGCCACTGGGGCCGCTGCGGGCGACGATGTTGGGGTCTTGCGCAGGCGCGGCGCCGAGGGTCGGCACCGGGAACGTCAGGCTAGGTACCGGGATGCTTGGGTCGAGCTTCTCGGGGCCGAACTCTTCGAACAGCAGCAGTTGCTGGGTGAACGGCTGCGCACCGAACAGCGGGCTCGGTTTACCGTTGGTGGGGTATTTTTCGGAGGTTTGCAGGGCGGGCGGCAGCACGTTGTCCTTGCGAACGGTGGTGCGGTCGCCGTAGCCACCGTCGGTAAGTTCCAGTGAGCCTTCGTTGGCTTCCGGCAGGGTATACAAATTGAGTAACGCCGGGTTCGGGTCGGCCGGCTGATTGGAGTAAGCCGACGGGTCGGTCGGCGGGGGCTGGCTGACGTCATCGAGGGAGGAGGCCATGGCCGGGATCAGCCCGAGGCTGAACATCAATGCAGTGACGGAAGACAATTTGAATGCATGCCTTGTGGGTTGGGTCTTGGCCGATGTTTTCATTGCCTTGTGCCTCGCTCGCGGCTCTATGGCTTGGAGCCATCAATGGCGTTTTGCCTGGTTAATGGACCTGAGCAACGGCTGTGCCAACTGATAATTCAGTAATGCTTTGTTAAACAAAACCTTGCGAGGCCTGAATGAGGTGCGGTAGGGAGGCGTCAAAAAACGGGTGTAAGTACCCACAAACGGGTCATGCTTCACCCACTGTTTGGGTAGTGACAGCACCTTCGTACCTGCTGTATACCTGTGCGCCACCAAGGGGAGCCCCGGCAACGGGCTGAGAAACCGCTGAATGCTTTAGCGCGGTGACCCTTCGAACCTGATCCGGATCATGCCGGCGAAGGGATGGGACTTGCGACCTGCCTTTTTGCCGGCCTCACTGCGAGGCCAGTCCATGCCAGCTGCAACGGTCTCGCTGTCACCCCCTGCAGAGGACAGCATCATGACCGAACGCTTCACGCAAACCCTGCGCCGCCAAAGCGAGCCGACCTGGTCGGCGGCCGTGGGGCACCGTTTCGTTACCCAACTGTGCGACGGCAGCCTGCCGGACCCGATCATGGTCCGCTACCTGGTGCAGGATCACCGTTTTCTCGACAGCTTCCTGACCCTGCTCGGCGCTGCCATCGCGACCGCCGACACCTTCGAGGCGCGCCTGCGCTTCGGCCAGTTCGCCGGGATGATCTCGAGTGATGAAAACACCTATTTCCTGCGTGCTTTCGAGGCGCTGGACGTAAGCCCGGCACAGCGCGTAGACGCCGAGGACACTGCCCCAACTGCAGGTTTCAAGGCCATCATGCGCGAAGCAGCGGCCACCCGTTCGTATGCCGCCGCGCTGGCTGTGCTGAACGTTGCCGAAGGCTTGTACCTGGACTGGGCAATCAAAGCCCCCAAGCCCTTGCCCGAGCACTTCGTGCATGCCGAATGGATCACCCTGCACGACAACCCGGCGTTCCAGGCCTTCGTTGACTTTCTGCAAGCCGAGCTGGACCGCGTGGGGCCGCAGGAGGCTGAGCTGAGCACCGACTTCTACCTGCGTACCGTGGCCCTGGAACTGGCTTTCTTCGATGCTGTGTATGAGGGGGCGGCTTGAGCATGGATATTTTCGATCGCCTCAAAGCCGCCCGCGCCGGCCAGTGGAATCGCTATGTCGATCACGATTTCGTGCGGCAGATGGGCGAAGGCACGCTGAGCGAAGCTGCGTTTCGGACTTACCTGGTGCAGGACTACCTGTTCCTGATCCAGTTCGCCCGCGCCTGGGCGCTGGCCGCCTACAAAAGCCGCCTGCCCGCTGACATTCGTGCCGCCCAGGCAGGCCTGGCGGCGATTCTCGACGAAACCGAACTGCACCTGCGCCTGTGCGCCCGCTGGGGGCTGACCGAGGCCGATATCCAGGCTGCGCCGGAGCATCAGGCCACGGTGGCCTATACCCGCTATGTGCTCGATTGCGGCGCTGCTGGCGATCTGCTTGAGCTGCACGTGGCGTTGGCCCCCTGTGTGATCGGCTATGCCGAAATCGGGCGCACGTTGGCGCAGCGTATTGGCGACCTGAGCCAGCACCCTTACCGTGAGTGGATTGGTGAGTACGCCGGGGAGGGCTATCAGGCCGTGGCGGCCAATGCGCGCAAGCACCTGGATGAACTGGCGGCGCGCAGCATGACCGAGCAACGATTCGTCGAACTGGCAGGCATCTTCGGCCAGGCCTCGAGCCTTGAAGCCGACTTCTGGCAGATGGGGCTCGATGGCGCTGCCTAGCAGACTGCCCCCGTAAGCTGCGTATCCTGTGGGAGCGGGCTTGCCCCGCGAATGGGGCACACGGTGCGTGGCACCGGCTTCGCCGGTGTTCGCGGGGCAAGCCCGCTCCCACACGCCCCCCATTACCTCGATTGGATCAATGCCCCCCCTTCATGCGACGGGCCACCAGGTAAATCCCCAAACCGACCAATGCCGTAGCCGCACCGATGTAACCCGTACTGGTCCAGCCCAGCCCCGCGGTGATGGCCATGCCACCCAACCACGGCCCAAGCGCGTTGGCCAGGTTGAACGCCGCATGGTTCGAAGCCGCCGCCAGGCTTGGCGCTTCATGGGCAATATCCATCAGGCGAATCTGCAACGGCGCGGCCAGGGCAATCATGGTGCCGACCAGGCCGACGCCCAGCAGCAGCGTCCAAAGCGATTGTGCCGCAAAGGTGAAAAACAGCAGCACAGCAATCGACCAGACCAACACCAGGCCCACGGCGCGGAACTGCAGGCGATCGAACAGCTTGCCACCGGCGATGTTGCCAACGATGCCACCCACGCCAAAGGCGGCCAGGCCAAAGGGGATCCAGTGCGGCGACACCTGGGTCACGTGCAGCATGGTCGGTGCCAGGTAGCTGAACACACAGAACATGCCGGCAAACCCGATCGAGGCAATGGCCAGTGCCATCCACACCTGGGGCAGGGCGAACGCCTGCAGTTCCTTGCGCGGGTCGCTGCGCACCTCATCGTGCGGTTGCGGCACGAAGCGCCAGACCAGGGCGATGGTGCACAGGGCAATCAGCCCGACCAACACAAACGCAGAGCGCCAGCCAAAGTACTGCCCCAGGAAGGTCGCAACCGGGTTGCCCAGCAGCATGGCCAACGTCAGGCCCATCATCACCCGCGCGACGGCTCCCGCCCGCTGGTTGTTTGCCACCATGCTCGATGCCACCACCGCCGCAATGCCGAAGTACGCGCCATGGGGCAGGCCGCTGATGAAGCGAAAGGCCACCAGGCCGCCGAAGGAGGGGGCAAATGCCGTGGCCAGGTTGCCCAAGGCATACAGCGCCATCAACAGCAGCAGCATGTGCTTGCGCAGCAGCTTGGCGCCGAGGATCGCCAGCGTCGGGGCACCGACCATCACGCCCAGCGCATAGGCACTGATGGCATGGCCCACCTCAGGCTCGCTCAGTTGCAGGTTGCTGGCGATGTCCGGCATCAACCCCATGATGGCGAATTCGCCGGTGCCGATGGCAAAGCTGCCCAGCGCCATGGCGGCTTCCATCTTGGCGACAGTGCGTTTCGGGAGGGGGAGCGGTGGTGGTTCTTGGACAGACATTTGAATCCTTATTGAAACATGCTGAAACGTTCAAGGCGGAATCATAGTCAATCCGGGAGAGGCACGTCGAGGCTGCAGGGGGCTTGCGATGTGCTTGTCGCAAGTTCTTTGGCGCCTATGAGATCGAGCGCCGCGTGGGCGGCGCTCGATCTCATAGGCGCTGAACCTCCCAAGCCCTACACCAAGGCCTACTTGAACCCGGTAACCGCATGCGGCACATAAGGCGCTTCCAGCCGCATGACCTCTTCATCACTCAACTCAAGCCCCAACGCCGCAATGGCATCGTCAAGGTGCGCAGGCTTCGATGCACCAATAATCGGTGCAGACACGCCGCGTTGCCCGAGCACCCAGGCCAACGCCACCTGCGCCATGGGTACGCCACGTTCAGCGGCAATCTGCTCGACCACATCAATCACCCGCCCATCCTCGGCTTCGGTCCGCTCATAGAACGACTTGCCGGAAACATCGCTCAGCGTGCGCGCCGTTTCCTGCCCCTTGGGCCGGGTCAGCCGTCCGCGTGCCAGCGGGCTCCAGGGCATCAGCCCGACGCCTTGGTCCTGGCACAAGGGGATCATTTCCCGCTCTTCTTCCCGATACACCAGGTTGAGGTAGTTCTGCATCGAGACGAACCGGCTCCAGCCATTGGCCGCGGCAACGTGCTGGGCTTTGGCGAACTGCCAGGCGTACATCGACGAGGCACCGATGTAGCGGGCCTTGCCGGCCTTGACCACATCGTGCAGCGCTTCCATGGTTTCTTCGATGGGGGTGTGATAGTCCCAGCGATGCACTTGGTACAGGTCGACGTAATCCACCCCCAGGCGGCTCAGGCTCGCGTCGATACTGCTGAAGATGGCTTTGCGCGAAAGGCCTTGCTCATTGGGCTTGCTGGCGCCTTCCCACATGTTCGCGGGGTAGAAGACCTTGGTCGCGATCACCGTGTCCTCACGGCGCGTAAACGCCTTGAGCAGTTGGCCCAGGATGACCTCCGAGGTGCCGGCCGAATAGCTGTTGGCCGTGTCGAAGAAGTTGATGCCCTGTTCCACCGCGTGGCGGATGATCGGGCGGCTCTGGTCCACATCCAGGGTCCAGGGATGGGTACCGGCATCGGGGTCACCGAATGTCATGCACCCCAGGCACAGCCGGGAGACATCCAGGCCGGTGTTTCCGAGTTTGACGTACTGCATCTGCGTGCCCTCTCTGGCGGCATTGCCCGGCGCAGGTTGCCGAGCGATGGCACAAGGTTAACGGCGATGCGGCACTGCGCAAATTCCCGGAATGTGCAGGCGATGTTTGCAAAAATTCACAAGCGAAGCAGGGGCTTCACCTGTTCGATCAAAAAGTCGGTCACGGCTTTGATGCGGGGTGTATTGCGCACGTCTTCATGAACCGCCAGCCAGATTTCGATGCTCATCGAACTGTTGTCGTTGGCTGGCTTGAGCCCGTATTCCTCAGCCATGAAGGCGGGCAGGCAGGCAATGCCCACGCCCCCGGCTGCTGCCTGGGCCTGGATGCGCAAGTCGTTGCTTTGCAGGGCGAAAGGGCGGCCTGTGGCGTGCTTGAGCAGCCACAGTTGCTGTGGGGATTTGGCCTGGGATTCGTCGTAGCCGATATACACCTGCGGTTCGCGTTGGCGTAGGTAGGCCGCCGAGGCGTACAGCGTGTATTCCAGATGGCCGAGCAAGCTGGCCACCAAGGTGGGTTCGGTGGGCCTGGCCAAGGCAATGGCCACGTCTGCTTCGCGACGCGCCAACGAGGCGCGCGACTTGCTGCCGACCAGTTTTAACTGCAAATGGGGGTAGCGTTGATACAGTGCCCCCAGCCTGCGTGCCACCATGCTGCCCAGCAGCGCAGGGGGGGCAGCAATCACCACTTCGCCTTCAACGGTATGTTGGTCGGCACTGGCAAAGTGCTCCAGTGCAAACGAAGAGGCCAGCATCTGCTCGGCGAACTCGCCGACCCGCAAGCCTTGTTCGGTGAGGGCGTAGGCCCGTGGCCGGCGGTCCACCAGTTTGAGCTGCAAGGACGCTTCGAGCGAGCTGATGCGCCGGGCCACGGTGGCGTGGTCAACGCCCAGGCGCTTGGCGGCGGCCGAGAGCGAGCCGGCGCTGATGAAAGCAGAAAAGTGACGCAGGTCTTCCCAATCGAACATGACAGGCCTCGGCTGTGAGGCCTGATGATACGCGGATTCAAGCGGTGCCCGTCAGCCGGGTTGTACCGCCATATGCTCAGCCCGTGCCTGCAGGCGCGCCACGCCGGGCACGCACAGCATGGCCAGCAGGGCTACGCCCGCCGCCACATAACCGAGCGACGATACACCGAACGCGGGGATGACCAACCCACCCAGCAGCGCGCCCAGGCCGATCCCGGCATTGGCGGCGGATACGTTGGTAGTGCCGGCCAACGCCTGGGAATGCGACACCGCGTTCATCACCCGGACTTGGCAGATGGGGTACAGCGCCGTGTTGGCGATGCCCCACAGGGCCAGCGCCGCCCAGAGCGTAATCGGTGCCGAAGCCAGCGGGCTGAATGCCGCCATGCCCACCCCTAGCAAAGCCAGGAACAGCGCAGTGGCCTTGATCGGCGATTGCCTGACCGCGCGACCACCCAGCCAGTTGCCCAGCAAACCGATGGCACCGAAGCCCATCAGCCACCAGCCGACATCCGCTGTTGCCACACCTGCGGTGCGCTCAAGCATGTCTGCGAGGTAGGTGTAGGCAATGAACATGGCGGTGAACACCAAGACCGAGAGGGCCACGTTGGCCAGGAAGATAGGTTCACGGAAAATTCGCGCCTGCTGGCTGAAGTCGACTTTAGGCTGGCGGGCAACCGCTGGCATCCAGGCCAGCACGGCAAAGGCCATCAGCGCTGATGCGGCGGCCAATACCCAGAAGGCGCCGCGCCAGCCGATGGCATTGGCCGCCAAGGTACCCAGCGGGATACCGAGCAGCAGGGCCGCTGAGATGCCCAGGTACACCTGCGCGACGGCCTGCCCCTGGCGATCTGCGCTGACCATCCTGGCCGCCGTCTCGCTGGCCGTCCCCCAGAAAACCGGCAGTGCCAGGGCGGGCAAGAATCGCGCTACTGCTAGCACCCAGATGTTCGGCGCAATGGCAGCAAGCGCATTGGCCGCAGCGAACAAGGCCAGGATGGCTGCGAACAGCTTGCGCCTGTCCAGGTGGGCAAGTGCTGCTGTCAGCGGCGGGCCGGCGAGCATGACGGTGAAGGCGAACAGCGTGATCAGCTGCCCGGCACTGGAAATCGACACATCAAGGTCTCTTGCCAGCCCCGGCAGCAGGCCAACCATCAAAAACTCGGTGGTTACGATCAGAAAGGCCGAGGTGGCGAGGATCAACGTCCCCAAGGTGGCGCGTCGATTGGTCGCCAAGCCCAGGGGAGGGCGTTCAACAGCAGTCATGCAGGCAGTTCCTGAAATCAAAGGTGCTGCCATTGTATTGATTCAAAAAAAGCTTATCGCTGGCAAAAATTCACTGGCTTGGCGAATATTATTCACTAATCACCGGGCTGCAGAACGTGGCCGTCCATGCGCAGTGATTGCAACAATACGTCCAGTAACGCCCTGACGCGCGGCAGGGCCTCGCGCTTCCTGAGCCATACCACGTTCATCGGCAAGCCCTCTGTTGCCAGGTGCGGCAATACTTCAACCAACTCGCCACAGGCCAGTTGCTGGTTGACCAGCCAGGTAGGCACCTGGGTGATGCCCAAGCCTTGCAGCACGGCCTGTACCACACCTTCGCCATCGCCAATGGCAAGCCGCGCCGGCATGAAGCGCCGTTCCATTTCGCCAGGCTGGGTACCGGTCATGTGCCAAGGGCTGCCCAAACCGTCGGCTTGCCCGTAAACCACACAGTCATGGGCGTGCAGGTCACGCTCATCGACGGGCGTGCCGCGTGCTTGCAAGTAGGCCGGTGACGCGCAAAAGATGACCCGCTGAGCGCCGATGAACTGGTGGCCCAGCTCGTCCGGCCAAACGTCCGGGCCGCCAATACGTACCACGATATCGATGCCCTGTTCGGTCGGGTTGACGAAGCTGTCGGTAAAGGACACGTGTGGCTGCAGCTGATGATGGCGCTTGATGTAGTCGAGGATAACCGGCAATACGTGCAGCCGCCCGTAGGCCGCAGGCAGGTCGATACGCACTCTGCCTCGCGGCTCGAAGTAGTCCTCGTGCAGCGACAGCTCCGATTCTTCGAGGTCGGCCAGCACCCGTGAGCAGGTCTTGTAGAAGGTCTGCCCCGCGTCAGTCAGGGCAAGCCGGCGGGTGGTGCGTTCGAACAGGCGCAGCCCCAGGCGCGCTTCCAGCCGCGCGATACCTTTACTGACCGCCGAACTTGTCAGGTTCAGGCGCTGCGCTGCCGCCGCAAAACTGCCGAGGTCTGCAACGCAGACAAATACATCGATGCCTTTCAGGCGCTCTGATGAGTGCACATCAACCCTTATGTCATGAATAGCCGTCTTGCCACTCTAATTGAACCGAAGCGACAGTGCTTGGGTCGCAGTGTTTAACTCTGGCAAAAAGGATGTTGACGATGAAAGCGATGACACGACTGTTCACGGGTTTGGCACTGGTGGGGGCACTGGGGGCTAATGTTGCCTGGGCGGATCAGCCAGGCGCCGACTGGAAGGTCAACAAAGACCAGGCCGAAGCTGCGTTGAAGAGTGCCGGCTATACCCAGATCACCAAGATCGAGGCCGATGATGGCCATTGGGAGGGCGAGGGTATCAAGGCAGATGGCAAGCAGTACGAATTCCACGTCGATCCGCACACTGGCGCCATTACCAAGGATGAGTTGGACAAGTGACCGGGTGTTGAACGAATGCGACCCGCGCCTGTGCGCGGGTTTTTAATGCCAGCCCGGCTGGCTATTGTGCTTGGTCCGTAGCTTTCCGAATGTCGATCAGGCTTTCCAGGTTCGACAATATCGACAAGGCGTCATAGGGCTTGCGCACCACGGGAACGTGCTTCAAGTGCGCGGGAATGCTGACACTGTCGCCGTAACCCGTGGCAAACAGGAATGGGATGTGCTGGCGCGAGAGCGCTTCGGCAACGGCAATGGAGGTTCCCGTCCCCAGGTTGATGTCCAGCACGGCGACATCAGGCCTGTGGCTGGCCAGCAGTTTCATTGCCTCGGCTTCCGAGCTTGCGGTGATCACATCCTCGACCAGCGCATCGGCCAGAATCTGTTCAAGGCCCACGGCAATCACCAGTTGGTCTTCAAGAATCAGCACGCATGCATTGACCAGGGCCGTGTAGCTTACCGGCGGCGCAGCCGGCGCGACCTGCGGCGCTGGGGTGTCGGCTGTTTCAAGCTGAGTCAGGTGTTTGCCAGGAATTTTGAAATACCCATGCAGGCCTTCTGGTCTGAACTCGAGCGTGCTGCTGCCGCCCAGGTCGAAGGGGATGCTGCGTTCAATCAGTACCGAGCCAAAACCGCTTCGGCTTGGCGGGCGCACCGTCGGCCCACCGCTTTCGCACCAGGCGATGTCGCAAGCGCCACCCGAATCAATCGTCCAGCTGACCGCCAATTTGCCGCCTGCCCGAGACAACGCGCCATACTTCGCGGCGTTGGTCGCCAGCTCGTGAAGCATCAGCGCCATTACCGAGTAGGCGCGGGCATCGAGCAGCAGGTTCGGGCCGCTCAGGGTGATGGCATCGGCTGCAGTGCGGTACGGCGACAGTTCCGCTTCCAGCAGCGTTGCGAAACGGCCGCCGCCATCCCCCCTCACGACCTGATCGTGCGCCAGCGACAATGCCTGGATACGGCCCTTCAGCGTTGCCACGTAGCTGTTGAGGGTCTGGTTTTCAGTGGTGGGGTGGGCCACCAGTGCACCGATCAGTGAAAGAATGTTCTTCACCCGGTGGTTGAGCTCTTCGTTGAGCATCCGCTGGCGCACTTCGGCCTTGGAGCGCTCATCGGCCATCAGCTCACTGTTGTGCAGGGCAACTTCGACGATCGCGGCGCGGATGGCCTCACCGAACTGGCGGTCCTGTTCGGACCAGGGCTGCGAGTGCTGATGTACGGTCTGCTTCCAGACAGCAAAGCTTTTGCGTGGGGTCAGGCGCTCACCGAGCGGGCCGCTTTCGTAGGTCTTGTTGGGGTCACCGGCCCAATCCAGGGTTTCGATCACCTCCTTGCGAAACAGCATGAGGTAGTCCCTCGGTTGCTGCGACATCGGAATCACCAGTACGCCCGAAACGTCGACGGCATAATCCTGGGCGGCAGGGTGCGCCATCGACAGGCAGTTCGACGCCCATGTACGCCCCTCGGCGACCCCCTCGGCAAAGCGCAGCAGGTTCGGTACCGCCGCCTTGGGCGGTGTCAGCGCGTCTGCCGACCAGCGCCCTTGCAGCGACATGGCGATGCCGTCGCAAGGGATGAGCGCCTTGAAGTCTGTCATGCGGGCACGCAGCAGTTCTTCGATATCCGCCGTGCGGTGGGCATCGCGCAGCAGGTTGTCCAACACCTGGCGGGCGTATGCGGCGGCTTCCAGGGTTTGCTTGGCCCGAAGGGTCTGGATATGCAGCGAGAAGAACTCGCCGAACATCTCCGCTGCGACCCGCTGGCCCATGGTCAGCGTGCGGGGTGCGTAATGGTGGCAGGCAATCAGCCCCCACAGCGCGCCGTCGACGATGATCGAAATGGACATGGACGCGCCCACGCCCATGTTGCTCAGGTACTCGCAGTGAATGGGCGAGACGCTGCGCAGGTGCGCGTAGGACAGGTCCAGTGGCTCGCCGGAAAGGTCCAGTACTGGCTCGATCGGCACGGTTTTGAACTGGGCATCGGCAATGATCCGCACCGGGTTGCGCAGGTACAGGGCGCGTGCCTGCTGAGGAATGTCCGAGGCGGGGAAGTACTGCCCCAGAAAGCTTTCGAGGCCGCTGCGCTTGGCCTCGGCAATGACCTTGCCGGCGCCGTCGACGCCAAGTTGGTAGATCATCACCCGGTCATAACCCAGTAGTGCGCGAACACGCCGGGCAGTATCGGGGAACAGCTTGTCGGAGCGGTCGATCTCACGCAACTGGGCGATGACGGTACGCACCAGTTCGATTGGTTCGGCAATGCCCGCACCGGAGGGCTCGAACTCCAGGAGGGCAGTGCCTTTGAAAATATGCGCGGCCACATCGAACACCTGCCCGGACGGCAGACTCACGGCAAAGCTCAGCGCCGGTCGGGACGCCTCTCTGACGCGTGCCAGCGCGTTGCGCAGCGTATGGGCAGCCTCGCTGCCGATGATGGTTTCGAGCCGTTGCCCGTTGATTTCACCCGCCACGCCCAGCATGCCGGCGGTATTGGCGGAGTGCCGCAGCACGACGCTTGCCGACGCGTTGCAGGCCAGCAGGCAACCGTGCGGCTGGATGCTGCCGGGGATCTGGATAGGTTCGCGATCGCAGTTGGTCAAGTTGACGGGAGGTTGCAAAGTCATGGGCGGCCCCTGCCGGTTTACCAGAGGCCGGCTGCCTGCATGACCGCCGAACATTTTCAGGCAAACGAAGTGTTTACAGTCAAATTCAGCATGGGAGTCTAGCTTGCAGGGCACGCTTCGTCATCAAGGGCAACAGGTGGCAAACACAGGGGGTTAGCGTGCCGCCATGGGCGGGAGCGGGTAAACCCGCTCCTGCACGGGTCAGCTCCCTGCGTAACCAACCGACTTCGCCGCCATCCGATTACGTTTCACGAAGTAGGCCGCCACCACCACCAGTGAGGTCACCGTGGTAAACCAGAACTGAAAGCGCGACCCTGGGTCGAAGGCCTGGGTGACAATCACGGCCAGCAGCGCGAACAGCGCAACGATATTGGCGTAAGGGAAGAACCACGCCCGGAACGCCGTGGGGTCGACCGCTTCATGCCGGGTTTTCCAGCGCATGGCAAAGTGGGCGATGATGATGAAGATCCACACGATCATCACGAACGTGCCGCTGCTTTTGGCCAGGGTCATGAACAGGTCGCCGCCGCTGACAAAGTGCACCGTCAGGATCAACAGGCAGATGCTCAGGCTCAGCAGCAGGGCGTTGAGCGGCACCCCTTTGGAGGTGGTGCGGGAGAACAGCTTCGGCGCGTGGCCACGCTGGCTCAACGAGAACAGCATGCGCGAGTTGGAAAACATGAACGAGTTCATCACCGACATGAACGAGATGAACAACACGATCTTCATGGCCACCGCCGCGCCACTGAACCCGGCCAGGCTGAACAATGACACATACGGCGAAGCCAGGTTTTCAGTGTCTGTCCAGGGCAGGCACAGGATCAGAATCGACACCGAACCGACATAGAACAGCATCACCCGCAAAATCACGCTCTTGATTGCCCTGATGACGTTCTGCCGCGGGTTTTCCGATTCGCCGGCCGCAACGGCTGCAATTTCACTGCCGCCCAGCGAGAAGATCACCACCACCACGCCCGCCATCACCGGCGACAGGCCATTGGGCATGAAGCCATCGTGCGCCGTCAGGTTGACCCAGCCAGGGGAGGGGATGTTGCTGTGCAGGCCGAGCAGTATCGAGACACCCAGCACCATGAAGATGAGAATGGTGGCGACCTTCATCGCGGCCAGCCAGTACTCCACTTCAGCGAACGATTTGACCGAGTAGGCGTTGCTGGCCATCAACGTCACCAGCATGATGAAGGCGCCCGCCCAGATCGGTAGCCACGGCAGAAAGTCGTTGAGGATGGCGCCTAGCAGCACCGCCTCCAGGGTGATGGTCAGCATCGATTTGAGCCAGTACAGCCAGCCGACGGCAAAACCCGCCCATTCGCCGAGGTAGGTATTGGCATAGGTCGAGAACGAGCCGGCGTCCGGGTTGCGACAGGCCATCTCGCCGAGCATGAACATCACCAAGGTGACCACGATGCCGCCGATGAAATATGACAGGATCGCGGCCGGCCCCGCCGAGGCAATCAACTTGCCCGACCCCATGAACAGCCCCGCGCCTATCACCCCGCCTAGCGCAATCATGGTGATGTGCCGTTGTTTCAGGCTTTGCTTCAGACTGTTGGATTGCATTTCCTTGTCCTCTCTTATTATCGGGGAGGAATTGGCAACGTTCGTGCAGCGCAAGGCTTGCCACCGCAAAAATAGTCACCCCCCACACACAGGCGTCGTCGTGCGCCTGCGTCCACGCCCTGCAGCCTTTTATTCAGGCAATAGCTGTCAGGCTGGCCACCTTGGGCAATGCGGCCGTCTATCTCAAGCGAATTCTGCGCACAACATCCTGCGTTTTTTTCCTGAGGGCGTGCTTTTTGCTGTGCAATGTTGTCCCTTCAAGGGGACATGTCTGTTTCTCACACCGCTTACAGTCCGCTGCATATCCGAAATGGCTCAGGCCAAAAAAAGCATAACAATCCGGAGATGCAGTGCGATGCACACACCACTCGCAGAGCCTCGTCGCTCTATCTATTTCGATTACCAGGTTTTCCCTGCCCACACCGCCAGCGTGAATGCCCAGGTGCAGCATCACCCTGTGGTGATCGTCGGTGCTGGGCCGATTGGCCTGACCACGGCCCTGGACCTGGCCCGCTACGGCATCCCCTCGATCGTGCTGGAAGCCGAACGGCAGGTCAGCGAAGGCAGCCGGGCGATCGTGTTCACCCGTCGATCACTGGAGATCCTGCAGCAGGTCGGCATCTCCGAGCGTGTCACCTCAGCGGGCCTGCCCTGGCGCTTTGGCAATTCCTACTACCGCAATCAGCGGGTATTTCGCATGGAGGCCCCGCACGACCCCGATGACCGTTTTGCGCCCATGACCAACTTGCAACAGCCTTGCCTGGAGCAGTTTCTGGTCGATGCCTGCCACGCCAACCCGATGATCGAGCTGCGCTGGGGCAACCAGGTCAAGGCGCTGGCCCAGGCAGAAGACCGCGCGACACTGGAGGTGGATACCCCTGCGGGTGAGTACACCCTGCAAGCCAGCTGGGTGGTTGCCGCAGATGGGGCGCGTTCGGCCATTCGCACACTGCTTGGGCTGCAACTGGAAGGTGCTTCATACGAAGGCCGTTTTGTAATCGCCGACATCAAGATCGACCTAGACCTGCCCACTGAGCGCCTGGCGTATTTCGACCCGCACTGGAACCCGGGCAATACCGTGCTCATGCACCGCGAGCCAGGCAATATCTGGCGCATCGACTATCAACTGGCACGGGGTGAAACGCCCGAACAGGCCTTGTCGGCTGATTCCCTGCGCGAGCGTATCAATGCCCAGTTGGGCATCGTCGGGGTAGCGAACCCGCAGTGGGAGCTGGACTGGTGCTCGGTGTACTCGGCGCGCGCACTGACACTGTCCGATTACCTGCATACTCGGGTGATATTCACCGGCGATGCCGCGCATTTGCTGCCCATTTTTGGCGTGCGCGGTGCCAACACCGGTTTCCAGGACTGTCACGGCCTGGGCTGGAAGCTGGCGCTGACCCTCAAGGGCGTTGCTGGCCCGGGGCTGCTGGCCTCGTATAGCGCGGAGCGGGTAGGGGCCGCGCGCGAGATCATTGCCGAAGCGGGGAAGAGCACCCGTTTCATGACGCCGCCCAGTGCGGGTTATCGCCTGTTGCGCGATGCCGTACTGTCGTTGTCACTGACCCAGGCGTTCGTCCGCCCGCTGTACCACTGGCGCACTTCGCGGCCACATGACTATGTGGACTCTGCACTCAACTGCAAGCATGACGACAATGCACGCTTCAGCTGCGGGCCTCACCAGGGCGCGCCGCTGCTGAACGTGCGGCTCGGCGATGACCAGTTCCTGTTCGACAGGTTAGAGGCGTCGTTCTGCCTGCTGTATTTCACTGATGCCGTTGAAGTGCCGAGCGATATTCAAGCGCAGGCGCAAAGCCTGCGTGACCAAGGCGTGCCGTTGCAGTTGCTGGCTGTCGTGGGTCATCGGCAAGGCGAGGTCCGGGGCGCAGACGGGGTGATCGACGACCCTGGCGGCCACCTGCGCAACAAATATGGTGCGTCGGCGGGCGGTGCTTACCTGATGCGCCCGGACCAGCACGTTTGCGCCCGCTGGCATCACCTCAATGGGCAGGCTTTGCGTGATGCCGTCGAAACCGCTTTGGGCAATGAGTGAGAACCCTATGGAACACAAGCAACTGACCATCAGCGACATTGAGACCCTCTACGACCAGCTAGCGGATGCCCTTGACCACATCGAAGAGGGCAAACGCGAGCTGTTTCTGGTGAAACTGGCGCTGCTCAGCGCTCAGGCGCTTGGCGACGCAGAGCAGTTTCTGGCGCTGACGCGCACGGCGTTGCTGGACCTGTAATCAGCCTCTGGCTTTCGTGCATTTGCCGCCGGTTTATCTGTTCGAGCCGGCGAGCCTTCCTATAACAATAATCAGGAAGTTCCCCATGACGCGCAGTCCTATCGCCAGCGCGACCACCCCGACGGTGGCCGGTGTTGACGACCGCTATCAGCACGTGTGTAAAAAGATCTCGAAAAGGCTGATCGGCTTTTTGTTTGCCTGCTTCGTACTGTCGTTTCTGGACCGCATCAATATCGGTTTTGCCGGCCTGACCATGATGGGCGACCTGGGCCTCACGGGCACTCAGTTTGGCCTGGCCAGTACCTTCTTCTATGTCGCATACATCGCCTGTGGCATACCCAGCAACATGGCCCTGGCACGTATCGGGGCCCGTCGCTGGATCGGCAGCCTGATGATTGCCTGGGGGCTGGCGTCTACCTGCACGCTGTTTGCGACCGATGCCACCTCGCTTTACCTGTTGCGGATTCTGGTGGGTGTGACCGAAGCAGGGTTCTTGCCTGGCGTGTTGCTGTACCTGACCTTCTGGTTTCCTTCGGCTTACCGGGCCCGCGCCAACGCGCTGTTCATGATCGCCATGCCATTTACCGCCGGGTTCAGCGCTGCGCTGTCGGGGCTGATTCTGGGCCTGGATGGCATGTGGGGGCTGAAGGGCTGGCAATGGCTGTTCCTGCTCGAAGGCTTGCCCTCGGTGCTGATGGGCTGCGTGGTGTTCGGTTATCTGGATGACCGCCCGCAACAGGCGAAGTGGTTGGATGGCGAAGAACAGGCGCTGCTGCAGCGCGCACTGCAAGCGGAGCGCGCTGCCTGCCCGGCAACTGCCACACAGCCTGCCCGCAGCGTCGGGCGCGAACTGGCCTCGCCGCGCATCCTGCTGTTCTGCCTGGTCTACTTTTGCCTGGTCAACACCTTGGCAATGATTGCGGTATGGACACCGTTGATCGTCAAAAGCTTCAACAGCGCCAGCAGTAACCAGGCGATCGGCTTTCTGGCGGCCATCCCGCAGATCTGCACCATTGTCCTGATGATCGTCTGGGGCCTGCATTCGGACCGCACCCGCGAGCGCCGCTGGCACTTGGTGCTGCCCATGCTGATGGCTGCGGCTGGCTGGGTGCTCACTGCGCTGTCGAGCTATCCGGTGGTGCAATTGCTGGGGGTGTGCATGGCGGCCAGCGGCTCTTACAGCGCCATGTCGATTTTCTGGACAACGCCCGACCAGGTGCTGAGTTTCAGTGCCCGTGCGGTGGGTATCGCGGTGATCAACGCCATGGGCAATATCGGCTCGGCAGTCAACCCGCTGGTGGTCGGCTGGCTGAAGGACCTGACGTCCAGTTTCAGCGCAGGTTTCGCCTATGCTGCCCTGCTGCTGGTCCTCGGCGCACTGCTGGCCCTGCGCCTGCCCATTGCGCCGCCAGAGCCCGGGCGCTGAAGGGTGATAGAGTGCCGGGTAGCCGTAGTAGGCAATAACCACAGAACCTGCGCCCGACACGTCGAGAGAAACCGCTATGCAGTACTGGCCCTTGCGCCCCGGCAGTAGTGAACACCGCTTCAATATCGCTCACACCGCCAATCTGTTCGCCAGGGTGGGCCAGAACCGCAGCAAGTTCCTCGCAGCGGATTTGCTGCAGGTGATCGGCTCGGGCGTGCCGTTGGCCCAATGCACGATCTTCGCTTATCCGCAGCGGCGCAACGCCGAGGTGTTCTCGTTTGCGGACCGGGCGCGCGAAGTCTCGCTGCCGGCGATCTCCCACAAATATGTGCAACGCTTCTTCGGCCTGGATGGCAACCAGCAGGTGATGAGCCAAAGCCACTGCGTCACCAACACCATCGTGCAACGCCAGTCAGCTGACGACATCACGCACCCCGAGTACCGGCGCATCTGCTATGAGCAGCCACAGATTGCCGAGCGGGTAGCCTTGCTGACCCACTGTGAAAGCAACCGCTGGTTGTCGGTGAACTTCTACCGCGGCCGCGAGCACGGGCGCTTCTCGGCGCAGGAAATGAACTACCTGGAAGCCCTGGCGCCGTTGCTGATCCAGGCCGTGCGCCTGCATTACCATGCGCACCTGCAAGCCAATGAACTGCCCTTGCTGTTGGCCGAGCGGGTAATCAAGCAGCAGCATGTGGCGCTGACCTTGCGTGAACAAACGCTGTTGCGCCTGATGCTGAGCGGCCTTGCAGTGGAAGACATTGCCGAGCATCTGGGGGTTCGCCCCGTCAGCGCCGCGACGTATGTGAAACGGCTATACCGCAAACTGGGTGTCAACGGTTTGCGTGAGCTGTTTGGCTTGACCACGCAGGCCCAGTGGGCGCTATCCTGAATGCCTGAACCCTTGGGGCATCTATCATGCGCAGGTTGATGGTGTTGCTCGCGATCACGGCGATTGCGGGTTGTCAGGCGCCAATGCCGGCTGCCGATCCGCAGATGGCGTGGGTCGACTTCTCGGTCCCGTTTCCCAACGACAGGTTGTTGATGGCTGAACGCCTGGACCAGCAACGCCTACGCGACGGCCGGTTTTTTCAGGTCAGCCCCGGCAGCCATGAGCTGATCGTCAGGTTCGACTACGAAGCAAGCGGGGGTTCGGGCATGAGCATGATGGGGGGCTCCACCGTGCGCGAGTGCTACCTGACGCTCAACTACCCGCATTTCAAAGCCGGCCAGCGCTATGTGCTGGAGGCGCGTTCCATGGCTTTGACGCCTGAGGCGCGGCTGTACGATGCCAAGGGGGCGATCGTTGCCGAGGTCAGCGCGTATTATTGCCTTATGTGAGTGATGTTCAAACAATGAATCGTCCGCTGTTCGTTTCTCTGGATGGGCCCAAGGGCACTGGCAAGACCACACTGCTTGAGGCCATTACAAAAGTACTGAGGGCAGGCAACAACAAGGTGGTCCGGCTTTGCGAGCGCAATAATGACCCCAACAGAGGGGCAACAATGGCCCTGGTCAACCAACTCGTCAGAAACCCCAGCCGGGAGCTGGAAATGGGGGTTTGCGAGCGCCTGGCCGATAGCCGTAGCTGGATTTCACAGCATGTGCTGCCCAGACAGCCCCAGGGCAGCATCATCCTGATCGACCGCTGGTACCCGTCGGATGCTGCGTTTCGCCGGATAGTCCCGTTTGCAGACATTCTGCGCCTGAATATCGAGCGCAATGTGCGCGTGCCAGACCTGCATGTCGGGGTGGTCACCGACCCTGAAATCTCATGGGCCAGGGCAGCGGCGCGGTCGCGCGGGCTGGGCAGTACCGTGATGTTCAACCTGCAAGAGCAGGTTGCCAGTACCCAGGCGTTCGAGCGAGCGGTTGCGGAGCAGGGGTGGGTGTTGTGCCGCAATGAGGGCACGGTCGAGGAGGCGACGATGCAGGTGGTTGCCGAGATATACAGGGTGTTGCGAGGCCAATAGGGGCAGCGCAGGGTAAAGGTCATGCACGTCGAGCAAGTCGAACCAAATGCTGTCTGCCGAGTCAGGATATTTGTCATGCCAACTCTATGGAGCACAGCAAATGCAAACCTTCAACCTCAAGTATGTTTTCCAGGGCCAGCCGCGTACCCATCAGCTTCAGCTCAAGCAGCGTGAGCTTCCCCTTCACGAGGCAGCCATGCACTTGATCGTGTTGCATTATGGAGATGGTGAAAACAGTCTCGTCATGCCTGCTGCGAATGCCACCCCAACCGAGATCCTGCAACAGGCAGATTCGCTTGATATCTCGCAGGTTGAGGTAACCCCAGCCGGCTTGTGAGCAGGCGCATAACAAACGCCCACCTGCAGGGTTACTGCAGACATGATGAAAACCCGCCAACGCAGGCAAGGGAGCTTCTATCGCTATGATTGATCACTTGGATCATCTGGTACTGACCACCACTGATGTCGACGCTTGCAAAGATTTCTACGTCCGTGTTCTGGGGATGCGTTTGCAGACCTTTGGGGCAGGCCGCCTTGCGTTCTGTTTCGGCAATCAAAAGATCAACGTCCATGTTCGCGGGCATGAGTTCGAGCCAAAGGCCCACCTGCCGGTGCCGGGGGCATTGGACGTGTGCTTGATCGCCAGTATCGGGCTCGAGCAGGTGGTCGCACACCTCGAAGCTCAGAACTGGCCCATTGTCGAAGGGCCTGTTCAGCGGACCGGGGCGACCGGGCCTATCCTCTCGGTCTATGTGCGCGACCCTGATCTCAATCTGATCGAGATTTCCGAACAGCTGTGACTTGGCGCTTCAGGGCTTTCAGTACCGGTGGTGAAACTACCTACTCGAGGCAGGAGGAACGGCTGTTCTTTTAGTGCACCCATGTGAAGGCATCATGTCGTTGGGGTGGGCATCATGTATGTACTGAATAACAGGAGCCAGACATGGCTATTCTCTACATGGCCGAGCCCGGCAGTGCTGCTCAATGGCGTCAGGCTTTTCATGAAAGTGCCCCCGAACTTGAGTTTCGCGAATGGCCCGAGGTGGGCGATGCGCGCGACATCGAGTATCTGATTGCCTGGAAACCGATGCCCAGGCTGATGGCGCAGTTCCCAAACCTCAGCGTGCTGTACTCGGCAGGCGCCGGCGTCGATCAGTTCGACCTGTCTGAGCTACCCGAGCACGTTTCGCTGGTCAGGCTGGTGGATGGCGCCATGGCCGACATCATGGCCGAGTACGTGACCTTTGCCGTACTGGCCTTGCACCGTGACATCCTCACTTACAAGAACAGTCAGCGCGAGCGCCGCTGGGCGCCTTTGCCGATCACCCCTGCGTGCGAGCGGCGTGTGGGTGTGATGGGGCTGGGGAACCTCGGGCAGGTAGCCCTGCAGCGGTTGCAGCCACTGGGCTTCCAGCTGAATGCGTGGAGCCGCTCGCCGAAAGTGGTCGCGGGTGCGCGTTGCTACGTGGGTAATGAGCAATTGCATGCATTTCTAGGCCAATGCGACATCCTGATCAACCTGTTGCCTCTGACACCCGAAACGGCGGGCATATTGAACGCGACCACGCTCGGTGCGCTGCCCACAGGGGCAGGTGTGGTGAACGTGGGGCGGGGTGCTCATGTTGTCGAGCAGGATCTGTTGGCGGCGCTTGATACCGGCAAGGTCGCAGGCGCGGTGCTGGACGTGCTTGATCAGGAGCCTCCCTTGCCCGACCACGCGTTCTGGCGGCACCCGCGGGTATTGCTGACCCCGCATATCGCCAGCAATGTTCAGGTCAGGGGCGCTGTTGATGTCATCGTGCGAAACCTTCACCGCGCGCGCAGCGGCCTGCCCTTGCTGAACACGGTGCATCGCGGCAAGGGCTACTGAGGCGTCGCGATTTGATCCTACCTGAAGAAGCATGAAAAGCCTGTTTCTTCCTATTCCGAGTTGGTAGAGCCTCATCCGCGCTCGGCTTACAGTAGTTAACGCCCACTGCTCTACCCTGGGGAGTCCCCGTAGGGCCGTTGCGTTTCCGTGCTGATGATCGAGACCAGGCTTCTCCTAATGACAAAAAACAACCCTATCCCTTTCGACCTCAACCTCCTGATGACCCTGCGCGCCAAGCTTGAGGCGCAAACCTCGGCGGAGGTTCGATTCGACGCCTCCACCCGCGCTATCTACGCCTCCGAGGCCTCAAACTATCGTCAGCTGCCGATAGGCATTGTCATTCCCAAAACCGTCGACGATATCGTGACCACGGTACGCCTCTGCAAAGAGGCCGGCATGCCGATCTTGCCGCGTGGCGCGGGTACCTCCATGTGCGGCCAGGCGGTGAACGCGGCGGTTGTGATCGATGCCTCCAAATACCTTCATGCTGTTCATGAGATTGACCCTGCAAGGCGCCTGGCCAGGGTGCAGCCGGGTGTGATCTGCGATCAGCTCAAAAGCGAGGCGG
This sequence comes from Pseudomonas sp. B21-047, assembly GCF_024748775.1. Classification (NCBI taxonomy): domain Bacteria; kingdom Pseudomonadati; phylum Pseudomonadota; class Gammaproteobacteria; order Pseudomonadales; family Pseudomonadaceae; genus Pseudomonas; species Pseudomonas sp. B21-047. The sequence goes on from NZ_CP087169.1 coordinate 2,821,527, forward strand.
CCAAGGTGGGGCTGACCTTCGGCCCGGACCCTGCAACTCATAGCCGCTGCACGCTGGGCGGCATGATCGGCAACAACTCCTGTGGCGCTCACTCGGTGATGGCGGGCAAGACAGTCGAAAACGTCGAGCGCCTGGAAATTCTGACCTATGACGGTGAGCGTTTCTGGGTAGGGCCTACCGACGAGGCCGCCTACCAGCAACACATCAGGGCCGGTGGGCGACGTGCCGAGATCGTGCAGGCATTGAAGGCGCTGGTCGATCGCAACGAGGCGCACATTCGCGAGGGGTTCCCCAAACTCAAACGTCGCGTGTCGGGCTACAACCTCGATCAGTTGTTGCCTGAAAACGGCTTCAACATTGCACGCGCGCTGGTGGGCGTCGAAGGCACCTGCGTCACCGTCCTGCAGGCTGAGACGATTCTGGTGAAGAACCCGACTCACCGCGTGCTGGTGGTGCTGGGCTATGACGAGATCTATTACGCAGCCGACTCCGTACCGCAGTTGCTGCCGCTCAACCCAATCGCAATGGAAGGGTTGGATGATGGCATCATCGATGGGCTCAAAGAACGCGGGATGAAGCTTGCCGATATCGCTGAGCTTCCGGCTGGCAACGCCTGGTTGATGATCGAGTTTGGTGCTCTGTCGACTGAGCAAGCGATTGCCTTCGCCCAGAAGGCCGTGGACATCGCGCCTGAATTGCCGGGTAGCCCAAGTGTGCGGCTGGTGATCGATGCAGGTTTGATGAATCGAATCTGGACGATCCGCGAGACGGGCGCCTCGGCGACCTCGCTGGGGCTGGACCCGAACGCGCCTGATCCTGTCGTAGGGTGGGAGGACGCAGCGGTCGAGCCCGCGCACCTTGGCCAGTACCTTCGCGAGTTCAAGCGCCTGGTCAGCAGCTACGGCTACAAGACCAACCTCTACGGGCACTTTGGTGATGGCTGTATCCACTCGCGCATTACCTTCGACCTGAAATCCCAGGACGGCCTGGATAACTGGCGAGAATTCTTGGAGGAGGCGGCTCACCTGGTCGTGCGCTACGGCGGTTCGTTGTCGGGCGAGCATGGTGATGGCCAGGCCAAGGGGGAATACCTGCGGATCATGTACTCCACCGAGATCATGAACGCCTTTGCCGAATTCAAAGCGATCTGGGACCCGCTGAACAAGATGAACCCAGGCAAGCTGATCCATGCCATGCCGGTCGATGCCAACCTGCGGTTGGGCCCGGACTATGAGCGCCGCGAAATCCCCAGCCAGTTCACCTACGATGCACGCCTCGGTGACAAGGGCCTGGCGCGTGAGGCCGAGCGCTGCATCGGGATGGGTAAATGCCGCTCGCTCGATGGCGGCACCATGTGCCCAAGCTTCAGGGCGACCCGCGAAGAGAAGTACTCCACCCGCGGCCGTGCACGTTTGTTTTTCGAGCTGTTGAAGGGCGAGGTGATCGAAGGTGCCTGGCAGAACGAGGAGGTCAAGGACTCTCTGGATCTGTGCCTGAGCTGCAAGGGCTGCAAGACGGACTGCCCGACCAATGTGAACATCGCCCGCTACAAGACCGAGTTCCTTAGCCGCTATTACAGCCACAAGCCGCGCCCGGTGATGGACGCCATGATCGGGCGCATCGGCGCATGGCTGCCTCATGCCACCAAGCTGTCACCCGTACTCAACTACGCCATGGGTAACCCGCTGGTGCGTAAGGCGGGTGCTTATTTCGGGCTGGCGCGTGAAGCCAAGTTCCCAAAGGTCGCCTCGCAGAGTTTCCGTAGCAGCGCTACGGCCAGGCGCATCCTGAAAAATGAGCGTGTGCGTGTCGGTACAGAGGTGCTGTTGTGGGTGGACAGCTTCAATAATGGCTTCACGCCCCACGTGCTCGAAGCGGGTGTAACCGTACTCGAGGCGCTTGGGTTTAGCGTAAAACTGATGAAGCGCCATGTGTGCTGCGGCCGGCCTTATTACGACGTGGGCATGATCGATCAGGCCAAGTCGAACCTTGAGCAGATCCTTGCCCAGTTGGCGCCAGTGCTCGAAGAGGGGCTTCCAGTCATCGTCCTTGAGCCCAGTTGCTTGTCGGTGTTCCGCGACGAAATGCCGGGCCTGTTCCCGACGGACCCGCGCGCCCAAAAGCTCGAGAAGTCGATCATGACCTTGAGTGAGTTCATCGAGCAGCGTGGTTTGCAGTTGCCTTCGATCAACGAAGACGTGCGCATACATGGGCATTGCCACCAGAAGTCCTGCGGCGGGATGGCTGGGGAGCAGGGCGTTCTTGAAAAGCTGGGCGGCCAGGGCCAGGTGATTGCTGCGGGGTGCTGCGGCGTGGCGGGTGCATACGCTTACCATAGCAAGACGGCTCCGATTGCGAAGATCATCGGTGAGAATGAGTTCAAACCTCACATCGACAAGATCCCGCAGCAGGCGGCGGTCGTTGCCGATGGCTTCAGTTGCCGCGGGCAGATCCGCAACGTGAGTGGCAGAGAAGCCATGCACCTGGCCGAGTACCTTGCGAAAATTCTGGGTTAGTTGCACGCAGCGCAGCATTCTCCAGTATCTGGCTGCTAAGGTCGTTGCAAACCTGGCAGCCATCGAGTGCTGTCGAGTGGTTATTTCTAAGTGGGATTGATAGGTCATGAAGCTCGACGCAGCGATAGGTAGCACTGTGCTTCGCGAGGCCACTGTGGTGGCCGGTGAAACAGCCATGGATCGCGAAATCACCTGGGTTCACATCGTCGATCACCCCGAGATCACCAATTGGTTGAAGCCTGGCGAGCTTCTGTTGACCACCGGCTACAACTGGCCAGTAGACGACGAAGAGTGCCGTGTGATGGTGCGCCGGTTGAGTGAAATCGGTTTGGCGGGGGTGGTACTGGCTGTTCCCCATTTTCGCGAGCATTTCACCCAGGCCGCGATTGACGAAGCGAACCGCTGCGACTTGCCACTGCTCGAGTTGCCGTGGGAGATCCAGTTCAGCGAGATCATGCACGATGTACTGGCCCGGATCATCAACATCCAGGCCGAGACCATTCGCCGCTCAGACCATATCCATCGCACGTTGACCGAGGCTGCCTTGGAGGGCAACAATCTGGAAGGCTTGGCCAAGGCGCTGAAATCCGCCCTGGACAAGCATGCAACCGTGGTCTCTGCGGATGGTACTGTTCTGGGGGCCTCCGACCCCGCGGTCGACGCGCTTGCCGAGCGCGCACTGATCAAGAAAATCACCGAACTGGACTCGCTCACGGGCTGTTTCGATGCCACCACGGCAAAAGTCGTGACGCAGGGCGTGCAGCGCCCCAGGCTGGGCGGTGCCATCAGGCTTCGTGGAGAAGTGGTGGGCATTGTCTGGCTGCACGGCGAAGAAGGGGCGTTTGAGGAACTGGAGTCTCGAGCGCTCGAACACGCCTCGGTGATTGCGGCGTTGCGCCTTGCCTACCAGCGTCAGTTGTCCGACCAGGAAACCCGCTTAGGTTATGCATTCGTCGCGGGGTTGCTGGAGGGCAAGTTCTCTGCCACACCAAGTGCCATAGAGCGGGCGCAAGTGTCGGGATGGGGCGAAAACAGGGACTACCGGGTTTGTCTGGTGTTGTTGAATGAACCGATCCCGTTGTCGGTGGAAGGCTTCAACCGACGCTCGCGAATTGCCGAGCGTATTGCCCAGTCGATGCAGGGCATGGGCATCGCGCCGCTCATGTCCGTCTCGCTGAACCAGGTCAGCTTCTTGCTCCCGGCAGAAAACGCCCCAGACGCCATCTGGAGGTCGGTACGCACAGAAGGTAGTGCGATGGCCGTCAGCCGCGTGCACAAGGGGGTGACGGGCATGGCTCAAGGGGCAGAGGACGTGCTGGCGCTGCTGCCTCTGCTCAAGCCCGGAAAGCTGCATGACTTCGACGAGGTGCTATTCCCTCGCGCCTTGATGGGGGACTCGGACGCCCGTCGCTTGCTGATGGAAAAGCTGATCGAGCCGCTCGGCAACCCCAAGCGCGGCAATGCCCTGATAGACACCGTACTGACCTTGGCCAGAGAAGGCTTTCAACTACTCAATACGGCCAAGGCACTGGATATTCATATCAGTACGCTGCGGTACCGGGTCGAGCGGATCGAGTCGATGCTGAATATCTCGCTCGACAATCCAGACGATAAGTTCAAATTGCAGGTAGCGGCTCAGATGTACGTGTTGGCAACGGATGATAAGTAAAAGCGTTGAATTGGCTTTTCCTGCTTTAAGCAGGATTAGTTTGCGCTCGCTTCCTACTTCCTGGTTGTAGTTGGAGGGAAGGGCAGTGGTTAGCATTAAAACACTGACACATAAAGGTGAATGCTATGTCCTCTCAACAAAAATTGTCTGTATCGGCGCGTGCCCAGCATGTTTCCAACGGTGTTGCAGTTGCTCACCCCATTACGGTGAGCCGCGCTGCGGGTGCCTACCTATGGGATGATCAAGGTAAGAAATACCTGGATTTCGTGGGTGGCATAGGCGTGTTGAACGTGGGGCACAATCACCCGCGTGTGGTCGAAGCGGTACGCAAGCAGTTGGACACCTTCTCGCATATCTGCTTCCAGGTTGCGGCTTACGACCAATACACCGATCTGGCTGCCAAGCTGAATAACCTGGTTGGCGGCCCAGAGCACTACAAGTCGGTGTTCCTGACCACCGGTGCCGAAGCGGTCGAGAACGCCATCAAGATCGCGCGGGGCTACACCAACCGCCCAGGTGTGATCGCATTCCGCGGCGGTTTCCACGGCCGTACCTTGATGGGCATGACCCTGACCGGCATGAGCCAGCCGTACCGCCAGAACTTCGGCCCTTACGCGCCGGACATCTACCACACCCCGTACCCGAACGAATACCGAGGCATCACCACCGAGAAAGCGCTGGTGGCCCTGCAGGAGGTGTTCGACACGCAGATCGCTGCTGATCGTGTTGCGGCAATCATCATCGAGCCAGTACAGGGTGACGGTGGCTTTATCGCAGCGCCCGTCGAGTTCATGCGTGCACTGCGCAAGAAAACCGAAGAACTGGGCATCGTGCTGATCTGCGATGAAATCCAGACCGGCTTTGGCCGTACCGGCAAAATGTTCGGCTTCGAGCACGCCGGCATCCAGCCTGACCTGGTAACCGTTGCCAAGAGCCTGGCCGGCGGCTTGCCGATCTCGGGCGTTGTCGGCCGTGCCCGAATCATGGATGCCCCGCAGCCAGGCGGCCTGGGCGGCACCTACGGTGGCAACCCACTGGGCTGCGCCGCTGCCCTGGAAGTGATCAAGATCTTCGAGTCCGAGAACCTGACCGAGCGTAGCCGCGCTATTGGTGCGCAACTGCTGGAAGGCTTCAAGCAACTTGAGGGCCGTTTCAACAGCATCGGCCACGTACGCGCCATTGGTGCCATGGCAGCGGTCGAGTTCGTTTCCAATCGCGACAGCAAAGAGCCGGATGCGGCGATGGCGCAGCGCGTGATTGACGCTGCCCGTGAAGAGGGCCTGCTGCTCATCAAATGTGGTGTGTACCGCAACGTGGTTCGCTTTATCTGCCCGTTGGTGATCACTGAGCAGGATGTTGCCAAGGCACTTGGCATGTTCGAGCGTGCATTGGTTGCCGCACAAGCCTGAGTCCGACTGCTTGCCGGTGCAGGGATTGAACGGATCATTTTGTTCACGTTCACCGACTTGAACTTGCCCCCTCCCTGCAGGGGGCTATCACACCGCAAGTTAATCAAACAGCGTGCCGGGAAGGGGGTTGGCGGTTTCTCGCGCGTCTATGTTTCCCGTCAATTAATAGAGGTGCCTCGATGATGAATACAAGTATAAGTATCGATAAACCGAACACCCATGACAGCCAACTCAAGGCGGGCTTGAAGTCTCGGCATCTGACAATGATGTCGATCGCAGGGGTCATTGGTGGCTCCTTGTTCGTAGGGTCGGGGAGTATCATTCACAGCGCGGGGCCAGCCGCCGTTCTGGCCTTTCTGGTTGGCGGCATTCTGATGATGCTGATCATGCGAATGCTGGGGGAAATGGCAACGTCATCGCCAGACACTGGGTCATTCTCGACCTACGCCGACCGCGCCATTGGTCGCTGGGCCGGTTTTACCATTGGGTGGCTGTACTGGGGTTACTGGGTCAGCCTGATGGCGTGGGAAGCATACGTTGCCGGAAAAATCCTCAACGGCTGGTTTCCATCGATCAGCATCAATGTCTTTGTGCTGGCAACGACCCTGGTTTTGCTCAGTATCAACTTCTTCAATGTGAAGAACTACGGTGAATTCGAGTTCTGGTTCGCCTTGATCAAAGTGGTGGCGATCTTCTGCTTCCTGATTGTGTGCGGCCTGGCCGTGACCAACCTCTGGACGCTGGGGGAGGTGAGCGGCATCAGTAATCTGACCGCGCATGGCTTTATGCCAAACGGCATAGACCCCGTCGTCGGCGCAATGCTCGGGGTGATGTTTGCATTCCTGGGGGCCGAGATTGCGACGATTGCAGCGTCAGAGTCTGCAAACCCCTCGCAGCAGATCATCAAGACGACGAAGTCGGTTGTCTGGCGCGTAGGGCTGTTTTACGTGGGGTCGATTTTCCTGATTGTGTGCCTGGTGCCGTGGAATGACCCCATGCTGGGCGTGTCAGGCTATGGCTCGTACCGCCGGACACTGGAGCTGCTTGGGGTGCCTGGCGCAGAAGTGCTGATGAACTTCGTGGTGCTGACCTCGGTGAGCAGTTGCCTGATTTCTGCGCACTACACTGCCTCGCGCATGCTCTTCTCCTTGGCCACCCGCGGTGACGCACCTGCGTTCTTCAAGTTCACCAAGGCCGGAACGGGCATCCCGGTCTACGCGATTATTGGCTCGTGCCTGGTGGCTGTGATTCTGGCACTGATCAACTTTAGTGAGGCGCTGCGGCCCAAGGATGTACTGGATACGCTGATGAACATGACCGGCACTATTGCACTGCTGGTTTACCTGGTCATCGCCTGCTCTCAACTGAAGATGCGACGCAAACTGGAACTCAAAGGCAGTGACATCCCGTTGAAGATGTGGCTGTTCCCTTGGCTGACCTGGGCGGTGATCGTGTTCATCGTGGTTTGCCTGGGGGTGATGTCGTTCATGCCTGACTACCAGGTGCTGGTGGTGTCTACGGGCAGTGCAGGACTCGCGTTGGTGCTAATCGGAATCGTGCATCAGATTCGATGCAATCGCTTAAAGCGATAGTTAAGGGCACGCGCGGTGTCGCGGCCTGTCGGCTTAGTTGCCAAGACTGCTACTCAAATTGGGGGTTTTATGAGCTTTAAACTGCAGCGCGACGCGTTGATGGTTACCAAGAATTACATTGCGGGTGAGTGGCAGGATGCAGTATCGGGCGCCACCCTGCCGGTCAATAACCCGGCGACTGGGGAGCCTGTTGCCTGGGTTGCAAATAGCGATGAAAAAGATGCGGAAGCTGCCATTGACGCGGCAGCCGCCGCTTTTGAAGCTTGGCGCGCCACGCCCGCCAAACAACGCGCTGTCATTTTGAAACGCTGGAATGACCTGATCATGGCGAACGCCGAGGATCTGGGCAAAATCATTTCCTCTGAGCAAGGCAAACCCCTTGCTGAAGCCATTGGTGAAATCGCTTACGCCGCCAGTTATGTCGAGTGGTTTGCAGAAGAGGCGACCCGCGCGAACGGCGACATCATCCCTCAGGCGGTGCGTGGCCGTAAAATGACAGCCCACTGGGAGCCTGTGGGTATCGTTGCTGCCATCACGCCCTGGAACTTCCCCGCCGCGATGATTGCCCGGAAAATCGCGCCTGCACTGGCTGCCGGTTGTACCGTTGTGTGCAAGCCCGCAGCAGAAACCCCACTCACTGCGTTGGCCTTGGTCAAGCTTGCGCAAGAGGCGGGCGTGCCGGCAGGTGTTCTGAATATCGTCAACACCCTCTCGTCAAAGACAGTTGCCGATGTGTGGCTGGACGATGCCCGTGTTCGTAAAATCACCTTCACCGGCTCGACCCCCGTGGGTAAGCACCTTGCCCACGAATCCTCCCGTACCCTGAAAAAGCTGGCGTTGGAGTTGGGTGGTAACGCTCCGTTCATCGTGTTCGAAGATGCCGATGTCGATGCTGCGGTAGAAGGCTTGATGGTTGCCAAGTTCCGTAACGGCGGCCAAACCTGCGTGTGCCCCAACCGTGTCTACGTTCAGTCGAAGATCTACGGCAGGTTCCTGGAAAAACTGGCAGCCCGCGTAGCAGCCTTGGTCGTCGGCCCGGCGAGCGATCCGGCGTCCCAGATCGGCCCAATGATCAACGCCAAAGCCATCGCCAAAATCGAAGAGCATGTTAACGATGCCGTTGCCCGGGGCGCCCGAGTGCTGACCGGCGGCAAGCGCCTGCTCACCGAACAGCGCGCCGAGTCCACATACTACGCGCCAACCGTTCTGGCCGACGTAGACCGCGCTGCCAAGTGCTTCCATGAGGAAACCTTCGGGCCCGTCGCGCCGATCACTCAATTCGACACCGAGGAGGAAGTCATCAAGATGGCCAACGACTCGCCATTCGGGCTGGCAGCCTACTTCTATACCAACGACATGCGCCGTGTGCACCGCGTTACCGATGCGCTGGAGTGCGGCATTGTCGGAGTGAACGAAGGTGCGCTGGCTGCCGAAGCTGCGCCATTCGGCGGGGTGAAGGATTCGGGTTATGGCCGCGAAGGCTCCGTCCACGGCCTGGCGGAATACATGCACATCAAGTATGTGTGCCAGGGTGGCCTGGATTAATACCTCAAACGTGGCGCGTTAGTGTGTTCTGCATTGGGCCTTCATTGCGAAGGCCTTAACCAGCTTGGTAAGTTGCAGAACTTTCGGTTTAGTGCTTTCGTCAAGTAATTGACCCATGCCGGTTTTCATAACGATCAAATTGAAACCGGCAGGCCTTGCCCCAGCGCACGGGGTTTTCGCCAAGAGATCCACTCCATGGACGCACAAGCAGCGGTCGACGGCATTCGTTCCCTCGGCGAGAAGCGAGTGGTGACCTTTCTGGGTTTTTCCGACGCGGGCTATGAGGATGAAGCTCGAGCCCGGGAGGTATTGCTGGCAGAGCTCGCGACCTTCGACCCTCGGGATACCATCGTGTGCTCGGGTGCCACTGCGCAAGGCATTGGCATAGTCTATCCACTGGCACTGCGTAAAGGGTTTCGCACCGTAGTCTGGGTGACTATTAACGGTAAAGCCGAGCAGCCGATTGGCGATGGAAGTGACGCGATCTTGCGTTGGTGAAGGGTGGGTTCTGCGGAGCCTTACCTTTGTCATCGAACGCCCCTTCAAGCCCTTCTTCGGCGCACAAGGCATCGCCCTGTGACCCTCTGCGGTCCCTTGTAGGAGCGGCCTTGCCGGGGCGCCGGACCGGTCGGAAAGGGGCGCGCAGCGGCCCCAGATTGGTGCGTCACCGCTGATAGTGCCGGGGCTGCTTTGCAGCCCTTTCGCGACGCAAGGCCGCTCCTACAACGGGCGTCGTTCGCCAAGGTGCAGAAGGCGCCCAGCTCGCCGGCTTCGAAACAGGACCTCCTGATTACAATGGCATCACTTACTGGGTGGCTTGTGCCGGGCGTACATCGCGGTACCCCCAGCAGATGCACCACGAGCCTGCAGTTCGAACGTTTGCGGGTATGCCTTGATCAGGTCGCTCAGCTTCTTGAAACCATGGGTACGCGGGTCAAACTCCGGGCGAAGCTTCGAGATGTTCGTACCCAGCACACTTAAATGTGCCCAGCCATCCTCATCAGCAATGTCGTCCAGAATCTTGGTAATGAACCCGATGGGCGCCTTGGGCTTCTTGGGCTTTTCTGCCGCCACCGGTTTTGCATCAGGTGTCACGGAGGATTCGACAGACGCCTCGGCATTGGGCGACTGAGCGGCTTCGTCACGCAGCAATTCGATGTAGATGAACTTGTCGCAAGCGGCCACAAAGGGCTTGGGCGTTTTTTCCTCACCAAACCCGTAAACCGTCAAGCCTTCCTCCCGCAGCCGTGACGCGAGGCGTGTGAAGTCGCTGTCGCTGGACACCAGGCAAAAGCCATTGAAGCGCCGGGTGTAGAGCAAATCCATGGCGTCGATGATGAGCGAGCTGTCGGTGGCGTTCTTGCCCTTGGTATAGGCAAATTGCTGGATGGGTTGGATCGAATGGTCGAGCAGCACTTTTTTCCAGCCACCGAGTTGCGGGCCAGTCCAGTCACCGTAGATCCGCTTGACGCTGGCGACACCGTACTTGGCGATCTCTTCGAAAAGCCCCTCGACGATCGCGGCTGGCGCATTGTCGGCGTCAATCAGTACTGCGAGGTGTTTTTGCGTGGTGGTAGAACTGTGTGTGGCCATGGTCATCCTTGGGGCATGAAAAGAAGCTGTTCTCAGTCATTCTTGCTGCATTTGTCTGTCCCAACCGAAGGCCATGAGGCTGTGCAGGCAAGGCCACTGGATGAGCTTGCGGTAGCGCAATTGCTGGGACTCGACGCGCAGGTCGTCGTTCGGGCGCCATTGCATATTGAAAAGCTTGTCATGGCGCGACAGGTCAACGCACCAACTGCCGCAGCTTAATCGCTTTTCGCGACTCGGTCATACAAAGGCGCGCCGGGCCGTACAGGATGGTTTTTCGGCATTGAGTACCAGCTCCAGTCCCCAGCCATTTTGAATGTGGTTCGCGATCTCAAATTCGCGCCAGTGAGTCATTGCCTGGCCATCGATCATGCGTGGTTCACACTCGATTAGCCAAACCACGGCATTGAGGAACTGACCATGGGAAAACACCAGAATGTCTTCTGCTGGGTGCAAGGCCAGGCGATCCAAGAACGACCGCGCGCGCTCAATAAATGCGAGGAACGACTCTGCGCCTTCTCCGTCGACGTGGGACGGATCAGCTTTAGCCCAATACCGGTCGACCCAAGCTTTTCGTTGAGCAACCGTAGTGTTCACGCAATTCGCAGGCGCGAGGTAGGTGAATTCTTCGATGGGCCAAGTCTCGCAGGTAACGTTGGGGAACATTGAGCTCGTCGCGTCCGCGGTTGCTTGTGCGCGTAAGAAGGGTGACGCAACGATCAATCCAGGCGCCTTGCTGATTGACCTGGCTACGCGCGCTGCTTGATCGCGGCCCTTATCAGTCAGTGGGATGGTCGCGTGATCCAGGGTGGCCGCGCCGGCATTCGCCGCGCTTTCTCCATGACGTATGAGGCGGACGATCTTCATTTTACCAGTGGAGTACAAATGTTCTCCTCCTTGTAGGTGAGTGCTCAAGGTTCAGGGCAGGCTTGGTGTGGTGGCGCCTGATCGTTCCGCACCTAGGCGCAACCCTGCGATGTCGCGCTTTGGCGGCGTGCCGAACTGCCGCCCATACTCGCGGCTGAACTGCGAGGGGCTTTCGTAGCCGACTTTGAAGGCAGCGGTGGCGGCATCCAGATGCTCGTTGAGCATCAACCGTTTCGCCTCGTTCAACCTCAACCATTTCTGGTACTGCAGCGGGCTCATCGCGGTGAGCTGGCGGAAGTGATGATGGAAGGTCGAGAGCCCCATCTGCACCTGGGAGGCCAGCTCGTCTACCCGCAGCGGGGCGGCGTAGTTCAGCTTCATCCAGTCGATGGCCTTGGCGATTCGGTGCCCCTTGCTGCCCACGGAGGCGATGTAGCGCAGGAGAGGGGCCTGGTCGCTGAGTAATAGCCGGTAGTGGATTTCTCGCTGAATGAGCGGCCAGAGCGTAGGGATCGCATCGGGCTCTTCCAGCAACTCGATCAGGCGGGTGAAGCTCTGCAGCAGCTTCGGGCTGAGTTCACCCACTCCCGCGCTGGTATGAAAGGCCTGACCGCTCAAGGGAAGACGACCGTCTTGCGCGATCAATTCCGCCAGCGTGCGCAGGTCGAGCCTGAACACCAGGCCCAGACAGGGGGCTGCCTCGCTGGCCATCGTCACCGCCGAGTTGGCGGGGATATTCAGTGAGGTGACGAGGAAGCGGCTCGTGTCGTAGGGGAACACGTCGCTGCCAATGACCATTTCTTTGGCGCCCTGGGCGACCAGCACGATGCTCGGCTCAACGATGCACGTGATCGGCAAGGCCGGTGCATGACGTCGGTAGACGCCGAGCGCTGCAATGCGCGTCGCGAAATCGCCAGCGGTAGGCGCATGGGCGCCGATGACCCTGCACAGCGTGGCCATTGGGTTAGAGGGAGAGGACGGTTGTGTGCTGGCGTGCATGGGAAGCATCCGATGATCTCGTGGGAAAACACTACGCGTGCGCTACCTGAGATGTCCATGCCCGGTCAGCACGGGTTGGAGATTTAGGCAAGAAAACTAGCCATTTGCTCTACTGGTAGGCCGGTTTACGCGAGGAAGATGGCAGTTCATTCACTGCGGGAGCCGCGGACATGCCCCATGGAGCGAACAATTTGTACAAGCGTGAGCCGGTTTCGCTCAAACGGGATTCACTACCCCTTCAGCATTCAAGCCGCCAGGTCTGGAGTGCTGTGCTGGCGATGTCACTCTGTGCCTTCGCCCTGGTAGCGTCTGAGTTTCTGCCAGTGAGCTTGCTCACCCCCATTGCATCCGATTTGTCGCTGACTGAAGGCCAGGCCGGGCAGGCCATTTCGATCTCGGGCTTCTTTGCCGTGATCACTAGCCTGTTGCTGGCCACCCTGACCCAGGGGATCGATCGCAAGCCTGTGCTACTGGCCACAACCGCGCTGATGCTGATTTCCGGAGGGATGGTGGCATACGCCCCGAACTACCTGACGTTGATGGTGGGGCGAGCCGTGCTCGGGATTGCCATCGGTGGTTACTGGTCGATGTCCACAGCGGTGATGATGCGCATCGCACCCGAGGCGCTCGTTCCCAAGGCCATTGCCGTGATGCAGGGCGGTACCGCATTGGCCACGGCAGTCGCGGCTCCGATCGGGAGTTATTTGGGCGGCATTATTGGCTGGAGAGGGGCATTTTTGTGTGTGGTGCCGTTGGCCGCGTTGGCGTTGATCTGGCAAGCCTTCACGCTGCCGGCAATGCCGAGTGAGCGGACCAAGTTATCGGCCACCGGCTCGCTGCGCTTGCTGGGAGACAGCAGGGTCGCGCTCGGCATGGCCGCCGTTGCCTTCCTCTTCATGGGGCAGTTCACACTGTTCACTTATCTGCGGCCCTTCCTGGAAACGGTCACGCAGGTGGATGTGCCTACGCTCTCGCTGCTCCTGCTGATCATTGGCGCCGCAGGATTGGTAGGCACTGTGTTGGTGGGCCCCCTCGTTGCACGTCATCTTAATCGGGTGCTAATGGGGATACCCTTGATCATGACCGCCATTGCATTCGCCGTGATTGCGGTGGGTAGCTGGGTCGTTCCAGTCGCCGTTCTGCTGGGTTTCTGGGGGCTGATCGCTACCTGTGCTCCCGTAGGATGGTTCACCTGGTTGGCCAGGGCACTGCCGCACGATGCAGAAGCCGGGGGTGGCCTGATGGTCGCGGTGATTCAGTTGGCTATTACTGCAGGTGCAACGGTAGGCGGCGTGCTTTACGACGGGATGGGCTATCAAGCTACGTTCGTAGCCAGCGGAGTATTTTTGCTTGTTGCAGCTGTGCTGAGCGCTATGACCCGTCGCAAGTAAGCCAGTACTGGCTAAATGCCGGTGAGTTTTTGCGGGCAAAAGAAAGCCCGCTGCTAGGCGGGCAAGGTCTATCACACGTAGGGATAGCTTCAGGTTCTCTCAAACCACGTGAAAATTGAGTGAAAGAAACGTTCTCATGATGTGATGGCCGCATCGTCGAGAGGCCCACTGTGTGGCTGATAGCGGCTCCCCAAGCGTAAAAGCCATCAGGATCCACGCACTCGGTTAAAACGCATAAACCAAAGTAGCCGTGGCGCTGCGCGGGGAGCCATACCAGCCACGTGAGCCAATCGCGGTGTAATAAGTCTTGTCGAACACGTTGTTCAGGTTCAGCGAGACGCTGGTTTGTGGCGTGAACGCGTATTGCGCCATCAGATCGACCACGCTGTAGGGGTCTTGGGTGAACGTTTCGTCGTTTGGACCTGCGCCTTTGTAGTATTCGGTACCTTGCCAACGTACTCCACCGCCGACCTTCAACTGCGGTACGGACTGAAGACGATAGCTGGTGAAGAGTTTCAGGGTGTCTCGCGGCACTTCAGTGTTCAGGCGGTCGCCGTCCGAGTCTTTGCTGACGGCGTAGGTGTAGCTCGCCGAGACCTGCCAATCCGGCAGAATCTCGCCTGCCATTTCCATCTCGAAGCCCCGCGTTTTGGTACCAGACTCGGCACGGTATGCCTGGTTGCCATCCGGGGCCAGGTTGCTACCGTCGGCTACCGCCAGGTTGTCCTGATGCACCTCGAATACGCTAAACGCCGTAGTCAGGCGCTTGTCCCAGAATTCGCTCTTGAGACCGAGCTCGTAGTTCTCGCCCTCCAGCGGATCCAGGTAGGTACCTCCGACATCTTTGTTGCTTTGCGGCTTGAAGATGGAGGTATAGCTGGCATAGGCCGACCAGTTCTCGTTGAGGTCATAAACCAGCCCGATGTAAGGGGTGACGACCCCAGTTTCGCTCCGCGAGGTGCGGCTGGTGTCGCCGGATGACAGGGAGGTGGAAACCTCGTCTCGTCTCCAGTCGATGACCCGGGCCCCGGTGATCAGTGACAGGTCATCCGCCAAGCTCCAACGCACCGAAGCCACCAGTCCATCCTGGGTTTCATCTAGAGCATCTTCGGAGGACTTGGTGTGGATGGCGTCAGGTATCGCCAGCGACCCGTCCCAGGTATGGATATTGTCAATGTCCTGGAACGACCACAGAGGATAACCGTCGTTACGGTAGTAGGCCTTGTAGTGACTGGCGCCTAGGTAAGCTTGGTGCTCGCGGGAGAAAAGCTCAAATGGGCCCGACGCCGAGAGATCGAACGAGGTTTGACGAGGCTCGCCGGCCCAACGGCCAGTCCAAGTATTGATGCCGCTGCCATCAGGGTTGACGGTGCCACTGGCCGCAGTGGCAAAGGCGTCATCGTAGCTGCGGCGGTTGTGCTCGGCATTGAGTTTCAGATGCCAGCCGTTGGCGAGGTCGTGATCCAAGGTGGTGAATACGGTTCTAGTTCGACGCTTGTGATAGCTCCAGTCAGCAGCAGAGTTGAATGAGCGGGAAGGGCTGAAGTGACTACCATCTGAATTGAACATCGGGAAACCATGGTTACCTGCCCCGTCGCTGTCCATCTCTTGATATTCAGCGCCCACTGTCAGCATCGTGCTGTCGGTGACGTCCCATTCCAATACGCCATATGCTGCCTGCTTTTCCAGGGATTGGCGATCAATGTGGCTCTGGCTGTTGGTGTTCGATGCGACGAAGCGACCTCGCACATTGCCACTTTCCGTCAACGTGCCGGACACATCAAACTCCTGACGGTAGTTGTCCCAAGAGCCCGCTTTAAGGGTCAACTTACGGTGTGTTTCTAGCGTCGGCTTCTTGCGAATCAGGTTCACGGTCGCGCCGGGATCACCGGTACCGGACATTAGCCCCGTGGCGCCGCGCACTACTTCGACCCGGTCATAACTCACCATGTCGGAAAGGTCGTCCCGGAAGCCATAGGTATTCGGTCGGTTGATGCCGTCGACCTGAATGCTGCCGACCTCGAACCCCCGCACGTAAACGTGGTTGGCATCGCTGCCAGCCGGCCCCATGCTGTCCACGACCACGCCAGGCGTCTGTTCAAGCACCTGGGCAACCTCGTTCAGGTTCTGATCTTCGATCTGCTGACGGGTCACTACGCTGATAGATTGCGGTGTCTCTCGTGCCGAGAGGCGCAGGCCTGTCGCGGTGCTGGCCGAGCCCGTGGTGTAGCTGCCAGTGCCTTCGGTGGTGGCGCCGAGCCCCACGCTGGAAACGGTGGTGGCTGCAAGCTCCATCGAACCGTCCTGGCGGGGACGAACCAGCGCGTAACGCTTTTCTCCAGCTTGCTGTAACTGCAGGCCTGTACCTTGCAGCAGTAGAGCCAAGCCCTGGTCTACCTCGTAGTTACCTCGCAGCCCTTCACTGTTAAGCCCCGCAACTGCTTCATTGCTGAAGTTGACACTACTCCGCTGGCCTTCGCGAATTTATCTATGGTGCTAGCGAGGGAGCCCGCCGGGATACTGTAAGCAAAAGGTTCGGCCCAGACAGTGGCGGTGGTTAGCAGCGTGCCAGACAGGCTGACCGCGAGTGCGGCTTGGCGAAGGCTGGTGGCTGAAGCAAAACGAGTGGACATCCATTG
The DNA here is from genome assembly GCF_024748775.1 of Pseudomonas sp. B21-047. Classification (NCBI taxonomy): domain Bacteria; kingdom Pseudomonadati; phylum Pseudomonadota; class Gammaproteobacteria; order Pseudomonadales; family Pseudomonadaceae; genus Pseudomonas; species Pseudomonas sp. B21-047. The sequence continues at coordinate 2,837,744 of NZ_CP087169.1, forward strand.
ACTCCTGTTCGATAGAACGCAGGCTACCATTACGAAACGTATTGCTAATGATAATGCTTCGCATAAAGGCGGCGCGCATAATCCTTCGGTTCTCTCGTGGTTGTCAATTGGTGTTTTACGGTTCTGTGACGGCCGATTCGTCGTGATGTCGCTATGTAGGCAGTGTCTATTACATGTTGTGATGGCCAGCTTGTCTGCGGGCAGATCACAGACGCTTGTACTCAAGCTTTTCGACCAATCGCGCGGCGGAGGCTGCAGACTCCGCCTGAACCTGATCGGCCTTGTGCTCCAAGGACGAGGGGCTCAGTCCAGGACAATGTGATGGCCGTGAGGGCAGGCCGGTGTAGCCATCAGAAGGCTTCCAGGACAATCTTGCCGCGTGCCTTACCACTTTCGAGTACGGCGTGCGCGCGCTTGAGATTATCGGCGTTGATCGTGCCGAAGTGCTCACCCACGGTGGTTTTGAGTACACCGTCATCGATCAGCTTTGAAACACGTTCGAGCAATTGGTGCTGCTTGATCATGTCCTCGGTTTTGTACAACGAACGTGTGAACATCAGCTCCCAGTGCAGTGACAGCGATTTGCGTTTGAGTGGCACTACATCCAGCTGTGCGGGGTCGTCGATCAGCGCCAGTTTGCCTTGTGGACGAAGCACTTCCACCAACTGCGCAAGGTAGGTGTCGGTGTGCGTCAGGCTGATCACATAATCGACCGTATCGAGCCCGAGCGCTTGCAACTGAGGCGCGATCGGCTTGGAGTGGTCGATGACATGATGGGCACCCAGTTCCTTGACCCACGCCTGGGTCTCAGGCCTTGAGGCGGTGCCGATGACGGTCAGCTGCGTGAGCTTGCTGGCCAGCTGAACCAAAATCGAACCCACCCCGCCAGCCGCGCCGATAACCAGAAGGCTTTGGCCTTTACCTGCATTTTCGACAACGCCCAAGCGGTCAAACAGCAGCTCCCACGCGGTAATCGAGGTCAGGGGGAGGGCAGCGGCACTCGCATTATCCAAGCTGCGAGGCTTGTGCCCGACGATGCGTTCATCCACTACGTGAAGCTCACTGTAGGTGCCCGGGCGGTCGATAGCACCGGCGTAGAAAACCTCATCGCCCGGTTGGAACAACGTCACTTCAGCACCTACCTCACGGACGACGCCGACGGCATCCCAGCCCAGCACCTGTGGTTGCTCACCGCCACGGCTTGCACGGATCTTCGTATCAACCGGGTTGACGGCGATAGCCTTGACCTCGACAAGGAGGTCCCGGGCACCGGGTGTTGGGGTGGGCAGTTGCGTGTCGTACAGCGATTGAGGGTCTTGGATTGGCAAAGCGGGTTGGGTGTAGACGACGGCCTTCATTGGTTTGACTCTCTGATTGAATGTGGGTTAAGGCTAGACGTTTCGATTCAGTCAAGAAATAGCCTGAATGGAGTAAGACTTTGTCGCCTGCGGTGAAAATGGAAGGTAGCGCCGTGATGGCTTTTTACAGAGGTTGGGCGTAATTCGACGTGCATGTCGACAGCTCTCTGGCAGAATCTCGAGCAGTCTATTCTTAGTCAGTGGAGGAAGTTCGTGATGACAGTATCGGAACGAATGGTACTGGCGCGGGAAGCGCCTCGGGATCTGATGTGCTGGTCGAGCTTCGTGGCGCAGACCGCATTGTTGGCGCGAAGCGTACGAACAGGCTGCGCAGGCGTTAGTTTCGGAGCTGCTGCCACTGCTTGTTAGCCCTGAAGCAAAGGCGTGATCCGGCGCAATGATCTGCAGTTGCTCATGCTGACAACTTTGCTGGCCGATCTATGGCGTAGGCTGCCTAACCGTGAAATGCGACCCAAATCAATCCTGTAAACTCGCTGCAAGACTGCCGACTAGAGAGGTGCGATGAGTTTGTACGAGAAGCAAGCGCGTTATCGTCGTTTGCAGAGTGAACAGTCCGCCTGGCGCTTGCTGCGTGCAGATTCGGCACCGATCATCCTGGCGTTCATCGACAGCCTGTTTGTTGACGAACAGGAGGTGTTGTTCGCACGGGCTAAAGCCGCCCTTGAGGCGGAATTGCCGACCTGGCAGGAAGCGTATGGCATGCAAGACAACGCCAACTCGCACCTGCGCAACTGGATCCATGCCGGCTGGATGCGTGAGCATGATGACCACCTGACCCGCACTGACGCCTTTCAGCAGGCACTGCGATTTGTCGAGGGTCTTGAGAGCAGGGATACCACGACATCTGCCACCCACCTACGCCGAGTCCAAGACGCTGTAAGAGACCTGGCAGTCGCTCTCAACCCGAGTGCTGAAGAGCGTTTGCTCGTACTGCGTGAACGGTTGGCAGAACTGAATGAAGAAGTCTTGCGGCTGGAAGCAGGCATCGTGTGCGAGCTACCCAGTGCCGAACAGCGTGAGCGAGTACGCGGTGTCTACCAGATGGCCTCCGAGTTAACCGGTGATTTTCGCCGTGTTGAGGATGACATCCGTCAACTTGACCAGAGCATCCGTGTGCAGATGATCGAATCGGAAGGCGGTCGTGGCCTGGTCATCCAGAACCTTCTGGATAATGAAGAGGCACTTTTGCAGACAGACGCTGGTCAGGCGTTTGACGGCTTCTTCAGACTCCTCTGCGACGAGAACCGGAGCGTAGAATTCCGCGAGCAAATCCGATCGATTTTGAATCGTCCGATTGCCAGATCCCACCTGAATACACAAGAAATCCGTTTTCTCACACATCTGGTGCGTGAGCTGAGTCGCGAAAGTCAACGGGTAATTTCGGTACGTCGCCGCACCCAGGAAAGCCTCAGGTCGTTTGTCGAGGCTGGTGCTCAGAGTGAACGCAGGGCAGTCGAGCAGGTGTTACGCCAACTGGAAAAACTGGCCGTCACCTTTAAGGATCAAGACATTGGCCCACGCACCTCACTGAAGGTACATGTCGCCAGCGGGCCATTCTCGGTTAGCTCGCCATCGAGCATTCGACTGATGCAACCGCAAGCCAGCCTGGATACCAGCAAGGTGGTTCCGCAAAGTAACCAGACCACTGTGAGTGACACCATTCTTGAGTGTCTGGAGGCGGTGAAGATTCAGGAGGTGGCCGAAGCCATGCGCGAACTGCTCAAAAGCCAAGGGCCGATGAGTCTGGCTCAGATCGCCGAGTTGCGTCCTATTCAGGGCGGGCTTGAGGAGTTGGTCGCCCTTGTCCGCATCGCCAAAGCAATTGAAGCGGTTTCCCTTGAGGGCGTCGAGCATCTGGTGGTCGCTGACCGACAAGGCCAGACCATACGGGCCAAAATTCCGGTGCTACTCCTGAGCGCCGACCTGTTCCCGGAGAATTTAGAGAGCCTGCCCCTATGAACCGTGAAGCCCCAAACAACGATGCTTTGGCACCGTCGCTCTTCGACACTTACCGCCAGGTGGCAGTACCGACACTGGCCGCAACAGAACACCCGGAAGATGGACTGGCGGAGCAGGAGCAGCCCGGCGAACTTGACGAAGTGGCCGGCCAACCTGAATCAGAGGTTGTCCAAGGCATTATGCCGGCGGAGGCTCGCCGGGCCCTGAGGCTGCTGTTGAACACGGGTGTTGTGCGGGCGGAAAAGAAACGCCTGGCTTTTGAAGCGCTGTGCCAGCACCAAGCACTCATCGCCGCTCATCTGGCCAACATGTTGCTGCGTATGACGTTAGACCAGAAAGCAGGCATTGCTATCCTGCTCGAGCAGGACTTGAGTGAATCCGAGTTCGGGGATCTGACAGACGAGGATGGCTCAAGCCTGGTTGGAAAACGCACCATGCCGCTTTACGACACCTTGGTGTTGCTGGTGTTGCGCAAGTACTACCAAGAGCGGGAAGTCATTGGTGAGAACAAGGTGATGATCGATATCGACACCATCGCCGAACTCATGACCCCTTTCTTGAAGCTGACCAACAGCAGCGCTCTTGAGCGCAAGACCCTCAATGGCTCTATAGCCAAGCTGCGCGATAAGCGCCTGCTGGCGAATGTGCGCGGCGACGGTGACCGATTGGAAATTACCCCGGTCATTCGGTACGTGGTCAATGCCGACTTCCTGAATACCCTCCTAAGCGAGTACCAGCGGCTGGCCGACCAGGGGAGTGTGATGGATCAACAGGAGGTAGAAGACGATGCCTGACATGACCAGTACCAGCTTCGGCGATCTATTCTCTACAGGACAAATCCGCCTAGCGGAGATCTCGGTTTACAACTGGGGTTCCTTCCACGGGTTGCACACGGCAGTGATCGACCCTGAAGGCACCCTGATCACCGGTGATAACGGTGCGGGTAAGTCGACGCTCATCGATGCGCACATGGCGCTGCTCAATCGACCTGGGCAAACGTCATTCAACATCGCAGCCTCGCAAGGTGATCGTTCAGATCGCAACCTAATGTCCTATATTCGCGGTAATTACGGGACAGCACACGACGGTTCCCAGACCCTCAACCTGATGAAGCGCGATGGCGCCACCATGACCGCGTTGCGTGCCCTGTACCGGGCCGACGACGGCTCCTTGATCACGTTGGTGTCCATGTTCTGGATTCGCCAGGCCGGCGCCTCCATGACTGACCTCAAGCGTTTCTACCTGGTGGGTAAGCGGAATGTCAGTCTGGAAGTCCTCCTGCAGCAGTTTGGTTCCAACAACGTGCGCCAGCTCAAGCAGTATGTCGATGACGACCCAATGCTTAAGCACTTTGACAACAGTTTTTCTGCCTACCAAGAGTATTTCACCCGGCTGCTACGCATGGAAAACTCCAATGCGCCGGCGCTGCTGCAGCGTGCATTGGGTCTGAAGAAGATTGATGACCTCACAGCGCTGATCCGTGAACTGGTGCTGGAGCCCAGCAAAGTTCGCGATCTGGCTACTGGGGTTGTCAAGGAATTCGACGATCTGATCGCCGTCCACAATGAGCTGGATACAGCCAAGCAGCAAAAGGAGGTGCTGAGCATCCTGCCAGACCATAACCGGAACTATGAGCGTTCGTTGGAGGAGCAAGGGCAGGTCAATTCAGAGGCCGCTGGGTTGACTGCATTCTTCGGTGAGCAGGGCAACCGACTCTGGGAACTGCGCTGTGAAGATCTGGATCGCTCGCTGGATGACCTGACGTCGGACGGTAAGCGTTTGGCTGTGTCGGCGTCGCAGACTGAGGAGCGTGTAACCTCACTTTTACACGCCTACCAACAGCAGGGCGGTGATCGCCTTGATAGCCTGCGGCGTGAGGTTGCGGATGCGGAGAAGGGCTACCAGACCACGATCAATAAGGCCCATGATTATCAGAAGGACACTCGTGATCTTGCGCTTGCTGAAACGCTTACGGCGAGCGCCGTGCGGGACAACATCGCTTCGGCCAAAGCTGTCCTGGTTGATTTACCCGCTCAGATTGACGACGCGAAAAATGCTTTCGGTGAGTCGCGTGGCATTCTCTCGGGCATTACCCAACAGATAAAGAGCCTGCAGGCCCAGATCAGTGAAATTGAGAAGCGGCCCAACTCCAACATTGACGCCGCCTTTCAGCGCCTGCGGGACGAGATGGTTGAGAGCCTGCAACTCAACAAGGATGGCGTCGTATTCATCGGTGAGCTCCTTGATGTGCGCAGTACCGAAGCCCCGTGGCGCGGGGCAATTGAGCGGGCGCTTGGGGGCCACCGGACAACGTTGCTGGTGCCCGAAGACAAGTTCCGCATGGTGACGGGCTGGGTAAACAGCCGGCACACCGGCCTGCATGTTCGCGTCCAGGTTGTCAGCAAAACCGAGCGTAACCCGGAGTTCCTCGGCGACGGATTCCTGCGCAAACTGGAATGGAAAGAACACCCGTATCGTGAATGGCTAAAGCGCCATCTGGCGCGTGTCGACCTGCACTGTGTGGATTCAGCAGAAGTGCTCAATGATACTCCTTACTCAATGACCCGCGAGGGCCTGGTACAGATGGAGAAGGGGCGTTTTGAGAAGAAGGACGGGACACGCGTCGACGATAAAAAGAACTGGTACCTCGGATTCAACAACCTCAGCCGGCTGGCAGCATTGCAGGAAGAGGGGGAGCGCCTGCGGAATGGGCTCGATTCCGCCCGATCCGACGAAGCTGTGAGACGTCAGGAAATGGACAACTTGGTGGCCTCTGAGGCCATCTGGAAGCGTGTGGCTCAAACCCTGTGGGATCAAATCGACGTTACTTTGGCCGAGCAACACCTGGACACCCTCAAGAACGACCTTGCGGCCCTCAATGCTCCAGACAGCGATCTGAGCAAGGCCAAAGCGCTGCTTGAACAGGCTAAAAAAGAGCTCCAGGAAATCCGCACTGCGCAAAACCAAAATGCCAGAGAGGTAGGGGGGCTCGAGTTGGAAATTCAGCAGGCCAACAAAAGTCGGCAAGTTGCAGCCCAGGCTGCCAGTGCAGGTTTGGTAGATACGGTGCGCAGCTCACTGGCCCTGCGTGTTGGCATTCTTACCCTGGAACATCTGGATAAACTCCATCAACTGGAGAAAACCCAGCGAGAGTTCCTGAGTGATGCATTGAACTCGATTGGCAAACGAGCGACTCACTACAACGGTCGCATGATCGCGATTATCAACAGCTTCAAGACAAAGTGGCCGTTGGTTGCCAATGACTGGTTGACGACTATCGAGGGTCGCCAGGATTACATCGACTACCTCGACAAGCTTAATAACGAGGGCCTGCCGGATCTGGTTGAACGCTTCCAGCAGCGGTTAAACAACAATACCACCCAGTCCCTGGGCCGCATGCAACGGGCCATTGATGATGAGCGTGAGGACATTCAAGATCGTATCGCCACCATTAACGAAGTGCTGGAGCGTACTGAGTTCAACCACGGCACGTTTCTGCTGCTGAAACATGAGGATGAGCATTACGCGCATGTCAAAGAATTCACAGCCCTGTTGGGCTCGGTGCTTAAACATGCCTCAAGCGTTGATCACGAGGCTCGGTTCCTAGAGCTTTGCAGTCTGATCAGCAAGCTAGAAAAGGCGACCAATTCAGCCACCGCCATTAATCTGGAAAGTCAACGCCTCCTCGATTCGCGCTACCGCATGACGTTCTATGCCAACGAAATCGTGAAGGAAACCGGCGCCGTGCGTGATGTGCTTCGCTCATCGTCAGGCAAGTCCGGTGGGGAGAAGGAATCGTTTGCCGGCATCATCGTGGCGGCAAGCTTGGCCTATGTGTTGACCCCGGATGGTGCTCCGCACCCGATGTACTGTACCGTTTTCCTGGATGAAGCCTTCTCCAACACTGCCGATAAGGTGAGTCGCCGCGTGCTGCGGGTGTTCCGTGAGCTTAAAATTCACGTCAACTTGATTACACCCTACAAGAACCTGAACCTGGCTCGTGATTCAGCCCGATCTCTGATCATTGCCGAGCGTAAGATCGATGGCCATGAAAGTCGCCTGAGCCAGATCACTTGGGAGCAACTCGACCAGCAAAGCGCTGAACGCCGGGAAGCCAAGCAAACTCAATTGGCCGGGGTCGCTGAAGGCCTGGGCATTCAGATGGAGCAACGCTAATGCGCAGTTGGGGGCGTTTGCCAACCGAGGTCATGCGCGAGGTCGAGCGCCTTGAGTGGAATAACGCAACCAATCTACGGGGGCGCCTGCAGGGCATGCGGCGCTTTCCGATCAGCTTGCCGCTTAAGCCACCAGCGGCTGGCGATGCATTGATGGACATTGACCACTTCCACAACTGGGTCAATGCCTGGCGGCAATGGAGCAAGCCAAGTCAGGTTAAGTGGGTAACCCGCAGGTATCGAGTGGTGGGAGATGTCGAGGTACCGGAGCGGCTTGATCTTTCGAATGTTAAAGAGTTGATTGAAGCCATCGGGCCGGCAGCCGTCCAGCGTTCTCAAATCTGGGCGGCACTCATGGAGCCCCTTCTGGCAGTGGATCGAAATCTGTATGACACCCTCATTCGCCAGATTCTTGTAGTCGAGCAAATGAGCCATCGGGCTGCCCAGCAGATGGCGAATGTTCTGCCACAGTTGCGTCAGGGTATGGGGGATGGGTGTTACCTGCGGGGGGTGCCTGTACAAGGGGTTGATACCAAATTTCTGGAAACGCACACACCTCTGCTGACCACCTTGCTTGATGTCATACACAAAGGGGCACTGTGTGAAGCCGGTGGGCTGGAGGCCTGGCTCGGCTGCCTGCAAACCCCGAGCAACTGGCTCTATATTCGACCCTTGTGTCCAGAACTTAGGCAGCAAATGGGTGGCTTCTCAGTATTCCAGATTCCCCTCGAAGAGTTTTTGGCGCGACCATTACCTGGTCGCAGGGTGTTGGTCGTGGAGAACACCAAGCCCGGCTACGCCTTGCCCGAACTTCCAGACACTGTCGCCATCTTTGGCGGTGGCCGGAACACCCAATGGCGTATGGCTCCATGGCTCGCCGAGCGGGATGTAGCGTATTGGGGAGACATCGACAGCTGGGGGCTGACTATTCTTGCTCACGCCAGGCAGGCACTGCCAGGGATTACGGCCTTGATGATGGATCACGAGACCTTAATGGCGCACATGGATTTTTCCGTGGAGGAGCCGCGCTCAACGAACCTTCCTGCTGTGGGTTTACTGTCGGAGGAGCGCCTGCTGTTTGAGTCGCTTATCAAATCTGCGCAAAGCATTATCCGTTTGGAGCAAGAGTACCTTGCCCAGGATTATGTTTTGTCCAAGCTATACAGTTGGGTGAAATAGGTGAGGAGGGTGGTCAACTCCGTAAATTCGTCGAGACCATCGGGGTGGGTCTGGTAGAAATGTGTGCCAATCACCCCGGTAGCTATTTTGGACTTTGCCTTCACCAACATATACTCAATGACTGGACGTTCTTCATTATCGCCCTGTTGGGTGCGATTCAGAGATTGCCTTCAGATCCGGTATAACTTGCACCTTGGACTTTGCCACTGGCATCGGACAGGCACGACCAAGGAGCGTCCGCGTCAGGTACGTTGATTGTCACGCCAATTCCCGCTTCGGCGGTCATGACGTCGGTCACCGAAAGTTTGCTGACGGCCACGCCGGTCATCTTCGCCACCTCGGCCAGGCAGGCTTTCTCCGCCTTGCTGGTGGTAGATGTGCCATTGGCGCTACTGGCACTCGCCGCACCTGATGTCGCTGGCTTGCAAACCCCGTTGGCCCCGCCTTTACCGGTATAGGATAAGTCCCATGATTCATCTGGATTCCGCGTGAGGGAAATCACCACGCCAGAGCCCTTAGCTTCATAGGCGTTGTCATTAAATTTCTTCAGTTTGGCCTCCTTGCCATTGATGAACACCGGCCCGCCCTGATCCGCATGCACGGCGATATTAGTCGGGCAGTCGTAGTTGAGCTGCGGAATATCAGCACTGGCCACGGTGGCAAACAGTAACGTGGTAGCTCCCAGCAAAAACTTGTTCATATTCATGCGACATTCTCCTTCCGTTTGAGAGTGGTTGCACGTACTGCACAAGCGCCATGGTCATACGACAGCGGGCGCAGGCCTGAGGCGGGGCGAAACGACTTGTCGCCACCTCGCCGACAGTGCTTCGGCAGTATAGGTGGTAGTGGCCAGTTTGAACGGCCAAACGCCCACGGTCGGATCTGATTGTCGGGTAGTCAGACGGTTGCTCTCATCCGCCCGTACATGCGAGTTTCCCTGCACACGACTCAAGCCTCTGCTACGGCACCATTGGACACCCGGTTATACATCGCCAACATTGGCAAATTGCACATCCCGTGGCAACGCAGGTGGTGGATCTCAAGATTCCATTTGATCAGTCGCGCTCGAGCCCGGCGAAGCGGCAAGACAACCAGGCATGCAACTGCCTCACCGCAGGCGACAACTGCTTGCGGTGCGGGCACACCAGGCTCAGCGGCATGGTCGGCCCGGGGTGATCCTGCAACAGTACGACGAGTCGTCCCGCCAGCACGTCGTCGCTCACATCCAGCCAGGATTTGTAGGTGATACCTTCGCCGGCTACCGCCCAGCGCCTGGCGATATCAGCGTCATCGCAGAGCAGGGCGCCACGCACTTGGACGGTTTGCGCTCCCAGTTGCCATTTGTCGTAGACCCGGCCCTGCTGCATGTACAGCAAGCACTGGTGTTCGGGCAGGTCTTCGGGGGCTTGCACGGTGCCTTGCTGCGCCAGGTATTCGGGCGAGGCCACCAGCACCTTACGGTTCCAAGGCGCCAGTGGTAGGGCTATATAGTTGGCGTCGGCGTTCAGGCCGTAGCGGATCGCGACATCCACCGGATCGCGGAACAGATCGGCGATCTGGTCGGAGAGAAAGAAGCGCAGGTTCAATTGTGGATGCTCTCGGCGAAACGCCGTGAGCCAGGGCAACAGCACGTTGCGCCCCAGATCGGAGGGGGCGGCCACCTGCAACGTTCCGCTGAGCTGTGCGCTTTCCTGACGCAGGTTGTCGCGCCCGTGCCTGAGAGCTTCCAGGGCGACCAGGGCCGAGGGCAGGTACTGCTCGCCTTCGGCTGTCAGGCGCAAACTGCGCGTGGTACGTGCAAACAACCGCACATCCAGCTCACGCTCCAGGCGCTTGACTGCCTCGGCCGCCTGGCCGGGCAGCAGGTCGGCCTCGTGGGCCGCCGCGGTAAAGCTGCCCAGCGCGGCGCTGCGAACGAAGATGCTCAGGTCGTCGAGACGGATCATTATCACTCCTGCAATGAAAGTGTTCACGGGTAGGGCCCGTTTCTCCCAAGGGCCGGACACGCCAGACTGGGTTCACGAATCAAACCATATCCAGTAGCGAGTGCCTATGAAAGCGATCAGTTTCATCCACAACGGCTTGCCTATTGAGCACCCAGCGTCTCTTCAAGACATCTTCATGCCCAAACCCAGCCCTGGGCCCAGGGACCTTCTGGTCGAGGTCAAAGCCGTGTCGGTAAACCCCGTTGACACCAAGGTGCGCGCCGGCACTTTCATGCGTGAGCCAAAAATACTTGGCTGGGACGCGGCCGGTATCGTCCGTGAGGTCGGGCGGCAGGTGACCCTGTTCAAGCCAGGTGACCAGGTTTACTACGCAGGTTCCATCGCCAGGCCCGGCAGCTATAGCGAATATCACCTGGTTGACGAACGTATCGTCGGGCATCAACCACGTAGCCTGGGTGCAGCACAGGCAGCCGCGCTTCCGCTGACGGCCATCACCGCCTGGGAACTGCTGTTCGATCGCTTGGGCATCATGGAAGGCGGCGGGGAGGGCGATGCCCTGCTGATCGTTGGCGCTGCCGGCGGCGTCGGTTCGATGCTGGTGCAGTTGGCCCGGCAACTGACCCGCCTGACAGTTATCGGCACGGCCTCCCGCGCCGAGACCGGCAACTGGGTGCGCGAACTGGGCGCCCATCACGTCATCGATCACCGTGCGCCGCTGCAAGGGCAACTGCAGGCCTTGGGGATCGAGTCAGTCAGCCATGTCGCCAGCCTCACCCATACTGATCAGCACTTTGCGCAACTGGTTGAAGTGCTGCGACCACAAGGTCGCCTGGGCGTGATCGACGACCCGCAGACCCTGGACGTCATGCCGCTCAAGCGCAAGTCGCTGTCGCTGCATTGGGAGTTGATGTTCACCCGCTCGCTTTACGAAACCGACGACATGGTGCGCCAGCACGAACTGCTCGAGCGCGTCGCCGGGCTGATCGACCAAGGCATCCTGCGCACCACCCTGGGCGAGCATTTCGGCGCCATCAATGCCGCCAACATGCGCCGTGCCCATGCGCTGATCGAGAGTGGCAAGGCGTGCGGCAAGATCGTTTTGGAAGGCTTTTGAGGCCTATTTGACAGACAACGGCGGACCGGCCGATCCGTTCCGCCAGGAGCAAGCATGCTTAAACAAACCGTGTTTCTCTGCGCAGCATTGACGGCAGGTATGTCCTCTGCGCAGGTTATCGATGCCGACGCGCTTTCTCCGCATGCGCCTGCAGAGCGGGCATTCGGTACGCTCGAACAGGTCCATGCATTCTATGACGCCATGCCGACAGGCGTTACCGTCACCGAGACCGGGCGCATCTTCGTCAACTATCCGCGATGGGGCGACAAGGTGCCTTTCACCGTCGGCGAGCTTCGGGACGGCGAGATCCGGCCATTTCCGGACCTGTCGGTGAATCAAGAGGACCCGAAGGACCCCGGAAAGGGGCTGATAAGCGTGCAGAGCGTGGTGGCCGACGGCCGGGGCCGCGTCTGGCTGCTGGACACTGCGGCACCGGGGTTCAAGTCGCCGCGCCCAGGAGGCGCGAAGCTGATCGCCGTCGATCTGGCAAACAACCGGATCGTCAAGCGGTTGGTGTTCCCGGAAAACGTGATGCTGCCAAGTACCTACGTCAATGACATGCGCTTCGACTTTCGCCACGGTGCCGAAGGAACGGTCTATGTGACTGACTCTTCGCTCCGCGGTCCTGGTGCCATTATCGTGATGGACATCGCCAGCGGACGCGCCACGCGGCGCCTCAGTGGCGCCACCTCGACCTCCGTGGCACCGGACTTCATCCCAGTGGTCGAGGGAACGCCAGTGATGGCTGGCCAGCCAGATGGCACCTCGAAACCGTTGTCGGTGGCGTCCGATGGCATCGCCTTGTCGGCCGATGGCCAGACGCTCTACTTCACACCGCTGTCGAGCCGGCACTTGTATGCCATTTCCACCGCCTTGTTGCGCGATCCTGCCATCAGCGAGATACAACTCGCCGCAGCCGTGAAGGACCTCGGTGAAAAGGGCGCCTCCGACGGAATGGAGGCCGACGCCGAGGGCGCTGTCTATGCCGGCGATTACGAGCATAACGCCATCCGCAAGCGCTGGCCGGACGGGCGCTGGCAGACTTTGGTACATGATCCGCGACTGCTCTGGCCCGACACCCTGTCGATCGGGCCGGACGGCTACCTGTATTTCATTGCCAACCAACTTCACCGGCAGGCGTTATTCCAGGGTGGGCGGGACCTGCGGCAGAAACCCTATGCCTTGATGCGTCTGAAGATTGATGCGGCGCCGGCACCGACCCATTGAGCACTTGCAGGAGTACGATATGAACCGACAGGATCAACCCCTATTTTCCCTTGCCATCCTCAAGGCCAGGCAAGGCCAGGCACCGGCACTGAAAGCGGCCTTGCTGGCCTTGATTGAGCCAACCCGAGCGGAGCCCGGCAACCGCGACTACATGCTGTTCGAACGCAGCGACGAGCCCGGGACGTTCTACATGCGCGAAGCGTTCGACCACCAGCAGGCCCTGGACACGCACTTGGCCACCGCACACTTCCAGCGTTTTGCCGAGCAGGCCGACCAGCTGTTGGCGGAGCCCTTGCAATTGATCTTCCTTGACCCGGTTTCGTCTGCCGTTGCGCCCCATCCCTGAGGGGGACAGGCAATGCGACCGGTCAAGCGCAGACAATTCATCCAGGCCCGTGCCTCCAAGCTAGTTGAGGTGTGGGGCGCAAAGGCAGAGCTGCTGTTGTTAGCAAGGCAAGGCTGCCTGTAGCTCTTGATGCGTTACGGCACAGAGGTGCTCTTGAGTACGGCTGACGGTGTCCTGAATGACGTCGGCCTCGACTGATCCCATACAGAGTCGTTCATGAGGTGTAGCGGCTTTTGCGGTGCGCGGACTGGCTACTAATCTCGCTGCGCTGTCCATGAATGCCTGCGGAGGATATGGCTGGCAAGGCATCCAAGATGGCGAGGGGGCGTTTCCGCATAATTTCGTGAACGCATCACATTTCTAATGATTACCGACGCTGGTGATATTGGTAAAGCGCACCTCCAGACACACAATTTAACATAATATGCATTATGCGCACCTTCGTATGGAGCTGCCGGGGCGTGTGTTGGCCAGATTGGAAGCCAGATCGCAGTACAATTTTCGCGGACGCGAAAAAATCCGACCTGTTCGGCCGGCACCAGGTATTGCTAGTAGCAACACCCGCCGTACCTGTTAACGGCTATGTCATGTCCCGTTTAGCCTAAGCGGCTTTCTCGACCAGATGCTAATCATACTGGTACTCCAGCTCGTGCTCCCGATCAAGGTCGCTGTCGGTGATGCTGTCAACGACCTCAAACGGAGTCTCTTCATCGAAAGACCAACTGTCGAAACGACGAATGATGTTGAACCTGGCCCAGCTTTCCTAGAGCCTGAATCGTAATTAGCGCTGGTGATTTTCAAGGAGGTCACTCGAAAGTCGGACGCATTCATGTCGGCCCAGGCTTCTGAGGTAGCGTCCTCCAACAAATTGTCAAGCTGAGACGGCAGATCATCTTCCCGAATGGCGTCCTTGAGGTCGTTGACGCCAAAGGCGGCACGACCAAGCCGAGGATCGTCAGGATTACGCGTGGCTACAGTGGTAAGGTCATGAAAATTTTAGAATTTCGCTCTCTGAGCGAATAGCTCTTGAGCCGAGGACAGCGAAATTCCTTCCGATTTGGAAAGAGCTTTGGCCTGCTGCTTGATAAGACTGAAGATAGCGTAGGACATGGCACTTCTCCTTCTGACGACGCGCGCTCAAGGGGAAAACTGCTTGCGCATCTACCCGGTGCATCCAAGGAAAAATGCGATAAATAAAGGGTGTGGGTTGGAGCAATGCGTAGGCCCAGTGACGCGACCTCGGCATGGACTACCCTGCCCCTTTATATGCCTGCAATGAATAACTATGCTAAATATTCATTTAGTTTAGTTATATATGGCTGCGGCAAATGATCCCGACGCTGCCCCTCAAACACAGCTATAGCCACCCCTTCGCTCTCCGAGAGCAAATCACGCAAAGGCGGCACCTAGCGGGCCTTACCCTCCACTTCCGCCATCAGAACAACATCGCGGGCGGGCCCAGGCGCATCGTTCAGGCTACCACTGGCTGGTGAGCGTTACCGGTACGCGCAGCGGCGCAATGGGGCCGTCACGTTGCCCGCACATCTCATCATGCACCACCTGCTGTACCAGCATGCAGGGCACGGGTGGCAGGTCGGCCAACAGCTGCCGCAGCTCGGTAGTGGAGCGCACGCGAACGGGCTGCCCATGGGCATCGCTCAATGTCACGGGGCCGGCGTCGGTCAAGGCGCGCAGGAGGTAGAAACCACCCTCCAGCGACAGCAGTTCAAGTTCCTTTGCTTCGCCGGTCGAGACCAGCTGGGTAAGCGCGATCAGGTTCATGGTGTGCCCTCTGGCAGGCGGCGGAAGAACAGGGTGATCTGGGCGATCTCAACGCCCAGCTTGCTCATGCTTGAACGGTTGATTAGGCTGTCGTCATCCATGAGGTACATCCAGTCGTCCAGGTCTACCTGCCAGTGCCGCCCGTCAACTGGCAGGTCCAGCTGGTAACGCCTAGGAAACCAGCAACAGCACTTTGTACATGTTCCTCAGTCGTTGCCAGCCAGCCCAAGCAGGCGCTGGCGCAGTTGTGTATCCCGGGCTCCGGGGTCGAGCCAGATGGCAAAGAACGCCCTGGCAAAGACCGGGTCGGCGATATCGCGGCTGAATTTACCGTCGACGTAAAAGCGGCACCCCTGCCCCGGCAGGTACAAGCCAGTAATGCGCATGCCGGGGCGCACATCCACGAATGCCTCTTCAATCCCATGGGTCCACGCCGTGCGTTGTTGCGGCGTTATGCTGCCACCGTTGAGGCGGCGCATTTCCTCAAGGCTGGCCTGTACCAAGGTGTCCCTGGACAACGAACGGTGGTAGAGGAGCTCAAGGGCGAAAGGCTGGCTCCAGTCATGAACTGGCCCTGCTGTCCATAATTGTGCTGTGTAAAGACGCAGGCCAAACCAGGTGAACTCACCACTCCCCAGCCGTTGCGCCCCAGGCAGCTCCGCTCGCCAGCCCGCCACCGCCGAAAAGGCCGCCAGTAGCAGACAAAGGCAAGTCCAACGAGCACGGTGCGCCATACTGACCTCAAGCACGCGTAAATACTGTACAACAATAGCATTTTGTACAGATATTGTGCTCGCAATGCATAGATTTTAATGCACAGCGCAAGACCTCGGTCACGCCACTAGCGATATGATCAGGTCCGCAATATTAAGAGGTACGAATGCCACGGTCAGCAGCGCATAGGCCTTGCGCGAGCTGGCTGCAAACACACACAGCGGGATCATGATCATGACCACGTCAAAGGCGCCCCAAAGCGCCATGGGCGAAACGCCGAACAACAGAATGTTGACGATGAACCCAAGCAGGTAATAGCCCGACAGGAACAGCAGCGCGTAGCGGCCATCCTGCTCGAAGTACACACGAAGCCCTTCACGCTCGTCCTCGCTGCGGCTAGGCAACATCAGCGCCGAGGAAACGAACAGCGCAAGAGCCAGCAGCACCAACAGCAAGAACTCCTGGAACGAGAAGGTCGCCCTGACTTGCGGCAGCGAATTGACCGCCCACCAGAAATCCATCTGGGTGGTGAAGAGCATGACCGCCCAGACCAGAGCCACCCAGTCTGGAGCAGCGGTGCGACGGATACGGAAGACGGTCAGCGCCCCCAGAAGCAGGCGCGTGACAGAAAGGCCCAAGACCATAGACAGGACGGTAGCAACGATAGGGAAATTGCTCATGGTGCCTCCTGCTGACCAAGACTCTGGACAGCGTAGGCGGCGAACAGCAAACTTTGCACAAATGAGTACGGATTATGGGGCTTGTCGCAGGATTTTAGTGCCGGTGAAACCGAGCGCCGCGCGGGCGGCGCTGGGGCTACGCGCCAAAGCAACCTTCAAGGCTGGCTGTTCCCCACCAAAAACTGCAGCGTCACTTACCCAAGGAGCCTGTCTTGTCAGAACGCACTCACTGCGGCGTGAAGCCCAGCGACTCTGCCTGGTCGGTGTTTCTGGTGTTCTTGCGCCTGGGGCTGACGTCTTTCGGTGGCCCCATTGCGCACTTGGGTTACTTTCGTGAAGCATTTGTAGCGCGCCGCCAATGGCTCAGTGAACGCAGTTATGCCGAGCTGGTCGCCCTGTGCCAACTGCTTCCCGGCCCCGCCAGCAGCCAGGTGGGCATCGCGCTGGGCCTTTCACGGGCGGGGTACCCGGGCGCTGTCGCTGCGTGGGCTGGGTTCACATTGCCATCGGCCCTCCTGCTGACGCTGTGTGCTCAGGGCCTGGGGGCATGGGGAGGTGGCGCCCCAAGTGGCCTGTTGCACGGCCTGAAAATCGTCGCAGTCGCCGTGGTGGCCCAGGCCGTATGGGGCATGGCACGTAGCCTCTGCACCGATTTCGCGCGGGTAGCCATCGCCCTGTTCGCTGCCTGTACCGCGCTGCTGTGGCCCAACGCAGTCGGGCAGATAGCCGTGATCACAGGCTCGGCCATCACAGGCTTGATCCTGCTCAAGCCTCCGGGCTCCCCGGCAGGGGAAGAGCTGCCGTTTTCACTCAGCCGAAAGGCCGGGCTGGCTGCGCTGGTAATGTTCTTTGCCTTGTTGGTGGGCTTGCCGCTATTGACCCGCATCTGGCCCTCGCAAGCACTGGCAATGATCAACGCCTTTTATAGCGCAGGCTCGCTGGTATTCGGCGGTGGGCATGTCGTTCTACCGTTGCTGGAATCGGCCACAGTGGCCAATGGCTGGGTCGCGAATGACACCTTTCTCGCAGGTTATGGCCTGACGCAGGCCATACCGGGCCCACTGTTCACGTTTGCAGCCTTCCTGGGTGCATCCATGAGCGTGCAGCCGTCCGGCTGGGTGGGCGCGACCGTTGGCATTCTCGCCATTTTTACCCCCTCCTTCCTATTGGTGGTCGGTGTAGTTCCCTTCTGGGTAACACTGCGGCGCAGCGCCCGCAGCCAGTCAGCGCTTGCCGGTGTAAACGCCGGCGTGGTCGGGCTTCTGCTGGCAGCCTTGTACCAACCGGTGTGGACGAGCGCCATAGCCAAGCCAGCAGACTTGGCATGGGCGCTGATCGCCTTGATGGCCCTGATGTTCTGGAAGTGGCCTGCGTGGTTGGTTGTCCTGGGCTGCGGCGTATTCGGTTGGCTGCTGAGCAGCACCTTTTAGGCTCTGTACGAAAAGTTTTGTGGGAGCGGCGGTGCGGCGATCCGACTTGTCCCGCGATGGAGTGCGAAGCGCTCCTGTACCCGACATCAAATGGTGTCAAAGAAGCCGCGAACTCAGGCTTTGCTGCCGCGTTGCGGCAGATCGCGGGGCAAGTCGGATCGCCGCACCGCCGCTCCCACAACGATGAATGACCCTACTTTTCGTACAGAACCTAAGGGCCTTAAAGACAGTATCGGGCCGCTCACTGCAAGGGAAGCGACACGATGGCAGCCAGCCCACCAATGGCCCTGTTTTCCAGGCGCACCTGCCCCCCCAGCCGCTCGACGATAGTGGCCACGATGGATAACCCCAGCCCTGCGCCATTGGGGCTATTGCGGCTATAGAAGCGCTCGAATACCCGCACAAGATTCGCCTCGTCTAGACCTGGCCCTTCATCTTCGACAACCAGTTCGAAGCGATTGGCCAGGCGCCTGAGTGATACCGTGATACGCCCGCCAGGCGGTGAATGCTCTACCGCATTGGAAACCAGGTTCTGCAAGGCGATGCCCAGCGCTCCGGAGTCGATCATCAGGGCATGGTCACCTTCGCTGAGATCCAGCGAGGGCTCCAGGCCGCGATCCAGTATCCAGGGTGTGAGATCCGCCAGCACATCGGTGACCACTTCGCCCAAGTCGACACGGGTGGCGCGCTGACCGAGGCGCGGCTCGACGCGGGCAAGGGTCAGCAACTGGTTGACCACCCGGGTCAGCCGGTCGACACCGCCAATTAAAAAGCCCAGGGCTTTCTGCCGCTCGGCATCGGTACTGGCGGCCTGTGCGTTTTGCGCATGCAGGCGCAGGATCGCCAGGGGCGTGCGCATCTCATGGGCGGCGTCGGCAATGAACCGATGCTCGCGCCGCAGCAGGTCATCGATCTGCGCAAGCAGGCGATTGATAGCCGCCTGCATGGGCTCAAGCTCGGTCGGCAACGGCACCAGTTGCAGGGGTTCGAGGGAGTCGGCATGGCGCGCACGAATCACATCGGCCATGTTCTGCAACGGGCGCAACCCCCAGCCGATGGCCGCCCAGACCAACAGCGCCAAGCCCAGGCTGCCGAGCAGGAACGGGAACAGGGTATGGCGTACGATGCGGTCGATCAGGTCGTAACGCACGTCGTCGCGCTCACCCACCCAGATCACCCACTGTTTTTCGGGTACCGGTAATACAAAGCCGCGCCATTGTTCGCCACCGCTGGCAAAATCGTAGAAGCCCGCCGCCGTAGGCGGTGCGTCGAGGGTCGGTGCACTGGGGGTGTGCACCAGCAACCGTGCTCCCTCCCCCCACACCTGGAACGCCAGCTTGCTCTCATAGGGGTGGCCCACACGGTGGCGCCCGGCCTTGCCCAGCGCCTCGTCGAATGCCTGATACAGCTTTTCGCGGTTGCCATCCTGCACCGGCAGGCTCATCACTCCCTGCAACAGCCGGGCATTCTGAGCCATGTGAGCATCGTAGACTTCGTTGATCTCGCGTCGGCTGTCGTGATAGTTGTACAACGCCAACAAGCCGGTGCCGAGCAGCATCAGCACCATCACCCGCCACAGCGTGCGCTGGCGCAGCGAGCTCATACCTTGCCCTCGACCAGATAACCGATACCGCGCACCGTGCGGATCAGGCCGTTGAACAGTTTCTTGCGCAGGTGATAGATGTTCACTTCCAGCGTGTTGCTCTCAGGCTCCTCGTCCCAGCCATACAGCAGCTGGGTCAGCCGCTCACGCGTGAACACCTTGCCCGGTTGCGCCAGCAACTCGTGCAGCAGGCGATACTCCTTGGGCGTCAGTATCACGGGCACACCGTTGTAGTGCACCTGCTGAGTGGCAGGGTCCAGGCTTACGCCTGCGTGCTCGATGAGCACCTTGGCCCGGCCGGCGCTGCGCCTGAGCAAGGCGCGCAGGCGAGCCTTGAGCTCGTTGAGGTCGAAAGGCTTGACCAGGTAGTCGTCGGCACCGGCATCCAGGCCAGAGATACGGTCCTCGGTCGCATCGCGGGCAGTGAGGATCAGCACCGGCAGGCTGTTGCCCCCTGCCCTCACCCGTCGCAGCAGATCGATGCCGCCCAACCGCGGCAGCCCGAGGTCGAGGATCACCAGGTCGAACACTTCGTGTTGCAGGGCATGCAGCCCGCTCAGGCCATCGCGCAACCAGTCGAGGGTGTAGCCCTCCTGGCGCAACCCGTCGCAGATCCCCTCGCCCAGGGCGGTATCATCCTCAACCAGCAGCAGCCGCATGTTCAGTCCTGTTTGTCCTTGATGGCCTTGAGTAAAGCATCGATATCGCCACGCCGGCCCTGGTCGGCCAGCTCGCGGCCTGGCCGTGGCGGCGCCTGGCGTGCTTTTTCCAGGGCGGCGGTGGCTTCAGCGTAGCGTTTTTGCCGGAACAGATGATCGGCCCAGAAGTAATTGCTGTCGATACCGTTGGGGTTCACTTGCAGCGCCTTGCGCAATAAAGTGTCTGCCTTGTCGCTGTCACCGAACCCGATGGGCCAGCCCGGCACCTGGTCGTACAAAGTGCCCAGGCTGGTATAAGCCGAGCCCTGCAGGGCATTAGGGTCGAGTTTCATCGCCTCTTCGAGGCTGGCCTTGGCCGACTTGACCTTGCCCAGCGCCCCCAGGCCGCCGATGGCACCCGCCCAACTGCTGTTGATGATGCCCTCCCAGATCAAGGGTTCGGCCGAGCCCGGATGCTGATGGACCAGCGTAGAAGCGTCGGCTGCGAGTTTCTCGAACGCATCGGCGCGTTTGTCTTTGGGCGTTTGGTACTGGATCTGCGCCCAGCGCTGCTGCAAGTTAGCCAATTGTTGGCTGCCGGCCTGGTTCAGCGCCCAGGTGAGCGGTGCGAATGCCAGCAAGCCAGCGATGAACAGACGTTTCATTTGATCGACTCCTTGGAATGGCTAGCGAGGTAACGACGGATCACCGGCAGTTGCTTGCGCAATGCACGGTCGACCACGCCGGGCAACATGCCGTTGATGCGTACGAAGAGCTTTTCCGGCCAGCCCAGGTAAAGCTCCCTGCGCTCTGACTGCACGGCCTTGAGCACAGCGCGGGCCACATCTGCCGGGTCGTCCATGCCGACTTTCAGGGCCTTGTTGAGCGCCGTGGCAGCGGTGCTGTTCATCGCGGTGCGTGTTGCCCGGGGGGCGGCGTACATGACATTCACCGAGGTATCGGCCAGCTCGCGGCGCAGCGCCTCCGAGAAGCCGCGCAGGGCAAACTTGCTGGCGCAGTAGGTGGCATAGCCGGGGTAGCCGATCGAGCCGTAGGTGGAACCGACGTTGACCACCAGTGCCCTGGGTTGTGCGCGTAGCAGCGGCAGGCACACACGCGTCAGTTGCAGGGCGGCTTTGAGGTTGATGTCCAGCAACTCGTCCAGCGCCTGCTCGTCGATCTGATCGAACAGGGCAAAACGGTTCACGCCCGCGGCATTGATCAGGACGTTGACCCCGCCCATCTCCTGGGCACGGGCAAGCACCTGCTCGCGCCCCTCATGGCTGCGCAGATCGGCCGACTGCCAGAGCAGCCTGTCGTGATAACGGTTCATCAACCCGGCGAGTTTGCCCATCTGCCGGCTCACCGCCAGTACCCGGGCACCGGCTGCGCACAACTGCTCGGCCAGTTCCAGGCCGATGCCTCCGCTGGCGCCGGTGAGTATCACTACACACTCAGGCAAGCGCATGACGCACCTCTTGCAGGCCCGCACGCGGCAGCCCCTGGAACATATCGGTATACAGCCGGTAAACCACTTTGGCCGCTTGGATCACAGCCCGCTGGTCGTCAGCATCATCAAGGCGGTCCATTAACTGCCGGTAGGTGACCATGTGATCCTGGTCCAGCGCGCCATGGGAGCTGAGGTAGCTGAAGGCCCTGTCGGGCAACGCCAGCGTGCTCTGGATCGTGCCGGCGGCCTGGGTGGCCAGGGCAATGCTGGTGCCTTCGAGCACATTTACCATGCCAAACAGCCCGACCGGGTTGCCGCGGGCGATGATGTCGTAAAGGTAGGCGACCATCAGCTCGATCGGCAGTGCCGGGCGACCGTCGCGTACCGCTTCCCAGTCGCCACCGCAGGCATTGATGTCATTGAGGATCCACTGCTCGTGGCCGTACTCTTCCTCGATGTATTCGCAGACGGCGCCGCGCAGCCATTCCAGGCGCGAAGGCAGGCGCGCCCCGCACGCCATCATCAGCGGCACGGTATGGCGTACATGGTGGTATGCCTGGGTCAGGAAGGCCACATAGCTGTCGAGGCTGACGAGCCCGGCCAACGCATCGCGTATGATCGGCACGGCGAACAGGGCCTGACGCTCCTGGCTGGTTTGCATTTGCAGGGTATCGAAAAAGGACATGGCAGACCTCACAACGGGATATCGGATAACAGGGAGTGGTAACGCCGCAGGATGGCCTCGCGGCGCGGGCGGCCATTGGCGGTCAGGGTGTCTTCGGTACTGGACAAGGGGCACGGCAGGCGACGCCAGGCATGGACCCTGGCGTAGTCCGGCAGCACGGCATTGCAATGCTGCACAGCCTGGTCGATGAGGGTGTCGGGGGTAGCGGGGTCCAGCGGCCAGAGCAATGCGAGGTTCTTTGGCAGGGCCTCGCCATGCACGAACGCCTGGGCGATCACGCCGCTCTGGGTCAGTTCGGCCTCCACCCACTCCGGGTTGACGTTGCGCCCGAAGCTGGTGATGAACTGGTGTTTCTTGCGGCCATCGAGGTACAGGTAGCCCTCCTCGTCGAAATGGCCGAGGTCGCCGGTGGCCCACCAGCTATCGCAAACAGGTGGTTCCGCCAGATAGCCGAGCAACACCGAGCCCGCCACCAGCACCTCCCCGTCCTCGGCGATACGCACCTGCACATGGGGCAGCGGTTTGCCGACACTGCCTCGGCGGGCTGCGCCCGGCTGGTTCAAGGCCACCACCGAAGCGCACTCGGACAGGCCATAGCCCTCGAACACCGGCAGGCCGATCGCTTCGGCGCGGGCCAGCAAGCTGGGCGCCACCCGGGCACCGCCGACCGCAACGAACCGTAGCGCCCCCACCTGCATCAGCCCGCGCTCGATGGCAGTGATCAGCCCCATCAACAGCTGTGGCACCACAATCAGGCTCTGCGCGCCGCTCAGGGCGATAGCCCCCAGCAAGCGCTTGAAATCGACCTGGCTTGCACCGCCCATGCCCAGTTGCGCCTGGGGGTACAGCAGCAGACTCGCCCCGGCCATCAATGCGGCGTAGACCCCAAGGTTTTCCAGCAGCACACCAAGCGGCAGCACCGCCAGGTAACGCTGAGGTTCACAGGGCCGGCTGGCCACCTCCAGTTCCCGGGCGACACGCAACAGGGCTTCGACAGACAGGCACACGCCTTTGGGCTTGCCCGTACTGCCGGAGGTGTAGGTGATCTTGGCGGTGCCGGCAGGCAGCGCTGCAGCGGGCTCTGCCTCGCGAACCCAGAACACGTCCTGCTGAGCGAACCCCAGCTCGGCGAGCGTACCGTGCCATTGCGGGTCGCACAGCACATGGCTGGCACCACTCTGCTCAATGCAATGGCTGAACTGGGCAACACTGAAGAACGACGGGACGATTACACAGGGACGCTCGGCAAACAGCGCCGCCAAATCCCAGAACAGCAACTGCGGGCTGTTATCCAGCGCCAGTACCAGAGGGCCTGGCGAACACGTACGCAATCTGTGGGTGCGTAACCCCACCTCTGCCAGCAACTGCCTGTAGGTGAAGCGCTCGGTCGCCCCTTGCACGGCAATGGCGTCAGCGTGATCGCGGGCAAACGTGACCAGCAGTTGATGAAAGCGCTCCAGTTCATGCGGCATGGCCAGCCTCCTGAAAGGCCGTAGGTAATCCCAGGCGCTGGAACACTCCAGCCTTGCTCAAGGCATCGAAGCCATGACCGATGCTGCCGGCAAAGACTTGCGGATGCTGAGCGTAGTAGTTACCCCATTGGTCCACCTGCCCATTCAGCCGAGCCGGGTCGGCCGACGCCAGTACCGATGGCACCAATCCCAGGCGCCGGAAACTGTTGATCAGCGTCGTCGCGCCGGTGAACGCCACCCACTTCAGGCCCCGTGTGGCCAGCAACCAGGTCACCGCTATGATCATGATTCGCGCGCTACCGGCACTGAGCGAGGCCAGGTTGCCGACTTCGACCATGCACTCACGCTCAAGGGGGCAGCCTGCTACGCGTGAAACTGCAGCTTCCAGCGGCTCATCCAGGTAGTGCTCGAGAAACAGCGGCCCGCTGCTGGCCGGGCGCAAGCCTGCGGCAGCAACCAGCCGACCATGGCTGTCGTGCAGCGCCAGCAGTTCTGGGAGGTAATGGTGCACATCAGCGTGGTGCACGCTGGCAAAACACTGATGAATGAAGTGTTCCAGCTCATCGCGGCCAGGGTCCTTGTGCAGATGAAGCGACAAGTGGGCGTGATTGTCGACGTGGCTGCCGATAGGCAATGGGAGCAGGCTGCTCCACTGAGACTGGGTCATGAAACTCCCCCCGTTTGGGCTTGATGGGGTGAGTATCAGTGGTCAATCTGAAGGGAATCTGAAGTCAAGGATTCGACCTTGGTCGCAGGGCGCGTGCTGATCGTTGGAGACAGAAGCCAGCGCGATAAGAGCGGCCACTGACTGACCTTTATCAATCACCCCGTGATGTTCAAGCGTAGAACCGACACGATGGCCTTTATCGGCCAAACTTCTGTCAGGGCCACAGGGGAGCCACCAATGTTAACCGTCACACTGATCAACGCGCTGGTCGTGATGCTGGTGGTGGTGATTCATTACGAATGCCTGCTACGCCTGAACGACTGGCTACCGCGGCTCAAGCTCTGGAGCCGGTTTCGCATCGTCATCGGGGTGTTCGGCGCGTTGGCGGCCCACGCACTGGAAGTCTGGTGCTTTGCCCTGGCCTATTACCTGATGGCCAATGCCAAAGGCTGGGGTACGCTGAGCGGCAACTTCGATGGCACATTCATGGACTGCGTGTACTTCTCATTCACCACCTACACCACCATCGGCTTTGGCGATATCGCGCCAAGTGGCGACCTCAAATACCTCACAGGCCTGCAGGCGCTGACGGGCCTGGTGATGATCACCTGGACGGCCTCCTTTCTGTTTCTGGAAATGCAGAAGTACTGGAAGACCAAGTAGCGAGGCGTGGGGAAATCAGCGCGGCAATTGACAACTATCAAGTACGCAAAAGGCGCCGCGTTGAAACTGTACCTCCTTTGTACACCCCCAAATATAAGGAGGCTTGCCATGGCATCCGCCGAAACACCCCGCCCCCACGCCGCAGCGTCATTTCCTGCCACCACCGGCGAACACTGGATCGAAGCGCTCGACAACGGCACCCATGTGCTGATCAGGCCTTTGCAGCCCAAAGACCGCCAGCGCGAGAAGAACTTTATCGAACGCCTGTCGCCACAGTCGCGCCACTTCCGCTTCCTGTGCCAACTCACGGAGCCTGGCGAAGCCATGCTGGATCAACTGATGGTCGTCGACCACGACCAGCATATGGCCTATGTGGCCCTCGCCCATGTCGACGGTGAACTGCAGGAGGTTGGTATTTCCCGTTACGCGACCCGATCGGGTAGTGAAGAATGCGAGTGCGCCGTCACCGTCCTCGATAGCTGGCAGCGTCACGGTTTGGGTACATTGCTGCTCCAGCACCTGATCGACCACGCACGCGCCCAGGGCCTGCGGCACATGTATTCCATGGACGCTGCGGCCAATGTGGCGATGCGCGACCTGGCTCAGGCAGCAGGGTTTACCAGCGCCAGAGACCCGGATGACCCAAGCCAGTTGATTCACCGGCTTTCGCTGGCCTGAGGCGATGCCGCAGCGGTGGCCTCCGGCAGCAGGTCCAGTTGCTCCAGACACTGCCGCTCATCGGCCGCGGTCACCCCCTCGAACGCCCTGACTTCAAGCAACGGCGTATTGAACAGGGCCAGCCGGATGACGCCGTTGCGATCCAGAAACGTTTGCGCCAGGCACTGGCAGACCGATTTGGCCACCAGTGCGGCGAACGCTCGATCCTCTGGCAGATCAATCTGTGCCTGCAAGTGGGTCTCGCACCCGCTCACAATGCCTTGTACGGAACGGCTGGCGAGCACGAGTGTGCTTATGCCCAGCACGGCGAACAGTAGCAGCATGCCCAGCATAATGTTCGACTCTCTGGCCACACCCCGGATCAAGGCAAGCCTCGCTTGCCAACCTGTGCCCTGCTCGGAAAAAATGGTCTCGCCCACAGCGCCCTTGAAACAGCGCTGCACGGCCAACCCGACCGCCGCGCTCAGCGCCAGCACTGCCAGCACAATGACCGGGGCACGCATGGGCAGCCGCCAGGCCGGGCCCAGCACCTGATACACCGAGGCGGCAACCACCAGCGTGGCAATTGCCGCGATCCATCCAAGGCTGCCCTTGGGACGTGTTACCCAGGCCCTGAGCTTTGCCCTTGCTTGCATATTCATGAGAACCTCCAGCACCGTGCTAGCGCACAGGGTCTATGGCAACCGTTTCCAGGTGCTCGGGCACGCACACCTGCCAGCCGAGCTCGAGGCTTATCCGTCGACGCAAGGTGTCCGCAGCATGCGGTTCGCCATGAATGACGTAGGTTTGCCGCGGTGGCCGGGTGAACCCGCGTAACCACTCCATGATTTCGTCCGCATCGGCATGCGCCGACAGGTTGTCCATGGCAAAGACCTGCGCCCGGATCGGCACATCTTCGCCATGCAGGCGCACGCTGCGCGCGCCGGCAACAATATCGGCACCCCGAGTACCGCCTGCCTGAAAGCCGGAGAACAGGATGCTGTTATGAGGATTG
The DNA here is from genome assembly GCF_024748775.1 of Pseudomonas sp. B21-047. Lineage (NCBI taxonomy): Bacteria > Pseudomonadati > Pseudomonadota > Gammaproteobacteria > Pseudomonadales > Pseudomonadaceae > Pseudomonas > Pseudomonas sp. B21-047. The sequence continues at coordinate 2,864,525 of NZ_CP087169.1, forward strand.
GGCGCCAGCGCCTTGAGGTGGTGCAACACCCGCCCCCCCGTGGCCATGCCGCTTGCGGCAATGATCACCGCAGGTTCGCGCAGCTGATCCAGGTGCCTGGATTCATCGACCGTACGGATGATCTGTGTGCCTTTGCACATCTGCGCGCACTCCAGCGCCGTCAGGCGGTGCTCACGCCTGAACTGCTGGTACAGGGCCGTGGCATCCATCGCCATCGGGCTGTTGAGATACACGGGTATGTCGGGTATCAGCCCGTCGCGCTTGAGCGTGTACAGGTAGTACATCAACAGTTGCGCACGGCCAATGGCAAATGACGGTACCAGCGTGATGCCATGGCGCAGCAGGGTCTGGTTGATCACATCGGCCAGGTAACGCTCCGGAGCCTGAGCAGGGTGCGAACGGTCACCATAGGTCGATTCCACCAGCAGCGCATCGGCCGCACCGATCAGCTCGGGCGCGCGCATCACGGGGTCGTGGGGCCGCCCCAGATCGCCTGATGACACCAGCGTCTGGCCATCTACCGTCAGTTGCACGGTCGCCGCGCCCAGAATGTGCCCGGCCGTGCGCAGCAACAGTTCGATACCGGGCGCGATCTGGGTGCGATGGTGCAACGCGACGGGCCTGAACAGCTGCAGTGCGCGCTTGGCATCCTGCTCGGTGTACAAGGGGCGGGCCGGCGAATGCTTGGAATAACCATGACGATTGGCATGTTCGGCCTGCTCCTCCTGCAGCCGGGCGCTGTCGAGCAACAGGATTTCAGCCAGGGCACAGGTCGCAGGGGTGGCATATACAGGCCCGCAGAAGCCTTCGCGCGCCAACACCGGCAGGTATCCGCTGTGGTCCAAGTGGGCATGGGTGAGTACCACCGCATCGACCGCACGCAGTGCCGCTGGCAGTGGCTCCCAGTTACGCAAGCGCAGTTGCTTGTAGCCCTGGAAAAGCCCGCAGTCGATCAGCACCCGTGTCGAATCACGCGTCAGCAGGAACTTGCTGCCCGTCACCGTGCCCGTACCGCCGAAAAAGGTCAGTTGCATGGCGGTGGCTCCCAGGTGTCGATCACGCAGGGATGAACGGTCAGCACGCTGCACGGTGGATCGCTCACCATACGTTCGGTGGTGTCGCCCAGCAGCTTGCTCAAACCCTTGGGCTGCACTACCCCCAGGACCAGTACGTCGATATCTAGGGCCGCTACCTGCTCCCGGATCACGTGCACTGCCCCGCCTTCCTTGAAATGCCGGCAATCGAGGGGCACACCTTCGGCATCGGCCAATGCATCGAAGGACACCTGCAAGGCATCACGCATCTCCTCGACCCAGGTCTGCGCAACCAGCATGTCCGGGGCAAACACACCAACCAGGTCATATGCCGAGAGCAGGTGCACCTGCGCATCGCATTGCAGCGCCAGCGCATCGGCTGCCCGGATGAGGGCGCGATTGAATAGCATCTGGGCATCGGGTTCATCGTGCAAGGCGGTGTCCACGGCTATCAGTATGCGTTTGGGCAAGGACGCGGCTGCCCGGGGCACGAAATGCATCAAGCCTTGGTACGATCGCATCAGCGCGCAGTCCAGCGGCGTGCCGAAAAACCGGGCCAGTGCCGGTGTTGTTTCGGTGTCCTTGATGACCATATCGGGCTTGAGCTCGCGGATGTAGTCGGCTGCCTGGTCGCGCAGGTCTTCTGCCTTGACGATATCCACCGTCAGATAGGTATTACTGGACCGGTGATGTTCGACCAGTTCCACAAGCTGCTTGCGATAGAGCCCGTATTGGCGCTGCAGCTCGGCTTCGTTCAGCCGCTCCTGGTGTAAAGAATGCGCCTCGTACGGCTCGAACAGCCCAACGATATGCACCGCTGCGCCGCTGACCTGCGCCAGGGCAAGTGCCCGGCGCAGAGCCGCCGAGTGCGGGTCTATGGCTGTAAGCAGCACCAGCAGTTGTCGATACTGACCCATGGGAAACCTCCGGCCGCACGCGGCGATGGCAAGTAGCATCGATTTTCGAGCGCCCTACCCTTCAGCGCTTGATGCAGATCAGAAAGTCATCACCCGCGCACCAACTTGATCAATGTCAGAACCGTACCGACGCCTCACGGTACAACCAGTACAGCCCACGTTGATCAGGCCCTCTGGAGGCCCTATGAACAATCAGTTGCTGGAAACCGAAGACACAAGCGAACACTGGGTAGACACCCTTGCTGACGGCACAGCCGTGCTGATTCGCCCGCTGCGCGATGATGATCACGAACGGGACAGGCGCTTTGTGAGCACGATCAGCCATGAGGCCCGGCGTTTTCGTTTTCTCGCCGGACTCAGCGGTGGCTTGCCCGGCCTTGACGCGCAGTTGATGCCGGTTGACGGTCACCAGCGCATGGCCTACGTAGCGCTGGCCCATGCGAATGGCCAGCTGCATCAGCTTGGCGTAAGCCGCTATGCCGCGACCCCGGGTAGCCACAATTGCGAATGTGCCGTCGCTGTCAGTGAACAATGGCAACGCAAAGGGCTGGGCAAGCTGTTGCTGCAGCACCTGATCGAAGCGGCTCGGCGCAATGGCTACCAGTGCATGGTGTCCAGGGACCTGTCGAGCAACTACGCCATGCACCGGCTGACCAAGGCGCTGGGCTTCAGTTCGCGCTACCTGGGCGGCGATGTCAGCGAAATCCTCCATGAGCTTGACCTGCGCGCCTGAAACAAGGCCCTTGCGGGCCTTGCACTTCAACCTTGCGAATGCTCGGGCGAGATCACCAGAACACTGCTGCTGAGCCGATGCAGGATGCGCTCGGCCGTACTGCCGATAAACCAGCCGATACCATGATGGTGGTAGCTCCCCATCACCAGCACATCGATATCGTTGTTGTCCATGAACAGCGCCAGCACCTTGGTCGGGTCCCCCACCCGCATGTGGCGGTGCTCGGCGGGGATCCCGTTGCGTTCGGCCAATGCCTGGAAGGCATCGGCCTGAGCCTCGTGAAGTGTCCGTGACAGGTTCGAATCGAACAGGAATGAATGTTCCCGACTGCCTTCGGTGTCCAGGTACATGGAACTCATATCGTAGGCATACAGCAGTTCGATCTGGGCGTTGCATTGCAAGGCCATCTTGAGAGCTTCGCTGATGATATGGTCGTTGAAGCCTTCGAACTGATCCTCCGGGCGAGAAAGGTCAACCGCTGCAAGTATCCGCCGCGGCAGGGCATTGCTGGCGTTGTGTACAAGGTGTAGGGGAATTCGGGTGTCGCGCAGCAACTGCACGTCGAGCGAGGTGAACATGGCTCGCATCCACCACGGCTCATGCTCCAGCCCCTTGATCAGCAGGGCGAAGGGCTGCTCACGCAGATGCACCTGGATCTCGTCCAGCGGATTTTGCACCCACAAAACCTCCGTGGTTACTGTCACGCCGTTGCGGCGCATCGACAGTGCCTGGGTTTCCAGCCATGCACGGTGTTGCTGAACATAGCCCTCACGCATGACCGCCAACGCCTGGTCGTTGACCAGGCCGGCAGTGGCCAGGCCCTCAAGGTAGTCAAAGGCGACGATGTGCAATGGCATACCCTTGGCTTTGGCCAGGGCCGCCGCACGGTCATACACCGGCGTGCGGCGCATCAAGGGCGATGCGATCAGAAGAAGTCGTTGCGGGTTGGTCATGGCACACCTCTGCGGGCTCGATGAGTACCTTGATGATCTGACAGCGGCGCCTGTGCGGTTTGATGTTTATCAAAAGTCAGAGGGCACTGATCAACGGCTGCCGCCGTTTGACGCAAAATTGACACGGATCAAGACTTACACGCTTTTTAGGCGCACGCTGCTAACAATCAGCGATGCCCCGGAGGCATGCCATGGCACTCATGAAAGCGGCCATTTATGTCGAAAAGAACCGCATCGTGCTGGAAGACAAGCCCATCCCTGAGATCGGCCCGCTAGATGCGCTGATGCGCATCAGCACCACGACGATCTGTGGCACCGATGTGCATATCTTGCGTGGCGAGTATCCAGTGGCCAAAGGGCTGACCGTCGGCCACGAGCCAGTGGGTGTCATCGAAAAACTGGGCTCAGAGGTTCGCGGATTCCACGAAGGGCAACGCGTCATCGCTGGCGCCATCACCCCAAGCGGCTACAGCAATGCCTGCCTGTGTGGCTGTGGCGCCCAGGACGGCGCCGGAACGGCGCATGGTTTCAAGGCCATCGGTGGCTGGAAGTTCGGCAATGTCATTGACGGTTGCCAAGCTGAATACGTGCGGGTGCCGGACGCGATGGCCAACCTCTCCCCCATTCCTGACAGCCTCAACGATGAACACGTGCTGATGTGCCCCGATATCATGTCCACTGGCTTTTCCGGTGCAGAACGCGGGGGCGTGACAATCGGCGATACCGTCGCCGTGTTCGCCTTGGGCCCGATCGGCCTGTGCGCGGTCGCCGGCGCCAAAATGCTGGGTGCCACCACCATCATCGGCGTGGACACCGTGGCGGCGCGCATCAGCGTGGCACGCGAAATGGGGGCTTCACACGTAGTCGACTTCAAGCAAGGCAACGTGGTGGCGCAGATCATGGCGCTGACCGATGGCCGTGGCGTAGATGTAGCCATCGAAGCGCTAGGCACCCAGGCCACCTTCGAATGGGCACTGCGGGTGCTGCGCCCCGGCGGCACGTTGTCCAGCCTGGGCGTGTACAACGCCGACCTGCGCATCCCCGTGGATGCATACGCTGCCGGCCTTGGCGATTACCGCATCGTGAGCACACTGTGCCCCGGCGGCAAAGAGCGGATGCGCCGGTTGATGGCGGTGGTTGCCAGTGGCCGCGTCGACGTTTCCCCCTTGGTCACCCACCGTTTCCGGCTCGATGATATCGAAGCTGCCTACGAATTGTTCGCCAACCAGCGCGACGGCGTGATGAAGGTGGCGATCACGCCCTGAACCTCGCCACGCCGTCGGCAAGGACGCCATTGCCCCCTATCGATAGGCAGTCCCTTGCTCATGCATGCACTGGAGGTTCCGATGAACGTCTACGTCGAGAAAAGCGCCAACGACAATCGCTGGTGGGTACACATGGACGAGTGGCGGGTGAGTTTCAGAACACCCATAGAAGCCGAACGGTTCGTGGGCGTGCTGACCGCCCGCCTCAACGCGCCTCATTCACTGTACAAGATCACCACCGTCGCTTTCAGACCTGCGAAGGAGGCATGAAATGTCGGGCCTGACCGACTTTCAGCTGCTCGGGCAGCCTGCACCAACGTGCAAACCACGGCCCGTTCATTTCAAACCACTGACATGCCCGTGCAGTGAGTGCCGGGTCAGCGGCTTGTGTTTGCCCACGGGTTTGCCCATGCAATGCAACAGTTATTTCGGCACACTGATCGGCCCTCGTATCCGGGTCAGGAAGGGGGCTGCGCTGTTCAACGCAAATGTGCCCTTGAGTAGCCTGTATGCAGTGCACTCAGGCAGCTTCAAAACGAACCTGAACAACGCCGAAGGTCAGGGTGTGATCATCAACTTCTGGATGCCAGGGGACGTAATGGGGCTAGATGCCATAGCCACCGAGCTTCATGTCTGTGATGCCATCGCCCTGGAAGACAGCGAAGTGTGCCCGGTGCCCTATCATCGCCTGCAAGCCCTGGCGCGTGATTTCCCCGCGCTGCAACAGAGCTTGAACCGCCTAATGAGCCGGGAGATTATCCGCGAGCATGAGCGCGTGCTGATGCTCTGCAACCTCTCTGCCGAGCAGCGGCTTGCCAGTTTCCTGCTGAGCCTTTCCCGCCGCTTCGTCAGCCGCGGCTATTCATCCCGAGGTTTCGTGTTGCGCATGTCTCGCGAAGACATCGCCTCCTACCTCGGGCTGCGCCTGGAAACCATATGCCGCTCGGTCGCTCACTTACGCAGTTTGGGTATCGTCAACCTGCACGGCCGGCGGGTGGAGATCCTCGACATGCCAGCGCTGATCGCGCTCGAACTGGGTTCCCAAGGCAGCTTTGCCATCGCCCCGGTGCAGACCTGATGCTCGACCTGGTGAACTTGGCTCACGGGGCCGTGGCATTGGGCATCGGCATGCTGGTTGGCCTTGAGCGGGAGCGCAAGAAGGTCAACAGTGAGGCTCCCGCCGCAGCGGGTTTGAGAACCTTCGCAATCACCGCCCTGATGGGCTATGTCTGCCATGTAATGGCTGGCCCGGTTCTGGTCGGCGTTGCATTGGTGGGCATAGCGCTGCTGTTGGCCATTTACCACCGCACAAAACCCGACGAAGATTCGGACATTACCAGCGCAATCGCCTTGCTGCTGGTGTTGGTGTTGGGAGGCTTGACAGTCGAACACCCCGAGCTGGCAACCGCCATCGGTATCGTACTCACCATACTGCTGGCCCTCAGGCGTGAGCTTCACCGTTTCGTGCTGCAGCAACTAAGCGAGGCCGAACTGCGCGATGGCTTGTTGCTCCTCACAGTAGCGCTGGTTGTGCTGCCGTTGACGCCGGACCGGTTCATTGGCCCCTACGGGGTACTGAACCCGCGGGTGATCTGCACGCTGGTCGTGTTACTGATGGCAGTCGGTGCGCTAGGGCATATCGCCATGCGCCTGCTGGGGCCACGCTATGGCTTGGCCCTGAGTGCGATCGCATCCGGGTTTGCCTCTGGCTCGGCGACCATTGCGGTGCTTGGCCATCAAGCACGAAAGCAGGACACGTTCATGCGCGCGTTCGCCGCTGCGGCGGTGCTGTCCAACCTCGCCACCCTTGTCCAGTTTGGTTTGGTGCTTGGCGTTGTCGACGTGCGCTTGCTGCGCCCTTTCTGGCCATCTATAGGTCTCGGTATACTGGTCACGCTCATTTACGGCGTGCTGTTGCTGGCGCCTTGGCGCCCTGTGCCAGCCGGCCCCACGACCAAGCCTGGCAGCGGTGCTTTCAGCCTGTTCACAGCACTGCTCATCACGCTAGCGATTACCTGCATTGCATTGTTCTCGGCGTTTCTGCTCGAGCACCTTGGTCACAAGGGGGTCAGCATTGCTGCCTTTATCAGTGGCTTGGGCGATGCGCATGCCGCAACTGCTTCGGTCGCTTCGCTCGTTGCTGCAGGCCAGCTGAAAAGTGCCGACCTGATGTTACCGGCAATGATGGCGCTCACAGGGAATACCGTGACCAAATGCGTACTGGCATGGAGCGGCGGCGGATCTTCGTTCGCTCGCCACCTCATTCCGGCTCAGCTCGTCATTCTTGGCACGCTATGGCTTGCGTTGTTGATCTGATACATCAGTCCGAACAGCTACCGTTTGGCGCGCGCCGAAAATGCTAAGCCAGGTACCTGCTGCTGGGTTTTTTAATGATTAAACAGTCCGTACTCGCTCAGCTGAGCATCCGCACCGAACTCGCCGCCTCACACGCCATCCTCAGGTCTTCCCCCGCAAGCAAATGCTGGTAATGCGCCTTCAATGCCGGCTCCCAGCCCGCCACTTCGTCCAGTACTTGCTCGGCCTGCTCCCGCGTCAGGGCAAAGTGAGCGTGGTGGCTGAGCAGGTTTGCGCGACTGATCTGGCTGCCCTCACGGCCAACAGCCATGGCCAAGGTTTGTGCCGGCCCTTCTTCGAGCATGGGCAGTACGTCGTACATCGGCGACAGACGCCACCCGCCTGCCACCCAGATCACTGCATGGTTGCGTGGATGGTCGTCAGAGTTCCCCACCAGAGCGTTGTAGCACATGCGTTTGAACAGCTCCTGCAGATCAGCATCGGGCACGCCCCGCCGGCGCATTTCATCGGCTACGGCGGCGTAGCGCCAATCCCGATGGTGTGCGCCGTTCCATTCTGAATCCAGCAGGGTCAATGCGCTGAGCATGGGAATGCGCCGGGCGCCCTGCGCAATTGGCGTGCGGTCGAAGCGTTCGATCAGCAAGGTTGAAGGGTTTTCGGCATGCAGCGCGGTTTTTGCCACGTTCAAACCCTGCCCTGCTGCAAAGGTCATGCAGGCATATTCGATGGAGGGCAGGTCGTAGTGGTCGTAGCGATCACGGGGCTTGGCCAGGATCAGCATGCCGTTGTCCTGCAGCGTGCGTTTGGGGCGCGCGCCGCCCAGGGCGGAACGCTGTTGGCGGACGTTGAGGGTTGCTACCGACTCGGCGTCGAGCTGGCCGTCGTACACCGCTTCGCACGCGGCGACGAATTTCGCCAGGCCTTTCAAGGTGGGTACCGCGCCGTCGCCCAGGCCAGGTGCGGGCGTGGTTGCGCCGCCGGCCATCAGGTTGCCGACGCGGTCGTTGTTCGGTGACTTGAGCAAGAAATCGAGGGTGCCCAGTTCCTGGCCGTACGCCCTATGCAGCAGCCGCTCGCCCCAGCCATCAGGCATGGCGTCATTGATGAAGCCGGGTATGCCGCGGTTCTTGGCGATCCCCGTGTAGGGCTCGGCACGCAGGGGGTAATTGATGGGGTCGGGTACCCAGCCGCCCTGCGCCACATGGTCAGGCGCATAGAGGAACTCACCAAGCTTGCCTTTGAGGGTCAGCCGGCCAAGGGTGATGACCTCACCCGTCTCGGGGTGCTCCATATAGATGTAGGCACGGGACATCAGAATTCCTCGGGCTTGGGTTTTGCCAGCCGCACGCGGCGGGATGCTAGGCGCTGGTGGCCATCGTCGTCATCACTGAAGCGGGTGATCTGGGAGGTTTTTTCAATGCCCTCCAGCGAGGCGAAGACCGTGTCGCTGATGCCCAGGCGCCATAACACCAGCATGAAAGAACGCAGGTCCACGCGTGCGGAGCCGCCTTCGATCTTGCGAAGGGTATGCGCGGAGACGCCGATTGCTGCCGTGAGGTCTGTTTGACGCAAACCGAGCGACAGGCGCCTTGCCTTCACCAGAAGCCCTATTTTATTAAGAGTATCGACGCAGGCGACAGGGAAAAAGTCATCCATAAAGTCTACCAGTACTAACATTAAGTCTCATAAGGCAAACCATAGCACGCATTACGGTTTGTTACGATGAACATAAAGCTCGAAATCGTAAGCTTTAACTCTAATAAGGGGCACCACGATTGACGTTATAGATTGCTGATGGTCACCTGTCGGTGATACCGGGCAGGCCAGAAACCCGACTATGCTGGAAGCAGCCCAACCTCGGGTCGCAGGGGAGCGAAGCATGAGGATCATGCGTAGATTCAGGCAAGTGTGTTGGCTGGCTCTGGCGGTGCAGATGCTGTGCTCAACCCTCCTCCATGCAGAGGGCCTGGAGCCTTCGGCGACGGCAGCCGATGCTGCCACCCCTGAGCCTGCAGCACTGCAGATCATCAACCGCACGGTATTTGTCTTTCGTGCCACCCTGCTGGGTGAAACACCACAGGTTCGAGCACTGCGGGCCAAGTCGGCCATTGAAGAAGCGTTGCAGGATGAAGATGACCAAGGCATCAGAATCGACGCTATCCTGAACAGTTACCTGGTACTGCTGGGCGATCGGCGCGCGTTCATTGTCACGCCGCAGGACGCCGCCGCCAACGATATCACCGCGCGCGAAGCCGCCGAGCTGGCCGCAGAGAACCTGCGCCTGGTGGTCGAGGAAACACGCCAGGCGCGCAGCGTGCGTTTTCTCCTTAATGCCGTCGGCTATTCGGCTGCGGCCACCTTGGTGTTCATGCTTCTGGTCAAGGGCGCGCGAGGTGTGCGGCGAAAGCTTTTGGGGCTGCTGCCCAGGCTGATGGGCAAGCATTCCGAGCGTTTCAGGGTGGGTCAAACACCCCTGTTCGACCTGCAGAACCTCTACTACCTGGCCGATCGTTCGCTGTGGTTGGTGTACTGGCTGGTGTTGCTGTTGCTCTGCTACCAGTGGCTGGGCTTCGTGCTGTCGCAGTTCCCTTACACCCGGGCGTGGGGCGAAAGCCTGAATGTCTACCTGATGGAGCTGGTCAGCTACCTGGTCAGCGGCATCCTTCACGCCATCCCCGGGCTTACCGTTGCCCTGTCGATTTTCTTCATTGCCCGCGGTATCAGCGCGTTTTCCAAGCGGGTGCTGCGGCGCATGGCACGGCCGGGCACGTTGAAGTGGCTCAACGAAGAAACCCTGCAGCCCACCATGCGCCTGACATCATTGGCGATCTGGCTGTTTGCGCTGGTGATGGCCTACCCGTACCTACCTGGCTCTGGCACCGATGCCTTCAAGGGCCTGTCGGTACTGCTCGGGCTGATGATTTCGCTCGGTGCCACCAGTGTCGTCGGCCAGGCGGCGGCCGGGCTGATTCTCACCTATACAAGGACGCTGCGCGCCGGTGAGTTCGTGCGCGTGGGCGACTATGAGGGCACGGTGACCGAGGTGGGTATGTTCACCACCACCATCCGCACCGGCCTTGGCGAGGTGTTGACGCTGCCCAATTCGATGATCACGGGCACCGTGACGAAAAACTACTCACGCATCGTCGAGGGGCCAGGCTATGTGGTCGATACGGTGGTGACCATCGGCTACGACACACCGTGGCGGCAGGTCGAAGCGATGTTGCTGGAGGCGGCCAGGCGTACCGATGGCGTACTGGCAAAGCCCGAACCCCAGGTGTTCCAGACGGCGCTGTCGGATTTTTATCCGGAGTACCGCCTAGTGGCCCAGGCCGTTCCGTCGCAGCCCAGGCCACGCGCCCTCCTCCTCAGCCTGCTGCACGCCAATATCCAGGACGTTTTCAACGAGTACGGCGTGCAGATCATGTCGCCCCACTACCTCGGCGACCCATTGCAGGCCAAGTGGGTGCCAAGGGAGCAGTGGTACGCCGACCCTGCCAAGCCAGAACATCCGCAGCCAGCCAGCAAGCCTTGAAAGGGAGTTTGCGATGACGGACCCACGCAAGAAGATGAGCCTGATGGGCCTTACTACGCTGGTGACGGTCAACATGATGGGGTCGGGCATCATCATGCTGCCGACCAACATGGCGCAACTGGGCGCAGTGTCGCTGTTGTCATGGGCCTTCACCGCGATTGGTTCGATGGCCATTGCCTACTGTTTTGCTCAATGCGGGATCTTCTGCCCGCGCTCTGGCGGCTTGTCGGCCTACACCGAAGAAGCCCACGCAAAATCAGGCTTCTTTCTCTGCTCCTACCTGTACTTTCTGTCGCTGGCGATCGCCAACGTCGCGGTGGCAATTTCTGCGGTGGGCTACATGACCGCGTTCGTGCCTTGGTTGGGTACCGGTGCCGTGCCGCTGTTCATCGGCACCGTGGGGCTGATCTGGCTAACCATCGTCGCCAACTTTGGCGGCCCGAACATCACCGGCAAGATCGGTGCGATCACGGTCTGGGGTGTCATCATCCCCGTTGCGGGGCTGAGTATCATCGGCTGGTTCTGGTTCAAGCCCGACCTGCTCCAGGCCGCCTGGAACCCCAATGCGTTGCCGCTTTCCGAGGCCATCGGCAAGGCCATACCGCTGACCCTGTGGGCCTTTCTCGGCATGGAGTCGGCAGCCCAGGCGTCTGATGCGGTCGAGAACCCGAAGCGCGACGTGCCGCTGGCGTGCCTCTTCGGCACCCTGGGGGCGGCAGTGGTCTATGTGCTTTCGACCACGGTCATCCAGGGCATCATCCCCAACGCTGAGCTGGCCAACGCGTCAGCGCCTTTCGCGCTAGTCTACGCGAAGATGTTCAGCCCGCTGGTGGGCAATATTGTCATGGCCTTGGCGGTCATGGCCTGTGTCGGCTCACTGCTGGGCTGGCAGTTCACCCTGGCCCAGACCGCCAAGATGACCGCCGACCAGAACCTCTTTCTCAAGCTGTTTAGCAAGCTCAACAGGTTTGGGGCGCCGGTTATTGGCATGATCGTCTGTGGCCTGTTGCAGACTGCAATGGCCGTTTCGACCATTTCACCCAATGCCAGTGCGCAGTTCAGCAAGCTGGTGAACCTTGCTGCGGTGACCAACCTGATCCCCTACGTGACAGCGCTGACCGGGCTACTGGTAATCATGTACAAGGCCAACGTCTCGCCAACGGTGTACTCGCGCAACCTGGTTGTGCTGCTGATTGCCGTGTCCTACTCGCTTTACGCGCTGTATGCCTGCGGCATGGAGGCTTTGTTTGGCGGGTTGCTGGTGCTCGCCTTTGGCTACCTGCTGTACGGGTTTCTCGCCAAGCGGTTTGTCTACTCGCCAACTGACGGCCTGAGCGGAGGGCGCGAGCAATGAAGTCGTTATCAGCGAAGCTTTTGCGTCTGCTGCTGGCGGGTGCGCTTTCTGGTGTTTCGGTTGTTTCCTGGGCCGATACCCTGGAGCGGGTGCGCAGCAGTCATACCCTGACGCTGGGCTACCTGCCTGGGTCAGCACCGTTCAGTGACCTGAACGGCGATACCGTCGAGGGTTATGCCATTGATCTTTGTCTGAAGATCAGTGAACGGGTGAAATCCGAACTGCAGCAACCCGCGTTGCAGGTGCGGTTTCAGCCCGTGGAAATTATCCAAGCGGTTGCTGCGGTCAGCTCGGGCAAAGTCGATATCCTCTGCACGCCGACCCCGCAGACGCTGGAGCGGCGCAAAGCAGTGAGCTTTTCGCTGCCGGTGTATACCGCGGGGCTCTCGGCCGTGGTCCGTAAGCAGTCACCTGAGCCGTTACTCAAGGCGCTCAACGGTGAGGTGGCGCATGACGGGCCGACCTGGCGCGCCACGGTCAATCGGGGCCTGGCCAAGCAGACCTATGCCGTATTGGCGGGTAGTGCCACGCAGCAGTGGGTTGGCGAGCAGATGCGGCTGCTTGGGGTGATCGCGACCTTGGTTAGCGTCAAGAGCAATGAGGAAGGCGTACGGCGCGTGGCCGAGGACGGTGCCGATGCGTTCTTTGCCGACCGTATCCTGCTCAAGACCCACATCGCGTCGGGCTATCCGGACGGCAGCCTATTGCTGCTCGACCGAATCTACGAATATGCGCCGGTTTCGCTGATGATCGCGCGCGGCGATGATGACTTCCGGTTGCTGGTCGATACGGTGCTGAGCGAGATGTACCGGTCGGGCGAAATCGAGCAGGCCTACGTCAAATACCTCGACGGTGTGAGCGACACGGCCAGGCGGTTGTTCAAGGTTTATGCGTTGCCCTGACTCAGCCCAGCCCACCAAACCGCTTGTAGAAGCTCTCGTTAACATCCGGCAACGGCCCATCTGCCGTCTCCAGTGCGGTCCCCAGCCACGCTTCCGCCTTGCCCCACACCAGCCGATAGAGGTTACGGCACAACTGGCGAGCAGCCCTGCCTTCCCAATCCCCAGGCAGCAGCTCATCCGGCAACTGCGGGTCACGCAGCAGCAGCCGGCGGTACTCATGAATCAACAAGGTGCGCGCCAGGAAGCAGTCCTGGGCATCGAGTTCCTTCTGCTCCTTGAGCGCCTGCCACAGCGGTCGGAACAAGCGGATGAACTCGCTGTAGTGCTCACCCAGTTCCTCGATCCGCCAGCTTTCCCGCACCTGGGCGCGCATGGCCTTGGAGGCTAGTACTTCCTGGGTGTGGGTTTCGAAGACGATGCTGTCGTCAGTGGCGTCCAGCTCGCGCAAGGTGGTCGCCAGGTCGGCACGATCAGCGCGCGGGCAGCCCAGTACGTTCGGGGCGATGGCGCCGTAGCCCTGCCACTCCAGTTCCTCGCGCACGGCCTTGCGCTTGCTGGCCTCCAGCTGCGACAGCAACACCAGCGTCCAGGCGCCGTCCCAGGCTGGCAGGCTCGCGCTGTACACACGCTTGAAGGCTTTTTCGAAACGGCGCCGGCCCGTGCCGGTGAGGCTGTAATAGCTGCGCCGGCCGACTTTTTCGGCGGTCAGCCAGCCTTCCTTGGTCAGGCGGAAGATCGAGGTGCGGATCAGCCGTTCGTTGATGCCGATCGGCTCCAGCAGGTTGATCAGGCTGCCCAGCCAGACCGTGCCACCATGCGGCTCGATGGCGTCGCCATACAGGGTGATGATCAGCGAGCTCGCGCGGATCGGCGTCTGCTCCTGGAAGCGGGTGATCAAAGTATTGAGGGGGGCAAGGCTGCTCATGAGGGAACTGTAAGCCGATGGAGCCCCGACTATACCTGCCCGCCGTGCCGCCTGGCCATTACCAGTCACCACCAGGCTCATGCCTGCGCCTCGCCTTTGGGGCGAAAGCCGCAATCACCCATGCGTGGGCGCTGCGCTTCGACTTCGCTCAGGGGCGGGCATTCGACCAGGGCGGCACTGCAGCGCTGGGCCAGACGCTGGTATTCGGCTGTGCCGCGTTGCTTCCAGGCGACCTCTTGATCGCTGAGGGTACGCTTGGCCTGTGCCGGCGCGCCCATTACCAGGCTCTGCTCGGGGCATTCGAAGCCAGCCTTGACGAAGGCCGTGGCGCCGACGATGCAGCGTGGCGCGATGTGTGCGCCGTCCATGATCACCGCATTCATGCCCACCAAGGCATCGGCGCCTATCCGGCAGCCGTGCAAAACCGCGCCGTGGCCCACATGGCCATGGCGCTCTATCACCGTATCGCCGCCCGGGAAGCCGTGCATCACGCAGGTGTCCTGCAGGTTGGCACCCTCCTCCAGCACGATGCGGCCAAAGTCGCCGCGCAATGACGCCAGGGGGCCGACGTAACACTGCGGGCCGATGATCACATCGCCGATCAGCACGGCCGTCGGGTGTACGTACGCCGTTGGGTGGATCACGGGGGTCAGGCCGTCCAGCCGATAGCAAGGCATGTCACACCTCTCAAAATGATTCAGTTAGTGAGGCGATCATGTATCACGATAAATGTAACCGTCAATTGCTGATTCTTTGTATCGCTTTTCGAGGTGCACCTCCCAACTCATAAACCTTGACTTTAATGGCGTATTTGCTGGGCTTTAAAAGCCTAACCCGGGCCTGACTGGAAGTAATTTCTCGCATTAAGGGACACGTAATGCAATATTTGCTATTGCCGTTCTGTATCATATAAGGCATATACTGGACCTCACCCGGGCAGGCCTCAGCGTTTTCCCCTGCCCCTGCAGACAATTCCAATAAATGCCGGCCCACGTGCCGTGCGTGCAGCCTGAGGAAACCGACATGCCTCGCTATCTCGTTGTGCAGGCGCCTGAGGACGGCGTCCGCCTGATCACCCTGCAGCGGCCCGAAGCCCTCAATGCGCTGTGTACCGAACTGCTCGCCGAGCTTGCGGCCGAGCTGGAAAGTGCCGAGCGCGACCCGGCAACCCGCGCCGTAGTGCTCACCGGCAGCCGCAAGGCCTTCGCTGCCGGCGCCGACATCCGTGAAATGGCCGAGCGCGACCTGGTCGGCATCCTCAATGACCCGCGTGTCGCCCATTGGCAGCGCATCGCCAGTTTTGCCAAACCGCTGATTGCAGCGGTCAACGGCTTCGCCCTGGGCGGTGGCTGCGAGCTGGTGATGTGCGCCGATATCGTCATCGCCGGCGAAGACGCACGCTTCGGCCAGCCCGAAATCAACCTCGGCATCATCCCCGGTGCGGGCGGCACACAACGCCTGTTGCGCGCGGTCGGCAAGCCGCTGGCCATGCAGATGGTTCTGACCGGCGAGCCGATCACCGCCCGGCAGGCCCAGCAGGCCGGCCTGGTCAGCGAGCTGACGCAGCCCGAGCTTGCCGTCGAGCGCGCCCTGCAAGTGGCGGCCAGCATCGCCCGCAAGGCACCGCTGGCCGTGCGCCTGGCCAAAGAAGCCCTGCTCAAGGCCGGGGACACCGACCTGGCCACCGGCCTGCGCTTTGAACGCCACGCGTTCACCTTGCTGGCCGGTACCGTCGACCGCGACGAAGGCATCCGCGCCTTCCAGGAAAAACGCCCGGCGCACTTCTTGGGCCAGTAACCCCCTCTTCCCTACCGACTGACGGAGCGAGCCTGTCATGGCTTTCGAGCACATCCTGTTTTCCATCGAGGACGGTGTCGCCCTCCTCTCGCTGAACCGGCCTGACCAGCTGAACAGCTTCAACACGCAGATGCACAAGGAAGTGCGCGAGGCGCTCAAGCAGGTACGCCAAGACCCGCAGGTACGCGTGTTGCTGCTGACTGGCGAAGGGCGTGGCTTTTGCGCCGGGCAAGACTTGTCTGACCGCAACGTCGCGCCTGGCGCGCAAGTGCCCGACCTGGGCGAGTCCATCGAGGCGTTCTACAACCCGCTGGTGCGGGCCCTGCGCGACCTGCCGATGCCGGTCATCTGCGCGGTCAACGGCGTGGCGGCCGGTGCGGGCGCGAACATTCCGCTGGCCTGTGACCTGGTGCTTGCGGCCCGCTCGGCCAGCTTTATCCAGGCGTTCTGCAAGATCGGCCTGGTGCCGGACTCGGGTGGTACCTGGCAACTGCCGCGCTTGGTCGGCATGGCTCGGGCCAAGGCGCTAGCCATGCTCGGTGAACGCCTGAGTGCGGAAAAAGCCGAGCAATGGGGCCTGATCCACCGGGTGGTCGACGACGCCGCACTGCGTGACGAGGCGCTGGCCCTCGCCCGCCAGCTGGCGACCCAGCCGACTTACGGGCTGGCCCTGATCAAGCGTGCGCTTAACGCCAGTTACGACAATCACTTTGACCAGCAGCTCGAACTTGAGCGTGACCTGCAGCGCCTGGCCGGGCGCAGCGAGGACTACCGCGAAGGCGTCGCGGCGTTCATGGCCAAGCGCGCACCGGCCTTCAAGGGGTGCTGACATGAGTGCACTTAACGGTAACGCCCAGGTCGCGGTGATCGGCGCCGGTGCGATGGGGGCCGGCATCGCCCAGGTGGCCGCCCAGGCGGGGCATCCGGTTTGCCTGTATGACAATCGCCCAGGCGCTGCGGCCCTGGCCGTGCAAGGCATCGACCGCCAGCTCGGCCGCCTGGTCGAAAAAGGCAAGCTCGACGCTACCGCACGCCAGGCGATCAGCGCGCGCCTGCAGCCCGTGGAAACGCTCGAAGCACTGGCCGATGCGCAGCTGGTAATCGAAGCGATCGTCGAAAACCTGCAGGTCAAACAGGCACTCTTGCAGCAGCTCGAAGCCCTGTGCAGCGACAGCTGCATATTGGCCAGCAACACCTCATCGCTGTCGATCACCAGCCTGGCCGCCGGCCTGCGGCGGCCCGAACGGGTGATCGGCATGCACTTTTTCAACCCTGCGCCGTTGATGGCGTTGGTCGAGGTCGTCTCAGGCCTGGCCACCGCCCCCGCCTTGGCCGCCACGCTGTACGACACGGCCATGGCCTGGGGCAAGCAGCCGGTGCATGCGCGTTCGACGCCGGGCTTCATTGTCAACCGGGTGGCGCGGCCGTTTTACGCCGAGAGCCTGCGCCTGTACCAGGAAGGCGCCGCTGATTGCGCGAGCCTCGATGCGCTGATGCGTGACGCCGGTGGTTTCCGCATGGGCGCTTTCGAGCTGACCGACCTGATCGGCCACGATGTCAATTACGCCGTGACCTGCTCGGTGTTCGACGCCTTTTATGGTGACTTCCGCTTCCAGCCCTCGCTGGTACAGAAAGAGCTGGTGGATGCCGGCCGTCTTGGGCGCAAGAGCGGCCAGGGTTTCTACGATTACAGCGAAGGTGCGCTGCGGCCGCAGCCCGCCGAGGTGCAAAGTGCGGCGCGTGTCGAGTGCTGCGTGGTCGAAGGCAGCCTGGGCGTGATGCAATCCTTGCTGCAGCGCATCCAGGCCTGCGGCATCCAGGTCACCGAGCGCCCGGGCAGCGGCCTGCTGCGGGTAGGTGATGCCACCCTGGCGTTGTCTGACGGCCGCCTGGCCAGCCAACGCGCGCGTGAAGATGGGTTGCGCAACCTGGTGCTGGTGGACCTCGCGCTGGACTACAACAAGGCCGAACGGATTGCCATCAGCACTTGTCCCGACACCACCCGCGAGGCGCGCGAACAGGCCGTAGCGTTACTGCGCCAGGCGGGCCTGAAGGTTTGCCTGGTCGCCGATCTGCCGGCCCTGGTGGTGTTGCGCACCGTCACCACGCTCGCCAACGAAGCTGCCGATGCCGTGCTGCAAGGCGTAGGCTCGGCAGCCGACATCGACCTGGCCATGCGCGCCGGGGTCAATTACCCGCGCGGGCCGTTGGCCTGGGCCGAGCAGATCGGCATCGGCTACTCCCTGCGCGTGCTGGACAACCTGCAGCGCTGCTACGGCGAGACCCGCTACCGCCCTTCGCTGCTGCTGCGCCGCGTGCATGCCCAAGGAGGCCGACTGCATGACTGAAGCCCAACGTACCCCCGAGCAACTGGCACGCGCCTGCGCCGATGCAATGTTTTCCCGCGACCGCGCCACCCAGGCCCTGGGCGCTCGGCTGCTCGACGTCGGCCCCGGCCAGGCCCGCCTGAGCATGCCGGTGCGCGCCGACATGATTCAGGGCCACGGCAGCTGCCATGGTGGTTTCTTGTTCAGCTTGGCGGACTCGGCGTTTGCCTTCGCCTGCAACAGCTACGACGAAGCGACCGTGGCCTTGAACTGCAGCATCGACTACGTGGCACCGGCTTTCGAGCAGGACGTGCTCACCGCTACCGCCAGCGAAATCACCCGCAAGGGCCGCACGGGCCTGTATGACGTACGCCTGGAAAACCAGCGTGGCGAACTGATTGCCCTGTTCCACGGAAAATCCTACAAAGTGCGCGGCACGGTGTTGCCGCAGGAGACCCAGGATGACTGACCAGACCTTCGACCAGGCGTTGATCATCGACGCCGTGCGCACGCCAATCGGCCGTTACGGCGGCGCACTGAGCAGCGTGCGCGCCGACGACCTCGCGGCCGTGCCGATCAGGGCGCTGATGGCCCGCCACCCCGAACTCGACTGGGCCGCCATTGATGACGTGATCCTCGGCTGCGCCAACCAGGCGGGCGAAGACAACCGTAACGTGGCACGCATGGCTAGCCTGCTCGCCGGCCTGCCCGATGCCGTGCCGGGCACCACCCTCAATCGCCTGTGCGGTTCCGGGCTGGATGCCGTCGGCAGCGCCGCCCGCGCCCTGCGCTGCGGCGAAGCCGGGCTGATGCTGGCCGGTGGCGTCGAGTCGATGTCGCGGGCACCCTTCGTCATGGGCAAGTCAGAGCAAGCCTTCGGCCGCAGCGCCGAGCTGTTCGACACCACCATCGGCTGGCGTTTCGTCAATAAACTGATGCAGGCGCAGTACGGCATCGACTCGATGCCCGAGACCGCCGAGAATGTCGCCGCGCAGTTCGGTATTTCGCGCGAAGACCAGGACGCTTTCGCCTTGCGCAGCCAGCACAAGGCGGCCGCCGCCCAGGCCCGGGGCCGGCTGGCACGGGAGATCGTCCCGGTCGAGATCGCCCAGCGCAAAGGCCCGGCCAAGCGTGTCGAGCATGATGAGCACCCGCGCGCCGACACCACCCTGGACCAGTTGGCCAGGCTCGGCACGCCGTTCCGTGCAGGCGGCAGCGTGACAGCAGGCA
Organism: Pseudomonas sp. B21-047; assembly: GCF_024748775.1. Classification (NCBI taxonomy): domain Bacteria; kingdom Pseudomonadati; phylum Pseudomonadota; class Gammaproteobacteria; order Pseudomonadales; family Pseudomonadaceae; genus Pseudomonas; species Pseudomonas sp. B21-047. Next base: position 2,883,813 of record NZ_CP087169.1, read on the forward strand.
ACGCTTCAGGCGTCAACGACGGCGCTTGCGCCCTGCTGCTGGCCAGCACTGATGCGGCCCGCCGCCATGGCCTGAAGCCGCGCGGCCGGGTCCTCGGCATGGCCGCCGCTGGGGTCGAACCGCGCATCATGGGCATCGGCCCGGTCCCGGCGACCCGCAAGGTACTCGCGCAGGCCGGCCTGAGCCTGGCCGACATGGACGTCATCGAGTTGAACGAAGCATTTGCGGCCCAAGGCCTGGCAGTGCTGCGCGAGCTGGGCCTGGCTGACGACGACAAGCGCGTCAACCCCAATGGCGGCGCTATCGCCCTGGGGCATCCGCTGGGCATGAGCGGCGCACGGCTGGTGACCACCGCCCTGCACGAGCTGGAAGAACGCGGCGGCCGCTACGCCTTGTGCACCATGTGCATCGGCGTTGGCCAAGGCATTGCCCTGGTCATCGAGCGCCTCTGAGCACATCAGACCAATGGCCTGAGACTGAACACGACACGGGCAGTATGCTGCCCGCATGACACTCAAGGCCTTAGCGCCAACGTACAAGAACAATTCGAGTGAAGCCATGAACATGTACCACGATGCCGACCGCGCCCTGCTTGACCCGATCGAGACTGCCAGTGTCGACGAGCTGCGCCAGCACCAGCTGGACCGCCTGCGCTGGAGCCTGAAGCACGCCTACGACAATGTACCGCTGTACCGCCAGCGTTTCGACGAGTGCGGCGCCCACCCAGACGACCTTACCGCGCTGGAAGACCTCGCCAGGTTCCCCTTTACCGGCAAGAACGACCTGCGCGACAACTACCCCTATGGCATGTTCGCCGTGCCCCAGGAAGAGGTGGTGCGCCTGCACGCCTCCAGCGGCACCACGGGCAAGCCGACCGTGGTCGGTTATACCCAGAACGACATCAATACCTGGGCCAACGTGGTCGCCCGTTCGATCCGCGCGGCCGGCGGGCGCAAGGGGGACAAGGTGCACGTGTCCTATGGCTATGGCCTGTTCACCGGCGGCCTGGGCGCGCACTACGGTGCCGAACGGCTCGGTTGCACGGTGATCCCCATGTCGGGCGGCCAGACCGAGAAGCAGGTGCAACTGATCCGTGACTTCCAGCCTGACATCATCATGGTCACGCCCTCGTACATGCTCAACCTGGCTGACGAGATCGAACGCCAGGGTATCGACCCGCACGACCTCAAGCTGCGCCTGGGGATCTTCGGCGCCGAGCCGTGGACCGACGAGTTGCGCCGCTCGATCGAGCAGCGCCTGGGCATCAATGCCCTGGATATCTATGGCCTGTCGGAGATCATGGGGCCAGGGGTGGCCATGGAATGCCTGGAAACCAAAGACGGGCCGACCATCTGGGAAGACCACTTCTACCCCGAGATCATCGACCCGGTCAGCGGTGAGGTGTTGCCGGACGGGCAACTGGGCGAACTGGTGTTCACCTCGTTGAGCAAGGAAGCGCTGCCAATGATCCGCTACCGCACCCGCGACCTGACACGCCTGTTGCCGGGTACGGCACGGCCGATGCGGCGGATCGGCAAGATCACTGGGCGCAGTGACGACATGCTGATCATCCGCGGGGTCAACGTGTTCCCCACGCAGATCGAAGAGCAGGTGCTTAAAATAAAACAGCTTTCAGAGCTGTATGAGATACACCTGTATCGCAATGGCAACCTGGACAGTGTCGAGGTGCATGTGGAGTTGCGTGGCGAGTGCCAGGCACTCGACGAGGCGCAGCGCAAACTGGTGGTGGCTGAGCTGAGCAGGCAAATCAAGACCTACATCGGCATCAGCACCCACGTGCGGCTGCAGCCTTGCGGCACGCTCAAGCGCTCCGAAGGCAAAGCATGCCACGTTTACGACAAGCGTTTGGCTGGCTGATCGTTCAGCGCTGAATCCTTTTTCCTCGGGGCCGCCAGGTGCTTGGCTTGGCATTTTCAGCGCCCATCAGATCGAGCGCCGCCCGCGCGGCGCTCGATCTCCGCCCCACCTCCAAACCCAAGACAGGCACCTAGCCGCCATCACCCTATCTCCCGACAAGCACATAGCAGCCGCTGTGGGCACTTCTTTGCGGCAATCCGATACAAAAATATTATCCGATACCTAATAATCTGTTTGATGTTGTGTTTTGTATCGCTTATAAATGACTCATGCCCCACCCAGCCCTGAGGCAGGAGTCAGAACATGTACGCACAGCTAGTCGAAACCGGTGTAAAACGCGTCAAGTCGCTAGACGAGATGTCGCCTGAAGAGCGCAACTTCCAGGAAAAGATCGACGCCGAGATCAAGATCGAAGCCAAGAACTGGATGCCCGAGGCTTATCGCCAGACCCTGATCCGGCAGATCTCCCAGCACGCCCATTCGGAAATCGTCGGCATGTTGCCCGAAGGCAACTGGGTCACCCGCGCCCCAAGCCTTAAGCGCAAGCTGCAACTGATGGCCAAGATCCAGGACGAAGCTGGTCACGGCCTGTACCTGTACAGCGCCATGGAAACCCTCGGCGCCGACCGCGACGAAGAAATCGCCAAGCTGCACAGCGGCAAGGCCAAGTACTCGAGCATCTTCAACTACCCGACCCTGAGCTGGGCCGACATGGGCGCGGTAGGCTGGCTGGTCGATGGCGCCGCGATCGTCAACCAGGTGGTGCTGCAGCGCACCTCCTACGGCCCCTACTCCCGCGCCATGATCCGTATCTGCAAGGAAGAGAGCTTCCACCAGCGCCAGGGCTACGAGCTGCTGCTGACCATGATGCGCCACGGCACCCAGGCGCAGAAGGACATGGTCCAGGACGCCATCAACCGCCTGTGGTGGCCGTCGCTGATGATGTTCGGCCCAAGCGACGAGCACTCCCCCAACAGCGCCCAGTCGATGGCCTGGAAGATCAAGCGCCAGACCAACGACGAACTGCGCCAGCGTTTCATCGACCAGACCGTGCCACAGCTCGAACTGCTCGGCTGCACCGCGCCCGACCCGCACCTGAAGTGGAACGAGGCCCGCGGCCACTACGACTTCGGCGAAATCCAGTGGGACGAGTTCTACGAAGTCATCAAGGGTAACGGCCCGTGCAACCTGGAGCGTGTCGCCACCCGGCGCAAAGCCATCGAGGACGGTGCCTGGGTGCGCGAGGCCGCCGTGGCCTATGCGCGCAAGCAACAGAACAAGAACGCCGCCTGAGCGGCGATTGATGCGGAGATCGAAAATGTCTGTCTGGACCCTCTACGAAGTGTTCGTGCGCAGCAAGCACGGCTTGAACCACAAGCATGTCGGCAGCGTGCATGCCGCCGACGCCGCCATGGCCATCGAGAATGCCCGTGAGCTGTACACCCGCCGCAGCGAAGGCGTGAGCCTGTGGGTGGTGCCTTCGGCGCTGATCACCGCCTCCTCGCCTGACGAGAAAGACCCGTTGTTCGCCCCTTCGGACGACAAGGTCTACCGCCACGCCAGCTTTTACGAACTGCCCGACGAAGTCGGACACATGTGAGGTTGGCCATGCATACAGAAACGCTTATCCCGTATTTGCTGCTACTGGGCGACACCGCCCTGGTGCAGGGCCAGCGCCTTTGTGAATGGTGCGGCCATGCGCCGGCCATCGAAGAAGAGCTGGCCTTGATGAACGTCGGCCTCGACCTGGTCGGCCAGGCCCGTAACTGGCTGGAGTACGCCGCCGAGCTGCTCGATGACGGCCGTGATGCCGACGCCCTTGCCATGCGTCGCGACGAACGCGCCTACCGCAACCTGCTGCTGGTCGAGCAACCCAATGGCGACTTTGCCGTGACCATGACCAAGCAGTTCTTCTATGACGCCTGGCATTACGCGGTGCTGCAGGGCCTGGCCGCGTCCAGCGACGAACGTATCGCCGGCATTGCCGCCAAGGCACTCAAGGAGGTCACCTACCACCTGCGGCGCTCCGGCGAATGGGTGCAGCGCCTGGGCGGCGGCACTGACGAAAGCCGTCGGCGCATGCTCGATGCGATCCCCGCGCTGTGGCGCTTCACCGTCGAACTGACGGCAGGCAGCGAAAACGAAGTGCGCCTGGCCGAGGCCGGCATTGCTGCCGACCCGCCCAGCGTCGGTGCGGCCTGGCTCAAGCAGGTGACAGCGATTTTCGATTCGGTGCAACTGCCGCTGCCCAAGGCGGCCAGCCATTTCTACCTGGACAGCCGCAAAGGCCTGCACACCGAGCACCTGGGGCTGTTGCTGGCCGAAATGCAGTTCCTGCCACGGGCCTACCCCGATGCAACCTGGTGAGCTGATTGCCAGCGACCTCGGCGCCCGTGCGGCCCGCGGCGATGACCTGGCCCGGGCCTGGGAAGTACTGGAGCAGGTCATGGACCCGGAAGTGCCGGTAGTCAGCGTGGTCGACCTGGGCATCGTCCGCGACCTCGACTGGCGCGCCGGCCACCTGCACCTGGTAGTCACGCCGACCTATTCCGGTTGCCCGGCGACCGAGGTGATCGAGGCCGACATCCGTGACGCGCTGCAACAGGCCGGCTTCGCTGCCCCTGCGCTGGAGCGGCGGCTGACCCCGGCCTGGAGCACCGACTGGATCAGCGAGCTGGGCCGCCAACGCTTGCGCGCCTACGGCATCGCACCGCCCGAGGGCAGCACCAGCAAGCGCAGTTTGCTCGGTGAAGCGCCCCAGGTGTGCTGCCCGCAGTGCGCCAGCCCCCACACCGAACTGCTCAGCCAGTTCGGCTCCACGGCCTGCAAGGCGCTGTACCGCTGCCGCGAGTGCCTGGAGCCGTTCGACTATTTCAAATGCATTTGAGCCGTGGAGAACACCATGAGCCAGTTTCACAGCCTGACCATCAAGCAAGTGCGTAACGAGACCCGCGACGCGGTATCCATCGCCTTCGACGTGCCTGAGCACTTGCAGGCGCAATTCAGCTTTACCCAGGGCCAGTACCTGGTCATGCGTACCCAGTTGGACAACGAGGAAGTACGCCGCTCGTATTCCATCTGCAGCGCGGTTCAGGATGGCGAGCTGCGGGTAGCCGTCAAGCGCGTGCCGGGCGGGCGTTTCTCCGCCTTTGCCAATGACGTGCTCAAGGCTGGCCAGCAACTGGAAGTGATGCCGCCGTCCGGCAGTTTCCACGTACCGCTGGACCCTGCCCGTCATGGCCACTACCTGGGCGTGGCCGCAGGCAGCGGCATCACGCCGATCCTGTCGATCATCGCCACCACCCTGGCCAGTGAGCCGCACAGCCGCTTCACCCTGCTGTACGGCAACCGCTCCAGCTCCGGTGCGTTGTTCCGCGACAAGCTCGAAGACCTGAAAAACCGTTACCTGGACCGCCTGAACCTGATTTTCGTGTTCAGCCGCGAACAGCAGGATGTCGACCTGTACAACGGCCGGATCGATGCCGACAAGTGCGGCCAACTGTTCGCCCGCTGGCTGGACGTCACCACGCTGGACGCGGCGTTCATCTGCGGCCCCCAGGCGATGACCGAAACCGTGCGTGACAGCCTGCAGGCCAACGGCATGGGCAAGGAGCGCATCCATTTCGAACTGTTTGCCGCCGCCGGCAGCGAAGCACGCCGCGAGGCCCGTGAAGCGGCGCGCCAGGTGGATTCGGCGCTCAGCCATATCACCGTGATCAGCGATGGCCGCGCCCTGTCGTTCGACCTGCCGCGCAACAGCCAGAACGTGCTGGACGCCGGTAATGCCATTGGCGCCGAGCTGCCCTACTCGTGCAAGGCGGGCGTGTGCTCCACCTGCAAGTGCCGGGTGATCGAGGGCGAGGTAGAGATGGATAGCAACCATGCGCTGGAAGACTACGAAGTGGCGGCGGGCTATGTGCTGTCGTGCCAGACCTACCCGGTGAGCGACAAGGTGGTGCTCGACTTCGACCAGTTGTAAACCCGCGCCGCTTTACAACACCGCATGCAACACCCGTGTGACCTCACAAAAAACAACTACAACACCAAGAGATCGCTGACCCATGACCCCCGAACGCATCGCAAGCATCGCCAACCACCCCGACTTCCAGCACCTGGTCCGGCGCAAGCGCCGCCTCAACGGCAGCCTGACCCTGGCCATGCTGGTGATCTACTACGGCTTCGTCCTGCTGGTGGCGTTCTCGCCCAGCACCCTCGGCCAGTCGCTCAGCGGTGGCGTGACCACCGTCGGCATGCTCGTGGGCGTGCTCATGGTGCTGTTGTCGTTCGCCCTCACCGGCATTTACGTGCACCGCGCCAACAACGTGCTCGACCCGCTCAACGACAAGGTCAAGCAGGAGTGCGCGCAATGAACTGGACCGCCATCTCGATGTTCATGGTGTTCGTCTGCTTCACCTTGCTGGTCACCCGCTGGGCCGCATTGCGGACCCGTTCGGCCAGTGACTTCTACACCGCCGGCGGCGGCCTGACCGGCATGCAGAACGGCCTGGCGATCGCCGGCGACATGATCAGCGCCGCGTCGTTCCTGGGCATTTCGGCAATGATGTTCATGAACGGCTACGACGGCTTGCTGTACGCCTTGGGCGTGCTCGCGGGTTGGCCGATCATCCTGTTCCTGATTGCCGAGCGCTTGCGCAACCTGGGCAAGTACACCTTTGCCGATGTGGTGTCCTACCGCCTGGCTCAAACCCCCGTGCGCCTGACGTCGGCGTTCGGCACCCTGGTCGTGGCGCTGATGTACCTGGTGGCGCAGATGGTCGGTGCCGGCAAGCTGATCGAGCTGCTGTTCGGTATCAGCTACCTGTATGCGGTGATGCTGGTCGGGGTGCTGATGGTCGCCTACGTGACCTTCGGCGGCATGCTCGCCACCACCTGGGTGCAGATCATCAAGGCCGTGATGTTGCTCAGCGGTACCACGTTCATGGCCTTCATGGTGCTCAAGCACTTTGGCTTCAGCACCGAGGCGATGTTTGCCAGTGCCGTTGCCGTGCACGCCAAGGGCCAGGCAATCATGGCGCCGGGCGGCTTGCTGTCGAACCCGGTGGACGCGATTTCGCTGGGCCTGGGCATGATGTTCGGCACGGCGGGCCTGCCTCATATCCTGATGCGGTTCTTCACCGTCAGCGATGCCAAGGAAGCGCGTAAGAGCGTGTTCTACGCCACCGGTTTCATTGGCTACTTCTACCTGCTGCTGATCGTCATCGGCTTCGGCGCCATCGTCATGGTCGGCACCGAGCCGTCTTACCGCGATGCAGCGGGCGCGATCATCGGCGGCGGCAACATGGTCGCGGTGCACCTGGCCCAGGCGGTGGGTGGCAACCTGTTCCTCGGTTTCATTTCTGCCGTGGCCTTCGCCACCATTCTGGCGGTCGTGGCTGGCCTGGCGCTATCCGGTGCGTCGGCGGTGTCCCACGACCTGTATGCCTGTGTGATGCGCAAAGGCCAGGCAACCGAGCAGCAAGAGATGAGGGTTTCGCGTATCGCCACCCTGGTGATCGGCCTGCTGGCCGTGGTGCTCGGGCTGGTGTTCGAGTCGCAGAACATCGCCTTCCTCTCCGGCCTGGTGCTGGCCGTGGCCGCGTCGGTCAACTTCCCGGTGTTGCTGCTTTCGATGTTCTGGAAGGGCCTGACTACCCGCGGCGCGGTGTGCGGCAGCATGGCCGGGCTGTTCTCGGCCGTCGTGCTGGTGGTACTGGGCCCGGCGGTGTGGGTCAACGTGCTGCACAACGAACAGGCACTGTTCCCCTACAGCAACCCGGCGCTGTTCTCGATGAGCCTGGCGTTCCTCGGCGCCTGGGTGTTCTCGGTCACCGACAGTTCGGCGCGGGCCACCGAAGAACGTGGCCGCTACCTGGCGCAGTTCATTCGCTCCATGACCGGTATTGGCGCCGCCGGCGCCAGCAAGCACTGATTTCGAGAACAACCATGTCGGGTACAACAACAATGAACCGCACTCGCTTCTCTTGCCTCACCTGGCTTGCCACGCTCGCCCTGCCCTTGCCGGCCATGGCGGACTTCGTCGGCGACAGCCATGCGCGCCTGGAACTGCGCAACCACTACATCAACCGCGACTTCCGCCAGAGCAATGCGCCGCAGGCCAAGGCCGAGGAATGGGGCCAAGGCTTTACTGCCCGCCTGGAATCGGGCTTCACCGAAGGCCCGGTAGGCGTCGGCGTGGATGCCATGGGCCAGTTGGGCGTCAAGCTCGACAGCAGCCGTGACCGCCGCAACACCGGCCTGCTGCCGTTTGGCCCGAACAGCCACGAGCCTGTCGATGACTACAGTGAGTTAGGCCTGACCGGTAAAGTGCGCGTGTCCAAGAGCACCCTGCGCCTGGGCACCTTGCAGCCGATCCTACCGGTGGTGGTGTACAACGACACACGCCTGCTGGCCTCGACCTTCCAGGGCGGCCTGCTGACCAGCCAGGAACTCGACGGCCTGACCGTCAACGCCGGGCGCCTGACCAAGGCCAACCTGCGCGACTCGTCCGGCCGCGACGACATCGGCTACGGCGCCGCCAGCAGCGACCACCTGGACTTCGGCGGTGGCAGCTACGCCATTACCCCGCAGACCAGCGTCAGCTACTACTACGCCAAGCTCGAAGACATCTACCGCCAGCAGTTCGTCGGCCTGGTCGACACCCGCCCGCTGGGCGAAGGCCTGAGCCTGCGCAGCGACCTGCGGTACTTCGACAGCCGCAATGATGGCGCCGAACGCGCCGGCAACATCGACAACCGCAACTTCAACGCCATGTTCACCCTCGGCGTCAGGGCGCACAAGTTCACTGCCACCTGGCAGCAGATGTCCGGCGACAGCGCCTTCCCCTTCGTCAACGGCGGCGACCCGTTCACCGTCAACCTGGTGACCTACAACACCTTCACCCGCGCCGGGCTCGATTCGTGGCAGGTGCGCTATGACTACGATTTCGTCGCCATGGGCATCCCTGGCCTGAGTTTCATGACCCGCTACACCGACGGCCGCCACGCCGAGACCGCAACCGTCAGCAACGGCCGTGAGCGCGAGCGCGACACCGACCTCACCTACGTCATCCAGAGCGGCCCGTTCAAGGACGTCAGCCTGCGCTGGCGCAACGTCACCTTCCGCTCCGGCAATGGCCTGACCAATGCCGTGGACGAGAACCGCCTGATCATCGGCTACACCCTGGCGCTGTGGTAACAGCGCCCTCAAGAGGAGAACAGCATGTCTGACGCCCCAACCCTGCAGAGCTTCATCGCTGGCCGCTGGATCGGACAGCACGGCGCCCAGGCCCTGCGCAGCGCCTTGAACGGCCATGTCCTGGCCTACAGCCATGAAGAACGCCCAGACTTCGCCGAAGCCGTGGACTTTGCCCGCGCCCGTGGCCTGGCCGAACTGATGGCCATGGACTTCCAGCAGCGCGCAGCCTGCCTCAAGGCCCTGGCGCTGTACCTGGCCGAGCACAAAGAGCAGCTCTATGCCCTGTCACACCACAGTGGCGCCACCCGCGCCGACAGCTGGATCGACATCGAAGGCGGTAATGCCACGCTGTTCGCCTACGCCGGCATCGGCAGCCGCGAACTGCCCTCGGGCAACCTGGTGCACGAAGGCCCGGCGATACCATTGGGCAAGCAAGGCCATTTCGCCGGCAGCCATATCCTGGTGCCGCGTGCTGGCGTCGCCGTGCATATCAATGCGTTCAACTTCCCCATCTGGGGCATGCTGGAGAAGTTCGCGCCCACCTTCCTGGCCGGCATGCCGTGCATTGTCAAACCCGCCACATCCACCAGTTACCTGACCGAAGCCGTGGTGCGCCTGATGCACGCGTCGGGCCTGCTGCCGGCCGGCAGCCTGCAACTGGTGATCGGCAGCACCGGCGACCTGCTCGACCGCCTGCAGGGCCAGGACGTGGTGACCTTCACCGGTTCCGCCGATACCGCAGCCAAATTACGTGTCACGCCGAACCTGATCCGCAACTCGGTGCCCTTCACCGCCGAGGCGGACTCGCTGAACTGCGCGATCCTCGGCCCGGACGTAACCCCGGACAGCGAAGAGTTCGACCTGTACATCAAGGAGGTGGTGCGTGAAATGACCACCAAGGCCGGGCAGAAATGCACCGCCATCCGCCGCGCCATCGTACCGGCCAAGCACATCGACGCCGTCGCCACCCGCCTGCGCGAGCGCTTGAGCAAGGTGGTGGTCGGCGACCCTTCGCTGGAGGGCGTGCGCATGGGTGCCTTGGCTTCCCATGATCAGCAACGTGACGTTGGTGAGAGGGTCCGCAGCCTGCTGCAGAGCTGCGACCAGTTGTTCGGCGCCAGTGACGGGTTCGCGCCGCGTGGCGAGGGCGTTGCCGAAGGGGCGTTCTTTGCACCGACCCTGCTTCAGGCGCGCGACCCGCATGCCGAAGGCGGTGCCCACGATATCGAAGCGTTCGGCCCGGTCAGCACGCTGATGGCCTACGACGACCTTGACGAAGCCTTGGCCTTGGCTGCCCGCGGCAAGGGCAGCCTGGTGGCGACCCTGGTCACCGCCGACCGAGCCGTTGCCGCCAAGGCCATCCCAATCGCCGCCGCCTGGCATGGTCGCCTGCTGGTGCTGGACCGCGAAGCCGCGCTGGAGTCCACCGGCCATGGCTCGCCGCTGCCCCAGCTCAAGCACGGCGGCCCTGGGCGTGCCGGTGGTGGCGAAGAGCTCGGTGGCCTGCGTGCGGTCAAGCACTACCTGCAGCGCGCCGCAGTGCAAGGCTCGCCGAGCATGCTCAGCGCCGTGACGGGCGAGTATGTACGCGGTGCCGAGGTAATCGAAAGCGAAGTGCATCCGTTCCGCCGCTACTTCCAGGACCTGCGTATCGGTGAATCACTGCTCACCCACCGGCGTACCGTGACCGAAGCGGACCTGGTCAACTTCGGCTGCTTGTCAGGTGACCACTTCTACATGCACTTCGATGAGATCGCCGCCAAGGAGTCGCAGTTTGGCAAGCGTATCGCCCATGGTTACTTCGTGCTGTCGGCGGCGGCGGGCCTGTTCGTCTCCCCCGGCGCTGGGCCGGTGCTGGCCAACTATGGCCTGGACACCTTGCGTTTCATCAACCCAGTGGGTATCGGCGACACGATTCAGGCGCGCCTGACCTGCAAGCGCAAGATCGACCAAGGCAAGACCAGCCCGCTGGGGCAGCCGCAAGGTGTGGTGGCGTGGGACGTCGAGGTGACCAACCAGTTGGGCGAGCTGGTGGCGAGTTACGACATTCTCACCTTGGTGCTGAAGAAGCCTGATTGAGCGCGGGCCAAGGGTAGCCGCGCTTTACCGTTGGTCAGGGCGTGCGGCTATCGGACTGACCTCCCCCGGCGCTGGTCGCTCTGAGTTCATGAGGGGTGGTCAATGGCTTCGCCTCTCACTCCTGTATTGGGCCCGCCTGATCGCGGGCCCTTTTTTATCGAAGTGGACTCGATCCAAGCGGAGGGTTGCGAGATGAAAGACAGACTGCAGATGGGGGGTGGCAGCGTCGAGGATGACTGGCCAGAGCTGGAACCTGACAGGCGCCAGGACCAGGTGGACGACCCGGATGCCGATCCGAACCTGACCGATGATGACGAAAACCGCCCCGGGGTACCTGCCAGCGACCCTGAATCGGGCGCCTGATTGCCGAATCGATGGGCTGCAGTGCAGCCCATCGCCGCACCACCGATCAGCCCACTACTGCAGGGTCACCCACTGGCTGATTGGGTTTACTCCCGGAAATACGCCAGCTCACCGCCGTAATCCCGTAGCGTTCTGCCATCGGCCTGCTCACTTTCTTGATTTTCTCCCGCCCGAACTTGGGAATGATGCCGATGCCCGCATCACAACTTGCCCAATGCCAGGCTTCGGCGTTGTCCAACCGTTCAAGACGAATGATGAAACTGCGCGGCTGACCATGCAGTTGATAATCGATGATGTAAAGCTGTGGACCAGGCATCGCAGGGGCCTCCTCTTCTCCATGGATGACTCACTGATTGATCGGGGCAGTGTGAGAAAATTCAAAATTTTTGCCGACCTTCGGTACCAGTGGCCTCGAATGGCGTTGAAGCGGGTTCAACGCGGCGCCGAACCCGCTCCCATCACATTCAATCGGCTAGGCCCTGGGTCACGAGTGTCGCCCGCCACCATGGCTGTTCTGCCCACCCTTGCGTCCGGCTTGCGACGCCCGTTCACGGTCGTTGGCGAAGTTGCCGCCGGACACTTTCCCGCCCTTGTGCCCCGCGCGGGACGCCTTTTCCCGGTCATTGGCGAAATTGCCCGGGTTGTTCTCCTTGGTGCCGCCGCGCTGGCTGGTCCGCCCTTGTTCAAGCGCCATGTCGTTTCTCCTTGCGATGGAAGGGTTGTCTGCGCAATGCCTTAATTCCGAGCCAGTGATCAGCGCCAATGCTCAATCGTTTTGCACAGGGCTGACGGGTGGCATGAAACAGCCGTAGGCCAAATGTTTGCGCCGCAGCCTCAGGCATGCACACTCCACTGGGTGCTTTGCGATTCGATCGGCATCTCGTCGATGGCGTGGATCAGCCCGTTCTCCAGCGCCTCCTCGGGCCCCAGTATCCGCGGATACGCCATCAGGTAACGGGGCACATCCAGCACTTCGGCACTGCCCTCGGTCCGTTCGGCGACGATCTGCGCGTAAAGGCGCAGGTCGTAGTCCAGGCTCATGGCGTATTCAGCCATCCTGGCATGGTCGACCGAGCCATGCAGCGTCCAGTGAAAGGGGTGAAACAGGAACTTGCTGAACGCACAGGCGGTGCGGTGCTCGCCTGCCAGAAACAGGATATTGCCCATCGACTCCACCGTGCCCAGGTTGTGGGTGTGCAGCGGAATCGGCAACGCGCGCAGGAAGTTGTACAAGGTGAACCCATAACTGCACTCACCGCCCATGGTGGCGATGTTCAGTTGCAGCAATTCGGCGCCTTGTTGCATGGCCCGCGAGCAGGTGCTGATCAGGTTGCCGCAGGTGGATGAGTTGATCGGGCCGGTGAAATGGATGATATGTCTGGCCATGCTTGCCTCCAGGGTGGCGGGTCATCCATTGAATGGGCAGGCCCTCATTGGTATGCGGTGGAGACGCCATCGGCGGCAAAGTTCAACTCTGCTCGCGCTCCCGTTGGTCAACCGTGCTGAACCTCACAGGCCCGTGCCAGTCGCAATTTCAGAGTGACCTCTCAAAGAGCTGGCAATGAGGAAGGCAGCGTGAGCGAGATCCGCATCGGAATATCAGGGTGGCGCTACGGCCCTTGGCGCAGGGATTTCTACCCCAAGGGGCTGCGCCAGGACAGCGAACTGGCGTTCGCCTCGCGGGCAGTCAACAGCATCGAGATCAATGGCTCGTTCTACAGCCTGCAAACTCCCGAACGGTATCTGGGCTGGCGTGAGGAGACGCCAGACGGTTTCGTGTTCTCGGTCAAGGGGCCGCGCTATATCACCCATGTACGCAGGCTCAAGGATATCGAAGAGCCGGTGGCCAATTTCTTTGCCTCCGGGCCGTTGTTGCTGGGTGACAAACTGGGCCCCATCCTGTGGCAGTTTCCGCCCAACATGACGTTCGACGAAGCACGCTTCGCCCGGTTTTTCCAACTGCTCCCGCGCAACCGGGACGCCGCGCGCGAATGTGCCAAAGGGTGTGCCGAGCGCCTCAAGGGCAATGGCAGTACCAACATCGATGGCAACGCACGGCTGCGCCACGCCGTGGAAATCCGCAACGAGAGCTTTCTATGTGAAGCCTTCGTCAAGCTGCTGCGCAAACACCGTATTGCGCTGGTAGTGGCCGACAGCGCAGGCAAATGGCCATATGTCGAAGATATCACCGCCGACTTTGTCTACATGCGCCTGCACGGCGACGTGGAACTGTACAGCAGCGGCTACACCGCGCACGCCTTGCGCCGCTGGAAGCAACGCATCGTGCGTTGGAGCCAGGGCGGCCAGGTGGAAGACGCGCAGTTGATTGTGCCCGGCGCGCCACCCCAGCGTGCCTCCCGCGACATCTATTGCTACTTCGACAACGACCAGAAGGTGCATGCGCCCTACGACGCGCGACGCCTGCTGGAAAAGCTGAAACTCGATTACGACCTGGTCACCGAGCCTGGCGTCGCACCGGAGGTCGAGCTTTGAACCGAACCCTGACAGCCCCCCGCTGCATCATCGACAACGTCACCACGGTGCATCGGCTGAACGTGCTGACTATCAACGTGCACAAGGGCTTCACTGTATTCAACCGGCGTTTCATCCTGCCGGAGCTGCGTGAGGCCGTACGCGCCACCGGTGCCGACCTGGTGTTTCTTCAGGAGGTGCACGGCAGCCATCAGCAACATGCCATACGCCATGCGGCGTGGCCGGAAATCCCGCAGTACGAGTTTTTGGCCGACAGCATGTGGCCGCAGTTCGCCTATGGGCGCAACGCCGTGTACCCCCATGGCGACCACGGCAATGCCCTGCTGTCGAAGTTCCCGATCCGCCAGTTCACCAACCTCGATGTCTCCATTCAGGGCAATGAACAGCGGGGCCTGCTGCACTGTTGCCTGGACGTGCCAGGCCATCAGCAGGTACACGCGGTGTGCGTGCACCTGGGCCTGCGCGAGGCCCACCGCCAGCGCCAGGTGCGCTTGTTGCTGGAACTGCTCGACAGCTTGCCGCCCAAGGCGCCGGTGATCATTGCCGGCGACTTCAATGACTGGCGCCTGAAGGCCGATGCGGTGTTGTCCGAACACCTGGTCGAAGCCTTTGGCGAGCATTTCGGGACCCCGGCGCGCAGCTTTCCGGCGCGGTTGCCACTGCTGCGGCTCGACCGTATCTACCTGCGCAATGCCATGCCGGGCAAGGCGCAGGTGCTGGCGAAGTACCCTTGGTCGCACCTTTCTGACCATGTCCCCCTTGCTGCGGAGATAAGCCTGTGAACCGACCTTGGCTAGAGGGCAACAGCGTGCAGTTGCTGATCAACGGCGAACAATACTACCCACGCGTATTCGAGGCGATGGCCCAGGCGCGGGAAGAAATTCTGCTGGAGACGTTCATCATTTTCGATGACAAGGTCGGCCAGCAGCTGCAGCAGGTGCTGATAGCGGCCGCTGGCCGTGGTGTGCGCGTCGAGGTGGCGGTCGATGGCTACGGCACTGCCGACCTGCCCGACGCCTTCATCTCGGCGATGACCGACGCCGGCGTCAACTTTCATGCCTTCGACCCCCAGCCCAGGCTGGCGGGCATGCGCACCAACCTGTTTCGCCGCCTGCACCGCAAGATCGTGGTGATCGATGGGCAGCGCGCGTTCATCGGCGGCATCAACTACAGTGCCGATCACCTGGGCGACTACGGGCCCATGGCCAAGCAGGACTACGCCGTCGAGGTCACCGGCCCCGTGGTGGCCCAGGTGCACGCCACCAGTAGGCGCCTGATGTCGCCGGTGCTGCAGCCCCCCAGCGAGGTGCGCCCGGTCACCGAGCCTACCGGGGCGATCACGGCCGTGCTGGTCGAGCGCGACAATGGCCAGCGCAGCACCGCCATCGAAGCGCAGTACCTGCAAGCCTTTCGTGCGGCCCGGCAGCGTATCGTGGTGGCCAATGCCTATTTCTTTCCGGGCTACCGGTTGCTGCGCGAACTGCGTAATGCAGCGCGGCGCGGGGTGGCCGTGACCTTGATTCTGCAGGGCCAGCCCGACATGCGCTGGGTGCGGGCCTTGTCGCGGCTGCTGTACAACTACCTATTGCGCGACGGGGTGCGTATTCACGAGTACTGCAGCCGGCCGTTGCACGGCAAGGTCGCCTTGGTCGACGACCAGTGGGCCACTGTGGGTTCAAGCAACCTGGACCCGTTGAGCCTGTCGTTCAACCTGGAGGCCAACCTGTTCATCCGCGATCGTGGGTTCAACCAGCAGTTGCACCAGCATCTGCAGGCGCTGGCCAGCGAACAATGCAAATCGGTCACCCTGGAACGGATGATCCGCGGCTACTGGTGGCGGGCACCGCTGATCTTCCTGTGCTTCCACGCCATACGCCACTTCCCGCGGATAGCCGGCTGGTTCCCGGCGCACCGTCAGCGCTTGCGCTCGGTGCAACCGGAGGTCGAAGCACACGGCGATTTTCACGAGGGGCAGACCTGATGGCGCGCACACGGTGGCAAACCTGGGCCAAGCGCCTGTTCACCTTGCTGTTCCTGTTGCTGATACCCGCCTTGCTGTACATGCTGGCGCGCAACCTTGACTGGAACGAGGTGCGTCAGTCACTGCTGGCCTACAAACCCGGGACCCTGGCCATCGGCTTGGTCATCGCCTTGTGCAGCTACCTGACGTTTGCCAGTTACGACCTGCTCGCACGTGCCTACACAGGGCATACGCTGCCCGCCAGGCAGGTGTTGCCGGTGGCGTTCGTGTGCTACGCCTTCAACCTCAACTTCACCACATGGGTGGGCGGCGTCGCCTTGCGTTATCGGCTGTATGGCCGGCTTGGCCTGGACACCGCGACGATCACCCGCATCCTGACCTTAGGCCTGTTGACCAACTGGATGGGCTACATGCTGCTGGCCGGTACGGTATTCGCCCTGCGCTTGGTGAAACTGCCCGAAAGCTGGGCGGTGGGCGCTACAGGCTTGCAACTGATCGGGTTCGGCTTGCTGGCCATCGCCCTTGCCTACCTGCTGGCCTGCGGCTTTGCAAAAAAACGTACCTGGCAGTGGCGCGAACATGAAGTCACCCTGCCGGCCTTGCGCCTGGCGCTGTGCCAGGTAGCCCTTGGCGCCAGCAACTGGGCGTTGATGGCGCTGCTGATCTTCTGGCTGCTCCCTGAAAAGGCCTTTTACCCGTCGATTCTCGGGATCCTGCTCATCAGTTGCGTGGCAGGTGTGGTCGCGCACATCCCGGCAGGCCTTGGCGTGCTTGAAACGGTGTTCCTGGCCTTGCTGCACGGCCAGATCCCTCAAGGCACGCTGGTAGCCGCGCTATTGGGGTATCGAACGCTGTACTACCTGATCCCCCTGGTGCTGGCAGTCGTTACGTATCTGATTCTGGAAAAGCGCGCCAAGGCCATGCGCCAGCGCGATAACCCAGCCTAGCGCGGTTCAAGGGCCTTGGCCCGGGAGGTAGCGTATGCGAGTCGCTCTGTTGATGATGATGCTCACAAGCTTTGCCAGCACCCATGTGCTGGCAGAGGCCTGCAATGTGCTCACCCGTTCCTCCAGCGAAGCCGTCAAGCCGGTTGAGCAGCACACCTGTTACAGCTACAGCAACCTGCCTGCCGAAGCGATCAACTGGTCGTGCAGCAACGAGAGCAAGGACATGCTCAGTACGCAGAAGCAGAAAGTCGCGCGGTGCGCGGATGGCAGCGTAGGCAGTTGCATCGCGCCCTTGACCCAGGAAGCCTTGGCCAACCCCAAAGCCGGGGGTGGGCAACCTTCGACACGGCCGGCGTTGTCCAAGGATGCGCGGGTGATTACCTACTATTACGACACGCCCAGCCTTGGCCAGGCGCGGGCAGATTGCGAGCGCAGCGACGGGATCTGGCAAACGCATTGACCCGTAGTGGCGCCTTTTGGGGCTGCTCGCACCCCCAAAAGGCGGTCCAATTCACACCGCGCTGTCGTCGTCCTCGACTGGCCGCGACGCCTCAGCGCAATCACAACCGCTCATGCGGCACGGCTCGCCATTGCGATGCCCCGACGCACAGGCTTCACAGCAATACGCCTTGCCCTCTTGTTGCAAGGCATTGACATCCACCGTGCAAGAACAGTGGGCACAGGCACAGCGTTGCTCATTCATGGGGTTTGTCCTCCTCGTCTACTACGTCATCGGTCCAGGGTTCACCGTCCAGCGGCGCCGAACGCGCCAGCTCAGCCTCGTCCAGGCCGAACCCGCCGCCAATTTCGCCCGCACCGACCCGCCGCAAGGACTGGTCAGCCGGGCCTTCGCCGTCACCGGCTTCATACGGGTCACGGGCACCGGTCTCGTCCAGCAAGGTGTCCGGGCTCATGTCGTCATAGGTGACATTGTCTTCATGGAGGCTGTCGCTCAGCGCCTCGCCGCCCGTCATGCCGGCTTCGGCGACACGTTTGGGCGCAAATTCCTGGTCGACTTCACGGGCAGGTCGCTCGTCACCCACCCGCCCTTCGCGTTCGTCGTTATGGTCATCGAAGTCAAGCTCGTGGACACTGCCCATGCGGTCTTCGGTGTCGTCGATTTCCGCTGGCGTGTAAGGCTTGGGTTGATCGGGGCGAGACATGTGCGTTCTCCGTCAGTTGGCTACAACCGGTCGACTGCGCTACCCCCGGGAAGATTCAGAGTTTTTCACGCCGGCGCCTGAACGGCGCTGCGCGCGCGATGCAGGGCATTGGTCAGATGCAGCCGCATGGCGGCCCGAGCGGCATCGGCGTCGTGATGCTCGAGCGCAACGTACAGCTGCGCGCGCTCACGCACGTGCTGGGCGCGTTGCCCGTCGCTGAGCGTGCGTTGTGCGCCGCTCATCAAGGTATCGGCCAGGTGCTGCATGGCATCGATGAAAAAGCTGTTGCCGGTGCACAGGGCAATCTGCAGGTGAAACTCGAAGACGATACGGGTGCTGTCCTTGTGCAGCGGCCCCACGGCATTGGCATCGTCCAGCGCCGCGCGAATGGCCAGCAACTGGCCGGGTGTAGCGCGTTGCGCAGCCAGCGCAGCGCACTCCACTTCAAGGCTCAGGCGTAGTTCGAGCAGTGCCACCGCATCAAGGGCGCTGCCCTTTTCATGTGGATGAGCTTGAAGGTCGCCCGGCCGGATGGTGTCCATCACGAACGTACCGATGCCACGCCGGGTTTCTACCAGGCCCTCGGCCTGCAGCCGCGACATCGCCTCGCGAACCACGGTACGGCTGACCTTGCGCGCTTCGGTGAAGGCTTGCTCGGTCGGCAGCTTGGTACCGGCCGGCAGTTCGCCGGCCAATATGCTGCGCGACAACTCCAGCACCAGTTGCTGGGCCAGGCTGACCCGTCGATCAGGGTTAACACGCTCCATGGGAGGATCCATTCAAACCAGACGATGGAGGATTGTAACCGCAGTTTTGCCGCAAAACGCACTATAATGCCCGCTGATCAGCCAAGAGCACGACGATGTCGGACTTCAACGCCACCGCCCAAATCAAACCGCGCCGCCTCGCCGAATCGCTGGTCGAGCGCTTTGCCCAACGCATGCGCGAGGGCACCCTCAAGCGTGGCGACAAACTCCCCACCGAAACCCAGATCATGGCCGCCGAAAGCGTCAGCCGGTCGGTGGTGCGTGACGCCTTGTCGCGGATGCAGGCGGCCGGCCTGGTCGAAACCCAGCACGGCGTCGGTACCTTCGTCCTCGATATGCCGGCACCGGAAGGCTTCAACGTCGGGCCGGCGACCATCATGCTGTTGTCCGACGTGCTCGACCTGCTGGAGTTTCGCCTGAGCCTGGAGGTGCAAGCCGCCGGCATGGCCGCCGAACGGGCCACGCCCCAGGCCATCGACGAACTGGAACAGGCGCTGAAGGCGCTGCTGCAAGGTCCGGAAAAGTCCGGTAGCACCACCAACGCCGACTTCCAGTTCCACCTGAAAATCGCCAAGGCCGCTGGCAACCCCTACCTGATCGACATCATGAAGCACCTGGGTACCAAGCTGATCCCCCGCACCCGGATGAACTCGGCCTACACCGGGCAAAGCAATCGCAGCACCTACCTGGCAGGCATCAACGCCGAACATCAGCAGATCTTCGACGCCATCGTCAGCAGGCAGGTCGATGCCGCCCGTGCGGCGATGTTCCTGCACTTGAGCAACAGCCGCATGCGCCTGCGTGAGGCGCAGAAGCTTCAGGCGGTCTACAGCGAGTGAGCGGGCTCAGGGGCTGGCCGTACATCCTTGAACACCAGCCCTTCGCTGCTACCGACCTGCCAGGGGTTGCCGGTGCCGGCTTCGCTGAAGTGAACCGCCTCGAACCGTGAGCCTTGCAGGCCGTCGATCTTCACCTTGGCGGGCCCGCTGAAGCGCACGCGCTCGAAGGCCAGGCCTTGGTGATAAGCGCCATGCAGGCTGTCGCCCTTGACCTCGATCGCCGCCAGTTGGGCGTTCTCGACGGTGACATCGCTGACCCGCACATCGCGGAACTGCCCCGCTATCGTCGACTTCTGGTAGTCCAGCTTGGCATTGGGGTCGTTGTAATCGAGGGTAAAGATAAACGCCTGCTTGACCGTGTTGCGCATCGCCGAATCGCGGAATACCACGTTACGCGCCCCACCCCCCATGAAGTTGGTGCTCTTCATGCGCAAGCCGGTATCGGTGCCGTCGGAGACGTTGTCCTCGGCCAGGATGTTCTGGATCCACGCCCCGGTGTGGCTGCCGGCGACGACCATGCCGTGGCCCTTGCGGAAGTAGTTGTTGAAGATCCAGGCGTCTTCCTGGGGCTTTTGCCTGACCGCATCGGCGCCCGTGCCGGCAGCGAAGTTGACGCAGTCATCACCGGTATCGAAGAAGTTGTTGAACACCATGGCGCCACGGCTGTTGGCGAACTCGATGCCATCGCCGTTGTTGGCGTCGTAGGTCTTGTGCGTGGTGTTGGCCAGCACCACGTTTTCGGTCTCCAGGTTCATGATGCCGTGGTAGGCCGGGTTAAGCACGGTGAAGCCACCGTAGAAGACGTTGGTGACATTGCGCAAAGTGACCAGCGACGAGCGCATCTGGCCATAGGCGTCCTTGACGTTCATGCCCTCGGCTACTGCTCGTTCGACCTGGGCTTTGGCCAGCAGGCCGTCCTGCAGGTAACGGGTATTGTCGCTGGGCAGGTAGAACGGCAGCGCCTGGCCACGCTCGTCGAGCACGTCGGCGTGGCGCTTCCAGCCGTTGCCGTCGATGACGCCCTTGCCGACAATGCGGATGTTCTCGAATGCCTGGTGCTTGCGTGGGTCACGCGGCAAGGCGTTGATCAGCGAGGCCGGGCGCACGGTGGTGGAGTACGGGTACTGGATGTAGCCTTGGCGTGGATAGTCCTCGGCGCGCTCGGAGCCCAGCAGCGTCGCGCCCTCGGCGATTTCCAGGGTCATGTTGCTTTTGAGGTACAGCGAGCCGCTCTTGTAGGTGCCGGCGGGCAGCAGCACTTTGCAGCCTGCTGTGCAGGCATCGATGGCACGCTGGATCGCGACAGTGTCGAGGGCGCGGCCGTCTCCCTTGGCGCCGTACTGTTTGACATCGAACAACGCCGGCACGGCGGTGGTGCGTTGGGTGATGACGGGGCTATCAGCCGACTCTTTGCCGTCGCGGCCCACCGAACGCACGGTGAAGCGGTATTCGGTGTCGGGCGCCAGGCCCTGCGCGGTGTAACTGTGGATGGCGATGCGGTGATGGAAATTGCGCGTGTCCTGCTGGTAGAAGTGGTCGATGTAGGGTTTGGCGGGCGATACCTGGCCGTTGTTGGTGTTGCTGCCACCGAGCAGCTTGCCGTTGGCGTAGACGTGGTAGTCGGTGATGGCGGCGTGGTCGGCCGGTTTTTCCCAGACCAGGATGATCTGCTGGTCGTCATAGGCCAGCGTCGGCACCTGCAGCTTGGTGGGGGGCTCCATCGCCCACAGCGGCAGGCTGCAGCTGATGGCCAACGTGGTCAGAAGTGGTCTTGCGTACGGCATTTTTATCTTCCTTGTAGTTGCCATTGCGGTGAGGTGGCTGATCAGGCGGATGCCACGCGCGGCGACTCGGCACTGAAATCGCGGCTGGCTTGCACCAGCATGCGGGTGTAGTCGTGGCTGGCCAGGTCCTGGCTCAAGGCCTGGCTGTCCAGGCGCTCGACAATCCGCCCCTGCTGCATCACCGCCACCTTGTCGCACAGGTGGCTGACCACACCCAGGTCGTGGGTGACCATCAGGTAGGTCAGCTTCTCGCGCTGACGCAGGTCCGCCAGCAGGTTGAGAATCTCGGCCTGCACCGACACATCCAGCGCCGACGTCGGTTCATCCAGCAACAGCACGCGCGGTTCGAGGATCAGCGCCCGGGCGATGGCCACGCGCTGGCGTTGCCCGCCCGACAACTGGTGCGGGTAGCGGTAGCGGAAGCTGTCGTTAAGCCCGACCTTGAGCAAAATGTCGTTGATGCGGTCGTCGCGTTCGCGCATGCCATGGATGGTCAGCGGCTCGCGCAACGCGGTGTCGATGGTGTGCCGCGGGTGCAGCGAGCCGTAAGGGTCCTGGAAGACCATCTGCACCTTGCGAAAATGTTCCTTGCTGAGCTTGTGTTGCAGGGGCGCCCCGGCAATGCTCAGCGCCCCGCTCCAATGCCGGTACTGGCCGGCCAGGCAGCGCAAGACCGTGGTCTTGCCCGAGCCCGACTCGCCGACCAGGCCGAACGACTCGCCGTCTTCTACCGTCAGGTCGACGTCGTGCAGCACCTGGTTGCAGGCAGCGCCCACACCGAAGCTCAGGTTCAGCGATTGTGCTTGGATCATGGTCATGTCAGTTACCTCAGCAGGTGAGCCACAGCGGGTCGCGTTGCAAGACCGGCAAGCGCGGCCGGCGGTTGTCCATGCTCGGCAAGGCTGCCAGCAGGCCACGGGTGTACGGGTGTTCGGCGTACTGCAGGTCGCAGGCGGCCAGCGATTCCACCACCCGCCCGGCGTACATCACCAGCACCCGGTCGCAGTAGTTGCGGACCAGGTTGAGGTCGTGGCTGACGAAGATCAGGCCCATCTGCTGCTCGACCACCAGCTCTTCGAGCACGTTGAGCACTTGCTGGCGTACCGACACATCGAGTGCCGAGGTCGGCTCGTCGGCGATGATCACTTCCGGGTTGGTGATCACCATCATGGCAATCATGATGCGCTGGCCCATGCCGCCGCTGACTTCATGCGGGTACAGGTTGTAGACCCGCCCGGGGTCACGGATATGAACCTTTTCCAGCATCAGCAAGACCCGCTCGCGCGCTTCGCTGCGGCTGGCCTTGTGGTGCGCGAGGTACGCCTCGGCGATCTGCTCGCCGACCTTTACCACCGGGTTGAGCGAGTACTTGGGGTCTTGCATGATCATCGAGATGCGCTGGCCGCGAATCTTCTGCATGGCCTTCTCGCTGGCGCTGAGCAGGTCGACATCACCGAACTGCAGGGCCTTGGCGGTGATCTGCGTGCTACCGGGGTGCAGCTTGAGCAGGCTGCGCCCGACCGTGGACTTGCCCGAGCCGGACTCGCCGACGATGGCCAGTTTTTCCCGGCCCAGGGTGAACGACACGTCGCGCACCGCATGGGTTTCTTTCTTGCCATTGACGAAGCGCACGTTGAGCGAATCGACAGTGAGTTTGAGCGTCGACATAAAGCCTCCAGTTACTCGCTACGCGGGTCGAGAATGTCCCGCAGGCCATCGCCCAACAGGTTGAACGCCAGGCTCACCAGCATGATCGCGGCCCCCGGCACGGCTACCAGCCACCAGCATTCGAGCATGTAGCGCCGGCCGGTGGAGATCATTGCGCCCCACTCCGGCAGCGGCGCCTGCGCACCCAGGCCAAGAAAGCCCAGCGCAGCGGCGGTCAGAATGATGCCGGCCATGTTCATGGTCAGGCGGATGATCACCGACGACAGGCACATCGGCACGATGTGGCGCAGGATGATCCGCGTCGGCGAGGCGCCCTGCAGCTCGACCGCGACGACAAAGTCGGCCTTGCGCAACGACAGCGTTTCGGCGCGCGCCAGGCGTGCGATCGGTGGCCACGAGGTCAGCGCGATGGCGACCACGGCATGTTCCAGGCCGGGGCCCAGGGCCGCGATGAACGCCAGCGCCAGGACCAGGCTGGGGAAGGAGATGAAGATATCGGTGATGCGCATGAAAACGGTGTCGACGACGCCGCCGAAGTAACCCGACACGGTGCCGATGAACAACCCGATCGGGCCGACGATGACGGTTACCAGGGTAATGATGTACAGGGTGATGCGTGAGCCATACACCAGCCGGCTGAAGATATCGCGGCCGTATTCGTCGGTGCCGAACCAGTGCGCTGCACCGGGTGCCTGCAAGGCATTGGCGAGGTTTTGCACCACCGGGTCATGGGTGGCGATCCAGGGTGCGAAGGCAGCCACCACGACCAGCAGCAAGGCCACCAGCAGGCCCGCCAGGGTCATCGGGTTGCGCAGCAGGTGGCGCAGCACCCGCAGGCTGCTCTTGTACAGCGCGTCGACGCTCGACGCGGGTGCGCGGTCGGCCTGCGCCTTGTCGCTTGAAACGGTAGAAGACAGGTTGGCAATCATCGGCATGCTCTCGATGTGAACTCATGGCCACCTGGGGCACCCGCAGGCGCCCTCGGCAGTGTTCAGCGTTGCTTGTAGACGCCCAGGTAACGGGTCGCCTCGGCGTCATCGCCGGTGAAGCCCTTGACGTCCACCGCGCTGACTGCGGTGTCGGTCATCTGCGAAATCATCATGATCGGGCCGACCTGTTCGTCGTAACGCTTCTGCGCCTGGTGGTACAGGTTCAGGCGCTTGCCAGGGTCTCGCTCGACCCCGGCCTGCTCGATCAGCGCATTGAGCGGTTGATCGAAGAACGATGCACGCCAGCCCTGGAAGTTGGGCAGGCCGGCCGCGTCACTGTTGTCGGGGTTGTAAGCGAAGGTGCGCAGGCTGAAGTAAGGGTGCGGGTAGCGCTCGGCGCCGCGGGCGACGATCATCTCGAAGTTGCGTGCGCGCATTGCGCCGTACACCTGGTTGCCGGTACCGGTGACGATGCTGGCCTTGATGCCGCCCTCGGCCAGGGTCGCTTGCATGCGTGCGGCAATGTCGATGAAAGGCGGTTCGGACAACGTCCGCAGGGTGGTGCTGAAGCCTTGCGGGTAGCCAGCTTCGCTCAGCAACGCCTTGGCCTTGGCCACGTCGAGCCGGTAGCCAGGGTCTGGCAGGCGTGCGTCCAGGCCCAGTTGCATCGGCTGCTGGTTGAGCAGGCCATAGTGCGGCATGACCTGCTCGTCGATGCCTTTGTAGTCGATCAGGTAGCGCACGGCCTCGCGCACTTTCGGGTTGGCGAACTCGGGCTGTTTCATGCTCATCGCCACGTAGTACAGGGTGCCCCGTTGCAAGGGCTGAACCTGCAGCGTGCCGGTGCGCTCGACGGCCTTGATGTCGGGCGCGGCCATGCCATAGGCCAGGTCCAGGTCGCCGCGTTCAAGCATCAGGCGCAGCGACTGTGATTCGGTCATGTGTCGCACCAGCACCCGCTTCATCTTTGCCGGGCCTGCCCAGTAGCCGTCGAAACGGTTCATCACCAGCGCATCGTTGGCGCTCCACTTGGCCAAGGTGAACGGGCCGCTGCCGGCTTCGTTGGTGACCAGCCAGGCGGCGCCGAGGTCGCCATTCTTTTCATGTTTCAAGGCCTGCAGGCGGTCGACGATGACCGCACTGGGCGAAGTTGCCAGCGAGTCGATCAGCAGCAGCGGGTCGGTCGGCTGTGGCAGGCCGATGACCAAGGTGTGTGCGTCGCTGGCGCGAATCAGTGCCTGAATGTTGTCGACGGTGTAGCCGTAGGCCTTCCAGGTAGTGGCCAGGCCGTAGTTGAGCTTCATCACGCGGTACAGCGACCAGGCCACGTCCTCGGCGGTAAGGGGGTTGCCGGAATGGAACGTAACGTCAGTGCGCAGGTGGAAGGTGATCTGCTTGCCGTCTTCGCTGATGGCCCAGCGTTCGGCCAGCTGTGGCAGGTGTTTTTCCGGGTTGCCCTGGTCGCGCTTGACCAGCGTGTCGTACAGGTTGGCATTGACTCCGGAGGCATCCAGGCCCGGCGCGTTGGCCGGGTCGATGGAAAACAGGTTGACCATGCTCATGCCGACGATCAACTGGTCGGCGGGGGTCTTGGCCTGCACGGCAGCCATTGGCCCAAGCGCCAGGATCGCACCCAGCAGGCTCATGTGCAGCGGGGGGAGTACAGTCTTCATGTGGGCGTCCTTCTTTTTATAGTTATGCAATGTGTTCACGCGGCCCGCTGGGGCTCAGCGGGTCCTTGGGTCGAACACCTTGTACAGGGCATCGCTGATCAGGTTGAGGGCGACGAAGATCAGGCCGATCACCAGCACGCAGCCCATCACCGCGTTCATGTCACCGAGCATCAGGCTGCTGGTGAGGTATTGGCCGAAACCGGGCCAGGCGAACACGGTCTCGATCAGTACCGCGCCTTCGAGCAGCGAGCCGTAGGCCAGCGCGACGACGGTCAGCAACTGCACGAGGATGTTGCGAAACGCATGGCCCCAGACCACCTGGCGCCGCGACAGGCCCTTGACCCGCGCTGTGATGATGTATTCCTGGGAGAGCTGCTCGAGCATGAAGCTGCGCGTCATGCGGCTGATATAGGCCACCGAGTTCAGCCCGAGGATAAGCCCCGGCAAGATGATGTGGCGCAGCGCACTGCTGAAGGCTTCCCAGTCACGCGCCAAGGCAGTGTCGATCAGCAGCAGGCCGGTCACGTCGGGGACCATGCCGTCGTAGGCAAGGTCGATGCGCCCTGCCCCGCCGGCCCAGCCAAGCCAGGCGTAGAACACCAGCAGGCCCATCATGCCGACCCAGAAAATCGGCGTGGAGTAGCCGAACAGGGTGATGACCCGCGCCACATGGTCGCCCAGCCGGCCCTGGTTGCTGGCGGCGACCACGCCCAGTGGCAGGCCGATGAGGATGCCGAACAGGATCGCCAGCGTGGCCAGCTCGATGGTCGCCGGGAACACCCGCTTGATGTCGTCCAGCACCGGGTGGCCGGTGAGCAGCGCATTGCCGAAATCGCCGTGCAGCAAATCGTTGAGGTACAGCCCGAACTGGGTCCAGATCGGTTTGTCCAGGCCCATGGCCTGGTAGACCTGCTCATAGGTGGAGCTGTCGGCATCCGGACCGACCACGGCCAGCACCGGGTCCAGCGGCATCACCCGACCAATGAAGAACGTCAGCGCCAACAGGCCAAGCAAGGTCACCAGCACCGTGCTGGCCCGTCGGGCAGTGGCAGACACGCGGGTGCCCAGCACAGAGGCAGTCGAAAGCAACATAACAGGCTCCTGAAAAAGCGTTCAGCAAACACCGAGGCGTCAGGGGCGCGCACGCCCCCGTCCCGCTCATCGCGACTTGTAGACGTCTTTGTAACGGGTGGTGGCCGCGCTGTGGGCCTGATAGTTCTGCACGTCGTGGTACAGCACCACGGTGTCGGTCATCTGTGAAACCGGCAGGATCGCGCCAACCTGGGTGTCGAGCGTGTTCTGGATCTGCTGGTACTGGGCCAGCTGCCGGGCCTTGTCGGGTTCGACTTCGGCCTGCTCGATCAGGCTGTTCAGCTCGGGGCTGTAGAACGAGGTGCGCCAGCCCTGGAAGTTGCTCAGCTTGGCTTCGTCACGGTTGTCCGGGTTGTACACCAGGGTGCGCAAGCTCGAATGCGGGTGGCGCTCGGCACCGCCGCCGCCACGGCCAACCAGGATGTCGAAGCTGCGTTCGCGCATGGCGCCGTAGATCTGGTTGCCGGTACCGGTGACGATGGTGGCCTGTATACCCGCCTGGGCCAGGGTGGCCTGCAGGCTGGAGGCAATGTTGATGAAGGGCGGCTCGGTGAGCACGCGGATGGTGGTCTTGAAGCCGTTGGGGTAACCGGCTTCGGCCAGCAGTTGTTTCGCCTCGGCCACGTTCAGGCGGTAGCCTGGGTCGTCCAGGCGTGCCGGCAGGCCCAGCGGCAGTGGCCGTTGATTGAGCTGGCCGTAATGCGGCATGACGGTCTGGTTGATGCCCTGGTAGTCAATCAGCGAGCGTACCGCCTTGCGCACGCGGGCGTCGTCGTAGGGCTTTTGCTTCACGCTCAGCGCCACGTAGTAGAGGGTGCCGCGCTGCACGGTCTCGGTACGCACCTTGTCGGACTTCTCCAGCGCTTCGATGTCTGGGGCGGACATGCCTTTGGCCAGGTCCAGGTCACCGCGCTCCACCATCAGCCGCAGCGACTGCGATTCGGTCATGTTGCGCATGACGATGCGC
Organism: Pseudomonas sp. B21-047; assembly: GCF_024748775.1. NCBI lineage: Bacteria > Pseudomonadati > Pseudomonadota > Gammaproteobacteria > Pseudomonadales > Pseudomonadaceae > Pseudomonas > Pseudomonas sp. B21-047. The sequence continues at coordinate 2,911,630 of NZ_CP087169.1, forward strand.
TTGAGCTTGGCCGGGCCGCCCCAGTAACCGTCGAAACGGCTCATCAGGATCACATCATTGGCGCGCCAGTCATTGAGGATGAACGGCCCGCTGCCGGCAGCATGTGTGGTCAGCCAGGCGGCGCCGAGGTCATCGCCCTTCTGGTGCTGCTGGACTACCTTGCGGTCGAGAATGAAGGCACTAGGCGATGTCGCCAGGGTGTTGAGCACCAGCAGCGGGTCGGTCGGCCGCGGCAGCTCGAGGACGAAGGTGTGCGCATCACTGGCACGCATGTACTGGGCGACATTGCCTGCCGTGAAACCGTAAGCCTTCCAGGTCGAGGCCAAGGCCAGGTTGAGCTTGAGGATGCGTTGCAGCGACCAGACGACGTCCTCGGCACTGAAGGCATTGCCGGACTGGAACGTGACGCCCTCGCGCAGCTTGAACGTGAGGGTCTTGCGGTCATCGCTGACCTGCCAGCTTTGCGCCAGCGCCGGCACCAGTTGGTCCGGTTGCTGCGCATCCTGCACCAGCAGCATGTCGTACAGGTTGGCGTTGACCTCGGAGACGTCCAGCCCGGTGGCACCGGCTGGGTCCAGGGACAACAGGTTGATCATGCTCATGCCGACGATCAACTGGTCGGCGGGTGTCTTGGCCAAAGCAGTGGGTGCCGAGGTCATTGCCAGCGATGCGGCAAGGACCCCTGCCCAGAATGTGGGAAGTACGCTCATGTGAGATTGCCTTTTTATAGTTATTGGACTCTCGGGCGGCGCGCACTGTCGCGCGCCGCCATGCACGGGTCAGAAGCGCTGCAATGTATGGGTCTCGACGTAGTCGAAGTCGATCTCTTCACCCAGGCCAGGCAGGTCCGACAGGTGGACGAAACCGTCCTTGTCCATCGGGTCGACCAGGCGTTTGAGGTAGGCCGGCACCTCGTCATAGTCGAGGAACGGGTGCAACAGGCCGCGCTCGTACCAGGTGCAGTTCTTGATGGCCCCGACCACGGCCAGGTTGGCTGCGCCGTTGCCGTGGATTTCGCAATCCATGCCGAACGCTTCGGCCATGTGCGCCACTTTCAGGCACGGTGCAATACCGCCGACCCCGGCAACCCCGGCGCGCAGGATGTCACACACGTCATGCTTGACCCAACTGGCCCGGCTCAGGTGCTTGCCACCCAGGCTTTCCGGGCCCAGCACCGGGATGTCCAGCTGGCCGGCGAGCCAGGCATAGGATTCGGCAGAGTCTTCCATCATCGGTTCTTCGAACCAGGCGAAGTTGAGCTTTTCCAGGGCGCGGCCGATGGTCAGGGCGTCGGTACGGCTGTACCAGTGGTAGCCGTCGATCATCAGTGCGATGTCGGGGCCGACCGCTTCGCGCACGGCGGCGCAGGCCTTGATGTCCATGCTCACGCTGGGCGCGAAGGATACCGGCGGCATCCAGGTGTGCAGCTTGATTGCCTTGTAGCCACGCTTGACCAGGGTTTCGGCAAAACGCCCGTATTCCTCAGGGGTGGACAAGCCGCCTTCGAGCTCGTCGCCACACATGGTCGAGCCATACGCAGGCACCTTGTCGCGGTAACCGCCAATCAGCTTGTGCACCGGCACGTTCAGCTTGCGCCCGGCCCAATCCCACAAGGCCTGCTCGACCAGTGCCAGGGCGCGATCGGTCAACTGGCTGGCGCTGCCGCGTTGCCAGTGTGCAAGGTCGTGCCAGATCTTCTCGCGATCAAAGGCATTGGCGCCTACCAGCACTTTGCGCACGAAACCATCGAGCACGTAGGGGCGGATCAGTTCAGGGGCACCCAGTGCATAGCCTTCATTGCCGCATTCGGTGGTGATGCGCAGCAACGCCATCTTGGCCTGGGTCACGTCACCGGGGTGGGCATGGCCGGCACTGTCGACAGCGCGGCGCGTGGGGTAGGAAAAAACCTGGACGTTTACAGCAGTGATGATCATGGACGTCTGAGCCTTCTTATTGGATTTGTGGCGGGTGAGTCACGCTCTGGAGGCAATCCTACGTCATCATACAACTTTTGAAAAGCACCCCTTTAGAACTTTCAGATCCGGCCTTTGCGAGCCCCTATTTTCGTCTTTTGGGACGTGCATCGCATTTTAATGTTCGTATAGAACCCTCTAGAAAGCGCATTTCAGGCGCTTTAAAAGAAGTCATCCGACAACCACCCAAGAAATCGTAGACAACCCAAATGTTGTACGATAACTTTGCCGCATCTGATCGCGGCACCTACCCCCCACCGCATCCGATGGTGACCACCCGCTTCAAAACGACCTCAACAAAAACAAGAAAAGAAGATCGAATGAACACCACACTCCGCAATCTCATTGCTGTCAGCACACTCGGCCTGTCTTTCTATGCCTGCGCAGACTCGGCCAGCCTCAACTACCGCCACGGCTACACCGAAGACGACAGCATCCATTCCGACCGCATCAAGCTGAATTACCGGATGGAAACCGGCCTGGGGTTCGCCGCCGAGATCAAGTACAAGACCGCCGGCGACCGTGAGGACGTGGCCTACGACAACATGGTCAACAACGGCCATGAGTTCACCGTGGACTACAACTACAAGCTGAGCCCCAAGTCGACGCTCACCCCGGCGTTCCAGATGGACAGCTCCAAGGACGCCACCGCCTACAAGTTCGGCTTGAAGTACAGCTACAAGATCAGCGACACCTGGTACGTCGCCACCCGTGTGCGGCATGACGCGCGCAACCTCGACCGCGACCAGATCGATCATTCCAAGGCGGACCGAGCCAAGGACAACCAGAACACCACGCGCCTCGAAGGTTGGCTGGGCTACACCCCGAAAGGCCCGTGGGCCTTCGAGTACCAGTACATTCACTTCGATACCGACTACATCCGCTACGACAACAAGAAGAGCGACTACGAGCAGAACCTGAGCATCAAGTACAAGCTCAACAAGCAGTGGGCGCCGTTCATGGAGGTGGGTGACATCAAAGTCAACGCCTATACCGATGACCGCCAGGCCCGCTGGCGTCTGGGCGTCCAGTACAACTTCATGTAATGCCGCGCTGCCGGGGGCCTGCCAGGTAGCCCGGCGTCATCGCTACCCCCAACGACCTTTAAAGCCAAGGTGCTGACCATGACCACACTCGCCTCGCCCACTTCGGGCAAACCCTTCAACCGCTTGCTGCTGACCGGCGCTGCCGGCGGGCTCGGGCAGATCCTGCGCGAAGCCTTGCAGGCCCACGCCACTGTCGTGCGCGCTTCCGATATCAGTGCGATGGCGCCAGCGGCTGGCGACCATGAAGAGGTGATCAGTTGCAACCTGGCGGACAAGGACGGGGTACTGGCGCTTGCCCAAGGCGTGGACGCCATCGTTCACCTGGGGGGCATTTCCACGGAGCGTGCGTTCGAAGACATTCTCGACGCCAATATTCGCGGCACCTTTCATGTCTATGAGGCTGCACGCAAGCACGGCATCAAGCGGGTTGTGTTCGCCAGCTCCAACCATGTGACTGGCTTCTACCCGCAGGACGAGACGGTGGATGCGCAGTCTGTGCGCCGTCCGGACTGCTACTACGGCTTGTCCAAGTCGTATGGCGAAGACCTGGCCACCTTCTACTTTCACCGCTACGGCATCGAAACCGTGAGCCTGCGCATCGGCTCGTCATTCCCCGAGCCACGCAACCTGCGCATGCTCTCGACGTGGCTGAGTTATGCGGACCTTGCGCACCTGGTAGAACGTGCGTTGCTCGCCGAAAACGTTGGCCACACCGTGGTGTATGGGGTTTCGGCAAACCGTGAGCTGTGGTGGGACAACCGCTTCGCCGCGCACCTGGGCTTCAACCCGCAGGACAGCTCGGAGCGCTTTCGCGAGAAGCTTGCGCAACAGCCCAAGCCTGCTGCTGACGATGCCAGTGCGCACCTGCAAGGTGGCGCGTTCACCGCCGCCGGCCCTTTCGGTGACTGAAGGCGCCAACGCCAGCGGGCTCAGGCCATCAGGATGCTCACCAGCATCTGCGTTGGTGTGCTCAGCTCCACGTCCTTGCGCGTAACCACTTCGTACGGCTCACTGCGTGACTTCAACTGCAACGGCAGGCGCACCAGCATGCCGTGGTCCACCGCGACCTTGGCGACATCCCACGGCATCACGGCCAGCAACCCAGGGTCTTGCAGCAGCATCGACAAGGTGGTGAAGGTAGAAGAGGTTTCAATCGGGTACTGCGGAAAGCTCAGGCCCGCTTCGCGAAATTCGCGCTCCAGGGTCAGGCGCATGGGCATGTTGACCGGGAACACCAGCCAGCGTGAGCCGGCCAACTGGCCCAGGCTTAACGAATCACTGCCGGCCAGGGCGTGCCCAGGGTTGGCCACCAGCACCAACTGTTCTTGGTGCTTGGGCCGGCTGTCGTACGCGGCTGGGCGCGGGCTGACGCTGGTCCGGCAGATCACCACGTCCAGGCGGCCTTGGTCGAGTAAGTTGAGCAGGCGGTCGCTGGTGTCCTCGACCACCGAGACCGACAGGTCTGGCTGACTGTCGCGCAGGCGCGCCAAGCCTTCCACCAGTATCGGTACCGCGCCCATGATGGTGCCAACCGACAAGCGCCCCCCATGGCCTTGCAGAATCCCCAGCATTTCTTCCCGCAGGTGTGCCAGGTCATTACTGATCAGTCGCGCATAGCGCAGCACGCACCGCCCCAGGTCATTGGCTTCGAGGCCCTTGCTGGTGCGCTCGAACAGCACCGCGCCAAGCGTTGATTCAATCTCGTTGAGGGCCTTGGTTGCACCGGGCTGGCTGATGGACATTGCCTCGGCCGCTTTATGGATGGAGCCCAGCTCGTCGAGGCTGATCAATAGCCGCAACTGGCGCAAGCGAAGGCGAGAGGCCATGGAACTCAAGGATGGCAGCATAGGGGATCACTTAAAGTTATCACGGGGTCAGCAGCTCTCATTAGGCAGCAACGCCGGGGAAAATTAAAGTGTCGGCATCCCCACAAGAACAACACAGGAGCCAGCATGCGCCTGATCCAATTTGAAACCACCCCAGGCCAACGTCACGTAGGCGTAGTTGAAGGCGACCTGATCCAGGTCGTGCATGATACCCACTCCACGCGCGAACTGGCCTTGGCCGCAATCGGCAAGCAGCACAGCCTGGCCGCCGAAGTACACGAGCGTGGCCTGTACAGCACCGAACAACGCTACAGCCAGGCCTTGAGCGAATGCCGGGTATTGCCCCCGCTGGACCACGAAGACCCGGCCCATTGCCTGATCAGCGGCACCGGGCTGACCCACCTGGGCAGTGCCTCGACCCGCGACAAGATGCACCAGCAGAAAACCGACGATGCCGCCACGCTGACCGACACTGCGCGGATCTTCCAGTGGGGGATCGAGGGCGGGCGCCCTGCGCCAGGCACCGCGGGCGTGCAGCCGGAGTGGTTCTACAAGGGCGACGGCTCCATCGTCGTTCGGCCCGGCCAGGCGTTGCAGAGCCCGGCATTTGCCGAGGATGCCGGCGAAGAGCCTGAACTGGCCGGCCTGTATGTGATCGGCGATGACGGCCAGCCCTACCGCCTGGGCTTTGCCATCGGCAACGAGTTCTCCGACCATGTGATGGAACGGCGCAACTACCTTTACCTGGCTCACTCCAAGCTGCGTAGCTGCTCGTTCGGCCCCGAACTGCGGGTGGGTGAACTGCCCCGCCACCTGGACGGCATCAGCCGGATTCGTCGCGACGGCCAGGTGATCTGGGAAAAGGCCTTCCTCAGCGGTGAGGACAACATGTGCCACTCTCTGGACAACCTGGAGTATCACCACTTCAAGTACGCCCAGTTCCTGCGCCCGGGCGATGTGCACATTCATTTCTTCGGCACGGCGACCTTGTCGTTCGCCGACCAGATCAAGCCCGTCGAGGGCGATGTGTTCGAGATCAGCCTGCCCGATTTCGGCGCCCCGCTGTGCAATGGCATTGCCGTGACGCCTTCGGCCATCTCACCTGGCGAGGTGAAGACGCTCTGAACCGATGGCGGCGCAGGGCCGCGCCGCCGCGGCATTTCATAACAATCACAAAAGTGAGATGAGCATGAAGAACACCCCTTACACCGCGGCCTCGGCCGCCGCCACGGCCAGCTCAGACACCGCCAGACCGACTACTGTGCGCTGGCGGATCTTCCTGATCCTGCTGTTGCTGGCAGCGATCAACTACATCGACCGGGCTTCGCTGTCGGTGGCCCTGCCGTTGATTTCTGCCGAGTTCGAACTTACGCCCGCGCTTGAAGGGTTGATCCTCAGCGCGTTCTTCTGGTCTTACGCGCTGATGCAGATCCCGGCCGGTGTGCTGCTCGACCGCTTCCAGGTGCGCAATATCATCGGTGTCGCCACCATCGGCTGGGGCGCGTTCCAGGCACTGGGCGGCTTTGCCCATAACTGGATCACTCTGCTGGTCACCCGCATCGGCCTCGGTGTGGCCGAATCGCCGATCATGCCGGCGGGTGCCAAGCTCAACGGGGCCTGGCTGACCCCCAACGAACGTGGCCGAGGGGCGACCCTGGTCGACGGCGGCGCGCCGCTGGGCACCGCGTTTGGCGCCATCATCATCGCGGGGCTGATCACCTGGTTCGACTCCTGGCGCATCGCCTTCATCATCGCCGGCGTCGGCACCGTGGCGGCAGGTATCTGGGCCTGGTGGTACATCCGCAACCACCCCAGCGAACACCCGCAGGTGAACGCTGCCGAGCTTGCCTACATCACCCAGGCCAACGATGCCGCGACCCAAGCCAACGGCAACCGCAAAGCGGTGCTCAAGGAACTGCTCAAGAGCCGCTCGGTGCTGTGCATGTTCGCCGGCTACGCCTGCTACAACAGCGTGTTCTACGGCTTGTTGACCTGGATGCCGAGCTACCTGCACCAAGCCCACAACCTCGATATCAAGGCCATGGGTGGCGCCACCTTCCTGATCTTCATGTGTGGTTTTATCGGTGAGCTGATCGGCGGCTGGATCTCGGACAAGTGGAAAGCCAACGGCGGCCAACCGAACACGGTGATGCGCAGCATGTTCGCAGGCTCGGCCGCCGTTGCCGCGCTGTGCATCCTGCTGGTGGCGTATACCCCGGATGCCGCGCGGGTCATCGCGCTGCTGTGCGTGGCGCTGTTTTTCATCCGCTGGTGCGGGATGTACTGGTGCCTGCCGGCCATTCTCGGGGGCAAGTCCAAAGCTGGCGTGCTGGGTGGCAGCATGAACTTCTGCGGCAACATGGTCGGCGTGCTGGTGCCGATCCTGATCGGCTTGATCGTGCAGTTCACCGGTTCCTACTTCCTGGCCCTGATCTTCTTCGTGGTCATGGCCTTCGGCCTGATGCTGTTCTCTGGCCTGATCGACTATCGCGAGCGCGGGCTGGCCTGAGCCCCGCACCCTATTTGAGGTGATTGTCATGCAACTCATTACAACAACAGGCAGCGAACACACTGCCAACGCCGTGATCCGACTCAACCCGCTCGATGACGTGCTGATTGCCCGGCAGGCACTGCCCGAAGGGCTGCTGCTGGACGAAGGCATCACCGTTTGCCAGGCCATCCCCGCCGGGCACAAGGTCGCTGCGCGCGACATGGCTGTCGGCCAGCCTTTGCGCCGCTATGGCCAGATCATCGGCTTCGCCAGCCAGGCCATCGCAGCGGGCCAGCATGTGCACGTGCACAACCTCGCCATGGGCGACTTTGCCCGCGACTACGCCTTTGGCGTCGATGCCCGGGGTGTACAGGCGCCCAACGATGACACCTTCATGGGCATCGTGCGGGCCGATGGCCGGGTCGCCACGCGCAACTATGTGGGTATCCTTACCTCGGTGAACTGCTCGGCCACCGTGGCCCGGGCGATCGCCGACCACTTTCGCCGGGACATCCACCCCGAGGCGCTGGCGCCGTATCCACAGGTCGATGGTGTGGTGGCGCTGACCCACGGGGTTGGCTGCGCCGTCGATCCCTCCGGCGAAGCCTTGGCCATGCTGCGCCGTACCTTGGGTGGCTATGCCGTGCACGCCAACTTTGCCTCGGTGCTGCTGATCGGCCTGGGCTGCGAAACCAACCAGATCCCCGACCTGCTCGCCGCGCAGGGGCTGGAAAGCAGCCACACCCTGCGCACCTTCACCATCCAGGGCAGCGGCGGTACCAGCAAGACCATCGCCAGCGGTATTGCCCAGGTCAAGGCGTTGCTCGCCGAAGCCAACCAGGTCGAGCGCCAGCCGGTCAGCGTGCGCCACCTCACGGTCGGCCTGCAATGCGGGGGCTCGGACGGCTATTCCGGGATTACCGCCAACCCCGCCCTGGGCAATGCCGTGGACCGGCTGGTGGCCGCAGGCGGCACCGCGATACTGTCGGAGACCCCGGAAATCTACGGCGCCGAGCATTTGTTGACACGTCGCGCGGTAAGCCAGCAGGTCGGTGAAAAACTGATCGCGCGCATCCAGTGGTGGGAAGCCTATTGCCAACGCATGGGCGCCGAACTGAACAACAACCCCTCTGCCGGTAACAAGGCCGGCGGCCTGACCACCATCCTGGAGAAGTCACTGGGGGCGGTGGCCAAGGCTGGCTCCAGTGACCTGGTGGATGTCTACGAATACGCAGAACCGGTGCGCGCCCATGGCCTGGTGTTCATGGACACGCCCGGCTACGACCCGATCTCCGCCACCGGCCAGGTCGCTGGCGGGGCCAACCTGATCGCCTTCACTACCGGCCGCGGTTCGGCCTACGGCTGTGCGCCCTCACCGTCAATCAAGCTGGCGACCAACACGCGCCTGTGGGAAACCCAGGAAGATGACATGGACGTCAATTGCGGCGGCATCGCCGACGGCAGCATGATCATCGAAGAACGCGGCCAGCACATCTACCAGATGATGCTGCGCATCGCCTCGGGTGAACGCAGCAAGAGTGAACAACACGGCTACGGGCAGAACGAGTTCGTGCCTTGGCAGATCGGCGCCATCACCTGACGGTTCGCTTCACGTACCCGTTTTAACGTTTATTGGAGCTTTCATGACCCAGATTCTTGGTCACAACTACATCGGCGGCCAGCGCTCGGCGCAAGGCGGCACCCGGCTTGTAAGCCTCGACGCCAGCACAGGGGAAGCATTACCGGGCGTTTTCAGCCAAGCCACCGAAGCTGAAGTGGATGCGGCTGCAACCGCTGCAGCCGCCGCCTTCCCGGCGTATCGCAACCTGCCTGCCGAACGACGCGCAGTGTTTCTGGATGCCATTGCCGACGAACTCGATGCGCTGGGTGACGACTTCATCGCCACGGTCTGCCGCGAAACCGCCCTGCCCGCTGGCCGTATCCAGGGCGAGCGGGCCCGCACCAGTGGCCAGATGCGCCTGTTCGCCAAGGTGCTGCGCCGGGGCGATTTCCATGGTGCACGTATCGATCGGGCCCTGCCGCAGCGCCAGCCACTGCCGCGCCCGGATCTGCGCCAGTACCGTATCGGGGTCGGCCCGGTGGCCGTGTTCGGGGCCAGCAACTTCCCCCTGGCATTCTCCACTGCTGGTGGCGATACCGCCTCGGCGCTGGCCGCAGGCTGCCCGGTGGTGTTCAAGGCGCACAGCGGCCACATGGCCAGCGCCGAAGCGGTTGCCGATGCCATCTTGCGGGCGGCGGTACGCAGCGCGATGCCTGCGGGCGTGTTCAACATGATCTACGGCGGCGGTGTCGGCGAGTGGCTGGTCAAGCACCCGGCCATCCAGGCCGTCGGTTTCACCGGCTCGCTCAAGGGCGGTAACGCGCTGGTGCGCATGGCCGCCGAACGGGCGCAGCCGATTCCGGTGTTCGCCGAGATGTCCAGCATCAACCCGGTAATCCTGCTGCCTGAGGCGCTGGCACAGCGAGGCGCCACACTGGCCCGCGAACTGGCGGCATCGGTGACCCTTGGCTGCGGCCAGTTCTGCACCAACCCCGGCCTGATCCTGGGGCTGCGCTCAGCCGCATTCAGCCAATTTGTCGCGCACCTGCAAGCGCACATGGCCGACCAGCCGGCGCAAACCATGCTCAACGCCGGCACCCTGGCCAGCTATCGCCAGGGTTTGCAGCACCTGCACGCTCACCCCGGCATCAGCCACCTGGCAGGCGCCGAGCAAGGCGAGCGCCAAGCGCAGCCGCAGCTGTTCCAAGCGGATGTCGGCATGCTGCTGAACGGCGACCCGCTGTTGCAGGAAGAAGTGTTCGGGCCTGCGACCCTGATCATCGAAGTCGAAGACCAGGCGCAACTCAAAGCGGCCGTGCAGGCCCTGCGCGGGCAACTGACCGCCACGCTGATGGGCGAAGCAACGGAGCTGCCGGGCTTCGGCTGGCTGAGCGAGCTGCTGCAGGAAAAGGTCGGCCGCATGTTGCTCAATGGCTACCCGACAGGCGTCGAGGTGTGCGATGCGATGGTGCATGGTGGCCCGTACCCTGCCACCTCGGATGCGCGCGGCACGTCGGTGGGCTCGCTGGCCATCGACCGCTTCCTGCGGCCGGTGTGTTTTCAGAATTACCCGGATGAGCTGCTGCCGCCGGCGTTACAGAACGCCAACCCGCTGGGGATCTGGCGCTTGGTCGATGGCGAGGCTAGCCGTTCAGCCTGCTGAGGGCCGCCGTGCAGCCGCCCCGACGAACACTGGGGTGCCCTGAGGGGGCGGCTGCCTATACGGAAATTTTGAACTCCCTTCGCACCGCCCTCTCCCACCTGAAGAGCCCCCGCGATTCTTCAGGACCCCGCCATGGCCAAGCCCCTGCAGGAGTACCAGCGCAAACGCAACTTCAATGCCACGCCCGAGCCCAGCGGTAACCGTGGCCGAGGCAAGCAGCCCCATGCCCTGCAGTTCTGCATCCAGAAGCACGACGCCAGCCACCTGCACTACGATTTTCGCCTGGAGCTCGACGGTACCCTGAAAAGCTGGGCAATCCCCAAGGGCCCTTCGCTGGACCCGAAGGTGCGCCGGCTGGCCGTACACGTCGAAGACCACCCGCTGGACTACGCCGACTTCGAGGGCAATATCCCGGAAGGCCACTACGGCGCAGGCGACGTGATTGTCTGGGACCGGGGCATCTGGGAGCCCGAGGGTGACGCGCAGCAGGCCTATACCAAGGGCAAGCTGCGTTTTCGCTTGCAGGGCGAGAAACTCAATGGCGTATGGAACCTGTTTCGCACCCACCTTGGGGGCAAGAAAGAACAGTGGATGCTGGTCAAGTCGCACGATGGCGAAGCCCGCAGCGAGGCCGAGTACAGCATCGTCGAGGCTCAGCCCGACAGCGTGCTCAGCGAGCGGACCCTGGTCCCCAGGGTGCGAAAAACGGCCGGCAAGGCGGCGCCCCGTAAGTCACGCAAACGCAAGGCCAGCGCCCAGCAGGCCGCGCTACCCGATACGCTGCAACCGCAACTGGCCACGCTGGTCGACTCGCCACCGGCCGGCGATTGGTTGTACGAGGTGAAGTTCGACGGCTACCGGATTCTCGCGCGCATCGACGGTGATGACGTACGCCTGTACACCCGCAACGGCCATGACTGGACTGCCAAGCTGCCGCATCAGCGAGCCGCGCTGCGCAGCCTTGGCCTCGATTCCGCCTGGCTGGACGGCGAAATGGTGGTCAACGACGCCCATGGCGTGGCGGACTTCCAGGCCCTGCAGAACGCCTTCGATAGCGAAGACGATCAGCACATCCTCTATTACCTGTTCGACCTGCCCTTTCTGGGCGGCCAGGACCTGCGCCAATTACCGCTGCAAGAGCGGCGCAACACCCTGCAGCAGTTGCTGGACCAGGACGATTCGCAATGGCTGCGGTTTTCCGAAGGCTTCGATCAGCCAGTCGACTCACTGCTCGACAGCGCCTGCCGCATGAAGCTCGAAGGCCTGATTGGCAAACGCGCCGACAGCCCCTACACCGGCCGGCGCAGCGCCGACTGGATCAAACTCAAGTGCCAGCAACGCCAGGAATTCGTGATAGTCGGCTACACCGACCCCAAGGGCAGCCGCAGCGCCTTTGGCGCGTTGCTACTGGCCGTGCACGACGAGGGCGGCGCGTTGCGCTATGCCGGCAAGGTGGGCACCGGCTTCAGCGCGGCCACCTTGGGCAGCATTCATGCGCGGCTCAAGCCTTTGCAAACGGCCAAACCACCCTTGAGCCAACCACCGACCGGTGCCGAAGCGCGGGGTGTGCATTGGCTCAAGCCGACCCTGCTGGCCGAAGTGGCCTACGCCCAGATGACCCGCGACGGTGTGGTGCGCCACGCGGTGTTCCATGGGCTGCGGGATGACAAACCTGCCACCGCCATCGATCTGGAGCACGCCATGCCTGGCAAGCCCGTCGCCAAGCCCAAGGCTCAGCGCAAACCCGAGGCGCTGGGCGAACTGCGCCTGACCCACCCTGAGCGCATCATCGACGCCACCCGCGCAACCACCAAGCGCCAGGTGGCCGAGTACTACGCGCAGGTCAGCGAGTGGATTCTGCCGCAACTGAAAAACCGCCCCGTGGCGCTGGTACGCGCCCCCGATGGCCTGGCGGGTGAGCTGTTCTTTCAGAAAAACGCCGACCAGTTGCACATCCCCAATGTGGTCAGCTACGACAAGAAAGCGGCCGGCCAGGCCGCCATGGTCATCAACCGCGCCGACACCCTGCTGGGCGCGGTGCAAATGAACATGCTCGAACTGCATACCTGGAACGCCACCGACAAGGATTTCGACAAGCCGGACCGCTTCATCCTCGACCTGGACCCGGACCCTGCGCTGCCGTGGAAGGCGATGCTGGAGGCCACGCAACTGACCCTGACCCTGCTCGACGAGCTTGGCCTGAAGGTGTTCCTCAAGACCAGCGGCGGCAAGGGTATCCACCTCGTCGTGCCACTGACCCGCAAAGCGGGCTGGGACGAGGTGAAGGATTTCAGCCATGCCATCGTCGATTACCTGGCCAATCTGTTTCCCGATCGGCTCAGCGCCGTGTCGGGGCCGAAGAACAGGGTCGGGCGCATCTTCATCGACTATCTGCGCAATGGCCAAGGCGCTACTACCGCCTGCGCCTACTCATTGCGGGCGCGTGAAGGCCTGCCGGTGTCCGTGCCCATCTGGCGCGAAGAGTTGGCGCAACTCAAGGGCGCCAACCAATGGCACATCGGCAACCTGCACGAACGCCTTGCCGAAGTGGACGACCCATGGGCCGACATGGGCAAGACCCGTCAATCGATCACCGCGCGCATGCGCAAACAGCTAGGGCTGGGCTGATGAGCATCATTCAGGACTTTGATCTGAACAACCTTGACCGCCTGTTGCGCGCCTTTACCGAACGGCCGCAGGCGCTCAACCTCGATACCCAGCTGCCAACGCTGATCCAGGCGTTGCAGGCTGACCACCTTGACCTGCTGCCCTTGCCGGGCCAAGGTAACACCTTGCGGCGGTGGCAGAGCCTGGCACGCATCGCTGGCTGTGACATGGCCCTGGCCAAACTCTACGAGGGCCATACCGATGCCTTGGCGATCCTTGCCGAATGCGGCGCCGCGCACCACGCCCAGGAGGGTATCTGGGGCGTGTGGGCTGCCGAACCGCCGAATGCCCGCGCACGTATCGTCGAACGCCAGGGCGAGCAGGTGCGCCTGGCTGGCCGCAAGGCTTGGTGTTCAGGTGCCTTGCAGATCGACCGCGCGCTCATCACTGCCTGGGGTCATGACGAACAACCGCAGCTGGTAGCGATAGAGCTGTCGCACCCCAGCCAAGGCTTGAACATCGAGCACTGGCAAGCGGTGGGCATGGCCACCACGGCAAGCGTCGAGGTCGAGTTCAACCATACACCCGGCATCGCCATCGGCAAGCCGGGGCAGTATCTGTCGCGCCCGGGCTTCTGGCACGGCGGGGCTGGCATTGCGGCCTGCTGGTACGGTGCGGCGGAGGCATTGGCCGATTACCTGCGCGAACACTGTCGCAACCCGCGCCCCGACCCGCATGCCGACGCCCACCTGGGCGCGGTCGACGCGGCCTTGCTTGGCGCCAGGGCAGCGCTGCGCGAGTGTGCAGCCTGGATCGACCGCGAGCCAAGCGCGGATGCCAGCTTCGAGGTGCGGCGCACCCGCGCGCAGGTCGAACAGGCCGTCGAGCAGGTGATCCATCACGTGGGGCGGGCACTGGGTGCCTCGCCGTTCTGCCGCAGCAGCCACTTTGCCCGGTTGAGCGCCGATTTGCCGGTCTTTATGCGCCAGAGCCACGCCGAGCGTGACCTGGCGGCCCTCGGACAGCAGCTGGCGAACCTGCCAGCAGGAGCTTGGCAGTTATGAATTTGATCGCGTCCAGTAACGGCACCCCCTGGGCTGACTGGCAGCATGCCGCGCACCTGGCCAGGGCCACCTGGATCGACCCCGGGCAACTGTGCCCGCCGGGGCGTCGCCTGGTACTGATCGCCCCCCACCCAGATGACGAGATTCTCATGGCGGGCGGCTTGCTGGCGGGCTTCCACGGGCGCGAAGAAGACTTGGTGCTGATTTCGGCCACCGATGGCGAGGGCAGCCACCCAGGCTCCAGGCACTGGACCGAGCACCGCTTGCGCAGGCAACGGCCGCTGGAGAGCCGCCACGCCCTGCAACAGCTCGACCTGGACCTCAACCGCCTGGACTGGCGCAGGCTGCACCTGAAGGATGGCGCGCTGCCGCGTGACGAGGCCTTTCTGGTCAACCACCTGAGCCAGCTGCTCAAGCCCGACGACCTGCTCATGGCCACCTGGCGCAACGATGGCCATTGTGATCACGAAGCGGTTGGCAGGGCCGCCGCGCAATCGGCACTGGCGCGCAAGGTGCAACTGGTGGAGGTGCCGGTATGGGCTTGGCACTGGGCGCAACCGGACGACCCTCGCCTGCCCTGGCCGCGGGCTCATCGCGTGCAGCTCGATGAAGCCCGCCTGGCCCGCAAGCGCAAGGCCCTGGCTGCGCACGCCAGCCAGCTGGAGCCGGATGACGGCCAACCGCCCGTGCTGCCCGCCGCTTTGCAGGACTGCCTGCTACAGCCATTCGAACTGGTGTTCTTGTAAGGGAATCGATATGAGCCTCGACGCGCAATACTTCGCCGACCTCTACGCCAGCAGTGAAGACCCCTGGGCCTTCCGCACCCGCTGGTATGAAAAGCGCAAACGTGAGCTGGTCATGGCCAGCCTGCCTCGCCAATGCTACCAGCGTGTATTTGAACCGGCCTGTGCCAACGGCGAACTCAGCGCCTTGCTGGCCGAGCGTTGTGCCGACCTGCTGTGCCAGGACCTGGACCCGACCGCGGTGGGCCTGGCCCGTGAACGCCTCGCGAACGTAAGCCACGCCTCGGTTGAACTAGGCAAGCTACCGGGTGACTGGCCCGGGCGGCGCTTCGATCTCATTGTGTTGAGTGAACTGGGTTACTACCTCGACCCGACAGACTGGCTGCAGGTTATCGAGCAGTCGGTCGCCAGCCTGAGCTACGACGGCGGCTTGCTGGCCTGTCACTGGAAACACCCGATCGCGGGCTGCCCGCAGGATGGCCGCGAGGTGCACCGGATGCTGGGCAAGCATCTACCGCTGTATCCGGTGTATCGCCACGAGGAAGCGGACTTTCTACTCGAATACTGGTCATGCCAGCCCAGCGTGGTGGACCTTGACGAGACCTGCCCATGATCGCCGTGGTGATCCCCGCGCACAACGAGGCGCGACGCCTGGGCCGGTGCCTGAAGGCGGTCAAGGTCGCTGCCGCGCAGGCCGAACAAGCGGGCTACCAGGTCAGCATCCTGGTGGTGTTGGACCGCTGCAGTGACGGTAGTGCGGCGGTGGCCAGGCGTCATGGCGTGCAGACGCTGGACGTTCACGCCGGCAACGTTGGCATGGCACGCAGGGCTGGGGCCGCCAAGGTGATCGAACAAGGCGCCAGCTGGCTGGCCTGTACCGATGCCGACAGCCAGGTACCGCCGCACTGGCTGCTGTCGCAACTGGCGTTTGGGGCAGATGTGGTCTGTGGAACGGTGCATGTGGAATGCTGGCAGCCTTGGCAGAAGGCTGCCTTGCGTCGGCTGTACCTGAGCCGCTACGAGGCGCGTGAAGGGCATCGGCATATTCACGGTGCCAACCTTGGGGTCAGCGCGCAGGCTTATCTGCAGATTGGGGGCTTCCAGCCGTTGCCAGCGCATGAGGATGTACAGTTGGTGCGCGACCTGGAAGCGCAAGGGGCGCAGATTTCGTGGACGGCACGGCATAGCGTGGCCACCAGCAGCCGGCGGGACAGCAGGGCGCGGGAGGGATTTGGGGATTATTTGGCGAGCCTTGAGGTGACGGTGTCGTGATTGGGGTCCTGGGGCTGCTTTGCAGCCCTTTCGCGACGCAAGGCCGCTCCTACACCGATCGCGTTCTTTTGGACTGCCCCCAAAATCTCAGCCATGGCTCAAGAAGCCTTGCGCGTACGCTTGGCAGGTTTCTTCTCGGGCTCGGGCTTTTTCTTCCCCGCCGCCGCACCCTTGCCGCCCAAGCTGCGTTTGAGCAGTTCGGTAAGGTCGATAATATCGGCACCTTTCTCTGCAGTACCGCCCTCGCCCTTCTCCACCACGCTGATCTTGCCCTTGCTGGCTTTCTCTTCCACCAGGTCCATGATGGTCTGGCGAAAGGCATCCTGATACTCATCCGGCTGCCATGAGCCGCTCATGTCCTCGACCAGCCGCTTGGCCATGTCCAGTTCACGTTTGTCCACTGTGGTATCGGTCACGCTCTTGTCCAGCTCCAGCGTCTCCAACCCGCGCACTTCCTCGGGCCAGCGCAGGGTGATCATCACCAGGGCATCATCCAGCGGGCGCAGCAGCGTCAAGTGCTGACGGGTATGCAACACCACCGTGGCCAACGCCACCTTGCCGGTGCTGGCCAGCGTTTCGCGCAGCAACGCATAGACCTTGCCGCCGCGGCGGTCGGGGCTCAGGTAATACGGGGTATCGAAATGCTGCAGGGGAATTTCGCCGGCATCGACGAACGAGAAGATATCGATGGTCTGAGTCGCTTCAGGCCGGGCCGTGCGGATCTCTTCCTCGCTGATCACCACATAACGGCCTTTCTCGTACTCCACACCTTTGACGATGTTGTCCTTGTCGATCTCTTTGCCGGTGACCTTGTTGATCCGCTTGTAACCGACCGGCTCCATGCTGCGTTTGTCCAGCCAGTCGAAATCGACCCGCTCGGTGCGCACCGCAGTATTCAGCGAGACGGGGATGTGCACCAGCCCGAAACTGATCGCGCCCTTCCAGATTGCCCTTGCCATGGTTAAGTCACCTCCCTCCAGCCCTGCGCCTATCGGAGCCTCTACTTGAAGTGACTGCGGCGCGCTGGGAAGGTTTAGTCAGGCTGCCCTGCGGCGGGCAGCGACTCGGTGCTTAGCTGAACAGCACGCGCTTGAAGGCCTCGGCGGCCAGGTGCACTTGCACCGACCAATCGTCTGCGGCTTCGCTGCCGGCATCGTCGGAAATGTACTTGAGGCAGACGAATGGAATGCCTTCGCTGCGGGCGATCAGCGCCAGTACGTAAGCCTCCATGTCGACCACATCGTAAGGTGCCTTGCCGTGGCTGGTCTCGAAATTGTCACCTGTGCCGCAGGTTTCAAGGGCAAGCCCTGGGATTGGCTCGCCGTGTTCGAGCAGAACGGGGATGTCCGACAGTGGCGTCTCGTAGCGGGCGAAGCCCAGCGGCGTGACATCCATGTCGCGCTGGACGAAACGGGTGCAGCACACCACTTCACCCTTGCCATGGCCCTGGCTGCCGGCCGAACCCAGGTTGACGATCAGCTTGGGCTTGCGCTGGGCGATGGCCTTGGTCAGCGCGATGGCAGCATTGACCTTGCCGATGCCAGTGAACACGGTGTTCACCTCGGCAAACACAGTGCCAGCCTCGGCCTCGAGGGCGAAGACAAACAGCGTGTCATCCAGGGAAATGTCGGGGAATTGCTTGATCAGCATCATGGCGCAGGGGTTCCGGGTGGCTGCAAAGGGCGCGGCCATTTTCGGACAACCCTGGCGAATTGCAAGCCCCGGCTACCGTTGCGTATGCCCTTGCCTGATCACCTGCTCGACCACGGCCTGTAGCGCTTCGGTAGCGTTCTTCCCGGCGGCGCACGCCTGCCCCAGGCGTTCAAGCTGTCGGTCGGCACTGGTGCCCTCACGCAGGATACGCCGGGCATGCTCGAAGGCGCGTTCGGCGTCCACGGTGTCGACGGGGAACTGCCCCTGCAGCTGCGCCAGCCAGCCTTCGGCCGTGACCGGCTGTTGCTCCTGGGTACCAATGAACTGGCCTTGGCGGCCGTAGCGCAGGGCGCGCCAGTAATTCTCCTGCGCGACCCAGCGCAACGCCCGGTTGAGGGGGGCGCGCGCTTGCCTTGGCTGCACGCTGTGCTCCACCAAGTGGCGAAACACCCCGGCGATGCTCAAAGCGTCCTCAAGGCAGGGGCAGCCATCACAGATACGCAGCTCGACGGTGGGGAAACGTCGCGACGGTCGGATGGCCCACCAGAAGTCACCATCAGCAGCCAACGAGCCGGTGCGCTGAAGCAAGGCCCGGTAGCGTTCATAGGCAGACCAGTCGGCCAGCGGCTCGGGTAACCCCATGTGCGGCCACTCGCCACAAATGACCCGCCGATAGCTCATGTAGCCGGTACCCTGGCCCAGCCACAAGGGCGAGGATGTACTGAGAACCAGCAGCAGCGGCAACCAGTGCACCAGCCGATTGATCAATTGCATGCGGTCGCAGTCCGCCGGCACCCCCACGTGCACATGCAAGCCATTGAGCAGGCTGCGCCGCGCCACGTGCTGGTAGTCATCGAACAACTGGTGGTAGTGCGCACACGGCGCAGGCTTGTGCCGCAGCCAGGCTGCATTCGGGTGGCTGCCCGCGCCATACAGGCCCATGCCTTGTGCCGCCAGCACCTCGCTCAATCGCTGCCGGGCCTGCAAGAAGAACTCGCGCGCCTCGAACAGGTTGGCGAACACGGGTGAGGCGACTTCTATCTGGCTGCGGAACATCTCCTGGGCAAAATGCTGCCCCAGTACTTCACGACACTGCCTGACCAGGCTCGAGGCAGGCATCGCCGGCACCTTGCCGGTAGCCAGGTCCACCAGCAGGTATTCCTCCTCGATGCCAAACGTACAAGGCCGGGCCATGCTTCAACCGTTACGGGTGACGGTAAGCGCAACGGCGGCAATGCGCTCGACGTGTTCATAGCCGGGTTCGTCAAGCTGTTCGCCAAACACGTCGGGGTCGATTTCCCGGTATACCCAGGACCATTGCGGGCCCGCCAGGCGCAGGCGAACAGCCTCGAGCAGCGCGTCCCGGCCTTCGACAATCGCCACCCCGGTGTAGAGCAACAACGTGCCTCTCATGCTCAGGCGTTCCCGGGCCTGTTCGACGATGCGCAGTGACAGCTCGGCGCCCAGCGCCCCGCCCCCGTGGCGGTAGGTGCGCGCATTGTGGTCGAGCATGTAGGGCGGATTGGCCACGATCAGGTCGAAGGTGCCGGTAACGCCGTGAAGCAAATCACTCGGCTCCACGGACACATTGCTGATGCCCGCCAAGGCCGCGTTGATGGCGGTACAGCGCAACGCCAGCGGGTTGATGTCCAGCGCGCTGACCTGTGCATGGGGGGCGGCGCGGGCGATGAGCAATGCCCCCACGCCACTGCCGCAGCCAATATCGACCGCGTGTTCCACGCGATCCGGGCAGCGTTGCAGATGGTCATGAATGACCTGGGCAAAGCGGTAGCTGTCGGGGCCGAAGAACACCGCGTCACTGGCGTGTGTGGGGTACGCCGAATGCACCAGCAGCAGGTCGTCCAGGCTCGACCAACGCACCTTGCTGGCCAGCAGTTCACCGCGCTGCTCCAGCACCTGCGCATGCTGCAGCGCTTGCAATTCGTCGGCCGAAAGCAACGAAGGCGCAAACGGCCGGCTCCAGCCGAACACGTCGCGCAAGTTGCTGGCCTGCCGGGCGCTCTCACGGGCGTTGTTGCGTGCATGGGTGGCGGGGGTTACACAGGTGAAGCGGTAACCGTCCGCACGCAAGCGCTTGCCTAGCTGCAGCAGTGCCAGGTCTGCCTGGGCTTGCTCTGGGTCTAACATCATCACTGACATCCTTCTTGAACCAGGCCCGTGGCGTTGATGAAGGCCTGAGTGGCCAACAACCCCTCCGGCGACGCGTGACGGTTGCCGGCCATGCGCTGCACCAGGGCTTCCACAGTCTCTGCGCGCTGGCTGACCATGGGCCTGTCATCGGCCGACACGTTGATGTGCCAGCTACCCGGCATGACGCGCCGGATAGGCGCCTGCCAGTCGTCAGCGATCCAGTCGTGCCACAACTGCTTCTCGTAGGCCGTGAATACACCGAACATGGCCGCAGCAGGCCCGTCGATCAGTTGCCACCAGCGGCTGTTTACCGGGTTCTCCCCGCGCCGGATCCACCCCTGGGCCTGCAGCGCGTCGACGAAGGCCGGCATGGCGCCGGGCTCGGCCAGCCACTGATTGATGGTGCGCTTTTGCAAACGGCAGTGATCGGCGTGCATGAACTGGCCGTATTGGCGCTTGCGCTCCAGCGCTGCGAACAGCTGTGCCTGCAGGTCGAACTCGGCGACCAATGCGGTCGCTGAAGTGCCCAGGTCGTTCAACCGGTAGCCGCGCCGCACCCGTTGGTAGAAGTGCTGTGCGTCCTGTGCCGGGCACAGTTGTCGTAACGCCTGGAGGGACAGCTGGGCATGGCCGCTGGCGGCGTTGTCGATGGTGACATGCAGCTGAAAGTAATGGCCGTCGATGCCCAGCTCCGCCAGTTCATAGGTGGTAATCAGCAAATGCAGCGGCGGTTGCTCGTAACCCAGGTTGTACCCCAGCACTTCCGGCAGGAATGCGTCACCGTGCTGCCCAAGGGCCAGTTGCACGGCACCTTGCAAGTAGCGCTGGTCATCCAGTTGCGGCAGTTCCAGGCAGCCCAGGCGGCTCAGCAGCCGCTGGTAGATCAGCACATGGTTGCAACGCGGGTCGCCATTACCCAGCTCTTCCAGGTAGGTGCGGATCAGCCCGTGGTAACGGGGGTCGCGCCAGTGCTGCAACGTGCCGTGCAGCCAGGCACCGTCCACCGCCTTGGTGGGTGCAACCTGCTGCAGAAACCACAGGGCATGGGCGCGGTTGCTGAAGAAGTGGCGTGGCGCACCTTGGCGACGTTGCTGCAGGTAGTCGGCATAGGCCTTGGCGACTTCGCCGGCATGATGATCGCTCCAGGCAGGGAGCTGTGCGGGGGTGTCAGGCAAATCGTCCGGCCAGTGTTCAACGCGCGCGATTTGTTCACCCAGCCAGGCGGCGCTTGTGGCGTCCGGGCCTTCCAGGAGGTTCTGGTAGCGGTGTTGCAGGCTCAGGTGTGCTGCGCGAGCCCCTGCATCAGCAGCGGCCTTGCGGGTAATGACCGTCATGCCGAGCTCCTCTGAACTTATTGGGCCGATTTTTGCCCCGGCATAGGCTCGGGGTCAGGCGCAGGCTGCGGCGCTGGCAGATCATCCGGTTTTTGCATTTGCAACGATGGCTTGCTGGGGTCGGCGTCTTTGCCGGGGTGATTGTTGTCTCGGTCGAAACAACCACCCATCAGCGTCATGGCGCCCACCAGGGCGACCCAATGAGTCAATCGCATGGGAAGTCCTCCGTTGTGTTCAATTGCAGTGCCAGGTCGCCCCGGCACTGCGTATTCCTCAATTACGAACGGCCGCCTTTACGGCTGGTGTCGTGAGGCATGTTGCCCCCCGAAGACTGGCCACCTTTACGCCCCGCTTCAGAGGCCTTCTCGCGGTCGTTGGCGAAGTTGCCCGGGTTTTTGCTGCCGCCTTGGCTGCCTTCCTTGCCCTGGGTGCCGGTGCGGCTGTTCTCTTTGTTAGCCATGGTCGTGAAACCTCATATGACTTCAGGAAGCACGGCACTGTGCCGTACATAGGTTCGGAGTTCGGCGATATGGAGGGATTCGTTTTAATGCGACAGGTTCGGACCGGTGGCATTAAATAAGCGGCAGCTGCATATTTGGTGCACCAAGTGACGTCTGGCTCACTCGGTATCCGTTGTATCGAGCCGCGCCTGCCGCCGCCCCAGCCAGCCGCCGGTCGCCGCCCACCCCAGGGCTATCGCGGCCCCCATCAGCATCGCCAGTTGCGGATGCTCGGCCATCACGTCCAGTACCCGCTTGACCCAACCGCTCAGGGCGTCACCGCCGCGGTAGACCACCGTGTCGATGAAGTTCTTGGCCTTGTACTTGTCTTCTGCCGGCAGGACCGTAAAGAGCATCTCGCGCCCTGGCCGCACCAGCGCATACTCGCCGGCCCGGCGCACCACCATGACCACGACGAAGGCGGCGAACACCGGCGCCAGTGCCAGCCAGACAAAACCTGCAGCCATTACCAACGGCACCGCCACGAGCAGCACCCCCACGCCCATCCGTCGGGCCAGGCGTCCGGTCAGGAACACCTGGGTGAGGATCGCCAAGGCCTGGACCACAGTGTCGATCAGGCCGAACACCTGGGTTTGCCGTGTGCGGTCGGTGAAGGTCTCGCTGACAATGCGCGCCTGTTCGAAGTACAGGAACGTGCTGACGCTGGCCAGCAGTACCACGAACAGCGCGATACCCAGCAGATAGGGAGAGCGCAGTACCGCCGTGGCGCCGGCGAACGGGTTGCCACCCAAGGGTTTCGACGACGAGCGCTGCTGGTGCGCCGGCAGTGGATGACGGGCCCGCCAGCGCTGCAAGTACAGCGTTGCGCCTGTGCTGCCCAGCAAGAACACCCCCGCCAGTACCAACAGGCCGGCATGCCCCAGCGGGCCCACCAGCACGGTGCCCAGGATCGGCCCACTGAGCCCGCCCAGGCTGGCACCGGCCGCCAGCAGGCCGAACAGGCGTTTGCCTTGCTCGGTGGAAAACAGGTCGGCAAGCACGCTCCAGCCCAGCGAGATGGTCAGCAGGTTGAACACCGACAGCCAGATGTAGAACGCCCGTGCCGTCCACAGACCGTCTGGATCACGGGCAAAGAGCACAGCGAAGAGCAGCAGGTTGCTGGTGAAAAAGCCATAGGTCCACGGCAGGATATGCCGCCGACGCACTTTCGACGCCAGCCAGCCAAACAGCGGCAGGCACGCCAGGGTGGCAACGAAGGTGCCGGTAAACAGCCATTGCAGGTTGTCCACGCCACCGGCCACACCCATGGTCTCGCGCACCGGGCGCAGCATGAAGTAACCGGTGAACAGCAGGTAGAATAACGACAGCCCGGCAAGCACTGCGGGCCCTTCACCCGGTTGAATGTTCAAGCCGTTGCCCAGGCGCCGCCGCCAGCTTTGCATGGCGTCAGGCAAACTGCTCTATCAGCGCCTGTTGCTGCGCCTGGCTGAGCAGCGGTGTGTGGCCGGCCTTGAGCTGATCGAGCTGGCGATCCGGGCGGCTGGTGGCGGGTATGACCGTAGTTACTGCCGGGTGGCTGATGGCGAACTTGAGAAACAGCTGCGCCCAACTGCCGATGCCTGCCTCTGCAGCCCAGCCAGGCAAGGGCTGGCCCTTGACCTTGGCGAACAGCCGGCCATCGTCGAACGCCCGGTTGATCAGCACCGCAACGCCCTTGTCCTGGCACAGCGGCAGCAGTTCGCGCGCGGCATGTGGCGCATTGACCGAATAGTTGATCTGGATGAAATCCAAGGGCTCGCTGCGCACGATCCTGGCGACTTCATCCTGGCCGCTGTTCAGGTAGTGGGTGATGCCGACGTAGCGGGTCTTGCCCTGCTGCTTGAGTTCACGGGCATAGGGCAGCTGGGTCTGCCAATCGCGCAGGTTGTGGATCTGCAGCAGTTCGACCTTGTCGGTGCGCAGGCTGCGAAGACTGCCGGCCCACTGCGCTTGCGCATCGGCGAGGCTGTCAGCGGCGATCTTGGTGGCAAGGAAGCACTGCCGGCGCCAACCGCCTTCTTCCAGTAATTGGCCAAGGATACTGTCGGCGCCGCCATAGTTGGGCGAGGTGTCGATGACCCTGCCGCCACCCTGGAAGAAGGCCTTGAGCACCGTGGCCAGCTGTTGGTATTCGGCAGTGCCGGCTTCGACCTCGAAACTGCCAGAGGTACCGGCACCGATTACCGGCAGGGCTTCACCGGTGGACGGGATCTTGCGGGTCAGTAGCCCGCTGGGTGCGGCAGCGTGCAACCAGGGGCTTGCGGCCAGCAGCCCCAAAGCTGCGCTGGCGCGCAGGACATCACGACGTGCGTACATGGAAAAGCTCCCGTCATGAATCGGAAACTTTCAAGGCTAGCCGCTCTACCCTGCGCCGGCGAGTGATTCTGTATCTGGATGTTTAGCGATCAGGCCTGCAACAGCAGGCGCAGGTCCAGGCCGGTATCACCCAGGGGTGGGCACCAGTAGTAGCCGCCGGTCAGTGGCCGACTGAAACGGTAGAGGCCATCGATGATGCCGTCTTCCAGGCCGCTCATGCGCCGCAGTTGCACTTCGAAGGCATCGAAACTGTGGCCCAGGGCAACGAAGGCAAGGCCTGCGCCTCGCGCGTCGGCCCAGGCGACCGAACGACGGACCATGAACGCTTCAGGTTCGAAGCTTTCCTGGGCGGTACGCTTGACGTGTGCGGATGCCGGGGCGTCGTCGAGTTCTTCGTTGTCGGCCAGGCGGCGGCCGATGATGTTGTCCTGGTCTGCCTGGGGCAGCGACTTGAAGTACGTCAGGTCATGCTTCCACAGCTGGAACGCGGCAAAGCTGGAACCCCTGAGGCCTGGCTGGCCAGCGTCGACGATGGCCGCTTGCACAGCCTCTTCGTCCACCGGGTTTTCGGTGCCGTCTTCATAGCCGGTCAGGTCGTGCCCGCCCCGGTGAAGGAAGCCGTCGATGCTGTCAGCCAGGTGCAGTGCCGGTGCCAGCGCTTGCTCCAGGGCCTGGGCGCGCAGCAACAAGTCACCCCGCTCGTTACCCCGCAGCCACAGCCACAGGGCGTGCTGGGTACTTGGGTTCTCGACCGCAGCATCCAGCAGCGGGAAGGCACGCAAGCCCGGGACTTCACGGCCCAAGGCCTTGGCCAAGGGTGCGCCGACGCCAAGGATCAGCTGTTCGCCATCGACCTGCGGCAGCAAGGCGTCGAGTGCAGCGGGCAACGCTTCGGGGGAGTGCAGCGTGAAGAACAGGTGGCGGGCATGGGCCGGCACCGGCGTGGCAAGCAGACCTTGCTGAAACGGCATGACAGGCTAATCCTTGATAAAAGCGCGCATGCTACTGCGCCGGCACGCCCTTCGCAACGCGGCATGCAGACGCTGCAGGCGACCAGTTCGGTAACAAAAGGTTACCAAGAGATGGCGCTTTGCAATTAGCTATCAATACAGCGCGGCCTACACTTCTCGGAATCCTTCGTACGACGCCTTGATCCGAGAGCCCTCCATGACTGCCTCGCCCCTGCTTACCGCCTTCCTGCCCTTGGCATTGGGCATCATCATGCTCGGCCTTGGGCTGTCACTGACCCTGGCCGATTTTGCCAGGGTGGTGAAATACCCCAAGCCGGTCGTAGTTGGCCTGGCCTGCCAGATTCTGTTGTTGCCACTGGTGTGCTTCCTGATCGCCAACGGCTTTGGCCTGGAGTCTGCCCTGGCGGTGGGGCTGATGCTGCTGGCCGCCTCGCCGGGCGGCACCACGGCCAACCTGTTCAGCCATCTGGCCCACGGTGATGTGGCGTTGAACATCACCCTGACGGCGGTCAACTCGTTGATCGCGATCCTTACCATGCCGCTGCTGGTGAACCTGTCACTGGGCTGGTTCATGGCGTCGGACCAGGCCATCCCCTTGCAGTTCGCCAAGGTTATGCAGGTGTTCGCGATTGTGCTGCTGCCGGTGGCGTTGGGCATGTTGATCCGCCGTTTTGCACCGGGCTTCGCTGCACGCATGGAAAAGCCGATGAAGCTGGTGGCGGCGCTGTTTCTGGCCTTCACCATCGTGCTGGCCTTGGCCAAGGATTGGCAGACCGTGCTGGCGTATGCCCCAGTAGTCGGCCTGGCTGCCCTGCTGTTCAACCTGCTGAGCCTGTCGGTGGGCTACTGGGTGCCGCGGCTGCTGAACATTCCCAAGCGCCAGGCCATCGCCATCGGCATGGAAATCGGCATCCACAACGGCACCCTGGCGATCGCCTTGGCGTTGAGCCCTTCGCTGCTGAACAACCCGACGATGGCGGTGCCGGCGGCGCTTTACAGCCTGATCATGTTCTTTACCGCAGCCGGCTTTGGCTGGTGGGTAAGCCGTGGGCACGGCGCAACCACGGCAGAGGCCAAAGGCGAGCCGGTCAACTGAGCTCAGGGCCGGTCGCGACGGCTGTGCAATTGGCGCTTCAGCACCTTGAGCGGGGGGGCGTAGAAGAAGCCGAACGACACAGTGCCCTTGCGGCCCTTGATCGCATGGTGCAGACGATGGGCGCGATGCAGCCGCTTGAGGTAGCGATTGACCGGCCGCGGTTTCTGCGGCCAGTGGCGATGGAACACGCCATCGTGGGCCAGCACATACAGCACGCCGTACCCTGCCACTCCCCCGCCCACCCATTGCAGCGGTGCATACCCGCCTTTGCCCAGCGCCACCAGCCCGGCGGCGATCAGCCCGAGCGCCACCAGGTAGAGGTCGTTGGTCTCGAGCATGCCCAGGTGCGGCTCGTGGTGCGAGCGATGCAGCCACCAGCCACAGCCATGCATGATGTACTTGTGAGCCAGCGTGCCAACGCCCTCCATGGCCACCAGTGTGCCGAACAGCACGGCGAGATTGAACAGCATGTAAGGGCCCGGGCAGTATCAAGGGAAGGCGCAAGGGTAACGACTGCCGGCTTTTTTTTCCATGAAGCCGTGACGGGCTGTAGGCACTTTCTGGATGAAGCCGTTGTCATGTTTTTGCCCTTGACCTCGTCTACCTCGCGGCGTAAGGTCCGCGACGCAATTTCGCATCCCTGAACAGGAGTCCTGCATTGGACAGTAGCCCCAGTCGCTTGCGACAGGCCCACTTGGCGAGCTAGTCCGGCAGTGTCCTGCCACTGTCTCGCCGTCATGGTGTGATGGTGGTTTTCTCCAGCCTTCCTGGCTGAAGCCTTCCTCTTTCCCTACCCTTTGTGGCCCTGCGCATTTTCTGGTTATTCAACCACGCCAACACGTGATGGCGTTCATGCGGGCCTGTGCCCGTGGAAGAGGTTTGCTATGGATTGGAAAGTCTTTCTGCTGCGCGTCAGCGTCGCCCTGCTGCTGGGCGCACTCATCGGCGCCGAGCGTCAACTGCGTCAACGCCTGACCGGCCTGCGCACCAATGCACTGGTCAGTACCGGTGCCTGTCTGTTCGTGCTGATGACCCAGGCAGTGCCGGGCATGGCCGCCAACGATGCCTCGCGCGTTGCTGCCTATGTGGTGTCGGGCATCGGCTTTCTGGGCGGCGGCGTGATCATGCGCGACGGCTTCAACGTGCGCGGCCTGAACACCGCCGCCACCCTCTGGTGCACGGCCGCCGTTGGCGTACTGTGCAGCCTTGGCCTGCTGCTGGAGGCCACCCTGGGCAGCCTGGCGGTGTTGTGCGCCAACATCCTGCTGCGTGATATCGCCCAGCGCCTGGACCGCCAGGACATCGTGCCGGCCACTGAAGTGGAACAACGCTTCGAGGTGCGCGTGGTGTGCCGCGCCGAGGACGAAATCCAGGTGCGCAGCCTGATGCTGCACAGCCTGGGCGACCCTGAGCTGCGCCTGCAGTCGCTGCACAGTGAGGACCTGCCCAACCCGGCGCGTCTTGAAGTACGCGCCGAGCTGCTTGGCAACCCGCAGGCGCCGGCGCAACTGGAGCGGCTGGTCAGCCGGGTAAGCCTGGAAAAGGGTGTAAGCTCGGTGCGCTGGCAGCTGCAGCCGCAGGTGGCGGCGGCAGACTGACGCGCACCCACCCGACGGCTTGCAGGACCGACTTGTGCTTATACGCCCTACCCTTACCCGTGACATCCCCAGGCTCGCCGAGGTCGAGCGATCAGCCGCTCAGGCTTTCGCCAGCCTGCCGGCGCTGGCCTGGCTGGCTGCAGGTGATGTGCTGGATATCACCACCCATCAGGCCTGCGTCGATGCCGGTGCAAGCTGGCTGGCCGAGGCTGACACCGGGCAAATTCTGGGTTTTGCGTGCGCAGGGTATGAGCAACAGGCATTGCACATTCATGAGATCTCCGTGCGCCGTGACGCGCAAGGGCAAGGTATCGGGCGCAAGCTGCTCGATCAGTTGGTCACGGTGGCCCGCGCATCAGGCGCCCGGGAACTGACCTTGACCACCTTTGCCGACGTGCCCTGGAATGCGCCGTTCTACAGACGCTATGGCTTCGAAACCCTTGACGAAGGCCCGCTGTGCGCGCGGCTGCGGCAGATTCTGGCCAGCGAAGCTGCCCACGGGCTCAAGGGCCGCTGCGCGATGCGCCTGCGTATCGACTGAGCTGCGCACCCTTGCTGTCATGACAGTTCAGGGGTCTACACCTGCCGCCACGCTATCCGCCAGGCAGTAACGGTCCCGGCCCTGCCGCTTGGCCTGATACAACGCCCCGTCCGCCGCCGCCATCAGGCGTTCGGCGGTGATCGTGTCGCGGGCCAGGTCGCCGATCGCAATCCCAGCGCTGAACGACACACGCCCCAGTGGGCTGCCGCCATGCTCGATCACATGCCGGCGCAGCAGCTGTTGCAGCGCCTGAACGACCAATTCGGCGCCCGGCCCATCAGTGTCGGGCATCAGCAGCGTGAACTCCTCGCCGCCGTAGCGCACCGCCAAGTCCGCCGGACGCCTCAATGCCTGTTGCAACAGCTCGGCGAAACGCTGCAGACACTCATCCCCGGCAAGGTGCCCATAACGGTCGTTGTAAGCCTTGAAGTAGTCCAGGTCGAGCATCACCAGCGCCACCGAGTGCCCCTGCCGGCGGGCCCGCCGTAGCTCCGGTGCGAGCACCGCATCCAGCCGCCGACGATTGCCAAGCCCGGTCAGGCTGTCGGTCAGCGCCAGTGAGCGCAAAGTCTGGTGCGCCTGGTGCAGCGCGCGCTCGATGACAATGCGCTCGCGCAGCTGGCGCAAGACCACCCCGCCAAACGCCGCCAACCCCACCAACAACAGCAGCAAGGCAGCCACCGACTTGATCGCATCGTGCCGCCACGGTGCCACGATGGACTCCCGGGAAAGCCCGGCTTCAACTACCAGCGGGTAACTCGACAAGGCACGGTAGGCATACAGCCGTGGCGTGCCATCCACTACCGCCACCGCCTCGGCCAGCCCTTCGTTGGCATAGGGCAAGTGGTTGCGAAAGATCTCGCTGTTGGCCAGTGTCCGCCCCACCATTCTGGACACGAACGGCCGCCGAACCAGAATGGTGCCGTCGCGCTTGGCCAGTACCAGCGCGCCACGCTCGTCGATCTTGAAATCGCCGTAGTAGCGCACGAACCAGTCCACTTTGATGGTGCCCAGCAATACCCCGGCAAAACGCCCATCGCCATACTCCAGGCGCCGGGAGATGGGGATGATCAGGTCGCCCGTGGAGCGGCTGCGCACCACCGAGCCGATGCGTACCTGATGGCCGGCATGGGTGCGGTGATAAACGAAATAGTCGCGGTCGGCATTGTTGGCATTGGGCGGTATGGCCGCCTGGTCGGTGACCAGCCAGTTGCCATCGGGGCCATACACGAACAACCCATGCAACTGCGGCATCAGCGCCTTCTGCTGGGCCAGCAAGGCATGCAGCCGCGGGCGGTCCATATGCTCGAAGCCGTCACCTTCCAGGCGTTCGGCCAAGGATGCGGTCACCACATCCACCTGGCGTATGGCGTCTTCGGCATGTTGGGCCGTGGCGCGGGCCAGGTTGGTCACCATGTTCTCGGCGTTGCTGAAGGCATGGCGGTAGTCGCGCCAGATGCGCCAGCCCTCCACCACCACGAAAGCCAACATCACCACCACCATGAACGTCAGGACCAGGCGGAACAGCCCCACGGCGCGGCCCTCGCTGGTTACCGCGAGGTGCCCTTCATCATCCTGTTGCCTGGCTGCGCACATTCTATTCCCTTGCGATCCCGCGTTCGCCGCTTATGACTATAGTTCAGCGCCGCTTGCGTGAAGCCAGTTCGATCCACACCGGGGCATGGTCGCTGGCCTTGGGTTCGTTGCGCACCCAGGCATCTACCCCGGCGGCCTTGAGGTAAGGCGCAAGTTCCGGGTTGAGCAGCAGATGGTCGATACGCAACCCGGCATTACGCTGCCAGTGGTTACGGAAGTAGTCCCAGAAGGTATAGACCCGCTCGTCCGGGTGCAAATGGCGTAGCGCATCGGTCCAGCCCTGGCTTAGCAAGCGCTGGTAGCAGGCTCGGGACTCAGGCTGCAGCAGCGCGTCCTTGAGCCAGGAGCGCGGGTTATAGATGTCGAAATCGGTGGGCACGACGTTGAAATCGCCCGCCAGCAACACCGGGTGCTCACTCGCGCGCAAGCGGGCTGCATGTTCGATCAGGCATTCGAACCAGCGCAGCTTGTAGTCGAACTTTGGCCCGGGTTGCGGGTTGCCGTTGGGCAGGTACAGGCAGCCGATGACCAGCCCTTGCACGGCGGCCTCCAGGTAGCGGCTCTGCTCATCCGCCTCCATGCCTGGGAGGCCGCGCCGCACCTCCAGCGGCTCGCTGCCACGGGCGAGAATCGCAACGCCGTTCCACGAAGGTTGCCCCTGATACAAACAGCCGTACCCCACGGCTTCGAGCGCGTCGCGGGGGAACTGCTGATCGGGCGCTTTCAGCTCCTGCAGGCAGGCGATGTCAGGCTTTTCTCGCTCCAGCCAGGCAATCAAAGCCGGTAGCCGACTGCGAATACCGTTGATATTGAAGGTGGCGATCTTCAGCGCTTTCATGCGTCCGGGTCTTCCACATGCGCCCGCACCGCATCTGCGAGCGCGTTGATGTGCGCCTGGTCGGCCATCGCCTTGAGTTGCAGCCAGTCATCCCAGTCGATGGCGCCATCGTCGCGCAGGGCTTCGGCCGTGCGCACCAGCTCATGATGGTAGGCGTCCGGCGACTCGCGCCGGTAACTGACATCGTCATACTGGGCGTACCAGGCCTCAAGCTCGGGGATGCTGCGGTCAATGCTCATGTGCGTGGCTCCTCGCTGCCTGCTTTGAATGTGTGAGCCCTGCCCTCGCTCAACGTTCAACCTTGCTGGCGAGGTGAGCGCCAGTCGGGAAAAACTTTAAACCTTTAGCGCCTGCGCATGCTCAACCGTACGCGACACTGAAGTCGCGCCAACGGTTAAGGAGTGAAGCATGAGCAGTCTGTTCATCAAGCGCGTGGGGCTATCCATGGCGCTGGGCCTGGCGTCGGTGCATGCAATGGCAGCGAGTTCCGATGATTTCGTCGACGCGGCGACCGAAGCGGGCATCGCCGAAGTGGTAACGGGCAACCTGGCCAAGGAGAAAAGCCAGAATGCCGACATCAAAGCGTTCGCCCAGCAGATGGTCACCGACCATACCCAGGCCAACCAGAAACTCGGCGACATTGCCCGCAAGCTGGACATTTCGGTGCCCGATGAGGCGGCACTGACCGACAAGGTCAAGAAGATGATCCTGGAATGGCGTGAAGAATCCTTCGACAAGTCCTACATCAACAACCAGGTCGACGCCCATGAAAAGGCCGTCGAACTGTTCAAGAAAGAAGCCGCATCGTCCGACAAGGCTGAGCTGAAGGCATTCGCCAGCGACACACTGCCTAAACTCGAACAGCACCTGGAGCATGCCAAGGCGCTTCAGGCCAAACACGGCAAGTGAGGCCAGACATGACTAATGATGCATTGCGCGCTGAAGTGTTGACCCGTCTGCTGCACGCCCACCCTGAGGGGCTGGGCAAGGAAGTGCTGGACAACTACCGGGGTGAAAAAGTGGTAGCCGGCATGCTCAAGACGCTTCAGGACGACGGATTGATTCACGACGGCAGCGTCGCTGTCGATGGCAACCACCAGGTCAGCCTGCACTACCCGATCAAGCTGTCCGCTTCGGGCGTGGAAGCCGCCAAGCAATCGCAAGGCTAACCACGGTGAATGCGGGGCCGCTCGGCGGCCCCGTAGCTCACTGGTCTTTCTCGACGTCCCGGGGCGCGATGGCCGGGCCTTGCGGGTCTACCTGGGGGTCTTCCAGGTCTGGCGAGTCGGGGTCAAAACCCAAGTCTTCCTTTTTATCCGCGTGATCGGACGAGTGAGGCCCCTTCTCCGGGGTTTGCTTTGGTCCTGGCGTATGCATGGCACTGTCTCCTGTGAAGGTCTACGGAAGAAAGCACCCGCCCGAGGAAGTTTGATTTATCTAAGGCTATTTGGCTTGGGTGTATTCGCTCAATTGCGTGTGGCAGGCCTTCAGCGCCTCATCGCGCTCCAGTAGCTCAGCCTCCAGATGCTGCACCTGGCGCCCCTGTTCGGCGTGCAGCTCGCGCTTGGCGTCAAGCAACTGCGTTTGCACGTCCAGTTGCCGGCGCATCTCCTCACTGGCGCCTTGGGCCTGGGCCAGGATCGTGCGCAAGCCCTGGATCTGCGCGTCACGCTGCTCCAGCAGTTCGTCACGCGCCTTACGGTCGCTGCTGGCCTGCCGGTGTTCGCCCAACAAGCGCTCGTTATCGCGGTGCAGTCTGGTCAGTTCATCCTGCTTGATGATCATGCCCTGCTGCAGTTGGCGTATTTCTACTTGCAGTTGCTGCAGCTGCGCCTCGTGGCGGCGTTGTTCCTGCTCGCGCTGCTCACGGCTAGCGCTGCGGTAATGCTCCAGCGCATCGCGGGCGTGGCGATGCTTGTCTTCCAGTGAGCGCACCTGCTCTTCCTTGTCGCCCAGGCGCACCTGCAACTCGCCCAATGCCTGGTTGAGGCTGGCGCTGCGCAGTTGTTCGGCCTGCAAAGTGCTCTGGGTCGAAAGCAGTTTTTCCGACTCGGCAGCCAGTGCGGCGGCCTGTATCTGCTGTTGCTGGTGGCCCGCAGCCAGGGCCTGCTGGGCCAGTTGCAACTGCCCTTCAAGCTGCTCGCGCTGCTGGGTGAAAACAGCTTCGGCCTCTTCGATGCGCGCGTCCGCTTCTTCCTGCAGTTGGCTGGCCAACTGCCCGACAAAGCGCCCAAGCGTCTCGCTCAACCCTACGGGCCCTGCCTTAGCCACGGCCTGCTGCTCGTTGAGCTCTTTCAGGTAGCGGTGAATGGTGCTTTTCGAGCCCGTATTCCCCAGCTCGATGCGTACTGCATCAATGCTGGGGTTCTCGCCACGGGCGATCAGAGCCTGACGCGCCTGCTGCACTACCACCTTGTTGATACCGCCCCGGGCCATGCTTGCTCCTACGATTTTGTACCATGGTACGTAACATGTAATTACGTACTAATTTTGACTGCGCTGCGAGGGTATTTCAAGTACTAAATCACATGGAATAATCACGGCTTATCGCATGTGAGGCGCTAGAAATGACAATTTCGAGTGGGAAACGCGCACGGCAGTCGTCGAGTAGCGTCACGCAGAATGCAAAACGCCCCGCCAGGCCAAAGCCTGCGGGGCGTTCGATTGAAGCCTGTAGCGGGGTCAGGCCAAGCGTTCGACCTGCGAAGGCGTACGCCGCATCAGCACCTTGCCATTGCGCACCGACACCAGCGCGTACCCTTGGCTGCGGACCATCTCGTAATCATCCGGCGCCGACAGCAACAGCAAGTTCGCTGGCCGCCCGACCTCGATGCCATAGCGATCCCCCAGGTTGAGCGTACGTGCACTGTTGTCGGTGATCAGGTCCAGGCAGCGCTGCAGGTCTTCATAGCCGAGCATGTGGCAGATGTGCAGCCCGGCCTCGAGGATGCGCAGGATGTTGCCATTGCCCAGCGGGTACCACGGGTCAACGATGGAGTCCTGGCCAAAACACACGTTCATGCCCGCCCGGTCGATTTCCGCCACGCGCGTTACCCCGCGGCGCTTGGGGTAGCTGTCGAAGCGCCCTTGCAGGTGAATGCTCTCGGTCGGGCACGACACAAAGTTGATGCCCGACATCTTGAGCAAACGGAACAGCTTGTAGCAGTAGGCGTTGTCGTAAGAGCCCATCGCCACAGTGTGGCTGGCCGTGACCCGGGCGCCCATGCCCCGCACGCGGGCCTCCTCGGCCAGCACTTCGAGGAAGCGCGACTGCGGGTCGTCGGTTTCGTCGCAGTGCACATCCACCAGGCAGCCGGTGCGCTCGGCCAGGTCCATCAGGAATTTGACCGACGACACGCCCTGGTCGCGGGTGTTCTCGAAATGCGGAATACCGCCGACCACATCGGCGCCGATGGCGACTGCTTCGGTCATCAGTGCCCGGCCGTTGGCGTACGACTCGATACCCTCCTGGGGGAAGGCGACGATTTGCAGGTCGACCAGGTGGCGCACCTCTTCACGCACTTCGACCATGGCCTTGAGCGCAGTGAGATTGGGGTCGGTGACATCGACATGGGTGCGTACGTGCTGAATGCCGTGGTCGACCAGCATGCCGATGGTCTTGGTGGCGCGGGTCTTGATGTCTTCGTGGGTGGTGATTTCCTTGCGTTCGGCCCAGCGCTCGATGCCTTCGAACAAGGTGCCACTCATGTTCCACTTCGGCTGGCCGGCAGTGAGGGTGGCGTCGAGGTGGATGTGCGGCTCGACGAAGGGGGCTACCACCAGGTTCTGCCCGGCATCCAGGTCATCGCTGGCCCCTGGTGCCACCGTACCGCTCTGGGGCTGGATGCTGGCGATGCGGTCGCCGTTCAGTTCGATGCGAAACAAGCCAGCCTTGCCCCGCAGGCGTGCGTTGATGATGTTCATGGCGTTACTCCTTGCCTTGAGCTTCGGTCATGCGCCAAACCAGCATGGCCACCGAAGCGTTCATACGAAAAAGCGGATCGTCCAGGGACTGGCCACTCAGTTGTTCGATGCGTTGAATGCGTTGGTTGATGGTATTACGGTGCAGCCCCAAGCGCTGGGCGGCCTTCAGCCCATTGCCATTCTCCTTGAGCAGGGCGTCGAGGGTATGCACCAGGGTATTGGGATGCTTGCGGCCCGGCGCGATCAACGGCCCAAGTGTCTGGGCGACGAAATCGTCGATCAACGAGCGATCGACGATACCTTGCAGCAGGCGCAGTACACCCAGTTCGCTGAAGTCGCAAAAGCCGTTGGCCGGGCGCAGGTTTTGCGCCACCTCCAAGGCCTGACGCGCCTCGTTGAGTGCATGGCGGTAGTGGGCACACTCCTCGGCACGGCTCGACAGGCCCATGTACAGGCCCAACTCCCCGGCCACAGCGACCAATTGCCGGTGCAGCGCGGCCAGCGTGGCTGGCAGGCCGGCAGCGTCCGGCAGCAACAGCACGAACAGGTCACCCGGCAAGTGCGCGGTCACGGTGCCCGGCCTGCCACGGCACCACGCTTCCAACTGGTCTTCCAGGGCCTGGCGAACGCCTTGCCACACCCGCTCGCCCTGGGCCAGCCCATGGCGCTCGAACAAGCCATCGACGCCCGACAAGCGCAGCGCCAGCAGGCGCCGCGGCTCGTCAAGCGCCAGTGCCAGGTGGGCTGCACGCTGCCGGGCGATCGCCAGGCTTGGATAGTCACCGGTCAACAGCTGGCCCAGGATATCGTTGCGCGAACGCCGCACCTGGGCCATCTGTACCAGCGCCGTCCCGATCAGGTGGGTGACCACCACCATCTTCAGCGCATAGGGCTGCTCGATCAACGGCAAGCCCAGTTGTTCGGCGCGCGTGAGCACGTTGGCCGGGATACCCTGGATGTACGTACCACCGGTAAGGATAACCAGGCCCGCGATGCCCACGGCCTCGCCGTCCTCCACCAGGCTCAGCAGGTTGGCCTCGCCACGGGGGTGGTTGATGCCCGTAACGAACACCAGCTCGCCGCCCATCACCCACTCGGCGATGCCTTCGTTCTCGGCTACATAAGGCCAGCGCACCCGCCGCTGCAGGTTGCGCGCGCCAGCACGCACGGTCATCTCCTCCAAGCCGGGCAGGTGCAGAATTTCATCCAGTGCCAGACTCACGGCTCGACACCCGCCTCGCCTACCACCCGGCGCCGCCCGCTCAGTTCATGCATGAGGATGTAACACAGCGCCGAAGCAGCGATGCCCACCAGCGGCGCGACCCAGGGCGAGGCATACGCCAATACCGCACCTACGGCATAAGCAAAAAGCCCCACCCGGTTGTAACGCGGCAGGCCCGTGGCGCCCAGTGCCGGGTACCGGCCGCGGTGGCGGTACCAGAAGTCGGCCATGATTACACCGCCCACCGGCGGAATCACCGACCCCAGCAGCACCAGGAACGGGATCAGCATTTCGTACATGCCGCCGATGGCCAGCATGATCCCCACCCCGGCCGCGACCAGTGTCGCGGTGCGCCGGCGCTCGCTGCGCAGCAGGTGGCAGGCCGCTGCCGATACGTTGTAGAGGGTCGGGCCCTGAATCGTCCACAGGTTCAGGCACAACATCACCACGGCCGCGAATGACAGGCCTTGCAGCATCATCACCTCGACGATGTCGGCCTGCTGATACACCATCGCGCACCAGGCCCCGGCCACCACCATCAGGCCATTGCCCAGCAGAAACGCAACGATGCTGGCCACCACCGCCACCCGCCCGCTGCGCGCCAGGCGCGTCCAGTTGGTGGCCTGGGTGGCGCCACTGGCGAAGGTGCCGAATACCATGGTCACGGCCGCCGAGAAAGTCATGGTTTCGTGCGGCACCACCGCGGCCAGGCCGGCAAAACCACCGGCATCGCGGGTGGCGATGTACATCGACACCAGCAGCAGCGCGAACATCAATGGCACCGAAACCCGTGATAGCAAGTCCAGGCCTTTAAAACCGATGATGGCCGTGATACTGAAGCCCAAGCCGAACAGCACCATCAAGGGCACGGCAAAGCCCCCTGCCAGTCCCAACAGCTTGACCAGCACGATTGCCACGGTGGCCGTGCCCCAGGCATACCAGCCGAGCTCAGCGAAACCCAACAGAAAATCCGAAAGCCGGCTGCCCGCCTCACCAAAGCAGAAGCGGCCCATCAGCACGGTGTTGAGCCCGCTGCGTGACGCGATGAACGCCAAGGTGGCGGCATACAAAGCCAATAACGTGTTGCCGACCGTGGCCACCCACAGCATGTCGGCAAAGTTGAAGGCCATGCCCAGCTTGCCACCGGCGAACATCGTACCGGTGAAGAATGTGAAGCTGAACAGCACCATGGCAATGGGCAACAGGCCCTTGCGGGAAGCGCGCGGGGCTTCGCAAAGCGGGAATTCGGTAGGTGAGCTCATTGCACGGGGCTCCGGGTGGTAGTTGGAGCAGGTAGAGCAATATGCGGGCCGCTTTCACAGCAGGTGGCAACCCTCGAAATGGGTGGCGAACGGCACAGCATAAGATGTGCACTGTGCCTATTAAAGCAGGGTGCATCCGAACAGGGTGTGTGCTTGATGCCTTGATTTGATGCAGCTACGCACCAAAGGTGAACAATACTGGGTAGTTTTTACCCAGCCCGGCGGCGTTGCCCAGGCGGCCTCATACAGCCCAGTAAAATCAGTTACTTAGGCTTTTTTTGATTACAATGCGTGCCCGTCTCTTAAATCTGCTTTCCCCCATGAAAAAACTGCTCTACGCCGTATCCCTGCTTCTCGCCGTCAACCTCCCCGCCTTCGCCAACCCGCCTTCGACCTTCACCGAAGCCAAGGTCGTCGCCAAACAGAAGATCTACCTGGACCAGGCAAGCAGCGCCATGGGCGACCTGTATTGCGGTTGCAAATGGACCTGGGTGGGCAAGTCGGGTGGGCGCATCGACGCCGCCTCCTGCGGATACGAGACCCGCAAGCAGCAAAACCGCGCCGAGCGTACCGAGTGGGAACACATCGTGCCCGCCTATACCTTCGGTAATCAGCGCCAGTGCTGGAAGAACGGCGGTCGCGAGCATTGTGTCGATGACGACCCGGTCTTCCGCGCCATGGAAGCCGACCTGTTCAACCTGTACCCGGCCGTGGGCGAGGTCAACGGTGACCGCAGCAACTTCAACTACGGCATGGTTGCCGGCAACGCCGGCCAATATGGCCAGTGCCCGACCAAGGTCGATTTCGTGCAGCGTGCTGCCGAACCCCGTGACGAAGTCAAAGGCCTGGTTGCCCGCACTACGTTCTACATGTTCGACCGCTACAAGCTGAGCATGTCGCGCCAGCAGCAACAACTGCTGATGGCCTGGGACAAGCAGCACCCCGTCTCGGCCTGGGAGCAGGAGCGCAACCGGCGCATCGCCGCCATCATGGGGCATGCCAACCCGTTCGTGACCGGCGAGCGCAAATGGACAGCCGACTACAAGCCCGTTGGCAGCGGCGTTGTGCAAGCCCTGCCGGCCAAGCCCGCCAAGGACGCGGCCAAGCCCAGCCTGGCCAGCAGCGCAGCGACCGGCGCAGTGCTCGGCAACCGCAACAGCCATGTCTATCACCTGGCCAATGGTTGCCCGGGTTACGCCCAGGTGGCCTCGAAGAACCAGGTGATGTTCGGCTCCGAAGGCGAGGCGCAGGCTGCGGGCTACCGCAAGGCTGGTAACTGCCGGTAACGGCCGCGCCCCGTCGGGTCAGCGCCTGGGCGTTTCGTTCACCAGGTTCGCCGGGCGTTCACCGGCCAGCGCGCTGAGCAGGTTGTCTACGGCGCAGCGCGCCATGGCCTCGCGGGTATCGTGCGTCGCCGAGCCGATATGCGGGGTCGCCACCACGTTGTCCAGTTGCAACAGGGGCGAATCGTTCGGCAAGGGTTCCTGAACGAACACGTCCAGGCCCGCGCCACGGATGCGCTTTTCACGCAAGGCCGCGATCAGCGCGGCTTCGTCCACCACCCGCCCCCGTGCAATGTTCACCAGAAACGCATGCGGCTTCATCAGTGCCAACTCGCGGGTGCCGATCAGGCCCTCGGTGCTGGTACTCAGCGGTACAGTCAGGCACACGAAATCCGCGTGTTGCAACAGATCGTCCAGGCTGCAATGGCGCGCGTCGTAAAGCGCCTCCACCTCTGGCTTGGGGCGTGGGCTGTGGTAGAGCACGCGCATCCCGAAGCCGGCCGCACCGCGCCGCGCCAGCGCTTGGCCTATGCGCCCCATGCCGACGATGCCTAAGGTCTTGCCATGCACGTCGCTGCCAAAATGCGCCGGCCCGAGGCTGGCCTGCCACTGGCCGTCACGCACCCAGCCCGCCAGCTCCACCACCCGACGCGCACTGGCCAGGATCAGGGCAAAGCCAGTGTCGGCCGTGGTTTCGGTGAGTACGTCTGGGGTGTTGGTCAGCATGATGCCACGTCGGGTCAGGTCGGCAATGTCGTAGTTGTCGACCCCCACCGACACACTGGCGATCACCTTCAATTGCGGGGCGAGGTCGAGCAGGCTGCTGTCCAGGCGCAGGCTCGCGCCCAGCAGCCCCTGAGCGCCGGGCAAGGCATCACGCAGGCGGGCCAGGCCGTCCGGCCGCGTGGTGTCCACCCAGGTCACTTCAACCTGTTGTTGCAGGCGCGCCATGAGGTCGTCGGACAGGCGTTTGTACAGCACGATTCGCTTTTTCATACCAGGGTTTCCTGTTGGCTCATCGCCAGGTGGGAGCCGCCCCGTTTGGCACGGCCAGGCGTTTGGGTTGTTTTCAGCGCTGCCGTGAGCGCGACGGCGGTCAGCAACGCGCCGCACATAAACAGATAAGAGGCGCCCGGCCCGCCGGTGGCGCCATTGAGGTAACCCACCAGCCAAGAGCCGCCGAAGGAACCCAGCGCGCCCATGCTGTTGATCAGCGCCATGGCGCCACCGGCAACGTTGCTGGGGAGGATTTCCGGGACAATCGCGAAGAACGGGCCATAGGGCGCGTACATGCAGGCCCCGGCGATCACCAGCAGTGCGTAGGACCACCAGAAATGCTCGCTGCCCAAGGCATACGAGCCATAGAAGGCCAGCGCCGCGATCAGCAAGGGTGGCCAGACGAAACGCTTGCGCTTCTGCAAGCGGTCCGAAGCCCAGGACACCCCGACCATGGCCAACACCGCTGCCAGATACGGCACCGACGACAGCCAGCCCGCCTGCACGATGTCGACGTTCGCCGCTTGCTTCAGAATCGAGGGCAGCCAGAGCACGAAGCCATAAACCCCGATGCTCCAGCAGAAGTACTGCATCGACAGGATGATCACCTGCGGCGAACGGAACGCCTCGCGGTAGTTTTTCACAGGCTTTATGCCCTGCTGTTCCGCTGCCAGGGCTTGCTCCAGGCTGGCCTTTTCCTGCGCGCTCAACCAGTTGACCTGGGCTGGGCGGTCATCCACCAGGCGCCACCAGAAGAACGCCCAGATCACGGCCGGCAGGCCTTCGATGATGAACATCCAACGCCAGTCGTAGTGTTTGATGAGGTAGCCCGACACCACCGACATCCACAGGATGGTCACCGGGTTGCCGAGCATCAGGAAGGTGTTGGCCCGCGAGCGTTCGGCGCGGGTGAACCAGTGGCAGAGGTACACCAGCATCGCCGGCATTACTGCGGCTTCCACCACTCCGAGCAGGAAGCGGATGCCGATCAGCATGTACACATTGCTGATCATGCCCGTCAGGGTAGCCAGGCCACCCCAGAGGATCAGGCTGACGAAGATCAGCTTCTTCACGCTGCGTTTTTCGGCGTAGATGGCGCCGGGTACCTGGAAGAAGAAGTAACCGAGGAAGAACAGCGCCCCCAGCAGCGATGACAGCACCG
Organism: Pseudomonas sp. B21-047; assembly: GCF_024748775.1. NCBI lineage: Bacteria > Pseudomonadati > Pseudomonadota > Gammaproteobacteria > Pseudomonadales > Pseudomonadaceae > Pseudomonas > Pseudomonas sp. B21-047. The sequence continues at coordinate 2,952,319 of NZ_CP087169.1, forward strand.
GGGTGATCTTCAGGTCGTCGGCCATGCCGGAAGCGGCGGCGAACCCATAGTTTGCGCGGTCGAGGTACGCCAGGCTGTAGGTGACGAACACGATCGGGATGATGTACCACCAGCGGCGGCGCGCGAGACTTGTCGTTTGCATGATGTGTGCTCCTGAGCTTTTTGTTTTTGTTGCAACAGGTACCAAGGGTTCGGGATCAGGCCGTCAGGCGCGCCTGCGCAGGTCGTGCTCCTCCAGTTCGCGGCGCAGCGGCAAGCCTTCCATATCGCCGCGCGACTGCACGGCGCGGCTGCCACACCAGTTGCCGCGTGCCACCGCCTGCGGCAGTTCGCGGCCTTCGAGCAAGGCACTGAGTACACCGACGGCAAAGGCGTCACCGGCGCCGACGGTGTCCACCACCTTGGCCACCGGCACCGCAGCCACCTGGCCCTCGCATCTGCCGGTGCGAAAATAGGCGCCCTCATCACCCAGTTTGATCACCACCAGCTCCACCCCTTTGTCGAGGTAGAACGCGGCGATGTCCGCCGGGGTGTGCTGGCCAGTCAGCAGGCGCCCCTCCTCCAGGCCGGGCAGCACCCAGTCGGCCTTGACAGCCAGGGCGTTGATCTCGCGGACCATGCACGTGCGGTCTGGCCACAGCGAGGGGCGCAGGTTGGGGTCGAACGAAATGCTGCGCCCGGCCGCGCGCATGGCGTCCACCAGCGTGTGGGACAACGCCCTGCATCCGGTCGAAAGCGCCAAGGGGATGCCGGTGGCGTGCAGATGCCGGGCCTGCAGCCAATGCGGGCGGACCTGGGTCGGCGATAGCAGGCTGGCCGCGGAGTGGCCGCGGAAGTACTCCACGGCGGGGTCGCTGCCATCCTCGCAGCGGGCCTTGAGCTGAAAGCCGGTGGGGTGTTTGCAGTCGACTTCGACATCAGTGCAGTCCAGCCCTTCGCGGCGCAGGCTGTCGAGAACGAAGCGGCCTAGCGAGTCGTCGCCAACGCGGCTCAGCCAGCGGACCTTGAAGCCGAGGCGCGACAGGCCGATCGCCACGTTGCTGTCGGCACCAGCGATACGCTTGCCGAACTGCCCGACCTGCGCCAGGTCGCCGGTCTGCTCTGCCACGAACATGGCCATGGTCTCGCCAAAGCACAGCACGTCATGCTCATGCATGGCTCACCTCCTCGCCCAGTTTGGACAGAGCGGCGACCTGAGCACGGGTCAATGTCAGCAAATCGTCGCTGACCAAGGGGTATTCCACCGCACGCACCACACCGGGCGTGAACTCGCCCAGCAAGGCCTCCCAGGCCAGCAGGTCTTCAACTTGCGGGGGCACTGCGGCCAGCCGACCGTCAGGCTTGCGTTCGACCGCCTTGCAGTGCACATAACGCACCCAGCGCCCAAGCGTGCGGGCCGCTTGCTGCGCCGATTGCGCTTGCCATTGCCAGTTACCGATGTCGAAGGTCATGCCCAGCGCCAGGCCAAGGTCGTCGGCGCGCTGGAAGAACCGGCGCATCGGCTCGATGCGCCCGCCCTGCTCGGTCTGGTCGTTTTCGACCAACAACACAGGGCCGTCGTGAGGTATCAGCGTTGCCAACGCCCCCACATCGCAGCGGTCGTTGTAGTGCCCCAGGGACACCTTCAACGCGACCGCGCCTAGTGCGCGCGCCAACGCCAGTTTCTGTGTCAGCCGGGCATCGGGCAGGCCTTGCTCGGTCCACAGTTCAAGGGGTGTCGAGTAAAGGCATTCGAGCTTTGACGCGGCGATGGCGTTGACCAGCGCGGCGGTGTCCGGCGCACTGTCGAACAGCTCTTCGCGCAATTCGACACGGGCAACGCCTGCGGCGGCCAGCAAGCCCAGAAAGTGCGCCTGGCCGCGCTGGCGTACCAAGGTGGCGCCGTAGCTGGAAAGACTGATGGAAACGGGGTTCGAGCGCATTGTTATTGTCCTTATGAAACCGGTTTCATTTTTCGGCACGGCCTAAACGCCACGTGCCTGTGGTTCATTCGCGTGAATGTGTTGAGCCTCGGATGATCAGGTCGGCTTTGAAGTCGATACGTCGGGGTGCCGCGCTTTCGCCGCGCAGGCGGTCGAGCAGGCAGTTGAAGGCGGCCACGCCGATTCGCTCGGTGGGCTGGGCCAATGCGGTGATGCCGCTACCGACCAAGGGGTACCAGTCCAGTTCGTCGAGGGCGATCAGGCCGACGTCTTCGAACAAGCTGCAACCCGAGTCGTGCAGGGCGCGGGTAACGGCCAGCGTGGCCACGCCGTTGCAGGTGAAGATGGCCTGCGGGCCATGGCCGCTGGCCGCAAGAAACGAAGCCAGGCCGGCTGCCAGGCCTGGGGTGACTTCCAGCACCTGGTGGCGCATCCCTGAACGCCGGCTGATGGACGCACCGAACGCCTGCACCCGCTCAACACGCGAACTGGTGCCGTCGAGGGGTTCGGTGACTGCCAGAATGTCGCGGTAGCCCTGCGCCTGCAGGTGGTCCAGGGCTTGTTCGACGGCATCGGCATTGTCCAGCCCGACCAGGTCGACCTTGAGTTCAGGTAATTGACGGTCGACAAGGACCATGGGGATTTCGCGCTGCAGGTTGAGCAGTTCGCCGGGATGATGGCCGAGGGTGTTCACGATCAACCCCTCGACGTTGTAAGACTGCAGGGCCACCAGGTGATGGCGCTCCTGCTCGTCGTCGCGGTTGGTGTTGCACACCACCAGGCTGTAGCCGTGCTGGCGGCAGGCGGTTTCGACGCCATGCATCACCGCTACCGAATAAGGGTTGAGGATGTCCGCCACCAACATGCCGATCAGCCGGGTCTGCCCGCGCTTCAGGCCCCTGGCCATCTGGTTGGGGCGATAGCCGAGGCGCTCGATGACCTCTGCCAGGCGCTTGGCGGTGGCCTCGGCCAGCAACTGGCGATCACCCCCGATGTAGCGCGACACGGTGGCTTTGGATACACCGGCGACACGGGCTACTTCGCTGATGGTCACCCGCTCGCGGGCATTGGCAGGCATGTCGGTCATCGGTGTCCCTTGTGATTATTGTCGGTGACGGTATGAAACCGGTTTCAATACATCAAAACCGGCGCATTTAGTCACCTACCGTTCGTCGGGATTTACCTTGAGCCAAGTGTGAGGGGCGCAGAGCGCCCCCCCTGAGGGTTAATGGGTTGTCACCTGCCCAAGGTCATCCCCAGACGTACGCTTCATGTCATCGGTCCGCAACTTGGCGACCTCGCCCGCCTTCACCGCCCCACCTTGGTTCCCCCAGCTGGTGCGTATGAAACTGACCACATCCGCCACTTCCTGGTCACTCAACCGCCAACCGAACGCCGGCATGGTCAAGTTCGACGGGGCCGTGTGTGTGGCAGGCACCGTGCCGCCGGCCAGTACCACATGGATCAGCGAGGTCGCATCGGCCGTCTGCAGCACCGGGTTGCCGGCCAACGCCGGGAATACCCGGGTATAGCCGTGCCCATCGGTACGGTGGCAGGCCGCGCAGTTGTCGATGTACACCGACGCGCCGGGCTTGCTGTCATCGCCGTTCCAAAGCGCTTGTGCGACCTGCTTGTCATACACATGCGGCTTGTCGTCAGGATTGCTCGCGGGCAACGTCTTGAGGTAACGGGCAATGGCGGTGAGGTCTGCGTCGCTCATGTACTGCATGCTGTGCTCGACCACATCGCTCATGCCGCCGAACACGGCGCTGCGCTCGCTTCGGCCAGTCTTGAGGAACTGCACCAGTTGCGCTTCGCTCCAGTTGCCCAGGCCATCCTTGTGGTCGCCGCGAAGGCTCTTGGCGATCCAGCCCTCAAGCGGGGCGCTACCTGCCAGAAACTGCTCGCCATCCTGCGGGCTCAGCGCCTTTTCCTGCATGGTCAAGGCGCGCGGGGTATGGCAGGCGCCGCAGTGGCCAAGCCCCTCGACCAGGTAGGCGCCGCGATTGACCACCGGGTCGGCAGCCGCCGAGGCCTGCCAGGCTTTCACTTCTGGGGCGAACAACCCGCGCCAGATCGCCAACGGCCAACGCATGCTCAACGGCCATGGAATATCCGTCGCCTTATTGGGCTGGGCAACCGGCTCGACGCCCTGCATGAAGTAGGCATACAGCGCACGCATGTCGTCATCGCTGACGCGCGCATACGAGGGGTACGGCATGGCGGGGTACAAGGTGCTGCCGTCCTTGCCAACGCCATGGCGCACGGCCTGGTCAAAGTCTTCAAAACTGTAATTGCCGATACCGCTGGCGTCAGGCGTGATATTGGTCGAGTACACTGTGCCGATGGGGGTTTCCATGGGCAGCCCGCCTGCGAACGGCTTGCCGCCTTTGGCCGTGTGGCAGGCCACGCAGTCACCTGCGCGCGCCAGGTATTCGCCCTGCTTGATCAGCGTATTGTCGGCATGAGCCGTCAGGCTTGCAGCGCACAGGGCCGTTGCGATCAACATTGTCTTCATGCTCATCGCTCCTCAAGCCTGAACCAGTGGGCCAGGGTTTTTCAGGTACTGCTCGCGGATCGCGCGGGCAGACCAATACGTCAGGGCCGCCACCAGCCCGGTCGGGTTGTAACCCAACCCCTGCGGGAACGCAGACGCCCCCGGGACGAAGACGTTGGGCACGTCCCAGCTCTGCAGGTAACGGTTCAGTGCGCTGGTCTTGGGGTCTGTGCCCATGATCGCGCCGCCGTTGAGGTGAGTGGTCTGGTAGCTGGCGGTGTTGAAGTGTTCCTTGACCTTTTTGCCCAGCACGGCAATGGACTTGGGGTTCATCGCCTGGGCGACCTTGCTGAGTTTGTCGACCATGAACTGGTTCATCTTGATGTCGTTTTCCTGCCAGTCGAAGGTCATGCGCAGCAACGGTTGGCCGAAGGCATCGCGGTAAGTTGGGTCCAGGTCCAGGTAGTTGCCCCGGTACGACTGGTGCGCGCCATGTGCGTCCATCGACACCTGGTGGGTGTAGTAGTCGGCGGTGGCCTTTTTCCAGGCGCTGCCCCAGGCGGGCGTGCCGGGCGGGTTGGCGATGCCGGCGATCGGGCGGCTGCCGGCCTGGTTCACCCACATGGGCGAGCCGCCGACGAAACCATATGGCCCGTGGTCGAAGTTATCTGCGTTGAAGTCATCGATCGCAATGCCGTTGCCACCGGCGCCGATGAAGTTGTTGGTGTAGGTGTCCTTGTCGAAGAACGCCTTGACCGTGCCCATGTTCTGGTAGGCGAAGTTGCGCCCGACCACGCCTTCGTTCTTGACCGGGTCGTACGGTTTGCCGATGCCGGATAGCAGCATCAGGCGCACGTTGTTGAACTGGAAGGCCGCGAGGATGACCAGGTCCGCCGGCTGCTCCACTTCCCGCCCTTGCGCGTCGATGTAGGTCACGCCGGTGGCGTTGCGTTTGCTGTCGTCCAGGTTCACCCGCAACACATGGGCGTTGGCGCGCAGCTCGAAATTCGGTACCTGGCGCAGCGCCGGCAGAATGTTCACGTTGGGCGAGGCCTTGGAGTACATGTAGCAGACGTAGCCACTGCAGAAACCGCAGAAATTGCACGGCCCCATCTGCGCCCCGTAGGGGTTGGTGTAGGGCCCGGAGGTATTGGCCGAAGGCAGGTTGTACGGTTTGTAGCCCAGGCTGGTCGCGGCCCTTTCAAACAGTTTTGCCGACACCACGTTCTTCTGTGCGGGCAGCGGGAACGGGCTGGAGCGATCAGCGGCATAGGGGTTGCCGCCCTTCCCCGCGCCGACCACCGTACCGTTGACGGTCCAGGCCTGGCCCGAGGTGCCGAAGACCTTCTCGGCAAAGTCGAAGTACGGCTCAAGCTCCTGATACGTGACGCCGAAGTCCTGAATGGTCATGTCTTCGGGGATGAACGCCTTGCCGTAGCGCTCTTCGTAGTGGCTGCGCATGCGCAGTTCGATCGGGTCTACCCGAAAATGCACACCAGACCAGTGCAGGCCCGCGCCACCTACGCCCTTGCCTGGCAAGAACGCGCCCAGCTGGCGGTTGGGCAACGCGACATCGTTGACGCTGTGGCGGATGGTGACGGTCTCTTTCGACACATCGACGAACAGCTTCTTGCGCACGCTGTAGGTGAGTTCATCGATCACCTGCGGGTAGCTGCCCTCGGGGTAGGTATCCTGCATCGGGCCACGTTCCAGAGCAACGACCTGCAGCCCTGCTTCGGTAAGCTCCTTGGCCATGATCGCGCCGGCCCAGCCGAAACCGACGATCACAGCATCAACTTTCTTCAACACATTCGCCATGGTTCAGGCCCTCTCGCCGCGGATGGACACCGCCGGAAACGGGTACGGCTCATTGCGCTCGACCCAGTCCATGAAGTCGGCCCGAGCACCGGGGAAACCGATCTGGGTCCAGCCCACCATGCCTTTGTTGCCACCGTGAACCGGGTCGCAGAAGAACCCTTCGCGGGTGTTCTGCACCAGTAAGCTGAAAAACAGCTTGGCCGGAAGCGCGTCGAAAACCAGCTCACCGGCTTCCACCTTGGCGAGAACACGGTCCCGGGTAGCGCTATCTTGCTCAGCAAAAAGGTGTCCGGAGTTGGCTTTGCACCAGTCATCCACGGCGGCGATGCCCAGGCGATAGATCTGTTGCGGGCTGAGTTGCAACTGATAACCCAATTCTGGGGCGGCGTCGGCATTGAACGGCCCCTGCATGTACCACTGCGCGCCGGTTGCATACGGGGTATTCATCTGGCGGTCGATGAATTCGGCGGCGCCGGCCTCAAGCGCGCCAGGGCCAAGCTCATCGGCGGGGATGATACGGGCAACAGCGGCTTGCAGAAACGCCCACTCCTCGACGGTGAAAAAGGTCGGCTGGTAGTGCCCCGCCGGCGGCGTGGCAGGCACTTTGGGTGCGTGCTGCGGGGCCGCAAGCAACTGGCTGGCACCCACGCCCAACCCCGTGCTGGCCACGGTCACGACGGGTATCAGGGTCAAGGTCTTGCGCAGGAAGTCCCTGCGTGGGTTATCGGGGGCATGTTCAGGCATTACGAATCCTCATCGGCTTGGGGGCGGCCTCGAAACGAACCGTCTGATGTTCAATGTGGGGGGGATCTTGATAGGCCATCAAGAAGACAGCCGAATAATCTAACGCTTTCAGAAATGTTTTGAAACCGGTTTCATGCTTGACTTTTTGGCCACAGCTAAAGCCCAGCTGCGGGAATCCGTGGCTCGCCAAGGTTTTTCACACCCGGCACTTTAAAGCACCCACCACCTTCTCTAGCCGCAACCAATAGTTTCCTAGCAAAGTAAAAAACGAAACTTCCTACAACTGTTTAGGACGCTCAATACTCTCCAGTGAACTGATTCCTCGTTAGTGTTCAGGCTCCAGCTAAATGCTTATGTCTGATCGCACGGGTGGCCCATGCCCTTTGCAGACGCTGCCTGATTTTCGAGGGAATCCGCATGCCCAGCCAGTCCGACTTTTACTTCACCTTCCAGCCGCTGGCTGGTCAGAGTGAATTCGAAGTGGTTTCGTTCGAACTCAACGAAGCGATAAGTACACCCTACCAGCTGAACCTGGAGCTGATCAGCTTCGACGATGAAGTCGACTTCGGCCAACTGCTCGACAAACCTGTGCTGTTTACCATTTGGCGTGGGGAGCGCGCGCTGCGCTACGTGCACGGCCTGGTCAGCACCTTCAGCCAAGGCGACACAGGTTTTTGCCGCACACGTTATCGCGCCTTGGTCGAACCCATGCTGGCGCGCGCCGGGCTGCGCTCCAACTGGCGCATCTTCCAGCAGAAGACTGCGCCGCAAATACTTGAAATCATGCTTAAGCGCCAAGGCATCCTTCATTTTCAGCTGAACAGCAGCGGCGAGCATCAAGTACGCGAGTTCTGCGTGCAAGCCGGTGAAACCGATCTCGCTTTCATCGCCCGCCTGGCTGCCGAAGAAGGGTTCGTCTACCGCTTCGAGCACACGCCGAAGCAACACATGCTGCTCTTCACCGACCGCTTGCTGTGGCTGGGGCAGATCAGCCGTGGTGTCATCCAGCGCGACGACGATGAAGGCTTCGATGACGACGACATCGACCCCAACCAGGTGCTGTACCGTTCCAACCGGGGTGGGGACCAGGCCATGCCTTGCCTGCACCGGTTGCGCTACAGCGAGCAGGTGCGTACTGCGCGCCAGGTGCAACGGGATTACACCTTCACCAACCCGGCCTACCGGCAGGAGCATCGCGCAGAAGCCAGTGACCTGAAACATCAATCTACAGCGTACGAGTATTTCGACTACCCCGGCCGCTACAAGCGTGACGCTGTCGGCGTGCCCTTCACAGCCACCCGGATAACCGCTCTGCGCCATGATGCCCGCATTGCCGAAGTGGAAGGCGATGATGTGCGCCTGCAACCGGGGCTGAGTTTCACCCTTATCGAGCACCCTCGGGACGACTTGAACGTGCACTGGCGTGTGATCAACGTGCACCATGAAGGTACCCAGTTTACCAGCCTGCAGGAGGAAGCCGCGGGCGCCCAGCAAGGTACTCGTTACTCGCAGGCCGCAGTGCTGGTGCCGGGCAGAGCCGAGTGGCGCCCGGCGCCGCTGGCCAAGCCGCGCATCGACGGCCCGCATATGGCAACCGTCGTCGGCCCGCCTGGCGAGGAGATCTATTGCGATTCGTGGGGCCGGGTCAAGGTCAGCTTCCCCTGGGACCGGGAGAGCGAGAACAATGAATTCAGCTCCTGCTGGGTGCGGGTTTCGCAAGGCTGGGCCGGTGGTAGCTGGGGCTCGATGGCCATCCCGCGTATCGGCCAGGACGTGATCATCCAGTATGTCAACGCCGACCCGGACCAGCCGATGATCACCGGCCGTACCTACTGCGGCAATCAGCTTCCGCCCTACGACCTGCCCGAACACAAGACGCGCATGACCATCAAGAGCCAGACCCACAAGGGCGGTGGTTACAACGAGCTGCGCTTCGAAGACGAACTGGGCCGACAAGAAGTGTTCATCCACGCAGAACGGGACCAGAACAACGTTGTAAAGCACAACGAAACCACGCAGGTCGGCAACAATCGCGCCGAGCGCGTGGAGCAAGACGAAACGATTTCGATTGGCCGGGACCGCCGGGAAGATGTCGCCCAAGACGAATCACTCAGCATTGGCCAAAACCGCGTACACGAAATTGGCAATGACGACAGCCTTTCAATCGGCCGAACCCATACCATCGTCACAGGGCAGGACCGGATCGAAAAAGTTGGCAATCACCGCCAGGACTTCACCAAAGCCAACCACACGGTAGAGATCGGTGGCCACCTCGAACAAGTGGTGGCAGGTCATAACCTATTGCAAACCGGGGAAGCCATCCGGCACACCACCAAGGTGTACGACATACAGGTCAGCGAGAGCCTCACAATCAGAAGCCCGGGCGGGCTGCTGCGGATCGATGGGGCCGGTGTGACGTTGGATGGCGTGGCACTCGCGTTCAGAGGGCCGGTCAGCCAGCAGGCAGTGGGCAGCCAACGTACAACGTCGACCGCCGGTATACCGGAGCCCGGCGAGCCCATTTGCCTCAGCTGCATGCTGAAAGCGATCGCGGATGGCCACAACATGATCCGCATGGGGGGGCACCCACTGATGCCGAGCCCTTTCGTCAGAGCACTGGTCGAGGTACTGAGAACCTCCGATCGGTATCGCCTGAGCGCCATTGTCGAAATGGCCGATCTTTCACCTCAAATTCGTGAAGAGCTGACCGAGTATTACTCGGGGCGCTGCTGGCCACTGTTGCAGCAAGCTCAATTCAGCAACTTGCGAGCAGTAGGGCCCTGGCTATTCGGTTCGCGCCCTGGTTCTGATGTCTCAGCCCAATACGACTTTCAATGGCAGCTCGAACAAGGCGCAGTGGGTGCGGTATGCGGCTGGATAGTCAGCGCGTTGCCACCTGGCCTGCTCGCCCGACACTTGAGCCAGGGCAACATCGTCACCGGTGCAGATGGCCAGGCGTACCTTATGCGCTACCACACCGCTGCAGCCCTTGGCGTGCTGGCTGCACACCGCCAGTTGCCTGGGGTCAGCGAGTGGTTGGCGCCTATCTATCACTGGTGGGCACCCGTGGCGGACCCGCACAAAACACTGTGGTTGAAGATAGCCGGCGGCAACCAAGCGCCACCTGCACACATCACGCCCATCACGCTGGACGATAACTGCTGGGCTGCATTGGCGGGAGACCCACTGAGCTACCAACTTGCCGAGGTACTGAAGGGCGAGCAGTCCTGCCCCACCTTGGCCGCTGCTTGCCACGGCACACGGGTTGGCCTGATCCAGCACTACCTCGATCAGGCACGTGAGCAAGGCCTGGACCGTGAAGAGGACCTCATCACCTATGTACTGATGACGGCGCGCGACGGTGAACAGCTGAGCACATCACCGGCCTGGCAGGAAGCAATCGCTGCGACACGCGAGCAGCGGACCGCGCTTATCGACAACGTGCAGCAATACCTGCGCACCAAGGCCTGAGGCACACCCCCATGGACTCGCTCACCCAAACGCTCGAACTGTGCCGACGTGTTACAGCCGGCTACCGCCCAGCACTACGTAACAGCCCTGTCGCCGATTGCACACGCCGCTTCGAACTGCTGCCCCTGCGCTATGCCGCTGTCGGCGGCAACTCGGCACAGCGCGCCCGCTTGCCCAAGTTGCCAGGCTACCTCAGCCCCTTTCAGGATGTGGGTGAACTGACCCACTCCAGCTATGCCATCCGCCCGCTGCGCGAAGGCTTTCTCTACCTGCTGATCAAACGCTACAGCGCGCCGGCCTACGAATGGCACAGCCAGTACCGTGTAGCGCCCAATGGCTCACTGCTGTACATCAACGCCGACGCCCCTTGGGAGCCTGCCCCCAGCACAGGCAACCTGGACGACATCCTGAGCGCATTCGGCTGGACCATCACCCTCTACGACCTGGACGACATCCAGGAACTGCGCCCGTTGTTCAGCCCCTCCCCGCTCACACCGCGCATGCTCGACAACTACCGCCTGCTGGAAGACGAGTATCGCAACAGCCTGCCCTCCATCGATATCGCCCGCTTCATTCAGCCTTCGGATGCACCGCCTCAGCCAAACGTACTCAAGCACGATCAACTGGGCTGGGTGGCTGACTTCAAGGCGCAAGACGATGCACAGCTGCAGGCGCTGCTGGACCTGCAGCCATTCAACAACGACCAGATCGTATCGCCGCATGCCTCACGGCAAGCCCTGGCGCCGCTTATGCATCAAACCAAACCCCGTGGCGCCGCCATCGTGATCGAAGACGCCATCGGCATCACTCAGGAGCTCAATGCCTGGCGCAACGCAGCCGTCGAGGAGGTGAAGACGACATGGCTGCAGCGCACCGTGGAACCTGGCGTGGACAACGAGCGCAAATTGCTGGTCGCGCAATCGTTCCTGGAAATAGAAAAGCTCTACCCGCAGATGGTGGCTGAGCAGATCGTCAAGCGTCAGGTCATGGCTGAGACCATCCGCAACCAGCCAGCCACGCCCGTGGAGTTCTATGCGTTTTCCGAACGCGCAAGGCAGCAGGCCGACGCGCATGACGAACAGATGAAACCTCATCTCGCGCAGTTCGAGCGCGAAGTCCGCGCCAAGGTCCAGGCCCGTCAGGATGCTGGCGAATTCAGCAAGAAGTTCGACGAGAAATACGGCCATCTGGTCGACCGCCAGGCCATGCACGATCAGCTCGAAGGCTTCGAGCAGGCGATGCAGCAGGCCCAGCAGGCTGCACAGGACCGCGCCAAGGACCATGCCCACTGGGTGACAAGCGAGCGTTTGCTACAAACGCTGGACCGCTACGACAACGCCGACCTGATCAATGGCTTGGCCTTTGCCGAACAGACCGGCCAGTGCGTGATCGGCATGGAGCTCAGCGAACTGGGCACGGCCATCCTTGACCACTGGTGGCGCAGCGATGTGGCGGACCGCTGCAACCTGGCGATGCGCGGCATCACCTATAACCAGGACGACATCCGGGAAGCGCTAGCAGCGTTGCAGGAAGCGGCCAAGGCCGAACCGCCGGCAGAGACATCGTTCGTGTTGCGTGAAGCGCTCGCCCGCCAAGCGCACATTGCGGCGAATGCCTTCGGGCGTATCAATACCCTGTATGAAGAGCTACAGAGCAGGAACAGCACTGCCAGCATCGGTTTGCATGCCTGGTACGTCGCGCTGGGACGGCAGGTGCTGCGTACCGGGTCACCAAACAGCATGGACCGCGCCCTGCACCATGGGCTGCGCCTGACATTGTTTGCATCGGTGCATGAAACGGCTGTCGACATTCGCCTGGGCGACGCTGCTCGCAGTGGGCAACCACTGAATGCACAGCGCAGCGGTGCTCAGGTTGCACGCTATCTGGATCAGGCCTGAGCTGAAGGGCTGATGCAGGTCAACAGCAGTGATTTCTACAAAGTGCGTGTCTCCGGGTTGGTTTGCCTACTGGAAGGGATGCTGATGGCATTCAAGGCGCGAGAGCTGCCCGACAGTGATGCGCGGGTGAAGACCGAGATTCTGGCAGCGGCCATGACCACGGCTGCGGCCGGGTTTGAAGTTGGCGCCAGTTATGTGGATCAGGTGGTGGTGAGGTATGGCGCGAATAGCGTGACCGGGAGAGGCGCTGCGGCGACGTTGGGGAGATTGAAGCTTTGGGGGGCTGGGTTGGCTGGGATGGGAGGGCTGGTATTGGCGTGGTGGGATTTTGCGGATGCATCTGAGCATTTCAAGAATAGTCTGGATAGACCTATCGGACAGAGCAAAAAAAACTCCAAGCTCTTGGCTATTACCTATTTTGTACGAGCGGCGGCGACTATCACACTCACACTGGCTGAATTGGGAACAGCCGTCGCAATTGCCAAACCACTTTTTGACCATTTATCCCGTAACGCTAGGACTAAGTTTGTAAGGATGCTGGCCTCTGCCGCCGGATCACTCGCCAAATCACTAGGAACGCAAACCGCCCGCCTAGTACTTGCCCGCTTAGTTTTAGGTGCCTTCTGGGCAGGCCTAGCCCTAACGATATTGATTTATTTGTTTGAAGACGACAGCTTGGAAAAGTGGTGCAAGCGCAGTAGCTTTCGCATTGGAAGAAGCTCAAATGCCTATGAAGAACAGGAAGAATTAATAGCATTGCATTCAGCGTTCAGGGAGGTTTCATAATGTATTTGATCGAATGGGGATTTTGGCGAATGGCAACCCAGTCTGAATCTGCACGCGACGCGCTCGAAGCAGAGATGACTCCTGCGGAAAAACGTGCTGATCAAGATTTTTACCAGCGTGACTTAGAAGAAGAGATGCATTTCCAATCCGTAAGCGAAACGCCTCATACTAGAGGTCCCGTTTTCGCTTTTAACGAGACATTTCTGGAAATTCGCTGCGGAGGGTCTGAAGAAAAACGTGGTCTTATTACGCTCGCGACTCTTGGAGGGATTGCGCCGATCATCGTTATGTCTGCAATCATGACCATAGGCTTTATATGGATGGACATAACCGATCACGAAAGCCGCTCATTAATCACGATACTCACCACACTTATAATGTTATTTATCTCGGCCACTATATTTTACTTGTATTCGAAATATGGCATACATCTAACCCGACTGGAAATGCTGACCAGCCGCCATCTGCTCATTCGCTTCAACCGAATAACACAACAGGTCCACCTGCATAGACCAAGTTATTGCGGCGGCATCGTAACATTTCCCTGGAAAACCACCGGAAGTACAGGACTCTACCCAGAGGATGACTCGCTCAGCGTGGGAATGAGACTTGGCCTGATCTGGCATCCCAGCCGCACCAGCCTTCCCCACATTGAAATCGCCCTACTCGGCAAACAAGGCCAGGGCGGCAGTGAACTCCGTGATGAATGGGAATTCATCCGCCGCTACATGGAAGAAGGCCCGCACGCCGTCCCCCGCCCCCGCTTGAGTACCCAGCTACCCTCGCCCATCCAGGCATTCAGCGCCCAGTTCGAAGGCCTTGGCCGTTTCTTCCGCAAAAGCAGTTGGCTGTTCAAACTTGCAATGCTCATGGTCTGGCCCGCTTTCGTCATCATCGGCACCGCGCACTGGGTCAGCCTGCTGCTGTGCTGGCGACCCCGCTGGCCGAAGGTGATCCGTGAGGCCGGTTTGCCCGGTAAACCCGTGCCTTCACCCACTACTTTGAGTGACTACCCGCCCGAAGTCCAAGAGCGCCTGCTCGCCAATGCTGACCGCTGGCAACTCAAACCTGGCAAGCGCCCAGCGAAAAAGCCACGTAAACCGCGTACACCCAAAGCGCGAAAAATACCGACATAAAAGCTCACGCAAGCAGCGGACCGCGCTTATCGACAACGTGCAGCAATACCTGCGCACCAAGGCCTGAGGCACACCCCCATGGACTCGCTCACCCAAACGCTCGAACTGGGCAGACGTGTTACAGCCGGCTACCGCCCAGCACGACGTAACAGCCCTGTCGCTAAGTGCGTGTCTCCGGGCTGGTTTGCCTACTGGAAGGAATGCTGATGGCATTCAAGGCACGAGAGCTGCCCGACAGTGATGCGCGGGTGAAGACCGAGCTTTTGGCAGCGGCCATGACCACGGCTGCGGCCGGGTTTGAAGTTGGCGCCAGTTATGTGGATCAGGTGGTGGTGAGGTATGGCGCGAATAGCGTGACCGGGAGAGGCGCTGCGGCGACGTTGGGGAGATTGAAGCTTTGGGGGGCTGGTCTGGCTGGGATGGGAGGCTTCGTGCTGGCTTGGTGGGATTTTGTCGATGCTAATAAGCATTTCCGTGAAGCGCAGGGTAAAGCGTCAAGCGTTCATTCCCAAAGACTGGGTTACGCATACCGTGCCCGAGGAGCCGCAACCATAGTACTGGCGTTGGCAGAAGCTGGAACAGCTATAGCATTAGCGAAACCCTTCTTCGACTATTTGTCCCTGAATAACCAGAACAAGACGCTACGGGTTATTGGGCGCTCTTTAGGGAGTGTTGCTTCACGACTAGGCACGCAGGCTGCACGTCTACTCCTGGCTCGATTAGTTTTAGGCACTTTCTGGCTGGGCTTGATCCTGACTGTATTAATCTACATATTTGAAGACGACGCATTGGAAAAGTGGTGCAAGCGGAGCAGCTACCGCTTAGAGAAAAACACCAAATCATATGATGAGCAGGAAGAGCTAGCAGCGTTGTACTCAGCATTCAGTGAGGCCCTGTAATGTATATAATTGAATGGAGCTTGTGGCAAATGGCCATAGAGTCGGACGTCGCACGCAAGGAATTTGATGCCGAAAGAAGTGCGTCGGATAAACGTGCAGATAGGGATTTTTATGAGGGCGACTTCGAGAAAGAAACACACTTTCGCTCTGTCAGCGAAGCGCCAAAAGTGCGAGGGCCAGTCTTTACGCTCAACGATACCTATATGGAAATGCGTTGCGGGGGCTCAGAAGAAAAACGCGGACTAATTACATTGATGACTTTAGGGAGTTTGATTCCGATATTGTATACCGGGGTCATGATGACGCTTAGCTCAATTCATCTAAACATATTCTCACCTTACGACACCTCAGCCCTAGACATTATACTTGCCTTACTTATGAGTCTGATGGATGGCGCAATCATTTACTTCTACATAAGGTACGGCTTGCAATTTACACGCCTGGAAATGTTGACCAGCCGCCACTTACTTATTCGCTTCAATCGGAAAACTCAGCAAGTTCATCTTCATCGACCACCTTCATGTGGTGGCATTGTAACATTTCCTTGGAGAACAACCGGAAGCACAGGTCTTGATCCAGAAGACGACCCGCTCAGCGTTGGAATGAGACTTGGCCTGATCTGGCACCCCATCCATACCGGCCTTCCCCACATGGAAATGGCCCTACTCGGTAAACAAGGCCAAGGCGGCAGTGAACTCCGTGATGAATGGGAATTCATCCGCCGCTACATGGAAGAAGGCCCGCACGCCGTCCCCCGCCCCCGCCTGAGTACCCAGCTACCTTCGCCCATTCAGGCATTCAGCGCCCAGTTCGAAGGCCTTGGCCGTTTCTTCCGCAATAGCAGTTGGCTGTTCAAACTCGCAATGCTCATGGTCTGGCCCGCTTTCGTCATCATCGGCACCGCGCACTGGGTCAGCCTGCTGCTGTGCTGGCGACCCCGCTGGCCGAAGGTGATCCGTGAAGCCGGTTTGCCCGGTAAACCCGTGCCTTCACCCACTACCTTGAGTGACTACCCGCCCGAAATCCAAGAGCGACTGCTCGCCAATGCCGACCGCTGGCAGCTCAAACCTGGCAAGCGCCCAGCGAAAAAGCCACGTAAACCGCGTACACCCAAAGCGCCAAAATCGCCGATATAGAAGCAGGCTGCGCTCAAGCCCCAGCGGCTCTCGGGAGTGGGTCGCAACCACCGGCCCCAACCCCCAATGCTGGGGGTACGGGGCCCATAGGCAAGTTCCAGGAAAACCTGACGAAGGGTCTGCAGCCCTTGTGCCGCAAGGCTTGCAACCCAATGAGATCGTTTTGGCACGCCTATTGCCGATCTCCTGCCAGACGCCCCAAGTCCATGGGCCCGTTTGCAGGAGGAATTGACTCATGCACCGACCGATACCCCACCCGCTGGCAGTGGCGATTTTCGCCGGCATGCTCCAGCTCCCGGCGCAGGCTGCGTTGAACGCTGTCGACCCCGGTCCCTATAACCTTGGCAACGGCAACTTTGCCGGTTGGTACCAGGATAGCCACGGTCGTACCCTCGACCTGTGCCTGACCAAAGCGGTGAGTTCCAGGGCCGCCGGCGCGCCCGGCGCACCGGCGTACATGTGCACACTGCTGCCAACCCCCGGGGTGTTCGATGACACCCAACCCATCGCCTTCCCCACCAACTTCCCCGACGAGGCCTTCTGGTTTACCGCTGACGCCGCCATCGTCGACGCGGCACGCGGCATCGACCTGAGCTACGGCACGGCCATCGAGGCGGCGTTCGCCGCCGAAGAACCGGTCGAAGGCGATCAAGTCAGCTTCGCCCGGGTGCGGATCCGGGTGGATGTACCGACGGCAGGCACCTACGTGGTCACCCACCCCTATGGTGTCGATGTGTTCGATGTACCGGCCGGCGGGCGTCGGGCAATCAACATGACCCGCGACATCGGCATCGCCGGTGCAGGCGACTTTACCGGTGCGCTCAAAGGCGATGTCGGCCCGTTCCTGCGCAGCGTAAACGGCCCTTACACCGAGGGCAGCGAACGCTTCATTGGCGACCCGAACCTGGAAGAGCCTGTGACCGGCAGCCCGTTCAACACCAACTTCGTGCGCATCGAAGGCCCCGGCGGCATCGACCTGCGTACCGAGCTGTTCTCGATCTCAGGCAAGCTCTCCAACGTCGCCCTGCCTACCCCGTTGATGCCGCTACGCACCACCTACTCGCGGCGTACCGAAAATGGCGACCTGCGCGCCCAGCAAGATGTGTTCGTCATGGCCCCGCCGCCGCCTGCGACCGTCACCCTGACCAGCCAGACCCCAAACCTGAGCCTGACCGAAGCCAACGGCACCGGTGCCTGGTATGCCCAGTCGGTTCTCAACCCAGCGCTGCCAACAACGCTGGTGCTGACCGCCGACAACAGTGTGGCCATCCCGACCAGCAGCCTGACCACGGCCAACCTGCCACTGACCGACCTGGTGACCATCACCCAGGCCGAATACCGCCTGTCCACCGGCCAGCTGACGCTGGTCGCCAGCACCAGCGATGAAACCAGCCCGCCTGTGCTGACCGCCCACACCGCCAACGGCACGTTGATCGGCAACCTCAGTGGCAACGGCGCCGTGAAAACATTGAGCACAACCCTCTCGCCCATCCCCCCGGCCAAGGTGCAAGTCACCAGCGCCAATGGTGGTAGCGACAGCGAAGACGTGGTGCTGGTGCCATGAACAGACAAAGGCTCAGCCTTCAAGGAGGCAGCATGAACACTTGGCCACGCCGTGCGCTGTTCGCCGCCGGTTTTTCCCTCACCGTCACCAGCGCCGCCTTTGCCGCGTTGTCCGATGTCGACCCAGGCCCGTACACCTTTGCCACTGGTGGTTATCCCATGTGGTACAAGGACGCCAACGACCTGTCGCTGGAGTTGTGCCAGTCGCGGGCCACCAGCACCCGAGCACCTGGTGGCCCCGGCGCCCCTGCCTACATGTGCACCCTGCTGCCCGAACCTGGCATCTATGACGATACCCTGCCGCTGGTATTCCCCGACAACTGGCCGCCAGAGATGTTCTGGTTCCTGGCCGAGACCGAGATACCACAGGTAGGCAACAGTGGCTACGAGCTGGAAGTATACGTCGCCGGCCTGGAAGCGGCGTTTGCCGCCGAGAACCCGGTGGACGGCGACCAGCAGAGCTTTGCCCGCATCCGAATCCGCGCCTCAGTGCCGCGCACAGGCGTCTACACCATCACCCACCCTTATGGGGTAGAGACGGTCAACGTCACCACGGCCGGCCGGCGGGCGATCAACATCACCCGCGACATCGGTATCGGCGCGCCAGGCAACTTCCGCGGGCCACTCAACGGTAACCTCGGGCCTTGGCTACGCGGCGTCGGCGGCCCCTATACCGCGGTCAACCCGGACACCGGCTCGACCGAAACCTTTATCGGCGACCCGAACATCACCGAAGCGGTGGTCGGCAGCCCCTTCAACACCAACTTCGTGCGCATCGAAGGCCCACCTGGCGCCATCCAGACCAACGCCTTCACGGTGTCCGGCAAAGTGCTCGATCAACGCGCGCAAACGCCCGTCACCCTGGAACGTGCCACCTACTCGCGTAACGGCGCCGGGACCCGTGTCGAGGTCTTTGCCAAAGCGCCCAACAATGCCAGCGTGTGCATGCGCAATGGCTTGGCATTGATTGGCTCACCGCCTTCGCCTTGCCAGTTCAGCCTACTGCCGGACAACAACGGGCTGTTCTTCAGCCAGCAACTGAGCCAGGCCGCGCCGCCACCGGTGGTGGTGGTTACCGGCAGCAGCGCCACCGGCACCACACAGCCAACGGCGTTGTCGAGCAAGCTCAGCGATGTGGTCAAGGTAAGCACCGCACGCTACGACTGGGCCAACAAACGCCTGTTCATCGAAGCCCGCTCCAGCGACGAAGTGGCGATCCCTGACCTGGTGGCCCAAGGCTACGGACGGCTGTCCAAGTCCGGCACGCTGCAAAGCCTGACGGTCAACGATATTGCCCAGCCGCCTGCGACCGTCACGGTCAAATCTGGCCATGGCGGCAGCGATGTCGAGCCTGTAGTGGTGGTCGGCAATGCACCTGTCGAAGCCGCCAACCAGCCACCGCTGGCCCAGGCCGATATTGGCAGCACCAGTGTCGGGGTGCCGCTGAGCCTGAACCTGCTGATGAACGACAGCGACCCGGATAGCAACGTACCGCTGACCATCAGCGACCTGACCCAACCGGGTACCGGCCTGGGCGGCGTGGTACTCAACGGCAGCACGTCGGTGACCTACACCCCACCAGTCGGGGCCACGCAACCGCTGGTGGCCACCTTCAGCTATCGGGCCGTGGATGCCAAAGGTCTGAAGTCGGAACCGGCAACGGTTACGGTCAATGTCGCACCCAACCAGGCGCCGACCGCAGCCGCTCAAACCGTCGCCACGCTCGGTGTAGCGCTCACCATCAACGCGCTGGCCGGCGCTACCGATCCAGAAGGCAATCTGCCCCTGGTGGTTGCCAGTGTGACCCAGCCGGCGGCAGGCAGAGGGACCGTCAGCACTGACGGCACCACTGTCACCTACACACCACCGGCGACCGTCACGACGGCCTTCACCACCACCTTCACCTACCAGGTGCGTGACGCGCTGGGGGCGCTGTCCAACAGCGCCACCGTCACCGTCAACGTGTCGCCACGCCCCGCCGCCGAGACCTTCGCGGTCACCACAGCCACGGTCACGGCACGCTCCAACAACCGTTACAACTGGGACATCAGCGGCACCTCATCGGTGACCACCGGCAACGTCGTTACCGTGCGGGTCACCACCACCACTGGCGTGCAGACATTGGGCACCACCACGGTACCGGTCACCGGCCGCTGGCGCCTGGCCGTCAGCAACAGCACCACGGTGATCCCGACCGCCGCGCCGACGGCGACCATCACCACCAGCCCAGGCACCACCCGCACCGTCAACGTAGTCGTGCAGTGAAAGGCCGGAGAACGCCATGAAATGCCTGTATCCACTGCTGCTCTGCCTGGCCCTGACGGGCCAGGCCAGGGGGGCCGAAGACCTGATGGACAACGCCGACCTTGCGCCCGGCAGTGACCTCGGCGACCCCGTGATCATCCGCCTGTTACCGGTCGGCGCCGGCCAGGCCGCGGTGATCGAACAGCAAGGCAACGGCAACCGCGCCGCCCTCGACCAGAACGGCCAGGCCCTGCTGGGCCGCATCGTCCAGGCCGGGGGCGCACAGGAGGCGTACATCCTGCAAGAAGGCAGTGACCTGATGGCCAGCATCAGCCAGCAGGGTAATGGCAACAGCGCGTCGATCCGCCAGAGCGGCAGCAGCAACAGCGCTGCCATCGACCAGATCGGCAACGACAACAGCGCCAGCATCGTGCAGTCCGGCACGGGCCTCAACAGCTCCGTGACCCAAGCCGGCAATGGCCAGCATGTTCAGATCACCCAATACCGATAGACCTGGAGGCACCACCATGTTCAAGCTCGCTCCCCTAAGTGCCGCTATCGTCCTGGCCCTTGCAGGTCAGGTCATGGCTGCCGACAGCACTTCGACGCAGACTCAGGACGGCAAGGAAAACATTGCCGAAGTGACCCAGACCCTCGCACCGTTCGCCTCGGCCACCCAGACCCAGACCGGCAAGGGCCACAACCACCTGGCAGTGCAGGCCGACAGCACCAGTGATATCCAGCAGAGCGCTACCGGCTCGTACAACGCAGGGTACGCCGAGCAACTGTTCGAAAACGGCAGCCAGATCACCCAGCAGTCCGGGGGCAGCTACAACGATGCCTTCGCCAGCCAGTCACTGGGCGAAAACAACCAGGTCCTGCAGACCCAGCAAGGCAGCGAGAACCACTCGACCGTGTGGCAGGACACCCAGCTAGGCAGCCAAGTCACCACCCTGCAATCGGGCCAGCGCAACGAAGCCTTCGCCGAGCAGATGTTCGGCGGCAGCAACAACCAGAGCCTGATCATGCAGGCCGGCGCCGACAACTATGCCGCTGCCGAGCACCTGACCCACAACGACGGCAACATCCAGATCTACCAGGACGGCAAGGAGAACTGGGCCTACGGTGACCAGCGCGACGGCCAAGGCGGCACCATCGGCCTCAACCAGACCGGCACTGGCAACTCGGTAGAGGTATGGCAGGACACCCAGGTGGGCAGCCAGGCCAACGTCACTCAGACCGGCCAGCTCAACGAAGGCTACATCGACCAAAGTTTCGGCGAAGCCAACAAGGCCAGCCTGACGCAAAATGGCAAGGCCAACGCCAGCTGGTCGGATCAGTTCGAGAGCAACAACTCGACCACTACCATTTCGCAGAAGGGTAGCAACAACCTGCACTACACCTACCAGAACGGTGAAAACCTCAACCTGACCGTGACTACCCAAGGCAACGGCAACAAAATCACCGCCAGCAACTGGAAAGGCGACAAGATGGGCGGCCAGTTTGGTACCAACCAGACCGCCGTTATCAACCAGTACGGCAACGGCAACGGCGTCAACCTGACGCAGAATGGTGACAACCAGCTGGCCACGCTGAACCAGACCGGCAACAACAACGCGATGCAGACCAAGCAGGCCGACAGCAACAACGAGCTGTTCTTCGAGCAGAACGGCAGCGACAACATCCTCATCGCCGACCAGCGTGGCACTGACAACTATGCCTTCGGCAGCAGCGAAGGTACCGGCAACTCCATCACCTTGGACCAGTCCGGCTACAGCAACCAGAGCCACACCAATCAGCTCTACGGTAGCGGCAACGAGGTCACCATCAAACAGACCGACAGCGTCAACGCCGCCTACGTGACCCAGGGCGGCCAGGGCAACAAGGCATTCGTCGACCAGAGCGGTATCGCGCAAACCGCCACCATCAGCCAGCTGGGCAGCGCGAACACGGCCACTGTGACTCAAAAGTAAGCCCTTCCCCCTTGGACCGCGGTGCTCACTCTCCCGAGTGCCGCGGTTCCTTTTTGTTGCAGCGGGCTTGGCGCGAATAGGCCATGCACGCCAACAGCATTACAATGGTCAGCACCCCATTCGGTGCGCCCGTCATGATCCAGTCCGACCTCGACCTGTTCGGCCCCCAGCCGCAACGCCTGGCCAGCCACACCGTGCTGCTGCCCGGTTTCGCCCTGGCCGAGCTCGAGGCCCTGCTCGACGCCCTGCGCCCAGTGCTGCGCGCCGCGCCGTTCCGGCACATGCAGACGCCAGGCGGCCTGCACATGGCCGTAGCGCTGACCAATTGCGGTGCGCTGGGTTGGGTCAGTGATGCGCACGGCTACCGCTACACCTCCACCGACCCGCAAAGCGGCATGCCCTGGCCTGCGCTACCGCCCGTTCTGCTCAGCCTGGCAGGTCGCGCAGCCGCCATCGCAGGCTTTGACGATTTTGTCGCCGACGCCTGCCTGGTCAACCACTACCTGCCTGGTACCCGCCTGAGCTTGCACCAAGACCGCAACGAACAGGACTACGACCAGCCGATCGTGTCGATTTCACTGGGCTTGCCTGCGGTGTTCCTGTTGGGCGGGTTACAACGCGCGGACAAGACCCAGCGTGTACCGCTGAACCATGGCGATGTGCTGGTCTGGGGCGGTGAGGACCGCTTGCGCTTTCATGGGGTGTTGCCAATCAAACCCGGCGTGCATCCGCGCATGGGTGAACGGCGCATCAACCTGACCCTGCGCAAGGCGGGGTAATGGCGTAAAAACTTGAACATCTTCGCCGGTAAGGCTTCTAAAGATGAGCAGCGTCAGTCTTTTCGAGGAGCCCGACATGACCTACACGCCCTGCCATGGAGCTGCGCACCGATGAAAATGCCCGGCCGCTCTCCCAACGCCTCGCTGCAGCTCGATTACGTACGCGATACGTTATTCGGCCCTGTAGCGCAGAGCGTTGAATGCCAATGCCAGCTCGCCGCCATCAACCTGCAGGGCCGCCCTGCGCTGCGTTTGCACATCTGCCCGCCACTGCCCGACAAAGTCGACCGTGCTCACAGCGTGGCGTTCGTCTGGGACGGCCGCAGTTACCGCGGCGTGGTGCGCGACCAAGGCAAGTGCGGCGACGGGGGGCTCAACCTGTTGCTGGAGTTGCAATAAGCCGATCAACGGCGGCCAAGTGGGCTGAACCTGCCGGCAACACCACGTCTCCATAGCACAAGAGCCCATGCCTTCTGGAGATCGCCATGAACAGTCCGTTGCTCAAGCTCTTCACCCACCCATCCGATGCCTGGATAGAGATCCGCCGGGCGGAAGAAGACCACCCGCAGCAATACCTGCCGCGCCTGCTGGCGTTGGCGTTGATCCCTGCCGTGTGCCTATTCGTCGGCACTACCACCTTTGGCTGGAGCCTTGCCGGCGAAGAACGCGTGCGCCTGAGCCTCGCCAGCGCGGCGCAGCTGGCGTGTCTGCTGTATGCCGTCACGGTGGTCGGGGTGATGATCATGGGGGTGATGATCCGCTGGATGTCACGCGGCTTTGATGCACAACCCAGCCTGCAGCAATGCATCGGCTTTGCCGCCTACTGCGCGACGCCGTGGTTTTTTGCCGGAGTGGTCGGGTTGCTGCCGATTCGCTGGCTGGCCCTGGTGGCGCTGTTGGCCGCCTCGGCGTATGCCAGCGTGCTGCTGTTCGGCGGTTTGCAGACGTTTTTACGCTTGCGCAAAGAACAGGCCATGCTGTTCGCCGCCTGTGTCTGGGGGGTGGGCCTATTGGTGCTGGTGACCATCCTGGTGTCGATGATCCTGTTCTGGTTCAACGGCCTGATGCCGGAGTATGTGCGCCCGGCCAGCCTGGGCTGACCGGGCTCTACGGGCAGGCTCAGGCAATCGCCCTGAGCGGCGTGGTGGGTTTATCACGCAGCGCGTGCAATTGCGTAAGCAGGTTCACCACGTCGCGGCAACTGTTGAGGCCCTGCAGGTCTACCCCGCTCAGGGTCACCCCCTCTTCCAGGCTTTTCCCCTGGCCCAGGCGAATGGTCAGGTGAGCGCCATCCGCGCAACTGACTTCGCAGCGATCAGGCAGGCAGGCTTGCTCAATCATCTGCCGCATTTCCAGCATTGAAACGCCTATCAACGACATTGTACGACCCTCTCTGTACCGGATGGCCTATTGGTTAGGTACGCCTTTGCCAGGCAAGGTGCCAATTGATATTGCGCATCCTCCGGCGGCCGTCCATGCGCCGGAGCAATGATCGTGCGGGGAATCATCTAGCACCTTAGTGGAAGATCGCTGGTGGGCCTGTACTGTTCGATCGGCTGCTGGCAGTTAACGACGAGCGGTCTCGGCCGGCATCTGCCCGAACCGTCCGGCATGGAAATCATCGAACGATTCTGCGATTTCTGCCTCGCTGTTCATCACGAACGGCCCGTAGCCAACGATCGGCTCATCGATCGGTTCACCGCTGAGCAACAGCACGCTGGCGTCTTCCAGCGCCTCGATGGCAATGCCCTCACCGCTACGCTCGAACAGCACCAGGCTGGCCGGCCCGGCTTCGCGTTCACCGTTGACCCGCACGCTGCCGCGCAACACCACCAGGGCTGCATTACGCCCCGTCGCGACGGGCAGTTGCACGCTCGACTGGGCGTTCAAACGCATGTCCCAGACATCCATGGCGGTAAAGGTTCGCGCAGGGCCTGGCTGCCCTTGGTACTCACCCGCGATCACCCGCAGGCTGCCACCGTTGCCGTCCAGCGCCACCACAGGGATGTCCGTGGCCAGCAGCGTCTGGTACCCCGCCGCAGCGCGCTTGTCACGCGCAGGCAGGTTGACCCACAGCTGCACCATCTCCAGCGTACCGCCACTGCGGGCAAACGCCGGGGCGTGGAACTCTTCATGGAGGATGCCATTGGCAGCTGTCATCCATTGCACGTCGCCTGGGCCGATCAGGCCACCCGCCCCCGTCGAGTCACGGTGCTCCAGTTCGCCCTGGTAGACGATGGTCACGGTCTCGAAACCACGGTGCGGATGTTGCCCGACGCCGCGCCGGGCGCTGGTCGGGGTAAAGGTGTGCGGGCCGGCATAGTCCAGCAACAGGAACGGGCTGATCTGGCTGGCCAGGTTGTCATAGGTGAACAGGCTGCGCACCGGGAAGCCATCGCCTACCCAGTGGGGGTGAGGGCTGCGGTGAATACCCAGAATCTTTTTCATGAGAAGTCTCCTCTCTTGGCTGGGATCACCTTACCAATGATACCAATCAGGCGGTAGACAGCTGAAATGGCATGCATCGTTCCATCAATAGGACAAACTTCAGTTTAGAAAGCTGAGCACGGACGCTGCTGTCATCGCTGGGTCCTCCTGCATGAAACAGTGCCCACCCGCGACCTGCTGGGCAGTCACGTTCGGGTTCAGCGCCACCAGGCGCTTCACCGAATGTGGCACGAAGGGGTAGGTCTGTTCGCCATACAGCACCCGCGTCGGTGTCTGGATCGCTGCCAGGTTCGCCCACATGCGTTTGGGGAACGAACTGAAAATCTCCACCTCGCGGCTGGGCCGACACTTGAGTACCACCGCCTCGCCGCAATCGCCAATGGCATGCTCGACATAGGCTTGCAGCGCCGCATCACTCCAGCCTTTGAAGATACCGCGGCCCTGCAGCGAGGCCAGCGCCGTTTCGCGATCGGGCCAATGGCTGCGGCGGCTGGCAGCCTTGCGCGCCAAAGCGTGGCGCTGGTGCAGGCCAACCAGCGCGGCGGCGCCCATCACGCCGATCATGCTGCGGCTGAACAACACCGGGTCGAGCAGCACGGCGCGCTCGAACAACTGCGGCTCGCTGGCCAGGATCAGCCCCGAGAGCACGCCACCAAAACTGTGCCCGAGGGCAACACGCGGCACCTCGCCATATTCGCCACGCCCGCGCTCGAACGCCTCTACTGCCAGTTCAGCTGTGCGGTTCCAGCCGCGAAACGCACCGCCATGGTCGCTGTCGCCGTGGCCTTGCACATCGCATAGCCACAGGTCGAAGTGCTCGCCCAGGCGCATCAGCAACGGCTGGTAGGCCAGGCAGCAGAAGCCGTTGCCATGCAGAAAATGCAGCAAAGGCTTGCCACTGGCCGGCGTACGCCAGCCGCGCAGGGTAAAGCCTTCGGAGCAATGGTGGGACCACGGGATCAACTGCATGGGCTTGCTGTACTCATCGGTCTATGAAAACGCCGATTCTACAAACAGCAGCGGGTATAGCGAAATCACCAGTAGCACGGCCATCAGGACATTGAACAGCATCAGCCAACGCGGATTCTGCAACAGGTTGCGCAAGGCGCTGCCGAACATGACCCAGACCCCGACGCTGGGCAGGTTGACCAGGGCGAACAGCGCGGCGATGACGACCACGTTCATCACGTATCCCTGGGCCGGTGTGTAGGTGGTGATTGCCCCCACTGCCATTACCCAGGCCTTGGGGTTGACCCACTGAAATGCCGCAGCGCCCCAGAAGCCCAACGGTTTGCGGGCGCTGCCCGAGGCTGTACCGATCGGCCCCGAGGTGGCGATCTTCCAGGCCAGGTACAGCAGGTAGGCGGCGCCTGTGTAGCGCAGGATGGTGTACAGCGCCGGCCATGCCTTGAACACCTCGCCCAGCCCTAAACCGACTGCCAGCACCATGACCATGAAACCGACACTGATGCCGATGGCATGCGGGATCGAACGGCGCACGCCGAAGTTCACGCCGGAGGCCAGCAGCATGGTGTTGTTCGGCCCCGGGGTGATGGAGGATACGAAGGCAAACAGCACAAAGGCTGTCAGCAGGTCGGCAGAGGCAAGCATGGCAGGCATTCCACAATCATTATTGGTGCTGTCACACTAACGGAGTCGCCCTGCCTTGCGACCGGTACAATTTCGCTAAATTAAATAGATACAAATACTGTACCTATCTCGTTCAGTTCAAGGAAGCCTGCCCCATGAGCCTCACCATTCGCCCCGCCGTGCGTACCGATGCCGCGCAGATTCTGGCATTCATCACCGAGCTTGCCGACTACGAACGTGCCCGGCACGAGGTCGTTGCGTCTGTCGACGACATCCAGCGCAGCCTGTTTGACGAAGGCAGTACCGTACACAGCCTGATTTGCGAGCGTGATGGCCTGGCGATTGGTTTTGCCGTGTACTTCTACAGCTACTCGACCTGGCTCGGGCGCAATGGCATCTACCTCGAAGACCTGTACGTGACGCCCGAGCAGCGCGGCGATGGCGCTGGGCGCAAACTGCTGCGCCATATTGCCAGCGAGGCCGTGCAGAACAATTGCGGGCGCCTGGAATGGAGCGTGCTGGACTGGAACGCGCCGGCAATCGGGTTTTACCAGTCGTTGGGCGCCGAGGCGCAGAGTGAGTGGCTTCGGTATCGGCTCGATGGCGAGAAGCTGCTGGCGTTTGCGCGGGGTTGACCTTCGAGCCCCGACTCACCCTTTTCAGTTTCCTTATGTCACTTCTAAAGAAATATTCGTATTTCCTTGTTTTATATTATCTTTTTAGTGCAATTTCTTACCCATTGAGCCACCACCACAGAGGGTGACACGACTCGGCCACCGCCAATGACGGTGCCCCGTCGGGCACCTTGCGCCTGGGCGTGCCGCAGCCCCTGGGCGGATTTATGGCTGTTCCATCTGCGTTAGCTGGGCAACCTGCAAGAGCCGGTGGAACTGTTCGGCGAGCTGGCTACTACTTCGGCCGGGTCACCTACAACTTCTGAAATACTTTTCGCGCGCGAACCGCTGTGCAATTGACGCAAAACTTGCCTCGTGGTCTCCTAATGCCTCGCGTTCAGGTGCCCCCTCAGGGGTGAAACGGGAAACCGGTGCGTCACAGGCCCTCGACCAGGGCCGGACAAACCCGGTGCTGCCCCCGCAACGGTAAGCGAGCGAAGCGTCTAGACCACTGTGCCGCATCATCTGGCATGGGAAGGGGCGCTTTTCAGGAGCGCTGCTCCTCCTCGTTAGCCCGGAGACCGGCCTGGCGTTCATGAACAACACCCCGCGGTGGGCGGGCGCTGTCGCATTCCCCTGGGCGGATCACGTTCGGGGCTGCCGCGCTTGCCCGTTGCCCACAAAAGCAGAGGAACGCGTCATGCCCGTCACCAGCGCCAAACACAGCATTGCCACCCCCGTTACCCTCAGTCAGCGTGTCGTCATCGCCGTCGGCGCCAGCCTGCTCGGCCTGTGCCTGGTCTACTTTGCCGGTTTCTCGCACATCGAGGCCGTCCACAACGCGGCCCACGACACCCGTCACAGCGCTGCCTTCCCCTGCCACTGAGTACGCACCATGATCACGCGCATCGCCCGAACCGCGGGCTTCAGCGGGCTGCTTGCAGCCTTGCTGCTGACCCTGCTGCAAAGCTTCTGGGTTGCTCCTTTGATTCTTGAGGCGGAAACCTACGAGTCTGCAGCCCCTGCTGCCGAGCATCACGCACACGGCGCCGAAGGGGCTGCGGCGCATGAACACAGCGACGAAGCCTGGTCGCCCGAAGATGGCTGGCAGCGCATCCTGTCCACCACCGGCGGCAACCTGGTGGTCGCGGTCGGCTTCGCCTTGATACTCGCCGCCTTGTACAGCCTGCGTGAGCCCAAGCGCGCGGCAACAGGGGCGCTGTGGGGCCTGGCAGGCTTCGCCGTGTTCTGCCTGGCACCTACCCTGGGCCTGCCACCGGAGCTGCCGGGCACCGCCGCCGCTGACCTGGGGCAACGTCAGGCCTGGTGGATCGGCACCGCAAGTGCCACCGCGTTGGGCCTGGCCCTGCTGGTGTTCGCCCGCCACTGGCTGGTGAAGGCGCTGGGCGCCGTGTTGCTGGTGCTGCCGCATGTCATCGGCGCACCGCAACCTGAAGTTCATCAGAGCCTCGCACCCGAGGCCCTGGAAGCGCAGTTCAAGATCGCCTCCTGGCTGACCAACGCGGCCTTCTGGGTGGCCTTGGGGCTGCTCAGCGCGTGGCTGTTCCGCCGCTCCAGCCAGGCCTGATGGCGGTCGACACCTCGGTGCCGACACTGTACGCCGGCTTCGGCTGCCGCCGGGGCTGCCCGGCGGACACCCTCGAAACCCTGCTGCGCCAGGCTCTGGACCACCACGGCCTGGCACTGCCAGCGCTGCGCGGTATCGCCAGCATCGCCTTGAAGGCCGACGAACCCGGCTTGCAGCAACTCGCCACGCGCCTCGGCGTGCCGTTGCTGCTGTACGATGCCAGGCAACTTGCCCCCTACGAACCGCTGCTCAGCCATCGCTCGGTCATTGCCCACGCACACAGCGGTTGCTGGGGTGTGGCAGAGAGCGCGGCGCTGGCCATGGCCAGCCAGCACCTCGGCGCTGCCAGGCTGCTGGTTACCCGCCAGGTGTACGGGCCAGCTACCCTCGCCCTGGCCTGCGGGCGATAATTGCGCCAACCATTCATTGCAAGGATTTTCCATGACGGTCTACTTCATCGGCGCCGGCCCCGGCGACCCGGAACTGATCACGGTCAAGGGCCAGCGCCTGATCCGCCAGTGCCCGGTGATCATCTATGCCGGCTCGCTGGTGCCCGCTGCCGTACTCGATGGCCACCAGGCCGAGACCGTGATCAACAGCGCCGAGCTGCACCTGGAGCAGATCATCAGCGCCATGCGCACGGCACACGCACAAGGCCAGGACGTGGCCCGGGTGCACAGCGGCGACCCGAGCCTGTATGGCGCGATCGGCGAGCAGATCCGCCACCTGCGTGAGCTGGGCATCGACTACCAGATCATTCCGGGCGTCACCGCCACCGCCGCCAGCGCGGCGTTGCTGGGCTGCGAGCTGACCTTGCCGCAGGTGTCGCAAACGGTGATTCTGACCCGCTTCGGCGACAGCTCGCCGATGCCGCCAGGCGAGCAACTGGCCGATCTGGCGCGCCATGGCAGCACCCTGGCGATCCACCTGGGCGTGAAACACCTGCCGCGTATCGTCAGCGAGCTGTTACCCCACTATGGCCAACAGTGCCCGGTTGCCGTGGTCCATCGCGCCACCTGGCCGGACCAGGACTGGGTGCGTGGCACCCTGGAAGACATCGTCGAACGCGTTGCACTCAAGGATTTTCGCCGTACCGCGCTGATCCTCGTCGGCCATGTGCTGGGCGATACGCCGTTCGCCGAATCGGCCCTGTACCGGGCCGGGCACGCACACCTCTATCGCCCCGGCGACTGAGCATTGCCAGCCTTGGCACTGGCGTAGCAGACTCAAGGCTCCCGCCTGCAAACAGGAGCCATGCCAATGCTGGAACTTCGACCCAACTGCGAGTGTTGCAACGCCGACCTGCCGGGGGATAGCCCGGACGCGTTGATCTGCTCGTTCGAATGCACGTTCTGCCGTACCTGTGCCGACACTCGCCTGCACGGCCGCTGCCCCAACTGCGCCGGCCAGTTGCTGGCACGCCCGACACGGGTCGGCCAAGCGCTGGCCAACAACCCTGCCTCGCCCCTGCGCGTAGTCAAACCCCACCCCGCTTGCGCCTGACAGCCCTGCGCAAATAGGCATCGTCACGCCACGCTGGCGGTGCTTATCCCCGTTTTTTTGTAGGACTTTTCAACAATTCCTACTGGGTTAATCAACAGTCCTATACTCGGCATTACCAAACTTCGGGAATGGTCGTATCTTGCAGCGCTTCTGATAACCCCACTTGCAGACGTATTCCTGAGTGTTCCAGGAAGCGGACCACATCCCTACAGGAGTTTTCTTGATGACAACCGTCCTGATCGTCGACGACCACCCTATCGTCCGGCTGTCCCTGCGCCTATTGCTCGAACGGGAGCGCTTTAACGTCGTCGGCGAAGTCGCCAATGGCAGCGAAGTCGCCCAGGTGGCGCGTGAACTGCGGCCGGACGTGGTGCTTCTGGACATCGGCCTGCCCGGCCTGGACGGCATGGAGGTGATCAAGCGGCTTCAGTGCCTCGAGCCGGTGCCCAAGATCATGGTGCTGACCGGCCAGGCCACCGACCTTTATGTACGGCGCTGCCTGGATGCCGGCATCGGCGCCTTCGTCACCAAGGACGAAGACCACGAAGCCTTGCTGTTTGCACTCAAGGCCCTGGTCAAAGGCTATTCGACCTTCCCGCAGATGTCGGTCAACAGCAATTCGCTGGAGAGCGAGTCGATACGCCTGGGCAGCCTGTCCAACCGCGAAATGGAAGTGTTGCGGCGCCTTGCGCGCGGCGAAAACAACAAGAATATCGGCACCTGCATGAACCTCAGTGCCAAGACCATCAGCACCTATCGCGGCCGCATCATGGACAAGCTCAAGACCGAATCGCTGGTGGAAATGGTCGACCTGGCCAAGCGCAACAGCGTTAACTGAGCCCAGCTGCCATGAAGCGCCTGCTGGCGAGCGTTCTACTGGTCATCGGCCTGGCCGGCTCCACCGGCCTGTTTGCCGACAGCGAACCGAGGCAATTGTTGGCGCGCTCGATCAGCGCCGCAGCGCCCTTGCAACTGGGCGACCAAGACCGCCAATGGCTGCAGCAGCGCGGCCGCCTGGTGCTGGGCAGTTCGCGGCCTGATTACCCGCCGTTCGAAATCAACATCAGCCAGCATGATTACGAGGGCCTGAGCGCCGATTATGCAGGCATCATCGCCGAGCAACTGGGCGTCCCGATCGAAGTCCGGCGTTTCGACAACCGCCACCAAGCGATTGCCGCGCTGCGCGACGGCCGCATCGACCTGCTGGGTAGCTCCAACGCATTCGAGGCGGCGGATGCCCAGCTCGGCCTTAGCGAGCCTTACGCCGACGACCTGCCGGTGATCGTTACGCGCGAAGGCCGCACCTTGAAAAACACCCCAGACCTCAATGGCCTGCGCCTTGCGATGGTCGACCACTACCTACCCGCCAATACCGTGCGCGCGCTCTACCCCAAAGCGCAATTGAGCCTGTACCGCTCAACCCTGGCGGGCCTTGCCGCAGTGGAATTGGGCGAGGCCGATGCCTACCTGGGTGATGCCATCAGCACGGATTTTCTCATCGGCAAGAGTTACCAGGGCACGGTAAAGATCGACCACTTCTGCAAGGTGCCGCCCGGCACCTTCGCGTTTGCCCTGGCCAACGACAACCAACGCCTGCGCAGCCTGATCGACAAGGCCTTGGGCAGAATCACCGAAAGCGAGCGCCTGACCATCCTGCGCCGCTGGACCAGCGGCAACACCAGCCTGCTGCTGGAGCGCCACCTGGCGGCCCTGACCGCTGAAGAAACCGACTGGATCGCCCGCAACCCCACCGTCAAGGTGCTGGTCAACACGTCGCTCGCGCCGCTGACCTTCAACGACGCACAGCACCGCGCCAGCGGCATCACCCTGGAACTGCTCAAGCAGATATCCCTGCGCACCGGGCTGCAGTTCAAGCCGCTGGAAAGCCAGTCGGCGCAGGCGATGCTCGAGCGCCTGGGGCGCGGCGAGGCGCACATGATCGGCGCCCTGGGTTACGGCACGGAGCGCGCCAGGCAATTGCGTTTTACCCGCCCCTACCTGGTCAGTCCACGGGTATTGGTCACCCGCAACGACGCGTCATCGCCTGCCCAGGCCAAGGCCCTCGATGGCCAGCGCATAGCCTTGGTACGCGGTTCGCCGCAACGGGCAGAACTCAAGCGTCGCTACCCACGCGCCAAGGTGGTCGAAGTGGACAACCCCCTCGGGCTGATGGAAGCAGTGGCCAACGGCGCCGCCGACGTGGCCTTGAGCAACCACATCAACGCCACCTACTACATCAACCACGTGTTCAAGAACCAGCTGCGCATCGCCAGTGTGCTGGACGACAGCCCGGCCATCGCGGCATTTGCGGTGGCCTCGGACCAACCGCAACTGCAGGCCATTCTCGACAAGGCACTGCTGAGCATCCCGCCAGAAGAGCTGGACCAACTGATCAACCGCTGGCGCACCAGCACACTGGTCAGTGACAGCCCATGGCGCGATTACCGCACGCTGGCGCTGCAAGTGCTGGTGCTGTCGGCGCTATTGCTGGCCGGGGTGGTGTTCTGGAACAGCTACCTGCGCAAACTGATCCACCAGCGCACCGACGCCCAGCATGCCCTGCAGGCCCAGCTGGCATTGAGCCGCGGCCTGCTCGAACAGCTGCGCCAGGCCAAGGACGACGCCGAACAGGCCAGCCAGACCAAGAGCACCTTCCTGGCCACCATGAGCCATGAAATCCGCACACCCATGAACGCGGTGATCGGCCTGCTCGAACTGGCGCTGGAAGACAGTCGCGCCGGCCGCTGCGATGCCCAGACCTTGCAGACTGCCCACGATTCGGCCATCGGTCTGCTGGAGCTGATCGGCGACATCCTCGACATTTCGCGTATCGAGTCTGGGCACATGACCTTGCAACCGGTCCCCTGCAACCTGGTCGAACTGGTACGCAACACGCTGCGGGTATTCGAAGGCAATGCGCGAATCAAAGGCCTGCACCTGCACAGTGCGCTGCCACCTTCAGCGGGTTGGGTCATGGCAGACCCGCTGCGGCTCAAGCAGGTGCTCTCCAACCTGATCAGCAACGCCATCAAGTTCACCGAGCGCGGTGAAGTGCATGCCAGCCTGACCCTGTCGGCCCAAGCCAGCAGCGGCGAGATGCAAGTTGAGCTGTGCGTGCGTGACACCGGCATTGGTATCAGCCCTGAAGACCAGGCACGTCTGTTCAATGCCTTCGCCCAGGCCGACGGCCCACGGGCACGCCAGGGCGCCGGCCTGGGACTGGTCATCAGCCGCACCCTGGCCGAACTGATGGGCGGTACGCTCAGCCTGCACAGCGTCGAAGGCGTGGGCACCAAGGTGCAGGTCAGCCTGCAACTGCCGGCCAGCCAGGCGCCCGCGCCTGCCGAAGCGCTTGCCCCTGTCCTTGAAAGCAGCAGCGGCCCGCTGAACATTCTGGTGGTCGACGACTACCCTGCCAATTTGCTGTTGCTGGAGCGGCAACTGAACACGCTGGGGCATCGCGTGACCCTGGCTGAGAACGGCGAAGCGGCGCTGACGCGCTGGCAGGCGGCACGGTTCGACCTGGTGATCACCGACTGCAGCATGCCGATCATGGACGGCCACGAACTGACTCGGCGCATCCGCAGCCTCGAAAGCGAAGGCGCGCTGGCGCCTTGCCGGATTCTCGGCGTCACCGCCAACGCACAGGCTGAAGAGCGTGCACGCTGCCTGGCCAGTGGCATGGATGAATGCCTGTTCAAGCCCATTGGCCTGCAAACCCTCAAAACCCACCTGCCGCACGCCAGCGCGCATGCGCAGCCTGTGCCAGCCCAAGGCAGTGGTTTCAACCTGAACGAATTGCGCCACCTGACTCAGGACGATGAACAACTGACGCGGCACCTGCTGGAACAATTGTCGCAGAGCGCCAGCGAAGACCTGGCCGCGCTGCGCGCGCTCGGCCCCGACGCAAGTGGCGATGCGGTGCGTGCCTTGGCCCATCGCATCAAGGGCGGGGCAAAAATGCTCAAGGTACGCACACTGGTCAAGGACTGCGAAGCCATCGAGCATGCGCAAGCCCAAGGGCTGCCTACGGCTGAACTAAGGCAGCAACTGCAGACCAGCATGCAGAGCTTGCTGCACGAACTGGCCGACGCCCTCAGTGCAATTGCAGCGTCGAACTGATCTGGCTGATCGCATCGACCACGTGGCGTGAGCCCTGCTGGATTTCCATGATCACCGTGCCGGCTTCGTTGGCCAGGGCGACGCCATGGCCGGTGCGGGTCAGGCTCGACTGCATGCTGGCCACCGCCAACAGCGACAGGTCGTGGTTCTGGCGCACCACATCGACGATCTCCAAGGTTGCCTTGCTGGTACGCGCCGCCAGGTTGCGCACTTCATCAGCGACCACGGCAAACCCGCGCCCATGCTCGCCGGCACGTGCCGCTTCGATGGCGGCGTTCAGTGCCAGCAAATTGGTCTGGTCGGCAATACCGCGAATGGTCAGGACAATCTGGCCGATCACATCCGACTGTTTGCTCACCGCATCGATGCTGCGCGCCGCGTCATTGAGCTCTTGGGAAATCTGTTCGATCACCTGCACCGCCTGTTGCACCACCTCGGTACCCTTGCGCGCGCAGGCATCGGTCTGCATGGAGCTGGCGTGGGCGGCATCGGCGGCGCTTTGCTGGGTGCAGACCTGGCTGGTGATATCGCTGGCGAACTTGACCACCTTGTACAGCCGGCCCTTGCTGTCGAAGATCGGGTTGTAAGAGGCTTCAAGAAAGACCGTCTGGCCTTGCTTGTTGATCCGCTCGAAGCGGTGCGAGTGATATTCCCCACGGTTGAGCGACGCCCAGAACTCCCGGTACGCCGACGACTCCCGCTCCTGCGGCAGGCAGAACAGCCCGTGGTGGCGCCCCACCACCTCTTCCAGGCGATAGCCCATGGTGGTGAGGAAATTCGGGTTGGCCTTGATGACCCGGCCGTCAGGGCTGAACTCGATCACTGCCATGGAGCGGCCGATGGCCTTGAGCAGGCTTTCACTCTCGTGCTCCTGCATGACCCGCTGGCTGATGTCCGACGCCACCTTGATCACGCTGGTGACTTGCCGCTGCTCATCCAGCACCGGCATATAGCTGGCTTCAAGCCAGACCTCACGCCCTGCCTTGTCGACCCGCTCGAAGGTGCCGCTGATAGCCTTGCCCTGCCCCAGTTCGCGCCAGAGCTGCTGGTATTCGGCTGTCTTGACGTAGGCCGAGTCGCAGAACAGCCGATGATGCTTGCCGCGTAATTCTTCGACGCTGTAACCCATGGCCTGGCAGAAGCGCTCGTTGGCGTCGAGAATGGTCCCATCCGGCGCGAACTCGATCATCGCCATCGAACGGCTGATTGCCGCGAGCTTTGCTTGCGCACTGGCCAGTGCCTGGTGACTACGCTGAATCTCGACGAGGTCGGACTTGCGATGGAAATCGAACATGACGCCGGGCTCCTTTATGCGCGGGGTTTCCTGAGCATAGATGGGCAACAGCGCCGTGCAAGCACATTGATATCACCTTGTAATTAGTCCCCGAGGCCTTCAAGCACAAGGCGCTGAGCCTGAAGAACTCTAAGCCTCAAGAACTCTCGCGCACCATCAGTTCGAACCCAAGGTCCTGCTGCTCGTTGGCCACCCGTTTGCCGTCAAGCAACGTCAGCAGCGCCAGTGCGGCCCCCCGCCCTACGGCTGCCCTAGGTGTGCGAATCGAGGTCAACCGCGGCACCATGTGCGCCGAGGCGGGCAAATCGTTGAACCCCACCATCGCCACCTGCCGCGGTACCTCAACCCCTTGGCGCAGCGCCTGCAGCACAGCGCCCTGGGCCAGGTCGTCGTTGCAGAAAAAGATGCCGTCGACATCCGGCGCCTGCTGCATCAGCTGGCTGAACAACGCACTGCCCAAGGCGATGGAAGAAGGCTCGGGCGCCAGGATTTCCAGCTCAGTCGCTTGCAGCCCCGCTTCGGTCAGGGCCTGGCGAAACCCCTCGGCGCGCTGCATTACCCGCGGGTCGAGCTGCGCGGCAATGAACGCCAAGCGCCGCCGTCCGCGTTCGATCAGGTGCTTGGCAGCCGCACGCCCGGCCTGTTGCTGCGAAAAGCCCACCGACAATGCACCCGCCTCGCCACCCAACTCCATCATGTGCACGCAGGGCACGCCACTGGCCGCCAGCATCTGTCGCGATGCGTCACTGCGCTCGAAACCGGTCAGCAGCATGCCGCAAGGCTGGTAGGCCAGGTAGTTGCGGATCAGGTTCTCTTCTTCGGCAATATCGTAGTGATAGTTGCCGATCAAAACCTCAAGCCCGCGCGGGCGCATCACCTCGTGAATGGCTTCGAGGGTGTCGATGAACAACTGGTTAGACAATGACGGGATCAGCACCACCACCGACTGGCTGCGGGCCGAGGCGAGTGCGCGGGCGGCCGGGTTGGCGACATAGCCCAGGCTCGCCGCAGCAGCGGCAACCTTTTCGGCCAGCGCCGGGGCAACCGTGCTGACACCGCGCAAGGCGCGGGATGCGGTGATCGGGGAAACCCCGGAAAGCCTGGCGACTTCTGCCAGGGTGGGACGACCGGTGGTGCGGGAGCCTGTTCGGGACATGAATGTTGTAATTTTACTACTTGCCAAGGGAGGGGAACGGCCACTAAGGTAGCGCTGTCTCAGGACGCAGGCAATGTAATCTTTGGTAGCCGTTCCGCGTGCTCGCTGCCAAGCGTCCATACTGCGTAAGGACAAGACCAATAACACCGGGGAGGTGGCGGTTCGTCAGCGACGAGACAGCGCTACCTCACCCCGCAGGAGGTACTGATGAATTCTCCCCTGTCCGCCATTGTGGTGATGGGCGTGGCTGGCTGCGGCAAAAGCTGCGTCGGTGCCGCCATTGCCGCCAGAAGCGGCGGCCGCCTGATCGAAGGCGACGCTTTTCACCCTGCCGAAAACATCCGCAAGATGAGTGCTGGCATCCCGCTGGACGACAACGACCGTGCCGGCTGGCTGGTGCACCTGGGCCAGGAGCTGCAAGCCACGGTCAACGCGGGCGAGCGCCCGATCCTCACCTGTTCTGCCCTCAAGCGCCGCTACCGCGATACCTTGCGCGCCTCCATGCCGGGCTTGGTGTTCGTGTTCCTCGAACTCACCCCTGCCGAGGCAGAAAAACGCGTACTGGCCCGCCCTGGGCATTTCATGCCGGCAAGCCTCATCGACAGCCAGTTTGCAGCCCTCGAAGCCCCGCATGGCGAGCCGCTGACCCTGCCATTGGACGCCACCCAGCCCATCAATGTGCTTGCCGAGACGGTAGACAGCTGGCTAAAGCCCTGCGGTGAGCGGGACCTGGCGCAAACTGCCTGAACCAGGCGGTTTTTCCGGCTCACCAAAGACAGCGCTGTCTCAACCAATGAAAGCGCCTGAAGTTCAATAAAGCAACGCCCAAAACAACGATAAGACCGAGGCATAAAAACCATGTTCGGACTGGCTACTGATACCTTCCTGCTGCTCGACGCCCTGGTAACCATCATCGGGCTGATCCTGCTGATCACCCATTTCAAAGTTCACCCCTTCGTCGCCCTCACCCTCGCGGCCGGCTTCCTCGGCCTTACCTCCGGCATGCCGGTGGCCAAGGTGATGAAATCGTTCCAGGACGGTTTTGGCGGCGTGCTGGGCTTCGTCGGCATCGTGCTCGCCTTGGGCACCATGCTTGGCAAGCTGATGGCCGATTCCGGCGGCGCCGACCAGATCGCGCAGACGCTGATCCGCGCCTTCGGCAAGAAGAACGTGCACTGGGCCATGATGTTCGCCGCCTTCCTGGTCGGCATCCCGCTGTTCTTCGAGATCGGCTTCGTACTGCTGATCCCGCTGGTATTCATCGTCGCCCGGCGTTCCGGGGTCTCGTTGGTGAAAATCGGCATCCCGCTGCTGGCCGGCCTGTCCGTGGTTCACGGCCTGGTGCCGCCACACCCGGGGCCGCTGTTGGCGATCGGCATCTTCAATGCCGACATCGGCAAGACCATCTTCTATGGCCTGATCGTGGCGCTGCCTACCGCGATCATCGCTGGCCCGCTGTTCGGCAACTTCATCTCGCGTTACATCCCCGGTAACCCGTCCCAGGAGCTGATGGACCAGATCGCCAAGGAGTCCGACCAGGGCAACCTGCCGAGCTTCGCCGTCACCCTGCTCACGGTGCTGCTGCCGGTGGCGCTCATGCTGCTCAAGACCTTCGCCGACGTGGTGCTGCCCGCCGAGCATATCGTGCGGCAGTGGATGGACCTGATCGGCCACCCCATCACCGCCCTGCTCGCCGCCTTGCTGCTGGCCTTCTATACCTTCGGCGCGGCGCGGGGTTTCAACCGCCAGCAGATCATGAAGATGCTCGACCAGAGCCTGGCACCGACCGCTGCCATCGTGCTGATCGTAGGGGCTGGCGGCGGCTTCAAGCAGATGCTGGTGGATACCGGGGTCGGCAACGTGATCGGGCAGATGGCGGTGCAGGCGGAAATCTCGCCGATCATGCTGGCCTGGCTGGTGGCGGCGGTGATCCGCATCGCCACCGGCTCGGCGACGGTCGCCACCATCACCGGCGCAGGGATCGTCGCACCCGTGATC
This sequence comes from Pseudomonas sp. B21-047, assembly GCF_024748775.1. NCBI lineage: Bacteria > Pseudomonadati > Pseudomonadota > Gammaproteobacteria > Pseudomonadales > Pseudomonadaceae > Pseudomonas > Pseudomonas sp. B21-047. Next base: position 2,991,498 of record NZ_CP087169.1, read on the forward strand.
GACATGGTACCGGGGGTCAACCGTGAGCTGCTGGTACTGGCCACTGGCGCGGGCTCGCTGATCCTGTCGCACGTCAACGATGCCGGGTTCTGGCTGGTGAAACAGTACTTCAACATGACCGTGGCCGAGACCTTCAAGACCTGGAGCATGATGGAGACCATCCTTTCGGTGGTGGGCATCATCTTCATCATGTTGTTGTCGATGGTGGTGTGACCGTTGATCGGGATGGGGGCACCCGGCGTCAGCTCGGGGGCCCAATCGAGGTAGAAGCCCTCATCCCGATGCAAAGGAGCTTGCACCATGATTCGCACCTTCCTGCTCGCAGCCGTGTTTGTTTCGCCGCTGGCCCTCGCGGTCGGCACCGGGCCGACCTACCCAGACGACCCGCACAACCCAGCGCCCCAGCCGGGTGTCGACAGCACCCTCAACCCGATTGAAAAACCGATGCCACGGGATACCGACCCGCGCTTGCAGGGCAATGACCCCGACAGCCCGCCTGCCACGCAGAATGATGAACATGATTTGCCCGGCATGGAGGGTAGCGGTTCGCAAGACAGCAACAAGGCAGGCGCCAGCAAGCCCTGACGTCGCTGCGCGCTGAGGGGTTACCACTGCCGCTTGTCTGGCCTGGTTAACCCCAGCTTCTCGATCCGGTAACGCAGCATATCCCGCGACAACCCCAGCATCCGCGCCGACTTGGTCACGTTCCAGTCGGTCCGGTCCAGGGTCTTGCACACCAGGTCCCGCTCCATGTCCGGCAGGCTGGTGCCGGGTTCGGGCTCATGCCGTGGCATCTCGAACACCATAGGCGCCTGTTGCTGAATCAACGGTTCATCGATCAAGCTCATGCACAAGTTCAGCTGATGGGTCTGGATCACCTCGTTGGGCGCCAGCAGCACTGTCTGCTCCAACATGTTGCGCAGCTCCCGCACGTTGCCTGGCCAGCTGTAGCCCAGCATCAAGGCCTCGGCCTCGGCGGAAAAACGCAGGTTAGGCTTGCCATAACGGCGGCCATGGTGCGCCAGGAAATGCCGAGCCAATAGCAGAATGTCCTGCCCACGCGCATACAAGCGCGGCACCTTGAGCGCGATGATGCGCAGCCGGAAGAACAGGTCGCGGCGGAACTTGCCCTGCTGCACCATCTGTTCGAGGTTGCAGTTGGTGGCACTGATTACCCGCAAGTCGACCTTGCGCTCCTTCACCGCACCAATGCGGCGGATGCTGCGGTCTTCGAGCAGCTTCAGCAGCTTGGCTTGCAGCACCAGGTCCATCTCGCCGATTTCATCGAGGAACAGCGTGCCCCCATCAGCGGCCTCGACCAGGCCCACCCTGCGCTCCTTGGCATCGGTGAAAGCACCTTTCTCATGACCGAACAACTCCGCTTCGAGCAAATTGGCCGGGATCGACGCGCAATTGAACTCGATGAACGGCCCCTTGCTGCGCAACCCATCGAAATGCAGGGCCCGGGCCACCAGCTCCTTGCCTGTGCCGGTCTCGCCTTCGACCAGTACCGGGGGCAGGTCGTCGCTGGCCATGCGTCGCTCGGCATCCAGCACCTGGTGTAACGTGTGCTTGAGGCTGAGCATCACCGGCGAGTCGCCGATCAGTGCCTGCAACCCGGACTTCTGCGCCTCGCGCTCCTGGTAGAACGACAGGGTGCGCTCCATCCGCTCTGCCGCCAGGGCCTTGTCCAGGGTCAGCTTGAGCTCGGCCAGCACCACCGGCTTGGTCAGGTAATGGAACGCGCCCTCCTTCATCGCCTGCACGGCGTCTTCGACGTTGCCGTAGCCGGTCATCATGATGACTTTCAGCGCCGGCACCTGTGCCACCAGGGCGCGCAACAGGTCGTGCCCGCTCATGCCGGGCAACGAGTTGTCGGTCAGCACGGCGTCGGGCTGGGCCTGCTTGACCTGCTCCAGTGCAAGCTCGGCACTGTGGCAGACCGTCACCTCATAGCCCTTGAGGCTCAGGTAGGTGCGAATGTTGTCAGCAAGGATTTCATCATCCTCGACTACCAGGATGCTCTGTTCCATGGTCCACTCCCGCTGCGATATTGAAAGTAAGGCTGACGCGGGTTCCTTCCTCTTCGCGGCTGCTCAGGCTGACCGAGCCGCCAAAACGCTCCATGATGCGTTGAACCAGGGCCAGGCCTACGCCGAGGCCGCCCTGTTTGGTGGTAAAGAATGGTTTGAACACCATCCTTTCCTGCTGTTGGCTCATGCCCTTGCCGGTGTCGCTGAGCAGCATGACCGCACGCTGGCCGTCCGCCACGCTGACCTGGGCGCGCAACACACCGCCTGCGGGCATGGCCTCGATGGCATTGGAAAACAGACTGTTGAGAATCTGCGTGAGCTGCAGCGGCTGGCTGGCCACGTACTGCAGCTCGGGGCCTTCGTAGCAGAACTTCACACCGTTGCGCGCGATCTGTTGGGCGAAGGCCAGGTGGGTATCCTCGATGGCCGCGACCAGGTCTACCGCCTCGGGCTCGTCACTGGCCGGGCGCAGCGACACTAAGAGGTCGCGCACCCAGCGTGACATGCGGTCCACCTGGCCGATGATGTCGTTGATATTCTTCTGCGCGGTGGGGTTGGCGATTTCCTGGGCCAGCTCGGCGCTGGAGCGGATGTTGGCCAACGGATTGCGCAGGCTGTGGGCCACCGCCGAGGACATTTCGCCCAGTGCCCCGTAGGTTTCGCTGGCCACCAGCCGGTCTTGCTGCTGGTCGAGCATGAGCGCCGCCCGCCGCACGATCCAGAACAGGCCGAAATAGATCAGCGCCCCGCCCACCAGGGTCGAGGCCCAGATCAGCACATAGCCCCGCTGGATACGCCGGATCAGGTCCTGCGGCTCTTTGTAGATCTCGACCATCGACAGCACCTGTTCAGCCTGGCTGTCGAACAGCGGGATGTAGTTCTCGATGAACAGGTACTCGGGTTCACGCAGGAATTTCTGTTCTTCACGGTCTTCCTCAGCCTTGTGGTAGCTGGCAGATACCGCCTTGCGCGAACGGAAGGCGTGCTCCAGGTCGCCATCCTCCTCGATGCGCTTGCCAATCAACTGAGGGTTGGTGGACCAGACGATGGTCCGGTCACGGGCATAGACGTTGGCCAGCAGGGTGTCGGGCAGGTGTTCGACGTGGTCGAGGAATTCGACGCGGGTCGACTCGGCCAGCGCCGGGGTGACTTGCAGGTGCTGTAGGTCCAGGCGGGGGTCGAGCAGTTCACCCATGGTGGTGCCCGGCGGCAACTGCGAATGGCGGACTTCGGCCTGGGCCATGGCCTGGATGAACTGCGCGGTGAGCATGGCGTCGCGCTCGACGCTGTCACGTACCACGAAGCGCGTCGATACGTAACCCAGGCCACCGGCTACCGAGGCGATGATCAACAGGCTGATCAGGGAAAACCAACGCAGCAGGTTGAACTCGCGCAGCGGTGCCGCGAAACCACTGGAGGCCGCAGAGGCTTTGTCGGGCATTTCGTTGTCCAGCATCTGCATAGAGTGGTTCCCGCGCAGGGAGTCCGTTCTGAAGCGCAGCCTTGCTACGGTTGGTAGCAATTCAATAGCACTCCACCTGGGCCGCCGAAGCTGCCATCTGTTGCTATCGGTCTTTGCAAAAACTCAGCCAGCAAATCTTGAAATTAATAAAACTATATTTTTCAATTACTTGATTTAGCTTTTTAAGCTTTTTTCAAGATCTAACCCCCACAATTGGGTGAAAATCACCCAAAAACAAATAAATAAATATAAATCATATAGTTATTCAATATTTTTAAAGCCAATTATGCAGAACTGACCAACCTGAAGTTCAGCGAAACCCGAGTGCCGTGCCCTTCGCTGCTGCTCAACCTCACCGCCCCCCCAAAGCGCTCCATGATGCGTTTGACCAGCACCAGGCCAACACCCAGCCCGCCCTGCTTGGTGGTGAAAAACGGCCTGAATGCCATGCGCATCTGCTGCTCGGTCATCCCCTTGCCGGTATCGGACAGGCGCAGGGTGAGGCTGCGCCGGTCCTTGCGCACCACTTCGACACGCAAGGTGCCGCCCTGCTCCATCGACTCCATCGACTCCAGCGCGTTGGCGATCAGGCTGCTGAAGATCTGCCTGAGCAGTGCCGGGTGCCCCAGGACCTGAACCGCCGGTAACGGCTGTAGGTCAAGCCTCACTGCACAGCGCGTCAGCGGTACCGCAAAGGTCTGCAGGCTTTCCTGCAGTGCCTGCGCCAGGTCCACCGCCACCGCTTCGTCATTGAGCGGGCGCAGTGACTGCAACAGTTGGCGAATCCACTGCGACATGCGATCGACCTGGTTGATGATGTCGTTGATATTCCGGTGTGCCGGGCCGTCATCGAACGCTTGTGCAAGCTCGGCACTCGAGCGGATGCTCGCCAGCGGGTTGCGCAAACTGTGCGCCACCGCCGAAGACACCTCGCCCAGCGCCACGTAGGTTTCGTTGTTGATCAGCCGCTTCTGCTGCACCGCCAGCAGCTTGGCGGCGCGGCGCATGATGCCGTACAGGCCGATATAGACCAGTGCCGCGCCAACGGTGATCGCCGCCCAGATAAGGATCAGGCCGTGCTCGATGCGCACGATCAGGTCATGGGGTTCCTTGTAGATTTCCACCATGGCCGTGACATGCTCGCCATCGGCGTCGAACAGCGGGATGTAGTTCTCGATGAACAGCTGTACGGGCGGAGTCACGAACTTCTGCTCTTCGCGTGCCTGTTCAAAATCATGGTAGCTGGCGGAGACCTGCATCTTGTATTCGAAGGCGCGATCAAGGTCGTCATCGCCCTCGATCAGCTTGCCGATCAATGCGGGGTTGCTGGACCAGATCACGGTGCGGTCCGGCGCGTAGATATTGGCCAACAGCATGTCAGGCAGGTGCGCGATATGGTCGAGGAACTCGCCACGGGCCTTGCGCCGGGCTTCGGGGTCGACATCCGGCAGCGCCGTGCGATCGGTGCGCGGGTCAAGCAGCTCGCCCATGGTGCGCACATTGGGGATCGACACATGGCGCACTTCGGCGTCGGCAATCGAGGTAATGAACTGGGCAGAAAGCAGCGCATCGCGCTCGACGCTTTCGTCGATGATAAAGCGGCTGGAAATCAGCCCCAGGCCGACAGCCACCGAAAAGATGATGGCCAGGCTGACCCAGGCGTACCAGCGCAACAGGTTGAACGGCTTGCGTGGGGTTGCCGCCTCACTGCCGGCAGGCACTTCGAGGGCGTCGGAACGAGGGGCGATGTCCATGGCGGACTCCACGGCTGGGCACCTTTGAAGGTTATAGCCCAGAGTTGGGGGAACCATGGTTGTAAATTGATGGCATCCGCCGAAGGGTGGCTGCGCCTATAACGGCGAATCGTCCGCCAACCCTTGCAGCTTGCGGTACTCGCGCAGCACGTTGGGCACGTAGCGGCGGGTTTCGGCGAACGGCGGCACCGCACCCCGGCGCAGCACTGCATCGGGGCCAGCGTTGTAGGCGGCCACGGCCAGGGTGATGTCGTTGTCGAACAGGGTCAGCATGCGTTTGAGGTAGCGTGCGCCGCCCTGCACGTTGTCTTCAGGGTCCAAGACGTTCTCCACGCCCATTTCACGGGCGGTATCGGGCATCAGTTGCATCAGCCCCACCGCGCCCGCTGGCGAGCGGGCCTTGGGGTTATAGCCGGACTCGGCCTTGATCAGCGCATGCAGCAACGCCTGCGGTACGTTGTGGGCGAGCGCCGCGGCCGCCACCAGCTCGGCATAGGGGCGCCCGGTGATCAACTGCGCACCGGCCGGGCCCGCCTGGGCCAGCGGTTCGCTGATCACCCGCTGGTAATGACGCCCGGGTCGATGGACGTTGGTCAGTACGTAGCCGCCCTTGGCATCGATGGAGATGTACACATCGGCCTGGGCGGCACCCGCCGCCAGCCAGATCAAACCCAGGATGAGTCCACGCATGTCGGCTGCCTCTTCGTCGTGGCCCCCGATGTGGGGGAAATGCCCCGGAAAACCCGAGGTCGATGTCGACGACGCAAGCACTGTGCCGCTTCCTGTACCGCATGGTGCAAGGCCCCGAGGCAGACGTGCACGGCTGTTGCATGGTGCCTGACACAGCCTGTTTCCATGCAGCGGAGGCCTTCACCATGCAGCGCAGATCCAACCCCCAACGTGGTTTCACCCTGCTCGAACTCCTCGTGGTGCTGGTGGTGCTCGGCCTGCTGGCCGGCATCGTCGCGCCCAAGTACTTCAGCCAGCTAGGCCGCTCGGAGGTCAAGGTGGCACGGGCACAGATCGAGGGCTTGAGCAAGGCCCTTGACCTCTATCGCCTGGAAGTCGGCCATTACCCCAACAGTGAACAGGGCCTGCAGGCGCTGGTCACCGCTCCCAGTGGCGAAGCCCGCTGGACGGGCCCCTACCTGCAGAAGGCGGTACCGCAAGACCCGTGGGGGCATGCCTACATCTACCGGCAACCCGGCGAGAACGGCGGCGAATACGACCTGCTGTCGATGGGCAAGGACGGCCAGCCCGGTGGTGACGGGGAAAACGCCGAAATCACCAGCTGGCAATGAGGAGATCGGCCATGCGCTACAGCCTCAAGGCCCTGGGCAGACAGGGCGTGGTGCAGTTGCAGATCGACGCCGAAGATGCCGACCAGGCGCGTCGCCAGGTCGAGGCGCAAGGTTTGCGGGTGGTCAGCGTGAAGGGCCAGGGCGGCGCATTGCGTGGCATGGCCTGGCGCCGCGAAGCACACTTTGACCTGGTGCTGTTCAGCCAGGAGCTGTCGACCCTGCTGAATGCCGGGCTGCCGTTGATCGACGCCTTGGAAAGCCTGGCGGAAAAAGCCCCGACCCCGGCCACGCGCAAAACGCTGGGTGACCTGGTGCGCCAACTGTACGAAGGGCATTCGCTGTCCCAGGCGCTGGCCCGTCAGCCGCGCATATTCCCAGCGCTGTACGTGGCCTTGGTGCAGTCCAGCGAACGCACCGGCGCCCTGGGCGACGCCCTGGGCCGCTATATCGCCTACCGCCAACGCCTGGACCTGGTCCGGCAGAAGCTGGTGGGGGCGTCGGTCTACCCGCTGCTGCTGTTGCTGGTGGGCGGTGGCGTGGTGCTGTTTCTGCTCGGCTACGTGGTGCCGCGCTTCAGCCAAGTGTTCGAGGGCATGGGTACCGAGCTGCCCTGGCTGTCACGCATGCTGATGCAGATCGGCTTGTTCCTGCATGCCCAGCAACTGCCGTTGGCACTGGGCAGTGTGGCGGGGATAACCGCCCTGGTGCTGCTGCGCCGTCATCCGCGCGTGCGGCGCTGGGCATCCCGCCAGCTAAGGCGCATGCCCGCACTGCACCAGCGGTTGATGATGTACGAGCTGGCGCGCTTCTACCGCTCGCTGGGCATCCTTTTACAAGGTGGCATTTCCATCCTCACGGCAATGGGCATGGCCCGCGGGCTGCTGGGCAGTGCCGCAGCCCAAGGCCTTGAACAAGCCAGCCAACGCGTGGCCGAAGGGCTGCCGTTGTCCGATGCGCTGGAGGCCGGGCAACTGGTGACGCCGGTGTCTTTGCGGCTGCTGCGGGCGGGTGAACAGTCGGGCAACCTCGGCGAGATGCTGGAGCGTTGCGCCGACTTTCACGACCAGGAGATCGGCCGCTGGGTGGAATGGTTCGTCAAGCTGTTCGAGCCGCTGCTGATGACCTTCATCGGCTTGCTGATCGGCTTCATCGTGATCTTGATGTACATGCCGATCTTCGAACTGGCCTCAAGCATCCACTGAAACGGCTAGGCCCAGGCCATTAATGACGCACAAGGTAGGCGCCGGCAGGAATGTGTTTTTTTAGCTTTTTGCACTTGCCGGGCGGGGGTTGATGCCCGGGTGAGCGATCGGGGAACCAGATTCGGCATTTGCCCGGTGGCGGCCTGTGGCCTGGCGGCACCTCAAAAGCAGCATCGGCCATGCGGTGTTCAGCAAGACCGATTCGCTGCTGACCGGCAATGCCCTGCATCTGTTCGGCAGCAGCAAGCGTGACTGATCGTGCGTGCGCCGAGCTCGTCTGTGCTTGTGTTGCTTGAACAGCCGACGCGTTTACAGCACCAGGAGCAGTACCTGAAGTCCGGGCTTTGTTCGCTGCCTGAATCAATTGCAGATTACGATTGCGCAATGCCACGTTGTGCCCGACGCGCAGGTTAGAGCGCGCCGCCAACACTCCCGCCTGATCGTATTGCCCCTGCTGCAAGCGCAGCACACCCAGATAGTGCAGTGTAGCGGGATTGTTCGGCTGAATTTGCAGCGCCCGCTCCAGTGTGGCCGCGGCCTGATCAAGTTTGCCGTCTGCATATTGCCTAGAAGCGGTGTCGATCAACAGGGTCGAGGCCGTATTACTGTGTGCAGTCGCCGTGCGCTCGCCGGCGACGGTGAAATGGCTCGCAGCGACGCTGAACAACAGGGTAAGGGTCGACAGCATACGCTTGCTTGGCATGAGGAAAGCACTCGACTGGTCCAGGTGGGCCTGGCTCGAAAGAAGAGCCTATCGACCTGAGCATGGCATTGAAGTTCCCGATTGATCGCTCAGATGCTCATCTGCCCGCGATGCCGCTTATCGATGAAAGATCCCGACATATCATTCAGCGTGATAATAACCTTCGCCCCGTTCGATTCGTGCGCCGCGCGCAAGGCACTCACACTCCGCCCACTACTAATACTCTGGCGGAGTTCTCCATGGACCACTCACTCAAACCCTTGCGCTTTCCACTCGCTGCCCTGGCAGTCGTAGTGCTCAGCGCTTGCGGTCGAACCCCCGACGCCGTGCAGGCGCCCGCCGCGCCCAAAGTCACCGTTGCCAAGGTGATCGAACAGCCGATCAATGAATGGGACGAGTTCACCGGCCGTCTCGAAGCCCCGGAAACCGTCGAAGTGCGGCCACGGGTCTCGGGCCAGATCGACCTCGTCGGTTTCACCGAAGGCGCCCAGGTCAAGAAAGGCGACCTGCTGTTCCAGATCGACCCGCGCCCGTTCCAGGCTGAAGTCCGCCGCCTCGAAGCGCAACTGCAACAGGCCAAGGCCACCGCTATCCGCAGCGCCAACGAAGCCCGCCGTGGCGAGCGCCTGCGTGACAGCAACGCCATCTCCGCCGAACTTGCCGAGTCGCGCAGCAGTGCCGCCGCCGAAGCCCGCGCCGGGGTCGATGCAATCCAGGCCCAGCTCGACCTGGCCCGCCTGAACTTGAGCTTCACCCGTGTCACCGCGCCCATCAGCGGCCGTGTCAGCCGTGCCCAGTTCACGGCCGGCAACATCGTCACCGCCGATGTCACCCCGCTGACCAGCGTGGTGTCCACCGACAAGGTCTACGCCTACTTCGACGCCGACGAGCGCGTGTACCTCAAGTACACCCAGCTGGCACGTGAAGGCCAGCGCGGCCAGACCACCCCGGTGTACCTGGGCCTGACCAACGAAACCGGCAACCCGCACCTGGGCCAGATGAACTTCGTCGACAACCAGGTCAACCCGCGCACCGGCACCATCCGTGGCCGCGCCGTGTTCGACAACCGTGACGGCCAGTTCACCCCTGGCCTGTATGCACGCCTGAAGCTGGTCGGCAGCGCCCAGTACGACGCCATGCTGATCAACGACGAAGCCGTGGGCACCGACCTTGGCAAGAAGTTCGTGCTGGTCATGGACAAGGACAACAAAGCTACCTACCGCGCTGTAGAGCTGGGGCCCAAGCTCGAAGGCCTGCGCATCGTGCGCAGCGGCCTGGCCAAGGATGACCGCATCGTAGTCAGAGGCCTGCAGCGGGTACGCCCAGGTTCGGCGGTTACCCCAGAAGAAACGGCAATGGCCAGCGAACAGACCCTCGCCGCCCTCGCCCAGCAGCGCCAGGCCCTCGAGGCCAGCAACACCACGCCGAAGGTAGCGGGCACCACTGAGAAAGTCGCCAGCGTCCAGGCGCAACGCGGTTAAGGGATCACACCGATGAACTTTTCAAAATTCTTCATTACCCGGCCGATCTTCGCCGCGGTGCTGTCGCTGGTGCTGCTGATTGCGGGTTCGATCTCGCTGTTCCAGCTGCCGATCAGCGAATACCCGGAAGTGGTGCCGCCCACCGTGGTGGTGCGCGCCAACTTCCCCGGTGCCAACCCCAAAGTGATCGGCGAAACCGTCGCCGCGCCGCTGGAGCAGGCCATCACCGGTGTCGAGAACATGCTGTACATGTCCTCGCAATCCACCGCCGATGGCAAGCTGACCCTGACCATCACCTTCGCCCTGGGCACCGACCTGGACAACGCGCAGGTGCAGGTACAGAACCGCGTCACCCGCACCCAGCCCAAGCTGCCGGAAGAAGTGACGCGCATCGGTATCACCGTCGACAAGGCCTCGCCCGACCTGACCATGGTCGTGCACCTGACCTCGCCGGACAACCGCTACGACATGCTCTACTTGTCCAACTACGCCATCCTCAACATCAAGGATGAGCTGGCACGCCTGGGCGGCGTGGGTGACGTGCAACTGTTCGGCATGGGCGACTACTCGTTGCGCGTGTGGCTCGACCCGAACAAGACCGCCTCGCGCAACCTGACAGCCAGTGACGTTGTCGCGGCCATCCGCGAGCAGAACCGCCAGGTCGCTGCCGGCCAGCTGGGCGCCCCGCCCGCCCCTGGTTCCACCAGTTTCCAGCTGTCGATCAACACCCAAGGCCGCCTGGTCAATGAGGAAGAGTTCGAGAACATCATCATCCGTGCCGGTGCCGATGGCGAAATCACTCGCCTGAAAGACATAGCCCGGGTCGAACTCGGCTCCAGCCAATATGCCCTGCGCTCGCTGCTGAACAACCAGCCGGCAGTGGCCATCCCGATCTTCCAGCGCCCAGGCTCCAACGCCATCGAGATCTCCGATGAAGTACGGGCCAAGATGGCCGAGCTGAAGAAAGACTTCCCCGAGGGCATGGACTACAGCATCGTCTACGACCCGACCATCTTCGTACGCGGCTCCATCGAGGCAGTGGTACACACCCTGTTCGAAGCGCTGATACTGGTGGTGCTGGTAGTGATCCTGTTCCTGCAGACCTGGCGCGCCTCGATCATCCCGTTGCTGGCGGTGCCGGTGTCGCTGATCGGTACCTTCGCGGTGATGCACCTGTTCGGCTTCTCGCTCAATGCCTTGTCGCTGTTCGGGCTGGTGTTGGCCATCGGCATCGTGGTGGACGACGCCATCGTTGTGGTGGAGAACGTCGAACGTAATATCGGGCTGGGCCTGAAACCGCTTGAAGCCACGCAAAAGGCCATGAGCGAAGTGACCGGGCCGATCATTGCCACTGCCCTGGTGCTGTGCGCCGTGTTCGTGCCTGCCGCGTTCATTTCCGGCCTTACCGGGCAGTTCTACAAGCAGTTCGCCCTGACCATCGCCATCTCCACGGTCATCTCGGCGTTCAACTCGCTGACCCTGTCGCCGGCCCTGGCCGCCGTGCTGCTCAAGGACCACCACGCACCCAAGGACCGCTTCTCGCGCTTCCTCGACAAACTGCTGGGCAGCTGGCTGTTCTCGCCGTTCAACCGCTTCTTCGACCGTGCCAGCCACAATTACGTCGGCGGCGTGCGCCGGGTCATCCGCTCCAGCGGCATCGCCCTGTTCGTGTATGCCGGCCTGATGGGCCTAACCTACCTCGGTTTCTCGTCCACCCCGACCGGTTTCGTGCCGGCCCAGGACAAGCAATACCTGGTGGCTTTTGCCCAATTGCCAGATGCTGCCAGCCTCGACCGCACCGAGGCGGTGATCAAGCGCATGAGCGAGATCGCCCTGAAGCAACCTGGGGTTGCCGATTCGGTAGCCTTCCCGGGCCTGTCGATCAACGGTTTCACCAACAGCCCGAACAGCGGCATCGTGTTCACCCCGCTCAAGCCGTTCGACGAGCGCAAAGACCCGAGCCAGTCGGCAGCGGCCATCGCCGCCGCCCTGAACGCCCAGTTCGCCGACATCCAGGACGCCTACATCGCGATCTTCCCACCGCCGCCGGTACAGGGCCTGGGCACCATTGGCGGCTTCCGCCTGCAGATCGAGGACCGCGGTAACCTGGGTTACGAAGCGCTGTACAAGGAAACCCAGAACATCATCGCCAAAAGCCACAACGTGCCGGAACTGGCGGGCCTGTTCACCAGCTACCAGGTCAACGTGCCGCAGGTCGATGCCGCCATCGACCGGGAAAAGGCCAAGACCCATGGCGTGGCGATCAACGACATCTTCGACACCCTGCAGGTTTACCTGGGCTCGCTGTACACCAACGACTTCAACCGCTTTGGCCGTACCTACCAGGTCAACGTCCAGGCCGAACAGCAGTTCCGCCTCGATGCCGAGCAGATCGGCCAGTTGAAGGTGCGCAACAACTTGGGCGAGATGATCCCGCTGGCGACCTTCCTCAAGGTCAGCGACACCTCCGGGCCTGATCGCGTGATGCACTACAACGGCTTCATCACCGCAGAAATCAACGGTGCTGCTGCCCCGGGCTACAGCTCTGGCCAAGCCGAGGCTGCCATCGAGAAACTGCTCAAAGAGGAACTGCCCAACGGCATGACCTTCGAGTGGACCGACCTGACCTATCAGCAGATTCTCTCTGGCAATACCGCGCTGCTGGTGTTCCCGCTCTGCGTACTGCTGGCGTTCCTGGTGCTGGCGGCCCAATACGAAAGCTGGAGCCTGCCGCTGGCGGTGATCCTGATCGTGCCGATGACCCTGCTGTCGGCCATTACCGGGGTGATTGTCTCGGGCGGTGACAACAACATATTCACCCAGATCGGCTTGATCGTACTGGTGGGCCTTGCGTGCAAGAACGCGATCCTGATCGTCGAATTCGCCAAGGATGAACAGGCCAAGGGCCTCGACCCGCTGGCCGCAGTGCTGGAAGCCTGCCGCTTGCGTCTGCGGCCGATCCTGATGACCTCGATCGCCTTCATCATGGGCGTGGTACCGCTGGTGTTCTCCTCCGGTGCCGGTTCGGAAATGCGCCACGCCATGGGTGTCGCGGTGTTCTCGGGGATGATCGGCGTGACGGTGTTCGGGCTGTTCCTGACCCCAGTGTTCTTCTTCCTGATCCGCCGTTTCGTCGAACGCCGCCAAGCCCGCAAGGCCGAACGCGTGCAATCGCTGGAGAACCCCGCATGAACCTGCTCAAACCCCTGACCCCGAGCCTGCTGGCGTTGGCCCTGGCGGCCTGCGCGGTGGGCCCGGAATACAAGACGCCGAACACCGAGCCTGCCCGTTTTGACGCGCAGATGCAGGCCAAGGCCTACGACCGTAGCCGCTTCGAAAGCATCTGGTGGAAGCAGTTCGACGACCCGGTGCTGAACCAGCTGGTGCAGGCCTCGCTCGACGGTAACCGTGACCTGCGGGTAGCCTTTGCCCGCTTGAAGTCGGCCCGTGCTATCCGTGAGGACGCCGCCAACGACCAACTGCCGGTAGTCACCAGCCGTGCCAGCAGCGAAATCGGCAAGGGCCAGGTCCCCGGCCAGACCGAGCAGCGGGTCAACAGCGAACGCTATGACCTGGGCCTGGACATGGCCTGGGAACTCGACCTGTTCGGCCGTATCCAGCGCCAGATCGAAGCCAGCGAAGCCCAGGAGGCCGCCGCCGCGGCCGACCTGCAGCAGTTGCAAGTCAGCTTGATCGCCGAACTGGTCGACGCCTATGGCCAACTGCGCGGTGCCCAGTTGCGCGAGAACATCGCCCTGGCCAACCTCAAGACCCAGCAGGAATCGCGCACCATCACCGAAACCCTGCGCGATGCTGGCGTGGGCAACGACCTTGATGTGGTGCGTGCCGATGCGCGCCTGGCAGGTGTCGAAGCCACTGTGCCGCAACTGCAGGCCGAACAGGCGCGAGCCCGTCACCGCATCGCCACCCTGCTTGGCCAGCGCCCGGACGCGCTAAGCGTAGACCTGTCGCCCAAGGCCCTGCCAGCCATCGCCAAAGCACTGCCGGTGGGCGACCCCGGCGAGCTGCTGCGTCGTCGCCCGGATATTCGCAGTGCCGAACGCCAACTGGCCGCCGCCACGGCCAACGTCGGTGTGGCCACTGCCGACCTGTTCCCACGGGTCAGCCTCAGCGGCTTCCTCGGCTTTACGGCTGCGCGCGGCTCGCAGATCGGCTCCTCGGCAGCCAACGCCTGGGGCCTGGGCCCGAGCATCACCTGGGCGGCCTTCGACCTGGGCAGCGTGCGCGCCCGTCTGCGCGGTGCCAAGGCAGACGCCGAAGGCGCCCTGGCCAACTATGAGCAGCAAGTGTTGCTGGCCCTTGAAGAGTCGGCCAACGCCTTCAGCGATTACGACAAGACCCAGCAGCGCCTGTTGTCGCTGATGCGTCAGAGCGACGCTAGCCGCAAGGCGGCAGCGCTGGCCTCGATCCGCTATCGCGAAGGCACGGTGGACTACCTGGTGCTGCTCGACGCCGAGCGTGAGCGCCTCAGCGCAGAAGATGCCCAGGCCCAGGGAGAGGTCGAGCTGTACCGTGGCATCGTCTCGATCTACAAGGCCCTGGGTGGCGGCTGGCAACCGGATACGGTGGCCAGCGCGCGCTGATTCAACCCCTTTCAACGACTCCTTTGGTTGGTTACTCCCCCAACCGTTTGCCCCGCGGGCCTTGGCCTGCGGGGCTTTTTTTGCGCCTTGCGGGGCCTATGACGGCCTTGGCGCGGCCATGCCTTCAGCGGTTGCATTTGACCCGTTGCTGGCCCAAGCTCTGCCCTTCCTGCCGCCACGGACCGTCCGATGCCCAGACGCAACCGCTACCTGATCGCCTTGCTGCTGCTGATTCTGCTGGTCACCATGATCGGCTACCTGCAGCGAGACGACCAGCCGGCACCGCCCACGCTGCCCGCTCACAGTTACGCCAAGGCCCTGCGCCAGGCCCATGAAGGCTTGCCAGGCGCTGCGCGGGTGCTGTACCAGCAATTGCAACGTAACGACCTGGCCCCCATTCGCCGCGCGGCTCTGTACGCCGAGCTGCCCAACTACCCCTCCCCCCAGGCCCTGAAACTCGCACGCATGGACCTGGAACACGCGGACCCGCTGGTACGCCAAGCAGCCATTGCCGGCATTCGCCGCTTGCTGCCGGCCGCACAACGCAGCCTGGTACTCGGCCCCTTGCTCGATGACGCCGAGCAAAGTGTACGCTTCGCGGCCGTAGACGCTCTGCTGGGCCTGGACCCGGACGCTATCGGCCTGTACTTCGGCCCCTTGCAGGCAGCCCTGGAGCAGTACCAGCAGGCACTGGAGGAACAACCCGACGACGCCGATGCTCAGGTGCATCTGGCGCGCCTGTACCTGCACGAAAACGACTACACCCAGGCCGCTGCTGCCTTGCAACAGGCCCTGACGGTGGCCCCAGGCAACGTCGACGCGTTGGCAACCCAGGTTCGCCTGCTGGAGCGCCAAGGCCATCACGACGCTTCTCGCCAGGTGCTGGCCAAAGCCTTGCTCCTGAGCCCCGACTCTGCCTTTTTGCAGTATGAGCTTGGGCTCTGGCTCAATCGGCACGAACAGCGCGAATATGCCCTGCTTGCCCTGTCCCGTGCGGTGGAGCTGGAGCCGGACAACGCCGAGTACCGCACTACCCTGGCGGTGACCCTGCATGAACTCGAGCAGGTCGATGCTGCCCAGAAGCAGTTGGAAACCGTGCTCAGTCGCGAGCCAGCCAATCGCCGGGCGCGGCTGTTGCTTATCCAGTACTGGAAAGAGACCGGCCAACTGCAGAACGTTCAGGTGCTGCTCGCCGAACTCGAACGGCAAAATCCCGACGATCCGGTGCTGCAACAGGGGCTTTAGCCCCCCCACAAGATTCGTTGAACCCCACGCGACAGCCTGAGGTCCAGTGAGTATCGGACTACTGGCGGCATGGCCAAGCCTCGGCCCTGCCTATTACTACAGGAGCGTCACTTTGGCCAGTTCGTTGGCGTTGGACGAACGTGCCTTGATCCTGGCACCCCCAGAGCTTGCTGCGGAAACCGCTCGCCTACTTGCAACCGCCGGCATCGAGAGCCTGTGTACCCATGACATCGCCAACCTGCACGACTGCCTGATCGAAGGCGCAGCCCTGGCGATTATCACGGAGCAGACGTTCAGCAACGGGCCCAGCCCGCCGTTGCAAGGTTTTATCGACCAGCAGCCCAGCTGGTCAGACCTGCCCATTCTGCTGATCATGGATTTCAGCTCATCCACCACAGCCTCCAGCCACCCGCCTACAGGCAACTTGATGCAGTTGCTCTTCCCACTCGAGGAGGGGCAAGTGTTGCAACTGATCCGCATCGCGCAGCGTAACCGCCGCCATCAGTACCACGCACGTGATCAGCTCTCAGCTCAGCAACAGCGGCTGGACGCACGCTTCCAGGAACAGCACAGCACAGAGCTCGCCCGCACGCAGATCCGCAAAATGGAAGCCATCGGCCAACTGGCCGGTGGCATCGCTCATGATTTCAACAACCTGTTGACCAGTATCGGTGGCAGTCTCGAACTGATCGAGCGTCGTTTCAAGCAGGGCCGCAGCGACAGCCTGGAGGGCATCTTGCGCATGGGCCAGGAGGCCGTGTCGCGCGCAGGTCAGTTGACCCACCGTCTGCTGGCGTTTTCCTGCAGACAATCCCTGCACACTCAGCGCGTCGAGCTGCACACGCTGCTTGAACCTAAGCGCCTGAATGCTGGGCTCAGCCATTCAGTGACCCTGCAACTGCATGTGCCCGCCGACCTCTGGCCAGTTGAGGCCGACGACGGGCAACTGCAAGAGGCCGTGGACAATCTGCTGCTCAATGCGTGTGAAGCCATGCCCACCGGCGGGCTGCTACGCATTGAGGCGAGCAACCAGCGGGTCGAGCACGAGCAGTTCGCGGGGGGCGCCCTGAACAGTGGTGAATACCTGCGCCTGAGCATCATCGATGACGGCCAGGGTATGTCGCAGAGCACACTGGAACACGCCTTCGAACCGTTTTTCAGCACCAAACCCGTTGGCCAGGGCATCGGCCTGGGCCTGTCCATGGTCTACGGCTTCAGCAAGCAGTCCCATGGGCATGTGACTCTGCAGAGCAAGATCGGCCATGGCACCCAAGTCGACCTGTACTTGCCGCGGCACGTTGGCGAGGCAAAGCCCGAGCGCCCGTCCCCAAGGCCTGTGCCCGGCAGCAAGGGCCATGACGTGCTGGTGGTCGAAGACGACCCTCATGTGCGTCAGTTGCTCTGTCATGCACTTTGCGAAGACGGCTTCCCTTGTCAAACCGCCGCCAACGCCAATGGAGCGCTGCACATACTGCGTTCATCGCAAAGGATCGACCTGCTGGTCAGCGATGTCGGCCTGCCCGGCATGAATGGGCGGCAACTGGCGGAAATCGCCCGCACCCTGCGCCCAGACCTGCCGGTGCTGTTCATCACCGGTTACGCAGAAACGGCCATGGCCAGGGAGGGGTTTCTTGGCGCGGGCATGCACCTGATCTGCAAGCCATTCGGACTCGAACAGCTGCAGGCGCAGGTGACGCAGATACTCGGTGAGCCCTGAACCGGCTCAATCGGCAAGCATGTGCTGGGCCTGGTTGGCCAATTGCTCCAGCGGGAACGGCTTGAGCATCAGCGCGGTGCCAGGCTGCTCGAGCAGTTGGGCTTCGATCGGCTGATCTGTATACCCGGTGATGAAGAGGATTTTCTGCGTCGGTTTGAGCATGCGCATGGCCTTGGCCACTTGCCGGCCGCTGAAACCACCCGGCAAGCCGATGTCAGTGATGACCAGGTCGAAAGCCCCGTCATGACGAAAGCGGTCCAGTGCAGAATTGGCGTCGGAAACTTCAATGACGGCAAAACCACGCTCGCAGAGAAACTCACGCATCAGTGCGCGCAGGTTGACCTCGTCATCGATCAGCAGCAGCCGCCCGCCCTGGGCCCGCTCGATGACCGGCAGGCATGCCGGTGCCTCTGCCGGAATCGACGCACGGCTGCGCGGAAACAATAAGGAGACTCTCGTCCCCTCGTTCAGGTTCGACTCGATCCAGACATAACCACCCGACTGGCCGACAAAGCCGTAGACCATCGGCAGGCCGAGCCCCGACCCACGCCCCATGGGCTTGGTGGTGAAAAAGGGCTCGAAAGCTTTGGCGACATCGGCCGCCGACATGCCGTGGCCGTTGTCTTCGACATGCAATGCCACGTAGTCGCCTGGCGGCAGCCCCTGCTCATCCGGGAAATGCGCAGTCAACCGTTCATTGACAGTACGGATAGTGACGCTGCCGCGCTCAAGGCAGGCTTCACGGGCATTCACACAGAGGTTGATCAAGGCATTTTCAAACTGGGTAACGTCAACGCAGACCGTCCACGGGGTCACATCCAGTTGCCAATGCAGGCTCATTTCCGCACCCAGGGCCTGTAGCAGCAGCGGCTCGATCAAGGACAGTCGCCGATTGAGATTCAGTGGCCTCGGATCAAGCGGCTGATGGCTGGAAAACGCCAGCAGCCGGTGGGTCAGGTTCATGGCGCGCTGCACCGAGTCGCGCGCCAGCTCCACATAGGACTCCATGCGCTCCAGGCGCCCCTGCAGCATGCGCCGTTGCAACAGTTCCAGGCTGCCCCCGATACCCGACAGCAGGTTGTTCATTTCATGTGCCATCCCGCCCGCCAATTGGCCAATGACTTCCAGGCGTTCACTGTTGCGCAACAAGGCCTCGGACTGGCGGGCGGCCTCTTCGCGGTCGGCAGTGATGTCACGGCCCACGGCGGTCAGCAAGTTGCCATCGAATTTGGCGGCCCAGCGAAACCAGCGATAGTGGCCATCCTGGTGACGCAGGCGGATATCAATCTGCTCGAGCGCCTTGTCCTGCACGAAGCCGGATACCGCCACCTGCACTTCTGCGCGATCCGCCGGGTGGATCAGCTCCAGTATCGGCATGCCCTGCGCCGCGTCCTTACCCCAACCCAGGATACGGTGCCAGGCTGGGTTGGTAGCGTGTAGCGTCAGTTCACGGGTGACGATCATCATGGCATCACGCGACAGTTGCCAGATCTGTTCACGATCGGCCATGTAGCTCCCGAGCTGTTTTTCAAAGGCCTCGGCCTGCTCACGCCAATGGTGATACGCCTCGACATTTGCCGTGGTTTCGATGAGTGTGTGAAGAAAACCCGCAACGCTGCCCTGCTCGTCACGAATCGGTGAGTAGCCGAAGGCACACCACACGGGGTCGCCGTTCTGGCCGCAGGCGATACGCATGGGCGGGTCCTCGACAAAACTCGAGCGCCCTTCGAGTGCCTTGAACACCCAAGGCCCCATGGTCTGCCAGGCATCGCTCCAGACCGCGTCGAACGCTTTGCCCAGTACATCCTGGCCGCCGAGGCGCAGCGCTCGATAGGCGTCGTTATGGATCACGCTGAGGTCAGGCCCCCACACCACCGCGCAGGCAAATGGCGACAACAGCATCATGTCGACGGCAATACGCAGCGAGGCCTGCCAGCGTGGCAATGGCCCAAGCGCGGTGCGCCCCCAATCGAATTGGGCGATGCGCTCGCCCATGGGATCGACCGTTGCCGTGTTGGGCGCCAGCAGGATGGCCTGTGACGCAGCTTCGCGGGGCGTGCCGTTAGCGACCAAATGTGTGACTCCATGGTGTTCTGGGTGGCGAATGCTGTTCAAGGTAGCACAGCGCGCGCTGCTTTAATGGCGTACCGGCATGTGGCAGCTATGCTCATTAGGTTTTCCACTGAGCCATGGAATAACGGTCCCTTACAGGCTGCCGACGGGAGTGTGGTCATGAGCAAGAAAGTGCTGGTAGTGCTGACCAATACGGCCAAGTACCCGAACCTCAAGCGGGCAACCGGGCTGTGGTTGGGCGAGGCCGTGCATTTTGTCGAGAAAGTCGAGAAGGCCGGTTACGAAGTTGACTATGTCAGCCCTCAGGGTGGCTACGTACCGGTCGACCCGCACAGCCTGCAGATGGCCCCCGACCTGGACTGGCAGTGGTATGACGACAAGCGGTTCATGAGCCGCCTGGGCGCCACCCTGAGCCCAGGTCTGGTCAAGGCTGACGACTACAGCGCCATCTATTACACCGGCGGGCATGGCGTGATGTACGACTTTGTCGAGTGCAAACCGGTTCAAGACCTCGCACGCAAGATCTATGAGAACAAAGGTATCATCGCGGCTGTTTGCCACGGCGTCGTCGGCCTGTTGAACATCAAGCTCAGTGACAACAGCCTGCTGGTGAAAGACCGACAGGTCACGGGCTTTTCCAACATCGAAGAGCAACTGGTTGAACTGGACAAGGTAGTGCCTTTTCTCACCGAAAACGAACTGGTTGCCCGTGGCGGTATTTACAGCAAGCACGATGACCCATGGAAACCCTTCGTGGTCGGCGATGATCGCCTTATTACCGGGCAAAACCCCGCATCCACGGCTGACCTGGCTGAAAAGGTGCTCGCGAGACTCAAGGCAAAGTGACAACTTACGCCTGATTACCCGATTTCCCGGCGTTCATGCCGCACCCGGACTACATCCGACATACCGTTGAATACATAGGCTTTCAGCTCATCTGTCCAACACGGGCAGCATCAGACTGGAGAGCAATGGCCTATGTCGAAAATCATGCATGCCGGGCGCAGTTTGCTGGAGTTGCTGCTAATCATGGCGATCGGCCTGGTACCGGTGGTTTCCGGGTTGCTGGTGATGGTGTTTCAACTGGAAAAGAAGCTTGAGGAAAACGCACAGATCTCGGTTCAGGAAGCGGTGTTTACCATCGACAAGGTGCTGGAGCGCATGCATAGCACCGCGTTGCTTGCCCAGCCTCTGGCTGGCAAGGCATGCGCTGATGTCATCAGTACATTGCAGGACCAGGTGGCCCGCGATCCCTTGCTACGCTCATTGACGCTGACGCAAGACCAGCAAGCATACTGCAGCACCCACACCGAGTCGCTGGAGCATCTGTCAGCTTTCGCCCAATCCGGGCAGGGGGTTGAGCTGGCGATCGACTCACCCGTGTTGCCCACCACGCTGGTGACTCACTTTCAAGTGCCGGGGCAAAACCCCAGTGTGATCGTCACAGGCAATGCCTCGGAACTGCGCAACGAATTGCGTGCATTCCAGGATGGCCTGACGCTGCTTCTGGAGTTCGGCGACCAGTACATCTGGAGCCATGGAGACAGCCGCGACCCGAATCGGCCTTCACAGTCCGAGTACACGGTACGGGCAGTTTCTGCCAAGTATGGATATGCCGTCACGGGGGGGTACGCCCAAGGGTACAGCGCCCAGGAACTCCGCCAGTCGATGCTGCAGATTCTTCCTTCTTTGGTGCTGGTAGGCATAGTGACCGGCTCGATCATCTATTGGGGCCTGTTCCGGGCGCGGGGCAACAGGCGTGGTACCGCCGCCGTAAAACCCTGACGGCGGCACCCGGTTGGATCAGTCGGTGCTCAATACGCCCCGACGAACCTGGTCCCGTTCGATGGATTCGAACAGCGCCTTGAAGTTACCTTCGCCAAAGCCATCATCGCCCTTGCGCTGGATGAACTCGAAGAACACCGGCCCAAGCAACGTTTCCGAGAAGATCTGCAGCAGCAGGCGCCTGTCACCCGACTCTGCGGCGCCATCAAGGAGGATGCCGCGCGCTTGCAGTTGATCCACCGGTTCACCGTGGCCTGGCAGGCGCTCTTCGAGCATTTCGTAGTAGGTTTGCGGCGGTGGGGTCATGAAGCGCATGCCAATGCCCTTCAGCGCATCCCAGGTCTTGAGCAGGTCATCGGTGAGGAAGGCCACGTGCTGGATGCCTTCACCGTTGAACTGCATCAGGAACTCTTCGATCTGCCCGGCGCCCTTGGACGACTCTTCGTTGAGCGGGATGCGGATCATGCCGTCGGGTGCGGTCATGGCACGCGAGGTCAGGCCGGTGTACTCGCCCTTGATATCGAAGTAGCGGATCTCGCGGAAGTTGAACAGCTTCTCGTAGAAACCGGCCCAATAGGCCATGCGCCCACGGTAGACGTTATGGGTCAGGTGATCGATGATCTTCAGGCCCGCACCCACAGGGTTGCGATCCACACCTTCGATGAAGTTGAAATCGATGTCGTAGATCGAGCTGCCTTCTTCAAAGCGGTCGATCAGGTACAGCGGCGCACCACCAATACCCTTGATCGCCGGCAGGCGCAGCTCCATCGGGCCGGTTTCGATCTCGACCGGCTGGGCGCCCAGCTCCAAAGCGCGGGCATAGGCTTCATGGGCATTGCGCACGCGGAACGCCATGCCACAGACCGATGGACCATGTTCGGCGGCAAAGTACGAGGCGATGCTTTTAGGTTCGTTGTTCAGGATCAGGTTGATACCGCCCTGACGGTACAGGTGCACCTCTTTGGAACGGTGCGTAGCAACCTTGGTGAAACCGAGTATCTGCAGAACCGGCTCGAGCACGCCAGGTGTCGGCGATGCCAGCTCGATGAACTCGAAGCCCATCAGGCCCATTGGATTTTCGAAAATATCTGCCATGTTCTTGTCCTCATCTACAGCGAAAAATTAGTGATTTCCGGGGATGTAGAACAGAACAGGCGGTGAGCACGGGATGCCGCGCACGCTGCGAGCGAGGAAGTCACCAATGATCAGTTTGAACCCATGGTTTGTCATATGGACCCATTCTCGGCGGGCTTGATTCTCCGGAGCTGGAGAACCTTATTGTTGTATTCGTAACCGGATTCTACAGTGCGTAAATTGCTTTGTCGCGCTTTAGTTAGCCACGCTCCCTGACAAGCGGCTATCCTCTGCACGTTACCTTCCATCACATTAGGCCAGCATGCCCCTTACCACTAGACGCCGCGCCGGCTGGAGCTGGCGCACCCTGCTGCCCTGGGCGATCGGCGTAGTCCCGGTGGCGTGTGGCCTGGCAGTGATGAACTGGCAGATCGATCGCGACCTGCGCGCCAGCAGCCATGCCACCGCCGCCCAAGTGGTCGAGCATGTCGAGCGCATTCTCGACAGCTTGTCCAACACCGCCTACGCGCTGCTGCCCTTGGCAGGTAGCCCCTGCACACAGGTCAAACTGGCCCTGCGTGGCCAGGTCACCCGTAATGCCTTCGTCCGCTCGACCAACCTTTTTCAGCAGAACACGCTGTATTGTTCATCGCTGTTCGGGGAGTTCGATGAGGTCGTCGACGCGGGCGAGTACACCAACGGCACGCTCTGGCTGATGGATGGCAACTCGGTGACGCCGGGCCACCCGCTGCTGGTGTACCGGGCCAGCGAGGGCGACCACGGGGCGATCAGCACCGTGGATGGCGACCACCTGCTCACGGCCCTGCGCCTGATCGGCCCGGACGATACGTTGCAGATTCGCGTCGGCAACGACTGGATGGGCAAGGACGGTATCGTCCACAAAGGCGTGCCCCCCACGGCTGCGACTGCCGCCGTGACGCTGAGCTCGACCCGCTACCCGTTCAGCGTGTACGGCGGCTATGGCGCCGAAAAGCAAGGCCAGCTGCTGCGCAGCCACTACCCCGCCCTGCTCAGCTTGCTGATGGTGCTCGGCGTGCTGGCTGGGGCCGCGTGCCACTGGCAAATTCGCCGTGCCACCTCGCCACGTGCCGAGTTGCAGCGCGCCCTTGAGGCTGACGAATTTCTGCCGTACTTCCAACCCGTGGTGCGCAAGGGCGATTACCGCTGGGCGGGCGCCGAAGTGCTGATGCGCTGGAACCACCCACGGGAAGGCCTGGTGCGCCCCGACCTGTTCATCCCCTACGCCGAACACAGCGGCCAGATCGTCGCCATGACCCGCGCGCTGATGCTGCACACCGCGCAGAGCCTGGCACCGTATGCCGCGCTGCTGGAAGATGGCTTTCACATCGGCATCAACATCACCGCCGACCATTGCCGCGACCTGAGCCTGCTCGACGACTGCCGGACTTTTCTTCAGCACTTTCCACCCGGCCGGGTGGCACTGACCCTGGAGCTGACCGAACGCAAGCTGATCGAAGCCACCCCAGTGGCCTTGGAGTTGTTCGAGAAACTGCATGATATGGGCGTGATGATTGCCCTCGATGACTTCGGCACGGGCCAGTCGAGCCTCAACTACCTGCGCCAGTTCAAGGTCGACTACCTGAAGATCGACCAGAGCTTCGTCGCCATGATCGGTGTCGACGCGCTGTCCCTGCACATCCTCGACACCATCATCGAGCTGTCGGGCAAATTGGGCCTGGGCATCGTCGCCGAAGGCGTGGAAACCGAGGCCCAGCGCGACTACCTGGCCCAACACGCGGTGGATTTCCAGCAAGGCTACTTGTTCGCCCGGCCCATGCCGGCAGAGGCGTTCCTCGAAGCGCTGGCCGCACGCTCCGGTGTCTCGCGGTTGCCGCAGGACGCGCCCCCTGAGATCATGCGCGGCTGATCCACACGCTCAACTCCCCTATTCGAGGCATTCGTGTCAAAAGGCATCCTTTCATCGGTCATGGCGTCTTGCTTGTTCGCTGTGATGTACTTCTATACCTCCCTGCTCACGCCGCTCGATGGCGAAGAGATCTTTGGCTGGCGCACGCTGTTGACGCTGCCCTGCCTCACCCTGTTCATGCTGGCCTCGAAGGACTGGAAACGGGTCGGCGAGCTGCTGGCGCGGGTGCGGCGCACACCGGTGCTGCTGCTGGGGATGGTCGGTACGTCCTGGCTTATGGGGGTGCAACTGTGGCTGTTCCTGTGGGCACCGCTGCATGGGCGCAGCCTGGAAGTGTCGATGGGCTACTTCCTGCTGCCGCTGACCATGGTCTTGACCGGCCGCCTGGTCTACGGCGAACGCCTGTCGCACCTGCAGAAGGTGGCGGTGTGCTGCGCTGCGCTGGGGGTCGGGCACGAGCTGTACCAGCATGGCAGCTTCGCCTGGGAAACCCTGGTGGTGATGATCGGCTACCCGATCTACTTCGTGCTGCGCCGACGCTGCCGCACCGACCACCTGGGCGGCCTGTGGTGCGACATGTGCCTGCTGTTGCCATGGGCGCTGTACTTCGTGATCCAGGGGCCGTTGTCAGCGGCGGACCTGCTTGCCCACCCTGGCCTTTACGCCTTGATCCCGGTATTGGGAGCGATCAGCGCCTCGGCCCTGATCGCCTATGTGCTGGCCAGCCGTCTGTTGCCGTTCAGCCTGTTTGGCCTGCTCAGCTACGTCGAGCCGGTATTGCTGGTGGGCGTGGCCCTGCTGCTGGGTGAAAGCATCGGCCCGGATCAGTGGCTGACTTACCTGCCGATCTGGGCCGCAGTGCTGGTACTGGTTGTGGAAGGTTTCAAGCACCTGCTGCGTCAGCGTCGCCGTTCGGTATAAGCCGTACCTGGCGCACGCGCCGCTCTTCAACAGCCTCCACAGTCATGATCCAGCCATTCCAGGCCAAGCGATCACCCACCACCGGCAGGCGGTCCAGCAAGCTCATCACCAGGCCCGCGAGGGTCTGGTAATCCTCGGTGGCACGGGCACTGAAGCCGGTACGTGCCTGGACCTGGCTGAGGTTCAGGGCGCCGCTGACGACAAAGCCTTCACCCTCCTCAACGATACCCGGGCCTTCCACTTCGCTGGCATCTGGCAACTCACCGGCAATCGACTCAAGGATATCGGTCATGGTCAGCAGGCCGGTGAAATCACCGAATTCGTTGACCACGAAGGCGATATGGGTAGATTGGCCACGCATCTGTTCAAGGGCGTTGAGGATGCTGAAGCTTTCCAGCAGGTTCAAAGGGGCCCGCGCCATGCGCTCCAGGTCTGGCTGGCTTCCCGACAGCAGCTCCTTGAACAACTCCTTCTTGTGCACGAAGCCCAGCGGCTCATCGATGCGACCATCGCGGATCAACGGGAGGCGTGAGTACGGCGAATTCGCCAGGGCTTCGGCTATGGCCGCGGCCGGCTGCGCAAGGTCGATCACATCGACTTCGGTGCGTGCGGTCATCACCGTGCGGATCGGCCGCTCGGCAAGGTTCAGTACACCACTGATCATTACCCGCTCCCGGCGGTCGAACAGCACCTCTTCGCCGCCGCCCCCGACCAGGTCGGCGATTTCTTCGCCCACCTCGTCGGCCTCGACCCGACGGCCACCCAGCAGGCGCAGTACCGCATGGGCAGTACGCTCACGCAGCGGCCGATGCTGCTGCAGGCTGCGTTTGCGGCGCGCGCGGGCCAACTGATTGAACACTTCGATCAGGATCGAGAAGCCAATGGCCGCGTACAGGTAGCCTTTCGGTATATGGAAGCCCAGGCCTTCGGCGGTCAGGCTGAAGCCGATCATCATCAAGAAGCCCAGGCACAGCATGATCACTGTCGGGTGGGCGTTGACGAAGCGGGTCAGCGGTTTGCTGGCGACAATCATGATGCCGATCGAGAAGATCACCGCAATCATCATGATCGACAGCTGCTCGACCATGCCCACGGCGGTGATCACGGCGTCCAGCGAGAACACCGCATCGAGCACGACGATTTGCGCAACAATCGGCCAGAACGCCGCGTGGCGTACCACGCCACTGGCCTGAGTGACGTGCCCTTCAAGCCGTTCGTGCAGCTCCATGGTGGCCTTGAACAGCAGGAATACACCACCGAACAGCATGATCAGGTCACGGCCCGAGAAGCTCTTGCCAAATACCTCGATCAGCGGCGCGGTCAGCGTCACCATCCACGAGATACTTGCCAACAAGCCCAGGCGCATGATCAGCGCCAGGCTCAAACCGATGATCCGCGCACGGTCGCGCTGATGGGGCGGCAACTTGTCGGCCAGGATGGCGATGAACACCAGGTTGTCGATACCCAGCACCAGCTCGAGGACGATAAGCGTCAACAGGCCTAGCCAGGCCGTGGGGTCGGCTAGCCATTCCATTACCGGGTACTCACAAGGGAAGCGTCACAGGGACGGTTGAAGGATGGCCGAGAAGGCCGAAGACTGGGGGGCTCCGCGAAGGTGCTCATAGTTACCTGGGTAGAAATTGGGTAAGCGATCGTACAATCACAGCAGGTTTTTCTGACAGTGAGAAACTATTACAAAACCTGTAACAGCCCATTGGGGACTTTTGTTCAATACGCCAGAGCATCGCAGCCCGAAGATGCTCGGCAACTCCCCTCACAGGATTGCCCTCATGAGTCTGTCTTTGTCCATGGCCGCTTTCGCGCTGGCGGCCTCGATCTCCCCTGGCCCGGTCAACATCGTCGCCCTGGGCAGCGGTGCCCGTCATGGCCTGCGCGCTAGCCTGGCCCATGTGGCCGGTGCGACGCTGGGGTTCTGCCTGCTGCTGGTACTGGTCGGGCTGGGCCTGCATGAACTGCTGCTGCACTGGCCGCTGCTGGGCGTGCTACTGCACTGGGGTGGGGTGGCTTTTTTGCTGTACATGGCCTGGAAACTGGCCAGCGATGATGGCCAGCTAGGTGGCGAGCACCGGCAGAGCGCGCCCTCGGCCTGGCATGGCGCAGCGATGCAGTGGCTCAACCCCAAGGCATGGCTGGCGGCGGTGGCGGGTGTCGGCGCCTACACCGGCGGCGAACAGCAACTGCTGTGGCTATTCACTTGGATCTATGGGCCGATCTGTTTTGTCTCGGTGGCCAGCTGGGCATGGGCCGGAAGCGTGATTCGCCAGTGCCTGGGCAACCCCCGGCAGATGCGCTTGCTGAACCGCGGGCTGGCCGTGTTGTTGGTTGCCAGTGCTGCGTATCTGGTCATCTGAGCGACGGGTCACTCTTGCAGTAATGCCCCGGTGTTGCCGCCAGGTGTCGCTTGAACGCACGCTGCAAGTGCGCCTGGTCGGCGAAACCGGCCGCCAGTGCCACTTCGGCAATAGCACGGCCCTTGCGCAGGTACGCCCGGGCGAGCTGCACGCGTTGGTCAACCAGGTAGCCATGGGGCGTCAGGCCGAAACGCTGGCGAAAGGCCCGAATCAGGTAAGACCGGGATAAGCCACTGGCCATGCAGATGTCTTCAAGGCTCAGTGGGTCGGTACGGTGTGCGCGAATGAAGGCAGCAGCTGCGTCCAGCCGAGGGTGTTCCGGCACGTTCAAAGCTGGCGTGGCACCTAGCAGGCTTGGCAGTGTGTCAAAAAATGTCGCTACGCGGCCTTCACGATCAGTCAGGTCGTCGTCGAACAGGTCTGCAAATACCTGTAAAACGCGGCTATAGAGGCGCGGCGAGGTGCTGCAGGTCTGTAAAGGCAGTTGAAAACCCAGCGCCTGCAGCCATGGCAGATCCACGAACAGCATCAGGTAAGACCAGGCCTGGCCCTCAATGGGGTTGCAGGTATGCACAACCCCAGGGTTCATCAGCACCGTAGCACCGGCGCTCACTTCGATCTGGCTATCGCCGGTCAGGTAAGTACTGCGCCCACCGGTGATGACGCCGATGGAAAAACTCTCATGGGAGTGGGCGGCGTAGCACACCTGGCGACCGTCCCCTACGCGCCGGGCTTCGACGAAGGGCAATGCCGGATCCCGCCAGAACCGCGACACCTCGATCATCACCCTGCCCTCATTCGCCGTCGTCGTGTACCACAACCAGCAACTGCGCCGGCTGCGGCCCCACAGAGCGCAGCCGGTGCGGCGTCTGGGCATTGAAATGCAAGGCATCACCCTGCTCCAGCAGCACCCGTTCGTTCATGAAATCCACCTCTACCTGGCCTGCATGAACGAACAGAAACTCCTCGCCCTGGTGCTCCTTGAACGTCGGGTCACTGAACTCGGTCGGCGGCTGGATCAGGAACGGCAACAGGCTGCGCTGACCCACCTGGCTGGTGAGTGCCGCGTACCCCGGCCCTGTGCCGTCGCCCACCAGGGCCTGGCGCTCAGCATGACGCACCAGGCTGTAACGGTGCTGCGCGGTTTGTTCTTCAGCGAACAATTCTTCGACATTGACGTTCAACGCTCGCGCCAGCTTCAGCGCCGCAGCGATCGACGGCGTGTTCAGGCCACGCTCGACCTTGGACAGGTAACTCTTGGTCATGCCGGTTTTCTCGGCCAGCAATTCCAGGGTCAGGCCCAGTTTCTTTCTCAGCAATTTCAATCGGATAGACATGTGACGCAGTTTTCCCAGGCGAAGGCAGATGCAAGGCTCGCGCGCACCGATGATACGTGGACTGCGCGCGAAATGCTGGCCCTGATCTCAAGGCATCACGGGCGGCACATACTGCAATGTCGTACCCAACGCCCACAGCAGCACCAGTACCAAGGGTGCATGCACCAGCAATTGCACGAACGAGAAGCCGATCAGGTCGCGCGCCTTGAGGCCCAGCACGCCCAGCAGCGGCAGCATGTAGAACGGGTTGATCAGGTTTGGCAGGGCTTCGGCAGCGTTGTAGATCTGCACGGCCCACCCCAGGTGATATTGCAGGTCATTGG
Source organism: Pseudomonas sp. B21-047 (assembly GCF_024748775.1). Classification (NCBI taxonomy): domain Bacteria; kingdom Pseudomonadati; phylum Pseudomonadota; class Gammaproteobacteria; order Pseudomonadales; family Pseudomonadaceae; genus Pseudomonas; species Pseudomonas sp. B21-047. The sequence continues at coordinate 3,020,794 of NZ_CP087169.1, forward strand.
CCACCAGCATCACATAGGGCGCCTCGATGATCCATTTGCCCCCGCCCGAGGGGATGAAGAAGCCCAGCACTGCCGAGTACACGCCCATCAGCACGGCGTAGGTATCGTGGGAGGCGATCTGTACGAAGAAGGTGGAAATGTGGTGGGCCAGGGTCTGTTCGTCCACGCCCTTGACCTGGGTGAGGATCGCCGCGATCGAGCCATACAACGGGAACTGGATTAGCACCCCGGTGGTGGTGGGCACGGCACGGGTCACCGCATCGAGGAAGCTGCGCGGGCGCCAGTGCAGCAAGGCACCCAGCATGATGAACAGGAAGTTGTAGGTGTTAAGCCCGGAGATGGCGGTGATTGCAGGCTTGGTGGCGAACTCCTGGTACAGCCAACCACCGGCCAGGGCCACCAGCAGCAAGGTCAGGATCGGGCTGTACTCCAGCCACTCGCCGGGCCGGCTGCGCTGGGCCGGTGGCGGCGCGGTGAAGCTTGGGTCGACGCCGCATTGTTCCGCCGTACGCGCGCTGGTCGCGCCTGGGGCGGTGGCATAGGCCACCACCAGCGATACGATCACCAGCGCCGCCAGCAGGACCCCCGACTGCCAGAGGAAGATGGTTTCGGTGAACGGAATCACCCCGGTGATCGACAGAATCGACGGCGGCAAGCTGGCCGGGTTGGCCTGCAGTTGCGCCGCCGACGACGAAAGGCCCAGCGCCCATACCGCGCCAAGCCCCAGGTAGGCAGCGGCGCCAGCGGCGCGGTAATCCATTTTCAGGTCAGTGCGGCGCGCCAGGGCGCGCACCAGCAGGCCTCCGAAGACCAGCGACAGGCCCCAATTGAGCAACGAGGCCAGCATCGAGACCAGCGCAACCCAGCACACCGCCGAACGGCCGTTGCTGGGGATACGCGCCAAGCGGTCGATCAGCCGAGCGGCAGGCGGCGAGCTGGCCACCACATAGCCGCCAATGACCACGAACGCCATCTGCATGGTGAACGGGATCAAGCTCCAGAAACCATCGCCGAAGGCCTTGGCGGTGTCGGTCGGTTTGGCGCCCATCACCAGGGCACCCAGGCACACCAGCACTACCGCAAGGGCGGCGAATACCCAGGAATCAGGGAACCAGCGTTCAGCCCAGTTGGAACAGCGCAAGGCAAAGCGGGCGGAACGGCTGTCTTGGATTTCAGCGGCCACAGTCATGTCCTTTTATTGGTTTTGTCGAACTGATCTTGAATCAACAGCAAAAACCCTGTGCAAGCTCGCTCGCACAGGGTTGATGATCACAGCAGAGGTTAGAACGTCATCTCTTTCACATCATCCGGCACGATCAGCTTGCCGGCGGTCTTCTCGATGATTTCTTCGACGCTCACCCCCGGCGCCGTCTCGCGCAGGATAAAGGCGCCATTGTCGATTTCCAGGTAGGCAAGGTCGGTCAGTACCTTGCGAATGCAACCGGCACCGGTCAACGGCAGGCTGCAACGCTCCAGCAACTTGGACTCACCGTCCTTGGAGGCGTGGGTCATGGTGACGATGATGTTGTCGGCACCGGCCACCAGGTCCATGGCGCCGCCCATGCCCTTGACCAGCTTGCCGGGGATCATCCACGAGGCGATGTTGCCTTGCACATCCACTTCGAAGGCGCCCAGCACGGTGAGGTCGACGTGGCCGCCACGGATCATGGCGAACGATTGCGCCGAATCGAAGATCGAGGCGCCACGGCGGGCGGTAACGGTCTGCTTGCCGGCGTTGATCATGTCGGCATCGATCGTGCTTTCGGTAGGGAACTCGCCCATGCCGAGCAAGCCGTTTTCCGACTGCAGCATGACATCCATATCGTCGGGTACGTAGTTGGCCACCAGGGTCGGAATGCCAATGCCAAGGTTGACGTAGTAGCCGTCCTTCAGTTCACGGGCGACGCGTTGCGCCATCTGTTCGCGGGTCAGTGCCATGGTCAGGATCTCTTTGTTGTTCTGAAGGATGGCGCTCAGGCCTTGACGGTGCGCTTTTCGATACGCTTTTCGAAGGTGCCGACAATCACGCGGTCCACGAAAATACCGGGGGTGTGGATCTCGCTGGGCAGCAGCACGCCCGGTTCGACGATCTCTTCCACTTCAACCACGGTGATCTTGCCGGCGGTGGCCGCCAGCGGGTTGAAGTTCTGCGCGGTGTTGCGGTACACCACGTTGCCGTAATGGTCGGCCTTCCAGCCCTTGACGATGGCGAAGTCACCGGTGATGGATTCTTCGAGAATGTAATGGCGGCCTTTGAATTCACGCACTTCCTTGCCATCGGCGACCGGGGTGCCATAGCCGGTGGCAGTGAAGAAGGCCGGGATGCCAGCGCCGCCGGCGCGCATTTTTTCGGCCAGGGTACCTTGTGGGGTGAGTTCGACTTCCAGTTCACCACTGAGCAGTTGGCGTTCGAATTCGGCGTTCTCGCCCACGTAGGAAGCGATCATCTTGCGAATCTGGCGCTCTTCCAGCAGTACCCCCAGGCCGAAACCATCGACACCGCAGTTGTTGGAGACCACGGTCAGGCCCTTGACACCACGGCGCTTGATCTCGTTGATGAGGTTTTCCGGGATGCCGCACAGGCCAAAGCCACCGGCCAGTACCGTCATGTTGTCGGTCAGGCCGTCAAGGGCCTCTTCATAGGTTGCTACGCGCTTGTCCAGTCCGGCCATGTTGATCCGCCTTTTGTAGTTGTTGAACCGACGAGGCTGTCGGTGAGCGTGTGCTGACATCTTCACCGCAGACGACTGATTTGTTAATTTTGTTTTCATCATTGATTGATAACGTTTTCAAAACAAACAGTAGGCCCGTCATGAACGTCAAGCAACTCCGCGCCTTCGTCGCCGTGGCCAAGTACCAAAGCTTCGCCCAGGCCGGCGAGCATCTGCATGTTTCGCAACCGGCATTGAGCCTGACCATCAAGGCCCTTGAGGAAAACCTCGGCGGCGCCTTGCTCAGCCGCACCACCCGCAGTGTCAGCCTGACGGCCGAAGGTGAAGTACTGCTGCCACTGGCGCGGCGCCTGCTGGCCGACTGGGACGACACCGAAGAACTGCTGCGCCAGCGCTTCACCCTGCAACTGGGGCGGGTTTCAGTGGCGGCTATGCCGGCTTTTGCAGGCAACTTGCTGCCCCGCTCGCTCAAGGTGTTTCGCCAGCGCTACCCGAAGGTCAACGTCACCGTGCACGATGTGATCAACGAACAGGTACTGGAACTGGTGCGCCATCGTCGCGTCGAACTGGGCATCGGCTTCGAACCGGACAACACCGATGGCCTGGCCTTCTACCCGTTGTACATGGACCGCTTCGTCGCCGTGGTACCCGCCGACTCACCGTTGGCATTGTTGCCCAGGGTCAGTTGGGCGCAACTGCTGGCCGAAGATTTCATTGCCTTGCAGCGCCCTTCGGCGGTGCGTCTGCTGATGGAACAGAACGTTGCGGCCAGGCACGGCAAACTGGCAGTGGCGTTCGAAAGCCATCAGCTGTCGACCATTGGGCGCATGGTTGCCAGTGGCCTGGGCGTCAGCGCAGTACCGGCGCTGTGCATCAACCAGATGCAGGAGCTCGGCGCCCGCTGCCTGCCCTTGGTCGAGCCCTCGGTTGAACGGCGCATCGGTGTCATTGCCCTGAGCGAGCACAAATTGTCCACCGCAGCGCAAGCGCTGCTCGAGGTACTGCTTTCCCATACCCTGATCCCGGAGGTGACATGCGACACGTGAAACTGGCAGGTTCGAGCGTTCCGGCCATTGGCCAGGGCACCTGGTACATGGGTGAAGACCCCGGCCGCCGTGCAGCAGAGGTGTCTGCCCTGCAACAGGGTATCGAGCTTGGCCTGAGCCTGATCGATACCGCTGAAATGTATGCCGAGGGCGGCGCGGAGGAAGTGGTCGGCCAGGCCATCGCCGGGCGTCGCGACCAGGTGTTTCTGGTCAGCAAGGTCTACCCGCACAATGCCAGTACGCGGGGCGTGCCGGCTGCCTGCGAGCGCAGCCTCAAACGCCTGGGTACCGACTGCATCGACCTGTACCTGCTGCATTGGCGTGGCCAGCATCCACTTGAACAGACCGTCGAGGCGTTCGAGCGCCTGCGCGAACAGGGCAAGATCAAGCGCTGGGGGGTGTCCAACTTCGACGTCGATGACCTGCGCGAGTTGAACAACCCCGATTGCGCCACCAACCAGGTGCTGTACAACCCGACGCAGCGCGGCATCGAGTTCGACCTGCTGCCGTGGAGCCAGAAGCGTGCATTGCCAACCATGGCGTACTGCCCACTGGCTCAGGCCGGGCAGTTGCTGCAGCATCCTGTGCTGCTGGAGATCGCCGAGCGCCATGGCGCGTCAACGGCCCAGGTCAGTCTGGCCTGGGTGACACGTGAAGATGGGGTGATCGCCATTCCCAAGGCGGTAGCGCCAGAACATGTGCGGCTGAATGCGGCGGCGGGTGTGCTGACCTTGAGCAGCGAAGACCTACGGGCAATCGACCGGGCGTTTCCACCGCCGGCCCGCAAACAACGGTTGGCGATGGTCTGACCGACACCGCCCTTGGGAGCGGCTCAGTGAAAATCGCGGCTACGAACATCCAGCCCCTGCAGCAAGGGGCTGACATCCTCCAGCCGCCGGGCGATCAGGTGGCGAACGCCATTCTCCTGCTCCAGCCGCCCGCTCACCTTGAGCAATTGCGAGCCCACCAATGCTCGCCGCTGCCGCTCGGCCAAGTCACGCCACACCACCACATTGACCATGCCGTACTCATCCTCCAACGTCACGAACGTCACCCCGCTGGCGGTTTGCGGGCGTTGCCTGCCCACCACCAGCCCGGCCACGGCAATGCTGTCGCCATGCTCGACAGCAGCCAGCTCGCACGAACTGCGACAGCCCAAGGCGCGCAAGCGTGGGCGCAGCAGTGTCAACGGGTGTGGCCCAAGCGTGGTACCCAAGGTCTGATAATCGCTGACAAGGTCTTCACCTACGGTCGGCGCCGGTAGCGCCACCGCGCCCTCTGGCGCTGCGTCCACTTCAGCGAACAAGGGCAGTTGCGGTTGCACCGCCGCCACCTGCCAGCGCGCCTGGTGGCGGTCACGCGCCAGGGCCCTCAGTGCCCCGGCGTCCGCCAGGCGGGCGCGGGCACGCTGGTCGAGCCCTGCACGCAGGCACAGATCTTCGACATCGCGCCAGGGCCGTTGCGCCCTCGCCTGGTCCAGGCGCCGAGCATCGGCCTCGGCAAAGCCCCGAATCTGCCGCAACCCCAGGCGAATGGCTAGGGCATTGTCAGCCACGCGCTCGAGCGTGCAATCCCACTCGCTGTGAAACACATCCACCGGCCGCACCTCGATACCTTGGCGCCTGGCCTCCTGCAGCAGTTGGTCGGGGCTGTAGAAACCCATGGGCCAACTGTTGACCAACGCACAGGTGAAAATGGCCGGCTCATGGCACTTGAGCCAACTGCTCGCATAACACAGCAAGGCAAAGCTGGCCGCGTGAGACTCAGGAAAGCCATAGCTGCCGAAGCCCTTGATCTGCTCGAAGATGCGCTCGGCAAACGACAAGTCGTAACCATTGCGCAACATGCCTTGTATCAGCCGCTCACGGTGCGGCTCCAGCCCACCGTGGCGCTTCCAGGCGGCCATGCTGCGCCGCAACTGGTCGGCCTCGCCCGGGCTGTAGTCGGCAGCCACCATGGCCAGTTCCATGACCTGTTCCTGAAACAGCGGCACCCCCAGGGTACGCTCGAACACTTCCTGCAACTTCGGCGAGGGGTAGGTGACCGGTTCCTGCTTCAGGCGCCTGCGCAAGTAAGGGTGGACCATGTCGCCCTGGATCGGCCCGGGGCGCACGATGGCCACCTCGATCACCAGGTCGTAGAAGGTGGTGGGCTTGAGCCGAGGCAACATGGCCATTTGCGCCCGTGATTCGATCTGGAACACGCCCATGGTCTCGGCCCGGCTGATCATCGCGTAGGTAGCCGGGTCCTCAGCTGGAATGCTCGCCAAGGTCAGCTGCCGGCCACGGTGGCGTTGCAGCAAGTCGAAACAACGGCGCAAGGCGCTGAGCATGCCCAGGGCCAGCACATCGACCTTGAGCAGCCCGACCATGTCCAGGTCGTCCTTGTCCCACTGGATCACCGTGCGGTCTTGCATCGCGGCGTTTTCCACCGGCACCAGTTGGTCCAGCGGTTGCTGCGAGATGACAAAGCCGCCAGGGTGTTGCGACAGGTGCCGGGGAAAGCCGATCAGCTCAGCGGCCAGAATCAGCACCCGCCGCAACGATGGGCTGCTGGCCTCGAAACCCGCTTCGGCCAAGCGCTGTGCATCGGGGATGCGATCGCTCCAGCGGCCGCAGCACTTGGCCAGTGCATCCACCTGATCGGCCGGCAGCCCCAGTACCCGCGCCACATCACGCACCGCACCGGCAGCGTGATAGGTGTTGACCACTGCGGTGAGTGCGGCGCGATGCCGGCCATAGCGACGAAACACGTACTGGATCACTTCTTCGCGGCGGTCGTGCTCGAAGTCCACGTCGATGTCGGGCGGCTCGTTGCGCTCGCGTGACAGGAATCGCTCGAAGAGCAGGCGGTGCTGCATGGGGTCGAGTTCGGTAATCCCCAGCACGAAACACACCACCGAGTTGGCTGCCGAACCCCGGCCCTGGCAGAGGATATGCTGGCTGCGGGCGAAGGCGACGATGTCGTGCACGGTCAGGAAGTAGCTTTCGTAAGCCAGCTCTTCGATCAATGCCAGCTCGCGTGCCAGCACTTCGCGCACCTTGTCGCTCGGCCCGGCCGGCCAGCGCAACGGCAAGCCTCGCTCGCACAGTTCGCGCAGCCAGCTTGCGGGGGTATGGCTTTCGGGCACCAGCTCACGCGGGTACTGGTACTTGAGTTCGCTGAGGTCGAAACGGCAGCGTTCGGCAATGGCCAGGGTCTCGGCCAGCAAATCGGCGGGGTACAGCTCCTGCAGCTGCTGCGGGGTGCGCAGGTGGCGCTCGCCATTGGCGAACAGGTGGCGCCCGGCCTCGGCTACCTGGCAGTGCTGGCGGATGGCGGTCATGCAATCCTGCAGGGCACGGCGACCGCGTACGTGCATGTGCACGTCGCCGCAGGCCACGGCGCGGATACCGACCTTGCCCGCCAGTTCGCGAAGCTTGCCAAGGCGCACTTCATCATTACTGCCACGGTGCAGGTGCACCGCCAGCCAGAGCCGCTCGGCGAACAACGTGTGCAGCCAGTAGCCAGGCGCAGAGTCATCGGGGTCGTCGGCAATCCATAGCGCCAGCAACCCTTGATTGTGCGCGCGCAGGTCATCGCCGAACACCTGATACGCGCCCTTTTCCGCCCGCCGTCGCCCACGGGTAATCAGTGCGCACAGGCTCTGGTAGCCCGCCAGGTTTTCCGCCAGCAGCACCAGCCTGGGGCCATCCTGCAGGCGTATTTCACTGCCAACAATCAGTTGTAGCTGGTGCTCCTTGGCCGCCTGCCAGGCGCGCACGATACCGGCCAGGGTGCACTCATCGGTGATCGCCAAGGCTTGGTAGCCCTGCTCGCGGGCACGCCGGAACAACTCATCGGCACTCGACGCACCCCGCTGGAAGCTGAAGTTCGACAGGCAATGCAATTCGGCATAGCCGAATGTATTCATGCGAACCAACCTTGCAGCCACAAGGGACCTGGCTGGCTAAGGTCACGGTAGGCCCAGCCACGCAGCCCTTCGCGGGTTTCGATGCGGTAGTAGTCGCGACGCACGTCGCCACCGTCCCACCAGCCCGATTCGATGCGCTCGGCTTGGCCCAACAAGCGGTGCCCTGCGTCGTCAAGTGCCAAAGGCGTCGGGAGCAGCCAGCCGGGGCGGCTACCTGGCATCAGTTGCAGGCTCGCGCGTGCGCCCTGCTCCACCGCTTGCCAGGCACATTCGGGGCGATGGTCGGCCTCGGCGCTCAGCCCTTTTACCGCCTCATCGCCCAAGCGCGCACGCAACCGCTCACGCAGCTGCTCCCAAGGCTGCGCCTGCTGCGCGCGGGGGTCGAACAGCGCCTGGTGCTGGGGCACGAAGGGTGGCAAGTCATCGGCGACCAGGCGCAGGTTGCGTACCGGGGCGCGCAGCTGCAGCGGCTCCAGCCGCCCTTTGGCCAACTCGAAGAGCATGCCGGCATCACGCTCGGCCGCCAGCAGGCCCACCTGCAGTTGCGTGTCAGGCCCATCGGCATGCTCCAGGTGCAGGCAGAAGCGTTGCACGCCGCAATCGCGCCCGGCCAGGAAGGCGCCAAGGTCATTGAGCATTCTGCGCAATGGGAACAGCAGCGCCTGGTGCGATTCAACGTCAAAGTTCAGCTCCAGACGCGCTTCGAAGCGGTCAGGCGGCTGGTAGAAAGCCAACCCCAGGTTACGCAGGCCCAGCAACTGGTCCAAGTGCAGCTGTACCTGGGCAGAAAAGCGTTTGGCCAGGGCATCGCGAGGCAAGGCCATGACCTGGCCGAGCTGGCGCAGCCCCATGCGGGCAAAGGCCTCGGCGGCCTCCTGAGGCAGCCCGACACGCTCGATTGGCATGCGTGCCAGCACTGCGCGCGCCTCTTCGGCGCAGGTCACCGCCAAGCCATCGTGGCCATTGGCGAGCATGCGCGCCGCCACCGGGTTGCTGGCCAGCACAATGCGCTGACGCAAGCCCAACTCGCCAAGCTCTTGGCGCAGCCGTGCCTCGAACAAGGGCCAGGGGCCGAACAATTGCAGGCTGGAGCCTACTTCAAGCAGCAGCGCCCGTGGGTAATGCAGGCTCACCTGGGCGCTGAAGCGATAGGCCCAGGCTGCCAGCAGTTGTTGCAACTGTTCGATGCGTTTGCCGTCGGCCTCCACGCAGGTGAAGCCATCGGCCAGGGCACGGGCTGCTGTCAGGGTCTGCCCGGCACGCAGGCCCAATGCCGCAGCAGCGGGGTTGACCGCCTGCAAGACGCGCCGCTGAGTGGGGCCGCCAATCAGCACCAGTGGCGTATCGGGGTCGTCGCGTTCACGCAGCACTGTGTCCAGCGCCAGCTGTGGCAGCAGAATGCAGGCCCAGAGCATGATGCATCAGCCCTGCCCGGGGCAGGCGATGGGCAGCGCCGGGGGCATGCCACCTCGGCTCTTGAGCACGCGCCATTGTGCTGGCCGGGTGTCGATGGCAATGCGCAAAGCGGCTGGCGACGGGTTGTTTGCCGCCTGCTGCGGGCGGCAGGCGAAGGCCAGCGCCTGGCCGGTCTCGGCGGCCACCTGCAGGCGCCGCAGTGCACGGTCATCGGCGCGTTCTGGCCAGCACAGCACGGCGGCGCAACTGCCCGAGCGCAGGCATTGCTCAGCCGCCCAGAGCGCGTCGACCGGCGCGGCGGCGACCTGGACCAGCCAGCGTAAATCCACCCCCGCTGCCTGCCAGGCCGGGGCAAAGGGAATAAACGGCGGCGCGACCAGCACTACCCGCCCGCCTTCAGCGGTCAGGCGTGCCAGCGAAGGCCACAGCAACTGCAGCTCACCGCAACCGGGGCTGGCCAGCAACAGTTCGCTGAGCGCTGCGGCCGGCCAGCCGCCCTCGGCAAGGCGTTGGTCCAGCGCGGCATGGCCGGTGGGCTGCAACCCCAGGGGCCGAGCCTGAACCTGCCGACCGCGCCAGACCTGACGCTGGTCGAGCAGCCTGTCGAGATCGACCACCGCGCCCATCAGTCGCGCCTCAGCAGGCCGCAGAACACGCCTTCGATGAAGAACGCCTGTTCAGGCCCCACATCGATCGGCGCATAGGCCGGGTTGCGTGGCAGCAGCCGGTAACCACCGGCCTGGCGCTGCAAGCGCTTGATGGTCACCTCGCCGTCCAGGCGAGCAACCACGACCTGCCCGTCACGGGCCTCGCCCTGCTGGCGAATGCCGACCAGGTCACCGTCGAAGATGCCGTCGTCGATCATCGAGTCACCGCGCACCTTCAACAGGTAATCGGGAGTGCGCCGGAACAGGCTGGGGTCGATCAGCAATTGCTCGTGGATACCGAGGTCCGGGCCGATCGGCGCACCTGCGGCGACCTGGCCCAACACGGGCACTTCGAGTATTTCCGGGCGGCGCAGGGGCTGGGCCAGGCGAATGCCACGCGCCTGGTTTGGCGTGACGTCGATGTAACCGGCCTGGCACAGGGCGGTGATGTGCTTGCGCGCGACACTGCGCGAGGCAAAGCCGAAGCGCGTGGCGATGTCGGCGAGGCTCGGCGGCTGGCCGTGGTCGGTGATGCGCTCACGAATGAATTCGAGAATGGCGCGGCGTTTGGGGGTCATATTGTCCATGGAGCACATTTGTACTCTTTTCCCAGCGCACTGAACAGCCCCCTTCGTCGTCAGCTTTGGTTATGATCGTTGGGCTTGTGTTTTTTCATACCTGGATACCTGATGCTGACTGCCCTGCTGTTCGACCTCGACGGAACCCTTACCGATACCGATACCCTGCACTTGCAGGCTTTCCGCCAGTTGCTGCGTGAGCATGATGGCCGCGAACTTTCCCAGGCCCAGTTCGATGCGCAGGTTAGTGGCCGGGCCAACGGCGAACTGTTCGCCGAGCTGTTTGCCGATGCCAGCCCACAGGAGTGCCTGGCACTGGCAGACCGCAAAGAGGCGTTGTTCCGCTCGCTGGCGCCATCGCTCGAGCCGATGCCAGGGCTGTTGCGCCTGCTGGAGCACGCCCAGGCCTATGGCCTGGGCATGTGCGTGGTCACCAACGCGCCGCGGCTCAATGCCGAGCACATGTTGCAGGCCATGGGGCTGGGGGCACGTTTCGAGCATGTGCTGGTGGCCGAAGAGCTTGAACGTGCCAAGCCGGACCCGCTGCCCTACCTGACCGGGCTGCAGCGCCTTGGCGCGGTGGCCGGTCAGGCGCTGGCCTTCGAGGACTCGCTGCCTGGGGTCCGGGCTGCCAGCGGGGCGGGTATCTTTACGGTGGGAGTTGCCACGACGCAGACAGCCGAACGGCTGATGGAGGCGGGTGCTGGGTTGGTGATTCGGGACTTTGATGATCCGCGGTTGTGGGCGTTGATTGAATCGATGGGGTGATGGCTTTGGCGCATGCCTTGAGCGCTCTAGGCGCTGAATATCCCAAGCCATACCCCCAGCTGCCATTACCCCCACGACCTGCCAAACTAGACAATCCCACCCGCCCCTGCCCCAGGCCCCCACATGCTCATCGACGAAGAACTGACCCTGAAAAAGCTGGAAACCTTCCTCGCCTTCATGCGCAGTGGCAACCTCGGCCGGGCCGCCGCCGAACTGGCCACCAGTGCCGTCAGCGTGCACCGCGCCATCCACTCGCTGGAAAACGCCCTGCGTTGCCCCCTGTTCAAGCACGAAGGCCGCCAGCTGATCCCGCTGGAGAGCGCCTACGTGCTGGAAAAAAAAGCCCGCCAGCTGATCCAGGACGCCGAGCAGATGGTCCGCCACACCCGCGAGGCCGCAGGCTTCTATGCCGAACGCTTCCGCCTTGGCGCCCTGTATTCGCTGACCGTGAAGACCGTGCCAAAACTGGTCATGGGCCTGAAGCTACGCCGCAGCGAGCTCAACATCGACCTGACCCTGGGCTCGAACGTCGACCTGCTGCAACGCCTGAAAAACCACGAACTGGAGGCCATCCTGGTATCGCTCGACGAAAGTGTCAGCGACCCCGCCTGCGAGCAACTGCCGCTGTTCTCCGACGATATCTTCCTCGCCGTCCCCACCGACTCGCCCTTTGCCGAACAAGCCGAGGTGGACCTGGCAGACCTCGCCGACTCCACGTTCATCACCCTGACCCAAGGCTTCGCCACCCACCGTGACGGTGCGCGGGTATTCCAGCAGGCAGGGTTCGAGCCCAAGGTGGCCATGCAGGTGAACGATATCTTCACCCTGCTGAGCATGGTCAGCTCGGGCGTGGGCTTTGCCCTGCTGCCAGGGCGGATCGCAGCGGTGTACGAGAACCGGGTGCGGCTGATTGCCCTGCAGCCGCGCTATCGTCTGCAACAACATATCGGCGTGGTGTTTTTGAAAGCACGGGAGCGGGAACCGAACCTGCTGGCGTTGCTGGCGCAATGCAGGATGTACAGCCGGGAAAACTGAACAAGGCCTGCAGGGCTTTTGCACGCCAGCACCGATTACACCACCTGCCGTGCAGCGCGTCGGCCTGAACCGGCATGGCGCCCTTGCAGCAGAACGGCCAGCGCAGCCAGCACCGCCGGCACAAGCAACGACGCGAACACCTGCGCGAAGCTCCACCCCATTGCCAGCATCTGGGCGCCGGCAAACGCACTGAGAATCGCCCCGAAACGGCCGATGCCACTCATCCAGCTGGCACCGGTCGCGCGCGCTTCGGTCGGGTAGAACGCTGCCGCCAGCGCATTCATGCCCACACTGGCACCATTGAGGCCAAAGCCCACGGCCCAGGCAATCGTGCACAGCCAGGTGAAGTCCCCGGCCACCTGGCCAATGGCGAAGATCACTGCGCCGCTGAACAGGAAGGTCAGCATCAGCACGCGTTGCGGGTTGCAGCGGTCCATGGCCCAGCCCACCGAAATCGCCCCCAGCGGCCCGCCGATCTGGAAGCAGGCGGTGACGATGGCCGCTTCGGCTACCGAGAAGCCACCGCCCTCCTTCACCAGAGTGGGCAACCAGCCGCTGAACAGGTAGACCAGAAACAACGCCAGCACGTAGCCGGTCCAGAGCATGAAGGTGCCGAAGCGATAGCGCGGCGAAAGGATGGTGCCAATTGCCCCACCGCTGCGCGGCGTGCTGGGCGGCAGCACAAAAGTGCTGTCGGCGCTGATGCGCCCCGGCGCCAGGCGGCTGACAATGGCGCGTACGCGTCGCACATCGGCACCCTTGCTGACCAGGAAGGTGACCGATTCGGGCAGCCGCCAGCACAGCAACGGCAAGGTCAGCAGCGGCAGCACGCCCCCCAGCACCAGCACACTGCGCCAGCCCAGGTTCGGGATCATCCAGGCACTGACAAAGCCGCCTGCCGCCGCGCCCAGGGAAAAACCGCAGAACGCCAGGGTGATCAGCAACGAGCGGCTGCGCGCCGGCGCGTATTCGCTGACCAGGGTGCTGGCATTGGGCATGGCGGCGCCCAAGCCCAGCCCGGTGAGAAAACGCAGGGCCACCAGGGTTTCAAGGTTGGGCGAAAACGCCGAAGCCAGGGTCCAGACGCCAAACAGCAGGACGCTGCCCAGCAAGACCGCCTTGCGCCCGTAGCGATCTGCCAGGGGGCCGGCGATCAAGGCCCCGAGCGCCAGGCCGATGAGGGCGGCGCTCAGCACCGGGCCCAGGCTTTGCGCGTTCAGGCCCCAGTCGCTTTTCAGCTGCGGGGCGATGAAACCGATGATGGCGACGTCCAGCCCGTCCAGGGCGATGATCAGAAACCCCAGAAAGACCACCCACTTCTGGTAGCGGCCGATGGGTTGCTGGTCGATCAGTTGGCGCACATCGATAGCGTTGTTCATGGGTATCACCTGTTGTTGTTTTTATGCGGGTGCAGGGCCCCGGTGGCATTAGCGGTGAGCGAGGCTGTGCAGCCGCACCGGCCTGATGATCCGCGTCTCCTGGGCCACCACCAGGTCACGGGTGGCGTGCAGGTAGGCGGCGAAGTCCGGGTCGGCATCGCGGGCGGCGCTGCGCGTTTCGAAGTCCTCCAGGCTGTCGTAGCCCCACAGGTGCACCACCTGGTTCAGCGGGCCGATGCTGCTGGTGTAGAAGGCCAGTGGCGCCCCCAGATGGCGCAGCAGAATCGGCATCGCCAACTGGTCGAAGGCCTCGAGAAACGCCGCCATGCCACGTGGGCGGATGGTGTAGATCCGATGGTCGACTATGGCCTTGTCCATCACGCCACCTCCCGTGCATTGGCCGCAGTCGCCAGGCCTTGTTCGACGCCTGCCAGATGGCGCCCGGTGATGTAGCCAAAGGTCATGATCGGCCCCAGGGTGATGCCTGCACCGGGGTAGTTGCCGCCCATGATGCTGGCGCGGTCGTTGCCAACGGCATACAGCCCCTCGATGGCCCGCTCATCGGTGCCAAGCACTTCGCCGACCACACTGGTGCGGATCCCGTCGAAGGTACCCAAGTCGCCCATGATCACCTTCACGGCAAAGTAAGGCCCCTCGCCCAGCGGCGCCACGCAAGGGTTGGGCGTGTGTTGCGGGTCGGCCAGATAACGATTGAAGCGGGTAGTGCCACGCCCGAACTGGCGGTCCTCACCCTGAACGGCGCCCAGGTTGTACTCACGCACGGTCTGCTCCAGCCCGGCGGCATCGATCCCGGCCTTGCCGGCCAGCGCTGCGAGGCTGCGCCCCTTGAGCAGGTAGCCATTGCGCAACAGCGGCCCCAGCGGCATTGGCGCGGACTTGGCGAAGCCCAGGCCATACTTGGCCAGGGTGCGGCGGTCACAAACCAGCCACATGGCGGTTTCCGGCTGCTCGGCACAGGCGTCGATCAACGCTGCCCCCACATCGTGGTAGGAATTCGATTCGTTGGTGAAGCGCTTGCCCGAGCGCAGCACCCCGATCACACCGGGCTTGTAACGATCGAGCAAATGCGGAAAGGCAACGTAGCGCCCTGTCCCCATGGGCACTTTCGATACCGGCATCCAGGCCGCTGCGGCTTGCAGGCGGATATCGACCTTGGCGCCCAATGCTTCGGCCATGCGGGCACCATCACCCGTGTTTCCTTCAGGCACCGGCGAAAAATGCTCACCGCCGCGACGCACATGCGGGTAGGCCTGCTTCAACCGCTGCAGGTCGTGGGAGAACCCGCCACAAGCCAGCACCACAGCCCGCCGCGCTTCGATACGCAGCTCGCTGTCGCCTTGCTTGGCCAACACCCCCGTGACCCGATTGCCTTCAAGTAACAGTTGCCTGGCCGGGGTGCCGGTCAGAATCGGAATACCCAGGTCCAGCGCCGACCTCACCAGCCGCGCCGCCAAGGCATTGCCGCTGGTGACCTGAGTACCACGCCGGTACAGCGCCAGCTCTTTGAAATGGGTCAGCAAGCGCTTGGCCACATAAGCGAACGACGTCAGTGAACGCGTGACATTGAAGAAGTGCTTGAGGTCGGCATTCGACGAGTTGAACATCATGCCGATGAAAGTGATGGTCTTGAGCGGTGGCCGCAGGCGTGCCATGTCTGGCCCCAGGCCCCGGATATCGTAGGGCGCCGCCAGTATCGAGCGGCCGACCTCAACGCCACCCTCCACCTGCGGGTGGTAGTCGGGGTACAGGGTGGGGACGAATTTGACGGCTGTCTCGCGCTCGAAGAAGTCCACCATCCGTGGCCCGTGGCGCAGAAACGCCTTGACCGCCGCTTCGTCGAAGCAGTCGCCGGTTTCGTTGCGCAAGTAGGTAAGTGCCGCCGCCTCGCTGTCGTTTACCCCATGTCGGCTGCACGGCACCCACAGCACCCCGCCGGAAAACGCCGTGGTGCCGCCGAAGCAGTCCGCCTTCTCGATCACGATCACATCCAGGCCGTGCTTTTTCGCGGTGATCGCCGTCGCCAGGCCACCGGCCCCCGCCCCCACCACCAGTACATCGCAGCTGCGCGTGTTCATGGGCGAACGCCCTCGAAGCCTGGGCGTGGGATCAATGCCATGGGCATGCTCTCCAACCCACCATCGACGGTCAGCTCGGCACCGTTGATGTAGTCGGCACGTGGGCTGGCGAGAAACAGGACTGCTTCAGCGATGTCCTGCGGCTCGCCGATCCGCTGGTTGGCGGTCATGGCGCTGCGCTGGCGCTCGATGTGCGGGTCGGCGTAGAACGCGGCCGACAACGGCGTGCGGATTAACCCGGGGCACACCGCATTGCTACGCACCCCGCGCGGGCCCCACTCCACGGCTATTTGCCGCGACAACAGGCTGACACCGGCCTTGGCCGCGCTGTAGGCACCGCTGTTGGGTTGTGGGTAATGAGCGGCGATGGACGCAATATGCACGATGCGCCCCTGGCCACGGGCAAGCATCGAACGGCCGAAGGCCTGGGAACACAGCAGGTAGCCGCTGAGGTTGACCGCCAGTACCTGGTTCCATTGCTCCAGGCTCAGCGTTTCAAGGGCACCGGGGCGCAACACGCTGGCGTTGTTGACCAGTACATCGCAGCGACCGTGCAGCGCCTGCACCTGTGCCGCCGCCTGGCTGACGCTGTCGGGGTCGGCGATGTCGCAGCCCAGCGCGCTGACCTCGCCGACGCTGTGCTCGCCCAGGGTCGCCGCCAGCTCGCGGCATTTATCCAGGTCGCGATCCAGCAACACCACATGGGCATGCTGCCCCACCAACGCGGAAGCCAGGGCCGCGCCAATGCCGCCGGCCGCGCCGGTTACCACGCAAACGGCAGAGTCCAGGCCCAGCCAGTGATCAGTCGTCATCTTGTTGTTATGCATGCTGCTCTCCAGAGTGTCGCTTCATCTGGCAAACAGCCTAGGGCTGGCACGTGCCTGGGCAGAATGGACAAAACCTGCAACCCACCCCACATTCCCGACAATTTCGTCCACTGGCCCTTAACCCGGCAAGCCGCTGTGGCACAGTAGCCGGGTATCGATCACAACAATAACTACAAGACCATGAACAAGATCCCCAACTACGCCCTGTACGGCGAAACCGCGCAGCCGGTGTGGCACGAGTCCCTGCATGTGGAGTCGATCTCGCAACGCTCCGGCGCCCACAACTGGGAGATTGCCGCGCACCGTCATGAAGGCCTGCTGCAGCTGCTGTACCTGCAAAGCGGGGCCGGTGAAGTGCTGTTCGACAGTGACCACGTGCAGGCCCGGGCGCCCTGCGTGGTGTACGTGCCGGCGCAGGTGGTGCATGGTTTTCATTGGGCCGGCGCGGTCGAGGGCCAGGTGATCACGGCGGCGCAGCATCCGCTGGAAAGTATCGCCCAGGTACTGGCACCCAACCTGCTGGCACAGGTGCGCAAACCCCAGGTGATCGCCCTGCCGCAGTGGGACGCCGACGAAGACCCGCTGCTACCGCTGTGCCGCGCACTGCGTGAGGAATACCACAACCGCGCCCGCGAGCATGTGGCGTGCAGCATGTCGCTGCTGCTGACGCTGATGATCCAGGTGTTGCGCCACGAGCCGCAGGCCCGCGCCGGCGAGCAGCGTCTACCGTCGAGGCGCAGCCAGCAACTGACCAGGTTCCGTGAGCTGGTGGACATGCACTACCGCGCGCATTGGTCGCTCGGTGATTACGCCGGTGAGCTCGGGCTGACCTTGGCCACGCTGGGGCGGCTGTGCCAGGAGCATCTGGGCATGACGCCGATGAATGTCATCAATGCCCGCCTGGTGTTGGAGGCCAAACGGGCGCTGGGGCATTCGAGCCTCAGTGTGAAAGAGATCGCCCATGAGCTGGGGTTTGTCGATGTGGGCTACTTCAGCCGGTTTTTCCGCAAGCACTCAGGGGTGAGCCCGAGTGGGTTTCGTGAGGCCGCAGGGCGAAAGGGCCCGTAATTTCGCACAGCACCTTCAAGCCTCCAGCGCCTGCTGCACCTGGCCCACTGTCGCCGCCAAGCGCTGCAGATGCAGGCTCAACACCCGCTCCACCGGCGCCTGGTCCTCCGGCCAGTGCAAGGCAATGCTACCCGCCAGCCGCCCCTCAACCCGTACCGGCAACGCGATCGCCCGGATCAGGAACGGCAACCGCACCGGGTACTCCCAGTGCCCCTCGGTGCGCTGACCAAAGCCCTTGTGCGCATCGTCCTCGATATCGCGCAACAGTGTTTCATCACCCAACTGCTGGTGGCTGGCCAGGCGCTGCACTTCGTCGCTGTGCATTTCCCCCAGGCATGCCCGCCCCATTGCCGAGTGAAACAGGCTGGCATGGTGCCCGACGATCTGGCAGTTGTTCGGGTAGCGCTTGCGCAGCACCAGGGGGATGGCGCTTTCCATCACTTCAAGGCGCTCGCCATCGAAGCACGACAGGTCCGCCACCAGCCCGGTGCGCTCGCTCAGTTCCAGCAACCAGGGCGCTGCGTGTTCGACCAGGCGCCGCTTCAAACGCAACTGGCGGTCACCGAACAGGCGCCGGGCGCACAGGCGATAACGCCGATCACTCAAGCCCCGGTAGACCCAGCCCTGCTCCTGCAAGGTGGCCAGCATTCGCGACACCGTGGCCTTGGGCAGGGCCGTCAGGTAATGCAACTCCTCCAGCCCTAACGCCTGGTGTTCGCCGAGCAAATCGACGATGGCCAGCGCCCGCTCCACCGAGCGCACGCCGCCGCTGTCTGTCGTGGTGCCCATGTGTCTGACCTCCCTGTCTCTGCGTGGATGGTCATGATGCCCAGCAAAAAACGCGCCTGCCCAGGGGGCTCAACGTGATTGCAGGCAATTAGGCGGCTGCCGCTCGACCCAACGGGTCAGTTGTTCATGGGCATACGCCAGCTGCAGCACGGCATGGTCGGCCTGGGCGGGGCCTATGATCTGCAGGCCCATCGGCAGCCCCGCGGCATTGAAGCCAACCGGTACGCTCATGCTCGGCAAGCCGGCCAACGTCGGGCCGATGACTACCTCCATCCAGCGGTGGTAGGTGTCCATCGCCTGCCCGCCGACCACCTTCGGCCACGCTTGGGCTGCGTCGAAAGGGAACACCTGGGCAGCAGGCAACAGCAGAAAATCGTAACGTTCGAACAGGGTGTTCAACGCCTGGTACCAGGCGCTGCGGTCCAGCGAGGCCTGGTAAACGTCCGCCGCCGTCAGGCGCAGGCCCCCTTCAACCTCCCAGCGCGCCTCGGGCTTGAGCAGTGCGCGCTTCGCGGGGTGGGCATAGGCTGCGCTCAGGCTTCCGTGCACCAGGAAGTGGCGGTGAGTCAGCCAGCATTGCCACAGGCGCGCCATCTCGAAGCCTGGCTGGCACGCTTCGACTTCGCAACCCAGCGCGGCGAAGTCCGCCAAGGCCGCTTCGCACAGGCCCATTACCCCGTCATCCATCGGCAGGTAACCGTCATGGCTGCCCAGCCAGCCGACCCGCACGCCCTTGAAATCACGCGGCAGCCCATGGGCGAAGTCGCGCGGGCCGTCGCGCAGTGACAATGGCACCCGCGCGTCATGGCCGGCCTGGACCGACAGTAGCCGCGCCACATCTGTCACCGTGCGCCCCATCGGGCCCTCGGTGGCCAGCTGCTGCATGAACAGCTCCGGTGTCGGCCCATATGGCACCCGCCCTTGCGAAGGGCGCAGGCCAAACACATTGTTGAACGCCGCCGGGTTGCGTAGCGAGCCCATCATGTCGCTGCCATCGGCCACCGGCAGCAAGCGCAGGGCCAGGGCCGCAGCTGCCCCGCCACTGCTGCCACCGGCCACGCGGCTCGGGTCGTAGGCGTTGAGGGTGGTGCCGAACAGCGTGTTGTAGCTTTGCGAGCCGAGGCCGAACTCCGGCACATTGCTCTTGCCGATGATGATCGCCCCGCTGGCGCGCACCCGCGCCACGCTGAGCGCATCCTGCTCGGGCACATGCTCGGCGAACAGCGGCGAGCCCAGCGTGGTACGCAGCCCCGCCGTGGCCGCCAGGTCCTTGACCGCCTGCGGCATGCCATGCATCCAGCCTCGCGACTGCCCGCCCGCCAGCTCGCGGTCGCGCGCGTCGGCCTCGGCCATCAGCACCGCGCCCTCGCGCAGCGACACCAGCGCATTGACCTGCGGGTTGAAGCGTTCGATATGGCCCAGGTAGGCCTGCATCACTTCACGGCACGACACTTGGCGGGCATGAATCGCCTGGGACAGCGCCTCGGCATCCAGGGCAACGATCGGGTCGATGGCTAACAGGTTCACGGTTTCACTCCAAGGTTGAAGGCAACAGCCTTGCCAGCACGCGGGGCCTCTTTCAGGCAATAGGTGCCCAGCAGCGTCAGCAGGCACGCGAATAGCACATAGAACGACGGCGCTACCGGCGTGCCGAGCACCTTGCTCAGCCAAGTGACGATCAGCGGGGCGAAGCCGCCGAACACCATCACCGCAACGTTGTAGGCTACCGACACCCCAGTGGAGCGCACCTCGATCGGGAACTGCTCGGCCAGGGCGGTCGGCGCCGGGCCGAAGAAGCCGCCGATGGCAGTGCACAGCAGCAGTTGCATCACCAGCAGGCGCTCGATCGAGGGCGCCGCCGCTACCCAGACATACAACGGGTAGATCATCACGAAGAACGCCAAGGTAAAGGCCATCAGCACCGGCCGCCGGCCCAGGCGGTCCGATAACGCACCCGCCAGGGGGATCACCACGGTCATCAGGCCCACGGCCAGCATCTGCACCAGCAGCACCTGGTCCAGCGGCAGGCCCAGGTTCTTGTGGGCGAAGGTTGGCATGTTCACCAGCACGACATAGAACGACACCGTCGCCCCACAGGCCAAGCCCATCGACACCAACAGGCTGCGGCGGTGCTCACGCAGTACCTGCCACAAACTCGGCGCCTGGCCCTTGGCCTGCTTGCGGGCTTCGAGGAACTCCTCGGGCTCTTCCATGTGCTTGCGAATCCACAGCCCCACCGGGCCGATCAGCAAGCCGATCACGAACGGGATCCGCCAGCCCCAGCTGTCCAAGGCCTCGGGCGTGCACAGGTGGGTGACCAGCGCCACCATCGCCGCCCCGCTGAACACCGCCAGGCACTGCCCCACCAGTTGCCACGAACCATACAGCCCCTTGCGGTGGGCCGGTGCGCTTTCCACCAGAAACGCGGTGGCACTGGCGTATTCACCGCCCGTGGCAAAGCCCTGCAGCATGCGCGCCACCACGATCAGCAGCGGCGCGCCCATGCCGATGGCCAGGTAGCTGGGGGCAAAGGCGATCATCGCGATGGACACCGTCATCAGGCGGATGATCAGTTGCATCGCCGCCTTGCGCCCCTTGCGGTCGGAATACATACCTAGCAGCACCCCGCCCACCGGGCGCATGAAAAAGCCCACGCCGAAGGTGGCCAAGGCCATCAGCAGCGAGGCGTACTCGTCGTCGGAGGGGAAGAACTGGCGGGCGATGATGCTGGCCAGAAAGCCGTACACGATAAAGTCATACCACTCCAGGGCATTGCCGATGACCGCCGCGACCACTTGCCGGGTACGCGACGCGCCTGTATTGGAAGTCTGCATGCGGAGCACTCCATCAATCTGTTGGCCAGAAACGCTTCAAGTGATCGCCCAGGCACGCTCGCGCCCGGGTTCCAGCGGCAGTCGTCAATGCAGGGCTCAGGCGGGCTCGAGCCAGCGCTCGGTCAGCGCGCCCCAGTAAGCGGCGCCGGTCAGCAGGATGTCGTCGTTGAAGTCATAGGCCGGGTTGTGCACCATCGGCCGCTTCACGCCATTGCCGATGAACAGGTAGGCGCCAGGGCAGCGCTGCAGCATCCAGGCAAAGTCCTCGCTGCCCATCAGCTTGCGGGTATTGCCATCCACCGCGTCGGCGCCGAGCAGTTCGACACCGACCTGGTGGGCAAAGGCGTTTTCGGCGGCGTGGTTGACCAGCACCGGGTAAGCGGGACGATGCTCGATGCTGGCGGTGCAGCCATAGCTCTGCGCCTGGCTGACGATGATCGCCTGCACCCGCTCCAGGGTCTGTGCGCGCACCTCGGCATTCAGGGCGCGCAAGCTCAGACGCAGCAGGGCCTGCTGCGGGATCACGTTGGCTGCCTCGCCCGCCTGCAGCGCACCGACGGTCACTACCGCCGCTTCCTGGGCATCGATATTGCGTGCCACCACCGTTTGCAGTGCCATCACCACACTGGCCGCTGCCACCAGCGGGTCGACCGTCAGGTGCGGCATGGAACCATGCCCACCGACCCCCTCGATGGTCACCGTGAGCAAGTCCTGCGAGGCCATCATCGGCCCCTCACGGAAGCCCAGGTGCCCGGCTGGCAGCCCGGGCATGTTGTGCATGCCGAACAAGGCATCGCAGGGGAAGCGCTCCAGCAGGCCGTCGGCGAGCATCGCCTCGGCGCCACCTTGGCCCTCTTCAGCCGGCTGGAAGATCAGCGTCAGCGTGCCATCGAACTGGCGGGTAGCAGCCAGGTAACGGGCGGCACCCAGCAACATGGTGGTATGCCCGTCATGGCCGCAAGCGTGCATGCAGCCTTGGTGGCGGCTGCTGTAGGCAGCGCCGGTGGCCTCGTGAATGGGCAGCGCGTCCATGTCGGCACGCAGGCCGAGCTTACGTGGGCTGCTGCCGTTGCGCAGCACGCCGACCACGCCGGTCTTGCCGATGCCGGTGTGTACTTCGTAGCCCCAGTCTTTGAGCAATTGCGCGACCAGGGCCGAGGTGCGGCTTTCTTCGAAACCGAGTTCGGGGTGAGCGTGGATATCGTGGCGGATGGCGTGCAGGTCGCTGGCCACGTCGTTGAGCCAGGCCAGGATGTGCTGATGGTGCGGCATGTGGAATCTCCTCGCGCGGGTGGGTCCCGTTCTTGTTGTTCGCTTTGAGATCACGACGGGGAAGGCAGGT
The DNA here is from genome assembly GCF_024748775.1 of Pseudomonas sp. B21-047. Taxonomy (NCBI): domain Bacteria; kingdom Pseudomonadati; phylum Pseudomonadota; class Gammaproteobacteria; order Pseudomonadales; family Pseudomonadaceae; genus Pseudomonas; species Pseudomonas sp. B21-047. The sequence continues at coordinate 3,043,204 of NZ_CP087169.1, forward strand.
CGTGGTTACGGACAGATAAGCGCGACGCGGGCCGGAGCACAATTGAATGTGGTTCCACGGGGTGGAACATGGCAGCGAAGGGGGATTGCGGGCGGGCGGCTATGGGTATGTCTTGGGAGTTTTTGCGCCTATGAGATCGAGCGCCGCCCGCGCGGCGCTCGATCTCGCAGGCGCTAAACCTCCCAACCCCTACACCTGCCAGCCCCACCCCAATCCCCGCACAGACCCTGAAATTACTGCTACCGTGCCCCATTTCCCCAGCCAAGGAGCTGCCCAATGCCACCACGCAACCCAACCCCTACCGGTTTCGTCCGTGTCCGTGGCGCTCGCGAGCACAACCTCAAGAACATCGACGTCGACATCCCCCGCGACGCGCTGGTGGTATTCACCGGTGTATCCGGCTCTGGCAAGTCTTCACTGGCCTTCTCCACCCTGTATGCCGAAGCGCAGCGCCGCTACTTCGAATCGGTCGCGCCCTATGCCCGGCGCCTGATCGACCAGGTTGGCGTACCCGACGTGGACGCCATCGAAGGCCTGCCCCCTGCGGTGGCCCTGCAGCAGCAACGCGGCACGCCAAGCGCGCGTTCGTCGGTGGGCAGCGTCACCACATTGTCCAGCTCGATCCGCATGCTCTACTCGCGTGCCGGCCACTACCCGGCCGGGCAGGCCATGCTGTACGCTGAAGACTTCTCGCCCAATACCCCACAAGGGGCCTGCCCCGAATGCCACGGCCTGGGCCGTGTCTACGAGGTGAACGAGGCAACCATGGTCCCCGACCCGTCGCTGACCATACGTGAGCGGGCGGTGGCCGCGTGGCCGATGGCCTGGCAGGGCCAGAACCTGCGCGATATCCTGGTGACCATGGGCTATGACGTTGACACCCCCTGGCGCGACCTGCCCCAGGAGCAACGCGACTGGATCCTCTACACCGAAGAAACCCCCACCGTGCCGGTCTACGCCGGGCTCAGCCCGGCGCAGACCCGCGCCGCACTCAAGCGCAAGCTCGAACCCAGCTACCAAGGCACCTTCAGCGGCGCCCGGCGCTACGTGATGCACACGTTCATGCATTCGCAGAGCGCGCAGATGCGCAAGCGCGTCTCCCAATTCATGCGCCCAAGCCCCTGCCCGCTGTGCCAGGGCAAACGGCTCAAGCGCGCAGCGCTGGCCGTGACCTTCGCCGGCCGCGACATCGGCGAGCTGTCACGCCTGCCTTTGCAGACGCTAGCCGAGGTGTTCCGCTCGGTGGCAGCCCCCGGTTATCTGCAACAGCATGAAGACACCCTGACCCTGGAAAAGCGCCTGGCCGCCCAGCGCATCGCCCACGAACTGCTGGAACGAATCGCGCCGCTGATTGACCTGGGCCTCGGCTACCTGGCCCTGGAACGCAGCACGCCGACACTGTCCTCGGGCGAACTGCAACGCCTGCGCCTGGCCACCCAGCTCAACTCGCAACTGTTCGGCGTCATCTACGTGCTCGACGAACCGTCGGCCGGCCTGCACCCGGCCGACAGCGAAGCGCTGTTCGACGCCCTGCAACGGCTCAAGCGGGCGGGCAATTCGGTATACGTGGTTGAGCACGACCTGGATACCATGCGCCGCGCCGACTGGCTGGTGGACGTCGGCCCGGCAGCCGGCGAGCATGGCGGGCAGGTACTGTACAGCGGCCCGCCCGCAGGCCTGGCCGAGGTCGAGGTATCGCGCACCCGCGCCTATCTCTTTGCCCCGCAGCAGCCAGCCGCTCGGGCGCCACGAAAGGCGCAGGCCTGGCTGCAGCTGGAGGGCATCACGCGCAACAACCTCAACAACCTCAGCACCCGGTTCCCTTTGGGGTGCTTCACCTCGGTGACCGGTATTTCCGGCTCGGGCAAGTCGAGCCTGGTCAGCCAGGCGCTGCTGGAACTGGTCGGTGCCCACCTGGGCCATGCCGAACAGCGTGCCGAGCCCGAGGAGCAGAGCCTGGAGGACGAGCCCGAGCAGACCAGCGCAGGCCGTGTCAGTGCGGGCCTGGACAACATCAAGCGGCTGGTGCAGGTCGACCAGAAGCCCATCGGCCGCACGCCGCGCTCCAACCTTGCCACCTACACCGGCCTGTTCGACTACGTGCGCAAGCTGTTCGCCAGCACCGAGCAGGCCAAGGCGAACGGCTTCGATGCCGGGCGGTTTTCGTTCAACGTTGCCAAGGGCCGTTGCGAGAACTGCGAGGGTGAAGGGTTCGTCAGCGTCGAGCTGCTGTTCATGCCCAGCGTGTATGCACCCTGCCCCACCTGCCATGGCGCCCGCTACAACCCCGATACCCTGGCAGTGACCTGGCAGGGCATGAACATCGCCCAGGTGCTGCAACTGACCGTTGACCAGGCCCTTGCGGTGTTCGCCGAACAACCGCCGGTACGACGCTGCCTGCAGGTCCTGCAGGATATCGGCCTGGGTTACCTGCGCCTGGGTCAGCCGGCCACCGAGCTGTCCGGCGGCGAGGCGCAACGCATCAAGCTGGCCACCGAGCTGCAGCGCACCGCGCGCGGGGCGACGCTGTACGTGCTGGACGAGCCCACCAACGGGCTGCATCCGCAGGACATCGACCGCCTGCTGGTACAACTCAATCGCCTGGTCGATGCCGGGCATAGCGTGGTGGTGGTCGAGCATGACATGCGCGTGGTGGCGCAAAGCGACTGGGTGATCGACATCGGGCCGGGGGCTGGGGATGCCGGCGGCAAGGTGGTGGTCAGTGGGACGCCACAATCGGTTGCCCAGTGCAAAGACAGCCGCACCGCCAGCTTCCTGGCCAACGCGTTGTAGGCGCGGCAAACGTGAGCGCAGACAGTTTTAATGCCCATGCCCGTCACGTACAGTCTGCCTATGAACAAATACGCCCCACGCCAGTGGCTCCCTCACGAAAAACCCAGCCTGCCTGGGTCGCCCTCTACTCCCCTGCACACGCCCGGAAAACGCCTGGCCTATGGGGTGGTGGGGCTGCTGGTGGCGATCACCGGTGGCCTGGGCAGCGCGCTGGTAACGGCCAACCTGGTGTTCCTGCAGGGTGCCCTTGGGGCGACCACCGCCGAAATGGCCTGGCTGCCGGCCGCCTATGTGATGACCAACGTGTCGATGAACCTGCTGCTGGTCAAGTTTCGCCAGCAGTTCGGCTTGCGCGCCTTCACCGAAGTGTTCCTGGTGCTCTATGTACTGGTCACCTTTGCCCACCTGTTCGTCAATGACCTGAACTCGGCAATCGCCGTGCGCGCCGCCCACGGCATGGTCGGCGCCGCGCTCAGTTCGCTGGGCCTGTACTACATGATCCAGGCGTTCCCTGCGCAGTGGCGGCTCAAGGCTATGGTCCTGGGCCTTGGCGCCTCGCAGCTGGCCTTGCCGCTGGCGCGGATCTTCTCCGAAGACTTGTTGCAGATCGCTGAATGGCGCGGGTTGTACCTGTTCGAGTTGGGCCTGGCACTGGCCGCACTGGGTTGCGTGCTGATGCTCAAGTTGCCGCCTGGCGACCGCTTCAAGACCTTCGAGCCGCTCGATTTTCTGACCTTCACCCTGATGGCCAGCGGCACCGCCCTGCTTTGCGCCGCACTGTCGCTGGGGCGCATCGACTGGTGGCTGGAGGCGCCCTGGATCGGTGTGGCCCTGGCGTCGTCGATCGGCCTGATATTCAGCGGCCTGGCCATCGAACACAATCGCCAGAACCCCTTGCTGATGACACGCTGGCTGGGCAGCGGCACGATCATCCGCCTGGCCCTGTGCGTGATCCTGATTCGCATGGTGACCTCGGAGCAGTCCACTGGTGCGGTGGGGTTTCTGCAGGCGCTGAACATGGGCAGCGAGCAGATGCGCACGCTGTACGCGATCATGCTGTTCGGCGCGGTGGCCGGCCTTGCCACCAGCGCCCTGACCATCGACCCCAAGCACCTGGTCATCCCGCTGCTGGTTTCGCTGCTGGCAATGGCCGTCGGGGCCTTCATGGACAGCAGCTCAAGCAACCTCACGCGCCCGGCGCAGATGTACCTTAGCCAGTTCCTGCTGGCCTTCGGCAGCACCTTCTTCCTGGGCCCGTCGATGGCCCTGGGCATCAGCCATGTGCGGGCCAACCCGCGCAACCTGGTGAGTTTTTCGGTGCTGTTCGGCATCTGCAACAACCTCGGCGGCCTGATTGGCGCAGCGCTGCTCGGCACCTTCCAGACCTGGCGGGAAAAATTTCACTCCAGCCACCTGATGGACCGGCTCAGTTACCTTGAGCCGCTGGTCAACGCCCGCGTGCAAAGCGGTGGCGGCGGTTATGCCGGGATCCTCGCCGACCCGGCGCTGCGCAGCGAAGCCGGCCTGCGCGTGCTAGCCAGTGCGGCCACCCGGGAGGCCAACGTGATGGCCTACAACGATGTCTTCATGCTGATCGGCAGCATCGCTATCCTGACCATGGTCTGGATCTGCATCCGCAGCACCTGGCTCTGGTACACGGCCGCCAAGGCCACCTCCTCCGACTCTAGCCGTAGCGCGCCTACCCGATGACCGACGAAACCCGCACGACCACCACCACCGCCCTCGCCGAGACCCCGGAAGGCACGCCGCCCCCCAGTGAACCGACCAGCCCGGTACGCTCGCGCCGGGTGCGCATCCTGTCGACGGTCAGTTTTGCCTGCGTAGCCCTGGCCGGCATCCTGTTGGTGCTCTATGCCTGGCGCCTGCCGCCGTTCGGCAGCGCCATCGAGAGTACCGAAAATGCCCTGGTGCGCGGCCAGGTGACCATCATCGGCCCGCAACTCAGTGGCTACATCGTCGATGTACCGGTGCATGACTTCCAGTTCGTCAAGGCGGGCGACCTGCTGGTGCAACTGGACGACCGCATCTACAAGCAACGCCTGGCCCAGGCCATCGCCCAATTGCAACAGCAACAGGCGGCACTGGCCAATAACCTGCAGCAACGCAACAGTGCCGAGGCCACCATCGCCCAGCGTCAGGCTGCCATCGGTGATGAGGCAGCCCAAGCGACCAAGGCCAAGGCCGACCTCGGCCGTAACCAGGCACTGGTCAGCGACGGCTCGGTGTCGCGCCGCGAGCTGGACCTGGCCCGTGCCAGCCAGGCGGCTGCCGTCGCCAGCCTGGCCCAGGCCAAGGCTGCACTGGAAATCGCCCGCCAGGACCGGGAAACCGTGGTGGTCAACCGGGCTGCGCTGCAAGCCGCGGTGGAAAATGCCAAGGCCGCCGTGGAGCTGGCCCGCATCGACCTCGACAACACCCGTGTGACCGCCCCGCGCGACGGCCAGCTGGGGCAGATTGGCACGCGCCTGGGGGCCTACGTGAACTCGGGTGCGCAATTGATGGCGCTGGTGCCCGACACGCTGTGGGTGATCGCCAACCTGAAGGAAACCCAGATGGCCGCAGTGCGTATCGGCCAGCCGGTGAGTTTCACCGTGGATGCCTTGAACCACCTGAAGCTGTACGGCCATGTGCAGCAGATTTCGCCGGCCACCGGCTCCGAGTTCGCGCTGCTGCAGGCGGACAACGCCACCGGCAACTTCGTCAAGATTGCCCAGCGGATCCCGGTGCGCATCACCGTGGATGCCGACCAGCCCCAGGCAAAACGGTTACGGCCAGGTATGTCGGTGGTGGTGAGCATCGACACCCGTGACGGGCAGTAGGTACCTGCCGAGGTGCCGTCTTGCCGCTCTAGGCCGTGGGGTTTGCCTGGCTTTGGCTTGGCGGTGGTGCTGATATCGAGCGCCGCCCGCGCGGCGCATCGCGACGCAAGGCCGCTCCTACATTTGTTTCGGGCCAATTATTCCTGTGGCATTGGCGCGCGGCCCCTTGGTGCCCCCTCAATATCGCGTCGTACAAACAAGGCGGTCGCGCGCAAATGCCACTGGCCTCACTGGCCCGAAACGAATGTAGGAGCGGCCTTGCGTCGCGATGCGCCGCGCGGGCGGCGCTCGATATCCGCCCCCCTGAAGAAACCAAGCCAGGCACCTGGTGCCCCCTACAATCTCCAGCCCCCCTCAAAAATACTCGAACAACACAACTGCCTCCCCACAACGTAAACCTACGCGCTACAACCATGCAGCCAGCACAACCGGCAACCAGGCAAACGACAGCACAGTCGAACACATCACCAGGTTCGCCACCTGCTCGGGCGAGCGATTGGCCCGTACCGCCATCAGGTAGTTGAACACCGCCACCGGCATCGCGGACTGCAGCATCAGCACCGCCCGCTCCAGCGGTTCCATGCCCAGCCCCGCGCCCACGGCCCAACCCACTGCCGCGCCCAGCACGATACGCAGCCCACCCAACAGGATGCCGCTGCCGACATGCTGCAAGCGGATGCTGGCCAACGATACCCCCAGGGTCAGCAGCATCAGCGGTATGGTCATGCCGCCAAGCAGGTCTGCCGTGTTGGCCAACCAATGCGGCAGTTCGAAATCGAGAAAGATGATCGGCATCGCCCCCGCCAGGCTGATCACGATGGGGTTGCGGGCCAGCGCCTTGAGTGACGCCGCCGTGCCCGAGATGGCCATGCCGATGGTGAACTGCACGATCGACAGGGTCAGGAAAAACGCCACCGCCAGGGCCAGCCCATGCTCGCCGAAGGCGTACAGGCTGATCGGCAGGCCCATGTTGCCGGTATTGGGGAACATGAACGCCGGCAACAGCACCCGCCAGTGTTGCCCCGAGACGCGGCACACCAGCAGCCCTGCCAGGGCCATGCCCAGCGTGCACAACAGGCAGGCCACGGCCATGCTGGTGAACGCCGTCGGGTCCAGTTCGGTGCGGCTCAAGGTCGACAGCACCAGCGAGGGCGTGCCGACCGTCATCACGATCCTGGCGATGAACTCGGTGGGGTAGTCCAAGCCTTTGCGAGCCCAGGCGAAACCAATGCCGGCAACGATGAACACGGGTGCCAGAACGGCGAACAACGATGCCAGCATGAGCCTTACCTTCCTGGGTTGGGGAAGGCGTCAGTATGCCGCAGTGTTACGCCGCATCAACCCGGAAACAGAAATGGGTTGATGCTGCTACGGGCAAAGCCTTGCCCTTCAAGCTCGGCATCCAGCCGCAGCGTGGCCAGGTCATCGGCGACAGGTTCCAGCGCCGGGTCGTGCTCGTAATAGAACGCCTTGAGGTAGCTTTCGCAGTCGCCGCAGCTTTCTGCCTTGACCGCACTGTCCTGACGCTCCAGCGACCAATAGTCCAGTTTGCCGGTGTGTTCGCAATTGCTGCACTTGACCCGCACCATGTGCCAGCGGCTCTCGCACAGCCCGCAATGCAAATAGCGCAGCCCGGCACGCTTGCCCGTGAGGATGACGCTGGCCACCGGCGCGCTGGCGCATACCGGGCAGAACTGGCGGTGCTCCCCCACTGCCGCGTGGGCATGGGCAGGCAGTGCCGCCGCAAGTTGCACGAAGTACAGCCCCAGGGCGGCCCACAGGAACAGCGCCTGGCCGCTGTCCACTTCGCCATAGCGGCCCTGCAGCAGGTGCTCGGCGCAGGCTTCGCGCTGTTCGTGGCTCAATGCGGCAAGCGCATCCAGCGCGGCGCGTACCGGGCCGCTGGCCTCAGCGCGCAGCTCTTCGATCAACGCTTCGAGCGCTTGCTGCCAGTAACGCGAACGCGGCAACTGCTGCACCGCTAACGGCGCAGCGTCGCCCATCCGCTGGGCAAGGGCCTCAAGCTCGGGCGCAGGCACCTGAAAACGCTCCAGCAGCCGCTGCTGGGCCTGTGCAACGGTGGCGGCGAAGCCCAGGTAATCAGCCTGCTCATGCCCCTCGGCCAGCTGGCGCAAACGCGCTGCGCGCTTGGCAAAGTGCTGACCCAATTGCGGCAGCAACAAGGCGCTGATAGCGCCCACGCCACCGCTGGGCTGCTCGACCGCCGTCAGTTTGATGCTGCTGCTCATTTCTTCTCACTCTTGTTGCTGATCTGCTGGTACCAGCGGTCATGGTGCGACTTGGCCCAGGTACGCGAGACGTAGCCTGTGATCATGCCGCGAATCGAGCCCTTGACCCAGAACGCCAGGTAAGCGTGGCCGATGATCAGCAAGATCAGCGAGATGCCGGCCAGGGCATGGGTAAACAGGGCAATGCGGATCAGCGGGATGCTGAAGTAATCGGCAAACCACGGCCGCCAGATGATCACGCCACTGCCCATCAGCAAGGTGATCAGGCCCATGATCCCCCAAAACAGGATCTTCTGGCCGGCGTTGTACTTGCCGATGCGCAGCGGCTGGCTGTGATCGCCTGCCAGCACCTTGTTGACGTTGCGAAACCAGATGGCGTCTTCACGTTCGGGCAGGTTGTACCTGACAAAGCGCACGAACAGGAACATCAGCACCACGTACACCACCACCCCGAAAAACGGGTGAAGGATACGCGCCAGCTGTGGCGTGCCGAACACCCCGTTGAGCCAGTTCAGCGACGGGAAGAACCACGACAGCCCCGACATCGCCACCAGGAAGAAACAGATGACCATGAACCAGTGGCTGGCCCGGTCGATGAAGCGCGTGCGCAGAATCAGTCGGTCCTTGTTCATACCTGGGTCTCCTTTTCGTCTTCCTCGACTTCGTTGGGGCCAACACCGATGTAGTGGAACACCGTGCCCGCCAGGGTGGCGAAGAACGCTGCGGCGGCCACCGGCTTCAGCCAGCCTTTCCAGCCCTCGATGGCGCTGCTGATGCGCGGGTCCGGGTTGAGCTTGTGGTACAGCTGCGGCTTGTCGGCGTGTTGCAGCACGTAGAACACATGGGTGCCACCCACGGCCTGCGGGTCGTAGATACCGGCACCGGCAAAGCCGCGGCCTTGCAGTTCGCTCACGCGCTCTTCGGCCTGCACCAGCATGTCGGCCTTGCTGCCGAAGTTGATCGCGCCGGTCGGGCAGGTTCTAACGCAGGCCGGTTCCTGGCCGACCGTGACCCGGTCGACGCACAGCGTGCACTTGTAGGCCTTGTTGTCCTTCTTGCTGATGCGCGGCACATCGAACGGGCAGCCGGCCACGCAGTAGCCGCAGCCGATGCAGTGCTCGGACTGGAAATCGACGATACCGTTGGCGTACTGAATGATCGCACCCGGTTGCGGGCAAGCCTTCAGGCAGCCAGGGTCGGCGCAGTGCATGCAGCCATCCTTGCGGATCAGCCATTCCAGCTTGCCGTTTTCGTCCTGGTGCTCGTCGAAACGCATCAGCGTCCAGGTGTCTGGCGTAAGATCGGCCGGGTTGTCGTACACGCCGACGTTGTGCCCGACCTCGTCACGCAGGTCGTTCCACTCGTTGCACGCTACCTGGCAGGCCTTGCAGCCGATGCAGATGCTGACGTCGATCAGCTTGGCCACCTCGGCCTGGTGGTCGCGGGCACGGGGCGCGGGGGTGAAGGCGTTGGTCGCCGAACGGCGAATGATGTCTTGGGATTGCAGGGACATGTGCGTCGCTCCGTCAGGCCTTTTCCACGTTCACCAGGAACGCTTTGTATTCCGGGGTGTTGGTGTTGGAATCACCCACGCCTGGGGTCAGCGTGTTGGCCAGAAAACCCTTGCGGGTAGCGCCTTCGAAGCCCCAGTGGCAAGGGATGCCGATGGTGTCGACCATCTGCCCGGCAACCTCCAGGCGCTGGACCCGCTTGGTGACCACCGCCTTGGCCTTGATGTAGCCGCGCTTGGTGGTCACCCGCACCAGGTCGCCCTGGACGATGCCCTTCTCCTTGGCCAGCACTTCGCCAATCTCGATGAACTGCTCGGGCTGGATGATCGCGTTGAGCCGCGAGTGTTTGGTCCAGTGGCGGAACAGCTCGGTGATCGAATAGGTGGTGGCCACGTAAGGGAACTCCTCACGGCTGCCCATGCGCGCCCGGTCGCTTTCGTACAGCCGTGCGGTCGGGCTCTTGCTGACATTGGGGTGCAGCGGGTTGGACACCAGCGGGCTTTCGATCGGTTCGTAATGCTCAGGGAACGGCCCATCGTTCATGGCCCCGACCGAAAACAGCCGCCCTACCCCTTCGGGCAGCATGATGAACGGGTTGACATCGCTGCCGGGCGCGGCGGTAACCGGGTAGTCCGGCACATCGCTGCCAGCCCAGCGGCTGCCATCCCAGGCAATGATCTGGCGCTTCGGGTCCCAGGCCTTGCCCTGAGGGTCGGCCGAGGCACGGTTGTAGAGGATGCGGCGATTCTGCGGCCAGGCCCACGCCCAGCCCGGTGTGCAGCCCAGGCCGCTGTCGGCGTTGTCGCGGCGGGCCATCTGGTTGCCGGCTTCGGTCCAGGAACCGGCGAACACCCAGTTAAAGCAGGCGGTACTGCCGTCGTCACGCAATTGGGCGAAGTTGTCCAGCAACTGGCCCTTGCGCAGCACCAGGTTGCCCTTGTCGTCATGCAGGTCGGTCAGGGCGTAGCCGTTGGACTCCTTGGCGACTTCCTCGGGTTCTGGGTCGTAGGGGTTCTTGTAGTCCCAGGCCATGTTCAACACGGGCTCGGGGCACACGCCGCCCTCGCGGCGATACAGCTCGCGCAGCTTCATGAACAGGTGGCCGAGGATCTTGCCATCGTGCCAGGCTTCACCCGGTGGCGCCGCGCCGGCCCAGTGCCATTGCAGCCAACGGCTGGAGTTGACGATCGAGCCGTTCTCTTCGGCGAAGCAGCTGGAGGGCAGGCGGAAGACCTCGGTCTGGATGGCTGCCGGGTCGACGTCGTTGGACTCGCCATGGTTCTGCCAGAAGCTCGATGTCTCGGTCGCCAGCGGGTCGATGATCACCAGGAACTTGAGCTTGGCCAAGGCCTCGGCAGCCTTGTTCTTGTCCGGGAAGGCCGCGATCGGGTTGAAGCCCTGGGCAATGTAGCCGTTGACCTTGCCTTCGTACATGCGGTTGGAATAGTTGAGCACATCGTAGCTGTCGTCCCACTTGGGCAACCAGTCGAAGCCCCAGTTGTTCTCGCGGGTGGCCTGGTCGCCCCACAGGCTCTTCATCAGGCTGATGAAGAACTTGGGTGTGTGCTGGTAGTAGTTGACCTGCCCCGGCAGCTGGGCGCTGGGGGTGGTTTCCTTGAGGTAGGTTTCGACGCTGGTCTGGTTGTCGGACGGCAGGTTCATGTAACCCGGCAGGCGTTGCGACAACAGCCCCAGGTCGGTATAGCCCTGGATGTTGGAGTGCCCGCGCAGGGCGTTGACGCCGCCACCGGCCATGCCGATATTGCCCAGTAGCAGTTGGATCATGCCCGAACCGCGGATCATCTGGGCGCCCGTGGTGTGGTGGGTCCAGCCCAGGGCATAGAGGAAGGTCGCAGTCTTGTCTGGTGCGCTGGTGCTGGCAAGGATCTCGCAAATCTGCAGGAAATCGTCCTTGGGCGTACCGCACAACTCGTTGACCCGCTCCGGCGTGTAGCGGCTGACATGCTGCTTGAGCAGGTTGTACACGCACCGCGGGTGGTTGAGCGACATGTCGCGTTTGGCAAAGCCCTGCTCGTCGAGCTCGTAGGCCCAGGAGCTGCGATCGTAGCGTCGGGTGCCTGCGTCGTAACCGCTGAACAGGCCGTCGTCGAAACTGTAGTCGCTGCGCACGATCAGGCTGGCATTGGTGTAGGCACGCACGTACTCATGCTGGATACGGTCGTGGCTGATCAGGTAATTCACCACCCCCATGAGGAAGGTGATGTCGGAGCCGGCGCGGATCGGCGAGTACAGGTCGGCCACCGAGGCGCTGCGGTTGAAGCGCGGGTCGACCACGATCACCTGGGCGCCGTTGCGGATCTTCGCCTCGATCACCCACTTGAAGCCCACCGGGTGCGCTTCGGCGGGGTTGCCGCCCATGATCAGCACCACGTTGGCGTTCTTGATGTCCACCCAGTTGTTGGTCATGGCGCCACGGCCAAAGGTCGGTGCCAGCGCCGATACGGTCGGGGCGTGACACACCCGGGCCTGGCTGTCGGTGCCGAGGATGCCCAGAGCGCGAGTGAAGCGCTGATCGAGCGAGCCGGTTTCGCTGCTGGCCGCCGAGGAACAGAGCATGCCGGTGGACAGCCAACGGTTGACGGTTACGCCCTTGGCGTTCTTTTCGATGAAGTTGGCATCGCGGTCGTCCTTCATCAGGCGGGCGATGCGCTCGATGGCATGGTCCCAGCTGATGCGCTGCCACGTGTCCGAGCCTGGGGCGCGGTACTCCGGGTACAGCAGGCGCTGTTCGCTGTGGATGTAGTCCACCAGCCCCGCCCCTTTCGGGCACAGCGAGCCCCGGCTGACCGGGTGGTCCGGGTCGCCTTCGATATGGAAGATGCGCGCCTTGGCGTTCTTCGCACCGTCGCCCAGGCTGTACATGAGGATGCCGCAGCCTACCGAGCAGTAGGTGCAGTTGTTGCGTGTCTCTTTGGCGCGCAACAGCTTGTATTGGCGTGACTGGCTGGCATTGGCCACCGCCGGTGCAAAGCCCAGCGACACGCTGGTCGCTGCCGCCGCCCCGGCCGTGCAAAGTTTGAAAAATTGTCGTCTGCCAAGTGCCATGGGCATCTCCTCATCTAAGCCCGGCTCGGTACCGGGCGAACAGGCGTTACTTATCAACGGGTGTTATCGGCAAGTCGTTCTAGTTGGGTGACGGGCACTAATCGGCGGCAATAGGTATTCGCAGTGCGTTGATATAAACGCAACTTTTTGGCAAACACTAAATGGGCCGTGGCATCACTCGTTTATCAAGGCGCCCCTTGCAGGTCGCGGCCGCCATTGTAGTGGCAGGATGCCGCAGGGACCAATTGACCGGCTTGATCGCTTGATAAGTTTTATCGATCAATGCACTGCAATGGCAACTAACTGCATAACTGTATTGATCCAGGTCAATAAACGCACACGGCAACTCGATAAATCCATGAATCAATACGACTAAAGTTATTTACCCTGACAAATTATTATTAGCAGGCTGTAGTCTGGGTGCAGCTGCACTCCCCCTGCGGCGTCTCGTCGCAGGCCAATGCCCCTTGGGCAAATCGATGCAAGCACGTAGAATCGCGCTTCCTTTTCGCCCGTCGCCTTGAACGGTGGCAACCGGCAGCAACGACAGAGTCCGTGCCTGAACACATGAACGCACATGTGAAATAGGCTCAACCCACCCCGCCCGGCCCAGTTCTTCCAAGGCCCAGCGGTTGAGTCTTGCCCAGGTCGCATCCCTCCCAGGCACATCCGTGCAGCCTCTTGGCCCCTTATCGGGCCATGTCGGCGTGCGCGTCCGAAGAGGCGCTCATTCCGCTCATCCACCTTGAGGTACATATGTCTCCGCGTTTGCTGGCCATGGCGCTGGCGCCCCTGCTCGGGCTGTTTATCATTGCCCTGGGCAACGGCTTCATGTCTTCCCTGACCACCCTGCGCCTGGGCGCTGCCGGTGAATCGGCAACCACCATCGGTATCGTGTCGTCGAGTTACTTCATTGGCCTGACCCTTGGCGCGATCTTCAATGACCGGCTGATCCTGCGCATCGGCCATATCCGCGCCTACACCAGCTTCGCCTCGCTGATCGCTGCAACCATCCTGCTGCAGGGGATGTTCTACGACACTACGTGGTGGTCGATCCTGCGTTTGATCAACGGCTGGGCCGCGGTGGGCGTATTCCTGGTGATCGAGAGCTGGCTGCTGCTGGCCGGCGACGCGAAGATCCGGGGCCGCCTGCTGGCGCTGTACATGATTGCCTTCTATGGCGCTGGCGTGATTGCCCAGGCAGGCCTTGGCGAGATCACTCGCCTGGGCGATACCGCACCGTTCATGCTCGCCGGCATGCTTGCGGCGCTGTCGGTGCTGCCGATCGTGATCCTGCCGCGGGTGTCGCCGCTGCTGGACCAGGTCGAGCCACTGAAACCGCGGCAACTGCTGGGTGTTGCACCGTCGGGCCTGGTCGGCTGCTTCGGTTCGGGCGTGGCGATTGCCGGCATTTATGCCCTGCTGCCGCTGTACCTGCAGCGCATCGGCCTGGACGTGGGGGAAGTCGGCAACATGATGGCCTGGGTCATCCTCGGTGCCATGCTGCTGCAATACCCGGTTGGCCGCTGGTCTGACCGCAAAGACCGCCAGGACGTGCTGATTGCCCTGGCCGGGCTGTGCGTGGTGCTGTCGTTGATCACGGTGTTCCTGCCGTCTGAATCGTCATTGCTGCCGGCGATGCTGTTCCTGCTGGGTGGCGGGGTGTTCGCCCTGTACCCGGTGGCGGTCAGCCACGCGGCCGACCGTGCACCGTCCGACGCCCTGGTGCCGATGATCCAGGGCTTGCTGCTGATCAACTCGCTGGGCTCGGCGCTGGCGCCATTGGCGATTTCGCCGATGATGACGTCGTTCGGCGAAGCGGGGCTTTTCTGGGCCTTTGCGGTGGTCAACTTGGGGATGGTGAGCTTCTTCCTGTGGCGCCGTGGCAAGCGCCCGGCGGCGGAGCACCCGGCACCGTTCACCGCCTCGACTACCTTCTCGCCCACAGGCGCTGAGCTGCGGGTGACCGAAGACCTGATGCATGCGGCGCAGGAGCATCCGCCGCTGGAACCCGTGGAAAGCACCCGCCCCGACCCCATCCGCTAATCGCTTTTTGTAGGAGCGGCCTTGCGTCGCGAACGGGTTGCGCAGCAGCCCCGGCAATCTCTGCGGCCAAGCTGAAATCCCGGGGCTGCTGCGCAACCCGTTCGCGACGCAAGGCCGCTCCTACACAAGGCCGGATCCGGGCTGTGCGTGACCACCCGTCGCCCGAAGGGCACCGCGCCGGCGCTGCCCGGCCAAAGGAATGACAGATCATCCGCAAGGGAGATACACCATGATCCGCATTCGTCCCCTCTCGCTGTGCCTGGCCCTGGCCTTGGGCGTCATCAGCGGCACCAGCTTTGCCGCCACCGAGCCCACCAATACCGACAGCCACCCGCAAACCGATCAATCCGGCGGCAAGACCGCCGGTGATGACAGCAGCGTCAACAGCCCCGGCAGCGGCCAGGACAACGACAGCAGCAACACCGGCACCAGCACCGATGCTGCAGACGGCGCCAGTGGCGGCTCCAACAGCACGGGCGAGGCCACAGGCTCGGGGGCTGGCAGCAGCGGCGGCACCGCCGAGGACCAGGACAGCCGTTAAGGCCAGCCTGGACTACACTGCGCCCCATTGCCCTGCCAAGGAATTGCCATGAACATCAAACCGTGGCTGCTCGCAGCCCTGCTGCCGTGCAGCGCACTGGCCGCAGGGCCGGGTTCTGGTGCGCTGTCGATCAGCTCATCGTCGTTCACTGACGGCGGGGTGATCGCCTTGCAACAGGTCGGGCCAGACCCGGCCTGTGGTGCCGGTGAGGAACGCACGCCGCAGTTGAGCTGGGACAACCTGCCCGCAGGCACCCGCTCGCTGGCGTTGGTGATGTTCGACCCCGATGGCGGCAAGGGCCTCGGGGTGGTGCACTGGATCGCCTACAACATCGACCCGGCCCTGGATGGCTTGAAAGAAGGTGTGGCCGGGCAAACCACCCATGCCGTGACGGTGGGGCGCAATTCCCGCGGCACCGCCAGCTACCGAGGCCCCTGCCCGCCCGCCGGGGACAACCCGCACCACTACGCACTGACCTTGATCGCCACCGACCTGGCACCCGGCATCCTGCCAGCTGAACTGGACCGCAATGGGCTGCTTGAATTGCTGCAAGGCCATGCACTAGGTGCGCAAACCTTGGTAGGGCGTTACGGCCACTGATATTGGCAGTAATGATCTGCCCCATAGCATTTACCCATTGAACGGCACGCCCGATCTGCAGTAAGCTCGGGCTCATTCACTGGAGAGCAACATGCCGAAACACACCTGCAATCACGCCAACCACACCGGTCGCACCCTGCGCCCTGTGCTGGCCGTTGCCGGTAGCATGGCCCCTGCCAGCTTTTATTTTGGGTATTGGTTTAGCCACTAGGCGCCGCTGATACCTACACGGCGCCCACTTTCGAGGGGCCGCCGAACATGAGAATACTCAAACCCCCGGTCGGCTCCCCGACCGGGGGTTTTGCTTTTCAGGCCTTTGAACAACACCGATTCATATTGAGGACAGATCCATGAACTACGCCACTTATTACTCCGCAAGCACCTATGCCTGGCGATTTAGCCAATCCCGTTCGGGCCAGCCTGCCGCCTCCGTTCGGTCCCTCAAAGGTGGCAACGCTGCAGACAACACACACTCAACGATCTGTCGAACACCTCGATAGGGCCGACCGCGCGGGCCACAACCCGCCGTCCGCCCAGGGAAAAACGCCATGCAAGCCTCGAACCTCGCCCTGCCCCTGACCCAACCGCAAGCTGCCAATACCACCGTCAGCCAGCGCCTGCCCAGCCCGCACCTGCTCAAGCAGCAAATGCCGCTGACCGCTGAACTCACCCAGCAAGTCCATGCCCATCGCCAGGCCATCCGCGCCATTCTCGAAGGCCGCGACGAGCGCCTGCTGGTGGTAGTCGGCCCATGCTCGATCCATGACCCACGCTCGGCCCTGGAATACGCCGACCGCCTGGCCGCGCTGAGCCGCGAGGTGGACGGCAAGCTGCTGTTGGTGATGCGCGCCTACGTCGAAAAACCCCGCACCACGGTGGGCTGGAAAGGCCTGGCCTACGACCCGCGCCTTGATGGCAGCGATGACATGCATGCAGGTATCGCCCTGTCGCGCGGCCTGATGTTGAACATGATCGAGCGCGGCCTGCCGATTGCCACCGAACTCTTGCAACCGATGGCCGCGGGCTACTTCGACGACCTGCTGGGCTGGGCCGCCATCGGCGCGCGTACCACCGAGTCGCAGATCCACCGCGAAATGGTCAGCGGCCTGGATTTGCCCGTAGGTTTCAAGAACGGCACTGACGGCGGCATCGGCGTTGCTAGCGACGCCATGCGCAGCGCCGCCCACCCGCATCGCCACTTCGGCATGGATGCGCAGGGCTACCCCGCGATCATCGAGACCCTCGGCAACCCCGACACCCACCTGGTGCTGCGTGGCGGCCACAAGGGCCCGAACTACGATGCGGCAAGCATCGCCCAGGCCCGCCAGGGGTTGGCCAAGGTCGGTTTACAGGCGCGGATCATGGTCGATTGCAGCCATGCCAACAGCGGCAAGGACCCGGCGCGTCAGCCAGCGGTGTTCGAGGACGTACTGGCGCAGCGCCTGGCCGGTGACCGCTCGATTGTCGGTGTGATGATCGAAGGGCATCTGTTCGATGGCTGCCAGGCCTTGGGCAAAGGCGCTTTGAAGTACGGCGTGTCGATCACCGACGGTTGCCTGGGCTGGGCCGCCACCGAAACGCTATTGCGCGAGGCTGCACAAAAACTGTAGGAAGCCACCAGCAAGCCTTGCGAGACATTTCCCGAACAAGTGCGCTAGGCTTGCATTTTTACCCTAAGGAGCAGTACCCATGGCCCGTGCCACCGCCCGCCACATCCTGGTCAGCAGCGAAGACAAGTGCAACGAACTCAAGGCCCAGATCGAAGCAGGTGCCGACTTCGCTGAAGTCGCCAAAACCAACTCCACCTGCCCTTCCAGCCGCCAAGGCGGCGACCTGGGCTCGTTCGGCCCAGGCCAGATGGTGAAGGAGTTCGACACCGTGGTCTTCAGCGCGCCGCTGAACGTTGTCCAGGGCCCGGTCAAGACCCAATTCGGTTATCACCTGCTGGAAGTGACCAGCCGTCAGGACTGATGCCACGTTGTTCCTCTGGAACGACGTATCACCTGTAGCAGCACCGGCGTGCTGCTACCGGGGCTTGTATCGCCTGGGCTGGCTGGCATTGGCACTGTGCCTGGCCCAGCCCGCCCACGCCGGCCCCAGCCACGCCTTGACCGTCTATGGCGAAGCACCCCGCTACAGCGACACCTTCCGCCATTTCGACTACAGCAACCCCGACGCCCCCAAGGGCGGCATGCTGCGCCGCTCGGCCCTCGAGATTGGCCAGTTCGACCACATTCTTCCGTACATCGACAAAGGCACCGGCGTCAGCGAAGTCGATGGCTGGCTGTACGCGCCGCTGGCCGTGCGCGCGTTCGATGAACCCTACACCGTTTATGGCCTGATCGCCCGGCGCATGGAACGCGGCCCTGAAGATGCCTGGCTGCGCTTCGAGATCGACCCGCGCGCCACCTTCGCCGACGGCAAGCCGGTGCGCGCCGAAGACGTGCGCTTTACCTTCGAGCTGCTGATGCGCAAGGGCAGCCTCAAGTACCGCACGCAGTTCGCCGATGTCGTCGGGGTGACGGTCGAAAGCCCCCATCGCGTGCGCTTCGACTTCAGGCAAGGCCATGGCCGCACCCTGCCGCTGGACCTGGCGAGCCTGCCGGTGCTGCCCGAGCATGACTGGCAGCAGCGCGACTTCGCCAACGGCGGCGGCTTCGAGCGGCCGGTGGGCAGCGGCCCGTACCGCATCGGGGCTATCGATAATGGCCGCAGCATCACCTTTGAACGGGACCGCAACTGGTGGGCCAAAGACCTGCCTGTCAGCCGTGGCCGGTTCAACTTCGACAAGCTGCGTATCGAGTACTTCGGCGACACCGAAGTGGCGCGCCAAGTACTCAAGGGCGGCGGCTACGACTACAACCGCGAATTCTCCGCCACCGGCTACACCCTAGGCTACAAAGGCGCACAGCTGGACGACGGCCGTCTGCAGCGGGCTCACCTGGGGCCAGCCAAACCGCAAGTCGCCCAAGGTTACGTGTTCAACCTGGACAAACCGCAGTTCCACGACCGCCGCGTGCGCCAGGCGCTGGGCATGCTCTGGGACTACGAGTGGAGCAACCGGCAGATGATGCGCAACCTCTACATCCGCCAGCAGAGCGTGTTTTCCAACACCCCGCTGGCAGCCCGCGAACTGCCGGACGCCAGCGAGCTGGAACTGCTGGAACCGTTGCGCGGCAAGGTGCCTGATGAAGTCTTCACTCACGTCTTCACGGCCCCGGTCACCGATGGCTCTGGCATTGTCCGCACTCAGCAGCTGCAAGCGCTGGCCTTGCTTGAGCAAGCCGGCTGGCGCCCCGAGGGCGATCGCCTGGTGAACACCCACGGCGAACCGCTGGAATTCACCTTCCTCAATGGCCAGGCTGGCCTGGAGCGCCTGCTGCTGCCCTGGAAGCGCAACCTGGCGCAGATCGGTGTCACCCTCAACATCCGCAATGTCGACTCGGCCCAGTACGTCAACCGCCTGATGGCGCGTGACTACGACATGATCGTCACCGGCTACCCGGTGACGCTGTCGCCCGGCGCCGAGCTGTACAACTACTTTGGCTCGCAAGCGGCCCACGACCCCGGCTCGAACAACCTGATGGTGCTCCAGGATCCGGCCGTCGACAGCTTGGTCGATGGCCTGGTGCGCGCCAGTACGCAAGCCGACATGCTGCGCCATGCCCATGCCCTGGACCGCGTGCTGCAGTGGAACTACTACTGGATCCCCAACTACTACCCACCCGGCAGTTCCACGCTCTGGTGGAACCGCTTCGGCCTGCCCAAGGTGCAGGCCACCTATGACGAAGGCCTGGACACCTGGTGGGAAGTCAGCCCTACCGCGCTGACCAACGCGCAGATGGCCGAGCGCAGGAAGGCCACCCCATGACCGCCTATGTGCTGCGTCGCCTGTTGCTGATCATCCCGACCCTGCTGGCGATTTTGTTGGTCAACTTCGCCATCGTCCAGGCCGCGCCGGGCGGCCCGGTAGAGCAAGCGGTGGCGCGGCTGCAGGGCATCGGCGGCGGCGCGCCAGGCGCGCGTGCCGAAGGGGTGCACAGCGAATCGCGGGCCACCCGTGGCCTGGACCCGAAACTGATCGAAGAGATCAAGCGCCAGTACGGCTTCGACAAGTCAGCCCCCGAGCGCCTGTGGCTGATGCTCGGCCAGTACACCCGGCTCGACTTCGGCCAGAGCTTCTTTCGCGGGGCCAAGGTCACCGACCTGATCCTCGACAAGCTGCCGGTCACCTTGTCACTGGGCTTCTGGGCCACGCTCATCACCTACTTGGTGTCTATCCCGTTGGGCATCCGCAAGGCCGTGCGCCACGGCAGCCGGTTCGATGCCTGGAGCAGCGGGTTGATCGTGATCGGCTATGCCCTGCCCTCGTTTCTGTTCGCCTTGTTGCTGATCGTGCTGTTTGCCGGTGGCACGTCACTGAACTGGTTCCCGGTGCGCGGCCTGGTATCGGAGAACTTCGACCAGCTGAGCCTGCTGGGCAAGGTCGCCGACTATTTCTGGCACCTGGTGCTGCCGGTCGGTGCGCTGGTGATCGGCGGTTTCGCCACCCTGACGCTGCTGACCAAAAATGCCTTTCTCGACGAGATTTCCCGCCAGTACGTGGTCACCGCCCGGGCCAAGGGCCTGAGCGAGCGCCGCGTGCTCTACGGCCATGTGTTGCGCAATGCCATGCTGCTGGTGGTGGCCGGGCTGCCCCAGGCGTTGATCACGGTGTTTTTCGCAGGGTCGCTGTTGATCGAAGTGATCTTTTCCCTCGATGGGCTTGGGCGGATGAGCTATGAGGCAGCCGTGTCGCGCGACTACCCGGTGGTGTTCGGCACGCTGTTCATCTTTACCCTGGCAGGGCTGTTGATCCGCCTGATCGGCGACTTGTGCTACACACTGCTCGACCCGCGCATCGACTTCGACACGAGGGCCAACTGATGCTCTCGCCCGTCTCGCGCCGCCGCCTGCAACGCTTTCGCCGCAACCGCCTTGGCTGGGTCTCGCTGTGGCTGTTTGCCGGCCTTTTGCTGCTGAGCCTGGGCGCGGAGCTGGTGGCCAATGACAAACCTTTGCTGCTTGGCTACAAGGGCGAGCTGTACACCCCGGCGCTCAAGCGTTACACCGAGCAGCAATTCGGCGGCCAGTTGCCGTTTCAGCCGGACTACCGCAGTGCCTACGTGCGCCAGTTGATCGACAGCCAGGGTGGCTGGATGCTGTTCGCACCGATCCCGTTCAGTGCCGACACGCCGAACTACGATTTGCAAGTACCGACCCCCAGCCCGCCCAGCGCAGCCAACTGGCTGGGCACCGATGACCAGGGACGTGACGTGCTGGCGCGGGTGCTGTACGGCACACGGGTGTCGCTGCTGTTCGCCTTTGCCTTGACTGTGGTCAGCGTGCTGATTGGCGTGACCGCAGGGGCGCTGCAGGGCTATCACGGCGGTTGGGTCGACCTGCTCGGGCAGCGCCTGCTGGAAGTATGGTCGGGCTTGCCGGTGCTGTACCTGCTGATCATTCTCAGCGGCTTCGTCGAGCCGGACTTCTGGTGGTTGCTGGGGATCATGGCGCTGTTCTCCTGGCTGGCCCTGGTCGATGTGGTGCGTGCCGAGTTCCTTCGGGGGCGCAACCTTGAGTACGTCAAAGCCGCGCGCGCGTTGGGGCTGCCCGACAGCCAGGTGATGCTGCGGCACATCCTGCCCAATGCCATGAATGCCACCCTGACGTATGTGCCGTTCATGTTGACCGGGGCGATCACCACCTTGACCGCGCTGGACTTTCTGGGCTTCGGCATGCCGGCCGGGAGTGCTTCGCTGGGCGAGTTGGTGACCCAGGGCAAGCAGCACCTGGAGGCCCCTTGGCTTGGGTTTACCGCGTTTTTCGCGCTGGCACTGGTGCTGTCGTTGCTGGTGTTCATCGGCGATGCACTGCGTGAGGCGTTCGACCCACGCGGGTAACAGCCGCCCCATACATTTTGATCACGTAGACAGGGAGCATCCGCATGACCCTCAAAGGCAAGACTGCACTCGTCACCGGTTCCACCAGCGGCATCGGCCTGGGTATCGCCCAGGTGCTGGCCGGCGCTGGGGCCGACATTCTGCTCAATGGTTTTGGCGACCCGGCACCGGCACTGGCCGAAATCGCCCGCCACGGCGTGAAGGTTGCCCACCACCCCGCCGACCTGTCGGACGTGGCGCAGATCGAATCCCTGTTCGCCCTCGCCGAACGGCAATTCGGTGGCGTGGACATCCTCGTCAACAACGCCGGTATCCAGCACGTGGCTCCGGTGGAGCAGTTTCCGGTCGAAAGCTGGGACAAGATCATAGCCCTGAACCTGTCGGCGGTATTCCACGGCACCCGCCTGGCCCTGCCCGGCATGCGCGCGCGCAACTGGGGGCGCATCGTCAATATCGCCTCGGTGCATGGCCTGGTCGGCTCCACCGGCAAGGCCGCCTACGTGGCCGCCAAGCATGGCGTGGTCGGCCTGACCAAGGTCGTGGGGTTGGAAACCGCCACCAGCAATGTCACCTGCAATGCCATCTGCCCAGGCTGGGTGCTGACCCCGCTGGTGCAAAAGCAGATCGACGATCGCGCCGCCAACGGTGTCGAAGCGCAGCAGGCACAACAGGACCTGCTGGCCGAGAAGCAACCTTCATTGGCCTTCGTCACCCCCGAGCAGCTGGGCGAGCTGGTACTATTTCTGTGCAGCGAGGCCGCAAGCCAGGTCCGCGGTGCCGCCTGGAATGTCGATGGCGGCTGGTTGGCCCAGTGAGGGCCGGCCTTGATCTGGCAAAGGTCTCGCACCTTTCGACTGCAAGGAGGCCTTAATGCGCCCAATCACACTCTCCGCGATCCTGACCTTGACCCTGGCTGCTGCCGCTCCGGCGATGGCCGCCAGCTTGAAGGACGTCGCGCCCTATCCCGAGGCGGAAAAAGGCTACACCCGGCAAGTCATCCACCTGCCCGCCCAGGCCGATGAGTCGGCCTACAAACTGGAAATACTCGCCGGCAAGACGCTCAAAGTCGACTGCAACCGCCAGCACCTGGGGGGCAACCTCGAAGAACGTACCCTTGAAGGCTGGGGCTACAACTACTACCGTCTGGACAAGGTCGCCGGCCCCGCCAGCACGCTGATGGCCTGCCCGGATGGCAAGAAGACCGACGCGTTTGTGCCCGTGGTCGGTGAAGGCTTCATGCTGCGCTACAACAGCAAGTTGCCGGTGGTGGTGTATGTGCCCAGAGGGGTCGAGGTGCGCTACCGCGTATGGTCGGCTTCGCAAGACGTGCAAAAGGCAAAAGTGGAGTAAGCACGTTGCTCGATCAGGCATAATGGCGCCCTTTTTTTACCCCGAAGCACAGGTGCCTCATGAAAGCTCAAGCCCGCCACATCCTGGTCAAGACCGCTGACGAAGCCGAAAAGCTCAAGCAGCGCATCGCCAATGGCGAGGCTTTCGATGTGCTGGCGAAGAAGTTTTCCATTTGCCCGTCAGGCAAGCGCGGCGGTGACCTGGGTGAGGTGCGCCCCGGCCAGATGGTCGGGGCGATCGACCAGGTGATCTTCAAAAAGCCGCTGCGCGTGGTACATGGGCCAATCAAGAGCAAGTTCGGCTACCACCTGGTGCAGACCTTCTATCGCGATTGACCCTGCCCTCACGCGCCGTCTTAGCGGCGCGCCGCCAGCAGACCAAGGCCAGCGCAGCCCAGCAAGGCGGCGCTGACCCGGTTGAACAGCCGACGCGGCCCTGGCTGGCTGAACCAGCGCTGCATGTAGGTGCCAAGGCCGGCATAAATGGCGATGGCCGCCCACTCCAGCAGCAGGAACATCACACCCAACCACAAAAACTGCTCACTGACCGGCGTGGCGCTGCCAACCGATACGAACTGGGGCAGGAAGGCCGTGAAGATCAGAATGGCCTTGGGGTTGCCCGCTGCCACCCAGAACTCTTGCCGCGCCAGGCGCCAGGTACCGCGTGGATGGTCGGCCGCGACTACGGCCTCAGCCACCGGTGCCCGCCACAGCTGCCAGGCGATGTAGAACAGGTAGGCAGCGCCGACCACCTTGATGGCGAGAAACAGGTATTCGCTGGTATGCAGCACCACCGCCAAGCCCATGGCGGCCAGCGCGATCATGCCGCTGAAGGCGACAATGCGGCCACCGCCGGCCACGCATGCCGTGCGCAGGCCATAGCGGCTGGCATTGTGCAAAGACAGCAGGTTGTTGGGCCCGGGCGCCATGTTCAGGGCGAAGCAGGCAGGGATGAACAGCAGCAGGCTGGAAAGGTCCATTTTTGTTTTCCTATGACTTCAAGCGCTTATTTCGACGGCTGACGCGCGCAGGGTCAAGCTACAGCCAGGCGAAAAAACTGTATGGGTCACCTGCAGCTGTTAAGCTTTTGCCCTTGCCGAGGACCCCGTCATGCCCCGCTCACAAGCCTCTGTCTGGCGCGATGCTGCCCTGCCCTTCGTCGAAAGCCGCCGCGCCTGCCAAAGCCGGGCCTGCTACAAGGCGCATAGCCATCCAACCTTCTCCATGGGCGCAGTCGATGCCGGCTTCAGCCTTTTCACCGGCGCGGGCCGTGCTACGGAGCGCCTGACACCCGGCACCTTGGTGATGGTACCGGCAAGGCGTGTGCACGCCTGCAACCCTGAGCCGGGGCAGGCTTGGAGCTACCAGATGCTGCATGTGGATGCCAGCTGGTTGACGCACCTGCGCCAGGAGTCTGGGCTGCGCGGTGCACGACCTGGCGAGCCGGCCCGCATCAGCCGCGCGCCCGCCCTGTACCGTCAATTCTGCGCACTGAATGCACTGCTGTTCTCCAAGGCCAGCCATGGCGAGAAAGAGGCGGCGCTGATTGCCTTCATGGGCGATCAGGACTTCTACGTACACCCCACACTGGAGGCGGAACCCGCGCTGGGGGCGTCCATGCTCAGTGGGCTGGTCGAGCGTATCGAGGCAGCCGACCCCGCACGCTTGAGCCTCGATCTACTGGCCCGGGAGTCGGGGCTGGGGCGCTACCAGTTGATCCGAGCGTTCCGCGCCGCCACCGGGCTGACCCCGCATGCCTACCTGCTCAATGCCAGGGTCAACCGGGGCCGGCAGTTGCTCAACCAGGGCCAGGCGTTGGCGGAGGTCGCCTACCAGCTCGGGTTTGCCGACCAAAGCCATTTTCAGCGGGTGTTCAAGGCGCATGTGGGGGTGACGCCGGGTCAATACCGGGGTGCGCAATAATCTTCAATACGCTCACCCGGCGCGACGCCAGACTGCGGCTTTCCCCAGCCGGAGTCGTCCCGTCCATGGAGCAGTTGCTGATCATCGCCCTCGCCCACTTCCTTGCCCTGCTTTCACCCGGCCCGGACTTTTTCCTGGTCGCCCGCACTTCGGTCAGCGGCGGTTGGCGAATCGCCAGCGGCGCCTGCCTGGGCATCGCACTGGCCAATGGCGCCTTCATCGCCATGGCGTTCACCGGCCTGTCGATACTGCATGAAGGTA
Organism: Pseudomonas sp. B21-047; assembly: GCF_024748775.1. Classification (NCBI taxonomy): domain Bacteria; kingdom Pseudomonadati; phylum Pseudomonadota; class Gammaproteobacteria; order Pseudomonadales; family Pseudomonadaceae; genus Pseudomonas; species Pseudomonas sp. B21-047. The sequence goes on from NZ_CP087169.1 coordinate 3,068,325, forward strand.
GCCCGCTGTTCATTGGCTTGCAGCTGGCCGGCGCGGCCTACCTCCTGTACATCGGCACGCAGTTCTTGCGCTACGCGGGGCGCTCCAGCCTGGCCGCTGTAGCCGACAGCGGGGCCGTGCCGGGCTGGTGGCGCAGCTTGGTGCTTGGGTTTCTGTCGGGCATTCTCAACCCCAAGAATGCCCTGTTCTATGCCAGCCTCGCCAGCATGGTGGCCAGCAGCAGCGTCGGCTGGAAGGTGGTCTATGCAAGCTGGATGTTCAGCATGGTACTGCTCTGGGACCTGCTGGTAGCCGTGGCCATCGGCAATCAACGCGTGTTGCAGCGTTTCGCGCGCACCTTGCCATGGCTGGAACGGGCCTCAGGGGTCATGCTGATCGTGTTGGCAGTGGGGCTGGCCCTGCACCTTGCCCGGGGCTGACCAGTTCAAGGGTTGCCAGGTCGATCAGGCTGAAATGGCCATTGGCCCAACCGCCGGTATCCAGATGCCAGACATTGCCCAGCAGCTTGGCTTGCAGCACGGGCGTGTGCCCGACCAGCAAGGCGCGGACACCGTGCACGGGTTGGGTGTCGCCCTCCTTGAGCCGGCGCCGCGACCATTGGCAAACTTCACGCACTTCGGGGTCGTCGTCCAGCTCCAGCCAGGTGCGCAGAACGGCCCAGTCGGCGAACGGGCTGTCGGCATGCAACAGGCCGATCAGCCCCCGCTCGTTTTCGACCTCCATGGCGATCGGCAATTGCTCGAAGCGTTCGACGAAACGCACCTGCTCGTTTCTGGGCAGGTCGAGAAACCAGCCACCACCGGCGGCGCGATACATCTGCAGGTCGAGCCGGCCACCGCGCAGGTAGGTAATCGCCAGCGCCTCATGGTTACCTTGCACCGCGTGGAACCAAGGCCGGTCCAGCCATTGCAGCGCCGCTTCACTGTAAGGGCCACGGTCGACCAGGTCGCCGACGCTGAACAAGCGGTCTACCGCTGGGTCAAACCCGGCCTGCTCCAGGCACATCACAAGGCGCCCGAAGTGCCCGTGGATGTCGCCTACCGCCAGGTCGCGCCCCTGGGTATTGGCGGCTAGCCGTAGAAACCGACTCATTACAATCTTCCTCTGCTGGCGCCAGCCTGGCAGGCGTAGAATGGCGCTACACGCAAACCGCCCCGGAGGTGCATCATGCGTACCGCCCTTGTGTGTGCCGTGCTCATGGCGCTTTCACTGAACAGCATGGCACAAGGCGCCCCGGCTGCGCAGGTCGAGGTGCATTTTGACCAGCCCGAGAAATTTCGCGATGCCAGCCTCGACAGCCCCGGATACGAGCGCGGGGCCGATGCCTATGTCATGAAGAGCCTGACCGAGTACCTGCAGAAGCTCGGCCAGCGCTATTTGCAGGCGGACCAGCAACTGGTCATCAACATCCGTGACATCGACCTGGCCGGCCGCTTCGAGCCTTGGCACAGTCGTGCCTATGATGTGCGCTTCATGCGCGAAATCACCTGGCCGACCATCGACCTCAGCTACATCCTCAACCAGCCCGGCATACCTGCCCAGCAAGCCCAGGAGCGGGTCAGCGACAAGATGTACCTCAGCCGCCCCGGGCGCGTAACCAGCAGCAGCGACCGCCTGTATGCCGAAAAGGCGATGCTGAACGACTGGTTCCGCCAGCGCTTCGCGCCGCATCCGGCTTCCTGATAATCCCTTCACTGGTACAGGTGTTGCCGCCGATAGTATGCTCGGCCTTTCGGTCTGTACCAGGGAAGGAGCTGTTGATGAAACTCTGCGCCGTGCAATTGGCTTCGCTCAAGGGCGACCTACAGGGCAACCTCGAACGCCACCTTGTCTGCATCGAGCAGGCGGTGGCGCTGGGTGCCGAGCTGGTGGTGTTTCCTGAACTGTCGCTGACCGGCTACGAGCCGACTTTGGCCCGCCAGGTCGCCTTGCCGCTGTCTTCGTCGCGGCTCGACCATCTGCAGGCGCTGTGCGATCGACATGGCATCACGGTCGCCGTGGGCCTGCCCTTGCCGACACCTGACGGCGTCCAGATCGGCATGCCGATCTTCAGCCCGGGTGCGCCTCGCCAGGCCTATGCCAAACAACGCCTGCACAGCGACGAGCTGCCCTACTTCACCACAGGTGATCAGCCCTTGCTCCTGGACGTGGCTGGGCATCGGGTGGCGCCCGCCATTTGTTACGAGTCGATGTTCATCGAACATGCGGCAGCGGCTCACGCACAGGGTGCGCAGGTGTACCTCGTGAGTGTGGCGAAAACGGCCAAGGGTATTCGCGAAGGTCATGAGCACTACCCCCAGGTCGCGCGCCAGCTGGGCCTTGGCGTATTGATGGCCAACTGCGTGGGGCCGGCCGATACCTTCATTGGCGCAGGCGGGTCGGCGGCCTGGGACCACCAAGGCCGACTGCTGGCCAGCCTGGATGACCGCTGCGAAGGGCTGATCGTACTGGATACCGCCACCGCCAGCGCGTCTGCCGTACCTTTGAGGGCACTCCCTGCGTGAAGTATCTGTTAGTAATGCTGGCGAGCTACGCGTCGACTCATTACCTGGTCGGGTTGTTGATCCAGGGCCAACTGGCCAATATCGCCGAAGGCCTGCGCCACCGGCCCGATGCCCCGACACCTGGCGAGTACCTGCGCGAGGTCAGGCCGCAGGCACGGCGGGCCCACAGGCAGTACACCTTGATGGCCGGCTCAGCGCTTGCGCTGGTGGCTTGCCTGATCGCGAGTTGGTTTGGCTGATCGATACCTTGCTGTGGCCCGGCTCAAAGCGCCAAGGCCAGGCTCTGTCGCCCTTCCAGCGCCAGCAGGTATTGCTTTGCCGCAAGCCCGCCGGCAAAGCCGGTAAGGCTGCCCGAAGCGCCGATCACCCGATGGCATGGCGCAATGATCGAGATCGGGTTGCGCCCATTGGCTGCGCCCACCGCACGGACCGCGCTGGGGTTACCGATCTGTCGGGCGATGTCGCCGTAGCTGCGGGTTTCGCCGAAGGGAATGGCCAGCAATGCAGCCCACACTTCACGCTGAAACGGCGTGCCGGCGAAGTCCAACGCGAGGTCGAAGCAGCGTCGCTTACCGGCGAAGTACTCGCCCAACTGGCGGGCGGTGTCCAGCAGAACCGGGCAGTGATCATCGCGATGAAGGGCGCCGAGCCGCACGCGGTTCTCCCGCTCCTCCTCCCACAGCACCGCTGCCAGCCGCTCGCCGCGGGCCACCAGCGTCAGCGTGCCGACGGGGGATTGCATCAAGGTGAAGGCACTGGACATAGGGGAGGTTCCTGCTGGCTGCGTTACGGTCAGCGCACTCTACCCATGCCCAAGGCCGCACGCACCCGCTTTCTTGCTCAACCAATCGCGCAACCGGCAATGCGCCTGGCTTCGGACAGGTTGACCTTGGGGATCAGCTCGGTCGGAATACGCGAAGCCGCCGACAGGTTGTAGACGTGAAAGTGCTCATTGACCACTTGCCGCGCCATCAGCGTCAGTGACGGCAGGATACGGCTGTCCCAGTGCTGGTCCAGGCCGCAGGGCGAGTGTTCCCCTTCGGTGGTTTCGTAAAAGCGCCCTACCGCCTGATCAAGATCTACGCCCACCAGCAACACCTCTTCAAAACCCAGGTGATACGCCAGTTGCAGGGCCACATAAGCGACCGTGCGGGCATCGAAAAAGCCCTGCGACAGGTTTTTGCTGAAGGCAATCGAGCGGGCTCGTTTGCTCCACAACGCTCGGTTGCAGACACAACTGTCACCGTGCCCGCGCATACCGTCGAGCAAGCCTGGCGTGTGCGCCTTGTGCAAGGCATAGCATTCGCTGGCGGCGGGAATATCGGCACCTTCGAACTGCTCTGGCCATAACGCCAGGCGCTGGCTGTCACGCAAGGCGGTGGCGAACAGTGCTGGTTGCTGTTGGCCAAAGCTCTTGTCGGTGCACACGTAAAAGAACGGCTTCACGCCATGCTCGGCAGTCATGGCAACTGAACCATTCATGGCGATGATCGGTAGATGGGCAAATTCGCCCAAGGGGAAATGCTTGGCTGAGGCGCCCGAAGCCAGAATTACCACGGGGCCTTGCTGGGTATTGCGACACGCCTCGAAACTGGAGAACGCCCCGCGTTCAGCGCTTGGCTGCGACGGAAGTGTGTTCATCATTGGCTACTTTGGACTGGACAGTACAAAACACGATACCGGTCCTTGTACGCGCAGCGGACGCTTTTACATAAACCTTACACAAAGCGACTGAAGGGTCTAAATCTGTCCAAAAACTAAGTACACACCGTTTTCCACACAGGTGCTGTGTCTTTCAGACCTACGCATTTCGTACCCGTTCCCCGGCCTTCGGCCTGCCTGTGCATTTTTGCCACTTGAACTATTCGTCGTTTCTTCATGAGCCTCCTTGATGGTTACCCATTGCGAGACTAATACTTAAGTCTCTGCCTGGGGAGGCACGAAACATGCAACCAAGATTCGTTATCGTTCCGGCGGTACCCATCGAAAAGGAGTCCTTCCGCATCGCTAGCCGCTACTACGCGGCTACCGTAAGCGGCGGCTTCGACATCTATGACAACTTGGCGAAGGAGCGGCTGAAACCCAGCTACCCGAGCAGAACCGATGCGCAGATGCAGTGTGAGCGGATGAACAACAAGCTCGAAATGAGATGATTGGCATACAGTGCAAGGCCAGTCAGCCAGAGACCAACATGGGCAGCGCGGATTACTGACCTCAGTCCAGACACTCCCTGGCCGCCAGGCGCAGCTTGTCGCCTGACAGGAAGCTGCCCTTGTAGAACGTTGCCCGGCTGCCGTCACGTACGTCGACTACCTCCAGCACATCGTCAGAGGCCACCGCGCTGGGCGCCGTCAACCGATAGCCGTGGGCGATGGACTTCTGGTTGGCAAGTGGCGCCAGTGCTCGCCACTTCGGCATCACGCACGCGGCAAACTGCGCGGGGGTTTTATGGGTCAGCTTACTGGCTGTGGGTTTACCTGGCGTTGCGCAACCGGCAAGGCTGGCAGCCATGAAAGCGCTGAAGAAGATACGAAATGTAGGCATTTGCAATTGGCCATTAGGGGTACGCGGCATTCTACCGAGGGTTGCGCACGGGTACCAATCAACCAAGGTCGTGGCCACTCAGCCTTTGTCCATGCCTGGGCATGTTGCTTGAGTACAAGCGCGCTGGCACCTGTCAATTCTGCCAGTAGCGAAAACCGTAAAGGGGGAAGATAGTTTGCCTTGCGGATGTTGATCCAGCCGGTACAAAGCGAGGACCTACCCTATGCCAACCGACTGCACGCGTTTCTTCTACCAGAACGGCAGCCTCCACACATTGAAGACGGGCGACGAAAGCCGCGTCATCTTTCGTAGTGCAGACATGCCACTTGCAGAGTTGCAGCCTGACACTGTGCAAGGCACTGGGTTGTTGGCTACGGATGATAAAGGCTCAGTGCTCCAGGTGCAGGGTGGCGATATCGAAACGTCAGACACGGACCCCGCTTAGCGTTGAAACAAACCGTGGAAAACACGAGACAGCTTGACTTGCCACACCCTCTTCAATGGTGTGTGATGATGCGTTTTACAGCTTGATCAGCGCAGGACGCCCATGCCTCAAATTGACTGGCTAGAAAACCATATGAACCATTGCGACACTTTCGCTCAATGGATTCATCAGCAATTCCAGTATGAGTTCGAGGACATTGACCTCGCCCAATGGCAGCTGGACTTCGCGCAAGGCCAGGACAATGGCCAATGGCAATGCCTGGTCGCACTGGATCAAGGCCACTTGCTGGGTGGCGCTGCCCTCGCCAAGGAAGACCTGCCGTCCCGCCCGGAGCTAGGCCCCTGGCTCGCCTGCGTGTTCGTGCACCCGGCAGCCAGAGGTGCCGGTATCGCCGAGCAGTTGATCGAGGGCATATGTACTCACGCACGTGACACCGGCGTAGAAACCTTATACCTGCACACCAGTGACAAACAGGCCTACTATGCCAAGCGTGGCTGGGCGGTGATCGAGCAGTTCGAGGCCTGGGGCAAGGCGCAGTGGCTGATGTCGCGATCACTTCGCTGACCCTGCGCCCAAACGATGCCGCAGCGAGGCCCAACTGGGCCGTAGACGCACACTTCAAGGAACGCAGCCAAGATCATGGAACCGCTTCAAACCATCAAATCAGACCTCGTCAAAACGGCCGACCACCTCAATGCACTCAGCAAGGCCATGACCGGGCATGCCAAGTTCATGGAGGCCAGAGCGACTTCTGAGACCAAGATCGATGTACGCGCTCATATCAAGTCCATCGACGGCGTCGCCGATGAGTTGAGGTCAGTTGCCGCAAAAATCACAGACACTGCTCTACCCGCTACTTCGAACAGGCAAATTGCTCGTTGACAGGCACCGCATCGCTCGCAATACGCCGCGCTCGGCCTACGCCCCAGGCCAAAGCGCGAGTCATCGACTCGCCTGGGCGCGAATCGAATGCCTCTTCATGAATCGCCATGCCGCTAGGGGCATAAACACCGATGAACATCTGCGTGCTGCCTGTTCGCGACAGTCGCACCTGGACATCGATGTAGGTTCCATCGTTTAACGTTTCGTCGTGTGACCGATGGTGAAGCGTTGGGTCTGCCCAGCCCCAGAAAACGTCGCCGCGAATCCGCATGCCGCCCTCCTACGACTTTAGTTGTATGCGTAAATGCCACCATAGCCAAAGCCAAACGGCACGCAACTGCACTTAGTCGGAATGAGAGCTGAATCGGACAACTGGCTGTCAGGCGAAAGTGAAGTCATTTTCGCCTCTGCATATCAAGGCCTCAGGGTTTACCGTCCAGCTCTGGCGGCCATGCGCTCATGAAAATGATGACCCCAGGTATGGAGAGCGCGAGCAAGTACTGCCCAGGGTGAACCACCACACCAATGGCCCAGACCGCCATCACAGCCCCGCCGACAATACGCCGGTGTCGGGGCGTGAAGCGCTTTTGAAAGGTCTCCAGTTTTTTACGCCAAGCCATTACCCATTCCTTGTTTGCACACTCAGGTCCATTGCGTCGGCGCGTGGCTACGTTACAGATTCTTCAATCTTGCTCTGTCAGTTCACAGACACCATTAGCGCGACCCTTGCCGGTGTACGAAACGCCCGGCGATCCGTCAGGGTTAACCATGATCGATACCGTTACCCCAGCGCCCTTGGCTTCGAAGTACGTGTCACTGAATTTCTTCAATTTCGCTTCCTTGCCATTGATGTACACAGGGCCGCCCTCATCGGCATGCACCTCGATATTCCCCGGGCATGTGGCATTGACCAGCGGGATCTGCGCATTGGCGATACCCGCAATGGAACACAACGCCGCACCTAGCAGTAACCGCTTCATTAAAACCTCCTGATTTGGCGGGCTATAAAAGTTTTAGAATTAGCCCAGTGCGAATGATCGCGCAACCCCTTCCGGCGGCGATGGATCACTTAATCACAGATGCGCAGATTAGCCGCTCTGTTGCCAGGCTCGAATCGACATTCAGCACTCGCAGGAGTTTGAGGGCATCTTCAAGGCAAGCGACCCTCACTGACCAGTGCTCCTTCTGAGCCGAGTCAGTGAAGCCTTCTGGAAACTCGTTTCGCAACAGGGCGACCCGAAACCTGTTTGTTCTTGTCACTGGCGGCCGCCATTGGAATGTTACCCACTTCTTGGCAGGCATGATCGTGTACCAACACTCGCCATCGACTTCTATACCTACCGAGCGGACTTCGCCCTGGGGCTTACGCCCGCAACGAAACTTTCCCAGACACGCGAATGTACCAATCAAAAGCGCGAACGCCTCCTTGGCGCGCTTGTCTTCGATGTACTCATAAAAGCTCGTTATCCATCGCCCATCGTCAGCAGCGCTCAGCATCTCAAAGCCCCCATTTGACCGCTAACTGTATCCGAACCGGCGGGCCCTGCCAGTTCGGCCGTCTGCCGGCAGATGAAATCAAGCTTCTCCTTCACTGCCATTAGCGAAAAGCCCAGCTGAATGCATGCCTATCTCATTCATCACAGGCCAAATCTGCTCGCTGCTCCTGCAGGGTCAGGTATCCCAACTTACGGGGATTGCCACACAGCCAGCAGGAACAGACTTTGCCGTGGTTGGCGAACAGCCCTGCATTGCGTGGATTAGTCGTCCAGCATTCGTGGAAGCGCTGCTTCCGGTAGAAGCGAGCCTTGATTCGGCGTGTATCGTGTCGGCGTTGTGCTCTGGTCATATATCCTCCTAAGCCAAAGCCGACAAAGCCCCGGCAGATTTCTCTGGCGAGGCTTATGGGGATCATTCCTCGAAAACCACAGGAACGACAGGTAAGGCCATACTGGCTCAGTGGTTTACTGCCAGTCAAACCACATTTGCCGTCACCAGGCATCGGCGCAAAACGAAAAGCCCCGGCGATGGCGAGGCGTCAAGGTTGATAGGGGCCGATGGATTCGGCCCAGACCAGCAAGGCTTCTGACTGGATGTCTCGCTGATGCCGGTGCTGAGGCGGCAGGTGCTCCGGCACCGTGGTGACGCCGACGCCTTGCGCCAGGGCATGGCTGGCAATCTGACGACGCTGATGACACACCATCAGGCGATCGCTGTTGACCCGGATATCCACCAGCAGGTGGATATAATGAAACGGCACGGAGCAGTGCAGCCAGTCGGCTACTGTTTGGCTGGCCACTGCCGTGGCGTAGAGGTAGCCCGAGGCTCCCAGAGTACCGACACAAACTTGAGCCTTGGATACTTCTCCGGTGTCGCGGTTGACGATGGGCATGGTACGTCCGCAAAAATCCACAAACAGCTTGTCGCCGGGTTTATGGATCTACCGCATGCTGATTTTCTGCTGGTTACGCCAGGCCCGGTAGAGGCGAGTGAACTGCGCGTAGGAGACGCTATCCGGCTCGCCCACGCGGAACTCTTGCCAGAGCAGATCCAGCGTGACGTCCCGCTGCTGCAATTGCTCATGGACAGTCGTCCAACTGGGTACAGCTCGACGGCTACCGCCCGTACGCCACCGCTGAAGCGGGCCTGCAAGGCGGCATCCTCCAGGTCGCGCAACTGTTCCCAGCCCTCACCTCGCTGGCTCAGCCGATCTCGCAGGCCGCGAACGGTATTGGGTGATATCTCCACTAGGCACGCCACCGCCCGATGCGATAGCGAAGGATTGCAGGCATGGCGAATAGCCTGCCGGAGTTGCTCAATGGTCAGTTTCATAGGTTCTCCCCGCGACAGGCGTGGTTACGCAGGCGGTGCTGTTCGAACCTGTCGGTGGTATCGAGGTTTACTGGCAGCGGGCCAAAGTCACCGTCGTACTGATGAGAAAGCTGGAGCGCATCGCTAGCCCGGATGCCCTGGCGGCATTGACCTGGTTGCTGCGCGAAGCCATCGTGCAGGGCAACCGCAAGAATACGGAGCGATTGGCGCGCAGTATTTATACGGCGCTGCTGATAATGGGCATCGAATGGCAAAACCGGGAGCTGGCGGAGCCGCTGCTCAAGCTGTTTGCGCAGCGTATTCTGCCGCTGGGTTCGCCACGCCATCGGCGCTTCTGCATGAGCGGGCAGGACATGCTTGAGTGCTCTGCCGCACTCAATTTGATTATGTAGCAAACCACCGACGGTAAGCGTCGCGGCCTGACATGGCTGCAGCGGGTGCACATCATGCGTCGGTTACTGGCTGGCATGACGGGCTTCCATGTAGTGCATGCCCTGGCACCCCAGTACATATCCGCAGGCACCAATGTACCGGCAGAAGTCATACACCGACTCGAACAAGATGAGCGCTGCCGGCAATGGGGGTGGAGCAGTATCAACGCTCTCCAGCCTGAGCCATTTCCACCCAAGAGCATTTGGCTTCCGCGCCCATTAGACGCAGAGAGGCCAGCTCCTGGATACCCACCTTTGAGCAGCTGAGGGTTTCCCCACACGCATCTCTTGGTAGCCAGCACCTTGTCGGAGTGGCGCATGGCCGGTACATTGCGCAGCCATTGGCCACGCATGCTCTCGCGAGGCTCGTGTCAAAGGAATGAAATGCAAGACGAACTCCAAGGATTGGGCGTTTCGCCTGAGGTTGACACAGGCCTTGCGTGTCTGGTCATGCTGGCGCGTTTTCATAACGTAGCCGCCTCCCCCGAACAACTCGCTCACGAATTCGCCGAAGATGGCCGCCGCTTCGGCCGTGCCGAACTCCTCATAGCCGCCAAGAAGCTGGGCCTCAAGGCCAAGTCCGCGCGCAGCTCGCTTAGCCGCCTGGATACCACCCCGCTGCCCGCCATCGCTGCCGACCGTGACGGCCGCTACTTCATCATTGCCCGGATCGACGATGGCAAGGCGTTGATCCACGATCCGCGTGCGCACCGTCCTGAAGTGCTGAGCTTCGAGCAACTGGAGCAACGCTGGACCGGCGAGCTGTTGCTGATCCGCTCCGAAGCCTCGCTGGCCGGTGAGCTGAGCAAGTTCGACTTCACCTGGTTCATCCCGGCCATCGTCAAGTACCGCAAGCTACTCTGCGAAGTGCTGCTGGTCTCCTTCGTGCTCAACATTTTCGCGTTGCTCACGCCGCTGTTCTTCCAGGTGGTGATGGATAAGGTGCTGGTGCATCGCGGCCTGTCGACCCTGGACGTGATTGCTGTCGGCCTGCTCGGCATCATGCTCTTCGAGACGCTGCTCAGCGGCCTGCGCAGCTACGTGTTCGCCCACACGGCCAGCCGCATCGACGTGGAGCTGGGCTCACGGCTTTTCCGCCATCTGGTGACCCTGCCGCTGGCTTACTTCCAGGCCCGACGGGTGGGTGATTCGGTGGCGCGAGTGCGCGAACTGGAGAATATCCGCAGCTTCCTCACTGGCAACGCCATCACCCTGATCCTCGATGTGCTGTTCTCGGTCGTGTTCATCGCCGTGATGTTCTACTACAGCGGCTGGCTGACCCTGGTGGTGGTCCTCTCGCTGCCGTTGTACTTCCTGATCTCCTTGCTGATCACTCCGGTGCTACGCGCGCGGCTCAACGAGAGTTTCTCGCGCGGCGCGGAGAACCAGGCCTTCCTGGTCGAGACGGTCAACGGCATCGACACCCTCAAGGCTATGGCCGTAGAGCCACAGATCAACCGCAAGTGGGACAATCAGCTGGCCGGCTATGTGGCCGCCAGCTTCAAGACCCAAACCCTGTCGACCCTGGCCTTTGAGGCCGTCGGCCTGGTGGGCAAGCTGGTGACAGTGGCCACCCTGTGGCTGGGGGCGCGCCTGGTGATCGACGGCGATATGTCGGTGGGTCAGTTGATCGCCTTCAATATGCTGGCCGGTCGGGTATCGCAGCCGATCATGCGCCTGGCCCAGCTGTGGACCAACTTCCAGCAGACCGGGGTGTCGGTGCAGCGCCTGGGCGACATCCTCAACGCGCGCACCGAACTGTCCCAGGCCACCCGCAGCGCCTTGCCGCCGCTCAAGGGGCAGATCGAGTTCGACCAGGTGCACTTCCGCTACCGCCCTGATGGCTCGGAGGTGCTGCGCGGGGTGAACCTACAGATCAACGCCGGCGAAGTGATCGGTGTAGTCGGCCGCTCCGGCTCCGGCAAGAGCACCCTGACGCGTTTGCTGCAGCGCCTCTATACCCCCGAGCGTGGACGCGTGCTGGTGGACGGAATGGATCTGGCTCTAGCCGATGTCTCCTCGCTGCGCCGGCAGATCGGCGTGGTGCTGCAGGACAACATGCTGTTCGCCCGTAGCATCCGCGAGAACATCGCCCTGACCGACCCGGGGGCGCCGCTGGAAGCGGTGATTCAGGCGGCCAGGCTGGCCGGTGCCCACGAGTTCATCCTCGAGCTGCCAGAAGGTTACGACACCGTGGTCGGCGAGCACGGTGCCTCGCTGTCCGGCGGCCAGCGCCAGCGTATCGCCATCGCCCGCGCGCTGATCGGCAACCCGCGGGAGCTTATTTTCGACGAGGCCACCAGCGCCCTGGACTACGAGTCCGAGCGGGTGATCCAGCAGAACATGCAGGCCATCTGCAAGCGCCGCACGGTGATCATCATCGCCCACCGGCTGTCTGCCGTGCGCGATGCCAACCGCATCCTGGTCATGGACCGCGGGCAGAAGCTGGGGCTGGTGTATAGCACGCGGATTCAACTGAAGGAGAACAGCATCCAGGTCGGCGAGAACCGTATCGACCTGTCACCGGGCATGGCAGTGCGGGCGGAAGTGAAGAAAGACAAAAGAAAGGTTATTGATTATTTCTTGAGTCCGCTCCGAGAATACAAAGATGAAAGCTTGATGGAAAGATAGTTTGTATATTTAGCTTTTATTGGGGTGTGAAAAATGATCCGTAATGTGCTGACAAATTGGCGCGGTGCTAGATTTTTATTTACTACGCTAGCAGTTTTTGTAGTGACCTTTATTGGCTACATCGCCAGTGGCTGGGTTGAGCCAGGTAAATTTTGGCTCTCTGAAGGTGTCTGCAGGTCTTGCTCTACCGGAGATATAACTGGGGTGCTCGGCGGGATGAAAATCAAGATCCCACGCGATTGCGCTGAGCTTGTGGAGTACGACGGCGATCCAGGTTTTGGAGAAAGACCGAGCGATGCCGCACCAAATAGATATACGCGGAATATTCGTAGTTTGGGAATGGATGTGCGACTGCCGGAGATGTCCTGCAAAAGCAGCAAAGAACTAAAAGACGATTATCGATCAAATTTCCTGAACAAGCATAGCCTCTGGCTGAGCATTGGGGTTAATTCTGGAGAGATATACCCAGGACCTCAGGCTGCTCAGCGCCAATTGGACGCTGTTTTAAGTAGCATAAGATCTCCGAATGAGTTTTGGCTTGACAATTACGAGCGCACCCCTGAAATGATATATGGTCTAGATGCTTTTGTGGTTTCAGGGACTGACCCACAACTGGGGGGACCTGCAAAAGATAACGAAAGAGCAAGCGATAAATTCTTTGGTCATAACGAATCTGACGCAGCTGACTTATATATCTCCTGTGGCAAAACCTATGTGCCGAGAGGTGTCGCGACCTGCGTCATGAAATTCAGCATGGAGCCTAGTGCTAAGGCTATGCTCTCTGTTCGATTTTCTAGAGAACATCTATCGCAGTGGCGTGAAATTAGAAATGTAGTAGTGGGTTTTGTTAGCGGACTTAAACCTGAAAATTGACCCTCAGCGAACACGTAAAAAGTATTCGCCCGAGTCCTGTAATAATTTAAATGGAAATTAAATTATGACTCAATCGGTTACGGTTGCCCAGCTTGGAGCTTACCAGCTGTCTATTCAGAGTGGAGGAGCCAGTGCTACGACAGCCTGTACGGCAGCACCGGCAACGACATCCTCGAAGGCGGCGCCGGCAACGACACCCTGAGCGGCGATGCCGACAGCGACGTGTACCGTTTCAGCCGTGGCTGGGGCCAGGACACGGTCAACAACAACAACGACAGCAGCACCGGCAAGGTGGATGCTATCGAGTTCGCGGCGGACATCGCGTCGAGCGATATCCTGGTCACCCGTTCGAGCAACAATCTGATCCTGTCGCTGGCGGGCTCGACCGACAAGGTGACGATGAGCAACTACTTCACCAGCGACGGCGCAAGCTACTACAAGCTGGAAGAGATTCGCTTCGCTGACGGCACCGTTTGGAGCTATGCCCACATCAAGGCGATGACCCTTTTTGGGACGGACCATGACGATGTGCTGACTGACTGGGACAATCTGGGCGAACTGCACGGCGGCGCGGGCAACGACACCCTCGACGGCGGCAGCGGCAGCAACCGTCTGTACGGCGATGCCAGCGATGATGTGCTCAAGGACAGTACCAGTGCCTCGAACAACCTCTTCGTGGGTGGCACGGGCAATCAAGTGGTTAAGTGGATGCAATTTCGCACGAGGCAGCTGTCAGTCAGGAAAAGACCCTGAATGCTACCCAGCTCGTCACCAGGGCAAATGCCGCCCCTGCGAGAGCCGAGAGGATAATGCTACGGGTTTCATGTCGAGAGGTACTGTTAACCTCATTGCCCAACTGGGCCAGGTTTTCCGTGTCCGCTCCATGAAGCCCACATTCCAAGCGACTACCTGAAGCCCGATGCTGCGCTCCCGATTTCTTTCTGGAGCCAGTCCGCCATGATGCGTCCCGACAGCAAAGTCGAAAAAGTTTACCTCTACCCCAAGCCTGTGGATTTTCGAAAATCCATCGACGGCCTCACCGCCCTGGTCGAGCTGGACATCAAAGTCGCCGTGTTCGACCCCGTACTTTTCGTCTTCCTCAATAAAGCCCGTAACCGCATCAAGGTGTTGTACTGGGAGCGCAACGGCTTCTGCCTTTGGCTCAAGCGCCTCGAAGCCGAACGTTTCAAAACTTCCCCCGACGCCACCGACGAAGCCATCGTCCTGACCGTCCAGGAACTTAACTGGTTACTCGACGGCTTCGACCTCTGGCGCAACCGTCCACATCAGGTTCTGACACCCCGTTTCGTTGCCTGACCCGGTATAATCCGGGGCATGATTTCCTTGCCCGACAACCTTCCAGACGATCCCGTACTACTCAAGCAGATGTTGCTTGAGGCCTACGAAGCACGCTTGCGCGAGCAGGAAGTCAACGAAGCCTATGCCACCCACATCGTCGACCTGAAAGAACAGATCAAGCTGCTGCGTGATCGCCTGTTCAACCGCAAATCCGAGCAGACGGTCGATCCCAATACGCCGCAACTGGCAATGTTCAACGAGCCGGAAAGCGAGCCGTTGCTGGCCGTGGTTGAGGATGCGGACGAAGAAGTCGTTGCCCCAGTCAAACGTCGTGGCAAGCGCAAACCGTTGTCGGCTGAGCTGCCACGTGTCGAAGTCATCCACGACTTGCCCGAGCACGAGCTGACCTGCGTCTGCGGTTGCCGCAAGCATGTGGTTGGCGAGGAAACCAGCGAGCAGCTCGATATCGTGCCGATGCAGATCCGCGTGCTCAAACATGTGCGCAAGGTCTACGGCTGCCGTGGTTGTGAAGCGGCGCCGGTCACCGCCGACAAACCGGCACAGCTGATCGAGAAGAGCATGGCCAGCCCCAGCGTGCTGGCCATGCTGCTGACCACCAAGTATGTCGATGGTCTGCCGCTACATCGTTTTGAAAGCGTACTGTCCCGGCATGGCATCGAAATCCCCCGGCAAACCTTGGCCCGCTGGGTAATCCAGTGCAGCGAACACTTCCAGCCGCTGCTGAACCTGATGCGTGAGCGGTTGTTGGAAAGCCCGGTGATTCACTGCGATGAAACGCGGGTGCAGGTGCTCAAGGAACCGGATCGCGACCCGACCAGCCAGTCCTGGATGTGGGTGCAGGCCAGCGGGCCACCTGATCGACAAGTCGTGTTGTTCGACTACACCACCAGCCGTGCGCAGGAGGTACCGTTGCGCCTGCTGGAGGGCTATCGCGGTTATGTCATGACCGATGATTACGCCGGTTACAACGCGTTGGCATTACAGCCCGGTGTCGAACGGTTGGCGTGCATGGTTCATGCACGACGCAAGTTTGTCGAGGCGCAAAAGGTGCAGCCCAAAGGCAAGACGGGACGTGCCGATGTGGCGCTGGCGATGATCAACAAGCTGTATGGCATCGAGCGTGAACTCAAGGATGTCAGCGATGACCAGCGGTTCATCGGTCGCCAGGAACGAAGCCTGCCGATCCTCGGCCAGTTGAAAAGCTGGCTGGACAAGACGCAGTCCCAAGTCACACCGCAAAGCGTGCTGGGCAAGGCGGTGCACTATCTAGCGAACAACTGGAGTCGGTTGGAGCGCTACGTCGAGGCCGGCCATTTGCCGATCGACAATAACCTGGCAGAGCGTGCGATAAAGCCGTTTGTCATCGGGCGCAAGGCCTGGTTGTTCAGCGACACGCCCAAGGGTGCTGCGGCCAGTGCACAGATCTACAGCCTGGTCGAGACCGCGAAGGCCAACGGCCAAGAGCCCTATACGTGGCTGCGCCACGTACTGGAGCGGTTGCCGCATGCCTCGTCGGTAGAGGACTACGAAGCGCTGCTGCCGTGGAACTGCTCACCGGAGATGCAACGGTAAATCGAAGCTCCATCTGGCGGTAGGTGGGGTTCATGGATCGCACTCGGTTTTCCCGCGTCTGATAACTTGATCGTAGCTCATGGTCTTCCTCGCTCGGGATCATTTTTTGGGCAGACATAATTGCTGAAATCCCGGCCACGACAGGCCGCCATCCGTCAGTCCCTTGGCACCCTGTCCTCAGCTTATAGCCCAAGAGATGTACTCATCCTAATGGGAGATACATCATGAAACGGACTAGTCCGCAGACCCTGCTGCTCGCCCTTTGCCTGGGCGTCATTACCCCTATGGCCTCCGCGGCCAGCGATATGAACGACAACGGCGCAGGCTCGCCTGGTACGCCAGGCGCAAACACCAGCCAAGGTAGCCCTAGCGGCGGCGCAGCAAGTGGCTCTGGTACGCCCGCAGATGCCATGGGCACCGGCGCAGGCACCGAAAGAAACGGAACCGACAAAACAGGCGGCGATGGGACTGATCACACGGGCTCGGGTAATAGCGGTACCGCCGGCCCGGGGCGTAGCACCGGCGGCAGTGGTACGGGTAGCAGCGGTGCCGGTGGGGGCGCAGGTGGCAGCGGTGGGGCAAGCGGTGGCTCGGGTGGCGGCGGAAGCTAAGCTCGCGGCTGCAACTTACACCGCGTCCGGCTCTACCAGCCACTTCTTGAACTTCGCCGGAGAGCCGGCATAAAGCGCATTGGCGACAACATCCTCAGTCACCACACTGTTGGCCGCAACCACACTGTTCTGGCCAATGTTGACGCCCGGCAATATCACGGCGCCCGCGCCTATCCATGCATTGTCGCCCACGGTGATCGGCGCAATGTAGTCGTTGCTCTTGCGCCGATCCGGGTGGACATCGTGGCTGGTCGTGCACAGTCGTACCTGTGGTCCCAGCATCGCTTTGCGCCCAATGCGGATAGTTGCCTCGTCGAGTAACACGCAACCGCTATTGATAAACGCGCCCTTGCCCAGTTCCAGGTTGCCGCGCTCGAAGTAGATCGGTGGGCGAATGACAACGCTGCCTTCAGTGCGAATACCCGCCTTGGCCATAAGGCGATTAGTCTGCTTCTTGCCCAGATCATGGGTATCCAGCAATCGCATGAGCTGGCGTGGGGTCAAGCTACGTTTGAGTTTTGCGATGAATAAAAACAAGCGGTAAACCCAATGAGGTGATGGTTGCTTAAGGTCGGATTGTCGACCCATGCGGCAAGCATGGCCGAGCTGAAGCACTAACGGGCCCGTGCCAAAGGTACACTTTATATAGCGCCGTTTTATCGGCGACCTTGCACACTTCTTTAGCCGATCGTGTCGGGCTCATGGTAATCGCCCCTGCAGCCCCTGGCCACCCATCCACCCTGGACGCAAACCCAGTAACCCACCTGCCCTGCTCCGTAGTAGCGTCTCGGCCTCTACGAACTTCCAGGTCCGTCACTTTGAAACCCATGGACCTGGGCGATTCAGACCAGGAGGTCAAATGCAGCGTGTTCAGGTGGTTGATCAAGCAGCTTTGGATTCGGCACTGATAGCGTTTGCCCGCTACAAAACCGGAGAAACAAAACTCTTCGATCTAGAGCGTGCAATGAGCTTTGAAGTAGGTGAAGCCCTGTCGAGGAGCGAGCTGGTGCGATTCACGATTACCAAAATGGTGTCGGGTCGGTATCGCATCCGTGATGAAGGAGAGAACGCCATCACCGATGCCGGGCGGGCTCGCCTCGAGGTGATTCGAGGCTAGCGCCGCCCTCAATAGCGCGTTTAGCCAGCTTCACCTCTAGCGCAGGGCAGGTATGCACCTCCCGCTTAGCATCGAGGTGAAGTCCCACGGCCAGTTCACAACGAATAAACAGGTCCTGCTTCAGGTGGCCAGAAGATACGCGGCGGCACCCTTGATCAAGCGCCAGGGCTTCCAGAGTGAAAGGTGCTCGAACAACCTGCTGGAGTTGCCCGCCAAGCCTGCAATCCAGAGATAGACGAACCACTTCCGTAGCAACCTGAGGGTTTTCTTTGTTTTCACTCGCAACAGTCAACACACCTTGATCAATGCCCCTGCCAGCAAAAATGAGTAGCACGTGAACACGCACACACTCTGGCAGACAAATCGGTTCCAAAAAAAGCGGGATTAGACCGCCTGTGACCGGCATTCTACAAGGGTCGCCGTTTAAGTTTTTAACGCATTTCAGCGAAAACCATCAGGGTCAGCTAGAGTTTTTCATGAGTTCAAACACCGTGAGATGACGATCATGCTAAAACAAGAAGCGGACGACGTTATTGAGCGTATCAGGGACGATCTAAAACGGCACGGGGTGCTGATCGGCTACGATCCAGAGTTCACCACGCCTGAATTCGGCTGCGACCTGGATCACCACGTTGCTCAGATCAGAGAAGATCCGGAAAGCCATGTCGTGCGCATCGTGATCCATGACGAAGGCTTGTGGGCGCAGCTCAGACAGGGGTCCGTGTATCGCTGCGTCGTCAGTGAATGTAAAGGGAAGCTATTCGGCATGCCAATTACCATCGAACCTCGAACCGATGCGTCCTACACCATCCAGTACAAGCTATGAAGCTTCTGCAGGGTTGTCTAGCGGCAGGACTGCCCTGCAGATCGAAAGCCGAACAATTCAGTGAAGCCCACTCGGCCTCTCAGGCCTTAAAGTGCTGGTTTCCGCCCATGCCTGTGTGCATCTTTCTCTCTTCGCCCATCGCGCGCGCCTGCCAGTGAGGGGTAGATACGTGCGGTTCGAACCTGCAACCTCAATGGCGCCGCCCCCTAAGACACTGGGGATCAGATACCCCCGTATAACTGCCGCCATACCTATGCGACAATAGGCTCAATGTCTGGTCTCAACCCCGCATTTATCGCCCAACAGCTCGGGCATGGCGTGCAGATGCTCTTATCGACTCATGCGCGCTGGATTGGCACGTCCAACGACTGGCAGGAGCTGGAACCGCTCCAGATTGGTCCGAAATGGGCTCGCAGCTGCGACGAAGCCACGTAAGTTATTGATAGGTAAGCTCCTTTGATCTCCACCGCTAACATCACCATGCGGTTTCTTGGAGGTGTTTGGCGGTGACAAAGGGTTGATTTCATTGGGTCGAACGCCCCTCCATCCCCCGGCTTTCCCTTCAAGTGGTATCAAAATTGGTATCGCTCGCCTCAGACCACCAGCTCATCGCCTTCACGCCCTGAAGTCAAAAGCCTCTGGCGATTGCGTCGTCACGTAGTGCGCCAGGTAGTTGTCCAGCACAGTCTCTGGATCATCGAGCAAACGATAATCGGCCAAGTCACCGTTCTTCACGTGATAGACCTTTCCGTCGCACTTGCCTTCGTCAAGAAACAGGGCATCACCCGCATCAGTCAACAGCCAGCAACACAGTGAGTGCACGGAACTCGCCTGGATGCTTTTGACGAAACCCCTGACCAACGCCTTTTTCACCCCGCGCAGTACTCGATAGCGCTCGATTCTCAGACGTCCGCAATAGGAAAACGGGGAGTTAGTCCATTCCATGGACTTATAGGAGCATTCGGTCAACATAAAGGACCAGAAATAGCGATACAGCTCCTTCCAGCGGGGCGGTAGCATCGCGCAGTCTTGCTCGAATTCAGGACCCTCTGTTTCAAGTGTAACGGGCGCCAGATGGAAGAACAGGTTCAGCCCACGCCCTTCAGCCGCCATTGATGCTAACCAGTGACCTTGAAACAGCTTGAGCAGCACTATCGGCGCCGCATACTCACGCTCGATAGCCGCCACGGTACGAGGAAAGGCCGCGGCAAAGCCAGGAAACATTTCGCCGACTGACGAGCCCAGCCCATCGACCACAACGCTGTACAGGAGCGGCCTCAGTGCGTCGTCAAGATCAGCCGAGTTCACGGCCACTAAATCGTATCCATCCTTGTCAAGCATCACTTTTCCCTATTTGAATTCCATCTTCAGAATGCCTGTATCGGCCGGACAAAGCTTATCACCGGCAGCACTCACTCCCTCTACTGATTGGGGATGCCAATAGCTGCGGGCTTGTTCAGAGCCTCCTTAGCAGTCCGTGAGCGTGAAAGACCGTCTCTCTCGCAGCAAAAAATAAGCACTAGCCGCCCAAGCACCGCTTACCCGGATTTGCAATCCGATATAAGAATCTCCGCCTAATGCGCCCTTGGCGGTAAAATCAGTTCCAAAACGAATCGAGATTGATCGAGCTGTAACCCGCATTCTACAAGGGCCGGCGTTTCAGTTTTGGAACCGATTTTCGCTCTCCTCCGGCGCTCTGCCGACCTACTCCCAACCCCTTTACGTCCTGAAGTCAAACCCTTCTGGTGACTGCGTCGTAACGTAGTGCGCCAGGTAGTTGTCCAGCACCGTCTCCGGATCTTCGAGCAGGCGGTAATCGGCAAAGTCATCGTTCTTAACGTGATAGACTTTCCCATCGCACTTGCCTTCGTCAAGAAACAGGGCATCGCCCGCATCAGTCAACAGCCAGCAACGCAAATAGTGCTCGGAGTTCGCCTGGATGCTTTTGACGAAATCCCTCATCACGGCCTTCTTCACCCCACGCAACACTCGATAGCGTTCGATTGACAGTCGTCCGCTGTAGGAAAACGGGGTGTTGGTCCAATCGATGGACAGATAGGAATCTTCGGTCAGCATGAAAGAATTGAAATAGCGATACAGCTCCTTCCAACGAGGCGGCAGCATCGCACATTTTCTTTCGAACTCTGCACCCTCTGCTACAAGTGTCTCAGGTATCAGGTAGAAGAATAGGTTTAGCGCGCGCCCTTCAGCCGCAAGCGACGCTATCCAAGTATCCTGAAAACGCCTACACAGCACTATCGCCACCGCATATTTCCGCTCGATCGCCGCAACGGTATGAGGAAAGGATGCGGCAAAGCCGCGAAACATTTCGCCAACGGATGCGCTAAGCCCATCGATTACCACGCTGTTCAGGCGCGCTCGCTGGGCCTCCCCAACATCGACAGCGCTCGTGCACACTAAATCGTACCCATCCTTGTCAAGCATCATCCATCCCTATTCGAGTTCCAACTTCGAAAGCCTGTATCGGCCGGACGAGTCATTTCTCCAGCTCCGGTATAGGCCCGGTCATGATCGGTACTAACTAGATCTCTCTTGCCCACACCACCATGCGATTATTTTCGCGGTTTTGAGCGGTGTTGAGTGCAGTGTTTCCGGGGGGTTCAGCCTCTCAAGAACGCACAAAAACGCATGCATTGGCCCAAGAATTGGCCCAAGAATGGCTTCCAGTTTCGAGGCCCAGGCCAAGCCGTTTCCCGGATTTGCAATCCGATAGAAGAATTGCAGCCTCAAGCTGGTTTGGCTAGGAAATCAGTTCCAAAACGAATCGAGTTCTACCGGGCTGTAACCCTCATTCTACAAGGGTCGCCGTTTCAGTTTTGGAACTGTTGTTAGTGACGACCTCATCGCCGGTAAGCCAGCTCATGCCGTTGCGGCACACGGGCTCACGCTGTAACCGGCGGCGACGGCTTGGACACTCAGTGCTGTGATGGCAGAATGACTCCCCGTCAGAAATACAAGGACGATGCACATGACGTTGGACGATCTCGCTCAGATCCTGGAGGGCCACTTTAGCCCCAAGGCCCGTGACATCACGCGCTTTGCGGGCACAGGCTACTCGTTTGAAGAGTGGTTCAACTGGGAACAATTTATCGCTTTTACCGCTCGAGAATTCGAGTGCAATCCCAAGCCAGGCTATAAGAGACATTTTGCCGAGCACGCATCTTCATCTTCCCAATTAGGCGACCTCGCGATTTGGGCGAAGGATGGCACAAGCTGGTTGGTGGAAACGTCGCTGGTCCATGCCTATACGCTAAACAAATGGAAAACTAAGATTCTAGAGGACCGGAGAAAACTCCAAGGTGCCGTTGGGCCAAAAGTTCGAAAGGTTCAGTTGATCTTGCTGTGTAGCGATGTAGAAACAGACCTTCAGGCCAAGTGGGCCTACTGGTTTGAGGGTATGCCCTTCTGGGCAGCGCCGGACGCAAAAAAATGCTTAAGCGATGGTGAGCAGGGTGAAGTGTGCTTGTTACTATGGGAGGTAGAGTAACAAAAGCAGGTGCAGACGAGGAAAGGCTCCTACAAGTCGGCAACCGAGAAATAACATTGACCCGCTCGTTCAGCTTGTCAAAAGTAGCTTTTCGATGTCAGATTCGGATCGATAGGAGCCAATCGCTGTACCTGCTGATCCCGCCGATGTCGTAAGACTGCTGCTTGGCAGCGGTTTTCAAGACCGTGGGATAAAGCCACATCCCATTTGGACTGTACCGAAAAATCGATTCCAAAACAAAGACGAAACGGCACGGCTACAGTCCGCATACTGCCAGGGTGCTCGTTTCAGTTTTGGAATTGATTTTCGACCTTGATCGAGCGCCACTGTACATGGAATAGAGCGCCCTATAGCGTTACCTGTCGTTACGGAAAATTTGCGTACTTAAGGCTATATCCTATGATGATGTGATTTCTGAATACCATCCACTCGGACGGATCCACTGATGCCCAAAGCATGCCCCTTCTGCTGCAGATCATCACCTGACATCAAGTTCAGCAACGAACATATCCTACGCGACAAGCTGAATGATACCTTTCCACCGATTGAGAGAAGCGTGGAATGGGCAAGCAGAGTTTCCACCACAGACGGATCGTCATCGCTTTCCAGGCGCCTGATTCCACAAGGGCCATTTGATAGAACTGTTAACTCCGTTTGCGAGCAATGCAATGGGGGCTGGATGAACGCGCTCGAGGAAGAGGTCGAGGGCAGCCTATTAGATCTTCTCTACGGAAGGACGGTTAGCCCGCGCGAAAATCGGCAACTGGCATTAGCCCGCTGGGCCGTGAAGACAGCGGGCGTCTACTCTCTCCTACACAGAGATGGCGTTCCTGGCTTTCCGGACGAGCATTTCCCTCACCTACGAGACAGCTACGAACCACCGCCATGTACTTATGTGTGGCTTTGTGAAAATGGGTTCGACCACAACAGCTTTATGAGGTATCGGAGGGGTCATGTCGCATCAGCGCCGGGGATGTCCTTCTATCTCTATACATTGAGCGTAGGCCGAGCTGTCTTCTTCGTTCTGGGAGCCAAATCACAAGCCACCATCTCGAAGATTCTTGTTGAAGTCGGGTTACGGGATACACTGGCCGAAAGGCTGTGGCCACTAACTGAGAACAAGCCAATCGAACGGCTCGTTGTGCGAAACAGAGATGACATGCTGATGTTTTCAGATCTGGTCTTCCCATCCTACCAGCACCTTTTGTGATCACGCATCTCACGAGTTTCCGGTAATGCAGCAGTAGCGTAAGAAATCAACCACAGTCCGCGCCATCAGCGGCCTGTGAATCGAGCACGTCTAATACTGTTCCAACAGTTTCGACAATTTCCCCCCAGCAAAACCGAGATCCTTTTTCGCAGTTTTAGACAGCTCTCCCTCACTGCCGAGCCCGCTCGGCGGCTCAAGCTGCCTCTTCATCCTCAATCAGCGCCCACAGCCTAGCCGCCTCGGCAAACTCAAGCATGTCGGCCAACTGGTCTGTGTCAACGTCGCTACGTCGGTGCGCGGAAATCGCGAGTTCGGCAAGCACTGCGGCCCTGCCATCGGGATCGGCTACCAGAGCGGGCTGGTCATTGAGTTCGGCTAACCAAGCCGCTGGCAGGCTCAACACTTGACCGTCCACAGCTGATCGATCCGCGTGGTATAGGATTGGCTCATCATCTCCCTCCTTATTCCCCAGTCCGGTGTCGCCGGTACGCTGGCGGCTCGCATTGTCCCGATCCCCCAGCGCTCGTTGATGTCATCCATCACCTGCATCAGTCGGTCATATGCCACCGATTGCTTGAGCGCAAACAAGTCCTCTGAAAACTCACCTGGTTGCCGCAGGTCCATCAGCAGCACCTCTGCCTTGCTATACCGAAAACTCTTTCACAGTCAGGCAACCACCATCACGATCAACGCGCCAAGCGTGGCCTCAATCAGCTGGCGAACTGGGCGGGTTTCCTTGCCGTCGAACTGAATGCGTAACCAGGTCAGGGCGAATGTCAGGCCCATCGCAAGGCCGTTCTCTCTCAGGGCGGTAAGAACCAGCACCCAGAAGGATGGGTCTTTCTCAGGTGGCATATGGGCCATCTCAGTTCCTCCCGTTGCGGGGAGCGGAAAAAGAAAAGGCCCGCCGTTATGGCGAGCCATTGGAATTGATACGGAGGACTGATACACCTCAGTCTTGGCAGCTTGAGATCTTACCTTCTAAGTTTCTTTAACTCTTCTTGCTCTTTTTGAATCTTTTGTAGTGTTTCGTTCAAGGCAGCATTTTTTTGATCTAGGGCATTCAACTTCGTCTCGATCGACTCGCTACCAATCCCGGTAACATAATTTGCTACCAAATACGGGTTTGCACACTTAGATGTTGCTCTTCCGGCTGCAGCCGACCGGACAGGGAAAGGCTGACTCACGTCTGACGCAGTAGCAACGTCTTCGCGAACTGCCGCCCCCACCGCGAGCAGCCCGTTGATACTTGAGGACGGACCAATACCCAAAGCATTTGCATTGTTGACTGCCACCGCAGAGGCTCCGGAAAGACCGCTAAAACCAGCAATCATCCCAGCGTTAGCAGCTGCGTTTGCGGCAGTTAGTGCAGGCGCAATCACTGCCCCAGAAAATAGACCAACTAATGTCCAGCTCCAGGCGCCCCTTGCCCTTTTTGAGGCTTCAGCAGATTTGACTCCGAAAAAGTCCATGCACACCTGAAGTCGCTCATCAATTAGATCGTTCTGCTCTGCAATGCTAAAAACTGGAGGGGAATCGTCCGATAAATTGGCTGCGTACTCGTTCTGGTTTTGGCCAGTTGAGCATCCAATCAACGTAACTGCCGTAGTCAATAACAGAATTGCTCTCATTCATATCCCATCCATGCCATATGATCTCATTTAGCTATTAGCTCATAGCTAGCCGAAATTCAAGACAACATAGCCAAACAGGCTAGTGAATAGTTTTCCGAATGAGCCACAAAGAAAGCCCGACG
Organism: Pseudomonas sp. B21-047; assembly: GCF_024748775.1. NCBI lineage: Bacteria > Pseudomonadati > Pseudomonadota > Gammaproteobacteria > Pseudomonadales > Pseudomonadaceae > Pseudomonas > Pseudomonas sp. B21-047. The sequence continues at coordinate 3,093,384 of NZ_CP087169.1, forward strand.
TATTACGTCGGGTTTTACACAGGATTCTGGAGAAAGCTATGCCTCCAACAGCTTGATTCTGACACCGCGTGACGTTGCAAGCTGACGCCAGCGCAGGCTGCGCGACAGAAGCTGGACAATCCAATGCGTGGCACAACTGTTGAGCATGACGACGCCCGAGCCGTGACCTGCTGGAAGTGATCAGCAGGCGGCGGTGCCGGCGCGGCAAGCGGCCTGTCCTGTTTACCCGACTGGATGCTGCGTGGCCCAGACCAGGCCGGCAACGAGCGCCAGCTCTCCCCGCACGAAACCCAACCCGAACCTACACCCGCTCTGGCGCCTGGGCGCTGGATTGATGAGAGGTATCAGCTGTGAGCGCAGTAACTGATCAAGATGTTGAATTTGCGCAGGCTGTGGTCGCCCTGGCGCGCCAGCACGGCATGACCGGTATTTCCATGGAGTTTCGGCAGAACTTCGACCTGGCCCAGGTGACCGGCTGCTACTGCGGCAAGCGAATCACCTGGTCGGAAGGTCGCCACGGTGACTCCAGCGATATCAAGTTCCGCACCGAAGCTGAAGCCTCATTCCCAGAGCTTCCCGAGGTGCAGCCATGACCGACCTGATCGAAGCAAAGACGTCCACCTACTTCCTGCAGGCCGCCACCGACGTACAGGCCGAGCGCGGCAAGCAGTACGACGCACCGGACGGCACTCGCAGCATGGTGAAGACGGTCCAAGCCTTCAACGCCATAACCGGCCGCGATCTCACCGAAGCAGAAGGCTGGCTGCTGATGCAGATCGTCAAGGACGTGCGCCAGTGGCAGAACCCCAACAAATACCACGAGGACAGCGCGTTGGATGGCGTGGCGTACGCCTCACTGAAGGCTGAGGCCCTGGCCGCTGGAGACAAGCCATGAAAACTTTCGGAGAAATCATCGAGGCGGCGAAATCGGGCGACTGGCCTGACTACGACGACCTGCGCCTATCAATCACCATCAAAATCACCATTGGTCCAGGTCGTGGAGACGTTGTATCTGGTGCTTGTACTTGCACACAGTCTGATAGGTAGCGCTCGCGGTCCCAGTGATGAGAGCACCTATCACACCGCAATCTGCCTCTACGAACTGCTCCCACGCTGCCTGCGCCTGGGGCATCATGGCCGGTACATTTTTCGGGAGCCACCCTTTGTCGACGTCCTCCTGTGCGCTGGCAAAAGCCTTCTGGTACTTCTCTTTCACCGCATCCTTAGCCGCCTCCCGCATTGCATATGCGCAAAGACCTGAATCCTGGGTGGTTTTGGTCTCCGGCTTCCTCAAGCACTGCTGCCAATCGGCCTCCAGCTTCGCCGCGTACTGACGCACCGCTGCATCCCGTGCTGCATTCTCTGCTTCTTCCCCGTGCAGCTCGGCGTGGGCTGCGCCCACTACTACCAGCACCGCGCCTGCGATACCGGCCTTGATAGCGGTCTTCATTGTTCTCATTTCCCTGAGTGATAGCCCGTCCGGCGTGGTGCCGTTCCAGGCGGGTTTGGCTCGGCCAAAAGCCGGGCTGAGGTGATCCCTAACGCATTATATGCGTTGCCATCACCATCGAGCTGGGCACCGCAACATTTCAACCGCAATCAAGGCCCCGATCAGAGCGCGCGATCAGCTTCGGCAAGATCGAGACGCCCTGCTGGATGCCGGAGGACACCTTCTATGACCCTACCCCTGATGTACATGGCCTACCTGATCTATAGGGGGCCGCGATGAGCGACGCACCAATCGAACCGCAGGATTACATCTACGGCGTGAATGTCGTCCAGATTGAGGACCTGCGAGTTGCACGAGGGCTCACTCGTCGACCTGCCTGCGCCTGCCGACACAAGAAGCTGGTCTACGACGACAAGGAGCGGCGCGTCTGGTGCAGCGACTGCGAAGCAGAAGTCGAGCCATTCGACGCCTTCCTCGGCCTGGTGGAAGTGTTCAGCGCCGGAACAAACAGGATCAATCGGCGCGCGGCCGAACTGGCCGAGGCCGAGAAATTCCAGATCCGCAGCCGCGCCGCGAAGGTTATGGATGAAGCCTGGCGCAGCACGAAGATGGCTCCGCTTTGCCCTCACTGCAATAACGCGCTCCTGCCCGAGGACGTGGTGGGCGGCCTCGCCAGCATGTCGAAAGAGTTCGTCATGGCCGATCGCAAGCGTAAAGCCAGTCCCAAGCCGAAGTAACCCCTCCCCCTACTACTCAAGCCCGCCGACGGGTCGTCCAGAAGTGCGTCGCGGCTAGCAACACCCCAGGTATAGCCATGCCCAGGCCGCTGTAGATGAATGCAGGCTGATCTGACAGCAGCCCTCCCATAACGAACCCGATGCTCGTCGGTATGAGCGTGACCGCTACGTAGCCAAACGGTTTCCTGGCTTCCTTTGCCATTTCAATGCTCCTTGTTTTGGGGGCACTATTTAAACATGCGTGCCCGCCCCTGTGTGCGGGCGAGGAACCTCTATGTCTGAACGCAAAACGATGTGCATCTACCATGGCAACTGCGCTGACGGCTTCGGCGGCGCCTGGGTCGTCCGCAAGGCCTTGGGCGACCAGGTTGAGTTCGTTGCCGGCGTGCACGGCCAGGAACCGCCTGACGTTGAAGGCAAGGACGTCATCATCGTGGACTTCAGCTACAAGTACGAAGTCATGGCCAGACTGAGCTGGAAGGCTCACAGCATCATCATTCTGGATCATCACAAGTCGGCGGCCGAGGACCTGGGTAAGTTCCCGCCCTTCCACGCTGGCGTTCGGCACGATGGCCGGCACGCCGACGGCACGGTCGCGCTGGGCTGGGAAAGCGCGCACATCTTCATGAATTCGCAGAACTCCCCGGCTATCGCCTGCTGCTTCGACATGAACCGCAGCGGCGCCATGCTGGCCTGGGACCACTTCTTCCCCGGGCAGGAGCCGCCAATGCTACTGCGCCACATCGAGGACAGGGACCTGTGGCTGTTCCAGTTGGATGGAACCCGCGAGATTCAGGCCAACCTATTTAGCTATCCCTACGACTTCGAAGTCTGGGACACGCTCATGGCGACTGATGTGCAGACCCTCCGCGCGGACGGCGCCGCGATTGAGCGAAAGCACCAGAAGGACGTTGCCGAGCTGGTGGCTGTGACCAAGCGCCGCCTGGTCATCGCCGGTCACGATGTGCCTGTGGCCAGCCTGCCCTACACGCTCACCAGCGACGCCGGCCACCTGATGTCGCAAGGCGAGCCGTTCGCAGCCTGCTACTGGGATACACCGGAAGGCCGAGTCTTCAGCCTGCGCAGCAATGATGATGGCCTAGACGTCTCGGAAATCGCTAAGCAGTACGGCGGTGGTGGCCACCGCAATGCCTCAGGTTTCCGAGTGCAATTTGGCCACGAACTGACCAAGTAACTCCCCCTCCTTCAACAAAGCCCGGCGGCAACGGCTGCCGGGCGAGGATGACCTATGTCTGCAATAAACCGATTCCACGAAGTCGCCAACGATGCACTGGTAAAAATCAGCAATCACCTGACGGCCGAAGCCAAGCTGTCACTAGTGATCTACACCCCGGGCGAGCCAGAGCAAGACATCCTCCTCAAGGGACCCGGCGTCGATACAGACGAGGTCTTGAACACCATACGCCGGCGGGGCGGCCTTAGCCTTGATGGTGACAACGCCTACAAGCGCGGGATATGCGATGTAGCCGTAGGCGCCATGGCTGCCGGGAAACAGAGCATCAACCAGCCGCCCGAGGGGCATTGGGGTCAGCGGTTCTGGGATATCGGCCGGGCTGAGAGGGCACTGCAGGAAGAGCTGATTCAGGCGCTCCGACTGGTCCGCAAAGAACTGGACGCCTGCCAGCAGGTGATTCACTACGCCGGTGGCTTCGATCCGGCTTACGTCGATGACGCCCAGGTCGCTCTCAAGGCTACTGACGCAGTCTTGGCCAAATCCCCTCTCTGACCACCGACCTGCCGCCACCGGCGGCGTGGAGACCATCCATGGAAACCGAAACTACCGGTGACGTCGACAAAGTCACCGAACAGCGAATGGCAGAACTGATCGGCTGCACTAAACGCTCACTGGAGCATCGGCGCTTGGATGGGAAGATCCCCGCAGGCGTCTGGATGAAGCACGGCGGCCGGATCATCTACAGCAAAAAGAGGTATGACGAATGGCTGGAAAGCCAATGGGTTTACCCCGTGGGGTCGAAATCTTCCGCAACTCCCTCCGCATTCGTTTCACATGGGACGGTATCCGTCGATGCGAAACGCTCCCCTATCCCCCGACACAAAAAGGGATCAAGGCTGCATCCAACCTTCGCGATCAGGTAACCAGTCTCAACAAACTCGGCCTCCTTGACCAGGACAAGTACGCAGAGCTGTTCCCGAGTTCACAGGCTGCGGTCGGCGGTAAGCCGACCTTCGGCGAGTATGCACAGCTCTGGCTCGACAGTCGGGAAATCACCCGGGGCACGCACAACAACTATAAAAGCGCCCTGAACCTCTACTGGGTACCACGACTGGCCATGGTCCGTGTCGACCTGATCACGACCAACCTCCTCCGCCGCGTCATCATTGAAACCGAGTGGACCTCGGCAAACGTGAAGCGCAATGCGATCACCCGATTGTCGACGATCCTTGCGGCAGCGACCCGGGAGGGCCTGCTAGTCAAGAACCCCGCCGAGCTAATCGAACTGCCGAAGCGGTCGAAGAAGGAGATTGACCCATTCAGCCTGGCGGAAGCCAATACCATCATCGACAAGTTTTACCAGCACAAGCACTGGCCCAGCCTCATCTACGCCGCTCTGTTTGAATTCATGTTTTTCACCGGGCTCCGCCTGTCTGAGGCCCTGGCCGTGCGCTGGGACGTGATCGACATGGAGAGAAGGACAGTACACGTCAAGAGGACCGTCGCTCTGGGCGAGGTTGAAGAAAGGACGAAAACTGGCAGGGACCGGTTCGTGCTGCTGAACGATCGGGCCTTGCGTGCGATTCAGTTTGCCCGGCAGTACGCGGATCGCCGGAGGGATGGCAAGGGAGCGGTGACCGAAACACCGTTCCTGTTCCGCCGTCGAAGAACGCCGAGTACGTGAACAGACCTCCGACCTCCACAAACAGTGGGTGCCTGTACTGAATGAATTGGGGATCAGACGTCGCCCCCCATACAACTGCCGTCACACCTATGCGACAATATGCTTAATGTCCGGCCTCAACCCCGCATTTATCGCCCAACAGCTGGGTCACAGCGTTCAGATGCTGCTGTCGACGTATGCCCGTTGGCTTAACTCAAGCTCCGACTGGAGCGAGCTGGAAAAACTCAAGATTGGTATCAAATCGGTATCAGCTGAAAGCCCAGCGTCGTAAGTTACTGATAGGTAAGCCCTTTGATCTCCACCGCTAACATCACCATGCAGTTCGGCTCCAAGCCGCTGTTTGAAAACGTTTCCGTCAAATTCAACAACGGCAACCGCTACGGCCTGATCGGCGCCAACGGTTGCGGCAAGTCGACCTTCATGAAAATCCTCGGCGGCGACCTCGAGCCGTCCGGTGGCCAGGTCATGCTCGAGCCGAACACCCGCCTGGGCAAGCTGCGCCAGGACCAGTTCGCCTACGAGCAATTCACCGTGATCGACACCGTGATCATGGGCCACGGCCAGCTGTGGAAGGTCAAGGCCGAGCGCGATCGCATCTACTCGCTGCCGGAAATGACCGAGGAAGACGGCATGGCCGTCGCCGAGCTGGAAACCGAATTCGCCGAGATGGACGGCTACACCGCCGAATCCCGCGCCGGTGAACTGCTGCTGGGCCTGGGTATTCCACTGGAACAGCACTTCGGCCCGATGAGCGAAGTGGCGCCGGGCTGGAAGCTGCGTGTGCTGCTGGCCCAGGCACTGTTCTCGGACCCGGACGTGCTGCTGCTCGACGAACCGACCAACCACTTGGACATCAACACCATCCGCTGGCTGGAAACGATCCTCACGGCGCGTAACAGCACCATGATCATCATTTCCCACGACCGGCACTTCCTGAACAGCGTCTGCACCCACATGGCCGACCTGGACTACGGTGAACTGCGCCTGTTCCCAGGCAACTACGACGAGTACATGACCGCAGCGACCCAGTCGCGCGAGCAACTGCTGTCGGACAACGCCAAGAAGAAAGCGCAGATTGCCGAGCTGCAGACCTTCGTCAGCCGCTTCTCGGCCAACGCCTCCAAGGCCAAGCAGGCCACCTCGCGGGCCAAGCAGATCGACAAGATCCAGCTGGCCGAGGTCAAGCCGTCGAGCCGGGTCAGCCCGTTCATTCGCTTCGAGCAGACCAAGAAGCTGCACCGCCAGGCCGTCGTGGTCGAGAAGATGGCCAAGGCCTTCGACGACAAAGTGCTGTTCAAGAACTTCGACATCACCGTCGAAGCCGGCGAACGCGTTGCGATCATCGGCCCCAACGGTATCGGCAAAACCACCCTGCTGCGCACCCTGGTAGGCGAGATGACGCCGGACGCAGGCTCGGTGAAGTGGACCGACAGCGCCGAAGTGGGCTACTACGCCCAAGACCACGCCCACGACTTCGAGGACGACCTGAGCCTGTTCGACTGGATGGGCCAGTGGACCTCCGGTGAGCAGGTGATCCGCGGCACCCTCGGGCGCATGCTGTTCTCCAACGACGAGATCCTCAAGTCGGTGAAGGTGATTTCCGGTGGTGAGCAAGGCCGCATGCTGTTCGGCAAGCTGATCCTGCAAAAGCCCAACGTGCTGGTGATGGACGAACCGACCAACCACCTGGACATGGAGTCGATCGAGGCGCTGAACCTGGCGCTGGAAAACTACCCAGGCACGCTGCTGTTCGTCAGCCACGACCGTGAGTTCGTGTCGTCGCTGGCCACCCGCATCATCGAGCTGTCGCCGGACGGTGTCGTCGACTTCAGCGGCACCTATGACGACTACCTGCGTAGCCAGGGCGTCGTGGTCTGAGGTAGCTGAGATGGCCTGGCCCTTTTGAGCTGGCCAGGCCGGTCTCTTCGCGGGTGAACCCGCTGCCACGATGTGGAAGCGGGTTTCCCAGCGCTCGATACACTCAACGAATAATTCGTTAGCCTGCTTTCATTTCCTTCGCGCAGCGGCCATGATGAAACAACGCCCCACCGCCTGCCCGCGAACGAGCCCATGACCGCGCAACAACCCGCCCCCGCCAGCAACACCTTCAACATCACCCTGCAGATCCTGTCGATCGTCTTCTATACGTTCATTGCCTTCCTCTGCATCGGCCTGCCGATCGCGGTGCTGCCCAGCTATGTGCACGACCAGCTCGGCTTTGGCGCGGTGATCGCGGGGGTGACGATTGGCCTGCAATACCTGGCCACCCTGCTCAGCCGCCCGTTCGCCGGGCGGGTGGCGGATACCCTTGGCGGCAAGCAGGCGATCCGCTTCGGCTTGCTGGGCATCGCCAGTTGCGGGGTGCTGACCCTGCTATCGGCATGGACGCTGACGATGCCGCTGCTGAGCCTGGCGCTGTTGCTGGGCGGTCGCTTGCTGTTGGGCATCGCCCAGGGGCTGATCGGTGTGGCCACCTTGAGCTGGGGCATCAGCCAGGTCGGCCCGGAGCACACTGCCCGGGTGATCTCGTGGAACGGTATCGCATCATATGGCGCCATTGCCATTGGCGCGCCTGTGGGTGTGCTGGCCGTGGATGGCCTGGACTTCAGCGTGCTGGGGCCGACCTTGCTGGTGCTGGCGCTATTTGCCCTGCTGGTGCTGCGCAAACGGCCAGACGTGGTGGTGGTGCGTGGCGAGCGGCTGGCGTTCTGGTCGGCATTCAGCCGGGTTGCGCCCTGCGGCCTGGGCCTCACCCTGGCGTCGATCGGCTACGGCACACTGACCACGTTCGTCACCCTTTATTACCTGGAGCGCGGTTGGGCCGGTGCGGCTTGGTGCCTGAGTGCCTTTGGGGTGTGCTTCATCATTTCGCGGCTGATGTTCGTCAACGCGGTCAACCGGTTTGGCGGCTACAACGTGGCGGTGGTGTGCATGGCCACCGAGGTGGTCGGCTTGGGCCTGCTGTGGCTGGCGCCCTCGCCGCCTTGGGCACTGGCAGGCGCCGGGCTCACGGGCTTCGGCCTGTCGCTGGTGTACCCGGCGCTGGGCGTCGAGGCCATCAAGCAGGTGCCCAGCAGCAGCCGCGGCGCAGGGCTGGGTGCCTATGCGGTGTTTTTCGACATGGCCTTGGCCATCGCTGGCCCGGTGATGGGCGCGGTGGCCGTGCACCTGGGCTATGCCTCGATCTTCTGCGTCGCAGCCCTGCTTGCGCTGGTAGGCGTCGGCTTAACGCTGCTGTTGGCGCGGCGCAGCCGACGCGGCTGAGCGCTGGTCCGGCGCTGGCGCGCCCAAGGTCTGGCTGAAGAAGGCTGCGGTGTCGCGTTGCAGCGAGTGGTGAATATGCCGGCGGTCGACGCCGTCCGCGTCCTTGCACAGTGCCGGCATGCGCGCGCGCTGTTCATCGTCACAGCGCGCCATGAACACAAAATGCCCGGCGCCGGCCAGCAGGCGGTAATCCGGTGTGATGGGCAGCTTGCGGGCCAAGGCTTCGGCGTTGCGGTCCACAGCCACCAACTGGTCACTGTCACCGCTGTAGATCAATGCCGGAATATGCACCCCGGCCAGCGCATGACGGCCGAACAGCAGGCTCAGGGGCGCCATCAGCATCACCGCCCCCACCCGTGAGTCGGCCTCGGGCGCCAGCTCGCTGCGGTCGGCAATCAGCACGCCATGGGTCTTGCAGGCGTCGGCATCGCCGGGGCGCTCCAGGCAGTACTGGCGCAAACGGTCCAGGTCGGGTTGCGCCCCCGACACGATCAGCGCCGTTTCGCCCCCCGCCGAATAACCGATCACACCGACCTTGCCATCGTTCAGGTAGGGCCCCAGCAGCGCATCGTCACGGGCCGCCGTGATCGCGGCGCTGACCTGCAGCGGCCGGCCATACAGGTTGCTGAGGGTACCCAGCCGGCTGTGATCGCGCGCGTTGTCACCCGGGTGCACGACCGCCACCACCACGAACCCCTGGCGCGCCAGGGCGGTGGCCAGGTAATGCAAGGCCAGCGGGCTGCCGGTATTGCCGTGGGAGAGCACCAGCAAAGGGAACTGCCCCAGCGCTACCGGGGCTTCTTCGGCGACATCGACCGGGTAGCCGTCGATACGGCTGCTGCGGGTGGCGCCAATGGCAGGGTAAAACGCCAGCGCCTGCATGGGCCGGTCATCGACGGGGTCGGTCAGGGTCATGTGGTGCAGGCCGGCGACCCACGGCGCGGCTTCGGCCTGGGCCAACAGGCCGCCGAGCAGGACCAGCGCCAGCAAGCAGCGAGGGATGTTCATCGGCCGGCTGTTCCGTGCAGGGCGAAGGGATAGCGCCAGCATAAGGCTGCTGCCGGCAATGACAGATGAAAACTGGATGAAAAACGCGCCATGCTGCCAGCACCAGCGCCCTATGCAATTGCGCTTTTCCACGAACCCGTGGCATAGATGCAGGTCAACGTCTTTAGCTGACCCTTTCGCGGCATTCAAGGAGCACCCCATGAGCAAGCCCCCTTACGCCCCACCCAAGGTCTGGCGCAATGACGCGGCCTCCGGTGGCCAATTCGCCAGCATCAACCGCCCGGTTGCAGGGCCAACCCACGACAAGGCGCTGCCAGTGGGCAAGCACCCTCTGCAGCTGTACTCCCTGGCCACGCCCAATGGCGTGAAGGTCAACATAGCCCTTGAAGAGCTGCTCGCCCTGGGCCACAGCGGCGCCGAATATGACGCTTGGCTGATCCGCATCGGCGAGGGCGACCAGTTCTCCAGCGGCTTCGTCGAGGTAAACCCCAACTCGAAGATCCCCGCCCTGCTCGACCGCAGCGTCGAGCCACCGGTGCGGGTGTTCGAGTCGGGGGCGATCCTGCTGTACCTGGCAGAAAAGTTCGGCGAACTGTTGCCCAAGGCCGCAGCTGCACGTACCGAAAGCCTGAACTGGCTGTTCTGGCAGATGGGCGCTGCGCCGTACCTGGGTGGCGGCTTTGGCCACTTCTATGTCTACGCACCGGAAAAGTTCGAGTACGCCATCAACCGCTTCACCATGGAAGCGAAGCGCCAACTGGACGTACTCGACCGCCGCCTGGCCGAAAGCCGCTACCTGGGCGGTGATGAGTACAGCATCGCTGATATCGCCGTGTGGCCGTGGTACGGCGAACTGGTGCGCGGCAATCTTTACGGCGCGGCGGAGTTTCTAGCGGTGCACGAGTACCCCCATGTGCAACGCTGGGCCGAAGCGATCGCCCAACGCCCCGCAGTGCAACGCGGGACGCGGGTCAATCGCACCTGGGGCGACGAGGCCAGCCAGGTGCCTGAGCGGCACTCGGCGGCAGACCTGGATTGACTGCCCGGGGCCGCCGTGCGGCCCCGACAATGCCCGCCTGCATAAAACCATTTGCCCCTGCGCAAACCTGCGTACACCAATGCCTTCTTGTACACTCCTCGCACTAGCCCCCACCTGCAAAAATTTTTGGTGAAAGCATGATCGAGGTAACCGAGGTTTCCATTGCCGAGCTGCGCGACGCGCTCGAGTCGGGCCGCACCACAGCGGTCGAGCTGGTCAAGGCCTACCAGGCGCGTATCGACGCCTACGATGGCGCCAATACGCCGACCGCGCTCAACGCTGTGGTGGTACGCAACCCAGACGCACTCAAGGAGGCCGAAGCCTCCGATGCCCGCCGCGCCAATGGCCAGCCGCTGAGCCCGCTGGACGGCATCCCCTACACCGCCAAGGACAGCTACCTGGTCAAAGGCCTCACCGCCGCCTCCGGCAGCCCGGCCTTCAAGGACCTGGTAGCCCAGCGCGACGCCTTCACCATCGAGCGCCTGCGGGCCGCCGGTGCCGTGTGCCTGGGCAAGACCAACATGCCGCCCATGGCCAACGGGGGCATGCAGCGGGGGGTGTATGGTCGGGCCGAGAGCCCGTACAATGCCAACTACCTGACCGCCCCCTTCGCCTCGGGCTCGTCCAACGGTGCCGGTACTGCCACCGCCGCCAGCTTCAGCGCCTTCGGCCTGGCCGAAGAAACCTGGTCGAGCGGCCGCGGCCCTGCGTCCAACAACGGCCTGTGCGCCTATACCCCTTCGCGCGGGGTGATTTCGGTACGTGGCAACTGGCCACTGACGCCGACCATGGACGTGGTGGTGCCGTATGCCCGTACCATGGCCGACCTGCTGGAAATCCTCGAGGTCGTGGTGGCCGATGACGCCGACAAGCGCGGCGACCTGTGGCGCCTGCAGCCGTGGGTTGCGATCCCGGCCGCTTCTTCCGTGCGCCCGGCCTCGTACCTGGACCTGGCAGTGGATGCCAGCGCTCTCAAGGGCAAGCGCTTCGGCGTGCCGCGCATGTACATCAATGCCGACCCCGAAGCCGGCACCTCCGAGAAGCCAGGTATCGGCGGCCCAACCGGCCAGCGCATCAACACCCGCGACAGCGTCATCGAGCTGTGGCAACAGGCCCGCCAATCCTTGGAAGCGGCAGGCGCCGAAGTGCTCGAAGTGGACTTCCCGCTGGTCTCCAACTGCGAAGGCGATCGCCCTGGCGCCCCAACCGTGTACAACCGCGGCATCGTCAGCAAAGCGTTCCTGCATGACGAATTATGGGAACTGTCGGGCTGGGCCTTCGATGACTTCCTGCGCGCCAACGACGACCCCAAGCTCAACCGCCTGGCCGATGTCGAAGGGCTGAAGATCTTCCCCCACGACCCAGGCACCCTGCCCAACCGTGAGGACGACCTGGCCGCCGGCATGGACGAATACGTCAACATGGCCAAGCGCGGCCTGAAGACCTGGGACCAGATCGAGACCTTGCCCGATGGCCTGCGCGGGCTGGAAAAAACCCGCAAGCTGGACCTGGAAGACTGGATGGACGAGCTGGGCCTGGACGCGGTGCTGTTCCCGACCGTGGCCGACGTGGGGCCGGCAGATGCCGACGTCAACCCGGCTTCGGCGGACATTGCCTGGAGCAACGGCATCTGGGTGGCCAACGGCAACCTTGCTATCCGCCATCTGGGTGTACCGACAGTGACCGTGCCGATGGGCGTGATGGCCGATATCGGCATGCCAGTGGGGCTGACCTTCGCTGGCCGTGCCTATAGCGACAACAACCTGCTGAGCTTTGGCGCGGCGTTCGAGGCAACCGGCTCGCGCCGTATGATCCCGCCGCGTACGCCAGCACTGGGCGCGTAAATTCGCACCTGCATCGCCAATTTCAACTTTGTGTGTAAAAATGCACAAACCGTTGAAATTGGTGATGCTTTCATGCCGCTTTCCCCGCCCGAAGAACGCCAGCTAACCCTCACCATCCTCAAGGCCGCCATCCAGGCCCTGGGCAGTGTTGCCGCCCGCAACATGGAAATCCTCCTGCACGACCTCGACCACCCGGAGCACTCCGTCGTGGCGATCGTCAACGGCCACCTTTCCGGCCGCGTCGTCGGCAGCCCAATTCTCGCCGCACCCGAACAGGATCAAGGCTTCAAGGCACTGATGCAAGCCAGCGCCGAACGGCACGGCTGCGACCCTGTGGTGCTGCCCGACTATCCCACCACGCTCAAGGGCCGCACCCTGCGCAGCGCCACGGCCATCTTCCGCGACAGCAGCGGCCACCCCTTTGCCAGCCTGTGCATCAACACCGATGTCACTGGCCTCGACACCGCCTTGAGCTTCTTGCAGCAGTTGCAGCCAGTGGGCGCTTCGCCTGCATCGACCACCCCCCAGGAACCTGCAGACATGGAACTGTTGATGAGCGAGATCATCCAGAACTCGCTGTTGCGCAGTGGCCAGGGCCGGATGAACAAGCAAGCCAAGGTCGAGGCCGTGCGGGTGATGCAGGAGCGCGGCCTGTTCATCGTCAAGGGCGGCGTGGAAAAGGCCGCCAACGCCCTCGGCGTGACCCGTTACACCGTTTACAACTACCTGGAGCAACTGCGCGGCGAGAGCCCTTCGGTTGCCCGTGAAGACTGACCTGTGGAGCACGCCATGACCTTGCATATCCAGACCCCCCTGATCGAATCCCGCCCCCTGTCGCTGGCCGCTGGCCGTACGGTCTGGCTCAAGCTGGACGCCCTGCAGCCTTGCGGCTCGTTCAAGCTGCGCGGCGTGGGCCATGCCTGCGAAGTTCACCATGCCCGGGGCGCACGCCATTTCGTCTCGTCGTCCGGCGGTAACGCCGGGCTGGCGGTGGCCTATGCCGGCCGCAAACTGGGGGTGCCGGTGACGGTGGTGGTACCCGAGACCACCACCGAGCGCGCCAAGGAACTGCTGCGCCTGGAAGACGCCAACGTGGTGGTGCACGGCAGCTCCTGGCAGGAGGCCAACGAACTGGCGCAGACCTTGCTCGGCACCGGCGATGCCTTTATTCACCCCTTCGACGACCCCCTGCTGTGGGCCGGGCATGCCAGCCTGATCGACGAAGTGGCCGCCAGCAGGGTCAAGCCCGATGCGGTGGTGTTATCGGTCGGTGGCGGCGGCTTGCTCAGTGGCGTGGTCGAGGGCCTCAAGCGCAACGGCTGGGATGATGTGCCGGTGCTAGCGGTGGAAACCACGGGCGCTGCCTCGCTGCATGCAGCTGTACAGGCAGGCCACCCGGTTGAACTCGAGCGCCTCGCATCGGTGGCGACGTCCCTGGGCGCCAAGCGCGTAGCCGACCAGGCATTGGAATGCGTGCGTAGCCACCCGGTGCACAGCCACCTGGTGAGCGACCGTGCGGCACTTGAAGCCTGTGAACGCTTCTTGCTCGACCACCGGGTACTGGTAGAGCCCGCTTGTGGCGCTGCGCTGGCACTGGCTTATGAGGCCGATACCCTGGCCCGCTACAGCAACGTACTGGTGGTGGTCTGTGGCGGTGCGACCGCAACGCTGGAGCAGATCCACACCTGGTTACAACAGGCCGATTAAGCCCTGCCTGTCCCCCTGGCCGTGACCGTTTTGTACGGGCAATGATTACGACGGTCACATGAGCCTGATCTACTGAGCCTGCCGCAACCGGAAAAAACCCCGCGCAACGTCTGCAACAGTGACGAAATGCATGTCTCACCCTTTCGGTCTGCGGCAAGTGAAGGCACAATGCGTGTCCTTTTTTTGGCCGGCCTTGCCGGGGGCCTTTAAATGATCAAGACGCCGTACTACCTCATCGATAAAACCAAGCTGCTGAGCAACATGGAGAAGATCGCCTACGTGCGTGAACACTCCGGTGCCAAGGCGCTGCTCGCCCTCAAATGTTTTGCCACCTGGTCGGTGTTCGACCTGATGCAGCAATACATGGACGGCACCACCTCTTCGTCGCTTTTCGAACTCAAGCTCGGCCGCCAGAAGTTTGCCGGCGAGACCCACGCCTACAGCGTGGCCTGGGCCGACGACGAGGTCGAGGAAATGCTCGAAAACTGCGACAAGATCATCTTCAACTCGATCGGCCAGCTGCAGCGCTTTGCCGAACAGTCCGAAGGCAAGGTCCGTGGCCTGCGCGTCAACCCGCAAGTCAGCAGCTCCGACTACCTGCTGGCCGACCCGGCCCGCCCGTTCAGCCGCCTCGGTGAGTGGGACCCGGAGAAGATCGAGAAGGTCATCGAGCAAATCTCCGGCTTCATGTTCCACAACAACTGTGAGAACGGTGACTTCGGCCTGTTCGACAAGATGCTCAGCCACATCGAAGAGCGCTTCGGCCACCTGTTGCACAAGGTGCAGTGGGTCAGCCTCGGTGGCGGCATCCACTTCACCGGTGAAGACTATGCGGTCGATGCGTTCTGCGCGCGCCTCAAAGCCTTCTCGGAAAAATACGGCGTGCAGGTTTACCTGGAGCCGGGCGAAGCCGCCATCACCAACAGCGCCTCGCTGGAAGTGACCGTGCTCGACACCCTGTACAACGGCAAGCACCTGGCCGTGGTCGACAGCTCGATCGAAGCGCACCTGCTCGACCTGCTGATCTACCGCCTCAACGCCAAGATGGCCCCCAACGATGGCGAGCACACCTACATGGTCTGCGGTAAATCGTGCCTGGCCGGTGACATCTTCGGCGAGTACCAATTCGATCGTCCATTGGCCATCGGCGATCGCCTGTCGTTCATCGACACGGCGGGTTACACCATGGTCAAGAAAAACTGGTTCAACGGTCTGAAAATGCCCTCCATCGCGGTCAAGCAGCTCGACGGTAGCGTCGAAGTGGTGCGCGAGTTCGGTTTTGAAGACTACGTTTCCAGCCTGTCGTAAGACCGGCATTCAGTAAGGAGCAAGGGATAAATTGAAGAAGAACGTTCTTATCATTGGTGCAGGAGGTGTCGCCAAGGTGGTGGCCCACAAGTGCGCGCAGCATAACGACGAACTCGGTCGTATTGCTATTGCGTCACGGAACATCTCCAAATGCCAGGCCATCATCGACAGCGTCAAGGCCAAGGGTAGCCTCAAGGTACCCGCCGACATCCAGGCCTTCTCGCTCAACGCCCTCGATGTCGAGGCGACCAAGGCACTGATCCGCGAGACCGAATCGCAGATCGTGATCAACGTGGGCTCTGCCTTCCTCAACATGTCGGTGCTGCGTGCCTGCATCGATACCGGTGTCGCCTACCTGGACACCGCGATTCACGAAGAACCAGGCAAGATCTGCGAAACACCGCCCTGGTACGGCAACTACGAGTGGAAACACCTCGAAGAGTGCCAAGAAAAGAACATTACCGCCATTCTCGGCGTCGGTTTCGACCCGGGTGTGGTGAACAGCTACGCAAAACTTGCGCAGCAGCAATACTTCGACCGCATTGATTCGATCGACATCCTCGACGTCAATGCTGGTTCGCATGGCAAATACTTCGCCACCAACTTCGACCCGGAAATCAACTTCCGCGAGTTCACCGGGCAAGTGTGGAGCTGGCAGAACAGCCAGTGGACCAGCAACACCATGTTCGAGGTCAAGCGTACCGACGACCTGCCGGTCGTAGGTTCGCAAAACTTGTACCTGACCGGCCACGATGAAGTGCATTCGATTTCGAAGAACCTCAACGTGCCGAACGTGCGCTTCTGGATGAGCTTCGGCGAGCACTACATCAATGTGTTCACCGTGCTGAAAAACCTGGGCCTGCTCTCCGAGCAACCGGTCAAGACTGCCGAAGGCCTGGAAGTGGTCCCGCTGAAAGTGGTCAAGGCCGTACTGCCTGACCCGGCCTCCCTGGCCCCGGGCTACACCGGCAAGACCTGCATCGGTGACCTGGTCAAGGGCACCAAGGACGGCCAGCCACGCGAAGTGTTCATCTACAACGTGGCGGATCACGAAGAAGCCTTCGCCGAGACCGACAGCCAGGGTATTTCCTACACCGCCGGTGTACCGCCAGTGGCTGCCGCCCTGCTGGTCGCCCGTGGCGAATGGGATGCCAAGCGCATGGTCAACGTCGAAGAACTGCCAGCCGAGCCGTTCCTCAAGGCGCTGGACGTGATGGGCCTGCCGACCCGCGTCAAAGATGAGAAAGGCGATCGTCCGTGGGACGCTGAAGCCTAAGCAACACCAGGAAAGGCGCCAACAGGCGCCCTTCTTTTTATCCTGCATTCGCCACTGCCCATGGCTCGACCCCTGCCGCTTGCTCGCGTAGGCTTGCCGTTTTCCTTCCGTCGCAAGGCAAACGTTCCCATGGCAAATACAGACATCACCTACACCCCCGACCCGGATGCCGATTCCATTTCGTCCGACGTCGCCGAGTACAACGGCGTATTGGTCACCACCCAGATCCCGACCCACGCCGATGGCAGTCTTGAGCTGGGCGATATCGTTGCGCAAAGCGAATGCACCCTGCAGGCGCTGAAAGTGGCCCTGGAGAAAGCAGGCAGCGGCATGGACCGCGTGCTACACCTGACCATCTACCTCACCGACATGGCCGACCGCGCTGCGTTCAACGAGGTGTACCAGCGCTTCTTCAGCAACCCGTGGCCGGTACGCGCCGCCGTTGGTGTGGCGTCGCTGGCGTTCGACGGCATGCGCGTGGAAGTGACCGCGATGGCGGCCAAGCGCTGATCCTTTTGTGAACGGCCTTGCCGGGGCGCCGGCCAGGCCGCTCACACACAGGTTGCGCAAGCAGGGTATGCAGCGCAGGGATGCCACCAACCCGTTTCACCGCTACAATGCCCACCTAAACCGTGACCGCCCGAAAATATAACGACATGTCCCTTCCAAAGAATCACCTGGAACTGCTCAGCCCTGCCCGTGACGTGGCCATCGCTCGCGAAGCGATCCTGCACGGCGCTGACGCCATCTATATCGGCGGCCCGAGCTTCGGCGCGCGCCATAACGCCTGCAACGAAGTCAGCGAAATTGCCGAACTGGTCGAGTTTGCCCGTCGCTACCATGCACGCGTGTTCACCACCATCAACACCATCCTCCACGACAACGAGCTGGAGCCCGCGCGCAAGCTGATCCATCAGCTTTACGACGCCGGCGTCGATGCCCTGATCGTGCAGGACCTGGGGGTGATGGAGCTGGATATCCCGCCGATCGAGCTGCACGCCAGCACCCAGACCGACATCCGCACCCTGGAACGGGCCAAGTTCCTCGACCAGGCGGGTTTCTCGCAGTTGGTACTGGCCCGCGAACTGAACCTGCAGCAGATTCGCGCCATTGCCGCCGAAACCGATGCGGCCATCGAATTCTTCATCCATGGCGCGCTGTGCGTGGCCTTCTCCGGCCAGTGCAACATCTCCCACGCCCAGACCGGCCGCAGCGCCAACCGTGGCGACTGTTCGCAAGCCTGCCGCCTGCCCTACACCCTCAAGGATGACCAGGGCCGCGTGGTTGCCTTCGAAAAACACCTGCTATCGATGAAGGACAACAACCAGACCGCCAACCTGCGCGACCTGGTCGACGCCGGCGTGCGCTCGTTCAAGATCGAAGGCCGCTACAAGGACATGGGCTATGTGAAGAACATCACTGCCCACTACCGCAAAGAGCTCGACGCCATCCTCGAAGACCGCCCGGCCCTGGCCCGTGCCTCGAGCGGCCGCACCGAACACTTCTTCGTCCCAGACCCGGACAAGACTTTCCACCGCGGCAGCACCGACTACTTCGTCAGCGACCGCAAGATCGACATCGGCGCCTTCGACTCGCCGACCTTCACCGGCTTGCCGGTGGGTGTGGTGGAAAAGGTCAACAAGCGCGACATGCTGGTCATCGCCGATGTGCCGCTGACCAACGGCGACGGCCTCAACGTGCTGGTCAAGCGTGAGGTGGTGGGTTTTCGCGCCAACATCGCCGAACCCCGCGGCGAAATCGAGGAAGACGGCCAGAAGCGCTACCGCTACCGCGTCGAACCCAACGAGATGCCCGACGGCCTGTACAAGCTGCGGCCGAACCACCCGCTGTCGCGAAACCTCGACCACAACTGGCAGCAAGCCTTGCAGCGCACCTCGGCCGAGCGCCGGGTGGGCGTCGAGTGGCACGCAGTACTGCGTGAGCAGCGCCTGATGCTGACCGTCAGCAGTGAAGAAGGCGTCAGCGTGCAAGTCGCCCTGGACGGCCCGTTCGGCGCGGCCAACAAGCCGCAACAGGCACTGGAGCAGTTGCACGACCTGCTGGGCCAATTGGGCACAACCCAGTACCACGCCAACGCCATCGAGCTGGATGCACCGCAGGCGTACTTCATCCCCAACTCGCAGCTCAAGGCCCTGCGCCGTGAAGCCATCGAGGCGCTGACCGCTGCGCGGGTCAAGGCGCACCCGCGTGGCGGGCGCAAGGCCGAGACCACGCCACCACCGGTGTACCCGGAGTCGCACCTGTCGTTCCTGGCCAACGTGTACAACCAGAAGGCCCGCGACTTCTACCACCGTCACGGCGTGCAACTGATCGACGCGGCCTACGAGGCCCATGAAGAGCACGGCGAAGTGCCGGTGATGATCACCAAGCACTGCCTGCGCTTCTCGTTCAACCTGTGCCCCAAGCAAGCCAAGGGCGTGACCGGCGTGCGCACCAAGGTCGCGCCGATGCAACTGATTCAGGGTGACGAAGTACTGACCCTGAAGTTCGACTGCAAGCCGTGCGAGATGCACGTGGTCGGCAAGATGAAGAGCCACATCATCGACCTGCCGACCCCCGGCAGCGCGGTGGCCCAGGTAGTGGGGCATATCAGCCCGGAAGACCTGCTCAAGACCATCCACCGCGCCCCGCACTGATCGATCGGGGTATCAGGAAACTGTGGGGGCGGGTTTACCCCCCCCCCACAAGGTCGGCAGCTACGCACAGCCTAAGGCCTGTTGTCAGCGGATCTGGTGCTTGTGCAACAGCCGATAGAACGTCGGGCGTGAGACCCCCAGCACCTTCGCCGCGATGCTCAAATTGTCGCTGTGTCGGTTAAGCACATCACACAAAGCCTGGCGCTCCGCCCGGTGCTTGTACTCCTCCAGCGTCCCCAGCGGCTGCTGTTCCTGCTCGATCTGCAAGCCCAGGTCCGGCGCTTCAATCTGCCGCCCTTCAGCCAACACCAACCCGCGTCGCACCCGGTTGGCCAGTTCGCGCACATTGCCGGGCCAATCATGCCGGCCCATGGCTGCCAAGGCATGGTCACTGAACGAGCGCGGCCTGCGCCCAGTTTCAAGGCTGTAGAAATGCGCAAAATGGCTGGCCAGCATCGACAGGTCGCCATGCCTGTCACGTAGCGGCGCGGTCACCACCTGCAACACATTGAGCCGGTAATACAGGTCCTCGCGAAAGCGCCCCTGTTCGATGGCCTTTTCCAGGTCCACGTGAGTGGCCGCAAGCACCCGTACATCCACCGGGATCGGCTGGCTGCCTCCGACCCGTTCGATGTGCTTCTCCTGCAGAAACCGCAGCAGGTTGGCCTGCAGCTCCAAGGGCAAGTCACCGACCTCGTCCAGAAACAGGGTGCCGCCATGGGCCGCTTCGATTCGCCCGGCCTTGCGCTGATGGGCGCCGGTAAACGCGCCCTTTTCGTGCCCGAACAACTCGGACTGGATCAGGTGTTCGGGTATCGCCCCGCAGTTGATGGCAATAAACGGCTGATCGCGCCGCTGTGACTGGCGATGCAGGGTGCGCGCCACCAGTTCCTTGCCTGTGCCGCTCTCACCGCGGATCAGTACCGGCGATTCGGTGGGCGCCAGCTTGCCCAGCAATTTGCGCAGTTCGCGAATAGGGCGGCTTTCACCCAACAGCTCATGCGTCGCCTCGTCCACCCGCGCCGTGCCCTTGCCGCGCAGGCGTGCCATGCCAAAGGCACGCCCGAGGGTGACCTGCACGCGGGAAACATCGAACGGCAAGGTATGGAAGTCGAAAAACCATTCGCAGACAAAATCACCCACGTTCTGCATGCGCAACTGCTCGGCGCTGAGCACGGCAATCCACTCGGTATTGCTGCGCTTGATCATGTCCTTCACGGCGTCGGGGTGGCGCAGGTGCGATGCCTGCAGGCGCAGCAGGCCAACATCGCAGGTGTGCTCCAGCGCGGCGCCGAGGATACAACTGTCCACATCCCAGCCGGCACTGCGCAGGCCCGGCAGCAATTGGTGGCAGTCGTCGCAGGGGTCGACGATGAGCAAACGGCGTTGGGAAGCGGGTTGCTGCATGACCGTTCCTTGGCGCCAGAGTTTGGTTTTGTGAAGTAAAACAGCAAGTTGTGGCGCCCAGTTAACAGTAGCAACGAACTTGACGGTGCCCAGTACCGTCTGTCTGCCGAATCATTTTTTTACAATCCATGACGGGAATTTTCGCACTTTATCGACATCACATGGCGGCGTAAGCGTGAACAGATTTGACCCTGAAAAAAAATTTTACATCCAATGTGTGACTTACCCCCGGACAACGAGCATCAGTACACATAACCCCGCGCTGCACTTCGCGATTATTGAGGCGACTTTGAAGCAACGCGGACTTTACTTCGATGTTTGGGACCATAGAGAGACCGAACCATGAATGCCCCGCTCCGTGTCAACGAAGCACTGCTGATTGCCGACCACGCCTTCGAACCTTTCCAGTGCGTAGCCTGGGATGCACCCAACGGTACTGGTGAGCTGAGCCTGGCAGTGATCGACCGGACCAGCACCCGCATCGGCAGCAAGCAAGTGTCCTCGCGCATTTATTCCGACCCTGCGCAATGGGCCAGCCTGATCGAGGAAGTGCGCGCCGAGCTGTGCGAAAAAGGTTACGACCTGCAACCTTGGTCGATGCCAAAGTAATACCGATTAGCCCGCCAAGTGCGTGCCCTGTCACGCACTTGCGCAACTTTCCAGTTGCGGCTCTCGCAACTTTTGTTATTGCGACATAGTGTCGCAACCTCCCCCGCCGCCGTAACTCAATCCACAACCTTGAACTGTTCCAGGTGCTGATAATCCGCCTGCAGTTGTTCGGCCAACTGTTGAGCGCGCCCCAGGCGAACGGGCGCCAGTTCCATGTCGACCAATAGCGTGGCACACGGCATGGGCTGCACGGCATCCCAGCGCTGCAGCCGTCCGTCGGTGAACACCAAGCAGCGCACAGCCTCATTGGGGTGGGTTTGCTGCCGCGCCTGCAGCCACTGCCGTGCCTGCTCCAGCGCAGCGATCAACGGCGTACCACCGCCCGCCCCCAGCGCTTGCAACCAGGGCTGCAGAGCTGCCGAGGCCTTCAGGCCGTGACGCTGCCACTGCGGTGTCCGCCCACTGGCGGTCAGCAAGGCCAGCCGGGCGCGCTGCCGGTATGCCTGGTCGAACAACGCCGCCAGCAAGCCTTTGGTCTGCGCCAGTGCCTGATGGCGGCGGGTTGACGCAGATGCGTCGACGATTACCAGCCACAGTTCGTTAGCCTGGCCCTGGCGCTGTTGCCAGCACAGGTCGTCACGCAGCCGGGGCCGCCCCTTGAGCAAGGTCGGCAACCACGCCACCCGGCCCGCCGCGGCACTGCGCACACGGCCACGGCTGGCGCCTGCCAGCTTGCCCACGCGTGGTCTGGCATCCGCCCCTTGAGCCTGCCGTGGGCGGATGCTCAGGGCTTTTTTGCCCAGTTCGGCACCTCGCGACGCGCGCCACTCACTACCGGTTGAGGTGGCAGCGCACCCCAATCACCCTGCCCGCCTTGATTGTCTGCACCCTGCTGGCCTGCCTCGGGCGGCGTCGAAGGCGGCTGTTGTTGCTGCGGCGTCACCCGGCGGCGATGGCGCAGGGCGAACTCGGCCACCGCGTCCACATCGGCTTCTTCTATGGCCGCGCCCCCGCGCCAGGCGCAATGCGCCCGTGCAGCGCGCAGCCAGACCAGGTCAGCACGCAGGCCATCGACCCCGGCGGCATAACAGCGCTCGGTGATCCAGGCCAGGGCCTGATCGTCCAAGGCAATCAAGGCAAGGGCGTGGCGCGCTTGCTGGCAACGCTCACGCAGTTGCGCCTGGGCGGCCGCCCATTGCGCGCAAAAGGCCTGCGGGTCGCTGTCGAACGCCAGGCGGCGACGGATGATCTGCTGGCGCGCGTGCGGCTCGGGCAAACCTTCTAGTGCCACATTCAAGCCAAAACGGTCGAGCAACTGCGGGCGCAACTCGCCTTCTTCCGGGTTCATGGTGCCAATCAGCACAAAGCGGGCGCTATGCCGGTGCGAGATGCCGTCGCGCTCGATGCGGTTGGTGCCGCTGGCTGCCACGTCGAGCAACAGGTCGACCAAGGTATCGGGCAGCAAGTTGACCTCGTCCACGTACAGCACACCGCCATCGGCCTGGGCCAACACGCCCGGCGAAAACTGTGCCTTGCCCTGCCCCAGTGCAGCGTCCAGGTCGAGGGTGCCGACCAAGCGCTCTTCGCTGGCGCCCAATGGCAGCGTGACGAACGGGCCTTCGCCGAGCAGGTCGGCAAGGCCGCGGGCCAAGGTGCTTTTGGCCATGCCGCGCGGGCCTTCGATCAGCACGCCTCCGATTTTCGGGTCGATGGCGGTCAGGCACAGGGCCAGTTTCAGCTCATCGGCACCGACCACTGCAGCCAGCGGAAATTGTACGGGTTCACTCATTTCAAGCCTGTTCCTCGCCGTCGAGCAACTGCTCCTCAAGGGCTTCGCGGTAGTCGCCAGGCGCCTCCCAGAGGCCGCGTTGCTGGGCCTCCAACAAACGCTCGGTAAGGTCGCGCAGGGCCTCGGGGTTGTGCTCGCGCATAAAGTCGCGGGTCGCCGGGTCGAGCACGTAGGCATCGGCCAGGGACTGATAATGATGGTCGTCGATTAGGTGCGTGGTAGCGTCGAAGGCGAACAGGTTGTCGACTGTCGCCGCCATCTCGAAGGCGCCTTTGTAACCATGGCGCTTCACCCCGTCGATCCACTTCGGGTTGAGCGCACGGGCCCGGATGACCCGGTTCAGCTCTTCCTTGAGGGTGCGGATACGCGGCCGGTCGACCTGGCTGTGGTCGCCGTGATAACTGGCTACCGACGCGCCAGACAAGGTTTCAGAGGCGGCCAGCATGCCACCTTGGAACTGGTAGTAATCGTTGGAATCGAGCACGTCGTGCTCGTGGTTGTCCTGGTTCTGCAACACCGCCTGGACCTGGCCCAGGCGGTGCGCAAACTGGGCGCGGGCCGGGGTGCCCTCGTCGCTTGCGCCGTAAGCGTAGCCGCCGTGGTTGAGGTAGACCTCGGCCAGGTCGTCGCGGCTGTGCCACAAACGGCCATCGATGGCGTTCTGCACGCCAGCGCCATAAGCACCGGGCTTGGCCCCGAACACTCGCCAGCCAGCCTGGCGGGCCGCCTGCTCGGCGTCGACGCCCTGTGCCTGCAGCGTTTCGCGCTCGTTGCGCACCCGTGCTGCCAGCGGGTTGAGGTCATCGGGCTCATCCAGCGCCGCCACGGCCTGAACGGCGGCATCGAACAAGCGAATCAGGTTGCCGAAGGCATCGCGGAAAAACCCCGAGACGCGCAAGGTCACATCCACCCGCGGGCGATCAAGCACGCCCAGCGGCAGGATTTCGAAATCGTCGACCCGCTGGCTGCCGGTGGCCCAGACCGGGCGCACACCCATCAGGGCCATGGCCTGGGCGATGTCGTCACCGCCGGTGCGCATGGTCGCTGTGCCCCATACCGACAGGCCCAGTTGGCGCAGGTGGTCGCCGTGGTCCTGCAAGTGGCGTTCGAGAATCAGGTTCGCCGACGCGAAACCCAGGCGCCAGGCCGTGGTGGTGGGCAGGTTACGCACATCCACGGTATAGAAGTTGCGACCGGTGGGCAGCACGTCCAGGCGCCCGCGGCTTGGTGCGCCACTGGGGCCCGCCGGGACGAAGCGGCCAGCCAGGGCCGCCAGCAGGCCGTCGATTTCTGCCGCACCACAGGCATCCAGGCTCGGCGCCACCGTTGCACACAGCGCTTGCACCACTTCGTGCACAGGTTGCCATTCGCTCACCGCAGGCAGTGCCGAAGCTCCGTCCAGTGCCTGTTCGATCACCTGCAGGGCCAGCAGTTCAAGGCGCTCACGGGTATCACCGCAGGTGCGCCATGGCGCGTCGCTCACTGCCTGCAAAAACGCTGGGCACACGCCCTGCCAAGGCTGCCCGAGGTCACAATCGAGTGGGTCGAAGCCGGGCACCAGGGCCTTGGCCAGTGTGCGCAACAGGCTGGCATTGCCACCCCGGCCGTCGCCGCGCTCCACGCGCAGCAACGCCAGCAAGGTGTCCAGGCGCAGCCTACCTTCGGGAGACTGGCCAAACACATGCAAGCCATCGCGGATCTGCGATTCCTTGAGGTCGCACAGGTAGGTGTCCAGGCGCGGCAGCCATACGGCGGCATCGTCCAGCTGGCCTTCCAGTTGCAGTTCGCGATCGATGTGGTTGGCCTTGACCAGTTCCAGGATGTCGCGCTGCAGCTCGCGGGCACGCCGCGGGTCGAGCAGCTGCGCTTCATAGAATTCGTCGGCCAGTTGCTCCAGGTGACGCAGCGGGCCGTAGGTTTCGGCGCGGGTCAACGGCGGCATCAGGTGATCGATGATGACCGCTTGGGTGCGACGCTTGGCCTGGGCGCCCTCCCCCGGGTCGTTGACGATGAACGGGTAGATGTTCGGCAACGGGCCGAGCAGCGCGTCTGGCCAGCATTGCGCCGACAGGCCGACCCCCTTGCCGGGCAGCCACTCCAGATTGCCGTGCTTGCCAACGTGAATCACCGCATCGGCAGCAAAGGCATGGCGCAGCCAGAAATGAAACGCCAGGTACCCGTGTGGCGGCACCAGGTCGGGGTCGTGGTACACCGCACTTTGATCAACCTGGTAGCCGCGTGCCGGCTGGATACCGACGAAGGTCTGGCCGAAGCGCAGGCCTGCCACCATCAGCCGCCCACTGCGGTACATGGGGTCGTGTTCCGGCGCCCCCCAACGCTCCAGCACCGCTTGGCGATTGGCCTCCGGCAGGCGGGAAAACGCTGCCTGATAGTCATCCAGGCTCAGGCTCTGCGCGCAGGGGCGCTGGTCCAGATGGTCGAGGTCGTTGGTCACGCCGCCCAGCAACTGGTGGATCAATTGGGTGCCCGTGCCCGGCAGGTCGGCCAGCGGATACCCTTCGCCCTGCAGCGCCTTGAGGATGTTCAACGCAGCCGCCGGCGTGTCCAGCCCCACACCGTTGCCAATTCGGCCGTCGCGGGTCGGGTAATTGGCCAGCACCAGGGCCACGCGCTTCTGGTCATTGGGCAAGCGGGCCAGCGCTACCCAGCGCCGGGCCAGCTCAGCGACGAAGTCCATGCGCTCGGGATGGGCGCGGTAGCAGACCACGTCGGACTGGCTGCGCTCGCTGCGCCAGGCCATGTCCTTGAAGCTGACCGGGCGCGTGATGATGCGCCCGTCCAGCTCCGGCAAGGCAATGTGCATGGCCAGGTCGCGCGCGCCCAGGCCTTGCTCGCTGGTTTCCCAGGCGGGTTGGTTGTCTTGCGCGCAAATAGCCTGCAGTACCGGGATATCGCGGCGGAACGGGCGCAGGTTGGGGCGCTCGGGGCTGGACAAGGCAAAACCCGTGGTATTGATCAACACCTCGGCACCGACCTCGTCCAGCCAGGCCTCGACCTGTTCCAGGCAGGCGCTTTCCTTGAGGCTGGCGACGGCGATCGGCAAAGGGTTGACCCCGGCCGCCAGCAAGCGATTGCAGAATACGTCGATAAAAGCAGTATTGGCCGCCTGCAGGTGAGAGCGATAGAACAGCAGCGGTGCCACCGGGTGATCGGGGCGCCACTGCGCATACCAGTCTTCAAGCGCTGCACTGCCCTTGGCCGGGTGGTACACCGAGGTGCGCGGCAAGGGCTGCGGCTCGTCCCAGCGATAATCGCGGCCCAACAACTGGTTGGCCAGGCAGTTGAAGAGGTTGATGGCATTGGCCTTGCCGCCCTGGCGCAGGTAGTGCCAGAGGCGCTCGGCCTGCTCGCCGGTCACCGTGCCCAGGCCCGTCAGCTCCGGGTCCGGGCGGTCGTCGCCCGGCACCAGGATCAGCTGCACGCCTTGGGCCGCCAGCGCGACCAGTTGCTCGACGCCATAGCGCCAGTAGCCAACGCCACCGTGCAGCGACACCAGAATGACCTTGGCATGGCGCAGTACCTGGTCGACATACAAGTCGACCGAGGCATGGTTCTGCACCTGCATCGGGTTGGCCAGGCGCAAACTGGGGAAGTCGTCAGGCAATTGCTCGGCCGTGTCGGCGAGCAATGCCAGGTGTGAATCACCGCTGCAGAGGATCACCAGGTCGGCGGGGCTCTGGCCGAGGTCGGCGATGCTGTCATCCGGCACGAAGCCGCCGGGCTGGGTCCGCAGCAGGTGCATGGGTCAGGCGCCCAGTGCTTGGCGCAGACGCGCTTCGAGTTGCGCAGCGTCAAGCGCTTGGCCGATCAGTACCAAGCGCGTGATACGCGGCTCGTCGGCGCGCCAGGCGCGGTCGAAGTGCTTGTCGAAGCGGGTACCCACGCCCTGCACCAGCAGGCGCATTGGCTTGCCCGGGATGGCGGCGAAGCCTTTGGCGCGGAGGATGCCGAACTCGACCACCAGTTGGGTCAGGGCATCGAGCAACAGGCTTTCGTCAGCCTCGGGCAGGGCGATGGAGATCGAATCGAAGGCGTCGTGGTCATGATCGTCGTGGTCGTCGCCATCGTGGTGCGAATCATGGTGGGTACGGCGGCCGTCGATGTGCGCCTCGGACTCGGCGCCCACCCCCAGCAGCACTTCCAGCGGCAGGCGACCGCTGCTGGCCTCGACCACCTTGACGGCGGGCGGCAGCTCTTCGGCGACTTCGGCGCGGACCTTGGCCAAGCCTTCGGCGTCGATCAGGTCGGCCTTGTTCAGCACCACCAGGTCGGCGCTGGCCAACTGGTCGGCGAACAGTTCGTGCAACGGCGACTCGTGGTCCAGGTTAGGGTCGAGTTTGCGCTGTGCATCCACCTGGTCCGGGTAGGCGGCAAAGGTACCGGCAGCCACGGCCGGGCTGTCGACCACGGTGATCACCGCGTCGACGGTGCAGGCGTTGCGGATTTCCGGCCACTGGAAGGCCTGTACCAACGGCTTGGGCAAGGCCAGCCCACTGGTTTCGATGAGGATGTGGTCGAGGTCGCCACGGCGCGCGACCAGTTCGCGCATTACCGGGAAGAATTCTTCCTGTACGGTGCAGCACAGGCAGCCATTGGCCAGTTCGTAAACGCGGCCGCTGGCTTCTTCTTCGGTGCAGCCGATGCTGCACTGCTTGAGGATTTCGCCATCGATGCCCAGTTCGCCGAATTCGTTGACGATCACCGCGATACGGCGGCCCTGGGCGTTGTCGAGCATGTGCCGCAGCAAGGTGGTCTTGCCTGAGCCGAGGAAGCCGGTAACGATGGTGACGGGGAGTTTGGCCAGTGTTTTCATGTCGCGGTGCCCTTGGCAGATGGCGCGGGCATGCAGGACGACAGCCACGGGCCAGGTCGGCCGGGCTTGTTCGCCACCGGATCACCCCGCCCGGTTGAAAGTCGAAAGCGCTTCGAGGCAGGTCTCCTGGCTCGCACCATGCCCGCCGCTCGGTAAAGAGCAAGGCTGGCCGGATGACGCCTTCCCGCGCGGTTTGCGCAGTGGCTGTGTCGATCCTTTGTCGGTGCTTACAGTTGCGGGGGCAGCCGCGGCATGTACCGCGTTCCCGTCTTAGCTTCGGCCTGGCCGAAGAACCTCGAACTGGCAAGGCTACGCAGTGGCCGGCAGGTGGTCAACCATTGCCGTCGGCCCGGCAGCCAGAGACGCGCAGGCGACCGCCTAACTGCGCTACAGTGGCACCTTTGCCAACGGTCAAGGACGCCTTATGCCGCTCGCCCCCGCCATTCCGGTACTGCGTATTTTTTCGGTCGACAAGGCCAAAGAGTTCTACCTCGATTTTCTCGGTTTCAGCCTCGACTGGGAGCACCGCTTCAGCCCGGACCTGCCCCTGTACGCGCAAATTCATCGCGACGGGCTGATCCTGCACCTGACCGAGCACCATGGAGACGCTACCCCTGGTTCAACCGTATTTGCCCGCATCGACGACCTGCGCGCCCTCGAAGGCGAACTGCAGGCCAAACGCTACGGCTACGCCCGCCCTGAGGCCGAACGCCTGGACTGGGGCCTGCAGATGCAGGTGTACGACCCATTCGGCAACCGCTTGCGTTTTTGCCAGCAAATTGATGATGAGGCTGCCCAATGAAGGCTATGGGTAAGCGCGAGGTGGCACGTGTGGAGCGTGAACTGGTAGTTTGCCTGACGGAGGCCTGCGATACGGCCAAGGCAGAAATCGTCGGGTTCACCTGGCTCACCCACCGCCTCGACCCCGACAACTTTCCCGCAAGCTTGCGCATCACCTGGGTTTTCCAGCGCGAGGCAGACAAAGCTGCAGCGCTGGCTGGGGTGGCCAAGGCGCGCATGCTGGCGCTGACCTGTCAGGCGCTCGATGAAGTAGGGATACGCTTGGATCATCCAGCCTGGCATGTGCGTTTTGACAGTGAAGAGGCCTGTAGCCGCAGCCACAACGGTGACTGGAACAAGCGCCTGCAAGTGCACTGAGGCCTATCGGCGGAAGGCGCTTTACCTGCCTTCACCGGTTCGATACGATCCGTATTCCACTCCTGCGAGGTGTTCGTCCAATGCGCCATTGATGCCGCCGTCTTTTCGACGGCCAGCCTTCAGCCTCCGGCTTGCTCCGGAGATGTCGCGGCATTGAGTGGAGTTGTGCATGACGAATACGTCGATCCTGACGCTGGATAGCGTCTCCTTGGCTTTGCCCGATGGCAGGCTGCTGTTTTCCAATCTCAACGAATCGTTCGATCAGCGCCGTACGGGGCTGGTCGGGCGCAATGGCGTGGGTAAAAGCCTGCTTGGACAGTTACTGGCTGGTCAGCGCGAACCCACAAGCGGGCGCTGCCTTCGCCAGGGTCGCATTCACCACCTGCATCAACAGGTCATCCAGCAAAGCACCACGGTAGCTGACCTTGCCCAGGCAGGCACGGTGATCGCGGCGTTGAAGCGTATTGAACAAGGCAGCGTCGACCCCGTCGATTACGACACAGTGGGTGAGCGCTGGGATATTCGCGAGCAACTCCAGGTGCACCTTGACCGACAGGGCCTCGGCCAACTCGACTGGCGCCAACCTGCCCGCAGCCTCAGCGGTGGCCAGGCCATGCGCGTGGCCTTGATCGGTGCCTGGCTCAGCGACGCCGACTATTTGATCCTCGACGAACCGAGCAATCATCTGGACGCCGAAGCCCGCGCACAGTTGCTCAGCATGATCCAGGCCTGGGACCGCGGCTTGCTGGTTATCAGCCACGACCGCAGCCTGCTTCAGCACATGGCGCGTATCGTCGAGCTGTCCAGCCTCGGCTTGCAGGCATTTGGAGGCAATTTCAACCTTTATGTCACGCAAAAAACCAAGCAGACGGAAGTGGCCCAGCAGCAACTTGCGCGGCTCAAACTGGAGCGTCAACGTCACGCCCACCAGTTACAGCGCCAGCGCGAAGACCTTGAGCGCCACCAGGCGCGTGCCGGGCGGCAGGCCAAGCATGCAAACCAGGCGAAAATTCTGCTGGATCGCCAGCATGAGCGCAGCCAGGCCACGGCTGGCAAACAACGACGCGACCATCGCGATGCCTTGCAGGCCCTACAGGGCCAAGTCCGTGATGCAGCCCGCGAGGTTGAACAGAGCAGCACCATCATCCTGCACACACCGACGCCTCAACGCCACCCAGGGAGGGAAGTACTGGCCGTGCATCAGCTACGCCTGCCGCACGGCAACCGCAAGCCCTTGTGCCTGCGGCTGTGTCTGGGCCAGCGTGTAGGCCTGGTCGGCGCCAACGGCACTGGCAAGTCCACCCTGCTGCAAGTGCTCAACGGAACGCTAGCCGTGCCATCCGACACCGTCCGCGTGACCGGCGAAGTGGCTTTACTCGACCAGCACTGCAGCGTGCTACCGGGGCAAACCACCGTGCTCGACCACTTGCGACAGGCCAACCCAACGCTGGCACTGAGTGATTTGCGTTGTCGGCTGGCGCAACTGGGCCTCGATGCGGGGCGCATCGAGCTGCCCAGCGCCCTGCTCAGTGGCGGTGAACGGCTGAAGGCCTCACTGGCCGCTGTGCTGTACCGCGAGCGACCGCTAGACATGCTGTTGCTGGATGAGCCCAGCAACCACCTGGACCTTCCATCACTGGAGGCGTTGGAATGCATGCTTCGGGGATTTCGGGGGGCGCTGGTGGTGGTTTCCCATGATGCGGTACTGCTCGAACGGCTCGCGCTGGATGATTACTGGCAGCTTTAAAGCCAGCAACCCCGCATCAGCGGCCAGCAATTCGTGACTGGCCGTTCCCGATCCGCGACGGATGTATTATCGTGGCGTGGTGCGCATATAACAGCAGCCTGAGCAATCGGGCATCTGCAAGACAATCGAGGGTGTCATGAGTAACGAGAGCATTAATTGGGACAAGCTGGGCTTCGACTACATCAAGACCGACAAGCGCTACCTGTCCGTATGGCGCAATGGCGAGTGGGACAAGGGCACCCTGACCGAAGACAACGTACTGCACATCAGTGAAGGCTCCACTGCCCTGCACTACGGCCAGCAGTGCTTCGAAGGCCTCAAGGCCTACCGCTGCAAGGACGGCTCGATCAACCTGTTCCGCCCAGACCAGAACGCCGCGCGCATGCAGCGCAGCTGCGCCCGCCTGCTGATGCCGCACGTGCCAACCGATGTGTTCATCGAGGCCTGCAAGCAAGTGGTCAAGGCCAACGAGCGCTTCGTGCCGCCACATGGCAAAGGCGCCCTGTACCTGCGCCCGTTCGTCATCGGCACCGGTGACAACATCGGCGTGCGTACCGCACCCGAGTTCATCTTCTCGGTCTTCGCCATCCCGGTGGGTTCGTACTTCAAGGGCGGCATGAAGCCGCACAACTTCCAGATTTCCAGCTTCGACCGCGCCGCCCCGCAAGGCACCGGCGCAGCCAAGGTCGGTGGCAACTATGCCGCCAGCCTGCAGCCAGGCGCTGAAGCCAAGAAGGCCAACTTCGCCGATGCCATCTACCTCGATCCGCTGACTCACACCAAGATCGAGGAAGTCGGTTCGGCCAACTTCTTCGGCATCACCGCCAACAACGAGTTCATCACGCCGAAATCGGCCTCCGTGCTGCCAGGCATCACCCGCCTGTCGCTGATGGAACTGGCGTCCTCGCGCCTGGGCCTGAAAGTGATCGAAGGCGATGTCGAGATCAACAACCTCGACCGCTTCATCGAAGCCGGCGCTTGCGGTACCGCCGCGGTGATCACCCCGATCGGTGGCATCGAGTACAACGGCAAGCTGCACGTGTTCCACGACCTGGAAAAAGTCGGCCCGGTCACCCAGAAGCTCTACAACGAGCTGACCGGCATCCAGAGCGGTGATGTCGAAGCACCGGCAGGCTGGATCGTCAAGGTCGCCTGAGGCGCTGCGACAGCCTGAAAACGGGGCATGCCAAGCAATGGCATGCCCTTTTTTTTGGCCGCTTGGTCGACCGTGCATTCCCAGATGAATTTTTCTTAAATCGCCGTTTGTCTATTCTTTGGCACAATCAAGCCTCTATTCGCCGCCCAGGAACCAGCATGCCACGCGTACTGACCATCGAAGACGACGCCGTCACCGGCCAGGAAATCGTCGCCGAACTCTCCAGCCACGGCCTGGACGTGGATTGGGCCGACAATGGCCGGGAAGGCCTGGCCAAGGCGATTGCCGGTGGCTACGACCTGATTACCCTGGACCGCATGCTGCCCGAAGTCGATGGCCTGACCATCGTCACCACCCTGCGCAGCCTGAAGATCGCCACGCCGATCCTGATGATCAGCGCCCTGTCTGACGTCGACGAACGGGTGCGCGGCCTGCGTGCCGGGGGTGACGACTACCTGACCAAGCCCTTTGCCTCGGACGAGATGGCCGCCCGGGTCGAGGTACTACTGCGTCGCAACAGCGTGCCCATGACCCAGACCCGCCTGCAGGTCGCCGACTTGCAACTGGACCTGATCAGCCACGAAGCGCGGCGCGGCGAGCACACGCTCAACCTGCTGCCCACCGAATATAAGCTGCTGGAATACCTGATGCGCCACAGTGGCCAGGTCATCACCCGGATGATGATTTTCGAGGAAGTCTGGGGTTATCACTTCGACCCCGGCACCAACCTGATCGATGTCCACATTGGCCGCCTGCGCAAGAAGATCGACTCTCCCGGCCAATCGCCGCTGATCCGTACCGTACGGGGCTCGGGCTATGCCATTGCTGAACCCGTCTAAGGGCTGGAGCTCCTCGACCAGCCGCCTGCTGGCGCTGTACAGCTTTCTGTTCGTGGCCTGGAGCAGCATCCTCATGGGGGTGCTGTACTTCGAGGTGTCCAGCTACCTGAACAAACTCACCCGCCATTCCATGCTG
Organism: Pseudomonas sp. B21-047; assembly: GCF_024748775.1. Lineage (NCBI taxonomy): Bacteria > Pseudomonadati > Pseudomonadota > Gammaproteobacteria > Pseudomonadales > Pseudomonadaceae > Pseudomonas > Pseudomonas sp. B21-047. Next base: position 3,126,228 of record NZ_CP087169.1, read on the forward strand.
CAGCGCCAGCACCTGTTCGCACACATGAGCGGCAAGCAACTGGACGACGCGCTGATTGCCAGCCAGGCCTTCGAAGAGCGCAGCTTTGACGCCTACGGCCTGTTCGATGCCCAACTCAACCCGCTTGGCGGGCGTATTCGCACCCTGCCCTCCGAGCTTGGCCTGGACGGCAAGGTCCATGAGCTCAAACGCTGCCTGGACGCCGACGACCCGCACATGCCACGCGACAGCTGCGATGCCGTGGCGATCAAGGTGCAGGATGGCCGCTGGCTGGTGCTGGTGCGGGACAACGGCTCGTTGTTCGTGGTCACCCGGATCATCCTGCATGCCCTGCTTTGGGGCATCTCCCTGACCCTGATCCCAGGCTTTGCCGGCTGGTACCTGCTGCGGCGCAGACCGCTCAAGCGCATCCGCGCCATTCAGGCCCAGGCCGAACTGATCGTGGCGGGCGACCTCACCCACCGCCTGCCGCTGTCGGCCCGGCGCGACGAGCTGGACATGCTGGCCGCCATCGTCAATGCCATGCTCGACCGCATCGAGCGGTTGATGCATGAGGTCAAGGGTGTGTGCGACAACATCGCCCATGACCTGCGCACGCCACTGACCCGCCTGCGCGCCCAGCTGTACCGTATTCGCCAGCAGAGTGACAGCGATTCGGCGCAGGCCGAGGCACTCGACCAGGCGATAGGTGAAACCGACACACTGATGGCACGCTTTCGCGGCTTGTTGCGTATCAGCGAACTGGAAGACCGTCAGCGCCGTGCCGGCTTCGTTCAGCTCGACCCACATGGGCTGCTGGTGGAACTCCACGACTTCTACCTGCCATTGGCCGAAGATGGCGCTATTCGGCTTGAATTGGACCAGCCCGAACAGTTACCGACGCTGCACGGTGACCGCGAACTGTTGTTCGAGGCGCTGGCCAACCTGGTGGGCAACGGCATCAAGTTCACGCCAGCGGGCGGCTGCGTGCGGGTTTCGGCGACGCAGGATGAACGGGGCCTGCATATCGCCATCGAGGACACTGGGCCGGGCATTCCTGAAGAAGAGCGCACCGCTGTGCTGAAGCGCTTCTATCGCAGCGAGGAAGGCCACCGTCACCCGGGCTTCGGGCTGGGTTTGTCGATCGTGGCGGCGATCGTAGACCTGCATGGGTTCGGATTGGAAATCGGCTCCAGCGAACTGGGCGGGGCCAAGCTGGTGCTGCATTGCCCATTGGCGGGATCGGCGAAGTAGCGGCTGGGAGCAGCACCGAGCAAACGCTTGAACACCGTCGCGAAAGCGCTTGGACTGCTGTACCCAAGCGCTGTCGCAACACGCGTAACCGGCTCACCACTGCCCAGCCGTACCACGGCTGCCAGCAAGCATGCCTGCTGTCGCCATTCGTTAAAACTGATCCCGGTGTGCAGGCGAAACTGGCGGGTGAATGTGCGCCGGCTCATGCTGGCGCGCTCCGCCATCCCGTCGATGCCTGTTTGCAACGAGGGCTCCGCCAGAAACGCCCTGCACGCCCGTGCAAGGCGTGGCTCCTCGGGCATAGGGGCATTGAGTGACACACCCGGCATGCCGGCGATCTCATGAAGCAGCAGCCCCATCAAACACGCATCACGCCCCTGCGCGGGATACTGGGCGGGCACTTCAATAGCCTTCTCAAGCAGCTCGCGCACCAGGGGCGAAACTGCAAAAACCTGACAGTGCTCAGGAAGGCCGACCCGCTGGGCTGACTGCGGGCGAATATAGGCGTTGAGCATGGTGACGGGGCCGCGCATGTGCATAGCGTGCGCAAGCTCGGCAGGCACCCAGATGGCCCGCAATGGCGGCACTGCCCAGGTGCCCGAACCAGTTGCAACCGTGATCACGCCACAGGCGGCGTAGGCAAACTGGCCCCGCCTGTGGCTGTGCATCGGGAACAGTTCGCCATCGGCAAAAGCCCTCCTCGTCACCACCACATCGCAAGCGGTGTCTTCGTATAGCGTGTCATCTGCATGCGTCATGGCCTGATTTTAATGGTATTTGACCTTGAATTGAAAGCGGGCCAAACCAGACCGCGGCATATTGGCTAAGGCGTCAAGGCCCCCTGCCGCGACTTCACAAGGCTGTCAAACAATGCAAAAAAAGCACTTGATCCTCGCCGTGCTGGTCACAGCGCTCTGGGGGATCAACTTCCCGATCACCAAACTGGGCTTGGCCCACGTCGACCCGCTCCTGCTCTCAGGCATCCGCTTTGCGCTCTGCGCCTTACCGTGGGTGTTTTTCGTGAAGCGGCCGAATGTCGCGATCGGCTGGCAGGCTGCTTATGGCTTGATCTTTGGCGTCGCCATGTGGGCGTTGATCAACCTGGGGATTGCCATGGGTGTGCCGCCAGGCAGCGCCTCGTTGCTGATTCAGTTCAGTGCATTCTTTACGCTGGCCTGGGGCTGTTTGCTGTTTCGCGAACCCCTGGCCTGGCCCCAACTGATCAGCATCGTGCTGGCGGCAATCGGCTTGCTTGGCATACTCGCCGCGAGCCCCGGCAAGACAACAACCATCGGTTTGACCCTGGTGATGATCAGCGCACTGGCCTGGAGCATCGGCAACGTCATCATCAAGCTGTCAAAGGTGCGGGAGATATTCGCCTTCGTCGTGTGGGCCAGCCTCTTTGCGCCGGCCCCCTTGCTGTTGTTGACCTGGTGGCTGCACGGCACAAGCCCGTTTGTGGCGCTGGTTACACAAGCGAATACCGTCGTCGCTTGTTCACTGGCGTTTCAGGTGTATGCCGCGACGCACTTCTGCTATTGGGGGTGGAACTGCCTGCTGCGCGAGTACCCGGTGTCGACGGTGGCGCCATTGTCGTTGCTGATTCCGGTGTTCGGCATCGTCAGCTCGGCCGTGATCGTGCATCAGGTTCCGAGCGGATGGGACTGGCTATCGATCGCGTTGATCTTGTTGGCGCTGGCGGTCGGCATGAAGAAAGGGCGTGCGGTGTTGGGAAGAAAAGCGGTTTCTGCTGTTTCGTAGTGTGCCGCAAGGCTTGAAGCCTGGGCCAGGTGTCGTGAAAGGGCTGCCTGGCAGCCCCTTCACAGCGCCGATCAGTCAGCCAGGCGCCAGGTGGTTGCGCCTTTGCTGTCTTCCAGCACCACCCCCATGGCGGTCAACTGGTCGCGGATACGGTCGGACTCGGCCCAGTTCTTGTCAGCCCGTGCCTGCAGCCGCGCCTGGATCAAGCTGTCAACCTCAGCAGCATCCACCTTGCCTTCAGCGCCGGCCCGCAGGAAGTCATCAGCCTCCAACTGCAGCACACCCAGCACATCACCCAGCTCACGCAGGCGACCCGCCAGGCCAGCAGCAGCCTCAAGATCGCTGTCACGCAGGCGGTTGATCTCGCGCACCAGGTCGAACAGCACAGCGCAGGCTTCCGGGGTGCCGAAGTCGTCGTTCATCGCCATGCTGAAGCGCTCGACAAACGCTTCGCCACCTTTGGCCGCCACGCGCGGCAGGCCGCGCAGTGCGTGGTAGAAGCGCTCCAGAGCGCCCTTGGCATCGCGCAGGCTGTCCTCGGAGTAGTTGATGGCACTGCGATAGTGGCTGGCCACCAGCAGGTAACGCACCACCTCCGGGTGGTACTTCTCAAGCACGTCACGGATGGTGAAGAAGTTGTTCAACGACTTGGACATCTTCTCGCCATTGATACGGATCATGCCGCAGTGCATCCAGGCATTGGCGTACTGCTTGCCGGTCGCGGCCTCGCTCTGGGCAATCTCGTTCTCGTGGTGCGGGAACTCCAGGTCGCTGCCACCGCCGTGGATGTCGAAGCTTTCGCCCAGGCAGCAGGTGGACATCACCGAGCACTCGATGTGCCAGCCCGGACGGCCCGGGCCCCACGGCGATTCCCAGCTTGGCTCGCCCGGCTTGACGCCCTTCCACAGCACGAAGTCCAGCGGGTCCTGCTTGGCCTCGTCGACTTCGATGCGCGCACCGATGCGCAGGTCTTCGATCTTCTTGCGCGACAGCTTGCCGTAACCGACGAATTTGCCTACCCGGTAGTACACGTCGCCGTTACCTGGCGCGTAGGCGTAACCTTTGTCGATCAGCGTCTGGATCATCGCGTGCATGCCAGCGATGTGGTCGGTGGCACGCGGCTCCTGATCCGGCGGCAAAATGTTGAGGCGGCGCTCGTCTTCGTGCATCGCGTCGATCATGCGGGCGGTCAGCGCATCGAACGTCTCGCCGTTCTCGTTGGCCCGGTTGATGATCTTGTCGTCAATGTCGGTGATGTTGCGCACATAGGTCAGCTCATAGCCGCTCTTGCGCAGCCAGCGGGTGACCAGGTCGAAGGCCACCATGCTGCGACCATGGCCAAGGTGGCAGTAGTCGTACACGGTCATGCCGCAGACGTACATGCGCACCTTGTTGCCATCGAGCGGCTTGAAGGCTTCCTTGGTTTTGCTCAGCGTGTTGTAGATGTTAAGCACGACGGTTCCTTAGCTGCCCCAGGAGTCACGCAGGGTGACGGTGCGGTTGAACACCGGGCGGCCCGGCTGGCTGTCCTTGAGGTCGGCGCAGAAGTAGCCTTCACGCTCGAACTGGAAGCGGTCTTCAGGCTGCGCCTGACCCAGCGACGGTTCGGCACGGCAGCCAGTCAGCACTTGCAGCGAGTCCGGGTTGATGTTGTCGAGGAAGCTGCCGCCGTCCTCGGTCTTTTCCGGGTTAGGCGAGCGGAACAGGCGGTCGTACAGGCGCACTTCGCATTCGACGCTGCCTGCGGCCGGCACCCAGTGGATCACGCCCTTGACCTTGCGGCCCTCGGGGTTCTTGCCCAAGGTGTCCGGGTCGTACGAGCAGCGCAGCTCGACGATGTTGCCGTCGGCATCCTTGATCGCCTCATCGGCCCGGATCACGTAGCTGCCACGCAGGCGCACTTCACCGGCTGGTTCCAGGCGCTTGTAACCCTTCGGCGGCTCTTCCATGAAGTCGTCGCGGTCGATGTACAGTTCGCGTGCGAACGGCAGTACCCGCACACCCATGTCTTCCTTCGGATGGCGCGGCAGTTCGAGTTGCTCGACCTGGCCTTCTGGGTAGTTGGTGATGACCACTTTCAGCGGTCGCAGCACGCACATGGCGCGTGGCGCGGTTCGGTCGAGGTCGTCACGGATGCTGAATTCGAGCATCGACATGTCGACCACACCGTCGGAACGGTTGGTGCCGATCATTTCGCAGAAGTTGCGAATCGACGCCGGCGTGTAGCCGCGGCGACGGAAGCCGGACAAGGTCGACATGCGCGGGTCGTCCCAGGCATCGACGTGTTTCTCGTCGACCAACTGCTTGAGCTTGCGCTTGGAAGTGATGGTGTAGTTCAGGTTCAGGCGGCTGAACTCGTACTGACGCGGGTGCGCCGGGACCGGCAGGTTGTCCAGGAACCAGTCGTACAGCGGACGATGCCCTTCGAATTCCAGGGTGCAGATCGAGTGGGTGATACCCTCGATGGCGTCCGACTGGCCGTGGGTAAAGTCGTAGTTGGGGTAGATGCACCACTTGTCACCGGTCTGGTGGTGGTGGGCATGACGGATGCGGTAGAGGATCGGGTCGCGCAGGTTCATGTTCGGCGACGCCATGTCGATCTTGGCCCGCAGCACGCGCTCGCCGTCCTTGAACTCGCCGGCCTTCATGCGGGCGAACAGGTCGAGGTTGTCTTCGACGCTGCGCTCGCGGAACGGGCTGTTCTTGCCTGGCTCCTTGAGGTTGCCGCGGTACTCCTTGGCCTGATCAGGGGTCAGGTCGCAGACATAAGCCTTGCCACGCTTGATCAGCTCGACGGCCCAGTCGTGCAACTGGTCGAAGTAATTGGAGGCGTAGCGCACATCGCCGGCCCAGTCGAAGCCCAGCCACTTGACGTCGCTTTGGATGGCGTCGATGTACTCCTGGTCTTCCTTGGCCGGGTTGGTGTCATCGAAACGCAGGTGGCAGACACCACCGAATTCCTTGGCCAGGCCAAAGTTGACGCAGATCGACTTGGCGTGACCGATGTGCAGGTAGCCGTTGGGCTCCGGCGGGAAACGGGTGACGATGCTGCTGTGCTTGCCCGAGTCCAGGTCGGCCTGGATGATCGGCCGCAGGAAGTTCGCAGGGACAGCGGGGGCGCCTTTGGCAGCGGCGTTGGGCGCGTTGTCGGCAGTGGGCTTGCTCATAGGATCCTTGAATGCACGTGTCCGGCCTGGGTAGGCCGATTGAATCAAAGGGCCTATCATAGCCGAAGCAGTCAAGCTGCTGACAGCCGGCCGCTGACAAAGTGGCGCGATTTATCGCAGCAAATTGTCGCGATCCGGCAAAATGGGCCCCGCGTACGTGTGCCGCGGCAGCCCGATCCAGCGTCAGGTGACTGAGCGTGAACCTGCGCAACCTATTTCCGAATGCCCTGTAAGAGCGAATTTCAGCATGTCCAAAGTCAAACTGAGCACCAACCACGGCGACATCGTCCTGCAACTGGACGCCGAAAGCGCCCCTGTGACCGTTGCCAACTTCCTGGCCTACGTTGAAGCCGGCCACTACTCGAACACCGTGTTCCACCGCGTGATCAAGGGCTTCATGATCCAGGGCGGCGGCTTCGAGCCAGGCATGAACGAGAAGAAAGACAAGCGTGCCAGCATCCAGAACGAAGCCGACAACGGCCTTAAGAACGACAAGTACACCATCGCCATGGCCCGTACCATGGAGCCGCACTCCGCCTCGGCGCAGTTCTTCATCAACGCCTCCAACAACGACTTCCTCAACCACACCGCCAAGAACACACAGGGCTGGGGTTACGCCGTGTTCGGCAAAGTGACCGAAGGCCAAGACGTCGTCGACAAGATCGAAGCCGTTTCCACCGGTTCCAAATCCGGCCACCAGGACGTGCCTAAAGAAGACGTGATCATCGAGAAAGCCGAGATCGTCTGAGTGATACTGCTGATCTCTGATCTGCACCTGCAAGAAGAACGCCCGGATATCACCCGGGCGTTTCTTGATCTGCTCGACGGCCGTGCGCGCCACGCCAAGGCCCTGTACATCCTTGGCGATTTCTTCGAAGCCTGGATCGGCGACGATGCCATGACGCCCTTCCAACAATCGATTTGCCAAGCCATGCGCCAGTTGAGCGACAGCGGTACGGCGATCTACCTGATGCACGGCAACCGTGATTTCCTGATTGGTCAGGATTTCTGCGATGCCGCCGGCTGCACCTTGCTGGCTGACCCGAGCGTGATCGAACTGGGCGGTGAGCAGGTATTGCTGATGCACGGCGACACACTGTGCACCCGGGACCTGGCCTACATGAAGCTGCGTCGTTACTTGCGCAACCCGTTGAGCCTGTGGATTTTGCGGCACCTGCCGCTGTCTTCGAGGCACAAGCTGGCGCGCAAGCTGCGCAGCGAAAGCCGCTCGCAGACCCGCATGAAGGCCACCGAGATCGTCGACGTCACGCCAGAGGAAGTGCCTAAGGTGATGGCGGTGCACGGTGTCAGGACGTTGGTGCATGGCCATACCCACCGGCCGGCGATTCACAAGCTGGTGGTGGACGGCCAGCCCGCACGGCGCATCGTGCTGGGGGACTGGGACCGCCGAGGTTGGACCCTGCAGGTTGACGAGCAGGGTTTTCAGCTGGCGCCGTTCGAGTTTTCTGCAAACGGATGACAACCGGCTTGTAGGAGCGCCCGGCGAGGCCGCTCCTACGACAACCGCCTCGGACAGAGGCTCAATGCTGAGCCACTGCCCCTTTATCCCCCTCACTGATCACATATTCACGATACTCGGGGTCCGCCTTGATCTGCGCCTCGGTAAACGGAATCACTGCCAGCTGCTTGGCCGAGAAAGCCTTGGTCTGGTCATGGGCATGCGCCGAACCCGCCTCGCTCGACTGGGAGAACGCCAGCAGCCCCCGAGCCTGTGGGCCCTGATCGGTGAAGCTGACCAGTTGCAGGTAGCTGGTACCACTGACCACCAGGCGCTTGCCCGGCCCATGCGGCACGCTGTGGATCGCGTTATAGACCCCAAGCCCCTGCGGGCCACCCGGTACAGGCGTACCGTCAAGAGCCTGCTGCACCTGCCCCCACTGGCTGTCGCGCCCTACTCCGCTTTTACCCACCTGTTGCAAGGACGCCAAGGCCGCCTCGCGCAACAGCTTGCGCACCGCCGCCTGTTCGACCGCCAGGCCGCGCGGCGTGTGCTGCGGGTCCGCCGGGTCGAAGGCCACCCGCCAGCTTTCAGGGTGGGCCGCCAGGGCATTGAACATGTTCTCGAAATGCACCAGGCCAATGCCGCTGTCCAGGTCTGCCTTGCCGTTCCAGGCCAACAGGCTGTCACACACTGGCTGCAGGTCCGCTTCGGCTCCTTTGCACCACGCCAGCAGGTCCGGCAGCAGCAAGCTTGCGAGGTAGACTTCATCGTCCGTGACCATGCGCTGCAGGTCGTCGACGCCAAGCTTGGCGCTACCTTGCAGGCGGTTCAGGGCAAAACGCCCGCGCATGCCCAGCGGCTGGTCGTTGCGGCTGACCAGCGGTGAAAAACCGGTCAAGGGCTGCGCGGGGTTGGCCATCCAGGCGGGGTCGTTGGAATTCTGCACAAAGTCCTTGCGCTCAAGGCTGGGCAGAAATCGCGCCGGGAAGATCCCGGGCTGCGCGGCCTGCGCATCGACCTTCCACGCACAGCCACTGCGCGAGCCATCCAGCACCACCAGGCGCCCTGAGGCCTTCGGGTTGCTGCAGGTGCTCAGCAGTTGCTGGTCGACATAGGGCACCACCGACTGGTTCAGGTACAGCGCTTGGCCGCCTTCATCCACGGCAAGCGTGTTGACCCAAGGGATGCCCTGCAACTGCTCAACCGAGCCCTTCAGCGCGTCCAGGCTGTCGGCCCGGTTGATGCGGTACCACTGCTGCAGCACCCGGGTATTGTCCAGGTTGGCGTCGCGCAGGCTGTAAGCGGCTTGCGCGTCCCAGTCCAGGCGCCCTGGCCACTGCACCACGGGCCCGAACTTCGAGCTGTAGACTTGACGTTCGACCTGGTTCAAGGTGCCATCCTCGGCCTTGACCGTGACGCTCACAGCTTGGCGCATCAACGGCAGCGACTTGCCGTCGAGCAGGTAGCGGGTCGGGTCCTTCGGATCGAGCTGAAGACGGTAGAGCGTGAAATGGTTCGACGTGTCGACCGTGTGCGTCCAGGCCAGGTGGTGGTTGAAGCCGATGTTCACCACCGGCAAGCCTGGCAATGCAGCCCCCATCACGTCCAGCTGGCCCGGTATGGTCAGTTGCATTTGATAAAAGCGCATACCGCCCATCCACGGGAAATGCGGGTTGGCCAGCAACAGGCCACGGCCGTTGGCCGAGCGCTGCGACCCGACGGCCACCGCGTTGCTGCCTCGTTCCGAAGCGAAACGCGCCTGCCGAGCCAGCGCCGTGGCAAAACCGGCCGCCGCACGTTGGCTGGTCAGCGAAGGTGGCTGCGCCCCTGCCAACGCCTCGACGAACTGGCCGACACCCCCTTCAGCCAACAGCCGGCGGGTCAACTTGACCAGGTCCTGGCTGGTGATCGACCGCACCCACTCCCCAGTTCCGCACTCTGGCGGCAACCCTTGGCTGCGGCGCTCGGCCAGGGCGCGGTTGAAGCCACCTGCATAGCCGTCCAGCAGGTCACGCACCGGCGCTGGCTGAGCGTTTAGAAACGCACCCACGGCAGTCGGCGTGTTGAGCCAGGTGAAAAACAGGTCACTGGCCAGGTTGTCGCGTTGCTCGAAGGTCTTGGCCTTGGCACCAAAATAGCGCGACCGCTCGCCGCTCACCGTCAGCACCTCGTTGGCCAGCAGGCACAGGTTGTCCTGGGCATACGCATAACCAATGCCATACCCCAGGCCGCGCTCATCCTTGGCCACGATGTGCGGTACCCCGAAGCTGGTACGGCGGATCTGCGCGCTGGCATCGGCGCTGGCGGGCTGCGCTTGCGCGGCAATGCTTAAGGCGACCAGGGCTGCGGCCAAGCTGGCACGGGTCATGGGACGCGAAATTGAGAACACGGGCACACCTCGGATTCAGGGGTCATCCCGATCAGACGAATGGCTGAATGAAAATTTTACGTATTACAACGATGTAGAACGTCTTGAACAACAACAGGCAATTTTTTTTCGAGCGGGCTGCAGATTTTCCGTTCTCATTCGTCCTAGTAAGTGAGGCAACCACATTTCGGGTTAGTCCACGAAAAGGAGCATTCACATGTACAACCCGCAACCCTCAATGCAGGCCGGGCACACCCCGGGGAAGGCGCCTAAAGGACAGGACGCTTTCGTCGAGGAACGTGTTGGTAATGAACAGATTCGCGAGCTGCTGCGCACCTTTGGCCTGCGCACCAGCCTCATTCGGCTCAAAGTGATCGATGCCCTGCACGTGGCAGACCGCAATGGCCGCAGCATCGGCGTGCGTGGTGTGCACGCGCAACTGGAACAACTGGATATCCCGCTGTCGTTCCTCAGTGTGCGTGAAGTACTCAAGCGGCTGTGCGCCGAAGGCGTCATCAACCTGGGCAGCGACAAATGCTACAGCCTCAACCCCCAGGCCCGCGCCGTGCTGGATCAAACCGCCCCGCGCTGAGCGTATGGCCGGCCACAACTGGCCGGCCCGCACAGCTCAGCGCTTGACTTTGCGCCGCAGAATGCCGTTTATCACGACCACGACCACGGCAATGGCGATCGCCAGCATCTGGAAGGTCTGCTCACTGATCGTGCCTTGCTTTTGCAGGTGGGACAGGCCCAGCATTAGGCCCAGTACCACCAGGATGATCAGAAGTGAATATTTGAGGCGCTGCACGTGTGTCATTCAAAGTTCCTTGCAACATCAGGGGCAAATGGCTCGCAACGAGCCGCGGCAATGATACAACGCTCACCCGCACCAGCGCTGCATTTCCTGCTTAGCGTGGTGCCGTTCGCCTGAAAGCATGGGTCCTTATCGCCCGTGCCGGAGGCACCATGTACAGATCCATGCTGTTCGCATCCCTTGCCCTGACTTACCTCCCTGTCTACGCGCTGGACACTCGCCAGGCGCCCGCCGAGCAGTTGTTCAAGCTAGGCAGCGAACTGGCCGCCAACGCCGGCTCCAGCCAATGGCAGCAACTCTGGCAGCGCGCGCGCGAAGCCGGCTACCTGCAAGCCCACACCGGTCAGGTTCATTTCACCGTGCCTGCATCGCTGCTGCCAGAGCTGGCCCGCCAGACTTTGGCGCAGGCCGATCAGGTTTACCCCGTGCAGCAGACCCGAGCACTTTATCGCCGTGACTTTCCTGATCGCACTGTAGGAAAGCGCGACGAGCATGCGTTCAGTGCTCTGTGCCTGCTGGTCGACTGGCGCGCCCTGCCACAGGGCATGAGCACAACCCCCAAGGCCTACTTGAAAAGTGCCAGCCTGTTGAGCAGCTATCCGTGCGACTGAGGGTCCCCGCCCCCAACTTGCAAGCTATGAAGTGCGACAACGGAAAATCAACAGCTGCGGCGAGTAGTTGAAGCAGTGTCCTACAACAAGCGAAATCGCTGCCTGCAAACCGTGCTCACCGAGGCTACAAACCCCAGCCTAAATACCGCCTAGCGACGCGCCCTGGCTCTACCTGAGAATCCAGTCACACCTTCGACATATCGCCGCGGGTGATCGCTTACCGCATCGCAACCCTGAACGAAGGAGCGTCGCATGGAGTTACCAGACCTCACCTGCATAGACATCAGCCATTTGCCGCATTCATTGCAAGCGCTGATCGACTGCATCGGTATCGAAAACGCTTTCCAGCTGACCTGCGCCTATGGCGGCAGACCCAAATACATCCCCAAGCACCGCGAGCGGACCAAGCTTGCCGATGTACTCCCGGCCGAGGCGCTCGATGCGCTGATCAAACGCTTCGCCGGCGTAGCCCTGGAAATCCCCAAGGCCGATCACTTCATGCGCCAGCTGCGCAACCTGCAGATCCAGAAAGAAAGCGCCGATGGTTTGTCACGCAGCTTGCTGGCCGACAAATACGGCTTGAGCCTGCGCCAGATCGGCAATATCCGCCGCCAGGAACCTTGCGTTCGCTAGCCAATGAGCAACGAGGTCGTTACTGACGACCCTTCATGCACCCCACTAAAAAGAGAATCCAGCTATGTCGATAGACTCTAGCCTCATCGGATCCGTCATCAATGCCTTGCCGATGGACCGTATGATTGCAGGCCCCCTGCAAGCGATGGTCCAAGCGCAGGTCACCGCCAGCAAGTCCTATGCAGACTTCCTGATGCAAGTCTGCGTTCAGGAAGGCAAGGCCGTCGCGATCCAGTTCGACTATGACGAAACCATCGTCGATGAACAGGGCGAGTACCAAGGCGTCGTCAGCAAAACGATGAAAGTGCCGCTGGTGGCAGCGATCACCCACCCGAACATCTCCATCGAAGAAGGCAATGTCGAGTTCGAACTGACCATCAATCAGATGTCGGAAGATGTAACCGACAAGAACATGGCCGCAGAAGCCACCGGGTCGCTTGGCTGGGGGCCATTCAGCCTCAACGTCAAGGGCAGCATCAGCCACAAGTCCACGCAAACCCGCAAGACCGATACCCGCGCCCGCTACGCGTTCAACACTACCTTGAAGCGGCAGGACCCGCCCGAAGCAATGATGAGGGTCATCGACTTCCTGACCGAAGCCGCAACCAAACCCACCATCGTCAAGAGCGCGACGCTTGATAGCCCAGACGCTATCTCGCAGGCCGACAGGTTGAAAGGCCCCACGGCAGGCACCCATCCGCAGGCCCCTGGCAAACAACCAGCTGACGGTGAAACCCCGCCAACAAATTGAAGCTGGCAAGAATCGCCCCCTCGCAGCAGGGGGCACCACCCCACCCAGGAGCCGAATGATTGGACAAGTCCCTAGCCCCCATGACTTCCATCGACCTGCGCGAGATCACGCGGGGCCTGCAAGAAGCCGCCAGTGCCACCAACAGCCTGATTGCACAACAGTACATCAACCTGTTCGATCAGTTCTTCGACTGTGACACCGAAGCACTGGGCGCCCCGATGAAGGCCAAGATGGTCGAAGTGGCCATGGATGAACAGCACATCATGCGCGTGCCCTTGTTTGCGCTGGTATCACCCAAGGGCCTGGCCCTGGAACGCATGCAGGTCGACTTGTCGGTTCGGGTCAAGGGCACCGAGGCGCAAGAAGCATTGCTGACCGCCAGCGAGCACACTGCGGCCAGCTTCAAGGTCACCATTGGCGGCCAAGGCCGTCAGGGCGAAAGTCGCGACCCCGACGAGGTACAGATCCGCATGCAGTTTCAGGCCAGCGAGCCGCCTGAAGCGCTGAACCGGCTGATCGAGGAATACACCAGCCTGATCACACCGGTACGCATACCCAGGTCCAGTCCCCCACCCCTCTCCGGCTCCAATGAATTCATCGAAGCGGCCACGGTCCGTTGCTGACCGCGGCGATCAGAAGTCCCGCTTGTAGAAGATATCCAGCGAGCTGGCCAACCCGCTTGCCGCCTCGAGGTAGACCCTCCGGCTCAACTTGTAGCGCAACGCGATGGTGTTGGCAGGCTCGAACACCCCTACCCCGTAACGCAGGCTCAGTTTCTCGGTCAGGTTGCCGCTGGCGACCACGCTGGTGGTGTTGCCCGAACCTTCGGTATCCAGCTGGAAATCATCGATGCCCAGGCTCGACGCCAGGCTCCCGGTGATACCGGCACTGCCGGCAAGCCCCAGGCCCAACGCTGCTTCGGCAAGCATGTTGTTGTCTTCACCCGATGTGCCCAACGGGCGCCCCAGCACCAGGTACGACAGCGCCTGCTCCTGGCTCATGGCGGGTTCGGAAAACACCTGCGTGGTCGGTTGCTCGGCACTGCCACTCAAACGGATACCGGCAATCACATCATCGACCTTGCGAATGGCCTCGATGTCCAGATACGGCTGATCTATCGGGCCAGCGAACAGCAGCCGCGCCCGGCGAATGGTCAGGCGCTGCCCATAGGCACGGTAACGGCCATCGGCCAAACTCAACTCACCCCGGGTATCGAGGTTGTCGCCGATGTGCACATGGCCGAGCAGGTTGGCAGTGAGGCCAAAACCACTGAACGACAGCTTGTCTCGCCCAACCTCGACATCGATGTCCATCGCCATTGCCAGGGGCTGTTTACCCTCTTCGGTCTGATGGCCGATGATCACCGTGTCATCGGACACCTTCACGGTCGATGGCGGAAGTTCGCGTACCGTGATCTTGCCTTTTGGCACTTGGACCTTGCCCGTCACTGCCAGCTTGTCGTCGATCAGGCGCAGGTTCAGGTCGGGGGCGACTTCCAGGGTCGCGTAGGGCTCCACCGTCACCGGCAATTGCTGCCCCTGCAAACGCAGGTCCATGCCCAGCGCCTGGCCCCAGGTCAGGTTACCGGTCAGTTGGCCGCGCCCTGCTTCGCCACTGCGCCAGTTGCCATTGAGCTGAACCTGCTCGCCCGCAATGGTTGCCTGCAATGACAAGTCTTGCAGGCTTAGCGGCAACTCGGCGCCGCTGACCTCGCCACCGCTCAACACCAGGTTGCCGTTGACCTGTGGCGCAAGCAAGGTGCCCGACAAACGACCGCTGCCATTGAGTTGCCCGGTCAGGCGCTCGACCATGGGCACAAATGGGCGGGCCACCGACAGGTCCAGGCCCGTCAGGCTGAAATCACCCGACAGCGGTTTATTCTTGCCCAGTGGGTCGATGCGGGTATTCAAGCTCAGTTCACCCAGGCGCTCGCCGCGAAATGCCAAGCGGGCATCGATACGTCGTGGCGCCAGGGTGCTGTCCAGGCGCAAGGCCTGATAAGGGAAGTCGACCCAGCGATCCTTGTCACGCACCCGCAGGGTGCCGCCACTGGCGTCGACTACGATGCTGCCCTTGGGGCCACTGGCCGGCACATCGAGGTTGACGTCGGCGTTCAGCAGGCCTTGCCAGGCAAAATCTTTTGGCAGCCACTGGGCCAGGCTGTCCAGGGGGAACTGCTTGAGGTGATAACGCAGGCGTGGCTCCGGTGCCAGGCGCTGGTCTTCACCGCACAGGCTGGCTTGACCGGAACGCCAGCAATGGGCGCCGAAATCCAGCTGGCCGCTGGCCAAGCGCTGCAAGCGTGCCGGAGCCTGCAACTGCCAGTCCTGGCCACCGGCCTGGATCCGCCCACTGGCCAGCCGACCACGCCAATCGCCCTTGTTCAACTGGCCGTCCAGGCCAAGGGCAAGTTTGAGCTGCGGGCCGTCGAGCGCCAGCGTCAGGGCCTGCTGGCGAATGTCACCTTTGCCATTGGCCTGCAGAGTGCCCAGTGCCGTGTCACCCAGGTGTATGCCGCCCGCCTTGAGCTCGATCACACCACGCTGGGCGTTATCCAGCCGGGCGTCGAGGTCCAGTCGCTGAATACGGTTCTCGGCCTGCGCCAGTTGCTGGCCCTGCAGGGTGAGCGTGCCCTGGGGCGCTTGCAAGGTGCCAGCAATGTCCAGCCGGCCTTTGACTTGCCCCTGCAGCCTCGGCCATAGCTGGCCCAGGCGCGGCAGGTCGAGATCCACCCGCCCCGCCAACCGCTGTTGCAAGCTGCCACTGCCATTGATGCGGTTGTCACCCAACTGAATCGCCAGGGCGCCGAGGGTCCAGCTCTGCCCTGCCCCTTGCGCTTCGACCTTGAGCACCGCCGGCTGACCGCGCAGGCGGCCTTTGAGGTCGAGCTGGGCATCGAGCTTAAGCTCGTCACCCTTCATTTCACCTTTGCTGCGCAGAGGCCCGGCCAGGGTACCCGGCAGTTCGGCAAGCCAGTACGCAGGGTCCAGCGCCGAAAGCTGCATATCGACATCCCACGCCAGGGTATCGGCGAAGCGCACCGCGACACTGCCGGCGGCCTTGCCCTGCCCTGCGGTGAGCGCCAGCTGCGGCAGCTTCACCTGGGCCAGGTCACCCTCGAACGGGCTGGCCAGCGTGAAGGCACCCGCCGGGCCGTCAAGGTCGCCATTGAAGGTGCCTTGGTAGTTGCCATCGCGGTAGCGAACCTGGGCGTTGAAGCGCTTGAGCGTGACGTCGGGCGGCGTTTCCAGTGGGTACAGGCGCAGCCATGGGAAATCCAGCCATTCGAGCTGGGCATCGGCGCTCAGGCCCTGTTGCCAGTCGGCACTGGCCTGTAGCTTGAGCCGCTGGCTATCGCTGGCGCTGAGGTCAAGGGCATCGAGCTTGGCACCCTTGCTGTCGACCCGCCCGGACAAGGCCAGGGCGATCGGCGACTGTTCGGCGGGCAAACTGGCCGAACCCGACAGTAAGTAGCCCTTGAGCAGATCGCCCTTGGCGTTGAGTTCGAGCTGTTTGAACTGCAGGGTATCTGGCAACGAAGCAGTCGGTTTGAACGCCTCGGAGCGGATCTGCAGCGTTGCTGGCAGGTGTTCCGCCAACGCCTGCAACTCACCGCTCAAGCGTGCATCGAGGTAACCCGAGCTGGTGCCTTCGAGCGTGAGGGTTTTCTGCAGCTCGCCTTTGGCTGCCAGTGCCAGCTGCCAGCTTTTGCCCTCCACCGAGGGCAGTTGAACCTGCCCCTGCAATTGCACAGGCCAGTCGCCTTCAGGCTGCAAGTCACCTTGCAGGTCCAGGCGCAGGTCGTCCCGCTGCAGTTGCAGGCTATCGATGCGCATCCCGGCCCGGGTCCAGTGCGCCGCCAGTTGCAGATCACCGAGCAGGTCGCTGCCGTCCAGGCGCAACTGGCCGACCTTGACCTCACCCAGTTCGATGTCAACCGGCAAACGCAAGGCCGGGAGCTGCAAAGGGCCACTGTCGACTGGCGTTTCACTCGGCGCAAACGCCATGTCGATGCGCTGGGCATGCAACTGCTCGATACACAAGGTGCCACGCAACAGGCACGCGGGCGACCAAGCCAATAGAGGCGCCTGTACTTCGACTCGGTTACCGCCGTCGACCCAGCTCAGCCGACTGGCTTGCCAAGTGCCGGCCAGTCGCCCCGTGAAGTCAGCAACCTCAAGCCCCGGCACCTTTGCCAACGCCCAGCGGCTGCCGCTTTCGGTACCTACCAGCATGCCAAGCGCCAGGCCCACGGCCAATACCAGGCCGAGTAGACCCAGCAGAATGAATTTGAACACACGTGTCACAGCTCAGGCCCCATGGAGAAGTGCAAGCGGATACCACCCTCGTCATCGAGTGCCTTGGCCAGGTCCAGGCGCAGCGGCCCGACCGGTGAAACCCAACGCACGCCAATACCTACCCCAGTCTTGAGGCTGGGCAGCTCGAGCGTGTTGAACGAGTTGCCTTGATCGACGAAGGTCGCCACCCGCCACTTCTCAGTCACCGAATATTGGTACTCGACGCTGCCTGCCACCAGGTAGCGCCCACCAATGCGGTCGCCATCACTGTTTTTCGGCGACAGGGTCTGGTAGTCATAGCCGCGCACGCTCTGGTCACCACCGGCGAAGAAGCGCAGCGAAGGCGGGATGTTGTTCTTGTAACCGTTGGTGGCGCTGCCGCCGAACTGCACCCGGCCGAGGAAGCGATGGTTGTGGCCGAGCGTGGTCAGGCCTTTGAGCAATACGTTGCCGTGCAGCAGGTTGGTGTCGGAAACCAGCCCTTCCTTGGCCACCTGTGTATCGAACTGCAAGCGGTAGCCGTTGTGTGGGTCGATACGGTTGTCGCTGCGCAGGTACGAAAAGCTCACACCCGGCATCAGCAGGTTGCTCAGCCCCGAGTCATCGCCCAGGCGGTATTCCTCACGCTGGTATTTGAGCGAGATGACCCGCTGCCAGCCACTGGGCAACTTGCTGTGCCATTCCGGGCCAACCGTCAGCAGCTTGCTGAGGGTGTCGGTACCGGCGATTTCCTCGTTCTGGTAACCACCAGCAAAGCGCAACTTGTCGGTCAGCGGCGGGTCCAGCGGGATGTCGTACCACAGGCCGACGTTCTGCCGGGGGGCCGACAGCTCGGTTTCCCAGCCATAGCTGTGGCCTTGGGGGTTGACCCAGTGCCGCGTCCAGTTGGCCTTGCCGCGTGGCCCGACGTCGGTCGAGAAGCCCAGGCCCAGGCCCATGGTGCGGGGTTTGCGGGTTTCCAGGCGGACATCCACGGGGATGTCCTCACCTACGGCAGCGGTCGGCGCGGCATCTACCCGCACGCCTTCGAAGTAGCCACTTGATTGCAGGTCGTTGTTGAGCTCGGCGATCAGCTCGGAATCGTAGGGTGTGCCGGGTTTGAACGAGACCATGCGCTGCAGCAGGTCATCATCGAGGGGGGTGTCACCCCCGAACTTGACTGCGCCCAGGCGATAGCGAGGGCCGCTTTGGTAGACCAGTTCGATGTCGGCCACACCGGCCTGGGGGTCGACCGCCAGGCGCTGGCGGCTGAAGCGGCCGGCGAAGAACCCATAGCGCGAGGCCTGATTCTGGATCAGCCGCTTGGCATCCTCATACAGGCCGTGGTTGAGCTGCTCGCCAGCGCGCAACGCCTTGCTGTCGGGCACCCGGAACGCCTTCATTTCACTGGCAGGGCCTTCGATACGCACGGTCACGTCGCGCAGCCTTACCGGCTCGCCCGGCGCGATCTGGATGATCAGTTGCGCGGGTTGCTCGGCCTTGGTCGGAGGCTTGACCTCGGTTTCGATCTGGGCCTGATAATAGCCAAGTGCCTGCACTGCTTTGCGCGCCTGCTCCTCGGCCCCGCGGCTGAAGCGCAATAGCGCTTCTTCGTCGCGGTCGCCAAGGTTGCCAATATAGCCTTCGACATTGGCCTTGAGCGCTTTGTTGGCGGGCTTTACCTTCACCAACAACTCGCTCTGGCCCCATGCTGCAAAACTGGCGACCCAGAAAACCAGGCCCCAGGTCAATCTTCCTGAATACGTCATGCGGCGCATGCTACCAGAGCCGGGCGCTCAAGGGAGCCGTCTGGCGGCCTGTCAGGCAAAAGCAGGATTCGAAGAGACCGGGTTGGGGTGAAAAAATACCCGCTCGCGGATAGGCCCTACAGCAACCTCGCCAATTTCCTCATAGCCCTGACGCTGATAGAACGCGAGGTAGTGCTCATTGCCGGTGTCCAGCACCACGCCCTGGGTGCTCGGGTCTTCTGCGCACCAGTCATGCACAGCCTGTAACAATTGCTCGCCGTACTGGCGCCCCTGAAACTGTGGATGCACCCCCAGCAACGGCAACACGTGCACCTGGTCTGTGGGCAGGCAACTGGCCAATGCCGCCTGGTAATCCATATAGCGCCGTGTGCATCGCAGGCCAGTACCCAGCATCATGCGCAAACGCCAGGCCCAGCTGTCGGCCACCCCCAGCCTGCGCAGCGGCGGCACGATCAGGGCCACGGCAATCAGGCGGTCATCCACCAACAGGCCGATTGCAGGCAATTGCAGATAGAAATGCTGGCGTACCCATTCACGCACCATCACGCGCAAACGCCGCTCATAGCCTGGGCGCTGCGCTTCAAAAATGTAGGCGAATGTAGGCTCGTGGCGGTAGGCGTTGTACAGCAGCGAACGTGCCTCGCGACTGTAACCATCGTCGAGCTGGCAGATACGGGCCGGGGTGGCAGTGGTGTCGGGCATTGCGGGCAGTCCTCCTGGAATGGGCTTACAGTGCCTTGGAGGGGCGCCACCGCGCATCGTTCACCCCCTACAGCACGTTAGCAGCAGCACCCGCAACCCGCCATGCTGGTGATGACGCGCGATGTCGGCTAGCATCGCGGCTTTTGCCAGGATTGTCTTTCCATGAAGATCGTCTGTTTCAACATCAACGGCCTGCGTGCCCGCCCGCATCAGCTGGCGGCCTTGATCGACAAGCACCAGCCGGACGTGATCGGCCTGCAGGAAACCAAGGTCAGTGACGATCAGTTCCCGCTGGCCGATGTCCAGGCGCTGGGTTACCACGTGCACTACCACGGCCAGAAGGGTCACTACGGCGTTGCCTTGCTGTCGCGCCAGGCCCCCCTGAGCCTGCACAAGGGCTTTGCCACCGATGAAGAAGACGCCCAGCGCCGTTTCATCTGGGGCACCTTCGCCGATGCCGATGGCAACCCGGTCACCATCATGAACGGCTACTTCCCCCAGGGTGAAAGCCGCGACCACCCCACCAAGTTCCCGGCCAAGCAGCGCTTCTACAGTGACCTGCAGGCGTTGCTCGAAGGTCAGTTCCGCAATGACCAGCCGGTGCTGGTGATGGGCGACATGAACATCTCGCCCCAGGACTGCGACATCGGCATCGGCCCGGACAATGCCAAACGCTGGCTCAAGACTGGCAAATGCAGCTTCCTGCCCGAAGAGCGCGAGTGGATGGAGCGCCTCAAGGGCTGGGGATTGGTCGACAGCTTCCGCCACCTGTACCCTGAAGTGGCCGACCGCTTCAGTTGGTTCGATTACCGTAGCCGTGGTTTCGAGGACGATCCAAAACGTGGCCTGCGCATCGACCTGATCATGGCCTCACAGCACCTGGTGCCGCGGATCAAGGCAGCGGGCGTGGACTATGAACTGCGTGGGATGGAAAAGCCGTCAGACCATGCGCCGATCTGGCTGGAGTTGAGCTGATCGAGGCTGGGTGTAGGCGGTAGATTTGCAGCGCCTGGGAGATCGAGCGCCGCGCGGGTGGCGCTCGATCTCATAAACGCTGAAAATCCACCGCCCTGCACCTGCCGCCCTACAACCCCAACCGCAACGCCGCCCCCACCCCCGCCCCACGCGTATCGTCCGCCGCGCTGACCAGCGCAAAGTTGTAAGCCCCATGTGACCAATACCGCGCCTCCAGCTGCCCATCAACCCGCTGCCCATCAGGCATGCGTTGGTAATGCTCACTGGGCGAGCGCATGAACAGGCTGATCCGTTCACCCTTGCCATCCTGAAACACCAACAATGCTGCCGGCCCCTGCTCGTTGCTGAGCAATCGCGCGCCCACCGGCCGGAACCCGTAACCCGCCAGATCCGGCAACTGCCCTACGCGGTTGAAGTGACGCCCCAGCCATTCACGCAATTGGGTCGGGTCGCTGGCCTGGATATCCAGCGCCTCACTGCCGGCAAACAACCGATGAGCCTGGACCGCATCGGCCATCGGCAGATCGACCCTTGCCAGCGTGGCATCCCGCACCTGCCAGCCGCCCATCCCCCCCACGCCGAGCGCCAGCAGCAACACCGCCGCCGACGCCCAGCGCCGTTGACGACGCTGGCGCAGCCGCAGGCGCAGCTGGCCCAGGTCGAGTTGCGCAGCCCCTGGTTGCTCACCCAGGCCGGCCAATGCCGCACGCAGGCGGCGGGCATCACTGCGCCACGCCTCGACCCTGGCCGCTTGCTGCGGGTTGGCCGTAAGCCAGGCCTGCACTTCGGCCCGACGCCCCGGTGCCAGGCGCTCATCGACATAAGCATGCAATTCGTCTTCGCTGGGGATCAGGCGCGTCATTTCAGTCTCCGCAAGGCCGGGGGTTGAGGGTTGCCCTCGGTCAGTTCGCGCAAGGCATTGCGGGCGCGCGACAGGCGCGACATCACAGTACCGATAGGGATGCCCAAAGCCTGGGCGGCCTCCTTGTAACTCAAGCCTTCGATGCTCACCAGCAACAGCAAGGCACGCTGCTCGGCAGACAACCGGGCAAATGCCTGCAGGTCGGCCTGGGCCAGGACGATGGCCTCGATATTGCCGCCGACCGGCTCGCTTTCCACCTCGGCACGGCCAAACCAGGACAGCCAACGGGCATGCAGGCGGTCGCGACGCTTGCCGTCGAGAAACAGCCGGTAAAGGATGGTGAACAGCCAGGCGCGCAGCGCCTCTGCCTCGCGTTGCTGGCCATGGCGGCTCAAGGCGCGCTCGACGGTGGCTTGCACCAGGTCGTCGGCGCTGCCGGGTTCGCGCGTCAACCACAAGGCAAAGCGGCGCAGACGTGCAAGCAGCTCGCGCCATTGGTGTTCGTCCAGATCGTGCATGGCAAATGTCCCGGCCTCTGGGGTTGTCAGTGTATGGGGCAGACGCCCGGCAACAAAATCTATTCCCTCCCAGGGAATAAGTTTTGCCCTGCCCCGTCGTACCGGCATCTTCACTGAACCGGACGACAACCATGAACTCACCCTTGCACGGCCCCGCCAAGGCCCTGCGCCTGGCCGCCATCGGCGCTGTGATGCTGGCAGCGGGCGTTGGCTTTGCCTATGCCGCAGGCTGGATCGGCGCAGCCAAGCTGACGCCGCAACGCATCATCGACACCTTCGAAGCCCAGGCCGGGCACTACCCGGGCTACCGCAAGAACCACGCCAAAGGTCTGTGCGTCAGCGGCTACTTCCAGGCCAGCGGGCAGGCTGCCAGCCTGTCCACGGCGCGGGTGTTCAGCCAGGCACGGGTGCCGGTGATCGGCCGCTTCGCCATCGGTGGCGCCAACCCTTATGCGCCAGACACCGCCATCCCGGTGCGCAGCCTGGCGCTTCAGTTGAGCAGCGACGACGGGCAGGTTTGGCGTACCGGCATGAACAACCCGCCCGTGCTGGCGGTGAGCACACCGCAAGCCTTCTATGAACAGGTGCTAGCGAGCACGCCAGACCCTGCCACCGGCAAACCGGACCCAGCCAGGCAGCAGGCGTTCTTCGCTGCTCACCCTGAAAGCGCGGCGTTCCGCCAGTGGGCCGCGAGCTACAAGCCAAGCAACAGCTTTGCCAGCACCCAGTACCACAGCATCAATGCCTTTCGCCTGATCGACGCCGCCGGGGCAGCCCAACCAGTGCGCTGGCAACTGGAGCCGCAGACGGCGTTTACGGCGCTGCCAGGGCAGGTGGACGACAAACTGTTCCTGCAGCATGACCTGCAACAGCGCCTGGCCCAAGGGCCGCTGCGCTGGACCCTGCGCCTGGTCCTGGCCGAGCCCGGTGACGCCGTGGACGACCCCGCCAGCCCCTGGCCTGCACAGCGGCGCAGCGTGGACGCCGGCACGCTCGTGCTCGAACAGGTGGACGCTGCTGAACAAGGCGCTTGCCGAGACCTGAACTTCGACCCGCTGATCCTGCCGCATGGCATCGAAGCGTCCGCCGACCCGATCCTCGCCGCCCGTTCGGCCGCGTATTCGGAATCGTTCAACCGCCGCAGCCGCGAATCGCTCGGCACCGGAGCCCGCCCATGAAACCCGAAGCCTTCCATCCCCTCGCTCGCCTGCTGCACTGGCTGATGGCCGTGCTGATCGTGGCCATGTTGTTCATCGGCGTGAGCATGGTCAGCGACCTGTCACTGCGCCATCCATTGCTGATCGAGCTGCACAAGGCAACGGGCCTGGCCTTGCTGGTACTGGTGCTGCTGCGTATTGCCCTGCGCTTGACGCTGCCTCACCCACCGCTGCCACGCGACCTGCCAACGCTGCAACGGCTCGCCGCCGGGGCCTCGCACCTGGTGCTCTATGCCTTGATGCTGGCCATGCCCCTGCTGGGTTGGGCGATGCTTTCGGCCGGCGGTTATCCGCGGCCCCTGCAGTTGCCTGCGATCGCCCCGCATGACCTTCAGCTGTATGCCGTGCTGCGCCAAGCCCACGGCTGGGCCGGCTACCTGCTGTTCGCGACGGTTGTACTGCACCTGGGCGCAGCCCTGATGCATGCCTTGGTGCGTCGCGACGGCGTCTTGCGTAGCATGTGGCCTGGCCCCCTGCGTCGCAGCGACTGAGCCGGAGCGGTCCGGGGCGTTCGACATTCGATAATAATTCTTATTAAGATCGGCGTACTTTTCGCTAAAAACTCTGGACTGCCCTATGAACGTCGCAAAGGATCCTGCCACTCTCGTTCCTGCCAGCACCCTGGACTTACGGCCACTGCTGCTGGCCAACATGGCCTGTACCATGTCGATGATGGCCTTCGTCGCCCTGATCGGCCCGATCGCACGCCAACTCGGCATGGCCACCTGGCAAGCCGGTGCTGCCGTGACCGTGGCCGGTGTGGTCTGGGTACTGCTGGCCCGCCCCTGGGGCCGCGCGGCCGACCGGCTCGGGCGCCGGCGCGTGCTGCTGCTTGGCAGCGCAGGCTTCACCCTCGCCTACTGGCTGTTGTGCCTGTTCGTCGAAGGCGCGCTGCGCTGGCTGCCGGGCGCAACCCTGGCCTTTATCGGCCTCATGCTAGCCCGCGGGTGCATCGGGGCGTTCTATGCCGCCATCCCGGTGGCCTGCAATGCAATGATCGCCGACCATGTCGAACCGCAGCAGCGGGCGCGGGCCATGGCCTCGCTGGGGGCGGCCAACGCCGTCGGCCTGGTGCTGGGCCCGGCCCTGGCCGCACTGCTGGCGCGGCACAGCCTGAGCCTGCCGTTCCACCTCATGTCGCTGCTGCCGGCCTGCGCGTTCTTCGTGCTGCTGTTCACCCTCAAGCCACAGGCACTGGCCAAAAGCCACGCGCCCAGCCCTGTGCACTTGAGCGATCCGCGCCTGCGCCGGCCTTTGCTGGTGGCCTTCAGCGCCATGCTCAGTGTCACAGTGTCGCAAATCACCGTCGGCTTCTTCGCCCTCGACCGCCTGCACCTGGGCCCGGCCGAGGCCGCCCAGGCTGCCGGCATCGCCTTGACCACGGTGGGTGTGGCACTGATCCTGGCGCAGGTGGTGCTGCGCCAACTGGAGTGGCCGCCGTTGAAAATGATTCGGGTGGGTGCCAGTGTCTCGGCGGTCGGTTTTGCCTGCGGCGCACTGGCGGCCACGGCGCCCTGGCTGTGGGCCTGCTACTTCGTCGCCGCCGCCGGCATGGGCTTTGTGTTCCCGGCATTCTCGGCACTCGCCGCCAATGCCATGCAAGCCTCTGAACAAGGTGCCACCGCCGGCTCGATCGGCGCTGCCCAGGGCATGGGCGCGGTGATCGGGCCACTGGCCGGCACGCTGGTGTATGCCCTCGACCCGCGCTTGCCGTTCCTGGCGGTGGCTGCGCTTTTGCTGCTGGTCGGGCTATGGCCGATGCCACGCGAGAAGCGGGCCTGATAAGCACAGCGCGCAAGCGTGCAGAGTGTGCTTTAATGCGTCGCTCATTATTTTTGACACCTCTGATTACAAGGCGGCTATGGACACGGGGACGCGACTCAAACTGGTGCGTGAACGCAACAACCTCTCCCAACGGGAACTGGCCCGCCGCAGCGGGCTGACCAACTCGACGATCTCGCAGATCGAACAGAACCGCGTCAGCCCTTCGGTCAGCTCCCTGAAAAAACTGCTCGAAGGCATCCCGATGAGCCTGGCGGAGTTCTTCAGCTTCGACGAGCCAGTACGGGAAGAGCGCTTCGTGTTCCGCGCCAGCGAGCAACCAGACCTGGGCCGCAACGGCCTGCGCATGCTGCTGGTCGGCGCCAGTGTCGAGGCGCGGCAGATGCGCATGTTGCGCGAGCTGTACGCACCGGGCGCCGATTCGGGCGAGCCGATCGTGCATGCAGAGGGCGAAGAGTGCGGCCTGGTCACCCGTGGCACGGTCGAATTGTGGGTCGATGGCCAGGTTAGCGTGCTCAACTCGGGCGATGGCTACTACATCCCCACCACCCTGCCCCACAGCTTCAAGAACATCGGCCAGGATGAGGCCGAGATCATCAGTGCCAATACCCCGGCGAATTTCTGACAGTGAGCCGCAGCGGTACCGTGAGCACGCGGGAAGCGTATCAGCGCTTGCGCGACGCAGCCCTGGGTGTTCACGCCCTGCAAATAAGCGCCCACCGCCACGATGGCCTGGTCGATGTGACGATCGAAGGCTGGCAGATGACCCTGGCCGTGGACGCTGAAGGCCTTGCCCATTGCGTCCACTGCCAGGCACCCAACGGCGATCAGGCCGGGCTTGAAGACTGGTACCGCTACGGCACCAACCCGGCCGACCTGCTCAGCCTGTGGGAGCGCACTCAGCTGGAAACACGCCTGGCACGCTGACGCAGCGCGTCCTCGACAAAGTCCAGGCGGTCTTGCCCAAAGAACATCTCATCACCAACAAAGCAGGTCGGTGCGCCAAACACGCCGCGCGCCACCGCATCCTCCGTCGCCTGCTTGAGCGCAGCCTTCACTTGCACATCGCCGGCCAGCGCACTGAATGCGGCAATGTCGAAGCCCGCCTGTTCCAGGGTCTGTTGCAACACTGCCGCGTCACCCAGATTGCGCCGCTCGCCCCACATCCCAGTGAACAATGCCCTCAACAGCGCCTCGAAGCGCTGCGGGTCTTGCAACTGCGTGCCGATCACCCCGCGCATCAGCATCAAGGTATTGAGCGGAAACCCCGGCGGCAGCCCGAACGGTACACTGTAGCGGGCAGCGAAGCGCCCCAGGTCGGTGAACATGTAGCGACCCTTGGCCGGGATCATTGCCGGGGACGCATTGCCGGTGGCCTGGAACACCCCGCCCAGCAGCATGGGCCGGTAGTGCAGCGTTGCGCCTTGGCGGGCGCACATACCCGGCAGTTGCGTCCACGCCAGGTAGCTGGCCGGGCTACCAAGATCAAAGAAGAATTCGACGGTATTGGTCATGGGTACGGTCCTTGATCGATGAGGGGGCTTACCAGCGTTCCATCCAGGGGCGCAGGTCCAGTTCGAATGTCCAGGCGTCTCGCGGCTGGGCGTGAAGGAACCAGTAGCTGTCGGCAATATGAGCCGGGTCAAGGATGCCATCCTGGTCCTTCAGGGCGTAGCGCTCGGGGAAGCTGTCACGAATGAACGCGGTATCGATGGCACCATCCACCACCACATGGGCCACATGGATATTGCGCGGCCCCAACTCGCGCGCCATGCTCTGCGCCAACGCCCGTAGGCCGTGCTTGGCGCCGGCGAATGCGGCAAAGCCAGCGGCACCCCGTGTACCTGCGGTAGCGCCGGTAAACAGAATCGTGCCGCGTTCACGCACCACCATGCGCCGGGCCACTGCCTGAGCGGTCAGAAACCCGGCAAAACAGGCCATTTCCCAGATCTTGAAGTACTTGCGTGGCGTTTCATCGAGAATGCTGCAAGGCACATTGGCGCCGATATTGAAGACAAACGCCTCGATCGGGCCAATATCACGCTCGATGGTCTCCACCAGCGCAGCCACCTCATCTGCCTTGCGCGCATCGGAGCCAAAGCCATGGGCCTGGCCGCCTGCTGCGCGTATTTCGTCCAGTAGCGGTTGCAGCTTGTCAGCCTGTCGGCGGGTGACGCAGGCGACGTAGCCCTCCTTGGCGAACCGTTTGGCAATCTCGCCCCCGGTGGCATCCCCCGCGCCGATCACAAGCACTACTTTTTGTTGTCGAGTCATGTGCGCCTCTTTGGTGAATGATCGTTTAGTAAACGAACGCTATGTTATGATCGGCCCCATCGTCAAGCCAGCGCGCAGAGGTTCATGAATGCGCTATTCCAGCGAGCACAAGCAACAAACCCGCGAAAAGCTGTTGGCCACCAGCGGTGCGCTAGCCAAACGCGGTGGCTTTACCAGCACCGGCGTGGCCGGGCTGATGAAGGCCATCGGGCTGACCGGCGGTGCCTTTTACAACCACTTCCCGTCCAAGGATGATCTGTTCACCGAAGTGGTGCGTCAGGAACTCTGCAACAGCCCACTGGCACGCCTGGCCAGCCAAGGCGCCAGCCGCGAACGCCTTGGCCGTTGCCTGCAGCAGTACCTGAGCATGGCTCACTTGCACAATGCCGAAGGTGGCTGCCCGTTGCCGCCGCTAGGGGTGGAAATCGCCCGGGCAGACCTTGCAGTGCGAGAGGTGGCCGAGCATTGGCTGGTCGACCTGCACAAGGCCTGGGCTGCCACACTGGAGGATGAAGCGTTGGCCTGGGTGTTGATCAGCCAATGCGTCGGCGCGTTGCTGGTCGGGCGCATGCTGGCCAGTGAGGCGGTGCAATCGCAGGTGCTGGACGCCAGCCGCACCTTCGTTGAAAAGGCCTTGAATGAAACCCGTTAACCTGTTGCTTGGCCTGTGCCTGAGTGCGCCGGTACTGGCCGAGCAAGCCTGCCCACCGGGGCAGTATCAGGTATGCCTGATGGGGTGTTTTTGCGCCCCGGTCGACCCAGGGCAGGCCGGGCAGATCCTCAAGGACGTGGAAGCCATGGCGTCGACCAGCCTGGCCTACGCATTGCGCCAGGCCCGCGACGAAGCCAATGCCAGCGGTAGTGAACCGATCCCCCTGCACATCCGCGCCCAGCTCGAGCCCTGGTATGACTTCGCCGTGCTCGATGCCGTCCGCTTCAGGGTGGGCGACGAACAGCAGATGAGCGCAGCCAATGCCATGCTGCAGAACCCCGACGTGAATGCGGTGACGTTGATCGACACGATCATCTTTCGCCATGCCAGCGATGCGCAAGACAATGTGGCCCTGTGGGCGCACGAGCTCATGCACGTGCAGCAATACCAGGCGCTGGGGCTAGAAGAATTCGCCCGGCGCTACACGCGTGATTTCAATGAGCTTGAAGGGCCCGCTTACAAGATAGAGGCCGAAGTGGCCAAGGCGCTCCGAGAGCGCAGTTCCGGCCAGGCAAGGTAACGTGCAGGAGCGACCTCCCGGCGAGGCCGCTCCTACACACACATCATGACGCCGCAGGAGCCTTTTCGGCCAACCCCTCACGGCTGGCATAACGCTGCGCCAGCACCGCGCAGACCATCAGCTGGATCTGATGAAACAGCATCAGCGGCAGGATCATCGCGCCAATGCCACTGCCCACGAACAGCACCTGAGCCATCGGCACCCCAGTGGCCAGGCTCTTCTTCGAGCCGGCGAACAGGATGGTGATGCGGTCCTCCAGGTCGAAGCCAAGCAGTTTGCCAAGCAAGCGGGTACCGTACAGCACCACCGCCAACAAGATCCCGCACACCACAAACAGCCCCGCCAAGTGTTGTGGCGACACCGTGTGCCACAGTCCGGTAACCACCGCCTCACTGAAGGCGGTGTAGACCACCAGCAGGATCGAGCCCTGGTCCACGACCTTGAGCCAGCGCGCGTTGCGCTTGACCCACGCGCCAATCCAGCGGCGGGCGATCTGCCCGGCTACGAAGGGCACCAGCAGCTGCAGGGTGATCTTCAGCACCGCATCCAGCCCCGAGCCGGTATCACCGCTGGCGCCCAGCAGCATCATCACCAGCAGTGGCGTGAGGAAGATACCCAGCAGGCTGGAAGCCGCCGCGCTGCAAATGGCTGCCGGCACGTTACCGCGGGCCAGCGAGGTGAAGGCAATGGCCGACTGTACCGTGGCTGGCAACGCACACAGATACAGCACGCCCAGGTACAGCTCGTTGCCCACCAGCGGCACGAACAACGGCTTGAACGCCAGCCCCAGCAAGGGGAACAGCACGAACGTGCAGGAGAACACCAGCAAGTGCAGGCGCCAGTGCCCGGCGCCGGCGATGATCGCTTCGCGCGACAGCTTGGCACCGTGCAGGAAGAACAGCAGGCCGATAGCCAGGTTGGTCAGCCAGCCGAAATACACCGCCCCGTCGCCCGAGCAGGGCAGCACAGTGGCGATGAGCACCACCCCGAGCAAGGCCAGGGTGAAGTTGTCGAATAACATGCGCAAATACTTCATAACAGTTTCCGTCTTGTCGTTATGCAACGGCAGACGATAAGGTCTCGGTTTATTTTTCGCTAACGCCGGAACCCCCACCGGTATCGCTCAACGGACAAAGGACTACTTGATGCCACGCTATCGCCTTGCGCCCTTCCCTCTCGCGGCTGCACTGGCCATGAGTGCAATCACCGCGCAGGCGGCCAATCCGCTGCAGGCCCAGGTAGACGAGGTCATCCAGCCGCTCATGCAGGAACACAAAATCGCCGGTATGGCGGTAGCGCTGTACGCCGATGGCCAGGCGCATTACTTCAACTATGGCGTGGCCAATAAGGCGGATAACTCGCCGGTTAGCGCCGATACCCTGTTTGAGGTCGGCTCGCTGAGCAAGACTTACACCGCTACGCTTGCGGCGCTGGCCAGCGCCGAAGGCAAGCTTGACCTAAAGGCCCCTGCCCAGCGCTACCAGCCCGCCCTGGCCGGCACACCGCTGGGCGAAGCCAGCGTGCTGGAATTCGGTGCCTACAGCGCCGACTGCCTGCCATTGCAGTTCCCCGACGCGGTGCACACAGACGAACAGGTGCTGGCCTTCTTCCGCCACTGGCAACCCGTTGCCAAACACGGCACCCAGCGCTGCTACTCGAACCCCAGCCTGGGGTTGTTCGGTGACCTGGCGGCGCGCGCGCAGCAGCGCCCTTTCGCCGAGCTGATGACCGAGGGGCTTCTCCCGCAAATGGGCCTCAAGCACACCTACCTGCACGTACCGGCCGATGCACAGCGGCTTTATGCGCAAGGGTACGACGCGCATGACCAGCCGGTGCGCGTCAGCTCGGGGCCCTTTGCCGATGCGGCCTATGGCATCAAGACCAACGCCACCGACTTGCTGCGCTACGTGCGCCTGCACATGCAGCCGGCCGAACTTGCGCCAACCCTGCAAAAGGCTGCCGCCATTACCCAGGCCGGCTACTTCCAGGTCGGTAGCATGACCCAAGGCCTGGGCTGGGAACGTTACCCCTACCCGGCGTCACTCGACACCCTGGTCAATGGCAACAGCTCCAAGTTCGCCCTTGCGCCACAGGCCACCCGCCGCCTCGACCCCGAGCTCCCGGCCGTGCCTGACGCCTGGTACAACAAGACCGGCGCCACCAACGGTTTCGGTGCCTATGTGGCGTTCATTCCGGCGCAAGGCAAAGCCATCGTACTGCTTGCCAACCGCAACTATCCCAACGAGGCACGCGTGCGCGCCGCGTACCGGATTCTCTCGTCCCTCGACCACTGACAGGCCCTTCCGGCAGGATTGTCGGACAAGATGTAGTGACAAAAAATATTCACTACAAAACGGTTGACGCCGTTCATCGCCCTTGGGCATGATGAGGCTGTCTCCCCGATCGGGAGCGGTGGCAAGGGTGTTCCAGACGGCCTGCGCGGTAACGCAGGCCGTCCGTGGAGAGGGAACTGTCCAAAAGGCAGCGTGTGAAAGCCCCTGTTGCGATGCTGCTGTAGCAGCGTTGGTAGTGCGCTACACCGTGGTAGCGCCAACTGTGAAAATCACCTACGAATGGGTAATGGGGGCTTTATGATGAACTTGAACAACAATCCCACAATCGACCAATTGGCCCAGCTGTTCGCCGTGCGCAAAGACAGCCTCGACGACCATCTGCTGTGGGTCAGCCAGACCGGTGAGGTGCGTCTCGACCGCCTGCCACCGAACACCATCGAAGATGAATTCGAAGAGCACCTGCCAAGCATGCGTGCACGCTTCAAGGTCTACCGACGTGGCCAGGGCTACGTCGGCAAGAAGGCCGCCGCCGACACCGAGTTCGTTGGCCGCGTCCTGCAGACCCTGCAACAAGAATGGCCCGCCGCCCGTGAGCGGGGGGCAGTCAAGGTGATCGAACCACTCAACTGAGTGGCCTCACCCACCATGGAGCCCGGCCCGCAAAGGCCGGGCTTTTTCATGCCCGCCGACGCGTGCGCGCCATCGCTGGCAAGGGCAATGCGCCGGTGGCCAGCGCGCGGGCCCGCTCGACGCCCCAGACCAACGCCCGGGTCATGGTCTCACCCGGGCGCGCTGGGTAATACTCTTCCAGCAATGCCCGGCCATTCCCAGCGTAGATACCGAGAAACAGCTGGGTAGCGCCCAGGCGCGACAGGCGCACCTGCACGTCGAGCGTGGTGCCGTCACTGAGCGCTTCATCGTGGCTGCGGCTGTGCAGTTGAGCGTCCGCCCACTGCCAATAGGTCTCTTCCCTGACTCGCATGAGCATTCGATCTCCCTTTGCTGAAATGCCGCGCCAGAAAACCACATCCACGGCTATCCGGCGAGTGCAACCCGGCGATGCCATGAGCAGCGTCAACGAATATCAACAAAAACCCCGCCGTTCGGCGGGGTTGCTGGAGCGGGATCACTTTTTCAGCGGAACCCGCGGCATGAAGCGGCCCTTTTTGCTGCGCTGCAGATGTGCAGGCTGAAGCTGTTCCGAATCATCCAGCGTCATGTGGGCGAAACCCAGGCGGAATGCCGACTGGCCGCAACGCACTTGGCTGTTGATCGGGAATGCGTCGTTCAGGTCTTCGAAAAAGGATTCGCTCATGCCCTGTCTCCCTCCAGTGAGGTCGCGTCGGCAAGCAGATACGTTGCCTAGGTGAACGCGCCCGGTAAAAGTGAGACTAGCTGGTCATTTGCGGACCGCCCAGACTAAAACTCTGGAGCCGACCAGTGGCACAATGCCTTATTTCAACCTGACCGCCGTGCCGGTGGCGAATACCACGACCATGCCACCCTGCACCGACGGCATGCTGATTTCGAAGTCCACGCCCACCACTGCATCGGCGTGCAACTGCCGTGCCCGCGCCTTCAACTCCTCGGTGGCCTGCTCGCGGGCCTCGCGCAGGGCGCTTTCCAGGCTTTGCGAACGGCCACCGAAGAAGTCGCGAAAACGGGCAAAGAAATCGCGCACGAAGTTGATGCCCTGCACCGATTCGGAGCTGACGACGCCCAGGTACTCGGCAATAGGACGGCCTTCGAGCTGGCTGGTGGTAGAGATAATCATGACGGTGCTCCGTTGGCCTGGCGAAAAGGGCCGATTCTAACAGAGCACCCGGCCCTCAGTGCGCACTAGCCGCCCGCAACCGTTGGCCGATCTTGGCGCCAAACACGTTCACCAGCAGCCCAAGCATCACCAGCAGCGCCCCCCAGCCCTGCAACTCGGTCAGGCGCTCGCCGAGCAACCACGCCGAAGCACTCAGGCCGATAACCGGCACCAGCAACGAGAACGGCGCCACTTTGCCGGCCGGGTGGCGCGACAACAATGTGCTCCACAGGCTATAGCCGAGCATGGTGGCGACAAATGCCAGGTACGCCAACGCCAGTACCGAGCTCCAGCCAATGTTGGCCAGGGCATGGCCGATGCGCTCAGGCCCCTCCAGCCACCACGACAACGCCAGAAACGGCAGCGGTGGAATCAACCCACCCCAGATCACCAGCGCCACCAGGTCGACCGAACCGAAACGCCGCGTGATGATGTTGCCCACGCCCCACATCGCGCCCGCGCAGAGGGTCAGCACCAGCGCCAGCATCGGCACATGGCCACCATCCTCGCTGCCGATCAGCGCCAAGCCGCTGGCGGCCACCAGCAGCCCCAGCAGGCTGGCGAGGCGCAGTCGCTCGCCCAGAAACAGCGCGGCAAACCCTAGCGTGAAGAATGCCTGGGATTGCAGGATCAACGACGCCAACCCAGGCGGCATGCCGCTGTACATGGCCTGGAAAAGGAAGGCGAACTGCCCCAGGGAAATCG
Source organism: Pseudomonas sp. B21-047 (assembly GCF_024748775.1). Taxonomy (NCBI): domain Bacteria; kingdom Pseudomonadati; phylum Pseudomonadota; class Gammaproteobacteria; order Pseudomonadales; family Pseudomonadaceae; genus Pseudomonas; species Pseudomonas sp. B21-047. The sequence continues at coordinate 3,159,448 of NZ_CP087169.1, forward strand.
TCACGCCATAAGCGATCAGCCAGCGCCACGGCAGCTTCGGCCGCTTGACCAGCAACACTGCCGGGAAGGCCACCAACAAGAAGCGCAATGCCCCCAGCAGCATCGGCGGCAGGCCATCCAGGCCTACCTTGATGACCACGAAGTTGACTCCCCACGCAACAATCACCACCAGGGCGATCAGCAGGTCCTTGAGCGGCATTGCGACATCCTTCTTCAGGCGAGCTAGACATATTTCGTTACAGCATAAGGCTATTCCTTTTCGAGGGACCAGCACAGTTAGGGGGCAGGGTTGCGCAACAGTGCGGGGGCGCTTTGCGCCCCCTTCCGACCGGTCCGGCGCCCCGGCAAGGCCGCGCCTACAGGAACCGCGCTGGCCCGCCAGGCCTCAGTCCCGGTAACCCGGCGCCACCCGCTCGAGCATCCGCAGCAATGCCCCCCATGCCAGCGCCACTGCATCCGGGTCCGACAACTCCCCCTGTTTCAGCCCCTGCATCGGTGCATTGAACTGCCGCTCGGTCCGTTCACACACGGCGGCAGGCGGCAGTATCAGCTGCCCGGCACTCTGCGCCGCCAACTGAATCTCGCAGGCCTTTTCCAGGTAGTACATGCGCAAGAAGGCTTCGGCAACGCTACGGCCGGTTGTCAGCAGCCCATGGTTACGCAGGATCATCACCGGCCTGTCCCCCAGGTCGGCGACCAACCGCTGCTGCTCATCCAGGTCCAGGGCAATACCTTCATAATCGTGGTAAGCCACCTTGCCATGGAACTCCATGGACATCTGGTTCACCGGCAACAGGCCGCACGCCAGCGCCGCCACCGCGCAACCGGCACGCGTGTGGGTGTGCAGCACGCAGTGGGCGTCTTCACGGGCTGCGTGGATAGCACTGTGGATGACGAACCCGGCCGGGTTGACCGGGTGCGTGGTCGGCGCTACAGGCTGCCCATGCAGGTCGATTTTTACCAGGTTGGAGGCCGTGATCTCGTCGAACAGCAAACCGTACGGGTTGATCAGAAAGTGGTGCTCCGGCCCGGGCACACGCAGGGATATATGGGTGAAGATCAGGTCGCTCATGCGAAAGTGGGCGACCAGGCGATAACAGGCAGCCAGCTCCTGGCGCAGGGTCTGTTCGGTAAGGGTCATGTATCGTTGGTCCTGTAGAGAGGCAGCATTGAACGTCAGGTTACTTGCTGGCCCAGGCATTGAATCGCTGTTCCAGTTCTTCACCATGGTCAACCCAGAATTCCACATTCATCGCCAAAGCCCCTTCCAGGTTTTGCGGCGACGTCGGCACCCAGCTGGCCAAGGACGGCGCGAGCTTGGCCGCTGCCTGAGTATTGGTCGGCCCGTAAGGGATCTGCTCGACGTAACGCACCTGGGTATCGGCTTGGTTGGCATAGGCGATCAGCCGTTTGGCCTGGTCGACATGCCGCGAACCCTTGATGATCGCCCAATAGTCCATGCCATACAGGCTGCCCGGCCACACCAGTGCCAGCGGGCTGCCCTGCTGGGCCGCCACGGCGATGCGCCCGCTGTAGGTAGACGTCATCACCACATCGCCGGCAGCCAGCCACTGCGCCGGCTGGGCACCGGCGTCCCACCACTGCACATAGGGCTTGAGCTCACTGAGCTTGGCAAAGGCGCGGTCGACACCCGCCGGCGTTGACAGCACCGTGTAGACATCCTCGACCTTGACCCCGTCGGCCAACAAGGCGAACTCCAGGTTGTACACCGCACGCTTGCGCAGGCCGCGCTTGCCCGGGTACTTCTGCACGTCCCAGAAGTCGGCCCACGAGGCCGGGGCCTGGGCCAGCTTGTTGCGGTCATAGGCGATCGCCACGCTCCACACCAACGCGGCAGACCCACAGTCCTGGGCGGCGTCCGGGATCAACTCGGCGGCATGGCCCAAGCGCTGCCAGTCGAGGTGCTCGTAGATGCCCTCATCGCAACCGCGCATCAGGTCGGGCCCTTCGATCTGCACCACGTCCCAGTCGACGTTGCCGGTATCGGCCATCACCTGGATGCGGGCCATTTCGCCGTTGTACTCGCTCTGGATCAACTGGCTGCCGTCCTTGGCGCTGAACGGTTTGAAGATCGCCTCATCCTGGGCTTTCTGACCGGCGCCGCCATAGCCGACTACAACCATTTGCGGCGCCGCTTGCGCACTGCCTAGCCCCAAAGCCAGAAGCGCTGCGCAAAGGCCGGTACTGCGAGGGAATGCATGCATCGAGGTTTCCTCCTGCCGGTGCCCGTGGGGCCCGATTTCTTGTTGTTGTGAGGTCACGCCCTCCTCGGAGGGTGATGAAAACCTAGCTGCGCCCAAGTAAAAAAACAAGTTGATTTTTTACTGTCGCTACACTTTCATAACCAAAACAAGAACAACACCACACCGGAGCCGCCTGTATGCAAACCGCCTTCCCCCACCTGTTCGAAGCCTTGCAGATTCGCGGCAAACGCCTGAAAAACCGCATCATGTCCACGGGACATGACACCTGCCTGCCCACCGACAACCTGGTCAACGACAAGCTCATCGCCTACCAGCGTGCACGGGCTGCAGGCGGCGTCGGCCTGATCGTGCTGCAGGTGGCCGGTGTGCACGACAGCGCCCGCTACACCTCGCACGTACTGATGGCCACCGACGATACCTGCATCGAAGGCTACCGGCGCCTGGCAGAAGCCTGCCATGAGCACGGTACGGTGGTGCTCTCGCAACTGTTCCACCCTGGGCGGGAGATCATGGAGTCTGCCGATGGCTTGCTGGCGGTCGCCTACTCAGCCTCGTCGGTGCCCAATGAACGCTTCCGGGTGATGCCGCGCGCGCTGGACCAGGCGATGATCGATGAAATCGTCCAGGGCTATGCCAGCGCGGCGCGGCGCCTATACCAGGCGGGGCTGGATGGCGTCGAGGTAGTGGCCAGCCATGGCTACCTGCCCGCGCAATTTCTCAACCCGCGGGTCAACCTGCGTACCGATGGCTACAACGGCGACCTGGCGCAGCGCCTGAGGTTTTTGCGCGAAGTGCTGGCAGCCGTGCGTGCTGCCACCGACGAGCAGTTCATCGTCGGCCTGCGCATCAGCGCCGACGAACGTGACAGCGAAGGCCTGAGCGAGGACGAGTCGCTGGCCGCCGCCGAGGCGCTGCAAGGCCAGCTCGACTACCTGCACATCGTCGCCGGTACCTCAGCGTCGCTGGGCGGTGCGGTGCATATCGTCCCCCCCATGGCCATCGAGCCTGCGTACCTGGCACGCGAAGCCGGCACGTTCAAACAGCGCCTGGACATTCCGCTGTTCGTCACCGGGCGCATCAACCAGCCGCAGGAGGCAGAGCTGATCCTGGCGCGTGGCCAGGCCGACGTGTGTGGCATGACCCGCGCACTGATCTGCGACCCGCTGATGCCGACCAAGACCGAGCACGGCCAGGTCGAAGACGTGCGCGCCTGCATTGCCTGCAACCAGGCCTGCATCGGTCACTTCCATCGCGGCCTAGCGATCTCGTGTATCCAGCATCCGGAAACCGGCCGCGAACTGCAATACGGCCACCTGACGCCAACCCCTTCGCCCAAACGGATCCTGGTGGCAGGCGGCGGCCCGGCCGGCATGAAGGCAGCAGCCGTCGCCGCCGCGCGCGGGCACCACGTCACACTCTTTGAAGCCGGCCCGCAACTGGGCGGCCAGGTGTTGCTGGCACAACTGCTGCCACGGCGCAGCGAGTTCGGCGGCGCCAGCACCAACCTGCAACGGGAAATGGCCTTGGCAGGCGTGGAGGTGGTGCGCAACACGCGGGTCGACCGCGCACTGGTCGAGCGCGAGCGCCCTGACCTGGTGATCGCCGCCACCGGCGCCACGCCCTACTGGCCGGCGTTCGAGCGCGCCGGTGACCTGCAGGTGGTGGATGCTTGGCAAGTGTTGCGCAACGAGGTCAAACCCGGGCGTTCAGTACTGGTCATCGACTGGCGCTGCGACTGGATAGGCCCTGGCATCGCCGAGCGCCTGATGCGCGAGGGGCATCAGGTGCAACTGGCGGTCAACGGCACCCATTGTGGCGAGAACCTGCCCTTGTATGTACGCGATCAACTGGCCGGCGAACTGCATCGCCTGAGCATCCCCATCACCCCCTACGCCCGCCTCTACGGCTGCGACGACAACACCGTGTACCTGCAGCACACGGCCAGCGGCGAACCGATGATCTTTGAAGGCATCGACACCCTGGTGCTGTGCCTGGGCCACCAGCCCAATGACACCTTGGCGGCGGAACTGGACGGCCTGGTGGAAGTGCGGCGCGTCGGCGACTGCCTGGCGCCGCGTACTGCAGAAGAGGCGATTCACGATGGCCTGACGGTTGCCTGGGCGCTCTGAGGCTGTACATACTGCCGCTTTCCCGATGGACCGATGCGCATGAGCCAACCCTCGCAGCCCCCCTGCGCCACCGAAGACGGCGGCGCCGCCCCGCAGTTCCTGGGCACCCGCATCCGCGGCCTGCGCAAACGCCGCGGCATGACCCTGGCGGAGCTGGCCGCACAAAGCGAACTGACGGCCGGTTACATCAGCCAGCTGGAGCGCAACCTCTCTTACCCGTCGATCCCGGCGCTGTTCAATATCGCCCGCAGCCTGGGGGTGACCATCCAGTGGTTCTTTGCCAGCGAGGCCGTTACCGCCCCAGAAGACCAGGGCTACGTGGTACGCCGTAACAGCCGCCTCAGCGTGCACTACGAAGACGGCATCGTCGACCAACTGCTCACGCCACAACCCAACCGCCAGCTGGAAATCCTTCACTCGCGCTTTCCGCCGGGCACCTATAGCCAGCAGAGTTACAGCCATGATGGCGAAGAGGCTGGCTATTTGCTCAGCGGCAGTTTTGAATTGTGGGTAGGCGAGCGGTACTTTCAGCTTGGCGAAGGCGACAGTTTCAGCTTCTCCAGCCAGGAACCCCATCGTTATGGCAACCCCGGTGACGTGGATGCCGTGGTGATCTGGGTCATCACCCCGCCGACGTTCTGAAGCCGCCACGCGGCCCCTTTCGATCAGGTCATCTGCCTATGACTGAACACGCCCAGCAGCTCGAGCCTGCGTTGCAACCGGTCGACCACCCGCGCGCCGTGGTCTTCGTCGCCTACCCGCAAATGGGGCTGCTCGACCTCACGGGTGCGCAGACGGTGTTCTGGGCTGCCACCAAAGCCATGGCTGCACAGGGCCGGCCGGGCTATCGACTGCACACCGCCAGCCTCGACGGCGGCCTGCAGCCAACCGCCGAAGGCCTGGTGGTGGCGACTGAAACACTGGACGACGTGATGGCGCAGGCCGTCGACACCCTGGTAGTACCGGGCGCACCGGATATCATCCGCACCCTCCCCGACCACGCCGCATTGGTCGCCTGGTTGCGCCGCGCCGCGGTAAAGGCCAGGCGCACGGCCTCGGTGTGCAGCGGTACCTTTCTGCTGGCCAGCGCAGGCTTGCTCGACGGGCGCCGCGCCGCCACCCACTGGGCGATGTGCGAGGTGCTGCGCCGCGATTTCCCTGCGGTGCAGGTGGACCATGAATCGATCTTCGTTCAGCAAGGCACGCTGTGGACATCTGCCGGCGTCAGCGCCGGCATCGACCTGGCCCTGGCTCTGGTCGAGCAGGACTGCGGCCGCGAAGTCGCGATGCAAGTGGCCCGCGAGCTGGTGGTATTTCTCAAGCGGCCCGGCGGCCAGGCGCAGTTCAGTGAACTGCTCAAGCTGCAGGGGCGCGATTGCAGCGAATTCGAAGCACTGCACCTGTGGCTGAACGCGCACCTCGGCGACCCACGCCTGACCGTCGAGCACCTGGCCGAGCAGGCGCACATGAGCGTGCGCAACTTCACCCGGGTGTACAAGCTCAAGACCGGCCGCACCCCGGCCAAGGCCATTGAAGTGTTCCGCCTGGAAGCCGCCCGCCGCCTGCTGGAAAGCGCCGACAGCCACATCGAGCAGATTGCCCGGCAATGCGGCTTTGGCAGCGAAGAGCGCATGCGCCTGGCGTTCCAGCGCCACCTTGCGGTCACCCCGCGCGACTACCGCGCGCGCTTTGCGCGCAATCTATCGTTGGCCGAAATTCAGGGTTCTTTGGCCTAGGGTGTAGCGCTTCGTCACTCGTAACATCGTTGTCCACAAAGACGGGCTACTTTTGTTTACCCGGACATTCCAGGAGCACAACGATGAAAAATATCCTGATCATTGGCGCGGGCTTCGCTGGCCTGTGGAGCGCCCTCAGCGCCGTACGCCAGCTGGACCTTAACGCGCGCAAGGATGTCGAGGTAACGCTGCTGGCGCCGCAGGCCGAACTGCATGTGCGCCCGCGCTTCTACGAACCTGACGTGCACACCATGGCCGCTCCACTGCAGGCGCTGTTCGAAGCGGTCAACGTGCGTTTCGTGCAAGGCACCGCCTTTCACATCGACGAAGCAGCCCGGCGCGTGCGCTATCGCACGCAAAGCGGTACCGAGTGCGAACTGGGCTATGACCGCCTGATCATGGCCTGCGGCAGTGTGCTCAACCGGCCAGACATGGTCGGCATCGAGCATGTTTTCGATGTCGACAAGATTGACAGCGCCGCACGGCTGGAGACGCACCTCAAGTCCCTGGCCAACCTGCCAGACACGCCTGCCCGCAACACCGTGGTGGTCGCCGGTGGTGGCTTCACCGGTATCGAGACTGCCACCGAGCTGCCGGCGCGCTTGCGCAGCATTCTCGGTGAACAGGCAACACTGCGGGTGGTGGTGATCGACCGTGGCGCCAGGGTCGGCGCAGCCCTGGGTGACGGCATCCGCCCTGCGATCGAGCAGGCCTGCGAGGCATTGGGGGTGGAATGGATCTGTGGCGCCACGGTGGCCTCGGTGGACCCCGACGGCGTTCTGCTGGACAACGGGCAACGCATCGATGCCAGCACAGTGATCTGGACCGTGGGCTTCAAGGCCAACCCGTTGACCGAGCAGATCAGCGGCGAACGAGACCGCCAAGGCCGGTTGCACGTGGACGGTAACCTCAAGGTCAAGGGCAACGACGCGGTCTATGCGGCGGGCGACGTGGCCTACGCAGCGTGCGACGAGGTGGGCAACCATGCGGTGATGTCGTGCCAGCATGCCATCCCACTGGGCCGCTACGCCGGCAACAATGCGGTTGCCGAGTTGATTGGCGTGGCACCGATGACCTACAGCCAACCCAAGTACGTCACCTGCCTCGACCTGGGCGCCTGGGGCGCGGTGTACACCGAAGGGTGGGAGCGCCAGGTATCGCCCCCGGAAGACAAGGCCGAGGCCAAGCTGCTGAAGTCGCAGATCAACACGGTCTGGATCTACCCGCCCGCTGCCAATGATCGTGCGGCAGCCTTGGCGGCGGCTGACCCGACGATACCGGTAGCCTGATACGCCTCAAATCGCCGGCAAGCCGGCGATTTGAGGCTGGTGCAATCAAGCGGCGGCGAACAGCTCGTTGGCAATCTGCGCCTGTGCAGCGTCGATGGCCTGGCTGCGGTGCTCTGGGCCGTAGGCCAGGCCGTGGGCGCGAACGATCTCCAGGTCGGTGACGCCGATGAAGCCCAGGAACACTTTGAGGAAGTCCTCGTGGCCGGCACCGGTCGGCTGGCCAGCGTGCAGGCCACCGGCGGTGGACACCAGCACCACCTTCTTGTCACCGCACAGGCCTTCAGGCCCAGCTTCGGTGTAACGGAAGGTCTTGCCGGCGACGGCAACCCGGTCAATCCAGGCCTTGAGCTGGGTCGGCACGGTGAAGTTGTACATCGGCGCACCGATCACCACGGCATCGGCGGCGAGGAATTCTTCCAGGGTTTCGGCGCTCAGCTTGGCTTCGAAGGCCTGAGCCGCATCGCGCATATCTTCAGGCGTGCCGGCGGCCACCAGGGTCGCGGCCGAGAAGTGGGCGATGGCATCGGCAGCCAGGTCACGGTAAACCACTTCCAGGCTCGGGTTGCTGGCCTTCCAGGCTTCGACCACTTCGCGGCTCAGCTGGCGGGAGGCGGAATTGTCGCCCAGGATGCTCGAATCGATGTGCAACAGTTTCATGGGACTCTCCTGTAATGAAGACCGCGGCGTGGGCGATCATGATGGGGAGAATCCTACCGGGATGACTAATAGCTGATAAGCAGGCAAAAATGCGTTAGTTTGTCCCACTGATGGAACAGTGAGAAACTCCCATGCAAGACCTCAATGACCTCTTCTATTTCGCCCGCGTCGTCGAGGCCGGTGGCTTTGCTGCGGCCGGGCGCCAGCTAGGCATCCCCAAGTCGCGCCTGTCGCGGCGTATCGCCGAACTTGAAGAACGCCTGGGCACACGCCTGCTGCAGCGCACCACGCGGCAACTGAAACTGACCGCCGTCGGCGAGCGCTACCTGCACCATTGCCAGGCCATGCTGTTGGAAGCCGAAGCTGCCGACGAGGCCGTGGCCAGCATGAGCAGCGAGCCGCGCGGGCGCTTGCGAGTCTCCTGCCCGGTGGCACTGGCCCACGCCTTTTTGCCAGACGTGATCAGCCGCTTTCTCGAACAGTACCCGCTGGTGCAGTTGGACATGGTGCTGCTCAACCGCCGAGTCGATCTGATTTCCGAGGGTATCGACGTCGCCCTGCGTGTGCGCGACCTGGGCGATGAGGACCCGGCCCTGGTCACGCGCCGGCTACGCCAGGCCCAGATGCAACTGGTCGCCGCGCCGGGCTTTGCCGATCACATTCGCGAGCCTGGCGAGCTGGCCTCGTTGCCAGTGCTGGGTGCTGCCGAGGCCGACCGGCTGGTGCACTTCCGCCTGTTCGGGCCCAATGGCCGCCAACAGGAAATCGCCCTGGAACCGCGCCTGGCCATCGACGATTTCGTGGTGCGCAACGCCGCGGTACGCGCCGGGCTGGGCTTCACTGCGCTGCCCAGCATGTTCTGCGAAGAGGAACTGGAACGTGGCGAGTTGGTGCGCTTGCTGCCGGACTGGCAACTGCCGGGTGGCTATCTGCAGGCGGTGTACCCACACCGGCGCGGTGTATTGCCCGCAGTGCGCGTGTGGATCGATCATCTGGCGGCGTCGTTCGAGGCCTGTGGAGAGCGTTATGTCTGAGCGAAAAATGACTGAAGCGCAGGTGGCAGCCTTCTGCCTGAGCCTGCCGGGTGCTCGAGAAGACTATAAATGGGGCGGTATCCGGGTGTTTTCGGTGGCAGGCAACAAGATGTTCGCCGTGCTCGACCTGGCGGGTGCAGGGTTGTCGTTCAAGGTCGCCGATGAGCTGTTTCTAGGCTATTGCGACCGCCCTGGCGTGCGACCCGCGCCGTATCTGGCGCGGGCGCGATGGATCAGCATGGCGCCCCCTTACCCCATGGGGCGCGACGAACTGTGCGACCTGCTGCAGCGCTCGCACCAGTTGGTGGTGCGGCGGCTGGCGAAGCGCCTGCAGGTGGGGCTGCTGCTCTGATCGAGGCGTCAGAGCCAAGATGACAGGTGGCGCCCGAGGAACAGGTAATCGAGCCAGAACACCTGATGCAGCAGCACAATCCCCCAGAACATCAGCTGATACGACACTTTGCGCGTCTTGTGCCGAAACAGCTGCTGGGCAACCAGTGCGCCGGGCCAGCCACCGCACAGTTCGCTGGCATGCAGCACGTTCTCTGGCGTGCGCCACGTTTGGGTGCGGGCCTGCTGCTTGTCCTGCCAGTACAGCAGCAGGCTGATCAGGCTCACCGCCGGGTACAGCGCCAAGGGCAGCCAGGACTGATCGTTCCAGGCCATCTGCGCCGCACCCAGGCCCGGTAGCAGGCACAGCACGCCCAACACCAGCAACTTCAGGCGCACGTTGCGTACGCCCTCCTCGTTTTGCGCCCTGGCCATGTCAGCTGTGCGCCGTCGACCAGTCGACCCAGCCAAACTGCCAGGTCGCCAGAATCAGCAGGCCAAAGGCAATGCGGTACCAGGCGAACGCCGCATAGCTGTGGTTGGCGATGAACTTGAGCAGCGCACGCACGGCGATCATGGCGAAGATGAACGAGGTCACGAAACCGATGGCGAACACCGGCAAATCACTTGGCTGGAACAGGTCGCGGTACTTGTAGCCCGAATACACCGCCGCGCCGACCATGGTCGGCATCGCCAGAAAGAATGAGAACTCGGTAGCCGCCTTGCGCGACAGCCCGAACAGCAAACCACCGATGATGGTCGAACCGGAGCGCGAGGTGCCAGGGATCATGGCCAGGCATTGGACAAAGCCAATCTTCAAGGCATGGCTCCAGCGCATTTCGTCAACGTGGTCAACCTCCACGCGGTGGGCGCGGCGCTCGGCCCAGAGCATGATCACACCGCCCACTACCAAGGCCGCTGCCACCGTGATCGGGTTGAACAGGTATTCGTGGATCAGGTCGGCGAACAGCACGCCCAATACCACCGCCGGCATGAACGCCAGCAGCAGGTTGCCGGTGAAGCGCCGGGCCGTGGGCTGGCTGGTGAGGCCGAACACCACGTCCAGAATCTTGCGGCGAAACTCCCACACCACGGCCAGGATCGCGGCAAGCTGGATGATGATGTTGAAGGCGATGGCCCGTTCGCCATCAAAGCCGATCAGGTCGGCGACAATGATCTGGTGCCCGGTACTGGAGATCGGCAAGAACTCCGTCAACCCTTCGACCACGCCTAAGATGATTGCCTGTAAGGCAGTCCAAAAATCCATCATTCCCCCGATGGAGCGCTGCTGCTTGCAGGCCCCTTGTTCTTGATTTGCTTGAAGTTGCCGCACGCGGCCCGGCTGTTTTACAGCGACAGTTGGGCGCAATGCCAGTGGAAAAGTTCACGCTGCCTAAAGGTTTCATCTTGCGCGGCCGAAATCCTATCAGAGCGGCTTTGCAATGGCTTGCGCCGCCTGCTGCAGAGTACGCCTAGACTAGCACTTAGCCATTAGTCGGGTGGGGGCCTGCCGCAAAGCATGCTTGGATGCACCTGAAGAACAAGAACAAGGCGGGAGTGCCTGGATGAAAACCCTGAGATCGATGTCGATCAGCCGTCGTCTATGGCTGATCCTGCTGGTGGCGGTTGCCATGCTGGTGGTACTGGGCCTGCTGATGCTGCGCCAGATCCACGGCGACCTGTACCAGGCCAAGGCGGAAAAGACCCGCCATGTGGTGCAGACTGCAGCCGGTGTACTGGCCTACTACCAGGGCCTGGAAGCGGCCGGCAGCTTGAGCCGCGATGCTGCCCAGCAACAGGCGTTGCAGGTGGTGCGCGCGCTGCGTTACGACCACGACGACTATTTCTGGATCAACGACCTGGGGCCGAAGATGATCATGCATCCGGCCAACCCCAAGCTCGACGGCCAGGACCTGTCTGCCATTCGCGACCCCGACGGCTTTGCCGTGTTCAACGAAATGGTCAGCCTGGCCCGCAGCCAGGGCGCCGGCCCGGTCAATTATCGCTGGCCCAAACCCGGCGCCAGCGAGCCGGTAGCGAAAACCTCTTATATCCAGTTGTTCAAGCCGTGGGGCTGGGTCATCGGCTCGGGCGTGTACATCGATGACGTGCAGGCCGAATTTGCCCGGCAATTGCGCGATGCCTCACTGGCGGGCCTGGGCATCGCCCTGCTGATGGCACTGCTGGTCATGCTGATTGCCCGCAGTATCGCCCGCCCCTTGCAAGAGGCCGTGCAGGCCATGGGCAACATCGCCAGCGGCGAAAGCGACCTGACCCGGCGCCTGGACACCCACGGTCGCGATGAAATCACCCACCTGGGCGAGCACTTCAACCGCTTCAACGGCAAGCTGCAGGGCGTGGTCGGTCAATTGCAGGGCGCCGCCCACGACCTGGCCCGGTCCGCCGGCCACGTCGGTGACAACGCCGGTGCCGCGCAGCAGCACAGTGCCCAGCAGTCACAACAGATGGACCAGGTTGCCACGGCCGTCAACGAAGTGACCTATGCCGTGCAAGACGTGGCCAAGACCGCCGAGCAGGCTGCGGGCGAAATGCGCGCGGCGCAGCAACAGGTGGAGCATGGCCAGCAGGCCATTCACGGCAGCCTCGAACAGATCGATCGCCTGTCGCTGACCATCGATCAGGCAGTCCAGGTGATTCGTGACCTGGCCGGGCACAGCACGCGCATTGGTGGCGTGCTCGACGTGATCCGCTCGATTGCCGAACAAACCAATCTGCTGGCCCTGAACGCGGCCATCGAAGCAGCCCGCGCCGGCGAGCAAGGCCGAGGTTTTGCCGTGGTCGCCGACGAGGTGCGCCTGCTGGCCCAGCGCACGGCCCAGTCCACGGCTGAAATCCACACCATGATCGAGCACCTGCAATGCCAGTCGGACGCTGCGGTCAGGGCGATCGACACCAGCAGCGAGGCCTCGCGCCAGACTGTCGAGCAGGCCCGTGAGGCCGGTGCCAGCCTGGATGCCATCAGCCAGGCGCTGCATAACCTGACTGCGCTCAATGCGTCCATTGCCAGTGCAACCTTGCAACAGTCGCATGTGGTCGAAGAGATCAACCGCAATGTGCTGGACACTGCGGGCTTGTCCCAGCAGACCGCCGAAGCGGCGCGCCAGTCGAGTGATGCCGGGGCGGCGCTGGGGCGGTTGAGCGAGGAGTTGGAGCAACTGTTGCGGCAGTTCCGCGTATAGAGAGGCCTTGCCCTTGAGGGTGCCGCGTTGTAAGTGCGCTGCACCTACTCCTGGGACAATCGACAAGCTACAATCGCGCCCCTCTTCTCGCCTCGCCAAGGATCGCCGATGTCCGGCCTTGAACTCATCGCCGCCGTACTCGGCGTTACCGCCGTCTGGCTCACCGTCAAGCAGAACGCCTGGTGCTGGCCAATCGGCCTGGTCATGGTACTGATCTATGGCTGGCTGTTCTTCGAGGTAAAACTGTATTCGGGGATGTTGCTGCAGGTGGCCTACGCCATATTGCAGCTGTACGGCTGGTGGCAGTGGAAGCGCCCGGGCCGCTCGCAGGACGCCCGCCAGGTCTCGCGCCTGCAAACCCAGGCGCTCTTCACGGGCCTGGCGGTCGGCGCGCTGCTCAGCGCCGCCCTGGGTGCTGCCATGGCCAACTGGACCGACGCCGCCCTGCCCTGGCTGGACGCCACGCTGACCGGTTTCAGCCTGGTCGCGCAGCTATGGATGGCCCAGAAGCGCCTGCAGTGCTGGGCTTTGTGGGTAGTGGTGGACATCGTCTATGTCGGCCAGTACCTGCATCAGCAGCTGTACTTTACCGCTGGCTTCTTCGCGGTGCTTACCCTGATCGCCGTGCGAGGCTGGCTGGAATGGCGGCGTGACCCGGCACTGGTGCAAGCATGAAGGTGCTGGTGCTGTGCGGGCCGGAATCCAGTGGCAAGAGCTGGCTCAGTGGTGTGCTCCAGGCGCATTTCGGTGGGCGGGTGGTGGCCGAATACGTGCGCCATTTCATCGATCAGGAAGGCCGTGATACCTGTTACGCCGACATCCCCGCTATCGCCCGCGGCCAGCTTGAATGGGAAGACCGCGCCCGCGCGCAAGCCCCAGAGCTGTTGATCCTCGACACCCACCTGCTCAGCAACATGCTCTGGAGCCGCGCCCTGTTCGACGACTGCCCGGCCTGGCTGGAACAGGCCTTGCTTGCTAGGCATTACGATCTGCACCTGTTACTGAGCCCGCAAGGGGTGGACTGGGTTGCCGATGGCCAGCGTTGTCACCCTGACCTGGCCGATCGCCAGCGCTTTTTCGACGACAGCCTGCACTGGCTGCAGCGCCACCGGCACACTTTTCAGGTGATTGATGGCAATTGGCCGCAACGCCAGTTGCAGGCGCTGCAAACGGTGGCTACGCTGCTTGATAGCGATACGCCAGCCTGCCCGACCGAGTGTTAAGCCCCTGACACACCCAGGTGGGTGATAGTCCCCGCAAATGCGGGGGTTTCCCCCGTTTCGGGGGCAGTGTCAAGTCCGTGAAACACCCTTGCAAAAATCCCTCCAAGCCATGCCCATGCTGGCTCCAGCCCCTTCGGCCTGAATAATCTGTATCAGCCCTGATACAGAAAATGCGAAACACTCCCAGCGTGTTGAGCTAACTCATTGATTCAAAATCAAATTCAAAACACGGCACAGCTTCTGCTCTCTTCTTCGCATCGCTGAATCGGACCAGCACGCCAAAGAAGGAATTGCCGTCGTGGGGATACTTGATAAAGGCGTCCATCGCCTCCTGCTAATCGCATGCGTTGTGGGGTCAGGGTTGACCCAGCCTGCCCAGGCTGAAAACGGGATCATCATCATTACCCGCGATGTGCAGACGCGCAACGCAGTCATCCCGCCGATGATTCCCGACCCCACCCCGACCACCGTCAATGCCAACCCCTCCGCGCAGATCCTCAGACAGACCCACGAACTGAGCGACGGTGACTTCGCCAGCATCAGCAGCGGTGCTGGCATCAGTGCCCTGGTCAATCAACAGACCAACAACCTGGGCAGCAATCTTACCAACCAGACTCAACTGCCCAACCTCGCTGGGGGGCGTGGCTCAGGTTCCGGCAACGGCATCTCGAACATGGTCAATTCAAGCGTCCAACGCGGCCTGGCCCCGCTGCAAATCTTGACCGGAGGCAAATGAGATGAGGCCTACGCTGCTGCTTCTGGCCACGCTCTGCAGTGCGCCAGCCTTCGCTCAGTCCCCCGTGATCAACAACGCCAGCATCGACAGCTCGGGCAGCCAATACCAGGGCAACCTCACGGTCAATCAAGCTGCCGGCGACCTGCAGCAGCAGGCCAACGCCCGCGCCATCGCCGTGGGGCACGAGGCCAGCGCCACCACCCAGATAAGGCAACGGCTCGGCACCCCTGTCGACCGCGCCATGGATGCCAGCTCAAGCATCCAGGGCGATGCTTTCAGCCAAGGCAGTGGCGCGCTGGGGGTCAACCAGAGCGCCGGGGCCGGCACCCAGCAAGCCAACGCACTGCGCATCAGCCTCAGTACTCAACCGCAAAGCATCGACGACAGCGTCCTCATGCAACAGAACGTGGCGCTGCTCAACAACTCCGATCCAACTGACGCCGCATCCGGCCATCGCCAGGTCACCACCAGTGACCAGGCATTCACCGGTAGCCGTGGGGTGATTCAGGTGAATCAGAGTGCCGGGGTGGGAAACCGAATGGCCAACACCCTGAGCATACGGGTCGCGGACTGACCCAATCAGTTAAGAACAACACTTAACCTAAATAAAGTACGGAGAATCACCATGAAACCCTCGATGGCAATCAAGCCTCTGGTTTTCGCAATTGCTGCGGTCATGGCTGTTGCTGTACAAGCTGATCAGAACGACCGGCGTGGCGGGCACCACAATGGTCACCATAACAACGGGCAACACACTCCCCCTCCTACGAGGATCCCTGTGTACGCCACCGCCAATGCCTTCGACAGCCAAAGCAGCACCGACAACAGGATCACCAACCAAGGTACCGTCAACGAAGCTGAAATGAGCAGCTCGGCCACCGGCGCCAGTGGCAACGTCGGGGTCAACGTGGCAGCCGGTAACGGCAACCAGCAAGACAACGCCGCCGCCATCGCCAACGCAGCGTCCGACTCGAGCCTGGATAACAGCTTCGTGTTCGGCACCGCCGAAGCCACTGCCGACGTCCGTCAGCACAGCGACAACAACCGGGTCGACAACTGGTCTACCCAATCCTCCGCAGTGATGAGCGGATCGGGTGATGGCGCTTCCGGCAACGTCGGCGTCAACATTGCGGGCGGCGACCTCAACCAACAGAAAAACACCATGGCGATCGCCAACACCAATGCGCCATTGGGTAATGCCACCGCCACCGCTTCTGCCGACCAGAACGGCCCAGGCCTGATCGTGAACAACAGCGCCGACCGCACCTACCGTGTCGATACGCTGACCTTCACCACATCAGCCAGCGGTTCGAGCTCACGCGATGGCACGTTCACTTCGAGCGATGACCGAAGCTCGTCCTCAAGCTTCAGTGTGGCAGGTTCGCAAAGCGCAAGCTCCAGCGGCTCCAGTGGCTGGAACTCCAGTGGCTCGAGCAGCTCGAACGCCAGCGGCTCCAATAGCTCCAGTGCAAGCGGGTCCCACAACTCGAGTGCCAGCGGCTCCAATGGCTGGAATGCGAGCGGGTCCAACAGCGGCAGTGCTAGCTCGTCCAGCAGTGCCAGCCTGAACGCTACGCTTGCTGCCGCCGCCGATGCCACTCGGACCGTGACCACCGACGATGGCCGTCGTGAACGTACGCGTACCGACAGCTTCGATGGTTCGCTCAATGCATCGCTCGATGCCTCGATCGACAAATCGCATGAAAGCGCCTACGACTCCTCGTTCGAGAAAGCGTTCGACTCTTCCTACGACAAAACCCGCAGCTCTTCGTACGACAAGTCTCGCGACTCTTCGTACGAGAAGTCGCGCGACCGTTCGTATGAGAAAGCCCACGATTCTTCCTACGCAAACGCTTCGGAGTCTGCGTACGAAAAATCCGGCGAAAAAGCCAAGCAATCCTCGAACGACATTGCCAAGGCCTACAGCGAAAGCAGCTCGTACGACCTGAGCAATACCGTCTCGTTCCAGGTGCTGACCCCAACTGGCTGGGCTAACCCTGTGACCAACACTGCAACCCTGAGCGGTTCGGTGAATGGTGGCAGCGGCAACCTCGGCGTCAACGTAGCCGCAGGTGTGGGCAACCAGCAAAGCAACTCGCTGGCCATCTCCAACACCTCGTTCTGACGGCTGTGCACGCAAGGCCCCCCTCGGGGGGCCTTTCTTCAACAGAACAAGAAGGCATCCGATCATGCGCATTATTGCCCTGGCGTTGCTGCTGTGCCTGGCCAGCGTGAGCGAAGCTGCACAAATGCCACTGTCCGTGCTGCCGGGCGGCGCGGTGGTGTTCAAGCCGATCCAGAGCATTCGCGAGCGCAAGTTCGCCGACCTGGTGCAACAGAAAACCGACTTCAGCTGTGGCGCCGCCGCGCTGGCGACCATCCTGCGCCAGGCCTACTGGCTGGACGTGGACGAACAACACATCATCGAAGGCATGCTGGCGCACGCGGACCAGGACCTGGTGCGTACCCAGGGCTTCTCGATGCTGGACATGAAACGCTACGTGGAAAGCCTGGGCATGCGCGCCCGCGGTTACCGGGTGGCCCCCGAAACCCTGACCAGCATACGTATCCCGGTCGTGGTCCTGATGGACATCCGCGGCTACAAGCACTTCGTGGTCATGCAAAAGGTCGACAAGGGCTGGGTGTACATCGGCGACCCGGTACTGGGCCACAAGCGCTTCAAGGTCGACGACTTCGTCAAAGGCTGGAACGGCATCATCTTCGCCGTGATCGGCCAGGGCTATGACAAGAACAATGTCTTGCTCGACCCGCCTCTGCCACTGACCGCCAAGGGCCGCGTCAACAATTTCGCCCCGGTGCAGGACGCAGAGCTGATGGACTTCGGCTTCATCAAAAGCGACTTCTTCTAACGACTCTTCTAACGATAAGGGAGCATGACGCTCCGGGAGCAATCAATGAAGACTCCACTCTGGCTAGTCGTGGCATGCCTGGCCGCCAGCCTGCCGACCCATGCCGAGACGTTCAAACCCATCGAGCTGAAGGACCATGAACTGGCCAACCTGCGCGGTCGTTATGTGATGCCGGGGCGGATCGTCAGCTTTGGCATTGTCATGACCAGCACTTGGCAAAATGCCAAGGGCGACGTGATCGGCGCATCGTCCACCCTGCAAGTGCAGCAAAACACCATCAAGCCGCAGTTCTACGTGTCGATGATTGACGAGAAAGGCACCGGCGCGGCGCACTCGCAAAGCGCCAGCAGCGCCGCTGGCACCGGCACGGTCACCGGCGGTGGCGGGCTCAACACTACCGAAGGCGTGACCCAGGTCGTGCGCGCAGCGGGCGACAACAACACCGCCTACAACAACGTCGACATCAACGTCACCAAGGCCAACCAGGCGCCCGTGTCGAAGCCACAGGGCCAGGCCCTGACCGCCGGCTCGACCTTGGTCGGCGAAAACGGCGCAGGGGCATTGAGCGTTTCCTCGACCGGCGTGGGTGTGCAACTCAACATCAATGCCGCCAACAACCAGGGCACTAGCGTGCAGCGCCTGGCCCAAGGTGGCCTGATGCAGAACTCGACGTTGCTCGGCAACGGCAACCAGGTCAGCAACCTCACGTCGCTCAATGTCGTCATGCGCGAGAACGTACCCACCGCCGCTTCACTGAACGGTAGCCTCGACCAGCTCAAAGGTCTTCGCACTCTCGGATACTGATCTACGCTCAGTCTCATCAAAAGTAGTCGGAAGGGACGGCAAACCCATGCACCGATCGTTAACGTTCAGAGCTTTTGTCTGTTTGGCTACCTTGGCCCCGGCCACCTCCCTTTACGCAGCAGCAGACCCACAGGTCGAAGCGCTGAAACAAGAACTGATGGCGTTGAAACAGCGCTACGAAGCACAGCAGCAAGCGTTGATGGTGCTTGAACAGCGTGTTCGTCAGGTCGAGGAAGCGCCTGCGGCGCCGCCCCCCAAACGCCTGACCCGCTCCCCGGCCGAAACGGTCAAAGGTGGCCAGACCGTCGCTGCAGGGGCGCCGGGCACCACCGGCAGCTCCTACGGCCAATCACTCAAGGAAGACGCCGAGCCCGCACAGAGTGTGTCCAACCTGTACGACGAGGCCAGCGGCTTCTTTGGTGGCGGCAAGTTCAGCTTCGAAACCGGCGTTACCTACACCCATTACGATACCCGCGCACTGGTGCTCAATGGCTTTCTGGCACTGGATTCGATTTTCCTCGGCAACATCAACCTCGACCGTATCAAGGCCGACAACTGGACCCTGGACATGACCGCCCGCTATAACCTGGCGCAGCGTTGGCAGTTCGACATCAACGTCCCGGTGGTCTACCGCGAATCGACCTACTCATCAGGCGGTGCAGGCGGTGCGGCCCCGGTTACCAGCGACGAAACCGTCACCCGTGACCCGGAAATCGGCGATATCAACGTGGGCGTTGCCTACAAATTCATGGACGAATCAGAAAACTGGCCCGATGCGGTGGCGACACTGCGGATCAAGGCGCCAACCGGCAAGGACCCCTACGGCATCAAGCTGCGCGAGGTGCCAGGCAACGACAACTTGTCGGTACCGGAAAGCCTGCCCACAGGCAACGGCGTCTGGGCGATCACGCCGGGCATCTCGCTGGTCAAGACCTTCGACCCCGCCGTACTTTTCGGCAGCCTGTCCTACACCTACAACATGGAGGACTCGTTCAGCGACATCAGCCCCCAGGTCAACAGCAAGGTGCCGGGTGACGTGAAGCTCGGTGACTCCTGGCAGATCGGCGCCGGTATCGCCTTTGCCTTGAACGAGAAGATGAGCATGTCGTTCTCCTTCTCCGACCAGTTTGCCCGCAAGAGCAAGATCAAGCCAGATGGCGGCGACTGGCAGTCGATCAGCAACAGTGACTACAACGCGGCCAACTTCAACATCGGCATGACCTTTGCTGCCAGTGACAACCTGACCATCGTCCCCAACCTATCCATTGGCCTGACCGACGATGCCCCAGACTTCTCCTTCAGCCTCAAATTCCCCTACTACTTCTGACCTGAACCCACCAGCCGGGCCTGCGCAAGCGCGCCCGCTTTTGGTTACCAGCCTTGTAGTGGCCCGCCTTCCCTGGCCCAGCCTGTTATCATTCAGCACAGATGTATGACGATTTAATGGCTAAAGGGAAGTTTTCTGTGAAGAACCTGTTCGACCACCCACGCACCCGGCTTGTCGCTTTGACGGGCCTGGTGCTGGTGATCCCACTGGGTACGCGCGCCATGCTGGGTTGGTCCAACCCGCTCGGCTATCTGTCCGACCTCGCCCTCGGCAGCCTGCTGGTCTTGCTGCTGCACCGCCGGCCGTGGTGGCTGGCCTTACCGGTGTTGCTGGCCTGGGCCGCACTCTGGGTGGCTTCGGCCGAGCTGGTAAGCGCGGTGGGCAGGTTGCCCACCAGCGCCGACCTCGGTTACCTCGCCGACCCACAATTCATGGAGAATTCCACCGGCGGCGGCCTCGCCCACGGCTGGTTGCCGGGCGTGTTGGCGGTCGGCCTGCTGGCCTGGCTGCTCAGTGTCTGGGGCAGCCGCAGCCAACCTGCCCCTGCCCTGCCGCGCAAGGCCTGGTCAGTCCCGCTGCTGCTGTTTGGTGCGCACTGGGGCAGCCAACACCTGCTGCCCTCCGACGCCGACCAATGGCGGCAATACAACCTCTCCCATCAGTTGCTGTCTGCCGGCGTCGGTAACCTGCAGCGCCAGGTACAGGGCTGGATGGGCCACGAACAGGTGACCACGCCGTTGGCCAGCAGCGGCCTGACCCAGTCCGACCTGCATGGCCAGAAGCTGCTCAAGGCGCCGGGCAGCGCCCGCAACCTGCTGGTGATCACCGTCGAAGGCATCCCCGGGGCCTACATTCGCCCCAACCGCCAGGCCCTGCACAGCCGTTTCGACGAAGACCTGATGCCAAAGCTCAGCCGCTGGGCCGAGCGTGGCATGAACACCCCGGACTACGTGTTGCATACCCACCAGACCATCCGTGGCCTCTACGCGATGCTCTGCGGTGACTACGACAAACTGGCCAACGGTACGCCCAAGGGTGTCGAACTGCTGACCCAGAACGAACGTAACCAGGCCTGCCTGCCGGCGCAATTGCGCCAGGCCGGGTTCACCACCCACTACCTGCAAGGTGCCGGCCTGCGCTTCATGGCCAAGGACCGCATCATGCCGCACATCGGCTTTGACTCGGTGCATGGCCTGGAATGGTTCCGTAACAAGAACTACCTGGACTTCCCGTGGGGCAAAGACGACCGTGCCTTCTTCGAAGGCGCCCTGGACTACGTCGGCCAGCTTCGAAAACAGGACAAACCCTGGATGCTGACCTTGCTCACCGTCGGCACCCACCAGCCCTATTCGGCACCGGCCGACTACCTTGAGCGCTACGACACGCCCAAGCAGGCTGCGGTCGCCTACCTGGACGACGCGATCGGCGCGTTTCTCGACAACCTCGAACGCCAGGGTGTGCTCAAGGACACCTTGGTGGTGGTGACCTCCGACGAGTCCCACGGCATCGACGGTGTGCGCCTGGCGTCGTCCTGGGGCTTCAACCTCACCCTGGCACCGGAGCAGGCGCAACTGCCGCACATCAAGCGTGGCACCTATGGCCATATCGACCTGACCACCTCCCTGCTCGACTACTTCGCCTTGCCGATCCCGGCCGCGCTGGGCGGGCGCTCGCTGTACCGCGACTACGACTCGGGCCGCGAAATGATCTCCTACACCAACGGCATGCTGCGCTACCACAACGGCCAGGGGGTGTTCACCGAGTGCGACTTCCAGCAGCGTTGCCGGCGCTATGCCAGTGAAGGCTTCATCGCCGACCAGGCGCGCTACCTCGGCCCTGGCGACAACATGCTCGGCCAGCAAATCGTAAGCCTGGCCGGGGTACTCGACCAGTCGCTGCTGCAAACGCCGCTCAACCTGCGCTACCAGTTTGGCGGCCCTTCGCCGATCCAGCTGCGCAAGCGCATTCACGATGACTGGGCCGACAACCTGATCGGTGCCCAGTACCTGGAGATGCCCGAGGGCTCGCATACCCGTGTACGGGTCAAGGTACGTTCACTGGACCCGCGACGTGCGGCCTACATCAAGCTCAAGGCCAAGCAACTGGAACAGGACGTGCCATTGGGGCTGCCCGAAGAGATTCGGGTGACGGCGGACCAGCCGCTGGAAATGGAGTTCGGCTTCGACAATCCGATCGAGCGCAAGGCGTTTTCCTTCCATTTGCTGGGCTACGGCGGCGGTGCGGTCGAGGTCAGTGACTTCAGCGTGATTACCGCATTGCCCGGGGAAGACAACGTGCAGGACGAACTGGCCGAAGGGCATATCGCGCATTCGGGCTGACGGCAAGCCCACCGTTCATCGCTCGGCCATCGCTGCCTGTCGATCCGGCCGAGCGCTGCTCGACTAGTGCTGAAACCCTTTCGCGGAGTCAGCGCCATGAGCACGCATGAAAACAGGCATGAGGTGGTATCCCGCAGCCAGTGGCTGGCCGCACGCCGGCAACTGTGGCTGCACGAAAAAGCCTTCACCCATCAACGCGACGCGTTGGCCGCAGCCCGTCGCGCCCTGCCTTGGGTCAAGGTCGAACAACCCTATCGCTTCCAAGGCCCCGAGGGCGAGCTGAGCCTGACTCAGCTGTTCGCTGGCCGCAGCCAATTGCTGCTCTATCACTTCATGTTTGTCGAGGGTTGGGATGAAGGTTGCCCAGGCTGCTCGTTCCTGGCCGACCATTTTGACGGCGCCAACCTGCACCTGGCGCATCACGACGTGTCACTGGTGGCCGTGTCGCGGGCACCCTACGCTGAATTCCAGTCCTTCCGCCAACGCATGGGCTGGCAGTTTCCCTGGTATTCGTCGGCGGGCAGCGGCTTCAACGAGGACTTTGGGGTCAGCGTTGGCAGCGAAGGCCCTCGGCAATACAACTATGAGCCCTACGCCGGCAGTGAAAGCGAGCTGCCAGGGCTGAGCGCGTTTTATCGGGACGATGACGGCAGCGTTTACCACACCTACTCGACCTATGCCCGTGGGTTGGACATTCTGGTCAATACCTACAACTTTCTCGACATCGCGCCATTGGGGCGCAATGAAGCCGGGACCATGGACTGGGTACGGCACCATGATCGCTATGAAGGGCAGCCTGGCACGGCGCATTGCTGTCACGATTGAGTGTTGGGGCCGCAAAGCGGCCCCCTGTATTTTCAGCCCCGCACGCCAAGCATGCCGCGCTCGATGATGAAATCGATCACCGCCTGCAAGCCCTCACCCTTCTTGAGGTTGCTGAAGGTCCAGGGCCGCTGCGGGCGCATGCGCTGGGTATCGCGCTCCATCACTTCCAGCGAAGCGCCGACATACGGCGCGAGGTCGGTCTTGTTGATCACCAGAAAGTCGGACTTGGTAATGCCAGGCCCGCCCTTGCGCGGGATCTTTTCACCCTCGGCAACATCGATCACGTAGATGGTCAGGTCGGCCAGCTCCGGGCTGAACGTGGCACTTAGGTTGTCGCCACCGCTCTCCACGAAGATCACTTCAAGGTTACCGAACTTGCGTGCCAAGGCTTCCACCGCCGCCAGGTTCATCGAGGCATCTTCGCGTATCGCCGTGTGCGGGCAACCACCGGTTTCCACGCCAACAATGCGCTCGGGCTCAAGGGCGCCGGCTTCGGTGAGGATGCGCTGGTCTTCCTTGGTGTAGATATCGTTGGTCACTACGGCGATCTGGTAATGATCGCGCATGGCCTTGCACAGGGCTTCGAGCAGCGCGGTCTTGCCAGAGCCGACCGGGCCGCCGACACCGACGCGCAGGGGTTGTTGATAGCTTTGCATGAAGGCAGTCCTCAGGAGCGGAACAAACGGGTGTATTGGGTTTCATGACGCGATGAAGCGATTGCCAGCAATGGCAGGCCGCCACCGAGCTGGTCATCGCTCAGGGCCAGGGCATGGTCGAGCACAGCAGGCAGCGCTTGGCCAAGGTCGCGGAGCAAGGTTTGCGCCGCCTGCTGGCCGAACGGCACCAGCTTGACCCCGGCCATGACCGCGCCCTCCAGCCAGGCAAAACCAAGGCCCAACGCCAACTGGCGCAGCGGGATCGACCAGTGCGCGCCAAGCCAGGCCATGCCGCCCAGTTGTGTGAGTTCAAGGCTGGCCCGCCAGGCCGGCGCCTGCCCCAGTTGCCAGCCATCGAGCAGGCGCGCCAGCGCCGAACCGCGTTGCTGTTCTTCCAGGCGCAGCTCGGCGGTTTCGCGGTTGGCCAGCAGAAAGCGGCTCCAGTGGCTGAACGCATCGGCATCTGCGCCCTGGCAGGCCTGATACAGGCGCGCCAGCACGGGCCAGTCGATGCAGCCCAGGGTGTCGTGCAGTTGCTCGCGTTGCCAGGCGCTGAAGCTGCCGATATCCCGTACCCAGCCCGCTTCGACCGCCCACTCAAGGCCTTGCGAGTAGGTGAACCCACCCACCGGCAAACCTGGGCTGGCCAGTTGCAGCAGGCGCAGCAGCGCCAGGTCGCTGTCCATCAACCGGCCAGTACCAGTGCGGCGCCGGCCAGCAGGCCACCACCAAAGGCTTTTTGCAGGCCGCTGTGGCGGCGCAACAGGCAACCGACCGCGAACCCGGCCGCCAGCAGCAGGCCACTGACCGCCACAAAGCCCGCACTGAACTGCCAGAACGCGCTGGGCGTGGCCTCTACGCCATGCGCCCAACCGTGGAACAAGGCGAACACCGGCATGGCCAGCGCCAGCAAAAGCTGGCGGCTGGGCAGCAACAGGGCGCCTGCAGCCACCAGCAACGACACGCTGATCATTGCCTCCATGCCCAGCACATCGCCAAACAGATGGCCGCACACCGCGCCCGCGAACATCGCCGCCAGGGTCGCCAAGGGCAACGCCAGGTTGCGTCGGGTCAGCGCGGCGAGCACGCCGGTGCCCAGCAGCATCAGCAGGTGATCGAGGCCGGTCAGCGGGTGCAACAGGCCATCCTGCAAGGGGTTGTTGTCGTGGCCCGGGTGGGCGAAGGCCGGCAGCGCCAGCATCAGCAGAAACAGGGCGAAAGTCTTTTTCATCGGTTGCTCCAGGGCAGTTCAGGAATGGGCAGGCAGGCGCACGAACGGGTGATCGTGGCCATGGCTGTGGCTATGCGGTGCGCTCTGGTAGGCGCCGGCCTCGGGCTCGAACGGCGCCTGCTCGGTGACCACCGTCAGGCCCAGGCCACGCAGCATGTCGTCGAGCACATAGTCGTGCTGGTAGCGCAACAGGCCGGGCTCGATCTGCAGCGGTACATGGCGATTGCCCAGGTGGTAGGCCGCGCGCGCAAGCAAGTGCGGGTCGGCGCAACGCACCGTCGAGACCGTCTCGGGCGCGGCCAGCACCCGGATAACCTGGCCGCCGTCGGCATCGGCCAACAGTTCACCGCCGCGCAGCAAGTGACCGCGCGCGAGCATCAACCCGGCGTCGCGGCCATCGTCCAGGGTCACCCGCAAACGGCTCTTGATGCGGCTGTCCACATCCAGGGTGACGGTGCCGGTAACGGTTTCGGGAAGCGCGCCAAGCGCGGTGATCCGGCGATTAAGGACTATCATCTGTGCTCCTTCAGAACAGGAAGTAACGCTGGGCCAGCGGCAGTTCGCGGGCCGGTTCGCAGACCAGCAGTTCGCCATCGGCACGCACCTGGTAGGTTTGCGCATCGACTTCGATGACCGGCTGCAAGGTGTTGTGGACCATGTCGGCCTTGCGCACGCGCCTGCAGCCATGGGCCACGCCAATCAGGCTGCGCAGGTTCAGCGCCTGGGCCAGGCCGCGGTCCATGGCGGTCTGAGACAAAAACGTCATGCGCGTGGCATGGCGCGCCGCCCCCAGCGCGCCGAACATCGGCCGGTAATGCACCGGCTGCGGCGTAGGGATCGAGCCATTGATATCGCCCATCGGCGCGGTGACGATCATCCCGCCCTTGATCACCAACGCGGGCTTGACCGCGAAAAAGGCCGGCGCCCACAGCACCAGGTCGGCCAGCTTGCCCACCTCCACCGACCCCACCTCATGGGCAATGCCGTGGGTCAGCGCCGGGTTGAGGGTGTATTTGGCGATGTAGCGCTTGACCCGGAAGTTGTCGCTGTAGCTGCTGTCGGGGGCCAGTGGCCCACGGCGCAACTTCATCTGGTGGGCTACCTGCCAGGTACGCAGCACCACCTCGCCGACCCGGCCCATGGCCTGCGAGTCGGACGAGGTCATGGCGAAAGCGCCCATGTCGTGGAGGATGTCTTCGGCAGCGATGGTTTCGCGGCGGATGCGCGACTCGGCGAACGCCACGTCCTCGGCGATGCTCGGGTCCAGGTGGTGGCAGACCATGAGCATGTCCAGGTGTTCGTCGACCGTGTTGATGGTGTATGGCAAGGTTGGGTTGGTCGAGGACGGCAGCACGTTGGCCTGCCCTGCAGCGCGGATGATGTCCGGCGCATGGCCGCCGCCAGCGCCCTCGGTGTGGAAGGTATGGATGGTGCGGTCACCGATGGCCGCCAGGGTGTCTTCGATGCAACCGGACTCGTTGAGGGTGTCGGTGTGGATCGCCACCTGGATGTCCATCTCCTCGGCCACGCCCAGGCAACAGTCGATGGCCGCCGGGGTCGAGCCCCAGTCCTCGTGCAGCTTCAGGCCCACGGCACCGGCGGCGATCTGCTCGCGTAACGCCTCGGGGCGCGACGCATTGCCTTTGCCCAACAAGCCGATGTTGATCGGCAGGCTGTCGGCCGCCTGGAGCATGCGCGCCAGGTACCACGGCCCGGGCGTGCAGGTGGTGGCATTGGTGCCGGTGGCCGGCCCCGTGCCGCCGCCAATGAAGGTGGTTACGCCGCTGGTGAGTGCCTCCTCCACCTGCTGCGGGCAGATGAAATGGATGTGCGAATCGATACCGCCGGCCGTGACGATCTTGCCTTCAGCAGCAATCACTTCGGTACCCGGGCCAACCGGTACAGTGACACCCGGTTGCACATCGGGGTTGCCGGCCTTGCCTATCGCGGCAATACGCCCGTGCTTGACGCCGATGTCGGCCTTGACGATGCCCCAGTGATCGATGATCAACGCGTTGGTCAGCACCAGGTCCATGGCCTCAGCCGCCAGCATCTGGCCCTGCCCCATGCCGTCACGGATGACCTTGCCACCGCCAAACTTGACCTCTTCACCATACACCGTGAAGTCCTTCTCGACCTCGACCCAAAGCGCGGTATCGGCCAGGCGCACGCGGTCGCCGACGGTAGGGCCGAACATGTCGGCATAGGCGCGACGGGAAATACGGCTCATACCCTGCCCTCCAGTGCGCCCATCACCTTGCCCTGGAAACCATACACCTCACGCTTGCCGGCATAGGCCACCAGTTGCACGGTGCGGGCCTGGCCCGGTTCGAAGCGCACGGCGGTGCCGGCCGGGATGTCCAGGCGAAAGCCCAGGGTGGGCGCACGTTCGAACACCAGTGCGTCGTTGACTTCGTAGAAGTGATAGTGCGAGCCGACCTGCACCGGTCGGTCGCCATGGTTGGCCACACGGACGCTCACCGTCGCGCGGCCGCTGTTGAGTTCGATGTCGCCGGCGGCGACCTGGATTTCACCTGGGATCATGCGGGGCTCCTGGCCGGGTTCAGACGATGGGGTCATGCACGGTCACCAGCTTGGTGCCATCCGGGAAGGTCGCCTCGACCTGCACGTCGTGGATCATTTCGGCGATGCCTGGCATGACCTGCTCACGGTTCAGCACTTCGCGGCCCAGGCTCATCAGCTCGGCCACCGTGCGGCCATCACGGGCGCCTTCGAGCACGGCGGCACTGATCAGCGCCACCGCTTCCGGGTAGTTGAGTTTCAGGCCGCGGGCCAGGCGCCGCTCCGCCAGCAGCGCGGCGGTGAACAGCAGCAGTTTGTCTTTCTCTCTCGGGGTCAGCTCCATGGCGCTTCTCTCAGGTAGCCCAGATACGCGGCGGGCAGGCAGGCAGGCCGATAACGGCCGGGCGCAGGACATGCCACAGGCGTTGCAAGGTGTGTTGCAGGTGTTGGTTGTCGTGGTCGAGCAGGCGGATCACCAGCAGCGACCCAAGCAAGGTCGCCCCAGCGGGGTTGTCCAGTTCGTCGAGCAAGGCCCGGACGTGCTCCAGCAGTGCGGGGTCGGCCGGAGTGGCGCAGAAGGTGGCCAGCAGCGGGTGGCCGGCGAGCTTGTCCAGTTGCCCGCCTTCGATGCGCAGCCGTTCGTACAGGCCGGGGTCGTCGGGCATTTCGATGTGCAAGCGGCTGTCGAGGGCGCCGTGATCGAAGCGTTCGTTCATGACCGGGCGGCCCAGGCACAAGGTTTCCCAGGCCAGCAACCGGGCGCCCGGCGCCAGGGTGAAACGGCTGTCGAGGCTGGCGCGGGCACCGGCGAAGAAGATGCTGTCCTGGGGCAACCATTCCAGGGTGCTGTTGGCGCCCAGGTGAAAGCGCTGGGCCAAGCGCGCGGTCGGGCCGATGCTGCGGTAGAACTTGCTGGCGCCAGGCATGGTCAGCAACGCATGGCTGCAAGGCTCAAGGTGGATATCCAACTCCAGCCGGTCGCCGGCGACGATGCCACCAGGCGGGTGCAGCACATACACATGGCACGGCGCCCCCTCAGGATAGAAAGGCCGCTGCACCAAAAGAGGTCCGAAATGCCGCCGCGCACCAAGGCGGGTCACATCGTCGCGTCGGCTAAAACGCAACTGCAGGTAGGCGCTCCAGCCCGCATCGTCTTGCTGTTGTTCGATCTGCTCCGCGAGCGACATCCTGCGGCCCCTGAAATCCGTGACCTGACGGCCGTTTAGAGGGTCAGGCAGGCGGCACTGAAGCGCTGCCAGCCTGACCACTCGATCAAATTCTCAGGCTGGATATAGCAGGTTGCGGGCCAACTACGCAGGTGAACGAAGATGAAACCGTCAGCGCAGCCGCTCTGGCATCGGGCACACGGGGCTACGGCGCACAAAGCGGGGGCGCGCGCAGGCCCTGTTTCGGTGCCGGGCCAGCGGTTTCAGTAGTCGAAGCGGTCTACGGCCCGCCGGCGCTCGTTGTCATCGCGGCGGTCGTAACTGGCGGTGGTCTGGATATTGGCATGGTGCGCGAGCTTCTGGGCAATCGACAGGTCGTGCTCTTCGATCACCCGGGTGATGAACGCACGGCGAAAATCATGAGGCATGATCTTCACGCCAACCTGCGCACCCCGCTGGCGGGCAATGTAATAGATCGCATGCTTGGTGATGCGTGCGCGGGTAATGTGATTGCCGCGGCGAATGCGGTTGAACAGAAATGGGTCGTCGGGTGCGCCCTCCGGCAAGTCGTCGCGGCGCAGGTCCAGCCACGCCTGCAGCTTTTCGAACGCCCAAGGTGGCGCGTACTTGATCAACTGCCGGTTGCCCTTGCCCAGCACCTGCAGGCTGCGGGCTTCGAAGTCTACCTGGCTCAGGTCGATGTCCACCGACTCCGACTTGCGCATACCGGTGCCATACAGCAAGGCGATGATCGCCGCGTCGCGCACGCCTTGCGGCCGGGGATCGGCGGCGCACACCTCCATCAACTCGCGGATCAAGCTTCGGCGCAGGTTGCGCCCCGGTGGCAGGCGGCTGCCGGTGGCGGGCTTGACCTCGCGGATCCTCAGCAACTGTTCGTGGTCGATCAGGCCCTGGCGCCACGCCTCGTTCATCACCCCGCGTATTGCATTCACATACAGCGACGAACTGTTGGGGGCATAGCCATCTTCACGCAACGCAGCCACCAGGGCGATCACGTGGCCAGGGTCGAGCCGGTGCCACGGCACATCGACGATATTGCAGTCGGCAAAGCCCAGCCGGTCAGCGGCGTCCTGAAGGATGTAGCGCATGGTTTGCTGGCTGGAGGGGGCCAGGCGGGCCATGTACTGCAGCAGGGGGTTTTTCGAGAAATCGGTCACAACGTGAATCCTGTAGCGACGCTTGGACCGGTACGGGGACAGGCACAGCGCTAAGCGAGTCGGTGCATGGCCATCACCTTGATATTCAAGGAGATGTGCGAAGGTTCGGGGCGTGATCTTACCCCAATTGACAGCCGCTGAATGAAAGAAGGACTGCCGGCAAGTGTGGTGTTTCATTGGTACTTCTGAAACACCACACTAGTTAATAGCCGTCTGCCACCATCCGGGAAACATCTGCTGCACCCGCGCCTCGGCAAAGCGTTCGTCGATCAGCACCAGCACGCCTTGGTCCTGATCCCCGCGTATGACCCTGCCCGCCGCCTGAATGACCTTGCGCACGCCTGGGTACAGATAGGCATAGTCAAAACCGGCGCCAAACTGGCGCCCCAGGCGCTGCTTGAACTGCTCGTTGACGGGGTTGACCTGGGGCAGGCCGAGTGTGGCGACAAACGCCCCGATCAACCGTGTGCCGGGTAAATCCACACCTTCCCCAAACGCCCCGCCCAGCACCGCAAAGCCAACGCCGCAGCCGTCCAGCACAAAACGATCGAGAAATGCCTGACGCGCCGCTTCGTCCATGCCCGCCGCTTGGGCCCAGTGGGGGATGTGGCCGTAACGCTCAGCCAACAAAGCGACCACTTGTTGCAAGTACTCGAAGCTGCTGAAAAACGCCAGGTAGTTGCCGGGCTTGCGCTGATACTGCTCGGCGATCAGTTCGACAATCGGTGCCAGCGAGGCGTGGCGCTCACGATAACGGGTCGACACCTGGCTGGCGATGCGCACTTCGAGCTGCTCGGCGCGGAACGGCGCCGCCACTTCCAGCCAGGCCGTGTCGGCCGGCATGCCGAGCAGGTCACTGTAGAAATGCCGTGGACTCAGCGTGGCGGAAAACAGCGTTACGCTGCGCGCCGCCTGCATGCGAGGCGCCAACAGCCGCGCCGGGGTGATATTGCGCAGACACAGGGTCGCCAGCCGCCGCTTGCGCAGGCTGTCGCGCACGGTGATGTCGAAGATGAAATGCTCGTCGAACAGTTCAGCGACACGACTGAATTGCAGCGCCTGGTAGAAAAACTGCAGCACCTGCGCATCCACCTCGCCAGGTGCCTGATTCAAGCGCTCCTGAATCAGCCCGATGCATTGCTGCAAGGCACGCAAGAAGGCATCCGGCAACTGCTCGCTGGCCTGATACGGCGCCCGCTGCTCTTTGTACAACGCGTTCCACTGCCGGTTGAGGCGGTCCAGCGCACTGCTCAACCCTTGTGGCTTGCTCTGGCGCAAGGCAAGCAACTGGCCTTGATCCAGGCTGGCGCTGTACATGCCGCGACCGCGCTCGACCAGGTTGTGCGCTTCGTCCACCAGCACCGCCACCCGCCATTGGTTGGCCTGGGCCAGACTGAACAGCAAGGCATGGGCATCGAAGTAATAGTTGTAATCGGCCACCACCAGGTCCACCCAGCGGGCCATTTCCTGGCCTAAGTAGTACGGGCATACCTGATGCGCCAAGGCCACTTCGCGCAGCTGGGCACGGTCCAGCAAGGGTAACCCTGCCGCCGCCTCGCGGGCAGCGGGCAGGCGGTCGTAGAAACCCTGCGCCAAGGGGCAGGACTCGCCATGGCAGGCCTTGTCGGGGTGCTCGCAGGCCTTGTCACGGGCAATCAGCTCCAGGGTGCGCAAGGCCGGTTGCGGTGTGGCATCGGTAATCTGGCGCATGGCATCGAGGGCCAGCGCCCGGCCCGGTGTCTTGGCGGTGAGGAAGAACACTTTGTCGAGTTGCTGCGGCACCATCGCCTTGAGCAACGGGAACAAGGTACCCAGCGTCTTGCCGATGCCGGTACTGGCCTGCGCCATCAGGCAGCGGCCTGTGCTCACCGCCTTGTACAGGGTCTCGGCCAACTGGCGCTGGCCCTGGCGGAACTGTGTATAGGGGAAGCCCAGGGCCTGCAGACCGCGGTCGCGCTCGGCCAGGCGCTGTTGCTGATGCTCGGCCCAGCGCAGAAAGCGCCGGCACTGGGTCTCGAAGAAGGCTTGCAGCTCGGCAGCACTGTGGTGCTCGCTGATCAGCGTCTGGCCGTCACTGTCCACGTCCAGGTACACCAAAGCCACATCGATTTCCGGCAATTGCCGCGCCTGGCACATCAGCCAGGCATAGACCTTGGCCTGCGCCCAGTGCAGCTGACGATGGTTGGCCGGCTGGCGCGCGAGGTCGCCGCGGTAGGTCTTGATCTCTTCCAGGCGATTGCAGCTGGGGTCGTAACCGTCGGCGCGGCCTCGCACCCTGAGGCTTTCGAACTGGCCTTCGAGGGCAACTTCCGACTCATAGTCGGCGGCGCGCCGCGCCACCACCCGCCGATGCCCTTCCATACCCTCCTGGGCGGTGGGCGATGGGGTAAAGCGCAGGTCCAGGTCGCCGACCTTGGCACTGAACTCGCACAAGGCGCGCACGGCTACGCTGTAGCTCACGCCGCCTCGCTCCAGCGCACATGGCACACCGCAACGGGCAGGCCCTGCGCACGGCAGAACTCCAGCCAGCGTAACTGGTTGTCTTGCAGGCGGTCGCCCGGCCCCTTGACCTCGACCATGCGATAACCACCCTGGTCGGGCCAGAACTGGATCAGGTCGGGCATGCCGGCGCGGTTGTTGCGGATGTCCTGCAACAGCCGCAGGAAGCATTGCTTCAGATGGGCGGGCGGCAGGCAGGCCAGCGCCTGTTCAAGCAAGGTTTCGCTGAGCATGGGCCAGAACACGAACGGCGACTGCAGGCCTTGCTTGGCGGCATAGCAGTCGAGAATGGCCTGGCGATGGCTGCCATCGTCCAACCGCCCCAGGCAACGCTCGAACTGGGCACTGCGCCGTTGCTGGAAGTCGCTGTCGTGCAAGTCCTGGGGGGCGGCCTGAAACGGGTTGAAGAACGCGCCCGGTACCGGCGCGAAAATCGCTTCCCAGCACAACAGGCCGAACAGGCTGTTGAACAACGTGTTTTCCACGTAATGAACCTGCCCTCCGGCCTCGGCCAAGTGTTGGCGCACGGCCTCCTCGACGCCCAAGGCGGCGTGCTCGCGGGGCAGCTCCAGTTCGATCAGTTGCAGTTGCGCTGCGCGCTGGCGCCGTTGCGGCGGCCCGCCGAGCTTGCGCGCCAGGCGCGGCAGCATGCGTTCGAGCGCCTGCACCTCCAGCGCGTTGGCCGGGGCCGCAGCCAGTTGCAGGGCAAGCGCATGTGCCTGTGGCCACTGTTCGCTGCGCTCCAGCACGCGTACCTGGCGGATACGCGCCTGGGCATGGCTGCACTGGCCATACACGGCCATGGCTTGGTCCCAGTCACCCTGCCGTTCGCATTGCTGGCCCAGGGCGAACAGCAGGCGGGCATGGCGCCGGGCCAACCACGGGTTGTCACTGTGCAGCCCTGTCATCGCGCCGAGGATCGACAGCGGCTCGTCACCTTGCTCCAGCCGCTCGGCGCACTGGTGCAAAGCCATGGCCAGGTCGACCTCGGCGCGATGGCGCAGGGCCCGCGAATCGCTGCTGAAAGGCACGCGCTCGTAGCGCAACAGGCCAAGGTCGGCGAGCACGAAGTCCGACCAGTCCTGGTACAGGTTGCCGAAGAACAACAGGCGCATGCGGTCACACAACGGTTGCAGGCACCACTGGAAGATGCGCACGTCGCTGTCGGCAAACCACTGCGTCAACGGCCGGGGCGCGAGCCCCAGGGGTTGCAGCTGTGCGAGCAGGTCGTGCTTGGCGGCCCGTGGGCGGCTCAACTGCCCGGCGAAGCACTGCGCCAGCTCGTCCTTGCGCAGCATGGTGAACAGCTGTTCCAGCGCCAATTGTGCAGGCTCCCGCACCCATCCCAAGGCCTGCAGCGGCTGCAAGGCCTGCTCGGTATCGCCGACTTCGGCGTACACAAGCTTGTCACTGCGAAACAGCTCGCCCTTGCGCATAACCATACGCACCATCAGGGCCTGGGCGCGGCTGTCCAATTGGGCAAAGGCCTGGATGAACGCCAGCTCCTGCTCGTCGAGCAGGTCGTCATAGCGCTGTTCGACCCATGACAGCACCTGGCGGAAGTTGTGCAGGTAATAGAACGGGTCGTCGACGGAATGGGCAATCACGGGGCGAGGTCGGGCAGTGGAGAAAGGATACTGGTTATACATACAGATAGACGGACCTGGCAATAGCCGTAGGTCCGTTCTGTTGTATGGGGGGCGGGCTTGCGTCGCGAAAGGCCGCCCCACAGGGATCTGCGCGCGCCGGATCGATTACTCGGTCACACCTGCTAGTGTCCCCGACTCGACCTTGGCACTGCCGATCGGCGCCTTCAGCAGCAGGAAGTAAGCCACCGCCGAGCACAGCGCCACGATCGCGCTGATCATGAACGCCGTGTTGAACGAGCCCGAGTACTGAATGCTGAAGCCGGTGACGATCGGTGCCACGGAGCCTGCAATGTAGCCGCCGAAGTTCTGGATCGAGCCGAAGGACGCCACCCGCGGGCTGTCGACGATGGTGTTGACGATCATCCAGGCGGTGGCACTGGCCATGTTGATGCTGAACAGCGCCAGGCACAGCAGGATCACGCAGCCGGTCAGGCCGCTGACGTAGGACAACGGCAGGGTGAACAGCGCGGCCAGCACCAGGCCGGTGATGACGCTGAACTTGCGGCTGCCAAGGATGCTCATGCCCCGCTTGACCAGCAGGTCGCAGAAGCGCCCGGCTACGATCGTGCCCGCCGCACCGAAGCCATAGGCCAGCGACACCACCCAGGCAGTCTTGTACAGGTCCAGCCCGTGCTCACGTTCGAAGTAACCGGGCAACCAGGTCAGGTGCAGCCAGAGCATGTAGATCACGCCCATGAAGCCCAGTACCGCCCCCCAGGTGCTGCGGTGCTTGAACAGGTCGAGCCAGCCCGCGAAGTACGAAGGCTTCGCCGCCTGCGGGATGGCCGTGGCTGGCGATTGCTTGTGCGCGCTCGGCAGCGGTTTGCCTTCGGCGGCGAGCTCGGCCAGGTACTGCGCCTTGCTCTTGTAGAAGGTCAGCCAGCACAGCGCCAGCACCACGCCGATCAGGCCGGTAATGATGAACATGCCACGCCAGCCGAAATTGACCATGAACAGGGTCAGCAAGGGCGGCGCCAGGCATGGGCCCAGGCAGGTCGAGGACCAGACGATGCCAGTCGGGGTACCGCGTTCATTGGCATCGAACCATTCGGACAAGGCCTTGGCCGCCGACGGGAACATCGGCGCCTCGCCAATCCCCAGCAACACACGCAGGCCCATGAAGCCGGCAAAGCTGTTGACCATGCCGAAAGTGGCCTGGGCCACCGACCAGGCCAGCAACGAGGCGCCCAGGGCGATCTTGCTGCCCAGGCGGTCGATGATCATGCCCATCGGCAACTGGGCAAAGGCGTAGGCGATGGAGAACGCCGACAACAGAATGCCCATCTGCGAGGGGCTGATCATCATGTCTTTCTGGATCGAGGTGTTGGCGATCGACAGCGCGCTGCGGTCCAGGTAGTTGACGATGCCGATCAACAGCAGGAACACGACGGTGAGGCGCTGATACTTCTTCATAGGGTTCATTGGGTGGCCTTTATTATTATTGTTGCAGCGCCTTCAGCGCCTTGGCGGTCCATCTATCCTGTTACGTTCATCCCTGGGGCACGGCAGCCGTCAAGGTTGGCGTGCCGTCACCGCTGCTTCGAGCAGGCCGCGCCGGCTCAGGCTGTCGATCAGCGCGCGCAGGCCGAAGCCCCATTGCGGCGCCTGGTCGCTGGTGGTCACACGGTTGCACAAGGTACCCAGTTGCGCGTTGCTGATGGCGACCAGGTCGCCTGGCTTGTGGGTGAAGCCGTTGCCGGGCTGGTCGCGGTCCTGCTTGGGGGCGAACAGAGTACCGAGAAACAGCACCAGCCCGTCGGGGTACTGGTGGTTTTCGTTGAGGGTTTGCTGCACCAGGTCTTGCGGGTCACGGCTGATCTGGCGCATGGAGCTGCGGCCAGCAAGAATGAAGCCGTCCTGGCCTTCGACACGCAAGTCCACTTCGGCGTTACGCACATCGTCCAGGCCAAAGCTTTCATCGAACAGGCGCAGCAATGGCCCCAGCGCGGTGGAGGCGTTGTTGTCCTTGGCCTTGGACAGCAGCAAGGCACTGCGCCCCTCGAAGTCGCGCAGGTTGACATCGTTACCCAGCATGGCGCCCTTGATGCTGCCGTCGCTCGATACCGCCAGCACCACTTCCGGCTCCGGGTTGTTCCAGCTGGACTTGGGATGGATGCCGATGTCGGCGCCATGCCCGACCGCCGACAGCGGCTGCGCCTTGGTGAACACTTCGGCGTCCGGGCCAATGCCCACTTCCAGGTATTGCGACCACAGGCCCTGCTCCACCAGCACCTTGCGCAGCGCTTCGGCCTGGGCAGAACCCGGGATGATCTGCGAGAGGTCCGCACCGATGCGGCTGGCCAGGGTGTCGCGGATGGCATCGGCCTTGGCCGGGTCGCCCTTGGCCTGCTCTTCCACCACCCGCTCCAGCAGGCTGGCGGCAAAGGTCACACCGGCGGCCTTGACCGCTTGCAGGTCGATCGGCGCCAGCAGCCAGGGCAAACGTGCGTCACGCTGGCTGGGGTCGCTGTTGCGCAGCAACGCCGGCAGAGCGATCAACGCCTCGGGCAACGGCAGCGCGCGCAGATAAGCAACCGGGTCGGCCACTTCGAGCAAGGCCGAAACGGTCGCTACATGGGCGCTGATATCGTGCACGGCGCCCGCTTTGACCAGCACCACGGCGGGGCCCTGATCGGGCAGCCAGACCCGGCCGACCCAGGTGCCGCTGTCGAACACGGCGATGTCGTGGCTTAGTTGCAGCGGTGGCGTGGCATTCGATTGGTCGGTCATGTGGGTACCCTTGTTGTCATTGTCATTCATTGAGCCAGCGCCTGCGAAAGTGGCGCCAGTTGCAACTGCCCAGCCAACTGGTCGAGGTCATCGAGCACGTGCGCCGACAGGCTCACCCCCTCCTCCAGCGCGTGTCGGCGCAAGGCCAGGCCGGCCTGGCCTGGCAGGCGTACCGGGCGTTCGGGGTCTACCGGGCGGCTGGCGAGGACCAATTGGCCGAGGAAGCTGGTTTCGTCGGTGAATGCTTGCAGGCCGCCGAAAAAGCGCGGGTCGATGACCACGGCGGTGGCCGACGCGCCCCACTGGTCCGGGGCGTCCTTGCGACCATGGCCAGCCAGCCCCGAGGTCAGCGCCTCGACCAGAATCGCCAAGGCAAAGCCCTTGTGACCAAAGGCCTGGCCGCCCAGCGGCAGGATGCTGCCCTGCGGCTGGCTGAAGAAGTCGCGCGGGTCATCGCTCAGTTGGCCGTCGTTGCTCATCAGCACCGGGTGCGGCAGCTTGCTGCCGGCATCACGGCACTGGCCGACCAGGCCCAGGGTCACGGTGGACATGCTCACATCCAGCAGGATCGGCTCGCCCTGGGTCGGTATGCCGGCGGCAATCGGGTTGGGCGTGAACACCGGGTCGACCCCGCCATGGGCACAGACCAGCCCCACCGACGGGTCCGACGAATACACCAGGGCCACCAGGCCACGGTCGGTGTAGGGTTTCAGGTACGCTGCCAGGCAGCCGATGTGCGCGGCCCGGCGCACCACAGCAATGCCGATGCCCTGTGCACTGGCCCCTGTGGCCGCGCAGTCGAGGGCGCGGCTGACGCAGTAAGGGCCGAGCAGGTAATGGCCGTCGAACAGGCTGGAGACCCCGCTGTCCGACACCTGCTCCAGCGCCTGGGCTTGCGCCTTGACCTGCCCGCTGAGCATACCGCCGATATAGCGGCTGACCAGGTTCAGGCCATGGGTGCGATGGCCCAGCACTTCGCCTTCGAGCAGCACCTGGGTCACCACTTGGGCGACCTCGGCATCGGCACCTGCTTTTTCGAACAGTTGCTCGACGAAAGCAGTGATTACCTGCACGTCGTAGCGTCTGGTTTGAGTCATGCCTGGCACTCCACGATCAGTTCAGGGCCGCGCGGCTTGGCTTGCCATCGACCAGGCGCTGTATGCCCAGCGGGTTGGCGTTCTGCAAGGCGGCGGGCAGCAAGGCATCCGGCACGTTCTGGTAGCACACCGGGCGCAGAAAGCGGTCGATGGCCAGGGTGCCGACCGAGGTGCCACGGGCGTCCGAAGTGGCCGGATACGGGCCACCGTGCACCATCGCATCGCACACCTCGACCCCGGTGGGGTAGCCGTTGAGCAGAACGCGACCGACTTTCTCTTCCAACGCACCGAGCAGATGGCCGTAGCCCGCGAGGTCCGCATCGTCCGCCAGCAGCGTGGCGGTCAATTGCCCGCGCAAGGCCGCGACCGCACGCAGCAGCTCGGCGTCGTCGGCTACCTGAACCACTACCGTGCAAGGGCCGAACACTTCTTCCTGAAGCAGCTCGTCCTGCTCCAGCAGCAGGCTGACATCGGCCTCGAACAGGTGCGGCTGGGCCTGATTACCCTGTTGCGCCAGGCCACTCAACCGCTTCACCCCCGGGTGGGCAGCCAAGGCCTGCAGGCCTTTGCCGTAGCTGTTCAAGGTGCCGGCGTTGAGCATGGTCTGTGGCGCTTGGTCAGCCATGTGCCCGGCCAACTGCTCGATGAAAGCATTGAACGCCGGTGAGCGAATGCCCAGGACCAAGCCCGGGTTGGTGCAGAACTGGCCACAGCCCTGCACCACCGAAGCGGTGAGTTCCTTGGCCAGTTGCGCGCCGCGGTTGGCCAAGGCCTGAGGCAGTACCAGCACCGGGTTGATACTCGACATTTCGGCGAATACCGGTATCGGCTGTGGCCTTGCCGCCGCCATGTCGCACAGCGCACGCCCGCCCTTGAGCGAACCGGTGAAGCCCACTGCCTGGATGCCAGGGTGCTTGACCAGTGCCTCGCCAACGCCGCCACCGAAGATCATGTTGAACACACCGGCCGGCATGCCGGTGCGTTCAGCGGCCCGGATCACGGCCTCGGCGACCCGCTCGGCGGTGGCCATATGGCCGCTGTGGGCCTTGAAAACGACCGGGCAACCGGCCGCCAGGGCCGCTGCGGTGTCACCCCCCGCCGTGGAGAACGCCAGGGGGAAGTTGCTAGCCCCAAATACCGCCACCGGGCCTACGCCAATGCGGTACTGGCGCAAATCAGGCCGTGGCAGAGGCGTACGGGCAGGCAGTGCCTGGTCGATGCGGGCGCCATAGAAGTCACCCCGGCGCAGCACCTGGGCGAACAGGCGCATCTGCCCGCTGGTACGGCCGCGCTCGCCGAGGATACGGGCCGTTGGCAGAGCCGTTTCCTGGCAGGTCAAAGCGATGAAGTCTTCGCCGAGGGCGTCGAGCTCGTCGGCAATGGCCTCCAGGAACTCGGCGCGGCGCACGGATGCCAGGTTGCGAAACAGCGGGAAGGCCGCAGAGGCAGCATTCACGGCGTTGTCGACCTCGGCCAGGGTAGCCTGGTGGAAAGCGACCGGCAGGCGTTCACCGGTGTGGGCATCGACGCTGTAGACCAGGGTCTGGCCCTGAGCGCTGCGCTGGCCGGCAATGAAGTTGTATCCGCTAACGTGCATAGGGGTTGCCTCAAAAATCAGGAATGGGCTGTCGATCAGGTCACGGCGCCGATCTGCCAGGGCACGAACTCGTTCTGCCCGTAGCCGTGCTGTTCGCTTTTGCTGCGCGCGCCGGACGCGATGCGCAGCATCTGTTCGAAGATGTACGCGCCGCGCTCTTCGATGCTGGTGGAACCATCGGCGATGCCACCGCAGTTGACGTCCATGTCTTCTTCCTGGTGCTCGAACACCCGGTTGTTGGTCGCCAGCTTGATGGACGGTGCCGGCGCGCAGCCGTAGGCCGAGCCGCGGCCGGTGGTGAAGGCGATCAGGTTGGCGCCGCCGGCGACTTGGCCAGTGGCCGAGACCGGGTCGTAGCCCGGCGTGTCCATGAACACCAGGCCCTGGGCCCGCACCGCTTCTGCGTACTGGTAGACATCGACCAGGTTGCTGGAACCGGCCTTGGCCACCGCGCCCAGCGACTTCTCGAGGATGGTGGTGAGGCCACCGGCCTTGTTGCCGGCCGAAGGGTTGTTGTTCAGTTCGGCATTCATGCGCTGGCAGTAGTCTTCCCACCAGTGGATACGGGCGACCAGCTTCTCGCCCACCTCACGGCTGACCGCGCGACGGGTCAGCAGGTGCTCGGCGCCATAGATTTCAGGTGTTTCGGAAAGGATCGCCGTACCACCGGCGGCCACCAGGCGGTCGACGGCATTGCCCAACGCCGGGTTGGCGGTGATCCCCGAGTAGCCATCGGACCCACCACATTGCAGGCCGACGATCAGGTGGCGCGCACTGACCGGCTCGCGCTGCACCTGGTTGGCCTCGGCCAGCAGCCCCTTGACCTGCTCGATGCCGGCGGCGATGGTCTTCGAGGTGCCACCGATGCCTTGGATGGTAAAGGCGCGCAGCTGGGTGCTGGTGGTCAGCCCCTGGGTTTCGAGCAGGCTTTCGATCTGGTTGGTTTCACAGCCAAGGCCGATGATCAGCACGGCAGCGAAATTGGCGTGTACGGCGTAACCCGCCAGGGTGCGACGCAACAAGCCCAGCGCCTCGCCAGAGGGGTCGACCGCGCAGCCGGCGCCGTGGGTCAATGCCACCACGCCATCGATATTGGGGTAGTCGGCCAAGGCTGCGGGGTGAATGTCGCGGCGAAAGTGGTCGGCCACGGCCCGTGCCACGGTCGCCGAGCAGTTCACCGAGGTGAGAATGCCAATGTAGTTGCGGGTGGCCACCCGCCCATCGGCACGCACGATGCCCTGGAACACCGCCTCGCGGCTCGGCGTGCTGCG
This sequence comes from Pseudomonas sp. B21-047, assembly GCF_024748775.1. Classification (NCBI taxonomy): domain Bacteria; kingdom Pseudomonadati; phylum Pseudomonadota; class Gammaproteobacteria; order Pseudomonadales; family Pseudomonadaceae; genus Pseudomonas; species Pseudomonas sp. B21-047. The sequence goes on from NZ_CP087169.1 coordinate 3,199,769, forward strand.
GGCATCGACGCCAAAGGCGTAGTCACGGGCGAAATCGCCCATCTGCACGTTGTGGACGTGTACATGGTCGCCAGCGTCGATGGGCTGGGACGCAAAACCGATGATCTGGCCATAGCGGCGCAGGGGCTGGCCCTGCTCCACACGCTGCGTGGCCACTTTGTGCCCCGAGGGGATCGCCTGGCGCACGGTGATCGCCTCGGCGTCCAGGTGCAGGCCTTCAGGCAAGGCCTGGCGGGCGATTAGGACGTTGTCCAGCGGGTTGAGGCGGATGACGGCAAGGTCACCGGATCGGGCAATCAGTTGCATGGGACCTCTCAGGGCGGTGCGGCTGACTTCTTGTTATGGCGACGCCCGTTCGATGCCGGGCGAATCTGCGACCACTGTAAGAAGCCTTGCGCAACATTCCCAATGAGATGATCCGATCACGCGATAACTCTGGGTTATCGATACCGCCTGTCAGCGGTGATTTATCAATCGCTTGGCGCCCCTGGCGCGTCACGCCGTTGCTGCGCAAAGTCGAGCAGAATGTCGACGAACTCCCGGGCCGACGGGGTCAGCGGCTCGTCCTTGCGGGTGACGATGCCGTATTCCAGTGCCGGCAAGTGCAAGGGGCTTTGCAACTCCTTGAACTGGCCGCTGTTCAGTTGCGCGGCGACCATCGACCTGGGCAGCATGGCGATCATCGGGCCGGACTGCAGCAACTGCAGGAACATCGGCATCGAAATGGTCTCGACGCTGTCCGCCGGCGTGGCAATGCCGGCATCCCTGAACGCCTGCTCCAGGCGGTTGCGGATCGGCGTACCCACGGGGTACAGCACCCATGGCCAGTTACCCAGGGCCTCCAACGGGGTGCTGGCAAGGGCATTGAGCGGGTGGCGGCTGTTGACCACCAGGCTGAAGGGCTCGGGCTCCAGGGGCTGATAATCGAACAACTGGCTGAAGCGCTCTTCGGTGAAGCGGCCGATCATGATATCGAGCTTGTTCTGCTCCAGCATGGCCAGCAGATGGTCACTGGAGTGCTCCACCACCTCGATCGACAGCAACGGGCTGCGCGCCTTGATGGCGGCAATCGCCTGGGGCAGCACCACGGGGGTAGCCGCGAAAATACCGCCAACCCGGATAAACCCATGCCCGCCTTTGCGCAGCCGGTTGACCTGGTCGACGAACTGCTGCGAGTCGGCCAGCACCCCCTGGGCGTAGCGCACCACGTACTCGCCAAGCTCGGTAGGCGGCATGCTGCGTGGCAGGCGCTCGAACAAAGCAAAGCCGAACTGCTCTTCCAGGTCCCGCAGCATCTTGCTCAGGGCAGGTTGGCTGAGGTTCATGCGGGTGGCGGTGGCGTGCATGTTGCGAGTACGTGCCAGGGTGTCGATCAGCACCAGGTGCTTGAAGCGGACCCAGTTGCAGAAGCTGGAATGGGTAATGTCCGACGGCATCAGAGGGCAACCTCGAAAAGGTGTGAAGGCATGGCTATTGCGCCCGCAGGTACTGCAGCAAGCGGCCCAGGGCCACGGAATTGGGCCGCGAGCGCAGGGTCAGCAAGCCCAGGTTGGCCATGGTGATCGGCAGCTCCACCGGCAGGATGGCGACCATGCCGTAGCGCGCATAGTGCTGGGCCACATCGTTGGGCACCACGGCAATCATTTCGGAGGCTTCGAGCATGGCGGTGGTGGCCAGGATCGAGGCGGTTTCGACGATGTCCAGCGACTGCACCATGCCGCCCGCCTGCAAGGCGCTCTCGACCCGCCGGCGCATGGGGCTGCCGATGGGGTGCAGGATCCAGGTCAGGGCCACCAGGTCTGCCAGCTGCAATGCCTTGGCGTTGGCCAACGGGTGCCCGGCGCGGGCGATCACGCGCATCTGCTCACCCCCTTCGAACAGTTCGATGTTCAGGTCCTGGCTGTCGCTCTGGTCTGGCAGGCGCCCGACCACCATGTCGAAATCACCGCGCAACAGCGCCGGCAGCAAGGTGTCGCTGGTCCCGACTTCAAGGGAGATCCGCACCTTGGGGTGGTCGCGCTTGTAGGCCAGCACCGCCTTGGTCAGCAGGCCGGGCACCGGCCCCATGACACTGCCCACCCGGACCAGGCCCGAGGCACCGCGAGCCAGCTCGGCGATCTGTGCCTGGGCATGCTCGAACTCGTGCAGCGCGTTCTGCGCATAGCGAATCATCACCTCGCCATACAGCGTCGGCTGCATGCCGCGCGGCAGGCGCTCGAACAGGCGCACGCCCAGGCGTTCTTCCAGTTGCTGCAACAGCAGGCTGGCCGCCGGTTGCGTGGTGTGCATGGCCGCAGCGGCGCGGCGCAGGTTGCCAAATTCGCCCAGCGCGTTGAGCAAGGTGATCTGGCGGCTGGAAATCTTCAATGTGCCGAGCGATGGCGTCAGCGGCGGCGTGTCCGGGGGCATCTGAGACATATCAATTTCGATATCCCTACTTAGGAATTGGCGATTATGCCTGTATCGCTCGACAACCTACAGTCAGGTCTCCCACTGCCCGACCAGAACAAGAGTCCGCCATGAGCATACGCATTACCCACCTGAGCGTTCGTGACATCCGCTTCCCGACGTCGCTGTCGCTGGACGGCTCCGACGCCATGAACAGCGCCCCTGACTACTCGGCCGCCTACGTCGTGCTGCACACCGACGCCGCTGCCCTGGAAGGCCACGGCCTGACCTTCACCATCGGCCGTGGCAACGAGATCTGCGCGGCGGCGGTGCAGTCGCTGGCACCGATGATCGTTGGCCAGACCCTGGAAGACATCACCGCCGACATGGGCGCGTTCTGGCACCGCTTCACCGTCGGCGACAGCCAGCTGCGCTGGCTGGGCCCGGAAAAAGGCGTGATCCACCTGGCCACGGCGGCCATCATCAACGCCATTTGGGACCTGTGGGCCAAGCGCGAAGGCAAACCGGTGTGGAAGCTGCTGGCCGACATGACCCCTGAGCAACTGGTACGTTGCCTGGACTTCAGCTACGTGACCGACGTGCTGACCCCCGAAGAGGCCATCGCCCTGCTCCGCCGCCAGGCGCCAGGCAAGGCCCAGCGCGAAGCGCAAATGCTGCGCGAAGGCTACCCCGGCTACACCACCGCACCCGGCTGGCTCGGCTACAGCGAAGAGAAGATGCGCCAACTGGCACGTGAGGCGGTGGCAGAGGGCTGGACCCACATCAAGCAAAAAATCGGCGCTGACCTTGAGGAAGACATCCGCCGCGCCAGCATCCTGCGCGACGAAATTGGCTGGGAACGCACCCTGATGATGGACGCCAACCAGGTCTGGAGCGTCGATGAGTCGGTGGCCAACATGCGCCGTCTGGCGGCGTTCGAGCCACTGTGGATCGAAGAACCCACCAGCCCGGATGACATCCTCGGGCACGCCGCCATCCGCGAGCGCATCGCACCCATTGGCGTGGCCACCGGTGAGCACTGCCACAACCGGGTGATGTTCAAGCAGATGTTCCAGGCCGGCGCGCTGGACTTCTGCCAGCTGGACGCAGCCCGCCTGGGTGGCCTCAACGAGGTGCTGATCGTGCTGCTGATGGCCGCCAAGTACGATGTGCCGGTCTGCCCGCATGGCGGCGGGGTCGGGCTGTGCGAATATGTGCAGAACATTGCCTTGTTCGACTACATCGCCGTGTCGGCCTCGCTGCACAATCGGGTGCTGGAATACGTCGATCACCTGCACGAACACTTCCTCGACCCGGTGGTGATCCGCCGCGGTCGCTACATGCCACCGCAGCGCCCGGGCTACAGCATAGAAATGCACGCTGACACCCTGGAGCGCTACCAGTACCCCAATGGCGCGGTGTGGCTCGACATCAACCGTTCCTGACCTACCCACCTCGGTGTGCCGCCATTGGCGCGGCACACCACCAGCACTTTTCACGGGGAAAAAACAATGACAATCCTCACTGGCACGACAGCGGCCGCCGCGCCTGCCGTCGCTACCGAACAGCGCCTTAACGGCCTGTTGCTGCGCAAATTGATGCCGCTGCTTATCGTCGTCTACGTGATGAGCTTTCTCGACCGCACCAACATCGCCCTGGCCAAGGCCAGCATGGGCATCGACCTGGGCCTGTCGGCGGCGGCCTATGGGCTGGGCGCGGGCTTGTTCTTCCTGACCTATGCCTTGGCCGAAGTGCCGAGCAACCTGATCATGCACCGGGTCGGCGCGCGCTTCTGGATCACCCGCATCATGATCACTTGGGGCCTGCTCTCGGCGGGCATGGCGTTCGTCCAGGGCGAAACCTCGTTCTACATCATGCGCCTGCTCTTGGGGGTGGCCGAAGCCGGCCTGTTCCCTGGCGTCATGCTGTACCTGACGTACTGGTTTGACCGCGAACAGCGTGCCCGTGCCACCGGCTACTTCCTGCTGGGGGTATGCGTGGCCAACATCCTCAGCGGGCCGCTGGGCGGCGCCCTGCTGGAAATGGACGGCGTGCTGGGCTGGCACGGCTGGCAATGGCTGTTCGTGCTCGAAGGCCTGCCTGCGGTGGCCCTGGCCTACGTGGTGTGGAAAAAACTGCCCGATGGCCCGGCATCGGCGCCCTGGCTGTCAGCCGCCGATGCCCAGGACATCGAGCGCCGCCTGAACGCCGAACGGGCTGCGGCGCCGCAACAAAGCAAGCTGGGGCAGATGTTTCGCGACAAGCAGATCTGGTTGGCGATCGCGGTGTACTTCGTGCACCAGATCACCATCTACACGGTGATCTTCTTCTTGCCTGGCATCATCGGCACCTATGCCGCGCTGTCGCCCTTCCAGGTCGGATTGCTGACCTCGGTGCCGTGGATTGCCGCCGCCATTGGCGCTGCGACATTGCCCCGCCTGGCGACTTCGCCCAATCGTTGCCGCACCTTGCTGTTCTTCGGGTTGCTGACCATGTCGGCCGGGCTGCTGCTCGCCTCGCTGTCCAGTTCGTTCATCGGCCTGATCGGGTTTTCGCTGACCGCGCTGATGCTGTTCGTGGTGCAGTCGATCATCTTCGTCTTCCCCTCCAGCCGCTTGAGCGGCAACGCGCTGGCGGCGGGCCTGGCCTTCGTCACCACGTGCGGCCTGTTTGGCGGCTTCGTCGGGCCGTCGGTGATGGGCCTGATCGAGCAGGCAACCGGCAGCACCCGCAACGGCTTGTGGATCATCGCCTCGATGCTGGTACTGGCGGCATTGATCAGCACCCGCTTGCGCCAGGGGCAGGAACAGTAGGCAGACGGGCACCCGCAACAGGGGCCGTAAAGTGGCCCCTGTTACCATTCACCCTCGACTGCTACCCCACTGGCCGGCCGCAACGCAGCTCCAGCGCCTGCGCCAGCTTCTCCAGAGCCTGTTGCAGCGCATCGAGCCCTTCCCCCACCCACCGCAGCGCCAGGTATTGCTGATGACGCACCTGCAGGCTGTGCTGCCCGCCCGGGACCACACGCAAGGCGGTGCCTGACAGCGCCGCCACGATGCCATCCAACGGCACTGGCCGGCGTAACCGCAGCCACAGGGTCCAGCCACCCTCGGGCATCTGGAAGGAGACCTGCTCACCCAGTTGCAACCTGAGTTGTTGGCCTAGGCACTCCATGCGCCATTGCAGTTCTGCGCGCAGCTTTTCTGACTGGCGTTCGATTTCGCCTTTGCCGAGCATCAGCGCCAGCGCCTGCAGCCGCAAGGGCGCAAGCTGAAACGCACGCTGGGCGAAGGCCTCGGTCAGCGTTGCATGCCGCCCCAGCACATAGGCGTAGGGCGCTTCGCCGCCCACCGCAGCTTCGAACGAGCCCATCATCAACAGCCAGCGCGGGTCGACCCAATCGCGCAAGCGCGCAGCCGGCGGCCCGCTGAAGCACAACTCGCTGTCCAGGTCATTCTCCAGCAACCACACCGGGTACTCGCCCAGCAGTTGGCCTATCTGCTGCTGGTCGTGCTGCGACATCAGCCGGCCCTGGGGCATGCTCAGGCAGGACGGCATGATCAGCATGCCCACCGGCTCCGCGCTGAGCAAACCCGCCAACGCCTGCAGGTCTGCAGCGCCGTATGCGTTCAGTGGCACCTCAAGCACGCGCATGCCGCAACGCTGCAACGCGCGCAGCACTTGCCAGCAGCACGGCGAGCACACCAGCACGGTGCCCCCGCGCAGGGCCAGCGCCGCCAGCACAACCTCAAGCAACGCCTGTACGTCGGGGGCAAGATGCACCTCTTCGGCACGCCAGTAATGGCTGGATGAGCGGGTATAGCGTTCGGCCAGCGCATTACGCAGCCGCGCGCTGCCGACCTCCTCCAGCGGGGCAGCCGCCCAAGCCCGCTGGCGTGCCAGGCGCCGCTCGTGGGTAAACAATGAACGTTCCAGCATGGGCTGCGTCGGTACGTTGCTTAGCCCGCTCGGTGCTGGCAACGGCGGGCCACCCGGCTGCACATCCACGCGCACGAAGTAGCCCGACCTCGGCACGCAATGCACACGGCCCTCCTCTTCAAGCAGGCTGTAGGCGCTCTGCACAGTGGCCAGCGATACGCGCAAGCGCCGGGACAGCGTGCGCAACGAGGGCAGGCGCCATGGCTCAAGCCCCTGGGCCTCGTCGATCAGCGATTCGAGGTAGTGATACACCTTGCGATAGGCGTAGTCGCCCGGCAGCGATCGCCCCATCAGGGCAAGCCCTCTAGGCCAGGTCGTCCCGCTACGAACGGCGCCGGCAACAATTTCAGGTGCACATCACGCCGGGCCAGGTTCGCCATCAAGCGCCTGGACGCGGGTTGCAGACGCCCCTCATAAATCGCCCGCAGTTGCACAAGTGCCAAGCCACTGGTATTCACCAGCCAGTCCTTCACCGCATCGGGGCACGGTTTACCTTGCAAGGCCCGATGCAGGTAGGGCAACGCCACCTGCATGTCGGGATGACGGCATTGCAGAAAACGCTCAAGGCCCTTGCCTTGCCTGGCAAAGGGGCTGAACAACAGGCATACCAGCTGGGTCTGGCTGATGCCGTAGGCTTTGCCCGGATGCCCCGAAGCTGGCTCGCGCTGCCCATCGAAAGCGCAAGGGCCGGCCAGCCGCAACGCCTGTCGATGGCCCATTGGCTCGCTGCAACGAGCGCGCAGTTCGTGCAGCTGTGCCAGGGCCTTAGGGTCGATGAAGGCCGCCAGCGGCCAGGCGTCCTGGTCAGGGTCAAGGCGGCAGCCGAGCATGAGGTCGAGCTGCTCTTGTTCAAGCAGATGGGGCAGCAAGTCATCGATAGCGATCACCCGCAACGTGGCATCCTCCGCGACTACGCGGCAGGGGTCGCCTACAGGCTCCAGGGGTGACCCGGCAACCCCCTGCAACCTGCCCAGCCCGCTGGCCAATGTCGCCAGGCACTGATGCAGCAGATGGGGCCCGCGCTCCCCTGCCTGGCACAGGCTACGCCGGGCCCAGGCCAGGTAACGGCGTCGCTGCCGGGCAGGTACGGCGGTAATCAGCACATCCGCACGCGACTGCGCCTGCAGCGCAACACCCACGGCACCCGCCAGCTCCAGATGCAGCCGGCTGCCCAGCAGGGCTTCGGGCCGGGCATCGACCCCGTGCCCGAACATCAGCATGGCATTGCGTGCCTGGGCCCAGCGCTCGGTCGACGCCGAGGGCCGACGATTGAACGGCACCACCTCGCAGCCTTCGGTCATCTGCAGTTGTACCCGCGGGTCATCCTGCATGAACAAGGCGTTGAAGCTGCGTTCATGGTTGTCCAGCGCGGCATTGCCGGCAGTCGGCAGGTTGACCACTAGTACCCGCAACTGGAAGGTCACCGGGGCGCGCAAGGCAATACTCAACTGGGCGGCGCGCAGAATGGCCAACAGGTGGGCACTTCGGCGGTCATTGCCCTGCAGTACCAGCAAACGGAATGTGCCGATGTATTCGGGGCCACCGGCAGCCACCAGCAGCCGCTGTATCAGCAACTGCACAGACGCGCGCTGCGCCTGGGACATATGGCTCAACAAGCGTTCCAACACTTGCTGGTAGATATAGTGCATCGCCTGTTCGTGGATAGCGCTCACGTAATCACCTCATCAACTTCATGCATTCATTACAGGGTCAACTGCACACCGTGTAGTGCATCGATCCTGAAGAATTTCCCTACAAGTCTTGGGAAGTAACGATGTGACATGCTCTGTCGCCAAGCCATCGAAAAAAATGCCCCACACTGATGACAGGCTGCCGCCATACACTGCCCTGGCTCGGGCATAGCCATGCTCATTCCACGCTCCTTGCGCAAACTATCACTAGGCCATTATCGAGAGTTGCACATCGAATAGAAGATACAGATGAGGGTAAAAAAACCATTCAGCCAGTGCGCCAACACACAATGAATGGAACACTGCAAGCGTTCAACTTCAAATCTCTTCCAGGATATTACCGCAATAAACGGTAACCCCTTGAAGTATGTAGTCCACGTATTATTAATTTGTAGGATGCATCTGATTATCTACAAGTATCACGCTGAAAATGTGCAGCCGCAAAACACAAAAACCCGGGACTGTGCCCGGGTTCCTGTTGTCGTCAATGTCAGATCACGCAGGCTGCGCCATATCCAGCACCACCCGCCCCCCGCAAGGGCATTCATCCATATACCGATGTGCCTCGACCACCTGATCGAACGGATACACCTTGATGATCTGCGGCGTCAGCAGTTGGTCGGCGGTGAACTGGTTGATATCGCGCAAGGCACGCTGCAGCGCAACCTGGTCCTGGCTGATGCCCAGTTCCGGTTTGCCGGTAAAGTTACCGATGCAGTGCACATAGAACTGGATGTTCTTCTGGAACGCCGCACAAGCCGGGAATGGCGTCTGGTTGCCACCTTGCAGGCCATACAACACCAGGCTGCCTCGGGGTGCCAGGACATCGCCGAGCAGCGACATCTGCGGCCCACCCATGCCATCGAGGACCATGTCCACGCCGCGACCGTCGGTGTACTTGCCGATCTGCAGCAGCAGGTCCTGCTCCTCGGTGACGATCACTTTGTCCGCCCCCAGCCCCAGCAAGTACTCGCGTTGCTCGGGCGCCTTGGTGGCGGCAAACACTTTCAGCCCCAGGGCCTTGCCCAGTTGCACGAACGCAGGCCCTGCGCAGTGGCTGGCATCGGTGACCAGCGCCGTTTGCCCGGCCTTGGCGCGGGCCAGGTCGACATAGGCAAAGTAGGCGATCAGCAGCGGCGTGTAGTGCACGCTGGCTTCGATCGGCGTGAGGATATCCGGATACCGGGTGATTGCCGTGCGTGGCAGCACGATCACGTCGCCGTATACCGGGTGATCATTGGCGCTGGTGGCCGGGAAGCTGGCGACCCGGTCGCCCACCGCAATGTCCTCGACCCCTTCGCCTACAGCTGTCACCACCCCGGCCATTTCATGACCGATCCCCGCCGGCAGGCGGGCCTGGGAGGGGGCCAGGTTCTGACGCCAGAGCACGTCATACCAGCTGACGCCGATTGCCTCGACGCGGATCTGCACCTCGTCGGCGGCGGGCGACGGTTCGGCCTGCTCCTCGCAACGGAGCACATCGGCAGCGCCGAACTTGTGGAATCGGATCATGCGGGACATCGCATACCTCGCCTTGTGAACCTCTAATACCACGGACTTTATCCGGGCTTTGGCCGTTAGACCATCAGTGGTCATTAATAGTCGACATGCTTGTCATCGATTGGGCACCTGACATTCCTATGAATTGGCACCCGGAAATCGGTGCAGGGTAACAGCCTTTGGCCTTAAGATTCACCCCTGCCCCACTTTAGGCGAAGCGCACCGATGAATCGAAACGACCTGCGTCGTGTAGACCTCAACCTGCTGATCGTGTTCGAAACGCTGATGCACGAGCGCAGCGTGACCCGTGCTGCCGAGAAGCTATTCCTCGGCCAGCCGGCCATCAGCGCGGCCCTGTCGCGTCTGCGCAACCTGTTCGACGACCCGTTGTTCGTGCGCACTGGCCGCAGCATGGAGCCTTCGGCACGGGCGCATGAGATCTTTGCCCTGCTCTCTCCGGCGCTGGACTCCATCTCCACCGCCGTCAGCCGCGCCGCCGAGTTCAACCCGGCCACCAGCAATGCGGTGTTCCGCATCGGCCTGTCGGACGACGCCGAATTCGCCCTGCTGCCGCAACTGCTCAAGCGTATCCGCGCCGAAGCGCCGGGTATCGTGTTGGTGGTGCGCCGGGTCAATTACCTGCTGATGCCTACCTTGCTGGCCTCGGGCGAAATCTCAGTGGGGGTCAGCTACACCAGCGAGCTGCCCGCCAACGCCAAGCGCAAGGTGCTGCGCCGCAGCAAGCCGAAACTGCTGCGTGCCGACAGCGTGCCGGGCAGCATCACCCTGGATGACTTCTGCGCCCGGCCGCATGCGTTGGTGTCGTTCGCCGGCGACCTGTCCGGGTTCATCGATGAAGCGCTCGAAGAAATTGACCGCAAGCGCCACGTGGTGCTTGCGGTGCCGCAGTTCAACGGGCTGGGGAGTTTGCTGGCGGGGACCGATATCGTTGCCACGGTACCGGACTACACGGCGGATGCACTGACGGCTGCGGGGGGCTTGCGGGCGGAAGATCTGCCGATTGAAGTGCGCAGTTTCGAGCTGCACATGGCTTGGCGCGGGGCGCAGGATAACGACCCGGCTGAGCGATGGTTGCGGTCGCGGATACAGATGTTCTTTGGGGACCCTGAGAGTCTTTAGGGGCTTGGCGCATACTTTTTAGCTGATAACTTCTGCCTTTTTCTAGGCTCGAATAGCCATTTTCTTCCAGCTAATTGCTAAATTTGGGGCATATTTGAGGGCATGCTTTGGGTGTTTTGAAAAGGATGCCCCCAACCGAAAATGCTCAGCGCTTTCGGTAAACGGCCGACCACGCTGTTCCTTTTGTGTGCCTATGACAAGCGCCCCCGTATCCCTCCCTGCCTCGAGTACGTGACGCAAAGCGTCCTTCTGGGTAAGGATGAGCAGCCGTCCATAGCGCGCTACCGAAGCCTGTCCCTCTGTCTACGTCGCTTGAGGGCTTACCGCCATAAGCAACAGACTGCAACTCGAAAACCATCAAGACATGACTGGTTTCCCGGCACCGCCTGGTAATTGAAGTATGCCGTGACCACCCTTCAAGAATCACAGGCCAGCCCCAGTGTTGTCGGAATCAGTTTCGCTAGTGGACCGTCGCCGTGAGCCAGGCACGGCTCTCCCATCGAGCGTGGTAAGCGCAAGACGGGTCTAGTGGGCAACTTCGCAGTCGAACGAGGTTTCCCCCACTCCGGTCGGGCCGCCAATTATCGGACTCAGCCCATCGCGGAGCCACTGCTTCCTGTCCAGTCGCAGGATCAAGGCCTTTGCCAGCCCGCGAGCGCTGCGGTGGTCGATGTCTTCCAGGCAGCCGCTGTGGTGCAGGCGATCGGCTTTGAGTCGGGTCACCAAACACCCTCTGGTCATTGCTGTCCAGTAGAAGCGGCCCGCGAACTACCAAACATCTGGGCAATATCCTGACCATCACGTCGTCGCGATGACAGTCTGCATTTATCGCCGTAACGGAGAGAAACAAGGTGCGCTAGCCTGCAAATTCGCCAACACTTTCTCATACTCCAAATCTCCCTCAGCCTTTCGGGCAGGGATCACCTCGCCATGTAACTGAGCACGCAGGTCATCCCAACGCTCCAATAAAACCTGCCAGTTATGTTCATCGTAAGTCCCTCGGAAGATCACCGGATGCACATCAATACGTGGTAGCTCCGCTGCTGGAACATCCCGCTCCAACGCTTCTCCCAGCTGGCGACTCCAGTGACTGCCCACCCGATCGACCCGGCCGATCTGCTGCTCGACCACGCCGGGGTTCCATTCCGGGTGCATGAGAATCACGGTGCGGCAAGCTAGGGGGAGGTTGAGGCCTTCGCGACCGACGGCGGACTGGGCCACCAGCACCCGGGGGAAGCTGTCGGAAGGATTGAAGGCCATCTGCAACAGGCGGCGGGTGGACTGCTCGGTGCCGCCATACATCAAGCGGGCGAAGCCACCCTCCTGGAGGGCGTATTCATACTGCAGGCGGGCCAGGAGCGGTTACCATTGCAAGGCCACTTCGTCCAGGGCGATGTCGCTGTCGTCCGCATACCGGTCACTGGCGGCCTCCAGTAAATGGCGGAAGGCTGCGCAGACATGCTCGGGGGTCGGTGATCCGGCCTGATCGCCAGTCAGGCCGAGGATCGCCCGGGTGAACAGCGCCACGGGATGCTTCTCGGCTGCATCAGCCAGGTCCTTGTTGAGTTCGGCGTCCCTGAGGCATCAAAACATGGCCCGGGGCAGTTGCTCTTGTTGGTCCAGCCCCGCATCCAGCCACCCCAGCAGACGCCGGCGCAGTTGCTCGCGGCGCGCGCCCTGGCTATTGGACTGGCGGGCCACCAGGTCGGGGATCACGGCAAGGTCCAGCGGGGACTGCAACTGGCGATGGGCAACCTGTACCGCGGCCCACTCGGAATGATCGTCCGTGTCATCGGCGCGGATAACGCTCTGCGGCCAGTACACACCAGCGTCCAACCTGCGCAGCATTTCCCGGGCGTTGAGCAAGCGTACCAGGGCGCGCATGGGCGCGGTGAAGCGACCGAACACCAGGACCTTCTCATTGCGCTCATGCACCGCTTCGATGGCGCTGATCGTGGCCTCGATCACCAGATGCTCGAACAGGTGATGAGGTCGCTGGAACGCCTGTGCAGCGCTCTTCAACCACCATTGCACGCGCTGCTGGCGCTTTTCATCGAGCGGATTGAGTGGCTGGTCCTGCATCGATGCGGACGGTTCCTCGGGTTCGTTGATCTGCCCGAGCAGGTCGGCGATCCCGTGACCGTTGGCCAGGGTCAGGCGCAGGCGCTTGGCCGTGGCGTTTTTCTTCAGCCGCGACGCCACCGAGAGCGCCTCGGTCGCACACACCGCCTGACGCCAGGGTAGCGCCAGGCGCTGAACATTCACGCTGACTGGCTCGCGGGTATTGCGATGGCTCTCCCCACGGGTGCGCTCGGTGAAGCGCAGGACGTCGGCGTCTTCGCGCTTGTCCCGGCCGCAGTAGATAGGGGCGGAGCATGGTCTGGAAGGCGCTGGCCGCATCCTCATAACGATGCCGTGAGGCGTCACTAGAACGCCAATGGATGCGCAGGTGACGGATAGCCTGGTCAAAGTCGTCGATCACCGGCTGAAGCCGGTCGCGCACGGCTTCGTCCAGCCCCAACCGCTGGAAGGTCTGCCGCCATTGCTGGACGTTCAATTCCACGGGGGCGCGGTCAGGCACAGGCGTCGGCATTCCGGCGCGCCGCAGAGCATGCCGAGCAAGCGGCTGAGGCCGCCGTCGCTGCCACGGCCTTTATGGGTTTCATCAATCCCCCCAGGTCGAAAGCGCCCAGGCCAATCCCGACGGTTGACCGCAATAACCCTAACCCATCCTGATTTTTGCTATCAACCGAACTTCAGGACCATGGTCGAGGCAGGATGATTCGGCTAGATTGCACCACCGCACTGCAGATCGATGAGGAACTGGATGTCTATCGAAATCATTGGCCCCAAAAAATACAAATTCCAGGATCGTGTATGTCTGCTTTTGGCACTGCAGCACGCACAGAGCGCACACGCGCAATTGGAAATCGAACCGCGCGGTGGCGAAGATGCGCAATTGGTTTTTGACGATGGCTTGAGTCGCAATGTCGTTGAAATTCAGGTCAAAGGAGCGAAAGCAAAAGTCACTGTTGATGACCTCGCGGATTGGCTTGCCCATTTCCCGGCACACGAGGCCGAGGATCCTTTGATTGCACGTCTGGTCAACATCCCTACCCAAAACGTCATGATGATAGCTTCTGGCCGCTGTGATGATGCCACATCTACTTATGTGGCCGATCTTGGCGATCCGATTGCCCCTTGGCCAGCGACTCGAATCAAGAAGCCAGACCTTGCAAATATCCGAAAAGGTTTAGCGTCTTATGAAGTGCCCCTCGATGGGGATAGTCCTCTGCAACAACAGCGCAGAAAGGCCATCGGCACCCTCTTCTCTCTGCTGAAGGATCCAGCGCTGCGTCAAGCCGTACGACGTGTACGCATAATCGAGCGGCTGGACGAAAGCACGGTGCAGCAAATGTCTGAAAGTCTTCTCCAGTCTGTTCACGGAGTCGTTCCTGACCTTATCGCCAGGACGTTGACAGCCCTGGAGACCATCATCTTCGACGCGAAAGGCACCGGCGCCGATGTGCTGCCAGCGATCCGGACGCAAATACGGGCAGCCAGACCCGACGAACGCCTGGCTCCCGCTGGCTACATAGCCCGAGGAGATGAGGAAGACCTAAAACTCAAACTAACCACGCAAAAAGTACTGCTCCTCGCGGGTCGGCCACGCATCGGTAAGACCATGACATCGCGGCAACTTGCGGGTGACTTTGAACAAATGGGGTTCATCGTCAAAGTTGCCGAAAGCGTCCAATCGGCTCAACGGTACTTGATGGATCCGGTGAACGAGAATCGCCTTGCCGTTGTGGATGATCCTTTTGGCGGTGCGCACGCCACTGACGATGCCGCCCGAGAGCTCGCTCTCCTTGAGCAATTGCTAGGGTCGATCGGCGCAGACCGAAGGCTTATCGTAGTCCAAGCGCAGGACCGGTTGCTAGAGGTCACGCGCAAGAAGTCCGTCGATGAGATGGAAACACGCGGCGTGAAGTGGATAGAGCTTGGCCATCTGGACTGCGCTTTTTTATCAAATGTCTGGATGCAGGCCTGCACAACCTACTCCGTCCCAAAATGGCTGAGTGACTGTGTCCAATCCGCGCTCTCCACTTCGACACTCGATCTCGAACCCGGCTGCCTGCTTTATCTTGCTACAAACCACCATAAATTGTCGGCGGGTGCAACGCTGCCTGAGATAACTCGGCTCGCGCGAGAAGATGCTCAGACGCTCGGCCGAGCCTTAAAGGCGGAGGGGCTTGCCCCTCTTATCACCGCCTTGGCCATCTCGACCACACCCGACCTGCCGGTTTCCCCTACAGAGCTGGCATTCGCGATGGGTGCTGGCGGGCCTGATCGTCCTGGCAAAAGTACCGTCATTGGCAAGTCAATTTCCATGGGGGCCCAGACGACACGGGGCAGGCGTCCTGAGCCCCATTACGATCCATTACCGGAACTCGCTTCTGGCACGGATATATTGGTCGAAATTCTGGAGTCGCGCCGGATTGTGGAAATTCGAGCAGGCGGCTTGTATGCGTTTACCCATCCATTCTACCGAGCGGGTTCTGAGTCTCTGATTGACGGTGCTACTGCGCGCGCAGAAAAAAGTGCTCTCGATACAGTGGGCCGCACCCTGCTGAGCCTATCACCGGAAAGCTCCGATGCGGCCGCTAGGAATCTTTCATGGCTCTACGATCGACTTGATACCCCGGATGGTCGCGCGGCGGTGATTGAAATCGCAATCGATGGCCTAAGCTCGATCTTCCCAAGAACACGCGATGACTGTTTTGGCTTCTTGGTGAAGCGACTTACGCAGTTGCCTTCCGAAACGCAAAGTCACATCTCCAAATGGGTTTCAGCTGTCACCTATTTTGATATTGACGATGTGGAATGGTTTAACGGGCAGCCCCGCATCCCAGCTGGGAGCATGGGGGGGACCATAGAAGTCGACATGTTCGCCAAAGAAAGGCCCTGGAAGGAGATCAAGGATGTTGTTCAAGCGCTCGACAACGCCGAAGCCACTGTCATTTCGCCGGAGCAAGCCGCAGCTGCGCTTACACACTTAAGGCGTCATCCGAAAAAAATGACGCCCAGCTCTGCAGGACGCCTCCTCAGCTATGACGTCGCGTTGATCCGAGCGCCAGCTGCCGCTGCGTGGATTTCTGTACCCCGTGCGGATGACGATGATCTGCTGGATCGTATATTCGGAGAAGAACACCCAGCTGTCGCGACTGAGGTGCTCAAGTCGGCCTTGGATGTTTGGGGTGACTGCGAGCCAGAAAGGCGCCGCAAGCTCCAAAGTGGTCTGGTAGCGATGGCAGGCTCTCCAATTGCTGCTTTAGCGTTCATCGAGCGCCTTGTGCTTTTCGACCGTATCGAGGAAACCGGCGACACCCCCCCTTGGGAACTGTTCAGCGAGTTGATGAGCCAGGTCATGAAAGCGCTACCTACCGGCGCCGTCTTTCGCGAAGCCCGCCTTTACAACGTGCTGTCTGAAGGACTGGGGCATATACCAAATGAAGCGCTCATGCGAATCGCGGATCACTGGATTGATTTGCTGCACAACAGTGTCAAAAATCGCCGACTCAGCGACTACATGCTAGGTGTGACAGATATCCTGATTAAAGGTACAGCTTCCGAACTCTCATCACGTTCAGGCCGCGTGCAAAGGCTGTTGGAATTACCGGGTACCAGCGCTCGTATCCGTGTTGTCGCCGACCTGGTTCAGCGGTGGGACTTGTTGGCACCTGCAGAACAAAATGCGCTGCTGCAGCAACTAGAAACCCCGGCCGAAGACCGTGACTGGCTCCGAGCGACCGCGATCACGCGAAAGTCAGTTCCTCCTGAAATACTGACACTCATCCTCCCAGGGGAAGGATTGGTTGCGCTGAGTTCACTGCCGGCAATCCTGAATACCCCAACGGCGCTGCTGAATGCCGCTGTGCACGTGTACACAGGGTGGCATCCAGAGGTTCAGTATATTGGAGTCTACGGTGGGCCGGATAAGATCTGGCGTCCTGTCGTAGCGCATTTCGCTCAACAAGCCAACCATCCGCTGTTTGAGGTTTGCTGGGGAACTATGCTTTCGTCAGATGACACTGTTGAGCTCTCGGAGGCGATCAAAGCCCTGGGTGCTAAACATGCTCCGCGCCTATTTGACATCATGCTGGCTCGGAATATAAAGACCACGGGCGACTTTCTGCCGAAGGCATGGCAATCGCTCTTTGAGGTCGCAGCAGATGAACAACTCACCGCACAGTGGATCGGCCTAATGGCCAATGCTGCTCCTTGGGTCCTGGACGAACTTACAGAGGTCGATGAGTGGATCCCCAGAGCATTCATAAAGCAGTTTCTGAAGCATATGGAACCAGATATGGGGCTCATGCGGCTCACGCATATGCTGTCTACACTGTCAAACGGGGCCGAGGACTCTGATGACGTCGCCCCCGTTTATGCATCAACATTGGTCGATATGTTGAGGATGCTTCTTGAGGCACAGCCACCTCGGCACTGGGGCACCTGCGGATACATCGACCGGAGGGTCAGGAAGTTACACTTAGGCAGCGGAGAGCTGCTGACGGAGATTGAAGCCTTGCGGCGCAAACTGCTCAATGAGCGCGAGCCCCGTAGCTACCCAACATACCCGCCGCTCGATGGATGGGTTGCGGCATCGGTGACCGGATAAATCTGAAGCTGAATGATCAAGCTGCCCCTAAGCCATCACGGCCTAGGGCTAACGTTCCCAAAGATCAAGGCAGACCTCTTGCAAATCACATCGCTCAGTCCACAGGCTCGCGAATAGTTTCGGTGGACACATTTTTGATTGTGTCTGCCACTTGCACGGCCTCAAGCATCGTCTGACCAAGGTCTACGACCCCGGGACCAATGGCCAGGTCGAGCGCATGAACCTTACGATCTAAGAAGCAACGATCAACGCCTTCCGCTATCCCGACTCCGCTGCGCTGAAGGTGCACGTGCTGGCATTCATGATGGCCTACAACTTCGCCAGGCACCTCAATGCATTGCGATGGTGCACTCCCTTCAAGGTGACCTGTGAGGCCTGGACGAAAAACCCAGAGCGATTGATTACCAATTCGCACCATCTAATTCCGGCACAGTACAGTCGACCGGGGAGTGAATATCGTGATCACCTACCCGGAACCGGTCAAAACTGACTTGGACCTGTTGAAGTTCCCCACAATCATCTTCATGCAGTCGGGATGGAGCGTGTACACGCTGCAACAGGCCGCCCGTCGTACGGGGCGATTTGGTCAAACGCAAGCGACTCGCATCATCTTCTTGGGCTACGCTGGCACATCGCAGATAATCTGCATGCAGTTGATGGCTAGAAGATCATGGTGTCCGAGAGTACGTCGGGAGAAATGCCAGACTCTGGCTTGGACGTGCCGCATCAGGACGGCAACTCGGTTGAGTTGGCATTGGCCCGGCAATTGGGTTCGGTCTGAATCTGACGTTTCCTCTCCCCCGAACTAAGACCTGCAACGCCCCTCGGGACAATCTTGTTTGCCCAGGCGCAGCGTCGAACCCTGAAAACCCCGGAGGGATCACAGTTAGCTGCACTGGCCAGAGACTTCGCTCCTACGACGCGATACTATTTGGGGCAAAGAACTTGCGTTTAATAGGGAGGTTGATAGTGACCAAAAGGGACGATTTCAAAGCAGCCACAAAAACAGCCCTTGCCCGTCGGGCTGCACATTTTTGCTCCAATCCGCGTTGCCTCAAGCTCACCATCGGACCGCACTCTGACCCAACTAAAGCTCTAACTTCTGGACACGCCGCACATATTCATGCGGCCTCCGAACTGGGCCCCCGCTACAAGGCCTCGCAGACTGTCGTAGAGCGGACGTCCATCGAAAACGGCCTGTGGCTTTGCAGGGAGTGTGGAGTCATCGTCGATGGCGACGAGGATGCTTACGAAGCTGACCTGCTCCGAAAATGGAAGATTGACCACGAAGCCATGGTGTCGGAGGTGCGCACCGAAGGGTACTCTCGCAGCCTGGCATTGCTTCAATCTGGACGCATGGAACCGCAGATTGCGAAGGAAATCGTCTCCGCCATGACGGATCGGCGGTCGTTGTGGGCCACATTCGATGCCGAATGTCCCGACCACGTCCGAGAATCACTTGATGAACTGCGCAGGCGATTTGTCGCCATTCGGGGAAAGCTCGTTGACGGAACAGCACTCGACGGCATTCTGCTATCGCTTACTAAGACGATTCTGGTTTTCTTCAATGCGATGAAGTCTGTTGACCTCAGAACGCTACGATGCAGTTCGGCTGACCCCGAGTGGCAGCATTTTAGTGACGCCCTGGCAGCACTCAGGAAATCCATCGGACTGCAGATAGCTAACCTAGCAGAAGCCTATGACATTGCTTTGTGCGAGGACCTCAGGAGTTTTGCACCAGCCAGAAGCTAGTTGTTCTGCAGAGCAGCGACACTCTGATACAGGCGCGCGACTCACACCCAGATTGCGCCAAGCCGGTGGCTTATAGGCATGGATTAAGGAGGATGCAGTTCAGAAACACATACGCCCCCTTAAAGCCCACCCGGGAGATCTCGTGGACACCAGGTAAACCGGCAAAGTGCTATCTTGCACAATTGTCATGGAGTGAGTGCCAGAGTGAACGACTACGATTTTTCGCGACTCAACGACAAAGAATTCGAGGTGCTGTGCACCGACCTCATCGGTGCCTCTGAGGGTGTTCGATTTGAGCGCTTTAAGCCTGGTCGTGACCAAGGCGTGGATGGGCGTTACTTCAGCCCGAATGGCGGCGAATGGATCCTCCAGGCCAAGCACTGGGCTGCTACGCCCTTTTCGAAACTGGTTGCCCATTTGCGCACATCGGAGGCGCCCAAGGTCGCCGCGCTTAAGCCCGATCACTACATTCTCGTGGTATCCCATCCGCTGTCGAGGTCGACCAAGGATGAGCTGACGGAGGCTCTTGGCGCCTCCTGCCCTGTAAGCGTCTATGGCAAAGAGGATCTGAATGATTTGCTTGCCCGCCATCCAAGAGTTGAGCAAAGGCACTTCAAGCTCTGGATTAGCAGCGCTACGGTGCTTGTTCACTTGCTGAACAATGCCATCATGGGTCGTAGCGATGCGATGTTGAGCGAAATCGTTGAGAAGTCGAGAATTTTCGTCCAGACCCGAAATTTCAAATGGGCTGTAGATAAGCTGAATCAGCTTGGAACAGTCATTATCACTGGTCAAGCGGGGATCGGAAAAACTACGCTCGCCGAGCAGCTTATCTTGTTCTACGCCAAAAATGGCTTCGAATTCCTCTGCGTCAGCCATGATACTCATGAGGCCGAGCAAGCCTACGTGCCTGATAGGCCGCAGCTGTTCTATTTCGACGATTTCCTAGGAAAAAACTACCTAGAAGCATTGTCCGGGCACGAGGGGAGCCAAATCGTCAATTTCATCAAGCGGATTCATCGTGATCGGGCGACAAAGAAATTTGTACTGACTTCACGATCTACTATTCTAAATCAGGGGCGAATCCTGAACGATGCCTTTGAGAATGGCAACGTTAACCGCAACGAAATGGAGATCAAGCTACAATCACTCTCAAGCCTCGATAAAGCCCACATCCTGTACAACCATATATGGCATTCGGGGCTGAGCCCTGAGCATGTAGAATCATTTTACGTAGATAAGCGTTACCACAGGGTTATTGGACACCGCAATTTTAACCCACGCATCATACAGTTCATCACCGACCCGCAGCGTTTGATCGACATCTCCGCTGAAGCATACTGGAATCACATTGCTAACCTCCTGGATAACCCAACGAGAATTTGGGAGCATCCGTTTGACGCTCAGCTCGACGACTTTGGTCGATTCTTGGTGCTTTTGGTCGCATTTAACGGGAGCGAAATTCTTGAGCAGGATCTTGCTAGAGCCTATGCCGTGGGTCTGCGCATGCCTGAGCATGCGAGCTTTAAGGGCAATCGCGAGTTCGGCTTCGTAATTCGGCATCTCTCAAATTCACTGCTGACGCGCGTGATGGCAGGCGAGAAGCGCTCCTACAAACTCTTTAACCCTTCCCTTGGTGACTTTTTGTTGCACCGATACGCAAAGGATCCGGCGCTGCTCGAAACTTTATTTAAGTGCTTACGCAGCCTAAACACCATCAAAATACTCCAGGACATGACAAGAAACGAAGACATTTCTGGAGAAACGGCGATGGGAATGCGCAGATCACTTTTCGACCATGAGGAAAGTCTTGGCTTTGAGGGCAGTCATCCGGAATACTTGGCGAAGCTTTATATAAGTACCCAAAGAGGCCTTAGCGAATCCGAATTAATCAGGCGCATTGGAAGTGTCACCGCCGTCATCTTGAATAATCCAGTCACTAGGAATTGCGAGAGCTGCCTGGTAACTCTGGTAGATGCGCTGAATGAAGAACTAGCCACACCCGCTACTGTCGAGAGATATGTGCTGGACATCCTCAACTTCGGAGTAGACGAAAAAGATCTGCCGGCCCTGGGCGACTTGATAGGATTACTTGAGCTGAATGACGCAGATGAAGCAACAGAACCATTCACAAGACTGGCTCATCAGTTTATGAGCGACTCACTCGATGAGATGTTCGAAGAGAGCATTGTATTCAGCAAGGGTGAGGACGTAGATGCGGCCAACAAAACCCTTCTCGACATGATTGATGAAAAGTTCACGAGTTGGCAGGTCTCCGCTACCAACTCGATGAGGGATGAGATTGTTGACGCCTACGACATTTCCTACCGCATGGAAAATTACTTCAAAGAAGAAGAGAATTACGTATCGCCCCGCGCTGAACAGAGCAGGCTCGAAGCGCTAGATATCGATGATCTGTTCAGCAGAGAGCGGTAGCTTTCGGAAGCATGGTTGATTGGGGCTTTAAGGTAGTTCTCAGGATTTTCTGGGGTAGGTTCAGCGGTGAGGTCTCTCGGAAGTCTGATCGCGGATCGGGTCGAGGTAACGGGACACGAGTGCGATCCATGAACCCCACCTACCGCCAGATGGAGCTTCGATTTACCGTTGCATCTCCGGTGAGCAGTTCCACGGCAGCAGCGCTTCGTAGTCCTCTACCGACGAGGCATGCGGCAACCGCTCCAGTACGTGGCGCAGCCACGTATAGGGCTCTTGGCCGTTGGCCTTCGCGGTCTCGACCAAGCTGTAGATCTGTGCACTAGCCGCAGCACCCTTGGGCGTGTCGCTGAACAACCAGGCCTTGCGCCCGATGACAAACGGCTTTATCGCACGCTCTGCCAGGTTATTGTCGATCGGCAAATGGCCGGCCTCGACATAGCGTTCCAGCCGGCTCCAGTTGTTCGCCAGATACTGCACCGCCTTACCCAGCACGCTTTGCGGTGTGACTTGGGACTGCGTCTTGTCCAGCCAGCTTTTCAACTGGCCGAGGATCGGCAGGCTTCGTTCCTGGCGACCGATGAACCGCTGGTCATCGCTGACATCCTTGAGTTCACGCTCGATGCCATACAGCTTGTTGATCATCGCCAGCGCCACATCGGCACGTCCCGTCTTGCCTTTGGGCTGCACCTTTTGCGCCTCGACAAACTTGCGTCGTGCATGAACCATGCACGCCAACCGTTCGACACCGGGCTGTAATGCCAACGCGTTGTAACCGGCGTAATCATCGGTCATGACATAACCGCGATAGCCCTCCAGCAGGCGCAACGGTACCTCCTGCGCACGGCTGGTGGTGTAGTCGAACAATACGACTTGTCGATCAGGTAAGCCGCTGGCCTGTACCCACATCCAGGACTGGCTGGTCGGGTCGCGATCCGGTTCCTTGAGCACCTGCACCCGCGTTTCATCGCAGTGAATCACCGGGCTTTCCAACAACCGCTCACGCATCAGGTTCAGCAGCGGCTGGAAGTGTTCGCTGCACTGGATTACCCAGCGGGCCAAGGTTTGCCGGGGGATTTCGATGCCATGCCGGGACAGTACGCTTTCAAAACGGTGTAGCGGCAGACCATCGACATACTTGGTGGTCAACAGCATGGCCAGCACGCTGGGGCTGGCCATGCTCTTTTCGATCAGCTGTGCCGGTTTGTCGGCGGTGACCGGCGCCGCTTCACAACCACGGCAGCCGTAGACCTTGCGCACATGTTTGAGCACGCGGATCTGCATCGGCACGATATCGAGCTGCTCGCTGGTTTCCTCGCCAACCACATGTTTGCGGCAACCGCAGGCGCAGGTCAGCTCGTGCTCGGGCAAGTCGTGGATGACTTCGACACGTGGCAGCTCAGCCGACAACGGTTTGCGCTTGCCACGACGTTTGACTGGGGCAACGACTTCTTCGTCCGCATCCTCAACCACGGCCAGCAACGGCTCGCTTTCCGGCTCGTTGAACATTGCCAGTTGCGGCGTATTGGGATCGACCGTCTGCTCGGATTTGCGGTTGAACAGGCGATCACGCAGCAGCTTGATCTGTTCTTTCAGGTCGACGATGTGGGTGGCATAGGCTTCGTTGACTTCCTGCTCGCGCAAGCGTGCTTCGTAGGCCTCAAGCAACATCTGCTTGAGTAGTACGGGATCGTCTGGAAGGTTGTCGGGCAAGGAAATCATGCCCCGGATTATACCGGGTCAGGCAACGAAACGGGGTGTCAGAACCTGATGTGGACGGTTGCGCCAGAGGTCGAAGCCGTCGAGTAACCAGTTAAGTTCCTGGACGGTCAGGACGATGGCTTCGTCGGTGGCGTCGGGGGAAGTTTTGAAACGTTCGGCTTCGAGGCGCTTGAGCCAAAGGCAGAAGCCGTTGCGCTCCCAGTACAACACCTTGATGCGGTTACGGGCTTTATTGAGGAAGACGAAAAGTACGTGTCCGCTCCATGAAGCCCACATTCCAAGCGACTACCTGAAGCCCGATGCTGCGCTCCCGATTTCTTTCTGGAGCCAGTCCGCCATGATGCGTCCCGACAGCAAAGTCGAAAAAGTTTACCTCTACCCCAAGCCTGTGGATTTTCGAAAATCCATCGACGGCCTCACCGCCCTGGTCGAGCTGGACATCAAAGTCGCCGTGTTCGACCCCGTACTTTTCGTCTTCCTCAATAAAGCCCGTAACCGCATCAAGGTGTTGTACTGGGAGCGCAACGGCTTCTGCCTTTGGCTCAAGCGCCTCGAAGCCGAACGTTTCAAAACTTCCCCCGACGCCACCGACGAAGCCATCGTCCTGACCGTCCAGGAACTTAACTGGTTACTCGACGGCTTCGACCTCTGGCGCAACCGTCCACATCAGGTTCTGACACCCCGTTTCGTTGCCTGACCCGGTATAATCCGGGGCATGATTTCCTTGCCCGACAACCTTCCAGACGATCCCGTACTACTCAAGCAGATGTTGCTTGAGGCCTACGAAGCACGCTTGCGCGAGCAGGAAGTCAACGAAGCCTATGCCACCCACATCGTCGACCTGAAAGAACAGATCAAGCTGCTGCGTGATCGCCTGTTCAACCGCAAATCCGAGCAGACGGTCGATCCCAATACGCCGCAACTGGCAATGTTCAACGAGCCGGAAAGCGAGCCGTTGCTGGCCGTGGTTGAGGATGCGGACGAAGAAGTCGTTGCCCCAGTCAAACGTCGTGGCAAGCGCAAACCGTTGTCGGCTGAGCTGCCACGTGTCGAAGTCATCCACGACTTGCCCGAGCACGAGCTGACCTGCGCCTGCGGTTGCCGCAAACATGTGGTTGGCGAGGAAACCAGCGAGCAGCTCGATATCGTGCCGATGCAGATCCGCGTGCTCAAACATGTGCGCAAGGTCTACGGCTGCCGTGGTTGTGAAGCGGCGCCGGTCACCGCCGACAAACCGGCACAGCTGATCGAAAAGAGCATGGCCAGCCCCAGCGTGCTGGCCATGCTGTTGACCACCAAGTATGTCGATGGTCTGCCGCTACACCGTTTTGAAAGCGTACTGTCCCGGCATGGCATCGAAATCCCCCGGCAAACCTTGGCCCGCTGGGTAATCCAGTGCAGCGAACACTTCCAGCCGCTGCTGAACCTGATGCGTGAGCGGTTGTTGGAAAGCCCGGTGATTCACTGCGATGAAACGCGGGTGCAGGTGCTCAAGGAACCGGATCGCGACCCGACCAGCCAGTCCTGGATGTGGGTACAGGCCAGCGGCTTACCTGATCGACAAGTCGTATTGTTCGACTACACCACCAGCCGTGCGCAGGAGGTACCGTTGCGCCTGCTGGAGGGCTATCGCGGTTATGTCATGACCGATGATTACGCCGGTTACAACGCGTTGGCATTACAGCCCGGTGTCGAACGGTTGGCGTGCATGGTTCATGCACGACGCAAGTTTGTCGAGGCGCAAAAGGTGCAGCCCAAAGGCAAGACGGGACGTGCCGATGTGGCGCTGGCGATGATCAACAAGCTGTATGGCATCGAGCGTGAACTCAAGGATGTCAGCGATGACCAGCGGTTCATCGGTCGCCAGGAACGAAGCCTGCCGATCCTCGGCCAGTTGAAAAGCTGGCTGGACAAGACGCAGTCCCAAGTCACACCGCAAAGCGTGCTGGGCAAGGCGGTGCACTATCTAGCGAACAACTGGAGTCGGTTGGAGCGCTACGTCGAGGCCGGCCATTTGCCGATCGACAATAACCTGGCAGAGCGTGCGATAAAGCCGTTTGTCATCGGGCGCAAGGCCTGGTTGTTCAGCGACACGCCCAAGGGTGCTGCGGCCAGTGCACAGATCTACAGCCTGGTCGAGACCGCGAAGGCCAACGGCCAAGAGCCCTATACGTGGCTGCGCCACGTACTGGAGCGGTTGCCGCATGCCTCGTCGGTAGAGGACTACGAAGCGCTGCTGCCGTGGAACTGCTCACCGGAGATGCAACGGTAAATCGAAGCTCCATCTGGCGGTAGGTGGGGTTCATGGATCGCACTCAAAAGTACGGGGTCGAACACGGCGACTTTGATGTCCAGCTCGACCAGGGCGGTGAGGCCGTCGATGGATTTTCGAAAATCCACAGGCTTGGGGTAGAGGTAAACTTTTTCGACTTTGCTGTCGGGACGCATCATGGCGGACTGGCTCCAGAAAGAAATCGGGAGCGCAGCATCGGGCTTCAGGTAGTCGCTTGGAATGTGGGCTTCATGGAGCGGACACAACGGGACAAGCCCGTTACCCTCCCACACCGTCGGACGTGCGGTTTTCCACATCCGGCGGTTGGATATCTCAGCGCTGCACTGAGGCGAAATCCTGCACAGTCAGCCGAGGAATCAGGCCGAAAAGTATGAGTGTTACTTACGAAACACTACACTAGATCGGAATGCCATACTCGCGGAAAATCGCCTCGCTTGCTGCCCTATATGGTTGTCGCTTGTCTAAGTGAGCCCGAGCGTCCATTAGAAGATTTGCAGAAAGGTTTAGCCATTTCTCTCTACGTGTGATGTCGTCCGTATCCTCGGCTATCTCGGCGGCCTCAAGGGCGCGTTCGATGGCGGCTCTGATCATGAGTTGCTTGACAGCCCGTTGTTCGACAAGGTCATGGCGTAAGAGACCGAAGACCTCTATCGAGGTTTCGCCTTTGGGGCTGGGGTTTCCTGCTGCATCGGCTACTGCCCGTACCAACCCGTCATTTAGAAACTCGAGGTGTTGGTCGGGATAGTCATCACAGGGGTTGAGTAACAACGGTTGCTCGTTCACGTTGAGAGCGGTATGGCTACGCCATCGGTGTGCTTCGTCCACTACGGGAAATAGATTGGCTTTTCCTGAGAACGCTTGATTGGGTACCGCAAACTCCTTGGAACGTTTGCGATTACAATCGATGCAGGATGGCAACAGATTGCTCCACTCTGCGGCTAACCAATAATACCCTGGCTTGGTAAGTTGGCCGTTGATGACTACGGCACCTTTGGGACGAAAATGCTCAATATCCTCGGGGGAGCCTGCTGCGTAGTTGAACTCGCAGTAAGCGCATTTCTTATTGAACATCTCGCGTAGAGTGAGAACGACATCAGGCTCTCTATACGCTTTAAACTTTGTTTTTCTACCTGCCGCTTGCGCGACAAGTGCGGCTGCTCGCTCTCGGCTGCCTTTTGAATCAGGACCATTCAAGCTGGGTGGGCATTCCGCCCTTTCTACCCTGATCATAAGGGTGACTCCCTGTCCGTTCCCAGCTGTGGGGGAGGTACCGTGTCAGGCTCATCCAGGGTTGCCCATAGCTGTTGCAGACGATGTTTGGCTCCCAACTTTATTTGTTCCGGTAACGCCTGCCGTCTGGCCCTTCGTTCAGCAATATATGCATCGGCTGCTTCGAAAACCAGCCGTTCACGTTCTGTCAAACCTAACTGGCGGCCTGATTCAAGCTCTTCACGGAGTTCCTCAAGGCGCAATTCATCTGCGACAGTTCGCTCCCTTGAGGCAAGCAGTTGATAGTACTCCTCAAACAGGGTATCGATTTCGAGATCTTCGGCCGAGTTCAGGCCAAAGAAGTCAGAGGTCAGCAATTGGCCCACTGTCATATTTCGAGGGGACGGCAGATCGTCGGTTTCTGCGGTTATGACCTTCACTGCGCCACTCAGTGTTCGTTTCAACACTGCTACTTCATCTCGTTCTATACCCCGTAGTGTCAGTGGCTCGTGGCTTGTGGCGATGAATTGCAGGCGAGGGAAGACTTCCCGTAGACGTTGGATAATGCGCATTTTCCACCGCGGATGGAGATGGGCATCAATCTCATCGATCAACACGATCCCTTCAGCGGAGGCCGCATCTTGCCAGCCCCGTCGCAGCACGCTCATGATGTCTAATGCCAACGCAAGTACAGCCTGGTAGCCGCTACTAAGTGCCTCCAGGGTATCGATCACTCCGGCGGACTTTACAACGATTTCGTTATTGTAACGAAAGAACTGAGCACCATCCGGACGAGGTAGGAGGGCGGACAGTGCACGTGCTATCCGGTCGAATTCTTGATCATCCGTGTCGTAAAGCCAAGGGCGACCGTTACTTAGACGTTCGAGCGGGTTGAAGAGATTGGCAATGTGAACGGATGCGCGAGGCAGGTCCTTGTTTTTATGCGGTGTCAATAACCGAGTTGCGCCATATGCCAAGACCATCACTTTGGGCTCAGGCGGATCAATGGTGATGCTGTTATTTGCTGCGTTAAGCGTCATGACGATGGGTCTGGAGAAGCTAGACAATTGCACGCTGACTGTACCGGTTTCGCAGCCGCTGCGTAGCAGGTCAGACGCTTTGATATCGAGATCGTCAACGGCATCCTGTCCCGCCAGTGCGCAAGCAAGGGCTTGAAGGGTTGTGCTCTTACCAGTGCCATTTTCGCCCAGCAACACTAACCACGTCCCTGATCCTCCTGCTCCCAGTGAGGTCTGTAGGCTTACGTTTTCGCATGACCGGATATTGGTCAACTGGAAGTGTTCGATAAAACGGCTTTTACGGTAGAAGTCATTCGATATTCGCTCTTCCAATACAGAAAAAGACTCCATCCCCACAGTTGCATTAGTAAGACGCTCTGCCGCTAGCTTCAAGTCATCCAGACTTGCAACAAGACTCCCAGTCACTGCGCCCCGGTGGTGCTGCAGTTGTTGTAGTAGCTTGCTCGTTTGCGGACCAGCAGGAGCCTCCTCAGCGGCCCATGTAGCTACGAACTGTCTGCGCATGGCGGCATACGGACTGTCATCCGTAATCATTGCGCTCAGTAGGTCATCCACCAAATAGGGCGAATCGAAGGCTATCTTTTGTACCGATAAAATCCGTTTCAGGTTTTCTAGATCACGACGGCGTGCGTGCACCAACGCCTCTCGATTGAGCCCGAGTACATCGATCGTCGCCGAGCCCTGAAAGTCGTCACTTGTGACACGACCATCCTCTAGAAAAAGTAGGAACGAAGACGGTTCATCTTCGCAAGGGTCGAACAGTAGCCTTTCTTCTTCAGTCAAGCCTAGGCTGGTCGGATATGGCCCAGCACGCAGTCCTTCGACGGGGAAGCGCGACCCTTTTAAGGTGTTGCAGGGAGAGCAGGCGAGCAGGTAATTCGACCAGTCATACGCTAGCCACCAATAGCAGTCGTCGTCTACAGAACCGTCCAGATTGCTGGCACTCTGTCGGGGGCGAAACAGCTCTATTTCAGGTTTCTCGACCGGGGTCTCACAGTAGGCGCACTTGCTAGGGAAGCATTCGGCCAGCGCCTTTCGTATGCCACTGTTTAACTGCGCTGCGTACTTCTGAAACTCAAAGCGTTTCTGCCTCCGTTGTTCTCGGGGTTGGGAGAAAAAATCGGCAGCTTCCTTTCGCAGCATGTTAGCGCGTTCGGAATTTAGGATATCCGGGACGGGACCCCGCTTTAATCGGATCATTTTTCTTCCTTTATCTTGGGGGCACAACACCAAATTTTGCGGAGTTTGTGTTGTGCCCGCGCCGTTGTACGAGAACAGTGGCTCGTTAATTGTGTCATTTTGCCACTAAAAGAAGCGTTTAGGGGGGCAGCGCAGATTCGATGCAATGCATCACGCTGAACCGTTAGAGCGTCATGCACTCCGCCATGAGATCGTGTCTCAGGAAGTGGTGTAACTCATCTTGCCGCGCTATTGAGCGCCTTCCCCCGCCTATGCTTGATCAGCAGAAAGCCAAGACTGACAGAGTAAGGACTTTCCTTACCATTCAATCAATACATCCAAGAGAACGCTCTTGCCTGCCATCCATGAAATCGTCACCCTGACCTCAAAAGGATAGATAACCCTAACCAAATCCCTTCGCCAGTTGCTAGGCCTTGATACAGGCGGCAAGATCGTATTCGACTTGCGTGGCGGTGAATTCGTGGTCAGCCGCTTAGAAGCCATCCACGAAGACCCTGCCATCGGTGCATTCCTGGGTTTGCTGGAGGCAGATATCCGAAGCGGACGCAACCCCACCACCCTGCCGGAAGACTTGGCGCAAACCATGCTCGCCAACGCAGACCATCCTGTAAACCTGGACGAAGAGATCGACGGTGAGGTCGCGATCTGATGGTGCGACATGGCTGGACACTGCTGTTCCACGAAGGTGTGACGTTACAGCTACGCAAATTGCAAGAAGCCGCCGTCCGGGCCGAGCAGAACGACCCGCAGGTTTTTGAAAGCAACGCCAACGTCAAGCTGTTTAGGGCATTGAGCCACCTGATCTTGGAGGCTGTGCCTACCGACCCGGGCCGTGATGAGTTCCGCCAAGGCAACACGCTGGGCACCGCCTACCGACATTGGCGCCGCGCAAAAATCGGCAGGCGCTTTCGGCTGTTCTTTCGCTACGACTCAAGGTCCAAGGTCATCGTCTACGGATGGGTCAACGACGAAAATACCCTACGGTCCGCAGGCAGCAAATCCAATCCCTACGCCGTATTCGAGAAGATGCTGGGTCGCGGCAACCCTCCTGATGACTGGGATGCGCTAATTGCTGCGACGCTTAGCGACTGGGACAAGCCAGAAGCATAAGCGGCACGCTTTGGCGAGTGATAGCACGTTCAACACCGCCCCTCGGCGCATCCACTATCGTCCACTCGTAACCACTGCCCAAAGGGGTACTTCTGGGGGTACAAATTGAATTTCTCACTCATAACTTGTTGATTAGCATGGATGTTCAAATGTTCTTTGGCGATCCGGACAGTCTTTGATCAGAACGCCATGAAGGCAACAGTCCGGCCGGACAACTGCCATGGCACTCGCCGACGCGATAAGCCGAGACAGCGAACACAGCGAACGGCCGTGACACAGCACCACGCCCTACCACAGCGCATGGAGTGGGACCTTCTTGGTTGGACTGATGTCCATCTCTGCCCATGCTTTCGCCACAACCCTCCCCCCCATATCGTCAGCCAGTGCCCTGACGGTGTCACGGGACACAGTACAAATCATGCCCAGCGACATGCCCGGACAACATTGCGGCGTAGGTGGCCGCTCCAGATCGAAGTTGGAAAGTCAATAACGGCAACCGCAAGACTTGTCATCTCCGACTATGGTACACGCCAATGACACCTATTACTGCGCTATACGCAGAGGCTGACGGGAGTTGTTTTCATGGCTACTCGGAATAATGAGTCCTCTACTTTTGACATCTTGAAGATGTGCGATACAAGGGTGCGGTGCAAAAGGATACTAGAGGAACATTTTGTAACGAAACCCAATGCACTCCGACGATTTTTCCTACAACTCAGTCGCCACCTTTAAACAGATCGATCACCGCCTCCAATGAGCGAAACTATGAATCGGATTTCGGTTCGAGGCGAGACGCTTAGGCGCTGAAGCCGCCAGCACCGCCCCAGGATTAGATAATTCAAGGACAGTTGCCTTTGACGCGACTATTGACAGCTCGATTTACTTATCCGAAATAAATGCTTGACATCAAAATTGGGTTTTGGCCATATTTAATCGCACTGAGCACCGGCTACTGACCTACTACAACTGTGGTCAACGACTGAAACTCAGGTCAGTTTCTTCACTGCGCCCCCATACGGATACCCGAGGCAGCGCTCGACGTATTCGCAAAGACAACTTTTATCGAGCTTGAACCAAGCAAACGGAAGGTTTATGTCTAATTTGAAGAACCAATACATCAATACTGCCAGGACGGTCGAAATTGGTAATCCCTCCTGGCAACTTGCGCAGAACTCAGGGCTCACCGACTTGAGCGTCAGGCATGTCGAGCGCAACCGCATGGTCGATCTGAACGGGCACTCGTTCATGAACATGTGCTCCTGTTCCTATCTCGGGCTGGAGATCGATCCGCGTCTGGCCAGACGCGCGGCAGACTATGTGCTCTACGACGTGGGCGGCAAGCAATCGCTGGAGGATGCCTATAGTGCGTTTTCGCAAGTCAAGGTGATGTACCCGGACATCGTGGGTGATCTGCTTCAACGCTGTACCAGCGTAAAAGCCAAGCGTCTGTTCCTCAAATGGGGACGCGAATGCGGTCAGCTCAACGTCGATACGGTGCTGAGTCAGTACCGTATTCCGGTGGGCAGTAACAGCCGTTGGATCACCCGGCTCAAGGACGGATCGATGTTGTCTTTGAAACCCTACGGATAGGGGTGCCAAGCGCTATGAAGCATATTTTGCTGCTTGATGTGGGTAACCAGTTTTACCGCGAGTTTGCCTTGGCCTCCCTGGCGCGTCAGGCGCCGGTGATCCTGGTGGGCAAGAGCCTGCCCGAATGGGCCGAGCGCTACGTCGCTCACTGGGTAGACATCGATCCGGAACAGATTGACGAGATTGCCACCCAGGTCGAAACACTCGGTATCGACTTGCTCCTGATTGTCACCTACTACGAATTCTACGTCGAGGCGGTGGCCTTGCTGTCCGCTCGCTTCGGGTTGCGCGGCAATACGCTGGATACCGCCCGGGTGAGCCGGGACAAACGCCTGATGCGCGAAGCGTTCGCCCGGCACGGCGTGTCTTCTCCCGCCTCATTGCTCGCCCTGACGGATGCGGAGATTGTCGCGGCCGCACGGGCAATCGGTTTCCCGGTGGTCATCAAGCCAAGAAAACTGGCAGGCAGCATCGGCGTGGTGCTGGCGGACACCGAGCAGGCACTGCTCGCGGCTATCGCGGCCAGGCACGCTAGCGAAAAACAGGTACGTACCAGCAGCGCGATCATGGACGAGACATTGGTGGAAGCCTATGTCGATGGCCCGGAAATCAGTATCGAAAGTGTGGTGGCCCAAGGCCGCGTCAATATTGTTGCCGTGACGCAGAAACGTCTCGGTCCGGCACCTTACTTCGAGGAGGTTGGTCACCTGGTCTCTTTCGAGCCGGGTGGGCAGGATCTGCCGCCGGCGGTTGCGGCCTTGGTGGTTGCCGCCCATCAGGCGCTGGCGGTGCAGTGGGGAATCACCCATACGGAAATCCGCCTGGGCAAGGATGGTGCGAAGGTCATTGAACTTGCGACCCGGGCCGGTGGTGATCAGATCCTGAAGCTGGTAGAGCTGGCCAGCGGCCTGGATCTGTTCAAGCTGCTGGTGGACAGTTTCCGGGATGTACCGCTGGACCTGCGACCGACGCGCCACCGGGTGGCCGCCATCGACTTCATCTACCCGCCCCACGCGGGGGTATTGGTCAAGGTGCATGCCGCACTGCCCGCACTGCCCGCAGGCGTCAGGTCGCAATTGGTCGTCGAGGCCGCCTCCGGCCGCACCTTGAAGCTGCCGCCGGATGCCTTTCTTGATCGAGCTGCGTTCATCATCACCCAGGCAGATACGGCGCACGAATGCCGTGCAGCGAGCACTGCGCGCGTTCGTGACACCGAGGTGATCCTCAAGTGAACAAGCTCTTCAAGGACGCGGGGCTGACGACGGCGATGCGCAACATCATCCTGCTTCGTCTGCTTTTCGTCATGGCGAACGCGTTGGGGCCATTCGCAGCGCTGTTTTTCAACCGTCACTACCATCTCGATGGCTCGGCAGTGGCGCTGGTGATAACGCTGGTATCGGCGTTCTACTTGACGGGCAACTTGTTGGGTGGGGCCTTGGCCAGTCGCTGCTCCTTTCGCTCACTGTTACTGGGCACATCATTGTGCTCGTCGGTCTTTCTGCTGCTCGCGATGGTGTTCAACACGCCGACCACGTCCATTGCCATGGTGCTGATGTTCATGCTATGCGCAGGCGTGATCACGCCAGTGTTCAGCATGCTGACCTCGCTGGCGGCGGACGATGGCAACCGCATTGCATCCTTCGGCTACCTTCACCTGGCCAGCAACCTGGGCGCCGCGCTGCTGTTTGTCATCGGTGGGTATCTGCTCGGCCTGCATAGTCATTACCTGATGGTATTCGCCGCCGGCGTCAGCATTGCGTGTTTCCTTGCGAGTGTTTTCCTGGTGCTGCCTGAGCGACAGGTTCATACGCCACAGGCACGACGCAGAATCTTGCGCAACATGGTCGACATACCGAGGATCGTGATCGTCGCCGGCGCAATGTTTTTCGCTTTGTCGGTGTTGGATGCGCAGCGTGAGTATCAGCTACCGTTGTGGCTCGATGTAATAGCCGTTGACCGTGCCGCGAGCATCTTCGCTGCCGTGGGGATCGTCAACGCGTTGCTGGTCATCCTGATCACGCAGCCTCTGATCGCGCTAACCTCTCGATTCAGCACGCTCGCCAACCTGGCCGCGGCAGGAATCTTCTACGGTATCGGATTTGGCGCCTACGCGTTTTTCGAGCATACCGCGTTGATTCTGACGTTCGTTTTCTTCTGGACGATGGGTGAGATTCTCGGCATCACCCATATCACCACGTTGATTTCCCAAAAGACATCATTGCAAACCCAGGCCAGCCTCTTTTCGCTGATTCCCATCCTGCTCGCGCTCGCCAGAATGGTCTCGGTGGGATTGGGCGCCTCGTTGAACTCCAGCGCTGGGTTCACGCTGAGCTGGAGCCTCTACGGACTGCTGGGTCTGCTGCTCGGAGGCGTCTGCTGGTTGTGGGGCCGGGAAGCCAAGGCTCCACAGGTTTCTTCACCACGAAGAAGTTGAGCCAGGAGGCTCGTTTCAGACATCAAAAGGAAGAGGTGCATTCAGCATGAGCGAGACACTGACGCAGGACCTGTACGAGCGTTTGTATCGTGGCAATCCGACCCTGGTCAAAACCCGCGACTTCGACGATATCGATGTCACGACCAACAACTTGATCTTTGTATTTCTTGTACTGGTCAACGGCTACCAGTTTCTCATCGCTCCCCTGTTGATCTCTACAAACCCCTGGTTCATGCTGACCCTGCTACCCACCCTGTTGTTCTCTTCGACCACCGGCGTCATGGTGCATGAGGCGATACACGGATTGCTGCACCCTGCCCCCCGGAGGAACCGGCGTATGGGCCAGGTGATGGCGGTGTTCATGGGCATCGCCTATGACTTGCAACGCTTCGATCATCTGCGGCATCACCGCGTCAATCGTACCGAGCATGATTGCGACGAGATCTATATCGCCCCGCGCCGATCGACGCGCAAGGTCGTCAATTATTACTATCGCAAATTGTTTGGTGCTTACTGGCACGACTTCGTGCTGACCGCAATCGTCTGCTTCCTGCCGCCCCGTTTTATCTACCCGCTGACGAGCCTCATCTACGGCTCGACAGTAGTGCCGTCGGACCATTGCGCGCTGTCCATCACCCTGCGCAATAAAAAACTGAGCGCACTGCGCACCGAAGGCGCGTGCACCTTGCTGCTGTTAGCTTGCAGTGCTTTTCTGTATGGCGCCAACTGGTGGATATTGGTGATCCTCTACTTACTCAGAGCATTCATTCTCACTGTGCTGGACAGTTTTGCCCACTACCAGACGCCCATCAATGATTCGCTGTTTGCGAGAAACGTGAAAGTGC
This sequence comes from Pseudomonas sp. B21-047, assembly GCF_024748775.1. Classification (NCBI taxonomy): domain Bacteria; kingdom Pseudomonadati; phylum Pseudomonadota; class Gammaproteobacteria; order Pseudomonadales; family Pseudomonadaceae; genus Pseudomonas; species Pseudomonas sp. B21-047. The sequence continues at coordinate 3,234,734 of NZ_CP087169.1, forward strand.
CACTCTTTTTCGAGCGAGTGTGCCTGATGAACTTCAACTACCATGGCGCCCATCATATTTTTCCTACAGTTCCATGGGATAAGATCCCACAGTATATGCAGCACTTCCAACCCGATTTCTGCTTGATTACTCACGGCAGTCTGTTACGGTCGCTTAAAGCCAAATACAAGCCGCCTCGGGCTTTCAGCGTGTGGCCCCGTGGCTGGTTGGCGGGAGGGCGCAAAGAGGAAAAAACTTTTCAAACCTAATCCCTGCCAGATTACCGTAAGCGCTTACACTTGCGGCAAGCGATGTTCAACAGGCCGAGCGATATCTTACAAGAACATATGAGCCGGGCGATTTATCGTCGTCCAGCTCCAACAATATCGAGGACCCCCTATGCGACAGCAGTATGATCCTGCCTGGGTTGAAAGCACGGCTCAGGCCAAATGGCTTCGCGATGAAGTATTCAAGGCTGTCCAGGACGAAAGCCGGCCAAAGTTCTATGCCTGTTCCATGCTGCCCTACCCTTCCGGAAAGTTGCACATGGGGCATGTGCGCAACTACACGATCAATGACATGTTGGCCCGTCACATGCGGATGAAGGGCTACAACGTCCTGATGCCGATGGGATGGGATGCGTTCGGCCTACCGGCAGAAAACGCCGCGATGCAGTCGGGCGTATCACCCGCTCAATGGACACGGATGAACATCGCCGACATGAAGTCGCAGATGCAGCCGCTAGGAATGGCTTTCGACTGGTCACGAGAAATCGCCACCTGCGATCCCGAATACTACAAATGGAACCAGTGGTTTTTCTTGAAGTTGCTGGAAAAGGGCGTGGCCTACAAGAAGACCCAGATCGTCAACTGGGACCCCGTCGACCAAACCGTGCTGGCCAACGAGCAAGTGGTGGATGGCCGGGGTTGGCGATCCGGAGCGCTCGTCGAGAAACGCGAGATTCCCGGCTACTACCTGCGCATCACGCAGTATGGAGAGGAACTGCTGTCGGCCATCGATACCCTGGAGGGTTGGCCGGACATGGTCCGCAGCATGCAGCGCAACTGGATTGGCAAGGCCAGTGGAGTCCGCCTGGCCTTTGTCCACACTGTCGAAGACGCAAACGGGCAGTTGATCGACGCAGGCAAGCTGTGGGTGTTCACGACGCGCGTCGATACGCTGATGGGTGTGACGTTTTGTGCCGTTTCCCCTGATCATCCGCTGGCCAAGCGTGCCACGGCGCTCGATCCAGGGCTCGAGCCGCAGGTGCAGGCGTGTCGACAGGCGGCACAGACCAGCCCCGCCGCCGGCGCGCAGGCGAAGCTCGGTATCCCGAGCGGCTTGCACGTCGAGCATCCATTGACCGGCGAACCGGTCGCCGTGTGGATCACCAATTATGTGGTTGGTGAGTATGGGGAAGGCGCCTTGATGGGGGTGCCGGCCCATGATGAGCGCGATTTCGATTTTGCCCGTCAGTATGGCTTGCCCGTACACCCCGTCATCGCGCTCGACGGGGCTCCTTATGACCCTGCAGCCTGGTCGGATCGCTACGGCAGCCAGGAAGGTCGCCTGATCAACTCTGGCGCCTATGATGGTCTCACGGTGGAGCAAGCTGCCCTGGCAATCGTCGACGCCCTGGCCGAGCGTGGGCGTGGCGAGCAAGCCACCACGTGGCGCCTGCGTGACTGGGGAATCTCCCGGCAACGATACTGGGGAACTCCGATTCCGATCATTCATTGCGAATACTGTGGCGATGTACCAGTACCTTACGCAGACCTGCCGGTAATATTGCCGACCGATTGCATTCCCGACGGAAGCGGCAATCCGTTGCTGCAGCGTGAATCGTTCCGCCTCGTCGCGTGCCCTCGTTGTGCAGCACCCGCGCAACGGGAAACGGACACAATGGACACCTTCGTCGACTCGAGCTGGTATTTCATGCGCTACTGCGATCCCGACTGCCACACTTCGATGGTAGGGCCTGGCAACCGATACTGGATGCCCATCGACCAGTACATCGGCGGCATCGAGCATGCGGTGCTGCACTTACTCTACGCCAGGTTCTGGACAAGGGCGATGCGCGACGAGGGATTGGTGGACTTCAGTGAACCATTCAAGAATCTGTTCACTCAGGGCATGCTGCTGCGGGAAAGTTATTACCGCAAGGCGCAGGACGGTAGCCGACGATGGTTCTACCCCTGCGAAGTATCGGTTCAATACGATGAAAAAGGCCGTCCGGTCAGCGCGACAGCGATCGAAGATGGCTTGCCTGTCACCCTGGGTGGCGTGGAGAAGATGTCCAAGTCGAAGAACAACGTGGTCGAGCCCAAGGACATCATCGACCGGTTTGGTGCGGACACCGCCCGGTTGTTCACCATCTTCGCCGGCCCCCCTGATCAAAGCACGATCTGGAGCGACACCGGTGTCGAAGGGGCTTATCGCTTCCTGCGCCGTCTCTGGAGCTTTGCCGTTGATGAGCAGGCACGCTGGAGCGAAAGTGACGGCCAGGCGGCAGACGCCACAGAAGCCAGCCGTGTGCGCTTCATGACCCATGACTTGTTGAAGCAAATCAATAACGATTATGAGCGTCTGCAATACAATACCGTCGTATCGGGTGCAATGAAGATGCTCAAGGTACTGGAGAGTGCCCGCAGCGTTGGTCACCAGGTCTGCCGGGAAACCATGTCCATTCTCTTGCAGGTGCTGCAACCTGTGACGCCACATATCTCCCAGGTTCTCTGGGAGGCATTAGGATTCCCCGGCGCGATCTACGACAGTGCCTGGCCGACCCCGGACAGCGACGCCTTAAGGCAGGACGAAGTGAAGTTGATGGTACAGGTCAATGGCAAGCTACGGGGGGAGATTCTGGTCCAGGCCGATGCCGACCATGACACAATCCGTGACCAGGCGCTGTCCGATCCTGGGTTGAGCAAATATCTGGAAAGCGCAGGAAGGATGATCGTAGTGCCTAACCGATTGGTGAACTTCATCGTCTGACCATTCAGGTTGTCCCCTGAAACCAGAAAGCCGGCTTTCTCAGGAAATGTAGGCTTTCTGGTTCAGGCCTCAGTGGAAAACGTGTGCATCCCACCCACTGACTGCTGCGACGCGTAGCGACTGTGACGAGCCCAAAGCATAAGTTGCGCAAATGGGCGAGGGATTGCACATTTGAAACCGATCCCTCCTCGTTGCCTCCACTGGAATCCACTCGTAGCTGCAGTTGAAAGGGGTACATCTGCGGGTACAAATCCAATTTCCCATTCATAACCATTTGATTTATATGAATGTCCAAATGTTCTTTGGCGACCCTGAGAGTCTTTGAATCGCACATCGAGGCCTGAAACTCTTTCCCCTCAAATTAGGCGGCCACCATCACTTCAAGTGGTGATCGTGGTGTTCTTGACGGCTACAGATATTGCGGGAATCACCTTCAGAGGCCGCCAAAACACCATCGCCCGCACTGTAATGTCAGCGATACGTCTACAGTCGACAATACATGGGTTGTCCGGCACTACCGGGAAGCGCGAGACCAGTATGACTGGGGGTACAAAAAACTATGTCCCACCGAAAGCGAGCAGGCCGCCGTGAAGGGCTGGGTTCCGGTACGCGACTTCATGGTGCGCCAGACCCACGAGTCCGACCTGCGCCTGATCCACGAACTGGCCAAGGCACCTCTGCCGGCCACTGTGGATGAACTGACCCCGGTGCACCTGGTGCCGGCGTTCATGCTTAGCGAGCTGAAGATTGCCTTCCAGATCGGCTTCATGATCTTCCTGCCGTTTCTGATCATCGATCTGATCGTCTCCTCGATCCTGATGTCGCTCGGCATGATCATGGTGCCGCCGATCACGCTTTCGCTGCCGCTGAAGATCATGCTGTTTCTGCTGATCGATGGCTGGGGCCTGATAACCCAGACGCTCGTGCGCAGCGTGGTGTGAGCTGTCCATGGACAACCCGCAAGTGCTCAGTGACGAAGAACGCCTGCTCTGGCAGCAGTGGCTGTGTCTGCGCGAGGCAGACACCCGCACACGCCTGTTCTTATTCCATAGCGCCTGGTCGCGCACCGTCGCCGGGTACTACTACAACCGCTATCCGCACACGCTGGTGCAGTGGCACGACTACCTCAGCCTCACCTCCCAAGGGCTGCTGCAGGCCATCGACGGCTTCGACCCACTGCGCCAGGTACGCTTTCGCACCTACGCCGAGCCATTCCTCAAGGGCACAGTACTCAAGGGGCTGTCTGCCTATATCAAGGATCAGCGCTCAATCGCCCGCGAACGCCTGGAAGGCATCGGCAGCGAGCAGCGGTTCGGCGCCACCGACAGCGATTTCGAGCTGGTGGTCAACAACGCCGTCGACCTCGCTTTCGGCTACTTCTTTGAACTGGGGGTGATCGATGAAGAACCGCCAGACAACAACCCTCTCAGCGCGTATGTCTAGGAAGACAAGGATGAAAGCCTCGGCCTGCTGGTAGAGCGCCTGCCGGAGCGAGAACGGCAGATCATCGTTGGGCATTACTACCAGCAGATGAGCTTCGTGGAACTGGCGGGACTGCTCGGGGTGGGCAAGGCACGGGTGTCGCAGTTGCATGGGCAGGCGTTGCGGCGGATCAGGGGGATGTACGAGGAGACAAATGCAATGGAATGGGAGTGGTGAGGATTCTGGCAAGGGGGTGACGCAAAGAGCGCCCCCTGTTGCTGCCCTATGCCCTGAAGTCGAAGCCTGCCGGGGATTGCGTCGTCACGTAGTGCGCCAGGTAGTTATCCAGCACGTTCTCTGCATCTTCGAGCAGTCGGTAATCGGCAAAGTCATTGTTCTTGACGTGATAGACCTTGCCGTCGCACTTGTCCTCGTCAAGAAACAGGGCATCACCCGCGTCCGTCAACAACCAGCAATACAGGGAGTGCACGGAGTTTGCCTGGGTACTGTTGACGAAGTCTTTGATCAACGCTTTTTTAACGCCGCGCAGCACGCGATAGCGCTCGATCGTCAGACGCCCGCTGTAAGAGAACGGCGAGTTGGTCCAATCGGGGGACAGATATGAACGCTCGGTCAGCATGAAAGACCAGAAGTAGCGATACAGTTCCTTCCAGCGACGCGGTAGCATTGCGCAGTTTCTATCAAATGCTGGCCCCTCCGTTTCAAGGAAAACGGGCACGAGGTCGAAGAACAAGTTCAGTTCCCGCCCTTCAGCCGCCAGCGATCCCATCCATGTATCCTCAAGTTGCCTGAACAGCACTATCGGCATCGCATACTCGCGCTCGATAGCCGCCACGCTACGCGGGAAGGCTTCGCTGAAGCCTGGAAACATTTTACTAACGGAGGCACCTAAACCATCAATTACAGTGCTATGCAAGCGCATCCGCTGGGCATCACCAAGATCTACTGGGCTCGTGCAAACCAGATCATATCTATTCTTATCAAGCATCACTGCCCTCCGGCATTGAGTTTTTGGAAAGCCTGTATCTGCCTGTTAATGCGCTCCCGCAACAGGATCTGCTTCTCAGCCAGGTTTGAGATGTAGGTGTCGTTCAACCTCTGCTTACCGATCATCTCCCATTTTATGCTGGCACCTTTCGACGCATTGAGCGACTGCGGCAGCCCCTGCAAATTTCCAAGCCCGACACGGTCCTGAATGATGTCGGTCATCTGCGAACGGGTGAGTCTATCAAAATCCGGCAGCTCAATAATCTTGCTGACCGGGAAAATATGATCAACCGCAATGACTTGGCCAACCCCAGGTGCAGTCATTTTATTGGTCCGCGGATCTAGGTAGTCAACGTGCTGAAACCTGTCGCTCATCGCTTTGGTGACCGTGGTGATCCGCTTGCCAAGGCTTGGGATAAAGATCCCGCCGCCGAGGGTGCCGTATGACAGTGCCGGTGGCACGTACACCGAATTGCGGTAGTAGAATGCCCCCGCCCGCACCGCCGAGCCCGCGGCATCGGTGGTCGCACGCAACGCCACCCCACCAGCAAGCGTACTGGTGAGCAGGCGCAGGCCATCTTCGGCGATCTGCGCCCCCTCTGTTTGCGTCAGGTAGCGATCCGCCGCGCTGACCGTTCTGTCGAAGACGCCCTGTGGGTCATTCCTTACCTCGCTGCTCAGTCGGGACAAGCCTTCCAGCGCCTGGTCGCAAAGTTGTGCATCGGTCACCAGCCCGGCCATGATCGCCGTACTGTCGAGCATGTCCAGCGCCGCATTGGAAACCCCGCGTACGGCACGCCAAGACAGCGCTTCTGCCTGGCTGTCCGGCATCGAAGTCGAACAGAGGTTCCTGCTGGTCCGGTGTGACCAGGCTCGCCGGCAGATCCACCACCAGCCCGTCCGCCAGTGACGCAGCCATTGTGCCGTATCGAGCGGCCTGGGTCCGGAAGCTGTCAGCGGCACCGAAGGCGAAGTTGGCCAGGACGTTGCCAAAGGCATCCGCCGCAACCCTGGAGTAATCCGGTTTGTCGCCACCAAACCACTTGTCGTTCATGAACGCATTGGCGTGAGCGGCGACCTGGCCTCTGACGACCATGCCCCCTACACCCGGCTGCACGATCTGCCCACTGACATTGGCCGCCAGCGCCGAGGCCGCCATGCCCCCCAGCTGAAGGCACTGTCCAGGCCGACGATGCGGTTGGCGACGAGGAAGTCGTTGCGCCGACCAAACGCCGTGGCAAGCGCAAGCCGCTGCCGGCTGATTTGCCGCGTATCGAAGTTGTCCACGAACTGCCCGAGCATGAACTGACCTGCGCTTGTGGCTGCCGTTGAAGAGCCGGGTCGTGAGCCCAGCAGCCAAACCTGGATGTGGGTACAAACCGGCGGCCCACCTGATCGCCCGGTGATCCTTTTCGACTACGCAACCAGCCGAGCGCAGGAGGTGCCCGTGCACCTGCTGAATGGCTATCCCAGTTATGGCTATGAGCGCGTTGTCTCTTGCTAACCTTCTGATCGCGAAGCATGTCGGCTTTCCAGAAAGGAAAAAGCGTACATGCCGGCCACTACCGCTAAAAAGAATATGACGACTTGCCAGTGCCAGGTGAGTAGAAGAGCAACCGCTGGCCCAGGGCAGATTCCCGCAATTCCCCATCCCACACCAAACACTAGACTGCCCCCCATCAAACGGACGTCTAAACTGCTTTTGACTGGTAACTGCATACGGGCATTCAGCAAAGATCGACTATGCCTCCGTGCCCAGTTTAACGGGATAGCCGCTACCGAGATGGCGCCGAGCATCACAAGAGCAAGTGACGGATCCCAGGCTTTGCTAACATCAAGAAAAGCCAGCACCTTGCCAGGGTTTGCCATGCCTGCTAGAAGTAAACCCAAGCCAAACATGAGTCCTGCAATAAATGCGGTCAACTTGAGCATCTTCAGGCTCCTAATATATGACGAGTGACGTACACCGTTGCAAAACCGGAGGTCATAAAACACGCCGTTGCCAAGAGGGAGCGAGGAGAGCGTCGGGAGATCCCACACACGCCATGACCACTCGTACAGCCCGACCCGTAACGGGTTCCAACTCCGACGAGTAAGCCCGCTAGAATCAAGGCGGGCCATTCTGTATCGATTTCAATTTCTGGTAAGACGGTGAAAGCCCCCCAAAGCAGTGGCGAAATCACCAAACCGAGCAGAAACAGAGCCTTCTCGCTCCAACCCTCACTGCCAAATTGCAGCACACCTCCAAGCAAGCCACTGATGCCTGCAATCCTACCATTTGCGAGAACGAACAAGCTGACCGCCAGCCCTATCAAGGCACCTCCACATAATGATGACCATGGTGTGAAATTGGTCCAATCAATGCTCATCTTGCATCTCCTGAGAAAAAAGTCTGGCAAAGGATGACTGTCAGCAAAGCATCATCACCTACATAGCAACCATCTGAGCGCAAGTGGCCCCTGCAGGCTTCAGAGCTTTGCGGTTTACTGCATCTCATTTCAGCACTCACGGCACAGACTTCTCCTTTACGACTTTTTTACTCGACATCTTCTTGGTGAAATTGATACTGCCCGGTACCGCCACATGATGAGTTTGCTCGATGCCTCTCCCTGCATTGCACTTCATTGCATTCATCCTCGGGGTCTTCCTGATTACCCTGGCCGTCAGCATGGTTATTCCGATGGCGACACTGCTATTGTATGACCGTAGCGATGACCTCGAGTCCTTCGTATGGTCGAGCCTCATTGCCCTCTGTGCGGGCACTGCGCTGATCGCTCGCGGGATGCCCGAGGCGCCGCAACTGAGGGCCCGAGATATGTATTTCCTGACCACGGTCAGTTGGGTCATCGTCTGCGCCTTTGCGGCTTTGCCTATGGTGTTCATCAGACATATCAGCTACACGGATGCTTTCTTCGAAACGATGTCGGGAATCACCACTACTGGTTCGACCGTGCTGACCGGACTCGACAGCGCGTCGCCGGGGCTGCTGATCTGGCGATCCTTGTTGCATTGGCTTGGTGGTATAGGCTTCATCGGCATGGCCGTTGCTATTTTACCGCTGCTGCGTGTCGGCGGGATGCGCCTGTTTCAGACGGAGTCTTCGGACTGGTCTGATAAGGTGACGCCTCGTTCCCATGTCGCGGCCAAGATGATCTTGGTGATTTATCTAGGGCTGACAGCTTTGGCCACAGTGGCACTGTGGGCTGCTGGTATGACACCCTTCGAAGCCATCAATCACTCGATGTCACTCATCTCAACCGGTGGCTTTTCAACGTCCGATGCCTCACTCGGCCACTGGCGGCAGCCCGCTGTGCACTGGGTGGCAGTGGTGGTTATGATCTTGGGCAGCCTGCCCTTTACCTTGTACGTGGCGACACTGCGTGGTCACCGGCGAGCACTGCTGAAAGACCACCAGGTACGCGGCTTCCTTGGATTTCTTGTAGTGGTGTGGGTAGCCGTGGGCACTTGGCTATACTTGCATAGCGACCTGTCATGGACAGATGCATTTAGGATCGTCGCAGTCAATGTGACGTCGGTGGTAACCACCACAGGCATTGCTGTAGGGGACTACACTCTTTGGGGCAGCTTCGCAGTACTGCTCTTCTTCTACCTTACGTTTATAGGAGGGTGTTCAGGGTCTACAGCCGGCGGGTTGAAAATATTTCGCTTTCAGGTGGCCGCGTCGCTTCTGGTTAGCAGTTTGAAGCAGTTGATCCATCCACGGGCGATGATCTCGAAAAAGTACAATGGTCACCCCATTGATGAAGAGATCGTGCGCTCATTGCTGACTTTTTCGTTCTTCTTCTCTTTCACCATTGCCATGATCGCACTGGGGTTATCCTTGATAGGGCTTGACTGGACCACAGCGCTCAGTGGTGCAGCAACGGCTGTATGTAACGTTGGGCCAGGGCTAGGTACAGTGATTGGGCCTGCCGGGAACTTCGCCTCTATACCCGACGCTGCGAAATGGCTGCTGACCATCGGAATGCTCCTTGGCCGACTTGAAATTCTTACCGTGTTAGTCCTCGTTTCTCCTGCTTTTTGGAGGTTCTGAATTGCGCCTAGATCACATCGACTTTTACTTGCTTGGCCGTTGTTTCTTTGGCGGGATCAAGTGTGAAGGTCTACTGTACGGTGACAGGACTATCGCAGCGTTGCATTGGACAAGCGCACCCTCCTAGGGAGGGTCTGAAGTAGACCGCTATTTTCGGCTATTGAGCCATCGGCGCTTTCAAAAACGGTTGCCGTTCAAAAGCTTTGGCACCGAAGGAATACTGGTTTCCCTTCTTCGTTTGGTGCATTTCTGGGCCGCGTTTACCGTCCTTGTTCTAGGTCGAACTGGGTGCATGAATCATGCGTGGCATCGACGATGGTGCCTTGTCGCAGTGACAAGCCACGGTCGCCCAGATAGCCATTGATCACACTGAAAATACCAGCGGCCAACGCGTGTTTTTCCAGCAGGCGATGGAAGTTGAGAATGGTGGTTTCTCAAGGATTCGCTCCAGGCTCAGGCCGAAAAACTGGCGCAAAATCGTTGTGCTTTTGCTCGTCGGTGTATTTGTCTTTGTCTCCACGTGGCATGGCCGTCACTCCTGAAGGGCTCTAGGTGAACAGTTGAGCGCCCTCGGCGGAGTGCCGACTGATGGACGAATGGAATATCGTTCCCTGACCTCTGCCCGCCACTGGCATCGCACATGCTGTGGCCGGTCGCATCGTCGATGCCGTCTGTGTTCATGAAACCGCCCCACGCTGTGTCTCAGTGGGGCGGTCTGGGTCACTTCCTGAGTGCCTGGAAAGAACTCACCATGTCCTTGGCCCAACCATCGAGCACTGCTTTTGCGTCCTTGGCCTGCATGACCTGAGACGCGTTATCCAGTTCCGTCCCCGCTCCCTTGCGCACGACCTCAGCGACCACTTGGTTGGTATCGCCATCCAGAAACGCAGCTTCAGTAGCAATGCTGGTGTCCTGGTCACGGATGCCAGTGGCGGTGCTGATGCCGGCGGCTACCAGGGCAATCGGGATGACCTCATAAGGCCGCAGGCTCTTGGTCTTTGCACTGACAGCGGTGATCGCCGGGCGAACCACCAGCACCCCTGGGCCCGGGCTTGTCGCCAACGGCAAAACCTGGGAGAAGTGGTTTTTCAGCGTCTGGTCATAATACTGGGTGATGCCCTGCAGCGTGGATTGCGGGATCTTTTCCGTCGGTTGCGGCTTGGGATAGAGCTGGCTGGGTTCCAGGTACACGCTGGTATACCGCTTCGCATCGGTGCCCGGCTTTATCCAGCGCATCACCGGAGCCCCTGATGGGGATTTGTCTTCCTTCAAGACACTGTAATCCTTGAGAAAGCCCGAGTACTGATCGGACTCCACATACTTGCTCGCACAGCCCTGCAACAGCAATGTGCTGAGGCACATCGTTGCAGCCAACGTTTTGATCTTCATGCAGGCTCTCCTTCCATACGATTATGATGTTGCCGCTAGCATTGCCCTCAACCAGCCAAACAGACTCGCCCACGTTGCTGCTTGGCGTGGTACATCGCCTGGTCTGCCGCCTTGACCAGCATGTCCGCACAGGTGGCATGCGCAGGCGCGAACGCAAGGCCGATGCTCGGTGTGACGAAATCGATCAGCACGTCGCCGATACTCACCGGTGCACTCAACACCGCCAATAGCCGCTCGGCCAGTGCTCTGGCCGCCGCCTCGTCGATGCCAGGCAGGATCGCCGTGAACTCATCGCCACCCAATCGATAGACCGAGTCCTGCTCGCGCATGGCATTGCGCAGGCGTTCGGCCATGCAGGACAGCAAGGCGTCGCCGACATCGTGGCCAAAGCGATCGTTGACTTGCTTGAAACGGTCCAGGTCGAGAAAAACCAGCGCCAGCGGCCAGCGCTGCGTATCGAGTTGCCGCTCCAACTGCTGGTGAAAAGCCTTGCGATTGCCCAAGCCGGTCAGTGCGTCATGGTAGGCCATGTCCAGCAGCGCCTGCTGGTACTGAACATGCTCGCTCACGTCATGCAGGATGCCGCGGTAGCCGATCACGCTGCCAGTTGGGCCACTGATCCTGGTAAATCGCGTTTGGTAATGGCCCACGCTTCCATCCGCACGCTGCAGCCGGGCCGACAGCGGCGCACCTGCTTCGGTGTCGAACACCACAGCTGGGGTGGTCGAGTTGGCCTGCGTACTGCCTTGCAGTGAAGCGAACCTGTGGCCGATGACATCCGCCGCAGCGTAGCCAAGTATTTTGCAGAACGCAGGGTTTACCGACTGGATCCTGCCCTGTTGGTCGAGTTCGAAGTAGCCATCCTCCATGCCGTCCAGGATTACCCGCCCGCGGCTCTCACTCTGCTCCAGACGGTCCAGGGTGCGGTTGGCTTCCTGCGCCAGCAGGCCCAACTCGTCATGCCCTGCATCCGACAAACGCCCGCCCGTTGAATCTGCGCCTATGGCATGAAACTCTCGATGCAGGGTAGAAATCCGCCTGAGCACTGTGAAGTCCAAGGCCAGATAGATCAGCGCCCAGGCCAGGCAGATGATCGCGGCCATAGCCCCCAGCAACAGCTTCAGTTGTTCGCTGCCCTCGATATACAGGTGCCGCTCACGCTGCAACTGCAACTTCACCTGCGGCTCGCCCAGGCTGTCATGGAAGATCAGCTCGATACTGTGCTGGCGCGCGTCACTGATCTGGCGATTGCCGATACTGATGAACTCGCCATCCGCTCGCGAGGCATTGCGTTCAGCGCCGGCAGCATTCCACTGCAGCACTGCGCCCAGTTGCCGTTGCAGGGCGGCGATCCGCGCGGCATCGAGAAACGTGCCTGCAAACAAGACGTCTTTAGCGCCGGCCGGGCCGCCATCAACAGCCACAAGAATGAACGGCTGGCCGTTCACCAGCATCAGCTGAGGCGCTGGCGCTGACGCCATGGCCCTGGTCAAGCGCTCAAGCTGCGTCGACACTTCGCGCTGGAGTGCTGCCAATGACAAAGGCGTACTGTTGCCTGTGGCCCTGAACGTCGCAGGGTCCAGGGGTTTCCAGGCCGCAAGTTGCCCTGTATCGGTGGCCAGTACGAAAAAGTCGAAACCGGTCCGGCTGAAGATTTGCGCGGGCAAAGGGAACGCCAGGCCGAGGGGGCGAGGCAGTGACTCGGCCAACTGCTGCAAGCGATCGGCATCGCGTTCGAAGATGCTGCCCAACAGCGCGCGCATGCGGCCTGCCTCGATGACCAGGAGTCGCTCGTCCTGCTTGTCCAGCCGTTCGAGCAGCAAGGCATGAGCGGCAACGTAGCTGAGGAGCAGCACCAGCAACAGCGGCGGCGCGAACAGCCAGAGCAGTTTAGTGCGTAACGACATACCTACTCCCATGGGGCGCCATCCAAACCCTGAACCTCACCTGAGCAGTGCACCCTCAGGTAGTGGTCAACGCAATGATCACAGGCCCACAGACCGCCAGCAGAACATTGGAGATGGCATAGCACACGGTAAAGCCGATGACCGGCGTATTGCTGCCGGACTGCTCAAGGATCTTGTTCATCGACGCCGCTTCGGTTTGCGCTCCGGCCAGGGCACCGAACAGGATCATCGGGTGCAGGCGCAACACGTAGTAGCCAAAGTACAAGGTCACCACGGGAGGGATCAGCGTGACTGCGGCCCCGGAGATCAATAACGCCAGGCCTTGCGTTTCGATCGCGGCCAGCGCGGCAGGGCCTGCGAGCAGCCCGACGACTGCACCGAATGCGGTGAGGCCAAACTCTGAAAATGCCCATTGCGCGGCCGGCGGCAGCGCGCCGAAATCAGGATGACGCGAGTTGTACCAGCCAATCAGCAGGCCCACCAGCAGCACCCCGCCACCCACCCCCAACTCGACCGGAATGATGCCGATGTGGGTAGACAACATGCCGAGCAACGACCCGACCACCAACCCCAACGCATGGATCGCGATATCGCTCTTGTGATGGTCCTCGCGCACCCGCCCCAACTGCTCGGCCAGCGCTTCGACGCTGCGGGTGCGACCGGTCAGGGTAATCACATCGCCACGGCGCAATACCGTGTCGGGCAGCAGCGGTAAATCCAGCCCCTGGCGCGTAATACCGACGATGTAACAGCCCATGCGCATGGCGCCGACCAGCTCATGCTTGATCTGCTTCAGGGTTTTGCCCGACAGCTTGCGCGAGGTGAGCACGATGTGCGCCGTGCGGGTGGCAAACGACATCGAGAGCGGGTCATCCACCTCGGGGCCGATCCACGGGTTGAGCTGGGCAACGGCTTCGCGTAACGCGTAAACGCCTAGCACATCGCCACGCTGCAGGCGCAATTGCGCGTCCCGCTCAAGCACCCGGCCGTCACGCACAACCCGCTCGACACTGAGGTTGCGGTGCACTGCCTCGATATCGGCAATGCGCATGCCCTCGGCCGCCGATGCAGTCAATTGATGGGCACGCACCACGATACGCGTATAGGGGATGCTCAACGCAGCGTCCTCCTGCTCGATCCCCAGCGAACGCTCCAATTCCCGCGCAGAACTGGCCAGGTCCACGCGTAGCAGCCGCGGTGCGATGCTGCCAACGAAGACCACCAGGCCGATGGTACCGAACACGTAGGTGATGGCGTAGGCCACTGCCATATGGCTGTTGAGTTGCGCCTTGGTCGCCTCGTCGATAGACAGCTGGGCAATGGCACTGCTGGCCGTGCCCATGATGGCCGTGTCCGTCAAAGCCCCGGCTCCGAGCCCGGCCGTGAAACCCGCATCGAAACCGTACACGCTGTACATCGCCAGTATCGTGGCCAGCGCAGTACCGCACAGGACCACCGAGAGCAGCACCAGTTTCAAGGTGCCTCGATTGAGGCTACCGAAGAACTCCGGCCCACTCTTGAAGCCGACGGCGTAGATGAACAAGGCGAAAAATACCGACTTCAGTTCATGTGGCACTTCGAGCCCGATCTGGCCTATGACCAAGCCCATCAGCAGCGCCCCGGCAACCGAGCCAAGGTGAAAGCTGCCCACGCGTATCCGGCCGATCAGAACGCCCGATGCGATGGCCAGGAACACTGCAATTTCTGGGTTTGCACGCAAGGCATGGAGCACAAACTCGATCATTGCCGTTCATCCCTGGGCGCGTCCACGCAACGCTGTGCGCTGGAGGATAGCTGTCGCCTGAACGGCTCGCCAGCGGCCCTGATCAGCCAAGCTGCAGCTTCGGCGAGTGCGCCACCCCTTCAGCGCTCGCCACCCGTAAACCAGCGCATGTAAGGATTCTGTGCGCTGATCGGCGCCAAGGCCCGCGCCTCGCGCATCCAGCCCTGGCGATCGCCGTTGTAAGCCAGTAGCGACAAGCCATAGAAACGTCGCAACAGTTGCCACTCATCGTTCACCGCCGCCCGCACTGAAGGGCTGGCGTTTTCCAACGGCGGCGCTACCCGCAATGCCAGCAGCGCTGGCAGTACGCGGGTGATTTCACGCGGCCGGACCCACGGGGCGTATTCGATGCGTGGTCGATCATCGGTAACCGGCTGAGCATCGCCGGCATAGCGCTCCAGGCCCTGCCTATCGGTGACCCAAGTGGCCAGCAAGGCGCCGAGCGAACTCACACCGACCTGTGACAGCGCAGCTGACACCTCAGGCTGCTCGAAGCGTTGGCGGATACGCGGCACATCCAGCACCATGGGCGTGGCCGAGCCGATCAGCAGCATTTCGTGAAACTCGGTGGTCCACAACGAGGCATGCGGGAACACGTCAAGGAAGCTGCGCACCAACGAGCGGCTGTCTTCGTCGTTCTGGGTTGGTAGCGGCAGCCATTGGGCGACCAGCCCATGTTCTTGCAGACGCGACGCCGCCAACTGGTAGAAGTCGCGCGAGTACAGGTTCACCACCCCTGCCGCAGACGGCGGTGGTGGTTCCAGGGTGATCACGTCGTAGCGTTGCTCACTGCGCAGAAGCTCACGGCGCCCATCACGCAGGCGGATGTCCAGGCGTGGGTCGTTCACAGCGTCGTAGTTACCGGAAAACAGCGGCGCCGCTGCCAGAACTTGCGGCAGCAGTTCGGCGACCACCGGGTGATCCAGGCCCGGGTAGCGCAGCATCGCGCCGGCGGTGATCCCAGTGCCGAAGCCGATCACCAGCGCTGAGCGCGGCTCACCGCGATGGATCAGCAACGGCAGCAACGCCTGCAGGCGCATATAGCGCAGTGACGGCATGGCATCGCCGGTGTTGGAAACCCCTTGAATGTACAGGCGGTTGAACGCTTGGCCCTGACGCTGCTGGTTGACCACCGCCACCGTGCCGCCGCGGCCCTCCTGGTAGAACACCAGCTCGCCGCTGCGCGCCCCGGGCAACAGTTGCGCCAGGCGCTGTGGCGGAGTCAGCGCGCCGCTGACCAGGGTCGCGACGGCAACCAGCAGGACCGCTACGCGCATCCCCTTGTGCACGGTGTGGCCACGCCACGCCGCCACTGCGCCGATGGCTGCCGCCACACAGGCGAGCACGACCAAGGTGCGTACCAGCCCGACCTCTGGCACCAGAACAAACCCGGTAAGCATGACACCGACAATCCCGCCCAGGGTGTTTAGCGCGACCACCACACCCACGTCCCGTCCCACCTGGCCACTGTCCACGGCCAGGCGCAACGCCAGCGGGAATGCCGCACCCAGCAACGTGGTGGGTACGAACACCACGCACAACGCGGCAGCGGCGAAGCGCGCGCACATACCTGCCAGCTGACTACCGGTCAATTGCAATACATGGCCTTCCAACGTGGTCTGCAGGATCACCAGCCAACGCCCGAGCCCGGCGATCTGCAGCAAGGCCAGTAGCCCAGCGGCCGCGATCAGCAGGCCGAACAACCCCCACGGGTCGCGGATGCGGTCGGCACGCCGGGCGTACACGGCACTGCCCAGTACCAACCCGGTCAGATAGGTGGCCAGCACCACGGAGAAAGCAAAGGCGCGGGTGCTCATGAACTGCACGATCGATTGCGTCCACATCACCTCGTAACCAAGCGCCACGCCCCCCGCCAGGCAATACAAGGTGAGGGCCAAGCGCGCCTGCGGGGAACGTGTTGGCGCAGTATCCGTAGCAGTGGGCAGTGCCCGCTCATCCTTGGCGCGCCCAACCCATGCACCCAGCGCCGCCAGCAGATTCAACAAGGCGGCCACACCGGCGGCCCCGGTTACGCCGAGCTGGGGCAACAGGACGAACGCCGCCAACAAGGTGCCGAGGATTGCCCCGGCGGTATTGGCGGCGTACAGCCGACCACCCGCCTCGCCCATCTGCCCTTCGCTTGGGGTCAGCGCCCGAACCAGCACCGGCAAGGTGCCGCCCATCAGGAACGCCGGCAGCCCGACCAGGCTGAATGGCAGCAGCCAAGCCAACAGGCCGACACTCGCCTCCAGGCGGGCAAACAGCGCCGCACTCTGCGCCAGGGCCAAGGTCGCCGCCACCGCAACGATTGCCACCGCCAGCTCTAGGCCGGCATAGAGCTTGACCGGACGCCGCAGGCGGTCGGCCCAGCGGCCGAACACCAGCCCGCCCAGCGCCAGGCCGGCAAAAAATGCACTGATGCCTGCGGTGATGGCGTACACCTCCACCCCAACCACCAAGGACAGCTGCTTGACCCAGAGCACTTGGTAGATCAGCGCTGCACCGCCAGAAACGAACAGCAGCGCCGCTGGCAGCATCAGTTGCAGCGGTGTCCGGTTTTCGGTGGATTCAGGGGTATGAACGCGGGCGCAATTCACAGCTGCTGGCATCGATAAGCCTTAGCGGACCTGTTGCCAAGTCCGCAATGGATGTAGAAAAAATGCGCCCGCCAACGGCGGGCGCGGGGCCGTACGCTCAGTTCTTCATCTTCTCTTCGATTTTCTTGTCCACGTCAGCACGGATCTGATCGATGCTGAAGCTCGCTGGACGCTGGCTCGGCGGATACTCGACGAAGGTCTGCAAGAATGCAGCTGCTTTGCGAGTACCTTGGAAGATCAAGTAATCGTTTTTGGTCAACCAATCGTAGTATTGGTCCGAGACGATATCAGCTCGCTCGTAGGGGTCCATGCGAAGGTTGAACATCTTCGGCACGCGCAAACAGGTGAATGGCTCGCTCCAGACTTGCAGCCCGCCAGGGGCGCGCTGTTCGCAGAACACCAGTTTCCAATCCTGGAAACGCATGGAGACCAGCACACCGTCATCGTTGAAGTAATAGAACTCGTTACGCGCGCTCTTGTCGGCTTTGCCCGTCAGGTAATCGAGTTGGTTGAAACCGTCGAGGTGGACCTTGAAGTTCTTGCCTGCCACATCAGTGCCCTTGAGCAAGCGGTCCTTGATGTCGGTATCCCCTGCTGCGGCCAGCAGAGTCGGGAACCAGTCCAATCCAGAGAACATCTGGGTAGACACCGTTCCCGGCTTGACCTTGCCTGGCCAGCGGACCATCGCCGGCACCCGATAAGCACCCTCCCAGTTGGAGTTTTTCTCATTGCGGAACGGCGTAGTGGCGGCGTCCGGCCACGACCACTGGTTCGGCCCATTGTCTGTGGTGTAGACCACGATGGTGTTATCGGTGATTTTCAGATCATCCAGTGTCTTCAACAGTTTGCCTACATCGCCATCATGCTCCAGCATGCCATCGGCGTATTCATTGCCGACCATTCCGCTCTGGCCCCGCATGGATTCACGCACATGGGTAAACGCATGCATCCGCGTGGTGTTCATCCAGACAAAGAACGGTTTGTCTGCCTTGACCTGCTTGTCGATGAAGTTGATCGCCGCCTGCGTGGTCTCGTCGTCGATGGTTTCCATGCGTTTCTTGGTCAAGGCGCCAGTGTCCTCGATCTTGCCGTCGGCGCTGGATTTGATCACCCCACGTGGTGAGGCGGCCTTGACGAATTCCGCGTCATCCTTGGGCCAGAACTCGCGCTCAGGCTCCTCCTCTGCATTGAGGTGGTAAAGGTTGCCAAAGAACTCATCAAAACCGTGGTTGGTGGGCAGGTACTCGTCGCGGTCGCCGAGGTGGTTCTTGCCGAACTGGCCCGTGGCATAACCTTGCGCCTTCAATGCCTGGGCGATGGTCACGTCACGGGCTTGCAGGCCGACCGGCACACCGGGCATGCCAACCTTCGACAAACCAGTGCGCAGCGGCGTCTGGCCAGTGATGAAACTCGAACGGCCGGCGGTGCAACTGTTTTCGGCGTAATAGTCGGTAAACATCATCCCTTCTTTACCGATGCGGTCGATGTTCGGTGTCTGGTAGCCGACCACCCCCTGGCCATAGGCACTGATGTTGGTCTGGCCTATGTCATCACCGAAAATCACCAGGATATTGGGCTTTTCTGCGGCATTCGCCGCGCACACGCCCATCGCCGCAGTGGCGGCGAGCGCGAGGGTGGATATCCATCTTCTACTGGACTTCATAAGGCGATCTCTCCGTATCACGTTTACTGGCAATTGCCACGACTACGCGCACGATCGACCTACTACTCGGCTGGTTCCCTGTGCCCCTGCGGTGTCTCTTTCATTGAGCCTGCTGCTTTTCATATGGGTAGATGCGCTGCCATTCACGGGCCATGTCCACCACGGTCCAGTTCGCGCGCCTGGCGGCGTCCAGAGCCTTGTCCAGGCGCCCGACCTTGCTGTTGCGGTCGTAAGCCCATTCGCGTGTTGCATCGGTGTGGTGGACCAGGCCGGCAAAACGCTTGCCGTCGCCGGCCATGGTCCACTGCAGCATTTGCAGGTCGCCATCGGAGTTGCCGAAAGCGAGGATCGGTCGACGGCCAATGCGCGCGTCGATGCTGACCGGCTTGCCGGGCCCGTCATCGTTGTGCAGCAACTTGGGCAGCCGCTCGATCGACAGTTTGCCGTTGTCATCGATAAAACGCGCGTCCAGGGTGGTGCCGATCACTTGCTCCGGCGGCACCCCGTAGACCTCTTCAGCGAAGGCACGCATGAAGGCCACCTCGCCGCCCGACACGATGTACGTTCTGAAACCGTTGGCCCGCAGGTACTGCAAGAGTTCGAGCATGGGCTGGAAGACCATTTCGGTGTACGGCTTGTGGCTGCGGGGGTGCACGGCCGTTGCCAGCCAACGCTTGGTGTTGGCGATGAAAGCCTCGGTACTGAACCCGGCATGGGTCGCGGCAACGATCTTCAGCAGGCCTTCCATGCCGCTATCGCTCAGCGTCTTCTGATCACCCTGCAGAACTGCCTTGAACGGCTGTTGGCTTGCCCACTCAGGGTGCTGAGGCGCGAGTCGTTTCACCTCATCCAGGGCAAACAGCACTTCGAAATACAACGGCTGTTCGCTCCACAAGGTGCCGTCATTGTCGAAGACAGCAACCCGCTCGACCGCTGGCACAAAGTCCTTGCCGCCCTCGGTGGTCACAGCCGTGACAAAGGCTTCGATGGCCTGGCGTGACGGCCCATCACGCCACGACGGTAATGGGTCCGCGGCTTGCACCAGCCAGGGCAGCATGAGCAACAGCGCCCACCACCAGCGTACGCGTTGTAGGTCAAGCATGCAGAATCCCTCCTCTGTACTACCTACCCTGTTCGACTCGTATCATGGATTGAGTGGTTTCAAACCGTTGCGCTGACTGCTGCGGACGTGTTCGGGTGCCAGCACCCGCCTGGCCTGCGAAAGCGTCGGGCCCAGCGGCGGCGTCACTTGAGCGGAGCCACTTGGCTTGCCGTAGCGGATCTGGAGCCAGTCTAGTAGACGAATTCCTGATGAGGGGGGCAAACGCTGGGAAAAATCAGACAACGTGTAGTACCCGGTACGGCGTCGAACCCACAGGTACAGCCCGCCAAGCTCAGGGGGGTCTTGTGCAAGTTGCTTGCGGGCCAACTGCCAGGCGTAGTCCGCAGACTGCAAGCGTGCCGTGCGGCGCGCCGCCTGCCAACCTTCGAACCGACGCCAGGCCGCGTACAGCCAAGGCCTGCAGAGATAAATCAGTCCCCCACCTAACAGCAACAGGCCGATCAACCACAGCCACTGCGCTGACAGGCGCAACTGTGCCTGGCGACCGAGCGCCCGCAAGTCTTCGTCGATGGAAAAGGGGGCTTTATAAGTGCCTTCGGTGACGTTCAAATCGATGGGCGGCAGCGTTGCCTGCCTGGCTTGGCCGCTGGCGGCGTCCCACCACTGCAGTTCGATGGCAGGCAGTTGGTAGTGCCCGGCGGCGGACACCACGTAGGTCACGCTGTCTTCACGCTGGCCACCGCTCGTGCCACCCCGACCATCACTGAGAGGTGTCACTCTGGGCGTTTGCACATAACGTTTGAGGCCGGCAACTTCGCTCAAGGGCGGCGGCGGTAGCAACATTGCCTGGGCGCCCTCGGCGCGGGTCAGTACACGCCGGGTAATGCTGTCGCCTGCTCTCAGTGGCGAATGCGACAGCTGCGTCTGTTGCTCGAGGCTAACCTTGCGCGCCACCAGGCGATGCCCACCCGTGTCACCCGCCAGTGCCTTGGCCACCCACGACAGCGGTTCGCTGGTGAGCGTCAACGGGCCATCCGACTGCCCTGGGAACACCTGAAAGGATTGCGCCGGGAGGGTGAAGGTTTGGGCTGCCTGCGGGGTGATCTGGTAGGTGTAGCGCAGGCCGAAGAAAGTCTTGCCATCGTGCTCTTGGTTCAGGTGCTGGGCCTCGCCGCTCGGCGCACTCACGGTGGCGCCCGGTAAGTCGATCAAAGGCAGCACTGGCGGTTGGGTGAACCAGGTATCGACCAGCAGATCGACCTGCAATTCGACGGTGGCGCCTACCACCGTGTCGCCGCCAGGCACCAGACGCGCCTGCACCCGAGCCTCGGGCGCCGCCATTGCAAGCAACGGCAGGTACAGCCCTAGCAGTAACAGCAAGTGTCTCATCAGCTGCCCTCCGCAGTTTGTCGCGAGGCGTCCTGCAGCAGGAACTTGCGCCTGAGAAACTGGGCCGGCGAGGTGGTCAGGTTGTTCAACCAGACCTGATCGGAAGCTGCCTGCGGCGTCTGCTGTTGCTTTTGCTTGGCGCCTTTGGAGGGCGTCTGGTCCTCTACCACCTTGTCAGCCTTCTCATCCGGGGTGCCGGCTTTTTGCTGATCTTCATAGTCCTTGAGCAACGCCTCGGCCAGCGCCAGGTTGGCGGTGGCCTCAGGAAATACGGGCTGCTGCTTCAAAGCCTGCTGATAGGCCTGGACCGCCTGGGGAAACTTGAACTGGCGCACGTAGATGTTGCCCCGGTAGAAGTAGGCCTGCGCGCTGTCAAGCTTGCCGAGGCTGGCCAAGGCGACGTCGTAGTCGGCAGCGTTGTAGGCAGCCAGGCCTTTCCAGTAGGGGTCGGTGAAATGCGCAGCGGCCTGAGGGTAGTGGCCATGTTCGAAGGCCCAGCGCCCCTGTTGGTTGGCGGTGAAGAACGCATCGGCCACAGGCCCGGCCTGGGCGTTTTGTGGCTGGGCGCCTAGTAGCACTGCCACCAGTACGCTAGCCATCCACTGCACCTTCCAACCACGGCGCAGGCACAACAGTGCAATGAGCGCCAATGGCCAGCACAGCCAATAGCCGGCGTCTTTCCAGTGCACCTGCTGCGGGTCGCCCTGGGCCGCCTGAAAATGCTGCTGCGCATGCAACTCGACCCAATCGAGGTCATCGTCGTTCAAGGTCAGGCTGCCCAACGGGCCATTGCTGGCCTTGGCCAGCTTTCGCAAAGCGTCTTCGTCGAAAGCCGCCTGTAGCGGCCGCCCATCGGCGCCGATCCGTGTACGGCCCTGAGCATCCCGCAGCACGCCGGCATCGCGGCTGCCGACCGCCAACACCATCACTTGCAGATCACTGCCCTCGAGCGCTTTTGGGATCGCTGCGAACTGCCCGGCGTCGGCGCCATCGGTAAGCAGGACCAGAGTTCCAGGTACTTGCTCGGCGGCCAGCAAGCGCTTGGCCACCTCGATCACCCCCAGCACGTCCTTGCCTGGCTGGCTGATCAGATCGGTGGACAACGCCTGCAGGAAGGTGTCGAGCAGTTGCGGGTCTTGCGTCGCCGGCAAGACCAGATGCGCGCTACCGGCATAGACGACCAGCGCGGTTCGCGCCCCTGCCCTGCGCATGACCAGGTCGTGCAGCGTGTGCTTGGCGGCCTGCAGGCGCGAGGGCGGCACATCGTCGGCATCCATCGAGGGCGAAAGGTCCAGCGCCAGGATCAACGGTGCTCGATTGTCGACGAACGCCGGAACATCGCGCTGCCAGGTCGGCCCGGCAGCGGCCAGCGCCCCGATGCCGAGCAGTGCAGCGAGCAGATGGACCGGCCGTACGCGCTGCTGTTCTTCTGGGGTGATGATCAAATGCGCGACCAGGTGCGGGGCGATGATGCCCTGCAATTGCCGCTTCAGATCATTGCGCCGCTGCCAGGCCCAAGGCAGCAACACGGCCGGAACCCACAGCAACAGCCAGTAAGGGCGAAGCAGATGCAGCGCGTTGAGGTCGATGTCCATATCAAGGCCTCGCCGGCGCGGGCTTTGCCCGCAACGGGCCGGCTATCGCTGCCAGGCCGTGACTCAGGGCCAGCAACAGCAAAGCCGCGCCTAACGGCCACCAGAACAGGTCCCGCTTGGGTTGGTGGCTGAACGTCTTGACCGTGTGCGGCGTGATTTGGTCGAGCGTGGCGTACACCTGGGCCAAGGCACTGCGGTCGTCGGCGCGGAAGAACCGACCGGCAGTGGTGCGCGCGATATTTTCCAGCGCCTGCAGGTCGACCTTGTCCTCACCGCTGGCCTGAGGATCGCCAATGCCGATGGTATGAACCGTGATGCCGCGTGCATGTGCCAGGGCTGCGGCGTGCTCCGGCGTGATCGCACTGCCGGTGTCATTGCCGTCACTGAGCAAAATCAGCACCTTCTCCTGTTCCTTGGCCTGGTCCAGCAGTTTGATGGCAAGGCCAATGGCATCACCGATCGCGGTGTTCGGCCCGGCCATGCCCACCCCTACCTCATCGAGCAGCAGCAACAGACTGGCATGGTCCAGGGTCAAGGGTGCCTGGGGGTAGGCACCGGTCCCGAAGACGATCAAGCCAATGCGGTCTTGCTTGCGCTGGTCGATGAAGTCACGCACCACTGTTTTGACCGCGCTCAAGCGGTCCACTTGCTGGCCATTGCCATCTGTGAAGTCCTTGGCCTGCATGGACTGGGAGATATCGATGGCCAGCAGCATGTCGCGGATCGGCTGGTCGTGCTCGATGGCCTTCTCCACCAGCACCGGCCGCGCACAGGCCGCCAGCAGCAGCCCCCACACCAGCAGGTTGATAACCACTTGCCAGCGACCGCCCGAACCTTGTGAGGTGCTCGGCAATTGATTGACCGCCCGGCTCATGGCAAAGAAAAACGGCACCCGCAACGCACTGTGCGCCTCGTGATACGGACGCAGAAACCGGTACGCGAGCCAGGGTAACGGCAGCAGCAAAAACACCCAGAGGTAGTCAAACTGCCACATGGTGGGCCTCGATCCAGCGTCGGCAGGTGTGCACCAGGGTGCTGAGTTCTTCGGCGCCGAGCGATTGCACCCGCGCATCAGGCGCATAGGCCAGGGTCTGCAGGCGCTCGGCAAACTGTTCGGGCAGCGCAAAGCGTGCCCGTTGCTGAAGAAAAGCCTGCCAGTGCGAGCCTGACAAACTGTGCACGGGCGGTGCATCGGGCATCGACAGCGCGACGCGCTTGAGTAATTCGGGTAGTTCCCGCAAGGCCTGTAGGCGTTGCTCGGGGATAGCCAGAGCCACATCGAGTTGGTTCAGCCGTTGCAACGCCTCACGCCGGTAACGTTCACGCTGCCAGCGCCGCCAGGCAAGCACGGCATAGGCAAGCGCCGCCGCCAAGGCAATCGCCAGCAATACCCACCAGCCCCAAGTTTGCGGGGCATAGCTGAACGGGGATACCGGTAGCGGTAGCTCCTTGAGCTGGTCGATCGTTGCCGCAGGCGCAGGCGCGTTCATCGGGCACCTCCCGCAAGCCGGCCAAGCTCGCGCCGCAGTTGGTCCAGCACCTCTTCACCGGTACTGATCAGCATCAACGGAATCTGGCTACGCCGCAGCAGTTCGGCCACCGCTTGCAAGCGCCCGGAGAGATAATCGCTCAACGGCCGCTGCACGTGGCGACGGCCAACTTCAAGGTCGACCTGCAATTCACCTTGGGTCACGGTAAGCCGCCCCTTGTCTGGCACTTCCAGGGCGATGGGGTCGTACACCTGCATGGCGATCACATCGTTGTGCGCACTGAGCTGGCGCAGCAGTTTCAGGGTCTGTTCGGTAACCCCGGCAAAGTCACTGATGATGCACACGAGGGCATCATGCCCGGCGATGCCGATGGCGTCGCGCAGCATGTTATCGAGTTGCACCTGTTGTTCACTGTCCGGGCCTGCTGCGCTTAGGCTGTTGTTGCTGCGCACCACGGCCGCGCAAAACTGCTGTACCCGTGCGCGACTGCGCAGCGGCTTGATATGCACCACCTGCTTATCATCGAAGACCAAACCGCCTACCCGGTCGCCGGCATGCAGGGCAATCCATGCCGACAACGCCGCAAGCTCGGCGGCGGTAACCGACTTGAAACTGCGCTGTGAGCCGAAGTACATGTTCATGCGTTGATCCACCAGCAGCAGCGTCGGCCGGTCCCGCTCCTCGGTGAAGGTGCGCACGAACGGTTTGCCGAAACGCAACGAGGCACGCCAGTCGAGGTGGCGCAGATCATCGCCAGGGATGTAGCGACGCAGCTCGTCGAAACTCAGGCCGCGACCCCGCAGGCGTGAGGCATGATTGCCTGCCAGGATGCTGGCCAACGGCTGCCGGGCCAAGAAACTCAACCCGCGCACGCGATGTTCGAACGCCATGAGCTGGCTTAGCGAGGCATAGACGAAACCATCCTGGGTCGGTTGCATGGGCTCACTCCGCTCAGGCCGGGATCGCCACTTTGTCCAGCAGCCGATCGATCACGTGGTCGGCACCGATGCCATCGGCGACGGCGTCATAGGACAGCTGCAGGCGATGGCGCAACACGGGGTGGACCACCGCCCGCACATCGTCCGGCGTGACGAAATCCTGCCCGGCCAGCCAGGCATGGGCGCGCGCCACCCGGTCCAGGCTGATGCCGCCACGCGGGCTGGCGCCGATCTTGATCCAGCGCCCAAGGTCGGGATCATGCTCGGCCGGGTGGCGAGTGGCATTGATCAGATCGATCAGGTAGCGATCGACCGCTGGCGAAACTTCAATACCGGCAATGGCGCTGCGCGCTGCGAACACCACCTCCTGGGGCAAGCGCTGAGGCGCCTGGTGCGCATGTCCGGCTTGCTGTTCCTCGCTGCGCACCAGGCGTAGCACCTGGGTCTCATCCTCGACTTTGGGGTAGTCCAGTTGCAGCTTCATCAGAAAGCGGTCCATCTGCGCCTCGGGCAACGGATAGGTGCCCTCTTGTTCGATGGGGTTCTGGGTTGCCAGCACCATGAACAACCCAGACATCGGGTAGCTCTGGCCGGCCACGGTAATCTGGCGCTCTTCCATGGCTTCGAGCAGGGCCGCCTGAACCTTGGCCGGGGCACGGTTGATTTCGTCGGCAAGAATCACGTTGCCAAACAGCGGCCCGGGTTGAAACTTGATCTCGTTGCCCTGTGCGGTCTGCTGGAGGATTTCGCCACCGGTGATGTCCGATGGCAGCAGGTCCGGGGTGAACTGAATGCGCCGCATGCTGGCTTCCAGATGCGTTGCCAGGGCCTTGACCGTGCGCGTTTTGGCCAGCCCTGGCAGGCTCTCCAGCAAGACATGCCCATTGGCCAGCAAGCCAAGGATCACATGGCGTATGGTATCCGCCTGGCCCAGCACGCTCTGCGCCACACTGGCTTCAAGCTCGGCTATTTGCTCGCGTATATCCACTGATCCCTTCCTTGTCAGCCGGGGCACCGACAGGGTGCCCCCTGGATGTTCGCAACTGCTGAAGGCGACGAGGTAAATCTAGACGCTTACCTCGATCGCGCCAGCTCATTGGGTGCTTTCGTACTTTTGCCAATAGGGCTCGATGCTCTGCAATCGAGGATCGTCCGGGGCAACTTTGCGCATGCGCTGGACATACGCATAGGCTTCACTGCGTTCACCGGCCAAGGCATGCAGGTAGATCAGCGAGTACAGCAGGTCGGCGTTCTCCGGTGCCTGCTGCAGCCCACGCTCAAGGGCCACCAAGGCTTCATCGCGGCGGTTCATGCGCGACAGCAAGAGGCCTTGGTTGTAGCGGATGCGCGAATTACCCGGCAGCGCAACGGCCGCATTTTCCATCCAGTTCAGCGCTTCCTCAGGCTGACGTCGCTCTACCAGCAGCAGTGCCAGCATATAGGCCAGGTTGCCGTGGTCGGTGGCCGGCATCTTCTCCAATACCAAGCCTGCACGCAGCACCTTTTCCGCCTCATCCAGCTGTTGCTCGGCCGTTGCTAGGTTAGCCAGGTTGACCCGCGCAGGGACAAAGTACGGGTCCAGGCGCAATGCCTGACGGTACTGGTCCATGGCTTCTTCTTGGCGCCCCTGGCGGCTCAACAGCACCGCCAGGTTCAAGCGCCCACCGGGCAGGTCGGCATTGCCGCGCAGACGCGCCTCATAGTCCGCCAACGCAGCGCTGAACGTGTCCAGCGATTGCACCGGCACCTGCGCCTTGGGCACATCGGCGAGCGCCCGGATCGCCTCGTCGCGTACTGCCACGGCGGGATCTTCAAGCAAGGGCAGCAACGGCTTGAGGCGCTGCTCCGGCGGCACGCTTGAAAAGCCCGACGCGGCGTACGCGCGCACCAGCGGGCTCGGATCCTTGAGTGCCCAGCCCAGGCTGATCAACGCCTGCGGGCCAAGGTCGGCCATCTGTTCGGCGGCACTGGCGCGAACGATGGTCGGCTTGCTCTTGTCTGCCAGGACCGTATTCAACAAGCTCAACGGTACCCCTTCGCCGTTGCGCACCGCCTGGAACGATTCACCAAACAGTGCGGGCCGCTGCTGCTTGCCGAACCACTGCTCGATTGCCTTGGCCGCCCAGGCCGGTTGCTGGTCCTTGTGACAGGCGGTGCAGGCATCGGGGCTGTCGACCTTGCTGGCGAGGTCTGGCCGCGGGATCCGCAAACTGTGATCACGACGGGGGTCGACCACCATGTAGGTCTTGGTCGGCATGTGGCAGCTGACACATTGGGCGCCGGGGCTGCCCGCAACATGATGATGATGGGCGGGGGTATCGTAATCCTTGGCCTGCAACGTGGCGAAGCGGGCAACCGGGGGGTTGCCGTTGTGGCATTGCAGGCACAGGCCGTTGCCTTCGACTTTCACCTTGCTGGTGTGCGGATTGTGGCAATCGGTACAACCAACACCTGCGTTATACATCTTGCTTTGCGTGAACGAGCCAAACTCGTACACCTCACCGTCGATCTGGCCGTCGGCGTGATACAGGCCGCTACGCAGCGTCGCCGGCAGGCTCTGGTCAAGCTGCGGGTGACCGGGCAGTTGGCCCACGCCCAGCGTTTGCCGGCGGCTGTGGCAGAACGCGCACTGTTCGACCTGGCCCTGACTGCCCAGTGCCTTGTAGTCGACCGCCAGGCCGATGTCCTTGGCCGACGCGTGGGTGTGATCGCCAGGCGCAGCTTTGTTCGCCCAGTCGACATGCGCCTGGCCGGGGCCATGGCAACTCTGGCAACCGACATTCTGCTCTTTCCAGGTGGAAGCGAAGCTGTCCTGACGATCGTCGTAGTTCTTCATCAAACGGGTTGAATGGCAATCCGCGCACATGCCGTTCCAGTTCTGGTAGCGGCCAGTCCAGTGCAAGGGGTCATCGGGGGCAAAGCGTTGGCCTGGGTAGAGCGAGAACCAGCGTTGCCCGCCTTCCCCCTTGGTTCTGCTGTCCCAGGCGATGGTCAAGGCCTGCAAGCGCCCCCTGGGCAGGGCTACCAGATACTGTTGCAGCGGGTAGTGGCCGAAGGTGTAGAGCACTTGAAAATCTGCAGGTTTACCGTCTTCACCTTCGGTATTGACGAAAAAACCACCCTGCTTGCGGAAGAAGCGTGCCGTTACCCCGGCCTCGTCGAACGATGCCCCCTTGAAATTGCCCAGTACGTTGGCCTCGGTGGCATCGCGCATGGCCCAGCCGTGATCTGAATCTTTCCATTCCTTGGCCTGCGCAACGTGGCAGCCAAGGCATGTCGTGGTAGCCACATAACCTTCGGGCTCAGTCGCAGGCCTGGGTGCCTGGCCGGCTTCCTGAGCAGCTAACGCAAAGCCCGACGGGCCGAGCACCAGGGTGATCAACACCGCCACACACCACCAAGCCTTCAATTGCCCACCCAGGTCCTTCTTGTCGGTACGACGCCCCATCCCTTAGCTCCACGGTCAACGCGAACAATCGGCCCTTTGGGCTCTTCTGGCGCCATGCGCCTATGCCTGCGTGATCAGGCTAGCGCATGGGGCCGACAACGAAAGGTCAATGCGCTGAAAAATCAGGTTCCTCAGGCCAACCGCTGTCGCCTTGAAACAAGCCAACGGCTGGACCACAAGCCACGACGGGCAACGCCGACACCTGAGGTTGCAGCACTTTTCCGGTAGACGATCCCCATGGCACCCGGCATTTCCCGTCTGGTCTGTGACTGATCTGAATCGGCATAACGCACAACCGCTCAAGCGCCCCGATGAGGCTCAGGATGACCCTTCAACCGCTCTGCCCCGACGCTCTTGCTCGCGGAAAAGCGCATCGCCTACCAGTTCCTCGATGGCAGCGTAGCCACCAAAGAACGGGAGCGCCGAGTGAATGCCTTCCAAGCGGGTTCAGGTGAGATCTTCCTCATCAGCCTGAAGGCCGGCGGCAGTGCCTGAACTCTACTCACACATCGCACAACAGTTCGATAATCGCACAAAATCCGCTTAGCTCCCTCTACTTGTGCACGATCTTGCGGCACGCTAGTACGCAGTCACCCAACAATTCCTAGGTGCTGATTGGCCCACCGCTTCGCCACGCGAAGACAAGGTCGATAACCCACACTCCAGGAAAAACCAGGAGCTCGCTTTGATCAATAAAACGTTTGAGTCCATCGCCAGCGCGGTGGAAGGCATCACCGACGGTTCGACCATCATGGTCGGTGGTTTTGGCACTGCCGGCATGCCGTCTGAACTGATTGATGCCCTGATCGCCACCGGTACCCGCGACCTCACCATCATCAGCAACAATGCCGGCAACGGTGAGGTCGGGCTTGCCGCGCTGCTCAAGGCGGGCAGCGTACGCAAGGTGGTCTGCTCGTTCCCGCGCCAGTCCGACTCCTACGTGTTCGATGAACTGTACCGGGCCGGCAAGATCGAGCTGGAAGTGGTACCGCAAGGCAACCTGGCCGAGCGTATCCGTGCTGCGGGCTCGGGCATCGGTGCGTTCTTCTCGCCGACCGGCTACGGCACCCTGCTGGCCGAAGGCAAGGAAACCCGTGAAATCGACGGCCGCCAGTACGTTCTGGAGATGCCGCTGCACGCCGACTTCGCGCTGATCAAGGCGCACAAGGGCGACCGTTGGGGCAACCTGATCTACCGCAAGGCCGCCCGCAACTTCGGCCCGATCATGGCCATGGCCGCCAAGACCGCCATCGCCCAAGTTGACCAGATCGTCGAACTCGGTGAACTGGACCCGGAACACATCATCACCCCGGGTATCTTCGTCCAGCGCGTGGTCGCCGTCTCCGGCGCTGCCGCTTCTTCGATCGCCAACGCTGTCTGAGGCCTGCCATGACCATCACCCGAAAACTCTCCCGTACCGAGATGGCCCAGCGCGTGGCCGCAGACATTCAGGAAGGCGCCTATGTAAACCTGGGCATCGGCGCACCGACCCTGGTGGCCAATTACCTGGGCGACAAGGAAGTATTCCTGCACAGCGAAAACGGCCTGCTGGGCATGGGCCCAAGCCCTGCGCCGGGAGAAGAAGACGATGACCTGATCAACGCCGGCAAGCAGCACGTGACCCTGCTGACCGGCGGTGCCTTCTTCCACCACGCCGACTCCTTCTCGATGATGCGTGGCGGCCACCTGGACATCGCCGTACTGGGCGCCTTCCAAGTGTCGGTCAAGGGCGACCTGGCCAACTGGCACACCGGCGCCGAAGGTTCGATCCCGGCTGTAGGCGGTGCGATGGACCTCGCCACGGGCGCCCGCCAAGTGTTCGTGATGATGGACCACCTGACCAAGTCCGGCGAAAGCAAGCTCGTGCCCGAGTGCACCTACCCGCTGACCGGTATCGGTTGCGTAAGCCGCATCTACACCGACCTGGCCGTGCTGGAGGTGACGTCAGATGGGCTGCAGGTGATAGAGATCTGCGCCGACATCGACTTCGACGAGTTGCAGAAGCTCAGCGGCGTGCCGCTGTTCAGGTAATCCACCCTGCCCGTATGACGCCTGGAATCCCCGAGCGCCTCTACTTGGCCAAGCTGGGCCACGTGCGCGTTGGTGAGAGGCGTTGATGACATTTCGTGATACCTCGGCGTCACTCAGGTAAGCTCTGCCCCCTGTAAGGCAGCGCATGGCGGGTCTTGATTGAATCAACGGCCGCCATGGGTTGACCCGCCGACATCACCACCAACCGATAAGGAAATCTCATGCGTAAACTCAAATTCGTGCTCATGGCGTTGCCGTTCTGCGTACTGGCCGGCTGCGGCGGCGACGCGCTGGAAGGCACTTACGAACAAACCACCACCGTGATGGGCTTCCAGGGTCCCAAGCAGACGGTAGAGTTCTCGAGCGACTACATCATCGCCAACGGCAACAAGGTCAAGGTTGACGAGTGGGAGCGCAAAGATGATGTGGTCACTGCTCGCAACAAGGACGGGGTAGCCCTGATCAACGTTCGCGTACTGGATGGCGGCAAGCGCCTGGAAGCCGTTGGTGGCAGTGACATGGCCAAGAACGTGTTCGTGCGGGTAGATTGATCTGGCGGGGCGGGCGTTCGCCTGCCCCCAAACACCGACCTTGGTCTGATCAGGGTAAAGCCGAGTGAGCCAATCTGATGCTCGCAATGGCGCAGGATGCCTATCGGCTGCACTGAGGCCAGGATTTGTTGGCACGCTCTACTTCTGAGCCGGATGCACCGCCTGCAAGTGGTTGGAAAACCCTGCCTCCGTTTCACAGCGCCAGGTCGCCCACAGCTTGCTACCGGCCTCACCGCCCATGTCCAACTCGAACGCCAACCAGTTCCGGGATGGCATCACATAGCGATTGAACCCCGGGAACAGCATCATCTCGACACAGTGCTGCACATCGATGGACTGGACCTTGCTCGCGGTATGGTTCAGCAACTGCAGAAACAGCCGTTCGGCCACGCCAATCAACGAAGGATGCACCACACCCGACGAGGTGAATTGCTGAATCTGCGCCCAGTTCGAGGTCGGCGGGATGTCTCGGCGATAACAGCTGCCCCACGCCGCGACGTGCACGTCCCCAGAAGCGATGGATACCCGCAGCAGCCTCTGCTCGGCAATCCGGGTCAGCGATTCCAGCAGGCGCTTGCGCTCGCCCTCGTGATCGCCGTGCGACCAATGGTCCTTGAGGTCGTCAGCATTGCTGTCGAGCACATGGTCCTGGCCGAAGGTATCGAGTAACCCTTCAGCCAGCGACAGTTTGGGGTGCGCGACTGGCACCGAGGACATGAAGATCAGGTGCTGGCATTTGCTCCCCGGATGGGCAGGCTCACCGTCACGCAGTGTGCCGAGCCAAGCCTGCATGGCAGCCCAGGTCGCGGCCCCCATCACCTGGGTGCGTGAACGCTCGGTGCGCAAATCAGCCACGAACAGTGATACCGGCCCTATGTGAAAGCCGAAACTGAAGCCCGGTTGGCCATCCAGAAGTGGCAAGGCCAAACGGTCCCCTTTCAGCCGTGTGCCCCATGCTATCGGCTCGTACTGAGGGTCCTGCTGGGAAACATTTGCACGCTTCAGCCCTTGCAGCGGCGGCAAGTCATCCAGGGCATGCTGCAACTGAAATACCCAGAACGCCTTGCGCGCGTGGCGCATCATCACCTGGAACAACTCACAGTGTTGCATGGCGGGGCTGTAAGACCCCCAGCCGTCGAAGATGTCGTGGTCGTCCCACATCATCACCGTGGGGATTCTCGCCATCGCATCAGCGGCATCCAGGTTCGGCTTGGCCTGGCCCCAGTCACGCCGAGTATCCGGCAGCCAACGCTTGGCATAGAGCCCGAAATAGTAAGATTCGATCTCCCTCTCCAGCGTCACGCCTACCTTGAATGCCAACTGCTCCTTGCGCGACAGCCCGACCCATTTCTTGAGCGCTGTTATATCTTCCCAGATCGAATCGAAGTAAATCTGGTCGCCCCCCATCAACAGCAATTGAAAGCGCTTCAAGCCCTTGTCATGGATACGGGCTTCATGCCAAAGCTGCTCCTTGTCCAGCACGTAACCTGCATCGCGCAGCAAACTGTCATGGTTACTGATCAGGTCAGCCCAGACGGCGTTTTCAGGGCGCACCAACTTGCGCATGCCACTTGGGTCGGAGAAGCCATTGCAAGAGACGTAGGCCATTCTCGGCGCATAGTCTCGGCCGGGCACGGAGAACTGCCATTGCGGCCCGCCCTGCGCTGCACCAAATTGCACCGTTCGCTCCTGGGCCTGTTGCTCGCAGCTCAGGTCATAGCGAAGGATGGTTTCCTTGCCATGCTCCAACAACACCTTCGGCGCAGCGCATGCCCGCCCTTCAATAACCAGCGCGGGGAATGCAGAACCCTGTGCAACCCCGACCAACGCAGTCACTTGCCACTGCCCGGTTTCACTGACGCCGCGAAAAGACAACACCGGCCCTACGGTAAAGCGTGCTTTGGACATCCCTGTTATCTCCCCTCAAGCTCGGCAGCAATAACGCTGACAATTCTGGCGCGCGAAACGGCTCTCTTGGCCAGCCTCTGCGCTTCACCGGTCTGGTCCAGCCATTCTCTGAAGCGCTGCAGCGCATGGCGCGTTTGCGACGCATCGCGGCAGTTGGCCAGGAAGGCAAACTGTACCTTCTGTACATCATCGGCGACAAACACACCGAAGGGTCCGCTGACCACGGTTGCATCAGCAAAGCCCAGCAACGCCGTGGCCTGATGCTCTGTAGCCCCCCGATGGCAGGCAATCAGGTGCAACGGCCCATGCCCGCCTTGCAATAAATGAGCATGCTCATGGTCACGTAGAAAGGGTTTACCCACCAACTCACGCGCAGCGGCAACGGTGAACGCAGCCGGGATTGCATGGACAAACACAGCGATATTCACGTCGGCCATTGGAACAATGGCATACGCATCGCCCACAGGGGCTTCGCCACCCGTAAGCGCCTGCAGCAACACCGTTTCCATCGCGCGTTTGCGCTGACGAAAGTCCATCCGTGTCCAATCGAGCGCCTGGCCCATGTCGAAGCGGCTCGAAGCGGCAGCGGTTACCCCACGCTGGGTCAGAACCACCACCGCGTCGAGCAGCGCTTCCTGAACGCGGTCGCGCAACTGCTCGACGGTAGAGACCATTCCCCCCCTGAACGGGGTCTGTTGCGCGATAAACGCCTGGAAGCGCTGATTACGTGCTGCCTCAGCTTCCCGGCTATCACCGATCGGAATATTCGGCATGGCGATGAAGCGCACCTTCCCGCGCGTGGTGGCAAGCCCTTCCATGTACTCCGCATGGCAGATGCCGATGTCACCGTCACCACTGGCCCAGCCGGCATTGCCATTGGACAGCACCAACAGCACATCGCAATCGCGCACGGCTTGTAAACAAGCGTCCCAACTGTCCTGCATGCCATCGGCTGGGGGGGCATCTTCGTTGATCCAGACTTCGAACAGTTGTTTGCCGAACAGCGTCGTGCCTTCTATCTCACGCTTGAGCTGCGCGCGGATACTGCTGAGGGTTTGATCGCTGCCAGCGGGAAAACGGTCGTTGCAGCGACTGGACAGCATGACGCTGATTTTCTTTGACTGGGCCATCCTTGCTCCTGCCCCACATGCGAGGCCTCAACAGTCTTTGATCGATAACAGGTTTTCGCCCCAAGCATAGATCAGGCGAAGACCGTGTCTAAAAGCATCGAAGGGTATTCCTATCGGCAATCAGTGAAGCCTCATGCAGTTTGGCCGCTAAACACTGAACAGCAGTTCCTTGTCAAAGTACTTCACCGCGACATGATGGCCAGTGCCAACCAGGTCGAACGGTTCGCACATGGCGCCTGTCGAGACGATATCGCCCGCACGCAGAACCTGCCCGCGCTCAGCCGCATGGGCATACAACGCTGCCAGCGAATGCATCGGGTCTGTCGCGGCATCGCCGAACAAACCACGCGCCCGTGGCACGCCATCCAGATGCACGACCGCGGTCGCGGCAAGTTCAGTCAGCAATCTATCGTCGATGCCACTGCAAATGTGCTCGCCGATGACCAGCGCTTCAAAACCGACGTTGTCGGCCACAAAGCTCGGCCAGCCGACACTTTTGCGATCAACAAAGCGTGAGCGGACGACCTCGAAGGTTACGCAGGTGGCACGGATATCGTCAGCTGTCGGTGCGCGCCCCGGTTCAGGGTGTACATCGCGGTCAAGCACGAACGCGACTTCACATTCGACAGTGACCGGCGTCAGCGCCGGCAACGGTACCCTGACCCCGCTTGGGTGGCAGCGCGCAGCATCGAGTTGCCCAACCAGCGGCCGTGTCAGCTTGCCGGCGTGCATGGCCGCTGGGCTGCCGACCCCAAGTTTCCAACCGACACGTTGGCCACCCGCCGTACTGAACAGCCGATCCTGAGCGTCGTACCCCTGGTCGAGGGTCTCGGGTTTCAGGTGCGCGGGCAAACACTGCAGAAGGTCGCCGCTGCGCCATGCGCGCAACAGGGCATCGGCGGTTGGCTGGGGCGTGAACGTCGAAGGAGTCATCAAGGCCTCTGGCTGAGTGGGCGGGTCAATGGGTTGCAGGTGGGGTACGGAATTGCACATCGAGCAGCGCCTCGAATACTTTGATCATGGCGCCTTTGTCCTGGCTGCCATGGCCTTGCAGCAGTGCCGTCTGGTAGGTCGCGGTGGCAGCCGCCAACACCGGTAGTGGCAGGCCCATCTCGGCGCTCAGCTGTGCACCGTGACGCATGTCCTTGTAGGCATCCTGCAGCGGGTAGCTGCTGGTGAAGCTGCCGGCCAGAATATGCGGCAGAAAGTATTCCGAAGCGTGGCTGCGCCCGGTTCCAGTGTTCACCACGCGGCTGACCTGCTGGGCATCCAGGCCCAGCTTGCAGGCCATGGGCAGGATTTCGGCAAGTGCTGCGATGTTGATGTTGTAGAGCAACTGGTTGATCAGCTTGGCCAATTGGCCGCTGCCCACCGGGCCCATATGAAGGATGGTCGATGCCATGGTCTGCAGGTAAGGACGCATCTGTTCAACGACCTCGGCCTGGCCACCACACATGGCGGTAAGCGTGCCGTCGCCAGCGCGCTGGGCCATACCCGAGACAGGGGCGTCCATGAAACGCACGCCCAGCGAGGCGAGGCGGCGCGCGATGTCGAGGGTCTGGGCATACCCGAGGGTACTGGTATCGACCACCGTACTGCCAGGGCGCATCCATTGCGCCAGGCCCTGGGCAGAAAACAGCACCTGCTCGACAACCTGGTCATCGGGCAAACAGAGAAACACCGTGTCGCAAGCGGCCAAGGCCTTACGCTCATCGGTCGGCTGCGCGCCCAGACGCTCAAGCGCCGCATACGCCTGACCGCTGGCAGAACTCACCAGCAAGCCCGGGTAAGCGCTGAGCAGGTGGGTTGCCATGGGCAGCCCCATTGTTCCCAAACCGATAAAAGCGATGGTCATCATGCGGCCCCTGGTGGTTGAGCAGCACATCCTAGACAGGCTTGTTCATAATGAAAAATATATTGTTATGATACTCGCGATCACATTTTGTTATGGAGCGGTGGCATGAACCTGAAAGCGCTACGCTGCTGCGTCGAGGTCAATCGCCAGGGCAGTTTTACCAAGGCTGCGAAAAGCCTGCACATCGCTCAACCGGCATTGAGCATGGCGATTACCCGCCTGGAGGAAGAGCTGGGCATGATGCTGTTCAACCGCGCTGGCCGCCGTGTAGTGCCGACCGCAGAAGGCGAACGCTTCCTCGCCCGCATCGATTCGGTGCTGCGAGAACTCGACACGGCTCGCCAAGAACTGCGCGACATGGGGGACCTGCAAAGCGGCGAGGTGCGCCTGGGTATCCCGCCGATGTTCGGCCTCTATTATCTGCCTAGGCTGCTGAGTAGTTTTCGCAAGGCTTACCCAGGCGTTGTCATGACCGTGCTGGAAGGCAGCGCCGACGACATCAGCCAGCGCCTGGAGCGGCGTGAAATCGATGTGGCGCTGCTCGAGTCGCGGCGCGTCATCCCGTCCTGGGAGTCAGTACTGCTGGGCAAGGATGAAATGGTGCTGTGCATGCACGCGGACCATCCCCTGGCCACCCTGCCCCATCTTGAACCTGGCGATCTGCAGGACGTCGAGATGGCCGTATTCGACAGCACATTCCTGCAACGGCACATGCTCGACGCATTCGTCGCCACGCAGGGCGTGCGGTACCGGACTGCACTGCAGAGCAACTTCGTTTCGCTGGTGATCCAGGCAGCACAAGACAACGTCGGTATTGCCACCCTGCTGCGTTCGGTGCAGCAATGCACACCAGGGCTAGTCGGCATTCCCTTCGAACCCGCGCAGCACATGGACTTTCGATTGTGCTGGCGACGCGGTGAATACTTGGCCCTGGCAAGCCAGCGCTTCATTGCATTCGTCCGCGAAGACCGCACACTGGAACGCACGGCTGAGTAGCGCATCCCTGGTGTACGGTCGCCCTAGTGTGGTGTTTCCGAAACACCACACTAGGGGCAGCGTGCCTCAACGCCACTCGCTGTACGGCTCAAGCGGCGCCACCGGCAGCGCCAGGTTGCCCCGCCACGGCTCGAACAGGTAGCGCAGGTACAGCATGCCATGGCTCGGAGCATAGTCATCGCTGTGCTGCCAATCGAACCCGCCCCCCAGCACCCAGTGGTCGCTCAGGCGGCGTTCGAACAGGCCGCGCAGGCGGTAGCCCAGGCCGCTGCTGTCGCTGGCGTCGTTCATGGCATCGATGTTCGAGCGCACGTCATACTGCGCCAGTACCTTGTGGTTGATGTGCGCGTCCGGGTACAGGCGGCTGCGGCCGCTGTGGGCCTGGGACCAACCGACCGAACCTTCCAGCAGCAACGACCAGTCGTAGTTGCGCCAGGCGTAACTGACCGGCACGCCCACCGACGTGTAGCGTTGCGGGCTGTAATAGCCGCCCTGCCCCAGGCTGTAGCCGCCCAGGTCCTTGTCGTGACGCCAGTGCATCAGCGTCAGGCCAACGCGTACGCGCTCGTCGGCTTTCTCCACCAGGCGGTGGTAGTAGCCGGCCATGGCGCGGGTGCGCTGGTTGTCGGTGACGTTTTCGCCATACAGCCAGTGGTGCCCCAGGCTGGCCCAGACGCCGTTATCGCCCCCTTGGTCCCAGCTCAGGCCAAGCGTGCCGCCATTGACCGTGACCCCGCCCCAGCGCACGCCGGTTGCCGGGTCACGTGCCCCGGCGAACGACAGCAGCGAGTTGCTCATTGGCCGCCGCGAAGCGGTCAGTGACCAGCCGACCTGGCCCAGGTCGCCGTTGACCGTTGCCCCACCCAGCCAGTTGTTGACTGCGTAGCCCTGGGTGGTGCCCAGGTCGAAGGCCCAGCGGCTGCCCTGCCAACCCAGCGCCAGCACACTGCCGTTGGCTGTCTGCGAGCCGCCCGTACACGCGGGCAGCGATTTTCCGTCAGCCGTCTGGCCAACAAACTGGCAGCTGCCGAAGTCGGGGGTGTAACGCCCCTGATCGTTCTGCTCGAACGAGCCCGCATCCATGCCGATACGTTCTACCCGCGCAAAGGCGGTGCCGTCCTGCCAGGGGGTATCGACATGCAACAAGGTCGACTGGGTGCTCAGCTCGGACGTGCCCGGCGTACCGTCATCCTCGCGCCAGCCGTAGTCATGCATCAGGGTCACGTGGGTATTGCGCTGGCGATACAGGGCATCGACGTCGCTGCGCAAGCTGCGCGCCAGCCAGTCATCGGCGCCCTGCTCGCGGCTGGCCAGTGTCAGCGCGCGGTCGTCGCGTGGCGACACGGCGGCGCGGTCGAGCAACTGCGCATCGGCCATGGCCGCCGCATAGAGGTCCAGCGCCCGTTGCGGGTCATCCTGCGCCACCAAGCGGGCGGCGTCGCGCCGCAGCAATGGATCGGGGCGCGCCTGCTGCGCGGCAATCCGGTCGAGCAGCCTCGCCGCTTGCTCGTGTTCGCCCAAGGCGACCCAGACCGCCGCCAAACGCCGTTGGGCGTTGCTGTCATCAGCGGCAAATTGTGGCACCTGCACGCCCAGCATGTGCCGGGCCTGCGCCAGGTTGCCTTCGGCCACGGCACTTTCCATCACCCCAAGCCGCGCATCAGCACGCCCAGGCTGCACGGCAAGTACACGCTGGTAATAGCCACGCGCTTTGCCAGGTTCACCGCGCGCTGCTGCCCAGTCGCCCAACAGCATCACGTCATCCGGGCTACCTTCACCACGCGCCAGACTGGCTTCCAGCAAAGCTGTTGCCTCGGCACCACGGCCTTGTGCCTGCAGCTGTTGCGCTGAGGCCAGGGTCATGCGCCGTTGAATACGCTGCTGCAGCGCGTGCATGTCCGGGTTCCAGGTCGCCTGCGGTACCGCGCCCAGGCTGTCCAGAGCCAAGGCATCACGGTCGCTGGACTCCAGGAACAGACCGTGGGCATAGCGGGTTGCCGGGTGGAGTGGCTGGTGCTGCACCAGCCTGGCGAATGCTGCGTCGGCCTCGGCGGTGCGCCCCTGGTGAAGCAAGCTGTTGGCCAGCTGATAAACCAGCCAAGGCTCATCGGGGGCCAAGGCAGTTGCCTGGCCCAGCGCCTGGCTGGCCGCCTGCCAGTCTTCGCGCTGCAGGGCTTCATCAGCCTGTTGACGCAGGCGCGCCAGTTCCAGGCTGCGGCGCAGGCTGGCGAACTGCGCTTGCTGGCGTGGCGGCAGGCTGTCCAGGTATGCCTGCGCCTTGTCTGGCGACTGCGCCTGGTACACACGCATCAGGCCACGCACAGCGCTTTCGTTATCCGGCGCCATGCGCCGCACCTGCAGGAATTGGCGCTCGGCAACTGCAGCGTCGCCTTCGGCCAGCGCGACATCCGCCAAGCCCAGCAGGGCGTATTCATCCTTGGGACGCTGCTGGCGAGCCTGCAGGTAAAGGGCGCGCGCGCCTCGCAGGTCGTTTGCCTGCAATGCCCGCTCAGCTTTGTTGAGCAGCGCCCAGTACTGGCTGGACGACTCCAGGTCTTTCCATTGGCTGATCCAGTAGGTGTCCTGCTCCTTGACGCTGGCCGCCCGGAACGCAGCGTTGGCGTCTTGGTAGCGGCTCTGGCGCATCAGCGCATAACCCAGGGCACCGTACAGGCTGGCATCGTCCGGGTATTGGCGCAGCGCCCGGCGCAGTTGTGCTTCAGCTTCGGCGTTACGGCCCTTGTCGAGCAGCGCCTTGCCCCGCTGGCCAGCCTGCCAGGACGGGTCGGCCAGCAGTTTGCGCTGCTGTTGCAGGTTATCGCTGGCCTGAGCCAGCAGCGGCGAGGCTGGGTAGCGTTGCAGGAAGGCTTGCCAGGCCACCGCACTGGCGGTGCTCACCGGCTGCCCGGACAGGTAGTCGAACTCGCGCTGGGCAGCGGCATCGCGTGCGCCAGGGTCGCGTGACAGTTGATCGAGCAGCGCCAGCGCTTCGCGGTCGCGGTTTTCAGCGAACAACCAACCGGCCAGGGTCTGGCGCAGCCCGGCACTGCCGGAGTACTGCCGGTCCAGTTGCTGCAACTGGCGGATGGCTTCAGGGCGTTGACCTGGCAGGTTGCCGCGCACGCGCCAGTAGTCAAGGGCCAGCTCAAGGCTGGGCGGTTCACCCGCAAACAAGCGTTCATACGCCGCCAGCGCTTCTTCATTGCGCCCGGTAACGGCCAACAGGCGTGCCTGCTGCAAGCGCCGCACGGCCTCTGGCTGCTGCAGCGCAAGCAGGCGCGTGGCCTGGCGTGCCTGCAGGCTGCCAGGCGCCAGGGCAGTGATCCGGGCCTGCAACTGCTGGGCCTCGGTGGTGTTCT
The DNA here is from genome assembly GCF_024748775.1 of Pseudomonas sp. B21-047. Classification (NCBI taxonomy): domain Bacteria; kingdom Pseudomonadati; phylum Pseudomonadota; class Gammaproteobacteria; order Pseudomonadales; family Pseudomonadaceae; genus Pseudomonas; species Pseudomonas sp. B21-047. Next base: position 3,275,283 of record NZ_CP087169.1, read on the forward strand.
TGTCACGCAACGCCAGGCTCAGGGCTGCCAGCAGCACGTCCGGGTTGCGCGGCTCCAGCAATTGCAGGCGGCCCAGTGCATCGCGCACCAGATCGTCACGGTGCAATGCCTCGCCCCGACGCACCTGGTCCAGCAGCCATTGGCGCTGTTCAGCGGCATCCTTGGGTTGCGCTACCGCCTGGCACGCCAGCGTCGCCAGCATCACCACGCCAATCATCCGCTGCATGGCGCGCTCCAGGCCGGCAACAAGCGGCCGTGCGAGTCAAAACGGTAACGGGCTTCATCCCAGCCCTGGCCAAACAGCGCCAGCACCTGGCCGTAATAGGCCTTGGCCTCGACTGGCTGCTCGTGCAGGCGCTGACGCTGGGCGGCAAGGCTGGCAACGTGCGCTGGCGACGCGGCCAGCAATGGCAGCAATGCTGCAGAGAACCCCGCCGGGCCATGGCCGCTGGTGTTACCGCTGTGCGCATCCGCGCGCTCTGGCGGTAGCCCCTGGTGTGCGGTCACTGCCGCCATCGGCGCATAATGAGCCAGCAGTTCGGCACGTTGCGCCGCGCCCTCGGCCAGCATGCCGACCCACAGGTACACGCGAATGGCGTCGTAGTCGCCGCCGTTGCCATGCTGCGGGTCCGCAGCCAGCTCACCGGCCGGCGTCCACAGCAGCCAGTCCGGGGCGAAACCCTTTGGCGACGAAGCCAGCCACAGACGCCGCGTATTGGCGGCCAGTTCGCCCCACAGCGGGTCCACCAGGCTGAAGCGGTCCAATACCTGCAGCGGCAGGTAGCTTGGGTTCAAGCGGGTGCCGTTGGCATCCTCGAAGCCGTAGTCACCAGGCAGCAGCATCACCCCCAGGCCGGGCAGCTTGCGCACGGTCTGGGCGGCGATGCGCCATAGCATGTGCTGCCCCAGTTGCGTATAGGCAGGCATCTCCCAAAGCCGCCCCGCCTCCAGCAGGCTGTAGGCAATCCACAGGTCGGCATCGCTGGCGTTGTTGGCATCCAGCACCTGCCACTGGTTCTGGCCCTTGCGGCCCCACAACCAGGCTGGCAGGTGCCGCGCCAGGTCGCCCTCGGCGAGATTGTTGCCGGTCCAGCCCAGCACCTGCGCGAACGCCTCCCGGTCATTGCCCACCAGGGCGAAGAACAGCGCATAGCTCTGCCCTTCCGAGGTGGTGATCAGGCGCTCATCGCTCGGGTCGATGACCCGCCCGTCCACGCTCACCAGCTCGGCCTTGAAGCGCTCCCAGGCCGGCCACGGGCAGACGGGTGCGGCATTGGCGAAAACGGGCAAGCCCAAGGCGACCAGCCCTACCAGCAACGGACGCACCATCACCCGCGCTCGCCCAAGCGACGACGGCCTGCCCAGCGCAAAGCCCGCCACAGCAAGAAGGCAAACAGCACCACGCAAAGGGCCGCGATCGCCGCCAGCAACACTGGGTGCTCGGACAAGTGGAACCACAGCAACATCCACCAGGGCAGCGCACCGACAAAGTAATGCTCGCCGACGAACTGGCTGGTGACACCACTGCTGCGCACCAGCGTCACCGAACCGGCCACGGCATCGAGTTTGCCCACATCACCCAGCACGTCGCGCAGCAATGCGTAATCGCTGTCGCTGTTGGCCAGCAGGGCGACGACGCTGCGCTGCTCGTGGAACGGCGATTTCAACCCGGTGATGGCCGCGATCGGCGCCTGCGCGCTGACCGCCACACGGCTGCTCGCGGCCACCGGCGCGGTGTCGAAGCGCTGGCTGCCTGGCAACCCTGCGCTACGGCCTTGCAGCAGCCAGTCACGCTGGGCGCTGAGCAGCAGGCCGAGGTTAGGCGCATCGCTCAAGGCCTCGGGCAAGCTGCCAATCAGCAACAAGTCGGCATCGGCGGTCGTTGCCTGCTTCCAGTCATCGACCAGCTTCAGGCCAAGCGCCGGGTAACCGATTTGCCCGGCCAGCCCACCAACCGCATCGAGCAAGGTGCCAACCTGCATCGCCGTGGGCGTTGCCGGCATGATGACCAGGGTTTCGGAAAGGTCGGCCATGCGGCTGAACGGGAAGCCGCTGCGGGCGAAGGCGCGCAGGTCGGGCATGGCGATGTAATGGTGGTAGCCGGACAAGTCGATGGTCGAGTTTTCGTCGATCGCCGCGCGCACATCCACCGGCAGCGACGTCTGGCAATGATCGCGCTGGGCGCTGCCCAGGGTGCTGGCAAAGCTGAAATCGAAACGCAGGCGGTTGCGGTCGCCGATCTTCAACGCCGGCACCAGCGATTTCTCGGTCAATGCGCTGCTGTCACCGGACAACACCGCCAGGCGCACCTGCTCGAGCGTGCCGCCGCGCCGGTCGTTGCCCACCAGCGGCATGCTGGTGATGTACTGGTCATTGACGCTGATGCTCAGGCGCGATTCGTCAGTCACTGCCGGTGCCGTGTAGCGGTACAGCGTGCGCAACGGGATGCCCTGGTTGCGCCAGACGAACAAGTCTGGCGGCAAATTCAGTGACAGCGTCACCGGCCGCGGTTGCAGGCCACTGACTTGCAGTTGCTCGGGGTAGTCGAGCAGTTCGGCGAAGCGCACCGGCCGATCGGTGCGCGTCCAGTTTGGCGCGTCATAGGGCTTGCGCGGCTGCAGCGCGGTCATCTGCTCGACCTGCACTCGGGCACCACGGAACAGGTTGTTGCCCACCGCCAGCGCCGAAGCGGCCTTGATCAGGTCGTCATCGTTGCGCCCCAGTACCAACAGCACCTTGCTGAAGCGGTCATGCGGATGGTCGATCATCTGCAACACCGGGCCGTCGACCAGCGGAAACTGCTGCAGGTCGGCGAGAAATGCCGGGCGGCGTTCATTGCTGGCAAACACGATGCTCGGCTTGGGGGTGTCGGCACTGGCCGGCAGGCGGTTGTACAGCACCGGGAAGGTTGCCTTGCGCCAGCCGGCCTGGCTGCCGAAGTAAGACGCCAGGATCGCGGCCGCACGCTGCTCACCCAGGCTCGGCACGCCACTGAACACCACCGGCAGCTCGACCTTGCCGGTGTCGCGCGCGTCAAAGAACGGCAGCGGGAAGTACGCCAGGTCGTTGTCCAGTGCCAGTGCCTGCTCGTGCAACTGCACCTGGCTCTTGCGGTTCAGGTTCAGCCACAGGCCGCTGTGCGCCGGGTCTTCGCAGATGTCGGTGTAATGCCCGACAAACTCCAGGCGGACCCGGTTGAAGTCGCTGAGCAGCTTCGGGTCCAGGGGCAGTTGGCGGCGCACGCGCTGGCCAAGTTGCTCCTTCTCAACCGGCACTACCCCCATCAACTCGTCATTGAGGTAGACGCGCAGGTGTGACAGGTTCGGCAACAGCGCGGGCGAAGGCGTGTAGTCCAGCTGCAAGGTGGCGTCGGTGGCGAGGCGGTCGCGACGCAGGCCGAATTCGATGTGTTCGCTATTGCGCACCCCCAGTAGCAGGCTGTCGGACGCATGCCCGAGCTGCTCGAAGGTTTTCGTAACCGGCCAGCTCGGCACCTTGGGTACGACGGGCTCGGCAAGCGGGGCTTCGGAGGCGGCAGCGGCGCTCTGCGACAAGGCGGCAAACAGCGCCATCGCCAGGCCCCAGGTACGCGCGGGATAACCAGTCATCATGCGTCTCGATCAACAGGGTTCATGAAAGGGATAGGCCGCGGCGTGCGGGGCCTGTAGCTGGCCAGCCAATGCACCAGCGCGCGCAGCGGGCGCAACCACGTCCGCAGCCACGGCGGCATGTGCTCGACCAGGCGCAGGTAACCGACAGCGCCCAGCTTCAGCACCTCGACCAGGCTGCGCAGCGGGCGATCGGCCTCGTGTTGCTGGTGCCAGCCAAGCCAGGCATCGGCACGGGCAAAGGTGCAGTGAACCAGGTCGATGCGCTGTTGCTGGCTCAGGTCGTGGAACACCAGGCCCACGTGTTGCCCGACGGTACGGGTGACGCTGGCCTGGAAGGCAAACTCGCGCTGGCCACGGTTGAGCAGCAGGCGTACCTGCGCCCCGGGTTTGAGCGCAAGGCCTTGGTGCAACTGCAGGCCGACGCCGCCATCGGAGTAATCGACCAGGGTGCAGGGGTAGGCGTGACCGCTGGCCAGCACCAGCCCCGCCGGCAAGTGCATCTGCACCCGGTGGGCGCGGCGTACCTGGCGCACCTCGGCGGCCACGGCAACGGCGGCGCCGATGATCAGCAGGTTGTAGACCACCCACAGCGAGCTGACGATCACCGTGCCGACTTCCGCCGTGGGGCCGGTGAACAGCCGCCACACGGCAAAGCCCAGGCCGGCCACGTTGAGTGCCGCAAGCCACAGGTAAGGCTGGGCGATGCGCCAGTCGAACTGCCCCTGCTCCATCAGGCCGCCCTTGGCGGTGACGTTGAAGGTGCCCTTCTTCGGCGCGAACAGCGCGACCGTGGTGGGGCGGGCGATGTACCAGGCCAGCACGGTCTCGTAGACCTCGCCCCAGAACGTTTGCCGGTACTTGCCCTGCATGCGCGAGTTGGTCAGGCTGGCGTGGATCATGTGCGGCAATACGTACAGCAGGATCATCAAGGCAGGGGCATAGATGATGTAGGCATGCAGCAACAGGAACGCCAGCGGCGCAGTCAGAAACACCAGCCGCGGCAGGCCGGCCAAGAAGTGCAGCATGGCGTTGGCGTAACACACCCGCTGGAACAGGCTCAGCCCGCGGCCGAAAATCGGGTTGTCGGTACGAAAGATCTGCACCATGCCACGCGCCCAGCGAATACGCTGGCCGATGTGCGCCGACAGGCTCTCGGTGGCCAGGCCCGCCGCCTGGGGGATGCTCAGGTAGGCCGAAGACCAGCCCTGGCGGTGCATGCGCAAGGCGGTGTGGGCATCTTCGGTCACGGTCTCCACGGCAAAGCCGCCAATGCTTTGCAGCGCCGTACGCCGCAGCACCGCGCATGAACCGCAGAAGAATGCCGCATTCCACATGTCGTTACCGTCCTGGATCAGGCCGTAGAACAGCTCTCCTTCATTGGGCCGGCGGCGGAACGAGCCCAGGTTGCGTTCGAACGGGTCTGGCGAGAAGAAGTGGTGCGGCGTCTGCACCAGCGCAAGCTTCGGGTCCTTGAGGAACCAGCCCACCGTCATTTGCAGGAATGAGCGCACCGGCACGTGGTCGCAGTCGAAGATGGCGATCAGCTCGCTGTCGGTCACACCCAGCGCGTGGTTGAGGTTGCCGGCCTTGGCGTGCTTGTTGTCCGGGCGCACGATGTAGCCCACGCCGACCTCGTCGGCGAAGGCGCGGAACGCATCGCGTCGGCCATCGTCGAGAATGTAGATGCGCAAGCACTCGCGTGGCCAGTCCAGGCCCAGGGCGGCCAGCACTGTGGTGCGCACCACCGCCAAGTCTTCGTTGTAGGTGGGGATCATCAGGTCGACCGTCGGCCAGTGCCCGGGGTTGGCCGGCAGGTTCGCTGGCTTGCGCTGCAGCGGCCAGCAGGTCTGGATGTAGCCCAGAATCAGTACGCACCACGAGTAGGTCTCGGCAGCCAGCAGGATCACCCCGCACACCAGGTCCGTGGTGTCGTTCCAGTTCAGTGTCGAGGTATAACGCCACCACAGGTAGCGGCAAGAGATGATGGTCGACAGCACGATCAGCATCAGGGTGGGAAAGCGGCCCGGCATGTGCCGCACCAGCATGGCGATACCCAGAAGCAGGCAGATGAACATCAACTGTGCCAGGTAGCCGAACGGCTCGGTCACGCACAGCAAGGCCAGGCCAAAGGCGCAGAGCGTCAGCACACCATAGAAGGCCCAGCGGGCGAATACGCTCAAGCCACGCAGGCGTGCCGAGGCTGCCTGCTTGAAGGCACTGGCCCGATAGCGCGCGGGCAACTGTTGCAGGCGGTCGATCAACCGGCCACGGTAGTGCTGCACCCTCTGACGCGTGGTGTGCCAGTGGCCGCGCACGGCACGCCAGGCTTTGCTGGTCGGCCCTGGTTGGCGTGGCAGCGGTTGGCGCCGTAGCAGCAGCCACAGGCTCTGGATCATCACCCGCACGGGGTCGCCCAGGCTCGGGCGCTTGCCCGCCAACTGCGGGTACAGGCGCTGACGCTCGGCCAACAGGGCCTGCCAGGCGGGCGACTCCAGGCGCAAGAACAGCACAGCCAGCGCCACACCCAAGGTAAACAGCCAGGCGACCGGCCGCTGCGCGCCGCGTGTGGTGAACCAGGCGTAAGCCGACAGAGGGTTCAGGGTCACGACTGCCGCCTCGTCAGGCAGCGCACTGCCAGGCTCTGCACATCCCGGCAGGCCAGGCTCTGCGGCGCGTAATGGCCCAGCGGGGCCTTGCACGCCAAGGCCTCGAGAAAGGCCTCGTCGCGGTGCACCACCTGCAGGGGCAAGCGATCACGGAACAGGTCGCGCCACACCATCAGAAGGTCGCTCTGCAAGCGGCTGGCCGGGTCGTAACGGTTGATCAGCAGCAGGTCGTAGCGCTCGATGGGTCGGCGCCCGAGCAGCAGATGGCTGGCCATTTCGGCCTCGGCCACCAGCACCTGCACATCGGTCTCGACGCAGTGGCCCGCAGTCGCGGCCGGTAACTGCGGCACGTCGAACAGCAACCAGTCGAAGTGTTCGGCCAGTTCAACTTGGCGAGCGGCCCAGGTTGCAGCGTCGGCCGCCGGGTGCAGCGCATCGCCAGGTGCATTGCCGAACGGCATCAGGCACAGCCCATCGAGCACCTCGTATACAGCGTCGGTGTACGGCCGCCCTTCCCGCTCGGCAAGCGCCCAGCCCTCGCGCGCCTCCAGCGGCAGGTTGAAATGCAACCCCAGCAGGTTGTCCGGGCACAGGTCGATCAACAGCACCCGCTCACCCACGCCCTGCAGCGCATAGCCCAGCGCGGCCAGCAAGGCACTGCGCCCCAGGCCACCGCGCACGCCGTGCAACGCCAGGCTGGTCATGGCAACACCGCCTCGCGCTTCGGTGCAGGCATGAGCAGCCCATCCTGGGCACTGGACCGGCAGCTTTCACCCAGCAACGGCCAGCGCTGCAAGGCCTGCTGAACCCCCACCAGCATGGAAATATCCTGATAGTTCAGGTCCGGCATACCCAGGTGCTGGCGCAGTTGGGCAATGTCGTCACTACGGTCGGCAGGGTCAGCGTTGCCAGGCTTCATCGGCTCTCCTCGGGGATAGGCTGCCAGTCAGGCTGGCCTTGCAGGCGCATGTAGGCGCGCCCCTGGTAGTTCAAGACCTGCGCACCGGAGGTTTCCGCGACCTGTTCGGTGGTCGGCAGGTCGTTCAGCAGGCTGGGCACGTCCAATGGCTGCTGCTGGCCAAGGCCGGCGTACACCCGCGATATCAGCTCGGACAACGCCAGGTAGCTGGTGGGCGCCGAGACCCGCAGCGGCTCGCTGCGCGCAGGCTGCCCCATGCCGATGAACTTGAGGCCAACCGGCACATGGGTAATCGACGGGGTGGGGATTTCGCGCATGCCCGACAGCTGCATGCGGTCGCCATGCAGCGCGGCGCCATGTTCCGGGACGATGGCCACGACCACGCGGCGGCCACTGCGCTGCAGTTCGTCGAGGAAGGTGCCCAGCTCGCCGAACAGGCGGTTGGCGCGAGTGGCGTAGTCGGCCACACGGGTGCCGCCGTCGGCGGTGACGATGCGGTTGCCGTCATGCAGGCTGATGCTGTTGTAGAACAGCGACACATGCTCGGCCGGCGTGCCTTTACGCTGGCCCCACCAGCGCCGCAACACGTCCAGGTCGCTGGCAATCGGCGAGCCGTCGAAGCCGACCAGTGCCCGCGGGAAATCGGTGTTGCGCAGGCCAGGTTGCGGCATGTGCTGCTGGGTGATATCGCCGATGAAGTTGTCGAAGCGTCCGCTGTGGTTGAGCAAGGTATTGCTCTGGAAGCCAAGCCTGGCCAGGTTCTGGAACAACAGGCACTGCTCCGGGGCACTCTGGTACAGGCCCGCGTGGGACGACTGCCCACAGCTGGCACGCAGTACGCGGATGGCGGCCGGCCCGCTGTAGGACGTGGCCGAGTTGAACTGATCGAAGACCACGTCCAGGCGCGAGAGCAGCGGGTTGTCACGCAGCCCCACGGCCGACAGGTCATCCCAGGCCAGCGAGCAGATGTTGATCACCAGCAGGTCGAACGGCTGCTCCTCGGCATTCATGGCAGGGAACGCCGTTACGCGTTCACGCTCACTGGCGAAGAACTGCTCAAGCCAGCCGTCGAGCGTGGCGTTGTCGGCCACCGCCGTGGCCTGCGCCTGCGCAGCGGGGCTGGTAGTCACCGTGCCGGGCGCCTGGCCCGCAGTGAACCCCAGTGACGGCAGCCCGCCGACGGCCAGCCAGCCCAGCCCTAACAGGCTCAGGGTACTCAGGCGCAGCCAATGGCGCAGGTACAGATACCCCACCAACAGCAGTGCCAGCGCGCCCATCAGGTTCCAGTTGATGAAACGGCCCAGCAGTTCGAGCAAGTAGTTCCACGAAAAATCGAGTACCCCCGGCTGCGCCAGCAGGCGACTGAACGGCGGCAACCAAGTGTCCTGGTAGAACAACGCGATGCCAATCGGCAGCGCCGCTAGCTGGCGCGCAATGCGCAACCACTTGCCCGGCAACGGGATCAGCAGAAACGCTGCGAACAACAGGTTCGGCAGCGCCTGGAAGTCGAGCATGCCCAGAGCGACCAGCAGGAACTTGGCCAGAAAATAGAGGTTCCACGCTCCCAGACCAGGCCATCGGGCCAGAACCGGGAGCGTGACGGTTGTATTAGTCATTACGGGGTTCCTGGCGTGCAGCGCGGTGGCGTACGCCCAGCGGTTTCAGGTAACAAGGGGAAAGGCGGCGGTGCAACCAGCCGCGCAACACTGCGCGCAGGCGCACCACCAGCAAGGCCAGGCCCAAGGTGACCAACGCAGTGAGGGCGATCACTTGCAGCAATTGCGCGAAGTTCATACTGCGCCCCGCTTGCCCAGGGCGACCCGGCGCGGCGCCAGTGCCGGCCGCGCTGGCGTGGGCAACTGCGCCGCTGCATCGACCCGCGGCGGCTGCGGCGAGCGGTTATCGAGGAAGGCCGGGGCGGCCAGGCTGTCGACGCCGGCAAGCACTTCCTGGCTGATGAACAGCTCTTTCCATGACAACTGGAAGATGTGATCAAGTGCCTGTTCGACGCCTTCGGAACGGCAGGCAAACAGGAACAGAAACAACACCTCCCCGACCACACAAGCGATGTCGCCGTCGCGGCGGAACACCGTACGCGAGCATGCCTGCAGGGGAGTCAGGCCTGAGGCCGGGCGCAGCACCAGCAACTGGTGGACGATTTCGCCGTTACGCACACCGTGCCACATGTTCTGCACTGCTTCGGCGAACGCATCAGGCGCTACCAAGCCGCAGATCGCGAGTGGCCGCAAACGCGTGAGCAAGGCATCGAAGTCGGTTGGCAGGTGTCGGCGCCAGACATAACCCTGGATGCTTTCCACCATGGTCAGGAAGCGTGACAGGCTGGCGCCAAACGGCACGATCTGGGTGGCGCCGCAGGCCAGCAGCAGTTGTTCATCCTGGTAGCGCAAGGTGGGCGCCATTTCGCGCACTACCAGCTTCAAGGCATTGCCACGCAACTGGCGCAAGCGGTGCAGCTGGCGCGCCAGGCTGTCCAGGCGCTGCCCGCCATCCATGGCGAAAATGACCGTGGCGGACACCGCTCGGCTGGCGCGGTCAGCCAGTTCGTCGAGGCTTTCGCAGACCTGCCAGTGCTCGGAGAAGGCAGGCGCCCCTTCAAGGACCGGCCGCTGGGCCAGGCACAACAGCTCATCGCCACCGGTATCGGTGGGCGCCTGCGGCGTACCGGCAACGGCAAACCCCGCGTCAAGGCGCACCAGCTCCATGTCCCGGGTGCCCGCTTTGCCAAGCGGGTTGCTCCAGAAGTGCTGCAGGTAACGGACCCCGCCTTTGCCGCGATACACCTGGGCCAGGCCGTCGACGCCCTGGTTGAACACGCGCAGGCGCTCCACCAGGCCGGCACTCTGGCCACCGCTGATAACCAGCAGCAGCGCCGCCTCGGCCAACAACAGCGGGCGCAGCGCCTCGCACCAGCGCTCGACCTTGCCGTCTGCCCAGGCACCGGCAGGCGCCAGCACGACAAGCACACGGCCAGGAACATCGAGACGGGGCAGATCATCGACCAGGTGCAGGGTGGCGTTAGGGTTGGCTTCATACAGCACCAGCTCGCCCGGGCCCTTTGCGGCATCCAGTGCACTCAGCACATCACCCATGCCTTGCGCATCGGCGATCAGGGCTGCCCGCGTTGGTTCGGGCAACCCCTCCACCACCTGGCGGCAGAGCAAGGTGGCGTCTTCTGCGGTGTCACAGGCCAACCAATACAGTCCTTGTAGATGAAGCTGGCTGCTTTCGGCGCCTAAGCCGGAGATTGCCAACAACGGCATTCCATTCGTCAAAACACTGGCTCTAAATTAAGAATTGAAACGGATTTCGGGAGGAATATTGCATGCGCGCTAAGGTGGCACTTTGATCTTCGTCAAAAAAATAGCAAATCAGCATGCGATTGAGCATAACCGTCAATCTTACAGCACGAAGGCAAAATGCTGGCGCGCGCAAATGTAATTAATTGCAAGGAGATGTTCGGTAAGGCCTGTGAGGCGTATGGGGAAGGGGGGCCTGGCTTGGTTTCGGTGCACAACCCGATTCCTGTCTAAGCTTCTGCCAGCATTTCCAGCAGTTGAGGCTTACGACGTACTCATGGGCAACATTCTGTCATCACATATCGGCCTGCGTGGCCTGATTTTGAGCTTTGTTCTACTTGCCGTGCTGGGCACCCTGTGCAATGGCCTGATCACGGCCTACGGCGTGCAACGCGATGCTTTGGTCCACTCGGCGCTAGAAGCCAACCGTGCCTATGCCTTCAAGGTGGCCTCCAGCATCGATGGGTTCCTGTACTCGGTCAATGAACGCCTGAAATACAGCAGCCAGCGCCTGGGCCGCGACATTGCCAACCCAGCCTTGCTGGAGGAGGAAGCACTTCGCTTGCAGGCCCAGGACTCGGAACTGAACAGCGTGCTGATCACCGACCCTGCAGGCAAGATCCTGCAGGCATACCCGCCCGGGGTGCAGATCGGTTCGACGGTGGCGTCTACTGAGTTGCACGCAGCACTCAAACAACGGCAGCCCTTGGTCAGCCAGGCATTCACCGCGGCCAACGGCAAGCTCATCGTCTTCGTGTCGCAGCCGATCTTCAGCCCGGCCGGCCAGTTTCTTGGACTGGTGGGCGGTTCGGTGTACCTGCAGCAGCGTGGCGTGATGCATTCGCTGATTGGCGAACATCACCTCGATGGCACCTTCGCCTTCGTCGCCGACGGCAACCGCCGCTTGCTTTACCACCCCGACCAACAGCGCATCGGTGAAGTGCTCGGCTGGAGCGAGACGGTGGACATCGCCCTGCACGGTGAAAACGGCACCCTGGAGACCGTCAACTACCGAGGGGTACCGATGCTCGCCGGGTTTGCCCATGTACAAGGCTCCAACTGGGCTGTGGTGGTGCAACAACCGCGGGCACAGGCACTGGCGCCATTGGCCAAGCTGATGCGCGACATGCTTATCAAGATCATCCCGGCCGGGGTGGTCGGTTTTGCTCTGATACTGCTCGGCGCAATGCTGATCACCCGCCCGTTACGTGCGCTGGCCGGCCATGCCATCGACCTTTCGGCGCCCAATGCAACGGCAGAACTGTCCGCGATCAATGCCTGGTACGCAGAGGCTGCGGCGATCCGCCAGGCACTGGTGATGCAGGCGCAACACCTGCAACAGAAGATCGGCACCTTGAACGCCGCCGCCGAAACCGACCTCTTGACTGGCCTGGGCAACCGGCGCGCGATGAAGGCGGCACTCGAGGCCCTGGATGCATCGCAGCAGGCTTATGCGGTACTGGCGTTGGATATCGACCACTTCAAGCGGGTAAACGACACCTTCGGCCATGATGTCGGCGACCTGGCCCTGCAGCAGGTGGCGCAGGTGATCCGTGACTGTACCCGTGCAGGGGACCTGCCCTGCAGGGCCGGCGGCGAAGAGTTCTGCCTGCTGCTGCCGAACACCGGGCCGAGTACTGCGAAAGAGGTCGCCGAGCGTATTCGCTCGACGCTGAGCGCCACGCCCATGAAGCAGGTCGGCACGCTGACGCTATCTATCGGTGTGGCTTACCGCAGTACAGAGACCCCCACCGCCGCAGCCATCCTCAAGCGTGCCGACGAGCGCCTGTACCTGGCCAAGGAAAATGGGCGTAACCGTGTGGTAGCTGAAGATCGCGTGCCTTCCTGGGTCAGAAATCCAGGGCGCCGCTGAGCAAGGCGTTGAGTTTGCCCGCGACGTCGGCGCCTTGCTCGTCCAGCAGGCACAACGCAATGCCTTGCAACGCCGCCTGAGAGCCCGCCAGGCCTGCGCCTATCAGCGCCAGCGGGCAGGCAATCTCCATCTGCAACGCGCGCAGGCGCCTGGCCAACACCGGGCCAACCGGTGCCTGCAGCGCAATCACCAGTGCCGCCGGCTGCATCGCCGCACACAACAGGGGCAGCTCTTCCAGCGGTTGCCCGCAGCCGAGCACCTCGATGCGTTGTTGCTCACCGCTCAACAGCAGCCCGGCACACAACACTTGCAGTTCGGCTTGCCCTTCGGTGCCCGCCAGCAGTACGCGCGGCGCATCGGGCTGGTTCATCTGCAGGCGCAGCAGCAAGCGGGCGCGCAGGAACGTATCGAGAAACAGCCATTGGCTACGCTGGCCGAACGCACTGCCTGAAGCCAGCTCATGCCACACCGGAATCAGCACTTCACGCAGTACAGTGGCCTTGGGCATGAGTGTGAACAACTGGCCATGGATCCCTTCCAGCGCCTGCGCATCGAATGCCTGGGTTGCGCGTACTACGGCGGCGCGCCAATCGTCAAAGGCCGAATGCGGCTGCACAGACGCCTCAGGCTGGCCTACGAGCATGTCACCGACCTTGCTGATGGGCAGGCCGTTGGAGGTCCAGCGCAAGATGTCACGTATACGCTGCACATCCCGGGCCGTGTACAGGCGATGGCCGCCCTCGGTGCGCTGCGGGCGGATCAGCCCGTGGCGCCGCTCCCAGGCACGCAAGGTCACCGGATTGATGCCGGTCAGGCTGACCACGTCGCGCATGGGTAGCAAATCGGGTGGGGTGGCGTCTGTCATGGCGAGTGGGCTTCCGGGGGGTGCCCTATTCTAAACCCATCTGCACCTTCTGCGGCGAGCAACCTTGGTTCATCATACAGCACACGGCGCCGAAGCCTTCTGCACAGAGGCTACGCTGCGCATATCGCATACGAGATTTCTGTGGGTGGGCCCTATGATCAACGCAAAACTCCTGCAACTGATGGTCGAGCATTCCAACGATGGCGTCGTCGTCGCCGAGCAGGAGGGCAATGACAGCATCCTTATCTACGTCAACCCGGCCTTCGAGCGCCTGACCGGCTACAGCGCCGACGACATCCTCTACCAGGACTGCCGCTTTCTTCAGGGCGAGGATCATGACCAGGTGGCCATCGCCACCATCCGCGAGGCAATCCGCGAAGGTCGCCCCTGCTGCCAGGTACTGCGCAACTACCGCAAGGACGGCAGCCTGTTCTGGAACGAGTTGTCCATCACGCCCGTGCACAACGAAGCGGACCAGCTGACGTACTACATCGGCATTCAGCGCGATGTCACAGCGCAGGTATTCGCCGAGGAGAAGGTTCGCGAGCTGGAGGCGGAAGTGGCTGAATTGCGCCGGCAACTGGGCCAGGCCAAGGGCTGACCCAAAAAACCTATACACGATCGTTAATTTGTATAGATTAAGACCTAGACTTCAGCTATACCTGTACAACAAAGCATAGTTGTACAGGATTGACTGGAGCCCAGCATGTCAGCGTACCTACAGCAATTCGCCGAGCGCTTCGCCAGCCTCGATGGGGGCAACCTCGACACGCTGGCAAAACTGTACAGCGAAGAGGTCACCTTTCGCGATCCCCTGCATCAGATACAGGGGCTGCCGGCGCTGCGGGCCTACTTCGAGCAGCTGTACGCCAACGCCCACGATATCCGCTATGCCTTCACCAGCGCCGACGAGGTGAGGCCCGGGCAGGGTTACCTGCGCTGGACCCTGCAGTTCTGCCACCCACGCCTGGCCCGCGGCCAGCAGATCACCTTGCAAGGCTGCAGCTGCTTGCATTGGCACGACCGCGTGCATTTTCACCAGGACTATTTCGACGCCGGCGCCCTGCTGTATGAACACCTTCCGGTCATGGGCAGTGCTATTCGCTGGCTCAAAGGCAGGCTGGCATGAGCCGCTGCTGGCTGACCGGCGCAAGCAGCGGTATCGGTGCCGCACTCGCGCAGATACTGCTGGAGCAAGGCCACCAGGTTGCCCTGGGGGGTCGCCACGCGGAGCGCCTTGCCCCCTTGGCTGAACGGTTCCCCGGGCAGGTATTGCTGGCCATTGGCGATATTGACGACCCGCAGCAGGTGGCCGTTATCGCTGCCCGCATCGAGCAGGCCTGGGGCGGGCTGGACATGGCCATTCTCAATGCAGGCACCTGCGAATACCTGGAGCCGGGCCATTTTGATCCGGCCTTGGTCGAACGTGTGCTGCGCACCAACGTGCTGGGTGCCAGCTACTGCCTGGCGGCGGCACTGCCCTTGCTTCGCGCCGGCCAACGTCCCCACCTGGTGGTGATGGGCAGTTCGGTGAGCTGGCTGGCCTTGCCTCGCGCTGGCGCCTACGGCGCGTCCAAGGCTGCGGTGCGTTACCTGGTGGAGTCACTGCGCATCGACCTCGCACACGAGGGCATCGCGGTCACCCTGGTCAGCCCCGGCTTCGTCGACACGCCATTGACCCGGCGCAACGATTTCCCCATGCCGCAGCTGTGGCCCGCGCAGCGCGCAGCCCAGCATATCGCCAGGCGCCTGCAGCGCCGCCCGCTGGAAATCAATTTCCCCGGCTTTTTTACCTGGGCGTTGCGCCTGCTCGGGGCGCTGCCCGCGCGCCTGCGCCTGGCACTGGGCCAACGCCTTGCCCGTCATGAACAGGAATGATGATCCATGCGTATAGCAATCATCGGCAGTGGCATCGCAGGGCTGACCTGCGCCCATCTGCTGTCACGCAAGCACGAAGTGACGGTTTTCGAGGCCGAGCAATGGGTCGGGGGGCACACGCATACCTTCGATGTGATCTGGCAAGGCGAGCGCCATGCAATAGACACCGGTTTCATCGTCTTCAACGACTGGACCTACCCGCACTTCATCCGGTTGCTCGACCAGCTCAAGGTCGCCTCGCAGCCGACCGAGATGAGTTTCTCGGTGCATGACCCGATCAGCGGCCTGGAATACAACGGTCATGACCTGAACACACTGTTCGCTCAACGACGCAACCTGGTGTCCCCAGGGTTCTGGGGGATGCTACGGGATATTCTGCGTTTCAACCGCCAGGCAGTCGCCGACCTCGACGCCCAGCGCATCGACGCCAACACCACCCTGGGCGCCTACCTTCAGGCGCACCGCTATGGGCGGCGGTTCATCGACCACTACATCGTGCCAATGGGGTCGGCCATCTGGTCGATGTCCCGCGCAGACATGCTCGGCTTCCCCCTTGAATTCTTCGTGCGCTTTTGTCGCAACCACGGCTTGCTGTCGGTCACCCAACGGCCGCAGTGGCGGGTGATCAAAGGGGGTTCGCGCGGCTATGTTGCGCCGCTGTGCCGACCGTTTGCCGAACGCATCCGCCTCAACTGCAAGGTTTACCGGGTCAGCCGCGACGAAGGTGGCGTCACCCTGGTCAGCGCTGCCGGCAGCGAACGCTTCGACAATGTGGTGTTCGCCTGCCACAGCGACCAGGCCCTGGCGCTGCTGGACACCCCAAGCCCACAGGAGCGCGCCGTGCTCGGCGCCATCGGCTACGCCAGCAACGACGTGGTGCTGCACACCGATACCCGTCTGCTGCCACGCCGCCGGCGCGCCTGGGCCAGCTGGAACTACCGCCTGGGGGGCCCAGAGCAGGCCCCCGCGGCGCTGACCTACAACATGAACCTGCTGCAAGGCATCAAGGCGCCGACCACCTTCTGCGTGAGCCTCAACCAGACCGCGCAGGTAGACCCGGCGCAGATCATCGCCCGCTTCCAGTACGCCCACCCGCAGTACAGCCTTGCGGCCTCCGCCGCGCAGGCGTGCCAGGCGCAGTTGCAGGGCCAGCAACACAGTTACTTCTGTGGCGCCTACTGGGGTAATGGTTTTCACGAAGACGGGGTAGTCAGCGCGCTGAAAGTGGCCGCGCACTTTGGAGAGCAGCTGTGAACAGCAGCCTTTGCCTGGGCTGGGTCAGCCACCGGCGCCTGACGCCGCGGCGCCACGCGTTCCGTTACCGGATCGGCATGTTCTACCTGGACCTGGACGAGCAAACCTGGCTGCTGAAACTGTCTCTCTGGCTGGGGCGCTGGCGCCTGGCACCGCTGTGTTGGCGCGAGACCGACTACCTGCCCGCGCTGACCCGCCAAGGCGAGCCGTTGGCCCAAGCCGCACGCTTGCTGGTCCACCAGGCGACAGGGCATATGCCCGAAGGCCCGGTGCGCCTGCTCACGCAACTGCGTTGCTGGGGGCTGTCGTTCAACCCGGTGAGCTTCTACTTCTGCCATGACCGCGACGGGCGCCTGGCGGCGATTCTGCTGGAGGTGCGCAACACGCCGTGGCGTGAACGCTTTCACTACGTGCTGCCGGTGCAGGGCAACCTTGCCAAGCACTTCACCGTAGCCAAGGCCTTCCATGTGTCGCCGTTCATGCCCCTGGACATGGACTATCACCTGCGCTTCAGCCTGGACGCGGCGCATGTACGCATTCACATGCAGAACTGGCAAGGCGGCCACAAGGTGTTCGAGGCCGACCTCACCTTGCAGCGCCAGCCACTGGATGCACCCGCGCTGCGCCGCTACGTGCTGACCTTTCCCTGGATGAGCCTGCACACCGTTCTGGCCATCTACTGGCAAGCGCTGCGCCTGTTGTTCAAACGCACCCCCGTCCATGACCACACCACCCGCCAGGGTGACCTGGCGCTCGGCCAACCTTGCGAGGACCCTGAACATGTCGAATCCCACCCTGAGCGTTAGCAAGTTCGCCGGCCTTGCGCCCTTGCTCGGCGGGCTGGCACGAAGCGCCGTGCTGGCCCAGATGGGCAAACTGCGCCACGGCCACCTGCGTCTGCTCAGCCACGGGCAGCAGTGGAGCTTCGGGGATGCCGAAAGCCTGCTCCAGGCCGAGGTGGAGATCCTCGATGACGCCACTTGGAGCCTGATCGCCGGTAATGGCTCGATCGGCGCGGGCGAAGCCTACATCCATGGCTACTGGCGAAGCCCCGACCTGGCACTGGTGACGCGCTTGTTCGTCGCCAACCTGGAAGTGCTCGATGCGCTCGAAGGTGGCCTGGCCCGCTTCGGCCGCCCTGCCCTGCGCCTGCTGCACCGGCTCAACCGCAACAGCAGACGCGGCGCCCGGCGCAACATTCTGGCGCACTACGACCTGGGCAATGCCCTGTTCGAGCGGCTACTGGACCCGACCATGATGTATTCTGCCGCCCAGTTCGAGTACCCCGGGCAAACCCTGGAGCACGCCCAGTTGCACAAGCTGGAGCGCATCTGCCAGAAGCTCGAACTGCGCGCTGACGATCACCTGCTGGAGATTGGTTGCGGCTGGGGCAGCCTGGCAATCCACGCTGCCACTCGGTACGGCTGCCGGGTCACCACCACGACACTCTCCGAAGCCCAGTACACCCATACCTTGCAGCGCGTTCAGGCCCTGGGGCTGGCGCAGCGCGTGACGGTGCTGCGCGAAGACTACCGCGACCTGCAAGGCAGCTTCGACAAATTGGTATCGATCGAGATGATCGAGGCTGTCGGGCACCGTTACCTGCCGGTGTACTTCCGTCAGTGCGCCTCGCTGCTCAAGCCCGAAGGCCTGATGCTGTTGCAAGCGATCACCATCCGCGACCAGCGCTATGCCCAGGCGCGGCGCTCGGTAGACTTTATCCAGCGCTACATCTTCCCCGGTGGCGCCCTGCCCTCACTGAGCGTGATGCTGGACACCGCCAGCCGGCAGACTGCACTCAACCTTGTGCACCTGGAGGATTTTGGCCTGGACTATGCCCACACCTTGCAGCATTGGCGCGAAAACCTGCGCCAGGCGCGCACAGCGCTGATGGACCTGGGCTACGACGACATGTTCCAGCGCCTGTGGGAGTTCTACCTGTGTTATTGCCAAGGCGGCTTCGAGGAGCGCGCCATCGGTGTCGCGCACCTGCTGTGGGCGGCCCCCCAGGCACGGCGCGCCCCCTGGCCTGGCAGTGCGTGATGCGCAGCTGCTGGCTGGTCGCCAATGCGCTCTGGTTACAGGCCGGCTGGTGGGCCTGCGTGCTGGGCGCGCAACGCCCTTGGTTGCTGCTGCTGGTGCCTCTGGGCCTGGCCGTGCACCTGCGCCTGTGCCCGAACTTCAACGCCGAGGGCAAGGCACTGTGGCGCGTTGCATTGGCCGGCTGCCTGCTCGATAGCGTGTTGGGGGTACTGGGCGTGTTCGGTTTCGACGCCTGGCCGCTGCCGCTGTGGCTGGCACTGCTGTGGTGGGTGCTGGCCAGCGGCATGCGCCACAGCCTGGCATGGGCCGGCAAGCGCTACTGGCTCGGCGCGTTGCTAGGCGCATTCGGCGGCCCGTTGGCGTATGTCGGCGGCGCCAGGCTGGCGGATGTCGCCTTGCCTTTGGGCACGATGGAAACCGGCCTGTTATTGATGCCGGTGTGGGCGTTGGCCCTGCCACTGCTTTCGCGTCTCGCGGCGTCGCCCTCACGTTGAGCGGGGCAAGCGCGCTCAGCCTCAGGGCGTGCCCGCTGGCAAGCGGCGGAAGAACAGGGTGATCTGGCCGACTTCCACGCCCAGTTTGCTCATGCTCGTGCGGTTGATCAGCGTGTCTTCATCCATGAGGTACATCCAGTCGTCCATGTCCACCTGCCAGTGCCGCCCGTCGACCGGCAGGTCAAGCTGGTAACGCCAACGCAGCGCATTCCCCGCCACTTCGCCGCGCGCCTCACCGATCACGTCCCCCGCTGTCCCGCGCCAGCGGCCAGGGCCATCCGGCACCAGTGTCCAGGTACGCTGCTGGCGCGTGCCATCGCTGTAGAGAAAATGCTCGTCGAGGATCAGCTGCTCACCTTCGCGGCGGCTGTCGATGCGCACGTGGAAGCGCTTCACCACTTCGCCGGAACGCTTCTGGAACATCCCCCAGGCCTGCACCGGGCGCGAGAAGAACGCCGCCAGGTCCAGCGTCGGTTGCGCCTGGGCATAGTGCTCGACACCGACATTGCCACAGCTTCCCAGAAGCAGACAGGCAACCAGCAACAGCGCTTTGTACATGTTCAGCTACCTCGGTCGTTGCCCGCTGCCAGCCCGAGGAGGCGCTGACTCAGTTGCGGGTCCATGGACTGCGGATCGAGCCAGAGGGCGAAGAACGCCCAGCAGGCCTCGACACCTGGAAAAATACTATACAATACTAGCTTATTGCATAGATATTAGGTGGATTTGTACAGATTTCTTCACACTCCACACGCGCCCTGCAAATCCCGCAAAATACGCCGTCTACTGCCCCCTGAAGGAATTGCTCATGCTGTACGTAGTCATGCTCGGTGGCCGCCACCCACGGGCCAGTATCGAGGTACACGACGTGCTGTTCGCACAGGCCGATTCACTGGAGCAGGCATACCCGCAACTGCGCCATGACTGGTTCGGCAGCCGTGCGGGCCTGCACATCGACTCGTGGCTGGAAGTCGACGGCATCGATCGCTACCGTGTCGCGTTCAGCCCGCTGGCGCCAGGCGCGGATGACCCACGGCTGTTCTTCATCAACCTGGGTGGCTACGAGCCCAACGTGTTTGGCGAGGCGCACCGCTACCTGCTGGTGGTGGCCAGGGACAAGGCCCAAGCCAAACAACTGGGCAAGCAACGCTTGCAGTCGGGCTGGCTCAAACCCCATACCGATGCAGTACTGGAAGTAGACGACTGCCTGCCCGTCGACCGGGTGGGCGGGCGTTATGTGCACTTGATCGAAGGTGCCCATGGCGGGCTGCGTCAATACAGCGACTACATCCTGCTCTGAGATTCAAACACCGTCTCACCGGCGGGGATCAGCCCGCACTGACACCCGCTTGCCTGGCTTTCGGATTGTCATGAAACAGGCTATGTTCGACGAAACTCGACTGCGCGTCGCCAGCACCGACTTCGATCAAGGGAAACCTCATGCAGCAACGTGAACTGCTGACAACCGTTGCAGGTGCCTGCGAAGTGCCGCAACGCGCTACCGTTCAAGCGTGGCGGCGGCAGCCATGACAGGCCTTGATCCTCGCGATGAGATAGCGCACTCGGTAAGGACGGACCGCCTGAAACAGCTGTTCGTCCAGTCAGCGCCCGCTGTGCTGGGCAGCTACTTGGCAGCCATCATGTTGTGCTGGCTGGGCTGGGAGCGTTTCGACCAGCAAAAGGTGGTCGCCTGGATGGCCGTACTCAGCCTTTCGACGGCCCTGCGTACCGCCATGTTCATCACCTACCTGCGCGCTCCCGCCAGCCAGCGCACGGCTGAACGCTGGGAGTGGCGCTACTGGGCCACGCTGGTACTGTCGGCGGCGACCTGGGGCTTGGGTGCATTGGCTGTGATGCCGGCCGACGACCTGCTGGGGCAGACATTGATCATGCTGTTTGCCGTGGGCATGTCGGTCAGCGCCGTGTCGTGTTACTCGTCATACCGCAACATGACCGTGGTATCGATCGCCCTGGTGCTGCTGCCCTGTACCGGTTGGCTGGTGGTGCAGCCTTCCGCGCTGCAGCAGGGGATCGCACTGGCGGTACTGGTGTTCGCATCGTTCGTCGTCAACGCGACGCAAAGCCTGTCCTCAGCCCTGTTGACCGCGTGGCGCCTGAAACACGAAATGGAACACGCTCACCGGCTTGCCATGGTGGCTTCGTGCACGGACGAACTGACCGGGCTGAACAACCGACGTGCCTTTTTCGACTCTGCATCGGTGCAGCACGCCCGCTGCAGGGAGGGGTGTAACTTCGTGGCCGTGCTGATGCTGGACGTCGATCATTTCAAGCAGATCAACGATACGGCCGGGCACGCGGCGGGCGACCAGGTGCTGCAGCGGATCGGTGCCGTGATCAGCGCCAGCCTGCGGGATGACGACATAGCCGGCAGGCTGGGCGGCGAGGAGTTCGCCATCCTGCTGCCCGATACGCCCCTGCACACCGCCACCGAGATCGCCGAGCGCCTGCGGGCCCTGATAGCCAAACTGAACGTCAACGTCGAACACCCGGTGACCGCAAGCATAGGCCTGGCGTTCGCAACAGCCCCCGCGAGTGAACTCGGTGCGTTGCTCAGTAGCGCAGACAAAGCCATGTACCACGCCAAGGCATCCGGCCGTAACCGAGTGACGGTCGTCGACCAGATGCACGCCGCCGTCTGACAAGAGGCAAGCCTGCCCAGATTTGGTTCAACCCTGCCATCACGCCAAACCTTGCACTCAATTGATGCAAGGCAGCCGCGCGCTCGGCATGCGCCCCTACATCCAGGTGCCATAAATCCCCGCCAATTCGGCTGATACCGTCGCGTTTCTGCTACTAAACCGCGCACATCTGCTTTTTTAGCGCCATTTTCCCTCCCGATTCATCCGCCCTGCCCGTTCCGGCATTGTCATTGCAAAGCGAGTTCACCCCTTAACCCGAGGCGATCCATAAAAACCGCATCCACAAGTAAATGCAGTACCGCACCCCGTTGTGAATGGATGAATGTGCAACATCACTGCCGACGAGTCGTGGCAAGGAGTGGGTATGTCCCGGGCTTTTTTCAATGAAATGTATGAGGCAAACGGAAGTTGCCGCCCGCACTATCAGGAGTTCGCCCGCTGGCTAGCGAACACGCCGCTGGCATTGTTGGAGCAGCGGCGGCACGAAGCCGACCTGCTGTTTCATCGGGCCGGCATCACCTTCACCCTGTACGGTGACCAGCAAGACACCGAGCGGTTGATCCCCTTCGATATCATCCCGCGCAGCATCCGCGCCAGCGAATGGCGCATCGTCGAACGCGGGTGTATCCAGCGCGTCCAGGCGCTGAACCTGTTCCTGCAGGACATCTACCACGAACAGCGCATTCTCAAGGCTGGCATCATTCCGCCCGAGCAGGTGCTGGCCAACGAGGGCTACCAGGTCGCCATGCAGGGCCTGAATCTGCACCGTGGGCTGTACGCCCATATCGCCGGCGTCGACCTGGTGCGTGACAGTGATGGTACGTATTACGTACTGGAAGACAACCTGCGCACGCCCAGCGGCGTCAGCTACATGCTCGAAGACCGCAAGATGATGATGCGCCTGTTCCCCGAGCTGTTCGCCGCCCAGCGCATCGCACCCATCGACCACTACCCCAACCTGCTGCTGGACACACTCAAGAGTGCCAGCCCGCTGGACAACCCGACCGCCGTGGTGCTCACTCCGGGGCGTTTCAACAGCGCCTACTTCGAGCATGCGTTCCTGGCCCGGGAGATGGGCATCGAGCTGGTCGAAGGCGCCGACTTGTTCGTGCGCAACGACCATCTCTATATGCGTACCACCGCCGGCCCACAGCAGGTGGATGTGATTTACCGCCGCCTGGACGACGAATACCTCGACCCGCTGTCGTTCAACCCTGACTCGATGCTGGGCGTACCGGGGCTGATCTCGGTGTACCGGGCTGGCAACGTGGTGCTGGCCAACGCGGTGGGCACCGGCGTTGCCGACGACAAGTCGATCTACCCCTATGTCGACGAGATGATCCGCTTTTACCTGAGCGAGGAGCCGATCCTGAAGAACGTGCCCACTTGGCAATGCCGCAAGCCAAAGGACCTTTCCCACGTCCTGGCCCACCTCCCCGAGCTGGTGGTCAAGGAAACCCAAGGCTCCGGCGGCTATGGCATGTTGGTCGGCCCTGCCGCCACAGCGGCGCAGATCGAAGACTTTCGCGCCCGCATCAAGGCGCGCCCGCACGCCTACATCGCGCAGCCCACGCTGTGCCTGTCCACCTGCCCGACCTTCGTCGAAAGCGGCATTGCGCCGCGCCACATCGACCTGCGTCCGTTTGTGCTGTCAGGCAGTGAAACCCGCCTGGTGCCCGGTGGCCTGACCCGCGTTGCGCTGCAAGAAGGCTCGCTGGTGGTCAACTCGTCGCAAGGCGGCGGTACCAAGGACACCTGGGTGGTGGAGGACTGACCCATGCTTTCGAGAACCGCTTCCGATCTGTACTGGATGTCCCGCTACCTGGAACGCGCCGAAAACCTCGCACGCATGCTCGAGGTCAGCTACTCGCTTTCGCTGATGCCGCAAGCCGGGCGTTCGGATGGCCACGCCGAGCTGGCCATGTCGCTGCTGGCGTCCGGTACGCTGGACGATTACATCCGCAAGCACACCGAGCTGGACCCCGAGCGCATGCTGCACTTCTTTGCGCTGGACGCGAGCAACCCCAGCAGCATCTATTGCTGCCTGCAAGCTGCCCGTACCAACGCCCATGCGGTACGTGGGCGGATCACCGCCGACATGTGGGAAAACATCAACGCCACCTGGATCGAAATGCGCAACATCGCCAGCAAAGGCCTTGGGCGCTACGGCATCAGCCAGTTCTGCGACTGGGTCAAGGAACGCTCGCACCTGTTCCGTGGCGCGACCTCCGGCACCATCATGCGCAACGATGCCTACAGTTTCATTCGCCTGGGCACCTTCCTCGAGCGGGCAGACAACACCCTGCGCCTGCTCGATGCCCGTTATGAAATGTTCGGGGAAACCTCCGAGGAGGTCAGCGACGACTCTGCACGCGGTTATTACCAGTGGAGCGCCTTGTTGCGCGCCCTGACCGCCTACGAAGCCTTCAATGAAATCTACCGCAACGCGCCCAGCGCGCGACCGGTGTCGGAGCTTTTGCTGCTGCGCGTTGACGTGCCGCGTTCGCTGCATGCCTGCATTGATGAGCTCGACCAGATTCTTGCCGGCCTGCCTGGCAATACCGGCCGCGCCGCACAAAGGCTGGCCGCCGAACTCAACGCACGACTGCGCTACACCGCCATCGACGAGATTCTCGAAGCCGGGCTGCACCTGTGGCTGACCGACTTCATCGGCCGCATCCACCAACTGGGCCAGACCGTCCATAACGCCTATCTGGAGGTCATATGAAACTGTCCATCCGCCACGACACCACCTACAGCTACGCCAGTGACGTCTGCAACAGCATCCAGTTCCTGCGCCTGACACCGCGCAGCAGCGAGCGCCAGCGTATCCTCGACTGGCAATTGGACTTGCCCTGCAAGGTGAACAGCCAGATCGACCCCTATGGCAACATCCTGCACGTGCTGACCTTGGAAAAGCCCCATGGCCACCTGGCCCTGACGGCCAGCGGCCAGGTGGAAATCGACCCGGATTGCGAGCACGAGGCCGGCAGCCAGTCGCCCCTGCCGTTCCTGCGCAGCAGCCACCTCACCCAGGCCAGTGACGCGCTCAAGGCCTTCGCCACTCAGCAGTGTGGCGAGCGCCGCGACCGGGCAGCGTTGACTGCGCTGATGCAAGGCCTGGCCGACCATATGCCCTACAGCCCAGGCGCGACCTCGGTGGGCACCACCGCCATCGAGTCGTTTGCCGGCGGTGCCGGGGTGTGCCAGGACCATACCCACGCGTTCCTGGCCTGCGCCCGCAGCCTGGGTATCCCCGCACGCTACGTGTCCGGCTACTTGTGCACCGAAGACGAAACCCACCTGGCCAGCCACGCCTGGGGTGAAGCCTGGATCGATGAAGCCTGGTACAGCTTCGACGTCACCAACCGCCTCACCCGGCCCGAGCGTCACCTTAAACTGGCCGTCGGGCTGGATTACCTCGATGCCTGTCCGGTCCGCGGCGTGCGCCGGGGTGGCGGCGTCGAATCCATGCAGGCAAGTGTTCAGGTGCATCGCCAGTAACCCCCTGGCGCAACACCAGCAGGCCCCGGCGTGCCGTGTGCGGCGGGGCCCTCCATTCAAAGCACAAGGTAAACAGCATGACCTACTGTGTCGCTATGCACGTGGCGGACGGGCTGGTATTCATCTGCGACTCACGCACCAATGCCGGCATCGACCAGATCTCCACGTTTCGCAAGTTGTTCGTTTTCAGCGTGCCCGGCGAGCGGCTGATCGTCCTGCAGACCGCCGGCAACCTCGCCACCTCGCAATCGGTGGTCAACCTGCTCGAACAACGCAGCCGGGGCGCCGGCACCCACTTGCTGAACGTCGCCACGCTCTACGATGCAACGGTGCTGGTGGCCGAAACCCTGCGCGAAGTGGTCGCCCGTGACCGCAGCAAGCTGACAGCCCAGATCGATCTGAGCGCCTCGTTCATGGTGGGCGGGCAGATCGCTGGCAGCCCTATGGGCATCTACAACGTCTATGCCCAGGGCAACTTCTTCCAGGCCACCCAAGACACCCCCTTCCTGCAATTGGGCGAGAGCAAGTACGGCAGGCCGATCCTGGACCGTAATCTCACCTACCACACGCCCTTGGACGAGGCGGTGCGCTGCGGCCTGATCTCATTCGACTCCACCATCCGCAGCAACCTGTCCGTGGGCATGCCCCTGGATCTGCTGGTGTATGGCAAAGACAGCTGCACAGCCAGGGAGCCGGTTCGCATTCATCATGACGACCCTTACTACAGCCAGATCCGCAAGCAATGGGGTGATGGCTTGAAAAACCTGCTGGCCGAACTCACGCCACCCCCACGGGATTTCATGGCCCAATGAGCGAGGTCGAAGCATGCCGTCGGCTGGCGACCGAGCAGCCTCCATGCTCAAATAACCTTCACCGCACGGCCTATGAACTTCACCGGCCCGGTCGGCCGCCCGGTGGGCGAGCCACCGGCTTTTTCAAGCGTCAGCTCGAACAGTTGGTCGGGTTCTAAAGGCGGCATGCTGCTGGCGGGGACGCGGTATTGCTCGCCTGGCTTGATCAGCCCCAGCGAAACGGGCGCGGGCCATTGCGAGCCCTTGGTCCAGAACTGCAGCGCCATGCCGTCAGGTACAGCGTCCTGGCCCAGGGGGATGAGCTCCAAGGCCCGCCCATCGCTTGCCTGCACCACCCATCCCGGCACCTGGTCCGTCGGTGCAACCAGCACCACCAGGTAGCGCGGCGACGGTGCCTGGCTGACCAGCAACAGAAACGTCAGCACCAGGCTCGCTGCGATGCCCACGGCACTCACCCCTTGCCACAGGCGAAGACGCTGCCACCACGCCACGGACGGTTTGGCAAACCACCCCGCGCGCTCGTCCAGGCTGCGCTCTATACGCCCCCATAAGCGGGGGCTGGGTGTCGAGGGTTGGGCAACACGGGTCAGGGCCAGCAGGCGTTCTTCCCACGCATCCACAGCCCGCTGCAGGCGCGGGTCATGCGCCATGCGCGCGGCCAGCGCCG
This sequence comes from Pseudomonas sp. B21-047, assembly GCF_024748775.1. Classification (NCBI taxonomy): domain Bacteria; kingdom Pseudomonadati; phylum Pseudomonadota; class Gammaproteobacteria; order Pseudomonadales; family Pseudomonadaceae; genus Pseudomonas; species Pseudomonas sp. B21-047. The sequence goes on from NZ_CP087169.1 coordinate 3,301,783, forward strand.
CGCGCTGGTCGGCAGGCAGTGTGCCGAGTACGTACTCCCCTGCCAGCGCCTCCAGCGCGTCCTGGTCTTGATCGGCAGCATCCGCTTTCATCCCATGCACTCTCTGAGAGCCTTGAGGCTTCGCTTGATCCAGGCTTTGACGGTACCTAGTGGCGCGTCGAGCAGGCTAGCGATCTCGATGTGGCTGCACCCGTCCACATAAGCATGCAGGATGCACCGTTGAGGTGACGGCTGCAGTTGCTCCAGGCAGCGGTAGATCCTGCTCGAACCCGACCATGCCTCATCATCGGCACCCGGGAACACGGCGCCGATGGCGTCGATATCGCTTTCGTCAAAAGCGACTTCAAAGCGCACGTCACGTATGTGATTCAACGCCAGGTGCCGGGTGATGCTGTATATCCAACCCCGTGCCGAACCGCGCGCCGGGTCGAAACTCGCGGCGCGGGTCCAGATGCGGATGAAGGCATCGTGGACGATATCCTCGGCGGTTGCGTCATCCCTGGCGATGCGCCGCGTGACGCCCAGCAAGCGTGCGCCTTCATGGGTGTAGAGCGCCTGCAAGGCGCGCCGATCGCCTTGAGCGCACGCCGCCAGGCATGCCTGAAAATCGAAAGGGGTAACAGGCAGGTTCAACGTTCGATCACTCCTAGCATTACCGAGTGCAGCCCCAGCCTTGAGGCCAGGTCTGGCGGTAAGGGTAGATGATCAATCACCCGCCGGCTGCCACAACATCGATCATTTGGCGGCCCAGAACACGTAGTCAGCTTGGTACTTGACGATTTGTCGCTCGCCTTTGTTCTGCGCCATGCAGCCACTTTGCGGCGCAACGCCGCCACGGGTCGCAACGCGCTGGATGTAGCTGACGCCGTGCATGGCACCCGGGCCTTCGGCGGGGTTGGCCTTCACCAGTTGATACGGCAGCGCGGTCTTGTCCACGGGCGCCACAGCGAGCTGGGTCCCGGTGATTTTCGAACCGTCCTTGGCTTGCCAGGTGGCAGGCGGGCCGAAGTAGTCGCCCACTGCCTTGCCCGAACGGTCATTGAGCACCGCTTTCGGGCCTACGAATACCCACTCGGTCTGCCCCGGCATGCTGGCCTTGTCGCGGCATTCGTAGGTGATTTCGCCCACGCCCACGGTTTCCAGGACCACCTTGTGGCCTTCGGGCACCTTCACGGCATCAGGCAGGCCTTGTTGAGCGTGGGCTGTGTGTGAGGCCAGAACCAGGGCCAGGCCAGCGACGAGCGAGCAGGAAACGGATGTGAAGGTCATCGTGCAAACTCCTGATAGGGGGGGGGCGGGGCTGCAGCAAGGCGGCCCTGTCCTGATTACCCGCCACCGTCCTGTTTGGATGCACCCCTGTACAAAAAAATGTGAGGACGCTGACGCACAGCGTCGGAACTTTGCTTGCTTGTCGCAGGCCTTCTTTCTCAGGTGTATTGATAAAAGGAGATACCCGATGAGTGCGCAACTCAGTGGCAAGCGCGTGGCCTTTCTGGTCACCGATGGTTTCGAACAGGTGGAACTGACCGGTCCTCGTGATGCCTTGAAAGATAACGGCGCAGTGGTCGATATCCTGAGTGACACGCCAGGCACCGTTCGCGGCTGGAATCATGACAAGCCTGCCGACGAATTTACCGTGGATGCAACCTTCGACGATGCCCAGCTCGACCTCTACGATGCCCTTGTACTGCCTGGCGGCGTACAAAACTCCGACACCATTCGCCTGATAGCCGGCGCGCAGGAACTGGTAAAAGCCCACGATTCGGCCGGTAAACCATTAGCGGTGATCTGCCATGGTGCATGGCTACTGGTGTCCAGTGGCCTGGTCGAAGGCAAGCGGATGACCAGTTACAAGACACTGCAGGATGATATCCGCAACGCCGGCGGCACCTGGGTGGATGAACAGGTGGTGGTTGATGGCAACCTGATCAGCAGCCGCCAGCCAGATGATATTCCCGCGTTCAACCAGCAGTTGATCAGCGCCCTGGCAGGCTGAACCTGCCCCTTGCAGCCCCTTGCATCGCTCAAGGGGCCTGCACGTCTCTTGCATGTGAACCCGCAAACCATCGAGCGCTATGGCCAGACCAGGGAGGCCGTGGCCTGGAAAATGGCGTTAGGTGCGTTAAAGGACAGCGATGCCCCTGTATGGGCTGACCCGACTGGGTCACTACTACGAGCGCTGGCTGCGCGGGGACCGCGCCTGAATAACGGACACTTCATGAGGGCCACAGTCTCGTCCTGGGTTTACTGAACCAGGATGGCTTGGTGAACCTCGATAGACGGGACGGGCACCACACTGCGCCGCGTCGTCAGCCACTCACGCATCCGTGCGGTATCGAAGATCTGCCCCTCTTCCATCATCACCAGAATCAGCGCTTGGGACATTCGGTAGCACCCGCATTGCGAACAGTGACGCTCTTCCCACCCCGTCGAACACTCGACGGATTCGGCACTTCCCGCGCAAATCAGACAACTCATGAAGCCCCCTTCTGCTTATTTTTGGTAGGAGGTTGAAACAGGGTTAATGAGATGAACTATTTCTGATAGTTACCATGAGATTTCCATGCCAATTCGAAATTCCCTGTTTTTTTTGGGGGGGATTGCATTTGGGCTACAAGGTGCTCGCCAGTGCATTTTTAGCGCCTGTCAGATCGAGCGCCGCGCGGGCGGCGCTTGATCTTCGCAACACCTCCACGCCCAAGACAAGCACGCCAACCATCATCCTTGTTGAACCCTGCTGCACACGGTCGACTCAATGCCTAGTAAGTCTGTATTAACCCGCCCGCACTGAGGTGACGACATGAATGCTATCGATCTGCTGGTTCAAGACCACAACGTGGTTAAAAAGCTGCTGGAAGAACTGTCTTCGACCACTGAACGTGCCGTAAAGAAACGCGCTGAACTGCTGCATCGGATTGAACAGGAACTGCAAGTCCACACCGCCCTGGAGGAAGACATCCTCTACCCTGCGATCAAGCAGGCCGGTGGCAAGGAAGAAGCCAAGATGTATTACGAAGCGAAAGAAGAGCACCGCACCGTCGATTCATTGGTGCTGCCTGATCTGCTTCATACCGAAACCGGCACCCTCGAATTCGCCGGGCGGGTCAAGGTGATGAAAGAGCTGCTGGAGCATCACATCGAAGAAGAGGAAGGCGAGCTGTTCCCGACGGCCAAGAAGCTGCTGGGCAAGGGCCAGCTTGAAGAGCTGGGGCTGGCCATGGAGGCGCAGAAGAAACTGCTCAAGAGCGAGCAGCGCGCCGCTTGAATCGAGTGCACCGTGCCGGGGCCCTCTCGGCTCGCCCTGGCAGGCGCCCAGTAAGAAAATGCGTTGGGGTTGGCGTTGATGGCGAACTGGATCGAATTGCTGGAATGGCCTGCCATGGCGGTCACGGTACTGGCCGCCTGGTGCATAGGCTCGCGCCGCGCCGGGCGTCGCAAGCTTGGCTTCTGCTGTTTCATTGCCAGCAACCTACTGTGGTCAGTCTGGGGCTGGCACGCTCAGGCCTGGGCGTTGATTGTGCTGCAGGTAGTGCTATGCCTCATGAACCTCAGGGGCTGGAAGAAGAACACGGCGGCGGAGCTCCAGTCGTGACGTTCACCTTGGCTGCAGGGGCCTGTTAACCCAGCAACTGGCTCAATACCGCGCGCAATTTCCCCGGTTTGACGGGCTTGTTCAACAGCGGCGCACCGAGCTTTTGCAAAGCACGCCGGCACTGATCGCTGCGGTCTGCGGTGATGATCACCGCAGGGATGGTGGCGTTGAAATGCTCACGCAAGTGCCGGACCACCTCGCAACCCACAACCCCGTGATCCAGGTGGAAATCCGCCAGGATCAGCTCCGGAGCCTGCCCCTGCAAGGCCAACAAGGCCCCTGCCTGGTCGGTCGCGGTCACCACCTCGCAGCCCCACTGAGCCAGCAGCGCGCGCATGCTTTCGAGAATGCTCACTTCGTTGTCCAGCACCAGCAGCCGGCGGCCGGGCAACGGGTTACCGGCGCCGGGCTGCGGCGCGCCCTTGTGGATTGGCAACGGTACTTTCTCGCCGATCGGCACCTCGATGCTGAACATCGAGCCACGGCCGGGCCATGACCGCACCTGGATCCGGTAACCGAGAATCTTGGCGATCCGCTCAACGATGGCCAAACCCAGGCCTACGCCTTTGCGATCAGCGGCGCGGCCAACGTCCAATTGGTTGAACTCAAGGAAAATGGCCTCCAGCCGATCCTGCGCAATGCCACGCCCGGTGTCCCACACCTCCAGGCGCAAGCAGGCGCCGCGACGCCTGGCCCCCAGCAAGATCCGGCCCTGGTCGGTATAACGGCAGGCGTTGCTGAGAAAGTTGCGCAGGATCCGCGTCATCAGCCGCAGGTCGGTGCTGATAGCGTAGTCACCGATGCGTGCCCGCAGTTTAAGGCCTGCCGCGTCGGCCACCGAGCGGAATTCCGAGACCAGCGGCCCGAGCAGTTCATCGAGGCGGTACAACGCCACGTCAGGCTTGACCGCCGCCTGGTCGAGCCGGGAAATGTCCAACAGGTCGGTGAGCAGGTCTTCGGCGCCCTCCAGAGCCTGATGGGTACGCTCCACCAGCACCTGCTCGGCCTCCGGCAATGGCCGTTCGCGCAAGGTCGAGATCAGCAGGCGTGCGGCATTGAGCGGTTGCAGCAGGTCATGGCTGGCAGCAGCCAGGTACTTGTCCTTGCTGCGGTTGGCGGTTTCCGCGGCGTCGCGAGCGTCGCGCAGGGCTCGGGCGATCTGTTTACGCTCGGTAATCTGCTGTTGCAGGTTGCGGTTGGCCTCCAGCAGTTCATCGGTACGGGCAGCCACCCGCTGCTCCAGTTCGTCATTGAGTTGTTGCAGGCGCTGCTGGGCCTGTTTGCGTTCGGTGATGTCGGCGACAAAACCTTCCACCAGCCCTTGCTGGCCGGGTTTGAGTAGCAGGTTCATCAGCACATCGAGGTGGCTGCCGTCCTTGCGCCGCAAACGGGTTTCGTAGCCATGCAGGCTGTGTTCACGTGCTAGGGACGCGGTAATGGCGTGCAGCTCCTCGGCACCGCCGACAAACAGGTTGGCGGCCAGGTCGGTCAGGGAAAACAACACCGCCTGCGGGCTCTCGTAGCCGAGCATGCGCGCCAGCGCCGGGTTGGCGGCACGCATGCCCTCTTGCAGGCTGGCTTGGAAAATCCCGTGGACGGCGTTCTCGAACAGCCATTTGTAACGGTTGCGCTCGGCTTCCAGTTCGTCCAGGCGCGCCGCCAGTTCCGGGTAATGGCTCTTGCGCGCCGAGTGGTCGCCCAGCCCCAACAGCCCGGCCAGCGCCCGCTGCTGCTCGTCAGAGGGCCTCGCCATAGACGACCTCGACATCACGTTGGCTCGACTCACGAGGGTTGGTGAGGATGCACGGGTCACCCATCGCGTGCTGCGACAAAAACGGAATGTCGGACGTGCGCACCCCGTGCAGGCCCAAGGTTTCATGGAAGCCGATAGCGCGCTTCAACGCGATCAGGTGGTCCACCAGGCGCGCGCAAATCTGCCGGTGGTTGAGACCGCGGCAGTCGATGCCAAATACCTCGGCAATCACCTTGAAGCGCTCCGGGGCCGAGCTGTAGTTGAACGCCACCACGTGCTCCACCAGCACGGCGTTGCACAAGCCATGGGGCAAGTCGAGGAACCCGCCCAGGCTGTGGGACATGGCGTGCACCGCGCCAAGAATCGCATTGGAGAACGCCAGGCCGGCCTGCATGCTGCCCAGCATGATTTTCTCGCGCAGGGCGATATCGCCCGGGTTGGCGATCATCTGCACCAGGTTGCCATTGATCAGGCGCATGGCCTCCAGCGCATGGGGGTCAGTCAGCGGGCCGTGGCCGGTGGAGACGAAGGCTTCGATGGCATGCACCAGCGCGTCGATGCCGGTGCAGGCAGACAGGAAGGGGTCCATGCTCAGGGTGGTTTGCGGGTCGATCAGCGAAACGTCCGGCACCACGGCCTTGCTGACGATGGAGAACTTCATGCGCTCCTGCTGGTTGGAAATGATCACGAACTGCGAGACGTCGGCCGAGGTACCGGCCGTGGTGGGGATCAGAATCAGTGGCGGGCTGGGCACCCGGATCATGTCCACGCCTTCGAACTCAAGGATGCTGCGCCCGTGGGCGACCACGATGCCAATCGCCTTGCCGCAATCCATCGGGCTGCCGCCGCCGACGGCGACAATCACGTCGCAGTGGTTTTCCCGGTAGATCTCGGCACCGAGCATTACCTCTTCGACCCGTGGGTTGGGCGACACGGCGCTGTACAGGCAGTAATCGATGCCTTGCGCCTGCAGGCTGGCCTCGACATCCGCCACCCAACCGGCGGCAATCACGCCGGGGTCGCTGACCACCAGCACCTTGCGGGCACCGAAGGTCTTGGCGTAGTTGGCGACGTTATGCCGGCAGCCGGCACCAAAGATGATTTCAGGCGAAACGAACTTGCGAAGCGGGCTGAAGCTCTGGCTCATCGGAAAGCCTGTTTTTTTTGTTCTGAAAGGTAACCGCCAGCGTAAAGCATCCCGCAACGAAAGCAACCAGACCAAAGGGTGGCAAGGGCTCAGCCCCGAAAAATCAGGCGCGACGCCTTTTCGTTGCGCAAGGTCAGTTGCACCATGCCCTGCCCCGCTGCCTGCGCCTCCTCCCGGGCCTTGAGGATGACGCCGTGGTGCGGCGACTTGCTGCACACAGGGTCGGCATTGGCCGCATCGCCGGTGAGCATGTAGGCCTGGCAGCGGCAGCCACCGAGGTCCTGGTGCTTTTCATCGCAGGAGCGGCAGGGCTCCTTCATCCAGGCCGTGCCGCGAAAACGGTTGAAGCCGAAGGCGTCGTTCCAGATATGCTCGATGCTGTGTTCGCGCACGTTGGGGAAGCTCACCGGCAACTGCCGGGCGCTGTGGCACGGCAGCGCGGTGCCATCCGGGGTGATGTCGAGAAACAGATTGGCCCAGCCGTTCATGCAGGTCTTGGGGCGTTCTTCGTAATAGTCCGGCGTGACGAAAATCAGCTTGCATGGATGTCCCTCGGCCTCCAACCGCTGGCGATAACCCTGGGTAATGCGTTCGGCCCGTTGCAACTGCTCACGGGTCGGCAACAGGCCTGCACGGTTGAGCTCGGCCCAGCCGTAGAACTGGCACGTCGCCAACTCGACGAAGTCCGCCTGCAAGGCCAGGCACAGCTCGATGATCTCGGCAATCTGGTCGATGTTATGCCGATGGGTCACGAAGTTCAGCACCATCGGATAACCCTGGGCCTTGACCGCCTGGGCCATCGCCAGCTTCTGCGCGAACGCCTTGCGCGAGCCGGCCAGCAGGTTGTTGACCGCCTCGTCGGCGGCCTGGAAGCTGATCTGGATATGGTCAAGCCCGGCGCGCTTGAAGTCGCGGACTTTCTGTTCGGTCAGGCCGATGCCGGAGGTGATCAGGTTGGTGTAGTAACCCATGCCCCGCGCGGCCTCGATCAGCACTGCCAGGTCTTGGCGCACCAACGGTTCGCCGCCAGAGAAGCCCAGTTGCGCGGCGCCCATCGCCCGCGCCTCGCGGAACACCCGGATCCATTCTTCAGTGGTCAGCTCCTCGCCCTGTTGGGAAAAGTCCAGCGGGTTGGAACAATACGGGCACTGCAGCGGGCAGCGGTAGGTCAGTTCCGCCAGCAACCACAGCGGCGGCCCCGGGCGTGGCTCATTCGATCCAGTATTTGGCACGAGCCACCTCCAGAAACGCCAGCACATCTTCATCCAGCCCCGACACGCCGGGGAAGCGTTGCGCCAGTCTGTCGATGATCAGCGCCACGCTGCGCTGGCCGTCGAGCAATTCGAGGACCCAGCCAGCGCTGGCATTGAGGGTGATCATGCCTTCGGGGTACAGCAGCACATGGCAATCCTGGCGTGGCTCCCATTGCAGGCGAAAACCGCGGCGCAAGCCCAGCACCTGCTCACGCTCGATCAGCTTCACAGGGTAATCCTCCGATGCCAGACGTTGTCCCGAGTGACGCTGTGATACGGCAGCCGCTGCAGCCCATACGCCATGCTCATGGCATCGAGCATGCTCCACAGCACATCGAGCTTGAACTTGAGGATGTCCAGCATGGGCTGCAATTCCCAGAGAAGAAACGGCCATCGCAACGATGGCCGCAAGGCCATCAACGATTGGCGAAGTACATCGTCACTTCGAAGCCAATGCGCAGGTCGGTAAAAGCGGGTTTAGTCCACATGGGGCAGTCCTCTTCTAATGCCGGGCGATTCCGGTAGAGGCATTAATGCACGGGGGGCGACGGGGCCGAATGCTACTTTGGAACGAGCTGGCGGGGTGCGTTGGTAGGGGGTGACACGGGACATTACGCAAACGGGTGACGCGCGCGGGGAGGCGCCCACCCAGAGCCCTCCCCGCGTGCGTCGTTGCATCCAGGCCCAGCGGCACCCTACCGCTGGGCCTGTGTGCGCTTAGAAGAAGCCCAGCGGCTTGATGTCGTAGCTCACCAGCAGGTTTTTGGTCTGCTGGTAATGGTCGAGCATCATCTTGTGGGTCTCGCGGCCCACCCCAGACTTCTTGTAACCACCAAACGCCGCATGCGCCGGGTACAGGTGGTAGCAGTTGGTCCACACGCGACCGGCCTTTATCGCCCGGCCCATGCGGTAGGCGCGGTTGATGTCGCGGGTCCACAGCCCTGCGCCCAGGCCGAACTCGCTGTCGTTGGCGATCGCCAAGGCTTCGGCTTCGTCCTTGAAGGTGGCCACGCCCACCACCGGGCCGAAGATCTCTTCCTGGAAGACGCGCATCTTGTTGTGGCCCTTGAGCAGGGTCGGCTGAATGTAGTACCCACTGGCCAGGTCGCCGTCGAGCCGCTCGGCGCCGCCGCCGGTGAGCAACTGCGCGCCCTCGTCCTGGGCGATCTGCAGGTAGGAGAGGATCTTGTCGTATTGCTGCTGCGAAGCTTGGGCGCCGACCATGGTTTCGGTGTCAAGCGGGTTGCCGCGGGTGATCCTGCCGATCTTCTTCATCACCTCGGCCATGAACGGTTCGTAGATCGACTCCTGGATCAACGCCCGTGACGGGCAGGTGCAAACCTCGCCCTGATTGAAGAACGCCAGCACCAGGCCTTCGGCGGCCTTTTCGATGAACGCAGGTTCGGCCTGCATGATGTCTTCGAAAAAAATATTCGGCGACTTGCCGCCCAGCTCCACGGTGGACGGGATGATGCTCTCGGCCGCGCACTTCATGATGTGCGAGCCCACCGGGGTGGAACCGGTGAAGGCGATCTTGGCAATGCGCTTGCTGGTGGCCAGGGCCTCGCCGGCTTCACGGCCGAAGCCCTGGACGATGTTCAGCACACCGACGGGCAGCAGGTCGGCGATCAGCTCGGCAAACACCGTGATCGACAAGGGCGTCTGCTCGGCGGGTTTGAGCACCACGCAGTTACCGGCGGCCAGGGCCGGGGCGAGTTTCCAGGCGGCCATCAGCAGCGGGAAGTTCCACGGGATGATCTGCCCGACCACGCCCAGCGGTTCATGGAAATGGTAGGCCGTGGTCAGTTCGTTGATCTCTGCCGCGCCCCCTTCCTGGGCACGGATGCAGCCGGCGAAATAACGAAAGTGGTCCGCTGCCAGCGGCACGTCGGCATTGAGGGTTTCGCGTACGGCCTTGCCGTTGTCCCAGCTTTCGGTCACAGCGAGCACTTCCAGGTGCTGCTCGATGCGGTCGGCGATCTTCAGCAGCACCCGCGCGCGCTCCTGCACCGAGGTCTTGCCCCAGGCTTCGGCGGCGGCGTGCGCGGCGTCCAGGGCCAGGTCGATGTCCTGAGTGGTGGAGCGTGGGAATTCGGCAATCGGTTGGCCATTGACCGGCGAGCTGTTGGTGAAGTACTGGCCACCCAACGGTGGCACAAACGCGCCGCCGATGAAATTGCCATAGCGGGGTTTGAAGGCCACGACAGCGCCTGGCGTTCCGGGTTGTGCGTAGATCATGCTGAGCCTCTGCGGGTCGATGCCTGTCCGACGACGGGCGATGGAGCCATGGTAAAAAGCTCCGCGTGCCGGACGAATGCATCGTTGGCAGTGGAGGTCTCGTCATTTGGTAGTAAGGGCACGAAGGGTCGGGGGGTCAGTTTGAGGGTTGTGGTGGTGCGTATATCCTGATCCCTACAACCCCACCCTACCCCCATCAACGCGCTGCAACCGCTGACGTTCGTAACGCGGATAAAGATGGCTGACACTGCGGATCAATTCATACCGGCTCAAGCTGATACTGGCAAACCGCTCGGGAATCGGGCTGCGGATCATCTCGACCATGTCATCCCCCCGCGCTGCACCCTCACGCATCAGGCCATCGAGCCAGCCCAGGTAGTCGCGCATCTGCGCAAACGGCCGCGCATCGCTGGCCACCGGCCCGTGCCCGGGTACAACCCGCTTCCAGGGCAAGGCTTGCAGGGTATCCAGGTCCTTGAGCCAAACCTCCAGCCCCGGGCTGTTGGGCGTGGTCAGAGCACGCTCATGGAACACCAGGTCACCCGCAAACAGCACGCCCGTCTGCTCATCGAAAATCGCCAGGTCAGCGCCGGTATGCCCGCCCAACGCCAACAGCCGCAGCCGGTGGCCGCCAACCTCATGAACGCCTGGTTCCAGCACTCGGGTCGGCAGCACCACCTCGGTGCCGCGCATCCAGTCGCCGACCAGTCGGTACATGTTCTCGGCCATGGCGTCGCCCTGCTGGCGCAAGAGCTCGCTGGTGCCTGCCAGTGCGCCGATGGGCACATCGGCAAAGGCCTGGTTGCCCAACACATGGTCGGGGTGATGGTGGGTCAACAGCAGTTCGACCACCGGCTTGTCGGTGGTCGCGGCAATGGCCTGGCGCATAGCTTCGCCATAGCGTTTGGACGGCCCGCTGTCGATCACTACCACGCCGCTGTCGGTGACGATGAACGCCGTGTTGACGACATTGCCGCCATTGCCCTTGGCGAAATTGTCGGTGCTGCCCTCCAGCAACCAGGTACCCTGCGCGATCTGCCGGGGCGTGAGGCGATAGTCCAGGTCGGCCCAGGCCGGCAGGCCCAGGCATAGCAGCAACAGCAAGGTCCAACGCATGGCGGGCGCCTCGGGTCAGGGAATGAAAGCGAGCAACACGCTCAACGAACGGTCGCCTCGAAGCGGTTGCCACTGTTGTCCTGCAACACCAGCCGGGTCAGCCCAGGGCCCTGGATATCGAAGCCCAGGTTGGGGTTTTCGCTGACCGCCGGGTACAGTTCCAGGCTGGCCAGGCGCTGGCCATCCGCGTCTTGCAACTCGGCATGGTTTAGGAAGAATTCGGGGATGCCGCTGACCAGGCCGTTGTCCATCGGGTGGGCCACCTGCAAACGCAGGCGGCTGGTATCGCCTCGCGGGTAGCGACCGCCCAGCACTTCACCCAGGTGTTCCTCCCAGCCGGGCTGGCTGCGCACCACGCTGGGCGCCGTACAGCCTCCACCTGCAGCATCGATCAAGGTCGAGCCGACATGCCAAAGGCCGTCGCGGGTCAGCACCGCCGCACGCAGCGGCGTGGCCTGCTCAATGCGGATGCGCACCGACAGCCACGGCAGCACGCGCTCGCCCGGCTCGAAATCGACGATGCGCGGCAGCGGGTTGAGCTCGGCCCAGGCAATGATGCGTACCACCTCGCCGGCGAACGCCCGGGCGTCGATTTCCAGCGGCACCTGGCGTGCGTCCTCGGCAAAGGGCGGCGCCAGCAGCTTGACCCGATCATCGAAGACGAAAGCGGCCTGCCCCAGCAACTGCTTGTGGTAGAAGTCCCACATCACCGACGGTACCGGGTCCGGGTGGGCACTCGCTTCAGTGGCCAGGCCCTGCGCTGCCCAGGGCATCCAGCAGGCCAGCAGCATAGTCGTTCGCCAGTTCATCACCTGCTCCTAGGGTTGTCACTCCTCGACGTGCACGCTGTCCAGGTAGGTGCGCACTGCCCACAGGGCTTCCTGGCTCAGGTAGTCGGCCATCTTTGGCATGTACACCCGCCCGTCACGCACCGCGCCGTGGCGCACCCGCTCGACAAACCACTCATCCCCTGCCTCGCCGACATCGAGCATGCGCAAATCCGGGGCGATGCCGCCGGACTTGGCTTCCAGGCCATGGCAGGCAGCGCAGTTCTGGTTGTACGCCGAGGCGCCGATTTCCACGGCCTTGTCGTGCTCGGCGGAGGTACGGTACGGGTTGACCGCCGCCCAGCCGTCGCCGTCCAGGCTGACCCCGGCGTCCTTGATCGGGGTCAAGCCCTTGGTTTCCACTGCCTGGGGCACCACGTTGCCATGGGCCCAGGCCGTACCGGTCAGCAAAGCGCCGGCCAGCAGGCCTGTAGCGAGCAAGACGTTGCGTTTTGTTGTCATTGTTATGCCCTCAAGTTGCACGCAAGGCCTCAACCACAGAGGCCGTGCCGCCATCTTAGAAACAGCCCGCAGGCGGCCGTATGCTGCTTTGGTGGCCGGGCTGTACTCCCTTGGTAGTAGGGCTTGTGGCGAAGGGCCAAATGAGGTGCCGACCGGGAACTTTTCCCGGCAAGTGCGGGACTTTTTCCGTATCCCCGACAGCCGCCCCGCCCCACCCTGTGCAGGCCAAAACTCCACAGGGAACTGCAACCATGACAATAAGATCGCTACCCGCCCTTTCCCCTCTGGCCCTGGGCGTGCGGGCCCTGCTGCTGGCCGGTAGCCTGGCCCTCTGCACGGCGGCCACGGCGGCCAGCGCGCCTGCGGCACCGGCCGGCAAGAACGTGACCTGGGAAGACATCGCCAACGACCACCTGACCACCCAGGACGTACTGCAGTACGGCATGGGCACCAACGCCCAGCGCTGGAGCCCCTTGGCCCAAGTCAATGACCAGAACGTGTTCAAGCTGACCCCGGCCTGGTCGTATTCCTTCGGCGACGAGAAGCAGCGCGGCCAGGAATCCCAGGCCATCGTCAGCGACGGTGTGGTCTACGTCACCGGCTCGTACTCACGGGTGTTCGCCCTCGATGCGAAGACCGGCAAACGCCTGTGGACCTACAACCACCGCCTGCCGGACAACATTCGCCCGTGCTGCGACGTGGTCAACCGCGGGGCGGCGATCTACGGCGACAAGATCTACTTCGGCACCCTCGACGCCCGCCTCATCGCCCTGGACAAGCGCACCGGCAAGGTGGTGTGGAACAAGAAGTTCGGCGACCACAGCGCCGGCTACACCATGACCGGCGCCCCGGTGCTGATCAAGGACAAGACCAGCGGCAAGGTGTTGCTGATCCACGGCAGCTCCGGCGATGAGTTCGGCGTGGTCGGCCAGCTGTTTGCCCGTGACCCGGACACGGGCGAAGAAGTGTGGATGCGGCCCTTCGTGGAGGGCCACATGGGCCGCCTGAACGGCAAGGACAGCACGCCGACCGGCGACGTCAAGGCGCCGTCCTGGCCAGACGACGCCACCACCGAAACCGGCAAGGTCGAGGCCTGGAGCCACGGCGGCGGCGCCCCTTGGCAGAGCGCCAGTTTCGACGCCGAGAGCAATACCATCATTGTCGGCGCAGGCAACCCTGGCCCCTGGAATACCTGGGCGCGCACCTCCAAGGATGGCAACCCCCACGACTACGACAGCCTCTATACCTCGGGCCAGGTCGGCGTCGACCCGAGCACCGGCGAGGTGAAGTGGTTCTACCAGCACACGCCGAACGATGCCTGGGACTTCTCCGGCAACAACGAACTGGTGCTGTTCGACTACAAGGACAAGGACGGCAAGGTGGTCAAAGCCACCGGCCACGCCGACCGCAACGGATTCTTCTACGTGGTGGACCGCAACAACGGCAAACTGCAGAACGCCTTCCCCTTCGTCGACAACATCACTTGGGCCAGCCATATCGACCTCAAGACCGGGCGCCCGGTCGAAAACCCCGGCCAGCGTCCGGCCAAGCCACTACCGGGTGAAACCAAGGGCAAGCCAGTGGAAGTCTCGCCGCCGTTCCTGGGCGGTAAAAACTGGAACCCCATGGCCTACAGCCAGGACACCGGCCTGTTCTACATCCCCGGCAACCAGTGGAAAGAGGAGTACTGGACCGAGGAGGTGAACTACAAGAAGGGCTCGGCCTACCTGGGCATGGGTTTTCGCATCAAGCGCATGTACGACGACCACGTCGGCACCTTGCGCGCCATGGACCCGAGCACCGGCAAGCTGGTCTGGGAGCACAAGGAGCACCTGCCGCTGTGGGCCGGCGTACTCGCGACCAAGGGCAACCTGGTGTTCACCGGCACGGGCGACGGCTTCTTCAAGGCCTTCGACGCCAAGACGGGCAAGGAGCTGTGGAAGTTCCAGACCGGCAGCGGCATCGTCTCGCCGCCGATCACCTGGGAACAGGACGGCGAGCAGTACATCGGCGTGACCGTGGGCTACGGCGGCGCCGTGCCGCTGTGGGGTGGCGACATGGCCGAGCTGACCAAGCCGGTGGCCCAGGGCGGCTCGTTCTGGGTGTTCAAGATCCCGAGTTGGGACACCAAGACCGCTCAGCGTTGATCCCTGCGGGGCGCGGCCAGCCCGCGCCCCGCAACAGCCCTCCTTTCGCCGAGAGCCTTTTGCCATGAACTACCTGACTTTTGCCCTGCTGCTGGCCCTGACACCTGCCCTGGCCGCGAACGCCGACGACGATGGCAACGATACCCCCTTGACCGTCAACGGCTGTGTCATCGCCGAAGCGAGCCAGTGCCCGGGGGCCAATCTGCGTGGCGCCAACCTGGCCAACCAGGACCTGCGCAAGATGAACCTGGCCGGCGCCGACCTGCGCGAGGCCGACCTGCGCCATGCCCAGCTGGACCTGGCCAACCTGGAAAAAGCCCGCTTGCAGGGCGCCAACCTGACCCGCGCCAGCCTGCAGCAGAGCAACCTGCGCTTGGCAGACCTGAGCCATGCCCGGCTCATTGCCATTCAAGGCTGGGGCTTGTTCGCCCAAGGTGCGCAGTTTGAAAGTGCCGACCTGAGCGCTGCGTACCTGCAGTTCGCCCGGCTTTCTGGGGCGAAGATGCACCAGACCAACCTGCAGGCGGCGGACCTGGAGATGGCCTGGCTGAGCAAGGCTGATCTGCAAGGGGCCAAGCTTGGCGATGCCAACCTGCAGGAAGCCAAGTTTGGCCAGAGCAACCTGGCAGGGGCCGACTTGCGCGGGGCGCGGCAGCATTATGGGAATTTCCAGGAGGCGAATATGGAGGGGTGTGCGGGGTGTCCTGAGACTTGGGATAAATGAGTTGGGAGGGGCTGCCAGATTTTTTGTGTGCCCCCCCACAATCCTCATCCCCACCCTCACCCCGCCACCCTCACCACCCCCATGTCGATCCCCAGATGCACCAGCTCGGCATGGGAACTGACTTGCAACTTGCTCTTGAGCAACGTCAGGTGGTTGGACACCGTCTTGGCGCTGATGCACAACTGCTCGGCAATCACCCGCATCGGTGTGCCCTTGGCCAGCATCACGAAAATCTCCATTTCACGCTGGGTCATGCGCCGCATGCGCGGGTCGCTGCCGCGCTGTTGTGGGGTACACGCCAGCTGGGTGGCCAACGCTTGTTCGATGTAGGCATGCCCGGCCAACACCCGCTGCACCGCTTCGATCAACACCTCGGGCGCCGCGTTCTTGGTCAGGTAACCCGAGGCCCCCGCATCCAGCGCCTGGCGCACCAGGGGCAGTTCATCGTGCAGGCTGAAAAACAGCACCCGCAACTGTGGCAGGCGCTGGCGCAGGCGGCGGGTGGTTTCCAGGCCGCTGATGCCTGGCAAGCCAAAGTCCATGATCACCAGGTTCGGCACTTGCTCCTGAACCCGGGCCAGGGCCTCTTCGCCGCTGGCGGCCTCGCGCACCTGCAACGCCGGCAGCACTGCCCGCAGCAGGCTGGCGTAACCTTGACGGACCACCGCGTGGTCATCGACCAGGACGATATTCATCAGACCTCCACGGGCATGTTCAGGGCCAGCGCCCAACCGGCACCCGGCCGGCTGAGGATGCGCAATTCGCCGCCCAGGCTGCGGGCGCGCTCGGCCATCGAATGCAGCCCCACCCCGGGGCGCTGGGGCTGGCATGCGCCGCAGCCGTTGTCGCGGATCAGCAGGCGCACGCCCTTGGCGCTGCGTTGCAGGCGTACCCGCACCTGGCTGGCGCCGGCATGCCGGGCGACATTGGTCAACGCCTCCTGCAGCAACCGATACAAGTGCACCCGGCTTGCCCCACTCAGCGTCGGCAGGTGCTCAGCGACCCGCAGGCGGCAATCGATGCCCTGGCTGGCCTGCCATTGGCTTACCAACTGGCCGAAGGCTTCGGCCAGCGGTACCTGGTGCAAGGCCACCGGATACAGGTCGTGCACCAGCGCACGAAAGCCCTGCTGCAGGTATTCGCAATGGAGTGCCAGGGCCTGCGCGGTCTGCTCCACCCGCGCAGGCTGGTAGGCCACCCTGCGCAGCAGGCAGGCCTGGGCGCGGATGCCCGCCAGGTATTGCCCGAGGTCGTCGTGCAGGGCCTGCGCCAGCCGTGTGCGCTCCTGCTCCTGCACCGCCAGCAGGGCCTGAGTCAGCTGGGCATTGGCGGCCTGGGCCTGGGCCAGCTCATCCAGCAACCCCCTGCCCCGGCGCACCGCCCAGCGGATCTGTAGCAACGGCAGAAGCAGCACTTTGACCAGGCGCATGGGCGGTTCTCCTCAAGGGTTGCGCGCCCAGCCTGGGGTGCGCTGCTGCCCATCGTAGAACCGAGCACCCCCAGCGGATTTACTACCTTGGTGCCGGGTAACCGCTACTTTCTGCATAGGCCCGCAACCCACTGGGGTCATCAGCCACGGCCAACTACTACTTTAGTACTGGCTTTGCTGTCTATCGTCGCATTCACAAAGCACCCCTGCTGGCATGTAATGGGCCTATAACAAAAAGGACAAAGCCCATGCCACGTGCCCTGCCCAGGCTGCCGCGCCCTTTGCTGGCGGCCCTTTCGCTGAGTCTGTCGCTGGGCGTCGCCCAGGCCGACACGACGCCGCTGTTCTCCGCCGAGGGCTATCGCACCGCCCTCTATCGCAGCCCGACCCCGCACCAGGTCGAGGGCGCCCAGGTTATCGATACCGCCACACTGCAGGGCCTGCTGGGGCAACAGCCCAGGCCGGTACTGGTCGATGTCTATCGCCGGCAATGGCTGCAAGGGCGCTTCATCGAAGACCACCCCCACACCAACCTCCCCGGCAGCTACTGGCTGGCCAACACCGGTGACGGTGAGCTGAGCCCGCCCTGGCAAGCCTACTTCGCACGCCATCTGCAAAAAGCCACCGGCGGCCATGTGGATCAACCGCTGGTCTTTTACTGCCGCGCCGATTGCTGGTTAAGCTGGAACGCGGTAAAACGCGCAGCGACCCTGGGCTATAAGAACCTGTATTGGTATCGCGATGGCCTGGACGCCTGGCAAAACGCCAAGCTGCCGCTGCAAGCCGCGCAGCCAGAGCCCTTTCCCTGAACTGACCGCCTGCGAACGCGTGCCCGCCCCATCCAATAACAACGAGGTGAAAAGGCCATGTACAAAATTCTGATTGCCGACGATCACCCACTGTTTCGCGAAGCCATCCACAACGTCATCAGCGATGGTTTCCAAGGCAGCGAAGTCATGGAAACTGCCGACCTGGACAGCGCCCTGGCGCTGACCCAAGCGCATGACGACCTCGACCTGATCCTGCTCGACCTGAACATGCCAGGCATGCACGGCCTCAATGGCCTGATCACCCTGCGCAACGAGGCACCGACCACACCGGTGGTGATCGTCTCGGCCGAGCAGGAAAAACAGATCGTGCTGCAGGCCATCACCTATGGCGCCGTGGGGTTCATCACCAAGTCCTCGCCGCGCTCACAGATGATCGAAGCGATCGAGCAGATCCTCAACGGCAATGTCTACCTGCCCCCAGACATCATCCGCGCCCAGAAGCCCGGCACCAGCCGACGCCTGAACGAGGCCCCGAGCTTCCCGCCGGAGATGCTCCAGGCCCTGACCCGCAAGCAACTGCTGGTACTGGAACGCATGACCAAGGGCGAGTCGAACAAGCAGATCGCCTACACCCTGGATATCGCCGAAACCACGGTCAAGGCCCATGTCTCGGCGATTCTGCGCAAACTCAATGTGCACAATCGTGTACAGGCAATCCTCAGTGCCGGCGATATCGACTTCGGCGACTACCTACGCCGCTGATCAGGCTGCGTGGCGTTGCCGGCCAGCAGGTGGCTCATCGCGGTCTTGAGTTTCATCGGCCGCACCGGTTTGTGCATCAGGGTGTGGCCCAACTCACGGATCTGTTGCTTGAGTTCGTTGCTGTAGTTGGCGGTGATCATCATCACCGCCAACGGCACCGCACGGCGGGCATTGATCCGCGCCACCGCATCAACGCCATTGCAGCCGTTGCCCAGGTGGTAGTCGGCGATCAGCAGGTCGGCTTCGGCGTGGTAGTTGTCCACCTGGCGCGCCAGGTCTTGCTCCGAGAGTGCCGTGACCACCCGGCAACCCCAACCTTCCAGCAGCGTGCGCATGCCGGCGCAGATCGCCGCGTCGTTATCCAGCACCCAGACCCGCGCCCCGCGCAGGCGTTCGAGCATCGGCTCGCTGATTGCCAGGCTCGGCTGTGGCTTGGGCGCGGTGGCGCTCAGCGGCACCTCGACAGCGAACACCGAGCCCTTGCCGAGCCATGAGCGCACACGGATCCGATGGCCGAGGATGCCGGCGATCTTCTCCACGATAGCCAAACCCAGGCCCAAGCCTCGGTCCTGGTCCGGGCGCTGCACATCGCCACGTTTGAACTCCTGGAACATTTCGTCAAAGCGTTCTTCGGCGATGCCGATCCCGCTGTCCCACACCTCGATCCACAGGCCGCGGTGCTGGCGCCGACAGCCCAGCACCACGCGGCCACTGCGGGTGTAGCGGATGGCATTGCTGAGCAGGTTGCGCAGGATCCGCGCCAGCAGCTGGATGTCGCTGTGCACCACGGCCGAACAGCCCACGAAGTGCAACTCAAGCCCTTCGCTGCGCGCCACCTGGGCGTACTCGGCAGCGAGGTTGTCCATCAGCTCGCTGAGGGCGAAGGGTGCGATATCGGCCTTGATAACCCCGGCATCAAGCTTGGAAATGTCCACCAGGGTGCCTAACAGGTTTTCCACGTCTTCAAGGGAATTGCTGACATTACGCACCAATTGAACACTCTGTTGCGGCTCGCGGCGCTCGAGCAAGGCGCTGGTGAACAGCCGCGCCGCGTTCAAGGGTTGCAGCAGATCATGGCTGACGGCGGCGAGGAACTTGGTTTTCGACAGGTTGGCCTGCTCGGCCTCGCGCTTGGCCTCGCGCAAGCGCGATTCAGCGTGGCTGCGCTCATCGATCTCGCGCAGCAGCTGGTCGTTGAGGCGGGTCAGTTCGGCGGTGCGCTCGCGCACCCGTTGCTCCAGGTTCTGGTAGGCCTGGTGCAGGGCCTCGGCGGTCTTGCGGCGCTCGGTAATGTCGCGGATCAGCACGAAGATCCCCACCACTTCACCGTTGGCCAGGCGGTTGGGGACGTAGGAGCGCAGCATGTAGCGCTCCTGATCGTTGATGTTGGTTTCGGCAAGCTCGAACGTCACGCTCTCCCCCGCCAGCGCCCGCGCCACGTAGGCTTCAAGGCGCTGGTAATGCTGCTCGCTGTGGGCCTCGCGCAGGCTCTGCCCGAGCATTACGCCGCGCGGCCAGCAATACCACTGTTCATAGACCTTGTTGGTGAACTCGTAGACCAGGTCGGCATTGAGGTAGGCGATCAGCGCCGGCACATGGTCGGTAATCAGCCGTATCCAGCGCTCGCTTTCGCTGAGGGCTTCGGCGTGCTGGTAGCGCTCGGTGATATCGGTGAAGGTGTTGACGAAACCGCCGGTGGGCAGCGGATGTGTACGGATTTCCAGCATGCGCCCGTCGTACAGGCGTTGTTCGCACTCGTGGATGACCCGCCCGTTGGCGTCGCGGCTGTCTGGGGTCAACAGGCTCAGTTCGCTGTCGCCGATCACCTCGGCAAAGGGCCGGTGGGCAGCGACTGGAGCCAAGCCGCTGAGCTCCAGAAAACGCCGGTTCCACAGTTCCAGAACCCCCTCGGCATTGACCATGGCCACCCCCTGGGACAGGTTGTCCACCGCCCGCTGCAACAGGTGCGACTTCTGTGCCACGGCCTGCTCGCGGCGCAGGGTTTCGCTGAGCTTGACCTCGGTGATATCGGTAAACAGGATCACCCGCCCGCCTTCGCAGGTCGGCCGTTCACTGACTTGCAGCCAGCGCCCGTTGTACAGCCGGTACAGCAGGTGCTCGTCGGCGTGCCCGCGGGTTTCTTCGCTGAACAGGCCACTGGCCGTCATCAGCCGCTTGACCTCGGCCAGGCGCATGCCGGCAATGATGCGCACCCGGGTGTTGGCCCAGAAGGCCTTGAAGCGGCTGTTGCACAGCACGATCCGCTGGTTCTGATCGAACAGCACGAAGGCGTCCGAGATGCTTTCGATGGCGTCTATCAGGTGCTGGTGGGCCGTCTCGGCCCGCAGTCGGGCTTCGCCGAGCAGATGGTTGCCGGCCTTGAGCTCGGCCATGGCCTGGTTCAGGGCATCGGTGCGTTCACGCACCTGCTCGGCCAGCACTACCGAATGCTGGAACGCCGCGTACGGGTCGTTGCCACGCGTCACGCCGGACTCGATGCGCTCGATCAGTGCGCCATTGATCCGCTGCAGCTTATGATTTTCGTGCTGCAGCCGGGCGACCTCGGCCTGCAGTTCAGCGGCTGAGCGCAGCTCGGTTGCGGGCAATGGCGACCCCGGTGAAGGTCTGGTTGATGTGCATGCCATTGAACTGCTCTCCGTAGGTGTTGAAGCCCATCACCCGCTGCTCGCGCAAGAACCCGCCGACCTGCGCCAGGCTGCCCTGGGCTTCCAGCTCCAGGCGCCGCAGGAAGCAGTCACAGCCGATGGTCAGCAGCAACGGGCCGAGGCGCCGGTGCAAGCCATCGAACACGTTGTGCAGGTTTGGCAACAGTGGCCCTGGGGCCATGGCCGTGAGCACGATGCCGTTCTCCACCGCGCAGTAGAAGCTCAGGCTCAGGTCCGGGTGCACTTGCTGGATCGCCCGCACGTAGTACTGGTCGTGGAGACGTACTGCCAGCGGGTGGGCGGCGAAAACCCGGTGATCGAGCTCGGCCACCGGCACGCCGATGTGCCGGGCGTACTCCTCGGCAGCGGGCTCGGCATTGAGCTCGAAGACCCGGCGCTGGGCACTGTCGGCGCCGGTCACCACCAGCTTTTCCTGGCGCGGCAGGATGTGGTGGGTGGTGAACACTTCGAAATCGAGCCAGGTGTTGACCAGCACCACCACCGCCGCACCGCTGTGGAAGGCGCCGCCGAAGTACACATGGGTGCGGGTCAGGTAGTTGTCATCGCCGGCCGAACCGCCGAAATGCGGGATGTCCCCCAGTGCTGCGCTAAGGGCGGCGAGGATCATCTCCTCGCGGCTGGACAAGCCGTCGAGCAGGGTCAGGGCGAAGCTGTGGCCTTTGATCGGCGCCAGGGTATTGCTGCGGCAGGTGCCGACCAGGCGCTCGACCCGCTGTTGGGCGTCGATCAGGCTGAAGCGCTCCATTTCATCGATCAGTTCGGTGGCGATGGAGAAATGCCGATGATCGAACCCCACTGCCGTCACGCAATTGCGGCCGTAGCCCAGCGGGGTGATTTCGCCGGCACTGGTGCAACCGACCAGGCGGATGCCGCCGAAACCTTGTTCGAGGGCCTCGCCCAGCTCGCGTAGATTGTATTCGGCCGAACAGAAGAACAGCACGAAGCCCAGGTGCGGGTGCAGCAGTTGCCGCGCCAGGTCCTGGGCCGCCAGCCGCGCGTCGGTTGCCTGGGACATGGCGCTGACAACACCATCGTTTTGGGCCTGCTGCATCGTGGTCTCCGGCGCGGGGTGTCTGAGGCTTGAGTGTACGGAGGGCGCACGGGGGGACGAATGCTACTTGGGTAGCGGGTTTGGGGTTCGATGGGTGTAGAGGGGGCGGATTGGGGCTTGGCCAGCCAAGGGCCAATCCGTGTTTCGTCCGCCGGCCATTTGCCTAATGCCAGAGCGCTTCTATATTCAGAAAGGCCTCACTGCCGGTTGATCAGAGCATCATGATGTCCACACCCGAGCAATTGATCATCTGCGAGCACTGCGATTGCGTTTATCAGAAGGCATTGCTCGCCAAACATCAGAAAACCGTGTGCACGCGCTGCGGCGGTGTGCTGCAGCGGCACAACGGCTTGACGGTGGAACAACGCCTGGCATTAAGCTTCACGGCTGCGGTGCTGTGGTTGTTTGCCAACTTCTACCCGGTGATGAGCATCAGCCTGCAGGGGCTTAAAAACAGCGCCACGTTATGGGACTCGGTGCTGGCGTTGAGCCAGGGGCCGATTACCTTCATGGCCATGGTCGCGGCCATTTCGATCATCATCGCCCCCGCCTTCCAGCTGCTGTTGCTCATCTGGGTGCTGGGTTTTGCCCTCACCGCCCGCCGCTCCCCCGCGTTCAAGCTGTGCATGCGCTGGCTGGAGACCTTGCGCCCCTGGAGCATGCTCGAAGTGTGCCTGCTGGGGGCGATGGTGGCGGTGTTCAAGCTCGCCGGTATGCTCGATGTGCTGCCGGGTATCGGCCTGCTCGCACTGGCTGTGTTGAGCCTGTTGATGATCCGTATCGCCGGGCGCGATATTCGTGACTTGTGGGACATGCCATGAGCCGGCCACCAACCGCCAGCGAGCTTGACTTGTGCCTGTGCCACAGCTGTGGCCTGGCCTGCGACATGCACGACGAACCGCACCAGTGCCCGCGCTGCGACGCCCCTTTGCATCGGCGCAAGACCAATTCTCTGGGCCGCACCTGGGCTTACCTGCTGGCCGCCCTGGCCTTCTATGTACCGGCGAACGTGCTGCCGGTGATGAACACCATGATGCTCGGCAGCGGCGCCGACAGCACCATCATGAGCGGCGTGCTGGAGTTCTGGGAGCACGGCGCCTGGGACATTGCGCTGATCATCTTCATCGCCAGCATCGCTGTGCCGGGGGTGAAGTTCGTGGCCCTGTCGATACTCTTGATCACCGTCCAGCGCGGCAGTACCTGGGCGCAACAGCAGCGCTCGAAGCTCTACCGTTTCGTTGAACTGATCGGCTATTGGTCGATGCTCGATGTGCTGGTGGTAGCGCTGGTCGCGGCGCTGGTGAAGTTTCAATCGCTGGGTGACATCGAGCCGCGTCCGGGCATCCTGTTCTTTGGCCTGGTGGTGGTGTTCACCATGCTCTCAGCAATGAGTTTCGACCCCCGCATGATCTGGGACACGCCACCTGACAAGGAGCTCATGGATGACCCCATCCAGCAATGACCGCCCGCCCATTCCCGGCCCTGCACCGGTCAAGACTCGGCGCTTCGGCTTTTCCCTGGTGTGGATCGTGCCCATCGTGGCCGTGCTGGTCGGGCTTTCCCTGGTCGTGCACAACCTGATGCAGGAAGGCCCGACCATCACCCTCACCTTCAAGACCGGCGCGGGGCTGGCGGCCAACAAGACCGAGGTACGCTACCGTAACGTGGTGATCGGTCACGTCACCGAAGTGGCCCTGAGTGACGACCAGAAAAACGTCAACGCCACCGTCAAGCTCGACAAGCAGGCCGAGAGCTTCACCCGCGAGGACTCGAAGTTCTGGGTAGTCCGCCCGCGCATCGGCGCCGGTGGCGTGTCGGGCATCGACACCCTGCTTTCGGGCGATTACATCGGCGCCGACATCGGCCAGTCGAGCACCCGCGTGAAGCACTTCATTGGCTTGGAGAACCCGCCGGCCATCACCTACGGCGAGCCCGGCAAGCACTTCACCCTGCACACCCAGGACCTGGGCTCGCTGGACATCGGTTCGCCCGTGTATTACCGCAAGATCCCGGTCGGCCAGGTGGTCGCCTACGCCCTCGACCAGGAAGGTAAAGGGGTGGACGTGGAGATCTTCATCCATGCACCCAACGACGCCTTCGTGAGCGCCAACACACGCTTCTGGAACGCCAGCGGCATTGATGTGGAGGTCGGCGCCAATGGTTTTGCGTTGAAAACCGAGTCATTGTCGTCGATCCTGGTCGGCGGCATCGCCTTCCGCGCGCCGGACTACAACCCGAACGACACGGCCGCCAGCGAGAACCAGCGCTTTGAACTGTTCGCCGACCAGGCTGGTGCATTGGCCCCGCCCGCCGGCAAGGCGCAGTACCTGGCGCTACGCTTCGACCAGGCGATGCGCGGCCTCAAGGTCGGTGCGCCGGTCGAGTTCCTGGGCGTGGAGATTGGCCGAGTGGTCGCGGTGAACCTGGACTTCGATGAAGTCAAACGCAGTTTCCCGGTCAATGTCGGCATCGTCATCTATCCGCAACGCTTGGGCCGGGCGCACGAGAAGATGCTCAAGGTGTTGCAGCACGACCCCAATGACGAAGCCTCCGCCGCCAAGCTGATCGGCACCTTTATCGACAACGGCCTGCGTGCCCAGGCGCGCAGTGGCAACCTGCTCACCGGCCAACTGTACATCGCCCTGGACTTCTTCCCCAAAGCCGAGAAGGTGGCCTTCGACCCGGCGGCCCGCCCGGTGGTCATCCCGACCATTCCAGGCAGCCTGGAGCTGCTTCAGGAGCAGTTGCAGACCATGGTCGACAAGCTCAACCGGCTGCCGCTGGAGCGTATTGCCGGTAACCTCGATGCCAACCTGGTAGAGCTGCGCAAGGGCCTGACCCAGTTCAACGCACGGACCTTGCCAGGGGTGCAGAACACCCTGGCAGAGGTCAGCAATACCTTGAAGTCGGCCAATTCGACCCTGGCAGAAGACTCGCCACAGCGTGAACAGCTGACCCAGACGCTCGACGAGCTGGGGCGCATGTCGCGCTCCCTGCGCGAGCTTGCCGACTACCTGGGCCGCAACCCCGAGTCGCTGATCCGTGGCCGCCCGGACAACGCAGGGCCAATGGACCTGCAAGGGCCGCCCCGCAAATGACCACAGGAGTGTTGAACATGACCCCGTTGCCAAGGATTACCCTGCTGGTCGCGCTATTGGCCCTGGGCGCTTGCCGCAGCGACCCGATCCAGTTCCATACCCTCACGCCGGCGCAGCCGGCACCCACGTCGCACAACGCTGCGGACGAGATCCTGATCGAAAGTGTCAGCGTTCCACCACAGGTCGACCGGCCACAGCTGGTGATCCGCCAGGGCGACAGCAGCCTGGCGATTCTCGAGACGCAGTGGTGGGGCGCCACGCTGGTGGATGAGCTGCGCAGCGCGTTGGTCGACCAACTGAGCAATACCCGCCCCGCTCGCAAGCTGACCCTGCGCGTGGATGTGCAACGTTTCGATTCACTGCCGGGGCAGTACGCACTGCTGGACGCCAGGTGGCGCTTGCGCGCCCGCGAAGCCAATACCCAGCTGACCTGCCGCAGCACCTTGCAGACCGCCGCTGGCAGCAGCATCGATGACGTGGTGATTGCCCAGCAAGCCAACGTCAAGCGTCTGGCGGCCCTGATCAGCCAGGCCGCCGCGTCGTCGAGCGGCACTTGCCCTGCCAATGGTTGAAGCTGCGCATTTACCGTGCCGCCCCTAGCGCCGCCGTCTGCGCTGAGGGCCGCGCCAGCAGGCAGGAGAACACCAGCACAGGAAGCACCGCACAGCTGGCGGCCACCCACAACAGCGCACTGTACCCCCCGCTGACCAGTTGCCCGGCCAACGCCGGCCCTGCCATGGAGCTCAGGGCAAACGCCCCCGGAATCAGCATGATCGACCGGCCACTGCTGTCCAGACGCGCGATGGCCGCAGTCTGATACACGCAGCCCCAGGTGAACCCCACCTCCCAGATCCAGGCGCCCAAGGCATAGCCCAGAAAGCCCTCGGCATTGGCCAGCAGCAACAGCCCGGTGCCCAGAACGGCCAGAACCACCCCATGCGGCAAGCGCACACCCAGGCGGTCACCGACCAAAGCCAATGCGAGGGCCGCCGCGCCGCCCAACAGCTTCAACACGGCGAATACGACCCCCAGTTCAGTCGGCTGCAGGGCCAGGGCATGCCCCAAACGCTCCAGAAACGCCCACAACCCGATCTGCCCGGCACCAAACAGAAAAAAGCATGCCAGCGCGGCATAGGCGGCGGGTGGGCAGCTGAAGCGTGAAAGCAGCGACCCGTGGTGGGCCGGGCCACCCTCACCGACGAAGTCCTCGCGCCTGGGCAAGGCCAGAGCGCTGCAACTCAACAGCAGAATCATCACGGCCAACATCAGCGCTGCGCCGGCGTAGTGAAAGTGCGCAATCAGCAACGGCGGCAAGGCGAACAACACGGCCGCCACCACCGCCAGCTCAATCCCCAGGCGCATACCCAGGGCACGCTCCTTGTTGGCCATCTGCCCCATGATGCGCATGCCAAGGCAGGTCATCAGCGCCGCAAAGAAACCGATCAACGCCCACACCGGCAACTGCGCTGCGGCGGGCAGCCAGGACGACATCCAGTAGGCCGCCGCAGCGCCGAGGGCACAGCCCAGCGTCAGCCCACGCCAGTTCATGCGGTCGATCAACGCCACAGCCACCACGGTGCCCAGCAGGTAACCGGCAAAACACACCGCCCCCAGCATGCCGATCTGCCCGGCATTGAAGCCCAGGCTGTCGACCATCGAGCCGAGCAGGATAGGCAAGGTGTTGAACGGCAGCCCTCCAATCGTCGAAGCGAAACTGGCGGCCAGCATGATCGCCAGCGTTTTACGGCCATTCATGTTCATTGCGCACTCCTGCTCATCTGGGTATCAGCGCTGGCCGACGGTGATGATTTCGCGCCGCTCGGCCATGGCAGGGGGCACGCAGGCTTCGTCCATGAAGAACTGCTCATACCATTCACGCAGCTGATAGACTGGGCCATCGCCTTGCGCCAGGACCGGGTTGTTGACCCGGACCTTGTGCGCCCAGATGTCCACGTCCTGGTAGAACGACTCGCGGTTGCGCATCACGTAGTCTTGAGCTAGGGCGCGGTTCTGCTCTTCGCTCCAGCCATCGATCTTTTTCACCATGCAACCAAAGCGCAGCTCGAAGCTGTTGGCGTTGATCGGTACATGGCAGTTGAGCAGGATCGAATGGATCTCCATGCCCTCGAACACCGCGCGCATACGGGTAAAGTGGGTCGCCGGGCCGTAGTAGGCCGACTCCGCCACCAGGTCGCCGCCCAGGCGCTCGGAATCGCCATGGAAAATCTGCTGGGCAATATGGCCTTCGAAGACGTTGGCAAAGTACTTGGTCGGCGTGCCGTGGACCGGGCCGAAGTGCTGGGCGTCTGCCAGGTTGTCGACCAGCTCCCGCGGGTTGGTCTCGATAATCAGCTTGTCCATGTGCCAGTCGTGCAGCCAGGCGTCGCTGTCTTGCTCCGGCAGGTGCGGGATCACCACGTCGGCGGCCGGGGCGTTGCCCTCCGGGTTGTTCCAGACGAACAACAGGTTGTTTTCTTCACAGGTCAGCCAGCTGCGGGTCTTGGCCTTGGGCGGTATGCGCTTGCAGTAAGGAATTTCCACGCATTTGCCGGTCGCATCGTACTGCCAGTGGTGGAAGGGGCAGACCACCCGATCGTTCTCCAGCGTGCCGCGCGAAAGGTCGGCGCCCATGTGCGGGCAGTGCGCATCAATCACGCTGATCTGGCCCGCGGAGGTGGCGAAGGCCAGCAAGCGCGTGCCGAAGATATTCAGGGTATGCAACTGGCCGTCACGGTAATCGGCCGCTTCACCCAGGCAATGCCAGCCTCGGCCAAAGCGAGGGGCCAGAACACTGTCGACATTGATTGCTGCGAGCTTGGTCATTGTTATTGTTCCTCGTGTGGAAATCCCCGGTAACTTGCCCGGCCAATCTTCACCGAGCAGGCGCCGAGGCTCATCCTCCGCATGGACTAGATAGCCCCCACACAAGCCACTTCGCAGGCTTTGTCTCAGCGCCAGTCGTCGACGATAGCGTGCTCCAGGGCAAAGAGTTGCGCGGCAATCGTGCGCCGTTGGAAGCGTGCGGCCTGCTCCGCAGTGGCCAGCCATACCATTACCTGAGCCGGCACCTGCGGCGGCGCCGTGCCGCTGCGCATGGCCAGCACGCCGCGCTCGCCCAGCGTGGCCTTGAGCGCATCGGTGGTGACTACACCGGGGTTGAGCGTGAACGCGCGAACCCCCTGCCCGCCCAATTCGGCGGCGATGACCCCGCTGGCCCTGGAGACTGCCGCCTTGCCGGCCCCATACGCATAGCCCCAGCCCCCGTCTGCCGCCGCCATCGGCGGGTCGCTTTCGCCAGCGCCCGAGGTGACGTTGATCACCACCCCGGCGCCTTGGGCAAGCATCGCCTTGAGTACCGACTGGGTCAGCAGCATCGGTGCCAATACATAGGCCCTGTACACGCGGTCCAGGGTGTGCGCCTGCAGGCTCATGTACGCCCCGTTCAGGTCATTGCCTTGATAGATGGCGTTATTGACCAGCACATCGATCCGGCCATAGGCCGACAATACCGCCTGGCTGGCCTGCAATACCGATTTGCTGTCGAGCAAGTCCATGGGCACCACCAACGCCTGGCGCCCCAGTGCACGAATGGCTGCCGCGGTGTCGTTGAGGCTGCCGGGCAAGGGCTTGCCTTGCGCATCATGCAAGCGGTGCTCCAGGTGGGTGCCCTCTTCCACCGTGCGGGCACTGATGGCCACATCGAAACCCGCCCGGGCAAAGGCCAATGCCGTTTCGCGCCCGATACCGCGGCTGGCGCCGGTAATGAATGCCACCTTGGTCATGCGTGCTCTCCCTGGGATAAAAGTCAGAAGCGTGCCGGGCGAACCCTGGCATCCATTCCGCCATCGACGAATACCACGCTGCCGTGCACGAAACTCGCCTGCGCCGACTGCAGAAACACCACCACCTGGGCGACTTCCTCCGGGTGGGCCGAGCGCCCCAGCGGCGCGACGAACTCGCGTACCGCCTTGGCGAAGCGCGGGTCGTTGAGCGCCGCCTGGTGCAAAGGGGTCTCGACCGCCCCCGGGGCCACCACATTCAAGCGGATGCCCTGCCGGGCCCAGTCCACCGCCTTGCCGCGCGCGTTGGCGGTCACGGCATATTTGGAGCAGGCGTAGGCCACGTGCGACTGTTCAAGCGCATTGGCCTGCTCCAGGGCGAGGGTTTCGTTGCCCGCGAGCATGGCGGCAACCATCGGCTGCTGGTCGGGGTTCACATGGGTTGCCGCAATCGAGGCGATGACCACCGCTGCCGGCGCCTGGCCTTTGGCCAAGGCCTCGGCCAGGCCATCGAGCAGCTCGGTGACGCCAAAGTAGTTCACCGACACGATGGTATCGGACAACGCGCTGGAGCCCACACCGGCGCAGCAGACCAGGCCGTCGAGCACACCCTCACTCTGTTCGAGCACAGAGGCGATGGCGGCCTGGCGCCCGGCGGCGCTGGACAGGTCGGCAAGCACCTCGGCATTTGCCCGGTCGATGCCGATCACCCGATGGCCTGCGGCACGCAGCAACTGGCACACGGCGGCGCCGATCCCTGAAGCAGAACCGCTGACGGCTGTAACTGGCATAACGTCGTTCCTCGTTAAATGACGGTGCGGGCTAGTATTGGTGGCGCAGCCACCCGCCAACATCGTCCGCACGGACTAAAACGCCCCGGCCTGGCAGGCAGGCGCGGGGCGTTCGTGTGGTGACCGGTGAGGGTCAGGCGCTGTTGCGCAGCGGCGGTGCCAGCTTCAAGGCAGGTGCTTCGAGCTTATCGGGTGCCAGCAGGGCTGCCTTGGGCTTTCCCAGGGCAACCACGCTGTTGAGGATGATGCGCACCAACTCCGTCTGGCGGCGTACGCCGGTCTTGGAAAATATCGAACGCAAGTGGGCGCGGGCCGTGTTGCGGCGCACGTTCAACACTTCGGCCGCTTCTTCAAGCGACAGGCCGTTGGCCAACTCCATGGCCAGCGCGGTTTCGGCGCGGGTCAGGTTGAACAACTGCTTGGTCACGGTCTCGTTGGCCATGGAGCGACCCACCGCATCACGGATATACACGACCACCACCGGTTTGGTTTTACCCTCTGCCCAGTCCTGGGTCGGAATGGCCTCGACCACCACGCCAAGGTTGACGTTGCCGGACGGCCTGGCCACCGACATGGCCTCGGCAGCGGCACTGACCTTTTCATTGCCCATGTCGCGCGCAAAGGCACTGCGCACCAGGCGCTGCAATTCGCGGTTATCGCTGGGGTAGGTCGCTTCCAGGCGCCCGCCGACCAGTTTCAGGCCATCGGCGCGCTCAAGCAGCTCCCGGGCCACAGGGTTCAGGCGCAACACGCTGCCCGTCTGGTCAAGCACGATGGTGGCCACCGACAAGCGGCTGATCGCCTGGGAGTACAGCTCACTGATGGACTCGCTGCGGTCGAGCAGGTTGTGCACGTGCATGGCCCGCCGAAGGTGCGGCAGGAACATCTCGCAGAGGGTGCGTTCGGCCGCGGAAAATTTCGGCGCGCTTTTCGGCCGGGTGATGCGAAAGCGCAGTTTGCCGCCATCAGGCGTGGAGATGTCGGCGCCCATGACATGGTAGATGTCCTGGCTGATGCAGTAGGTCTTGAAGTAGGCCGACCCCGTCCACTCGGCCTCGGTCATCAGGTCTTCGACGGTGAACACACGGTCCAGCGGCTGGTTGCTGAAAGGCGTGACCGCTTGCGGGTAGGCCCAGTAACTGACCTCGCCTTCGCCTTCGATGTCGCCCACCACAATCATCAAGCCCATGTCGGGCTGCTCGGGCACGCGCAAGATCAAGGTCACATAGTTGGCCTGGAACAGACCGCGGATGTGCCGCAAGGACTTGGCCATCAGCTTCTGGTCTAGCGCACCGTCGTAAAACTCGCCAATCAGCCGATCGTACTCATCAAGCTCCAGGCCCATTTCGGCCAAGGCTTGAACGCTCAAGCTGGCATTTTCCATCGCCCGTCTCCTCGCAGGGCACAGCCCAGGCCGTGCCCGTTTTTATTGTTATGATTCGAACACTTGCGCATGCGGTGTGCGGCCAGGCTTGGCCAGCACGAGGGGTTTACCCTGATTGAACCAGGCGGCCAATGCCGGCAGCAGGAAAATCGCCCCCAGCACATTGACCAAGAACATGAATGAAAGCAAGACCCCCATATCGGCCTGGAACTTCAGCGGTGCGAACGCCCAGGTGCACACGCCGATGGCCATGGTCAGGGCCGTGAACACCGCCGCTGTGCCGCGTTGGCACATGGCTTGGTAAAACGCCTGGCGCAGGTCGGCACCGGCAGCCATTTCGTGCTGAATGCGCTCATAAAGGTAGATGCCATAGTCCACCCCTACCCCGACCCCCAGCGCCATCACTGGCAACGTCGCCACCTTCAGGCCGATACCGAGCATGGCCATCAACGCATTGCACAGCACTGCCACGATCGCCAGCGGCACCAGAATGCACAGCACCGCCCGCAGTGAGCCGAAGGTCAGCCAGCAGAACAGCCAGACCGAGCCGAACAGCGCCACCAGCATCACCACTTCGGCATGTTTGACGGCATCGTTGGACGCCGCCATTACGCCGACGTTGCCCCCGCCCAGCAGGAACGTGATCTGCGGCACCTGCACCTGCGCAATGATGCGCTGGGCCTCCTTGACCACATGGGCCACGGTGGCGCCATCGTGGTCGGTGAGAAACACCAGAATCTGCATGTGCTGGCAGCCATCGGTCACCAAGCCGTCTTCGGGTACATAAGCCCGCGCGCCTTGGCTAAGGCCACGGGCCGAGCCCGGAATGGCCGCCCAGCGCGGGTTGCCTTCGTTGTTACCGGCAATCACGGTCTTGCCAAACCCTGCCACGCTCTGCACCGACTGCACCCCGGTGACGCTGCGCATCTGGAAGTCGAACGCTTCGACCGCGCGCATCACCGTCGGCGACAGGCAGGCCTCTTCCACACCTTGGGCCTGAACGAACACGGCCAATACATCCAGACCGATGGAGTAACTGCTGATGATGTTCGCGTTGTCCTGGTTGTAGCGCGATTCGGCACGTAGTTCCGGCGCCCCGGCGCCGATGTCGCCCACCTCCAGCTGCCGCGCCTTGACCACCGCAACACTCAGCAGCATCACGCTGAGCACCAGCACCGCCAGCGCCGGGCGTGGCTCGGCCAGCGCCGACAGCCGCCACCACAGCGGGTGCCTGCCGTGTTGCTGAACCTGCCCCTTGCGCAACACCGCCGGCTCCAGGCGCAGGTGCGAAATGATGATCGGCAGCATCAACTTGTTGGTGATGATCATCAGCATCACACCAATACAGGCTGTCACCCCCAGCTCATGCACGATGGGGATATCGATCAGCATGATCACGGCAAAGCCCAGCGCATTCATCAACAACGCCAGCGAACCGGGGATGAAGATCTTGCAAAAGGCCGACCGCGCCGCCTGCAGCGAGTCCTTCCCGGCCAGTACTTCCTGCTTCCAGGCGTTGGTCATCTGCACCGCATGGGAGACGCCAATGGAGAAAATCAGAAACGGCACCAGGATCGACATCGGGTCGATGCCCAGGCCCATGAGCGGCAGCAAGCCCAACAGCCACACCACCGGCAGCAGCGCCACCAGCAAGGCCACCACGGTCAGGCGCAGCGAGCGCGAGTACAGCCACAGCAACGCCCCGGTGATCAGGAAGGCGACGGCAAAGAAGCCGATGACCGTCATCAACCCCTCGACCACATCGCCCACCAGCTTGGCGAAACCGACGATGTTGATCTCGACCTGGTCGCTGGCGTACTTGGCGCGAATGGCTTCCAGGCGCTCGGCCACTTCAACGTAGTTGACCGCTTTCCCCGTTTGCGGGTCGATGTCCTGCAGGTCGGCACGCACCATGGCCGATTTCAGGTCATTGGCCACCAGGCGGCCCACTTGCCCGGAACGCGCCGCATTGCTACGCACCTGGGCCAGGTCTTGCGGGGTGCCGGTGAAGCGCGGGGGCACCACCACATCGCCAAAAAAGCCTTCTTCGGTAATCTCGATGTAACGCACATTGGCGGTGAACAGCGAGGTCACGCTCGCCCGGCTGACGCCATTGATGAAGAACACATCATCGGTGACCTTGCGCAGCGTCTCCAGAAACTGCGGGTTGTAGATGTCACCTTCGCCTTTCCACTTCACACTCACCAGAAAGCGGTTGGCGCCGGTGAAGTACTGGCTGAACGTGAGGAAATTGACCATGTACGCGTGGCGCACCGGGATCTGCTTGTTGAACCCAGGGTCGAGTTGGGTGTGCGTGGCGCTGTAGCCCAACCCCAGGGTCAGCAGCATGAACAAGGTCAACAGCAGTTTACGGCGAGCCAGCAGCAAGTCGGCGCAACGCTCGACCTTGCGTTCAACCCAGGAATCAACGCGCTTCATGTACAGCCCCCCGCTTGCCAAGGGCGGCAACGCTGTTACCGTTTCCCTGGAATACACCACGCTCACCGGCCACCAGCACCTGGTCAGCCCCCATGACAATGGCCGAGGTCAACGTCCCCAGACCGGGTTGACGATGAATACCGAGCAATCGGCCCTCCCCATCCAGCCGTACCATCGAGCTGCCCGCACCGACAATCAGCACACCTGCGTTGTCGGGCAGCAGCACATGGCCGTACAGCGGTTGGTTACTGCCCACCTTGAGGGCTTGCCACGACTGACCGAAGTTGTCGGTGACAAAGACATTGCCACGCATGCCATAGGCCACCCAGCGTTCGGCGCTCAGGCGCACCACGCCAAACAGTGAGCCGCTGTAGAAGGCAGGCAGCTGCTGCCAGTGCAGGCCGTTATCGACGCTGAGCATCACCAGGCCCTGCTCGCCCACCAGCATGCGCCGCCCGTCCGGGCCGCCATCCATGGCATTGAGGTGCGCGCGGTCGACCGGCAGCGCCAGCGCCTGCCAGCTGAGGCCCGCGTCATCAGAGCGATAGAACTTGCCATAACTGCCGAAGGCGAAGACCTGCTGGCCGCCAGCGGCCCACACACCGAGCAAGGGCTCGCCGGCATCGGCCTCGATATGCACCTCGTGCCAGCTGCTGCCGGCGTCCTGCGAGCGCAGGATCAAGCCGTCCTGGCCAACCGCGATCAGTTGCTCGGTGTTCAGCGCTGCCAGGGCGGTCAGGGAGATATGCCGCTGCGGTTCAACAGTGGCCTGCTGCCAGCTGTGGCCGCGGTCATCGCTGATGAGAATGGTGCCGCGCTCGCCGACCGCGACCTGGCGCTTGCCGAGGTTGAGCAGCCCGTTGACCTGCATGCGGCCAGTGTCGAGCTGGGTGTCGGCGATGCTCACGGGCTGGCGAGGCGTGAACGCCAAGGCAACCACCCCGGCGACCGTGATGCACACCAGATAGGCAATCAGCTGGCGCATGGGCGACTCCTTGCAGCAACATCCAGGCGCTCGACATTATCCATACGGCCCACCCTCTTCTTGTAATAGTGAATCAGCGCCCCGAGGTGCAGTGCGCGCAACGGGTCGTGACTGAGGTGTGTAGATAGTCCGTCTGCTTGGCTGCCGGTACATCGTCCAAATGGCCTAAGCCGGCGCCAAGCAGGCAAGTCCTGGTTAGCAGAGCCTGGTCAGCAGACCTCGAACAGCCCCGCCGCCCCCATGCCGCCGCCGATGCACATCGCCACCACCACGTAGCGCACGCCCCGGCGGCGCCCTTCAAGCAGGGCATGGCCGACCATGCGCGCCCCCGACATGCCGAATGGGTGGCCAATGGCGATGGCGCCGCCGTTGACGTTCAGGCGTTGCGGGTCAATCCCCAAGGCGTCGCGGCAATGCAGCACCTGACAAGCGAAGGCTTCGTTGATCTCCCACAAGCCGATATCGGCGGCCGACAGGCCAAAGCGCTTGAGCAACTTGGGTACCGCCAGCACGGGCCCGATGCCCATCTCCTCTGGGGCGCAACCGGCCACCGCGATACCTCGGTAGATGCCCAGAGGCTGCAGGCCATGCTCAGCGGCCTGGGCGCGGCTCATCAGCAAACTGGCCGAAGCGCCGTCGGAGAACTGCGAGGCGTTGCCGGCGGTGATGAACTCGCCTTGCGCTACCCACTGGCCGTTCTTCCACACCGGCTTCAATGCCGCCAGGTCTTCGGCCCGGGTCGAGGGGCGGTTGCACTCGTCGCGATCGGCCAGCACCTGCTCGTGGCCGTCTGGCTGGCCCTCCTTGTCGAAGCGCAGCTTGTGCGCCTGTAGGGGCACGATTTCATCCACGAACAGGCCATCACGCTGCGCCGCAGCCGTGCGCTGCTGGCTTTGCAGTGCATAGTCATCCTGGGCGGCGCGGCTGATGCCGTAGCGGCGTGCGACGATTTCGGCGGTTTCGATCATCGGGATGTAGGCGCTGGGCATGCAGGCCAGCACCGCCTCGGACTGGTTGCGATAGGTGTTCTTGTGCTTGTTCTGGGTCAGCGACAACGACTCGACGCCACCGGCCACGACAATGCTCATTTCACCGGCGATGATGTTCTTCGCCGCCACGCCGATACTCATCAGCCCAGACGCGCACATGCGGTCCAGGGCCATGCCGGGCACGCTGTCAGGCAGGCCGCCGGTGTAGGCGCACAGCCTGCCGATGTTGTAACCCTGGGTACCTTGCTGCACGGCCGCCCCCATGATCACGTCATCGACCGCCCCCGGTTCGATACCGGCGCGCTCGACCACCGCACGTACTACATGGCCACCCAGTACCGGCGCTTCGGTGTCGTTGAACGCGCCACGGAAGGACTTGGTCAATGCGGTACGCGCAGTTGCAACGATCACTACGTCATTCATGCTCATGTTCAGGCTCACTCACTCGTGGGGTTGAAGGTGTAGCGGCTGATGGTGTCGACCACGCAGCCGGGGCGCTCGGCGCCCTCGATCTCGATACTGATGCGCACCACCACCTGCACTGCCGTGCCGACCCTTTCGGCACTGACGACCTGGCCCTGGCCGCGTACCCGCGCACCCACCTTCACCGCTGCCGGGAAACGCACGCGGTCGGTGCCGTAGTTCACCCCCATGGCCAGGTTGTCGATGGCCATCAGTTGCGGCATGAACAGGTTGGCCAGGGCCAGGGTCAGGTAGCCGTGGGCGATGCAACCGCCGAACGGGCCGCTGGCGGCGCGCTCGGGGTCGACGTGTATCCATTGCTGATCGCCGGTGGCCTCGGCAAACAGGTTGACCCGCGCCTGGGTCATCTCCAGCCAGTCGGTCACGCCCAGGTTCAGGCCCTGGGCCGCCAGCAGCTGCGTGGCATTACTGAATCGTGTGCTCATGGCTTGCCCTCACGCCTGTTGTGAACTGACCGACAGCACTTCGCCGACCATGTACGAGGCGTAATCGCTGGCCAGGAACACCATCACGTTGGCCACCTCCCACACCTCGGCGGCGCGGCCGAAGGCTTCGCGATCGGCCAGCGTGGCCAGCAATGCTTCGCTGGCGGCCTTCTTCAAAAACGCATGCAAGGCAATCGACGGTGCCACGGCGTTGATGCGTACGCCGTACTCGGCGGCCTCCAGGGCACTGCAGCGGGTCAGCGCCATGACCCCGGCCTTGGCGGCGGCGTAGTGGGCCTGCTCCTTCTGTGCACGCCAACCGAGCACCGAGGCGTTGTTGACGATGGCGCCAGTACCGCGCCGTTCCATGTGCGGCAACATCGCGCGGGTCATGCGGAAGGTGCCGGTCAGGGTCACGTCGAGCACCCGCAGCCATTCCTCATCGCTCATGGCAGTGACGCGCTTCTGCCCACCCAGGCCTGCGTTGTTGATCAGCACATCGACCCCGCCCAGGGCCTGTTCGGCGGCACTCACCAGGGCTTGCACCTCATCCTCGATGGTGACGTTGCACAGCTGGCCATACACCGCCTGTAGCCCGGTTTCGGCTTTCAGCTGCTCGACCGCCTGCTCCAGCCGGCGGGGGTGCACATCGGAAATCATCAACGCCCGGCAGCCTTCTTCGGCGCAGCGCCTGGCAGCGGCATAGCCGATACCGGCACCTGCCGCAGCAGTGATGAGTACGGATTTACCGGCCAACAGCTGATGGCCGGGTACATAGGGAGGGGCTTGCTTCACGATGACTACCTCTGACGGAATACAGGTTGCCGACAGGTATAAAGCCCGAGGCCATCGGGCACATCGTCAAAACGGACGGGGGAAGGCATTGCGGGCTGGGTTTTGCAGCGGGCTGACGCACACAGGCGCGGGGTTGCCCCACGCCTGCACCTTTGGGGCTTCAGGCGCCCCAGACCTTCTGCGCCTTGGGCGCTTCGTGCAAGATGGCGGCAACCACTTCGCCCACCTCGCCGACCTGCCAGCGCGCGCCCTTGTCGCGGGTCACCCCGGTTCGCCAACCATCACCCAGGGAAATCCGCCCGCCCTGGCTCTCGAACAGCTGACCGCTGACATGCCCGGATTCAGCACTGCCCAGCCACACCACCAAGGGCGCGACGTTCTCGGCCGCCCAGGCATCGAAGCTGTCGTCGTCGGGCTTTTTGACCATGTCGGGCATGGCACTTTCAGTCATCGACGTGCGCGCCGCCGGGGCCAGGGCGTTGGCAGTGACGCCATAGCGCCCAAGCTCGGCGGCCTGTACCAGCGTCAGTGAGGCGATGCCGCCTTTGGCGGCGGCATAGTTGGACTGCCCGATCGAGCCTTGCAAGCCCGCGCCGGAGCTGGTGTTGATGATCCGCGCCGGTACCGGTGTACCGGCCTTGGCCAGGTCACGCCAGCGCCGCCCGAGAATATTGGCCAGGCAGTAATGCCCCTTGAGGTGCACGCGCATCACCAGGTCCCAGTCTTCTTCCGAGAGGCTGATGAACATGCGGTCACGCAGGATGCCGGCATTGTTGACCAGCACATGCACCTCGCCAAACGCCGCCAGCGCGGCGTCGACGATGTGCTGCGCGCTACTCAGGGTGGTGATATCGTCGTCGTTGGCGATGGCCTGGCCGCCCCGCGTGTGTATCTCGTCCACCACCGCCTCGGCAGCCTCGCGGCGGATGTCGTTGACCACGACATTGGCGCCCTCGGCGGCGAACGCCAACGCATAGGCGCGGCCCAGCCCGCCACCGGCGCCGGTGATAATCACGGTACGGCCTTCACAGATTGCCATGGGAGTGCTCCTGTTGCTGAGTGTTAGCGGCTTCAGAGCCGTTCGATGATGCTGACGTTGGCCTGGCCGCCGCCTTCGCACATGGTTTGCAGGCCATAGCGCCCGCCCGTGCGCTCCAGCGCATGCAGCAAGGTGGTCATCAAGCGTGCGCCAGTGGCGCCCAGCGGGTGGCCAAGGGCAATGGCGCCGCCGTTGAGGTTGGTGCGGGCCGGGTCGTAGTCGAGCTCCTTGGCCCAGGCCATGACCACCGACGCGAACGCTTCGTTGATCTCCACCAGGTCGATGTCGGCCATGCGCATGCCGGCCTTCTTCAACGCCGCGCGGGTCGCGGCAATTGGCGCGGTGAGGTGCCAGATCGGGTCATCGCCCAGTACCGACAAGTGATGAATACGCGCCCTGGGCGTCAGGTTGTAGCGCTTGAGCGCGGCCTCTGACACCACCAGCAAGGCCGCCGAGGCATCGCAGGTCTGGCTGGAGACGGCCGCCGTGATCGAGGGGTATTCCGGGCTAACCGGCTCAAGGCTGGCCATCTTCTCCAGGCTGCTGACACGCGGGGTTTCGTCGTGTGCCAGGCCTTGGCAGGCCACGATCTCGCGGGTGAAGTAGCCGGCATCGGCTGCTGCCAGCGCACGCCGATGGCTTTCCAGGGCGAACACTTCCATGTCGGTGCGGCTGAGCTGCCAGTGATCGGCAATCCGTTGCGCGGCGTAGAACTGGTTGACCGGCTGGCTGCCGAAGCGGGCCTGCCAGCCCTTGCTGCCCGAAAACGGGTCACTGAAACCCAAGGGCTGGCCGGCCAGCATGGCCGACGAAATCGGGATCTGGGTCATGGTCTGCACCCCACCCACCGCCACCACATCCTGGGTGCCACTCATCACTGCCTGGGCGGCAAAGTGCAGCGCCTGCTGAGACGAACCGCACTGGCGGTCGACCGTGGTACCCGGCACATTCAGCGGCAGGCCGGCAGCCAGCCAACTGGTGCGGGCGATGTCACCGGCTTGCGAGCCGATGGCATCGACGCAGCCGAAGATCACATCGTCATACTCCTCGGCCGGTATTGCATTGCGCTCGACCAGGGCCTGCAACACATGTGCACCCAGATCGATGGCATGCACATCGGCGAGGCTGCCTTTGCGCTTGCCGGTCGGGCTACGCAGGGCATCGACAATATAGGCTTGGGGCATGGCTCATTCCTCGAAGGTGGCGCCCGGCCCAAGCCGGGCCTGATCGCTGAGTACATAGGCGGCTACGCGGGCCTTGTGGGTGGCGCGGTCACCCCATGACGGGTCAAGCGACCAGACGCGCTTCATGAACATCTGCAGGTCCACCTCCCAGGTGTAACCCATCGCGCCATGCACCTGGATGCCATGGCGCGCCGCCAGCCAACTGGCATCACAACAGGCCAGCTTGGCTTGCGAGACATACACATCGGCGCCCCGCTCGCCGTGGGCCAATGCGTAGGCGGCGCGATAAAGCGCGGGCTTGGCGAACTCGATCTTGCTGGCGATATCGGCCAGGTGATGCTTGACCGCCTGAAAGCTGCCGATCGGCTTGCCGAACTGCTTGCGCTGGGCCACGTAGTCCACCGACAAGTCAAGGATGCGCTGGGCCAGGCCAAGCAACTGGCCGGCAACCGACAAAGCGCCGCGGTTCAAGGTTTCGGCCCACAACACGCGGCCTTGCTCCCCCCCGATCAACAGCGTATCGGGGCTTGGCTGCCAGCTGACCTTTCCGAGCCGGCGCGAGGCATCTATACTGGCGTTGGCCTGCACATCCACCTGTGCACGCGGCACCGCATGTACCTCATCGCCGTGGGCAAGTATCAGCCACTCGGCCACAGGCGCATCGGGCACCAAGGGGTTGATCGGGTGCCCGATGGCCATGCGCACGCTGCCTTCGGCGATGCGCGGCAACAGGCTGGCTTTCACCGGGTGCTCGGCGGGCAGGCCGTTGAGCAGGCCGGTAACCACATAGGCGGTATCGGCCAGTGAATCGGGAATGGCGTAATACCCCAGCTCCTGGGTCATCAACGACCAGGCCACATCGTCCATGCCCAGGCCGCCGAACTGTTCGGGCACCGACAAGGCGGTCAAGCCCTGTTCGGCGATCTTGCCGCGCAGGTCGGCAGAACGGCCCACGTCGGTTTCCCAGATCTCGCGGAGCATCTCCGGCGCGGCTTCGGTCATCAGAAAACGGCTGATGGCCTCACGAAACGTGAGCTGATCATCGGTAAAGGTAAAGTCCATGGCCGGCTCCTATTTCGGCAGGCCGAGCATCCGCTCGGCGATGATGTTGCGCTGGATTTCGTTGGTACCGGCATAGATCGGCCCGGCCTGGGCAAACAGGAAGCCTTCGAGCCAGGCCCCCGCGACCGCTTGCGGGGCGCTGCTCAACAACTCGCCGTGGGCGCCGAGGATGCGCATGGCGGTGTCATGCATCTTCAGGTCAAGTTCGGACCAGACGATCTTGTTGATGCTCGATTCGGCGCCGATCTGCGCGCCACGGCTCAAGCGGCCCACGGTGTGGTAGGAGGACAGCGCATAGCCTTCGGCGCCCAGCCAGGCCTCGACCACCGCCTCACGGATGCTCGGGTCACGGTCTGCGCTTTCCCGGTTAGCGTGGTACAGCTGCACCAACTTGCGCGCCGTGGCCTGGAACCGCGCCGGCGAGCGCAACAGCAAGCCACGCTCGAAGCCGGCGGTGGCCATTGCCACCTGCCAGCCCTGGCCTTCTTCACCAATGCAGTTTTCCACCGGCACCCGCACGTCGTCGAAGAACACTTCGGCGAAGGTGTTCTTGCCGTTGAGTGCCTTGATCGGGCGAATGGTCACGCCCGGTGAGTCGAGCGGTACGGTGATGAACGACAGGCCATGGTGCCGGCTGGAGTGCGGATCGCTGCGGAACAGGCCAAACAGCCAGTCGGCGAACAGCGCCCGGCTGGACCAGGTCTTCTGCCCATTGAGCACGTAGTGGTCACCGTCGCGAATGGCCTTGCTGGTAATCGCCGCCATGTCCGAGCCGGCATTGGGCTCTGACCAGCCCTGCGCCCACATGTCGACGCTGGAGGCCATGCGCGGCAAGAACCGTTGCTTCTGCGCCTCGGTGCCAAACTCCATCAGGGTCGGGCCGAGCATCAACTGGCCGTTCTGGTTTACGCGCATCGGCGCATCGGCGCCGTAGTACTCTTCCTCGAAAATCAGCCACTCGATCAGGTCACATCCCCGCCCGCCCAAGTGCTTGGGCCACATGACCATCGACAGGCGATGCTCGAACAGCTTGGCCTCCCAGGCGCGGTGCTGCTCGAAGCCCTCACGGGTGTCGTAGCTGCCCAGGGGGCTGGTCGGCAGGTTTGCGGCCAGCCATTCACGGACTTCCTGGCGGAAGGCCTTCTGCTTTGCGGTATAGGCTAGTTCCATGGCGCTCTCTCAGAACTTCGCGTCGCGTTTTTCGACGAAGGCGCGGCGGGTTTCGGCGGAATCCGGGCTGGTATAGGCCTGAAGGGTGAAGCCCTGCTCCCAGCGGTACTTGTCTTCCAGGTTGCCGTCTTCGATGCCGTTGAGGGCTTCCTTGGCAATACGGATCATCGCCGGGCTCTTGGCGGCTATCTTGGCGGCGATTTCCAGGGCGGTTTCGCGCAGTTGCTCGCGCGGCACCACACGCTCGATAAAGCCGTACTGCGCTGCCTCGCCCGCGCTGATCTTGTCGCCGGTGAAAAACAGGTAGCGCACCTTCTGCACCGGGAACAACCGCTGCAGGTGCGCACCGCCGCCCATGGCGCCGCGGTCCACTTCAGGCAAGGCAAAGCTGGCGCACTCGGAGGCGACGACAATATCGGCCGCCCCGGTGATGCCAATGCCGCCACCCAGCACAAAACCATGCACGGCGACGATGACCGGCACCGGCGTGCGATGCACCGCCTTGAACGCGGCGTAGTTACCGGCGTTCACCGCCACGATCCGCTCGGGGTGGGCATCCAGCTCCTTGATGTCGACGCCTGCGCAAAAGCCGCGGCCCTCGGCACGGATGACGATCACCCGCACCTGCGGGTCGTTGCCCAGTGCCTCGACGTGCCGCGCCAGGTCAAACCACTCCTGGCTGTCGAGGGCGTTGACCGGCGGTTTGGCGAGCACCAGTTCAGCAATGCCCGCCTCGATTTGTGTAGTAAATGCTTGATTCACGGTGGTTCTCTCCAAGGCTCAGCGGGGCAATTCAATTAACGGCTCAGGCAGGTCCTGGTCGCGATGGCGGGCCAGCAACGCCTCCAGGCACTGCTCGGCTTCCTGGACGATCTCGTCGATCACCTGCTGGCAAGTTTTCAGTTCGCCAATCGCGGCCGCGACCTGGCCACTGGGCAAAATGCCCTCGTCCGGCACGCCATCGATCATCGAGCGCTGCAACAGCACTGGCTGATTCGCCGCCATCACCGCCTGCGAGACCGCGCCAGGGTCCTCTGCCAGGGCCTGACGCAGCACCGACACCAGGTGCGCCAGGCTCATGCCGGTGTGTTGCTTCCACTTCCAGGCACTGCGCAGGGCAATGCCCAAGCGCCCAAGCGGCCCGGCCTGTTCCAGTCGGTTGATGTACGGGTTGTCGATCATGCGGTGGCGCATGCCATCGACAGCGGTGGTCACCCGCACCCGCTGCGGGTCGTTGACGTTGAGGTAGTGCACCAGGGTGGTCGAGGGCGTGGGCGAGTCTCGGCTCATCAGAAAACGCGTGCCCATGGCAATGCCCACGGCGCCTGCTGCCAGGGCACCTGCCAGGCCACGGCCGGTGGAATACCCCCCGGCGGCAATGACCGGCACCGTCACGGCGTTCAATACCTGCGGCAGCAGGATCGAACTGGGCACGCCCCCGGTGTGGCCGCCGCCCTCGCCGCCCTGGATGGTGACCATGTCTGCGCCCAGCGCCACGGCCTTGATCGCGTGCTTGAGTGCCCCCACGGTGGGGATGCACAGCACGCCGGCAGCCTTGAAGCGGGCGATGGTCTGCTGGTCTGGCCCACGGCCATAGCTCACGGCACGCAGGCGGTGGCGGATGGCCAGGTCGACGCACTGCGCGGCGTTTTCCTGGAACATGTGGAAGTTCAGGCCAAAGTTGCGGCTACCGGTGGCGGCAATCACCTTGTTGATCTCGCCCTCCAGGGCATGTGCGGCGATGGTGGCCCCGGCCAGAAAACCAAAGCCGCCGGCCTTGGTCGTGGCAATTACCAGGTTGGCATCGGCCACCCAGCCCATGGCGGTTTGCACAATCGGGTAACGACAGCCCAACGCGTCGGTCAATGGCGTGTTCATCCAGCGGCTCATGCCTGCTCTCCACTGGCAGCCTGCTTGTTGGCCTGGGCCATGGCCTTGGCATCGAAGCCGCCCAGCTTGTCGCCACTGAGCAGTTCATTGTGGGCATGGGCAAAGTGGTGCCAGGCAAACGCGGCATCCATCGCCGTACGCTTGCCCTGCAGGTCTTCGACGTGGTTGATCGCCTGCTTGGTCAAGGCCAGCCCCATGCGCGGCTGACGGGCAATGTGTGCCGCCAGCGCGTAGGTGCCCTGCTCCAGCTCTGCGCGCGGCAGCACCCGGTTGACCATGCCCATCTGGTAGGCGCGCTCGGCGCCCATGCGGTCGCCGGTAAACAGAAACTCCTTGGCGATGCGCGGGTTCAGCTCATAGGGGTGGGCGAAATACTCGACCCCCGGGATGCCCATGCGCACCACCGGGTCCTGGAAGAAGGCATCGTCGCTGGCGACGATCAAATCGCACACCCAAGCCAGCATCAGCCCGCCCGCCACGCAGGCGCCGTGCACCATAGCGATGGTCGGTTTGGGCAGTTCGCGCCAGCGCCGGCACATGCCCAGGTACACCTCCTGCTCACGTGCATACAGCTGCTCGCCGCCCGGCTTGTTGGTGTGGTCCCACCACAGGTGGGCGCGCTCGAACGGTCGGTTGATGTCACGCCCGGGCGTCCCGATGTCATGGCCCGCGGAAAAGTGCTTGCCCGACCCGCGCAGCACGATGACCTTGACGCCGTCATCGTCGACGGCCTGGCGCAGCGCCGCATCCAGCGCGTAGGTCATCTGCGAGTTTTGCGCGTTATTGAAGGCTGCCCGGTTCAGGGTCAGCGTGGCAATGCCGTCGGCCACGCTGTACAGCACCGGTTCTTGCGTTTCATAGACCGCGTGGTCTTCACGCTGGACGAATTCACTGTCAGGGCTGTTCATGCTCACCTCCCTCCCCTACACCTGACGGATGCCAGGCGGATTGCCCTTGATCGCCGCGCTGCGGTAATCGTGGGGGTCAAGCCGACGGATCAGGGCCAGTTGCGCAGGCGTCGGTGGTGCGGTTTCCATCAGCGCTGGCGACTTGAGCAGCGGGAAACCGGTCTTCTCCTGCACCTCTTCAAAGCTCACCCCAGGGTGCAAGGTGCGCACCTGCACCGCGCGTTCCGGCCCTTCGAAGTCCATCACGCAGAGGTCGGTGACGATGCGGCGGATATCCATCAGGTCACGGCGCACGCCCTGCGGCCAGCGCTCGGCCTTGAAGCCGACGCCAGACACCATGTCCACCTCGCCGCTGACGAATACGCGGGTGTTATGGTTAGGCACGAAGAACG
Source organism: Pseudomonas sp. B21-047 (assembly GCF_024748775.1). Lineage (NCBI taxonomy): Bacteria > Pseudomonadati > Pseudomonadota > Gammaproteobacteria > Pseudomonadales > Pseudomonadaceae > Pseudomonas > Pseudomonas sp. B21-047. The sequence goes on from NZ_CP087169.1 coordinate 3,346,554, forward strand.
AGTTGATGTGGTTGATGCTGTTGCCAGGCAGGCCACGCACGCCGAGCATGGCCGCCTTGGGCTGGTGATAGTCGCCCACGCAGGACAAGTTGCTCTGGCCCCACCGGTCGATCTGGGTCGGGCCGATCATGGCGTGGCGGCGCCCGCCCCAGACGCACTCGAACACGCGCTCGAAACTCAGGTAACCCGAGTACTTCGGCACGTAGTCACCGCGCGGCCCCAGCGGGATCGGCTCTTCCACCAGGAAGGCCTCACTGTCGGTCATCAGCAGTTGCGGGCTGTGGCTGAGCTTGGCCAGGCTCGCGCCCAGGCGCGGCACCACGCCCAGGCCCGAAGCCAGCCATTCCCCATTGTCGCGCCAGGCCTCGCTGGCGGCGACGATCAACAGTTCGGCGAGGGTGAAATCACAGGGGTTCGTCATGTTCATACTCCTCAGAACACCGGCAGGGGCAACGCGCCCATGCGTGCGGCACCGCCATTCTTGTCGTGATAAGCCGACTCGCCCGGAACCACGAACGCGTCGACATAGGCCTGCCAGCCCCCCGCCTCTGCGGCACTGGCTGCATACTGCTTGAGGTGGTTGAGGTCCCAGCCGTACTCGGGCTGGCAGCAGGTCGGGTGGGCGCCGAACGGTGCATGAATCACGCCGCTGACCAGGTAACGCTCAAAGGTGTTGCCGCGCGCTTGTTCGGCTGTCAGCTCCAGGCGCTCGTGCAGCTGCTCGCAGGACACGAAGCACTGTTGCGCGGCACGGGCAAACAGGTGATCGAAGTACGGGTCCGGGCCGGTCAGCAGGGTGTTGCCCAAGCGGTCGGCGACATTGACGTGGACAAAGGCCACATCCAGGTTCAGCGCCGGCATGGCCAGCAGCACTTCACCATCGGCATAGGGTGACTGAATGGTTTTCAGCGCAGGGTTGAGCGTTGTCACGTCCGTGGCCAGGCCGCAGCGGGTGGGCAGGAACGGCAGGCGCATGGCTGCGGCACGCAGGCCCCACTGGAACATGCCCTCATCGACCTCCAGCAGCTCCAGCCCGCCGGCTTCACGCGCCTTGCGGTAGTAAGGCTCCAGCGGGATGGCATCGAGCGTGGCAAAGCCGAACACCAGCTTCTTGACCTTGCCTGCCGCGCACAGCATGCCCACCTCGGGGCCACCGTAAGCCACCACGGTCAGGTCCTTGACCGCAGAGCGCAGGATCTCGCGCACAACGGCCATGGGCTTGCGCCGCGGGCCCCAGCCGCCGAAGCCGATCGTCATGCCATCGCGCAGTTGGGCCACCGCATCGGCCGCTGTCATTTGCTTGTTCATTGCGTATCTCCTTGCTGTTGGCCGACCGAAAAATCGTGCCCCCACACGCTCACGCGGGTGAATTCGAAGGCCGAGTGCTCGGCCCAGTCCACTTGCAGGCCGCCGTAGCCGTACTCCAGGTCGAAGCCGGACGGGGTTTTCATGTAGAACGAGGTCATGCGGTCATTCAGGTGCTGGCCGAGGGTGGCCGACAATGGCACCTGGTGGGCCTGGCGCCGGTCATGGGCGCGGCCGACCTCGGTCATCGAGTCGACTTCCACCATCACGTGCACACAGCCCGAAGGCACGGCGAACTCGGCCAGAGCCAAGGAGTGATGGCGGCTGTTCTGGCAGTGCAGGAAGTGAATGCGGATGGGTGCTGCCGCCGGGTCCGGACGGAAGTTGAAGATGTCCGACAGCTCGAAGCCGAGCACGTCCTTGGCAAAGGCCACGGTGGCGTCGAAGTCCGGGGCAGGCAGCACGGTGTGGCCCAGGCCCATGTCGCCGGTGAGAAAGCACGGCACACCTTGTGGCGACACGAACGGCAGGCAATCGGAGCGGTGGCCCCAGCTCAGTTCGTGGCGGTTGCCAGACGGGTCGACCACGCACGCCAGGGCTTGCACGCCACGCTGCTCAAGCTCGGCGGCGCTGCCGGCTTCCCAGTGCACGCCAGCCTCGTCCAGCGAGCGCAGCGCGGCGTTGAACGCGCGTTCGCTGGCCAGCTCCCAACCGGACGCCAGGTAGCCCGCCTCGGCGCCTTCGACGATCAACATGCGAAAGGGCCGCTCATCCATTTTCACGTACAGACCGCCGCCGGGTGCTGGCGTGACCATCATGCCCAGCACGTCTTCGGCATAACGTTGCCATTGACTGAGGTTTTCGATTTGAGCGACGAAGTAGCTCAGACCCCGGATATCCATCATGCCTTGCTCCCCAACGACTGGACCTTTGATGAAGTCCATTGTGCTGAGGGCAAGCCATTGCCTCATCGTCCGTTGAGACTAAGCAACTGATCGGAGTGGGAAAACAAACCGGCGCCGGGCAAAAGCAAAAGGGGCGCAGCGCGCCCCCGTGCCGTCATTGCCGGCGCCTACAGGTACAGGATCACCAGGTCATTGATGACCGAAGGGCGCTCGCTGCCGACAACGTGGGTGTTCACCTCCAGGGTCAGTTGCATGCCACGCTTGCCCTGCGCCACCTGCTTGACCCTGGCCCGCGCGTGGATCCGCGAGCCTGCTGGCACCGGTGCCGGGAAACGCAGGCGGTCGGAGCCGTAGTTGACCAGGGTGCTGAAGCCGGTGATCTCGAAGCCCAACGGCAGTTTCAGCCGCGACTGCAACACCTGCACCAGCGCACCGTGGGCAATGGTGCCGCCAAACGGGCTCTCCTTGCGGGCGCGCTGCGGGTCGGTGTGAATCCAGTAGTCATCGCCCGAGAGGCTGGCGAACGCGTCGATCAACGCCTGGTCGACAACGATCTCGTTGCTCCAGCCGGTGAAGGTTTCGCTGACCAGGCTTTGCAGTGCCGGCTCATCGTCCATGGCCACTTTGCGCACGGGGGGCGCTTCGGGGGTGGCTTCGGCGTGCACCTGCTGGGCGCCTGCCCAACGTTGCAGCGGCAATGGGTCGTTGCCCAGGCCGGTGAAACGCAGCAAGCGCGATCCTTGGGCATCGACTTCGGCAAACACGGGCTTGAGGCGCATGCCGACCTTGATCGCCTGCTCGTCCAGCCCCACCAGCGTGGTGTTGATCCGCACCCCTTCATCCAGCTCGACCACCGCCAGCATCTGCGGCATCTCATCGACGAAGTCCGGCAAGGTGGCAATCCGCGCCACGGTAAAGCTGTACAGGCTGGCGCCACCGCTGACCTCACGCCAGCTCAGGGCATGGCCCAGGCAGCGTGGGCAATGACGGCGTGGGTAGAACACCCAGTGGTCGCAGGCAGTGCACTGCTGGATCAACAGCCGCTGTGCCTTCAGGCCCTCCCAGAACGGTGCCGAAATCTCGGTTGGCACCGGCATTGGCTTATTGTTCGACATGCTGGTCATGCTCCCTGAAGAATCAACGCGGCCTGCTCGCTCATCACCCCACCGGTACCAGAGACATACACGCTGTCGCAGCGCTTGAGCTGCCGCTCGCCGGCCTCGCCACTGATCTGCGTCAGCGCCTCGATCACCTGCGACATGCCCCCCGCTGCCCCCGCCTGGCCGAAGCTGAGCTGGCCACCGTGGGTGTTCATCGGAAAGTCGCCGCGCCAGGTGAGGTCATGTTCACGGACAAAGTGCATGCCCTCGCCCTTGGCACAGAACCCGGCATCTTCCAGGGTCAGCAAGGCGGTGATGGTGTAGCAGTCGTAGATTTGCGCGGCATGCACATCGCCAGGCTTGAGCCCGGCCATGTCGAACGCACGACGTGACGCGGGGCCAATCGGGGTGTCGAGCATGTCCTTGGCATAGGAAGGCGACTTGAACGCCAGGTGTTCACCAAAACCGGTAATGAACGCCGGCCGTTTGCGCGCCCGGGCGGCCACCTCCTTGGAGGCGACGATCAGCGCTGCGCCACCGGCCACCGGCATGACGATTTCCAGAATGTGCAGCGGGTCGGCCACACGCTTGCTGGCCAGCACCTGTTCGATGCTCAAGGGCTGGCCGTGGAACATGGCCTGGGGGTTGGCCAGGGCATTGGTGCGTTGGTCGACCGCGATCTTGGCCAGCGCCTGCGGGTCATAGCCGTATTGCGCGGCGTAGCGCTGGGCGATCATCGCATAGCCGGTGTTCTGGCCCATGTGGCCGTAGGGCAGGTCGAATTCCGCCTCGGGGGCGCCAAACGCCGTGCTGTGCCCGCCGTAGCGCATGGCGCGGGCCATGGCGCCAGGGTCTTCATCCGGCCCCATCGGCGCCAGCCGTGCGGGGAGTACGCACAGTACCGCCTGGCACAAGCCAAGCTCGATGGCGGCAGCGGCGCGCCATACCATGCCCACGGAAGTGCAACCGCCGAGGTCGACCACTTCGGCGAAGTTCACGCTCAGACCCAGGTACTCGGCGGCCATGGCCGGCACGAATACCGACGCCTCGTGGAAATGCGGGCCATTGATCACCAGGCCGTCGAGGTCTTCGGCGCGAAGGCCCGCGTCTTGCAACGCTTGCGCGGCAAGATCGGCGACTTGTTCGAGGTGGAACATTCTCGGCGCGGTGGCGTATTTTTCTGGTTTGTACTGGGCGGCGCCTACAATCGCCGCATGACCTTTCAGACCCATGTATCCCTCGCTCGAAGGCTTGTGAATCAGGTTTTTGTTGTGGGGTGACGATGACACAGTTGGGGGGAGCGGGTAATCGTCCGTTTTGATTAGGGGAAGGTTGGGGATGGTGGGGGGGCTAACTGGGGTTCGCCAATGCATTTTCAGCGCCTGTGAGATCGAGCGCCGCCCCACTGCCCCCAAGCCAAGCACCTCAGAAGCTGTACTTCACCGAAAACGACCCATAATCACGGTCCGCCAGTAAGCGCTTGACCGGGTCGGCATCCCCCAGGTAGCTGGTCACACGCAGCGCGACTTCCAGGTTGCCCAGGTACTTGAAGGTCGTCCCCACACTCAGCCGACGATCCCCCTGCAGCCCAGAAATGGTGCCTGCCATCGGCGTGGCCCCACTGAACACGTTGGAGAAGTTCACCGGCACCTCCAGGTCCCACCCTTCGAACACGCCCGGGTAACTGAACGACGCACCCACGGTATAGGCGCTGGCCGTCTTGCTACGCCAGCCCGATGCGGTCTTGTAGGTGTAGTCGTCCGACGGCTGCACCAACGGGCGCATGGAGGGGATCAAGCTGTTGCCCAAGCCCAGCAGGTTCGGCGCCGCAGACGCCTCATCGACGCTGTCGACCCGTACATGGACGATTTCGGCAGTGAGCGACGTCTGGCTGGCCCACGGCCGGTCGCCGAGGATGCGGATGGCCGAAAGCTGCATCTGCTGGCCCTTGCCACGTGCCGGGGTAGGCCCCAGGCCGGTGTTGACCATCACCGGCGCACCGTCGCGGTACGACCACTCGGCCCCCACCTGGGTCTCGCCGATCTTGGTCGACGCACTGACACCGGTCAGCTTGATGTCCTCGAAGTAGGTGATCCGGTAACCGTCCGGGCTACCGAAAAACACGCCAGGCCCGGCCGGATTGACGCGATACCCCACCAAGGCAGTCGCTGGGTTCTTGTCGTGGTAGTTGACATGGAACAGCGACAGCTCCAATGCCTGCACCGGGCGAAACCGCACCTGCACGCCCCACTGCCCGCTATCGCGCGGCTCATCGGTACCCCGGTAGTTGATCCGCGAGCCATCGGCCCCCAGGATAAAGTCGCGCCCCGGCCCGACCACATCGCTGGTGGACAGGTAGCTGCCCACCGGTGGCAGCTCTGTGCCCAGCCACTCGTACTGCACGTAGGCGCCAAAGCTCAGTTGCGGGTTGAGGCGATAAGACGCCGAGACCTGCCCGACCGGCAACAGCACTTCTTTGACCTCGACGCCCGGTTGCGCCGCCTTGACCGCATCGGACGGGCTCTGCACACCGCTTACGCCCGGATAGAACAAGCTCTCGCCCCAGGACTCGACATGCCGGCCCGCCTTCACATCGAGCATCGAGTCATTGGCGAAACGCCAGCCACCGAACACATAGGCATCGAGGAATTTGCTACGCCCGCCGCTGTAGTACTTGGTGTCGCTGGTGAACTCGTTGAAGTCACCGTCCTTGTTCACCGTGCCCGGCGAATCGTTGTCGTTGCTGCGGTGGTACACATCGTCATAGAAGGTACTGGCTCGCAGCACCGCACCGTAGTTGTCCTTGCGCAGGATCATCTCGGCCAGGGCGCCAATGCGGTTGGTGACCAGGCTGCCCTTGTCGAAGTTGCGGTCGCCGTCGTCGGCGTTCAGCGTCAACAGGTCCTTGTCCGGGCTGGCCAGACGCACCCCCAGGCCATAGCTGGTGGTCACGGTCCAGTCCAGCGTTGCACCGTTGTCGAACTCGATGGTTTCGCCCGCCCAGGTTGGCGTCGCCACCAGCCCCATCGCCACCACCAGCCCCGACAACGCGACGCCCGGAACGCGTGGGCCAGCACCTTTCTTGTTGTTTTTATTCGTCACCATGCCTCTCCCGTTTTACGGCCCAGTGGCCGCGCTTGAGTGCAACAACACCACGTCTCGTTCACCCGCTGCTCAGAGCTGCCCCAGCACAGGCCGAGCAACGGCACCCACCGGCGTGCGCCCGTAACGGAACACCCCGTCGATTTCTTCACGCCCCAATTGCCCCTGGGCAATCAGGTAATTGAGGTGCGCCAGGGTCTCGCCCAGGGCCATCAGTTCATCGAATTGCCCGTTCACCTTGGGGAACAGCACCGCCATCAGCTGCACTGCGCTGCGCGGCGCTGTGCAGGCGTCCAGCAGTTGCTGCAGATGCACCAGGTGGTGGTCACGCAATTGGTCAAGGCGCAGGTGCAGGTTAAAGAAGGGCCGCTCGTGCGCCGGCAGTACCAGCACGTCATCCGGTACGCCGCGCAACCCTTCGATGGAGTCGAGCCATTCACGCAGCGGGTTGGCATCCGGCTCGGTCACCTGCACGCAGACACTCGACGTGATACGCGGCAGCACCTGGTCCCCGGCAATCAGCAACTGGTCTTCGGCGCAGTACAGGCAGGCATGCTCCGGCGAATGGCCACGGCCAATGCGCACCTGCCAGCGGCGCCCGCCAATGTTCAGTTCGCTGCCTTCGCTCAAGCGGTGAAAACTGGTGGGCACTTGCGGGCGAAAATGCGCCGAGTTCAGCAACGGGAACAGCGCTTCGGTCTGCTCGGTGCTCAAGCCCGCCCTGCGGTAATGCTGACGAAAGGCCCAACTGCTGCTGGGGTCGTTGTTGGCACCGAGCTGGTGCATGGCCTGGTACTCACTGGCGCTCATGAACACCGGGCAGCGAAAGCGTTCGGTCAGCCAACCGAGCACACCGACATGGTCGGAGTGAAAGTGCGTGCAGATCACCGCCAGCAATGGCAGCCCGCCCAGCACCTGCTCGAACACCCGCTCCCAGGCGTCGCGGGTTTGCCTGTTATTGAGCCCGGTATCCACCGCGACCCAGCCTTGTGCATGCTTGAGCAGGTACAGGTTGATGTGATCGAGCCCGAACGGCAGTGGCATGCGCAGCCATAGCACGCCTTCGGCGACGGCTTGCACTTCACCGTTGGCGGGCGGCGTGGGCCACGGAAAGCGCAGCCCTGCACGCCATTCGTGGCCGTGCGCGTCGAGGCTACTCACGGGCATCACCGGCGAAGGCAGCCAGGCCGAGGCTGGCCAGTACATCGCTGCTGTAGGGCACGTAGCTGCGGCTGCTGTCGTCGCGGATGAACAACGGGTCGCTGAACGCCGAGGGCGCATAGCCCTGGCGCTGCAAGTCGACCTTGCGCAACTTGAAGGTGCTGGTCAGGTCGGCGGCGGCCGACACCCGCACGAACACCGGCGCGGCATAGCGCGGCAGGCGCTGTTCGGTCAAGGCATAGAACGCGGCCGGGTCAAAGCACTGCCCAGGCTGCATCAGTACTGCGGCCATGCCCGCCCGCCCCTCTTGGCCAGGCACGCGCACACCATAGATATTGATCAGTTCAAGGCCGGGGAAATCGCCCAGAGCGGCAGCGACCTCCTGGGTCGAGACGTTCTCGCTCTTCCAGCGGAAGGTGTCGCCCACACGGTCGACGAAATAAAAGTAGCCGTCTTCGTCATAGCGCAGCAGGTCCCCCGAGCTCCAGTAGGCATCACCCTCTGCGAACACGTTGCGACGGATCTTGCTGGCCGTCGCCTCGGCCGAGGTATAGCCCTCGAAACGACCGCCACCGATTTCCGGGTGGTCGATGATAAAGCCCAGGGCCTCGCCGACTTCGCCCACCTCGCACAGCTGGTAGAAACCCTGTTCGTCCCGTGGGTGGCTGTCGGTTTCCACGTCATAGCGCACCAGGCGCAGGTTGCTCTTGTCCCAGAACGGTACCCGTCCACAGGCACCCAGGTAGTTGTCGACGTTGACCAGGTTGGCATTGGACTCGGTCGAGCCCCAGCCCTCGAACACCTGGATATCACCAAAGCGCTGCACCCAGTGTTGCCAGGTGTCGCGTGAAAGCCCTGCCCCCAGCATGCAGCGCAGGCCATGCTCGCGCTCGTCCGCCACCTCAGGCTGGTTGAGCAGGTAGCGGCAGATTTCACCGATGTACTGGAACACACTGATCTGGTGCTCGCGTACGTCCTTCCAGAACTCGCGCACGCTGAACCTGCGCCGCACAACGATTGCCGCGCCCGTCTTCAGTGCCGTGGAGGTCACCGAGGTGGCGGCCGCACCGTGGTACAGCGGCAGGCAGCAATAGAACACGTCGTGCGCCGTGGTTTGCAAGGTGACTTCCATGATGTCGCCCGTCGACATCCAGCGCATGTGGCTGTAACGCGCCGCCTTCGGCAAACCGGTGGTGCCCGAGGTGAAGATCAGCAAGCTGGGCGTTTCTGCCGGCAGGTTGGCGCGCAGGTCACGCGGGAACGGCGTGGCCGGGGCGTTGGCCAAGGCCTGGCTCAAGCCCGTATCGAGGTTGCCCGGCAATGCCCCGGCCCAGGGGCGTTCGCTGTCCGCCGCCAACCACAGGGGCAGCGTCGGCAAGCCTTCGGTGGCGACAAAGTTGCCGAGCACCTCCTCGCCCACGATCACCGCCTTGGCCGCGATGGCGTGCAGCGCGTGCACCAGCGGCTGGCCGCTGACCTGGGTATTGACGAACCCCACCACCACACCCAGCTTGGCCAGGGCGAACCAGCAGCAGAAAAACGCCGGGCGGTTCTCCATGGCCAACGCACACACATCACCCGGGCGCAGGCCGCGGGCGTGGAACACATGGGCCAAACGGTCGGCCTCGGCGTTGACCTGGGCGTAACTCAGCCGCTGTTCGCCATAGATAATGAAGGGCCGGTCCGCATGACGCAGCGCCTGCTCTTCCACCCGGTCGGCCAAGGTGTAGCGGTCGGCCGGTTTGATCCGTGCGCTGGCCTCGGCCCGGCGATCAAGGATGGCCTGCGTCTGCTCGCGCGGCACGGGGCCGAACTCGACACTGGACCGTAGGCTGGCGTTATTGAAATTGTTCATCCCTACCTCCGAAAAACCGGCTGTTCATGCAGGCGCTCAGGCGTGATTCGGGTAGTCCGAATAGCCTCGCGCACCTTTCGTATAAAGTGTCTTGCGGTCGAACCCCGCCAGCGGCAGGCCTGCGCGCAGGCGTGCCACCAGGTCTGGGTTGCCGATGAAGTGCCGGGCAAACGACACCGCCACGCCCTGCCCTGCCTCCAAGGCAGCCGCCGCCGAGGGGCCATCGAAACCGTCATTGAGAACCAGCCCGCTGCGACTGTGGCGCCGCGCCAGGGCGAAGGCGTCCAGCTCGGCCAGGGGCGAGCGCATGATGTGCAGGTAGGCCAGGCCCAAGGGGTCGACGGCCCGGCACAAGGCAGCAGCGGTAGCGGCCGGGTCGGCGTCGCTGATGTCGTTGTAAGGGTTGCCCGGGCACAGGCGCACCCCCACACGCCCGGCACCGATGGCCGCGCTCATGGCCTTGAGCACCTCGACCGGGAAGCGCACGCGGTTCTCGACCGAGCCGCCATAGCCGTCGGTGCGTTGATTGCTGCCCGAGGCCATGAACTGCATCGGCAGGTAGCCGCTGGTACAGTGCAGTTCGACCCCTTCGAACCCCGCCTCACGGGCATCCAACGCCGCACGGCGGTAGTGCTCGATCACCAGGGCGATGTCTTCCGGTGTCATGGCCTGCGGCTCATCGGTGTCCACCAGGCCGGCACTGTCGCTGAACAGCTGGGTCCGTGCGCGTATCGCCGATGGCGCCAGCGTGCGCGCCCCGTCCGGTTTGTTCAGCCAGCTGGCCGCGCGGCCTACATGCATCAACTGCAACACCATCTGCCCGCCCGCCTCGCGCACAGCGCTGGTCACCTTGCGCCAGCCGGCAATCTGCGCGCTGTTGTAGATCGCCGGTGTGCGGCAATAACCCAGGCCATCGGCAGACGGCGCGGTGCCTTCGGCAATGATCAACCCGGCACTGGCACGCTGGCGGTAGTAGTCGACCATTTCGGCCGTGGGTACCGCCTGGTCGGTGGCACGGCTGCGGGTCATCGGGGCCATGACGATACGGTTGGCCAGCGCCAGCTCACCGAGGCGCACCGGTTCGAATAAAAGACTCATCGGGGGTCCTCAGCGCACGCGAATTTTCGGCGCCGAGGCGCCGCGTCGCAGGGTGGCCAGAAAGTGTTCCAGCGGGGCCGCAGCGGCCACGTCCGGCAGCTGTGCCTTGTCGGGGCGATGCGCCCAGAACTCGGCCCAGGACGGGAACAGGTCATGGAAGGTGCCGGCATAGGGCTCACGCCCTGGCCAGCGCATCTTGCGCTCGCCGATCGGCGGTTTGTTCAGGTCGCTGGCATACCAGTAGCACGGCAGGCGGCGGCGAAAGTACCAGCGGCCCTCGATGCGCTCGTAGTCATCCCAATAGAGCATTTGCATGGTGACCCACTCCGGGCCGGTCTCGTGCTCGTTCTTGGAATACACCACACCCACCGCGTGGTCGGCGTCGAGCAGCTCGATCAGGTGCTGGCCCAGGTGGTGCGAGGTGCCGCTGAACTGGCCACGCAGGGTGGTGTCGACCCAGGCCTTGAGGTGCGCACGCCCGACCTTCTCGCGGCCCACGCGGATGTCTTCGGCAAACAGGTTGACGTGTGCGTCGAGGTCGCGCATGTCCAGCGACAGCGAGTACTTAGCGGCCAGCTGGCGGATCTCTTCGATCGACTCGAGGCGCTCGATGCGTGCCAACAACAGGTTCGGCTCCATACTCATCACTCCAGCACCGTGTAGAGTTCCGAGCTGCGCCCGCCATCCACCGGCAGGCAGGCGCCGGTGATATAGGACGCTTCGTCACTGACCAGAAAGACGATCGCGTTGGCCACCTCAAGGGGCAGGCCCACCCGACGCAGGGGGATCAGCTTCTCGGTGTTGGCGCGTGCGCGTGCATCAGCGAGCATGCCCGCCGTCGCCGGGGTGTCGATCACCCCTGGCACCACCACGTTGCACCGCACATCATGGCTGGCGCCCTCGCTGGCGGCCGCGCGGCTGAAGTTGATCACGGCGGCCTTGGCGGCGGAGTAACCGGCCATGCCGGGGGTGCCGAACAGGCCACAGATCGACGCGATATTGACGATCGCCCCGCCGCTGTGAGCCTTCATCAGCGCCATTGCCGTGCGTGTGCCCCAGAACGTGCCGTCGACCGTGGTGCTGAAGTTGGCGTGCCAGTCAGCGCGGGTGGTGGCCTCGATCGGGCCCCAGGTGTAGGCCATGGCATTGTTGACCAGAATGTCCAGGCGCCCATGGCGCTTGGCAGCGGCCTCGATGGCACCGACAAAGGCCTGTTCATCGCTGACGTCGGCCACAGCCGATTCGGCCTGGCCGCCGGCCTCACGAATGGCACTGGCCACCGCGTCCAGGGGCGCCAGGGTGCGCCCGCACAGCACCACCTTGGCGCCTTCCTCAGCCATGCGCGTGGCGGTGGCAGCACCGATCCCTGAACCCGCGCCGGTAATGAATGCCACCTTGCCTTGCAGTCGTCTGCTCATGCTCTGCTCCCGGTTCAAATGAAGGCCATGCCGCCGTTGACGGCGAGGTTCTGACCGGTAATGAAGCTGGCGTCCGCGCTGGCCAGAAACACCGCCGCCCGGGCAATTTCATCGGTCTCGCCCATGCGTCCGAGGGGGATGGCCTTGAGCATGTCCTGCAGCCACTGCTCGGGGATGTCGGCCATCATTGGCGTGTTGGTAGGCCCAGGGACCAAGGTGTTGACGCGAATGCCACTGGCCGCCAGCTCCCGCGCCATGCTGCGGGTAAGCCCCATCACACCGGCTTTGGCCGCGCAGTAATGGCCCGGGCCTTCACCGGTCATGGCCGCCGTGCTGGAAATATTGATCAGCGCGCCCTGGGTGGCGTGCTTGTGCATCAGGCGCACGCCTTCGCGGCTGCACAAGAAGGTGCCCGTGAGATTGACGCCGATGACCCGCTGCCAATGCTCATCCGGGGTGTCGACCAGGGTGTCGACCGAGCCCACACCGGCGTTGTTGACCAGAATGTCCAGCCGCCCGAAGCGCGCTTCGATTGCCGCCATGGCCGCCACCACCGAGGCGCTGTCGGCGACATTGCAGGCCAATGCCAGGGCGTTCTCGCCCAGGCCTTCGACCGTTTGCCGGGCAGCCTGCAGGTTGATGTCGGCCGCCACCACCCAAGCGCCGGCCTGGGCAAAGCGCTGGGCGATCGCCCGGCCCATGCCTTGCCCGGCACCGGTGATCAGGGCCACTTTGTTCGCTAACTTCATCGTTGATCTCCCGCATGCCTTGGCTACCTCGATCGCCGGCACGGTAGGCCGGGCGGTCGAGCACGGGACAAATCATCAACGCTGGCCAACACCCCAACATCGTCCGATAAGACTACGCAGCGTCGTTTACCCAGCGCAGGGCACGCGGCTGGTCTGAATGGACGATGCAGGCGGCTGCAAGAAGTGCGAGGCTCCTGCTTACTAGAACAAGACCGGGAGCATCCGTTGTGAACTCATCGATCCGCGTCACCTGGCGCAGCCACTACGCACTGTTCGTGCTGGCCGTGATTTACATCTTCAACTACATCGACCGGCAACTGATGGCGATCCTGATCGAACCGGTCAAGGCCGAATTCGGCATCTCCGATACCGGCATCGGCCTGCTCTCGGGCGTGACCTTCGCGGTGTTCTACACCCTGTTCGGCTTCCCGCTGGGGCGGCTTTCCGACCGCATCGGGCCAAAACCGGTGATTGCCGCCTGTTGCATCGCCTGGAGCGTGATGACCATGGCCTGCGGCCTGGCCACCAGCTTCTGGCTGCTGGTGCTGGCGCGCATCGGCGTAGCCGTGGGCGAAGCCGGAGGCACAGCGCCTTCGGTGGCGATGATCTCGCAGCTGTACCCGGCGAAAAACCGCTCTACCGCGCTGTCCATCCTGATGCTCGGCTCCAGTTTCGGGGCAATCTTCGGCCTGGGTTTCGGCGGCTGGATCGCCCAGCACTATGGCTGGCGTTCGGCGTTTCTGATCATCGGCGTACCGGGCATTCTGCTCGGGCTGCTGCTGTGGCTGACGGTACGCGCGCCGAAAATCGCCAGCCAGGCGCAACTCAAGGTCGAAGTGATTCAGGAAGGCTGGGCCACCACCGTAGCCAAACTGATGGAAACCCCCTCGTTTGTCTGGCTGCTGCTGACCGGTGCTTCCAGCGCGATTGCCGGTTACGCGATCGGTACCTGGAGCCCCAGCTTTCTGATCCGCTCCCACGGTTTGAACTTGCAGGATGCCGGGTTCCTGGTCGGCGTGGTGGGCGGCACAGGTGCCACCTTCGGCACCTTGGCCTGCGGCATCATCTCTGACCGCATGGCCCGCCGCGACGCGGGCTGGCAAATCGGTGTGCCGTTGCTGGCCACCCTGGTCAGCATCCCGTTCGGCCTGGCGTACTTCCTTTGGCCTACCGGCATTCTGTTTCACCTGGGCAACACGCCGGTCCCTACTGCGTTCCTGTTCTATGCAGGCTTTGCCTTCTTCGGCACCTGGTGGGCAACCCCGTGCCTGGGCGCGGTAACCCACCTGTTCCCGGCCGCGCGCCTGGCCCAGGCCACGTCGATATTCGTCATGGCCATGACCTTGCTCGGGGTTGGCGTCGGCCCGCTGCTGATCGGCGTGCTCAGCGACTGGTTCGCCCCGGCCCTGGGCACTGAAGCCTTGCGCTATGCGCTGGCGACGTCGATATCAATGCTGATGCTTTCCACCGTATTCCTGGGCATGGCCCTGCCGCGCTACCGCGCTCGCATGGTGCAATCGGCAGCCCAGCCCGCCGCCCCTGAAACCGCAGTAACCGCCTGATGAATGGAGAACAGAAGATGTCAGAACAAGACCTACCGCTGCCCGTAGGCCACTTCGTCACCCTGGACAACGGCCTGCGCCTGCACTACCTCGACGAAGGCAGTGGCCCCGTGGTGCTGTGGTTGCACGGCAGTGGGCCAGGCGCCAGTGGCTACAGCAACTTCAAAGGCAACTACCCCGACTTCGTGGCCGCCGGCTTTCGCAACCTGGTCATCGACCTGCCCGGCTTCGGTCGCTCGGACAAACCCGATAACATCCAGTACGACCTGGACTTCTTTGTCAGTGCGGTGTCCGCCCTGCTCAAGGCCCTCGACATCCAGCGCTGCACCCTGCTCGGCAATTCCCTGGGCGGCGCCATTGCCATCGGCCTGGGCCTGGCCGAGCCCGCGCTGCTCGACAAGCTGATCCTGATGGCACCGGGCGGTGTCGAAGAGCGTGAAACCTACTTCAAGAAGATCGGCATCCAGCGCATGGTCGAGCTGTTCAATGCAGGCCCGCTGGACATCGACAAAATGCGCCAGATCATGAGCCTGCAACTGTTCGATGCCTCACAGCTGCCCGACAGCCTGCTAGCCGAGCGTGTGGCGGTAGCGGCGCATCAGCCGCGCTGCCTGTTCTCGACCATGATGGTGCCGAACATGACCGAGCGCCTTGAAGAGTTGCAGGTGCCGATCCTCGGTTTCTGGGGCACCAACGACAACTTCAACCCAGTGGGCGGTGCCATGAAAGTGCTCGACAACGCCCCCAACGCCCGCTTTATTGTGCTCAACCGATGCGGCCACTGGGTTCAGGTCGAACACCGTGAGTTGTTCAACCGCGAGTGCCTGGACTTCCTTCGCCACGCATGAGCCCTGTGCGGCAGCGACAGCCTGGTCGCTGCCGCACACGCTCGTTACCTCCAAGGGCTGAGATAACAATGACAAACTTGTCCCACTTGCTTGCACCTGGGCGAATAGGCCCGTTGCAGTTGCGTAACCGCCTGATCATGGCGCCCATGGGCTCCAACTATGCCGAGGCCGACGGCCACTGCGGCGAACGCATCCAGGCCTACTATGAAGCCCGCGCCGCCGGTGGCGCGGGCTTGCTCATCATGGGCGTGTGTGCCATCGCGTTTCCGGCCGGCACTGCCGAACCATACCAGGTCGGCGTCTCTTCCGATGCGTTCATCCCAGGCCTTGCGCGCCTGGCCGAACGCGTGCACAAGCACGGCGCAAAAATCGCCATGCAACTGCAGCACGCGGGCAAGAACGCCATACGCGACATGGCTGCAGGCCGGCCGTTGTGGGTGCCTTCGCTGCCCCCTGCCAGCAGCTCCGACATGATGCAGGCCCTGACCCCGGAAGAGCTGGCCTCGTTTGTCAGCGCCGTGCGCGGGCGCAAGGGCGGTATCGAAATGCGCGTGATGGACCAGGACGACATCGCGCAGATGGTCGAATGGTTCGCCGCCGCAGCCGAGCGGGCACAGCGGGCGGGTTTCGATGGCGTCGAGCTGCATGCCGCGCACAACTACATCCTCGCCGGGTTCCTGTCGCCGTATTACAACCGCCGCGAAGACCAGTACGGCGGTGTGTTGGAAAACCGCGCACGCTTGCTGCTGCAAGTGCTGGCCGCCGTGCGCGCCCGGGTCGGGCCCAGCTTTGGTGTGTGGCTGCGGCTGGATGCCGAAGAAATGCACACCCCTGGCGGTATCACCTTGGCTGACGCGCAGGCAGTGGCGAAGCTGGCCGAGGCCTCTGGGGCGGACGCCATCAGCGTGTCGGCGTATGCCGCCACCACCAGTGGCGTCGCCTTCACGCAAGCGCCGCTGGTGCAGAAACCCGCGGGGTTTCTGGAGTGGACAGCAGCCATCAAGCAGTGTGTGAATGTGCCGGTGATCGCGGTGGGGCGCATCGAGCCGGAGGTCGGCGAACAGGCAATTGCCACCGGCCAATGCGACTACATCGCCATGGGCCGCAAGCTGCTAGCCGACCCCGAGTTGCCCAACAAACTCGCCGCTGGCCAGCTGCAGGCTGTCCGCCCGTGCATCTATTGCTATGTGTGTGTCAGCCAGATCTTCATCAATGAACGTGTGAAGTGCGCAGTCAACCCGCAAACCGGTCACGAGGTCGAGCGGGTGATCAGCCCGGCCACCACCGTGCAGCACGTGGCGGTGGTCGGCGCCGGCCCGGCCGGCCTGGAAGCCGCACGTGTCGCCGCCTTGCGCGGGCACCGGGTGACCTTGCTGGAACGTGGCGAGCGCCTCGGCGGTACCTTGTTCTTTGCCGCCCTCGCCTACCCGGAAAACGGCCGCCTGCTCGACAACCTGCAGCACCAGGTCCGCCAACTGCCCATCGAGGTGCGCCTTGGCACCGCGGTGGATGCAGCGCTGCTGCGTGAGCTTGCGGTCGACCAGGTGATCGTCGCCACCGGCGCCCAGCGCGCAGCCCCCGACATACCCGGCGCCGACCAGGACCATGTGTGGAGTGGCGATGAGCTGCGCCGCTTGATGACCGGAGATCGCGCCGAGGCCATCGCCAAACGCAAACTGTCGCTGGCCCAGCGCGCCATGATGAAGGCCGGCAGCCTGATCGGCGTTACCGACAGCACCGAAGCCATGCAGAAGCTTTCGCATGTCTGGATGCCCCTGGGCAAGCGCGTGACTATCATCGGCGGTGGGCTGGTGGGGCTGGAGCTGGCGGAGTTCCTCATCGAGCGTGGGCGCCAGGTGTGCGTGCTGGAAAGTTCGAGCCACCTCGGCCGGGAACTGGCCATCGTGCGCCGTTGGCGGGTACTGCATGGCATTCGTGAACATGGCGGGCAACTGTTGACGGGGATTACCGTCACGGCGATTGAAGGCAACCGCGTGCGCTATCAAACGGCCGAGGGTGAAGCGGGCGAGGTGCGCGGCGATTCAGTGGTACTGGCGAGCGGTGCAATGCCGGATACCACCTTGAGCGATGCCCTGGGCCGTGCCGGTTTCAAAGTCGTCAGTATTGGTGATTGTGAGAACTTGGGTTATATCGAAGGGGCGATTGCAGCGGGTCACCGGGCGGGGCGCGAAGCTTGATCTCGTTAGTGTGGTGTTTCATTGGCACTTCTGAAACACCACACTAGGCTTGCGCTTCATCAAGCGCAGAGGGATGACGGGTTGCATTCGATATTTGTCGCAGTAGCGGCGTAGCACTTCGGCGTCGTAGCCCGTGTCAGCAAGCAACCATTTACAGCGTTTGCGCGGGCGGCCACGTTGGGTTGACGGAATGCTGACTTCGTCCAGCAGCAGCTGGGCGTAATTGATGTCTGGCTTGACCGCCAGAGAGTAGGAAGCGCAACGCTATCCCGTTGGCGTCGCAGAGCATGTGGATTTTGGAGGCTCGGGGTACACGTACTGCGGTTGAGTCAATCATCACGTTTTTGCATGTCGATCAAACCTTGATGATTGAGCTTGAGGTGCAGGACGGGAAAGGGCCGCAAAGCGGCCCCAAATGTAACCGGTGCAGGCCCCGTTAACGCCCCATCGCCCGCGCCGCATCAGCGGTGTACATGTCCGGGGTGAACTTGGCTTCGTTGAGGACCGGCCCCTTCTTCGCTTCGTTGGTCATGCCGTAGCCGGTGTACTGGCCCGAGTTCAGGTCCATGAAGAACTGCGAACCCGCTTGCCAGGCGCTCATGTCCGGGTGGTAGTAGTAGTTGACCATCGCATGCTTCCACAATGCGCCACGGCTGTCGTAGTTGTCCGAAAGCACCGAGTTCCAGGTGTCCTCGTCGATGAACAGCACGCGCTTGCCATACACATGGCGATAGCCTTCTTTCAAGGTTGCCTCCAGCACCCACACCCGACGCAACTCATAGCGCATGTAGTCCGGGTTGGGGTGGTTAGGGGTCAGCAAGTTTGCGTATTTCACATCGCCGGCGTTGGGCTTGTACGCGTTGGCGGGTACGTAGATCTCGCGCTTGCCGATCAGCTTCCAGTTGTAGCGTTCGGGCGAGCCGTTGTACAGGCGGTCTTCATCCACGGTCATGGTGCCGTTGGTACCGATCATCGGTTGGTCGTAACCGTACCCGGGCAACTGCCGCACGCGCCGCGTCGAAGGGCTGTAGCTCCAGGCCTGGCGCGGGTTGGCGAGGAAGTTGTAGGGCTCATGCGAGATGCTTACCACACCATTGTCCCGGGCAGGCTTCAAGGTGGTGTTCCAGCTCATCGCCTGGACCGAGTCCTCGGTCTTGGGCTCGACCGTCGGTGAGTTGGCCTGCGACATGTTTCGCGCATGGGCACGCCCCCAGCCGATGCTGCCGTTGGGCAGTACCGACGCCAGGTCGCTGATCTTTTCTTCGGTATAGGCACGCGCCGGAAGTTGGTGATTCCACAGCAGCTCCAGCCCGTTCCTGGGGATCGGGAACGGCACCTGGCCGAGGCCTTCGATGCCCATGCCGTCGTCGACCAGCTTGGCATTCAAGGCGTTGTACTTGACCCGCTCGCAGACGTAGTCCGGGTAGCGGAAGTCGCGATGGCCTGGGTAGATGTTCATCTTGTAGGTGGTGGGGTAACGCTTGAGCAATGCCTTCTGCCCTTCGGTCAGGTGGCTTTCGTACTGGCTCATGTTCTGCGCCGTGATCACCAGGATCGGCTGCTCGTTCGCGTAGGGGTCCACCGGTTGATCACCGGAGAATTTCACATGGTTCCAGCCCGGCACTTCTCCCAGGTACTTACCGGTGTAGGGCGGGATGGTACCTTCGGCGTTGCCGGCTTTTTCTGCACCGACACAGGTGAGTTCCTTACCGAGCTTCGCCGCTTCTTCGGGCGAAACTTGCGCAAGTGCGTTGCCTTGCAGGCCGACATTGACAGCTAATGAAGCTACGAACATCACGCCTTTTGTTATTTTCATCGGGTGGCTCCTTCGCAGACCAGGACTACTGGGGTACTCCATTGTTCCTGATCTGCTGGGGAGAACATCGTCCGGAAAGACTACACAGTCACGCGCCGACCACCAATTGCCTGACCTGCGCCTTGACCAGTTTGCCCGACGCATTACGCGGCAACGGGGTGTACGCCGTATGGACCTCTGCCGGGACCTTGTAGGCTGCCAGGCGCTGGCCAATGAAAGTGCACACCTGCTCGCTGGAGGGCGGTGGCTGCAGCTCGCTGCGCACGACCAGCGCCAGGCGCTCACCCAAAGCCTCGTCGGCTACCGCAAAGGCGGCCGCTTCAAGCACCCCAGGCATCTCGCAGATACAGGACTCCACTTCACTGGCAGAAATCATCTCGCCGGCGCGGTTGATCATGTCCTTGGCCCGGTCGGTGATGAACAGGAAGCCCTCCTCGTCCAGATGGCCAATATCGCCGGTGTCCAACCAGCCGTCCTGCAGCGTCTCGGCGCTGGTCTGCGGCAACTGCCAGTAGGCCGTCATCAAGGTCGGCGAGCGCAACCAGATCAGCCCCGTCTGGCCCGGCGGCAGCGGCGACGTCGGGTGGGGGCCGATGCACACATCGACGATCGGCAGCGGCCAGCCGACCGAGTCAGGTTTGTAGACGAACTGATCGCCGCCCACCGCCGCGCAGATGCCATTGCTTTCGGTCAGGCCGTAGCCACTGCCGCTGATGGCCAGGGGCTTGCACTTGGTGATGTGCGACAGCAGCCGGCCGGACGCCGCCGCACCGCCCAGGCCAAGGCCGTACAAGCTGTCGCTGTCACGGCTGTCGAAGCGCGGCGAGCCGAGCAACTGCTGCATCATCACCGGCGCGCCATTGAACTGGGTGCAACGCTCGTCGCGGATCAGGTCGAAGGCTTTTTCCACGTCCCACTTGTACATCAGCAACAAGCGCCGGCCACTGCGCAGCGCCAGCAAGAACTGCGCATGCAACCCACTGACATGAAACAACGGCACCGCCATCAGGTTGGTCGGCGCCAGGCCGCTGGCGATCACCGCCTTGATCCGCTCGGGCGAGCTCATGGCGCAGAACGCGGCCTGAAACTCCAGCGCTGCCAATGCCTGGCAAATGGCCCGGTGACTGGAAAGCACACCTTTGGCGCGGCTCGTGGTACCAGAGGTGTAGAGGATCAGCGCAGGGTCATCCGGGGCGATGGTGATCGCTGGCAAGCTCAGCGCGGGGGCCTCGATCAGCGCCTCGAAACGCTGGCAGTTGGCTGGCAGCGGTTGCCCTGGCGGCATGCCGACCACAATACTGAGTAGCCGCTCTTCGAGCAGGTCGCCTGCCAGCAGCTGCTGGCGCTGTTCGTCGCACACCAGCACCTGGGCGCCGCTGTCCTGCAGGCCATGGAACAACTCGTCACGCAGCCCCCAGCTGTTGAGCGGTACACACACCGCCCCACAGCGCTGGATGGCGACGAACGCCACCAGCCACGCCGGCTGGTTGCGCATGGCGATGGCTACCCGATCACCTGGGCGCACCGCAAAGCGCTGCACCAGTTGCGCGGCCAGCCGGTCGGCCTGGTCAAAGAACGCAGTGAAGGTCAGGCGCTGCTGCTCCCATACCAGAAACTCACGCTCGCCGTGCGCACGGCCAATATCGATGGCCTCAAGCAGGTTCGCGGCCGCATTGCGAAAATACCGTACCCCACCCTCGGCCGCAGACACCACCTCGTACGGCGAGCCTGGGCCAATCAACTGCTGCCAGGTGGTACGCCACTGTTGCAGGTTCATTGTTCACTTCTCCAAAGACTTGAGGGCGCCATAGCGCGCGCACTGAAAGTCACTGTCACCCAGGCAGGCCTGAGCCACCCGAATGCGCTTGAGGTACAGGCCGACGTCCAGCTCGTCGGTGACGCCGATGCCGCCATGCATCTGCACCGTTTCATTGCTGACCTGCGCCGCGGCTTCACCGGCCTTCCATTTGGCCAGGCTGACCAGGCGGCCACGTTCGCTGGCGCTCAGCGTGCCGTCATCCAGTGCCGACAACCCGGCCATCACCGCGCTGCGGGCCAGCTGCAACTCCACGTACAAGCGTGCCGCCCGGTGCTGCAGGGCCTGGAACGAACCGATCGGCACATCGAACTGCACGCGGGTCTTGAGGTATTCCAGGGTCATGGCAAACAGCTGCTCGGCAGCGCCGAGCATTTCTGCCGCAAGGCACACCCGGCCGCGGTCGAGGGCTTCGTCCAGCGCTGCCCAGGCCGCGCCTGCGCTGCCGAGCAAGGCATCCTCGCCAAGGTGCACGGCACTCAGGCGCAGCCACGCGCAGTTGCGTGAATCGATCAACGACAGCGCATTGGCCTGCAGCCCCGGCGTGTCGGCCGGCACCAGGAACAGGCTGACCCCCTGCTCTTCCCCAGCCTGCCCGGCCGTACGGGCCGCCACCAGGTAGGCATCCGCGCCAAGGCCGTCAATCACGAAATACTTCTCGCCATCCAGGCGGTAACCGCCCGGCACGGCCGTCGCCGCCAGTGCGGTGTGGGCCGGGTCGTGCCGTGGCTTTTCATCCAGCGCCAGGGCCAGGCGCCGCTCACCGCTGATCAGCGCCGTCAGCCACGGGTCCTGCTGCGCAGGTGAGCCCACCAAGTGCAGCAGCGACCCCCCCAGCACCACGCTGGACAACAACGGCGACGCCGAGAGGTTCTTGCCAATGGCTTCGAAAATCGGCCCCAGGCCCATGCAACCAAAATCCAGCCCACCCAGGGCCTCGGGAAACGGTATGCCAGTCCAACCCAGGCCAACAGCCTCTTGCCACACCTGCCGGTCATACCCCGGCGGCTGTGCCAGGTCTCGCAGCTGGCGCTGCGCCGCTACCGGGCTGCGCGCCGCCAGAAACTCATGGGCACTGTCGGCCAACAGGCGTTGCTCATCGCTATACACCAGACTCATGGTCAAACTCCCCTCAGGCGCTTGGCAGGTTCAAGACCCGCTTGGCGATCACATTCAACTGCACTTCCGACGAGCCGCCAGAGATGGTCAAGGCATAGCTGTTGAGCCAGCCGCGGGTAATCGCCAGTTCCTGGGCACTGAACGGCTCATCGGCAACACCCAGCGCGCGATAGCCGAGGGCGTCGAGCAGCACCTCGAACTTGTCGCGCTCCTGCTCGGTATGCACCAGCTTCATGATTGCCATCAGCGCGCTGGTGTCCCGGCCGGCCCGCCCCTCCTCGCCCATGCGCTGCACGGTCAGGTTGTAGGCGTGCTCGTTCATCGCACAGGCCTGGGCACGGGCGCGCAACGCCTGGTCGGCGGGTGCCTGGCTGGCGGGCAGGTATTGCTCGATCAGCGGCAGCAGGTGGAAATGCGTCGGCAGGCTGAACTCGCCGAACTTGGACATGGCCTTGCGCTCGTGCTGCAACAAGCGCTTGCCCAGGTCCCATCCGCCGTTGAGCGGGCCGATCAGCTGGCTTCGCGGAACCCGGACATTGTCGAAGAACACCTGGCAGAACGCCGACTTGCCGCTGATCAGGTCGATCGGCGCTACGCTGACCCCGGGGCTTGTCATGTCCAGCACGATCAGGCTGATGCCCTGGTGCTTCGGCGCCTTGGGGTCGGTGCGCACCAGCGCATACATCCAGTCGGATTTGTCACCGTAGGAGGTCCAGATCTTGGTGCCATTGATCACGAAGTCATCGCCCTCGGCGATGGCCGAGGTTTTCAGGCTGGCAAGGTCGGAGCCGGCATTGGGTTCGGAAAAGCCCTGGCACCAGCGCACTTCGCCGCGGCACATCGGCGGCAGCAGTGCCTGCTTCTGTGCCTCGCTGGCAAATTCCAGCAGCACCGGGCCGAGCATCCAGATACCCAGGTTGATTTGCGGCGGCCGGCACTTGAGCCTGCGCAGTTCGCTTTCGAGCACGGCGTTGTACTCGGCACCCAGGCCTGCGCCGCCGTACTCGACGGGCCATTGTGGGCAAAACCAACCTTTGTCGCGCATGCGCTCGAACCACACGCGGGCATCGTCGCTTGGGAAGTCCACCTGACGGCCGCCCCAGACGATCTCCCCGTCGGGGGTAGGCGTGCGCAGCGACGCGGGGCAGTTGGCCTCCAGCCAGTCACGCGTCGCTTGCCTGAATTGCTCGATTGCGCTCATTCGTTCACCTTGCAGGGACGTTATTGTTATTCATCTGGCGGTGGTTCAACGCTGCGCGCGTGGCATGCCCAGACCAAACTGGGCGATCAACTCGCGCTGGATTTCATTGGTACCACCACCAAAGGTCAGGTTCACCGAAGCCCGCACTTCATACTCCAGCTCACCCTGCAGGTAGGCGGCTGCTGAGCCTGCCCGGGTCAAGCCACTGGCACCGACGATGGCCGACAACTTGCGCAGGATCTCGATAGCCGACTCCGAGCCATAAACCTTGGTTGTCGACGCGAGCGCGACATCAACCCGGTCGCGCTCAAGGTCGGCGGCGATGCGGAAGTTGATCAGGCGCATGGCCTCAAGCCTGGCATAGCACTCTGCCAGATCACGCCGTACCCAGGCATGGTCGGTGGCACGCTGGCCCTGCTCGTCGGCGCAACGCGCCCACAGGTACACCCGGCTGAACAGGCTGACCACTTTGTCTGACCAGGCGCCCAGGCCCAGGCGCTCGTGATTGAGCTGCGCGGTGATCAGCTTCCAGCCACCGTGCAGCTCGCCCACCAGCATCTCCCGGGGGACCCGTACGTTATCGTAATACGTGGCCGCCGTGGGGTTCCCCGAGGTCGGGATCAACGTGCTGGAAAAACCCTCGGCCTGGGTGTCCAGAATCAGGATCGATATGCCCCTGTGGCGCGGCCGTTCGGGGTCGGTACGGGCCGCCAGCCAGATGTAATCGGCCGAGTCGGCGCCGGATGTCCAAAGCTTGCTGCCATTGACCAGAAAACCCTCGGCATCTTCACGTGCGCTGGTTTTCAGCACCGCCAGGTCGCTGCCGGCGCTGGCTTCGGAATAACCGATGGCAAAGTTGATTTCACCGGCGGCGATACCGGGCAGAAACTTCTCTTTCTGCAGCGCCGAGCCATGGGCCATCAAGGCCGGCCCGACCGTGCTGATGGTCACGAACGGCAGCGGCGCACCGGCAATATTGGCCTCTTCGAAGAAGATCAACTGCTCGGTGGCCGCGTAGCCCTGGCCGCCATAGGCTTTTGGCCAGCCTACGGCGAGCCAGCCGTCACGGCCGATCTGGGCGATGGTGCGGCGAAACAGCTCGCCGCCTTCGGTGCCGCGCATCTGCTGGCGCAGTTCGGGGGTCATCAGGTTCTGGAAATAATCCCGAACCTTCAGGCGCAGCGCTCGCTGCTCGGGGGTAAGGTCGACGAACATGGGGGCACTCCTCAAACCGCGCCGAGAATCAGGCCGCTGGTGGGCACGCCGGTACCGGCGGTGACCAGCACGTTTTCTACATCGGCCACCTGGTTCACGGCCGTACCGCGCACCTGGCGTACCGCTTCGGCGATGCCGTTCATGCCGTGGATGTAGGCCTCGCCCAACTGGCCGCCATGGGTATTGATCGGCAGCTTGCCACCACGGGCATGGTGGCCGGCGCGGATGAACGCCTTCGCCTCCCCGCGTTCGACAAAGCCGAACTCTTCCAGTTGCGGCAGCACGAAGGGGGTGAAGTGGTCATAGATGATCGCCGTCTGAAACGCGTCCGGGCCCAGCCCCGACTGGCCGTACAGCGCCTTGGCAACCACGCCCATCTCGGGCAGGCCGGTAATGTCGTCGCGGTAGTACGAGGTCATGACTTGCTGGCCGGCACTGATGCCCTGGGCGCCGGCCTTGATGATCACCGGTTTTTGCTTCAGATCACGGGCACGCTCGGCCGAGGTGATGACCATCGCCACCGCCCCATCGGACTCCTGGCAGCAATCGAGCAGGTGCAAGGGCTCGCAGATCCAGCGCGAGGCCTGATGCTCTTCCAGGGTAATCGGCTTGCCGTAGAAGAACGCCTGGGGGTTGCTGGCGGCAAAATCGCGCACGGCCACCGCCACCCGGCCGAAGTCTTCGGAGGTGGCGCCGTAAGTGTGCATGTAGCGTTGCGCGAACATCCCCACCCAAGCCGCCGGGGTATGGAAGCCATGCGGCATGTACCAGCCGTAATTGACGTTCTCGAAGGTCGGCGTCGAGGCGAAGCCATAGTTGCCGGTGCCAAAGCGGTACCAGGAGCGCTCGTTCATCGCCCGGTACACCACCACCACCTTGGCCACACCGGTGGCCACGGCCATCGCCGCGTGCATCACCGGCCCGCATGCCGCACCGCCGCCGTGCGGCACCTGGGAGAAGAACTTGACGTCCTTGCAGCCCAGCAAGCGTGCAATCTCGTACTCGGGCACCTTGTCCACCGAGTAGGAGCTGAAACCCTCCACTTCGCCGGGGTCGATACCCGCGTCCTTGAGCGCGGCCAATGTGGCTTCCATGGCAAGGCGCAGCTCGGTGCGCCCGGAGTGCTTGGAAAACTCGGTCGCGCCCAAGCCGACAATGGCGGCGCGCCCGGAAATCGACGAATGCATCATCTGTGTTGTCCCCGCGAATTAAGGCAGAACCAGCGCGACCGTGCCGGTCACGTGATTGCCCATGGAGTTCTTGCCCCGGAGGGTCACTTCCAGGCTGCGCGTCGCGGCATCCTGATGCGTCACTTCACCACTGAAGGTCATGCTGTCCCCGGGGTAGTTCGGTGCCCCCAACTTGATTTTCAGGGCACGAAACTGCACTTCGGGGCCGGTCCATTGCTCGATGAAGCGTTGCACCAGGCCATTGGTGGTGAGGATGTTCATGAAAATATGCGGTGAGCCCAGCGCCTGGGCCGCCTCCAGGTCGTGATGGCCCGGGAAGTAGTCACGGGTGGCAATCGCCCCGCCGGCAATCAGGCCGACGGTGATCGGGATCGTCAGCTCCGGCAGTCGTTCGCCGGGCTGCACGTCGTCAAAGCGCTTGGTGTTCTTCGAGGTCATATTTCCATCCCAAGGTGTCGTTTTCGTTCAGCCAGTCGCCAAGCTGCTCCAGGATCGCCGACGACCCTCCCAAAGCACTGCTCAGGGCGCGGCTCCAATACAGGAACCGGTGAATCGGGTACGTCAGGTCAACCCCGATGCCGCCATGCACGTGTTGTGCGGTATGGCCGATACGGTGCCCGGCCTCACACGCCAGGTACGCCGTGGCCAAGGCCTCGCTGGGGGCCGGCAGGCCCGCGTCGAGGCGGTAGCACAGCTGCCAGAGCGCGCTGCGCAGCACCTCCAGTTGCACATGGGTGTCGGCCATGCTCATTTGCACTGCCTGAAAGCTGCCAATGGCGCGGTCGAACTGCTGGCGCTCGCTGATGTAGGCCACCGTGCGGTGCACCTGCTCGGCGCTGACGCCCAGTTGCAACGCGGCCAATGCAGCAATCGCACGCGGCGCCAGCCAGCCCAGGGCCGCTTCAGGCAGCACCTGGCTGGCGCTGATGCGCACGCCCTGCAGGTGTACTTCAGCGTGCGCTTCGCCATGGGTCATCACCCCCGGCACCTTGCAGACACCGGCTTGAGACAGGTCCAGCAGCACCAGCCGCGGCTGCCCCAGCACCCGCGCCGGCAACAGCGCTGCCGCCGATTGTTCGGCCAGTGGCAGCGCTGCAACGCGCCCGCTCAGCTGCCAGTCAGGCCCGTCGGCCGTCGCCAGCAGCTCTATACCGCGCACGTTGGTCAGGCCGTCGAGGGTCAGGCTCAGCAAACTGCTGGCCGTCGCCGCTTGCGCTACCCAAGGCGCCAGGGCCGCACCGCCGAATTCAGCCAGGGTGGCCGCCGCCAGCTGATGCCGCCACAGCGGCACCTGCGCCAAGGCACCGCCCTGGGCATCGAGCACCTGGATCAACTCGGTCATGCCCAAGCCACTGCCGCCGGCAGCCTCCGGGATGGCCAGTGCGTGCAGGCCGGTTTCGACACAGCTCGCCCACAGCGCTTGCATGTAGGGCTGCCCCGACAGGTCCCAGTCGCGCAGGCACTCGTCGGTGCAGTAATCGCTCATCAGGCTGCCTGCCATTTCGGCAATGGCGCGCTGGTCTTCATTGAGTTCGAAATCCATGCTGCCCCCTACTCTGCCAGTGGCCGGAACAACGGCAACGCCAAGTCGTCGTCGAAGGTCTGGAACTCGACCTGCACTCGCTGACCGATGCGCAGGTCTTCACGTGCGACCCCAACCAGGCCGGCGATCAGGCGCACGCCTTCGTCCAACTCGATCAGACCGATCGGGTTGGGGTGGTCGAACGGCGCCACTTCGGGGTAGTGCATGACCACGAAGGAATACAGCTGCCCCTTGCCGCTGGCCGCCAGGGTGTCCCATTCGAAGCTGTGACAGGCGATACAGACCGGCGCTGGCGGGTGGCGCAAGGTCGCGCACTGGGTACAACGCTGGATCAGCAACTGGCCTTGCTTGCAGCCGTCCCAGAAGTACCGGGTGTCATCGCTGACCCCAGGCTTCGGCCGCTTGGCCAGCACCGGCTCCGGTTGGGCGGGCTTGTCGGGGGTGTGCGCCTGGGCTGGGCGGAACTTGAACACCCGGAACAGCAGTTCGCCGACTTTCTCGTCACCGCTGGCCTGTTGTGCGTAGTAGTCCATGATCAAGGTGACAAAAAAACCGGTGCCCAGGCCGGTGGTTTTCTCATCGCCGACCGATTCCAGGCGCGTGGTGTAGTAGAGCTTCTCGCCCAGGCGCAGGTTGCGCTCGAAGGTCAGCTCGGAGTTCACCGCCACCACCGAGGGGTAGCCATAACGCTCGATCAGGCCGAGCACTTCGTAAGGGTTTTCGGCAGTCGACCCTGGGGCATAGTTGTTGATATGGAAGCCTTCCATGCACCAGATCTGCAGCATGGGCGGCGGTGCGACAATGCCGTCGTTGCAGCTGTTGGCTGCAGCCACAGGGTCGGTGTAGAGCGGGTTGTCCAGGCCGATGACTTCGCACCACTGGCGAATCATCGGCGCGTTGACCTCGTCCCAGGCATTGACACGCCCGTATTGGCGGCCGATCAGGGCGCGCACTTCGGATAGCAATTGTGGATCAGCCAAGTTCGTCTCCTGCGTGTTCTAAGCGGCGCCCACGACTGCAACGCCGACGTGGGTCGATCAGTGCGGCGCGACCTGCGCCACGCCGAGATAAGCCGGGCGCTCGCCGCCCCCGTGCAGCAACAGGTTGCAACCGCTGGCGTAACCGGCCAGGGGGGATGCGATGTACAAGCAGGCGTTGCCGATATCTTCGGGCGAGGCCATGCGCCCCGCCGGGATGCCGGCACTGACCGCCGCGATACCGGCATCGTCGCCGTAATGCAGGTGGGCAAGCTCGGTGCGTACCAGGCCCGGGCTGACCGCCACCACGCGCACCTTGGGTGCCCATTCCGCAGCAAGCGACTGCACCAAGGCCAATACACCGGCCTTGGCGGCACCGTAGGCGGCCGTGCCTGGGGAGGCGCGCAAGCCGCTGATGCTGCCGATGAAGACGATGCAGCCGCCGTCGGCCTGCGCCTGCATCAACAGGTTGGCCTGCTGGGCAACATTCAACGGGGCAATCAGGTTGAGGCGGATCACCCCCTCATGAAACCGTGGCGAGGCACTGGCGGCCTCTGCCGACGGGCTGCCGCCGGCGTTGTTGATCAGCACATCCAGGCGCCCGTAGTCCTTGCGCAGGGTGTCGAACAGGCCTTGCAGCGCGGCCAGGTCGCGCACGTCGGCGGCGATGAAATCGGCCTGGGCGTACCCCACGCGGGGCAATTGCTCGGGCGCTGTGCGGCCACACACGACCACCTTGGCGCCGGCCGCCAGAAAGCTGCGGGCAATGCCTGCGCCGATACCTTTGGTACCCCCGGTGACCAACACCACCTTGCCTGTGTAATCCAGCCCCGCGTGACTGCTCATGGCGCATTCCTCAGCCTGTATTGAGCTTCACTCTAAGGGCAATGTGCGCCGCCCTCGTCGTCTGAACGGACGATGAAAACCGGGGGCGTGATCGCAACAATCCGCGCAACGGCGCCCGCCCGCTGGCGCCTTCTGCCTGAGGTTGACCATGTCTGACTCACTGAACGCGCCGGTACTGCTGGAGTACCCGGCCCAAGGCGTCGCCCTGGTGCGGCTCAACCGCCCGCACGCCACCAATGCCCTGAGCCTGGCGTTGCAGGCATTGCTGTCGCAGTACTTCAGCGAGCTGGCCAACAACAGCGAGGTGCGCTGCATCGTGTTGACCGGCGGCGACACAGTGTTCGCCGCCGGTGGCGACATCAACAGCCTGGCGGGGGTGGGGCCGATCGACATCTACCAGCGCCATACCGAGCGCGTCTGGGCACCGATCCAGCATTGCCCGAAGCCTGTGATTGCAGCGGTGTGTGGTTATGCCTACGGCGGTGGCTGCGAGCTGGCGATGCTGGCCGACATCATCGTTGCTGGGCGCAGTGCGCGGTTTTGTCAGCCCGAGATTCGCATCGGCATCATGCCCGGCATCGGCGGTACCCAGCGCCTGGTGCGCGCGGTGGGCAAGGTCAAGGCCATGCGCATGGCGCTGACCGGGCAGCCGATCACAGCCGAAGAGGCCTGGGTGGCAGGGCTGGTCAGCGAGGTGGTGGAGGATGACCAGGTGCTGGCGCAGGCGCTGAAGCTGGCCGACGTGATCGCCGCGATGCCACCCTTGGCGGCCGAGCAGATAAAAGAAGTGATTCTGGCCGGGATGGACGCGCCGCTGGAAGCCGGCCTTGCCCTGGAGCGCAAGGCCAATGCCCTGCTGTTTGCCTCGCGCGACCAGCAAGAAGGCATGCAGGCGTTCATCGAGAAACGCCCGGCACGTTTCGAGGGGCGTTGAAGCCCACGGCAAGGGCGGCGCAACGCCGCCCTTGCCGTTTCAGGCACCCACTGCGTCGCGCAGCTCACCCTTGACCACTTTGTTCGATGCATTGACCGGCAATGCCTGGAAGAAGCGCACATGCCGCGGCACTTTGTAGTTGGCCATGCGCTCCCGCGCCCAGGCGATGAGTGACGGCGCGTCCAGCTGCTGGCCCTGGCGCAGCACCACACAGGCGCAGCCCACCTCCCCCATGCGCTCATCTGCCACGCCGATGACCGCCACCTGGGCAATGGCCGGGTGTTCGATCAGGCCGGCCTCGATCTCTGCCGGGTAACAGTTGAAGCCCCCGACGATGAACATGTCCTTGAGCCGGTCGGTGATCTTCAGGTTGCCATTGGCGTCGAGGTGGCCGATATCACCGGTGTGCAGCCAGCCGTCAGCGTCGATGGCCTGCGCGGTGGCCTCGGGGTCGTTGAAGTAGCCGCGCATCACATGGAAGCCGCGCAGGCAGATCTCCCCCGATTCGCCGGCGGACACCGGTTCGTTGCGCCCCGAGCGGATGCTCACTTGGGTGTCCTCGATCGCCCGACCGCTGGTGCCCGCGATCACTTCTGCCGGGTCATCAGGGTTGCAGATGGTGGCCAACCCGCCGCATTCGGTCAGGCCGTAGGCAGTGGTCACCACGGCCACGCCGAGCTCATGGCGCATGCGCTCGATCAGCACCGGCGGTATGGTCGACGAGCCGGTGACGGCAATGCGCAGGCTCGACAGGTTGGTCTGGGCCAGGCGCGGGTGCGCCAGCATCGACAGGTACAGAGTCGGTGGCCCGGGCAGTACGCTGATGCGCTCGGCGGCAATGCGCTGAAACACCGCTTCGGCATCGAACACGGCATGCGGCAGGATGGTGGCGCCGGCCAGCAGGCAGGTCAGCCAGCCGGCCTTGTAGCCAAAAGCATGGAAAAACGGGTTGATGATCAGGTAGCGGTCGCCTGGCTGCAGGCCGATGACCTTCACGTACTGGTGAAAGGCGCGCAGGGTTTGCCCATGGGCGCTCATCACGCCCTTGGGTTTGCCGGTGGTGCCGGAGGTGAACAACAGGTCGGACAAGTCCCGTGGGCCGACCCCCGCCGCACGCTGGCGCGCCTGCAAGTCACTGACCGCAGCGCCTTTGGCAATGAACGCCGGCCAGTCCAGGTCTACGCCCGCACAGGCCTGCGCTGCCCCCAGCAACACCCGCTGCTGCAGGCTCACGGGGCACAGTGGCTGCAGCATTGCCGGGTAGTCCACACCCAGAAACTGCCCTTGCATCAGCAACACACGGGCCTCGCTGCGCAGCAGGATGTCGGCCGCCTCGGCGCCTTTCATACGCGTGTTGATCGGGACCAGCACCGCGCCGGCGCAATGCACGCCAAGCGCGGCGATCACCCAGTCGCGGCAGTTGGGCGCCCAGATGGCCACGCGGTCGCCCGCTTCGATGCCCAGGGCCATCAAGCTGCGGCACACCTGCAGGGCCAGCGCGGGCAGGTCACGGTAATCGGTAACAACACCCTGCTCCTCGATCGCCGCCCGGCCGGCGTAACGCTCGGCACTGGCGAACATCAGAGCGGGGATCGATAGGGGCAACGGGTCCCAGGTATTCAGGGTGCCTGGGGAAACGGAACATGCTGTCATGGTCACGGACTCGGCAGTCGGGTTATTCGGGGAAGAGCACGCGCAGATGCTCACTGCGGGCCAGCGACTGGCACGCCAGCGTCCAGCCCTGGTCAATTTCGTGGGGTTCCAGCGCGTCGTTGCGCAGCATCTCGACGGCGCCGCTTTCAACGGTGCACATGCAGGTGGCGCAAGCGCCGACCAGGCACGAACTGGGCGGCCTCAGGCCCGCACGGCGCATGGCATCGAGCAAGGTCTCGCCCTCGGCGCACGGCACCTCGAACTCCTCACCGTCCAGGCGTACCGAAAGCAGGCTGGTGGGGTGCGCGGTGTCGACGACGACAGGCACGGCAACCGCCCCCTCTTCGGGCAACGAGACAAAACGCTCCACATGCACCTTGGCCGCCGGCATACCGAGGGCCTGCAATGCGCTGACCGTCGCATCCATGAACGGCCCGGGCCCACAGATAAAGGCTTCGGCATGGGCAAACGGGCGTGCCAGCTCGGCCAGCTGGGTGGCCGACGGTATGCCTTGCACCGAGTCCAGCCAGTGGATCACCTGCAAGCGCTGCGGGTGGGCGCACGCCAGCAGCTTGAGCTGTTCGCGAAAGATCACCGAGGCTTCATCGCGGTTGGCATAAACCAGCAAGATCCGCCCGCTACCGGCCAACAACGCCGAGCGCAGGATCGACAGCATCGGCGTTACCCCGCTGCCGGCACCGAACAGCAGCAGGTCGGTGTCCAGCTGCGGCGGCACGAAGACACCGGCCGGGGCCAGCACCTGCAGGCTATCGCCGGCTTGCACGGCATCGCACAACCAGTTCGAGGCGCGCCCGTCGCGAACCCGCTTGATGGTCACCCGCAGCGGCTCATCAAGCAGTGGGGTGCTGGACAGCGAGTAGCAGCGCGGTAACCAGCCGTCACCGCAGGGCACACGCAAGGTCAGAAATTGCCCAGGCCGGTAGCGAAAATGCGCGGCTTGCGCTTCAGGTAGTTCGAACTCCAGCGAACGGCTGTCAGCGGTTTCTTCAATTACGCGCGTGACGCGCAGGGTCAGGTAATTCAGGCTCATATCAGCGGCTCACGGCTGTGGACTGCGCTGCGCGCCACGGCAGCGGCCGCCGCCTGCCCCGCACGCCGTCCGGAAAACACACAATCGGCCAGCGACAAGCCGCTGACGTACAAATGCGAAGGGATACCGATTGCCGTACGGCCCGCCGCGAACAGGCCTGCGATGGCCTGCCCTTGCCCATCAAGCACGGCGCCGTTGTGCTCATCGACCTTGAGGCCGCCGAGGGTCAGCGCGCCCAGCGGAAACAGCGGGTTGCCCACCGAGATGTCGCAGGCATAGAACGGCCCCTGGTCGAGCACTTGCCGGCTTTGCACAGACTTGCCGAAAGGGTCGCTGGCATCGCCGCGGGCTGCGGCGTTGTAGGCCTGCAGTGCATTGCGCAGTTCATCGCTGCGCATGCCGGTGGCCTGCGCCAGTTGCTCGATGCTCTGGCCCTTGCGCGCCTGCAACAGCATCAGCACCAGTGCTGGCAAGCTCTGGAACCACCAGTAACCGGAGAACAGCGCTTGCTTGATGGACTGCTTGCGCAAGCGGGCGTCGAGCACCAGCCATGCCTTGCCCCCCTGCTCTTCGCACAGCGGCTGGCCCAGGGTGGCGCCGTAGACCTCTTCGTTGACGAAGCGCCGGCCCAGGGTGTTGACCACGATGCCCTTGGGCCAGCACAGCGGCGGGTTGATGAAGCGCCAGGCAGAAACCCGCGCCAGGCGATCGGCCACGGCACCGACACTTAGCCCAAGGCGCAAGCCACTGCCGTCGCAGCCGGTGGCACCTACCTTGAAGTTGCGACGAAACTTCGGCGCATGCTGGCTGATCAGTTCGCGGTTGAAAATGAACCCACCGGTGCTCAACACCACGCCCCGCCTGGCCCGCACCAGCCGTGGCCTGGCAAAGGTGCGCTCGAGGTGGTGCAGGCGCTTGCGCAACGTGTCGCAGTAGCGCGGTGCGAAGTTTTGCAGACGCTCGGCACGTGCTGCCCATTTGCCGTGCAGCCGCGCCTCTTCGCTGCCAGCAGGCAGGCACCAGAGCTCCGCGCCCAGCACACAGCCGCTGCCATCGACCACCAGGCGCCGGGCCGCAGCCTGCACCTGGGCGCGCACACCCTCGCGCAAACATGCAGCCTTCAGGTGCGAATACAGCACCGCGCCGCACTGCCCCTTGCCCACGGTACGGTGGCCACGCGGGGCGGGTGGCAAATCACCGCAGTGCGAAGGCACCGTCTCATTACCGGAGTAATACAGAAAATAGCCATCGGGTGGGTACGAGGTCTTGCCACCGGGCGGCATGCGGTGGTCGTAAGGCGCACCCTGGTGCTCCAGCCACGCCAGGTTGCTGGCGCTGTCCTGGCAAAAGCGCTGCAAGGTGGCGTCCGCCACCACGCCCTGGGTCTCGTGCTTGAGGTAGGCGAACATCGCCTCGGGCGTGTCGTCAAAACCCGCAGCACGCTGCTGGCGAGTGCCACCGCCGGCATAGACTACACCGCCACTCTTGGCGCTGGCGCCGCCGCCGGTGAAGCGGTCGGCGACCAGTACATCAGCGCCCTGGGCGCGCGCTTCAAGGGCTGCGCAGGCACCCGCAGCGCCCCAGCCAATCACCAGCACATCACAGTGCTCATCCCAGCGCAGTGCCTCGGCATCGGCCACCTGCAGCGCGGGTTGGATATCGGTGCAGGTTGATTTGTCAGCAGCAGACATGGCGAATCCTCACGCATGGGCGGCAATGTGCCTGGCCGCGATGTAACCGAAGGTCATGGCCGGGCCGAGCGTGCCGCCGGCGCCGGGGTAGCTGGTGCCCATGACCGACGCCGAGCAGTTGCCAATGGCATACAACCCCGGGATCGCTACGCCGTCCTGGCAAACCACCTGGGCATGCTCGTTGGTCAACAACCCACCCTTGGTGCCGATATCGCCGGCGTCCAGGCGCATGGCGTAATACGGGCCCTTGCTCAGCGGTGCCAGGCACGGGTTGGGTTTGACGTTGCTGTCGCCGTAATAACGGTCGAAGACGTTGCCGCCACGGCCGAATTCGAGGTCGACACCGCTTTGCGCGTAAGCATTCATGCGCGCCACGGTCTGTTGTAGCCCCGCTGCATCGACGCCGATCTGCCCGGCCAATGCCGCCAGGCTGTCCGCTTTGAAATACAAGCTATTGAGCCACTCCTTGCGCAAGCGACTGTCGGGCATCACCTGGGCCGGCATCAACGGGCCCATGGCGTAGTTGAAGCGAAAGTGCCCATCGAAAATGACCCAGGCCGGAATGCTCTTGCCGCCGCCCTGGTTGTCGCGGTACATGGCATCGACAAACTCCAGGTACGGCGCGGCCTCGTTGACAAAACGCAGGCCCCGCCCGTTGACCACGATGGCGCCGGGGAAGGCGCGCTCGGCAAACACCCCGCGTGGTTTGTCTTCGCCGGGTACCGCAATGGTCGGTGCCCACCAGGCCCAGTCCATCAAGGCGGTGGCCGCCCCCAGCGCCTGGCCGGCCTGCAAGGCCGCACCGGTGTTGTTGCCCGGTGGCGTGGCGCTCCAGTCGCGTTGGGTGGGTTGCGGCAGGTACTGCTCGCGCAGCGCCTGGTTCTGCTCGAAGCCGCCCGAACCGAAGATCACGGCATGCCGGGCATGCAGATCAAGGGCTTGGCCGTCACGGCGTACCTGCACACCGCTGACGCGGCCGTTTTCGGTCAACAGCGCTTCAAAGTCGGTGTTCAGCCACAGCGGTACCTGGCGGTCCATCAATGAACGGCGCAGCGAAGCGACCAACGCGCTGCCCAATGCCGCACGGCGGTCACGGCGGCCCTTGCGCCGCCACTTGAAGTCCAGCTTGTAACGCAGCATCAGCCCCACGATCAGCAAGCGCCAACCGAATGAGCGCGACATGACTTTATGGGCATGCCGGGCCGTCCAGGCCACCCGGCCCATGAGCAAGGTCGAAGGCGATGGCTTGCGCAGGTTTTCCAGCTCGTCGCCGAGCAGGCTGGTGTCGAACAACTGCGGGTCGAGGGTGCGGCCGCCTTGCAGTGCGCCGGGCAGTTGCGGGTAGTAATCCGGGTACTTCTCGGCCACGGCGTAGCGCACATGGCTGCTCTGCTCCAGGGCATGGATCATCTGCGGCGCATGTTCAAGGTAGGCGCGCAAGCGCTTCTCGTCGCCGTGTTCACCCGTGGCGGCCTTGAGGTAGCGCAGCGCCAGGTCGACACTGTCGCGGCCGCCCTTGGCAGCAAAGTAGTGGTTGTTGGGGATCCAGATACCGCCGCCGGAAATCGCCGACGTGCCACCAAACTTGTCGCTTTTTTCGACGACCAGTACCGAGAGGCCCTGGTCGGCCGCAAACAGGGCCGACGTCATCGCACCGGCGCCGGAGCCAACGACGATCACGTCATAGTGGGAAGCAGGCTGAGCGTTAGCGTTCATTGTTGTTATGCCTTGGCTGTGTGAT
The DNA here is from genome assembly GCF_024748775.1 of Pseudomonas sp. B21-047. Classification (NCBI taxonomy): domain Bacteria; kingdom Pseudomonadati; phylum Pseudomonadota; class Gammaproteobacteria; order Pseudomonadales; family Pseudomonadaceae; genus Pseudomonas; species Pseudomonas sp. B21-047. The sequence goes on from NZ_CP087169.1 coordinate 3,382,648, forward strand.
CGGATAATCCCGGCGCTGCGGCCAGGGGGCTGCGGGCACGGCTCACACGTAGGGGTCAGGGTTGGGCAGGCCCAGTTGCACCGCCCCCAGGCTGCGGCTGAAGGCCATGTAGTTGTTGGCAATGTGCCCGCGCGCCTGGTGCAGGTCGCGGAACAGCCTGGCCACCGGGTTGGTGTTGTACAGCCCGGACGCGGCCATGCAGCGCAGCAGCTCGTTGACTTTTTCGGCACAGATATTGGTCACATAGGAGGACTGGTAGCGGTACAGCAGACGGGTTTCGACGTCCGGGTACTCGCCCGCCTCGGCCAGCGCCAGCAGGTGCGCGTAGTTGCGCTCCAGCACCAGGCGCAGGCCATCGACGATGATCGTCGCCTCGGCCACCGTGGTTTGCGCCACCGGGTCGTCGGCCGTGCGCATGCCATGCTTGCCAATGTGTGCGGCAGCGTTGGCACGGAACTCGTTGATGGCCCCTTGCAAGGCGCCGATGGCCGATGACGACACGGCACGGGTAAACACCTGGGCAAAGGGAATGGCGTAGATCGGGTTGGTGTTGACCAGGCGCCCCGGTGTCGCCTCGAGGGTGCAGTTGTTGGTGCGCTGCACCCGGTGCGCCGGCACGAAGGCGTCTTCGACCACGATGTCGTGGCTACCGGTACCGCGCAGGCCCAGGACGTCCCAGTTGTGTTCGATGCGGTAGGCACTGCGCGGGATCAGGAAGGTGCCGTGCTCGGCGGGCTGCTCGCCGCTTGCCGGCAATATGCCGCCGAGGAAGCACCATTGGCAGTGTTCACTGCCGCTGGAAAACCCCCAGCGGCCGCTGATGCGGTAACCGCCTTCAACCGGCTCGACCTTGGCCACAGGCATGTAGGTGGACGAGATCAATGTGGCCGAGTCCTGGCCCCATACCTCGCGCTGGGCCTCGACCGGGTAGCGCGCCAGTTGCCAGGGGTGCACACCGATCACCCCGTAGATCCAGGCCGTGGACATGCAGCCTTCGGCGAGGGTCATCTGGATCTCGAAGAAGGTGCGCAGGTCCACTTCGTAGCCACCGAATGACCGCGGCTGCAAGGCCCGCAGCAAACCGGCCTGCTGCAGCTCGAACATCGTCTCGTCAGGTACCCGGAACTCTCGGTCCGCCTGCGCCGTGCGGCTTTTCAGCGCGGGCACCATACGCCGGGCGCGTTCCAGCAGTTCGACTTCTTCGGGCGTTTTTACTCGCATGCTGTCCATCCGTTCGTTCTCCCAATCTCGTTGCGCGGTTGCGCGGGCGGTGATTGATGATCGAACGCAGCAAACGATTATTCATCGTCAAAGCGGACTAGAGCACAGGCCTGGGGCGCCTTCCGTGGCACCGTCTGGTTACACCGGGGCGCGGCGCGCAGCCCAGGGGCGGTCCTGTTCCAGTTGCGAAGCCAGGCGCAGCAGCACGTCCTCGCCACCGAGTCGTGCGGTGAACATCATGCCCACCGGCATGCCGCTGTCGCTCATGCCCAGCGGCAGGGAAATCGCCGGTTGGCCACTGACGTTGGCGAGCACGGTGAAGCCGGCACTGCCCATGGCTTTTTGCGCATAGCTTTCGTAGGGCTGATTCAGCGACAGCTCCCCCAGGGCCGGGGTAAGGCCGGAGGTGACGGGCGACAAGATCACATCGAACCGCTCGAACTGTTGCTCCATGGCCATGCTGATATCTTCGAACGATTGCCGTGCGCGTACCACGCCCTCGCCCGTGACTTTGCTGGCGCGCGCCAACACGCCAAAGGTGATCAGCTCCAGGTCTTGCTGGCCCAAGGCTCGGCCGAGCGCTTTCTCACGGTCATTGACCATGGCCAGCAAGGCATTGCCCATCGCCGCACCATGGGCGCCAAACAACTGCTGGGGCGCAATGGGCAAACGCAGTTCTTCAATCTCATGGCCCAGGTCGAGCAATTGCTTGACGGTTTGTTCGAGCACCTTGGCAACCGCAGGGTCCAGCGCGGCACCGGTCATGGACTCGCGTACCAGGCCCACCCGCAAGCGGCCCGGGTCGCGGCCGAGCTCTTGCACATAGGGCCGTTGCAGCGGTTGCGTCCAGTAGGGGCTGCCAAGCTCGTGCCCCTGCCCGGCGTCGAGGAACAAGGCCGTATCCCGTACGCTGCGCGACACCACGTTGGCGACGCTGGCACCGAACGAGGCTTCCAGGCGCATCGGCCCGCTGGGTGTGCGGTAACGCGTCGGCTTTAACCCCACCACACCGCAATAGGACGCGGGAATACGGATCGAGCCACCGCCGTCGGTGGCATGGGCGACCGGAACAATGCCAGCGGCCACTGCGACACTGGAGCCACCGGACGAGCCGCCGGCACTCATTGCCAGGTTCCAAGGGTTGCGCGTTTGCCCCCAGAGCAGCGACTCGGTGGTGGTGGTCAGGCCAAACTCGGGGCTGGTGGTCTTGCCGAACGGCACCGCGCCGGCCGCTTCATAGCGGCTGATCAAGGTGCTGGTGACACTGGCCGGCGGCGCATCCTTGAACAAGCGGCTGCCGTTACTGGTGCGGGTGCCCTGCAGGAAGGTGTTGAGGTCCTTGAGCAGAATCGGCACCCCTGCCAGCGCGCCCTGGCTCAGGGTGCCCGCCTGGCGCCTGGCGGCAAGCAGCGCCTTGGCGTAATCATCGTGGCGCATATTGACCGCGTTGAGCTTCGGGTTGACCTGCTCGCAGCGCGCAATGGCCGCCGCCAGCAGGTCTTCGGCGCTGAACTGGCCGGCCTGCAGGCCCTTGACCATGTCCCAGGCGTCCAGACCAAGGTAATCGCTGGCCGACAGGCCCGCCGCCCGAGCATCGGCAAAACGCCCCAGCAGCCCTACCCCCACGGCCACGGCACCGGCCTTGAGGACCTGGCGCCGCGGCCACACCTGCACGGCCCCCTCAGCTGCCAAGCCTGCACTGTCGCCGAGGGGCAAAGAGTTCTTTTCCATGTACTGAATTCCGCTTTTTTGTTGTGATTGTCATGTGGTCAGTGCACCTGCGGGCACAACCGCGCTCAGTCCGGTGTGATCTGCGCCACCATGGCTGCCAGAAAGTGTTCGCTGTACGGCGGCAACAAGCCCCATTCGCGGCGTGGGTCGTGCTCGGGCGCCTTGAGCACCGTGCGCATGTGGCTGAATTCGAGAAAACCTTCACGGCCGTGGTAATGGCCCATGCCAGAGGCGCCCACACCGCCGAACGGGGCGTCATGCAGGGCGGCATGCATCATGACGTCGTTGAGGGTGACACCGCCCGACAGGCTGTGCGACAGCACGTGCTGCTGCTCTTGCGGGTCAGTGCCGAAGTAGTACAGGGCCAGCGGCCGCGGCCCGGCGTTGATCCGGGCCAGCACGGGGTCGACCTCGTCATACGGCAGTATCACCATCGCCGGGCCAAAGATCTCTTCACGCAAGATCAGGCTGTCGGCAGGTGGGTCGATCACCAGTTGCAGCGGACGGCGTCGGTTGCCCGCATCGGCCGCTAGCGCGTAGGGCAGGCTCACCACGCGGGCACCGGCGCCCTGGGCCTGCTGGACCAGGTTTTCGACCCGCGCCAGGTGCCGGGCATTGACCACCGCGACCACATCCGGGTTGTCGCTGACCTCAGGAATCAGCTCGCGGTAGGTACTGGCAAACGCGTCGAGAAACCCTTCAAGCTGCTCACGCGGCACGTAGACCAGGTCCGGGTTGATGCACACCTGGCCACCGTTGGTGGTCTTGGACACGGCAATGCGGTACGCCGCCGTGGCCATATCGGCACTGCGCCCGACAATCACCGGCGACTTGCCGCCCAGCTCCAGGGTTACCGGCACCAGGTTGTCGGCGGCGTGGCGCATCACCGACTTGCCCACCTCGGTGCCGCCGGTGAACACAAGATGGTCGAAAGGCTGCGCGGTAAACGCCTTTGCCAGGTCTTCGCCACCGGTGACCACGGCCACTTCGAGCGGGTCGAACCAATCGCCTATCAGCTGGGCAATGAGCGCGGCGGTATGCGGTACCACCTCCGAAGGCTTGAGGATAGCCCGGTTGCCCGCCGCCAGGGCCGAGGCCAAGGGGCTCAGCAAGGTATACAGCGGGGCATTCCAGGTACCCAGGATGCCCACCGTGCCCTTGGGCTGATGCATCACCCAGGCCTCGGCGCCCAGTTGGTCGTACGGCGTGAAGACTTGCCGAGGCTGATCCTGCATCCAGCCCTCCAGGTGATCGCGCGCATGCTTGAGCGACCCCAGCGAACCCAACACATCGTTCATCAGTGAAAAGCCCTGGGGGCGGCCGCCAAAATCGGCATCCATGGCCTCGGCCAACGCCATGTGGTGCGCAACCAGCATGTCGATCACGCGCTGGATACGGGACCGGCGCGCCTGCGCGCTAACGGCCCCTGCTGCGGCAAACGCAGCCTTTTGCTCTGACAACAGGGCCGACAGACCGTCGACGGATGAAATTGCACAACCCATTGGTGCCTCCTCAACTGTTCAAAGGCCAGCATGTGCGCGCTGTACCCACCATGGCCGCCCACCTCGACGCCCTCACCGCAAACTAGCCCCAGACCTGCGCCGGGCGCCTCGTCCATGTGGACGAGTAGGCCGCAAACGTTAGTCCATTGAGACGATGTAAAGCCCCGTAACGCTGGGAATACTGCAAACACGCACAACCACTCCATGAGGCCCATCATGGCAACGCCTGCCTGTTTCGACCCCCAAGCGTTTCGCGCCGCGCTCGGCACCTTTACCACAGGGGTGACCATCATCACCACTCAGGCTGAAGACGGCACGCCGGTTGGCATCACCGCCAACAGCTTCAACTCGGTTTCGCTCAACCCGCCGCTGGTGCTCTGGAGCCTGGCGAAGAATGCCAGAAGCCTGCCGGTGTTCAGCGGTGGCCGCCACTGGAACGTGCACGTGCTGTCCACCGAACAGGAATGCCTGTCCGGGCGCTTCGCGCGCCAGGGCGAAGACAAGTTCGCTGAAATCGAGCTGGACACCGGCATCAGTGCCGCGCCCTTGCTGCAGGACTGCACCGCGCGCTTTCAATGCCGCACCGCCTTCCAATACGAAGGTGGCGACCATGTGATCTTTGTCGGTGAAGTACTGGCCTTCGACCACAGCGACCGCGCGCCGCTGGCCTTCCAGAGTGGCCAGTACGCCCTGGCGATGCGCAAGCCGCGCAGCGAACTGCGCCTGGCCACCACCCCACCGCCGCCTGAATGCAGTTACACCGAAGACCTGCTTGGCTACCTGCTCGGCCGCTCGCACTACCAGATGCTGTATGCCTTGCGCCGGCTGTTGAAAAACCAACAGCTCGACGAGCACGCGTTCTTCATCCTTTCGACGCTGTGCATCCGCGACAACCTGAGCCTTGATGAAATCAACGCGTTCGTCGGCTACACCGGCCACGTGGTCAGCGCGTCGAGCATGCGCTTTCTCGAACGGCAGAACCTGGTGGCCAGGGAAATCGACGACAACCAGGTGCGCTATGTGCTGACCGCCGATGGCCGCGCCGCCTCACTGCAGGAAGTGGCACTGGCCAAGGCCGTCGAGCAGGACATCGCCGCGCGCCTGGGCGCCGGCGATGCCCAGGCACTCAAGGTGTTGCTCAAACGCCTGATCGCCACCTCGGACCCAGGCTTGCCGGACCTTTGGGCGCCACGTTGAGCCAGCCCCGGCAGCACCCCGACAGCCCCCTGCATTGAAAGGACAGCCATGAGCATTCTGCAACGTTTCAACCTCACCGGCAGTGTCGCCATTGTCACCGGCAGCGGCCGCGGCATCGGCCGTGCCATTGCCCTGGCCTACGCCGATGCCGGCGCCGATGTGGTCTGTAGCGCGCGGTCACTGGCCGATGTCGAAGCCGTCGCCGACGCCGTGCGCAGCCGAGGGCGCCGCGCCCTGGCGATCAGCTGCGATGTCACCGACAGCGAGCAGCGCATCGCCCTGGTCAGCCAGGCCCGCGAACAACTGGGGCGCGTCACTCACCTGGTCAACAACGCCGGCGGTGGCGGCCCGAACGACCCGCTGACGATGAGCCCCGAGGCCTTCGAGCAGGTGCTCAGCTTCAACGTCAGCGCCGCCTATGCGTTGTCCCAGCTGTGCGTGCCGCTGATGCGCGAAGCCGGCGGCGGCAACCTGATCAACATCACCTCGGTGGCAGCGCGCTATGCCCAGCGCCACTTCAGCGCCTATGGCACGGCCAAAGCGGCATTGACCCACCTGACACGGCTGCTGGCACAAGAGTTTGCTCCGCAGATCCGGGTCAATGCCATCGCCCCTGGGCCGATCCTCACCGACGCCTTGGCCGGCGTGATGCCGGCTGCCATGCGCAGCGCGATGGAAGCCAACACCCCGCTCAAGTGCCTGGGCCAGCCAGAGGACATTGCCGCAGCAGCCCTGTACCTGGCGTCGCCCGCCTCGGCCTGGGTCACCGGCAAGATCATCGATGTCGATGGCGGCGCCGACTCCAGCGTCTGGCCGGGCTGAGCCTCGTTGCCGCGGCTGGCGCAAGCAGGCTGGCCTTTCGTTCACTTGTCACAGAGCGACCTTTCCATGGATGCGCACCTGATTGAAGCCTTGGGCGACGAGTTGTTCAACGCCCTGCAAACACGCAAGAGCGTGGCACCGCTGACCCAGCGCCACGCCGACATCAGTCTGGACGATGCCTACCGCATCTCCCTGCGCCTGCTCGCCCGGCGTGAAGCCATGGGCGAGCGGGTGATCGGCAAGAAGATCGGCGTGACCAGCCGCGCCGTGCAGGAAATGCTCGACGTGCATCAACCGGACTTCGGCTTTCTCACGGACCGCATGCAGGTTGCCGGCGACAGCGACGTCAGCTTTGCCATCCACCGGTTGATCCAGCCCCGTGCCGAAGGCGAAATCGCCTTCGTGCTGGGCGACGACCTGAAAGGCGGCGAGGTCAGTGCAGACGATGTACTGGCGGCCACCGAGTGGGTGCTGCCGTGCTTCGAAATCGTCGACTCACGCATCGACAACTGGCAGATCCGCATTCAGGACACGGTGGCCGACAACGCCTCCTGCGGGGTATTCGCCCTGGGCCAGCAGCGCATCAACCCGCGCGAGCTGGACTTGGCCCAGGTTCAACTGCAGCTGTTCAAGAACGGCCACACCGCCGGCAGCGGCCTGGGCGCCGCCGTGCAAGGTCACCCTTGCAATGCCGTGGCGTGGCTGGCCAACACCCTGGGCAAGCTGGGCATCCCCTTTCGCAAGGGCGAAATCATCCTGTCCGGTGCCCTGGCACCCCTGGTGCCCGTCGCAGCGGGGGATTTCGTCAGCCTGTCATTGAGCGGCATGGGCGTGCTGCACCTGAATTTCGTGCCCTGACCCGCTCGCTTCAACTTCTTCTGATCGAGAACAATGCCATGCGCCAAAAGATCAAATGCGCCCTCATCGGGCCCGGCAATATCGGTACCGACCTGCTGTACAAGCTCAAACGCAGTGAAGTGCTGGAGCCGGTGTGGATGGTGGGCATCGATGCCAACTCCGAAGGCCTTGCCCGCGCCGCCGAACTGGGCCTGAAAACCACCAGCGACGGCGTCGACGGCTTGCTGGCACATGTCCTTGAAGACGGTATCCAGATCGCCTTCGACGCGACCTCCGCGTATGTGCACGCCGAAAACAGCCGCAAGCTCAATGCCCTGGGTGTGCTGATGATCGACCTGACACCCGCCGCCATCGGCCCTTACTGCGTACCGCCGGTCAACCTCGAACATAACCTTGGCCTGGGCGTGATGAACGTGAACATGGTCACCTGCGGTGGCCAGGCGACCATTCCGCTGGTGGCTGCGGTATCCAGCGTGCAACCGGTGGCGTATGCCGAAATCATCGCGACGGCAGCGTCCAAGTCGGTCGGCCCCGGCACGCGCAAGAACATCGACGAGTTCACCCGCACCACCGCTGCGGCGGTCGAGCAGGTGGGCGGGGCGAAAAAGGGCAAGGCGATCATCATCGTCAACCCTGCCGAGCCGCCGCTGATCATGCGCGACACCGTGCATTGCCTGACCGAAGGCGAGCCCGACCAAGCCGCCATCAGCACCGCCATTGCGAACATGATCGAGCAGGTGCAGCGCTATGTGCCGGGGTACAAGCTGGTCAACGGGCCGGTGTTCGACGGCAACCGGGTGTCGATCTTCATGGAAGTCGAGGGCCTGGGCGACTACCTGCCCAAGTACGCCGGCAACCTCGACATCATGACCGCTGCCGCCGCGCGCACCGCCGAAATGTTTGCCGAAGCGATGCTCAAGGGCGAACTCGCGCTCCCCCGCCCTGCCCCCCACCCTGCCACCGTTTAAGGAGTGCGCCATGGACCTTCACGGCAAACGCATCACCGTACACGACATGTGCCTGCGCGACGGCATGCACCCCAAACGCCACCAGATCTCCCTGCAGCAGATGAAAGACATTGCCTGTGGGCTGGACGCCGCTGGTGTGCCGCTGATCGAAGTGACCCACGGCGATGGCCTGGGCGGCAGTTCGGTGAACTATGGCTTCCCTGCTCACACCGACGAACAGTACCTGTCGGCGGTCATTCCGTTGATGACCCACGCCAAGGTCTCGGCCCTGCTGCTGCCCGGGATCGGCACGGTCGACCACCTGCGCATGGCGTTCGAGCTCGGTGTCAGCACCCTTCGGGTCGCCACCCACTGCACCGAAGCCGATGTTTCGCAGCAGCACATTGCCGCTGCGCGAACGCTGGGCATGGACACTGTCGGCTTCTTGATGATGGCCCATATGAACAGCCCGGAAGGCCTGGCCCAGCAGGGCAAGCTGATGGAAAGCTACGGCGCCAATTGCATCTACATCACCGACTCGGCCGGCTACCTGCTGCCCCACGATGTCAGCGCACGGGTGGCGGCGCTGCGCGCAGCGCTCGAACCCGGGACCGAAATCGGCTTCCATGGCCACCATAACCTGTCGATGGGGGTGTCCAACTCCATCGCCGCCATCGCTGCGGGTGCCACGCGCATCGATGCGGCCTGCGCCGGCCTGGGCGCCGGTGCCGGCAACACGCCGATGGAAGTGCTGGTTGCGGTGTGCGACCGCATGGGCATCGAGACCGGGGTCAGTGTCTTCGGCATCCAGGATGTGGCCGAAGACCTGGTGGTGCCGATCATGGACTTCCCCATCCGCAGCGACCGCGATGCCCTGACGATGGGTTATGCCGGCGTCTATGGCTCGTTCCTGCTGTTCGCCAAACGCGCCGAGCAGAAATACGGCGTGCCGGCACGGGAGATTCTTGTGGAAATGGGCCGCCGTGGCATGGTCGGCGGCCAGGAGGACATGATCGAAGACACCGCCCTGACCCTGGCCAGGCAACGCAAGGCACACGCCTGACCTCCCCTGTCGCCCGGGCGCAGCCTGGGCCTTCGCGCTCGGCACCTGCAGGAGTCACCCATGCGCACTACGCCTGTTTCGCCCCTTGGCTGGCGCAGCCATGGGCTGCTGTTGCTGCTGGCGATGATGTACGCCGACAACTTTGTCGGCCGGCAGATCATTGCCGTGATGATAGAGCCGATCAAACAGGAGTTCGCAGTCAGCGACACCGCCATGGGTCTGGTTTCAGGCCTGGCATTTGCGGCCGTGTATGTACTGCTGGGCCTGCCCGCCGGGCGGTTGGCCGACCACATGCCGCGGACCCGCCTGCTGGCCGCGTCCACGCTGTTGTGGGCGCTGGCGACCGTGGTCTGCGGCCTGGCCGGCAGCTTCGCGATGCTGGTGATCGCCCGCATGGCCGTGGCGGTCTGCGAGTCGCCCAGCACCTCTACCTCGATGTCGCTCATTGCCGACCTCTATCCACCCCACCGACGTTCGTTCGCCATCGCCTGCTACACCGCTGCGCCGACCTTTTCCACGATCATCGCCTTGTGCGTGGGCGCCTGGGTCGTGGATGAATACGGCTGGCGCAGCGCCTTTTTTGCGGTCGCCGTGCCCGCTTTTGTCATCAGCGCGCTGTGCGCCTTTGTCGTGCGCGACCCGGCACGCGGGCGTTTCGACCTCACGGTACAGGCCGCCCATCCCTTGCCGGGCCTGTGGGCCAGCGCCCGTGAACTGTGGGCGCAGCCGCCTTACCGCTGCCTGGTGCTGGCCTGCGGGCTCACCACCTTCAGCGCCTATGGCTATGCGATGTGGAACGCCAGTTTCCTGGTGCGCTCGCACGGTATGCCGCTGCAGTACGCCGGCATCCTCGCGGGGCTGGTGGGCGGCACCTGTGCCGGGCTCGGGGCCTTGTTCAGTGGCTGGCTGACCGACCACCTGGCCGTGAGGAGCCTGCGTTGGCACATTGGCGTACCGGTGATCGGCCATCTGCTGGGCAGCAGTGCGCTGATCATCTACCTGCTGTGGCCCCGCGATATCCTGATGCAGGTGGGTAGCATTCCGGTACCCAGCGCGATGCTCTGGTGCGCACTGACCAGCTTCTTCTCGGTGTGGTGGGTGGGCCCTTCGTTCTCACTGCTGACGCAAATGGTACCGGCCTCGCGCCGGGCAACGGCGGTAGCGTTGCAAACCATTGTCTCGACCTTGTGTGGTGTCGGTATCGGCCCGCTGGCCACAGGGTTGCTCAGCGATGCCCTGATGCCGGTGTTTGCCGAGGAATCGCTGCGTTACGCCTTGCTGCTGGTCAGTTGCACGATCGTCATACCGCTGGCGTTGCTGTGGCGTACCCACCAGCACCTGAACGGCCACGTCCGGGGGGCCAGCTATGCCTAAGCAAGGCAACTTGGCGGCGGATGCCGAATGCGCACGGTTCATCATTGACGCGGCCACCGAACTGCTTGCCGAGGTGGGTTACGGCGCCATGTCCATGCGCCAGTTGGCAAGCCGCGCCGGCTTGCTGCCGGGCAGCCTCTACCACCATGTGGCGAGCAAGCAGGACTTGTTGTCGTGGGTACTCATGGACCTGCTCGAAACACGCGACAGCGCCTGGCGCGCGTTCCAAAAGCGTCGTGGCGTACTGGGTGAATTGCACAGTTTCATACGCTTCGTTCTGGCTTGGCAGGCCGCGCACCCGCTGCACGTCAAGGTGCTGGAGCGCGAACAGCATCACCTGGAACCGCACCTGCAGCAGTGGCTGGCACGCCGCCCGGATAACCTGCGGCTGCAGTTGCAGGCCCTGGTGCACAAAGGCCTCAAGGAAGGGATTTTTGCAGGTATCGAAGCCGAGTCGGCCGCGCTGGCGATCATGGCCCTGGTGGGCACCGCCGACGCGCTGCGCCACACATCGCCGGCGTGGACAGCCTCACGCCTGGAAGCGCACTTCGTACACATGACCCAGCGCCTGCTCCACGTACAGCCCCAGCCGCCCCTCTAGCAGTTGTTCACAGCGTTGAAACTTTCCCAGCGCAAGCCCAGTCCAGACCCCTATCGACCACAGCACGGGAGCAGACAATGACGGGCACGGTAGGCGACTTTCTGGTGGAGCGTTTGTATCAATGGGGGGTGCGGCGCATCTTCGGCTACCCCGGCGACGGCATCAACGGCGTGTTCGGCGCGCTGAGCCGGGCCAACGGCAAGATCCAGTTCATCCAGGCGCGCCACGAGGAGATGGCCGCGTTCATGGCCAGTGCCCACGCCAAGTTCACCGGCGAACTGGGCGTGTGCATTGCCACTTCAGGCCCCGGCGCATCGCATTTGCTCACGGGCCTGTACGACGCGCGCATGGACCACATGCCGGTGCTGGCCATCGTCGGCCAACAGGCACGGGCGGCACTGGGTGGGCACTATCAGCAGGAGCTGGACCTGCTGTCGATGTTCAAGGACGTGGCCGGTGCATTCGTCCAGCAGGCCTCCACACCTTCGCAGGTACGCCACCTGCTCGACCGCGCCGTGCGCACTGCCGTCGGCGAGCGGCGGGTGACGGCGGTGATTCTGCCCAATGACCTGCAGGACCTGCCCTACCACGAACCGCCACGTGCCCACGGCACCGTGCATTCGGGCATCGGCTACAGCAAACCCAAGGTGGTGCCCTATGACAGCGACCTGCAACGCGCCGCCGACGTGCTCGACGCCGGGCGCAAGGTCGCCATCCTGGTGGGCGCCGGGGCCTTGCAGGCAACCGATGAAATCATCGCCATCGCAGACACGTTGGGCGCTGGGGTGGCCAAGGCGCTGCTGGGCAAGGCTGCAGTAGCCGATGACCTGCCCTGGGTGACCGGCGCCATCGGCTTGCTGGGGACCGAGCCCAGTTACCAGATGATGAACGAATGCGACACCCTGCTGATGGTCGGTTCGGGGTTCCCCTATGCCGAGTTCCTGCCCAAGGAGGGCCAGGCCCGTGGCGTGCAGATCGACCTGCAACCCGACATGCTGAGCCTGCGCTACCCCATGGAGGTCAACCTGGTCGGTGACGCTGGCGAGACCTTGCGAGCATTGCTGCCCCTGCTGCAACACAAGACCGACCGGCGCTGGCGCAAGAAGGTCGAGGGCTGGCGCGCACGCTGGGACAACACCCTGGCCAAACGTGCCATGGTCCATGCCGAGCCGATCAACCCGCAGCGCGTGGTGTACGAGCTGTCCCCGCGCCTGCCAGACGACAGCATCGTGACCAGCGATTCCGGCTCTTGCGCCAACTGGTATGCGCGCGACCTGCAGATTCGCCAAGGCATGCAGTGTTCATTGTCCGGCGGCCTGGCCTGCATGGGCGCCGCCGTGCCCTATGCCATTGCCGCGAAATTCGCCCATCCGCAGCGCCCGGTGGTGGCCCTGGTCGGCGATGGCGCGATGCAGATGAACAACCTGGCCGAGCTGATCACCGTGGCCAAGTACTGGCAGCAGTGGGAGAACCCGCAATGGATCTGTGCGGTGTTCAACAACGAGGACCTCAACCAGGTCACCTGGGAACAGCGGGTCATGGAAGGCGACCCCAAGTTCGAAGCGTCGCAGTCGATTCCCGACGTGCCCTACCACCTGTTCGCGATCTCCATCGGCCTGCAGGGCATTTTCGTCGACCGTGAAGAAGACATCGCAGCCGCCTGGGAACGCGCACTGAACGCCGATCGCCCGGTGCTGATCGAGTTCAAGACCGACCCCAACGTGCCGCCCCTGCCGCCGCATATCAAGCTGGAACAGGCGAAGAAATTCGCCAGTACCTTGCTCAAGGGCGACCCTGACCAGGCCGGGGTCATCGTGCAGACGGCCAAGCAGGTGCTCAGTTCGGTGCTACCGGGGAAGAAGTGACGGCAGCTGGGCAGAAACGCTGAACGTTTGCCCGCCAGGGTCAGTCGCACACCGTAGACGCAGTCGACTGTGCGACCCCCAACCGTGAGGACACCCAATGAGCGCAAACTCCCCCCAGAGTGGCGAAGCACATCCCCTCCGCCTGACGATCAACGGCCAGGCCAGGTCGCTGCAGGTTCACCCCTGGACGACACTGCTCGACCTGCTGCGCGAGCAACTGGATCTGATCGGCACCAAGAAAGGCTGTGACCATGGCCAATGCGGTGCCTGCACGGTGTTACGGGACGGCAAACGCGTCAACGCCTGCCTGACCCTGGCCGTCATGTGTGACGGCGCTGACGTGGTCACCATCGAAGGCCTGGCCGAAGGTGACAAACTGCACCCCCTGCAGCGCGCATTCATTACCCATGATGCCTTCCAGTGCGGTTACTGCACCCCAGGCCAGATCTGCTCCGCCGTTGGCCTGGCAGAAGAAGGGCGCGCCTGCACGCGCGAAGCCATTCGCGAGCAGATGAGCGGCAACCTCTGCCGCTGCGGGGCCTACAGCAACATCATCGCGGCGGTGGAAGAAGCACTGCCGCTGATGCGCGCCAAGGCCAACCTGCAGGGAGGGCCGCGCGCATGACGCCGTTCAGCTACCACAAGCCGGCATCGGTCGGCGAAGCCGTCGGCCTGGCCGACGTGTCCTCACGTTTCATCGCCGGTGGCACCAACCTCGTCGACCTGATGAAAGAAAACGTGGTGCGCCCCGAGCGCCTGATCGACATAACAGGCCTCGGGTTGAACGGTATCCAGCCCACCGCGAACGGTGGCGTGCTGATCGGCGCACTGGTCAGCAATGCCGAGCTGGCCTGGGCCTCTGTGATCGAACAGCACTATCCCCTGCTGGCCGAGGCCATTCTGGCAGGCGCCTCGCCGCAGTTGCGGAACATGGCCAGTACCGGCGGCAACCTGTTGCAACGCACCCGCTGTTACTACTTTTATGACACCGGCACACCCTGCAACAAGCGCGCGCCAGGCAGCGGCTGCCCGGCGCGCACAGGCCTGAACCGCATCCACGCCATCCTCGGTGCCAGCGATGCCTGCGTTGCGACACACCCTTCGGACATGTGTGTGGCGCTGGCAGCGCTCGAGGCCGTGGTCCATGTTCAGGGCCGGGCCGGCAAACGCCAGATACCCTTCGCCGACTTTCACCGCCTGCCCGGGGACGCACCGGAGCGCGACAATCAGCTGGCCGCCGATGAGCTGATAACCGCCCTCGAACTGCCGCCCCCCACGTTCGAAGACCACTACCGCTATTTGAAGATCCGCGATCGGGCGTCTTATGCGTTTGCACTGGTATCGGTTGCCGCCGGGTTGAACCTCAATGGCGGCGTGATCCAGGACGCACGCCTGGCGCTGGGTGGCGTGGCCCACAAGCCCTGGCGAGACCCGGCTGTCGAACGCACGTTGATCGGCCAGGCGCCCACGCAGGCGCTGTTCACCCAAGCGGCCGACGCCCTGCTGCAGGGGGCAGAACCCTTGGCCCACAACGGCTTCAAGGTGCCCCTCGCGCAACGTACCATCGTGCGCGCATTAAGCGATGCGGCGCTCGGGGCAAAAGCCAGGGGGGCAACTTCATGAACATCAAAACAGCGGTAGTGGGCACGGCCATGGACCGTGTCGACGGTGTGGCGAAAGTCACCGGGCAGGCGCGCTATGCGGGCGAGTACCCACAGGCCGGGTTGCTGCATGGCAGCGTGGTGTCCAGCACGATCGCCCGTGGGCGGGTGCTGAGCATCGACACTGCCCAGGCACTGAGCGTGCCGGGGGTAATCGCCGTGCTGGACCATGCCCATCGCCCTCGCGTTTCCAGCTACGACAACGATTACAGTGACGCCGACTCGGCCGAGGGCACGCCCTTTCGGCCGTTGTTCAACGATCGCGTGCTGTACAGCGGCCAGCCCCTGGCGCTGGTGGTCGCGCAAAGCCTGGAGCTGGCAAGGTATGCAGGCTCGCTGGTGAAGGTCGAGTACCTCGAAGAACCCCATGAAACCGACCTGGCCAGCGTACTCGACAAAACGCACCCGGCACCCGCCGAAACGCCCGACCCTCGCGGCGATTTTGCCGGGCAGTTTGCCAACGCCGCGGTGCAGGTAGACGCGACCTACCTCACTGCCAACGAACACCACAACCCGATGGAGCCCCATGCTTCGACGGTGCTGTACCAGGCCGACGGCAGCCTGGAAATCCATGACAAGACCCAAGGTACGCAAAATTGCCAGGACTACCTGCACAAGGTATTCGACCTGCCCAAGGAAAAAGTCCGGGTGCTGGCAGCGTTCGTCGGCGGTGCCTTCGGCTCGGGGTTGCGCCCGCAGTACCAGCTGCCCCTGGCGGTGATGGCGGCCTTGCACCTGCAACGTTCGGTGCGTGTCACGCTGACCCGCCAGCAGATGTTCACCTTCGGCTACCGGCCCCGCACCCAGCAACGGCTGCGCCTGGGGGCCGATTCGCAGGGGCGGTTGCTGGCGATTGCCCATGACGCGCTTGGCCAGACCTCACGCTTCGAGGACTTCACCGAGCACCTGGTGGAATGGAGCGGCATGCTCTACCAGTGCGACAACGTTGCCCTGAGCTACCGCCTTGCGCCCCTGGATGTGTACACCCCGCTGGACATGCGCGCACCAGGCGCCGCGTCCGGGATGATCGCCCTGGAATGCGCCATGGATGAGCTGGCGTGCGCAGCCGATATCGACCCGCTAGAGCTGCGCCGTCGCAATTTCGCTGCCATCAATGGTAACGAGGGCAAACCCTATTCGAGCAAGGAGCTGTTGGCCTGCTATGACCAGGGTGCCCAGCGTTTTGGCTGGGGCAACCGCCGCCCACAACCTCGCAGCATGCGCCATGGGCAGCAGTTGGTTGGCTGGGGCATGGCAGGCGGGGTCTGGGAGGCCATGCAGATGAAAGCCAGTGCCAAGGCGCGCATCGATGGCGCAGGGCATTTGACCGTCAGCAGCGCGACTACCGACATCGGCACCGGCACCTACACCGTCATGACGCAGATCGCGGCCGACGCCGCTGGCGCCCGTGTGCAAGACGTGACCTTTGTGCTGGGGGACTCTTCGCTGCCGACCGCGCCGCTGCAGGGTGGGTCTTTCACGGTGTCGTCGGTAGGTTCGGCCGTCCGCCAGGCGTGCCTGGCCCTGCGCAGCAAGGTGCTTGCGCATGCACGCCAGCTTTACCCTGAGGTCGGCAACACGCCGGTGGAAGCAATCGCGTTCGCTGACGGCTACCTGCTGGCAGGTAACCACCGCCTTGCACTCGTGGACATCGTCGCCAGTGCCCCCGAGGGGTTTTTCGAGGTGCAGGTCGAAGCAGCGCCCAGCGCCAAGCGCAAACCCTTCGCCACCGCGACCCATTGCGCCGTGTTCGTCGAAGTGCAAGTGGATGAAGACCTGGGCTCGGTCAAGGTCACCCGGGTGGTCAGCGCTGTGGCAGCGGGCCGCGTCGTCAACCCCAAGACCGCACGCAGCCAGATACTCGGCGGTGTCATCTGGGGTATCGGCATGGCATTGCACGAAGCGACGCAAACCGATCACCGCTTGGGGCGAATCCTCAACCACAACCTGGCGGAATACCACATACCGGTACACGCCGACAGCGGTGAAATCGAGGTCATCTTCGTCGAAGAGCACGACGACATCGTCAACGAACTGGGCTCCAAGGGCGTGGGGGAAATCGGCGTGGTCGGGGTGGCAGCGGCGGTGGCCAACGCCATTTACCACGCCACCGGCAAGCGGGTGAGGGAATTTCCGATCACGCTCGATAAACTGCTGTAGCACGCCCTCAGCTCAGGCAGGCCAGCGTTGTCAGGGCATTGCCCAAGGCTGCGCCCGAAGCGGTATTGTCGAAGATGCACCAGGTTTTGCATCGGCCTCAAAGCGCGCCGGGCTGGCAGCCACTCAGGCGATCTGAAAATCAATCATCCTGGTGTTCCTGAATGAGGTGCCGGCGCTGTAACACGCCCGTATGCATGCACAACGGGGGTATGAAAAGCATGATAATCCAGGCCCGCCACCGCCTTGAGAAAGGCCCAATCGGCCAGGCGCCGCAAGTCACGCCACTCTTGCCATTCGATCAGGTGCAAGCGGTCCATCTCATCGGCCTGGCGTAGCAGCTGCTCGTGGTAGCTGCTGGGGCAATCGCGGCGCAATTGGTGGTCATCGAAATGCTGGAACCATCGGTTGATGGCTTCGAGGCGGCGCTGCGCCAGCCCTGTCTGCTGTGTAAACGCATTCATCCCGGTCATCCCGCGCGCTTCTGACAATCGAGCCGTCGGCAGCACGATAGGTTCATTCAGAACTATCAACGGTCGAAGTCGCCGCTGAACCTGTTGGTCTGAACTTTGCCGTGCCCGCCAGTTTCCTCTGCTTAGCCTCGTACATCCACCACTGCAGGAGATGCATGCCATGAGAGCGTTGACCTATCACGGAGCCAACGATGTCCGGGTCGATACCGTGCCTGATCCCAGCCTTCAGGAGCCGGACGACATCATCCTCAGGGTGACGGCAACCGCCATCTGCGGCTCGGACCTGCACCTCTATCGGGGCAAGATCCCGCAGACCGAATCGGGCGATATCTTCGGCCACGAATTCATGGGCATCGTCGAGGCCACCGGCAAGGACGTCACCCACCTGCAGGTTGGCGACCGTGTGGTAATCCCCTTCGTCATCGCCTGCGGCAGTTGCTTCTTCTGCCAGCACGATTTGTTTGCCGCGTGCGAAACCACCAATACGGGGCGCGGCTCCATCGTCAACAAGAAAGGCATCCCACCGGGGGCAGCCTTGTTTGGCTACAGCCATCTGTATGGCGGCATTCCTGGCGGGCAGGCCGACTATGTGCGCGTGCCCAAAGCCAATGTCGGCCCCTTCAAAGTGCCCACCGACCTGGCCGACGACAAGGTACTGTTTCTCTCCGATATCCTGCCGACCGCCTGGCAAGCGGTGGTCAATGCTGAAGTCGGCCCGGGTTCGTCGGTGGCAATTTACGGTGCCGGGCCGGTGGGGCTGCTGAGCGCTGCCTGTGCGCGAATGCTTGGGGCACAGACCGTGTTCATGGTCGATGACAATGACTACCGCCTGGCGTATGCCCAAGAGGCTTACGGGGTTGTCCCGATCAACTTCGAGCAGGATGACGACCCGGCCGACAGCATCATCCGCCACACACCGGGGATGCGCGGTGTGGATGCCGTGATCGATGCAGTCGGCTTCGAGGCCAAGGGCAGCACCGCAGAAACCGTGATGACGGCGCTGAAGATCGAGGGCAGCAGCGGCAAGGCCTTGCGCCAGAGCATCGCTGCCGTGCGTCGCGGCGGCGTGGTCAGCGTGCCCGGGGTGTATGCCGGCTTCATTCATGCCTTCATGTTCGGTGACGCGTTCGACAAGGGCCTGACATTCAAGATGGGCCAGACCCATGTGCACAAGTACTTGCCTGAACTGTTGGAGCATATCGAGGCCGGGCGCTTGCAACCGGAGATGATCGTTACGCACCGACTTGCCCTGGAAGAAGCAGCCCTTGGCTACAAGCTGTTCGACCAGAAACAGGACAGTTGCCGAAAAGTCATTCTTGTTCCGGGGGCGGCACCCGGAACCCTGGGCAGCGAGTTGGCATAGCGCTGATGAGGGCGGTGCAATCAGGCCCCGCCCTCCCCAACCGATCAGGCCAGCTGGATGTACACCGCGTAAGTGCCCAGCAACACCCAGAAGCCAAGAAAGATCCAGGGCGTGCGAAGTGAGAACAGCAGGGATTTGCGATGTCCCGCCCGGGAGGTTTCAGCCTCACAGAACAGCGGCGATTCATCGTAGGCCAAGCCCATCATCGGCTCACTGCGCAGCAGGTGGCTTTGCTTGAGCTGCCAGTGATCGATGATCCGATAGGCAGCGCGAATACCCGGCCAGGCATTGAGCGAACTCAGAACACCCAGCAGCGCGAGAAAGGCAGGCACGATCAGGGTGAACATCTCACCCCAGCTCTGGTTCAGGTTGCCCATGGATGACACGAACGCAATCACCAGAAAAGACTGTGCAGCAAGATAGGCGTCGGTCCGGTTGGCCAGGATGGTGGTTTCGTACTGGATTTCCCTTCGATAGAAATCAAGACGTTCCTTGGCGGTACCAAACATTCTTGCATTCTTTTCCTCGACCTCATGTTCAGGCGTCGATGGCGTGATGATACGAGGCACTTGCAGGCTCCGGTGTCGTTAAGCCTTGCGCGAAATGCGGGCTGTTCAGCGATAGAGCCATCAAGCGAGCGAAAAATTCAGTGTATCCGCGTGGCCTGACCGTCCGTCGTTGAAACCCGGCATCCACTCCAACACTCGCGATACGACCCTTTCGAATCGGTATGAACGTTCTCAACTGAAGGAGCTTCTGCCATGCGCGACTACCCCACCCCACCCTTCCCGTCACAGCCGCAAAACGTGCCAGGCGCTCAACGCAAGATGGAGCCCTACCCCGATTGTGGCGAGCAGACGTACACCGGCAGCGGCCGCCTCGATGGCAAGATCGCGCTGATTACCGGTGCCGACAGCGGCATCGGCCGTGCGGTGGCCATTGCCTATGCCCGCGAAGGGGCAGACGTTGCCATTGCCTATCTCGATGAGCACGACGATGCGCAGGAAACCGCGCGCTGGGTCGAGGCCGCAGGCCGGCAATGCCTGCTGCTGCCCGGTGACCTGCGGCAAAAACAG
This sequence comes from Pseudomonas sp. B21-047, assembly GCF_024748775.1. Lineage (NCBI taxonomy): Bacteria > Pseudomonadati > Pseudomonadota > Gammaproteobacteria > Pseudomonadales > Pseudomonadaceae > Pseudomonas > Pseudomonas sp. B21-047. The sequence goes on from NZ_CP087169.1 coordinate 3,402,559, forward strand.
CAGTGCTACGACATCGTCGACAAGACCGTGGCGCAATTTGGCCGTATCGACATCCTGGTCAACAACGCGGCGTTTCAGATGGCACATGAGTCGCTTGATGAAATCGACGATGACGAGTGGGTGATGACCTTTGATGTCAATATCACTGCTATCTTCCGCATTTGCCAACGGGCTTTGCCGTCGATGCCCAAAGGCAGCTCGATCATCAACACCAGTTCGGTCAACTCCGATGACCCCTCGCCCAAGTTGCTGGCCTATGCCGCCACCAAAGGCGCCATCGCCAACTTCACTGCAGGCCTGGCGCAATTGCTGGCAGACAAGGGCATCCGGGTCAACAGCGTGGCACCTGGGCCAATCTGGACGCCGCTGATCCCAGCGACCATGCCCGATGAGGCTGTGAAGAACTTTGGCTCGGGCTACCCGATGGGCAGGCCGGGGCAGACCGTCGAGGTGGCGCCGGTGTACGTATTGCTCGGGTCCGATGAGGCCAGCTACATCTCTGGCGCGCGCTACGCAGTAACGGGCGGCAAGCCTGTGCTGTGAAATGCCCTGGCCCTTGCCAGCTCAACCGCTGCCGGCGAAGTTCACATCATGGGCATCGTCGTAAGTGTTGCGGGTTGCACATTCGAACTCAGCTTCGGCGCGTGTTGGAAAACTCAAACTGAGGCGGATCTTGTCTTGTGTGTCGTATAAGTCGTAGCCCTCACCCAGGGCACTGGGGAAACCGATGCGCCGAGGCAAGATCTCTTGTTGACGAGGTACGGCGGGAACCACAACAAAGCGCCTGTGCATGATCAGCCCTCTTCCGGCAGTTCTTTAGTATTAGTCCGACTATGACAAAGACTCAAGACGACTCATGCAAAGTTTTTTATTTCGCAGCATCCAATGCCAACAGCACCGAGGCTATTGGAGCCACAAATGCCGCTCCCCCAGTTGTTCAGGCGTTTTGTCTGAAACTGGCGCGATAAATGAACAGCCTCAAACGGTCACGGAGTCACAACTGAACACAGACCTTCCTGTGTTCGAATAGAGGTATGCGGTCATGGCTAACAATCAGGACAGGGGCGCAAATCAAGGCGACAACGCCGACTCCAAGGCCGGCGATGCAGGCCAAAGAGGTGGCCAGGGTGCAGGCGGTGACATGCCCGACAAACAAAAAGGCAGCCAGCAACCTGGGCAAAAGCCTGAAGACAAGATGAACAAGGATTGGGAACGCTCCAGCGACACCGGCAGCCAGGGTGGGCAGGCAGGTACTGATCAATCCACCGGGCAAAACCCGTCTGGCCCTGGCCGTATGGGCGGCGGTCAAGCCGATCAAGGCGATACGCAGCACCAGGACAAAAATCGTTGATGCCATTGGCCCCGGGGTGGCATTGCTGCCCTGGGGCCAGAACGCAGGCGCATGTCGCTAGAGTTTGAAGCGCACGTGAATCGTGCTTTTACGTTCACTGCGATCCACCGTGATCGCCAGGCTGCCATAGCCCGAATAGCTTTTTACCAGGCGCATGCCCAGCCCGGTACCGGTAGGTTTGGGGTAAGACTCCGGAAAGCCATCGCCCTCGTCCGAGACCGTGATCAGGGCATGATCACCGTGGCCCATTACGCTGACGTCCACCGTGCCTCTTCCATACTTCAGCGAGTTGGTGATCAGTTCGGATATCACCAGGCCCAGGGGCGCCATTCTTTCGGGCGCAAGAATGAACGTGTCAGCATGCAGCACTATCTTGCGGTCGGCCAATGCCTTGCCCAGATCACCCAGCAGCGCCTCTAGATAATCCGAAACGCGCACGTGTTGCGTTTCAGCATTCTGATAAAGACGCTCATGGACGCTGGCAATAGTCAGTACGCGGGTCGCGGCTGTTTCCAGTTGCAGTTTGACCGCTTCATCAGCGGCCATGTTTGCCTGCAACAGCAATAAGGTGTTGACCAAGTGCAGGCTGTTCTTCACCCGGTGGTGGATTTCTTCCAGGTGCAGGTCGGTTTTATTCAACTTGGTATTTTGTGCATCGATCAACGATAACAATTGGGCTTCATGATGCCGACGTTCGGTAATGTCACGCGACACGGCGATAATCTTTGCAAATTCGCCCTGCTCGCCAAATATTGGCGCCACCGTCACATCCCACCATTTCGGCTCATTCTGCAGGGTTGGGCAGAACGCCTCGAAGCGCGCTGACTCCCCACCCGTTACTCTTCTGATAGCGTCCAGCACCACACTGCGGGATTCATCTGGCCAGATCTGCGGCCACGCCACCCCACGTATCTGAGCGAGGTCGCCGATGTGCAACAGGCACATGCCGGCCTCGTTCATGAACTCGATGTCGCCGCTCGCCGAGAGGATTATCACGCAGTCGGGGCTGGCGTTCAGCACACTTTCGGAATACGGGTCCGTAGACTGCATGTCTGCGCCTGCCGTGATCCTTTCCACCGCCATGGAGATGACATTGGCAATGCCTTCCAGGAACACCAGGTCGCTTTCGATGAAGTCCTCGCCATTGCTGCTGTCCGCTTCGAGTACACCGAATGGGGCGGTGGTGCCTCGAATAGGCACGTTGATCGCTCGCTCGATGCCGTATTTCTTGAGCAGCGAGGGGGTTCTGAAACGTTGCTCCTGCCCCAGATGGTTCGACAGCACAGGCCTGTAGGTCGAGATGGCGTAGCCCGCAGGGCTGGCGATATCCCCCCCCACCGTGGCGTGCCCGATATCAGCGTCATCCCAACCCACACCATGGGACAGCAAAAACTCATCGCTGTCGGGTATCGGCGTAAGCACCTTGGCAAAGCGGGTGTCCATGCCCTTGGCCACGGCAGAGCAGGCTTGGGTCAGCAACGTATCCAGGTCAGACGACTTGAGTGACATGACGCCGTACTCGACCACCAGTTCATGCTGGCGATGAAGCCTGGCGTGCGACTTCTGCAACGCGGCGCGAATCGTTTCGTCAGGGGTTTGATGCATGGGGACGATATCCAAAGCTGGTTGAGATGCACGCTGAAACGGTTGCGCCGCTGTGCCAGACGTCACGTAACATAGCAGCAGATGCCAAGCTAAGAACATGGCTGACAGACGTGAATTCAGCTATCTGGTTTATCACCGCTCATCGCCTGGGCGCAACGACGAAAACAGTCTAACTGCGCGGCAAGCAGATGCACCCTGCGCTACCCAAGGCCTGTTCGCACCTTATGGAGCAGGTCACTGACCTGAAACGGTTTGATCAGCAGGTCCATCCCGGTATCCAGGAACGCCTGACGATCCAGCGCAGTCTCGGCGTAGCCGGTCATGAACAGCACCGGTAGCGCCGGGCGGTAACTACGTGCCATATCCGCCAGCTCGCGGCCGCTCATGCCTGGCAGCCCGACATCGGTCAAGAGCAATTCGATACTGGCGTCTTCACGCAGGCAGTCCAGCGCTTGTTCGGTGGTCTCCGCCAAGGTGCAACGATAACCCGCATCGGCCAGCACTTCTGCCACCGACAGGCGTACCGAGGCCATGTCTTCGACAACCAGCACATGCTCGCCGGCGCCCTGCTGGTTCAACGGCGACGCTTGCTCCTCACAGGCCACCTGACGGCTACTGGCCGGCAACATCAACGTCACCTCGGTGCCCTGCCCTGGCACGCTGCGGATCGACACATGCCCGCTCGATTGGCGGGCAAAGCCATAGATGGTCGACAACCCCAGCCCGGTACCTTGGCCGACCGGTTTGGTGGTGAAAAAGGGGTCGAAGACCCTTTCCAGAACCTCAGGCTCGATGCCAGCGCCATCGTCGCGTACGGTCACCGCCACATAGGGGCCGTCTTGCAGGTAGGCATTGCCGTGCGACCAACTCGCGGCAGTGTTGACCCAGATATGCCCACCCTGGGCCAAGGCATCACGGGCGTTGATCACCAGGTTGAGCACTGCGCTCTCCAGCTGGATCGGGTCGACCAGGGCAATCGTCGGCTCGCTGGAAAGCGCCAGCTGCAGCACGATACGTTCGCCAATGGTGCGGGTGATCAGCTCTTCAAGCGAGCGAACCCGTTCGTTGACGTCCACCGGGCGGGTGTCGAGCGGTTGCTGACGTGCGAACGCCAACAGCCTGTGGGTCAGCGATGCTGCGCTCATGGCCGAACTGAGCGCAGCGTCTGCGTAGGTGGGGATTTTCTCCAGTTGGTTTTGCCCCACCCGTTTGCGGATCAGTTCCAGGCTGGTAATGATACCGGTCAGCAGGTTGTTGAAATCATGGGCGATCCCGCCTGTGAGGCTGCCCAGGGCATCCATCTTCTGCAATTGCAGCAATTGCGCCTCGGTCTGCGCCCGCTGCGCCATTTCCCGCGCCAGGCGGGTATTGGCGTCGTCCAGGCGCGCCAGGTGCGAGCGCTCGCGGTGGCGATGCTCGGTGACGTCCTCGACAAACACCAGGCATAACCCCGGCGCCCGGTAGGGCGAGAGCTGCCATTCGGTGTCGCGTTGCAGGCCGCGCACGCTCATGCCCAGGGTGCCACGCCAGCGCCGGCCATCGGCCATGTGCTGGCGCAAGGCGACAATGGCGGCTTGCTGGCCGTCGACAAAGCACTCCTGCAGTGTGTCGGGGTTGCGGTTGTCCTGGATCAGCTGGGCAAATGCACGGTTGCACTCATGCACCTTGAGCCCGGCATCGAGCACGGCGATCGGTGCCGACACATTGTTGAAAATTTCCCGGAAGTTGGCCTCGCTTGCGCGCAGCGCCCGCTCGGTATCGCGCACCCGCATCAGGGTCCGAAGGGTGGCGACCAGTACATCCGGGTCCACCGGGTGCACCAGGTAGGCGTCGGCACCGGCATCGAGCCCGGTAATGATGTCGCCGGTCTGGATCGACGCCGCCGACACGTGAATCACCGGCAGCAAGGCGGTCTCAGGGTCGGCACGGAGCAACCGGACAATATCGAAGCCGCTCATGTCGGGCAGGTTGACATCCAGGATCAACCCATCGATCTGCTCACTGTGGATCAGTGCCAACCCGTCGCCACCGGTGCCCGCTTCAAGGATCTGGTAGCCATGCAACGCCAGGCGCCGGCGCAGCGCATAGCGGGTGGCTGCGTTGTCGTCGACGATAAGCAGGCGAATGTCAGGGTTCATCAGCGCTCTCCTGGGCCAGAGCCAGCGGAATGATGACAAAGAACGTGGAACCGGCGCCCGGTACGCTCTCCACCCCCACCTCGCCGCCCAACAAGGCCGCGAAGCGTTTGCACAGTGACAAGCCAAGGCCGGTGCCGCGCAGGCGTTTCTGCAGCGGCGAGTCGATCTGGGCGAAGTCTTCGAACAAGCCACCCAGCAGCTCAGGGGCGATGCCGATGCCGGTGTCGGTGACAGCAAAACGGATCTGGTCGTTGCCCAGCAGTTGCGCCGACACCCGCACCTCTCCGCGGGTGGTGAACTTGAGCGCATTGGCGATGAAATTGCGCAGGATCTGCGCCAGCTTCTTGTCATCGGTGTAGATCTGCGGCAGCCCCTCTGGCTCTTCGAAGATCAGGTCCACGCTACCGGTGTCGACGATTGGCCGGAACATCCCGCGCAAGGCGGCGAACAGGTCGAGCATGTCGAACCAGGCTGGCGAGATGGTGATACGGCCGGCCTCGATCTTGGCCAGGTCGAGCAGGTCGTCGACCATGTCGCTGAGTTCGCGCGTTGCAATGCTGACGAAGGCCACCTGCAATTGCTGCTCCTTGCTCAGCGGCCCGTCCACCTCATCGGCGAGCAGGCTGGTGATGCTCAGGATCGAGCCCAGCGGCGTGCGGAACTCATGGCTCATGTAGGAAAGGAAGCGGCTTTTCAGGTCCGATGCCTGGCGTAACTGCTCGGCTTGGGTGTCCAGCTCTGCATAGAGCGCCAGCACCCCCTGGTTGGTTTCTTCCAGTTCTGCGCGCAGCGCTTCATTTTCGGCCTGCAGGCGTGCCACACAGGCAGCCTGCGCGGCGCGGTTTTCGGGCGTTGACTCAGGCATGCACGGTCTCCAGGTCGAGCACCAGCACAGTCACATCGTCCCGCCCACGACAGAAGTCGCGATGCAGTACCGCAGCGATCACGGCCGGGTGGCGGTGTAGCAGGCCCGGGTAGGCTTGGAGGTTCCAGCGCGATTGCAGGCCGTCACTGAACATGATCAACAGATTCCCCTTCACATGCGCGTAGTCGAACACTTGCCCCTTACGGTATTGCCCGCCGACGATGCCCGGGTGAGAGGCCAGGCCACGCGGTCTATCGCCACCGACCAATGTTGCGCCAATGTTACCGATGCCGATGAACTTCACGCTGTCGTGCCCCCCTTCATACTGGGCAATCGCAACAGCCCCACCGCGCGTACCTGCCATGGCCTGGTGCAATTCGCCCAGCAGATGTAGCGGTGCACTGAACGGGCTCTGGGCGAACGCCTGGGCACCGGCCTTGGCGGCGCGTTCAGCCTCCTCGCCATGGCCCAGGCCGTCGATCAGCAACGCACTCAAACGCTGCTCGCCGAGCGTCACGTGCCACGTATCACCGCAGGCCGGGTCGTCATGCAGCGAATGCTGGCTGATACCCAGGCGAATGTCCCTGGGCGTATCAGCCTGTTTATAAAGGCGCGCCAGCACCACGGCCCCTTGGGCATCGCTGTGCACATCGAATACCTGCGCCAAGCGGCTGACAGCGCCCAGGCCAATACCCGCGGTTGCGCCGGTGGAGTAACCGTCGACCAGGCAATGGTTGAGGTCGAAACCTTGGCCGCGATCCACCGCCAGCAGTTCGATGCCAGGCTGGCTGGCAGGGCCAAGCACGCGCAGGTGCAGTTCGCCGCATTTGGCATGCTTGAGCACATTGCTGGCCAGTTCTGTCGCGACAATGGCCGCCCGGCCCGCATCGGTGGCGTCAAAGCCCTGCTGTTCGGCGAGTTTCTGCGCGACCCGTCGGGCGTGCCCGACCTGGGTGCCATCATCAATGCGCAGGACCTGGGTCAGGCTTGCGGTCAGGTTCATATCCATCGGGTGATCATTACCCGGGTGCCTTGCCCGGGCGCGGTATTCAGTTCGAACTCATCGACCAGGCGTCGCGCCCCGGTCAGGCCAAGGCCCAAGCCACTGCCGGATGTCCAGCCATCGGTCAAGGCCAGTTTGATGTCGGCAATGCCTGGCCCCTCATCCCGGAAGACCAGACGTACACCCGTACGCCCAGCCTCTTCGATGACCTCCCAGTCCATGTCGCCGCCCCCGCCGTACACCACGGTGTTGCGGGCCAGCTCACTCACGGCCGTGACCAGCTTGGTCAGGTCGACCAGGCGCATGCCGCAGTCACTGGCGAGCTTGCGCGTCAATTGGCGGGCCAGCACGACGTCCTGTTCGATGCGTACCGGCTGGCTGCCATGCTCGCGAATGGTCATGGGCGGCCTACCCGCTTGCGCAACAGGTGCATGCCCCGGTCGACATTGAGTGCAGTGCTGACCCCGGGCAGGGTTAGCCCGAGCTCCACCAGAGTGATCGCGACCGCTGGCTGCATGCCGACCAGGACGGTCTCGGCATCCATGATCCGTGACAACCCCGAAATAGTGGCGATCATGCGGCCGATGAACGAATCGACCATGTCCAGCGCCGAGATGTCGATCAGCACGCCCCGGGCGCTGGTGTGTTCGATGCGATCGGTAAGATCGTCCTGCAGGCGCAGTGCCAGTTGGTCATGCATGTCGACCTGGATGGTCACCAGCAGGAACTCGCCCATTTGCAATATGGGGATACGCTCCATTGCCTCACACTCGCTCGCCAGCAGTGGTACCCAGGCGCGACAACGCCAGTTTCAGCGCATCGGCCAGGTTGGACTTGGTGGTCAGGGTGCCCAGGTCCAGGCCCAGGTGCACGATGGTTTGCGCAATCTGCGGGCGCACGCCGCTGATGATGCAGTCGGCGCCCATCAGGCGGATGGCGGTTACGGTCTTGAGCAGGTGCTGGGCCACCAGGGTATCGACCGTCGGCACACCGGTGATGTCGATGATGGCGATTTCCGAGCCTGTGTCGACGATGCGTTGCAACAACGACTCCATCACCGTCTGGCTGCGCTGGGAGTCAAGCGTGCCGATCAATGGCAGCGCCAGTACGCCCTCCCACAGTTTCACCACCGGGGTGGACAGCTCCAGCAGTTCCTCTTGCTGACGCTTGATCACTGCCTCTCGGTTTTTTTGGTAGGTGCGGATGGTGTGCAGCCCGAAGGCATCGAACAGTGAAGATATTTCCCATAGCTGTTCGGCCAGCAGCGCGGGCTGCTCGCGGTAATGGGCTTGAAGCAGGTCGAACAGCGGCCCTTTCAGGGCAAAGATGAAGAACGCGGTCTGGTGGGATTCCTGACCGACCTGCGCACGGCTGGCAGAGAGTTTTTCCAGGAAGCGGCGCGTCTCCTCCCAGCCTTCGGCGCCAATGTGGGTGCCGCTCTCACGGCCCAGGCCGTCGATCACCAATTGCAGGAAATCACGGGTCTCCTGGCGCAGGTCCTGTTCACGGATATTACGCGCCGCCCCCTTGGCTTCGAGTGCTTCAAGCCAACTACGCTGCAACTGCGCCTGATTGCCGACAATCGCTTCCAACGTACTGCTTTGCAGTGCTGCCATGTCAAGTTCGCTCCGATATGCCTCGCCGGTGCCTCGAGAATCGTGCCGGCTCCGGAAAGTGACATTTGCCAATGAAAATAGTTGTGGCGATCGGCAATTAATTGCATTGCGCCGCCATGCGTGCCGCTAACTCTAGGCCATGTTTACGGCCCGCGTTGGCGACGAGCTATCTCCCGACAAGCAAATCGCAGCCCCCTACTTCCCCAGCCATGCATGAACCGCCGTTTAAACCTCGCCATCGTCGTGACCGCCGCCTCGCGGGCGCTACTGCCCGCCGGCTGCGGGCAAGCTGGCTAGAAATGCAGCGATCTGCCGGCTGCCGCGCAAGTGCACGGTAGCAACATCGGGCCCGATCGCCTGGCGCAGTGCATCGATACCTGGGCGGTAGCCACGGTCGAACTGCCACACGAAATTCAGGAACGTCAGGAACGCCCGGTCGAGCTTCTCTGTACACCCCGCGGGCAGGTCAGGCCGGGGCCGGTTCATCACGCTGCGTACGATCACCCGCTTGAAGCAGGTCAGCCGAGGCGTATCGAGCCAGATGACCAGGTCCGCACGGGGCAGGCGCAGGTCGAAGGTGCGCCGGGCATAGTTGCCTTCACACACCCAGGCCTGCCCCGCAATCGCCTCGCCGACCCGGGTGCGGAACTGCTCGGCGTCAGGCTCGACCCAGCCGGCCTCCCAGAACAAGGTGTCCAGGTGAACCACCGGCAGGCCGAGGCGCTTGCCCAGGGCGCGGGCAAGGGTCGACTTGCCGCTGCCGGCATTTCCCAGAATCACAATCCGTTGCATGGCGGCTTCCTGTGGCGAAAAAAGCCGGCAATTGTGCGGGTTTTGGCCAATCAACCCAAGACCAGAATGCGATCAAAGGCGCCGAATTACACTTTCTTACTCTTTCACGTGTACTCCAGGAAGACTGACCCTCACCAACTCGGCAAAGTACCGCGCACCGGTCATCAGTATTTCGTCGTTGAAGTCATAGCCGGCATTGTGCAGGGGCGTCGCTCCGTCCTGCCCCTCTGCGCCGTTGCCAATGAACACGAAGTTGCCTGGCACCGTCTGGATGAATGCGCCGAAGTCTTCGGAAATCATCATGGGTGACACCTCTGGGTCTATGGCCTTGTCACCCACCACATTGCGTGCAGCTGCAATGGCAATGTCGGTATTGTTCGCCCAGTTTACGGTCGGCGCAAACTCGTGGCTGTACTCGAACCGGCACGTGGCGCCATGCATTCGGCAAATGCCTTCACTGATTTCGCGCAGCGGCTGATGTTCTGGCTGCCGAGCAGCAGCAAGTCGTGTTGCAGCAGCTCGGCCAAGGCTATCTCGCTGCGCCCTTCGAGCGCCCATGGGTGCTCTGCGCAGACATAGGCCCGCAATGGCACCCGCCCCAGATAAAGGCTACGCAAGTCGCTGTCGAGGGCGCTGGGTGTAACCACCATGTCCATGCCTTGATGAAAGCGCTCAAGCAGTTCGGCATGAGGCGCATCCACGGTCAGGATCATCGGGTCGTCCTTGCCCAGCGTGGTGATGAAGGGCGCGATCAACTCACTGATGGTGGCAGGCGTGGCGGCGATGCGCAGGTCGCGCAGTTGGCCGCTGGCCAAGCTTTGCGCGGCAATGCTGATACTGCGCGCCTTCTCCACCAACTGCCGCGCCAGCGGCACGAGGGTATGGCCCGCAGCAGTCAGGGCCAAGCGGTTGCGATGGTGCCCGAACAGCTGCAGGCCCAGCTCCTGCTCCAGGGTCTGGATCTAACGGCTCAACGCGGGCTGAGCCAGGTGCAGTTTATGGGAGGCCGCGGTCACGGTGCCTAGATCGACCACTGCAAGAAAGCACTCGATCCGCCTGATATTCACTGTGCAGGTACTCTTAGGCCAATGCAGGACGTGCCCGTGAACAGGTCATCACAGCTAAGGAAATCACGGGTTCGCATGGCACGCATCATAACGGGCTTTGCAACATTGCTACAGAGGCTTGCGGATACGCCGACGGCGCTCATGCCCCCATGTGCATCTCGCGAATCAGCTTCTTGTTGATCTTGCCAATGCTGGTCTTGGGGATGTCGGCAACGAAATGCACCTGCCGCGGAATCGCCCACTTGTTGATCTGCCCGCAGTCGACGAACTGCTTCAGGTGCGCCTCGAGCATCGGCTGGTCAAGGCTGCCGCCTGATGCACGCACCACCAGGGCGATAGGCCGCTCGCCCCACTGCTCGTCAGGGATGCCGACCACCGCCACGGCGCTGACCGCCGCATGCTGGCTGATCAGGTTTTCCAGGGTCAACGAGCTGATCCACTCCCCGCCGGTCTTGATCACGTCCTTGATCCGGTCCTTGATCTCCAACACCCCGTGGCGGTCGATCGAGCCCATGTCACCGGTGTGCAGCCAGCCGTCCTGCCACAGTTCGGCGCCTTTGAGCGGCTCGTGCAGGTAGCCCTGGGTCAACCAGGGTGAGCGCACCACGATTTCACCCAGCGACTCACCGTCGTGGGGCATGGCGTAACCCTGGGCATCGATGATGCGCAGGTCGACCATCGCCACGGGGGCGCCGGTTCTGATCCGCTGCGTGACCTGCTCGGCCATGGGCAAGGCCAGGTCGGCTTCGCGCAAGTGGGTCAGGGTCAGCAGCGGGCAGGTCTCGGACATCCCGTAGCCACTGTAGATCAACATGCCACGCTCGCTGGCCTGGCGGGCCAGGCCGTGGGTCAACGCGCTGCCACCGAGCAGGATCTTCCAGCGGCTGAAATCGGTGTGCTGGCCTTGCTCGCAGTCCAGCATCATCTGCAACAGGGTCGGCACGCAGTGGGAGAATGTCACCCCTTCGTCGCGGTACAACCGCACCAGGGTGTTCGGCTCGTAGCGCCCGGGGTACACCTGCTTGACCCCCAGCATCGTGGCCACGTAAGGCACGCCCCATGCGTGCACATGGAACATCGGCGTGATGGGCATGTACACGTCGCTGGACCGTAACAGTGGCTGGCCATCGTAGGCGGCGAAGGTGCCCAGTTCGTTGAGGGTGTGCAGCACCAGCTGGCGGTGGGAGAAGTACACCCCTTTGGGGTTGCCCGTGGTGCCGGTGGTGTAGAACAGCGTCGCCACCGAGTGCTCGTCGAAGTCGTCGAACTCGGCTTCAGGGCTGGCGGCGGCCAGCAGCGCTTCGTACTCGCCCAGCACGGGCAACGAAGTGGCCGGCGCCTGCGCGTCCGTAAGCTGCACGTAGCCGCGCACGGTCCCCAGCTGACCGTGAATCTGCTCCAGCAGCGGCACGAAGTCGTCATGCACCAGCACCACTTCGTCTTCGGCGTGGTTCATGGTGTAGGCAACCTGCTCGGGGGACAGGCGCACGTTCACCGTGTGCAACACCGCACCCAGCATCGGCACGGCAAAAAAACACTCGAGCGAGCGGTGGCTGTCCCAATCCAGTAGCGCCACGGTATCCCCGGCCTGCACCCCGGCCGCACGCAGCGCATTGGCCAGGCGCCGGACCCGCTGGTCGAGGTCGCGGTAGGTGTAGCGCAGCTTGTCGGCGTAGACGATCTGCTGTTCCGGCTGGTGGCGGACCCCTGACATCAGCAGGCGTTTGATCAGCAGGGGGTAGGCATAGGCACCGGCTGCCGGCGGCATTATTTTTGTCTTGGCCATGTAGGTAGCTTCCAGTTGTTCGTGTTCGGTTCGACTAAAAGGCACTCACGCGCTCATCCGCGTGGGCGCCTGGGGTTGGCACACGCGCTCGTCAGGTGGCGTCGGCGCAGCACACGTCTCGGGCTCGGCGGCAACAAAGCGCTTGTCCGGCAGCAGGAAGTACGACAACGCCGGGATCAGCACCAGGGCACCCAGCATGTTCCACAGGAACATGAAGGTCAGCAGGATGCCCATGTCGGCCTGGAACTTGATCGGCGACCAGGCCCAACCGACCACGCCCGCCGCCAGCGTGATGCCGACCAGGCCGACCACCCGGCCTGTGAAGGCCACGGCGTTCTGGTAGGCCTCGCCCAACGAGCGGCCCTGGCGCTGGTAGTGCAACTGCACGCTGAGCAGGTACAAGGCGTAGTCCACGCCAATCCCGACACCCAGGGCGATGACCGGCAACGTGGCCACTTTCACGCCAATGCCCATCGCCACCATCAAGGCCTCGCACAGCACCGAGGTCAGCACCAGCGGCAACAGCGCCACCAAGGTCGCCCGCCAGCTGCGGAAGGTGATCAGGCAAAACAGCGTGACCGCCAGGTAGACGAACAGCAGCATGGTGCGGTTGGCGTCACGGACCACGATATTGGTTGCCGCCTCGATGCCGGCGCTACCGGCCGCAAGCATGAACTGGCGCTCTGGGGTGCTGTTTTCGCGGGCAAAGCGGTCGGCGATAGCCACCACATCGTCGAGGGTCTGGGCCTTGTGGTCCTTGAGGTAGGCGATCACCGGCATCAGCGAACAGTCGTTGTTGAACAGCTCCGGGGCGTTGACCGACGCTTGTTGGGCGGCATAGTTGAGCATGTCCTGGTTGCGCTGCAGGCTGCTCATCTTCGGGTTGCCCTCGAACGAGCCTGCGGTGATCTGGCGCACGGCGTTGACCAACGAAACGGTGGTCTGCACGCCCGGGTACTGCTGCAGCTCCCAGGCCAGGCGGTCGGCGAGCATCAGCGTCTGGTAGCTCAGGCAGCCTTCCGGTGGGGTCTTGATCATCACCGCAAACAGGTCGCTGGACAGTGCGTAGTGGCGGGTGATGTAGGCGTTGTCGCGGTTGTAGCGCGAGTCGGCGCGCAGCTCCGGCGCACCGCTGTCGAGGTCACCGATCTTCAGTTGCAGGCTTGCCCAGAAACCAACTGCGCCCATCAGTACGGCCACCAGCACCGCGCCGGTCGCCCACTTGCGCGTGGTGAAGCGGTCGAGCGCATCCCACAGCTTGCCAAAGCCGCGGTGCTCGACGGCGCGGCGGTCGATGCGCAGAGCACGCTCGGCGGCCTTGCGGCCCACGCCGACATACGACAGCGCCACCGGTATCAACAGCAACGAGGTGAAGATCAGTACCGCAACCCCAATGCTCGCGGTGATCGCCAGGTCCTTGATCACCGGGATGTCGATCAGCATCAGCACGGCAAAGCCCACGGCGTCGGCCAGCAGCGCGGTGACCCCGGCCACGAACAGGCGCCGAAAGGTATAGCGCGCGGCTACTTGCCTGTGCGTGCCGCGGCCGATGTCCTGCATGATGCCGTTCATCTTCTGCGCCGCATGAGAGACGCCGATGGCGAAGATCAGAAACGGCACCAGGATCGAATAAGGGTCGATGGCATACCCCAGCCAGCCGACGATACCCAGTTGCCACACCACCGCCGCCAGCGAACAGCACACCACCAGCAAGGTACTGCGCACACAGCGGGTATACAGGTAGATGATCAGCAGCGAAGTGCCCACCGCCAAGGCGAAGAACATCATCACCTGGACCAGCCCGTCGCTCAGGTCGCCCATCAGCTTGGCAAAACCGATGACCCGCACCTTGTACTTGCCGTGGCCCTCCTCGCCTGCCCTGCGCGCCTTGCTGTCGCCGGCGTACTCGTACTTGTCGCGCAGTTGCTGTTCGAGCATCTGCGAGAACTGCCGGTAGTCGATGCCGCGGCCGGTGGCCAGGTCGTGGTCGAGCAGCGGCACCACCAGCATGCTCGACTTGAAGTCGGTCGCCACCAGGCTGCCGACGATGCCGGCACGGTTGATGTTCTGCCGCAGCTGTTCGATGTCGGCCGGCTTGCCCTGGTAGTCGTCGGGCATCACCGTGCCGCCCTGAAAGCCCTCCTCGGTGACTTCGGTCCAGCGCACACCGGGGCTCCACAACGACTTCATCCAGGCGCGGTCCACGCCCTGGGCGAGAAACAGCTCGTCGTTGATCTGCTTGAGCACATTCAGGTACTCAGGGTCGAAAATGTCGCCCTGGGTGTTCTCCACCACCACCCGCACCGAGTTACCCAGGCCGCGCAGCGATTTGCGGTTGTCCAGGTAGTTCTGGATGTAGGGTTGGCTCTGCGGGATCATTTTCTCGAAACTGGGCCGCAACTCCAGGCGGGTCAGCGCCAGGTAGCCCAATACCCCCGTGACCAGCACCATGAACAGCATGAACAGCGGGCGGTAGTTGAAGACCATGCGCTCCAGCAGGTTGCCGGAGCGGGGATCGAAATCCTTCAGGTCGCGGATCACCGGCAGGGTGTCTTGCTTGATGTTGGCCATCACGAGTTCTCTTCGAATGCTCAGGGTTGTTATCGGGCCGGCAGCACGCGTACACCGCGTTCACCCACCAGTACGGTGCCGTTGCTGCGGGCCTGCACCGCAGCGGTCACCGGCGCCGGCGGCACCTGGGGCTGCACGGCAAAACTCAGGCCGCCGTCGCGGCTGCGCAGTACCTGGCCGGCCTGGCTGAACAACCAGTAGTCGCCGTTGCTGTCGATGCTGGCAGCCGTGATGCTTTGCGTAACCCCCGTGTTCACCCGGGCCCAGCTCTGCCCGCCGTCACTGCTGCGCGCCACATGGCCACGCAGGCCATACGCAAGCACTTCGCCGGGTTTGCCGAGCACCCCGAACCAGGTCCCCTGGTAGGGGCTGGGCAAGCTGACGAAACGCTGTTGTCCAGCCTGCCACTTGAGCAGCAAGCCCTGTTCACCGGCCACGTACAGCTCATCACCGATTGCATGGATGGCATTGAGGTGCAGGCCTTGCGGGTTGTCGGTGCGGTCCTGCATCGGCACCCAGCTGTTGCCGCCGTCGTCGGTGCGCAGGATCAGGTTGAACACGCCCACTACGTACCCGTGCCGGGCGTCAACGAACCACACGCCAAGCAAGGGTTTGTCGGCGCCCTCCTCCACCAGCCGCCGGCCTTCGGCGGCAAATGCCGGCCATTGGGGATCGTCCGGATGCGCCTTGGCCAAGGCCTGGTAATGCGCCTCGACCAGCGTGCCGATCTGCCGGCCGTCAAGCTGCCGGGCCCAGCTCGCCCCCCCGTCGCGGCTGTGCAGGACCACGCCATCGTTGCCCACCGCCCAGCCTTCGCGCGCGTTCGCAAAGACCAGGGCGTTGAGGTCGGCACTGACCGGCACACTGGCCTGGTGCCAGTCCTGGCCCTGGTTGTCGGAATACACGATGTGCCCACGCGGCCCCACCGCCACCAGCCGATCCCCCGCCCGCGTCACATCGCGCAGGGGGCTGAGCACCGCCTGCGCGCTCGGCTTGGCCGGCAAGTCCAGCACATCGACATACCCAGCCGCCCGCGCCGGGCCTTGAACGCCAGCCACAGCCATGGCCAACGCCAGCGCCCACGGCGCCCATTTTCTTGAACAAGCCATGCCACATCCTCTGCAGACTCTGCCGGCTGCCCTTCTGGCGCAGCCGGCAGGTTGATCGTCGGGGGTCAGCGAATACCGGCGCCGGCGAGGGCTTCGGGCGACCACTGCGCCTTGGACAGAGGGCTGATGTACTCGATACCACCGTGCGGGCCGATCAGGCCGTTGATGTTGTAGCTGCCGCCGACCAGGTCGTAGACCACATGCGGGTTGTTGTTGGGGATCTGCACGTCGTAGCTCTGTGTGAAGAAGCTGTAGGAGCCGCGATACAACTGGCCTCGGGCGTCGTACTGGTCGGACGCCAGGGCGAACCAGCTGTCCTCGTCCAGGTAGAAGCGGCGTTTGGCATAGATGTGCCGGGCATTGCCCTTGAGAGTGCCCTCGACCACCCAGACCCGGTGCTTCTCCCAGCGCACCTGGTCTGGCGCCAGGTGGTTGGGTGTGGTGAGGCTTTTCGGGTCGTGAATGTAGGTCAACCGGTAGGTGTTGTACGGCACGTACATTTCGCGCTTGCCCACCAGGTGCCAGTCATAGCGGTCCAGCGCACCGTTGAACACATACACATCATCGAAGGTACCGGAGCCGGCCGTACCGGGGTTTGGCGTGTCGTAAGCCAGGTTCGGTGCCAACTTCACCCGGCGCTGGCCCGGCAGGTACTGCCAGGCACGGCGTTCCTGTACCAGTGGGTTGGCGGCATCCTTGAGCATCATCGACTCACCGGCACGGCGTGCCGGGCCTTCGAAGTACAGCTTGGTCTGGAAATAGATGTCCTTGGCTCCGATGACCTTGTTCAGGTCCTCGTAGATCGGGTAGGCGTTGTAGGCCAGGCCCGTGGTGGCCAGGGCTGCCACACCGGCTGCGTCGACGTTCCACGAATCGTACTTGGCCTTCTGCGCTACGCCCTGGTAGCGCAGCAGGTGGTTCCACATGGCTTCGGCGCCCGACTGCGGGATGGGGAACGGCACGCCAGGCAACACATTCTCGATGGCCAGGCCATCCTGCAGCGACTTGGCGTTGGCGGCATTTTTCAGGGTGTTGTCCAGCAGCGCCTTGGGCAATGCCGCCGTACGGTGGCTTGGGTAGACCTCGATGCGGAAGGTGGGGAAGCGCTTGGCCAGCTCCACCGTGGTGGCGGTCAGCGAGCCCTGGTACTGGTCGACGTTCTTGCCATCGATCACCAGCAGTGGCTTTTCCGCCGTATAGGGGTCAGGCCGCAGGGTATCGCCTTGCTTGAAACCGGCAGGCGGGGTGTTCAGGCCGCCCTCGTAGGGCGGGATGGAGCCGTCGGCGTTGCCCGCCTGGTCGGCCCCCACCACGGTCAGGTCCTTGCCCAGCCGGGCGATGTCCTGGGCCGGTGCGCCCGCGTGGGCATGCCCGGCGAAGATGACCGCCAGCGAGGCGCACAGCAGGCTGTTGAGATGCTTCATCGCGTTTCTCCGCTTGTTGTTGTAGTGGCGTTTCAGAAGGTGGTCTTGAACGACGCGGTGACCATGCCGCGGTCCTTCAACAACGGCGCCAGGCCTGCCTGCGAGGTAATCTGGCCGGGGATGCACTGGTAGCGCCCGTTGGTGCCTGGGGTGTTGTTGTCGGTACCGGTTTCGCAGGTATCGAACTTGCCGAAGGAGTCGACATACTTCAGGTCGAACTTGTACTTCTGGTAGACATCGGCGGCGATGCCCACCGAGTAGCTGCCCGAATCCTCGTTGCCGCCCAGTTGCACGGCAGAGTTGCCCTTGAGGCCGACGTTGTAGGACAGCGGCATGGAGATATCGACCCCAGGCAGCGCCTGGAACCAGGTCGGCGTGAAGTTGACCGCCAGGGTGTAGGCGTTGGTGGTGACCTTGTCGACACCCTCGTAGCTGGAATCACCCTTGAAGGTCTGCTCACCCTTGTCGACGCTGACCAGGTGGGTCATGGCGCCCTCCACCGCCAGCGACGAGGCGTCCCACAGTGGCGTGGCACCGAACGTGACCAGGCCGTTGAGCACCACATGCAAGGTCTTGCCGCGGGCCAGGCCGGTCTCGCCGTTGCCCGGCACCTCGCCGATCAGGTTGGTGCCGCCCGCCGTGCCCGCCAAGGCCTGGTACAGCGGCCCGTTGATGGTGGTGAAGTTGCTGATCAGCGGCATGTTCTCGCGGTAGTTGACGTCCAGCCCGACACTCACCGGCCCGACGTTCTTCGCCAGGCTGATGCCGTAGATATCGATGTCGTCGGCGTAGGCCGCCATATAGCTGGTACCGTCCAGGCTGCCGGTGTGCAGGTTGGGCGCATTGATCAGCACGGCCGGGGTCGGGTCGGAGGTGTTGCGGTAGTAGAAGCCCAGGGTGCCGTCGAGCCATTCCGGGCTCCACTTGGCCATCAGGCCGAAGTCGCCCGCGTTGCGTGGCCGGATGTCATGCCCGCGGGGCGCACCGTAGAACGCACCGGCCCCGCCAACGGCATTGGGCACCGGCAGCCAGAAGATATCGCCACCCTCGCCGAGCATGTCGTAGGCGCCCATGTAGGTACCGCCTTCGGGCAGGCGCGAGTTGTCGAACTCGAGGAAGTACTGCGCCGCCAGCGTCAGCTCGGGGTTGACCGTGAAGCTCAACGACAGCTGCTTGCGCGGCAGGAACAGCTCTTTGGTTTCGGTGCCCGGCACGTTGTACAGCTTGGCCAGGTCCAGTGCCGACTGGCCATAGTTGATGCCGTTGGCGGCGTTGAACAATGTCTCGCCCCAGTACACCGAGTGCCAGCCAAGCTTGCCACTCAACATCGACTCGTCGCCGATCTCGGTGTTGTAGAAGACGAAGGCATCGAGAAACTCGCCGGACGGCCCATTGTAGTAACGGTCGCTGTAACGGCTCAGGCCATGATGACGCGCCGGGCCGCCGGCCAGCACGGTGCCCGCCGGCAAGCCTGCGGCCGGGCGCGCCAGCACCAGGTTGCCGGCATTGCCCTGCTGGCCGGGGAACGGGTTGCTGTTCGAGCCGACGTCGTCATAGGCATGGTCGTACCAGCTGGCGGCGCTGACGCGCATGCCCATGCTGCCCTGATAGACGATATCCAGCTCGGTGAGCAGGTCCAGGCGCTGGGTAACCGCGCTACCCACACTGAAATTCTTGTCGCCGTCATTGAGATTGGAGGTGCGGGCGACCTTGGCGTTTTCGCCTTCGACCCGCTGGCCGTAGCTCAGCTTGGCGGTGTTGTCGAAGCGCACGCTCCAGTCGGGGTCGGCGATGTCCAGCTGGAATGCCTGGGCAGCGGGTGCACCGGCGATCAGCAGCGTGGCCATGAGGTTACGGCGGGGAAGGCAGAAGAGAACGTTCTTATTGTTGTTCATGCGATGTCTCTGCTTGGGTGAGTCTCTGCTTGGGTGATAGATGCGCCCTAGTAATCGAGTTGCCGGATCAGGGCCTCGGCGTGGGGCCATGGGCCGTAGCCCGAGGCAGGGTTGAGGTGGCCGACGGCACCGAGCTCGAGCAGCTCGCTGCCCCACTGCGCGGCCATGCCGGCCACTGCGGCGGGGCTGGCCAGGTGGTCATTGCTGCTGGCCGCCAGCAGGCTTGGGAAAGGCAGCGGGCCGCCCGGCAGCGGCGCCCAGCCGTGGGCGCGCAGGCTGTCAGGGCTGGGGTAGCCTTGCGGCCAGTCGCTTTGCAGGTCAGGGGGGGCGGCGAGCAAGGCGCCCTTGATCGGGCGCTGATAACGTGCGGCCCAGTGCACCACCATCAGCACACCGGCACTGTGCGCGACCAGGATCACCGGGCCATCGATTGCGGCCAGTTCACGCTCGATCGCCTCGACCCGCGCCGTGCAACTGAGCCCGTCGGTTGTCAGCGGCGGCACGGCACGCACCTTGGCCAGGCGAGCCTGCAACAGGGTTTGCCAATGTTCTGCCACATGGTCGCGCAGACCGGGAACGATCAGCACGGTAGCGGCGGTTTGCAGTTTTTCCATGTCAGGGCCCTTTGCTCTGGATCACTCGGTCGATTGCCGACTGCTTGAGGGCCAGAGTAAAGCGTCGTTCCGGCACACGCTTTACATTGCGCGTCAGCCATTTTTCAGTTGATGACACAGTTGGCATGGCGGCCCGCACGCCCTTGGTGAGTGGGACCAGCGGTCTGAAAATGGCTTTGCATCCGATGACACAAACGCTATAAGTGACTACCCGCCAGCGCAGCGGGACGCCCATCAAGAACACGTGGAAAACAACAAATATGACCGTGCTCGCCCGTGCTGCTTCGCTGACCAATTACCTGGAAGTCTCCCGCCATCTGGGCCTCAATGGCCATGGGCTGCTGGCCCAGGCTGGCCTCAGCGCTTCATTGCTCGAAGCCCCCGACCAGCGCATTCCAGTCGCTGCTGCGATCAACGTGCTCGAAGAGTCGGCGCGCCTGAGCGGCTGCGAAGCCTTCGGCCTGCGCATGGCCGAACTGCGCCAGTTGTCGGATTTTGGTGAAGTCAGCCTGCTGATCAGCCACCAGCATTCGCTGCGCGATGCGCTGCAGGTGATCGTGCAATATCGCCATGTGCTCAACAATGCCCTGGCGATTCACGTCGAAGAAACCGGCAAGACGGTGATCATTCGCCAGGAAGTCATCACCGAGCAGCCCATGCACAGCCGCCAGGCCATCGAGCTGGCCATCGGTGTCATGCACCGCTTCTGCTCGGCGTTGCTGGGCGCGCACTGGCACCCGGTCAGCGCCAATTTCACTCACGCTGCCCCCGCCGACCTGGCCATCCACCGCCGCATCTTCGGCTGCAAGCTGGAGTTCAACAGCGACTTCAACGGCATCGTCTGTTCCGCCGCCGACCTGGACACGACCAACCCACAGGCTAACGAAGCCATGGCGCGCCTGGCCCAACGCTACGTGTGTGCCCTGCAGGATGACGGCAACCCTTCGCTGGTGCACGAGGTGCGCAAATCGATCTTTCTGCTGATGCCGATGGGCCGCGCCACCATCGAGCACATCGCCCAGACCCAGGGCATGAACGTGCGCACCTTGCAGCGCCGTCTGGAAGAAGATGGCGCCACCTTCAGCGAGCTGGTCAACAGCGTGCGCCGCGACCTGGTGCTGCGCTACCTGGAAAGCCCCGGCTATTCACTGGGGCGTATCGCCGACATGCTTGGCTATTCCATGCACAGTTCATTCACCCGCTGGTTCATCAACCAGTTCGGCCAACCACCGGCCACCTGGCGTGTGCAGCATGACCTGCACACGCCGCACAAACGCGCCCGCAGCGCCGCGCAAGGGCCTGTCACCACGCGTTGAGCGCCTGGTGTATTTGGGGCCACCAGGTGCCTGGCTTGGCATTTTCAGCGCCTATCAGATCGAGCGCCGCCCGCGCGGCGCATCGCGACGCAAGGCCGCTCCTACATCTGTTTCGGGCCAATTATTCCTGAGGCATTTGCGCGCGGCCCCTTGGTGCCCGCCTCAATGTTGCGTCGAACAAACAAGGCGGTCGCGCGCTTATGTCACAGGCATAACTGGCCCGAAACAGATGTAGGAGCGGCCTTGCGTCGCGATGCGCCGCGCGGGCGGCGCTCGATCTCCGCCCCACCTCCAAACCCAAGACAGGCACCTAGCCGCCATCATCCTATCTCCCGACAAGCACAAACCAGCCCCACTTCCCCAACATTCCGTGAAGAAACCTAAAAAAGCCGAGGCCATCCTGGCCTCCGTCGCCTGGGCAAGCGCCAGGCTGTTCATGACAGGGTCTCCTGGCAGGCCATCACGATGAACACCCGATCACCCTCCACCTCCACGGGGTAGCTGGCCACCTTGAGCGCCGTGGAATTGAGCAGGTAGCCGCTGGCCAGGTCGAAGCGCAGGCCATGGGCCCGGCACTGGATAACGCCACCGTCCAGCTGGCCGGCGCACAGCGACGACCCTTGGTGCGGGCAATTGTCGTCAATGGCCAACAAGCGCCCGGCGATATTGAACAGCGCCAGGCTTTTGCCTGCATGCTCGAACAACGCGCGCCCGCCGACAGTGGGCACGCGCTGGGCCGGCACCTCGATACGCTGCGTCATGCGTCGGCCCCCGCTGCTGCCGAACGCGACAGCGCCAGCTGCATGGCGTCGAGCAACGCCTCTGGCGGCTGCGCACCGAACACGGGCAGATGATCGTCGAACACGAAACACGGCACACCCCGGCTGGCGATGTTCGCGCTGGCACTGGCAAACGGCCGGCCATCGCCGCGCAGGCTGCCGGCCATCGCGGCAGGCGCAAAACCGCACTGCTCGGCAATACGCAACAGCGTGGCGCGGTCGCCCAGGTCTTCGCCCAGCCGGAAATACGCTGCAAACAGCCGCTCCAGCAGCGCTTCGAGCTGCTGCTCGCTGCCCAGCTCGGCGGCATGCAACAGCAAGCGATGAGCGTCTGCTGTGTTGGGCATGCGCGCAATGCGGCTGAAATCGAGCTGTTCACCTACCGCACTGGCGGCCTCCTGTACCTGGGCCTGGCGTTGGCGCACCGCCTCGTCACTGCCCAGGCGGCGCTGGTAGAACGCGGCGAACGGCTGGCCGGCCACAGGCATGTCGGGCAACAACTGCACGCCCTGCCAAGCCAGGTTGATCACGACCTCGGGCCGCGCTTCGCGCAACTGCGCCAGCGCACGCTGCAATTGCCGCTTGCCGATCAGGCACCACGGGCAGATGAAATCGACGTACACATCAATCGACAATGAAGGGTTCACGTTCGGGCCTCCAGTACAGGCTCGACAGGCGCTGGCATGCTTTCGCCCAGGGCCAGGCGCGCCATGTCACGGTGGTAGTGGCGCTTGGCGTAGAAGAACACCGCCGCGGCGGCGATGCTGATCAACGGCACCAGTTCAAAGGCGGCCTGCAAGCCGATCAGGTCGGACACCTTGCCGGTGATCAACGGGCCGGTGGCCAGGCCGAGCAAGTTGTTGCTCAAGGTCAGGGTGGCGAAGGCAGTGCCATGCACCGTGTAGTGGGTCAGGTTGGCGACCATGGCGCTGGACGGGCCATTGGTGCCGGCGGCTATCATCATGCCCAGGCAGATGAGCACCAGTTGCGGCATGCCCGCCGGCAAGGCGAAGGCCACCGACAGCAGCACGCAACTGCCCAGGCAATAGGCGATGGCCAGGCTGATCTTGCGATCAGGGCGGTTGCGCCCCATGCGGTCGCACAGCATGCCGCACAGCACGATGCCCACCCCACTGCACAGCACGATGAGCGCCGCCACCGCGCCGGCCTGGTCGGTGCTCATGGCGTAGTAACGGTTCAGGTAACTGGGGAACCAGACGATCACCGTGCCGCCGACGAACAGCTGCAAGCCGCTGCCCACGTAGGCGCTGATGACCGAACGGCTGGAATACAGCGTGCGCAACGGCCGCAATGCCTTCAGCGCAGCCTTGTCGGCGGCATCGGCCAGGCCCCTCGGGGCAATGCGCGCCTCACGCACGATCAACGGGTAGAGCACCGCCAGGGCCAGGCCAAAGAACGCCATGCCGGCAAACGCCCAGCGCCAGCCCAGGTGCTGGGCCATCACGCCGCCCAACGCCATGCCCAGCACCGAGCCGAACATGCCCCCGGCCATGAACGAGCCGGCCAGGGTGGCGCGCATCTCGCGCGGGAACACCGCCACCACCACGGCGATGCCGACGCTGCCGTAAGCGGCCTCGCCAACACCGACCAGAAAGCGCGCGATGAACATCTGCTGGTAGTTCTCGGCGACAGCGCAGCCCAGCGTGGCCAGGCTCCACATCACCGCCATGAAGGTCAGACTCTTGATCCGGCCGATGCGGTCGGCGAGCAAGGACAGCGGAAAGGTCAGCAGGCCGACCATCAAGGCGACGATACCACTGAGCAGGCCGAGCTGGCTGTCGCTGAGCTGCCACTCCTGCTTCAGCAGCGGGAACACGGCATTCAGCACTTGCCGCGACATGTAGTCGGAGATCAACAAACCGAAGGTCAGGGCAAAGACGATCCAGGCGTAGCGCCGGGGGATGCCCAGTGATGTATCAGTGCCGGGTTCTGACGCACTGGCGTGGTAGGTGGCCATGCTGCCTCCTCGGGTATCTGGCTTGGGTTGTTTTTGTTGTTATGGGTAACAGCCGATCAGGTACTACTGGAAGAACAACAGCGCGCTATGGGCCCTGCAAAAACATGTGGGAGCAACTGCCTTGCTCAAGCGGCTCCCACAAGCCCCTGCTCATTCATCACGCGCGCTGTGGCACGCCCTTCTGCCCTGGCCGGCGGTTCGGCGCCATGCCGTTGGCCAGCAAGGTTTGCTCGACGGTCGCGTACTGCTCGCCGATGCGGTAGATGGCGCGCGCTTCCTTGCCGCTGGCCACCTCACGCCCCAGTTCGTGCGCCACGCGCACGGTCTGCTGAATCTGCTGCACCGAGGTGAACGGCTTGCCGTGCTGGTCGATGATGGTGTCTTCGATGCCACAGCGCGGGTGCAGGCCCATGGCCAGGGCCATGGTGTTGAACGGCAGCACATTCTTGAGCAACGACTCCGCAGTCAGGGTGCAACCGTCCGGCGCCCGGTGCACGAAATTGAAGAAGTTGAACGGGTTGGGGCCGTCAAAGCCGCCACCAATGCCGATCCAGGTCAGGTTCAGCGGGCCTTTGTAAACGCCCTTGCGCACCAGGCGCTCGAGGGTTTCCAGGGCATGCATGCCGGTCAGCTGGAAGTGCGGCTGGATGTTGCTCGCCTGCAGGCGGCGCAAGTGCTCTTCGACCCAGGCCGGCCCCGCAGGCACGGTCATTTCACTGTAGGCGGCCTGGATCCCGGGGCTGGCCAGCGATGTGCCTTCCAGGTACTCCGGGTACAGCAGCTCCATGATGTTCATCTGGGTGGTGTTGATCGCCACCGTCACCTGGTCCGGCTTGGGGGTCAGCTCGGCCAGCATGTGCCGGGTGTCGTCGCTCAGCCACTTGGCCGCTTCACCTTCGCCTTCGGGCGCAAAGGAAATCGAGCCACCCACCTGGATGATCATGTCCGGTACCGCTTCGCGGACCCCAGCGATCAGTTCGTTGAACTTGGACAGGCGCTTGGAGCCGGTGCCATCGAGTTCGCGAACGTGCAGGTGGAGCACCGTGGCGCCCGCTTCATAGCAGTCGACTGCCTTTTGCACCTGCTCATCCATGGTGACCGGGATGTCCTGCGGGAAATCATCCGGCATCCACTCGGGGCCATAGGGCGCCACGGTGATGACTACCTTTTCCATGTTTTCCGGGTGCAGCGAGTCGTCGAAGAATTGCATGTCTGATCCTCAGTCTTGTTCTTGTCTGTTCAGAAGGTGCTGTCGCCCATGATCCCGGCACGCTCCATCTTGCGATGGCAGGCCGGGTAGTCCATGACGGCGTAATGCTGGGTGCTACGGTTGTCCCAGATGGCGATGCTGTTGGGTGTCCAGCGCCAGCGCACCTGATACTCGGGGATGTACACCTGGCTCACCAGGTAGCGCAGCAGGTCGGCGGCACCGGGGTTGGCGTCCTGGCCGAAACGCACACGTTCGGGGGTGTGGTAATTGCTGAAATGGGTGGCGAAGGCATTGACGAACAGCACCTTCTCGCCGGTTTCCGGGTGGATGCGCACCACCGGGTGCTCGGCGTCGGGGTAACGCGCCTTGAGCGCAAGGCGCTTGTCCAGCGGCATGGCCGCACCAAAGCTGGCCTCGATGCTGTGCCGGGCGCGCAGCCCTTCGACCCTGGCCTTGATCTCGGCCGGCAGGTTGTCGTAGGCCAGCACCATGTTCGCCCACATGGTGTCGCCGCCTACCGGTGGGCATTCGACGCAGCGCAGCACGCAGCCCATCGGCGGCGCTTCGCGCCAGGTGGCGTCGGTGTGCCAGGCATTCTCATAGCGGTCGGCCGGCTGATCGGGGCGCTTGTAGATCTGCACCAGGCCGGGGTGCTCCGGGTCGCTGCCGGCGACCGGGTGGTCTTCCAGCTCGCCGAAGCGGCGGGCAAAGGCCACATGCTCGGCGCGGCTGATGGCCTGGTCACGCAAGAACAGCACCCGGTGCCTGAGCAGTTGGGCGCGGATCTCGGCGAACAGGCCGTCATCATGAATGGCATCGGCCAGCCTGACGCCCACCAGTTCGGCACCGATGGCGCAGGTCAGTTGTTCGACTTGCATGGCAGTGCCCCCTCAGATGACGAAGATCGACGAACCCGTGGTCTTGCGTGACTCCAGGTCACGGTGGGCCTGCACCGCATCCTGCAGGGCGTAGTGCTGGTTGATCTCGATGCGGATGCGGCCACTGCTGACATGGTCGAACAGCTCGCTGGCCAGGCGGGCTTTTTCCGCCGGCTCGGCGATATAGTCGGCCAGGGCCGGTCGGGTCATGAACAGCGACCCCTTGATCGCCAGGATCTGCGGGTCGAACGGTTCGATGGGGCCGGACGCAGTGCCCACGCAGACCATCAGGCCGCGGCGCTTGAGCGAGTCCAGCGAGCCCATGAAGGTGTTGCGGCCAACGCTGTCGAAGACCACGTTGACGCCCACCCCGTCGGTCAGCTCACGCACGCGGCTGGCCACATCCTCGTGGCTGTAGTTGATGGTGTGGTCGCAACCATGGGCGCGTGCCACCTGGGCCTTGGCGTCGGTGGACACCGTGCCGATCACGGTCAGGCCCAGCAGTTTGGCCCACTGCGAAACGATCAGGCCGACGCCGCCCGCCGCAGCGTGCAGCAGGATGCTGTCACCCGGCTTGAAGTCGTACAGGCGGCGCATCAGGTACGACGCCGTCAGGCCGCGCATGGTCATGGCGGCGGCGGTCTCGAAGGACAGGGTTTCCGGCAGTTTGATCAGTGCTGCTGCGGGAATCAGGCGTTCGGTGCTGTAGGCGCCGAGGGTGTTGATAAAGCCGGTGTAGGTCACCCGGTCGCCAACAGCCACATGGCTGACGCCCTCGCCCACCGACTGCACCACACCCGACGCTTCCACGCCCATGCCATTGGCCAGCGGGATCGGGTAGGTGCCGTTGCGAAAATAAGTGTCGGCGTAGTTAAGGCCGACCGCCACGTGGCGCAGGCGCACCTGCCCAGGGCCCGGCTCGCCGACTTCGACGTCTTCGTAGCGCAGGACCTCAGGCCCTCCGGTTTCGTAGAAACGTACCGCTTTGGCCATGCCAATCTCCTTTCTTGTCGTTCTTGTTAACCGATAAACCGCGTGTTGAAGGGCAATTTAGGCCGTTGCGCCAAGCGGCGCTTATCATCGGACGACAACGGTTTTTCAGTTGATGACAGCGCGCATGGCACAAGCGCTCAGAGCGCTGAAAGGGCACCATCGACGGCGATGGCCTGGCCGGTCATGTAGCTGTTTTCGCGGGCACACATTGCCCGCCCCCCGTGGCGGCACGGGCGAGGATCTTCTTCGCCAGGCTCATTCGGTGCACTTCGTTGGGGCCGTCATAGATGCGGAAGCTACGGGCATCACGGAAGATCCGCTCGACAATCGATTCGCCCGTGACGCCCTGCCCGCCCAGCACCTGCACGCAGCGGTCGATCACCCGCCAGATGGCCTCGGAGCTGAGCACCTTGGCCATGCTCGACTCGAAATTGCCACGCTCGCCCTGGTCCAGTACCCAGGCGCAATGCCAGATAGCCAGGCGCGTGGTATGCAGGTCGATTTCGTTGTCGGCGAGCATGAAGCCCACGCCCTGATGCTCGCCCAGCGGCTTGCCGAACGACATTCGCCGGTTGGCATAGTGGCAGGCCTCGTCATGGGCGCGGCGGGCCTGGCCCAACCAGCGCATGCAGTGGGTCAGGCGGGCCGGCGCCAGGCGCACCTGGGCGTAACGGAAACCTTTGCCCACCTCGCCCAGCACATCGCTGGCCGGCACCCGCAGGTTGTCGAAGCGCAACACCGCATGGCCGCCGGCAAAGCAGCTGTCCAGCGAGCCCATCATGCGTTCCAGGATAAAGCCCGGGCGGTCGGTGTCGGTCAGGAACATGGACGCGCTACCGTCCTCCATGCGCGCCATGATGATCGCCAGCTGCGCGCCTTCGGCACCGGTGATGAACCACTTCTGGCCATTGATGACGTAGTCGTCACCGTCACGCACTGCCTGGGTGGTCAGCATCGAGGGATCGGAGCCGGCACCTGGGCTCGGCTCGGTCATGGCGAAGCACGAGCGGATGTGGCCCTGCACCAGTGGCCGCAGCCAGCGGTCTTTCTGCGCCGGCGTGGCCACGTGTTCCAACAGGTGGATATTGCCTTCGTCGGGCGCGTGGATGTTCAGGGCGACGGGCCCCAGTGGCGAATAGCCCGCCTCTTCGAAAATGATCGCCTTCTCGATATGGCTCAGACCCAGGCCGCCCATTTCACGCGAGGCATGCGGGGTCAGCAGGCCGTGTTCACGGGCCCTGTCGAGCAGCGTCTGGCGCAGCTCAGGCGATGGACCATGGGCTGTCTGGCGGGGGTCATGCTCCATCGGCAGTACCGATTCGGCAATGAAGTGCCGGACTTTGGCTTGCAGGGCGAGCTGTTCGGCTGGCAGGGCAAAATGCATGGTGGGGTTCCTTGTAGAGGCTCAGGCGTGCAGGCGACGCGGGTCGATGGCGGCATGCAACTGCTCCATGACGGTCTTGTCGATCGATGCCTTGCCGGGGTCGTAGGGGGTGTAGTTGAGGGTGCGTATGCACGCGTGGGTTACCTGCGCACCCGCCATGTCGATATCGACGATGTTCAGGCAGGCAGGGTCTTGTTCGAAAGCGGCAAGCCCGCCCAGCCCGGCACCGCTGGCCCAGGCCAGCAGGATGCGGTTGACGGCGTCGTGGCTGACCAGCAGCAGCGATGCCCAGCCGGGCTCGGCCAGCAATTGCTGAAAGCTGTCCAGCACCCGTTGCTGGAACGCCGCCCAGGGTTCACCGCGCAGAAAGGCAGCGCCGCGGTGGTCGGCCATTTGGTAGGCCTGGGCCACTTCGCGGTACAGGCAATCCAGGGGGATTTCCCGCAGGCGGCCGGCCCGCACCTCGCGCAAGGCGGCGCGCTGTTCCACCTCCAGGGCGCGGTGGCCCAGCAGTTGGACGAGGGTCTGGCGGGTGCGCGGGTAGTCCGAACACACCGCACGGTCGAACCGAGTGTGCGCCAGCACACGGCCCAACGCCCGGGACTGGGCCACGCCTTGCGCCGACAACGGTACAGTGCGCGGGTCGAGTGGGCGGCCGTCGGCGTCGAAGTAATCGACATGGCCATGCCGAACCAGATAGCAGCGGCGACGCTGTACGGGCAATTCAGTCATGGGCCAGCACCTTGGGGTTGCTGATGCTCAACTGCGCCCGGTTGATTGCCCGCAGTGCCTCCAGCAAGCGCGTAGCGAGCTGATCGTAGGCCCCTTGGCGAATGTTCCGCGCTAGCCACTCGCGGGCCTGCTCAAGCTCGGTCACTGCCTGGCCGCCCTGTGCCAGCAAGGCCTCCAGGGCCTGGCGCTCGACCTCGGTACAGTCCGCTGCCTGCGCCAGTTCGCGGCTGGCAATCAGCATGGCGCTGGCGACCATCCGCCCTTCGTAGTGCAACCCTTTCGGCAACGCCGGCAGCAAGTGCGTGAGCAGGGCTTCGCGCGCGGTCACAAGCAGGTCATGGGCATCGGGCTGGTTCATGCGTGGCCTCCACGGGTGAGCAAGATGATTTCCTGTTCCAGTTCACTGACCATCCGCCCGGTCAACGCCAGCTCCAGCGAACGTTGCTGGCCCGACACGTGGCGTTGCGCCTGCTGCAGGGCGATCACTGCCCAGCGCAGGTGGGCCATGACTTGCCAAAAGCGCAGCGCCTGGCGGTCCAGTTCCAGCGCCGACACGCTGCGGTACCCGGCGAGCAGGTCATCCAGGCGGCCGACGCCGCCGGCCTCCAGGTCCGGCCGGCCGAACCGCCAGCAACGTGCGGTGAACCAGCCCAGGTCTTCACGCGGGTCACCCCAGCCGGCGAACTCCCAATCCAGCACGCCGGTCAACGCGCCGGCCTCGACCAGGTAGTTGCCGGTGCGGTAGTCGCGGTGGATCAGGCACGCGGGCAAGGGCGCAGGCTTGTTCAGCTCGCACCAGCGCAAGCCCCACTCCAGTGTCGGGTGGCTACCTGGCAAGGCATCCAGAAAGCTACGGTACTGATCGACGCTGGCCTGCACCGCGTCAGGCGCTGCAGCGGGCAGAAACGCCAGCGCCGGTTGCGGCGGACGCAACTGATGCAGGCGCGCGAGGTTGGCGCCCAACTGCCGGCATAGCGCCGAGTTGCCCTCAGGCGCGGCGTGGTCGTGGGTGAGGCGGTGGCCGCTGGCATTGCCGTCGAGGGCCTGCATGATGAAGAAGCTGCGGCCGATCACCTGCACGTCCTGGCACAGCCAGAGTGGCTTGGGCACCTTGACGCCGGCCTGGTGAACGGCGCTGAGCACCGCGAACTCTTGCGCGCGGCTCAGGCTGGCGGCCACAGCGGACACCGCGTCAGTGCGCAGGACCCAACGCTGGGGCTTGCCGGCGACATCGGCTTCGAGTAGCCAGTTTTCCTGGATGGCACCGCCTGACAATCGTTCACTGCGGGTGATGTGCACTGGCGGGGTGTCGAATTGCTGAGTCAGGTAGGTAGACAGTGGCTCATGGGCGCTGGCGATGTCGAGGCGAGCGCTGGGTTGCGGCGCGTGGTGACGGGATGGCATAGGCGGTCCGGTTGGCTTGTTCGTAGGTGAACAGGGCAATAGCAAGATGACTGCCAGGTTTTTTGATATTTAGTTAAGTCTTGTTTATCAATGGGTTGGGTATGGTTTTGCGGGGTGTTCTGGGCAGGTTTGAACGGGGCGGTTTCATTTTTGAAACGGTTGTTCAGGGGTGCACGCTCGACACGACATCTTCAGCGCCTATGAAATCGAGCGCCCGCGCGGCGCATCGCGACGCAAGGCCGCTCCTACATCTGTTTCGGGCCAATTATTCCTGAGGCATTTGCGCGCGGCCCCTGGGTGCCTGTCTCAATATCGCGTCGTACAAACAAGGCGTTCGCGCGCCAATGCCACAGACCTCACTGGCCCGAAACAAATGTAGGAGCGGCCTTGCGTCGCGATGCGCCGCGCGGGCGGCGCTCGATTTACGCCCCACCTCAACACCTGAGCCAAGCGCCTTGCGGCCCCCTCACCCACCCGCCCCCCCAACCAATAACCAAAATTCCCCCCGCACCAAGCGCCCCCTCGGCTAGGATGTCTGGCTGACCCGACGGAGCACTGCTTGCCATGCACCTTCCCGCGCTCAAACCGAACCAGCTGCGCCCGCCCGTAGATCCCCCAAAGGGCCTACTGCGCATACGGTTGCTCGACCAGCTGACCAGTGCGCTGGACGACGGCGCTGTCATCCTCCTGCAAGCGCCCTTGGGCTATGGCAAAAGCACATTGCTTGGCCAGTTCGCCCGCCGCCTGGCAGGCCCCTTCGCCTGGCTGCGCCTGACCCGTGCCGAGAACCAGCCCCTGGCCCTGCTGCTGCACCTGCACGCAGCACTGCAGTTGCCCGCGCAAGCGCGTGACACGCCCCACGGCGAACTGCTGTGGAGCCAGATCCTGGCCGACCTCGAAGCCCACCAGGCACCCGTGACCTTACTGATCGACGACTTGCACCTGCTCAACGCCGCCCAGGCCTGGCACTACCTCGACACCCTGCTGCACGACCCGCCCGCGGCACTGCGCCTGATTGCCGCCAGCGAAGGCCCACCGCCACTGCCGCTGGCCCACCTGCGCCGTAACGGTCGGCTGGTGCTGCTGGGCGCCCGTGAACTGGCCCTGGACAGCGAAGAGACCCAGCAATTGGCACTGGCCCGCAACGTCAGGCTGGGCAGCGATGCGCTGTACCAACTGCGCGCTGGCAGCGAGGGCTGGCCCAGTGGCGTGCTGTTCTGGTTCGAGGCCTACCGCGAGGCACTGCACAGTACCGGCCAGCCACCCGCCGACCTGCGCCCGATCACCCGCCAGG
Source organism: Pseudomonas sp. B21-047 (assembly GCF_024748775.1). Lineage (NCBI taxonomy): Bacteria > Pseudomonadati > Pseudomonadota > Gammaproteobacteria > Pseudomonadales > Pseudomonadaceae > Pseudomonas > Pseudomonas sp. B21-047. The sequence continues at coordinate 3,434,363 of NZ_CP087169.1, forward strand.
CCTATGCCCATGCCCGGCAGTTTCTTGAAGAAGAACGCCTGCGCCACTTGCCCACGGCGCTACGCAGCTTTCTCGAACACACCGCCGTGGCCCAGGTGTTCGATGCAGGCCTCGCCCGCGAACTGGCCGCCGACACCGATGTCGCGGCCGCGCTGCGCCAGTTGCAGCGCCTGGACCTGATCATCGAAGTGCTGCACGCCAGCCACGCCGAATACCGCTATCACCCTGCCCTGCGCAACAGCCTCTACCAGCGCCTCGAACAACGCGACCCGCAGCGCCTGCGCCTGCTCCATCGCCAGGCGGCAAACTGGCTGCTGGTGCAGCGGCGCTACACCGAGGCGATCTACCAGTTCGGCCGGGCCAGAGACCTGGATGCCGTGCTCGGCATCGTCGACCGGCATGGCTTCGAGCTGTTGCGCGAGGGCAAGGTCAACACCCTGGTCGATGTGCTCGACGAAGTGGCCGGCCATGCCGGCAACGACAGCTTCACCCTGGCGGTGACCGAAGCCTCCACGGTGATGGTCACCAATGATATCGCCCAGGCGTGCCAATGCCTTCGCCAGCTGTACACCCTGCAGCGTCGCCAGGCAGTGCCGCGGCACCCCGAGCGGGTACAGCAGACGGTGATGTTCCTGCGCAGCCGCCTGGCCTACCTGGGCGGCAACCTGGCGCACGGCCTGGCCCTTGCGGCGCGGGCACTGCAGCAGTTCGGGCAACACAACGCGGCGCGTTCGGTGCTGTATTTCGACCGGGCCAACTGCCTGGCGGCCCTGGGTCAACTGCAACCGGCCCACGCCGAAGCCAGCCGTGCCCTGGTCGAGTTGCAGGGCTTCGGCCTGAGCGGCTACACCAACTTGCTGCAACTGCTGCTGGGCCAGATCGAGCTGGCCCAAGGTGCCAGCGAAGCGGCCTGGGCGCGCCTGCAGAACATGGCCGAACTGCCCGCCGCCGGCAGTTCGGGGCGTTTCTACGAACTGTTCCGGCACTTGGGTAAAGGGCTGGCGCTGCTTCAGGCCAACCAGCTGTCTCAGGCGCGCCACGCCTTGGCCCAGGCCGAAGTGCTGGCCCTGGGTTTCCCGCACAGCGCCGCGCTGCCCTGGGTGTTCCACCACCAGGCCTGCCTGCACTGGGCGCTGGGCGAGACCAGCCAGGCCAAGGCGCGCTGGGCCGAAGTGCGGCGCCTGGCCCTGCAGTACCGCTTGTTCACCCTGTATCGCCAGGCCGGGGCCTGGCTGGCGCGCCTGGCGCTGCGCGACAACGACACGGACTACCTGCCCGGCTGGCTCGACCAGTGGCACTGGTGCAACCGCCAGTATGACCAGCAACTGCTGCCGGAGGAGTGGCTGGCCTATGCCTGGGTGCAGCGCCACCTGGGGCAGCGGGACAAGGCGCGGCAGATCCTGGCAACACTGCAGGCTCAGGCCCAGGCCCAGCTGAACCGCCGGCTGTTGCTCGACACCCTGTTGCTCGACGCGGCCCTGCACCAGGACCGCAGCGCCCACGACGACGCCCTGCACAGCCTGGAACAAGCATTGCAACTGGCGTGTCAGCACAGTTTCGGGCAACTGTTGCAGTACGAGGGCGACGCCTTCCTCGAAGCCTTGCGCCAACTGCTGCTGCCGCAGGTTCGCGAACGCCTGGCCCTGGCCGCCCCGGCACCGCCACGCGAACGCCTCAACAGCCTGTTCCGCCCGTTGCTGGCCGGCCGAGAGCACGCCGACAGCGCGTTGATCGTGCCATTGTCACGCCGTGAGCTGGAGGTGCTGCAACGCATGGCACGTGGGCAGAGCAACGGGCAGATCGCCGAAGCGATGTTCATCAGCCTGAGCACGGTCAAGACCCACATCAACAACCTGTTCCGCAAACTCGACGTGGTCGACCGCGACAGCGCCTTGTGCTCGGCACGCGAACTGCAACTGCTGAACTGACTCCACCCCGCGCAACACCGATTCCACCCCCCATTCCACCGGGGGGGTGGACGCGGCGCCCAGGCCTGCCTGCTACAACATGCCGAGTCCACCAGCCAGGAGTCCGGCATGCCCAGCTACAAAGCCCCGTTGCGCGATATCACCTTCGTTGCCCAGGAACTGCTCGACCTGAGCAGCCACTATCAACAGCTGGCCGGCTGCGAAGCCCCCGACGCGGCCACCTTCGCCGCCATCGTCGAGGAAGGCGCCAAGTTCGCCGAACAGGTACTGGCGCCGCTCAACGCCGTCGGCGACCAGCACGGTTGCCAATGGCAGGATGGCAAGGTCAGCACCCCGCCGGGCTTCGCCGATGCCTTCCAGCGTTTCGCCGCCGATGGCTGGCTGGGCCTGGACAAGGACCCCATCTACGGCGGCCAGGGCCTGCCGCCCTCGCTGGGCTTCGTCAACCACGAAATGGTCTGCAGCGCCAACCACGCCTGGGGTATGTACGGCAACCTCACCGGTGGCGCCATCAGCACCCTCAGCGAGCATGCCGACGCGGCGCTGCGCCAGCGTTTGTTACCGCCGATGATTGCCGGCCGCTGGAGCGGCACCATGTGCCTGACCGAGGCCCACTGCGGCTCGGACCTCGGCCTGCTGCGCACCAGCGCCCGGCCCGAGGCCGACGGCAGCTACCGCATCAACGGCAGCAAGATCTTCATCTCGGCGGGTGAGCACGACCTGACGGAAAACATCGTGCACCTGGTGCTGGCACGCATCGAAGGCGCGCCAGCGGGGGTCAAAGGCATTTCGCTGTTCGCCGTGCCCAAGCGCCAGGTGGATGAAGCCGGTAACCTGGGCCAACCCAACGGCGTCAGCTGCGGCGCCATCGAGCACAAGATGGGCATCCACGGCAACGCCACCTGCGTGCTCAATTTCGATGGCGCCACCGGTTACCTGCTGGGCGAGGCCAACCGTGGCCTGAACGCCATGTTCACCTACATCAACGAGTCGCGGCTGGCCGTATCACAACAAGCCCAAGCCCACGCCGAAGCTTCGTTCCAGGGGGCCCTGGCGTATGCCCGCGACCGCCTGCAGATGCGCACCACGCCGCGCCTGCGGGCCGACCAGCCGGCCGACCCGATCATCGGCCACGCCGATGTACGGCGCATGTTGCTGACCCAGAAGGCCTACGCCGAAGGCGGTCGCATGCTCGCCTACACCTGTGCCAAAGGCGTCGACCTGCTGCACCACGGCGCCACCCGGGGTGTGCGCCAGGCGGCAGCACGCCGGTTGGCCCTGCTCACGCCGATTGCCAAGGGCTTCCTGACCGAGACCGGCAACGAGGCGGCGCAGCTGGGCATCCAGGTATTTGGCGGCCACGGTTTCATCCGCGAATGGGGCATGGAGCAGATCGCCCGCGATGTGCGCATCACCGCGATCTACGAAGGCACCAACACCATCCAGGGCATCGACCTGCTGACCCGCAAGGTACTGGCCGATGGCGGCGAGGCCTTGTCCGAACTGCTGGCTGAAATCGAAACCTTCATCCACACCACTTCGGCGTCGGCCGACCTCGCCCAGGCTTTGCACGACCGTGTGATCGCCTGGCGCGAGGTCAGCGAGTGGCTGCGCGACGCCAGCGCCACGGATGCCAACCTGGTTGGTGCCAGCGCGTACGACTACCTGATGCTCTGCGGCTACACCTTGATTGGCTACTTGTGGTTGCGTGCCGCCTGCGTCGCCGAACAGGCACTGGCGGCCGGCAGCGAGGACGTCGCGTTCTACCAGGGCAAACGCGAGACCGCGCGCTTCTACCTGCAGCGCCTGCTGCCCAGGGCAAGCCTGCACGAAACGCTAATCCGCACCGGCAGTGACAACCTGATGCGCATCAGCGACAGCGCCTTCGCCCGCTGACCCTGCACGGCAGCGGTTTTTCCGGTGGTGGCCAAGGCTCCGGGCCACCACCTGTTTTTCCAGGACACTCACAAGAAGGTTCCCATGCAGCTGATCGACTACCGTCGCGACAACCAACTGGCCCTGATCGGCCTGTGCAACGCCCCGGTCAATGCCCTCGGCCACGGCCTGCGCCAGGCGCTGATGCAGGCTTGCACACGGGCCGCCGCCGACCCTGAAGTGAAGGCCATTATCCTGCATGGGCACCACCTGCCGTTCAGTGCCGGCGCCGACATCAGCGAATTCGGCAGCCCACGCACCTGGCAGCAACCCGCCCTGCCCCAACTGCTGGATGAACTGGCCCGCTTCAGCAAACCGCTGATCGCCGCGCTCGACGGTGTGGCCCTGGGTGGCGGCCTGGAACTGGCCCTGGCCTGCAGACACCGGGTCGCCAGCGCCACTGCCCGCCTGGGCTTGCCGGAGGTGCGCCTGGGCCTGCTGCCCGGTGCCGGGGGTACCCAGCGCCTGCCACGGCTGATCGGCGTGGCACCCGCCCTGGCACTGATGCTCGGCGGCGAGCCGATCGATGCCCGCCAGGGCCTGACGTTGGGCCTGGTGGACCACCTGGTAGAGCCCGGCCAGGACCTGCTCGAACAGGCCTGCGCCTTTGCCCGCAGGCAGCTCGCGCACCCCGCCCCTGCGCTCACGCCTGCGCCGCTGTCACAGGGCCTGGCCGATGACTTCTTCGACACGCACGCGGCGCAACTGGCTGCACGCAAACCCGGCCAACGGGCACCGCTGCGGGTGCTGGCAGCACTGCGCGCGGCCTGCGAGCTGCCCTTGGCCGAGGGCCTGGCACGCGAGCAAGCACTGTTCCGCGAAGCCCTGCAAGACCCCCAGGCCACGGCATTGCGTCACCAGTTCTTCGCCGAACGCGAGGCTTTGCGGGTGCCGGGTATCGACGCTGCCACCGCGCTGCGCAGCATCGCTCAGGTCGCCGTGATCGGCGCCGGCACCATGGGCGCCGGCATCGCCATGAACTTCATCAACGCGGGCCTGCCGGTGCGCCTGCTGGAGCTCAAGCCCGAGGCGCTGGACCGTGGCCTGGCGCAGATCCGCAAACACTACGAAAGCAGCATCACCCGCGGCAAGCTCACCCCCGCGCAACTCGAACAGCGCATGAGCCTGCTGCAAGGCACCCTCGACTATGCCGACTTGGCTGACGCTGACCTGGTGATCGAGGCAGTATTCGAGGACCTGTCGATCAAGCAGTCGGTGTTTCGCACCCTCGACCGGGTGTGCAAGCCCGGCGCGATCCTGGCCAGCAACACCTCGACCCTGGATGTCGACCGCATCGCCGCCAGCACCCGCCGCCCGCAAGACGTGGTCGGCCTGCACTTCTTCAGCCCGGCCCATGTGATGCGCCTGCTCGAAGTGGTACGTGGCCGGGCCACGGCGCCCGACGTACTGGCCACCACGCTGAAAATCGCCAAGCGCATCGGCAAGCTGCCGGTGGTGTCTGGCGTGTGCTTCGGCTTCATCGGCAACCGCATGCTCGAACCCTACGCCCGCGAAGCCCATCGCCTGGTGCTCGAAGGCGCCTCGCCGGCCCAGGTGGACAAGGTGCTCACCGACCTGGGCCTGGCCATGGGGGTATTCGCCATGTACGACCTGGCCGGCATCGACGTGGGCTACCTGGTGCGGCAGGCGCGGCGCAACGAACTGGCCCACGACCCGAGCTACTTCCGCCTGGCCGACGAACTCTACAGCCTGGGCCGCCACGGCCAGAAGAGCGGGCGCGGGTTCTACCGCTACGAAGGCCGCGAGCGCATCGAAGACCCCGAGGTGGTGCAGATCGCAGCGCGACTGGCTGGCAAGCTGGGCATCACCCGGCGCAGCATCAGTGACGCAGAAATCCACGACCGCTGCCTGTTCATGCTGATCAACGAAGGCCTGCAACTGCTCGACGAAGGCATCGCCTTGCGCAGTGGCGACATCGACCTGGTCTGGACCAACGGCTACGGCTTCCCTGCCTGGCGTGGCGGCCCGCTGCACTATGCCCGCGACCTGGGCCTGGACAACGTGCTGGCAGGCATCGAGCAACTGCGCGAGCGCCTCGGCGCCTATGGCCAACTGTGGTTTCAGCCAGCGCCCTTGCTACGGCGCCTGGCCGGCAGCGGCAAGCTGCGCGTGCAAGGCCACTGAGCTGCAAAAACCCTCGCCAACAAGGAAAACCTGATGAAAGAAGCCGTCATTCTCTCGACCGCCCGCACCCCGATTGGCAAGGCCTTTCGCGGTGCCCTCAACAACCTGCGCTCACCCAGCCTGGCCGCCCATGCCATCAAGGCTGCCGTTGCCCGCGCCGGCATCGCCGCCGACGAAGTGGAAGACCTGGTGATGGGCACCGCGATGCCCTCTGGCACCGCCGGCTGGAACCTGGGCCGTATGAGCGCGCTGGCGGCCGGCCTGCCGGTTTCGGTGAGTGGCCAGACCCTGGACCGGCAATGCGCCTCCGGGCTGATGGCGATTGCCACCGCCGCCAAGCAGATCATTGTCGATGGCATGCACGTTACCGTCGGCGCCGGCCAGGAGAACATCAGCGCGGTGCAGGTGCGCAACCTCGAATGGGCCTTGGCCGAGCAAGACAACGCGGTCATCCAACAGGTACCGCACGCCTACATGCCGATGCTGCACACCGCCGAGCATGTTGCCCAACGCTACGGCATCAGCCGTGCTGCGCAGGATGCCTACGCCCTGCAATCGCAGCTGCGCACTGCCGCCGCCCAGCAAGCCGGGCTGTTCGAGGCCGAGATCGTGCCAGTGACCGCCCAGCAGTTGATCAAGGACAGGCACACCGGCGAAGTCAGCTACCGCCAGGTGACCCTGACGCAAGATGAAGGCAACCGCCCGCAGACTCGCCTTGACGACCTGGCAGGCTTGCAGCCGGTGGTCGAGGGCGGCTGCATCACCGCTGGCAATGCCAGCCAGCTGTCCGACGGTGCCAGCGCCTGCGTGCTGATGGATGCGCGCCTGGCCGAACAGCGCAACCTCAGGCCGCTGGGCCTCTATCGGGGTATCGCCGTGGCCGGCTTGGCGCCGGAAGAGATGGGCATCGGCCCGGTGTATGCGGTGCCGCGCCTGCTCAAGCAACACGGGCTGAAGGTCGCCGACATCGGCCTGTGGGAGCTGAACGAAGCCTTTGCCTGCCAGTTGCTGTACTGCCGCGACAAACTGGGCATCGACCCGGCGCGCCTGAACGTCAACGGCGGGGCCATCGCCATCGGTCACCCCTATGGCATGAGCGGCGCGCGGATGGTCGGGCATGCCCTGCTCGAAGGCAAACGGCGCGGGGTGCGCTATGTGGTGGTGACCCTGTGCGTAGGCGGCGGCATGGGTGCGGCCGGCCTGTTCGAAGTGCTGTGAAGAAGCCCCAGCCGTCCACAAGTCCCAGCTTGATCATCGAACAAGGAGAAACCATGCTAGCTACCCCCTTTACCCTGGCCGGCAAGACCGTGCTGGTGACCGGTGCCTCCAGCGGCCTGGGTGCCCACTTCGCGCGCCTGGCCCAGGCCGCAGGCGCCCGCGTGGTGCTGGCGGCGCGCCGGGCCGAGCGCTTGCAGGCGCTGGTCGAACAACTTCAAGCCCAAGGCGGAGAAGCGTTGGCCGTGGTGCTCGATGTCACCCGGCGCGACAGTGTCGAACAGGCGTTCGACCAGGCCGAGGCGCATTTTGCCGTGGTCGATGTGGTCATCAACAACGCCGGCATCGGCGACCCTGGGCGCTTCCTCGAACTGAGCGGGCAGGACTGGCAGCACATGCTCTCGACCAACCTCGACGGCGTGTTTCATGTGGCGCAATGCGCCAGCCAGCGCCTGGTGAAGGCCGGCCGCGCCGGGAGCATCATCAACATCGCCTCGATCCTGGGCCTGCGTGTTGGCACCGGCCTGAGCCACTACTGCACGGCCAAGGCCGGTGTGGTGCAGTTGACCAAGGCCATGGCGCTGGAGCTGGCCCGCCACCGGATCCGGGTCAATGCCATCGCCCCGGGTTACTTCAAGACCGAAATGAACGAGGCCTACTTCGACAGTGAGGCCGGCCAGGGCTACATCAAGGATCACGTGCCGATGCGGCGTCTGGGCCAATTGAGCGAGCTGGACGGGCCTGTGCTGTTACTGGCCAGTGACGCCGGTGGCTTCATGACCGGCAGTGTCCTGGCCGTGGATGGCGGGCACCTGGTCAACCCGTTATAGCAAGGAGCCTGCATGCCCGTTGCCGCCTACCTGCCACGCGTGGTCGCGCTGGTCACCCACTTGCGCCAACCACCGGCCCCCAGCCGCATGGCGCGCCTGATCGAACAGGTCAGCGCCGACTACCGCCAGCAGGCCCATATCGAGGTGATCGAAACCACCCTGGCCGAACTGCTGCCGCTGGCGCGCGACCTGGACCGCCACCAGCGGGCAGACATCATTTTGTGTTCCGGTGCCGTCGCCGAGTACTTGCGCCAGCACCTGACGACCAAGGTGCTGGCCCTGCACCCAGGCCAATGCGACCTGGCCCGCGCCCTCACCCTGGCCCGCAGCCGTGCCAAGCGGGTCGGCGTGCTCAACTTTGGCCAGCACCCCGGCCCGGCCACCCTGCCGCCACTGTTCGACCTGCGGGTTCAGCAACATACCTATACCAGCCTGGAACAAGCCCGGGCGCAGGTCGAGCGCCTGGTGCAGGACGGCGTCGAAGTCATCATCGGTTCGCCTACGGTCTGCCAGCTGGCTGATGCGGCCGGCGCCGAAGGCGTGCTCGCCCTGGACAGCGACAGCCTGCGCCAGGCCTTCGACCGCCTGCGCGCGCGGTCCCGGCGCGCGCGCAAGCCGCCCACCCCACAGCCGTTCACCACCCGCTATCGTTTCGATCAGTTGCTCGGCGATGCCCCGGCGTTTCGCGCGACCGTGCAACTGGCGCAGCGCTACGCCACCAGCAACGCCACGGTGCTGATCACCGGTGAAAGCGGCACCGGCAAGGAATGGCTGGCACAGAGCCTGCACCACGCCAGCGCACGCCAGCCGGGGCCGTTCGTGGCCATCAACTGCGCGGCCTTGCCTGAGTCGTTGCTCGAAAGCGAGCTGTTTGGCCATGAAGATGGCGCGTTCACCGGGTCGCGCAAGGGCGGCAAGCCTGGCCTGATCGAGCTGGCCCACGGTGGCACGCTGTTCCTCGACGAAGTCGGCGACATGCCCGTGGCCCTGCAAACCCGCCTGCTGCGCGTGCTGCAGGAGCGTGAGGTGCTGCGCCTGGGCGCCTGCGAGCCGACACCGGTGGATATCCGCGTGATTGCCGCCACCCATTGCGACTTGTCTGCGCGCATCGCCAGCGGGCAGTTTCGCGCCGACCTGTTCTACCGGCTGAACATCCTGCGCCTGGTGGTGCCGCCCCTGCGTGAGCGCGCTCAAGACATCCTGCCGCTGTTCGAAGCGCTGCTCGCCCGGCACGGCACGACACGGCTTGGCGCACCGCAGTTGCAGCCGCTGCTGCCCTTGCTGCTGCGCCACAGCTGGCCGGGCAACATCCGTGAGCTGGACAACATTGCCGAGCGCGCCGCCCTGTGTGCCCCCGCCCTGGAGGGCGCCGATGGCATCGCCCTGGCCAACCTGTTCCCGGAGTTTTTCCAACATCCGCAGGCCCCCACCCAGCCACTGGCCCTCAACGACAACCTGCGCAGCCTGGGCAAGGCCGCCGAGGCGGCGCATGCCCGGCGTACGCTGGCCAGCTACGACGGCAACATGGAACAAGCCGCACGTAGCCTGGGCGTCAGCCGCAGCACCCTGTGGCGGCGGCTGCGGGCGCAGCCCTGAGCAGCGGGCGCAGCCATGCTCAGCTTACGGATGACTTATCGGGTAACGCCCGATACCCTTGGCTTCTGCAGGCCTGAGGGTTTCAGGCCCACTCACTTCCCCCGCAGACGAACATGCCATGAAAACTGCCGCAGGTTTGCTGCTGTCGGCCATCGAGCTGGACCGCGCCAGCACCCTTCCCCTGTACCGCCAACTGTACCTGCAGATTCGCAAGCAGATACTCAACGGCAGGATGCAGGGCGGCGTCCGCCTGCCCTCGACCCGCACGTTGAGCCACGAGTTGGGGCTGTCGCGAATCACCATTCTCAACGCGTTCGATCAGTTGATTGCCGAAGGTTTCCTGGCCTCGCGCACCGGCGCCGGCACCTATGTCGGCAGCGAGTGGGAGAGCCGGGGCGGCCAGGCCGAGCAACAGCGGCCGCCACCGCGCCTGTCCGACCTGAGCCAGTCGATGCTGTCGCTGCGTAGCGACCATTTTCGCGGCATTTCGTACGCCGATTGGGACCCCGCCACACCGACGTCTTTCCTGCCCAGCCACAGCACCTATGAAGCGTTCCCCCAGGCGGTCTGGCGACGCCTGATGAACCAGCACCTGCTCAAACCCACCAAGGCGATGCTGGGGTACGGCGAGTTGCAAGGCTTGCACGCCCTGCGCAGCGCGATCGCCGAGTACGTGTTCGATGCCCGTGGCATTAACTGCGAGGCCGGGCAGGTGGTGATCGTGTCCGGCGCGCAGCAAGCGTTCAACCTGCTGGGCATGCTGTTGCTCAACCCTCAGGACAGCGTGTGGATGGAAGACCCGGGGCACATCGCCGCGCGCATTGCGTTGCAGGCGCAAGGTGCACGGGTGACGGCGTTGCGTGTCGACCCTGACGGGATCGATGTTGAACAAGGGCTGTGCGAGTGCCCTGAGGCGCGGCTGGTGTTTTGCACACCCTCGCGCCAGCACCCGCTGGGCGTCACCTTGAGCTATGCGCGGCGCCAGGCACTGATCGACTGGGCCGCACAGCAACAGAGCTGGATCATCGAGGACGATTGCGACAGCGAGTTGCGCTACAGCGGCCGCCTGCTGCCCGCGCTGTACGCACTGGACCAGATGGCCCGGGTGATCTATGTCGGCACCTTCAGCAAAGTGCTGTTTCCATCACTCAGGCTGGGCTACGTGATTCTGCCGCCGGCGCTGGTCGAGCCCTTCTGCACCCTGCGTGCAGTCATGGACCGCAGCCCGCCGACGCTGCTGCAGGCAACCACCGCAGACTTCATGGCCCAAGGTCACTTCATTGGCCACATCCGCCGCATACGCGGCCTGTACAAGGCGCGCCAGCAGGCGTTGATCGAACAACTCGAACTGCAGGTTGGCGGCTTCTTCACCCTCACCCCGGCCGATGCCGGCATGCACCTGATCGCCTGGTTGCCCACCCACCTCAGCGACGCTGACATCGCCCGGCAACTGGCCGAGCATGGCATCCACACCTACCCCTTGAGCGACTACAGCATCGCCCATGCGCAACCGCCGGCGCTGCTGATCGGCTTTGCCGGCACGCCTGAAAACCAGGCCGCGACGCGGGTCGAGGCGCTGGCCCGGGCCCTGCGCGCACTGGGGTATCTGCCCGGCAACGCTTGAGGCCGGGCAAGTGGTCCTATCGATTGATGGATAATGGATCTATCGAACGTTCCTGACTGGCGCGATAAAGACTGGGCCGGCAAAACCCGGCGCCTGAACCAGGAACGACGCTAATGAACAATAAGATCCAGGAACGTTTCAACGCCTTGCTCAGCCACAACGTGGTCGAACACGCGGCAGCCCCCGTGCTGACGCCCGCCTTGGCCCAACGGTTGCTCGAACGCCTTGCACAGGTGCGCCTGTTTGCTCACGCCTATCCGCTGTTGACCAACCTCACCCACGGCCACGTCACCCCCGCCGACCTGCTGGACTTCGCCTATCGCCACGAACTGCAAGGCCTGAGCCTGCACGTGCTCGACGGCGAGCAGAACAGCCTGAGCCAGATGTCCCCCGGCCAGCTCCAGGCGTTTGCCGACAAGGCCCAGGCACTGGGGCTGGACGTGCACGTGGAAATCAGCAGCACGCTGAAACAGGATGTCGACCAGGTGATCGCCATCGCCAAAGCCCTGGGGGTACGCAACATCCGCGTCTACTCGCGTTATGAGGGCACGCTGTCGCGGGTCATGGACATCATCGAGAGCGACCTGCACTACCTGGCGCAACAGGCCGACGCCCACGACCTGTACTTTGACTTCGAGCAGCACGAAGAGCTCAAGAGCGACGAGATCGCCCAACTGCTCAAGCGCCTCGACCACCCACGCCTGCATGCCCTGTTCGACTTCGGCAACATGATCAATGCCTGCGAACAGCCGCTGCAAGCCCTGCGCAACCTGGCGCCGCACATCCGCCAAAGCCACCTCAAGGGGGTGCGCATCGTCGCCGAACAGAACGGCTTCGGCCATTACGGCGTGCTGCAGGGCAGCGCCGAGGACGACCTGCCCAGTGCACGCATGCTGTACGAATTGCTGATGCTGGGCGACACAGCCCCGCAGGTGATCGCCTTCATCCTCGAACAGGAAAACCACTACGTGGCCCCGGCCTTCCGCCAGCAGCAGGAAGCGGCCGACCCCTTCATCGCTTATCGGGAAATGAGCGAAACACCGCTGCCTGCCGGTTTCACCCTGGCGCGCATGCTGGCTGACGAACACCGTTGGGCCAACAACCAGGTGGCCTACGTGCGCGGCCTGCTGGGCGAATTTCGCACCCTGGCCGAGCTGACCTTGGCCAACGCTTGACCCTGGCGACCCGATTACCTGCGGAGAACAACAATGACATCCCAGAACAAAGCCAAATGGCTCCGATTCCTGATCCTCATCCTGGGCGGCGGCACCGTCTACAAGCTGGCGAACCTGAAGGACGCCTTCTACGTTCCCATGCAGGAATTCATGGGCCTGAGCCACACTGAAATCGGCCTGCTGCTCAGTGCCAACGCGGTCATCGCCACAGCCCTGTTCGTGGTTGGCGGCCTGCTCGCCGACCGCTTCGAGACGCGCAAGTTGATCCCCCTCGGGCTGATCGGCACCGGTTGCCTGGGCGTGTACCTGGCGACCTTCCCCCCGTTCAGCAGTTTGTTGATCGTGTTCAGCCTGCTGGCCGTGTGCGCCGATTGCCTGTTCTGGCCCTCGCTGCTCAAGGCTATCCGCAACCTGGGTAACGACCAGGAGCAAGGGCGCCTGTTCGGCCTGCTCGAAGGCGGGCGTGGCGTGGTGGATACACTGGTCGCCTTTGCCGCACTGGGGGTGTTCGTTGCCATGGGCTCGGGCGAAAACGGCCTGAAGTCGGCGATCCTGTTCTACTCGGTGATCGACTTGCTGGCCGGCACCCTGACCTGGTTCCTGCTCAAAGGCGGCAACGCGCCGTCGGTGGCCAAACCGAAAAACAGCCTGGCGAACCTGATGGAAGCGATCAAGGTACCGGGGATCTGGCTGGTCAGCCTGAACGTGTTCATGGTCTACATCGTCTACTGCGGCCTGACCTACTTCATCCCCTACCTTAAGGAAATGTACGGTTTGCCCGTGGCGTTGGTGGGTGCCTACGGCATCATCAACCAGTACTTCCTGAAGATCCTGGGTGGGCCTGCCGGCGGTTTCATTGCCGACAAACAGTTCAAAAGCACCAGCCGCTACCTGAAATGGGCATTTCTGGCGCTGTTGCCAGTGATGGCGGTGATCCTGCTGATCCCCAAAAGCCCGGGCTTCATCTATGCCGGCATGGCCGCCACCCTGTCCTTTGCGCTGATCGTGTTCTCCATGCGCGGCGTGTTCTGGGCGCCCATGGGTGAAGTCGGCATACCCCAGCACATCACCGGGTCCGCCTTCGGCATCGGTTGCCTGATCGGCTACGCACCCGGCATGTTTGCCTACGTCATCTACGGCGCGATCCTCGACCACTTCCCTGGCCAGCAGGGGTATACCGTCGTCTTCACCTTGATGAGCCTGCTGGCCCTTGCAGGGTTCATGGTGTCCAGCCTGCTCTATCGGGCAGTGCGCAAGCAATCCGTGGCCTCTGATGGGATGCGTGCGGCCCAGGCCTGACCCGCGCAGCGCATGGGCCAGTGGCAAGCCTGAGGGGTTCGGTTCCATGTCGGTCTGGCATCTGACGCCAGCGCGCGGTACAACTGAACCTTTTGGGAGCCCACCATGCTTGGTGTTTTTGAACGACGGCTAGACCCCTTCCCGCCCGACGAGGCGCCACCCCCACCGGTCGGCCTGCTGCGCTTCCTCTGGGCGTGTACGCGCGGTGCCCGTGGCTATGTGCTTGCGCTGGCCTTACTCAGCGCGGCGGTGTCGATCTACGAAGCCTGGTTGTTTTCCTTCCTTGGCCAGGTCGTCGACCTGCTCTCGACCTGGCAGGCCGGCGGCGCTGCAGCCGGGCAGGAACGCCGCGTGCTGTGGGGTATCGGCATCGTGCTTATGACCAGTATCGGGCTGGTGGCACTGCGCACGATGGTGCAGCACCAGGTGTTGGCGATCAATTTGCCGCTGCGCCTGCGCTGGGACTTCCATCGCCTGATGCTGCGGCAAAGCCTGTCGTTCTTTTCCGACGAGTTCTCTGGCCGGGTCACCACCAAGGTGATGCAGACGGCGCTGGCGGTGCGCGAAGTGCTGTTCACCCTCATCGAGATCGCGCCCGGTATCGGTGTGTACTTCATCGCCATCATTGCCCTGGCGGGCGGCTTCGCCTTGAAGCTGATGCTGCCGTTTATTGCCTGGGTCGCGCTGTTCGGGCTGGCGATGGTGTACTTTGTGCCACGCCTGGGCAAAGTCGGCCAGGAACAGGCCCATGCGCGCTCATCGATGACCGGGCGAATTTCCGACGCCTACACCAATATCACCACCGTGAAGCTGTTTTCGCACTCCAAGCGCGAAGCGCACTTCGCGCGTGCGGCGATGGAGGATTTCAAGCAAACCGGCTTTCGCCAGATGCGCCTGGTGAGCCAGTTCGAGATCGTCAATCAGGCGCTGGTGGTCGGTTTGATCCTTGGCGCAGGCGGCTATGCCCTGTGGCTCTGGCACCAGGGTGAGGTAGGCACCGGCGCCGTGGCGGCGATTACCGCCATGGCCTTGCGTGTCAATGGCATGTCGCACTGGATCATGTGGCAGATGACCGCGCTGTTCGAGAACATCGGCACCGTGCAGGACGGCATGGCCACCTTGACCCGCGGCCCCAAGGTGCAGGATGCGCCGAACGCGAGCGTGCTGGAAACCCGCGGCGGCGCAGTGGCCTTCGACAAGGTCAGCTTCAACTACAACGGTGAACGGCAGGTGCTCGACGGCCTGAGCCTGAACATCCGCGCGGGCGAAAAAGTCGGCCTGGTGGGGCGCTCCGGCGCCGGCAAGTCGACGCTGATCAACCTGCTGCTGCGGTTCTATGACGTGGACAGCGGCGAGATTCGCATCGACGGGCAGAACATCGCCCAGGTCACCCAGGACAGCCTGCGCAGCGCCATCGGCATGGTCACGCAAGACACTTCCCTGCTGCACCGCTCGATCCGCGACAACATCGCCTACGGCCGCCCCGACGCAACCGACGCGCAAATCCGCACGGCTGCGGCCAATGCCCAGGCCGATGGTTTCATCGAACAATTGAGCGACCGGCAAGGCCATAGTGGCTACGACACGCTGGTGGGGGAACGCGGTATCAAGCTCTCCGGTGGCCAACGCCAGCGCATTGCCATTGCTCGGGTGATGCTCAAGAACGCGCCGATCCTGTTGCTCGACGAAGCCACCAGCGCGCTGGATTCGGAAGTCGAAGTCGCCATCCAGGAAAGCCTCAACGAGATGATGCAAGGCAAGACCGTCATCGCCATCGCCCATCGGCTGTCCACGATCGCGGCCATGGACCGGCTTATCGTCATGGATGAGGGGCGCATCATCGAGCAAGGCACCCACGCCGAACTGCTGGCCCGCAACGGCACCTACGCCAGGCTCTGGCAGCACCAGAGCGGCGGGTTCCTGGGTGAGGACCAGGGGGTGGCGGAGGCCATGGAGTAAGCCTGAGCGGTGGCAGCCGGTTGCGAAGGCTGCCCCTCACCCGGAAGGTGGCGCTGTTTGCAGGCGCTCGGCATCGGTTATACTTGTTAATCATTTTTTCCCTACCCCCTGACACACGAGACCGCATGAAGACTTCCCCTGCACTCCAATCGGGCGCCGACGGCAGCGAGGCCAGCGCGCCGGCAGACCTCAATGACCTGGTTGGCTACGCCTTGCGTCGCGTGCAGATGAAGGTGTTCCAGCACCTTGTCGATTGCCTGACACCGTACGAGCTGCGGCCCGCACAGTTCTCCGCGTTGGCGATCATCGCGCAGAACCCCGGCCCCACGCAGGCCGAGCTGGCCAAGGCGCTGAACATCGAGCCGCCCCAGGTCGTGCCCCTGCTCAACAAACTGGAAGAAGCCGGGCTGGCCCTGCGGGTGCGCAGCAAGGCAGATAAGCGCTCGTATGGCCTGTACCTGAGCAAGGCGGGTGAGAAGCTGCTGAAAACGCTGTACGGCGTCGCCGAAGAAAGCGACCGCGCCGCCACTGCCAACCTGAATGATGACGAGCGCCAGCAGTTGCTCGCCCTGCTGCGCAAGGCTTATTAGGCTGCCGGAAGGGTTGCCCAGCCCTTTGAACTGCGCTGTCGCGCAGAGAACCTGTGGGAGCGGGCTTGAAGGGGGGTGTCAGCCCACGAACGGCAATGGCAGCTGCGCCGCGTGCAGCCGCTGCAGCCGATAGGCAAAACGCAACCACAGATGGTCAAAGAAATACGCCGCCGTCTGGCGTTTGCGCCGGTAGAACGGTTGATCCGCGTGCACCAGTGCCAGGCGCGCCGACCGGGCCCAGGCATGGCCCAGCAACAACATTGCCAATGCCTGGAGAAAATCACCCGCAGCGCGGTAGGCGTACTCCTGGTCATCGTGCTCGACAAGCCCACCCACCCACGTCTGCAAGCCGTCGCTGGCAACGCGCAGCTGCTGCGCCCAGCGCATGCCTTCAGCGTCGCTGGCCAGGCCTGCTTCTTCCAGCACGTGGGCCAACAGTGCTTGCAGGGCCTCGCCACCATCGCCCAAGACCTTGCGCAGCAACAGGTCGTTGGCCTGGATCTCGTTGGTGCCCTCGTAGATCATCGCCACGCGGCTGTCGCGCACGGTTTGCTCGATGCCCGACTCGGTGACATAACCGTAACCGCCGAACACCTGCAGCGCGTCACTGGCCAGTTGAAACCCTTGCTCGGTGAAAAAGGCTTTGACCACCGGGGTGAGCAAGGCGATGCGCGCCTCCAGCGCTTGCCGGGCCATGCCTTGCGCCTGTTCGGCAAGGTCAATCAGGTGGGCGCTCCAATAACCGATGGCCCGCATGCCTTCGGTCATCGCCCGAGACTGCCAGAGCACCTGGCGCACGGCCGGGTGAAAAGCCACAGGGTCCGCCGCAGCGGCCAATGCACCTTCGGGGCGTAGCACCGCGCGCATCTGCAGGCGCGCCTGCGCATACGCCAAGGCGCGCTGGCCGGCGCTTTCGGCATGGGCCAAGCCCTGCAGGCCCACGTAGGTACGGGCACTGTTCATCATCACGAACAACGCTGCCAAGCCACCCTGCGGCTCGCCGACAAGCCAGCCTTCGGCCTGGTCGAAACTCAGGCTGCAGGTGGCGCTGGCGTGAATACCCATCTTGTGTTCGATGCCGGTGCAATGAACGCCATTAAGCCGGCCTTGCTCAGTCAGCTTGGGTACCAGAAACAGCGAAATCCCACGGCTGCCTGCGGGCGCATCGGGCAACCGCGCCAGCACCAGGTGCAGGATATTGTCGGTCAGGTCGTGCTCGCCGCCGGAAATGAATACTTTGTTGCCGGTCAGCCGATAAGCCCCGGCTTCATCTACCCGCGCCTGTGTGCGCAGCAGCCCCACATCGCTACCGGCCTGGGGTTCGGTCAGGCACATGGTGGGCAGGCACTCACCGCTGACGATTTTGCCAAGCCAGGCCTGGCGAAGCTCGGCAGAGCCAAACTGACGCAGGCATTCGTAGGCGCCATGGGCAATGCCGCTGTACATGGCCCAGCCATGGTTGCAGGCGTAGATCACTTCGTGCAGCGCAGCGCCGAGCAGCAGCGGCAGGCCCTGCCCGCCGTGCGCCTGCGCGCAGGCCAAGCCTGGCCAGCCGCCGTCCACATAACGCTGGTAAGCCTGGCGAAACCCGGTTGGCGTGCTCACATGGCCGTCCTGGAACCGGCAGCCTTCGCGATCACCTGGCCTGTTCAGCGGCACTAGTTGCTGTTCTGCAAAGCGCGCGCCCTCCTCCAGCAACTGTTGCGCCAGGGCACTGTCGACGCCAGCGAAGCGCTCGCATTCGGCCCACGCCGCCGGTGCCTGCAGCCAATGATCGATCACAAAACGGATGTCTTGCAGCGGAGCGCGATAGCTGTGCACGTGAAACTCCTTGTCAAACCATGGCCAGCGGGTTTTCCAGCAGCAAGGCCATGCCCTGGCCGCCACCGACGCAGGCCGAGACCACACCAAAACGCTGGCCACTGGCGCGCAGTTGCCGGGCCACACTGATGACCAGGCGCAGGCCGGTAGCGGCCAGCGGATGGCCCAAGGCGATGGCGCCGCCGCAGGCATTCAAACGCTCAGGGGCAATGCCCAATGCGTGCTGCACCGCTACGATCTGCGCCCCCTGGGCCTCATTGATTTCAAAGCAGGCAATGTCGTCCAGCGCCAGCCCAGCCCGCGCCAGCAGCAAGCGGATGGCCGGTACCGGGCCCAGCCCCATCACCTCGGGCGCCACGCCCACCACGCTACTGGCCCGCAACCAGGCCAAAGGCGTACGCCCGGCCAGCGCGTCGGCCGAACACATCAACACCGCCGCCGCCCCATCCACCACCGCACAGCTGTTGCCCGCAGTCTGTACCCCCTGCGGGTAAAGGGCGGGCAGTTGCTGCAGACGTTCGAACGCGGTCGCGCGTGGGTGGCTGTCTTCAGTGACGGCTTCAACGCCACGCGGCAGGCGAATACCGCGCGGCAGCAAGCCGGGCGCTTCGAACACTTCGCTGCAGACGTTGACGCATTCGTCGCTGAACCACCCGCGCGCCCGTGCCTCCATGGCCCGCGCAAAGCTCATGGCAGCCCAGGCGTCTACGGCCTCGCGGGGGATGCGGTATTGCCGGGCGATATTCTCGGCGGTCTGGATCATGCTGATGCCCACCGCAGGGTCGAACAATGCCTCCCACAGAAAGTCCTTGAAGCCGACCTCGCCGCCCAGCTTGAACCCGCCACGGTGGGTGTAGGCGACAATCGGGTTACGCGACATCGACTCGGCGGCCACGCACAGCACGGTGCCCGCCTCCCCCGCCTGAATCTGCTCACCGGCCTGGCGCAGCAGCTCGAAACCGGTGGCACAGATCCGTTGCACCATCAGCGCCGGCACTGCCTGGTCGACACCGCAATAAAGCCCGATATGCCTGGGCAGCATGTAGGCATCGAAGTCTGCCTGGGCCATGGAGCCGGCCAGTACGCTGTCGACTTCACCGGCATCGAGCCTGGCACGCTGCAACACCGCGCGGCCGGCCTTGATGCCCAGGTCGGTCGGCGAGACCAGGCCGAATGCGCCATTGATATCGACCCACGGCGTACGGATGCCCTCGAGCAACGCGGTCGCCGCAAACGTGCGGAACTGCCCCCGGGCCGTCATGGTGCGTCTACACGCAACGGCCCAGGCCCTGCATACAGGCTGTCGATCAGGCCGTGCCGCAATTGCAGGACCACGCGCTGGTTGAGCGAGCCCTTGTCGGTGATCTCACCACGGTCGATGGACGGTGCGTCGGCGGCCAGGCCGGCGAAGCGGATATAGCTGGCGTTGCCTGTCGCGCCCCGGTTGAGCGTGGCCAGCAGGCTGGCCAGCCAGTCACGCACGGCGGGCGATGCCAGCACCTGGGCGTCACTGGCCTGGGCGCCAAGCCCGGACAACTGCCGGCATTCCGGCAAGCGCGGGAAGATCAGCAAACCCAGGCATTCGCGGTCCGGGCCCAACACCACCACATCCAGCACATAGGGCGCACCCTGCAAGATCACCTGGGTGCGCATCGGCCCAACGCTGACGAACACCCCGGAGGACAACTTGAAGTCCTCGGCAATGCGCCCGTCGAACATCAAACCCAGCTGCGGATTGCCGGGGTCGCACAGGCGCACCGCATCACCGCTGCGGTAGAACCCCTCTTCGTCAAACGCCTCCTGGGTCTGCTGCGATGAGCGCCAGTACCCCGGCATCACGTGGGGCCCGCGAAACCTCGCCTCGAGCTTGCCGTCCACCGGCACCAGCTTGACCTCGCACCCCGGGGCCGGCAGGCCGATGTAGCCGGCCACCGACAACGGCCCGGTGGTGAAGGTGCACGACGGCGAAGTCTCGGTCATGCCCAGCCCCGCCATCATGCGGATGCGTTCGCCGCAGTGGGCCACGGCCACGGCGTCAAGGCGGTCCCAGATGGCCTGGGACAAACCGGCACCGGCGAAAAAGAACAGCTTCATGCGCTGGAAGAACCGCTCGCACAGGGCGCTGTCCTGCTCCAGTGCCTTGACCAGTTCCTCCCAGCCTTTGGGCACGGTCAGGTACGCCGTGGGGGAAATGTCCTTGAGGTTGTGCAGCGTCTGGGCAAAGCCCTGCGGCGTCGGCTTGCCATCGTCGATGTACAGCGTGCCGCCGTTGTACAGCACGATACCGACGTTGTGGCTGCCGCCAAAGGTGTGGTTCCACGGCAGCCAGTCGACCAGCACCGGCGGCACTTCGGCGAACTCCGGGAAGGTCTGCAACAGCATCTGCTGGTTGGCACACAGCATGCCCTGGGTGGTGACCACCGCCTTGGGCAGCTTGGTGGAGCCGGAGGTGAACAGGAACTTGGCCAGGCTGTCCGGGCGCAAGGCGGCAAAAGCCTGGTCGGCACAGGGTTGGGCGACGGTGGCCAGTACCTCGGCGAATGGCGTGCTCGCCCACCCCGCCAGCTCGTCCTGGCCCAGCACCAGGGTAATCGAGGGTTCGAACACCGCATTGATGGCCCTGCCGTAGGCGGCATCAGCCGCGAAGACCAGGCCCGGTTGCAGTGTCTGGACGATATGGCGCAGCTTGCCAAAATCCTGGGACAACAGTGAATACGCTGGCGATACCGGGCAATAGGGAATGCCGGCATACAGCGCGGCCGTGGCCAGTTGCACGTGCTCAAGGTCGTTGCCCGAGAGGATCAGCAGCGGGCGTTCGGCGCTCAGGCCTTGGCCCAGCAACCACGTGGCGATACGTCGAACACGCTGCAACATGGCGGCGTAAGTGATGTGCTGCCACTGCCCGTCGGCAGCGCGGCGTGCGACAAACGTCTGCTCGCTGCGCTGCTGCGCCCAATGCAGCAAGCGCTCCATCAGCCGTGCCGGGTAGGCGTCGAGCGTTTCCACGGGGTCCAGGTACAGCACGTCGCCCTGTTGGCGCACCTGTACCTGGGGCTGCCCGATCTTGACGGCGCGCAACGGCGCACGCTGGGCAACGGAGAGGGTTTCGCAGTCCATGAAGGCTACCTCTGCGTGAGTGCGCCAAGGGCCGAGGGGCCGCCAGGCGCATTCGCTATTGTTGTTGTGAGGTTGTGGGTCAAATCGGGTAGTGCCGCGCGCCATGCTGCACGGTAACCCAACGCAACTGGGTGAAGGCATCGATGGCCGCCGTGCTGCCGAAGCTGCCGTAACCGCTGGCCTTGACCCCGCCAAACGGCATCTGCGCTTCGTCATGCACCGTCGGGCCGTTGATATGGCAGATGCCCGACTCCAGGCGCTGGGCAAGGGCCAGGGCACGTTGGGTATCACGGCTGAAGATCGCCGCGCTGAGGCCGAACTCGGAGTCGTTGGCCAGGGCCAGCAGCGCTTCGTCGCCGCTGGCGCGCAGCACCACTGCCACCGGCCCGAACGACTCTTCGCGGTACAGCCTCATGCCCGCATTGACGTGGTCGAGCAGTACCGGCTGCATGACGCTGCCCGTACGTTCGCCGCCTGCCACCAGGGTCGCACCCTTGCCGATGGCGTCATCGACCAGCGCCTGTATGCGCTCACCGGCCCCGGCATCGATCAATGAGCCCAGCGGCGCGTCGGGTTGCGAGGGGTCTGCCGCACGCAAGCGGCGCACCTTCTCACCCAGCTTGGCCACGAACTCATCGGCCACCGCCTGGTCGACGATCAGCCGCTCGGTCGACATGCAGATCTGGCCCTGGTTGAAGTAGGCACCAAAGGCCGCCGCATCGACCGCAGCCTCCAGGTCGGCATCGGCCAGGACCAGGAACGGTGCCTTGCCACCCAGTTCGAGCACTGCAGGCTTGAGGTGACGCGCCGCCAGTTGCCCAACGATGCGCCCCACATGGGTAGACCCGGTGAAATTCACCCGCCGCACCGCCGGATGGGCGATAAGACGCTCCACCACTGCCGGTGCATCGTGCGGGGCATTGCAGATGACGTTGACCACACCGTCGCCCAAACCGGCCGCCTGCAATACCTGACCGATCAGGCCATGCACCGCCGGGCTGGCTTCGGAGGCCTTGAGCACCACGGTATTACCGCACGCCAGGGGCATGGCAATAGCGCGTGTGGCCAGAATCACCGGGGCATTCCAGGGGGCGATACCCAGCACCACCCCACAGGGTTGGCGCAGGGCCATGGCAAAGCTGCCGGGCACGTCGGAGGGGATGACACTGCCCTGTATCTGCGTGGTCATCGACGCCGCTTCACGCAGAATATTGGCCGCCAGCATCACATTGAAACCGTACCAGTTGGCCTTGGCCCCGGTTTCCCCGGCCATGGCCAGGAATTCGTCGCGCCGGGCATCCAGCGCATCGGCTGCCTTGAGCAAGCGCGCACGGCGCTCGCCCGGCCCCAGCGCGGCCCAGGCGGGGAACGCCGCCTGCGCCGCTTCGACCGCCGCGTCGGCGTCGGCCAGGGTGGCGGCGGCCACCACCGACACCACCTCGCCGCTGACCGGATGGCGACGCTCGAACGTGCCGTCGTCGCTGGCCGTACGGGCCTTACCGCCAATTAACAAGGGCACCTCGAACATCGGGCATTCCTCTTTTCTGATTGTTCGGGAATGAAAACCGCGGCTGCTCAGCGCTTGTAGGCTTGCAGGCCTGGCTTGATGCTTTTGTCGTCGAGGAACTGCTTCAGGCCTTGCGCGCGGCCGTGCTCCGGGTCACGCAGCTGGGCCTGGTCCAGCTTGGCGTACAGGTAGTCCTCGTTCTGCTCCCAGGTCAACTCGCGGCAGCGCTTGAAGCCGTTTTTGGCGGCACGCAGCACAACCGGGTTCTTGTCGAGAAGGTCCTGGGCGAGCAGCACCACTTCATCGCGCAACTGCGCCAACGGCACGCTCTTGTTGACCAGCCCCATCTGCGCGGCTTTGTGCCCGTCGAAGGTCTTGCCGGTCATGATGTAGTACAGCGATTCACGGTGGCCCACGGTGTCGGCCATGGCCTTGCTGACCAGGTTGCCCGGTGGAATACCCCAGTTGATTTCAGACAGGCCGAAGGTGGCCTCGTCGGCGCAGATGGCCAAGTCGCAAGCGACCAGCGGGCTGAAACCACCGCCGAAGCACCAGCCGTTGACCATGGCGATGGTGGGTTTGCTGTAGAAGCGTAGCAGCTTCCACTGCCATTCCGAGGCATCGCGGCGGATGCGCTCCTGAAGGATCTCGGGGCCTGCGTCCACCTCGCGGAAGTACTCCTTGAGGTCCATGCCGGCGGTCCAGGCGCTGCCCTCACCGGTCAACACCAGCACGCGTGCGTCGGCGTCCTGCTCGACGGTTTCCAGTACATCGCGCATTTCACGGTTGAGCGTTGGGCTCATGGCGTTGCGCTTTTCAGGACGGTTGAAGCTGACCCAGGCGATGCCTTGCTCGACGGTGACTTTCACGGTCTGCCAGCGGTTTTCGTATTGGCCCATCACACACCTCTTGTACTGATTGTTCGTTGTGGTTGGCCGAACATTAGCCCGGCCATATAGTTAAGTCAATTAACCATTAATAAAATTATCTATTTTACTTCGAATGCGTCGTAGACCACGGCGTTGCCCAGGCGCATGGCGCTGCCCACGCCCACCGTGCGGTTCAGCCAGGCGTATTGCGGGGCCGAGGTTTCAAAGCGCAGCGTGATGCGGAACTGGTACAGGCTGGGGTCGACGTCCTCGCCGGCGGCGACTTTCTTCATTACCTCGGGCGGGCCGAAGCGGTAGCCCTCGGTGCGCAGGTAGATCAACGCACCGTCATCGGTCTGCAGCAGGTAACGGGTGTCGATAATGGCCACCCCCTCTGGGGTGACCACTTGCCAGTCCGCGCCGTTGTTGAGGATGGTGCCCTTGAGCCGAGCGCCCTCGAAATGCCCACCCGTGATGGGGATGATGCGCCGCTTGCCCTGCCCGCTGGTGCTGCCCAGCTCCCAGATGGGTGCCACCAGGTCGACACTGAAGCGCGCCAGTGGCTCAAGCTTGAGCGGCGGCGGTTCATAGCTGGCCGCCTGGGCCAGTGCGGCGCAACCGCTCAACAGCATGACGGCAAGTGCTTTACCCAGGCTCATGGCGCAACACCTCCCGAGGCTGCAGCTTCGGCCTGCGCTGCACCGCGCCCCAGCAGTGCCATCGCCGCCACGGCAGCCACCACCAGCCCCGGTGAGGCCGCCAGCAACAAACCGCCTACGCCTGCGCCGGCAGCGAGGATCTGCCCGGCCGCCAACGGCCCGGCCATCGACCCCAACCGGCCCACGGCCACCGACGCGCCCACCCCCGTGGCGCGCACGTGTGTCGGGTACAGCGTGGGGGCCAGCGCATACAGCACCAACTGGCCGCCGATGGCGCAATAGCCTGCGGTAAAGCCCGCCAGCAGGAGCAAGCCGAAGCTGGTGGAGAGGCCCAGGCCCGCCAACGAGGCGAGCATGCCGGCATAGGCGATGCACACCGCACGCCCCGCATGGCCACGGTCCATCATGCGCCCGGTGAGGAATGACCCCGCTGCGCCGCCCAGGTTGAACAGGATCTGCACCGCGCCGGCCTGCGGCCGCGTATAGCCCTGGCCAATCAACAGCGAAGGCAGCCAGTTGAGCAGCATGTACAGCACGGTCAAGGTGAAGAAACACGCCAGCCACAACAGCAGCGTGCGGCTCGCCCGGCCTGGGCCGAACAGTTGCGCTGCCAGCCCGTTCTGCGTGCCCGTGGTCGCAGCCTGGGCCCGAAACGCCTGGGATTCAGGCAGCCAGGCCATCAGCACGAAGGCAATCGCGATTGGTGCGAAACCGCCGACATAGAACACCAGGCGCCAGCCCTCACCCAAGCCTGCCATGCCAATCACCGACGCGATGGCGCCGCCCAGGGGGACGCCGCAGTAAGTCAGGCTGACGGCCGTGCTGCGCAAGCGTTCGTGGGCCGCTTCACTGGCCATGGCGATGAGGATCGGCAATGCCGCCCCCAGCCCCAGCCCGGTCATCAGCCGGGCAACCAGCAGCGAGGCATAGTCCCAGGCATGTGCGGTGCCCAGGGAGAACAGCCCGAACAGCAATACGGCCATGATCAGGATGCGTTTGCGGCCCAGGCGGTCGGCCAGCCAGCCGCCAACGAAGGCGCCAGGCAACAGGCCGAGCAAGCCGGCACTGAACACCCACCCCAGCATCGCCGGGGTCAAGGCGAATTCCTTGGCCATGTGCGGCGCCGCAATACCGGTGGCTTGCAGGTCGAGCCCTTCGAGCAGGGCGACGAGAAAGCACAAACCGATAGTCAGTACCGGTCGGTGCGAATGTGCGATTGAACCACTCATGTGCAGCCCTCTTGTTGTTATGCGTAAGGTAATCAGAGCCTGAAGGTGGCGCGCATGGACACGAACGAGGCGTCGTCGCCCCCGGCATCGCGAATGGCAGCGCCTATGTCGTAGTACTTCAGGTCCAGGTCGAGCGTCAGGTTAGGCGTTGGCAACCATCGGGTGTTGACCCGGTAGATGGTGCCCACGTGTCGGCCAGTGCCGCGGGTGTTGGCAAGTACGCTCATGCCAGGCATGTATACCCCGTCGCTGGTGTTCTGTTTCCACACTTCGAACACGCCGGGCTCGAAGCGCAGGTTGCGCCAAGGTGAAAAACCGAAGGTCGGGCCAATGACGATGACGTTGCTCAAGGTGGTCAGGCTGGCCTCGCCGTAGACGCCATTGCGCGGGTACAACGGGTCGAAGGTACCGACCTTGCCATCGCCCACCTCGCTGTCACCACTGGCGGCGTCCAGGCGCATGGCCAGGCGCGGGTTCCACGGATGGCTGAAGGTGTACCCGGTGTCGCTGGACACCGCCCAGGCCCGAATGTCGGCGTTGCCCAGGTGCCCGCGCTGGGCCGCCAGGTCCCAGCTCCAGTCGATGGCTTGGTAGCGGCCGAACACGCGAGTGCCGAAGGTGTAGCGTTTCTCGTCACCGGTTTCCCCCGCCAGGGTGCGGTCGTCGGTTTCCAGGCCGAAGGCGAACAGGTCGATGTTCCACGCCAGGGTCAGCGGCAGCGTGCCATACAGGCCATAGAACTTGACTGCATTGTTGCTGCCGTCATCCCAGCTGTCCTCGCCGGTTTCCACGGGCCGCACGGCAAAGGCATCGAGCTTGCGCCCGTCCTTGAGGTTGAGGCTGGCGCGCAGCCCATCGAAAGTCTGGCGGATGTTGGGCGAATCGCGGTAGGTCACGAACACCTGGTTGCCGTAGGCCATTTCCTGGCGGCCGACGCGTGTGGTGTAGCGCCCACCAGTAAAGTCATGGTTCAGGTCGATAAAGGCCTGGCGCACTTCATTGCGGCTTTCGTCATTGGGCGAGTACAGGTCTTTGCCGAAGGCGCGGGTGTTCTCGACCTGCACGAAGGCGCGCAGCGCATCGTCGAACAGGTGCAGGTCGGCGTGCGCCTGCAGGCGCTGCATCAGGTAGGAATCGTCCTTGATGCCGCGCAAGCCGAAGAACGGTTTGTCCATTGCATCGGCGCGGTAGCGCGCCTCTGCGCCCAATTGCAGCCAAGCGCTGTCGGACAAGCGATGGTAGCGCAGGCCATCGAACGGATCGGTGGCTTTGCCCGGTGCATCCAGAAAGCGGTAGTCCTCGACCCAGCGCGGCGCGCCGGGACGCCCCGGCCGACTGTCCTCCAAGGGGCTGGCAGCCTGTGAAAGCGGAGCGATTGATAACAGCGCCAGGGACAGACATGCCCCCGTCAACGGCTTGGTCATCAGAATATCCTTTCTTGTTGTTGTGAAAATGGATAACTCTGTTAACGATTATTTTGATTAACGATGATGCCGTCAATAGGCGCCAACGCATATCACCGCTGGGGCTGCGCGATCAGTGTTCGCTGATCGAACACTTTTGAAACCCCCGATTCAGGGCCGTTGCCATGCAAAGCCCGTAAAGAAGCGTTTCAGCCACGGGCGCCTGCGGTTTGCATTCCTTGACAAGATCATTAAATAAAAAAATCATGTGGTGCATTCCACCCACAATAATAAAGAGAACCCCATGACACCCTCGAAGCCCTTGCTTGCTTTCGGCCTGCTTCTGCTCGGCGCGAGCCAAGCGTTCGCCGCGCCAACCGTTAAACAACCCAACATTTTGCTGGTGGTCGCGGATGACCTGGGGTTTTCCGACCTGTCTGCGTTGGGCAGTGAAATCGCTACCCCTCACCTGGACAAGCTGCTGGCGGATGGGCGCCTGATGCTGGACTTTCACGCCGCACCCAGCTGCTCCCCCACCCGCGCCATGCTGATGTCCGGCAACGACCCGCACCTCTCCGGGGTTGGCATGATGGCCGAGTCGCGCGGGCGCCTGCCGGCGGGCAGCGAAGTGCAACCGGGGTATGAAGGTGTGCTGGGGGCCAACGTGGCCACGCTCGCCGAGTTGTTGCGCGATGCCGGCTACCGCACCTACATCGCCGGCAAATGGCACCTGGGCATGACCCCGGCGCAGCAGCCGCAGAACCGCGGTTTCGACCAGGCTTATGTACTGCTCGAAGGGGGCGCGGCGCACTTCAAGCAAACCAACATGGGCCTGCTGCCCAACTACAGCTGGACCTTCCGCCACAACGGCGAGCCGGTGGAGCTGCCTAACGATTTCTACTCGACCCGCTGGTTCACCGACCGCCTGATCGACGCCATCGACCAGGGCAAGGCCAGCCACAAGCCGTTCTTCGCCTTTGCCGCCTACACTGCACCGCACTGGCCGCTGCAGGCGCCCGACGCGTACCTGGCGCAATACCGCGGCCGCTATGACCAAGGCTATGAGCAGATTGCCCGCGAACGGCTTGAGCGCCAGCGCAAGGCGGGGTTGGTGCCCGCCGACTTCCCGCTGGAGCCGCAACTGGAAGGCGTGCCGGCCTGGGCGTCGCTGAGCCCTGAGCAACAGCAGCAGTCAGCCCGCACCATGGAGGTTTACGCAGCCATGGTAGCGGCGCTGGACGCCGAGGTCGGACGCTTGGTGGAGCATCTGCGGGCCACGGGCGAACTCGACAACACCCTGGTGTTGTTCATGTCCGACAATGGCCCGGAAAATGCCAACCGTGTAGACCCGGCGTGGATCAAAAGCAACTTCGACAACCGCCTGGAAAACTACGGTCGGCCCGATTCTTTCCTGATGATCGGCTCGGCCTGGGCCCAGGTCAGCGCCCTGCCCAGCCGCCGCTACAAGATGACCACCTACCAGGGCGGCATTCGCGTACCGGCCTTCGTCCACTACCCGGCGACGATAAAACCCGGGCGCAGCGAAGCGCTCGCCAGCGTCCGCGACATCATGCCTACCTTGCTGCAGCTGGCCGGTGCGCCCTTGCCAGGCATCAAGTACCGCGACCGCGATATCGTGCCACCCCAAGGCACATCAGCTTTGGCTTACCTCGAAGGCAAGGACACCCAGATCCACCCCCGCGACGAGGCCCTGGGCTGGGAAATCAACGGGAATGCCTCCTTGCGCAAGGGCGACCTCAAGCTGTTGTTCGATACCACCGACGCAGCGCCGGCCTGGCGTTTGTTCGATTTGAGCAAGGACCCAGGCGAACGCCATGACCTGGCCCCGCAACAGCCCATGCAAGTGGCCGAACTGCTGCGCGACTGGAAAAGCTACGCCCAGCGCAACAACATCGTGACCACGGCCGAGGGGCGGCCTGTTTCCCCCGCGTTGGTCCGCAAGCCATGACTCCCCGGAGGCTCGGGGGTGTGGTACTCGCCCTCGGCGTGCTTGCCGCCGCGTATGCCGCCTGGCCGGTGCCCCCTGCACCGGCGCTGCTATGCAGCAGTTACAGCGGCGTGCCAGAGCCCCACCAGGGGCCTTGGCGAGACGGTATGGTCCGCGTTGACGGGGGCACGTTCAGCTTCGGCTCAGACCGCTTCTACAGCGAAGAAGGCCCGCCGCACCGGGCCAAGGTCTCGGCCTTCTGGGTCGACGTGCACCCGGTCACCAATGCCCAGTTCGCCCGCTTCGTACAGGCCACCGGCTACGTGACCCAGGCCGAACAGGGCATCGACGCACAGGCCGCCCCCGACCTGCCAGACCCGCTGCGGGTGCCAGGCGCAATGGTGTTCAAGCAAGGCGCGCAGGTGTTGCGGCCCGGCTGGCAATTCGTTGCCGGGGCGAACTGGCGCCACCCCCTGGGGCCCGGCAGCCACTGGCACGAGCGGGCCAACCACCCGGTGGTGCAGGTGACCCTGCGCGATGCCCAAGCCTACGCCCGCTGGGCCGGGCGCACACTGCCCAGCGAGGCGCAGCTGGAATACGCGATGCGCGGTGGCCTGCAGGATGCGGACTTCAGTTGGGGCACGGCTGAGCGGCCCAACGGCAACCCCATGGCCAATACCTGGCAGGGCCAGTTCCCGTATCACAATCAAGCGCTCGACGGTTTCACCGGCACCTCCCCGGTGGGCTGCTTCGTGGCCAATGGCTTTGGCCTGTTCGACGCGGGCGGCAACGTCTGGGAGCTGACGCGCAGCGGCTATCGCCCCGGGCATGATGAGGCACGCGACGCCGCCCTCGACCCCACGGGCCCGGCGCTGGGCGACAGCTACGACCCCGTACAACCCGGTACGCCGGTGGTGGTGATCAAGGGGGGGTCACACCTGTGCTCGGCAGATGCCTGCATGCGCTACCGGCCTTCGGCACGGCAGCCGCAGACGGTGTACCTGGCAACGTCTCATGTGGGGTTTCGGACGGTGCGGGCAGCTGCGGCCGACTGAGGCTGCCCAGCTCGCTTGCCGCCTGTGCCAGCCGCTGGGTGGCACGGCGGATCTCGTCCACATCGAGCGAGGCAAAGCCCAGGCGCAAGGCATTTTCGCGGTGGCCGAACGGTGAAAACTGGCCGCCGCCGCGCAGCACCAGGTCCAACTGCAACGCTTTGGCCGCCAACTGGTCGACATCGATCGCATCGTCGAACGTCACCCACAGTGCCAACCCGCCTTCCGGTGCCTGCACCGCTATCTGCTCGCCAAAGGCATCGCGCAGGCAATTCAACAAGGTCTCCCGACGCCGACGGTACTCGCTGGACACCCGCCGCAGGTGCTTTTTCAGCTCGCCGTCATTGATCAGGTCCGCCAGCATCCGTTGCATGACCGCATCCCCCTGCCCCAAGGTCAGCACCGCGGTACGCTCAAGCACCTCGATCACATTCGGCGGCGCCACGATAAAGCTGCAACGAAAGGTGCTGCCCAACGACTTGGACAGCGAACCGATGTAGATCACATGGCGCTGCGAAGGGTCGCTGGCCAGCGGCAAGTAGGGGCGCCCGGCAAAGTGATACTCGTGGTCGTAGTCTTCTTCGATCACGCAAAAATCATGCAGCCTGGCCAGCTCCAGCAATTGCTGCCTGCGTGCGGCATGCAGGCTGACTGTGGTCGGGAACTGGTGATGCGGGGTGAGGTACATCATGCGAACGTCGTGTGCCCGGCACAACGCGTCGACCTGATCGACCCGGCAACCCTCCTCGTCCAGGTCGACGGTAACCAGCCGCGCCCCCAACTGGCGGAATATCTCCCACGCCGGCGGGTAGCTCAGGCGCTCGACCAGCACCACATCACCCGGCTTGAGCAATGCGCTGGCCGTCAGGTACAACGACATCTGCACGCCTTGGGTCAGGCAGATGTGTTCTGCCCCCACGTTCAGGCTGCGGTTATGGCGCAGCATGTCGGCCAATGCGCTGCGCAGGTATTGGCTGCTGCCCTCGCAGCCATGGCGCACGGTGTTGGTGGTGAAACTGGTGCGCAAGGCCTTGCGGTAATAGCGATGCAACACAGCCTGGGGCAGCAGGCGATGGTCACAGGCGCCGTTATCGAAAAACAGCGCGCCCGGCCGATGGTGCAGCGTCGTCACCTGCTCGCTGTGGGTGAAATACGCCACCGCAGGCGCGTCGTTCAGCGCCAGGGCGAAGGCCGGCGGCGCGCCGCGCGCAGGCAGCGTGCCCGCCGCGAGCCGGGTACTGACGAAGGTGCCCCGGCGCTGCACGCTCTCCAGCCAGCCTTTGGTGACCGCCTCTTCGTAGGCGAGGATCACCGTCTTGCGATTGACGTCGAGCAGTTGCGCCATCTCCCGCGTGCCGGGCAACAGTGTGCCGGGGCGCAGGCGGCCCTCGACGATGGCGGTCACCAGGCCTTCGACGATCTTGCGGTACGAGGCCTGCGGCTGAGCCCCATCGAGCTTGAGCAGCGGCCGCCATTTGCGAAGCTGGACCATGTGAATTATCCAGAACTGGAGGTTCTTGTGGTCCTAGTCTAAACGCAACAATCAGGCCTCTCCAGCCCACCCTTGCGCCCTGAGGTCTGTATGCACGATCGCCATGTCATTGAACTCTCGCCCTCGGGCAAGCGCTTCGAAGCCGCCGAAGGCTTGCTGCTCGATGCAATGCTCGCCAGCGGCCTGTCCGTGCCCTTCTCGTGCCGCCGCGGCGCCTGTGGGTCGTGCAAGGTCAAGGTGGTGGCGGGCCAGTATCGGGCCAAACAACGCAGCGACGACACGCCCCCGCCCTGCTACCCCCTCGCCGCCAACGAGATGCTGCTGTGCCAAAGCCATGCCTGCAGCGACATGCGCCTGGAAATCCCCGGCTGGTCAGTGGACACGCCGACCCTGCAGATCAGCGCCCATGTGCTGAGCAAACGCGCCCTGAGCGTGGACATCACCGAACTGGTGCTGCAACCCACGCAGCCCCTCGAGGTACGCGCCGGCCAGTACCTGAGGTTTTGCCTGGCCAATGGCGATAGCCGCTGTTTCTCCATCGCCAACCTGCCAGCGCAGGACCAAGGGCGGTTGGTGTTTCATATTCGCACCCTCAGCGGCGGGCTGTTCACCGCAGGCACCCTGCCGTCCCTGCAGGTGGGCGACGCGCTGCAGCTCGAAGGGCCCGTGGGCGCCTGCACCTGGCAACACGAAGGTGAACGCCCCGTGGTGTTGTTCGCCACCGGCACCGGCTATGCCGGCATCAAGCCGTTATTGCTGACGGCCCTGTCTGGCACTGCCCAGGTCACGTTGTATTGGGGCGGTTCAGCGCAGGCCGACTTCTATGACAGCGCGTTTCTCGACCAGGCCAGCCAGGCACATCCAAGGTTTCGCTGGCACCGGGTGCTGTCGGCACAAGCCCGCGTGCAACAGGTTGCGCTGACGCATGCTCACCCGTGGGCCGACACCCAGGTCTATGCCTGCGGCAACCCTGCGATGATCAGCCAGGCCCGCGCACTATGCCTTGCAGCGGGCGTGCAGGCACACCGTTTTGTCGCCGAGGCGTTTGTGCCCAGCGGCGCATCGGTGCCGGCGACCGCGATGCTCGACACGCTTGACCCGGTACTGGAAAAAGTCGGCCCGCGCTACTCGCTGGACGGCATGCTCGCCGCCCGCGAGCAGTCGGTACGGGCCCTGGCGGCCATCGCCAGCCAGCTGAAAGTCGGCATGACCACCGCCGAGGCGTTGCACATGGCAGGCCAGACGTTGCAGGCAATGGGCGCGTCGCACACCTGGCACCCGACCTATATCCGCTTTGGCGACGACACCATCCGCACACCGCGCCAGGGCATCGACCTGCAGCGTCGGCTGCGTGCCACCGACATCGCCGTGGTCGACCTCGGCCCGGTGTGGGATGGTTATGAAGGCGACTATGGCGACACCTTCGTGTTCGGCGAGCACCCGCTGTATCAGGCCTGCGTCACCGCCCTGCACGAGGTGTTCGAAGAGACGCGCCAAGCCTGGTGCGACGGGCTGACCGGCCGTGAACTGTACGACGTCGCCGAGCGCAGCGCCCTGGTCAAAGGCTGGCAGCTGGAGCGCAACCTGGCCGGGCACCGCATCGCCGACTTCCCCCATGCGCTGTTCGGCCAGGACAAACTGGCCGATCTGGACATCGTACCGAGCGAGATGGTCTGGGTACTGGAGATTCAGCTGTGCCACCCCACGGAGCCGGTCGGGGCGTTTTTCGAAGACATTCTGGTTGGGCAAGCCAGGCCGGCCAAATTTGTGGTGCTTCAGAAACGCCAATGAAACGCCTGGAGATTCTATTCGGGGCCACCAGGTGCCTGGCTTGGCATTTTCAGCGCCTATCAGATCGAGCGCCGCCCGCGCGGCGCATCGCGACGCAAGGCCGCTCCTACATTTGTTTCGGGCCAATTATTCCTGGGGGATTGGCGCGCGGCCCCTTGGTGCCCCCTCAATATCGCGTCGTACAAACAAGGCGGTCGCGCGCAAATGCCACTGGCCTCACTGGCCCGAAACAAATGTAGGAGCGGCCTTGCGTCGCGATGCGCCGCGCGGGCGGCGCTCGATATCTGCCCCACCTCCAAACCCAAGACAGGCACCTAGCCGCCATCACTACATCTCCCGACAAGCACATTTGATCGTGCTTCCAGGGCGCCCTACCCCTGGGCCGAGAACAACGCGAACAGCTGGCTGCGAAAGTGGATGCCTAGCCGGTCGAACGCCCGGTTACGGTAAGTCTTCACAGTACTTTCCTTGATGCCCAGGTCGGCGGCGATGCCAGCGTGGGTCATGCCCTGTAGCAGGCGGGCACAGATGTTCAACTCTTGCGTGGTGAGCTCGGGGCAGCGCTGCAGCAACTGCTGCTGAGGGTTCTTGACCGGGTTCAGGCTGTTCAGCGCCAGGTGCCCGCGCAACAGCTGCAGCAGCGCCGGGCTGAGCGCTTCGCACATCTGCAATTCCTGGTCGTTGAAAAAACCCTGATCATGGTGCCGGTAGAGGTTGAACTGCACTGGGCGCGCCTGTTCGTCCAGGTACACGCTGGACAACCGTTCGATCATCCCATTGCGCTGGTAGATCGCCTCGCGGTATGGCCCATGGCGGATGTCCTGGGCCAGCAGGTGGCCGACCTGCCCGGGGGCCTCCTTCAACGGCTCGAACAAGGGGTCATAACGATGGTAGTGCTCGATGTACGCCTGGCCGCAGCGCAGCACCAGGCTGGCGTCAGGGTGGCGGGTGCCGGCCGCCAGCAGCTGCGGCCGCGCCCCGTCCATGCGCAACACGGAAAAATGCTCGCAGGCCGCCCACTGGCCCAGGCAGTCCAGCAACGCAGCGGGAAAGCCAGGCGTGCCCAACGTGCGGGTCAGGTCGCTGAAAGCGCGAATTTGCGCGGGCAAGGTCGATGCCTGTGGGGTGCTGAGACGAATCATGGCGGCACTCGGCTATTTATTGTTATTGGCTCGGGCAAACAGCGCCCGATAAATAGTTAACCTATTAACTATCAGTCTGCCGCCAATCCACGGCCTTGTCCACCTCACGGGTGACAGCACTGGCAAACGCGCGTCCGTAAGCTGGCCCCGACAACGACAATAATCGGGAACACCCATGAACCAGCACCCACTGAACCTGCGCGTCACGCGCTACGCCGCAGAAGCCAAGGACGTGGCACTGATCGAGCTGCGTGCAGACGATGGCCGGGCACTGCCGCCCTTCAGCGCGGGTGCCCACCTGGAAATCCTCGTCGCAGGCGACCTGCCGCGCCACTACTCACTGCTCAACGCGCCCGATGAACGCGACCGCTACCTGATCGGCGTGGGCCTGGCACCTGATAGCCGCGGCGGCTCGCGTTTCATCCATCAGCAACTGCGCCTGGGCGACACCCTCGCCAGCAGCCTGCCGCGCAACCACTTCGGGCTGGACGAGCACCTGCAACGCTATTGCCTGGTGGCGGGCGGCATCGGCATCACGCCGATACTGGCGATGCTGCGCTGGTGCCAGGCGCACGACAAGGACTGGCGATTGGTGTACAGCGCCCGCAACCGGCAACGCGCCGCGTTCTACGAAACCCTGCGCGCACTGGACCCTGCCCGGGTGCAACTGCACTTCGACGACGAAGCGGGCGGCCATCTGGATACCGCGCAACTGCTCGACACCCTGCGCGATGACGAGCACCTGTACGCCTGCGGGCCAGCGCCGATGCTCGACGCTTTGCAAGCCGCTGCCGGGCCACACGCCGATCGCCTGCACATCGAACGCTTCAGCGCCGCACCGGCCAGCGCCGAGGGCGACCGTGGCTTCACCGTGCACCTGAACCTCAGCGACCGCAGCATCTGGGTCGCCCCCCAGCAAAGCATCCTCGAAGCCCTCGAGGCCCACGGCATCGAGCTGCCGTTTTCGTGCCGGGCCGGCATCTGCGGCAGTTGCCAGACCCGCGTCTGCGCAGGCGTGCCAGACCACCGCGACCTGATCCTCTCGGATGCCGACAGGGCCGCAGGCCACAGCCTGATGATCTGCGTCTCGCGTGCCCTGGGCGACAGCCTGGTGCTGGACCTCTGAACCGCCTCACCCTTCTTCAAGGAGCATCCCCATGTCACTGCCCACCAGCAACCTCATTGCGCATGCCCGCAAAGCCAGCGAACCGATGGCCAACCGCGAGACCCCGTTCATCTACAACGAGTGGTATGTCGCCGCCTTTGACGATGAAGTCGGCCGGCACTTGCTGGCCCGGCGCCTGCTCGACCGCCGCGTGGTGATGTACCGCACAGAGGCAGGCGAGCCGGTCGCCCTGGAAGACCGCTGCGCGCACCGCTCGTTCCCGCTCTCGCGCAGCCATCTGCAAGGCGACACCATCGTCTGTGGCTACCACGGCTTCCGCTACGACGCCGCCGGCGACCTGACCGAGGTGCCGTCACAGAAAAACTGCCCACGTGGTATTGGCGTACGCCGCTACCCGCTGGTGCGCCAAGGGCCGTTACTGTGGATCTGGCTGGGCGAGGAAGCCCTCGCCGACGCGGCGCAGATCCCCCATCAGGCATGGATCGACGACCCGGCCTGGGCCTGCACCTCCGGGTATTTCCATCACCCGGGCAACTACGTCAGCCTGCATGAAAACCTCATGGACCTGACCCACCTGAGCTTCCTGCATGCCAACACCATCGGCACCCCGGACTACGCCAGCGCGCCCTACAAGCTGGACCTCAAGGAAGGCCATTACACCCTGATCCGCGAAGTGGTGCCGACCACCCTGTCGCCAGTGTGGGGCAAGACCACAGGGCTGGAAGGCTGCGCCAGCGCGGCACGCATTGCCACGTCGGAGTTTCTTTCGCCGGGGCTGCACCGGGTCAGCGTGACCTTCTACGACAGCGCCCAGCCGCTGGAGCAGCGCCAGCAGTTCCACATCCGCACCGCGCATATCCTGACCCCGGAAACCGCCAACAGCCTGCACTACTTCATCGTCCATGGGCGCGACTTCGCCCAGCACGACGAAGCCCTGGGCGAGTACATGCACGAGCAGCTGTTCGCCGCCTTCAACGAAGATGTGGAAGGCCTCGGTGCACTGGAGGCCGCGCTCGACGACCGCGACGACCATCACTACGAAATATCCGTGGCCAGCGACGCCCCTGCCGTCGCCACCCGCCTCTACCTGAAGAAACGCGCCGATGCCGAGCGCCAGCACGACAGCCGCAAGGTCGGCTGAAGGCAGCGCTGGCCGCCGTCCATAACAACAATAAAAGGGACATCACATGTTCAAGCCTGAACCGGCTATCACCTGCCTGCGCCTGGCGCTGGTGGCAGCGCTGGCCTTGCCACTGCCCGCCCGCGCCGACTTCATCGGCGACAGCCAGGGCAGCCTGGAGCTGCGCAACTTCTACCAGAACCGCGATTATCGCCAGCACGGGGCCCAGGCTTCCCAGGTCGGCAACTGGTCGCAAGCCTTCATGCTGCGAATGCAATCGGGCTTCACCGAAGGGCCGGTCGGCGTTGGCCTGGACTACCTGGGCCTGCTGGGGGTCAAGCTCGACTCGGGGCGCGGCCGCAGCGGGGACGGCACGCTGCCCTTCGGTTCGCAGTCAGGCCGGCCGGTGGACGACTTCAGCCACATGGGTGTCACCGGCAAGCTGCGGGTGTCGAAGACCCGCCTCGATGTCGGCATCCTCACCCCGACGCTGCCCGTGGTCTTTCGCGATGACATGCGCCTGATGCCCCAGACGTTCGATGGCGCGCTGCTGCAATCGCAGGACGTCGAGCGGCTGACCCTGACCGCCGGGCAGCTCTGGCGCTCGCGCACCCGTGAGTCGTCGGGCAGCGACCGCATGTACCTGGCCGGGCGCAGCGCCGCGTTCGACAGCGGCGCCTTCGATGTGCTGGGCGCCAGTTATGACGTGGGCCACGGCTTGATCGCCAGTGCCTTTCGCGGCGAGCTGCATGACGTGTACCGGCAAGACTTCTACGGCCTGGTGCACACGCTGCCATTAGGGCCGGGGTTGTCGCTGCTCACCGACCTGCGTTACTTCGACAGCACCAGCGCCGGCACTGCCAAGGCCGGCAGCGTCGACAACCGCAACTTCAACATGATGAGCACCCTCAGCGTGGGTGCGCACAAGGTCGGCGTGGGTTACCAGCGCATGTACGGCAACGATGCCTTCCCCACCCTGAACGGCTACACCCCGCCCTACACCGCCAACCTGGTCACGATCGGCACCTTCACCAGCGCCGGCGAAGTGTCGTGGCAAGCCCGCTATGACTACAACTTCGCCGCCCTCGGGCTACCCGGGCTGAGCTTCATGACCCGCTACGTGCGCGGCGACGACATCCGCACCCGCGCGGCCGACGGCCATGAGTGGGAACGCGACACCGACCTCGCCTACGTCATCCAGGCCGGCTACTTCCAAGGGCTGGGCGTGCGTTGGCGCAACGCGGCCTATCGCTCCAGCTACGCCAGCGACATGGACGAGAACCGGCTGATCCTCAGCTACACCCTGAAACTCTGGTGACCCCCTTACACCTGCCCTTCGAGGTAACCCCATGAGCCAGACCTTCGAGTCTCTGCAACACGCGCAGAGCACTGCCAATACCCACCGCCAGATCAGTTGGCGGATCATGCCGCTGCTGCTGATCAGCTACGTCTTCGCCCACCTGGACCGCATCAACATCGGCTTCGCCAAGCTGCAGATGAGCAACGACCTGCAGTTCTCCGACACCGTCTACGGCCTGGGTGCCGGGCTGTTCTTCGTCGCCTACGCGATGTTCGGCGTGCCGGCAAACCTGGTGCTCGACAAGCTTGGCCCACGGCGCTGGATCGCCCTGATGATGGTGACCTGGGGGCTGCTCTCCAGCGCCATGCTGCTGATTGAAAGCGCCCACGGCTTCTATGCCCTGCGTTTCGGCCTGGGGGTGGCCGAGGCCGGTTTCTTCCCGGGCATTCTGGTCTACCTCTACCGCTGGTTCCCGGCCGGGCGCCGGGCCTCGATCACCGCCCTGTTCACCCTGGCAGTCCCCATGGCCGGCGTGGTCGGCGGCCCGGTATCGGGCTGGATCCTCGAACACATGCAAGACACCGCCGGGCTGCGCGGGTGGCAGTGGATGTTTCTGATCGAAGGCCTGCCGGTCGTGGCCTTGGGCCTGGTGATACTGGCGCGGCTGGACGACCGCATCGAAGACGCACGCTGGCTCAGCGACGAACAGAAGCATGCCCTGCGCCAGACGCTGGCCCGTGAAGAAGCACGCAAACAGATCAGTTCCTGGCGCGGGATCTTTGCCAATGGCCAGGTCTGGCTGCTGGTGGCGATCTATTTCGCGGTCATGCTGGCGGTCAACACCCTGGCGTTCTGGATGCCGACCCTGATCCACGGCGCGGGCGTTGCCCACGACAGCCAGATCGGCCTGCTCAGTGCACTGCCCTATCTGGCCGGGTGTTTCTTCATGATTGCCGTGGGGCGCTCTTCCGACCACCACAAAGAACGGCGCTGGCACCTGTGCGTGCCGATTCTGATGTGCGCGGTGGGGTTGACCCTGACCGGCCTGCAGCCGCAGTCACCGCTGTGGGTGATGACAGGCCTGGCCATTGCCGGCATGGGTGCCAGCAGTGCGTTGCCGATGTTCTGGCAATTGCCTCCGGCCTACCTGGCCGGGCCGATACTGGCGCCGGGGTTGGCCCTGATCAGCTCGCTGGGCAGCGTGGCGGCGTTTGTCGCGCCTTACCTGATCGGCTGGATGCGCGACAACACTCAAAGCGCCAGCCTGGCGCTCTACTTGTTGTCGTTGGTGATCGCCTTGGGCGCCTTGCTGGTGCTGCGCACCTCGGCTGCGGTGGTCAACCCACGCTGAGGCAAGGTACGCAGGCAGGCGTGGCTGAGCCACGCCTGCTTCAAGCAACGGTCTTGTCAGGGACGAACCGCCGTGACTTCGATCTCGACGCGCCAGGCTGGGTGTGCCAAGCCTGCAATCTGGAACGCCGAGCGGGCAGGCAGTACTGGCTGCTTGGCCGCTGGCCCGAAGAACTGGGTGTAGCCGGCCATGAAGCCGTCGAAGTCCATCTTGCCGCCGTTCTCCGGCCCGCCTACCAGGAATACCTGCATCTTCACCACATCCTTGAGGCCCAGACCGAGGTCTTTGAGCTGCTTCTGGATGTTTTCAAGCACATTGATGGTCTGCGCTTTGGTATCACCGAAGGATTCCAGAGAATCCTTGGCGGCGTCGGGGTGGATGACCGACGGAACGGAGCCGCTCAGGTAAACGACTGTCTTGCCAGCAGGCACTTCCACAGCGGCCGAAATGGGGAAACTACCTGCGCTATGGCGCACAACATCCTGTGCATGAACGCTCCCGGCACCGGCGATCGTCAGGGCCAATGCAGCAACGGTCTTGAAAGCGACCTTCATGTGTTTCTCCTAAATGATTACCAAGGGTGATGCGCACGCATCGATGACGCGTGCACGGGTCATTCCATTGTCGTAGCAGGTTTAGAATCGATACAAGCTAAACGGCTCTGGATCAAGCACTGGCGCCTTGCCCAGCAGCAGGTCAACCGTCAACTCGGAGGACACCGGGCTCTCCGTCATGCCCCAGCCGGTCGCGGTGTTGATGACCAGGCCAGGGTATTCTTTGACCGTCGAAATGATGGGGTTCTCATCCGGCGCAATGGCCATGGCGCCGCTCCACTGATCGATCAGCTTCGAGTCGTTGAAGGCAGGGAATTCGACCTTGAGTTTGGCCAGGGATGCATCGAGCTCTGGAATGTCAGGGGCCGCAGTCATCAGCCTGTTCTTCTCGAACGGCGACACCTCATCCAGCCTCCAGCTGGTTGGCTGAGTGAACGAGTCGATCAGCTGCTTGTTCAGCGAGATGTGTACCGGGAAGTCTGGGATGGCCAGCAGTGGCAGGTATTTGTAGCCATACATGAACGACTCTTTGACCACCGGCGCAACGACAACGCGCGGCGAGGTGGCGTAGGTACCGTCAGCCTGCTCGCGGAAGTAGATATTCCCCGGCAATGCAACGTTGCCAC
This sequence comes from Pseudomonas sp. B21-047, assembly GCF_024748775.1. Lineage (NCBI taxonomy): Bacteria > Pseudomonadati > Pseudomonadota > Gammaproteobacteria > Pseudomonadales > Pseudomonadaceae > Pseudomonas > Pseudomonas sp. B21-047. Next base: position 3,474,766 of record NZ_CP087169.1, read on the forward strand.
CCGGGGCACGGGGCGCAGCGCTGATGATTTGCTGGGATTGGTAGGCGGGCAAGGTTGGCACGTCGACGCCCAGGTTCTGCATGAACAACCGGGACCAGGCACCGCCCGCGACGATCACGCGAGACGCGCGAATGGCGCCCTTCTCGGTCACCACATCAGAGATGGCACCTGCCTGGGTTTCCAGGCCCCTTGCCGCGCAGTGGGTGTAGATACGCACACCCATTTTCTTGGCGTACTCGGCCATGACATACGAGGCGCGCTCGGCGTCCAGGCTACCGGAGTCTTCCTCGAAGCCTGCGACCTTCCAGCTGGAGGCTGAGCCGCGCAGCCGTTGATCGAGCTCATTGCCTTGGATGATGCGCGTCTTGAAGGGGATGTCCGAGCCGACTTCGCGGGTTTTCAGATCGATCCACTTTCTGACGCCTTCCAGGTCTTCTTCATCGAAAGGCACTTCGACCCGGCCTTGTGTGCGATAGCTGGTATCCGCACCTACTTTGGCGTTCATTTCACGCCAGCGTTGCTTGGCCAGGTGGTGCAACTGGAACGTCGCATCAGGCATCTTGTAGGTCATGACCTGACCATAGAACCGGCACGACTGCTCGCCGGCAATCTCACCTTTTTCGACGACAACGACGGAGAGGCCACGCTCGACGAGGTTGATCGCGGTCATGAGCCCCAAAATGCCAGCGCCAACAACGACCACGTCCGCTTGCTTGGGCAGCGTGCCCTCGGTGCCCTGTACAAAACCGAAGCGCGGTTTGCCGGGGATCAACCGACCTTCGCGGGTCAGCATAGGCGTCAGAATACCCGCACCCGCCGCAGCGGCCACGACGCCGCCGCCAATCAAAAATTTACGCCTTGTCATTCCCATGACACTTTCCTTTCCAAGCATTCGGTGTGGGTTACATCAGCCCAGACAATGGGCCATAGGCTGGCCGACAGCCCCCGTGGCCAACTTTGTGGCCATCGCGTCAGGCTGACGGTTCAAATTGAGGGCGGGCATTCTGGTGATGCTGTGCAGACGGTGGAATCGCTAAGGACAAATAATTAGTTCAGGGATTTCTTAACTATCATGGAGGGGACATATAAAGTTGATATGGCGACACGCCATATTAGTTATTGGGGATTAGTTGGGGTGAAGTAACTGGATGGTTAATTGTTATATGGGTGAGAGCAGCCAGGTGCCTGTCGTGGGATTAGTGGTGGGGCGTACATCGAGCGCCGCCCGCGCGGCGCTCGAGCTCATAGGCGCTGTAAAAACCAAAGACAAGCACCTAGCCGCCCTCACCCGATCTCCCGACGTACATTCATTCCCACAGAATGCCGGTACACTAACGCCCCTATCAAACCCTACAGAACAATCGCCACAACGCATCTTCGGACTGTTCGGTATTGCCCCTGCACTGCCACCCAAGGAAGAGCGGGATGCTGCAAAACCAGATTCAACACCACTACCCCAGGGCACTGGGCCGCTGGCCAATAAAAGCAACCCGCCAACACCCGACCTTACAAGTGCAGCCTTCAAATAGCGGCTGAGCCAGTATCCAGGCGTTATCGTCGCGTCGGTGATACTTCGCCCAAATGGCAACTTGATTCCAAAGACGCTGCAAGAGAACGGCGTAAAAATACCGCCGCACGCCTGGAGCGTTAACGATTTTCGCGACCTGAACCAATACATGACCGGTGTGATTTCAAGAACCCCCTCATCCTGAAATGACTGGCAGGCGCTCAGCGCCGCACTGATAGCTGGCACCCTCAAGGCTGGCTTCAAACGCTTCAAGCCCCGCGTACACCTGCTGCAACCCACTGATCTGCGCCATCACTTCAAACTTCTTGTCGGCAATGGCCTTGCCCACCAGCGCCCACGGCAACGCTTGCCCACGGTGCCCCTGAAGGATCGCCTGCATTTCCTTGAGTTTGAAGCCCAACTGCTGCGCGCATTTGATGAGCGTCAGCAGCTCAATGCTTTGCTGGTTGTAAACGCGGTACTTTCCCTGACGCTCGGGCGGCGGCAGCAGGCCAATCGCTTCATAGTGGCGGATGGTCTTGATCGTGGTGCCCGACAGCTGGGCGGCTTTGCCGATGTACATGAACGTCCTTTTTCGTTCGGGTGCGCCGCATCTTCACATAGCGCTGCCGGATCGGGAACCACCCGGGCCTGGTCAGCGGCTGGCGATACTGTTGGCCTTCGCGAGCCAGGCTTCGCGTTGCCGCGGGCTGGAGCCGAGCAGCGGCCCGAACGTCAGGGTCTTCAAGGGTTTTATGCCGCAGAACTGCAACGTCGTCTTGCGTACCTGATGAAGGCCAGGCATGCGGTAAACCCATCTGTAATACCACGGGGGAGTGTCCATCGTTACCAGCAGATGCGCCGTTCGCCCTTTCAGGCGTTGCTCGGGGAAGGCTTTGCCTGCGCGGTACTGGAAAGCAAAACCGGGCAGGAACACCCGGTCGAAAAAACCTTTCATCAAAGCGGGAATGCCGCCCCACCAAATCGGGTAGATGAAGGCCAGGTGCTCAGCCCAGGTGATGTCTGCCTGGGCCTTGAGCAGGTCGGGCTCCAGTGGCTGAACCTGCCTGTAGCCTTCGCGCAACACCGGGTCGAAGTTCAAGGCACCAAGGCGTAACATCCGTACATCATGCCCGGCACTGCGGGCTGCCTCGACGTAACGCGCGGCCAAAGCACCGCAGAAACTATCGCCAGAAGGGTGGCCCAGCACCACCAGTACGCGCTTACTCATCATGACCACATCCTGAACGTGAAGCCTTCAGGGTAAAGGCTGCCCGTAACAGGAGAGTCAAGGCCAGCCAGGCCGTTACTGCGAATCCAGATGGTTGATGCACACCACCTTGGGCTGGGTCATGTCTTCATAGGCAAAGCGCACCCCTTCGCGGCCGAGGCTGCCGTACTTGAAGCCGCCAAACGGCATGGCGTCGAAGCGGTAATCGGACGAGTCGTTGATCATCACGCCCCCTGCCTCGATCCGCCGCGCCAGCTTCAGCGCCGTCGACAGGTCCCGGGTAAACACCCCCGCATGCAGGCTGTATTCCGGCGCATTGGCCAGGGCAACGGCCTCATCCAGGGTGTCGAACGGCTCAAGGATCACCACCGGCGCGAACACTTCCTGTAGCCAGATACGGCTGCTGTGGCTGACCTGCTCCAGCACAGTGGGCGCATACAGGGCCCCTTGCCGGCGATGGCCACAAAGCAGCGTTGCACCCTGCTCCAGCGCCTCGTCCACCCACTGCTCGGTGCGACGGGCCGCCTGTTCGGTGACCATGGGGCCGACATCCGTTTCCAGGTTCGCCGGGTCACCCAACTGCAACGCCTTGGACTGCGCCACGAACTGTTCGCGGAATGCCGCGTACACCGCGCGCTGCACGAGGATCCGTTGCGTGCCGATGCAGTTCTGCCCCGCCGCCCAGAAAGCACCCGAGACACAGGACTCTACCGTCGGCTCCAAGTCGCAGTCCGCCAGCACCAGCACAGGGGCATTGCCGCCCAGGTCCATGGCAAGTTTTTTCAACCCTGCGCTGCGGGCGATCGACTCGCCGGTGGCAAAGCCGCCGGTGAAGGAAACCATGCGCACCTCGCGCAGTTCGACCAGCGCCTTGCCCAGTTCGACACCGCCGGTGGCGGTAGTCACCACGTTTTCGCCGAGCCCGGCCTGTACCAGGCAATCGACCAGTTTCAACGCCGACAGCGGCGCCAATTCGGACGGCTTGAGGATCACCGCATTGCCACCGGCAATCGCCGGGCCCAACTTGTGCGCCACCAGGTTCAGCGGGTCGTTGTAGGGCGTGATCGCCACAATCAGCCCCAGCGGTTCGCGGCTGAACCAGCCCTGGCGGGCCTCGGAGCCTTCATAGGCTTCGAACGGCACCACTTCGCCGGCATTGCGCCGCGCCTCCTCGGCGGACAGCTTCAGCGTGTTCACACAGCGCTTTACCTCCTTCTGGGCCTGACGCAGGGTTTTACCGGCTTCGGCCACGATCAGCTCGGCGAACGCGGCAGCATCGGCTTCCACCAACCGCGCCGCCTCTTCCAGAATGCGCGCGCGACGGTGCCGGGGCATTGCTGCACTTTCAAGGCACCCCGCCCGTGCACGCGCCAGCAAGGCGGGCACTGCACTGGCGTCCAGGCAGGGCACACGCCCCACCAGGCGACCGTCAAAGGGGCTCAACACGTCTATGTGGCTTGGCGCTACAGCGTGAACACTGGCCATGCGAGATACGCTCATAAAGGCTCCGTTACTGACGGTGGGTGGTGTGCAGGGCAATGATGTCGGAGAGCAAGGCGTAGGCCGTCTCGATGCGCCCTGCCCCCGGCCCGGACACCGTGACAGCGCCCAGCAGCCCGGTGTCGAACGACACCGCATTAATTGCGCCGCTGATGCCGGCAAGCGGATGCTCAAGTGGCAGCAAGCGGGCTTCGACACTCGCAGACACCGCACCGTCAGCCGCCTTGCTGGCAGCACCGATCAGCTTCCAGCACTGGCCGGTGGCCTGCGCCTTGACGATGTCCGACGCGCTGATGCCGCTGATGCCCGAGCACGTCACATCGCTGACGCTCAAGCGTGCATCCAGCAACTCATTGGCCAGGATCACCACCTTCAGGCGCACGTCATAGCCTTCGACGTCGGCCGTCGGGTCGGCTTCGGCATACCCCAGCTGCTGCGCCTGGGCCACGGCATCGGCGAACGACAAGCCGTCTTTCATGCGGGTCAGGACATAGTTGGAGGTGCCGTTGAGAATGCCCTCGAAGCCTTGTATCTGCGCACCCGCCAGGGCCTGCTTGGCCAGGCGGATCACCGGCGTGCCGCTCATCACCGCGCCTTCGTATTCGAACGCAACGTTGTGCCGCTGGGCCAGCGCCTTGAGCTCGGCCCCGTGCAAGGCAATCGGCCCTTTGTTGGTGGTCACCACATGGATGCCGCTCTCCAGCGCCCAGCGGCAGAAGGTGGCGGCCGGCTCACCATCGACCGGGTTGGTGAAGGTGGCCTCGGCGATGATGTCGGCGCCGGACTGCTTGATGACGGTTTCGTTGAACGCCTCGGCGGTGCCGCCTGGCAGCTGTGCAAACGCGCCCTTTTCGGCTGGCAAGGCCGCCAGTGCGGCAGCGTCCAGGCCATTGCGGTCGACCAGCGAGCCGAGGAACAGGTCGGTGACGCCGACGATCTTCAGGCTGAAGCCGAGGGTGGCCTGCCAGCTGTCGTTGCTCGTTGCAATCAGTTGGGCGAGGCCTCTGTTGACACCGCCAAAACCTACCAGGGCAATTTTGTATTCAGTCACGAAGGCGTTCCTTTTTGCTGTTGTTTGATGGGCTCAGCGTACGAGGTGGCGGCGGGCAGTAGAATTGGCCAAAACGCCGTATTTATTGGGCGATCTGCACAGGCTCGCAGGCCCGCGAATCGGGCCACGCGGTAGCTGACACCGGCTTTGCCGGTGTTCGCGGGGCAAGCCCGCGCCCACAGGGTCGCTGCGTAATCAATGAGATAGATTTTGTTCGGGGGGATAGAAGCGGGGTTAAAAGACGGCGGAGAGGACGAAGGAGGTGACGGTGTTTTCAACACCCTTGATGCCGGCGATTTCTTTCCACACGGCGTGGACCCGCTCCGGGGTAGCGGCATCGACCCTGAGCATCAGGTCAAACTCGCCGCTGAGCACTTCGCACTGCACCACCTCGGGGATGCTCCGCAAGGTGGCCAGCACGTCGTCACCGCGCATGCGGTCGTAGCGATAGACGAAAATCACCGCACTGATCAACGACGATGGCCGGCGGGCGTCCCCCAGCCTAACCGTATAGCCCTGTATCGCACCGTCGCGCTCAAGCCGTTCGATACGCTGGCGCACCGCATTGCGCGACAGGTTCACCTTGGCCCCGAGCTCGGCGTGGGCGATGCGTGCGTTGGCGGTCAGTTCGGCAAGGATGCGCTCGTCCAGCGGGTCGAGAATACGCTTCATGCGGGCCTCGACTGCGCCGCCAGCAAGGCCTTGCACAAGCCATCCAGGTCACCCCGATGCAACGCCGGTGGGCCCTCTTGCACCGGTGGCAGGCAGGCCAGCTCACCCTCCCAGACACCCAGCTGCGCCAGCAGCGCGGCAGACTTGCTTGGCGCGATCTGGCCCAGGGTCACCATCGGCGCACCCAGGCTGCGCCGATGCATGCGGCCCGCCAGTGCGCCGACGGCTGTGTGAGGGTCGACCAGTGTTGCCGCTTGCTCGCGCAGGGTGATGACTTCGCGGCGTACTTCGGCGTCGTCCACCGCATAGGAGTCGAACAATACCCGCGCCTCAAGCCATTGCGCATTGCCGATGCTCAATTCACCACAGGCCTCGAAATGCTCCATCAGCGCTGCGACACGGCTGCCGCTGCGCCCATACAGCTCCCAGATGAAGCGCTCCAGGTTCGAATACAGCGAAAAGTCCATGGCCGGTGACGACGTGCGCTGACTGGCATGGGGGGCGTAGCGGTTGCGATGAAGGAAACGGTGAAGGGCATCGTTGCTGTTGGTCGAAACGATCACCTGGTTGATCGGCAACCCCATTTTCTGCGCAATGAAGCCGGCGTAGATTTCCGCGAAGCTTGCCGCCGGTACGCTGAATGCAACCGGCCGGGTGCCGCCACCCAATTGCAGGGCCGCGTGGAAGTAGAACACGATCTGCGCCAGCACCCCTACCCAGTTGGTCGAGTTGAAACACACCGGTATCAAACCCTCCAGCGGCCAGGCACGAAACAGCCGTGCTACCAGGGTCTGACAGTCGTCGAAACTGCCCTCCACCGGCAGCAGCTGAACACTGGCGGGGTCCGCCGCCTGCAAGGCGACAAGGCGGTCTGCCGGGATCTCGCCCTGCGGGTAGAGAATGGCCAGGCGCACATTGGGCCTGGACGCAAAGGCCTCGATCGCGGCAATGCCGGTATCACCATTGGTGGCCCCGACCACCAGTGCCTCGCCGCCGGAGCGCGTCAGAAAGTGGCTGACCAGCCGCGCCTGGAGCTGCGCGGCGAAGTCCTTCGAGGTGCGTGTGGGGCCATGGAACAACTGCAGGATCCATTCGTTATGGCCAATCTGCTGCAAGGGTGTGATCGCGCGGTGGCTGAAGGCCTGGTAGCTGTCGCTGAGCAGCACGCGCAAGCACGGGTCATCAATGGCATCGCCGACAAAGGGCGCGATGACCCGCCAGACCAGCTCATCGAAGGGCAGCCAGGACCAACTGGCAATCGCCTCAGGGCTGATTACCGGCAAGTACGCCGGCACATACAGCCCGCCATCGGCGGCAGGCCCCGACAGCACGACTTCACGGAAGTCCGCTCGCACATCAGCGTTGCGGGTACTGACGTAATGCATGAAAACTCCCCAGGGTTACGAAGGCCGGTGCGCGTGTGCCACCAGCCAGGATGAAAACAGCGCAGCATCGGGTGGCAGTGGCCGCCCTTGCTCGCGTACCAGGTAAAACGATTCGCTCGCTTCGATGCGCTGGCTGAAGGGTGCGACCAGTTGGCCGTCCCTGAGCAGGTCCTCGACCACGGACGATCGCGCCAGCGCCACCCCCTGCCCCAGTTCGGCCATGCGAATGGTGGACACCAGCGTGTCGAACTGCAGCCCCCGCGAGTAATCGACATCGTCCGCGCCAACCCGCTTGAGCCAGTAGCCCCAGCCCTCCTCGTAGCCCAGCACATGCAGCAGCGGGTGGTGCCTGAGGTCGCGCGGCTGGCGAATGGGCGAGCGCGCCATCAGCGCCGGCGAACAGACCGGCACCAGCACGTCCCAGGTCAAGCGTTGGGCATGCAGCCCGGGCCATTCGCCATTGCCCCAGCGCACTTCCAGGTCGTCCTCGCCATCCGGCGCCTTGACCCACAGGTTGCTGATGTAGCGGATGTCGATGTGCGGGTGCTGGCGGCTGAAGTCAGGCAGCCGCGGGGCCAGCCAGTACTGCAGGAACGACAAGCTGCCGCGCACCTTCACCGGCCCGCGCTGGTGCTGGCCGAAGATCTCGTTGGTGCCCACCGCCAGGCGGCTGATCGCATCCTGCACCACCGGCAGGTAGGATTGCCCCTCTTCGGTCAGGCCCAGGCCCCTGGGCAGACGCTTGAACAAGGCCACGCCCAGGTGGTGTTCGAGTTGCCGAATCTGCTGGCTCACCGCCCCCTGGGTGAGGTGCAGCTCCTCGGCTGCGTGAGTAAAGTTCAAGGCGCGTGCCGACACTTCGAAAGACCGCAGCCAGTTGAGCGGCGGCAGGGTTTTTTGCTTCATCGACACGACCTCGTTCACAGTGGGGTCCGTGCATCATGAACCGGAAGGCTCAGCTCACGCCAACACTCGAACCTGCCGGCGCCAGGGCCGCCAGCCGCTGTGCACGCTTGTTGCGGGTAACCCAGTAGACGAAGTAGCACCAGCCAATGAACGGGATGCCGAAGTACAGGGCGACGCGTTGTTCGGGGTCGAAGGCGATGCCGACACAGGCCAGCACGCAGCAGGCAATCGCGCCCAGCGGCACCCAGGGGTAACCGCGCACCCTGAAGTGCAGGTCTTCGACCCGCCCGCCATTGGCCACGTAATGGCGGCGGAAGGCGATCTGGCTGCCGGCAATGCTCATCCACACCACCACCACCGCCAGGCCGGAAATCGACACCAGCGCCAGGTACACCGTGTCCGGTGCCAGCACGCTGCTGAGCAGCGACGCCGCGGCCCCGGCCATGCTCAGCACGATCGCGTTGACCGGCGTGCCACGCGGCGACAGGCGGGCGAAGCACTTGGGCATATGGCCCTGGTCACTGAGCGTCCACAGCATCCGTGAGGCCGCGTACAGCCCGGAGTTGGCGGCCGACAGCAAGGCAGTGAGGATCACGAAGTTCATGATGTCTGCCGAATACGGGATGCCGATCAGGTCGAAGACCATGACAAACGGGCTTTCGACCAGGCCTGCCTGTTCGCGCGGCAGCAAGGTGGCCAGCACGATGATGGTGCCGACGAAGAACAGCGCCAGGCGCACCACCGTGGTCCGAATAGCCTTGGGCACGCTCACCTGCGGGTCTTTTGCCTCGCCGGCGGCAATGCCGATCAGTTCGGTACCGGAAAACGCAAAGGACACCGCCAGAAGCGTCATCGCAATCGGCAGCACGCCGGTCGGGAACAAGCCCTCGCGGGTGAAGTTGGACAGCCCGATACCCTGCACATGCTGCACATCGAACAAGCCGAAGATGGCGCCAGCGCCGATGGCGATGAAGGCAATCACCGTCAGCACCTTGACCAGCGACAGCCAGAATTCGGTCTCGGCGAACAGGCGCACCGACACCACGTTGCTGACCAGCACCGTGATGGCGAACAGCGCGCTCCAGATCCACACCGGCGTGTCGGGAAACCAGCGGACCATCAGGATGCCCGCCGCGGTGAATTCCGAGCCGATGGCCACGGTCCAGGTCAGCCAGTACAACCAGGCCACCGTGTAGCCGGTGCCTGGCCCCAGGTAGCGGGTGGCATAGCTGCTGAACGAGCCGGTTTCGGGCATCTGCACCGCCAGCTCACCCAGGCAGACCATGACCAGGTAGACCATCACCGCGCCGACGCAATACGCGATCACCGCGCCCAGGGGGCCAGCCTGGTTGACCGTGTAGCCCGAGGTCAGAAACAGGCCCGTGCCGATCACCCCGCCCAGCGCCAACATGACGATATGGCGGGTGTGCATCTCTTTCTTGTACCCGGCCGCTTGGGCCGACGTCGGCTTTGATTGTTCGGTGGACATAATCGAGTTCTCATGAAGTGGCTGGCAATCGACCGGCAAGCGGCCCTGGGGCCGACCCCGTCGATGTGTCAGCGGCTGTTATTGTTATGGCTTTCATGAATCAGGAAGGGCGCGCCCAACGCCTCAGGTCGACACTTCAACGTGCCGATCGCAGCGGTCGCTGCCCTGCCCCTGCTGGGCGCGCACTGTCGCGAACGCCTGGCGCAGGTCTGCCAGCAGGTCAGCGGTATCTTCGATGCCGACCGAAACCCGCACCAGGCCTTCGGAAATGCCCAGTGCCTGACGCTCTTCCAGGGTGTTTTCCACGTGGCTGGTTGTCCGTGCCGGCCCGTAGATGGTTTCCACTGCACCGAGGTTGCCGGCGCGGTGGGCATAGCGCAGCTTAGGCAGCAGCGCGACGACGGTGTCCATCCCGCCTGCCAGGACGAAACTGACGATCGCGCCAAAACCGCGCATCTGCGCGTTAGCGATCGCGTGGCCGGGGTGCTGCGGCAACCCGGGGTAGTTGACCGACTCCACCAGCGGCTCGGTGCACAGGTATTCGGCCAGGGCCTGGGCGCTGGCCTGTTGCTGACGCAGGCGCAGCGCCAGGGTCTTGATGCCGCGAATGATCAAGTAGGCGGAGAACGGGTCCAGCGAGGCGCCGTTGATTTCACGGTAGTGTCGCACCTGCGCCATCAAGGTTTCGGCACCGCAGACGATACCGCCCAGCACATCGCCATGCCCGGACAGGAATTTGGTCGCGCTGTGCACCACCACGTCGACGCCCAGCAGCAGCGGGTTCTGGTTCAGCGGCGTGGCGAAGGTGTTATCGGCAACCACCAGTGCCCCCACACGCTTGGCTGCGGCTACCAGGCGGCGGATGTCGAGGATTTTCAGCGTCGGGTTGCTCGGCGTCTCCAGGTAGACCACATCGCAACCGCGAGCGATTTCACGCTCCATGGCTTCACTGTCGAGGGTGTCGCACAGCGTCACCTCGATGCCCTGGCGGGGCAGAAACTCTTCGAAGATCTTGTTGGTGCCGCCGTAGCTGTCGCGGGTCGAGACCACCCGCTTGCCGTTGCACAGGAAGGTATGCAGTACACCGCTGATGGCGGCCATGCCGGTGCTGAAGGCCACGGCCGACTCGGCGTGTTCCAGGGCGCACAGTTTGTCTTCAAGGACCGCAACCGTCGGGTTGCTCATGCGGCTGTAGATGAAGCCAGGTTGTTTGCCCAGGGCGATGTCGTACCAGGCGTCGATGTCCTGGTAGCCGTAGGCGGCACTGGCGATGATCGGGGTTTGGGTGGCGTTGTAGGGGTGCTCGACCTGTTCACCCTCCCACACCACCTGGGTACCGATACCGGGCTGCACGCCGTGGGCGACCTTTGCTTGGTTATTCATGTAATTGTCTCGCATCGATGAAACACGACGGTGTTTCGACTGGTCTGCGAGGACTATAGAGCGCGCATACGCCCCTGAAAAACGATGCAATAAGGGCCTTAGGGGCGCTTTTTTTAATGGCTTCTGGGGGGCCGCTTTGCGGCCCCGGCGTCTAGCGAACCGCGTGCAAGGCTTGCTGGTCGGCATGGTAGGACGAGCGCACCAGCGGCCCCGACGCCACATTCCTGAAGCCCATCGCCACAGCCTGCTCGGCGAACCAGGCAAAGGTATCCGGGTGCACGAACCGCTGCACCGGCAGGTGGCTGCGCGAAGGCTGCAGGTACTGCCCCAGCGTCAGCATGTCGACCTGATGCTCGCGCATGCGCTGCATCACTTCCAGCACCTCGTCGTCGGTTTCCCCCAGGCCCAGCATCAGCCCGGACTTGGTCGGCACCCCGGGCACCCGGCGCTTGAAGTTCTCCAACAGGTCCAACGACCACTCGAAGTCCGACCCCGGCCGTGCCGCCTTGTACAGGCGCGGCACGGTCTCCAGGTTATGGTTGAACACATCTGGCGGCGCCTGCTCGGTGATGGCCAGGGCCACGTCCATGCGCCCCCGGTAATCCGGCACCAGGGTTTCCAGCGTCGTGCCCGGCGACAGCTTGCGGATTTCGCGCAGGCAGTCGACGAAGTGCTGGGCACCGCCGTCGCGCAGGTCGTCACGGTCCACCGAGGTGATCACCACGTACTTCAGGCGCAGCTCGGCAATGGCAATCGCCAGGTGCTTCGGCTCATCGGCATCCAGCGGTTTCGGCCGGCCATGGCCGACGTCGCAGAACGGGCAACGCCGAGTGCAGATGTCGCCCATGATCATGAAGGTCGCCGTGCCAGCGGAAAAGCACTCGCCCAGGTTCGGGCATGAGGCTTCTTCGCAGACGCTGTGCAGCTTGTGCTTGCGCAGCAGCGCTTTGACCCGGGCGACCTCGGGGGACGTGGCGATTTCCACGCGGATCCAGTCGGGTTTGCGCGGCACTTCCTCGGTGGGCAGAATCTTCACCGGGATGCGCGCCACCTTTTCGGCGCCGCGCAGTTTCACGCCGGCTTGCAGGGGCTGCGGGCGCGTGGCCGCAGTCAGGGTCTGGTTCATGTTCATGCTCCGCCAGTCAGGGCTTCATCCACGGTTGCTTCATCCACGAGGCTTCATCCACGGCCGATTCAGGCGCGGTAGACCGGATATTCCGCACACAGCTTGGCCACCGACCCGGCCACCTGGGCCTCGACATCGGCATCACCAAGGTGGTCGAGGATGTCGCAGACCCAGCCCGCCAGGGCCACACACTGGGCGACTTTAAAGCCGCGGGTGGTGACGGCCGGGGTGCCGATACGCAGGCCCGAAGTCACGAACGGCGACTGCGGGTCGTTGGGCACGGCGTTCTTGTTGACGGTGATGTGCGCGCGGCCAAGGGCGGCGTCGGCGTCTTTTCCGGTGAGGCCCTGGCGGATCAGGCTGACCAGGAACAGGTGGTTGTCGGTACCGCCAGAAACCACGTCGTAACCGCGTTCGATGAACACCTGGGCCATGGCTTGGGCGTTTTCGATGACCTGTTGCTGGTAGCGCTTGAACTCAGGCGCCAGCGCTTCCTTGAAGCACACAGCCTTGGCGGCGATGACGTGCATCAGCGGGCCGCCCTGGGCACCTGGGAATACGGCAGCGTTGAGCTTTTTCTCGATGTCTGCGTTGGCCTTGGCCAGGATCAGGCCGCCACGCGGGCCGCGCAAAGTCTTGTGGGTGGTGGTGGTGACCACGTCGGCGTACGGCAGCGGGTTGGGGTACAGGCCAGCGGCAACCAGGCCGGCGACGTGGGCCATGTCGACGAACAGCAGCGCACCGACCTTGTCGGCGATGGCGCGCAAGCGTGGGAAGTCGAGGGTCTTGGAGTAGGCCGAGAAGCCGGCAACGATCATCTTTGCCTTGTGCTCGACCGCCAGGCGCTCGACTTCGTCGTAGTCGATCAGGCCGGTGTCGGTGTTGATGCCGTACTGCACAGCGTTATACAGCTTGCCCGAAGACGACACCTTGGCGCCGTGGGTCAGGTGGCCGCCGTGGGCCAGGCTCATGCCCAGGAGGGTATCGCCAGCTTGCAGCAGGGCCAGGTACACCGCGCTGTTGGCGGAAGAGCCAGAGTGCGGCTGGACGTTGGCGTAATCGGCACCGAACAGCTGCTTGGCACGTTCGATGGCCAACTGTTCAACCACATCGACGTGTTCGCAGCCGCCGTAGTAGCGCTTGCCCGGGTAGCCTTCGGCGTACTTGTTGGTCAGCTCGGTGCCCTGGGCCTGCATCACTTGCGGGCTGGTGTAGTTCTCCGAGGCGATCAGCTCGATATGGTCTTCCTGGCGCTGCACTTCGCGGCTGATGGCCGCATGCAGCACAGGGTCGAAATCGGACAGGGTCAGGCTTTTATGGAACATGCGTGTGCTTCCTTGTTGTTGTGGGCAGGCAAGGCCCGGACCGGGTCCGGGCCCGAGCGGTCAGGCATCCTGGTAGAGCGACAGGGGTGGGCAGGCGCACGCCAGGTTGCGGTCACCGTAGACGTTGTCCACGCGCCCCACCGGCGGCCAGTACTTGTTATCGCGCAGCGCTGGCAGCGGGTACACCGCCAGCTCGCGGGCATAGCGATGAGGCCATTCGCCGACCAGTTCGCTGGCGGTGTGCGGTGCGTTCTTCAGCGGGTTGTCGAGCTTGTCGAGGGTGCCGTTTTCCACCGCGCGGATCTCCTCACGGATGCAGATCATGGCCTCGCAGAAGCGGTCGAGCTCTTCCTTGGACTCACTCTCGGTCGGCTCGACCATCAACGTGCCCGCCACAGGGAAGGACATGGTCGGGGCGTGGAAGCCGAAATCGATCAGGCGCTTGGCCACGTCTTCGACGCTGATGCCACTGCTGTCCTTTAGCGGGCGCAGGTCAAGGATGCACTCGTGGGCCACCAGGCCGTTCTCGCCGGTGTACAGCACCGGGTAGTGCTCCTCCAGCCGCCGGGCAATGTAGTTGGCACTCAGAATGGCCAGCTGCGAGGCGCGCTTGAGCCCTTCCCCACCCATCATGCGGATGTACATCCAGGTGATCGGCAGGATGCTCGCGCTGCCATAAGGCGCCGCGCAGACAGCGCCCTCTTTGTGCGCCATGTGCGCGTGGCCGGGCAGGAACGGCGCCAGGTGCGCTTTGACACCGATCGGGCCGACCCCGGGGCCGCCGCCGCCGTGGGGGATGCAGAAGGTCTTGTGCAGGTTCAGGTGCGACACGTCACCACCGAACTTGCCCGGTGCGCAGAGACCGACCATGGCGTTCATGTTGGCGCCGTCCAGGTACACCTGGCCGCCGTGCGCATGGATGATGTCGCAGATGCGGGTGATGCCCGCTTCGAACACGCCATGGGTCGAGGGGTAGGTGATCATCAGCGCGGCCAACTGGTCGCGGTGCTGCTCGGCCTTGGCTTGCAGGTCGGCCACATCGACGTTGCCACGCTCGTCGCAGTTGACCACCACCACACGCATGCCGGCCATCTGTGCCGTGGCCGGGTTGGTGCCATGGGCCGACGACGGGATCAGGCACACATCGCGGCCCGCTTCGCCGCGGCTGGCATGGTAGGCGCGGATGGCCAACAGGCCTGCGTATTCACCTTGGGAGCCGGCGTTGGGCTGCAGCGACATTGCGTCATAACCGGTGGCCTCGCAGAGCATGGCCTGCAGTTCATCGGTCAACTGGCGGTAACCGAGTGACTGTTCGGCCGGGGCGAACGGGTGCAGGTTGCCGAACTCGGGCCAGGTGATCGGGATCATCTCACTGGCGGCGTTGAGCTTCATGGTGCACGAGCCCAGCGCGATCATGGTGCGGTCCAGGGCCAGGTCCTTGTCGGCCAGGCTACGCAGGTAGCGCATCAGCTCTGTTTCAGAGTGGTAGCGGTTGAACACCGGGTGCTGCAGGAACGCGGTTTCGCGCAGCAGTTGCGCCGGCAGGCGATCGCCACTGTCAGCGGCCAGGGCGGCGAAATCGGGCAGCGCCTGGCCAGGGGCGGCGAACACCTGCCACAAGGCCTCGACACTGGCCTGCTCGCAGGTTTCATCCAGCGACAGGCCGACGCGGGTCTGGTCAATCAGGCGCAAGTTCAACTGCGCCCCCTGGGCGGCGGCCAGCACCTCGGCCACAGGCTGGGCAGTCACCACGCTGACGGTGTCGAAGAAGTGCGCCTGCTCCACCAGGTGCCCAAGCTGCTGCAGCCCTTGCACCAGGATCGCGGTCAGGCGGTGAACCCGCCGGGCAATCTGCGCCAGCCCCGCGGGGCCATGGTAGACCGCATACATGCTGGCAATGTTGGCCAGCAGCACCTGCGCGGTGCAGATGTTGCTGGTCGCCTTCTCACGACGGATGTGTTGCTCGCGGGTCTGCATGGCCAGGCGCAGGGCCGGGTTGCCGAAGCGGTCGATGGACACACCGACCAGGCGGCCGGGCATGTCGCGCTTGAACGCATCGCGGGTTGCAAAATACGCCGCGTGCGGGCCACCGAAGCCCAGCGGCACGCCGAAGCGCTGAGCGCTGCCCAGCACCACATCGGCATCAAATTCACCCGGTGGGGTCAGCAAGGTCAACGCCAGCAGGTCGGCAGACACCGCCACCAACGCACCGACGGCATGGGCGCGTGCTACCAGGCTGCGGTGGTCGGCGATGGCGCCGGTGCTGGCCGGGTACTGCAGCAGCAGGCCGAAGTATGGCTCAAGGCTTTGCCCCAGCAGCGCCGCTTCATCACCGATGACCACTTCTATGCCCAGGGGTTGGGCGCGGGTGCGCAGCACGTCGAGGGTCTGCGGGTGGCAATGGCGGGAGGCAAAGAACGCCGGCGCCTTGCTCTTGGCCAGGCGTTTGCAGAAGGTCATGGCTTCGGCGGCGGCGGTGGCCTCGTCGAGCAAGGAGGCGTTGGCGATCTGCATGCCGGTGAGGTCGCTGACCAGGGTCTGGAAATTGAGCAGCGCTTCCAGGCGGCCTTGAGAAATCTCTGGCTGGTAAGGCGTGTACGCGGTGTACCAGGCCGGGTTTTCCAGCAGGTTGCGCAGGATCGGCGTCGGCGTATGGCACGGGTAGTAACCTTGGCCGATGTGGTTGCCAAACAGCTGGTTCTTCGCGGCGATGGCCTTGAGTGCTGCCAGGGCTTCAGCCTCGCCCTGCCCTTTGCTCAGTGCGAGCACGCTGGTGCCCTTGATGCTGTCGGGGATGACGCTGTCGATCAGGGCATCCAGGGTGTCGTGGCCGGTCAGCGCCAGCATCGCCTCGATGTCGTGCTCGCGAGGGCCGATGTGACGTGCGATGAACGCGTTATCCGTGGTCAATGCGACAGGTGCGTTGGTCATGTCGATACCCTGGTTCAGGCGTTGTCGGCCAGGAAGCACTCATAGCCTTCCTGGTCCATCAAGGTGTCGAGGTCGGCGAGGTTGGCGACCTGGATGCGGAAGAACCAGCCGTCCTGCATCGGTGAGGCATTGACCAGTTCCGGGTCGTCGGCCAGGGCTTGGTTGACCGCCACCACGCTACCGCTCAGGGGCATGCTGATGTTGCTGGCGGCCTTCACCGACTCCAGCACCGCGACTTCATTGCCCTCGGCGTACTCGCCCGGCTCCGGCAACTGCACGAACACCACGTCACCCAGCGCCTCCTGGGCATAGGTGGTGATGCCGACGGTCAACTCGCCAGTCGCTTCCAGACGCAGCCATTCGTGCTCGGGGGTAAAACGCAGCGTGCTCATGGGTCTTCCTCTCTTGTTATCAGGTAGGTCCCGGTCCAGGACTGAAACTACAAGAGCAAGGGCGATGCCAACTTGTATAAATCCTTTAATTTCAACTAGTTAGTTGAAATTTTGGATCATTTTAAAACGGCTTCTGCGGAACGAAACAACTCCAGCGCGTCGCGCCGAGAGGCGCCCTTGAAGGGGCGTACCAATGAATGAGGGGGCCCCGTTCCAGTGGAGTGCATTCACTCCACTGGAACGTATTGGCACCAGGGCGGCTACGAGGGCCGGCTGGCGATGCCGTATTTGCGCAAGCGCTGGCCGATAGCCGTGTGCGAGGTCTGCAGGCGAGCAGCCAATTGCCGGGTCGAGGGGTACGTCGCATACAGGTTTTCCAGCAGGGACTTTTCAAACCCCTGCACCGCTGCTTCCAGGCTGATGACCGCTTGGGCGTCAGGCTGCTGGCTGCTCAAGGCGGTGCCGGCCAGTTCCAGGTCGTCGCAGTCGATCACCTCCCCTTCGCTGATGGCTGCCGCACGGAACACCACGTTCTGCAACTGGCGCACGTTGCCCGCCCAGCGGTTGCCCAGCAGCAACGGGTGGGTGGCCAGCGCCAGCCGGCAGGGCGAGCGCTGGATCTGCGCGCAGGCCTGGCGCAGGAAGTGCTCGGCCAGCAGCAGGATGTCCTTGCCACGCTCGCGCAAGGGCGGCACCTTCAGGTTGAGCACGTTGAGGCGGTAGTAGAGGTCTTCGCGAAAGCTGCCTTCGAGCACCATGTTTTCCAGGTTGCGGTGGGTCGCACAGACCACCCGGACATTCACCCGCACCTCACCGCCGCCGCCCACCCGACGGAAGCTGCCGTCATTGAGAAAACGCAACAGCTTGGCCTGCAGGTAGGGCGACATCTCCCCCACCTCATCGAGAAACACCGTACCGCCATCGCCCAGCTCCAGCAGGCCAGGCTTGCCGCCGCGCTGTGCGCCAGTGAAGGCGCCGGCGGCGTAGCCGAACAGTTCGCTTTCGGCCAGGCTCTCTGGCAGTGCAGCACAGTTGAGCGCCAGAAACGACGCATCACGCCGGGCGCTGAGGGCATGGCAGGCACGGGCGACCAGCTCCTTGCCGGTGCCTGTCTCACCCTGGATCAGCAGCGGCGCTTCAAGGCCGGCCACTTTGTGCAGGCGCACCTTGAGTTCCTTGAGCGCGGTCGAGTCACCGAGCAGCCCGTCCAGCCCTTCACCAGGGTCGTGCAGCAACGACGCCAGGCGCTCGCCGATGCGGCTTGGCGGGTAAAGGGTGAGCAGGCCGCCGACCAGGGCCTCGGCACCGCCACTGATGGGCGTGGCTTCCAGCAACAGCGCCTGGCCCTGGAAACCCACCTCGCACATGGGCAGGCGAAAGCCCTTGTCGATCAAGGTTTGCGCCAGGTCTGCCTCGGCAAACAGCCGCGACAACGGCTCACCGGCCGGCTCGCGGCCAATCAGGCTGACCAGCGTAGGGTTGGCCAGCAGCACATGGCCGCCAGCGTCCACCGCCAGCACCGGGTCACTCATCGCCGCCAGCAGCGCCTCCAATTGCAGGCGTCGGCGATGGCCGGGCAGGAAGTCGACCAGCTTGACCGCCTGCACACCGGCCACCCGCAACAGCGCAGCATGCAGTTCGTCCAGCACTGCCTGCTGCAGCGCCGGGGCGTCGATGTAGACGTTGGGCGGGATCATTTCCACCGCATCCAGGTTGAGGTTGCGCGCCCCCAGCAGTGCCAGGATTTCCTGGGTGATGCCGACGCGGTCGATGAAGGTGACGTGGATTCTCATCGTGATTCCCTGGTTGGCAAAACGACAACAGGGGGACGGCGCACCCTGCGCTGTCCCCCTGGGTAAACGTGACGTTGGCGATCAATCCGCTTCGAAGGACAACGCGCTGTTCCCCTGTTTTTTCTGGCGGATGGACCGGTAGAACAGGCCCAGCAGCGCGAACCACACCGGCATGGCGAACAACGCCATGCGGGTGTCCGCTTCCAGGGCCAGCAAGCCGAGGATGAAGGCGAAGAACGCCAGGCACACCCAGCACATGATGGTGCCGCCCGGCATCTTGAATTTCGACGCACGGTGCAGGTGGTCGCGCTGCTTGCGGTACGCCAGGTACGACAGCAGGATCATCGACCAGACGAACATGAACAGCAGGGCCGACACCGTGGTGATCAGGGTGAAGGCGTCGAGCATGTTGGGCACCAGGTAGATCACCAGCGCACCGGCGGTCAGGCACACACAAGAGAAGATCAGGCCGTTGGACGGCACGGCGCGGCGCGACAGTGCGCTGAACGTGCCCGGTGCATCACCTTCCATCGCCAGGCCGTAGAGCATGCGGCTGGTCGAGAACACGCCGCTGTTGGCCGAAGACGCCGCTGACGTCAGCACCACGAAGTTGATGATGCCCGCTGCGGCGGGTAGCCCGGCCAGCACGAACAGCTCGACGAAGGGGCTCTTGTTGGCCACCACATCTCGCCAGGGGGTAACGGCCATGATGGCGATCAACGCCAGCACGTAGAAGACGATGATGCGCAGCGGAATGGAGTTGATGGCCCGCGGCAGGTTGCGTTCCGGGTTCTTGGTTTCGGCAGCCGTGGTGCCGACCAGCTCGATGCCGACGAAGGCGAACACCGCAATCTGGAAGCCGGCGAAGAAGCCCATGAGGCCATGGGGGAACATCCCGTCGTCGTTCCACAGGTTGGCCAGCGTGGCGACGTTGCCAGCGGGCGACTGGTAGGCTGCCGCCACCATGTACACCCCAGTGCAGACCAATGCGCAAATGGCCACGATCTTGATCATGGCGAACCAGAACTCCAGTTCACCGAACATCTTCACCGTCAACAGGTTGAGGCTCAGCAACAGCCCGACGCAGCCCAGCGCCGGCAACCACAAGGGAATATCCGGGAACCAGAATTGTGAATAGGCGGAAATGGCGATCACATCGGCAATCCCGGTGACAATCCAGCAAAACCAGTAAGTCCAGCCCGTGAAAAAGCCTGCCCACGGGCCTAACAAATCGGCGGAAAAATCGATGAACGACTTGTACTGCAAGTTGGACAAGAGCAGTTCGCCCATGGCCCGCATGACGAAAAACAGCATGAAGCCGATGATCATGTAGACGAAGATGATCGAAGGCCCAGCCAGGCTGATGGTCTTGCCAGAGCCCATGAACAGGCCGGTGCCAATCGCACCGCCGATGGCGATCAACTGGATGTGGCGGTTGGAAAGATTACGCTTGAGTTCGTGCGTGTCACCCTCAGGCGGACAGTGACCCTGCGGCAAGTTATTCATTGTTATTTACCTTGCTAGTTTAATTGTTTTTATAACGTCACAAGTTCAACTTTCTGGCCGGATATGCCGTGAAACATCCGGACGAGCACAAGGGGATCAGCAAGGACTGTGCCAAGGAGTACAGGCCACTAAACACGGGGTTCTGTGCAACTATCAACTTTTGCCACTGTAATGAAGCCACTCCAGTGGCAAGGCTAAAGGGCACGGTGTACGACACCGAAGCGTCGTATACCGTGCCCTGCCCTGCGCTGTATTGATATCACTACAATGGAGCGCTATCAGTCCAAGCCTCGCTTTCGCGTCTAAAACAGGTGTGCCCCCGCGAATACCGGCGAAGCCGGTGCCAAGTCCGTACTAGGGATGTTTCAACCTGTGCGCACCTCGCGCCGTGGTGCGCGGCTGCGCTGTTGATCCTGCCAATCCTCTACCAACCCGACCGGCACATCGGCCGGCGCCAGCGGCTCGCGCCCGCGCACCAGGTCGGCAGCGCGCTCGGCGAGCATGATGGTCGGCGCATTGAGGTTGCCGTTGGGCTCGCTCGGGAACACCGACGAGTCGATCACCCGCAGCCCCTGCAAGCCGTGCACACGCAACGCCGAGTCGACCACCGCCATGTCGTCCTCGCCCATGCGGCACGAGCCGCAGGGGTGCATGGTGCTTTCCATGTTGGCACGCACGAAGGCATCGATCTGCTCATCGGTCTGCACCTGCGGCCCGGGCGCCAGCTCCTCGCCGCGGAAACGGTCCATCGCCGGCTGGGCAATGATCTCGCGGGTCAGGCGCACGCAGCGGCGGAAGCCCTCGCGGTCCTCTTCACGTTGCAGGTAGTTGAAGCGGATTTCCGGGTGCTGGTAAGGGTCGGCCGACAGCGCCCGCACATGCCCGCGGCTCTTGGGTTTGTTCGGCCCGGTCAGCACCATGAAACCATGGCCCTTGAAGGGTTTGTCGCCGTCATAGCGCATCGCCGCCGGCAGGAAGTGGAACTGAATGTCCGGCCAGCGCAGCCCCTTGGCCGAGCGGATGAAACCACCTGCCTCAAAATGGTTGCTGGCGCCCAGGCCATCTTTGAACAGCAACCAGCGCAGGCCGATCATCGCCTTGCCCAGCAGGCTCATCTTGCCGTTGAGCGTCACCGGCTCCTTGCAGGCGTACTGGATGTAGATTTCCGAGTGGTCCTGCAGGTTCTCGCCCACACCCGGCAGGGCATGAAGCACCTTGATCCCGGCCTTTTTCAGCACCGCCTCGGGGCCGATACCCGAGCGCTGCAGCAGGTGCGGCGAGCCGATCGGGCCGGATGCCACCAGCACTTCGCGGCTGCAATGAACCGTGTGGGTCTGGCCGCCTTCGTCGTACTCGACCCCCACCGCCCGCTTGCCATCGAGCAGGATGCGCCGGGTCATGGCGTGGGTCACGACGGTCAGGTTCGGCCGGCTCATGGCCGGGCGCAGGTAGGCATTGGCGGTGGACCAGCGCACCCCGTCCTTCACGGTCATGTGCATGGCGCCGAAGCCTTCCTGCATGTAGCCATTGCAGTCGTCGGTCTTGATGTAGCCGGCCTCGGCACCGGCTTCTATCCAGGCGCCGTACAGCGGGTTCTGCATGTTGTTGCCGTTGTTGGTGGCGAGCGGCCCGGCGCCACCACGGTAGTCGTCGCCGCCGAACTTGAAATTTTCGGCGCGCTTGAAGTACGGCAGGCAGTTGCGATAACCCCAGCCGTTCGCGCCCAGGCTTTCCCACTCATCGAAGTCGCAGGCATGGCCACGGATGTAGACCAGGCCGTTGATCGAGGACGACCCACCCAGCACCTTGCCCCTTGGGCAGTGCAGGCGTCGGCCGTCCAGGTGGGTTTCGGCGGCGGTCTCGTAGCGCCAGTTGTACTTCTTGGTGTTCATCGGCAAGGAAAACGCACTGGGCATCTGGATCAGCACACTGCGGTCGCTGCCGCCGAACTCCAGCACCAGCACCGTGGTGGCAGGGTCTTCGCTGAGGCGGTTGGCCAGGACGCAGCCGGCAGAGCCTGCGCCGATGATGATGTAGTCGTATCGTTTGTTCATTGTTCTAGTCCTGTACGCGAAGGCCTGCGGCCTCGATGGTGCGTTCATTGCCCTTTGGGTAGCCGCCCCAGCCCAGGCGCGTAGCCAGCAGACGGGTCAGCCCGTAATGCACCAGCCCGGCCAACAGGCAGGACGGCAGCGAGGCGGTGGCGAAGGTGAAGAAGTCGGTATGGGCCAGGGTCTGCGGGTTGAACACCACCACGTAGATGGCAAAGCCTGCCACCAGCGCCAGCAGCGCGATGGGGTTGAAACCCTTGCAGAAGCGCAGCGGCGAGCCGCTTTGCTCGGCATACAGATGGCGTAGGTTCAGGCGCTGCTTGCGCAGGAAGAAGTAATCGGCAATGCCAATGCCGGCCAGGGCGCTGTTCAGTGCCGAGGTCCACACCAGGAAGATGAAGAAGCCGTCGTAGATACCCGGGGCCAACAGCACGATTACCACCGGTATGATGCAGAACAGCCCGATCAATACCCCCCAGCCCAGGCTGCGCAAACGCTCCCCGGCCAGTTGCCGCAGGCCGATCACCGCGGTGTAGAGGATGTTCACCATGCCGGTCAGGTTGGCCAGCGCCAGGAAGCTCAGGGCGATGACGCCGAAGGTCATGCCGCCGGCCAGCCGCATCCAGGCCGTAGGGTCGCTGCTGCCCAGGGTGGTGGCGGCGAACAGGCTGACCGACTCGCCCAGCGAAGCGGCGCCGAAGATGCCCACCAGGTTGGGCCAAAAGGCCGTGCGCTGGTTGCTGCACAGGCGCGACAGGTTGCCGATGTAGGGCCACCAGGAGAACCCTGCGGCGATGTTGATTTCCACCGCGATCATGAAGTTGACGTGCGGGTTTTCGAAGGGTGGCTGCAAAGGCGGCATCGCCAACAGTTCGCCGAAGCTGTAACGGCGGGAGATGAAGTACATCAGCGCCAGCATGATCAGGATCAGGCTGGGCGCGATCACCGCGCTCAGGCGGCGGATCATATCGGGCCCGCGCATGGCCACCAGCGCCGCCAGCACGATGGCCAGCAGGGCCCCGGCGGTCACCAGCCAGTCGCCGGCGTCGGGCTCGCTGTGCTGTACCAGGGTTTCCAGGTTGTCCAGCGCCCGCCCGCACATCAACCCCAGCACCGCCAGCCAGCCCATGGTCAGTATCACCACCGAGAGGATGTACACCAGGCGGCTGCCATTGACGCCGAACATGCTGCGCAGGAAGGTGAACTGCTCGACGCCATATTTGCCACACGGCAGGCAGGTGGACGATGCCGCCAGTACCACGCCGATGATGTTGCCGATGATGATCGCGGCAATCCCTTGCAACGGCCCGACGAACAGCGCGGTGGCACCGCCGATCAAAAACACCCAGGTGGCCACCGCCAACGCCGAGTTGGCGTAGGCATAGCCCCAGAAGCCCCAGACCCGTTCACCCGGCAGCAAGGGCGTGTCGCCGCGTTCGGCGGCCAGGCGAAATTCCTGCTCTCTGGCCCGGCTCATGGCTGGCCCCCCAGCACATACGCGCCGACCACCATGACCAGGGTCAGCACGGCAAGGGCGATGACGTCCGTTGCCTTCAGCGCGCCGGGCCAGTGCGCCCTGCCCTCCAGTTCTTCATAGGCGCGCAGGCGCCGTTCCAGGTCTTGTGTACGCTCGGTATCCACTTGGCTGTTCATGGGCATCACCTCGACGGGTTCTTGTTCTTGAAATTCGATGCGTTCGTGTTGCCTGCGTCGCTCGCCAAACCAGGCGACGCAGGCCGGCCCTGTTCCTCAGGGCAAGGTGATCCAGACCGCCTTGGTCTCCAGCAAAAACTCCAGTTGTTCGGCGCCCATGTCCTTGCCATAGCCCGACTGCTTGTAGCCACCGAACGGCATGGACGGGTCGAGCGTGCTGTGGGCATTGACGTAGACCGTGCCGGCACGCAGGCGCGGGATCAGCCCGTGAACCTTGCCCAGGTCGTTGGAGTAGATCGCCGCCGCCAGGCCGTACTGCGAATCGTTGGCCAGCGCCAGCGCCTGCTCCTCGGCGTCGAAAGGCATGGTTACCAGCACCGGCCCGAAGATTTCCTCACGGACGATGCGCATGTCGTTGGTGCAGTGGGCAAAGATGGTCGGCTGCACGAAGAAGCCAGCGCCCTCGACCGGCTCACCGCCGTAATACACCTGCGCCCCTTCGGCCTTGCCCAGGGCGATGTATTCCAGCACCCGCTGCTGTTGCTGGCGCGACACCATGGGGCTGATGAAGCAGTCCGGGTCCAGCCCCGGGGCGATCTTCAACGTCGCCGTGTAGCGCGCCAGCGCTTCGAGGAAGGCCGGGTAGACACTGCGCTCGACATAAGCACGGGTACCGGCATCGCACACCTGCCCCGAGTTGAAGAACACACCGTTGGCGACCGCCTCGGCCGCAGCAGAGATATCGGCATCGGCGAACACGATCACCGGCGACTTGCCGCCCAGTTCCAGGGTCAGGCGCTTCATCTGGTCCATCGCCGCCTTGCCCACCGAGCAGCCCACCGGGGTCGAACCGGTAAAGCTCAGCTTGTCGATGCCCGGGTGGCTGGACATCGCCGTGCCCACCACGCTGCCGCGCCCGGTGACAATGTTCAGCACACCGTCGGGGATGCCCGACGCCTGCACCAGCTCGGCAAAGCGCAAGGCCGACAGTGAGGTCAGCTCCGCCGGTTTGACCACCACGGTGCAGCCGGTCGCCAGCGCCGCGCCGAGCTTCCAGGCCATGGTTTGCAGGGGGAAGTTCCAGGGCACGATGGCCCCTACCACGCCGACGGCCTCCTTGCGGGTATAGGCCAGGTAGTTGCCCGGCAGCGAGGGCTCGACGGTACGCCCATGGATCTTGCTGGCCCAGCCGGCAAAGTAGCGCAGCGTATCGACGGTGCCCTGAATGTCCACGGCACGGGCCTGGGCGACCGACTTGCCCATGTCGATCGACTCGATCTGCGCCAGCTCGTCGCCATTAGCCTCGACCAGGTCGGCCAGGCGATGAATCAGGCGCTCGCGCTCCAGCGGCTTGAGCTGGCTCCACGGGCCGCCATCGAATTGCGCGCGGGCGGCACGCACCGCACGGTCCAGGTCGTCCGGGGTGCCCATGGGGATGCGCGTCAGCACGCCCTCGGTGGCCGGCTCGATGACCTCGGCGCTGGCACCATCACTGGCCTCCAGCCAGGCACCGCCGATGAACATACGCTGAGGCTTGCTGAGAAAACGCTGGGTGGCCTCTGAAACCCCGAAGGCCTGCAGGTAGGCTTTTACCTTGTTGTCCACGGTACAGTCTCCGGATCAGCGGGCGTTGGCGCGCGCGTGGAAGATGAAGCCGATGCTGTTCATCAGCAACTGCGCGGCAAGAATCGAGGTCACGCCTGCCGGGTCGTAGGCCGGGGCCACTTCCACCAGGTCCATGCCGACGATCCGCCCCTGGCTGCGCCGGGCCAGCGCCTGGATGATCTCCAGCACTTCGTAGTAGAAGAATCCGCCATGGCTCGGTGTGCCGGTGCCTGGGGCGATGGACGGGTCGAAACCATCGATGTCGATGGTGATGTAGTAGTCGCGGCCTTCGGGGATTTTCGCCATCACGCCTTCACAACCCAGGCGGCGCACGTCGCGTACCGAAAGGATCTGCGAGCCGGCGTCGCGCGCGGCATCGTAGTCATCGCGGTTGGAGGACGACACGTTGCGGATGCCCATCTGGGTCATGCCGACGATGTGGTCCAGCTCCGAGGCGCGGCGCAGGGGGCTGCCGTGGCCGTAGCGCACACCATGGCGCTCGTC
Source organism: Pseudomonas sp. B21-047 (assembly GCF_024748775.1). Taxonomy (NCBI): domain Bacteria; kingdom Pseudomonadati; phylum Pseudomonadota; class Gammaproteobacteria; order Pseudomonadales; family Pseudomonadaceae; genus Pseudomonas; species Pseudomonas sp. B21-047. The sequence goes on from NZ_CP087169.1 coordinate 3,500,776, forward strand.
GACGAAGTCCAGGTGGGCATCGAAGTGCACGATGTGGATCGGCCCATGCCCTTCAAAGGCCTTGATCACCGGCGCATGGATCGAGTGGTCGCCGCCCAGCACCACCGGCATGGCGCCGGCCTTGAGAATCTGGCGCACGGCCGACTCGATGTTGGCATTGCTGCTGGCCATGTCGGTGTGCACGATATCGGCGTCACCGACATCGACCATGCGCAGTTGGTCATCGGTCAGGTAGGTGGCGTCATCTTCGAAGTCGTAGGCGCCGGCATGGCCGAACGAGAACAGGGTCGATGCCTCGCGAATACCGCGCGGTCCGAAACGTGCGCCAGAGCGCCATTGGGTGCCCATGTCGTTGGGCGCACCGAGGATCGCCACATCGGCGTCGATGGCATCCCAGTCGGTGCAGATGGGCGATTTGGCGAAGGTGCAATGCCCGACGAAGGGCAGGTTCAGGCGGCCGGATTCATAACCGTGCTTTGCCATGTTCAGGTTTCTCCACTTATTGTTCTGGTCAGGAGACGGGGCGACTGCTCGACCGCCGTTGCAGCCACTATGGCGGCAGGCCAACAGCGGAAAAATGCGCAAGTGCAGATGCATACATCGGGCAACCCGAAGTATTCGCCCGAATGCCAAAGGCCCGCCGGCATTTCCAGGCGCCAGGCATTGCAGTGATCACGGGTGCGTGGTTAGCTTGAAAAAAAACAATGGCCGGACGCTCATATCAGCCAGCGCGATGTGACGCAGCGATGTGAAGCACCGCCAGGAGGCCACAGTGATCCAGCTCCACGATGTCGATCTGAAGCTTCTCAGGGTGTTCACCACCATCGTCAGGTGCGGGGGCTTTTCTGCCGCGCAGGCAGCACTCAACGCCGGCCAGTCGACCATCAGCGAACAGATGACGCACCTGGAAACCCGCCTGGGGGTCAAGCTTTGCCAGCGCGGGCGCAGCGGCTTTCGCCTGACCGAACAGGGCGTAGCCATCCATGAGGCCACCTTGCGCCTGCTAAGCGCGGTGGAGAGCTTCTGCATGGATGCCGACGTGCTCAAGCAGCACATCAGCGGCAAGCTCAACCTGGGCATCATCGACTCCACCCTGACCGACAACGCCTCGCCCCTGCCGCGCACCACCCAGCGCTTTGTCTCACGCGGGCACGATGCCCACCTGCACATCTACATCGGCGCCCCGGCGGAGCTCGAAGAGCGGGTACTGGACAGCCGGCTGCACCTGGCCATCGGCCACTTCCCGTTGCGCGTGCCGGGGCTGTCGTACCTGCCGCTGTACGACGAAGCCCTGGGGCTCTACTGTGGCCGCCGCCATCCGCTGTATGCCAGCAAGGCGGCCAACGGGCGCCTGCTGGAAGAAGTTCGCCAGTGCCATATCGTCGTGCGTGGCTACATGCAGCAGTACGACCTGGAGCAACTGGGCATCAGCAAGGCCGCCGCAACCGTAGAGAACATCGAGGCAGCGGCGATCCTGATCATTTCCGGCGCCTACATCGGCTTCCTGCCCGTGCACTTCGCCGAGCAGTGGGTCAAGACCGGCGAAATGCGCCGCCTGGGCGCCAGCACACTGGACCTGACCTCCCCCTTCGATGTAATCACCCGGCGTGGCGTGTCGCCGCCACCGATCCTGCAAGCGTTTCTTGAAGACCTGAACACCTGCATCCACCAGGCTGGCGTCTGACCACGCTCGGCTTATGCTGTGCTACGGCTTCCCGCAAGCTGCCCCTCGATCCAGTCCATGAAGGCACGCACCTGGGGCCGCTTCAACTGCTCCTTGCGGGCGACCAGGTAGTAGGCAAAGCGTGATGGCCAGGGCCTATCCACGGCCACCACCAGGCTGCCGTCACGCAGCCCCTCCTCGGCATGCTGCGCCTGGACCAGGGCGATGCCTTGACCGCTCGCGGCCGCGCGCAGCAACAGCAGCTCCTCGTCAAAGCTCGGCCCGCGCCGGCTGCGGCTGTCAGGCTCGAAGCCGTGGGCCTGCAACCACAGCGTCCAGTCGGCACGGTCGGCATCCTGCAGCAGCGGGTACTGCAGGCAATCTACGGGTTCATCCAGGGCCGGCCCACTGGCGAGCAGCGCCGGGCTGCAAACGGGTAGCAGCACAGGCGCCAGCAAAGGCATCGACTGCAGCCCCGGGTAGTCGCCCAGGCCATGGCGCAGGGCAATGTCGACACGCTCGCGCTGCAGGTCGACCAGTGCCGCTGTGGCCTCGACACGAACCTCGATACCGGGGTGCAGCGCGCTGAAGCTACTGAGGCGCGGCACCAGCCAGCTGGACGCGAAGGAAGGTTGCGTGCTGATGGTGAGGGTGCTGGCCCGTGCCAACGCTTCAAGGTCGAGCAAGGCGCTCTCGATTTCGCCGAAACCGCGCGAAACGCCGGGGTACAGGCCCGCCCCGGCCTCGGTGAGCTGCACGCCATGGCGGCTGCGTGTCAGCAGGGTGACGCCGAGGCGGTCCTCCAGCAGGCGAATCTGCTGGCTGATGGCTCCCGGCGTAACCCCCATGCGCTCGGCGGCAGCCTTCAGGCTGCCCAGGCGGGTGGTTTCGCTGAAGGCGCGCAAGGCAAGCAGTGGCAGAACGGCACCCATGGAATTCCTCGATTTAGAAAAACTAACGCTGGCGTAAGAAGCAATCGTTTTAGTATCGCGCTCAATCTGCATAGCATAGCGCTCAGGCCAAACAACTTGCGTTAGTTTTCCTGAGGTTATTCGACATGCATGATCCCTCGCTGGTGCTGTACACCGACAGCTCGCCCAATGGCTTCAAAGCCACCATCGCACTCGAAGAGATGGGCCTGCCCTATCGCCTGGAGCATGTTCGCATCGAGCACGGCGAGCATTTGCAACCGGGCTTTCTCGCGCTCAACCCGGCAGGCCGCATCCCGGTCTTGGTCGACCATGCTGCCAACATCGTGCTGTTCGAGTCTGCTGCCATTTTGCTGTACCTGGCACAGCTCAGCGGCCAATTGCTCGACCCCGCGCCGCAGCCGCGCTGGGCGGCGATCACTTGGTTGATGTACCACAGCGCCAGCATGGGGCCGCTGCTCGGCCAGCGCGTGCACTTCGAATGCTTCGAGGCCACGCCCAACCCTGCGGCGCTCAAGCGCTACCGCAGCCTTACCGAAGGCACCTTCAGCGTCCTCGACCAGCAGCTTGCCACCCAGCCATGGCTGGCCGGAGAGCGCTATTCGATCGCAGACATCGCGACCTTTGCCTGGCTGCACATCGCCGCCCTGGTGGGCTTCGACTTCAGCCCCCACCGCCACCTGGCCCGCTGGTACTGCCAGGTCGAGCAACGCCCCGCCGTGCAACGGGGTATCCGCCTGCCCGCCCCGGCCACTGGCCCATGAAATCGCCCAACCAAGGAACGGCCATGAACCCTACAACTCCCACCTGCGGCGCCAACGCCAGCGCCTTCGCCCAGCACCCCGGCTACCGGCGCATGTTCGCGCCCGATCAACTGACCTTGGGCATCTTCATGCCGCTGCGTTTCTACGACGGCAACATGCAGGCACTGGCCGGGCAGGCACGGCTGGTCGGCGACATCGACCGCCTGGGCTTTGCCGCCGCCTGGGTGCGTGATGTGCCCTTGTTCGACCCGGCCTTCGGTGACGCCGGGCAGGTATTCGACCCGTTCACCTACCTGGCCTACCTGGCCGCGCAGACTCAGCGCATTGCCCTGGTGACCGGCAGCGCGATCTTCGCCTTGCGCCACCCGATCGACCTGGCCAAGGCCGCTGCCACCCTCGATACCCTGTCGGGTGGGCGCCTGGTGCTGGGCATCGCCTCGGGCGACCGGCCCGTGGAGTTTCCAGCCTATGGCTTGGACCACGACAGCCGCGGCGAGCGCTTTGCGCAAAGCGTGGACTACTTCCGGCAACTGTTGGCCGAGCACCCCGGGCCGATCCAGTCGCCGCTGGGCCAACTCGGCAGCGCCCGGCTGCTGCCAAGGCCAGTGTCAGGGCGCATCCCATTGGTGGTGACCGGCTCGTCACGCCAAAGCCTGCAGTGGCTGGGCGAACACGCCGATGGCTGGCTCACTTACCCCGACGCCACCCATAACGTGCTTGGACCACGACGGTTGGCCGAAAAAATCCGCGCCTGGCGCGCAGCGATACCGGGCGGTGGTTTCCGCCCGCACATGACCAACGAATGGATCGACCTGGACGACGACCCGAACTTCCCGCGTACACCGCTGCAAGGCGGCTACGTGCTGCGCACCGGGCGCAACGGGTTGATCGACCTGCTCGGCGAGTGGCGCGAGGCCGGGGTCAACCATGCAGCATTGGGGGTGCAGATGGCGCGGCGCCCGGCCCAGGACATCCTTCAGGAACTGGCCGAAGAGGTACTGCCGCTGTTTCCGGCGCTGGCAGGGCCAGCACCGCATTCGCAGGACTGGTAGCGCGCTGCTCAGTTGCACAGTGGGTCGCGCAATGCATCGGCAGGCCAGTTGCATCAAGCGAAATGGATTGGGAACACCGCCAACAGGTAGAGATAAATCCGACCATACCTTGGTCAAGATCAGATCAAGCATGGCAATCGCCCAAAATGAAAAAGGGCCGCGTACGGTGTGCGGCCCAGAGGCTCAGACGCTGCTGGTAACGCCGCCGTCGACCTTGATGTTCTGGCCGGTAATGTAGGCTGCCCCTTCGCTCGCCAGGAAGGCGATAGTGGCGGCAATCTCCTCACTCGTGCCATAGCGCTTAAGTGGCACACCTTCTCGACGCTGCTCGGTAGCAGGGAGACTGTCGATCCAACCCGGCAGCACGTTATTAATGCGAATGTTGTCAGCGGCGTACTTGTCAGCAAAGATTTTGCTGAACGACGCCAAACCGGCACGGAAAACTGCCGAGGTGGGGAAGAGTTCGCTTGGTTCGAACACCCATGCAGTAGAAATATTGATTATTGCACCGCCGCTCTGGCGCTGCATGTACGGCGTCACCAGTCGCGTGGGACGAATGACGTTGAGCAGGTAGGTCTCCATACCCAGGTGCCAGTCTTCGTCGCTGATCTCAAGGATCGGTGCCCGTGGGCCATGGCCGGCGCTGTTAACCAATACATCGATACGGCCCCATTTCTGAATGACTGCATCGACGAGGCGCTGCAGATCTTCGTTTGACTGATTACTGCCGGTTACGCCGATACCGCCTAACGCTTGCGCCAGGGCCTCCCCCTTGCCAGAGGAAGAAAGAATACCGACCTTGAAGCCGTCGGCAGCCAGTCTACGTGCTGCTGCCGCTCCCATGCCGCTACCACCGGCAGTCACTATTGCTACTTTTTCTACTGACATACATCCTCCTGAGTGAGGCGTGGATGGGTGGTTGGTGAAATGAGACTAACAGCGCTCAGCACCGCTCAGAGAGACAGCAACGCTTGTTCATGTCAGTAGAAAATCTATAGCCTCGCTTCTTCAGGTAGCCATGTTCGGACGGCGGCCACCCGACAAATTCAAAATGATAATTTTTGCATGCCCAAGACAGGGTAGGCCTTGACGTTCGACTACTTCGAAACACGCGTCAGGCCAGGGGCCGCTATCGACCCATTGCGGCCGTTCACAGATGCCTGCTATCGGCTAGGAGTGGACACTCTAGGCGACCCAATTTTTCTGGAGATATCTTCGTCAAATGCGATGGATTTCGATCTGGAGCCCCTCATCCTTATCGGGCGGCTGAAAGTAGCTGGTGATCAGATCAAACTCTGCGTCGGTCGCAGCAAATTCATGTTCGGCACGGCGGTTACGAATATGCAATCTGCTTCGACAGACATCGTCGTGTGCCTCGATGTAGTGAACGCAATGGGCAACCTCGGCCGCGTCAGCCAGGCCCCGCAACCATTGCCGATCCTGGAGAGTGTTGGCAGGGAAATCCAGGACGACTGTCACCCCGGCACGCAACACATCAGTGACGAGCGGGCCCACCACATCTCTAATCTGACGCGAGAAGCGTACGTAATCGGTTACTGACTTGATTTGGTCTGGGTAAAGCTTTGAGAGCCAATGATCCTCGCTTAGCAGAATCGCCGACAGTTCGGTAGCCAAACTTTTTGCCAAAGTTGATTTGCCGGATGCAATCTTGCCAGACATGAGATGAAGCACTGGTGTGGGCATGGGGACGTCTCCTTGTCGAGCCCAGATGATGCTCATTGAATAGCTTCGAAGCAACCAGCGGCCACCCACTGTCTATATTGGGTCCATAGGAGCCGGTGCCGATTGCCTTCTCTCGACCCATTGCAGCCTGCTAGCACGGACGGCCTTTCAGGCATGCTTGATTTCGGTTTGCGCGTCAGCCATGCAGCTGGTGTGGCAAACTCTCTCTTTTTGAAGAAGCCTTGAGAGGAGCACATGGTAATTCGACGATTCAGAATCGGGGATGAGATTGCGCTGTTCCGTGTTTTTTACTCTGCCATACATGACATCGCGTCACTCGATTACACTCGAGATCAAGTCGATGCCTGGGCTCCTGCCGATCTTGATCAAACGCTATGGGCGGAGCACCTTCGAAACCTCCGCCCGTTCGTGGCTGAGGTAGACGGGAAAATTGTGGGCTATGCCGACATTCAATCGAACGGTTACATCGACCATTTCTTTGTGTCGGGTACTCATCCTCGGCAAGGAATAGGCACTTTACTCATGAACCGTATCCATGAAGAAGCCAGGTTACTTGGCATTGATGAACTCACTTCAGACGTCAGCAAGACGGCTGAAGCGTTCTTTGAACTGCACGGTTTTCATGTCGTGCGGCGAGGATTTCCGATCCGCCTGGGCGTAACGCTTCAGAATGCATTTATGCAGAAAAACCTGAAATGCGGCGCATGAATGCCCCAGATCAAATGCGACTAACTGCATTCGCCCCGTTCAGACCTTCGTGACAGGAAACAACCAGTAAGAATTATTATTCCAGTAGCTTAGCGAAGCTCTGGTCAATGCATACTTATTGCTGGCAATGTCCTTTTGACGGATGATCCCGAGAGACTTATCCTGCGCTTATAGAGCTCGAATGAAAAATAGTTATGGACAGTGTTAAATTTGAAGAACCTATGTTTGATCAGTATCTGAAACGATGGGGACTGACAATCGACGGTGATGCTTTCGTCTCGCTGAACGGCAATCTACTACCCGTTCGCCAAGGCAATGTACCCGCCATGCTTAAAATCTCACAAGAGCCGGAGGAACAAGCAGGCAGCCAGCTCATGGCTTGGTGGGCCGGCGACGGTGCGGCGCCTGTGCTGGCCCACGAGGGTGAAGCTTTACTGATGAAGCGCGCGCAAGGCTCGGCCACGCTCATCCAGATGGTCAATAGTGGCCGGGATGACGAAGCCATTCGCATCCTCTGTGCGGTAGTAGCCCGTCTCCACATACCGCGCCCCAAGCCCATCCCTGAACTGGTTCCGCTCGTGCAATGGTTCGAATCGCTATTGAGTGCGGCAGCTACTCACTGCGGCATTCTTGAACACTGTGCGGGGGCGGCACGCGAGCTTTTGGCTGCTCCACGCGATGTCGCAGTACTTCACGGCGATATCCATCACGGTAATGTGCTTGATTTCGGCCAAGCTGGATGGCTTGCCATTGATCCCAAGGGGTTATGCGGCGAGCGCGGCTTTGATTATGCCAATATTCTCTGCAATCCCGACGAAGCAAGCGCGCTTGCACCGGACTGCTTCGCACGACGTATAGCACTCATCGCAGATGCTTCCGGTATTGATCGCCGAAGGTTGTTGCAATGGGTGCTCGCATGGACAGGATTGTCGGCAACCTGGATGCTCGAAGACGGTGCCGAGCCAAGAAGTAGGCTTGAGTTGGCAAAGTTAGCAGCTACGGCACTCAATATCAGCTTTTAGGTTGCAGAATGAGTTATCGGCCAATAACTGTAGATCTCACTTCATTAACCCCAGCATATGAGCGCGGGAGATGAGTATAAGGATATAGGTTGCGGGCGTCTGCTGTCGCCCCAAAACAGACGTATACATAAGTATGTAAGCTCCCAGGCGATTTATTGGAATTGGTGAGATGGCACAGGAGAGCATGGATTGATAGAAGTTCGCAGAGCAACTGTAGACGATGCTGAGGCGTTAGGTGTGATTGGTCCTGCTGCTTATGCGGCAGCATACCATTACCTCTGGAGCGACTGCGTAGCTCTAGTGTTGTGTTTCAGAAATACCACTTAAAATCATTTGCCCAGCGCTCGCGCCGCGCGAGCGACTGAGGCAAGGATGTCCTCGGCCTTCTTGTGCCACCGAAATGGCTTCGGGTTCTGGTTGTAGGTTTCCAGGTAGTACTCGATCGACGCCTCCAGATCTTTAACGCTGACATGTGCCTGCCGCTTGATCCACTTCTCGCTCAGCGTTGAGAAAAACCGCTCAACCAGATTCAGCCAAGATGCCGAGGTCGGCGTGAAGTGGATGTTGTAGCGCGGTCGCGCCGCAAGCCACGCCCTGACTTTGTCGGTCTTGTGAGTCGCGTAATTGTCCATGATCAGATGGATCGGCATATCGGCAGGCACTGACACATCGATCTCCCTTAGGAAGGCGAGAAACTCGGTACTGCGATGTTGTCGTTTGAGTCGGCCAATCACCTCACCGGTTGCCACATCCAGGGCTGCGAACAGCGAGGTCGTTCCGTGTCGTTTGTAGTCATGTGTGCGGGTTGCTGGGTTACCTGGGGAAAGCGGTAGGCCCGGTTGCGTGCGGTTCAGCGCTTGGATCTGGCTCTTCTCATCAACGCAAAGCACCAAGGCTCGTTCGGGTGGGTTCAAGTAGAGCCCAACGATGTCGTGAACCTTGTCGACAAACAACGGATCAGTGGAAAGCTTGAAGGTCTTTTCCAAGTGCGGCTTGATCCCGAACGCGTGCCAGATGCGCATCACGCTTGCAGGAGACAGGCCCGTCTCACGACTCATCCGTCGCGTGCTCCAATGACTGGAGTCGTCGGGCTTACCTTGCAGTACTTGGTTTACCACTTGCTGAACTTGCTCATCGGAAATAGTGCGAGGCCGGCCAGAGCGCGGTTCATCGTTCAGCCCCAGCAGCCCCAACTTAGAGAAGCGCTGACGCCACCGCGAAACCACATCCTTGCTCGTGCCTAAGCGCTGAGCGATGTCATTGCCTGATTCGCCTGCGGCACAGCCGAGAATTATCTCTGCGCGCAGGCGGGCATCCTGAGCGCCTTTGCGAAGTTTGATCCGGCGTAGCAGTTCCGACTTTTCAGTTTCGGAAAGGGTAATGACGGTTGCTGGTCGGCCCATGTCGATGCCCTTGGAGAGTTGGCTTCTACAGAGCCTAGCTCAGATTTTCAGTGGTATTTGTGAAACACCACACTAGGTACGGGGTCGCGTTTGAAGGGCAGCTATGGGTCGAAAGCGGCCAGCCGGGACCGGCTGCTCTCGACCCAAGGCGGACCTGACCCAACGCTCTGTTGCCGGCGATGGGCCGCGAAACGGCCCCGGCATAAAGGTGACTGCTATGGGCCACTTCGCAGCTTGCTGCGCTCAACACTGCCGTACGAAGCGAATGCCGCTCCGTAACCCTGGCAGGCTACCTTCCTGAAATTCACCTTACGGTAGGAGGTTGATGGCTTAGTTCGCCATCACTTCGTCCAGTGCCTGCTCAAGGGTGCTGACCGTGCGCTCGATATTGTGCAGTTTTTCGAGCCCGAACAGGCCGATGCGGAAGGTCTGGAAGTCGGCCGGCTCGTCGCATTGCAACGGCACGCCGGCGGCTATCTGCAGGCCGTGAGCGGCAAACTTCTTGCCGCTCTTGATGTCGGCATCATCGGTGTAGCTGACCACGACGCCTGGGGCCTGGAAGCCGGCTGCGGCCACGCTCTTGAAACCTTTACCGGTCAACATGGCGCGCACCCGATCACCCAGCGCCTGTTGTTCGTCGCGGACCTTGTCGAAACCGTAGGCCTGCATCTCGTTCATCACGTCGTTGAATCGGGCGAGCGAATCGCTGGGCATGGTCGCATGGTAGGCGTGTCCGCCTTGTTCGTAGGCCTGCATGATCTGCAGCCACTTTTTCAGGTCGCAGGCAAAGCTGCTGCTCTGCGTGTGCTCGATGCGCTCGAGGGCCAATGCGCTGAGCATCACCAGGGCACAGCAAGGGGAGGCGCTCCAGCCTTTCTGCGGTGCGCTGATCAGCAGGTCGACTGCGCACTTTTGCATATCAACCCAAAGCGTGCCAGAGGCGATGCAGTCCAGCACGAACAGGCCACCCACCGCATGCACGGCGTCGCCGACGGCCCGCAGGTACTCGTCGGGCAGGATAATCCCTGACGAGGTTTCAACGTGGGGGGCGAAGACAATCTGAGGCTTGTGCGCCTGAATGGCCGCCAGCACTTCCTCCAGCGGCGGGGGCGCGTAGGCAGCCTGGCGCCCGGTGTCGACCGGTCGGGCTTTCAGCACCGTGGTGGCCGCCGGGATGTTGCCCGTATCAAGGATTTGGCTCCAGCGATAACTGAACCAGCCGTTGCGTATCACCAGGCATTGCTGGCCGGTGGCAAACTGTCGCGCTACCGACTCCATGCCGAACGTACCGCTGCCCGGCACTACCGCGACAGCTTCGGCGCCATAGACCTGTTTCAGGGTCTTGGAAATGTTCTTCATCACGCCCTGAAATGTTTGTGACATGTGATTGAGCGAGCGGTCGGTATAGACCACCGAGTACTCGACCAGCCCCTCAGGATCAATACTGGGATAAAGCCTCGACATGGAGTGACTCCGTTGGCAGAGATGTCAGTGGTATCGACCCTGCCTCAAGCCTTGGCAAATGACAAGACTTGGAGCCATACGCGAATGGCCCAGTACGTTCAGCGTAGTGGTACCACTTTCAATCACTCGGAAAATGCCTGCCGCCCGTGCAACCGCTTCCAGGGGAACCTGCCATCGACCGTTACCGCCAATCCACCCTGGGCGCGAAACTGCCCCGTAGCAGGCGCGAAAAACCGCGAGTCAGTATCAATCCCACACGTGCAATCAGTCAGAATCCTCCATGAATGCCAGTAACATATGGCGACAACACACCTACTTCAAGGGCTGCTATCGGCCAGGCGTAGTCAGTTGAATGTACCCGGAAAGCCCGGGAGAATTCAGTCCGCTTTGGCGAATTTGGCAAAGGTCATACCAATGGCACTGTGGTACCGAAATCGATGGCGCGCGGGTTTGCCACCTTCAACGCAGCGCGATCGACAGGAACGAGTCGATGACCTGGCTGCTGCTCCGCTCGGCCAGGTAATACAGGTACGTTTCAGTAAATACCACATCGCCAGCGATGCGGATGACTTTCAGGCAGGGGGCGCCAATGTATTCTGCCTCCGACACCGCGCCGATGCCGAGCTTGCGGATGACCGCTTCGCGCAGCGCCTCGCGGCTGCCGATTTCCATGGCCACCCGCGGGCTGACGTCAGCCTCATGCAAGGCCCGTTCCAGTGCCAAGCGGGTAGTCGAGCCGTGCTCGCGACGTAGCAGTGGCTGCCCCTGCAAGGCTTGCAGGGGCACTTCGTCATGCCTGGCGAAGGGATGTTCGACATGGACGAACAAGATAACCGGATGGCGTGCGTAGCGTTGGGCGACGAATGCCGGGTTTTCCGGCCGCCCGGCTAGTACACCGATGTCGCTCACGTAGTTTTCCAGATCGGCCAGCACCGAGGCCGAGTTGCCGACACGGATGGAGACATCGATTTGCGGATATCGGGCTTGGTAGCGGTCAACCATTTCGATCACATGGAACGGGCCAACCGCGCCAATGCGCAGTTGCCCGCGGTTGAGCTTGCCGGCGTCACGCAGCAGGTTGGTGGCTTCGGCATCGAGCAGCGCCAGTTGCCCTGCGATCGGCAAAAGTGCACGGCCCACGGTGGTCAGTTCGATACGGCGTCCGCGCCGGTGGAACAGTTCGACATTGAACTCGCGCTCCAGGGCCTGGACCTGGTTGGTAGCCGTCGGCTGGCTGACGCCGATGGCCCTGGCCCCGGCGCTGAAGCTGGCATGGCGGGCGACGGCAAGGAAAGTACGCAGGCGTGCAGAAGACATCCATAGATCCTTTGAATGGAAAGGGGGCAAAAACCATATTGAATTGATGCGGTGACTGTCACATGACAGCCCTAGCTTTGGCCTCACCAAAAACAACCCTGCGGTGACGCCATGATTTCCCTTGCCAACCTGCGCCGTTCTGCCCGCTTTATCCTGCTGCCCCTGATGTTTACGCCGGCAGTACAGGCCCAACAGACCCTGACCGTCGGCCTGATACCTTCCGAGGACTCTCAGGCAATGATCAAGAGCAGCCAGTTGGTGCTCGACCAGCTTGAGCAGCGTCTAGGCATGCCGGTCAAACCTTTCGTGGCCACCGACTACAACGGCGTGATCGAAGCCCTGCGTGCCGGCAAGCTGGATGTGGCCTACCTGGGTCCGTTTTCGTACGTGCTGGCCAAACAGATGGCTGATGCCGAGGCGTTTGCCGTGGCCGTGACCCGCAAGACCGGCAGCAGCGCCTACCACAGCCTCATCATCGCCCGTAACGACAGTGGCATTCGCAGCTTGCAAGGCCTGCAGGGGAAGACCTTCGCCTTCGTCGACCCCAGCTCGGCTTCTGGGCACCTGTTTCCCAAGGCGGGCCTGGAGCAGGCTGGCCACGATCCGAAGACCCTTTTCTCGCGGGTGATCTTCTCTGGATCACACGACGCGAGCATCCTCGCCGTGGAAAACCGCAAAGTGGACGCCGCAGCGGTGGCCGATCGCATCCTCGCTAGCGCGGTGCACAACGGGCAGGTTAAACAGCAGGACTTCCACGTGGTGTGGACCTCGCCGGACATTCCCGAATCGCCGATGGTCTGGCGCAAAGGCCTTGACCCTGAGTTGCAAGCCAAGCTGCGCAGTGCATTCGCCGCGATCAAGGATGTGCCCTGGGGCGACCAGGGCATGCTCGACGGTTTTCAGCCCACCAGCGACGCGGCTTATGACGTGGTTCGCGATACCGCCAAGGTGCTTGATCTCGACCTGCGGAGGCTGAAATGATCCGCATCCAGCAATTAAACAAGGGCTATGCCGATAACCCGGTGCTGCGTGGCATCGACCTGCAGGTCCAGGCCGGCGAGTTCCTGGTCATCCTCGGTCAGTCCGGTGCCGGAAAATCCACCTTGCTGCGCTGCATCAACCGCCTGGCACACGCCGACAGTGGCGTGCTGGAAGTCGGCGGCGTGGACGCCATGCAGGCTTCCCAGCAGCGGGAACTTCGCCGGCGCGTAGCGATGATTTTCCAGCACCACAACGTGGTGCCGCGCCTGTCGGTGTTGAAAAACGTGCTGACCGGGCGTCTAGCGTATTGCAGCACTCTGGCCTCGCTGCTGCAGCTGTTCCGACGAGAGGACGTAGCCCTGGCCCATGATTGTTTGGGCCGCGTCGAACTGAGCGACAAGGCCAGCGCGCGCGCCGATTCGCTGTCTGGCGGACAACTGCAGCGGGTCGGCATCGCCCGGGCACTGGCCCAGCGCCCCGATGTGATCCTGGCTGACGAACCCGTGGCCAGCCTAGACCCGAAAACGGCACACCTGGTGATGCGTTATCTGCGCGAGGCGACCCGCACCCTCGGCATCACGGTGGTGTGCAACCTGCACCAAGTGGATCTGGCACGGGCCTTCGGCGACCGTATCGTCGGCTTGGCCAGTGGCCGCCTGGTATTTGATGGTCCGGCGCAGGCCTTGGATGACGCTGCGCTGCAGCGTATTTACCACAGTGCCGCGCCTCGCCAGCCAGGCGATACCCCGCTTGCTGAAAATCTTGCCATCGCTAGTGGCACGAGGGCCTGAACATGAATCCACGTACTCACCAATGGCTGGTGCGCACGCCGGCCACATCACGCGGCTGGCTGGGCAGCGCTGCATTGCTGGTGTTAGTCCTGTGCATCCTGCATTTGAGCGCCGAGGGGGCGCAGTTGAGCTGGACCGAGCTGGCCAGCGGCCTGCCACAGATTGGCGACTTTCTCGGCCGCTCGCTGCCGCCGGACCTGAGCATCCTGCCAAGCCTCTGGCACCCAGCGCTGGAAACCCTGCAGATCGCGCTGTGGGGCACTTTGCTGGGGATTGTCGGCGCCATCCCGCTGGGCTTGCTTGCCGCGCGCAATCTGCACAACAAGCGTTGGCTGTATCAGGGTACTCGGCAACTGCTCAATGTGATTCGTAGCATCAACGAACTGATCCTGGCGCTGGTGTTCGTTTCGGCAGTCGGTCTGGGCCCATTCCCTGGCGTGCTCGCTTTGGCACTGCACGGTGTGGGCATGCTTGGCAAGTTCTTCGCCGAGAGCGTCGAGGAAATCGACCAAGGTCCGATCGAGGCCTTGCAGGCAACCGGCGCTCGGCCGCTGCAGGTGATTATCTTCGGTGTGTTACCGCAGGTCATCACTGCCTGGATTGCCGTGGTGCTCTACCGCTTCGAGGTCAACCTGCGTTCGGCGACCGTGCTGGGCATGGTCGGTGCGGGCGGCCTTGGGTTCGAGCTGGTCAGCAGCTTGAAGCTATTCAAATACCAAGAAACTGCGACCTGCATCCTGCTGATCACCCTGATGGTGGTACTGGCAGACCTGCTTTCCAGCCGGCTGCGCCAAGCCATCCAGGGCTCAGCCCGTCACTGATCCTGTTCCCCCGGCCTTACCCTCTGCGCCCTTCGCTTGCGCAGGGGCGGGGCTTGCCTGGAGAAACCGCGATGCCTGCTGACGCTGTTATCGGTCTCGCCGATACCTGCCTGCGTTTAAACGATTGGAACGAAAGCTGCCAGCCGACGAGCATGGCTGCACCTTCCAACAACAATAAGGAACTGTCCATGCCTGCCTGTTTCCATAATCCTGTCTCGACCGTCTTCGGCGCTGGCAGCCTGGAGCGGATCGCCGACCTGTGCCCGGGCAAGGTCGCCTTGGTGACCTTCCCCGAGGCTGTGCAGTTGGGGCTGGTGGAGCGGGTGCGCGGCCTGCTCGGCGAGCGCCTGGTTTGTGTGATAGACAATGTGCAGCCGAACCCGGACGTGGCGTGGTTGCGCGAAGTCCACGAGCGTTTCTGGGCCGACCATGGCGATTGCGACAGCGTCTTCGCCTTGGGCGGTGGCAGCGCCATCGATACGGCCAAAGCGTTGATCGTAGGGACCGCCTCGGGGCACTTCGATGAACTGCTGGAGTTGTTGGCCAGTGGCAAACCGTTCACTCCGGCTCGGCACAAGCGGCTGATTGCCGCGCCGACCACGGCGGGTACCGGCAGCGAGGTCACGCCGTGGGCCACGCTGTGGGATGCCGGCCGGCAGAAGAAGTACTCCCTGCATTTGCCGTGCACCTGGCCTCAGGTGGCGTTGATCGACCCACAGCTGATGCTCAGCGTACCCGGCGGAGTGACAGTGTCCACCGGGCTGGATGCGTTATCACATGCCCTGGAAGCGATCTGGAACCACAACGCTAATCCTATTTCGGACACCTTTGCAGTGTCGGCCATCGAGGACATCCTGGACTGCCTGCCGCAGTTGCAGCAGGACCTGGGCAACCCCGAGCTGCGCACACGCATGGCGTTGGCCGCGCTCAAGGCCGGGATGGCGTTCTCCAACACCAAGACGGCCCTGGCCCATTCCATCTCGTATGAAATGACCCTGCGCCATGGGCTGCCCCATGGCATCGCCTGTTCGTTCACCCTGCCGATGGTCCTTGGCCTGGCCTGGGGCCGTGACGGCCAACGCGACCGTACCCTGCAGAAGGTTTTCGGCCCTGACCTTGACGCCGCCCAGCAGCGCTTGCGGGGTTTCTTGCATCGCTTGGGCGTGCGCACCGAGTTTGAAGATTACGGCGTGACAGCCGCCGAAGCCGAAGCGATGATCGATGACGCCATGCAGGGTCCACGCGGACGCAATTTCATCGGCTCTCAAGCCGCCTGACGCATCACGCTTTTCCTCCCGCACCGAACAAGAGTGCCGACTCGCCGCGCCCCCGTGCCGGCGGCAGCGAACAAAAGGAAACCGTCATGAACCGTGCACAAACACTGCCTGGCTCGATCCCGACTACCATGCCGTTCCGCCTGGCCCAGTGGCGCATGCTGCTGGCTGCCATGTTCTGCTACCTGTTTTTCTACACGGGTCGTCAGACCTTCGGTTTTGCCATCCCTGGTATCCAGGCCGAATTCGGCCTGAGCAAGGAGACGCTCGGTTGGGCCTCCAGCGCGATGTTGTGGATGTACGCGATAGGCCAGGCCATCAATGGCAACCTGGCCGACAAATTCGGCGGGCGGCGCATCATGACGCTGGGCGCAGTGTTGTCATGTGGCGCCAACTGGGTGACCAGCTTCGCTGGCGGCTTGCTGAGCCTGGTGCTGCCCTGGGGCGTCAACGGCTACTTCCAGGCACTGGGCTGGGCGCCGGGCAGTCGCCTGCTGTCGAACTGGTGGAGCGCCGCCGAGCGGGGCAGGGTCTACGGCTTCTACGTGTTCGCAGCCGGGTGTGCCTCGGTGTTGTCGTATGTCACCTCGGTGGTCATTCTCGATGTGTTGCACCTGGAGTGGCGCTGGATCTTTCGCCTGCCCGTGCTCTTGATGCTGGCAGGAGGCATCGTCTTCTACCTGGTGGCCCGGGAGCGGCCGCAGGACATGGGTTACCCGGCGCTGGACAACACCGGCGTGGCCAATGCCCAGGACCGCAGCAGCGAGGCCACGCAGACGGACCAAGAGACCTCGCGGCAACGCTACCTGGCGGTGCTGAAGAACCCGCGCTTGCTGGTGGCTGCGGTTTCTCTCGGCTTTCAGAACGCCGCTCGCTACGGCTTGATCGTCTGGGTCCCGGTGCACTTCCTCGGTGCCAACTGGCAGAAGGGCGACAGTTTCATCGACCCCAAGTGGATCACCGTCGCCTTGCCCGTGGGTATGGCGGTCGGAGCACTTAGCAACGGCTGGGTCTCGGACAAGCTGTTCGGCAGCAAGCGGTACCTGGCGATCATGCTGTACATGGTGCTTGGCGCACTCACCAGCCTGTGGATGTGGAGCCTCCCGGCGCACAGCGCAGTCGGTCTGCTAGCGTTGTTCCTGTGCGGCTTCTTCGTCTATGGGCCGGCATCGAGTTTCTGGGCACTGTGCCCGGACCTGGTAGGTGCCCGCCGCGCCGGTACTGCGACCGGCATCATGAATTTCTCATCGTATCTCTTCGCCGGGCTGGCTGAGCCGCTGATCGGTCGTATGCTCGATACAACCGGCAATACGTCGCTGATTTTCATCGTGGTCACCACGGCTTGTGCCTGCAGCGCGCTGGTTGCGCTGTTCGTACGCCGTTGAGGGCGCCACCATGCTTTCAGCTTGCAGCTGTTTCTTGATCGAGAGAAGCCATGTACCAGTACCACAAGTGGTTGCGGTCCTTTCATGCAGTCGCCAGCACAGGCAGCTTTACCCAGGCGGCGCAGTTGCTGAGTATCGGCCAGCCCACCATCAGCGAGCAGGTGAGCGGGCTGGAGAAGCGGTTTTCGGTGGAGTTGTTCCATCGCCGCGGCCGCTTCATCGAACTGAGCACAGCTGGCCGCCAGCTGTACGACATCACCCAGGGTCTGTTCGGCCAGGAAGACGAGGCATTGCAACTGCTGCAGAGCTTCCACCAGCGCAAGCAGGGCATGCTGCGGATCGGCGCGGTATCACCTCCCATCGCCATGAGCCTGACCTACGAGCTGATGCAGCATTATCCGCAGATCGAGCTGGAAACCTCGTTCAGCAGCGAGGCCGGGACATTGGAGCGGCTCTACAACTTCGACATCGACCTGGCGATCCTCGCCTTGTCGGAGTTCGACCACCGGCTCAGTACGCGGTTGTATCGCACCTGTCCGATTCTTGCGGTGGTTCGCGACGATCACCCTTGGGCCGGGCAAGCCAGTGTGAGCGTGAAGGAGATAGCCGGTCAGCCAGTGGTGTTGCGCGAACCGGCCTCGCGTACTCGCCAACTGGTAGAAGAAGGCTGCCGCCAGCATGCAGTGGCGTTGGACTGCGCCATGCAGTTGAACAGCCGCGAGGCGATTGTCCATGCAGTGGTGCACGGCATCGGTGTGGGTTTCGTCTCGGCTGTAGAGCATGCCGATCGGCCGGGTACGCGCTCAATCGCCTTCGCCGAGGACCCGTTCCATATCAGCTACTTCCTGTGCTGCCTGGCCATCCGCCGTAAGCGGCCAATCATCGGCGAATTGTTCGATTCGTTGACCAATCACTGATTCAAGCGCTCAACGCCAGCGCGCTACCGTGCTAGGCGGGCTTCGCTCATCGCTTTTTCACTCAAGGAGCAATGTCATGAACTATCAGCAACCCAAGCAACTGCAGGCCGTGATTCTCGATTGGGCCGGTACCGTGGTGGATTTTGGCTCATTTGCACCGACCCAGATCTTCGTTGAAGCCTTCGCCGAGTTCGGCGTGCAAGTCAGCCTGGAAGAAGCCCGCGGCCCAATGGGCATGGGCAAGTGGGACCATATCCGCACGCTGTGCGACCTGCCGGCCATCGCCGAGCGCTATCGGCTGGCATTCGGCCGCACGCCCACCGACAACGATGTGACCGCTATCTACGAACGCTTCATGCCGTTGCAGATCGAGAAAATCGCCGAGCACTCGGCGTTGATCCCTGGCGCTCTGGAGGTCATCGAGCAATTGCGCGCAAAGCACCTGAAAATCGGCTCATGCTCTGGCTATCCGGCAGTGGTAATGGATAAAGTGGTGGCGCTGGCCAGGACCAAAGGCTACGTGGCCGATCATGTGGTCGCTACCGATGAGGTGCCGAACGGGCGCCCCTATCCGGCGCAATCCTTGGCCAACGTCATTGCCTTGGGGATCAGTGACGTGGCCGCATGCGTCAAGGTCGACGACACCTGGCCTGGGATCCTCGAAGGCCGCAGTGCCGGAATGTGGACGGTTGCCCTGACTTGCTCGGGCAATGCGCTTGGCCTGACATACGAACAGTACAAGGCACTGCCGGAGGCAGAGCTTGAGCAGGCGCGCACGCGCATTGGCCAGATATTCGAGGGCGCACGGCCGCACTACCTGATCGATACCATTGCCGAGTTGCCGGGAGTGATCGCCGATATCGAAGCGCGACTGCAACAAGGTGAGATGCCCCAGAGCGTCTGACGCTAAGAGGGTACCGATTGAAGAAGTCGCGCAGCGTTTGGGCTATACGTCTCAGGCGGCGTTCAGTCGGGCGTTCAAGCGTGTTACGGGTAAGACGCCTGGGTTGAGTCGCAGATTGAGGCAGTCGGCTGCCACCTGAAACTGAGTGGAATCAGTGGGGGGGCATAATGGGCGGCTTTGGGTCGACAAGCCGCCTTCCACGAACGGCAGCTTTCGACCCATAGCTGCCCTTCAAACGCGACCCCGTGCCTAGTTCGCGGGCAAGAGAATCACGAAGTTCTTTTTCATGTCTTCCAACACGGTCCATTTGCCCTTGGCGCCCGGTTCGATAATGAACGTGTCGCCAGCAGCTAGTGTGATGGGGGCGCAATCCTCAAGCTCGATGACGCAGCATCCACTCAGGACATGGCAGAACTCCCAAACTTTGTAGTCGATGCGCCACGCGCCGGTGCTGGCTTCCCATTCTCCGGAAATGCGACCTTGCTGTTCATCGTGATAGTACTTGGACGTCAGCGTATGAGGGGTGCCTTCCACGACCGCTTCAAAAAAGGGAAGGTCGCGCACCGGTTGAATATCCAGTTCGCGGAACACCGTCAGTTTCTTGTTCATGGTTTTTTCTCGAGCACGTTGTGGGTAGGGCGATACATCAAATAGGCTTCACCGGTTACGCCTAGCATCGGGTGCGGAACGATCTGGCAGGTTTTAACCATCTGAAAACCGTGACGTTCGTAGAAGCGGCGTGCAGCGTGGTTTTCTTCATAATCGATCAGGCATAGCCCATCCAGGCCAGCGGCCTCAGCGCGCTGCTGGGCGTGGCCAAGAAACTGGACACCCAGCCCCTGGCTACGCCAGGCCTCATCCAGGGCCAGGCTGGATATGTACAAGGTGTCGGGTATTTCCATATCGGAATAAGGCGCGAGGACCGGGTCTGTCTCGACAGGCCTGTCACGGGTCTCGCGCAAGGCATAGCTATGCATCATGCCGATGACGCGCCCTTCGAAAGTAGCCATCAGGCAGTTCTTGTAGGAAAAGTCGCCCTGCTCCCTGGCATAGCGAGACGCACCGACACTCAGCAATGCCTCTCCAGGTGCGGCAAGCTTGCTCCATATGTAATCGGCCATGCCCTCCGATGTCAGTTGAAAGAAGCGCGCAATATCGTGCGCGTCCGAGGCTTGAGCGGGTCTGAAGTCGACAGGCATGTACTGCGCTCCCATGGGATCGGCTGGTTAGTTGTTCAAGGATTACGCCTTTGACAGGGTGGCAGGGTAGCCGGGTTGAACGATTCCCATCATGCTCGGGGCGAACACCGTCAGCACGGCGTGCGACGCTGCCCGGTGCTCAAAGGCAAGTGGCCGCCTACTCAACGACCAGGCCGTTGATACACGCCATCCAGCCACCGCCGGCCTCGTATATGTGGTTTCGCGGGCCTACCTAAGTCAGAACTTCGCCCGCAACGCCACATTGAAATTGCGCGGCTCACCGTAGAAATTCCAGTAATTAGTATTTCCCAGGGTCTGGTAGTACTTCTTGTCGAACACGTTATCAAGGTTGTACTGCAGCTCCAGGTTGCGGCTGATCTCGTAGATGGCGTGCAGGTTGGTCAGGTGGTAGGCATCCTGCCGGATCTTGTAATCCTTGCCGACCTCGGTCTGAGTCATCTTGCTCTGGGCGTAGAAGCTGCCACCTACACGCAGCTGGTTGAGCGTACCTGGCAGGCGGTAGTCGGTTGCAACCTTGAACAAATGGCGTGGCGAGGCGCCGTTGAAGTCTTCGCCTTTCTGCTCGCCCCCCATGTACTTGGACTGGGTATAGGTGTACCCCGCCGATACGTTCCAGTTCGGCAGCACCTCACCGGTCAGCTCCAGCTCGATACCTTTGTTGCGCACTTTGTCGGACGCCCGGTAGCAAGCCCAGGTCTGCGCACAGGTCACGCGCTCGGCACGGCCGGTCTGGTCCGCCTGGAACAGCGCGATAGCGGTTTGCAGGCGCTTGTCGAGGAACTCTCCCTTCAAGCCGATCTCGTAGTTGCTGCCGGTCATCGGCAAAAGCGTTGTGCCCTCCGCATCCTGCGCGCTCTGCGGCTTGAAGATTTCGGTATAGCTGGCGTAGGCCGACCAGTTTTCGTTCAGGTCCTGCACCAGGCCCGCATAAGGGGTGACTTCGCCACTTTTGGAGAAGTGCTTATGGTCTGAGGGTTCACGCACGCCATTGGTGTCATCAAGCGAATCGTGGCTGTACCAGCTCAAGCGGCTGCCGAGAATAAACGTCGTGCTGTCGGTGAGACTGAACCGGCTGGCCACATACACGCCCTTTTGCTCCTGGGTGCGGTTGTATTGCCATTGGTTGACATTGAGGGCGGTCGGTGTAGGTGGGTCAAACGCTGCCAGGTTGTTCATGTCGACGATGTAGCGGTAGCTAGCATCGCGCCCGCCGTGGTAGTCGAAGTCGTCCTTGTTCCAGTTGCCACCCACAATCAGCTCATGCTGGCGGCCCAGCAGCTGGAACGGGCCCGTGAAATAGCCATCGATGCTGGTCTGGGTGTCATCGAAGTGAAAGTGGCGCGGATTGAGGGTGAACAGGTCGGTGCCACCGCCTGGGTAGGTGTAGTTACCCAGGAAATCCGACTTTGCCCACATCTGGTTGACTGCCACCACACCCTTCCAACCGTTGGCAAAGGTGTGCTGGATATCGGCGAACAGGGTGGTATTGCGCTTGTCCAGGTGGTTCCAGTCACCGGTCAGCGAGGTAGAACGCGACATCGGATAGAACGCGCCGCTCTCCTTGCTGGGCAGGCCCGACCAGTCATAACCGGAGTTGCGTTCCTTCTGGTAGGTAAAACCGAAAGTGGCCAGGGTCGACTCATCCAGGTCGACCTCGATGATGCCGTAGAACAGCTGGTTTTCTTTCTGGGCCGTGTCCAGGTAGCTGTTGGCATTGTTGTAGGAAAGGACCGAGCGGCCGCGCAGGGTGCCGGCTTCATTCAGCGGCGCCGACAGGTCGAGCATGGTCTTGTAGTTGTCCCAGGAGCCAACCGAGGTTTCGATCAATGCCTGAGGCTCGGCCGTAGGCCGCTTTCGGACCAAGTTGATCGAGGCGGACGGGTTACCCGCACCTTCCATCAGGCCGGTGGCGCCCCGCACCACTTCTACGCGGTCGTAGATGTCGGTGTTGGGCTTGGAAATGGTGTCCATCGAGTACGGGTTGCCGATGTTGGTAGGCACGCCATCGATCTGCAGGTTTTCGACCGTCTGCCCGCGAGCCTGGTACAGCGAGCGCTCGCTCCCGTTCTTGATGATGGTGACGCCGGTGGCGTTACGCATGACGTCGTCGAGGTTTTGCATGTTCTGGTCATCCATGCGCTGGCGGGTGACCACGGTGACCGACTGCGGCGTTTCGCGCAGGCTCATCGGCAGTTTGGTGGCGGTGGACGAACGCCCCGTCGCGTAGGCCCCGGTGCCCTCGGTCAAGTCGCCCAATCCCTGACTGGAGATAGTGGTGCTGCCCAGGGTCACGGCACCGGCAGCGTTTTCAACCTGACGCACCAGCTGAAATTCCCGCTCGCCGGTGCCCACCGCCTCCACGCCGCTGCCCGCCAGCATCTGCGCCAGCGCCTGCTCGACACGGGTGGCGTGCACCACCTGGCCCTGCTTATTGGCGGTGAGCGTGGCATCACCGCCAATCAACAACCCTGCCTGTTTGGCCAGCAGGTTCAGTTGCTGTGCCAACGGCCCGGCCGGAATGTCGAACATCGCGCGCTGCATTGCTGCGCCGTTGCTTTCGGCCTGGGTGGTGGCAGCGTGACTGCCAAGGGCAAGGAGGATGGCCAAAGTCAGCGGATGAGGGCGCGAAAAAGCAGGATGGCGAAGCAGCATGAAAGGGTCCTTCCGGAAGTAGGATGAAGTAGCGTCATCCCACCAAGCGCATGAGCGTCGCAAAACCAGAAAAAGAATTATGAAATTTCTTCAGCGCGCCTCGATGGAGACCCACCAAGGCAAGGTGCGCACCACCCGAATGGGTAACGCACGCTCGAGCATGGCCAAGGTGCGGTCGGTGTCCAGCAGCGGGAAGGTACCCACCGCACGCAAGTTGTTCAGCACAGGGTCGATGCCCAGGTGGCCGTGACGGTGTTCGCGCAGAACGTCGACTACCTGGCCCAACGGCATGTCCTCCGCCACCAGCACGCCACGGCTCCAGTCCTGGCGCAGAGCCTGCGCAGCTGTTGATGCGCCTGCCTGTTGCGCATCGAACACGAGCATTTGCCCGGCGCCCAGCGTAGTGCGCACACCACTGCCGGCGCAGGTTGCCTGCACCGAGCCTGCAAACACACTCAAGGTCGTTGCCAGCCCCTGATCCCGTACGCTGAACCGCGTGCCGAGTGGCCGCATCCGCCCTGCCCGCGTCTCGACGAACAGTGGTCGTGAGTCCTCGCCGGTCTCGATCAGGATTTCGCCGCGGTACAGACGCAGTTGCCGCACGCCTTCATCGAACTGCACATCCAGTGCCGTCCCGCCGTTCAGCCACAACTGACTGCCATCGGCCAGTGTAAGCGGCCGCACGTCCCCCACGCTGGTGCGATAGGTGGCGAACCAGGCGCGTGGCGAGTCCACCCAACCGCGCTGCCAGCCGCCCCACCCCAACATACCACCCGCGCCCGCTACGCAAAGGCTGCCGAGCACGGCACGACGCGAATGCCGGTGACTGCGAGCGTTGTCGAACACCTGCCGGGCCAGTTCTGCCTGGCCATCGAGGTTGCCGAAGCGCTGGTTGATGTTTTCTACATAGGACCACGCCAGGCGATGCCGCGCATCCTCGGTCAGCCAGGCTTGCCATTGCGCCTGTGTTGCTGCGTCATGCCCTGCTGCGTGCAGCCGCGCGAACCACCCTGCCGCCGCTTGCAGCACGCCATGGTCGAGTTGCCCCCGGCTCATGCCAGCGAATCATCCAGTTCGGCTTCCAGCAACAGGCACTGGTACATCGCCTGAGCCAGGTAGCTGTTCACACTGCGC
Organism: Pseudomonas sp. B21-047; assembly: GCF_024748775.1. Lineage (NCBI taxonomy): Bacteria > Pseudomonadati > Pseudomonadota > Gammaproteobacteria > Pseudomonadales > Pseudomonadaceae > Pseudomonas > Pseudomonas sp. B21-047. The sequence continues at coordinate 3,524,881 of NZ_CP087169.1, forward strand.
TCGCTCACGCCCAACTGCTCAGCGATCTCGCGTTGCTTCATGCCCTGCAGTTGCGCCATGGAGAACGCGTCGGCCACCCGCTTGGGCATGCGCTCGAACATCGCCTGCAGTTGTTCCAGTGTTTCGAGGATGACCGCCTGCTGCTCCAGCGAGGGTGCAAGTTGCTCGGGCTGGGCGGCCAACACGTCCAGATAAGCCTGCTCCACCCGCCGCCGCCGCCAGAAGTCGACACACGCATTGCGCGACATGCGCCCCAGATACGCGCGGGCATGCTCGTGGTCATTGAAAGCCCGGGGTTTGGTCAGCAACCGCACGAACACATCCTGCGCCAACTCCGCAGCATCGTGGGCATTGCCGAGCTTGCGCTGCAGCCACTGGCGGATCCAGCCGTGGTGGGCGCGGTAGAGGTTCTCCAGGTCGGAGCCAGCAGTGCCGGGAGAAGCGGTCATGGGAACGGCGCCTAGGGTTGCTAATGCGAATAATTAGCAATTCTAGCGTTGATGCGGATTTCGGGCAATTGGCCAGGTCGGCATCATCTTCTTAGTCATCGTGGCGGCTGTGCAGGCGCGCGGCCGCTTAGTTTATACAACGCGATATCGGGCCATGCACCAAGGGGTTCGCGCGCAAAACCTGCGGGACAATTGGCCTGAAACAAACGTAGGAGCGAGCGATAGCTCGCGATGCGCCGCGCGGGCGGCGCTCGATCTGGTAAGCGCCAGAAATGTCATGACGAACACCTCCAAGCCCACTCCGAACTCAACAGTATGACCGTCCGCTCAGGGTCGAAAGCGACAAGTCGGGAACGGCTGCTTCCGACCCAAAGCTGCCCTTCACGAAGGCGGACAGCTAGGTTCTGTATAAAAGTTTTGTGGGAGCGGCGATGCGGCGATCCCACAATAATGGATGACCATACTTTTCGTACAGAGCCTAATAAGCGTTAGGGAAGCAAGCCTGCTAGTAAGAGCGCTTCCCGAGGATGTACCAAGGAGTCGATTGTGCGCTCGGGACAATTGCGAGCAGAATCCAGCCGTCTTTGAGCAACTCATTGGCGGACGCCTGGCCAAGCACCTCGATAACTTCAGTAGCTTCGTGCAATAGCATGGTGTGATTCAGCCTTCTAGAAAATGTTGAGCGGGTAGCTGACGATCAGGCGGTTCTCGTCGTAATCGCTGGCGTTGAAACTTCTTCTGACGCTGGAGTTTCGCCACCGCACGGCCAAATCCTTCAGCTTGCCGCTCTGGAACACATAACCCAGCTCGGACTCACGTACCCATTCCGCCCCGTCGTGGACATTCCTCAGTTCCACGTTATCGCCATGCACATAGCGCGTCATGAAACTCAAACCAGGGATGGCGTAACCCACAAAGTTGAGGTCATAGCGAACCTGCCAGGACCTTTCGCGGGGATTGTCGAAGGCGTGGTTGAAGGTGTTGTTCGCAAGGTAAATGCCGCCGGTCCCGCCGATGCGCATCCATCCGGTATCACCCGAAACATTTTGCAGCCCGATACTGATCGAGTGCTGAGCGATGTTGAGGCTGAACAGAGCGGAAGCCGTCTGGTTATCCAGCGGGCCTGCCTTTGCAGCCCCCGCATCCTTGCCCCAGAAATAGCCAAGGTTTGAGGTGAGCGATACCGTTTGGCTGAGCTGCCATTTCTGGATCAGCCCAAGGTAGTGCTGCTTGTAGATGTCTTCCAACTCCCCCGACCAGAGCCGGACAGTCGTATTCTTGGAGCTGGAGCGGTAGTCAGCGCCCAGGAATTTGAACGAATCTGACTGCGCTGAGCCGAATGAGAGGTCCTCCATGGAGGAGTCATTTCGAAGGCTGGTTTTGGTGAACTCTCCTGCGGAAAACGACCAGTTCTTGAGCGCTTGCGAAGCGATCTGAGCGCCGCGGAAAGTCTGCGGCAGAGCCCTGAAATCGTCTGCGGTGACGATCGGGAAATTGGGCATCCATTCGCCGACCTTGACCTCGGTGTTCGACAGCTTCGCCTTTAACGCAACCCCAAGCCTGCCGAAACTTCCCGCTGGGTCACCATCGTCATCCTTGGGCAGCAGCAGCGCACCGTACTCCCCTGCGCCTCCATCAAGCTTCACTGCATACTTTCCCAAGACATCCACGCCGAAGCCAACGGTGCCCTGTGTAGATCCTGACTTGAGATCAAAGATAAAACCCTGCGTCCACTCACGAGCATGACTCTGAGTGACACCCGGCGCAGTGAAATTGCGTTCAAAAAAGAAGTTTCTGAAGGTCAGTGTGGCGCGGGTGTCTTCCACGAATCCTTCAGCCCACACATTGATAGGCAGAAGCAGAGCAGGAATGACGAGCACGAGGATTTTGCGATTTGCATGAGTGTTCAAGACCGGTCCCCTGTTGTTTTTATTGAAGGGCTTTTTTGGTCTGTCATCGCCGGTTGAGCGGGCGAATGCCGTCCTTCCGGGAAAACGGATCGTTGTTCGTGTGTGAATCAGAATCCGAATCGAAAGATGCCAAGACCCTGATGCGCAGGGCCCTGGCAGGTGTTTCAGCTGTAGGCCAACACCGAGAATGCTTGATGTTGGCCTTGGCTTGGGATCAGACCAGGCCAGCGCTGCGCAGGGCGTCAGCGATTTCCTTGTCGGCGCCTTCGGCCAGAGGCAGCAGCGGCGAACGCACGGTGGCGTGATCCAGGATGCCGCGGGCAACCAGGCCGTGTTTCAGGGCCACGGTGCCTTCCATGTGGGAACCGCGGTGGTAGACATTGCGGGTTACCGGCAGCAGCTTGTCGTGAATGGCGCGAGCAGCTGGGTAGTCGCGACGCTTGCCAGCAGCGATCAGCTCGATCAGCGGCTCAGGGGTCAGGCCACCATAGCCGACCAGGGCACCGTCCACGTCGAACATGGTGTGCAGCAGGTATTCGTCATGGCATGTCAGAATCTGCAGGTCCGGCACTTCACGACGGATTACTGGGATCTCGGTGTCCCAGCGACGCATGTTACGAACACCGTTCTTCATGGCGAAGACACCAGGCTGCTTGGCGATTTCCAGCTGGGTTTCCAGGTCGTAGGTGGCCTTGGTCACGTCTGGGTACTGGAAGAGGATCAGCGGCAGACCGCTCTCTTCGTAGATGGCCTTGTAACGGTCCTGGGCGGCGCCTTTTTGGTAGCCGAAGCGCAGCCACCCGTGAGATGGGTACACCAGGCCAGCGGCAGCACCGTTGTCTACAGCGCGTTTGGCTTCTTCAGCGGCGACTTGCGTACCTTCGCCGGTGATGCCGGCGATGATTGGCAGACGGCCGCCAACCGATTCTTTGAAAGCCTGGATAACGCGGCCTTGTTCGGCCTGGGTCAGGAAAGTACCTTCACCAGCGTGACCCAAAACAACCAGACCTTTGACGCCTTCGATGCTGCCCAGCCACGAGCCCAGTTTCTGAATGGCTGCGTAGTCAACTTCACCGTCACGAGTGAACGGAGTCACTGGAGCAGGAACGAGGCCTTTCAGGTCGATGGTGTTTTTAGTGCTCATTTTTATTACCTCTGGTTTAGTTAATTTTCGCAACTAACGCATGCGCGGGCGCAAAACAAACATTGATGTGTTCTGAAGTTACTGCTAAGTCAGGTACTGCCGATTGAAGCTTTAATTGAAGCTTAAGGCGAAAGCTCTTCCAAAATCCGCCCTTTGGTTTCAATTGCGAACAAAGCTGTGACTATTGCCGTGATCAGAAGTACTACTGCGAAAGTGCCGAATACGTACTGAACACCAACACCGGAAACTGTAAAGCCAACAATGAGGGGGCCAAGTGCCGAACCCATTCTCAACCAAGCACTGCCCACACCAGTTCCCAAAGCGCGCAGTCGAGTTGGATAAAGCTCTGCCGAGTACAGGTAGAGAGAGAACGTAACTGTTTGTACCAATGCGTATCCCAAACCTGCCAGGGCCAAAATCTTCAGTGGTGCACTGGCGCCAGTAGTTGCCAAGATTGCCAGTGGAATGGCAGCCAAGAACAGTGCTCCCACATACCAGCGGCGACGGCCAACTTTGTCAATAAGCAGTGCGCAAATTACTGCGGCGACTACACCCCCGGCCGAAGTCATGAACCCGTAAGCCAAACTTGTTTCAAGCGGCAAGTTGAAGTGCTGGCGATAAAGGGTTGGCAGCCAGGTAATTAAACCATTGGCGACCATGTAGGAGCCGAACCACAATGCCCAGATCACTAGCGAGCGTTTGAAGTACATGCCTTGGAAAAGCTCTTTCCACCCCAAATCATTTTTGTCCGTCTGGATCTGCGGCACCTCCACAGGTGGTTGGAGCTTTTTGCCGGCTTTCAGCGCGCTGTTTTCCAGCCGGGTGACGATTCGATCAGCTTCGTCCAAGCGGCCCTTGGAGGCCAGCCAACGCGGCGATTCAAACAGGAAGAAACGCAACGGTATCAGCAGCATCGCGGGAACAACTCCCACTGCGAACATGGCTTGCCAACCGTAGATCGGTACCAGGAAGTAACCAATGATCCCGGCCCCGACCAAGCCCAGCAGGAACATGACCTCGTAAAGAAGGAAGAATTTTCCTCGTTTCTTCGAGCCGATTAGCTCGTTGATATAGGCACTGGCTACAGGTACCTCTCCTCCCGTGCCGATGCCTTGAATGAACCGGAACACGATCATCATCGCTGCGCCAGAGGCGAACAAGCAGGCCACGTCCATGGACACGAACAGTAGAATGGTGAAGGTCAGCACCTTCATACGCCCGAGCTTTTCGGCGAGCCAGCCAAAGATCAGCGCACCAAACAGTTGGCCCAGATAGCCCGCAGAAAGGATCATGCCGATCTGCGCACCGCTCAAGCTCCACTCCTTGGCCAGCACTGGCATTGCGTAGGCGATCGCAATGACGGTGTAGCCATCAAAGAATGTCGCGGCACCAATAATGTTCCGAGCCCAGAAAACCTGCTTCGTAATTGGGAGCCGCTCTAACCTGGCGCTTATATTGGCCTGGCTTTTAACCATGTCTGGCAAGGGTTCGGTTTCTACTTGCTGCATTAACATAGCACTTCCTTTTATTATTTTTGCGTTTTTCGGGGACGAGCAAAAGCTTGCCGCGGTAAACACAGTGCAGTGGCGCAGTTCATCTAAAAGCTGTTTTTGAATCAGCTCTGACTTATCACGCTATGTAATCAGTTTTTCGAAAACGACCACTTCATAGCCCGGTCCACGACGGCAGCGAAAAACGCGAGGAAGTTTTTGAGTGGACGTAGAAAGCGTCGTTTGAGAACAGCGACAACGGCCACGTCGGGCAGCGTCGGTAGTAGCGAAGTACCGCGTTTCAAAGATAGAGGCGACACTGTTGAATTGGGTGCGAATGAAAGCTTGCCTCAGGTGTGAACTGGGCGTAGCACGCGAAGGATATGATCCAATCACGGAGAGACTGACATTACTGCGGTTGCCTAGGTCTGAGTAGACGGCACGCTTGGGGCAGGCATGTAAATTAGCAATCTGTTTCATATTTCTTCGCGCCTTATTGTTTTTTCGGATTGCGAAAGTTTTTTCTTATTTTTAAAAAGAATATCACCATCAGTACTCAAGGCCCATCCTTTTTTGGGCCCTTCTACTGCTTTTTTATTCCTTTATGTCATGTTCGTTCCCTTTGACATTCCATTCGCTTTTATGAGGTGTTTCTAACCAGCGCTGCGGCTCTTTAAGAGCCCCACTGACCGCCCACCGAGCCGATCAAACGGGCGCTGTGAATCATCTGGTTGGTCTGAACCTTTTGCAGCTTGCGCTGAGCTTCCAGGTCCAGAGTCTGCGCAGTGAGAACCTCCAGGTAGCTGATGGCACCTTCCTTGTAGCGCTGCGTGGCCAGCGTCGTGGCACGCTGTGCTGCGCCGAGCGCGTCGTTCTCATCCGATGCTTGCCGCTCCAGGTGGTTGAGCATTGCAAGGTTGTCCTCAACCTCGCGTATCAGGTGCGCCAATCGAAAGCTCGAAAAGGTGCAGAGGTCGGTCGATCAACGGTTGGTGCACACGTCAGCCAGGCGACGATAGGAAACGGTCTTCACTGCGCCCTGAGAATCCTCGTAGGTCATGGTGGCCTCAACGACCTGGCAGATCGGCGCGTTTGGCTCGCTCAGCTTGATGACCTTCGCAACATCCAAGCTCTCGCCGTACTCATACGGCGCTGGATCGGCGTTGGCAGTGACCGACAGGGCACTTGCCGAAGAAATTAGGCAAAAGAGGACGGAGTGTTTGAACTTGCTCATCTCAGGGCACTCTTTTTTATGACCGAGCCTGAATGCTAAATCCCGGGGTGCGTGAAAAGTTTGTCCTTTGTGGGACGGTTTGTGTGTGTGATGCACCTGATATCTGTCAAACCTGTCAGAAATGTATCAGCCCTGTATCAGGCTGGTTGTTCGGCTCTTTTCAAAATGCCGCCCGTACCTTAGGCTGAAAGGATTCGAGCCCATCAGATGGTTTACAAATGAGTTCCAGTCAGCACATTGCAATCGTTGATGACTACCCGGACATCCGGGAGCTGGTTGCGCAATATTTGACCCAGGAAGGGTATCGTGTGTCAGCTATGGCTGATGGGGTTGCACTTAGAGAACTGCTTGATAAGGATTCACCAGACTTAATTATTCTTGATGTCATGATGCCAGGTGAAGATGGGTTAAGCCTGTGCAGGCACATCCGCTCTCGCTCTAATACTCCCGTTCTTTTTTTAAGTGCACGCACAGAGGACTTAGACGTCATTCTCGGTCTTGAGATGGGCGGCGATGACTACCTGAAAAAACCCTTCAATCCCCGCGAATTGTTGGCTCGGGTCAAAGCCCTGCTCCGTCGGGCCACGCCCGCAAGCGAGACTGCTTCCAGCCTAGTGGAGGGGTCGATCCGCTTCGGTGAATGGGTGCTCAACTGCAAGCTAAGAGAGTTATGTGGCGCTGACGGCGTATCGGTATCACTGAGTGGGACTGAGTTCAGATTACTGGCTGCGCTATTAGAAAGGCCCGGTGAAATTGTAACGCGCGACGAACTTATAAACAAAGTTTCTGGCCGAACTAGCGAACCATTCGATAGAAGTATCGACAACCAAGTTAGCCGACTTCGCAGAAAAATTGAGCCTGACCCTAAAAACCCGATTTACATCAGAACCCATTGGGGCGGCGGCTATGCATTTGTGCACCCGGTTTCCAAATCAACATGAAATTACGAAACCCAAATCTAGCCGCAAGATTCATCGGGCTCATTCTTTTGGCACTGATAGTCTCGCAAGCGCTGACCCTCAGTATTTTTTGGGACGAGCGCGCGGGGGCGCTTAGGGAGGTGGCGAAGTCTGACTTTCTGAGTCGAACCTCATCACTGGCCTCACTCCTGGACCGAATGCCCGTGGACGAGCGGAAAGTGACGCTTCAAGTCAGCAGCACCGCTTACGAGCGTTTTTGGCTGTTTCCAGCCTCGCCGAGCCAGCCTTCAGAGTGGTGGAAGTTCGCTCGCCAGCATCTGCTTGAGCCGTTGAGCCATGGGCAGCCGCTGGGAACTATCCCTATGCAGTTCCGAAGCGAAGATGAGGTTCCACCGGCAACGATTGATGCGACAGCTGCGTGGTCTGTGCCAAGCGAAGCTTTGTGGCCCTCCACCCGAACGGCCAGGTTCATCTACTTGCCGCAGCTCAATGTCATGGGGGTGGCCACACCGCTGAATGATGGCACATGGTTACATGCCGCTTATGCTAAACCGGTCACGGACTCTCCGTTTAGTCGCCGAGCATTGGTATCCCTGGGTATCACCGCGCTGGCCCTAACCTTGATTGCCGTATTGATCGCTCGGGGTATCAGCCAGCCACTGCGAGATTTAGCGCGCGCTGCCCAGCGATTGGGCCGAGGCCATTCAGACACGGAGCTGCGCGAGCACGGCCCGGAAGATATCCGTCGCACCGCCCAGGCCTTCAACCAGATGCAACGCAGGATTCAGCGCTTTGTCGATGATCGCACGCGCATGCTGGCCGCGGTGGGCCACGACCTTCGAACCCCGTTGACTTCGCTCAGGCTGCGCGTTGAGTTCATTCAGGATCCCGAGATACAGCGCAAGATGCTTGCGACCCTGGACGAGATCACGGCGATCACTGAAGCTGCAATCGGGTATGGCCGTGACAACGCTGTGATCGAGCCAACCAGGACGATGGACATCGGGACCTTGGTTGAAAGCTTGTGCGAAGACTTGGTCGCCTTGGGGATGGCCGTGTCTTTCTCCTGCAACTCAAAAGTCATTTTGGAATGCCGGCCTGACGCGCTGCGGCGAGCTATCCGAAATCTCATCGAGAATGCTGTGAGGTACGGTGAGAGCGCAGTTGTCCGCGTTTACAGTGCTGATAAGCACGTTCACATTTCGGTGAAGGACAAGGGAAACGGTATTCCTGCTTCTGAGCTTGAAGCTGTTTTCAACCCGTTCTATCGGTTGGAGCACTCCAGAAACCGTAATACTGGTGGGGTCGGCCTCGGCCTCTCCATCGTGCGCTCCATAGCCCGTCAGCATGGCGGCGAAGTCAATCTGTTCAACCACCATGGAGGGTTGGAAGCGCTCATTTCGCTCCCTGAAAACTAGCCTGGCCGCTGAAATCCGAGGTGGGATGAAAGATTACCTGATGCTATTCTTTTTGAACGATTTTTTCGCATTCCGAAAACAACAATTACACCAGGTAGATATCGCGCATGGCTCCTAGAACTTCAACAAAAAGCGAAACACCCGCCGCCGACGAGGATAAAAATCAGCGCAGTACAGTGCAGTCCCTTGCCAAAGGATTTCGAGTCTTGGAGGCTTTCACAGCGGAAAGCGACGAGCTGACCCTGAGCCAGATCGCTGCCAAGGCCGATCTCGATCCAGGCACGACCTACCGTATGCTGAATACGCTGGTGGACCTCGGCTATGTTTCTCGAATTCCTGAGAGCAAGCGGTTCTCCCTCACGCTCAAAATCCTGAACCTAGGCTTTCACGCCATTGCTCACACGGACCTGCGCAGTCTGGTTCGCCCTGTGTTGAGGGGACTGGTCAGCGAAACCAGTGAAGCTGCAAGCTTCGCCGTGCTGCAAGGCGCAGACGTCCTCTACCTGGAGCGTGTCAGGGCCGGTATCACTCGGCTTGGAGTGGACATTCGCATTGGTACAACGGTGCCGGCCTGCCAGACAGCGATAGGCCAATCGATCCTCGCGTTCCTTCCTGATCACGAGGTTGAGCGCATCAAGGAGCTTTCCTCGTCCACATCCTTCATGAGCAAATCCCTCTCTCGACCATTGTCCGAGGTGTTGGAGCAGATTCGTAAGGATGGGTACATCATCACAGACTCGCTGTTCGCCGAGGGCCTGCGCATCCTGGCGGTTCCAGTCTTGGATATCGATGGATACCCAGTTGGCGCTATCAGCATTGCAGCGCCGGCAGTGCGGTGCACCACAGAGGAACTTGAACGTCGTGCGCTGTCCGTGACCGTCGCTGCGGCGAAGAATATCGGGCGAGCACTACAGGCTAGTGGGAGCATCAATTCCAGCCCATAAGACTACCGCTAAGCGATCCCCTTAATAGGTCGAACAGCTTCTCATGCACGCGGACTGGGGTATGGCCTAACCCCGGACGCCACCCGCGGAAATTTACGTCGCCTATTTGGGGAGCACCATATACCTATTCGGCAGGGAACGTTCTTCGTCGACCTCCTCCGATCGTACCCTCAGCAAGCCGCCGAGTGCTCGGGCGACCCCTTGCGGCCGCATAAATGACCGAACATCGCACAATAGTTCGATAACCGCACCAATTCCTCCTCCCCCCCCTCTACTGCCGCCCAGTCTTGCGGCACGCTATGGCTCACATCAGCAAAACAACGCCAATCGCTGAGTGGCCCACCAATACCTACTCCAGGAACAACCAGGAGCTCGCCTTGATCAATAAAACGTTTGAGTCCATAGCCAGCGCGGTAGAAGGCATCATCGACGGTTCGACCATCATGGTCGGTGGTTTTGGCACTGCCGGCATGCCGTCTGAACTGATTGATGCCCTGATCGCCACCGGTACCCGCGACCTCACCATCATCAGCAACAATGCCGGCAACGGTGAGGTCGGGCTTGCCGCGCTGCTCAAGGCGGGCAGCGTACGCAAGGTGGTCTGCTCGTTCCCGCGCCAGTCCGACTCCTACGTGTTCGATGAACTGTACCGGGCCGGCAAGATCGAGCTGGAAGTGGTACCGCAAGGCAACCTGGCCGAGCGTATCCGTGCTGCGGGCTCGGGCATCGGTGCGTTCTTCTCGCCGACCGGCTACGGCACCCTGCTGGCCGAAGGCAAAGAAACCCGTGAAATCGACGGCCGCCAGTACGTTCTGGAGATGCCGCTGCACGCCGACTTCGCGCTGATCAAGGCGCACAAGGGCGACCGTTGGGGCAACCTGATCTACCGCAAGGCCGCCCGCAACTTCGGCCCGATCATGGCCATGGCCGCCAAGACCGCCATCGCCCAAGTTGACCAGATCGTCGAACTCGGTGAACTGGACCCGGAACACATCATCACCCCGGGTATCTTCGTCCAGCGCGTGGTCGCCGTCTCCGGCGCTGCCGCTTCTTCGATCGCCAACGCTGTCTGAGGCCTGCCATGACCATCACCCGAAAACTCTCCCGTACCGAGATGGCCCAGCGCGTGGCCGCAGACATTCAGGAAGGCGCCTACGTCAACCTGGGCATTGGCGCACCAACCATCGTGGCCAACTTCCTGGGCGACAAGGAAGTGTTCCTGCACAGCGAGAACGGCCTGCTGGGCATGGGCCCAAGCCCCGCGCCGGACGAAGAAGACGATGACCTTATCAACGCCAGTAAGGAGCATGTGAGCATGCTCCCCGGTGGCGCTTTCTTCCACCACGCCGATTCGTTCTCGATGATGCGCGGCGGCCATTTGGACATCGCCGTATTGGGCGCCTTCCAGGTGTCGGTCAAGGGCGACCTGGCCAACTGGCACACCGGAGCCGAGGATTCCATTCCGGCCGTGGGCGGTGCGATGGACCTGGCCACTGGCGCCCGCCAAGTGTTTGTGATGATGAACCACCTGACCAAGTCCGGCGAAAGCAAGTTAGTGCCCGAGTGCACCTACCCGCCGACCGGCTTCGGTTGCGTCAGCCGCATCTACACCGACCTTGCCGTGCTGGAAGTAACCTCCGACGGGCTGCGGGTGATCGAGATCTGTGCAGATATCGATTTCGAGCAGTTGCAAGCACTGAGTGGTGTGCCGCTGATCCAGCATTCGGCGCAGTAAGCATCATCGCCAAGGCGGACAGCTATCCAGCTTGCTAAGTTGTAGCCGCCCGCCTTGCCGGCGCCTATGTCGTCCTGAATCGCCCCCAATTTGATAGGCGTGTCTGAGTGATCGCTTTTGGCTGAGTGCTGCCCTTCACGAAGGGCCGCTATGGGTCGGAAGCGGTCATCTGCGACCGACCGCTATCGACCCAACGCTGCCGTTCGATAACCGCCCCTAATACCTTTCCTCTTGGAACAACGCACTCACCCACTCGACAAATACCCTCACATTGGGTGACAGATGACGGCGATCTGGAAACAGCACGGAAACGGTCTTCGGCTCGACTGGAACATCTGGCAGAACCTCCACTACACGCCCGCTATCGATGTATCGCTGCAACGCCGGGCGCACCCCTGTACCATCCCGATCCCGCCAGTGCGCAGTAGAGCAAAGCCTCGGCATTGTCGACGACGATGCCGCTGCGCATCTTTACGCTAATCATTTTACCGTTGACCCTGAATCGCCAAGGCATGATCTGGCGGCGCTGCTCAACCATGAAGTTGACTGCCAGGTGCGCCTGCAGATCATCCAGCGTGCCGGGTAAACCATGTTTCTTTACGTAGGCGGGAGCCGCGCAGGTCACCAAAGCAACCTCGCCGATACGTTTGGCAACCAGGCTCGAATCATCCAGATCACCGAGCCGCACGGAACAGTCGATGACTTCCGCGATAAGGTCGTTCAAGTTGTCAGAGGTTGCCAGAGATATTTCCAGGCCAGGGTAGCGCTCCATGAACTCGGGCAGTCGCGGGATTATCACCGCGTGACCGAGTACGGTCTGCATGTCGATCCTGAGCTTGCCTCGCGGCGGACGAGTCGGCGAAAACCAGTCCAGTGTGTCCGCTAGTTCAGCGAGTAATTTCAGGCTGCGTTCGTAGAACTCATCGCCAGCGGGCGTGGTGTTTACTCTGCGCGTGGTGCGGTGTAACAGCTGCACTCCCAATTCGTGCTCGAGATTTTGGATGAGCTTGGAGAGTGCCGGGCGATGTACATTGAGTGCCTCGGCCGCTTTGGTGTAGCTGCCATGCTCAACCACCGCCACGAACATTTGCATGGCTTCGATCAGGTTCATCGCCATCTTCCAGTTACCTGTGCATTGGGACAGACGTACTCTGCACTGAGGACGATAGCGAAGCTAGGCTCCCTCTCAGACACCAAAACAAAGTAAGCCATCACTGCTTGGAAGCAAACAGCGATGGCGTACGACGCCAGTCTCACTGCCGCAGGATGTTATTTAGTCAACCACGACGACGATCTTGCCGATCACCGAATTCGACTCCATTCGGCGGTGTGCTGCCGCAATTTCATTGAGCGGGAAGACTTGGTCGATGACGGGCTTGAGCTGACCACCTGCCAAGCCTTTGGCAACGAATGCCTTGGCATTGGCCAGCTTTTGAATATCTGTGGTGATTTCGAACAGCTCGTAGCCGCGCACGGTCAGGTGTTTGCCAAGAATGTCGAAGACGGGAACCGGGATATCGCGATGATCGAGAGCGCCGTACTGGAAGAAAATCCCGTTGTTGGCCATGGACTTGATCAGCTTGGTTGCCTCGGGGCCACCAACCGGATCGAAAACAATATGCGCACCTTTGCCCTCGGTGATCGCTGCCACCTCGGCAATCAGATCCTCTTCCCGGGTGGCGATGACATGTTTTGCACCTGCATGCAGCAACGCCTGACGCTTGGCACTTGTGCGGGTAAGGGCCACCGGGATGGCTCCCTGCATGTTGGCGATCTGGATCGCTGCCAGGCCGACACTGCTCGACGCAGCCGGGATAAGCACGGTTTCGCCAACCTGTAGATTGCCGTACTCAATCAGGGCGCCGTATGCAGTAACAAACATCATCCAGCTGGCCGCTGCCTCCACGAAACTGAGGTTGGACGGATGCTTGACGACAGCATGCGCAGGCGCATTGACCACCTCGCCGCTTTTCGGCGTGGGTACCGCGACTTCATCGAGGATCAGAACATCAGCGTCACCGGTACAGTGAAAGTGAACAACCTTGGGCATGGCACACCTCATTAACGACAAGAGATAACGGTTCCTTCTGGAAGGCCGTGTTGATCCTACCCACCCTCTTGCCTGCGATAGAGAGCTGATCGGCTCATAAATTGGTACTCAAGAAGAACCAATCCCTAGCTGATCGGCAAACAGAAAGGCACGGATCCGCGAAGCGCAGCCATAGGTCGAAAGCGCCCGCTCATGGATAACGGCTATCGACCCAGAGCAGACCCTGGGTGCTGGGGCACTTCACAGCCCACCGCCGGCAAGCCCAGCCCCCACATGCACAGTGCAGGCGTGTAAGCTGCTTCCATGTCATGGACGGCAGGTCCTGCCACCTGCGTCATCGCTGATTCACAACGGAATCTATATGGAAGCCAAACTCCGCACCGGCGTACACGGTGGCTATTGCACGCTTGACTGGAACAGTGGATGCGACGTATCGCTCAATTACCCACGCCAGGCTTTGATGAGTGGTATGTCTTTGAGCGCTTGCCAGACTGGACGAAGCTCTCGAAATTCAGAAGCGCAATCGCATTTCAACCTTTTGCCGATGGGGTCAAGGCCGACGAGTTCTGGTCGCAAATTGAAGATCTGCAACCTGAGCACGCCCTCTTGGGCGCATGCCCAAGCCTGCTGCTGATAACTCGGGACGAAGCTGTTTACGAGCGCACTCTGGCGCTCTATTCCGCATCGGTGTTTCCCATTGGTGGATGATGCCTCTCGCATCGCCTGCGACGCTGATCTGGCTGCAGAAAAAGGGAAGTAGCGACCATTCGCAACGCGTCAGGCGCAGGCCTGACAACGCACAGCGACGGGCGGGACACGGCCGTCGCTATCCACCCCAAGGCGTCTACGGCCGAAGGTCGGGCGCAGGCTGGCGGAAACCTCGTGTCAGCCAGGTGAGGAAGACCACAGGGTTGAGCGTGCCGAAAAACTGCTTTGGGCGGTTTGTCGGCCCGGCCCATGAAGTCAAGCAGGCGGCTGGTGCACGGCCCCTGAAAGGCAGAATCTGCCGAGCCGGTCATGGCGCATTCACGGAAACAACAGCGATTCATCCTGTTTGGGCTGCTCCCAAGCGCTTTATGGAATATCCTTGCACCACGCAATCAACTTCGAAGCAGTGAATTGAACGATGGGTTTTGAACAACTAGCTGAGCTACGTGACCGCCTCAGGTCGGAAAAACAACAGGCCATGGCCGATAGCGCAAAACACCCCAAGCGCAAGCCTTCCCCGCAGGCGAAGCCTCGTGCCCAGGATCCGGCAGTGGAAGCGATCTGGCCATTGCAGAAGCATTTTCCGTTGGCCTTCCCTGTCAACCCGGCCCCCAAGGTGCCGCTCAAGGAGGGTATCTTCAAGGATGCCGAGCAACACCTGGAGCTGCTGGGTCTGACCCGCGAGCAGCTTAAGCTGGGCATCTCTACCTGGTGTCGGGGGGCTCGGTACTGGGCAAGCATGGTGGAGAATGCGCCGCGCCTGGACTTGAATGGGCAAGTAGCTGGCACTGTGACCGCCGCACAGGCATTGCACGCGAAGCAACAAGCTTCGCGGCAACGCAGCCAGGGCCGACGTGATCGTGTGAAGCCAAAGGCGAGTGCCCCGGCCCCTGCCGCCGATGCCACAGCGGAGCCGTCTACGGACTGAGTCCAGTCGCACGCTGCACTGTGCTTTTCAGCAAATCAGCCCAGGTGATGAAGCACGGCTGGCGAACATGCAGGAGGAGATGACAGCGATCTGTCATCTCCTCCTGCACTGCAGTTCCGGCGTCACAGCAGATCTGTAGCCGGGTACAACGTTAGTGCGTCTTTGCGCAAGCTGAATGATTTCGGCGTACGCTCAGGATTCCCCAGGCGATACCCAGAACGGCAGAAATTACCGATCCGCAAAGCACGCCTACCTTTGCTGCGCCGAGCAGACTGGCATCGGCGAACGCCAATGTGGCGATGAAGATCGACATGGTGAAGCCGATGCCGGCCAGCAAGCCGATAAGGGTGACGCCGGTCCAAGTGACACCCGCTGGCAATGTGCACCACCCCAGACGGACCATCAGCCAGCTCACGCTCAACACTCCAAGTGGTTTACCCGCCACCAATGCAATACCGATACCCAGCATCACCCAATGTGGCGCATCGCTGGACAAGTCAATGCCCTGCAGATTGACCCCCGCATTGGCCAGCGCAAACAGCGGCATGATCGCGTATGCCACCCAAGGGTGTAGCGCACTTTGTATCCGAACTACCGGCGGCAAAAGCTCGCGCTGAGCCAAGCGCAGTCGTTTGAGGGGATCAATCAACTCGTTGACGCCCTGCTCCGGTGCCTTTGCGCTGCCAATCAGCTCGCCAGTGAATCGTCCGATCGCATCCAGTGGGCGCTCGCGCATTGGCATAGCGACGACGGGGGTCATCATCCCGAGAATCACCCCGGCCAGCGTGGGGTGGGCACCGGTCATCAATATCCCGCCCCAGGTCACGACGCCTGGAAGAATATAGGCATAGGCAGACCCGACCCCTATTTTTTGCAGGCCAATGACCATTGCCAGCCCCACTCCAGCCACTGCGAATCCTGAATAATCCAATCCGCCCGAGTAGAAGAAGGCAATGATCAGGACAGCAATGATGTCGTCGATGATGGCAAGGGCCAGCAAGAACACGCGGATATTCGATGGGATCGACTTGCCCAGTAGTGCCAACACGCCCACCGCGAACGCAATGTCGGTGGCGGTGGGCACTGCCCAGCCGTTTTGTTGCGGTGCTTGATGGTTGAACCCCAGATAGAGCAGCGCAGGGACTGCAACGCCACCCAATGCTGCAGCCATCGGCAAGGTCGCCTGGCGCAGGCTGGACAACGCCCCTTCATGGATCTCGCGGCGGATTTCCATACCTACAACCAGGAAGAAAATGGTCATCAAGCCATCGTTGATCCAAAAATGCAGGGACTGCGAGACAACGTGCGAGCCAATGCCGAATGACACCGCGGTATGCCACAAGGCTTCATAGCTGGCAGCGGCCGGGGAGTTGGCCCAGACCAACGCGGCTATGGCGCTAATCAACAGCACGACGCCACTGACCGCTTCGATATGGAGGAAGCGCTCCAGGTTGGCAAACGCTCGCTGGGCCAGTTGTTGAGCACGGGGCAATTCTACTGTTTGCATAGGCAAGGTCACTCGCGCGCGGCGGCCCGACCGGCGTTACTTTTAACCTGCCTCACCGCCCTATGCGGCTAGCACCCAGGCGAAGTCTACAGAATCATCCTAGGCGTTGCGAACCCCGGATACGCCTCAGGCGCTGGTCATTACCCTGCAACTTACGGTTTTCTGCCTAGACTGACTGTTGTTCTGATACGCCACAGCGCGCACGGCGTAGAACCCTGGGAAAAATAAAAACGAGAGGATGCTCCTGATGTTCAAATCTCTATCCATCGTCTTCACCTGCGCGTTGGCGCTAGGCACCCTGAGCCTTGCCCATGCGGCAGATCCGGTCATCATCAAGTTCTCGCACGTGGTCGCGGACCAGACGCCCAAGGGGCAAGGCGCCCTGATGTTCAAGAAACTGGTAGAGGAACGCTTGCCCGGCAAGGTCAAGGTCGAGGTCTATCCGAACTCCTCGTTGTTTGGCGACGGCAAGGAGATGGAAGCGCTATTGCTAGGCGATGTGCAGATGATTGCGCCTTCCCTGGCCAAGTTCGAACAGTACACCAAGTCCCTGCAACTCTTCGACCTGCCCTTCCTGTTCAATGACATCGCTGCGGTCGACCGCTTTCAGTTGAGCCCACAGGGCCAGGGGCTGCTGAAGTCGATGGAAAGCAAGAACATTACCGGCCTGGCCTACTGGCACAACGGGATGAAGCAATTGTCAGCCAACAAGCCACTGCATGTGCCCGCCGATGCCCGTGGCCTGAAGTTCCGGGTGCAGGCCTCTGCCGTACTCGAAGAGCAGTTCAAGGCTGTCCGCGCCAACCCGCGCAAGATGAGTTTTGCCGAGGTTTATCAAGGGTTGCAGACCGGTGTGGTGAATGGTGCGGAGAACCCCTACTCGAATATCTACAGCCAGAAAATGCATGAAGTGCAGAAGTACATCACTGAATCCAACCACGGTGTACTGGACTACATGCTAATCACCAACACCCCGTTCTGGAACGGATTACCGGCGGACGTTCGCAGCGAGCTGGACAAGATCGTTGTTGAAGTCACCGCCCATGTGAACAAGGAAGCTGAGCAACTCAATGAGAGTGACAAGCAACGCATCCTCGCGGCGAAGACCACTGAAATCATCGTGCTGACCCCGGCGCAACGCGAACAATGGCGAGACGCGATGAAACCGGTCTGGAAAAAGTTCGAAAGCGATATCGGACCTGAACTGATCCAGGCAGCCGAAGCCGCCAACAAGGCTCAATGATCGCAAGGCAGATGCTGCCGGGGCGGCGTCTGCCAGTCGCCCTCGACGTGAGATACCATCGATGAAAGCGCTTCGGCGAATATGGGAACACTTCGAGGAAGGCTTTATCGTCTTCCTTCTGGCCGCCATGACATTGGTCACGTTCATTTACGTGATCCTCAACAATTTCTACAGCCTTTTCTATTGGCTTGCCGATCGCTGGCCGAGCGCAAGCACCCCGTTGTTTGCCATTGGCGACGAAATCATGGGCATGGCTCAAGCGATGACCTGGAGTACCGCGCTGACCAAGGCGCTGTTTGGCTGGCTGATTTTTTTCGGGCTGGCCTATGGTGTGCGCACGGGCGGGCATATCGGGGTGGATGCACTGGTCAAGCTCACCCGCCGGCCGGTGCAGAAATTCATCGGCGTCGTGGCCTGCTTGTGCTGTCTGGCCTATGCAGGATTGCTCAGTGTCGCCAGCTTCGAATGGATTCAGACACTGATGATCGCAAGTATCGGCGCTGAGGATCTGGGCCACTTTGGCATCATGCAATGGCATATCGGGCTGATCGTACCCTTGGGGTTTGCCCTGGTTTTCATCCGTTTTGCCGAGATTCTTGTGCGCATCTTGCGCAACCACCAGACCGGCCTGGGCCTGGCCGACGAAGCCGCTGACGCGCTGAAGCTCGCCGAGCACGAGGATGACAAGCCATGACCATTGCGTTCTTGTTCGTAGCCCTGTTCGTCCTGATGTTCATCGGCGTGCCCATCGCGATCTCCCTCGGCCTGGCCGGCTCCATGACAATCATTTTCTTCAGCCCCGACTCGGTGCGTTCGCTGGCGATCAAGCTGTTCGAAACCTCGGAACATTACACGCTGCTGGCCATTCCGTTCTTCCTGCTGGCCGGTGCCTTCATGACCACCGGTGGTGTTGCCCGCCGCTTGATCGACTTCGCCAATGCTTGTGTCGGGCACATTCGCGGCGGCCTGGCCATCGCCGCAGTACTGGCCTGCATGTTATTCGCTGCCCTTTCCGGATCCAGCCCGGCGACCGTGGCTGCCGTGGGGTCAATCGCCATTGCCGGTATGGTCCGCTCCGGTTATCCGCAGGCCTTTGGTGCAGGCATTATCTGCAACGCCGGTACGTTGGGCATCCTCATTCCGCCTTCGATCGTGATGGTGGTCTACGCCGCGGCCACGGAGACCTCCGTCGGCAAGCTGTTCATGGCCGGTGTGGTGCCTGGCCTGCTTTTGGGAACAGCGCTGATGGTGGCGATCTATATCGTCGCCGTTAAGAAAAACCTGCCCGCCCTGCCGCGCGCGACACTGCGCGAGTGGTTGGGTACGGCGCGCCAGGCGATCTGGGGCTTGTTGCTGATGGTCATCATCCTGGGCGGCATCTATTCCGGGATGTTCACCCCAACCGAGGCGGCGGCTGTAGCGGCGGTTTACTCGGCCTTCATTGCCTTGTTCGTCTACAAGGATTTGACGTTTCGTGAAACGCCCAAAGTCCTGCTGGAATCCGCCAAGCTGAGCATCATGCTGATGTTCATCATCGCCAACGCCATGCTTTTCGCCCATGTACTGACCACCGAACAGCTTCCACAACAGATAACAGCCTGGGTGATCGACGCGGGCCTGACGCCCGTGACCTTTCTGCTGGTGGTCAACATCGTGCTGCTGATTGCCGGTGCCTTCATGGAGCCGTCGGCGATTATCCTGATCTTGGCGCCGATACTCTTCCCCATTGCCATGAAACTGGGCATCGACCCGATTCACCTCGGCATCATCATGGTCGTCAACCTTGAAATCGGCTTGATCACACCGCCGGTGGGCCTGAACCTGTTCGTCACCTCGGCAGTGACCGGGATGTCATTACCCGCGACCATCAAAGCGGCGATGCCCTGGTTGATGATTCTGCTGCTGTTCCTGGTGCTGGTGACCTATGTACCTTGGATTTCGCTGGTCCTGCCGGCCTGGCTGGGTATGAGCTGATGCTGACTGCCTGGCCCCTTCGGCGCTGCGATCAACTACAGTGCAATCACTCTGGATAAAAGACATAACAAGACGGAGAAGTTCCCCATGCGAGTAAAGACACGCTTCGCCCTGCTGGTCGCCGCTACCTTGGCAGTCAGCACCGCAGCTCAAGCCGCGCCAGTGTTCATCAACATTCTCACCGGTGGGACCAGCGGGGTTTACTACCCGATCGGTGTCGGCTTGTCGCAGATCTACAGCGATGGCATTGCCGGCTCCAAGACCTCGGTCCAAGCCACCAAGGCCTCGGTGGAGAACCTGAACCTGCTGCAGGCTGGTCGAGGCGAGCTAGCGCTCGCGCTGGGCGATTCGGTTGCCGATGCCAAAAACGGCGTGGAGGACGCAGGCTTCAAGACACCGCTGACCAAGTTGCGTGCCCTTGGCGGGGCCTACCCCAACTACATTCAAATTGTTGCCAGCAAGGAATCAGGGATCAAGACGCTGGCCGATCTCAAAGGCAAGACGATCTCGGTCGGGGCACCCAAGTCCGGTACTGAGCTGAACGCCCGTGCGATCTTCAAGGCTGCGGGGCTTACTTATCAGGACATGGGTAAAGTGCAATACCTGCCGTTTGCTGAATCCGTCGAACTGATCAAGAACCGGCAATTGGATGCGACCCTGCAATCGTCCGGGTTGGGCATGGCCGCGATTCGCGACCTGGCCTCTGTCATGCCCCTCAACTACGTCGCCATCCCGCCTGAGGTGGTCACGAAGATTGGCAACCCGGCCTATCAGAGCGAAATGATTCCGGCCAACACGTATGACGGGCAAACCGAGGCGGTGCCGACGGTTGCCATCACCAACATACTGGTGACCCGCGCAGACATGTCCGATGAAGTCGTCTACGAGATGACCAAGCTCTTGTTCGAAAACTTGCCACGGCTGGGTAACTCACATTCGGCAGCCAAGGACATCAAACTGGAAAGCGCAGCCAAGAATCTGCCAATTGCACTGCACCCAGGCGCCGAACGCTACTACAAGGAAAAGGGCGCGCTGTAGCTGCACGAGGCGCAGTGGGTTGTATTGCCACTGCGCCATCGATTCTTTCCAGTGTGGCCATGAGGCAGGCAATCAATGAGTGACGAGCATCAGGGTATTTCCGCGAACCCGCGGGACTGGCCAAGAACCTTGTTTTATGTAGCGTTGCTGTTTTCGATTTTCCAGATCGTCACCGCAGCCTTCTCCCCCATCTCAAGCCAGGTGCTGCGTGCAGTACACGTCGGTTTCCTGCTCTGGGTGGTATTCCTCAGCTATCCAGCCCATGGCCAGGCCCGCCCCTGGCAACCGCTGGCCTGGCTGCTCAGCCTGGCTGGCATCGTCACCGCGCTGTATCAATGGGTGTTCGAGGCAGACTTGATCCAGCGCTCCGGCGACCTGACGCCAGCTGACATGGTGATCGGCGTGCTGCTGATCGCGCTGATCTTCGAAGCCGCTCGACGGGTGATGGGCATTGCACTGCCAATCATCTGTGGATTGTTCCTGGCCTACGGCTTGTTCGGTGAATACTTGCCCGGCGAACTGGCCCACCGAGGCTATGGTTTCGACCAGGTCATCAATCAACTGTCCTTCGGCACTGAAGGGCTCTATGGGACACCCACCTACGTTTCGGCTACCTATATCTTCTTGTTCATCCTGTTCGGCGCCTTCCTGGAGCAAGCAGGCATGATCAAGCTGTTTACCGACTTCGCCATGGGCTTGTTCGGTCACAAGCTGGGAGGACCGGCCAAGGTCGCCGTCGCTTCATCCGCGTTGATGGGGACCATTACTGGCTCAGGCATTGCCAACGTGGTGACCACGGGGCAATTCACCATCCCGCTGATGAAGCGCTTTGGTTATCGGTCCGCATTTGCCGGCGGCGTGGAAGCTACCTCCAGCATGGGCAGCCAGATAATGCCGCCAGTAATGGGCGCGGTTGCCTTCATCATGGCCGAAACCATCAATGTGCCGTTCGTGGAAATTGCCAAAGCGGCGTTGATACCCGCCATGCTGTATTTCGGCTCGGTGTTCTGGATGGTCCATCTGGAGGCCAAGCGTTCCAACCTCAAAGGCTTGCCTAAAGACCAATGCCCCAGCGCTTTCGGCGCGGTAAAGGAAAGCTGGTACCTGCTGATTCCTCTAGTAGTGCTGGTTTACCTGCTGTTTTCCGGGCGTACCCCGCTGTTCTCCGGCATGGTCGGGTTAGCCTTGACCGCCATTGTCATTCTCGGCTCGGCGATCATTCTCAGGGTGCAGAGCTTCGGCTTGCGCTGTGCATTCTGGATTGCGCTGGGTATTCTCTGCACAGGCTTTTTTCAACTCGGTATCGGTGTGATTTTTGCGGTCGTTGCCGTGCTGATGGTGTTTTGCTGGTTTATCAAGGGCGGCCGGGAAACCCTGACCATTTGCCTGCACGCGTTGGTCGAAGGTGCACGGCATGCGGTTCCGGTAGGGATCGCCTGCGCGCTGGTGGGGGTGATCATCGGCATCGTCTCGCTCACAGGCGTTGCTTCAACCTTTGCCGGTTACATATTGGCGATCGGCCGGGAGAACCTGCTGCTGTCACTGATATTGACGATGATCACCTGCTTGGTGCTAGGCATGGGTATCCCAACCATCCCCAACTACATCATCACCAGCTCGATCGCAGCCCCTGCGCTGCTGGAACTGGGCGTGCCGCTAATTGTGTCGCACATGTTCGTGTTCTATTTCGGGATCCTCGCCGATCTGACCCCACCGGTCGCCCTCGCCTGTTTCGCCGCAGCCCCCATCGCCAAAGAAAGCGGATTCAAGATCAGCCTGTGGGCGGTACGCATTGCCCTGGCAGGTTTCGTCATCCCCTTCATGGCGGTCTATAACCCGGCGCTGATGCTGCAGGGCGATAATCTGTGGATGACGGCCTACATGTTGATCAAGACCCTTCTGGCAGTCGGCCTCTGGGGAGTAGCGTCCACCGGTTACCTGCAACAGAAAATGGCCATCTGGGAGCGCTTGTTGAGTTTGGGTGCGGGGGCCTTGTTGATCGTGGAGCTGCCGCTGACCGACGAGATCGGTTTCGCGCTTGGGATTCTGGTATTGCTGCAGCATGTCTGGAGGTCCAGGCACGCAAGGACGGCGAACGCATGATCGGCTTGTGCCTGGGGCTGGATGGCGGGGTCTGGGCGCAACTGCCGGTGTCCCATTTCACCCTGGCATGGAATCACAGCATCGAGAAGATACGCTGGGAGGAAGACTATCGCCTCACCCGCGAAGGCCTGGTGTTGGAAGGCGCCAGGATTCGAGGTAATGGTGCAGGCATGGAGATACCCGATGATGCTCGATTGGAGCTGGGCAGTTGGCATTTCAAGCGCACGTTGCCGCCCCTGCAACCTTTGAAACTAGGACGCACCCCCGAAGCTGGCGACTATCAGCTATGCCTTGAGCAGGTGTGTCACGCCATGAGCCATTGGGTTGGAACGCCCTCTACCAACCAGCCCTTCATACAGCTGTGGAGTTGCGAGACAGATAGGCATCCGGTACAGAACACCAATTCCTATCGAGCCACCTACTGAAAGCCGCCGCGCTGTAGCAGACGCTCTGCATTGGGCGTCTTATCGATCGTACTGATGATTACTATCGAGCGGCGCGCCTGTGTGGTGGCGCCCACCCACTCGTATAATCGCCTTCAATTTTCGCCCTCTCCTCGCCTGCTGCAGGCGACATCCCCCTTGGAACCCAGCATCATGCCAAGCGACAGCCAGGCCCCTAGCGGCCTTCCCGAACATAACCAACAAAGCGTCAAACAGCAGTGGCTGGCGATTCTTTCGGTCGCCGTGGGTGCCTTCGCCCTGGTCACCAGTGAGTTTCTCCCGGTGGGCGTGCTCAACGACGTTGCCAGCGACCTCGGCATCAGCGCAGGCCAGGCCGGCCTGATGGTGACCCTGCCCGGCATCATGGCCGCCCTCGCCGCCCCTTTGCTGTCGGTGGGCATTGGCGCCATGGACCGCCGTTACCTGCTGATCGGCCTGACGCTGATCATGATCATCGCCAACGCGGTGGTGGCCTACGCCAGTGACTTCAGCCTGCTGCTGTTCGGCCGCGTGCTGCTGGGCGTCAGCATCGGCGGCTTCTGGGCCACGGCCATTGCCCTCAGCGGCCGCCTGGCACCCAAAGGCGTGGGCGTTGCCCAGGCCACCTCGATCATCATGGTCGGGGTAACCCTGGCCACCGTGCTGGGCGTGCCCGTGGGCACCTGGCTGAGTGGCCTGATGGGCTGGCGCATGACCTTCCTGGTTACCGCGCTGGTGGGTGTACCGGTGCTGCTGGCGCAGGTCCTGCTGCTGCCGCGGCTCAACCCGGACAAGGCCATCCGCATCAGTGACCTGCCGGCCCTGTTCATCAACCCACAAGCGCGGGTTGGGTTGATTGCGGTATTGCTGATTGGCCTGGCGCACTTTGCCGCGTACACCTATGTGGCACCCTTCTTCAAACAGAACGCCGGCTTCGATGGGCCGACGATTGGCTCGCTGCTGTTGCTGTATGGCGTGGCCGGGGTAATCGGCAACATCTTCGCCGGCTTCGCCGCCAACCGCAGCGTGCGCCACACCCTGATGCTGGTGGCCGTGATGATTGGCGTCAGCACCGCCCTGTTCCCCCACTTCGCCACTGGCATGACAGGCGCTGCAATGTTGATCGCACTGTGGGGCTTCGCCTTCGGCGCCTTCCCGGCGTGCGCCAGTATCTGGATGTTTGTGGTCGCGCCCAAGGATGTCGAACGCGGCATGCCCCTGTTCGTGGCGATGTTCCAGGTGATTATTGCGCTGGGCTCGTTCTTCGGCGGGCAGATCGTCGACCAGTTGGGCAGCTCGGTGCTGTTGAGCCTGGCCACGGCGCTGGTAGGTTGCGGCTTTGTCACAGTGCTGGTGCTGGGGCGTAGCGTCACTAACCGATTGGCCGTTCAGCCCTGCTGACAGGCCGTAGTAAAAAACCGGCATCAAACCGCGAGCGGGTACTCACCCGCTCCGGTTCAACTGGGGCAACCTGCCGCTGGTCGACAGCACGGGCGATGGAGCGCCGCGCAACGTGACGGCGTTGGTGACCTGGAAGTATTGCTTTTCAGTGATGAATAATCAGATTTAACCCCTTCCTTGTAGGCCTTTTCCCAAACATACTCCTGCCGCCTTTTTTCCGTTGCGGCCGCTCAGGCACCGCTCTAGTCTCGGCCTGTCGCTGCAAACAGCGATCGGCTTTGACAGGCCGCGACGGTATTAAGTATATGGCTCGCTTCTATGGCGGCTGTACGTGCGGGCACGCTTGCGTGCGCCGGAACTTTGCTTAATCCGCCGGTCTGTCAACCCACGTACAGCTGCCACCCTTCTGTTTGACAGCAGGCAGGTGGCCGCACCTTGAAAAGGATTAAGTGATGTTAAAGGTCGTTCCCGATCCACCCCACAACCACCACTCTCTCGAAGACACCCTCATCCAGGCTGCGGACTACGCGCTGTGCGCACAGACCGTGGCCCATCAGGCGATTCTGCTTCAGCCCAAGTCCCCTGTGTCGATCCTTATGATGACGACCATGCATGAGCTGGAGGCGCTGCGTGTGCTGCTTGAGTCGGCGTTGATTCAGGTGCAGATGCCAGCAGAGCCGCGTACTCGGCATTAAGGGCCTATGCGATGTGTTGCCTGGTCTGGCCTCTTCGCGGGGCAAGCCCGCTCCCACAGGATCACCACAGACTCGAGCCTGATGTGTACTTGTGGGAGCGGGCTTGCCCCGCGAAGAGGCCAGACCAGGCTGCAAAACTTCAGCGCATTGGCCAAGGCGCTGATGGACGACGCGGAACTGGGCATGATGCATTGAGGCCCGTGTAGACAAGTGTGGTGTTTCAGAATACCAATGAAAATTACGTGCCCAAAGCGTGTCCTGCACGGATGACTGGGGCCAGAATGGCCTCGGCTTTTAAGGGGGATGCCTGGAGATTGTATATGGGGCCACCAGGTGCCTGGCTTGGCATTTTCAGCGCCTATGAAGAGCGCCGCCCCACCTCCAAACCCAAGACAGGCGCCTAGCCGCCATCACCCTATCTCCCGATAAGCACATAGCGGCCGCACATTGGATGATCTTAAGCCCAAAGCGCCCAATGACTCAGAACGGGTTCCAGAAATGCTTCAACAGTCTCAGGCCCTCTGGGAGCAATACGCCGAGGCGGAATGCAATGGGTTATACGAACAGAATATCGCTGGGACTATTCGGGGTTCCGTTTCGCAATATTGCAGATACCGCATGGCCCTCCAGCGCCTGACTGAATTGGACGAATGGTGAGTGGTCAGATTTTTACCGTACAAGGGTGTCACGATCATCGCCACCGCCATCATGAAGATGGCTAAAGCCCCTGTGAAATCAATTCAGTACCCCTCGATCAGGCCCCAACCTAGAATACGTCTCAACTAGAGAGCCTATAAATATTCGAGTGGGACAGCCGACCATGACGAACACAGATTTCAACTTTTCCATCAAGGCCATTCGTTTCGACGAACATTATCACCCCGCCGAAAACACACGCCTCACGACCAACTTCGCCAACCTGGCGAGGGGCGCGAGCCGCCAGGAAAACTTGCGCAACACCCTGGGGATGATCGACAACCGCTTCAACGCCCTGGCGCATTGGGACAACCCAAAAGGCGACCGTTACAGCGTCGAGCTTGAGATAATTTCCGTCGCGATGACGATCGATGCTGAACGCAGCGATCACGCCCTGCCCTTGATTGAAATATTGAAAACCCACATCGTCGACCGAAAAACCGGCGAGCGCATCGCCGGCATGGTGGGGAACAATTTTTCGTCCTACGTGCGCGATTACGACTTCAGCGTACTGCTACTGGGGCACAACAAAAACCAGCCAGCGTTCAGCACACCTGAGCATTTTGGCGAGCTGCATGGCAAGCTGTTCAAGCGCTTCGTGAACTCCGCCACCTACAAACAGCACTTTGCCAAGCCCCCGGTCATCTGCCTGAGCGTGTCGAGCAGCAAGACTTACCATCGCACTGAAAACCAGCACCCGGTGCTGGGCTTTGAATACCAGCAAGATGAATACTCCTTGACCGATGAATACTTCGGGAAGATGGGATTGAAAGTGCGTTACTTCATGCCTGCAAACAGCGCTGCGCCGTTGGCTTTCTATTTTTCCGGCGATCTGCTCAGTGACTACAGCAACCTTGAGCTGATCAGTACCATCAGCACCATGGATACCTTCCAGAAAATCTACCGCCCCGAAATCTACAATGCCAACTCGGTGGCAGGAAAGTCCTACCAGCCCAGCTTGAAGCACGAAGATTATTCGCTGACACGCATTGTTTATGATCGGGAAGAACGTAGCCGGCTGGCTATTGAACAGGGACGATTTGTCGAAGAGCACTTCATCAAACCTTACCACGCCATGCTTGAGCAGTGGTCCGCCCACTACGCTTCCTGACTTACGCAAATACAAGGTCTTCTTTCATGAAAAAGCTGTTACCCACGTCGACTGCCGGCAGTTTGCCCAAACCCTCTTGGCTCGCACAACCCGAAACACTTTGGTCCCCCTGGAAGTTGCAGGACGAGGCGTTGACCGAAGGCAAACAGGATGCACTGCGCCTGTCATTGCAAGAGCAGCAACACGCCGGCATTGATATCGTCAGTGATGGCGAGCAAACGCGCCAACACTTTGTGACGACCTTCATCGAGCACCTCAGCGGCGTTGATTTCGAGAAACGTGAAACCGTGCGCATCCGCGATCGCTACGACGCAAGCGTACCGACGGTGGTGGGTGCTGTCGCTCGGCAAAAGCCCGTGTTTGTAGAAGATGCCAAGTTTTTGCGTCAGCAAACCCGGCAGCCCATCAAATGGGCGCTGCCAGGCCCCATGACCATGATTGATACGCTGTACGACAACCATTACAAAAGCCGCGAAAAACTGGCGTGGGAATTCGCCAAGATTCTCAACCAGGAAGCCCGGGAGCTAGAGGCTGCCGGTGTGGACATCATCCAGTTCGATGAACCCGCCTTTAATGTCTTCTTCGACGAGGTCAATGACTGGGGTGTGGCCACGCTGGAAAGGGCCATTGAAGGCCTCACGTGTGAAACGGCCGTGCATATTTGTTATGGCTATGGCATCAAAGCCAACACCGACTGGAAAAAGACCCTGGGCAGCGAGTGGCGCCAATATGAAGAAGCGTTCCCCAAACTGCAACAATCCAGCATCGATATCATCTCGCTGGAATGCCACAACTCGCACGTCCCGCCGGACCTGATGGCGCTCATTCGCGGTAAGAAAGTGATGGTAGGCGCCATTGACGTGGCGAACCACACCATTGAAACCCCCGAGGAAGTCGCCGCTACCCTGCGCCAAGCACTGCAATTTGTAGATGCCGACAAACTCTACCCGTGCACCAATTGTGGCATGGCCCCCTTACCTCGCCAGGTCGCCAGGGGCAAGCTGAATGCGCTGAGTGCAGGCGCAGACATCGTGCGCAGAGAACTCCTGGCCCATTAAAGGCCCCCTCACGTCAGGACCTACCATGTCACTTCCCAGTACTGCCATCGCGCCATCGAGCTTTCGCGAAGCGCTCGGGCACTACGCGTCCGGTATCACGGTGATCACCTCGCTCATCGATGGCGCGCCGATTGGCTTCACCTGCCAGTCGTTCTATAGCGTGTCGATGAGCCCGCCGCTGGTGTCATTCAGCGTGATGGCCAGTTCGGCCAGCTACCCCGGCATTCGCCAGGCGGGCCGCTTCGCGGTCAATATCCTTTCGGGTGAACAGGTGGGGATTTCCAACCAGTTCGCCCGCAGAGGCGCGGACAAATGGCATGGGGTCAAGTGGCAGGCGTCGCCGCTGGGTAATCCGGTCATCGCCGGCAGCCTGCACTGGCTGGATTGCGAGATTCACGCCGAACACGCAGCCGGTGACCACGTGATCGTGATTGGCGAAGTGAAAGCGCTGAACGTGCAGGACGCCGCAGCGACGCAACCCTTGCTGTATTTCAAAGGACAATATTGCAACCTCGCCGCGCATTGCGCGATTTGAGCGTTGCCCTCTTCTCATGATCGACTTGAGACACCTACGCACCCTTCATGCCCTGCGCGAAACGGACAGCCTGCCCGAGGCCGCCGAGTTCCTGCACCTGACGCAATCGGCGCTCTCGCACCAGTTCCGGGAGCTGGAAAGTCGCCTCGGCATGCCCGTGTTCGTGCGCAAGTCCAAGCCGGTGCGCTTCACCACGGCCGGCCTCAAGCTGCTGCAACTGGCCGACCAGGTGCTGCCACTGATTCGCACCACGGAGCGCAAGCTGAGCAAACTGGCTGGCGGTACGGCCGACCGGCTGCACATCGCCATCGAGTGCCACAGTTGCTACCAATGGTTGATGCCCTCGGTGGACGATTTCCGCGAGGCATGGCCAGAGGTTGAACTGGACCTGGCCTCAGGGTTGTCGTTCGCGCCACTGCCGGCCCTGGAACGGGGGGACCTCGACCTGGTGGTGACCTCCGACCCGGTGACCGTGCCAGGTATCACCTACGTGCCGCTGTTCGGCTACGAGGCAATGCTGGCCATCGACAAGCACCACCCCCTGCGCGAAAAGCCCTACCTGGAACCCGCCGACATCGCCAGCCAAACCCTGATCACGTACCCGATCGAGCGCAACCGCCTGGACATCTTCACCCGCTTCTTCGACCCCGCCGACCTCGAGCCCGCCCAGGTACGCACCGCCGAGATGACCGTGATGATGATGCAGCTGGTGGCCAGCGGCCGCGGGGTTTGCTGCCTGCCGAACTGGGCGGTGCATGAATACACCTCGCGCGGCTATGTCATTGCCAAGCGCCTGGGCGAGAAAGGGCTGCAAGCCACGCTATTCGCGGCGGTTCGCAGCGATATGCTGGAAATGCCTTACATGAGGGACTTCCTGCTTACAGCAAAAGACATTTCCTTTGCGACTTTGGAGGGTGTCAATGCGGTGTAAGGCCCGTTGCCTGATAGCTATGGCTCGTAAGCTGTTGCTCAACACAGGCTAGTGTGGTGTTTCAGAAATACCAATTAAGATTACTTACCTAGGGCCCGTTCCGCACGGGCGACTGAGGCCAAAATGACCTCGGCTTTTTTATGGTCTTCACGGAATGTTGGGGAAGTGGGGCTGCCATGTGCTTGTCGGGGTATAGGGTGAGGGCAGCTAGGTGCCCTCACCCTATACCCCGACACGGCTCACCATCGGCAGTCCATTTTGTGGGAGCGGGCTTGCCCCGCGAAGAGGCCGAGCCAGAAAATGGGGTTGACTGGCACGGGCTACGCCCGTGTTCGCGGGGCTAGCCCGCTCCCACAGACGGCAGGAAGAACGACTACGGCCAGGCGTAGGCAGCATGTGAGCCGCCCTAGCCGTCCCCCTCCTGCACAGTAACCCTCACCCCCGTGCTTGCAATTTCGTACTCGGATTCAGAAATCCTACGCACCGCCCCACCAAACTGCATCTCGAAATGCTTCAGCCCTTCATGCCGAATCATGCCGTTTGGCGAGCGTTCAATCGTCTCGTCCTGATAAATGTTGATCACGTAGACCACGTTGTCCGTACCCACCCCGACGATCTTCCCAACATATTTATCTGCCATGTCCGCACTCCCTGAGTAAACCCCACAGTTGCTGCAACTGAGATGCTGACTGTTCAAGGATGTGCGCAATGGCGGTAAGGGTCTGTACGCTACCGAACAGACCCCTCACGTCATTCTGCCAGCCGACGCCGAAGACGCAGGGCTGGATGTTATCCTCGACACTTCAACCCGTTTGGCGGTATTGGACGGCGAACGAAGGACAAAAGGAAAATGTCATGCGCACACGCACCCTCCTCGCGGCAATCGGTACCGCTTTCACCTTGATCTCAGCCCCGGCATCAGCCACCCAGCCCGCATCGCAGGCGTCGGCAACGTTGAGCAAAGACCGCATCTCGGTAACCGTTGAGGGCGCCGGCCCGGATGTCATCCTGATCCCAGGCTTGGCGTCTTCCCGCGAAGTGTGGCAAGACCTGGCCGCCAGGCTAAAGCATAGCTACCGCCTGCACCTGGTGCAGGTTGCAGGCTTTGCTGGAGCACCGGCCGTCTCCAACCCGCAAGGCAACGTGGCCGCCCCAACGGCCGAGGCCATCGCTGACTACATCCGCACCCAGCACCTCAAGGCCCCGGTGATCATTGGCCACTCGCTGGGTGGCGAGGTGGCGCTGATGCTCGGTGCGCGTCATCCCGACCAGGTCGCACGCCTGATGATCGTCGATGCCCTGCCCTTCTACACCCTGCTGATGGACCCCGCCGCCACTCGCGAAACTGCCGCACCGCATGCGGCGGCGTTCCGTGATGCGCTGCTGGCGTCACCGCCGGCGCAAACCGAGGCCATGCAGCGCGCCTCCATAGCCCGCCTGGCAAAAAGCGAAGCGGCCAGGCCTGCACTGCTCGCGGCGGCATTAGGCTCGGACCGGCAGACCACGGCCGATGCCACCTATGAACTGATGACCACCGACCTGCGCCCTGAGCTCGGTCGCATCCAGGTGCCGGTAGAAGTCGTCTATGCCTACGACCCTCTCTACGGCATACCCGCTGCCAACGTCGAGGCCACCTTCCGCAACGCCTACGCCACCACCCCGCACATCCGCTTCAAGCGCATCGACGACAGCTTCCACTTCGTCATGCTCGACCAGCCACAGGCGTTCGCCAACGCGGTCACCGATTTTCTGAAACCGTAGCGTTTGCCGCAGCCGTTCAGCGCTTGAGCAGGGCAATGAAAAACAACCCGCCAAGCGCTGCGGTGGCAATGCCGATGGGCAAGTCTTGCGGGGCGATCAAGGTGCGTGCAGCCACATCCACCCAAACCAGAAAAATCGCCCCCAGCAGTGCACTCACCGGCATCAGCCGGCGGTTTTCCGCACCCACCAGCGCCCGCGCCATGTGCGGCACCATCAGGCCGACGAAGCCGATGGCGCCCGACAGCGATACCAGTACGCCGGTCAGCAGCGAGGTGCAGGTGAACACCTGCAGGCGCAGGCGTCGGCCGTTGAAACCCAGGCTCAGCGCCGTCTGCTCACCACTCATCAGCGCATTCAGGCCGCGCCCCAACATTTGCAGCGTGACCAGCCCCAGCACCACGCACAGCGCCGGCAGCCAGATGACATGCCAGCGCGCCGCGCCCAGGCCACCCAGCATCCAGAACACCACCGAAGCGGCGGCATGCTGATCGCCTGTGTACAACAGCAGGTTGACCACCGCCATCAGCACGAACGACACGGCGACGCCCGCCAGCAGCAGGCGGTCGGTTTCCATGCGGCCATTGCGCCGGGCCACGCCGATCACCAGCAACATGCTCGCCGCCGCGCCCATGAACGCCGCCAGTGGCAAGCTGAAGACCCCGATGAATTCGCCCAGGTAGAGCATCACCAGCACTGCCCCCAGCGCCGCCCCCGAGCTGACACCCAACAGGTGCGGGTCTGCCAGGGGGTTGCGGGTCACGGCTTGCAGCGCGCTGCCGACCAGCGCCAGGCCGGCACCCACCAAAGCCCCCAGCAACACCCGGGGCGCGCGGATCAGCCAGACGATATGGGCCTGGCTCTGGCTCCACTCACCCGGCATGTCGATGCCCAGTTGCTGGCCGACAATACCGGCAACCTTGGCCAGCGGCACCGACGCGGGGCCAAAGGCAAGCGCGATCAGGCACGACAGCAGCAACACGACACTCAGCAGCACGATCAGCCACCGGTACGCCGCAGTGCTGTGCCCGACCCTCATCGGGCAGCACCTTGGAGCAACGGGGGATGCAATGCATCGGCAAGCTTTTCGATGGCCACTGCGTTCTCCACGGACGGTGTCACCTCTAGGTAGGTCAGCACAATGAAGCGCTGATCATGAATCGCCCGCACGTCTTTCAACGCAGGTTGGCGCAGCAGGAAGTCGCGCTTCTGCTGCCAACTGCTGGGGCCGTAGTCGACGATCAGAATGACCTCCGGGTCGCGCTCTACCACGCTTTCCCAGTTCACCTCGGTCCAGCTGGCGGCCACATCGTCCATCACGTTGAGCCCGCCGGCGGCTTCGATCAGGGCCTGGGGCACGCCAAGCCTTCCCGAGGTGGTGGGGCGGTCTTCGCCACTGTCGTAAAGGAACACCCGTGGCATGTACCGCGCCTGCCCGACCCGATGCTGCACTTCACCGATACGCGCGCGCATGCTGGCGATCACGCGGTCGGCCTGGGGCTCGACCGAGAATATCCGCCCCAGGTTGCCCAGGTCGCGGTAGACATCGTCCAGGCTGGCCCGCTGCTGGGCCATGACCCACGAGCACGACTCGCTCAGCTCGTACACCGGGATGGCAAATGGCGCGAGGGTGCTGGGGGTCACCGGGCCGCCAACCTGCATGCCGTAGTTCCAGCCGGCAAAAAACAGATCGGCTTCAGCCGCCAGCAAGGTTTCGATGGCCGGGTAGCGGCTGGCCAGCTGCGGCACGCCCTGCAGCGCCGTGTCCAGCCACGGGTCGCGGTGCTTGCGGGCGCTGAAACCGGTGTAGCCGACGATGCGCTCGCGCAGCCCCAGGTGCAGCAGCATGGCGCTCATGTTCACATCGTGCACCACCACTCGCTGCGGTGCCTGGGTGAACGTCACGTCGCGGTCACAGCTGCGCACGCTCAAGGGGTAGTCGCTGGCCGTGGCAGGCAGCGCGGTCAGGATCGACAGCAAGCCGATCAGGTAGCGAAGGGTCATGGTCGTGTGATCCAGGTAATACGTGGGTAAGGGTGCAGAGGGTGGCGGTCGACCAGCGCCTCGACACCGAAGACCTGCCTGAGCAGGCCGGGGGTCAGCACCGCTTGCGGCGTGCCGCTGGCAACAAGGCGCCCGCCGTCGATGACGTACAGCCGATCACAGAACGCGGCCGCCAAGTTAAGGTCGTGAAAGCTGGCCAGAATGCTCAGGCCCAGGCTGCGCAGGTGCTGGAGCAGCTCCAGCTGGTAGCGTGGGTCCAGGTGGTTGGTCGGCTCATCGAGCATCAGCAACTGCGGTGCCTGCACCAACGCCCGGGCCAGCAGCACGCGCTGTTTCTCGCCCCCGGACAGGCTGGCAAACGCTCGCTCGGCCTGCTCGGCAAGGCCCACCTGCGCAAGTGCCTGCACCACGTGCCGGGCATCCTCGGCACTGTCGCCATCGAACAGGCCCTTGTGCGGCGCGCGGCCCATGGCAACCACCTCGGCAACGCTCAAGCCGAACTCATCGGGAAACTCCTGCAGCACCACCGCGATGCGTTGTGCGCACCATCGCGCGCTGCGCTGCCAGATGTCATCCGCGCCAAGGCTCACCCGGCCTTGGTCAGGTGGGTTGGCGCGGTAGGCGCAGCGCAGCAGGCTGGTCTTGCCGCTGCCATTGGGGCCGATCAGGCCGACGAACTCACCCGGCCCCACGTGCAGGTCCACGCCTTGCAACAGCGGGCGCGGTGCCCGCCCCCGTTCCTGCGGGGCCCAGGCGAGGGCCTCGATGTGCAGTTGCGTCATGGGCATCACCTCCAGGAGGCACCGGCCAATGACCGGTGCGACAGGCTCAGAAGCTGTAATCAGCCGTGACGAAGAATGAGCGCGGCTCACCCAGGTACCACTGCCGGCCGTTGTTGCCGGTGGTGATGGCGTACTGGCGATCGAACAGGTTGTTCAACTGCAGGCCCAGGGTCAGGTCCGGTTGCACGTGCCAGTCAACAGTGGCGTCGACCACGGTGTAGCTGGGCACCTGAACGGTATTGGCATTGTCGGCGTAACGGCTGTCGACATAACGCGCCCCGGCACCGGCACTGAAGCGTTGGCCGAAATCCTTGCTCAACCACAGGTTGGCGGAACGGCGAGGCACCTCGGTGGGCTGGTTGCCGGAGTAGTCGTCGGTACCATTGGTAAATTCGTCATACTCTGCCCGCACCCAGGCGGCGTTGGCGGACAGCTGCACGTCGTAGGGCAGGCGCAGTTCGAGGGTGGCTTCGATACCGTCCGACGACTGCTGGCCGACCTGCTGTTGCAGCGTCGGGTTGAGCGGGTCGGTGCTTAGCAGCTTTTTCTTGACGATATGGTACGCCGCCAAGGTCCACTCCCCTCGCCCCTCGGGCAGCATCTGCTTGATGCCCACTTCGGTTTGCTTGGCGGTGCTCAGGTCCCACTGCTGCTGAGCGGCGTCGAGGGTCAGCAGGTCGCTTACGCCTTCGGTACTGGTGGCGTACTGGCCGTAGACCGACAGGTCCTCGGTAACCGCGAACACCAGCCCGGCGCGCCAGTTGTTGCCGGACAAGCTGCGGTCGGTGCGGGTTTCGGTATCCAGGTCGTCGCTGTGCAAGTGCACCTGGTCGCGGCGCACGCCGGTGATCAGCGACAGGCGCTCGGTCAACTGCGTGCGGTTTTCGGCAAACAGCGAAAACTGCTTGGCCTGGTTGGCTTCGCGCGAGCGGAAGGGGTCGTTGCTGATGTATTCGCCACCCCCCGAACCCGACAACGGCACCGTATCGGTCAGGGTGTTGCCGAAGTCGTGTTTGCGCACGAAGCGGATCGTGTTGTAGTCGGCGCCCACCACGGTCTGGCTGTCGAGGCCGAACAGCGAGTGTTGCAAGGTGAACGACTGGCGGTCACCGAGCTGTTCCTGGGTCTGTTTGATGCTGATGAAGCTGCTACGGCGCACCTGGTCACCTGGCAACCAGGTGTAGGTCTCGGCGTTGCGCCAGCGACGCTGGGCCTTGAGGAAGTACAACTGGTTGCTGGCGGTCAGGTTGTCGTTGATCACCCAGTCGGTCACCAGGCGCGTGGACTGGTCGTTGTAATGCAGCTCGGCGTTGTCGACGTTGTAGTTGTGGTCGCGCAGCGACTCGCGGTAGTGCCCACCCACCAGCGGCGTACCCATGTACTGCTGCGGGTTCTGGTCACCGTAGTCGTGGCTGAGGGTGAAGCTCAGCTCATCACTGGGCTGCCAGCGCAGCGCGCCGCTGATGGCGAGGCTCTGCGAGTCGCCGCGATCGACCCAGCCGTTGCTGGCCTGTTTGTTCAGGTTCAGGCGATAGCTCAAGGTATCGGTCAGCGAACCGCCGCTGTCCAGGGCCATCTGCCGGCGGTCATCCGAGCCGTAGCCCAGGCGCAGGTGGTTGCGGATTTCACCCTCGAACGGCTTCTTCGGCACCACGTTGATCACCGCGCCGGTGGCGCCCTCCCCGTACAGCACCGATGCCGGGCCGCGCAGCACATCGATGCGTTCTACCGACCAGGTGTCCACCGGGAAGGTCACCGTGCCGGCGCCTACGTACAACCGGGTGCCGTCGTACAACTGCATGGTCGAACTGTGCCCGGTAAAACCGCGGGCCGACAACGCCGTGCCGCCGTTGCCGGGGGTACCGATGAAGGTGATGCCGGGCGAACGGGTCACCGCGTCCTGAACCGTTGCGTTGTTGCGCTTGAGGATTTGCTCGGCACTGATGCTGGTCACGCTGGCGGGTGTTTCCAGCGGCGTCAGGCCAAGCCGCGAGCCACTGGTGCCTGGGGTATGCAGGTCGGGCTGCGGGTTACGCTCGGCCGTGCCGGTAATGTCCGTGGCCGGCAGCGCCAGGGCGTTGTCCGCCTCGGCGGCGTGGGCGGCAACGCTAAGGAAAACACAGGGCAGCAGGCTTGCATGCAACAGCGAGCCTGGCAGAAAACTGAACAGCGAATAACGGGACATGTCGTTCCACTTGAAGCAGGAATGAGAGAATCCCGGGGGAACAACGCAAAGGGGCAGCGCAGGCGCACACGCCTACGGAAACCGGCCTGCGCCCGCCCACCGCGGGTTTGCCAAACAATGCTTCAGGCCGGTCTCCGGGCTCGCGAGGGGCATGAAGCATTCACCTTCCCATGCCGAGGCACAGTGGTGTCTTGAATGCTTCTCTCGCATACCGTTGCGGGGGCAGCGCCGGACTGATCATCGCGCGATGACGAACCGGCTTCCCGTTTCACCCCATGCACGGCGGCAGGGGGCACCTGAAACAGGCGCGCAGATGACCATCAAAATGCCGCTACGTCAACCGCCCTGTACAGCGCAAAGGCGCTGCTACGCGACAGCAACGGCTAGACTGGCTGTCTGTACCCGCGTCACAACCCGACTCGCTGGCGGCACCTGCGCACATGAGTTTCATTGTCTGGGTGGCCATGCTCGGCAACATGCTCTCTTTTGGCGGGCTGGTGGAGCGGGCGATGGAGGTCTTTCTGGTGACCTTGCTCGGGGTCGTGTTGATCGAGCACTGGGACTGGCGAGCGCTGGTCGTCGGCGCGGCATCGGTAGCCTCTACTGCCTGTTCTACGCGCTCAATCACCAGATGCTGCCCAGCGTTGCCGCGTCGAGTACCAACCTCACGTTGTCGGTGGTGGCGCTGAGCATCGTGGTGCATGGGCTAAGCGTCCAGCCCCTGCTGGCGCGCTACGAAACCGGCCGAAAACGCCGCGGCCAATAGCCCCTCAGGGGCGTCGCCCGCTGGCAGCGACGCCCCTGAGGTTTTCAGGACGGGAAGCCCAACCCCGAAGACAAGTCAGTGTCCGCTGTTCGATGCGTGCCCGTGGGCGCCTCTTTCGCGGTGGCTTCCCTTACCGACTCTTTTACCGCCTCCTTGGCTTGCTCACCCTTGGCCTTCAGCGTGTCGGTCAAGCGGTCACTGCTGGCGCCCATCAGCTCATCCTCTTTACGGGTGCCGGGCAATGCCGCGCCCAAGGCTGCACCCAAGGCGATGCCTAGCGCCGCCAGCACCAAAGGCTGCTCCTTGAGCAACTGATCGAACTGGCCTTTCAGAGCCGTGGCCTGGTCACCGATCTGCTGGGCGCTGCCGCGCAGGCTGTCAGCCGACCCGTGCACCGTGTCGCGCGCGCCCTGCCCCAGCTCGCCAGCCCGGTCACGCAGGTCATGGGCCTTGCTGCTCACCGCGTGGCCGGCATCGTGCAGCGCCTCTGTGGCATGGGCAAAAGCCCCCTTCACACTGTCGACCGCATCACCCAGTTTTTCGCCCAGGCCTGGGCCGGTGTGCGCAGGGCCAGGGTTGAACGGGCGATTCTGATTGAAGCCAAGCCACGCCAGGCCAAGCACCGTGAGGGTGGTCGGCACCGGGTTGTTTTTCAAGGTGGTGCCCAGGTTATGGAAGAACTCCCCGCCGCTGCCCTTGCTGTAAGCCAGCACCTGGTCCATCAGCTGGCCCGGGCTCAGGCGCTGTTCCAGGGCATCGACCAGGTCACTGATATGCTCGCGCTTGGCATTGATCTGTTGCTCGAGCAGGTCAGGGTCTTTCTGCGTTTCTTGTTCGAAAGAAGTGCTCATGGCAGTTTCCTCTTCAGCGCATCCTTGTCCTGCTGCAGGGCATGCAGCGTGCGATCCGGGGCCAGTTGAGCAGGCTCGAACTGCTTCTTGCCGGCCTGCAGCATGATGAACCCGATGATCACCGTTGCCGCCCCGACGATAAGCGCTGCAAGCCAGGGCACGAGCACCATCGACAAGGCATACACCGCTGCCAGCAGCAGGATGATGAAGCCCGCCAATAGCACGATGGCGCCTACCGCCACCGCTGCCGTACCGGCCTTCACGGCGTTGAGATTACGCTGCAGTTCGGCCTTGGCCAGGGCCAGCTCCTGGGTGAACAGCTCTGGGATTTCGCGCATCAACTGACGCAGCAAACCGCCCACCCCGACCGTGTCCTCTGCCGGGGTATGTAGCCCCGGCGCAGGTTGTAGAGGGTCTTTGTTCATCATTCACCTCCTTTGAGCGGGTCACGCTCCAATGGGCCACCGCTTACCGGCGTGCCGCCGCCCATGCCGACAGGGTCGACCGGGGTGTAGGGTTTGTGCGTGGACACGTCGCTGGCGCGGTCCGGCATCGGCGCAGCGGCGTGCCTGGGCTCGCTGCTGCCTTGCCCTGGCACCGGCGACGGCGCCGTAGTGGCGTGGCTGGCGCTGGCGCGCAGAAAGCGGGACAAGGCAAACCCTGCCGCCACACTGCCAGCCAGGAACAGCGCCGGATTGTCCCGCGCCAGGCGAGACCCTCGGTGCAGCAGGTCCTCAGCACTTTCATGGCGGATTTGTTCGGCAAAATTGCCCATCCACTCGGCAGCTTCGCCCAGGTAGTGGGAAAGCCCCAGGCTGTCGTTGCCCTGCAACGCGGATGCAGCCGAGCGTGCACCTTGTTGCAAGGAGTCAAGTTGCTCGGCGGCTGTGGTGCGGTAGTGCTCGTACTGCTCGGTGCCCTGGTGCTTTGCCTCGCTCAGTAGGGCGCCGGCCTCGTCGGTAATGGCGTGCAGGTGATCCTGGGGGCTGCTCGGCGGTGCCGCCGAGCCTTGATCGCGTTCCATGGTCATATCCCTCGCAAATGAACAACCGGCAGGTGCCGGACTGTGTGCCTTCATTCGGGGGACGTAGCGCTGGGGCCGGGAGTTCAGTCAGAGTGATCGGCAGCCATTGCCCTCTGCACCAATGGCCTGCACGGGGTTTACTGGGGGGCAAAGCTTAAGTTTGTCGGGGCCGCCAGGTGCTTGGCTTGGTTTATTCAGGGGGGCGGATATCGAGCGCCGCCCCCCTGAATAAACCAAGCCAAGCACCTAGTCAGACTGCAGATCAACCAACCACTGGCCTCAACAACACCTGCGCTTCATACAGCGGCGGCAAATAGCGCAGCCGTATCTCGTCAACGCTCAACCGTGAGGCGTGGGTGGTGACCGTCAGGGTCGCCTTCAATTCACCGCTGCGGTCCAGCAGCGGCACGCCCAGCACACGCATACCGACTTCATACTCCTGGTCGACGATGCAGAAGCCCTGCTGGCGTACCCGTTGCAGCGCTTGCTCCAGTAGCGCCCTGTCTGTCTGCGTGTAGGGCGTGAGCTGGCGTAACGGGTTGCGCGAGAAATACGCGTCGCGCGCTGCCTCGCTCAGCGCGGCCAGCCAAATTCGCCCCCCGGCCGTGCAGTACATCGGCACCCGTGAACCGGGCCTGATCGACA
Organism: Pseudomonas sp. B21-047; assembly: GCF_024748775.1. Taxonomy (NCBI): domain Bacteria; kingdom Pseudomonadati; phylum Pseudomonadota; class Gammaproteobacteria; order Pseudomonadales; family Pseudomonadaceae; genus Pseudomonas; species Pseudomonas sp. B21-047. Next base: position 3,564,540 of record NZ_CP087169.1, read on the forward strand.
ACGAGGCGATGTGGCTGTAGCGGCTGCGCACCAGGTGGATGATTTCATCGCCGTCTCGGGTGCCGACCGAGACATGTTCCTGGGTCTGCCGGGCAACCTGCTCGACGATGGGCCGCAGCATGCGCGGCAATTGCGCCGAATCCACGTAGGCCTGGCCAATGCGCAGCGCCTTGGGCGTGAGCCAGTAATGGCGGCTGTCGGTGTCGGCAAAGCCTTCGTGTACCAGGGTCAGCAGGAAGCGCCGCGCAGCGCTGGGGGTAAGGCCTGACTGACTGGCCGCCTGCGGCACGGTCAGGCGCGGCTGATCGACGCTGAACAGCTGCATCAACGCCAGGCCTTTCTGCAAGCCGGCGATCAGGTCGCGGGGGTGGATCTGCGGTTTGTCCATGCCTTCACCTCGTGCGGTCTGTCGTGATCCGGGCTGTACATTGTTCAGCACTCTGGTTCGATAATCGCCAGGCCACTGCGATTATCGCACTACTTGCCCGACAAGCGCATTGTCCCCCACCCCCTCGCACGCCACCCTTGCCTGCACAACAACAGCAAGCACGGAGGTCAGCATGATTCGGGGTTCGACAGAACTGGTCGCCATCGTCGGTTCACCCATCGCCCAGGTGAAATCGCCTGAAAACTTCAACACCTGGTTCGCCAGCCATGGCTGCGACCTGGCGATGCTTCCCATCGACTTGCAGGAAACGGCGCTGGACGCCTTCGTCGACAGCCTGCGTGGCTGGCGCAACCTGCGCGGTTGCGTGGTCACCGTGCCCTACAAACAGGCGCTGGCCACGCGCCTGGACGGCCTGAGCGAACGCGCTGGCGCACTGGGCTCGGTCAATGTGGTGCGGCGCGGCAGCGACGGGGGCCTGCTGGGTGACAACGTCGACGGCGCAGGCTTCCTCAGCGCCGCGCGCAAGCAGGGCTTTCAGCCGGCGGGCAAACGCGCACTGGTGATCGGCTGTGGTGGGGTCGGCAGCGCCATCGCTTATGCCCTGTGTGAGGCTGGCGTGGGCCAGGTCACCCTGAGCGACCCCTGCTCGGCACGGGCGGGCGCGCTTTGCGAACTGCTTGGCAACACCTTCCCCAACCTCGAAGTTGCTACCCAATACCACTCGCTGGAGGCGTTCGACCTGCTGGTCAACGCTTCGCCCATCGGCATGGGCGGCAGCGACGAGCTGCCTGTGCCTGGCGCCCTGCTGGACACCCTGCAGCCCTGCACCCTGGTTGCCGACGTGGTCACCTCGCCAGAGATCACCCCCTTGCTGCACAGGGCACGCCAGCTCGGTTGTGCGATCCAGACCGGGCCACAGATGGCCTTTGCCCAACTCGGACTGCTCGGCGCCTTCATGGGCGTCACCCCGCTGGAGATCTGAGGCACTGCCCTCACCGTCGGCTGGCTCGTCGCCAGCCCTATTGCCGAACGCCTGCAGGCATCGGCCCCTCACCCGGAGACTGTCGCATGTACTTTGAACTGAGAACCTACACCCTCGACCCGCTGAAAATGGCCGACTGGCTGGCCCTGTACCAGAGCCATGCGCTGGCGGTGCAGAGCGAACACCTGGGCAACCTGGTCGGCTTCTTCACCAGCGAATTCGGCGAGGTCAACCAGGTGGTGCACCTGTGGGGCTATGCCAGCCTCGACGAGCGCATGCAGCGCCGCGCAGCGATGGCTGCGGACCCGCGCTGGGCGGAGTTCTCCAAGCGCAATCGCGAACTGGGCGCCGTACTGCGGTTGCAATCGCGGCTAATGCGCCCGACCGGCTTTTCGCCCCTGCAGTGAATGCCTTGCCCCCCACCTGACCGGAGCGCACCCATGCAATCCCTGGAATGTGACGTACTTGTCCTCGGCTCCGGTGCCTCTGGCCTGGCTGCCGCAGTAACCGCCGCGCATCATGGCCTGAAGGTGATCGTCGCCGAAAAGGCCAGCCAGTTCGGCGGCACCAGCGCCTGGTCGGGGGGGTGGTTGTGGATCCCCCGCAACCCGCTGGCCATCGCTGAAGGCTACGTCGAAACCGACGATGCGCCCGAACGCTACCTGCGCGCGCAAACCCACGTTGCCGAGCTGAGCCCGCGCCAGCAGGCGTTCTTGCGCCATGGGCCGGAAATGGTGGCGTTCTTCCAACAGCACACCGCTGTGCAGTTCCAGTCCGGCACAAAGATGCCCGACATGCACGAGGGCGACGGCAGCGCACCGGGTGGGCGCTTCCTGTGCGCGCAGCCATTCGACGGGCGCCTGCTCGGGCACTGGGTGCACCGCCTTCGCCCCCCTTTGGACATCGTCAGCCTGGCCGGCATGGGCATCGCCGGTGGGGCGGACATGGCCGCGTTCTTCAATGCCAGCCGTTCGCCCAAGGCCGCCTGGCACGTTGGCAAGCGCCTGCTGCGCCATGGGCGCGACTTGCTGCTGCATCGTCGCGGCCTGCACCTGGTCAACGGCAATGCGCTGGTGGCGCGCCTGCTGCGCAGCGCCCTCGACCTGGGCGTGACGCTGCTGCATGCGCGACAGGCCACAGGGTTGCTCAGGGATGGGCGCATCACTGGCGTTCAGTTCAGCGATGGTCAGGTGATCCACACACGACGCGGTGTGGTGCTGGCCTGCGGCGGATTCCCGCATGACCGCCAGCGCATCGCGCAACTGATACCCCATGCGCCCGAAGGCGATCGCCACTACTCCGCTGCACCCTTACAAAACAGCGGCGACGGCCTGCGCCTGGGCGAGCAGGTTGGCGCACAAGTCGCCACCTCGGCGGCCCACGCCGGGGCCTGGGCGCCGGTGTCACAGGTGCCACGAAGCGACGGTAGCCTCGGCCATTTTCCGCACCTGATCGACCGTGCGAAGCCCGGTTTCATTGCCGTGCGCCGTGACGGCCGGCGGTTCGTCAACGAGGCCGACAGCTACCATGCCTTCATGAATGCGCTGTTCGCGGCCACGCCGCCAGGCGAGGCACCTGAGGCCTGGCTGATCTGCGATCACGCAGCGCAGCGCCGCCATGGCATCGGCTGGGCCAAGCCGTTCCCCTTCCCTACCGGCTTCTATGAACGGCGTGGCTACCTGTTCAGCGGCCCTAACCTGGCGCAGTTGGCCGCACGCTGTGGGATCGACGCCCAGCAACTGCAGCGCAGCGTGGCCCGTTTCAACCACTACGCAACGCAGGGCACAGACCCGGACTACCAGCGCGGCGCCTCGCGCTACAACCGCGCGCAGGGCGACCCGCTGCAAGCGCCCAACCCGTCACTGCGGCCCCTGCTGCACGGCCCCTTTCATGCGGTGAAGCTGCTGCCGGGCAGCCTGGGGACGTTCGCCGGCCTGTGCACGGAGGCGTCTGCCCAGGTCCTGGACAGCGAACAGCACCCGATACCCGGCCTCTATGCAGTCGGCAACGATATGCACAGCATCATGGGCGGGCACTACCCAAGCGGCGGCATCACCCTTGGTCCCGGCATGACCTTCGGCTACCTGGCGGGCAAAGCGCTGTGCGGCCCCGCAACTTAGCGCAGCAGCACTTTTGTTCGATCAGCGAACAGTAGCCCCATCTTTGAATTGACGCTCAATCATTCACTGCTCACCATTAAATGACCTTGCGTGCCCATCCTTGCCATGGGCAAAACCGCATTCCAGACGCACTGCCGTTCAAAACAATTTCAAGAAACGACCTCACATGACCCCTTCCAAGTTCAACACTGCCACCCCCCGCCTCGCCCATGGCTCCATCGGCGACAAGGTGCGTGGCGCCTTCGCCGTCGGCAAGACCCGCTGGGGCATGCTGGCCCTGGTGTTCTTCGCCACCACCCTCAACTACATCGACCGCGCCGCCCTCGGCATCATGCAACCGGTCCTGGCCAAGGACATGGGCTGGACGGCGATGGACTACGCCAACATCAACTTCTGGTTCCAGGTCGGCTACGCGATCGGCTTTCTGCTGCAGGGCCGGTTGATCGACAGGGTTGGGGTCAAGCACGCCTTCTTCGTTGCGGTGCTGCTGTGGAGCCTGGCCACCGGCGCCCACGGCCTGGCCACCTCGGCGGCCGGCTTCATGGTCTGCCGCTTCATCCTCGGCCTGACCGAGGCGGCCAACTACCCAGCCTGCGTGAAGACCACACGGTTGTGGTTCCCTGCCGGCGAACGCGCCATCGCCACCGGCCTGTTCAACGCCGGCACCAACGTCGGTGCCATGGTCACCCCGGCGCTGCTGCCGCTGATCCTGGCCGCCTGGGGCTGGCAGGCCGCGTTCATTGCCATGGGCAGCCTTGGCCTGGTGTGGGTGGTGTTGTGGGGGTTGAAGTACTTCAACCCGGAAGCGCACCCGCACGTGCGCCAAAGCGAGCTGGACTATATCCAGCAGGATGACGAGCCGGAAGCGAAGCCGATGCCGTTTCGCCGCATCTTGCGCCAGCGCGGCACCTGGGCCTTCGCCGTGGCTTACTCGATCACCGCGCCGGTGTTCTGGTTCTACCTCTACTGGCTGCCACCGTTTCTGAACCAGCAGTACGCGCTGGGCATCAGCGTGACGCAGATGGGTATCCCGTTGATCCTGATCTGGTTGACTGCGGATTTCGGCAGCATTGGCGGCGGGATACTTTCGTCGTGGCTGATCGGCCGCGGCGTGCGTGCGATCCGCGCACGGCTGATCTCGATGCTGATCTTTGCCTGCACCATTGTCAGTGTGGTCTTTGCTGCCCACGCCAGTGGCCTGTGGGTCGCAGTGCTCGCCATTGCCGTGGCGGTCGGCGCGCACCAGGCCTGGACCGCGAATATCTGGAGCCTGGTCATGGACTACACACCCAAGCACCTGGTGAGCACGGTGTTCGGCTTTGGCAGCATGTGTGCGGCCATTGGTGGGATGTTCATGACGCAGATCGTCGGCAGCGTGCTGACGGTCACCCACAACAATTATGCGGTGCTGTTTACCATGATCCCGGTGATGTACTTCCTGGCGCTGGTGTGGATGTACTTCATGGCGCCGCGTGGGGTTGAGGGGGCTTAGTGCCTGGCATTGGATGTGTGTTGGTGCATAGATCGAGCGCCGCGCGGGCGGCGCTCGATATCCACCCCACCTCAAAACCCAAGCCAGGCACTTGGCCGCCCCTACCCTATCTCACACCCGCGCCAGCACCGCCTTGGCCTTCTCCAGCGCCAGCCGCGCCCGCTGCTCGCCGCTGACACCTTGCTCCAGCAACTGCCGCGTCGGAATCTCCAGGCTCAGCGGCACGCTTGCCGGCAAGCCGCGCAACAACCCGACCAGGTCAGCATCGCCATCACCGGGGAAGCGCCGTTCATTGCGCGCCTGGCGCAATATCTCGCCCATATCCTCCGGCACCGGGCCGGCCACGTCGCACAACTGGGCGTAACGCATGCGCTGTGGTGCCAGGCGCGCCAGGTCGTCGAGCGAGGAGACAGAGCGGTTGAAATGGAACGCGTCCACCAGCACACAGCCATTTTCCCGGCCAGCGTTGGCTACCACACGCATGGCCTGGCGCAAGTCGCGAACGTCGGTCCAGGGCATGAACTCCAGGTGCGGATGGATACCGTAACCCGCCGCCAGGTCGCACAGCTCGGCAAAGCGCTCAGTAAGGCGGGCCTCGTCCGGGTCGTTGCCGGCAACCAGCAGTTCGGTACCCCCCAACTCGGCACCCACCGCCAGAATGGCCTCGAAATCAGCCACACAGGTTTCAGGCTTGAGGCGCAGGATTTCCAGGTCGAGCACCTTGATACCGGTGTCGCGCAGTCGCGCCTGGGTCTGGCGACGCAACTCGGCATCGGCAACCAGCGGGAAGTGCTGTTCCTCCGGGGTGGCCGCGACCAGGCGCAGGCCCACGTGGCTGTAGCCGGCTCGGGCGGCAGCTTCCACCATGGCGGGCGGCGAAAGCTCGAGCACCGTCAGCGCGGCAAGGGAAAAAATACGGTCAGTCATGTTCGTTACCTGAAAGCAAAAAAGGTGTGATCGAAGGTCGCGCTTTGCTCGCGTGTCAGGCAATGATCGCGGGGGCACACGCTCGGCCGCTTTCGGCGGCCTGGCGGATCGCCTCGATCAGGGCCAAGGTACGGGCGCCGTCTGCGGCGTCGGTCAGCGGTGCTTCTTCACCGCGGGCAACGCGCACGAAGTGCTGCAGTTGCAAGGTCAATGCCTCGCCCGCCGGGGTGCCAGCCTCGCTTTGCAGCAACGGTGTATGCCAACCCGAGCCGGCTTCGGCGTACTGCCAGCGCTTGAGCTGCGGAATACTCAGCGCACCCTGGGTACCCGCCAGCAGGAAGCAGGGCTGGCCATCCTGGCGCGGGTAGATCGGGCTCTCGCCAGACGTCAGCTCCCAGCTCCAGGGTGCAGCCACCGCGTCGGAGCCCGTCAGGCTGCCCAGCGCGCCGTTGGCGAACTGCAGCAGTACCGCCGCGCTGTCTTCATTGGCATAACCGCGTACATCGTTGCGGGTGAACGCCTGTACCTGCACTACCTCGCCGCACAGATAACGCAGCAGATCCAGGTCGTGGATCAGGTTGGTCAACAAGAAACCAGCGCCTGGCTCACGGCGCCAGGGGGTGTCGAAGTAGCTGTCGGGCTTCTGCAACTGCCACAGCGCGGTGACGTTGACCAGCCTGCCCAGGGCGCCGTCGGCGATCATCCCACGGGCACTGGCGATCAAAGGGTTATGCCGTCGGTGGTGGCCGACCAGCACGGGCACGCCACAGCGTCGAGACGCCTCCACCAGCGCACGGACTTCATCCAGGTGCACGCCCACCGGTTTTTCCAACAGCACCGGCACACCGGCCTCGATGCAATCGAGCGCGGTGGCCACATGCAGGTTATTGGGGTTGGCGACGATCACCGCCTCGGGCTGGACTACCTCCAGCATGCGGCGGTGGTCAGCAAAACAAGGTACCGCGCATTCGGCCGCGAAGGCCTCGGCCTGCGGGCCAGGGTCTGCCACCGCGCACAACTGGGCTTGTGGGACCTGGCGCAGGTGCTGGTAATGCTGGCGGCCCATGATGCCGGCGCCAATCAGGGCGATACGAAGCGGTGCGTTCAACGGATTGTCCTCTTGTCATTGTTGTCGGTTCACGGATTACGGAACACTGTTCCAGAATCCACAATCGACAATTTAGAACCCCGTTCCGCTTTACAGAAGCACCGCACGCACAGACTGTGCGGTTATCGACCACAAACGCACAGGCGTGCGCATGTCAGGCAAACAGTTCGCTGGCCTGGCTGGCGGCGGACAGCTCGTCGGCTGCGGCCAACAGCTGCGCCGCCAGTTCAGGCAAACGCGTAGGCGCCAGCCGTGCGCTGGGGCCTGCAATGCTCAGCACGCCAATCACTTCGTCGGTACGGGGGCGCCGCACCACGGCGGCCAACGCCGACGTGCCCACTGCCGAGGTTTGCTCGACCCAGGCATAGCCCCGCTCGCGTGCCCGTTGCAGGTAGCCCAGCAGCTCGTCCGTGGAGCGCGGTGCATTCGGGCCGAACTGCGCGGGGTCGGCAATGCCCTGGCGCAACACCATCTGCACGGCATCGGCATCGCTCAGGCTGGCCAGCCAGGCATGCCCGGAGGCGGTGTAGAACAAGGGCGCATCGCGGCCCATGTCGGGGTCGTAGCGCAAACCCGAGCGCGCGCCCTGGGACTTGGCGATCCAAGTCTGGCGGCTACCGTCGATCACACCGAGGCGCACCAGCTCGCCGCTGTCCTGGGCCAGGCGGTCGAGAATCGGCTGGATGATGTCGGCACCACTGCTGGAGAGGTAGCGAAAGCCCAGCGCCACCAGCTTGGCAGACAACTGGTAGCGGCTGTTATCGCGGTTCTGCCGCACGTAGCCCAGGCGAATCAGCTCGGCCAGCATGCGGTGGGTGGCGCTTTTGGGAATCTCCAGGCGCTCGGCCAGGGTCTGCAGGGCAAGGCCCTCTGGCTCGCCGGTAAGGCTTTCTACAAGACTGAAGGCGCGTTCGATCTGACTACCAGCCATGACTAAGGTCCCTGAAAATGTGGCGAATTCTGGAAGATGATTCCACAACCAAGGCTACCGTGCAGCAGCGCTACGCTGAAGTGTCCGGTAATCGACCATTACCACGCGGCGCGGCTTGCATCTTAAATCGTCACACGCGAAGAATATGGAATCACATTCCAATAATACCCCCGGAGACCCTGCAATGCCCACCGACACCTTGCAAGCCGAATACGACGTACTGGTCATTGGCTCCGGCGCAGCCGGCCTGGCTGCGGCGGTAACGGCTGCCTGGCATGGGCAACGCGTGCTGCTGGTAGAGAAGGCGCCAGTGTTCGGCGGCGCCACCGCCTGGTCCGGCGGTTGGGCCTGGGTGCCACGCAACCCGCTGGCGCGCCGCGCCGGTATCGAAGAAGACATCGAGCAGCCACGCACCTACCTGCGCAACGAACTAGGCGTGCATTATGACGCTGAACGGGTGGATGCCTTCCTCCAGGCCTGCCCGCACATGGTCGCCTTTTTCGAGCAACACACCGCCCTGCAGTTCGTCGACGGCAACGCTATCCCCGACATGCACGGCGACACCCCCGGCGCCGCCACCGGCGGCCACCAGGTCATCGCCGCCCCCTATGATGCCCGTGAGGTGGGCGCGCTGTTGCCGCGCCTGCGCAAGACCCTGCGTGAAACCTCGTTCATGGGCATGCCGATCATGGCCGGTGCCGACCTGGCCGCCTTCCTCAACATGACCCGCTCGCCACGGGCCTTTGTGCAGGTTTGCAAGCGCTTTGGCCGCCACCTGTACCACCTCGCCCGTTATGGCCGGGCCATGCACTTGGTCAACGGCGTGGCGCTGGTGGCGCGCCTGGCCAAGTCGGCCGAAGACCTTGGCGTGCGCCTGCTGGAGTCTGCCCCAGCCAAGCGCCTGCTGATCGAGGACGGCCAGGTGCGCGGGGCTGTGATAGGCACACCGCAGGGCGCTATGACGGTGCGGGCGAAAGCCGTGGTACTCGCCGCCGGTGGCTTCCCCCACGACAGTGCGCGGCGCCAGCAGCTGTTTGCCGGTGACGCCACCGGCCATGACAACCTCGCCCTGCCCCCGCCGTCCTGCTCGGGCGATGGCCTGCGCCTTGGCGAGTCGGCTGGCGGCGTCGTCGCCACCGACCTGAAATCAGCGGTGGCCTGGGCACCGGTCTCCAAGGTGCCGCACCGCGACGGCAGTGTCGGCCACTTCCCGCACATCATCGAGCGCGGCAAGCCGGGGGTTATCGGGGTACTGGCCAGTGGCAAACGCTTCGTCAACGAGGCGCACGGTTACTACGACTATGTATCGGCCATGCTCGAGGCGGTGCCGCAGGGCGAGCAAGCCTGCTCGTGGCTGGTCTGCGACCACCGCTTCTTGCGTCGCTACGGCCTCGGCCACGCTCGCCCCGCGCCGCTGCCGGTATGGCCGCACCTACGCAGCGGCTACCTCAAGCGCGGCGCCAGCCTCGAACAATTGGCCAGCGCCTGTGGCATCGACCCAGCCGGGTTGAGTGCCACCGTCGCTGAGTACAACCGCTATGCGCGCCTGGGCCAGGACCCGGCATTTGGCCGCGGCTCCACGCCGTTCAACCGCAAGCAGGGTGACCCGGCTTACAGCGGGCCTAACCCCTGCGTCGCACCGATCGAACAAGGGCCGTTCTACGCGGTGAAGGTGCAGCCAGGTTGCTTTGGCACCTTCGCCGGCCTGCGCACCGACGGCCACGCCCGCGTGCTGGATGACCAGGGCCAACCGATCGGCGGGCTGTATGCGGCGGGTACCGACATGGCCAGCGTGTTTGGCGGCTGGTACCCCTCCGGCGGTATCAATCTGGGCCCGGCGCTGACCTTCGGCTACGTGGCCGGGCGGCATATTGCCGGGGCTCACGCACCGCAATGAGGCGGGTCTGTACGCTACCGAACAGACCGGCACTGCCTGGCCGGCGCACACTGCCCACCTGACCGGCCAGCTCACGGCACCCGACTCACCATGGACAACCCTTGGCTTCACGCACTCACCTACGTGCAACGCCTGGCCAACCGTGCCCGGCGCTGGCGTGCGCCGCGCCACACGTTCACCTACGAAAGCCTGCTGCGCTCGGAGCTCTACAGCGCCCAGCAACTGGCCGACCATGGCAGCTGGCTGGCCAGCCAGCACCGTTTGAGCAAACTGCCGGCCGACGACTCGCTGCTCGAACGCCTGGCCGACAACGAACGCATGCTCTACGCCAGCTGTTCGGCCCTCGCCAGCGCGCTGCCCGACGCGCGCCCGACCTTGCCTGCAGCGCAGTGGCTGCTCGACAACTTCTACCTGGTCGAAAGCCATATCCGCATTGCCAAACGCCACCTGCCGGCCGACTACAGCCTGCAGCTGCCACGCCTGGACACCGGTGCTTCGAGCGGCTTGCCGCGGGTCTATGACATTGCCCTGGAAACCATCTGCCACGGCGATGGCCGGGTCGATGCCGAGAGCCTGAGCCATTTCGTCGAGGCGTATCAGCACACCGCCACGCTGACCCTCGGCGAGCTGTGGGCGATCCCGATCATGCTCAGGCTGGCGCTGATCGAAAACCTGCGCCGCGTCGCCGCCCGGGTCATGGCCAGCCTGGCAGACCGCGACCTGGCCAATGACTGGGCCGACAAGCTTGGCGAAACCGCCGAACGCGATGCCAAGAGCGTGGTGCTGGTGGTGGCCGACATGGCCCGCTCGGACCCACCCATGACCACCGCCTTCGTCGCCGAACTGGCCAGGCGACTACAGGGCCACAGCAGCACGCTCACCCAGCCGCTGGCCTGGATCGAGCAGTTGCTCAGCGAGTCGTCCTTGAGTATCGAGCGCCATGTGCAGCTCGATGCGCAGCAGCAGGCCATCGACCAGGTGTCGATCAGCAACAGCATCGGCAGCCTGCGCCTGCTGTCGACCATTGACTGGCGGCTATTCGTCGAACACCTGAGCCACGTCGAACACATCCTCGGCGAAGACCCGGCGGCTGTGTATGCCGCCATGGACTTCGCCAGCCGCGATCACTATCGGCACATCGTCGAACAGCTGGCACGGCATAGCGCCTTCAGTGAAGAACAGGTGGCGCGCACGGCAATCGAGCTGGCGCAGGCCGCACACGCACAACCACGCGAGCAGGCAGCGCATGTCGGTTATTACCTGGCTGGCGATGGCTTGCTGCTGCTCGAACGGCAGCTTGCTGCGCGGGTGGCACTTGCCGAGCGTTGGCAGCGCCTGTTGCACCGGGCGCCGCTGGCCTTCTACCTGGTGCCGGCGGCGCTGCTGTCGTGCCTGCTGGCCTGGGGCTTCGTGGCTGGCATTGCCGCCGAAGGCTGGCCCATCTGGGTGGCAGCGGCCATGGCGTTGCCGGTGCTGCTGACCACCAGCCGGCTCGCCCTCGGCCTGGTCAACTGGCTGGTGACGCTGACCGTGAAGCCTGCGTTCCTGCCCCGGCTGGACTACACCGAAGGGATTCCCGTCGAGGCCCGTACCCTGGTCGTGGTGCCCAGCATGCTGGGCGCTGCCGGCGACGTCGAGGAACTGGTCGAAGGCCTTGAGGTGCGCTTTCTGGCCAACCGTGACGAGCACCTGCATTTCGCCCTGTTGACTGACTTCATGGATGCCCCCGAGCAGACCCGGCCCGACGACATGGCCCTGCTCGACCTTGCCAGCGACGGTATTCGCGCGTTGAACGCGAAGTACCCGAGCGGGGCTGAGCGCTTCTTCCTGCTGCATCGCCCCAGAGAGTGGAACGCCACTGAGCGCTGCTGGATGGGCCGTGAGCGCAAGCGCGGCAAGCTGGCTGAGCTCAATGCCCTGCTGCGTGGGCGCGGCGCCGAGCGTTTCATGCGCATCGTCGGCGACCTGCGCGCGCTGGACCGGGTGCGCTATGTCATCACCCTGGACACCGACACCCAGTTGCCGCGCGATGTGGCGCAAAAGTTCGTCGGCGCCATGCAGCACCCGCTGAACCGCGCACGTTTCGATGCCACGAGCGGTCGCCTGCAGTCAGGCTACGCGATCCTGCAACCGCGGGTGGGCATCAGCCTGCCCAGCGTGTCGCGCTCAACCTACGCACGGCTGTTCGGCAGCGATGCCGGGGTCGACCCCTACACCCTGGCCGTGTCGGATGTGTACCAGGACCTGTTCCTCAGTGGCTCGTTCATTGGCAAAGGCATCTACGCAGTGGATGCCTTCGAACGCGCACTGGAGGGGCGCTTTGCCGACAACCGTGTACTGAGCCACGACTTGATCGAGGGCTGCTACGCCCATGCCGGCCTGCTCAGTGACGTGCAGTTGTTCGAGGCCTACCCGGCACGCTACAGCGCCGATGTGAAGCGCCGCCACCGCTGGATACGGGGTGATTGGCAACTGCTGCCCTGGCTGCTGCCGTGGCCGCGCACCGGGCTGCAAGGCCAGGCGCAAAGCGGGCTGAGCGCGCTGTCGCGATGGAAGATTGTCGACAACCTGCGCCGCAGCCTGGAGCCGGCCGCCCTGCTGAGCGCGCTGCTGTGGGGCTGGCTGGCCAGCGCCTCGCCGCTGCTGTGGACGCTCGCGCTGCTGGGCCTGCTACTGACCCGCCCTGTGCTCGATTCGCTGCTCGAACTGCTACGCAAGACCATCGATGTGCCGCTGGCCGAACACCTGCTGGCGGCCCTGCACACCTCAAGCATCTATTTCGTGCGGGCTGGGTTGTCGCTGGCCTGGTTGCCGTTCGAGACCCTCTACAGCCTGGACGCCATTTGCCGCACGCTGTGGCGCCTGGCCGTGAGCAAACGCCGGCTGCTGCAATGGAACCCCTCGCGGGATGACGAACGCACCAGTGCCGATACCCTGCAAGCGTTCTATCGCGAACAATGGGTACAACCCGGGCTGGTGCTGTTGCTGGTGGGGGCATTGGCGATGCGTCCGAGTGTGCTGTTGCTGGCCGCCCCCATCCTTGCCCTGTGGCTGCTTGGCCCGGCCCTGGCCTGGTGGCTCAGCCGCACGCGGGGGCGCAGCGCGTTCGCGCCGCAGGCACAGGAGCTGCGGTTTCTGCATCGGCTGGCCCGGCGCAACTGGGCTTTTTTCGACCGGCATGTCGGGCCTGATGATAACTGGCTGCCACCTGACAACCTGCAGGAGCCGCCTTTCCCAAGCATCGCCCACCGCACGTCGCCGACCAACATCGGCATGGCCCTGCTCTCGCACCTGGCGGCTCATGATTTCGGTTACTTGACTGCCGACCGACTGTTCCAGCGCCTGACCCAGATGATCGACAGCATGGGCCAGTTGGAGCGCTACAAGGGGCACTTCTACAACTGGTACGACACTCAGACCCGAACGCCATTGTACCCGCTCTACATCTCTGCAGTGGACAGCGGCAACCTGGCCGCCCTGCTGCTGACGCTAAGGCCAGGGCTGCTGGCGATGGCCGATACTCCTGTGCTGGACCGCCGCCTGAGCCAGGGCCTGCTGGACACCCTGGACATCCTGCGCGAAGCGTTCACCACCGCGGGCCGTGCCGACGAGCCGCTCCAGGCCTTGGGCAAACAGCTCTGGCAAGCCCATGAACAGCCAGGCCCGCTGCCCGCCTCGCTGCTGGAACAGCTCGCCGAGCAGCTACAGGGGCTAATCCAGCAGTACGCGCCACGCGCGGGCGAGGCCGACGACTGCCTGTTCTGGTTGCAGGCGATGCACCAGCAATGCCTGGACCTGGGCGGCGAGGTGCACGCCTTCCAGTTGCCACCTGGCAACGACTCCACGCTTCAGGCACCGTTGAGCTGGCGCCAGCTGGCCGAACTGCTGCCAGAGCAGTGGCCTGCCGCCGAACGTCCGGCCGTGGCCGACATACGCACGCTGGCCCGCCAGCGCATCGCACAGTCGCAAAGGCTGGCGCTGCGCATCGCCGCCATGGCCGACATGGACTTCACCTTCCTGTACGACAACCAGCGTGACCTGTTCGCCATCGGTTACAACGCCGATGAACATCGCCTCGATTCAGCCTTCTATGACCTGCTGGCATCGGAGATGCGCCTGACCAACTTCGTGGTCATCGCCCAGGGCCAGGTGCCCCAGGCCAGCTGGTTCGCCCTGGGCCGGCTGCTGACCAGCAATGCCGGGGTGCCGGTGCTGTTGTCCTGGTCGGGTTCGATGTTCGAATACCTGATGCCGCTGCTGGTGATGCCGAGCTACGAAGGCACCCTGCTCGACCAGACCTGCCAGGCCGCCGTCGAGCGGCAGATCGACCACGGCAATGTGCTGGGCATCCCCTGGGGCGTTTCAGAGTCGGCCTACAACGCCTTGGACGCTCACCTGAACTACCAATACCGGGCGTTTGGCGTACCGGGCCTGGGCCTCAAGCGCGGCCTGGGTGAAGAACGGGTGGTCGCCCCCTACGCCAGTGCACTTGCCCTGCTGGTGGCGCCAGGCGCCGCCTGCCGAAACCTGCAACGCCTGTGCACCCTGGGGCTGGCCGGCCGCTTCGGGTTGTACGAGGCCATTGACTACAGCGAGTCACGGCTGCCCCCCGGCCAGCAGGCCGTGGTGATCCGCTCGTTCATGGCCCACCACCAGGGCATGAGCTTGCTGGCCCTGACCGCCCTGCTGCTGGACAAACCCATGCAACGGCGCTTCGCCTCAGACCCGCAATTTCAGGCGAGCATGCTGCTGTTACAGGAGCGCGTACCGAAAACGGCCGCGCCCTACCTGCACACCCTGCAGGCCCCGGCTGTGGACGCTGCGGGCCAATCCGGCGAAACACGCTTGCGGGTGTTCAGCGAGCCGAATCGGCGCCACCCCGCCGTGCAGTTACTGTCCAACGGCCGCTACCACGTCATGGTCAACCATGTCGGCAGTGGCTACAGCAAGCGCGACGCGATGGCGCTGACACGGTGGCGCGAGGACGCCAGCTGCGACGCCCTGGGCAGCTTCTGTTACCTGCGTGACGTCGCCAGCGCAGCGTTCTGGTCTACCACCTACCAACCGACGCGGCATCGCGGCAAGAACCAGGAGGCGATCTTCAGTGATGGCCGCGCCGAGTTCCGCATCCGTGAAGGCGACTTCGACTGCCACACCGAAATAGCCGTTTCCCCCGAGGACGACATCGAACTGCGGCGCCTGCACCTGACCAACCATGGTGACCAACAGCGCACCCTGGAGCTGACCAGCTACGCCGAAGTGGTGCTGGCACCCGCCCTTGCCGATGCGTTGCACCCGGCGTTCAGCAAGCTGTTCGTGCAGACCGAACTGGTCCGCCCGCTGCAGGCCATCATCTGTTCCAGGCGGCCGCGCTCGCAGCAGGACGCCGTGCCGTGGATGTGCCATGTGCTCGCGGTGCATGGCGCCGACATCGATGCCGTGTCCTACGAAACCGACCGCGCCCGCTTCATAGGGCGCGGCCGCACGCTGGTCGCCCCGACGGCTCTGGACGCGCAGACAGAGGCCTTGTCCGACAGCGCCGGGGCGGTGCTTGACCCGATCGTGGCGATCCGCTGCCGTATCAGCCTGGCACCCGGCCAGAACGCCACGGTCGACCTGGTCACAGGGGTGTCCGACAGCCGCGACGCCTGCCTGCAGCAGATCGCCAAGTACCGCGACCGGCACCTGGCCGACCGGGTGTTCGACCTCGCCTGGCCACACAGCCAGGTGCAGTTGCGCCAGCTCAACGGCTCGCTCAACGATGCCAGGCTGTTCGAGCAGATGGCCGCTTCGGTGATCTACCCCAACGCGGCGCTACGGCCCCGCGGCGTCCCGCTGGCCGACGACCGGCGCAGCCAGTCAGGCCTGTGGGGCCAAGGGCTGTCGGGGGACCTGCCAATCGTGCTGGTGCAGATCAGCGACCCGGCCAACATCAACCTGGTCAAGCAGATGGTGCTTGCCCATGCCTATTGGCGACAGAAGGGCCTGGCGCTGGACCTGGTGATCTGGAACGAAGACCAGGCCGGTTACCGCCAGCAATTGCAGGATCTGATCATGGGCATCGTCACCTCCGGCAGCGAGGCGGCGCTGCTCGACCGCCCCGGGGGCATCTTTGTGCGCCCCGCACAGCAGCTGTCGGCAGAGGACCGCACCCTGACCCTTTCGGTAGCGCGGCTGGTGCTCAGCGACAGCCTTGGCACCCTCGCCGAACAACTGCACCACCGCCGCACACCGCCCGCACCCGCCGCGTTCGAGCCAGCTCCGGCAGCCCCGCAGGCGAAAGCCGATGGCCCCGCGCCGGCCCCCGCACCCGCGCTGATGCTTGCCAACCGCTACGGGGGGTACAGCAGCGACGGCCAGGAATACGTCATCCACCACGACCAGGCTCAGCCACCCCCGGCGCCCTGGGCCAATATCCTCGCCAACCCGCAGTTTGGCAGCGTGCTGTCGGAGGCCGGCAGTGCCTATACCTGGTACGAGAACGCGCACGAGTATCGGCTGACACCCTGGCACAACGACCCGGTCTGCGACCCCAGCGGCGAAACCCTCTACCTGCGTGACGAGGACAGCGGCCAGTACTGGTCACCCACGCCGATGCCGTGCCCCGGCCCTGGCCGCTATCGCACCCGCCATGGCTTTGGCTACAGCGTCTTCGAATACACCGACGACGGCCTGGACAGTGAGTTATGGGTACATGTCGCGCTGGATGCACCAATCAAGTTCAGCCGGCTCAAGCTGCACAACCGCTCGGCGCAGGCGCGGCGGTTGTCACTGACCTGCTACGTCGAGTGGGTGCTGGGCGATCTGCGCAGCAAGTCGGCCCTGCATGTAGTCAGCGAGATCGACCCGGTCAGCGGCGCCTTGTTTGCCCGCAATAGCTATGCCGAGGGGTTTTCCAGGCATGTGGGGTTTGTCGATTGCGACCTGCCCTTTTACGGTATTACCTGCGACCGCAGCGAGTTCCTTGGGCGCAATGGCGATTGCCAGGCGCCGGCCGGCATGCACCAGGCACGGTTGTCGGGGCGCACGGGCGCGAGGCTGGACCCGTGCGCGGCGGTGCAGGTCAACGTGCTGCTACAGCCTGGCGAACGCCGAGAGGTGGTGTTTCGCCTGGGTGCCGGGCCCAACGCCGAAGCCGCCAGCCGCTGTGTACAGCAATACCGCGGGCTGCGCGCGGCCATGGATGCGCTGGAGAAGGTGCGGGCCTACTGGCGCGAGACCTTGGGCAGCGTGCAGATCGAAACCCCGGAGCCGTCGCTGGACGTGCTGGCCAACGGCTGGTTGCTGTACCAGGTGATTGCCTGCCGCTTCTGGGCGCGCAGCGGTTACTACCAGTCGGGCGGCGCCATTGGCTTTCGCGATCAGTTGCAAGACAGCATGGCCATGCTCCACGCCGCCCCGGCCCTGGCGCGCCAGCACCTGCTCGACTGCGCCGGTCACCAGTATGCCGAAGGCGATGTGCAGCACTGGTGGCACCCACCCCTGCAACGGGGTGTACGCACCCGCTGCTCGGATGACCTGTTGTGGCTGCCACTGGCAACCAGCCGCTACGTGGCGCTGACCGGTGACCGCTCGGTGCTCGACGAGCCGGTCGGCTACCTGGAGGGGCGTGCGCTGAACGCGGGTGAAGAGTCCTATTACGACTTGCCCACCCAGGCGAACCTGGTCGAGAGCCTGTACCAGCATTGCCAGCGCGCCCTCGGGCATGCCCTGCAGTATGGCGCCCACGGCCTGCCGTTGATGGGCAGCGGGGACTGGAATGACGGCATGAACCGCGTCGGTGAACAAGGCCTTGGCGAAAGCGTGTGGCTGGGGTTCTTCGGCCACGAGGTGTTGCGGGCATTCGCCAGCGTTGCCCTGCGCCACGGCGACAGCACCTTCGCTCTGCAGTGCAGCCGGCAGGCGGCCACCCTGGCCGAGCACCTGGAGCAGCATGCCTGGGACGGTGACTGGTACCGCCGCGCCTGGTTCGACAACGGCCAGCTACTCGGCTCGGCAAGCAACCAGGAATGCCGCATCGACTCCGTGGCGCAGAGCTGGGCGGTGCTTTCCGGGGTTGCCCCGCCGGCACGCGCGCAGGCCGCCATGGCGGCGCTGGACAAGCACCTGGTGCGCCGCGACATCGGTATCGTCACACTGCTCGACCCACCCTTCGACCACGGCGACCTGGACCCCGGCTACATCAAGGGCTACCTGCCCGGCGTGCGCGAAAATGGCGGCCAGTACACCCACGCGGCCATCTGGGCGAGCATGGCCTATGCCCGCCTGGGCGATGCCGCCAAGGCCTGGGAACTGCTGCGCTTGATCAACCCGGTGCGCCAGGGTGCTAGCGGGCTGATAGAAACCTACAAGGTCGAACCCTATGTGATGGCCGCCGATGTCTATGCCGTCGCCCCCCATGCAGGGCGCGGTGGCTGGAGCTGGTACACAGGCTCGGCGGGCTGGATGTACCGGCTGATCGTGGAAAGCCTGCTGGGCCTGCAACGCTGCGGTGACACCCTGCGGATCGAGCCACTGCTGCCAGCGGACTGGCCCGGTTATACCCTGCACTACCGTTTTGGCAGCACCCTGTACCGCATAGAAGTGCGCAACGGCGCTGACACCGAACTGACCCTGACCCTCGACGGCCAGCAACTGGCCCAAGCGGTGCTGCCACTCAAGGATGATGGCGTGTTGCACCAGGTGATCGCCGAGTACCAGCCGTCAGCCTTGCCCACCCATTGAGGCCTGCCGCACGGCAGCACCTGCGCGCTGGGCTAACCTTGTTGCTTCAGCTGCAGCCCTCGACGGTGCCAAGCAATGCCCCCTACGTCCAGCCCCTTGCACAATCACTTGCTGGCCGCGCTTTCGGCAGAAACGTTCGACCGCCTGCAACCGCACCTGGAACGCAGCAACCTGCCGCTCGGCAAGGCGCTCTATGAGTCCGGCGACACCCTGCGCCATGTCTACTTCCCAACCGATGCAATCGTCTCGCTGCTGTATGTGATGGAGAACGGCGCCTCAGCGGAAATCTCGGTGGTGGGCAATGAAGGGCTGGTCGGCATCGCCGTGTTCATGGGCGGCGAGAGCACCCCCAGCCGGGCGATCGTGCAAAGTGCTGGGCATGCCTACCGCCTGCCCGGGCAGCGCCTGAAGGACGAGTTCAACCGTCATGGCGAGCTGATGATGCTGATGCTGCGCTACACCCAGGCGCTGATTACCCAGATGGCGCAGACGGCGGTGTGCAACCGGCATCACTCCATCGACCAGCAACTGTGCCGCTGGCTGCTGCTATCGCTGGATCGGCTGCCGGGTGACCGGCTGTGCATGACCCAGGAGCTGATCGCCAACATGCTGGGCGTACGTCGCGAGGGGGTGACCGATGCCGCTGGCAAACTCCAGCGGCTGGGGGTGATCGAATACAATCGAGGGCACATCAGGGTGCTCGACAGGGCGCACCTGGAACAGCTCAGTTGCGAATGCTACGCCGTGGTCAGGAAGGAGACCGAGCGCCTGCTCCCCTATCTGCCACAAGCACGCCCCACCGTTTAGCTAAGGGTCACGGATAACAGGCCTATGGCCCAATGCTGTCCACTCAAGTTCGCCAACGCCGCTCTGCGGCCCTTTCGCGGCACAAGGCCGCTCCAGTGTCCGCGTGAGGCCTGTACATGTTGGCTTGCGCGGTCGTTGTAGGAGCGGCCTTGTGCCGCGATGGGCTGCGAAGCAGCCCTAAGTGAGCAGCATTAGCCTATGGCCTTATCTTCTGCTGTGGCTGATAGCTGTAGCGCTCAGCCGCCGAGGCTCTGGAGGGGTCGGGACGACCTGAACCTTTTTCGCTTTCCCTGGGCGACTCGTCGAGGTAGTCATCGCGATCTTCGGGTCGAGAACGCTTGACGTCCTCGCTATCGTCTTCATCTTTCCCGGTTGGCCAGTCTTCGTCTTGCCCAGGTTCGACACCCGTGGCATCGACATCTGTGAAGCGCTTGCCAGTGGTCATACGCACCTCTCAATGCTCAGAAGTCCTGAGCTAAGACGAGTGTGCGCCTTCCAGGCTCGGCGCAGTTTTATATCGGACCAGTTGCCGTCGCGGCATTTGTCGCGCGCGCGTGTTGCAGGGCCGCCAGGCATGTATATATGATAAGCATTATCGTTTGCAGTAATGACTCACCTGGCGGCCGCACACCATGCTCCCTTCCCCTGATCCCCTTTTGTGCGATGTCGCGCTGCTCTACCGCCAGCAGCACAGCTGGT
The DNA here is from genome assembly GCF_024748775.1 of Pseudomonas sp. B21-047. Lineage (NCBI taxonomy): Bacteria > Pseudomonadati > Pseudomonadota > Gammaproteobacteria > Pseudomonadales > Pseudomonadaceae > Pseudomonas > Pseudomonas sp. B21-047. The sequence continues at coordinate 3,584,615 of NZ_CP087169.1, forward strand.
TGACGCGCTGGCTCAGGCAGCGCCTGAATTGCTCACAAAGCGCAGCGGACCTGGCCCAAGACACCTTCATCCGGCTGTTGAACAAGGAGCAGGTGCCGCAACTGCATGCGCCGCGTACCTTTCTGGCCAAGGTGGCGCAGAGCGTGTTGTGCAACCACTACCGGCGGCAAAAGCTCGAACGCGCCTACCTTGAGGCGCTGGCGACGCTGCCTGAGCCGGTGGTGCCAAGCCTGGAGACCCAGGCGATCCTGCTGGAAACCCTGATCGCCCTCGACGCGGCCCTCGATGGCCTGGAGCGCCCGGTGCGTGAGGCGTTCCTGTTGTCGCAGGTGGATGGCCTGGGGCACGCCGAAATCGCGCAACGGCTGGCCGTGTCGGTCACCACGGTCAAGCGCTACATCATCAAGGCAGGTGCACTGTGCATCATGCTCGACCACAGCCTGGACCTGCCATGAACGGCCAGGGCGCAACGTCGATCCCAGGCGAGGTCGCCGAGCAGGCCATGCACTGGCACCTCGAACTGCAAGAGCCGGCCGTCAGTGCCGCCACCCTGGCCGCCTGCATGAGCTGGCGCCAGGCGCACCCGCTACATGAACATGCCTGGCAACGGACCCAAGTGTTTGCCCAACGCCTGCGCGAAATGCGCAGCCCGGGCCAGCGCCCCTTGGCCCATGCGGCGCTGCGGCCGCAGCAGTCGCGGCGCACTGCGCTCAAGCAATTGTCGCTGCTGATGGCCGCAGGCGCAGGGGCCTGGTACTTGAAGGACGCCGCGCTGGTACAAGACTGGCGCGCTGATTACCACAGCCGCATCGGCGAGCAGCGGCGCCTGACCCTGGCCGATGGCACCCAGGTACAGCTGAACACCGACAGCGCCCTCAATGTGGCATTCGACCAGCAGGCACGCCGCCTGAGGCTGCTGCGCGGCGAGATGCTGATCACCCGCCCCGCCCTCGCCGATAGCCGCCCGCTGTGGGTAGACACCGAGCACGGCCGCCTTGAGTCGACGCTGGCGCAGTTCAATGTGCGGCTGCACGGCCAACATACCCAGGCCACCGTGTATCAGGGCAGCGTGGCGCTGCAACCAGCCCTGCATGCCCACCCGCCCATCCTGCTGGGCGCCGGAGAACAGGCCAGTTTCAACCAGCAGGGCTTGCTGGCACGGCAGGCCGTGGCCGCTGTCGCCCCCGCCTGGAGCCAGGGCATGCTGGTTGCTCAAGGCCAGCCCCTGGCTGCGTTTATCGAAGACCTGGCCCGCTATCGCCGCGGACACCTGGCCTGCGACCCGGCCTTGGCCGGCCTGCGTGTATCCGGCACGTTCCCGCTGGAAAACACCGACAAGATCATTGCTGCCGTGGCGGAAACCTTGCAGTTGGAGGTGCAGCATTTCACCCGCTACTGGGTGACATTGAAGCCGCGCATGGCCTGACGCAAAAAAGTTGCGCAGGGGTGGTCCGATTTCGCGCCTCACGAGACTTAACCCTCAGCACTTCAAATCAATGGGGGAACACTTGTGAATCGCACCGCACGCAAACGCCAGGGCTGGCAACGCTCAGTCTCGCAGAAACTCGCCGGCGCCGTGGTCCAGGGCATCGCTTGCATGGGCGCAAGCGCCCCGCTGCTGCTGATGCCCGCCTGGGCCACGGCCGCCGCACAGGCGCAGGCAGACTTCGACATCCCCGCAGGCCCCCTGGCGCCGGCATTGGCCCGCTTCGGCCAGAGTGCGCACATTCTGCTGTCCTACCCCACCGCATTGACCGAGGGCCGCAGCACTTCCGGGCTTGCTGGCCGCTTCGACATCGACCAGGGCCTGGCGATACTGCTCGCCGGCACAGGGCTTGAGGCCAGCCGCGGCGTCAACGGCAGCTATTCGCTGCAAGCCAGTGCCAGCACAGGCGCCCTGGAGCTGAGCGCGGTGTCCATTTCTGGCAAGGCGCCAGGCTCGACCACAGAAGGCACCGGGCTCTACACCACCTACTCGTCGAGCAGCTCGACGCGCCTCAACCTCACCCCACGCGAGACGCCGCAATCGCTGACGGTGATGACCCGCCAGCGCCTGGACGACCAACGCCTGACCAACCTCACCGACACACTGGAAGCCACCCCAGGCATCACCGTGGTGCGCGATGGCCTTGGCTCGGAAAGCGACTCGTACTGGTCGCGCGGCTTTGCCATTCAGAACTACGAGGTCGACGGTGTTCCGACCAGCACCCGCCTGGACAACTACTCGCAAAGCATGGCGATGTTCGACCGTGTCGAAATCGTGCGTGGCGCCACCGGCCTGATCAGCGGCATGGGCAACCCTTCGGCGACGATCAACCTCATCCGTAAACGCCCGACTGCCGAGGCCCAGGCCAGCATCACCGGCGAGGCCGGTAACTGGGACCGCTACGGCACAGGTTTCGACGTGTCCGGGCCGCTGACCGAAACCGGCAACATTCGCGGGCGCTTCGTCGCCGACTACAAAACCGAAAAAGCCTGGATCGACCGCTACAACCAGCAGTCGCAGCTGATGTATGGCATTACCGAATTCGACCTCAGCGAAGACACCTTGCTGACGGTGGGCTTCAGCTACCTGCGCAGCGACATCGACTCGCCCCTGCGCTCCGGCCTGCCCACACGCTTCTCGACCGGTGAGCGCACCAACCTCAAACGTTCGCTCAACGCAGCGCCGGACTGGTCCTACAACGACCACGAGCAAACCAGCTTCTTCACCTCCATCGAACAGCAACTGGGCAACGGCTGGAGCGGCAAGATCGAGCTCACCCATGCCGAGAACAAGTTCGACGAGCTGTTCAACTTTGCCATGGGTGAGCTGAACCCGGATGGCAGCGGCCTGTCGCAGTTGCCGGTGCGCTTCTCGGGCACGCCGCGCCAGGACAACCTCGACCTGTACGCTACCGGGCCGTTCAGCCTGTTCGGCCGCGAGCATGAACTGATCACCGGCATGACCCTGTCCCAGTACCGGGAAAACACCCCGAGCTGGGGCGGCTGGCGCTATGACTACGCAGGCTCGCCCGCTGGGGCCATCGACAACCTGTTCAACTGGGACGGCAAGTCGGCCAAGCCGGCCTTCGTCGAAAGTGGCAAGTCGTCGATCGACGAAGACCAGTATGCGGCGTACCTGACCTCGCGTTTCAGCGTCACCGACGACCTCAGCCTGATCCTCGGCAGCCGCCTGATCAACTGGAAACGCGACACCTCGGACCGGCCTTATGGCGGCGACGAAACCGAAGTGAATCGCGAGGAAAACGGCGTCTTCATCCCCTATGCCGGCGTGGTCTACGACCTGGACGACACCTGGTCGCTGTACGCCAGCTACACCAAGATCTTCAACCCGCAAGGGTCGTGGGTCACCGACGAGAGCAACAAACCGCTCGACCCCATGGAAGGCGTAGGCTACGAGCTCGGCATCAAGGGCACTCACCTGGATGGCAAGCTCAACTCCAGCCTCGCGGTGTTCAAGCTGGAGCAGGACAACCTGGCCATCTGGCAACACGACAACGTCTACAGCGCCGAACAGGACACCACCTCCAAGGGCATCGAGCTTGAGCTTAACGGGGAACTGGCCGAGGGCTGGCAAGCGTCGGCCGGTTACGCCTACTCGGTCACCACCGATGCCGACGACCAGCGCATCAACACCAACCTGCCGCGCAACAGCTTCAAGACCTTCACCAGCTACCGGCTGCATGGGCCGCTGGACAAGATCACCATCGGTGGTGGGGTGAACTGGCAGAGCAAGGTCGGTGCCGACCTGCATACCTTCAGCCAGGGCAGCTACGCGGTCACCAACCTGATGGCGCGCTACGACATCAACCAGCACTTGAGTGCATCGGTGAACCTGAACAACGTGTTCGATCGCGAGTACTACAGCCAATCGGGCTTGTACGGGGTTTATGGTACGCCGCGCAATGTGATGACCAGCTTCAAGTACAGCTTCTGAACCCAATGAAGCCGGGGCGCAAAAGCGCCCCCGGCTTCAGCTAGTCCGCAATCACTACCACCTCTTTCAAGCGCTCGCTCGCCGGCGCCGGGCGCCCGTACAGATACCCCTGAAAATGCGAGCAGCCCTCCGCTGCCAGCCGCCGCATCTGCTCTTCTGACTCCACGCCCTCGGCCGTGGTCTTGATCATCAAGCTGTTGGACAAATCGGTAATGGCCCGAATGATCGACATCGCCTCACGGCTGTCGCACATGTCGTGCACGAACGACTTGTCGATCTTGATCCGGTCGAACGGGAACGAGCGCAGGTACCCCAGCGACGAATAACCAGTGCCGAAATCATCCAGCGAAATGGACACGCCCAGGTCTTTCAGTGCCCGCAGGGTGCGCACATTTTCTTCACTGTTGCCCAGCAACACCGACTCGGTGATCTCCAGCTCCAGGCGCCGCGCCGGCAACCCCGAATCGGCCAGGGCCAAGGCCACGGTGTGGACCAGGTTGGCATTCTTGAACTGCACCGGTGACAGGTTGACCGACACTGTCTGCTCACTGTCCCAGCTGGCCGCCTCCTGGCAGGCCAGGTTCAACGCGCGGATGCCCAGTTCATGGATCAGCCCGGTCTCTTCGGCGATGGGGATGAAGTCCATGGGCATGACCATGCCGCGGGTCGGGTGCTCCCAGCGCAGCAGCGCCTCGTAGCCCGTCACGCTGCTGGTCTGCTGGTCGACCACTGGCTGGTAATGCAGCTCCAGTTGGCCCAGGTGCAACGCCGTGCGCAGGTCGGTTTCGACCAGGCGGCGCTGGCGGGCGGCGACGTCCAGCTCGACGTTGAAGCACTCGTAGCGGTTGCGGCCATTGCGCTTGGCCTCGTACAAGGCCATGTCGGCATAGCCGAGCAGTTGCTCTGCCTGGTCGTTGTCGTCCGGGGCGATGGCCACACCGATACTCACACCCACGGTGAACTGGTGCCCCTCGATCTGAAACGGCGGGCAGATCGCGTTGATGAGGCGCTGGGCGGTGTTGCACGCGGCATCGCGGCCATCCAGGCCGGTGAGCACCACGGCAAACTCGTCACCGCCCAGGCGGGCCAGGGTGTCGTGCTCGCGCAGTTCGCGCCGCAGGCGCTTGCCCAAGGCACGCAGCAGCTTGTCGCCGAACGCATGGCCGAGTGAATCGTTGATGTTCTTGAAGTTGTCCAGGTCCAGGCACAGGGCTGCGGTCAGCTTGGCGTTCTCGTCACCGCGCACCAAGGCTTGGCGCAGGCGCTCATGGAACAGCGTGCGGTTGGGCAACCCGGTGAGGGCGTCGTGGTGCGCCATATGGTGGATCTGCGCATGGGCGGCCAACTCTTCGGTGGCATCTTCGGCCACGAACAGCACGTAGTCGGCCTGGCCCTCGCGGTTCTGGCTGAGCAGCGTACGGCTGCGCAGGGTGCGTGGGCCACGCAGGGTGTCGACCCGGGTCTCGGCGGCGTAGCCTTTGCTGCTGCGCGCGCCCCGGGCGAGCTGCTGCTCCAGGTACTCGGCAGCGGCCGGCGCCAGGCTGTCGGCGGGCCGTTGCCCGATCATGCGCGTGCCTGGCCCACCGAACAGGCGCTCGGCCTGCTGGTTGGCCAACAGGATGCGTTGGCTCTCCAGGTCCTGCACGATGACACTGGCGGGGATGTTGGCAATCACCGAGTCGAGAAACTGCGACAGCTTGGCCATTTCCTGGCTGTACTGCTCGGCCAGTTCCTTGGCCTTGAGCAGCTCCAGCTCCTGGTGGTGGCGTTCGGAGATGTCACGGGTGACCTTGGCGAACCCCACCAGGCGGCCGTCATCGTCGTGCACCGCGTCAATCACTACATGCGCATGGAACGCCGAGCCATCTTTGCGCAGGCGCGAGCCGACCTCTTCGAAACGCCCCGTGCATCGCGCCTGCTCAAGGTTGTATTCGGGCAGCCCGGCAGCCCGTTCGGCATCGTTGTAGAACACCGAATAGTGCTGGCCGACGATCTCGTCGGCATGGTACCCCTTGGCCCGCTGGGCGCCGGGGTTCCAGTTGGCGACGATGCCTTCGGGGGTGAGCAGGTAGATGGCATAGTCCACCACGCTCTGGATCAGAAACCGGTACATGATGTCGGGGCTTGCGACTAGCGACATGAAATTAACCTGAACCTTCGACGGGTACGAAAAGGAACCCCGGCAGTTGCGCGGCGGGGTCTTGTACAGAGGTAGTGGCATTATGCCGCCAACCTGGATTTTGTGAAGTGGCTCACAAAATTTTGCTGCACGGTTCTTTGGTGTTTGAAGGTTTGGAGGCGGCTAGGTGCTTGTCTTGGGTTTGGAAGTGGGGCGGATACTGGCAACTCACAAGCTAAGTACGGTCACCTCCATGATCGTCTCCGACATCATGGTCGGGACCGTCGTCCGCGCCATGCCCTACACCGTGGGCCTCACCCACATTGTGGTTGGCCTCATGGTTGGCACCATCATCGGCCCCGTTACGTCCGCTGTCACCCCGGCCTGAGCTGGCATGTCCGCCGCCGTCGCCACTGTGTCCGCTGCCACTGCCGCCATGGCCACCGCCACCGCCGCCACTGCCACTGCCGCCGCCACCGCCGTGGCCTCCACCTCCACCTCCGCCGCCATGGCCACCACCACCGCCACCATGACCGCCACCTCCACCGCCGCCATCCTTCGCATACGCACTGGACGCACCGCCCATGGAGTCAGGCACCAACACTGCCGACGCTGACAAAACCGCGCCGATCGCCAAAGCCAACAAGCATTTCTTGAGCATGATGTGCCTCCGCTTGGAGTAGCACGGGGTTGCACAGGGCACCCCGTGAGTTCCGGCCCCCGTGGGGCGACCTGCAACCAGTGCGGCCTTCCATCTGCAGCGAGTGAACGAGGTCCTTCAGGGCCAGCTGGCCAGTTAGTGCAAAATGTTTCTTACGTCCTGAGCGTAGTCATGCCGCCCGGCTTGTCGCCGACCAGTCATCCGAATGGCGCCTAAACGGTCACTGTGCGCGGCATCAGGTCGTACGGGTGCTTCCAACCGGGTGTGCCCTTGATACGCGCTTTCCAAGCCTCGATATGGGTGAATTCGGCCAGCGCGATACCGGTGTTTTCAGGCATGAACACATACCCCGCCAGCGACAGGTCGGCGATGGTCAACCGCCCGCCGACCATGAAGGGGGTTTTGGCCAAGTGCGCATCGACGATGCGATAGGCCGCCGTGGCGCGATCACGCAAGAACTTGGTCACCTCCGTTTCGCCCATCTTTTTCAGGCAGTAGATGAACCGCAGCGCCGCGTAGTAGCTGGTGAACTTGTGGTTGTCGAACAGCATCCAGCGCCAGATTTCGCGTTTCTCGTCCTCATCGCGCGGGCCAAACTGGCCGGTCTGTTCGGCCAGGTATTCGAGGATCAGCGCAGATTGGGTGAGCGACTTGCCAGCGTGCTCCAACACCGGCACCTCGCCTTGCTCGTTCACGTCATCGCGCCAGGATTGCTCGCGGGTCTGGCCGTTGAAGAAGTCGACGAAGACCGGCTGCCAGGCCTGGCCGGTGAGTTCGAGCATGAGGGCGACTTTGTAGGCATTACCGGATTCTGCGAAGCAGTGGAGTTTGTATTCGGACATGGCAGACCTTCAGTTTACTTTGAATGATCGTTGGCTGCTGGGGGCCGTTGCATGGGCCAATCACCGGCCAACCGAGCAAATCACGAGCAACTCGCAAAGGTCAATTCAAAACCTCCCACGACCCGTCACTCCCGTTATATGCCCGCCGCGTGCGTCGTGCGACAGTGAGGAAAACAACACGGATAAACCCCATGTACAGAAACACCTCTACCCCTGCGGACGACAACGGTTGCGGCTGGTTCCACCTCAGCCCCCGGCGCCAGCCTTGCGCCGCGCATCGGGGGCGGAGCGAAGCACGCTGGGTGGTGCTCGGTGCCGGCTTCACCGGCCTTGCGGCAGCACGGCAACTGGCGCTGCATCACCCCGACGACGAGATCGTCCTGGTGGAGGCCCAGGAAGTCGGCTTCGGCGCCTCGGGGCGCAATTCGGGCTTTGCCATCGACCTGCCCCACGACATCGGTGCGCCTGACTACATCGGTGAGCTGGCCACTGCGCGAATGAACCTCAAGTTGAACCTGCGCGCGCAGTCGATACTGCACAAGCTGATCGGCCAACACGGCATCGACTGCCAGTTACGCCCGGACGGCAAGTACCAGGCCGCCGTCGAAGACAAGGGCTTGGCCGTACTGGAAGCCTACCGCAGCGGCCTGGAAAAACTCGGCCAGCCCTACCAGATGATCGATGCCCATGACCTGCCGGCACACCTCGGCACGTCGTTCTACCGCAAGGCGCTGTACACGCCCGGCACCCAGTTGCTGCAGCCGGCCGCCCTGGCCAAAGGCCTGGCGCAAAGCCTGCCCGGCAACGTGACGCTGTACGAACACACCACCATCACCCGCCTTGAACAGGGCTCGCGCATCACCCTCAAGCACGCCCACGGCGAAATCGTTGCCGACCAATTGCTGCTGACCAACAACGCCTTCGCCTCGTACTTCGGCTTTTTGCCGGGCCGGCTGCTGCCGATCTTCACCTACGCCAGCATGACCCGCCCCCTGAGCGACGACGAGCAGGCACGCCTGGGCGGCAAGGCAAGCTGGGGCATCATCCCCGCCGACCCGTTCGGCAGCACCCTGCGGCGCACCCCGGACCAGCGCCTGCTGGTGCGCAACAGCTTCAGCTTCAACGCCGACGGCCGTGCCAATCAGCGCCACTTGCAGCGGGCCGCTCGACAGCACCGGGTGTCGTTCGAACGGCGCTTCCCGATGCTCTCGGGTACGCCGTTCGAGTTCACCTGGGGCGGCGCGATGTGCCTGTCGCGCAACCACCTGTCGCACTTCGGCACACTGGCACCCAATATCCATGCTGCGCTGTGCTGCAACGGCCTGGGCATTACCCGGGGCACCGCTACCGGTACCTTGCTGGCCGATTGGCTGAGCGGTGAGCGCGACGAACTGATCGACTTCCTGCTGGGCTCGGCGGGGCCTAACCGCAACCCACCGGAACCGCTGCTGAGCATGGGCGTGAACCTGAACCTGCACTGGGGCCAGCGCCGTGCCGGCCTGGAAAGCTGACAAGGAGGCATCATGCATAGTCTGGGTATTCTCGGGGTCGGCGAGCTGACCGAAAAAGTGGTGATGGGCCTGCGCCGCAGTGGTTTCGACGGCGCGATCCTGCTGTCGCCACGCAACGCCCAGCGCGCCGAAGCGCTGGCCCACACCCAAGGTTGCCAGGTACTGCCGAGCAACCAGGCGGTGGTCGATCAGGCCGAGCTGGTGATGCTGGGCGTGCGCCCGGCAGCGCTGGCACAACTCGCCAGCGAGGTGCGCCTGCGCCCCGGGCAACGCTTGCTGTCGTTGGCGGCGGGTGTGGGCCTGGCACAGTTGCAAGCGGCCTTCCCTGCGGCCCACTGCGTGCGCGTGATGCTGTCTTACGCGGCGCAACACAACCAGGCCACCGTGGTGGTCTGCCCGCCGGACGTGCCTACCGAGCAGGGCCTGGGCGCGCTGGGCAACCTGGTGGTGCTGCAGGATGAAGCCGCGTTCGAGCTGGCCACGGTTGCCGCGTGCATGAACGGCTGGTTCTACTTCCTGTTGCACGATTTGCAGCAGTGGCTGACCGACAAGGGTCTGCCGGCTGCCGAAGCGCGTGCTCTGGTGCTGGGCAACCTGCACGACTGTGTGACCAGTGCCCAGCGCCAGCCCGAGCACACGCTGAAGGCGTTGGGGCAGGCGATTGCCACGCCAGGCACCTTTACCGCCGATGGGCTGGCGGTACTGATGCATCAGCCAGTGAGTGCCAGCTGGGGCGCGGCCTGCGAGGTGGTGCTGGATGGGCTGTTGACGCGGTCCAGGTAACGTCCTCTTACGTACCGTCCGCTTGCCCGGCCAGTGCAACCTTGGGTGGCAGCTGCAACAAGCCACGCGGCAAGCGGAAGCCTTTGAAAGGCTGTTGGGTAATCGGGTTGAAGGCTTTTTCAGCATTCAGCCGATAGCGCATCACGCCGTCTCCGGTCCTGAAGCTCAGGTCCACGCTGGTTGCGGTGCGCCCATTGAGCGAGCCGCGGCTAAGCAAGCGGAACATCGACCAAGGCCCGCGGTACTCCAGGCTGCTGCTATTGCCGTTCTGCCGGAGCAACGTAAGGTTGCTGCGCACTTTGCGCCCCAGGGTATTGGGCCAGACAACCCCGCTGATCTGGCTTGGACCATGGGTGTAAGCAATCAACTGGCCATCCAGGTCCAGCAGACTGGTGCGCTGATTGGCGCTGAGCCCCAACGGCTCGATGCTGAATTGCACACTCAGGTTGCCACGCTGGTCGAAGAAGGTCTCGCGGATGCGGTCTGCCAGCGCCAACTGTTCGATCACGTCGCTGCGGATCAAGGACTGCCCCTGACCTGACTGCAGGGCTTCGAGGTTGTCGTTCAGGAACACCTTCAGGTACTGATCATTGAACTGTTGCAGGCGACCCTTCGGCCCAAAGAACGCCTCGAAGTCTTCCAGAGAGGCATCGGGCGCTTTCACCACGAAGGGGTAGCGCCCCGCCAGGCGTTGCTGGAAGAAGCTGTACACTTCAACGTCCCAGCGTCGCTCCAGTTCACGCAACGCTTCCACGTTCAACACCCGCGCGGTTTGATCCGCGACTTTTCTTACCTGGAAGTTGAGGGGTTCCGGCAACCCCGTCGCAACACGCTGCAAGGTACCGATCGGGTCGTGCCCCGTCATCGAGAAGCGCTGATGCACCGCTTGCAGGGCTGCCTTACCTCGATCGGGGCTGTCCTGCACCGCCTTGGCATAGTCGTGGACGGCGGCAATGGCGGCGAGCGTTTCATCGTAGTAACTCGGTTTATCGCCTGTTGCCTGCAACATGGCACTGAGGCCCGCGAATGCCCGCTGAATCGCTAACGTCTGTTGTTGCGCGGGTGGGCGACTTGCAGGCTGCAGCGCAGCAGCCTCACTCGGCGCTTCAATGCCTGCTGCCGAGGACAGCGACGTGTTTTCGCGCACGGTATCCAGCAGCCGCTGCAGCGGCGCTGCTGGCCCCGTCATCTGTTGCAGGATCACGACAGCATGATCCAGGTCGCGAAAGTCAGCCACCGCAAACGCATTCAGGGCACGCCGCCAGCTGTCGATGTAGTCGGTGCTGTACAGATTGCGCAAGCGTTCGCTCAGCGCCTCCCGGTCGGCGTCCGAATAGTCAAGTTGCGCGCGTTCGCCGAGTGCCCACTGGTCGATCATCGCCATTTCGGCGAACCGCTGGCTGCGCGGTTCAAAATACGCCGTGTAGCCTTTGGCGGTCAGCATGGGGGCCAGCAGAAGGTTATCCTCCCGTCCGGCCCCTGCAGACGGCTGGTAAACCACATCGAACGCCGGGCCCACTTGGTGACGCAGGTCCAAGCCGATGTGTAGCTGCTCCTGGGCCTGTTGCTTGAGGCCTGCATACACCCGCTGTGGCAACGGCACCTTGCGCAATGCCTGCTGCACTTCACTGACCCGCTGGCGGAACTGCGGCAGATCTGCATCGGCATACGCCAAGGCATATTCTAGGTGCTGCATGAGGTCGCGCTGCAGCTGCCCCTGGCCTGGAAACGCCTGTTGCCACTGCCGTGCCATCCACTCCTCGACCCATTCAGGCCGGCGGCTCTTGCGGTCTTCGAGCATACGGTAAACCCTGAGCGCCGCCATTTGCTGCTCACTGCCGGGGGGCGCCGCGTTCATGGCATCGATCACTCCGCTGGCCAAGGCCGGCAAGAAGCGCTTGGAGAGCAAGCTCAGGTAGGCTTCGTCCACCCGGGGCCCGATGGCGCGGCCCTGATACAGGCCCAAATCCGCCACACCAGGCCACGCAGCACGGTAATCGCCAAACACCGATACCGCATCACGGATCTGGTCCAGTGGCTCCAGCAAATTGCGGCCGGTCGGGTCCAGGCGCTGATCCACTTCGTGATGGCTGTACTCCTGGCTCTTGGCAAGCACCCCGGCGGCCTTGGTGCCATTGATATCGAAGTAGCGTTGCCAACTGGCAATGGCGATGCAGAACGCAAGCAGGCCTACGCCAGAACCCACCCACAGCAATTGGCGCTTGCTGCGAGCCACCTTGACATTGTCCCCGGCAAGGCCGGCCTCCTGGAAGATCACCCGCGCAAAAGCCCGTTGGACGAAGTAGACCAGTGCCTTGCCTGGCGCCTTACCTTCACGCAAGGGAAGCTTCGTTTTATAGGGCTGAGCCGCTTCTCGGATGAATGCATTACGCATTTCGCCTTGCTGCGTGACGGATGACCAATACACACCACGGACCAAGGCCGGTGTGGTGAAACGGTCACTTGCCAAGGCCTCGCGTAGAAACCCTAGCAATATCGGCCGCAGCCCGATCAACTGCGCATGCAAGGAAAACAGCCGTGCGCGCAGGGGTGCACTGCCCACTGAATCGATACGGTCCACGACCTGCTCGAACAGCTGGCAAATCAAGCGATCGTAGTGTTCAGCGTATTCGTCCAGCCAGGCGTCGAACGCTTCGACCGCATCCAGCTTGAACGTGAACCCCAGCATGTTTGCGCGGCTGGCCGCTGAGAGCTTGCTGTAGAAAGGATCAAAACCATCGAGCAGATCGAATTTGCTGAGCACCACATACAGTGGCAAGCGCGAACCCAGCTGACTGCTTACCTCGTGCAAGCGTGTGCGCAACACATGGGCCAATGCCGTGCGTTGCTCAGGTGACCCATGCAACAGCCCGGGCAGGTCGACAACCAGCAACAAGCCATTGAGCGCTCTCTGGCTTCTATTGCGCAGCAACCAGCCCAACAGATGGCTCCACAACTTGCCCTGGGTGCCTTCAGATACCGCGGGCTCACTGTTCGGCGAGCTTGCCAGCGCGCCCTGACTGATGAAGGCGCCGGGTGGGTCGATGATCACTGCATCATTGCTGATCCACCACCCCACCGGGTATGCAAGCGCTTCAGCCTGCCGGCCGCGTGCTTGGGCCTTGTCGATACGCGTCAGGGAAAAACTCTGATCGGTGCAATCGATGAAGCTGCTCTTCCCGGCATGCTCATCGCCCAGTACCAGATACCACGGCAACCGATACAAAGCCCGTCGACCGCCTGCATTGTCCAGATACCGCGCAAGGCCCTGGTTCAACGCCTTCTCTTGGGCGTGGACGAAGGGCAGCGCAGGGTCCGACTCAGCAGCCGTTGCCAGAGCCTGCTCAGCTTGCAGGCGGCGAAAGCGCGCACGCAGTATGACCAGCCAGCACACCAAGGGCACCAGCACGAGCACCAGGCTCGCCAGACTGCGATGGGCCACGCTCGCCAGTGGCTGTTGTTCACGCCATGTCCAGTGCGGGCCAAGCCACCAGATGGCAACCAACATCAGCGCAGCGCCAATAGCCAACAGCAGCGGCAGTGCCAGGCCAATGCGCGTAGCCACCGGCAAGCCCCAGCGTTTGAGTTGCTTCCATAGTTGATTCATGAGGGCTCCTGGTCCTTGTTCTGGTTGGCCAACGCTGGGGCTGTGGCGTACTGCTGGAGCCGCTGGAACACCTCGGGCTCCCAGGCGTCGGCGGTGGTTTGCTGCATCGTGCGGGCCACACCGGCGCACAGGTCCTGGGCCAGCCAGGACACGCCCCGCGCCGCCAGCAAGTCAGCAGCAATCACGGTGGTATGGCAGCGATCACGAGGGGCACGAAAATCCGCCTGCAGCGCTTGCAAGCGGAGCAGAACCGGCTCTACACCGCCACTTTCCAGTTGGCTGACCAACTCCTCGCGCAAGCCGCTGAACTCATGAGTGGGGGCACCCTGCTCGCCCTGCCCCTGACCGCCCTTGAGCCAAGCCAGGCATTGGTCATCGACAAACACCCTGCCGTCGCTGAAGCCCAGCTGCTGCAGGGCGGGCATACGCTGTACGAACCGCGCGGTGGTCGCGCGGATCGCCTCAGCGACCTCGCCCATCGCCAGCCGCGAAGCGGTAGTCGCGGCCAGAAAACTGCCGCGAATCCAGAAGGGGCATGCCGCCACACTCTTTTCGATCCGCTGCAGTAACCCCGGGTCAATCACCGTGCCGGCGATAGCGTCTTCGTAGGCCCCTGCTATATCCAACGGAACCGCCATCAGTTCCGTACGGTTGCCGCCCTGCCTGGCTTGGGGTGCTGCCTGGAGGTGCGCCCACAAGCCAAAACGACGTAACTGATAGCCGGTCGGGTCGTACGGGTCCTGTTGATTGATGAGCTCGGCCATGGTCAACACGGCCCGTCGTGTCTCTCGTTCGTTGCCCATCGACACACGTGGCATAGGCGTGGCGATGACTTCGGCCAGCGGCGCAACATCAATGCTTGCCGCAGGCGCCTTGGGCGACGCATCAGGCTCGCCGATGCCGTCGGCAACCGCCGTGTGTTTACTAAGCAAGCGCTGCAGTTCGCCCAGCAGGCCCGCGTCCAGTTGGGCGATGCCCTGCTGCTGTTGCAGGCACGTCAACGCTTGCTGCGCCGCCGTCGCAAGCGCCGGCGTATAGGTGAAGCGGTCAAGGCGCGGCAACGCTTCGATCAAGCGGTTGAGCATCAAGGCCGCCAGCTTGCGTTTGCCCAGGAAACCTTTAGGGCCGGGCTTTGGATGGGCGGGTTCCCAGTAGTGTTCGACCATGCCGGCCAACAACGCCAACGTGTAGCCCCAGCGCTCCCAGCAGCCACTGCGCAGCCACGCAACACTGAGGTGAGAGACGATGCGCAGGTGCTTGCATTGCTGGCTCAGGTAAAGCCGGGACGCCTCTTCAATGTAAACCCAGTCGATCGAGGCTTCCTGCAGCCCGCCCAGCTTGACCATCTCCTGGTCAATGGCCTGGTAGGTTTCGTCCTCCACATCGAACAGCCCAGCAGGGACCGCCGGATCAATCGGTGCGAGCAACCCTGTGATGTGCTGCGCAGGCACCTGCTGCGCTACCACCGGCATGTGCTTCGCACCTGGCGGATCAAAGGGTCCAGACCTTGAGCATCAAAAATCAGCCCATCGACTTCGTTGTGATCACTCACAACTTCGATGCGCTGCGCCCCTATCAGCTGCTTGATCTGCTCGATCGCCGGCAAACCTCGCCCCGCGTCGAGCACTTGCCCGTTTTCCATCACCTGCCAGGGCGTCGCATTCGTAGACCCACCTTCCCCCTTCAGCCGCACAGTCACCCAGCTCGCGCCGATGGGCTGCCTGGCAATCAACTGCAGCCGGGAGATGTGCTGTATGCAACTGATGGCCAGATAGGAAGGGTCATCGCCTGAGGCAATGGCGGGGGCCGAAATGACCCATTCAGGTGCGCGGTCACTGCCCTCGCTTTGGCTGCCAATGCGAAACGTCAGGTCATCTGCCGTACGTGTGGCCTCATTTGCCATCACCCGTAACACGCTGGTTGCTTCCAGCTCCGGTGCTGACCACTGTTTTTTCGCCTTGTGCGCAGGTGTGCCGGCCGCCTGGTCGAAACAGGCCAACCGCTCAATGTTAGACACGATCGCGGGGCAGTCCTGAATAGGGCTTGCCAGCACCGGCTGCAGGAAAAACACCAACGAAAGACCGGCGACATATGCACAGCGAATTATCATTCCAAGTTCACTCTCTACAAACAGAATAAATGCCCTACATGGCCGTGCACACTTTTCCTACAAGCACGCACCAATAAACGCACTCACACACAGCCGACCCAAATAAAATCACCACGAGCCTAGTACATAGAACCAACTGCACACAAACAAATATTCGCTTACATTTTCCCGCTCGACCAAGAGACATTATTTACTGCATGGTTTTTATAGGCCACCGACAACTATATAGAGCCAACCATTGAAACTTAGGAAATTTCCTACAAAACAAGTATCGCAATTAAACACACGACAATACGGACCTTGCAGAAAACGATCAAAAACAACCAGTGAGTTAAACGCCAATGTCAAAAAACACAGGCTCTGTAGCGCCTAAAGAGCGCATAAACATCAAGTATGTTCCTGCCACCGGGGACGAACAGGCCGAAGTAGAGCTGCCGCACAAAATGCTCGTCCTGGGCGATTTCGGCTTGGATGACAGCCGGGCGCTAGAAGACCGCGCGGTCATGCGCATTGATAAACACAGCTTCAACAACGTCCTGAGCGAAGCCGACGTGCGCCTGAATATGTCAGTGCCCTCCCTGCTCAGCACCGCCCCCGACGCCGAGCTGGCGGTCAGCCTGCAGTTCAAGTCCATCCATGACTTCGGGCCGGACCAGATCGCTCGACAGGTACCCGAACTGAACAAGCTATTGGAGCTGCGCGAGGCGCTGGTCGCCCTGAAGGGCCCGCTGGGCAACGTGCCGACATTCCGCAAGCAACTGCAACACCTGTTGAGCAATGAGCAAACCCGCAAGCAGCTCGCCAAAGAACTGGACCTGGTGCTTGAGGCGCCAAAAGAAGACTGAGACAACGGAGCGAACCCATGCCAAAGCAAAACAGCACTACCGTCGCCGTTGATACCCCTGCCGAAACGTTGAGCCCAACCACGCTGCTTGACCAGATCATGGCGCAAACCAAATTGGTGCCTGCGCAAGAAGGCTATCAGGTCGCCCGGCAGGGTGTATCTGCCTTTATTGCCGACATCCTCAAAAACCATGACCCAGAGCAACTTATCAATAAGCACCGTGTCGACCAGATGATTGCGGAACTGGACCGGGTGCTCAGCAAGCAGATGGACGCCATCGTGCATCAGCCCGCGTTCCAGCAGCTTGAGTCTTCCTGGCGCGGGCTGAAACTTCTGGTCGACCGCACGGACTTCCGCGAAAACATCAAGCTCGAAGTGTTGCATGTCAGCAAAGCCGATTTGCTCGATGATTTCGAACATGCGGCTGATATCACATCCAGCGGCATGTACAAACACGTTTACACGGCCGGTTACGGCCAATTCGGTGGCGAACCGGTTGCGGCCATGGTGAGTGACTATAACTTCGGCCCGTCCTCACCGGACATCAAACTGCTGAGCTACATGGCCTCGGTGGGCGCCATGTCGCATGCGCCCTTTCTCGCAGCGCCGTCCCCCGAATTCTTTAACTTGAGCAGTTTCGAAGAGCTGCCCAATCTCAAGGAAATCAAAGACATTTTTGCAGGGCCTCGGCATGCCAAGTGGCGGGCTTTCCGTGAAAGCGAGGACGCCCGTCACGTGGCCCTGACCGGGCCGCGGTTCATGCTTCGCTCCGTCTACCACCATCAGGACCAGCCGATCAGCAGCTTCAACTACGACGAGAACATCGACGGCCGGCATGACAATTATCTCTGGGGCAGTTCCGCGTTCCTGCTGGCCAGTTGCATCAACGACAGCTTTGCCCGCTACCGCTGGTGCCCGAATATCATCGGCCCGCAGTCGGGTGGCGCCGTCGAAGACCTGCCGGTTCATTTGTACGAATCCTTGGGCCAGTTGCAGGCCAAGATCCCGACCGAAGTGCTGATCTCCGATCGCAAGGAATTCGAGCTGGCTGAAGAAGGCTTCATCGCCCTGACCATGCGCAAAGACAGCGATAACGCGGCGTTCTTCTCCGCCAACTCGGTGCAGAAACCCAAGCACTTCCCGAAAACCGCTGAGGGCGTGCAGGCCCAGACCAACTACAAGCTTGGCACCCAGTTGCCCTACCTGTTCATCGTCAACCGGCTTGCCCACTACATCAAGGTGCTGCAGCGCGAACAGATCGGCAGCTGGAAGGAACGGCGGGACCTTGAATCCGAGCTCAACAAATGGATCAAGCAATACGTCGCCGACCAGGAAAACCCTTGCGCCGATGTTCGCAGCCGCCGCCCGCTGCGTGCAGCCAGGGTTGAAGTCTCGGACGTTGCCGGTGACCCGGGTTGGTACCAGGTTTCACTCGCCGTGCGCCCGCACTTCAAATACATGGGTGCGAATTTCGAGATTTCCCTGGTCGGGCGGCTCGACACGCAATGAGCGCCCTTTTCGATCGCTTGATGGCGGACCAGTCCACTCCCCGAGAGCCGTCCCGGCGGGAGAGCGCTTCGCAAAAATTCGCCGCCATCAAACGCCACCTTGAAACCTTGCTCAACGCCCGCCAGGGGTGCTCGCAGAGCAGCCCTGACCTGGGCCTGCGTGACTTCAACGGGCATGACGTGAGCAGCGGCGAATTGCTTGCGCAAGTGAGCGCGGATATTCGCCGCCCCCTTCAACGCTACGAGCCACGCATACAGCTGCGCACCCTTAAAGCCGTACCCGATGTTCACGCCCCACTGGACTTGCATTTCAGGTTGGATTGCCACGTACAGGTCAACAACCACACGGAGCAGCTGCAACTCGAGCTGCTGGTCAACGGGCACAACCGTTACACCCGAGTGAGGTGACCCATGTCACTAAAGGACCGATTCAGCGAAGAGTTGCACTACCTGCGCGAGCTGGGGAACGACTTTGCCAAGGACAATCCACAGCTCGCCCGGCTGCTAGGCAAGGGAGGTAGCGACCCCGATGTGGAACGCCTGATGGAAGCCTTCGCGTTCCTGACGGCCAAGCTGCGGCTCAAGCTGGAAGACGACCTGCCAGAGCTGACCCACCCCATGCTGCAGTTGCTGTGGCCGAATTATCTGCGGCCCCTGCCCAGCGCGACGATCATCCAGTTCACGCCGCTCAAGCAGTCCCTCAGCCAGTCACAGCACATCCCCAAAGGTTCAAGGCTGTTCTCGAAGCCAGTAGACAGTGTGGCCTGCGAATTTCGCACCTGTACTGCGGTGAATATCCATCCGTTCGAGATCGAGGCGGTGGGCGCAACCCAGACATTGGACAGTTCGGTGGTTCGCATCGACCTTCAAGCATTGGTTGAGCGGCCACTGAACAGCCTGGGCTGCTCCAGCCTCGACTTCCACCTCAGCGGCGATAGCAGTAACGCCCGCACGCTGTACTTGTGGCTTTCCCAGTACCTGAAGCAAGTCAGCGTGACCATCAACGGTGAGGTGCGCCGGCTACCGGCCAGCAGCGTCCTCTTCCCGGGGTTCAGCCCCGACGACGCCTTGTTGCCCTACCCGCAGAACGTCTTTGACGGCTATCGCATCCTGCAGGAGTACTTCGTCTTCCCCCAGCGGTTTCACTTCTTCAGCGTGACCGGGCTGGAAAAACTGTGGCCCGTTCATGCCAGCCAACAGGTGAGCATGGCGTTTCACTTCACGCGTCAACTACCTGACTCACTGCGTGTCGGCAAAGCAGACTTCAGCCTGTATTGCACACCGGCGGTCAACCTGTTCGCGCACAGCGCCGAACCGATCGACCTGTCCAACGAGCACGCCCAGGTCCAACTGAAGCCTAAAGGCTCAGAGCAGTCCGTTTACGAAATTTTCAGTGTCGACCACGTCATCAGTACCCGAGCGACGACAGATGGGGGTAGCGGCGAGTACCTGCGGACCTTCCGCCCATTCGAGTCGTTTGCGCATGAAATCGAGCACGTGCAAGGGCGCACCGCGCTGTATTACCGCTACCAGCTCGAAGACTCGCTGCGCGGTGATGGCGTCACCCATCGCATCTCGTTCGTCCGCGCCGATGCCAACGCCTACATTGGCCAGCTGGAAACAGCGTCGATAGACCTGACCTGCACCAATCGGGACCTGCCGCTGGCGTTGGGCGTCAATGACATCAACGTGCTCACCGAGGTCACGCCGCCGCTCGCCGCCTATACCAACATCTGCGCGCCTACCCGCCCCTATCGCCCCGTGCTGGACGGTCAGTTGCAGTGGGCATTGGTCTCCAACATGTCGCTCAACTACCTGTCGCTGCTCTCGGTAGAGCCGTTGAAAGCGGTCATCCGTACCTACGACTTCGCAGCCTTGCACGATATCCAGCAAGCACGCACCACCGCTAAACGCCTCGACGGCATCCGTGAAATTCACACCGAACCTATGGATTGGCTGATCAAGGGGCAGCCCATCCGCGGCCTGCACACCCGGTTGAAGCTGGACCAGGCCGCCTTCCTCTGCGAAGGCGACTTGTACCTGTTCAGCTGCGTGCTCGCCCACTTCTTCGCGCTGTACGCGAGCATCAATTCCTTCCATCAACTGGAAGTGATCAACACCACCAACAACGAGCACTACACATGGCCAATCCAGACCGGCAAGCAACCGCTGATCTAGCCGACAGGCTGCTCGCCGACGCGCACCAGTACAACTTCTTCCAGTTGCTGGAGCGCTTGCACGGCTTGCACGGTGATGACCTGGAACCGCGCTGGCCAGACGAGGCCACCCGGCTGCGCGTGCGCCTGGCCAGCGATCCGCGGCTGACCTTCCCTGTGTCGGACGTATACAAAGCCGAACGCGTGCCCGGTGAACAGCCGCGCTATCGCGTTTGCACCACCTTCATGGGCTTGCATGGCACGGACTCACCGTTGCCCACCTATTACCTGGAGCAGCTGGCTTATGAACATGCGCAGGGTATTGGCGTGCGGCCGGCCTTCTTCGACTTCTTCAACCATTATGTGCTCAGCCTGCTGCATCGCATCTGGCGCAAATACCGCTACTACATCCGTTTTCAGCCGGGTGCCAGCGATGAATTCTCGCAGTACGTGTTCGCCCTGCTCGGGCTGAACAACAAGCAACTTCGAGGTGACACAGCGCTGCCCTGGAGCCGGCTGCTCAGCTTTGCCGGCGTCATCGCCAGCCGCAGCCGCGCGCCGGGCACCGTCGCCGGCATCATTGCCCATTGCTTCGATCTGAAGCACGTGCATATCCGTGAATTCGAAACGCGCTCGGTGCCCACTACGGGCAAACAGCGGGTCAGCCTCGGGCGTAGCAACGGCGAGCTGGGCAGCAGCTTCATGGTCGGCAGCCGCACGCGCACCCGCAGCAGCAAGTTCACCCTGGTGATCAGTGAGCTAGACCAGGCCCAGTTGCGAGACCTGCTGCCCAGCGGCATCAACTTCGGCCGCGTGCGGGCATTGATCGACTTTCTACTGCGTGATGGCCTGGCTTATGACCTGGAACTGCGGTTGAAGCAGAACGCGCTGCCACCTTTCTGCCTGCACCGTAACCAAGGCGCCTATCTGGGCTGGACCAGTTTTGTCGATGACCGCCATGGCGAGATCAGCCCCGTCGTGCGCTTTCGGGGGCGCGCATGAGCACATTGATCTTGAGCATCTCCAACCTCGACCAGTTGCAGCACGGCGTCACTGCTCGGCATGCGTTCGATTGCAAGGGCGGCACCATCGGCAGCGAAGGCGCCAATTGGCTGATCGATGACCGTCACCATACCGTTGCAGCGATCCACTGCGAAATCCGTTGGCTAGAGGGCGGCTTCTGCGTGATCGACCGCTGCAACCGCACCTACCTGAACGACAGCATCAACAGTCTGGGAGCACTACCCCCCAGGCGCCTTCTGGAAGGCGACCAACTGCGTATTGGCGCTTATCGGCTGCACATTCAGTACGCGCTCACCCATGCGCAGTCGCTGGAGGACCTGTTCAGCCCTGCCCCGCGCGTGCTCGACCAACTGATAGCCGATGGTCCAACCCAGGCTTGGCAACCGAGGCATTCAGCCCCCCACGCAGCCGTCGAGATCTGCTCGGTGTTCGAGCCTGCCAGTGGCAATGACCCTCTGGCAGCACTGAATGCCGTGCCGGATGCGAGGGCGTCGGAAGACAACCTGCTGCAACGTTTGATTGCAGGAGAACGCCCATGACGCGTCATCCGTTGGTAATCGCCCTGCTGGTCGCAATGGTTGGGCTCTCCGCCTGCACGTCCTTGAGCAGAGTAAGGCAAGTGGTCATGGACCCTTCACTGCCCATTGGGCCGCCCAAGGATCATCCCACCGAGGTCGCGTTCAGCATTAATGCCAGCCCCACGCTGAATGGCAACCCGAACAGCATCGACCTGCCGACTGAACACGAGAGCGTCCTGGAGCCCAGCCCCTATGGGGTCAGCTTGAGCGCGGGCGACCCTTATGCACTGACAGAGAAAGTGGCGAGCCTGTTCGCGTTCTTGCAGGCGCAATTTCCAGCGATGTCCCCCGTCGAAATGGCCGAGGACGACGAAGCTGACCTGCAACGCTCCCCCTTGGAAGAGAGCACACCCGGCAGCTATGACGACCCAACGGTAGTCCTTACGTTGCCACGCACAACGGCCGTCGCCGCAGAACCTGTTGCGACCCCCATCGCCATCAAGATCCTGCAACTGCGCGACGACTCACTGCTGCGTAACAGCGTGTATCGACTGCTAGACGAAGACCCGGCCACGGCCCTGCGCAGCACCTATATCCGCGATGACGATTACCTGCTGCGCCCCGGCCAGTTCAAGTTCATCCCCTTCGCGCCCATCGAGCCCGAGACCCGTTTCGTCGCAGTCATCGGCGACTACCAAAACCAGGAAAACGCCACCTGGCAGCAGGTGCTGCGCATTCCCCCACGGGGCCGCCAGATCATCCTTTCGGTGCTGGTCAACGACACACAGATCCTGCTCAAGGAGGAAGACTGATGACGCTTGCACACCTGTTGCCCCTCTCGCTTACCCACGCTGACATGGAGCCCTCATGAGTTCACGTAACCCCGTCCTGTGGCCCGAGGGCCTGTTCGTCAAGCCGCAACATTTTCAGCAGGCGGCCCGGGCCACGGAAGCGGCGCTGCACCAGCGCCTTGGCAGCCTCAGCGCAGCCTTTTATGGCTTCAGCGAACTGCAGTTGAACGATGAGTACCTGAGCCTGGGCAAGATCGCCATCACCCGGGCGCGGGGCATCATGCCGGACGGCACGGTGTTCGATATACCCGCAGACCTGCCGCCGCCGCCGCCGCTGGAAATCGATGATGATGGCGCCAAAGACAGTGAGGTGTACCTGTGCCTGCCGCTGCGCACCGAGGGCGGCCGCGAAGTGAGCTGGCCCGACAACACCGCCAACTTCCGTTACATCGCCCAGGCGTATGAGATCAAGGACACCCACACCGCCGACGGTGATTTGGCTCAGGTCGACCTCGCCATGCCCAACCTGCAGCTCAAACGCAAAGCCGAAGACAGCAGCGCCTACACCCGCCTGGCCCTGGCCCGTATTCTCGAACGGCGCCCCGACGGCAGCCTGCAGCTGGATGAAGCGTTTTACCCCACCAGCATATCGGTGCGCGCGGTGCCGGCGCTGCAGCGCTTTCTCGAAGAAATCTGCAATACCCTACGCGAACGGGCACGCAACCTCGCCACCCGCATTGGTGCATCGGGCCAGTCCGGGATCGCCGACATCCGCGACTTCAACCTCTTGCAAGCCATGAACCGCTGGTGGCCCTGCTTCCGCCACCTGGCCAGGCAAGCGCAGACGCACCCTGAGCAGCTCTACCTGTGCATGAGCCAGGCCTGTGGCGAGCTGGTGACCTTCACCGACGAGACCCGGCTGGCGCAGGAATACCCTGCGTATCACCACACCGCGCTGCACACCTCATTCAAACCGCTGCAAGAAACCTTGCGCCGGGCATTGAGCACAGTCCTGCAACCACGCGCCGTGTCGCTACCGTTGGAGTCCCTGGACTACGGCGTGATGACGACGACGCTGGAAGATCGCCGCCTGATCGACGAAGCCGACTTCATCCTCGCCGTGCGCGCCAATCTACCACCACAATCGCTGCGCCAGATGTTTGTGCAGAAAGCCAAGGTTACCTCGCTGGAGTCATTGAACGACCTGGTGCCACTGCAACTGCCCGGTATCCCCTTGAACCCCTTGCCCGTGGCACCTCGCGACCTGCCCTTCCATGCAGGTTTCAGCTACTTCGAACTGGACCGGCGAGACCCGGCCTGGGCGTGCATGACAAAGGCCAATGGGTTCGGCATCCACATTGCGGGTGAATTCCCGGGGCTTGAATTGCAGTTCTGGGCGATCAGGGGCGAATGAGATGACAGAGAACAGTCAAGACAGTGTGGGTGAACATTTCGGCATGCCAGGCAAGGCGCCTATAGAGGGCAAGCGGTCTGCAGGGAACGCCGAGCCAGAGAAGGAACAGGCTGAGCCTACCTTCGAGGGTTATGCCGCTGATCCCGACTTCCAGCTACGGGGCGGCTACGCAAACCTGATGCTGGATGCTGCTGCCCCCCTGTTCGGCCTGGTCATGCGCCTGCGCACCCTCGATACATTGCCCAACATCAAGGACGTGCACGGGCAAGTCCGCAACCAGATCGCTAACATCCAGGAAGAAATGCGCCAGCACGGCTATGACCCCGCTCAGTTGCTGGCGTACTCGTATGGCCTGTGCCTTTACATTGATGAAGCCGTCATGGAAAGGCCCTGGGGCAAGAACAGCTGTTGGAGCCAGGAGCCACTGCTCAGCATCTTCCACCACGAAACCTGGGGAGGGGAGAAATTCTTCACCGTGCTTTCCCGCCTGATGCAAGAACCCCAGCGGTATCAGGACGTACTGGAGTTCATGTACTTCGCGCTGGCCCTAGGCCTGAAGGGCAAGTACGCCATCGCCCCGAAGGGCGAAGAAACACTCAATGCCTTGATTCACCAACTCCACGGGATCATCCGCGAGCTCCGCGGCCCTACGCCGGAAGACGTCTGCGACCCCTACACCCACGTGGCCCCGCGCAACTTTCGCATGAACCGGCAATGGCCGTGGTGGAGCCCTCTGCTGGCGTGCGCCTTTGCCATGGCGGTGGCCTATGGGATCTACAGCTACCGCCTGCACCTGGTCACCACCGAGGTACTGGAGTCGCTCAACGGCATTTTGCAGCAATAACCAACCGCCACACGGCGCCACTGAATTCAACGAATTAGCGGGGTTGCTGCCTCGCTGACAAGCCCATCGTTTCCGATGGCCACGCCACCTTGGGGTGCGCGTGTTTTATCCAAATGGACGCAGGAGAAACTGCCATGCCAACACCCGCTTACATCGCAATTGAAGGTACGTTTCAAGGCCTGATTACGAAAGACGCTTTCACACCTGACTCTGTAGGTAATGTTTATGTCGAAGGCCACGAGAACGAGATCCTCGCTCAGGAAATCAAGCATCAGGTAACCGTGCCGACTGACCCACAGAGCGGACAACCCTCTGGGCAACGCATTCACAAGCCCTTTGTGTTTACGTGCGCGCTGAACAAAGCAGTTCCTATGTTGTATCAGGCACTAGTAAGGGGTGAAGTACTACCTATGACCACTGTCCGGTGGTATCGAACATCGGTTGAAGGGAAGCAAGAGCATTTCTTCACAACAGAGCTAGTTGACGGAATCATTGTCGACATCAACAGCGTACTACCCCATGCACAGAATAAAGTGAACGAAAATTATACACAGCTCATTGAGGTATCGATGACTTATCGCAAAATTACCTGGGAGCATAGAGTAGCCGGGACGTCGGCTATTGACGATTGGCGCAAACCCATAGAAACCGCCGTTTGATCTAGCACGCTTGCAGCCGGGCGGGCAATTATGCCCGGCTGTCAGAACTACCAGGCGGCCGACAAGGATCTCTTATGCCTCGCCAATCCGATCTGCATTACAGCTTTCAGCCCCTCGTGGGCGATGCTCAATTCGACGTCGTGTCGTTCACGCTCAAGGAAGGCATCAGCCAACCCTTCTCGCTCGCGCTGGAACTGACCAGCTTCCAGGACGACATCGACTTCGGCCAGCTGCTCGACCAACCTGTGCTATTCACCCTCTGGGACCGCGAACGCCCCGTGCGTCATGTGCATGGCCTGGTCAGCCGTTTCAGCCAAGCGGAGAGTGGCTTCTACCGCACCTACTACCACGCGCTGATCGAACCGCAGCTGGCCCGCGCCAAGCTGCGCTCGAACTGGCGCATTTTCCAGCACAAGAGCGTCCCGCAAATTCTCGAACTGATGCTCAAGCGCCAAGGCATCAAGCAGTTCGAGCTACGCGCTTCCATGGACCATCAAGCGCGCGAGTTTTGCGTTCAGGCCGGCGAAACGGACCTGGACTTCATTGCCCGCCTGGCCGCTGAGGAAGGCTTCGTCTACCGCTTCGAGCACAGTGCAAAGCGCCACAACCTGATCATCACCGACCGGCTGCAATCGCTCGGTATGATCAGCCTTGGGGCCATCAAGGCCGAGGAGGAAGACGAGGGTTTCTTCGAAGAGGGCAAGCCGCTCGTTCCCTACACCGTGCTGTACCAAGCCAACAGCGGCGGCGACCAGGAAAAACCCTGCCTGCGGCGCCTGCGCTACAGCGAACAGGTACGTAACGCCCAACAGGTGCAGCGCGACTACACAGTCAATAGGCATAAAATAATCTATTCATACGAGGAAATTTTTTTCTACGCTGGCATAGCAGAGCAACAAAACTGGTAAAACCTCCAAAAACTTAGCAGGTTATCGTATAAAAAATAGCCGGAGAAGATATGGCCCGTAGCTAGTGAAACGCTTCGACAAGTTCGCGAAGAGCTATGCCGGCATGGTCTCAATTACTCAGCACCTAATTGACCATGCGCCGAGAACAAACAAGGGCAATGGACACGAGCACTGACTTGGCTGTATTTCTTGAGCAACTACCAGGCACAATTAGAGCAGTTAGAAAAAGACAGAAAACCACCTTAGACTTTTATGAGCAAGGCATAGAAAGATACTTAGAAATCTCTACTCCAGACATCGATGACCTGCATGACGTTCTTTGCACTAGCCATACTAAACTGGAGGCCCGACCCTGAAATCGAAAAAAATTACAGCCCTGAGTTACTGGAAATGTTATGCATAGCAAACAATACCCTTATCACAATATTGACAGAAGTATCGCCAAGCATAATCAATCACCCTTGAATCATGGATTGGAGGAACACTTAAGTTTATTTGTAATTTCGGTGATACCTATCGAGACCTAACTACCAATGACGATCTGAACAGCTTCGAGCCGCTGGACAGAATTGACGGAATGCCAAACAGCGAGGAAGTCCTCTTAGGCGGCCTGCCCGAACAGCTGACAAATATCCAGGGTAATACAGGCTGGTGCAGCGAGTATGTGACATGGGGAACCCCACGCGGCGAGTGGCCGGCCCCGAAGCAGCATTCTGCACGGCTCACTCGACGTACGCGTGATCGAAGCGCGTTTCAAGACCGCCCCCATCAAC
The DNA here is from genome assembly GCF_024748775.1 of Pseudomonas sp. B21-047. Taxonomy (NCBI): domain Bacteria; kingdom Pseudomonadati; phylum Pseudomonadota; class Gammaproteobacteria; order Pseudomonadales; family Pseudomonadaceae; genus Pseudomonas; species Pseudomonas sp. B21-047. The sequence goes on from NZ_CP087169.1 coordinate 3,611,626, forward strand.
GCGCACCGCATAACAGCAGTGAGCAAGCCTGACATGGCTGACACCGTAATGGCCCACTAACAAGGCCAGTGGCCCCCCGAGTCTGTATAGCGCCCATAGGCAGCGGCATCGCCACCCGCACCCTACCCCGTCACCACTGGGCTGGACACCCGCACAGGCGTGGCCGCCATCCTGCGCGCCAACGAAATTTAATAAGTCCCGTTACGGCAGGTGCCAAGCCACCCGGCAAGGGCATGCCATGACCCGTCCCAACCGTTATATGGAACCTCTGCGGCCCGGTGCGATAGTGCGGCGGCGCTACTGCGTCGAATAACAACAAGAGGTAAGTCCAATGTCCGTATCGAAACGCTCCGTCGAAGATGCGCCACTCAATGCGTTCCACCGCAAGCTGACGGTCTATTCCGCTGGCGGGCCGTTCCTCGACGGCTATGTGCTGAGCATCATCGGCGTGGCCATGCTGCAGATCACCAATGCCCTGCAACTGTCCGCCTTCTGGGAGGGGCTGATTGCTGCCTCGGCGCTGATCGGGGTGTTCCTTGGCGGGTTTCTGGGGGGGTGGTTCACCGACAAGTACGGGCGCAAGGTGCTGTACCTGATCGACCTGATCGCCATTGTCGGGTTTTCGGTGGCGCAGTTCTGGGTGGAGTCGGCCTGGGCGCTGTTTGCCTGGCGGCTGTTGATCGGTATCGCGGTGGGCGCCGACTACCCCATCGCCACCTCGCTGCTGGCCGAGTTCCTGCCACGCAAGCAACGCGGGCCGCTGCTGGCCGCGATGGTGCTGATGTGGTTCGCCGGGGCCGCCGCTGCCTACATGGTCGGTGAGCTGTTGCTGCGTGTCGGCGGCGACGACGGCTGGCGCTGGGTACTGGCCAGTGCGTTGGTGCCGGGTGCCTTGTTCCTGATTGCCCGTAGCGGCACGCCGGAATCACCACGCTGGCTGCTGAGCAAAGGCCGCACTGCCGAGGCGGATGCAGTGATCAAGCGGGTTTATGGCCAGGACTACTCCATTGCCGACCTGCCGGAGCAAGTCAGCGACAAACCCGTGTCGGTGTGGTCGCTGTTCCACTCCGGCTACGGCAAGCGCATGGCCTTCGTCACGCTGTTCTGGACGTGCGCCATCGTGCCGCTGTTCGCCATCTACGCGTTCGCCCCGAAAGTGCTGCAGGCGCTGAAACTCACCGGTGACTGGGCGGCCTATGGCTCGATCGCCATCACCTTGCTGTTCACCCTGGGCTGCCTGGTGGCCACCAAGCTGATCAACCGCCTGGGGCGGCGCAAGATGCTGATCCACAGCTTCCTCTGGTCGGGCATGTCGCTGTTGCTGCTGGGCCTGTTCCCCGATGCATCACCCACCACCGTGCTGGTGCTGTTTGGTGCCTATGCGGTGCTGATTGGCGGTGCTCAGGTGCTGGAGTACGTCTACCCCAACGAACTGTTCCCCACCGAAATCCGCGCCTCCGCCGTGGGCCTGGCCACTTCGCTGTCGCGTGTTGGCGCGGCCGTGGGTACCTACCTGGTGCCGATCTCGCTGGTGTCCTACGGCATTGCCAACACCATGTTCGCCGCCGCCTTGATCTCGCTGTTCGGTGCACTGATCTCGTGGTGGCTGGCGCCAGAGACCAGCAAGCTCGACCTGCAACAAGCCGCCGCGCTGGGCAGCACCAGCGCTGCACCGTCACCGTCCCACAAAACTGTCGCTCGTAAAGCCTGAAGGAGCCCTTCCATGACTCAAGTACTTACCGTTGTACGCAATGCCGCTGCTTCGCCCTTGGGCGCACCCGCCCCTGCCCGCCTGCCGATCAGCGAACCGATTGCCCTGGCCGCCACGGCGCAGGAGCAGACCGATGAAGCGGTCGGCGCCAGCATCGGCGTCTGGGAAAGCAGCGCGGGGGTGTTCCGCCGCTACCTGAAAAACCGTGAGTTCAGCCACATCGTCAGCGGCAGTTGCACCTTCACCCCCGACGGCGGCGAGCCGGTCGAGCTGCGGGCGGGCGACGCGGTATTGTTCCCGGAGAACTGCGAAGGCGTGTGGGACATCCACGAGACCCTGCGCAAGACTTACGTGTTGTTCTAGGCGTGAGACAGTTCGGATCGAGACTCAGGGGTTTGGCTGGTTTTGACAGTGCATCTGACTGAGATTTTGGGGCCGTTAGCGGCCCCAAAAAAGCTTGAGCAACACCCTACAACTCCGGGTCCAGCCCTACCTTGTCCCCATGCCAATCGAACCGCTCCACCTCGTGGCGCCGCTTGCGGAAGCTGTACGGCGTCTCGCCATACTGCTTGCGGAACCACAAGATGAAGTGCGACGCATCGGAAAACCCGCACGCCAAGGCAATGGTGGTGATGTTCTGGCTGGTATTCACCAGCAACCGCCGCGCATGGTCCAGGCGCAGCTTGCGCCAATAGTTGGCCGGTGGTTCCTGGGTGTTGGCGACGAACTCGCGATGCAACTGGCGAGGATGGGTGCCCACCGCCTCGGCCACGGCCTTGAGCGTCATCGATGCATCCAGGTTGGCGCGCATGAAGGCAATGGCGCGCTGCACGCGGTCGTTCTGGTACACCGAATCACTGGCGGCCTGGCTTTCCTGCTGGTCGGCGCGCTCGTCCACCAGCAGGTACTCCAGCCCTTTCTGCGCGCGCACCGCACCGCAATGCCTGCGGATCAGGTTGGCCGCCAGGTCGATCGCCGTGCCGCCCGGGCAGGTGATGATGCCACGGTCATCCACATAGCTCTTGTCGATCACTGCGGTGGACAGCGGGAAGCGCTCCTTGAACTCGTCGCGCAAGGTGAAATGCAACGCGCAACGCCGGCCATCGAGCAGGCCTGCCTTGCCCAGCACGAACGACGCCGAACACAGGGCAATGATCGGGATGTTCGCGGCATGCACCTCACACAGCGCATCAAGCAGCCAGCCTGGCGGGTTGCGCGTTTCGCTCAACAGCCCGCCCGCCAGCACGATGTAGTCGTACTGGGCAAACAGGTTCAGCGGCTTGGTTGGCGAAATGGGCATGCCACAGCTGGCGGTGATCGGTTGGTCGTCGAGGGTCATCCAGTCCCATTGGCAGTACACCTGCTGGCTGCGGAACGACTTGTCGGCGGCGAAGCGCAGCGAATCGACCAGCCCGGCGACGGGCACCAAGGTGAACTGATTGAGAAGGAGGAAACCGACCCGCAGTTCAGGCTTGATCTGCGAGACGGTTTCGGCGGCCTGCGGTTGTTGTAGGTATTGTTCGGCGACCATGGACGCTGCTCTCATCACATCCGAAGTGAATGCCATTCTAAGCGTACACCGGCGTCCGCCCTATCATATTCAGCACTATAAATAGAAGATCTCAGACAAGGCAGGACGCTACGGTTGTCTGTCTAGATACCCCGCCAAGGCCTCGCTCTTCCTTACTCTGACAAGGGTGCCAGTCCCTCGCTGAGCGAACGCCTACTTCCTATCAATTGTCATGACTGTAATATCGCCCCCTGGCCGCGCTGAGCATCATGTAGGCACAAGACAAACATGCTCAGAGGCACCCCTCATGTACCGTGGATTCTGGTATGCCCAGGCGCTGGACCTGGACAACGACCTCGCCCCTGCCCTGCAGGACTCGATTCAAGCCGACGTGTGTATCGTCGGCGGCGGCTTCCTTGGCTTGTGGTCGGCTATCCGCCTGAAGCAGGCCCACCCGGAACAAACCATTGTCATCGTCGAGCGTGACCGCTGTGGCTCGGGTGCCAGCGGACGCAACGGCGGCGTTGCCACCAACTGGTGGGGCAAGTACCTGTCGGTGCGCACCATCTGCGGCGACGCCGAAGCCAGGCGCATCTGCGAGGCCGCCGAGTCGGCCATCGACGAAATCGGCAGCTTCTGCCAGGAACACGGGATCGATGCCCAGTACCGCAAGGACGGCTGGCTGTGGACTGCCACCAACCCGCGCCAGATGAATTCGTGGCGAGTGCTGACCGACGGCCTGCAGAAGCTCGACGTCAACCCCTTCCAGGAACTGGACCGCCAGACCATTCGCGGGCGGGTCGGCTCGCCGCTGGTGCTGGGCGGCATCTACGACCCCAACGCCGCCACCGTGCAGCCCGCCATGCTCGCCCGTGGCCTGCGCCGGGTGGCGCTGAAACTGGGCGTGCAGATATTCGAGAAGTCACCGTTCACCCACCTGCAGCGCGGCGCCAACCCCGTGGTGCACACTGCCAAGGGCCAGGTAAAAGCCAAACAAGTGGTACTGGCACTCAACGCCTGGGGCGCGCAGTTCCCGGAGCTGCGCCGGATGATCGCGATCATGTCCAGCGACATGGTGGCGACGGCACCGGTCAAGGCCAAGCTCGATGCCATCGGCTTCAGTGGCGGCGAATGCATGACCGACTCGCGCACCGTACTCAACTACTGGCGCAACACCCCCGATGGGCGCGTGGTGTTCGGCAAGCCACTGGGCCAGTTCGCCTACGCCGGGCGCATTGGCAACCTGTATGAAAAACCCTCGCCGGCGGCCGACAAGGTCGCAGCCGAACTGCGCCGCCTGTACCCACAACTGCAAGATGTGCCAGTGGTCAGCAGCTGGACCGGCCCCATCGACCGGGCCATGAAGGGCTTGCCGAACTTCGGCTACCTCGACCACCACCAGAACATCAGCTACGGCATTGGTTTTTCCGGTAACGGCGTGGCGACCACCGTGTTTGCCAGCCGCATCATCAAGTCGCTGGTCGAGCACGCCAATGACGAATGGGCCAACTGTGGCCTGGTCAACCAGAAGATGAAAATGTTGCCGCCAGAGCCGTTGCGCTTCTTCGGCGCGCACCTGGTGCGTGACGCCCTGGTTCGCAAGGAAACCCTCGAAGACCATGATCAGGATGCCGGTTTCGTCACCCGCCGCCTGGTGGCCATGGCCCCGGCCGGCTACGTGCCAGCCCAGAAAAAATAAGGAACGGACCGTGAGCGAACATATCGTACTGCTCGACGACGAGGGCCTGGCGCCCTCCACGCGCCTCAAGCGCCCCGACTGCGCGCACACCTGGCAGCAGTTTGCCTACACCTGCCCCGAGCAGATGCTCGACCACCTGCAGGACGCGACCATCGCCTTCACCTGCAGCGTGCCACTGCGTGAGGAACACCTGCGCCAGTTGCCGAAGCTGAAGATGATCTCGCTGGCCCTCACTGGCCGCGATATCGTCGACGTCGATTACTGCGACGCCCATGGCATCGAGGTCGCCAGCGTGCCGGGCTATGCCGCCAACACCGTGGCCGAGCACAGCCTGGCGATGATCCTCGAACTGTTCCGCCGCCCGGCCGCGTTCACCCGGCTGATGCGCCAGGTGCATGCCGGCGAGAAACCGTACCAGAACATCTACTTCAACCACCGCATCCGCGATGTGCGCGACAAGCAGTTGGCGATCATCGGCAGCGGCCCGATCGCCCTGCGCCTGGCGCACCTGGCGCGAGCCTTCGGCATGCAGGTGCTGTTCGAAGACCGCGGCGGCAAGCGCCAGGGCCCGGACTGCCGACCGTTGGCCGAATTGCTGCGCAGCTGCGACGTGCTGTCGATCAACTGCCCACTGACGCCGGCCACCTACAACCTGATCGATGCCGCGCAGTTGGCGCTGATGAAGCCCGATGCCGTGGTGGTCAATACCGGCCGTGGCGGCGTGGTCAATGAGGCTGCGCTGATCCAGGCGCTGCAGGCAGGCCGCCTGGGCGGCGTGGCACTGGATGTGGTCGAGCAGGAGCCGCTGCACCCGAGCAACCCGCTGTTCCAGCTGATCGACCGCGACGACTTCTTGCTCAACCCGCACATCGCCTGGAGCAGTGAAGATGCCATGCAGCAGTTGATGGACAGCGCCGTGGACAACATCAGCGCTTTCGTCGCCCGCCAAGCCAACGCAAAAAGGATCCGAAGCGCATGACCCTGGTCACCAAGAGCAACTATGTCGATGGCGCCTTCGTCGCGCTGGACAGCAGCAATGATGTGCTGGAAAACTGCAACCCGTCCAACCCCAGCGAGGTGGTCGAGCGTTTCGTGCGGGCCGACCAGGCGCTGACCGAGCGGGCCCTGCTGGCTGCCCGCCGGGCCGCGCCCGCCTGGGCCCGCAGCAACCCGCAGCAACGCGCCGACGCACTGGACTTCATTGGCACAGAAATACTTGCCCGCCGCGAAGAACTGGCCACGCTGCTGGCCCGCGAGGAAGGCAAGGTGCTGCGTGAGGCACTGGGCGAAGTCGACCGGGCCGGCCGTTCGTTCAAGTTCTACGCCCAGGAAGCCCTGCGCGCCGAAGGCGAAAAGTACCCATCGGTGCGCCAGGACGTGGGCATCGATGTGTTCACCCAGCCACTGGGCGTGGTCGCCATCATCGCCCCGTGGAACTTCCCGATCGCCATCCCGGCGTGGAAGATCGCCCCGGCGCTGTGTTTCGGTAACTGCGTGGTGTTCAAGCCGGCCGAACGGGTGCCCTCCTCGGCCTGGGCGCTGGCCGAGATCATCTCGCGGGCCGGCTTGCCCGCCGGGGTGTTCAACCTGCTGATCGGGCCAGGGCGCAGCGTGGGCGACACCCTGATCCGCTCGCCGCTGGTTGATGGCATCAGCTTCACAGGTTCCGAGCACACCGGCCGGCAGATCGCCAGGCTGGCCGCCGAAGGCATGAAGAAAGTGCAACTGGAGATGGGGGGCAAAAACCCGTTGATCGTGCTGGACGATGCGGACCTTGAACAGGCAGTGGAGGTGGCACTGAACGGCTCGTTCTACAGCACCGGCCAGCGCTGCACGGCCAGTTCTCGGGTCATCGTCACCGAAGGTATTCATGACGCCTTCGTGGCGCGCCTGGCGGAGCGCACCCGCGCGCTGAAGGTGGGCGATGCGTTGCAAGCGGCTACCGACATCGGCCCCGTGGTCGATAGCCGGCAGTTGGAGCAGAACCTGTCGTACGTGGCCTCTGGCCTTGAGCAGGGCGCGAAGCTGGTGTGTGGTGGGGAGCGTATCGACAACCAGGCCGGGGCCTACCTGTTCACCCCCGCCCTGTTCACCGAGGTCACGCCGCAGATGCGCATCTACCGCGAGGAGATCTTCGGGCCGGTGCTGAGTGTGCTCAAGGTGAGTGATTACGACGCGGCGTTTGCGGCTGCCGAGGACACTGCATTTGGCCTTTCAGCCGGGATCGTGACCACTTCGCTGCGCCACGCCGAGCATTTCAAACGGCACAGTTCAGCGGGGATGGTGATGGTCAACCTGCCCACGGCGGGGGTGGATTATCACGTGCCGTTTGGCGGCAACGGCGCTTCGAGCCTGGGCTCGCGGGAGCAAGGGACCCATGCGCGGCAGTTTTTTACCCGGGTGAAGACCACTTACCAATTGGCGTAAACGGCGCTTGGTGGCGCCATGCGGCGGCAACCCAGGAATTGAACTACTCGCACGTTGAGGCGCTCTTAAACACTGAGTGGTTTATTTCCTTGGGCTTCACGCTACTGGAGAATACGCTATGCGCCACCTATTCCTCGCCCCCGCGCTGCTGCTCCTGCTGCCTGCCGGTGCTGCCTTGGCCCGCGTCGACGCGGGCGACGTGGCCACCTCGGCCGGTGTTTCCGCTTCGTTGTATTCGACCTTCAAGGACGACAAACGGATCATCCCGGCCCGTGACGAGCTGTCTGCGTTCGTCGCCAGCGGTGGTGCGATCCGCGGCGCCTATGTGGAGTCGGCGCTGGAACAGGCGCGCAAGGACCATCCCGGCCTGCAGGCCAATGATGAAGAACTGGCCCGGGCCATACTCTCGCAGGACGACCCTGTCGCCGACCATTGATAATACCGCCCTGAGCAAACCCGCCCCTACCCTTTTCGCAGCGTGTGTAGGTGCGGGTTTGTGCGGCAACAGTTCTCACATTGCTCGCAGTCGGCTGAAGGGATGATAGGCTTCCAGCAACAATAACAATTGCCGCCGAGTGAGCCGATGAACATCCTCTACGACGAGCGGGTCGATGGGGCGCTGCCTGCCGTGGACCTGCCCGCCCTGCTGCAGGCCCTGCATCAAGCGTTGCCGGGCCTGGCGATTCTGCACCGCGCGGAAGACCTCAAACCCTATGAATGCGACGGCCTCTCGGCCTACCGCACAGTGCCGCTGCTGGTGGTGCTGCCCGAGCGTCTGGAGCAAGTGCAGACCTTGCTGCAACTGTGCCACCAGCGCGGTGTGCCGGTGGTGGCGCGCGGTGCCGGCACCGGTCTCTCTGGCGGCGCCTTGCCACTTGCCAAAGGCATTCTGCTGGTGATGGCGCGCTTCAATCGCATTCTCGAAATCAACGCCCAGGGCCGCTTCGCCCGTGTTCAGCCCGGGGTACGCAACCTGGCCATCTCCCAGGCTGCAGCGCCCCATGGCCTGTACTACGCCCCCGATCCCTCATCACAGATTGCCTGCACCATCGGCGGCAATGTGGCGGAAAATGCCGGCGGCGTGCATTGCCTGAAGTACGGTTTGACCGTGCACAACCTGCTCAAAGTGGAGATGCTCACGGTCGAGGGCGAACGCCTGACGCTCGGCAGCGACGCCCTCGACAGCCCCGGTTTCGACCTGCTGGCACTGTTCACCGGCTCCGAAGGCATGCTCGGCATCATCACCGAGGTGACCGTCAAGCTGTTGCCCAAGCCCCAGGTGGCGCGGGTGCTGCTGGCCAGTTTCGACTGCGTGGAGGATGCAGGCAGGGCTGTGGCCGAGATCATCGCCGCCGGGATCATCCCTGGCGGGCTGGAGATGATGGACAACCTGGCGATTCGCGCCGCCGAGGACTTCATCCACGCCGGCTACCCGGTGGGCGCGGCGGCGATCCTGCTGTGCGAGCTTGATGGTGTCGAGGCAGACGTGCATGACGACTGCCAACGGGTCGCAGCGGTGCTGACCCAGGCAGGCGCCCGCGAGGTGCGGCTGGCTTGCGACGAGGCTGAACGCGCGCGCTTCTGGGCCGGGCGCAAGAACGCGTTCCCGGCGGTGGGGCGCATCTCGCCGGACTACTACTGCATGGACGGCACCATCCCCCGCCGCGAGCTGCCCCGGGTGCTCAAGGGCATCAGCGAACTCTCCGAGCAGTACGGCCTGCGTGTGGCCAACGTGTTTCATGCCGGCGACGGCAACATGCACCCGTTGATCCTGTTCGATGCCAACCGCCCAGGCGAACTGGAACGCGCCGAGGCCATCGGCGGCAAGATCCTCGAACTGTGCGTGGCCGTGGGCGGCAGCATCACCGGCGAGCACGGCGTCGGGCGAGAGAAGATCAACCAGATGTGCGCGCAGTTCAACCGCGACGAAATCACCCTGTTCCACGCGGTCAAGGCCGCTTTCGATCCGCAGGGTTTGCTCAACCCGGGCAAGAACATCCCTACCCTGCACCGCTGCGCCGAGTTCGGCGCGCTGCACGTGCACCACGGGCAGCTGCCCTTCCCCGAGCTGGAGCGCTTCTGATGAGCAAGGACCGCGACATGAGCCAGGCCCTGCTGGACCAGGTCAACCAGGCACTGAGGCTGGGCACCGCGCTGCGTATCCAGGGCGGCAACAGCAAGGCCATGCTGGGCCGCCCGGTGACCGGGGAGCTCGTCGATACCCGCAACCATCGCGGCATCGTCAGCTATGACCCGACCGAGCTGGTGATTACCGCACGCGCTGGCACGCCGCTGCTGGAGATCGAGGCGGCGCTGCACGAAGCCGGCCAGATGCTGCCTTGCGAACCCCCACACCTGGGCGCCGAAGCCACCCTCGGCGGCGTAGTCGCTGCGGGCTTGTCCGGGCCACGGCGGCCATGGGCCGGGGCGGTGCGCGATTACGTGCTCGGCACTCGTGTCATCACCGGCCACGGCAAGCTGCTGCGCTTTGGGGGCGAGGTGATGAAGAATGTTGCGGGGTACGACCTTTCGCGGCTGATGGCCGGCAGTTTCGGGTGCCTTGGCCTGCTCACCGAGGTGTCGCTGAAGGTATTGCCGCGGCCGCGCCAATGCCTGAGCCTGTGCCTGCCGATGGGCCGCCAGCAGGCGCTCGCGGCACTGGCCGAATGGGGCCAGCAGCCGCTGCCGATCAGCGCCGCCTGCCATGACGGCGAGGCACTTTACCTGCGCCTGGAAGGCGGTGAAGGCTCGGTGCAGTCGGCACGCCAACGCCTGGGGGGCGACGAGCTCGACAGCGGGTTCTGGCACGACCTGCGCGAACAACGCCTGGCCTTTTTCGACGACCCGGCGCCGTTGTGGCGGTTGTCCGTGCCCATCGCCAGCGGGGCGCTGAACTTGCCTGGGCGCCAGCTCATCGACTGGGGCGGTGCGCAGCGCTGGCTGAAGTCGAGCGCATCGGCCCAGTCGCTTCGTGCCGCCGTCGCCCAGGTCGGCGGCCATGTCACCGGCTACGCGCCAGGTGAGGACAGCAGCGCACCACTGCCTGCGGCCCTATTGCGCTACCACCGGGCACTCAAGCAACAGCTCGACCCCCAGGGCATTTTCAACCCTGGCCGCCTGTACCCGGACTTGTGAGGCCCTGCCATGCAAACCAATCTGAGCGAAGCCGCCAAACGCCTGGCCCGCGCCGAAGAGGCCGAAAGCATTCTGCGCAGCTGCGTGCACTGTGGGTTCTGTACGGCCACCTGCCCCACCTACCAGTTGCTCGGCGACGAACTGGACGGGCCACGCGGGCGCATCTACCTGATCAAGCAGGTGCTCGAAGGCGCGCCGGTCACCACCAGCACGCAACTGCACCTGGACCGCTGCCTGAGCTGCCGCAACTGCGAAACCACCTGCCCTTCCGGCGTGAAGTACCACGACTTGCTGGACATTGGCCGCGCCGTGGTCGAACAACAAGTACCGCGCCCGCTTGGCCAGCGCCTGCTGCGCCAGGGCCTACGGGCCGTGGTGCCGCGCCCCGCACTGTTCAAGGCCCTGAGCTTCACCGGCCAGGCGCTGCGCCCGCTGTTGCCGGCGCTACTCAAAAGCAAGTTGCCGGCCCAGGTCGCCGCACCCGGACAAAGACCGGCGCCGCGCCATGCGCGCCGGGTGCTGTTGCTCGAAGGGTGCGTGCAGCCTGCACTGTCGCCCAATACCAACGCCGCCGCCGCACGCCTGCTGGACCGCCTCGGCATCAGCGTCGAACCGATCCGCGAGGCCGGTTGCTGTGGCGCGGTGGATTACCACCTCAACGCCCAGGCCCAGGGTTTGCAGCGCGCCCGGCGCAATATCGACGCTTGGTGGCCGGCCATCGAGGCAGGTGCCGAAGCCATCGTGCAGACGGCAAGCGGCTGCGGCGCATTTGTGCGCGATTATGCCCACCTGCTGGAGAAGGACACGCAGTACGCCGCCAAGGCTGCACGGGTCAGCGCCCTGTCCCGTGACCTGGTGGAAGTGCTGCGTGAAGAGCCGGTCGAGCAACTTGGCCTGTGCGCCGAACAACGCCTGGCCTTCCATTGCCCCTGCACCCTGCAACACGCCCTCAAGCTCAGCGGAGCAGTGGAAAGCCTGCTGACACGGCTGGGCTTCACCCTCACCCCGGTGCCGGACGGTCATTTGTGCTGCGGCTCGGCCGGAACCTACTCGTTGACCCAACCTGAGCTGTCACGGCAATTGCGCGACAACCGCCTCGACGCCTTGGAAAGCGGCATGCCGTCTATTATCGTCACCGCCAACATTGGCTGCCAAACCCACCTCGACGGGGCCGGGCGCACACCAGTAAGGCACTGGATCGAAGTCGTCGATGCGGCCTTGAACCCGGAGAACAACCAGGCATAGCAAGCCCGTGATCGCTGCTGATTGGACAGCAGGGGATAGCGGCAAGGAGAAGTGACCAAGCCTTCAGCGCGATCTGCAATTGATTCAGGCCTGGATCTAGGTGCACCAAAAGGCAGGCTACAGCGCACAGACGGAACCTGCCCATTGGCCAACTCAGACCTTTCTTACAAGCTATTCGGAATCGGCTTACTTGTGGCTTTCCACCAGTAAAAACATGATCAGCATTCTCGATCCAGAGGAGGCTGCGCATGCACCCACAGAACCGCACCACCGCCGAACTACGCAGCGCCCTGCGTGAATTGATCGCCCACGAAATAAGCAACCCGGACGATGACCCGCACCTGTCGGGGGTGCTGTTTTTCTGCGCCACCGACGAGCGCACCCGTGAGTTGATCGAACGCATCGAGCTGCTGGCCAGCGAGGTCTTCTTCGACGCCAGTGGGCGTGCCATTACCCACAGAATGCAGGCTGTTGCGGTTGACGGGGTGCGTATCAAGCACAAGCACAAGGCGCCAACCGATGAGACGGTAATACGCATAGCACTGTCCGACAAGGGCTACATCACCGTGAGTGCGGCACGCTTGTAAAGCGCCACATTCGCACTGTGCGATGAATCGCGATCCGCTATCCTCAGCATTCCCCTGCTCCGGACCGTTTCATGGAACTGCACATCCGCCTTGAAGGCCGCAAAGGCCTGGCCGACCAGCTGTACCGGCAATTGCGCGCGGGCATCGACAGCGGCCACCTGGCCGCTGGCACCCAACTGCCACCCACCCGTCTGCTCGCCGAACAACTGGGCGTGTCACGCAAGACCGTGGCCGAGGCCTACTCGCGGCTGACCTACGACAACCTGCTCAGTGGCGTGGTCGGCCGTGGCTCCTTCATTACCCCGCAACTGCCTGTGCGCACCAACGAAGTGGCCGCCATCCCCCTGGCGGGTGCCGCATCCCTCGAGCGCTGGCAACAACGGGCTACCGTGCTGGGCAGGCGGCAACTGCAAGCACCGTCGCGCTATGACTTCGTCGGCGGCGCCTCGAGCAAGGCGCAGTTCCCCTTCGACCAGTGGCGCAGCTGCCTCAACTACGCCTTGCGCCGCAGCCAGCGCCATCCAGAGCGGCAGTTCACTGCCCAGGGCCTGCCCGAACTGCGCGAAGCCATCGCCCACCACATCGCCTACGCCCGCGGCGTGCACTGCAGCGCCGCGGACGTGCTGGTGTGCAATGGTGCGCAACAGGCGCTCGACCTGATCGCCCGGGTGCTGATCGAACCCGGTTGCCCGGTGGCCATGGAAGACCCCGGTTACCCGCCCGCACGGCAACTGTTTCTGGCCTTGGGCGCACGCCTGCAGTCAGTAGCGGTGGATGATGAAGGGATGTGCGTCGAACAGATCGCCGATGGCACACGGCTGATCTACGTGACTCCTTCGCACCAGTTCCCATTGGGTATGCCGATGAGCGAACCGCGCAGGCGGGCCTTGTTGGCACGCGCCGCCGAGCTTGGCGCATTGATCATCGAGGACGACTACGACTGCGAATTCCGCTACCAAGGGCCCGCCGCCGACGCCCTGCAGCGCCTTGACCGACATGGCCTGGTCGCCTACGTCGGGACCTTCTCCAAGACCCTGTTGCAGGAGTTGCGCCTGGGCTATGCGGTGCTGCCACCCGCCGTGCTGCAGGCCGCCTGCGTGGCCAAGCACCTCAGCGACTGGCACAGCCCGACCCTGCTGCAATGGGCCCTGGCCCGCTTCATCAGCGAAGGCCACCTGAACAGGCACATCCGCCGCTGCCACGACGTCTACAGCGCCCGCCGCGAACGCATCCTCGCGCGCCTGGAGGGCGACCTGGCGCCTTGGTTCAGCGCCATACCGGCCAGCGCCGGTTTCCACCTGAGTGCGCTGGCCAAGCCTGGGGTGGATGTCGAACTGCTGGCCAACCTCGCACGCAAGGTGGAGGTCGGCCTCTATTCGCTGGCACCGTTTTTCAGCGAGGTGCCGGTGCGTCCCGGGCTGGTGCTAGGCTTTGGCGCCATCGAGCTGCTCGACATCGACACCGCGCTCGACCGCGTTTGCGATACCCTGCAACGCCTCAGTTGACCGGCGCCGCCTGGCCCTTGCCCGCCGGCCGTGCGATGGCGGCGGCATAGCCGCGTGGCGCGAAACACACTGTCACCAGCAGCATTGCCAGCACCGTCACCGTCAACAGCGTCCATGACGCCTGAAAGTCGCCACTGACATCGCGCAGCCAACCGGTGATGTACGGCACGATACCGGTGATGATAAAGCCGATACCCTGGACAAAGGCCGCTAGGCTGCCAGCCTCGGCGGGCGTTTTCAGGTGCTCCAGGGTCAGCGTCAGGCTCTGGCTGAAACAGGCCCCCAGGCCGAAACCGATCATCGCGACCCACAGGCCCATCGACAGCGTTGGCGCCAGCAACAGGCCAAGGAAACCTGCCAGCTGGATCGATAGCGCCAGCCACAACCCAGGCCGACGATCCACCCAGCGACGCAGCAGCAACGGCAGGCCCAGCGCGCCGGCAACCTGAAAGATCGTCATCAGGCCCACCAGGTCGCCGCCGCCCTGGGCAGTACCGCCATGCTCCAGGTGATAGGCCGGCAGCCAGGCGACCATGCTGGTGTAGCCGCCATTGATCAGGCCGAAATACAACGCCAGCAACCAGGCACGCCGCGTACCGAACCAGTGCCCGCCAGCGGCGCCCGCCAGCTTGGGCGCATCCTGGCGCGGCCGCAGCAGCGTCCAGGCCAGCATCGCCAGCAATGCCGGGATGGCCCACAGGCCCAGCCCGGCCTGCCAGTGGCCAAAGTACCCACTGATATGCGGCCCAAGCACCGCCGCCAGGCCACCACCACTCATCAGCGCTGCGGAATACATACCCATGGCGCCCGCCAGGCGACCCGGGAACCAGCGGTTGACCAGCCCCGGCATCATGCCCTGAACCACCGCGACGCCGAGGCCGGCGACCACTGCGCTGGCAATGAGCGCCCAGGCGCTGCCCAGTTGCAGCCGCCACAGGCAGGCCAGCGCGATCGCCGCAAGGCCCGCGAGCATGCCGCCATGCTCGCTGATCCAGCGCCGCAGCCAGGGTTGCAACAACGGCACCAGGCCCATGCACAGCACCGGCAGCGCGGTCAGTAGCGCCGCCTGCTGGTAACCCAGGCCCGTGCTGGCGCGCATGGGTTCGAGCAGCGGCCCGATGCTGGTAAGGATCGGCCGCAGGTTCAGTGCCAGCAGCATCACCAGCAACACGTTCAAAGCCGCTCTCATTGCGCGTTGGCCTGCTGCCACTCAAGGTACAGGTCGGCTTCGCCACTCGGTTTCAGCGCCCGCACTGGCAGGCTCTGTTGCTGCGGCGGGCGCGTCATCTGCGCGTAGACTGCGGCCGTGGACAACCCATAGGGCTCGCCCTCATCGTTGCCATAGGCGAACCAAGCCCGTTCGATGCCGCACAGGTGCATGGCCGCCAGGCACATCGGGCACGGGTGGCCGCTGGCATAGATTTCGGCGCCGTCCAGGCGCGCCTGGCCCAGGGCATGCGCGGCCTTGCGAATGGCCAGCAGTTCGGCATGGGCGGTCGGGTCCTGGCTGCTGTGGATCTCGTTGACCGCGCGTGCCACCACGCGCCCCTGATACACCAGCACGGCGCCAAAAGGCCGACCACCGGCCTTGATGTTGGCACGGGCCAGATCGAGCGCTTCGCGCATGTAGCGTGCTTCGGACATGAATCGGTGCTCCTGTTGCAAGACCTGGCCATTATCCCGGCTTGCTGGCGTTGACAGAAATGAAGAGATTGGATGCACGTCAGTGGCCACCTGAATGCACCGATTGGCCTCCCGGCAAACGCTGCGATTGGCTATCGGGCCGATCGACGGGCAGCGCTAAGGTAGCGCCATGTCCACCCCACACCTTCTGGAGAACACCATGAACACGCGTATCGAATGGGCCAAGCACGCACCGGAAGCCTACAAAGCCATGGTTGGCCTGGAACAGGCGCTGGCCAAGAGCGGCCTGGAAAATTCGTTGCTCGAACTGGTGCGCCTGCGCGCTTCGCAGATCAACGGCTGCGCCTACTGCATCAACATGCATGCCAATGACGCACGCCAGGCCGGCGAAACCGAAGCACGCCTGCAGACGCTGAGCGTGTGGCAAGAAACCGCCTATTTCACCCCGCGCGAACGCGCCGCGCTGGCCTGGGTAGAAAACCTGACCCGCTTGCCGGAGCGCGGTGCGCCACAGCCTGAGTACGAGGCGCTGCAAGCCCATTTCGAGCCGCAGGAAGTGGTCAACCTGACGCTGGCCATCGCCACCATCAATGCCTGGAACCGCTTCGGCGTCGGGTTTGCCATGGTTCCGGCGTAATCGATTGCTGATTGCCTGTACCGGCCCGTTTGCGGCCGATACTGGCACACCTACCGCGCAACCAACCTGGCGCGATAGCTGCCCGGGCTCTGCCCCGTCCATTTCTTGAACGCCCGGTGAAACGCGCTGGGTTCCTGAAACCCCGCCAGCTCAGCCACTTCGGCGATGCTCAGTACCCCTTCGCGCAGGTGTTCAAACGCCATTGCCCGGCGCACTTCGTCCTTGATTTGCTGGTACGAACGCCCTTCCCGCTCCAACTGCCGGCGGAAGGTGCTGGCGCTGATACCCTGCAGCTGCGCCAACGCCGCCAAGGTCGGCCACTGCCCATAGCGCCGCGCACGCAGGTGGCGATAGACCTCGGCCACCAGGCCATTCTGGTTGCGAAAGCGAATCACCAGGCCTTGGGGCGCGCTACGCAAGAAGCCCTTCAAAGCTTGCAGGTTCTGCACCACGGGCAGGCGCAAGTAAGCGCTGTCGAACTCCACTTCGGTACGCCCACTGCCCAGGCGCAGGTCAGGCCCCCACAGCAGCAGGTCGTCGTCCTGGGCAGGGCGCGACACCGCCAGTTCGGTGCGGTCGATGCCAATGCGCCGCCCCGCCAGCCAGCACAGCAGGCCGATCATCAGCACCAGGTAGGTTTCCTCGGCGTATACCCGGGTCAGCGGGTCGGCGATGCTCGACTGCACGCTGATCACTGCCCTGCCCGCGCGCACCGTGAGGCTGCCGCGCAGGTCACGCAAGAACAAGCCAAAACCGCCCATGCACTGACGCAGGGCTTTTTCCAGGTTCGGCTCCAGAATCAGGCCGCGGCAGATCAAGGCAAAGCTGCCCAGCGGCATGCCGTGGCTGTCGAGGCAGAAGAACTCGTCGTCCAACCGTTGAATCAGCGCCAGCCACAGCTGGGCGAATGCCTTGGCCGGCACGCGGGCCTGGGGCTGGTCGAGCAGCTGTGGATCGATGCCGACCGCACGCAGGTGTGCATCGCGCACGTCCGGGCGGTCGCGCAGGGCGTGCAGCATGGCCTTGAGGAAGTACACGGCGACCGTATCGCTATCGCGCATGGCGGGTTTCGCTGTCTATGCTGAGTGGCAAAAACTGCCAGGTTGAATGAACAGATCCGGCATAGGCTCTGGCAGAGCCTTTGCCTAGACTCGGGTGGACAAAGGGATCGCCGGCCATTCTCGCAGAGCCAGGCCCGGTCCCGCCATGCCTTCGCAATCGGAGCCCTTATGAGCAGCGCAGAAATCTACGTCGTCAGTGCCGTCCGTTCAGCCATTGGTGGCTTTGGCGGCTCTCTCAAGGACCTGCCGCTGGCAGACCTCGCCACCGCCGTGACCCGCGCCGCCATCGAGCGTGCCGGCGTGGATGCCGGGCAGATCGGCCACATGGTGATGGGCAGCGTGATCCCCACCGAGCCGCGTGATGCCTACCTGGCCCGGGTGGCGGCGATGAACGCCGGCATCCCCAAGGAAACCCCGGCCTTCAACGTCAACCGCCTGTGCGGCTCGGGCTTGCAAGCCATTGTTTCGGCAGCGCAGTGCCTGCTGCTGGGCGACACCGACGTGGCCCTGGCGGCGGGCGCCGAGTCCATGAGCCGCGGCCCGTACTTGCTGCCGCAGGCACGTTGGGGCGCGCGCATGGGCGACTTGCAAGGCATCGACTACACCGTCGGCGTGCTGCAGGACCCCTTCGAACACTTCCACATGGGCATCACCGCCGAGAACGTTTCGGCCAAGCACGGCATCACCCGTGAAATGCAGGACGAGCTGGCCCTGACCAGCCAACGCCGCGCCGCACGCGCCATCGCCGAAGGCCGCTTCACCAGCCAGATCGTCCCGCTGGAACTGAAAACCCGCAAAGGCAGCGTGCAGTTCAGCGTCGATGAGCACGTGCGTGGCGATGTCACCGCAGAACAACTGGCCGCCATGAAGACCGTGTTCAAGAAAGACGGCACCGTCACCGCCGGCAATGCCAGTGGCATCAACGACGGCGCTGCCGGCCTGGTGCTGGCCAGCGGTGACGCCGTGCGCCGTCTGGGCCTGAAGCCGCTGGCACGCCTGGTGGCTTACGCCCATGCCGGCGTCGAGCCCGAGCTGATGGGCCTGGGCCCGATCCCGGCGACCCGCAAGGTGCTGGAAAAAACCGGCCTGCGTGTGCAGGACCTGGACGTGATCGAGTCCAACGAGGCCTTCGCCGCCCAGGCCTGCGCCGTAGCCCGTGCGCTGGACTTCGACCCGGAAAAGGTCAACCCGAACGGTTCGGGTATCTCCCTCGGCCACCCGGTCGGCGCCACCGGTGCGATCATCGCCACCAAGGCCATCCATGAGCTACACCGCATTCAGGGCCGCTACGCCCTGGCCACCATGTGCATAGGCGGTGGCCAAGGCATCGCCGTGGTCTTCGAGCGCGTCTGAGGGAAACTGACCCATGAACATTGAACAAATTGCCGTGATCGGCGCGGGCACCATGGGCAACGGTATCGCTCAAGTGTGCGCGGTGGCGGGCTACCAGGTGCTGCTGGTGGACGTGTCCGATGCCGCGCTGGAGCGTGGCGTGGCAACCTTGAGCAAAAACCTGGAGCGCCAGGTCAGCAAAGGCACGCTCGACGCCGACAAGGCCGAGGCAGCGAAAACCCGCATCCGCACCAGCACCGACTATGCCCAGCTCAGTGGCGCGCAGCTGGTGATCGAGGCGGCCACCGAAAACCTGCAGCTAAAGCAGCGCATTTTGCAGCAAGTGGCCGGCAACGTTGCCGCCGACTGCCTGATTGCCACCAACACCTCGTCGCTGTCGGTGACGCAACTGGCCGCGAGCATCGAGCACCCGGAGCGTTTCATCGGCGTGCACTTCTTCAACCCGGTGCCAATGATGGCCCTGGTCGAGATCATCCGTGGCCTGCAGACCAGTGACAGCACCTATGCCCAGGCCTTGCTGGTGACCGAAAAGGTCGGCAAGACCCCGATCACCGCCGGCAACCGCCCAGGCTTCGTGGTCAACCGCATCCTGGTGCCGATGATCAACGAAGCGATCTTCGTGCGCCAGGAAGGCCTGGCCAGTGCCGAGGACATCGACACCGGCATGCGCCTGGGTTGCAACCAGCCGATCGGCCCCTTGGCACTGGCCGACCTGATTGGCCTGGATACCCTGCTGGCGATCATGGAGGCCTTCCATGAGGGCTTCAATGACAGCAAGTACCGCCCTGCCCCGTTGCTCAAGGAAATGGTCGCGGCCGGTTGGCTGGGGCGCAAAAGCGGCCGCGGTTTCTTCACCTATTGAGGAGCGAGTGCCATGCCCCCGGTTAACGCTGCGATGCGCTGTGCCAGCTTTGAAGAGCGACGTGACCAGGCCATGGCGCTGTTTGCCGAGAAGGGTTTTGGCCAGGTCAGCATGCGTGAACTGGCAGCCCACGTGGGGTTGACCGCCGGTTCGCTGTATCACCATTTCCCGAGCAAGCAGGACCTGCTGTACGACTTGATCGAAGAGTTGTACGAGGAGCTGCAGGCCACCCTGGACCAAGGCCGCCGCGCCATGGCCCGGGGGGCATCGGCGTTGTCGTGCCTGATCGCGGCGCATTGGCAGTTGCATGCCGAGCGGCCCTTGCAGTTTCGCCTGGCAGAGCGGGATTTATGTTGTTTGAGCGAGGCGCAACAGGTGCACCTGGCGTCGTTGCGCAAGCGCTATGAGGCAGGGTTGCTGCGTTTGATTGCACCGCAGGCGAAACTGCCAGGGCAAGCGCTGGAGGCTACTGCGCATGTGCTTGCGACGTTGCTCAACCAACTGCCGGGGTGGCTCAAGGCATTGCCTCAAGAACAAGGCTTGGAGCTGATGGAGAACTTGCTGGTCGGTGGGATCGAGCGGACGCTGCGATAGCCTGCCAGGGCCTCTTCGCGGAGCACAGCGGATCGCCGCACCGCCGCGAAGGCCAGCTGCCTCAGCGCAACAGCGCCTGAATCTGTTCGTGCAG
The DNA here is from genome assembly GCF_024748775.1 of Pseudomonas sp. B21-047. Classification (NCBI taxonomy): domain Bacteria; kingdom Pseudomonadati; phylum Pseudomonadota; class Gammaproteobacteria; order Pseudomonadales; family Pseudomonadaceae; genus Pseudomonas; species Pseudomonas sp. B21-047. The sequence goes on from NZ_CP087169.1 coordinate 3,631,690, forward strand.
GGTATCCAGGTCGAACGGCTTGGCCAGGATCGGCGCCTTGCGCGTGATCGGGCTGCCCGATTCGAGAATCTCCGCCGGGTAGCCACTGATGAAAATCACCTTAAGCTCCGGTCGCAGTTTTACCGCAGGCTCGGCGATCTCCACCCCCGAAATGCCCCCTGGCAATCGAAAATCAGTGACCATCAAATCCAGGTGCGGCTTGCTCGCCAGGATCTTGAAGGCCTGTTCACCGTCTTCGGCCACCAGTACGTGATAACCCTCGCCTGCCAGGTAATCACGCAAAATCATGCGAATGGCCGGTTCATCCTCGACCACCAGCACCACATCTTGTGCATCTTCACTCATGATAACGCCTTGAAATTCTTACAGTTGGCCATCTGACCCCAGGCTTACGCAGAGGTTGCCCGCGCCTGGTCGTTTTGTTGTTGGAACGTTGCCAGCGGCAATTGCAGGGTGAATGTGGCGCCCTGGCCTTCCTCGCTGTCAACCAGAATCCGCCCACCGTGGGCCTGGACGATCTGCTCGGAGATGAACAGCCCCAACCCCAGCCCACCGCTGGCCTGCTGTGCAGCGACCCGCTCGAACTGCTGGAAGATCCGCTGCTGGTTGGCGGCGCTGATACCGATGCCCTGGTCCTGCACCTGCACCCAGGCCATGCCATCCTGCTCGAACACGCGAACCTCCACCGGCTTGCGTTCGCCGTAACGCATGGCATTGGACAACAGGTTGGCCACCACTTGTTCAATCCGAAACTCGTCCCACTCGCCCTGCAACGTTTCGCAGCACTGCAGCACAATGTGCGTTTCCAACGCCGTGGCCTGGGCCGTGAAGTTTTCCACCAGGCCACGCACCAGCTGGCCGATGTCAAACACCTTGGGGCGCAACGACAACTTGCCGGTACGGATGCGCGAGACGTCGAGCATGTCCTCGATCAAGCGGATCAGGCTGTTGATCTGCCGTTCGTCACGTTCGACCATGGCCTGCAGCTTGTCGGCGCTGAAAGCCTCCAGGTTGCCCCGTGCCAGGTGCATCTTGCGCAGCTGGGTTTCCAGGATCAGGCCATTGAGCGGCGTACGCACCTCGTGCGAGACGATCGACATGAAGTCGTCGCGCATGCGCACTGCATGCTCCAGCTCGCCCCGCGCCAGTTGCAGCTGGTTCAGCAATATCTCCTGCTCCTGGCGGCTGCGTTCCAGGGCTTCGAGCTGCCGACCTAGCACCTTGCGCTGGCGAAACAGGTCGACGAACACCGAGACCTTGCTTTTTACCGCCAGGGTGTCGAGCGGCTTGTGCAGAAAGTCCACCGCCCCGCTCTCGTAGCCCTTGAAGGCGTAATTCATCTCGCGCCCCGCCGCACTGACGAACACGATCGGGATGTTCTTGGTCTTGTCGGTGCCGCGCATCAACTCGGCCAGCTCGAAGCCGTTCATGCCCGGCATCTGCACATCGAGAATGGCCAGCGCGAATTCGTGCTCCAGCAGCAGCGACAACGCAGCTTCGGCAGACTGGGCCTGGTGCACCTCGCGGTCTTCGCCCTGGATCAGGGCATCGAGCGCCAGCAGGTTTTCCGGCAGATCGTCGACGATCAGCAGTTTGGCGATGGTGTGGCTTAGCATGCGCGGGTTTCCAAGGTCGCGAGCAGTTGCCCGATACCGCTCAGAGTAAGGATATGGTCGGGCTGATGCAGGGCCAGGGCGGCCTCTGGCATCAGGGCGACCTGTGCGTCGCGAGGGTCCTGGACAATTGTGCGGCCCCCATTGTTCTTGATGTAGGCAAGGCCCTTGGCGCCGTCTTCGTTGGCACCGGTGAGCAGCACGCCAAGCAGGCCGTCGCCATAGGCATCGGCCGCCGAAATGAACAGAAAATCGATCGCCGGGCGGGAGAAATGCACAGGTGCCTCCTGGCTCAGCGACAGCGTCAGGTCGTGCTCCACCGACAAGTGATAGCTCGGCCCCGCCACGTAGACCTGCCCGGCACTGATCCGTTCCTTGTCGCACGCCTCGCGCACCGGCCGGTGCAAGCGCCGCTGCAGCACTTCGGCCAGTTGGCTGTGGCGGTCGTCCGGCAGGTGCAGCACGCACAGCACCGGAAGGCTGAACGCCGGTGGCAGCGCGCCGAGCACCTCGAACAGTGCCGCCACCCCGCCCGCCGAGGCGCCAATCACCACTGCACGTACGCCGTTCATGATTTGCGGTAGATCCGTTCGGGCTTGACCAGTGGCTCGAAGCGCTCGCTGTAGGCCGAAAAATCTACCGACTCCTTGCTGCCCAGCACCAGGAACCCCCGATGGCAGAGCGACTCATGGAACAGCCCCAAGGCCCTATCCTGCAGCTCCTTGTTGAAGTAGATCAGCACGTTGCGGCACGACACCAGCTGGGTTTCGGAGAACACGCTGTCGGTGGCCAGGCTGTGGTCGGCGAAGGTCACGTTGTCACGCAGGCTGCTGTCCATGATGGCGTTGCCATAGGCCGCGGTGTAGTACTCGGCGAAGTCGCGACGGCCACCGGCCAGGCGGTAGTTTTCTTCATACTCGCGCATGCTCTGCATCGAGTAGATACCTTGCTTGGCCTTGTCCAGCGAATGCGGGTTGATGTCGGTGGCATAGAGGATGGTGCGCTCGAGCAGGCCTTCCTCTCGCAGCAGGATGGCCATCGAGTACACCTCTTCACCGGTGCTGCAGCCGGCGACCCAGATCTTGATCGACGGCCATGTGCGCAGCAGCGGCACCACTTCATTGCGCAGCGCCAGGAAGTGGCTTGGGTCACGGAACATCTCGCTGACCGGGATCGTCAGGAACTGCAGCAACTGCATGAACATGCCCGGGTCGTGCAGCACCCGCTCCTGCAGCGCCGAGACTGTCAGGCAGTCGAACTGGCGCAAGGCATGAAGGATCCGGCGTTTGATCGAAGCGCCGGAGTAGTTGCGAAAATCGTAGCTGTACTTGAGGTAGATCGCCTCGATCAGCAGCCGGATCTCGATGTCGGTGTTGCGCTCGCTAGTCAAATTCGCTCCAGTTGCGGCAGCCACACCCGGATCAACGAGAACAGGCGGTCCAGGTCGATCGGTTTGGCCAGGTAATCATTGGCGCCAGCCTGCAGGCAACGCTGCTGGTCATCCTTCATCGCCTTGGCGGTCACGGCGATGATCGGCAGCTTGCGCCAGCGCGCTTGCTGGCGGATCAGCCGTGTCGCCTCGAAGCCGTCCATCTCCGGCATCATCACATCCATCAACACCAGGTCGATGTCGTCGTGCTGCTCCAGGCGCTCGATGGCCTCGCGCCCGTTTCGGCCGATCTCGACGATGGCGCCCTTGTGCTCCAGGGCACTGGTGAGGGCGAAGATATTACGCACATCGTCGTCCACCAGCAGCACTTTGCGGCCCTCGAACACCTTGTCGCGGCTGCGCGCGGTCTTGAGCATGCGCTGGCGCTCATGGGACAGCTGCGATTCGACTTTGTGCAGGAACAACGTCACTTCGTCGAGCAGGCGCTCAGGCGAGCGAGCGCCCTTGATGATGATCGAGCGCGAATACTTGAGCAGGTCGGCCTCTTCTTCACGGGTGAGGTTGCGCCCGGTGTAGACGATCACGGGTGGGAATGAACGGATGTCCTCTGCGGTCATGCGCTTGAGCAGCTCGTTGCCAAGCATGTCGGGCAGTTTGAGGTCGATGATCATGCAGTCGTAGATGTTCTCACGCAGCAGCGCCAGGGCGTCCTGGGCCATGGCCACGGCGGTGATCTCGACATCGTCGTCGCCGATCAGGCGGGCGATGCTTTCACGCTGCAGGTCGTCATCTTCCACCAGCAGGATGTGCTTGAGCTTCTGGGTCAGTTTGGCTTCCAGGCGGGCGAACACTTCCTTGAGCTCTTCGCGGCTGGTCGGCTTGACCGCGTAACCCACCGCGCCCATGTGCATGGCCGCCTCGACGCGGTCTTCGACCGAAATGATGTGCACCGGAATGTGCCGGGTGCCGGCCAGCTCCTTGAGGCGCTGTAGCACGGTAAGGCCGGAGTGGTCGGGCAGGCGCATGTCCAGCAGCACGGCATCGGGAATGTAGCGCGCGGCCAGCTCGAAGCCTTCGTCGGCGCCCTGGGCCACCAGGCAGCTGTAACCCAGTTCGTGGGCCAGGTCGAAGAGGATCCGGGCGAAGTTCGGCTCGTCTTCGATCACCAGGATGCAGCGGTTGTCGAACGGCGCCCGGTCGCGGTCATCGGCGAAGGTAAGCGCCGGCAGTTTCGGTGCCGTGGCGGTGGAAACCTTGGGCGCCGGCGGCAGTGTGTCGACCGCAGGCCGCAGGCTGAGCGCCTCGACCTCCTCGCTTTCAACCTCGTAGCGCTCCGGTACGATCAGGCTGAACACGCTGCCTTGGCCCGGGCTGCTGTCGACGCTGATCTGCCCACCCAGCAAATGCGCCAGGTCGCGGGAAATCGACAGGCCCAGCCCAGTGCCGCCATAGCGGCGGTTGCTGCTGCCGTCGACCTGGTGGAAAGCGCCGAAGATCGCCTGCTGCTGGTCGGCGGCGATGCCGATGCCAGAGTCGCGGACGGCGAACACGATGCCGGTGCCGGCCTGGTAGCTGATGGTCATGTCGACCTGGCCCTGGTCGGTGAACTTGATGGCGTTGGACAACAGGTTCTTGAGGATCTGCTCCAGCCGTTGCCGATCGGTGAACAGTGTCACCGGCACCTGGGGTTCGAGCTTGACCTCGAAGGCCAGCCCCTTGTGCTCGGCCAGTGGCAGGAACATGCCGCGCAGGCCTTCGACCAGGCGCGCCAGCTGGGTGGTTTCTGGCCGCACTTCAAGCTTGCCGGCCTCGACCTTGGCGATGTCGAGGATATCGTTGATCAGGTTGAGCAGGTCGTTGCCAGCCGAATAGATGGATTCGGCGAACTTGATCTGCTCCCCGGTGAGGTTGCCCTCGCCGTTTTCCGCCAGCAGCTTGGCCAGGATCAGCGAGCTGTTGAGGGGCGTGCGCAGCTCGTGGGACATGTTGGCAAGGAATTCGGACTTGTACTTGCTTGAACGCTGCAGGTCATCAGCACGGGCCTGCAGCTCTTGCTGGGCCTGGCTGAGCTCGTCGTTCTTGCGGTCCAGGGCATCGGTGCGTTCGGACAACTGCTCGTTGGTCTGCTCCAGTTCGGCCTGCTGGGTCTCCAGGTGGGCCTGGGACTCCTTGAGCACGCGGGACTGTTCTTCGAGCTCTTCGTTGGCGGTTTTCAGCTCTTCTTGCTGCACTTGCAGCTCTTCGTTCAACTGCTGGGTCTCGGCCAGCACTTCCTGCAGACGCTGGCGATAACGCGCACTTTCGATGGACATGCCAAGGTTGCCGCCAACCCGCTCCATCAGCTCTTCATCGCGCGCCTGCAACGGGCGCAGGAACCCCAGTTCGATCACGCCGTTGATCTGCCCATCATCGGTGGCGGGCATCAGCAGTGCGCTGCGCGGCAGGCCATTGCCAAGGCCGGAACTCAAGCGGTAATAGTCGTCGGGCAGGTCCTCCAGGCGCAACAGCCGACCTTCACGCACAGCTTGGGCCAGCAAGCCATCGTGGTCGCCCTTGATCTGCTCGCGGGCCTGCTCTTCGGCGCTCAGGCCATAGCTGGCCACGCGCACCAGGCTGCCATGCTCATCGCGCACATACACCGCGCCGACCACGCTGCCCAGCGCCGCCGCGAAGAAGCGCAGGATGTTGTCGCCGAGCATCGGCAGGGTCAGTTGCCCCAGTACCTGCTGGGCCAGTTGGGTCTGGCCGTTGCGCAGCCAGGCCTGGTGCTCCAGACGCTCAGCAGCGCGCCGCTGGGCCTCGAGGTTTTCCGCGTAGCTGCTCGACAGCGCCAGCAGGTCGCGGCGCCCGAGGTAGGCCAGCAAGGCACTGAGGCCGACGATGAGCAGCACGAAGACCGAGATCGCGGTCACGGTGACCGAGCTGACTTTCTCGTTACGGGCCATGCGCAGTTGCTGCTCGGTGCTGATCAGGCCGTCGAATTCCTTGCGGATCTCGTCGGTGATGCGCTTGCCCCGCCCGTTGCCGATCGATGCCTGGTAGTCGCCCTGGTTACGGCGCAGGGTAATCATCTGGTTGCCGAAGTCGTTCCAGGCCTGCTGCAAGGCCATCAGCCGGTCGATACGGTCAACCTGCTGCGGGTTGTCCTCGACCATTGCGCGCAGGCTCTGAAGGCTGCCAAGAATTTTCGGCTTGGCCACCTCATAGGGGTCGAGAAAGCGTTCGTCCCCGGTGATCAGGAAGCCGCGCATGCCGGTTTCCATGTCGATCGACAGCTTGACCGTCTCGTTGGCATTGCCGATCACCCGATCGGTATGCTCGACCCATTGCATGGCCGAGAGCAGGTAGTTGATCACCGCGACAAACGCCACGGCCCCCAAAAGCCCCACCCCAAGGGGCAGGCCGATGTTGCGGCTCAACAGCTTGCGGAAGCTTTGCTGGTCTATCGAGGCTGCTTGAATCATGTGATGACGCCCGAGCGAAAAAGTCCATTAAGAAGTGCGGCGAAAGACCGTTATTATTGCCAGCCACTGTGCTCACTGATAACAGCGAGTCTAACCAGCTTTGCCGAGCCTGGCAGGGCATTTAGCCAGTATTTGAAGGCTGGGTTTGCCAATCGTTCCATCTGATTGCAAGGATCGGTATCCTCGGGAACTTCTGCTGGCGTGCAGCGTACAGATTAAAGACATTCATTTGCACAGGAACCCAACCATGCACCTTCTGGTAGTCGAAGACGACGACATCGTACGCATGCTGATGGTCGAAGTGCTCGCCGAATTGGGCTACGAAGTCATCGAAGCGCAAGACGCCACCACCGCCTTGCGAGTGCTCGAAGATGCTTCGCAGGCCTTGGCGCTGATGATGACAGACGTGGGCCTACCGGACATGCGCGGCGAAGAGCTGGCGCACCGTGCACGCGCACTGCGCCCGTTACTGCCGGTACTGTTTGCCAGTGGCTATGCCGAGAATGTCAACGTGCCAGAGGGCATGCACATGATCAGCAAGCCGTTCGGCATTGACCAGTTGCGCGACAAGGTCATGCAGATACTGCCCCCCCCCTGAACCCTGCGCGCACTCTTCGCGGCCACCCGCGAAGAGGCCCGCCCCCCTGCAATCGATTACAGCGTTCGGCGCAACAGGTAGGTGTCCATGATCCACCCCTTGCGCAATCTCTCCTGCGCCCGCACCTGCAAAATCCTCGCCTTCACCGCCTGCAACGGCCCGGCAATCAACACCTCGTCCGCGGTCCCCAGGTAGGCCCCCCAGTAAATTATCAGGTCAGGGTCATCGAGCGCAGCAAACGCGCCCTGCCCGTCGAGCATCACCACCACATTGTCGATGCGCGCCTGCTCGGCCAGGCGACGCCCCGGCAGCACGGTCAGCGGTTCACCGATACGGTTGAGCGGCACCTGATGCCGAGCGGCCAGGGCCTGGACGCTACTGATGCCGGGGACCACCTGCAGGCGCACTGCCAACCCGCCTTCGCGGACAAGGTCGAGAATGCGCAGGGTGCTGTCGTACAGGCCAGGTTCGCCCCACAACAGAAAGGCACCGGCTTCGCCGACAGCCACCTCGTCTTCGATCATGCGGGCATACAGCGCGGCGCGCTGGCGGTGCCAGTCCTGCACCGCGCCCACATAATCCGCCGCCTGGCCGTCGCGCGAAGGGTCGGCCACCTGCACCAGCCGGTAGCCACCCTCGGGTCGATAGCGTTCGAGAATCGCCTTGCGCAAGCGCACCAGTTCGTCCTTCTGCGTGCCCTTGTCGAGCACGAAGAAAACGCTGGCGCGACGTAGCGCCTCGACCGCTTCATAGGTGATCTGAAGCGGATCACCCGGGCCGATGCCAATCAACAACAGGTCTTTCATTGCCCTGCCCTTTGCCACTACCCGTGACCATTCTCGGCCAGCCATGGGTCTTTGGCAAAGCCACCGGCTAGAAGATGGAGAAGTTGTAACTGACGATGACGCGAGTCTCGTCCATGTCACGTGCCCACTTCTCATAGTTGCTGCGGTAAGTGGAGTTGCGCAGACGTACGCTGACATCCTTGAATGTGCCACTTTGCACCTGGTACTTGAACTCGGTGTCGCGTTCCCATTCCTTGCCTTCGCCCGTGCTGCCCGGGACCTTGATATGGTCGCCATTGATGTAACGGGTGAAGAAGGTCAGGCCGGGGACACCCAGCGCTTTGAAGTCATAGTCATAACGCAGTTGCCAGGAACGTTCCTGGGCGGCGGCGAAGTCGTTGACCTGGGCGTAGTTGACCAGATAAGGGTTGCTGCCATCCAGGTACGGCATGGTGCTGTCACCGTACATGCGCTGCCAGCCGGCACTGACCTTGTGGCCCCCCAGGCTGTAGCCGAGCATACCGCTGAAGGCACGGTGGTCGATGGCGCCTGCGCGGGCATTGCCGATGTCGTCGCTCTTGATCAGGCGCAGGTCGGCCGACAGGCTGCCCACCGCCAGCGGCTGGCTCGCCACCAGGCCGAGAAAGTGCTGGCGATAGATGTTCTCCAGCTTGGCCACCTGGTACTGGGCGCTGACACGGTCACTGAAACGGTAGTCGAGGCCCGCCAGGTCGAAGTGGTCGGCTTCGATATCGCAGGCATAGCGCTTGTTCTTGCAGTGCACGCGAATGTCCTGGCGGTCAGTGGAGTCCCGTGCGGTGTACTTGTTCAGGCGCGCCAGGGTGAACTTCAGATCGTGTATTTCTTCGGAGGTCAACAGCGCGCCGTGGAACAGTGTGGGCAGCAGCCGGCCATCGTTGTATTTGATCAGCGGCATGTCCGGCATCATCGAGCCGTACTTGAAGACCGTGTTGGACACTTTGACCTTGGCCGCCAAGCCCATCTTCGCGTATTGATCCGCCGAATGCCGCGGGTCGTGGCCAGAAGACGGCAGCAGGCCGCTGTTACTGTCCGCCGGGCTGGAATCGAGCTTTACCCCGAACAGGCCGATTGCATCAACGCCAACGCCTACCGGCCCCTGGGTAAAGCCGGACTGCACATTGAGGATAAAACCTTGCGCCCACTCTTCGCGCTTGGAGGCGCCCTGGCTGGAACTGCTGAGGCCATCACGGAAGTCGCGGTTGAAGTAGACATTCCGCGCTTCGACCTTGGCGCTGCTGTCTTCAAGAAAACCGGCGGCCTGGGCATTGACGCCGGCACACAAAAGGAACAAGCCGGCAACACGGCGCCCTGGGGCGTGAGGGAGGGGGGCAAACATGCGTGGAAACATCCAGAAAGAAAGGCAAAAAACAACCTGCAGCAAACACCTGCTGCGGTACTGCGACACGCCCGAACAGTCGCCGGGCATCATCTGAAATGATCGCGCAAAGGCTCTGGCTCAGGCCATTGGACCTTGGTCTAGAACCGTTCGCGATGGCCCTCGAACTCCTCACGAAATAGCGCCCGGAAAACCTGTAAAGTTCCGTGCTTACTTATAAAAAGTTTGCAGTTTACCCAGTAGCAATGAATGACTACACTCGATGTCAGCGAACAGCGGAACCCACCCCGTGGCCGGCGTTTTGTACTACTTCAATGTTCGTCACGCCCTGCCACGAAAGACGTACAGGAGTGATTACAGTGTCCAGACTTGCAGAGTTTCGTGCTGCCGAAAAAGCGCTTCAGGAACAAATGGCTCAACTGGAAGCGCTGAAAAAGGATGCCGGCCTCAAACGCGAAATCGAATTCGAGCAGAAACTAGTCGGCCTGATGAAAAGCTATGACAAGGGCCTGCGCGATATCATCGCCATCCTCGACCCCAAGGCGGCAACTCGGGCCACCAGTACTGCCCCCAAACAACAGCGCCGACCGCGCGTGGTCAAGGTGTACGAGAACCCCCACACCGGCGAGCTGATTGAAACCAAAGGGGGCAACCATCGTGGGCTGAAGGCCTGGAAGGAAGAGTACGGCGCCGCCACGGTAGAAAGTTGGGTACGCTGATGAAACGTCCACATGTACTTCACACTTTTTTCACAAGGGCTGGCTCACTATCGAGACAGCTAAAGGACTAGCGACCCCACGCGCCCGCACATGCGGGCCTCTCTTCCAGCGCCCTGCCTCGTGCAGGGCGCTTTCATTTGCGCAATCGCTTCACTGCCGTATCATGGCCAGCCTGTCTGTTTTGCCGGTGCCTCGCGCCCGGCCCCGTCTCAGGAGTTCCCATGAGCCTGCACGATCTGCAAACCCTGCCTGGCGTCACCGCGCAGCCGGATACCGCCACTGCCAAATTCGTCTTCAACCACACCATGCTGCGGGTCAAGGACATCGAGAAGTCGCTGGACTTCTACACCCGCGTCCTGGGCTTCCGCCTGGTGGACAAGCGCGACTTCCCCGAAGCCGCCTTCAGCCTGTACTTCCTGGCCCTGGTCGACCCGGCGCAGATCCCTGCCGATGACGCCGCGCGCCACCAGTGGATGAAGTCGATCCCAGGTGTTCTGGAGCTGACCCACAACCACGGCACCGAACACGACGCCGATTTTGCCTACCACAACGGCAACACCGACCCACGCGGTTTCGGCCACATCTGCATTTCGGTGCCAGACGTGCGCGAAGCCTGCGCGCGCTTCGAAGCACTCGAAGTCCCCTTCCAGAAACGCCTGGCAGATGGGCGCATGAACCACCTGGCCTTCGTCAAGGACCCGGATGGCTACTGGATCGAAGTGATTCAGCCGACTGAACTCAAGGGCTGAGCCTCAACGCTATTCGCTCGTCGGGCCGGGAACTCTCGGCCCCTTGCTGTGGTATATGAAAGTAACGGTTTCATAAGCACAGCGAGGTAAGGACGATGCAATCTCTTCACTGTGAACACCGCAAGTACACCATCACCGCCAGCGTGATGCCCCACCCCGACTCCCCCCTACCCTACGCCGCCGGGTGCCTGATCACCGACCCTGAAGGGCATACCAGCAGGCGCATCCCCATGCCGATGAAGTTCTTCTCGGACCTTGAGAACGCCCAACACGTGTCACTGGCGCATGGGCGTGCCTTGGTGGATCAGCAGTTGGACAAGGGCCACAAGGCGTTCTGATTGCTAACCGGTGCTGGCCCCTTCGCGGCTACCCGCGAAGAGGCCGGTCAAGACGACCTAGATATCCCTGGCATATACCACAGCAGCTTCAACCTGCTCACGTGTCGGCCGCACGTCGGTATACAGCACGAACTGCTCCAGTGCCTGCAATGCAATCACCTCCAGGCCTGTGATCACCGGCTTGCCCAACGCCTGCGCCCGCTTGATCAAGGGCGTCTGCGCCGGCATCGCCACCACATCGAATACCCGCTCTGCCGCTGCAATGGCGTTCTCGGAAAACGCCAGCACGTCGGCCTCCGGCCCACCGGCCATGCCAATGGGTGTCACGTTCACCAGCATCGGCGGGCACAGGTCACCGAGTTCGGCAACCCACCGATAACCACAGACATCCGCCAGTTGCCGCCCAGCCTGCTCGTTGCGCGCCACGATCATGCCCTCGTTGAAGCCCGCATCACGCAGGGCGCTGGCCACCGCCTTAGCCATGCCGCCACTCCCGCGCAGGGCAAAGGCGGTGGCCGGGTCGACCTGATGCTGCTCCAGCAATTGACGCACCGCCAGGTAATCGGTGTTGTACGCCTTCAGATGGCCGCCGGTATTGACCAGCGTGTTGACCGACTCGATGGCAGCGGCGGAGGGGTCAACCTCATCGACCAGGGCCATGCAGGCCTCCTTGTAGGGCATCGACACCCCACACCCGCGAATCCCTAGAGCACGAATGCCCGCCACCGCCGCCGGCAGGTCGTCGGTGCTCATGGCCTTGTAGTAGAAGTCCAGGCCCAACTGCTGATACAGGTGGTTATGGAAACGCACGCCGAAGGTACCGGGCCGGCCGGCCAGGGAGATGCACAGCTGCGTGTCTCTGCTGGGAGTCGTCGACATAACCTGCTCCTTTTTCAGAACTGAATCGTTTTTTCAGCGTATCAGACGCAGCCGCTTGTCGTCCCTTACACAACGTTTATGGCGGGCGTGATCGCGCTCGCCACGCTGGTGATCGTTGATAAAACTAATGACCACTATCGAGCAAGTTGATTTCAAACCACCGAGGCTGCTGCGTAAGGTAGGGCCATGTTCCACAGGAGGTCCCCATGGCCACTATCCAGATCATGTCCGTTGTTGGCAGCGCCGTCCCCCCTTCACTGCGTCAGCAGGGCCAGCTGGCGTGCTGGTACCTGGTGCGCAACGGCGAGCCCGTGAGCGGCCCCCTGCTGACCCGCGCCTCGGCCCAAGCCCTGGCTGAGCAGTTGCAGCCAGGTACCCTGGTCGCTTGACCTGAACGTGTTGTGCGTTGCTCCCTCTCCCTTTTGCGGCCCGCCTTTTGGCGGGCCTTTTTTTTCTTCACGGAATGCTGGGGAAGTGGGGCTGCTATGTGCTTGTCGGGAGAAAGGGTGATGGCGGCTAGCTGCCATCACCGTGTGCGGTAACCGAACGATTGTTGCTGACGCCTTGCATGTGCCAGCGCATACGTGCAAGGGTAAAAAAGGAACGTCAGCCACCAAAAAGGAAGATAAGCACCTTATGCTTGGAATCACACGTATCCATCGCTACGTGCGCCCATTGCCTGCAAGCCAAGCTGCAGCCAGTGGGCGTGACGTCAACGGCAAACCAGGCGCCCGCCTGGCCGCAAAGCTTACCGCCCTCCTCTGCACACCCCGCGCCGTCCCGCCCTACCTCTGGGTCGACCCCGAGCGCGCCCCTGTCGATCGCCTGCCCCCTACCTGACCGCCCATGCGCCGTCATACCGCACTCGCCATTCAGTGACTGAAGGTGGGATGTTTCACGCAAGAAAAGGGGCAACACCCAATGATCATGTTTCAGGGCAAGAAAATTCACAGCGCCATCTTCGACATGGATGGCACGATGTTCGACACCGAGCGCCTACGTTTCAGAACGCTGAAACAGGCTTCGCTGGAAATCTTCGGCAAAGCCTTGAGCGAGCAGACACTGATCGGCTCGCTGGGCCTGAGCGCGAAAAGGGCCGAGGCCCTCGCCAAGGCCCACAACGGCGATGACTTCCCTTATGCGCAGATCCGCCAGCGCGCCGACGAGCTCGAACTTGAGCACGTGCGCAACCATGGCGTGCCGATCAAGGCCGGCCTGCTCGAGGTGCTGGAGCGCCTGCGCAAGTCCGGCCTGACCCTGGCGGTCGCCACTTCCAGCCGACGTGCCATCGCCGAGGAGTACCTGATCAATGCCAACGTGCTCAAGTACTTCGACATCACCGTCTGCGGCGACGAAGTCAGTCAAGGCAAACCCCACCCAGAAATCTTTCTGCGCGCCGCCCGCGCGCTCAATTGCCAACCCAGCCAGTGCTTCATGGTCGAGGACTCGGAAAACGGCTTGCTCTCGGCGATCCGCGCCGAGGGCCAGGCAATCCTGATCGAAGACATCAAGCCGCCCGCGCCCGAGGTCAAGGCCGGCGCGCTTAAAGCCTACCCTGGCATGCACGCTTTCCTCGCCGACTTGAGCGAGTGCGTGCCCGACCTGGGCATGCCGGCGCTCGACGATTCGTTCCCTGCTTCACTGAACCAGTTCCGTGTCGGCATCCACGGCTTCGGCGCTATCGGTGGAGGCTACCTGACCCAGGTGTTGTCCCATTGGGACGGCTACACGCGTCCCTGTGAAATCATTGCCGCGACCCGTTCACGCATGCTCCGGGAATCAGTCGCTGCGTTCGGCCGCTACAGCGTGCGCTACGGCGCCAGCGCGTTCGACCAGACCATCGACAATGTGCGCATGATCGACATGGACGACGAGGAGGCGGTGGTCGAGATGTACAACGCCGCCGAAGTGGTCGGCATGAGTCTGCCCGAACAGGCAATCCATCATCAGGCCAGGGCCATTGCCAAGGGCTTGCTGCGACGCTTCGAACGCAGGGGGCGCGAGCTGACGCTCCTGATCGTGTTGAACAAGATCGGCGGTGCAGCGTTCGTCCGGCGCCAGGTGCAAGCGCAGTTGGCATTGCTGTGCACGCCACAGGTGTGCAAGCAGGTGCTGGAAAAGACCCACTTCGCCGAAACGGTAGTCAGCCGCATCGTTTCCAAGATCAGCAATGACGCGCTGGTTCGGCAGTTGCGCATCAAGTCGCAGATCTTCAGGAACAGCCTGGAGGACGAGCCGACGGTCACCCGCAAACCCGCCACGCCGGCCCCTGAGTACGAACGGCTGATCGGGCACTTCAGGCCTTTTGCGCAGTCCAGCAGCGCCATGAGCCAGTTGCACCTGATCCTGTTCAACAGCGAGCCCGACATGCCGCTGTACGTGGAGCGTGGCAGTGATTTGCTGGAGCGGCTGCGCCAGGTGAAAACGGTCGCGGACATTACCCAGATCCAGATCATCAAGAACCGTTTGTGGAATGGGCCGCATGCAATCATCGCCTGGTATGCCAGCCTGCTGGGGCATACCTGGGTTGGCCAGGGGATGGGGGACGCCCGTGTCAGTGCGCTGGCAGAGCGTCTCATTCACCAGGAAGTGGCGCCGGCATTGATGGCCGAGTACCCGCAGATGTCAGAGGTTGTCAGCAGCTTTGCCAATGCGTTCCTCGAACGGTGCAAAACGTCGTTCAAGGACCCTTGCGTGCGGGTCGGGCGCGATCCGATGCGTAAATTGCAGCGTAACGAGCGCATCCTCAGCAGTATAGACCTGGCGCGCAAGCATGGCATTCAGACGCCTGCGCTGGCGTTCGGGGCGGCGCTGGCCATTCACTATGCGCTGCACGGCAACGCCAGCAAGGACCGGGAAGCCCAGTTGATGAAGACGCTGTACAAGGCCAGTGACGAACGTGTCGAAGCGGTGTTGACCCATGACGGGGATTATCACGGCAAGCCTTACCTGGGACTGGACCCGGTCAGTGATGCGGACCTGGTCGAAAGCATTTCGGCCAACTTCCGGCTGTTGCAGCAACGGGACAGGGCTGACTGGACCCTACCCTCTGCGTTGACGCGCGGATCATCTCCATCCCACCTCTGCGAAGTGACGGAATGCGACCGGTGATGGCTCCGAGTTGGCCACGCTTGAAACGAGGGTAATGGGTACAGGATGGGTACAGGATTAAATTTCGTTCACGTAGCGCCCTTTAGTCATAAGGCATTCGACAGCAATTCAGCCATACTCCAGACATGTTTTTCACGTTTTGAAGAGTTTCGCAAAGCGGAGAAAGCCCGTATTTACGGGCCCTCCAGCCCTCCCCGCGACATTCCATCCCCCTCCAAAACACAGCCATTGGTACAAAAATTGGTACGAGCCAGCTGTACGTCCATCCAGCACATTCCAGTGATGCTGCAGTAGTGTGAGAATCGATCCTCAGGCCGCATCACAAGCGGCCTGTGCATCGCTTCTGTCTAATACAGATCGGCTAGTTTCGGCGACTTTCGACCAGTAAAACCGAGAGGCTTTCGAGCGGTTATAGACACCATGCCCCTCCTCCGGCGTCCTGCCGAGTAGCCCGCCTAATCCAGCGTGGGCGCAACATTCCCTACCCCTTTGATCACCTTGATGCCCCATTCGGGCAGTGGCTCGTGGTAGCCGAACAGGCCGCAGGCGTACATGTCCTCGTGCTCGTTTAGGCCGTAGAGCCGCGCCGCCTCGGCAAACTCCAGCATCTCGCACAGCTGGTCTTCGCCCACTTCCCCGCGCCGGTGGGCGGCCATGGCCATCTCAGCCAGGACGGCAGCTCGGTTATCTGGATCGGTGGCTAGGGCGAACTGGTCGTTGAGCTCGTCCAGCCAGGCCCGCGGTAGTCGGCTCATCATTCTGCCTTGCACCACCACGACTGCGCGTACATCACGCCGCCGATCTCCTCGATGCCGTTGATGTTCATGTCGAGTTGGGCCATGCCGTTGACCTTGGCATCGTGCAGCCGGGGTATCACGTCAGGCCCAGGGGTCGGGTTGAACACCCAGGCCTGGGTCGCGACCCGGCCCAGTGGCTCACTGTGATTGTCGCCGATGTGGATGTCTGCCCGGAGCGGCGTGATCTTCCCGAGCTGACTGGTGGGGATAGCCACGCCATTCACGCGGCGGCGAACGAGGAGGAAATACATAGGCACCTATACTGTACAAAAACACAGTATCCTATAGGCGAAACCTGGTACGGGGAATTGCCGATCAGCGGGTCAGTGCAATGGTGGTAGATCCTTTCCACGAGCCTTGGCTATGACCCGAAGCTGGTAGTCGGACACCGCCTGGAACAGAGATTCAGCCAGCAGGCGGAGCCGTTCAACCTCCTCTGGTGGAGCGCTACAATCCTGAGCCTCGTGGTAGGCACGGAATGCGTCCACTGCCTGCTGGATCAGCGGCTCGCCGGCCTCAACCATTCCTACGAAAGTACGCTTGTCCATTACCATGCCCAGGCTAGTTTCCCTGCGAATATTAGCCTCTTTCGAGAAATTTGGCTGAGACACAACGCATGGCGAAGCCGTCTGTGTGGCTTCACCCCTTACTATGTTCGGGGGATGACGGTCCCGTCCCGCGCTTGATGCCACGCGGCCCCATGATGCCCCAGATAGCCAGGCCGACGACGGGCAGTGCCAGTAGTAACAGCGCCCACAGCGCTTTGGTCGCATCGGCTTTGTCACTGCGAAAGACACTGACAATGGCCCACAGATCGACAAGTAGAATGATCACCGCCACGGCGATCCAGAAATACGTCACAGGCTCGGTCATGACCGCCTCTCCTATTCCAAATGACAGGCCACGAAAACCATGGCCTCGTATAAAAGGGAAGCCTGCGTGCCGTTCAAAGTTCAGGCAGCTTTATCCGGCATAGATGAATGGACGCCACGCACACTGAACCAACTTTGCCCGCCACACGTCCATCGCAAAACAGCACTCGGATGGCCCACTATGTCTAAAGATCCAGTATTCGAGGCGCTTGACTACCTAAGGACCCACAATCTGGTCCTGACCACTGCCGAATCATGCACAGCTGGCGCCATGGTCTCATTGCTGGCGGCAGTACCGGGTACCGGCGAAGTACTTGAAAGCGGTTACGTCGTTTATTCGCCCAGCGCCAAAAGAAGGCTCCTAGGCGTTAGCCAACAAACCATTGAACGCTACGGGCTCACCAGCGAGGCAGTGGCCTGGGAAATGGCATTGGGTGCGTTGAAGGACAGCGACGCCACGGTTGCCATCGCCAGCACCGGTGTCGCAGGGCCAGAGCCGCAAGACGGCATTGCACCGGGCACTGTCTGCTTTGCCTGGGCATTCGCCGGCGAACCGCTTGCCGTTTTCACCCGGACGCAGCGTTTCTTTGGTGACCGTGCAGACACCATCCGCCAGGGAGCATTGTTCGGGTTGTCACACCTGGTGCACTACCACCAACGCTGGCTGCGCGGTGAGCGCGCCTGAGGACTAAGGCCGTGCGCGAAGACGAGCTGATCTCAAGGCACCACCCGGTCGAGGAAGACATGCCCATGCAGCGCCGTGTATGGCGCTTCGAGCGGGTTGGATGGTACTCGCTGGTGCTGATCGTGTTGCTTGCCCTGGCCGGATTGTTTGGCAATGGTCCGCTCAGTGACGCCCAGGCCGTGAGTAGCGACGGCCGTGTACGGGTCGAGTATCAGCGGCTCAGCCGTACAGGCAGTACCGATAGCATGCGAATCACAGTTCGCGGCGCCCCCGGGAAACCGGTCATACTGCTGCTGGGCGGAACCTTACTGCAGGAGGCCAGTATCGAGACCCTGCAGCCCGAGCCGCAGGTGTCGCGATCTCATGGCGAGGCACTGCTGCTGGAACTTGGCACCAGCGAAGACGGTGTGGCCACCCTCTACCTGACGCTGCGCAGCGACTATGTCGGCACCCTTGAAGGCAGTGTCAGGGCAGGCCCGAGCAGCGCGGTACATTTCACTACCTTCCTGTACCCCTAGGAGCGTGACATGGACTCCATCCTTCGTGCGGCAGGCATGTACATTGTCCTGATGTTGCTGTTTCGTGTGGCTGGCAGGCGCTCGTTGGCCGACCTGACCACGTTCGACTTCGTGCTGTTGTTGATCATTGGCGAAGCGACTCAGCAGGCTTTGTTGGGTGAAGACTTTTCCTTTACCAACGCTGTTCTGGTGATTGCCACGCTGATAGTGCTGGATGTTGGTCTGTCGTTGGCCAAGTTGAATTCCAGACCTTTGGCACGTCTGCTCGACGGCCATGCAACGCTGGTGGTGGAACACGGACGCTTTCTTCACCAACGCATGCGCCGGGCACGGCTGACCGAGGACGATATCCTCGAATCTGCACGCGACAGCCAAGGCATCGAGACCGTCGAGCAAATCAAATTTGCTATCGTCGAGAGAAACGGCAAGATCTCGATTATCCCCCAGAACTGACATCAGCTTTCGGCCGTAGCAGATATTTCGTCAGATAGCGGGGACAGGCTGTGAGCCCCTCCACCAGCACCATCTCGAAACCATGGAAGTGTTCGGTCGGGATATCAATACACCGAGACCTGGCAACGGTACCGGCGCTCGCACTAGGAATATCGGGCAATGGGAGGCGAGAGCGAGCGGAAGCCATCTTCACTCGAACATCCTCGAACGGCCGGCAGAGAAACGGCCTTCCGCGATAGTCGGATTTGAGATCCTGATGCAGCTTAGTCGGCCGAATGAACATAGGTCGCTGACGCTAGCGTCCGGCCAATAGTGGCAACAAGCTCGTCGATGGACCAAGGCTTGAAAAGGTAGCTGAAAGGGGGAGCGACTGTTGACGTATCAAGTTGAAAACCGGAAGTCAGGATGGCCGGCAGCCCTGGCCATTTTTCATGAACCATGGAGATAAACTCCATGCCCTTGATGCAGCCGGGCACACCATGGTCGACGATCATCAAGGAGCAGGCACCCTTTGATTCAAGAAGTCGAATCAGGGCGTCTTCGGCGTTGCCGAATGCAACACAGGTGGCCCCCATCTCAGCCAGGATTGCTACCAGCACTGTTCGAAGAGTCTCATCATCCTCGACAACTACTACAGTCATTCCTGACAAAGACGGACGATCCATGTCGAGTTTCATCAGACTCTCCAACCACGATCAGGCCATGAGTGTTTCAGCTTCAGAACAATGAGTCGATGGCGGCATTAGGCCACATCAAATTGTGGACGCCAGGGCAGATGTCGCCCTGGCAAACCACGTGCCGACTACGCACTTTAAGGAGAGGCGGAAAACTTCTTCATATCAACTGCAGGCGCCACAAATTCAGGGCCCTGCCCTGTAGGGCGCCACCGCACTTTGGAGATGCCATAGCGCTCAGCCATTGGGCGACTGACCTTCTTGATCTTGTGCTGACCGAATCTGGGAATGATGCCCACCCCAGCATCGCAGCTCGCCCAATGCCAAGCCTCAACGTTGTCCATTCGTTCCTGCCGGATGATGAAAGTACGGTAATCACCGTGAAGTTCATACTCGATCACGTAAAGTTTATGTTCTGCCATTGGACTCTCCTCCATAGAATCACCGTCAATGGAGCTACACAGTGGGTAAAAAATTCCGTTTTTTTGACCGTACGGTCACGCTCCTCCGCTCAACAGCTAAGATGGCGGTCGACGCCTTTACAGCGAGTCGTGCTCTCGCTCGCACTGCTGGCCAGCTATTTGGGCTCGGTCATAAGCTTTCGCCAATTCTCCCGCTCGAGCATCAGCCCGTGCGAACAGGTCGGAGAGCACCATGGCGGCGCGGGTGGCTGCCTGGCCTCGGGCGATAGCGGCGGTATCCGTGCCGGGGCAACTGACGGTGGCAGCGAGCTTGGCACCTTCGTCGCGCAGCCGCTGGCCAGCAGCATCGGCGCCAGCAGCGCCAGCATCAGCAATCGTTCTTTCTTCATGCGCTTTTACCCTCGCCTCTTGCTGCGCGTCTGCGCTCCGGTGTTCTTCCTGGCGTGCGGATCGTTCGCCGATTACCGCGGCCAAGCGGTCGCCACTGTCCCGTTGCGCTGATACCTGAGCGCCCTTCGCCCGCTCTACCGATATGCCGTGCTGGTACGCGCCCCAGTGGGACGCCAGAAGCACAAGCACAATGGCAGCCGTAGCAGGCCAAGCACTCATGACAGAGCCCGCCGAATACCCTCATCAATGATCATCGACGGGTAAGGGTTACCGCCGTTCTCGTGGATGATGATGCCTAGCACCATCTCGCGCAGCGTGGTCGGGTCTTTGATGTCGATCGGGTCCGTGGCCCGAACGCCAAGGAGCTTGGCCACGGCAGCGGCGTAGGCCTGGGTGTCGTTCTCGTTGCTCGGTGCCCAACGGTTGATGGTTTCGAGCACGGTGTCGATCCCCTTCCCGCCTACTCCCGGCATCCCGTCCTTGCCGCGGTAGTTGATCAGCAGCTTGCCCAGGGCGCGAATGCCGTTTTCGGGATGGTCAAATCGGGCGAAGCGCGGCTTGGCGACTCCCTCTTCCAGGCCGAGCTGCCCCTGCCAGGCGTTGCGCGGGTTGTAATCGATGTTGCCGGGGTTCTTGTTGCGGACTCCGCGAGGTGTGGTCATAGGTTTCTCCAGGCACAAAAAAGCCCGCACTAGGCGGGCTTGGGATGGTTGCAAGGGTTTAGGCAGCAGGTTCTTCAGGCGCCGGTGCGGTCTCGGGCTCTGCCGGCGCCTTCGCGGTGATTGACACCTTGGCGCTGTACTCCTTCAGCACCTGGGCTGTGAACACCTGCGCGGTCGGGAACTGGTTCAGGATCGCACGAGCGCGGGCGTCGGCTTCCTCGGCAGTGGCAAAGCGGGTGTTGTTCTCAGCGTCGTAGGCGTTGCTGAGGTTGATGGCGATGTAAGGCATGGGTTTTCTCCAGGCAAAAAAATACCGCCAGGCTGGCGGTGTGTCGTAAGTCGGGGTGGATCAGGCCGGCAGTGCTGGCCAGTCGATCGTGGCAGGGTAGCCAGGTTGCTCGGGCAACCGATTGAGCGCTACGCGGTACCGCTTCCAGGCTTTCAGGGCCTCGGCCTCGGCCGGGGTGGCGTCGTCCAGCTCCACCGCATCCTGCAGCGGCGCAATGGCCGCATCTGCAACCGTTCGCCGCTGAGCAATCTCGGCGGTAGCGGTAGCCCGCAGCTGCTCACTGGCGGCTTGGGCTTTGTCTTTGACGGTGACCAGCTGGCCCCAGTCGATCGCAGCAAAGCCCTGCGCCGGCGCTGGTTGTTCCGCTGCAGGAATCGGCAGCACGACCAGGCCGTCAGCGGGGGAAACGATGTCATGCGGGAAACACGCCGCTGGGGTGGCATCGATCGGGATAGGTAGCTGCAGAGTGATCGCCAGCAGGCCGTCCAGGCGCTCCACTGGGGCGATCACCCAAGGGCAGCGCGTTGCCTCTGCCGGCAGCGTGGCGCCCTCGGGGAGCGGTGAAAAGTCCAGGGTAAGGCCGTTGATGGTCAGGCTGTCACCCTGCTTGTAGATCGTCAGAACTGCCGGGGTAATCGGCAATACTGGGCTGAGCTTGATTCGCATTAGAACCACCTGCCAATGGCAATGTATTGGTATTGAACATCGGATGCCGTGGCATACCGATACGACCAGCTATCGGCATAAACCAGGTTGGTGGTAGCGCTCCACCAGATGCCGTTCATTGCCTGCTCTCCGATCGCCGCTTGGTTACCACTCGCCCCGATCGAACCGAGTGGCGTAGCGAGAATGCGCGGTACTGCAGCAAAGGCCACCGGCATAGTGGCCCGGCCATTGGCCTGCGCACTCAATGCTTGCTTAGGGACCGTGATCACCCCCCAGCAGATCTGGGTGCCATCCGCCAAGCGAATGAACTCGCCGTTGGCGTTGGATCCGCGCTGCAGCAGTGCGCCGGTGGGCACACCCCCCGCCTGACTGACCGCACCGAGGATGTTGCCCCTTTGAAAGCCGGTGGCGATCCATGTGTACAGTTCGTCGAAATTCGCGATGGCTTTTACCCACGCGCTCCGTCGGTCGTCCCCTCCCGCGCCGGTGGGCGCGGTGCCGAGATTGATTGTTTGCTTGGCCATAGTATTCCTTGCTAAAGAGTTGGTCGGGCGGCGAACAAAGTCCGGCCATTTGGATCAACTGGGTTAATGCCGCTGTAGTTCTCGGTATAAGCCTGCAGCATATCCCGCCTACCATTGAGAAAACCCGCAATGGTAGGCAGCCAGGGAGTAGTAGTCCCGGCAGGCACATACGTTGGTGACAGGAGTGCATTAGCTAAAAAGTAGTCGCCCGCATTGTTGGTCCAAGGCATTTGACAACTAGCCGCATAGTAACCAATGCCAACAATTGGACTTCCTGCTACAACAAATGATGTAGTTGTCGGCTGACTGTTCAATCGAACAACGTTATTCGTGGATGTGAATATGTCCACCCCCGACGCATCGCTTACTTTAGAGCCATACGCTCCCACAGGCAGCGGACTGGCCGAGTAGCTACCCACGAACCAATCCACTTGCATCGCCTCCAGCCATACGGGCCCGAAATCAGGGTGCATGTACTTGGCGACTCGCCATCCCGTCCAGTTGCCTGGCTGCCCCTGCACATAGAAGTTCGAGAGCATCAAGTGCCCAGGGCCATTCACGAACACCAGCGGTCGCTCGTACGTCGTGATGGGCGTCGGAAAATCATACCCATTGAGGAATGGCTGATCCCGGTTGGCCCACGAAGGGAAAGTGAACGAACCCTGATATATCACATTGAGGACGCGGTTCACCGAATCAATCTGTGACTGGAAAGCATTGTTTACTGAGCGAATCCCGTATTGACCCGAGGCCAAAAAAGGAGCGCCACCACTCGACAACACCAACACTTGCCACGTTTGGTTGAAGCCGCGCCTTATCGTGAGCTGGCCCGGGGAGTACCAGGCTTGGGGTGACCAGTTACTGGCAGGGTCGGTCACCGGTGCCAGCCGATCCACCACCACAAAGGAATCGCTCTTGATCTCAGGTACCGAAAAGGTCTGCTCGAAGCTACCGTCGCACGTCACCTGGAGAATCTTCAGCGAGCGAATCGGCGTGCTTCCGGTGTCGAGCGTAATCCTGGCGGATGCATCTTTTGTCCGCAGTCCGTAGATAGTGGCCATCAGGTCAATCTCCCCACCGCTACACGCTCAACACCGTTCACGTCGTACACATACAAGCCGCCGTTGTTCAGAAGCGTTGATCCGGCAGCATCCTGTCCGCGCACGGTGAATGAACCGGACGCCAGATTGATCTCTATCAGCGGCAAGCCTTGGGCGTTAACCGCCTGAGACCGAAGTGTCATGCCCACGATCAGGTTCTGAATGAATGCCTGGTTGATCAATGCCGAGTTCAAGAACAGCTGGCCATCCTGGAACACAAACAAGCTCGCCTCTGGCCCATTCAACCCGTTGATGATCGCCACGCGGTCAGCCGACAGCAGGATCTCGCCAACCGCCCCATCACTTCCTTGAATGATGCCGGTGGCCACCTTCTTGCCGTTGGCATTGGTCTCGGTCTTCCAGGAAGACATGGCAGACACCTTGCCATCGACACCTGCAACCACTTCACTCACCTGCTGCACCGAAGCATTGGTCTGCCCCATCTGCGCCTGGACGGTTTCGACCTGCCGTCCTATGGCAATGCCGTCCTCGATCCGGGCCGATTGCTCGGTCCAGACCCCCACCAAGCCCCCCGTGGCGCCGGCTAGGCCGGTGCTATCGCCTTCCATTTCCGGGTTCACTTGGACATACAGCCCGTCCAGACGCGTGGCTGCAGCAGTGATTGCCGTCCCCTGCTGCTTGACCGTCGTGTCCATCTGGCTGATGGCGGTTGCCTGGGCGCTGTTCACGCCTTCGGCATCCGTCATACGGTTGGTCAGGCTGAGCAGGGATTGGCCTTGGCTGGTCAGCGTGGTGCCCTGCTGGGTCACCGTACTGCTCAGACTACTGATGGCATCCGCATTCGCCGCATCCGCTGCGGTTACCCGGCGCGCAACGATGTTGCACCAAACCGACCGGCCACTTCCGTCCGCTGGCTGGATCCGGCTGACGAAGCGCGCCGTCACTGCCGCCGCCGGCGCCGTGATCCGACCCGTGAAGGTTTGAAACCCTCCGCCCGCTGAGAAGGTGAAGCCGTTCAAATAGCCAAGGTTGGCCCCTGCCTTATCGAAGAACTGCATCTGCAAGTTGCCGGTTTGACCGGCGGTCATGTAGGCCCGGTATACGTCAGCAGACAGGTCGAACTGATCGCCACCCGCAACGCTCACGTTTGCAGCCAGCCCGCAGAAGCTGTTCGCATAGAAGGCGATGCCCTTGCTGGCCGATGGGTGCACCGACAGCCCAGCGATCCCTGGGCTCCCTGTCCACGGGTCGACCAGACCATCTTCGAACGTGCCGCGCAGCACCAGGTTATCCGGCTGCTGGCTAATGGAAGCTTTCAGCTGGGTGAGCGCTGTGCCTTGGCTAGTCAGCGTCGTACCTTGACTGGCCACCGTGTTGCTGAGCGACTGCAAGGCAGATGCATCAGCTTTGGACGCTACTTGCGTCAGCGCTGACTGCGCTGCCGCGGCGGCGTCGGTGGCCACCTTGTCTGTCACAGACGCCCAGGCGCTGCCATTCCACCGTTTTGGCGTGTTGGCGTTGCCGGTGATGTCGATCCACAGATTCTCTGCTTGACGTTCAGCGACTGCTGGAGTGGCAGTCTGGTACAGCACCTTGCCTTTACTGCCTGCCAGATCAGCAGCCGCCTGTGCCGCCTGTTGGGCGGTGCTGACGTTGCCATTCGTGGTTTGCAAGCTGTTGGTCAGGTTGGTGATGCTGCTGCCCTGACTCGACAAGGTGTTGCCCTGGTTCGTCACCGTGGTGCTGAGCGCCTGCAGCGCCGAGGCATCCGCCTTGGTTTGAGCAACCGCCAGGGCGTTGGCCGCTGCCGCAGCAGCATCCGTGGCCGCCTTGTCACTGACCGCCACCCAGGTATTGCCGCTCCAGCGTTTCGGCGTATTCGCGTTGCCGGTCGTATCGATCCAGAGGTTCTGGGCCAGGCGGTCGGCCACATCAGGCGCCGCCGCTTGCACGATCACTTTGCCCTTGCTGCCGGCCAGGTTCGACGCAGACTGCGCTGCCTGCTGCGCCGCAGTGACGTTCTGGTTGGTGGCCGCCAAGCTGTTGCCCAGGCTGGTAATCGAGCTGCTGGCCGAGGACAACCCGCTCTCGGTCTGCGTCACTCGAACATCCAGCGCCTGGTCGGCCGCCGCCAGCACGCCAGTTGCGCGCGCCGACGGCCCTGCCACAAACGGCGAAGGGACGTCACTCTCGCCCACCCGCTTCTCGACCATGATCGAGTCCACCACCATCGAGGCGCTGGCCGCAGCGTGGCGGTTCGGGTAGATCAACAGGCCGACCTTGCCGCTGGTAGCGATGGTGATCGGGAACGTAATGCGCGTGCGTTCCGTGGTGTACGGCAGGGTCACCGATCGCGAGGTTACCCCGTCGTACAGGTTGGCCATCATCGAACCGGCCGTGACGCCCTTCACATACATCGACACCAGGTAAACCCCGGGCTCGACACGGATGTTGTAGCTGGCCTGGTTGTTGGCCGGGGCCATGACGATGTAAGAGAACAGGCTATCGGTATCAGCACGTAGGGAGTAGCCGAAACCGGAATCGGCTTCGGGCACGGACACACCCGTCTTGGTCAACAAGGCGCCGCCGGTCACCGGCAATGTGCTCGACGCCAACCAGCTGTAGTCACTGTCGAGCAGGTTGGCGCCGTTGCCGGCCAGATTGCCGATCGAGGCTTGCAGCCCGGTGAGCGCGTTGCCCTGGCTGGTTAGCGTATTGCCCTGACTGGTGACGGTGTTGCTCAGGGTCTGCAGCGCGGAGGCCTCGGCTTTCGTGGCCACCTGCGCCAAGGCGCTGGCTGCCGCTGCCGCTGCATCTGTTGCCGCCTTATCAGTCACCGCTACCCAGGCCGAGCCCGTCCAGCGTTTGGGGGTGTTTGCACCTCCTGTGGTGTCGATCCAAAGGTTTTGCGCCAGGCGCTTGTCGGTCGCCGGCGCGGCGGTGCCATAGATGACCTCGCCCTTGGCACCAGCTTTATCAGAAGCCGCCTGGGCGGCCTGCTGCGCGGTTGTCACGTTGCCGTTCGTGGTCTGGAGACCATTGTTCAGCTGGGTGATGCTCGCGCCCTGGCTGGTCAAGGTGCTGCCCTGATTCGACACGGTGGTGCTCAGCGTCTGCAGGGCCGACGCGTCTGCCTTGGTTTGAGCGAGCGCCAGGGCATCGGCTGCGGCGGCTGCCGCGTCCGTTGCAGCCTTGTCGGTCACCGCGACCCAGGCGGACCCGGTCCAGCGCTTAGGCGTATTGGCGTTGCCTGTTGTGTCGATCCACAGGTTCTGTGGAAGACGATCCGCTGTCGCCGGTGCCGTCGCCTGGATGATGACCTTTCCCTTTCCTCCTGCAAGGGCGTTGGCAGCATCGGCGGCCTGCTGTGCCGCAGCAGCGTTACCAGTGGTGATCGCTAGGTTGCTGTTCAGCTCGGTCAGGGCCTGGCTCTGACTGGTCAGCGTGGCGCCCTGCTGGGTGACCGTGCTGGTGAGGTTGGACACCGCATCAGCGTTGGCAGTGTCGGCCGCCGTGACTCGACGAGCGATGATGTTGCACCACAGCGAACGCCCGGTACCGTCCGCTGGCTCGGTGCGGGTCACGAACCGGGCCGAGACCGCACCGTCTGGCGCAGTGATGCGACCGGTGTTCGTTTTGAACCCCGTACTCGCCGCCGGTACCGCGAACGCGGTGAAGTAGCCCAGGTTGACGTTGGCCTTGTCATAGAACTGCATCTGCAGCCGGGTGGTCTGTCCCGCCGTCATGTAATTCGGCCAAATATCCGCAGAAAGGTCGAACTGCTCGCCCCCCCTGGTCAGGACATTCAAGCCCACACCGCAAAAACTGTTGTTGTAAAACGCGATGCCTTTGCCGGCCGACGGGTGCGCCGAGATATTGGTGATCACCGGGTCGGCGGTCCAGGGATCGACTATGCCATCCTCGAAGCTGCCCCGCAGGATCAGGTTGTCGGGCTGCTGGCCAATCGAGGCCTTGAGCTGGGTCAGCGCGGCGCCTTGACTGGTCAGGGTGGTGCCCTGGCTGGTCACGGTCGAGTTCAGCGCCTGGAGCGCAGAAGCATCGGCCTTGTTCGCCACCTGTGCCAGCGCGCTGGCTGCGGCTGCAGCCGCATCAGTCGCCACCTTATCGCTGACGGCCACCCAGGCACTGCCGTTCCAGCGTTTGGGCGTGTTGGCTGCGCCGGTGGTATCGATCCACAGGTTCTCGGCCTGGCGGTCGGCAACCGCCGGCGCAGCCGACTGATACAGCACCTTGCCCTTGCTGCCGGCCAGACCGGCCGCTGCCTGCGCCGCCTGCTGAGCAGTGGCTACGTTGCCGTTGGTGGTCTGCAGACTGTTGTTGAGCTCGGTGATGCTGCTGCCCTGGCTCGACAGCGTATTGCCGTGGTTGCTGACGGTCGTGCTGAGCGCCTGCAGTGCCGAAGCGTCGGCCTTGCCGGCCAGCTGCGACAATGCCGACTGAGCGGCCGCCGCGGCGTCGGTGGCTACCTTGTCCGTCACAGCCACCCAGGCAGTGCCGTTCCATCGTTTTGGGGTGTTGGCGTTGCCGGTCGTGTCGATCCACAGGTTCTGCGGAAGACGATCAGCAGCGGCCGGCGCAGTCGCCTGCACCAGCACCTTCCCTTTGCCACCCGCCAGCGTGGCCGCGTCCTGGGCGGCCTGCTGGGCAGCGGTGACATTCTGGTTGGTGGTGGTCAGGCTGCTGCCCAGCGCGGTGACAGCCGAGGCGTTCGCCTCGTCGCCACTGATCCGCGCAGTACGCTCATCCACGACCGAGGCCACTGAGGCCGACGGCGCGATCTGGCCGACGGCAATCCAGTCGATCTCGAAAACATCCCCTGCGGTGCCGCTGATCCACAGGTAGAACCTGGTGATCGTACTGTCCGACCAGTCGCTGCCACCATTGGTGAGCTGCGACATGTCCCACTCGAGCACCATGGTCTGCCCGATCGCCAGACCAGGGTTCGGGATGATCTTGTTGTACGCGGTCGACGAGCCGTGCCCGGCCGTGGCGTAGGACACCTGGCCAGTCCAGCCGCTACCCGCGCGCCGGGTGATCCGGCAACGGATACGGTCGTGGTCCCGCCCTTTGATCGAGACCACCGGAGCGTTGAGGTATGCGCCAGCGCCATCGTTCGTGACGATCAAGCGGCCGTTTTCAACCACCAGCGTGCAGCGAGTACCAGACCAGCCCTCAGTGGTGGAGGCAAAACCGTAGTTCAACGTCGAGTCAAACCCTCCGGATTCGGCGCGCAGCGTGGCGATCTGCGAGGCCAGGGCAGAGTCAGCATTTGTCCGTGCCGTGGTCTCGTTGCCGATCGCGGCCGAGTTCGACGCAGTGCTGGCCGCCACGGTGTCGATGCGTTGGCCGAGCGCATTGTCCGCATTGGTGCGAGCAGTGATCTCGGTCTGAATGGCCGAAGCGTTGTTGCCAGTCGATGCGGTGACTGTATCGATGCGCTGGCCCAATGCGTTGTCGGCCGACTGCCGAGTCTGCGCCTCACTCATGATCGCCGCCCCGCGCGCTTGGGCCTCGGACAGCAGGCCCTGCGCACGGGCTGCGGCTTCGTCGCCGATCGCCTTGGTGCGCGCTTGGGTTTCTACGGCAATCGCCTTGTTGCGGTCCACGACCTCAGCAGCGATGGCCTGGGTTCGAGCTGCCGTCTCTGCGGCAATGGCCTGGCCCCGGGCGGTGGCCTCGGCCGCGATTGCTTGTCCGCGAGCTGTTGCCTCAGCAGCAAGGCGCTGAGCAACCGAACCGGCCTGAGTGGGCGGACCAGAGATCAGCGAGATCTCTTCACGCAGCGCAGGGTAAAGCGCGCCATTGGTGATCTTGTCCTTAAAGTACTCCTCATATTCGGCCTGGTTACTGCTGGATGCCCCGCTCACGCCGGCACCTGTCGGATACCACGGGCCGACGTTGCCAGAACGATCGACCAGGCGCGCCCAGAAGAAGAACTGCAGGCCCGCCGCGCCAAGCTGCAGGGTGTGGTCCTTCTGCGGGTAAGCGAAATCGCCCAGCTTGGTCGCTCCCTCACGGGAGTTGGTCTTGCTGTACCAGATTTCGGTCCGCTGGGTGTCTTCGGCGCCAGCCGGGAAGCCCCAAGCCAGCCCAATGGCGTAGACCAATGCCGAGGTATTGAGGAGCGCCACGGCAGGTGGCAGACCTTCCTTACCCTTCAATTGGGTAAGCGTCGAGTCGCGCCAGATCGACGTGATATCGAACGAGCTGACCGCCCGCACGCGGGCCAGGTAGGCACCCGCATAGATGCCCACCACATCTACAGACGCCGCACCGGTGCGCTGCACGCGAACCCAGTTGCCGTTGTCCTTGCGCCACTCCACGTCATAGGCGACCGCGCCCTGCACTGCGGGCCAGGAAATGGTCATGGTGTTCACGCCGATACCTTGATCCACCGCGTAGGCAGAGGTCAGGGTCACGCTGGCCGGCGGCAGGACAGTGGTCACCGGAATGACACTGATCGGGCGCTCGTCCAGTTTCGCGCCGGTGTCGATCGCCGCAAACTTGCTCGGGTTGAACTCAAGTGCGGTGATTTCGTAGTCGCCCTCCTGGGTTCGGGTAGTCTTGAGCACCCGGAACAGCTGGATCGCCAAGTCGCCATAGTCGATTGCCCACTGCAGTTCAGGCTCTGGCTGTACGCCGTAGGCGGTCGTCACGGTAACTGCTCGCCCCACAACCGACTGAACGGTGCGAGCCTGGGCGGTGCCGTTCGGCAGGTTCAGGATCAGGCGGTCACCGGCCTTGATCGGCGTGTCACGGTCCAGTGTCACGACGCGCCCGGCTGCCGACGAAATCCGGCCACCATTCGGACGGCCGGCCACCAATTCATCAGCCACCGGGATGACGTAGCCAGGCAGCGGAATACGGCCTTCCATACCGGTTTTGAAGGTGACGGTGCGGTCCTGGCTGTTGCTCAGCAGCGCCCACTTGCCACGGCGCTGGGCCTCGGAGGCACGGGTGCAGCCAATGGCCGAGATTTCTACCGGACGGTCCCGGTACCGGCGTTGCAGCGCCAGGTCAGTCACCGGAATCACGTCGGTGTCGTAGTTGTTCGCAGGGTTGTCGTAGCTGACCAGGGCCCGGCTGTAGTGCGTGTTGCGCTCGGCGCCGCCATATACGAAGTCACCGTCGATGACGTTTGCCCGGGTGAAGACATAGTCAATGTCCTGGGCGCGCGGCATGTCCGCCTGCATGAACAGCGAACCATGCGCCCAATACACCATGCCTCGATAGATGGCCGACAGATCGCGCAGCAGCGTCCAGGCCTCAGCACGGCCCTGCAGGTTCATGTCGCAAAGGAATCGCGGCTCTTGGCCGCCCTGCCCGTCCGGTACCTGCTGGTCGCAGTACTGGGCGATGCGGTACATCTCCCACTTGTCGACCATCCACGGCTTGATGCGCTTGCCCAGCCCGAAACGATCCTCGACGCATAGTCCATAGGTGACGAACGCGGGGTTGTTGGTCCAGGCCAGCTTGAAGGTACCGTCCCATACACCGGTGTAGCTGCGGGTCAACGGATCGTAGTCGGTCGGTACCGGCCAGCGCTTAGCCTTGCACTTCACCGTCACCGAAGGAATGTTCTGGAACTGCTGGGCGTCGAACTCGATGTACAGCAGCGCGGTATTCGGGTACCGCAGCTTCTCGTCGATGATCTCGGTGTAGCCCGCGATGGTCATCGTGTCGGCGATGGTGCCGCTGTTGGCGTTCGGAGTGATGCGCCGCACGCGCAACATCCAGCCCGATGTGGCCGCTGGCAGATTCACTCGCACGGAGCGCTGGTACCCATTGGTGGTCTTGCCGTCCACCGCTCCCAGATGAGCCTCGACGTATGCGCCGCCATCGGTGGCGATATCGATGGCATACTCGATGCGGTAGCCATTGGTGTTGCCGCTGCTGTCCTGCTGAGCTAGGCGCGGCCAGGACATACGTACACGGACGGCGGAAAGCTGAGTATTGCTCAGGGCGCGTGTGAAGGGGTTGTCGCTGCGAAGTTCGACGTTGACGGTGGACTCGCTCTCCACCGACGGAATACCCTGGATGTAGTCCTGTTCGACGGAGCCAGGCCGCCACTCCCACTTCACACTAGGGAAGTTCACGTTGCCGCTGGCGTCCATGATCGGCGTGTTGTCGAGATAGATGTCGCGATCAGTCGGCGTGCCGTCGAACTCACCTTCTCCCACGGCGATCAGGATCTTGCCGATGTTGGTCGACTGGAGGCTATCCGGAGCCTCAACAGGCGTTTTCGGCTTGCTGCCGCCGCCCTTGGCGCCAGCGATATCCAGGTGAGCTGATGCGCCCATGCTTTCCTCCGAACAATAAAAAACCGCCCGGAGGCGGTTGCTTTGTCGTGCGGCACTCAGGCCGCATCGAGTCCTAACGTCATCTGAAGTTGTTCACGCCAGTATTCGACCTGATGAATCAGAGCGGGTTTGCGCCCCTTCCATCGAGCCAGTTCGCGTCCACTTAGGCTGGCGACCTGCTGTCCATCGTCCAGAGCACGGCAAGCCCGGTCGAACTGTTGCTTTTCATTCAGCTCACCGCGCAGCAGGGCATCAATGTGCAGGTCGCACCAGACGGCAAACTTCAGATCGAGCCATCGAGCAAATGCCACCGCTAGCTTCGGGTGAAACCATGTGCCGCCGCCACGATCCGAACGCGCCTTGCTCGTTTCTACAAGTGATCCAGCGTCACATGTAAGCGCTTCGGCAAGCGCATTGAGGTATTCCTTTGTCTCGCCCTGCTTCAGCCAGTCAACCGGCCGCTTTCCAAATCTTTTGGCCACGTCGGTGGCGTTGATCCAGCCCTCACTGTTGAAGCGAACAGCTTGGCCTTGGTAGTGAAACGGGATGACGTTGTTGTTCATGGGTAGCTCCTTCCGCCTGAAGAAGGTGGTGCAGGCAGGGGCGTAGGCGTAGCAAAACCGTCCCTTTTCGGTTGATCTGACCTAGCCTGCACCGGTATCCCCGAGGGGATTCGCGGGCACAAAAAAACCCCGACACGCTTTCACGTCCGGGGCATTGGCATTTCTACAGGCACAAAAAAAGCGCCATCAGGCGCCGATCTCATGCAACTTGTACCACATAGCTGAAAAGTACTAAAAAAGTGCAAATCCCGTCAAGGCTGCTACCTGTCTTGCGCCTCGATCGACGCGGAAATGATTGCCCCGCCCCAGCGGCGTTCGCCAATGCAGATCGGAACAGGATTGCCGCTGGCTGTGGTGTTCTTGGCGCTGCCGAAAGCGTACGAGGGTTTGTTCTCCGCCGCTGCACTCAGGGAAAGACCTTGAGCTTGCGGGCTGAGCAACTGAATCACCCCTCCGATAGCCATTGAAGCACCGACAGCAGCAGCGACACCCCAGCCGCCAGCGCCTGCTGCAAACGCCGCCCCTAAGCCTCCTGAGGCAACAGTAGCCGCTACGATCAATGCAACGCCGATCACCGTCTGGAGGAGACCTCCACGCTTACTGCCAGCGACGACAGGGACAACTCGAATCTCGCGCGTGCCTGACCTGGAGAAGTCATCAGCGCCGACGTTCTTGCCGTTGCGGAAAACCGCAAACCTCAGCCCGAGGCGATCCAGTCGTTTTATCTCATCTTCAAAGCCCTCGATGGTTGCCTTGAGCGCTTGAAAAACCTCCCACGTCGACCCCGAGTCAATCGCCCTGCGGTGCAACCGCCCGAACTTCTGGGCGAGTGATCCTGAAAGCTTGATAGTGGTCATGGGCGTATAGATGATCGAACTCGCGGTCATGAAATCCTCCAGGCAATAAAAAACCGCCCGGAGGCGGTCTACTCACAGGCAGCCTTTCACTGCCTCGATACGACGATTCTTTCGCCAATCCATTAGGCCTGTTTGGAAATACAGATCAGCCGTAGTTCCCGTGCCTGATGACCTGAAATCAGCGAACTCAACTTCTCCAACACTGATGACTGTTCTGCCTCCACCCGCAAGCGGCTGAATCGACGCGCCGTAGTGAGAGCCCATCATCGACTGGTTTTGCCAAGCGAACAATACGCACTCGGCAACCTGGTCGACGGGCTTTACGCTGGCGAATGACGATGCAGGCCCGCTGGCCCGTTTTTCGTTCATCGAGGCACACCCGGCCAGCAAAGCCAGACCCAGAGCACCGATCAGAATTCGCATATGACCCATCCTTGAAATGCGCGACTGTAGCAGCCGGCCTGGCCAAGCATCCAGCGTGGATGAAACGCCAGTACCACACCTAAGCACGGTTAGCGTAGCCTTTAGCCACTATCCAGCAGAAAAATGGATCAAAACCTTCAATGGAAGAAGCAACAAAAGAACTATTGCCAACGCTGCAACTACTGCTGCCTGGCTTCTTGGCGACAATTATCTTTTACTGGTTTGCAGATGTACCTAAGCCTTCTCAATTTGAGCGGATTTTGCAAGCTCTTATATGCACCCCAATAATCAACCTAATTGTTGGCGCGACAGGGTGGCTTTTGATTTTTATCGGCCAATTTTTTTCGGTCGGAGTTTGGAAAGAATCGAATGTTATTTATTACTCGATTTTCACATCACTGGCCTTCGGTACCCTCCTAGCACTTGCATGCAATAAGGATATATTTTTCTCATTAGCCAGAAAGCTAAAAATCACCTCCAAGGCATCTCACAGTAGTCACATCCACGTGTTTAGAAAATACGGCGACGTCGCCGCCGTTCTTCAGCTTAATGATGGCCGGCGAATTATGGGCTACATAGCCGCTCATCCATCGACAGACCCAGGTAGCTTCTACTTGGTAGATGAGCCGCACTGGATAGATGGCTCAAGCTTGTTAAAATGCGAGGGCACTGCATCTTTGATGATCAATGCAGACAAAGTCAACTGGGTAGAATTCACACAAGGAGTATCAAATGGCTAATGATGAAAATAAAGATCTACAACAGCGATTTCTCGACGGCGAAGTTTTTGTCGGAAATGAACATTTAATGCCGACCAACATCCGTCAGCCAATGCCAACTACTGCACCTACTCCGCCGCCACCCCCCCCTTCTGACGCTAACCAGAAAAAATAAAAGACTCCCAGCCCTTGGACTGCTAGCCCAAGGGCTGGGGTTGCGCCAATATCGGCGCGACTATGATTTTGAGGCCAAATGGAAGCGCAGCAATATCGAGAGATTCAAAAAATTGTGAACTCCCATGCATCTGATATTCAAGCTCTCACGGCTATGGTTTTGAGGTCTGCTTGCGCACATCCATGTTTCTCAGGGTGAGCAAGGCATAGCTTACGCCGAAGCGCGTAGGATGACGGCATCGAAGTCATGGGGACCAGCTTTTGGGGTCAGGTCAAACGGTAACTTGCCTTCGCAGCTTTTGAATTCAGCGCGTCAGCTTGTCTGAGTGACTTAAGGCGAAGCTTTTGCTCCAGACGAACAAGCGGATGCTCCAAAAGTCGACTTACTCTTGAGACTTCCCACAAAACCCTCTGGCAGACCGCTTCAAACACCGGAGAACCGACCCTTACCAATAATGACAGTGCTGGTGATATAAGCTTTGTCGTCAGACATTCCAAAAGGCCGATTCATTGACTGCTCCTGCGGCCCTACTCCTTCATGTTGGTTGTATTACATCTTTGTGCCTGAGGATAAGGCGCGTCCGGTCAAACCACGGCCCACCGAACACGACGATTTCTGATGGCCTGCCGAGCAGGTGGTGCAACATAAATGGGCCAAGACCGAAGACCTGGGCCTGCTCCTCAGGCAACTGCGCGTCGGCGCCAAGGTAAATGCCGGCATGATTTGGATGAGCCGTGCGCCCGATGGCCATTATTAACATGTCGCCGGGCTGAGGCTGGCTGACCTGGTAGAAGCCAGCAGCTTCATAGGCCTGCTCGTAAAGGCTCGGGCCGTCTGCCTGCTCCCACCACCCTTCCTCCCTCGCGTAAGCCGCGAACTCCAGGCCCCACTCGCGTTTGTACCAGTCTGCGCATACCTGCCAGCAGTCCCAGGCGCCGTGAACAAACGGCCGGCCCAGTAACGGCGTATGGCCGGTTGGCGTGATGGTGCGCAGGTCGCCTTCCGGCCATGACAGGATGTACCAAGGCAGGCCCGTGGCCTCGCACATTGCCAGATCGCGCGGCGACGGCCTGCTGGTGGCGTCCGGGTGCGAGTGCACAATGCCGATCACCTCACCCACGTCTTCGGCTGCTGCGTACTGCTCCGGCGCAATCTGGAATTCCTCTGCAGGTTCGGTAGCCGTGTTCTCGCAGGCCACATAGCGCTGGGCGCGACCTACGGCAACGATCAGCCCGCAGCACTCGCGCGGGTATTCAGCCGCGGCGTGCGCCTGCACGGCGGCAAGGATGTGTTTGCGCATGGTCAGCTCCGTGCGATCAGCGAAACGGCTGGGAAGCCGCCGAAAGGCAGTTGGCTGCCCTGGCCGTGTCGAACAATGCAGCCCGAATCCAGGCAGCCATTGCACTGGTCCTTGGCCGGGTCGTCCGTGGGGTTGCCGTCGAGGTCGAAGTAAGGGCCGGTGTAGCCGCAGTTCGGGCCCCGGTAACCTGCAGTCATTGCCCAGTGACAGAGCTGCGTCATCTGCCGGCCGATCGTTTCCCCGCCAACATCACCCGGGCTGGCCAGCTCCCAGGCAACCGTGGTGCCGCTCTCAGAAACCTTCTGATCGATGTACCAGACCTCGATCGCTTCCTCGGTGGGCTCCGCTTCCGGATTACCATCGGGGAAATTTGCAGCATCCAGATAGCGCGCCATGGTGTGGCGCATCGTCAACTTGAACTCGAGCAAGTCATCGAAGGCCAGGCACAGGGCGGTGATCCGGCCGTTGACATTGCCTACGGTAAGCGTGGGCCGCACGGCGGTGCCGTCCGAATTGGCTTCGATGCCATCGATCTGCATTGGCCAGGCCCCGTACTCGTTGCCCTGCCACCAGATCGACTTGGCCGGCAACTGGTCGGCATTCACGCCAGCGGCGGCCAGCTCTTGAGGCGTGTGCGGAATAGCATGACCATGAAAGCGGAGCATGTCTGCGCCGAAATCCGAGCCGTCCAGTTCAAACAGCAGAATCTCCGCCCCAGGCTCCAGCTTCTGCAACTGAGTGATCAAGCTCATGGATGAAACGCTCTCTCAAAGGTTGCCGTCAGCACCACCACCCCACCCGGCTTGCGCTGCTGCCGAAAGGCCTTGCAGCGGTACATGCCGAGTACACCCTCGGAGTTGCTCCACAAGAACGCGGTAGCGCCCCGGTGCCGCCGAATGAAGGCCAGGATGGGCGCGACCTCGTCAGCCAGGCCGCCGAACGACAGCGACCAGCTGTCTGTTTCGGCATTCAAGCCATCGGTGGACACTTGGGCATAGTTGTCACCGAACTGTGATGTCCGAGTCCGCAGGGTGCTGTCACCGCCAGCCTCGTCGTCAGGTGTCCAAGTAAATGTTTCGATCGCCATCAGCGTCTCCCGTTGCTGTTTCGATAGCTCACGCCTCCGGCACGCCAAGAATCAGCAATGGCGCGCTCAGCTACACCCTGCATCTGCTTCTGCATGTTCTGCTGAAGCGCAGTGCTATCAAGCTCCATACCCTCGTCACTCCTATCCGGAACGGTTAAATACATAGGAGCATCAACCTGCACGAGTGTGCCGCCGCTCGCGGAGCCGCCGACCATCTGTACACCCAGAGATCCGTCAGGACCGCGGGCCAAGGGCATGATCGCCTCAGGCCCATCCTCACCAGCGACTCCCAGCCCGCCATTGCCCATGCCGAACATGGTCGGCGTGTTCAAAATGTTGTTGGTGGCGAACCCGGCGCCTTTGGCGAACATCTGCACACCGTTCGACCAGGCGCCACCCAAGGCCTGCGGAAAATACGTGCTTCCATAGCCAGCCTGGGATGCGCCCAGGTTAGAGGAGATCGCTCCGGCAGATCCCGGAGTCATGCCATTGCCGGACCCGGCGCCGAAGTAGCTGCCGACTGCCGAGACCCCCAGCCCCACAAGCCCACTCAGCAACGAGCTTGCTGCTTGTTGACTGGCGATCCTGGCCATATCCGAGAGCACGCTAACGGTGAAGCTCTTGAAGTTGGCCTTCCCCGTCATGGCAAACTCGGCCACAGCGTCACGTGCCGTATTGAAACCGGTGGTGAGCATGTCGTCAGTTGCGCCAGCCACGTTCGCTGCGTCAGCCTGGATATTGGCCCAAGCCCGCTTGGCGCCGTTTCGGTAGTCGCGCTGCGCCTGCAATCTAGCCTCGAAGCCGTCGACCTCCATTTGCAACTCACGCGCCTGGTAGTCGGCGAGGTCTGCCAGCCGCTGCTGGTAGGCGTCCTGACTGAGCCGGCGCGACACGTCCTCTTGCTGCTCCTCCAGTTGTCGACGCGCCTCCGCATATTTCTGCCGGACGGTGTTTAACCGGTCGGCCTCTTCACGCTGGTCATCGCCCATACCTACGCCGGCCACATCCGCATTGATTGCGTCCTGACGGGTCTGCAGGACCACTTCCATCGCCTTGCGATAGGCCTCGGCACTGTTACGCCGCACCTCGGCAAGCTTCCGCTCTTCCTCGGCTCGCTTCTGCAGGACGGGATCGGCATAGGCCGTGTTGAGGTTCTTGATGCCGAGCTCCATCTCGGCGGCGGTGATCTTGCCTGCGGCTTGCGCCTTGCGAAGCCCCTGCACGCCCTCCGCCAGATCCTCCAGCCGCTTTTTCTCGGGCAACGCGCGGTCGATGATCGCGTCGAGGGCCTTGATCTCATCCTTTAGCGCCTTCGTGCGGTCCTTGCTGCCCTCGGCGGCATCCTTGTTGGCCTTCTTCTGCGACTCGATCGCGCTGGCAGCCGAAAGAATCGCCTGGCGATCTGTTTCGGTGAGGTCAGCGTTTTCCGCGATGTATCGGTTGGCGATTTTCGTCGCATCGCCATTATCCTGCAGGCCTGCCAGCTGCTTCTGGAGCGTTTCCAGGTAGGTCTGCCCTGCCGAGCTCATGCCGACCTTCGCGGCATTGTTCGCCTGGGTGGCCGAGGTGTTTTCTTCGGTGATCCCGGTGAGCACCCGAAGGGTTTCGGCAATCAGGCCTGAACGCTGATCGGCATCGCTGACAGCGCCAGCCTGGGTGATCCACTGCTGCAGGGTTCCGGCCGGAAGCTGTAGTCGGGCGCCTACCTCCTGCAGGATGGGCGACAACCCCTGACCGGCGGACCGTGCTTCGTTTAGGCGGTCAATCAGGCCTTGGTATTCGGCAAGCTGGCGGTTGTATTGGCCACCGGAGTCACGCGCCGGCGCAGTGACTACAGCAGACCGGATGGACTGGGCCAGGTCGCCGTATGCGTCCTTGACCTTGTCTGCAGAAGTGATCTGTTCCTGCTGCCACTTGACCAACGACGCTTCGCGCTGGTCCTTGTTGAGCTTCGCGAACTCTTCCCGCAACTGCGAGACCGGCTTATGCATCTCTTCGAGGCTGATGCCCGCCCGATCTGCGTTATCGCGCAACAACAGGAAGCTGGCCGCTGCGGTACCTGCCAGCAGGGCCAGGCCCATCGGTCCGCCCAGTACACCAAGCAAGCCGGCGCTGACAGTTCGAAGGCCACTCTGGGCAGTTGCTACCGCTGCAGTAGCAGCAGCTTCTCTCTGCCGCGCCTGAGCCAGCTGGATCGACATCTGCGTCTGAACCGCAGTGCCTTGCGCTGCCGCAGCCTCGCGGGCGGCCAGGATGGTTGCGGTTTGCGCCTTGCGCTGATCGGCGATGGCCGCCTGCAAAACTGCCTCGGCCTGGGCAATACGCGCTGCACGGTCAGCCCGTGCCGCCTGGACGGCCAAGCCAGACTTGGCCACGTAGTTGGTCAGGGCCGCAGCACCGACACCGCCCATGGCCACGGCCACCAGATCCACGTTGTCCGCCAGCGCAATCAGCACGTTCGCCAGGCCTGCGACTATGCCGGTTTGCTCCTCCATACCCCCCAGGAATGCCTGAATGGCGTTGCTGATGCTTACCATCGCGTCCTGGACGCTGGTGGACATATCGGCCGCAGCCTTGCGGTTGACCTCCACGGTTCGCAGCAGGCCGGTATTGATATCATCGAGCGACAGCTTGCCCTGGACACCGAGCTTTCTGATCTCCTCCGCGCTCTTGCCTGTAGCGGTGGCGATGGCAGTGACGATGGTGGGCATGGCGTCCTGAATGGACACCCAGCCATCCGCTTCAACTTTTCCGGTCTGCAATGCCTTGGAGTAGGCATCCAGTGCGGAGCCGGCCTTGTCGGCAGCGGCAGCGTTGGTCACAAGCAGGAAGCTGAAGCTGTCGGTGATATCCAGCGTCTGCTGGGTGTTGAAGCCCAGACTGCGCATCACATCTGCGGTGCGGATGTACAGCTCTTGGGCCTCAGCCAGGGGCCGGTAGGTTTCCTGAGCAGTTTGCAGCAGGTGCTCCTGCACCGCCTGGTACTCACCAGCGCTGCCGGCTGCGGCCTTCATGCGGTCGGACATCTGACCGTAGGCGTCAACCTGCTGAATGATGCTGCCAATCAGGCCGGCACCTGCGACGGCGGCAAAGGCGCCACGCATCAGGCCCCCAGCCCTCTGAGCAGCAACACCGGCGGTGTCGAACGCAGAGTCAACCTGTTCCAGGTTGCGGTCGATCGACTGGGCGGTGCGTGCCACCACCTGGTCCGCGCTGGCCAGTTCGCGGCGCAGCTGTGCCGTGGTGGCCTCGATCTGGACCAGCATCCCCTGGACTTGTTGGTCGGCCATGCAAATCTCCAAGCACAAAA
Source organism: Pseudomonas sp. B21-047 (assembly GCF_024748775.1). NCBI lineage: Bacteria > Pseudomonadati > Pseudomonadota > Gammaproteobacteria > Pseudomonadales > Pseudomonadaceae > Pseudomonas > Pseudomonas sp. B21-047. Next base: position 3,671,482 of record NZ_CP087169.1, read on the forward strand.
AACCGCACGGAGGCGGCACGCTGTCTACTGTTTGGGCCGCCCTCGCAGGAAGCTCTTCAACTTGTCCGCAACGCGTTTACGCGTCTGCGGGGACGCCGGGGCTTGCCCCTGGCCTTGGCCCTGCCCTCGTCCGGTCCAATCGAGCCGAGCATCGAGAGCGAGCATGATTTGCGGGATGGGGGTGTGCCACGCGGTGTCAGGCGGCCAGCCAAGCCAGCCGGTGGCCACGCCGAACAAGTAGTCGACGTAGCTGCCGTTCTTCACTGCGCTGTGCTGACCGCCTCGTCCTTTCCCCGGGCAGCCACGCTCGGTGGCACCGGGTTGAGCAGGACGGTGATGAACTCGGTCAGCTTGCCGGACACTTGAGCCACGCCGGTGTGAAACACTTCACCTGCGATGACGGGGTGCTGATCCGGCTTCAGGTCTGCCCTGCGACAACAACGTCGGCACAGGCGGCGATGCTCATCAGGCGCATAGCCTCCAGCGCGCCGCGCAGCCCGCCAAAACGGGCCTCAATGCGCAGCGCCGCATCCAGCGTGGGCTTAAGAGTGTAGCTGCGCGCACCGATCACCAGTGTGACGGTGCCATGCAGGGCTTCGCTCATTGGGGTTCTCTCAACGATGGAAGGGGCTCAGCCCCTTCGGTCATGGGGCGGCCGGGCCGGCAGGGATTTCGATGATGTCGGTGTTGATCGCGAACGTCATATTGCGACGCACCACGTTATCAGCCGCGCCTGGAGCCACTGTGTTGTTCATCACCTTCACGCCGAAGTAGAAGGTGGTCGGCAGAATGGCAGGGGTTGCATCTGGGTCACCGTCGTTGAGCGTGACCTTGACGTTGTAATTGCCCTTGGAACGGTCCTTGTGCGCTACCGATACGGCCTTCTGACCGGCATCACCGCTGTCCAGCCCTACGGTCAGGGTCATGTTCCCGGCGTCGGCGGTGCCCTTGTACTTGCGCACGCGGCCATCGCTCAGAGCAGTGAAGTTCACTGCGCTGAAGGTGTCGCCAAATTCGCCGAGATCTTCGATCTCGCCCACCTGCACGTACGTGTCGGCCTTGTATTCGGTTTCGCTGTCGGCACCGGTCTTGCCGCCGATGGCAAGGCGGCAGCCGGCGGCTGTATTGAGGTTGTCGTCGGCCATGGGGGTTCCTCCAAAGGCACATTGGATTAAAGCCGCGGCGCGGCCGGTGGGTAGTTCAGTGGGTAGTGATCACGCGGACGGTGATCGAGCCCTGGTATGTGATGCCGTCGGCGTCGCGCTGGGCGTCGGACTGCTCGACCCGAACGGAAACCGCTCGGCCCACCTCCAGCGGCAGCCGGCGCTCATCGAGGGCGGCGATGACTTCGCCGTTGATGCGTTTGACCTCGGCTTGGCCCACGGCATCGGACCAGACCGACAGGTAAAGCAGGCGCGTTTCGCGCTTGCGGCCCGAGATCGGGCTGCTGTTGACCGAAACCTCTCGATCGATGGAGACGTACGGCATTTCGGCGTTCAGCGGCGCGCCGTCGTATATCGGGCAGCTGACCTCGGCCTGAAGCCTAGCGAAGATCGCCTCTTGCAGAGCCAGGGATGGATCAGCCATTGCCTACCCCTTGGCTTGCCTTGCGCAGCGTTCGGTTCACGGCGGCTTTGATGTCAGCCATGACAAACTCCCGATTGACCTGGATGGAGGGCCGCAGCCAGGGATGAGCCGGCCTAGCCGGGATATCTGGGTACTTGCCGAAGAAGTGCGTGCCATCACTTTTGTTGGTGACACGCCGATTGCGATCACCGGTCAGCTTGCCGCCGGTATAACCCTTGGTGCCGTATTCGATGAAGCGCAGGTAAAAGAACCGCCGGTTGTCGCGCTTGCCACGGATGCCGATCTGGGCATCTAAACCGCTGGGCGAAACGTAAACCCTGAGCGCGGCAGCAGCTGCTCCGGTGTCCTTGGGCATCAACTCACGCTGGGTCTCCAGGATGCGGTTCGCCGCCTCTAGCATCGCGGGCTGCAACTCGTTGTCCATCGTCTTGTGGATGTTGCGCAGCGTCCGGCGTAGCCGGATGTCACCGCGAAGGCTCGACCGGCGCGCCATACCCTACTCCTTGGCCGGATCAGCCTTTGCGGGCTTCGCGGCCTTGTCGGTGACCGCTTCGGCGTACCCCCGGGCAATCAGGCCTTCGCCATAGGCCTTGTCGACCTCAAACTCTTCGCCCTTCTCACGCTCACCAGATGCGCCCGTCAGCGGGCCTAGTGCTCGAATTTTCATTCTTCACCTCATGGGTTTGGGACTGATGAGCAAAGAAGCCTCATCAGCGAATTATCGTTATCGGGCAGCACAGCTTCGACTTTGTAAGTCACCCCGCGTCTTGTTATTCGCCAACCGGCAACTATGTCGGCGCGCGGCCTGGCGATGATCTCGGCGGTGACTACAGACGCCAGCTTCTCAGCTACTGGTGCCACCCTTCCGGTGGGGGTACGAATCTCAGCCCACATGATGGGCGGGGTTGCCGGCAGCCATGTCACCGTCGCGCCGCCAGACTTGTTCCGCTCTTCAAGAGGGAACGCCACCTGGCAGCGATTACGCAGCGGGCCGGCCCTCATATGCCCCACCCAATCCGGTGAGGTGTCAGGAGCGCCACCGATCCTTTGGGCAGTTCGGTGGCAATGGTCCCGATCACCACATCCTCACGGTTGGCGTAAAGGTGGCCGAGGATCAGCAGGCAGGCAGCCTTGATCTGCTTGTTGCAGACCATGGGGGTGTCGCCGGCATCCCCGACGGCGACTGCCTCATCCATCGTCTGCTGGTCGGCGTAAAAGCGGCGGTTCAGATAGTCCATCGCCTGCCCTTCAGCCGCCTCGATCAGGAGCTCTAGGTATTCGTCATCGTCGTCGGGATCCCGCAGGTGATGCCTGGCGATGGCTATGCTGGTGACCGGCATATCGCTACTCCTTCAGCGGCTCAAACGACGCCAGCTTACGATCAACCAACTCTTCAGCATGCCGCCGAGGCACTGAGTAAGCCGGGCCACCACGGCGCCGGAGCTCGCCCTCATCCATGTAGGACCGCATCGGGTAGACCTGAAGAGTTGCTGGATTAGGGTTAGCCGCAACCTGATCCTCGCCAACTGGCTGGGCGATATCGTCGCCACTCTCAGCCACCGCCGGCCCGTTCTGTCCTGCGCGTTCCGATGCCCCCCCTTCAGAAGCGGAGGCTTCGGCACTGGTGCTCAGGTCGGTTGCTGAGACGATCGATCCAGGCCCCGAGTTTTCCGGTGCTTCTGGCCGTGTCTGCTCTGTGCTATCTCCCGAGCCTGAATCAGTTTCAGAAGCGCCCGATTCGCCAGAATTTGGCGACGCTGCATCACCAAGTGTGAGGGTCAAAGCCCCATCTTCAGGCTGGCTGCCGCTCGTTTCAGCGGTCGAGGCAGTATCCTGCGGCTCAACCGTGGACTCTTGTTTTTCCTGTTTACGTGCCATATGAGTACTCCAGTGGGGCGCTTTTACCGGCGCCTCATCGTGGGAGGTTTAGGGGGTGACGGTTGTAAGCGGGCCGGTCACGAAAGCCTCTTCGCGATAGATCGCAAAGGCCAGTCGCTCTTCTGCCCGAATGGTCGCCATGTTTTTCTCGAAGTCGTCACCGTTCTCGGTCGAGATCAGCACTTCGATTTCCATGCGGTCGAAGATCTGGGCGCCGAGTTTGAACGCACCGACGAGGAAGTCGTTCTGTGTCATGGCCTGGGTAGAAACCACAGGGCGATTCCAGAGTTTCGCGTTGGTGCCTTCCTGAGGCTGGCCGATGATGTAGCGGCCTTCCCCGTCCTTGGTCAGCTCAATGGCCGCCCAGTCGATCGGGTTGAGCACGATGCCGTCGGATGGAAACTCGGCCAGTTCGGCCTGCAGCAGCGCCAGGCGCAGGCGGTCAATGCGCTGCTCGCCCACTACAGCTACACCAGCCGGGGCGGCGTACAGTTGAGCAACGGTCATGAGGCCCTGCAGGTTCACGCCGGTGCCGTTGCCGTAAAGCAACTGAGCTTCTTCCGCCATGGTGAGGCCGTAGCGTGCACGACCGTCAATATAGCTCTGCAGTGCCTTGGCATCGTCCAGCATCTGGCGGCTGGCTTTGAACAAATGGGCGATGGTCCGCACGTTCGCAGTGGCCAGGCCGAAGGTCAGATCGGAGTACGGCTTGGCCGTGTTCTCCGCCACCGTACGGGCGTTGTTGGTGAAGCCGGTTTCACGGACGTACTCGATGGAGTTCGATTCAGTGGTTCCCGGAGCAACCAGGTCGCGGACGGTCAATCGGCGTTGAGGCGGGGCAATGATCCCCGGCAAGCGCTGAGTCTGCACCAGGTCACCACCGGTTGCGGTGGTGATGGCCGCGCGCGGCACGGAGACCCGACGAGAACCACGGAAGGACGAGTTCATATCCTTCATTTCTTCGCTTTCGATCACGAGAGCGCCGACCGATTTCTGGGGCTCTTCCTGATGGCTGCGATCCCGGCTTGCGTTGACAAGCTTCTGCTCGGCCTCGCCCAGGCGCGCCTGAAGCTCGCCTTGCTTGGTGAGTAATTCATCGACCTTGGCGCGGGTTTCGGTATTCATTTCACCGGAGGCTTTGATTTGCTTTTCGGTCGCCTCGGCCTGGCTTTTGATCTGATCGCCAATGCCCTTGAGGCTGGCGTTGAGTTCTTTGACTTGGGCTTCAAAGTCCATGGTCACTTTCCTTTCAGAGAATTGAGGAGGTTGGTTGCCGCGCTCAGAGAGGCGGAGAGGTCTGGCGCGACAGCGCGGGGCTTATCGGGCGGGGCAGCGTTATGCGTACCCCCGCCGGCAGCGCGAGGCATGCCGGACTTGAAACTGGCGAATAGTTCTCGGCGCTCGGAGCGAGGCATGCCGCCCTTGGCCAGGGCTACATCCATGGCCTTGAGTGCATTGGCTTGAGCGGCGTCTTCGGTTTCGCGCTCGGTGACCTCGGTGGACGACAGCAGCCCAGTAGCCAGACCAAGCTCCACGGCACGCTTGCCACGGATGTAGGTTTCGTCGTCCATCAGTTCGGCCATGTCCTCTGCCGGCTGCCCGCTAGTCTCGGCATAGAGGTCGGCCATCGCGGCGTCGAACTCCTCCATGTCGGCGGCGATATCGCGCAGGTAGTTGCGATTTCCGGCGAGCCAGGTCCAGCAGTTGTGGATCATGAGAAAGGCGCTACTGGCCACCTCTCGCTTTTTGCCAGCCAGGAAGACAATCGAGGCAGCGCTGGCCGCCATGCCGAGCACCTTGGTGGTGACCTCATGACTGTGCTCTTGCAGGCGGTTGTATATAGCAATGCCTTCGAACATGTCGCCGCCGGGCGAATTGATGTAAACGGTGACGTCGCGCTCGCCGATAGCACGCAGCGCGGCATCGATTCGTTTGAGCGTGACCCCCTCGCCGTACCAGTCTTCACCGATCACGCCGTACACCGTGATGGTGTCCGATGTGTTTTCAACGGCCGCATGGATCGCGGGATTCCACTTATCGAGCGCGCGCGGGCTCATCTCGCTGCGCAGGCCGCGAGACTGGATCTTGTGTTTCATGGATTACTCCCGAGATTTGCTTTCCGGCTCTTGCAGCCAGTTCATCAGTGCAGCCCGTGCGGCCTGACCATCGTTTTGCTTGCCCAGCTGGTCCAGCGGCACCAGGTTCGATTGCACGGTCAGTACATCGCCACCAGGCATGCTGGGAAGATTCTCTTTCCGCCGCCCCTCGTTTCGGGTCAGGTAGCCGTTCTGCCCCATCGTGCTGAGATAGGCCGCACGGCCCGCGCTATCCGCACGCAGAAATGCTTCAAGCGAGTACTCGGCATAAAACTTGATCCGGTCAACCGCCGTCATGCACCACTTGTTCACGCACTGCTCGATTGGCGCCGTGAAGGACATGATGCAGTAGGTGAGAAACGCGATCTGCTGCTGCTCCAGTCCTGTTCCCCAGTTGCTGCCCTTGTCGGTCTTCATCACCATCCAAGGTGGGACCCCGAACCAGCGGCAGATTTCCTCGATGCTGTGCGCTCTCGACTCCAGCAGTTGCGCATCGGCGGGGTTGATGCCGATCATTTCCGGCTTCACACCCTGCTCGAGCACGGGGCTCTTGCCGGCATTCAATGCTCCGGAGATCGTCTTCACGTATTCACGAAACTCAACGCGCTGAGCGGGGTTCAGCGTCTTGTCCACCGAAAACGCGACAGTGGGCATCATGCCATTGCGGAAGGTACTGTTGGCGGCATCGTCTGCCGACATCGCCGAACCGAACACATCCGCGCCGTATCGAATAGCTGAAAGGCCGACTCGGCCATCCAGGGTAAAGGCCGGAATGTGCAGCATGTCCTGCCGCTGGATTTCTCGGCGGGCGCCCTTTCGGGGCCTGAAGAAATACCTGAGTCGTCCATCATCGTCGAACTCGAGGTCGACTCTCGACGGCATCAGAAAATCCAGGGCGATGACGCGACCAGCAGAGCGGTGGATCTCGCAATAGGCGTTCCCCCAGAGCAGCATCGAAGCGACGACTGCCTGCCAGAAGTGGAAGGCGGCCATGTCTTCGTTGGGGCTGGTGTGCACCACATCATAGAGCGGGAAGTCTCGCGCGCTCTCACGACTGCCATCTGGCATGCGCCGGTAGATGCTCAACGGCAAGCCAGCTACGGAGGTCGAGATAATCCGAACGCACGCCCACACGGTGGATAGCCGCATGGCCTGATCGACGCTGACTGACTTACCACTGCTGGAGTGGGCACCGTTAAAGGCACTCCAGAAACCTCCATCAGACAGCTTGATAGTCTTGCCCAGCCATTCACTCATACTGGCTGAAGGCTTGGCGGCAGCAGTCCCCAATGCCTGGGATAGGGTTTTAATCACTGACAAGCCCTCTGCGGATGAAGCCGGCGATACAGAAGAAGCTCAGCGATCCCGCCAGCAAGGCCCAGCCGGTACCAGCCAGCATCCAGACCCCGCCGCATGCCAGGCAGAAAGCGACCACTGCGCAGGCGATGAAAATATGAAATGCGTTCATGCGATCAGTGGATCCCGAATGCCTGCCATGAAATTGTCCATCCCGCCCCTGCCCTCTGGATTAAGGCTCAGCAGTGAAACGGCGTTGAATGTAGCCATCAGCGGGTCAATCTTTGCGGTGCCCGATGCTTGCTTGGTGATCAAGAAGGCGTTGGCTGAAGGCACACCCTTGGCATTTCCGCAGGACCAGGCCATGAGCGGCTGACCACAATGGAGCAGCGTGCCCTCGGCAAGCTTGCGTTCCGTCGTTTTGATTGCTCCGGTGAGTTTCCAGCCTTGAGAGATCCCCACGATCTTGTCTTCCTCAACGCCAGCATCCGCAAGCGCGTCGAGTACTGCACCGATGCCGGCCGGGTCGAGACCGACTTTGTCGAGTAGCCCGGTGTTATTGACGCGGGCCACGATGGCCGCAAATTGCTCAACGTCATCACCGATGCGATCCACAATGGTGATGTCGCCCGCCTTCTCCAGGTCTCTCAAGCGTGGCGCTTCTGACTTGCGCCGCTCCAGAACCGAGGGATGCGCCCAAGCGTGAGCCCAGTGGAACCACCTGCGGGTTCCGGTCTCTCGGCCCATCACGGCAAGACCGAGCAAGTCATCAAGACCGCCGCCGTCACCGCCAACATCAATGACCTCGCATCGCGTGAGGATTTCGTCGAGGCTGAGCCACGCTGAAGCCTGAGCCTCCCAAAACTCCGCCCCAACCCAAGCATCGGACATCAGCGCAAGGCCGATCTCGATGTTGAGGTGCTTTGCCAGGAAGCCGCGCAACTCAGCCTCGCCGTCCAGCTCAGCCTGCATAAAGAGGCGCTCAAGCGTAGGTCGGTCGACGGAATAGTCGATGTTCGGATTGACCAGGTGGAAGTTCTCGGGCTTCCGCGCCTCGCCGCTCTTGATCATCTCCTGAGAGAACTCGTAGATGATCGGCAAGAAGCGGTTGTCATCGATTCGGCCATCACGCACGCCGCGTGCATAGCTGAGCTTGGAGCGGAACACGCCGGCCGGCGGCTCGTTCGACTGGGTCGTCAGCCAGATGATGAAGCCTTCGGGTCGCGACAGCAGACCGCCAGTAGCCTCGCGGATCATGTCAGCGGCTTTCGGGTTCTTGCCGAACAGCCAAGCTTCGTCGATGAGGACGCCGACGGCTTTCTTGCCGCCCACCACGTCGCTATCCGCAGCCACCACCTTCAAGGTGGCGCCGGTCTCGCGATGAGTGATCAGCCGCAGGTGCGGCTGGACATGCAGCAGCGCTTTCAGCTCATCGTCATTGTTGACCATGTCCTTGGCCGGGATGAACGAGTTGTCGGCAATCTCCTTGGTCGGCGCCAAGATGATGAACTCAGCCGAAAGCCGCCAGTTGCGGATCAGTGCCGTCAGCATGATCCCTGCAGCGATCGTAGATTTACTGTTTTTCTTCGGGATGCACAGCATCACTTCCCGAATCAAACGCTCGCCGGTCTCGCTGTTGTAGCTGCCGAAGATGGCCCCGGCGAACGCCAGGACCCAGGGTGCGCAGGCGGCCTCAATGGTGGGGCTGCCCGGGGCATCGACGATCTTCAGCCCCTTGAACACATCGAGTCCGGCTTCAGCTTCGTCTGGAAACAGCGGCTCAGGGATGATTGATTCGCCCGCTGCCAGACACCTCCACCAATCCGGGCAGGCTGTTGTCCATTGCATAGGTCAGTTCTTCACTACGGAGAGAGGCGGCTTGCCCTGGGAGTACTTGCCTTTGCCGACCTGCTTGGCGGCCTCGGCCTTCTGCTCTTTCTTGCCCTGGTCGGCGACCTTGCCGTGCACATAAGGCATTAACGTCTTGGCCGCTTCCAGCCGCATGCGCATGTCGGCGCTTTCAGCGTTCATGAGCTCGGTGAGGAACTCGCGGGGATCATCCGTCTCGGTTAAAGACAGCTCGTCCGCCTGCTGCACTTGGGGCTGTTCTGCTTTAACTTTTCGAAAGGGTTTAACCTCGGTGCTGGTGGCCTGCTTTTGCTTTAAGCGGCGCCCGACCTCTGCAAGGACATCGGGGTCCTTCGCAAGCTTGGAGCCCGCTTGGGACGCGGTCTTCTCGGAATATTCAGCGGCGAGCGCCGCCTCACGATTTGTGGCCCCCGACAACAAAGCGTCAACAAACCGCCGCTTCTTGTCGGTTAAAGCCATGGTTAACTTTTCCTGAAACGGGAAAAAATGTGTACATGGGGTCGGTGGCGGTCTAGCTAGATGAGAATCCCTAGCTTTTGCCCCCCCTACCCCTTTTGAAGCACGTCACTGACGTACCTCATGAGTCGCCCTGCCGCCTCGCGAGGATCCGCTGACGCCTCAGCCACCCAGGCCGGCAGCCTCCTCGGCCTGCTTGACCGAGTCGTGGCAGGGCTTACAGAGCGGCTGCCAGTTGGCCTGATTCCAGAAGAGATCCTTGTCGCCTCGGTGCGCCACGATGTGGTCGACGACGCTGGCCGCTGCCGTTCGCCCCTGCCGGGCGCAGTAAGCGCACAGCGGGTTATCACGCAGGTACTGCTCTCGCGCCTTCTGCCACCGGTAGTCGTAGCCACGTTGGGAGCTGGTCATGCCGCTCCGCCAGCTGCCAGGTGTGACCACCTTGACCCGCGACCCTGCGCTCTCCTTGATGCGCGATCCGAGCGTCTTGAGCCTGGCCATTACTGCGTCACTCGGTTCAGCGCTTCGTCAGCTTTGTCGGCTGCTTGAGTCGCGGTGGTTGCTGCCTTCGACGCCTTGGTAGCGGCGCTCTCGGCTTTGCTGGTCAGCTCATCCAGGCGCTTGTCGCGCTCGGTCATGGCAGCGTCGTAAGCTTGGCGAATCTCGTCGACCTGGCGTGCCTGAGTGCTCGCCATGGCCCAATAAGCCGACTGCCAACCCAGTACAGCGCCACCTGCGATAAGCAGTATGGCGATGACCCATACCTCAGCCCGTCGCCACCAGCGTCTGGCTATGAATTCCAATGCGCATTTGTCCATCACTCGGCACCTCCAAGCTGAGCGCGAAGTCGTGAGATCTCCTCGCTTTGGGTGGTGACCTTGTCGGTCAGCTGCTCAACCTGCCTGGTCAAGGCGAGGATATTGCCCTCCAGGCGACCGACCGATATCGCCAGATCATTGCGCTCCTTGGCGAACTGATCAGCGCGGGCTTCTGCCAGCTTGCGGGCTTCGCGCTCGGAGTCGAGCAGTTCATTCAAGCGGCGGACGGTGCCGATATCGGCATTGTCCATGGCGCGGTCTGCGGCATCTTTCGAGAGGAACTTCCTCAACCACAGGAAGCCGCCAAGCAATACAGTGCCCGTTCCGCCCAGCCAGGTGGCTGTGCCTGGGCCGAGGTCGGTCGGGTCCATTCAATACTCCAAGGAAATAAGATCGAATCCTGTGTCAGCTACGATGCAGCATCCCGCCAGGCTTCAGCTCGTCGCGGATGACTTGGCGAATGATGTTGGCCAGACCATCGTCAACACCAAAACGCTCAGCGCTCAGCAACTGCTCGCCCAGCTTCGAATCGTGGATCAGCCCGGCCATTACCTCCAGCCCGCTCTCCAGGGTGGCGGTTGGGATCGAGGTGAGTGCGCCGATGCAGCTGGCCAGCGCGACATCAGCCTCGGCCCGGGCTGACACCTCAGTTCGAATGGAGGCTGATTCGATGGCTGCTTCGTTGATGTACATCTGGGCCTGGACCCGAGTCGTATCGAGGGCAGTGTCTGCCGAAGCGGCCGCCTTGCGGCAATCGCATGGCGAATCGATCCTGCTCGTCAGGTTGCTGATCGCCTTCCCCTGAGCTGTGATCATCCCGCCTTGAGAAGTAATCGTGCCGCCCTGACTCCGGACGGTGCTCGACAGCGCCGTGACCGCAGTGCTATCCGCCTTGGTTGATAACTGGGCCTGCAATCCGCCAACCTCGGCACGTAGGCTGGCGATGGTGGTTTGTATAGCATCAAGCTTGGCGAGGATCTGCCCGGACATCTGCATGCTCCAGAAACAAAAAAGGCCCGCCGGAATGGCGAGCCCTTGGATACGTGGAATGGCGGCCCCGTGCTATCGTCGCAACCCCTACCACCGCGACACAGGATGGAACCATGGCAAACTTCATCATCACCTTTGAGTTCAAGTCTGATGAAACTCGGAAAGCGCGATATGACTCGTTCGTAAAGAAAATAAACGAGCTCACTGAGTACAAGCACTGGGATGAAACCACATCGTTCTACTGCCTCCAGCTTGATACGACAGCGGAAGATCTGTGCTCAGCCCTGTACTACGGCAGTGAGTTCAATGCCAACAAGGACAAAATGGTGGTGATTGACGTGAGCAATCGGAAAAAGGCAGTGAAAGGGCAACTCGAATACCCTGCCCTGCTTGAGAAGTACCTAGGCTTCTGACGGGAAGCTGACACCTTTAGCCATCTGCGTCTCAATCTCCGAAACCCTGGACTCATATCGCGCCAGAACCTCTCGATTGAGCCGCAGCGCATCAGCTAGCTGTTTCTCTCGATCAACGGCTTCGGCATGAAGCCTTGTCAACTCGCCCAGCTTCGCTTCTTGCGCAATCACCGACTCCACAGCTTGGCGGTACGAGCTCTTCATGCTGATCTCCAAGAACAAAAAAGCCCCGGCGGACGCCTAGGCTCGGAAAGGGTGCGGAGGGCCGGCGCTTCCCGGCTTGTTGGTCTGGCTCGCTGGGTCACGTACCCCAGACTCTCATCGCGTAGCCGATCAGGGAGCGCACGGCTTTGATCGACGCCACTACCGACTTAGCCCAGCTGCCTGGGCAGGTCATCCGCAGAAGCGAAAAACCCCGACGCAATGGCCGGGGTTCGTCTGTGTCGCGTTGCTTGCAAGCTGGACACGCTGCTATGAAAACAGGTGTTTATCCGCGCGGAAAGCTTTTTATGCAGCCTCGCGCAATTGCTCCAGGGCGCAATCGATCCAGGCCACTCCAGTGTTGATCAGCTCGCGCGCCTTAGCTTCGCTCATCTTGTGCTCGCGGGCGACCCGCAGTGCCGGCCACTTAGCACCGAAGTACAGCCAGACGAAACCACCCATCTGCGGGTTGCGCTTGTTCAGCCTGGCTACAGCGCCGTCCACCGCAAGCGCTAGATCGTCCGTGATCACGTATTGCTTGAGCCCGCCTTCCGCTGGGGCGTGTTCCTTCATAAGCGCATACAGCGGGCAGACATACTGAGGCACGCCCCTGCCATCCATGAGCCACCAGCCCCATTGCTCGAGCATGTACGCGGTGTCACCAAGGGCCTTGTCTACGTAGGTTCGTTTCTTCATGTCCTTCCCCCTCAATCCCCGGTGTAATTGGTGCCGCCGGCGCCGCGCCGGTTGCTTCCCTGATATGTAGCCTCAGGCCCGGATGCCTGAGGGTTCTTCAACTGCTCGATCTGCCGGAGCGCTGCCCGAAGCCTCATGCTGAGCTGGGTCACCAGTTCATCCAGGGCCAGAGCCTCGCCGGTTGCAGCCGCCACAAAGCCCGAGGCGTTGCAGTGGTCACATGGCAGTTCGTGAAACACACCCTGAGTGACCGCTCTCCCACGGCACAAAGGGCATTTACCCAACTCGATCACGGCCTTCTTGAAGGATGGGCCGTGGATTTTTGCTCATTGGCCCTCCGGTCGATCAGTGAGGGTTTTCGTGCCACTGCCGGTAGCAGGGGGTCTTCCGGGCCCAATTACAGCGTCCCTCTGTGCGCCTCCAGAAACCGAGCTTGCTTCGGCTGCTGTTCGCTTCAGGCTCGCTCTCAAACCAATGCCAGTCACCCTCTTCGTCTTGAGCCAGCCAGGCAGCCCAAGCCGGCGCGTCATCCCAATGCGGAGTAGCCATCATTTCGAATCCTCGCTTATGGTGGATACCGGAAATCCGTCGAAACCCGCACGTTCTGCCGCCCGCGAGAGAATCCATGAATCCATTGATCTATCACCGGTCAAGCCGTGAAACCGACTCGAAACCCTTCTGATCAAGGTGTGCGTGCCACTTCTCCAGCGCCTCACGCTTTGCGGGCCATGACGTCGGACTGGATGTACACCTTCACGTTTGTGGCCCATGGCATGGTTGATCAGTAGCTCGCCCACCAGGTGGTCAACACCCAGGTCAGCCCAGCCGGTGCGGGCCAGCTTGCGTAGGTCGTGGCTGGTCCATTCGCCTTGCCCCATGACCGCGAAACACAGCAGAGGCCTTCGCTTCACTCATAGGCTTGCCCTGTCGGCCCGGGAACAGGAAACTGGCCGTCATATCCCTGGTTGCGCTGGATCTCGCGGTAAGCCATCAACAGGAAGCGCACCTGGTCGGTCAGTGGCAGTCGGTGCTGAAACGCCGGTCTTGGTGTGCTCGGCAGGAATGAACCACTCCCGCTCGGCCAGGCTGATGTGGTTTCCAGCGGGCCAGTCGGGTTTCACCCAGCCGGGTACCGTGGCACAGCATCATCAGCGCCAGTACGCCATGCTGCGGGAGGTTCGCCAGGGTGCTCTTCATGCGCGACATCAGGTCTTCCAGGTGCACACCGCGCAGCCGCGACGGCTTGACCGTGACCTTGGCCTTCGAGAAGTCGCCAAAGCGAATGCCGGCCATGGGATTGGAAACTGAGCAGGCCGAGCTTGGTGGCCTGCCGGAAGGCCAGTGCCAGCAGCTGGAAACACCAGGCGCACGTAGTCGATCGACAGCGACTCTTGCAGTGGCCCACATCAGTTTCGCGATCGAGCAGCGCCTTGTCGATTTTGGGCCAGCGGGATTTCGCCCAAGCGAGGCACCAGGTGCTGCTTGATAGCCGACGCCGCCGTGCTCTTGCGCTTGCCCGACAGGTTGCGGTCACGGGACATGCGCTCAGCGAACCAGGACAGCAGCTCACCAGTCAGCACCCAGCTCGATAAGCTCGATCCTTCGCCAGCCTCCAGTCGCAGACGGATATCCGGCAGCGCTGCGGCCACCTTGGCGGCGCTCAGTTTCTGGGTACGAGCCGATCAGGTTTCCACTTACCCTTGTGGATCAGGTACCAGGACCCGCGCTCACGGGAAACGGTGGAACCGAAAAATACAGGCCGTGATTGCCCAGGGCACGCAGGTCGCGCACCTGGCCGGCGGCCTGCCGGCGAATCTCTGCATCGCTGATTTTTCACAGTGGCGGTGTTGGTCATGCTGCAAACCTCCGTTTTTAGGCAGGGCCAGGTACGCCCTCAGGCACTCCATGGCGTCGAAATGCCCCTGACACACAACGGCCAGGTAGCCTTGGTCGTTTCAGCCGGCGAATGCACGCTTGCTGGCTGGAGGAGACAGGCGCCGGGTCAACGGTCGCCTTGAATTCGATGTACAGACCAAAGTACCCGCCTCGGGCCATGGTCAGCACCAGGTCGGGGATGCCGGCCTTCACGCCCTGGGACTTGAGTTTTCAGCGCCACGCCCTTGTGCCGGTGGACCGCCGTTCGGGACGTGGTAGATCAGCTCGAACACCTCGGGATAGCGCAGCTGGATCTCTTCGAGCAGGGCAGCCTGTTTCCTGCCCTTCCCTGTCCACGGGCTTGGCGCGGGAAAACCTTGGTCTTGTACGGGCGAAGGGCGGGAGCATTCATGCGAAACAGAACCCCCTCGCTGATCAGTTGAGCCTGCGTCCGCATCACGCCTTCGGCGTGGTACTGGCGGGCAGTGCTACGGTCGATTTTGCCGGCTACGGCCGTCACAGGCGTCATGGCAGGCGCTGCAGGCCCAAGCGCCCTGCAGGTCGTTCGGTTTTGCGACCCACGCCGCAGGTGCCGGCCATGCGGTAGTGCGCCAGAAACGGTGGTTTTCCGGGTTTGCCGTTGCACACGCCCGGGATGCGCACTTGGCACTCCCGGCCACGGGCGGCCTTGGTCAGTTTTGTTTTGGAGCACAAGATCGCCTCCTTGCAGGTTTATTTATCGGCGCCCCCGCCAAGCGGGCACGCATGGCGGCTAGGGCAGAGTTTTCCGACTTGCGGGGTGCTGCGTGCGGCAAACCTCTGCGGGAAGGGCTAGTGGCATCTTCTGCAGCGGCTCCCCAGCCATCAGCCGACGAACCGCAATGCTGTAGTTTGCGCTCGAAACAGCTTCGAACTGGCGTCGGACGGCAGCTTGTTAAGGTTCTCGAAGCCGCATTCCTTGGCCGCGTGCCAGATCGCGTCGTGACTCCACTTGCCCCGGCCAGCCATCGCAGGATGGGCATTGCGAGTTGCTTCGCGGAAAGCGGCCGCCAAGGCCGGCAGACCGAGCATCTCTGGTGACGGCTGGCACCACTGGATAAACTCACCGGGCGGCGGGATGAACGGCGCCCCCGACTGGCGGCAGCGCATCAGCCCAAACTGCAACTGCTCGGGCTTGCAGATTCCAGCCTCCAGAAACGCGGTAAGCCATTGCTGCTTGGACGCGTTGTAGGTGGCCTGGTCTGGCCAAGCCTGCTTCCAGGCGGTGCAGATCGAGCGCAGATCGCGGAACAGGTCGTTGATCACCTCCGCAGTCTTCCGATTGAGTTCGGCCTTCACGTCATCGGGCAGCTCATATCCAGTAGGGATGTGCTGGCCGGACTGGACCTTGGCCCATAGGCCATGAGTGACAACTGCGACTGGGTTCATTGGGCGCTTCCTTGCTCGATCCACGACGTATCACTGTCGTCGAGCTGCTGGCCACCAGGCCCTGGCCTCAGAGGAACGACCTTCGCTGCATTCGCAAGGTCGCGCTTTCTCCAGCCGACCAGGTCGGCGATCCACTGGCTCTCGGTTTTGGCCAGCCCCTTCGCGTCGTGATGGACGACAAAGCCCGAAATAGCCTTTTCCGAGAATTCCTCGATGGCCACCCCTGAGCGCTTGGCGTAAGCCTCAAGCTGAACCTGGTCAGGAATCCAATCGAGGAACATCGCGAACGGCTCACGCGGAGAGTGTGTATTACTTCCTTTCCCTTCCCTTCCGGGGGTGAAGCCTCGACTGCCGCTAGACGAGCCTTCGCCGACTTCTCGGTGAGCGCTCGGCGAGGGCTCCACGAATTCAGGGTGCTTTACCGTAGGTCTGTCGATCTTTTGGTGGTGCCATCCGTTGACGTGCAGGTACTGCTTCGACGCCGCCTCGTAGAGGGTAATCAGTCGGTTCGTTACCAGCTCAGTGAGCAGCCCTTCCACAGTAAGCGAAGTGATGTCGTCGCCAGGGAAAACGAGAGCTTTGATGGTCTTAGGGGACATCGGGTGATTGCCTGCGTCATCGCAGAAGTTCCAAATCCCGATGAAGAGGAGTCGAGCCATCGCCGAGCACTCCATGACCTGTTCACTGGTCCAGAACTCTGGCTTGATGGTGCGGATACGAGCCATTACGAACGCCCTCCATGACTGACAGCCTGACGCGTCAGATGTGGCGAAATACCAAAACCTGACGTGGAATGCGTGGTATTGCCTGCATCGTCTATGCGGTGCATAATCGACCTCGTAGTTGTTTTAGAAGACCGCCCTGCCAGGCGGTTTTTTTATGCCCGCAATACGGGCGTTATGGGTGTCCGGTGCATCCGTGGTAGCTTTTTGCTTCCACCCGAAAAGGCCATCGGAGGCCGGACATATGCGTTATCAGCAGAGTGCAGGGAAACTCCTTGAAGCCCTGGCGAATGAGGCCCCAAGCGGCATTCGCGAGATCAGTCGGGATCCGTTCTTGGGCAACCAGATCAATAAGCTCTATTACGCCTACCCACAGTTCCTGCTTGAGTGCCTTGACAAGCAGTTGCGAGCCAGGCTCTACCTGCCGTGGGAAGAGCCAGAAAGATTCGAACCTCTTCGGCTGCACCTGGCGCTCACTCATCACTGGCGCCTTGAGGAGGTTCGCTCCATGAAGGAGCACGAATTGCTGGAACTCCTCCGCCCAGAGCTGATGGCGATCCGGCTTGACCCTGCTGATGTCCAGAGTGTTGTTGATCGGCTGGACAATCTTGTAGACGGCCAAATTCACCAAGATCTTCTGAAGCGCAGCCGGAGCGAGTAACTGCATTTCGCTGCCTGGCGAGCTCAAGGGAACGTTGAAACTCATCAACTTTGGTTAGCAAGCGATCTCTCTCGGCTTCATGCCAGGCGGCCTTATCCTCAAGCGTTTCGTAGCCGTCGCCTTTAGGCCACAGCATCACCAGTGGCGCCTCAGGACCTGCGTCCAATGCCTCAATGCCGGCCAAAATTTGGTAAGCCGCTTCGACAGGAGTGCCCGTCGCTCGAGCCGTAATGGCTTGCACTGCAACTTCCCGATCCAGGCCTGAAAGGTGCGCTCGAACATTGCGCGCGTCCGCCTCAGTGCAGGTGCTGGTCTGTTCTTTGTTCATCGCCCTCTCCTACTGGTTACATTCACAGGTGTTTTGGTCATCTACTGGCGGTTCGCCATTCGGTCGATACTCCGATGCATGAATAGGCAACGAAGCTTTTCGCTCGGCATGGTCTAAGCGGCTGTTCTTTTTGAGCTTTTCTTTCTCGGCTTCACCAGTTCCGCATGCAGCTGATCGATCGCAGTTCCGGCTACGTAGCTCGGATTGCTGATATGTCCATTGCGGATGCGGAAAATCGTCGAGATGTCGCATTTGGCACGCTCGGCAATGGCCTTGTAGGTCAGGCCTGAGCCAAGCAATGCATCCAATTTGCTTGGAAGATCGGTAGCACTCATGGCTGCCTCCTTTGTAGATATGCACATAATCATGCACTAGTGCATATCTGTCAACGATGCACCGTATTGCCCTATGCACTGCTGGGAGGCAGCATTGCACCTATGCATAAATCGATAGATAAAATTCTTGCTCAGCTGATGGCCGAAAAGGGCATCAATCAGGTAGAGCTGTCTGAACGAACGGGGGTTGGTCAATCGACCATTTCCAGGATTCTCAAGCCCCACGGGACTAAAGGGATCAAAGAACCGGCAGACAGGCAGGTCAGGCCCTTGGCTGATTACTTTGGCGTCAGCACTGACCAGCTACGGGGCTATGAGCCGCTCAACCACAACGAAGCTGATCCTCAGCCCCATGAATCACTATCGACTTCAGATATTGTCCGCCAAATGCTGGCCAAGCACGGCAAGGGGCTGTCTGCCGATGCTCGAAAGAAAATCGCTGACGCCATCGAGGAAAAGTCCGCGGAGCAATCAGCCAGTAACCTGCTGACCGCTGACTTCTCACGGCCAGGCTTGGTCGGAGATGAGGTATGGATTGCTCACTATGATGTGCGAGGAGCAATGGGCGATGGTGAAGTAGCTCACGACTTCCCTGAAATGCTGCAGGACATCCGAGTGAGCCCTACTCACCTGCGAGAGATGGGGGTCGAGTTCAAAGAGCATTTCCATCTGAAGCTCATAACGGGTGTCGGTCAGTCCATGGCTCCGACCATCAAAAGCCGCGACCCCTTGGTCGTTGACATCAGCATCCGTGAGTTCGTGGGCGACGGCATCTACTATTTCTCCCATCAGGGTCATCAGTACATCAAGCGCCTGCAGAAGAAAGGACGCGATCACTTCAAGATGATTTCGGACAACACGAATCATCCGCCTGAAGACATCCGGATTGATGAGACCTACATCCAGGCCCGGGTGCTGCTGGTATGGAATGCACACTTGGTTTAGCGGCAGCGATCTCTGTATCAAGGGCTGAGCACAAGCCGCAACGTTAGACGCCAAACTATCAAGCAAAAGGAGCTGTGCTAAAGTGACTGACAAACCGCAACGTCCCCCTCAGCCAAGACCCAACACTATCCCCTCACGCCCAACTCCTACTAAAGACGGCTGGGGTAAAAGAGACGGCGGTGGCGGTCCTAACACCATATCCGAAAGCAGACCGGTGCCTCCAAGGCCTAAAAGAGACCCTTGACCATGAACGATATCGACATTGCCACAGAGGTGTATGAGCTGGAGTTTTATGTTCAGCGCAATGTCAGATATCACATGCGTCGTGGAGCTTTTTTCCTGCGTTGGGGGCGGTTTACCGCCTTCGTAGGGGTTGTATTCGGGTCGGCCACTGTTACGTCTTTGATCGCCGGCTCCTCTGCTTTTTTTGTAGGTGGGTCAGCTTTGTTGGTCACTTTGGCTTCCTCAGTAGACTTGGTAGTAGGGACCGGCCAGCGCGCTTGGCTTCACAACGATCTGCGGAAGCGATACCTGGACATCGAAGCGGAGATGCTGGCTTCCCCTCCGGATGCAGCCAAGCTGCGCGAAATGAAAAGTAGAATTCGTCGGATCGAAGCCGACGAGCCGCCGACCCTGCCGGCATTAGAACTGCTCGCTCGTGATGACGTGATCCGATCAATCTATCCCCGCGAGGAGGCCGAAAAGCATGTCAGTCGCCTTGGCTGGTTCAAGCGAACAACTGCCCAATGGTTCGATTGGGATACCTCGAACGCTTGAGCTTCACTAGCAGTAATCCAGCTCCTACATGCTTTTTCCGGCCTGTCAGAAAGGTGCCTCCTCCTCCAGCTTCTCCTCCTTCCAATCCTTTTCAACGACCAGGTCGTCACGATCCTCGGCGCTCTGCGGCTCCCACCGAACCGTCACGCTCTCGTCGTCATTGAACGTCAGGTCCAGCTCCGGCGTTTCGGTCAACAGCCCCATCACCTCCTCCCACTCCATGTCCCCATCCGTGTCCAGGCGATGGATTGTCACCCAGCGCTGCGACTGCGCGATCGGGTGATTGATCATCGAGGACACCCGCAGGCTCAGGCGCTCTAGCCCGGTGACTTCTTGGCGTGCCTGAGGTGCTGCCTTGTTTTTCTTGGCCATGTCGCTCTCCTTTAGACTGTACACATATCCAGTACGGCAAAGGATAACTAAGCCCGTAGGAAAAGGTAAACCCCTCGAAGCTACGCGCGCTCTGAAATTGCTAGGGAAATCTTTTATGCACCAGTGCATTGACATCAAGATTGCACTGGTGCATATTTTACTCATCGCAGGTACTTACCAGGTACTGCAGAGGCCATCCCTGGCCACCGCTCTTTACACAACCAGACGTGACCACCTCGACGCACCCAGGCCATTACCTGGGTCGGGACAAGCTAAGTCGTCGACCACGCAGCCTCTGGATAGCTGCCGGACTCCCCTCATGGGAGGACGCCAAACCATGCAAGCCAGTCGGGAAGAACACCGAACACGAAATGTGTGACCCGGCCAGGTGGGGATAGCCGCGGCAACAAGCATGGTGCGGACAATGATTTCACTGGCTGGCCTTGGCGACAGGGCCAGACGGGAAATCACCTGCATGAGCCAACCAAGCTCGCAACTGAAAAAGCTGAACGGTTCGACGGCAACCGAGCCGCAGTCCGTATGGGGCTGACACCCTTCCCCCTATCACCATCAGGAGAAGTGCCAATGACCGTAAACATCAACAACCTGACGATAACCACTCCCGTAGCTACTTCCTCCACCAATCCTGTAGCACTGGAGGTCAGTGGCGCCGAGGCGATCGCTCAGCTCCCCAGTGTCGTCACTGTCCTGACCGACGGATCAGTACAGTTTTCAGCCCCAACGAAAGGTGCTTCGAGCAAAAGCACACACCGCACCCGCTGCGAGTGGAAAGAGCCGGTGTACTGGGCTCTGGCAAGCGCGGCCGAACACATCAACATGCAGGAGATGACACTCACGAAGGTCAACTCCGCGCAGAAAGTGGTGATCTCGCAACTGCACGTGAAGGACGATGACAGCCCGCCAGTGAAGGTCTTCTGGAGCAAAGGCAACATCACCTTGGGCTTCCGCGAAACGTTCGACCAGGCCACGCCGATCAATACCACCCTGCTCAAAGGCGTGCCTCTGGGTTCGAAGTTCACCGTCACTATCCGCGTGCTCGCCTCGGGCGCTTTGACCGTGACCGCCAGTTGCAATGGCAAGGCCGGGTCGTCCGGCAGTCTCCACATGGACAGTTCCTGGCGCTCATCGCTGCTGAACTTCCACGGCGGCGTCTACAACCAGGTCGATTACACGGATGCCACTCCGGCTGAAGATGGGTCGATCTGCATTATCAGCAGCCTCTCGTTGACGCATCGCTGACCCATTACAGCCGGAAAGACGGCCCGATGCCCTGCTCCCCATCGCAGGCTGCATCGGTGATCCACATTGAACGCGAGTTGATCGCCGCGAATTGTGAGCCTGGGTAGCGTCTCGCCCTTTGGTGAGGCGTCCGGTCACCCGGTTTGCCCCGGAATGTGGATCACCGATGCAGTTTTCATCGATTTAAAGCGCATCACCGTTGACCATATGCAAATTAAGGCTCACCGCAGTAAAGATTAATCGACGTACACGCAGGCGAATCCGGGGCCTACCCGGCCAGACCAGATGCATGTGAGGTAGCGCTCACCGCCTGCACCCTTCCCTTCACATCGACTGCATTAGGCAGGCGCCAGGCCACCTTTCACGGTGGGTTTGGTCACCCGCGCTTGGCGTCTGACCAATGCGGTTGCTGAGGACAATCATGGAAACGATCACTTGCGGCTCATGGATTGGCCAGCTCGGCAAGGCGCTGGCTCCGCGCGAGCTTGAAGCATTGCTTTGGGTGGCCCAGGGCCTCACCACCAAGGAAATCGCCCGCCAGATGGCGGTCAGCCCGGGCACCGTAGCCAATCGAATCGAGGCCGCGCTGTTCAAGCTGGAAGCTGGCCGCCGCATCGAGGCGGTCACCAAAGCCATGCGCCAGCAGATCATCAGCCCGCTCTGCATCGCCCTGGCCGGCCTGATCGCCATGCACGCAGTGATCAACGACAGCGACCCCATGCGCCGCGATCGCCGCGCGCCGGAGCGCCGCACCGCCCAAGTTCGAATCGTTCGCAAGGCCGAGGCCTTCGAGCTCCACGCCTGACCGAGGATCAAACTATGCAAACAGCAACAAGCATCGCCTTCGCTCGAGGCGTTCCGCAACTTATGGAGCTCTTGGCCAGCACCAAGATTGCTCGCGAGGAGGCCCAGGCGCGCGTCAAGGTCGCAGCACCGCGATTTCAAGCCAAGAGCCGCGGCAAGATTTGGGAAGTGATCGACATCAGCACCGGTGTCGTCATGGGCATCGCCTACCAGTACGAGACCGCCCTGGTGTTCGTAAACGCGATGGAGGCCGGGGCCGCCAGCAAAGGCACACGGCAATGAGCAAGCGCAAGCCGCACAACATGCGCTCCCGGCTGGAGCGGACCTGCCGCGCGTTGGTCTCGGCCAACCATACCGCCGTCGTGAATATCGATCCCAGCGGCCAGCAGGTGCTGATCAACTGGAAGAACCTCAAGCAGATCTGCGTGCGCCAGGTGGTTGATGCCGTATGCGACATACCGCACCGCTGGACCATCTACTTGAGCGTGCTGTGCCGGACAGAGCTCGGCGAGCGGTACCACAAGTCGATTGAGGTCGCGCCACAGGGCAACTACCGGGCCGACCACCTGACTGACGTAATCGAGACTACCTACACCGACCTGCGAGCCACGGCCAACCCTAACCACTTGGTCGCGGCCGGCTGGATCGCCATACCCACCGACACAACGATAGATGAAGCAAAGGCCGCCAAGATATTTGCCGCCGTCGGCGCCTGGAATCAGCGTACGGCAGCATAATATGTGCCTACTGCCCACGCTCTGGCTCACTAAACGTGGGGCAGCGCTTACTTTTTGCTTTCAGCGGCGGCTTTTATTTTCACCAGATGCTCCTGCCGTTTGTGCCTAGCGACATACCAGTCCTTTATCAATGTCTCGATAAGCTCAATCAGCAACTGCGCTTCCTCTGGATCCACTTCAATAATTATATTGATGTCCTTTTCCATATGAGCGCCAATGTTGCCTATTTTTCTCACCGCATCAATTGCATCCCAAGTATCCGGATCAATTTTTTCTTGAAGCGCTTCAATCTCATCAACAAGGCGCCCTTTAACAATTTTCCAATAGTCTCTGATAATTCCCTGAAGACACCGGCGCGAAAGTGTTGCGGATGCCTTAGGACTCAGCCCAACTATAGAGCAAGCCTCTTCATAATCCTGACGAACTGCCAACGGAACATAATCGGGGAAAGCTAATGCGCTGCTTGACGGCTTTAAACGCCAGCTCTGTATAACTGGCGGCGAGAATTTTGTCCTGCCACTGGAATAAATTGTATGCCCAAGCTTTGCACTGATAGTCACCTGCCGACAATCGTTGTTCGGACAAACAATCGTATTCACATAAACGCCAAGCTCTTGGTTTTCGACGTTATTATGATTGAAGTAGTGCAAGGAACCACTTTGATTCTGTTCAGTAATAGTTGAACTATGAGAACAATAGGGGCAAATCCAGTTAAATGCCATTCCACTCATCCTGATAATGATTGATTACGATGTCGCGAGACATCAATCCTATTCCAATTCAATACCAAATTGCCAGCATGCCACGGAGGAACACCCATGCCCATCCGCCACGCAGTGATGCACTTCATCGACAAGAAGCCAGACGGCAGCCCAGCGGTCCTGCACATGGCCAGCGCCAGCCTGCCGGAAAGCGGCGCCATCGAGAACCTGGTGCACGACGTCAACGACGGCTACAACGCCAAGACCGGCAAGGCCTGGGGCTTCTTCCATGGCGAATCCGGCGCCTACCCTCTCAGCGGGTGGCTGGCCAAGGTCGTCAGCGGCGACATGCAGTTCATCGAATTCACGCGCACCGCGGTTGAGCACCTGACCCGCCTCATGGAGGAATCCAACCTGGCTGTTGGTGGTCACGTGCTTTTCGCCCTGTACCAGCAGGGCCTGACCGACTACCTGACCGTCGCCATTCTGCGCGAGGCCGAGACGATTTCGGTTTCCGATGACCTCACCGTTTCGGTTTCTCGCCACCTCGATACCAGCGCCCTGCACTTCGCCGCCCGGATCAACCTGAGCGAGTGGAAGAACAACCCGGCGTCGAGGCAATACATCTCGTTCATCAAGAGCAAGAAGGGGCGCAAGGCCTCGGACTACTTCCGCGACTTCATCGGCTGCCAAGAAGGCATCGACAGCCCAGGCGAAACCCGCACGCTGCTCAAGGCCTTCAACGATTTCGTAAAGGCCCAAGAGCTTCCGACCGAAACCGCCAGCGAGAAGAGCCAGCATCTGGTGGCCTATGCCCACGCGCAGGATAAGATCGGCGAGCAGGTCAGCCTAGATGATCTGTCCGAGGCCCTAGACGAAGACAGGCCGAAGACCTTCGCCGACTTCATCCGGGCCGGCGACTACGGGATATCCGAGAGCTTTGCCGCCGACAAGCGCACCCTGACCCAATACCGCCGCTACACCGGCCGCGCCGAGGGCATGTCGATCAGCTTCGAGGCGCACATGCTTGGCAAGCGTGTCGAATTCGACCAAGACAACGCCTGTCTGACTATCAAGAACCTGCCGACGCACCTCATGAATCAGCTGAAGCGTGCAGCAGAGCATGAAACTCCGGCGCTGCACACCATGTTCTCTAAACGATGACATATTTGCGGCGAGAAACCTGCCTGGAGGCAGTAAAACCGCGGTGTAGCTCGAACTAGCCGGCTATTTCCCCTGGCTTCCTGTAAGTGTGGAATTTTGTCTAGAATCTGTTTGCATATAAGAAATGCCAGCATGAACACCTATGGTCACTAGCAGAAAAAGCATCACAACACAAAACCATACGGACCACTTCTTTGTCGATTTATATGCTGGCTCGCCTAACTTTACAGTTTCCCACTCAGCTTTGAGAATGCCCCGCGACATATTCGTTATTTCGTTGGCCGCACTATGGATTTGCTCTTTGATGGCGCTAAGCTTTTGGATATCACCTTCTTCCTTGAGCTCTGCCAGCTTTGCTCGGCAATAATCAAACTTGTGCTCTATTCTACTAAAGCTCAAATCATCAGGCTTAAAATGAAGACACACCTTTGAATATGCATGATAGACTTCTTGGGTAAGCAAATTAGCTCGCTCAAGCCCATCTTTAAAAGCTTCACGATGGAAATCCGCCAAGGATTTTTTTACTTCTTTCTCAGGACCTTCTGCCTGACTATATTCCTTCGTCAACCTTTCATGGCTAACACTGAGCTTCCGCGCAGTAATAATGATACTTGCTTGAGCGTTTATTTTAGCTATCAGCTCTGCCAATGCAGCACGTACAGAGTCAGTCCAAGACTGACGATAATCAGTAGTTTTGCTTTCCTTTTCGTTTACTAACTTTACAATACTAAGTGCAGCAGTTATAAAGCCTGCCAATGCTGTGAGAAATGCGGTCAGCAAAATTTTATCCATGAATTCCTCCGCTACTGTGAGCTCTACACCCTAATCGACGCATTAGACACCGCGCAGCATTAAATTGCCACCATGCCGCATCCGTCCACGGAGGGCGGCGCATGCATGGAGAAAGCCATGAACAACTACAACTGCGACTACGTTCGCCGACACTACGACGTGCCGGCGGAGATCGGGCGCCGCGTGATCGCCAACGGTGAGCCAGGCGTCATCATGGCCGACCGCGGCCACTACATCGGCGTCATCCTCGACAGCGATCCGAAGAAGCGTATCCGCAACTACCACCCAACCTGGGAAATGCAGTACGGCGAGATGGCCGAGAAGCTGCCGCTCAAGCAGTGGGAAGTGCTAACCAACTGCATGTACGACTGGGATGACGTCAGGTACATGCTTGGCGATGCCCGCCATTACGTGCAGCGCGTGTGGGCGGCGACACGCAGTCAGGCCAAGTACCGGGCATATCGAGAGCTGGCCGAGTGCTTCAACGACGACGCAACCGCCATGCTGTCGTTCAAGGTCCGCGCCGCCTGATCCTCCGGCGCTGCCCGCCAGCGCCTTACCCTATTCAACGATAACGCCTCCCCGGCGAGGGCAAGGCCGGAGTTAGCTAGCATCATCAGAACCAGCTCAGGCATTTCTTCCTGGATAGGTTGATGAGTGCGCGCTGCAGGTCTTCAGCGTGAGGCCGAGCAGCGGAAACATATTCGTGAGCATCGTGTGCCGAAGACTCCTCAATCAGATCGAATAGCTTCTTTTGGAGACCAAACCAGCTTTGAGCGGTTTCCTTGAACTCTTTCTCGGTGAATAGCATCTCCAGCATTGTGATGTCGGATGCCAACTCGTACCGAGTTACGGGCCAATTTTCATCAAGCTGGTCCTTTTCATGCTTCGTGAGCCCATGTATCTGATGCTCTCCATTGACTTCACTGTCAAGGAACCTATTGATTAGATCTGCCTTCTTGAGAGCCGAGCCTATTCGCTCATATCGCTCGCTCCAGAGTTTCTCCCTTTTGGTTCGAACGATGGCGAAGTAAGCGCCCACCGCCGCACCTAAAATGGCCAGCACCAGCGGTATCCAAAATGTATCCATCAACGCTCTCCTAGGGCTATCGCTGGCCTCTCAATACCCCACTTCAACGAATCACGCCACCCCGGCGAGGACCGCCCATGTCTGCATTTCAGAAAAAGAACCCGCTCGACTTCAAAACCCAGTACGGCCTTGGCTTCGATCCGCAAGATGACGAGATCGTGGTGGACTTCTTCTGCGGTGGCGGCGGCGCCGGTACCGGGCTGGAAATGGGTCTGGGCCGCCCGGTGACGGTGGCCAAGAACCACAGCCCGGCGGCCATCAGCATGCATACCGCCAACCATCCGGCAGCTCGCCACTTCACCACCGACGTATTCGAGGGTGACCCGGACGAAGAATGCCAGGGCCGGGCCGTGGGCTGGTTCCACATGAGCCCCGACTGCACGCACCACAGCCAGGCCGCAGGCGGGCAGCCGCGCAAGCGCGAGATCCGCAACCTGTCGTGGATCGGCTTAAAGTGGGCCGGCAAGAAGAAGCCGCGGGTGATCAGCTTGGAGAACGTTAAGCAGATTTTGCAGTGGGGGCCGTTGATGGCGAAGCGCGACAAGGCGACCGGGCGGGTCATGAAGCTGGATGGCACCGTGGCCACAGTCGGCGAACGCGTGCCAGTGCAGCAGCAGTTCTTGGTGCCCGACCCGAAGCGGCGCGGCATCACCTGGCGCCGGTTTGTGCATCTGCTCGAAGGCAAGGGCTACCAGGTTGAATGGCAGATCATCAAGGCCTGCGACTTTGGCGCGCCCACCAGCCGGGAGCGCCTGTTCATGATCGCCCGCTGCGATGGCCAGCCAATTGTGTGGCCAGAGCCAACCCACGCCAAGAACCCCGCCAAGGGCCAGCAGAAGTGGCGCACCGCCGCCGACTGCATCGATTGGAGCGTGCCGAGCAAGAGCATCTTCGGTCGGAAGAAGGCGCTGGCCGATGCGACGTTGCGCCGTGTAGCCAAGGGCATGAAGAAGTTCGTACTGGACAACCCGCAGCCCTTCATCGTCCCGATCGCGAACTGGTCGGGTGAACTTGCCCAGTCGGCAGATGAGCCGCTGCGCACTGTCACATCCTGGCCGCGCGGCGGATCCTTCGCCATGGCAAGCCCGGTGATTCTTCCAGCAACGCACCAGGGAGCCGACCGAGTGAATAACCCAGGCGATCCCCTGCCAACGGTAACTGCGGCCAACCGTGGCGAGCTGATGATGGCCAGCCAGGTGATGATCGGGGCCGGCGGCCCGGTGTATGCCGGCAAGCCAGTAGCAGCTGACCAGCCCATTGGCACCCTGATGACCCAAAGCCACCGGGCGCTGGCATCGGCGCATCTGGTCAAATTCAGGTTCAACAGCGAGGGAGCAGCCATTACCGATCCGGTACCGACCATGACGAGCGGCGGCAACTACAAGAGGCCCGCGGGCGCAGCCCATGCCATGGGCGTGTGCACAGCCTTCATTGAACAAGCCAACGGCGGGTTCAACACCACACCAGCCAAGGGCGCAGACGAGCCGCTGACCACAGTCACCAACACCGGCAGTCAGCAGCGCCTGGTAACTGCCAGCCTGGCCACGCTACGCCGCAACTGCGTTGGCCGGGCCGTGGATGAGCCGGTACCGACAATGACCGCCGGTGCCGAGCACCACGCCCTGGTCGAGTACAAGCTATCACCGGAGCACGAGGAAGGCGCCCTGCGCGTCGCCGCGTTCCTGATCAGCTACTACGGGACGGAGAACATCAGCGCCTGCGACTCGCCGGCGCCGACCGTGACCACCAAGGACCGCCTTGGCCTAGTGACCGTCTTCGTGAGGGGCACGCCGTATGTGATCGTCGACATCTGCCTGCGCATGCTGCAGCCGCACGAGCTCTACCGCGCTCAAGGATTCCCGGCCAGCTACATCATCGACAAGGGCGCCGACGGCAAGCCGTTCACCAAAACCGAACAGGTGCACATGTGTGGCAACAGCGTAAGCCCGCCGCCAATGGCTGCTCTTGCGCGCGCCAACGACCCGTGGCGCGTAGCTGACCAACAAGCGGCAGCCGCCTAGTCTTCGACTAGCCTGAACTGCATCTCTACGGGGCCGCCAGGTGCACGGGGCTCCATGACAGCTACATGCTTAGCTCCACACTGCTGACAAAAGAAGACCTGACGGTCCAATGCCTCGTCGTGACTCAACTCTGCGTCTGTTTCTTTCTCGCAGTTCAGGCAGACGAATTTTCTGGTCATCGCCATTCCTCCTGCTCCATGACACATTCGGCGTATCCCGCCCTGGCTGGCTCCGAGGTATCCCCATGCCCACAGAAAACCGATCCAACAGTACTGAAATAGCCAAATGCGAAAGCGCCATTCCCGGCTATCAGGCAATCCCCCCAGGTGGCAATGTAAGACGCTCAATCCTCCGACCTAGCACCCGCGATTAGGGATTTGCTCGGGATTATTGCGGTAAAGCTACCGGTGAAACTGTGCCTTAGCTCCCTCGGCATCTCAAAAGAGAAATGGACAAGCCACGAGCCATCGCCAAGTTCGAGCGTATCCGTGCGGTACCGCTCCACTTGAGCTTCATCAATACCCACTTCCTCGGCGACTTCTTGATTTGTCGGCACGGGATCCATTGGTTTACGTCTCCTTGCTGTGGATCGGGGTTTAATGAGCTCAAGCGTGCAAAGCGTTTCCAGCAGGATTACGCCCCTCGCCCTGGCGAAACAACAGAGGATAGTCGGCTGGTTAGCCGGAGCACTGTTGTACTCCCTCTAGACTCAGGAAACTTTTTATACGCACTGCGAGCGCGAAGACACGGCACCAACCGCACGATTCAAAACTGCGATTGTCCCGGGGGTTTGGTAAGGATCAATCCACTGCCAGCTATTGCTGGCCAAAAGACCGCCTATAGCGATCAACCTCAGGTTTTCCGGATCCAAACCTAGTTGGTCTGCTGCAGCAAGCACTGAAAGCAATGCTTGCTCCAATTGAATTTCCAATTCGTTAACTGAAGACATGGGTCTGTCCTCCAAACGTTTCAGCCCTCACCTACCACTTACGGCGGCTGACCTCGGTTTGGAAGCAGGGTTTCCATAAGCCAAGCGACGAGCGCGTCCAACGCCCCAAGCCAAAGCCCTAGTCATCGACTCGCCAGGCCTGGAGTTGAAGGCTTCTTCGTGCAGCACAGTACCAGAGGGCGCATAGACACCTATGAACATCTGCGTGCTACCAGTGCGAGATAACCTGACTTGCACATCGATCTGAGTGCCATCATCAAGAATCTCGTCATGGGTTCGATGGTGAAGGCTGAGGTCTGCCCAATCCCAAAACAGTTGTCCTCGATTTCTCATAATTCCTCCTGAAACTTCGGTGCGTTCTCCTTGGTAGTAGAAATCAAAAATAGCGAACCTATCCCGCTAGACAACCACATTTTGCGTATCTGAGTACTAAATCTGACAACCGGCTAAAACTTATACATTTTTCCTATCCTGTATAGCTTTCATAGGAGCTTCTACAACTCTTCACTGATAGTCATAGCGAATTTCATCCACTCCTCGAAGCTTTTGAGCTGATTTGCAAGCTCCTCCTCCCAAGAGAGGCTACCTGATGAGCTGTATGCCACTCGGTTCATCAATGAAGAAGTCGACCTATCGAGTTCTCTGAGGAGCTGGTACGCACGGTATCTCTGGTCGGAATCAAGCATTTCTTTCTCTCACAGCTCTCCGAACTCTCACAGCCCCACTACCGGTTAGCGGGGCTAGCTGGCCGTATGCCATGTAGACAATCCACACCCAATTTCATTCCTGATGAAAGCTGAAAAACAACGGCTTTAAGGAGAAACCATGCCGGCAAAAATCAAGCTCATCCAATCTGTGGCCGTCGAGCGCGACGAGAACGGGTGGTGGCACCATCCCGGATTTTCCGACTTTTGCGGTATTGAAGACCCGGCCCCGTACAAGGCCTGGACCGCCGAGCAAGGCCTGGAACTGAAAACCTGGGACATGGATGCAGACCTGGACTACCACCCCTACTTCGACGGCGAGGCCCACTGCAACGGATGGGAACCAGAGTCGCCTGGGCCTGAGCGATTCCTGATGGGCATCTTCGACACGGAGGACGGCCCGCATGTGCAATGGGCCCGGCGCGAGGTTACACCATGAACCAGGCAAAGGAGCGCCCGATCCTGTTCAGCGGGCCGATGGTCCGCGCCATCCTGGACGGCCGGAAAACTGTCACCCGCCGCCCTATCAAGCCGAGCATGCGGGGATTTGATGTCTCGTTCGAACTTCACCAGCAGGATGACGGCTCTTGGCGACCGCTGCACACGTTCGACGAGAGCTGTATGGACGATCAAGGCACCGAGCACCCGGTCGTTTGCCCTTATGGCAAACCAGGTGACCGCCTGTGGGTCCGCGAGACCTGGTACTGCGATCATTTCGAAGTGATGCGCGGCCCCTATCTCAAGCCGGCTGATTTGGACGTTACTGAGGCTCGCGGCGACGGAACGCTGGTCTACGCCGCTGATGGGCTAACACCGTACGAAGCCGATCAGCCCGCTTGGAAACCCAGCATCCATATGCCCCGCTGGGCCAGCCGCATCCTGCTGGAAGT
Source organism: Pseudomonas sp. B21-047 (assembly GCF_024748775.1). NCBI lineage: Bacteria > Pseudomonadati > Pseudomonadota > Gammaproteobacteria > Pseudomonadales > Pseudomonadaceae > Pseudomonas > Pseudomonas sp. B21-047. The sequence continues at coordinate 3,702,337 of NZ_CP087169.1, forward strand.
CACCGACGTGCGCGTCGAGCAGCTGCAGGCCATTTCCATCGGCCAGATCTGCAAGGAGGGCCTGGCGAGCTCGATTTACGAGTTCATCCCTGTGACGACGGCCTTTGACGCTTTCGCCGAGGTGTGGGACTCGATCAACGGGCCTGGAACATGGGAGGCCAATCCATGGGTCTGGGCTGTCGAGTTTAAGCAGGTGCAGCCATGACCCGCCTCGCCCTCTGCCTCCTGCTGCTGGCCACCGGCGCCAGCGCAGACCCGCTGCCGCATGGCGTCCGCGTGTTCCATGACGATGAGCGCGGCGCGACCTGCTGGCTGTACGGCTTCAGCTCGCCCGGCGGTATCAGCTGCATCCCCGACAGCCAGCTGCAGGCCGGCAACGAGCGCCAGCTCTCCCCGCACGAAACCCAACCCGAACCTACACCCGCTCTGGCGCCTGGGCGCTGGATTGATGAGAGGTATCAGCTGTGAGCAAAGCCGCCCGCAAAGACGTGCTCGACGAGATGACCAAGGAAGACCTGGTGGAGTGGATCCGGTCTCAGCATTTCTTCATGAAGCCGAAGAAAAGCGAAGTGCTGTACCTGCGCTGGAAGCGGCAATCGGCGGACGTCATTGCCGAAATGGAGAAGGAAAATCGAGCGCTTGACCACCTGGACTTTGGCGAGCGCGATCGACTGGCCAAGCAGTTCAACGCATCAACAGATCCGAATGAGCGGCTTCGGCTGGCCGAGAAGATCGAACCATATGACAAGGCTCTGAGGGACCACCTGAACCGCTCCGAAGCAATCAACCGCAAGCAGAAGCGGATTGACGCCCTCTACGATCAGATTGGGGTCGAGCAACAGAAGGAGCGCCGCGCATGACCGACCTGATCGAAGTGAAGACGGTAGACCTGGCCGGCGAGGCGCTGGGATGGGCCGTGGGCAAGGCGGAAGGCCTGGATGTGTTCCTGGCCCCGCCAGAGTACGGCAACCCTTGGCGCGTGTTTGCCCGGTACCGCGCCACGGTGACCGAGCACACCAAGCGCTTCAACCCTTGGGAAGACTGGGCGCTGGGCGGGCCGCTGATCGAGAAACACATGGTCAGCCCCCATTGCCCGCAGAGCACCGACGATGTTTGGGCCAGCTGGGTAATCACCAATAAGGGGGAGTTTTGCCAGGCTGGTGACAACGCCCTGATCGCCACCTGCCGCGCCATCGTCGCCGCCAAGCTCGGCGATACCGTCCAGGTGCCGAAGGAGCTGATGCCATGATCGCTTTCGCCTACATGGCCTACCTAGTATGGAAGGCGCCGCGATGAGCAAGCCGCATGCGCGAACCCGCACCGGTGCGAAGGTTACCCTCACCGTCGAACTGACGAACCTAGGATCTTGGGGACCGGACTGCACACTGGACCAGGTCTACCGTCAGGCCCGAGAGGCGGCGATCGGTCGCCTGAACAAGGTATTCAAGGACCACCTTGATACTACCCGTATTCTCGGCCCGATCGTCGTCGAAGCCGTAACCACCGATCTCGAAAAGCGTTAACCCCTCCCCCTAGAACTCAAGCCCGTCGACGGGTCGTCCATAAGTGCGTCGCGGCTAGCAACACCCCAGGTATAGCCATGCCCAGGCCGCTGTAGATGAAGGCAGGCTGATCTGACAGCAGCCCTCCCATAACGAACCCGATGCCCGTCGGTATGAGCGTGACCGCTACGTAGCCAAACGGCTTCCTGGCTTCCTTTGCCATTTCAATGCTCCTTGTTTTGGGGGCACTATTTAAACATGCGTGCCCGCCGCTGTGCGCGGGCGAGGAACCTCTATGTCTGAACGCAAAACGATGTGCATCTACCATGGCAACTGCGCTGACGGCTTCGGCGGCGCCTGGGTCGTCCGCAAGGCCTTGGGCGACCAGGTTGAGTTCGTTGCCGGCGTGCACGGCCAGGAACCGCCTGACGTTGAAGGCAAGGACGTCATCATCGTGGACTTCAGCTACAAGTACGAAGTCATGGCCAGACTGAGCTGGAAGGCTCACAGCATCATCATTCTGGATCATCACAAGTCGGCGGCCGAGGACCTGGGTAAGTTCCCGCCCTTCCACGCTGGCGTTCGGCACGATGGCCGGCACGCCGACGGCACGGTCGCGCTGGGCTGGGAAAGCGCGCACATCTTCATGAATTCGCAGAACTCCCCGGCGATCGCCTGCTGCTTCGACATGAACCGCAGCGGCGCCATGCTGGCCTGGCACCACTTCTTCCCCGGGCAGGAGCCGCCAATGCTACTGCGCCACATCGAGGACAGGGACCTGTGGCTGTTCCAGTTGGATGGGACCCGCGAGATTCAGGCCAACCTATTTAGCTATCCCTACGACTTCGAAGTCTGGGACACGCTCATGGCGACTGATGTGCAGACCCTCCGCGCGGACGGCGCCGCGATTGAGCGAAAGCACCAGAAGGACGTTGCCGAGCTGGTGGCTGTGACCAAGCGCCGCCTGGTCATCGCCGGTCACGATGTGCCTGTGGCCAGCCTGCCCTACACGCTCACCAGCGACGCCGGCCACCTGATGTCGCAAGGCGAGCCGTTCGCAGCCTGCTACTGGGATACACCGGAAGGCCGAGTCTTCAGCCTGCGCAGCAATGATGATGGCCTAGACGTCTCGGAAATCGCTAAGCAGTACGGCGGTGGTGGCCACCGCAATGCCTCAGGTTTCCGAGTGCCATTTGGCCACGAACTGACCAAGTAACTCCCCCTCCTTCAACAAACCCCGGCGGCAACGGCTGCCGGGCGAGGATGACCTATGTCTGCAATAAACCGATTCCACGAAGTCGCCAATGATGCACTGGTAAAAATCAGCAACCACCTGACGGCCGAAGCCAAGCTGTCACTAGTGATCTACACCCCGGGTGAGCCAGAGCAAGACATCCTCCTCAAGGGACCCGGCGTCGATACAGACGAGGTCTTGAACACCATACGCCGGCGGGGCGGCCTTAGCCTTGATGGTGACAACGCCTACAAGCGCGGGATATGCGATGTAGCCGTAGGCGCCATGGCTGCCGGGAAACAGAGCATCAACCAGCCGCCCGAGGGGCATTGGGGTCAGCGGTTCTGGGATATCGGCCGGGCTGAGAGGGCACTGCAGGAAGAGCTGATTCAGGCGCTCCGACTGGTCCGCAAAGAACTGGACGCCTGCCAGCGGGTGATCCACTACGCCGGTGGCTTCGATCCGGCTTACGTCGATGATGCCCAAGTCGCTCTCAAGGCTACTGACGCAGTATTGGCCAAAGCCCCTCTCTGACCACCTACCTGCCGCCACAGGCGGCGTGGAGACCATCATGCAAGACGAAGAACGCCAGCCGGTGGCCTATGTATCCGACAAGGTACCGGAAGAGAAGATGGCCGAACTGGTCGGAACGACTAAGCGGGCGTTGGAAGGCAAACGCAGCCGTGGCGTGATCCCTGAGGGGGTTTGGAAAAAGATCGACGGCCGGATTTTTTACAGCATCAGGAGATACGAAGCGTGGCTGGAAGGAAGCTGGGGTTACCCACTGGAGTCGAATTCATCGGCAAATCAATCAGGATCCGTTTTACTTGCAACGGTGAGCGTCGGTCCGAGACTCTCCCGTATCCCCAAACAGCCAAGGGGATCAAAGCGGCAGCCGATCTACGCGCTCAAGTAATCAGCCTGGCCAACCACGGCGTGTTGGACGAAAAGCGGTACGCCGAGCTATTTCCGGCATCCAGCTATACAGCGCCAGCCTACGAGCTGATGTTTGGCGAGTACGCTCAAAGCTGGCTGAACAGCCTGGAAGTGGTGCACGACACGCGGGTCAATTACAAGGGGTTGATGAACAACTACTGGATGCCACATCTGGCGACGCTGCCTATCAAGGCGGTCACGCCGATGGTGCTGAGGGAGGTGGTCGCGAAGACCGAGTGGAAGAGCTCGACAGTCAAACGCGCCGCTATTGCCAGGGTCAAGGCGATGTTCAGGGCGGCGGTGTATGACGAGGTGGTAGAAAGGAACCCGGCGGCATCGATCCAGCTGCCGCAGAAGAACAAGAAGCAGATCCACCCCTTCACCGTTGAAGAGGCGGAAGCATTGATTGAGTGGATGTATGGGAACTTTTCCCAGTGCAACCAGGTGTTCGCAGCATTCTATGAGTTCGCCTTTTACACCGGCATGCGCACGGGTGAGGTAATGGCGCTGCGCTGGGACGAGATCGATTTCGAGAAGAAGACGGCCCACGTCTGTCGGATCGTGGTCGAGAAGCAGGTGATTGAGCGGACCAAGACCAAATACACCCGGACCGTGATGCTGAACAGCCGTGCCTTGGGCGCGCTGGCCAGGGCAAAGGAGATCGCGCACTACCGATCGAAGCAGAAGCGGCGGGTTTCAACCGAATCGCCATTCATCTTTCAACCGTCGGGATCATCGCCACACATCACCGTGCCCGAAACCGCAGGCAAGCACTTCAACCAGGCGGTCGAAGCGAAGGGATTCAAACACCGGCCGCAGTACAATTGCCGGCATACATATGCCACGATGTGCCTCATGTCAGGGATGAATCCAGCTTTTATCGCGGGGCAGCTTGGGCACTCGGTTCAGGTTCTCCTTTCCACCTATGCCAAGTGGCTGAACTCGGCTAACGATTGGGCCGAGTTGGCGAAGCTTGAAATGCAGCTGATTGGTACAAAATTGGTACAGGATTAAATTTCGTTCACGTTGCGCCCTTTAGTCATAAGGCATTCGACAGCAATTCAGCCATACTCCAGAATGCAGCGGTTTTTGGGGGAAAACCCTTGCACAGCCAACGACATACCAACCTTTAGTGAGCCTCAACGTGAAAACATCCCTGTCTATCCTCAGCCTGCTGCTGTTGCTCACAGGTACCGCGACCCTCCCGTCGACTGCTGCTGCACAACCCCCGACCCAGGTGCAACGCGACCCGGCCAAATTGCACCTGGCCTCTGGCAGCGCGCTGCTGATCGACCTGAATACCAACCGGGAACTGTATTCGAGCCATGCCGATCGCGTGGTCCCTATCGCTTCGGTCACCAAACTGATGACGGCGATGGTGGTGCTGGACGCCAAACTGCCGATGAACGAAATGCTCACCATGACCATCGCCAACAACCCGGAGATGAAAGGCGTGTATTCGCGCGTGCGCCTGGGCAGCCAACTGGACCGCCATGAAACGTTGCTGATCACGTTGATGTCTTCGGAGAACCGCGCCGCCAACACCCTGGCCAACCATTACCCGGGCGGTTACCCGGCGTTCATCAAGGCCATGAATGCCAAGGCGCGTAGCCTGGGCATGGCGCACACCCGCTATGTCGAGCCGACTGGCCTGTCGACGCTGAACGTGTCCACTGCCCGCGACCTGTCCAAGCTGCTGATGGCGTCGCGCAAGTATCCGATGCTGAGCGAGCTGTCGACCACCCGCGAGAAGACCGTGGCGTTCCGCAAGCCTAATTACACCCTGGGCTTCCGTAACACCGACCACCTGGTGAACAAGAGCAACTGGGACATCAAGCTGACCAAGACCGGCTTCACCAATGAAGCTGGCCATTGCCTGGTGCTGCTGACCCGAATGGACAACCGCCCGGTGGCCATGGTGATCCTCGATGCGTTCGGCAAATACACCCACTTCGCCGATGCCAGCCGCATGCGTCAGTGGCTGGAAACCGGGGCAGCCAAGCCAGCGCCGGCAGTGGCCATGCAGTACAAGGCCGATCGGCAGGTCAAGGGCCGCCTGGCGTCCGAGTAACCGCCATAACCCAAGGCTGCACGGCCTGCTAGGCCGTGCCGCTGACCATGCCGCCCGCGCTGCTGCCACCCTCTTGCTGCAGCAGCTCCAGCAACTGCGCCGTGGCAGCCATGATCTGCCCGTTGAGGGTGGCGATGCTTGCCTGCTTGGCGCCCACAGCAGCCGCCTTGGCAGTTTCGTCCATCTTGCTGTTCTGCAGCGCGGCCAGCTGCTTCTGCTCCTCGACCAGTTGCTTTTGCAGGTCCTTGATCAGCTGACGCAGCTCCTTCACGGTGTCCGAGTCGCCGTTGTCAGTCTCCGTGGATTGCGCCTGCCCAGCCCCGGCAATCTTCATGCTGTCGCTACTGATGCTCAAGGGTCCCAGTGCCTCACCGGCCTCTTGTGCCTGCGCGCGCTCGGTGGCTGCATTGGCACTCAGCGTCTGCGCCGAGACGCCGTTGATCATCAGGTTGCTTGCCGTTATCCCGCTCATGTCGATTCCCTGCCTGAAAGATAGGTCCTTACCGTAACCCCCCTATCGGCCGCCCCATGCAGTTCTTTAGCCCGCTTAAATTCCCCCCTGCCTGGCTCGTTCCAAGAAATGTACTTGCGCAGGAGCCGGAGCCCCGGCGGGCGTCCACATTCGACCATTCAGGGAATCGCAGCCATGAGCCAGTCCTCACACCAGGAAACAATCAAAGATCTGATCGGCGTGGGCTTCGGCCCTTCCAACCTGGCCTTGGCCATCGCCCTGGAAGAACTCGCTCAGTCCCAGGGCCACGCCCTGGACGCGCTGTTCATCGACAAGCAGAAAGACTACCGCTGGCACGGCGAAACCCTGGCCACCCAGAGCGAGCTGCAGATTTCGTTCCTCAAGGACTTGGTTTCCCTGCGCAACCCGACCAGCCCCTACAGCTTCGTCAACTACCTGCACCAGAAGCAGCGCCTGGCCGACTTCATCAACCTCGGCACCTTCTACCCCTGCCGCCTGGAGTACAACGACTACCTGCGCTGGGCCGCAGAGCACTTCGCCACCCAGGCGGTGTATGGCGAGGAAGTGGTGCGCATCGAACCCGAGGTGAATGCCGGCCGGGTCGAACACCTGCGCCTGGTATCGCGTGACCAGCAGGGCCGCGAATACAGCCGCCGCACCCGCTCGGTGGTGGTCGGCAGCGGCGGCACGCCGAAAATCCCGGAAAAATTCGGCGCGTTCAAGGACGACCCGCGCGTCTTCCACCACTCCCAATACCTGAGCAGCCTGAACAAGCTGCCGTGCACCGAAGGCAAGCCGATGCGCATCGCGGTGATCGGCTCCGGCCAGAGCGCCGCCGAGGCGTTCATCGACCTCAACGACAGTTACCCGTCGGTCAAGGTCGACATGATTCTGCGTGGCTCGGCCCTCAAGCCGGCCGACGACAGCCCGTTCGTCAACGAGATCTTCTCGCCGGGCTACACCGACCTGGTCTACAACGAGCCGGCCGATCAACGCAGCAAGCTGTTGGGCGAGTACCACAACACCAACTACTCGGTGGTCGACCTGAACTTGATCGAGCGCATCTACGGCATCCTCTATCGCCAGAAGGTCGCGCACCAGTTCCGCCACAACGTGCTGTGCCGACGCCAGGTAGAAGCGGTGGTGGCCACCCGTGAAGGCCTGGAACTGACCCTGCGCGACCTGGCCACCGGCCAGCAGCAGACCCACCGCTATGACGCCGTGATCCTGGCCACCGGCTACGAGCGTCGCTCGCACCGCGACCTGCTGGCGCCGCTGGCGGGCTTCCTGGACGACTTCAGCGTCGACCGCAACTATCGGGTCCTGGCCAGCCCAGACCTGCAGGCCTCGGTTTACCTGCAAGGCTTCTGCGAAAACAGCCACGGCCTGAGCGATACCTTGCTCTCGGTGCTGCCCTCCCGCGCGGCCGAAATCGGCCAGTCGCTGTACCAGGACCTGTCGCGCCTGAACGGCCGTTCGCAGCCGGCTGTCGCCTTGACCCGCGCCTGATTGCCCGCCTCTTCAAGCCGGCCTGACGCCTCGCGCGCAGGCCGGCTTACGCCTTCTGAAACATTTGCTTGCATTTAAAACGGCAGGATTTCCATTCTCATTCGTCTTTATAGATGCAGCCCTCTAGGTTGGGCATAAGCTCGACTACACATTTCAGAAGACGATCAGATGGCCAAATCACCGAAAAAATCCAAATCCAAGCTGTGGTTCCTGGTCCACAGCTGGCTCGCCCTACCGATCTGGTTCTTTGTGCTGATCGTCTGTTTTACCGGCATGCTCGCCGTGGTCAGCCAGGAAATCGTCTGGCTGGCCAACCCGGACGTGCGCGCCAGCAAGCCTGACGGCGATGCCGAACGCTTGAGTTATCAGCAGGTGCTCGACGCTTTGCACAAGGCCGAGCCGGACATGGCCGTGGAGTCGCTCAGGCAGCCGGATGGTTCGCACTTCGCGCTGACCGCCGATGTGACCTTCCCTGACGGCACCAGCCCAACGCTCTACGTCAACCCCTACACCGGGGCCATCCAGGGCAAGAGCCCGGACTTCAACTTCGAAGGCTTCACCCGCGCCTTGCATGGCTGGTGGCTGGTGCCCTTCACCAATGGTTTCAGTTGGGGTTGGTACCTCGTCTCGATCCTCGGCCTGCCGATGCTGGCCTCGCTGGTCACGGGCCTGGTGGTCTACAAGAAATTCTGGAAGGGCTTCTTCAAGCCAGTGCGCACCGGCCATGGTTCGCGTATCTTCTGGGGCGACCTGCACCGGCTGGCCGGGGTCTGGTCGATCTGGTTCATTGCGGTCATTTCCATTACCGGTACCTGGTTCCTGATCCAGGCGATCCTGTTCGACAACAACATCAGCATCTCCAGCCGACCTATCGTGCCGGTCATCGCCCGTGAGGATGTGCCGCAAACAGCCGATGGTAGCCAGGCGCCGCGCATTGATGTGGATGAAGCGGCGCGCATCGCCGGCTTGGCGATCCCGGGCCTGGAGATCAGCTCCGTCTCACTGCCTGCTACTGCCTACAGCCATGTCACCCTGGGTGGCCGCGGCTGGTACCCGCTGATGTTCCAGTCCGCCGCCGTCAACCCCTACACCCGCACCGTCGACAGCCAGTTCTTGATCAGCGACCGCTCTGCCCTGGAGTTTGTCACCGAGTCCATGCGCCCCCTGCACACCGGCGACTTTGGCGGCCTGCCGATCAAGCTGATCTGGTTCTTCTTCGGCCTGGTCCTCACCCTGATGGTATTCAGCGGCCTGCTGATCTGGACCAAACGCACCGCCCAGGCGACCGCCGCCGCCCTCAAGCGCAGCGAGCGTGCGCCACGTGTGGCAAGCCGTGAAACCACCGTGGAGATCCGCCCATGAGCCAGGCCCAGACCCTGCCCACCAGCCCGCTCAAACAGTGGTGGCTGAAGTGGCGCTTTCACCTGAATATCCTGCTGATCCTCATCCCGCTGGGGTTCATGCCCAAGTACTTCGCCGACGCCAAGCTGTTTCGCGGCGACGCGGGGCTTGGGGTGAACGTGATCAGCGACATCCAGGTCGGCCCCTACAGCCTGGACCTGGCCGAAATGCGCGACGAGGCGCCACGCGCCGACGGCCCGGCGGGCCACTTCAAGTCGTTCAATGCCTCGCTGTGCAAGGCGTGCATCAATGACGTCAAGGCGGTCTACCTGCGCATTGGCAAACCGCGCAGCCTGCGCGCCGCTGGCACCATCTTCTTCGGCGCACCGTATCGCATGGGCACCAACCTGCCGATACCGCCACGCACTCAGCCTGATGCACAAATCTGGATCACCCTCGAAGGCTGGGACGGCAGCATGCACCAAGCTTCAGTGCCACTGGCCAAGGCTTCGCCCGCCACCGTGGCGTGGCTCGAAAAACAAGGAGGCAAGAAATGAAACACCTGATGCGCAAGCTCGCCCTGCCCTTGCTGGTGCTGGCCGCCGGCCCCGCCCTGGCACACAACCCGATGTGCGAATGCGAAGAGGTCGCCAGCGGCCAGGTCAAATGCACCGGCGGCTTCTCGGATGGCAGCGGCGCCCCTGGGGTGACCCTGGATGTGATCGGCTACGACGAGCAGGTGCTGGTTGGCGGCAAGCTCGGCGACGACTCGACCCTCACCTTCAAGCGCCCCGACGGTGAGTTCTACGTGCTGTTCGATGCCGGCCCTGGGCACGTTGTCGAAGTCGACTACGCCGACATTGGCCAACCATGAGCACGCCTACCATGAGCCGTGCCCAGGTCGTACGCCCGGCTGGCGCTGGGCACGAAACCCTGTACGTGCTGCTGGTCAGCCTGCTGATCGTGATTCTTGCCGCTACCGTGGTGATGCTGCGCGGCGAACGCGAGGACGAGCAGGCCATCGCCAGCCACCAGATCGACGCCCGCCGCGACCTCACCGCCGCTGAACAGGGGCTTTACACCGACCTGCGCGTGGCCTTCGACGAGATCCAGCTGCTGCGTGAAGAAACCGCCGCCGTGCCCAGTGTGCAAGCCCTGGCCGACGAAGGCCTGCCACCCTTCGTGGTCGACGCAGGCAGCCAGAGCCGCGGTAGCCACCAGTGGTCATGGCTGGAAACCGGCGCCTACCTGGGCCGCAGCCAGGCCCCGCAGGTAGCGGGCAGCCTGCTGCTGATCCTGCCGGGCGACAGCAGCGGCCAGGCAGATGTCTGGCTACGCCGCGACAGCGCTGCCGTCACGCCGGATGACCTGGGCCACGCCGCCCTGATCGCCGCCGGCTGGCAACAGGTGGTCAGCCACTACGACGCCGGGGTCACCCGCGAACACCGTCACTGAACCCAAGGACTTCCCCATGTTCCGCTCCGCCCTCGCCCTGCTTCTGGCCCTTGCCCTGCCGGCAATGGCCCTGGCCGATAACGGCAAGCCGTTGCGCATCGGCATTACCCTGCACCCGTATTACAGCTACGTGAGCAACATTGTCGGCGACAAGGCCGAAGTGGTGCCGCTGATTCCGGCGGGGTTCAACCCGCATGCCTACGAACCACGGGCCGAAGACATCAAACGCATCGGTACGCTGGATGTGGTGGTACTCAACGGTGTCGGCCATGATGATTTCGCCGACCGCATGATTGCCGCCAGCGAAAAGCCCGGCATCGCCACCATTGAAGCCAACCAGAACGTGCCTTTGCTGGCCGCCACCGGTATCGCCGCCCGGGGTGCCGGCAAGGTGGTCAACCCGCACACGTTCCTGTCGATCAGCACCACCATCGCCCAGGTCAACAACATTGCCCGGGAGCTGGGCAAGCTCGACCCCGACAACGCCAAGCTCTACACGCAGAATGCCCGCGCCTATGCCAAGCGCCTGCGTGCCCTGCGTGCCGAAGCCCTGGCCAAGGTTACCGAAGCACCCAGCGCCACCTTCCGCGTGGCGACCATCCATGCGGCCTACGACTACCTGGTGCGTGACTTCGGCCTGGAGGTCACAGCGGTGGTCGAGCCGGCCCATGGCATCGAACCCAGCCCGGCCCAGCTGAAAAAAACCATCGACCAGCTCAAGGCGCTGGACGTCAAGGTGATCTTCTCGGAAATGGACTTCCCGTCCGCCTATGTCGAAACCATCCAGCGCGAGTCGGGCGTGCGCCTGTACCCGCTGACGCACATTTCCTACGGCGACTACACCAAGGAGAAGTACGAGGTAGAGATGAAGCGCAACCTCGATACCGTGGTCCGCGCCATCCAGGAGAACCGCGCATGACCGCCGCCGCCCACCTCGACGCGCCCAGTGGCCCGCGCATCGAATTCGCCGGCATCGACCTGACCCTCGGGCGTACCCGCATTCTTGAGCAGGTCAGCTTCAACGTGGCGGCCGGCAGCGTGCATGCGATCGTCGGCCCCAACGGCGGCGGCAAGAGTTCGCTGATCAAGACCCTGCTCGGGCAGATGCCCCACCAAGGCCAGTTGACTTTGCACTGGCCCAGCGCCCTTGAGGTGATCGGCTATGTACCCCAGGCGTTGGAGTTCGACCGGGGCCTGCCGATGACCGTGGACGATTTCATGGCCGCGATGTGCCAGCGCCGGCCGGCCTTTCTGGGGCTGTCGCGCCGCGTGCAACCGGCCATCGATGCCGCCTTGGCGCGGGTCGGCATGCTCGACAAGCGCAAACGGCGCATGGGCGCGTTGTCGGGCGGTGAGCGTCAACGGGTGCTACTGGCCCAGGGCCTGATCCCCGAGCCGCAACTGCTGGTGCTGGATGAACCCATGTCGGCCCTCGATGAAGCGGGCATCCAGGTCTTCGAACAACTGCTGCACAGTTGGCGCCAGTCCGGCACCACCGTGCTATGGATCGAGCACGACCTGCAAGCCGTGCTGCGCCTGGCCGACCGGGTCACCGGCCTGAGCCGCCAGGTACTGTTCGACGCGCCACCGGCACAGGCCCTGACCCCGGAGCGCCTGCTCAGCCTGTTCTCCGTTCACCCGCGCAGCGAGAGCCTTGCCTGATGAGTTTTGAAGCATTTCGCCAACTGGTCCAGGAATGGGCCAACGCCGGCTACCTGCCCGAGGCACTGGCCTACGGCTTCGTGGTCAATGCCCTGCTGGCCGGCCTGATGATCGGCCCGGTGCTGGGCGGCCTGGGCACCCTGGTGGTGGTCAAGCGCTTTGCCTTCTTCTCCGAGGCGGTCGGCCATGCCGCGCTCACCGGCGTGGCCATCGGCATCCTGCTGGGCGAGCCCTATACCGGCCCCTACGGCAGCCTGTTCGGCTACTGCCTGCTGTTCGGCATCCTGCTCAACTTCCTGCGCAACCGCACCGGGCTGTCGCCGGATACGCTGATCGGCGTGTTCCTGTCGGTGTCCCTGGCCCTGGGCGCCAGCCTGCTGCTGATGCTGGCGGGCAAGATCAACGTGCATATCCTTGAGAACGTGCTGTTCGGCTCGGTACTGACCGTCAGTGCCCAGGACCTTATGGTGCTGGGTATCGTCGCGGTGCTGGTACTGGCCCTGGCCTTGCCCCTGTACAACCGCATCATGCTGGCCAGTTTCAACCCGCAACTGGCGGCGGTGCGCGGGGTAGCGGTAAAGACCCTGGACTACCTGTTCGTGGTGCTGGTAACGCTGGTCACCGTGGCTTCGGTGAAGGTGATCGGGGCGATTCTGGTCGGCGCGCTGCTGGTGATACCGGCGGCGGCCGCACGCCTGGTCAGCCAGTCACTGAAGGGCTTTTTCTTCATTTCGGTGCTGATCGCCACGCTGAGCACCCTGCTCGGCATTCTGCTGCCAATCGTCTACGACCTGCCGGTGCCCTCGGGCGCGGCAATCATCCTGGTGGCCGGTATCTGCTTCGCCTTGGCCGCGCTGGCCCGCGCCCTCGTTCCACGCCTGCAAGGAAACCCGGCATGAACCTGAAACAGCTGACCTTGGCACTGGCCCTGGCGGGCCTGCCCTCGCTCTCTTTCGCCACGCAAGTGCTGACCACCCTGCCCGTCACCCACAGCCTGGCCACGGCGTTGCTCGACGGTACCTCGGTGCAACTCAAGCGCGCCGCACCTGCCAACCTGCCGGCCAGCCGCCAGCCGTCCTACTTCAGTGGCCGCGGCGGCGCCACCCTGGAGAAGGCCGCGCAACAGGCAGACGCCGTCATTGGCGTACGCTCGATCTGGCGTGATGACCCGCTGTACCCGATGGCCCGGCGCAGCAACATCCGCATCGTCGAAATCGATGCGGCGCGGCCGGTGGACGGTGCCTTGCCGGGGATTGCAGTGACCGGTGACGATGCCTACGGCGCGTACCCGTGGCTCAACCCGACCAACCTCGGGCGCATGGCCGATGTGGTGGCCAATGACCTTGAGCGCTTGTCGCCGGCTGACAAGGCGAAGATCCAAGGCAACCTGGCAGGCCTCAAGCGCCAGTTGCTGGAGTTGACGGCCAACAGCCAGACCCAACTGGCCGAGGTCGACAACCTTACGGTGGTGAGCCTGTCCGAGCGCTTGGGGTACCTGGCCAGCGGGTTGAACCTGGATGTGGTGGAGCAGGCGCTACCGGCCGAGGGCAAGTGGGATGAAGCGGCGCTCAAGGCGCTGGGGGACAACCTGAAGAATCAGGATGTGGCACTGGTGCTCGACCACCGCCAGCCGGATGCCGCGGTGGCCGAGGTGATCAAGGCCTCTGGGGCGACGCTGTTGGTGGTGGAGAGTGATGCCGATGATGCTGTGGCAGGGTTGAAGGCCAGTGTCGAGCAGGTGGTTGGAGCATTGACCGAAAGCTGACGCCTGGTGCTAGGAGCGCCCTTGCAGGGCGCTCCTACACAAGGTTTTAGCGCTAGCGCTTCATGCACCGCTGATAACGCTCATCCACCCTGCCGGCGAACCACGCGGTGGTCAGTTTGCGGGTAATTTTCGGGCTCTTCAGCTGAATCCCAGGCAGTACCGCACGCGGCACCGGCTTACCCGCCGCTGCATCCGCCAAGGCGAATACCCCGCTGTACAGCTTGCTGTCTTCAAAGGCCAGGCTGTCGCCCAATTCCAGCTGGCTGCGAATCTGCGGGTTGCGCAACCCCAGCTTCACCCCCAGCCTGCGCGCCGCCTGCTCGGTGCTCCCTGGCATGATCGCGCCTGGGGCAATCAAGTCCCCGTCCAAGGCCAGGTTGGCTCCCGCCACCTTGCTCAGCGCAGCCTGGAACGCCGCATTGCGGCTGGCGTACCAGCCTGCGTTGAAATCTGCGAAACGGTACAGCTGGCGGTCGTAATGCACCGGGTAGCCGAGCAGGTGGGCAATCCCGAAATACATGCCCCCACGCCGGCTGAACACTTCCTGGCGTACCGTGCCGTCGTAGGTGTAGGGGTAACCCTTGGCATGCTGTTCGGCAAATTCGATGCTCACCTGCATCGGCCCGCCGGTGTGCACCGGGTTGAGCCCGCCCAGCAAGGTCTTGCCCAATGGCAGGCGGGCAATGACTTCGTCGAACAGTGCACTCAGCTGCTTCTCGCTGCGTACCGCAAGTAGCCGCTGCTGATAGCTTTGGCCGTTACCGGACGGCGTTTTCAGTGCACCGTCGACCAGCAAGCGCGGGATGTGCAGGCGCGCGGCGCGGCGGTCGATCTCGTCACGGGCGATACGGCCCAGGTTGGGCACCTGCGGGTCGGCATTGAAGGTCGACTCTTGCTCGGTCACCGCCAGTACCGCGCACAAGTTGCTCTTGCTGGGGGCAATGCGCTGGGCTTCGAAGGCCTGCTGAATGTCCTTGGCCCAGCCCTCACGGTCCTTGGCCTGAGCGGGTAAAAGCCGCAGCAACTGCGCACGCACCTTGGCCGGGTCCGCTTCTGGTTCTTCTTCACGGCGCCCGGCACAGCCTTGCAGCAGCGCCAGGGCCATCAGCCCCGCCGCCAGTAACCGCGCGTTCAGGGCTGCTCACCGACCAGGTAGGTCTTGCTGATATGGCGGAACAGCGGATGGCTGGCACTGCCCATCAGCTCGAACAGCACCATCTCGCGGGTCACGATGTGCGCCCCGGCTGCGCGCATGCGCGCCAGGCCTGCAGCCTTGCTGGCGGCCGTGCGGCTGTCACAGGCATCCTCGACCACGAACACCTGCTTGCCCAACGCCAACAGGCCGAGCATGGTCTGCAACACGCAAACGTGGGTTTCCATGCCGCAGACGATCACCTGCTCACGCGCCATCAGGCTGGCCGGCAGGCACTCGGCGGCCACACAGGAAAAATGGCTTTTTTCCACTACCTCGGCAGCGGGCGACGCAGCAATCAGCTCTGCCAACGTATGGCCAAGCCCTTTGGGGTACTGCTCGGAAACCACGGTGGGCAGCTCCAGCTCGGCAGTCGCCGCCAACAACCAGCGCGCCCGCGCGCGGGTGCCTTCAGGGTCGCTCATGGCGCCGATGAGTTTATCCTGGATGTCGACGACCAGCAGCGTGGCCTTGTGTGGATTGATCAGCATTGTCTGCCCCTTGCCTGGGAAAAGGCCTAGACTCCCCCAGGCAAGCGGTGACGTCAATCAGGCAGAAAGCCGATGCGGCTCAAGCGACGCGGCCAGCACGCCGAGCACGCGGTCCTCGTGTTCGTGGATGAAGAAGTGGCTGCCGGGGAACACTTCCAACGAAAAGTCCCCCAAGGTTTCCTTGCGCCAGGCCAGCAGTTGCTCCTCGCTGGCTCGGTCATCCTCGCCACCCAGCACGTGCAGCGGGCACTGCAACGCAGGCCGCTGACGATAGGCATAACGGCCGCAGAGCAAGAAATCGGCACGCAGAATCGGCAAGGTCAGGCTCATCAGCTCGGCGTTGCCCAGTACTTCCTCTGGCGTACCGTTGAGTTCGCGCAACTCGCTGATCAGCTCATCGTCGCTTTTAGGGTCGCGCCAGTTCTTGCCGTCATAGTCTTCACGCCGGGTAGGGGCGGCGGTGCCGCAGGCAAACAACGCCAACGGCGGCGGACAACCCAGCGCCTGCAGCTCGTGGGCCAGCTCGAAGGCCAGCAACGCGCCCAGGCTATGGCCAAGCAGTGCGTAGGGCGCGCTGGCCGCCAAACGCTGTTCGGCTGCCAGTTGCCGGGCGAGCGCCTGCATGTCGGTTTGCAGCGCTTCCCCCATGCGCGCGCCGCGCCCAGGCAGCTCCACCGGCCGCACCTGAAGCCAGGCTGGCAGCTTGCGCCGCCAGCGGCTGTAGACCATGGCGCTGGCCCCCGAGTACGGCAGGCACAGCAGGTTCAGCGTGGTCACTGCGCTGCGGCTTCGGCCATCTTCTGGCGCAGGCTCAGCGGTCGCATGTCGGTCCAGACTTCGTCGATGTAGGCCAGGCAGTCTTTTTTCAGGCCGCTCTTGCCCACTGCACGCCAGCCAGTGGGGATTGCCTTGTAGTCGGGCCAGATCGAGTATTGCTCTTCGTGGTTGACCACTACCTGGAACTGGATATCGTCGCGGTCGAAAACGGAAGTCATTGCCTGTCTCCTTGAGTGATAGAGGCCGATACGCGTAGGGCGTAGGGCGGCTCTTAAGTAGACGTAGGGTGGTGCGGAAAAATTAGGGGGATTTGGGGTGCAAGACTTGGGCCTTGCAGCGCCTGTCAGCCAATTCACCGGTCCCCCTTCAAGCCCCCCGCAGCAGGTCATGGTCATCGAGCAAGCGATAAGCCACCTGCGGATTACGCTCCAACCCCCGCCGAATCGCTGCCGGTATCAACTGCCGGGTCTTGCGGCACAACCCCGGCTGCTCATCCAGCTCGATCACGATCCCGCGCATGGTCCGCACCTCGTTGAACCCAGGCGCAATGCGCACACGAATACCCAGGTTCTCGTACATCCGTTGCTGCAGCCGCTGCAGGTCATCCAGGTCCTTGAGGTTTTCCAACCGCTCGATCAGGCGTTTTTCTTCCTGCCGGGTAAGCAGGAGGATGCGCTGCGCCGCCGGCGGGTGCTCGGCCAGGTGCTCGCGGCCGCAGTTACAGGCACCAGGGGGGCAAGGTTGGCGAAGGCTGGGTGCTGTGCTCATGGGCCAAGCATAGCGCGTGCCGGCCTCTTCGCAGGTACACCCACCCTGACAGGGAGGACGCAGCCTTAAAAAATTTCCTGTCAGGATAAAAAGTTTCACAAAACCCTAGACCGCGACACACCTCTTCGCCTATAAATCGCCTAAAGGAAATTAATATTCCTAACAGGAAACAATATTCGCCGCCCCGCGAACCTCTTTGCCCTTGTGCCGACCTGCCCCACTCCACCACGAGGCCCCGACATGCACCCCGCTCCCGATCATTTCATCCTGCGCGTCAGCTGCCCGGCCGTGTCCGGCATCGTCGCCGCAGTGACCACCTACCTGGCCGAGCACGGCTGCTACATCAGCGAGATGGCGCAGTTCGACGACGAGGACAATGGCCGCTTCTTCATGCGCGCCGTGTTCCGCTACAACACCGGCGTGAGCGGCGACACAGCGCAACTGGAAGCGGGCTTCACCGATGTTGCCCAGCGCTTCGACATGGACTGGAGCCTGCACAGCAGCGCCCGCCCGATGCGCGTGCTGCTGATGGTCAGCAAGTTCGACCACTGCCTGTCCGACCTGCTCTACCGCCACGCCAAGGGCGAGCTGGACATGCACATCACCGCCGTGGTCTCCAACCACCTCGACCTGCGCCCCATGGCCGAGCGCCAGGGCATCCGTTTCGTCTACCTGCCGGTGACCAGGGAGACCAAGGCCGAGCAGGAGGCCGCGCTGATGCGCATCGTCGAGGACAGCGGCACCGAGCTGGTGGTACTGGCGCGCTACATGCAAATCCTCTCCGACGACCTGTGCCGCCAGCTGTCCGGCCGGGCAATCAACATCCACCACTCGTTCCTGCCCGGCTTCAAGGGTGCCAAGCCCTATCACCAGGCCTATCAGCGGGGCGTCAAGCTGATCGGTGCCACCGCCCACTACGTCACCAGCGACCTCGACGAAGGCCCGATCATCGAGCAGGAAGTGCAGCGCGTGGACCACGCCTACGCCCCCGAAAACCTGGTGGCGATCGGTCGTGACACCGAGACCATCGCATTGTCCCGTGCGGTGAAGTACCACCTGGAGCACCGGGTGTTCCTCAACCACGACCGCACGGTGATCTTCAAATGAACGCCACCCTCAGCGTCAAACTGATCGACGGCAAGGCCACCGCCGCGCGGGTATTGGCTGAAGTCCGAGAGCAGGTGCAGACCTTGCGTCAGGGCGGCGTGCAACCGGGCCTGGCCGTTGTGCTGGTGGGGGCAGATGCCGCCAGCCAGGTGTATGTGCGCAACAAGGTGCTGCGTGCCGAGGAAGTGGGCATCCACTCGCTGGAACATCGCCTGCCCGCCGACACCTCCCAGGCTCAACTGCTGACCCTCATAGACCGGCTCAACCGCGACAGCGCGGTCAACGGCATCCTCGTGCAGTTGCCACTGCCGGCGCATATCGACGCACACCGCGTACTGCAGGCCATCAACCCGCTCAAGGACGTGGATGGCTTTCACAGTGAAAACGTCGGCGGCCTGGCCCAGGGCCGCGATGTGCTCACCCCTTGCACGCCCAGTGGCTGCATGCGCCTGCTGCGCGATGCCTGCGGTGAGCTGCGCGGCAAGCATGCGGTGGTGGTCGGCCGCTCGAACATCGTCGGCAAACCCATGGCCGCGTTGCTGTTGCAGGCCGACTGCACGGTGACCGTGGTGCACTCGCGCAGCCACGACCTGCCAACGTTGTGCCGCCAGGCCGACATCCTCGTCGCGGCGGTCGGCAAGCCAAGGTTGATCGGTGCCGACTGGCTCAAGCCCGGCGTGGTGGTGATCGACGTGGGCATCAACCGCATCGATGAACACGGCCGCAGCCGCCTGGTCGGCGATGTCGACTTTGCCGCCGCCTTGCCCCAGGTCGCCGGCATCACCCCGGTGCCCGGCGGCGTCGGCCCGATGACCATCGCCTACCTGATGAAAAACACCCTGCTCGCCCTCGACCTGCAACAACAGGCCGCCCACCAGGAGCGCACCGCATGCCTTTCGCCCTGCTGAAATACGGCCTGAGCGCCGACTACCCGGTGGAGGTCGACCTGCCACCCCCTTGCGACCTCAAGCCGCACTACGACGTGGTGATCATCGGTGGCGGCGGCCACGGGCTGGCCGTCGCCTATTACCTGGCCAAGTACCACGGCATCACCAATGTCGCGGTGCTGGAAAAGGCCTACCTGGGCGGCGGCAACACCGCACGCAACACGGCGGTGATCCGCTCCAACTACCTCACCAGCGAAGGCGTGCGCTTCTACGCAGAATCCGTGCGGATGTTCCAGAACCTGTCCAACGAGTTCGACTTCAACATCATGTACTCCGAGCGCGGCCAGCTCACCCTGGCGCACACCGACGCCACCGTGCGGGCCTTCCGCCAGCGGGCCGAGGTCAACAAGCACTTCGGCGGGCGCACCGAGATGATCGACCGCCAGCAGATTCGCGAGCTGGTGCCAAGCCTCAACCTCGACCCCGGCCACCTGCCGGTGCTGGCTGGGCTGTGGCATATCGACGGCGCC
The DNA here is from genome assembly GCF_024748775.1 of Pseudomonas sp. B21-047. Taxonomy (NCBI): domain Bacteria; kingdom Pseudomonadati; phylum Pseudomonadota; class Gammaproteobacteria; order Pseudomonadales; family Pseudomonadaceae; genus Pseudomonas; species Pseudomonas sp. B21-047. The sequence goes on from NZ_CP087169.1 coordinate 3,722,036, forward strand.
ACCGCGCGTCACGACGCCGTGGCCTGGGGCTATGCCAAGCAGGCGGCCAAGCGCGGTGTGCAGATCCACCAGCTAACCGAAGTGCAGGAGCTGCTGATCCGCAACGGGCGCATCGAGGCGGTCAAGACCAACCGCGGCACCGTGCAGTGCGGTTGCGTGGTGCAGGCGGTGGCCGGGGCCAGTTCGCTATTGATGGCCAAGGCCGGCATCCGCGCGCCGATCCATACCTACCCGCTGCAGGCCATGGTCACTCAGCCGTTCAAGCCGTTTCTCGATCCGCTGGTCAGCTCGTCGGCGCTGCACTGCTACGTGCAGCAGACCAGCCGTGGCGAAATCGTCTTCGGCGGCGGCTCCGACCCCTACCCGCTGTACAACACCCGCTCCACCCTCGACCTCAAGGAAAGCCTGCTGGCCCACGCCATCGAGATGTTCCCGTTCATGGCCAACGCCAAGCTGATGCGCCAATGGGCCGGGAGCACCGAGATGACCCCGGACTACAGCCCGATCATGGGCCTGTCGCCGGTCGACAACTACTACCTGGACGCCGGCTGGGGTACCTGGGGCTTCAAGGCCACGCCCATCTGCGGCAAGACCATGGCCGAGCTGGTCGCCAGTGGCGGCAAGGTGCCAGAGATGATCGCGCCGTTCGCCCTGGAGCGCTTCAGCCGCTTCCAGCAAGTCAACGAGATGGGCGCCACGGCGGCCAGCCACTAGAGGAACGCACGATGAAGATCCTCACCTGCCCCTTGAACGGCCCGCGCAACATCAGCGAATTCACCTACGGCGGCGAGTTCAAGCTAATGCCCGACCCGGCCCGTTGCAGCGACGTCGAATGGGCCGACTACGTGTTCAACAGCGACAACCTTGCCGGCGTGGTCACCGAATGGTGGCTGCACAACGCTTCCAGCTACTGGTTCCTGGCCGAGCGCCACACGGTCAGCGACCAGGTGCTGCGCACCTTCGACCCAAACGAAATCTTCGACCGCCGTGTCGAGTTCACCCCAGCCGCCAACCCGGAGATAGCCGGATGAACAGCCTCACTCGCCTCCCCGCCCCCATGGGCCTTTTGATCGACCGCGAGCGGCCGCTGCGCTTTATCTTCGATGGCCAGGCCTGCCAGGGCTTTGCGGGCGACAGCATCGCCAGCGCACTGCTCGGCAGTGGCCGCTGGCTGCTGTCGCGCTCGTTCAAGTACCACCGCCCGCGTGGCCCGCTGAGCCTGGCCGGGCAAGATGCCAACACCTTGGTGCAACTGTCCGACGAACCCAACGTGCTGGCCGATATGGAGGCGGCCCGTGATGGCCAGGTGGTCGAAGGCCAGAACTTCAACGGTAGCCTGGAGCACGACCGTGACGCCTACCTGGGCAAGTTTTCGCGGTTCATGCCGGTTGGCTTCTATTACCGGTCGTTCTACAAGCCCAAAGGCATGTGGAAGGTCTGGGAGCCGCTGATCCGCAAGAAAGCCGGCCTTGGCGTGCTCGACCTGGGCTTCAAACCGCAGTACCACGACAAGGCTTACCTGTTTGTCGACGTGGCCGTGATCGGCGGCGGCCCTGCTGGCCTGCGCGCGGCGCTGGACGCGGCCTCTGCCGGGGCCAAGGTGCTGCTGATCGAGCAGCAGCCCGTGCTGGGCGGTTCGCTCACCTACGCCCGCTTCGACATTGCCGGCACCCGCGCCACCCGCCTGCGCCAGGCATTGCTCGATGCCGTCGAGGCCCACCCGAACATCCAGGTGCTGCTGCAGGCCACCTGCAACGGCTGGTTCACCGACAACTACCTGCCGGTGATCCAGCACACACGCCTGTACAAGGTGCGTGCCACTCGCTGCCTGGTCACGGCCGGTGCGTTCGACCAGCCGGTGGTGTTCCGCAACAACGACCTGCCTGGGATCATGCTGACCAGCGCCGCGCAACGGCTGATGAAGTTGTACGCGGTCAAGCCGGGGCAGCGTGCGGTGGTCCTCACCGGCCACGACGACGGCTACCTGGCGGCCCTCGACCTGCAAGATCAAGGCGTGGCCGTCGCCGCCCTGGTGGACATGCGCGCGGCGCCGGCAGACGCCGCATTGGCCAGCGAGCTCAAGCGCCGCGACATCCCTCTGCACCTGGGCAGCACCGTTTATGAAGCCCTGCACGGCAAGGGCATGCGCCATGTCAGCGGCGTCGACATCCGCCCCATCACCGGCCAAGGCAAGGTGGGTACGCAAGGCCTGCGCCTGGCCTGCGACCTGCTGTGCATGTCGGCCGGCTACATGCCGGTGTATCAACTGCTGTGCCAGGCAGGCGGCAAGCTGGCATACGACGTCGACCGTGATGCCTTCAGCCTCAGCAACTTGCCAGTCGGTCTGGCTATCGCAGGGTCGGTGAATGGCCGGCATCACCTGGACAACGTGCTCGCCGACGCGACCCGCGCCGCTGCCGAGGCGGTCGCGGCGCTGGGCCTGCCAGCGCCCGCGCTGAAGGCTTTCGGCCCCGAGGCCAAGGTCAACTTCCCCTGGCCGATCTTCCCGCACCCCAAGGGCAAGGACTTCGTCGATTTCGATGAAGACTTGCAGGTGCGCGATATCGTCAACGCCACCCGCAGTGGCTACCGCGACGTGCAACTGGTCAAGCGTTTCTCCACGGTGGGCATGGGCCCGTCCCAGGGCCGGCATTCGGCGCTGCCCACCGCGCGCCTGGTGGCCCAGGCCACCGGGCGCAGCATCAGCGAAACCGGCGTGACCACCGCCCGGCCACCCTTTCAGGCCGAGAAGCTGGCGCATGTCGCCGGCCGTGCCTTCGACCCGTACCGGCAGACGCCGATGCACCGCCGCCATGTGGCGGCGGGCGCGAAGATGATGCCCGCCGGCATCTGGCAGCGCCCTGCCTACTACGGCAAACCCGACGAGCGCGAACGCTGCATGCAGGAAGAAGCCCGCCATGTGCGCGAGAAGGTCGGCCTGATCGACGTCTCCACCTTGGGCGGCCTCGACGTGCGCGGCCACGACGCCGCCGAACTGCTCGAACGCCTGTACACCTTCGGCTTTGCCAAGCTGGCCATCGGCCGCACTCGCTATGCGCTGATGACCAACGAGCATGGCGTGGTGATCGATGATGGCGTGTGCGCCCGCCTGAGCGAGCAGCATTTCTACGTCACCGCCACCACCAGTGGCGTCGACCGCATCTACCAGCAGATGCTCAAGTGGAACGCGCAGTGGCGGCTGGACGTGGACATCACCAACGTCACCGCCGCCCTGGCCGCCGTCAACCTGGCAGGCCCGCTGTCGCGCCAGGTGTTGGCCACGGTGTGCGAGGGTGTGGATCTTTCGGCCGAGGCCTTCCCTTACCTGGGCGTGCGCCTGGGCAAGGTGGCCGGCATCGCGGCGCGCATCTTGCGGGTCGGTTTCGTTGGCGAGCTGGGCTATGAGGTGCATGTGCCGGCGCGCCATGCCGAACGCCTGTGGGACGCGTTGATGCAGGCCGGCGCCGGGCTGGGTATCCGCCCCTTCGGCGTCGAGGCTCAGCGCCTGCTGCGCCTGGAAAAGGGCCATGTGATCATCAGCCAGGACACCGACGGCATGACCCACCCGGCCGAGATCGACATGCAATGGGCAATCGGCCGCAAGAAGCCGTTTTTCGTCGGCAAACGTTCGATCGAGATCCTTGAAGCGCAGCCGCTCAAGCGCAAGCTGGTCGGCTTCACCCTGCCCAAGGGCAGCCCGCAGCCACTGGAAGGCCACCTGGTGCTGGACGGCCCGGACATCAGCGGCAACGTCACCTCCTGCGAGTACTCGCAAACCCTCGGGCAGATCATCGGCCTGGCCTACGCCGGCGCCCATCAGGCCACGCCTGGCATGCACATCCCGATCCGCGTCGAGGGCGGGGTGATGGTCAATGCCAAGGTGGTGCAACTGCCCTTCCACGACCCCGACAACCTGCGCCAGGAACGCTGAGCCATGACCAACTTGAACACGCAAGCATTCCTCTCAAACGGCCCGCAGACCTGCGCGTTGACCGACCTCACCGATTTGCCGCGGGTCGGTTTTAGGGGCAGCGACAGCGCGGGCTACCTGCAAGCGCACGGTTACCATTTGCCATCGCTGCCTAACCAGGCGCTGCGCCAGGACGACGGTGGCTGGGTGGCGCGCCTGTCGGCCAGTGAGTACCTGCTGTTGGGCAGCCTCAGCGACCAGGGCGCGAGGGTGGCCGCGCAAGAGGCCGACTGGGTGCAGGATGCCCAGCGCAACTACCTGCTGCCGCGCCAGGACAGCCATGCCTGGCTGCAGTTGTCGGGGCAGCATTGCAGCGCGGTGATGGCCAAGCTGTGTGGCGTTGACCTGCGTGCACAGGCGTTTCCGGTCGGTGCCGTGGCGCAGACATCGGCGGCGCGGATCAACGTGATGGTGGTGAATGTGGCCAGTGAGGGGGTGCCGAGGTTGCAGATCCTGTTTGATCGGCCTTCGCTGGCGTATTTCCGCGAGGCGATGCTGGATGCCATGGCGGAGTTCGATGGGCGGCTTGTCGGGTGAATCCCCAAACAAGCCCACACGATCAATACAGGCCGTTCAGCACTTGAAGTTGCGCCAATCGCTCCCGTAGAAACTCGACAAACCCCTGCACCGGCCTGGCCACCTGCCGGTGCTGCGGATACACCGCCGACAACTGCAACGCCGGCGGTGTCCAGCCTTGCAGCAGGCTTACCAACCGCCCATCGGCCAACGCCTGCCCGACAATGAAGGTCGGCAGGTACGTCACCCCCATCCCGGCAATCGCCGCGTCCCTTAGCAGCTCGCCATTGTTGGCCCGCATCCGGCCGGTCACCGCGATGGCCTGAGCCTTGCCACCTTGGGTGAACTGCCATTGCACCTGCCGTGAATGCCCATAGGGCAGGCAGTCATGCTCGGCCAGCGCTTCGGGCCGCTGCGGCACGCCTCGCGCGTCCAGATACGCCGGGCTGGCGCAATACACCCGCTCGACGCTGGCAATCCGCCGCGCGATCAGGCTGGAGTCCTCCAGCGCGCCGATGCGCAGGGCCAGGTCGTAGCCTTCGCCGATCAGGTCCACGGCACGGTCGCTGAGGTCCACCTCCACATCCAGCTGCGGGTGCAGGCGCAGAAACTCGGTCAGCAGGCAGCCCAGGTGCGACATGGCAAACGACAGCGGCGCACTCAGACGCAAGGTACCGCGCAGGGCCTGGGCCTGGCCGCTGATGTCGTGCTCCACCTGTTGCACCTCGCCCAGCAGGCGCAGCGCCGACTGGTAGTAGTGCTGGCCGAGCGGCGTGGCGTCCAGGCGCCGGGTGGAGCGGTTGAGCAGGCGCACGCCCAGGCGTTCTTCGAGCTGCATCAGGCGCCGGCTGACCGATTGCTTGGACATGCCCAGGCGGTCGGCGGCAGCGGTGAAGCTGCCGGCTTCCATGACCTGGGCAAAGATACGCATGTCTTCGTAGGGGTTCATTGTCTCGCTCTTGATGACAGTCCGCCGCTTTATAGCGGTTTTCCACCCTCAGCGCAGCTGCATAATGCTTTACATTTCTACGAAAATAACGCCAAGCATCGGCATTACCACGTAAAGCAATTCACTACTGCGATTGACAATAGAATCCCTGACACCATGAGGCCCATTGCTAATTGCATACGGAACTTCAAATACCCTGGAAACTCATCATGATCATCAGGATGCAAGGTGCCGCGCCGAATGAAGAGGCTTGGCCAGATGAGAGGCGTCGTCATACCTGCAATTATCAAGAAGCGAGACTTGAGGCCAAAATCACCTGAAGTCCGCTGTTCTTCCTTCAAGGCGGCACTGCGGCGGAACGAATCGCACATGACCTGATAGTGACGAGACATGGCTATATGCCAATTTATCGCCAGGCCCCCCAGCAACGCCACGACCGGAACAAACATTAACACCAGTCGAACGCCTATGGGCCAACCGCTCAAGTCAATCATAGATAGCCTCGTAGATCTGCTCTCCTAAAAACTCACCAAAAGCTTCGACGCCTTTTGAACTGCCGAACGCCAACCCACCAACAGTGACAATGCCACAGGCAGCTTTACCCCAAGCACCGAATTTACAGACTGCGGATGCAGCCGACTTTCCAGCGGCAGCCCCCACCGCCCCCCCGACAAGGCCTCCTGAAAAAGTACCTGCCTCTGTAAAGCGTAATTTCTTACACTCATCGGTCTCACCTGCACGGCAAGCTTCATGTACTTTCAGGTAGGAAGCACCGGCGCCAAGTCCGATCCCAACCCAACCGCCATACTTCAGATACTTTGAGACCTTTGCCACTTCGTCCAGATGCGTCACGTAACCCGGGATCTGCCCTGGCACACCCGCTTTCTTCCAGTGATGCACCACACTCTTGGTAGAGATCCCGAGATCACGTCGTAAATTATCGTAGCTTCCCAAACCTAGCGATTTGTTCAGAAACGCCGTGCGCAATTGGCCATCCAGTTGCTTGTGGAGCTCCTTGCGCAACGCAAAAAACTCAGGGCTATTTAGATGGCCATGGAGCGCAAATTGGCGTTGGTGTAAAGCTTCGATGCCTTTCAACGTATCCTTCACCTGCGACAGCCCCCGCTCCAGCATGTCCTTGCCCACCCCCATTGACTGACTTGCGCCATTGAGCACCCCGGCAATCTCACCGATGTGCTTCATCATGAAGTTTGCCTCCTCCTCGGAAAGGATCGCCAGCGACGCTCTTGCCTCCTCCGCCACCATAATCAATTCGGCCTCCGCTGCACTGCAGGAAAACCCGCTGTGGGGGCTGCCGAGCACAAAAATTTCACCCGCCTTGAAACCCTCTGGGTACGTAGGATTCAAGCGCTGCAATAACGCCACTGGCAAAGGGCTGTGCGTCGCGCCAAGGCTCTGAAGCACCTGCTCGAACGACATGCTGCGTTGCACAATATGGAAGCCAGGCTCAAGTATCGATGATGAGCCGACGGGAGATGCGTTGTACACTTGAGCAGGACTCTGCCCTGATGAAGGCGCCGAATGGCTGACGGCAGAGGCAGGCGATGCAGCCTGAGCAGGACGGCTGCCAGCCCGGTGCATGGCTGACTGCGCGATGACCCGGTTGCTGCCGTTTGGGCAATCACACTTGACCAGCGCCCCATCGACAACAGCCGGTTTACCTCCGATGACGAAAGCATTCACCCCTTCTACAATGACACCGACCTTCTTGCAGTTAGGGCACTCGGTCGTGGCATCGCCCAGGCGCAGCGCACGTCGGTTGTCCCCCCGGTAGTTCGTACTGCTGGCAATGCAGACTGCGCCTGTGGTGGTGATATCGCCATCCAGCGCTTGCCCTTTTCCATGTATCGATATGCGCGTCATGAATAGCCTCCGGCCTTAGAAAGCTGGAAGCTAGCACTGGAAAAACATGTACAGACCTGGTTCGAGGAAAATCAGAATTACCTTACAAGAACGCCAGTACTCATCCGCTCAGGGCTCGAACCCCTCGACAATGATGACCTCAGCCTTCGCCACGCCTTGGCGATGGCCGCAGGCGTCCTGGTACAGCTCGGACCGGTAACAGGCCAGCGCCTGCTCATACGATTCGAACTCGATCACCACACTGCGCTGCGGCGTCTGCCTGCCTTCCATCGCCTCGCTGCGCCCACCCCGGGCCAGGAACCGCCCGCCGAAAGCCGCAAAGGCGGAAGGCGCACGCTGGGTGTACTGCTGGTACTGCTCAGGGTCGGTCACGTCCACGTGGGCGATCCAATACGCTTTCATCCGCTGATCTCCTGTTGCAAATCTATTTGTGTATGATGGTATACCATAATAATCACCCCATCACAGCGAGCGTGCAACATGGCTTTCAACAGCATCGAAGAACTCCTCGAAGACTACCGGCAAGGCAAAATGGTACTGCTGGTGGACGACGAGGATCGAGAAAACGAAGGCGACCTGCTGATCGCCGCCGAGCGCTGTGACGCCCAGGCCATCAACTTCATGGCCCGCGAAGCCCGTGGCCTGATCTGCCTGACCTTGACCGACGATCACTGCCAGCGCCTGGGCCTGGAGCAGATGGTGCCGGCCAACGGCAGCGTGTTCAGCACCGCCTTCACGGTGTCGATCGAAGCCGCCACGGGCGTTACCACCGGTATTTCCGCGGCTGACCGGGCACGCACCGTGGCTGCGGCCATGGCGCCGAGCGCACGCCCCGAAGACCTGGTACAGCCTGGGCATATCTTCCCCTTGCGTGCCCGCGAAGGCGGTGTGCTGACCCGCGCCGGCCACACCGAAGCCGGCTGCGACCTGGCCCGCCTGGCCGGTTTCAGCGCCGCTTCGGTAATCGTCGAAGTGCTCAACGACGACGGCACCATGGCCCGCCGCCCGGACCTGGAAGTGTTCGCAGCACGGCACGGCATCAAGATCGGCACCATCGCCGACCTGATCCACTACCGCCTGAGCACCGAACAGACCATCAAGCGCATCGGCGAACGCGAACTGCCCACGGTGCACGGCACCTTCCGCCTGGTCACCTATGAAGACCGCATCGAAGGCGGTGTGCACATGGCCATGGTGATGGGCGATATCCGCCGTGAACAGCCCACCCTGGTGCGTGTGCATGTGATCGACCCGCTGCGCGACCTGGTGGGCGCCGAATATGCAGGCCCGGCCAACTGGACGCTGTGGGCGGCGCTGCAGAAGGTGGCCGAAGAAGGCACCGGCGTGGTGGTGATCCTGGCCAACCATGAATCCTCGCAGGCGTTGCTCGAACGCGTGCCGCAACTGACACAGCCGGTGCGGCCTTACCAACGCGGGCAGTCCAAGGTGTATTCGGAGGTCGGTACCGGGGCGCAGATTCTGCAGGATCTGGGCGTGGGCAAGCTGCGCCATCTGGGGCCGCCGCTGAAGTACGCGGGGCTGGCGGGGTATGAGCTGGAGGTGGTGCAGAGCATTCCCTTCGAACCCGGTGTGGAAGGCTGACACCGCCCCTACACCCAACAGCGTTGGGATGTTTGCAGAGGTGGAGTGATGGCCGGTCGCCTTCGCCTCTTGCCAAAAGTTTGGAATACCATAATATGATATCCCGTAGACCTTGAATGTGCAGGCCAGCACCTAGAATCACAATCGGCCACACGACACTTTGTTTTAGCTGCTCCCCGAATACTGTTGGCGGGCGCACCAAAAGCCCCGCCTCGAATAACAAAAGCAACGAGGGCGTAACCATGCTGTTGAGCAAACGTGTAACCGCAGTGCTGTCCGCCAGCCTGCTGACCCTGGCATGTCAGGCCACACAGGCCGCTGACAGCCTGAACTTCGTCAGCTGGGGCGGTACCACCCAGGACGCCCAGAAAGAAGCATGGGCCGTACCCTTCTCCAAATCGACCAACATCAAAGTCGTCCAGGACGGCCCGACCGACTACGGCAAGCTCAAGGCCATGGTCGAGAGCGGCAACGTGCAGTGGGACGTGGTCGACGTCGAAGCCGACTTCGCCCTGCGCGCCGCCAGCGAAGGCCTGCTCGAACCCCTGGATTTCAACACGGTCAAGAAAGACCGCATCGACCCGCGCTTCGTCTCCGATCATGGCGTCGGCTCGTTCTTCTTCTCGTTCGTGCTCGGCTACAACGAAGGCAAGCTCGGTGCCAACAAGCCGGTGGACTGGACCTCGCTGTTCGACACCAAGACCTACCCCGGCAAGCGCGCCCTGTACAAGTGGCCGAGCCCCGGCGTGCTGGAGCTGGCCTTGCTGGCCGACGGCGTCGCGCCCGACAAGCTCTACCCGCTGGACCTGGACCGCGCCTTCAAGAAACTCGACACCATCAAGAAAGACATCGTCTGGTGGGGCGGTGGCGCCCAGTCGCAGCAATTGCTGGCCTCCGGTGAAGCCTCGCTTGGCCAGTTCTGGAACGGCCGCGTCTACGCCTTGCAGCAAGACGGTGCACCGGTTGGCGTGAGCTGGAAGCAGAACCTGGTCATGGCCGACTTCCTGGTCATCCCCAAAGGCGCCAAGAACAAGGACGCGGCCATGAAGTTCCTGGCCAACGCCAGCAGCCCCGAAGGCCAGGCCGATTTTGCCAACCTCACGGCGTACGCACCGGTCAACCTGGACAGCGTGCCCAAGCTCAAAGCCGACCTCGCGCCAAACCTGCCGACCGCCTACGCCCAGGACCAGGTAACCCTGGACTTCGCCTACTGGGCGAAGAACGGCCAGGCCATCGCCGCGCGCTGGAATGAGTGGCTGGTCAAATGAAAGTCGCCATCAACGCCCTGCACAACGCGCAAGGTGCCCCCACGGGCACCGGCGCCCCGGGAACGGCCCCCCGCCGCGTGAGCCTGGGCCAGCGCTGGAAAGGCAGCCGCAACCTGCTGCCTGCCTTGCTGTTTCTTGGCCTGTTCTTCTTCGCCCCGCTGATCGGCCTGTTGCTGCGCGGTGTGCTGGAGCCGGTGCCGGGCCTGGGTAACTACGAGCAGTTGTTCGCCAACTCGGCCTACGCCCGGGTGCTGTTCAACACCTTCTCGGTGGCTGGGGTGGTAACGCTGATCAGCGTGCTGCTGGGCTTCCCGCTGGCCTGGGCGATCACCCTGGTACCCAATGGCTGGGGCCGCTGGCTGCTGAACATCGTGCTGCTGTCGATGTGGACCAGCCTGCTGGCGCGCACCTACTCGTGGCTGGTGTTGCTGCAGAGTTCGGGGGTGATCAACAAGGCGTTGATGGCCATGGGGATCATCGATACCCCGCTGGAAATGGTGCACAACCTCACCGGCGTGGTAATCGGCATGAGCTACATCATGATCCCGTTCATCGTGCTGCCGCTGCAGGCGACCATGCATGCCATCGACCCGATGGTGCTACAAGCAGGCTCGATCTGCGGCGCCAGCCCATGGACCAACTTCTGGAAGGTGTTCCTGCCGCTGTGCCGCTCGGGGCTGTTCTCGGGGGCGTTGATGGTGTTCGTGATGTCGCTCGGTTACTACGTCACCCCAGCCCTGCTCGGCGGTGCGCAGAACATGATGCTGCCCGAATTCATCATCCAGCAGGTGCAGTCGTTCCTCAACTGGGGCCTGGCCAGCGCCGCCGCCGCACTGCTGGTGGTCATCACCCTGGTGCTCTTCTACCTGTACCTGAAGCTGCAGCCGGAATCCCCGGTCGGCAACGCGAGGTAATCCGCCATGCTCCTGTCACCCAATGCCATGGGCCGCCCGCTGCGTACGGGCTTGTACCTGACCACCGGGGTCATCGCCGCCTTCCTGTTGTTGCCGGTGGTGTTCATCGTGCTGCTGTCGTTCGGCTCGTCCCAGTGGCTGGTATTCCCGCCACCGGGCTGGACCTTCAAATGGTATGACCAGTTCTTCTCCAACCCTGAGTGGATGGACGCAGCCCTGGCCAGCCTCAAGGTCGCCGTGCTGACCACGGTCGCCGCAGTACTGCTGGGCCTGCCCACCGCGTTTGCCCTGGTACGTGGCCGCTTCCCCGGCCGCGAGATGCTCTACGGCCTGTTCACCATGCCGATGATCGTGCCGCTGGTGATCATCGCCGTGGCGGTGTATGCGCTGTTCCTCAAATTGGGCTACACCGGCACGCTGTTCGCGTTCGTGGTCAGCCACGTGATCGTCGCCCTGCCCTTCACCATCATCTCGATCATCAACTCGCTCAAGCTGTTCGACCAGTCGATCGAGGACGCTGCAGTCATTTGCGGGGCCTCGCGTCTGCAGGCGATCTTCAAGGTGACCTTCCCGGCCATTCGCCCGGGGATGATCGCCGGCGGCCTGTTCGCCTTCCTCGTCTCGTGGGACGAAGTGGTGCTCAGCGTGATGATGGCGAGCCCCGACCTGCAGACCCTGCCCGTGAAGATGTGGACCACCCTGCGCCAGGACCTGAGCCCCGTGATCGCCGTGGCCTCGACGCTGCTGATCGGCCTGTCCCTGCTTGTGATGATTATTGCCGCCGCCCTGCGCCGGCGCACCGAAGTCAACGCCTGAGTGCCGGAGAGAACAACAATGAGTGCAGTGATCAAAGACAACGCGCACACCAAGACCCTGGTCAGCCTGCGCGGCCTGAACAAGCACTACGGCGACTTCACCGCCGTGGACAACCTAGACCTGGAAATCCAGGACGGCGAGTTCCTGACCTTTCTCGGCTCCAGCGGTTCGGGCAAGTCCACGACCCTGTCGATGCTGGCCGGTTTCGAGACCCCGAGCAGCGGCGAGATTCTGGTCGAGGGCCAATCGCTGGTGAACGTGCCGCCGCACAAGCGTGATATCGGCATGGTGTTCCAGCGCTACTCGCTGTTCCCGCACTTGAACGTGCGCGACAACATCGCCTTCCCCCTGGCCATCCGCAAGCTTGGCAGCGCCGAAATCAACAAGCGGGTCGACGCCATGCTCAAGCTGGTGCAACTGGAGAAGTTCGCCCACCGCAAGCCTTCGCAGATGTCCGGCGGCCAGCAGCAGCGCGTGGCGATTGCCCGGGCGCTGGTCTACGAGCCCCGCATCTTGCTGATGGACGAACCGCTGGGCGCGCTCGACAAGAAGCTGCGTGAGGACCTGCAGGACGAACTGCGCCAGTTGCACCGGCGCTTGGGCATCACCATCGTCTATGTGACCCATGACCAGGAAGAGGCCATGCGCCTGTCCCAGCGCATCGCTATCTTCAGCCATGGCAAGATTGTCGGGCTGGGCAGTGGTTACGACCTTTACCAGAACCCGCCGAACGCGTTCGTCGCCTCGTTCCTGGGCAACTCCAACTTCCTGCGGATCAAGGCCAGCAGCAACGGCGCGGGCAGTTTCGAGGGCCAGCCTGTGGCGATCCGCCTGACCGCCGGTTTGGCTGCCGGGCAGGAGGCGCTGATCATGGTGCGCCCGGAAAAAGCCTTGGCGCTGAGCACCGCCCAGGCTGCGGCGCAACCCCTGCCGCCCGGCTGGAACGAGGTGGCTGCCAAGGTCGCCGAGGTGCTGTTCCTGGGTGAAAGCCAGACCTGCCATGTGGTCACCGCAGGCGGTACCGAGATGACCGTGAAGGCGCTGTCTGCGGCAGGCATGCCGATGCAGCCCGGCGACACCGTTAACGTGCGCTGGGCGGTGGCCGATGCCTGCGTCTATACCGAGTGGGCAGAAAGTGACCTGAGCAAGTCGGCAGGCGCGCACTGAGGGTGCTGGGGCCGCAAAGCGGCCCTAGGTGACTGTCATATTTCCATCACGCAACCGTCGTAATCTGCCGGGCAACTCTATGCCATAGGTAGCCCGGCATGCCCCGCCTGCTGCTCGCTCTACTCGCCCTGCTGCCGCTATCGGCCCTGGCCGATTCTGCCCATTTGCGCGTGCAGGGCTCCAACACCATCGGTGCTGCGCTGCTGCCGGCCTTGGTCCAGGGGCAATTGCGCTCGCAACAGGCAACCGCCATCGAGCAGGCCCCCGGCGCGCAGGCCAACGAAACCGTCATCACTGCCCGCGACGTGCGCGGGCAACCGTTGCGTATCGATATCGCCGCGCATGGGTCCAGCACTGGCTTCGCTGCCTTGGGCCGTGGCGAGGCCGACCTGGCTGCCGCCTCACGGCCAATCAACGACGCAGAAGTGCGCCAACTGCAGGCCCTGGGCAATTTGCGCGCGGCCAGCGCCGAGCAGGTCATCGGCCTGGATGGCGTGGCGGTGATCGTGCACCCCGACAACCCGCTGCCACAACTGACCACCCGGCAACTGGCGCAGATCTTCTCTGGGCAAGTCCAGCGCTGGGACCAGCTGGGCATCACCGGAGGGTCGATTCACCTTTACGCCCGCGACGATCGTTCCGGCACCTACGAAACGTTCAAGGCACTGGTGCTCGACCCTCATCAGGGCGCGCTGTCGCCCCAGGCCCAGCGCTTTGAGTCCAGTGATGAGCTGGCCGAGCGGGTCAGCAGCGACCGCCAGGCCATCGGTTTCAGCAGCCTGGCCGCAGTGCACGGGGCCAAGGTGCTGGCAGTAGCCGAGGGCGATGCGCCGGCCATGCTGCCGCAGCGCGCGCAGGTGGCCAGCGAAGATTACCCACTGTCGCGGCGCTTGTATTTCTACCTGCCAGCCAATGCCAAACCTCAGGCCAAAGCCCTGGCCGACTTCACCCAGAGCCCGGCGGGCCAGGCCATCGTCGCCCAGCTGGGTTTCGTCTCGCAGCAAGTCAAGGCCCAGGCAGTGCAGCCCCAGGCCGACATGCCGCCGCGCTACCGATCGCTGGCCCAGCAAGCGCAGCGGCTGAGTGTGAACTTTCGCTTTCAGGAAGGCAGCGCCAGCCTCGACAACAAGGCCTTGCGCGATGTGCAGCGGGTGGCCGACTACCTGCGCCAGGCGGGCAAGCTGCAGAGCAAGGCGGTGCTGGTGGGGTTTGGCGACCCCAAGGAAACACCGGGGCGTGCGGCGCTGCTTTCACGCTTGCGGGCGCTGGCGGTGCGCCGCGAGCTGGCACGCGATGGTGTGGACGTGCTGGAAGTGACCGGCATGGGCGATGAGCTGCCGGTGGCCGGGAATGACCAGGAACAAGGTCGCTTGCGCAATCGGCGGGTGGAAGTGTGGGTCTATTGAAGCGCCCGCGCACCAGGCAAAGAAATGTAACAGGTCGGCGTTCGGCATCCCGGGGAAACGCGGCTAGGCTCAAGCCTATGTGATACCGGGCCCCTCTGACGGCTGCCAAGCCGCCATGTCGGATCACTGTTGCCATGCAACGTCGACAATCAAGGAGGGGCTCATGACAGCTCTGCACACATTCCTCACCACCCCGTTTCTCGGTACCAGCACCTGGTTGTGGCTGGTGTTCATGGCCATCGTCATCGGTTTGCTAGTGCTCGACCTGGGCGTGCTGCACCGCCAGGACCGCGAGATCGAAATGCGCGAGAGCCTGCTGCTGTACTCGGGTTATTTCAGCGTCGGCGTGCTGTTCGGGGCCTGGGTCTGGTTCGAGCTGGGCGCGCAGTCGGCGCTGGAGTTCTACACCGGGTTCCTGGTCGAGCAGTCGCTGTCGATGGACAACGTGTTCGTCATGGCGATGATCTTCGGCTTCTTCGCCATCCCCCGCCGCTACCAGCACCGGGTATTGTTCTGGGGCATTCTGGGTGTGGTGTTCCTGCGCGCGATCATGATCGGCGTGGGTGCGACACTGGTGCAGAACTTTGAATGGGTGTTGTACATCTTCGGCGCTTTCCTGCTGTTCACCGGGGTGAAGATGGCGCTGTCGAAAGAAGACAGCCATCTGGACCTGGCCAACAACCCGGTCCTGAAATTCGTGCGCCGGCACATGCGCGTTACCGACCAGATCCACGGCTCGCATTTCTTCGTGCGCCTGACCCCGCCCGGGCACAGCAAGGCGCTGCGCTATGCCACGCCGCTGTTCCTGGCGCTGGTGCTGATCGAACTGGCCGACCTGGTATTTGCCGTCGACAGCGTGCCAGCGATCTTTGCCATTACCCAGGACCCGTTCATCGTCTACACCTCGAACATCTTTGCCATCCTGGGTTTGCGTTCGCTGTACTTCGCACTTTCGGCATTGATGCACCGGTTCGTGTACCTCAAGTATGCGCTGGCGATGGTGCTGATCTTCATCGGCTGCAAGATCTTCTACCACGGCATGGTGGGCAAGGTGCCGGCGTTGCTGTCGTTGGGGGTGACGTTTGGGTTGTTGTTGGGTGGGGTGGTGGTGTCACTGGTCAAGACGCGGGGGGACAAAGCGACGGTGGAGGCAAAATTGCAGCATCTTCCGCCTGAGAAAAGTGACGATGAGCAGAAGGAGAAAGACCCGCAATTGCGGGTCTGACTGACGCGCATCTCATACGTTCTAATGGACCATTGTCGCAGCAGGCATAAGTCAATTATCAAGAAACAAAAATTACTTCATTTTGGAAATTTCTATAACACAAGCTGCGAGCATCAGCCACCCAAAACCAATGATGATAAGCCATGCAGACACAGCCAGCCATCGCTTCAATTTTGGTGGGAAAACTTTTAGCTCGTCAGCATCGAGCTGGCCTCGACGAAGCACAAACCCAGGGAATGTGACAACCCCCCCAATTGCACAAACCAACATGAGCCGCCACTTAAAGCTAGAGCCACCCCATGCAATCTTCAAGCTCTCAATATACGAATTACTTTCAATCGAAGAGCAAACTATCTCATAATTTCGCGTCAAAGCTATATAGGCACTTATCGACACACCTGACAGAGAAATTACAAATGGCATCAATACAAATGATAGCTTTAGCGCAGCAGGCCAAGCATCAATATCAATCACTTGTTGCCCCATAGATGTATTCGCCTGTCCATTCCCCGAGAACTTCACCCCCCTTGCCGCCTACGAATCCTCCGCCCCCAACTACTAAAATACCGCACAATGGTGTCGCAACTCCCCCAGTACCTACGGCGAAAAAAGCACATGCTGTTCCCGCAGCTAAACTCGCAAGTGCAGAGCCTGCTATTCCACCGCTAACGCTGCCGCTGAATTTTCCGGCCTCTACAAAACGGGCGCTTCTACAAGCCTCCGTGTTCCCTGCCTGGCAAACCTCTTTCACATTGAGATACGACGATGTCCCACTGAGTCCAATAGCCGCATTCCCACCATACTTAAGGTACTTGGAAAGCTTCGCTACTTTATCAAGATGCGTCGCATACCCCGGTATCTGCCCCGCCCCACCCGCTTTCGACCAATGGTGCACAAGACTCTTGGTAGAAATATTCAGACTCTTCTTTAAACGTTCATAGTTGCCGAGGTTAAGCTGTTTATTGAGCAGCGCCGCTTTCAACTGAACATCCAGTTGCTGCAACAGCTGGCGCCGCGAGGCGAAAAACTCACGACTGTTCAAATGCCCGTGCCGCAAGAACTCACGCTGATGCAACTGCTCGATCTGGTTCAGCGTGCTCTTGACCTGTTTCAACCCTTGATCGAGCATGTCCTTGCCCACGCCCATCGACTGGCTGGCACTGCTCAGCAAACCGGCAATCTCAGCCTGGTGCTGCACCATGAAGTCGGATTCTGCGAAATCGAGCACCGCCAACGCGCGCCTTGCATCCTGAGCGGCAGCCATCAGCTTGGCCTCCTCGAGGGTACAGGCATCACCATTGTCCGGGTCACCGATGACGAAGATTTCCCCAGCCTTGAAACCTTGCTCGAACGTGGGGTTGAGCCGCTGCAAACGGGAGATCGGCAAGGTGGCGTCGTGCTCGGATAATTGCAGCAGAACCTGAGAGAACGACATGCTTTTGGGCACCACGTAGAAGCCCGGCTCCAACGTGCCTGGCATCGCAGTCACCGCGCCCTGCACGAGGCTTTTCGGATGGGCGCCGGCCGCTGCCTCGGTAGGCATTGCGCGACTGTTCGCAAGTGCCTGCCTGGATAGCGGGGCCGCACCCAGTGGTGCTACGACCCGATTGCTGCCGGACGGGCAACCACACGCCACCAGTGCACCGTCCATGGCCACGGCTTGACCGTTGGAGATGAAGTACCGAACGCCCTCAACGACAGTCCCTTGCTCGCCACAGCGCGGACAAGGCGTCGTTTTGTCCCCCTCCCGAAGCACCCTGCGGCCATTGCTCAAATAACCGAGGCCGGCAGCGATGCAAATAGCACCTGTCGTGGTGACATCGCCATCAACCGCCTGGCCTTTACCACCCAGATTGACACGCATCGGCAAGTACCTTGTGCAAAAAGTAAGGTATCGAAACCTAACAGCTGCAAAGGGCTTTTAGTGCCTGAACGTGAAAACCAGACACTTCCTACACTAAATACACATTTCATTTACAGCTGGCTCTCAAGAGCATTCCACGAGTACGGCACTACAACTTCCTACATCACCCACCGAATTCCCTGATTGTTCAACCCCTCCTTTTTTAGCCAGCATGCGCGTTCTCCGGACAAGGATTTTCCATGCAAAAGCTTACCCTCCCTGACATCACCCAAATACGCATCAACCGCAAGTTTTTCGCCGCAATCACCCTCCCGGTACTAGTCGTCGGCGGCCTCGCTGCATTGTTCAACGCAGTGTTGTTCTACAACGAAGCAGGCCAGATGACCCATGTGCGTACGATATTCGGCGAAGAAAAAGTTGTCGAAGACGTGGGCTATGCAACCCAATGGTTTGGCCGCAGTACTGTCTGGCGCCGGACCATCGGTGTACAGTCGGCGCTGCAAGTGGACGGGCAGGACGAAGCCCGCCGTGGGCACCCTTCGGTAACGCTGGACAACCTGCCCATCGTGTTCCTGGGCAACGTCGACGCCAAGGCCGAATTCAGCACCCAGTTTCGCCTGCCGTCAGGCGACGACTTTCTCAAGATTGCTCAGGAATACCGCACGCCGGACAACTTCCTGCAACGCGCGCTGTTGCCGGCAGTCAAGGAAACATTGCAGGCCACCGCCTCGTTGATGAGCGCCGATGACTACTACGCCGGTAACCGCAGCCACTTCGGCGCCGAATTCGAAAACCAGTTGCGCAACGGCCTGTACCTGACCAGCCGCAAGGAAATTCGTGTGCAGCGCGACAACTATCCGGCTCAGACAGCCATCCTTCAAGCCGGTACAGACCAGGGCAGCTTTGGCGATAACTCTGCGACCCGTTTCATCATCGAGAAGAAACTCGACAAGGACGGCCAGGAAATGCGTAAGCAGCAACAGTTCCGGTTGTTCGGCGTCGAAGTCGTCGATGCTCGGGTGACGCATATCGACCCCAACCCGCAATATCAGGAGCGAATGGTTCGGGTGCAGCAAGCATTGGCCGAACTGGCGGTGGCCCGGCAGAACAGGCTCAAGGAGGAAGAAGAAAAGCAACTTGTCTCTGCCCGCGGCGCCAAGGATGTCGAAGCCAAGCGCCAGGAAAGCCTGCGCCAGCAGATCGAACGCACCACCGCAGCCGAAACCGAGAAGCAACTCACGCTGATCAACGCGGAGCGAGAAAAACGGCGGGCCGAGATCGACAAGCAGACCGCTGAACTCCTGCGTGACAAGGCCCGGGTAAATGCCGAAGCCACCCGAATAACTGCCGATGCCGAGGCTCACGCACGTGAAGCATCGATCAAGGCCGATGGCGCGCTGCAAACCAAGCTTGACGCGCTGGTGCAGATCAATCGCGCCTGGGCCGATGCGGCGGCACGCGCCCCGGTGCCCAACGTGATGATGGGCGGCGGGGCAGAGTCCGGCATCGGTCGCCAGGATGAAATGACCAAGCTCATGAGTGTGCTGGCAACCAAGGCTGCAAAGGATCTGGTGGTGGACCTCAAGACGCCGTGAGCCGTTGAATGCCTTCTGCCCGGCATACGAGCAAGAAGGCCACCGGCTTCATCTTGAACTGCGCAGCATCTCCACCGGCACATACTTGCCGATCTCATATTTGCCAATCGCCGCCCGGTGCACTTTGTCCGGCCCAAGTCAGGGCTTGCCTGGGGGCTGGCCATTACCGGCCCGCACATAAAAAATCTGACAGTTCCCGGCTACTTATATTTTACCAGTGCCCATATAACCAACATCCAAACAGCGCCCCCCAGGCTCAGACACGCTGAAAGAACAAGTCTGCGCTTGAGGCGGAGCGGGAAAGCGGCCAACTCGTTCAAATCCAACCGCCCTGCACGCAATTCGACCCACGGAAATGCTACAAGCCCGCTTACTGTGCATACCAGCATCCATCGCCACTTAAAACCGCTATTCCCCCAAGCACCCTTTACTGTTTGAAAATAAGGATTACTGGTGATGGAGGAGCAGACGACATCGTAATCCTTAGTCAGAGTTGTATATGCACTTATGGCGACTCCCGGAACACCTATTACAAAGGGACTGAGTAAAAGAATAAGCTTTGCCATTGCTGGCCAGCCCGTAATGTCAATCATGGGTGACCTCGTAAATGAATTCTCCCGCTGACTCACCAAATGCTTCACCAGCAGTACTTCCCGCCAGCCCTCCTGTCCCTACTAATACAATCCCGCAGACGGGTATGGCAAGACCTCCCGTCCCTATGGAAATAGCGCCACATAAAGTACCGGCTACCGCACCCATAGCCCCAGAAGCAAGCATCCCTCCGACCAATCCACCTGAAAAACTGCCCGTTTCAGTGAACCGAACCTTCTTGCAAGCAGCAGCCTCACCCGCTCGACATACACCCTGAACTTTCAAGTAAGACGAAGCACCGCCTATTCCAACCCCCACATGTCCACCATATTTTATAAATTTACTAAGTCTCGCAACCTGATCCAAGTGTGTCGCATACCCCGGTATCTGCCCCACCCCACCCGCTTTCGACCAATGGTGCACAAGGCTTTTGGTAGAAATATTCAGACTCTTCTTTAAACGTTCATAGTTGCCGAGGTTAAGCTGTTTATTGAGCAGCGCCGCTTTCAACTGAACATCCAGTTGCTGCAGCAGCTGGCGCCGCGAGGCGAAAAACTCACGACTGTTCAAATGCCCGTGCCGCAAGAACTCACGCTGATGCAACTGCTCGATCTGGTTCAGCGTGCTCTTGACCTGTTTCAACCCTTGATCGAGCATGTCCTTGCCCACGCCCATCGACTGGCTGGCACTGCTCAGCAAACCGGCAATCTCAGCCTGGTGCTGCACCATGAAGTCGGATTCTGCGAAATCGAGCACCGCCAACGCGCGCCGTGCATCCTGAGCGGCAGCCATCAGCTTGGCCTCCTCGAGGGTACAGGCATCACTATTGTCCGGGTCACCGATGACGAAGATTTCCCCAGCCTTGAAACCTTGCTCGAACGTGGGGTTGAGCCGCTGCAAACGGGAGATCGGCAAGGTGGCGTCGTGCTCGGATAATTGCAGCAGAACCTGAGAGAACGACATGCTTTTGGGCACCACGTAGAAACCCGGCTCCAACGTGCCTGGCATCGCAGTCACCGCGCCCTGCACGAGGCTTTTCGGATGGGCGCCGGCCGCTGCCTCGGTAGGCATTGCGCGACTGTTCGCAAGTGCCTGCCTGGATAGCGGGGCCGCACCCAGTGGTGCTACGACCCGATTGCTGCCGGACGGGCAACCACACGCCACCAGTGCACCGTCCATGGCCACGGCTTGACCGTTGGAGATGAAGTACCGAACGCCCTCAACGACAGTCCCTTGCTCGCCACAGCGCGGACAAGGCGTCGTTTTGTCCCCCTCCCGAAGCACCCTGCGGCCATTGCTCAAATAACCGAGGCCGGCAGCGATGCAAATAGCACCTGTCGTGGTGACATCGCCATCAACCGCCTGGCCTTTACCACCCAGATTGACACGCATCGGCAAGTACCTTGTGCAAAAAGTAAGGTGTCGAAACCTAACAGTTGCAAAAGGGCTTTTAGTGCCTGAACGTGAAAACCAGACACTTCCTACACCAAATACATACTTGTTCAGCCAGCTCATCCGTAGCCAGCATGCGCGTTAATCGGACAAGGAATTCCCGTGCAAGAACTTCCGATTCTTCATCTTGAACTGCGCAGCATCTCCACCGGCACATACTTGCCGATCTCATATTTGCCAATCGCCGCCCGGTGCACTTCGTCCGGCCCGTCGGCCAGGCGCAAGGTGCGCTGCATGGCGTACATGTAGGCCAAGGGGAAGTCACCGCTCACGCCCGCGCCGCCATGCATCTGGATCGCCCGGTCGATGACCTTCAAGGCCACATTCGGCGCCACCACCTTGATCTGGGCGATTTCACTGCGTGCGACCTTGTTGCCCACGGTGTCCATCATGTACGCCGCCTTGAGCGTCAGCAGGCGTG
Source organism: Pseudomonas sp. B21-047 (assembly GCF_024748775.1). Lineage (NCBI taxonomy): Bacteria > Pseudomonadati > Pseudomonadota > Gammaproteobacteria > Pseudomonadales > Pseudomonadaceae > Pseudomonas > Pseudomonas sp. B21-047. Next base: position 3,743,676 of record NZ_CP087169.1, read on the forward strand.
CCATGTCGATTTCCATGCGCGAGTCGGCGATCTTGTCGACGTTGCCGCCCAGCCGGGCCAGAGGCCGGCCGAAGGCAGTGCGCTCGACCGAGCGTTTGCACATCAACTCCAGCGCCCGCTCGGCCATGCCGACCGAACGCATGCAGTGGTGAATACGGCCTGGGCCTAGGCGCCCCTGGGCGATCTCGAAGCCGCGGCCTTCGCCGAGGATCACGTTTTCATAAGGCACGCGCACATTCTCGAACAGCACCTCGGCATGGCCATGTGGCGCGTCGTCGTAGCCGAACACCGGCAACGGCCGCACTATCTTCACGCCCGGCGTATCGGTCGGCACCAGCACCATCGAGTGCTGCTGGTGGCGCGGCCCCTCAGGGTCGGACAGGCCCATGAAGATCATGACCTTGCAACGCGGGTCACACGCGCCGGATGTCCACCACTTGCGGCCGTTGATCACCCATTCATCGCCATCACGCACGGCGGTGGCAGCCATGTTGGTGGCGTCTGATGAGGCCACGTCCGGCTCGGTCATGGCGAACGCCGAACGGATCTCGCCGCGCAGCAGTGGCTCCAGCCACTGGCGTTTCTGCGCCTCGCTGCCATACCGCACCAGCACTTCCATGTTGCCGGTATCCGGTGCCGAGCAGTTGAACGGCTCTGGCCCGAGCAGCGAGCGGCCCATGATTTCGGCCAGTGGGGCGTATTCCAGGTTGCTCAGCCCGGCGCCGTACTCCGACTCGGACAAGAACAGGTTCCACAACCCCTCGGCGCGGGCCTTGGCCTTGAGCTCTTCCATGATCGCGGTGGGCTGCCAGCGATCACCCTCGGCGACCTGGCGCTCGAACACCGCTTCTGCGGGATAGACGTAGGCATCCATGAACGCAGTGACGCGCTCGCGCAGTGCCTGGACCTTGGGCGAATAGGCGAAATCCATCGGGGCTACCTTCACGGTTCGGAGTACATGGGCCAGAGCCTAGAGCAGCAAGCGCCCATCCACCTAGTCTATTTTCCGCGTGTATAAACATTCATAACCGATATATGATCGGGCAATAATTCCAACAATGAGCGGCGCACATGAACCTCAGCAAGGTCGACCTCAACCTGTTCATCGTCTTCGATGCCATCTACACCGAAGCCAACCTGACCCGCGCCGGGCAGATTGTCGGCATCACTCAGCCGGCGGTGTCCAATGCCCTGTCGCGACTGCGCGAAACCTTCAACGACCCGCTGTTCGTGCGTACCGCGCAAGGCATGGTGCCCACGCCCATGGCCCAGAACATCATTGGCCCGGTGCGCAACGCCCTGGCCCTGCTGCGCACGTCGGTGCAGGAAAGCCGTATCTTCAACCCGCAGCAGGCCAACAAGACCTTTCGCATCAGCATGACCGACCTGACCGAAGCGGTGATCCTGCCGCCGTTGTTCCAGCGGCTGCGCCGCCTGGCACCTGCAGTGCTGATTGAAAGCTTTCTGTGCAAACGGCGCGAAACCACCAAGGAACTGGCGGCCGGGCGCCTGGATTTCGCGGTCGATGCCCCGCTGAACACCGACCCGCAGGTGCGCCACGTCAAACTGATGCAAGACCGCTACGTCTGCGCCCTGCGCCAAGGCCACCCGCTGGCCGACAGCAAACTGACCCTGGACAGCTACCTGGGCATGACCCATATCCATATTTCCAGCCGCCGCAATGGCCTGGGCTATGTTGACCTGGCCTTGGGCAAGATGGGCGTACAGCGCAAGGTTGCCTTGCGCTCACAGCATTACCTGATGGCTTCGCAGGTGTTGCAGCAGACCGACATGGCCATGACCGTGCCCGAGCGTTTCGCCCGCCGTCATCAATTGCGCTACCAGCCATTGCCGGTAGACGTACCGGCGCTGGAAACGCACTTGTACTGGCACGAGAGCACTGACCAAGACCCTGCCAACCGCTGGATGCGCGAGCAGATCATCGAGTTGTGCGAACGGGTGGTGGCCGAGGAAGAACGCGCGCTGGCGCCGGCCTGAGGCGATTGCCAAAGGTCGTTTACGCCGAGTATTGAAAATTAATTTCTCCAGAAACGGGCAAAGCGAGAATTATTTTCCAAGCCTGGGCACAATCAGCCAGGCATAAGACAAAAACCATCAGCCCACGGGCGGGTACGCTTGCACCAACGATCATCGAATCCAACGTGACAGACACGGACCCGCCCCCATGCCCAGCGCCCCGCTCTACTTCGACTACGCCGCCACCACCCCCGTTGACGACCGCGTCATCGAAACGATGCTCGCCTGCCTTGGCCGCCACGCCAACTTCGGCAACCCCGCCTCCAGTGGCCATGCCTATGGTCAGGCTGCCCGCAACGCGGTGGAACAGGCACGCCAGCAGGTGGCCGAACGCGTTGGCGCCCGTGCTGATCAGCTGGTGTGGACGTCAGGCGCGACCGAATCCAACAACCTCGCACTCAAAGGCATCGCCCAAGGCATCAGCCAACCGGGCCACCTGATCACCAGCCAGCTGGAACACAAGGCCGTGCTCGACACGGTCGCTGAACTGGAGCGCCAAGGCTGGTCCATCACGCGCCTGGCTGCGGATGCGGCCGGGCTGATTCAGCCCGATGCCGTGCAGGCGGCATTGCGCGCCGATACCCGCCTGGTCTCGCTGATGGCGGTCAACAACGAATTGGGTACCGTGACCGATTTCGCCGCCATTGGTGAGCGTGTGCGTGCCCATGGGGCGCTGTTGCATGTGGACGCGGCCCAGGCGGTGGGCAAGCTGGCCATCGACCTTGCGGCAATGGCGGTGGACCTGATGTCGTTCTCGGCCCACAAAGCCTATGGCCCCAAAGGCATCGGCGCGCTCTACGTCGGCCCGCGTGCCCGCGAACTGATGCGCGCGCAGATGCACGGCGGTGGGCATGAGCAGGGGCTGCGTTCCGGCACCCTGGCAACCCACCAGATCGTCGGTATGGGTAGCGCCTTCGCCCTGGCTGGCCAGCCGGGCGACAGTGAACACCAGCGCATCGAACAACTGGCCCAGCGCCTGCGCGACGGGTTGCTGGCCTTGCCGGCGGTAAGCCTCAATGGCTGTGCCACGCAGCGCATCCCGCATACCTTGAACCTGTGTATCGATAGCCAAGGCTTCAACAGTGCCGCGTTGGCCAGTGAGTTGGCGTTGTCGACCACGTCGGCCTGCAACTCGGCGAGCAATGCACCCTCGCATGTGCTGCTGGCCCTGGGGCTGGATGAAAGCCGGGCGCGCAACAGCGTGCGCTTGAGTATCGGACGCTTCAGCACCGAGGCCGAAGTAGATAAAGCACTCGAGGTGTTCGCCAGGGTCACAGCGGCGGCTTCGCTGGCGCTCTGGTAAGGCGCAAACAGCAGGGGCCGGCGGGCGGCCCCTGGCGCTATCAGAGGAAGGTGAATACCTTCGCAGCCGGCAACCGCGACTTGTTCAGCCCCGCATTGAAATCACCCTCGCTACGGTAGCCCAGGCTCAAGATCACCACACTGGTAAAGCCCTGCTCACGCAAGCCCAGTTCGGCATCCAGTACCTTGCTGTCGAAGCCTTCGATGGGCGTGGCATCCAGGCCATGCGCCGCCGCACCGAGCAGCGCGGTGCCAAGGGCCAGGTAGGTCTGCTTTTCCATCCAGTGCTGCACGTCTTTCTGGTCGAAACGGTGCAGGTCGACGTAATGGCGACGGCTCTGGTTCTGCGCGGCGCGGGCCTGCTCGTCACGAAAACGACCATCGGCGGCTTCCTGGTCTAGCAGCGCCTGCAGATGAGCCTCGGGCATTTCGGTACGGGCGCAGAACACGATTACATGGGACGCATCGAGGATCTTCGGCGAGTTGTAGGCGAAACGGTCCTGGGTGCTCTTGGCCAACCGTGCCTTGCCTTCGGCGCTGTCGGCGACGACGAAGTGCCAAGGCTGGGAGTTGACCGAGGACGGGCTGTGGCGCAGTTGCTCGAGCAACGCGTCGATCGTGGCCTGAGGAATGCGGCGCGAGGCGTCGTAAGCCTTGGTGGTGTAGCGGCGCTTGGCCAGGGAAACGGTATCCATGCAACAACTCCTGCGGTGAAAATGGGATGTGTCGCGCATGTTATCTTTCCTGTAAAAAAGAAAAACCGGCACAATGCAGCAACACTTTCATCCCAGGAGTGAAAATGCTACGCATCGCCGACCTCGAACTGTTCGTGCGCAGCAGCGTGCTGGGCAGCTTCACCGCCGCCGCCCACGAGGCCGAACTGCTGCCGGGCCAGGTGGCCGCCGCCATCAAGCGCCTGGAGCGTGAGCTGGACGTACGCCTGTTCGCGCGCACTACCCGTAGCCTGCGCCTGACCGCCGAGGGCGAGCTGTACCTGCCAACGGCGCAGAACGTATTGGAAAGCCTGCGCCAAGGCCGCGAGGACCTGCACGGCAACGCCAGTACCTTGCGCGGGACCCTGCAGGTTTCGGCACCTTCGGACATGGGCCGCAACATGCTGCTGCCTTGGCTGAGCGCATTCCGTCGCGAGCACCCGGCGCTGCACCTGCGCTTCTTTCTGTCCGACCAGATGGCCGACCTCAATCGCGACCCGGTGGACATCGCCATCCGCTATGGCCTCAACCAGGACGCCAACTACATCGCCCTGCCCCTGGCCAACTGGAACCGTCGGGTGCTGGTTGCCTCCCCGGACTACCTGGCGCGCCACGGCCGCCCGCAGACACCGGAGGCCCTGCAGCAACATGCCTGCCTGTTGTACCTGCAACAGAACCGCGTCTATGACAAATGGCGGGTGGGCAACCGCACCGTGCAGGTACGGGGGCCGCTGGTCAGCGACGACGCCGACGTGATTCGCCGACTGGCCCTGCTAGGTGAAGGTATCGTCTATAAATCGTGGCTGGATGTGAGCGCCGACATCGAGGCGGGCGAGCTGGAGATCCTCTTGCCGGAGTACCTGGGCGAGCCGACGCCGGTCACCTTGGTCTGCCCACACCGCAAGCAACTGACCCCGGCAGTGACGCAGTTGCACCTGTGGCTGCGCGAGCGCTTCGAAGCTCTGCGGCCCCGGCTGCTGAACAAGGGCTGCACAATCGTTCCAGACTGATACGGGTACGTGCGTTAAGGTAGCCATTTCCCCCACGGGCTGCACCCATGAGCAACTGGATCGTCCTCAAGCAAGACGCCGACACCGGCATCGAGTCGGTCCGCGCGCATTTCACCGGGCATGCCTACGACCCCCACTGGCATGACAGTTTTCTGGTCGGTATCACCGAGCAAGGCGTGCAGCAGTTCAACTGCCGGCGGGTGCGCCATCGCAGCACGCCGGGGCAGGTGTTTCTGCTGGAGCCCGGCGACCTCCACGACGGCCTCGCGCCGACCGAAGAAGGCTTTACCTACTCGACGCTGTACCTGGAGCCTGCATGGCTCGAAGACCAGTTACGAACGCTGTTCGAGCATGCACCCAGCGCCAGCTTGCCCAGCTTTGCCGATACCCTGTGCCACGACGCGCGCCTGGCACGGGCCACCGCACTGGCCTTTCACACCGTGCACAACCAGGATTTTCGCATCGTTCGCCAGACGGCCATGGACGACCTGCTTGCCTGCCTGACCCGCCACCTGCACTGGCGCAAACGCCTCAACCCAGACCCTCGCCTGCCGCTGACCGCTCAGCGCGCACGTGACTACCTGCATGCTCACCTGGACCGTGACATCGGCCTGGAAGACCTGGCCCAGGCCTGTGGCGTCGACCGTTTTCGCCTGACCCGCGCCTTCAAGGCCGCGTTCGGCCTGGCACCGCACGCCTACCTGATACAGTTGCGCCTGGCCCGCGCCCGGCGCCTGCTCGCCCAAGGCCAGACGCCCGCTGAAGTGGCCATGGCGCTGGGCTTTGCCGACCAGAGCCACCTGGGCCGCTGGTTCCGCCGGGCCTATCGGTTGACCCCGGCCGACTACCGCAGGCGCTGCTCAAACCTTCCAGACTGACGGCGGCCTGACGGCGAACATGGTGCTTCGACCCCTCGGAGCTTTGTGTCATGTCGCAGTCGTTGTTGCCCTTCATTCTCTTCGCCCTGGTTGCCAGTATCAGCCCGGGGCCGACCAACTTGTTGATTCTGGCGCACGGTGCACGGCAGGGCCTGCGCGCAAGCGTGGCACCGATCCTGGCCGGTTGTGGCGCCGCCGCAGCGGTGGTGCTGCTGGTCGGGCTTGGGCTGGGCGAGCTGTTACTGCGTCACCCCCTGGCCCAGCAACTGATGAGCTGGGCTGGCGTACTCTGGTTGAGCTGGCTGGCCTGGCGCATTCTGCGCAGCGCCGGGCAGCCCTTGGACCTCAGCGCAGACAAGCACTTTGATGCGTTCAGCGCAGCTTCGCTGCAAGTGGTCAACCCGAAAGTGTGGATGATGGCAGTGGCGGTGATCGGGGTATTTGCCGCGCCGGCGCTGCCGGTGTGGCAGTTGGCGCTGGTGTTTCTGCTGATCGCCCTGCCGTGCATGACGGCCTGGGCGCTGCTGGGGGTGGGCAGTGCACGCTGGTTGCAGGCCCCTGCGCGGTTGCTGTGGTTCAACCGAGGGTTGGCGGGGATGTTGCTGGTGTCGGCCTGGGCGGCGCTGCTTGGTTGAATTTGATGGTGGCTGCGCCGGCCGCTTCTCGGGCAAACCCACGAAGCGGCCGGCACGGTCAATCAGATGCCTAAGGCTTCGCGAAAGCGCCGAGTGCTGGCGAAGGCCAGGGCCAACCCCACCACCGCCACACAGCCTCCGACCAGGCCAATATAGGCCACATCCATCTGGCTGCTGACGATACTGCCCAGCAGTGCCCCACCGCCGATCCCGATGTTGTAGATACCCGAGAACAAGGCCATGGCCACGTCGGTGGCATCGGACGCCAGCTTCAAGGTCTTGGACTGCAACGACAGGCTGAAACTCAGGATCGCCACACCCCAGAACATGCTCAACGCACAAAACACGTAGAAGTTGCCCGACAGCGGCAACAGCAACAATAGGCAAGCCGCCAGCAGGCCGATCGAACCCACCAGAAAGCCTTGGGGGAAACGTTCACTGTAACGGCTGAACAGCACCGAACCGAACACCCCGGCGCCACCGAACAACAGCAGCAGCAACGTAGTGCGCTCGCCACTGATCTGCGCCACGTTCAGGGCGAAGGGTTCGATGTAGCTGTAGGCGGTGAACTGTGCGGTGATCACCAGCGTCACCAGCAGGTAGGTGACGACCAGGGCCGGGCGCTTGAACAGGATCGGCAGGCTGCGTAGCGAACCGGAGTTCTGGCTTGGCAGCAGCGGCAACGACTTCATCAGGCAAAGCATGGTGGCCAATGCCACCCCGGCAATGCTGAGGAACGTTACCCGCCAGCCCAAGGCTTCCCCTACCACGCGGCCCAGTGGAATACCCAACACCATCGCCAGGGTGGTGCCGGTGGCCAGCAGGCCGAGTGCCTTGGCCTGCTGGCCAGGCGGCGCCACGCGCACCGCCAGCGACGCAGTGATGGCCCAGAACACGGCATGGGCCAGGGCGATGCCGATGCGGCTCACCAGCAGCATGGCAAAGCTCTGCGACAGCCACGACAACAGGTGGCTGACGATGAACACCAGAAACACGAACAACAGCAGGCGCCGTCGCTCGATGTTGCGGGTCAGCAGCATCATCGGCAGCGACGCCAGGGCGACCACCCAGGCATAGATGGTCAGCATCAGGCCGACCTGAGCGGTGCTCATGTCGAAGCTGCGGCCAATGTCGCTGAGCAGCGCCACCGGGACGAATTCGGTGGTGTTGAAGATGAAGGCCGCCAAGGCCAGGGCAATGACGCTCAGCCAGCTGCCGCCACCGGTGGTCGGCGGCAGGACGGTGGGTATGGGTCCGTTCATGGGTGGAATTCTATGCTCCGCAGGCATGGCGAAAAGACGCGCGTCAGGGGCCAAGTATCGGCCGCGCTGAGGCACGGGTTTGTTATTGGAAGGAATGCCGGCATGGTACGCGTCAATACCAGGCCTCACAACCCGCGCACATTGCGCGTAACATGCGCGCTTTGTGTGAACTGCAAGCGGAACAAGGAGCCCGATCCGCCCATGGACAAGCAACAACCCCAGCAGCAGTGGCAGCAGGCGGTCACCGCCTACGCCCAGGCCATCAACCGCTACGTCGCGCAAGGCTGCGAGCAGGGCTGGGATGACCTCGAAGAACCCCAGCACGCTGCCACCGAGCACTTGCTCGACGCCTGGCAGGCCGCCCTGCAAGCGATCAACCAGCCGGGGGTAGACGAACAGCAACGCCAGGCCTTCCGCACGGCCTGGCCGCCTGCACACCTGCCGCTGGTGCCATTGCTCGACACGCATGGGCAAGGTATCAGCAATGTCTTGCTGCTGGACGACGGCAGCCTGCTCGCACGCATTGGCATGCCCTATGAAAAGGGCCAGGTAGTACGCATCGATCAGCAGGGCGTGACGCCGGTCATCGGTATCGAGCATTTCGGCCGTTGCCCGCAGCGCCGCTACTTTGCCCTGGCCAACGCCGAGGGCGTGCGCGTGACCGATGGCTGGGGCGGCCCGCAGGTCGCCCGGCTCCCTTGGCCTAGCGGGTTGGAGGGGCTGCCAGCCGGTTACCCCTTCGACCCCTTCGACCTGCCGCCGACCCCCACCACGCTGGTGCCCTTCGCGCAAGGCCAACGGGTACTGCTGGTGAGCGCCGAGGGCATCTTCCTGCTGGCGGCCGAAGGCGCCACCCGGTTGCTGCCGCGCCAATCGCAAATACTCGAAGAGCTGGCCGAAGGCACCGACCCGGACGATATCGCCTTGGGCCTGGCCATGGAGCATGGTGCGGTGTCGCCGGATGGGCGCCTGATCGTGGTCGGCGAACAGAGCAGCCGCCATCTGGTGTTGGACGATCAGTTGGCGCTGGTGGCGCAGGTAGGCCCAGGTGGTGAGTACCCGCATTTCGCCCTGTTCAACCGCCGCGGCGACCAGTTGATCGTCAATGCCTGCCACTTCTACAACGGCGGCACGCTCGGGGTACGCGTGGCCGACCTGCCGGGGCTGGATACCGACTACTACAGTGAAGACCCACGCACACCGCTGCTGCAGGATGGGGCGCGGGTTTACGCTGGGGTCGCAGGCGATGGCGAGTATATCGTCGGTGACGCCTACGGCTACTTGCGGGCCTTTGGCGAGGATGGCGCGGAACACTGGCAGCACTACCTGGGTTCGACCATCAGTGCCATGGACATCAGCGCGGACGGGCGCACGCTGGTTGCGGCGAGCCATGCCGGCTTCATTTCGGTGATTGCCCTGGGCAGCGGGCGGCCTGAATGGCAGATCGGCACCGGGGCGCATGGCGAAGTGCGGCGGTGGTTGTTCTGGAAGGGGTGGGACAAGGCGCTGGCCTGGTAAATCTGCACTGGCCCTTTCGCGGGCAACGCCGCGAAAGGGCCAGTGCAGGCCAACCCGTGGATCAACCCTGAAGCGTGGCCATGTCGATCACGAAGCGATACTTCACATCGCCGGCAATCATCCGCTCGTAAGCCTGGTTGATATTGCGGATATCGAGCATTTCGATGTCGCAACGGATGTCGTGCTCGGCACAGAAATCCAGCACTTCCTGGGTCTCGGCGATACCGCCGATCAACGACCCGGCCAGTACCCGGCGCTTGAGCACCAGGTTGGCCGCGTGCACCGCCGGGTCGATCGGTTCGATCAGGCCGACCAGGATGTGCACGCCATCGAACTTGAGGGTTTCCAGGTACGGGTTGAGGTCGTGCTGCACCGGGATGGTGTCGAGCAGGAAGTCAAAATGGCCGGCCGCAGCACGCATCTGCTCGTCATCGGTGGACACGATCACATGGTCGGCACCCTGGCGGCGGGCTTCTTCGGCCTTGGCCTGGGAGCGGGTGAACAAGGTCACTTCCGCGCCCAGGGCCTTGGCCAGCTTGATGCCCATGTGGCCGAGGCCGCCCATGCCCAGGATGCCGACCTTGTGGCCCGGCCCTACTCCGTGGTGCTTGAGCGGCGAATAGGTGGTGATGCCGGCGCACAGGATAGGCGCGGCGCTGGGCAGGTCCATGCCGGCGGGGATACGCACCACAAAGTGCTCGCTGACCACGATGCTGCTGGAGTAGCCGCCCATGGTGTTGCTGCCATCGACCCGGTCCGGCGTGGCATAGGTCATGGTCGGGCCTTCCAGGCAGTATTGCTCCAGGTCCTTGGCGCATGCCTCGCAGTGGCGGCACGAGTCGACCATGCAGCCGACGCCTACCAGGTCGCCGACCTTGTGTGCAGACACCTTGTCGCCCACGGCGGTGACGCGGCCGATGATCTCGTGGCCCGGCATCAGTGGGTACACGGCGATGCCCCACTCGTTGCGTGCCTGGTGGATGTCGGAGTGGCACACGCCGCAATACAAGATGTCGATAGCGACGTCGTCCGGGCGCGGGCTGCGGCGTTCGAAGGTCATGGGGGCCAGTGGGCTGGTCGGGGTTTGGGCGGCATAACCGATGGCGGTGTACATGCGGGACCTCGCAGAGAAGTGAAACGATTCAGGCGGCGCATTCTGCGCGTCATGCCCCACCTCGCCCACCGCAGATTCTCCGGCATCCATGCCCGATTCTCCGGAGTTGCCTGCCAGCATCTGACGCTAGACCGTCAATCTGCGATGATGCAACTGTCTGATTCTCTGCCCAGGTTAACCATGCAGCTCACTCGTCACGTCGACGCCAATGCCCCCCTTTGCGCGCTGATCCGCCGCCTCGCCACGCGTCCGGGCTTCGTCCCCACCCACCTGCCCCAGGTTCAGGTGCTGAGCTGGGACCACTATGTGGCCAGCAGCCCGCAGATCTACGAGCCGAGCCTGATGATCCTGGCCCAGGGCAGCAAACTCGCGCGCCTGGGGCCACGCACCCTGGAGTACGGCGCCGGCCACTACCTGGTCCAGGCGCTGTCGGTGCCGTTCATGTGTGAAACCTTTGCCACCGGTGATGCGCCTCTGCTGGGCGTGGCGGTGGACATTGACCGTGGCGTGCTCGGTGAACTGGTGCAAAGCATGGACCTGGCCCCGGATGCCGCCGTACAGGCGCAGACCCCGCAGTCGATGACGTCGGCGGCCCTGGATGCGCCCATGCGCGACAGTGTCGAGCGCCTGCTGCAGTGCCTGCAGGACCCGCTGGATGCCAAGGTGCTCGGCCCGGCGCGGGTGCGCGAAGTGCTGTATACCGCGCTGCGCGGCCCGCAGGCCGGGGTGCTGCGGGCACTGGTCGAGCAGCAGGGGCATTTCGCCCGCATCGGCGCCGCCCTCGCCCACCTGCGCGAACACTACACCGAGCCACTGAGTGTCGAGGCACTGGCTGCGCGTGCCAACATGAGCGTGTCGACCTTCCACGAACACTTCAAGCGCTGCACCGACATGGCGCCGATGCAGTACCTCAAGCGCCTGCGGCTGCTCAAGGCGCAGCAGATGTTGATTGGTGAGGGCCTTGGCGTGGCGCAGGCGGCGCACCGGGTGGGGTACCAGAGCACCTCGCAGTTCAGCCGCGAGTACAAGCGCCAGTTTGACCGCAGCCCTGGGGATGAGACGGCTTATCAGAGCTTGCCGGTTTAGTTGCGGGGGGAATGTGTGGGGTGTTCAGGTGCCTGGCTGGGGATTTGTGGGGGAGCGGATATCGAGCGCCGCGCGGGCGGCGCTCGATATCCGCCCCACCGCCAAACCCAGCCGTACACCCCGAAGACCCACGCCCCCATTGCTACCCACCAGACTCCCCAGCTACCATTGAGAACGATTCACACTCACAACTGGATGCCAGGCGTTGGACAGCACCTCGACCCGCAAGCTGGGCTTCTTCTTCAGCGACCATCACCGCTGGCTGCTCCAACACATCTTCAAACGCCTGCGCAATCGCGCCGACGCCGAAGACACTGCGGCCGAAGCGTTCTGCCAGATGCTCGGCGCACGTGTCGACCCGGACAGCATCCAGCAGCCGCGCGCCTACCTCTCGACCATCGCCCGGCGGCTGATCTTCGACCGGCATCGCCGCCGCCAACTCGAAGTGGCCTACCTCGAACGCTTGGCACTGCTGCCCGAGCCAGTCGCCCCTTCGGCCGAAGAGCAACTGCTGCTGATCGAGGCACTGGTGGCCATCGATAAGGTGCTGGACGGTTTGCCCGCCGTGGTCAAGGCCACCTTCCTGTTCAGCCAGCTCGACGGCATGAGCTATGTCGACATCGCCGCCCGGCTGCAGATCAGTGAACGCACCGTCAGCCGCTACATGAAGCAGGCCCTGCGCCAGTGCTACCTGTGCGAGGTGCAAGCATGAGCGCAGCCGGCCTGGACCCGATAAGCGAGCAGGCCATCGACTGGATGGTCGCGCTGAAAGCCGGCACGCCAGACGAGGCATTGCTGCAACGCCTGGCCCACTGGTTGCGCCAGGACCCCGCGCACCAACGGGCCTGGGACCGCTTGCAACAGCGCGTCGGCAGCCCGTTTGCCGCGTTGCGCGCGCTGGACCGGCGCGCCCCCGGGCATGCCGCCGATGCGCGCCAGGTCTTGCTCGCCCCCACCCACTCCCGGCGCGAAGTGCTGGGGGCCCTGGCTGGCCTGAGCGTCGCTGCTGCCGCAGCCTGGGGCGGCTGGCGCAGCGACGGGGCGCAAAACTGGTTGGCCGACCTGCACACCGCCAGTGGCGAACGGCGCAGCTTCACCTTGGCCGATGGCAGCCGCCTGAGCCTCAACAGTGGCAGTGCCGTCGACCTGGACTTCGATGCCAACCAACGGCTGCTGATACTGCGCCGCGGAGACCTGTTGATCCAGGTCGCGGCAGACCCGCGACGGCCGCTGCGGGTGCGCACGGCGCAAGGGCAGGTGCAGGCGCTGGGCACCCGTTTCCTGGTGAGCCAGGAAGCCAACGCCACCCGCGTTGTGGTGTTCGAGCACAGCGTGCGCGCCAGCCTGCCCGATGGCCGCTGGCAAGACCTGCAACAGGGGCAGGCAGCACTGCTGCGCAGCGATGGCATCCAGCGTCTGGATGGCGAGCAACAACAACGTGCAGCCTGGCTGCAGGGCCGCCTGGAAGTGCTCGACGAACCGCTGCATGCCGTGGTCGATGCGCTGCGGCCGTACCAACGGGGCTATATCCGGGTAGCGCCAGCGGTACGAGACATACGCGTGCAAGGTGTATTCCCGCTGAACCAGCCACAGCAGGCGCTGGCGGCCCTGGCCGAGGCCCTGCCGATCAGCGTCGAGCGCTATGGCCCGTGGCTGATGATGATCGGCCCCGAGCACAATAAATGAAAATATTTGTGAAAATCATTCGCAGACGTGTCCGGTTTTCGTTTCTCGTCCCACCTATCTCCTGACAAGCCACTTCATTCGGGAGAATTCTGTGCTCAACCTCTGGCCCCGCGCCCTGCCCCTCGTCGTCGCCCTGACCAGCCTCAACGCCCATGCCCAGGTGCAGACCCTGGCGTTCGACCTGCCGCCCGCCAGCCTGGCTACCACCCTTAACCGGATCGCGAGCCAGAGCGGCTACATCATCGCCCTCGAACCGCAACGGGTGCGTGGCAAGCAAGCGCCCGCGGTGGTCGGCCAGATGAGCGCCGAGCAAGCCATGCAAGCCGCCCTTGCCGGTAGCGGCCTGCAATTGCGGCTCACCAGCAGCGGGCACTTCAGCGTCGCCCCGGCCACCCCTGAGACCGACGTGCTGGAGCTTGGCAGTACCAGCATCACCGACAACTACCTGGATGCCACCAGCGAAGGCAGTGGTTCGTACGCAGCCCGTGCGGTGACCCTTGGCAAAGGCACCCACAGCCTCAAGGAAATCCCCCAGTCGGTAACGGTGATCACCCGTAAACAGCTGGACGACCAAGGCATCACCGACCTGCAGGATGCACTCAACCACACCACCGGGATCGTCGGCGCACAGGGCATCGGCCCTGGCGTGGTGGTGACTTCGCGCGGCTTCCAGATCGACGACTGGCAGTACGACGGCGTGCCGATTCCACGCAACACCTACTCGCTGGGCAACTGGGCAACCCAGGACTTGGTGTTCTTCGACCGCGTGGAGGTGCTGCGCGGCGCCTCGGGCCTGTTGCAAGGTACCGGCAGCCCCGGCGGCGCGATCAATCTCGTGCGCAAGCGTGGCCAGGCCACCCCGACGGTCACTGTCACCGGCAAGGCCGGCTCCTGGGACCACTATGGCCTGCAACTGGACGCAGGCGGCCCATTGACCGCCGATGGGCGTGTGCGCGGTCGGTTTGTCGCCGACGAGGACCAGAGCGACAGTTTCATCGACTACCAGTGGAGCAAATCGCACTCGCTGTATGGCGCACTGGACATCGACCTGAACGACGCCACCACCGTGGGTGCCGGCATCAGCTACAACCGCCAGCAGTCGCGGCCGATGCTGCGTGGCATCCCTCGCTATGCCACCGGTGAACCGGTTGACCTGCCACGCTCGACCTTCACCGGCGCCCGCTGGAACCGGGCGCAGACTGACGTCACCACCTACTACCTGGACCTTGAGCACCGCTTCGACGACGATTGGACCTTCAAGGCTGCAGCCCTGCGTATGGGCGAAACCAACACGTCCACCCATCAACGGACGCAAACGGTGCTGGAAGGCCTGGAGCCTGACGGCAGTGGCCTCGAATATGCCGACTGGATCACAGACTTCCACTCAACCAAACTGGGCCTGGACATGAACCTGGTGGGGCACTTCGACACCGGCCCCCTGGCCCACGAGGTGACCCTCGGTGGCAACTACTCCAAGCTGACCACCGATGATGGTTACTGGCGCACCTTTGGTGGCAATGACAACATTTTCGACATCGACCATGATCGCCCCGAGCCCAGCCGCGACAGCTTGCTTGCAACCCCCTTCGGGCGTTCCGAACGCAGCGCCTATGATATTCGCCAAAAAGGCTTGTACGGTGCCTGGCGGGTCAAGCCGACTGACCGTTTGACGCTGATTCTGGGGGCGCGTGTCAGTTGGTTCGACTACAGCTATGCCACTACCACTTACCGCGGCCTCAACCCAGGCCAGGTCAACCCCACCAGCCACATGACCGAAACAGGGGAAGTGACACCGTATGCAGGATTTGTCTACGACCTGACCCGCGAATGGGCCTGGTACGCCAGCTACACCGATGTCTTCGTCCCGCAGACCGAGCGCGCCCTCGGCAATGCCCCTCTCAAGCCGGTGATCGGCAGCAACTACGAAACGGGCCTGAAGGGCGAGTTGCTGGACGGCCGCGTCAACGCCTCGCTGGCGCTGTTCCGCTACGACCAGGAAAACCGCGCGGTTACCGACGTGGCCTCGGGCTTTGCCTGTGATGGCGGGTACTGCTCCACCGCAGCGGGCAAGGTGCGCAGCCAGGGCATCGAGGCCGAGATCAGCGGCGAGGTGCTCAGCGGCCTGCAACTGTTCGCAGGTTATACCTACAACACCACCAAGTTCCTCGACGACCCAGATAACGAAGGCCGCGTATTCAGCCAGTGGACCCCCAAGCACATGCTGCGCGCCTGGGCCGACTACACCCTGCCGCTGGACGGCCAGCGCTGGAGCACCGGCCTGGGCTTCACCAGCCAAAGCCACACCTTGGGCTACGAGCGCACCTACACCGTGCCCGGCTACACCGTATGGAGCGCGCGCCTGGCCTACCAGCTGACGCCGGAAGTGAACCTGGCAGTGAACGCCAACAACCTGTTCGACAAGAAGTACTGGGTCGCCGGCTTCAACCAGCTCAATGGCAGCAACAACTACGGCGAACCGCGCAACTTCATGCTGACGGTCAAGTACACCCCTGAGTTTTAAGCAGCAGAACGTTCCGAGCAGGCGTCAGTCGGCCATCGGCCATTGCGCAAGCGGCCAGTAAACGCCCTTGCGCGACTCGTACAGGGTGAAATGCCGCGCGGCCAGGAAGAACTCCGGGGCGCTGGCGGCCTCTGGCGGCTGGCCGCGATAGTCCCTGGACAAGGTCAGGTGCGGGCGGTACTCGCGGCTCGCCGCCTCCAGGCCCAAGGGCAGCAGCGCCTGCTGCAAGCCATAGACCAGCTGCAACAAGGCCGGCGGCGTTTGTTGCGGCTCAAGCACCAGGGCGCCGGCGCGCGGCCACACCTGCAAGCGGTCAAGCAACAGGCGCGGCGGCGCAGCCGGGCGCTTGAGCACGTCGACCGCAGCGCAGATCGCCGGCACCAGGGCAGTGTCCACATCCCCCAAAAACAGCAGCGTCACATGGAAGTTGTCGGCCGGTACCGGCTTGCCGCTGCGCAGGTTCAAGCCGCGCCGCCACTGGGCCAGGGCACGGCGCTGGACATCGCTGACCGGCAAGGCGAAAAACAGCCGTTTGAAGGGGGCGCCACTGGCGCGAGCGTCCTGAACCATTTGATCTCCTTGGCGTGAATCGTTTGCGCAAGCGCTAGGCCATTACACCTAAGTCGCGCGGTAGTCACGTAACAATAAGTACAAACTGCCCCCATGATTGTTTATGCTGGCGAGCTTATGCCATGGCGCATGGCCATTTTTCGACAAGTAAACGTCCATGAAAATTGCACTCGTACTCCTTTTCGTTCTCTCGATCGCCTATGTTCACCTGCGCGGTCGGGTTCGTCACAAGCTGACTCGCCAACTGGGCGACCACTCCAGCTTCCTGGCGCCGGTCAACAGCTTCCTTTACCTGTTTTCCAAGCACCCGGCCAAACCTTACCTGCCGGTCGAGGCCTTCCCTGAACTGCAACCGCTGCAGGATCACTGGCAGGAAATCCGTGCCGAGGCTCAGCAGTTGCTGCACGTGGGCGAAATCAAGAAGTCCGAGAATTATGACGACGTGGGCTTCAACTCGTTCTTCAAGACCGGCTGGAAGCGCTTCTACCTGAAGTGGTACGGCGAAAGCCACCCGTCTGCCATGGCCCTGTGCCCGCGTACCACCGAGTTGCTGCAAGGTATCGGCACGGTCAAGGCGGCGATGTTCGCCACCCTGCCACCGGGCGCCAAGCTGGTGCGCCACCGCGACCCGTATGCCGGGTCCTACCGCTACCACCTGGGCCTGGACACGCCGAACGACGACGGCTGCTACATCGATGTGGACGGCGAGAAGTATTCGTGGCGCGACGGTGAGGGGGTGATCTTCGATGAAACCTACATCCACTACGCCGCCAACACCACCGAGCACAACCGCATCATTCTGTTCTGCGATGTCGAGCGCCCGCTCAAGTACCGCTGGGCAACCGCATTCAACCGATGGTTCAGCCGCAACGTCATGGCTGCCGCTGCCGCGCCCAACGATGCCAACGACAAGACCGGCGGCATCAACCGGCTGTTCACCCGCATCTACAAGATCCGCGAGCGCGGCAAGGCGCTGAAAAAGCGCAACCGCATGCGCTACTACCTGGAGAAGTGGGCGGTGGTGGCAGCGCTGGTACTGGTGTTTATCTACATCTGACGCTTCGCCGTGGGTGCTGTCATTGTAGGAGCGGCCTTGCGTCGCGAACGGGCTGCGTAGCGGCCCCTGGGTACTTGCGTGACGCTGAAATACAGGGGCCGCTACGCAGCCCGTTCGCGACGCAAGGCCGCTCCTACACAGACAGCACACAGGCATCCCTAACATCGACTAGCCTGAAAGCTCCACTCGCAACCCTTCCCAAGGTGAAGACGATGAGCATGATGGACTGGGACGCCTACCGTAAGCAGTTGATGGCCGGCATCGGCGACCTCAAGCAGTTGTCCCCCGACACCGTGGCCGGCTACATGACCGCCAGCGGTGCGGGCGCCAAGACCAACCACCTGGACGCCAAGACCCGTGAGCTGATCTCCCTGGCAGTGGCCGTGACCACCCGCTGCGACGGCTGTATCGCCGTGCACTCGCAACAAGCGGTGAAACACGGCGCCAGCCGTGAAGAGATCGCCGAGGCCCTCGGTGTGGCCGTGGCGATGAATGCCGGGGCCGCACTGGTCTACTCGGCCCGCGCCATGGATGCAGTGGGCAAGGCCACCGGCTGAGCCCACGCGGCGCATCGCCCTTGCGCGATGGCGCCGCGCCACCCAGACTTGGCGGCCAGCCATTGCAGGATCCACCATGAGCCACATCCGCCCCATGACGCTTGAGGACTTCGAGCGCTTCTGGCCCACCTTCCAGGCCATTGTCCAGGCCCGCGAAACCTACGCCTTCGACCCCGCCTTGAGCGTCGAACAGGCCCGGCACTTGTGGCTGGAGCTACCCCTGCATACGTGGGTGCTTGAGGACGCCGGTGAGCTGCTGGGCTCGTACTACCTCAAAGCCAATGCCGCCGGCCCCGGTGCCCATGTGGGCAACTGTGGCTACATGGTGTGCGAGGCCGCACGCGGCCGTGGCGTGGCCCGTGCTATGTGCGAGCATTCGCAGAAGCTGGCGCGTCAGGAAGGGTTTCTTGCGTTGCAGTTCAATTCGGTCGTGGCCAGCAACGAAGTGGCCGTGGCGCTGTGGCACAAGCTTGGCTTCGACACCGTCGGCCGCCTGCCCAAGGCATTCCGCCACGCCCGCCTGGGCCTGGTGGATTGCCTGGTGATGTACAAGTGGCTGGCGGATGAGCCCGTGGTGGAAAAACCCGCCTTGCTGATCGGGCGCAAGAATATCGAGGCCCGGGTGTCGCGGCGGCGCGGGCGTTAATCGCCAACCCCGGGGTAGGAGCACGCTTGCGCGGCTCCTACACGTACCACGGCGTTGGCCAATCGCGGCTTAGAACGCCAAGCCGACCTTGAAACCAAACTCGTCACGCTTGAGCTTGGTGTTGTCCGCCACGGGCGAGTCGCCATCGAGCTTGTATTCAGTGCGGGTGTAGTAGACCCCGGCCTGCACCGGCATGCCGCCCTGCTGGTTCATCAGCAGCGTTACCTCGGCATAAGGGTTGGTGCGGTCCTTGAGGTCCACGCTGTCACTGCCAAAATCATCCACCTTCAGGCGCGCCCGGCCATCGAGGGTATGCCGTGCCCCCACTTCCACGCGCAGGGTCGAGGCGTCGAACTGGTGGTTGTAGCCCAGCGCGGCCTTGGCGAAGGGCGATTTGACCGTGAGCTTGGTATCCAGGTCGTTGATTTCGGGCTCGAAGCGCGACCAGCTGTAACCACCGCCCACGGTCACGTCGACGAAGTTGCGGGCATCCAGCGCCGCACGCCAGCCGAGGTCGAGATCGGCCTGGGCTTCCTTGAGTTTGTTGTCGTTCTTCTTGCCGTACTTGGCCTCGGCGCCGACCTGATAGATGAAGCCGGATTCGGCGGTCATCTTGTTGCCGAAGGTAGCGAACACACCGCCCTGGCCCAGGTGTTCCTTGTCGGTTTCGCTGCCCCCTTCGAACTTGAAGTTGTCGTAGGCACCCAGCAGGCCGAAGGTGAACAGAGGGTCGGTGCTGGGCGCGGCGGTGGCCGCCAGGGGCGATGCCATAAGGGCAAGCAGGCAGGTGTGACGCAGCAGATGACGAGCGGACATGCGTGGAGTCTCCATGACTTGTGAATAAATGATGAACGATCGGTTCGAGACACACGCTGTCGAGAAAGTTCGAAAAGAAATCAGTTAGAACGCGCAATGCCATGTTTTTAAAAGGTATTTCTGGGGCGCCAAAAATTGACGCGCAAGGTAGTTGGTGGGGTGTATGCCTGAATTCCTAAACCGTCATTGCCGGAAACCCGAATAAAGATATAAGATAACATTTCATAACAACACTTCATTCCTACCAGCGACCCCTCATGACCAGCGCCAGCGCAACCCCCACTCTCCTCACCCAGCGCCTGCAGAGCATCGATGCCCTGCGCGGCCTGGTGATCCTGTTCATGCTCCTGGACCACGTCCGCGAGACCTTTTTCCTCCATCGCCAGGTCAGCGACCCGATGGCCATCGACGCCACCGACCCATCGCTGTTCTTCAGCCGCACCCTGGCCCACCTGTGTGCGCCGGTGTTCGTCCTGCTGACTGGCTTGTCGGCCTGGTTGTATGGCGAGAAGTATCAGGGCCGCAGCGACGTCTGCGCCTTCCTGTTCAAACGCGGGCTATTTCTGGTGGTGCTGGAGTTCACCTTGGTCAACTTCGCCTGGACCTTCCAGCTGCCCCCGAGCGTGGTCTACCTGCAGGTGATCTGGGCTATCGGCGTGAGCATGATCGCGCTGTCGCTGCTGGTGTGGTTGCCACGTGCGGCGCTGATCGCCCTGGGTGCAATCATCGTCGGCGGCCACAACCTGCTCGACCACCTGCACTTCGGCGCAGAGTCGGCCATGCACGTGCCGTGGGCGATCCTGCATGATCGCGGCTGGCTGGCGTTTTCCGACAACCTGCGCCTGCGCACCTCGTACCCTGTGCTGCCCTGGATCGGCGTGATCGCCCTGGGCTACGGCCTCGGCCCCTGGTTCGCCCGCAACAGCGATGCAGGTCAACGCCAACACCGGCTGTTGCTGGCCGGGGCGATCGCGCTGCTCGGCTTTATCGTGCTGCGCATGCTCAACGGCTATGGCGAAGCCCCCTGGAGCGGGTACCCGACGTTGACGCAGACACTGATGAGCTTCTTCAACATCACCAAGTACCCGCCCAGCTTGCTGTTCCTCGCCCTCACCCTGGGCTGCGGCCTGCTGCTGTTGCGCGGCTTCGAGCGCGTCGGCCAGGCGCGCTGGATCAGCGCCCTTGCGGTGTACGGCGCAGCACCGATGTTTTTCTACCTGCTGCACCTGTATGTGCTGAAGCTGTTGTACCTGGCCTGCGTCGCCCTGTTCGGTCACAACCAGGGTGATTATTTCGGCTTCGACGGCATCACCGCGGTGTGGCTGAGTGCCGCGTTGCTGGCCGTGTCGCTGTACCTGCCGGTACGCGGGTTCGCCCGTATGAAGGCGCGGCGGCGTGACATCACCTGGCTGAAGTACTTCTGAAAAGCGTTTTCACCCGGTTGCCTGATGGTCTACCATGCGGGCCGCCGGTTTCCACCACGGAATCAATAGGGAATCCCAGGCCCGTCACCGGGCCAAACGGAACTGCCCCCGCAACTGTAGGTGCCGAGCCTGCTCCATCAATGCCACTGGATCAATCCGGGAAGGCTGGAGCCGGGCCATGACGCACCAGTCAGGAGACCTGCCGGCGAAAATCCACCAACCGGCGGGGTGTCCGGGATGGCCATCTCCACCCGTTTGCGGGTGCTGCCCCCTGCCCTGCGCAAGGGGCATTGGCGATGCCTGTCCGTGCGTTCATGCCGTGAACCATTCGATAGGAGATCGCCCCACCATGCTGCCCCGTATTGCCGCCCTGATCGCTGGCCTCGGCCTCACTGGCCTGGCCCAGGCTGCCACCCACTACCCGCTCACGGTCGACAACTGCGGCATGCCACAGACCTTCGCCCACGCCCCCGAGCGTGCGGTCACCATCGGCCAGGCCGGCACCGAAATCCTCTATGCACTGGGCCTGGGCCACACGCTGGCCGGCACGTCGCTGTGGTTCAACAACGTGCTGCCCGAGTTCAAGGCCATGAACGACAAGGTCGAGCGCCTGGCCGACAACGACCCGAGCTTCGAGGCTGTGGTGGGCAAGCGTCCGCAGCTGGTGGCGGTGCAATTCGAGTGGATGGTCGGCGCTCAAGGCGTGGTGGGTACCCGCGAACAGTTCGACGAGTTGAAGATCCCGACCTACCTGTTGCCCTCGGACTGCGAAGGCAAGGACAACCTGGTGGGTGCCGATGGCACCCGCCTGCAGGCATTCCAGGTCGACAGCATCTATAAAAGCGTCAGCCAGCTGGCGGAGATCTTCGACGTGCAAGACCGCGGTGCGACGTTGAACGCCGACCTCAAGGGCCGCCTGGACAGCGCCACGGCGCAACTGGCCGGCAAGGACCTGTCCAACACCTCGGCACTATTCTGGTTCTCCAGCGCCGACCTGGATATCGACCCCTATGTGGCTGGCCGCCAAGGCGTCGCCGACTTCATGCTGCGCACCCTGGGCGTACGCAACGTGGTCGAGTCCACCGAAGAATGGCCGACCGTGGGCTGGGAAACCCTGGCCAAGGCCAACCCGACCTGGCTGATCATCGCCCGCATGGACCGCCGCCGCTTCCCCGCAGACGACTACCAGAAAAAACTCGAGTTCCTGCACAACGACCCGGTAACCCGCAACATGGACGCGGTGAAGCACGACCGCATCATCGTCCTTGACGCCGACGCCATGCAGGCCGGCATCCGCCTGTTCCGAGGCCTGCAGACCCTGTCTGCGGCGTTCGCCAGCGGTAAAGCGGCACAGTGATGAGCCGCTTGTTGCCTTACAGCGTCCTGGCCTTGGCAGCCCTGTGCGCCGCGCTGCTGGCCGGTACCGCGATCGGCGAGAGCGACCTGGCGCCGAACGTGGTCTACCAGGTGCTGGCCAATCACCTGTGGCAGGCCGGTTACCCGGTCGACCCGATCGACGCCGGGATCGTCTGGAACTACCGCCTGACCCGCACCCTGGTGGCGGCCGCCTGCGGCGCCGGGCTGGCCACGTGCGGGGTGATCCTGCAGGCGCTGCTGCGCAACCCGCTGGCCGAACCCTACCTGCTGGGGTTGTCCGCTGGCGCCTCGACCGGCGCGGTGCTGGTCGGCCTACTGGGACTGGGCAGCGTGGCCCTGAGCATGTCAGGCGGTGCCTTCATCGGCGCGCTGGCGGCTTTCACGCTGGTGCTGGTGCTAGCCCGCGCTGCCGGGCCGAGCAACAACAATGCTCAGGTGATCCTTGCCGGCATTGCCGGCTCGCAGCTGTTCACCGCCCTTACCGCCTTTCTCATCACCAAGTCGGCCACCGCCGAGCAAGCACGCGGCATTCTGTTCTGGCTGCTGGGCAACCTCAGCGGCGTGCGCTGGCCGTCGGTGTGGCTGGCATTGCCGGTGGCGCTGTTCGGGCTGGTGGTGTGCCTGTGGCATCGCCGCGCACTGGATGCCTTTACCTTCGGCACCGATTCGGCGGCATCCCTGGGGATCCCGGTGCGGCGTACCCAATTGCTGTTGATCAGTTGCGCCGCGCTGGTGACCGCAGTGATGGTGTCCATCGTCGGCGCCATCGGCTTTGTCGGGCTGGTAATTCCCCACGCCCTGCGCCTGCTGCTCGGCCCCGGGCATAGCCGCCTGCTGCCGGCCAGCGCACTGGGTGGAGCATTGTTTCTGATCACTGCGGATATCCTGTCGCGCACGCTGATCCCAGGCCAGGTGATCCCGGTGGGCGTGGTCACCGCGCTGATCGGCGCTCCGGTGTTCGCGCTGATACTGGTCAGCCGACGGGGGCGCCCATGACCGTCATGGCCAACCTGCAGATCGCCCCGCTTGCCTGCCAGGGCCTGGGCTTGCAGCTGGGCGGCAGGAGCGTGCTGCGCGACATCGACCTGGCCGCTATCCAGGGCGAAACGCTGGCCATCGTCGGCCCTAACGGCTCTGGCAAATCGTCCCTGCTAAAACTGCTGGCGGGCTTGCGCAAGCCTGGCAGTGGCCGTGTCGACCTGCTGGGTGAGCCCCTGGCGCAGCTGCCACGCCGGCGCATTGCCCAGGCCCTGGCACTGGTCGAGCAGCAGGCGGACACAGCTGATGCGATCAGCGTATACGACGCGGTTGCCCTGGGCCGTACCCCCTGGCTGTCGGCCCTGGCGCCGTTCGCCAGCCAGGACCGTGCCATCGTCGAGCAGGCCTTGGCCGACCTTGACGCCCTGCACCTGCGCACGCGCCTGTGGCATTCGCTTTCAGGTGGCGAACGCCAGCGTGTGCACATTGCCCGCGCCCTGGCCCAACGCCCGCAGGTGCTATTGCTCGACGAGCCAACCAACCACCTGGACATCCAGCACCAGTTGAGCCTGCTGCAACAGGTCCAGGCGCTGTCGGTCACCACCCTGGTGGCCCTGCACGACCTCAACCAGGCGCTGACCTGCGACCGCGTCGCGGTGCTCGACCAAGGCCGCCTGGTCGCCCTCGGCAAGCCGTTCGACGTGCTCACCCCCGAGCGCCTGCTGAGTACCTTCGGCGTGCGCGCCCACTACCTCACCGACCCCTTCGACGGCGCGCGCATTCTGCGTTTTCGCGCCCCCTGAACCAGGAAGTTCCCACCATGCTGTTGCGCCCTGTCGCCCTGCTGCTCGCCAGTACCCTGTTTGCCCCTGCCGTGCTGGCAGAGGTGCACGAAGTGAAGATGCTCAACCGTGGCACGCAGGGTGCGATGGTCTACGAGCCCGATCACCTGCACATCGCAACCGGTGACACGGTGCGCTTTCTACCGACCATGAGTGGGCATAACGCTGCCAGCGTGCCAGGGTTGCTGCCACAGGGGGCGCAGGCGTTCAAGAGCAAACTGAACCAGCCTTACGAGCACCAGTTCAGCGTGCCGGGCGTGTACGGCATCCAGTGCATTCCGCACTTGGCGATGGGTATGGTGATGGTCATTCAGGTGGGTGACGCGGCGCCTGCCGAATTGCCTGCCAACCTACCTGCACGGGCGCAAGCCCGCTTTGCTGCGCAACTGCAGAAGCTGGGGGCTGGGCAATGAAGCGCCTGTTGTTGGCGCTTCCACTGGTGGGGCTTACTCCTTTCGCGACGGCTGACTCTGCCCAGTCCAACAGCAAGGGCTTCATTGAAGACGGCAGTTGGAGCCTGCTTAATCGCAGCGTATTCGACCAGCGCGATTACCGGCACGGCGGGCGCAACAGCAGTGGCCGCAATGCCTACAAGCCCCGAAGCGAACGCAGCGGCAAGGCTGAGGAATGGGCTTACGGGCTGATGGGCACGTTCCAGTCCGGCTTCACCCAGGGCCTGGTTGGCGTCGGTGTCGATGCCCATGCCTACCTGGGCGTACAGCTCGACAGTGGCGGTGGCCGTGTCGGCAAGGCGCGTCTGCTGGGTGTCGACAACGATGGGCACCCAAAAAACGAATACAGCCGAGCGGGCGCTGCGCTGAAGGTGCGGGTGTCAAACACGGTGCTGTCCTACGGCGAGCAGCGGGTAAAGACCCCGGTGTTCAGTTCGTCCGACAGCCGTTTGCTGCCCGAGACCGCCACCGGCTTTTTCCTCAACAGTAGCGAGATCGACACGCTCCGGCTGGTCGCCGGCCACTTCAACGAAAGCACCGACCGCAACGCCTCAAGCCATGATCAGGGGTTCGTGGTGAACTACTCCAATGGCCGCCAGGGCAATAGCTTCGACCTGGCCGGCGTGGTCTGGAACCCCGGCGCGGCCTTCAACGCCAGCCTGTATACCTCACGTTACGAGGACAGCTGGAACCAGCACTACCTGGGCAGCACCCTCACCCACGCCTTGGACGAGCGCCGCAGCCTGAGCCTGGACCTCAACCTGTACCGCACCACCGACACCGGCAAGGCGCTGTCCGGGCGCATCGACAACACCACCTGGAGCCTGGTCTCGCGTTACAACCAGGGGCCGCACGGTTTCAGCCTGGGCTGGCAGCAGGTGGACGGCAATACGCCTTTCGACTATGTGACGCGCGGCGCGATCTTCATTGCCAACGCCGTGCAGATGTCGGACTTCAACGCGCCAAACGAGAAATCATGGCAGGCGCGGTATGACCTGAACATGGGCGCCTACGGGGTGCCGGGTTTGAACCTGACGGCGCTGTATGTGCGCGGGTTCGATATCGATGGCACGCATGTCGACCCCGCTGGCGGCTATGCGTACCTGGGCTACGGCAAGGGCGGCAAGCATTGGGAGCGCGACCTTGAGGCGCGGTACGTGGTGCAAAGTGGCAAGGCCAAGGGCACCACGTTCTCGATTCGCCATAATGCACACCGGGGCAACACGGCGCAGGCGGAGCTCGACGGTGATCAGATTCGCCTGGCAGTCGAGTGGCCGCTGGGGGGCGGGTTCTGACACGCCCTGAAGCAGGTCCCAGGGTCAAGGTGCCGCAGCGGATTGCGCCTGCAACCCCCACTCGGCCTTTTCCTGCGCCGTCATCGACACAAGCACTTCGGCAAACGTCTGGCCCAACTCTGCGCTGACATTGCCGAATGCCTTGTAGTTGGTCAGCAGGTAGCGCTTCACGGTCCTGGGCCAACGCCCTTCCTTGTGCGCCGTATTGATGATGCCCTTGGCGTCGTGGCGCGTGGCGCCCCGCCACAAGTCCATCAGCCTGTTTTCGAAGTGGCCGAATGACCATAGGTCCCTACGGTCTTCGAATTCATCGAGCAGTTTGAGCTTGTACAAGGCCATGTGTGGCATCGGCGATTCTCCCGCTTGTGCATGGTTCGAGCTGTGAGCGGGAAGGTAAGCAAGCTGGCGTGCTTTTGAAATGAACGCGTTGAGCACAGCAGAACGCCAGCTGTAGGGGGTTTCTGAACGGTTACGCGCAGCTCATGCCAGTTGCAATTGCATATGGGTGGTTTGCCACACCGGGTCCTGCTCCACATCGATCACCGCGAACCCTTGGCGCTGCCAGAACGTAATCGCTCCCGGCAGAAACGGGTGCGTGTGCAGGTACAGGCACTCGACGCCCGCCTGCTCGGCCGCCTGGCGCAACGCGGCGAACAACGCCGCGGCCAGCCCATGTCGGCGATACGCCGGCAAGACGAACAGGCGCACCACCTCGACCACGTGCATGCGCTGATACGCAAGCTGGGCAAAGCGATGGTCATAGGGGACATAGCCAATCACCGCCACCAGCCGGCCCTGATCGCGGGCTTCGAGGAACACGCCTTCGCCGTCCAGGTAGGTCTCGGCAAAACGAGCCAGGTCATGGGGCAACGGTGCAGCGGCGAGCAGGGGGAAGAGCTCGCGGCGGGCGCTGTCGACGAAAGCCACGACTTCGTCGATGGCTGCCTGCGGGACGGCTTGGATGATCCAGTTCGGCATGGGGGCAAAGGCTTTGGGAGTGAGGGCAAAGGTTCTACCGCAGCGGGCCGCCCCTGGCAAATTCAGGGGTCGTCGCGGTCTGGCCGACCTCGCTATAATCCGAGGTCTTGACCGCCCACCAGGCCATTCCATGCCCCGCTTCCAGACGTTGCTGCTGCCACTGCTACTGACCGCGGCCCTCGCCGCCTGCGACCAGAAACCCTCTCGCGAACAACAGATACTGGCGCAACTGCCACTGCAGGACGCCTATGAGCACAACATCGACCGCATGGCGGCGCTGCTGTCACGCCGCTACCCGCAAGTGCCTGAAGCGAGCATCCGGGATGTCCTGCGCAAGCACCTGACGGTCGACGACCAGCGCCAGGACTTGTTCAAGCTCTACAGCGAGAAGAACTTCAGCGACGCCGAATTCGCCAGCATCGTCGAAGCCATGCAGGACCCGGCCAAGGCCCGCGCCATGGAAGACACCGAGGCTGGCAAACGCCTGAGCGAGAAGCTGACCGCCCTGATGCGCGAAACCGCCCGTGACGCGAAGGTACAGGCACTGGTCGAGCAGCGCATGCAAGATGTCGAGAATGAGCTGGATGCACTGGCAAAGGAAAAGTCAGGTTCCTGATCGACGTTGCACGCGGCTGCGGCGACAATAGCCCACTACACCTATAAAAAGCAGGGTTACTCCCTTTTCGTACCAGCGAGGTCAGGATTGACACACACCAAGCATGGATTGCGCCTGGATCTACGCTCGCTCATTCTGGTTCTTTGCGCCCTGACCGCCTTGGTCATGCTCTGCGCCAGTTATTTCGCCAGCTATCGAGTTCAGCGCCAGTTGCTGATCGACCACGCCCTGGAGGCCAACCGGGTGTACGCAGCAAAACTGGCCTCGATCACTGAGACCTTCATCGCCAGCGCCTTGCGGCAGTTGGCGTTCAGCGCCGGGGTACAAGCCAACCAATTGGCCGATGCCGACGCCCTGCAGGCAGAAACCGATCGCGTGTTGCACCAAGGCATGGCCTTCAACTCGACCTTCGTGGTCGATGCCCAAGGCATCCTGCGGGCCATATCCCCTGCTACATTGCGCCACTACCTGAACACCAAGGTGCAGTCACCCGGTGTTCAGGAAGCCTTGCATGAGCGCAGGGCGCTGGTTTCGACACCCTACCTGTCAGCCGCCAACAACCTGGTGGTGGCACTGTCGCAACCCATCTTCGATAGCAATGGCCGCTACCTGGGGTACGTCGGCGGCAGCCTGTACCTGCGCGAGCGCAACATCCTCAACAGCCTGCTGGGCGAGCACTTCTACAAGGATGGCTCGTACCTCTATGTGGTCGACCGCAATCGCCGCCTGCTCTATCACCCGGACAGCCAGCGAGTAGGCACGGTGGTGGAAGGCAACGCGCTGATCGATCAACTGGCGACACTGGACAGCGGTACCCGCCAGCTTACCAACAGCCAGGGCGTGCCCATGCTGGCAGGCTTCGCCACGGTGCCGAGCGCTCGCTGGGGGGTGGTGGCGCAGCAACCGCTGGAACAGACCGTGGCACCGCTGAGCCGCCTTGTGCTCAACGTGGTGGGCACCTCCGCGCCGCTGGCACTGGTCGGCAGCCTGGTGCTGTGGTGGCTGGCAATGACCATCGCCCGGCCACTCTGGCAACTGGCGGCCGGGGCCAGGTCGATGGACCGCGCGGGCACCGCCGAGCGCCTGCATCGGGTGCCGGCCTGGTACTTCGAGGCGGCCGAACTCAAACGTGCGCTGCTATTCGGGCTCAACCTGCTGCAAGAGCGCATCGGCCGGCTGAACCGCGATGCCCAGACCGACCCGCTGACCGGGCTGGGCAACCGCCGCAGCCTGGATTTCAGCCTGTCGCTGCTGGAGGCCGAAGGGCGGGCATTTTCGGCCATCGTGCTGGATATCGACCACTTCAAGCGGGTCAATGATGGGCATGGGCATGAGGTCGGCGACCAGGTGCTGCAGCGGCTAGCCGAGCTCATGCGGCGTTGTTGCCGCGAAGGCGACCTGCTGTGTCGCACCGGCGGCGAGGAGTTTCTCATGCTGCTGCCGGGGGCCAGCCTGGAGGTTGCCGCAGCGGTGGCGCAGCGGCTGCGGGCGGCGGTGCAGGATACGCCGGTGGAACCGGTGGGGGCAGTAACCGTGTCGCTGGGCGTGGCGCATTGGCCTGGCCATGCAGGCAGCGAGCCTGGCGATGCATTGAGCAAGGCAGACCGGGCGCTTTACAGCGCAAAACAACAGGGGCGCAATCGGGTGTGCGTCGAGGGTTTATAGCGCTGAACCCATACAGCCCGCTCGCCCCCTGAGTTGTTACAAGCCTTGTCATAAAACTGTCGTGTTTCAGTCATAGGATTGACCCCAACCTGACATTTTCACTCTTCATGGATGAGCGTCTCATGCGTCGTGTGGTTTTCAATCAGAAAGGTGGCGTGGGCAAATCAAGCATTGCCTGCAACCTGGCGGCCGCCAGTGCCGCTGAAGGCTATCGCACCTTGCTCGTCGACCTCGACCCGCAGGCCAATGCCACCTACTACCTGACCGGGCTGGTCAATGACGCCATCCCCTCGGGCATTGCCGATTTCTTCCGCCAGACGTTGTCCCCCGCCACCGCGCACGGCAAGAAGCACCGCGTGGCCATCACCGAGACCCGCTACAGCAACTTGCACCTGATCACCGCCAGCCCTGACCTTACCGACCTGCAAAGCAAGCTGGAGAGCAAGTTCAAGATCAACAAGCTGCGCAAGCTGCTGGTGGAACTGGCCGAAGACTACGAGCGGATCTATATCGACACGCCACCGGCGCTGAACTTTTACACCTTCAGCGCGCTGGTGGCTGCCGAACGCCTGCTGATCCCGTTCGATTGCGACAGCTTCTCGCGCCAGGCGCTGCACAGCGTCATGGCCGAGGTGGAAGAACTGCGTCAGGACCATAACCCGACGCTGCAGGTGGAAGGGATTGTCGTCAACCAGTTCGCCGGGCGCACTGCACTGCATCAGACCCTGGTCGATCAATTGCGGGGGGAAGGCGTGCCGGTGCTGCCGGTGTACTTGAGCAGCTCTATCAAGATGCGCGAGTCGCATCAGGTGTCGGTGCCGTTGGTGCATCTGGCGCCGCGGCACAAGTTGACGCTGGAATTTGCCGACCTGCTGGATGTGCTGGAGCGGGCGGCTTGAGCGGACCTGGAACACACCCTACCTCGTTGCTTTAGTAGAGGACAGTGTGGGCAATTGCCTACAGACCCAGCATTTTGGGTGATCAGGGCTACCCGATCACTCATCCGGGTGATAGATTCGCCGCCATGAAAACCACCCGGCAGACCCGCACGCTGACCGCATGGACGCTCTATGCCAGCGTCCTGTTCAGCCTGTTGCTGTGCGGCCTGCACCACGGCCAGATGGGCGGCCTGCGCCTGGCTGGCCTGGAAGGTGGTTTCTGCTCGATCAGCACTGAGCATGGCCCGGCCATCGACCTGGATCACGCCGGTGGTGACCAGCACATGGCCCAGCTCGACTGCCCGGTATGCTCCTCGTTCGGCCTGGCAGTACCGCTTGCCCACACCAGCTGGGCGTTCATGCCCACCCAGGCCGGGGCCAACTCACCCATCGTCGTGCGCAGCTGGGCCCAACCGCCGCCACGCTACCTACGCCCCGCCCTCAACCCCCGCGCCTCCCCCGCTGTGCTTCACGCCGCCCTTCAGTTCGCCTGACCTCGACCCGGCGCGCCTCAGTGCGCGCGGGTGGTCAGCCATGACCTTTGCGTGGAAGACACGACAACATGATCCGCAATACCTCCCTGGTGCTCCTCATGGGCACTTGCACTTTCGCCTGGGCCGAAACCGCCCCGCTCGAACTCAACGCCACCACCATCGATGGCGAACGCGACACCCCCTCCGGCGTGCAACTGGACGAGCCGATCCGCACCGGCTCGCGCCTGGGCCTCAGCGCGCGGGAAACCCCCGCGTCGGTCAGCGTCTCGGACCGCCGCCTGATCGAGGCGCGCGACGCCAAGGACAGCCAGGACGTGATCAACGCCATGACTGGCGTCAACGCCTCGGCCAACCCAGGTTACGGCGGCTTCGTCGCCTACCGGGGTTTCACCCAGAACCAGGTTACCCAGCTCTACAACGGCATCAACCTGGGCTACAGCAGTGCCACCCGGCCCGTGGATGCCTGGGTGCTCGACCGGGTCGAGCTGATTGGCGGGCCGTCATCCTTCCTGCACGGCGCAGGTGCCGTGGGCGGCTCGATCAACTACATCACCAAGCTTGCCAGCCGTGACCAGCAGACCCTCGACGGGCGCGTACGCTATGGCAGTTACGATGACTCGGAGGTGGCCTTCGGCATCAATCAGGCACTGGCCAGCAACCCCGCCGATGCCCGCCACTTCATGCGCCTGGATTTCAGCCGGGGCCAGGGCAATGGCTACATCGACCGCAACCAGCGACACAGCGACAGCCTGGCATTCTCGCTGCTCAGCGACCTGGCGCCCAACCTGACCCACACCCTGGCGCTGGAGTATCAGGAAGACCGCGAGGACAGCCCCTACTGGGGCTCGCAGATCCTGCCCGGGCGCAGCACGATGAAAATCGACAAAAGCCGCCGCTTTGAAAACTACAACGTCGCTGACGGTCGCTACGAACAGCGGGTACGCTGGCTGCGCTCGATCCTCGACTACCAGCTCAGCGACAGCACCAGCGTGCAAAATACGCTGTACCACTACAATGCCCAGCGCGACTACCGCAACGTCGAACGCTACAGCTACACCCCTGATGGCAAGGTGCAGCGCAGCAGCCCCTACCTGCAAAGCCACGACCAGAACCTGCTGGGCGATCGCATCGAGTTGCGCCATGACAACACGCTGTTCGGCTTCGCCAGCCAGTGGTCGCTGGGGCTGGAGTACTCGCGCATGCGCCAGACCCTCTACCCGACGTCGAGCAGTTGGAGCGACGTCGTCGACGCCGACCATTTCGACCCCGGCAGTTTCGACGATATCCCAGGGGTAAATGCCGGGCTGACCAAACAGCGCCGCCACGAAGTCACCAACCGCGCGGTGTTCGCCGAAAACCGCCTGCAACTGACCGATCGCCTGGCTTTGCTGACTGCCCTGCGCTACGACTACCTGGACATGCAAGTGACCAACTATGGCGCGGTCTCGCCGACTTCGCCGGCGTTCTTCGAGCGCCGCTGGGAGCCGCTTTCCGGGCGCATCGGCCTGACCTACGCGCTGACCCCCACCGCCAGCGTATACGCCCAGTACAGCAGCTCTGCGGATTTGCCGGCCGGTTCGCTGGCGGCGGCGACCTATTCCAACGTGGGCTTGTTCGACTTGTCCAAAGGCGAGCAATGGGAAGTCGGCAGCAAGTTCGACTTCCTCGACGGCCGCGCCGCCGCCACCCTGGCGCTGTACCAGATCGTGCGCAAGGACTTTGCCGTGCGCGACTCCAACGATGCCAACCTGACGGTGCAGGCCGGCCAGCAGACCTCGCGCGGTGTCGAGCTGTCCGGGCGGTTGCAGGTCACGCCCAAGCTGCTAGCCGAGGCCAACTACGCCTACGTCGATGCGCAGTACGATGCGTTCAACGAAGCAGTCAACGGGGTATCGGTATCGCGCAAGGGCAATGCCCCGGTCAATGTCCCGGCCAACGTCGGCAACCTGTGGCTGACCTACAGCTTCACCCAGGCGTGGTCGGCAGGGGTCGATGGGCGCTACGTGGGCTCGGTCTATGCCGACAACGCCAACACCCTCAAGGCACCGGCCTACACACTGTTCGGCGCTTTCGCGCGCTACCGGCTGGATGAGTACACTACGGTCACCGGGCGGGTGCGCAACATGACCGACGAGGTGTATGCCAAGCAGGCCTACAGCAGCCAGTACTACATGGGTGCCCCGCGCACCTTCGAGCTGGCGCTGGATATGCGCTTCTGACCAACCGGCTCTGGCGCGGGGGTTACCTCGCGACAGGGCCGCCAGTGATAAGCTTCCACCTTCATGATCAGCCGGCTCACGAAGACACCCGGCTACCGCTTCAGCAAGGACGTTCACGTGTACAAGACACTGCCCCCCGCGCTTCTCGGCGCGGCCCTGATTACCCTGATTGGCTGCCAATCGTCCCCTTCCGCCGACCGACCGGCAGACGTCGATCCGCAAGCCCTGAAAACGTTCACCGTCAACACGCAGCAAGCCTTGCAG
The DNA here is from genome assembly GCF_024748775.1 of Pseudomonas sp. B21-047. Lineage (NCBI taxonomy): Bacteria > Pseudomonadati > Pseudomonadota > Gammaproteobacteria > Pseudomonadales > Pseudomonadaceae > Pseudomonas > Pseudomonas sp. B21-047. The sequence goes on from NZ_CP087169.1 coordinate 3,776,626, forward strand.
CGGAGCATCGCCCTGGCCCCAACCGGCGAGCAGATGGGCGCCGTTACGCTAAAGGTCACCTTCGACCGGCAAAGCGCGCCGGTCGCCTGCAAGGCCGAAAAAGCCCCGTTCAAGTATGGCGCGCTGCTGCCTGCCGATGTAACGCCCACCGACCATCAGGCGCTGGCGAACCTGGTCGAAGCCCTGTGCTGGAAGACCATCTACCCCGTCGTGCCGGCGGCGTTGTACAACGACGATGAAACCGTCGAAGTGCGGGCGCCGATCATCGTCCAGCTACCTCGCGCGGTTCAGGCCCCCGGCACCGCCCGCTACCGGGCCATTGCCCAACGCGAGTACTTCTGGCAACAACTGCTGCGCGATCTGCCGGTCACCAGCATCGGCAAGGCCTCGGTGTTCTACCAGGCCAACGCACAAGGCAAGGTCGACGGCTGCCTGGTGCAGCTTTCCCCCAACCCGCTGCGCGAGGACGCCTTCCGCCTGGACGGCAACCTGCAGGCGCAACTCAACAGCCGTTGCATGAAGCTCGACCTGAGCAAGATGCCAGGCTTCAGCAGCAACGAGCAGGGCAAGGCCGAAGGCTACAGCGAAGTCGACTATGCCCCGTGGATGGTGGGTTTGTAGGAGCGGCCTTGCGTCGCGAAAGGGTCGCGCAGCGGCCCCAGGTTGTGTGGCGCAGCAAAAATCGCCGGGGCCGCTTCGCAGCCCTTTCGCGACGCAAGGCCGCTCCTACAGAACGGTTGAAACAGGTATCCCGATGTCGCCCTCGACGAAGCACCCGCAGGCGCTCGCCGCTCTACTGGACAGCACAACAATGATGACGCGGCCCGACCGTGTCACGTTCATTCAGGCTGCCAATGGAAACCGGAGAGCATCCGCATGTCCACACCTCATGAGGTATCCCCCGCCACCCTGCGCCGGGTGATCGCCGCCTCGGCCATCGGCAACTTCGTCGAGTGGTTCGACTTCGCCGTCTATGGCTTTCTCGCAACCCTTATCGCCAGCCAGTTCTTCGCCAGTGAAGATGCCAGCGTGGCCTTGCTCAAGACCTTCGCCGTGTTTGCCGTGGCGTTTGCCCTGCGCCCGCTGGGCGGGATCGTGTTCGGCGCGCTGGGCGACCGCCTTGGGCGCAAGCGCATTCTGTCGTTGACCATCTTGTTGATGGCCGGCTCCACCACCTTGATCGGTTTGCTGCCGACCTATGCCAGCATTGGCCTGGCGGCCCCTGTCCTGCTAACCCTGGCCCGTTGCCTGCAAGGCTTCTCGGCAGGCGGCGAGTATGCCGGTGCCTGCGCCTACCTGATGGAACATGCGCCAAACGACAAGCGCGCGTTCTACGGCAGCTTCGTGCCGGTCTCGACCTTTTCCGCCTTTGCTTGCGCGGCGGTGATCGCCTATGGCCTGGAAGCAAGCCTGACGGCCGAGGCCATGAGCAGCTGGGGCTGGCGCGTGCCATTCCTGATCGCCGCCCCGCTGGGGTTGGTGGGCCTGTACCTGCGCTGGCGCATGGAGGAAACCCCGGCGTTCCGCGAAGCCGTGGCACAGGGCAAAGAACATGAGCATTCACCGCTCAAGGAGACCCTGCGCAACCATGGCCGGGCCATCCGCAACCTGGGGGCGTTCATCTCGCTGACGGCGCTGTCGTTCTATATGTTCACCACCTACTTTGCCACCTACCTGCAGCTGGTCGGCAACCTGACCCGCGCCCAGTCGCTGCTGGTAACCACCGTGGCCTTGCTGTTCGCCGCCGTCGGCTGCCCGCTGGCTGGGGCGTTTTCCGACCGGGTGGGGCGGCGCAAGACCATTGGCTTTACCTGCCTGTGGGTGATGATCTGCGTGTTCCCTGCGTATTGGCTGGCCAGTTCCGGTTCGCTGTTCGGGGCGCTGCTGGGGGTGATTCTGCTGGCGGTGGGTGCGTTGTGCAGTGGCGTGGTGACCGCGGCATTACTGTCGGAAAGCTTCCCGACGCGGACCCGCTACACCGCCTCGGCGATCACCTACAACGTCGCGTATACGCTGTTTGGCGGCACTGCGCCATTGGTCGCTACCTGGTTGATCGGGCAGACCGGCAGCAGCCTGGCACCGGCATTCTACCTGGTGGTGATTGCACTGGTGGCGCTGGTGGGCGGGTTGGCGCTGCCGGAGACGTCGCGGATTTCTCTGCATGATGAGGCAGGCGTCGACGGCGTGCAGGTTACAGCGCGTAGTAACGTTTGAGCGTATGGGGCCGCCTTGCGGCCCCGGCATTCTCAGCCTTCTTGCTCCTCATCGCGCCGATACGCCCACTGGTACAACGCCGGCAGCACCAGTAACGTCAACGCCGTCGACGACAGGATCCCGCCAATCACCACGGTCGCCAGCGGCCGCTGCACTTCTGCTCCGGTCCCGGTCGCCAACGCCATCGGAATGAACCCCAGCGATGCCACCAGCGCGGTCATCAGCACCGGCCGCAAGCGCGTCAGCGCGCCCTCTTCGACCGCCGTGCGCAAGGGACGCCCTTCCTCGCGCAGGCTGCGGATAAAGGCGATCATCACCAGGCCATTGAGCACCGCCACCCCCGACAGGGCGATAAAGCCCACCCCGGCCGAAATGGACATCGGGATATCCCGCAGCCACAACGCCAGTACCCCCCCGGTCAAGGCAAACGGGATACCGGTGAACACCAGCAAGCCATCCTTGAGGTTGTTGAACATCATCAGCAGCAGCGCCAGCACCAGCAGCAAGGCCACCGGCACCACCACCTGCAGACGCTCGGCCGCCGACTGCAACTGCTCGAACTGGCCACCCCAGCGCGTCCAGTAACCGGGCGGGATCTGTACCTGCTCGATCAGGGCTTGTTCGGCCTGGCGCACAAACGATCCAAGGTCGCGCCCGCGCACGTTGGCACTGACCACCACCACGCGCTTGCCATCCTCACGGCTGACCTGGTTCGGCCCCAACTGCAGGTTCAGTGACGCCACCTGCGACAGCGGGATGAAGCCGATCTGGGCAGCACCGGCTGCGCTGCTGGCCGGTACCGGAATCAACAGGCCAGAAAGCCCGTCGACATCGGTGCGCAAGGCCTCGGACAGCCGCACCACCATGTCGAAACGCCGGTCGCCCTCATACAACGTGCCGGCCGTGCGCCCGCCCACGGCAATGGCGATGGCGTCCTGCACGTCGCCCACGTTCAGGCCATACCGGGCAGCCTTGTCGCGGTCGATGTCAATGGTCAGCACCGGCAAGCCCGTGGTCTGCTCGACCTTCACCTCAGAAGCACCTGGTACGTTCTGCAGGCTGCTGGCGACCGCTGCGGCGGTACGGTTAAGCACGTCCATGTCATCGCCGAAGATCTTCACCGCCACATCACTGCGCACGCCCGAAATCAGTTCGTTGAAGCGCAACTGGATCGGTTGCGACAACTCGTAGTTGCTGCCCGGCACACTGGCGGCGGCGCGCTGCACCTCGGCAATCAATGCTTCACGCGATTTACCCGGGTCAGCCCATTGCGCATGCGGGCGCAACATGACGTAGGCATCGGAGATGTTCGGCGGCATCGGGTCGGAGGCGATTTCGGCGGTACCGGTACGGGCAAACACGCGCTCCACCTCCGGGACCTGGGCAATGATCGCCCGTTCCAGGCGCTGCTGCATGTCCACCGACTGCGTCAGGCTGGTGCCTGGCACACGCAGGGCTTGCAGGGCGAAGTCGCCCTCGCTGAGGCTGGGGATGAACTCGCTGCCCATGCGGCTGGCCATCACCCCGGACAACAGCACCAGCACCGCCGCCGCACTGAACGCCAGCTTGCGGCGGCCCAGTACCCAGCCCAGCACCGGTGCATAGCGCTGGCGCGCGGTGCGCATGACCAGGCCTTCTTCTTCCTTGACCTTGCCGGTCACGAACAGCGCAATTGCTGCGGGCACGAAGGTCACCGAAAGGATCATCGCGCCCAATAGGGCAATGACCACGGTGAAGGCCATAGGGTGGAACATCTTGCCTTCGACCCCGGTTAGGGCAAAGATCGGCAGGTACACCACCATGATGATCAACTGCCCGTAGATCAGCGGGCGGCGTGCTTCACGGGCGGCGGCGAACACCTCGTGGAAGCGCTCGGCACGGGTCAGCATGCGGCCATGGCGTTGCTGCGCGTGGGCCAGCCGGCGAATGGCGTTTTCGACGATCACTACCGCGCCATCGACGATGATGCCGAAGTCCAGCGCGCCAAGGCTCATGAGGTTGGCGCTGACCTTGTTGCTGAACATGCCGGTGAAGGTGAACAGCATCGACAACGGGATGACCATGGCGGTAATCAGCGCGGCGCGGATGTTGCCCAGGAACAGAAACAACACGGCGATGACCAGGATCGCGCCTTCGATGAGGTTTTTCTTCACCGTGGCGATGGCTTTTTCGACCAGGTTGGTACGGTCGTACACGGTGACCGCAACCACCCCCTTGGGCAGGTTGCGGTTGATCTCGACCAATTTGGCCGCAACCGCCTGGGAGACCGTGCGGCTGTTCTCGCCGATCAGCATGAACACCGTGCCCAATACCACCTCCCGGCCATTTTCGGTCGCCGCCCCGGCGCGTAGCTCTTGGCCGAGGCCAACCTGGGCGACATGGCTGACGCGTATGGGGGTGCCATCGACGCTGGAAATAACGATGTTGGCGATGTCTTCGGCGGAGTCCACCTGGCCCGGTGCGCGAATCAGCAACTGCTCGCCATTGCGCTCGATATACCCAGCACCGACGTTGGCATTGTTGCGCTCCAGCGCCGCGATCAGGTCATTGAGGGTGAGCTTGTAGGCGGCCAGGCGCTTGAGCTCGGGCGCGATCAGGTACTGCTTGGCATGGCCACCGATGCTGTTGACCTCGGCCACCCCGGGCACGTTGCGCAACTGCGGCTTGATGATCCAGTCCTGGATGACGCGCAGATCGGTCTGGGTGTAGGGCGTACCGTCGTCCTTGAGCGCGCCCTCCTCGGCCTCGACGGTCCACAGGAAGATCTCCCCCAATCCGGTGGAAATCGGCCCCATGCCCGCCTCGATGCCCTCGGGCAACTGCTCCCGCGCCACTTGCAGGCGCTCATTGACCAGTTGCCGGGCGAAGAACAGGTCGGTGTCGTCAGCGAAGATCACCGTGACCTGGGACAAACCCGAACGTGACAACGAACGGGTCTGCTTCAGGCCAGGCAGGCCGGCCATGGCCGCCTCGATGGCGAAAGTGATGCGCTGCTCGGTCTCAAGCGGTGAGTAGCCGGGCGCGGCGGTATTGATCTGCACCTGGACGTTGGTGATGTCCGGGACTGCATCGATCGGCAGTTGCTGGTAGCTGTGAATACCCACTGCGGCCATCAACAGCACGGCAAGCATCACCACCAGGCGCTGCTCGATGGCGAATTGGATCAGACGTTCGAACATGGGTGCGTTCCCGGTTTCAATGGCTGTGCTCGGCAGAACCTTTGCCAAGCTCCGACTTGAGGACGAAGCTGCCGGCGGTGGCAACCTGGGTGCCTGCCGCCAGCCCGGCGGTGACTTCCACCTGGCCTGCGTCGCGGCGGCCGGTCTGCACCGGGCGCGCTTCGAAGCCTTGCTCGGTGCGGACAAACACCACGGTCTGCGCTTCCCAGGTCTGCAGAGCGCTTTCCGGCACCACCACGGCGGCGCCGGCGCGCTCGACGCTGACCGCGATGTTCACGAACAGCCCAGGGCGCCAGGCGCCATTGGGGTTGGCCAGGGTGGCACGCACGGTGGCGGCGCGGTTCTGCTCACCGAGCAGGCTGCCGACATAGTTGACCTTGCCCTCGACCTCGGCCCCCAGGTCCGGTGCACTGACCGTGACGCTGCGGCCGGTGACCACTCTGTTCAAATCGCGCGGGGCCACGGCGAACGTCGCCCAGACACGGCTGAGGTCGGACAAGGTGAACGCATTGCTGGTCTCGTCGACCACCTCGCCCACGGTCAGGTGCTTTTCCACCACCACCGCATCGAAGGGGGCACGCAGCTCATAGCGGTTGCCGGCGCCGGCCGGGCCGACTGCCGCGACCTTCTGCCGGGCGTTTGCCAAGGCGATCTCGGCCTCTTGCAACGCCTGTCGAGCCTGCAGGTAATCTTGTTCGGCACTGATGCGTTCCTGCCACAGCTGTTGTTCGCGCTGGAAGGTCAGGCTTGCCAGCTCCAGGCGGCGCTGCGCGGCCTGTTGTTCGCTGCGCAGGTCGGAAATCTGCTGGCTGGCGATCACCGCCAGCACCTGGCCGCGCTTTACCGCCTGGCCAAGGTCAGCCTGCACCGACTCCACCACGCCAGGTACACGGGGTACGACGTGGGCGGTGCGGTCTTCATCGAAGCGAATTTCACCCGGGAAGTTGATGGCGGTGCCCAGCTCACGAGGGCCGGCCGCCGCCAACTGCACGCCTGCCGCCTCGATCTGGGCGCCGGACAGGTGCAGTTGGCCCACCTCGTCTTCGTGGTCTTCGCCGGCCTGTTCATCAGCGTGGCCGTGGCTATCTTCGCCAAGCGCGTCGTGTTGGGCTTCGCCGCTGCTGGCCTGGCCGAGGTTGCCGGTCCAGGCCAGGCCACCGAGGCCGAGCACGGCCAAGGCGACAGCCAGCATGGCAATCTTGCGTGGGTTATCCATTGTTGCTCCTGCTGTAGGATTTTTTGCGAATCACAAACTGCCTTCGAGGTCGCCATAGACCCGCTCGAGCTGGGCCCGCGCATCGGTCGCCGCGGCCAATGCAGCCAGATACAACCCGCGCGCCTCAATCAACGTGCGCTGGGCATCGAGCACATCGAGGAAGGCGAACTTGCCCATCTCGAAGCCGCGGGTGGCGGTGTCCACCGCCTGCTGCGCCGAGGGCAGGATGGTGCGGTCGTAGGCCTGCACCTCCTGCATGGCCGTGGCCCACTGGCTGAGGGCGCTGCGGGTTTCACTGCGCAAGCGCAGCTCGACAGCATTGCGCAGGTCACGTGCCTGGTCGGCCCGGCGCGCGGCCACCAGCACGTTGCCCTGGTTGCGGTCGAACAACGGCAGGGGCATGGACAGCCCGACCACATTGACCCGCTCGCGGTCCTCGCGGCTGTACTGGCTGCCAAGGCTGACGGTGAGGTCGGGGATGCGTTGGGCCTTTTCCGAACCCAGCGACGCTTCGCCGCGTTCGACCTGCGCCGCTGCCAGGCGCCACTCGGCGGTTTGCTCGACCTTGTCGAGCAGGGCCTCGGCCGTGGGCGCGGCACCCGGCGACAGCTTGGCGGCTTGCAGGTGGTCGAAGGTCGCCAGCGGGCTACCTGTCAGCCGCGCCAAGGCCTGGTAGGCCACGCTGCGCTGCGAAGCCGCGCGGCCTACCTCAGACTGTGCCTGGGCCAGTTGCACCTGGGCGCGCGTAGCCTCCACCGGCGAAGCCTGGCCGGCCGTAACACGCCCTTGCACCACACGCAGCCCACGCTCGGTCAGCGCCTGCGACTGCTGCGCGAGTTCCAGCGCCGTTTGCGCACGCAACGCCGTGTGGAAGGCCTGTACCACATCGGCGCGCAAGCCATTGCGCTGTCGCTCCAGTTCAAGCTGGGCGATGGCCTGCCCGATGGTGGCCACGGCGACGCGCGCCCCGCGCTTGCCACCCAGTTCAAATGGCTGGCTCAGGGTGACGGTGGTAGTGCGGGTATCGCGGCGAGTGTCCTCGGCCTCCCAGGACAGTTCCGGGTTGGGCAGCAAACCCGCCTGGTGCCGCTCGCCCTCGGCGACACCCACTTCACGGCCGGCGGCGGCGAGTTCCGGGTTATGCGCAAAAGCGGCGGCCAGCGCTTCAGGTAGGCTCAGGCCGGCATTGGCCTGGGCACTGCCGATGGCCGCCAATAGCAGGCTGAGCAAGGCGATCTTGCGGGGGATGGCATGGGTGCGGGGCACGAAACAGGTCCTCGTCGGCGAGCGTTGGCGAGGGACTGTAGGGTGGCGTGCTTATCGGGGTGGTGGCGGCAACATTACAATTCTGTCATCCGAAGAATGCCGGCCATGGCGCAAAACGTCCGGTTATCGCCCACTATCCGGCCACAGCGGCTCCATGCAATTGACGAAACTAACCAGGTGGTACAAATATAAGCGCAACCAAAAACAACAAAGCGATGCCTGTCATGAAGCCCCTTATTCTTGTGCTGAACGGCCCTAACCTGAACATGCTGGGCACCCGCGAGCCTACCCAGTATGGTCGCGAAACCCTCGCCGACCTCGCCCAGGGCTGCGCCGACAGCGCCCACACCCTGGGCCTGGATATCGAATTTCGCCAGACCAACCACGAGGGCGAACTGATCGATTGGATCCACGCGGCCCGTGGCCGCTGCGCCGGTATCCTGATCAACCCCGGCGCCTGGACCCACACCTCGGTGGCCATCCGCGACGCCCTGGTTGCCAGTGAACTGCCGGTCATCGAGGTGCACCTGTCGAACGTGCACAAACGCGAACCCTTCCGCCACCTGTCGTTCGTCTCGTCGATTGCCGTTGGCGTGATCTGCGGCCTCGGCAGCCATGGCTACCGCCTGGCCCTGAGCCATTTCGCAGACATGCTGCGGGAGCAGGCAGCATGAGCAAACAAGCCATCCTCGCCGGCCTGATCGGCCGTGGCATCCAGCTGTCACGCACCCCGGCGCTGCACGAGCACGAAGGCGACGCTCAAGCGCTGCGCTACCTTTATCGCCTGATCGATGCCGATCAGTTGCAGTTGGACGACAGCGCCCTGCCCGGCCTGCTCGATGCCGCACAGCACACCGGCTTCACCGGGCTCAACATCACCTACCCGTTCAAGCAGGCGATTCTGCCGCTGCTCGACGACCTGTCGGATGAAGCGCGCGGGATCGGCGCGGTGAACACCGTGGTGCTCAAGGACGGCAAGCGGGTTGGCCACAATACCGACTGCCTGGGTTTTGCCGAAGGCATGCGCCGCGGCTTGCCAGATGTGGCACGCCGGCAGGTGGTGCAGATGGGAGCTGGCGGCGCCGGTTCAGCGGTGGCCCATGCCCTGTTGGGTGGCGGCGTGGAACAGCTGGTGCTGTTCGAGGTGGACACTGCGCGGGCGCAAGCACTGGTCGACAACCTCAACGCGCACTTCGGCGCAGGCCGAGCAGTGGTCGGTACAGACTTGAGCGCGGCAGTGGCCGAGGCAGACGGGTTGGTCAATACCACGCCAGTGGGCATGGCCAAGCTGCCGGGGACGCCGTTGCCGGTGGCGCTGCTGCACGCACGTTTATGGGTGGCGGAGATCATCTACTTCCCGCTGGAAACCGAACTGTTGCGGGCAGCGCGAGCGCTGGGCTGCCGTACGCTGGACGGCAGCAACATGGCGGTGTTCCAGGCGGTCAAGGCGTTCGAACTGTTCAGCGGGCGCGAGGCCGATGCGGGGCGGATGCAGGCCCACTTTGCCAGTTTCAGCTGAACCGGCATCGGCAATTTCGCGGGTTTGCCCCGCGAAAGTGCCGGCACAGGCCGATCAAGCCTTTTCATCCAGCAATGCCTGTATCACCTGTTCCTGCGCGCCATAGTCCCCCTCGCCAAAATGCACATGGCGTACCTGCCCTTTGCGGTCGACAAAATAATGCGCCGGCCAGAACTGGTTGCCCCAGGCATTCCACACCTGATGGTCGTTGTCCACTGCCACGGGGTAAGCGATCCCCAGCATGGCCACCTTGTCGCGCAAGGTTGCAACATCATGCTCGTAATCGTATTCAGGCGTATGCACGCCGACCACGACCAGGCCCTGGTCGGCGTAGCGCCGTGCCCAGTCATTCACATGCGGCAGGCTGCGCTGGCAGTTGATGCAGTCCCAGGTCCAGAAGTCCACCAGCACCACCTTGCCTTTGAGTGCCGGCGCATCCAGTGGCGGGGAGTTCAGCCACTGGCTGGCGCCCACCAGCGAAGGCATGGCGCCGTAACTGTCGCCTGCATTCAGGTAACCGGCCAGGCCCAGGCTTGTCAGCGCCAGCGCCAGGCCGCCCACCTTCAGCGCCAGGCGCCGATCAATTCTCATGGCAGCCGCCGGTGGCGTAGGAGCGGTATTGCACGCTCCGCTGCTGCCCTTTGGAGTCGAGATAGTCCATGCGGGTGTTGACCAGGCCGCAGGTGTTGCTTTGATCATCCTGCACCGACAAGACTTTCTTCACATCCAGGTGATCACCGTAACGGTACTGCATGACACTGGCATCGTTCATCGGCGCCATGGCGGCCTGGGCGGTCAAGGCGCCGAAGCTGAGCACGGCAAGCAGGCTGGCGCTGGCGATGGATTTGAGGTTCATGGCAACTCTCCTGTGGAACGCTGGGGGTGGGGAGGATTGCTCCCCGGTCGAGAGCCATTACACGTCCGCCAGGTATCCCGTATGTGTCACCTGAGCCTGTGATCTGCTTCCTCCTGTATCTGTACCCGCAGCAGATACACTGCAATACAAAGCCCCGCAGGCAAGCCCGATAACGCTCGGTACACTGCGCCCACCCCCTTCCACACAGGAACGCTGCGCATGGAACACGTCGATCACATCCTGATCGTCGACGACGACCGCGAGATCCGCGAACTGGTCGGCAACTACCTGAAGAAGAACGGCCTGCGCACCAGCATCGTCGCCGATGGCCGGCAGATGCGCGCCTTTCTCGAAGCCAACAGCGTCGACCTGATCGTCCTCGACATCATGATGCCCGGCGACGATGGCCTGTTGCTGTGCCGTGAACTGCGCGCCAGCAAGCACCGCAACACGCCGGTGCTGATGCTGACTGCGCGCAACGATGAAACCGACCGCATCATCGGCCTGGAGATGGGCGCCGACGACTACCTGACCAAACCGTTCTCCGCACGCGAACTGCTGGCCCGCATCAATGCCGTGCTGCGCCGCACGCGCATGCTGCCGCCCAACCTGACCATCAGTGAAAGCAGCCGCCTGCTTGCCTTCGGCCCGTGGCGCCTGGACACCACCGCACGCCACCTGCTCGACAGCGAAGATACCCTGGTGGCCCTGAGCGGCGCCGAGTACCGGCTGTTGCGGGTATTCCTCGACCACCCGCAGCGGGTACTCAGCCGCGAACAACTGCTCAACCTGACCCAGGGCCGCGAGGCGGACATCTTCGACCGCTCCATCGACCTGCTGGTCAGCCGCCTGCGCCAGCGCCTGGGGGACGACGCCCGCGAACCTGCCTGCATCAAGACCGTGCGCAGCGAGGGCTATGTGTTCTCACTGCCGGTGCAACTGCTCGAGTCGCCCTCATGAAATGGCCACGTACCCTGGCCTCGCGCCTGGCGCTGATCTTCTTCACGGGCCTGGTGCTGGCCTATGGGCTTTCGTTCGGCCTGCAAGCCTATGAGCGCTACATCAGCAGCCGTTCGATGATGCTCAGCAACCTGGAGCAGGACGTCGCCACGTCGGTGGCCATCCTCGACCGCCTGCCCGCAGCCGAACGCGCTGCCTGGCTGCCACGCCTGGAACGGCGCACCTACCGCTACCACCTTGACCAGGGCCTGCAAGGCCAGGCGATGCCGACCAGCGACCCGCCCATGGCCGCTGAGTCGATCGTCAAGGCCATCGGCGACGACTATCGCCTTACGTTCCAGGAGATCCCAGGCCCGAATGCGCACTTTCAGGTGCACTTGACCCTGGCCGACGGCGCCCCCCTGACCCTCGACGTCACCCCGGCAAGCGTACCGGTGGCCCGCTGGCTGCCTGTGGTGCTGCTGATCCAGCTGGCCTTGCTGTTGCTGTGCACCTGGCTGGCAGTGCGCCTGGCCATCGGCCCGCTCACCCGCCTGTCGCAGGCGGTGGACAACCTCGACCCGGACAAGCCCGGTGTACAACTGGACGAAAGCGGCCCACGCGAAGTGAAGTACGCCGCCGTCGCCTTCAATGCTTTGCAAGCGCGCATCGCGGCCTACCTCAAGGAGCGCATGCAGCTGCTGGCAGCGATTTCCCACGACCTGCAAACCCCCATCACCCGCATGAAGCTGCGCGTCGAAGTGATGGACGAGGGGGTCGAGAAAGACAAGCTGTGGCATGACCTGAGCGCCATGGAGCACCTGGTACGCGAAGGTGTGGCGTATGCCCGCAGCATGGACATCAACACCGAGGCCCCGTGCCGGATCAACCTCGGCGCGTTCCTCGACAGCCTGGTGTTCGATTACCAGGACAGCGGCGCCCAGGTCGAACGCCACGGCAACGCCGATGGCCTGTTGGAAACCCGCCCACATGCACTGCGCAGGGTGCTGGTCAATCTGGTGGACAATGCCCTCAAGTTCGCTGGCAAAGCACAACTGGAGGTCAGCCGTGAACAGGGCTGCACCCGAATTCGGGTACTCGATGACGGCCCCGGTATCCCGGACGATGAGCTCAATGAGGTGCTCAAGCCCTTTTACCGGGTAGAAAGCTCGCGCAACCGCAGTACCGGGGGCACAGGGCTGGGGTTGGCGATCGCTCAGCAATTGACCCAGGCCATGGGCGGGCGCTTGACCCTGAGCAATCGCCAGGGCGGCGGACTGTGTGCAGAAATCGAGCTGCGGTGAGTTCAGGCCCTACTCCTGGCTTACACAATCGATAGCTACAGTCCGATACACACTGACGCATCCACCGACACACTGCCGATACGCCACCGCTACACACTCCTGGCCACACAATGGCACACCAGGAGTTACAGCGATGAAACCGCTAAGCATGACGGCAATCACCCACGCGTGCACCCGTATCGACCGTATCGGCAGCTGGAGCGCCGACCTGCCGCTGCGGCTGTTTCTGGCCTGGGAGTTTTTCGAGTCTGGCTGGGAGAAATTCACCGGCTACAACTGGTTCGGTCACCTGCAGTCGAACTTGCCGTTTCCCTTCAGCGCACTGCCGGCAGAACTGAACTGGCAACTCTCGATGTGGGCCGAATTGGTGCTGCCTGTGCTTCTGCTGCTTGGCCTGGGTACGCGGCTGGCCTCGGCGGGGCTCATGGTCGTTACTGTGGTGGCCATCGCGGCGGTGCACTGGCCGGCACAGTGGTCGGGCCTTGGGGAGCTGGCACAGGGGTATGCGATCACCGACCAGGGCTTTGGCAACTTCAAGTTGCCAGTGATCTACTTGGTGGCATTGCTGCCACTGCTGCTCCAGGGCGCCGGCCGTCTGAGCCTTGACCATTGGCTCCGGGCACGGCTCGCGGCCAGAGGCTGAATAGCAATGAAATGATTATTCAGGATAGGTTGGTAACCCCAACCCTATCCCCTGCCTGCCTCAGCCTGCCCCGGCAACCGTACCGATAACAACCCCTTGCGCGCGCAAGCTTTCCAGCAGTGCCAAGCCCTGCCCCTGGTCCGCTGCCAGTGCTTGCAGGCGCTCCCGCCCCGTGCCCCCCACCTCGGCCAGCAAGCGATAGGCCATGGGCGCCAGACGGGCGAAGCGCACCTGCAACCCGACATCTCGGTAGACCAGCAGCAACGTGGGCGCCTCAGGCACCGCCTGCGGCTGATAGCCAGGGCCGATACGCTCGACAGGCCAACGGTAAGCCAACACCCTGGCCATGCACGACAGCAGCGGCTCGCCCTGCAGCAGGTCCCCCTGCGGATCATGCGCCGGGTCCTGGGCATCGCTCAGGTACAGCTGGGCTTCGACCCACTCGTAGTGGGCGAGCTCCAGCTGCCACGGAGCATCGAGCTCGACACCCTGGAGGTAGTCGATGAACGTCTCGGCGATTTCGGTGAACAAAGGTGTCTGGCTGCGGTAGTTGGCATAAAAATCACGCACCCGGGCATGCCAGTGCGGCTCGCCCAGGGTTTGCCGCATCACCGGGAAGCTGCCGGCCAACAGACCCTCGATGGTGTCGTAGAACAGTTCACGGTAAACGTTCAAGCGGCGCGCTTCGATGCCAGGCGGTGGGGCATGCCGGGCCGGATCACGCAAATGCCGCGCCAGTGTGTACTGCTGTTCACGCAACACTTCGCGCATGCGCCACCTCCTGCTGCACAGCACGCATGCGGGCGAGTTCGTCGAGCAGTTCGGCCAATGGCGGGTAATTGAAGTCACGCTCAAGCACCGTCGGCTTGGCACCGAAACACTTGCAGGCCATCGCGAACAAGGCCCACACATCTTCTTTTACCGGTGCTCCGTGGGTGTCGACCTTGAGGTCGGGGGCCTCATCGTAGTGACCCGCCACATGCATGCCGATGACCCTCGCCTGTGGCAGCCCCTGAAGGAACGCCTGCGCATCGTAAGCATGGTTGCACGCGTTGACGAACACGTTGTTGACGTCCAGCAGCAGGTCGCAATCAGCCTCGTCGAGCACCGCACGGATGAAATCCAACTCGCTCATCGCCTGGTAAGGCGCTGCGTAGTAGCTGATGTTTTCCACGGCGATGCGCCGCTGCAGGTGGTCCTGGGCCTGTCGGATCCTGGCGGCAACGTGATGTACCGCCTCTTCGGTGAAAGGCATCGGCAACAGGTCATAAAGGTGGCCGTCATCGCTGCAGTAACTCAAGTGTTCGCTGTACAGGCGTACCTGGTAGCGATCGAGGAAGTCACGGGTCTGGTCCAGAAAGCTCCGATCAAGCGGCAGGCTGCCGCCAAGGGACAGGGACAGGCCGTGGCAGGCCAGGGCAAAGCGTTCGGTCAGTTGCGCCAGGCCTCGGCCATAGGCACCGCCGACAGCGATCCAGTTTTCCGGCGCACATTCGAGAAAGTCCACTGCGCCCTCTTCAAGGGTCAACAACTCGGGCATCAGGCCACGGCGCAGGCCAAGGCCTGTAAACAAGCGAGAGGTAGTCATCGATAAGTCTCCGCAACATGCACAACGCCCCACCTGACCAGCAGGCGGGGCGTTGTGGCATTTCAAAGATTGAAGTCAGGACTTACCGGTCACCTTGGCATCACCCGCCTTGCCAGCGGCGCCACATTTACCTTCACCGCATTTACCTTCGCCCTCGCTGGCCTTCTTGTCGCCACCGCATTTGCCTTCACCTTGGCTGGCCTTGTTGCTGCCCCCGCACTTGCCTTCGCCACATTTGCCCTCGCCGGCAACCTTAGCCGAAGCCAGTTGATAACCCTGGGACAGGGGCTCGACAGCGAACGCGCTGCTGCCAAAGGCCATGCTGCCGAGCAGTGCGGCGCCGAGCAGGCCGAGGGTGTTCCGTGCATGAGTCATGATGTTGCTCCACTGTGGTTGGGGTGTGGAGCCATTAGGCCGCGTGGGTGTGTCGGGGATGTATCGCCGATGTCCGAATTTTGTACAGAAATGGGTCTGCAGCCGTGCAGGATACAGTGCGATACAAAGCGCCCGCCCCTGCGGCCAGGGAGCGGGCGAAGGCGATCAGTCCTCCAGCGGTTTGGGCGGTGCAGCTGGCTTGACCGGTTTGGCCGGTTTGCTGTCCTTGCCCTTGGCTTCAGGCGCTGCCGCGACAGGCTCCGGCGCCGTCACGGCCTTCTCGCTCGCCGGCAGTTCATCGACCGCCTTGAGGATGGCCTGCGGGTCGATCGGCTCGCCGGTCGCGTCATCCTTGAGCATGTGCCGTTCACCGTCCTTGCCCACCAGGATCACCTTGGTACCCGCGCTCGCGCCGAGCTTGAGCTCGCGGATCAGGGCCATGGTGGTCTGCTGCTCGAGGTTCTTGTCCTCGCGCTTGCCCACCATTTTGGCCACGCTGTACAGCACCAGGCTGCGCTCCTTGAAGGCCGCCTGAATGGCAGGGTCTTCCAGTGCTTTATTCAACCCGCGCAGTGTCGGGTCGGCTGTACTGGGGGCGATGATCACCAAAGGCCGTGCCTTGCCCAACTCCTTGGCCAAAGGCGCGTCGCTGTCTGCGGCGAACAGTGGGCTGGTGACGGCGAGCAAGGTGGCGAGGGTCAGTGACCGAACGAGCATACACATCTCCTTAATATCTCGATAAACCAATGACTGCAGATCACGGAGAAAAATCCGACCTGGAGCCTAAACCACTTCAAACACTCGGTGTGTCAGGGAAAAGTAACGGGCAATTTCCAGCCATGCGTCAGAACAGGATGACGGCCTTTACCGAACACGCCGCCCTGTCACTGAGCATAGTCCAAAGCCGCTGCAGAGACGGCTGTGCCCTGCCAGTCGGGGCCATTACACATCGATACCCGCATCCGTGGGCCCGGCTTCGAGTGCCGCCAGCGTCATGTCGAGCATCAGCCCCCGCCGTGCTGCGCGCTGTTCGCCAAGAATGGCATCGGACTGTGCCTGTCTGGTCTCGTCGGTCAGCGCCTCATCATCGAGTACGCTGTCGAGCCGGCGCCGGAACGGCCTGTCGACTTGCGCGAAACGTTCCGGGTGAGTGCGTTCCAGGTGCGCCTGCCAGAAGGTCCGGTCCACCAGCGAACGGGCGACCTGCTCTTGCGTCTCGGCCTCAAGCACTTGCGCTTCGACCCGTGCAAGGTGCGCTTCAGTCACCCCTGCCAGTGGCCGAAAACTCATGTCTCCCACTTGAATGGGCAAGCCCAGACGATCACGCAATCCAAGGCGATAGGCGAGCCCCACCTCGCTTTCATCCGGGTTGCCACCGCGATCAAGAATGTCGCGCACGGCAAGGCGGTCGACTTCATCCAGACGCCACAAACGCCGCCCCAACGCCAGCAAGGCATGCTCCGTATTACCTTGCGCATCCGCACGGGCTTGCCACACCAGCACATTCAACTCAAGGTTGCTGAGGCACCAGGTAGCGCCATCCTGACAACCCCACTCGTCGTTGGCGATGTCCAACAATGCCTGACGCAGAGCGGGTTCCTTGGACATCGCCTGCAGCACAGCCAGTACCCGCTGCGAGAGTGCCTGGGGATTGATGTGAAAATCCGCAGACTGCAGCAACTGCTGCAGCACGCGAAAGAAACGCTCTGCAGGCTCGCCTACATCTACCGCCTCCCATGCAGCGATCAGCAGGCCACGGTGCTGCGGACCGATAGCATCCCCCCAAACCTCCCGGCTACGGACAAACTGTTCTCGCAGCAAGGCCTCGTCCAGCGGCACGAGAGGTGCCATGAACGAAGCCTGCAGACGCACCAGCTCGTCGCCTTCCAGCGGATTGCCGGCCAACCGGGTGCGCCGCCGAACCCCGGGCGGCAGTTGATAGAACCAGTGGGGGATCTGGGTAATGCGGTTTTCACGCATATCCATGAGAACCAGGTTTGAACGGCTGGCCATACCATGGGGAAAATGCGTCAGGCCAGTGTTGCGCAAGTTCAACCAGCGCAGCCTAGTCAACCCACTCAGGGTAAAGGTGCGCCCCAATGGGTTGTGGGACAGGTCGATGTACTCCAAGTTTGTGGCGCTTGCCAAGGTAGCCGCCTGGCTGGTGCTCAACACGATTCGGTTGTTGGTCAGGGTAAGCTGACGCAAGTACGGTAGCTGCAACAAGGGCTGCGGCAATTGAGTCAGGAGGTTCCCGCCCAGGTCCAGCATGCTCAGGTGCGAGAAGGCGAGCAGGAAACTCGCAGGAGCGTCTCGAAGTTCCAAGCGCAGCAGGGACAGATCGGAAACATGAGCAAAGCTGACCTGGGCCGGTATTTCCGGCAGCCCTTCAGGGTTCATGTTGTACAAGACCATGCGATAGTTGTGGTCGGTGTTGAGGTGGGTTTGCCCGGCGTCGGTGGTGCGCTGCCAACAATCGATCAGCGTGTCGCGCAAGCAGGCCCGGTCCTCCCTGGTTTCACCTACGGCCTCCCCAACCCATGCGTCCAGGCTGTTGCGCAGCGCCCTGTACTCTGTGCGCAGCGCGGCCAGTACCGCATCCAGCTGCCGACCCGAGCGCCGCACATTGTCGGCCCATACCGCCACCTGCTCATCACTGAACGACGGAAACAGGTCACGCACCATCGCCCCCAGCGCCCGCTCGGGCCGTCCAGGGCCACCCGAGTTGCTGCCGCCCAAGGGGTAGCCCAAACGGCCATCAGCCAAACGCTGCGGTAGCCGGAAAAAGCCCAGGCGCTGTACACCCAGCAGGCCTTCGACTTCAGCGTGCCGTCGCATGGCCTCACGCGCCAGCGTGACCCTCAGGTTATGGGCGAAAGGCTCGTTCACCTGCATGGCCGCGCGCTGATGCGGTGCATAGGCAGCAGTCATCACCTCGAACAACTCGCCGGTCTGACCTTGCGGTACGCCTTGCGAATCGAGCAATTGGAAGGCGCCATGCTGGTGCAAGAGATCGAAACCGTGAGTGCCCTCCTCAACCGATGACAGCAGTGGCCCACCGCGCTGGCCTTCGAAAAGACGCCAGCGTACACCTTGGTCAGCGCCAGGCAGGTACTTGAGCAACCCCAGTACCACTCGTGCCAGGTCGGCGTTCTGTGGGGTATCCAGGGTCAACGCTTCAAGCACTCGAACCCTGCGGATGTCCGAGACACTGCGCCTGGCCGCTTCGGCCAGGTTCAATGGCACGCGACCGCTTTGCATCAACCGCCGCCGATCATCCCCGTTGGCAGCCGCCAGCAGCGCTCGTGCGGCACGCGAATGCAGCCCCGGAAACACCTTGCGCAGCAAGACAGAACCGGGCGTGTCGCTGGGCTGCACGGCCTCATACAAGTGCCCCAGCAAGTGCCTGCGCTGGGCCCATGCCAGTTCGGCCAACGCCTGGTCTGACGCATCGGAGGCACCTTGCAGGCGCCGGGCATGCTGGAGCACGGTGAAATCCTCAACCTGCTCACCCGCGCGCAAATGGCTGACCACCTGGCGGATCCGCCAGTCAAGCCTGGAGCGCTCGGCGCTGTCGAGCATCCCCGGCTCCGGCGCACGCCCGTAAATATGCAGCGCCCGCAGGTGATCGGCGTTGAGCTCATGAAAGCCCAGCACCTGGTCGATCTGCTCGTCACTCATGCTGTCCAGCGGTGCGCCAAGACGGCGGAACATGCGGTAGGTGTCGTCCCATTGCGCGGGCTGCTCGGTCCATACCCGCCAGGCGCCAGCGCCGTTGTGGCGTAGCGCAGGCCCGTTGCCACCGCGTGGGCGAAGTTGCCATTGGCCATCGCCAGCCGGCTCGACCACAGGGTAGTGATGCCCGTCCATTTCGACCCAGGCCTGGCCACCGTAGCGCCGAATACCCAAGGCATCCTGGGCCGCCGCACTGCTCGGCGCGATGCTGCGATACGCTGCCAGGTCCTGCTGCCAGAGCTTGGTGCTACCGTCTTCAAGCCGCGCAGGCACCATCGCATCGACCACCGCCGAACGTGCCCACAGCCGCTTGGTCAGCGAGA
Source organism: Pseudomonas sp. B21-047 (assembly GCF_024748775.1). Lineage (NCBI taxonomy): Bacteria > Pseudomonadati > Pseudomonadota > Gammaproteobacteria > Pseudomonadales > Pseudomonadaceae > Pseudomonas > Pseudomonas sp. B21-047. Next base: position 3,795,783 of record NZ_CP087169.1, read on the forward strand.
CGCCCGCCGCCGTGGCCGCGACAATTGCAAGGTCGGTGGCGACGTTGGTCAGGTGATCAAGTGCCTGTTGGGTGTCACCGTCATGCAGGGCCTCGATAGCGTGGTAGACCTCGCCCAGCAACTCCCATACGGTCACCGCGAGCACGACCAGCCCCAAGCCCGGTGCAAAGAACGACGCCAGGTTGAGCAGCGCCCACCCTTCTGCGGCCAGCCGTTCGTCATGGGCACGCTGAAGCTCGCGATCAAGCCGAGCCACCGGCACCGCGATCATCGCTGCGTCCTCCTTGATCTGGCGGATGCGCGCCTGCGCCAGGCTGTTGAACAGCGGTGACGGATACGCCTGCAAATACGGTTTCAGGTCAAAACTGGCCCAGTCTGGAAGGTCGTCAAAAGCCGGCACTACCCTGGCGAAAAATGCCTGGCTGTCGCGCCTGAGCACGAAACGGCTGAAGAACCGTTGATACGTCTTGAGGCGCAGGCGATGGCCCAGCGCGCGGTTAAGGTCATCGAGGCTGTCGAATGCACTCCAGGCCGCCACCGGGTCACCCGGCACATGCATCAACAACCGCCGGGTAGTGTTGAACAGGGGCCCTTGATCGATCACTTCGAGCACCACGACCTGCTCAATGGCGCACCCGAGCAGCCTCAGTTGCCTGGCCACCACCAGGTCACCTGCCAGGCGCAACAGCTTGCCCTCAAGGCACATGCTCACCAACAGTTTCAGGTCGCTGGCATCGAGCACCTCTTCTTGCCTGGCCTTGTACCCGTCCACCAACATGGCATAGCGGATTGCATCGACCAGCAGCGACTCGATGCGTTTTGGGTTCTCGTCGGGCTTGAGGATGGCATCCAGATGACGCTGATAGCCCTCGCCCAGGTCCAGCTCGCGGCACAATGCGGCAAAAGCGATGGCGGTGGGGAGGTTGTGGGTGCCTGCACGCGGTACCAGCAGCCGGTTGCCGACAGGCTGGCCGCCCGTGCTGGCCTGTTCGGCAGTGAAGTTACGCAGTACCACCTCGAGCAATGGTTTTTCTTCGTACACCACCTCGGTGAGGTGGGCCCCAACGGGTTGAGCGTTGATTACCGGCTCACGGCGCCCTTCGAGAAACGTCAGCCGGCGTGGATTGCCCGTGACGCCATAGCGCTCGGTGAGCGCGTTCTGCAGCGCTGATACGACGAAATGATCGATCCCGTCGATGCGCGCCAGCAGCGCGCCCAGTTGCTGACGGCACTCAAGGCTCTTGGCCAGTGCGCGACTGATCTCCGGCAGCTGCTCAACCGGCGCCTGGCGCAGCCAGCGGGGCAAGCGCTGGCCAATGATGTCATCCTGAAACGCCTCGCTGTCGCGCTGCAGCGTGTCCAGATGCGGCAAGCCTGACTCAACATCATTGCCCACGGTAGTGCCCATGCTCAAAGCCTCCTGTTCAGTGAAGAGGCCAGCCTAGGCAGAAGAGGTTGGTCGAGGCATTAGATAGCTAATGCCCGCACTTAGAACAACGCTAACTGGCTGCCCGTCAACGCCGCGAAATCATCACCGACAAAGGGCAGGATGGCATCGGCCACCGGCTGCAGTTGGCGGCTCAGGTAGTGCTCGTAGTCGATGGGCGCCTGCAGGTTCTCCAAGGGTTCAGGGCCGGCAGTGGTGATCAAGTAGCTGATCCAGCCACCGTTCTGGTACTGCCGTGGACGGCCGAGGCGGCTGTTGTACGCGTCGGCCAGGCGCGCCGCACGCACGTGCGGCGGTACGTTTCGCTGGTAGTCGGCCAGCGGGCGGCGCAAGCGCTTGCGGTAGACCATCAGCTCATCCAGTTCACCGGCCAGGGTCTGTTGCACGTACTGGCGCACGTAGTCGCGGTACGGTTGGCCGCGGAAGATACGCCCGTACAGCGCCTGCTGGAACTCCCGCGCCAGCGGCGACCAGTCGGTGCGCACCGACTCCAGGCCCTTGTACACCATCTGTTCACTGCCGTCGGCGCACTGTACCAGGCCGGCGTAACGCTTTTTGCTGCCCTCTTCGGTGCCGCGAATGGTGGGCATCAGGAAGCGTCGGTAATGGGTTTCGAACTGCAACTCCAGGGCGCTGTCCAGCCCCATCGAATCGTGCAGGTGCTGGCGCCACCACAGGTTCACTTCTGCCACCAACTCACGGCCGATGCGCGCGGCGGCGTCTTCGTCATGGGCGCCCTTGAGCCAGACGAAGGTGGAGTCGGTATCGCCGTAGATCACATCAAAACCACGCGCTTCGATCAATTCACGGGTCTGGCGCATGATCTGGTGGCCGCGCAGGGTGATCGACGACGCCAGGCGCGGGTCAAAGAAGCGGCAGCCGCTGGAACCCAGTACACCGTAGAAGGCATTCATGATGATTTTCAGTGCCTGCGACAGCGGCGCGTTACCCGCGCGCTTGGCCGCCTCCCTGCCCTGCCACACACGCTCGACGATGGCTGGCAGGCAGTGCCGGCTACGGGAGAAGCGAGCGCCGCGAAAGCCGGCCACCGAGTGCTGGTCATCGGGCTGGCGCAGGCCTTCGGCCAGGCCGACCGGGTCGATCAGAAAGGTGCGGATGATCGAGGGGTACAGGCTTTTGTAGTCCAGCACCAGCACCGAATCGTAGAGACCGGGGCGTGAGTCCATCACGAAGCCACCGGGGCTGGCCTCGTCGGGGCGGCTGCCGAGGTTAGGCGCGACAAAGCCCAGGCGGTGCATCTGAGGCATGTACAAATGGCAGAACGCCGCCACCGAGCCACCGCTTCGGTCCACGGCCAACCCCGTGACGCTGGCACGCTCAAGCAGGAATTCGAGTAGGCGGGTATGGGCGAAGATGCGCGTGACCAGTTCGCAGTCCTTGAGGTTGTAGCGTGCCAGCGACGGTTTGTCCTCGGCGAACATGCGGTTGATTTCGTCCATGCGCTGATAAGGTGTGCTGATGGCCTTGCCCTCGCCCAGCAGCGTTTGTGCCACGTTTTCCAGGCTGAACGAAGGGAAGCTCCAGGTGGCCGAACGCAAGGCTTCGATACCGTCGATCAGCAGCCGCCCGGGGGCATCGGCGAATACGTGACCGCCGCTGGCGTGAGCGCGCAGGGTCATGGGCGCGCCGTTGCGCCCCAGGGCCAAAGGCACCTGCAATTGCTTGGCGTGTTCGTGCAACAGGCGCAGGTCGAACTGCACCAGGTTCCAGCCGATGATCGCATCCGGATCGTGCCGGGCCATCCATTGGTTGAGGCACGCGAGCAGCGCGGCAGGGTCGTCGCAGTAATGCAGGTCGAAGTCCACGGCGCTGCTGTCGCCGTTTGCCGGGCCAAGCATGTACACCTGGCGCTGGCCGCAGCCTTCGAGGGCAATACTGTAGAGCTCACCGCGCTGGCTGGTTTCGATATCCAGCGACACCAGGCGCAGTGGCGGGCGATAGTCCGGCAGGGGCTTGAGCTGGGCATCGCAGAGCACGCCGTGGCCGTCGGGTTGGCCGGTGAACTGCACGGGGGCGGTAATGAAGCGCTCCATGAGATAGCGCTCGGGTGGGCGGATGTCCGCCTCGTACACCTCAACGCCGGCGTTGCGCAGGCGTTGCTCCACCTGCATCAACTGGCGATGCTGGCGGCAGTACAGGCCCAGCACCGGGCGCTGATCGAAGTCACGCAGTTGCAAGGGTTTGAGCTCGACGCCCGGCTCGTTGGCCAACAGCACGCGAGCATGCTCGGCTTGCGCCTGGGGGAGGAACGCCACCGACACCTGTGGCGCCAGGCGCAATTGCCGCGGCCCCTGATCGGTAGCCAGCCAGAACTCCACGCACGTGCCTTCGGGTGTGTCATGCCAATGCCGGGTCAGGACAAAGCCCTGCTGCAAATCCACCGCGTCGACCTCTGGTTGTCTGTTGTGCCTGAAGTGACGATTCTACCCTTTGCAGGGCAGCCTGTGGCTTTGCATGTCTTGCCGGGGCAACTCAGCGCTGTTTTCAGCGGGAACCGGCGACGAACCCGCTACGCCGCCCTGCCCACGCCAGCAGCCACGCCAAGCCGATCAACAGCAACGCCACTGGCGCAAACCACGCGACACCGGCCCCGGTCAGCAGCAAACCGCCAATAATCCCCCCCAACGCAATCGCACTGTTCCACACCGTCACCAGCATCGATTGCGCCACATCACCGCCCTCGCCCGCCGCATCCGCACAGGCCGTCTGCAACAGCGTTGGCGCGCCGCCGTACGTCACGCCCCACAGCGCAATGCTCAGGTACATCGCCCACGAAGACGCCTGCCCCAGCACCAGCGTGGCCACGGCAAACCCGGCGAGGCTCAGCAGCACCAGCTTGCGCAGATGCCGATCGACCAACAACCCGACCAGCCCGATGCCCGCCAGCGCCGATAGGCCGAACACCATCAACACCTGGCCAATCTCGGCGGCCATCCCCGCCGCCGCCAACAGCGGCACGATGTAGGTATAGAGGATGTTGTGGCCCAGGACCCAGGCCAGGATCACCAGCAGCACCCGCGCCACGCCCGGTGTGCGCAACACCTGCAACGCCGCAGGGCGCTTGCCGGCTACCTGCCCCGGGTAATCCGGAACCGCGCGCAATACCCAGACCACCAGCAACAGCGCCACCAGGGTGACCACGACGAAGGTGGCACGCCACCCCAGCATTGCCCCAAGCCAGGTACCAATAGGCAACCCGAGGGACAACGCTATCGGCTGCCCAAGCATGGCCACGGCCATCGCCCGCCCCTGCAAGGCCACCGGTACCATGCGCCGGGCATGGCCGGCGATCAGCCCCCAGGCCAGGCCGGCAGCGGCACCGGTGAAAAAGCGCAGCACCAGGGTAAGAGCGTTGGACGACGACAACACCGTCAAGCCGTTGAACAGCACAAAGCCGCCGATCGCCAGCAGCAAAGCGCGACGGCGATACCAGCCCTGGGTCAGGGTCACCAAGGGAATGGCAGTCAACAACGAACCGAGTGCATAGGCCGTAACCCATTGCCCGGCCATGGCCTGGCTGATGTGCATGCCACCGGCGATCTGGTCCAGCAAACCGGCAGGCAGGGTTTCGCTGAGGATGGCGATAAAGCCGGTCATGGCCAGCGCCAGCAGGCCACTCAGGGGCAGGCGCTCGGCGCGCTCAACCAATGGCGGTGCGCAAGATATCTGGGACATTGCAGGGTGCCTTGAAGTGGAAATCGAGGGCGACAGTGTGCACGGCGGCGGCATTACGGAAAAAGACGGTTACAATGCCGCTCACCCCGGACATCAATGTCCGCAATCAGGAACATGTCATGGACAGTCTCAGCGGCTTCGTGGTCTTCAACCGGGTTGCCGAAACCCGCAGCTTCGTCGCTGCCGGTCAGTCACTGGGCATCACTGCCTCGGCCGTGGGCAAGCGCGTGGCACGGCTGGAAAGTCGCCTGGGTGTGCGCCTGTTCCATCGCAGCACGCGCAGCATCACCCTGACCGCCGAAGGCACGCTGTTTCTAGAGCGCAGCCGGCGCATCCTGGCGGAAATCGAAGCGACCGAGCAGGCGCTGTCCCAGGCCAGCGAAACCCCGCGCGGCCGCCTGCGCGTGAGCCTGCCCCAGGTCACCGGGCTGGTGATGCCGGCGTTGGCCGAGTTCATGGCGCTGTACCCCCAGGTTGAGCTGGACCTGGAGTTCACCGACCGCATGGTGGATATCGTCGGAGAGGGTTTCGATGTGGTCATGCGGGGTGGCCAGCCGCTGGACTCACGCCTCAATGCCAAATTCCTCGGCCACTTCCAGCACCGCCTGGTGGCATCACCCGAATACTTGCGCGAGCGCGGCACGCCCAGCCACCCGCGTGACTTGAGCACACACGCCTGCCTACACTACCGCTTCCCCAGCAACGGCAAGCTGGAGGTCTGGCCGCTGCGCCAGGAGCACCCCGACCAAGGCTATGACATCCCCATTTCGATGGTGTGCAACCACGTCGAGACGCGCATCTGCTTTGCCCTAAACCACCGCGGCATCACCTGCCTGCCGGACTTCAGCGTGCGCCGCGAATTGGCCGCAGGCACACTGGTGAGCGTGCTCGAGAGTTTCATGGAACGGCGTGGCAGCTTCTACCTGCTGTGGCCGTCGGGGCGCCACGTGCCGCCCAAGCTGCGAGTGTTCATCGACTTCATGCTCGAACGGGTATTGCCTGGCGGCCCTCAGCCATACAAGTAGTTGATGTCCTTGTAGGCCAGCGGCGGTACCTGGCCGAACAGAAAATCACGCAGCTTGTGCATCTGCCGGGCCTTGGGGCTGGATTTGAGCCAGGTCATGTAATAGCCGTCGCCCGTGGCTACCGCGTACTTGAACGGTGTGACCAGGCGCCCTGCCGAAAGATCGGTCGTGGCCAGCACCAGGTCCACCACCGAGATGCCCAACCCTTGCTGAGCCGCCGAGATGCCCTGGTCGAGAGTGTCGAACACCTGCCCTTGGTCGATGCTGATGTCCAGCGCATCCATGCGCGCCAGCCAACGCCGCCAATCGCGTCGGTCCGGGGACGGGTGAAGGAACTCGCATTGGCGCAGGTCGCCCAGGTCGGGCTGCGGTTGTGCCATGTAGTCGGGGTGGCAGACCGGGATCAGCCATTCATCGAACAGTTTGAAGCTCTCGACGTCGGCGGGGAAACGCCCGTTGGCCAGCAGGATGGCGCAGTCGTAGGGTTCGGAATAGAAATCCACGCTGTCGATGTCCATCCACACGCTCGACAGTTGCACGCTGCAGCTGTCGTCGTTCTTCTTGAACCCGTCCAGTGCCCTGAGCAGCCAGCGCATGGTAAGCGTGGACGGGGCCTTGAGGCGCAGGCCGTAGCGGTCCTGACGCAGCAACGCGCAGGCATTCTCGATGATCTTGAAGCCGACCTTGAGCTCCTGGGACAACAGGCGACCGTGCTCGGTCAGGCTCAGTTTCGGGCCACGGCGCTCGAACAGGTCGCAGCCGAACATGGCCTCAAGGGTCTTGATGTGGTGGCTGACTGCCCCTTGGGTCAGTGCCAGCTCCTCCGCCGCACGGGTAAAGGAGCCATAACGAGAGGCCACCTCGAAAGCACGCAAGGCGTGCAGAGCCTGAATCCGTTCCGACATGGCGACGTCCGAAGCATGAGTAAGACTAATAGTAGGTCATAGTTCCACGCGTTTTACAACGTTAAGTCCGTCTCAGAAAATGCATGTAAATAATAAAGATAACCAAGATTCTGCCTGCATATGCCTGGAACGTTACTTAATTGGAAACCTGGGGAAATCATGTTTACGGGTTATGGAAACTGCTATCGCCTGGATGCGCTAGAGCTGGCCACTGAACATGTCCGGAACACGCAGCATTGGACGTACAAAACCATACAGCATTTTCGCGGCATTCTCGCCAGCCCCGACTTTCCGTGCCTGTTCGGGCGCAAGGCGGTCGCCAGCGAGACCTGCCACATCCTCTTCGCCCGCGCCGAGCAGCTGGCCGATGACATCGCTCAGGGCCTGGCCGACTATGTGCGCACCATCGCACCGATTCCGCTCAAGCAGCGCATCGGCAGCCCACTGGTGGTGTTTCTCGAAACCCCTGGCGACTACACCCTCGCCGAGCAACAGGCCTTGGCCTGGAAGGTGCTGCGTGGGGTCCATGCCCGCGACCCACATCCATGGCCGCAGGCCATACCCTCCGACCCGGACGATAACGGCTGGTCGTTCTGCTACGCCGGCATGCCGCTGTTCATCAACATGAACTTCCCGGGCCACCGGCAAATGAAAAGCCGCAACCTGGGCCCGCACATCACCTTCGTCATCAACCCCCGGGAGAACTTCGACGAAGTGGCCAACGCCAGCACTGAAAGTGGCAAGCGTATTCGTGCCCGCATCCGCGAGCGCGTGGCCCACTATAACGACGGCGTCATGCCCGACACCCTTGGCGCTTTCGGCGATGCCGACAACTACGAGTGGAAGCAGTACCAACTGCAGGAGGCAGGTTCGCTCAACCCGTCACGCTGCCCGTTCCACGCCCATGTACCCGCCGACACACTGATCGAGAATTGACCGTGAATACCGCACTGACCGCCACCTATGCACTGACCGTGCTGCTGCTGATCGCCACCCCTGGCCCGGTGGTAGCACTGATCGTCAACACTGCTGCCGCCTCCGGCTCGCGCAAGGCCATGTTCACCGCCGTGGGTACCAACTGGGCGTCCCTGGTACTGATAGGCGCGGCAGCCTGGATCATCCTGACCAGCGCGGCCATCGACAAGGCCTGGCTCAGCGGCATGAGCCTGATGGGCTGCCTGTTCATCGGCTACATCGCCGTGTGCACCCTCAAGGAAGCCCTGCAGGCGCCGGCGTCGGACGCGGCGAACGAGACACAGGGGCCTGGGCGCGGCGGCCTGCTGCAAGGCTTCATGGTGGGCATCTCCAACCCCAAGGACATCATCTTCTTCATCGCCTTTTTCCCCCAGTTCATCCAGATCACCGAGTCGTTCGGCAAGAGCATGGTGGTGCTGTCGCTGCTGTGGGTGGCCATCGATTTCGCCGTGCTCAGCCTGTACATCTTCGCCATCGGCAAGATCGCCTCGCAACGCAGCAACCGCCTGATCAGCCTGGCTTCGGGCGTCGCCCTGTTGCTGATCGCAGCGGGCGGCCTGCTTTACAACCTCAAGGAACTGGCGGCCTGAGCCAGCAACAACGCGAAGGAGTGCCCATGAGATCGACCGACACCAGCACGCCTGTCCCGGGCCCTCCTTCGCCGCTGCAACAGGACTACCAGCGCTTTCTGTTACTCGGCAACCACCGTGCGCCACACACCCTGCAGGTGCACGAGCGCGGTTATCGCTCCGGCACTATCAACACCGATGCCCTTGGCCTGCGCTACAGCCATTGTGCGGGCAAGCGTTTCTCGGCGGCCGAGCGCGGCGCGGCGCCGCGCATCAACTTGCTGGTGGGGGGCTCTACCGCCTTGGGTATCGGCGCCAGCTGCGACGAACATACGGTGGCTTCACATTTGTCGATGCTGACCGGGGAAGTCTGGCTGAACCTGGCCGGCTGCGGGCTCAATGCCGGCCAGGAGCTGCTGCTGTTCCTCACCCACCAGCATCGGCTCGGCCAATTGGGCCATGTGGTGGTGCTCAGCGGCCTCAATACACTGGCCCATGAAGCCCTTGGCGAAGTCCTCGCCAGCCCCCACGACCCGCTTCACGCCACGGCCCTGCGCGACACGCTGAACAGCTACAGCGACGGCATGCCGCCTGCTGTGGCCCCGCGCCCGCAATCGCTCTGGCGACGGCTTGGCCAAGCCTTGACCACGCGCCCGCCCGTAGCGCCTGTCGCCAGGCCATTATCGCCCCCTGAAAAGCGACTGGCCCGCGCGGCCGACACCATCGGCCGCACCTTGCGCCAATGGGAGCGTCTGCTGGCAGACAGCCATGCCACCCTCACCTTCATACTCCAGCCACTGCTGCCCTGGTGCCGCGAAACCCTGCCTGAGGGTGAGCAGGCCATGCTGACGGCGCTGGAGCAACAGCCGGCCAACTTCGACCGCCTGCTCGACGGGGTCTTTGACAGCCAGTTGCACATGGCCTTCTTTCGCCGCATCAAAAGCCAGGCCGACCCGGTACCCTGTTACGACATGAACAGCATGCTCAGCAGCTCGCCGGTATTCGGCGCCGACCTGTTCGTCGACCGCCTGCACCTCAACGACCTGGGCAACAATGCCCTGGCCAAGGTCATTACCGCCAAGCTGGGCCTGGCCCAGGAAAAACACGCTCAGCGCAAGGTCACGCCCATCAAGCTCGTCTGACAGTTGCCTGCTGGTCTTTCGGCGAGGGCCCTTGGGTGGCTAGAATACGTCGTCGTTCCGATCCGCCTGAGGCGCACCTGTACCTGTCATGAACATCGAAGCCGTCCATCAACAACTGGCCGCCTGCCGTGACTGCGCTTTTCACGAGGCATGCCTGTGAGTCGCGCGGTCATCCTGCCCCCGCTGTTGATCGCCCTGATGCCGTTGGCTGCGCAAGCGCTTGACGTGCGCATCGACCCTCATGCCGACCTGCTCTACCGCCAGGCCCTGCCGCTGCTGGAACAGGCCGACAGCCAAGATGACAGCGCCAGTTCACTGCGCACTGCCCTGGGCAGCGACCCGGAACTCACCCGTCAGGGCCAGGCCCTTGCCCACACGTTGCCTACCGCCGTGGCACTGCTGAAAAAGTCAGTGGCGCTGGGCCACCCGGTGGCGCAGTACCGGCTGGCGCTCTACTACATGACCTATTTGCCCGCCGGGCAGATCCCCGACGCGGCCTGCCCTTTGCTGGTAGCCAGCCTCAAGCAAGGCTTCGCGGCTCCGGCACCGGCCATCGCCACCTGGTGCCCGCCCTACAACGCCAGCGTGGAGTATCGCGCTGCACTGGAGGCGATCCCGAGCATGGCCACCCAGTACGCCCCCTACTACCCGCAACCTGCCACGCGACTGGCCTGTAGCCGCAGCCAGCCGCAGGGCCTGGAAATGCAGTGGGGGCGTCAGCGCGACTACCAGGCCGAGGTGTACCGGCTGCTGGCAGACCTGGACTCGCAACAGCGTCAGACCTTGCTGCAGAAGGCCGTGGACATCAACGGGTGCGTGACAGCGCAACACGGATTGGCCAGCCATCGCTAACGCCCTTGAGCCCGAACAGGGCCCAAACCAGCAAGATCGTTCAAGCCATCGCCATTACCACTCTGGCATGCTGCGCAACCGAGTACACGCGTTGCAGCCACCATGCCCCACAGCCCACACATTGCCCGCCAAGCCTTTCTGCGTGGCGCCATCGCCATCCTCCCGCTGTCCCTGGCCGTGGCCCCCTGGGGCCTTTTGGCCGGGTCCATGGCCATTGAAGCCAACCTCAGTGCCTGGGAAGGTCAGGGCCTGTCGGCTATCGTCTTTGCCGGTGCCGCGCAACTGGTGGCGATTGGCATGCTCAAGGGCGGCGCCAACCTGGCGTCGATCCTGCTCACCACCTTGCTGCTGACCTCGCAGCACCTGTTGTACGGCCTGTCCATGCGCCCCGTGCTGTCGAACCAGCCACTGCGCTGGCGGTTGGGCCTGGGCTTTTTGCTGACCGACGAATTCTTTGCCCTGACCAGCCATTACGACCAGCAACAGTTCAACCGCTGGTACGCGCTGGGCGTGGGCCTGACCTTCTATGTCGCCTGGAACCTGTTTACCCTGGCCGGCATCGTCCTTGGCCAGAACATTCCGCACCTCGATCAGTTGGGCCTGGACTTTTCCATTGTCGCCACCTTCGTCGCCCTGATCGCGCCCCTGGTGCGCAACCTCGCAACGGTAGTGTGTGTGGCCGTTTCGCTGTTCTGCTCGGTGCTGTTCAGTGCCTGGCACTGGGAAACCGCCTTGGTGGCGGCAGGCCTGCTCGGCATGAGCGCCGGTTTCGTTTGCCAGAAGTGCTTTGGAGGCCGTGCATGACTTGGTTACTGATATTCGCCATGGGCGCCATCGTGTTCCTCAACCGCTATGCGTTTCTCGAACCGCGCCTGCCTTTGCGCCTGAGCTCCAACGCCCGGCAGTTTCTCGGGTTTGCGGTGCCGGGCATGCTCACCGCCATCTGCGGGCCGATCATCTTCATGCCTGACCATCACCTGAACCTGAGCCTGCTCAACCCGTATCTGCTGGGCTCAGTGGTGGCCGTCGCCCTGGTGCTGTTGACCCGCAGCGTGTTGCTGAGCATGTTGGTGAGCATGTTGATCTTCTTCCTCCTGCGCAGCTGGCTGGCATGACCACGCCCCTGCGTGAACAGACACACCTGTGGCAGGCGCCGGCGCTGGGCGACGTCGAGATGCTGCACGCGCGGTACTTTCAGCAACGCTTCGCCCCGCACGTGCACGAAGGCTATGTGTTCACCGTGATCGAGTCCGGCGCCCAGCGCTTCTGGCATCGTGGCAGCGAGCACCTGGCCCCGGTCGGCAGCATGGTGCTGATCAACCCCGACGAGCTGCACACCGGCGCCACTGCCCATGAAGCCGGTTGGCGCTATCGCGGCTTCTACCCGGAACATGAACGGGTCACCGGCGTGCTGGAGGAGCTGGAGCTCGGCCGGCACGGCATGCCCAGCTTCAAGGACAGTGTGATCCAGGACCCGGCCCTGGCGCTGGCCTTCAGCCAGTTGCACCAGCTGTCCGAATCGGCTGCCAGTGCGTTGGAGCAGCAGACCGCCTGGCGCCATGCCGTGCTGGCCTTGGTGCAACGCCACGGGCAGTGCGCCGAGCCATCAGCACCCGGCCTCGAGCCCCTGGCGGTGGCGCGTGCGCGCGAATTGCTGGAGAGCCAATTGGCCGACCCGCCCTCGCTTGAAGCCCTGGCGGCTGCGGTCAACCTGTCGCCCTTCCACTTCGCCCGGGTGTTTCGCCAGGCCACCGGCTTGCCGCCGCATGCCTGGCTCAAGCAACGGCGCCTGGCCCGAGCCCGGGAATTCTTGAAAAGCGGCCTGGCGGCGTCCGAGGTGGCATTCAGCCTGGGCTTCGCTGACCAAAGCCACCTGAGCCGGCAGTTCAAGCAGGCCTATGGCGTGACGCCGGGGGCCTATCGACAGGCCTGCCTGCACAGCTAGGCAGGCCGCGGAACTGGCCGGGCAAACGGGTCAGGCACTGCTACACTGACAGGGCTGAATTGGAGGATCCTGCCATGTCCGAAAGAGAGCTCACCACCCTCATATCGCTGATGAACCAGCGTCAGGCCTGCCTGAGCAGTGCTTGCAAGGAGATCGCCGACTGGATCGACCGGCAGGGCGATGTGCCCGTCGCCGGCAAGATTCGCGCGAGCCTCAAGGCCCTGGAGGCCGACGAAGCCCAGGTACGCAAGACCTTGACCTCGCTGACCCTGGACAGGCCGCTGCCACGCTTTCGCAGCTGAATGAACTGGGGCCGCTATGCGGCCCCCGGTATTTCAGTGGTTCATGTGCATGTGGTCATGCCCACCGCCAGCCTCGGCGTTGAGCGGGCGCACCGGCGCCTGCACCTGCAGCGTTTGCTTGCCACCCTTGGCGTCTTCGATGAGCAGGGTCAGAGGCACCTGTTCACCCTCCTTCACCTGCTGCTTCAAGCCCATCAGCATGACGTGCAAGCCATTCGGGTCCAGGGTTACCGCCTTGCCAGCCGGCAACTCGACCGCCTTGACCTCACGCATGCCCATCACATCACCGTTCATGGTCATTTCATGCACCTGCACGGTCTTGGCCACTGGCGACTCGACCCCTACCAGCTTGCTGTCGCTGCTGGCAGTCAAGGTCATGAAGGCACCGGTGGACTGCTGGTGCGGCACGCTGGCACGGACCCAGGCATCACTCACGGTGGTCTCGGCCAACGCTGGCAGGGCAAGCCCCAGCAGGGCGATAGCGGCCAGGCCGCGCTTGAACGGTTGCAGTGAAACAGCCATTAGCAAATCTCCATCAGGGTGACCAGGTCTTCGGCGCATTCCTTGGCGTTCAGGGAATGGCCCAGGCTCAGGCGCAGAGTGCCACGTGTGTCGTAGACGTAGCTGGTGGACGAATGAGAGATGGTGTAGGTGTCACCGGCCGGGACCTTCTCGTAGAACACCTTGAATTCCTTGGCCACCTCGGCGATTTCCTCAGGGGTACCGGTCAGGGCGGTGAACGACGGGTCGAACGCCTTGACGTAGGCATCGAGCACTTCGGGGGTGTCGCGCTCCGGGTCCAGGGTGATGAACACCACCTGGAACAGGTCACGGTCACGGCCCTTGAGCATTTGCCTGATTTGCGCCGCGCGCGCCAGCGTGGTCGGGCAGACCGCCGGGCACTGGGTGAAGCCGAAGAAGATCATCGGCATGCTGCCGTAGAAGCTCGACAGGGTACGCGGGTTGCCTTGGGGGTCCTTGAGGTTGAACTTGCGCCCAAGGATTTCGTTGCTCATGTTCTTGCCGTACTTGAACTCGAGACCCCGGGCCGGGCTGCAGCCGGCCAGCAGGCCAAGCCCGAGAACGCCCATCCCAGCGACAACCGCGCGCCGGGTATACAGATCATTCATGGAACCATCCTTTACAGGCCATCCTTCACAGGAAAGGTGCCGACCCAGGGAGGGGCCGGTCGAAAAACCGGGGCATTCTTACATGACACCCCAAGTGCTTCTACCCGATGAAGGCGGTGTTGGCCTGCAGCCCTTTGAATACGGGCTGCGGCCTGTTGTCGCAGGGGTTGAATCCGTAACAGTTTGTTGCTAAGGACGCGTACTCGTCAGTAGTACGCGTTTTCCTTCTGGGTGTGGTCAGTCACGTCACGCACACCTTTGAGCTCGGGAATGCGCTCGAGCAGGGTGCGCTCGATGCCTTCCTTCAACGTCACGTCAGCCTGGCCGCAGCCTTGGCAACCGCCGCCGAACTGCAGCACGGCAATGCCGTCGTCGACCACGTCCACCAGGCTCACCTGGCCGCCATGGCTGGCCAGACCGGGGTTGATCTCGGTCTGCAGGTAGTAGTTGATACGCTCGTTGATCGGGCTGTCCTCGTTGACCATCGGCACCTTGGCGTTTGGCGCCTTGATGGTCAGCTGGCCGCCCATGCGGTCGGTGGCGTAGTCGACCAGCGCGTCTTCAAGGAAGGGCACGCTGACCGCATCGAGGTAAGCGGTGAAGCTCTTCAGACCCACGGCGGTGTCGTCGGGCTTCTCTTCGCCCGGCTTGCAGTAGGCAATGCACGTCTCTGCGTACTGGGTGCCTGGCTGGGTGATGAAAATGCGAATGCCGATGCCGGGCGTATTCTGCTTGGAGAGCAGATCGGCCAGGTAATCATGGGCGGCGTCGGTAATGGTTATAGCGCTCATGTAAGTTCCTCACAGACTTGCGGCCAAGTGTACGCCAACCTGGCCCCGGCACAAAGTCCTAGTATTTGACTCGGGAAAGCACGTAAGCCGGGGCCTGCCCCCGTGGGGCCGCCAGCCAGGCCTGCATTCGCCGGTACAAGCCACGCTCCAGCCACTGGTAGCTGAACCAGGACATTAGTCCAATGGACGGCACGCACAGGGCAAACACCAGATACGGGTTCAAGTGCAGCCGCTGGCTGGCAAACCAGCCGGCATACAGCACCAGCACGTGGATCAGGTACACCGAATACGAGCAGTCGCCCAGTGCCTTGAGCACCTGGTTACCCTTGAAGCAAGGTTCCAGGGCAATGAAGGCCAGCACCACCAAGGCGCTGGGCACGCCCCAGTGCAACAGACGTTGGGAAGCGTCCAGGTGATAGAGGGCGTACCCCGCCACCCCGAGCAACGCCAGCGGCATCCACACGCCCTCGCGAATCAGGCCCCGGCGATACAGCACACCCAGGCCGATGCCGAGCAGGAATTCATAGATGATGTCGTTGTTGTAGAAATGGCTGAGCACGCCCAGCCGGCCCAGCACTTCACTGACCAGCAACAGCGCCGCGCTCACCAGCCACAGGTGATGGCGCTGGCGCACCAGGAACGCCAGGCCGAACAGCAGGTAGAAGAACATCTCGAAATTCAGCGTCCAGCCCACGTTCAAGGTCGGGTAGAGCCCGTACCCCCCAGGGTTTTCCGCTGGCACGAACAGCAACGACAGCAACAGGTGGTGCCAGTCGAACTGCTGGTGCGGCATCCAGCGGCTGGCCGCCAGCAGCAGGCCCGCCATGAGCAAGCTGTAGAACCAATACGCCGGCACGATGCGCAGCACCCGGTTGAGCAGGAACTGACGCGGTTCGATGGTTTTGTCACGGGTCGACAGGTAGATCACCAGCCCACTGATGACGAAGAAGATATCGACGCCCACGGCGCCCCGGTCGGTAAGCAGTTGGCCGATCGGGCCGCTGGCGTGGAAGTCGAAGAAAATCTGCATGAAATGGTGGCAAACCACCACCCAGGCGGCGAACGCCCGCAGTGCCTGAAGCGAATACAGCATGGAATACCCTGCGATTGCCGGTGCATTGAGGCCGGTGACCGAGCGCAGAGGGGGCAATACCCGCGAAAGGCTGCCCAGCAGCCCCCCCTGCAGTCGATCAGGACCACCCACCGTTTCCGACCGCAGCTACCCCGGAAAGGTCAGGCCAACCGATCAGAGGTTCTCGTAGCGGTTCATGTCCAGCACACCCGCTTCCACCGGCTGGGTCTCCTTGATGTAGCTGTTCAGGTCATGGAAGTACTGCCAGAACTGCGGATGGCTACGGCGCACGCCCCAGCGCATGACGATGCGCTCGAACTTGCTCGGGTCATCACGCGCATACTCCATGTCTTCGACAAATTCCGGCACATCCTGGGTCGGTATGTTGAAGATGAAATTCGGGTAGCTGCTGAGTACGCCCGGGTACAAGGTCAGTGTGTCCAGCCCTGGCTGATAGCGGGAAGCCTCGCCCAGCAGGAAGGCGACGTTGCTGTGCGCACGGTTGCGCAGCAGGCTGTACACCTGGCGCTGACCGCCCTGCCCTTCGATGCGCAGCATGCTTGCCTCAGGCAGCTGGTTGATGACCTTGAGCCCCGCCGCCGGGCGCGACACCAGGCGGCTGAGCGACTGCTCGGCATTGCGGAACTCTTCGCTCATTTGCGGCCGTGAGCAGTAGGCACCCTGGCAACGGTTGATCGGGTCGGGCGCCGCATTCAGGCTGCCGGTGCGCTGCAACAGCTTGAGGCCGAAGTCGCGCTTGGGGTTGCCAGGGTCGAGCTTGATGCCGCTCGGGGTATCGGTGTCGATGTCTTCATAGTCGAGCCACATCTTCACTTTGCCGCTGGTCTGGTACCAGTCGCTGAGGATCGCACCGCGCTGATCGGCCGGCATCAGGCGCAAGAAATTGACCTCGGCACCGTTGCGGATCAGGTCGAAGTACAGGCGTGTCTGCAACTGGTGCGAGACGTTGCCGAACACATCGAAGTTGACCGCCAACTGGTAATAGGTGCGCTCCAGCAACGGGTAGTCGAACAGCCACACCGTGAGCGGCACATCGCCGACCAGGCCTTTGCTCACCGAGGCGCTGTCGAAGTGGCGGAAAATGCTCAGCAGCGCATTGTCGTTACCCGCCCACAACGTCGACCAGCCCGGCGCCGGCATTTCGGCATAGGCTTCGCGGCGCAGTTTTTCGTACTCGTTGCGCTTGTCGCGGTAGGCGTGCCAGAGGCTCAGCACACTGCCCACGTCATCGATCTGCCCCGGCATGGCCAGCAACGGGGTGGCGGCGCCGCGGTACTGGGCATCGGTGATGTAGCGATCATGGGCCGGCTCCTGGAACAGCGCCCAGAAGTTGTCGCGAATCACGTCGGTCGCAATCTGCCCACGGCACACCGGGCCGCGGATGAAGGTGCGCACGAAGTACTCGGCGTTGTCCAGCATGAACTGGTAGCGCGCCACCGCCGGGATCGCCTCGAAGGTCTCGAACGGGTTGGCCCGATGACGCGGGCCATAGCCGGGCAGCGCCGCAGCGTGCCAGTCACCGGCGTAAAACAGTTGCTTCACCCGCTTGAGCTTTTGTGGGCCCATTGGGTAGGTGATGTGCGTCTTGTGCACGATCACGCCTTGCACCGGAATCAGCCGGTAATAGAAGTCGGTGCCCGGTGGATCGTTGGGGCGACGGGTAGCGATCAGGTCGACCGGCTGGCCGCTGGGCGTGCGCGAACGCACCCATTGGAAGAAGTGGCCCTGCTCCCCGCCAACGAAGTAGATGTGCGCAAGGAACAGGTGCTCGTACAGCCAACGCCCGACCAGGGCTTCGGTGGAGCCCGGGCGGTTGAGCAGCTCTTCCCAGTCGGCAATCTGCCTGGCCTCGGCCGGGTTCGGCTGGACCGGCTGGTACTCTACCGGCGCCCCCGTGGCCAGCCAGCGTTGCAGCGTGCTGTACTCCTGGTCGGTCAGGCCGGTGACCGCCAGCGGCATGCCTTCCCTGGGGTGCGCGCCGGCGTAGGCGTCGAACTCATGGGGCAACGGGCACATGTTGTTGCGGCTAATCCCCAGGACGATGTCCTCGGGCAACTTGGCATTGGGCGTGAGCGGTGTCTTGTGCCCAAGTTCGAGCATGCGCGCCATCAGCGCCGCCTGGCTGCCCTGGCTGTCGAGCACCGAGTAGAAGCCCTTCTTGCGCCACTCGCCCTCGCTGTGGGCGTCGTAGAACAGCCGCGTGGTGGGCACCGCCTTGCTTCGGTCGCCCTGGTACACCGGTACCTTGGTGGCCCCGCGCACGGCCCCTTCGGGGCTTTCCAGCTTGAGCTGGCAGGCCGCATCGTTACAAGCGTGGCAGGCCACGCATTTCTCGGTGAAGATCGGCTGAATGTCCCGGGTGTAGGAAATGGCCGGACTCGACTGGGGGGCTTGCCCGAACGCCACGCCGCTGATGAGCAAGGCGAAGACGCCGGCAAGAATACGTTGCAGCATGTGCGAAAAGTCCTGGTTCCTGAAAGCCATCACGATTGCCTGGTCGCGCCTGGGTGCTTGTGCGCCAACATGAGCAAAATTCATGCAAATGGGCGATGCGCCTAAAAACCGCGCAGCTTTGTTATGATTCGGCACCTTCTGATATCGCCCGACCAGGTAGTTCCTATGTCCGACCGCAGCGCTCGTCTCCAAGCACTCCAGCACGCACTCAAAGAGCGCATCCTGATCCTCGACGGCGGCATGGGTACTATGATCCAAAGTTATCGCCTCGAGGAACACGACTATCGTGGCACGCGCTTTGCCGATTGGCCAAGCGATGTAAAGGGTAACAACGATCTGTTGCTGCTCAGCCGCCCCGATGTCATCGCCGCCATCGAAAAAGCCTACCTGGATGCTGGCGCCGATATTCTCGAAACCAACACCTTCAACGCCACGCAGATTTCCCAGGCCGACTACGCCATGGAGTCGCTGGTTTACGAGCTGAACGTCGAAGGCGCGCGCATCGCCCGCCAGGTCGCCGATGCCAAGACCCTGGAGACGCCCGACAAACCGCGCTTCGTCGCCGGCGTGCTTGGCCCGACCAGCCGCACCTGCTCGATTTCCCCGGACGTCAACGACCCCAGCTACCGCAACGTCACCTTCGACGAGCTGGTGGAAAACTACGTCGAGGCCACCCGCGGCCTGATCGAGGGCGGTGCCGACCTGATCCTGATCGAAACCATTTTCGATACCCTGAACGCCAAGGCGGCGATCTTCGCCGTGCAGCAGGTGTTCGAGGATGACCAGGTCGAATTGCCGATCATGATCTCCGGCACCATCACCGACGCCTCCGGCCGGACCTTGTCCGGGCAGACCACCGAAGCCTTCTGGAACTCGGTGCGCCATGCCAAGCCGATTTCCGTGGGCCTGAACTGCGCCCTGGGCGCCAAGGACCTGCGCCCGTACCTGGAAGAGTTGTCGACCAAGGCCGACACCCATGTCTCGGCGCACCCCAACGCCGGCCTGCCCAACGCCTTCGGCGAGTACGACGAAACCCCGGCCGAGATGGCCGCAGTGGTTGAGGAGTTCGCCGCCAGCGGCTTCCTCAACATCATCGGCGGCTGCTGCGGCACCACCCCGGGCCACATCCAGGCCATCGCCGAAGCCGTGGCCAAGTACAAACCTCGCGAGATCCCGGAAATCGCCAAGGCCTGCCGCCTGTCGGGCCTGGAACCGTTCACCATCGATCGTGAGTCGCTGTTCGTCAACGTTGGCGAGCGCACCAACATCACCGGCTCGGCCAAGTTCGCCCGGCTGATCCGTGAAGAGAACTACACCGAAGCCCTGGAAGTGGCCCTGCAGCAGGTCGAGGCCGGCGCCCAGGTGATCGATATCAACATGGACGAAGGGATGCTCGACTCCCAGGCCGCCATGGTCCGCTTCCTCAACATGATCGCGGGTGAGCCGGATATCTCCCGGGTACCGATCATGATCGACTCCTCCAAATGGGAAGTGATCGAGGCGGGCCTGAAGTGCATCCAAGGCAAGGGCATCGTCAACTCGATCTCCATGAAAGAAGGCGTCGAGCAGTTCAAGCACCACGCCCGCCTGTGCAAACGCTACGGCGCCGCCGTGGTGGTGATGGCCTTCGACGAGGTCGGCCAGGCCGACACCGCCGCGCGCAAGAAAGAAATCTGCAAGCGCAGCTACGACATCCTGGTCAACGAAGTGGGCTTCCCGCCGGAAGACATCATCTTCGACCCGAACATCTTCGCCGTCGCCACCGGCATCGAAGAGCACAACAACTATGCCGTCGACTTCATCGAAGCCTGCGCCTACATCCGTGACCACCTGCCGCACGCGCTGAGCTCGGGCGGGGTGTCCAACGTGTCGTTCTCGTTCCGCGGCAACAACCCGGTGCGTGAAGCGATCCACTCGGTGTTCCTGTTCCACGCCATCCGCAACGGCCTGACCATGGGTATCGTCAACGCCGGCCAGTTGGAGATCTACGACGAGATCCCGGCCGACCTGCGCAACAAGGTCGAGGACGTGGTGCTCAACCGCACCCCGGAAGGCACCGATGCACTGCTGGCCATTGCCGACGACTACAAAGGCGGCGGCGCCACCAAGGAAGTCGAGAACGAGGCCTGGCGCTCACTGCCGGTGGGCAAGCGCCTGGAACACGCCCTGGTCAAAGGCATCACTGCGCACATCGTCGAAGACACCGAAGAATGCCGCCAGCAATGCGCGCGGCCCATCGAGGTCATCGAAGGCCCGCTGATGAGCGGCATGAACGTGGTCGGCGACCTGTTCGGTGCCGGCAAGATGTTCCTGCCCCAGGTGGTCAAGTCGGCACGCGTGATGAAGCAGGCCGTAGCCCACCTGATCCCGTTCATCGAAGCCGAAAAAGGCGACAAGCCCGAGGCCAAGGGCAAAATCTTGATGGCCACGGTCAAGGGCGACGTGCACGACATCGGCAAGAACATCGTCGGCGTGGTCCTGGGCTGTAACGGTTACGACATCGTCGACCTCGGCGTGATGGTGCCGGCAGAGAAGATTCTGCAAACCGCACGCGACGAGAAATGCGACATCATCGGCCTGTCCGGCCTGATTACCCCGTCGCTGGACGAGATGGTCCACGTTGCCCGCGAAATGCAGCGCCAGGGCTTCAACCTGCCGCTGATGATCGGTGGTGCAACCACGTCCAAGGCGCACACGGCCGTGAAGATCGAGCCCAAGTACAGCAACGACGCGGTGATCTACGTCACCGACGCTTCGCGCGCCGTCGGCGTAGCGACCCAGCTGCTGTCCAAGGAGCTCAAACCCGGCTTCGTCGAAAAGACCCGCCTGGACTACGTCGATGTCCGCGAGCGCACGGCCAACCGCAGTGCCCGTACCGAGCGCCTGAGCTACGCCAAGGCGATTGCCGCCAAGCCGCAATACGACTGGGCCGGCTACCAGCCCGCAGTGCCCTCCTTCACCGGCGTCAAGGTGCTGCAGGACATCGACCTGCGGACCCTGGCCGAGTACATCGACTGGACCCCCTTCTTCATCTCCTGGGACCTGGCCGGCAAGTTCCCGCGCATCCTCACCGACGAAGTGGTCGGCGAAGCGGCCACAGCGCTGTACAAAGATGCCCGCGAGATGCTCGACAAGTTGATCGACGAGAAGCTGATCAGTGCCCGCGCAGTGTTCGGCTTCTGGCCGGCCAATCAGGTCGCCGATGACGATATCGAGGTGTATGGCGACGACGGCCAGCCGCTGGCGACCCTGCACCACCTACGCCAGCAGACCATCAAGCCCGACGGCAAGCCGAACTGGTCGTTGGCCGACTTCGTCGCGCCGAAGGGCAGCGGTGTCACCGACTACGTCGGCGGCTTCATCACCACCGCCGGCATCGGCGCCGAGGAAGTGGCCAAGGCGTATCAGGACAAGGGCGACGACTACAGCTCGATCATGGTCAAGGCCTTGGCCGACCGCCTGGCCGAAGCCTGCGCCGAGTGGCTGCACGAACAGGTGCGTAAAGAGCACTGGGGTTACGCCCGTGACGAACACCTGGACAACGAGGCGTTGATCAAGGAGCAGTACAGCGGCATCCGCCCTGCCCCAGGCTACCCGGCCTGCCCGGACCACACCGAGAAAGAAACCTTGTTCCGCCTGCTCGATGGCACGGCCATTGGCGAGACCGGCGCAAGCGGCGTGTTCCTGACCGAACACTTCGCGATGTTCCCGGCGGCGGCGGTCAGTGGCTGGTATTTTGCCCACCCACAGGCGCAGTACTTTGCCGTGGGCAAGGTAGACAAGGACCAGATCGAGCGCTACAGCGCGCGCAAGGGCCAGGAAGTGAGCGTGAGCGAGCGTTGGTTGGCACCTAACCTCGGGTACGACAACTAAGACTCTGCTGGCCCTTTCGCGGGTTCAACCGCGAAAGGGCCAGCAAAGCCAACTACCCTGGCATTGCCTACACTGTCCCTGATTGCCTCCGAAACCCAGGAGCCACCATGGACGACTCAAGCCAAGGCAAGCCCCCCACCTTCTGGCAAATGCTGCACAGCATCCTCGCCGCCGCCTTCGGCGTGCAAAGCGGCAAGAACCGCGCGCGCGACTTCACCCACGGCAAGGCCAGCCACTTCATTGCCATGGGCACGGTGTTCACCCTGCTGTTCATTCTGCTGCTGATCGGGTTGGTGCAACTGGCCATGCACCTGACGGCACGCTGACGTTCAGCCTGAATGAAAACGCCTGCGGGCATCCACCCCGCAGGCGCTCAGGCTGCATCACGGTCTGACGGGAAGTCTACTGGTGGCTGACCCAATACACGGCGGTAACGACCACCAGCACGATCAAGCACAGAATCGCCCAGGCATCGACACTGCTGTCAGCTTTGCGGACCTTGGTTGAGTTTCCCATTGCATTGCCTCTTGTAGTGGTTATGGGAATGCACTTCACCCAAAGCAGTAAAGACGAGCAATGCCCTTCCCTCAAGCAGGGTTTTTCGCCAGTCGCAGCCAGGCAGATCAATAGTCCACAGGGGATGTCAGGAAGGGGTACTGAAAATCGGATGGACGGCCTTCAGCGCTGTAGCGTCGAAAGTCGACGCCGTAGTCGTCACGTCCGAGCAGCTTGAGCCAGCGTCGGGCCTTGTCCGGGTCAATCGACTGCAGCACCGGCACACTGTGCTCACGCCGCCCGTCCCGATTGATCGGCAGCCCCTGCGCATCGTCATTGAGCATGACCATGGCCCAACCACCCAAGGTGAAATGCCCGCCCATGAGCACGCCCAGACGCCCGTCGATGCGCGCACGCAGCGCTTGCGGCGAGCTGTTGACGGCGCTGAATACCGCATCCCGCCCCGGTATTCGCCCGGCAGCCTCGAACGCCTGCATGGCGCCGAAGGCCATCTCGTCGTTGGCCGACCACACCAGGCGTGTGCCCGGGTAGCGCTGCAACAGCAGTTGCGCCTGCTCGAATGCACGCTGCCGGTTCCAGCCGCCATACACCACCTGGCGCAAGCGCACCTGGGGGAAGTCGGCCAAGGCGCGGCGCATGCCCGCTTCACGCAACTGCGAGGCGGGGGTGGTCTTGACCCCGGCAAACGCCACGAGGTCCACCGGCTCGTTGCTCGGCGGCAGCAGGGCGACCATCTCGTGCAGCATCTGGTAACCGGCTTGCTCGTCGTTGGTGATCAACGTGCCCAGTACCTGGGCATACTTCTCGGGCTGGGCCTCGATGCTCTGCGCCTGGCTGGCGGTCAGGCCGTTATTGACCAGAAACAGCTTGACCCCGGTGCCCTGGGACAGCCGGATGATTTCCGGCGCCACGTACTGCTCGTTGACCAGCACCAGGTAGTCCGGGCGCTGCGGGCCTTTGAGCAGCGCCCGTGCCTGGTTCAGCGCACGTTCGGCGCTGCGTTCGCTGTATTCCACCCGCAGCGTCAGGCCCAGGTCGTCGGCCGCCGCCTGCATGAAGCGCGAATAGCCAACCCAGAATGTCTCGTTCGAAAGGCCCGGGTTAAGGAACACGACTGAAGCAGCCTGCGCATTGGCTGCCAACGGCAGGCTCAGGCACAAGCTTTGGCACAGCGCCTTGAGCATGCGGTTACACCCCTTGCAACAAACCCGCGAGTATAAACCTACGACCCGCGTTGACGAACAAATGCCAGTCAGTCTCACTTAGTTCGTTTGGTTCTTTTCATATGCAAAAACATCACTTTAGCGCATAAACACACTCTGATATCGTTTCCCAGCTCCGAACCGGAGTGCGCGGCCGTGCGCGCGAATAGCTGCATGCAGCCTGAGACAGGACTTTTATGTACGTATACGACGAGTACGATCAGCGGATCATCGAGGACCGCGTCAAGCAGTTCCGTGATCAGACCCGCCGCTACCTGGCCGGTGAGCTGAGCGAAGAAGAATTCCGCCCTCTGCGCCTGCAGAACGGCCTGTATATCCAACGTTTCGCGCCGATGCTGCGCGTCGCCGTGCCTTATGGCCAGCTGAACGCCCGCCAGGTCCGCACACTGGCCAAGATCGCTCGCGACTACGACAAGGGCTACGCCCACATTTCCACCCGCCAGAACGTGCAGTACAACTGGCCGGCGCTGGAAGACATCCCGGACATCCTTGCCGAGCTGGCCACCGTGCAGATGCACGCGATCCAGACCAGCGGCAACTGCCTGCGCAACACCACCACCGACCAGTTCGCCGGTGTCGCCGCAGATGAGCTGATCGACCCGCGCCCGTGGTGCGAGATCGTCCGTCAGTGGACCACCTTCCACCCGGAATTCGCCTACCTGCCGCGCAAGTTCAAGATTGCCATCAACGGCTCGAAGGAAGACCGCGCTGCCATCGAAGTGCACGATATCGGCCTGGAGCCGGTGCGCAACGAAGCCGGCGAGCTTGGCTTCCGCGTGCTGGTGGGCGGCGGCCTGGGCCGTACCCCGGTGGTCGGCTCGTTCATCAACGAGTTCCTGCCCTGGCAGGACCTGATCAGCTACCTGGACGCCATCCTGCGCGTGTACAACCGTTACGGTCGCCGTGACAACAAGTACAAGGCGCGGATCAAGATTCTGGTCAAGGCGCTGACGCCTGAAGTGTTCGCCGAAAAGGTCGAGGCCGAAATGGTCCACCTGCGTGGCGGCAGCAGCACCCTGACCGAAGATGAAGTCCAGCGCGTGTCGCGCCACTTCGTCGACCCGGACTACCTGGCCCTCGACAACGTCGATTACAGTGCCCTGGACGCCGAATACCCAGGTTTCGCTCGCTGGCGCTCGCGCAACACCCGCGCCCACAAGCGCCCTGGCTACGTGGCCGTGACCTTGTCGCTGAAGCCCACCGGCGTTGCCCCTGGCGACCTGACCGACAAGCAGCTGGACGCCGTGGCGGACCTCGCCGAGCGCTACAGCTTTGGCTTCCTGCGCACCTCGCACGAGCAGAACATCATCCTCGCCGACGTCGAGCAGCGCCAGCTGCACGCCCTGTGGCAGGAGCTGCGTGAAGGTGGCTTCGCCACGCCGAACATCGGCCTGTTGACCGACATCATCTGCTGCCCGGGGGGTGACTACTGCTCGCTGGCCAACGCCAAGTCGATCCCGATCGCCGAATCCATCCAGCGCCGTTTCGACGACCTGGACTACCTGTTCGACATCGGCGAGATCGACCTCAACATCTCTGGCTGCATGAACGCCTGCGGCCACCACCACGTGGGCCACATCGGCATCCTCGGCGTGGACAAGAAAGGCGAGGAGTTCTACCAGGTGTCCCTGGGCGGCAACGCTGCGCGTGACGCGAGCCTGGGCAAGATCCTCGGCCCATCCTTCGCCCAGGACGCCATGGCCGACGTGATTGAAAAGCTGATCGCCGTGTACGTCGAACAACGTACCGAGGAAGAGCGCTTCATCGACACCTACCAGCGTATCGGCATCGACCCCTTCAAGGAACGCGTCTATGCAGCGAATCATTAAGAACAACCAGATCGTCGACGAAACCTGGCACCTGCTGCCCAAGGAAACCACCCTCGACGAGCTGAGCAACTGCGACGATTACATCGTCCCGCTGCAACTGTGGCGTGACCATGCCCACGTGCTCAAGGCCCGCGACGGCGGCCTGGGCGTGTGGCTGGACAGCGACGAGGAAGCGGAAGAGATCGGCGAGGACGTGCAGCACTTCCAGGTCATCGCCCTGAACTTCCCGGCCTTCACTGATGGGCGCAACTACTCCAACGCGCGCCTGCTGCGTGACCGCTACCAGTTCAAAGGCGAGCTGCGCGCCATCGGCGACGTTCTGCGCGACCAGCTGTTTTTCATGGCCCGTTGCGGTTTCGATGCGTTTGCCATCCGTGCCGACAAGGACCCGGAAGATGCACTGGAAGGTCTGAAAGACTTCTCGGTGACCTATCAGGGCGCCACCGATCAACCGCTGCCGCTGTTCCGCCGCCGCTGACCGCTGCAAGTACGGCCCACCACCCGGCGGGCCGTACCCTTTCTTCTACCGCAACCCACGCAACACCGCTTTTCAGCCTCTGCGGCCCCGGGGTTTCCTGCTCGCAGTGGCTTGCTGCTGCTCTAGCGCCCTGGCCCATTCGGCCTGCACCCGTGCCAGCGCCTCGCGTATTCGCTGCATGACCTCTTCGTTCAGCTGATTGTGTTCGAGATTGATCGTTTCCGGGTGGGCTTCGATCCAGTTCAACGCGTCCTCGCCAAGCGTCGCAATGCGGTTACCACGCAGGTCCACGACCAGGTCCGGGTAGCGCTGCATCAACGCCAGCGGAACACTGCGCAAGCCCGTTGCACGCAACGACACGTACTGCAGGTGAACGTTGTAGCGCAACTGAGGGGCCACACCCAACGGGTTTCCATCAAAGTCCAGGACTTCCAACCGGGAGAACCACTCCAGGCGCAACTGGCTTGCTGCATCGAGGGTTATCACATTGTCGTGCAGGTACAGCTGGGTCAGCCTGCCCAGATGATTCAAATGCTCCGGGACAGTGGCAAAGCGGTTCGCGCCAAGGTTGAGAATATTCAGTTGGGCAAGGTTGCCAAGGCTGCTGGGCACACTGCTCAGCAGGTTACCGCTCAACTGCAGGTTCTCAAGACTTGCCAACTGCCCGATGCGCTCATCGAGTACGTTGAGCCGATTGAACGAAAGGTCCAGGCTGGCCAATTGGGCCAACTGCTCGACTCCGGCCGGCAGTTGCTCCAGGTGGTTGCCACTGAGGTCCAGATCGGTCAGGAGGGTCAGGTGCTGCAACCCTGTCACCGTCTCAAGCAGATTTCCGCCAAGGTCCAAGCTGCGCAACTGCGGCAGGTGTTCCAGCCCGCCAAGCTCGGTCAGTCGGTTGCCAGACAGCTGCAAGACCTCCAGATTGGGGAAATGACGCAGGAAATCAGGCTCGATGGTCGAAAGCTGATGATTGCCCAGAGACAAGCCTCGTAGCCGGTCGAACATGATGCCGCCGGGCAGCACTGGCAAAGAACTGATGGTCATTCCCGTGCGGGTTGTGCCCAGGGACGGCCCGTCTTCGCGATAATTCGACTGCCAGAACGTGCGCAGTACATCCGCGACATGGGACCGCGCTGCATGCTCTGGCTCGCCCGGCAAACCGCGCCATAGCGCCAGGCTTGTTTCAAGCCGCCTCGACAGGTGCGCAAACGCCCGGGTGCCAGGCCCCTGGGGAGGGTGGAGCCGATACCATGTCCAGTAACTGCCGCGGGCCAGTGTCAGCGTCAGTGCCTGCTCCTCCTCCCGGCGCTGTTCGGTGATGCGCGCCAACGCTTCTGGCGCCCCCTGATCGTGGCCTTGGTCTGCGGCAAGTGCGGCTTGTCGTTCAGCGTAGGCCTGACGGATGACGGCAAACTGATCGTCGTAAGCAACCCGAACGTGATCTTCCCAGAACGCCTGCTGCGCCAGGAACTGGCTGAGCGCCTCGGACGTCTCGGCCTCGTACACAGCTGCTTCGGCCCCGACAAGATCATCTGGCGTCACATGCTCGATGTGCCTGAAACTCAAGTACGTCGGCTGGCCATAAATGCCCAACTGCTCTGCGAGCTGTGCCCGAAATGCCAGGTAGATCTCACTCGGGTTGAATGACACGGCGCGCAGACGCAGGCCGTCCATATGACGTGCAGCAAAGCGGTTCACCTGATCGAGCCTGAACAGTTCACGCCCAAGGCTACGCAGCTCACGCTCGATACGCCGGCCGTGCACCCCATCGGTACGCAATGCAACCTGCAACCTGATGATGAGGGCATCAAGGTCGACGCTGCTGCGAGGCACAGCCGCTTGCAGGAAAATTGCCTGTCGAATGTGAGCATGGTGGTACATGGCGCTTATCAACTCGCCTACCCGACGCCGCATCTCTGCGGGTTCAAGCGCAAACTTCTCGCTAGCCAGCAACGCATCGAGAAATGCGAAGAACCCGCCGCTGCCAGCCTCATGCTCTAGCGCCCGCCACTGGCTGCGATGCAGTGCCGCTTCGTGCTCGCTCACCCCTTCGAACCAGCGCTCACTGCTTCCTGCGCCCTGCTCGAGTGGTACTGCAGGCGCCCCCAGCGCCAGCCGCTCGCGTGCTACTGCCGATAGCGGATTACCCAGCAAATGCACCCGTTCGGGGTTGGCGCGCAGCGCGTTCGCCTGCGCTTCGCTGATGTGAACGATGAGGTTGTCGCGCAGATCAATCTGCCGAAGCTGCGTCAATGCGGCAGTTTCGGGTATCGATGCCAACCGGTTAGACGACAAATCCAGACGATGCACATTGGGAAAGCGGGCGAGAAAAGCCGAGTCGACAGTTGTCAGATCCAGGCTACGCAGGGTAAGCGTGGTCAC
Source organism: Pseudomonas sp. B21-047 (assembly GCF_024748775.1). Classification (NCBI taxonomy): domain Bacteria; kingdom Pseudomonadati; phylum Pseudomonadota; class Gammaproteobacteria; order Pseudomonadales; family Pseudomonadaceae; genus Pseudomonas; species Pseudomonas sp. B21-047. Next base: position 3,824,410 of record NZ_CP087169.1, read on the forward strand.
ATGATCAAAACGCACCGTTTCTGGCAGTTCCGGCAGGGTGCCCAGGCGCGTGCCTTCCAACGTCAGTGCTGGATGCCCTTCAACATCGTGCACGCGTCGTTGCCAGGCATGACGAATCCGCCGTGCCATACGCACCCGTCTGAGCAACTGGATCGGCCCGGACGATTGTCGCCGCCACAGGCCCAATGCCTGATCCAGGGCACGCAGCTCTTCACACAGGCGCAGGTAGTAGTTCCAAGGGGTCAGCCCAAGCGCGCGGGCGTCTTGCGCGAAGCGTGCCATCGTACTTGAGTCAATGTCGGGGAACAGCCGTTGGATACCGCGCCGCAACGCACGATCGCTGCTCTCGCCACGCCCGCTCAGCGGGTAGCCCAGGCGACCATCGCCGAGCCGTACCGGTGGCCTGAAACCACGTCCGATCGGCGCCATGCCCAACAGCGCTGCGGCATGATCGCGCTGCTCACCGGCCCACAGCGACAGCGCCTCAGCCAGCGCCTCAGGTGAGTCGCCAGCGTTACCCAAAGCCCGCTTCTGCCAAGGGTCAAGTTGCAGCAACAGGGCCTGGAACAAAGAGTCTTCGGCCGTTGCCGATGGCAGTGGGATACCATGCGCATCCAACGCCTGATAGCCATGGGCAGTTCTGACTACGCTACGGACTTCACTAGCCTCTTGCGCACCGGCCCAGGCAGACCGTGCGCCCAAGTGCGTATCGCCGCGCACCTCGATACGCACGCCGCGCCAAGGAGCACGGTCAGCGATCAGGCCCAGCGCCAGTTGCTCGGTATCACGATTGATCGCTGCGGCTTGCAGCAGCCCCGCGCAAGCGCGGTCCAGGCGCGTATCGCGCAAGTACCAGCGCGCGTGCTCGGCCAAGGCCAGCGGTACACGCTGGTGTGCCTGCAACTGCTCGACCAGGTCTTCACCAGCGTGTGCGATGATCTCCCGCGCGCCCAGCACCGACAACCCGGGGAAATCCCGACGCAGCAGGGTTTCGGCCTCGGACGGCCAGGGCTGCTGCGCCAGCAACTGCAGCTCGAAGCCCTCGCCTTGCAGCCCTGGCAACTGCGTGTGCAACTGTTGCCGCTGCAGCGCATCCAACACGCGGGCCGGGGGCGAGGCGTGTTCCACATGCAATCGGCGCAACAGGTCTTCATTGAGCCCTGTGGCCCGCATCACGTTATGTATGGCCTGCTCGTCGAGGTTCGCCCAATCTGCAGCGAGGTCCTTGAACAGCTGAACACTGCCGTGCCATTCATGTGGGGTCTCAAGTTCATGCTGCCAGCCACCGGCATCGTTGCCTTCAAGCAACGGTGCGTAGGCATTGCTGCGCGTGGGGTGCCGGATACGGCGCTGCTGGGTTTCGCCGTCTGCTGAGGTCACATGGCTGGCCAGGGGGGTACGCACCACTTCTGCGCCTTGCACCGTGACCACCGTGCCGACGGTGCCTTGGTGTTGAACGGCATACCCTGGCAAGTCGAGGTCGCACAACTTCACCGTGCCATCAACCGCATGCACCGGCACCAACGTTTCGACCCGTACGTTACGCGCCAGCCGGTGCGATGCTGCGCCTGCACCAGCATTCACAGCGGTCATGGCCACGGTTTCTGCAACCGCATACACATGTTCCAGAGCGCCCTGGCGGTCCCCCAGTTGCCAATCGGCATAACCCTCGTAGACCTCATCCGCCACCTGCAGCGCAGTGATGCCCAGCAACGGCAAAGCCAGCACGGGCAGCGCGAAACTTGCCAGGCCCAACGCATCAAGGGCAAAACTCAGGTAGAAATGCAGGCGCCTGTCGCGTACCTGCGCATCCACTTCTGCAGTGGGCACGCCGTGCACCTTGGCGTTGTCCAGCAGGGTGTCGATCTGCTGCGTGCGCAAATGCTCGAACAGCGGCAGCTCGATTGCTTCATGACGCCCGTCAAGCTCGACCGGCACATCCCGGTCGGTGGCTTTCAGCGCGTTATCCAGGGCGCGCACGTAGGCTTGCAGGTCACGTGCACCGATGAACCGCTGAAAGAACTCGACGTACCCAGGCAAGCGAAACTGCTTGCCCAGGGTCAAGTACAAGGCATCCCAGGACGGGTACCAGGTCAAGGGGCCTTGAGGGTCATCGGGGATCCAGCACAATATCCCCTCGAATACCTCACCAGTGGCCTCCTGATGAGTGATTTCAAACGCCACCGCACCGCGTACCCGCTGACCGAATACCCGCAGTTGCATGGGCCGCAGCCCTGAAGCCGAAAACGCCTCGGATGAAAACAGCGCAACCAGCGCAGCACAATGTTCATAAGCGTGCTGCGCAATTTCCCCGTTGGCCAGCGATAACCGCAACGCCGCCTCCAGGTTTGCACGCAAGCCCTCCTCGATCAGTGCTTCGAGTTGCCGACCGGCCTCCCCTGCTGGTGTCAGGTGCGCCTGGAGGTACGACTGGTACTGGCCACCGAGGTCGAGCGAGCGGCACAGCCTGAAGAATGCCTTGGGAGCAAGCGAACAAGGCTGCCCGGTTGCATCCAGCACCGCGGTCCCCTGCATGATTGCGCTGGCGAATGTTTCGCCCTCGGTGAAGTTATGCAAGGCCGATTGCAGCAAGCTGTGTTCATAAACCTGTTCTTTGACCCCATCTGGCACGTGCGCAATGTGCGAGGGGAAGCGCTGCAAGGTTCTGCGTCGCAATCTGGCCTGACGCACATCGAGCGTCAGCTGATGCTGCGCTTGCAGTGCGTGTTGCAGCAATGGAGCGGCGAACACGTCCAGCGGTGCGATCTGCGCCAGCAGGTCGTGCAGTAGCTGTTGTACCTGCTGTTGACGGCGCTGGCTTTCGTGTAACGCGTAAAGGGTATCGAGTGGGGCCTCGGTCAGCCAGGCAGGCAAGCGACTGGCAAGCAAGGCATCTGTTGACGCTTCGGGAAATGGCGGGGTCTGCATCACAGGCTCCTTATGGCGAGAGCTGCGATTGCACCACTGCCAAGCGGGGGGCTGGCGGTAACTATTGCAAACCGCCCCACTGGCAGCGGCAGCCCTTGAATCAACCGCGCTGGCTTAGCGTGTCGAACTGCACCCGCGCGGCACGCCAACGTGCCAGCACCTGCTCATCAAGGGGATTGTTGTTGATGTTGAGCCGGTTCGGGTGCTGGCGAATCCAGATCAAGGCCCGCTCGCTCAATTCGACGATCAGATTATCGGCAAGGTCCACATACAGCTGCGGATGATGCTCCAGAAAAGCCAATGGAAATTCCCTCAGGCCTGTCGAGCGCAGCGACAGATGGGCCAGGTGGTCGAGGTTACGCAGTGGCGGGATCATGCCGATCGGGTTGCCATTCAAGGTGAAGGTTCGCAACGCGCTGAACGCTTCCAGGCGTTGGCCGCCTGAGACATCGATGACGATCTGGTTATCGCCCAGGTACAGTTCGGTCAGCTGTCTCAGCCGTTCCAGGCCCTCGGGTATCGCGGTGAGCTGGTTGCCGCGCAAATTGAGGATTTTAAGGCTGGTCAGGTTACCAATGGCCGCCGGGACATTCACTAGCCTGTTCTCGGCCACGTGCAGCTGCAACAACCGGCTCAGCCCGCCTAACGCCTCCGGCAGTTGGTCAAGGCGATTGCCGGCAAGGTTCAACTTGGTCAACCCGACCATGCGCTCGACACCCGCTGGCACCGACGCGAACTGGTTATTGCTCAGGTTCAGATACTGTAGCCGGATCAAGCTGTGAATCTGATCGGGAAGGCCAGTCAACAGGTTGTCACTCAGGTCCAACTGAGTCAGCAGCGTCAGGCCCTCCACCCCCCCAAGCGCAGTCAGCCGGTTGCGCCGCAGATCCAGACGGGTGAGTCTGGTTAGCGTTGCCAACCCAGGCACCTCACTGACCTCGTTGTCATTCAAGATCAGTTGCGTCAGCGACGACATATGCTGAACCCCATCGACGGTGGTCAAGCGGTTGTGCTGCAGGTCCAGGCTGATCAAACGGCGCAGGCCGCTCAAGCCAGGCACCGCAGTCAGTTTGTTGCCACTCAATCGCAGGCTCCGCAACTGGGTGAAACGGCCAAGGAAATCATCCTCCAGCGAGGTCAACCTGAGATTGCTCAAGCACAGTCGGTGCAGGTTCGCGAACTGGATATCAGCTGGCAGCAGGGGCAGGCCCTCGACTGGCTCATTGCGTACTACCAACTCCTCCACACCGCCGGGTCCATAGAAATCAGGCTCCCACGCCTCACGAATCAGTTGCCCGACGCGCTGGCGGCGATGGTAATTTTCCGGTGTGGCTTGCCCCCGCCAACCACGCAGGCTGAGGTCTAGCCGCTCGACCTGCCTGGCCAGGTCACTGAACGCTGTCCAGACCGTGCGGCCCGGCCTCTGCTCCAGTTGCATCGCCAACCACATCACATCCCTTGCCGAGCGGTGTGTGAACAACTGGTGCAGCCCAGTGCGAATGGACCGGCGGGCACGCAGGTCTGCCGTGGTGAATACCTGACCGCGCAGTGGGCGCGAGGCATCGCCACCACTCAGCGGGTAGCCCAGTCGACCATCGCCAAGGCGCACTGGCGGGCGTGCAGCCCCCTCTGCCGGCGCCATGCCAAGCAACGTTGCCGCGCGCTCCCGTGGTTCGCCAGCGCGAATGGCCAAGGTATGGCCAAGCTGCTCAGCCGTAGCTACACCCTCGCCAAGCACCTGCTTCTGCGCCTCATCGAGGTGCCACCATAGCGCCTGGCAGAGGCTGTCATTTTCGCTCGCCGACGGCAGTGGCGCCCCCGATTCATGCAGAGCCTGGTAACCCTGGCCACGCCTGACGATGTACCTCACTTGGCTGGCATCCTGTGCACCGCACTGGGCGAGCAGATCGCCGTCCAGGCGCTCGCTGCGCAGCTCGACCCGCACGGTTTGCGGCCACGGTGCCGCCTCTGCGATCAGGCCCAGCGCCAACCGCTCGGTGTCAGCATTCACCGCTGCCGCCTGATAGAACCCTGCGCAGGCACGATCCAAGCGGCAATCATGCAACAGCCAGCGTGCTTCGGTGGCCAAGGCAAGCGGCACGCGTTGGCTGCTGTTCATGGCTTCGATCACTTCGGGCCCCGCACGCTGGGTAATCTCCCGCGCGCCACGCGGCGTCAGGCCGGGGAAGTCGCGCCTCAACACCCGCTCGGCGGGTTCTGCAGGGGCCTGCAGCCCACTCAGGTGCAGCTCGAAAGCGTCACCGTGCAACGCGGGATGCTGTGCATGCAACTGGTAGCGCTGCACAGCATCCTGCAACCGTGCAGGCGCTGGCGCATGCTCAAGGTGCAAGCGGCGCAGACGCGCTTCATCGAAGCCTGTAATGCGCATGACATGCTCGGCAGTCAGTGGCTCGAGCGCCGCCCAGGCACTGTTCAAGCGTTGCATCAGTTGCGTAGAACCCTGCCAATGCTGTGGGGTTTCCAACTGATGGCGCCAACCGCCCTCGCCATTGCCGTCGAGCAACGGCGAGTAGGCCTGCGCCCTGCTGGGGTGGCGGATGCGCAAGCCCGCCCCTTTAGCATCCTCGACCACCTGGTAGGTCGCCAGGTGGGTACGCAAGCGCATCTGCCCCACCACCTCGGCCCGCTCGCCAACGGCCAGCCTTCCATCTGGCAGCGCGTAGCCTGGCAGAGCTGCATCGATCAGGCGCAACCCATGGTTTTCGGTCAACACCGGCATCAATGCGTCCACGTAGGCAGACCGTTCGATCAGGCGCCCTGCTACCAAACCGATCGACGCCAATGCCACCCCTGCGGCCAGGTTTTCGGCAACGCCCCACAGGTGATTCAGCGCGCCTTCCCGGTCCCCTAGCTGCCAGTCGGCATACCCTTCATAAACCTCATGGCTGGCCTGCACCGCAGCGATACCCAACAACGGCAGGCCAAGCACGGGGACGAACAGGCTGGCCAGCCCCAACAGGTCAAGACCTGCACTGGCATAGTCGCCCATGCGCCGCTCGCGCTCTGCCTGGTTGGCCATGGCAGTGGGTGTGGCCAGCACGCACGCATCGTCAAGCAGCGTATCGATACGCACCTGGCGTACATGCTGAAACAGCTGCCCTTCGATCGCCTGGCTGCGGCCATCGAGCTGGACTGTCTGGCTGTTGGTATGGGTCTGCAACAAACGTTGCAGTGTCTGGCTGAAGGCGCACCGGTCGCGCTCGCTGACGAAGCGCTGAATGAAGGCAGGATAGCCGTCCTGCCGGCACCTTTGGCCCAGGGCCTGCCACAGGTCATCCCAGCAATCATAGCGTTGCAACGCACCATGAACATCATCCGGCACCCACAGCACCACCCCCTCGAGCGGTGCGCTCGGCAGCCCCTCCTGGCGCGCTTCGAACGCCACCATCCCGCGCATCAACTTGCCCAGCAAGCGCAGCTCGAAGGGCAGCAAACGGGTTGGGTCGGACGCCACCACGGCAACTTCCGCGATGACCGGCAGGCATTGCAAGTACGTGCGCTCATCGATCTCGCCTTTGGCTGCCGCCAGGCGCACGTCGGCCTCCAGGTTGGCGCGGGCGCTTTCTTCGAGCAATGCGGCTACCTGCGTACCCGGCACGCCCGGCGCCAGCAGTATGGATTCAAGATGCCCCTGGTACTGCCCCCCGACATCCACGCTTCGGCATAGCGCAACGTAGGTTTGCGGGTCAAGCGCCTGCACCGTGCCTTCAGCGTCAACGATCACCTGGGTCTGCAGCGAGCCTGCGGGCGCGGCTTCCTGTTCGGCGAAGTTGTGCAGCGCAGCAACCAGCAACGTCACCTCGCTGACCTCGGTCTGCGACTGGCCCAACCCGCCAGGTACCGTAGACGAACCAGGAAGGATGGTGGTGCGCCGCAACTTGACCTGCCGCACATCAAGCCCAGGCAACTGTCGATCGCTCAATGCCTGGTCAAGCAACGCTTCGGCGAAGGCATCCAATGGGGTTACACGGGAAAACAGCGTCGCCAGCCTGTGCTGGGTGCGCTGCTGGTGCTGCAGGCTTGTCCGCAATTTGCCCAGGTGATCGAGTGAGGCCGTGCTGAGCCAGGTGGGTAATAGGCTGGCGATGAGGGTGTCGGTGAGATTGAGTTGCTGCGATGGCGTGGTCATGGGCGGCATTTTCCGGTTGGAGGTTCAGCCCGCAGCTAAACAGCGGTGCGCCGGGCAGCCGCACTACTTAAGTCAACCAGCGCGGCAATCGATGGATTGCCTGCGACTTGATCACGGTCACCCCCGCCATTCGTGACTACAAGTCAAATGACCTTCGCCCAGACCCGCCTTAATCATTTCACCTGAACCCCGCACACTGCTGCCCACTCGAACAGTCTCACTCAACAGGAGCACTTCCATGAGCATTCCCTCTTTCGGCCTGGGCACCTTCCGCCTCAACGGCCAAGCCGTCATCGACTCGGTCAGCTCGGCACTGCAACTGGGCTACCGCGCCATCGACACCGCACAGATCTACAAGAACGAAGCCGACGTGGGCCAGGCCATTGCCGAAAGCGGCGTGGCGCGCAGCGAGCTGTTCATCACCACCAAGATCTGGGTCGACAACTATGCAGCCGACAAACTGATCCCCAGCCTGCGCGAAAGCCTGGCCAAACTGCGCACCGACTATGTCGACCTGTTGCTGATCCACTGGCCCGCACCGGGCAATGGCATCGAGCTGCCCGAATACATGACTGCACTGGCTGAGGCCAAGGCGCTGGGCCTGACCCGCCAGATCGGTGTGTCCAACTTCAACATCGACCTGGCCCGCCAGGCCATCGAAGTGGTGGGCAAGGGCGAAATCGCCACCAACCAGATCGAGCTCAGCCCTTATCTGCAAAACAGCGCGCTGAGCGCTTTCCTCAAGGAACAGGGCATCACCGTCACCTCCTACATGACCCTGGCCTATGGCAAGGTCCTGAAGGACCCGCTGCTGGCCGAAATCGCCGCCAAGCACAAAGCCACCGTCGCGCAGGTCGCGCTGGCCTGGGCCCTGCAACTGGGTTATGCGGTAATCCCGTCTTCCACCAAGCGCGAAAACCTGGCCAGCAACCTGCTCGCCCGTGACCTGCACCTGGATACCGACGACATGGCGCGCATTGCCACCCTCGAGCGCAATGGCCGCGAAGTCAGCCCCGACGGCCTGGCGCCGCACTGGGACTGAGCCGGCTGAACCTGGGTTGCGCTACGGTGCCAGAACTCGATATTACCCCGTACAGCGCATTGTTCCGCAGCCCGCAACTATGAAGTGTCAAACGCACCCATTCTCCTCACCAGACTCGGTGACTACTCTGAACAGGTGCAAATCACCTCAGGAGTGCCTACGATGCCCCGCCCACCGCTGCCCCCCTTCACCCGCGAAACCGCCATCGAAAAAGTCCGCCTCGCCGAAGACGGCTGGAACAGCCGCGACGCGGCCAAGGTGGCACTCGCCTACACGCCCGATACGGTGTGGCGTAACCGCGTCGAGTTCCCCCGTGGCCGGGCCGAGGTGCAGGCCTTTCTGACACGCAAGTGGAACCATGAGCTGGAGTATCGCCTGATCAAGGAGCTGTGGGCCTTCACCGGCAACCGCATTGCCGTGCGTTACGCCTACGAGTACCACGATGACAGCGGCCAATGGTTCCGCGCGTATGGTAACGAGAACTGGGAGTTCGCCGACGATGGCCTGATGCACAACCGCCATTCGAGTATCAATGAGCAACCCATAGCCGAAGCGGATCGCAAGTTCCACTGGCCCCTGGGCCGGCGCCCGGACGATCACCCTGGCCTCAGTGACCTGGGGCTCTGAGCACGGCGGCCCGGTCAACCGACCGGCAGTGTGACCCTGACCTCAAGCCCGCCGCCCTGGCGGTTGCTCAGGGTCACGCTGCCGCCCTGCTCCAGCACGATGGCGCGTGCCGCCGGCAAGCCAAGGCCCACCCCGCCGGTGTCCTTGTTGCGCGAGCCTTCGATGCGGTAGAAAGGCTCGAAAACGCGCGCCTGGAGCGGCTCAGCAATGCCCGGCCCTCGGTCAAGCACCGCAATGACGAGGTGCTCGTCAGCAACGTGCAACTGCACGGTCGGCTCACAGCCGTACTTCACTGCGTTGTCGATCAGGTTCACCACCACCCGTTTGATGCCGATGGGCCGGCCCGCATAGACGCAGCGGCGCGGGCCGCTGAGGCGGATGTCCAGGCCTGCATCCCTGAAGTCATCCACCACCGTCGACAGCAATTCACCCAGGTCAAACGCCGTGCTCGGCTCCAGCCGCGCATCGTCACGGAAGAACTGCAGTGCGGCGTCGACCATCGCCTGCATCTCGTCCACGTCCTTGAACAACTTGGCCTGCAGTTCACTGTCCTCGATGAACTCGGCGCGCAGGCGCATGCGGGTCAGCGGGGCGCGCAGGTCATGGGAGATGGCGGCGAGCATTTGCGTGCGGTCATCGAGAAAGTGCTTGAGCTGGGCCTGCGTGGCGTTGAAGGCAAGGATGGCCCGGCGCAGGTCGTAAGGGCCGACTACCGGTATCGGCGGCGCGTTGAAGTCCTTGCCAAAGCGCCGCGCCCCTTCGGCGAAACGCTCCAGAGGCTGGGCGAGGTAACGCGTGGCGAGCAGCGCCAAGGCCAGGCTGGAGGCAATCATCAACGCCAGAATGATCAGGTTGCGCGGCAGTTCATCCAGCCCCCAGCTGCGGTCGCTGGCGCGATACAGCAGCCACGACTTGTCCGACAGTTCGATCAGCAGGGCATACCCACGCTGCTGCGCCTGCGCGGGCAGATCCTGCGGTCCGAAGACCTCGATCTGCGCATCCGGGCGCTTCAACAGCGCACGCAAGGTCGGCGCGCCTTCGCGAAATTCGCTATCGGCCAGGGTCGGCAACCCAGCGTCGGCATGCCGCCGCAGCCATTGCACGCTGTAGGCCGCATCACCCGCTGCGCTGGCCAGGGCCGGCCGCTGCGCCGCAGGCGCGGCGTCGATCATGCGGGCGACCGAGGCAACCTTGTCGATCAGGCCGCTTTCCAGCAACGGCGGTTGCGCCCACACACTGAGCAGCACACTGAACAGCCACTTGAGCAGCAGCAGGCTAAGCATGGCAGCCAGGGTGGTGAGTGCAATCCAGCGGGCGATGGTGACCCGCGGTCGCGGCAGCGCCTTGCGCACCCAGGCGAGCGGGCTCATCGTTTGTTCACGCTGGCGCTGAACAGGTAGCCGACGTTGCGCAAGGTGCGGATCAGCGGCTCGCAGTCGTCATCGCGCTCAAGCTTGCGCCGCAGCCGGCTCACCTGCACATCGATGCTTCGATCATAGGCTTCGTGCGCTTTACCCCGCGCCAGGTCCAGCAATTGCTGGCGGCTGAGCACGCGCCTGGGGTGCTCGGCAAACACCAGCAGCAGTTCGAATTCGCCCGTGGACAAGGGGATCAGCACGCCCTCTGGCGAGCGCAACTCACGGCGCAGTACCTCCAGTTGCCAGCCCGAGAACTCAAGTACCGTACGCACGTCAGCGGGTGGGCTGCTCGCGCTTTCGCCTGCACGGCGCAGCACCGCCCGCACCCTGGCCAACAGCTCACGGGCAGCGAACGGCTTGGTCAGGTAGTCGTCCGCGCCCAGCTCCAGCCCGACCACACGGTCGCTCAGCTCGCCCATGGCGGTGAGCATGATCACCGCTACCTTGTATTCGGCACGCAAGCGCTGGCACAGCACCAGGCCGCTGTCGCCCGGCAGCATCACATCAAGAATGACTAGGTCTGGCACCCGCCGTTCGAGCGCCTGCCAAAGGCCTTTGCCATCACTGGCCACATCGACTTCGTAACCATGCTGACGGAGAAACTTCTGCAGCAGGTCGAGTACTTCGACATCATCGTCGACAATCAGCAAATGGCTCACACCGGGGCACCGCGAACAGGGACAGTAAAGGCTTACTGTACGGCCATCGCGCAGCTGCCGTCATATATTTCAACCCAGAAACAAAGTGACAACCGCGAAGCAATCCGGACATTCCCAGGCAATCAATCGGCCACACCATCGGCGCCAGTTCTTGTCAGGAATGCGCCCATGCCCACCCTCCCCCATGCCTGGTCTTCAGCCCGCAATGCCCTACTCGCCCTGTCACTGCTCGCCGCCGCGGGCTGCAGTCAGCGGCCGCCTGCCAGTGCCTGCGGGCCTGTGGCCTATCAACTCAGCGACCCCGCCGAACCCGCCAACCGCGCCGTGTTCGCCTTCAACCGAAGTGTCGATGACTACCTGCTGGCACCCATCGCCCGTGGCTATAGCGCATTGCCTGATTTCACCCAGCAGGGCGTGCACAACTTCGTCGCCAACTTCGGCGAGCCCAAGGTCTTTCTCAACGACCTGCTGCAAGGCAATGGCGAGCGGGCAATGACCAGCCTTGCACGCTTCACCTTCAACACGACCCTGGGCGTGGCAGGCCTGGTCGATGTGTCCGGGAAGATGGGGCTGGCCCGACACACCTCGGACTTTGGCCAGACCTTCGGTGTGTGGAACATTGCCGATGGCCCGATCGTCGAACTGCCGTTGCTCGGCACGCACAACCTGCGCGATGCAACCGGCAGGGTGCTAGGCATTGCAGTCGCGCCGTTTGGCGACAACAGCGACACGGTCGACACCCTGGGCAACGCGGCAACGGCAGGTGGGCTGGTGGATGGCCGCGCCGACGTGCTGCCGCTGACCGACAGGCTGCGCACTCAGCCAGACTACTATCAGGCCGTGCGCGACTACACTGCCCAGCAGCGTGCCGAGCGGGTGGCCGAGGGCAAAGCTGACCAGCCAGCGCGCTGCCAGGGGGTGCCGGCCGATGCGTGATGCACAACCACCCGTGGTACTGTTCAGGCGCCTGGAGAGCAACGCGCGGCAACAGTTGCTACACGAACTGGAGGCCCGGGTCTCCGAGGATGGCCGGGACCTGATCATCAGCCGCTATCGCGAACGCTCTGGCGAGGCAGCTGCGCAGCAGCGGCAAGAAGTGCACCGCCGCGTGCCCATCGCAACGCTGTTGAAGTGGATGGCCAGGGAAGGCGCAGAAGGCGAGCCATGCTGATGGCGTTTTTCGGTGTACAGTAACCCCACAACAAAGCCCGTCAAGGAGCCCGGCGATGACCGTGACGCTGTCCCCCCTGCAGATCGACTGCGATTTCGATTCCGGCAACATCCAGGTACTGGATGCCAGCAACCCTGCCCAGGTGCACCTGGCCATCCGCCCGGACACCCACAGCGGCCACTTCCAGTGGTTTCACTTCAAGGTCAGCGGGCTGACACCGGGGCAGGTCCATCGCTTCAGCCTGGATAACGCCTCCGAATCGTCGTACAAGCAGGCCTGGGCCGGCTACAACGCGGTGGCCTCCTACGACCAGCAGGCCTGGTTCCGCGTACCCAGCCAGTTCGATGGCAAGGCCTTGTCGTTCGAGCTGAACGCTGAGCACGAACAGGTCTGGTTCGCCTACTTCCAACCTTACCCTCGCGCCCGCCACAACCAACTGATCGAACGCGCACGGCAAATTCCGGGGGTCGAGCTGCTGGCATGCGGCCGCAGCGTGCAGGGCCGTGACATCCCTTTGCTGCGTGCCGGCAACGGCGCACCCGGCAAACGCAAGCTGTGGCTGATCGCCCAACAGCACCCGGGCGAACACATGGCCGAGTGGTTCATGGAGGGCGTGATCGACCGCCTGCAAGCAAACGATGACAAGGTGCGGCAACTCCTGGAAAAAGCCGACCTGTACCTGATCCCCAACATGAACCCGGACGGTGCCTTCCTCGGGCATCTGCGCACCAATTTCAAAGGCAAGGACCTCAACCGCGCCTGGCAGGACGCCAGCGTCGAACTCAGCCCCGAGGTATTCTTTGCCCAGGCGCAGATGAAGCAGTACGGCGTGGATGCATTCATCGATGTGCATGGGGATGAAGAAATCCCCCACGTGTTCACCGCAGCGTGTGAAGGCAACCCCGGTTACACGCCACGCCTGGCGACGCTGGAGGAACAGTTCCGTAGCACGCTGTGCAGCGTGACGCCTGACTTCCAGACCGTGCATGGCTACACGCGCGATGAGCCTGGGCAGGCCAATACCACGCTGGCGTGCAATGCCGTGGGGATGTCCCATGACTGCCTGTCACTGACGCTGGAGATGCCGTTCAAGGACCATGACGATGCGCCTGATCCGGTTGCCGGGTGGTCGGGGGCGCGGTCGAAGGCATTGGCCGGGGCTGTGCTGGAGACGTTGCTGAAAATGGTTGACGACCTGCGTTGATCGCAAGGGCCGACCGCTAAAACTGCACATCCAGCGTCACATTGTCGGTATAGGTGGCCGCCGGCGGTGTGGCCTGGTCGGTGTACACCTTGGCGTTGTAGTTGAACACCTGGCTGCCCGTGCCGGTGCCAGCCCCCGGGTTGATGTCGGCGTCACTGCTCGAACGCCGGTCACCGGTGACCGAGCCCCAGCGCACCGCGCTGGCGCTCTTGAAAATATCGTAGGCCAGGTAGTTGTTGGCTGCAGATTTCATCCTGCGCCGCCCGCCAGACACGTTCTGCCCGTCATCCAGCCCCACCGTGTAGCTGGTACCCTTGGTGCATGTCAGGCTTACGCCCTGGTTCACCGTGGCAAACCCCGATACCACGGGTGCACTGCCGAAACTGATGGCGGGGGTGGTGATCTGGCAGTCGTTGCTCACCGTCAGGCTGACCGTGAGCGGCTGGGTGCCAGAACTGTTGTCGCGCCCAATGCACAAGCCGCCAATGCCGATGCCGTCGCAATAGTTCCAGGCCCAGCCGACGCTCAGCGTTTCCTGATAAAGCCCCGCCGCAACGTTACTGCCGATCTGGGTCCGCATGTAGATCGGTACCGCCTTGGGCGTACCATTGAGCAACCCGAGCAGGTCGAGAATGCCGTTGCGGGCGAAATCGAAGGCCACGCCCCGGGTGATCGGGTAGTTGGTGCTGCTGTCGGCATACAACGTGTAGGGGATGACGTCGCCTGTGGGGCCGACCAAGCCACCTGTGGCCGGAAGTATGGTCGCTTTGAAGGTATCGCCGCTGCCGAGCACGCTGAGCACCGAGCCGTTGCACTGCAACCCCGAATTGCTGCTGAAAGCGGTCTGTACCGTGCTGCGCACCAAGGTCGAACTGATGGTGCCAAATGTCGCGGGCACCGTTGGCACTGACGTGCATTTGCCCCATGCCACACCTGCCGGCAGCAGCAGCGCGCTGGCCCATAACCTTCGCTGCCAGGCCTTCATCGGCACACCAATGGGCCAATCAAGGGGATCGACCCTGCACTTTCAGGCAGGTCGAATTCAACCTGGCAATGCCCGCCCCCCTCCAGCGCAACTTGCAGGCGGTTGTGCGGCGACAGGTTCTCCAGGTAGACCAACCCATCCCAGCCAACCACGGCCTGGCTGCCACTTTCCTCATGGGTCACGCGGCTGCCGAGTTTGATCACCTGCTGGTTGCCATCCACCAGTTCAATGCTCGCCGCCAGCACACGATTGATCGGGAACTCCAGCAAGTAACCACTGCCCCGACGGACCGCCACGCGTTGCTCCACTTCCGGCGCCAGGATGTCGGGCGGCAGGTCCATCGGGTCGATTTCATACTTGCCCCGGTAGTAGCCGCTGCTGTAAGGCACCAGCAGATGGCCATTGCTGTCGGTGCGGCCGATCTGCTGATTTTCGTAGCGCACCGGCACATCGGCATAGCCATTGGTGCTGACTACTACGAAGGCGTCGTCGATGCGGTTGGCGGCGAACACCCCGGCGTCCATCCACACCAGTGAGCCACTGGCATCAGCCCAACGGGTCATCTCGCCACTGCTGCCATACACACCGGCCTGCAACTGCACCGACTGCAGGCGCCAGGTGACATCGGCCTGGCGGTAGGCATCGCGGTTGCCACCGGTGGCGTAACCCAGGTTGTAGCCGACACCACCGCCCACCGGCACCGCACGGCTGTAATTGACCCGCTGCAGGTCCTCGCCTTCCTTGCTGCGCTCCACACTCATGGCCAAGGTGCCATTGAAGTCGAACGGAATCACCAGTTGCGCCTGCACGGCCCACTGGCTGTCACCAACCTCGCGGTTGCCCGACAGGTAGATGCTGGTGTTGCCCCATAGCGACTTGCTCCAGCTGAGGTTGATCAGCCGGGTGCGCGAACCGTCCCCGGCCCGGACATCGAAATAGCCGGCGCCGAGGCTGCCGTATTCGTTGAGGTTGAAGCTGACAGTGGCCTGCTCGCTGCGTTGGCTCAGCTGCATGTCCGGGCTGTCGACCCGTGACAGGTCGGCATAGTCGCCATAGCGCTGCAGGCGTTGGTAGCTGAAGCCGATGCGCTGGCTGTTGTACTGGTAGCCGAGGGCGACCTGATGGCCCTTCTCGCCCTCGAACTGGCTCTGCGCCAAGGCCGCGTTGAGCACCCCGAAGTTGCCCACTCGCATGTTGCCACCCAGCCCGCCCAGCAAAAGCGATTCAGAGGTTTCGATGTGGCTTTCGAGGGTAAAGCTGTCACTCAGGCCATAGCGCAAGCTGCCCGAGGCGACGCCTGGGCCGTAGCTGAAGTCGCGCACCGCGTAGTCGCGGCGCAGGCTACCGGCAGCTACCGAAAAGTCCGACAGACCTTTTTGCAGCAGGCTGCTGGTGACATAGAACGGCAGCGTGGTCGACACCTGCCGGCCAAGGGCGTCGGTGGTCACCACCACTGCCTCGCCGGCGCCGTTGATGAACGGCACGTTGGTCAGGGTGTAAGGGCCCGGCTGCAGCTCGGTAGTACTGGACTTGTAGCCGTTGATGAACAGGTCGAGCGAGGTCGGCACCGCCGCCTCTCCGGCGAATGCAGGCAGTGGGTAGGTGACCAGGTCGGGACGGGCGCCGAAGTCTCGCGACAGTTGCAGGCCGCCGACCCGCACCGAGCTGGTCCAGGGCAAAGCACCGGTGACGAAATCACCGGCTTCGTAACTGAGCAGGCGTTGTTCATCCGTGAAGCGCCAGGTGCTGTCGTAACGCAGGAAGCCCTGGCGCGTCTGGTCGGCCTGCGCACCATTGAACGACTGACGCCACTGACCGGTGCTGGAGAAGGTTCCCCAGCTATCGAACAGGCGCACTTCATTCCAGGCCGCCAGGTAGGTGCCGCCTTCATCGGTATCGTTGAGGTACAGGTCGTAGTTGAACAACACGCCGAAGCTGCTGCGTGCATCGCTGGCCGGGTACAGGCTGCGGTCGCCGACCTGTTGGCCCGGCAGCCAGGCGGGCGGTACTTGCAACAGCAGGCGTTGGTTCGCGCTGTCGTAGTCGGTGTGCAGGCCTGGCACCGCATCCAGGGCCAGTTCGCCCTGGGGCTCGCCCGGCAGGCTGATACCGGCAGCCCGCAACACATCGCTGCCCAGGTACAGGCGCCCGGCCCGTTGTTGCACGGGCACCAGCTCAGCCTTGGGCATCTGGTTCACCAGCAGGTCGAGGTACAGCGTGGCATCGGCGGTGGCGGACATCTCCGTTGGCGGTGGCGGCAGGTCGTTGGCCAGCACCAGGCAGGGGCCGAACATGGTCAGCCCCAGGCACCAGCGGCGCGTTGTCGCCGACAGCCAGTTCACACACGGTTTCCAACCATTGCCGGGTCCTCCCTGGCCCCTGCCCTTCATTCAATTGCTGGCTCATTGCCCTTGGCGGATGGCATCCGCCGCGCTCTGGCCATTGACCCGCCCCTTGAGCACGCTGCCGGCGCTCGGCGCCAGTGGTGCAGGCCAGCGCATGCTGGCACCGGGCAGCACATAGCCCAGCAGGCCTTCGGCCAATGGTTTGCTTTGGCTGCCCTGCTGCACCACCATGTCGGTCAGGCGCGCATGCACCGGGCCGGTGTTGCGCAGTTCCACGTAGGGCTTGCCCTGCACCGTCACCGCGCGCCAGCTCAATTGCGGCTTGCCCACGCCCTCGGCGTTGCGCTTGCCCTCGGGATCGGCCTTGCCCCACAAGCCTTCGCCGTAGACGAACAGCGGCACCGAGTAGCGCATCTGCAGGCGGATGGCGGCCGTGGCGCCCTGGCTGGCGGGGTCGGCCGGTATCGCCGGGGGGATTTCATCGATGATGATGCGATAGGCCTGCTCCTGGCCGGCGGGCGAGCTGCCGGTGCGGGTCAGGCGAATCAGCTGCTTCTGCCCGGGGGCGATGTTGGCCACTGGCGGGCTGCCAATGATGTCTCGCTGCGGCTGAAACTGCTCCTGGTAATCCCCCTGGCGCCAGGCGAACACCCGCACCTGCAAGTTGGCCGGGGCGCTGCCGCGGTTTTCCAGCCACAGCGCACCGGCCTTCTGGTCGGCCTCCAGCACCGGATCAATCGGCCAGATCAGCACCGAGGTGGCGGCCCCCGCCGGCAGGCTTGCCAGCAGCAACAACCCGATCAAACCATGCGCCCACTTCGCGCCTGCCCCCATGCCACTCTCCTTAGATTGCTGTCATTGGTGCCGGCTGTTTCACCAGGTCACCGTCACTTGCACTACATCGGTGTAGGTCCCTGCCGGCAGCGTGCCGGTCAACTGGGTTCGGCCATACACCGGCAACTTGATCGCCATGGGGTCGGTGTAACTGACCGCCACGCTCTGGCCGATGCCAAAGGCTTGGCTGTAGGCCGCGTCGCGGTACAACTGGTAGGCCAGCACTTGCGTGCCGCCCGTGCGTTTGAGGTTGCGGGTGCCGCTGGCGTTGTTCTGCCCGCCGTCCAGGCTCATGCTCAAGGCCACGCCTGGGGTGCACTGGAAGGTCACCGTGCTGCCCCCCAGCGAGGTGCTCAGGGTACCGCTGGCCAGCGCCGACTCGGTGCCGAAGTTGAGGGCCCCGTAATTGCTCACGCCCCCGACCACCAGGCAGCCGGCGACGATCTGTGCAGACACCTGGAACGTGCTGGTGGGCGCCGCACCCAGGGGCGTCGCCAGCAGCACAGCGATACCCGTGAGGCCACCTGCCAGCCAGGCGCGCATGGCTCAGAACGTCAGCTCGACCGCCACGGTGTCGGTGTACACCCCCGCCGGCAGCCCCGCCTTGCCGCGTGCCTGGCCGTACAGGTTGACGGTCTGCGCCACGCCGGTGCTGGTCGGCAAGGTGATGGTGCCGTCGATATCCAGCACCTGAGTGCGCCCGGTGTCGGTGTAGAAGTCATACGGCACGAAGTTGCCGGCACCGTCGGCGAGCGCACGCGTGCCGCCGCTGGACTGGCCATCGTTGGTACCGGCCCGCACGCGGATCGCCGGTATGGTGCCCGCCGAGCACAGGATGCTCATGGCGCCACCGCTACCGCCAAGCACCTGTGCGTTGGCGGTGCCGAACAGAGCATCCTGGGTACCGAAGTCGAGGGCACCGAAGTTCAACCCTGAACTCGCGGAACTGCCGTTGACCTGGCAGGCCGAGATCAGTGTCAGCGTCGAGGTGATGTTGCCGGTCACCGTGGCGGCCTGGGCCTGGGAAGCCAAGGCCAAACCGAGGCCGGCGAGGATGCAGTGGGTAAGGTTCGTTCGCATCGGAGTCTCCTTGCGTGGTTACCAGTCCAGGGTCACTCTCAGGGTGTCGCGGTACAGCCCGGCAGGCAGCGCGCGCGGTTGCGCCACCACCACACCGTAAATCGGAATCGGAATCTGCTGGGTGCTGCTGATGGTGAAGGCGCGCGCCTGGCCGATGCCGTAGCGGCTGTTGCCGCCTGGGTCTACCGCCAGTTGATAAGGGATCAGTTCACGGCCGTTGCTCAGGCGTCGCACACCGTCGCTGCCATTCAAGCCGCCATTGATCCGCACATTGAAGGCCCGCACCTCGGGCGTGCAGCTGATCTGCAAGCTGCCTTCACCAGCCACTTCGTCGACCCGGCTGCGCAGTGGCTGGTCCCAGTTCGGGCCGCGTTCACCGAAGTCCATCAGGCCGGGGTTGCCCAGAGTCGCGGGTTGATCGGTGCCGCTGCTGATCTGGCAGGCCGCGCTGATCACCAACCGTGCCTGGATGAAACCGGTGGTGGTGCCATGGGCCATACCGCCGGGCAACAGCAGTGGGCCAAAGGTAAGCAGCAGGATCGAGGTGCGGTTCATGGCGTCGCGTCCTTGTGCATGGTGGCGTCCCTACCAGGTGACCGTGATCTTGAGCAGGTCGCCATACAGGCCTGCCCGTGGTACCCAGGCCAGTTTGTCGATACGGGCGTATAACGGCAGTTCAATGGACCCGCTGTCCGGCACCCGTGCCGAATGCGCCACATCGACCGCAACCGGTTCGCGCCAGGCAGCGTCGCGGTACAAGCGATAAGGAATGGGCCGGGCCTTGGCGTCGTCGTTGGCCAGAAAGCGCAGCTCACCTGCGCCACCATGCTGGCCGCCATCGACCCGCACCTGGTAGGGCGTGTCAGGGTTGCATTCAAGGCGTGGCGGCCGTTGGTTGAGGAGTACACCGCTCAAGGGCGCATCAGGGCCATCCAGACGCGCAGCGCTACCCAGTTCGATCCGACCCAACGCTTGTGCGCCAGCGTCGCGCGTCTGGTTGACGAGCATGCAGCCGCGCTGCACCAGCACCCGTACTTCCACGAGAAAGTCAGCCGCTACGGCACTGCCGCTCAACATCAGGCCCAACAACGCGGCCACAAAGCGTTCCGTCACTTGATAATCCTTGTCGCTGTGTGCTCACCTGAGCGTAGCAGCGCGTTGGAATATCATTGATGGCTTCAAGCCATTTTTTGGTATTAGCGAGAAAGCGATAGCGCGTGTTCAAGGCCACTCCTCGACAGCCGTCAGGAAAAAATCTTCTTCATCAGCGAACCCCTCGTCGCACAGTGCCTCCAATGGCCATGAGCCGGCAAATCAGCCGACATTCTGGTACGGTGCATGGCTACTCTCATCCCGTGCCAGACAGATGCGGCATGCACGGACAGGCATGACAGGAGCGTTTTCATTGATGACTGCAGACAACCCATTCGCCGAGGCCGCAGAGCGCTGTGCCCAGGAGCCTATCCAGGTGCCTGGCAGCATCCAGCCCCACGGGTTTCTGCTGGTGCTGGACGAAACCGACCTGCGCATCCTCCAGGCCAGCGAGAACACCGAGCGCTGGCTCGGCTTGCCGGCCAGGGAACTGCTGGGCCGCACGGTTGCCGACCTGGTCAGTGACGCCTTCGATGTACGGGCGCACCTGGCGCGCCTGCCCGACGACGAGGCCTTTCCTTTCCATATAGGCGATGTACGCCTGCGCCAGGGCGCCCCCTGCACCGAGCCATTGCGCGTAATGGCCCACCGTCACGACCAGGTGCTGATCGTTGAGTTCGAGCCGGTGCGCAGGCTGGCGAACGCAGCCGAGCAAGGTGATTACTACCCACTGGTGCGCAGCTTTGTCGGTAACCTGCACCTGGCTGCCAGCCTTGAGGAGTTGCTGCAGCAGTCGGTGCAACAGCTCAAGCGCATCACCGGTTTTGGCCGGGTCAAGGCGTACCGTTTCGACAGCGAAGGCAACGGTCAGGTGCTGGCCGAGGTGGCCGACCCAGGCTACCCCAGCTACCTGGGCCTGTGCTTCCCCGCTTCGGACATCCCGCGCCAGGCCCGCGAGCTGTATCGGGTCAACCGTATCCGCGTGATCGAAGACGCCAACTACCAGCCCTCGCCGCTGGTGCCTGCCGCCAACCCGCGTACCGGCAAGGCACTGGACATGAGCTTCGCTGCGCTGCGCAGCGTGTCGCCGGTGCACCTGCAATACATGCGCAACATGGGCACCCTGGCGTCGATGTCGCTGTCGATCGTGGTCGACGGGCAGCTGTGGGGGCTGGTGTCCTGTCACCACGATCAGCCGCGCCCGGTGGGCCTGCCTACTCGCACCGCCTGCGAGCTGCTGGCCAGCGTGCTGTCGCTGCAGATCGAATCGCGCGAGTCCCACGCCAGCACGCGCAAACTGCTCGACCTGCGCCAGCACATCGTGCGCATGATTTCGTCGATGGCCGACCATGACAGCGTCAGTGACGGCCTGCGCGACCTGCCCGAGGTCTTGCTGGAGTTCGCCGACGCCTGCGGCGCTGCGGTGATCTCGGCCGACCGCTGCGACCTGATCGGCAAGACGCCACCGCAAGCGCAAGTCACGGCGCTGGTGCATTGGTTGGCCCAGCGCGGTGAAGACACGGTATTCCACAGCGACAACGTACGCCGCGACATCGACGAGTTGCCTGAGCTGGCGGCCCATGCCGGCGGTGTGCTGGCGGTGGCCATCTCACAAATCCATTCGCACTACCTGGTGTGGTTCCGCCCTGAACAAGTGCGCACGGTGAACTGGGCCGGGCAGCCTGCGAAACAGCTCGGCCCGCAAGGCCAGCTGGACCCGCGGCACAGCTTCGAACGCTGGCAGGAGGACGTGCGCGGTTATTGCCAACCCTGGGACCCTTTGATCGTCGAAGGTGTGGTTGAACTGCGCACCGCCGTGCTGGGCATCGTCCTGCGCAAGGCCGAAGAGCTGGCGCAACTGGCAGGCGAGCTGCGCCGTTCGAACAAGGAACTCGAAGCCTTTTCCTACAGCGTGTCCCACGACCTGCGAGCGCCCTTGCGGCATATCGCCGGCTACACCGAGCTGCTGGGCGAGATCGAGGGCCAGGGCCTGAGCGAACGCGGTCGACGTTTTTTGCAGCATATAGAAGAAGCGGCGCATTTTGCCGGCAGCCTGGTGGACAACCTGCTGAACTTCTCGCAGATGGGCCGCTCGGCCCTGCGCCTGTCGGATGTCGACCTCAATGCCCTGGTCGACGCCATTCGCACCGAGCTGGCCCCGGACTACCAGGGCCGCGAAATCGTCTGGGATATCGCCACGCTGCCGAAGGTGATTGCCGACCCGGCGTTCATCAACCTGGCGCTGCAGAACCTCATTGGCAACGCCATCAAGTACACCCGCGGGCGTGACCCGGCGCGTATCGAAATCAGCGCCCAGGTGCATCAGGGCGAAGTCGAGGTGTGCATCCGCGACAATGGCGTGGGGTTCGACATGGCCTACGCCAACAAGCTGTTCGGCGTATTCCAGCGCCTGCACCGTATGGAAGACTTCGAAGGCACTGGGATCGGCCTGGCAAGCGTACGCCGCATCATCGAGCGCCATGACGGCCGCGTCTGGGCGCAAGGCCAGATCGACCAGGGCGCCAGTTTTCACTTCACCCTCCCGCGGCCCGCCGCGACTACATGAGGCCCCTGTACCATCATGCTCAAACCCATCCTGCTGGTAGAAGACAACCCCCGGGACCTGGAGCTCACCCTGCTGGCCCTGGAGCGCAGCCAGTTGGCCAACGAAGTCATCGTGCTGCGTGACGGCGCCGATGCCCTGGACTACCTGCTGCGCCGCAACGCCTATGCTGCACGCGACGACGGCAACCCCGCCGTGCTGTTGCTGGACCTCAAGCTGCCCAAGGTCGATGGCCTGGAAGTGCTCAAGGAAGTCCGTTCCACGCCTGACCTGCGCAGTATCCCGACGGTGATGCTGACCTCGTCTCGAGAGGAGCCCGACCTGCTGCGCGCCTACGAGCTGGGGGTTAATGCCTACGTGGTCAAGCCCGTGGAATTCAAAGAGTTCGTCGCCGCCATCTCCGACCTCGGGATATTCTGGGCCGTGCTCAACGAACCGCCACCCGGCTCGCTGCGCCTAAACCGCCGCAGCAGCAATTGAGGCCACCGCAAAGATGCTGCCAACGCCGCTGAAACTGTTGATGGTCGAAGACAGCTCGATGGACGCCGAGCTGACCCTGCTGCGCCTGGAGCGCAGCGGGCTGCACGTTGAGTCGCAGCTGGTGTTCGACCATATAGGGGTCGAGCACGCGCTGCGTGAGGCTCATTACGACCTGATCCTCTGCGACTGCGTGCTGCCCGGCTCGTCCGGCACCGACGTGCTGGCCATTGCCCAGCGCCTGGCACCGGACACCCCGTTCATCTTCCTTTCCGGCATCTACGGTGAAGAGCACGCGGTGGAGATGATCCGCCTGGGTGCCACCGACTATGTGCTGAAGAAAAACCTGCCCCTGCTACCCAAGGCCGTGCGGCGGGCCCTGACCGAGGTACAGGAGCGCCAGCGCCGGCGCCGCGCCGAAGAAGCGCTGGCAGATGTCGAAGCGCGCGCACGCATCGCCATCGACGCCGCCGGCATGGGCACCTGGGACCTGCGCCCACAAGAAGGCCTGTTGCTGTGGGACGACCGCTGCAAAACCTTGTTCGGGTTGCCCACCAGCACCGAGATGAGCATGGAGGTGTTCCTGGCCGGCATCTACCCCGATGACGTCGCCATGGTCCGTGACGCCGTGCAGCATGCCATGCGCTCCGAGAGCGACGGCCACTACCGGGTCGAATTCCGTAGCGCGCTACTCGACGGCCTGGAACCGCGCTGGCTGCTCAGCAGCGGCCAGACCCAGTTCGTCGACGGCCAGTGCGTGCGCTTTTCCGGCGTGCTGCAGGACATCCATACCCAGCGCCAGGCCACCCAAGCCCTCAAGCAACTCAACGAGATGCTCGGTGAACGGGTCGAGCGCCGCACCCGTGAACGCGACCGTGCCTGGGAGCTGTCGCAGGACTTGCTGGCGGTGTTGAACAAAGACCTCACCCCGGTCGCGCTCAACCCGGCCTGGGAGGCGAGCCTGGGCCTTTCCCGCGAGCGGCTGAGCCAGGCGTCGCTGCTGCACCTGTTACCCGAACCCGATCAAGAACTGTTGCTCACCGAACTGGCCGCCCTCGCCCACGGGCGCACCAGCGCGCGCTTCGTCGGGCGCATCCTGCATGCCGGCGGCCAGCAGCGCTGGCTGTCCTGGGTGGTGGTACCGGAAGACACCCTGCTGTATGTGGTGGCCCGCGACATCACCAGCGAGCGCGAGGCCGCCCTGGGGCTGGCCGAGGCCAACACCCGCCTGCGTGAGCAAATCACCGAGCGCGAGCGCATCGAGGCCGCGTTGCAACAGATGCAGCGCCTGGAAGCGGTCGGCCAACTGACCGCTGGCGTGGCGCACGACTTCAACAACCTGCTGACAGTAATCCTCACCGGTGCCAGCTTCCTTGAGCGCGACCTGAACAAGGCCGACCTGAACAAGGCACGCACCCGCCTCACGCATATTCGCGAAGCGGGCGAACGGGGTGCCAAGCTGACCTCGCAGTTGCTGGCCTTCTCCCGACGCCAGCGCCTGGAGCCGGTGCCACTGAACCTGAACCGGACCCTGGCCGGCCTTGAGGAGTTGCTGCGCCGCACCCTTGGCGGCAACGTGTCGGTGCGCCTGGACCTGGACCCGAACCTGTGGCAGGCACTGACCGACCCGACCCAGACCGAGATGATCATCCTCAACCTGGCGATCAATGCCCGGGATGCCATGCCGGACGGCGGCCAACTGGCCCTCTCGACCCGCAACACCCACATCGAGGCCCGCCCTCAGCGCCCGGAAGACCCCGACCCCGGCGAGTACGTGATGCTGAGCATCCGCGACACCGGCTGCGGCATGAGCGAAGACGTGCTGGCCAAGGTGTTCGAGCCCTTCTTCACCACCAAGGACATCGGCAAGGGCTCGGGCCTGGGACTGGCCCAGGTATTCGGCTTTGCCAAGCAGTCGGGCGGTGGCGTGCGCATCGACACCGAGCCTGGTCGCGGCACTCAGGTGGCAGTGTACCTGCCGGCGGTAAAGGATCACGTGCAGAGCGAACCGGTGGCCCCACTGCTTGCCCAGCCGACCAGTGCAAGTGGCCACAACCGCACGGTGCTGCTGGTGGATGACGACCACCTGGTACGCGACATGCTCGGCGATGTGCTGCGCCAGTACGGCTATCAGGTGCGTCAGGCGCACAGCGGTGAGCAGGCCCTGGCCTTGCTCGATGACGAGATTGACCTGTTGCTGACCGACTTTGCCATGCCCGAATTCAACGGCGCGCAGTTGGCGCTGGCGGCGCGCGAACGGCACCCGCATTTGCCGGTGGTGTTTCTGACCGGTTATGCAGAGCTGGAGGGGTTGGAGTTGCCAGGTAGCCTGGTGATGCAGAAGCCTGTGCAGGCCGATGAACTGGCGCGTGCGCTGAGTGAACTGCTGCGCACCTCGCCGTAGTTTGCACCCCCTGCCCATGTCGCCGGCTTACCGGCGACATGGGCAGGTACAAACGCCGGAAACGACAAAACCCGGCGCTTGTCTTGCTAAGCACCGAGAAAAGAATAGGTAATGTGAAACAGAAAATGGCAGGGGCGGCTGGATTCGAACCAACGCATGGCAGGATCAAAACCTGCTGCCTTACCGCTTGGCGACGCCCCTGTATCGGATGCAGCAATTGCTGCTTTGACAATTCCAACTGCCTGACAACTGGGTTGTTGTCGTGGAATGCGCGGCACTTTAACAACATTCTTTAGAGCTGTGAACCCCCTTTATGAAAAAAAATGCTTTAAAACAGCAAGTTACTCTTCGTCACCGGCGCGAAGCGCCCATCCCCGGCAACCACCCGTCGCTTTCCCCCTGCCCCGCGTCAACACAATCGTATTTCACCCTTCCAATCAGATAAGCGCACTGCATTGACCAAGGAGGCACCCATGCCTGTCTCACACGACCTTTACCAGGACTTGCACTACCCCCGCGAAATCGTCCAGCAACGTCGCCAGCAGGACAGGGCCCTGGACCGGCTCTTGGACGAGTACATGGACATCGACAACCAAGTGCTGGCCGCCGAGTCGATCTCCGCTGGCAATTTCGTCGACGAAGACCTGCGCCACCTCAAGGAACGCCGCCTGGCGGTGAAGTACATGATCGAGCGCCAACTGGAACGTAAAGGCTGAGGGCCGCGCGAACCTATCTCGTCTGGCGATCATTGCCCACTGCTTTCTCTATTGGTCAAAATGGCGGCCTTCGCGCAAGCTGCGCCCCGCCCCCTCGACCAAGGAGCTATCGATTTGCCTGCCTGGATCCCTACACCGCTGCGTCAGCTCGGCCAGCGCCTGCGCGCAAGCGCTGCCCCTCAGAGCGAATTGCTGGCCTGGTTCGAGGACAAGGCCAGCAGCCGTGGCTACCAGCTCAGCGAGGGTCAGCGTCGGGTCATCCAGTGCATGGCCGAGCAGGTGGCACAGCTGGAAAACGGACAACCACGCAGCCTCTACCTGCATGGCTCAGTGGGCCGGGGCAAAAGCTGGCTGCTCGACGGTTTTTTCCAGGCTGTGCCGGTTGCGACCAAGCGGCGCCTGCACTTCCATGATTTCTTTGCCCGACTGCACCAGGGTATGCACCGCCACCGGGCGCTGGACGATGCCCTCGGGGCGACCCTGGACGAGCTGCTCGGCGCGTGTCGAGTGCTGTGTTTCGACGAATTCCATGTGCATGACATTGGCGATGCCATGCTGCTCACCCGGCTGTTCACCGCGCTGTTCGAGCGTGGGATATGGCTATTGGTAACGTCGAACTACGCACCGGAAGGGCTGTTGCCCAACCCGCTTTACCACGAACGTTTTCTGCCGGTGATCCGCCTGATCAACGGCCGAATGCAGGTGCTGGAAGTCGGCGGCGACACCGATTTTCGCAGCCTGCCAGCCAACCGCGAGCACCAGCGGTTTACCCAAGGTCACTATGTGTGGCCCGGCACCGCCGAGCAGCGCCAGGCACTGAACGTGCCGGGCGCGCAGCCTGCCACGCTGGATATCAACAAACGCAGCCTGCGCGCACTGGCCCATCAAGGTCGGCAGGTGATGTTTGCCTTCGACGACCTGTGCGAGCAGCCTACTGCGGTGATCGATTACCTGGCGCTGGCGGCGCAGTACGATGCGTGGGTCATCGATGGGCTGGGCGATTTGTCCGACTGCTCATTGGCCGCGCAGCAGCGATTCGTGAACCTGGTGGATGTGCTATATGACCAGGACAAGCAGCTGACGGTGATCGGGCAGCGTCCGCTGGATGAGAGCCTGGGTGGCGCGATTACCGACCTGATGCGCACGCGCAGCCGGCTGGGGCAGTTGCATCAGGTGGGGCCTGATTGATGCCGGGGCTGCCATGCAGCCCCAGCATCCCGCCTCAACCCGCCCGCGGCAGGTCCGCCAGCACCGCCTCGATTTCCCCCAGCACAGCGGGGTCATCCAGGGTCGAAGGCGGCACATAGTCCTGGCCATCGGCAATCTTGCGCAGCACCGCCCGCAAGATCTTCCCTGAGCGGGTCTTGGGCAACCGCTTCACCAGCCGCACCCGGTTGAAACACGCCAGTGCCCCGATTTCCTCGCGCACGTTGCCCACCAATTCGACCAACAACTGCGACTCGGCAATGCCTTCGCCATCCTTGAGCACCACCAGTGCCAAAGGCACCTGCCCCTTGATATCGTCATGCACGCCGATCACCGCGCATTCGGCGACCGCCGGGTGACGCGCCACCAGGTCCTCCATCTCGCCGGTAGACAGACGATGCCCGGAGACGTTTATCACGTCGTCCGTGCGCCCCATGATGTACACGAAACCGTCATCATCGAGATAACCGCCGTCGCCTGTGTGGTAGTAGCCGGGGTAGGTGCGCAGGTAGGCCTGCAGGTAGCGCTCGTGGTCGCCCCACAGCGTCTGGCTGCACCCGGGCGGCAACGGCAGCGCGATGACGATCGAGCCCTGGTGGTTGGGCCCCAGCAAATGGCCTTCATCGTCCAGCACACGTACGTTGTAGCCCGGCACGGCGCGGTTGCTCGAGCCCGCTCGCGCGGCGCTGCCGTCCAGCCCAACGCAAGGTGCGGTGACCGGCCAGCCGGTCTCGGTTTGCCACCAATGGTCGTGCACCGGTTTGCCAGTGACCCGCTCCAGCCATTCATGGGTGCTGGAGTCGAGCTTCTCCCCAGCCAGAAACAGCTGACGCAGCGAGCTCAGGTCATGCCCTTTGATCAACGCGCCGTCCGGGTCTTCCTTGCGGATTGCACGCATGGCGGTCGGCGCGCAGAACAAGGCGTTGACCTTGTATTGCTCGACCACCCGCCAATACGCCGAGGCGTCCGGGGTGCGTATCGGTTTGCCCTCATAAAACACCGTGGTGCAACCGCTCATCAACGGGCCATACACAATCAGCGAATGGCCGACCACCCAGCCCACATCGGAAATCCCCCACCACACGTCACCGGCCTGCATACCGTAGATGTGGCGCATGGCATAGCACAGCGCTACCGCGTTGCCGCCGTTTTCCCGCACGATGCCCTTGGGCTTCCCGGTGGTACCGGAGGTGTACATGATGTACAGCGGGTCACCTGCATCCAGCTCGACAGGGGCGACCGGCTCGGCCATTGCCAGCGCTTGCTGCCAATCGAGGTCGCGGCCAGGCTGCAACGGGGCGCGGGCCTGGGGCCGCTGCAATACCAGCACATTGCGCGGCTGGTGGCGGGCCAGTTGCAGGGCGCGATCGACCAACGGCTTGTATTCGATCACCCGGTCGAACTCCAGGCCACAGGACGCCGTCAGCAGCAACGCGGGCCGGGCATCATCGATGCGCAAGGCCAGTTCGTTGGCGGCAAAACCGCCGAACACCACCGAATGCACCGCACCGATCCGCGCGCAGGCCAGCATGGCCATGGCCGCCTGGGGCACCATGGGCATGTAGATGATCACCCCGTCCCCCTTGTTGACCCCCAGCTGGCGCAGCAAGCCCGCCAGGCGTGCCACCTCGTCGCGCAACTGACGATAGGTATACGCCTGTTGCACGCCTGTCACAGGCGAGTCGTAGATCAGCGCCAACTGCTCGCCGCGACCTTGTTCGATCTGGTGGTCGAGGGCAAGGTGGCAGCTGTTCAGGCGGCCGTCGGCAAACCAGCGGTGGGTACCGTCCGGGTTGTCCTGCAAGGTGAGGGAAGGCGTGCGGTGCCAGGCCAGGTGCGCGGCCTGTTCGGCCCAGAATGCGGCAGGGTCGGCAATGGAATGGGCGTAGCTGTGCTGATAGCTCATGGCGTAGAAAACCCGGTACTTGTTGTTATTGAAGGGCGAAACTTGAGTATGGACCGCCACACCGGGGCCGCCATGGGACTAAAGTCACAACCGACCTGCAAATTTGCAGACAACGCCAATACGCCCCATAACGGTGCAAATTCTCTAGAATAGGCCTCCCCTTCCGCCACTGAGCACCCCATGGATATCGAACAGGCCCGTACCTTTCTGGAAATCGTGCGTTGCGGCAGCCTGGTCGCCGCCGCTGAGCGCCTGTTCGTGTCGCAGACCGCGATCACTGCACGGGTGCAGCGCCTGGAGCAGCAACTGGGCTGCCAGTTGTTCGTACGCAGCCGCAACGGCGCCAGCTTGACCAGCGATGGCGAGGCCTTCGTCAGCTATGCCAACCAGCTGGTGCAGACGTGGGAGGCAGCGCGCCGCGACCTGCCGCTGCCTGAAGGGTGCCAGCAGGTGCTGCATGTGGGCGGCGAAGTGAGCCTGGGCAACCCGATGATGCTCGACTGGGTCAGCGCCCTGCACCGCGAACTGCCCAGCCATGCCATCCGCAGCGAGGTGAGCGATGGCGAGTCGCTGCTGCGCAAGGTGGAGATGGGCCTGCTGGACGCCGCGCTGGTGTATCAGCCGACCTACGGGCCGGGCCTGCAGGTGGAGCAATTGATGGAAGAGAAGTTGATCCGCGTGCGCCGGGTTGACCAGCCAGACCCGTACATCTACATCGACTGGGGGGAGGCATTCCGCCGCCAGCACGACGCTGCCCTGCCCGACTGCGCGCGCCCGGCACTGAGCTTCAACCTCGGGCCCCTGGCTCTGCAGTTCATCCTCGACCAGGGCGGCAGCGGCTACTTCCGTACCCGCGTAGTGCAGGCCTATCTGGACAGCGGGGTGTTCGAGCGGGTACCCCAGGCACCAGAATTCACCTACCCGACATTTCTGGTGTACCCGCGCAAGCGCGACAGCGAGGCCCTGCAACAGGCATTCGCGATACTGCGCCGGCTGGTGGCCGCCGGCGCCAGCGACTGGTCACAGCGCTGGGACCCGGTGATCTGAAGCAGTGCCTGCGGCGCTGAGCAACTGGCGTTTGAGGCCGGCGATCAGGTCGGTCTGGGTGACCACCCCGACCAATTGGCCAGCGTCGATTACCGGCAAGCAGTGCAGCCCTTGTTCACACAGCAAGGGCAACAGGCGCTCCAGCGGGTGCTGGCTGCTGACACTGATCACCCGCCGGCTCATCACCTGCGCCATGCGCACCGCCTTGCGCCCGAACAGGCCGCGCCAACGGAACTGCCCCCGCTGCATGGCCGGCCCGACCAGGTCGCTGAGGCTGACGATGCCTACCAACTTGCCGTGCTGCAGCACCGGCAGGGTTTTCAGGTGGTGACTGGCCAGCATCGTCCACGCCTGCTCCAGGGTGGTGTCGGGTGACGCGAACTGCACATCCCGGGACATCACCGATGCCGCCGTGATACCGCCAAGGCTGCGTTGCAGGGCATGTTGCTCGGTGGCAAGGATGATGCGTTCCAGCTCGTCGCGGGTGACGTCTACGAACTCGCCCAACTCTTCAAGCGCCTGGTCCAGATCGGCGCCGCTGACCCCCACGCGCTCACTGGGCAATGGGTCATGGGTGTGATGCAGCTCTTTGCGCGGGGCATTGCCCTTGGGGTAGCGCACGCCGGTCAAACGGTTGTAGAGCACCGCGACTGCCACCAGGATCAGCGCATTGAGCAGCACCGGCTCCAGCAGATGGTCACCCAGGGCCGTAAGCCCCGAATCGGCCAGCACTGCACTCACCGCCACCCCACCGCCCGGCGGGTGCAGGCAGCGCAGCAGGCACATCGACAGCACCGAGATCGCCAGGGCTGCGGCAGCCACCCACAGCTCAGGCCCGAAGCCCTGGCGCATGGCCAGGCCGACAGCGCCCGCCAGGGCGTAACTGCCCAGCACTGGCCAAGGCTGGGCCAAAGGGCCGGAATGCACGGCAAATACCAGCACTGCCGAGGCAGCCAAGGGGCCTAGAAGGTGCAAGGCGATGCCAGGGCCGTAGGCCAGGCTGGTCAGCCAGCCGGCGAGGAACAGGCCGAGCAGTGCACCGGCTCCAGCACGCAGCCATTCTTTAGGGGATGTATTGAGGGGCGCAGGCAACAGCCGCTGCAGACGACTTTCGGAACGCGAGGCAGGCATTGGAATAATCGGGATCGTAGTTTTTCTGGTGAAAAAGAAAGCCCAGCCGAGCTGGCCTGGGCCCTGTATTGCCAAAGCAATAGCGCAAGGGGCTCCGTCCGTGGAGAGATGGAAACTGGGAAGTTTCGTGAGGGGATTGTGCCGGGCGGGGCTTACAAGGGCCAATTCAAAAAAATGCGGCTGTACTGCAATATTTTTGCAGTGGTGATCTGGCAGGCCCCGGCGTTATCGAGCCCGGCGCGGCAACTCGATATTCACCCGCAACCCGCCCAAAGGGCTTTCGAGCAACACCAGGCGCCCGCCCCAGGCCTCAACGATGTCGCGCACGATGCCCAGCCCCAGGCCATGTCCATCGACCTGTTCATCCAGCCGCGAACCGCGCTCCAGCACCTGCAGACGCTGGCCTTCAGGGATGCCCGGGCCGTCATCGTCAACCCACAGCTGATAACCCCCTTCACGCGGCGCAATCCCCAGGCGCACCTCGCTGTCGGCCCACTTGCAGGCGTTGTCCAGCAGATTGCCCAGCAGCTCCAGCACGTCTTCGCGATCCCAGGGCAGCAACAGCCCAGGCGGTACGTCCCGCTCAAGCACCAGGCCTTCACCGTGGATCATCCCCAAGGTACCCAACAGCCCTGGCAATTCGGCATCGCAGTCGAACTGGGCACCCGGCAAGGCATCGCCCGCCAGGCGAGCCCGGTTGAGTTCGCGCACCAGGCGCTGCTGAATCTGCTCAAGCTGTGCGCGCATCTGCTCACGCACGTCGGGCAGCCCCTGCAAGCGCTCGCTGGACGCCAGGCTCAGCAGCACCGCCAACGGCGTCTTCAGCGCATGGCCCAGGTTGCCCAGGGCATTGCGCGAGCGGCGCAGGCTGTCTTCGGTGTGGCTCAGCAAATGGTTGATCTGCCCCACCAACGGTGCCAGTTCCACAGGCACTTCGGCATCCAGCTGGGAGCGCTGGCCCTGTTGCAACTGGGCGATCTGTTGACGGGCTCGCTCCAGTGGGCGCAACGAGCGCTTCACCGTGATGCGCTGCAGTACCAGCACCAGTATCAAGGCCACCAGCCCCATGCCCAGGCCGATCTGCTGCATGCGCCGGAAGCCTTCGCGCACCGGTGAGTAATCCTGCGCCACACTGATCGAGATATCCTGGCCAAGGCGTCGATAGTCAGCGCGCAGCGCCAGCAATTGCTGGCCCTCAGGGCCTAGCTCGTGGCTATCGGAAAGGCCGGGCGCAGCAGGCTTGGGCATGTCAAGGTCCCACAGCGAGCGCGAACGCCAGGTACCTTGGTCAAAATCGATGCGAAAGTAATAACCGGAAAACGGCCGCTGGTAAGCGCCGGAAATACGCCGCTCATCCAGCTGCAACCCCGAAGGGCCACGCACCAGTGCCACCAACAGGTTCTCGCTTTCCTTGCGCAGGCCGTTTTCCAGGTAGCGCTGCAGGCCCGCCTCGAACAACCACAGGGTGAGCTGCGCCAGCACCACGCCCACCACCACCAGCACCGCCACCAGCCCCAGGCTCAGGCGCGCCTGGATCGACTTCACGCGACGTTCCCGGCGTAGATGTAGCCTTGCCCGCGACGGGTTTCGATCACACTGCGGCCCAACTTGCGACGCAGGTGATTGACGTGCACTTCAAGCACATTGGAGTCGCGCTCGGTCTCGCCATCGTAGAGGTGTTCGGCCAAGTGGCTTTTGGAGAGGATCTGCTGCGGATGCAGCATGAAATAGCGCAGCAGCCGAAACTCGGCGGCGGTCAATTGGATATCGGCCCCATCGCGGCTCACGCACTGTCGGCTTTCATCCAGGTGCAAGCCGGCAGCTTCCAGGGTGGGCTGATTGGCCAGGCCGCGGGCACGGCGCAGCAATGCCTGGATGCGCAACTGCAACTCTTCCGGGTGGAAGGGTTTGCTCATGTAATCGTCGGCCCCAGCCTTCAGGCCCTCGATACGTTCGGCCCAGGAGCCGCGCGCGGTCAACACCAGCACCGGCGTGGCCAGGCCGCCGGCGCGCCACTGGGCCAGCACATCGAGCCCCGGCAAGCCCGGCAGGCCGAGGTCGAGGACAATCAGGTCGTAGGGTTCGCTCTGGCCCTGGTACACCGCATCACGGCCGTCGGCCAGCCAGTCCACGGCATAGCCCTGGCGTTGCAGGCCGGCGATCAGTTCATCGGCCAGCGGCACATTGTCCTCGACAAGCAACAGGCGCATTCAGTCGTCTTCCTCGTCTTTGAGCAGCACGCCGCTGCGGGCATCCAGCTTGATCTCGCGCACCACCCCGGCAGGGGTCAGCAGCTCGACCTCGTATTCGTAGCGGCCGTGTTTTTCTTCCAGCTCTGCCTCCAGCAGACGCGCCCCGGGGTAACGCCCCAGGGCTGAGTCAAGCAATTGCTCAAGCGGCAGGATGACGCCCTTTTGCCGCAGCTCAAGGGCTTCATCCTGATCGAGGTCACGGGCAACCGCCAGCGAACAGACAGCCATCAGCGCGAGGGCCAGGTAGCGAGCCTTGCGCGGTAACGCTTTCATCAGGTGTCCTGTTTGTCCTTCAGTACTTCACCCGTCTTGGCGTCCAGATCGACGTCCCACTCGACGTTTTGCGCATCACGCAGTTCGACCTTGAGGATGTAACGGCCGTACTCGTTCTCGAGCTCCGAATCGGTGATGGTAGAGCCCGGGTGTTTTGCCTTGGCCGTTTCAGCCAGTTTCTGCAGGGACTGAACGGTACCGGCTTTTTCCAGGCCGCTGATTTCGTGAGCCGGCACATCGGCCAGGGCAACGTTGGCACCAACAGCCAGAGCAGCGGCAGCGAACAGGGCAGTCAAAGTCTTCATGAGGTTCTCTCCTGAGAGATGTTCAAGTTGTCTACGGGGTTAAGATTACCCAGCGGTCCTTAATTCAACCTGAAAACAGCTGGCGCCATGATAAACTGCGCGCATTATTGATTCATACAGAGTTTTGAAAGCGTGGAAATCTTCAAGGAATTTACATTCGAATCGGCCCACCGCCTGCCCCACGTCCCTGCCGGCCACAAGTGCGGCCGGCTGCATGGTCACTCGTTCAAGGTTGGCCTGCACCTTACCGGCCCGCTCGACCCGCATACCGGCTGGATCCGCGATTTTTCCGAGATCAAGGCGATCTTCAAGCCGATCTACGAGCAACTGGACCACAACTACCTGAACGACATCCCAGGCCTGGAAAACCCCACCAGCGAAGTCATCGCCAAGTGGATCTGGGAGCAGGTAAAGCCGTTACTGCCGGAGCTGTCCAAAGTGCGTATCCACGAGACCTGCACCAGCGGATGTGAATACACCGGGGATTGATCCCAGAGGTTGCCGGCTGCCTCGCAAGGCAAACTCGCGAAGCAGCCGGATCACTTACCGCGTCAGCCCTGCCTTTGCTCGAGGGCATCGCGCAAGAAGCACGGGGCGATGTAACGCTGGTAATGCGCCTCGGAAAGCAAAAAGAACTCCCGGTCGATCGCGTCGCGCAATTGCGGCAGATCCCAGCCACGGAATTCGGGCAACAGCACCATGCCATAGGCCTCCAGGTCGCGAATCATCCGCGCCCCACGGGCGATCAACTGGTAAGCCCAGCAGTATTCCGACTGATGTTCGACAAAACGGATGGCACGCTGCTCCAGTTGCTGGCGCAGCAGGCTTTTGTCGAAGACTTCCAGCTTGGCCATCATCACCTGCACCAGCAACTGCTCCAGACGCAACCACACGGCGCGCTTCTGCGCGTCGTCGTAGCCGTTCCAGTTGATCACTTCATGGTGAAAACGCTTGCAGCCACGGCATACCGTGTCTCCGTACACCGTGGAGCACAGGCCGACGCAAGGGGTCTTGATGGACTTGTTGGACATGAAAAACAACGGCTTTGCGGAGGAATACGAGCCCATGTTAGCCCTTTGTCTAACCGGGGTCACTCGTTAAAGTCATGTTCGCCGCCTTACCTTCGGGCTTTTTTTGCCGTAGAATCATCCCGCCTTTTCAAGGCAACAATGTCCGTTGGAAGCTGTTTTCAAAGCGTCACGAGCACAGTTAATCCGGTAGAACGGCGTTGGCCCGGGCCATGCACCCTCGCATGCCCGCGCCAGCCCTCATCAGCTCCCCGTTCTGCAGGCGTAAAACTTTGAAAGCAGCTTCTGTAAGGATTCTCTGCGACCCTGGCTGGGCGGCCCAAGAAGCCGTGATTGCGCATGGGTGCATGGAATGCTGGATGAGCGTCCCGGACTCCCTTTAGGGACCACTGATGAGGGTAATAACTGTGCTTGAAGCCTACCGCAAACACATCGAAGAGCGTGCCGCCCTGGGTATCGTGCCCCAGCCGCTGAACGCCGAACAAACTGCAGGCCTGGTCGAGCTGCTGAAAAACCCGCCGGCCGGCGAAGAAGCCTTCCTCGTAGACCTGATCACCAACCGCGTACCGCCAGGGGTCGACGAAGCTGCCTACGTCAAGGCCGCTTTCCTCTCCGCCGTGGCCAAGGGCGAAGCCAAGTCGCCACTGATCGACCGCAAGCACGCCACCGAGCTGCTGGGCACCATGCAGGGCGGCTACAACATCGAAACGCTGGTCGCGCTGCTGGATGACGCCGAACTGGGCGCCGTCGCGGCCGAACAGCTCAAGCATACCCTGCTGATGTTCGATGCCTTCCACGACGTGGCCGAAAAAGCCAAGTCGGGCAACGCCCACGCCAAGGCCGTGCTGGAGTCCTGGGCTGCCGGCGAGTGGTTCACCACGCGCCCGGCCATCGCCGACAAGTACACCCTGACCGTGTTCAAGGTGCCTGGCGAAACCAACACCGACGACCTGTCCCCTGCCCCGGATGCCTGGTCGCGCCCAGACATCCCGCTGCACGCCCTGGCCATGCTGAAAATGGCCCGCGACGGTATCGAGCCTCAGCAGCCAGGTTCGGTCGGCCCGCTGGCGCAGATCGAAGCGGTCAAGGCCAAAGGCTTCCCGGTCGCCTACGTCGGTGACGTCGTCGGTACCGGTTCTTCGCGTAAATCCGCCACCAACTCGGTGCTGTGGTTCTTCGGCGACGACATCCCGTACGTGCCGAACAAGCGCGCCGGTGGTTTCTGCTTCGGCACCAAGATCGCCCCGATCTTCTACAACACCATGGAAGACGCCGGCGCCCTGCCGATCGAGTTCGACTGCACCAACCTGGGCATGGGCGACGTCATCGACGTATACCCATACAAAGGTGAAGTACGCCGTCACGACAGCGACGAACTGGTCACCAACTTCGCCCTGAAAACCGAAGTACTGCTGGACGAAGTCCGTGCTGGCGGCCGTATCCCGTTGATCGTTGGCCGTGGCCTGACCGAAAAAGCCCGCGCCGAACTGGGCCTGGGTGCGTCCGACCTGTTCAAGAAACCAGAGCAGCCTGCCGAATCCAACAAGGGCTTCACCCTGGCGCAGAAAATGGTCGGCCGCGCGTGCGGCCTGCCAGAAGGCCAAGGCGTGCGCCCAGGTGCATACTGCGAGCCGAAGATGACCACCGTCGGCTCCCAGGACACCACTGGCCCGATGACCCGCGACGAGCTGAAAGACCTGGCGTGCCTGGGCTTCTCCGCTGACCTGGTGATGCAGTCGTTCTGCCACACCGCGGCTTACCCCAAGCCGATCGACGTCACCACCCACCACACCCTGCCAGACTTCATCCGCACCCGTGGCGGCGTGTCGCTGCGCCCAGGCGACGGCATCATCCACAGCTGGCTGAACCGCATGCTGATGCCTGACACCGTCGGCACCGGTGGCGACTCGCACACCCGCTTCCCGATCGGCATCTCGTTCCCGGCCGGCTCCGGCCTGGTGGCCTTCGCCGCCGCCACCGGCGTCATGCCGCTGGACATGCCAGAGTCGATCCTGGTGCGCTTCAAGGGCAAACTGCAACCCGGCATCACCCTGCGTGACCTGGTGCATGCCATCCCTTACTACGCCATCCAGAACGGCCTGCTGACCGTCGAGAAGAAGGGCAAGAAAAACGCCTTCTCCGGCCGCATCCTGGAAATCGAAGGCCTGGACGAACTGACCGTCGAGCAAGCGTTCGAGCTGTCCGACGCCTCGGCCGAGCGTTCCGCTGCCGGCTGCACCATCAAGCTGCCGGAAAAGGCCATCGCCGAGTACCTGAAGTCCAACATCACCCTGCTGCGCTGGATGATCGGCGAAGGCTACGGCGACCCACGTACCCTGGAGCGTCGCGCCCAGGCCATGGAAGCCTGGCTGGCCAACCCTGAGCTGCTGTCGGCCGACGCCGATGCCGAGTACGCCGAAATCATCGAAATCGACCTGGCCGACGTCAAGGAGCCTGTGCTCTGCGCGCCGAACGACCCGGACGATGCCCGCCTGCTGTCTTCGGTGCAGGGCGAGAAGATCGACGAAGTGTTCATCGGTTCGTGCATGACCAACATCGGCCACTTCCGCGCTGCCGGCAAGTTGCTGGAGAAGGTCAAGGGTGGCATCCCTACCCGTCTGTGGCTGGCTCCGCCAACCAAGATGGACGCTCACCAGCTGACCGAAGAAGGCTACTACGGCATCTACGGCAAGGCCGGTGCGCGCATGGAAATGCCAGGCTGCTCGCTGTGCATGGGTAACCAGGCGCGCGTGCAGACCGGTTCGACCGTGGTCTCCACCTCGACCCGTAACTTCCCGAACCGTCTGGGCGACGCGACCAACGTGTACCTGGCATCGGCCGAGCTGGCTGCTGTCGCTTCGATCATCGGCAAACTGCCGACCGTCGAAGAGTACATGCAGTACGCCAAAGACATCGACAGCATGGCTGCCGACGTCTACCGCTACCTGAGCTTCGACCAGATTGCCGAGTTCCGCGAGGCTGCGGCCAACGCCAAGATCCCGGTGGTTCAGGCGTAATCAGCGGTAAGCAGTAACAAAAAACCCGGCAGAAGTGCCGGGGTTTTTTATTGAGCGCTCGGCCCTCAGGGACGACTCCCTACCAGTGGGAGCGGGCTTGCCCCGCGAAGAGGCCCGCAAAGGCAACCTCAGATCACGAACAGGTCGACAAACCTGTGCACCGCCGTCGATTCCAGCTTCTGCTGGTCCTCGCACAGCTCGAAAATCGCCTCACAACGCTGCCGCGCAAACCGGGTCGCCAGGTTTTCCCTGAACTTCGCCTCCAGCAAGGGTATGCCCTCCCCGCGCCTGCGCCGGTGCCCGACCGGATACTCGACCACCACCTGCTCGGTGCTGCTGCCATCCTTGAAGAACACCTGCAGGGCGTTGGCGATGGAGCGCTTGTCAGCTTCCAGGTATTCACGCGTGAAACGCGGGTCCTCGACCACCTCCATTTTCTCGCGCAGGCGGTCGATGCTCGGATGCGCAGCGTGGAAGGTATCCTCGTAATGCTCGGCCACCAGATGGCCGAAAATCAGCGGCACTGCCACCATGTACTGCAAGCAGTGGTCGCGGTCGGCGGCATTGGCCAGCGGGCCGCCCTTGGAGATGATGCGTATCGCCGATTCCTGGGTGGTGATGACGATGCGGTCTACCTCATGCAGGCGATTACGCACCTGCGGGTACAGGCTCACCGCCGCCTCACAGGCGGTCTGCGCGTGGAACTCGGCCGGGAAACTGACCTTGAACAGCACGTTCTCCATCACATAGCTGGCCAGCGGCTGCGGCACGCGCAGCTCCTGCTGGGCGCTGGGTTTAAGCGCCAGGTCCTTGTTGGTATGGCTGAACGACACGTCGTAAAAGCCCCATTGCGGCGCAGTCAGCACACCCGGCACGCCCATCTCGCCACGCAGCGCGATATCGGCCAGGCGCACCCCACGACTGGAAGCATCGCCCGCCGCCCAGGACTTGCGCGAACCGGCGTTGGGCGCATGACGGTAGGTACGCAGTGCCTGGCCGTCGACGAAAGCATGGGACAACGCCGAGAGCAGTTGCTCCCGGGTGGCGCCCATCAGCTTTGCGCACACGGCCGTGGAGGCCACCTTGACCAGTATCACGTGGTCGAGGCCAACGCGGTTGAAGGAATTTTCCAGCGCCAGCACACCCTGGATCTCGTGAGCCATGACCATGGCTTCTAGCACTTCGCGCATGAGCAGTGGGCTTTCACCCTTTGCCACGTGTTTTTGCGACAGGTGATCGGCCACGGCCAGGATGCCGCCAAGGTTGTCCGAGGGGTGCGCCCACTCGGCGGCCAGCCAGGTGTCGTTGTAGTCCAGCCAGCGCACGATGCAGCCGATATCCCAAGCGGCCTTGACCGGGTCCAGCCGGTACGCGGTGCCGGGCACACGGGCGCCGTTGGGCACCACGGTGCCTTCCACCAGCGGGCCGAGGTGCTTGGTGCATTCAGGGAAGCGCAGGGCCAGCAGGCCGCAGCCCAGGGTGTCCATCAGGCAGTTGCGCGCGGTGTCCAGCGCCTCGGGGGATTCGACCCGGTAGGTCAGGACATAGTCGGCGAGGGTTTGCAGCACCCGGTCGTAGTCCGGGCGCTGGTTGAGGTCTACGTTGGCGCTCATCATCTGCTCCCTTCAGAAGTACAGGGGCTGCTGTGCAGCCCCGCTTGAAGCCGAGCGCCAATGGTGCGTCAGAAGCTATCGCCGGGCACCCTCACCCAGCCTTCCATCAGCACGCGAGCACTGCGGCTCATGATTGCCTTGGTCACCGTCCACTCGCCCTTCACCTGACGCGCTTCGGCGCCCACCCGCAAGGTGCCCGAGGGGTGACCGAAACGCACGGCACTGCGCTCACCCCCGCCTGCGGCGAGGTTGACCAGCGTGCCCGGAATGGCAGCAGCGGTACCGATGGCCACTGCGGCAGTGCCCATCATTGCGTGATGCAGCTTGCCCATGGACAACGCACGCACCAGCAGGTCGATGTCAGCCGCCGCGACAACCTTGCCACTGGACGCAGTGTAGGTGGTCGGCGGGGCGACGAAGGCCACTTTCGGTGTGTGCTGACGCCCGGCCGCCTGGTCGACATGCTCAATCAGGCCCATGCGCACGGCGCCATAGGCGCGAAGGGTCTCGAACCGCAGCAGCGCTTGCGGATCGCCGTTGATCGCGTCCTGCAGCTCGGTACCGGTGTAGCCGATATCGCCCGCATTGATGAAGATGGTCGGGATCCCTGCATTGATCAGGGTCGCTTTGAAGGTACCAACACCGGGCACTTCCAGGTCGTCCACCAGATTGCCGGTGGGAAACATCGAGCCGCCGTCGCCGTCTTCATCAGCAGCCGGGTCGAGGAACTCCAACTGCACCTCGGCGGCCGGAAAGGTCACGCCATCAAGCTCGAAATCGCCCGTTTCCTGAACTTCACCTTCGGTAATCGGTACATGGGCGACGATGGTCTTGCCGATGTTGGCCTGCCAGATCCGCACGGTGGCCATGCCGTTGCGCGGCAGGCGCGACGAATCCACCAGGCCGCTGCTGATGGCGAACGAGCCGACAGCGGCAGACAGGTTGCCGCAGTTACCGCTCCAGTCGACGAAAGCCTTGTCGATGCTGACCTGGCCGAACAGGTAGTCGACATCGTGCTCGGGCTTGATGCTGCGCGAAAGGATCACCGTCTTGCTGGTGCTCGAAGTGGCGCCGCCCATGCCATCGATTTGCTTGCCGTAAGGGTCGGGGCTGCCGATAACCCGCAACAGCAGCGCATCACGGGCTGGGCCCGGGACCTGCGCCTGCTCGGGCAGGTCTTGCAGGCGGAAGAATACGCCCTTGCTGGTGCCGCCACGGATGTAGGTGGCAGGAATCTTGATTTGTGCTGCATGTGCCATTGCTGTGCCGTCCTGTCTGAAAATGCAATAACCCTTGGGGCCGCTGCGCGGCCCCAGCCGTCAAGCGGAGGCTTCGAGGAAGTCCTGGGCAAAGCGCTGCAGCACCCCACCCGCCTCGTAGATCGACACTTCCTCGGCAGTATCCAGGCGGCAAGTCACCGGCACCTCGACCCGCTCACCGTTGCGACGCGTCACCACCAGGGTCAGGGTCGCGCGTGGCGTGCGCTGACCCAGCACATCGTAGGTCTCGCTGCCATCGAGCGCCAAGGTATTGCGGTCGGTCCCCGGCTTGAACTCCAGCGGCAGCACGCCCATGCCCACCAGGTTGGTACGATGGATCCGCTCGAAGCCTTCGGCAACGATCGCCTCGACCCCGGCCAGGCGCACGCCCTTGGCCGCCCAGTCACGCGACGAACCCTGACCGTAGTCGGCACCGGCAACAATGATCAGCGGCTGCTTGCGCTCCATGTAGGTTTCGATCGCCTCCCACATGCGGGTCACCTTGCCTTCAGGCTCCAGACGCGTCAGCGAGCCTTGCTTCACGCTGCCATCTTCCTTGCGCACCATTTCGTTGAACAGCTTGGGGTTGGCGAAGGTGGCGCGCTGCGCAGTCAGGTGGTCGCCACGGTGAGTGGCGTAGGAGTTGAAGTCCTCTTCCGGCAGGCCCATCTTCGCCAGGTATTCACCCGCCGCACTGTCCAGCATGATGGCGTTGGACGGCGACAAGTGATCGGTGGTGATGTTGTCCGGCAGCACCGCCAACGGGCGCATGCCACGCAGGCTGCGCTCACCGGCCAGGGCACCTTCCCAGTACGGCGGACGGCGGATGTAGGTGCTCATCGGGCGCCACTCATACAGCGGCGCAACCTTCGGCCCGCGGTCCTCCTCAATGGCGAACATCGGGATGTAGACCTTGCGGAACTGCTCCGGCTTGACCGCCGCACGCACCACGGCATCGATCTCTTCATCGCTCGGCCAGATATCCTTGAGGCGGATTTCCTTGCCGTCGACCACCCCCAGCACGTCTTTTTCGATGTCGAAGCGGATAGTACCGGCGATGGCATAGGCCACCACGAGCGGCGGCGAGGCCAGGAAGGCCTGCTTGGCGTAAGGGTGGATGCGCCCGTCGAAGTTGCGGTTGCCCGACAGCACGGCAGTGGCATACAGGTCGCGGTCGACGATCTCCTGCTGAATCACCGGGTCCAATGCACCGGACATGCCGTTGCAGGTGGTGCAGGCGAAAGCGACGATG
Source organism: Pseudomonas sp. B21-047 (assembly GCF_024748775.1). Lineage (NCBI taxonomy): Bacteria > Pseudomonadati > Pseudomonadota > Gammaproteobacteria > Pseudomonadales > Pseudomonadaceae > Pseudomonas > Pseudomonas sp. B21-047. The sequence goes on from NZ_CP087169.1 coordinate 3,866,394, forward strand.
CCAAAGCCCATCTGCTCCAGCTCTTTCTCCAGCCCCGCTTCTTCCAGGTACAGCTGCACCGCCTTGGAGCCTGGCGCCAGCGAGGACTTGACCCAAGGTTTGCGCGCCAGGCCGAGCTTGTTGGCATTGCGTGCCAGAAGGCCTGCGGCTATCACGTTGCGCGGGTTGCTGGTGTTGGTGCAACTGGTGATGGCGGCGATGATGACCGCGCCGTCCGGCATTTGCCCCGGCACTTCCTCCCAGGCCCCGGCGATGCCCTTGGCCGCCAGCTCGCTGGTGGCAACGCGGGCGTGCGGGTTGGACGGGCCGGCCATGTTGCGCACCACGCTCGACAGGTCGAAGCTCAGGGTGCGCTCGTAGACGGCGCCGCCCAGGCTGTCGGCCCACAGGCCGGTGGCCTTGGCGTAGGTTTCTACCAGCTTGACCTGCTGATCCTCGCGGCCGGTCAGCCTCAGGTAGTCGATGGTCTGCTGGTCGATGGCGAACATCGCTGCAGTGGCGCCATATTCCGGGGCCATGTTGGAGATGGTCGCACGGTCGCCCAGGGTCAGGGCGCGGGCGCCCTCGCCGTGGAACTCCAGATAGGCACCGACGACTTTCTGTTTACGCAGGAATTCGGTCAGGGCCAGCACCAGGTCGGTGGCGGTGATGTTCGGCGCCAGCTTGCCGGTCAGCTCGACGCCGACGATTTCCGGCAGGCGCATCCACGAGGCACGGCCGAGCATCACGTTCTCGGCTTCCAGGCCGCCGACACCGATGGCGATCACGCCCAGGGCGTCGACATGCGGGGTGTGGCTGTCGGTGCCGACACAGGTGTCCGGGTAGGCCACGCCGCGGTCGCTGTGGATCACCGGCGACATCTTCTCCAGGTTGATCTGGTGCATGATGCCGTTGCCCGGCTGGATCACATCGACGTTCTTGAACGCCTTCTTGGTCCAGTTGATGAAATGGAAACGGTCTTCGTTGCGGCGGTCTTCGATGGCGCGGTTTTTCTCGAACGCCTGCGGGTCGAAAACCACCACACTCGACGGCCAAGGAGTGGTCGACGATCAGTTGCACCGGCACCACCGGGTTGACCTGAGCCGGGTCACCACCTCTGTCGGCAATGGCGTCACGCAGGCCGGCCAGGTCGACCAGGGCAGTCTGGCCGAGGATGTCGTGGCACACCACACGGGCCGGGAACCAGGGGAAGTCGAGATCGCGCTTGCGCTCGATCAACTGAGCCAGGGAGGCGTCGAGGGTGCTCGGGTCGCAGCGGCGCACCAGGTTTTCGGCGAGCACGCGGGAGGTGTACGGCAGGCCGTCGTAGGCGCCGGGCTTGATCGCCTCGACCGCCGCGCGGGCATCGAAGTAGTCCAGGTCGGTGCCTGGCAGATTCTTGCGGTATGCGGTGTTCATATAGTTATCAGGCTCGGTCACGGTAGTCGGTAGGTCTGGCCGTCGGGGCTGCGTTACAGCCCGCAACGGCCTTCAACTCAACGCTGTTCGATCGGCACGAACTGGCGCTGTTCGACGCCGACATACTCGGCGCTCGGGCGGATGATGCGGTTGTTGGCACGCTGTTCGAAGACATGCGCCGCCCAGCCGGTCAGGCGCGAGCAAACGAAGATCGGGGTAAACAGCTTGGTCGGGATGCCCATGAAGTGGTACGCCGACGCGTGGTAGAAGTCAGCATTGGGGAACAGGCGTTTCTGCTCCCACATGGTCTTGTCGATGGCTTCGGAAACCGGGTACAGCACCTTGTCGCCGACCTCGTCGGCCAGTTGCTTCGACCAGCCCTTGATCACCTCGTTGCGCGGGTCGGACTCTTTGTAGATGGCATGGCCAAAGCCCATGATCTTGTCCTTGCGCTCCAGCATCCTCAGCAGTTCGGCCGTCGCGTCCTGCGGGCTCTGGAAGCGCTCGATCAGCTCCATCGCCGCTTCGTTGGCACCGCCATGCAGTGGGCCGCGCAGCGAGCCAATGGCAGCGGTAATGCAGGAGTACAGGTCGGACAGGGTCGAAGCGCACACGCGCGCGGTAAAGGTCGATGCGTTGAACTCGTGCTCGGCGTAGAGGATCAGCGACACGTTCATCACTTTGACGTGCAATTCGCTGGGCTTCTTGCCGTGCAGCAGGTGCAGGAAATGCCCGCCCAGGGTGTCTTCATCGCTGGTGCAGTCGATGCGCACACCATGGTGGGTGAAGCGGTACCAGTAGCACATGACCGCCGGGAACAGCGCCAGCAGGCGGTCGGTCTTGTCGTGCTGAGCGTCGAAGGTCAGTTCCGGCTCCAGGGTACCCAGCAGCGAACAGCCAGTGCGCATCACGTCCATCGGGTGGGCGTCGCGCGGGATGCGCTCGAGCACTTCCTTGAGGGCTTGCGGCAGGTCACGCAGGCCCTTGAGCTTGTGCTTGTACTCGGCCAGCTCGGCGCTGCTTGGCAGTTCGCCGTACAACAGCAGATAGGCCACTTCCTCGAACTCGGCACCGGCCGCCAGGTCACGGACATCGTAGCCGCGGTAAGTCAGGCCGGCACCGGCCTGGCCAACGGTCGACAACGCGGTCTGGCCGGCCACCTGGCCACGCAGGCCTGCGCCACTGAGTACTTTTGCTTCGGCCATGGTGTTTCTCCTTTCTTGAATTTGTTATGGATTGCTTTCTGGCTAATTCGGCGTGCCTTGCCGGCCTCTTCGCGGCTAAAGCCGCTGCCAAAGGGGGCCGGCGCCATCGCTTACCCTTTCTTCTGCGCAAACAACGCATCGAGGCTCTGCTCGAAGGCGTGATAACCAATGGCGTCATAGAGCTCCATGCGGGTTTGCATGGTATCGATCACGTTCTTCTGGGTGCCGTCGCGACGCAGCGCGGTGTACACATTTTCGGCCGCCTTGTTCATGGCCCGGAAGGCCGACAGCGGGTACAGCACCAGCGACACGTCGACCGACGCCAGCTCTTCGGTGGTGTAAAGCGGCGTGGCACCGAATTCGGTGATGTTGGCCAGAATCGGCGCCTTCACACGGTCAGCGAAGGTCTTGTACATCGAAAGCTCGGTGATGGCCTCCGGGAAGATCATGTCGGCGCCCGCCTCGACGCAGGCAGCGGCGCGGTCCAGGGCAGCGTTCAGGCCTTCGACGGCCAGGGCGTCGGTACGCGCCATGATCACGAAGCTGTCATCGGTACGCGCATCGACGGCGGCCTTGATCCGGTCGACCATCTCCTGCTGGGTGACGATTTCCTTGTTCGGGCGATGGCCGCAGCGCTTGGCACCGACCTGGTCCTCGATATGGATGGCGGCAGCGCCGAACTTGCACATCGAACGCACCGTACGTGCCACGTTGAACGCCGAGGCGCCAAAACCGGTATCGACATCCACCAGCAGCGGCAGGTCGCAGACATCGGTGATGCGGCGCACGTCGGTGAGCACATCGTCCAGGCCACTGATACCCAGGTCCGGCAGGCCGAGCGAGCCTGCCGCAACACCGCCACCGGACAGGTAAATGGCCTTGAAACCGGCGCGCTTGGCCAGCAGGGCATGGTTGGCGTTGATCGCGCCGACCACCTGCAAGGGATGTTCGGCGGCAACCGCGTCGCGGAAACGTTGGCCGGGCGTGCTCTTCACAGTCATGAATCACCTCGTGGGCTGTTGTCGTTGGCGTCCAGGTAGTGACGCTCGATGTTGCGTTTGGACGCGCCGATGTGGCGGCGCATCAGGAGTTCGGCCAGTTCACCGTCACGGTCGGCGATGGCATCGAGGATCCGGTGGTGCTCGGCAAACGCCTGGCGCGGCCGATTGGGCGTGGCGGAGAACTGGATGCGGTACATGCGCACCAGTTGGTACAGCTCGCCGCAGAGCATCTTGACCAGGGTCTGGTTGCCGCTGCCCTGGATGATCCGGTAATGGAAGTCGTAGTCGCCTTCCTGCTGGTAGTAGCCGACACCGGCCTGGAACGCCGCATCGCGCTCATGGGTGTCGAGCACCCGGCGCAGCTCGTCGATATCGGCCTGGCTCATGCGCTCGGCGGCCAGGCGGCAGGCCATGCCTTCGAGCGATTCGCGGATTTCGTACAGCTCGATCAGCTCGGCGTGGTTGAGCGACACCACCCGCGCCCCGACATGCGGCACGCGCACCAGCAGGCGCTGGCCTTCGAGCCGGTGGATGGCTTCGCGCAGCGGCCCGCGGCTGATGCCGTAGGTACGCGCCAGCTCCGGCTCGGAGATCTTGCTGCCCGGGGCGATCTCGCCCTTGACGATGGCCGCCTGGATTCGCCGAAAGACGTTTTCGGACAAGGTTTCCGTTTCGTCTGCCAACGCGGGGCTGGAAGTGGAAAGGTCCAGCATATTGTCGACACCCTGATAATCACATGGCCAGAAATTAGCTAATTAAGCGCTATCAGTCAAAGACAAAATCAACATTGTCGACAATCGTCTAAGAACGAACTAACCCTGCCCAGCCGCTGTCAGATCGCGACGCGCTGGCGTCAAGACGTCGGCGTGATAGAATGCCGCGCCTCCGACGGAGTATGGATAGCGTGTCTGTCATCTATTCATGTTGTTGACAGATGAACGAGGAAGCTTGCGCAGTCGTTGCCAGTCGCCTTGCCCCGAACCCTGCACAGTACCGCGCCAGGACTATGAGACTTACACCCGTTTTATTGCTGCTATGCCTCACCCTGCTGCCGGCCATCGGCCAAGCGGCGGGCAAGACCGTGTACGGTCTCAACGAATACGCACAGTTGGGCGACCTTGACCTGGAAGTGGCCGCCAAGCTCGACACCGGCGCCAAGACCGCCTCGCTCAGTGCCCGAGACATCAAGCGCTTCAAGCGCAACGGCGAGAGCTGGGTACGCTTCTACCTGGCCATCGATGCCGCCCACTCGCACCCGATCGAGCGCCCCCTTGCGCGCGTCAGCAAGATCAAGCGACGAGCAGGCGACTACGATGCCGAATCGGGCAAGGCCTATACCGCGCGCCCGGTCATCGAACTCGAAATCTGCATGGGCCAGGCCCTGCGCACCATCGAAGTCAACCTCACCGACCGCAGCGCGTTCCAGTTCCCGCTGCTGATCGGCTCCGAGGCGCTCAAGCACTTCGACGCGCTGGTCGACCCAAGCCTTAAATACGCGGCCGGCAAACCTGCCTGTGCCACCGACGCTCCCAAAGCAGAGTAATCCCGATGCGCTCTCTTACCCTCCATCTGAAAGTCCTGATCACCGTGCTGGTGTTGCTGGGCGTGGCGGTCACGGCTTATCAGATCTTCTTCCTCGGCATCCCGGTGACCGAGGATGAAACCGACGACCTGTGGAACATCGACGCCAAGGTCGAGTTCGTGGCCAGCACCAAAGACCCGGTCAAGGTGCAGATGTTCGTGCCGCCGCTGAACCGCGACTACGTGAGCCTCAACGAGAGCTTCATCTCCAACAACTACGGGGTGAGCGTCAACCGTGCCGACGGCAACCGCAAGGTGACCTGGTCGGCACGCCGCGCCAGCGGCAACCAGACCCTCTACTACCGCCTGGTGCTGACCAAGCGCTACAGCAACGAGAAGACCACCGTCAAAGGCCCGACCTTCCGTGACAGCCTGGCTGTCGAAGGCCCCGAAAAAATCGCCGCCGAGGCCCTGATGGCGCCGATCCGCCAGCATTCGGCCGACGTCGAGACCTTCGTCAGCGAGACCATCAAGCGGGTCAACAATCTCAACGACGACAACGTCAAGCTGCTGCTGGCCGGCGACACCTCGGCCATGAAAAAAGCCCAGATCATCGACCTGCTGCTGTCCATTGCCCACGTGCCGATGGAAAAGGTCCACACCATCCGCCTGGTCGCCGACACCCCGCAGACCCCGGAGCTGTGGCTGCGCAGCTTCAACGGCAACGACTGGCTGTACTTCAACCCGGACACCGGCGAGCAGGGCCTGCCCAGCGACCGCCTGCTGTGGTGGACCGGTGACGACAACCTGATCAGCGTCGATGGCGGCAAGAAAGCCAACGTCACCTTCAGCATGAACAACAGCGAGATGAACGCCATCCGCCTGGCCAAGCTGACCGACGAGAACACCGACGCCGACTTCCTCGAATACTCGCTGTACAGCCTGCCGCTGCAGACCCAGCAGACCTTCATGATCATGGTGATGATCCCGATCGGCGTGCTGGTGATTCTGGTCCTGCGCAACCTGATCGGCCTGCAGACCCTGGGTACCTTCACCCCGGTACTGATCGCCCTGGCCTTCCGTGAAACCCAGTTGGGCTTCGGCATCGTGCTGTTCACGGTGATCACGGCACTGGGCCTGTCACTGCGCTCGTACCTCGAACACCTCAAGCTGCAGATGCTGCCACGCCTGTCGGTGGTGCTGACCTTCGTGGTGGTGCTGATCGCCGCTATCAGCCTGTTCAGTCACAAGCTGGGCCTGGAGCGCGGGCTGTCGGTGGCGCTGTTCCCGATGGTGATTCTGACCATGACCATCGAACGTCTGTCGATCACCTGGGAAGAGCGCGGCGGCGGCCATGCCATGAAAGTGGCCATCGGCACCCTGTTCGCAGCCTCCGTGGCGCACCTGTTGATGATGGTGCCGGAGCTGGTGTACTTCGTCTTCACCTTCCCAGCGGTGCTGCTGATCCTGGTGGGCTTCATGCTGGCGATGGGCCGCTACCGCGGCTACCGCCTGACCGAGCTCGTTCGCTTCAAAGCGTTCCTGAAGAAGGCTGACGCCTGATGTTCGGACTGATCAAGACCTGGAAAGCCCTGGAGGCCCGGGGCATCATGGGTATCAACCGGCGCAACGCGGACTATGTCCTGAAGTACAACAAGCGCCACCTGTACCCGATCGTCGACGACAAGATCATCACCAAGGAGCGCGCACTCGCAGCGGGCATCCATGTGCCGGAAATGTACGGCGTCATCGAGACCGAGAAAGAGATCGAGAAGCTCGACCAGATCATTGGCGGGCGCAGTGATTTCGTCATCAAGCCGGCGCAAGGCGCCGGCGGTGACGGCATCCTGGTGATCGCCGATCGCTTCGAGGACCGTTACCGCACGGTGTCGGGCAAGATCATCAGCCACGAAGAGATCGAGCACCAGGTCTCGAGCATCCTGACCGGCCTGTATTCACTCGGCGGCCACCGTGACCGTGCGCTGATCGAATACCGGGTGACACCGGACCAGATCTTCAAGAGCATCAGCTACGAAGGCGTACCGGACATCCGCATCATCGTGCTGATGGGCTACCCGGTCATGGCCATGCTGCGCCTGCCGACCCGCCAGTCCGGCGGCAAGGCCAACCTGCACCAGGGCGCCATCGGCGTAGGTGTCGACCTGGCAACCGGCGTGACGCTGCGTGGTACCTGGCTGAACAACATCATCAGCAAGCACCCGGACACCACCAATGCGGTGGACGGCGTGCAGCTGCCCAACTGGGACGGCTTCATGAAGCTCGCAGCCGGCTGCTACGAGCTGTGCGGCCTGGGCTACATCGGTGTCGACATGGTGCTGGACCAGGAGAAGGGGCCGCTGATCCTGGAACTCAATGCCCGCCCGGGCTTGAACATCCAGATTGCCAACGACTGCGGGCTGACCCAGCGCACCCATGCCATCGAGGCGCACATTGAAGCACTGGCCAAGGATGGCCTGACCGAAGATGCCGAACAGCGTGTTCGCGTATCGCAAGGGCTGTTCGGGCACGTGCATCCGCACTGACAGCCTGCCGCTATCCAGACCTTCGCGGGTTCACCTGCGAAAGTCTGGATAGCGGCACCGGCACGCAATCGAACGGTTTAATGTCGCGCCCAGCGCTAGGCGCTTTTCCTACACAGGTCTACAATCGCCCCCTCGCTTTTACATCGCCGTCCACACTGATGCCGACCTGTACGCTCTACCCCCTGCCCTACCAGCCCGATCCCGCTGCCTATTTCGCCCGCCTGCGCCAGGCACCCGGCGCGATCCTGCTCGACAGTGCCCGCCCCGGCGCCGAACGCGGGCGCTATGACCTGTTGAGCGCCTGGCCCGTGCACTATCTGCAAGCGCAAGCAGACGAGGACGGCCGCGCGTTCCTCCAACGCCTGCGTGCAGGGCTGGCGCAACTCGGCCACGCCGAATTGCCCAATGGGGTGCAACTGCCGTTTGCCGGCGGCCTGATCGGCTACCTCAGCTACGACTTCGGCCGCCGCCTGGAGCAACTGCCCAGCCTCGCCGCAGACGACCTCAGCCTGCCCGATGCCCAGCTGGGGCTGTATGACTGGGCGCTGGTGACCGATCACCAGCTAGGCACCAGCCAACTGGTGTTCCACCCCCACCTTGCAGCTGACGAGCGCGAGCGCCTGATCACCCTGTTCCACGCAGCGGATACCCCCGCGGGTGGCAAGTTCCACCTACTCGCCGCCATGAAGGGCGATTTGCAACCCGCGCAATACGAGGCAGCGTTCAACCAGGTACAGCGGTATATCCAGGCCGGCGATTGCTACCAGATCAACCTGACACAACGTTTCCGCGCCCCCTGCGAAGGCGACCCGTGGCACGCCTATAAGGCGCTACGCAAGGCGTGCCCAACGCCGTTCTCCGGCTACCAGCAACTGGCCGACGGCAGCGCACTGCTGAGCTTTTCCCCGGAACGCTTCATCCGCGTCAGCCAGGGGCTGGTCGAGACCCGCCCGATCAAAGGCACCCGCCCGCGCGCAAGCGACCCGGACGAAGACGCCCGCAATGCCGAAGAACTGCTGCACAGCGCCAAGGACCGCTCGGAAAACCTGATGATCGTCGACCTGCTGCGCAACGACCTGGGCCGCACCTGCCAGATCGGTTCGGTCAAGGTGCCCGAGCTGTTCAGCCTGGAAAGCTACCCCAACGTGCATCACCTGGTCAGCAGCATCACCGGGCAACTGGCCAGCAACAAGGATGCCCTGGACCTGATCGGCGATAGCTTCCCGGGCGGCTCGATCACCGGCGCGCCCAAGATTCGTGCCATGCAGATCATCGACGAGCTGGAGCCTACCCGCCGAGCCCTGTATTGCGGCTCGCTGCTGTACATCGACGTACGCGGCGAAATGGACAGCTCGATCGCCATTCGCAGCTTGCTGGTCAAGGATGGGCACGTGAGCTGCTGGGGAGGTGGCGCGGTGGTGGCAGATTCGAACTGGGCGGCGGAGTATGAAGAATCGATTGCCAAGGTACGGGTGCTGATGCAAACCCTGCAACAGCTCTGACCCGGCGCCACAAGCCTCTATGCCGGGCGTCTAACCCCGTATTTTTTGTTACCATCACCCTATTACGAGCGCACAGCGCCACAGCCAAGATGGAAACCGCCTGATGAGCCAACCCTTCGACGTCGCCGCCCTTGCCGCGACCTATGCCAACAAGTCCCCGCAGGACATCCTCAAGCTCGCCTTCGAACACTTCGGCGACGACTTGTGGATCTCTTTCAGCGGCGCCGAAGACGTGGTACTGGTCGACATGGCCTGGAAGCTGAACAAGCAGGTCAAGGTGTTCAGCCTCGACACCGGCCGCCTGCACCCGGAAACCTACCGGTTCATCGACCAGGTCCGCGAGCAGTACAACCTGCCGATCGAACTGCTCAGCCCCGATCGCAGCAAGCTCGACCCGTTCGTCAAGGAAAAGGGCCTGTTCAGCTTCTACAAGGATGGCCATGGCGAGTGCTGCGGCATCCGCAAGATCGAGCCTTTGCGACGCAAACTGGCCACGGTAAGTGCCTGGGCCACCGGTCAACGCCGAGACCAGAGCCCGGGCACCCGCAGCCAGGTGGCGGCATTGGAAATCGACGGCGCCTTCTCGACCCCCGAGCGTACGCTGTACAAGTTCAACCCGCTGGCACAGATGAGCAGTGAGGAAGTCTGGGGCTACATTCGCATGCTCGAACTGCCTTACAACAGCCTGCACGAGCGCGGCTTCATCAGTATTGGCTGCGAGCCGTGCACACGCCCGGTGCTGCCGAACCAGCATGAGCGCGAAGGCCGCTGGTGGTGGGAAGAGTCGACCCAGAAGGAATGCGGGCTGCACGCTGGCAACCTGATCAGCAAGGCATAAATGAATGGGGCCGCTTTTGCGGCCCCTTACATTTCAGGATCAGTGCACCGGCAGCTCGACGCCGTCGAACAGCTCTTCGAGCTCCTGCTTGTTATGGCATTGAATGGCCTTGGCCATCACTTCACGGGTCAGGTGCGGGGCAAACTTCTCGATGAAGTCGCACATGAACCCACGCAGGAAGGTGCCACGGCGGAAGCCGATCTTGGTGATGCTGGCCTCGAACAACTCGCTGGCATCCAGGGCCACCAGGTCGCTGTCGAGCTTGGTGTCTACTGCCATCTTGGCGACGATACCGACACCCAACCCCAGGCGCACGTAAGTCTTGATCACGTCGGCATCCGCTGCGGTGAACACGACCTTCGGCGTCAGGCCGCGATGGTTGAAAGCCTCGTCCAGCTTCGAACGGCCAGTGAAGCCGAACACGTAGGTAACGATAGGGTATTCGGCGACCGCTTCCAGGGTCAGCTTCGGCAGCTTGGTCAGCGGGTGCCCCTGTGGTACCACGACGCAGCGGTTCCACTTGTAGCACGGCATCATGATCAGGTCGCCGAACAGCTCCAGCGCCTCGGTGGCAATCGCGAAGTCGACAGTGCCATCAGCGGCCATCTCGGCAATCTGCATGGGCGAGCCCTGGTGCATGTGCAGGGCCACTTCCGGATACTGCTTGATGAAGCTGCTGATCACCGGCGGCAGCGCATAGCGTGCCTGGGTGTGGGTGGTGGCGATGGACAGGGTGCCCTTCTTCTCGTTGGAGAATTCCTGGGCGATCTGCTTGATGCTCTCGACCTTGCGCAGGATCTCGCCAGCGGTATTGATGATGCGCTCACCGGCCGGGGTGACGCGGGTCAGGTGCTTGCCGCTGCGGGCAAAGACTTCAACACCCAGCTCATCCTCGAGCAGGCGGATCTGCTTGCTGATACCTGGCTGGGAGGTATACAGGCTCTGCGCCGTCGCGGAGACGTTGAGGTCGTGGTGCGCCACTTCCCAGATGTAGCGCAGTTGTTGAAGCTTCATAGGTTTCCCTCGGTTCAGCGGTGAGTCAGCGGCAGCAGGCAGCGACGATATATAACTATATTAGTGGTTCTGGAAATTAATCTAGAACTATTTTGTTACACGCGCCCCGTATAAGCCTACAGCCAGCTTCACGTTTTCCTACGCCCCAAATGCTGTGCAAGCGGCACCATATATACCGGCACAGGCGACAGCTGAAGCAATCGCACCGCCGTTCGCCCAAGCGGTACATCAACCCCCGCACCTGCACTGTGGCTCCCAAAAATCAGCAGATCGACACTCAGGCGCTGGGCCTGGTCGAGGATCACCTGGGCAGGGTCACCCTGGCGCACACGCACCGCCTTGATGACAGCCAGGTCTGCCTCTTCACCCAGTTCATCGCGAAAGTTTTCCAGCACGCGTTGTTCGATATTGGCCATGACGGTGGTGACGCCCTGGCTGTGCAACTGGTCCAGCGTCTGTTCATCCAGGTAGCTTTGCAGGAGCGATTCGGCAAACTGCCCCATGGGTTCTACCGCGTGGATCACATACAGCTCTGCATTGAACGTCCGCGCCAGGGCCAGGGCGTGCTGCATGACAAAAGGGGCGTAGACACCGAGGTCGGTGGCGTACAGCATGGAGCGGATCATTCGACCTCCTCGACTGCCGCTGCGGCAGAGCAAGCTTCAGCTTAGCAGCGCGCCGCACGCACGCTTTGCCGTCCGGCGTGCTGCCGGCGCGGGCTGTGCAGGCTTCAGGGGTGCCGGCCAGCGCGGTCGATGAACGACAGTGCCTGGTAAAGCATCTGCATGCGCGGCAAGTTGCAACCTGCCGCTCGCGCCTGCGCCAACGGCTCGGCATAGATAGCCTGAAGCTCCAGCGGGCGCTGCTGCGCGTGGTCGTGGTACATGCTTGGCCAATAGTCGGGCATCCGCTCGGTGATCTGGAACAGATGCTCGGCATAGCCCTCGGGCAGTACGTGGCCGCAGGCAGCGGCACCCTGGACCACCTCGGCCATCAACGCCTGGACCAGCGCCCGGCTGTGCGGGTCGGCCATCAACGGTGTGGTGCTGGCGCCGAGCAACACCGAAAGCCCGTTATAAGGCACGTTCCACACCAGCTTTTGCCAACGCGCCTGGCTCAGGTTATCCATGGCCTGGGAATCGATGCCCGCCGCCTGGAACAACCCCGCCCCCTCCTTAACCAGCGCGGCACCGCCATCGCGGGCAGGCCCGCTGTGATAGCCAAGATTGACCGCCCCCAGCGCCTGATGGCGAATTACCCCAGGCGCCTGGCGGTTGACACAAATGAAACACAAGCCGCCGAGCAAGTGCATGTCATCGCGCAAGGCCGGACGCAACTGTGCCTCTACACCCAGGCCGTTCTGCAGCAATACCACCCGCGCATCGGGCGCGGCGGCCTGGACGATCAGCGGCGCCAACTGCTCGTTACTGGTGGCCTTGGCCCCCACCAACAGCCAGTCGCATTGCGGCATGTCGGCAGCGCTGACATAAGCCTGAACCTTCATCTGCAAGGTGCCATGCACTGCGCTTTCAAGCATCAGCCCCTGGTCGCGCACCACTTCATACTCACTGCGCAACAGGAAATGCACATCGAAACCGGCCCGTGCCAGCATCAACCCATAAAAGCCGCCGATAGCACCACTGCCGATGATGCCGATACGTGGTTTGCGCGGATGCATGCCAATCTCCAGGTAAATGTCCGTGCGCTTTTTTACACCGGTTGCTGCACCCTGGGCACCCCAATCGCACCACACCACCGCCAGCGTGGGGAAAATCCCTGGGTTGACGGGGTCAAGCCCATTGTCGCGCCCCCTGTAACGCGCTAAGGTTCGGCTCCCCGCTGCGAACATTCTTGCTGCTGGGCCGCACGGGGATTGCTGGCGGCCGGCACCCGTGACCTGACGAGTAACACGATGGCTGATTTACCGATCGACGACTTAAACGTTGCTTCCAACGAGACCCTGATCACCCCCGATCAGCTCAAGAAGGAAATCCCTCTCAGCGCCAAGGCTCTGCAGACCGTGACTGCCGGCCGCGAAGTGGTGCGCAATATCCTCGACGGCAAGGACCATCGCCTGTTCGTCGTGGTCGGCCCCTGCTCCATCCACGATATCAAGGCTGCCCACGAGTATGCCGAACGCCTGAAGGTACTGGCCGCAGAAGTGTCCGACACGCTGTACCTGGTCATGCGCGTGTACTTCGAAAAGCCGCGCACGACGGTCGGCTGGAAAGGCCTGATCAACGATCCGTACCTGGATGACTCGTTCAAGATCCAGGACGGCCTGCACATTGGTCGCCAACTGCTGCTGGACCTGGCTGAAATGGGCCTGCCGACGGCCACCGAAGCGCTTGACCCGATTTCCCCGCAGTACCTGCAGGACCTGATCAGCTGGTCGGCCATCGGCGCCCGCACCACCGAATCCCAGACCCACCGGGAAATGGCCTCGGGCCTGTCTTCGGCAGTCGGCTTCAAGAACGGCACCGATGGCGGCCTGACCGTAGCGATCAACGCCCTGCAGTCGGTATCCAAACCGCACCGGTTCCTGGGCATCAACCAGGAAGGCGGCGTATCGATCGTCACCACCAAGGGCAACCCTTACGGTCACGTGGTATTGCGCGGCGGCAATGGCAAGCCGAACTACGATTCGGTCAGCGTCGCCCTGTGCGAACAAGACCTGGCCAAGGCCAAGATCAAGGCCAACATCATGGTCGATTGCAGCCACGCCAACTCCAACAAGGACCCGGCCCTGCAGCCGCTGGTGATGGAAAACGTCGCCAACCAGATCCTCGAAGGCAACCAATCGATCATAGGCCTGATGGTCGAGAGCCATTTGAACTGGGGTTGCCAGTCGATCCCCAAAGACCTGAACGAACTGCAATATGGTGTTTCGGTCACCGATGCCTGCATCGACTGGTCCGCCACCGAGAAGACCCTGCGCAGCATGCACGCCAAGCTCAAGGATGTATTGCCACAGCGCCAGCGCGGCTGAGCAAAGACGAAAAAAGGGGCCGCGAACGGCCCCTTTTCTTTTATCTAATAGTTCAAGCCTTGCTGGAGTGACGCTGCTGGCGCTCCATGTAGCGTTCTACATAAGAGCACGACGGTATCACCGTGTAACCCATCTGCTCGGCATACTCCAAGGCCCGCTCGGTCAGTGCTGCGGCAATCCCACGCCCGCGCAGGGCGTTGGGCACGAAGGTGCGATAGATGTCCAGCGTCTGCTTGCCCAGGTCCATGTACGTCAGATAGGCACGATGACCGTCCACGCTGGTCTCGAACTGATGACCGGCCTGGTCATGGTGGATGGTCAGCGCTTCGCTCATCACAACTCCTCGCAGGTCTTCTCGGCAGACCCATACCTTAACCGATGGTGGTTGATCCGGCATAGAACCTCTACGCCACCTGTTGCCCCTTGGACCGCAAGGCGCTTGCAATGGTTCTGCACCCGGCACTCACAAGATAGTAGGCGCGGCAGGCGGGATTGCTCAAGGTGGCAGCGGTTAAAAATGGCGAGAAACGGGGTTAAATCGACTCTTCCCGGTACGCCAACAGAAGCCGGATGTTCTAGCCCTTAAGACGCTGAAGGACAGCCAAAGTCACCGTTAGTTCAACAAAAAAGTTACCGTACTACAACCGCTTGCGCGCCTTGGCCGTTTTTTCCAGAAAAGCGTCGCAATGCGTGTCGGCGTGAGCTGGCGCAACATTTTTTTTGCAGTTCTTGCGCTCAGTCAGTTTACTTACTACAAGTAATGGGTACTATGTACGCCGGCCAGTTTCTCTATTCCGAGAGATGGCTCTTTAATAGAAAGTCCTTGAAGGGGAACACGATGAACAACGTTCTGAAATTCTCTGCTCTGGCTCTGGCCGCAGTTCTGGCTACCGGTTGCAGCAGCGTATCCAAAGAAACCGAAGCTCGTCTGACTGCGACTGAAGACGCAGCAGCTCGCGCTCAAGCTCGTGCTGACGAAGCCTACCGTAAGGCTGACGACGCACTGGCAGCCGCTCAGAAGGCTCAGCAGACCGCTGACGAAGCCAACGAGCGTGCTCTGCGTATGCTGGACAAAGCCAGCCGCAAGTAATAGTCCTCACGGATTGTTATGAAGCCGACCCACTTGTGGGTCGGCTTTTTTATTGCCGCTCAACACGCAGCGCACATACGAAAAGGCCTGCACTAAGGCAGGCCCTGGGCAGGTCGCGAAACCTTACTGCAATTCGGGCGGAATGCTCGTCACCATCGGTGCAGTACCCTGATTATCGACCGGCACGGCGATCTCGACAGGCATGCCATCTTCGGCGGCGACCACGTCGCGCACCATGTCCCAGTTCATCCGCAGGTTGTTCGCCAGGTCTTCACGCTTGAGCAAGGCATTGATGACCGCAGTGTGTTTGTCCACGACTGACGGGTTGCCCTGATCGTCCAGCGGAGTGTGCGCTTCGAGATAGACCTTGCCGGCACTGATACCGAACTTGTAGGGCTCGTTGATGATGCGTACCGGCGTACCGACCGGGACCATTTTCGACAGTTCGAGTACGTTGTTGTTGAGCATGCGGAAGCACCCATGGCTGGTACGCATGCCAATACCAAACTTCTTGTTCGAACCGTGAATCAGGTAACCCGGTACACCCAGGGTGAACTTGAAAGGCCCCAGCGGGTTGTCTGGGCCGGCAGGCACCACTGTCGGCAAGATATCGCCGTCGGCAGCATGCTCGGCACGGATAGAGGCCGGCGGGGTCCAGGTCGGATTCGGGGTCTTGGCGGTAATCTTGGTGTTGGCGATCGGCGAACCCCACCCTTCACGACCAATACCCAACGGGAAGGTATGCACCACGCTCTCCCCTTTCGGGAAGTAGTACAGGCGGTACTCGGCAAGGTTGATGACGATACCTTCGCGCGGGCCGGGCGGCAGCACATAGCGGGTCGGCAGGATGATCTCGGTGCCGGCGCCCGGTAACCAGGGGTCGACACCCGGGTTGGCGGCGATCATTTCCAGGTAACCAAGGTCGTTGGCGGTACCGATGTCGGCGAACGTGTCTTCGTACTTGGCCTTGATCACCTGCACCTGGCCGATAATGTCTTCACCAGGGGGTGGCAGTGGCAGTTCCAGCGCAGCAGCGGGGCCCGCTACCAGCAGGGCGGCCAGGGACAGGCTACGGGTGACGGCAGGAAAGCGCGGCAACATCCGGTAAATCCTTCGAAAGGTGGGTCAAGAGGATCGATTGTACACCCGCACCGATGCAAGCGGGAGGCATTGGCGGTATGCAAGCGTTTCAGATGATGAAAGGTGTGACAGTTTGCCCGTCAAAGCTGCGGCCACACCGGCCGCATGCCGCGCCGCTGGGCGTCGAGAATGGCACGGCACAGCGCGCACAGACGGTTGTCGCGGTAGATCGAGCGCTGCACGCCCGACCAGCGCGGCTGCGCGGGCAGCAGGCCGCCACACAGGGTACGGTCGACCGGCACGCCAAGCTCAAGCTGGCGAGCGGCCAGGTGGACGCGGATTTCCTGGCAGGCAAACAGGTCGAGCTGTTCGTCAGGCTCGATCAGTTGGTAGGCATAAAGGGACCAGGCAGGGCGCGGCATCGGGGGCTCTCGAAACGGGGGGCGCAACCTTAGCCGAAACCCGCCCCCGTTTAAAGCGTCACAGCAAGGGTTTTATCTTCGGCCAGGCATTTTCCAGCAAGCGCTGCTGGGCACCTTGCGCCGGATGGATGCCATCGGCCTGCATCAGCTCCGGCACGCCACCCACGCCCTCAAGGAAAAAAGGCACTAATGGCACCTGTTTTTCTGCCGCCAACTGCTCATACACCTGGGCAAACGCCGTGGTGTAGCGCACACCATAATTGGGCGGCAGGCGCATACCCAGCAGCAGCACCTTGGCACCCGCTTGCCGAGCGCTCTCGATCATCGAAGCAAGATTTTGTTGCAATTGCTGCGGCGGCTGCCCGCGCAGCCCGTCATTGCCGCCCAACTCCAGCACCACCACGGCCGGCTTGTGCGCTGCAAGCAGCGCCGGCAGCCGCGCCTGGCCTCCGGCGCTGGTGTCACCACTGATCGAGGCATTGACCACCTGATCATCGAAACCTTCGTCCTTGAGCCGGGTCTGCAACAAAGAGACCCACCCCTGGCGGCTATCCAGGCCAAAACCGGCGCTGATACTATCGCCAACCACCAGCACCGTTCCCGCCGTGGCGCTCTGGGCCAGGCAATACAAGGCCAGACCGGCACTCAACCACCACATTCGCATTGGATTCTCCATGGGCCCCAGCATTCTCGTTGCGCAGAACCTTAGCAAAGTGGTCCCCAGCGCGGAAGGCGACCTGACCATCCTCCACGCACTTTCTCTCGACCTCGCCCAGGGCGACAGCCTGGCCATCGTCGGCGCTTCGGGCTCAGGCAAGTCGACCTTGCTCGGCTTGCTGGCCGGCCTCGACCGCCCCAGCGCCGGCAAGGTCATCCTCGCCGGGCACGACCTGGGACCACTGGACGAAGACCAACGCGCCCGTGTGCGCGCCGAGCATGTCGGGTTCGTGTTCCAGTCGTTCCAACTGCTCGACAGCCTTAACGCACTGGAGAATGTCATGCTGCCGTTGGAGCTCGACGGGCGCCGCGATGCCCGCGAGCAGGCCCGCACCCTGCTCGAACGGGTTGGCCTGGGCAAGCGCCTGAGCCACACACCGCGCCAGCTGTCCGGCGGTGAACAACAGCGGGTGGCCATCGCCCGCGCCTTCGCCGCACAACCTGCCGTGCTGTTCGCCGACGAGCCCACCGGCAACCTCGACAGCCATACCGGCGAGCGCATCAGCGACCTGCTGTTCGAATTGAACAAGGAGCGTGGCACCACCCTGGTACTGGTCACCCATGACGAGCGCCTGGCCCGCCGCTGCCGGCGCCTGATCCGCCTGGACGCGGGGCGCCTGATAGCCCCCGTGGAGGTCTGAGCCCGATGACCAGCATGCCCTTCTCCCGACTGTGCGGCCTGGCATTACGCCAGTTGCTGCGCGACATCCGCGCCAGCGAAGTGCGCGTGCTGTTCTTTGCCCTGCTGGTAGCCGTAGCCGCCAGCACCGCAATCGGTTACTTCGGCGCCCGCCTCAACGGCGCCATGCAACTGCGCGCCAGCGAGTTCCTCGGCGCCGACCTGGTGCTGCAGGGCAGCTCACCGGCCCGCGACGAGCAGATCAGTGCAGGCACATCACTCGGTTTGCGCCACGCACAGCTGGTCGAGTTCACCAGTGTGGTGGGCGGCGATAGCGGCATCCAGTTGTCCAGCGTCAAGGCCGCCGACGGCGCCTACCCCTTGCGCGGGCAAGTCCGCAGCGCCGCAGCACCCTATGCCGAAGAAACCCCCGGCGGTGGCCCGGCGCCCGGCGAGGCCTGGGTAGAACCGAGGTTGCTGGCCGCGCTGGGGCTGTCGATCGGCGACAGCATCGATGTGGGCATGAAAACCCTGCGCATGAGCCGTGTACTGACCTACGAACCGGACCGCGCCAATAATTTCTACAGCCTGACCCCTCGGGTAATGATGAACCTCACGGACCTGCAGGCGACCGGGGTGATTCAGCCCGGCAGCCGGGTGACCTACCGTGACCTGTGGCGCGGCGACATCGACGCACTGGCCCAGTATCGCCAGGCCGTGGAAAAAGACCTGGCGGCCAGCCAGCGCCTGCGCGACACCCGCGATGGCAACCGGCAGATCGGTGGCGCCTTGAGCAAGGCCGAGCGCTATCTGAACATGGCCAGCCTGGTAGCGGTACTGCTGGCCGGCGTTGCCGTGGCCATGTCGGCCAGCCGCTACGCCGCACGGCGCCTGGATGCCAGTGCGCTGCTACGCTGCCTTGGCCTGTCCCGGCGGCAAGCGCTGGGCCTGTACTGCCTGCAACTGGCCATGCTTGGCCTGGTGGCAGCCGTGGCAGGCGCCCTGCTCGGCTGGCTGGCACAGCTGGGCCTGTTCCGGCTGCTGCATGGCCTGCTGCCGAGTGTGGTGCCACCGGGCGGCATCTTGCCGGCGCTCGCCGGTATGGGCACCGGGCTGGTGGCCCTTGCTGGCTTCGCCTTGCCGCCGCTCGCCGCCCTCGGCCAGGTGCCGCCGCTGCGCGTGTTGCGCCGCGACCTGCTGCCGGTGCCGCCCAGCAGTTGGCTGGTGTATGGCGCTGCGTTGCTGGCCCTGGGCCTGATCATGTGGCGCCTGAGCCTCGACCTGCTGCTGACGTTCGCACTGCTGGGCGGCGGCCTGGTCGCCGCAGTGGTACTCGGCGGCCTGTTGCTGCTCGGGCTCCGCAGCCTGCGCCAACTGCTGGTCGGCGCACCGCTGGCCTGGCGCCTGGGGCTGGGGCAGCTGTTACGTCACCCCTTGGCGGCCGCTGGCCAGGCCCTGGCGTTTGGCCTGATCCTGCTGGCCATGGCGCTGGTTGCACTGCTGCGCGCCGAACTGCTCGACACCTGGCAGGCGCAACTGCCCAAGGACGCGCCGAATCACTTTGCCCTGAACATCCTGCCAGATGATCGCGAACCGTTCGCCCAGCGCCTGCGGCAGGTCAATGCGGCCTCGGCGCCGCTATACCCGGTGACACCCGGCCGCCTGATCCAGATCAACCAGCAACCGGTGCAACAGGTCGTCAGCAAGGACTCTGCCGGCGAGCGGGCCGTACAACGCGACCTCAGCCTGACCTGGGCCGCCGAGCTACCCGACGGCAACGCGCTGACGGCGGGCAACTGGTGGCAGGCACTGCCTTCCGGCGATGAGGTGCCCGGTGTATCGGTCGAGGCAGAACTGGCCACCAGCCTGAAGCTGCAACTGGGCGACCTGCTGACCTTCGACATCGGTGGCCAGCAACGCCAGGCCCGGGTCAGCAGCCTGCGCAGCGTGCACTGGGACAGTTTCCAGCCGAACTTCTACATGATCTTCCAGCCTGGAACGCTGCAGGGGTTACCCACCACTTACCTCACCAGTTTCTACCTGGCCCCAGGTCATGACCTGGATGTGGTCGCCCTGTCCCGGGCCTTCCCGGCAGTGACCATCCTTCAGGTCGACGCCTTGCTTGATCAACTGCGCAGCATCCTCGCCCAAGTCACCCTGGCGGTCGAGTATGTACTGTTGTTCGTGTTGGCGGCGGGGCTGGCCGTGCTGTTTGCCGGCTTGCAGGCAACGCTCGACGAACGCATCCGCCAGGGCGCCTTGCTGCGTGCGCTGGGTGCGGCGCGGCCGTTGCTGGTCAAGGCGCGGCGTATCGAGTTTGGCCTTCTGGGCGCGGCCAGCGGGTTACTGGCCGCACTCGGTTGCGAGCTGATCACGCTGGTGCTGTACCGCTACGCCTTCGACCTGCAGTGGCACCCGCACCCATGGCTGCTGGTACTGCCACTGGTGGGGGCGGTGCTGGTGGGTGGCGCTGGGGTGCTGGGCACACGGCGGGCGCTCAATGCCAGCCCGTTGACGGTGTTGCGGGAGGGGTAAGAAACACCGTGAATGGCCGCTACAGGCAATCGCCGATCATTGCCCGTAGCGGATGCTGTTCACGTACCACGCCGCATCCCCGGTCGGGGTCTTCACCACCACTTCATCGCCCTCCTCCTTCTTGAGCAAGGCCCGGGCCATGGGGGAGTCGATCGAGATGTAGTCGTTGCGCCCATAGATTTCGTCATACCCGACAATGCGAAACTTCTTGGTCTCACCCTCGTCGTTCTCGATCTCGACCCAAGCGCCGAAAAACACCTTGCCCTCCTGCTCCGGCGAATAAGCCACCACCTTTACATCTTCAAGGCGTTTGCGCAGGTACCGCACCCGACGGTCGATCTCGCGCAACAGCTTCTTGTTGTACTGGTAGTCGGCATTCTCGCTGCGATCGCCAAGCGAAGCCGCCCAGGCGACCTTCTGGGTGATCTCGGGGCGGTACACGCGCCACAGGTGATCCAGCTCCTTCTTCAGGGCCTCATGACCTTCGGTGGTGATGATATTGGTGCTCAACAGCACTCTCCTCAACGGCGGGTAATCAGGCCTTGGCGAGCAATGCGGGTGAGATGGCCGATGACTTCGGCGGCCTCGGCAGAGGCCGGCGCCTGTATCACCGCCAGGTCGAAACGGTCGTTGCCGTACTGCGCAAGGTGGCAGCAGGTTTCGCTGAACTGGATGAGAAAGGCACGGGCCTGGCCTTTACGACGCGAAAGCCCTTCAAGGTGACGCAAAAGAGTGGGTTGATGCTGGCCACCGAGCAGGATACGCGGTGTGCGGGAAGCCTGGTTGGCAGGCAAAGGGCTCAAACAGACACTGGTACGTGGGCAACTCATGGCGCTTCTCTCAGCCTCGCGATTCCCGCTGGGCAGCGGTGGGAGGCGTCACCGAACCAGCGCTTTAGCGGTATTTCGGATGACCGGAGGGCCTTTCCTGCGCCCCGCAAGTAGCTGTTTAAATCGGCGCAGGCGGTATGCTAGAGCTACAAGCGCGAAGTTACAAGCCTCAAGCTGCATTGCTCAGCGCTTGGCTACCCGCTCCAGCACGGCACGCTCGCGGTTGAACGCCAGGAAGTACTTGTTGACGCTGTTGACGAAATTGACCGGGCCCATGCCGACCTGCTCCATGGCAATACGCTCGGTTTGGAAAAACCACTGGTTGCCGTTGAGCCCACGCCGACGCGCTTCGGCACGCATCGCCTGGACCCGCTCGGGCCCCAGGTTGTAAGCCGCCAGCACGAACGCCATACGCTCGCGCTCGTTGATCTGTGGGCTGGCAAAGAACTTGCGCCGGATCAACGCCAGGTAGCGGGCACTGGCCTGCACATTGCCGTCCACCGTGGCGGTATTGCTCACCCCTACCCGCTGGGCGGCCGAAGGGGTGATCTGCATCAGGCCGTGGGCCCCGCCTGTGCCGCGCGCAGCGGGGTTGAGTGTCGACTCCTTGAAGGCCAGCGCCGCCAGGTTGAGCCAGTCGATCTGCTGGGCCTGGCCATGCTTCTGCAGCACCGCACGTACCGCACTGAGGCGTTGGCGATCCTTGCTCGCCAAGGGGTTGTGTACCCGGTACTGGCGGCGGTAGATACGCTCGAATGCGGCGTCCTGGTTGTCCGGCGCGCGATAACCCTGAAGGAAGCGATCGACCGTGGCCAGCAATTGCGGCGCATCGCGCCCTACATACCAGCGCATGGCTTGCGGCGAGCCCAGGTGCACACGGCTGTCCAGGCGCAGACGCGGCATCACCCTGGCCCACCGCCGGGCAATCGGGCGCTCTACCACGGTCAGGTGGTAGATGCCGGCCTGCACCATCTCCAAGACATCCTCCACCGCCAGGGTCGAATCGACCCACTCCACCTTGATCGGCGCGCGCTTGCGCAGGGCCAGCTGCTGGTTCACCTGCTGGATCACCGGACCGGCAGCACTGGCACTGGTCAAGGCCACGGTGCGCCCGGACAACTGCTCGACATGGCTGAAGCTGCGCTCCCCCTTGCGCCCGACCAGCAACAAGGGCACTTGGTCCAGCACCGGCGCGCTGCTGCTGACACCGCGCACCACCACCGGGTCGAGCAGTTCACCGGGCGCCGCCAGGTCGCCCTCGCCGCGCTGCAACGCACCCAGCAACTGCTCCTTGGCCCGAGGGATAAGCTTCAGCTGAATCTGCTGCCCGTCACCTGCGCGGGCATTCAGGTAATGCTCGAGCGCACGCAGGCGGTAGTATTCGATGCCGACCGGCTCGCCCTTGACCTCGCCAGAGCTGTTGCGGCTTTGATTGACCAGCACCCGCAACACCTTGCTCGCCCGAACCTGCTGCAGGTCACGCAGCTTGCTGGGCGGGATGTTCTGCTGCGGCCCCGGCAGGCGCGCCTGGGCAGCACCGGCCATGGTCAGCCCAAGCATCAGCAGGAAGGTCAGCAGGTATCGCAGCATGCGAA
Organism: Pseudomonas sp. B21-047; assembly: GCF_024748775.1. Taxonomy (NCBI): domain Bacteria; kingdom Pseudomonadati; phylum Pseudomonadota; class Gammaproteobacteria; order Pseudomonadales; family Pseudomonadaceae; genus Pseudomonas; species Pseudomonas sp. B21-047. The sequence goes on from NZ_CP087169.1 coordinate 3,889,293, forward strand.
AACGAGTCCGAGGTCGGTGGGCGGCACTCATGTGGCATGGCCGCCTAGTGATAAATGACGGCAGAAGACCACGGCAACCGCATGAAGTTCTTGGATTTTTCCGAGAAACGCGGATTTTGCTATGCTGGCCGCCCCGCGGCACGAGGTAGCACCATGCAACTGATCGATATCGGCGTCAACCTGACCAACAGCAGTTTCCACGACCAGCAGGCCGCCATTGTCGAGCGCGCCATCGAGGCTGGCGTGGCGCAGATGGTGCTGACCGGCACCAGCCTTGCGGTCAGCGAACAGGCACTGGAGCTGTGCCAGCAGCTGGATGCGGCCGCTGAACACCTGTTCGCCACGGCGGGCGTCCACCCCCACGATGCCAAGTCCTGGGACGCTGGCAGCGAGCGGCAACTGCGCCAATTGTTGAATGAGCAACGGGTGCGCGCAGTGGGTGAGTGCGGCCTGGACTTCAACCGCGACTTCTCCCCTCGCCCTCAGCAGGAAAAGGCCTTGGAGGCACAGCTGACGCTCGCGGCCGAACTGGGCTTGCCCGTGTTTCTGCACGAACGCGACGCCAGCGAGCGCTTGCTGGCCATCCTCAAGGACTACAGGGACCACTTGACCGGCGCTGTGGTGCATTGCTTCACCGGCGAGCGCGAGGCGTTGTTCGCCTACCTGGACCTGGACCTGCACATCGGCATCACCGGCTGGATTTGTGACGAACGTCGTGGGACGCACCTGCACCCGCTGGTCGGTAATATCCCTGGAGGGCGCCTGATGCTGGAGAGCGATGCGCCTTACCTGCTGCCACGCAGCCTGAGGCCCAAGCCGAAAAATGGCCGTAACGAACCGGCGTTTCTGCTGGAAGTACTGAGGGAGGTGGCGCTGCACCGGGGCGAGTCGATGGAACACACGGCAACCCATACCACCGCGGCGGCACGGGCATTCTTTCGGCTGAGCTAAGCCTGCATCGGGCCCCGTCGATACAGGCACCTCGGTTTTTTCTTGATACATATCAAGAACGGCTCTGGCAGGCGCAGGCACAATGATGGCACCTTGCCAATATTGTTTCCGCTCAACTCAGAGAAGACCTGCCCATGGGTGCCTGGCTTAGCAATATTTCCCTGAAGTACAAATTCTGGGCCGTCAACGCGGTGGCCTTTGTCACGACCCTTTTGCTGGTGCTGTACGCCGTGCATCTGGAGCAGCGCGCCCGTGCGGACGCCGCCCAGGCCCAAGCGGCGGCACAGGCCCAGCTGTTGGCAGCATGGCCCGTCGGGCAAACGCTGCCCCGCCAGGCCAATGTCATCACCTGGCTGCCAGGCCAGACCCCGACCTTTGCCGGCGAACCGCTGGAGGCCCTGCGCGATGCCCAGGGCTGGGTCGAACTGCCCGCTGCCTGGCTGCTTGGCGATAACCCCCTGCGCGGCGCCCAGGTGCTGCGCAACGGCGATCAGCAACTGGCCGTGCTGGCCCAGTCGCCGAGCGTACGCCAGGTGTTCTTCGAACGTTTCACCAACTATGCCGTGTGCGTGCTGATACTGATGCTGGCCATGCTTGGCGCCTCGCAGTTGCTGATCCGCTTTCTGCTCAGCCAGCTCAACACCCTCAAGGACGTCATGCTCCATGTGGAGAAGACCGGCGACCTGTCGGCACGCGTACCCCTGGCGTGCGGCGACGAAGTCGGCCAGATGGCGGGCGCCTTCAACGCCATGCAAGGCACCTATCACCGCGTGGTCAGCACTGTGGCCCACACCGCCGCACAGCTCGACGCCGGCGCCGCACGCCTGGCGGCGAGCATGAATGACGTACGCCACGGTATGCTCGGCCAGCAGAGCGAGACCGACCAGGCCGCCACGGCCATCAACCAGATGTCGGCCACGGTGCACCATATCGCCCAGCATGCCGGCGCCACACGCGACCTGTCGCAGACCGCCGATACCCTCGCCGGCAGCGGCCAGGAGGTCGTCAGCCGCGTTCAGGACTCGATTTCCGGGCTGTCCAGCGGCGTGCAGCAGACCGCCGAGATGATCCGCCAACTGGCCGAGGACAGCCAGAAGATCAATGGCGTGGTCGGGGTGATCCACAGCATTGCCGAACAAACCAACCTGCTGGCACTCAATGCCGCCATCGAAGCAGCCCGTGCCGGTGACTTGGGCCGCGGCTTCGCAGTGGTCGCCGATGAGGTACGCAACTTGGCCAAGCGCGTGCAGACGTCCACGGACGAAATCACCACCATGGTCTCGGCGCTTCAGTCCGGCACCCGCGATGCAGTCGAGTTCATGCAGGAGAGCTCGTACAAGGCTGACGATTGCGTCCGGCAGGCCCAGGCAGCCGGTGCAGCGCTGGCCGAGATCACCGGTGCGGTCGCGCAGATGCGCGAAAGCAACACCCAGATCGCCGTGGCTGCCGAACAGCAGAGCCAGGTGGCCGAAGAAATGAACCGGGCAGTGGTGAGTATCCGCGACGTCACCGAACACACCGTGCAACAGACCGTCGGCTCGGCCACCACCAGCAACGAACTGGCGACGCTGGCCGGTGAGCTGAACAAGGTGATAGGCCAGCTCAAGCTATAGCCCCCATTTACAGTCACGATAGCCAGCCTCGATTGGCCCCCTTCCGGGGGCCGCACTAAGCTTTGGACATGACCGAGAGGACCTGCCCATGAGCAAACGCCTACCCAACCTGCCCGCCTGGCAATGGCGCGGCTACCACCATAATCACCGTCACCCGGCCAACCTGGTACTGCACCTGATCGCCGTGCCGCTGTTCATTCTCGGCGCATTGCTGGTGCTGTCCGGCCTATTCGCCCTGGACCTGGGGCAGATCGCCGTTGGCGTCATCTCCCTGATTGCCGGCCTGGGCCTGCAGCGCCACGGGCATCGCCTCGAAACCGAACAACCGGAGCCATTCGCCAACCGCAAAGACGCCGTGCAGCGCCTGCTGACCGAGCAGTTCATCACCTTTCCACGCTTTGTGCTGAGCGGCGCCTGGTGGCGTGCCTGGCGCGAGCGGCACAAGCATCGCCGTTGACCCTGCCGCCCATTACGGCTAAGCGAAAACCGTCACCGTCTGCCGGCTCAATGCCAGCAACTCGCCCTCTGCGGACCACAGCGCGGCGGCGGCATGCCCATAACCCTCACGAGCGTGCTCGGTCTCGACGCAATAGCGGCACCAGTCCAGTGTCGACAACTGCGGTATGGGCTGGATGAATTCGATGGTCCAGGTCAGTGTGCTACCCGCCGCCGGCCGCTTCAGGTACGGCAACAGGCTGGGCGGCCAGGCATCTACCAGTGCCAGCAGATGAGCCTCGTTCAACGGCTCGTCAGCGATGTCCCGCAAGCGTACCCAGCCCCCCATCTGCCGCGAATCGTTGCCACTGAACGGCAGCCCACCAACCGCCCAACGCAGGGCTACATGGCGCATGAACTCTGGGGTCACACCTTTGATGTAGGGAAGCTCAGGGGCAGCCTGCTCCAGCGGCTTCATGGCAACCGCAGCCTTGGCCGGGACCTCGACCTCCGAGGAGCGACCCGCACCGAAATTGCCCTGCACCAGGGTGACGACCTGCCCCTCCTGCACCGCGCGGCCAAGCAAGGTACTGACCGCTTTGCCCTCACGCAGCACGTCGACCTCGAAACGGATCGGCACGTCAGCCGCAGCAGGCGCCACGAAACTGATCGCCAAAGAGCGCACAGGCCGATCATCGGCAAGCTTCAGGCGCATCGCTTCATAGACCATGGCGGCCATGAGCCCACCGAAGGCCGCGCGGCCCTGGGCCCATGACGCCGGTACCGAAACCGATTCAGGGTTGGCTCGAACGGCTTCGAGCAATTGGGTGAAGTTCATGGCAGGTGGGCTCCTGTGCCGTGGCGATCCGGGGCACGCCCTTCACGTGCCCTGCGTCGGGACATACTAACCAGCCACTCGGCTCCGTTCAGCCCGCATATCGGTCATTTGCCGGGCTATCGCTGTTTCAACGCCACCTGCAAGGCATCCAGCGTGACATCGGATTTGCCCTCGGCCTCCTGCAACTGCTGCTGCCAATCGAGCGTGCACACTGCCAGATCGGCGTCCTTGCGCGCTTGCAACAACCACTGCAGACGGTCATGCCACGTACCCAGGTCGCTCTGTGCCTTCTTCAACAGACGTTGCAGTTTTTTCCCGGCATGTTCAAGTTGCGGGTAGGCCTCATCGCCATAGCGTGCCCGCTTGATCAACAACCGTAGCCGATGCCGATCATGGGCGGGGTCCGCCAATGCCTTGCGCAGCTTGCGCCATTGCTTGCCGAGGCGTTTGTCGATGCGCTTGGCCAGCGCATCTACCAGGCCTTCGCGATCAGCCGCGCGCAGGAACAACGGAAATGCATCGACGATCGCCAGCAGACGGGCCAGCTGTGCGCAGCTCGCGACACTGGCAAAGGTACTGCCCCGCCCCGCCAACCGTCGCTGCGCCGCCTCATTCAAGCCCCGCCCGGACAATTCGGCCGCCAGCACCTCGCGGTCACGCAGCGGCGTCGTCAACGCCCCCAGGGCCTTGGCTGCGCCTTCCAGCTGTTCGACCCCCGGCAACCCCTGCAGCGGCCGCAGAAGGCTGCGCAAACGCCGTACAGCGATGCGCAGGTCATGCAATGCCTCGCTGTCGGTATCGGCAGCGAGGCGCTCACGGCAGGCCAGCAGGCGCACCTGCAAGGCCAGTATCTGTGACACCACGTGATCGACCATGGCAGACATGGGAAGCTCCTCGGTCAGCGGCCAGCGCGCGACTCACGAATGTAGAATCGCGCCTTCTCGGCCTTCTTGGTGCAACCTTCAAACCCCTCGAACTGCTGCTGGGTCTTGGCGCCGGTCAGCAGCGACAAGGCCTTGGAGTAACTGACAGTACCGGCGAAACCCTCGGCCTTGGCCAGGTCGAGCTCCTTCCAGGCGGCATCCAGCTGGGTTGCGCAGCTGTCACGGTAGGCCGTCTTGCCCGCACAGCCAGCAAGGGCCAGCGCAATCAGTGGAAGGCAGATCCAGGCTTTCATCGGTAATTCCTCAAAGTGAAAAGAGTGGCTGTTCGACGCACCTGCAATAGAAAAGTGCCCGCCAAGGCGCTTTGCTTAGCGTAGATCAGCGCGGTGTACATTGAAGCACAGGCAGCAATGGGTGCATTGTTAAACCATGGTTGCACAGGCTGAGGGAAAATCATGAGTAAACGCGTTGCGCTGGTACTGGGATCGGGGGGTGCCCGAGGGTATGCACACATCGGTGTGATCGAAGAAATCGAACGACGCGGCTACGACATCGCCTGCGTCGCCGGCTGCTCCATGGGGGCGGTGGTGGGTGGCATCTATGCCGCCGGCAAACTCGAAGAGTATCGCAACTGGATCGAAAGCCTCGACTACCTGGACGTCCTGCGCCTGGTCGATGTCAGCTTCCGCCTTGGCGCGATCCGCGGTGACAAGGTGTTCGGCCAGATCCGCAAGATCGTCGGCGAGATCAACATCGAGCAGTTGCGCATCCCCTACACCGCAGTGGCCACCGACCTTACCAACCAACAGGAAATCTGGTTCCAGGAAGGGTGCCTGCACCAGGCCATGCGCGCGTCTGCAGCAATCCCCAGCCTGTTCACACCGGTGATGCAAGGCAACCGCATGCTGGTCGACGGTGGCATTCTCAACCCGCTGCCGATCGTGCCGGTGGTGTCCAGCCACTGCGACTTGATCATTGCGGTCAACCTCAACGCTACCAACCAGAAGCAGTACCAATTGCCGGTGATCGAACGCCCGGCGGCATTCAAGATGCGCTTCGATTCGCTGCTCAGCTCGCTGGGTTCACGCCTGCCCTTCCGGCGCAAGCCGGCGGAAGAGCTGATACGTATCGAACAGGAAATCGTCGCCGAAGGGCTGGCGCCGCCCAGCCCGTGGCTGGCAGGTACTGCAGACCCGGAAGGCCAGCAGCCTGCGGCGGCCCCCGAACGTGAAGGCGCACCCAAGTCTGCTACCGGGTCATTCATCATCGACAACGTGGGGCCTGCGTCGCTGCTGGACCTGATCAACCAGAGCTTCGAAGTGATGCAGACGTCGTTGGCGCAATACAAGATTGCAGGGTACCCGCCCGATGTACTGATCAACGTACCCAAGCGCGTGTGCCGGTTCTTCGAGTTCTACAAAGCACCGGAGCTGATCGCTCTGGGTCGGGAGATTGCGCGGGATACGCTGGATAACTATGAAGGGGTGAAGCGCTAGAGGGCCGCTCAGGCCAGAAACAAGACAGGCCGCATTACGCGGCCTGTCTTGTCATGCAACGATCACTCAGTAACGGGTGATATCAGCATTGGCTTCCAACTGCTTGCGGTAGGCAGCGAAGTCCTGCTGGCCGGCACGCGAAGCGAGGTAGCGGCGAATCTGCTGCTTCTCTTCGTCGGTGGCCGCAGCGCCTTCGTTGACCCCTTTGAGCTGCAAGACCACCAGGCTGCCGTCGCCCAGCACCACACTGGTGTAGACCGGCTTGTCCTTGGCCTGCGGCTTGCCCAGGCGGAACACTGCCTGCAGCTCGGCCGGGTCGATGCCGTCCTCACCACGGGTCACTGCCTCGTAGGTTTTCCAGCCCTGCCCCTCATGGACGCTGTCAGCGGCAATGGAGCCATCACGCAGGCCGGCAATCAGCTTGTCCGCCTTGGTCTTGAGTTCGGCTGTCGCCTTCTCCTTGGCCAGGTGTTCGCTGATGTTCTTGGCCACGGCTTCCAACGGCAGCTGTTCCGGCTTGCGGTGCTCCTTGACGCGCAGCACCACGGTGGTTTCCGGATCGAGTTCGATGGCGGTGCTGTTGGCAGCCTCCTCCAGCACTTCCTCCGAGAACGCCGCCTGAACCACCGCACGGTTGGCAGTGATACCTTCGCCACCCTCACGGCCGAACGCGGCGGAGGTGTGCACCTTCAGGTTCAGGTCCTGGGCAGGCTGAGCCAGGTCGGAAGCCTCGTAGGCGGCATCCTGCAACTGCTTGCTGGCGTCGACGTAGCGCTGTTCGACCAGCGGGGTCTTCAAGTCACGGGTCAGCTTGTCCTTCAGGCTGGCGAAGCTTGGCACCTGCGGCGCCTCGACACCCAGCAGCTTGATCAGGTGGTAACCGAACTCGGTGCGCACCGGGGCCGATACCTGGCCATCTTTCAACTGGTACAAGGCATCTTCAAAGGCCGGGTCGTACACGCCAGGGCCGGCGAAGCCGAGGTCACCACCCGTAGTGGCCGAACCTGGGTCCTGGGAGAACTCCTTGGCCAGTGCGGCGAAGTCTTCACCCTTGGCCAGGCGCTGTTCGATCTCTTCGGCACGGGCCTTGGCCTGGGCATCGGTGACCTTGTCGTTGACCTCGATCAGAATGTGCGCGGCATGGCGCTGTTCGGCGAGGTTGGCGATTTCTTTCTCGTACTGGGCCTTGAGCTCGTCATCACTGACCTTGACCTGGTCAAAGAACACCGACTTCTTCAGCTCGATGTAATCGATGACAACCTGGTCAGGCGACATGAATTCCTTGGCGTGCTGGTCGTAGTGCGCCTTGACCTCTGCTTCGCTGACCTTGACCGCGGCCGGGTCGGCCTTGAAGGTCAGGGAGGCGAAATCGCGGGTCTGCTTCTCCAGGCGCGCGAACGCCTCGACCTGCTTGTCAGTGACGAAGCTGCTGCCGGCAAGGCCGGTACGCAGTTGGCCGATGAGCATTTCCTCGGCAAGCATGTCGCGGAATTGCAGGCGGCCATAACCCATCTGGCGAATGACCTGGTCGAAACGATCGGCGTTGAATTTGCCGTCAACCTGGAATTCCGGAGTCTGCAGGATCACTTGATCCAGCGCAGCCTCGGAGAAGGCGAACTTGGCGTCTTCGGCGCCCTGCAACAGCAGCTTGCGAGTGATCAGGCCCTTGAGCGCCTCATCACGCAGCAGCTTGTCATCCAGCAGCGCAGGGTCGAAATCCTTGCCCAACTGTTGGATCAGCTGGCGGCGCTGCATGTCGGTCGCCTGGCTCAGCTCGTTCTGGCTGATGGTCTGGCCGTTCACCTTGGCGGCGTCCTGGCTATGGCTGGCAGCCTGGAAAATGGCCTCGAAGCCGGTCAACGCCATCAACACGACGATAAGGCCGATGATGGTCTTGGCAATCCAACCTTGTGAATTGTCCCTGATATTTTGCAGCATGCGTCCCCCAGAAACGGCTGTACCACTGCGTCGACAACCGCGGAGCGTGGGTAGAATCCTGATAAAAGAAAGGCGCATCCGAGGATGCGCCTTTTCTTAGCAAACGTGTCAGGCGGGAACGTTTGCGACCCGCCTCACGTGCTCGAACCTGGCCAGGCCGGGTCCGGCTGAAAGAGACGACTTAGTTGACGGCGTCTTTCAGGCCTTTGCCAGCCTTGAAGCCTGGAACCTTGGCGGCTTCGATCTTGATAGCCTTGCCAGTTTGAGGGTTACGGCCAGTACGCTCGGCGCGATCCTTGACCGAGAAGGTACCGAAGCCAACCAGAACGACGTCGTCGCCTGCTTTCAGGGCACCCGTTACGGAGTCGATCACAGCATCCAGAGCCTTACCTGCGGTAGCTTTGGAAATGTCAGCCGATGCAGCGATAGCGTCAATCAGTTCCGACTTGTTCACTCTAAGTCCCCTTATTTCTCTAATGAGTTTGTTTCTAAGTATGTAATGAAAAGCGTATGTAACGTGCGCTGGGTGGCCTGATAACAATAGCGTGCCGCTTTATAGCAAGGCCCCGAAAAAACTGTCAAGGAAAGCCCCCCAGCTAAAAACTACTAATGCGTGCTGATTCTTTCCTTAGCATCGCTGTCGCGCTTCTCATCCTTTGCGACAATCTCCGGAGCCACATCTGGCAAGGGCTCCGGGGCGTATTGCAGCGCAATTTGCAGGACTTCGTCAATCCATTTGACCGGTTTGATCTGAAGATCCTGTTTGATATTTTCCGGAATCTCCTTCAGATCGCGAACATTCTCCTCGGGAATGATCACCGTCTTGATGCCGCCACGGTGTGCCGCCAGCAGTTTTTCCTTCAACCCACCAATGGCCAGGACCTGACCACGCAAGGTGATCTCGCCGGTCATGGCCACGTCGGCACGTACCGGAATCTGCGTCAGCGCCGACACCAGCGCGGTGCACATGCCGATACCGGCACTTGGGCCGTCCTTGGGCGTGGCGCCCTCGGGCATGTGGATATGCACATCGTGCTTCTCGTGGAAGTCAGCGGCGATGCCCAGGCTGCGGGCGCGGCTGCGCACCACGGTCTGCGCGGCAGTGATCGACTCGACCATGACATCGCCCAGGGAACCGGTCTTGATCAGCTGGCCCTTGCCGGGGATCACTACCGCCTCGATGGTCAGCAATTCGCCACCCACCTGGGTCCACGCCAGGCCGGTTACCTGACCGATCTGGTCCTGTTGCTCGGCTAGGCCGTAACGGAACTTGCGCACGCCCAGCAGGTGTTCGAGCTGCTCGCTGGACACCTTTACCTTGACCTGCTTCTGCCCGGTATGTTCCTTGACCACCTTGCGGCAGACCTTGGCAATCTGCCGCTCCAGGCCCCGCACGCCGGCTTCGCGGGTGTAGTAACGGATGATGTCGCGGATCGCCGAGACATCGATCTCGAGCTCTTCCTTCTTCAGGCCGTTGGCCTTGACCTGCTTGGGCACCAGGTACTTGACCGCGATGTTGATCTTCTCGTCTTCGGTGTAGCCCGGCAGACGGATGACTTCCATGCGGTCCAGCAACGCTGGCGGGATGTTCATCGAGTTGGAGGTGCAGAGGAACATCACGTCCGAGAGGTCGTAGTCGACTTCCAGGTAGTGGTCGTTGAAGTTGTGGTTCTGCTCGGGGTCGAGTACTTCGAGCAATGCCGAGGCCGGGTCGCCACGCATGTCGCTGCCCATCTTGTCGATCTCGTCGAGCAGGAACAGCGGGTTGCGCACGCCCACCTTGGTCATCTTCTGGATCAGACGGCCCGGCATGGAGCCGATGTAGGTGCGACGGTGGCCACGAATCTCGGCCTCGTCACGCACGCCACCCAGGGCCATGCGCACGAACTTGCGGTTGGTGGCGGCAGCGATCGACTCGGCCAGCGAGGTCTTACCGACGCCAGGCGGGCCGACCAGGCACAGCACCGGGCCGCGGATCTTCTTCACGCGCTTCTGCACGGCAAGGTATTCAAGGATGCGTTCCTTGACCTCTTCCAGGCCATAGTGGTCGGCATCAAGGATTTCCTCGGCCTTGGCCAGGTCCAGGCGTACCTTGCTCTGGGCCTTCCACGGCACCTGGACGAGCCAGTCGAGGTAGGAGCGAACCACCGTCGCTTCAGCCGACATCGGCGACATCTGCTTGAGCTTGTTCAGCTCGGCCTGGGCCTTGGCCAGGGCATCCTTGGGCAGGCCAGCGGCTTCGATGCGCTTTTTCAGCTCTTCGACTTCGTTATGGCCTTCGTCGCCATCACCGAGCTCTTTCTGAATGGCCTTCATCTGCTCATTCAGGTAGTACTCGCGCTGGCTGCGCTCCATTTGCTTTTTGACCCGACCACGGATGCGCTTCTCGACCTGCAACAGGTCGATCTCGGCATCCAGCAGCGCCAGCACGTGCTCGACGCGGGCCGTCAGGTCGACGATCTCGAGGATTTCCTGCTTCTGCTCGATCTTCAGCGCCATGTGCGCGGCCATGGTATCGACCAGGCGCCCAGGCTCTTCGATGCTGTTCAGCGACGACAGTACTTCGGCGGGCACTTTCTTGCCCAACTGCACGTACTGCTCGAATTGCGACAGCAGCGTGCGCACGAAGACTTCCGACTCGCGCTCGGCGGCATCGACTTCATCGATCAGGGAAACTTCGGCACGGATGTGCCCTTCTACTTCGGTGAAGCGCTCGACCGCACCGCGCTGCTCGCCCTCGACCAGCACCTTGACGGTGCCATCGGGCAGTTTCAGCAATTGCAACACGGTGGCAACGGTACCGACACGGTACAGGGCGTCTTCGCCTGGATCGTCATCGGCCGGGTTCTTCTGGGCCAGCAGCAGAATCTGCTTCTCGCCCGTCATCGCTGCCTCAAGGGCTTCGATGGATTTTTCGCGCCCCACGAACAGCGGGATGACCATGTGCGGGTAAACAACGACATCGCGCAATGGCAAAAGAGGCAAGTCGAGGGTGGTCTTCATGATTTCGCCTCTACAGCGGCCTTTATGGCCGGAAACCGGTGGAAATGATGCTTGGACCTAATGTGGGGGCACGCCTGGGAAATTACAAGCGCTTGCGCAGGAAAAGCAGAAAGGGGCCCGTAGGCCCCTTTCATTCTTGCTTGCAACCACCACCTGGTTATCGCCTGGATCAGGCGTCAGGTGCGGCCTTGGCTTGCGGCTCGCTGTTCTCGTAGATCATCAGCGGCTGCGAAGTACCCTCGATGACGCTCTCATCGATCACCACCTTGCTGACATCCTTCTGCGAAGGGATCTCGTACATGGTGTCGAGCAGCACACCTTCGAGGATCGAACGCAGGCCACGGGCACCGGTTTTGCGCTCCAAGGCCTTGCGAGCAACGGCCTTGAGTGCATCGCTGCGGAACTCGAGGTCGACGCTTTCCATCTCGAACAGCTTGGCATACTGCTTGGTCAGCGCGTTCTTCGGCTCGGTGAGAATCTGCATCAAAGCAGCCTCATCCAGCTCATCGAGCGTCGCCAGTACAGGCAGACGGCCGACGAACTCGGGGATCAGGCCAAACTTGACCAGGTCGTCCGGCTCGACTTCACGCAGGGACTCGCCAACTTTCTTGCCTTCTTCCTTGCTACGTACTTCTGCGCTGAAACCAATGCCACCCTTGGTGGAGCGGTTCTGGATGACCTTTTCCAGGCCCGAGAACGCGCCACCGCAAATGAACAGGATATTGCGGGTATCAACCTGCAGGAATTCCTGTTGCGGGTGCTTGCGCCCACCTTGCGGCGGAACCGAAGCAACGGTGCCTTCGATCAGTTTCAACAGCGCCTGCTGCACGCCTTCGCCCGATACGTCACGGGTGATGGACGGGTTGTCCGACTTGCGCGAAATCTTGTCGATTTCGTCGATGTAGACAATGCCCATCTGGGCCTTTTCCACGTCGTAGTCGCACTTCTGCAGCAGTTTCTGAATGATGTTCTCGACGTCCTCACCCACATAACCGGCTTCGGTCAGGGTGGTGGCGTCAGCAATGGTGAACGGTACGTTCAGCAGACGTGCAAGGGTTTCGGCGAGCAGGGTCTTGCCCGAGCCGGTAGGCCCGATGAGCAGGATGTTGCTCTTGCCGAGTTCGACTTCGTCGCCCTTCTTGTCACGCTGGTTAAGGCGCTTGTAGTGGTTGTACACCGCTACGGCCAGCACCTTCTTCGCGCGCTCCTGACCAATCACATACTGGTCCAGGATGCCGCTGATTTCTTTCGGCGAAGGCAATTTGTGCGCGCTGCTCTCGGCCTGGGCTTCCTGCACCTCCTCACGGATGATGTCATTGCACAGGTCGACGCACTCGTCGCAGATAAATACCGAGGGCCCGGCAATCAATTTGCGCACTTCGTGCTGGCTTTTGCCGCAGAAGGAGCAATAGAGCAATTTGCCGCTGTCCTCGCCGTTACGGGTGTCAGTCATTCGATCGATCCAATCCGGTAGGCTTGCAACACAAGATGAAGGCAATTGCGGGCTTTTTCAAGTCCGCAGGTAGGCGCTTTCGGCGCCCACCTGCTCTGGCCCCTGGGATCAGGAGGCCAGTTGCCGCTTGTCGTATACCGAGTCGATCAGGCCGTACTCGGCCGCGCGCGTGGCGCTCATGAAGTTGTCACGCTCGGTGTCGCGCTTGATGGTCTCCAGATCCTGGCCAGTGTGGTAGGCCAGCAACTCGTTCAGACGCGCCTTGATATTGAGGATTTCCTGGGCGTGGATCTCGATATCGGTAGCCTGGCCCTGGAAGCCGCCCAGCGGCTGGTGAATCATCACACGCGAGTTAGGCAGGCAGTGACGCTTGCCTTTGGCGCCGGCAGTCAGCAGGAAGGCGCCCATGCTGCAGGCTTGGCCGATGCAGATGGTCGAGACGTCCGGCTTGATGAACTGCATGGTGTCGTAGATCGACATGCCGGCGGTGACAGAGCCACCCGGCGAGTTGATGTACAGATGGATATCCTTGTCCGGGTTTTCCGCTTCGAGGAACAACATCTGCGCCACGACGAGGTTGGCCATGTAGTCTTCTACAGGGCCCACCAGGAAAATCACTCGCTCCTTCAACAAACGCGAGTAGATGTCGTAAGCGCGTTCGCCACGGGCGGACTGCTCGATAACCATCGGGACCAGGCCGCCTGCGGCCTGGATGTCAGAGCTCTGCTGAATATAAGAATTGCGGGACATGTCCTGCGCTCACTCCCAAATAGTCATGGCTTGAATACGCACAAGCCAGCGCGAAGGCTGGCTTGTGGGGGTTTCCTACGAGAGTAGCGTATTACTCGGCTTCGGCAGGTGCCTCAGCGGGTTTTACGGCTTCTTCGTACGAGACCGATTTGTCGGTCACAGTCGCTTTCTGCAGAACAGTATCTACAACTTGCTCTTCCAGCACAACCGAACGGACTTCGTTCAGTTGCTGGTCGTTCTTGTAGTACCAGGAGATGACCTGCTCTGGCTCTTGGTAAGCCGAGGCCATTTCTTCGATCATCTCGCGAACCTTGCCTTCGTCCGGCTTCAGTTCGAACTGCTTGACCACTTCAGCGACGATCAGGCCCAGGACCACACGGCGCTTGGCTTGTTCGGTGAACAGCTCGGCCGGCAGTTGCTCAGGCTTGATGTTGCCGCCGAACTGTTGAACAGCCTGCACGCGCAGACGGTTGACTTCGTTCTCCAGCAGGGCTTTTGGCACTTCGATCGGGTTGGCGGCCAGCAGACCGTCCATGACCTGGTTCTTGACCTTGGCCTTGATCGCCTGACGCAGCTCACGCTCCATGTTCTTGCGAACTTCGGTGCGGAAGCCTTCCAGGGTCGATTCCTTGATGCCGAACTGGGCGAAGAATTCTTCGTTCAGCTCAGGCAGCGCAGGTGCCGAAACGCTGTTGACGGTGATGGTGAACTCGGCGGCCTTGCCGGCCAGGTCCAGGTTCTGATAGTCCTCTGGGAAGGTCACGTTGACAACGCGCTCTTCGCCAGCCTTGGCGCCTACCAGGCCATCTTCGAAGCCCGGGATCATGCGGCCGGAGCCCAGCACCAGCTGAGTGCCCTTGGCCGAACCGCCAGCGAACACTTCACCGTCTACCTTGCCGACGAAGTCGATGTTGACTTGGTCGTCGTTCTGCGCAGCGCGTTCAACGGTTTCGAAGCGGGTGTTCTGCTTGCGCAGCACTTCCAGCATGTTGTCCAGGTCGGCGTCAGCCACTTCGGCGCTCAGGCGCTCGACGTTGATCGACTCGAGGCCGGCAACGGTGAACTCAGGGAACACTTCGAAGATAGCGACGAATTCCAGGTCCTTGCCTTTTTCGAAGGACTTCGGCTCGACAGCCGGAGCGCCAGCCGGGTTCAGCTTCTGCTCGACCACAGCTTCGTAGAAGGAGGACTGGACCAGATCACCGAACACTTCCTGACGGGCGTCAGCTTCGAAACGCTGACGGATCACGCTCATCGGTACTTTGCCAGGACGGAAGCCTGCAACCTTGGCGCGACGGGCAGTCTGCTGCAGACGCTTGTTGACTTCGGTCTCGACGCGATCGGCCGGGACGGCGATGGTCATGCGGCGCTCGAGAGCGGAAGTGTTTTCAACAGAAACTTGCATGGATATTCCTCGTTGCACAGACGTTAGCCGGCGTTAGCCCGACTCCAGAATCAAGGGCAAGCATTCTAGTGAGTCGCGCAGCAGAAGTCACCCCACTCGGGACGACGGGAAACCACGCCGGTCGATTAACTTGCAGGGCACGTACGGCGTACCGTCGAGCCCGATTCACTTGGGGCTGCGCGCCACCTCGGGCGACCCACAGCCGAAATACCTTGTCAAACAACTGCAGCCAACGAATTCGCCTTCTTTATTGAGGGTCGATTTCGTTGAACTGGCAGTACTCTTCCCAGGCCATGCCCAGCGCCTCAGCGACCTCGCGGTGCGTCTCCAGGCGCATGGCCTGCAGCTGCTCCGGGCTTTCGGCGATCAATTGCAGCGCCAGCTCCCAAGGTTCTATACCTTGCTCCTCGGCCGCATCTTCGAAGGCCCATTCGATCTGCTGGGCTTGCTCATGCGCATCCAGCTCGCGGATTTCTTCGAGCAGTTGCGGGTTGGCGTCGGCGAAGCGCTGCAGCGCCATGGCCTGACGGGCTTCTTTTGCAATCATGGGGTCTTTCCTCTGCCGACCGCAGGGCCGGTGCTTCAACCGGCTGAAATCTATCAGCTTTTATTGGGGCGCCACCAGAGGATTACAAGGGGGATCAGGTGGATTGCCAAACACTTTTTCGCCGCGCACAAAAAAAGCCGCAATCAGCGGCTTTTCTCGACACCCCACCACGCCCGCGTGGTGCAGACAAAACAAAGGCGCCTGATTTTACAATCAAGGCGCCTTCGAAAAATATGGGGTGGACGATGGGAATCGAACCCACGACAACTGGAATCACAATCCAGCGCTCTACCAACTGAGCTACGCCCACCATATTGCGGTCTTGCGGTATGCTGCAAATGCAGGGTGTTACAGAAGCATGGTGCGGACGAAGAGACTCGAACTCTTACAGCTTGCGCCGCTGGAACCTAAATCCAGTGTGTCTACCAATTTCACCACGTCCGCGTAACGCTTAAAACAAAGGCGCCGGATCGTACAATCAAGGCGCCCCTGTAAAATATGGGGTGGACGATGGGAATCGAACCCACGACAACTGGAATCACAATCCAGCGCTCTACCAACTGAGCTACGCCCACCATATTGCGGTACAACTACTTGCTTGCCTAAGCTGCCTGATGGCGCACCCGGCAGGACTCGAACCTGCGACCATCCGCTTAGAAGGCGGATGCTCTATCCAGCTGAGCTACGGGCGCATAAGCGATCAGCCTAACCGAACGATGACTCAACAGCGAACTGCCAAACCACTCATTCTGCCCGACTTTGCCAACCAGTGCTAGGCAGTGCCCGACAAGTGCGGCGAATGTTATAGCCGAGCCGCTAGGTCGTCAACATCTTTTTCTAAAAAATTTAAATTATTTAAGGGGTTAGGGGATTTGCCCGACCACCCGCCTTTGCCCTCGGGCCGTGTCGTGCGAGAATGTGCGCTCTTTATTGTTTCCTTCTCGATGGTTAATCACGCGTCTATGACTGCACACCTAATCGATGGCAAGGCGATCGCCGCCAGCCTGCGCCAGCAGATCGCTCAACGTGTCGTGGAGCGTCGCCAGCAAGGCCTGCGCACCCCGGGCCTGGCTGTGATCCTGGTCGGCACCGACCCCGCCTCCCAAGTCTATGTCTCGCACAAGCGCAAGGACTGTGAAGAGGTCGGCTTCATTTCCCAGGCGTTCGACCTGCCCAGCGAAACCACGCAGCAAGCCCTGACCGAGCTGATCGACAGCCTCAATGACGACCCGGCCGTCGACGGCATCCTGCTGCAACTGCCGCTGCCCGCTCACCTGGACGCCTCGCTGCTGCTTGAGCGCATCCGCCCGGACAAAGATGTCGACGGCTTCCATCCGTACAACGTCGGCCGCCTGGCCCAGCGTATTCCGCTGCTGCGTCCCTGCACGCCGAAAGGCATCATGACCCTGCTCGAAAGCACCGGTCAGGACCTGTACGGCATGAACGCGGTCATCGTCGGCGCCTCCAATATCGTCGGCCGCCCCATGGCCATGGAGCTGTTGCTGGCCGGCTGCACCGTCACGGTCTGCCACCGCTTCACCAAAGACCTGGCCGGCCACGTCGGCCGTGCCGACCTGGTGGTCGTGGCCGCCGGCAAGCCGGGGCTGGTCAAGGGTGAGTGGGTCAAGGAAGGCGCCATCGTCATCGACGTGGGCATCAACCGCCAGGAAGATGGCAAGCTGGTTGGCGACGTGGTCTACGAGACTGCCTTGCCACGCGCGGGCTGGATCACCCCAGTGCCGGGTGGCGTCGGCCCGATGACCCGGGCTTGCTTGCTGGAAAACACGCTGTATGCAGCTGAAGAGCTGCATAAGTAAGAAAGCGTGATAAAAAACGGCACCGATTGCAGGTGCCGTTTTTTTTGCCTGCGGTTTATCGGCTGACTGTACCGACCTTTGCGCGGTCGTTAGCCGATCACTTGCGCGCCGCCTCCCACGACTTCAGCAGCTCGTTGTAGCTCACCGTCTCGCCCTTGGGCTTTTCGTTGGCCAGCTTAGGCTTCGGCGCGCCCGGCTGGTCGTACCAGTATTGGGCGTCCCGTTCCGGGTTGAGCTTCGGCGCACAGGTTGCCTGGGCATTGGAACGCTGCAGCCGCTCCATCATCCGGTCCTGATCACGGGCCAGGCCATCCAGCGCCTCCTGCGGGGTCTTCTCGCCGCTGGCCACTTCGGCGATATGGCTCCACCACAATTGCGCCAGCCGCGGGTAATCAGGCACGTTGGTGCCGGTGGGCGTCCATTGCACCCGTGCCGGGCTGCGGTAGAACTCCACCAGCCCGCCCAGCTTGGGCGCAAGGTCGGTCATCGCCTGGGAGTTGATGTCCGACTCGCGAATCGGCGTCAGACCGACGATGGTCTTTTTCAGCGACACCGTCTTGGATGTCACGAACTGCGCATACAGCCAGGCAGCCAGGCGCTGCTTCTCGGGGGTGGACTTGAAGAACGTCCAGGAGCCGGTGTCCTGATAGCCCAGCTTCATCCCCTCCTCCCAGTACGGCCCCTTGGGCGATGGCGCCATGCGCCACTTCGGCGTGCCATCGGCGTTGACCACCGGCAGCCCGGGCTTGGTCATGTCGGCGGTAAAGGCGGTGTACCAGAAGATCTGCTGGGCAATGTTGCCCTGCGCCGGCACCGGGCCTGCCTCGGAGAAGGTCATGCCCTGGGCTTCCTTGGGCGCGTAGGCGCGCATCCAGTCCACGTACTTCTGTGTTGCGTACACGGCCGCCGGGCCATTGGTATCACCGCCGCGGGTAACGCTGGAACCCACCGGATGGCAGTCCTCCACGCGGATACCCCACTCGTCCACCGGCAGGCCATTGGGCAGGCCCTTGTCGCCACCGCCGGCCATCGAGAACCAGGCATCGGTAAAGCGCCACCCCAGCGACGGGTCCTTCTTGCCGTAGTCCATGTGGCCATAGACACGCTTGCCGTCGATTTCCTTGACGTCCTCGCTGAAGAATTGGGCGATGTCCTCGTAGGCCGACCAGTTCACCGGCACGCCCAGCTCATAGCCGTACTTCTCCTTGAACCTGGCTTTGAGCGCTGGCCGCTCGAACCAGTCGGCACGAAACCAGTAAAGGTTGGCGAACTGCTGGTCAGGCAACTGGTAGACCTTGCCATCCGGCGCGGTGGTAAACGAGATGCCGATGAAATCCTTGAGGTCGAGGGTCGGCGAAGTGTAGGCCTTGCCCTCGTTGGCCATCAGGTCGGTGATCGATTCGACCTTGCCATAGCGAAAATGCGTACCGATCAGGTCCGAATCGTTGACCCAGCCGTCATAGATGTTCTTGTCCGATTGCATCTGGGTCTGCAGCTTCTCGACCACGTCACCTTCCTGCAGCAGGTCGTGGGTCAGCTGGATGCCGGTGATCTCACTGAAGGCCTTGGCCAGCACCTTGGATTCGTACTCATGGGTGGTGATGGTTTCCGACACCACATTGATCTTCATCCCACGAAACGGTTCGGCGGCCTTGATGAACCACTTGAGTTCGGCCAACTGCTGCTCAGGTGTCAGGGTCGAAGGCTTGAACTCGCTGCCGATCCACCGCGATGCCGCATCCTCGTACTGGTCGGCCCACGCCGCGCCCGGCACGCTGGCCAGCACGAGCAACGCGGCCAGGGTCAAATGTCGCCTTTTGTCATTGTCATGGAACATTGTGATCTCCCGATTGAGTTATTCCCGGAGCCGTCGCTCAGCCCCAACGCAGCACCACCACAAGCCAGCCCAGCGACAGCAGCGAGGCCACCCACAACGGCCAGTCGCTGACCCCGACTACCAACAAGTGCAGGTAGGCGCTGACCAGCAAGCCAACGAACAACCGGTCGCCACGGCTGGTGACGATCGGCAGAAAGCCGCGCCGCTCCACACAGGGGTGGCGCAGTTCGAGCAGGGTCATGCACACCAGCAGCACACCGACGGCAGCGAAGAACAGCGCTGTCGGCAGGGTCCAGGCCATCCATTCCATGCGTTGCCCTCCTTACACCCGGCCAAGGGCAAAGCCCTTGGCCACATGGTTGCGGACAAACCAGATCACCAGCATGCCCGGCAAGATGGTCAGCACGCCGGCAGCGGCCAGCACGCCCCAGTCGATACCGGAAGCCGAAACGGTACGTGTCATCACCGCCGCTATCGGCTTGGCATTGACTGAGGTGAGGGTGCGCGCCAGCAGCAGTTCGACCCACGAAAACATGAAGCAGAAAAACGCCGTCACGCCGATGCCGGAGCCAATCAGCGGGATGAAGATCTTCACGAAGAAACGCGGGAAGCTGTAACCGTCGATGTAAGCCGTTTCGTCGATCTCCTTCGGCACCCCCGACATGAAGCCCTCAAGGATCCACACCGCCAGCGGCACGTTGAACAAGCAATGGGCCAGCGCCACGGCAATGTGCGTGTCGAACAGGCCGATCGAGGAATACAGCTGAAAAAACGGCAACAGGAACACCGCTGGCGGCGCCATGCGGTTGGTCAGCAACCAGAAGAACAGGTGGCGGTCGCCAAGAAAGCGATAGCGTGAGAAGGCATAGGCCGCCGGCAACGCCACCGCCAGCGAAATAAGCGTGTTCAGGCACACGTAGTACAGCGAGTTGATATAGCCGCTGTACCAGCTGGCATCGGTGAAAATCACCCGGTAATTGTCGAGCGTGAATGCCTGTGGCCACAGGGTCAGGCCGCCAAGGATCTCGGTGTTGCTCTTGAACGACATGTTCAGCAGCCAGTAGATCGGCACCAGCAGGAAGAAGAAGTACAACAGCAGGGGCAATGCCTTGCGCGCGCTCATGGCCTAGTCCTTGTCGGCGTGCGTCATGGCGGTGTAGAACAGCCACGACACCAGCAGGATGATCAGGAAGTACACCAGCGAAAATGCCGCAGCCGGCCCCAGGTCGAACTGCCCTACCGCCATGCGCGTGAGGGTCTGGCTAAGGAACGTGGTGGCATTGCCGGGCCCGCCACCGGTCAGCACGAACGGCTCGGTGTAGATCATGAAGCTGTCCATGAAACGCAGCATCACTGCGATCAACAGCACGTTCTTGAGCTTCGGCAGCTGGATGTGGCGGAACACCGCCCAGGCCGACGCCCGATCGATGCGGGCAGCCTGGTAATAGACATCGGGTATGGCCCGCAAGCCCGAATAACACAGCAGCGCCACCAGCGACGTCCAGTGCCAGACATCCATCACCAACACCGTGAGCCAGGCGTCGAACGGGTCACTGGCATAGTTGTAGTTGACCCCGAGCTTGGCCAACGCGGCGCCCATCAGGCCAATGTCGGCACGGCCGAAGATCTGCCAGATGGTGCCGACCACGTTCCACGGGATCAGCAGCGGAATGGCCATCACGATCAAGCAGATCGACGCCATGCGGCCCTTGGTCGGCATCGTCAGGGCGATGGCGATCCCCAGCGGAATCTCGATCAGCAGCACGCAGCCTGAATAGATGAACTGGCGCAGCAGGGCATCGTGCAGGGCAGGGTCACGCAGTACCTGGCGGTACCAGTCGGCCCCCACAAAATAGCGATTGGACTGATCGAAGATGTCCTGCACCGAATAGTTGACCACGGTCATCATCGGCACCACCGCGCTGAACGCCACCAGCGTGAACACCGGCAGCACCAGCCACCAGGCCTTGTTGTTGCGCACCTTGTTCATGGCCCGGGCTCCAGCAGTACATCATCGACGTAGAGCATCAGCCATTGGCTGGGCAGGCTCACCCAGGCCTGGCCCACCGGCAGTGGGCGGTCCTCGCCCAGGCGCGCCTTGAGCGTGGCACCGCCGAGCGTGAAGGTGACGATGCGGTAGGTGCCCAGGTCTTCGACATCCAGCACCTGCACCGCAAAGGCGTGGTCGAGCGGGGTGTCCCAGAGCTGCACGAACTCCGGCCGTATCCCTACTTGCAGGCGCCCACCTCCCGTTGCCGCCAAGCGTTCGCGCAAGCCATCGGGCAATGCCAGGTGCAGGCCGCCGAAGCTCACCCCATCGGCTTCGGCGTGCACGTCGATGAAGTTCATGCCCGGGCTGCCAATGAAATAGCCGACAAAGGTATGACGTGGCCGCTCGAACAACTCGCGCGGGGTTGCGAACTGGACGATGCGCCCAGCGTGCATCACCGCGATCTTGTCGGCGAAGGTCGAGGCCTCCAGCTGATCGTGGGTGACGTAGATCATGGTGATGTTGAACTGCTCATGGATCTGCTTGAGCTTGCGCCGCAGCTTCCACTTCAGGTGCGGGTCGATCACCGTCAAAGGCTCGTCGAAGAGGATCGCCGAGACGTCTTCGCGTACCAGGCCACGGCCCATCGAGACTTTCTGCTTCTCGTCGGCGCTGAGGTTGCGCGCCTTCTTTTTCAGCACGGCGGACAGGTCGAGCACCTCGGCGATCTCCTCCACCCGTGCTCGCACCCTGCCCTCGTCCACCCCCTGGTTGCGTAACGGGAACGCCAGGTTGTCGAAGACCGTCATGGTGTCGTACACCACTGGAAACTGGAACACCTGGGCAATGTTGCGCGCCTGCGGCGACAGCGCGTTGACCGGCTTGCCGTCGAACAGCACTTCGCCGTGAGAAGGCGTAAGCAGCCCCGAGATGATGTTGAGCAAGGTCGACTTGCCGCAACCCGAAGGCCCGAGCAAGGCATAGGCACCCCCTTGCTCCCACACGTGCTCCAGCGCGTGCAAGGCGTAGTCTGCCTCCGAGGCCGGCTGGCGGCTGTAGCTGTGCGCCAGCTGGCGCAGACGGATCTCGGCCATCAACGACGCCTTGCCTGGCGCAGGCCCGGGGCCTGTACCAAGGCCCCGGCATTGTCGAAGACAAACAGCTTGTGCGTGGGGATGAACACCCTGATCGGCGTGTCCACCTGGTACTCGTGCACGCCCGGCAAGTGCAGGGTCATCCGCCAGTGCTCATTGCGCACATGGAGGAAGGTTTCCGAGCCACTGATCTCGGCCAGCTCCACCAGTACCGCCAGCTCCAGGTCATCGTCATGGGTCGGCACCAGGGTGATGTGGCTGGGGCGCACACCAAAGCGGTAGTCACCTTCGCCTAGGCGTTGCAGGTCGGCGTTGCGGGCAAAGTGCACCGCCTGCGCCAGGCTCACCTCATTGCCCGCGATGCGCCCGGGTATCAGGTTGATGGGGGGTTCGGAAAACAGCTCGGCGGCCAGCACGCTGCTGGGCTGCTGATAGACCGCCGTGGTTGGGCCGCTCTGCACAATGCGCCCCTGGTGCAAGAGCGTTGTGGTACCGCCCAGCGCCAGCGCTTCATTGGGCTCGGTGGTGGCATAGACGGCAATGCAGTTGCGCTGGGCGAACAACGCCCGCAGCTCTTGGCGCAGGCCTTCGCGCAGCTTGTAATCGAGGTTGACCAACGGCTCGTCGAACAGGATCAACGAAGCATCCTTGACCAGCGCCCGGGCCATCGCCGTGCGTTGCTGCTGGCCACCGGACAACTCCAGCGGCAAGCGCTGCAGGTAAGCCTCGATGCGCAGCATTTCGGCGGTTTCCTGTACCCGTCGGCGCACCTCTGCCTCGGCCAGGCGTGCCTGGCGCAGGGGTGAAGCGATGTTCTCGTACACGCTCAGGGTCGGGTAATTGATGAACTGCTGATACACCATCGACACGTTGCGCTGGCGCACCGGCACCCCGGTGACATCGCTGCCGGCCATCAGCACGCGGCCCCGGTCCGGTCGGTCAAGCCCCGCCATCAGGCGCATCAGGCTGGTCTTGCCGGCCAAGGTGCGGCCCAGCAGCACGTTGAACGACCCCGGCTCGAAACGCAGGGACGCATCGACGATGCAAGCCTGGTTGTCGACACTGCGGCTGACCTGCTCCAGCACCAGGGACATGGCGTGGCCTTTTCTTGATTGTTGTGCGCAGGGCACAGCCAGTTTCGTGCCAGCCCTGCCTGATCGCTCTGGCCCGCGCCTTAACCTGCCAGGGCCTGCCATTGCCCGTTCACACCTGAACACCTGCCCTGAACAGCTGAACAGGCGTGGGTTTGACAATGAACAACCGTGGACGACACTGAACAGCGGTCGACTGATAACAACAAACACACAGGACAGGCCCATGGCCGCATCCGCTTCGCCCCATGCCCAACTGATCCAGGCGTCCTGGGCGCGATGCCGCGAGCATGGCCTGCAACCTCAGCGTGCACCCGACTTCGATTGCCTGACCGTAACCGAACTGAACAGCCTGCTGGAGCGGCGCCATGCGCTGTTGCGGCTGACCCGTGATGAAGTGCTGCCACACTATGCACACCTGCTGGGCAACGCCAGCTACCTGGTGATGCTGGCCGACGCCAGTGGTTGCCTGCTTGACACCTGGGGTTCGCAACGCTTCGTCGACCCGCGTCAACGCCATGGTTTCAGCGCAGGCGCCCATTGGCTCGAACGCGGCGTGGGCACCAATGCCCTGGGTACTGCGCTGGTCTGCGCCGAAGCGATCCACGTTGGCCAGGATGAACACTTTCTGCAGCAGAACCGCTACCTGTGCAGCGCCGCTGCGCCGGTGTTCGATGCCGAGCGGCAACTGGTCGGCGCGCTCGATGTGGCCAGCGACGGCTACCTGCCCGCCAGCCAGACGCTCGGCCTGGTGCGCATGATGGGCCAGAGTCTGGAGAACCGGTTGATCCTGGCGCAGCATGGCGACCATCACGCCCAGCTGCTGTTCAACAGCGCCTGCGACAACCTCGACAGCCCTTGGGCGGGCTTGCTGGTATTCGATGAGCGCGGCCAGGTGCTCGCGGCCAATCACCGGGCCGACAGCCTGCTCGGCGGCAACCCGCTGCGGCAGAACCTCGAACAATTGTTCCAAACCCCCTTGCAGCAGTTGCTGGCCCAGCCCCAGCAACAGCCGTTTGCCCTGCAGGCGGCCGGCCGCCACCGTTTCCACTGCCAATGGCAACCGCCCCGCCACGGCCCCACACCCACGTCACCCGGTCACGGTGACCCGCGCCTGGGCAAAGCCTTGGACCAAGCCAGCCTGCTACTGGAAAAGGACATCCCGGTATTGATCCAGGGTGAAACTGGGGTGGGCAAGGAAGTCTTCGTCGAGGCCCTGCACCGCGCCAGCAGCCGCGCCGGCCAGCCGCTGATCGCCGTCAACTGCGCGGCAATCCCCGCCGAGCTGGTCGAGTCGGAGCTGTTCGGCTATGACAAAGGCGCCTTCACCGGCGCTCATCACAAGGGCAACCCCGGGCTGATCCGCAAGGCCGATCACGGCATTCTGTTTCTCGACGAAATCGGCGACATGCCACTGCCGACCCAGGCCCGACTGCTGCGCGTACTGCAATCACGCAGCATTCAGCCCCTGGGCAGCGGCGAGCCAGTGACCGTAGACATCCGCGTGGTATCGGCGAGCAATCGCGACCTGGCCGACGCCGTGCGTACCGGTCGATTTCGCGAAGACCTTTACTACCGGGTAGCCGGGCTGACCCTCAGCTTGCCGGCCTTGCGCGAACGCAGTGATCGGCGCGCGCTGATCGAGCAGGTGCACGCCCGGCATCTCGCCCCCGGGCAACCACGGCAATTACCCCCCAACACCCTTGAACTGTTGTTGCACCATCCCTGGCCGGGCAACCTGCGCCAACTCAACAGCGTACTGCAGGTAGCCCTGGCCCTGGCCGGCACGCAGCCAATCGGCATCGAGCACTTTTCAGCGTGCTTCCTTGCCCAGGCCAGAGCACTCACGCCAAGCCCGCAGGTCGCAGCGACGCAAACGCCCGCCACTGACCTGGCCCACCTGCTGAACACCTGCGACGGCAACATTTCTGCGCTGGCGCGCTTGCTGGGCATCAGCCGCACCACCCTGTACAAACGCCTGCGCGAACAGGGGCTGGAACCCTCCCACCTGTAAGCCTGTATCGGCCTCTCAACCATCAACCGCCGCGCCAGGCCTCGGGCTGCCGATAGCCTTGCGCCCACGCCACCACCTCGCTCGCCGGCATCGGCCGGGCAATGCAATAGCCCTGCGCCAGCTCACAGCCCAGCGCCATCAACACCCGCCCGTGCTCGACACTCTCCAGGCCTTCGGCAATCACCTCGCGGCCAAACGCCCGCGCCAGCCCGATCACCGCCCCGGTCAGGGCCAGGTCGTCCTGGTCATGAAGGATGTCGCGCACGAATGACTTGTCGATCTTGATGGTTTGGGTGGGCAAGCGCTTGAGGTAGCTGAGCGACGAATAACCGGTGCCGAAATCGTCCAGCGAAAAGCGCACGCCCAGGGCCCGGCAAGCATCCAGGCAGCGGCTGACATGCTGCAGGTTGTCGATGGCCACCGACTCGACGATTTCCAGGTCCAGCCGCGTCGGGTCAACCCCCGCATGCGCTGCCAGCAACTGCTCCAGGCGCTCGACGAAATCATTGCGCTGCAGATGCCGCGCCGCGATGTTGACACTCAGCGACCAAGGCTGCCCCAGTCGTTGCCAGGCCTGCAGCTGGCTCAACGCCTGGTCGATCACCCATTCGCCAATCTCGATGATCAAGTCGGTCTGCTCCACCCAGGGCAGGAACTCACCGGGAGGCACCAGGCCACGACCCGGCCTTTGCCAACGCAACAAACCCTCGAACCCCAGCACCTGGCCGCTGCGCAAATTGACCTTGGGCTGGTAGTGGAGGCACAGCTCACTATTGCGCAGTGCCCGACGTACCCGCGCCACAGTCTGGTGGGTGGCCTTGAGCTCCTGCTCCTGGGACACATCGAACAGGTGATAGCGGTTGCGCCCCCGCTGCTTGGCCACGTACATGGCCTGGTCAGCGTGGCGCACCAGTGTATCGGCATCCTCATCGTCGAGCGGGTAGAGCGTGACGCCGATACTGGCGCTTAGCGAAAGGGTGTGTTCACGTACCACATACGGGGTCGACAGCGCGCGCAACACACGGCGCAGGGCCGCATCCAGCTGACGGTCGTCACCGACATTGCGCAGGATCAACACGAACTCGTCACCCGATAACCGGGCGACGGCATCCCCACCGCGCAAGATACCTTTCAGGCGCTGCGCCACTTCGACCAGCAACAGGTCACCCGTGGCATGCCCGTAACCATCGTTGACCGCCTTGAAGCCATCCAGGTCGAGCATGCACACGGCCAGCGGTATGTCCTCGCGACGCGAAAAAGCCAACGCCTGGTTGAGCAAGTCGGACAGGAAGGCGCGGTTGGGCAGGCCCGTCAGCACATCGTGGCCCACCCGCCACTGCAGGGTATGCAGCAGCTGGCGCTTCTCGGTGACATCGAAACGTATCGACACATACTTGCGTACCTTCCCAGTCGCGGGGTCGACCAGCGGCACCATGGTACTGTCCACCCAGTACAGCGAACCGTCCTTGGCACGGTTGCAGATCTCGCCCTTCCACACCTTGCCGGCGGCCAGTGCCCGCCACATGCCCTCGAAGAACTCCGGCTCATGCAGGCCGGAGTTCAGAATGCGATGGTTGGCGCCCAGCAGTTCGTCCCGGCTGTAACCCGAGATGCTGCAAAACTGCTGGTTGACATAGGTAATGCAGCCACGCAGGTCGGTTTCGGAAAAGATCGCGGCCGCGTCCACGGCCGCACGGTAGTTATCGTCCATAAGCATCCTGCCCTAGCGGTTGAAGCGCTCCACGAGGGCGCGTAATCCTGCGCACACCTCTTCCAGCTCGGCACCGCGCGAGGCGGCGGCGTTGGCACTGTGGGCGCTGTGTTGGGCAATACCCGCCACACCGTTGATCTGCCGCGACACCTCTTCGGCCACGGCAGACTGCTGCTGCGAGGCCGTGGCCATCTGCTGGCTCATGTCACTGATACGCTGCACCGCTGCACGAATACCGTGCAGTGCCTGCTGTGCTTCCTGCACCTGGGCTACGCCCTGTTCGGCACCCTGGATACCTTGACTGGCAATGGCCACGGCGTCCTCGGCGCCGCTGCGCAGGCCGTCGATGATGGCCTGGATATGCAACGTCGACTGCCGGGTCTTGTCGGCCAACGCCCTTACTTCATCGGCTACCACGGCAAAGCCGCGGCCCTGCTCGCCGGCACGGGCGGCCTCGATGGCGGCATTGAGGGCCAGCAGGTTGGTCTGTTCGGCAATGCCACGGATCATCCCGGCAGCCTCGGCGATGGCACCGGTCTGGCCGGCCAGGTGGGTGACCGCCTGATTGATCTGGTCCACCGTGCCGGCCAAGGCGCGAATGGCCGTGCCGCTGGCGTCGGCCACGCGGCTGCCCTGCTCGGCCAGCAGGTGCGCGGTTTGCGCCTCGGCTGCGGTGAGCTGCACATGGTTGACCACCTCACCGATCGATGCAGTCATCTGGGTCATGGCGGTTGCGCTCAGGTCGGTTTCGGCGCGCTGTTCCAGCAGCGCCGTTTCAGTGCCGCGCGACAACCGCCCGGCATCGTGGGCGGCCACCGCCATCTGCGTGGCGAGATCGCTGAGGCGGGTCAACGCGGTCTTCAGGCGGGCTTCTTCACCGATCAGGATCAGTTGCAGTTGCCCAGCCGCACCGGGCAAGTCGCTGTAGGTCAAGGCGGCGGTCGGGTCGGCGAAGGTCCCTTCAGCGCCCCGGATCACCCGCCGCAGTTGGCGGCCCAGGTCGTTGCGCATCCACAGGCCGTAGGCGGCGAACAAGGCCAGGGTCACGCCCTGCCCTGGCCAGCCCGGCAAGAGCTGGTTGGCGCCCACCGCCAACACCCCGCCCAGCAGTGGCAACGCCAAGGCCTGGGCCAGCAGCGCCAGGCGGCGGGCGTTCGACAGCGGCGCCTGGCCTTGGCGCAAGCGCGCATACAATGCCTCGGCACGACGCACCTGCTCGCGGGTCGGGCAGACCCGCACCGACTCGTAGCCAATGACCCGGCCCCCTTCAAGGATCGGCGTGACATAGGCATTGACCCAGTAGTAGTCACCGTTGCGGCAGCGGTTCTTGACGATACCCATCCAGCTTTTGCCGGCTTTCAGGTGGCGCCACATCAAGGCATACACCGCTGCGGGCATGTCCGGGTGGCGCACCAGGTTGTGCGGGCTGCCGATCAGTTCGGCCTCGCTGTAGCCGCTGATGGCGGCAAACTCTGGGTTGCAGTAGGTAATCAGGCTGGTGGTGTCGGTGGCGGAAATAAGCCGCTGACCCGAGGGGAAACGTTGCTCGACCGGGGTTACCGGGAGATTGAGGCGCACGATGAGACTCCATTCACTGACGAACCGGCACTCTGCCCATCGATGGCCATCGGAACCGATCCGCATCGATCCGCTCAAATGTGCACATGTGCTTCCAGCCACACCGGCATGAGGCCGAATGACACTGGAGACTCGATGATGACTGTCCGGTCAAGTGGCGAATTCTACGAAATCCATCACATAAATCCAACAAAGGTGATCAATCATGGCGTTGCGCCATGCGGATAGATATCGTTAAGTTCTTGATTCTAAATGGGAATTAAGTGATGACGAGATCAGCTCTGGGGTTTGCCCTGCGTCGCTACCGCAAGCTGGCGGGTCTGACCCAGGCACAATTCGCCGAGCGAACCGGCTTCGACCCCAAGACTATCAGCCGTTTCGAGACCGGCACCTATACCCCCAGCGTTGATGCGCTCATGGCGTTCGCCGGCGTGCTGGGCGTCAAACCCAAGGACTTCTTCGCCGAACCGGACGACGAAGAGGAGCAGCGCGCCTACCTGTTCGGTGTCATCCACAACGCCCCACCCAAAGACCTTGGCAAGCTGATTGCAGCAGTGGACGAGGTATTGGCCAAACCCTGATCTGATTCTTCCCTTTCTTGGGGCGAACTGTGCAGCCCCGACCAAATGGCAACGCACCGAATTAGAGCCTGGCAGGGCCGATTGCACCACAACTGGTCAGACCGGTAAGGCCAAAAACCCTTGCAATGTAGGATTTTTCGCGCTTTTATGGCCTCGCGCTGAACAAACCGGTAAGACCACAATAATTAAGTCCTGCGCTCTTTGACCCTCGCGGCATCGAAGCAAGGACACCGATCAGAGATCACTCCCATGCTCAAATGGTGCTCGCGTTCGATCTTCCTGCAAGTTGTGCTGGGCCTTGCCCTCGGCATTGCCTGCGGCCTCAGCTTCCCCGACCTCTCCCTGCAACTCAAACCCCTCGGCGACGGCTTCATCAAGCTGATCAAGATGCTCATCGGCCTGATCGTGTTCTGTGTCGTGGTCAGTGGTATTTCCGGTGCGGGCGACCTCAAGAAAGTCGGGCGAATCGGCCTGAAGTCGGTCATCTACTTCGAAGTGCTGACCACCATCGCCTTGGTGATCGGCCTGGTATTCGCCTTCAGCAGCGGCATCGGTAGCGGCGCCAACATCCACCTGGACCAGTTGTCCAGCGCCGATGCCAACGGCCTGGCCGAGCGCGGCCAGCACATCCACGGTGCCACCGCGTTCTTCATGGACCTGATCCCGACCTCGGTAGTCGGTGCCTTCGCTGACAACAACATCCTGCAGGTGCTGCTGTTCTCGGTGCTGTTCGGCAGCGCGCTGAACCTGGTGGGCGACTCGGCGGCGGGCATTTCGCGGCTGATCAACGAACTCAGCCACGTGATCTTCCGCATCATGGGCATGATCGTGCGCCTGGCGCCGATCGGTGTGTTCGGCGCCATCGCCTTCACCACCAGCAAATATGGCCTGGAATCGCTGCAACACCTGGGTGGCTTGGTCGCGTTGTTCTACCTGACCTGCGCCGGCTTCGTGCTGGTCGTGCTGGGCACTGTCATGCGCGTGTCGGGCCTGAAACTGCTGCCCCTGATCAAATACCTGCGCGAAGAACTGACCATCGTTCTTGGTACCGCCTCGTCCGACGCCGTGCTGCCACAGATCATGCGCAAGCTCGAGCACCTGGGCATTGGCAGCTCCACCGTCGGCCTGGTCATCCCGACCGGGTACTCGTTCAACCTCGACGGCTTCTCCATCTACCTGACCCTGGCCATCGTGTTCATCGCCAATGCCACCGGCACGCCACTGGAGATGACCGACCTGCTGACCATCCTGCTGGTATCGCTGGTGACTTCCAAGGGTGCTCATGGCATCCCAGGCTCGGCGTTGGTGATCCTCGCCGCCACCCTGACCGCTGTGCCGGCCATCCCGGTAGTAGGCCTGGTGCTGGTGCTGGCCGTGGACTGGTTCATGGGGATCGGGCGGGCACTGACCAACCTGATCGGCAACTGCGTGGCCACCGTGGCCATCGCGCGCTGGGAAAAGGACATCGACCTGGAACGCGCGCAGAACGTGCTCGCTGGCAAACCTGGTTTTGCCCACACACCCCGCAAGCAGCCCAACGCCCATCAACAGGAATTCTGATCGAACAAGGCCGGCGTTGGACGCCGGCCCTTCCAGGAGCGAACCGTGATCAGCTCATCAACCGTCGTCACCTCTGTGGTGGAAAAACTGCGCCAGGCCCTGGCCCGCGGCCAATGGCGTTCTGGCGACATGCTGCCGGGCCAGCGCGAACTGGCCGAACAACTGGGCATCAGCCGCCCCAGCCTGCGCGAGGCCGTCACCGTGCTGGAAACCTTGGGCCTGGTGCGCGCCCTACCGGGTAAAGGCGTACTGGTATTGGATGCCGACGCCGCCCTGCCGGAGCCGGGCATCGACACCAGCGCGTCGGCCAGCCTGGCCGATGTGCTGGAGCTGCGCTACACCCTCGAACCCTTCATCGTCGGCCTGGTGGCGCAGTCGGCCAACAGCCACGACATCGGCCAACTGCGCCTGACGCTGATGGACATGCGCGAAGCACTGGACGCCGATGACAGCGAAGCCGGAGTAAAAGCCTACATCGCGCTGCATGAGGCGCTGTTCGCCCTGACCACCAACCCGATCTTCCAGAGCGTGGTGCAACAGACCAGCAATGCCCTCAAGCAAAGCGCCGACATGCTGCGCAATTCGCCCGAGCACCTGGCCGCGCGGCTGAAGGAAAGCAATGCCGTGGTGCGCGCCATCCGCGAACGCAACAGCGCCGAGGCCAGTGCCCAGATGCGTCAGCACATCCTTGCCGAAGGCCAGCGCATGGGCATCCAGCTGAACATCCCGGACGAACACCCACGCCCTTGACCCCAGGAGAGCGACCATGACCGCCAGCGCCCACGCCGCCCCCCACCTGCCTGCCCTGCTCGTCGCTGGCGAAACTCGCCTGTCGGCCGACCAGATCTACCCACGGCTATTCGACGCGATCCTCGAACAGCGCCTGCCACCCGGCGCCCTGCTGCCCGAGCAAGCCCTGGGGCATGCCTTTGGGGTAAGCCGCACGGTGATCCGTCGGGTGCTCGGCCGCCTGTCGGACCAGCAGGTGGTGGTCCAGCGCCCCAGCCACACTGCGCACCTGGCCGCCCCCGACCCAGACCAGGCGCGCCAGGTGCTCAGTGCCAGGCGCCTGGCCGAAACCACCTTGATTACCCTGGCTGCGCAGCGCGCGCGGCCGGCACAGATCCGCCAGCTGCGCCTGTTGGTCGAGCGCGAGCGCCAGCACCATGAAAGTGGTGAGCGCTGCGCGGCCATCCGCCTGGGCGGCGAGTTTCACCTGAAGCTCGCGCAGGTCGCCGCCAACGCGCCACTGGCGCGGTTCCTCAACGGCTTGGTGCCGATGACTTCGCTGATCATTGCCCGCTACGAATCACCTTGCTGCGACCACTGCGCCTGGGAAGAGCATGCGGCGATCATCGATGCGGTGGAAGCCGGGGATGCGGCGGCGGCGCTGGCATTGATGCATGAGCATCTTGACCGGCTGCAAGACAAACTCGACCTGGGCTGAGGTTTTTTTCAAGGCCGCCCTATACTCGAGAAACCACCCCAGCCTCTACCCAGGGAGGCGGCCGCGTGAGCTCGCGTATGCCGTTACTGCTGCTTTGCCTGCTGTTGGCCCTCGGCGGCTGCGCGGGCAAGCGTCCGCCTGCCCCGCCACCTGCCGCGGTGCTGACCCCGGCCACGTGGCAGCGCATCGATCAGGACCTGATCGATGCCTCGGTGGGCGCTGCAGGTTCTGCCAACGACTATGCCCGACGCTCCATGCGGGTGTGGAAGGACCAGGTGCAGCAACGTACCGAAAGTGAGTTCATCCCATGGTTCACCGGTTATTGGACCCAGCAATGGCTGACCCTCAAGGTGGCCTGGTACAAGCTCGACAGCGGTGAAGGCCGCGAGCCTGCGCAAAAACGCCTGGCGCTGTACCTTCAGGAGCAGTACCACGAGCGGGTGATCGAGCCGGTGGCCGAGCAGATCAACCCGGAGGGCATCCGCGACCGTGCCTGTGAGCTGTATGTGCAGTTGCTCGGCCAGCAACTGCCGGCCATCATCGCCCGCTACAACGCGCCGCCCGAGCAACTCAGCCAACGCCTCAATCGCATACCCGCCATCGCCCTGGGCCCACCCGATGCGCGCAACGCCAGCCTCTATCAACTGCTGCGCGCCAAGTCGCTGGACCAGCAACCGGCCTGGCAAGCCATGCGCCAGCATCTGCACGAGCAAGCCAGCAAAGGGCCTGGGCAGACCGACGTGGGGCTGTCATCGGTGGCCACGCGGGCCAGCGAGAAACTCGGTGCCACCCTGGCCCCGCGCGGCATTGCCAGCGCCGTGGCTTCGGCGGTGGGCAAGGTGGCCGGGGCGATGATCTCGGTGGCGGCGGCAGGCTACGGCATGATCACCCACGACCGTGAGCAACCGCAGATGGTCGAGCAGTTGCGGGTGATCCTCAATGTCGCGCTGAACCAGGAATGGCAGGAGCTGATGGAAAACCGCCAGAGCGGGGCGATGGCCGGCGTCTATTACCTGTCAGGGCAGGTCGAGGACAACCTGCTGGCCAGCGCGCCGCGGCCGGTGGAGCCCGTGGAGCCGCAGGCAGAACAGAAGCAGACGCCACTGTTGATACGCCTGCCGCCGTAGCGGTTAGCGGTACCGGCCTCAGGCAGTGGCCAGCGCCGAGCGGGGCAAACCGAAAATCCGGTCGAACGCCCAGTTGTAGGCAAAGGTGTAGCACGGCACCAGAATGATGAATGCCAGGTCCACCACAAACGCCTCCACCAGGCTCATGCCCAGCCACCAGGCAATCAGCGGAATCAAGTACACCACCAAGGTCAGCTGAAACCCGATGGCATGTGCCACACGCCGCCCCACGCTGCGCCCGCGCTTGGCCTGGCGGCTCTCCCAGCGCTCGAACAGCGTGTTGTAGATCAGGTTCCAGAGCATGGCGATGGTGGTGATCATCACGGCCAGTGGCCCGGTGTGGGACGCCTCAGTGTCTGACAGATACGCCAGCCCGAGGGTCGACATGCACAGCCCGATCAATTCATAAAACGTCACGTAGACCAATTTGCGTTTAACGCCCTGCACCCCGTTTTACCTCTATTTGACTAACAACGATGGGGCGGGAGAATGCTTCAATCTTCTTGACAGTAAAAGTCAGCAGCTGTCAGATCAACTGACAGGAGGCTGCCATGAACTTTTCCAGCGACAATATCCAGCTGTTTCTCGCCGTGCTCGATCGCGGCTCGTTCTCTGCGGCCGCGCGCGCGTTGCACCGCGTGCCCTCGGCGGTGAGCATGGCCATCGGCAACCTGGAGGCAGAGCTCGGCTACAGCCTGTTTGAACGTGGCCCGCGCGAAGTCCGCGCGACCGCCCAAGCCTTGGCCCTGGAGCCCCATGCCAGGCTGATCGCCGAACAGCTCGGGCTGTTGCAAGTACATGCCCTGGAGCTGTCCCAAGGGCTTGAGAGCAGCCTGACCATCGCCGTGATCCCGGACATCGACCATCGCCCGCTGCTGGCCGCCATCGCCCAGCTTGGTGAGCGCTACCCGTTGCTCGACATCGCACTGCTCAGCGCCCCGCAGGAAGACGCACTGCACCTGCTCGACAGTGGCCGCGCCGACCTCTGCGTGGCCTTCGCCGGCCTGCAGGTGGATGCCCGTCGCGGCTTTCAGCACATCGGCATGGAATCGCTGGTGGCAACGCTGTCACCCGCGCACCCGGCCGTGCTCGAAGACCGCGTTCACTACCTCGAAGACCTGATCAACGTGCGCCAGATCCTGGTGCGCAGCCGCGACCTGCCGCTGACTGACCCGCGCGCCCTGATTGGTGCCACGCACTGGTCCACCGACAGCTTCGATGTCGCCCTGCAGATGGTCGAGGCCGGCCTCGGCTGGGGGGACCTGCCACTCTCGCGCATCGCACCGCTGCTAGCGGCCGGGCGCCTGGTGCGGCTGGGCTTTCGCAATACCCGCAACGAGTTGCAGTTACCCGTGCACCTTTTGTGGCGCAAGCAGCAGCCGCTGCAGCAGGCGGCGCGTTTGTTGATTGAGCAGCTGTCCATGCGTTGAACGCCGTTCGTCGAAACGTCCTAAAGAAATTTCGCCAAGTGTTTCAATTTTTTAACCCGCAAGCCGATAGCCAATCGACAGGGCGCAGCGCGTCATGAGCGCGCTACGCCCTCCCCTCATTGGCCCAAGGTCTCGAAACATGAACCTGAAATTTCGCCACAAGATCCTGCTCAGCGCCTGCGGCGTCGTGGTCCTGGCTTTTGCCCTGTTCACGCTCTACAACGACTACCTGCAACGCAACACCATTCGCCAGAACATCGAGTCTTCGGTGCAGCAATCCGGTGAGCTAACCGCCAGCAGCGTGCAGAACTGGATGAGCGGGCGCATCCTGGTGCTGGAAAACCTGGCCCAGGACATCGGCCAGCAAGGTGCCGGTGACACCCTGGCCGGGTTTATCGAGCAGCCTTCTTACACGCGCAATTTCTTGTTCACCTACCTGGGCCAGGCCAACGGCGCATTCACCCAGCGCCCCGACGCGCAGATGCCCGCCGGTTACGACCCCCGCCAGCGCCCGTGGTACAGCACCGCGGCGAGCGCCGGGCAAACCGTGTTGACCCCGCCCTACCAAGGCGCCGTCGGCGGCCTGGTGGTGACCATTGCCACCCCTGTGAAAAGCAAGGCCAATGGCGAGCTGATCGGCGTGGTAGGCGGTGACGTCACCCTCGATACCCTGGTAGAGATCATCAACTCGGTCGATTTCGGCGGCATCGGCCACGCCTTCCTTGCCGACAGCAATGGCCAGGTAATCGTCAGCCCCGATAAAGACCAGGTGATGAAAAACCTCAAGGACATCTACCCTGGCAGTGGCTTGCGCGTCGTGTCGGGCATGCAAGATGTCACCCTCAACGGCCAGCAGCGCCTCATCTCCTTCGCGCCGGTTTCCGGCCTGCCTTCCGCACAGTGGTACATCGGCCTGTCGATCGACAAGGACAAGGCCTACGCCGCCCTTGACCAGTTCCGCACGTCGGCAATCATCGCCATGCTCATCGCCGTAGCGGCCATCGCCGGCCTGTTGGGCTTGCTGATCCCGGTGCTGATGCAACCGCTGACCACCATGGGCCGTGCCATGCGCGACATCGCCGAAGGCGAAGGCGACCTGACCCGCCGCCTGGCCGTGCAGAACAAGGACGAGTTCGGCGAACTGGCCACCTCGTTCAACCGCTTCGTCGAACGCATCCATGCCTCGATCAGCGAAGTGTCCTCGGCCACCCGCCTGGTGCATGACCTGTCGGAAAAGGTCGTCAGTGCCTCCAACGCTTCGATCACCGGCTCCGAAGAACAGAGCATGCGCACCAACAGCGTGGCGGCGGCGATCAACGAGCTGGGCGCCGCCACCCAGGAGATCGCCCGCAACGCGGCCGACGCCTCGCAGCATGCCAGCGGTGCCAGCGAGCAGGCCCATGGCGGCCGCGAAGTGGTCGAGGAAGCGATCAGTGCCATGACCGCCCTGTCGCAGCGCATCAGCGAGTCCTGCGCGCAGATCGAAACGCTCAATGCCAGCACTGATGAGATCGGCAAGATCCTCGATGTGATCAAGGGCATCTCGCAGCAGACCAACTTGCTGGCGCTCAACGCTGCCATCGAGGCAGCCCGTGCCGGTGAGGCCGGCCGAGGCTTTGCCGTGGTCGCCGACGAGGTACGCAACCTGGCGCACCGCACCCAGGAATCGGCCGAAGAAATCCACCGCATGATCACCAGCCTGCAGGTGGGTTCACGCGAGGCGGTGCATACCATGAACACCAGCCAGGTCTCCAGCGAGCAGACCGTGCAGGTGGCCAACCAGGCCGGCGTGCGCCTGGCCAGCGTGACCCAGCGTATCGGTGAGATCGACGGCATGAACCAGTCAGTGGCCACTGCCACCGAAGAACAGACCGCCGTGGTCGAGAGCCTCAACCTGGACATTACCCAGATCAACGCCCTCAACCAGCAAGGCGTCGAGAACCTGAACGAAACATTGCTGCACTGCGATCAACTGGCCCAACAGGCTGGCCGCTTGAAGCAGCTGGTAGGCAGCTTCAGAATCTGAGTGCCGCTGTAACGCAAGGCCGCTCCTGTAGGAGCGGCCTTGCGTCGCGATGGGCTGCAAAGCAGCCCCTACACCACCACCACCTTCGCAGCCTTACCCCGCCGCACCCAAGCCACCAACACCGCCGCCATCAGCACAAACCCCAGGTACCCAAACAGCGGATACACCTCGCCCACCAAGCTGATGAACCCCACCAGGCTGCAGCCGAACGCCACCACCCCGGTCACCACCGAGCCCCAGCGAAACTTCGCCGTACCCGCCGGCACCAGCCGCGACAGTAACGAGAACATCGTCCCCACCGCCGTGTTGACGATCATGCCGAAGATGATCAGGCACATCACCACCCCCAACACCGGCGACACCTCATTAGCGATCGACAGCATCGGCATCGGCAGGTCGGCGACACTGTCCAGGCGTGACAACAGCCCGGCGGTCATCACCAGCATCAAGCCGCCCAGCGCCGCGCCCCCCAGCAAGCCACCCCATACCGCCGTCTTCTCGCCTTTGGCCGAGCCCCCCAGAATGGCCAGGATCGGCGCACCGGCAACGATGTTGTAGGACACATACAGAAACGCGCCCAGCAGCCAATGGCGCGTGCCTGCCTGCTGCTGGCTGGCCAGGTGGTCGAGGTCGGCGAAACTCTGTTCACGGGTGAACACGGCATACAGTGCAATCGCCGAAGCCACCAGAATCAGCAACGGGGTGATCGCGCCGATGGCCAGGATCACCTTGCGCACGTCCAGGCACACGATGCCCACCACCACGAGCGTTACCAGCACACTGCCGGTCAATGCCGGGATGCCGAACTGCTGCTCCAGCAAAGCACCGCCACCGGCCAGCATGACCACGGTGACGGCGAACATGAAGAAGGTGATCAGCCAATCGACGAACAGGCCCAGGTGACGGCCACAGATGGCCTGGATCACATCTTTGTGCGACGTGGCCCGCTGGCGGTTGCCCAACCCCGCCAGGGCCATGCCGAGGAAAGTGAACAAGGCGGCGCTGACCATCGCGCCAACCAACCCCCAGACCCCGAAATCGACAAAGAACAACAGCAGTTCCCGCCCCGAAGCAAAGCCCGCCCCTACGATCACGCCGACAAAGGCGCCGGCGATTTTCAGCTGCTCTTGCATGTGAACCTCTGTATTTATTGTTGTTAGGTGTGTTTGAGCGCCACGCATTCCTGTACAGAAGCGGCCTTGCCAGGGCGACCTGTCACTCCCCGATAAACGCCTGCACTTCGATTTCTACATCGACCCCCAGTGCCAATGCCGAGGCCACCGTCGAGCGCACAGGCAACGCGGCGCCGAAGTACGCTTTGTAAACCTCGTTGAAACCCGCAAAGTGGCTCATGTCCGAAAGCCACACCGTGGCCTTCACCACCTGGTCGAAACTCGCCCCACAGGCCGCCAGGCTTTCGCCGATGCGCTCGCAGGCA
This sequence comes from Pseudomonas sp. B21-047, assembly GCF_024748775.1. Lineage (NCBI taxonomy): Bacteria > Pseudomonadati > Pseudomonadota > Gammaproteobacteria > Pseudomonadales > Pseudomonadaceae > Pseudomonas > Pseudomonas sp. B21-047. The sequence continues at coordinate 3,927,347 of NZ_CP087169.1, forward strand.
GCGCGGGTCTGGGTCTGAATATCCCCCCGTACCACTTCACCGCCGGCACTCATCGGCACCTGCCCGGACAGGAACAGAAAACCGCCCGCCTTCACCGCACGCGAAAACGGAAACGGCAAGCTGCTGGGGAAACGCTGGATGTCATTGCTCATGAGTAGCTCCTTTCAAGGTTGCTGGAAACGTGCCGGGGACAAGCGCTCGGGCGCCACCCCCTGGCGGACAAGGCTAGGGCACAGCGGCTGACCGAGCAGCAGGTCGGCCGCCAGGCGTGAAGCCCCTGCGGCCGACTGGATGCCATAACCACCTTGTGCCGCCAGCCAGAAGAACGCGGGGCTGCGCGCATCGAAACCGATCACCAGGTCGCCATCGGCTACGAATGAACGTAAACCGGCCCAGCTGTGGCTCGGGCGGCGGATACTTAGCGTGGTCATGGCTTCGATGTTGTAGATGCCCAGTGCCACATCGAGCTCCTCGGGCGCAGCGTCCTGGGGTTCGACCGGGTCGGCGTTGGCCGGCGAACCAAGCAGCTGGCCGGCGTCGGGCTTGAAGTAGAAGCTCTCGTCAACGCCGATCACCGCCGGCCAGCGGGCGAAGTCCTGGTCTGCCGGGCCTGGGAAGGTGAAGGCGCTGCGCCGGCACGGTTGCAGGCCGATGGGGCCAACGCCGCACTGCTCGGCGACACGGTCGGCCCAGGCACCGGCGGCATTGACCAGTCGACGTGCCTGGAGATGGCTGCCATCGCTCAGTTGCACCTGCCATACCCCGTCGAGGTAGCAGGCCTGGGCCAACTCGGCATTGCAGCGAAGCTCGCCGCCGGCAGCGCGATAGCCGCGCAAAAAACCCTGGTGCAGCGCGTGCACGTCCAGGTCCATGGCGCCCGGCTCCAGCACCGCGCCCGCCAGTACTTCAGCGCGCAAGTTCGGCACCAGGGCCAGGGCCGCATCGCGGTCGAGCAGGCTGACGTCGGTGCCGTTGGCCAAGTTCTGCGCGTGGGCCTGTTCGAGCAGTTGCCGTTGCTCGACGCTGGCGACATAGAGACAGCCGCGCGGTTCAAGCAGGGGGTGTTCGCAGAAGCCTTGTGGCGGCGTTTCATAGAACGCGCGGCTGGCGCGGGTCAGGGCTTGGATCTGCGGGGTGCCGTAGGCCTCCATGAACATCGCGGCCGAGCGCCCCGTCGAGTGGTAGCCCGGTTGCGACTCGCGCTCGAGCAGCAGCACCCGTTGCTGGCCCGCCAGGCGATAGCCCAGCGAGGCGCCGGCGATTCCGGCGCCAATGATCAAGGTGTCGTAGATCGTGGTCATGCGCGCTCCTGCCCCTATAATTATCATTTATGAGAATTCTAATATATGAGAATTTAGAGATGCGCAAGTGTCCAAGGTAATATGCCCGACCAACGCCGTATGCCGAGTGCACCGAATGCCCGATGACCGCCCCGATGCTTTGCCCCTGCTAGACCGCGCCGCCGTAGGCAGGCGCCTGCGCCAGGTGCGCAAGGCCCGCCAGCTGACCCTCAAGCAGTTGTCAGAAGCCAGCGGCGTGCCGGTGTCGACGTTGTCGAAAATGGAGCTCGCCCAAGTCTCGGTCAGTTACGAAAAACTGGCCGCCGCCGCCCGCGCCCTGAATGTCGATATCGCCCAGTTGTTTCGTGCCAGCGGCACGGCCGATACGCCAGTACCGGTGACGGTGGTGGTTGATTCACTGGCGGCCGTTGCGGGCTACGCGACCGGCACCTACGACTATCACCCGATTGCCGGCGCCTTCCCCGAGCGCCGCATGACCCCGGCCTATGCCCGCATCATCGCCCGCGAACGCGGGCAGTTCGACGATTTTATCCGCCATCCTGGCCAGGAGTTCGCCTTGGTCATCTGCGGGCGTGTGCGTATCGAGTTCGAGACCGGGGAAGCGGTCAGCATCGGCCCGCAGGAGACCGCGTACTTCAACAGCCAGGTGGGGCATATCTATCTGTCGGAAAGCGAGGATGGCGGGGATGCGCATGTGATGGTGGTCATGACAGACCGTTAAGGCGCGCTTTCACGCACCTGTGCAGACGCCACGCGGTTATAACCTAATAACGAACAAGTCTATTTGGCTATAAAAAATTCTATATGCTGGCTTCTATCCGATAACGGGCAAAGTTGGGCAGTCGAGTAGCGTATGGATGTAGGTTCTTTCGGTTTCACCCTTGCCGGGCTGGTTGTAGGTTTCATCGTCGGCATGACCGGCGTGGGTGGCGGCTCGCTGATGACCCCTATCCTCTTGTGGTTTGGCATCAACCCGGCCACCGCTGTCGGCACCGACCTGCTGTATGCCGCCATCACCAAGGCCAGTGGCGTCTGGGTGCATGCCCGCAACAAGAACATCGACTGGAAAATCACTGGCCTGCTGAGCCTGGGCAGCGTACCCGCCGCCGCCATCACCCTGTGGTTCCTCAGCACCCTGCACACGGACACCTCGGCGCTCAACGCCATCATCAAACAGGGCCTGGCGGTGGTGTTGATCCTCACTGCACTGGCCATTCTGTTCAAGTCGCGCCTGCAGGCCTTCGCCAGCCGCCATGCCGGTGATCACTACCACCTCAGCGACCGCAGCCTGAACACGCTTACCGTGCTCACTGGCGTGGTGCTGGGTGTCATGGTCACCCTCACCTCCATCGGCGCCGGTGCCTTGGGCACCGTGGCACTGTTCCTGCTGTACCCGTTCCTGGTCACCCGCCGCCTGGTCGGCACCGAAATCGCCCATGCTGTGCCGCTGACCCTGGTCGCGGGCCTGGGCCACGCCGGCATGGGCAACATGGACTGGTCGTTGCTGGGTTACCTGCTGCTCGGCTCGCTGCCGGGTATCTACATGGGCAGCCACCTCACCGGGCGCATTTCCGACCGCGTATTGCGCCCTTGCCTGGCGGCGATGCTGCTGATGATCGGCTACAAGCTGGCGTTCTGAACCACGCTTGCCGCCGCTAGGCGCCCAGACGCAGCCGCCACTGCCCGGTAAAGCTGAGTTCAAGGCGCGATAGCGGCAGCACATCGATGCGCTGGTGGGTGCTCAACGGGCACCCCAACAGCTGTACCAGCACGGCACGGATGACCATAGGGTGGGTCACTGCCAACCATTCGCCCGGCGTGTCGAACGCCGCCAGCCAGGCCGCCACGCGCTGGCACAGTTGTGCAAAAGACTCCCCGCCATGGGGCGCGCTGTGCGGATCGCCCAACCATTCGCACAGCGCCTGCGCTTGCTCCACCTGCAACTGCTTGAGCGACAGCCCCTGCCACTGCCCCAAGTCGCAATCTGCCAACGCAGGCTCAACACGCGCCTGTGTCTGCGCCGATAACCAAGCCGCCGTCTCGCAAGCTCGGCGCTCCGGCGCTGTCAGTACCTGCATAGCAGGCCCGATTGCCACAGGCGGCTGCACCAGCGCCAGCATGCCGTCTTTGGGCGTGGGCAAGCGCCCGGTCTTCTGGGCTTGAGTCAGGGCATGACAAACAAGGGTCAGGCGAATGGCTTTCACCGGTGCTTCCTTCATGGCAGGCGGGGGCGAATGGTTTAGTATGCGATGATGTTTTTTTCTGCAACAAGATGCACCACCTAGGCTATTTGCCACTAGTAAGTGCCTTTCAGACGGATCTTCCCCTGCTGTACCCTTAGAAAACAAAGAAGTTGCTGCATGACCGATATGACACGTCGATCGTTGGTAGGCCTGTGCATGTCCCTACCGCTGCTCGGCTAGCTAAGTTGGGCCAGTGAAGCCCCAACGGCTGCCAGCCCTCGCCCGGTATGTATCAACTACAACGAAAGCCCGTTGGCCCCAAACTCGGCAGCCCGCCAGGCGATGAGCGAGGGTATCAGCCTGTACAGATGCTATCCTTACTACGCACTGTATCGACTGATTGATGTATTCGCCGGCTAGCATGGGCCTGGACGAGGAGCAGGGGTTCTGTGGCTCCAAACTGGCCCAGCAGCATGCGGTGATGGTATTTACCGGGACGCGCAGCCTGGTGGTGGCCGAACCGTCTTATGAAGCGACGGCGCAAGCCGCCGAAGGTCGTGGTACCACTGTGCACAGCATCAACCTGAACTCCAGCCACGCTCACGACATAGACGCTATGCTCGCGGCCGACCGCTCACCGGGGCTAATCTGCCTGTGCAACCCCAACAACCCAACTGGTAGTTTGACACCACGCTAGGCCATCGAACGATTGCTCACGCATAAACCGGTCGGCAGCGTGGTATGTAGCGGACTAGGCCTAACTTTATTTCAACGACGCCCAGATCTGCATCGGCGCGATCAAGGAATAGCCTGAGCTACTGGTACTGCAGACCTTCTGCAAACTCTATGGCATGGCAGGTGCGGCCTGAGTCTGGCCATTGCTCAGCCGCCGCTGCTGAAACGTCTTGAAGTCCACGACGGCCAGAATCTATCCGCTGCCCCCACGCTGATGGCAGACCTGGCCAGCCTGTAAGACCGCCAGTTGGTCCCCCAACGCAAGGCCGAAAACGCCCGCCTGGGTGAACAGACGATCACCTGGCTGGGCGAACGTGGCTTATGTGTGAGCGTTGGGACATACAGCGGTTCGCGAGGCGTTTGCCAAGGTGATGCTGGGAACAAAAAACTCACTACAGATCTCACCCCCCTAAAACATCCAATAATTTCAAGTTTCAACCTGCAACATATTAGAAAGAAAACCGAGAAGCAAGGTAGCCACAGCAACAGATTGACCAGGCATCTCTAACCATACGTTAAATAGAGCTTGATCTATCCACTCTCTCCACTCGTATCAACCATACATTTAGAAAAGTACGCTTTGTTTACTCCGCAATCCGGACACACCCAGTCACCAGGGAGATCCATAAAATCTATTTCAACCCAAACGCCTGACTCTTGGCACACCTGAACCCCTTCATATTCATACCAACACTTGTGACAAATATATCGTCCTTCCTTCATATTTTCACAACCCCGCTAAAGAAGAAAGATTCATAAGCGTGTTTTTTTCCAACCCTGACTAGCGGCTGCGAGCTCACTCAAAAGATATGAAACCATGACTTTAACTCGTTTCGACAGAAACTTTCCAGATTGATAAACGACCCATGCAGTACCCTGTGGTTCCCCTTTAAAAACCCAATCAGGCAGCAAAACCTGCAACCTATTGTCTCCAATTGCCTCTGCAGCCAAGCACACAGGCAAACACGAGATACCAACACCCGAAAGTGTGGCAGTTAACGTAGCCTCAGGACACTCTGACAAATATCTACCTGGAATTACTACATCACAGCTTTCTGAGACCGATGAGAATCTCCAACATTGTTTATCAGGGTCCCCCACGAAAGGAATACAGCTATGCGAGGTCAAGTCTGAAGGATGATTAGGCCTACTAGATTCCCTGAAATAATTTTCAGCCGCACAAATCACAAAGTCAATCTCGCAGAGCTTGCGCGCGATCATGCCCTCCGGAGGTCTATCAGTTATTATTATTCCCAGATCAATGCCATCTGATATAAAGTCAAACCTTTCACCACACAGCATTTGGACATCCACTTCTCTGTATCGAGACAAAAAAGCAGGAATCAACTTACTACACGCCGCATACAATGATTTTGTCACTGCAATGCGTAACAAGCCCTGGGGGTTATCTGTAAGCTTATCCTTTAATCTAAAAACATTAGCTGACGATTCAAGCACACTTTTGCAGTACCCATAAACCTCCTCTCCCTCCGGGTTTAATTTCAAGTTTCGCGTCGTTCGCTCTAGCAGCCTCAAAGATAATACGCTCTCCAACTTTGTAATTTGCTTACTAATTGAAGAGGCAGTGACACCCAGCCTGACGGAAGCTTCGACAAAACTCCCACTTTCAACAACCACAGCAAATGTCGCCATGCAGGGTAAAATATCAACATGACTTTTTGGTAGGTAGCCTTTAGATTCCATTTCTTGACCACTCACTTTTATGTAAATGTGGCGCTACTGCATCGCACCGCCTTCACCTCTAATTTACAAACCCCAAGACCCAGCCATTAAACCAAATGCAACACTACCGCACCAGCTAAGACCAAGACAATACCCAGCCATTGCAACAAAGTTAATCTATCCCTATAAAATATGTAACCAAGAACAGCAGCCACCCCTCCTGAAAGCGTACTAATTACTGTCACAATCGCAACAGACCCGCTGAGCGCTCCATATGAAAAAGCTGTAAACCCCCCTAAATTAAATAGACTAGCGCCACCTAGCGCCCCATAAGAACTCAACCCAATACTTTTTTTAGTCTTCACACTGAAAACCAGTGGCATCAGAAGCAAAGCTCCAACCAAGTAACTCATCCACAACATATTCACGGCACCGACAGCAGGCAACGCGTAGTTTCCTTGGACCCAGAAACTGCTCCCATAAAGAATGGCAGCTATCAGAGCAAAGCAGATTGCACCTCCCTCCTTCCTATTGCCCATAAACCCATGAGACTTATGCCCCAACCCTACAAGCATTACACCGAACGCGCACACACCTAACCCAAGAATCTGGTAAAAGGTCAGATTCTCCCCACTCATCCACGCCAATAATGTCGTAAAAATACCGTACGACGTTACCAACGGAGCAATTATTGCGATTCTTCCATGCTCGAAGGCTCTAGTAAGTGAAACGGCACCAATTAAGGTTAGAATTGCGGCCGATGCACATATAAGGACAACATCCAGAGGCAATCTAATGATGAATGAGAACCCACTGCTGGAGATGAATACGAAACCACTCAGCATGAGAAACCCTATCAACTGACTGAAGAATACAGAATATTTCACACCAAAGGTTCGCGCATTCACTCCTACTAGATAATCAGTAACCCCCCAACACAAAGCGGCCACAAGCCCCATTATCACATCCATTTTTCGACCTTCTTAAGTTGCGCCAAAAGGCGAATTATCGTCACCCCTTTGGACATCCGCCATGCTGCCCAAAATAACTATTTAAGAAGGTCAACATTGGAACTGTCAACATCATGGATGCGACAGAAAGGATCAATAGCACAGTATAGGAATCGTCTGACAAGAGCCCCTCTCGATATCCTACAGCCAGCACAACCAACTCAGCAGTACCTTTCGTACTCATTAATATCCCGAGCTGCATTGACGCACGCTGCCTCATGCCTACAAGTAATCCCGCAATATAGCAGCTGATAATTTTGCTAATTGTGGCCCCCAATAAAAATACGAATAACCAGAACCAAATATGCACCTGTGAAAGGCCACTTACAGAAATCATCCCCCCAGAAGCTATAAAAAACATAGGAATAACAAGCTGCCTGATACCAAACAGGTACTTATCCCAAGCACCTTTGACCCCAGCTACATCACCCACCACATAAGCAGCTAATAAAGCGCCAACTGAGCTATGAACCCCAAAAAATTCTGTCAACTGCGAGGAGCCAAGCACAATTATAACTGTCACCACCACCTTCACACCATCACCAAGCCCAGCCACTAACTGGGACTTCATTATTATCGGCCTCACTACAAGCAGCATAGTCGCGACATAAATAAGCCCAACCCCAAAATTTAATGCAATGCCGCCTCCTACCCCAGCGCCCAACACAATTGAAATAACAGCCAACGCACACCAGACAAAAACATCTGTATACACTGCTGCAACAACAGCAACGCGCCCTGCTTTAGCCTCAACTATCGCAATATCATCCAGAAGCAAAACCAGAACAGGGAGCGCAGTAACTGAGAATGCAATACCACAAAACAAAATATAACCAAGCAGGGTATGCTGCAACCCCATATCCTCACTAGAATAGAAGGCCAAAACCCCACCAACAGCAAAAGACGTTACAACACCAAAGAATGCAACCAAAGCAATTTTACTATTACTGAGATCTCCTTCTCTTCGAGAAATACCGTGCCAGCATATCTCTACTAAGATTATTATCAAGCCGAGCTCACCAAGGGCATTCAACAGCCCCCTAGTTTCAGGTAAGCCTATGCGGAATGAGATGCTTGGTAGATAGGCGTCAAATATAGCCGGCCCCATAAGCATACCTGTAACTATATCACCAAGCACTCTAGGTTGTCCGAGCGCTACTACCGCCCTTCTACAGACCACGCACACAAACAATAAAACCAACATTACAACTATCAACTTAGACATAATAACACCGTGCTGATCACCTCCAAAAAAACAAACCTCGTTAACTCAGTCGCAAATCAGCGCAAGTGTTTTATGTACAAAGTCAGAGTCTCTAGCCAATACCTCCTGACTTTCATGAACAAGGTAAACCATGCCCCAAGATGATAGAAAATCTCGCGTCCGCCCTACAACTTCGCCCTCCGCTACTGACAGTTCCAACATATAAAATGAGTCAAGGCCTTCCACCTTCTCCAATCCGGTTATATTTTTTACCACTCCAGACACATTGCAAATCAAGCAGCAAATACAAAAGTGCCTGCTAAACTCCACCGATTCAAGCGCGCTCGAAAATCCACCCTGAAAGATATCTATATTTAGCTCATAGCAATTCACACCAGAACAAGCCTCTATCAACCTCGGAACATTCGCCCCAGGCAATCGGCCATTCTGCTCAATAATCAGCGGCCCATTCGAGCCGATCTTTAACTCGATATCATTAATACCCCAAAAAAATTCAAGAGCGCTATTAACCTCTGACGCATATGAGAATGCGAGAAGCGCCCGACAATCATTAAGAGAAAGTGAGCGTATATTTTTATAGATACTTGGATTGCCATCTGCCTCGACCTTCTCGTACCTAGCAAAGCACAGCATTATCTTATGCCCACTCAGACCGCAATTCGCAGTCACAACAAAATACTCATCACCCGCCAAGTATTTTTCGACCAGCGCATAAAGCTCGCCATCAGATTGGATTTCTCTATTTTTTTCGACAGCCTGAACTGCCGCGTACAACTCTCGATGATTGCGGCAAACTTTGACATTGCGGCTACCCGTGCCCTGAGCCGGCTTCACGACTAACGGGTAGTCATTTTTCTTAAATGTATCAATCTTAAGCTCCTCTAGCCTGACTCCACGAGCCCAAGTAGCCGGTACGCCTGCAGCAATTAACTTTTTTTTCAACTCTAATTTATTTAGTCGGGTCTGGGAGCTTTCGACGGGATTACCAAGTAAACCATACATACTACTGAGCGCATCGGAAAACTTAATACCTACGTCAGACCCCGGGATAACTGCACGAATACTGTACCGAGAAAGCGCTTGCATTGCTTCATCAAGGTCATCTGCATAAACAATAGATTCAAACTCATTTAGGTTTTGTAGACGACGAACCGCTTCAGACAACCGCTTTACGCTGATTAAAGCTATACTCAAGTAGCCGTGCTTTTGAATCTCCGCACCGTAATAACACGCAGAACTTATCGGATCCACAACAACCACAGCTGAAAGCTTAGTCATTGAGAGATACTCCGCATCATCTGGTACATGTGATGATAATAACGCAGCGCCACGTTATAACGAATGCTAACACCCAGCGCTAGTTCTCGGACAACCTCCTCCCCACTACCGGCATAATAATCCAGAACAACCTCTAGCCACGCATTACTATGCCGGGTATCGATACTAATATGAGACTGGTGATACGCTATTACTTTTTTCGGCACCTGTAGCCGTTCAAGAGCTTCTGTAGTTGCCCGAAAACGGACAGGGGCCGAACCTTCAATGATCCCTATAGCACCGATCAGTCTTACATTGTATTCCCGCCTCAGCGCCCACATCAACAGAACATTACCATTCATAAGGCACTCTAACGTTGGTTGCTCTGCTGTTATGTTTGCCTGCCGCAGGATATCTCGCATGAAGATAGAGGAATCTTTGAACATCACAGTGTGGACCGCAGCGGCATTGCCACCCCCCATTTCATCCCAATAGTTCTCCGCCGCCACCATCTTCGGCTTTAGTGGCATCCCCAGCTGCACCATAGCCATTAAATCATCGAATGCCCCATCCACTAGCTCTTCCATGCATATGTAATAGGCTATTTGCTCTAAACTTGCTTTCCGCCTCAAAAACTCGATGAAGAATCGGATATCGGAATTCATCCTCCGTTCCATAACCAAATACCAGTTAATGAACTCTGCCTTGACCTTAGGCAGTCCAGCCAAGTCAATACAACCCTCTTCAACCGCATTCCAATTATTTTCCAATGAATATACTGAACGCCTCAGCGTTTCAGCATCCCTGCCAAGACCGATTATGCTTTCGGGCGCACCAAATGCCTTTTTGTAATATACAGCAAGCTGTTTTTGATCCTCATAAACCAGAGCACCCATAGTTCCCTCTCAATAAATGGAAATTGGCCCATAAGAATTTTTCAGATCGAATGCTTTGTAAGAAGCACCTTTTTCAAACAACCAAGTCAATCGTTCATGTGCTTCCAAAAGACTAGGGACATGCCCCCTCCTCACCCACCACAAGACCATCCTAGGGTGCATAATTTTGTGGAACCATTCATGGCCTTTACTCAGCATTTGAGCATGTGGCGTGTGATAGAGAAATTTCTTCAGAGACGCAACATCATCCCAAACTGATAGCGTATATAGATATCCTTCGCCCCATAAAGCTTGAAGCCCTTCCTGATCCTCGTTAGTTTCTCTCCAAATAAAACCATCTGAACTCTCTGCAATGCTATTGATGCGATCAACATTCGCATAAAACCCTGCCATCTCCACTGATTCTTTTGGAAATCTCGGCTTCACCAAATCAAATTGCGCCAATACCTTACTCATCAATCCTCCCAGCTTTGGATTTCAATGATATTTCTATCAGGATCCCGAACATACACAAAAGTACATACTCCGACCCCCTCAACCGGGAGCTTTGCCAACCGCCCCAGCATCGTCCCACCATAACGAACTACATTTGCGCACACAGAATCAAGATCTGTAACTTCAAATGCTAAATGCGTGATGCCACGAGTATTTGCGTGCTTTAAGGGTTGCCGAATGTGCCTGCTGTATTGGAATATTTCCAGTGTAGGTCCATCGCTCCCAAATCCTGGTAAGCGTAAATGCAATCCTTCGATCTGTGGCCTTGAAACTCCAGTGCCTTCAGCAACGGAGCACCCCGATAGCTGCCTAACTGGACCAGACGGCACACAGTGGAATACGTCAATATAGAACTGAGATAGCTTCTTCCAGTCTGGAGTAATCAGATTTGTGTGTGAGAACTTAATAGCACTCATGCTCACTCACCCATCAATCTCGAAAGACGAATGTTTCATGTTCCACGTGACGATCCTTATCTCGTGCACGCTCCCATGTCGTATTCAGAATAATCCTTCGTACATTTTTAGTAAGGGGCTTCACTCGATGCAATGTCGTATCAGCTTTCAGTAGATAGACATCTCCTGATGAATGAAAATACGAGTCTATTTTATTTTCGAGCAAGAGATTTTCCACTCGTGGATTACTTTTATCCCAGCGAGTGTGAGGCACACATTCCAATAGTCCTCCGCACTCGATATCGGGCGCTTCTACCACCCAAATAATAGTGTACGGGTAGTCGCCCCAGTGCCAACCGTGAGTATCACCGACCTTATGCTGGCTATTGATGATATAGTTATCCCATTTCCAGGGAGTCGGAATCACATCCTCCTTAACTATACCACTGATCAAACCCGCCAAATAATTAGACCTATACGCCCTCGGAATATATCTACCCTCCTGCTCTATGGTCTCTTGGGGGACATTACTCAAATATCGAGGGGTATTCCCGGTTGATTCAATAAGAAAATCTCTCCGCTTTGCGAAGTTCGAGAGGAGATACTTAACATCGCTGGTGATTTCTTGATTGACCTCACTGTCTATCAAGTGATTTATCTTAAGATATCCATCACGCTCAAAACGGTGCTGCTCCCAAAAAAAGTCACGCCCAGCAAATGGATTTTCCTTTAGCAGATCGCTTGTTTTTACATGTTCAAATTTATCTGATTGATCTGACATATTCATCGCTCCCTTTTGATTGCTGAATGCCTCAGCGACATTGAACGAATCCTACAATCGACAGAGCAAATCAATAAAGTGGCTGCGCGGCAGTTTACAATTTCCAAAAACACTGGAATTGACGCGCAAAACCCAAAGGGAATTTTGAGTTATATTTACTCACCCAATTCCACTAGACACATCAAGAAAGGCGAGCTAAGGACGACTGATAAACCGCTTACGATTCCGGATCGGAGCATAGGTAATTTGAGGGATCCGCATGATCGAATAAGGGTTCACGTATTCCTACATACCTCCATGCCTAATAATGAGGCCCAAATAGGAGGTAACATGAGCCCTCACCGCTACCCCAAAGAATTCAAGAGTTTATCGGTCAAGTAAGTGCCGATAGAGGAAAACCTGCTATCGATTTTGCCCAGCGCCTGGGCGTATCCGTTCACAGCCTCGACTCCAAGATAAAGCTCTACAGCAAGCCCCAAGAACAGCGGCGACAAGCGATGATCAGCAGGCTGAGCTTTGCAAGCCCCCGGTGTCAGGATAGTTGTCGCCTCTCCGATTTTTCCTAACAAAACACATCGGGGGCGGAAAGAGACGGATCGTGCCGTACTATTCACCTGAACGCAGAGCCGCATTACTCAAGATGCTGCTTCCCCCGCTGAACCTGTCGATGGCCGAGGTTTCCCGGCGCAAGGGGTCAGCGAAATGTCTTTGTCCAACTGGCGCAAGCAGCTCAGTTCTGAAGGAAGTGCAGTGTCCGAAAACAAGTCATCGGCCGAGAGCTAGCCAGCCGAAACCAAATTTGCCGTCGTTCTCGAAGCGGCCGGCTTGTCCGAGATCGACCTGGGCGAGTATTGCCGTCGTAAAGGCCTTTACCCCGAGCAAATCACGGCTTGGCGGCAAGCCTTCATCGCCGGCCAGAAGTCGGAGAAGGCTCAGCAAAAAGAAGATCGGGAGCAGTCGCACAAAGACAAGAAACGTATCCATGAACTTAAGCGCGAACTGCGCCGCAAAGACAAGGCGCTCGCTGAAACAGCCGCGTTGTTGGTGCTGCGAAAAAAGCTCAACGACTACTGGGGGGCAACTGACTTCTTTGCCGCAACGGCAGTTGTTTATTGACTGGCTGAGCGAAGCCGTCGCGGCGGGAGCCAGAAAAATCACGGCCTGCCGGGAGGTTGGCCTGTCGCTGCGTACCCTGCAACGCTGGACTGGCCCCGAGATCGTTCAGGCCGATGGGCGAACGACTATCGCGCGACCAGCGCCGTGTAATGCGCTGAGTGAGGTCGAGCGACAGGCAATTGTGACGCTGTGCAACAGCGCTGATTATGCTCACTTGCCACCCAGCCAGATCGTGCCGCGCCTGGCCGATCAAGGGCGTTATCTGGCGTCGGAGGCGACGTTTTATCGCGTCTTGCGCATGACGGGTCAACAGCATCATCGAGGTCGCAGTCAGCGCCCCAGGCGGCAGGCGGCGCCGACGACACATGCGGCAAAAGGGCCGAATCAGGTGTGGTCATGGGACATCACGTATCTACCGTCGCCGATACGCGGCAAGTATTACTGCCTCTATCTGATCGAGGATATCTACAGTCGCAAGGCCGTGGGCTGGGAGGTCTACGACGTGGAAAGCGGCGAGAAAGCCGCCGAGCTGCTGCAACGCAGCGTGATCGGTGAGCAATGTCTACGCGAACCGCTGGTGCTGCACTCGGACAACGGAGCGCCGATGAAATCGGTGACGCTGCTGAGCAAGATGTACGAACTGGGGATCACGCCCTCGCGAGACCGACCGCGGGTCAGCAACGACAATCCCTACTCGGAGTCGCTGTTTAGAACGCTGAAATACTGCCCGCAATGGCCGCAGAATGGTTTTGCCAGTCTGGACGCCGCACGAGCATGGGTGAGGGACTTCATGCGTTGGTACAACAACGAGCACCACAGGTCGAGAAGAGAGCGGCATAGTTAGACGGTTGACGCGACAACTACCTTGAAAAACGCCGGCAGTCACTCACCTAGAGAGAACAATCAATTCCCACAGCCCTCTGCTCAAGGAACTGCTGAACAAGTGACACCGAGGACGGATATCCATCTCACTTGCGGCGAGCGACGCTTCGCGAGAATGAAGCACCTCACATTCGAGACCGACACGGCAACTTTGCAGCCGATCACAGCGGTTCGGCGCCTCGACGCGCCAGCACCTACAGGTACAGCGCGAATACCAAAGTTCGGCACACACCAAATTCCAGGCACAAAAAAAGAGGCCCTAAGGCCTCTTTTTTGTGATCCCAGCGACGCACTGAGGATCGAATTTGGAGCGGGAAACGAGACTCGAACTCGCGACCCCGACCTTGGCAAGGTCGTGCTCTACCAACTGAGCTATTCCCGCGTCGTGATGGGTGCCATTCTAGCAATATCTAAAACGGCGTCAACCCCTTGATTCAAAAAAGTTTTTATTTCTGCTCCGAGCCTTCGCGCAGGTGTGGCCAGGCGGCCAGCAGATAATGCGCCATCGACCACAGGGTCAAGCCTGCCGCCACCAGCAGCAGCCCATAACCCAGAATGACCCAGAAGGTCACACCCGGCGGGTTGGCCAGCAGGATCACCAGCGCAAGCATTTGCGCCGCAGTTTTCCACTTGCCAAGGTTGGACACTGCCACATGCGCCCTCGCCCCCAGTTCGGCCATCCACTCGCGCAGCGCCGACACCACGATCTCGCGGCCGATGATCACCGCCGCCGGCAAGGTCAGCCAGAAGTTCGCGTGCACCTGCACCAGCAACACCAGGGCCACGGCGACCATCAGCTTGTCGGCCACCGGGTCCAGGAAGGCACCGAACGGTGTGCTCTGCTGCAGGCGGCGCGCCAGGTAGCCGTCCAGCCAGTCAGTGGCGGCGGCGACGGCGAACACGCTGCTGGCGGCCATGTAGCTCCAGTGATAGGGCACATAGAACAGCAGGATGAAGATCGGGATGAGCAGGACGCGTAGAACGGTGAGCAGGTTTGGAATATTCATCGGTACGACTGGCTGCGGGTTGAGCCAGGCATTCTACTCGCTATGCAGGCTGGCATAAATCGACTCGGCAAGCTTTTTACTGATACCAGGGGCTTTGGCGATTTCATCGACACTGGCGCGGTTGAGCTCTTGCAGGCCGCCGAAGTGTTTCAGCAGGTCGCGACGGCGCTTGGGGCCGACCCCGGCTACGTCTTCCAGGCTGGACACGCGACGGGCTTTGCCGCGCCGGGCGCGGTGGCCGGTGATGGCGAAACGGTGGGCTTCGTCGCGGATCTGCTGGATCAGGTGCAGGGCCGGTGAGTCGCCCTTGAGGGTGAACTCGTGGTGCACGTCGTTGAGGTACAGGGTCTCGAAACCGGCCTTGCGGGTCACGCCCTTGGCAACGCCCAGCAGGGTCAGGTCAGTGAAGGCCAGCTCCTGCATGACGTCGCGGGCCATGTTCAACTGGCCCTTGCCGCCGTCCACCAGCAACACGTCGGGCAGCTTGCCCTCGCCGTCCTTGATGCGCCCGTAGCGGCGGGTCAGGGCCTGGTGCATGGCCGCATAGTCGTCGCCGGCGGTCACGCCTTCGATGTTGAAACGGCGGTAATCGGACTTGATCGGGCCTTCCGGGCCGAACACCACGCAGCTGGCCACGGTGGCCTCACCGCTGGAGTGGCTGATGTCATAGCACTCCAGGCGCTGCGGTACTTCGTCCAGGCCAAGCACCTGGGCCAGGGCCTCGAAACGGGCGGCCATGTGCTGGCGGTTGGCCAGGCGGGCGTTGAGGGCCTGCTCGGCGTTGGTCACTGCCAACTGCTGCCAGCGTGCCCGGGTGCCGCGCACCCGGTGGGTGATGGTCAGCTCGCGGCCGCGCAGGGTTTGCAGGGCTTCACGGATGGCTTCGAAGTCTTCGTGCACCACGTTGACGATGAGCTCACCGGGCAGTTCGCGTTCGGCATTGCCCACGTAGTACTGGGACAGGAACGCAGCCATGACCTCGGCCACCTCCTCCTCGATGCCCACCTGGGGGAAGAAGTTCTTGCTGCCCAGCACCCGCCCGCCGCGCACGCTGATCAGGTGCACGCAGGCGCCACCGGGGTTGACGAAGGCGGCGATCACATCGACGTCACCGGTACCGCCCTCGATGTACTGCTGGTCCTGCACGCGGCGCAGCAAGGCGATCTGGTCGCGCAGCTCGGCGGCCTTCTCGAAATTGAGGGCCATGGCGGCCTTTTCCATCTCGGCATTGAGCTCGTTGCCCAACTGCTGGCTGCGGCCTTCGAGGAACATCACCGAGTGGCGAATATCGTCGGCGTACTCGTCTTTGTCGACCAGGCCGACGCACGGCCCCTTGCAGCGCTTGATCTGGTACTGCAGGCAGGGCCGGGTGCGGTTGGCGTAGTAGCTGTCTTCGCACTGGCGCACCGAAAAGGCCTTTTGCAACAGGCTGAGGCTTTCGCGAATGGCACCGGCGCTGGGGTATGGGCCGAAGTATCGGCCCTTGGCCTTTTTCGCACCGCGGTGGATGCCCAGGCGCGGGAAGTCGCCGTCAGACATAAACACGTAGGGGTAGGATTTATCGTCGCGCAGCAGGATGTTGTACGGCGGCCGCCATTCCTTGATCAGGTTCTGCTCCAGCAGCAGCGCCTCGGTCTCGTTGGCGGTGATGGTGGTCTCGACCTGGGCGATGCGGCCCACCAGCGCAGCGGTCTTGGGCGCCAGGCCGGTTTTGCGGAAATAGCTGGCCAGGCGCTTCTTGAGGTTTTTGGCCTTGCCCACATAGAGCAGCCGCGCCTCGGCGTCGAACATACGATAAACGCCCGGGCGACCGCTGCAGGTCGCCAGAAACGCGCTGGCATCAAAAGCTTGGGACATGAGGTTTACAGGCTTGCGTCAACCATACCGTGGCGAACGGCCAGCAAGGTCAGTTCGACGTCGCTGGTGACCGAGAGTTTTTCAAAGATCCGATAACGGTAAGTATTGACGGTCTTGGGCGAGAGACACAACTTGTCGGAGATGATCTGCACTTTCTGGCAGCCGACGATCATCAAGGCGATCTGGATTTCGCGCTCTGACAACGCATCGAACGGCGAGCCTTGTGGCTGGAACGACTTGAGTGCCAGTTGCTGGGCGATCTGCGGGCTGATGTAGCGCTGGCCGGCAAAGGCCAGGCGGATGGCCTGGACCATTTCGTCGAGCCCGGCGCCCTTGGTCAGGTAACCGGCAGCACCGGCTTGCAGCAGGCGCGTGGGGAACGGATCTTCCTCGCACACGGTGACCGCGACCACTTTGATGTCGGGATGGCTGCGCAACAGTTTGCGGGTGGCCTCCAGGCCGCCGATGCCGGGCATTTTCACATCCATCAGGACGACGTCGGGTTTGAGTTCCCGCGCCAGCTTGAGCGCCGACTCCCCCGAATCCCCCTCACCCACCACTTGCAGGCCATCGATGTCGGCCAGCATGCGGGTAATACCGGTTCGTACCAGATCGTGATCATCGACCACTAAGACCCTAATCAAGCACACACCTCGTCTGCAGGGCGATTGGATCCCGCCACCTTAACAAAATTTTTCATGGCGGGCCTAACGCAAAACTTCTGTCAGATACGCCTGACGGCCAAGTGTGAAAGGCCTCACTGTTTCACGGCTTTTGGCCTCACCTGACAAACGCCCAAGCAAGTGCCAGAGCGCGGCTTGATCGTCGACCGGCAGTTGCCGAAAAGCGCCCAGCAAGTCGGCCTCGTCCTGGGTCAGGTTGCCCAGCGGTGCCGGGGTGCGCACACCGCTAAGCACATAGAGCGCGTCCATGCCCTGGGCGGCCAGTGCTGCGAGGTAATCGGCGCGGGGCGTGCGCTCACCGCTCTCGTACTTACCTTGGGCATTGGGCTCGACCCCACCGATGTCACCAAACACCCGTTGGGTCATGCCCAGCCGTTCGCGCTCTTCGCGCAGTCGCGGACCGAATCCATTCATCTCACGTTTCTCCTTTGTCCTTGAACATCATCCAACGCCGCCCACCGTCCTGTAAGCAGCGGTAAATTTCAGACCCCACTATGCCCATGGTCACCAGCCGCGACAAGCCATCACTGCGCTATCAGTCGATGACGCGCTGCATGCGCACGAAGCATTCATCCTCGCCCACCTCCGCAAAGCCCCTGCGTTGATACAACAACCGAGCCGGGTTGCTGCGAAACACCATCAAGCGCAGCAGTGGCAAACGCCGCTGTTTCGCCCAGCCGGCGAGGGCCTCCAGCACCCGGCCGCCGATGCCGCGCCCGCGGTGCTCAGGCAGCAGGTGCAGCTCTCGAATGAACAATGCCTGGCGGTCCTGGCTGAGGCTGCAGTAGCCCAGCACCTGTTCACCCTCCATCACCAGCCACTGCTCGCGCCAGGCCCAGGCCTGGTCAAAGGCTTCTTCGATCCACAGCAGGTCGAATTCGCGGTAGTACGGCAGCATGGCCCGGCGCGTGAGGTCGCGGGCGAAACTGCGGTGGGCATCGGTGGCGGGTATGAGCTTCATGCCGTTATTGTGCACCGCTTTAGGTGGCATAGCACACGGGCGAACTGCCCGGGCCATGGCGCTCCAACTCATCTTCCAGCCATTGGGCGAGTACCTGGGCGTTGTTGTGCTCGGTGTCCTTGGCGGCATAGAGCAAGGTCAGCGTGCCCTTGGCGGCCAGGCCCAGCAGCGGGTACCAGTACTCGGGGTGTGCGGTCAGCTCCTGCCGGTAGCGTTGGGTGAAACCGGCAAAATCCACCTCGCCCTGGTGAAATGCCTTGCGCAAACCCTGCGAGGGCGCCACCTCGCGCAGCCATTGGCCATGCAGGTCATCCTTGCGCTTGTTGCGCGGCCACAGGCGGTCGACCAGCACACGCTGGCCGTCTTCCTCGGCGAGCGCTTCGTAGACACGTTTGCAGCGGATCATGGGCTTCTCCGGCCATTGCCGTCTGTCTTGAGCCTAGATAATTCATTGACCGAGGTCACGGGCCAGTAACGAATTGTTTCTATGCTCACAGCCTTCGGCACCTTCGCCCGACGCCAATCGGAGCCCCCATGGCAACCCCGTCCCTGGCCAGCCAGCCGCACCTGGCCCAACGCGATGCGCGCCCGCAGCTGTCTCACAAGCCCGGCCGCGCCACCGTGGTTCTGTTCTTCGGCCTGCTGCTGGCCGGCCTCGCCTATACCGCCTGGAGCCTGAAACAGGACGTCAGCGCCAGCGGCACGGTAATCACCACCGTCACGCCGTTCCTGCTGCTGGGCCTGGCGTTGCTGATTGCCCTGGGTTTCGAATTCGTCAATGGCTTCCACGACACCGCCAACGCCGTGGCCACAGTCATCTATACCCACTCGTTGCCGGCACCGGTTGCCGTGGTCTGGTCGGGTTTGTGCAACTTCCTCGGCGTGCTGTTCTCCAGCGGTGCGGTGGCGTTCGGCATCATCGCCTTGCTGCCGGTAGAGCTGATTTTGCAAGTCGGCTCTTCGGCCGGTTTCGCCATGGTCTTTGCCTTGCTGCTAGCCGCGATCATCTGGAACCTGGGCACCTGGTGGCTGGGCCTGCCGGCCTCGTCTTCGCACACGCTGATCGGCTCGATCATCGGCGTAGGGGTGGCTAATGCGCTGATGCACGGGCGCGACGGCACCAGCGGAGTGGACTGGGGTCAGGCCAGCAAGGTGGGCTACGCGCTGCTGTTTTCGCCGCTGATCGGCTTTGCCTGCGCCGCCCTGTTGCTGCTAGCCCTGCGCGCACTGGTCAAGCGCAAGGCGCTGTACCAGGCACCCGAAGGCCAGACTCCGCCGCCGTGGTGGATCCGCGGCGTGCTGATCCTGACCTGCACCGGGGTGTCCTTTGCCCACGGCTCCAACGATGGCCAGAAAGGCATGGGGCTGATCATGCTGATTCTGGTCGGCACGCTGCCGATGGCGTATGCCCTGAACAAGACCATGCCCAGCGAGCAGTCCTTGCAGTTTTCGGCCGTTGCCGAGGTGACGCGCCAGGCGCTGGTGCGCAGCGATCCGCAACCGGTGCCGGCAGACCCTCGCCAGGTGCTGACCCTGTTCATCACCGAGCCCAAGCCCACCCCGCAACTGGTGCCCGCACTCGCGGCACTGACCGGCATGATCGGCGAAGAAGTCAAAGGCTATGGCTCGCTCAAGCGCGTGCCGGCCGAGGCCATGGCCAACGTGCGCAACGACATGTACTTGACCAGCGAAGCCATCCGCCTGATCGAGAAAAACCAGCTGGTAACCTTTGATGCCGACACCCGCAGCCATGTGCAACTGTTCAAGACCCAATTGGACGACGCCACGCGCTACATCCCGTTGTGGGTCAAGGTGGCCGTGGCCATCGCCCTGGGGCTGGGCACCCTGGTCGGCTGGCGGCGCATCGTGGTGACGGTGGGCGAGAAGATTGGCAAGACCCACCTGAGCTACGCCCAGGGCGCCTCGGCCGAGGTGGTGGCGATGTGCACCATCGGCGCGGCGGACATGTTCGGGCTGCCTGTGTCGACCACCCATGTGCTGAGCTCTGGTGTGGCCGGGACCATGGTCGCCAATGGCTCGGGGATCCAGAAGCGCACGCTGATCAATCTGCTGATGGCGTGGGTGCTGACCCTGCCAGCGGCGATGCTGCTGGCGGGTAGCCTGTACTGGGTGTTGAATCAGATTTTCTAGTCTGCAAGATGAGGCTGTGGGAACAAGCCCCACAGGTTAAGTACCTGGCGTTCAGCCCGGGATTTTCAGGCCCCGCTGAACGGCAGGGCGTTCGAGGAAGTTGGCCAGCACCCGCTGCACTTCCTTGAACGCATCGAAGCCCACCAGCTCACGGGCGTTGTAGCGCTCCACCAGGTTGCGCACCCAAGGGAAGATGGCGATATCGGCGATGCTGTACGTGTCGACCATCCACTCCCGCCCTTCAAGGTGCCGATCCAGCACGCCCAGCAGGCGCTTCGATTCGTTGACATAGCGATCGCGCGGGCGCTTGTCTTCGTATTCCTTGCCTGCAAAGAAGTGGAAGAACCCGACCTGGCCAAACATCGGGCCGATGCCGCCCATCTGGAACATCAACCACTGCAGGGTCTGGTAACGGACGGCAGGGTCCTGGCTGAGCAACTGGCCACTTTTCTCGGCCAGGTACTGCAGGATCGCGCCCGACTCGAACAGCGCCAGCGGCTGGCCGCCAGGGCCGTTCGGGTCGAGGATGGCGGGGATCTTGTTGTTGGCGCTGAGGGAGATGAACTCAGGGCTCATCTGGTCATCGGTGTCGAAGCTGACCTTGTGCGGCTCGTACGCCAGGCCGATCTCTTCCAGCATGATCGACACCTTGACGCCGTTGGGCGTGGGCAGCGAATACAGCTGCAGGCGCTCGGGGTGCTGGGCGGGCCATTTGCGGGTGATGGGGAATGCGCTCAGATCGGTCATGGTCAACCTTGCCTGGGGGATGGGCTTGTCACTCTAGTGACATCCCCGCCCGCTGACCATCACCGACCACTCATCGGCACTGGCTGATCACGCCTGGCCATGGGCCTTGAGCTTGAGCTTTTCGGTGTCGACCCGCACGAATACCGAGTCGGCAGTCACCGTCAGCACATCGTCCGCCCAGACCTCGCAGATGACCCGGCTCTTGCGCCCTACTTCGCCTTCTACGCGCGCCTTGAGCAGCAGCTCGACCCCCATGGGCGTCGGTTTCAGGTAGCTGAGGTTGAGCGTGCCGGTGACGCAATCGATGCGCGGCAAGCTGCCCGCTTCGCGGCCTTCGTTGCGGTAGTGGTAGGCCATGGCGGTCCAGTTGGAATGGCAGTCGACCAACATCGCCAGCAAGCCGCCGTAGACCAGGCCGGGCCAGCCGATGAAGCTGCTATCGGGCGAGTGTCGGCACAACAGGTGAATGCCATCGGCGTCCCAGTGGCTTTGCAGGTGCAGGCCGCTGGGGTGGGCACAGCCACAGCCGTAGCAGCTGCCTTCTGGCGCGGCGAGTTGCTGGAGGGAAAGGGTTTGCTCGTTCATACGCTTCCTGTGCTTGTTGGAATGGGAAGGGATGCAAGCGTCGATGGTAGCGCCGCGATTTGCCAGCGCCAATGAGAATGCCGGGGCTGCGTTGCAGCCCATCGCGGCATAAGGCCGCTCCCAGCAGTCTGTACACGACAGCACAGTACCTGTGGGAGCGGCCTTGTGCCGCGAATGGGGCGCAAAGCGCCCCCAAGGATCACGCGGTCTGCGCAACCACCTTGCCGCGCCGCTGGGTCAGCGACACCAGCAGGATGAACAGCGTCACCCCCGCCGTCATCAGCGTCTCGTAACGGTAGGCATCGCTGAACAGCATGTAGCCCAACACCATGACAATGGTGCCGATCACCAGCCAGGTCAGCCAGGGGAACAACCACATCTTCAGCTCCAGCGGTGTGCCTTCACGTTCGGCACGTGCCCGCATGCGCAGCTGGGACACGGCGATCACCAGGTACACCAGCAAGGCGATGGCACCGGTGGTGGACAGCAGGAACCCGAACACCTTGCCGGGGAACACATAGTTGACCAGGCAACCGGCAAAGCCTGCCAAGGTCGAGAAGATGACCGCGACCGTCGGCACGCCAGCACCGGAGATACGCTTGGTCATGCTCAACGCCTGGCCACGGGCACCCAGGGAGTAGAGCATCCGCGACGCGGTGTAGAGGCCGGAGTTCATGCAACTGGTCACCGCCACCAGCACCACCAGGTCGACCAGCAGCTTGGCGCCCGGCACGTTCAGTACTTCCAGTACCCGCTGGAACGAGCCCACGGCTTTCAGGGCCGGGTCGTTCCAGGCCACCAGCGACACCACCAGGAAGATCGAGGCCAGGTAGAAGATGGCGATGCGGTACACCACCAGGTTGGTGGCGCGGCGAATCTTGTCTTTCGGGTTTGCCGTTTCGTCAGCGGCAATGGTGACGATTTCGGCGCCGAAGAACGAGAAGATGGTGATCAGCACGCCGCCCAACACGGTGCCGAAGCCATTGGGCATGAAGCCGCCGTTGTCCCACAGCCGGCTCACACCCGACACCTCGGCCAGCGGCCAGAAGCCGAATACGGCCAGGCTGCAGACAACGATGAAGGCAATGATGGCAATCACCTTGACCAGTGCGAACCAGTACTCGAAGGCACCGAAGTTCTTCACGCTGATCAGGTTGGTACCCGACAGCAAGACCATGATCAGGAAGGCGAACAGCCACGATGGCACAGCGGGGAAGTAGGTATGCAGGATGTCTGCGCCAGCGATGGCCTCGACCGGGATGATCAGTACCCAGAACCACCAGTACAACCACCCGATGGTGAAGCCTGCCCATGGGCCGATGGCCTCGGAAGCGTAGGTGGAGAACGACCCGCTGTTGGGGTTGGCGATGGCCATTTCGCCCAGCATGCGCATCACCAGCAGCACCAGCAGGCCGGTCATGGCATAGGAAATGAGAATGGCCGGGCCGGCGGTGGCAATCGCGTTGGAGGAGCCGATGAACAGGCCGGCACCGATGATGCCGGCGATGGAGATCATGGACACCTGACGGGACGTCAGGCCGTGCTGCAAGGAACGCTGTTTCTTGTTGTCTAGCGAAGCCATGGAGAACCCTCGAATGGGTCGCCGCGCGGGGGCGGCTAAAAATTGGAGCAGAATTCTTATCAATTTCTGATGTTGGTTTTTTTGTTGTTCTGAAGATGCCGGTACTGGCTACTTCCCTCCTCTTCGCACGACCGGTTGTAATCGTTGATCCAGGTCAGTATTAATCTATAGGTCTGGGTCAACAAACGACCTTTTCGAAGCACATGATTCCGATTTGGAATGAACTTCATCCTTTTTTTGCTCGGTACGCGCCTGTCATGTCCAAACGCCTGATGCCCTCGACCACCGCCCTCCAGTGCTTCGAAGCGGCTGCCCGCCACCTCAGCTTCACCCGCGCGGCGCAAGAGCTGCACCTGACCCAGAGCGCGGTCAGCAAACAGGTCGCGCAACTTGAAGAGATGCTGTCGCACTCGTTGTTCCAGCGCATTCGCCGGCGCCTGCACCTGACCCCGGCCGGTGCGCTGTACCTGACCGAGGTGAACAAGATCCTCACCCAGATCGACATTTCCAGCCGCTACATCCTCAGCTATGGCGACGAGACCGAAGTGCTGCGCATCGCCACCCAGCCGACCTTCGGCGCCCGCTGGCTGGTGCCCAGGCTCAAGGGTTTTGGCGATCGCTACCCGCGCATCCACCTGGATATTCGCAACGAACTGGAACCCTTCGACCTGGTGCAGGCCAAGGCCGACATCGCCTTTTTCTTCGGCCAGGGCACTTGGCCCGGGGCGACCTGCATCGAACTGTTCAGCGAAGAAGTGCTGCCGGTGTGCGCCCCGGAGCTACTGGCCAGCCACCACTTCAGCAGCGCCGAGGCGCTGACCGAACACCGCCTGCTGCAGTGCGTGTCCCGCCCGGAGGCCTGGCATGAATGGTTTCTGGGGCTGGGGCTGCACAGCCAGAACAGCTACCACGGGCCGCGCTTTGACACGTTCTACCTGTGCATCCGCGCCGCCATCGCCGGTTGCGGCATTGCCCTGATCCCTCGCTACCTGGTGGCCGAAGAGCTGAGCGAAGGCAAGCTGGTGGTGGCCTGGGACCACCCGGTGCCGAGCAACGGCCGGCACTTCATCGCCCATGCCGAGCATGCGGCCGAGGTGCCGAAGATCAGAGCGTTCGTGCAGTGGATTCGCGAGCGGGTGGCCGAGGGCGATTGAGGTTGCCCGTCCAAACCCTAAAAACTGGCCAGATCATGAATCCAGGGAATGACCGCAATCGAATAATTCGTTTGCGGAATAACCCGCCGGCACGCTTGGATAATAAGAAACTCGAACAAGGTCCGCGTGCCCCATGAATCAGGAAAGTATCAGCCAGTCCATTGCCATCGTTCACCCCATCACACTTTCCCATGGCAAGAATGCGGAAGTCTGGGACACCGACGGTAAACGTTATATCGACTTCGTCGGCGGCATCGGCGTACTCAACCTGGGGCATTGCAACCCTGCCGTGGTCGAGGCGATCCAAACCCAGGCCACCCGCCTGACCCACTATGCCTTCAACGCCGCGCCCCATGGCCCGTACCTTGAGCTGATGGAACGCCTCAGCCAGTTCGTCCCCGTCAGCTACCCGCTGGCCGGCATGCTGACCAACAGCGGCGCGGAAGCGGCGGAAAACGCCCTGAAAGTAGCCCGCGGTGCCACCGGCAAGCGCGCCATCATCGCCTTCGACGGGGGTTTCCATGGCCGCACCCTGGCCACCCTGAACCTCAACGGCAAGGTCGCCCCCTACAAACAACGGGTCGGCGAGCTACCCGGCCCGGTCTACCACCTGCCCTACCCCAGCGCCGACACCGGCGTCACCTGCGAGCAGGCGCTCAAGGCCATGGACCGGCTGTTCAGCGTCGAGCTGGCGGTCGAAGACGTGGCAGCGTTCATCCTTGAACCGGTGCAAGGCGAAGGTGGCTTCCTCGCCCTCGACCCGGCATTCGCCCAGGCACTGCGCCGCTTCTGCGACCAACACGGGATTTTGATCATCATCGACGAGATCCAGTCGGGCTTTGGTCGTACCGGCCAGCGTTTCGCCTTCCCTCGCCTGGGTATCGAGCCAGACCTGCTGCTGCTGGCCAAAAGTATCGCTGGCGGCATGCCACTGGGTGCGGTAGTCGGGCGTCAGCCCTTGATGGCGGCGCTGCCCAAGGGCGGCCTGGGCGGCACTTACTCGGGCAACCCGATTGCCTGCGCGGCGGCGCTGGCAAGCTTGGCGCAGATGACTGACGAAAACGTCGCCACCTGGGGCGAGCGCCAGGAGCAGGCCATCGTCAGCCGCGTGGAGCGCTGGAAAAAACAGCACCCCTTCATCGGCCGCCTGACCGGCGTCGGTGCAATGCGCGGCATCGAGTTCGTCAATGCCGACGGCAGCCCAGCCCCCGCGCAACTGGCCAAGGTGATGGAAACGGCGCGGGCCAAGGGTTTGCTGCTGATGCCCAGCGGCAAGGCGCGGCACATCATTCGCCTGCTGGCACCACTGACCATCGAAGCCAATGTGCTCGAAGAAGGGCTGGATATCCTCGAGCAATGCCTGGCCGAGCTGAACTGAGGGTTACAGGCCCAGTTCTTCGGGGGTGAGCATGTCGGACTCGAAGGCGATCCAGCCGCCTTCGAGTTCGGCGTGGCCGTTGACGATCGGGCCGTAGTAGGTCAGGCCGTTTTCCAGGGTGACGCAGATGTGCGTGGCGGGCTTTTCGGGGGCCGCGAGCGCGCCGACGAAGTGCACCTTTTTCAGGGTTTCAGTCACCGCTTCAAGGCCAACACGGATGTTGGCGTTCTCCGATGCCTCGACATCGCCCCCACGGTCTTCGGTGCTGACGGTCACGGTGGCGATGTACGGGTACTTGCTGCTCAAGCGGGTTACCTCAATAGGATAGGTAGGCGTGTGGGCGCGTAGAGTACGGCAGCCTTTCGTTGTTGTCTCTACTGGCCTGATCGCGGGCAACTCGGATCGCCGCACCGCCGCCAACAGGTGATCTGAATGCCCCGATCTGTTAGGGTGCCCGCCGATGCACGCCACACCACACGAGGATCCCGAGTGAGCGCCGAAGAACCCCTGATCGCCGACCTGTTCGAGGTCGACAAACGCCTGTCCCTCAAGCCCGTCGTGGACTTCAACAACTACCTGCGCAACGCGTTCGCCGAAGGCCCGTGCCAGTGCCACCGCTGCCGTGACGGTGGCGACCAGAACAGCTACAGCCATCAGCACAACTTCACCCTCGAAGGCCGAGCGCTCAACCGCCGCTTCGCCACCACCGCAGGCAGCGACGTGCTGCTGGTGCTGAAAAAAGCCTGGCTGTCGTACCACAAGGAAGACCTGAACCTGGTCGGCGCACTGGACCTGGCCAAGCTCAAGACCTTTACCGACGCCGCCCTGCACGAGCGCCTGCTGGCCCTGTTGCCTGCCAGCGGCCTGGCCCGCGAAGTGGACGGCCAATGGCTGCTGCAAGCCCAGGCCGACTGACGGCCCGGCGGTAAAGCAGGATTCTTCCGGTCTGCTACCTTGGGAGAATCCGCATCCCCGCAGGTAGTCCGCCATGGCCCGTACAACGCCCATCGAGCTGTATCGCAATATCGGCATCGTCGCCCACGTGGATGCCGGCAAGACCACCACCACCGAACGCATCCTGTTCTACACCGGGGTCAACCACAAGATGGGCGAGGTGCACGATGGTGCCGCGACCATGGACTGGATGGCCCAGGAACAGGAGCGCGGCATCACCATCACCTCGGCGGCGACCACAGCCTTCTGGCAAGGCTCGACCAAGCAGTTTGCCGACAAGTACCGCTTCAACATCATCGATACCCCAGGCCACGTCGACTTCACCATTGAAGTGGAGCGCTCGCTGCGCGTGCTCGATGGTGCCGTGGTGGTGTTCAGCGGTGCCGACGGGGTCGAACCGCAATCGGAAACCGTCTGGCGCCAGGCCAACAAGTACCATGTGCCGCGCTTGGCCTACATCAACAAGATGGACCGCCAGGGCGCCGACTTCCTGCGTGTGGTCAAGCAGATCGACCAGCGCCTGGGGCATCATCCGGTACCGATCCAGCTGGCGATCGGCAGCGAAGAGCACTTTATCGGCCAGATCGACTTGGTGAAGATGAAGGCCATCTACTGGAACGACGCCGACCAGGGCACCACCTATCGGGAAGAAGAGATCCCTGCCCAGCTTCGGCCGCTCGCCGACGAATGGCGCGCACACCTGGTCGAGGCGGCCGCCGATGCCAATGATGAACTGACCCAGAAATATCTCGACGGCGAAGAACTGACCATCGACGAGATCAAGGCCGCCTTGCGTCAACGCACCATCGCCAACCAGATCGTGCCGACGATTCTGGGCTCCTCGTTCAAGAACAAGGGCGTGCCGCTGATGCTCGATGCGGTGATCGACTACCTGCCCGCGCCCTCCGAGATCCCTGCCATCAAGGGCACCGACCCAGACGATGAAGAAAAACACCTGGAACGCCACGCCGACGACAACGAGCCGTTCTCGGCCCTGGCCTTCAAGATTGCCACCGACCCGTTCGTCGGCACCCTGACCTTCGCCCGGGTGTACTCCGGCGTACTCAGTTCTGGCCATGCCGTGCTCAATTCGGTCAAGGGCAAGAAGGAGCGCATCGGCCGCATGGTGCAGATGCATGCCAACCAACGCGCCGAGATCAAGGACGTCTGCGCCGGCGACATCGCCGCGCTGATCGGCATGAAGGACGTGACCACCGGCGACACGTTGTGTGACATGGACAAGCCGATCATCCTCGAACGCATGGACTTCCCCGACCCGGTCATCTCCGTGGCGGTAGAGCCCAAGACCAAGGCCGACCAGGAGAAAATGGGCGTTGCCCTGGGCAAGCTGGCCCAGGAAGACCCGTCATTCCGGGTACGCACCGACGAAGAGACCGGCCAGACGATCATCTCTGGCATGGGTGAGTTGCACCTGGACATCATCGTCGACCGCATGCGCCGCGAGTTCAACGTCGAGGCCAACATCGGCAAGCCGCAGGTGGCGTACCGCGAGAAGATCCGCAACACCTGCGAGATCGAAGGCCGCTTCGTCCGCCAGTCCGGCGGGCGCGGCCAGTATGGCCACTGCTGGATCCGCTTCGCCCCTGGCGACGAAGGCCAGGAGGGCTTGGAGTTTATCAACGAGATCGTCGGCGGCGTGGTGCCACGCGAGTACATCCCGGCCATCCAGAAGGGCATCGAGGAGCAGATGAAGAACGGCGTGCTCGCCGGTTATCCGCTGATCAGCCTGAAGGCGGCGGTGTTCGACGGCTCCTACCACGACGTCGACTCCAACGAGATGGCCTACAAGATCGCCGCCTCCATGGCCACCAAGCAACTCTCGCAAAAAGGCGGGGCGGTGCTGCTGGAGCCGGTCATGAAGGTTGAGGTGGTGACGCCGGAGGAATACCAGGGCGACATCATGGGCGACCTGAGCCGACGCCGCGGGATGATTCAGGATGGCGACGAGACGCCAGCCGGCAAGGTGATTCGTGCCGAGGTGCCGCTGGGTGAGATGTTCGGCTATGCCACGTCGATGCGCTCGATGACCCAGGGGCGGGCCAGCTATTCGATGGAGTTCACCCGCTATGCCGAGGCGCCGGCCAGCATCGCCGACGGCATAGTGAAGAAAAACCGCGGCGAATGATCGTGCGCCCAGTGCCAGCAACTGCCTTGCTCAGATGCCCAAAGCCGGCGTGATCTCAGTGGGAGCGGGCTTGCCCCGCGAACAGGCCGGCCCAGACACTGCCGCTGCCTGGCACCGGCTGCGCCGGTATTCGCGGGGCGAGCCCGCTGCCACCACGGATCATGACAACGCTCAGTGCTGTTCGCCGGCCCGTTTCAGCAGCTTCTTGCAGCGCTCGGACAGGTGCACCACCCGCAACTGCTTGCCCGCCTTGGCATAGCGCTCGCGCAAGGTCTTCAACGCCGCAATTGCCGAGTAGTCGACAAAGCTCAGGTGCTGGCAATCCAGGGTGACCTTGGCCGGGTCGCCCGCCGCATCGAACTGGTTGAGAAACGGCGTGACCGAGGCAAAGAACAGCGTGCCATGCACCTGGTAGCGCTTGCCCCCCTCGCCGTCCTCGTGGCTGTCGGCATACAACTCCCGGGCATGCTGCCAGGCAAAGTTCACCGCCGCGATGACGATACCGAACAGCACGGCCATGGCCAGGTCGGTGAACACCGTGACGACGGTCACCGCAATGATCGCCAGCACATCGCTGACCGGCACCTTGTGCAACACGCGCAACGAGGCCCAGGCAAAGGTCTGCTGGGCAACCACGAACATCACCCCTACCAGGGCCGCCAGCGGGATGCGCTCGATCAGCGGCGACAGGAACAGCACGAACAGCAAGATCATCACCCCAGCGACCACCCCAGACAGCCGACCACGGCCGTTGGAGCTGAGGTTGATCACCGTCTGCCCGATCATCGCGCAGCCGCCCATGCCGCCACATAGCCCGGAGACCATGTTGGCCGCCCCCAGGGCCACGCACTCGCGGTCCGGGAAGCCACGGCTCTCGGTGATCTCGTCGGTGAGGTTGAGTGTCAGCAGGGTTTCCAGCAAGCCGACCATGGCCATCAGCACTGCGTACGGGGCAATGATCTGAAGCGTTTCAAGGTTCCATGGCACACTCGGCAGTGCCAGTTCCGGCAAGCCGCCGGCGATATGCGCCATGTCGCCGAGGGTACGGGTCGGTAAACCGAGCAGGTACACCAGCAGGCCTACCCCGAGGATGGCCACCAGCGCGGGCGGCACGGCGCGGGTCAGCTTCGGCAGTACGTAGACCACCAGCATGGTCAACACCACCAGGCCGATCATCAGGTACAGCGGTGCACCACTGAGCCAGTGATCGCCCTGCTTGAAGTGCTCCAGCTGGGCCAGGGCGATGACGATCGCCAGGCCGTTGACGAAGCCGAGCATCACCGGGTACGGCACCAGGCGCACCAGTTTGCCCAGGCGCAGCACGCCAAACAGAATCATCACCACCCCGCCCAGCAGCACCGTGGCCAGCAAGTACTGCACCCCGTGTTGCACCACCAGCGCGACGATCACCACCGCCATCGAGCCGGCAGCGCCAGAGATCATGCCGGGGCGGCCGCCAAACAGCGCGGTCAGGGTGCAGATGATGAAGGCGCCATACAGGCCCATCAACGGGTTGAGGTGCGCCACCAGGGCAAAGGCGATGCACTCGGGCACCAAGGCGAACGAAGTGGTGAGGCCGGCGAGCACGTCGGCGCGGAGTCGGGCGGGTTTCATGGCGTTCCTGTGAGGCGGTCCAGGCGGACGGGCTGGCAAGCAAGGGGCGCAATGTTACGGAATTTGTCTAACAGCGGCCACCACTCAACGCACCCGGTCAAGGCTCTGTACCGCCAGGTCCAGCGCACGCTGCATGTCCAGGCGCGCCGAGCGGCCCAGGTCCGGGTGGTTCAGCCGGCCGCCCCGCTCAGACGGCAAAATCGGCGCAGTCAGGTCCTCGGCATCCATGGCTTCGAAGTCCTGCTCGGTACCCAAGGTCAATGCACTGCGCCGCAACAACATGCGGACCTGCTCGGGTGTCAGTGCCGGGTTGATCGACAACATCGCCGCCACCGTCGCGCTCACCAGCGGCGTGGCATACGAGGTGCCACAGTGTGGCCTCTTGGCACCCGCGGGGCGGATGCAGGCCGCGGCGCTGACATCGACGCGCATGTCGATGTTCGAGCTGCGGCGCTTGCGCACATGCTGCGGGTCCTCGACCGGCACCGCCTTGTCGCTGCGCTGGTGGCCGCCCACCACCAGCAATTGCTCGGTAATGAACGACGATGGCAAACGGTATTCGTCAGTGCCGGACCACGAGGCGCCGTTGCCCGCCGAGTTGATGACCACCACGTCTGGGTGCTCGGCCCGCAACCAGAGGAAGAACTCTTCCAGCAGCTCCTCATACCCGCTCATCGCCAGGCCCGAGCGGACCAACGAATCGACTTCATCACCCGCGACATTTTTCGCGCCCACCCGATGGATGCCCCAGCTCCAGTTCAGAACGCGCACGCCGTCTTCGACAAGGTTGACCGAAGCCGCGATGTTGGCGGTGATACCGGCATCCGAATTGCGTTCGACAATAACCTCGAAGCCCGGGCTGGGTTTGCCCAACCCCGGCAGAAACCCGCCTTCCACGCCTTTACCCTGAGCCGCGAGAATGCCGGCGACATGGCTGCCGTGGCTGTCGGCACGGTTGCCATCCCGGCCATACAGGCAGGTATTGCCCTTCGCACAGGCGCCGCGATAGCCGATGAATCCCGGTGCGTCGAAATCCACATCGCGCTCGATCACCCCGACGCGAATGCTCTGTACCGCCACCTTGGAAGCAGGGATGCGCCGCTGGTAGAAATACAGCGCATCCATGAAGCGGTTGGCCGCCCACTCGTCTGCCTGGTCCATGGCCTGGCGGCTGCGACCGCCACCTTCCTCTGCACGTTCGGGGACGGACTCTTCGACAATCACGGCATCGACGCTGACTTCACTGCCCATGCGCAGGATCATCGCGTCGCGCTGCACCAGGTCGTGCACCGGCAAGCGCAGTTGATAGACGTTGAGTGGTGGGATGGCGCCGACCACCTTGGCGCCAAACTTGTCGGCGATACGCTGTGCTTCTTTGCGGCCGTCGTGTTTTTCTTCGATCAACAGGCTTACCAGGTCGAGGTACGTGGTCAGCCCATCCATGTTCTTCGCCACTTCCCCGGGGCCAGCGGCGAGCACATGGCTGCCCTGGCGGCTGAGCCAGACGGGGTTGCTCTTGCGCCCAGCGGCCTCGATCCACAGCGGCGCGCTGCGCTGGGCGGTACTGTGCAAGGTCAGCTTGAGGTTATCGCCTTGCCGCTCGATATCGGCCTGCGGCAATTGCGCGTCGCCGAGCCAGACCGCAGGCACCTGCGGCCCCAGCCCTTCGCTGCGCAAGCACCATTGCAGGCGCCTGGCATCGAGCAGGTCACCGCAACGCTGAAGTTGCTTGATGCGCAGCGTGTCCCCGGCCGCACCGGCAACGCTGGCGAACAGGCACAACAACAACGTGGCACAGCGCTTCATGCGGTCACTCCCGGCGGCGTCTGAGGTTGCGACTGCCAGGGCAAATCAAAGGTTCAGCCGCAGCCCGATGTCAGTCGTTGATGTGCAGCCTGCACAACCTGAGCAAATTTGCCATCATGTTGATTCCCCCTGCGGAGATCATGGACATGCCGCTACGCCCCTTTTTCGCCTCGCTGCTGCTGGCGGCGAGCCTGAGCGCTCAAGCCGCCACCGAAGTCATGCCGCTGCAGTACCGCAGCAGTGCCGAGTTGCTGCCCGCCGCGCAATCGTTCATCGGCAAGGACGGCACCGTCAGCGCCTTCGAGAACAAGCTGATCGTCAATGCCAGCCCCGAGCGCATCGACGACCTGCGCAGCCTGCTGCAACAGCTCGACACCGCGCCCAAGCGCCTGCTGATCAGCGTCGACAACAACGACAGCAACTTCCAGGACAACCGCGGCAACGCCCATGTCATCCGCTACGGCACCAGCAACCGTGAAGGCGGCCTGCAACAGGTGCAGGCCAGCGAAGGCCAGGCGGCGCTGATCCAGGTGGGCCAGAGCATACCGGTGACCAGTACCAGCACCGACGGTTACGGGCGCATCCAGAGCAACACCGAATACCGCAATGTGACCCAAGGTTTCTACGTCACCCCAAGCTTGAGCGGCGAGACGGTTCGTCTGCAAATAAGCACCAATAATGACCGTATCAGCCAGGAACGTGCCGATGTAGTGAAAGTGCAAAGCACCGACACGACCGTCACCGGCAAGCTCGGCGAGTGGATCACCCTGGCGGGGTTCAATCAGCAGAGCCAAGCCGATCGAAGCGCATCCAGCCACACCTACAGCACACAGCGCGGCGAAAACATGACTTTACGGGTAAAAGTCGACCTTCTGGACTGATCCCAGGCAATTCAAGGCCTCGACCAAAGGCCTTGAAACTGACTGCCGAGTCGTATTAGACCAAAGATGTAGTAACTTAAAAAAGTCACTACAAAACATTTGACAGGCACTTTTTCCCAAGGGCATGATGGCCTCGCTCCCGCTAATCAGGGGCCCTGGCAAGGGCCTTCGAGGCGTGCTCCTCCCACCCCTGGAGGCGCCTCGTGTCTATACGGCCCACAAGGCGGTTCGACGGGATTGCGACTGCAACGAAGAAGTTGTCCCGAGGGACGGAAGCGCATCACCGCAGTTCTGGCAATCGCGTCGCACCGCAGCAAGGCAACCACGAGCCGACCTGCAGGGCACACCTTCGCCTGGCCTGCCCCTCCTTCCCCTTCGAGCCTTCGCGTTCGCCGCCGCACTCCCCCGGACAGGACAGCCGTCAGGCCTCTGATCTGCACCCGAGCATCAGCACAATTACCCCAAGATCGATGCGACGAGGTTTATTTCCATGGCACTGACACGCGAACAGCAAATTGCAGCCCTCGAGAAAGACTGGGCCGAGAACCCGCGCTGGAAAGGCGTGACCCGTACCTACACCGCCGCTGATGTCGTTCGCCTGCGTGGCTCCCTGCAGCCGGAGCACACCCTGGCTCGCCAGGGCGCAGAAAAACTGTGGAAGCTGGTCACCCAAGGTGCCCACCCGTCCTTCCGCCCAGAAAAAGATTTCGTCAACTGCATGGGCGCCCTGACCGGCGGCCAGGCAGTGCAGCAGGTCAAGGCCGGCATCCAGGCCATCTATCTGTCTGGCTGGCAGGTTGCCGCCGACAACAACTCGGCCGAGTCCATGTACCCCGACCAGTCGCTGTACCCGGTCGACTCGGTACCGACCGTGGTCAAGCGCATCAACAACTCGTTCCGCCGCGCTGACCAGATCCAGTGGAAAGCCGGCAAGAACCCAGGCGACGACGGTTACATCGACTACTTTGCGCCCATCGTGGCTGACGCCGAAGCCGGTTTCGGCGGCGTGCTGAACGCCTACGAGCTGATGAAGAACATGATTGAAGCGGGCGCCGCCGGCGTGCACTTCGAAGACCAGCTGGCCTCGGTTAAAAAATGTGGCCACATGGGTGGCAAGGTACTGGTACCGACCCAGGAAGCCGTACAGAAGCTGGTTGCCGCGCGCCTGGCAGCTGACGTCTCGGGCGTGCCGACCATCATTCTGGCCCGCACCGACGCCAACGCCGCCGACCTGCTGACCAGCGACTGCGACCCGTACGACCAACCGTTCGTGATCGGCGAGCGTACCCGTGAAGGCTTCTACAAGGTGCGCGCCGGCCTCGACCAGGCGATCTCCCGCGGCTTGGCCTACGCTCCGTACGCCGACCTGATCTGGTGCGAAACCGCCAAGCCAGACCTGGACGAAGCCCGCCGCTTCGCCGAAGCGATCAAGAAGGAGTACCCGGACCAGATCCTGTCGTACAACTGCTCGCCTTCCTTCAACTGGAAGAAGAACCTGGACGACGCCACCATTGCCAAGTTCCAGCGCGAGCTGTCGGCCATGGGCTACAAGCACCAGTTCATCACCCTGGCCGGCATCCACAACATGTGGCACGGCATGTTCAACCTGGCGCACGACTACGCCCGCAACGACATGACCGCCTACGTGAAGCTGCAGGAGCAGGAATTCGCCGATGCCAGCAAGGGCTACACCTTCGTGGCGCACCAGCAGGAAGTGGGCACTGGCTACTTCGATGACATGACCACCGTGATTCAGGGTGGGGCTTCGTCGGTGACTGCACTGACTGGTTCGACCGAGGAAGAGCAGTTCCACTGATAGCAGTGGGCTGGTGAAGCGAGGCCCGGGGTTCGTGAGGACCCCGGGCTTTTTATTGTAGAAGGGCTTGCCACGATATTTTCAGCGCCTATGAGATCGAGCGCCGCGCGGGCGGCGCTCGATCTCATAGCCACCCCCCCCCTCACGCCAAGCACCTGCCAACCCCACCCCCTCGCCAAGGCAGGTAAAAGCAAAACGCAGAATCCGGACTATGCTTGGGGCAGCCCAGTAGCAGCCGCCACCCGCCCCCCCCATGCCCTCTCAATCACTTCGTCAGCCCACAATGGCTCAACCGATAAAGTATTGACCCAGAGCGGTGCGCGAGGGCTTGGAAGCTGCTAGAACGAGAGTTTTTCTCATTTGCAAGTAGCGCTGCAGCCCGATGAACTTGCAAGGCTCACTAAAGGAGAATTTCAACGCATCAAATTTAATGCGATTAATTATCATTACGAACTTACGAATTCGTTACGCCGCGCAAGAAACATAATTAACAAAAGCGCACGCAATGCCCGAATTTCAAGGCTTTCAGCCAGTTACGAAAGAGTTTTGTTCTTAATCCTACGAATAAATTTGCCACAGAAATTTTACTTGCACCGGGTTTACCCATAAAATCAGCGCGATTGATTCAGCTGCGACATTTGGTCACTGCATGTGCGACACCAAGTCGCCGCTCTACTTATTTCAGACTGCAGAGCTGGGTCTCTGTATAAGGATCTCTAGCATGTCCGATTCGGCAGGACTCATCGCCCACAACTGGGGCTTTGCCATCTTCCTTTTGGGTGTCGTCGGCCTGTGTGCCTTCATGCTCGGCCTGTCCAGCCTGCTCGGTAGCAAGGCCTGGGGCCGCGCCAAGAACGAACCCTTCGAATCCGGCATGCTGCCCGTCGGCAGCGCCCGCCTGCGCCTGTCCGCCAAATTCTATCTGGTCGCGATGCTGTTCGTGATCTTCGATATCGAAGCCCTCTTTCTCTTTGCATGGTCTGTGTCCGTCCGCGAAAGCGGCTGGACCGGGTTCGTCGAAGCGCTCGTTTTCATAGCAATTCTGTTGGCAGGTCTTGTCTACCTTTGGCGCGTCGGGGCACTTGATTGGGCTCCCGAAGGTCGCCGCAAGCGGCAAGCGAAGCTGAAACAATGAGGCTTTGGCAATGCAATACAATCTCACCAGAATCGATCCGGATGCGCCCAACGAGCAGTACCCGGTCGGTGAACGGGAAACCGTCACCGATCAGCTGCTAGAGGACCAGGTCCACAAGAACATCTACATGGGGAAACTCGAAGATGTGCTGCGTGGCGCGGTCAACTGGGGTCGCAAGAACTCCCTGTGGCCGTACAACTTCGGCCTGTCCTGCTGCTACGTGGAAATGACCACGGCCTTCACGGCGCCCCACGACATCGCCCGCTTCGGCGCCGAAGTCATCCGGGCCTCGCCGCGTCAGGCCGACTTCATGGTCATCGCCGGTACCTGCTTCATCAAGATGGCGCCGATCATTCAGCGCCTGTACGAGCAGATGCTCGAGCCGAAGTGGGTCATCTCCATGGGTTCGTGTGCCAACTCCGGTGGCATGTACGACATCTACTCGGTCGTTCAGGGGGTCGACAAGTTCCTCCCCGTGGATGTCTATGTGCCTGGCTGCCCGCCACGCCCTGAGGCTTTCCTGCAAGGCTTGATGCTGCTGCAGGAGTCGATCGGCCAAGAACGACGCCCGCTTTCCTGGGTTGTTGGTGATCAAGGTATTTACCGTGCCGAGATGCCAGCCCAGAAAGACCTGCGTCGTGAGCAGCGCATTGCAGTAACCAACCTGCGCAGCCCCGACGAAGTCTGATCCAGCGACCTGCCGCCCGCTCCCCAAGGAGCCGGCGGCCTGGCTTCATTCTTAACGTTGACCCAAAGCGACCGAGACCATGACAGCGGACAACGCTATTTTCATTCCGCCCTACAAGGCTGACGACCAGGATGTGGTCGTCGAACTGAACAACCGTTTTGGCGCCGAAGCATTCGTCGCCCAGGAGACTCGCACCGGCATGCCCGTGCTGTGGGTCAAGCGTGCGCAGCTCAAAGAGGTGCTCAGCTTCCTGCGCGGCGTAGCCAAGCCCTACAGCATGTTGTACGACCTGCACGGTGTCGACGAGCGCCTGCGCACACAGCGCCGTGGCCTGCCCGCCGCCGATTTCAGCGTGTTCTACCACCTGCTGTCGGTCGAACGTAACAGCGACGTGATGATCAAGGTGTCGCTCAGCGAAGGCGACCTGAACCTGCCGACCGTGACCGGCATCTGGCCAAACGCCAACTGGTACGAGCGCGAAGTCTGGGACATGTTCGGCATCGACTTTGCCGGCCACCCACACCTGAGCCGCATCATGATGCCGCCCACCTGGGAAGGTCACCCGCTGCGCAAGGACTACCCAGCCCGTGCCACCGAGTTCGACCCCTACAGCCTGACCCTGGCCAAGCAGCAGCTTGAAGAGGAATCGGCACGCTTCAACCCGGAAGCCTGGGGCATGAAGCGTCAGGGCGCCAACGAGGACTACATGTTCCTCAACCTGGGCCCCAACCACCCGTCTGCCCACGGTGCGTTCCGTATCGTCCTGCAGCTGGACGGTGAAGAGATCGTCGACTGCGTGCCGGACATCGGTTACCACCACCGTGGTGCCGAAAAGATGGCCGAGCGCCAGTCCTGGCACAGCTTCATCCCCTACACCGACCGTATCGACTACCTCGGCGGGGTGATGAACAACCTGCCGTATGTCCTGGCGGTGGAAAAGCTGGCCGGCATCAAGGTGCCGCAGAAGGTCGACGTGATTCGCATCATGCTCGCCGAGTTCTTCCGCATCACCAGCCACCTGCTGTTCCTGGGTACCTACATCCAGGACGTCGGCGCCATGACCCCGGTGTTCTTCACCTTCACCGACCGCCAGCGCGCCTACACCGTGATCGAAGCGATCACCGGTTTCCGCCTGCACCCGGCCTGGTACCGCATCGGTGGCGTCGCCCACGACCTGCCGCGCGGCTGGGACAAGCTGGTCAAGGACTTCGTCGATTGGCTGCCAAAGCGCCTCGACGAGTACACCAAGGCTGCCCTGCAGAACAGTATCCTCAAGGGCCGTACCGTCGGCGTTGCCGCGTACAACACCAAGGAAGCTCTGGAATGGGGCACTACCGGTGCCGGCCTGCGTTCCACCGGTTGCGACTTCGACCTGCGTAAAGCGCGCCCTTACTCCGGCTACGAGAACTTCGAGTTCGAAGTGCCGCTGGCCCACAACGGCGATGCCTACGATCGCTGCATGGTCCGTGTCGAAGAGATGCGCCAGAGTATCCGCATCATCGACCAGTGCCTGCGCAACATGCCGGAAGGCCCGTACAAGGCGGATCACCCGCTGACCACGCCGCCGCCGAAAGAGCGCACCCTGCAGCACATCGAAACCTTGATCACGCACTTCCTGCAAGTCTCGTGGGGCCCGGTCATGCCGGCCAACGAGTCGTTCCAGATGATCGAAGCGACCAAGGGCATCAACAGTTACTACCTGACGAGCGATGGCGGCACCATGAGCTACCGCACCCGGATCCGTACCCCGAGCTACCCGCACCTGCAGCAGATCCCTTCGGTGATCAAAGGCAGCATGGTCGCCGACCTCATTGCGTACCTGGGCAGTATCGACTTCGTTATGGCTGACGTGGACCGCTAAGCATGAACAGCACGCTTATCCAGACAGACCGTTTCGCCCTCAGCGAAACCGAGCGCTCGGCCATCGAGCACGAGATGCATCACTACGAGGACCCGCGCGCGGCGTCCATCGAAGCCTTGAAGATCGTCCAGAAGGAACGTGGCTGGGTGCCGGACGGCGCCATTCACGCGATCGGCGAAGTGCTGGGCATCCCTGCCAGTGACGTCGAAGGCGTGGCCACCTTCTACAGCCAGATCTTCCGCCAGCCGGTCGGCCGCCACATCATCCGCGTGTGCGACAGCATGGTCTGCTACATCGGTGGCCACGAGTCCGTGGTCAGCCAGATTCAGAGCGAACTGGGCATCGGCCTCGGCCAGACCACCGCAGACGGGCGTTTCACCCTGCTGCCAGTGTGCTGCCTGGGCAACTGCGACAAGGCCCCGGCACTGATGATCGACGACGACACCTTTGGCGACGTGCAGCCGACTGGCGTTTCCAAACTGCTGGAGGGTTACGTATGACCATTACTTCCTTCGGCCCGGCCAACCGCATCGCGCGTTCGGCCGAAACCCACCCACTGACCTGGCGCCTGCGTGACGACGGCGAGCCGGTATGGCTTGCCGAGTACGAATCCAAGAACGGCTACGCCGCTGCCCGCAAGGCACTGGCGCAGATGTCGCAGGACGACATCGTCCAAGCGGTCAAAGACTCCGGCCTCAAGGGCCGTGGCGGTGCGGGCTTCCCCACTGGTGTGAAGTGGGGCCTGATGCCCAAAGACGAATCCATGAACATCCGCTACCTGCTGTGCAACGCGGATGAAATGGAGCCGAACACCTGGAAGGACCGCATGCTGATGGAGCAACAGCCCCATCTGCTGGTCGAGGGCATGCTGATCAGCGCCCGCGCCCTGAAGGCCTACCGCGGCTACATCTTCCTGCGTGGCGAATACACCACCGCAGCGAAGAACCTCAACCGCGCCATCGACGAAGCCAAGGCCGCAGGCCTGCTGGGCAAGAACATCCTCGGTTCGGGCTTCGACTTCGAGCTGTTCGTGCACACCGGCGCCGGTCGCTACATCTGCGGTGAAGAAACCGCACTGATCAACTCGCTCGAAGGCCGCCGCGCCAACCCACGCTCCAAGCCGCCCTTCCCTGCCGCCGTTGGCGTGTGGGGCAAGCCGACCTGCGTGAACAACGTCGAGACCCTGTGCAACGTCCCGGCCATCGTCGCCAACGGCAACGACTGGTACAAGTCGCTGGCTCGCGAAGGCAGCGAGGACCACGGCACCAAGCTGATGGGCTTCTCCGGCAAGGTGAAGAACCCGGGCCTGTGGGAACTGCCGTTCGGCGTCACCGCCCGCGAGCTGTTCGAAGACTACGCCGGTGGCATGCGCGACGGCTTCAAGCTCAAGTGCTGGCAGCCAGGCGGCGCCGGTACCGGCTTCCTGCTGCCCGAGCACCTCGACGCCCAGATGTACGCCGGCGGCATCGCCAAGGTCGGCACCCGTATGGGTACGGGCCTGGCCATGGCGGTCGACGACAGCGTCAACATGGTCTCGCTGCTGCGCAACATGGAAGAGTTCTTCGCCCGCGAATCGTGCGGCTGGTGCACCCCTTGCCGTGACGGCCTGCCGTGGAGCGTGAAGATGCTGCGCGCGCTGGAAAACGGCCAGGGCCGCGCTGAAGACATCGAGACCCTGCTGGGTCTGGTCAACTTCCTCGGCCCAGGCCGCACCTTCTGTGCTCACGCACCGGGTGCCGTCGAGCCCTTGGGCAGTGCCATCAAATACTTCCGCTCCGAATTCGAGGCCGGTGTCGCCCCAGCCAGTGCTGCCGACACCCTGCGCCCGAACCTGGCCAAGCCAGTGCCGAGCGGGCCGATCGTGGTCGGCGCATAACAAGATGAGCTGCGGGTGGTCCGTGCCACCCGCCAGCCTGCAGGCCGGCCCGAACGATTCGAGGCGGGCCGCAGGCATACAGATTTCCATTAGCCACGCCCGCTCACGCGGGCCAACGAAGAACTTTGAACAATGGCCACTATCCACGTAGACGGCAAAGCGCTCGAAGTCAACGGTGCAGACAACCTGTTACAGGCGTGTCTGTCGCTCGGCCTCGACATCCCTTATTTCTGCTGGCACCCGGCGCTTGGTAGCGTTGGCGCCTGCCGGCAATGTGCGGTCAAGCAGTACACCGACGAGAACGACACCCGTGGTCGTATCGTCATGTCCTGCATGACCCCTGCCTCCGACGGCACCTGGATCTCCATCGAAGATGACGAGTCCAAGGCGTTTCGCGCCAGCGTCGTCGAGTGGCTGATGACCAACCACCCGCACGACTGCCCCGTGTGCGAGGAAGGCGGTCACTGCCACCTGCAGGACATG
The DNA here is from genome assembly GCF_024748775.1 of Pseudomonas sp. B21-047. Lineage (NCBI taxonomy): Bacteria > Pseudomonadati > Pseudomonadota > Gammaproteobacteria > Pseudomonadales > Pseudomonadaceae > Pseudomonas > Pseudomonas sp. B21-047. Next base: position 3,968,671 of record NZ_CP087169.1, read on the forward strand.
ACGGTAATGACCGGCCACAACGAGCGCCGTTACCGTTTCACCAAGCGTACCCACCAGAACCAGGACCTCGGCCCGTTCATCGCCCACGAGATGAACCGCTGCATCGCCTGCTACCGCTGCGTGCGTTACTACAAGGACTACGCAGGCGGCACCGACCTGGGTGTCTACGGCGCCCACGACAACGTGTACTTCGGCCGCGTTGAAGACGGCGTGCTGGAGAGCGAGTTCTCCGGCAACCTGACCGAGGTCTGCCCGACCGGTGTATTCACCGACAAGACCCACTCCGAGCGCTACAACCGCAAGTGGGACATGCAGTTTGCCCCAAGCATCTGCCACGGTTGCTCCAGCGGCTGCAACATCAGCCCGGGCGAGCGCTACGGTGAACTGCGTCGCATCGAGAACCGCTTCAACGGCTCGGTCAACCAGTACTTCTTGTGCGACCGTGGCCGCTTCGGCTATGGCTACGTCAACCGCACCGACCGCCCACGCCAGCCACGCCTGGCCGATGGCACCAAGCTGAGCCTGGACGCCGCCCTGGACAAGGCCGCCGACCTGCTGCGCGGCCGCACCATCGTCGGCATCGGCTCGCCACGCGCCAGCCTCGAAAGCAACTACGGCCTGCGCGAGCTGGTCGGTGCCGAGTACTTCTACTCCGGCATGGAAGCAGGCGAACTGGCCCGCGTGCGCCTGGCCCTGAACGTGCTGAACAACAGCCCGCTGCCCGTGCCGACCCTGCGCGACATCGAAGACCACGACGCAGTGTTCGTGCTCGGTGAAGACCTGACCCAGACCGCCGCCCGCGTTGCCCTGGCCGTACGCCAGGCCACCAAAGGCAAGGCCGAAGCCATGGCCGAGGCGATGAAAGTGCAGCCTTGGCTGGACGCTGCGGTGAAAAACATCGGCCAGCACGCGCTGTACCCGCTGTTCATCGCGTCCCTGGCTGAAACCAAGCTGGACGACGTTGCCGAAGAATGCGTGCACGCAGCCCCGGCCGACTTGGCCCGCATCGGTTTCGCCGTGGCCCACGCCATCGACCCGAGCGCCCCGGCCGTTGCTGGCTTGGACGACGAAGCCAAGGCCCTGGCCCAGCGCATCGCCGACGCCCTGGTCGCGGCCAAGCGCCCGCTGGTGGTTGCCGGTACTTCGCTGGCCGACCCTGCCCTGATCGAAGCCGCCGCCAACATCGCCAAGGCCCTGAAGCTGCGCGACAAGAACGGTTCGCTGAGCCTGGTTGTGCCTGAGGCCAACAGCCTCGGCCTGGCCATGCTTGGCGGTGAGTCCGTCGATGCCGCGCTGGATGCGGTCATCAGCGGCAAGGCCGACGCCATCGTGATCGTGGAAAACGACCTGTACACCCGCGTAGCGGCCGCCAAGGTCGATGCCGCACTGGCCGCAGCCAAGGTGGTGATCGTCGCCGATCACTCCCACACCGCGACCCTGGAGCGTGCGCACCTGGTGCTGCCAGCGGCCTCGTTCGCCGAAGGCGACGGTACCCTGGTCAGCCAGGAAGGCCGTGCCCAGCGCTTCTTCCAGGTGTTCGACCCGCAGTACCTGGACAGCAGCATCCTGGTCCACGAAGGCTGGCGCTGGATGCACGCCCTGCGTGCCACCCTGCTGAACAAGCCGGTCGACTGGACCCAGCTGGACCACGTCACCAGCGCCTGCGCCGAAGCCGCCCCGCAACTGGCTGGCATCGTCAACGCTGCGCCAAGCGCCGCCTTCCGCATCAAGGGCATGAAGCTTGCCCGTGAGCCGCTGCGCTACTCCGGCCGTACCGCCATGCGCGCCAACATCAGCGTGCACGAGCCACGCACCCCGCAAGACAAGGACACCGCGTTCGCCTTCTCGATGGAAGGCTACTCGGGCTCCGCCGAACCGCGCCAGCAAGTGCCGTTCGCCTGGTCGCCGGGCTGGAACTCGCCGCAAGCCTGGAACAAGTTCCAGGACGAGGTTGGCGGCCACCTGCGTGCCGGTGACCCGGGCGTGCGCCTGATCGAATCGCAAGGCGATCGCCTGAACTGGTTCAACGCCATCCCGGGCGCCTTCAACCCGGCCCGTGGCACCTGGACTGCAGTACCGTTCTTCCACCTGTTCGGCAGCGAAGAAAGCTCCTCGCGCGCCGCCCCGGTGCAAACGCGTATTCCAGCCGCCTATGTCGGCCTGGCCAAGTCCGAAGCCGACCGCCTGGGTGTCAACGAAGGAGCGCTGCTGAGCCTGAACGTGGCTGGCGTGGCCCTGCGCCTGCCGCTGCGTATCAATGAAGAGCTGGGCGCAGGCCTGGTCGCGCTGCCGAAAGGCCTGGCCGGCATTCCGCCTGCCATCTTCGGTGCACCCGTAGAAGGCCTGCAGGAGGCAGCACAATGAGCTGGTTCACCCCCGAAGTGATCGATGTGATCATCCAGGTCGTCAAGGCTATCGTGGTGCTGCTGGCCGTCGTGGTCTGCGGCGCCCTGCTCAGCTTCGTCGAGCGCCGCCTGCTGGGCTGGTGGCAGGATCGCTACGGTCCTAACCGTGTCGGCCCGTTCGGCATGTTCCAGATCGCCGCCGACATGCTGAAGATGTTCTTCAAGGAAGACTGGAACCCGCCCTTCGTCGACAAGATGATTTTCACCCTGGCGCCGGTCGTGGCCATGAGCGCGCTGCTGATCGGCTTCTCGATCATCCCGATCACACCGGGCTGGGTCGTTGCCGACCTGAACATCGGCCTGCTGTTCTTCTTCGCCATGGCTGGCCTGTCGGTATACGCCGTACTGTTCGCCGGTTGGTCGTCGAACAACAAGTACGCCTTGCTGGGCAGCCTGCGGGCGTCGGCACAGACCGTTTCGTACGAGGTGTTCCTGGGCCTGGCGCTGATGGGCGTGGTGGTGCAGGTGGGTTCGTTCAACATGCGCGACATCGTTGAATACCAGGCCCAGAACCTGTGGTTCATCATTCCGCAGTTCTTCGGCTTCTGCACCTTCTTCATCGCTGGCGTCGCCGTGACTCACCGTCACCCGTTCGACCAGCCAGAAGCGGAACAGGAACTGGCCGACGGCTACCACATCGAGTATGCCGGCATGAAATGGGGCATGTTCTTCGTCGGTGAGTACATCGGCATCATCCTCATCTCGGCGCTGCTGGTGACCCTGTTCTTCGGCGGCTGGCACGGCCCGTTCGGTATCCTGCCGCAGGTGCCGTTCCTGTGGTTCGCGCTGAAAACCGCGTTCTTCATCATGCTGTTCATCCTGCTGCGCGCCTCGATCCCGCGCCCACGCTATGACCAGGTGATGGACTTCAGCTGGAAGTTCTGCCTGCCGCTGACCCTGATCAATTTGCTGGTGACCGCTGCGATCGTGCTTTACAACACGCCAGCCGTCGCGGCCCAGTGAGGATTTGACCCATGTTCAAATATATCGGCGACATCGTTAAAGGCACCGGCACTCAGCTGCGCAGCCTGGCAATGGTGTTCTCCCACGGGTTCCGCAAGCGCGACACCCTGCAGTACCCCGAAGAAGCTGTGTACCTGCCGCCGCGCTATCGCGGCCGCATCGTCCTCACCCGCGACCCCGACGGCGAGGAGCGCTGCGTGGCGTGCAACCTCTGCGCGGTGGCCTGCCCGGTCGGCTGCATCTCGCTGCAGAAGGCCGAGACCGAGGACGGCCGTTGGTACCCTGAGTTCTTCCGCATCAACTTCTCGCGTTGCATCTTCTGCGGCCTGTGCGAGGAAGCGTGCCCGACCACCGCGATCCAGCTGACTCCGGATTTCGAAATGGCCGAGTTCAAGCGTCAGGACCTGGTGTACGAGAAAGAAGATCTGCTGATCTCCGGCCCCGGCAAGAACCCTGACTACAACTTCTACCGTGTTGCGGGTATGGCGATCGCTGGCAAGCCGAAGGGCTCTGCGCAGAACGAGGCCGAGCCGATCAACGTGAAGAGCTTGCTCCCATAAGGACAGAAAGATGGAATTCGCTTTCTACTTCGCATCCGGGATCGCCGTGGTCTCCACCCTTCGGGTGGTAACCGGCACCAACCCCGTGCACGCCCTGCTCTACCTGATCATTTCGCTGATTTCCGTGGCAATGATCTTCTTCGCCCTCGGTGCGCCGTTTGCCGGCGCCCTGGAAGTGATCGCCTACGCTGGCGCCATCATGGTGCTGTTCGTGTTCGTGGTGATGATGCTCAACCTGGGGCCGGCCTCAGTCGCCCAGGAACGCGGCTGGCTCAAGCCCGGCATATGGGCGGGGCCGGTGATACTGGGCACCCTGCTGCTGCTTGAGCTGCTGTACGTGCTGTTCGTCACCCCGAGCGGTGCCGGCATCAGCGGTACCACCGTGGGCCCGAAAGAAGTGGGCATCAGCCTGTTCGGCCCGTACCTGCTGGTGGTCGAACTGGCTTCGATGCTGCTGCTCGCCGCAGCCGTCACCGCCTTCCACCTGGGCCGCAACGAGGCGAAGGAGTAAATCATGGGTGCTATCCCTCTCGAGCATGGTCTGGCGGTCGCCGGCATCCTGTTCTGCTTAGGTCTGGTTGGCCTGATGGTCCGCCGCAACATCCTCTTCGTGCTCATGAGCCTGGAAGTCATGATGAACGCCTCTGCCCTGGCGTTCGTCGTCGCCGGTGCCCGTTGGGTCCAGCCCGACGGCCAGGTGATGTTCATTCTGGTGATCAGCCTGGCAGCCGCCGAGGCCAGCATTGGCCTGGCCATCCTGCTGCAGCTGTATCGCCGCTTCCACACTCTCGACATCGATGCTGCCAGTGAGATGCGCGGATGAACCTTCTCTTCCTGACTTTCGTCTTCCCCCTGATCGGCTTCCTGCTGCTGTCGTTCTCGCGCGGGCGGTTCTCGGAGAACCTGTCCGCCCTGATCGGCGTCGGCTCGGTCGGCCTCTCGGCCGCGACGGCCGCCTACGTCATCTGGCAATTCAACGTGGCACCGCCTGAAGGCGGCGCGTACAGCCAGCTGCTGTGGCAGTGGATGTCGGTGGACGGCTTCGCACCGACCTTCACCCTGCACCTGGACGGCCTGTCGGTCACCATGCTCGGCGTGGTCACTGGCGTGGGCTTCCTGATCCACCTGTTCGCGTCCTGGTACATGCGTGGCGAAGCCGGTTACTCGCGCTTCTTCTCGTACACCAACCTGTTCATCGCCAGCATGCTGTTCCTGATCCTGGGCGATAACCTGCTGTTCATCTACTTCGGCTGGGAAGGCGTGGGCCTGTGCTCGTACCTGTTGATCGGTTTCTACTACAGCAACCGCAACAACGGTAACGCGGCACTCAAGGCCTTCATCGTCACCCGTATCGGCGACGTGTTCATGGCCATCGGCCTGTTCATCCTGTTCGCCCAGCTGGGTACCTTGAACGTGCAGGAACTGCTGGTACTGGCACCGCAGAAGTTCCAGGCGGGCGACACCTGGATGGTGCTGGCGACCCTGATGCTGTTGGGTGGCGCGGTCGGTAAATCGGCCCAGTTGCCCTTGCAGACCTGGCTGGCCGACGCGATGGCAGGCCCTACCCCGGTTTCGGCACTGATCCACGCGGCAACCATGGTGACTGCGGGCGTGTACCTGATCGCCCGTACCAACGGCCTGTTCCTGCTGGCCCCGGACATCCTGCACCTGGTGGGTGTGGTCGGTGGTGTGACCCTGGTGCTGGCCGGCTTCGCCGCGCTGGTACAGACCGACATCAAGCGTATCCTCGCCTACTCGACCATGAGCCAGATCGGCTACATGTTCCTGGCGCTGGGCGTGGGTGCCTGGGACGCGGCGATCTTCCACCTGATGACCCACGCCTTCTTCAAGGCCCTGCTGTTCCTTGCGTCCGGTGCGGTGATCGTTGCCTGCCACCACGAGCAGAACATCTTCAAGATGGGCGGCCTGTGGAAGAAGCTGCCGCTGGCCTACGCCAGCTTCGTGGTCGGTGGCGCCGCCCTGGCGGCCCTGCCGATCGTGACGGTGGGTTTCTACTCCAAGGACGAGATCCTCTGGGAAGCCTTCGCCAGCGGCAATACCGGCCTGCTGTACGCCGGCCTGATCGGTGCGTTCATGACCTCGCTGTACACCTTCCGCCTGATCTTCATCGCCTTCCACGGCGAAGCCAAGACCGAAGCCCACGCCGGCCACGGCATCAGCCACTGGCTGCCGCTGGGCGTGCTGATCGTGCTGTCGACCTTCGTCGGCGCCTGGATCACCCCACCGCTGGCAGGCGTGCTGCCTGAAAGCGCCGGCCACGCCGGTGGTGACGCCAAGCACTCGCTGGAGATCGCTTCGGGCGCCATCGCCATCGCCGGTATCCTGCTGTCAGCCCTGCTGTTCCTGGGCAAGCGCCGCTTCGTCAGCGCGATCGCCAACAGCGGCATCGGCCGTGTCCTGTCGGCCTGGTGGTTCGCCGCCTGGGGCTTCGACTGGATCTACGACAAGCTCTTCGTCAAACCTTACCTGCTGATCTGCCACATCCTGCGCAAGGACCCGGTAGACCGCAGCATCGGCCTGATCCCTCGGATGGCGCGTGGCGGCCACGTCGCTATGAGCAAGACCGAGACTGGCCAGCTGCGCTGGTACACCGCCTCGATCGCCGTCGGCGCCGTGCTGGTGCTCGGTGCTGTGGTAGTGGCTGCGGTATGACTATGAATCTTGCGACTTTGCCAAAGGAAACCAACCCGTCATGATTTTGCCTTGGCTGATCCTGATCCCCTTCATCGGCGGCTTCCTGTGCTGGCTGGGTGAGCGCTTCGGCGCCACCCTGCCGCGCTGGATCGCGCTGCTGACCATGTCCCTGTTGCTCGGAATCGGCCTGTACCTGTGGGGCACCGGCGACTACACCCTGGCGCCTGCGCCGGGTGCCGAACCTGCCTGGGCACTCGAATACAAAGTCGAGTGGATCAAGCGCTTCGGCATCAGCATCCACCTGGCCCTCGACGGCCTGTCGCTGCTGATGATCCTGCTCACCGGCCTGCTCGGTGTGCTGTCGGTACTGTGCTCCTGGAAAGAGATCCAGCGCCACGTCGGCTTCTTCCACCTCAACCTGATGTGGATCCTCGGCGGCGTGGTCGGTGTATTCCTGGCCCTGGACCTGTTCCTGTTCTTCTTCTTCTGGGAAATGATGCTGGTGCCGATGTATTTCCTCATCGCGCTCTGGGGTCACAGCTCGGCGGACGGCAAGAAGACCCGGATCTACGCCGCAACCAAGTTCTTCATCTTCACCCAGGCCAGCGGCCTGATCATGCTGGTCGCGATCCTTGGCTTGGTGCTGGTCAACTACAACACCACCGGCGTGCTCACCTTCAACTACAGCGACCTGCTCAAGGCCGAGCTGCCGCCTGGCGTCGAATACGTGCTGATGCTGGGCTTCTTCATCGCCTTCGCGGTCAAGCTGCCAGTGGTGCCGTTCCACTCCTGGCTGCCTGATGCGCACGCCCAGGCGCCAACCGCAGGTTCCGTGGACCTGGCGGGTATCTTGTTGAAGACTGCGGCCTACGGCCTGCTGCGCTTCGCCCTGCCGCTGTTCCCGAACGCTTCGGCAGAGTTTGCGCCGATCGCCATGACCCTGGGCCTGATCGGTATCTTCTACGGTGCCTTCCTGGCCTTCGCGCAAACCGACATCAAGCGCTTGATCGCCTTCTCCAGCGTCTCGCACATGGGCTTCGTGCTGATCGGTATCTACTCCGGCAGCCAGCAAGCCCTGCAAGGCGCGGTGATCCAGATGCTGGCCCACGGCCTGTCGGCCGCCGCACTGTTCATTCTGTCCGGCCAGCTGTACGAGCGCCTGCACACCCGTGACATGCGTCAAATGGGTGGCCTGTGGCACCGCATCGCCTACCTGCCTGCAATCAGCCTGTTCTTCGCCGCCGCATCGCTGGGCCTACCAGGCACCGGCAACTTCGTCGGCGAGTTCCTGATCCTGATCGGCAGCTTCGCCAGCGTGCCATGGATCACCGTGATCGCCACCACCGGCCTGGTCTTCGGCTCGGTCTACTCGCTGATCATGATCCACCGTGCCTACTTCGGCCCAAGCAAGAGCGACACCGTGCTGGCCGGCATGGACGGCCGCGAGCTGATCATGGTGCTGGGCCTGGCGGTGCTGCTGATCGTGCTTGGTGTGTACCCGCAGCCGTTCCTCGACACTTCTGCCGCCACCATGAGCGGTGTGCAGCAGTGGCTTGGCTCCGCTTTCACTCAACTCGCTTCGGCCCGGTAAGAGCGCTATGGAATTCACCACTCAACACTTCATCGCATTGGCGCCGATGCTGATCACCACCATCACCACGGTGGTGGTGATGCTGGCGATCGCCTGGAAGCGCAACCACTCGCAGACCTTCCTGCTGTCCACCGTCGGCCTTAACCTGGCCTTGCTGTCGATTCTGCCGGCCCTCAAGGTTGCACCGCTGGCGGTCACCTCGCTGATCACCATCGACAAGTTCGCCTGCCTGTACATGGCGATCATCCTGGTGGCTACGCTGGCCTGCGTCACCCTCGCCCACGCCTACCTTGGCGAAGGCTCCAAGGGCTTCCCGGGCAACCGCGAAGAACTGTACCTGCTGCTGCTGATGTCGGCCCTCGGTGGCCTGGTGCTGGTCAGCGCCAACCACCTGGCCGGCCTGTTCATCGGCCTGGAGCTGCTGTCGGTACCGGTCTACGGCCTGGTGGCGTACGCCTTCTTCAACAAGCGCTCGCTGGAAGCCGGCATCAAGTACATGGTGCTGTCGGCCGCAGGTTCGGCCTTCCTGCTGTTCGGCATGGCACTGCTGTACGCCGATGCAGGCAGCCTGAGCTTCGACCAGATCGGCAAAGCCCTGGCAGCCACCAACATGCCAAGCCTGGTTGCGCAACTGGGCCTGGGCATGATGCTGGTCGGCCTGGCCTTCAAGCTGTCGCTGGTCCCCTTCCACCTGTGGACCCCGGACGTGTACGAAGGCGCCCCGGCGCCGGTCGCCGCGTTCCTGGCCACCGCGAGCAAGGTGGCGGTGTTCGCCGTGGTCGTGCGCCTGTTCATGCTCTCCCCTGCTGCCAGCAGCGGCGTGCTGAGCACCGTACTGGCGGTGATCGCGGTTGCCTCGATCCTGGTCGGTAACCTGTTGGCACTGACCCAGAGCAACCTCAAGCGCCTGCTCGGTTACTCGTCCATCGCCCACTTCGGCTACCTGGTCATCGCCCTGGTCGCCAGCAAGGGCCTGGCCCTGGAGGCCATGGGCGTGTACCTGGTCACCTACGTGATCACCAGCCTTGGCGCCTTCGGCGTCATCACGCTGATGTCCTCGCCTTACGGCGGCCGTGACGCCGATGCCCTGTACGAGTACCGCGGCCTGTTCTGGCGCCGCCCGTACCTGACTGCGGTACTGACCGTGATGATGCTGTCGCTGGCCGGTATCCCACTGACTGCGGGCTTCATCGGCAAGTTCTACATCATCGCCACCGGCGTCGAGTCGCACCTGTGGTGGCTGGTCGGCGCCCTGGTGATCGGTAGCGCCATCGGCGTTTACTACTACCTGCGCGTCATGGTCACCCTGTACCTGGTCGAGCCGAACCTGCGTCGCCACGACGCCCCGCTGAAGTGGGAACAGCGCACTGGCGGCGTGATGCTGCTGGCTATCGCGATCCTGGCCTTCGTGCTCGGTGTCTACCCGCAACCGCTGCTGGAAATGGTTCAGCAGGCGGGCCTGCAACTGATCGGCTGACCTCCGGCGATCCTGAACAACCCCGCCTCGGCGGGGTTGTTCTTTTTCAGGGCTACAGAACGAAAGCTGTGCTTCGTCTGACACTTGCAGCGTCAGACTCCCGCTTATCGATCTGGAAGCCCTTGCCATGCGCCCTACCCTCCCCCTCTCCTTGCTGGCCCTGTTGGTCTCCAGCGCCACCCAGGCCACAGGCCGCGTCGAACTCGACCAAGTGTTGATCGAAGATCAGCAACAGACCGAACTGGAGGCTGCCGCCGAGCACCTGCGGGAAATCCCTGGCGCCAGCAATCTGGTGGACATGAACCGCGTGGGGCAAGGCCGGGTCGCCAGCAATCAAGATGTGCTGGCCTACCAGCCTGGGGTGTTCGCCCAGTCGGCGGGCAACGATGGCATCAAGCTGTCGATCCGTGGTTCGGGCATCAACCGCGCTCCGGGGGCGCACGGCTCCGGGGTCTACACGATGTTCGACGGCTTGCCGCTGACCGGCCCCGGCGGCACCCCCTATGAACTGTTCGAGCCGCTATGGCTGAGCCGCGCCGAGGTATTGCGCGGGGCCAACGGTTTCGATCAGGGCGCCCTGGCCCTGGGGGGTGCCGTCAACTATGTCACCCACACCGGTTACGATGCCGCGCCACTGCAGGTGCGCTACGAGGTTGGTAGCCGCGGCTACCAACATCGGCACATCAGTTCTGGCCAGGTGCTGGGCAACCTCGATTACTACGTGGCGCTGACCGACTCGGAATACGACGGCTATCAGGCGCACAGCAGTGGCAGCGCCAAGGGTATCGCCGCCAATGTCGGCTACCGGTTCAACCCGAACCTTGAAACACGTTTTTACCTGCGTTATCGCGAAACCGAGAACGACCTGGCCGGGCGCCTGACCAAGGACCAGATCAAGCACGACCCGCGTGCCGCCAACGCGGCGTACCTGGCCCGCGACGACAGCCGGCCGCAACCGGGCAGCACCTGGGTGGCCAACAAGACCACCTTCTACCTTGAGGACGATGCCCGGGTAGAAGCCGGGCTGGTCTATCACGACTTCCCGATGGACCTGCGCGAAGGCCCAATGCGCCTCAAGGTGGCCTACACCGATGTCAGCGGCACCCTGAACTACCTGCGCCGCGATACCCTGCTGGGCCACGAGAGCAAGACCACCGTGGGCTGGCGAACCACCAAACACCTGCCCAACAGCGGTGCCTCGCAATTTGCCCGCACCAGCGGTGACAACTTCGGCGCACGCAGCCGCGACTTCAGCTACCAGGGCTCGGATACCGTGCTGCATGTCGGCAACGATCTGGAACTGATCCCTGATTTGTGGCTGACCACGGGCCTGGCGATGATCTATACCCGACGTGAAAGTGACGTCAGCTACCCTGCCACCGGCGGCAAGGTCAGCCAGCACGACTGGGACTACGCGCCGCGCCTGGGCCTGCGCTATGACATCAACCCGCACCTGCAGGTCTATGGCAACCTGAGCCGGTCCGTCGAGCCACCGCACCCGTGGTCGCTGATCTGGAGCGCCACGGCGGCGACACAACCTGTCGAAATGCAGAACCAGACAGCCACCACGCTTGAACTGGGCGCACGCGGCGACTCTGCGCTGGGGCGCTGGGACCTGGCGTGGTATTACTCGCAAGTGCGCCACGAACTGCTGGCCGTGGAAATCGTGCAGGGCCTGCCGGCCAAAGAATACAATGCCAGCGCCACCGTACACCAAGGTGTCGAGGCGGGCCTGGACAGCACCTTGTGGGAGCAAGCCGGCAGGGGCAAGCTGAGCCTGCGCCAGGCCTACACCTTCAGTGACTTCCACTACCGCGACGACGACACCTTCGCTGACAACCGCCTGCCTGGCATCCCCATGCATTACTACCAGGCCGAGTTGCGCTACGACTGGCCGAGCGGGTTCTATGCCGGGGTCAATACGCAGATGGCCTCCAAGGTGCAGGTCGACTATGCCAACAGTTACCACGCCGATGCCTATGCCTTGCTGGGGGCACGCCTGGGTTGGGACTCACCGAAACAGGACTGGCAGACCTGGCTGGACCTTCGCAACCTGACCAACAAACGCTATGCCGCGACAGTGACGCCGGGTTACAACGATGGCGGGCAGGACATCGCCCGGTCGACGCCGGGCGAAGGGTTTGCGGTCTATGCAGGGGTGTCCTACAGCTTCCGATAAACGGCCGGGGCCGCTGTGCGGCCCATTGCCGTCACCCTCAAACCGCCCTGTTCAACTTCACCCACGAGGCGAACTTGTCGATAAAGGCCTGCAGAAACGGCCGGGTCTTGTCGTTGAGCTTGCCCGAATCCTCGAACAGGTTGGCCGCGCCACCGAGGTACGCCTCAGGCATCTGCATGCAGGGCATGTCAAGAAACACCAGCGACTGGCGCACGGCATGGTTGGCGCCAAAACCGCCAATCGCCCCCGGCGACACACTCACCACCGCAGCCGGTTTGCCGCTCCAGGCGCTTTGACCATAGGGCCGCGAGCCGACGTCGATGGCATTTTTCAAGCAACCCGGCACCGAACGGTTGTACTCCGGCGTGACGAACAGCACCGCATCACTGCCGCGGATCTGCTCGCGAAAGCGCTGCCAGGGCTCAGGTGCGTTGGCCTCGACGTCCTCGTTATACAGGGGCAGGTCGCCAATCTCGACGATCTTCAAGGCAAGGCTGGACGGCGCCAGCTCCGAAAGTGCGCGGGCTACCTTGCGGTTGTAGGAATCCTTGCGCAAGCTGCCGACGACGACCGCTACCGAATACACCTGGCTCATGGCGATTTCCAACCTTTGCTGGCTAAGAGACGTTGTAGTTATAGATGACCGTTTCTCGCCGCTTTGGTTTTTTTTCCACGAGGGGAAAACTTCCGGGTATCTTGTACGGTCTATGTTTGCAGATATTTCCTACGTAATTCAGAGGTTTTCACCCAAATGGCAGCAGTAATGGTCGGCCAATTCCACGCCCGTGACGCCGAAGGCCGCATCTACCCCGTCCACGAGTTCCAGGAGTCCACCCTCCAGGTCGACGGCAGCGCGCTGGGCGCACCGATCACCACCTACCGCCTGGCAATCGGCGACCGCGTCAACCACCTGGGCGAAAACCGTTTCGAGCTGGCACAGACCGGCGTCGAGATCATTCGCATTCCTTGATGCAGTCCACGGTGTAGCGACCGCTTTCGTTCTGCAGGCCATGCACGTCGGCAACGAAACCCGGGAAGCCATCGTTGAAAGCTCGGGCAAACGCCAGGTAGTCGAGTATCGAGCGGGTCGCTTCGGTGAACCGCTCTCCCGGCATTATCAATGGAATGCCGGGCGGATACGGCACCAGCATCACCGCTGCGACACGGCCGAGCAGCGCTTCGATCGGCACCGCCTCCACTTCGCCGCGTACCATCTGGTCATAGGCCCGTGCCGGGCTGACGGCAACCTCCGGCAAGCTTGTGAACAACCGTTTGAGCTGCTTGGCCGTGGCATTGGCGCGGTAGCACTCGTGAAGCTGGTCACACAGCTCGCGCAACCCCATGCCTTGATAACGTGAAGTGTCCGCTGCCACCACACTCGGCAGGCAGGCGCTCAACCGGGTATTGCCGTCATAGTGGCGTTTGAACTCCAGTAGCTCTGTCAGCAAGGTGCTCCACTTGCCCTTGGTGATGCCCATGGAGAACAGCACCAGGAAGCTGTACAGGCCGGTTTTTTCCACCACCAGGCCGCGCTCCCATAGAAACTTGCTGACCACCGCCGCCGGAATGCCCTGCTCGCCCAACACACCCCCTGCGCTCAAGCCGGGCATGACCAAGGTCACCTTCAGCGGGTCGAGCAACACGTAGTTGCCCGCCACTTCACCAAAACCATGCCACTCAGCCCCCGGCTGAAGCTGCCAGTCCTGCGCGGCAAGGTGCTGTATGCCCTCTGCCGCTGGCGGTTGCCAGATGCTGAACCACCAGTCGGCAGCGGCAATATGCTTGCGCAGGTTGGCCAGCGCCCGGCGAAAGCTCAACGCCTCGTCGAACATTTCCTGCAACAGCGAGCGCCCGGCCGGCCCCTCCATCATGGTCGAGGCCACGTCCAGTGACGCTAGGATGCTGTACTGCGGCGACGTCGAGATGTGCATCATGAACGCTTCGTTGAAGCGGTCACGGTCCAGCTGGCGGCTGGCACCCTCCTGCACATGGATCATCGACGCCTGGCTGAAGGCCGCCAACAGCTTGTGCGTGGAGTGGGTGCTGAACACCAGTGGGCTGTCAGCCGCGCAAGCCGTGCCCATGGCATAGCGCCCCTCGAAGAACTCGTGAAACGCCGCGTAGGCGAACCAGGCCTCGTCAAAGTGCAGCACCTCGACACTCGCCCCCAGCGTCTGCTTGATCATCCCGGCGTGGTAGCACAGGCCGTCGTAGGTGGAGTTGGTGACCACTGCCAGCTTGATCCGCTGCCCGCGATCACGCGCCAGGGGGTTGGCCTGGACCTTCGCCTGGATCGATGCGGGGCTGAACTCACTGAGGGGTATCGGGCCGATGATGCCCAGCTCGTTGCGCTCGGGGCACAGGTAAATGGGAATGGCCCCGGTCATGATGATCGCGTGGACCACCGATTTGTGGCAGTTGCGGTCCACCAGCACCAGGTCATCACGGCCGACCATGGCGTGCCAGACGATCTTGTTGGCAGTGGAGGTGCCGTTGATCACGAAAAACGTGTGGTCGGCACCGAAGTTGCGTGCAGCCCTGGCCTCTGCCTGGGCCAAGGGGCCGGTGTGGTCTAGCAGCGAACCCAGCTCCGGCACTGAAACGGACAAATCCGAACGCAGGGTGTTTTCGCCAAAAAACTGGTGAAAGGCCTGGCCCACCGGGCTCTTGTGGTAGGCCACACCGCCGCCGTGCCCCGGTGTGTGCCAGGAGTAGTTGGATTGCGCGGTGTGTTGCACCAAGGCTTTGAAAAACGGCGGCAGCAGGCCGTCAAGGTAGCTGTGGGCGGCGCGTGCCACCTGGCGCGCAAGAAACGGCACGGTGTCTTCGAACAGATAGAGAATGCCGCGCAACTGGTTCAGCTCGCTCATGACCTCGGCGGGGGCGTTCTCCAGGGTGACCTGTTCGCCCAACGCAAAAATCGGCAGGTCAGGTGCGCGCAAACGGGCCAGGCGAATCAGCTCGGCCATGTTCTGTAGCAGGTGAGTGTTCTCGCCCACGCCCTCGGCGGCGATCAGCATGCAGGCCAGGCCGTGGTGGGTGGCCGCGACCAGGCGCGCTTCGGCGTGGTCCGCTGCGGCCAGGATGGCAAAGCCGTCCTGGCGCAACTCCTCGGCGATACCCCGGATGCGGTCACCGGCAACACTGTCGGCCTTGATCGCACGGTGGACGATGAGGATGGGGAACTTGAGGTCCTTGTACATCAGGCAGCTACCTCTGCAGGACGGGGTGTCCTTTTCAGGGTAGTTGTAGGAGCGGCCTTGCGTCGCGAAAGGGTCGCGTAGCGGCCCCAGGTTCTATGTCGCTGCAGAGATTGACGGGGCCGCTACGCGCCCCTTTCCGACCGGTCCGGCGCCCCGGCAAGGCCGCTCCTACAAAGGGCGCATGGTCAAGATGCAGGTGCCTCGCTCAACGCCTGCCACATCGCCGGCGCCCCCGCCGATTTGGCGATCGCCGCCAGCCGTTCGGCATGCGCCTCCAGCTCTTCGGCACTGGCCATGATCACCCGCCCAGGTGCACGGCCGGTAATACGGCGGATCTCGCTGCCGCCACCGCCCTGCCCGTCACTGTCGCCGTCAGCACCTTGCCCGGCTAGCGACAGGCTGGTCTGGCCGCCGGTCATTGCCAGGTAAACGTCGGCCAGCAGTTCCGAGTCGAGCAGTGCGCCGTGCAGCTCGCGGCCCGAGTTGTCGATGTCGTAGCGTTTGCACAACGCGTCGAGGCTGTTGCGCTGCCCCGGGTGACGGGAACGCGCCAGCAGCAGGGTATCGAGGATGGTGCAATGCTGCGCAAGGTCGGCGCGGTCGTGCTGGCCCAGCAGGGCGAACTCGTTGTTGATGAAGCCAACGTCGAACGCCGCGTTGTGGATGACCAGCGTGGCGCCCTGGATGAACTCGAAGAATTCATCCGCAACCTCGGCGAAGCGCGGCTTGCCGATCAGGAAGCTGTCGGTGATGCCGTGAACGCCGATGGCGCCCTCGTCACTCTCGCGGTCCGGTTGCAGGTAGACGTGGAAATGCCGCCCGGTCAGGCGACGGCCCATGACCTCGACACAGCCGATCTCGATGATGCGATGGCCTTCGCTGACCGGCATGCCGGTGGTTTCGGTATCGAGAATGACCAGGCGTTTATCTTGCTGCTGCTCCACGCGGGGGGCTCCAACTTGCATCAGTTACAAAGGACGCGATTGTACCCCAGCTCAACGCTGGGCGCGCACCTCATCGACCCCGCGGTTGGCCAGCTGGTCGGCCCGTTCGTTGCCCGGGTGGCCGATGTGGCCGCGCACCCACTTCCAGCTCACCTTGTGCCGGTTGACCTGTTCGTCGAGCAACTGCCAGAGGTCGGCGTTTTTCACCGGCTCCTTGGCTGCAGTCTTCCAGCCCCGTTTCTTCCAGTTGACCATCCATTCGTTGATGCCTTTCATCACGTACTGCGAGTCGGTGGTCAGCACTACCTCGCATTCACGCTTGAGCGACATCAGGCCCTGGATCGCGGCCATCAGCTCCATGCGGTTGTTGGTGGTCTCGCGTTCGCCGCCCCACAGTTCCTTCTCGACGCCCTTGTAGATCATCAGCACGCCCCAGCCGCCAGGGCCAGGGTTGCCCTTGCAGGCGCCATCGGTAAACATTTCGACGCTATCGCTCATGTACCACTCTTGTTCAGTGCTTTTCAGTATCAGGATTGGCCGCCGTACGGTTGACCTTGGCCAGCGGCAGCGGCAGCAGTTTGCCCATGGGTTCGCGGCGCTCCAGGCGCAACGGCCGCAGGCCGACCACCATCTTGCGCGCCACCAGCAGGTACACGCCGCCGCCGGAAATTTGCCAGCCGCCCGCCACCCGCTCCCAGCCTGCCAGGCGTTGCTGCCAGGCCGGCGAGGCAAGCGGCGGACGATAGCACCCGAAGCGGCGTTTCTCCAGCGCGAAGCCGAGCAGGTTGAGCCAGTCGCCAACCCGCGAAGGCGAGATGCAGCGGGCCTTGCGCAGGGCGCCATGGCTGAACAGGTGGCGCATGCCCCAACTGCTCCAGGGGTTGATGCCGACAATCAGCAGGTGCCCACCCGGGCGAACGGCGCTGGCGGCCTCGCGCAACAAGCCATGGGGGGTGAGGCTGAAGTCCAGGCCATGCTGCAGCACCACCACGTCGGCAGCATGCTCGCTCAATGGCCAGGCCTGCTCTTCACAGACGATTTCCACGCCCGGCAAGGGTGCCCCGAGGCGCACGTTGCGCTGCACCTGGGGCGCGCTGGGCGGTGCTTCGGCACAGGGCCCATAGTGCACCAGGTAACCGCCAAAGAAGCGCCCCAGCTCTTCTTCCAGCAGTTTTTTCCTCTTCTTTGAGCATCAACTGGCCGAGCGGGCCATTGAACCACTCACGGGCCAGGCTGATCAGCTCGACCCAATCGGGGTCGGCCTGGGCAAAGGCTTGGTCGGTCATTGCGTTCTCCCTCGAAGGTTCTCGTGCCACGCCATCGCGGCTAAGATGCCCTCATGTCCCCACGCTTGGCGATACGGATCCGCACCATGATACAGATCGATGCTCTACCCGCTTTCTCCGACAACTACATCTGGTTGTTACAGGATACTGCCCAAACGCCGTTGCGCGGTGGTTGACCCCGGCGACGCCGGCCCAGTGGAACGTTGGCTGGCGGCCAACCCCGACTGGGTATTGAGCGATATCCTCGTGACCCACCATCACAACGACCATGTCGGCGGCGTCGAACGGCTCAAGCAATTGACCGGCGCCAAGGTCTACGGCCCGGCCAACGAGCAGATTCCCCGCCCGCGATGCTGCACTGGCGGACGGCGATGAAATCAGCGTGCTGGGCCTAGCGTTCCAGGTCATCGGCGTACCCGGCCATACGCTGGGGGCATATCGCCTTTTTACACAGCGCAAACCAGCCACACCCCTGCTGTTCAGTGGCGACACGCTGTTCGCCGCCGGTTGCGGGCGCATGTTCGAAGGCACTGCCGAAACAGATGCACCCTTCCCTGCAGCGCCTGGCCGCCCTGCCGGCGCACACCGAGGTGTATTGCGCCCACGAATACACGCTGAGCAACCTGCGCTTTGCCAAGGCGGTGGAGCCACAAAACCCGCACGTTCTGCAGCGCTTCGACGAGGTTACCCGGCTACGCGCCGACAATCGCATCACATTGCCATCAACGATTGGCCTGGAACGGCTTACCAACCCCTTTATTCGCACGACTGAAACATCCGTTAAACAAAAAGCAGACGAATGGAAGGGACATTCAAACACCACGCATGTCGCTGTTTTTGCTGCCTTGAGGTCTTGGAAGGACACCTTCTGATAACCTCAAGATATATCGCATGTGAGGGTCAAAGGTTGACCAGGCCGGTAGCGGTTTCTAGAATCGCCGAAATTTTTCGCCCGGATACCTGTCCCAGCCGATGTCTTCCCGTAGCCGCAGAACCTCTCATTCCGTCGCCCTGACGCGTCTGGCCCAAATCAGTGCGCTGGCCCTGGCCGCCACGTTGGTGGGCTGCCAGAGCACCCGTCAGCTCGACGAATCCGATAGCGTTCGCGCGCACAACTATCAGGCGCGGATCAAGCACAAACCGGCCCCGCTGCTGATCAAGCCGGCCGAGCAGGCGCCGCAGGACGTGTGGGAGCGCATGCGCCAGGGCTTCACCCTGCAGGACAGCATCGACGTCAACCCGCGCATCGAGCAGCAGCGCCTGTGGTTCGCCAGCAACCCGCGCTTCATCGAAAGCGCCGGCGAGCGCGGCAGCCTCTACCTGCATTACATCGTCGAGCGCCTCGAAGAACGCGATATGCCGCTGGAGCTCGCGCTGCTGCCAGCCATCGAAAGCGCCTACAACCCGATGGCCTACTCGCGCGCCCATGCGGCAGGCATGTGGCAGTTCATCCCGTCCACCGGCCGCCACTTCAACCTGCGCCAAACCAACTTCTATGACGGCCGTCGCGACGTGACCGCCTCGACCAACGCCGCGCTGGACTACCTGAGCCGCCTGCACGACATGTTCAACGGCGACTGGCTGCTGGCCCTGGCCGCCTACAATGCCGGTGAAGGCACGGTCAGCCGCGCCATCGAACGCAACGAAAAGCTCGGCCTGCCAACCGATTACTGGAACCTGCCCCTGCCGCAGGAAACCCGCGACTACGTGCCTAAACTGCTGGCCCTGTCGCAGGTGGTGTCCACTCCGGACGCCTATGGCGTCAACTTGAACCCGATTGCCAACGAACCCTACTTCGAGGCGGTCGCCATCAATGATCGCCTCGACCTTTCGCGCGTTGCGGCGTTCGCCGACATCGACGAAGACGAGCTGATCCAGCTCAACCCGGCCTTCAAGAAGCGCATGACTGTAGACGGCCCCCAGCAATTGCTGGTGCCCACCGCCAAGGCGCAACTGCTGTCCGCCAGCCTGTCCAACCTCAAGCCTGAGCAGTTGATCAGCCTGCAGCCGAACAAGGCCGTGTTCGCCCGCGCCGTGGCCGAAGCCAAGGCCCCGGTGGCAGCGCGCAGCTACCGGGTCAAGCGTGGCGACAACCTGGGCAGCATTGCCAAGGCGAATCGCGTATCGGTCAGGGACATCAAGCGCTGGAACCGTATGTCCGGCAACGGCCTCCGGGCCGGCCAGGTACTGGCTCTGCGCGGCGGCAATGCGCCGAGTGCCGCCGGTAACCGGGTGGCGGCGTCCTCGAAACGCTCGACCCAGTACAAAGTACGCAAGGGTGACTCGCTGTACCTGGTGGCCAAGCGTTTCAATGTCGAAATGAAACACCTCAAGCGTTGGAACCCGCGCAGCGGGCATGCGCTCAAGCCAGGGCAGACGCTGACCGTTTACCTCTCTCACTGATGTAATGCCAGGGGCCGCTTTGCGGCCCTTTCGCGACGCAAGGCCGCTCCTGCAGGTTTAGCTTTCCTCAAACGATCAACCGCCTTCAAAACCTCTCTTTTTCCAACCCCACCAAGCTGTTACTGTACTCGATCAAAGCCCAACGCCTCTGGATCGGATGCCGACTTGATACGTCCCCTCCTGCTGTCACTCAGCCTGGCCTTGAGCTTTCCCGCCGTCGCGATGGTGAGCGAAAGCCACGGATACGCGCAGTTCGGCATGCTCAAGTACCCAGCCACATTCACCCACTTCGACTGGGTCAACCCGCAAGCGCCCAAAGGCGGCACCTTGCGGGCCATGGCATTCGGTACCTTCGACACGCTCAACCCTTACACCTTCAAGGGTTCGAGCCCGATTACCACACCGAACTTCCAGCAGTACGGCATCAGCGAACTGAACGAACCGCTGATGATCGGCACCGGGCAGTACGACCCCTCGGGCGACGAACCCACCTCCAGCTACGGCCTGATCGCGCGCTCGGTGGAGTACAGCGAAGACCGCAGCTGGGTGGTGTTCAACCTGCGCCCGCAGGCACGCTTCCATGACGGCCGCCCGATCACCGCGGCGGACGTGGCGTTCTCCTATCGCACGCTGCTCAAGGATGGCCACCCCATCTACCGCACCAACCTGCAAGAAGTGCAGCGGGTGGACATCCTCGGGCCCCTGCGTATTCGCTTTGTCTTCAAGCGTGCCGGCAACCCGCTGCTGATCCTGCGCCTGGGTGAAATGCCGGTGTTGCCCAAGCACTACTGGCAAGGCCGCGACTTCAAGGCCACCACCTTCGAGCCGCCACTGGGCAGTGGGCCCTATCGCATCACCCAGGTGTTGCCTGGGCGCCGCCTGGTGTTCGAGCGGGTAAAGAACTACTGGGGCAAGGACCTTGCGGTCAACCGCGGCAAGTACAACTTCAACCGGGTCGAGTACGAGTTCTACCGCGACGCCACCGTGGCGTTCGAGGCGTTCAAGGCCGGTGAGTTCGACATCTACATCGAGCACCAGGCAAAGAACTGGGCCAATGGCTACAACTTCCCGGCGGTACGCCGTGGCGATGTGATCAAGGCGCAAATCCCGCACCGCATCCCAACCCAGACCCAAGGCCTGTTCATGAACAGCCGCAGGGTAGCCTTCAGCGACCCCCGAGTGCGCCAGGCGCTGGGGCTGATGCTCGACTTCGAGTGGACCAACCGCGCCCTGTTCAGCAGCGCCTACCGCCGCTCGACCAGCTACTACCCCAACAGCGAATTCGCCGCCACCGGCCTGCCCACCGGCAAGGAGTGGCTGTTGCTGGCACCGTTCCGTGATCAGTTGCCGGAAAAACTGTTCAGCGAACCCTACAAAGTCAGCCAGACCGACGGCCGCGGCATCAACCGCCAGACCCTGCGCCAGGCCCTGAGCCTGCTCGGCGAAGCCGGCTGGAAGCTGAACGGCCAGCGCCTGGTGGACAGCAAAGGCCAGCAACTGCGCCTGGAGTTGCTGCTGGTTAACCCCAACCTCGAACGCATCCTGCAACCTTATGTCGAAAATCTGTCCAGCATCGGTATCGACGCACGCTTGCGTACCGTGGACCGCGCCCAGTACAAACAACGCCTGGACCAGTTCGATTTCGACATGATTCTGATGACCCTGAACCAGACCTTGAGCCCCGGCCTCGAACAGTGGCTGTACTTTCACTCAAGCCAGGCCGCGACCAAAGGCAGCAAGAACTATGCTGGGGTCAAGGACCCGGTGGTCGACCATCTGCTCGACACCTTGCTCGCCGCGCGCACCCGCGATGACCAGGTGGCCGCCGCCCGCGCCCTGGACCGCGTGCTTTCATGGCAGTACTACATGATCCCCAACTGGTACCTCGACAATCACCGCCTGGCCTACCGCAACCGGTTCGCCTTTGTCACCACGCCGCCCTATACCCTCGGGCTGAACAGCTGGTGGATCAAGACTTCGGAGAAAGCCCAATGATGCCAACGCACCGCCTGCGCCGGCTGGCCGGCAGCCTGCTGCTGGCCTGCCTGAGCCTTCCGGCCCTGGCCGCGCCGCAACACGCGCTTACGCTCTACGACGAGGCGCCCAAGTACCCGGCCAACTTCCAGCACTTCGACTACGTCAACCCGGATGCCCCCAAGGGCGGCACCTTCCGCCAGTCCAGCTTCGGTGGCTTCGACAGCCTCAACCCGTTCATCAACAAGGGCGTGTCGGCCGAGAACATCAGCGTCATCTACGACACGTTGATGCGCCAGAGCCTGGACGAGCCGTTCACCGAATACGGCCTGGTCGCCGGCAAGATCGAAAAGGCCCCGGACAACAGCTGGGTACGCTTCTACCTGCGCCCCGAAGCGCGCTTCCATGACGGCCACCCGATGCGCGCTGAGGATGTGGTGTTCACCTTCAACGCCCTGATCAAGGACGGCGCACCGCTGTACCGCCAATACTACGGCGACGTCGCCGAAGTGGTCGCCGAAGACCCGCTACGGGTGCTGTTCAAGTTCAAGCACCAGAACAACCGCGAACTGCCGCTGATTCTGGGCCAACTGCCGGTACTGCCCAAGCACTGGTACGAAAGCCGCGAGTTCAACCGCGGCAACCTGGAAATCCCCCTGGGCAGCGGCCCGTACAAGGTCGCCGAGGTCAAGGCCGGGCGCACCATCCGCTACGAGCGGGTCAAGGACTACTGGGCCAAGGACCTGCCGATCAACCGCGGCCAGTTCAACTTCGATGCCATGACCTTCGACTCCTACCGCGACACGGCCGTCGCACTGGAGGCATTGAAGGCCGGGGCGTTCGACTATGCGCTGGAGGTCAGCGCAAAAAACTGGGCCACCGCCTACAACGTCCCGGCGGTCCGCGATGGCCGCCTGATCAAGGAGGAGCTGCCCAACGGCAACCCCACCGGCATGCAGGGCTTCATTTTCAACCTGCGCAAACCGGTGTTCCAGGACATCCGCGTGCGCCAGGCGCTAAGCCTGCTGCTGGACTTCGAGTGGACCAACAAGCAGCTGTTCAACGGTGCCTACACCCGCACCGGCAGCTACTTCGAAAACTCCGACATGGCCGCCCGGGGCGTGCCCACGCCTGACGAGCTGAAAATTCTCGAACCGCTGCGCGGCAAAGTGCCCGAGCAGGTCTTCAGCGAGGCTTTCCGCAACCCGGTCACCGACGCCAGCGGCATGATCCGCGAACAGCAGCGCCAGGCCTACAAGCTGCTGCAGGACGCCGGCTGGAAGATCGTCGACGACAAGATGGTCGACAAGGACGGCAAGCCGGTGTCCATCGAGTTCCTGCTGGCACAGACCGAGTTCGAGCGCATCCTGCTGCCGTTCAAGCGTAACCTCGCCGACCTGGGCATTGACCTGAACATCCGCCGGGTCGACGTTTCGCAGTACATCACCCGCCTGCGCTCACGCGACTTCGACATGATCGTCGGGGGTTACCCGCAGTCCAATTCGCCGGGCAACGAACAGCGCGAGTTCTGGTCCAGTGCCGCTGCCGACAACCCTGGCAGCCGCAACTTCATCGGCCTGCGCGACCCGGCCATCGACCAGTTGGTAGAGCGGCTGATCAATGCCGAATCACGCCAGAGCCTGATCAACCATGCGCGCGCGCTCGACCGGGTACTGCTGTGGGGCTACTACGTGATCCCCAACTGGCACATCAAGACCTGGCGCGTGGCCTACTGGAACCACATCGGCCACCCCAAGGTGTCGCCCAAGTACGACATCGGCATCGACACCTGGTGGATCAAGCCCGGCGTGACCCCGGCTGTCAGCGACGCCACCCCGGCCGAGGCCAACTGAGATGCTGGCCTATATCCTGCGCCGCCTGCTGCTGATCATCCCGACCCTGTTCGGCATCCTGGTCATCAACTTCATCATCGTCCAGGCCGCGCCTGGCGGCCCGGTCGAGCAGATGATCGCCAAGCTCGAAGGCTTCGAAGGCGCCACCAGCCGCATCGCCGGTGGCGGTGCCGAGGTCTCCGTGGCCGGCTCCAGCTACCGCGGCGCCCAGGGCCTGGACCCGGCATTGGTGGCCGAGATCGAGCGCATGTACGGCTTCGACAAATCGCCGCCCGAACGCCTGTGGATCATGGTCAAGAACTACGCCCAGCTGGACTTCGGCGACAGCTTCTTCCGCGATGCCAAGGTCATCGACCTGATCATCGAGAAGATGCCGGTGTCGATCTCGCTGGGGTTGTGGAGCACGCTGATCATGTACCTGGTGTCTATCCCCCTAGGCATCGCCAAAGCCGTGCGCCACGGCAGCCACTTCGATGTCTGGACCAGCTCGGCGATCATCGTCGGCTATGCCATCCCGGCGTTCCTGTTCGCCATCCTGCTGATCGTGCTGTTCGCCGGCGGCAGTTACTTCGACTGGTTCCCGCTGCGCGGACTGACCTCGAACAACTTCGACGAGCTGTCCACCACCGGCAAGGTGCTGGACTACTTCTGGCACCTGGTACTGCCCATCACCGCGCTGGTCATCGGCAACTTCGCCACCATGACCCTGCTGACCAAAAACAGCTTCCTCGACGAGATCAACAAGCAGTACGTGGTCACCGCCAAGGCCAAGGGCCTGAGCCGCTCCCGGGTGCTGTACGGGCATGTGTTCCGTAACGCCATGCTGCTGGTGATCGCCGGCTTCCCTTCGGCCTTCATCGGTATCTTCTTCACAGGCTCGCTGCTGATCGAGGTGATCTTCTCGCTCGACGGCCTGGGCCTGATGAGCTTCGAGGCGGCGATCAACCGCGACTACCCGGTGGTCTTCGGCACCCTGTTCATCTTCACCCTGCTCGGGCTGGTGGTGAAACTGATCGGCGACCTGACCTACACCCTGGTCGATCCACGTATCGACTTCGCCAGCCGGGAGCACTGACATGGCCTTGTCCCCTCTCAACCGCCGGCGCTTCGAGCGCTTCAAGGCCAACCGCCGAGGTTGGTGGTCGTTGTGGCTGTTCCTCATCCTGTTCGGCCTGAGCCTGGGTGCCGAGCTGATCGCCAACGACAAACCGATTGCCGTGCGCTACGACGGCGAGTGGTACTTCCCCGCCTTCAAGCGCTACCCAGAGACGACCTTCGGCGGCGAATTCCCGCTGGAAGCCAACTACAAAAGCCCGTACATCCGCGAGCTGCTGGCCAACAAGGACAGCTTCGTGCTGTGGGCGCCGATCCCGTTCAGCTACCAGAGCATCAACTACGACCTCAAGGTGCCGGCGCCGGCCCCACCTTCGGCGGACAACTGGCTGGGCACCGACGACCAGGGCCGCGACGTGATGGCGCGAGTGATCTACGGCTTCCGCGTTTCAGTGCTGTTCGCCCTGACGCTGACCATCCTCAGCTCCATCATCGGCGTCATCGCCGGCGCCCTGCAGGGGTTCTACGGGGGTTGGGTGGACCTTGCCGGCCAGCGCTTCCTGGAAATCTGGTCGGGGTTGCCGGTGCTGTACCTGCTGATCATCCTCGCCAGTTTCGTGCAGCCCAACTTCTGGTGGCTGCTGGGGATCATGCTGCTGTTCTCGTGGATGAGCCTGGTGGACGTGGTGCGCGCCGAGTTCCTGCGTGGCCGCAACCTCGAATACGTGCGCGCCGCCCGCGCCCTGGGCATGCGCAACGGCGCGATCATGTACCGGCACATCCTGCCCAACGCGATGATCTCGACCATGACCTTCATGCCGTTCATCCTCACGGGCGCCATCGGCACGCTGACCGCCCTGGACTTCCTCGGCTTCGGCCTGCCCGCCGGCTCGCCGTCGCTGGGCGAGCTGGTCGCCCAGGGCAAATCCAACCTGCAGGCGCCGTGGCTTGGCATCAGTGCTTTCGCCGTGCTGGCGGTGATGCTGAGCTTGCTGGTGTTCATCGGTGAATCCGCCCGCGATGCCTTCGACCCAAGGAAATGACATGAGCGAACACAACCTGATCGAAGTGCGTGATCTTGCGGTGGAGTTCGTCACCGGCGAGCAGGTCAACCGCGTGGTCGACGGCATCAGCTTCGACATCCGCAAGGGCGAGACCCTGGCCCTGGTCGGCGAGAGCGGCTCGGGCAAGTCGGTGACCGCCCACTCGATCCTGCGCCTGCTGCCCTACCCCCTCGCCCGCCACCCCAGCGGCAGCATCCACTACGAGGGCAAGGACCTGCTGCAGCAGAGCGAGAAGGCCCTGCGGCATATTCGTGGCAACCGCATTGCGATGATCTTCCAGGAGCCGATGACCTCGCTGAACCCCTTGCACTGCATCGAGAAGCAGATCAACGAGATCCTCTTGCTGCACAAGGGCCTGACCGGCAAGCAAGCCACCGCACGGACCCTGGAACTGCTCGAGCTGGTGGGTATTCCCGACCCCCACAAACGCCTCAAGGCACTGCCCCATGAACTGTCGGGCGGCCAGCGCCAGCGGGTGATGATCGCCATGGCGCTGGCCAACGAGCCGGAGCTGCTGATTGCCGATGAACCGACCACGGCACTGGATGTGACCGTGCAGTTGAAGATTCTCGACCTGCTCAAGGAACTGCAGGCGCGGCTGGGGATGGCGCTGCTGTTGATCAGCCATGACCTCAACCTGGTGCGGCGGATCGCCCACCGCGTGTGCGTGATGCAACGTGGGCAGATTGTCGAGCAGGCCGATTGCGCGACGCTGTTCAGTGCGCCGCAGCATCACTACACGCAGATGCTGATCAATGCCGAACCAAGCGGCCAGCCTGCCCACAACCCGGTCGGTGCGCCGTTGCTTGAAGTGGATGACCTCAAGGTCTGGTTCCCGATCAAGAAAGGCTTCTTGCGGCGCACGGTCGACCATGTGAAGGCGGTGGACGGCATCAACTTCAGCTTGCCCCAGGGGCAGACGCTGGGGATTGTCGGTGAGAGTGGCTCGGGTAAATCGACGCTCGGGCTGGCCATCTTGCGGTTGATTTCAAGCCAGGGCGGCATTCGCTTTCATGGCCAGCACCTCGAAGGGTTGAACCAGAAGGACGTGCGCCCGTTGCGGCGGCAGATGCAGGTGGTGTTCCAGGACCCGTTCGGCAGCCTGAGCCCACGCATGTGCGTGGCGGACATCGTGGGCGAAGGGCTACGGATTCACCGCATCGGTACGGCTGAAGAGCAAGAGGCGGCGATCATTGCGGCGCTGGAGGAAGTGGGGCTGGACCCGCGCACCCGGCACCGCTACCCCCACGAGTTCTCCGGCGGCCAGCGCCAGCGCATTGCGATTGCACGGGCGCTGGTGTTGAAGCCGGCGTTGATTCTGCTGGATGAACCGACGTCGGCGCTGGACCGGACGGTGCAGCGGCAGGTGGTGGAGTTGCTGCGCAGCCTGCAGCAGAAGTACAACCTGACCTACCTGTTCATCAGCCACGACTTGGCAGTGGTCAAGGCGTTGAGCCATCAGCTGATGGTGATCAAGCAGGGGCAGGTGGTGGAGCAAGGGGATGCGCAGGCCATCTTCCATGCGCCGCAGCATGCGTATACGCGGCAATTGCTGGAAGCGGCGTTTTTGGAAGTTGATACATCAGGCTGAGGTTTCGAGGCGGCGCTGTTCAAGCCTTTGGAGGAGGCCATTGTCTGGCATGGCGGTGAGGCCGAAATAGCCCGGCAACGCTACGTAGCGCTCGGTGCCCAGGCGCGCCAGGCGATTCGTGCGTTTCTTCAATCGCTGTAGGGCAGCGACCCGTTCGTGGAGGGCAAAGACACATTCGTCAGCGGCGCGGCGCTTGCAAAGCAACCACAGGCCGCACGACAATAAGATTCATTACCACTCGCGAACTATTCCATCACCATGTCCGCCAACGATCTATCCCTGCATAGCGCCGTCAACGACCTGTACTGCGAGCACCACGGCTGGCTCAATGGCTGGCTGCGCAAGCGCCTGGGCAATGCGTTCGATGCCGCCGACCTGACGCAAGACACCTTCGTGCGGGTGATCAAGGCACGCAGCGCGCTGGACATTCGCGAGCCGCGCCCCTACCTGTCGAGAATCGCCAAAGGCCTGTTGATCGATCTGATCCGCCGGCGTTCACTGGAGCAAGCCTACCTGGAGGCCTTGGCTACCCTGCCCGAAGCGCTGCAGCCTTCGCTGGAGGAACAGGCAATTTTGTTGCAGGCACTGGTGGAAATCGACCGCCTGCTGCAAGGGCTTGGCACCAAGGTCAAGCAAGTGTTCATGCTGTCGCAGTTCGATGGCCTGACCTACCCGCAGATTGCCGAGCAACTGAACATCAGCGTACGCAGCGTCAACAACTACATGGCCAAGGCCATGGAGCATTGCTGCTTGATGCAGTTGCAACAGGCATGAGCCTTTCGCCTGCCGAGTTGCAAGCCATCAGCGTCGCCGCCCGCTGGTACGCAAGGCTTCATTCGGGCATCGCAACCGATGCCGACCGCCGCGCCTGGAACGACTGGCTGGTTGCCGACCCGGTTCACCGCCAATCCTGGCAACGCATGGCCGCCGTGGGCGAGCAGATGACAAGCGTGCCCGGCGCCCTGGCGGCACCTGCCCTGCGCGGTGCCGAGCGCTCTCGGCGCCAGTTGCTGCGCAGTGTGGTCGTGCTAGTGCCGGCGACGTCGCTGGGCTGGCTGGGTTGGCGCAGCGACACTGCCCAGCAACAGTTTGCCGACTACCGCACCGCCGTCGGTGAACGCCGTACATTTCGCCTGGCCGATGGCAGCTCGCTGCTGCTCAACACCGACACATCGGTGAACCTCAAATACGACGGCCAGCAACGGGTGCTGGAACTGCTGCGCGGTGAGATTCTGGTCACCACTGCTGTGGACCCCGCGCAACGGCCGTTCACGGTGCGCACCCGGCATGGCCAGGTACGCGCGCTGGGCACGCGCTTTATCGTGCGCGCCCAAGCGCTGGGCGGTGAAGTGGCGGTCCTCGAAAAAGCGGTGGAAGTCAGGGCGGCCAGCGGTGCTCTGGCCGTGCGTGTGGAGGCTGGGCAATCCATTGCCTTTTCTGACCGCTCGGTGGGGGCACTACGGCGCAACGACGCGTCTGTGGGGGCTTGGCAGCAAGGCAGCATCATTGCCCTCGATCGCCCCTTGGCCGAACTGCTTGCCGACCTGTCGCGCTATCGCACCGGGGTGCTGCGCTGCGACCCGCGCATTGCGCAATTGAAGGTCTCGGGCGCATTCCCCATCGATGACACCGACCGAGCGCTGGCGGCGCTGGAAAGCGGCTTTGCGCTGCGCGTCACGCGCTTCAGCCGTTTTTGGGTCAACGTGTCACCCCCTGACAGCCCACTGGCGCTGTGAGTTGAAAAAACTTCCGGCGCTTTTGCACTTTTTGTTCGCATCGTTCGGCTCATCCCCCAATGGGATTCATTGATCGTTTTCTGGGGGAGGATTGGCATGTCTGGAGTGTTCAAGCGTGGTCGTCTGGCGACGGCGGTAAAAATCGGGCTGTTGGCGGCAACCACTGCGGGTGCCTGGCCCATGATGACGTTCGCGGCACAGGTGCCGGTGCAGCAGAACGGCGTCAGGACGTTCGACATTGCCGGGGGCAGCCTGACCGAAGTGCTCAGCCGCTATGCCAGTGCAGCGGGGGCTGCGCTGTCGTTCGATGCCAAGCAGACCGACGGCTTGCACAGCGCAGGGCTCAAAGGGGCATTCGGTGTCAGCGAAGGCTTCACCCAGATTCTGGCAGGCAGCGGCCTGCAGGCCGAGCCGCAGTCAAACGGTACCTATGTGCTGCGGGCCGTGCCGTCTTCGGGTTCGGCGATGGAGCTGGGGGCCACCAACATCACCAGCCAGGTGCTGGGCGCGACCACTGAAAACAGCGGCTCGTACACCACCGGCGGGGTGACCATCGGCAAGGGCGAGCACTCGCTGAAAGAGACGCCGCAATCGGTCACGGTGATGACGCGCAAGATGATGGACGACCAGAACCTGTACACCATCGACCAGGTCATGGAGAAGACGCCGGGCATTACCGTGTACGACTCGACCATGGGCGGCAAATACTTCTACTCGCGCGGGTTCCGCATGTCGGGCCAGTACCAGTACGACGGCGTGCCGTTGGACATGGGCAACCTGTATGTCCAGGCCGACAGCTTCAGCAGTGACATGGCGTATTACGACCGGGTCGAAGTGCTGCGCGGCGCTGCAGGCATGATGAAGGGCTCGGGCGGCACCGCAGGCGGGGTGAACTTCGTGCGCAAGCGTGGCCTTGCCGACGCGCATACCGACATCACCTTGTCCGGTGGCAGCTGGGACAACTACCGCGGGCAGATCGACACCGGCGGCCCGCTGAACGCGGCCGGCACCCTGCGTGGCCGGGCGGTGGTGGCCGAGCAGAGCCGGCACTATTTTGTAGACGACGCCAACCGCAAGGACCAGGTGTATTACGGCGCGCTCGACTTCGACCTGAGCCCCGACACGACCCTGGGGCTGGGCATTGCCTATGAAGATGTCGACGCCAACCCGTGCTGGGGTGGCCTGCCGCGCTACAAGGACCGCAGCGACCTCAACCTCAGCCGCTCGACCTGCCTCGACCCCTCGTGGAACACCTGGCGCAGCAAGCGCACGACCGTGTTCAGCGACCTCACCCACCAGGTCAATGAAGACTGGAAGCTCAAAGTTGCCAGTGTTTATACAAAGAACACCCAGGACATCAAGTACGCGTTCGCTTCGGGCGCGGTAACGCCCGGCATCGACACCACCGGCATGCTGGGCAGCATGTATGACTACGACCAGGTCGACTACGGCCTGGACGCCTACCTGGATGGCAAGTTCGACGCGTTCGGCCAGCAACATGAACTGGTGCTGGGCATGAACGCCAGCCGCTCGAACAAGGACGACTTTTACTCGGTGGCGTTTCTGCCGCAGCGCCAGAATGTGTTCAACCCCGACAAGTTCATCCCCGAGCCCGATGACAGTTACTTCATCGAAAACTCGTCGCGCGGCGGGCCGGTCAAGAGCAAGACCACGCAAAAGGGCCTCTACTCGACCCTGCGCTTGAAACTGGCCGACCCGTTGACCGTGGTGGTCGGTGGCCGGGTGAGCTGGTACGACTCCAAGACGGATTCCGTCTTCATCAGAAGCGGTGAATCGCAGCCCTCCAACACCCGTGAGACCGGGCAGGTCACACCATTTGCCGGCGTGCTGCTGGACCTGAACGAGAACCTGACGGCCTACGCCAGCTACTCGGACATCTTCACCCCGCAAGGCAACTACCGGGCAGAAGACGGCTCCACCCTCAAACCACTGGTGGGCCAGAGCTATGAGCTGGGGATCAAGGGTGCCTGGTACGACGGCCGTTTGAACGGCGCCTTCAACCTTTTCCGCACCATTCAGAAAGACCAGGCGCAAACCGACTTCAACTCGTCTTGCCCGTCATCCGATGGTTATTGCTACGTGAACGCCGGCCGGGTGCGTGCCCAAGGGTTCGAAGCCGAGCTCAGCGGTGAAGTGATCGAGCGGCTGCAGTTGCTGGCGGGGTACACCTATACCCAGACCAAGACGCTGGATGATATCGACAGCAGTTTGAATGGCGCAGCGTTCAACAGCTATGTGCCTCGCCATGTGTTGCGCTTGTGGGGTGAGTACACCTTGGGGGGGGCATTGGAGCGGGTCAGCATTGGCGCCGGGGTGAATGCGCAAAGTGACAACTTCCGGCTTTCGCCGGCCAGTGGCGAGAAGATCAGCCAGGCGGGCTATGCGGTGTGGAATGGGCGGATCGGGTACCGGATCGATGAGACCTGGTCGGTGGCGCTTAACGGCAACAACCTGTTCGACAAGCGCTATTACGCCAGCATCGGGACAGAGACCTTTGGCAACTACTATGGGGAACCGCGTAATTTCATGGTGTCGGTGAAGGCCAGCTTTTGAGGTGAGGTGAAGGCTACAAGGGCATGTCGTTAGATTAGCAGCGCCTATGAGATCGAGCGCCGCGCGGGCGGCGCTCGATCTCATAGGCGCTGCTAATTTTTTGACATGCACCTCATCATCAAAAATTCTGACAACAATCGTCTTCCATCATCAACCAAAACGGGCATAAATTCCCTACCGCCTCCCAGCACCAACGGTAGCCCCCAATGCCCAGCCAAAACCCAGCCGCCCCTGCCCTGGCCACCCTGATCCAGCGCTCCGCCATGCCCAGCCCCTCGCTAAGCGAAGCCCAGGCGCACGCCTTGCTGCAGACCCATTACAACCTGGCTGGCAACCTGACGTCGCTGGGCAGCCAGCAGGACCTGAACTTCCGCCTGGATTCCCCCCAAGGCCGTTTCGTACTCAAGGCCTGCCACGGCAGCTACGCCCAGGTCGAACTGGAAGCCCAGCACGCCGCCTTGGCCTACCTGCGTGAACAGGGCTTGCCCGTACCCGCAGTACGCCCCGCACAAACCGGCCAAGCGCTGCTGGCACTGGACATCGCCGGCCAACCACTGCGCGTACGCCTGCTCGACTACATCGACGGCCAGCCGCTGACCCGCCTCAAACACATGCCACCACGCCTGATGGCCGAACTGGGCGGGCTCTGCGCACGGCTGGACAACGCCCTGGCCGACTTTGACCACCCAGGCCTGAGCCGTACCCTGCAGTGGGATCCGCAGCACGCCCAGGCACTCATCCAGCACCTGCTGCCCGTGCTGCAGGACGCAGGCCAACGCGTCCGTGTCGAGCAAGCCACCCAGCTGGCCGCTGCGCACCTGGCGCCGCTGGCCGACCAACTGCCCTGCCAGGCCGTGCACCTGGACGTGACCGACGACAACGCCGTGTGGGCCCGCGATGGCGAGCGCCAGTGGCAGTTGCAGGGCGTGATCGACTTCGGCGACCTGCTGCACACCTGGCGCATCGCCGACCTGTCGGTGACCTGCGCTGCGCTGCTGCACCATGCCGAAGGCGACCCGCTGCGCATTCTGCCGGCGGTGCGTGCCTACCAGGCGCTCAACCCGCTGAGCGAGGCCGAACTGCGCGCCCTGTGGCCGTTGGTACTCAACCGCGCCGCGGTACTGGTGCTGAGCAGCGAGCAACAGCTCGCCATAGCGCCGAACAATCAGTACATCCGCAACAACATCGCGCATGAATGGGAAATCTTCGACACCGCTACCGCCGTGCCTTTCGCGTTGATGGAGGCGGCTATCCTGCAAGCGGCCAATCTTCAACCCGGCAAGCCCGAGCTGGCCGGTTGTGCACCCCTGTTGCCCGAACTGGTCGGCCAGCCGGTCGCACGCCTCGACCTGGGCGTGCTCAGCCCGCACTGCGAAGCGGGCAACTGGGAGCAGCCAGGTTTCGATCAGCACCTGCTGGCCGCACAACCGACCCCGGCGAGCACGCTGCATGGCCAGTATCGCCTGTCACAAACCCATATCGACCGCCCCGAAGAACCTGCCACCTGCGCGCTGGGTGTGGAGTTGCAGGTGCCGAACGGCACCCTGCTGCAGGCACCCGAGGCCGGCACTTGGCAGCGTCATGGCGATGGCCGCGGCTGCCTGCACACGCCGCATTGGGCCTTGTGGCTCACGGGTCTGGAAGATGCCCCGGTGGATGGCCAAGCCGTAGCAAAAGGTCAACCACTGGGTAGCAGCCATGGCGTGCTCAGCGTTCAGCTGTGCCTGGATAACGCTACCCGCCCTCCCTTCTTCGCCACGCCCTCCCAGGCCGCAGCCTGGCTGGCGCTATGCCCGTCGCCTGCCGCGCTGCTGGGCGTTGACTGCGACGCCGAAACGCTGCCCGACCCGCAGGCGCTGCTGGCACGCCGCGACGCAAGCTTCGCCCGCTCGCAGAAGCACTACTACGCGCAACCGCCGCATATCGAACGCGGCTGGCGCAACTACCTGGTCGACATGCAGGGCCGTTCGTACCTGGACATGCTCAACAACGTTGCCGTGCTTGGCCATGGCCACCCACGCATGGTGGCCGAGTCGGCGCGGCAGTGGTCGCTGCTCAACACCAACTCGCGCTTCCATTACGCCGCCATCGCCGAGTTCTCCGAACGCCTGCTCAAACTGGCGCCGGAAGGCTTCGACCGGGTGTTTCTGGTCAACAGCGGCACCGAGGCCAACGACCTGGCCATCCGCCTGGCCTGGGCCTACAGCGGCGGGCGCGACCTGCTCAGCGTGCTGGAGGCCTACCACGGCTGGTCGGTGGCCACCGACGCCATATCAACGTCCATCGCCGATAACCCGCAGGCACTGGAGACCCGGCCAGACTGGGTGCACCCGGTCGAGGCGCCGAACACCTTCCGTGGGCGTTTTCGCGGTGCCGACAGCGCCGCCGACTACCTGCGTGACGTCGATGCCAAGCTGGCCGAGCTCGATGGCCGAGGCCGTCAGCTGGCTGGCATCATTTGCGAGCCGGTGTACGGCAATGCCGGCGGCATCTCGCTGCCTGCAGGCTATCTGGCCGACGCCTATGCCAAGGTGCGCGCCCGGGGCGGCGTGTGCATCGCCGACGAAGTGCAGGTCGGTTATGGCCGGCTGGGCGAGTACTTCTGGGGCTTTGAGGAACAAGGCGTGGTGCCCGACATCATCACCATGGCCAAGGGCATGGGCAACGGCCAGCCGCTGGGCGTGGTGATCACCCGGCGTGAGATAGCCGAGGCGCTGGAGGCGCAGGGCTACTTCTTCTCGTCGGCGGGGGGTAGCCCGGTCAGTTGCCGCATCGGCATGGCGGTGCTGGACGTGATGCAGGAGGAAGGGCTGTGGGACAACGCCCGCGACACCGGGCGCTATTTCAAGGCACGCTTGCAGGCATTGGTCGACAAG
The DNA here is from genome assembly GCF_024748775.1 of Pseudomonas sp. B21-047. Taxonomy (NCBI): domain Bacteria; kingdom Pseudomonadati; phylum Pseudomonadota; class Gammaproteobacteria; order Pseudomonadales; family Pseudomonadaceae; genus Pseudomonas; species Pseudomonas sp. B21-047. The sequence continues at coordinate 4,003,058 of NZ_CP087169.1, forward strand.
CACCCGCTCGCCGGCGCAGCGCATGGCTCGGGCTTCTACCTGGGCCTGGAGCTGGTGCGCGACCGGCAGACGCTGGAGCCGGCGACCGAGGAGACCCTGCTGCTGTGCGATCGCCTGCGCGAGCTGGGCATCTTCATGCAACCGACCGGCGACTACCTGAACATCCTCAAGATCAAACCGCCGATGTGTACCACCCAGGCGAGCGTGGACTACTTTGTCGACAGCGTGGACCGTATCCTGTCGGAAGACTTGTAGCCCGCCAAGGAGGGTTCTGACGATGGCCTTTACCAGCGACTCTCTTGCAGTCTTTCTGGCGGTACTGGAGGCAGGGTCGTTTTCTGCAGCCGCACGCAAGCTGGGGCGCGTGCCTTCGGCCGTGAGCATGGCCATCGCCCAGCTGGAAGCAGAACTGGACCTGGCCCTGTTCGACCGTGCCACACGCAAAGCCTTGCCGACCAGCGCAGCACTGGCGCTCGAACCGCAGGCCAGGCAGGTGATCTGCCAGCTCAACTTGTTGGACGCCCAGGCCCTGCAACTGCACAAGGGGCTGGAAAAACGCCTGACCATCGCCATGGCGCCCGAGCTGCAGACCGGCCGCTGGAGCCAGCCCCTGGAAACCCTCGCGCAGGAATTCCCCAGCCTTGAGATCGAAGTACGTTCGGCCACCCAAGCCGAAGCCATACGCTTGCTGCACGACGGCAGCGTGCAGTTGGCCCTGGTATTCGAACGGCCCGGGATCGATGAGCGCGAGTCGTTTCTTGAAGCCGGCAGCCAACTGCTGGTGGCCGTTGCTTCACCGCGCCACCCCGCCGGGCGCAACAACGGCACGCCGCTGCCGGAAGAGGCATTCGCCGAGCAACGGCAAATCATCGTGGCCTCCGGCAAAGCCACCGGCTCCGACCCGCGCATGGTGCTGTCGCGGCGGATCTGGCTGACCGACAGCTACCTGGCGACGCTGGACCTGGTGCAATCCGGCCTGGGTTGGGCCTACCTGCCGCAGCCGCTGGTTGAGCCGTTGATTGCCTCGGGCGCATTGGCCGAGGTGCGCTTCGACAACATGGCCAGCCGGTTACGCTTGTGGGTTGACATCATCTGGGTCAAACCGCGGCCCTTGGGCCTGGGCGCGCGGCGCTATCTGGAGGTCATGCGCCAGCTGTTCGAAAAAGAGCCGCCCAGGGCCTGATGCCACCTCGCCCTCTCACGGGCCTGGCGCTACCAGCCTGTAGCCTACCCCCGCCTCGGTGATGATGAACCGCGGCGCCATTGGGTCATCCCCAAGCTTCTGGCGCAGATGCCCGACCACGATGCGCAGGTAGTGGGTATCGTCGACATGGGTCGGCCCCCAGATGTCCTTGAGCAACTGCTGCTGGGTAATCACCCGGCCCGGGTGCCCGGCCAACTGGGCCAGCAGCGCATACTCCTTGCGCGTCAACGCGACCTCCACGCCCTCCAGGGTCACCCGGCGGAAGGCGAAGTCCACGGTCAACGGCCCGAAACTGGCGGCCACCTCACCGCCACCGGCCTGCGGCACCTGGCGCAACAGGGCACGCACCCGCGCCAGAAACTCCTGAATGCCAAACGGTTTGGTCACATAGTCATTGGCCCCGCCGTCCAGTGCATCGACCTTCTGCACCTCGCTGGCACGCACCGACAGCACCAGCACCGGCACCGCGCTCCATTCGCGCAACTCACGCAGTACCTGCTGGCCGTCCATGTCCGGCAGGCCGAGATCGAGCACCACCAAGTCGGGTTTACCCAATGCGGCTTGCGCCAGGCCCTCGCTGCCGGTGGCAGCTTCGAGCACCTTGTAGCCTTGGGACATCAGGCTGATACGCAAGAACTTGCGGATCTGCGGCTCGTCGTCGATAACCAAAAGGGTGGCGGGTTGGCTCATGGGGTTTCGCTTTCAGCTTCGGGTTGAGGGGGCAGCGGCAAGCATAGAGTGATGCCGGTGCCCTGGCCATCGATGCCGTCACCCACCAGGATCTGCCCGCCATGGGCGCCAATCATGCCCTGGCAGATGGCCAGGCCCAGGCCGGTGCCCTGCCCGCCTCGATCTCCACGGGCGGCGGTGTAGAACATGTCGAAAATCTTCTCCCGCTCCGCCAGGGGGATGCCGGGGCCCTGGTCGCGCACGGCCATGTGCAATTGCGCGTCCACCACCGACACCTGCAGCTCCAGCCGACCGTTGGCCGGGGAGAAGCGTGCGGCGTTCTCCAGCACATTGACCAGCGCCTGCTCGATCAATGCCGCATGGACAAACAGCAACGGCAACTCGGTCGGCACCAAGGTGTGCACCCGCAATGGCGCCAGCACCACACGCAGGCGGTTGAGCGCGCTGCCGACGATGTCTACGGGGGCTACCCAGTCACGGGCAAGCTTGAGGCCGCCGTGGCCCAGGCGGGTCATGTCGAGCAAGTTCTGGATGTAGCGGTCCAGGCGCTCGGCCTCGTCACGCGTGCCTTCCAGCAGTTCGCGCCGGTCTTGTTCGGGGATCGCCTCGCCCAGCGCCAGCAAGCTGTCGATACTGCCGCGCATAGCGGTCAGCGGCGTGCGCAGGTCGTGGGACACCGACGCGAGCAAGGCGCTGCGCAGCTGTTCGGTTTCGCCGTGCAGGCGCGCGGCCTCCAGTTGTTCGGCCAGCCGCGCGCGGGCCAGCGCCTGGGCCAGCGGCTGGCCCAGGGCCGTGAGCAGGCGCCGGCGCGGGTCGCTGAGCGGGTCGCCAGTGCGCGAGCGCACGCCGAGCAGGGCCAGCGGCTGATCCTCCACCGCCAAGGGCCACCACCACCAGCGGCCATTGGGCAAGGTATCGCTGCCCTGGCCCGCTGCCTGACCGTGTTGCCAGGCCCAGTCGGCAGCGGCCCGTTCGTTGTCGCTCAGTGCGTGGGCTTCGCCACTGGCCACGCGCAACAGGCCCTCGGCATCACGTTCGAGCAGGCATACGTGCAGGTCCTGCCAACCGTCCAGGTGCTGGCCGGCGGCGTTGAACACTGCCTGGCGGTCGGTGGCGACGGTCAGCCGACGCGACAGGTCGAGCAGTTGGCTGGTTTGCGCCTGGGTTTCGCGCAGTGCCTGCAGCTGGCGGCGCTGACGGGCCGCCAGGTTACCCGTGAGGGCGGCCATGAGCAGAAAGAACACCAGGGTTAGCACGTCTTCTTCGCGCTGGATGCTGAAGGAGAAATTCGGCGGGATGAACAAGAAGTCGTACGTCAGGAACGACAACGCCGCACACGCCAGCGCCGGCCCCAGGCTGCTGCGCACCGCCACCAGCAACACTGCAGCAAGAAACACCAAGGAGATATTAGGCAGCGCCAGCACGCTCGACACCGCCCAGGCCAGGCCGGCCGCCATGACGGTGGCCAGCAGGGCCAGCAGATAATGCCGCCACACCCACACACGCTTGACCGCCGAGCGGGCCGGTTGCGGCTGGGCATCGCGGTCGAGCACGTTGATTTCCAGCCCATGGCTTTCGCGCAATAGCCGCGCCGCAACCCCCGCCCCCAACAGGCGTCGACGCAGGCGATCGCGCGACTGCCCCACCAGCACCAGGCTGGCCCGGCGTTCGAGCGCATGCTGAATCAACGTGCGCGCCACTTCGCCGGCCCGCAACAGCACCACTTCGCCCCCCAGGCGCTCGGCCAGTTGCTGCGCAGCCTGCAAGCGCTGACGCGCCGCCTCGTCACGCAGGCGACCGTTGTCCACGTGCACCAGGCTCCAGGGTAAGTGACGGCGCTGAGCCACCCGGCTGGCATGGCGCACCAGGCGTTCGGCCTGGTCGTCGCCATCGACGCCAACCAACAGCCGCCCGCGCAAGGCAGGGGCTTCCTGGCCGCGCTGGCGATAGCCGTGGGCCAGGTCGGCATCGACCTGGGCGGCGGCCGTCTGCATGGCCAGTTCACGCAGGGCGGTCAGGTTGGTCTGCGAGAAGTACGCATCGATGGCCGCCCGCGCCTGCTCCGGCACGTACACCTTGCCTTCGCGCAGGCGTTCGAGCAGCTCGCGGGGCGGCAGGTCGATCAGTACCAGTTCGAAAGCTTCCTGCAGCACCCAGTCCGGCAGGGTTTCACGCACCTGCACGCCGGTGATGTCGCGGACCTTGTCGTTGAGGCTCTCCAGGTGTTGCACGTTGACGGTGGTGTAGACGTCGATGCCGGCGGCGAGCAGTTCCTGCACGTCCTGCCAGCGCTTGGCATGGCGGCTGCCGGGTGCGTTGGTGTGCGCCAGCTCGTCGACCAGGGCCAGGGCTGGCGCCGCGCTGAGCAGGCCGTCCAGGTCCATTTCTTCAAGCGTGACGCCGCGGTAATCGCTGCGCAGCAGTGGCTGCTGGGGCATGCCGCCGAGCAGCGCTTCGGTTTCGGCGCGGCCGTGGGTCTCGACCACCCCGGCCAGCACCTGCACGCCCTGGCGTTGCTGGGTGTGGGCGGCTTGCAGCATGGCGTAGGTCTTGCCCACCCCGGGTGCGGCGCCGAGAAACACCTTCAGCCTGCCGCGCCCAGCGCGCGGCAGGTTGGCCAACAGCGCGTCTGCGCGGGCGGAATCACTCATGTGTCATCCTTCAATAATGCGGCGATCGTTGGGCCTGCGTTGCAGGCCCCCGTCTCAATGCCCCAACGTCTCCAAGGCCTGGTTCAGTGCCAGGACGTTGACCACAGGCGGCCCGATCAATGGGTGGAGGGTGGCCTCTTCAAGCAAGGCTTGCAAGCGCTCCTCCGGCACCTTGCGGGCCGCAGCCACACGCGGAATCTGGTAGGCCACGGCCTGCGGCGGCAAATGCGGGTCCAGGCCGCTGCCCGAGGTCGTCAGCAAGGCTTGAGGCACCGGGCCTTGTTGCGTTCGATACAGCGCGCCGGCATCACTGGCCACCCGCTCGGCCAAGGCCGGATTGCTCTGCGACAGGTTGCTGGCACTGCTGGCAACCGTGGCATAGGCCCCTGCCGAAGGCCGCGAATGGAACCAGCCATCGCCTTGGAAATCCTGGGCGATCAGGGCCGAACCGCGCACCTGGCCCTGGGCGTCGCGCACCAGGCTGCCGCTGGCCTGTTCAGGGAAGGCGACCTGGGCGATACCGGTCACCGCCAACGGATACAGTGCGCCAGTAAGCAACGTCATCAGCAAGGCCAGGCTCAAGGCCGGGCGTACATAAGTGTTCATAGCGGCCTCCTCAGACCAGGTGCAGGGCATTGAGCAGCATGTCGATCAGCTTGATCCCGGCAAACGGCACGATGATGCCGCCCAAGCCGTAGATGAGCAGGTTGCGCCGCAACAGGTGGGCCGCGCTCGCCGCCTGCACCCGCACACCGCGCAAGGCCAACGGAATCAGCGCGATGATGATCAGCGCGTTGAACACGATCGCCGACAAGATCTCGCTCTGCGGGCTGGCCAGGTGCATCAGGTTGAGCACGCCCAGCTGCGGGTAGATGGCGGCGAACAAGGCCGGCAGGATGGCGAAGTACTTGGCCACGTCGTTGGCAATCGAGAAGGTGGTCAAGGCGCCGCGGGTCACCAGCAATTCCTTGCCGACCTGAACCACATCCAGCAACTTGGTCGGGTCGCTGTCCAGGTCGACCATGTTGGCTGCCTCGCGGGCCGCCTGGGTGCCATCGTTCATGGCCATGCCGACGTCGGCCTGGGCCAGCGCCGGGGCGTCGTTGGCGCCGTCGCCGCACATGGCGACCAAGCGGCCGTCGTTCTGCTCCTGGCGGATCCGCGCCAGTTTCTTCTCTGGGGTGGCCTCGGCCAGGACGTCGTCGACCCCCGCCTCGGCGGCAATGGCAGCGGCGGTCAGCGGGTTGTCACCGGTCACCATCACGGTGCGGATGCCCAGCTTGCGCAGCTCGGCAAAGCGCTCGCGAATACCCGGTTTGACCACGTCCTTGAGATGGATTACCCCAAGCAGGCGTTTGTCGACACACACCAGCAGCGGTGTGCCGCCACTCTGGGCAATCCGCTCGACCTCGCGGGCCAGCGCGGCGGGCATTTCCAGGCGCTGCATGCCGACAAAGGCCAGCACCGCATCGACCGCACCCTTGCGGTAGCGATGCTGCTGGAAATCGATGCCTGACAGGCGCGTCTCGGCGCTGAAGGCAATGGCCTCGAACTGCCCGGTGACCGGTTCGACAAAGTCGTGCAACTGACGCAGGTATTCGACGATCGACTTGCCTTCGGCGGTGTCATCGGCCAGCGAAGCGAGCAAGGCGCCCTCGCCCAGCTCTTTGGCGGTTACCCCGGTGGCGGCATGCAGGGCACTGCAACGGCGGTTGCCGAAGGTGATGGTGCCGGTCTTGTCGAGCATCAGTGTATGCACGTCGCCGGCGGCTTCCACCGCGCGGCCGGAGCGGGCGATGACATTGAGCCGGACCAGGCGGTCCATGCCGGCAATGCCAATGGCCGACAGCAGGCCGCCAATGGTGGTGGGGATCAACGTCACCAGCAGCGCGGCGAGGAAGATCAACGGCAGGCTACCGCCGGCGAAGTGGGCGAACGGCTGCAAGGTCACCACCACGACCAGGAAGATCAGGGTCAGGCCGATCAGCAGGGTATCCAGGGCAATCTCGTTAGGCGTCTTCTGCCGCTTGGCCCCCTCGACCAAGGCGATCATGCGGTCCAGGGTCGACTCGCCCGGGTTGCTGGTGATGCGGATCAGCAGCCAGTCGGACACCAGCCGCGTGTTGCCGGTCACCGCCGAGCGGTCGCCGCCGGACTCGCGAATTACCGGGGCAGACTCGCCGGTGATGGCCGCCTCGTTGACGGCGGCGATGCCTTCGAGCACTTCGCCGTCGCCGGGGATCAGCTCACCGGCGACCACCTTGACCACATCGTCCTTGCGCAACGCGTTGGCGGCGACCGTCTGGAATACACCCGCGCTGTCGCGACGCTGGGCGGTGAGCCCCTGGCTCCCCGCCTTGAGGCTGTCGGCGCGGGCCTTGCCTCGGCCTTCGGCCAGGGCTTCGGCGAAGTTGGCGAACAGTACGGTGAACCACAGCCACAGGGCGATCTGCACCGCAACAGCCGTGCTCACGCCACTACCAGGGGCAACGCACAACACGGTGGTGAGCACAGCGGTCAGGGCAACCACCAGCATGACCGGTGAGCGCTTGAGCTGGCGCGGGTCCAACTTGACGAAGGCCTGGACCAGGGCCGGGCGCCAGAGCGCGGCGAAGCGGGTCTGGTCCTTGGCGTTGCGAGGGGCTTTTACATCAGCAATGGGCATGTTCATGGTCGGCTCCTCAGAAGCCCAGGCTCAGGTATTCGGCGATTGGCCCAAGGGCCAAGGTCGGCAGGAAGGTCAGGCCCCCCACCAGCAAGATGGTCACCAGCAACAGGCCGGTGAACAGCGGGCCGTGGGTGGGGAAGCTGTTCAGCCCCTGGGGCGCGCTCTTTTTCGCCGCCAGGCTGCCAGCCAGGGCCAGTATCGGCAGGATGTAACCGAAGCGGCCGATAAGCATGGCCAGGCCGATCATCAGGTTGTGGTACACCGTGTTGGCACCGAAACCGGCAAACGCCGAGCCGTTATTGGCGGTGCCCGAGGTGTAGGCGTACAGCAGTTGGCTGAAGCCATGGGCACCCGGGTTGCTCACCGCAGCCGCCGGGCCCGGCAGGCTGGCAGCGATGGCGCCCAGCACCAGCACGCCAACCGGCATCACCAGCAAGGTCGCCACCAGCAACTGCACTTCACGCGCCTGCAGCTTCTTGCCCAGGTACTCCGGCGTGCGGCCTATCATAAGGCCGGCCAGGAACACGGCGATCAGCACGAACAACAACATGCCGTAGAGCCCCGCGCCCACACCGCCGAAGATCACCTCTCCCACCATCATGTTGACCATCGCGACCATGCCGGTCAGCGGGTTGAGGCTGTCGTGCATGGCATTGACCGAGCCATTGGAGGCGGCGGTGGTGGTCACTGTCCACAACACCGAGCCGGTGGTACCGAAGCGGCTTTCCTTGCCCTCCATCGGCGCGCTCTGTTGAACCTGTGGGCTTTCAAGTGCCGGGTTGGGCTGGTGTTCGGACCACAACGCGGTAGCCCCACCGATGAGGAACAGGCTCAGCATGCAGGCCAGAATCGCCCGGCTCTGGCGCAGGTCCTTCACGTAGTGGCCGAAGGTGAACACCAGCGCCACCGGGATGAGGATGATCGAGGCCACCTCGAACAGGTTGCTCCAGGCGCTGGGGTTTTCGAACGGGTGCGCCGAGTTGACGCCGAAGAAGCCACCACCGTTGGTGCCCAGTTGCTTGATCGCAATCTGGCTGGCCGCCGGGCCAAGCGGGATGGTCTGCTCGCTGCCTTGCAAGGTCAGCGCGTGGGCGTAGTCGGCAAAAGTCTGCGGCACGCCCTGCCAGACCAGCAGCAGCGCCAGCACCAGGCACAGCGGTAGCAGGCCGTAGAGGGTGGCGCGGGTCATGTCGACCCAGAAATTGCCCAGGGTGGCGGTCGAACGACGGGCAATACCGCGGCACAGCGCCACGAGTACCGCCAGGCCAGTGGCGGCGCTGACGAAGTTCTGCACGGTCAGGCCGAGCATCTGGCTCAGGTAGCTGACCGACGCCTCGCCGCTGTAGCCCTGCCAGTTGGTGTTGGTAACGAAGCTCACGGCGGTGTTGAACGCCAGCGACCATTCCTGGCCGGGAAGGTGCTGTGGGTTGAGCGGCAGATACCCCTGCAGCAACAGCACGGCAAACAGCAGCAGGAACCCGACCAGGTTGAAGGCCAGCAAGGCCAGGGTGTATTGCTTCCAGCTCTGCTCCTGGTCGGCGCGAACGCCCGCCAACCGATAGCAGCCCTGCTCCACCGGGCCCAATACCGGTGACAGCCAGGTGCGCTGGCCTTCCATCACTTTGTAGTAGAACCGCCCGAGCCAAGGTGCCGGTAGTAGCACGATGAGGAAAAACGCCAATAACAAGGCAAAGTCGTAACTGTGCATGGCCACTCCCTAGCTGCGATCGGCGCGCAGCAGCGCCACCAGCAGGTAAATAGCCAATGCCACTGCCAGCAGCAGTGACAGCCCGTCGAGCATGTTCATGTGTGAAGCTCCCCGTGGTGCGGCTTGGGCCGCTTTGAGGGAATTGTCCGAGGGAGGGGCGTAAAGGGGCGAGATCGAGGGGTGAGGTAAGGCATAAAGAATGCGTAAAAACGCGAGGTGACGCGCGAAAAACACCAATCAAAACAATTCTCATTTGTGCTATTTTGCCGCCCTCGTTCACACGCCCGCTAAGGTGGTCCCATGTCCGGTTCAGATCTCAAGGCCCTCTACCTTGCCCATCGCGAGGAGATTCAGGAGTACCTGGACCGCCGCCTGCGTTGCAAGGAAACCGCCGCCGACCTGACCCAGGACGCATTCATCCGGCTTTCCGAGCAGATGGGCCGCAGCCGCATCGAGAACTTTCGCGCTTACCTGTTTTCCAGCGCACGCAACCTGTTCATCGACCACACCCGCCGTCAGCAACACCGCAAGAGCGAGCCGCTCGACTCGCAGGAAGTGCACGCGACGGCCCAGCCGAGCGCAACGCTGGAACAGGCCGCCATTGCCAATCAGCAACTGGCCGCGCTGAATACCGTGATCCAGAACATGCCTGCGCCCTGCCGCGAGGTTTTCCTGATGGTACGGGTCGAAGGCATGACCTATGCCGACATCGGTACACGGCTTGGCATCTCCCCCAAGACGGCGTACAGCCGTATGGTGAAGGCACTGGAATTGTTGAAACAGGGCATGTCCCAGTGAAGCCGGAGCCGATGGATCACACCGCTGCCGATGACATCAGCCACCAGGCAAACGCCTGGTTTGCGCTGTTCCACGGCGGTGCGCCCACACCTGAGCAACGGGCGGCATGGTCGGCGTGGATGGCCGCCGATGTGCGCCATGCCCAGGCCTATGCCGAACTCGAAAACCTGTGGGCCGCTTCGGCGCTGCTGCTGCAGCCCTCGCCCGCCGCCGCCCCTGTGGCCCCGGCGCGGCTTTCCCGGCGCCGCTTCGTCGGCCTGGGGCTGGCCGCCAGTGCTGCTGCAGTGACTGCAGGCGCCGGCACGTTGTGGCTGAACGGCGTGGACTCACCATTCGCCGACCTGCGCACCGCCGTCGGTGAGCGCCGCATCGCGTACCTGCCCGACGGCTCGACGGTCGAGATGGCCGGCCACACGGCGATGAACCTGGACTTTTCAGCAACCCGCCGGGCAGTCGAACTGCTTCACGGCCAAGCGTTTTTCAGGGTTCGGCCGAGCGCTGCGGGTGAATTCAGTATCAACACCCAAGCTGGGCGACTGCACACCCGCGAAGGCGAGTTTTGCGTGTCGTGCGAAAACGACGCGGGGCTGGTGGCGGTTAGCCAAGGGCGTGTGCAAGTGCTGACGGCCGGGCAGCAGACAGCGCTGGAAGAAGGCCTTTCGCTCAGTTTCAGCGCCCGTGCGACGGGTGACATACAGCGCGCGGAGCTGGCGCAGATGCTGGCCTGGCGCAAGGGCCGGCTGGTGTTCTTCAATGAGCCGCTGCTGACCGTGGTCGATGCACTGCAGCGTTGGCGCAAGGGCCGGATTTTCATCATGGACAAGCAACTGGCCGCCCGACGCGTGAGCCTGATTCTCAACCTCGACCACCCCGACCAGATGCTCGATGTGCTGTCCCGGGCCCTCGCCGTACGCACCACGCGCTACACCGACCTGGTCACGCTGATCTACCCCGCCTGAAAAATTTCAAAGCGCCATCAGACATTCCGATGCCCCATGCGTCTTAACGGCACTGAGATTTATTCGCATATTCGCACTGCATGGGGCACGCCTGAATGGCCAACCGACACAAACTGCACACCACACTTCATCCTCACTGGCAGCGCAAAGCGCTGGGCGCAGCACTGGCCTGCACGCTGCTGGTCGGTAACCTCCCGGCGCAGGCCGCACCTGGGCAGGCCCCTGCGAGGTCGATGCAGCAACTGTCACTGAACATCCCGGCACAGCCGTTACGCCAGGCGTTGCTGGTGTTCAGCCAACAATCCGGGCAGAACGTGCTGCTCGACGGCAACGTCGATGCAACGCTGCGCAGCCCCGCCGTGGTAGGCCGTTTCTCGGCCGAAGAGGGCCTGGCCAGGTTGCTGCAAGGCAGTGGCTACAACTTCGCCCGCACCGACGCAGCGACGCTCTACCTGGTGCCCAGCGAGACGCAGAGCCAGGGCAACGAAGTGCTGCTGGCGCCCACCCAGGTCCAGTATCAACTGGCCCAGGCTGATGAGCAGCGCCGTGGCTATCAGGGCACACCCGCCTCCAGCACCACGCGCCTGGGCTTGAGCAACCGGGAAACCCCACAGGCGGTGTCGACCGTTACCCGCGAGCAGATCGACGATTTCAAGCTCAACAGTGTGAAAGATGCACTGCGCAACGCCCCCACGGTCACCGTCGAACAGTTCGAGACCGACCGCACCGCCTTCACCTCGCGCGGTTTCACCATCGACAACTTCGAGTACGACGGCATGGGCATGCCCTTCTCATCCGGTGTGCTGCTGGGTGACCAGGACTTGGCCGAATTCGAGCAAATCGATGTACTGCATGGCGCCAACGGTCTGATGAGCGGCGCAGGCAACCCGTCTGCCACGGTCAACTTCGTGCGCAAGCGCCCGACCGACAGCTTCCAGGCCAGGCTCAACACCAGTGTCGGGTCATGGGACAACCGCCGGGTGGACGTCGATGTCAGCGGCCCGCTGAGTGACAGCGGCAAGGTGCGCGGGCGCTTCATCTACGCCCATGACAAGGGCAATTCGTACCTTGATCGCTACAGCCACGAAATCAATGTAACAGCAGGCCTGCTGGCCTTCGACCTGTCAGACGCCGATACCCTGACCGTCGGTTTTTCCGAACAGAAGAGCGATTCCAACGGCAGCACCTGGGGTGCCCTGCCGATGGCCGACTACGCGGGCAATCCCATCCACTACAGCAGCCGCAGCGCCAGCATCGGCCAACCCTGGACCTACTGGAACATCCACACACAACGGGCGTTTGCCGAGCTGGCACACGATTTTGGCGCGGGGTGGAAAGGCAAGGTCACCTTGACCGGGACCAATCAGCATCAGGACACCCAGATGCTCTATGCCATCCCCGCCACCGCCGACGATGTGTTTGCCTACATCAACCGAACCACCAGCACCGAGCATCAGCTCACCGGCGAAGCACAGTTGTCTGGGCCTTTCGCGCTGCTGGGTCGCCAGCATGAACTGACCTTGGGCGCCAACTATGGCCGCAGCCGCCATGATGAGCGTGGCTACTACCGCAACGCCTCCGGCAATGAGATCGTCAGCCTTGCCGACGCACTTGCCGGGGCAGTCGTAAAACCGCCTTTGACGTACACCGACGAGCTCAATACCCAGCATTTCACCGACCGCCAGAAAAGCCTCTATGCCGGCGCGCGCTTCAGCCTGACCGACGACCTGCACTGGATCGCCGGTGCCCGCATGCTCAGCGCCGACGGTGAGGGTATGGGCTATGGTGCGGCGCACGACACCCGGGTGCACGGCAAAGTGACGCCCTATACCGGGCTGGTCTACGACTTGAATGATCAGTGGAGCCTGTATGCAAGCTGGGCCGAGATCTTCAAACCCCAGTACCTGCGCAGCTCGGCCGGGGGCGTGATCGAACCGCTGGAAGGCAAAAGCACTGAAGTGGGCGTGAAGGGCAGCCTGCTCGATCATCGGCTCACCGTCACTGCAGCAGTGTTCAAGACCGAGCAGCAAAACGTGGCGGTGACCACTGGAGAGATCATCAACGGCCAGTACGCTTACCGTGGCGAAGACAACAACAGCCGGGGTGTGGAGCTGGAAGCTTCCGGTGAGGCGATGCCAGGTGTGGAACTGGCCGCTGGTTATACCTACGTGCACATCGAGGATGACGACGGCGAGAAAACCCGTCGATACGTGCCAAGCCACACGCTGCGCGGCAGTGTCACCTACCGCCTGCCCGGCATGCCGCAAGCGCGTGTAGGTAGCCGGGTGCAGTGGCAAAGCGCGACCGAGGCCGATGGTAACAGCCGCGTTCGGCAAAGCGCGTACGCCTTGGTCGATCTGATGGGCAGCTACACGTTTGACGAAAACTGGAGCGCTGCGCTGAACCTAAACAACGTCTTCGACAGGAAGTACCTGTTGTCGCTGTACCAGTCGGCGGGGTCCACCAACTTTGGCGCACCACGCAACCTGACGGCTTCGGTGACGTGGAAGTACTAGCAACTGCTGCAGGCGCGGCCCCTCGCAAGGCCGCGCCTACGGCGTCTGCTGCTCGGCGTTGCGGCTCCAGTCCAGCAGCAGGCTGTATCCTACCGCCAGCAAGGTCGGCCCGATGAACAGGCCAATGAAGCCAAAGGCGATCAACCCGCCGAACACCCCGAGCAGCACGATCACCAGTGGCAGGTTGCCCCCCCGGCTGATCAGGTAGGGCTTGAGCACGTTGTCCACGCCGCTGATGACGAAGGTGCCCCAGATGCCCAGGAAGATCGCCATGCCGTAATCCCCCTTCCACACCAGCCAGGCCGTCGCCGGGATCCACGCAAGCGGCGGCCCCATCGGGATCAGGCTGAGCATGAAAGTCACCAGGCCAAGCACGATCGCCCCCGGCACACCGGCGATCAGGAAGCCGATCAGCGCCAGCACGGCCTGGGCCGCTGCGGTGCCGATCACACCGTTGACCACCCGCTGCACGGTGCCGGCGACCAGCTCCAGGTAATAATCGGCGCGGTCACCCGTCAAGCGCTGCAGCAGGCGCAGCACGAACGCCGACAAACGCGGGCCGTCACGGTAGAAGAAGAACACGAAGACCAGGCTCAGGGTGAGCTCCAGCACGCCGCTGCCGATCTGCGCGCTACGTGCCAGCAACCAGTTGCCCACCTGGCCCAGGTAGGGCTTGATCGACGCGATCAGCGCCGCGCCTTGCTGGTCGAGCGACTGCCACCAGTTGACCATGCGCTCCCCCACCAAGGGGACGCTGCCGAGCCAGGCCGGTGCATCGGGCAGGCCATCGACTTGCACATCACGGACAAACGCCGTGGCATCACGGATATGGTCGGCCAGGTTGAACCCCAGCCACACCAGCGGCAAGGCCACGATGAGGATCCAGGCCGTGGTCAGCAGGCTCGCCGCCAGGGTTTCGCGCCCACCTAGCACGCGCGTCAGCAAGCGCATCAGCGGCCAGCTGGCAAAGGCCAGAATGGCGCCCCACAGCAGTGCCGAGATAAACGGTGCCATGACCCACAGGGCAGCACCCAGTAGCGCCAGCAGCACGATCTGGACCAGCAGGCGATCATTATTGGCCATGGTGACGCTCATTCAACGGATCAGTTCCAGGTGCAGGCCTTCGGTGGCTGCGGTACCGACTTCAAGGCGGCTGCTGCGCACGCCTGCATTGACCAAGGCCTCGCGCCAGGCCTCGGCGTTGGCGCCACTGAGGCTGGCCCGCAGGGTGCTGTCCAGGTTCAAGCTGCGCCCAAGCAGGGCCACCCAGGCCGGTTGCGGCGTACTCAGGTCAGGGTAGTCGAGTTGGCCGGTGTCGCGCATTTCGCGCAGCACCGTGCCGGCGGTCGGCAGCAACTCGCCAAGCGGGCTGGCGGCGACGAACTCCTCGACATGCAGGTAGGCGCGGCGGTTGCCACGGGTGACGCTGTACAGTGCGACCAGGGTGTCGGCCTGTGCGGCCGAGCGACGCAACAGAATGAACGCTTGCTGCTCGTCACCGCCGTTCAAACGGGCATTGGCGAATACATCGTTGGCCCACAGGCTGGCCTCGCCGCAATCTCGGCCCTGGCACCAGAACAGCGGGTAGCCGCCGTCGTGCTGCAACGCTTCACGAGCACTGGTGAACGCTTCGCGGGCGCTGCGCTCGACCGGCAGTTCATAGGTGACCGAACTGACCTGGCCACGGCTTTCGACCTTGTCATCGACCCGCAGGCGGCCGCTGATCTTGCGCAAGGGCCCCATGGGGTAGACGCGCTCCTGCTCCACTGCAGGGCGTTGATCGACTACCTTGGCGTCCACGGGGACGGGCAGGTTGTCGGCCCACAGCAACGGGCTGGCGAGCATCAGGCAGGCGGCGAAGGTGGTGCGGAGGGTTACGGGCGCGCTCATCGGCAGCCCAGTCGGTGCTTGGCACCGAAGTTATGGTCCAGCGTGTCTGGCATTTGCATGGTTGTCTCCCTGTTCAACCCGCCAAGCCTCGGCACTTGTCCGGTGCAAGTCAAGCAAAGCCAAAGAAGCGATTGATACAGTCTGCGACAAGGGCCGCGCCCTGTTCATCGTTCAGGTGCAGATGATGGCCACCAGGCAGCGTCACCTGCTCAAAGGGTAGCTGTTCCAGCAACTCGGTGTGGCGCGCCAGCATGCCATCGGCAGCCACCACCAGGCAGGCAGGGCAACTCACCCGCCTGACATAGGCCATGGCCTGGGCGTGGCTCAGGCGTGTAGGGGATGGCAAGGTCAGGCGGCTGTCACTGCGCCAGCTGTAACCACCCGGCACGGGCATCAGCCCACGCTGGGCCAACAGCTCGGCCGCTTCGCGACTGACCGCGACCATGCCCTTCATGCGCGCCTGCACGCCCTCCTCCAGCGCCGGGTAGACAGACTTACGCTTGCCGTCCAGGCGCAACTGCGCCTGCAATGCCATGCCCAGGCGCTCACCTGCGTCCTGCTCGGCGCCCGTGGGAGGGATGACCCCGTCGATCAGTGCCAGGTGGCTGATGCGCTCCGGCAAGGCGCCCGCCAGTTGCACCGAAATGATTGCCCCCAGCGAATGGCCCAGCAGGGCAAACCGCTGCCACCCCAACTGCTCGGCAACCCGCAGCACATCGTGGGCATAGTCGGCCAGGGCATAACTCGCCCCAGGCGGGCGATGCTCCGAGTAACCATGCCCGGCCAGGTCCAGGGCGACGATGCGCAGGCCCTGCAGCCGCGGCGCCAGGCGGGCGAAGCTGTTGGCGTTGTCCAGCCAGCCGTGCAGGGCGATCACCGGCAGGCCGTCCTCGGGGCCGAACAGGTGAGCAGCCAGCTCGATATGGCCCAGGCTCAGGCGGATTTCCTGCATGTGCGCGCTCATGCCTGGCTCCAGCGGTCGAACAGCCCCTTGATCAAGCTGGCGGTGTCGGTCGGGCGCTCCAGCGGGAACATGTGCCCGCCCGGCACGCTGTGGTACTCACCCTGTGCCATGCCGCGCACCGCCAGCGCGTGATGACGGCGGATCACGTTGCTGCGCTCACCGCAGACCATCGCCAGTGGCACCTGCAATTGCCGGGCAGGCGCAGGGCTTGCGTGGGGGATGCTGCGGTAGATACTGATCTCGGTAGCCGGGTCGAAACGCAGGCGCAAGCCCTCCTGGGCAGGCTCCAGGCCGTGCTCCAGATAGGCTTCGAGGCAATCGGGGTCAAAATGCCGAAACAAGCGCTTGCTGGCGAAGTAGTCCCGTGCGCTGTCGCGATCGGCGAACGCCTCGCGACGCCCCAGGGTGCGGCCTGCCGGGGTGATGCGGTCGATGAAGCCAAAACGCTTGGCGGTGCGCAGCACCCATTGATCGGCGCGGGTCAGCACCGGCGAGTCGAGCATGACCAGCCCGCGGTAGTACTCGGGGCAACGCAAGGCGGCATGCAGGTGCAGCACCCCGCCCAGCGAATGGCCCACCCCCCAAACCGGCGCGTCTTGTTGCGCCAGATGGTGCAGCAGCTCATCGACCAGGTTTTGCCAGTTTTCATTCACCGGGAAGCGCGGGTCATGGGCATGCTGGGCCAGATGGCGGACCTGATAGTCCGGCGCCAGGGCGGCGAACAGCTTGCCGTAGGTGGCAGACGGGAAACCATTGGCATGGGCGAAGAAGATGTGCTGCGACATGGCGCCTGGTCCGGACGGGGGATGATGGCCCATTGTGTGCATCGCGAGGCTGCTCGGCAATGTTTGGAAAGGTCATCGGCGAGGGCTATCAGGTCATCTGCTGCGATCCAGACTGACCAGTGAACGCTGCAGGCAGGCCTGCATGTAGGCCAACTGGCTCTCGAGCACTTCGCGGGCCAGACGCTGGTCATGGTAATCGAGCTGCAGCCTGCGCAATGCCAGGCAACTGGTCTGCAGCAAGTGGGAAACCCGCAGGCAGGCCTCTTGCAGGGCACGCAGGTCTTCCTCGCCCTGTTGCCTGGCGCTGGCTTCCAGCCCGTGATGGCCACGCACCTTGCCCATCAGATGATAGAGCTTGGCGTCGGCCGAATCGCGCAGCAGGCTGTACTGGGCAAAGTCGAGCAACTCGCCTTCCTGCACCTTGTCCACGGTGGGCTGCAAGTCCACGGAGCGTAACAACGCCTGCATCTGCCCTTTCATCAATCGCTCCCTGCCATCCACTCGTCGGATAGGGGCAACGCTAGCAAGCTGCCAAGTGCAGCGGCAACTGACAGTAATGCCAGTTGCCAGGCATCAGGACGGCGCGTTAAGCGCGCGCAAGCTCATCAGGCCGGCCAGCGGCCAGTCCCCCTCCAGCTCCGCCAGGCTGGCGGTACTCATGGCCGCCGGTTGCTGTAGATGACCATGTTCAAGGGCACCGACCAGCGTCCCCACCAGCGGTTGGTGGCTGACCAGCAGCACGTGTTCCAGGCCCAGCCGTTCGATTTCACCGATCACCTGCTGCACGTCGCTTTCCGGCGTCAGCCAGGGCACGGTGCGCACAGGTTCGGCAAAACCCAAGGTGTCGTGCACCAGGGCAGCCGTCTGCTGAGCACGCACGTATGGGCTGGCGATGATCGCCTGCAACGGCTGCCCGAGCAGGCGCGCGGCACTGTGCAGGACCTGCTCGCGGCCATGGCTGGTCAGGCGCCGCTCGGCGTCGGTGTTGGCCCGCGGCTCCGCCTCACCGTGGCGCAGCACCCAAAGCTTCACAGCTTGGGCTCTTCGTCACGCACCGGGTGCGGCGCCGGTGCCACGGCATGCGGTGCTTCGCCTTCTGGCGCACGGGGCGCTGGCCAGTCGGCGAATGGCCAAGGCTTCTGGTCGCTGTGGAAGCTGCCGAAGCGGCCGATCTGCGCCAGGTACTGGCTAAGGCTGTCGCCGAAGTTCATCAGGCTGGCGCTGGGCGCGCCGTACACCAGGCGGTAGATCAACTGCACCAGCACCAGGCCGCCCAGCAGCAGTTCGGCCAATTGCCAGACCACCAGGAACACCAGCATCCACAGTACCCGCAGGATGATCGACTCGCGCTGGGCGCGTTCGGGCGTATCGTTCATGACTCGCTCCTTGCTTTGTGAGGGCCGCGGACGGCTCAATTGAAACCGCTGATGGAAATGAAATCGACGTCGGTCTTCGGCTCGGCGCGCATCAGGTGCTCGATCACCTGGTTCAAGGTACGGCCCTCGAACAGGATGGCATGCAGGCCTGCCACCAGCGGCATGTACACCTGCACTTCCTGGGCCTTGGCCTTGAGCACCTTGAGGGTGTTCACCCCTTCGGCGACCTCGCCCAGCCGATTGACGGCCTGCTCCAAGCTCAAGCCTTGCCCCAGCGCGTGACCTACCTGGTAGTTGCGGCTCTTGGGCGATGAACAGGTGACGATCAGGTCACCGACCCCGGCCAGGCCAAGGAAGGTCATCGGGTTGGCCCCCTGGCTCACGGCAAAGCGGGTCATTTCGGCCAGGGCACGGGTGATCAGCATGCTCTTGGTGTTCTCGCCCATGCCCAGCGCCACGGCCATGCCGGCAATAATGGCGTAGACGTTCTTCAGCGCGCCACCCAGTTCGACGCCGAAGCGGTCGGCACTTGCGTAGACGCGGAAGGTGCGCCCATGCAGCACGGCCTGCACCCGCTGGCAGAGCGCTTCGTCTTCGCTCGCGACTACCGTGGCGGTGAGTGCGTGCTCGGCGATCTCGCGGGCCAGGTTTGGCCCCGACAGCACGCCGATGCGGGCCTCGGGGGCGATTTCTTCGAGGATCTGGCTCATCAGCTTGAAGCTTTGCGCCTCGATGCCCTTGGTCAGGCTGACCAGGCACTTGCCACGCAACAACGCAGCATGCGGCGCCAGCACGCTGCGTAAAGCGCTGGACGGCAAGGCGACGAAGACCAGGTCGCAGGCCTGCAAGGTTGCCAGCAGGTCATTGACCGGCTCGACCCCATCATGCACGCGGATGCCTTTGAGGTAGCGTGGATTCTCGCGGTTCACGCGCATGGCCTCGGCCTGCTCCGGGTCGCGCATCCACTGGCGCACCGGCACACCGTTTTCCGCCAGCAGGTTCGCCACGGCGGTGCCGAAGCTGCCGCCGCCCAGAACTGCAACAGGTTGCTGTTCAGTCATATCCAATCCGTTAAAGCCAAAAGTTAAGTGGCGACCAGGGCATTATACGGCTCGCCTGCCATGCGCCAAGGCTAGCAACGCAGATTGCACAGACAGGGCAACCAGATCCCAGCCAGATCACTGGCAAAAGCCCCACGGTCGGTTAACATGCCTGTTTCATCTCTGAAACAAGGTCGTACCGTGTTGCCTGGCACGCCCCCCTACCCGCGTCTTCTACTATTGACCGCCTTGCTCGGCGGCCCGGCCATGGCCGACGATCTGTTCATCGACAACGCCGACCTGCCGCAGGTTCTGACCGCCACCCGGCTCAAACAATCCCCGGCGGCGGTGCCCGGCAGCATGACCGTGCTCGACAGCGAGCTGATCCGCGCCAGCGGTGCCCGCGACATCCCCGAACTGCTGCGCCTGGTGCCCGGCATGATGATCGGCTACGGCGCCGGCAACCAGCCGACCGTCAACTACCATGGCAGCAACGTCAATGACGCCCGGCGCATGCAGGTGTTGATCGACGGTCGCTCGGTGTACCGCGCAGGCCTGGCGACGGTGGACTGGAGCGACATCCCGCTGGCCATGGAGGACATCGAGCGCATCGAGGTATTCCGTGGCCCCAACACGGTCAGCTATGGCGCCAACGCGCTGATGGCCGTGGTCAATATCCTCACCCGCAACCCCGCAGACAGCCATGGCACGCGCCTCAAGGTCACCCGTGGCCAGGACGGCATCAACGATTTCTACGCCAGCCACGGCTTCGGCTGGGACGGCGGCGACATGCGCCTGTCGGTGTCGGGCCAGCAGGACGATGGTTTCGACAAGGACCAGTACGGCCAGGACTACCGCGACAGCCGCCGCCTCACCCGCTTCAACCTCAGTGCCAGCCACAGCCTGGCCCCCGACCAGACCCTGGAATGGCAACTGGCGGCCAAGGAAGGCAGCAACCAGCGGCCCTACACCTACCAGCCGGTGTTCCCCTATGTGACCGAGCGGGGCGACAACGCCGACGTCAATGCCAAGGACTACGCAGGCTCGGTACGCTGGAACATCGACTTCAACCCCGATCACAGCCTGTACGTGCAGGGCTCGGCCCAGCACTTCGACCGCCAGCAGGTCTGGCGTGCCTGCGACGCGGCCCTGTCGTTCAGTCCGGAGCTGACCCGGCTGTGGCAGCTCAACCCGAACTTTGCCGAGCTGGTGGCGCGCGGCGCCAACACCCCCCCGCGCAGCAGCAACCCCGAGGAACAGGCCTTGGTCGAAGCCATCCAGGCCCAGTGGAACAGCGAGGGCGGGCGCAATGTGGTCTGCGGCGATGTCGACCAGAGCACCCGCGAAACCCGCTACGACCTGGAAATCCAGGACACCCTGAGCCTGACCGACAGCCTGCGCCTGCTCAGCGGCATGAACTTGCGCTATGACCGCGCCGACTCGCAGACCTATTTCAATGGCAGCCTGGACGACCAGACCTGGCGCCTGTTCGGGCAGTTGGAATGGCGCGCCGATGAGCACTGGATCATCCAGGGCGGCGCGATGTTCGAGGACTCGCGCCTGTCTGGCAGCTCGCTGACCCCACGCGTGGCGGTCAACTACCTGATCACCCCACGCCATGGCCTGCGTGCGGTGTATTCCGAGGCAGTGCGTTCACCCGACATGTTCGAGAACAACGTCAACTGGAGCTACACGGTCAAAAACCTCAGCCCCAATGCGTTTGGCCAGCAACACGGTGAGTATTTCGTCAAGACGCGCGGCCCGGGCGACCTCGACCAGGAGCGCATGCGCTCGCGCGAGCTGGGCTACAACGGCTACTTCAGCGACCTCGACCTGAGCATGGATGTGAAGGTGTTCTACGACGAAATCACCGGCATGATCAGCGAGCCGCTGAAGAACAACCAGTACATCGCCAGCAACGCCAACAAGGCCCGCTTCACCGGCAGCGAGGCGCAACTGGACTGGCGCCCTACCCTGCGCGACCGCCTGCGCGTGACCTACGCCTACGTCGATGCCTGGGCCAGCAACCCCGACGACCGACGCCTCAGCGCCCGCAACAGCGGCTCGGCTGGCTGGATGCGCGAATGGGGCGATGGTTGGTCGAGCGCGCTTTTCTACTACGGTGACGATGCCCTCAACCAGTACCGCTACGAGCGTTTGGACCTGCGCGTGGCCAAGCGTTTCCG
Organism: Pseudomonas sp. B21-047; assembly: GCF_024748775.1. Lineage (NCBI taxonomy): Bacteria > Pseudomonadati > Pseudomonadota > Gammaproteobacteria > Pseudomonadales > Pseudomonadaceae > Pseudomonas > Pseudomonas sp. B21-047. The sequence continues at coordinate 4,024,493 of NZ_CP087169.1, forward strand.
GGTACAGGGCAGCAACCTGGAACTGGCAGCGCTGTGGCAGCAACGCCTGGACGATGAGCCGACTACCGCACTGCAAAACCGTTACGACAGCCGCCATCGCCTGAGCGTCAGTGCGGAGCTGGAATTCTGATGGCCCGCCTGCTGCGCCTGCTGCTGCTTTGCCTATGGCCCCTGGGGCCGCTGTGGGCCAGTGATATTCTGCTGGTCGGTGGCGAAGACCAGCCCGGCATTCGCAGCTTCGTCGCGGCAGTCGAAAGCCATCGCCCGCAGGATCGAGTGCGCTTCCAGACCACGGCCGATTTGCCGCGCCCAGGTCGACTAAAGGCCGACCAGCGTCTGGTGCTGCTCGACAGTGCCGCACTGGAGTGGCGCCTGAGTGAAAGCGCCGGGCCGCCGGCACTGGCCATGCGGGTAAGCCGGGTACAGGCTGAACAGCGCCTGGGAAAGTCACGCCCCGCCTTCCTCACCCTGCTGTGGAGCGACCCGCCGCTGGCCCGCCAACTGCGCCTGGCGCGCTACCTGCTGCCACAAGCACAACGCATCGGCGTGCTTTACGGTAAGCACAGTGCCTTTCTGCTCGATGAGCTTCGCCATGCCGCCCGCCCCCTGGGCCTGGAGATCATTGCCCAGGACTGGCCCGACCCACGTGACAGCCGGCCCCTGCAATACCTGCTGGGCAACAGCGACGTGCTGCTAGGCCTGGACGACCCCGCCCTTTACAACCCCAAGACCGCAAAAAACCTGCTGCTCAGCAGCTATGGGCGGCAAATGGCGTTGATCGGCCCGAACGCAGGCTTCGTCCGCGCAGGCGCCCTGGCCAGCACCTACAGCGACCAGGACGACTGGTTGGCGGTGCTCGACCACTTGCTCGACCAGCCGCCGGCACGCTGGCCGCGCAGCCTTTACCCCGCGCGCTACGGCGTCAGTGGCAACCAGCAAGTGGCACGCGCCCTGGGCCTTGAACCCATCGATCCGAACGCCGCCGCCAAGGCCCTGGCCGAAGGAGAATCCACCCCATGAGCAGACGCCTGAGCTGGGACATCCACACCCGCACCCAGATCATCAGCCTCGGCCCCGCCTTGCTGCTGACCTTGCTGCTGATCAGCTTCTTCACCTTCGTGCGAATCCAGGACTTGCGCCAGGAGCTCAACCACACCGGCCAGCTGATCGCCAACCAGTTGGCGCCGGCCTCCGAATACGGGGTGATCTCGGGCAACAACGAAGTGCTCGAAGGGCTCATGCGCGCCACCTTGAGCATTCCGCACGTACGTTTTCTGGAGGTGCAGGACAGCCGTAACCACATCCTGGTCTACGTCGAGCAGTCTGACGAAAGCGCCAACCGGGCGCAGCGGGTGGAAGTGTTCCAGGCCCCGATCCGCCTCCAGCAGATCCGCCTGGACACCGACTTCCTGCAGCCGGGCAAGGTTTCTTCCCCAGCCATCGGTGACGACTACCTGGGGCGGGTGATCGTGGGCATGTCCGACGATGCCTTCAGCCAGCGCCAGCAGGAAATCGTCATCAAGGCGGGCATCCTGGCCCTGTTCGCCCTGCTGTTCACCTTCCTGCTGGCACGGCGGCTGGCCGTCAGCCTGGCCAAACCCATCAGCGACATGGGCCATGCGGTCAAGGCTATTCAGCAAGGCGAATACAACACCCCGCTGCCGGTGGTCGATGACAGCGAGCTGGGCCATCTGGCGCGCCACATCAACAACCTGGCCAGCGCCCTTGAGCAAGCCAGTGACGAGCAGAAGCAAGCCATCGCCCAGTTGACCCAGGCGCGTGAAGAGGCCGAACAGGCCAACCGCGCCAAGTCGGACTTCCTGGCGATGATGAGCCATGAGCTGCGCACCCCCATGAATGGCGTGCTGGGCATGCTGCAACTGCTCGAAACCACCCCACTGACCAGCGAACAGGCCGACTACACCGCCGTTGCCACCGAGTCCACCGGGCATTTGCTCAAGGTCATCAACGACATTCTCGACTTCTCGCGCATCGAGCGCACGGCGCTGGAGCTGGAGCGCATCGACTTCAACCTCGGCGACCTGATCGCCAGCAGCGTCCAATCGTTCCAGCACAGCGCCCAGCAACGCGGCCTCGGCCTGCATCTGCACATGCCCGAAGGCATCGAACACTTGAGGGTGAACGGCGACCCGACGCGGATCCGGCAGATTTTGCTGAACCTGGTCGGCAATGCCCTGAAGTTCACCGAGCGAGGCCAGGTGCAGGTCGAGGCGCGTTGCCAGGTACTGGACCGACAACTGCTCTGGTTCACCTGCAGCGTGCGCGACACCGGCATCGGCATCGACAGCGACCGCCTGGAAATGATGTTCGTCGCCTTCCAGCAGGCCGACAGTTCGATTTCCCGGCGCTATGGCGGCACCGGCCTGGGCCTGTCGATCGCACGTACCCTGGCCGAACGCATGGGTGGCAAGCTGCGCGGTGAAAGCCGCGAGGGCCTGGGCTCGACCTTCACCCTGGAAATGCCCTTGGCCCTGGCCGCACCTGCCCCGGTGCAACTGCCCGCAGCGGTGCGCGAGCAGCGGCCGCTGGCCGGTAGCGAGCGGGTGCTGCTGGTGGAGGACAACCTGGTCAATCAGAATGTCATAGAAGCCATGTTGCGCAGCCTGGGGCTTGAAGTCAGCGTGGCGGCAGACGGCCTCCAGGCAGTCGAGCAGGTCAGCCAGCAACGCTTCGACGCCATTTTGATGGACTGCCGCCTGCCAAACCTGGATGGCTATGAAGCCACCCAGCGCATCCGCCTGCTGCCCAACGGCATGCACCTGCCGATCATCGCCTTGACCGCCAACGCCCTGGAGGGTGATCGTGAGCGCTGCATGGCCGCCGGCATGGACGATTACCTGAGCAAACCCTTGCGCCGCACCGAACTGCAACGCGTGCTGCAACGCTGGTTACCCGGTCAGACAACCGCGACTGGCGATAAATGCTAAAGTGCGGCAGTCTTAAGGACTGGACAGGACCTTCTTCGGGCCTGAAAATAGACGTTTCAGTGCACACCTGTACTTCTTTCGTCTGGTGCACTGTGACTTTCACCACAACGCAATAGTCTACCTGTAGGCTGCCGCCCCGGAGTCATCGCTTTTCGGGCCGGCCGGGAAGATTCATCCCCTGCCGCAGGGGGTTATTGAGGAGCTCGCATGACCAAACAACACGCCTTTACTCGGGAAGACCTGCTGCGCTGCAGTCGCGGTGAGCTGTTCGGCCCAGGTAATGCGCAACTGCCCGCGCCGAACATGCTGATGGTCGATCGCATCACCCATATCAGCGAAGAAGGCGGCAAGTACGGCAAAGGTGAATTGGTCGCCGAGCTGGATATCAATCCGGACCTGTGGTTCTTCGCTTGCCACTTCGAAGGCGATCCGGTCATGCCGGGCTGCCTGGGCCTGGACGCCATGTGGCAGCTGGTCGGCTTCTTCCTCGGCTGGCAAGGCCTGCCGGGCCGCGGCCGCGCGCTGGGTTCGGGCGAAGTGAAATTCTTCGGCCAGGTATTGCCTACCGCCAAGAAAGTCACCTACAACATTCAAATCAAGCGCGTCCTGAAGGGCAAGCTGAACATGGCCATCGCCGATGGCTCGGTCAGCGTCGACGGCCGCGAGATCTACACCGCCGAAGGCCTGCGGGTCGGCGTGTTCACCTCCACTGACAATTTCTAAGGGTTATTCGCATGCGCCGCGTCGTTATCACTGGTCTGGGCATCGTATCGTGCCTGGGCAATGACAAAGAGACCGTCACCGAAAACCTGCGTAACAGCCGTCCGGGTATCCGTTTCAACCCGGAATACAAGGAAATGGGGCTGCGCAGCCAGGTTTCCGGGTCCATCGACCTCAACCTCGAAGAACTGATCGACCGCAAGGTCTATCGCTTTGTCGGCCACGCCGCGGCCTACGCCTACCTGGCGATGCAGGACGCAATCAAGGACGCCGGCCTGACCGAAGAGCAGGTTTCCAACCCGCGCACCGGCCTGGTTGCCGGTTCCGGCGGCGCCTCGACCTTGAACCAGATGGAAGCGCTGGATACCCTGCGCGAGAAAGGCGTCAAGCGCGTCGGCCCGTACCGCGTCACCCGCACCATGGGCAGCACCGTTTCGGCGTGCCTGGCCACCCCGTTCAAGATCAAGGGCCTGAACTACTCGATCTCGTCGGCCTGCGCCACCTCGGCACACTGCATCGGCACCGCGCTGGAGCAGATCCAGTGGGGCAAGCAAGACATCGTCTTCGCCGGTGGCGGTGAAGAAGAGCACTGGAGCCAATCGTTCCTGTTCGATGCCATGGGCGCCCTGTCGACCAAGCGCAACGAAACCCCTGAACTGGCCTCGCGCGCCTACGACAACGATCGTGATGGCTTCGTCATCGCCGGCGGTGGTGGCATGGTGGTGGTCGAGGAACTGGAGCACGCACTGGCCCGTGGCGCCAAGATCTACGCCGAAATCGTCGGCTACGGCGCGACCTCCGATGGCTACGACATGGTCGCCCCAAGCGGCGAAGGCGCCATCCGCTGCATGCAGCAGGCGCTGGCCACCGTCGACACCCCGATCGACTACCTGAACACCCACGGCACCTCGACCCCGGTCGGTGACGTTGCCGAGATGAAGGGTGTTCGCGCAGTGTTCGGCGACAAGGCACCGAAGATCAGCTCGACCAAGAGCCTGTCGGGCCACTCGCTGGGCGCCGCAGGTGTGCACGAGGCGATCTACTGCCTGCTGATGATGGAAAACAACTTCATCGCCGGCTCCGCCAACATCGACGAACTGGACCCGGAAGTCGCTGACCTGCCGATCCCGCGCAAGACCGAAGAAAACGCCAAGATCGATACGGTCATGAGCAACAGCTTCGGCTTCGGCGGCACCAACGCCACCCTGGTGCTCAAGCGCTGGGCTGGCAAGTAAGGCCGTGACGCAATAATGAAAACGCCCCGACTGGTTCGGGGCGTTTTCTTTTGTGTTGCCGGTACCGGCTGCTAGCGTGCCCTGGGCAACACCGCGAGGAAGTTATCCCGCGCCACCTGCTTGGCCACCGCTTCGGGCAAGGCATCCAGAAACGGCTTGAAGCCGTGCATCTCCTCCCCCAGGCTGCCAAACCGCCCCACCACATCCGACCCCAGCATGAAGCGCTCCGGGTAGCGCTTGACCAGTTCGACCCAGGCCTTGCGCGGCACGCCCTTGTCGTCCAGCAAATAGGGCTTTAGCACACTCCACGACAAATCCACATACAGGTTCGGGTAGTCCTTCAGCAAACGCGTCAGCACCGGCAACAGAAAGTCCATCTGCGTCTGATGCCGATGAATCTCCATGCTCGTGCCCGCATGCGCCCAGATAAACCGAGTATGCGGATGATTACGCAGCGGCTCTTCGATTTCGGCCAGGTACAGGGGGTTGCGCTCGCGCTTGGAGGTGATATTGGAGTGCAGCAGCACCGGCAGGTCGCGCTCTGCCGCCAGGTGATAGATACGCGTCATGGCTTCGTTGTTGGCACGCGGCGTATCGCCGCTGGTCAGGGCCGTGAGGTCATCATGACGGGTGAACACCTCGCCGATGCCTTGCCAGAGCCCGGGGTACAGCTCGAGCATGCGCTCGATGTGGCTGACAGCGTTCTTGTCCACCGGGTTGAAGCCCGTCAGAAACGGATGAAAGCGCCGCCGCTGCGCCTCTGGCAGCTTCTCAAGGGCTGCGGCGACGTAGGTATCGGTCGCGCTGTACCAATAGGCATCGGCGTCATCACCTGCGTAATAGCGCGGGCGCTTGGGTTCGTCCTCGTGCCATTTCTTGGCCACCGGGATGCCGGAGATCATCGACTGCTCGATGCCCGCCTCATCCATGGCCTTGATCAAGGCCGGCATGCCCTCTGTCTCCTGGAAAAAGTCGACGTAGTGCAGGTGGGCGTCACTGTAGCGGTAGTTGCGCGCCTGTGCCGGCAGGCACAAGCAGCCGGACAACAACGCACAAGCCAGCGCTCTGGCGATCATGGGCAGCTTCCTTCTCCAAGTACGAACAGGGTAGACCGACTGGCCCGCGCCGCAGTTCAGCAAACCCCGGCAAACCGCTATGCTTGGAGCACTTGCAACCTGCCCGGAGCCCACCATGAGCAGCCCCCTGGTCATCCGCCCACGTGCCGAGTCGGTCGAGGGCCAGCCGATCCTACGCCCGCTGCCATCTGCGCAGTGCCGCAGCGTCGGCCCGTTCGTGTTCTTCGACCATATGCTCGAAACGGACTACGCTCCAGGCCGTGGCATGGACATCCGTCAGCACCCGCATATCGGCCTGTCAACGCTGACCTACCTGTTCGAAGGCGAGATCCTGCACAAGGACAGCCTAGGTTCCGCGCAGCATGTGCGACCAGGCGATGTCAGCTGGATGACCGCTGGCAGTGGTGTGGCGCATGTCGAGCGCACACCGGCCGAGGCGCTTGCCCGTGGCTCGCGCCTGCACGGCCTGCAGGTCTGGCTGGCGTCGCCGCGCGCGCTCGAGGAGGGCGCGCCAAGCTATAGCCATCACCCGGCGGCAAGCCTGCCGGTCAGTGATAGCCTGGGGGTACGCATCTGCATGATTGCCGGCCACGGGTTCTGCCTTGAGTCGCCGGTACCGGTGCTCTCCCCTACCCTCTACGCCCATGTACACATGCAGCCGGCGACCACGCTGCAGGTAGCGGATGAACATGCGCAGCGGGCGCTGTATCTGCTTGACGGCGAGCTGGTACTGAACGATGAGGCGGTCGAGCCGTGCAGCCTGGTGGTGCTGCCGGAGGGCGAAGCGGTCACCTTGTACGCAGAGGGTGAATGCCAGCTGGTATTGATCGGCGGCGAACCGCTGGATGGGCCGCGACGGATGAACTGGAACTTCGTGGCAAGTGACCCGGCCTTGATCGAGCGGGCCAGGGTGAGATGGGCTGCGGGGGATTGGCCGACGGTGCCGGGGGAGACTTCGCGGATCGAGTTGCCACGGTGATGGGGGGCCGCTGTGCGGCCCCAGTGCACCCTCAGCGCTGAAACACTTCGCTCAGCAGGTTGTGCATCGAGCGGAACGCGCGCTCCGCGGTACGACGGTCGTACTGCATCTTGCCCGGCACGTTCGCATTCGGGTCGGTAAACGAATGCACCGCGCCGCCATAGCTGAGCAACTGCCAATCGACCTTGGCCGCATTCATCTCGTCTTCGAAGGCTGGCAATTGCTCCTTTGGCACCAGCGGGTCGGACGCACCGTGCAGCACCAGCACCGAGCCCTTGATGTGCTTGGCATCTGCCGGGTTCGGCGTATCCAGGGTACCGTGGAAGGAGACCGCAGCCCTCAGGTCGGCACCCGCACGCGCCAGTTCCAGCGCACAGCAGCCGCCGAAACAGAAGCCGAAGGTGGCCACCTTGCCAGGCTCCAACAACGCCTTGGACTGCGCCAGCAGTTGCGAGAGTGCTTCCTGCATGCGCTTGCGCAGCTCTGCGCGGTCGTTCTTCAATGGCATCATCGCCGCCCCGGCCTCATCGGCATTGGACGGCCGCACCGACTGCCCATAGAGGTCGGCAATCAGCACCACATAGCCCTTCTCGGCCACTTCCCTGGCAATGCGCTCGGCACCTTCGCCAATACCCATCCAGTTCGGCGCCATCACCAGCCCCGGCCGCCGCAACGCACCAGGCTCGTAGACCAGGCGGCTTTCATAGGCCTTGCCAGACAGGTGATAGACCAATGATTCGACGATTACCTTGCTCATCAAGCACTCCTTAGCATTCACCATGAAAAAGCCCGCCGAAGCGGGCTTATCGATGCATCAACTCAAGCAGACAGCTCGACCAACAGCTTGTTCAGGCGACGAACGTAGGCCGCCGGGTCCTTGAGGCTGTCGCCGGCCGCCAGGGCCGCCTGATCGAAGAGGATGTGCGAGAGCTCAGCGAAGCGGTCTTCGCTCTGCTCGTGGTCCAGCTTCTCGATCAACGGGTGGCTCGGGTTGAATTCGAAGATCGGCTTGGAATCCGGCACCTTCTGCCCGCTGGCTTCGAGGATCTGGCGCATCTGCAGGCCCAGGTCCTGTTCGCCAATGGCGAGAATTGCCGGCGAGTCGGTCAGGCGGTGGGAAACACGCACCTCGGCAACGCTGTCACCCAGCGCGCCTTTCAGGCGCTCGACCAGGCCTTCTTTGTCTTTGGCGACTTCTTCCTGGGCCTTCTTGTCTTCCTCGGAATCCAGCTTGCCCAGGTCCAGGTCGCCACGGGCGACGTCGACGAAGCTCTTGCCGTCGAACTCGTTGAGGTAGCTCATCAGCCACTCATCGATACGGTCGGTCAGCAGCAGGACCTCGATGCCCTTCTTGCGGAAGACTTCCAGGTGCGGGCTGTTCTTGACCTGCGCATAGGTTTCGCCGGTGAGGTAGTAGATCTTGTCCTGGCCTTCCTTGGCGCGGGCCAGGTAATCGGCCAGGGCGACACTCTGCTCACCGCTGTCGTCATGGGTGGAAGCGAAGCGCAGCAGGCCTGCGATCTTCTCTTTGTTGGCGAAGTCCTCGGCCGGGCCTTCCTTCAGCACTTGGCCGAAGTTTTTCCAGAAGCCCTTGTACTGCTCTGGCTCGTTTTTCGCCAGCTTCTCCAGCATGTCCAGCACGCGCTTGGTCAGCGCGGTCTTCATCGAGTCGATGATCGGGTCTTTTTGCAGGATTTCGCGAGAAACGTTCAGCGACAGGTCGTTGGAATCGACCACGCCCTTGATGAAGCGCAGGTACAGCGGCAGGAACGACTCGGCCTGGTCCATGATGAACACGCGCTGCACATACAGCTTCAGGCCACGCGGTGCTTCACGTTGGTACAGGTCGAACGGCGCGCGGGCCGGGACGTACAGCAGCGAGTTGTATTCAAGCTTGCCTTCGACCTTGTTGTGGCTCCAGGCCAGCGGGTTCTCGAAGTCATGGCCGATGTGCTTGTAGAACTCCTGGTATTCCTCGTCCTTGATCTCGGTACGCGGACGGGTCCACAGGGCACTGGCACGGTTGACGGTTTCCCACTCAACGGCTGGCTGCTCCTCGCCTTCTGCAGCTTCCTGCTCTTTAGGCAGTTGGATCGGCAGGGCAATGTGATCGGAGTACTTCTTGACCAGGTTGCGCAGGCGCCAGCCATCGGCGAACTCCTGCTCATCCTTCTTCAGGTGCAGCACGATGCGGGTGCCGCGCTCTGGCTTGTCTACGGTAGCAACTTCGAACTCGCCCTCGCCTTTGGACGACCAGTGCACGCCCTCGGCAGCCGGCTGGCCTGCGCGACGGCTGTAGACGTCGACCTTGTCGGCAACGATGAAGGCCGAATAGAAGCCCACGCCGAACTGACCGATCAGGTGCGAGTCCTTCTTCTGGTCACCGGTGAGGTTCTTCATGAAGTCGGCAGTACCGGACTTGGCGATGGTACCCAGGTGGGTGATGACGTCTTCGCGGCTCATGCCAATGCCGTTGTCGTCGAGCGTGATGGTGCCGGCGTCCTTGTCGAAGCTCAGACGAATGCGCAGATCCGCGTCGCCTTCGAGCAGCTCTGGCTTGGCCAGGGCTTCGAAACGCAGCTTGTCAGCCGCGTCAGAGGCGTTGGAAACCAGCTCACGCAGGAAGATTTCCTTGTTCGAGTACAGCGAATGAATCATGAGGTGCAGCAGCTGCTTTACCTCGGTCTGGAAGCCCAGGGTTTCCTTTTGTGTTTCCACACTCATGGTCTTCAAAACTCCGATCTGATGGCAGTGGGCGCCTGCAGCCGATTCGGCCTGCGTTAATGGCGGATGTCATGCAGATGGGGGCTGCCCAGGCGATTTCAAGGGCTTTTCCGGTTCGATCTTGAAATGTGCCCGGGCGGTGGCGATGGGCGACTGCCGATCACCTTGCCAGGCGGTGATGGCGACGTTGGTCACCCGTCGCCCTTGGCGCCACAGCTGGCAATGAGCGTAGGTGTCGCGAAAGTGCCCGGCGCGCAGGTAGTCGATGGAGAAGTCGATGACCTTGGGAATGCTCGCACTCTCGCTGTAGATCAGCAGGTACAACGCCGCAGACAACTCCATGAACCCTGCGATCACGCCACCATGAATCGCTGGCAGCAAAGGGTTACCAATGTTGTCCGGGTTGGCTGGCAGGCGAAAAAGCAGGTCCTCGCCCTGGCGCTCGCATTCGATGCCGATCAGACCGGCATAGGGGATCAATGCCAGCAACGGCCGGTAGTCGCCCACCGCGTGGGCGGCATTGAGTTGCTGGCGTACGTCTGGCGGGATCATGCGCCACCCTCCTTGAGTCTGTTGCCGAAGCGAATGCCGCCCTTGATCTGCGGCCCCAGGCGCATGAACGTTCCCACCACCTGGCAGATGGGCTGGCTGGGGTCGTCCTGGTAGGCGCTGCCTCGGGTGAAGATCACATCGCGCGTCACCCGGTAGCATTGGGCATGGCCATAGATGTCCTTGCCAGCCTCGGCTGTGTGCATGTAGTCGATGCGCAGGTCCAAGGTCGGGCACACTTCGAACTGTGGCAGCGCACACAGGGTGGCCATGCCGCAGGTAGTGTCCATCAGCGTGGTCAGCGCCCCACCATGCACCGCGCCGGTTTGCGGGTTGCCAACGATTGCCGGCGACCACGGCAAGATCAACGTCATGCCCTGCGTATCGGCATGCGCCACGCGCATCTGCAACAACTGACAATGCTTCAAGGCCGACAGAAAACGCTCGGCCATGGCCATCAAGGTTGAATCGCTCATCGGCAAGTTCCAGGGCTACGGACGCAACGGCATAAAACCGTTAAAAAGTCTATGTAGAACGGGGCGTTATATATCTGTAACCTGCGCGGAACTTATTCCGCGTAGTTGTACTCGAAGGAACAAGTCACTTATTCCACCAAGGAGATACACCCCCATGCGTAAACCTTTTGCTTTTGCTCTGATGCTGGCTGCTGCCATGGGCCTGGCCGCTTGCGATAAAGCGAGCGAAGACAAAGCCCAAGACGCACAGCAACACGCCGAGCAAGCCCAGGAAAAAATGGGCGAAGCTCAGGATAAGATGAACGAAGCCGCCAAGGAAAACGCTGAAGCTGCCAAAGATCAGGCCGAAGCGCAGCAGAAGGCCGCCGAAGAAGCCGCTCCGGCAACTCCGGCTCCGGAAGCCGCCCCGGCCACTCCAGCGCCAGAAACCGCGCCTGCTACTCCAGCCGAACCTGCCAAGCAGTAATCGGCTTGTACAAAAAAACCCGACACTGTCGGGTTTTTTTATGCCTGAAGTTTAACGATTAAACGTTTCAGTTGCCGGAAGCCGAGCCCTCCTTAGCGACATCCACCGGCGCACTTTCCGTGGGTGTGAACACCATCACATCCAGCACATCGGAATGGAACTCACGGCGATAGAGAATCAATACAACCCCGACACTCATCACCATGAACAACCAGGGGCTGATAAACCAGCTCAACAGGGCCATGCCAAAGTAATACGCGCGCAACCCCAAGTTGAACTGGTTGGCCGCCAGCGACAACACCCGCGCGGCGCGCGAGGCAAATGCCTTGCGCTCCAGCTCATTGACCAGGCGCTCGCCAATCATCGGCGCCGACCCTACCAGCACCGCCGCGAAGTTGTACTGACGCATGCACCAGCTGAAGGTGAAGAAGGCATAAACGAAGACCGTCGCCAGGCACAGCAACTTGATTTCCGACATACCTTGGGACGTCTGCTGCACCAAGGGCAGGTCGGCCAGCAGCGACAGCGCCCTGTCCGAGGCACCAAGTACAGTGAGAATACCCGCAAGAATGATCAAGGTACTTGAGGCGAAAAACGAAGCGTTGCGCTCCAGGTTGCCGATCACGCTGGCATCGGCGATGCGGTTGTCGCGCATCAACATGCGCCGCATCCAGTCTTCGCGGTACAGGTGCAGCACGCTGGCCAGGCAAGCGGTGTCGCGGCCCTTCCAGATGGCATAACGGGTGTAGCCGCCCCAGCAGGCTGCGAACCAGCAGATTGCCAGCAGGTTGTTGAAGTTGCTTTGAATGAAGTTCATGCAGGTTTCCCGAAAGCCAGGTGCACAAAGAATAGAGACCGGGTTTCGACGCCCGCAAGCAGCAAAAGGCACACCACCGCAACGAATAATGCCGCTTCGCGCAACCGTCTGCAAAAACGCCCCAGGCAAACAACAAAAAACCCCGCATCCATTCGGAGACGGGGTTTCAGGTGTAAACCGCTGGCTGGCACCCTGTGGCTTGTGGCCGGTGCAGCCCTCAGGCTTCAACCTATCAGGCCAGCGCCTCGCGCGGCTTGCCCAGCATGCGGTCGTAGATCACGGCCGCGGCCAGGGTCACCACCGACGGCACCAGCCAGGCCAGGCCCTGATCACCCAGCGGCAGGTGAGCGACGGCGTCCGGCAGTACATGCGCCAGGCTGCTGCCTTTGATCGCATCGACGACGCCGAACACCAGCGACACCAGCATGACCGGTGCGAGAATGCGCGTTGGCGAGTTCCACAGGTCTTTGACGAAGCTCAGGCCCACCACCACGATGCACGGCGGGTAGATCGCCGTCAGTACCGGGATCGAGAACATGATCAGCTTGGTCAGGCCCAGGTTGGAGATCAGCAACGAGAAGCCCGCCAAGATCACCACCAGTGCGCGATACGACAACGGCAGCATCTGGCTGAAGTACTCGGCACAGGCGCAGGTCAGGCCGACCGCGGTCACCAGGCACGCCAACGCGATCAGCACGGCCAGGAAGCCACTGCCGAGCGAGCCAAAGGTATGCTGCACATAGGCATGCAATACGGCCGCACCGTTGGTGGCGTCAGCCGCGATATCGTGGCTGCCCGCCCCCAGGCGGAACAGGCTGATGTACACCAGGGCCAGGCCGACACCGGCGATCAAGCCGGCGATGATGGCATAGCGGGTAATCAGCTTCGGCGATTCGACGCCTCGCGAGCGGATGGCATTGACGATGACAATACCGAACACCAGCGCGCCCAGGGTATCCATGGTCAGGTAGCCATCGGAGAAGCCCTTGGAGAACGCCGCAGCCGCATAGGCAGGTTGCGCTTCACCGATGGTGCCAGCCGGCAGCGCGAACGCCGCGATACCCAGCACCGCCAAGGCGATGATCTTCAGCGGCGCGAGGAAGCGCCCCACGGTATCGAGCAGCTTGCCCGGATACATGGACACCGCCAGCACCACGATGAAGTACACCAGGCTGTAGAGGAACAGCGCCAACGGGCTTTCGCCGGTCAACGGTGCCACACCGACCTCGAACGACACGGTCGCGGTACGCGGCGTCGCGAACAGCGGGCCGACCGACAAGTAGCACACGGCCGCCAACAGGCCACCGAAGAACTTGCCGATCGGGCTGCTCAGGGCATCCATGCCGCCACCGACCTTGGCCAGCGCGACCACGGTGATGACCGGTAGGCCCACGGCGGTCACCAGGAAGCCCAAGGCAGCCATCCATACGTGCGGGCCAGACTGCAGGCCGACGATAGGCGGGAAGATGATATTGCCGGCGCCTACGAAAAGCGCAAACGTCATAAAGCCAAGCGCCAGGATATCCTGGCCTTTTAAAACTTTCATTTGAGGTAGTACCACACTGCTGAAATCGGGATTCGAGAAGGGATTTCCCCATGGATGAGGGAAATGCTGCCCGGCTTGATGAGCCAGACCCGTTTAGCGTGTCGTTCCCTTTTGGGGGACGGGCACAGAGTGAACGCGTAGATTAACTGTTTTGACAGTCAAACGCACTGGCACAGTGCTGCTTGTCCGATGTGCGTATGTGTTTGTCGTCTGTGCGACCGGGGACGGTGCAATTATCTCAGGGATCGGAAAAACGTCTTTGTGAAAATTCCTATCATACCCATCGAAAATTCCTGGTTGTCTGTTCAGGCCTCTTCGCGGGGCAAAAAACACAATGCTGATAACGACAAAGGCCACCCGAAGGTGGCCTTTGTGCGCGTGGGGGGTAAAGCGTATTACTTCTTGGCTTCCCAGCCAGTCAGCTCGGCCAGGGCCTTGCCGATGTCGGCCAGCGAACGCACGGTTTTAACACCTGCGTCCTGCAGCGCAGCGAACTTCTCGTCCGCAGTGCCTTTGCCGCCAGAGATGATGGCGCCAGCATGGCCCATGCGCTTGCCCGCAGGTGCGGTAACACCGGCGATGTAGGAAACGACAGGCTTGGTGACGTGGGCCTTGATGTAGGCCGCGGCTTCTTCTTCAGCCGAACCGCCGATCTCGCCGATCATGACGATCGCTTCGGTCTTCGGGTCTTCCTGGAACAGCTTCAGGATGTCGATGAAGTTGGAGCCTGGGATCGGGTCACCGCCGATGCCGACGCAGGTCGACTGGCCGAAGCCGGCGTCGGTGGTCTGCTTGACCGCTTCATAGGTCAGGGTGCCGGAACGCGAAACGATACCGACTTTGCCTGGCAGGTGGATGTGGCCTGGCATGATGCCGATCTTGCACTCGCCCGGGGTGATGACACCTGGGCAGTTAGGGCCGATCAGGGTAACGCCCAGCTCGTCGCACTTGACCTTGGCATCCAGCATGTCCAGGGTAGGAATGCCTTCGGTGATGCAGACGATCAGCTTGATGCCGCCGAAGGCAGCTTCCAGGATCGAGTCTTTGCAGAACGGAGCCGGAACGTAGATGACCGAAGCATCAGCGCCGGTCGCTTCCACGGCTTCCTTGACGGTGTTGAACACCGGCAGGCCCAGGTGGGTGGTGCCACCCTTGCCTGGGGTAACGCCGCCGACCATCTTGGTGCCGTAGGCGATGGCTTGTTCGGAGTGGAAAGTACCCTGCGAGCCGGTGAAGCCCTGGCAGATGACTTTGGTGTCTTTATTGATCAGGACGCTCATTACTTGCCCTCCGCAGCTTTGACAACTTGTTGAGCAGCGTCGGTCAGGCTGGTTGCCGCAATGATGTTCAAACCGCTTTCTGCCAGTACTTTAGCGCCCAGTTCGGCGTTGTTGCCTTCGAGGCGAACGACAACCGGAACTTTAACGCCGACTTCTTTCACTGCACCGATGATGCCTTCGGCAATCATGTCGCAGCGAACGATGCCGCCGAAGATGTTGACCAGAACGGCCGCGACATTGCTGTCGGACAGAATGATCTTGAACGCTTCGGTAACGCGCTCTTTGGTAGCACCGCCGCCAACGTCGAGGAAGTTGGCTGGCTTGCCACCATGCAGGTTGACGATGTCCATGGTACCCATGGCCAGGCCAGCACCGTTGACCATGCAGCCGATGTTGCCTTCCAGGGCCACGTAGTTCAGCTCGAAGCTGGCAGCGTGGGCTTCACGAGGATCGTCCTGCGACGGGTCGTGGAAGGTTTTCAGCTTAGGCTGGCGGTACATGGCGTTTGCATCGATGTTGATCTTCGCATCCAGGCAGTGCAGGTCGCCGTCGGCCTTGATGACCAGCGGGTTGACTTCCAGCAGGGCCAGGTCGTGTTCTTTGAACAGCTTGGCCAGGCCTACGAAAATCTTGGCGAACTGTGCAACTTGCTTGCCTTCCAGACCCAGCTGGAATGCCAGTTCACGACCCTGGAACGGCTGTGCGCCGACCAGTGGATCGATAGTAGCCTTGATGATCTTCTCAGGAGTTTCGTGAGCAACTTTCTCGATGTCCACGCCACCTTCGGTGGAGGCCATGAACACGATGCGGCGGCTCGAGCGATCGACTACAGCGCCCAGGTACAGCTCTTTGGCGATGTCAGTGCAGGACTCGACCAGGATCTTGGTCACTGGCTGACCGTTGGCGTCGGTCTGGTAGGTTACCAGGCGCTTGCCCAACCATTGCGCAGCGAACGCCTTGGCGTCTTCCTTGCTGCGAACCAGCTTGACGCCGCCCGCTTTACCGCGACCACCTGCGTGAACCTGGGCTTTTACAACCCACTCGGAACCGCCGATCTTGTCGCAAGCTTCTGCTGCAGCTTCAGGGGTATCGACAGCGAAACCCTTGGATACTGGCAGGCCGTATTCAGCGAACAGCTGCTTACCCTGATACTCGTGAAGATTCATGCTTTTTACCGTCTTCGTTAGGTACTGCGCTTCGGCGCTGCGCCATTACTGGCGCCGCACCACCTGTGACCGTTGACCCCGGGTTATCCCGTGTAGTCCGATCCGGCGAACTTTCCGCGGTGAGTCATGCACGCAAGACTCACGACGGGCAGCCCGCCGTGGTTTCTTATAATTAACGCTTCTTACGGTTGGCTACGTGAATGGCGCCGCCATTCACTGCCAGCGCTGCTTCATGCAACGCTTCGGACAGGGTTGGATGGCTGAAGACCATCATGCCCAGATCCTCGGCACTGGTGCCGAATTCCATTGCGATTGCGCCCTGCTGTACCAGCTCGGCAGCGGATGGGCCAATCACGTGCACACCCAGTACGCGGTCGGTCTTGGCATCGGCGATGACCTTGACGAAACCACCGGTGTCGTTGGCCGCCATCGCACGGCCGCTGGCCGCGAACGGGAAGGTGCCTACGTTAACCTCAACACCCTCGGCCTTCAAGGACTGTTCGGTCTTGCCGACCCACGCGATTTCCGGATGGGTGTAGATAACCGATGGGATCAGGTCGTAGTTCATCTGGGCCTTGTGGCCTTTGATGCGCTCGACAACCATGATGCCCTCTTCCGAGGCCTTGTGCGCCAGCATCATGCCGCGAACCACGTCACCGATGGCGAACACGCCCGGAACGCTGGTAGCGCAGTGATCGTCAACGAAGATGTAGCCACGCTCGTCGATGGTCACGCCGCTGTCCGAAGCCAGCAGATCAGTGGTCACTGGACGGCGGCCGACCGCGACGATCAGCTTGTCGAAGGTGATCTTCTGCTCGCCGTTGGCATCGGTGTAGGTGACTTCGACTTCGTTGCCATTGACTTTCGAGCCAGTGACGCGCGCGCCCAGCTTGATGTCCAGGCCTTGCTTGGTCAGGGTCTTCTGGGCTTCTTTCGACACTGCGGTGTCGGCAGCCATCAGGAAGGTGTCCAGGGCTTCCAGGACGGTGACCTGGGCACCCAGGCGCGACCACACCGAACCCAGCTCCAGGCCGATGACGCCGGCGCCGATCACGCCCAGACGCTGTGGCACGGTCTGGAATTCCAGGGCGCCGGTGGAGTCGACGATGACGTTCTGGTCGACCGGAGCCGGCGGAATGTCGATCGGACGCGAACCGGAGGCCAGGATCACGTTCTCGGCTTCGATGATTTCGGTGGTGCCGTCAGCCTTGGTGACTTCGACTTTCTTGCCAGCCAGCAGTTTGCCGTGGCCCTGGATCGAAGTAACGCCATTGGCCTTGAACAGGGTGGCAACGCCGCCGGTCAGGTTCTTGACGATACCCGCCTTGCGGCCGACCATCGCGGCAACGTCCATCTTCACTTCGCCAGTGGAGATACCGTGGACGTTGAAGCTCTCTTTGGCTTCCTTGTACTTCCAGGAGCTGTCCAGCAGCGCCTTGGACGGAATGCAACCTACGTTCAGGCAGGTGCCGCCCAGGGCCAGTTTGCCCTCGGCGTCGGTGTATTTCTCGATACAGGCAGTCTTCAGACCAAGTTGGGCAGCCTTGATGGCAGCCACATAGCCGCCAGGACCTGCACCAATCACCACTACGTCGAATTTCTGGGTCATAAAAGATTCCTTTTTAGCTTCAAGCGGCAAGCTGCAAGCCGCAAGACCAGCAGGCTTCGGCTTGAAGCTTGCGGCTTGCAGCTTACAGCTGCGCGATTAGATGTCCAGCAGCAGGCGAGACGGATCTTCCAGCAGGTTCTTGATGGTGACCAGGAAGGTTACCGCTTCCTTGCCGTCGATCAGGCGGTGATCGTACGACAGCGCCAAGTACATCATTGGGCGGATGACCACTTGGCCGTTGATGGCCATCGGGCGCTGGATGATGTTGTGCATGCCGAGAATAGCAGCCTGCGGCGGGTTGACGATCGGGGTCGACATCATCGAACCGAAGGTGCCACCGTTGGTGATGGTGAAGGTGCCGCCGGTCATCTCTTCGATCGACAGCTTGCCGTCACGGGCCTTCTTGCCAAAGGTGGCGATGCCGTTCTCGATTTCAGCCAGGCTCATCGACTCGGCGTTACGCAGTACTGGAACCACCAGGCCACGGTCGCTGGAGACGGCAACGCCGACGTCGGCGAAGCCGTGGTAGACGATGTCGTTGCCGTCGATCGAGGCGTTGACAGCCGGGAAGCGCTTCAGGGCTTCGGTGGCGGCCTTGACGAAGAACGACATGAAGCCCAGGCGTACGCCGTTGTGGGTCTTCTCGAACAGGTCCTTGTACTTCGAACGCAGGGCCATGACTTCGGTCATGTCGACTTCGTTGAAGGTGGTCAGCATCGCCATGTTGGACTGGGCTTCGACCAGACGCTCGGCAATCTTGGCACGCAGACGGGTCATCGGCACGCGCTTCTCGGTGCGATCACCAGCGGCGGTCACAACCGGGGCAGCAGCGGCAGGCTTGGCAGCCGGTGCAGCGGCAGGGGCCGACTTCTTGTTGGCGACTGCAGCAACCACGTCTTCCTTGGTAACGCGACCGCCTTTGCCGGTGCCGGCAACGGTAGCCAGGTCGATACCGTTTTCTTCGGCCAGCTTGCGCGCGGCAGGCGCGGCAACCGGGTCGTCTTCGCCAGCATCGGCGGCAGCGGCAGCCGGGGCAGCAGCGGCTGGGGCAGCGGCAGGCGCGGCAGCAGCGCCACCTTCAACGATCGAACCCAGCACTTCGTCGGACAGGACGGTGTCGCCCTCGCCCTTGACGATGTCACCCATCACGCCATCGGCGGTGGCCAGGACTTCCAGGACGACTTTGTCGGTCTCGATGTCGACGATCAGCTCGTCACGTTTGACGGCTTCGCCCGGCTTCTTGTGCCAGGTGGCAACGGTGCCATCGGCAACCGATTCCGGGAAGGTTGGGGCTTTGATCTCGATAGCCATTATCTGTGTTTCCTTAAATTCGGTTTCAGGTGCGCGAAGGCGTTAGACAGTGAAGGCGTCTTGCAGCAGTTTTTCCTGCTGTTCGGCGTGCTTCGAAGCGTAACCACAGGCTGGCGCGGCAGAAGCGTCGCGGCCGGCGTATTCCAGGACCAGTGCCTTGTTGTGGCGGCCCAGGATACGGCGCATGTGGTGCTGGCTGCTGTACCAGGCGCCCTGGTTCATCGGTTCTTCCTGACACCAGACGGCATGCTTGAGGTTGGTGTATGGCGCCAGGATTTCGACCAGGTCGTCTTCCGGGAACGGATACAGCTGCTCGATACGCACGATCGCGATGTCTTCACGGCCTTCGGCACGGCGTTTTTCCAGCAGGTCGTAGTAGACCTTGCCGCTGCACAGGACCAGGCGTTCGACCTTGGCCGGATCGAGGTTGTCGATTTCCGGGATCACGGTTTGGAACGAACCTTCTGCCAGGTCTTCCAGGGTCGAGATGGCCAGCTTGTGGCGCAGCAGCGACTTCGGCGTCAGGACGATCAGCGGCTTGCGCAGCGGACGGATGACCTGGCGACGCAGCAGGTGGTAGATCTGTGCCGGGGTAGTCGGTACGCACACCTGGATGTTGTGCTCGGCGCACAGCTGCAGGTAACGCTCCAGACGCGCGGAGGAGTGCTCCGGCCCCTGCCCTTCGTAGCCGTGCGGCAGCAGCATGGTCAGACCGCACAGGCGGCCCCACTTGTGCTCACCGCTGGTGATGAACTGGTCGATCACCACTTGCGCACCGTTGGCGAAGTCGCCGAACTGGGCTTCCCAGATCACCAGCGCGTTCGGCGTGGTGGTCGAGTAGCCGTATTCGAAGGCCAGTACCGCTTCTTCCGAAAGGAAGGAGTCGTACAGGTCGAAGCGCGGCTGGCCCGGGAACAGGTTCTGCAGCGGTACGTAGGTGCTGGCGTCCTTCTGGTTGTGCAACACCGCGTGGCGGTGCGAGAAGGTGCCACGGCCGATGTCCTGGCCGGTCATGCGGATCGGGTGACCTTCGAATTGCAGGGTGGCGTACGCCATGGTCTCTGCGTAACCCCAGTTGATCGGCAAGCCACCGGCCTGCATCTTCTGGCGATCTTCGTAGATCTTCGACACCTGACGCTGGACGACGAAGCCTTCCGGCAGCTCGAGCAGCTTGGCCGACAGGTCCTGCAGGGTCTTGAGGTCGAAACGGGTGTCGTGACGCGCGGTCCAGGCGTGGCCCAGGTACGGACGCCAGTCGACGAACAGCTCGCGGTTCGGCTCCTTGACCAGGCTCTTGACCACGTGCAGGCCGTTGTCCAGGGCGTTGCGGTACTCGTCGATCTTGGCCTGAGCACGCTCGGCGTCGATGCGACCGGCCTGGATCAGTGCCTCGGCATACAGCTCACGGGTGGTGCGCTGTTTGCTGATCTGCTGATACATCAGCGGCTGGGTACCGTTCGGCTCGTCGGCCTCGTTGTGGCCGCGACGGCGGTAGCAGACCAGGTCGACGACCACGTCACGCTTGAACTGCATGCGGTAATCGATGGCCAGCTGGGTCACGAACAGCACGGCTTCCGGGTCATCCCCGTTGACGTGCAGGATCGGCGCCTGAATCATCTTGGCAACGTCGGTGGCGTACTCGGTGGAGCGCGCATCCAGCGGGTTGCTGATGGTGAAGCCGACCTGGTTGTTGATCACGATGTGCACGGTACCGCCGGTCTTGAAACCGCGGGTCTGCGACATCTGGAAGGTTTCCAGGACCACGCCCTGGCCGGCGAATGCCGCATCACCGTGAATCGAGATCGGCAGTACCTTGTCGCCAACGGTGTCGTTGCGACGGTCCTGACGGGCGCGCACCGAACCCTCGACCACTGGCGAGACGATTTCCAGGTGGGACGGGTTGAACGCCATGGCCAGGTGAACTTCGCCACCGGTGGTCATCACGTTCGAAGAGAAGCCCTGGTGATACTTGACGTCACCGGAGCCCAGCTCGTTCATCTTCTTGCCTTCGAACTCGTCGAACAGCTCGCGCGGGTTCTTGCCGAAGGTGTTGACCAGCACGTTCAGACGGCCACGGTGGGCCATGCCGATCACGACTTCCTTGGTGCCGTAGGAGCCGGAGCGCTGGATCATCTCGTCCAGCATCGGGATCAGGCTTTCGCCACCCTCCAGGCCGAAACGCTTGGTGCCCGGATACTTGGTGCCCAGGTACTTCTCAAGCCCTTCACCGGCGGTCACGCGCTCGAGCAGGTGGGCCTGCACGTCAGCGGAAAACTCCGGACGGCCGCGCACGCTTTCGAGACGCTGCTGGAACCAGCTGCGCTGCTCGGAATCGACGATATGGGTGAACTCGGCGCCAATGGTGCGACAATATGTCTTCTGGAGCGCCTCGAAGATCTCGCGTAGGCTCGCTTCCTCTTTGCCGATGAACAGGTCGCCGGCACGGAAGGTCGTATCAAGATCGGCATTGGTCAAGCCGTAGTGATTGATCGACAGGTCTACGGGCGCAGGGCGCTGCCACAACCCCAACGGGTCGAGCTTGGCAGCCTGATGACCGCGCATACGATAGGCCTGGATCAGTCGCAGAACTTCAACCTGCTTCTTCTCGTGTTCACTGCTCACGCTCCCGGCGGATACCGGTTGGGCGCGGCGCTGGTTCTTTGCCAGCAGTACGAAATGGTCGCGGATTGTAGAGTGCGATACATCGGTAGCGGTGCTGCCGTCGGCTGGCAACTTCTGGAAGTAAGTGCGCCACTCTTCTGGCACAGCGTTAGGGTCGTGCAGGTAGAGTTCGTAGAGCTCTTCCACATATGCAGCGTTACCACCTGAAAGGTGGGCGCTTTCCCACATGCGCTGCATCACGCTTTCTTGCATGCTTGGTCACCCTCGGTTAGGGGACGATCGGCGAGAGCCACAGCAAACCTGGAAAAGTCCGAACACAGCGACTGAACCACGCCACTTGGATCCTGCTGATTTTCCGGGTACCAGCCCGGAAAGCCCCTGCTGGTCTCATATCTTCATAGGTAATGAGCGCGGGCTTTGTGGGCCCTTGCTCGAGTTTTACCTCAGTGCGGGCTCACCACCCGCACCTCGGCTTACTGCAGGTACAACTCGATGAATCAGGTGCCGCTTTGCAGCAGCATGTTACGTACGTGACCGATTGCCTTGGTCGGGTTCAGACCTTTCGGGCAAACGTTTACGCAGTTCATGATCCCGCGGCAGCGGAATACGCTGAACGGGTCATCCAGGGACGCCAGGCGCTCCTGAGTCTTGGTGTCACGGCTGTCGGCCAGGAAGCGATAGGCCTGCAGCAAAGCAGCGGGGCCCAGGAACTTGTCCGGGTTCCACCAGAACGATGGGCAGGAAGTCGAGCAGCAAGCGCACAGAATGCACTCGTACAGACCGTCCAGCTTGTCACGCTCTTCTGGCGACTGCAGACGCTCGATAGCCGGAGGCGGCGTATCGTTCTGCAGGAATGGCTTCACCTTCTCGTACTGCTTGTAGAAGATGCTCATGTCGACGACCAGGTCACGAATGACCGGCAGGCCCGGCAGCGGGCGCAGCACCAGCTTGTTGCCCTTGACCACGCCCGACAGCGGGGTGATGCAGGCCAGGCCATTCTTGCCGTTCATGTTCATGCCATCGGAACCGCACACGCCTTCACGGCACGAGCGACGGTACGAGAAACCCTCGTCCTTTTCCTTGATCAGTGCCAGCACGTCCAGAACCATCAGGTCCTTGCCGCCGGTATCGACGTCGAACGACTCCATCTTGGGCGCCGAGTCGGTGTCGGGGTTGTAACGGTAAACTTCGACTTTCAACATAGCAGCCACCCTTAGTAAGTCCGGATTTTTGGCTCGAAGGCCGGTACGGTCTTCGGCGCAAAGTTGACGCCACGCTTGGCAACGCGCTTCTCACCCGGGTAGTACAGGGTGTGGCACAGCCAGTTCTCGTCGTCACGGTCTTCGAAGTCTTCACGGGCGTGAGCGCCGCGCGACTCTTTACGGGCTTCGGCCGCAATGGCGGTAGCTTCGGCAACTTCCAGCAGGTTCTGCAGCTCCAGCGCTTCGATACGCGCGGTGTTGAAGGCCTGGGACTTGTCGTTGATCTTCACGTTGGCGATGCGGTCACGCAGGCCCGCCAGCTGCTCGATACCCTTCTGCATGTATTCGCCAGTACGGAATACACCGAAGTAGTTCTGCATGCAGCTTTGCAGCTCGCGCTTGAGGCTTGCCACGTCTTCGCCAGTGGTGCGCTCGTTGAGCTTGTTCAGGCGGTTCAGGGCAACGTCGACATCGGTATCGCTGGCATCGCGGTACTCGACGCCTTCGGTCAGCGCCTTCTCCAGGTGCAGGCCGGCAGCACGGCCAAACACTACCAGGTCGAGCAGCGAGTTGCCGCCCAGGCGGTTGGCACCGTGGACCGATACGCACGCCACTTCACCTACGGCGAACAGGCCCGGGATGATGTGGTCCTTGCCTTCGGCGTCCATGGTGATGGCCTGGCCATGAATGTTGGTGGCAACACCACCCATCATGTAGTGGCAGGTCGGTACGACCGGCACCGGCGCGACAACCGGGTCGACGTGGGCGAAGGTCTTGGACAGTTCGCAGATACCTGGCAGACGGCTGTGCAGCACTTCCTCGCCCAGGTGGTCCAGCTTCAGCAGTACGTGGTCCTTGTTCGGGCCCACGCCGTTGCCGGCGATGATCTCTTTGACCATGGAACGGGCAACCACGTCGCGGCCGGCCAGGTCTTTCGCGTTCGGCGCGTAACGCTCCATGAAGCGCTCGCCGTGGGCGTTGATCAGGTAGCCACCTTCACCGCGGCAACCCTCGGTGACCAGTACACCGGCGCCGGCGATGCCGGTTGGGTGGAACTGCCACATTTCGATGTCCTGCACCGGCACGCCGGCACGCAGGGCCATGCCGACACCGTCACCGGTGTTGATCAGGGCGTTGGTGGTCGAGGCGTAGATACGGCCCGCACCGCCAGTAGCCAGAACGGTGGCCTTGGACTTGATGTACAGGGTTTCGCCGGTTTCGATGCAGATCGCGATCACACCGACGAACGCGCCGTCCTGGTTCTTCACCAGGTCAACCGCGTAGTACTCGTTCAGGAAGGTGGTGCCCGCTTTCAGGTTGCCCTGATAGAGGGTGTGCAGCAGTGCGTGACCGGTACGGTCGGACGCTGCACAGGTACGAGCAGCCTGGCCGCCTTTGCCGAAGTCCTTGGACTGGCCACCGAACGGACGCTGGTAGATACGGCCGGTTTCGGTGCGCGAGAACGGCAGGCCCATGTGGTCCAGCTCGAAGACCGCAGCCGGGCCTTCCTGACACATGTATTCGATAGCGTCCTGGTCACCGATGTAGTCGGAACCTTTGACGGTATCGTACATGTGCCAGCGCCAGTCGTCGTTCGGGTCGGCCGAAGCGATGGCGCAGGTGATGCCGCCCTGGGCGGATACAGTGTGCGAACGGGTCGGGAAGACCTTGGTGACCACGGCAGTCTTGTGACCGCCCTGTGCCAGCTGCAGCGCTGCGCGCATGCCGGCGCCGCCGCCACCAATGATGATGGCGTCGAAGGAAATAGTAGGAATGCTAGCCATGGATCAGATACCCCAGAGAATCTGCACACCCCAGACGAAGTAAGCGAACATCGCAACGCCGCATACCGCCTGGAACAGGAAACGAATCGCAGTTGCCGACTTGCCGAACGCCATCGGCGTCAGGTAGTCGGTGGCAATGGTCCACATGCCGACCCAGGCGTGAGCGCCCAGGGCAACGAGGGCCAGCAGACTGAAGATCCGCATCGCGTTGTTGGAGAACAGACCGTGCCACTGGGCATAGTCGATACCTGGGTGGGCTACGACGTAACCGATCAGGAAGAGGAAGTAAGCCGCGAGAACGACCGCAGAGACGCGCTGTGCCATCCAGTCATAGAGGCCCGAACGCGACAGGTTCGTGACATTGGTTACCATACCCAAACTCCCACCAGAACGATCACCACCACGGAGATGACAATCACGATTTTCGAGCCCAGCTTGCCGCCTTCCAGCGTCTCACCGATGCCCATGTCCATGATCAGGTGGCGTACACCTGCCACCAGGTGATACAGCAGGGCGGACAGCAGGGCCCAGGTCACCAGTTTGGCCAGCGGACTGGTCAGACACGCCTTCACCTCACCGAAGCCTTCCTCGGAACCCAGGGACTTGCCCAATGCATAAAGCATGATGGCCAGGCCGAGGAACAGGATGACGCCGGAGATACGGTGCAGAATGGACGTGTACGCGGTGATCGGGAGCTTGATGGTCCTTAGGTCTAGGTTTACAGGTCGTTGGCTTTTCACGGCTTTTTTCACACTGAAGAGCCCCTAGCGAACAGGGCAAAGTTGTTGGTAAGTGTACTGGTCAGGTACCCACCACCCAGGGAACGGCGACCCCCAGCAGTTCGGGCTTGCAAGCCCCTGGCGGTCGGGTGCCGAGTATAGACAGTTAGGCTGCTTATGACAACGTGATGGGGTAGCCCAAATAGCGCATTGCCTTTAGCCAGCAAAAGGCGTAAATGGGCGACAATTTCGAGAAAAATCAGGCCTCGAAGCCCGTTTCAACCAGCCTTTAGGCAAATTGACATCTGAATTTATCCCTCTATAGTGGTGCGGGCCCTGCGTGGGGGGTCTGTCTGATGATTTCAAGCATTAATAGGAGGCCACATGGCTGACAAAAAAGCGCAGTTGGTCATCGAGGGCGCTGCCCCCGTCGAGCTGCCCATTTTAACCGGCACCGTTGGTCCTGATGTAATCGACGTCCGCGGGTTGGGGGCCACAGGTCACTTCACCTTCGACCCTGGTTTCATGGCGACCGCCTCGTGCGAGTCGAAGATCACCTACATCGACGGCGACAAGGGTATTCTGCTGCACCGCGGCTACCCGATCGAACAGCTCGCCGAGCAGTCGGACTACCTCGAAACCTGCTACCTGCTGCTCAACGGCGAATTGCCGAATGCCGAGCAGAAGGCTCAGTTCGTCAGCACCGTGAAGAACCACACCATGGTTCACGAGCAGCTGAAGTCCTTCTTCAACGGTTTCCGCCGCGACGCTCACCCGATGGCGGTGATGTGCGGCGTGGTCGGCGCCCTGTCGGCGTTCTACCACGACTCCCTGGACATCAATAACCCGCAACACCGCGAAATCTCCGCGGTGCGCCTGGTCGCCAAAATGCCGACCCTGGCCGCGATGGTTTACAAGTACTCCATGGGCCAGCCGATGATGTACCCGCGCAACGACCTGTCGTACGCGGAAAACTTCCTGCACATGATGTTCAACACCCCGTGCGAGATCAAACCGATCAGCCCGGTGCTGGCCAAGGCAATGGACCGGATCTTCATCCTCCACGCCGACCACGAGCAGAACGCCTCCACCTCCACCGTGCGCCTGGCCGGCTCGTCGGGCGCCAACCCGTTCGCCTGTATCGCCGCCGGTATCGCTGCACTGTGGGGCCCTGCCCACGGCGGTGCGAACGAAGCCGTACTGACCATGCTCGATGAAATCGGCGATGTCTCGAACATCGACACCTTCATCGCCAAGGCCAAGGACAAGAACGACCCGTTCAAGCTCATGGGCTTCGGTCACCGCGTGTACAAGAACCGCGACCCGCGCGCCACCGTGATGAAGCAGACCTGCGACGAAGTCCTGCGCGAGCTGGGCATCAAGAACGACCCGCAGCTGGAACTGGCCATGCGCCTGGAAGAGATCGCCCTGACCGATCCGTACTTCATCGAGCGCTCGCTGTACCCGAACGTCGACTTCTACTCGGGGATCATCCTCAAGGCGATCGGCATTCCGACCAGCATGTTCACCGTGATCTTCGCCCTGGCACGTACTGTAGGCTGGATCTCGCACTGGAAAGAAATGCTCTCCAGCCCGTACAAGATTGGCCGCCCGCGCCAGCTGTACACCGGCGAGCAGAAGCGCGACATCGCTGCACTGAAAGACCGCAAGTAAGCTCATCGAGCCGAACGCAAAAAGGCTGCCCTCGGGCAGCCTTTTTTATTGCCTAGCAGGCAACCCGACTCATTCAGTTTTTCTCGGCCCGCTCACGCAACCCTTTCAGGGTATTGAACGGCGCATCGACCACGAATTTGTTGGCCACCATCGCCGGCACACTGCCACCCGGCTCGGTGTGCACCTGATAGGTCACTTCCGTGCTGTCCCCCTTGGGTACCAACTTCCAGAAGCCCTCGACCTTCGCCACTCGCACAAAGCCCTTCTCTTCCGGGATATAGGTCGGCTCTTCCTTCAGGTTGCGCGTCAGACTGCCATCCGCACCCTTGACCGTGGTGACATGCAGCACCGAATCGCGCGGCGTCACCGGCCAGGGCGTATTGAACTGGGTGTAGGTCCAGCTCTGGTCGCCTTCGTGCTTGAGCAGCTTCTGCGACTTGCACTCGTGAATCCAGGCACAAGCCCCGACCACGTCTTCTTGCAGCGCCTGGACCTTGGCCAGTGGCGCCTTGATCACGGTGACACCGCGATAGGCCTTGTACTTGGAGCCCGCCACTTCACTGAGGGAGACCTTGATGCCCTCCTCGTCCTTGGCCACCTGCCAGTTCTCGGCCCAGGCGGCGGGCGCCAGCAACACACCCATGCCACACAGCAGTGCAATACGCTTGAACGATCTCATCATCTTTATCCTTGTTGTCGAAGATCCAGCCTGTCACGCCGCCGTCATCTGCTCCCACCAGCCGAGAATCCTGATTGCCTCATCGCGATCACTGCCGCACACCTCGACATCCGCCTTGAAACCGCCGCACACCGCCGGGCGTTCGGGCTTGCCGAACAGGTCGCAGAGGTTGTCGACAGTCAGGTGCAGGCAGCGTTCACCGGCCGGCTTGCCATGCGGCATGCGCGGCATGGCAGAGCTTATGGACGGGGCGATGCAGCAGGCACCACACCCCTCACGGCAATTCATGGCTACTCATCAAAATCAGGTCTCTGTGGAGCAAAATGGGACGAACGTCCCCGGATAGTAACCGCTCAAACGTGCGTTTGAAATTGCTGGCCCGATGAAATCTGCCGTGACCCGGCAGTCAGTTCACTGGCTACTGGCGGTACTCGAATTCGATCGCTGCCCCTTCAACATCGCGGCGGCTTTCATTGCGCAACTGCAGTTGCATTTCATTGCTGATCAATCGGCCATTGAGCTGGAACGGGCTTTCATCGCCCTGGGGTTTTTCGGTAAACATTGCGGGCAGCAAAGGTTTGCGCCGTGTGGCCGAACTGCCGACATTCGGCTCAAGGTCATTGACCATTTCGACAGGCAGGCTCAGGTCGAGCTTGGGCTGGGGCAGCGGCTTGGCCACCGCCTTGCTGACCGGCTTGCGCGCAGACTTTGGCTTTGGCTTTGGCTTTGGCTTGGGCTTGGCCTTGCTGACAGCCTGCTTCGACACAGGCTTGGCAGGGGCCTTCTGCGCAGGCTTGGCCTGGCGAGCCTGTGCCTCGGCGGCAGGCTGAGCAGCCTGCGCCACTGCGCCAAAGTGGCAGAGCGGCACGAGGCAAAAACTAAGGGCGATACAGCGCAACAGTTTCATGGACATCGACAGTCAGGCTGGAAAAATGCATATGCTCCCTGTTCCGCCTGCGCCTGGCAAGCCTACAAAAGTGAACCCGTAGGCTCTCTGCACAATTGCTGAGCCAAAAGGCCAAGGGTGATCACCGCCCGCTCGGCCTCTTTATTCCACGGAATCCCGCAGTTAAGCCGGATGCAGTGGTTGAACTGCTCAGTGTTACTGAAGATCAACCCGGGCGCGATACTGATACCCTGCTCCAGCGCCCGCACATGCAAGTCCTGGGTATTGACCCGCCCCGGCAGGCTCACCCAAAGGATGAAGCCACCGGTAGGCCGGGTCATCTGGGTGCCTTCAGGGAAGTGCTGTTGCACCGCCAACTGGTAGGCACTGAGGTTCTTGCGGTACTCCTGGCGGATGTAGCGCAGATGGCGGTCATAGCCGCCGTTCTCCAGATAGGCGGCCACCCCCATCTGCGTCACGCTGCACGCCGAATGGGTGGTGAACGTCTGCAGCCGCTGGATTTCATCCTGGTAGCGCCCCGCCACCATCCAGCCGACCCGCACACCCGGTGACAACGTCTTGGAAAAACTCGAGCAGTAGATCACCCGGTCGAGCCGATCGAATGCCTTGAGCGCCTTGGTCTTGCCCTGCTCGAACATCAGCTCGCCATAGATGTCGTCTTCGACGATCTGGATATCGAAGTCCGAGGCCAGGCGTAGCAACTGCTTCTGGCGTTCTTCAGGGATGGTGCCACCCAACGGGTTGCTCAGGCGCGAGGTCAGTACCAGCGCCTTGATCGACCACTGGTTGGCGGCCAACTGCAAGGCCTCGAGGCTGATGCCCGTAGACGGGTCGCTGGGGATCTCGATCACCTTCAGGCCAAGCAAATCGGCCAACTGCAGCAGGCCGTAGTAGGTCGGGGACTCGGCGGCGATCAGGTCGCCTGGACGAGTCAGCACCCGCAGCGACATCTGCAGCGCATCGACACAGCCATGGGTCACGATGACTTCACGCGGGTCTACCAACACGCCGGCATCGCGCATGCGAATGGCAATCTGCCGGCGCAACGGCTCAAAGCCCGGGCTGAACATGTAACTGAACGCGCGCGGGCTGTGAAAGCGAGTCACCTTGGCAATCTGCTGATGCAGGGCGCGCACCGGCAGGTAGTCCACATGGGGCACCGCTGCGCCGAACGGAAATACGCCATCGCGGCGCGCCTCGGTCAATACCTGCTGGATGATACTTGCCCGGGTCACTAGGCCCGGGCGCTCCACCCGGGCGATATCCGGCGTTTGCGCAGTGAGGGCCGGGGTCTGGTGAACGTAATAACCCGACTGCGGGCGCGCGCGGATCAGCCCCTGGTCTTCGAGATTGGCATAGGCCTGCAGCACCGTGGCGTGGCTGACATTGAGCTGGGCGCTCATCTTGCGCACCGACGGCACGCGCTCGCCTGGCTGGTAGACACCGCGACGGATGTCATCGGCCAGTTGCTGGGCGATACGCTGATATAGCAGCAGGTTAGTCATGGCGATATCTCGACGCGCGGACGGGCTCGTTATTCTTGTGCGACACACTGACGGCAGAGAATACCGTAACAGTTGCGAAGTGTACGGGGACAGATTGCAGAATAGCCAACAATACAGTTGCGTGACAGCACCCGGCCAATTTCCCAGGATTGCGTGCTTGGTTGTAGGAGCGGCCTTGCGTCGCGAAAGGGCCGCAGCGCGGCCCCAGCGCTTTATGTGTCAGCGCAAAATCCGGAGCCTGCTTCGCCCCCCCCTTTTCGCGACGCAAGGCCGCGCCTACAACTGTTCGTCGATCGTTGAAGGGATCAACGCGCCGGCGCGAGCTTGCCCTTGTCATCAGAGAAGACGATCTCGACCCGGCGATTCTGCGCCCTGCCCCGCTCCGACGCGTTGGCCTCGATCGGGTACTGGTCACCGTAGCCTTCAACCTGCAGACGCTTCTCGTCGATACCCAGGTCCGCCAGCATGTCGGCCACTGCCTGCGCGCGATCACGCGAAAGCTTCAGGTTGTCTTCCGGCGCACCGGTGCTGTCGGTATACCCCTCGATTCGCACCACCCGGCGCGGATTGAGTTGAAGGAACTGCACCAGCTTGAGCACGGTGCGGCTGGCCGAGTTTTTAAGGTCGGCACGCCCGGTGTCGAACAGCACGTCACCCAGGGTCATCACCAGGCCACGGTCCGTCTGCTCCGAAGCCAGCGCGGCAATCTGCGATTCGACCCACTTGCCTTGCTGCTGGACGCTGGCCAGCTTCGCCTCACGCAGCGCCAGCTGCAGACGCTGACGCTCAAGGTCGAGCTTGGCCAGGCGCTCCTGGTTCAGCGCGAGCTTGGCGTGCTCGCTGGCGATTTCGCTGTAGCGCTGACTCAGGTAGGCGTAATGGCGTACATCGGTGCCGGTGCCGATATAACTGGAAAGGCGCTCGGCCCGCGCCAGTGATTCACCTGCGCGGATCACGTCGCGGGGTGCGCTGCGCAGCACGTCGGAATCGTCCTTGACCTTCTGGAAGGTTGCACTGGCCTCATCCAGTGCCGCCTCGCTGCGCTGGCTGGCGCAACCCTGCAAGCCTGCGGTCAACGCCAGCAACACCAGCGCGGCCATGGGTGTAGAACGCATCATGGCTGCACCTCCAGCTGTTTGCGCAGGCGCTTGACCCGCGACTGCAGCAGTTGCAGCTGCTCTTCACTCTTCTGGTTCAACACCTGCGCCTCGGCAAGGCGCGCATCCAGCTCAGCCTGCTCGGCACGCATGCGCGCATCGCGAAAGTCTTCGGTGAGCATGTTGGTCTTGGCCCGGGCAAGCTTGTCTTCGGCCAGCTTCAGCGCTTCGACCTGGTCGGTGGCGCCGACAGCCTTGGCCTGTTCCAGCGCCTGCTCGGAAATGCGCAGTTGCTCGTTCGGCGCCGGGTCGTTGGCGCAACCCGCCAGGCCGAGCACGGCCAGAGCAAGGATCAGTGGTTGGATTCTCACGCAATCTTCCTAGTGTTTGGGGGCGTCCAGCGGCACCTGCATCTGCGCCTTCCAGCGCTCGACATTACGTTGCAGCACAGCCTCGGACGCACCGGAGATCGGCAATTCTGTCAGTTTTTTCGCCAATTGCCCACGCAGCCAGCTGTCATTGCATGCCGAGTTGTGTGACACGGCCAGGTACAACCCAGGGCGATCTACCGGCAGGCCGCGGGCAATCAGGTCGTTGCTCATGCCCAGGCTCTGGATCATGGCCATGCCGGAGTAGCGCCCGGCAAGCACATAGTCCACCTGCCCCAGCACTAGCTTCTGGAACGCCTGGGTCAGGTTCTGCGCCGGCTGCAACTTCAGGTGCGCTTTGGCAAAGGCTTCAAAGGCGGGGGTCAGACGTGCACGCTCGGACAAGCTGCCCTGGTAGTTGGCCAGATCCGCCGGGCCATTGAAGGCCAGCTCAGCGTCATGACGGGTCCAGACCAGGTATTCGTTCAACTGCAAAGGTGGGTGGATATAGTCCAGCGCCGTCAGTTGCCCGACCTGCAGCGGGGTATCGAGCAGCAGGTCCATACGCCCGCTGCGAACCTCCTCAAGGGCCTGGTCGCGCCGACCGGCACTCAGCACGTCCACCTTGACCCCCAGCTCGCTGGCCACCTGCTGCAACAGCTCGACATTGGCGCCAATCAGGTGCTTTGGGTCCTTCGGGTCCTGCCAGGAGTAGGGAGGCGCATCAGGGCTGCCGGTCGCCACCAGGCGCTCGCACTTGCCTGCTGCCATTGTCGCCGACGACAGCAACGCCGCCATGCACGCCAGCACCCCGCCTGCTTTGCCAAACCTCATGCTCACTCCTGGCTGTGACACTGAAATCCATAAAAAAACCCGGCCCTCAGTACGAGGGCCGGGCTTCTTTATAAGTGAAGCAGGCGGATCAGACCAGCTTTTCCAGCTCCGGAACCGCTTCGAACAGGTCAGCGACCAGGCCGTAATCGGCAACCTGGAAGATCGGCGCTTCTTCGTCCTTGTTGATCGCAACGATCACTTTGGAGTCTTTCATGCCCGCCAGGTGCTGGATCGCGCCGGAGATACCGACGGCGATGTACAGCTGCGGTGCGACGATCTTGCCGGTCTGGCCGACCTGCATGTCGTTGGGCACAAAACCTGCGTCGACCGCAGCGCGCGAGGCGCCCACAGCAGCGCCGAGCTTGTCGGCGAGGCTGTACAGGTGCTTGAAGTTGTCGCCGTTGCCCATGCCACGGCCGCCGGAAACGACGATCTTGGCTGCAGTCAGCTCTGGGCGGTCGGACTTGGCCAGCTCTTCACCCACGAAGGACGACTTGCCAGCGTCATGGGCGGCAGCGACGGTTTCAACCGAGGCAGAACCGCCTTCGGCCGCGACTGCGTCGAAACCGGTGGTACGCACGGTGATGACCTTGACCGCAGCGCTGGATTGCACAGTGGCAATGGCGTTACCGGCGTAGATCGGGCGCTTGAAGGTGTCGGCCGATTCGACCGCGATGATCTCGGAGATCTGGTCGACGTCCAGCAGTGCGGCAACGCGCGGCAGGATGTTCTTGCCGTTGGTGGTGGCCGGGGCCAGCACGTGGCTATAGCCCTTGGCCAGCTCGACGATCAGCGGCGCTGCGTTTTCAGGCAGCAGATGGGCATAGGCGGCGTTGTCAGCCACCAGCACCTTGGCAACACCGGCGATCTTGGCAGCGGCTTCGGCGACACCACCGACGTTCTGGCCTGCGACCAGCACGTGCACATCACCACCGATTTTGGCGGCAGCGGCGACAGTGTTCAGGGTGGCCGGGGCCACGGCGCCGTTTTCGTATTCAGCGATAACCAGGATAGTCATTTAGATTACCTTCGCCTCGTTCTTCAGTTTCTCGACCAGTTCTGCCACCGACTTGACCTTGATACCCGCGCTGCGTGCAGCAGGCGCTTCGACCTTGAGGGTCTTGTTGGTGGAGGCCAGGGAAACGCCCAGCGCGTCTGGCGTGACGGTTTCCAGCGGCTTTTTCTTGGCCTTCATGATGTTCGGCAGCGACGCGTAGCGCGGCTCGTTCAGGCGCAGGTCGGTGGTGACGATCGCTGGCAGGTTCAGCGATACGGTCTGCAGGCCGCCATCGATTTCACGGGTGACGTTCAGTTTGTCGCCAGCGACTTCCACCTTGGAGGCGAAGGTACCCTGGGCGTAACCGGTCAGCGCGGCCAGCATCTGGCCGGTCTGGTTGTTGTCGCTGTCGATGGCCTGCTTGCCGAGGATGACCAGCTGTGGCTGCTCTTTGTCGACGATAGCCTTGAGCGCCTTGGCCACGGCCAGGGAGTTCAGTTCGTCAGCGGCTTCTACCAGGATGGCGCGATCGGCACCCAGGGCCAGGGCGGTACGCAGTTGCTCCTGGGCAGTGGTCGGGCCGACGGAAACCACGACGATCTCGGTCGCAATACCCTTTTCTTTCAGGCGTACGGCTTCCTCAACGGCGATTTCGCAGAAGGGGTTCATGGACATCTTGACGTTTGCAAGGTCGACGCCGGAGTTGTCCGCTTTGACGCGAACCTTGACGTTGTAGTCGACCACTCGTTTGACAGCTACAAGAACCTTCATGGATTCCTCGTTACTCTCCGGTGAATAGAAAGTCGCCTGGGGACATGCCCGGCGATGCGCGTGGGTACAAGGGCACCTCTAAAAACGTACCGGGTAGAGCAAACTTCAAGGTGACCGAGCAGTCTTGTCATGACGCTTGCGGCAAATACCCGCGGGTCATTTTCTGTGGTGGCGTGTAAACTCCACTACAAACCGTGAATTGGCCGCAAAGCCTTACTCCACACCTGGTTTTTAGAGGTGTACCTGCGCCCGGCGACAAGCCTACGGCGAACGTAAAACCGCTCGTATCTTGACCGCAACACCCAATCCGGTCAATACGGCAAATCGGTCACCCTCCAGCCGCACTCCTGTGATTTTACTGGCCTGCGGCAAATTCAAACAAACGTTTGTATTGGACCCGCCAAGTGGTGTAGATATAATGCGCGGCCAAGACAAAACGGTGTAGTCCATCCTCTGCGCTGCTACAGCTCCGCGCCCGTGAAGCGCGGTGCGCATGATCACCCCACACCCATAAGACCAAGCAACAGCACGAGCCTTGATGAGTAGGAGAGAACCAGTGGAACGCGAATACATGGAATTCGACGTGGTCATCGTCGGCGCCGGCCCGGCGGGGCTGTCCGCCGCCTGCCGCCTGAAGCAGAAGGCCGCCGAAGCCGGTAGCGAGATCAGCGTCTGCGTGGTCGAGAAAGGCTCTGAAGTCGGTGCCCACATCCTCTCCGGCGCGGTATTCGAACCGCGCGCACTGAACGAGTTGTTCCCCGACTGGAAAGAACTCGGCGCACCGCTCAACACTGCGGTAAAGCGCGACGACATCTACGTGCTCAAGGATGGCGGCAGCTCGATCAAGGTCCCGGACCTGTTCGTGCCCAAGACCATGCACAACGAGGGCAACTACATCATCTCGCTGGGCAACCTGTGCCGCTGGCTGGCCCAGCAGGCCGAGAACCTGGGCGTGGAGATCTACCCAGGTTTCGCTGCCCAGGAAGCGCTATTCGATGAAAACGGCGTGGTGCGCGGTATCGTCACCGGCGACCTGGGTGTCGACCGCGAAGGCAACCCGAAAGACGGCCTGTACACCCCTGGCATGGAACTGCGCGCCAAGTACACGCTGTTCGCCGAAGGCTGCCGTGGGCACATCGGCAAGCAGCTGATCAAGCGCTTCAACCTCGACAGTGAATCCGACGTCCAGCATTACGGCATCGGCCTCAAGGAAATCTGGGAAATCGACCCGAGCAAGCACGAACAGGGCCTGGTGGTACACACTGCCGGCTGGCCGCTGGACGTGGTGAGCACCGAGAACACCGGTGGCTCGTTCCTGTATCACCTGGAAAACAACCAGGTGGTGGTCGGCCTGATCGTCGACCTGTCCTACGCCAACCCGTACCTGTCGCCGTTCGACGAGTTCCAGCGCCTCAAGCACCACCCGGTGATCAGCCAGTACCTCGAAGGCGGCAAGCGCATCAGCTACGGCGCCCGCGCCCTGGCCAAGGGCGGGATCAACTCGCTGCCGAAGATGGTCTTCAACGGTGGCGCGCTGATCGGTTGCGACTTGGGCACCATGAACGTGGCCAAGATCAAGGGCAGCCACACGGCGATGAAGTCTGGCATGCTCGCCGCCGACGCAGTGGCCGACGCATTGATTGCCGGCAGCGAGGGTGGCGACGCACTCACTACCTATGTCGACGCCTTCAAGGCCAGCTGGCTGCATGAAGAGCTGTTCGCCAGCCGCAACTTCGGCCCGGCCATGCACAAGTTCGGCCCGTTGTTCGGCGCAGCCTTCAACTATGTCGACCAGAACTGGTTCGGCGGCAAGCTGCCGTTCACCTTGCACGACACCAAGCCGGACTACGCCTGCCTCAAGCTCGCGGCCGATTCGAAAAAAATCGACTACCCGAAACCAGACGGCAAGCTCAGCTTCGACAAGCTCAGCTCGGTATTCCTCTCCAGCACCAACCATGAAGAGGAACAACCCTGCCACCTGAAGCTGACCGACCCGAACGTGCCGATCGCCAGCAACCTGCCGCTGTACGACGAACCGGCCCAACGCTACTGCCCGGCCGGCGTGTACGAAGTGGTCAGCCAGGAAGACGGCAGCAAGCGCTTCCAGATCAACGCGCAGAACTGCGTGCACTGCAAGACCTGCGACATCAAGGACCCGGCCCAGAACATCACCTGGGTTACCCCTGAAGGCGCCGGCGGGCCGAACTACCCGAACATGTAAGGCCATGCCCCTGCAGCAACAAAAGCCCCTGCCTCCGTGGAGTCAGGGGCTTTTTGTTGCCTGCTCGCATCAGGCTGTACGCACTTCCTCGAACAGTTCGGGGTGGCGATCCAGTAGCTTCAGCAGCTTTACCAGCGCCACGGGTGGCGTGGTCTTGCCATTTTCATAACGGGAGAACGCATTGACCCCGCCACCAAAAATTTCCCCCGCTTGCCGCTGATCGAGGTCGAACTTCCTGCGTATGGAGGCAATGAAAGAAGGGTCCACTACAGTTGCATTGACTTGGCGCTCGAATGCCGTCATCAGATCGCTGACACGCATGGCTTGATCATGGCTCAGCACGCACTCACCGCATGCGGAACAATAATCGCCACTTACGTCCGGGATCAGGGTCGTCTCTCCCTTGTAGCGATAAGGCATGCCCTGAGTGTCAGGTGCAAGCTCGGCACCCCCGCAAATTGGACATCTCATGATTACAACTCCTTGAAGGCACGATAAGCACGTCGTTGACCACGGACACTTTCAGGTAAACGTAGCCAAAAGCTGTAAACGGGCGGTATACGTCCTGCCAAACCCGGTGATCAATATGGCTGGTCATGCTTTTGTAGAAATCAGTGCGCTTCAAGCTAGTGATTACCTCAAGCATTCCCGGAAAATCCATTCCTAGCGCCTTAGCATCTCTTAATGCAGTGCCCGTAGGGCTGACGCGCCTTGCCGCAGTCAGGGCTTTTATCCGCTCCAGCGGGCAATGAGGCGTTCTCTTTTCCATGAGAAATTAACCTTCCAGGTTAAATTTGGCTAATAGGTTATTCCAATAGCCCCCACCTGGAAGTCTGCCCCCCCCCCACCTGCCTCTAATGCCTCATTTGTCACCACACATGATCGGCATCCGCTCCGCCGCAAACGCCAAAGGCTCACGACGCCCGAAATACAGGGCCGTGAGCAGCCCCACCGCGCCCATGATCAGACAAAAGCCGACACACACCCACGGGCTCCACGGCATCAGAGCGATCAGCGCCAAGGGCGTGGTACTCGCCCACAGGGCATAGGCAATGTTGTAGGTGAAGGAGATGCCCGAAACCCGGATCTGCGCCGGGAACAGCCCGACCATCACCGACGGCACCACGCCCACCACGCCGCAGCACAGCCCCGCCAGCGCATAGGCCAGCCAGGTCATGCCCCACTGCCCCACCAGGCTCGCATACAACGCCCCGATACCCAGCGGCAGCAGCAGGCTGTAGATCATCAGCGCACGCCAGGCGCCCAGGCGATCGACCAGCAGCCCGGCCAGCACACAGCCGATATTCAGGAACACGATACCTACACTGCTCAAGGCAAAGGTGTGCGCAGCGGTCATGCCGAAGCGCTGCTGCATCACCGTCGGCGTGATCACCACCAACACCACCACTGCCGACGTCAGCACGCAGGTCAGCAGCGCTGCCGGGAGCAACGCCCCACGATGCTCGCCCAGCACCCGCCGCAGGGGGAACGCCACGGGTTGTTCCTTACGCTCGCGCAAGGCCATGAACACCGGTGTTTCACTTAGCCAGCGGCGCAACCACACGCCGATCACACCAAATACCCCCCCGAGCAGGAAGGGGTAACGCCAGGCGTAATCGAGAATTTCCTGCGCGGTAAACGCCTGGGCCAACAAGGTCGCGGTCAGCGCCCCCAGCAGGTAGCCAAAGGTCAACCCGGCTTGCAGGAAACCCAAGGCATAACCGCGCCGACCTTGCGGCGCGTGCTCGGCAACGAACGTCCAGGCACTTGGCACCTCCCCGCCGACCGCAGCCCCCTGCAGAATGCGCAGTGCCAGCAAAATCAGTGGCGCCGCGTAGCCGATGTCGGCATAGGTTGGCATCACGCCGATCAGCAGGCACGGCAGGGCCATCATCAGGATGCTCAGGCTGAACACCCGCTTGCGCCCCAAGTGATCGGCGAAATGCGCCATGACGATGCCCCCCAGCGGCCGCGCCAGGTAGCCCGTCACGAAGATTCCGAAGCTTTGCAGCAGGCGCAGCCATTCGGGCATTTCGGGCGGGAAGAACAACTTGCTCAGGGTCAGGGCGAAGAACACGAAGATGATGAAATCGTAGATTTCCAGCGCGCCACCCAGCGCCGCCAGGCCCAGGGTCCGGTGGTCGCCACGGCTGAACCGGGGCGGGCGAGCGGTATCGATGGCAGTCATGGCAGGGTCCGCAGATCGGCAAAGGGCAAGAGGATAGCAAATACCTGCCTTGCCCTGCCCGCCTTGGCGCTAGCGGCTGAACACCGTCTGCGCGAAGTTCACCCGCGGGCGCAGCGTGCTGGCCGGAGCTGCCACAGGCAGTGGCAGCTTGCCGACCAGCAGCGGCGCGTCGATGATCGCCATGAACGACTCGAGCGCCTCGTTATCCGGCGCCTGCGGCAGGCTCAGGCTGACGGACTGGCGTTCGGTCTGCGGCACGGCGGGCACTTTCAACTGCGAGGAGTGATAAAGCAGCGCATGCTGGATCTGCGTGCTGACCCGGCAGAAGCGCGCCAGGTCGACGCCAACATGGCTGGCCAGCTCGATGTTGCCCAACAGCAGGTGAAAGGGCTGCAAGGCACACTGCACCAGGCGCTGCAGCTCCTCGAAGCTGTCCACGGGTGCAATCCGGTAATAGCCAAGGCCATTGAGCAGTTTCTCCAGCTGCAAACGCTGGCAAGGATGCTCGTCGGCGATGAGGATGCGCAGGGTCTTGTTTGCCATTGTCGGACCTGGGCAGTAGGTAAAAAGGGACACTCCCTGACCATACTGCGCCAGTAACGGCAATCGCCAAAGCTATGCCTGGCTGGGGTCTCTCTTGATAGTTGTCGGGAAACCCGCAGAAATCAAGTGACGGGGTGACGGAATTTTCATCCGCCTTTCACCCGTTTTTCAGGATTCCCACTCGCGCATGCGCACACGGCAGTGCTTCATGGCATTGACGATGTGCTTTTCAACCACACTGCGGGACACCCCCAGATGCTCGGCAATCTGCTGATGCGACAGGCCATCGAGCTTGCGCAGCAGGAAGCAGTCGCGACAAACCTTGCCCAGTTCATCCAGGGCGCGCTGCATCAGCGCCAGGCGCTGGTCGAGCTGCATGTCGTGGGTGAGTGCCGGGCTGTGCCAGCGCTCGTCGCTGTCGAGCACCTCCAGCGGTTCGGCCTGACGCACCTGGTGGCGCCGGTGACGATCGACCACCAGATTGAGCGCTGTGCGGTAGAGAAAGGCACGCGGATGCTCGATCCGTTCGGCATCGGTACGTTCCAGTACCCGCAGATAGGCATCGTGCGCGACGTCTTCGGCAGCCTGACGACTGCCCAGGCGCGCGGAGAGGAAGCCCACCAGTTCGCGATAGTAATGTTCCACGACGTTACCTGAGGTCGTCCTGCCTGCCTTTGCCAGAAAGCCGTTTCGGGCAGCTACGCGG
Source organism: Pseudomonas sp. B21-047 (assembly GCF_024748775.1). Classification (NCBI taxonomy): domain Bacteria; kingdom Pseudomonadati; phylum Pseudomonadota; class Gammaproteobacteria; order Pseudomonadales; family Pseudomonadaceae; genus Pseudomonas; species Pseudomonas sp. B21-047. Next base: position 4,064,212 of record NZ_CP087169.1, read on the forward strand.
GACTGAGTGATGTCAACGTGCGATAGTACAAACTATAATTATTCTCAGCAACACGGCATCCTCCCCTCCGATCACGCTAAATCCGTACCGTCAGCCTTCGTCTAACTGGGACCTCAGTGCGCGCCGCTTTCTTGGCTGTGCGTGGCCATCACCCCTGGCTGGAAGTCTGCATGAGACGTTTACCCCACACCCGCCGTCGGATACTGCTCGGTGGCTTGGCCCTGCTAAGCCTGGGCAGCTTGCTGGCCTGGAAGACCCTGCCCTTCGGCGCGCAGCCGTTCAGCACGGTCGCCGTCACCCGCACCGACATCGAAAGCAGCGTCACCGCCTTGGGCACCCTGCAGCCGCGGCGCTACGTCGACGTGGGTGCCCAGGCTTCCGGGCAGATCCATAAATTGCACGTCGAAGCCGGCGACCCGGTGCGCAAAGGCCAGTTGCTGGTCGAGATCGACCCCTCCACCCAGCAAGCCAGGCTCGACGCCGGGCGCTATTCGATCGACAACCTCAAGGCCCAGCTGGCCGAGCAGCGCGCACAGTTTCAACTGGCCCAGCAGCAGCTCAAGCGTCAGCGCGACCTGGCCGCCGCCGGGGCAACCCGCGACGAAGACGTCCAGGCCGCCGATGCCCAACTCAAGGTGACCCAGGCACGCATCGAAATGTTCCAGGCGCAGATCCGCCAGGCCCAGGCCAACCTGCGCAGTGACGAGGCGGAGCTGGGCTATACGCGGATCTATGCGCCCATGGACGGCACCGTGGTGGCGGTCGATGCCCGTGAAGGCCAGACCCTCAACGCGCAACAGCAGACGCCGTTGATCCTGCGCATCGCCAAGCTTTCGCCCATGACCGTCTGGGCCCAGGTATCGGAAGCCGACATCGGCAAGGTCAAACCCGGCATGACCGCCTACTTCACCACCCTGGCCGGCGGCAAACGCCGCTGGACCAGCACGGTGCGGCAGATTCTGCCAATCCCGCCCAAGCCGCTGGACCAGACCAGCCAGGGCGGTGGCAGCCCGGCCAGCGCCGTCAATGGCACCACCGGCAGCCAAGTGGTGCAGTACACCGTGCTGCTGGACGTCGACAACCCGGACGGCGCCCTGATGGCCGAGATGACCACCCAGGTGTTCTTTGTCGCAGGCCAGGCCAGCCAGGTGCTGACCGTGCCACTTGCGGCGCTGGACGACAGCGAAGGCCTGCGCCTCGCCCGGGTACTCAACAGCAAAGGCGAAGTGGAACAGCGCCAGGTGCGTACCGGCCTGAGCGACCGCCTGCGGGTGCAGGTGCTCGACGGCCTCAGCGAAGGCGAACGCCTGGTCATCGGCGCCCCCAGCGTCAGCGGAGGTTGAATGACGACGCCCCTGATCGAACTGATCGACATCCGCAAGTCCTACGGCGGCGTCGATACCCCCAAGGTCGACATCCTCCAGGGCATCAGCCTGAGCATTCACCCTGGCGAATTCGTCGCCATCGTCGGTGCATCCGGTTCAGGCAAATCGACGCTGATGAACATCCTCGGCTGCCTCGACCGGCCAACCGCCGGCAGTTATCACTTTGCCGGCAAGGACGTGGCCGAGCTGGACAGCGACGAGCTGGCCTGGTTGCGCCGCGAAGCCTTTGGCTTCGTGTTCCAGGGCTACCACCTGATCCCCTCGGGCTCGGCGCAGGAGAACGTCGAGATGCCGGCCATTTACGCCGGCATCGCCGCCAGTGAGCGCCACGCGCGCGCAACCGCCCTGCTCACCCGCCTTGGCCTGGCAAGCCGCACCGGCAACCGCCCGCACCAGTTGTCCGGCGGCCAGCAACAACGGGTGTCAATTGCCCGGGCGCTGATGAACGGCGGCCACATCATCCTCGCCGACGAACCCACCGGCGCGCTCGACAGCCACAGCGGCACCGAAGTCATGGCGCTGCTCGACGAACTGGCCAGCCAGGGCCATGTAATCATCCTGATCACCCACGACCGCGAAGTGGCGGCGCGGGCGCAACGGGTCATCGAAATACGTGATGGCCTGATCATCAGCGATTCGGCCGCCGAGCATACCCCCGTCAACACCGACCAAGGGCTGCAGGCCGACGACCTGCGCCAGCGCCTGGACCGCGGCGCGACCCTGCGCGGGGCATGGAAAGGTGAACTGATCGAAGCCCTGCAGGCGGCCTGGCGGGTGATGTGGGTCAACCGCTTTCGCACCGCATTGACGCTGCTCGGCATTGTCATCGGGGTGGCCTCGGTGGTGGTCATGCTGGCCGTCGGCGAAGGCAGCAAGCGTCAGGTCATGGCGCAAATGGCGGCATTCGGCTCGAACATCCTCTACCTCAACGGCAAGCCGGCAACGCTTGGCGAGCAGGCCGGCACCATCACCCTCGACGACGTCGCCGCCATCGGCGAACTGCCCCAGGTCAAACACGTCATGCCTGTGATCGGCGAGAAGATGATGGTGCGCCACGGCAACAACAGCCAGCAGTTCTATGTCGGCGGCAACAACACCTGGTTCCCGGAGATCTTCAACTGGCCAGCGGTCGAGGGCGCCTTCTACACCGAGGCCGACGAAGCCAATGCGGCGGCCGTGGCAGTGATCGGCCAAAAGGTCCGGGAAAAGATGCTCGACCCCGGGCGCGACCCGTTGGGGCAGTACATCCTGATTGGCAACGTGCCGTTCCAGGTCGTCGGCATCCTCGCCGGCAAGGGCGCCAGTTCCGGCGACCAGGACAGCGACGGGCGCATCGCGGTGCCCTACTCCGCCGCGGCGATCCGCCTGTTTGGCCAGCGTGACCCGGACTACATCACCGTTGCCGCCCTCGACTCCACACGGGTCAACGAAGCCGAAGCGGCCATCGATCAGCTGCTGCGCCAGCGCCACCAAGGCCGTCAGGACTTCGAGCTGACCAACGATGCAGCATTGATCCAGGCCGAAGCACGCACGCAGAACAGCCTGTCGCTGATGCTGGGGGCGATCGCCGCAATTTCACTGCTGGTGGGTGGCATCGGAGTGATGAACATCATGCTCATGACCGTGCGCGAACGCACCCGTGAAATTGGCATCCGCATGGCCACCGGCGCGCGTCAGCGCGACATCCTACGGCAGTTTCTGAGCGAGGCCGTGATGCTGTCGATGGTGGGCGGCATTGCCGGCATCGTCCTGGCCCTGGCCATTGGCGGCGGCCTGATGCTGGCCGAGATCGCCGTGGCCTTTGCCCTGCCTGCCATATTCGGCGCGTTCGCCTGCGCTGTCGTCACCGGCATCGTGTTCGGCTTCATGCCGGCCCGCAAGGCCGCCCGACTCGACCCGGTCAAAGCCCTTACCAGCGAATAACCCATGACTCTGCCAAGCCGTATCAGCCTGTTGACCTTGTGCCTGAGCCTCGCCGCTTGCAGCACGCCCCCTACTCCCGAAAGCGGCATCACTGCACCGCAAGCCTGGCAAGGCGAGGTCGAGCCGTCATCTGCCCAACTGCCGTCAGCACAATGGTGGCGTGCCTTCGCCAGTAGCGAGCTGGACCGCCTGGTCGAGCGCGCCCGGCTCAACGCCCACGACCTGGCGGCTGCCACGGCACGGGTGCGCCAAGCCCAGGCCCAGGCTGTTATCGCTGGCGCGCCGTTGCTGCCCGAACTGAACCTGGGCCTGGATGGCAGCCGCCAACGCCTGTTGCATGGCAAAGGCAACGACCAGCTGGACGTCAGCAGCAACGAGCGCACCAGTACCTCCTTCGACCTGAAACTCAGTGCCAGCTACGAGATCGATTTCTGGGGCGGCCTGCGCGCCGCCCGCACCAGCGCGATGCACAGCCTCGACGCCAGCCGCTTCGATCGGCAAACCGTCGAACTGACCCTGGTCAGCGCCGTGGCCGACAGCTATCTGCAAGGCCTTGCCCTGGCAGAACAGTTGAACATCGCCCGGCTCAACCTGCGCAATGCGCGTGATGTACTGGGCCTGGTCGAAGCCCGCCAGCGCGCAGGTTCGGCCACGCGCCTGGAGCTGGCCCAGCAGCGCAGCCTGGTGGCCGCCCAGGAGCGACAGGTGCCGTTGCTTGAACAGAAATGGCAAGACAGCCAGGTCACCTTGGCCACGCTGCTGGGCGACCCGGTCCAGGCCCTGCCGCCCAGCCGTGAAGCGATCGATGCCCTGCAGTGGCCAGCCATCGGCAGTGGCATCCCCAGCGAGCTGCTAAGCCGTCGCCCGGACATCGCCGCAGCCGAAGCACGGCTGGCAGCGGCAAGCGCCGACGTACAGGTGGCCAGGGCCGCCATGCTGCCGAAGCTGACCCTGGGGGCCAATCTGGGCAGCGGCGCCAATACCTTTGCGCGTGTCTTCGACAGCTCGTTCTACACCCTCACTGCGGGGCTGGTCGCGCCGGTCTTCAACAACGGCCGGTTAAGGGCCTCGCGCGACCTGGCGGAAGCCGAACAGGTCGAACTGTTGGAGACTTACCGGGGCAGCATCCTGGCGGGTTTCGCCGATGTCGAAAAAGCGCTCAACGCTATTCATGGCGTGGACCGCCAGCGCCAGTGGCAGGACGAGGAGGTGCAGCAGGCGCGCCTGGCTTTTGACCTGGCCCAGCAGCGTTATGGTGCAGGCGCCGAGACCCTGCTCAGCGTGCTGGAAACCCAGCGCACGTTGTACCTGGCGCAAGATCAGCAGGCGCAGTTACGGCTGGCACGGTTGCAAGGGAGTGTGGCGCTGTACAAGGCGTTGGGGGGTGGGTGGAAGGTTGGGCAGTAGCTGGGCGTAGGGCGCTACAAAATTACCGCCTACGCCCCGAGGCTACCCCCAACCGATATCAACGCCCCCGCACGCCCACCTTCAGATTCCGCGCATACCAAGGCCGCTGTGGCACCTTGGGCCGCAACGTGCCAAACAGGTCCTCATCGCTATAGATAATGCGCAAGGCCAGCTTCATCGTTTCCGGGTCCATCTCCACACTGCGCCCCGGCCGCAACCCCGGCACCGTAGAGCACCCGTGCGTATCAGGCCCCAACCAAGGGTCGGCCACTTCAACCCAGCGCCCTGGCGCAAACCAAGGCACACCATTGATCTCAAGGCGCCGCACCTCACCGGGGTGAACCCGCTCATGGGCCCGAAACCAGTCCTCGATGCGGTCGTCGATCCAGCCATGAAACTGCCAGAACACCGGGTTCACGTGGGATGAAAACGGGTCGCCAAGAAAGTCGTTCTCCGCCGCGAACCAGCGCAAGGCGAAATCGTCAGGCGTGCGCGCCGTCGGCACCGGCATGCCGTTGCCAGGGTCACGCGGCACCGAAGCCCAACGCATGTGCAGCCAGTCATGCAGGCCCAGCTCCACTTCCGAACCGAACTGGCCCAAGGTCAACGTGCTCAGGTATTCAGGGTCACTGTAACGCGACTCCCAGACCTGGAAGTTGCCATGGTAGGTATCCGGGCTCTTGATGTCGCGCACCCACTGGGTGTATTGCGCGTCGCCGCTCGCCAGCCAGGTGGGCGGCAAGGCATTGCCGTCGTGGTTGTCGAAATAGCGGGCGAAGCCTGCGCGGTCGCGCTCAAGCTCCGGCTGTGGCTGCGGAAACCGCGCCCATGAAGGCAGGTCCTGCAAGGCTCGCGCGCTGCCGAGCATATGCCGGTGCATGAAAAAGAAGTCTTCGCCCGAGCCGTTGCGGTCCTTGTGCCGGCCACGCGCGTCACGCTCCCGCTCACGCGGCCCCGGCTGCCAGCCCAAGCCGCGCAGGGCGGCATGTTTGTCCTTGTCCAGCTTGTGCCATTTGTCACGCGAGGCATGCCACAACTGGTGAAACAGACGGTGCTCCGGGGTGATCAGCCAGGCCAGCAACTGCGGGCTCAGTGGCGTGCGCTCACGCGCCTCGGGGAAGGTGTGCTTGAGCGCCAGAAAGTGGTTGTCCTGCACTGGCAACGCCAGCGCACGGTCCAGTTGCGCAATGCGCCCATTGAGGGTTGCTGGCCCGGCATTGCCGAAGCGGCCCCAGACCTCGTCGATGACGATATGGCATTCATAGCGCGCCTGCGTTTCGCCTGGCTGGGTCGAGAACAAGCGCCAGCGCAAGGTGCCTGGTTTGTCTGCCAGCAGGTCGCCCACCACCCGGTAGCGCGGCTGCTCATCACTGCGCAGACGCTCGGGGGTGTCCAGATAACCACGCAGCGCCCGCCCACTGGGTGCAACATCCAGGAACAACTCCAGTTCGCCGTCAGGCAAGCCTTGCAGGCCCGCGTCCTTGCCCTGCAAGGTCCAGCGCCAGATCCCGCGCAAGGTGTCACCCAACTGCTGCAACGGTGTATCGGCCAGTTCGACGACCGCCTCGCCGGGGGTTTCCGGGAACGCTTCGGCGGCCCATTGGCGCTGGGCATACCACGCACCGGGCACCACCGCGCCCGTCAATGCCACACCGGCGATGAACCCACGTCGAGAAATCGTCATTGCAACTACCTGTGCATTGATTGCGGCCATGGAGCACGGCCCGTCCAAGGCTAGAACGTTGTACACAGCGCAAAATTTACCGTTGCTGGCGCAGACGAGCCGCCGTGGCTGGCTAAATTTCCACACGGCAGGCTCGTTCACTCCAGGTAGCGGCGGCCTCTGTGCCCATCCCTCGACGGTGAACCTACTGAGACCAAGATGACGACTCCACGCTGGAAGAAAGCCCTGTTTATCAGCCTGGCCGCGGCCGTGACCGCAGGTGCCGGTTTTGCCGCCTGGCACTACTTCAACACGCCGGCAGGCTACTCCAGAGAAGTGGTGCGCCAGGCCAACGACCTGCAGGAACGCATCATCTCGTTCGACAGCCATGTCACCCTGCCGCTGACCTTCGGCACCGAAGGCAGCGAGGCTGACAAAGACGGCAACGGCCGCTTCGACCTCGCCAAGGCCGCCCGCGGGCGGTTGTCCGGCGCCGCACTGACCATTTTCGCCTGGCCCGAATCCTGGACCGGCGACGATGGCCCGCACCGGCCGACCGCCGGCTTCGTCGAAGCCGCGCGCCACACCCAGGAAGTGCGCTACAACGCCATCGACGCCATGGTCCGCGACTTCCCCGAGCAGGTCGGTATCGCCTACACCCCGCAAGACATGCGGCGCCTGCATGGCGAGGGCAAGTTCGCAGTGTTCCTCAGCATGCTCAATGCCTATGCCCTGGGCGACGACATCGATCAGCTGGACCGCTGGGCCGCACGCGGCGTGCGCATGTTCGGCTTCAGCTATGTGGGCAACAACAGCTGGGCCGACTCTTCGCGCCCGCTGCCGTTCTTCAATGACACCGCCGATGCCCTGGACGGCCTTTCGCCGGTCGGCAAACGTGCCGTGCAGCGGCTCAACGACCTGGGCGTGATCATCGATGTGTCGCAGATGTCGAGCAAGGCGCTGGCCCAGGCCATCAGCCTCAGCCGCGCGCCCGTGGTGGCTTCGCATTCGGCCCCGCGGGCCATGGTCGATATCGCCCGTAACCTGTCCGACAAGGAGATGCAACTGATCAAGGACAGCGGTGGCGTGATCCAACTGGTGGCGTTCTCAACCTATCTCAAGCCGCTGAGCCCCAAGACCCAGGGCAAACTCAACGACCTGCGCGCCCGCTACGACCTGCCGCCACTGGCCAACCTCAACTACGCGTTGATGCCGGGCGACCCGGTCATCGCCGGCTGGCCCGAACAGAAAGTGGGCCAGTACGCCAACGCGCTGTACGGGATCCTCGACGAAGAACCAGCGGCCACGCTCAAGGACTTTGGCGACGCCATCGACTACACGGTGCGCAAGGTGGGCATCGACCATGTGGGCCTGAGCTCGGACTTCAACGAAGGCGGCGGCATCGACGGCTGGCACGACGCCAGCGAAGCGCGCAACGTGACCGCCGAGCTGATCAGCCGCGGTTATTCCGAGGCCGATATCGCCAAGCTCTGGGGCGGCAACTTCCTGCGCGTGTGGGAACAGGTGCAGCACGCCGCACAACCCGCCACCACCTCGTCCCGATAAGCCTGCGAGTGCCTTCATGAACCATCGCCGTACCTTTCTCAAGCAGGCAGGCCTCCTGGCCGCCGCCCTGCCCTTGGCCAGCCAGTGGCTGCCGGGCGCACACGCCGCGTCGCCAGCTGCAGGTGGCGACGCCTGGGCAGGTTTTCGCAGCCTGTTCGAGCTGGACCCGGAGTACGCGCACTTCGCCAACTTCCTGATCACCTCACACCCAAAGCCCGTGCGCGAAGCCATCGAAGCCCTGCGCGCGAGCTTCGACCGGCACCCGGCACGCATGGTCGACTGGGACAGCCAGTCGGAGTGGAAGCACGAAGCCGCCGTGCGCGAGTGGGCGGGCCGCTACCTGGAAGTGAACTCTCGGCAGATCGCCCTGACCGGCAGCACCACAGAAGGCCTGGGCCTGATCTATGGCGGCCTGAAGCTTGCGCCGGGGCAGGAGATCCTCACCACCGTGCACGAGCATTCGGCGGCGCGCCATACCCTTGGCTTTCGCACCGCGCGCGATGGCACGCCGGTGCGCAGGTTGCGCCTGTTCGAAAACCCCGCGTTGGTCAGCACTGACCAGGTACTGGGCACCCTCGCTGCGGCCATCAGCCCCAAGACCCGCGTGCTGGGCATGACCTGGGTGCATTCGGGCAGCGGTGTGAAGCTGCCTGTCGGCGAGATCGGCGCACTGGTGCGCGAGGTCAATCGGCAGCGCGACGAGCGCGATCAAATTATCTATGTGATCGACGGCGTGCATGGCTTCGGCGTCGAGGACATGCGCTTTGCCGACCTGAACTGCGACTACTTCATCGCCGGCACCCACAAGTGGATGTTCGGGCCACGCGGCACCGGGATCATCTGCGCGGCCTCCACCGAGCTCAAGCACCTGAACCCGACCATCGCCACGTTTTCCGAGAATGAAGACTTCGCCACCGTGATGACCCCCGGCGGCTACCATGCCTTCGAGCACCGCTGGGCGCTGGGCAAGGCGTTCGAACTGCACCTGCAGCAGGGTAAGGCGAAGGTCCAGGCGCGTATTCATGGGCTCAACGACTACCTGAAGCAACGCCTTGAGGCGCTTGAGGCGGTCGAGCTGGTGACGCCCCGTAGTGCTCATTACTCGGCAGGTTTCACCTTCTTCAGGGTCAAGGGTCAGGAGGCAGATGACGTGGCTGGGCACCTGAACAGCCAGCGCATTGTCGTCGATGCCGTGTCGCGTGATGCCGGGCCGGTGGTGCGTACCGCGCCTGGGTTGCTCAATACAGAAGCCGAGATCGACCGGCTAGTCGATGTGCTGGGACGGCGGGTGCGCTGAGCTGCAGGAAGGGGCGCAAAGCGCCCCCGGCAATCTCAAGCCTTATCCCCAACCCCCTCCAGCCAACGCCCCACATCCTGGTAGATATCGCCCACCTGCCCAACAATCCCCGACATGCGCAAAAAGTCATGGGTCAGCCCCTCGACCCGGGCAAACGTCACCTCGGTCCCGCCCGCCACCAACCAATCACGGTAGGCAATCCCTTCGTCATGCAACGGATCGTACTCGGCGACGAACAGATAAGCCGGCGCCAACGGCGCGCGCAGCGTCGACAGCAAGGGCGACACGCGCCAGTCCAGGCGCTGCTCTGGCTGCGGCGCATAGTGCTGGTAGAACCACTCCAGGGTAGGCGTTTCCAGCAGGTAGCCCTCGGCATGTTGGCGATGGGACTCGCGCTGGCAGGAAATATCGGTCACCGGGTAGAACAGCAACTGTGCCAGCGGCTTGAACGCCAACGCCTCAGGCTGTTCGACCGCGGTGATGGCCAGTACCGCAGCCAGGCTGGCGCCGACGCTGTCCCCCGCCAGCACCACTCGGCGAGTGTCCAGCCCCAGCGCTGGCGCCTGTTCGGCCAGCCAGTTGGCGGCATCCAGCACATCGTGCAGCGCCACCGGAAACGGCTGTTCCGGTGCCAGTCGGTAGTCCGCCGCCAGCACTGCGAACGCGCCCATGGCTGCCAGACGGCGGCACACCGAATCATGCGAGTCGAGGCTGCCTACAACGTAGCCGCCGCCGTGCAGGTAGAAAATAACCGGCTGCAAAGCACCGCCCGCGTCGTCCGCGCGGTACAGCCGTGCTGGCAGGCTGGCGCCATCACGCGCCGGGACGTTCAGCTCGCTCACCTGCAGGCTGCCGGGCGGGCTGGGGTCGAGCACTTGCGAGCTGCCCTCGAACTCCGCCCGGGCCTGGGCCACGTCCATCGCGTGCATGGGCAGGCTTCTGCCCGTCAACCGGCCAAATTCGACCAGCTCCAGAAAACCCGCCAGATCAGGGTGCAATGCCATGTTGGATCCTTGCTTGAACAATGTGACTCGGCTATCCCTACGGAACGTAGAAGGCCCCGCGAAAATTAGCGGCAGGCACGGCTAAATCGACGACGGACACACTCGTTATCCCTTCACAACGAAACCCCGTCAGAGGCTAACCGTGGACCTTCAGAGCATCCTCAGCAAACTGTTCGCCAACGCCCATGCCGTCGGCATCGAAGGCGTGTTCCAGTTCGTCTTCGGCCAGGACCGGGCCTTCTGGTCGGAAGTGCGCGACACCAGCCGCACGGGCGCGGGCCGGCACAGCACCCCGGATGTCACCATCGAAGTGGCCGAGCGCGACTTCCTCGGCATCATGGGCGGCACGGCCAATGTCGAGGAACTGTTCGCCAGCGCACGCCTGAAAATCACCGGCAACATGGGCCTGGCTACCTTGCTGCCGCAGATCATCAACAACGCCCGCAAGGGTGCGGCGCCGGCCAAGGTGGCGATGAACCAGCGCTACCCCACGCCGGCACGCCTCAGCGAACGGGTTTCGGCGGCGCTGCCAGTGCAGCGCGAGGTGCTGCGCATAGCCCGGGCCGACATGCCGCTGTCGCGCTTTCAAAGCGAGTTTCTGCTGCATGGCACCCCTGTGGTACTCGGCGACGCCCTGCAGGACTGGCCACTGTTCAGCATGGGCCGCGAGGCTTCGCTCGAGCATTTCGCCGAGCTGCAGGGCATTACCCGGCATGGTGACTACGTCAAGAAAACCTTCTCCACCGACCGCGACTTCCGCTCGACCTCCATGGCCGACTTCATCGCTTCGCTGGACAAACCGGCCAAGCCTGGCGAGACACCGGCCTACATGGGCAACAACATCGTCCCGGAAAAACTCCTGACACTGATCCGCTTTCCGGATTACTTCGAGCGCCAGCGCTTCATCTCGCCCCGTATCTGGATCGGCCCCAAGGGCACCCTGACGCCCCTGCATCGCGACGACACCGACAACCTGTTCGCCCAGGTCTGGGGCCAGAAGTCGTTCATCCTCGCCGCACCTCACCATCGGGCAGCGCTGGGCACCTGGTCGACCAGCCCCAAAGGGGGCCTGGACGGCTGTGACTTCAACCCCGACGCGCCAGACTACCAACGCTTCCCGGCGGCGCGCGAGGTGCCCTTCCTGCGCGTGGTGCTGCAGGCCGGTGACCTGTTGTTCCTGCCAGAAGGCTGGTTCCATCAGGTGGAGTCGGTGTCCACCTCGTTGTCGGTGAACTTCTGGGTGAACTCCGGGCGCGGCTGGTAGCCGCCCTTGCGGGGGTTAATTTGCGGTGGCGTCGGCTCGCTTCTAGAGAAACCCGCTTGCAAGAGGACGCCCGCATGGCCACCCCCACCCGCCTGCCCTTTCACGCTGCAGGGTGTCAACGGCCCCACCTTGGCCGGGGCCGCAACGCGGCCCCGGCATGTGTCAGACCGCTGCTTTCAGGGCCTCGGCAAACCGCTGCGCCACCTCGTCGATCTGCTCGCCACTGATAATCAGCGGTGGCAGGAAGCGCACCACTGCACCGTGGCGCCCACCCAACTCCAGGATCAGGCCACGCTTGAGGCATTCACGCTGAACCTTGGGCGCCAACTCGCGGTTGGCCACAGGGTGCCCCAGGGCATCGCGTAGGCCGTGCGGGTCGACCAGCTCTACCCCGAGCATCAGCCCACGGCCCCGGATATCGCCCAACTGCGGATAATCCCGCTGCAGGTGCAGCAAGTGCTGGCGCAGGCGCTGGCCCATGGCCTCGGCGTGCTCGGCCAGGCGATGTTCGACCAGGTAATGGATCACCGCCGAGCCTGCGGCCATGGCCATCTGGTTGCCACGGAAGGTGCCGGCATGGGCGCCTGGCTTCCAGGTGTCCAGCCAGTCGCGGTACACCACCACCGCCAGCGGCAGGCTGCCGCCGATGGCCTTGGACAAGGTCACCACGTCCGGCACGATACCGGCGTGCTCGAAGGCGAACATCCGCCCGGTGCGGGCGAAGCCACTCTGGATCTCGTCGACGATCAGCGCCACGCCGGCTTGCTCGGTGATCCGTCGCACGCCCTTGAGCCACGCGATATCGGCGGGCACCACGCCACCTTCGCCCTGCACCACTTCGAGGATCACCGCTGCCGGCAGAGGCACGCCGCTTTCAGGGTCGAGCAGCAGGTTCTCTAGGTAATGCAGGTTGGCCTTGACCCCGGCTTCGCCCCCCAGGCCGAACGGGCAACGGTAGTCGTAGGGGTACGGCATGAACTGCACCCCGTTGCCCAGCAGGGCACCCAGCGGCTGTTTCGGCCCGTGGCTGCCCATCAGGCTCAGCGCGCCCTGGCTCATGCCATGGTAGGCGCCCTGGAAGGCCAGCACGGTGCTGCGGCCGGTGGCGCCACGCACCAGTTTGAGCGCCGCTTCAACAGCATCGGTGCCGGTCGGGCCGCAGAACTGCACCTTGGCTTCCCGGCGCAGCGCCTCGGGCAGTACGCCGAACAGGTCCTGGACAAAGCGGTCCTTGACCGGCGTGGTCAGGTCGAGGGTGTGCAGCGGCAGTTCGTCGGCCAGCACTTGCTGGATCGCCTCGATTACCACCGGGTGGTTATGGCCCAGGGCCAAAGTGCCGGCGCCGGCCAGGCAGTCGATGAACTGGCGGCCTTCGACATCCTCGACATGGATGCCACGGGCGCGCTTGAGCGCCAGTGGAATGCGCCGTGGGTAGCTGCGGGCGTTGGATTCCTGTTGCTGCTGGCGTTGCAGCAGCGGCGAATCGGTGAACTCGTACAGGGGTTGCGGCGCACTGGCCGGCAAGACCTGGGCAAGGCGGGTAGCGGTCGACATGGTAGATCCTCGCAAGCAAGCGAAAGTGCCCCGCCACGCCCCTGTAAGCAGATGTGTGCGGGTAGTTGTCGCTTGGGAAACGCTTAAGCGCCGGGAGGATTTAGCGGTTGCTGCGGGATTTTTGTACAGGGTTGTGATGCCTGGGGATTGTATCTGGTTCACCAAGCCAGGAAAATCAACGACCCGAGCGCGCCGGCACCTGCAACAGCACACGCAAGCCATCGCTGCGGCTGTCGAAACGCAAGCTACCGGCGCAACGCTGGACAATCGCCTGGACGATCGCCAAGCCCAGCCCACACCCGCCACTCTGGCCATTGCGCCAGAACCGCTCGGTCAGGTGCTGCAAGTCGTCGTCGGCAATCCCCGGCCCGTGGTCACGCACCATGAAGCCCACCTGGCCGTCAGCCATCTGCACTTCCAGCTCCACCGCGCTTTCGCCACCGTGGCGCAAGGCGTTGTCCAGCAGGTTGCGCAAGGCCGCGACCGCCAGCGGCGCGGGCATGCCCAGGTAGATCTGCGTGGCCTGCTCGGGCAGGCGCAGCACGATCCGCCGGTTGTCGCCGCCGCCGGCATCCTGCACCGCCTGCCGGGCGACCTGCTCGGCGCTGCACTGCACGCCATCCTCGAATGACAGGCTGCCCTCGACACGCGCCAGCATCAGCAGTTGCTCGAGCGTGCGGTGCATGCGATCGGCACCTTGTTCGGCATGCTCCAGCGCCTGCTCGCGCACCGCGCCATCGGTCATGCGCGCCACCTGCAGGTGGGTCTTGATCGCCGTCAGCGGGCTGCGCAATTCATGCGCGGCGTCATCGGTCAGGCGCCGCTCGCGTTCGAGGGTCTGGGCAATGCGCAGGAACAACTGGTTCTGGGTTTCCAGCAGCGGTTGCAGCTCGCTGGGCATGCCGGCCACCTGCAACGGCTCGACACTGTCGGCACGCCGCCGACGCAGGGCGTCGCGCATTCTATTGAGCGGCTCCAGGCCCTTGCCCAGGCCGATCCACAACAGGCCGAGGCTGCCGAGCAACGCCATCAGCACCGGTGCCGAGGCTGCCAGCAGGATCGACTGGTTCAGGGCCTCGCGCTCCATGTGGCGGTCGGCGGTGGTGATGCGCACATCACCGTGGTTGTAGGTAAACGTACGCCACAACGCATCGTCGATGGTCTGGTCACGGAAGCCGCTGCGCTGATCATCCATGGCCCCGTCATGCTTGTGGTTGCTGGCCAGGATCTCGCCCCGCAGTGAACTCACCTGGCAGGCCATGCCGTCCGGCACGCTGAACTGGTCGGCGGAAAAATGCGCATCCTCGCCCTTGGCCGCCAAGGGTTGCGGCAACTGGTCGATCAGCCCGGCAACCATGCGCGCCGAAGCCACCAAGCGCTGGTCGAGGGAAAACATCATCTGCTGGCGCAGGTCGCGCAGCATCCATGCGGCAGCCAGTACCCAGATGATCACGAAGGCACTGCCCAGGATCAGGCTCAGGCGTACCCGCAGGCTCATGGCGCGACCTCCTTCGGTGCCTGCGCAGGGCCAAGCCGGTAGCCCAGGCCACGCACGGTTTCGACGATGCTGTTACCGAGCTTGCGGCGCAAATGGTGAATATGCACATTGAGGGCGTTACTCTCGACCTCGTCACTGAAGCCGTACACGCAATCTTTCAACTGTTCGCTGGACAGCACCCGCCCTGGGTTCTGCAGCAGGGCCTGGAGCAGCGCCTGCTCACGGCGGGAAAGGTCGACCGGCTGGCCGGCCAGGGTCGCTTCGCAGCTGCTGGGGTCATAACGCAGCGGGCCGTGCTCGATGGCATTCACCGCCCGCCCGGCCACACGGCGCAGCAAGGTGTGCAGGCGCGCCGCCAGCTCCCGCAGGTCGAACGGCTTGAGCAGGTAGTCGTCGGCGCCGGCCTGCAGGCCATCGACCCGGTCGGTGACCGCATCGCGTGCCGTGAGCACCAGCACCGGCAGGCTCTCGCCCTGCTGACGCAGGCGCCGCAGCAGCTTGAGGCCGTCTTCATCGGGCAGGCCGAGGTCGAGGATCATCACATCGAACTGCGCCGCCTGGAGCATCGCCCGTGCACCCGCAGCATTGGCGACCCGGTCCACGGTCAAGCCCTGGGCGGTGAGGCCGGCGCAGATGCCGCTGGCGATCAGGTCATCGTCCTCGCAGAGCAGAACGTGCATGGTGGGGCTCCGGGTTGGGTGAGGCAGATACTGCACCACGGGTGGATTAAGTGAAGATTATGGACCTGGCGCGTGCGTTTGGGGGATGTAGGACCGGGTTAACCTTGGGTTAATCGACCCAGGCCAGCATGGCCCACTTCAACGTACTGCCAAGGCGAAGACATGCGTGCCCTCTTTCTGTTCCTGACACTGCTGCTGGCCGGCCCCCTGCAAGCCAATCCGTTCGACGTCAAACCCGACTTCCTGCCGGTCAACCAGGCCTTTGTGCTGAGCCATGACCGCCAGGCCGATGGCCAGATGCGTCTGTTCTTCCAGATCAAGCAAGGCTACTACCTCTACCAGAAGCGCCTGAAGTTCGACGGCCTGCCCGCCGAGCAGCAGCCGCAGTTGCCGCCGGCGCTCAACCACCATGACGAATTCTTCGGCGACAGTGCGGTGTACCGCGACCAGCTCGAACTGCTGATCCCTGCCAACGCAAAAGGCCAGTTGCGCCTGGGCTGGCAGGGCTGTGCCGACGCCGGCCTGTGCTACCCGCCGCAGACCACCGCCATCGACCTGGGTGGCAGCGTGGCCCCTGCCGCCGATCAGGCCAGCGACCAGGCCCTGGCCAGCAACCTGCAGCAGGGCAACCTGGCGTGGGGCCTGCTGGCCTTCTTCGGCCTTGGCCTGCTGCTGGCCTTCACCCCCTGCTCGCTGCCGATGCTGCCGATTCTCGCCGGGCTGGTGCTCGGCAATGGCGCCAGCGCCCGACGCGGCTGGTTGCTGGCCGGGGTGTACGTGCTGAGCATGGCCTTGGTATATGCCGCCCTGGGCGTGGTGGCGGCGCTGCTCGGCGCCAGCCTGCAGGCCTGGTTGCAGCAACCCTGGCTGCTGGGCAGCCTGGCGGCATTGTTCGTGGTGCTGGCGCTGCCGATGTTCGGCGCCTTCGAGTTGCAGCTGCCCGCCGCCCTGCGCGACCGTCTCGACCGCGCCGGGCAAGGTACCCGTGGCGGCAACCTGTACGGTGCCGCGCTGCTCGGGGCGCTCTCCGGCCTGCTGCTCGGCCCGTGCATGACCGCACCGCTGGCCGGGGCGCTGCTGTACATCGCCCAGAGCGGCGACGTGCTGCAGGGCGCGCTGGTGCTGTTCAGCCTTGGCCTGGGGATGGGCGTGCCGCTGCTGTTGCTGGTCACGCTGGGCAATCGCTACCTGCCGCGCCCAGGTGCGTGGATGAACCTGGTCAAGGGCGTGTTCGGCTTCGTGTTCCTGGCCATGGCCCTGTATACCCTGCGCAGCCTGCTGCCACAGGCCCTGCTGCTGGCCCTGAGCGGCGCCTGGCTGATCGCCTTGGCCTGGGCCGCGTGGCCGGCCCTGCAGCGTATGCCTGCGCTGCGCGCGCTGCCTTTGCTGGGCGCGCTGTGGGGCGGGCTGTTGCTGGTCGGTGCAGCGGCCGGGGGCGATGACCTCTGGCAACCCTTGCGGCCGTTCGCCGGGGGTAGCGGGCCTGCGGCGGTGCAACCGGCAGAGGATGCATTCGTGACCGTCAGCCGCCCCGAAGACCTGCAACGAGAGCTGGACGCCGCCAAGGCCCGTGGCCAATGGGTGATGCTCGACTACTATGCCGACTGGTGCGTGTCGTGCAAGGTCATGGAAAAAAAGGTCTTCGCCCGTGCCGACGTACACGCCAGCCTGGCGGGCGTGCACCTGCTGCGCCTGGACGTCACTGCCAACACCCCGGCCAGCCAGGCACTGCTGCAACGCTACCAGGTACCCGGCCCGCCCAGCATCATCTGGGTCGGCCCGGAAGGCGACGAACGCCGTGCGCGACGCATCACCGGTGAAGTGGATGCTGCCGCGTTCCTGCAACACTGGACCCAGACCAGGAGCCAAGGCTGATGCTGACCGTAACCCTCGGGCCATTGACCATGGCCCTCAACCACCTGCTGATGCTCACTGCCCTGGTGATCGCCAGTGTGGTCGGCTGGTGGGTCGCCCGCCGCGGCGGCGAAAGCCCGGAGTCGGCACTCTTCAACCTGTTTCTGATTGGCGTGCTGTGCGCGCGCCTGGGCTTCGTCGTGGCCTACTGGCCGATGTACCGCGATGACCTGGTGCAAGTCATCGACATCCGCGACGGCGGCTTCCTGTTCTGGTCCGGCCTTGCCGGCATCGTGCTCGGCGCGCTCTGGCAAGGCTGGCGACACCCGGGCCTGCGCCGTCCTCTGGGTTGGGCCTTGTTCAGCGGTGCGCTGTTCTGGGGCCTCAGCAGTCTGGGCGGCCACCTGTACAGCAAAGGCACCGAGCTGCCTGAGCTGAGCCTGCGCAACGCCGGCGGGCAGCCCGTGGCGCTGCACAGCTACCGTGGCAAGCCACTGGTCATCAACATCTGGGCCACCTGGTGCCCGCCCTGCCGGCGCGAAATGCCGGTGCTGCAACAGGCCCAAGGTGACTACCCCCACGTAACCTTCCTCTTCGTCAACCAGGGTGAGACGCCCGAGAACGTCAGCACTTTCCTCGCCACCACCGGCCTGAGCCTGACCCACGTGCTGTTCGACGGCGCCGGCCAACTGGCCCAGCGGGTCGGCTCGATGGCCCTGCCTACCACGCTGTTCTACGACAGTAACGGGCGGCTGATCGGCAGCCACCTAGGCGAGCTGTCACGGGCCAGCCTGCGCCACGCCCTGGAACCTTTCGACCGGGCCGCCGCGCCCACCCCTGCCGCACAAGGAAACTGACATGCGATTGACTGCACTGCTGCCCCTGTCCCTGGCCCTGCTGGCCGCCCCGCTGCTGCACGCCGAAGAAGCGCTGCCCAAGGCGATCCAGCAACTGCAAGCCAAGGGGGCCGTGATCAAGGGCAGCTTCGATGCCCCCGATGGCCTGCGCGGTTATGCCGCCGAGTACCAGAACAACGGCATCGCCCTGTACCTGACACCTGACGGCAAGCATGTGCTGGTCGGCAGCCTGTTCGACGAACAAGGCCAGGACCTCAGCGCCGCTCCGTTGGACAAGCTGGTCTACGGGCCGATGAGCAAGGCCATCTGGGCGAAGATGGAAAAAACCGCCTGGATCGCCGATGGCAAGGCCGATGCGCCGCGCATCGTCTACCTGTTCAGCGACCCCAACTGCCCGTACTGCAATATGTTCTGGCAGCAGGCGCGGCCATGGGTGGAATCGGGCAAGGTGCAATTGCGCCATATCATGGTCGGCATCATTCGCGAGGACAGCCCGGGCAAGTCGGCGGCGTTGCTGGCGGCCAAGGACCCGGCCAAGGCGCTGGCACAGCACGAGAAGGCCGGCAAGGCCAGTTCGCTCAAGGCGCTGGAGAAGGTGCCAGAGGCGGTGCAGAAGCAGCTGGAAGGGAATATGGCGTTGATGGAGGAAATGGGGTTGCAAGCAACCCCGGCGATCTTCTATCAGGATGAGCAGGGCAACCTGCAGAGCCAGCAAGGGGCGCCAAGGCCGGAGATGCTGGGGAAGATACTCGGCAAGCGGTAGTGCATGCCGTGGGTATTAGGTGGCGGCGCAGATCGAGCGCCGCCCGCGCGGCGCTTCGCGGGGCAAGTCGGATCGCCGCACCGCCGCTCCCACATCTGTTTCGGGCCAGTTATTCCTGAGGCATTGGCGCGCGGCCCCTTGGTGCCCGCCTCAATATCGCGTCGGACAAACAAGGCGGTCGCGCGCCAATAGCACAGGCCTCACTGGCCCGAAACAGATGTGGGAGCGGCGGTGCGGCGATCCGACTTGCCCCGCGAAGCGCCGCGCGGGCGGCGCTCGATCTGCGCCGCCCAACAAAACTCACGGCCTACCCAAAACCCCTACAACCCCTCCAGCTCCGCCATCAGGTCACTAAGCCGGTCAACCTTGTCATCATCCAGCGCACTGCCCTGCAGCCCCTGCACGTACACCGCCAATTCCGCCACGGTGCTGCACTCGAACATCGCCCGCAGCGGCACATTGAGCTGCAATTGCTTCTGCACCCGCGAGGCAATCTGCGTCGCCAGCAATGAATGCCCGCCCAGCTCGAAGAAGTTGTCGTGCACCCCCACCCGTTCGGCCTTGAGCACGTCGGCCCAGATGCCTGCCAGCACCGTTTCCAGCTCGTCACGCGGCGCCTCATAGGCCTGGCTGTGCTGGCCACCGATGTCAATGGCCGGCAGCGCCTTGCGGTCGAGCTTGCCGTTTGCGTTGTGCGGCAGGCTGTCGAACCAGCCCCAGTGCAAGGGCACCATGTACTCCGGCAGCGCAGCGCGCAGGCGCTGCTTGACCTGTTCGAGTAACGCCGCATCGGCGCTGACGCCCTGATGCGCCACCAGGTAGCCGACCAGGTGCTTGCCGTTGACGCCCTCCTGCACGCTCACCGCGGCATCGCGCAACTCTGGCTGCTCGTGCAGGCGCGCTTCGATCTCGCCCAGCTCGATGCGGTAGCCACGGATCTTCACCTGATGATCGATGCGGCCCACGTATTCCAGCACACCGTCCGGACGTTGCCGAGCCAGGTCGCCAGTGCGGTACAGGCGCTCGCCCGGTGCACCATGCGGGTGCGGGATGAAGGCCATGGCCGTCCGCACAGGGTCACCGACATAACCACGGCCCACACCGGTGCCGGCGACACACAGCTCGCCGACCGCGCCCAATGGCACCAAGGTCTGGTCCTCGCCGAACAGGTACAGGCGGTTGTTGTCGGTCGGCGTACCAATCGGCAGGTAGCTGCCGCGGGTCGACTCGACATCGACGCGGAAGAACGCCACATCGTCCGAACACTCCGCCGGGCCGTAGGCATTGACCAGGCCGATCGCCGGGTAACGCTGCAGCCATTGCGCGGCCAGCTCCGGCGGCATCGCCTCGCCGGTCGGCAGCATCCAGCGCAGACCATCGAGGCTTTGATGATCGTTGGCCAGCATGCCCTGGATCAGCGACGGGACGCTCTCCAGCACGGTGATGCCGGTGGCCTGCACATGCGCCAGCAGGCCCTGCGGGTCATGGGCGATGGCATTGGGCACGATCTCCAGCCTGGCGCCGAACAAAGGTGCGGCAAGGAACTGCCAGACCGAAATATCGAAGCTCTGCGACGCGGTCTGGGCAATCACGTCCTGTTCGCTCAGGGCCAGGTAAGGCACCTTGCTCAGCTGGTTGTTGAGCATGCCGCGCTGCTCGACCATCACACCTTTGGGCAACCCGGTGGAGCCCGAGGTGTAGATGACGTAGGCGAGGTTGTCGGGCCCGCTGTGAATACCGGGGTTGTGGCTGGCGATGTTGCTGGCCTGGATGTCTTCCCACACCAGCAGCTTCGGCCGTGCCACGCCACCCAGTTCATCCAGCAATTGGCGACCCTGCTCGGCGCAAGCGGCGCTGCACACCAGCACTGGCGTGCGGCTGAGTTCGACGATGCGCTGCAGGCGTGCGGCCGGCAGGCCCGGATCCAGCGGCAGGTAACCGGCACCGGCCTTGAAGCTGCCGACGATCATGCCCAGCAGCGGCAAGCTGCGCTCTGCCAGCAGCGCAACCGGCTGATCGACGCTGACGCCCGCGCCGATCAAGGCATGGCCCAGGCGGTTGGCCGCCAAGTTCAGGCCGGCGTAGTCATAGGACGCTTCCAGGCAGCGTGCCACGGTGCGCTGCGGGTGGGCGGCGACCTGCGCCTCGAACTGCTCGACATAGCTCTGCTCCAGGGCATAGGCATGCTCGGTGCGGTTACAGTCTTCCAACAGGAAACGCTGCTCTTCGGCACCCAGCAGCGGCAGGTCACTGACCTCCCCTTCAAAACCCTCTACCAGTGCCAGCAACAGGCGCTTGAATTCGGCCAGCAAGCGCTCGACAGTCGGGTAGTCGAAGTAGCGCTGGTCGAATGACAGGTGCAGGCCCAGGTCATCACCCGGATAGCACACCGCCGTCAACGGGAAGTTGGTGTGGGTACGGCCCGAGTCCGAGCTGGCGTTGAGGTGCTGGGCATGGTCGAGCACCGCAGTTTCCACCGGCGCGTTCTCGAACACGAACAGGCTGTTGAACAGCGGCTGGCCCTTGGGCAGCTCGCTGCATTCCTGAATCGCCACCAACGGCAGGTACTCATATTCGCGCACTTGCATGTTGTGCTCGAGCAAGCCTTGCAGCCAGCTGCGTACACTGCGGCGCTCGCCTGCCGCTGGCAGTTGCACGCGCAAGGCGATGCTGTTGATGAACAGCCCGACGGTGCGCTGCATCTGCGGCATGCTCACCGGGCGCCCGGCCACAGTGACCCCAAAGGCCACGTCGCGGTCGCCGCTGTAGCGCGCCAGCACCAGGGCCCAGGCCGCCTGGGCGAAGGTGTTGATGGTCAGCTGATGGGCCTGGGCCAGTTCACGCAAGCGCACCCCGTCACTGACCTGCAGACGGGTGTAGCAGTCGCCGACGACCATCCCGTCACCGGCGTGGTCGTGGCGCAACGGGCGGTCACTGGGGACCGCGGTGGCCCGCTCGAAGCCGGCCAGGTTGGCCTGCCACCACTGGCGTGCCTCGTCCAGGTCCTGGCGTTGCAGCCAGCTGATGTAGTCGCGGTAACGGGGCGGCACCGGCAGCTGGGCCTGGCGGCCTTCGCCAAGGGCCTGGTAGACCTCGAAGAAGTCGTTCATCAGCAACGAGCGGCACCAGGCATCGATCAGGATGTGGTGATTGCTCATCATGAACCAGTAGCGCGCATCGGCAACCCGCACCAGGCGCAGGTGGAAGGGTGCTTCACAGAGCAAGTCAAAACCGGCCTCACGCTCCTGTTTGTGCAGGCTTTGCAGGCGCGCTTCCTGGGCGCTGTCGTCGAGGCCGCGCCAGTCCTGATAATCCACGGCAGTCTTGCCTGGCTTGTGGATGATCTGCAGCATCGCCTCGCCGGCGTTCCAGCTGAACGATGCGCGCAGTGCCTCATGCCGCGCCACCACCGCCTGCCAGGCCTGGGCGAAGCGGTCGGGGTCGAGCGCGCTGTTGATGCGGTAACGGTCCTGCATGTAGTAGATGCCGGTGCCCGGCTCCAGCAGGGTGTGCAGCAGCATGCCTTCCTGCATCGGTGTCAGCGGGTAGACGTCGTCGATCTCGGCGGCGGCGACCGGCAAACTGTCGATCTGCTCCTGGGTCAGGTGCGCCAACGGGAAGTCAGACGGCGTGAAGCTGCCGCTGCCGTCGGCCAGGCAATGGCCGACCAGCGCCAGCAGCTCCTGGCGGTAGCCTTCGGCCAGGGTGGCGATGGTCTGCTCATCGTAGCGTTCGCTGCTGTAGGTCCAGCGCAACTGCAGGGCGCCGGCATAGACCTGGCCGTCGACACTCAGCCAGTTGGGCAGCGCTGCATCGAGGTCATGGGCCAGGCCCGCCGCGGCGTCCAGCGGCTGGAACAGCGCGTCGGCGTCAAACTGCTGGTCGAACTGCCCCAGGTAGTTGAAGGTGATGCGTGCCTGCGGCAGCGCGGCCATGCGTTCACGCCCGGCCTCGTCGACCAGGTAGCGCAGCACGCCATAGCCCTGGCCTTTGTGCGGCACCTGGCGCAGTTGCTCCTTGACCCGTTTGATCGAGCTGGCGCGCGCGGCCTCGTCTTCACCCAGCACCGGGCGCAGGCTCAGCGGGTAGGCATTGGTGAACCAGCCCACGCTGCGGGTCAGGTCCATGTCTTCGAACAGCCCGTCGCGGCCGTGGCCTTCAAGCTGCACCAGCACTTCAGCGTCACCACTCCAGCGGCACAAGGTACGGGCCAGGGCCGTCAGCAGCAGGTCGTTGACCTGGGTGTGGTAGGCCGCCGGCGCCTGTTGCAGCAACTGGCGGGTCTGTTCTGCATCGAGGCCGATGGCCAGGGTTCGGGCGTGGCGGTGCAGGTTGCCACCCTGCGGGTGATCACACGGCAGTTCGTGGCGCACAGCGCCAAGCTGGCCGTGCCACCAGTCCAGCTCGTCGCGCAGCGAGTCGCTGCCGGCATAGCTGGCCAGGCGCGCAGCCCAGTCGCTCATGGCATGGGTCTTGGCCGCCAGCGGCTGGCCACGGTACAGCGCCTGCAAGTCTTCGAGCAGCACACGCCAGGACACACCGTCGACCACCAGGTGATGGATGGCCAGCAGCAGGCGTTGGCTGCCCTGCCCGTCCGCCACCAGCAAGGCGCGCAGCAGCGGGCCTTGTTCCAGGTCGAGGCTGCGCTGCAGGTCGGTGTACAACGCCTGGCAGTCATCGAAGTCGGCGACTGTCGCGGCCCACAGCAACTGCTGAGGGGCAGGCTGGGCGTACTCGGCCTGCCAGCGGCCACTGGCCTGGCTGAAACGCAGGCGCAGGCTGTCATGGTGCTGCACCAACGCGACCAGGGCCTGCTCCAGTGCCGCAGCGTCCAGTGGCTGGCGCGCCTGCAGCAGCACTGCCTGGTTCCAGTGCTGAGGCTGGGCCACCTCGCTGTCGAAGAACCAGTGCTGGATCGGCGTCAGGCCGCTGTCCCCCTGGCGCAGGCCTTGCTCGATGCCAGTTGGCGCGGCGCTCAGGCTGGCCACGGTGGCCAAGGTCTGGATAGTCTGGTGCTGGAACAGATCGCGCGGGGTGAACTGCAGGCCCAACTGGCGGGCACGGCTGACCACCTGGATCGACAGGATCGAGTCGCCACCCAGTTCGAAGAAATTGTCCTGCACACCAACGCGGGGAAGGTTGAGCACATCGCACCACACCTGCGCCAGCTGCGCTTCCACCTCATTGCTCGGCGCCTGGTAATGCTGGCGCGCCTGCTCCAGGTCCGGCAACGGCAGTGCGCGGCGGTCGAGTTTGCCGTTGCCCATCAGCGGCAAGCTGTCGAGCAGGACCAGGTGAGCGGGCACCATGTAGTCCGGCAGGTGCTGGCGGGCATCGGCCTTGACCGCTTCGCGCAGCACGGCCTGAGCCTCACTGCCGGCACCGGCCTGCTTGCACACCAGGTAGCCAACCAGTTGCTTGCCACCCGGCAGGTCGAGGGCCAGCACCACGGCCTCATCGACCTCTGCATGCGCCTGCAGGCGGCTTTCGATTTCGCCCAGCTCGATACGGAAGCCGCGAATCTTCACCTGCTGGTCGGCACGGCCGACGTACTCGACCAAGCCATCGGTGCTCAGGCGGACCAGGTCACCGGTGCGGTACAGCCGGCCACCCTCGGCACAGAACGGGTCGGCGACGAAGCGCTCGGCGCTCAGCCCCGGGCGGTCGTGATACCCCTGGGCCAGGCCGGCACCGCCGACATACAGCTCGCCGATACCGCCTTGTGGCAACAGGGCCAGGTCTTCGTCGAGGATGTAGGCGCTGCGGGCGCCAATCACCCGGCCGATCGGCACGCTGCCCATGTCGGCCGACAGCGTTTGCGGGGCCAGGCAGGCCAGCGGCATGACCACGGTTTCGGTCGGGCCGTAGGCATTGAAGAACTGCTGCGGCGCGAACGCCTGGCGAATGCGCTGCAGGTGCTCGCCGGTCAACGCTTCACCGCCGGTGATCACCAGGCGCACCGGCAACTGCTCGCCCTGCCCTGCCAGGTACTGGGCCAACTGGCTGCCGTAGCTTGGGGTGAAGCCAAGGATACTCACCTGCTGCTCACGCACCAGTTGGCAGATCTCTTCAGCGCCCCACTGGCCTTGGGCGCGGATCACCACGCGGGCACCGCACAGCAGCGGCGTCAGCAGGCGCTCGCTGGCGGCGTCGAAGTTGATCGAATAGAAGTGCAGCTCGCAGTCGTCGCTGCGCATGCCGAAGGCCTCGATCACAGCCTGGCAATGCATGGCGATTTCACCGTGGCTGACCACCACGCCCTTGGGCTTGCCGGTCGAGCCCGAGGTGTAGATCAGATAGGCCTGATGTTGCGGCAGGTTGAGGTTATCCAGCGCGGCATCGCTGAAGGCCGACAAGCTGGACGCATCGTCTTCCAGGCTCCAGCGGGCCACACCTTCAGGCAGCTCGCCAAGGGTTTCTAGCAGCGCGCGCTGGCCGAGCAGCAGGCCAATACGGCTGTCTTCGATCATGTAGCGCAAGCGGTCGAGCGGGTACTCCGGGTCGAGCGGCACATAGGCACCGCCCGCCTTGAGGATGGCCAGCAAGCCGATGACCATTTCCAGCGAACGTTCCAGGGCCAGGCCGACGCGCACCTGCGGGCCGACCCCGCGCTCGCGCAGGGCGCGGGCCAGGCGGTTGGCCTGCTGGTCCAGCTCGGCGTAGCTCAGGTGCTGGCCGGCGAAGGTCAGCGCCAGCGCGTGCGGCGTGCGTGAAGCTTGGGCGGCGAACAGGCCGTGCAAGGTCTGGTCGAGCGCGCCATGCTGCGCGCCCTGCAACTGGCCAACCAGCACCTGTTGCTCGTCGGGGCTCAGCATCGGCAGCTCGCACAGGCGCTGTTGCGGGTCGTCCAACAGGCCGGCCAGCAGTTGCTGCCAGTGTTCAGCCATGCGCGCGATGCGCGGCGCGTCGAACAGGTCACGGCTGTAGGTCAGGCAGCAGCCCAGGCGGCCATCGAGGTCAGTGACTTCCAAGTACAGGTCGAACTTGGTGGCGCTGGCGTCGTTGACCAGGTAGTCGACCTGCATGCCGGCCAGCTCCCGGCTTTGCTGGAACGCCCAGCGCTGGACGTTGCACATCACCTGGAACAGCGGGTTGTAGGCGCTGCTGCGCGGCGGTTGCAGGGCTTCGACCAACTGGTCGAACGGCAGGTCCTGGTGCGACTGGCCTTCGATGGCGGCCTGGCGCATCTGCTCCAGCAGTGCGGCGGCGGTCATGTGGCCGTCCAGCTCGCAACGCAGTACCTGGGTGTTGAGGAAGGCGCCGATCAGCCCCTCGCTTTCCGGGCGGATGCGGTTGGCCACCGGGGCACCGATGCGCAGGTCACGCTGGCCGCTGTAGCGGTGCAGCAAGGCCGCCAGGGTGGCCGTCATGGTCATGAACAGGGTCAGCCCACGCTGGCTGTTGAAGGCATGCACACGGGCCACCAGCGCCGGGTCGAGCTCGAAGCGGTACAGCTCGCCACGGTGGCTCTGCACTGCCGGGCGCGGGCGATCGGTGGGCAATGCCAGCACCGGGTGCTCATCGCCCAGGCGGGCTTTCCAGTAGGCCAACTGGCGCGCGCCTTCGCCGCTTTCCAGCCAGTGCCGCTGCCACACGCTGTAATCCAGGTATTGCACCGGCAGCGGCGCCAGGGGCGACTCGCGATCATCGACGAAGGCTTCGTACAGCTCGCCAAGCTCGCGGGCGAAGATGTCCATGGCCCAGCCTTCGGTGACGATGTGGTGCAAGGTCAGCACAAAGTAGTGCTCACGCTCCTGGGCCTTGACCAGGCAGGCGCGCAGCAGTGGCCCGCGCTCCAGGTCGAACGGCTGGTGCGCCTGGTCGTCTGCCAGCTGTTGCAGGCGTTGCTCGCGGGCCTCGGCGGGCAAGGTGCTGAAGTCGTGCCAGCCAAGCTGCAAGCCGCTGTCTTCGGCCACGCACTGGTACGCTGCGCCGTCGATGCTGGGGAAGGTGGTGCGCAGGGTTTCGTGGCGCACGATCAGGGCCTGCAGCGCACGCTCGAAGGCGTCCACGTGCAGGGTGCCACGCAGGCGCGCCATGCCGCCGACGTTGTAGGCGGGGCTGTCTGGCTCCATCTGCCAGAGGAACCACATGCGCTGTTGCGAGTACGACAACGGCACGGCCTGGCGGCGGTCGACGCGGGCGATCTCGCCTTGCAGGTTACGCTCGCCGGCATCTCGGATGCGCGTGATCTCGGCGCAGAAGGCGCCCAGCTCGCTGGCTTCGAACAGGACTTTGAGCGGCAGTTCGACATCGCACGCCTGGCGGGTTCGCGAAACGATCTGGGTGGCGAGCAGCGAATGGCCGCCGAGGGCGAAGAAGTCGTCCTGCAGGCCGACACGCGGCAGGTTCAAGACCTCACACCAGATCGCCGCCACCTGTTGCTGCAACGCACTCTGCGGCGCCACATGCTCGCGCTGCTGCCACACAGGGGCTGGCAGCGCCTTGCGATCGACCTTGCCGCTCGGGCCCAAGGGCATGTGCGCCAGCGCGATCAGTTGCGCCGGCACCATGTAGGCCGGCAGCTGCTCGGCCAGAGCGGCCAACAGGGTGGCAGGCTCGGCCGCGCCGCTGAAGTAGCCGACCAGCTGTGCACCCAGCGCATCCTTGTGGATCAGCACCAGCGCCTGCTCGACACCAGGCTGCGCCAACAGGCACGCCTGAACCTCTTCAGGCTCGACGCGAAAACCGCGAACCTTCACCTGCTGATCGAGGCGCCCGAGGTATTCCAGCGCCTGGAGCTGGGTTTGCCAGCGGGCACGGTCGCCACTGCGGTACAGGCGCTGGCCGTCACCATCGGCCTGGGGCACGAAGCGCTCGGCGGTGAGGCCCGGGCGGCCCAGGTAGCCACGGGCCAGGCCCGCGCCGCCCAGGTACAACTCACCCGGCACGCCCGGGGCAGTCAGTTCCAGCTCATCGTCCAGCACGCGGCACAGCACGTTGCCCAGCGGGCGGCCAATCGGCGAACGCTCGCCGTCTTCGGCCTGACAGTGCCAGTGGGTGACGTTGATGGCGGTTTCGGTCGGGCCGTAGCGGTTGTGCAACTGCACCTGGGGCAGCACTTGCAGCACACGGTCACGCAGGGTCGCGGACAATGCCTCACCCCCGGAGAACAGCCGGCGCAGGCTGGTGCAGGCTGCGGCCTGCGGCTCCTGCACAAACACTTGCAACAACGGCGGCACGAAGTGCAGCGTGGTCACGCCATGCTGCTGCACCAGCGCAGCGATGCGTTGGGGGTCACGGTGTTCGCCGGGGCCAGCCAGCACCAGCTTGCAGCCGGTGATCAGCGGCCAGAAGCACTCCCACACCGAGACGTCGAAGCTGATAGGCGCTTTTTGCATCAGCACATCAGCGTCGTTCAGCGCATAGGTGGTTTGCATCCACTGCAGGCGTTCGGCCAGGGCGGCATGGGTATTACCCACGCCCTTGGGCTGGCCGGTGGAACCCGAGGTGTAGATCACATAGGCCAGGTTGTCGCCGTGCAGGTGCAGGCCTGGGGCTTGGCTGGGCCAGCTGTCCAGGTGCAGCTGGTCCAGGGCGATGGCGCTGACACCTTCGACCTGCGGCAGCTTGCCCAGCAAGGCGCTGTGGCTCAGCAGCAGGCTGGCGTTGCAGTCGCCGAGCATGTAGGCCAGGCGCTCGGCCGGGTAGTCCACGTCCAGCGGCACGTAGGCGCCGCCGGCCTTGAGGATGGCCAGCAGGCCGACCAGCAACTGCGGCGAGCGCTCGACGGCGATGGCCACGCAGGTGTCGGGGCCAACGCCTTTGTCACGCAGGTAATGGGCAAGGCGGTTGGCCTGCTGGTGCAGCTCGGCATAGTCGAGGCTGCCACCCTGCCAGGCCAGCGCAATGCGCTGTGGGGTCAGCCGAGCCTGCTCGTTGAGCTGTTCGACCAGCAGGCGCTCGGGCGCCGCGGCGGCTGCCTGGCCCCAGCCGAGCACCTGCGCGCGGCTGTGCTCATCGAGCAGTTGCACCTCGCCCAGCGCCAAATGCGGCTGGGCGCAGACCTGCTCCAGCAACGCCAGCAGGTGCGCGGCCAGGCGCTTGACGGTACTGGCCTCGAACAGCTCGGCGGCATAGTCGAAGGCCAGCGTCAGGCGGCCTTGATGGTCCTCTTCGCTATGCAGCTGCAGGTCGAACTTGGCTTCGCGGCTGTGCCAGGGCAGCTCTTCGGCAAGCAGGCCAGGCAAGCGGCGCAAGGCCGAAAGGTCGCGTTGCTGATGGTTGAACATGACCTGGAACAGGCCCTGTTCGCGGGCTTCTGGCAGGGCTTCGAGGAGCTGCTCGAAAGGCAGGTCCTGGTTGGCCTGGGCCTCGAGGGTGGCTTGGCGTGCCTGGGCCAGCAGTTGCTCGAAGGGCAAGCGGCCATGCAGCTGCGCACGCAGCACCTGGCTGTTGATGAAGAAGCCGACCAGGCCCTGGGTTTCCAGGCGCGGGCGGTTGGCATTGGGCACGCCGACACGGATGTCTGCCTGGCCGCTGTAGCGGTGCAGCACACCTTGCCAGCCGGCCAGCAGCACCATGAACAGGCTCGCCTGCTGCTCGCGGGCCAGGCCCTTGAGCGCCTCGGTCAGTTTGGCCGGCACTTTCAGGTTGTAACGTGCCGCACGTTTGTCACGCTGGCTGGCGCGGGGCTGGTCGGTGCACAGGTCGAGCACCGGCAGCGCATCGCCCAGCTTGGCCTTCCAGTAGTGCAACTGGCGTTCGGCTTCACCGTCGGCCAGCCATTGCCGCTGCCAGGTGCCGTAGTCGGCGTAACCCAGCGGCAGGGGCGCCAGGTCGGCTGCATGGCCTTGGCAGTGCGCAGCGTACAGCCTGGCGAATTCGTCGAGCAGAATGTTCAGCGACCAGCCATCGGCGACGATGTGGTGCAGGGTCACCCACAGCTGATGCTCGTCATCGTCCAGGCGCGCCAGGGTCACGCGCAGCAAGGGGCCTCGGCCAAGGTCGAACGGCTGCTGGGCCTCTTCCTCGCGGCATGCTGCAACCTGCGCGGGCGCCTGGCCTTCGAGGTCCAGGCGATGCAGGCTGAACGGCTGCTGTGCCAGGATCCGCTGCCGGGCCTGGCCGTCCTCTTCGCTGAAGACCGTGCGCAAGGATTCATGGCGCGCGACCAGGGCCTGGAAGGTCGCCTCCAGTGCAACGACGTCCAGCTCACCGCGCAGGTGCAGGCCGGCCGGAATGTTGTAGGCCGCCGATTGCGGCTCGAGTTGCCAGAGCAGCCATAGGCGGTTCTGTGCCAGTGATTGCGGCAGCGACTGGTCACGCTCGAGGGTGGCGATGCCGGCCGATTGTGCCCCGCCTTCGGCAACGATCGCCGCCACAGCGGCGCTGTACTCACCCAGCAGCGGGGCTTCGAACAGGGTGCGCAGGCCCAGGTTGATGCCCAGCTCATCGGCCAGGCGCGCCGTGGCTTGGGTGGCCGCGATGGAGTTGCCGCCCAGCAGCAGGAAGTGATCGTCCGCCGCCACGGCTTCGACCTTGAGCACATCACGCCACACAGCGGCGATGCGCGCCTGCAGGTCGTCGGCCGGCGCGCCGCTTGGGTGCTGCTCGCTGGCCTCCGGGAAGCGCGCGTAACA
The DNA here is from genome assembly GCF_024748775.1 of Pseudomonas sp. B21-047. NCBI lineage: Bacteria > Pseudomonadati > Pseudomonadota > Gammaproteobacteria > Pseudomonadales > Pseudomonadaceae > Pseudomonas > Pseudomonas sp. B21-047. The sequence continues at coordinate 4,094,509 of NZ_CP087169.1, forward strand.
GTCCAGGCTGCCATCGTCCATGCGCTGGCGGCAGGCCGAGCGCTGGAGCTTGCCGCTGGAGGTCTTGGGCAGTGCGCCCGGGTTGAGTAACAGGACCACGGCCGGCGCCTGGCGGCAGGCGTCGGCGATGACCTGGCGCAAGGTCTTGATCAGCGCCTGAGGCTCGACGGCTTTTTGCACATTGCGGCTGACTTCCACCGCCACGCCGATGCCCTCCTCGCCCTGATGGTCCACGGCAAACACCGCTACGCGGCCTTTGCGCAGCACATCGACTTCGCGCTCCAGGGTTTTTTCCAGGTCTTGCGGGTAGAGGTTCTGGCCGCGGACGATGAGCATGTCTTTCAAGCGCCCGGTAACGAACACTTCGCCATCGCGAATGAAACCCAGGTCGCCGGTGCGCAGCCAGGTCTGGCCGTCCATTTCGACGAAAGTGCGGGCGCTGGCCTCGGGGTTGCGCCAGTAGCCCAAGGCGATGCTCGGGCCGCCCGCCCAGACCTCACCGACCAAGTTGTCGCCCAGCACTTCCAGGCGCTGCGGCTCGACAATGCGCACCGCATGCCCTGGCTGCGGGTAGCCACAGCTCATCAGCACACTGCCGCTACCAGGTTCGGCGCGGTTGGCGGCGAAGGCCTCGGCATCCACCTCCAGCGCGCCGATGCCCTGGCCGCGTCGGCTGCCGCTGACGAACAGGGTCGCCTCGGCAAGGCCGTAACTGGCGAAGAAGCTGTGCGGGTCGAAGCCACAGGCCTGGAACTTGTCGGCGAAGGTCGCCAGGCTGTCCTGGCGGATCGGTTCGGAGCCGGAATAGGCCACGCGCCAGCGGCGCAGGTCAAGCCCCGCCAGGGAGGCGTCGCTGACCCGCTCGCTGCACAGGCGGTAGGCGAAGTCGGGGCCGCCGCTGATGGTGCCGCCGTAATCGCTGATTGCCTGCAGCCAGCGCAGTGGCCGGGCGAGGAAGTAGCCAGGCGACATCAGCACGCAGGGCACGCCGCTGAAGATCGGCTGCAGCAGGCCGCCGATCAGGCCCATGTCGTGGTACAGCGGCAGCCAGCTGACGATGACGTCGTCGGGGTTCACATCGATGCCGAAACCGTGACGGATCAACTGCTCGTTGGCCACCAGGTTGCCATGGCTGACCTGCACGCCCTTGGGCAGCGCGGTGGAGCCTGAGGTGTACTGGAGGAAGGCGATGTCATCGCCGGCCAGGGCAGGCTCTTGCCAGGCATCGGCCAGGGCCGGGTCAAGTCCATCCACCGCCAGCAGCGCGGGGGCATTGGCCGCCGCCAGCGCGTCCAAGCCCTGCAAGCTGTCGTGCAGCGCGGCCACGGTCAGCAGCAGGCGCGGCTCGGCATCGTCGATGATCGACAGCAGGCGTTGCTGGTGATGGTGGCGCGTGGACTCTGGGGGATACGCCGGCACGGCGATGACGCCGGCATACAGGCAGCCAAAGAACGCCGCGACATAGTCCGGGCCGCTGGGGAACAGCAGCACCGCACGGTCGCCGAACCCTGCGCGGGCCTGCAAGGCAGCGGCGATGGTGCGCGCGCGGCGGTCCAGGTCCCGGTAGCTGAGCACGGCCTGCTCGCCGGGAGCATCGGCCAGAAAGCGCAGGGCTATCTTGTCCGGGGTCTGCGCGGCGCGTTGCGCCAGGGCCTGGACCAGCGAGAGCGGGAGTTCGAAGGCGTCCGTCATGGGGTGTTCCTGCCAGTGTCTGGTGAAGTCGGGCCGGCTGCTCCGCGAACGTCGGCGGGCAGCGCACGGCGGCCGGATGTACACAGGGGAACGGATGGGCAGGGGAAGAAATTAACCGGATTGCGCGGTGGCAGGCACGGCGAAAGGTGAACTGTTTCACGCGGGCTGCTTAGAACCGAAACTTACAGATACTAATTACGTTTCGTATTTGACAATCATTATCATTCTGAATAGCTTGTCGCACGTCTCAGGAAGCTTCCCAACGTTGGGTGCCTCCCCCCCTCTCTGTGACAAGGTGATTTCCATGGCGGAACAGCTATCCACAAGTAAGTGCGATTCACCATTACTCCAGGCCTTCGTCGACAATCGCAGCATTCTGGTCAAGATTGCTGCGCGCATCACCGGCTGCCGCTCACGCGCGGAAGACGTGGTGCAGGATGCATTCTTCCGGCTCAGTGCCGCCCCGCAGATCACCTCGTCATTCAAGGCGCAGCTGAGCTACCTGTTCCAGATCGTGCGCAACCTGGCCATCGACCACTACCGCAAACAGGCGATGGAGCTGAAGTACTCCGGCAGCGAAGAGGAAGGCCTGAACGTGGTCATCCAGAACGCCTCGCCCGAAGCCACGCACATCAACCTTGCCGCCCTCGATGACATTGCCGAAGCATTGAACGAGCTGCCACAGCGCACCCGTTACGCGTTCGAGATGTACCGTTTGCACGGCGTGCCGCAGAAGGACATCGCCAAGGAACTCGGCGTGTCGCCGACCTTGGTCAACTTCATGATCCGCGACGCCTTGGTGCATTGCCGCAAGACGGCTAACCGTCAGGTTTGAATTTATGAGTGTTGGGGGCGCATTGCCCCCCAGCACTCTCAGACCAGCGTGCACCGATCAAAAAACCGCTCCCGCCCCAGAATCATCAGCGCCGCGCGCTTGTGCGGGAAATCGAATTCCTTCTCGCAATGGAAGCACTGGTCGTGCATGTAGCCGATCATCTTGCCGTTGTCCGCACGCGGCTCGGCCACCACCCGCTGAGTGCGCGGGTCATCGAGGAACAGGTAGTGCACCAGCGCCGATAACCAGCTGGCCACCTTGTGCGGCCCACGGTGCGCCTCCTCCCCCACCAGCATGTGGATGCCGCGGTCGTAATCATCGGCCGCGTAGAACGGCGCAATGCGATCTTCCTTGGCCCAGTACGCTTCGAAGTAGGCGAACGGCTCGTCGTCGAAACAGCCGATCAAGGTGAGGGTATGCGGGTCGGCTTGCAGCTTTGCCAGGTATTCATGGTGCTGCTGCAAGGTGCCGCCCTCCTGCCAGAACTTGTCGACCCGCGGGTTGTTCTGCCAGCGATTGAAGCGTTCCAGGTCCTGATCGATCTCCAGGGTACGCAGCGATACCCAGCTGCCCAGGCGTGCATCGAAACGTCGGTACACTTCGCCACGCGGCTTGGGCGCCCGGCGCGGGTGGCGCTTGCCGTTGCTGATCTGCATCTGCTGGGGGTACACCCCGGCGATCGACTCGCCAAGCCAGGGTTGGGGCAACTGCCAGAACAACGTACGTTCGCACAAGTACACGCCCGCCTGCTCGCCGGGCACCAACAGGCCGCTGACGAGGGCTTCGGGCAGCACTTCGGGCAAGTGCCAGGCCAGGCGCTGGCGGGCGACATCGCGTGCCAGCAGCCAATAGCAGGCAGCCCACAACGCCTGGTAAGGGCGCTCTGGGCAAAGGCTTTCAAGGTGCACCTCAAGCGCCGCGCCCTGGGCCAGGCGCAGCTGGATCAAAGGGCGACCGGCAAGGGTCAGGCTCAGCCAGCTCTCGCCCTCATCGGCGCTGAGGGTGCGCCAGCGTGGCGCTGACAGTGGCTGCGAAGCGGCATCGAACGGCATGGTCTTGGCTCACGAAAATGAAGAGAAGGCACACTGCTAAAAACGTTGTCGCTGCACGGGAATTTAGTCGCGCGGTGCCTGTACCGTGATCCGGTAGGGCTGAAAGATACGCGTCAGCTCACCATTCTCGCGCAGGGCACGCATCAAGGCCGCGAACGATTGCTCGCCGATGGGCGCGCCAGGGCGCAGCAAAGCGTAGTGGTGATAGACCTGATCGATACGCTGCGAGGCAACCAGTTGCGCCTGGCTGCCCGGGTTACGGTCGAGAAAGTCGCTGAGGTAAGAACGGGTGACCAGGGCGATGTCGGCGCGGCCGGCCTGCACCATCAGCAGGTTGCTGTCGTGGGAATAGGTCAGCGTCGCATTGAAGGCTTTGCGCAGGTAGTCCGGGTCGGCGTTGAAGCTGGCGAACGCATAGTGGTAACCGTTGAACAGCGCCAGGCGCTTGCCGCGCAGCTCATCGAAGTAATGCGGGTCGCGACCGTTGGCCTTGGCGGCGACGAACACTTCGGCATCTTCCAGGCCCATGTCCACTGTCTGGTGGGCAATCTGCTGCCAGCCCCACTGTGGGTTCTCGAAGACCGCCATGTCGGTGCGGCCCTGCTGCAAATCACCAAAGCGCCGCTGAATGGAGGTGGGCACCAAGACAAAGTGGTAGCCCTGCTGGGAGCGGTTAAGGGCGTCGATCAATTGTGGCAACAGACCCGTATCGGCCCCCTGTTCGGGGCGAACGGTGTAAGGCGGGAAATGCGCGGCACCAATCTTCACTTCGATCGCGTCGCCAGCCCAGCCTGGTACCGCCAACCAGAAGCCGGCCAGCAACAGCAGAGTGGACAAGGCCTTTGGGCCGGGCGCTGAAGTCAAGACGGACACTCATCACGGTTCGTACCTGGTTGCGCCTAAACTAGGCGTTTTCCGGGCAGGGCACAACAGCTGGTCGCTGGTCTTTGCGCCAAAGCAGGCGGCAAATTGCCAGGGGGTGCCGTAAGGCCCGACATTGGCTACGCTCTAGCAGGATCTGCAAGGGAGCCTGGTATGGGCCATTGGTTGGTGATCGACCTGGAAGCCACCACCGACGATGGTGGGTGGCCGGTCACAGAGATGGAAATCATAGAAATCGGCGCAAGCCTGGTGACCCGCGAAGGCCGCGAAGTCGACCACTTCCAGCGCTTCGTGCGGCCCAGGCGACGGCCGCAACTGACGCCGTTCTGCCGTGAACTGACGCACATCAGCCAGGCCAGCGTCGACAGCGCTGCGGCCTTCCCGGAGGTGTGGGCACGGTTCGAGCGCTGGCTGGGGCACCACCGCGGGCAGTTGCAGGCGTGGGTCAGCTGGGGTGACTACGACCGCCAGCAACTGCTTCAGGAATGGCAGCAGCACGGGCTCGACAGCCTGCTGCGCAGCGTGCCGCACATCAACCTCAAGCAGCGCTTCGCCAAGGCCCGCCACCTGCAGCGGCCGACGGGCCTCAATGGTGCCTTGCAACTGGCTGGCATGCACTTCTGCGGGCAGCAGCACCGGGCCCTGGAAGATGCGCGCAACACGGCGCGGCTGCTGCCCTTGAGCCTGCCGGCCAAGGGCACCTGAAAGCAGATGACGACGGGGATGGCCTTGGGCATACTGGCCAGCGCTTTTTCATCCCCCTCTTTTCAGGAGTCGCCCATGTTCCAGGTCAACGAGTACTTCAACGGCACCGTCAAGTCGATCGCATTCGCGGGCGAAGAAGGCCCGGCCACCGTGGGTGTGATGGCACCGGGCGAATACGAGTTCGGCACTGCCAAGCGCGAAATCATGCATGTGGTTTCCGGCGCATTGACCGTCAAGCTGCCGGGTAGCGACAACTGGGAAACCTTCAACGCGGGCGACAAATTCAATGTTGCCGCTGACAGCAAGTTCCAGCTGAAGGTAGCGGTGGACACTGCTTACCTGTGCGAGTACCGCGACTAAGCGATAGCCTGCATCGACCTCTTCGCGGGGCGAGCCCGCGCCCACAAGTACCCCACTGTACTCAGGCTCAGTCAGGTATCTGTGGGAGCGGGCTTGCCCCGCGAAGAGGCCAGCACTATTTCAACAAGAATTCCGCCACCTGCTCGGCCGCCGCCTGCATATGCTGGGCATGGCTGAACCCCGAAGCCTTCAACGGCTTCAGGTCATGATCCCCCGCCACCCGCCAGCTCACCTCGATCGCTGGTGACAGCGCATACCCCGCCACCGCCTCACGATTACCCAACGCATCGCGCTCGCCCTGCACGATCAAGGTCGGCGTCTTCAGCCCCGCCAGGTGCTCGACCCTGGGTTTCTCCGGCTTGCCCACCGCATAGAACGGATACCCCAGGCAAACCAGTGCATCCACCCCAAGCTCGTCCGCCACCAGGCTGGCCATGCGCCCGCCCATGGACTTGCCGCCAATGGCCAATGTGCCCGCGACCAAAGGTCGCACCTGCCGGTATACCTCGCGCCAGCACTCCAGCAGAACCTTCTGCGGATTGGGCGGCCGCTTGCCACCGTTCACGCGGCGTTCGGCCATGTACGGGAACTCGAAGCGAATCACCCCCACCCCAAGCGCCGCAAGCCTTTGCGCCATCTCGTTCATGAACCCGCTGTCCATCGGCGCACCGGCGCCGTGGGCCAGGATCAGGCAGCCTTTGTAGCCCTCATCCCCTTGAATTTGCGGAGGATCGCAGCGCAAGCCTGGGACATTTCCGACCTTCGCCCATTGATCCCCGTCAATACCGGCACTTTGCCCATTAATCATGCTTGCCTCGCTCTATAGCCTGCCAATAACCGTGGATGGGAACCCATACATGAACACAACCAGCAGTACCGCCTACAACTACAAGGTGGTCCGCCAATTCGCCATCATGACGGTGGTGTGGGGAATCGTCGGGATGGGGCTCGGCGTCTTCATCGCCGCCCAGCTCGCCTGGCCGTCCCTCAACTTCGACCTCCCCTGGACCAGCTTCGGCCGCCTGCGCCCCCTGCATACCAATGCGGTGATCTTCGCCTTCGGCGGCTGTGCGCTGTTCGCCACCTCGTATTATTCGGTGCAACGCACCTGCCAGACCACCCTGTTCTCACCAAAACTGGCCGCGTTCACCTTCTGGGGCTGGCAACTGGTGATCCTGCTCGCGGCCATCAGCCTGCCGCTGGGCTACACCAGCTCCAAGGAATACGCCGAGCTGGAATGGCCGATCGACATCCTGATCACCATCGTCTGGGTCTGCTACGCCATCGTGTTCTTCGGCACGCTGATGAAGCGCAACACCAAGCATATCTACGTCGGCAACTGGTTCTTCGGGGCATTCATCCTGACCGTGGCGATGCTGCACATCATCAACAACCTCGAGCTGCCGGTCAGCCTGACCAAGTCGTACTCGGTCTATGCCGGCGCCACCGATGCCATGGTCCAGTGGTGGTACGGCCACAACGCGGTGGGCTTCTTCCTGACCGCAGGCTTCCTGGGAATGATGTACTACTACGTGCCCAAGCAAGCCGAGCGCCCGGTGTATTCCTATCGCCTGTCGATCGTGCACTTCTGGGCACTGATCACCCTGTACATCTGGGCCGGCCCGCACCACCTGCACTACACCGCGCTGCCCGACTGGGCGCAGTCGCTGGGCATGGTGATGTCGCTGATCCTCCTGGCACCGAGCTGGGGCGGCATGATCAACGGCATGATGACCCTCTCCGGCGCTTGGCATAAGTTGCGCAGCGACCCGATCCTGCGCTTCCTGGTGGTGTCGCTGGCGTTCTACGGCATGTCCACCTTCGAAGGCCCGATGATGGCCATCAAGACGGTCAACGCCCTGTCGCACTACACCGACTGGACCATCGGCCACGTCCACGCCGGCGCCCTCGGCTGGGTGGCGATGATCTCGATCGGCGCGCTGTACCACACCATCCCGAAAGTGTTCGGCAAAGAGCAGATGCACAGCATCGGCCTGATCAACGCGCACTTCTGGCTGGCGACCATCGGCACCGTGCTGTACATCGCCTCGATGTGGGTCAACGGCATCGCCCAGGGCCTGATGTGGCGCGCGGTCAACAGCGACGGCACGCTCACCTACTCGTTCGTCGAAACCCTGGTGGCCAGCCACCCTGGCTTCATCGTGCGCTTCGTCGGCGGTGCGATCTTCCTCAGTGGCATGTTCCTGATGGCCTGGAACACCTGGCGCACGGTACGCGCGCCGGCCACTGACGCCGCCCCTGCGAACGCCCAGCTGGCCTGAGGAGACACGCCTGATGAAACACGAAGTCATCGAGAAAAACATCGGCCTGATGGCGCTGCTGATGGTGTTTGCCGTCAGCATCGGCGGGCTGACCCAGATCGTCCCGCTGTTCTTCCAGGACGTTACCAACAAGCCGGTCGAAGGCATGAAGCCCTACACCGCGCTGCAATTGGAAGGCCGCGATATCTATATCCGCGAAGGCTGCGTGGGCTGCCACTCGCAGATGATCCGCCCGTTCCGTGCCGAGACCGAACGCTATGGCCACTACTCGGTAGCCGGTGAAAGCGTGTGGGACCACCCGTTCCTGTGGGGCTCCAAGCGCACCGGCCCGGACCTGGCCCGCGTGGGCGGGCGCTACTCCGACGACTGGCACCGCGCGCACTTGTACAACCCGCGCAACGTGGTGCCTGAGTCGAAGATGCCGTCCTACCCGTGGCTGGTCGCCGAACAGGTCGACAACAGCCACACCGAAACCAAGATGCGCACCCTGCGCACCCTCGGCGTGCCGTACACCGACGAGGACATCGCCGGTGCCCGTGACGCAGTCAAGGGCAAGACCGAGATGGACGCGCTGGTCGCCTACCTGCAGGTGCTCGGCACCGCGATCAAGAACAAGAGGTAACTGCGATGGACATGGACATCGGCATGATCCGTGGCCTGGGTACCCTGGTGGTGATGATCGCCTTCATCGGCCTCTCACTCTGGGTATTCAACCGCCGCCGCGACCGTGATTTCGCCGAAGCGCGCCTGCTGCCCTTCGTCGACGACCACCTGCCCCCTGCCGGGCAGGCACCTGCTGCCAAGAGGAGTTCCGGGCAATGACCACGTTCTGGAGTACGTACATCAGCGTACTGACCATCGGCAGCTTGATCGGCCTCACCTGGCTGTTGCTGTCGACCCGCAAGGGCCAGGCCAACGACACCACCGACCAGACCATGGGGCACAGCTTCGATGGCATCGAGGAATACGACAACCCGCTGCCCAAGTGGTGGTTCTGGCTGTTCGTCGGCACCCTGGTGTTCTCGGTGGGCTACCTGATCCTCTATCCGGGCCTGGGCAACTGGAAAGGCATCCTGCCGGGCTATGACAACGGCTGGACCGGGGTCAATGAGTGGCAGAAGGAAATGGACAAGGCCGACGCCAGGTTCGGCCCGATCTTCGCCAAGTACGCGGCCATGCCAGTGGAAGAAGTGGCCAAGGACCCGCAAGCATTGAAAATGGGCAGCCGCCTGTTTGCCTCCAACTGCTCGGTGTGCCACGGCTCGGACGCCAAGGGCGCCTATGGCTTCCCCAACCTGACCGACCAGGACTGGCGCTGGGGTGGCGAGCCGGAGACCATCAAGGCTTCGATCATGAACGGCCGGCACGGCGTGATGCCAGCCTGGGCCGAGGTGATTGGCGAGCAGGGTGTGGCCGATGTGGCCGCGTTCGTGCTGACCAACCTCGATGGCCGCAGCCTGCCGGAAGGGGTCAAGGCTGACGCGGCCAAGGGCAAGGAGATCTTCGCCGGCAACTGCGTGGCCTGCCACGGGCCTGAGGCCAAGGGTACCCCCGCCATGGGCGCGCCTGACCTGACCCATCCGCAGGCGTTCATCTACGGGTCGAGTTTTGCCCAGTTGCAGCAGACCATCCGCTATGGTCGCCAGGGTCAGATGCCAGCGCAGGCAGAGATCCAGGGCAATGACAAGGTGCACCTGCTGGCGGCTTACGTGTATAGCCTGTCGCAGGATAGCGCTGCTGAAACCGTGACCTCCAAGTAGTACCCCCGGGGCTGCTCTGCAGCCCCAACCCTCCCCCGCCGTACGCCCTCCCTTGCACCCCCCCCTAACCGAACTAAGCTTGTTGCCTCAGTGGGCTTCGCTGCCAATCCAGCGAAGCAGACGCGGCGCACAGCCTAGCGCCGTCCGATAAAAAAGCCTGACCGATCGATCAGAAAAAGATGAAAAACGGTACACATTACAAATGTTTATTTGTGTACAATCGTTCGAACCCTGACACCGCTGGACACAGGTGAACGGGCTTGGACACGGGTCGGCGTACCAAAGTTGCGTTGCGATAACCCCGGTGGTTATCGATACTGGCGCCGATTTTTCGACCAACAAGAACATTAAAACCGTGGAACCTTAGAATGAGCACAGCAATCAGTCCGACTGCTTATAACTATAAGGTCGTCCGCCAGTTCGCCATCATGACGGTGGTCTGGGGGATCCTTGGCATGGGCCTCGGCGTCTTCATCGCCTCGCAACTGGTATGGCCGCAACTGAACCTGGACCTGCCCTGGACCAGCTTCGGCCGACTGCGCCCGCTGCACACCAACCTGGTGATCTTCGCCTTCGGCGGCTGTGCGCTGTTCGGCACCAGCTACTACGTGGTGCAGCGTACCTGCCAGACCCGGCTGATCTCCGACAGCATGGCGGCCTTCACCTTCTGGGGCTGGCAAGCGGTAATCGTCGGCGCACTGATCACCTTGCCGATGGGCTACACCACCACCAAGGAATACGCCGAGCTGGAATGGCCGCTGGCGATCCTGCTGGCCATCGTCTGGGTCACCTACGGGCTGGTGTTCTTCGGCACCATCGTCAAGCGCAAGACCAAGCACATCTACGTCGGCAACTGGTTCTACGGTGCATTCATCGTGGTCACCGCGATGCTGCACATCGTCAACCACATCTCGCTGCCGGTCAGCCTGTTCAAGTCGTACTCGGCCTATGCCGGTGCCACCGACGCGATGATCCAGTGGTGGTACGGCCACAACGCGGTAGGCTTCTTCCTGACCACGGGCTTTTTGGGGATGATGTACTACTTCGTGCCCAAGCAGGCCGAGCGGCCGATCTACTCGTATCGCCTGTCGATCGTGCACTTCTGGGCGCTGATCACCCTGTACATCTGGGCCGGCCCACACCACCTGCACTACACCGCACTGCCCGACTGGGCGCAGTCGTTAGGCATGGTGATGTCGATCATCCTCCTGGCGCCAAGCTGGGGCGGCATGATCAACGGCATGATGACCTTGTCCGGTGCCTGGCATAAATTGCGTACCGACCCGATCCTGCGCTTTTTGGTCGTCTCGCTGGCGTTCTACGGCATGTCCACCTTCGAAGGCCCGATGATGGCCATCAAGACCGTGAACTCGCTGTCGCACTACACCGACTGGACCATCGGCCACGTCCACGCCGGCGCCCTCGGCTGGGTGGCGATGATCTCGATCGGCGCGGTCTACCACATGATCCCGCGCCTGTATGGTCGCGCGCAGATGCACAGCGTCGGCTTGATCAACGCGCACTTCTGGCTGGCGACCATCGGCACCGTGCTGTACATCGCCTCGATGTGGGTCAACGGCATCACCCAGGGCCTGATGTGGCGCGCCATCAACGATGACGGCACGCTCACCTACTCCTTCGTCGAAGCCTTGCAGGCCAGCCACCCGGGCTACATCGTCCGTGCGCTGGGCGGTGCGTTCTTCGCCTCGGGCATGTTGCTGATGGCCTATAACGTGTTCCGCACCGTACGCGCGGCCAACCCGGTAGAAGCGGATGAAGCCGCCAAGATCGTCGTCGTGGGAGCGCACTGATGAAGCATGAAGCCGTCGAGAAGAACATAGGCCTGCTGGCCTTCTTCATGGTCATCGCCGTCAGCGTCGGTGGCCTGACCCAGATCGTCCCGCTGTTTTTCCAGGACGTCACCAACAAACCCGTTGAAGGCATGAAGCCGCGCACCGCGCTGGAGCTTGAAGGCCGCGACATCTACATCCGCGAAGGCTGCGTGGGCTGCCACTCGCAGATGATCCGCCCGTTCCGCGCCGAAACCGAGCGCTATGGCCACTACTCGGTGGCCGGTGAAAGCGTGTGGGACCACCCGTTCTTGTGGGGCTCCAAACGTACCGGCCCGGACCTGGCCCGCGTCGGTGGCCGCTACTCCGATGACTGGCACCGTGCGCACCTGTACAACCCGCGCAACGTGGTGCCCGAGTCGAAGATGCCGTCTTACCCGTGGCTGGTCGAGAACAAGCTCGACGGCAAGGACACCGCGAAGAAGATGGAGGTCCTGCGGACCCTCGGCACCCCGTACACCGACGCCGACATCGCCGGCGCGCGTGACGCGGTCAAGGGCAAGACCGAAATGGACGCCATCGTCGCGTACCTGCAGGGTCTTGGCACCATCATCAAAAGCAAACGGTGACGCTGATGGATATCGGGATGATTCGCGGCCTGGGCACCGTCGTGGTGATGGTGGCCTTCGTGGGCCTGGCGCTGTGGGTGTTCAACCCGCGGCGCAAGCAGGAGTTCGACGAGGCGACCCGGCTGCCCTTCGCGGATGACCCCGAAGCCACCCGGCACGTCGAGCAAGCGCAAGCAAAAGCTTCTGGGAGCAAAAAACAATGACAACCTTCTGGAGTCTGTACGTCACCGTCCTGACCCTGGGCACCATCTTCTCGCTGACCTGGCTGCTGCTGTCGACCCGCAAGGGCCAGCGCGAAGAGGTCACCGACGAGACCGTCGGGCATGCCTTCGATGGCATCGAGGAATATGACAACCCACTGCCCAAATGGTGGTTCTGGCTATTCGTCGGCACCATCATCTTCGCCCTCGGCTACCTGGTGCTGTACCCGGGCCTGGGTAACTGGAAAGGCATCCTGCCAGGCTATTCGTACCTGGATACCGACAAGCAGACCGAGTTTGCCAACGGCCAGCCGGGCTGGACCGGCGTGCACGAGTGGGAGAAGGAAATGGCCAAGGCCGATGCCCGCTTCGGGCCGATCTTCGCCAAGTTCGCCGCCATGCCCATCGAGGACGTGGCCAAGGACCCGCAGGCACTGAAAATGGGCGCACGGCTGTTTGCCTCCAACTGCTCGGTGTGCCACGGCTCCGACGCCAAGGGCGCCTACGGCTTCCCCAACCTGACCGACAAGGACTGGCGCTGGGGCGGTGAGCCGGAAACCATCAAGACCACCATCATGGGCGGGCGCCACGGCGTGATGCCGGCCTGGTCCGAGGTGATCGGCGAGCAGGGTGTGGCTGATGTGGCGGCCTTTGTGGTCAGCAAGCTCGATGGCCGTACGCTGCCCGAAGGCGTGAAGGCCGATGCCGAGAACGGGCAGAAGATCTTCGCCGCCAACTGCGTGGCCTGCCATGGGCCTGAAGGCAAGGGCACCCCAGCCATGGGCGCGCCGAACCTGACCCACCCGCAGGCGTTCATCTACGGGTCGAGCTTTGCTCAACTGCAACAGACCATCCGTTATGGTCGCCAGGGGCAGATGCCGGCGCAGGAACAACTGCAAGGTAATGACAAGGTGCATTTGCTGGCCGCTTATGTGTACAGCCTGTCGCATCAGGAGCAGGAGCCGGCCAAGGCCGAGTAAGGCAGGCCTGGCCGCTTCGCGGGGCAAGTCGGATCGCCGCACCGCCGCTCCCACAGGTACCCCACCGAATATGGGAGCAATGGGTTACAGGTGGGAGCGGCGGTGCGGCGATCCGACTTGCCCCGCGAAAGGGCCGGCGAATGCAACCCCAGATGACCTGGATCAATTGACACCCGCCATAACACGATTCACGCCACGAACCCAACGCGACTAAAGGTCGCAGTACGACCCCAGGCTGCCATCACCGGCGTATCATGGGGCGCAGCGCGCTAGCAGATTGCGCGAGACTGCGGCCGGCATGCACTGGCCGCGGCATTTCTCCACTGCCGTGGGACTTGATGATGAGCAAGCAAATTCCGGTACATGACGTCACCCCGCCTGCCAGCAAAGGGAAGGATTCCGTCGACCTCTACGCCGCCCGCGAGAAAATCTACACCCGCGCCTTCACCGGCGTCTTCCGCCGCCTGCGCATGGTCGGCGGTGCGCTGCTGTTCCTGCTGTACTTCGGCACCGTGTGGCTGAACTGGGGCGGCCACCAGGCCGTCTGGTGGAACCTGCCCGAGCGCAAGTTCTACATCTTCGGCGCCACCATCTGGCCTCAAGACTTCATCCTGCTGTCGGGCATCCTGATCGTCGCCGCCTTCGGCCTGTTCTTCGTCACCGTGTATGCCGGCCGCGTATGGTGCGGCTACACCTGCCCGCAAAGCGTATGGACGTGGATCTTCATGTGGTGCGAAAAGGTCACCGAAGGGGACCGCAACCAGCGCATGAAGCTCGACAGGGCGCCCATGAGCGGCAACAAGTTCTTGCGCAAGTTCGCCAAGCACAGCCTATGGCTGCTGATCGGGTTCGTCACCGGCATGACCTTCGTCGGCTACTTCTCGCCGATCCGCGAACTGGCCATCGAATTCTTTACCGGCCAAGCCGATGGCTGGGCCTACTTCTGGGTCGGGTTCTTCACCCTTGCCACCTATGGCAACGCCGGCTGGCTGCGCGAGCAGGTGTGCGTGTACATGTGCCCCTATGCGCGCTTCCAGAGCGTGATGTTCGACAAGGACACGCTGATCGTGTCGTACGACCCGCGCCGTGGCGAAACCCGTGGCCCGCGTAAAAAAGACATCGACTACAAGGCCCAGGGCCTGGGCGACTGCATCGACTGCACCATGTGCGTACAGGTCTGCCCCACCGGCATCGACATCCGCGACGGCCTGCAGATCGAGTGCATCGGCTGCGCCGCGTGCATCGACGCCTGCGACACCATCATGGACAAGATGAACTACCCCAGAGGCTTGATCAGCTACACCACCGAGCACAACCTGTCCGGGCAGAAAACCCACATGCTGCGCCCCCGCCTGATCGGCTACGCGCTGGTGCTGCTGGTGATGATCGGCGCCCTGGCCACCGCCTTCGCTACCCGCTCGCTGGTCGGTTTCGACGTCAGCAAGGACCGGGTGCTGTACCGCGAAAACGCCCAGGGGCGGATCGAGAACGTCTACAGCCTCAAGGTCATGAACAAGGACCAGCGCGACCACGTCTACGTGCTGGACGCCGCCGGCCTACCGGACCTCAAGCTCGAAGGCCAGCGCGAAATCCGCGTGGCGGCCGGCGATATCGTCAGCCTGCCGGTGCAACTGTCGGTGGCGCCCGAGAAACTGCCATCGACCACCAACGAAATCATCTTCACCCTCAAGAGCGCCGATGACAGCGACGCCCAGGTTGAAGCCAAGAGCCGCTTCATCGGCCCACAGATCCGCTGAGAGAGACTATCGACAATGCCTGCCGCCACCGCCGCCAGCCCTTGGTACAAACACCTCTGGCCCTGGATCATCATCGGCATCCTCACCACCTCCGTGTGCCTGAGCCTGACCATGGTCAGCATTGCCGTGCGCAACCCCGACAACCTGGTGAATGACAACTACTACGAGGCCGGCAAGGGCATCAACCGCTCGCTGGACCGCGAGCTGCTGGCCCAGACCCTCAAGCTCAAGGCCAGCGTGCACCTGGACGACCTGACCGGCGAAGTGGACCTGCGCCTGAGCGGCGACAGCGACCCGCAGACACTGGAACTGAACCTGATATCGCCCACCCAGCCGGACAAGGACCGCAAGGTGCTGCTGAGCCGTGCCGAGGCGGGGCGTTATGTCGGCCAACTGGACGACAAGGTCGACGGGCGGCGCTTCGTCGAGTTGCTGGGCAGCCAGGAAGGGCAGGTATGGCGGCTGTTCGAGGAAGAGAAAGTGGAGCATGGGGTAACCTTGCAACTGGGCGATGAAGCGCTGCTGGGTGCGGAACACAAATAATCGCGACACTTACCCAACCTGTGGGAGCGGGCTTGCCCCGCGAAAGGGCCAGGCCTGCTTATTGATGTTGACCC
Organism: Pseudomonas sp. B21-047; assembly: GCF_024748775.1. Classification (NCBI taxonomy): domain Bacteria; kingdom Pseudomonadati; phylum Pseudomonadota; class Gammaproteobacteria; order Pseudomonadales; family Pseudomonadaceae; genus Pseudomonas; species Pseudomonas sp. B21-047. Next base: position 4,110,050 of record NZ_CP087169.1, read on the forward strand.
TACCGGCCCATTCGCGGGGCAAGCCCGCTCCCACAGGCCCCGTCCCCGCTACTCAATGCGTGCTTGCCTTATGACCCAACCCACCCCCTGCTACCACTGCGCCCTGCCCGTCCCCGGCGGCAACCGCTTCACCGCTGTGGTGCTCGGCGAAACCCGACAGTTCTGCTGCCCGGGCTGCCAGGCAGTGGCCGAGTCGATCGTCGCCGGGGGCCTGGAGCACTACTACCAGCACCGCAGCGACACCAGCGCCAACCCCGAGGCGCTGCCCAGGCAACTGCAGGATGAGCTGGCACTCTACGACCGCAGCGACGTGCAACAAACCTTCGTCCGCCATACAGGCGACCTGGCCGAAGCCACCCTGCTGGTCGAGGGCATCAGTTGCGCCGCCTGCGGCTGGCTGATCGAAAAACACCTGCGCAACCTGCCCGGGGTCGCCGAAGCTCGCTTGAACCTGTCCAACCACCGCCTGCTGCTCAGCTGGGACGACAACCAGTTGGCGCTCTCGCGCCTGCTCGCCGAGCTGCGCCAGATCGGCTACGCCGCCCACCCCTACCAACCCGACCAGGCCGCCGAACAACTGGCCCGCGAGAACCGCAGCGCTCTCAGGCGCCTGGGCGTCGCCGGCTTGCTGTGGTTCCAGGCGATGATGGCGACCATGGCCACCTGGCCTGAATTCAACATCGACCTCTCACCCGAGCTGCACACCATCCTGCGCTGGGTCGCGTTGTTCCTCACCATCCCGATCGTGTTCTACAGCTGCGCGCCCTTCTTCAAGGGCGCGGCGCGTGACCTGCGCACCCGCCACCTGACCATGGACGTCTCGGTCTCGCTGGCCATTGCCCTGGCGTTCGGCGCCGGGATCTGGACGGCGATCAGCGGCAGCGGCGAGCTGTATTTCGATACCGTGGGCATGTTTGCCCTGTTCCTGCTGACCGGCCGCTACCTCGAACGGCGCGCCCGCGAGCGCACTGCGGCGGCCACCGCACAACTGGTCAACCTGCTGCCGGCCTCGTGCCTGCGCCTGGACACCCTCGGCCGCGCCGAGCGCATCCTGCTCAGCGAACTGCAGCGTGGCGACACGGTGCAAGTGCTGCCCGGCGCGGTAATACCCGCCGATGGGCGCATCGTCGAAGGCCGCTCCAGTGTCGACGAGTCACTGCTGACCGGCGAATACCTGCCGCAACCGCGCCGCGTCGGCGAGCGGGTCACCGGTGGCACGCTGAACGTCGAGAGCACCTTGAACATTGAGGTCGAAGCCCTCGGCCACGACTCGCGGCTGTCGGCCATCGTCCGCTTGCTGGAACGCGCGCAGACCGAAAAACCGCGCTTGGCCGAGATCGCCGACCGCGCCTCGCAGTGGTTTTTGCTGTTCACCCTGATCGCCGCGGTGGCCATCGGCCTGTGGTGGTGGCACCTGGACCCGGGCCGGGCCTTCTGGATCGTGCTGGCCATGCTGGTAGCCACCTGCCCGTGTGCACTGTCCCTGGCCACCCCGACGGCCCTCACCGCCGCCACCGGCACCCTGCATAAACTCGGCCTGCTGGTGACCCGCGGCCATGTGCTCGAAGGCCTCAACCAGATCGACACGGTCATCTTCGACAAGACCGGCACGCTCACCGAAGGCCGCTTGACCCTACGCAGCATCCGCCCACTGGGCAGCTTGGCCGCCGACCGTTGCCTGGCCCTGGCCGCCGCCCTGGAAAACCGCTCCGAACACCCCATCGCCCGCGCGTTCGGCCGCACTGCCGCGCCTGCCGACGATGTGCAGACAGTACCCGGCTTGGGCCTTGAAGGGCGGGTCGATGGCCAGCGCCTGCGCATCGGCCAGGCCACCTTCGTCTGCGCCCTGAGTGGCGCCGAGATACCCGGCGTGCCCGAGCCACGTGGGCAATGGCTGCTGCTGGGCGATCGCCAGGGGCCGCTGGCCTGGTTCGGCCTGGACGACCGCCTGCGCGACGACGCCCCCGCCCTGCTCGCCGCCTGCAAGGCACGTGGCTGGCGGACGCTGCTGCTGTCCGGCGACAGTTCACCCATGGTCGCCGAGGTGGCTGCACAGCTGGGCATCGACCAGGCCATCGGCGGCTTGCGCCCGGACGACAAACTGGACCGGCTCAAGGCGCTGCAGGCGGCAGGGCGCAAGGTGCTGATGCTGGGCGACGGGGTCAACGACGTGCCGGTGCTGGCTGCTGCCGACATCAGCATTGCCATGGGCAGCGCCACCGACCTGGCCAAGACCAGCGCCGATGCGGTGCTGTTGTCCAACCGCCTGCAGGCACTGGTACAGGCCTTCGACCTGGCCCGCCGCACCCGCCGCAACATCCTCGAGAACCTGCTGTGGGCAACCCTGTATAATGGCCTCATGTTGCCGTTTGCCGCGCTCGGCTGGATCACCCCGGTGTGGGCGGCCATCGGCATGTCGGTCAGTTCGCTGATCGTGGTCCTCAACGCCCTGCGCCTGACCCGGCTGCCAACTGCGCCGGCCACCAGCAGCCACCGGCAACCCGCCACCGCCTGAGCAGGAGCCGCCCGATGCCAGCCCTTTATGTCATGATCCCGGCCGCCCTGTTGCTGGTCGGTGTTGCCGTCTACATCTTCTTCTGGGCGGTGGACAGCGGCCAGTACGACGACCTCGACGGCCCTGCCCACAGCATCCTCTTCGACGACCAGGACCCGCGCCACCAGGCTGCGGTGAAAACGGACGACACCCCGGCCGAAGACGACAAGGAACCCCCTCCCCGTGCCTGACCTGCTTCCCCTGCTCGGCTCGGCGCTGATCCTTGGCCTGCTCGGCGGCGGCCATTGCCTGGGCATGTGCGGCGGCCTGATGGGCGCGCTGACCCTGGCCATCCCGCCCGAGCAACGCGGCCGGCGTTTGCGCCTGCTGCTGGCGTACAACGTCGGGCGTATTCTCAGCTATGCCTGCGCCGGCCTGTTGCTGGGCCTGGCAGGCTGGGCCGTGGCCAGCAGCCCGGCGGCCCTGGCGCTGCGGGTGCTGGCAGCACTGCTGTTGATTGCCATGGGGCTGTACCTGGCGGGCTGGTGGAGCGGGCTGACGCGGATCGAAGCCTTGGGCAGAGGGCTGTGGCGGCATATCCAGCCCATGGCCTCGCGCTTGCTGCCGGTGTCCAGCCTGCCCCGCGCCTTGTTGCTGGGCGCCTTGTGGGGCTGGTTGCCGTGCGGGCTGGTGTACAGCACCTTGCTGTGGGCTGCGAGCCAGGGCAATGCGGGGTACAGCGCGGCGTTGATGCTTGCGTTTGGCCTCGGCACCTGGCCGGTGCTGCTGGCGACGGGCTTGGCGGCGGAGCGCGTCAGCAGCCTGCTGCGGCGGCGCAGTGTGCGCATGGCGGGCGGGCTGCTGGTCATCCTGTTTGGCCTGTGGACGCTGCCAGGGCCGCACCAGCATTGGCTGATGGGGCACTGATAGGCCTGCTGTGCAGCCCCAGCAGCTTTTGATACAAATCAACACAGATTCCTACAGACGCCCCTAGACTCCGGACACTGCTCGCTCTATCCGGGGACCGCCCACATGCTCGACGACCTACGTTGGGATACCGACCTGATCCGCCGCTACGACCTGGCCGGACCACGCTACACCTCCTACCCGACCGCCGTGCAACTGCACAGCGAAGTGGGCTCGTTCGACCTGCTGCACGCCCTGCGCGAGAGCCGTCGGGCCGTGCGCCCGCTGTCGTTGTACGTGCACGTGCCGTTCTGCGCCAACATCTGCTACTACTGCGCCTGCAACAAAGTCATCACCAAGGACCGCGGCCGCGCCGCGCCGTACCTGCAACGCCTGGAGCAGGAAATCCAGCTGATCGCCTGCCACCTGGACCCAAAGCAACGGGTTGAACAACTGCACTTCGGCGGCGGCACGCCCACCTTCCTCAGCCCGGTGGAGCTGCGCCAGCTGATGGCGACCCTGCGCCAGCACTTCAACCTGCTGGACGACGACTCCGGTGACTACGGCATCGAAATCGACCCGCGCGAAGCCGACTGGTCGACCATGGGGCTGCTTCGCGAGCTGGGTTTCAACCGTGTCAGCCTGGGCGTGCAGGACCTCGACCCGGCCGTGCAGCGTGCGGTCAACCGCCTGCAAAGCCTGGAGCAGACCCGCACCCTGATCGAGGCGGCGCGTACCCTGCAGTTCCGCTCGGTCAACCTGGACTTGATCTACGGCCTGCCCAAGCAGACGCCAGAAGGCTTCGCGCGTACCGTCGAGGAAGTCATCCGCCTGCAGCCCGATCGCCTGTCAGTGTTCAACTATGCCCATTTGCCGGAGCGCTTCATGCCCCAGCGGCGCATCGACAACAACGACCTGCCGAGCCCGACGGCGAAACTGGAGATGCTGCATGCCACCATCGACCAGCTGACCGCCGCCGGTTACCGCTACATCGGCATGGACCACTTCGCCCTGCCTGACGATGAGCTGGCCATGGCCCAGGAAGAAGGCACCCTGCAACGCAACTTCCAGGGCTACACCACCCACGGTCACTGCGACCTGATCGGCCTGGGGGTCTCTGCCATCAGCCAGATCGGCGACCTCTACTGCCAGAACAGCAGCGACCTCAACACCTACCAGGACTCCCTTTCCAACGCCCAGCTGGCAACCCAGCGTGGCCTGCTGTGCAACCACGACGACCGCCTACGGCGGGCCGTGATCCAGCAGTTGATCTGCCATTTCGAATTGGACTTCGAGCCAATCGAACAGGCCTTCACCATCGATTTTCGCGGCTACTTCAACGACCTCTGGCCAGAACTGCTGACCTTGCAGCGGGACGGCCTGATCAGCCTGGACGACAAGGGCATCCGCATCCTGCCTGCCGGCCGCCTGTTGGCGCGCTCTGTGTGCATGGTGTTCGATGCCTACCTGGCCATGCACAACCGCCAACGCTTCTCGCGGGTGATCTGAAAAGCGAGGCGTTCGACCGCATGGACAAGCGCCTTTGGCCAGCACACTATGGGCACACACAGGGCCTCGGCGCGCACCCGCCGAGGCCTGGCCAGCACGCACCACAATAGCGCCCGCTGGCCTACACCCACGCCGTGAGTTACCCTTACGTCTTATGTGTGCTTTCCCACAAGGATCGATTGAAAATGTCCGAGCCAGTTAAACTGCGCCCACATGCCCAGGCCCATTGCAAGGATTGCAGCCTGGCCCCCCTGTGCCTGCCTCTTTCGCTCAACCTGGAAGACATGGATGCACTGGATGAAATCGTCAAACGTGGCCGGCCGCTGAAAAAAGGCGAGTTCCTGTTCCGCCAGGGTGACAATTTCGGCTCGGTCTATGCAGTACGTTCCGGCGCCCTCAAGACCTTCAGCCTCAGTGACAGCGGCGAAGAGCAGATCACCGGCTTCCACCTGCCCAGCGAGCTGGTCGGCCTGTCCGGCATGGACACCGAGGCCTACCCGGTGTCGGCCCAGGCCCAGGAGACCACGTCGGTGTGCGAAATCCCCTTCGAGCGCCTCGACGAACTCTCGGTGCAACTGCCGCAGTTGCGCCGCCAGTTGATGCGGGTAATGAGCCGCGAGATCCGTGACGACCAGCAGATGATGCTGCTGCTGTCGAAGAAAACCGCCGACGAACGCATCGCCACCTTCCTGGTCAACCTGTCCGCGCGCTTCCGCGCCCGCGGCTATTCGGCCAACCAGTTCCGCCTGAGCATGTCGCGCAACGAAATCGGCAATTACCTGGGCCTGGCGGTGGAAACCGTGTCGCGGGTGTTCACCCGCTTCCAGCAAAACGGCCTGCTGCGCGCCGAAGGCAAGGAAGTGCATATCCTCGACCCGATCCAGCTGTGTGCACTGGCCGGCGGTGCAATGGACGCCTGAGCCTGGGTTAACGGGTATACTGGCGCAATCGTTTTTCCAGGATACCCGCACCAATGCACAGCGAAACCTTCGACCTCAAAGCCCTGATCCGCCCGGTAGTGGACTTCCCCAAACCGGGCGTGATCTTTCGCGACATCACCCCGTTGTTCCAGTCCCCGCGCGGGCTGCGCTATGTCGCCGACCAGTTCATCGAGCGGTATGTCGAGGCTGAGTTCAGCCACATCGGCGCCATGGACGCGCGCGGCTTCCTGATCGGCTCGATCATCGCCCACCAGTTGAACAAGCCGCTGATCCTGTTCCGCAAACAAGGCAAGCTGCCGGCTGACGTGCTTTGCGAGGGTTACCAGACCGAGTATGGCGAGGCCTTCCTCGAAGTGCATGCCGACAGCCTGTGTGAAGGCGACTCGGTGCTGATTTTCGATGACCTGATTGCCACTGGCGGCACGCTGCTGGCGGCGGCGAACCTGGTGCGTCGTACCGGGGCCCAAGTGTTTGAGGCGGCGGCGATCATCGACCTGCCAGAGCTGGAAGGTTCGCGCCGGCTGCAGGCGGCGGGTGTGCCGACGTTCTGCCTGACCGAGTTTTCGCTTAACGAAAATTGAGTTACATACCGGGGCTGCTTTGCAGCCCCAAGATCTGAAATCAGAGTGAAATCGGCCTGCGCCCTGCAAAGGCATGCGCCAGCGTCCCGCCATCCACCAACTCCAGCTCGCCCCCCAGCGGCACGCCATGGGCAATCCGCGACGCCACCAGGCCTTTCTCGTTCAGCAACTGGGCGATGTAATGCGCCGTCGCCTCCCCTTCCACCGTCGGGTTGGTCGCCAGGATCACCTCGGTAAAGGTGCCCTGCGCTTCGATCCGCGCCATCAGCTGCGGCACACCGATCGCCTCAGGCCCCAGGCCATCGAGTGGCGACAGGTGCCCCTTGAGCACGAAATAGCGGCCGCGGTAACCGGTCTGCTCCACTGCATACACATCCACCGGCCCCTCGACCACACACAATTGCGTGTCGTCACGGCGCGGGTCGGCACACTGCGGGCACAGTTCCTGCTCGGTCAGGGTGCGGCATTGGCGGCAATGGCCCACCCCTTCCATGGCCTGGGTCAGCGCCTGAGCCAGGCGCAGGCCGCCGCTGCGGTCGCGTTCGAGCAACTGCAGGGCCATGCGCTGGGCGGTTTTCTGGCCGACACCCGGCAGGGTGCGCAAAGCGTCGATCAGTTGGCGGATCAGTGGGCTGAAGCTCATGTAGACAGGCCTGCAAGTCGGGGGAACAGAATGAACAAGGGAGCAACGACCCTACGGCCGTTACTCCCCATTTGACGCAAAAGGTCGATCAGAACGGCATCTTGAAGCCCGGTGGCAACTGCATGCCAGCGGTCATGCCGCCCATTTTTTCCTGGCTGCTCTGCTCCACCTTGCGTACCGCGTCGTTCAGTGCGGCAGCGATCAGGTCTTCGAGCACTTCCTTGTCGTCTTCATCAGTCGACATCAGGCTTTGGTCGATGCTGACGCGCTTCACGTCGTGACGACCGGTCATCACCACACTCACCAAGCCACCACCGGATTGGCCGGTCACTTCGGCGTTGGCCAGTTCTTCCTGCATCTTGGCCATTTTTTCCTGCATCTGCTGAGCCTGCTTCATCAGGCCGGCCATGCCACCTTTCATCATGGGGGTATACCTCGATTGGGTCGTGTGATGCGGCCTGGCACCGGGCCGGCCGCATGGTTATCCGTTACTGGCCCTGATTGGCCAGGGCCTCTACAGGCTCAATAGTATCCTGTCGCACCTTGGCACCGAACTGCTTGATCATCTGCTGGATCAACGGATCCTGCTCGATCGACACCACGGCGTCTTGCTGGCGCTCGGCACGTTTGCGCGAGGCCGCCTGGGCCGGGGTTTCCTGCTCTGGGCGAATCAGCTCGATACGCAGGTTCAGGGTGCGCCCCAGGTGCTGATTGAGCGCCTCGTTCAAACGCCGCTGCTGGGTGGCGTTGAACAGCGCGCCCTGGCCAGGGTCCAGGTGCAGCAGCCAGTCGTCGCCGTCGGCGGCCATCAACGTACAGTTTGCCGCGATGTTGCCTGTCATACCGGAGACAGGCAACTGTGGGAATAATTCCAGCCATTGCAGGGCCAGGCCGGTGGCCGGCTTGGCGGCCGGCAGTGGTTCGGCAGCGGGTTTGGCCTGCTCTTCCTGAACATGCTCGGCCAGTTCATCGAGGTAACTGAAGCCGACCGGGTCGCTGTCACCGATGTAATAGTCTTCGTCCGCCGGCGGCTCGTCATCACGGTCCATGCCCGCCGCTGCATAGGCGGACGGGTCGAACGGCGGCTCGTCGTAGGCCGGCTGATCACGCTGTGGCTCGGCCACGGCAGGCTGCGGCGCAACAACGGGCTCGGGGGCGACAGCAACCGGCTGCACAGGCGCTATAGGCGCTACAGGCTCTTCCCAAGGCAGGTCGATGACCTCGGCGACGGGCTCCGGCGCCGGTGCTGCGGTCTCTACGGGCACCTCAACGACAGGCGCGGGCTGATCAACCGCAGGCGCCTGCTCGACGGCCGGCGCGGCCGGGGCCGGCACAGCTTGCGCGACAACCGGCACCACGGGCTCTGCGACTGGCGGCGCAGGGGCCACCAGCGCCGCTGCCACCGGGGTTGCAGGATCAGCTGTGGCTTGGCTGATCCCCACCGGCTTTAGCACCGGCTTCGGTGCATCGTCGGTATCGGCCGGGCGGAAGGCCAGCATCCGCAGCAGGACCATCTCGAAGCCGCCACGCGGGTCGGGCGCCAAGGGCAGGTCGCGACGGCCGATCAGCCCCATCTGGTAATAGAACTGCACGTCCTCGGCCGGTAGCGCCTGGGCCAGCGCCAACACGCGGTCACGGTCGCCCTGGCCGTTGTCCACCGCCTCTGGCAGCGCCTGGGCGATGGCGACACGGTGCAGCACATTGAGCATCTCGGCCAGCACACCGCTCCAGTCCGGGCCTTGCTCGGCAAGGTTGCGCACGGCCTCCAGCAGCGCCCGCGCATCGCCTTCGAGCAGTGCCTGCAACACCCCGTAGACCTGGCCGTGGTCGAGGCTGCCCAGCATGGCGCGCACATCGGCGGCGAGCACCTTGCCTTCACCGAAGGCGATGGCCTGGTCGGTCAAGCTCATGGCATCGCGCATCGAGCCATCGGCGGCGCGGCCAAGCAACCACAGGGCATCGGGCTCGAACGGCACGCTTTCGGCGGTGAGCACATGGCTGAGGTGTTCGACCACCCGCTCCGGGCTCATGTTCTTCAGCGAGAACTGCAGGCAGCGCGAGAGGATGGTCGCCGGCAATTTCTGCGGGTCGGTGGTGGCGAGGATGAACTTGACGTAGGGCGGCGGCTCTTCCAGCGTCTTGAGCAAGGCGTTGAACGAGTGGGTCGAGAGCATGTGCACTTCGTCGATCAGATAGACCTTGAAGCGCCCACGGCTCGGGGCATATTGCACGTTATCCAGCAGCTCGCGGGTGTCTTCGACCTTGGTGCGGCTGGCGGCGTCGATCTCGATCAGGTCGACGAAGCGGCCTTCGTCGATCTCCCGGCACACCGAACAGGTGCCGCAGGGCGTGGAGGTGATGCCGGTTTCGCAGTTCAGGCATTTGGCGATGATGCGGGCAATGGTAGTCTTGCCCACGCCACGGGTGCCGGTAAACAGGTAGGCATGGTGCAGGCGCTGGTTGTCCAAGGCATTGATCAAGGCCTTGAGCACATGGGCCTGGCCGACCATTTCGCGGAACGAGCGCGGACGCCATTTTCGTGCAAGAACCTGATAACTCATCGAAAAACCATCGTAGCCTGATCGAGCGGAAGATCGCTAATGCTAGCGGAGCGGGGCCGAAATTGCACCCTGCGCGACTGGTCTAAGCTATGAAACTGGCGCGCTATCCAGGGAGGATGTGCCTTGCGAAGACTGTTGCCCCTGCTATTGCTCTGGGCCACCCACAGCCTGGCCGAACAACCGGTGCTGCGTTTTTCCGTCGCCGAGAGCTGGAGCATGCCGCTGATGCGCGTCGAAGGCGACAAACCGGTGGAGGGTTTGCTGTTCGACCTGATGCAGGCCATTGCCCGGGAAGCAGGTGTACGCCCGGAGTATCACGTACTGGCACGCCTGCGCCTGCAGGAGGCCATAGAGAGCGGCGATATCGACGTGCGCTGTTATGTCAGCCCCCAATGGTTTCATGATCGGCCGGGCAATTATGTCTGGAGCATCCCGTTGATTCATCAGCGCGACGTGCTGGTTGGCGGCGCTGGCGAAGCCGGCCCCACCCGCCCGGAACAACTGGCGCCGCAAGCCATCGGCACCGTGCTGGGTTATGCCTATTCAACCCTGCAGCCGTTGTTCGAACAGGGCCGGCTGCACCGCGAAGACAGCCGCAGCCAACTTTTGGCCCTGCAGAAGCTGCACGCGGGGCGATACCTGCATGCGGTGAGCAATGAACTGTCGTTGCAGTGGTTCAACCACAGCTTGCCGGCGGGGCAGCAGTTGCAGGTGCTGGCGGTGCTGGAGGAGCAGGAGCTGGGGTGCATGGTGCGCAGCGACCCGGCGGTACCGACGCAGGGGGTTCTCAGGGCGCTGGTGCGCATGAAGCAGACGGGGGAGATCGAGCGGATCAGCCAGCGGTATCGGGCTGCGGGGTATGCCGGGAATGCCGCAGCGCCAAGGCCGTGATGATGTGATAGCGGCCTTGCGCCCTACGCGACAATCGGTCAGTGCTGACGCTCAACTCGGCGGCTGTCGCTGTAGGCGAACATCAGGTAGTGGGAGACATTCATCAGCGCGAAGTGCATTGGCACGATGCCTTCGCTGATGGCGCGGGAAAGGGACTTGCCCGGGGGCAAGTCGAAGGTATGGAGTGGGTCGGGGACGATTTTTTTCATGCAGGCTCCATGTGGGTGAGCTGCACCCTTTTGCTTCCACGCATTAGGGTGACAACTGTACGCGGGGTGGAAGACCAGGCACATGGAAAACCCGGCAGGTATGAATACCTCCCGCGCACAGCTGCCATAACAGACAACTGCTCCAAGTCTTTCCCGGGCTTCCACACCCGATCGCTGGACCGACAGCGACCGCAAAAGCCTATGGGGTGGGGTTCCCCAGGACAATCAGACGCGAGTCGACGGGATGCGTAGGATATTTCTGCGAGCCTTACAGGGCATCGGGAAATCGGCTAGAGAAGTGTAGGAACATTCCTGGTTTTAGAGCGCGTTGGCGCTGACAGGTGTCCGCCGGAAGCGCTATATCGCCTACAAGATCGAGCGCCGCCCGCGCGGCGCTTCGCGGGGCAAGCCCGCTCCCACATTTGTTTCGGGCCGGTATTACCTGCAATAGAGGCGCGCGCCCCCTTGTTTGTCCGACGCGATATTGAGGCGGGCACCAAAGGGCCGCGCGCTAATGCTTCAGGAATAATTGGCCCGAAACAAATGTGGGAGCGGGCTTGCCCCGCGAAGCGCCGCGCGGGCGGCGCTCGATCTCAACGGCCACACAAAACTCACGCCCTGCACCCAGCCCCGCCAACATCCAAAGCCCTACCGCTAACGCCCTTTCAATCAATCGCAACCACAACCGCACTCAAAAACAACCCAACCCCAAACACCGAATGCGTCACCAGACTCTTCAGGCAGTTACGCCCAGGCGTCGGCGTTCTGGAGGCAAAGAACCCTGCCCCCATCAACGGCTGCATGAAGCACAGCGGCGCCGCCACTGTCACCACACCCCACGCCAGCGCAGGCCACAGCGTCGGCGCACTCAGCCAGCCCTCCCCGACCATCCCCACCAACATCACCGCAAACAGCACACCGATGCCATAGTGAATCAGCCAACCCCAGGCCACCTCGTTGGCCACAGGCTCCGCCTTGGCAATCGCCTCATGCCGCGCTCGCCCCTTCATCAAATGCCCCGCCCAACGCCCGACCATGGCGAAATTCAAGGTGGCGATGCCCAAGCGCCGCAGCAACACGCCCCATAGGTCCATGATCACGGTGGCGCCGACCCCGATCAGCAAAGCGGCTTGTAGCATGGCAAGCGTCATTGATTCAGCCCCCTAGGATTGACGTTCAGTTACCTGCCGCGCAGCATAGAAGTTGAAGTCAACTTCAAGTCAAGGACCTCGATGGACATTGCCGATGTCGCCAAACGCACAGGCGTCCCTGCGTCGACCCTGCGTTACTACGAAAAGAAAGGCCTGCTCACGTCGCTCGCCGGGCGTGGCCAGCGACGCCAGTTCGCCGCCGACATTGCGGATAGGCTGGCACTGATCGCCTTGGGGCAAGCATCAGGGTTTTCCCTGGATGAGATCGGGGCGATGCTGGTGGACCTTCAGGTCGATCGACAGATGCTGATAGCCAAGGCGGACGAAATCGACACCCGGGTCAAACGCTTGCGGGCCATGAGCAAGGGGCTGCGGCATGCAGCGCAGTGCCCTGAGGTAGATCACCTGGCCTGTCCGAAATTTCAGCGTTTGATGAAGCTGTCAGCAGCAGGCGCCCTTGGGGAAAAACACCTACACCAGAGCAGGCCTGGAAAAGCGCGAAGCCAGCCACCTGGCCGTACTTAGCCCTACGACCAGGAACGCCACGCCTTCAATGCTCAGCATCATCGCGTTGATCCCAAGCTGCGTGATCAATTGGCTGGCGACGTAGGGGAAGCCGAACACACCGATGAAATACGACAAGCTGAACAGCAGCAGCGCTTGTGCCGTAAGCCCTGCCGGTGCCTCGTTGGCAGCCAGCCCGTTGATCACCGAGTAATTCAGGCCGTAACCCACACCCAGAAGAACGGCCATGGCCAGATAACTTTCCGTGCTGTGCACCCACTGGTCGAACCCCAGCACGGCCGTTGCCATGATCAAGGTTAAAACCCAGGAGGTCGCCAGCGGGTGTTGCTTCACGACCCAGCCGGCCAGCAGGAGCCTGCAGGAGATCGCAGCGCCCATGAAGCCAATGAAGAAGGTCGAGTAATCAAGCCCCAGGCGGGCGGCATAGCTGGTCTGGAAACTGCCCATGGTGCCGAAGATTGCCCCGCCTAGCCCTACCATCAGGATCGACAGCCCAGAGCGCGAGCTCATCACTTTGAGCGCGGACGCCAACCCGATTTGCACCTTCTCAGCAGGTCGCTGCCCCTGAGAAGTCGAAGCGAGCCAAGCAAAGTACAACCCCGCCAACCCTGCAGCGCACGCCGCCACCCAGAACGCGAGCTGGGTAGGCAGTGCAACAAAAGCGGCGAACTTGCCCAGCAAGGGCCCGGTGCCAATGCCGGTCAGCATGCTGCCAGAGAGCAGTGCAAAACAATGGGTACGGCGCGTGGGCTCGACCATTTGCGTCACCATGATGGGGCCAATGGTGTAGAACACCCCCCAGCCGATGCCAAGCGTCAAGCCGCATGCCAACAAAGCGATGCCCAGGCTTGAGACCATGGCAAAGCCCACTGATGACCCGACCAGGCAGAGCGCCCCCACAGCGATGCTGCGAGCAGCGCCAAAGCGCTGCAGCAGGTGCCCCGAGCCGAGCACAGAGAGCAACGTACTTAGCATGGCAACAGCGAATACCTGCCCGGCATCGCTTGCAGTCCCGCCCAGCGTCTGTACCAGCATCGAGAGCAGGAACGTCGTGCCATAGCTGATGGACAGCAGGAAGCACGCGATGCAGAACACCGTTAATGGCTGAAACCTCATGAAAGCAGTCCTTGCGGGTAGGTGCTGTTTTTTATCACGGCAAGGCACAGGCAAAGGCAAGCATTTGCTTACGTTGAGATCGTCACTTCATTACCTAAACGCCCGCCCCGTCGACGCCACTGCTCACGGCTCAACTCCCAGATCTGCTTGAGCACGGGGCCACAGACGAAATGGCCCTCTTCAGTTCCCACCAGCCGCATGCCTTCGTGCACGGAAACACTGCGCGATCGGTCATTGCTCGCGGCCTTGGGCACCTGCATGACGCAACGCCCAAGCGTTTCGAACCAGTAGTGGTTGATGACCCCGCAGGCCTCCCGCATGTAGCCGTTTTTCTGCCATGCCTGTGCAAGCCAGAAGCCACGGTTGTTGCCCGGCTGGTCATAGAGACTGATGCTTCCGATGATCTGCGCAGGCTCCGTCTTCAGGCGAATCATCCAATGCCATTCACACCCGGCGTTCATGGCGGGTAATGCGATGTCTCGGACGTAGACCAGCGCGCCGTCTTCTGGGTAAGGCCAAGGTACGCGGCTGTCCAGGTAGCGAACAATGTCCCAGTGTGGGAACAGTTGCTGAATGGCGTCCGCGTCACCGAGCTGCAGCGGCGTAAGTATGAGGCGCGGAGTTTCGAGGATCGGTAGGCTGTGCATTTTCGCGGAGTCCATTCATGTAGGCGATCTGGGATGCAGGCGCAGCCCAACCCTTACATAGCGTCCGGATATTCTCAACTGCCCAGCGGCTACAACGTGCATGAGGGCAACCCGAGCGCGGCAACGTGTCCGAAAGTGGCAGTCTTGAATTTCAGCGATTGCAGAAGTTGGCAACAGCAGGAGCGCAGAACAGGCCAGAGGGAAGGCCTTAGTCTGAAAGGCTGAGGTTTTAGGACCCCAGAAATGGAGGCGGCCCCACCAGCCACACCCCGGCACTCGATGTTCCCGCTATGGCTGCTCCCTTCCGGGCCTGACCAGGTTAACGGGTAATCAATGCGGGGGGACCGATGGGGCCACCACTAACGCGACTCGCTAAGCAGCGAGCCGCGCCATTGTACCGGTCTGAGGCGAAGTTACAACCTCTGGCCGGAGAAAAAGTCATCATTTCTCAATGACTTGTTTGAATTCGGAGGTACCTTGGCGAACGACGGCCTTTGTAGGAGCGGCCTTGCGTCGCGAAAGGGTCGCGCAGCGGCCCCTGGATTTCAGCTTCGCCGCAGAGATTGCTGGGGCCGCTTCGCGCCCCTTTCGCGACGCAAGGCCGCTCCTACGAGGTCCGCGCAGGGTCAGAGGGTGATGCCTTGCTCGCCGAGGAAGGCAATGAACGCGTCTTCGTCCAGCACCTTCACCCCCAGCTCACTGGCCTTGGCCAGCTTGGAGCCCGCGCCTGGGCCGGCGACCACGCAGTGGGTCTTGCCGGAAACGGAACCGGCAACCTTGGCGCCAAGGCTTTCCAGCTTCTCCTTGGCAATGTCGCGGCTCATGCGCTCCAGGGTGCCGGTCAACACCCAGGTCTGCCCCGCAAGCGGCAGCCCTTCGGCGACTTTCTTCTCGCTGTGCCAGTGCATGCCGAACGCCAGCAACTGGGCCTCGATGGCCCGCGCCAACTTCTGGTTCGCTTCGTCCTTGAAGAACTCGCGCACCGCCTCGGCCTGCTTGGCAGCCAAGGCCTGGCGCAAGTCGATGCCATCGGCAGCGATAATCTTGTCCAGGCTATCGAGCTTGGCCACCAGCTTTTCAGCGCCGGTCGGGCCGACCGAGGGAATGTCGAGCTTGGCGATCATCCCAGCCAAGGTGGTGCTGGCAGCAAACTCGGCGGCCAGGTCGCCTTCGTCCTGCAATTGCATGCCACACGCGAGCAACTGTTCGATGACCTTGCAGTTGTGTTCGTCTTCAAAGAAGTTGTGGATCTCGTAAGCCACTTCAAGGCCGATGTCCGGCAGGTAGGTCAGCACCTGCGGCAGGGCCTGCTGCACCCGCTCCAGCGTACCCAGCGAGCGCGCCAGCACCTTGGCAGTCTCTTCACCCACATCTGGAATACCCAGGGCATAGATGAAACGCGCCAGGCTCGGGCGCTTGCTGGCTTCGATGGCATCCAGCAGCTTCTTGCTGGACACCTCGGCAAACCCTTCCAGGCCAACGATCTGGTCGAATTCCAACTTGTACAGGTCCGCCGGCGAGCCGATCAACCCTTCGTCCACCAACTGCTCGACACTCTTCTCGCCCAGGCCGTCGATATCCATCGCGCGGCGCGAAACGTAGTGGATGATCGCCTGCTTGAGCTGAGCGCCACAGGCCAGCCGGCCGACGCAACGGTACACCGCGCCTTCGCTGGTGGTTTCCTTGCCCTTGCTGCGTTTGACCAGCTGGGTACGCTCGACCTGCGAGCCACACACCGGGCACTCGCTCGGCACTTCGACCGGGCGGGCATCTTCGGGACGGCGCTCGAGCACCACTTGCATGACTTGCGGGATGACATCACCGGCGCGGCGAATGATGACCGTATCGCCGATGCGCAGGCCCAGGCGGGCGATTTCGTCCATGTTGTGCAGGGTGGCGTTAGACACGGTCACACCAGCCACCTTGACCGGCTTCAGACGCGCCACAGGGGTTACCGCCCCCGTGCGGCCGACCTGGAATTCGACATCCAGCACTTCGGTCAGCTCTTCCATGGCCGGGAACTTGTGGGCAATCGCCCAGCGCGGCTCGCGGGCGCGGAAGCCCAGCTCACGCTGGGACGCCAGGCTGTTGACCTTGAACACCACACCGTCGATTTCGTAAGGCAGGCTGTTGCGGCGCTCGCCGATGTCGCGGTAGTACGCCAGGCACTCTTCGATGCCGGCGGCATGCCTGAGCTCACGGCTGACCGGCAGGCCCCAGGCCTTGAGCTGTTCGAGGATGCCAATGTGGCTGTCGCCGATGCTTTCGGACACCTGACCTACGCCGTAGCAGCAGAACTCCAGCGGGCGACTGGCGGTGATTTTCGAGTCCAGCTGGCGCAGGCTACCGGCCGCAGCGTTACGCGGGTTGGCGAAGGTCTTGCCGCCCGCCTCTGCCTGGGCCGCATTGAGCCGGTCGAAACCGGCCTTGCTCATGTACACCTCGCCACGCACTTCCAGCACCGCCGGCCAGCCTTCGCCCTGGAGCTTTAGCGGGATGTTGCGCACGGTGCGCACGTTGGCACTGATGTCTTCACCGGTCGTGCCGTCGCCGCGGGTAGCGCCCTGCACCAATTGGCCGTCACGGTACAGCAGGCTCACAGCCAGGCCATCGAGCTTGGGTTCGCAGCTGAAGTCGACCGCACCTGGCTGGTCGAGGCCGTCGACCACACGACGGCCGAATTCACGCAGGTCGGCTTCTTCGAAGGCGTTGCCCAGGCTGAGCATGGGCACTTCATGACGCACCTGGCTGAACGCGGCCAAGGCCTGGCCGCCGACGCGCTGGGTTGGCGAGTCGGGCGTCACCAGGTGCGGGTGCTCAGCCTCTAGCGCCTTGAGTTCGTTGAACAGGCGGTCGTATTCGGCATCGGGCACGCTGGGCTCATCGAGCACGTAGTAGCGGTAGTTATGCTGGTCGAGTGCGGCGCGCAGGGCGTGGATTCGGGATTCGGCGGTCATGGGTCAGGGTCTCTTGCAAAGCAAAAAGCAGCCTTGGGGCACCGTGCCAGAACAGGGTTTGAGGTTGTCAATGCCGACCCTTTCGCGGGTCAAGCCCGCTCCCACAGGTACACCACTGCCTGCAAGGCTTACGGTGTACCTGTGGGAGCGGGCTTGACCCGCGAAAGGGTCAGTACAGGCACACTCAAAACCTGAACCGACCAGCGCGCCCGCAGGCTGCTCTTTGTCTGGATCTATCAGCGCTTCTGGGTCAGCGCGCGGCGCTCGAACTCGACGATGCGCTGGCGGTAATGCTCGATGGTCTGGGCGGTCAGCACGCTGCGCTGATCATCCTTGAGTTCACCATTGAGCTCATGGGCCAACTTGCGCGCCGCTGCAACCATCACGTCGAACGCCTGCTTCGGATGACGCGGGCCCGGCAGGCCCAGGAAGAAGCTCACCGCACGGGTGCTGAAGTGGTCGATATCGTCCAGGTCGAAAATACCGGGCTTCACCGCGTTGGCCATGGAGAACAGTACTTCGCCGTGGCCGGCCATGCTCTCGTGGCGGTGGAAGATGTCCATCTCGCCAAAACGCAGGCCGCTCTCGAGAATGTTCTGCAGCAACGCCGGCCCTTTGAAGCCACCCTCGTCGCGGGAGATAACGCTGATCACCAGCACTTCTTCAGCGGGGGGCAATTCCTTGACCGTGTTGTTGGCGGACGACGCACCGCTGTTGCGGTTGTTGTCGGCAGCAAAGTCATCATCGGCATCGGCAAACAGGTCAGGCTCGCGCGACTCGGCCACCAGGTTCAAGTCACCCTGCGGCACTTCTGCGGCACGTTTGCCACGTTTGCTGGCCTTGACCGGCTTGGGCTCGCGCTCGCGATCACGCGACGACGCACTGAGCGAGGGCAGGTCGCTCTCGTCCAGTTCTGGTTCCTTGTGGTTATCCAACACCCGCGACGGGCCGAGCACTTCGGCGCCGCCCTCTTCGTCGGGGGCGTTGGTATAACTGCGATCCAGGCGGAATTTCAACTTGCCTTTTCCGCCGCGCATGCGGCGCCAGCCGTCGAAAAGAATACCGGCAATGACAATGATGCCGATGAGGATCAGCCACTCGCGCAGACCGATTTCCATGTAATCCCGTGCCTCTATAAAAATATGCTTGAAAACAAAGGGTTCAAAGCCCTTTAACACGTGGCGCCAACTCTATGTTCTGACAGGCGTTTTACCCACGCAAAAAACGAGTGACATTAAGCTAGCACGACCAAAGAGAACTTTACACCGTCTGTCGCACATGACGGGGCCATTTCACTACAGAATGTGCCCTATCTTCGCTCATCAGGCGTCGACCATTGCCATCGCCTCCTCCACATCCACCGCCACCAGGCGGGAGCAGCCGGGCTCGTGCATGGTTACCCCCATCAATTGATCCGCCATCTCCATGGCAATCTTGTTATGGGTGATGTAGATGAACTGCACGCTCTCACTCATTTCCTTCACCAGCCGCGCGTAACGCCCGACGTTGGCATCGTCCAGCGGCGCATCGACCTCGTCGAGCATGCAGAACGGTGCGGGGTTCAACTTGAAAATGGCAAACACCAGCGCCAGGGCGGTCAGTGCCTTCTCGCCACCGGACAGCAAATGGATGGTGCTGTTCTTCTTGCCCGGTGGTCGCGCCATGATCGTCACCCCTGTATCGAGTAGATCTTCGCCCGTCAGTTCCAGATAAGCGCTGCCACCACCGAAAACTTTTGGAAAAAGTGCCTGTAATCCAGCATTTATCTGATCAAAGGTATCTTTGAAGCGGTTGCGGGTTTCCTTGTCGATCTTGCGGATGACGTTTTCGAGGGTCTCCAGCGCTTCGACAAGGTCGGCGTTCTGCGCGTCCAGGTAGCGCTTGCGCTCGGACTGTTGCTCGTATTCTTCGATCGCTGCCAGGTTGATCGCGCCCAGGCGCTGGATACGCGCCTCGGTCTGTTCCAGCGCCTGCTCGGTGCCCTGTTCGCTGTCGTCGGCTTCGAGCGTGGCAAGCACGCCTTGCAGGTCGTAACCGTCGGCCAGCAATTGCTCTTGCAGGGTCTTGCGCCGCACATCCAGGCCCTGGCACTCCAAACGCAGCTGCTCCAGCTGGCCGCGCAGCAGTTGGGCTTGCTGCTCGGCCTGGCTGCGGCGTTTTTTCGGCGTCGCGCAGTGCACGGTCGGCCTCGTCCATGTGCAGGCGGGCCTGGCGCATTTCCTCGTCGACGCTCATGCGCCGCTCCAGCAGCTCTTCGAGCTTCAGGCGCAACTCTTCGAGGGGTGCTTCGCCCTCCTCCAGGTTCAGGCTCAGTTGCTCCTGGCGCTCGGTCAGGCGTGCGGCCTGCTGCTCCAAGCGCTCCAGGGCCTGACGGGTGGAGTCATGCTGGGCCCGCAGCGAGCCCAGGCGCACGGCCAGCTGGTGGGCATGGTCCTTGTGCTGGCGCGCCTCCTGGCGAACGCGATCGAGGCCTTCGCGCAAGGTATCGCGACGGGCCATCAACTGCTCGCGCTGTTCGGTGTCCTGGGCCATGAGGTCCAGGGCTTCCTGCAGCACCAGCCGCGCCTCGCCCAGTTGCTCGTGTTCCAGGGCGCGCTGCTCCTGCAGTTCGGTCAGTTCTTCCTGCAGACGGCGGCGGCGCAATTCGACTTGCTCGGCACGGGCACGGCTGGCCGACAGGCTGGCCTTGAACTCGCCATGCTGGCGGCTCTCTTCCTGGGTACGGCGGCGCAACTGCTCGCGCTGCTCTTCAAAGCCCAACTGCTGCTCGCGCAGGCCTTGGAGCTGTTGCTCAAGATGCTCCAGGGCGGCTTGCTGCTCCAACTGCTCCTGGCCCAGGCGTTCGATTTCCTGGCCGCGGGCCAACACCCCGCCTTCGGCTTCGCCACCTCGGCTGACCCGCAAAAAATGCCGGCCCACCCAGTAACCGTCACGGCTGACCAGGCTCTGCCCTTCATTCAGGGTGGCCCGCAGCGCCAGCGCCTGGGCCAGGTCATCAACCGGCTTTACCTGCCCCAGCCAGGGCGTCAGGTCGGTACGCCCTTCGACCTTGTCCAGCAGGCTGCCCGCCAGCCGCGCACCCTCGCCGCCGGCCAGCAGCAAGCGCAACTCGCCTTGCTCCAGGTCGGCGAAATCGAGGTTGTTGAAGTCATCGACCAGCACCGCCTGCAGGTCGGCGCCAAGCACCGTTTCTACTGCCAGCTCCCAGCCCGGCTCGACCCGCAGCCCTTCCGCCAGGCGGGGGCGCTGCGCCAGGCCTTGCTCGCGCAACCAGTCTGCGGCGCCTACACCAGGCTCCAGCGCAGCCTGCTGCAAGGCCTCCAACGATGCCAGGCGACCACCCAGACGCTGCAGGTCGCCCTGCGCCTGCTGTTGCGCCTGGGTGGCCTGCTGCAACTGCTCGCGCGTGCCTTCGAGGCGCTCGACCACTTGCTCTTCGGCCCCCTGCAACTCGTCCAGCAGCATTTCGCTACTGGCCAACTGTTCGGCCAGTTCGAGCAGGGCGGCATCCTGTGGCTCAGCGCCCAACAAGTCGCGCTCTTCACCCAGCTTGCGCTGGCGCTCCGCCAAGCGCTCCAGGCTGGTTTCCAGCTGCTGCAGGCGCGCCTGCTGCACTTCCGCCTGGCGCCGGGGCTCGGCGGAGCGGGTGTTGAAGCTGTCCCACTGCTCTTGCCAGCCGTGCATGCCCAGCTCGGCTTCTTCGAGGGTGGCGGCGGCCTCTTCGGCGGCCGCCAGGGTCATTTCCTGCTCAGGCACCAGCATGGCCAGTTCTTCGCCAAGGGTTGCCAGCAGGGTGCGGTCATGGCCCAGGTGCGACTCGGTCTCCAGGCGCGTGCGCTCGGCTTCCTTGAAGTCGTCCTGCAATTGGCGCAGGCGCTGTTGACCGTGCTGGATGCTCTGCTCGACCCGGGCGATATCGCCTGCCACCGAATAGAAGCGGCCTTGGACCTGGTTGAAGCGTTCGGACAATTCGTGATGGCCATCGCGCAGGCGCTCGATGCTGGCGTCGGCGTTACGCTGCTCGGCCACCAAGGCCTCGTGGGACACATCCTGGTCGCCGATCACCGCTTCGCGCTGGCGTACGCGTTCGTCCAGGTCGCGCCAGCGCAGGGCCGACAGGCGCGCCTTGAGCTGGCGTTCCTGGGCCTTGTACTCGCGGTACTTCTCGGCGGCCTGGGCCTGGCGGTGCAGGCGTTCGAGCTGGCGCTCAAGCTCGTCGCGCAGGTCGGTCAGGCGCGCCAGGTTTTCCTGGGTGCGGCGGATGCGGTTTTCGGTTTCGCGACGGCGCTCCTTGTACTTGGAGATGCCCGCCGCCTCCTCGATGAAGTTGCGCAGCTCCTCGGGCTTGGCTTCGATCAGTTTGGAGATCATGCCCTGCTCGATGATCGAGTAGCTGCGCGGCCCAAGGCCGGTGCCGAGGAAGATATCGGTGATATCGCGGCGACGGCATTTGGCGCCGTTGAGGTAGTAGCTGTTCTGCGCGTCGCGGGTCACCTTGCGGCGGATGGAAATCTCGGCGTAGGCCGCGTATTCACCTACCAGGGTGTTGTCGCTGTTGTCGAACACCAGCTCGATGCTGGCCTGGCTGACCGGCTTGCGGCTGGTGGAGCCGTTGAAGATGACATCGGTCATCGACTCGCCGCGCAGGTTTTTCGCCGAGCTCTCGCCCATCACCCAGCGCACCGCGTCGATGATGTTGGACTTGCCGCAACCGTTGGGGCCGACCACGGCCGCCATGTTGCTGGGGAAGTTGACCGTGGTCGGGTCGACGAACGACTTGAAACCGGCCAGGCGAATGCATTTGAGCCGCATGGTCAGGCCCGGGCCAACGCCGCCAGCACCAGTTCACAGCTGCGCTGGCAGTAAGCGGTGAGCACCTCGCGGATGCGCGGCAGGTCGCGCGAGACCACGGCCTCGAGCAGGCAGGCGAACAGCTGCAAGTAGTCGTCGGTGCTGGCCTGGCGCTGGTCCAGGGCCAAGTAGTAGGCGCGGCTCATGGCCGGCTGCAGGTTTTCTACGGTTTCCTGCAGGTAAGGGTTGTCGGCGAACGGATAGGCCGCCCGCATCACCGCGAAGCTTTCGGCAACGAACACCTTGATGTCCCGTTTGTCGCGGGCTAGCTGCAGACGCTGCTGGATCTCCAGAAACGGGCGCAGATCAGCCTCAAGGCGCCATTTTTGTGCAACGGCGTTGCCCAGCAGGATGTAGAACTCGCCCATCAGGTTGCACAGGCTGCGCACGCTGCGCTCGTCCAGCTTGGTCACATGGGCGCCACGGCGCGGCAAAATCGCGACCAGATGCCGACGTTCGAGGATCAATAGTGCCTCACGCACCGAACCGCGGCTGACATTCAGCGCCTGGGTGACCTTTTGCTCCTGGATGCGCTCGCCTGGCGCCAGCTCGCCGCGGATGATGCGTTCGGCCAGGTAATCGGCAATCTGCTCGGAGAGGCTGTCCGGGGCCTTGAACGTCATGGTTTTCCTTCAAAATCATTGAACTGGGCACAAGGGGCGGATTGTAGCGTACTTGACCGGCACGCGCGCAGAGGGGCCTTGCGCTTTATTTGGCCTGCCAGACAGCCGCCTGCCCGGCGCGATCTATGCTTGTAGTAAAGGCCATGTGTAGGGCCGGGTGTAGAGATGCGTATTTTCCTGACCTTTGAGTCAGAAAAATATTGACCAGTTCGTCAGGTCTGCTTATTGTCCGCCCAACAACAATAAAACCATTGCGAGGCCACCCCCGTGATCCAGTTTCTCGTCAACCAGGAGCTGCGTAATGAGCACGCCCTGGACCCAAACATGACGGTGCTGCAATACTTGCGCGAGCACCTGGGCAAACCCGGCACCAAGGAAGGCTGTGCCAGTGGTGACTGCGGTGCATGCACCGTGGTGGTCGGCGAACTGACCCAGGACGACCAGGGCCAGGACACTCTGCGCTACCGCAGCCTCAATTCGTGCCTGACCTTCGTGTCTTCGCTGCATGGCAAGCAGTTGATCAGCGTCGAAGGCCTCAAGCACCAGGGCGAACTGCACAGCGTGCAAAAAGCCATGGCCGACTGCCATGGTTCGCAATGCGGCTTCTGCACCCCAGGCTTCGTCATGTCGCTGTTCGCCCTGCAGAAAAACAGCCAAGGCCCCGACCTGCACCTGGCCCAGGAAGCCCTGGCCGGCAACCTGTGCCGCTGCACCGGCTACCGGCCGATCCTCGATGCTGCCGAGCAAAGCTGCCGCCAGCCTTGCCGCGACCAGTTCGACGCCCAGCAAGCCCAGACCATCAGCCGCCTCAAGGCCATCGCGCCGACCCAGACCGGCGAGCTCAACAGTGGCGACAAGCGCTGCCTGGTGCCGTTGACCGTGGCCGACCTGGCCGACCTGTACAGCTCGCACCCCGAAGCACGCCTGCTGGCCGGTGGTACCGACCTGGCACTGGAAGTGACCCAGTTCCACAAAACGCTCCCGGTGATGATCTATGTCGGCCACGTGGCCGAGCTCAAGCGCATCGACAAGACCGCCAGCCACCTGGAAATCGGCGCGGCTACCCCGCTCACCGACTGCTATGAAGCGCTCAATGCCGAGTACCCCGACTTTGGCGACCTGCTGCACCGGTTTGCCTCGCTGCAGATCCGCAACCAGGGCACCTTGGGCGGCAATATCGGCAACGCCTCGCCGATTGGCGACTCGCCGCCCCTGCTGATTGCCTTGGATGCCCAGGTGGTGCTGCGCCAGGGCGAACGCCAGCGCACCCTGGCGCTGGAAGACTACTTCATCGATTACCGCATCACCGCGCGCCAGGACAGCGAGTTCATCGAGAAGATCATCGTGCCGCGCGCCAGCGATGACTGGGCCTTCCGCGCCTATAAAGTGTCCAAGCGCCTGGACGACGACATTTCCGCCGTGTGCGCAGCGTTCAACCTGAGCATCGAGAACGGTGTGGTCAGCGGCGTGCGGATCGCCTTCGGCGGCATGGCCGCCATTCCAAAGCGTGCACGTGCCTGCGAAGCAGCCCTGCGCGGCAAAGCGTGGAACCAGGCCAGCATCGAGCGCGCCTGCCAGGCGCTGGCCGAAGACTTCACCCCGCTCAGCGACTTCCGCGCCAGCAAAGAGTACCGCCTGCTGACCGCACAGAACCTGTTGCGCAAGTACTTCATCGAACAGCAAACACCGCACATCGAAACCCGGGTGACCGCTTATGTCTAACCATCACGTAGCCAAGAGCCAGGCCGAGATGGCCGAACTGTTCAGCCAGGACCTGACCACCGGGGTCGGCCGCAGCGTCAAGCACGACAGTGCCGACAAGCACGTGGCCGGCGAAGCGGTGTACATCGATGACCGCCTGGAATTCCCCAACCAGTTGCACGTCTATGCGCGCACCGCCGACCGCGCCCATGCGCGCATCCTGCGTGTCGACACCACGCCGTGCTATGCCTTCGAGGGTGTACGCATCGCCATCACCCACGAAGACATCCCCGGCCTCAAGGACATCGGCCCGGTGGTGGCCGGCGACCCGCTGCTGGCCATCGACAAGGTCGAATTCTTCGGCCAGCCGGTGCTCGCCGTGGCTGCCCGCGACTTGGAAACCGCCCGCCGCGCAGCGATGGCGGCCATCATCGAGTACGAAGACCTGGAGCCGGTACTGGATGTGGTCGAAGCGTTTCGCAAGAAGCACTTCGTGCTCGACAGCCACACCCACCAGCGCGGTGACTCCGCCGCCGCCCTGGCCAGCGCCCCGCACCGCCTGCAAGGCACCCTGCATATCGGCGGCCAGGAGCACTTCTACCTGGAAACCAACATTTCCTCGGTGATGCCGACCGAGGACGGCGGCATGATCGTCTACTGCTCCACGCAAAACCCCACCGAGGTGCAGAAGCTGGTCGCCGAAGTGCTGGACGTGCCGATGAACAAGATCGTCCTCGACATGCGCCGCATGGGCGGTGGTTTCGGCGGCAAGGAAACCCAAGCCGCCAGCCCGGCGTGCCTGTGTGCGGTGGTTGCGCGCCTGACCGGCCAGCCAACCAAGATGCGCCTGCCGCGCGTCGAAGACATGATGATGACCGGCAAGCGCCACCCGTTCTATGTCGAGTACGACGTGGGCTTCGATGACACTGGCCGCCTGCACGGCATCAATTTCGACCTGGCCGGCAACTGTGGCTACTCGCCCGACCTGTCCGGCTCGATCGTCGACCGCGCCATGTTCCACTCCGACAACGCCTACTACCTGGGCGATGCCACCGTGCACGGCCACCGCTGCAAGACCAACACCGCCTCCAACACCGCCTACCGCGGCTTTGGCGGCCCGCAGGGCATGGTCGCCATCGAGCAGGTGATGGACCATATCGCCCGCCACCTGGGCCGCGACCCGCTGGCGGTGCGCAAGGCCAACTACTACGGCAAGACCGACCGCAACGTCACCCACTACTACCAGACCGTCGAGCACAACATGCTCGAAGAGATGACCGCCGAGCTTGAGGCCAGCAGCGATTACGCCGAGCGGCGCGAGTCGATTCGCCGCTTCAATGCCAACAGCCCGATTCTCAAGAAGGGCCTGGCGCTGACCCCGGTCAAGTTCGGTATCTCGTTCACCGCCACCTTCCTCAACCAGGCCGGTGCGCTGATCCACATCTACACCGACGGCAGTATCCACCTGAACCACGGCGGCACCGAGATGGGCCAGGGCCTGAACACCAAGGTGGCGCAGGTGGTGGCGCAGATCTTCCAGGTCGACATCGACCGCATCCAGATCACCGCCACCAACACCGACAAGGTCCCCAACACCTCGCCTACCGCAGCTTCCAGCGGCGCCGACCTGAACGGCAAGGCCGCGCAGAACGCCGCCGAAATCCTCAAGAAGCGCCTGACCGAGTTCGCCGCACGGCATTACCAGGTGACCGAGGAAGACGTCGAGTTCCGCAACGGCCATGTGCGCGTGCGCGAGCAGATCGTCAGCTTCGAGCAACTGGTGCAGCAGGCGTACTTTGCCCAGGTGTCGCTGTCGAGCACCGGCTTTTACCGTACGCCGAAGATTTTCTACGACCGCAGCCAGGCTCGCGGCCGGCCGTTCTACTACTTCGCCTTCGGTGCAGCCTGCGTGGAAGTGGTCGTCGACACCCTGACGGGCGAATACAAGATGCTGCGCGCCGACATCCTGCATGACGTCGGCGCCTCGCTGAACCCGGCCATCGATATCGGCCAGGTGGAAGGCGGTTTCATCCAGGGCATGGGCTGGCTGACCACCGAAGAGCTGGTGTGGAATGCCAAGGGCAAGTTGATGACCAACGGCCCGGCCAGCTACAAAGTGCCGGCGGTAGCCGACATGCCGCTGGACCTGCGCGTGAAGCTGGTGGAAAACCGCAAGAACCCGGAAGACACGGTGTTCCATTCCAAGGCCGTGGGCGAGCCGCCATTCATGCTTGGCATCGCCGCCTGGTGCGCGATCAAGGACGCCGTGGCCAGCATTGCCGACTATCGCCTGCAACCCCAGGTTGATGCCCCGGCAACGCCAGAGCGGGTGTTGTGGGGTTGCGAGCAGATGCGCAAGGCGGTGGCCGCCGCGCAGCCTGCATCGCAGGAACTGGAAACCGTTAGCCACTGAGCCTGCGCTCCGTTGTGAGTGTGTGTGTGTAGGAGCGGCCTTGCGTCGCGAACGGGGCGCGAAGCGGCCCCAGCCAGCTCAGCAGCGAAGCTGAAATCCTGGGGCCGCTGCGCAGCCCTTTCGCGACGCAAGGCCGCTCCTACACAAGGCCCGCGTAGACAGAAGAGAGGTTGGATCATGCACCAATGGATCAACGCCCTCGCCGACCACCAGTCCCGCGGTGAACCCTGCGTGCTGGTGACCATCATCGAGGAGCGCGGCTCTACCCCGCGTAACGCCGGCTCGAAAATGGTCGTCAGCGCCACCGCGCTGTTCGATACCATCGGCGGCGGCCACCTGGAATACAAGGCCCTGCATATCGCCCGGCAAATGCTCGAAGACCAGCGCACCACCCCGCACCTGGAGCGCTTCAGCCTGGGTGCAAGCCTCGGCCAGTGCTGCGGCGGTGTGACCGTGCTGCTGTTCGAGCCAATGGCCGCCGTGCAGGCGCAGATCGCGGTGTTCGGCGCGGGCCATGTCGGCCGCGCTCTGGTACCCTTGCTCGCCGCGTTGCCCTGCCGGGTGCGCTGGATCGATTCGCGCGAACAGGAGTTTCCCGAGCTCATCCCCAACGGGGTGACCAAGGTGGTCAACGAGGAGCCCGTCGACGAAGTGGCCGACCTGCCAGCCGGCAGCTACTGCATCGTCATGACCCACAACCACCAGCTCGACCTGGAACTGACCGCCGCCATTCTCAAACGCAATGATTTCACCTGGTTCGGCCTGATCGGCTCGAAGACCAAACGGGCCAAGTTCGAGCACCGCCTGCGCGAGCGTGGCTTCGATGATGCCGTCATGGCGCGCATGCGCTGCCCGATGGGCATTGCCGAGGTCAAGGGCAAGCTGCCGATCGAGATCGCCGTGTCCATCGCCGGTGAAATCATTGCCACCTACAACGCCTGCTTCGGCCAGCATGACGCTGCCGCCAACGCCGGCCCCATTGCCCAGTTGCTGCCGCCCTCCCGGCGCAGCCAAGCCATTTGACGAGCGCTTTATGACCGCAACCCGCAAAGCCTACCGTGCCGCCATCCTGCACAGCATCGCCGACCCGGCCGAAGTCGGCCTTGACGCCTCCCACGCTTACTACGAAGACGGCCTGCTGGTGGTCGACGATGGCCGCATCAGCGCCCTCGGCCACGCCAGCGACCTGCTGCCGACCCTGGATGCCGGCATCGAAGTGGTGCATTACCAGGATGCGTTGATCACCCCAGGCTTCATCGATACCCACATCCACTTCCCACAGACCGGCATGATCGGCTCGTACGGCGAACAGCTGCTGGACTGGCTCAACACCTACACCTTCCCGTGCGAGAAACAGTTCGCCGACAAGGGCCATGCCGACCAGGTCGCGAAAATCTTCCTCAAGGAACTGCTGCGCAACGGCACTACCACCGCCCTGGTGTTTGGCAGCGTGCACCCGGAGTCGGTCAACGCCCTGTTCGAAGAAGCCGAGCGCCTCGACCTGCGGATGATCGCCGGCAAGGTGATGATGGACCGCAATGCCCCTGACTACCTGACTGACACGGCCGAGTCCGGTTACAGCGAAAGCAAGGCATTGATCGAACGCTGGCACGGCAAGGGCCGCCTGCACTACGCGGTGACCCCACGTTTCGCACCGACCAGCACGCCAGAGCAACTGACACTCGCTGGCCAGTTGCTCAAAGAGCACCCAGGCGTGTACATGCACACGCACCTGTCGGAAAACCTCAAGGAAATAGACTGGGTCAAGTCACTGTTCCCGGAGCAGAAGGGCTACCTGGACGTGTACGACCACTTCGAGCTGCTCGGCGAGCGCTCGGTGTTCGCCCATGGCGTGCACCTGTGCGACGACGAGTGCCAGCGCCTGGCCGAAACCGGTTCGGCCGTGGCCTTCTGCCCGACGTCCAACCTGTTCCTCGGTAGCGGCCTGTTCAACCTGCCCCAGGCCGAGCGCTTCAAGGTCAACGTGGGCCTGGGCACCGACGTGGGCGCTGGCACCAGCTTCTCGCTGCTCAACACCCTCAACGAGGCGTACAAGGTCATGCAGTTGCAGGGCGCGCGCCTGCACCCCTACAAGTCGCTGTACCTGGCCACCCTCGGCGGCGCCCGCGCACTGCGCCTGGACGATCGCATCGGCAGCCTGCGCCCCGGCAACGATGCCGACTTCGTCGTGCTCGACTACAAGGCCACGCCGCTGCTGGACTACCGTATCCAGCAGTCCAACAGCATCGAAGAGACCCTGTTCGTGCTCACCACCCTGGGCGATGACCGCACCGTGCGGGAAACCTACGCCGCCGGGCGTTGCGTGCACCAGCGCTAAGGTTCTTTCGCCAGGCCCCGGTACAACGCGCCGCCGATCGCAGCCCCGATCAGCGGCGCCAGCCAGAACAGCCACAGTTGCTGCAGGGCCCAACCGCCGACGAACAGTGCCGGCCCCGTGCTACGCGCGGGGTTGACCGAAGTATTGGTCACCGGAATGGAGATCAGGTGGATCAGGGTCAGGGCCAGGCCGATGGCAATCGGCGCGAAACCTGCTGGGGCGCGGGAGTCGGTGGCGCCCATGATTACCACCAGGAACATCGCCGTCATCACCACTTCACTGATGAAACCCGCACCCAGTGTGTAGCCGCCGGGCGAGTGGTCGGCGTAGCCGTTTGAAGCCAATCCCGAAGACAACTCGAAACCGGCCTTGCCGCTGGCGATGAGGTAGATCACACCCGCAGCCAGGATGGCGCCGATTACCTGTGCGATCACGTAGGGCAGCAGCTCTTTGGCCGGGAAACGCCCGCCCACCACCAGCCCGAACGATACGGCAGGGTTTAGATGACAGCCGGAAATGTGGCCGATGGCGAAGGCCATGGTCAGCACTGTAAGGCCGAAGGCGAAAGCAACACCGAGAACGCCGATACCGAGGGGGGAACTGGCTGCGAGTACCGCACTGCCACAGCCACCAAGGACCAGCCAGAAGGTGCCGATCAATTCGGCACCCATGCGTTTACCGAGGGACATGCTCATGAATCCATTCCTCAAGAAGTTGAACGCAACGAATGCGCAAGCCCAACTGCTTGATGAAGGTTTGCTCACAAGAATTTAGCAGACCTTTGGCTGATGTGTAGGAGCGGGCAAGCCCGCGCCTGCAAAACCCCACATCTACCGAGGCAAACGATCAACCCTTGGCCGAAACCTTTGGCTTTTTCAGCAGGTGCGAGAACACCGCATGCAGATCGTCCGAGGCACTCTCCTCGTCCAGGTTCAGCTTGCTGTCGATGTGGTCCATATGGTGCATCATCAAGCTCACCGCCTGCTCGGCGTCACGCGCTTCGATGGCATCGATCAGTTGCATGTGCTCGTCATAGGAGCAATGCGAGCGGTTGCCGCTTTCGTACTGGGCAATGATCAGCGAGGTCTGCGACACCAGGCTGCGCTGGAAGCTGACCAAGGGCGCATTGCCCGCCGCTTCGGCCAGCTTGAGGTGGAATTCGCCAGAAAGACGGATACCCGCACCCCGATCGCCGCGCGAGAAGCTGTCGCGCTCCTCGCGCACCATCTGCCGCAGCTCGTTGAGCTGGTCGAGGGTGGCGTGCTGCACGGCCAGTTCGGTGATGGCGCGCTCGACCATGCGCCGCGAGAAGAACACCTGGCGCGCCTCTTCAACCGTCGGGCTGGCCACCACCGCACCGCGGTTGGGCCGCAACAGCACCACGCTTTCGTGGGCCAGGCGCGACAGGGCGCGGCGGATGATGGTGCGGCTGACGCCGAAGATCTCGCCCAGCGCTTCCTCGCTCAACTTGGTGCCCGGAGCCAGACGCTGTTCGAGGATCGCCTCGAAAATATGCGCGTAGACGATGTCGTCCTGGGTACCACTGCGCCCGGCCTTGCCAGTGCGCACAGGTTTTTTCAGAGGTTGCAGCTGTTCGTTCATGGGCACTCGAGCACGTGGATCCACCAGTCGGACCTTGACTGTAACGCGTGTCAGAGGGTGGCTGGCAAGTCCTGAAAAGGGATGAAGGACCAAGGTATGGCGCCATTGTACACAGGCTGACCCGTTTCTGCAGGTGGCCTTTCACATATATAGCCGTTGTACGCGCATTTGTGCGCACAAAAGATAAAACATTATTTGCATTCTTTGTACACAAAAGCATAATCCACCGTGCGACTTCCTGACCCATAAGTCAACAAAATGGTCAGGCGTCTGCCTTCCCCTCGCGGAGCCGCCAAGTGCATGCGCAGGACAATGGCTCCGACACAACAAGAAAGACTTGAGGAGTACCCGCTGTGGAAAGCCGCAAATCCGAAGCCCCTACGCTGGATCTCGCCCCACCGCTCGAAACGAGCTGGCTGGAACGGATTTTTAAACTCAAGCAACACGGCAGCACCGTCAAAACTGAAATGATCGCCGGGGTGACCACCTTCATCACCATGGCCTACATCATCTTCGTCAACCCCAACATCATGGCCGACGCCGGCATCGATCACGGCGCGGCCTTCGTCGCCACCTGCATCGCCGCAGCGCTGGGCTGCCTGCTGATGGGCCTGTATGCCAACTGGCCGGTGGGCCTGGCGCCCGGCATGGGCCTGAACGCCTTCTTCACCTACACCGTGGTCGGCACCATGGGCTACAACTGGGAAACGGCACTGGGCGCGGTATTCGTCTCGGGTGTGCTGTTCATGTTCCTCACCTTGTCGAAGGTGCGCGAGTGGCTGCTCAACAGCATCCCGTTGAGCCTGCGCCATGCGATGGGGGCCGGCGTCGGATTGTTTCTCGGACTGATCGGCCTGAAGACCGCAGGCATCATCGTCGACAGCCCGGCCACGCTGATCAAGCTGGGCTCGCTGCATGAACCCGGCCCTCTGCTGGCGGCGGTGTGCTTCCTGTCGATTGCAATCCTCAGCTACAAACGGGTCTTCGGCGCGATCCTGATCAGCATCATCGGCGTCACCCTCGCCGGCTGGGGGCTGGGCCTGGTGAAGTTTGGCGGGGTGGTATCGATGCCACCGAGCCTGGCGCCGACCTGGATGGCCATGGATGTCGCCGGCGTGTTCAACGTCAGCATGATCAGCGTGGTGCTGGCGTTTCTGTTCGTGCACATGTTCGACACCGCCGGCACCCTGA
Source organism: Pseudomonas sp. B21-047 (assembly GCF_024748775.1). Classification (NCBI taxonomy): domain Bacteria; kingdom Pseudomonadati; phylum Pseudomonadota; class Gammaproteobacteria; order Pseudomonadales; family Pseudomonadaceae; genus Pseudomonas; species Pseudomonas sp. B21-047. The sequence goes on from NZ_CP087169.1 coordinate 4,141,900, forward strand.
TGGGCGTGGCACAACGGGCCAACCTGGTGGCGCCTGATGGGCGCATCGAAAACCTGTCACGGGCGCTGAAGGCAGACAGTGCGTCCAGCGTATTCGGCGCGGTGGTCGGTGTGCCGCCGGTAACCAGCTATGTAGAAAGTGCCGCAGGCGTGGCCGCCGGTGGCCGGACTGGCCTCACGGCTGTGGTGGTGGGGCTGCTGTTCATTGCGGCGATGTTCTTCGCGCCGCTGGCCGGGATGATTCCGGCTTATGCCACTGCGGGTGCATTGATCTACGTGGCCATGCTGATGATGGGCAGCATGGCGCATATCCACTGGGACGAAGCCACCGACAGCATTCCGGCGATCGTCACAGTGATCATGATGCCGCTGACCTTCTCGGTCGCCGACGGTATTGCCCTGGGCTTTATCACCTATGTGGCATTGAAGGCGGGCACTGGCAAGTACAAGGAAATCTCGGCCAGCCTCTGGGTGCTGTGCGCCATCTTCATTGCCAAGTTCGTGTTCCTTTAAGGCATTGCTTACCCGGCTTTAGAGTTTCAGTGCATTCGAGATCAAGCGCCGCACCCGCGGCGCTCGATCTCATGGCCACTACAACATCCAAGCCACCCCCCCATCACTTTCCGCCAGACGAAAAAAAGCCCGCCAGTGTGAGAGCGGGCCAAAGGACCTACGAAGATTCTTCTAGCGACCAACTAGCTTCCGCGATAGGTCGAATAGCTATACGGCGAGATCAGCAGCGGCACGTGGTAGTGCTCCTGCTGCTCGTCGATGCCAAAACGCAGCACAACAACATCCAGAAACGCCGTGTCCGGCAGCTGTACGCCGCGAGCACGGTAGTAGGCGCCAGCACTGAACTGCAGCTGGTAAACGCCGGTACGGTAATCGTCACCCTGCAGCAGCGGCGCATCGACGCGGCCATCGCTGTTGGTCAGAGCGGTGTTAACCAGCTCCAACTGCTGGCCTTCGACGCGGTACAGCTCGACCTTGATCGAGCTGCCCGGGCAGCCATGCGCGGCATCCAGTACGTGTGTGGTCAAACGTCCCATTGCTTGTCGCCTCTTGTTCAATCTGTGGGCAAAAAATACACGGCCATCATCACGCCAAACGGCCTGCGATGTGCGGGAATGGCGTTATTAAGACATTCCATCGTCAAATTGTACACAATTTTTTGAACCCATCCGTCGCCGCCTCCCTAAAGCCGTCATACAGTCGCAAATACAGACGCCATGCCGACACCCACGTCATTAGCTGACCAACCAGGCAGGTTTATTGCAAGGGATTCTCAGGCGACAAAAGGGAAGAAATGCGGAAAAACAGGCTTACAAAAGATTTCAGAAGTTGTATACAATCAGCCCATCCGGTGGTGCGACATCCCGACGCGGCCCGCCCACCCCCGCACTAACGCACAAGAAGGAAAACTGCAGTGAGCGCTGACTATCCTCGCGACCTGATCGGTTACGGCAACAACCCACCTCACCCGCAATGGCCGGGCAACGCCCGCATTGCACTGTCCTTCGTCCTGAACTACGAAGAAGGTGGCGAGCGCAACATCCTGCACGGTGACAAAGAGTCCGAAGCCTTCCTGTCCGAGATGGTGGCTGCCCAGCCGTTGCAGGGCCAGCGCAACATGAGCATGGAATCGCTGTATGAGTACGGCAGCCGTGCCGGCGTGTGGCGCCTGCTCAAGCTGTTCAAGGACAGCGGCGTGCCGCTGACCGTGTTCGCCGTGGCCATGGCCGCCCAGCGCCACCCGGACGTGATCCGCGCCATGGCTGAAGCCGGCCACGAGATCTGCAGCCACGGCTACCGCTGGATCGACTACCAGAACATGGATGAAGCGCAGGAGCGCGAGCACATGCTCGAGGCCATCCGCATCCTCACCGAACTGACCGGCGAGCGCCCGGTGGGCTGGTACACCGGCCGCACCGGCCCGAACACCCGCCGCCTGGTGATGGAGGAAGGTGGCTTCCTCTATGACAGCGACACCTACGACGACGACCTGCCCTACTGGGAGCCGAACAACCCGACCGGCAAGCCGCACCTGGTGATCCCCTACACCCTGGACACCAACGACATGCGCTTCACCCAGGTACAGGGCTTCAACTGCGGCGAGCAGTTCTTCCAGTACCTCAAGGACGCCTTCGATGTGCTCTACGCCGAAGGCGCCGAAGCACCGAAGATGCTCTCCATCGGCCTGCACTGCCGCCTGGTCGGCCGCCCGGCGCGCTTGGCCGCGCTGAAGCGCTTCGTCGACTACGCCAAGAGCCATGACCAGGTCTGGTTCGCCCGTCGCGCGGACATCGCCCGCCACTGGCACGCCACCCACCCGTACAAGAAAGAGAACGCCTGATGACCGCCTTCAAGACCCTCAAGCCCTCCACCCTGGGCCGTGACGCATTCGTCGCCGCCTTCGCCGACATCTACGAGCACTCGCCGTGGGTCGCTGAAAAAGCCTATGGCCTGGGCAACCTGATCGAGCTGGACGAGGTCGAGGCGCTGCACCAGCGTATGAGCGACATCCTGCTCAGCGCCAGCCACGCCGACCAGTTGGCGCTGATCAACGCTCACCCGGACCTGGCTGGCAAAGCGGCCATCCAGGGCGAGCTGACCGAATCGAGCACCAACGAGCAGGCCGGCGCCGGTATCCACCAGTGCACCGCCGAAGAGTTCGCCCGTTTCACCGAGCTCAACGACGCCTACAAGGCCAAGTTCCAGTTCCCGTTCATCATGGCGGTCAAGGGCAGCAACCGGCACCAGATCCTCGCCGCTTTCGAAAAACGCATCCACAACGACAGCGATGCCGAATTCAAGGAAGCCCTGGCGCAGATCAACCTGATCGCCCTGTTCCGTCTGCTGCAGCTGTAATTACCGCTGCAACGAACGTTAGAGCCCTTTCAAGAATAACGAACATAGAAGAGATAACCGCATGCGCACCCTGATGATCGAGCCCCTGACCAAAGAAGCCTTCGCCCCGTTCGGTGACGTGATCGAAACCGATGGCAGTGACCACTTCATGATCAACAACGGCTCGACCATGCGCTTTCACAAGCTCGCCACGGTCGAGACCGCCGAGCCTGAAGACAAAGCGATCATCAGCATCTTCCGCGCCGACGCGCTGGACATGCCGCTGACCGTACGCATGCTGGAACGCCATCCGCTGGGCAGCCAGGCTTTCATCCCGCTGCTCGGCAACCCCTTTCTGATCGTGGTCGCGCCCGTTGGCGATGCACCTGTATCAGGTTTGGTCCGCGCCTTCCGCAGTAACGGCAGGCAGGGCATCAATTACCATCGCGGCGTCTGGCACCACCCGGTGCTGACGATCGAAAAGCGGGATGATTTCCTGGTGGTTGATCGCAGTGGTTCTGGCAACAACTGCGATGAGCATTACTTCACCGAGGAACAGATGCTGATCCTCAATCCCCACCAATAAGAAAAGGTCGATCATCGCAAGGTGATTGGCAGAGGTACATACTGTGGAAGCACACCTTCACGAATGGCTGAACCTGAGCATTCGCTGGGTTCACATGATCACCGGTGTCGCCTGGATCGGTGCATCGTTCTACTTCGTCTGGCTGGAGAACCACCTGAACCGAAGCAACCCGCGCGATGGGTTGTCGGGTGATCTCTGGGCGATTCACGGCGGTGGTATCTACCACCTGGAGAAATACAAACTCGCACCCCCGAAAATGCCCGAGAACCTGCACTGGTTCAAATGGGAAGCCTACTTCACCTGGATGTCCGGTATCGCCCTGCTGTGCGTGGTGTTCTACTGGAACCCGGCCCTGTACCTGCTGGCCCCTGGCAGCACCCTGAGCGGTGCCGAAGGCGTGGCCATCGGTATCGGTTCGCTGATCGCTGGCTGGTTCATCTACGACTTCCTGTGCGACTCGCCCCTGGGCAAGAAGCCAGCGCTGCTCGGTGGTGTACTGTTCGTGCTGATCATCGCCGCCTGCTGGGGCTTCAGCCTGGTGTTCAGCGGCCGTGGCGCATACCTGCACACCGGCGCGATCATCGGCACCATCATGGTCGGCAACGTGTTCCGCATCATCATGCCGGCCCAGCGCCAGCTGGTGGCCGCGATCGAGAGCAACACCACCCCGGACCCGCGCCTGCCGGCCAAGGGGCTGCTGCGCTCGCGCCACAACAACTACTTCACCCTGCCGGTGCTGTTCATCATGATCAGCAACCATTTCCCGAGCACCTACGGTAGCCAGTACAACTGGCTGATCCTGGCCGGTATCGCAGTAGCCGCGGTTCTGATCCGCCACTACTTCAACACCCGCCACGACAGCAACAAGTACGCCTGGACCCTGCCGGTAGGCGCCCTGGCGATGATCTGCCTGGCCTACGTCACCGGCCCGAAACCGATGGCCGTAAGCCCTGAGCAAGCCGCAGCGAAGATCGAGTACCAGCCGCTGCCTGCAACTGCTGTCGGTGGCAAGACCGCTGCCGAGCAGCGCGCCGAGGACGCCGCCAAGGCTGCGCAAGCGCCAGCCGCACCTGCGCAAGCACCGGCCCAGGCCGCTGCCCAGGCCGGTGGTGGCGACTTTGACAAGATCCACAATGTCATCCAGGAACGCTGCACCGTGTGCCACTCGTCGAAACCGACCAGCCCACTGTTCAGCGCCGCCCCTGCCGGCGTGATGTTCGACACCCCGCAGCAGATCCAGGCCCAGGCCGCGCGCATTCAGGCGCAAGCGGTCGCCAGCCAGATCATGCCGCTGGGCAACATCACCCAGATGACCACCGAAGAGCGCAAGCTCGTTGGTGACTGGATCGCCAAAGGCGCCCAGGTCAACTGATAGAAGCCGCAAGCTTCAAGCCTCAAGCTGTAAGTCGTAGGTAACAAGCAAGCATCGAGCGTCAGGCTCCAACGCGGATCACCAAGCTTCTTCTTGAAGCTTGCCGCTTGGAGCTTGACGCTTGGATCCGAGAATAAAAACAAAACTCGAGGTGCTGCATGTCCGAGTCACGCAAGGCGTACATCCCTGTTGCGCCGCCGCGTCAGCCTCTGCCCCTGTTCCAACTGATTCTGGTAGGCCTGCAACATGTACTGCTGATGTACGGAGGCGCGATTGCCGTGCCTTTGATCATTGGCCAGGCTGCTGGATTGTCCCGTGAAGAAGTTGCCTTCCTGATCAACGCCGACCTGCTGGTTGCAGGCGTCGCCACCATCATCCAGTCGTTCGGTATCGGCCCGGTAGGGATCCGCATGCCGGTGATGATGGGTGCCAGCTTCGCTGCCGTCGGCAGCATGGTGGCCATGGCCGGCATGCCCGGCGTGGGCTTGCAGGGGATCTTCGGCGCGACCATCGCCGCCGGGTTCTTCGGCATGCTGATCGCGCCCTTCATGTCCAAGGTCGTGCGCTTCTTCCCGCCCCTGGTTACCGGTACCGTGATCACCTCGATCGGCCTGTCGCTGTTCCCGGTTGCGGTCAACTGGGCCGGTGGCGGCCATGAAGCAGAAGCCTTCGGTTCGCCCATCTACCTGATGGTCGCGGGCCTGGTGCTGGCCGTGATCCTGTTGATCAACCGCTTCATGCGCGGCTTCTGGGTCAACGTTTCGGTGCTGGTGGGCATGGGCCTGGGTTACATCCTGGCCGGCTCCATCGGCATGGTCGACCTGTCTGGCCTGAGCCAGGCACCGTGGCTGCAAGTGGTGACCCCACTGCACTTCGGCATGCCGACCTTCAGCCTGGCGCCGATCCTGTCGATGTGCCTGGTGGTGGTGATCATCTTCGTCGAGTCCACGGGCATGTTCCTCGCCCTGGGCAAGGTGACCGATCGTGAAGTCACCCCCGGCATGCTGCGTCGCGGCCTGCTGTGCGATGCCGGCGCGTCGTTCATCGCGGGCTTCTTCAACACCTTCACTCATTCCTCGTTCGCCCAGAACATCGGCCTGGTGCAGATGACCGGGGTACGCTGCCGCTACGTTACCGTGGTGGCCGGTGCGCTGTTGATCATGCTCAGCCTGCTGCCCAAGGCGGCCTACCTGATTGCCTCGATCCCGCCTGCGGTACTGGGCGGCGCGTCCATTGCCATGTTCGGCATGGTCACCGCCACCGGGATCAAGATTCTTCAGGAAGCGGACATCGGCGACCGTCGCAACCAGTTGCTGGTGGCGGTGAGCGTCGGTTTCGGGCTGATCCCCGTGGTGCGCCCGGATTTCTTCGCGCAGATGCCGCAGTGGATGGAACCGATCACCCACAGTGGCATCGCCATGGCCACGGTCAGCGCCCTGGTGTTGAACGTGTTGTTCAACATCCTCGGTGGCGCCGACCGCGCAGCGCATAACGACGCCTGTCACCAGCATTGAGCCCGAGGGGCGGCGCATTGGCCGCCCCTCACTCACACCCGCAGTAACCGCTACACCGTCGGCCCGCCGGAATGGGCCGCTCGGGGCGCCCCTGCGCGCTAAAAACACCGCCAACAAAAACAATAAGTCCGGGAATCACAACATGAAGCGCATCACCTCGTCCCTGTTGTTGGGCAGCAGCCTGCTGGCCACCCTCCCCTCGCATGCAGGCGAATGGCTGCAATGGCACGGCGAAAGCCTGAGCTACCTGTACGGCAAGGACTTCAAGGTCAACCCTGGTATCCAGCAGACCATCACGTTCGAGCACGCCAACAAATGGAAGTACGGCGACACCTTCATGTTCGTCGACAAGATTTTCTACAACGGCAAGGCCGACCCCGGCAAAGGCGTGACCACCTACTACGGTGAATTCAGCCCGCGCCTGTCGCTTGGCAAGATGACCGGCCACAAATTCGAGTTCGGCCCGATCAAGGACGTGCTGATCGCCATGACCTACGAGCGTGGCGAAGGCGACAACGAGGCCTACCTGATCGGCCCCGGTTTCGATCTGGCCGTCCCCGGCTTCAACTATTTCACCTTGAACTTCTACGTGCGCAACACCGAGGGCAGCCGCCCTGGGGACAACGTCTGGCAGATCACCCCGGCGTGGTCCTACACCATCCCCGTGGGCCGCTCCGACATCCTGATCGACGGTTACATGGACTGGGTGGTGGACAACGACCAGACCCGTCGCGGCACCTACCACGCCAACCTGCAGTTCAACCCACAGGTCAAGTATGACCTGGGCAAGGCCCTGAACCTGGGCGCCAAGCAGTTGTACGTAGGCTTTGAATACAGCTACTGGAAGGACAAGTACGGCATCGACAGCCGTGGCAACGTGGACAGTAATCAGAGCGTCGCCAGCGCCCTGGTCAAAGTCCATTTCTAAGAAACTGACCAAACGCACAAGTTTGTTTCACAGCGCTCCAGGACGGGGCACTTGAGGACCGGCGCGCAAGCCAGTAATCTGCGCGCCCCCTCGCTCAGGGCAGAACGGATTCTGCCTGCGTTTACTGACCGCTCAGTCAATGAATTCGGGCGGTTGGCCAACGTGTTGCCAGCCTGAAAAACCCTTTTCATCCGTTCAGAACGTAGTCGAGCAGGAAGGTTGTGCCAGCCCCGAAAAGTTGGCGCAGCTCTTGCCAAACAGCTGTGGCCTATCGAAAAAAGCTGACTCAAAAGACAAAAAAGCGCCAACAACGAGCGCTGACAACAGATCAATCAAGGGAGCGACACTCGCAATGCGTACCATCAACAGCCTGATCCTCGCCGGCGGCCTGCTGGCCTGCGGCACCACCTTCGGCGGCGACCTGCTGCAGTGGCAGAACAACAGCCTCACCTACCTATGGGGCAAGAACTTCAAGGTCAACCCCGAGATCCAGCAGACGGTGACGTTCGAGCATGCCGATGGCTGGAAGTACGGCGACAACTTCATCTTCGTCGACAAGATCTTCTACCAGGGCAAGAAAGACGCCGGGAACGGCCCCAACACTTACTACGGTGAAATCAGCCCGCGCCTGTCGTTTGGCAAGATCTTCGACCAGAAGCTGGCGTTCGGCCCGGTCAAGGACGTGCTGTTGGCGATGACCTACGAGTTTGGCGAGGGGGATACCGAGTCTTACCTGATCGGCCCTGGCTTCGACCTGGACATTCCGGGCTTCGACTACTTCCAACTGAACTTCTACCAGCGCACCACCGACGGCAGCCGTGCGGGTGACAACGTCTGGCAGATTACCCCGGTGTGGTCGTACACCATCCCTGTGGGCTCGTCCGACATCCTCATCGACGGTTTCATGGACTGGGTGGTGGACAACGACGAGAACCGTCGCGGTACCTACCAGGCCAACCTGCACTTCAACCCGCAGGTCAAATATGACCTGGGCAAGGCGTTGCACCTGGGTGAGAAGCAGCTGTACGTAGGTTTTGAGTACGACTACTGGAAGAACAAGTACGGCATCAAGGACAGCGATGCATTCACGACCGACCAGAATACGGCGAGCTTCCTGGTCAAGGTTCACTTCTGACCTGAAAGACCACAGGGGCCGCATTGCGGCCCCTGTGTCACGGTCACTGAGCCGGGCGCATTACCCGCCACAACTTGCTCAAACCGCTTACGACCGCCAACACGGCAGCGCCCGCAACAATGCCCACACCCCCGTTGAGCAATGCGCCCGTCAGCGCCCCGCCGCGCCCTTCGCTGAACGCCTCGATCGCATGATGCAACGGCCCGATGCCATGCACCAGAATCCCGCCGCCGACCAAGAACATCGCCGCAGTGCCGATCACCGACAGGCTTTTCATCATGTAAGGCGCCGCGCGCAGGATGCCGTTACCCACCACCTGGGCCAGCTTCGATGCCTTCTGCGTCATCCACAGGCCCAGGTCATCGAGCTTGACGATGCCGCCCACCAGCCCGTAAACGCCGATGGTCATGACAATGGCGATACCCGACAGTACGATGATCTGCTGGGTCAACGGCGCATCGGCTACGGTGCCCAGGGTAATGGCGATGATTTCTGCCGAGAGAATGAAGTCGGTGCGCACCGCGCCTTTGATCTTGGTTTTCTCGAAGGCCACCAGGTCGACATTGGCGTCGGCCACGGCTTCCTTGCGCGCCTCATGCTGCGCCTCGTCCTCTTCCTTGCTGTGCAAGAACTTGTGCGCGAGCTTTTCGAAGCCCTCGTAGCACAGGTAAGCGCCGCCGATCATCAACAAGGGCGTTACCGCCCAAGGGATGAACGCACTGATCAGCAACGCCGCCGGCACCAGGATCGCCTTGTTGACGAACGAGCCCTTGGCCACCGCCCACACCACCGGGATCTCGCGCTCGGCGCGTACGCCAGTGACCTGCTGAGCATTGAGCGCCAGGTCGTCGCCCAATACGCCAGCAGTCTTCTTCGCCGCGACTTTGGTCATGAGTGACACGTCGTCGAGCACCGTGGCGATGTCGTCGATCAGTACCAGTAGACTGCTGCCTGCCATGTTTGCCTGTTTCCCGTGAAATGAATGCGCCGGAGTCTAGCCCAAAGTCGCTGCCTTGAGCGCCCGTCGAGCCCGGTGCTACCATGCCCGATCCCTCTTAGAGGTGGCCAGACACGAGGAAGATCCCTGACCATGAGCACCATTCGCGAGCGCAACAAGGAACTGATCCTGCGCGCGGCCAGCGAGGAATTCGCCGACAAGGGCTTCGCCGCCACCAAGACCAGCGATATCGCGGCCAAGGCCGGCCTGCCCAAGCCAAACGTGTACTACTACTTCAAATCCAAGGACAACCTCTACCGCGAGGTCCTGGAGAGCATCATCGCGCCGATCATGCAGGCCTCGACGCCGTTCAATGCCGACGGTGACCCCAAGGAAGTGTTGAGTTCGTACATTCGCTCGAAGATCCGCATCTCGCGCGACCTGCCGCATGCATCCAAGGTGTTTGCCAGCGAGATCATGCACGGTGCGCCGCATTTGTCGCCCAACCAGGTCGAGCAGCTCAACGAACAGGCCCGGCACAACATCGAGTGCATCCAGGGCTGGATCGAGCGCGGGCAGATTGCCAATGTGGATGCGCATCACCTGATGTTCAGCATCTGGGCGGCCACCCAGACCTATGCCGATTTCGATTGGCAGATCTCGGCGGTGACGGGCAAGGCCAAGCTGGCCGACAGTGATTATGACGCGGCGGCCGAGACCATCATCCGGCTGGTGCTCAAGGGCTGTGAGCCTGAGGCGGCCTGATCGGGCCAATGGGGCTGCTATGCAGCCCAGGCCGCTCCTGTAGGAGCGGCCTTGTGTCGCGATGGGCCGCAAAGCGGCCCCAACAATCTAAGTTATTACGCCGCCACCCCCGCATCCGCCGTCAACCCAACCTCCTCGATCGCACTGATCGCGCACTGCTCGTCGATATCCGACGTATCGCCGCTGATCCCTACCGCACCCAGCACCTTGCCGTCCTGATCACGAATCAATACGCCACCCGGCGCCGGCACCACCGGCCGCTCCCCTAACCCATTCAGCGCGGCAAAGAACGCCGGCCGTTGCTGCGCATCCAGTGCCAGCAAACGCGAGCCCTTGCCCAAGGCAATCGCACCCCAGGCTTTACCGGTGGCCACTTCCGGGCGAATCAGGCTAGCGCCATCTTCCCGCTGCAGCGCCAGCAAGTGCCCGCCCGCATCCAGCACCGCCACGGTCAGTGGCGCCGCATTGATCTTGCGGCCTGCGGCCAGCGCGGCATTCACCAGGCTTACCGCGACTTTCAGGTTCAGAACGTTCATGAAAAGGTCCTCTTCTTGTTGTGAGAAGCCCTGAGGGCAGTTGAAAACCGATGACCTAAATAGAACACAACGAAAGATATTTTTGTATACAATATTTTTAAACGATCGTACCAGATCCGACAGAACCCAGTTTTCACGGGCTCTCCGACGAAAGCCACCTTCCCCGATGAAAATCCATTGACCTAGCCCGCCAGGCGTGAATACACTCTGTCGCAAAGCAAGTTGTATACAATTACAAAATCGATGAGGCACAACCCATGAGCAAAATGAGAGCAATCGATGCAGCCGTTCTGGTCATGCGCCGTGAAGGTGTAGATACCGCGTTCGGCATCCCAGGGGCTGCCATCAACCCGCTGTACTCAGCCCTGAAAAAAGTCGGTGGCATCGATCACGTCCTCGCTCGTCACGTCGAAGGTGCCTCGCACATGGCCGAGGGCTACACCCGTGCCAACCCGGGCAACATCGGCGTGTGCATCGGTACCTCCGGCCCTGCCGGCACCGACATGGTCACCGGCCTGTACAGCGCGTCGGCCGACTCCATTCCAATCCTCTGCATCACTGGCCAAGCCCCGCGTGCACGTCTGCACAAGGAAGACTTCCAGGCCGTCGACATCACCAGCATCGTCAAGCCGGTCACCAAGTGGGCCACCACCGTACTGGAGCCAGGCCAAGTGCCTTACGCGTTCCAGAAGGCCTTCTATGAAATGCGTACCGGCCGCCCAGGCCCGGTACTGATCGACCTGCCGTTCGATGTGCAGATGGCCGAAATCGAATTCGACATCGACGCCTACGAGCCACTGGCCGTCAACAAGCCATCCGCCACCCGCGTCCAGGCCGAAAAAGCCCTGGCCCTGCTCAACGATGCCGAACGCCCACTGCTGGTTGCAGGTGGCGGCATCATCAACGCCGACGCCAGCGACAAGCTGGTCGAGTTCGCCGAGCTGACCGGCGTACCGGTGATCCCGACCCTGATGGGCTGGGGCACCATCCCGGACGACCACGCCCTGATGGTCGGCATGGTCGGCCTGCAGACTTCGCACCGCTACGGCAACGCCACCCTGCTGAAATCCGACCTGGTGTTCGGTATCGGTAACCGTTGGGCCAACCGCCACACCGGCTCCGTCGATGTTTACACCGAAGGCCGCAAATTCGTGCACGTGGACATCGAGCCCACCCAGATCGGCCGCGTGTTCACTCCCGACCTGGGCATTGTCTCGGACGCCGGCAAGGCGCTGGACGTGTTCCTCGAAGTGGCCCGCGAGTGGAAAGCCGCCGGCAAGCTCAAGGACCGCAGCGCCTGGCTGGAAGACTGCCAGCAGCGCAAGGCCAGCCTGCAGCGCAAGACCCACTTCGACAACGTGCCGGTCAAGCCGCAGCGCGTGTACGAAGAGATGAACCAGGTATTCGGCAAGGACACCTGCTACGTCAGCACCATCGGCCTGTCGCAGATCGCCGGTGCGCAGTTCCTGCACGTGTACAAGCCACGCAACTGGATCAACTGCGGCCAGGCCGGCCCGCTGGGCTGGACCATCCCTGCCGCCCTGGGCGTGGTCAAGGCCGACCCATCGCGCAAGGTTGTCGCCCTGTCGGGTGACTACGACTTCCAGTTCATGATCGAAGAACTGGCTGTCGGTGCGCAGTTCAACCTGCCGTACGTTCACGTGCTGGTGAACAACGCCTACCTCGGCCTGATCCGCCAGGCGCAGCGTGGCTTCGACATGGATTACTGTGTACAACTGGCGTTCGAGAACATCAACTCGACCGACGCTGCCAGCTACGGTGTCGACCACGTTGCCGTGGTCGAAGGCCTGGGCTGCAAGGCCATCCGCGTATTCGAACCAGGCGAAATCGCCCCTGCCCTGCTCAAGGCGCAGAAGATGGCCGAAGAGTTCCGCGTGCCGGTCGTGGTCGAGGTGATCCTCGAGCGTGTCACCAACATTTCCATGGGTACCGAGATCAACGCCGTCAACGAGTTCGAAGACTTGGCCCTGGTCGGCAACGACGCGCCAACCGCGATCTCGATGCTCGACTGATTGCCTGACGCCCCCGTGCATCCCGCCTATGTGGCGCCGGGGGCTTTAATCTGCAAGGAGACAACCATGCCTCGCTTCGCTGCCAACCTGTCCATGCTGTTCACCGAACAGGACTTCCTGGCCCGCTTCAAGGCCGCCGCCGATGCTGGTTTCAGCGGTGTCGAATACCTCTTCCCGTACGATTTCAGCGCTGCCGAAATCAAGCAACAGCTCGACGCTCACGGCCTGACCCAGGTGCTGTTCAACCTGCCGGCCGGCGATTGGGGCAAAGGTGAACGCGGTATTGCCTGCCACCCGGACCGCGTCGAAGAATTCCGCGCCGGCGTCGACAAGGCCATCGAATACGCCAAGGTACTGGGCAACACCCAGATCAACGCTTTGGCCGGCATTCGCCCGCAGGGCCTGCAGTGCGCCGACGTGCGCAAGACCTTCGTCGACAACCTGCGCTTTGCCGCCGACAAGCTCAAGGCCGCAGGCATTCGCCTGGTCATGGAAATGATCAACACCCGCGACATCCCCGGCTTCTACCTGAACACCACCCAGCAAGCGCTGGACATCCAGGCCGAAGTCGGCAGCGACAACCTGTTCCTGCAGTACGACATCTACCACATGCAGATCATGGAAGGTGACCTGGCCCGCACCATTGAGGGCAACCTGAAACTGATCAACCACATCCAGCTGGCCGACAACCCGGGCCGCAACGAACCAGGCACCGGCGAGATCAACTACCGCTTCCTGTTCGAGCACCTGGACCGCATCGGCTACCAGGGCTGGGTGGGCGCAGAATACAAGCCACTGACCACGACCGAAGCAGGTCTGGGCTGGCTGAAGACCCATAACGCAATTTAAGGGCGAATACGCACTTTGTAGGAGCGGCCTTGCGTCGCAATGGGCTGCGCAGCAGCCCCGGCAATCTTTGCTGTGGCCGAAATTCTGGGGGCGCTGCGCCCCCTTTCCGACCGGTCCGGCGCCCCGGCAAGGCCGCTCCTACGATGGGACGCGTCGCCTGCTCCATCGAGATTCAACAAATACAACGAGGTAATCTCTCATGGCTAAAATCGGTTTTATCGGCACCGGCATCATGGGCAAGCCCATGGCTCAGAACCTGCAAAAAGCAGGTCACAGCCTGTTCGTCTCCACCCACCACGATGCTGCCCCGGCCGACCTGATCGCCGCCGGCGCCGTGGCCCTGGCCAACCCGAAAGAAGTTGCCCAGGAAGCTGAGTTCATCATCGTCATGGTCCCCGACACCCCACAGGTCGAAGCCGTCCTGTTCGGTGAAAACGGCGTGGCCGAAGGTGTGGGCCCGAACAAGGTAGTGATCGACATGAGTTCGATCTCCCCTACCGCCACCAAGGCCTTCGCCGAGAAGATCAAGGCCACTGGCGCCGCCTACCTGGACGCCCCAGTGTCCGGCGGTGAAGTCGGTGCCAAGGCTGCGACCCTGAGCATCATGGTCGGCGGTTGCCCGAAAGCCTTCGAGCGCGCACTGCCGCTGTTCGAAGCCATGGGCAAGAACATCACCCGCGTGGGTGGCAACGGCGACGGCCAGACCGCCAAGGTCGCCAACCAGATCATCGTCGCCCTGAACATCCAGGCCGTCAGCGAAGCGCTGCTGTTCGCCGCCAAGAACGGCGCCGACCCTGCCAAGGTGCGTGAAGCACTGATGGGCGGCTTCGCTTCGTCGAAAATCCTCGAAGTACACGCCGAGCGCATGATCAAAGGCACCTTCGACCCAGGCTTCCGCATCAACCTGCACCAGAAGGACCTGAACCTGGCCCTGCAGGGCGCCAAGGAGCTGGGCATCAACCTGCCCAACACCTCCAACGCCCAGCAAGTGTTCAACACCTGCCAGGCCCTGGGCGGCGGCAACTGGGACCACTCGGCGCTGATCAAAGGCCTGGAGCACATGGCCAACTTCTCGATCCGCGACGAGAAATAAGCTTCAAGCTGTAAGCCTCGAGCGGCAAGCAAAAGCAGGTCTGCTTTTACTTGTGGCTTGTAGCTTGAAGCTTGCAGCTCTGGGGACCGCCCCTGGTTCGGCCTGCACGGAGGCAGTTCCAGGGGCGTTTTCGATTCTGCAGAACAACAATAATTGGGAGCCTGCCATGTCGGTCGATCCGCAAAAAATTCTTCGCGAGCTGTTCGACACAGCCATCGCCGCCGCCCACCCGCGCCAAGTCCTCGAACCCTACCTGCCCGCCGACCGTAGCGGTCGGGTCATCGTCATCGGCGCCGGCAAGGCCGCAGCCGCCATGGCCGAAGTGGTCGAGAAAAGCTGGCAGGGCGAAGTGTCCGGCCTCGTCGTCACCCGCTACGGCCACGGTGCCAACTGCCAGAAGATCGAGGTGGTCGAAGCCGCCCACCCGGTCCCCGATGCCGCCGGCCTGGCCGTGGCCAAACGCGTGCTGGAACTGGTCAGCAACCTGAACGAAGACGACCGCGTCATCTTCCTATTGTCTGGCGGCGGTTCCGCCCTGTTGGCCCTGCCTGCCGAGGGCCTGACCCTGGCCGACAAGCAGCACATCAACAAGGCACTGCTCAAGTCTGGCGCCACCATCGGCGAGATGAACTGCGTACGCAAGCACCTCTCGGCGATCAAGGGCGGCCGCCTGGCCAAAGCCTGCTGGCCGGCCACCGTCTACACCTATGCGATTTCCGATGTGCCTGGCGACTTGGCCACCGTCATCGCCTCCGGCCCCACCGTCGCCGACCCGAGCACCAGCGCCGACGCCCTGGCCATCCTCAAGCGCTACAGCATCGACGCGCCCAAGGCGGTTATCGACTGGCTCAACAACCCGGCTTCGGAAACCGTCAAGGCCGATGACCCGGCCCTGGCTCGCAGCCATTTCCAATTGATCGCCAAGCCCCAGCAGTCGCTGGAAGCCGCTGCGGTCAAAGCCCGCCAGGCCGGTTTCAGCCCGCTGATACTCGGCGACCTGGAAGGCGAATCGCGCGAAGTGGCCAAGGTGCACGCCGGTATTGCCCGGCAGATCGTGCTGCACGGCCAGCCGCTCAAGGCGCCCTGCGTGATCCTCTCTGGCGGCGAAACCACCGTCACCGTGCGCGGCAACGGCCGTGGCGGGCGCAACGCCGAGTTCCTGCTCAGCCTCACCGAGAACCTCAAGGGCCTGCCAGGCGTGTACGCCCTGGCCGGCGACACCGACGGCATCGATGGCTCCGAAGAAAACGCCGGTGCCTTCATGACCCCGGGCAGCTACGCCCGTGCCGAAGCCCTGGGCCTTTCGGCCAGCGACGAGTTGGACAACAACAACGGCTACGGCTACTTCGCCGCGCTCGATGCGTTGATCGTCACCGAGCCGACGCGCACCAACGTCAACGACTTCCGCGCCATCCTGATCCTCGAGACTCCGCAATCATGACGCCTGATAAAAAAGTCAAAATCCTCGCCACCCTCGGCCCTGCGACCCAGGGTATCGACGACATCCGCCAGCTGGTCGAAGCCGGGGTGAACATCTTCCGCCTCAACTTCAGCCACGGCGAGCACGCCGACCACGCCATGCGCTACCAGTGGATCCGCGAAGTCGAGCAGCAACTGAACTACCCGCTGGGCATCCTCATGGACTTGCAGGGGCCGAAGCTGCGCGTTGGCCGCTTTGCCGAAGGCAAGGTGCAACTGCAGCGCGGCCAGGCCCTGCGCCTGGACCTGGACAAAGCCCCGGGCGACAACCGCCGGGTCAACCTGCCACACCCGGAGATCATCGCCGCGTTAGAGCCAGGCATGGACCTGCTGCTCGACGACGGCAAGCTGCGCCTGCGGGTGACCGCCAAGCACAGCGATGCCATCGACACCGAAGTGCTGGCCGGTGGCGAGCTGTCCGACCGCAAGGGCGTCAACGTGCCGCAAGCAGTGCTGGCGCTCTCCCCGCTGACTGAAAAAGACCGTCTCGACCTGACCTTTGGCCTTGAACTGGGCGTGGACTGGGTAGCCCTGTCGTTCGTGCAGCGCCCGGAAGACATCACCGAAGCGCGCCAGTTGATCGGTGACCGCGCCTACCTGATGGCCAAGATCGAGAAGCCGTCCGCCGTCGAACAACTGCAAGCGATCGCCGAGCTGTCCGACGCGATCATGGTGGCCCGTGGCGACCTGGGCGTGGAAGTGCCGGCCGAAAGCGTGCCGCAGATCCAGAAACGCATCATCGACACCTGCCGCCAGCTGGGCAAACCGGTGGTGGTGGCCACGCAGATGCTTGAGTCGATGCGCTTCTCGCCAGCCCCGACCCGTGCCGAAGTCACCGACGTGGCCAACGCCGTGGCCGAAGGTGCCGATGCGGTGATGCTGTCGGCCGAGACTGCGTCGGGCGATTACCCGCTGGAAGCTGTGCAGATGATGAGCAAGATCATCCGCCAGGTGGAGAACGGCCCGGACTACCAGGCCCAGCTCGACGTTGGCCGGCCAAAAGCCGAGGCCACCGTGTCGGACGCCATCAGCTGCGCGATCCGCCGTATCAGCGGCATCCTGCCGGTGGCGGTGCTGGTCAACTACAGCGAGTCGGGCGCCTCGACCCTGCGCGCCGCCCGCGAGCGACCACGGGCACCGATCCTCAACCTGACGCCGAACTTGAACACCGCGCGCCGCCTGAGCGTGGCCTGGGGCGTGCACTCGGTGGTCAACGACCGCCTGCGCCAGGTTGACGAGATCTGCTCGACCGCGCTGGAGATTGCCCAGGCCCAAGGCATGGCCAGCCGCGGTGACACGCTGCTGATCACCGCTGGTGTGCCTTTCGGCAAGCCAGGCTCGACTAATACGCTACGGATCGAGACCTTGGTCTGATCCCGGGCCCTTTCGCGGGGCAAGCCCGCTCCCACAGGGACTGCATGGCATTCAATTGCCTTGCGCCTGTGGGAGCGGGCTTGCCCCGCGAATGGAGGGCAAAGCCCTCCCCGAACACCGTTACACCAGACCTGCGGAAAACCCGAGGCCCAAAGAGGCCCACCGCTCAACCCTCAACCTTACCGACTGCCCCATGTACACCAAAAATTTCGTCAACCCGTGCCCTGACTGGGCCACGGCGCTGCTCAACGGCTTCAGCCAAGTGCTGCTGCTGCGCACCCCCCTGTGCGGCCTGTGCTGCCTGCTGGCCATCCTGCTGACCGCCCCCAGCCTGGTCGGTGGCGCCCTGCTCGGCGCCCTCGCCGGCCTGCTCACCGCACAACGGCGCGGCTACGACCGCACCGACCGCCAGGCCGGCTTGTACTGCTACAACGGCGTGCTGATCGGCATCCTGATCAGTGCGGTGCTGCCATGGTCGGCCATCCTGCCGCCGCTAATCATTGCCGCTGGCGGGCTGTCGAGCATCATCACCCACCAGTGGCGCAAGCGCGGCGGCAAGTTGCTGGTCGCCTACACCGCCCCCTTCGTCCTGCTCGGCTGGGGTACCCTGCTGCTGGCCGAGCCCTCGACCGCACTCCCTGTCGAAGCCGACCCGCTGTCTGCGCTGCTGCGTGGCGTGGGCCAGGTGTTCTTGCTCGACAAGCCAATGGCGGGCCTGCTGATCGTCATCGGCATGTACCTTGCCAATCCTTATGCAGCAACCTGGGCGGTGATCGGCTCTGCCATCGGCGGTGGCGTCGCATTACTGACCGACCAGACGCAGGTAGCCTGGATGGGTTTGTACGGCTTCAACGCCGCATTGGCAGCGTTGGCGTTCAGCAGGCAAGGCGAGCGACCAGGGGTGACACTGCTGGCGATTGCACTGGCCCTGCTGCTGCAACCCCTGTTCGCCTTGTTGCCGGTGGCCGGGCTGACCGCCCCCTTCGTCACAGCCTGCTGGCTCATGCACCTGGGCAACTACCTGGCTCAACTCAATCAGCGGCGCAATGCATCCCGCTTGCACAGCTGAAACGCAGCCCCTAGGCTCAGCCCATCGCTTTCTTTATCGCTTTGTGGACGAGCCAATGAACAACCCTGCGAGCCTGCGCGAGCGGCTCTACATCATCGTCTTCCAGACCGACACCGTGGCTGGAAGACGCTTCGACAAAACCCTCCTGCTGATCATCCTCGCCAGCCTGGTCACGGTGATCCTCGACAGCATCGACGCTGTCCATCAGGGCTACGCCGGCCTGCTGGCGGGCATCGAATGGGGTTTCACCGCGATCTTCCTGGCCGAATACCTGACGCGCCTGTACTGCTCGCCCAAACCCTTGCGCTACGCCTTCAGCTTCTACGGCCTGGTCGACCTGCTGGCGATCGTGCCGGGCGTGATCGCCATCTATTACAGCGACGCGCAGTACCTGCTGATCATTCGCGTGATCCGCATGCTGCGGATCTTCCGCGTGCTCAAGCTCGGCCAGTACCTCAAGCAGGCCAACTACCTGATGGCGGCGCTGCGCGGCAGCAAGCAGAAGATCATCGTGTTCCTGGTCACCGTGTCGACCCTGGTGACCGTGTTCGGCACCTTGATGTACGTGATCGAAGGGCCGGAGCATGGCTTTACCAGCATTCCCAAAGGCATCTATTGGGCGATTGTCACCCTGACCACTGTAGGCTTTGGCGACATTGTGCCGAAGACCCCGCTGGGCCAGGTGCTGTCGTCGCTTGTGATGATTACCGGTTACTCGATCATTGCCGTGCCTACCGGCATCTTCACCGCAGAGCTGGCCAACGCCATGCGTGGTGAACAGTTGCAGCATGACTGCCCCACCTGCCGCAAGAACAGCCACGAACACGGCGCCGCATTCTGCTCGCGTTGTGGCAATGCGCTGTTTCCCAAGCGGGAATAACCAAAGCGTTTTTTGTTCTTTAAACAGCAGCAAGGCACCCGCTATAGTCGCTGGCACTCTGCCCAATACTGTTCAAGAACAAGGAATGCGTCGTGAAAAAACTGTTCACTGCTTCGCTGCTGGCCGCGGGCCTTGCCCTGGGCAACTTCGCCCAGGCGGCCCCGACCCTGCTCAACGTCTCCTACGACGTGATGCGTGACTTCTACAAGGACTACAACTCAGCGTTCCAGAAGCACTGGGAGGCCGAGCACAACGAGAAGGTCAACGTGCAGATGTCCTTCGGCGGTTCGAGCAAGCAGGCGCGTGCAGTCATCGATGGCCTGCCGGCCGATGTCATCACCATGAACATGGCCACCGACATCAATGCCTTGGTCGATCACGGCAAACTGGTGCCGGACAACTGGGTGACCCGCCTGCCGAACAACAGCGCGCCGTTCACCTCGGCCACCGTGTTCATCGTGCGCAAGGGCAACCCCAAGGCACTGAAAGACTGGCCCGACCTGCTCAAGGACGGCGTGCAGGTGATCGTGCCCAACCCCAAGACCTCGGGTAACGGCCGCTATACCTACCTGTCGGCGTGGGGCTATGTGCTCAAGCAAGGCGGTGACGAGGCCAAGGCCCGTGACTTCGTCGGCAAGCTGTTCAAGCAGGCGCCAGTCCTTGATACCGGTGGCCGCGCCGCCACCACCACCTTCATGACCAACCAGATCGGTGACGTGCTGGTGACCTTCGAGAACGAAGCCGAAATGATCGCCCGCGAGTTCGGCCGCGACCAGTTCGAAGTGGTCTACCCAAGTGTGTCCGCCGAAGCCGAGCCACCGGTGAGCGTGGTCGACAGGGTGGTGGCGAAGAAAGGTACCCAGGCAGTGGCCGAGGAGTACCTGAAGTACCTGTGGTCGCCAGAAGCCCAGGAAATCGCGGCCAATAACTACCTGCGCCCACGCGATGCGGCAGTGCTGGCCAAGTACACCGACCGCTTCCCGAAAGTGGACTTCCTGTCGGTGGAGAAGACCTTTGGCGACTGGCGCACCGTGCAAAAAACCCACTTCAACGACGGGGGCGTGTTCGACCAGATCTACACCAATCAGTAATTGACCCAGCCAGTGTCGGCCTCTGTGGCAGCGGGTTTATCCGCGCAGAGGCCAGTGCTGGCAACACACCCCATCGAACTTTCCCCACCCCCACCAATCAGTTCCTTGAGTAACCCTGCCCCGCTCACCCCGGCCGAAGGAGTACTCCAGTGCTGCGTTACCTCTCCACCCTGCTGCTCGGCTGCCTGCTGAGCACCCATCTGCTGGCTGCAGACCCTGCACCTGCCGGAGAACAACCCACCGAACCGGAACCGGTCCTGCAAGGCGGGCTGCTCGGCGCCCTGGCCGACGGCCTGGACAGCGCCGCCCAGGAGCTTGACCTCGATGCCCACCTGGTCGATGCCTGGCGCCTGCGCACCGACCGTGCCGCCAAGGAAATGGAACGCCTGGTCGACCGCCATTCGGCCAGCGATTCGCTGCAGTTGGCGGGCAACTTCATCTTGCTGACCCTCACCTGGGCCGCCAGCTTCGCGGTGCTTACCAGCCTCGGCCGCTGGCTCAGCAAGCGCGCTTCGGCCACCCCATGGCTGAACGAGCGCCAGCGCGCCAGCAGCCTGCTCGGCTACCTGCTGCCCTATACCCTGCCGGCGCTGGCCAGCCTGCCGCTGACCCTCTACATCAGCCGTTTCCTCGACCCCTCGGTAGCCCGTGCCCTGGGCCTGAGCCTGGCCTACGCCACCAGCAGCGGCCTGTTCTCGACCTCGATCATCCTGTGCTTGATTACGTTGTTTGATGCCGGCCACAAGCGCCCGGCCGTGGCCGTGATCAAGCGCCTGGCCCCGCGACCGCTGTTTCTGATCGGCTTCCTGGCGGCCTGGAGCGATGCCTTGACCAGCCCGCAGATCGCCCGCCAGTTGGGCGGTAACATCACCGCCAGCATCGCCGTGTTCACCGGCCTGGCCGCCACGTTCATCTTCGCCAGCCTGGTGATCCGCCTGCGCCGTCCGGTGGCCCATCTGATTCGCAACCGTGCGCTCAAGGACCGCGTGCAACACCGGGCCGTGCAGGAAACCCTGCGGATCTTCTCGGTGCTGTGGTACCTGCCGATCCTGTTGATGATCCTGGTCTCGGCGATTCACCTGATCGGCGCCGGCGAAGAAAGCCAGAAGGCGCTGCAAAAGGCTTTGCTGACTACCGTGCTGCTGGTGTCCACGGTGTTTCTCAGCACCTTGCTACAGCACCTGCTGGCGCCCCGCGAAGCGGATGCCGGGCAACGGGTTCGGCCTTACAAGGAACTGCTGCGCAGCCTCGCCCACGCGCTGTTGCGCATCGCCATGGCGGTGGCTTTCATCGAGCTGCTCGGGCGCATCTGGGGCGTTTCGGTGATCGGCTTCGCCCTGAGCAACAGCCTGGGCCAGGCGATCAGCAATTCGCTGTCGAGCATCGGCCTGATTCTGCTGGTGACCTGGCTGCTGTGGGTGGTCCTCGACACCGCCATCCAGGAATCGCTGAAACCCGCCGTCGGGCGCCGCGCGGCGCGCCAGCCGAGTACCCGGGTGCGGACCATCCTGCCGATGCTGCGCAATGCCGTAAAAGTGGTGCTGATCGTCATCTGCACCATCACCACCATGGCCAACCTGGGCATCAACGTCGCACCGCTGCTGGCCGGTGCCGGGGTAATCGGCCTGGCCATCGGCTTCGGCTCGCAGCAACTGGTGCAGGACGTGATCACGGGGCTGTTCATCTTGATCGAAGACACCATCTCGATCGGTGACTGGGTAGTGCTCGACTCAGGCCACGCCGGCACCGTCGAAAGCCTGACCATCCGCACCCTGCGCCTGCGCGACGGCAAGGGGTTCGTGCACTCGGTGCCGTTCGGCCAGATCAAGGCAGTCACCAACCAGTCGCGCCAGTTCGCCTATGCGTTCTTCTCGGTGCAGTTCACTTACGACAGCGACGTCGATGAATCGCTGGCACTGATCCACGAGGTGGGGCAGTCGATCAGCCACGACCCGCTGCTGCGCATCAACCTGCAGGGGCCGCTGCAAGTGTTCGGGGTGGACCGCATGGACTTGAACGGGTTTGTCCTGACGGCGCAGTTCCGTACCATTTCCGGCGGGCAGTATGCGGTTAGCCGGGCGTTCAATGAACGGCTCAAGAAACGTGTGGACCAGACCGAGAAGGTGAGCTTTGCCCAGGTGTACCCGCTGCCGGTGCGTGCCGTTACTGCTTGATGCAAGCAGGCCCGGCCCCTTCGCGGGGAAACCGCGAAGGGGCGCAACAGGAAGACTCAGGCCTGGCGGAATACCAAGGCCTTCAAGCCCCCCGCTGGGTCCGCATCAGGAAACTCCGGCGGGTTCTCCAGCCGCTCGACGAAGGCCAACGTTGGCGCCTGCTCGGCCATGCCCTCGATCAGAAATTCCGGGCCGATCGCCGGGTCGTTCACACACGCCAGCACCGTGCCGCCCTCGTTCAGCAACTCGGGCAAGCGCCGCAAGATCTTCGCGTAGTCCTGGGTCAACACAAAGCTGCCCTTCTGGAAGGTCGGCGGGTCGATGATGATCAGGTCATAAGGGCCGTACTTGCGCACCTTGCCCCACGATTTGAACAATTCATGCCCCAGGTACGCCACCCGCGACGCATCGTGGCCATTGAGCCGGTGATTGTCGCGCCCGCGGGACAACGCCGACTTGGCCATGTCCAGGTTCACCACCTGTTCGGCGCCACCGGCGATGGCCGCCAGCGAAAAACCACAGGTATAGGCGAACAGGTTGAGCACCCGCTTGCCCGCCGCCTGCTCGCGCACCCAGCGCCGGCCATAGCGCATGTCCAGGAACAGGCCGTTGTTCTGGCGTACGCCCAGGTCCAGCAGGTAGGTCAAGCCATCCTCGACCACCTCGCGCTGCTGGCAGGGCTCGCCCAGCAACCATTGGCCGGGGCTGTCCGGCAGGTAGCGGTGCTGGATGAGGATGGCCTGGCCGGCCCATTGCGGGCGCTGGGCCAGGCTCTGCAGCATGGCCTCCAGCTCGGCCAGTTGGCCCTCCGGCGGCTCGCGAAACAGCGCTACTGACAGCACGCCCTGGAGCCAGTCCACAGTCACTTGCTCAAGGCCCGGCCAGCAGCGGCCGCGGCCGTGGAACAGCCGGCGGGTTTCCTGCGGGGCGGGGTCGAGGGCGGTGAGCAGGTGTTGCTCGAGGGTCTGGATCGGCGAGGTCATGGCGGGTCGCAAGCTGGAAAAAGCGGCATTCTACCCTTGTCCGCCTCTTCAATGCTTGACTGCAACCCGTGCAGGGCGGAACCACCAGCCTTGCTGCATCCCTGCCGCCGCCAGCAGGATCAGCGCCACGCCGAGCCATTGCAGGGGTGCCAGCCGATGCCCGAAGGCCACCCAGTCGACCAGGATCGCGGCAATCGGGTAAACGAATGACAGCGCGCCGGTCAGCGCCGTAGGCAAGCGCTGGATGGCGCTGTACAGCAGCACATACATCACCCCGGTGTGCACGATACCCAGGGTCACCAGGCTGGCCAATGCCGAAGTTTCGCCAGGCAGACCGCCCAACTTGACCCACGGTGCCAGCAGCAGCACACCGGTTGCCACCTGGATCAAGGCGATGAGGTGCGGCGGCGTGCCTTTGAGGCGCTTGATGATCAACGCAGCGATTGCATACAAGAGCGCCGCGCCCAGCGCCAGGCCGATGCCCAGCAAGTAATCCTCGCCACTGCCCTGCCCCGCACCGTGGGCACTGACGATAGCCAACATGCCAAGGAAGGCGACACTCAACCAGGTGACCTTGGCCAGGGTGATCTTCTCCCCCAGAAACAACGCCGCCAGCCCCACCAGGATAAACGGCTGCACGTTGTACACCGCCGTGCCGATGGCAATCGAAGCGCGCGAATAGGAGGCGAACAGCAACACCCAGTTGCCAACGATGGCCACGCCGCTGGCAATCGCCAGCAAAAATGCGGTGCGGCCGATCACCCCCGGCTTGAGGAAGCCCAAGGAAGCACAGATCACCAGCAACGTGCCGGTGCCGAACACACACCGCCAGAACACCACATCGAGCACCGGCTGGCCCGACACCAGCACGAACCAGCCGATGGTCCCGGAAATCAGCATGGCAGCGACCATTTCCAGCGAGCCACGGCGCAATGAACTGTCCATCTCACACCTCCCGTTGACGATGGCAACAGTATGCAAAGGGCAGAGGGTGACCTTCCAGCGGATATCAAAGGCGTATCCGCCAACCTGCCTTTACTATCAAGGCAAATCAATCGAACAGCCTGACGAGGTGAAGCATGACCGATGCAATCGACCAACTGCTGATCAATGCACTGATGGAAGACTCGCGGCGTTCGCTCAAGGCCCTGGCGCAGATCAGCGGGCTGTCCGCCCCCAGCGTCAGCGAACGCTTGCGCCGCCTGGAGGAGCGCGGTGTGTTGCGCGGCTACACGGTGGATGTCGACCCGCGCAGCTTCGGTTATCAACTGCAGGCGATCGTGCGTATCCGCCCGCTGCCGGGGCAGCTGCAGGAAGTGGAGCGGCAAATCATTGCGCTGCCCGAATTCACTGAATGCGACAAGGTGACCGGCGAGGACTGCTTCATTGCCCGCCTGCATGTGCGCTCGATGGAACAGCTCGACACCCTGCTCGACCGGATCAATGTGCTGGCCGAGACCAATACCGCGATCATCAAGAAAAGCCCGGTGAAGCGACGCCTGCCGCCGATGGATTGAATCTGCGGCCTAAAGAAAGCCACAGTGGAAAGCTGACTATTTTTTGTACACAAGAATGTCACCTTAGGTGCCATTTTTGTGTGCACTTTTCTCAACCCTGCCCCAATACGTTACAACCTTTTCAGCGCCACTTCTGACCATTTGATCAACTAACAAGTGCACGCAAAAATAATAGCTGTTCAACTGGTCAACTTATATCGACGCTATTTCATTGACTTACCGTTCAACAACATAGATTCAAAATAGTGGCAACTTTGATGTCGCTATTCGCCTGGCATGGAACTCGCTTTTGTGTGTTCGTGTTTTGTATACAAGTTGAGCAAAACATAAATACACAAGAACTCGCGACGCCGACCAAAACTCGGCCGCCGCGCCCAGAACCCAGTGATGCCAACGCTGCACCGACGAGATGGCGAGCCCGTGCGCATTGCCCGCTCATCGCAGTCCACGTGCATCAGGAGCCTGCCGGAATGAGTACCAGCCTCAACCTTGCCCCTGAACTTTCCGTCGCCAGCAGCAACCCCGCGTCCACCCTTGCCGGGCCTGCGCCAGCACTCGACCTGAGCCCGCGCCTGCACAACCGCGACCTTGCCCCGACACGCCTCGAAGGCCGGCGCTGGGGCGGTTACAGCATCTTCGCGTTATGGACCAACGATGTGCACAACATCGCCAACTACTCCTTCGCCATGGGGCTGTTCGCCTTGGGGCTGGGCGGCTGGCAGATCCTCTTGTCGCTGGGCATCGGCGCTGCGCTGGTGTACTTCTTCATGAACCTTTCCGGCTACATGGGGCAGAAGACCGGCGTACCGTTCCCGGTCATCAGCCGCATCGCTTTCGGTATCCACGGCGCGCAGATACCGGCGCTGATCCGCGCAGTCATCGCCATTGCCTGGTTCGGTATCCAGACCTACTTGGCCTCGGTGGTGCTGCGCGTGCTGCTTACGGCCGTGTGGCCGCAACTGGCCGTGTACGACCATGACAGCATCCTTGGCCTGTCGAGCCTGGGCTGGGTGTGCTTCGTGGCGATCTGGCTGGTGCAACTGGTGATCCTCGCCTACGGCATGGAGATGGTGCGCCGCTACGAGGCCTTTGCCGGCCCGGTGATTCTGCTGACCGTGGCCAGCCTGGCGGTGTTCATGTACTTCAAGGCCGACGCGCGCATCGCCTGGTCGGTGGCAGCGCCCCTGACCGGCTACGAGATGTGGCGCAACATCTTTGCCGGCGGTGCGCTGTGGTTGGCGATCTACGGCACTCTGGTGCTCAACTTCTGCGACTTCGCGCGTTCTTCGCCGTGCCGCAAGACCATCCGCGTCGGTAACTTCTGGGGCCTGCCGGTGAACATCCTGGTGTTCGCGATGATCACCGTGGTGCTGTGCGGCGCGCAGTTCCAGATCAACGGCCAGATCATCGATAGCCCGACCCAGATCGTCGCCAGCATCCCCAGCACACCGTTCCTGGTATTGGGCTGCCTGGCCTTCCTGATCGTCACGGTGGCGGTGAACATCATGGCCAACTTCGTCGCCCCGGCCTTCGTGCTCAGCAACCTGGCACCCCGCCACCTGAACTTCCGCCGTGCCGGCCTGATCAGCGCCACCCTTGCGGTGCTGATCCTGCCCTGGAACCTGTACAACAGCCCGCTGGTGATCGTGTACTTCCTGTCGGGCCTCGGTGCCCTGCTCGGCCCGCTGTACGGGGTGATCATGGCCGACTACTGGTTGCTGCGCAAAGGCTGCATCAACGTGCCGCAGCTGTACAGCGAAGACCCGGCTGGCGCCTACCACTACACCAAGGGCATCAACCTGCGCGCCGTGGCCGCCTTCGTGCCGGCCGCACTGCTGGCCATCGTCCTCGCCCTGGTGCCCAACTTCCACAGCGTGGCGCCGTTCTCCTGGTTGATCGGTGCCGGTATTGCTGCCGCCGTCTATTTGCTGATCGCGCCCCGCAACCGCCATTACCTGGATGTCAGCGGCGAGTGCATCGCCGTCGACCACAGCAGCCACTGATCAGGGAGAACCGTCCATGCGTATTCTGATTGCCAACGTCAACACCACTGAAGCCATCACCGAGGCCATCGCCGAGCAGGCACGCGCCGTTGCCGCGCCGGGTACCGAGATCATCGGGCTGACCCCGTGGTTTGGTGCCGAGTCGGTGGAGGGCAACTTCGAAAGCTACCTGGCCGCCATCGCGGTGATGGACCGGGTGCTGGCCTACGAGGGCCCCTACGATGCCGTGATCCAGGCCGGCTACGGCGAGCACGGCCGCGAAGGCCTGCAGGAGCTGCTGAACGTGCCCGTGGTGGACATCACCGATGCAGCCGCCAGCACTGCCCTGTACCTGGGCCATGCTTACTCGGTGGTGACCACACTGGACCGCACCGTGCCGCTGATCGAGGACCGCCTGAAGCTCTCTGGGCTGTATGACCGCTGCGCCTCGGTGCGCGCCAGTGGCCTGGCGGTGCTTGAGCTTGAAGCCGACCCGCAGCGCGCCGTCGAGGCCATTGTCGAACAGGCCGAACGCGCCGTGCGGGAGGACAAGGCCGAGGTCATCTGCCTGGGTTGCGGTGGCATGGCCGGGCTGGATGAGCAGATTCGCCAGCGTACCGGTGTGCCGGTGGTCGATGGTGTGAGTGCAGCGGTGACCATTGCCGAATCGCTGGTGCGCATGGGCTTGAGTACCTCCAAGGTACGCACCTATGCCACGCCGAGGGTAAAGAAGGTGGTGGGCTGGCCGATGCGCTTCGGGCGGTAAGGGGGCTTCGTCAAGACCAGCCACTTCGCGGGGCAAGCCCGCTTCCACAGGTGCGCGCTATTCTCCAACGCAACGCAAATACCTGTGGGAGCGGGCTTGCCCCGCGAAGTGGCCGGTGCAGTCAGCGCAACATCCTGGCCAACCGCTCCCCACTGCCACAGGCCAAGGTAAAGCCTAGAGCCCCATGCCCCAGATTCAGCCACAGGTTTCGGTAAGCCGTAGCACCAATGATCGGCACCCCGGTAGGGGTCGCCGGCCGCATCCCCGCCCACTCTACCGCCCGCCCGTAGTCGGCGGCATCGGGCAACGTATCGAGTGCCAGACGGCGCATGCTGTTGAGCCTGCGCGCATCCACCGATTCGTCAAAGCCGACGATGTCCACCATCGCTGCAACCCGCAATTGCCGGTCCAGGCGGGCATAGACGATCTTGCGCTCGTAGTCGGTAAGGCTGAGTTCTGGCGCCCGATGTTCCGTGTTGATCGGCGCTGTCAGGCTGTAGCCCTTCAGCGGATAGACCGGCAACCTCAAGCCCGGTAGCGCCAGCCCTGCACTGCGATGCCCCGCGCACAGCACCAGGCGCTGAACGTCAACCTGCTCGCCCCCCAGGCGCAGCGCAACGACCTGATCCTGATGGGCGACCAGCCGCGTCACGGGCCTGCCAAGCAGGAACCGGCACTGCCCGGATGCGCGCAAGCGCTCGGCCAGGCGTTCACAAAAACGGTGACAGTCGGCGACTTCCTCGTCAGGCGTCAGAACCCCGCCCACGAACGGCGCCTCGGCCAATGCCGGCTCCAAGGCGCGCAGTTCGGCGGCATCGAGTACCCGTTGGCTGCTCCGATCAAGCAGGCGCTCACGCCCATGGGCGAACGCCCGCTCGCTGCGGAAGGCGACCAGTTTGCCGTTACGCCGCCAGGCGAAATCGGTGAGCCCATCGGCCTCGCGCCAACGCGCCAGGGCGGCCTGGCTTTCCAGCGCCAACGTCAGCAGTTGTGCACCGTTGCGGCGGTTGACGCTGCGCCGGCAGGCCAGCATGAACGCCATCAACCAGCGCCACTGCGCCGGGTCCAGGCGCAACCGCAAGCGCAGCGGCGAGTCCCCCTGCAGCATCCAGCCCAACGCCTGCCAGAGCACACCGGCGTCGGCCAATGGCGCCACATAGCGGTAAGACAGCTGCCCGCCGTTGGCGAAACTGGTGGCAGACGCCAGGCGGTCCCGCGCCTCGATCAGGTCCACAGCCAGCCCCTCGCGCACCAGCGCATAGGCTGTCGCCAGGCCAATCACCCCGCCGCCAATGATCGTGACTTTTTGCATCTTGCAGTGCCCCTGTTTCGGCTTCCCTGCCAAGACAGTAACAGCGGATCAGGTCGGGCAGCTATGCGCGCCGTCGTTGAGGCCTTGGCGCACGTTACGGCTGAGCAGGCTGGCCTTGCCGTCGTGCCAGGTCAGGGTCAGCACGTACAGCGTGTCGAAATCATCGCCGTTCCAGTCCTCGGTGATCACACGCTCTTCACCCAGGGCCTTGCCGGCCACGGTATTGATGAGTTCGGGAAGGTACCCGTGGGACCAGGCCGTGTAGACCGTCGCGTTGCGGTATTTGTCGCTCAGCAGTTCTTCGGCCAGCTCGTCGGTATCGTTGGCGCCGTAGTCGATGTTCACCGGCAGGCCCTGGCGGATGGCGCTGGGGGTGATGGTCATCAATGGGCGGATATAACTGTAGCTCTCGTCCTTGCTGCCTTCCTCGACATGCCGCGACGGGTTGGCGGCGAATACGTAGTCGGCATTGCCGAAACGCTCCGGCAGCAACGTGGCCAGGTCCAGTGCACGGTTGAGGCCTTGGCAGTTCAGTTGCCCCAGCCCTTCGCCGGGTTTCTCGGCATGGCGCAGAAACACCAGGGTCTGCGTGCCATCGGCCGGCTGGGCGCGGCTTTCGACAGCTTCCAACGCCAGCGGTATGGCTACGGCTGTGAGCACTAGGCTTAGCAGCAGGTGGCGACGACGGCGGAGAAACGTTGGCAACTTCATCAAGGCAGGCTCATGTGGCAGAGAGAATCGAGTTGACCCGCCACCTTGCCCGGCGCCGCAGCCGCGAGGCGTCCTTGTAGTGAGTGCCATCCTTGGCAACGAGTGAGAGTCAGAGTGCCTTCAACCCGTTTGGTTCCTCCCTGGCGTGTGATTGCCGATCCTTGAGCAAGGCTTAGGTTAGGGGATGGGTGTTGCTGAAATATGTATTCCTTGCGAATTTTTCGGGGGTGGTGTGCATGCCTTGAGGTTTGCACACCGAAAACCACATCAATCACTCAATCATCCCGCGTCAGCACTTCCAGCAGTTCGATCTCAAACGTCAGGTCCGAATGCGGCGGAATCGCACCCACACTGCGCTCGCCATAGCCCAACTGCGCAGGCACCTGCAATTTGCGCTTGCCGCCAACGCGCATGCCCATCAGGCCTTGGTCCCACCCTTTGATCACCCGACCGGTACCGATCACGCACTGGAAGGGCTTGCCGCGCGACCAGGACGAATCGAACTCGCTGCCGTCGGCCAACCAGCCGGTGTACTGAGTGGTGATGAGGGCGCCTTTGACGGCGGCCTTGCCGTCGCCTTCGACGAGGTCGATGATCTGCAGTTCGCTGCTCATGGCATGCTCCAACGCTGAAAAATCAAAGCCGCCCTTTTCTCAGGAATGCACAGGTTTGGCAAGCGCAGTCGGTGTTTCATGCTGGCGCATTGACTGCATCTTCGCCCGAGAGACAATGACTGGGGATGGCTTTGGGGTTTATAGGTGCATGTCTGGGGTTTTGCAGCGCCTATGAGATCGAGCGCCGCCCGCGCGGCGCATCGCGACGCAAGGCCGCTCCTACATTTGTTTCGGGCCAGTTATTCCTGGGGGAATGGCGCGCGGCCTCTTGGTGCCCACCTCGATATCGCGTCGTACAAACAAGGCGGTCGCGCGCCAATGGCACAGGCCTCACTGGCCCGAAACAGATGTAGGAGCGGCCTTGCGTCGCGATGCGCCGCGCGGGCGGCGCTCGATCTCATAGGCGCTGCAAACCCCAAGGCCTACACCTTTAAACCCACACACCCAACTCAGATAAACACACTCCCCCGCAGGTACAACGCCCCCCGCCCGCTAATGATCACCCGGCCATTGCCCGGCACTTCGCAACGCAGTTGCCCCTTGCGCGCCCCACCCTGCTCACAGCTCAAAACACCCTTGCCCAACCGTTCGGCCCACAACGGCGCCAGCGAGGTATGCGCCGACCCCGTGACCGGGTCCTCATTCACACCAACCCGCGGACCAAACCAACGGGTGACAAAATCATACCCGCGCCCCGGCGCAGTCACGGCGATACCGCGCACGGCAAAAGCCGACAGCGCAACGAAGTCCGGCTTCAGCGGGTCAAGCAGCGAGGCGTCATCGATCATCACCACATAGTCGTCGGACTGATACACCGCCCGCGCACCGCTCAAGCCCAGCGCCTCCAGCAAGCCTGCCGGCACCTCCACCGCAACCGGCTGCTTGGCCGGAAAATCCATCGCCAAAAGCCCATCGACACCTCGGCTGACGCGCAATTCGCCACTGCGGGTATTGAAACGCAGCACTGGCGCCTGTTCACCCAACTGCTCGAACAGCACATACGCCGAGGCCAGGGTGGCATGGCCACACAGGTCGACTTCGACCGTCGGGGTGAACCAACGCAGGTCGTAACCCTCGCCGTTGCGCACGAAATAGGCGGTTTCGGACAAGTTGTTCTCTTCGGCGATACGTTGCAGCACATCGTCTGGCAACCAGCTTTCCAGCGGGATCACCGCCGCCGGGTTGCCACCGAAGGGTTCAGCGGAAAACGCATCGACCTGGAAGATCTCGAGTTGCATGCACACACTCCTTGTTGGCCGGGCCGCTGCCGGGCACCTGTATGAAAAGGGTCAGTCGCGTACCGGGGTCAGCACCGGCTCGCCGGCGAAGAACGCCTGCAGATTGCCCAGCACCAACATCACCGTGTCCCGCGCAGCCTCTGGCGACTGGCCAGCCACGTGCGGGGTCAATACGGTGTTGCCGAGGGCCTTGAGGGCATCGGGCACCTCGGGTTCGTCATCGAACACGTCCAGCGCAGCGCCGGCAAGCTGCCCGCCCGCCAGCGCCACCACCAGGGCCTGAGTGTCCACCACGCTGGCACGGGCGATATTCACCAGGTAACCCTCGGCACCCAGGGCTTCAAGCACCGCAGCATCGACCAGATGACGAGTAGTGGCGCCGCCAGGCGTGGCCACCACCAGGATGTCGACGGCATCGGCCAGGTGCAGCGGGCTGTCGTACCAGGTGTAAGGCACGCTCTGACGAGGGGTGCGGCTGTGGTAGCTGATGCTCATGTCGAAGCCGAGGTTGGCACGTTTGGCGATCGCCAGCCCCACTGCGCCCAGGCCGAGAATGCCCAGGCGCTTGCCGCTCACCGAAGGGCTGATTACCCGGTTCCACTCGCCGCGGCGGGTACTGGCGTCGGCACGGGGAATGTCGCGCAGCAGCGCCAGCAGCATGGCCAGGGTATGGTCGGCGACTGCGCTGGCATTGGCCCCGGCGCCGTTGGTGACGGTAATACCACGGGCGGCGGCGGCGGCCAGGTCGACCTGCTCGTAGCCGGCCCCGATCACGCAGATGATCTGCAATGCGGGCAGCGCATCGATCTCTGCGGCAGTCAGGCCCAGCGGGCCACGGGTGAGCACAGCATCGATTTCATGGGCGTGGCGCTGGATGGCATCGGCACGCAGTTGCGGCGAGGGGGCGCGAATCAGCCGATAACCCGCCTGTTCCAGCAAGGGCAGGTAATCGTCGACGGTTTCTACCAACACCAGGACTGTCTTGCTCATGCCACCTCCGCGTCTGATCGAAGGGGCATTATGCGGAGTCAGCGGTCGGTACAGTCAATCGGTAATTGAGCAGGCAACTGTACTGTACCGGGAGGGCATCTCTGAGCCTATTGGGCGAAGGCGCGCCCGAGGCCACCCGGCACACCGCTGCTGTCGGTGCCCTGCCATGGGCCATCCGGGCTCAGCGACCAGCTCCAGCCGCCGTCGTAGCGGTAATAGGTGCGCTGGCGATAGAAGGTGTTGGGCTTTTTCTCCAGCACGTATACGCCCAGTTTCGGGTCCCAGTGGCTGGCACCCCCTGGCGGCGGGGCGAAGCTGGCAGAGGTGCGTGGCATCGGCTTGGGGGTGGCCGCAGGTTTGCTTGGCGAGGTCGAAGGCTGCCCGCCCGGCAGCGGCTTGACCACCGGCCCCTGGTGCGGCGGCACCCGCTCGATCGGCGGCGCCGGCTGCTCGTAAGGCTCATGCACCGTACACGCGGACAAACCCAGGGCAAGGGTGATCAGGGTCAGGCGGACGGTGCTGTGCATGGCAATGCTCTCTTACGGGTCAGGGCTGTCGATGGTGAGGTGTTGCGTGGCTTGGGTGGCAGTGGCCAGTGGCGAACCCTGGCCGATCCACTCGCCGTGGGTCGGTTGGCCGGCACGCGAGACACGGGCAACCAGTTGGACTTCGGTAAAGTCCGACAGTTTCATCTGCGGCATCATGGCGTCGGCGTCAGACAACTCCACCTCGATCGGCAACTGCGCCACGGTCACCCGCTTGGCCGCCAGCGGCATGGGCGGGCCGTTGCTGGCACGGGCGAAGATGAACACCGTGTCGTCAGGCTTGACCTTGTCCTTGAGCGCCGCAGCCAGCTCCACCCGCACCGTCAGGCGGGCAGCCACCGGCGCCACGGCCGGGCCAGGCTCACTTCCCAGGCGCTCGGCAGCACGGTCGATACCCCCCTGCAAGGCGGCACGCGATGCATCGCCTTCGGGCAGTTGCGCCAGCAGGCGCTTCCAGTAGTCGATGGCTTCCTGGTAGCGTTCCCCCTCGAACGCGGCAATACCGCGCAGCCCCAGGCTGGTCACTTCGTTGGGGTCGGCCTTGAGGGCTTCGTCGGTCAGTGCCTGCAGCTGCGGGCTCCATTGCTTGTCGGCAGCGAAGTACTGCGCCTGGGCCCACTGCCCGAGCAACTCGGGCTGGCGCCCGGCCAAGGCCACCGCACGCTCGAACGTACGCGCCGCATCGGCGGGACGCTGCTCGGCCATGTAGGCACGGCCCAGGAAATACAGGGCCTCGGCCGAATCTGGCTGGGCCTTCACGACCCGTTCAAGGCGTGTGGTCATCTCCTCCATGGTCTTCGGCGCCTGGGCAAACTCCTGGGTCAGCTCAACCTTGTCGGCCGCGCCAAAATGCAGGTACAGCCCCAATGCCATCAGTGGCACCAGCACCGCCGCCAGCAGCGGCAGGGTTTTGCCCAGATGGCCCTGGCGTGGGGGCTCGCTGCCTTCGGTGTCGGCCAGCAGCTCGCGGGCCGCCTCGTCACGGCCCTTGGCCAGTTGCGCCTCGTCGAGCACGCCAGCGGCCTGCTGGGCCGCCAGTTCGGCAACGCGTTCCTGGTACAGGGCAACGTTCAGGGCGGTGCGGTCTTCCTCTTGCTGACGGCGACGGCCACGCAGGATCGGGATCAGCAGAAAGCTGAGGGCAGCGAGCAGCAGGAGGCCCGCGCTAAGCCAGAATTCAATCATGGGTCTGTTCTTTTTCCAGCAGTTTGGCGAGACGCTCGCGTTCTTCGACGGACAGCTCATTGGCACCGTGGGCCACCGTGGCGCGGCGGCGACGCACAATCACCGCCAGCACCACGAAGCCGCCGGCCAGCAAGACCCCCGGGCCGAACCACAACAGCCAGGTACGGGCGCTGAGCGCCGGCTTGTACCGCACGAAATCGCCGTAGCGGTCGACCATGAAGTCGACGATCTGCGCGTTGTTCTTGCCTTCGCCCAGCATGCGGAAGATCTCACGGCGCAGGTCGGCGGCAATCGGCGCGTTGGAATCGGCGATGTCCTGGTTCTGGCACTTGGGGCAGCGCAGTTCCTTGGTCAGTTGCTGGTAACGCTCACGTTCGGCGTCGTCACGGAACTGGTAGGTATCGATGGCCGCCCTGGCCACACCGGCCAGGCCCAGGCCAAGGGCCAACCCCAGCACCACGGCTGCCAGCCCCCGCCTCATGGCTTGGCCTCATCGACCAGGCCCTGGTACAGCGGCGCCAGCTGTTCGCGCCAGACGCTGGCATCGACGATACCCACGTGCTTGTAGCGGATGATGCCCTTGGCGTCGATCAGGAAGGTTTCCGGCGCGCCATACACGCCCAGGTCCAGGCCCAGGGTGCCCTGCTCGTCGCGGATGTCCAGCTGGTACGGGTTGTGGTATTCGGCCAACCACTTCAACGCGGCACCATTGTCGTCCTTGTAGTTGACCCCATGAATCACCACGCCTTGCTCGGCCAGCTGGTTCAGGTACGGGTGCTCGACCTTGCACGACGGGCACCAGGTGCCCCACACATTGACCAACGCCGGGCGGCCCAGCAGGTCGGCCTGGGTCAGGTTGCGGTCACCCTGCACCGAGGCCAGGGCAAACGCCGGGAAGGGCTTGCCGATCATCGCCGAGGGCAGCTCGTCGGGCTTGAGGAACAGCCCCTTGTAGAGGAAAACCGCCACCAGCAGAAACACCGCCAGTGGCACCACCATGATCCAACGCTTCATGCAGCTGCTCCAGACACGCCCAGGACATCACGCACCCGGGTCTTGACCTTGACGCGGTAACGCCGGTCGAGGGCCGCCAGCAACCCGCCCAGGCCGGTCAGCAGACCGCCCAGCCAGATCCAGCGGACGTATGGCTTGATATGCACGCGCACCGCCCAGGCACCGTTTTCCAGCGGCTCGCCCAGGGCGACGTACAGGTCGCGGGTGAAGCCTGCGTCGATGCCAGCTTCGGTCATCATCGACTGCTGCACGGTGTACAGCCGCTTCTCGGGGTGCAGCGTGGTCACTTCACGGCCATCGCGGGACACCACCACGGTGCCTTTGTCGGAGATGAAGTTCGGCCCCTCGAAGTGCTTGGCGCCCTGGAACAGGAAGTGATAACCACCCAGCTCGACACTTTCGCCCGGCGCCATGCGCAGGTCGCGCTCGGCACTGTTGTTGCTCGACAGCACCACGCCCAGTGCGCACACTGCCAGGCCAAAGTGCGCCAGCTGCATGCCCCAGTAGCTGCGGGTGAGGCCACGCATGCCCTTGGCCAGGCCCTTGTGACGGGTTTTTTCGAGCACATCACGCAGCCCGCTGAGCACCACCCAGGCCGCGAGGGCAAAGGCGGTCAGCGTGGGCCAGTCGAAGTCGTCGACGATAAAACCGGCGACCGGGGCCAGTACCGCACTGCCGATCAGCACCGGGGTCATCATGCTCGCCAGCCACTTGCCGGGGGTGTCCTTCCAGCGCACCACCACACCGAAGCCGAGCACAATCATCAACAGTGCCATCAGCGGCAGGAACAACGCATCGAAGTACGGCGGGCCGACCGACAGCTTTGCCCCGGTCAGGGCATCGAGCACCAGCGGGTACAGGGTGCCGAGCAGAATCATCGACGCCGCCACCACCAGCACCAGGTTGTTGGCCAGCAACAGCGTCTCGCGCGACCACAGGGCAAAGCCGACCTGGCTCTTGACCACCGGCGCGCGCAGGGCGAACAGGGTCAGCGAGCCGCCCACCACAAACAGCAGGAAGATCAGGATGAACACGCCGCGTGACGGGTCGGCGGCGAACGCATGCACCGAGGTCAGCACCCCGGAACGCACCAGGAAGGTGCCCAACAGGCTCAACGAGAAGGCTGCGATCGCCAGCAGCACGGTCCAGCTCTTGAACACCCCGCGTTTCTCGGTCACCGCCAGCGAGTGGATCAATGCCGTGCCCACCAGCCAAGGCATGAACGAGGCGTTTTCCACCGGGTCCCAGAACCACCAGCCACCCCAGCCCAGCTCGTAGTAAGCCCACCATGAGCCCAGGGTGATGCCCACACCGAGGAAGGCCCAGGCGACGATGGTCCACGGCCGCGACCAGCGCGCCCAGGCAGCGTCAAGGCGCCCGCCGAGCAACGCGGCGATGGCGAAGGCGAAGGCCACCGAAAAACCGACATAGCCCATGTACAGCATCGGCGGGTGGACGATCAGGCCGATGTCCTGCAGCAGCGGATTGAGGTCGCGACCGTCGGTCGGCACTTGCGGCAGCAGGCGCTGGAAGGGGTTGGAGGTGATGATCAGGAAGCTCAGGAAGCCCACGCTGATCATGCCCATCACCGCCAGCACACGGGCCAGCATCACTTGCGGCAGCTGGCGCGAGAACACCGACACGGCGAAGGTCCAGCCCCCCAGGATCAACGCCCAGAGCAGCAGCGAGCCCTCGTGCGCGCCCCACACGGCACTGAACTTGAAGTACCAGGGCAAGGCGCTGTTGGAGTTGCTGGCCACATAGGCAACCGAGAAGTTGTCGGTCATGAAGGCATGGGTGAGGCAGGCGAAGGCAAAGCTGAGGAAGGCAAATTGCCCCCAGGCCGCCGGCCGCGCCAGGCTCATCCACAGGCTGTCACCGCGCCACGCGCCGAGCAGCGGCACGCTGGCCTGCACGGCGGCAAAACAGATGGCCAGGATCATCGCCAACTGGCCGAGTTCGGGAATCACCAGCGCCGCGTTCATGGCTTGGCCTCCGCGCCTGCAGCGGCCTGGCCGCTTTCCTTCAGGGCCTTGGTGACCTCGGGCGGCATGTACTTCTCGTCGTGCTTGGCCAGCACTTCATCGGCCACCACCACACCTTCACCATTGAGCTTGCCCAGGGCAACGATGCCCTGCCCTTCACGGAACAGGTCGGGGAGGATGCCGCGGTAGGTGATCGGCACCGACTTGCTGAAGTCAGTGACCACGAAGCGCACGTCGAGCGAGTCAGCCGAGCGCTGCACCGAACCTTTTTCGACCATGCCGCCAGCCCGAATACGGGTATCCAGGGGGGCTTCGCCATTGGCGATCTGAGTCGGCGTGTAGAACAGGTTGATGTTCTGCTGCAATGCGCTCAGGGCAAAGCCGACGGCAATCCCGACACCGACCAGCAGGCCGGCAATGAGCAACAGGCGTTTCTTGCGCTGCGGATTCACTGGTTGTTCTCCCGGCGCAAGCGGCGCGCCTCATCTTGCAGGTAGCGACGGCGGGCCAGCAGTGGGGTGGCGACGTTCAGCGCCAATACCGCCAGGCAAATGCCATAGGCCGTCCACACGTACAGGCCGTGGTGGCCCATGGCGAGGAAATCACCGAACGAGGCGAAACTCATTGCGCGGCCCTCCGCCCCAGGCTGTTCAACACTTCCTCCTTGACCCAACTGGCGCGTGCCTCGCGCTTGAGCACCTCAAGGCGCATGCGCAACAACAGCACCACGCCGAAGAAGCAGTAGAAGCCCAGTGCCGTGCACAGCAGCGGCAGCCACATCTCGGCAGGCATCGCAGGCTTTTCGGTGAGGGTGAAGGTGGCGCCCTGGTGCAGGGTGTTCCACCACTCCACCGAGTACTTGATGATCGGTATGTTGATCACCCCGACGATGGCCAGCACCGCGCAGGCCTTGGCCGCGCTGTCACGATTACTGATTGCCTGGCCCAGCGCAATAATGCCGAAGTACAAGAACAGCAGGATCAGCATCGACGTCAGCCGCGCATCCCACACCCACCAGCTACCCCAGGTCGGCTTGCCCCAGATGGCGCCGGTGACCAGCGCCACGGCGGTCATCCAGGCGCCGATGGGCGCGGCGCATTGCAGGGCGACGTCGGCCAGTTTCATCTTCCACACCAGGCCCACCACCCCGGCCACCGCCAGCAGCACGTAGCACGATTGCGCCAGCATCGCCGCCGGCACATGGATGTAGATGATGCGGAAACTATTGCCCTGTTGGTAATCCTGGGGCGCGAACGCCAGGCCCCAGGTGACGCCCACCAGCAACAGCACGATGGCGCAGACCGTCAGCCATGGCAGCATGCGGCCGCTGATGGCATAGAACCATTTGGGAGAACCGAGTTTGTGGAACCACGTCCAACTCATTTTCATCAGGGTACATCCAGGGTATTAGCCGGGCTTGAGAGCCCAGGACTCGTTATTCGCCGACGCTGATCTTCAGGCCGGCCGCTATCGCAAAGGGTGCCAGTGTCACCGCCAGGGCCGTGAGGCTGGCAAGCCAGAGCAGGTGGCCAGTGGCGGGCATATTCTGCAACGCCGCCTGCAACGCACCACTGCCCAGGATCAATACAGGGATATACAACGGCAGAATCAGCAACGCCAGCAGCAACCCACCACGTTTGAGACCGACCGTCAGCGCCGCACCCACTGCACCCAACAGGCTCAGTACCGGCGTGCCCAGCAGCAAGGAGGCGAGCAGCACCGGCAGGCAATGGCTCGGCAACCCCAGCATCAGCGCCAGCAGTGGCGCCAACAATACCAGCGCCAGGCCGGAAAAGATCCAGTGCGCCAGCACCTTGGCCAGCACCAGCAACGCCAGTGGATGCGGCGACAGCACCCATTGCTCCAGCGAGCCATCCTCGAAATCGCTGCGGAACAGGCCGTCCAGCGATAACAGCACGGCCAGCAAGGCCGCAACCCACACCAGGCCAGGTGACAAGGTTTGCAACAATTGGCTTTCAGGGCCGACCGCCAGCGGGAACAGGGCAACGACGATGGCGAAGAACACCAGCGGGTTGGCCAGTTCTGCGGGGCGGCGGAACAACAGACGCGCTTCGCGGCGCAGCAACAGGATGAATACGCTCATGCTGCCCATTGCCCCAGGTTCAGTTCACGGTAGCCCGACGGCTTGCGTTCAAGGCTGTGGTGGGTGGTCAGCACCACCGTGCCACCCTGCTCGCAATGCGCCGCCAAGTGCGCTTCGAGCTGCGCCACACCTTGCTTGTCGAGGGCGGTGAACGGTTCGTCGAGAATCCACAAGGGCGGGCTGTCCAGGTACAGCCGGGCCAGGGCTACACGGCGCTGCTGGCCGGCCGACAAGGTATGGCACGGCACGTCTTCGAAGCCGCGCAGGCCGACTGCCGCCAGCGCCGCCCAGATGCGCTCGGCGCTGGCGGGCTGGTGCAGGGCACAGAGCCAGGTGAGGTTCTCCTCGGCGGTGAGCAGGTCTTTGATGCCCGCAGCGTGGCCGATCCACAGCAGGATGCTGGCCAAGGCATGGCGCTGGTCGGCCAACGGCTTGCCGCCCAGCAGGATCTGCCCGGCGGTCGGCTGCATCAACCCAGCCAACAGGCGCAGCAAGCTGGTCTTGCCGCTGCCGTTGGGGCCGCTGATCTGCAGCATGTCGCCGGGCCGCAGCTCGAAATCGAGCTGCTCGAACAGCAGGCGCCAGTCGCGCTCGCAGGCCAGGCCTGCGGCTTGGAGATGAAGGGTCACGGTTTCGCCTTATCCAGTTTACGGCTCAAGTCGCCCCCCTCGCTGCCGTTATACTGGCAGTGGCGGGCGGGCGGCATTATTACATGCATGGCCTCGCTGCCAAGAGGCGGGTTCGACAGGTTGTATACAATCATGACTGAAATCAATAGTCTCGGCGCACAAACCGCGATCAGCGCCCAGGCCATCAAGGCGGGCATGACCGGCGAACTGCTGCGCCTGACCCAAGCACAGCCCGGCTTGCTCGCCCCTGGCGAAACGGCGCAAGCCGAGGTCGTGTCGCTACGCCAGCTGGGCCGGGAGTTCCAGGTCGTTCTGCGGCTGATCCAGGCCAACGGCGCCCAGACCCAATTGCAGGCCAGCGCCAGCCAGCCGTTACCCCCCGGCAGCCAAGTCACCGTCAGCCAGACCGAGGGCAATCGCCTGGCGATCATGCTGCAACAGGCCAGCGCCAGCAACATCGCCACCCTCACCCGCCTGGACACGGCCAAGGTGCCGGTCGGTACCCTGCTGCAAGGCAAGGTCCTGACCAACCAGCCCATCCTACAAGCGCCGGGCCAAACAGCCGGTTACCGGGCACTGGTGAGCCTGCTCAACAGCGCGCAGGCCGGTGCCACCCTGACTATCGACAGCCCGCGCCCGCTGCCCGTAGGCAGCCTGCTCAGCGCGCGGGTGCAAGGCGACCAGTCGCTGCAATTCGTGCCGCTCAGCGGCCGGCAAGACCAGCTCAGCATCGCCCAGCAACTGCTCACCCAGCAAAATCGCCAGGCCTCGTTAACCGGCCTGCTCAGTGCATTGCAGCAGGTCGCCCGCGACCCCGGCGCCGACGGTAGCCTGCGCAGCAGTGCCGAGCGTTTGCTGGCCGGGCTGCCGGACGTGCGCCAGCTCGGCGATGCCAAAGCCGTCGCCCAAGCCCTGAGCAACAGCGGTACCTTCCTCGAAGCGAAGCTGCTGGGTGGCTTCCCCGCCAGCGTGGCCACTGATCTCAAGGCCCACCTGCTCAGGTTGATCACCCAGGCCTCGGTCACCGCGCCCGGTGCACCGGCCCTGATGCCAAGCACCTTGGCCCTGACCCTGCCGGCCCTCGCCCGTGGCGCCCTGGGCATGCTCGACCGGGTCAGCCCGAAACCACAGCCAGGGGCGTTTCCGCTGCCTTCGCGGCTACTCAAGGCCATGGAAGACGAAGGCGACCTGCAACAGTTGCTGCGCCTGGCCGCGGCGGCCGTTTCACGCCTGCAGAGCCATGCCATGAGCAGCCTGCAGCAGAGCGGCAACCTTGAAAACGGCAACCTGCAGACCACCTGGCAGACTGAAGTGCCGATCCGCCATGGCCAGGAGTTCATCCCGCTGCAGGTCAAGCTGCAACGCGAAGAAACGCCGCAACAGCAAGCTGACCGCCAGCACCAAGAGCATGACCCGCTACAAGCGCTGTGGCGTATCGAGTTGGCCTTCGACCTCGCTCCGCTTGGCCCTTTGCAAGTGCAGGCACAACTGAGCCAGGGCCGCCTGAACGGGCAACTGTGGGCAGAACAGGAACAGACCGCGCGGCTGATCGACAGCCAGCTTGGCACCCTGCGCGAGCGCCTGCTGGCCAGGGGCCTGGACGTCGGCGACCTGGAATGCCACCCCGGCACCCCACCCCAAGGCCCCCGCACGCGGGTCGAACAACGCTGGGTGGACGAAAACGCATGAGTGGCAAAACACCGCGCCAGGCCATTGCCCTGAGCTACGACGGCCAACAGGCCCCCACGCTCAGCGCCAAGGGCGACGATGCCCTGGCCGAAGCCATTCTTGAACTTGCCCGCCAACACGAGGTGCCGATCTACGAAAACGCCGAGCTGGTAAGCCTGCTGGCACGGCTGGAGCTGGGCGAGCAGATACCCGAGGCGCTGTACCTGACCATTGCCGAAATCATTGCCTTTGCCTGGCAGTTGCGCGGCAAGGTGCCCGTTGGGTTCAGCGACGTACCGGCCGGCGAACGGGACATCACCCCCAACCCCGCTCGCCTGCCGTTTGGCAACAGCATCGAGTAACGCAGCAGCAGCTACCACCACCTGCCAGGCGAGGTGCCTGCCTCGCCACGCCAGCCATAGCACTATGTAGCCCCCGCACGCACAACCCATCGCCATCCTGCGCTTCTCACTCCCCCAGGAACACAGCATGCACCCCATCCCCCTTTCCAACCTCAGCCTGGTGCGTCAGGCACTGCAGGACTTCCCTCGCCCCGATACCCTGGCCGTGGAACTGCTGAGCGGTTGGCTGCGCCAACACGGCATCACCGATTCGCCACTACTGATCGATGTGGTGACCCTTCACTACCAGGCTGCGCCTCGCGCCGACAGCCACACTGGCGCTGCGGACAATGCCGTCATTACCCAAAGAATGAACCTGGTCGAGGCATTGCTGGCCAACTGGCAAGGTGAAACCGCAGCCGGCTATGGCGGTTTCCATTACGGCAACTGGGCAGGGCTGCCACCGGCTGGTCAAGTGATATTGGTCGACCGCCTGGTACCGCTGAGTATGTTGTCCAATGCCGCGCCCTACCTTGTCTTCAACGGCCTCTACCGACGCACCCAACCCAGCCGCTACGCACCGGACAACTGCCTGCCGATTCGCGCCGAGAATTTCCAGAGTTTTCTGTGGAACCTGCATTTTCACAACAGTTTCAAGGCCCGCCTGGATACCTATTGGGACAAGCGACAAGGGCACTATCAGCGCGCCCTGAAGATTGCCTTCATCGCCGCCTGCAACAAGCAGGTGTTGCTCAACAGCCTGTCCGGGCCTGGCCGCCAACTGCTGTGGGAGGCGGCGCAGTTGATCGCCCGCAGCAACGCGCGGTTAAGCATGCTCAATATCTACGGCTACATTTCCACTAGCATCGTGCAGATCCGTCACGCCAGCCAGCCGTTGGTAGTGCTGTACTTGCCTGGCAATGCTTCGCCTTTCCATGAGTTCGCCGACTCTTCGGCGATGAAGCGCTGGCTGGCCAGGCAATGCCAGGACGCCGCCAAACGCGATGCACTGATGGCCTGTTTCGCCCGTACCGACTGGCCGGACGGCCTCGATTTCAGCGGCCTGCGCACCGCACTGACAGGCCTGGGCCTTTACCCCAAAGCGCACCGCCTGAGCCATGACCATCCAGGCTTTGCCACCAGTGGCTTCTGGGACCCGCAATACATTATCGATTTTCGCCCCGACAAATACGACAGCACCCTGGAGGGCGACCTGTTCACCCACCTGACCTTGCTGCAAAAGCGCCGTGCCTACGCCGATGCCGATAGCCAGATCACCAGCAACCATGCCGTCAACAAGGCCAAATGGGCCAACTACCTGAACCTTGCCACCAACCTGCTGCTACCCCTGATGGTGGTACTGCCCGAACTGGCCCCGTTGCTGGTAGCTGGCGGCCTGGCGCAGTTCAGCCTGGGTCTGGATGCCGCCATCAATGGCAAGACCCCCGAGGCAAAGGCACAAGGCGTGACAGACCAGGTGTTCGGCCTGTTCAATGCCCTACCCACCGGCACTGGCCAGGCGGTCAGGTACGCCGAGGTATTTCGCACGACCCGCCCAGGCTTCTTCCGTTCCCAACTGTTGGACACCTTGTTCAATGCCCGCGTCGGTGCGGCACCGCTGCTGGAGCAAACGGCACTGGAGCCCGCTGAACTGGCGTTCCGCGAGCCGTCGGTACAGGCGTCGACCCATGCCGCCGTGGTGACCACGGTCGAGGAAAACCTTCGGCACCGTTTCGCCGCTTGGCTCAGCACCCGACAAGGCCTGGTCAACGAATGGGTTCAATACGAATTCGCCACCAACTGCTTCATCCGCACCCGGGATGCAAAGTTGATCAGCCCGCCGCGCTGGGCGCTGGGCACCGAAGGCGACCCTGCTTTGGTGCTGTCATCAAGCCAGAGCAGGGCCACCCCCACCCACCCCCAGCGCATGGCCACGCTGCGCGCCTTGGGCATCAATATCGAGCTGCCGATCGACTACGAGCCTTACAACGGCCTGCAGCGCATGCCGCTGCCCAAGGTAGTCAGCAGTATCTGGGTGGGCGACCAGCCCTTGCAGGGCGAATACCTCGAGGCGCTGGTGCATAACGCACAGGTGATACGCAGCAGCGGCTATCGCTTCCAGATCCTGCTGTCGCGGCAAAACAACGCAGCCTACCTGCACAATCTGAAAACCCTGCGCGCGCGGAGTGAAAGCGCCCTGCTCATGCCCCTCGAAGACCAAGAGTTTTAC
Source organism: Pseudomonas sp. B21-047 (assembly GCF_024748775.1). Lineage (NCBI taxonomy): Bacteria > Pseudomonadati > Pseudomonadota > Gammaproteobacteria > Pseudomonadales > Pseudomonadaceae > Pseudomonas > Pseudomonas sp. B21-047. The sequence goes on from NZ_CP087169.1 coordinate 4,186,375, forward strand.
CAGCATTTCACCCTGTCGCCCTACTACCCACAGTATCGCGCCGCCCTTGACGGCAACCAGGGTCAGGGGCGCAACTTTGCCTCGGCCTGCGACATCCTGCGCTACCGACTGCTCGAACACTACGGTGGCCTGTACCTGGATGCCGATGACCGCTTGCTGGCGGCGAGCGGCGCGGAGGGCACCGCGCCGCTGGCCAGGCTCCAACTCAAGACCACAAGGGATGGCCTGCTGTTGTCACCGCCTGTTTCCAACGACCAGTTGGGCATGTACATCCAGTTCAACAGCAGCATGATCGGCAGCCACCCAGGCAATCCAAACCTGAGTGCCATCTCGGACGAAATCCTTCGCCGCTACCAGCTGGTGCCCGACTTCTATGCCAGCCGGCCGGACGCGCGCCTGGCGCCGCTACCTTTCCAGGCCTATGCAAGGCGGCTCAACCTGTTGACCGGCCCAGGCGTGCTCAACCATGTAATCGACGAGCGCCTGCCCTGGCTCAAGCAACTGCGCGAGCTCTGCACCCTGATGGTATCGCCGCTGTACGACCTCCATGCGACCCTGGAGTTGAGCGAGCTTCATCGGGTCATCCGTGACCATGTACCGCTGGATCAGGTAGCCGAGATGGGCCACGCCCACAGTTGGCAAGGCCCATAAACTGGCCAATCACCGGGGCAGTGCAGCGCCGTACTACTCGCTGCGGTGCAGCTTGCTCATCAACTCCGCCTCGGCCCGGGTCAGGCCGCAGGTTTCAGTCAGCTCCGACACACTTGCGCCCATGCCGACCAGCTTGGCCGCCTGGCTGAAGGTGACGCTGCTGGGGTCGCGCTGCTCCAGGCGTTCCAGCCGGTCAGGCAGGGTGGCCAGGGTTTCGCGCAGGTCATGGATGGCCTCACCCATGCGCACCGTACCGTTCTGGTAGTCGTCCAGGCGCTTGCTCAGGTCTTTGATGCGTTGATCGCGCAGGGCATCGCCCTCGGCCTGTTGCGCGGCCAGCTCGCGCTGGCGCTTGCTGTGGTTGAGGAACATCCACAAGCTGAGCGCCCACAGCAGCGCCAGGAAGATGACAGCAACCTCGAAGATCAACTCAGATGTTCTCAAGCTCGGACCACTCTTCCTCGGTCATCATCTTGTCCAGCTCGACCAGTATCAGCAGTTCGCCGTTCTTGTTGCACACGCCCTGGATGAACTTGGCCGACTCTTCGTTACCCACGTTCGGTGCCGTCTCGATCTCGGACTGACGCAGGTAGACCACCTCGGCGACGCTATCGACCAGGATGCCGACCACTTGCTTGTCCGCCTCGATGATGACGATACGGGTGTTGTCGGTCACCTCGGTCGGCATCAGGCCAAAACGCTGGCGGGTGTCGATCACTGTCACCACGTTGCCGCGCAGGTTGATGATGCCCAGCACATAGCTCGGTGCGCCCGGTACCGGGGCGATCTCGGTGTAGCGCAGCACTTCCTGCACCTGCATGACATTGATCCCGTAGGACTCGTTGTCCAGACGGAAGGTTACCCACTGCAGAATCGGATCTTCGGAACCTTGTGCAGACGACTTTTTCATTCCCCTACCCCTTAAAGTCCGCCATAGGCGGTGTGTGCGGTGTCATTTGTGTTTGGCGTGCATCTGCTTGACCGCGCCACTGGCGATCAGCTCAGCCAGTTCGGCGACGTCGAGCAGGGCACACATGTGTTCGATCACCGTGCCGGCGAGCCACGGGCGTTGGCCACGCTGGCTGCGCCACTTGATCTCGGACGGGTCCAGGCGCAATGAGCGGCTGACCTGGTGCACGGCCAGCCCCCATTCGTAGCCCTGCACGGAAATCACATACTGCAGGCCCTGGCGGAAGTCGTCACGGTAGCGGTCGGGCATCACCCAGCGCGCGGTGTCGAGGACTTTGAGGTTGCCGGCCTGGCAGGTCAGGATGCCGAGAAACCAGTCAGGTTGGCCGAACAGCGGCGTCAGTTCCTGGCCGGCCAGGTTGTAAATCGAGCCCAGGCATACCAAGGGCACCGCCAGGGTCAAGCCGGCGACATCGAACAGCAGGCACTCGAACGGCTCCGCCGCCCAGGCCGGGCGGCCGTCGATGCTTGCCGGGGGCACCGGCAGGTTCGGCGCGGGCAGGTGCACATCCACCAACGGCACTGCCGGTTCCACGCTCTGTTCTTCGGTCAGGACCGGGACGCTGGCCTCGGCCAGCACTTCGCTCTCGACTACCGTGACCACCGGTTCTTCCACCGGCAGCACGCTGGGCAACACCTTCAGCCGCGGCTCGGCAAAGGGCCGCTGCGCGACAGCGGCGGGCTGCGCTGGCTGGCGTGCTTCAGGTGCCTGTTCCACGCGCACCGCATCGGCGACGTCTGCCGCCGGCTCGATCAGATCGTCGGCCTCAGTGGCCTCCTGCAACAGGCCATCGAGGTAGGATTGCAGGGCCATCTGCGGCCGCGTGCCGGTTTGCCGGGTCTGGGTCATCAGGCCACCTGCACTGCGTTTTTGTAAGTGAGCAAGTGCTTGAGCAGCGCCCGGTAGGCAATCAGGCCACGGCTCTTGCCATCGAACTGCGACGGCGTGACGCCCTTGCGGCTGGCATCGCGCAAGCGGGTATCGACCGGGATGTAACCCTGCCAGACATTCTGCTCATAGGTGTCGCGCAACAGTTTGAGCGTGCCCAGGGAAGCCTGAGTACGGCGGTCGAACAGGGTCGGCACGATCTGGTAAGGCAAGGCCTGTTTACGCGAACGGTTGACCATGGCCAAGGTCCCAACCATGCGCTCCAGGCCCTTCACCGCCAGGAACTCGGTCTGTACCGGTATCACCAACTGCTGGCTCGCGGCCAGGGCATTGACCATCAGCACGCCCAGCAAGGGTGGGCTGTCGATCAAGGCGAAGTCGAAGTCCTGCCACAGCTGCGCCAGACTCTTGGCGATCACCAGGCCCAGGCCGTTCTTGCCCGGCGACTGGCGCTCCAGCACCGCCAGCGCGGTGCTCGAAGGCAGCAGCGAGATACGCTCATCACTGGTCGGCAACAGCAACTGCCCAGGCAAACCCTCCGGCACGCTGCCCTGGTGCAGGAACAGGTCATAGCAGCTGTGCTCCAGCGCATCGGGGTTGTGCCCGAAATAACTGGTCATCGAACCGTGCGGGTCGAGGTCGACGACGACCACGCGCTTGCCCGCCTCAGCCAGCAGCCCAGCCAGGGCGATGGTCGTGGTGGTCTTGCCGACGCCACCTTTTTGATTGGCTACTGCCCAGACTCTCATCGTTCGTTGCTTCCTCCCGGTGTGGCCGCCTGCCCTGCCGGGAACGGTATGGTATTTGGTGACGGAGAATTGACGAGTTACTGCCCCGCCGCCATTGCTGGCGTAGCCGGTGCACTTTGTGTGCCAGCCCGGCGCAACGCAGCATCTGGCGTGGCATTGGCGCTGCCAGAGCCGGTCAGGCTGCGGCGCACTTCGAGGTTACGGGAAATCACCAGTACCACACGACGGTTGCGGGCACGGCCTTCGGCACTGTCGTTGCTGGCGACCGGCTGGTACTCGCCATAGCCCACCGATGCCATGCGCGCCGGGTTCACCCCCTCCATGGCCAGCAAGCGGACGATGCTGGCCGCCCGTGCCGACGACAACTCCCAGTTGGTCGGGTACTGCGCGGTGCGAATCGGCAGGTTGTCGGTAAAACCTTCGACATGCACCGGGTTGGCGAACGGCTTGAGGATGTTCGCCACCTTCTCGATGATCGCGAAGGCCTTGTCGCTAGGCATGGCATCGCCGCTGCCGAACAGCAGCGAGGAGTTGAGCTCGATTTCGATCCACAGCTCATTGCCGCGTACGGTCATCTGGTCGGTCTTGATCAGGTCGCCAAAGGCGTCGCGCACATCGTCACTGATGGTCTTCAGCGGGTCGACATTGGTTTGCGCAAGGCCCGCCTCGGTCTGCTCGCTTTCCCTCACCAAAGGCTCGGCCGGGCGCACGCTCAGGGGTTGCTCATCCCCGACCGGGATCGGCTTCATGCTCCGTTCAGGGTCGTTGAACACCCCGATCAAGGCCTGCGAGATGACCTTGTACTTGCCCTCGTTGATCGAGGAAATCGAATACATGACCACGAAAAACGCGAACAGCAAGGTGATGAAGTCGGCGTACGACACCAGCCAGCGTTCGTGATTCTCGTGTTCCTCGGTATGACGACGGCGACGCATGGGTTACTCCATGAAGCCTTGCAGCTTCAGTTCGATCGAGCGCGGGTTCTCACCCTCGGCAATCGACAACAGGCCTTCGAGCAGCATCTCGCGGTAGCGCGACTGGCGCATGACGATGGCCTTGAGCTTGTTGGCGATCGGCAACAGGATCAGGTTGGCGCTGGCCACACCGTAGATGGTGGCGACGAACGCCACGGCGATGCCGTTACCCAACTGCGACGGGTCGGCCAGGTTGCCCATGACATGGATCAGGCCCATGACCGCACCGATGATGCCGATGGTTGGCGCATAGCCGCCCATGCTCTCGAACACCTTGGCAGCCTGGATATCACGGCCCTCCTGGGTCAGGAAGTCGACTTCAAGGATGCTGCGGATGGCTTCTGGCTCGGCGCCGTCGACCAGCAGTTGCAAGCCCTTGCGCGCATACGGGTCGGGCTCGGCATCGGCCACCCCTTCCAGGCCCAGCAGGCCTTCCTTGCGCGCCGTCAGGCTCCAGCTGACCACCCGATCGATACCACCGGCCAGGTCGACGCGGGGCGGAAAGAGGATCCAGCGCAGGATCTGCAAGGCCCGCTTGAAAGCCGGCAATGGCGACTGCAGCAAGGCCGCCGCCAAGGTACCGCCCAACACGATCAAACCCGCCGGGCCGTTGATCAGCGCGCCGACATGCCCGCCTTCGAGGAAGTTGCCGCCGACAATCGCGACGAACGCCAGGATCAGGCCAATCAGGCTTAGTACATCCATCAGACGCAGGCCTCGACCAGGTGCTTGCCGATCTCGTCCAGGCTGTACACCGCGTCGGCCAGGTTAGCCTTGACGATGGCCATGGGCATGCCATAGATCACGCAGCTGGCTTCATCCTGGGCCCACACGGTACTGCCACCCTGCTTGAGCAGGCGCGCGCCTTCACGACCATCGGCGCCCATGCCGGTCAGCACCACCGACAGCACCTTGTCGCCGTACGACTTGGCCGCCGAGCCGAAAGTGATGTCCACGCACGGCTTGTAGTTCAGGCGCTCGTCGCCGGGCAGGATCTTCACCGTGCCGCGGCCATCGATCATCATCTGCTTGCCACCTGGGGCCAGCAGCGCCAGGCCTGGGCGCAGCACGTCACCGTCCTCGGCTTCCTTCACGCTGATCTTGCACAGCTTGTCCAGGCGCTCGGCAAAGGCCTTGGTAAAGGCCGCCGGCATGTGCTGGATCAGCACGATCGGCGCCGGGAAGTTGGCAGGCAGTTGCGTCAGTACCCGCTGCAGCGCCACCGGGCCACCCGTGGAGGTACCGATGGCCACCAGTTTGTAGGGTTTGCGCTTGGGTGCCGGGGCATGTGCCGCTGGCGCTGCCGCCGCGCGCACCGGCGCGGCAGTGCGCACCGGTGCGGGGCTGGCGAAGCTGCTGGTTGGCGCAGCGCTGCTCGCGGCGGCCGGTGCGGCGGCTGGCGCGGGGCTGTAGCTGCCGAAACGGCGGTTGCTGCGCGACAGGGTGTGCACCTTCTCGCACAGCAGTTGCTTGACCTTCTCCGGGTTGCGCGAGATGTCCTCGAAGTTCTTCGGCAGGTAATCCACCGCACCGGCATCCAGTGCGTCCAGGGTCACCCGGGCACCTTCGTGGGTCAGCGAAGAGAACATCAGTACCGGCGTCGGGCAGCGCTGCATGATGTGCCGCACCGCCGTGATGCCATCCATCATGGGCATCTCGTAGTCCATGGTGATGACATCGGGCTTGAGCGCCAGCGCCTGGTCGATTGCTTCCTTGCCATTGGTCGCGGTACCCACTACCTGGATCGTCGGGTCCGCCGAGAGGATTTCCGAGACGCGGCGGCGGAAGAAACCGGAATCATCCACCACCAGGACCTTGACTGCCATAAACACTCCATTAGGCGGCGCAACCCGCCAGGGTGCGCCACCGAAATCAAATACGCCGCGCGGCGTAACGCTTGAGCATGCTCGGGACGTCGAGGATCAACGCGATGCGACCGTCGCCGGTGATAGTGGCCCCGGACATGCCCGGCGTGCCCTGCAGCATCTTGCCCAGCGGCTTGATTACCACTTCTTCCTGGCCCACCAGTTGATCGACGACAAAGCCAATGCGTTGGGTACCAACCGAGAGGATCACCACGTGGCCCTCATGCTGCTCTTCGTGCACCTGGCCCTGCACCAGCCAGCGCTTGAGGTAGAACAGTGGCAGCGCCTTGTCGCGCACGATCACCACTTCCTGGCCATCGACCACATTGGTGCGCGACAGGTCGAGGTGGAAGATCTCGTTGACGTTGACCAGCGGGAAGGCGAAGGCCTGGTTGGCCAGCATCACCATCAGGGTCGGCATGATCGCCAGGGTCAGCGGCACCTTGATGACGATCTTCGATCCCTGGCCCTTGGCCGAGTAGATGTTGATCGAGCCATTGAGCTGGGAAATCTTGGTCTTCACCACATCCATGCCGACACCACGGCCGGACACGTCGGAAATCTCGGTCTTGGTCGAGAAGCCCGGGGCGAAGATCAGGTTGTAGCAGTCCGACTCGCTCAGACGCTCAGCGGCGTCCTTGTCCATCAAGCCCTTCTCCACGGCCTTGGCGCGCAGGATGTTGGGGTCCATGCCCTTGCCGTCATCGGAGATCGACAGCAGGATATGGTCGCCTTCCTGCTCGGCTGACAACACCACCCGGCCGGTCCGCGCCTTGCCGGACGCTTCACGCTCGTCGGGCATTTCCACGCCATGGTCGACCGCGTTGCGCACCAAGTGCACCAGCGGGTCAGCCAGGGCCTCGACGAGGTTCTTGTCGAGGTCGGTCTCTTCACCGACCAGCTCCAGGTTGATCTCTTTCTTGAGCTGGCGGGCCAGGTCGCGAACCAGACGCGGGAAGCGGCCGAAGACTTTCTTGATCGGCTGCATGCGGGTCTTCATGACCGCGGTCTGCAGGTCGGCGGTGACCACGTCGAGGTTCGACACGGCCTTGGACATGGCCTCGTCGCCGCTGTTCAGGCCCAGGCGGACCAAGCGGTTACGCACCAGCACCAGTTCGCCGACCATGTTCATGATCTCGTCCAGGCGCGCGGTGTCGACGCGCACAGTGGTTTCGGCCTCGCTGACGGCATGCTTTTCTGCCGCAGGGGCCGGCGCCCGTGGTGCAGGCGCAGGCTTGCTGACAGGCGCCGGTGCGGGCTTGGCCACTGGCTTGCTTTCGACCTTGGCAGCGACAGGCGCTTCGACCGCGACGGCGTCGCCAGAGAACTTGCCCTTGCCGTGCAACTGGTCGAGCAAGGCTTCGAATTCGTGCTCGCTGATAGCGTCACTGGCCGTGGCGGCCGGTGCAGTGCTCACGGGCGCAACTGCAGCGGCGGCGGGCAAGGCGTCGGCCTGGAACGTGCCCTTGCCATGCAGTTGATCGAGCAACGACTCGAACTCTTCATCGGTGATTTCGTCGCTGACCGGCGCCGGGGCGCTGGCCACTGGCTCAGCGACGACTTCGGCGCTGAACTGGCCTTTGCCATGCAACTGGTCGAGCAGCGATTCGAACTCGGCGTCGGTGATCTCGTCACTGGCACCGCTGATGCTCTCGCCTTGCAACTGCTCATCGGCAGCGGCCTGGGCCTTGACCGCGTCAAGCGAGTCGAGCAACTGCTCGAATTCGCTGTCGGTGATGTCCGGCTCTTCGACAGGCGCCGCGGCCAGCGGTTCAGCGGCCGCAGGCTCGGCAGCGGCGACTTCGTCAGCAGCGGCAGGCTCGGCCAGGCGCGACAACGCGGCCAGCAGCTCCGGGGTGGCCGGGATGACTTCGCTGCGCTCGCGGACCTGGCCAAACATATTGTTGACCGTGTCCAGCGCTTCGAGCACCACGTCCATCAACTCGGCGTCGACCCGGCGCTCACCTTTGCGCAGGATGTCGAACACGTTCTCGGCGATATGGCAGCACTCCACCAGCTCGTTGAGCTGGAGGAAGCCGGCGCCCCCTTTTACAGTGTGGAAACCGCGAAAAATGGCATTGAGCAGGTCGGCATCATCCGGTCGGCTTTCCAGCTCGACCAATTGCTCGGACAGTTGCTCAAGAATTTCGCCGGCTTCTACCAGGAAATCCTGAAGGATTTCTTCATCGGCGCCGAAGCTCATTAAACGTGCTCCTTAAAAACCCAGACTGGACAGCAGATCATCGACATCGTCCTGACCGGACACGACGTCTTCACGCTTATCGGCATGAATCTGCGGACCTTCACCCCGAGTCGGATGTTTTTCTTGATCTTTTTCAGCGCGAAGCTGCTGGTGGTCATGTTCGATGCCGGCAAAACGGTCGACCTGACTGGCCATCAGCACGAGCTTGAGCAGGTTGCTTTCCACCTCGGTGACCAACGCGGTGACCCGCTTGATCACCTGGCCGGTCAGGTCTTGGTAGTCCTGAGCCAGCAGAATGTCGTTGAGGTGGCCGGAAACCTTGCGGTTGCCTTCGGCACTGTGCGTCAGGAAACTGTCGACCCGTTTGACCAGGTCACGGAATTCTGGCGCAGCGACTTCGCGGCGCATGAAGCGCTGCCAGTCCACGCTCAGGGCCTTGGCCTCACCCGCCAGGTCGTTGAGTACCGGCGTGCTTTCCTCGACCAGGTCCATGGTGCGGTTGGCCGCACCCTCGGTCAACTTGACCACATAGGACAGGCGCTCGGTGGCGTCGGTGATCTGCGAGACTTCCTCGGCCTGCGGCATGTTCGGGTCGATCTGGAAGCTGACGATGGCGCTGTGCAGCTCTCGGGTCAGCTTGCCGACTTCCTGGTACAGGCCACGGTCGCGGGTCTGGTTCAGCTGATGAATCAGCTGCACCGCCTCGCCGAAGCGACCCCGCTCCAGGCTCTCGACCAATTCCTGGGCATGTTTCTTCAGGGTCGTTTCGAACTCCCCCAAAGACGTTTGTGATGAATCCATGGCGCGCCCCCTGACGTGACTCAGCCGTTGACGCGTTCGAAGATCTTCTCGATCTTTTCTTTGAGCACCTGAGCGGTGAACGGCTTGACCACGTAACCATTGACGCCGGCCTGGGCCGCTTCGATGATCTGGTCGCGCTTGGCTTCGGCGGTCACCATCAGTACCGGCATGGTTTTCAGCTTCTCGCTGGCGCGGACTTTACGCAGCAGGTCGATACCGGACATGCCCGGCATGTTCCAGTCGGTCACCAGGAAGTCATAGTGGCCGTTTTCCAGCATCGGCAACGCCGTGGTGCCGTCATCGGCTTCTTCGGTATTGGTGAAGCCCAGATCACGTAGCAGGTTCTTGATGATCCGCCGCATCGTCGAAAAGTCGTCAACGATGAGGATTTTCATGTTCTTGTCCAATTAGACCTCCAAGCAGTCTCAAACGCGCTCGGCCCCCGAGCACGCATTCATTCAATTCGGCACAACGTGAAACGACTGCAGCGTCTTCAAAGGCGAACGGTTGGCACTCAGCGCGCCCGCCATTCACCCAGACGGCTGCGCAAACGTGCGGCGCACTGGCTGTGCAGCTGGCTTACGCGCGACTCGCTGACCCCCAGCACCTCACCGATTTCCTTGAGGTTCAGCTCTTCGTCGTAGTACAGCGCCAGCACCAGCCGCTCGCGCTCTGGCAGGTTGGCAATGGCATCGGTCAGGGCAGCCTGGAAGCGCTCGTCTTCAAGATCGCGCGACGGCTCGACCTGGCCACTGGCGCCGTCCTCGTGCAGCCCTTCGTGCTCGCCGTCCTGCAACAGGTCGTCGAAGCTGAACAGCCGGCTGCCCAAGGTATCGTTCAAAATCCCGTAGTAATCGTCGAGACTCAATTGGAGTTCGGCCGCAACCTCATGATCTTTAGCGTCGCGACCGGTTCTTGCTTCAACAGCGCGCATTGCGTCACTGACCATGCGTGTGTTGCGGTGCACCGAACGCGGTGCCCAATCGCCTTTGCGCACCTCATCGAGCATCGCGCCGCGGATGCGGATACCGGCGTAGGTTTCGAAGCTGGCGCCCTTGCTGGCGTCGTACTTGTTGGCCACTTCCAGCAGGCCGATCATGCCGGCCTGGATCAGGTCTTCGACCTGGACGTTGGCCGGCAGCCGCGCCAGCAGGTGGTAGGCAATGCGCTTGACCAGCGGGGCGTAGCGTTCGATCAGCTCGTACTGGGCGTCTTTCGACGCCCTGCTGTACATCTTGAAGCCGCTCGCACTCATAGTACCGGTCCTGCGCTGGTGGGCTGCACCAGACGCTCGACGAAGAACTCCAGGTGCCCGCGCGGGTTGGCCGGCAACGGCCAGCTGTCGACCTTCTGCGCAATGGCCTTGAAGGCCAGCGCGCACTTGGAGCGCGGGAACGCTTCGTAAACTGCCCGCTGCTTCTGCACCGCCTTGCGCACGCACTCGTCGTACGGCACGGCGCCGACATACTGCAGGGCCACGTCGAGGAAGCGGTCGGTGACCTTGGTCAACTTGGCGAAGAGGTTGCGCCCTTCCTGCGGGCTCTGGGCCATGTTGGCCAGCACGCGGAAGCGGTTCATGCCGTAATCGCGGTTGAGCAGCTTGATCAGCGCATAGGCGTCGGTGATCGAGGTGGGCTCGTCGCAGACCACCAGCAGCACTTCCTGGGCCGCGCGAACGAAGCTGACCACCGAGTCACCAATACCTGCAGCGGTGTCGATCACCAGCACGTCGAGGTTGTCGCCGACATCGCTGAAGGCCTGGATCAGGCCGGCGTGCTGGGCCGGCGCCAGGTGCACCATACTCTGGGTGCCGGAGGCCGCCGGCACGATGCGCACTCCGCCCGGCCCCTGCAGCATCACATCGCGCAGCTCGCAGCGCCCTTCGATGACATCGGCCAGGGTGCGTTTGGGGGTAAGCCCAAGCAATACGTCGACATTGGCCAGGCCCAGGTCGGCGTCCAGCAACATGACCCTGCGGCCAAGCTCGGCCAGCGCCAGAGACAGGTTCACTGAAACGTTAGTTTTGCCGACGCCACCTTTGCCACCGGTCACGGCGATCACCTGTACGGGATGCATGCTACCCATGTCTGTTCTTTACCTTGTCTCGCTGGGACTCAGGCCACACGTGAGGCAATTCTGCGTGCCCCTTGGCATAGCTACTTTGCACACGCTTCATCATCAACCCGCTCGCCGTGGGTTGTGGTAGAGATCAGCGAACATGTCGGCCATGGCCTCTTCGCTGGGCTCATCCTGCTGTTGCACATTGACCGCGCGCGTTACCAGTTGGTGCGCCCGTGGCAAGTGCAAATCGTCAGGAATACGTGGCCCATCGGTCAGGTAGGCCACCGGCAATTCATGACTGATCGCAAGGCTCAGCACATCGCCGAGGCTTGCCGTTTCATCGAGTTTGGTCAGGATGCAACCGGCCAGGCCACACCGCTTGTAGCTGTGGTAGGCGGCCGTCAGCACCTGCTTCTGGCTGGTGGTTGCCAGCACCAGGTAGTTCTTCGAGGCGATGCCGCGGCTCGCCAGGGTTTCGAGCTGCATGCGCAGGGCCGGGTCGCTGGCCTGCAGGCCGGCGGTATCGATCAGCACCACGCGTTTGCGCAGCAGCGGCTCCAGCGCTTGGGCCAGCGACTGGCCCGGGTCGACGTAGGTCACCGGCACGTTGAGGATACGCCCCAGGGTCTTGAGCTGCTCCTGGGCACCGATGCGGAAGCTGTCCATGCTCACCAACGCCAGCTGCGGGGCGCCGTACTTGAGCACGTAACGCGCGGCCAGCTTGGCCAGGGTGGTGGTCTTGCCCATGCCGGCCGGGCCGACCATGGCGATCACCCCGCCCTCTTCGATCGGCTCGACCTCGGGAATCTCGATCATACGCGCCAGGTGCGCCAGCAGCATGCGCCAGGCCTGGCGCGGCTCTTCGATCTCGGTGGTGAGTTCGAGCAGCTCGCGGGCAATCGGGCCGGACAGGCCGATGCGCTGCAGGCGGCGCCAGAGGTTGGCTTGCTGGGGCTTGCTGCCTTGCAGCTGGCTCCAGGCCAGCGAGCCGAGTTGCACTTCTAGCAGCTCGCGCAGGCCCGACAGCTCCGAGCGCATGGCATCGAACAGCCGTGGGTCGACCGGCGCCGGGCTGGGTGCAGCGGCAGGCGCCGGTGCATCCACGTGCGGCTCGACCAAGGGTTCCGAGGCGGTCAGCGACTGCCCGGCGAACAATTGGCGGTTGTTGTCGCTGCTGTCGCTGCGCTGGTCCAGTTCGGCCTGGGCCGTGGCGATACGCGTGTGGGTCTTGCGCAGCTCTTCTTCAAGCTCGGCGTTGGGTACGCGCGGGGCCAGTGCGGACAGCTTGTAGTCCAGCGCCGCCGTCAATTCGACACCACCGGCAATGCGGCGGTTACCGATGATGGCGGCATCGGAGCCAAGCTCATCCCGGACCAGCTTCATGGCCTGACGCATATCGGCGGCGAAAAATCGCTTAACTTGCATTATCCACTACCTCAGCCGTTAGGGCCCACGGTGGCAACGATGGTGACTTGCTTGTTGTCAGGTATTTCCTGATACGCCAGAACATGCAAATTCGGTACAGCCAGGCGACCGAAGCGCGACAGCATGGCGCGGATCGGGCCGGCGACCAGAAGAATGGCCGGCTGGCCCTGCATCTCTTGGCGCTGGGCCGCGTCAATCAGCGAACGCTGCAGCTTTTCGGCCATGCTCGGTTCCAGAAGAACACCGTCTTCCTGACCCTGCCCGGCCCTTTGCAGACTATTGAGCAAAATCTGTTCCAACCTTGGCTCCAGGGTAATCACCGGCAGCTCCGACTCAACGCCGACAATGCTTTGCACGATGGCGCGACACAATCCGACGCGCACCGCCGCGACCAGCGCGGCGGTATCTTGACTCTTGCCGGCGTTGTTGGCGATAGCCTCGGCGATGCTGCGGATGTCGCGCACCGGCACCTGCTCGGACAACAACGCCTGCAAGACCTTGAGCAAGCCCGACAAGGAAATGACACCCGGCACCAGCTCTTCTGCAAGTTTAGGCGAAGCCTTGCCCAGCACCTGCAGCAGTTGCTGGACCTCTTCGTGGCCGATCAGTTCGTGACAGTGCTTTTGCAGGATCTGGTTGAGGTGGGTGGCCACCACGGTACTGGCGTCCACCACGGTGTAGCCCAGCGACTGCGCCTGGGAGCGCTGGCCAACGTCGATCCACACGGCCTCCAGGCCAAACGCGGGGTCGCGCGCGGCAATGCCGTTGAGGGTGCCAAATACCTGGCCAGGGTTGATCGCCAGCTCGCGGTCCGGGTAGATCTCCGCTTCGGCCAGAATCACCCCCATCAAGGTCAGGCGGTAGGCACTGGGCTGCAGGTCGAGGTTGTCGCGAATGTGCACGGTGGGCATGAGGAAGCCCAGGTCCTGGGACAGCTTCTTGCGCACGCCCTTGATCCGCGCCAGCAACTGGCCACCTTGGTTGCGGTCGACCAGCGGGATCAGCCGATAGCCCACTTCCAGGCCGATCATGTCGATCGGGGTAACGTCGTCCCAGCCCAGCTCCTTGGTTTCCAGCGCACGCTGCGGCGAGGGCAGCAGGTCCTGCTGGCGCTGCACCTCTGCCTGGGCCTTGGCCTTGACCTGCTGCTGTTTCTTCCACACCAGGTAGGCGCCGCCGCAGGCCATCAGGCCGAGGCTGAGGAAAGCCACGTGCGGCATGCCCGGCACCAGGCCCATGACGATCATCAGGCCGCCGGACACCGCCAGCGCCTTTGGCGAATCGAACATCTGCCGGTTGATCAGCTTGCCCATGTCTTCCGAGCCCGAGGCGCGGGTGACCATGATGGCTGCGGCGGTGGACAACAGCAGTGATGGCAATTGCGCCACCAAACCGTCACCGATGGTCAGCAGGGCATACACCTTGCCGGCTTCGCTGAACGGCATGCCGTGCTGGAGCATGCCGATGAGCATGCCGCCGATGAGGTTGATGAACAGGATCAACAGGCCGGCGATAGCATCGCCGCGCACGAACTTGCTGGCACCGTCCATCGAGCCGTAGAACTCGGCCTCCTGGGCCACCTCGGTACGGCGCGCCTTGGCCTGGGCCTGGTCGATCAGGCCAGCGTTGAGGTCGGCGTCGATGGCCATCTGTTTGCCCGGCATCGCATCGAGGGTAAAGCGTGCGCTTACCTCGGAAATACGCCCGGCGCCCTTGGTGACCACCACGAAGTTGATGATCATGAGGATGGCAAACACCACCGCACCGACCACGTAATTGCCGCCGATGACCACTTCACCGAAGGCCTGGATCACCTTGCCTGCGGCGCCGTGGCCCTCCTGACCATGGAGCATGACCACCCGGGTGGACGCCACGTTCAGCGCCAGGCGCAGCAAGGTCGCCACCAGCAGGATGGTGGGGAATGCGGCGAAGTCGAGCGGGCGCAGGGCGTACACGCAGACCAGCAGCACCACGATCGACAGGGCGATGTTGAAGGTGAAGAACACGTCGAGCAAGAACGGCGGTATCGGCAACATCATCATTGCCAACATCACCAGCAGCAACAGCGGCACGCCCAGGTTGCCCCGACCGAGACCGGCCAGGTTGTGGCGGGCGTTGCTGATTAACTGAGTGCGATCCACCGCGAGTCCTCTTGATGCAAAACTTTGACGCCCAGGGGGCGCCTGGGCGTGGCTCTGCAAGAAGCCTTCCAACTTTGCTATTTGGATGTACGCCGGGGATTTGGATGTATGCCGTGGGCCTTGGATGTACGCCGTGGGATTTTCGAATGCAGTTAGATCGAGCGCCGCCCGCGCGGCGCATCGCGACGCAAGGCCGCTCCTACATTTGTTTCGGGCCAGTGAGGCCTGTGCCATTTGCGCGCGACCGCCTTGTTAGTACGACGCGATATTTAGGCGGGCGCCAAAGGGCCGCGCGCCAATACCCCAGGAATAACTGGCCCGAAACAAATGTAGGAGCGGCCTTGCGTCGCGATGCGCCGCGCGGGCGGCGCTCGATCTCACAGGCGCCAAAACCCCATCGCCTGGCGCCTGTCAGCCATCACGCCGCAAATCCGGCGGAATCGGCAAATCGTCTTTCAAAGGCTCCGGCCGCTTGCCCTTGCCCGACCGGTACTGACGTATCTGGAACACATACGCCAGCACCTGCGCCACCGCCAGGTACAACCCCGCCGGGATCTCATGCTCAAGCTCGGTGGAGTAATAGATCGCCCGCGCCAGCGCCGGCGACTCAAGAATCTGCACCTTGTGCGCAACGCCGATTTCGCGAATTTTCAATGCCATGAAATCAGTACCCTTGGCCAGCAACAGCGGCGCCGCCCCGCCCTTCTCCGGGTCGTATTGCAGCGCCACCGCATAGTGCGTCGGGTTCGTGATGATCACGTCCGCCTGCGGCACCGCGGCCATCATGCGCCGCTGCGATGCTTCGCGCTGCAACTGGCGAATACGCTGCTTGACCTCAGGCTTGCCCTCCGAGTCCTTGTACTCGTCACGCACTTCCTGCTTGGTCATCTTCATTTTCTTGTGCGTCTGCCACAGCTGGAACGGCACGTCCGCTGCCGCGATCAACAGCAACCCTGCCGACATCCACAACGCACTCCAACCCACCACCTGCAAACTGTGGATGATCGCCTGCTCCAGCGGCTCGTTGGCAATCGACAACAACGCCTGGCGGTCACTGACCAGCACCACCACCGCCACAATCAGGATCGCGAAGAACTTGACCAGTGCCTTAAGCAATTCGGTCAGGGAATTCATCGAGAACATCCGTTTGATCCCCGACAGCGGGCTCATACGGCTGAATTTCGGCTGTAGCAGGCTGCCGGAAAATACAAAACCGCCCAGCGCGATCGGGGCAACGAACGAGATCACGAACAGCAAAATCAGCACCGGCTGCACCGCCCAGATCGCCATCTTGCCGGAGGCCAGCAGGAATGCGCCCATCGACCGCTCGTCGACGATGATCTCGCGGGTCAGGCTGAAGTTCATGCGCATCAGGTTCAGCAGCGTCTCGGCCAAGTGCCCGCCAAACATCAGCAGGCCACCGGCACCGGCCAGGGTCACCGCCACGGTGTTCAGCTCCTTGGAGCGGGCAACCTCGCCTTTTTCACGCGCGTCGCGTTTGCGCTTTTCGGTGGGGTCTTCTGTTTTGTCCTGACCGCTCTCGCTTTCAGCCATGCTCAGCGCGCCCTCGCCAGATCACGCAGCCATTGCAGCGCATCGCTGGCCAATGCCTGGTAGTGGGAAAGAATATCGGCCAGGCCTATCCAGAAAATCCCCATGCCCATGACCAGGGTCAGCGGGAAGCCGATAGAGAAGATGTTCAACTGCGGCGCCGCCCTCGTCATCACGCCAAAGGCGATGTTCACCACCAGCAAGGCTGCGATCACCGGCAAGATCAGCAATAGCCCGGCGCCAAACACCCAGCCCAGGCGCCCGGCCATTTCCCAGAACTGATTGACCACCAGCGCGTTACCCACCGGCAAGGTGGTGAAGCTTTCGGTGAGCACCTCGAACACTACCAGGTGCCCGTTCATCAACAGGAACAGCACGCTGATCAGCATGGTCATGAACTGGCTGATCACCGTGACGTTGACACCGTTGGCCGGGTCGACCATCGAGGCGAAGGCCATGCCCATCTGCACCGCGACGATCTGGCCGGCGATGACGAAGGCCTGGAACAGCAACTGCAACGAGAAACCGAACAACGCCCCGACGATGACCTGCTCACCACACAGCAGCAGCCCCTGCAGGCTCAACGGGTCGAATTCGGGCAACGGCGGCAGCGCCGGCACGATCACCACGGTGATGGCCACCGCCACGTACAGGCGCACCCGCGCCGGCAGCATGCGCGTGCCGAAGATCGGCATGGTCATCAGCACCGCCGTCACCCGGAACAACGGCAGGATGAAGGTGGCGACCCAGGTGCCGATCTGCGCGTCGGTCAGCTCCAGCATGGCCGTGTCAACCGATCAGCTGCGGGATGCTGGTGTAGAGGGTGGTGATGTACTCCATGAACTTCTGCACCAGCCACGGCCCGGCGACGATCAGCGTAACCAGCATCACCAGCAGGCGCGGCAGAAAGCTCAGGGTCTGTTCGTTGATCTGCGTGGCAGCCTGGAACATCGCCACCATCAGGCCCACCAGCAGGCTCGGCACCACCAGGATGGCGACCATCAGCGTGGTCATCCAGAGGGCATCGCGGAACAGGTCGACAGCAACTTCAGGGGTCATGCGTGGCTCTCCTTGGCAGCGTCAGACGCCGCCGAAACTACTGGCCAGGGTGCCCATGATCAGCGCCCAGCCATCGACCAGGACGAACAGCATGATCTTGAACGGCAGCGAAATGATCAGCGGTGACAGCATCATCATACCCATCGCCATCAGCACGCTGGCGACCACCATGTCGATGATCAGGAACGGGATGAAGATCATGAAACCGATCTGGAACGCGGTCTTGAGCTCTGAGGTGACGAAGGCCGGTACCAGGATGGTCAGCGGCACCTGGTCGGGGCCGGCGATGTCGGTGCGCTTGGACAGGCGCATGAACAGGTCCAGGTCGCTCTGCCGGGTTTGCGCCAGCATGAAGTCCTTGAGTGGCCCCTGGGCTTTGTCGATGGCCTGCTGGGCGGTCATCTGTTCCTTCAGGTACGGCTGCAGGGCATCCTGGTTCACCCGGTCGAACACCGGCGCCATGATGAACATGGTCAAGAACAGCGCCATGCCGGTCAGGATCTGGTTCGAAGGCGTCTGCTGCAAACCCAGGGCCTGACGCAAAATCGAGAAGACGATGATGATGCGGGTGAAGCTGGTCATCAGGATGACGAACGCCGGGATGAAACTCAGCGCCGTCATGATCAGCAGGATCTGCAGGCTGACCGAATACTCCTGCTGCCCGTCCGCCCCATTGGACAGGGTAATGGCCGGGATCGACAGCGGGTCGGCGGCCAGGGCCAACGGCGCGGCCAGCAGCAGCGCCAGAGTCAACATCATGCGCAGCACGCCGATCATCACTTGTTGTCCTTAGGGTCCTTGCCCATCAGCTCCATCAGCCGCTGGGCGAACTCCGGCGTCGCCTGACGAGCAGTGGCGGGCACTTCCACGGGTTCGGCCAGCACATGCAAAGCCTCGATACTGCCTGGGGTATGGCCGATCAGGATCTGCTCCTTGCCGACCTGCACCAGCAACAGCCGGTCACGCGGGCCGATGGCCCGGCTGCCGACGATCTCGATCACCTGCCCACCCTTGACCGCCGTGCCTTGCATACGGCGCAACAACCAGGCCAGGAAGAAGATCAGGCCCACCACCAGCAGCAGGCCAAAGACCATCTGCGCCAGTTGCCCACTCAGGCTGCCGGGTGCGGCGGCGGTGGTCGCCGCAGGGCTGGCCGCCGCACAGGCCAACTGGCTGGCGAACAGCCCGGCAAAGGCGGCGCTGGCGCGCATCGAGCCCTTCACTCAGCGCAGCTTCTTGATACGTTCGCTGGGGCTGATCACGTCGGTCAGGCGGATGCCGAACTTCTCGTTGACCACCACCACTTCGCCATGGGCGATCAAGGTGCCGTTGACCAGCACGTCGAGCGGCTCACCGGCCAGGCGATCGAGCTCGATCACCGAACCCTGGTTGAGCTGCAGCAGGTTGCGGATGTTGATCTCGGTGCTGCCCACTTCCATGGAAATGTTCACCGGGATATCCAGGATCACGTCCAGGTTGGGGCCTTCCAGGCTGACATTTTCGTTCGGCCGCGGCGAGCTGGCGAACTCTTCCATCGGCAGGCGGCCCGCGCCGCTGTTGCCGGTGTCACCGCCCAGCAGCGCATCGATATCGGCTTGGCCGGCGTCACCGGTTTCCTCCAGCGCCGCGGCCCATTCGTCGGCCAGGGCCTGATCCTCTGGGGAGGTGATCTCGTTTTCGTTAGCCATGATTTCCTCGACAGGCATTCAATTCGTAGTGAGCGACCGGCACGCCGTCAGCGGCGTTCGATCGGGTCGATGATCTGCAGCGCCAGGTTGCCCTTGTGCGAGCCCAGGCGCGCCTTGAACGACGGCACGCCGTTGGCGCGCAACACCAGGTGTTCGGGCAGCTCCACCGGGATCACATCGCCCGGCTGCATGTGCAGGATGTCGCGCAGCTTCAGCTGGCGGCGGGCGACGGTGGCGGTCAAGGGCACGGCAACGTCCAGCACGTCCTCGCGCAGGGCCTTGACCCAGCGCTCGTCCTGGTCGTCCAGGTCAGACTGGAAGCCGGCATCGAGCATCTCGCGCACCGGCTCGATCATCGAGTACGGCATGGTCACGTGCAGGTCGCCGCCACCGCCGTCCAGCTCGATGTGGAAGGTCGACACCACCACCGCCTCACTGGGACCGACGATGTTGGCCATGGCCGGGTTGACCTCAGAGTTCATGTACTCGAAGTTGACCGGCATGATCGCCTGCCAGGCTTCCTTGAGGTCGACGAAGCACTGGTCAAGGACCATGCGCACCACCCGCAGCTCGGTCGGGGTGAACTCACGGCCTTCGATCTTGGCGTGACGGCCGTCACCCCCGAAGAAGTTGTCCACCAGCTTGAACACCAGCTTGGCGTCGAGGATGAACAGCGAAGTGCCACGCAGCGGCTTGATCTTGACCAGGTTGAGGCTGGTCGGCACATACAGCGAATGCACGTACTCGCCGAACTTCATCACCTGCACGCCGCCCACCGCCACGTCGGCGGAGCGGCGCAGCAGGTTGAACATGCTGATGCGGGTGTAGCGGGCAAAGCGCTCGTTGATCATTTCCAGGGTCGGCATGCGACCGCGCACGATCCGATCCTGGCTGGTCAGGTCGTAGCTTTTGATACTGCCTGGCTCGGAAGCGCTTTCGGTCTGCACCAGACCGTCGTCGACACCGTGCAACAGCGCATCGATTTCATCCTGGGACAGCAGGTCCTGTACGGCCATTGCGGACTCCTACTGCAATACGAAATTGGTGAACAGCAACTGGTCGATGACCGGCTTGCCGACTTCCTTCTGTGCGACTTCCTGGACCACGGCGGTGGCTTTCTGACGCAGCATTTCCTGCCCGACCGGGCTGCTGGCCAAGGTATCGAAGCCTTGCCCGGAGAACATCATCACCAGGTTGTTGCGAATCACCGGCATGTGCACCTTGAGGGCGTCCAGGTCGGCCTGGTTGCGGCCTTGCAAGGTGATGCTCAGTTGCATGTAGCGCTGGCGACCGTTCTGGTTGAAATTGACCACGAAGGCTGGGGTGAGGGCTTCGTAGAGGGCCGCGGGCTTGGCGTTGGCCGCGGCCGGGTCGGCTGCGGGGGCCGGCTCGCTCTTGTGCATGATGAACCAGGTGGCGCCCACCGAAAGGCCGATTGCCAGTACCAGGCCCAGCACCAACAGCAGGATCAGCTTGAGTTTGCCTTTTGTGGCGGGGTCTTTTACTGCTTCGGTTTTCGCCATGCCAATAATCCGTCGTCCATCGGGGGTTCACAGGAGGATGACGTGGCTTGAGCAAGTGTTATGCCAGGTTTTGGGGAGGAGGATGGAATGAGGTTCGGAGGGGTTTGTCGTTGGGCTTGTCGTTGGATGTGCAGCGCCTGTGAGATCGAGCGCCGCCCGCGCGGCGCTCGATCTCACAGGCGCTAAAAACCTAACGACATGCACCCTGCTCTCACGCGTAATAATCAACCGCACTGTCGCCAATCACCACCTGCTGCTCAACCGCGCCAGCACTCTCGCCCTGTTCTACGCCGCCCTGCCCGGCGCCCTGCCGCGCCGCAACCCCCGACAGATTACTGCCCTGCTCCTGCGCCTGCTGGTGTTGCTGCTGCCCCCGCGACTGGTCAGCAACGTTGACATCCGGCTGCGCCAAGCCCTGCTGGGCAAACAACTCCCGCAGCCGGTGCAGCTGGCTGTCGAGCGCATCACGCACGCCGGCGTGGCCGCTGATGAACGTCACCTGGGTCGACTGGTCCGTCGCCACATTGACGCGAATGTCCAGCCGCCCCAACTCCGCCGGCTCCAACTGGATATCCGCCGATTTGAGGTTCTGGCTGGACAAGTACATGACCCGATTGACCAGGCCCTCGGTCCAGGCGCTCTGGTTCATTGGCAGCGGCTGGTGCAATGGGCTGGCATTCGCCGGCACGGCATTGGCGGTCTTCGCCGTGGCCGCCTGGGTCAGGCTGGCCAGGCGATCGGCAAAATCGTCGATGCGCGTGTCGCTGCTGGCAGCCTTGGTGTCTTTCAAGCCATCTTCGAGCAGCGCGCCAAAGGCCTTGCCACCCGGCTCGCCCGCCTCACCCTCGGCGTTGTCGATCAGGTTCGCCAAGGTATTGACGCTAGCCTCGTCGCCCTGGGCCTGCGAAGGGTCCACAGCGTGTGCCGAGGTGGTGCCCTTGGCCTGAGCGCTCTGCTCCAGCGCCAGGCGCAAGGTCGGCAGGTTGGCCAAGGGGTCGGCGTCAGGGTCGAAGGCTTCTTCGGCGGGCGCCTCTTCTGGCAGCGCGGCGCTCGCCAGCGACTGCGCAGCGGCAGCTTGCAGCACCGGCGCGACCGCCTCGGCCTGGGCTTGAATCAATTGCGCACCGGGTTGCGCATCGGTGACCTGGCCGGCCACCAGGTTGGCGTCGCTCAGCCCCGTATCGGCCTGATCATCGCTTGGCAATTTGTTGCCGTCATCGGCAACCGCTGGCTTGTCGGCAGCCTCTTTTTTGCCGCCTTGCGCCGGCTCTGGCTTGTCCTTGGGCTTGGCCTGGGCCTGGGCGACCTTGTCGTCCTGCCCGAAGGTTTTCTGTTTGGCCATGACCTGATCGAAGCCGCCGCCCGCGCCGCCCAGCGCCTGTAACGGCTTGTCCGCCATCGAGCTGGCCGCTCGCGACGACTTGCCTACGGCATTTGCTTGCAACAAAGGATTGGGTGCGACAGGCATTGAGCGGTCTCCGCGCCAGAAACTGAGTAATCATCCGGGCAAAGACAGGCAAGACTCAGGCCAAGTGTGCATCAGCCTGCCGAGATGCGGTGTTCCTCACCGCGGTAGAAGCGCCGAACCTCCACATATTCAAGGTCGATGCGGTTGATCAGGTCCTCAATGCCATACAAGGGTGGCTGCCGTACGCGGTCTTCCAGTTGCTGACACAAACCGGCCAGGGCGACAGCCCCCATGTTGCTGCTGCTGCCCTTGAAACTATGCGCGGCCGAACCCAGCTCGTCGGCACTCTTGGCGGCGTGCAGTTCGCTCAGGCGCCGCTCGGAGTCATCCAGGAATGTCTGCACCAGATGCAGGTAGCCATCCTCCATGACCTCACGCAGATCACTGAGCACCTTGTGGTCGATATGAATCTCAGTCACTTGTTCACTCCTTGATCAAGCCAGATTATGCCTGAGCCAGGGCGTGGCCCTCTACAAAACCGCTCACCCCAAGCACTCACCAGACAAACTCGACCCGCGCACAGCGGCCACCTTCGCACCACTGAGCGTCGCTGCCGAGCCGCCGCACCAGGTTCACACCCCGGCCACTCAAACACTGCTCCTGCGCTGGCCGCGACAATACCTGCTGTACATCGAACCCTGCGCCACTGTCACGCACCTCGATCATCAGACGCCCGCCCTGGGCATGGGGTTCAACCTTGAGGTCGATGCGCACGAAGCCGTCAGCCAAAGCCCCCAATCGCCGGGCACGCTCTCGATAGTAGTCGGCAAAGCCCTCAACATCGCGCTTGAGCCGCGAATCCAGGCCCAGCACCCCATGCTCCAGGGCATTGGAAAACAGCTCGCTGAGCACACTGTGCAGGCTGCCGGTGCGCGAGCGCAGCGGGTGGATCTCTTGCAACAGTTGCACCAGGTACGGCACCGGGTTGAACCGCCTCAGGCTTTCGCCGCGCAGTTCGAAGCCGAGCGACCAGTCGAGCGGGCTGGGCCGGCCGCGTTCAGCGTAGATCATTGGCGCCGGCACCCGCTCATCCGCCGTGAACATGCGGATGTCACACAAGCTGATGTCGTCCCGAGGCCGCCCACCGAAACGCTCAAGGGCCTGCATCACCTCATCGAACAGGCGCACAGGGTCTCGGTTGCCGGCCAACACCTCATGCAGGCGCTCGACGCCGAACAAACGTTCTTGGTCATCGGCCGTGTCGAGCACCCCGTCCGACAACAACAGCAAGCGCTCACCTGCCGCCAACGGCAGCACTTCGGTGCTGTCATCGAAGCGCTCGGGCGCAAGAACGCCCAGCGGCAGATGGCGCGAGACCAACGCCGACAGCACCTCACCGCCCGCCGACAAGCGATAGCCGTCAGGCATGCCGCCGTTCCACACCTCCACCGAACCGCGCTGCACGCTGAGGTTGAGCATCAACGCACAGCAGAACATGTCCACCGGCAGGATGCGCTTGAGCTTGGCGTTCATCTCGCGCAGGGTCTGCACCAGGCCATAGCCCTTGGCCGTCATGCCGTAGAACACCTCGGCCAGGGGCATGGCGCCGACGGCGGCAGGCAGGCCGTGGCCGGTGAAATCGCCCAGTAGCACCTGCATGTCCCCAGACGGCGTGAACGCTGCCAGCAGCAGGTCACCGTTGAACAGCGCATAGGGCGATTGCAGGTAGCGGATATTGGGCGCGGCCAGGCAACCGGCATGGGCCACCTTGTCGAACACGGCCTTGGCCACCCGCTGCTCGTTGAGCAGGTGGTGATGGTGGCAAGTGATCTCGTCGCGCTGGGCCAGCACGGTCGCCTGCAACCGGCGTAGGCGGTCCATGGCGCGTATCTTGGCGGCGAGGATCACCGCCCGGTAAGGCTTGGCCATGAAATCATCGCCGCCAGCCTCCAGGCAGCGCACCAGGGCGTCTTCCTCGTTCAGCGAGGTCAGGAAAATGATCGGCACCAGCGCTTCGCCGGCCAGGGCCTTGATCTGCCGAGCCGCCTCGAACCCGTCCATCACCGGCATCAACGCATCGAGCAGTACCAGTTGCGGCCGCCGCTCGACAAACAGCGCCACCGCCTGCTCGCCGTTTTCGGCCGTGAACACCTGGTGCCCTTGGCGCCGGACGATCTGCGCAAGCAGCAGGCGGTCGGCCGCCCCGTCTTCGGCAACCAGCACGGTCAATGCCTGTTCGGCAGCCATCACACGGCTCAACTGATATCGAACAGTTTGTCGAAATTGGAGATGGCGAGGATCTTGCGAACGTCGGAGCTGGCATGAATGACGCTCACGTCGGCCTCGTCGCCGCCTGCATGGTCACGCAATAGCAACAGCATGCCGAGCGCGGAGCTATCGAGGTAGGTGGCGTCCTTCAGGTCGACCACCACCGAGTCAGGCTGGTCGTTCTGGCGCTCGTAGGCATCACGAAACTCCTGATGCTTGCCGAAATCGAAGCGCCCTGTGATCTTGATCGTCAGCTTTTTCCCGTCCTGCGAAAAATCAGTTTCGACTGCCATGCTAGCGATTCCTTCGATGATGGCGGATGCAACTCTTTTAAGGTTTAGCAGGCGATGGCATGGGTGGCAAGCACACGGCCCCGCCAGCGGCGCGCAGGCCAGTGCAAGTTAAAAGTGGCTTTGCCGCGGCAGGCGCTGGGACAGTTCGTCGAGCAGTCGCTGTTCGCGTTTGTCTTCGGCCCGCCGTGCTTCGTCCAGGTAACGTTGCACCAACTTGCGCAACCCCTCCACCCGGGCATAGGCCTGTTGCCAGGCGCCGCGGGCGTTGTTCAGGTTGTTCTGGTGCCAGGTAAGGCTCTGGCGCTGCTGGGTCATGGCCGTTTCCAATTGCCCGAGGAAGCGCTGGTAGTTGACCAGCCAGTTGCCATCGACGCCCTGCCCGCCGCGGTTGATCCACTGCAGTTGGTAGTCTTCACGAAAGCGCTCGAGCTCGGCCAGCTTGACCTGCGCCTGGGCCACCTGCTGCTGGAAGTGCCCAAGGCGCTGGGCAGCCTTGCGCTCGGCCTCTTCGGCCATGGTCACCACCGGCGCCAGGCGCGCAGCACGTCCAGGCAGCGCCATGGCCTATCAGCCCGCCGCCGGAGGCGTGAAGATCGCCCCCAGCTGCTCGCGGCTCTGCGCCATGCCGACGTTCTCGTCCAGGCCTTGGCGCAAAAAGTCCACCAGCCGCGATTGCAAGGCGATGGCCAGGTCCGTCTCCGGGTCGCCACCCGGCACATAGGCACCCACGCTGATCAGGTCGCGGCTCTGCGACAGGCGCGACCACAGTTGCTTGAATTTTTGCGCCTGGCGCAAATGGTCGCTATCGACCACCTGGGGCATGACCCGGCTGATCGAGGCTTCGATGTCGATCGCCGGGTAGTGGCCTTCCTCGGCCAGGCGGCGCGACAACACGAAGTGGCCGTCGAGCACACCCCGCGCCGAGTCGGCGATTGGGTCCTGCTGGTCATCGCCTTCCGACAAGACCGTGTAGAACGCGGTGATCGAGCCGCCACCGGCCTCGCCATTACCGGCGCGCTCCACCAGCTTGGGCAGCTTGGCGAACACCGACGGCGGGTAACCGCGGGTGGCCGGCGGCTCACCGATGGCCAGGGCGATTTCACGCTGGGCCTGGGCAAAACGGGTCAGCGAATCCATCAACAACAGCACATTCTTGCCCTTGTCGCGGAAGTACTCGGCGATACGCGTGCAATACATGGCAGCACGCAGGCGCATCAGCGGCGCATCATCGGCAGGCGATGCGACCACCACCGAGCGCTTGAGGCCTTCTTCACCGAGAATATGCTCGATGAATTCCTTCACCTCGCGGCCCCGCTCGCCGATCAGCCCGACGACGATGATCTCGGCTTCGGTGAAGCGCGTCATCATGCCCAGCAACACCGACTTACCCACGCCGGTACCGGCGAACAGGCCCAGGCGCTGGCCGCGACCGACGGTGAGCAGGCCATTGATGCTGCGAATGCCCACATCCAGCGGCACGCTGATGGGGTCGCGGTTGAGCGGGTTGATGACCGGGCCGTCCATCGGTACCCAGTCTTCGGCCTTCATGCCGCCTTTGCCATCGAGGGCGCGCCCGGCGCCGTCCAGCACCCGCCCGAGCATGCTCATGCCCATCGGCAGGCGGCCGCCGTCATCCAGCGGTACCACCCGTGCGCCGGGGGCGATACCGACGATGCTGCCAACCGGCATGAGGAACACCTTGGTGCCGGAAAAGCCCATGACTTCGGCTTCGACCTGCACCGGGTGGAAGCTGTCGTCGTTGATCACCAGGCAGCGGCTGCCCACTGCGGCGCGCAGGCCTTCGGCCTCCAGGGTGAGGCCGACCATGCGCAGCAGGCGGCCTTCGACGATGGGTTGCGCCGGCAGTTCGATCGCCTCGGCGTAACTGCCCAGGCGCTTGCCGAAACTGGTGCGATCAAGGCGCATCGGGGTGGTCCAGGTCGATGGACATATCCGCTGGCGCCGGGTGCAGGGAATGGTCGTGAAGCTGGTCGAACAACTGCGCCACGGCCTTCTCGATACGCGTCTCCATGCTGGCGTCGATGCGGCTGTGCGCCGTCTCGATGCGGCAGCCACCCGGCAGCAGGGCTTCGTCTTCAAGCAGGCGCCAGTTTTCTTCATGGCGTTCGCGCAGGGCCTTGGCCAGTTCGAAATCCTGGGGGTTGAGATGGATGCGGATGTTGTCGGCGCCCATCGGCAGCAGCTTGAGGGCTTCGCGCAGCACCTGGGTGATCTGGCTGGAGTCATTGCGCAACTCGCGGCCGATCACCTGGCGGGTCATGTGCGCGACCAGGTGCACCAGGGTTTTCTCGATTTGCGTGTCCTGTTCGGCAATGGGCTCCATCAGGTTCGCCATCAACTGCTCGAGGCTGCCCAGCTTGGCTGCCAGGGCCTGTTCGGCCTCCTGGCGCACCTTCAGCTGGGTGCTGTGAAAGCCCTCGCGCTCACCGGTGGCGAAGCCTTCGTTGTAGGCCTCCTGGCGAATCGCTTCGAGCTCTTCGAGGGTCAGCGGCTGGACTTCTTCCAGCGGCACTTCCTCGACTTCTTCCTCGATGGCTACCGGTTCCGGCTCAGGCTCGGGTTGCGGCTCAGGCTGCGGGTCGAAGCTGGGAAGCGCCCAGACGTCGACGCCCTCGAGGTCGCGGGCGCGAATCAGGTCGCTGGGGTGGTGCTCTTTGCTGGACATGTTCTCAGGTACTCAAAAACCATCTGCAAGCAACGCGGCCCCGTGTAGGAGCGGCCTTGCGTCGCGAAAGGGCTGCGAAGCGGCCCCTGGATTTCAGCGTCGCAACCTATATCGCCGGGTCCGCTCTGCGGCCCTTTCGCGACGCAAGGCCGCTCCTACACGAGGATGGATCAGATCATTTCCTCGGCGCCCTTGCCACCGAGCACGATCTCGCCAGCCTCGGCCATGCGGCGAGCGATGGTGAGGATTTCCTTCTGCGCCGTTTCCACGTCGCTGACCCGCACCGGCCCCTTGGCCTCCAGGTCGTCGCGCAGCAGTTCCGAGGCACGCTTGGACATGTTCTTGAAGATCTTGTCCTTGACCCGCTCGTCGGCGCCCTTGAGCGACACCACCAGCACGTCGGAGGACACCTCGCGCAACAGCGCCTGGATACCGCGGTCGTCGACATCGGCCAGGTTGTTGAAGACGAACATCAGGTCTTCGATCTGCTCCGACAGGTCGTTGTCGACCTCGCGGATGGAGTCCATCAGCGCACCTTCCACCGAGCTGTCGAGGAAGTTCATGATGTCAGCGGCACGCTTGATACCACCCAAGGTGGTCCGCGCGGCATTGGAGTTGCCCGAGAACTGCTTCTCGAGAATCTGGTTCAGCTCCTTGAGCGCTGCCGGTTGCACGGTGTTGAGCGAAGATACGCGCAGGATGATATCCAACCGCACCTTGTGGTCGAAGTTGCTCAGCACTTCACCGGCCTGGTCAGGGTCCAGGTAGGCGACCACGATGGCCTGGATCTGCGGGTGCTCGTAGCGGATCACATCGGCCACGGCACGCGGCTCCATCCACTTGAGGCTGTCCAGGCCGCTGGTGTTGCCGCCCAGCAGGATGCGGTCGATCAGGCCGTTGGCCTTGTCTTCGCCCAGGGCCTGGTTGAGCATCTTGCGGATATAACCGTCGGAGCCGACACCCAGGCTGGTCTGGTCGCCAACGATGTCGACGAACTCGCTCATCACCTGCTCGACCTGATCGCGGTGCACGTTGCCCATCTGCGCCATGGCCACACCCACCCGCTGCACTTCCTTGGGCCCCATGTGCCGCAGAACCTGGGCAGCATCGGTTTCGCCCAGCGAGAGCAGGAGGATCGCCGCTTTGTCGACACGGCTCAGCTTGGCGGTAACGGCTCGGTTATCACTCATCGGCGTTGATCCAGTCTTTCACGACCTGGGCCACGCGGCCCGGGTCTTCGGCCACCAGGCCTTTGATTGCGTTGAGCTGCGCCTCGTAACCCTCGCTCGGGCTTGGCAACAGAATGCTTGTCGGGCCACCCAGACTGACGCGGTCGTTGGCCAGTTCGCCATCCAGACCGATCATGCCGCCCAGCTCCATGTCGCTATCCGAGGCAGCCTGCTTGCCGCCCCCGGTGATGTTGTTGAGCACCGGCCGCAGTACGCCGAACACCAGCACCAGGATGAACACCACGCCCAGCACTTGCTTGACGATGTCCCAGAACCACGGCTGCTGATAGAAGGCGATGTCGGCGATTTCTTCGCCACGGTCGGCGGCGAACGGCACGTTGATTACCGTCACGCTGTCGCCGCGGCTGGCATCGAAGCCGACCGCGTCCTGCACCAGGCGGGTAAAGCGTGCCAGGTCCTCGGCACCCCATGGGGCACGGGTGGCTTCGCCGCTGGTAGGGTCGACCTTGAGCTGGTCGTCGACCACCACCGCTACCGACAGGCGGGTCATGCGGCCCTGCTGCTGACGGGTGTGGCTGATGGAGCGGTCCAGCTCGAAGTTCTTGGTGCTCTGCTGACGTTTGTCCGACGGGTACGGCGCGAGCATTGGCTGGCCGGTGGCCGGGTCCATGATCTGCTGGCCGTTGGCATCCACCAGCGGTTGGCCAGGCTGGATGGCAGGGGCCGGGGTGGCGGCTGCGGCGGTGGTTTGCGGTGCAGAGGCAGCACCCGGTGGCTGGTTGCTCAGTGCACCCGGCACGCCTTGTGGGCCCTGGCTGCTGGCGCGCTGCTCGTCGACCGACTGCTCGCTGCGCAGCGCCGGCTGGTCCGGGTTGAACTGCTCGGACGTCGATTCCACCGCACTGAAGTCCAGGTCGGCGGACACTTCGGCCTTGTAGCGGTCATTGCCCAACACCGGCTGCAGGATATTGTGCACGCGCTGGGTGAGCATGCTTTCCATGCGGCGGCTGTAGTCGAACTGCTTGCCCGCCATGGTCAGGGCGGTGTCCTGCAACTGCTCGGACAGCAGGTTGCCCTTCTGGTCGACGACGGTGACCTGCGACTTGTCCAGCTCTGGCACGCTGGTGGCGACCAGGTTGACGATCGCCATCACCTGCCCGGCTTCCAGCGCGCGGCCTGGGTACAATTCGACCAGTACCGAGGCGCTAGGCTTGCGTTCGTCACGCACGAACACCGAGCTTTTCGGGATCGCCAGGTGCACGCGTGCGCCCTTGACGTTGTTCAGGCTGGACACTGTGCGCGCCAGTTCACCTTCGAGGCTGCGGCGATAGCGGGTGGCCTCCATGAACTGGCTGGTGCCCAGGCCCTGCTCCTTGTCGAGCAGTTCGAAACCGACATTGCCATCGCTCGGTGCCACGCCTGCGGCCGCCAGTTTCAGGCGCGCACGGGAGAGGTCGTCGGCCTTGACCAGCAGAGCGCCGGAATTGGGCTCGACGTTGTAGGGAATGTCTGCAGCGGCCAGGGTTTCCATGACCTGCTTGGTGTCCATGCCCGACAGGCTGCCGTACAGCGGCCGGTAGTCGGGCTGTTGCGACCACAGCACCACGGCAAAGCCGATGGCCACGCTCGCGGCCAAGCCGACCATGAGGCCGACCTGACGCAGCATGGGCATCTGCGAGATGTTTTCCAGAAACGCCATACCGAACAGCGGCGGCTTGGACGCTGGCTGGCCGCTCTTGGCGGGGGCGTTGTCGACGACTGCTTCAGCCATGGGTTACGTCCGTCCTCAAACCGGCATCTGCATGATGTCCTGGTACGCCTGGACCAGCTTGTTGCGCACCTGGGTCATCGCCTGCATGGAAACGCTGGCCTTTTGCGAAGCGATCATCACGTCGGTCAGGTCGACGCCGCTCTTGCCAATCTCGAAGGCGTTGGCCAGCTGGGTAGAGGCCTGCTGGGTCTCATGCACCTTGCCGATGGCCTGGCCGAGCATGTCGGCAAAGCTGCTCTGGCCCGGCGCCAGCTCAGGCGCGGCGGACACCTTGGGCAACGACATGGCGTCGGCCTGCATGGCCCGCATGTCCAGCATCAGACGATTGAATTCAACACCTTGGCTCATGACCTTCTCTCTCCGGCGGCCGCATTTTTTTGACACTCATGCGGCGGATAGCTCGTGTAAAGCAACAAAGGTGCCAGCCTTGCCACCCTTCTGATTTGACGCGCCGTTGTAGGAGCGGCCTTGTGTCGCGAAAGGGGCGCGTAGCGGCCCCAGGTGCTGTGGCGCAGCAAAAATCGCCGGGGCCGCTACGCGCCCCTTTCGCGACACAAGGCCGCTCCTACAAAGGCCGCACCCGACATAGCCCGCACCTGCGGCTTATCAGCCGAAGAGGCTGGCCTCGACGTCAAACCCGGCATCGCGCATTTGTGCCAGCTTGTAACGCAAGGTGCGCGGGCTGATGCCCAGCCGCTCGGCGGCCTCCTTGCGGCGGCCACGCTCGGCGCGCAAGGTGTCGATGATGGTCTGGTACTCATGGCGGCGCAGGTCATCACCCAGGCCCCCCGCCTCGACCGCCACTTCGGGCAATGAAGGCGCCGCGCTCGCCGACAAGGGAATGGCGCCGGCCAGACAAAAATCCGCCGCCTCGATCACCCCGCCCTGCTGCAGGATCAGCGCCCGCTGCAAGGCGTTGTCCAGTTCGCGCACGTTACCCGGCCAGGCATACGCCTGCAGGCAGGCCCGCGCTTGGGCAGACAAACGCACCGGCGCATGCTTCATCTTGCCGACATGGCGGGCCAGCAGGCGTTCGGCCAGTTGCAGGATGTCGCCCTTGCGCTCGCGCAACGGGCACCAGGCCAGGGGGAACACCGACAATCGGTAATACAAGTCTTCACGGAACCGCCCCGCCGCCACTTCGCCCGCCAGATCGCGGTTGGTGGTGGCCAGCACGCGGATGTCCAGGCTGATCGGCTTGCGCCCGCCTACCCGCTCCACCTCACGCTCCTGCAACACCCGCAACAGCTTGGCCTGCAACGTCAGCGGCATCTCGGAGATTTCGTCGAGCAGCAAGGTGCCGCCCTCGGCCTGCTCGAACTTGCCGGCCTGGGCCGCGATGGCGCCGGTGAAAGCGCCCTTCTCATGGCCAAACAAGGTGGCTTCGAGCATGTTGTCGGGGATCGCCGCGCAGTTGATCGCCACGAAGGGCTGGCCTGCCCGCGGGGACTGCTGGTGAATGAAGCGTGCCAGCACTTCCTTGCCGGTACCCGACTCACCCGAGATCAGCACCGTCGAGTCGCTGCGCGCCACGCGCGCGGCCAGCTCCAGCAATTGTCGGCTGGCCGGCTCACAGGCTACCGGCCCCTCCTCGTCCACCGCACTCACGCGCCCGGCAGCATGGCGCTGCACCAAACACAGCAGCGCCTTGGGCTCGAACGGCTTGACCAGGTAATCGGCTGCGCCCTGGCGCATCGCTTCCACGGCACGTTCCACCGCAGCATGCGCGGTCATCAGCAACACCGGCAGTTGCGGCTGCTGGCGGCGCAACTGCGCCAGCAACTGGTGCCCATCCATACCCGGCATGTTCACGTCACTCACCACCAGGCTGAACGCTTCGCTCAGCACAGCCTCCAGTGCCTCTTCGGCACTGCCCACGGCGCGGTAGGCGAAACCGCCGATTTCCAGGGTATCGCCAAGCGCCTGGCGTAACACGCGGTCATCCTCGACCAGCAGCACCTTGATGGTCATCCGTGCGCCTCCGCCAGTTGCCCATCGATCAACGGCAGCTCGACCCGCACGCAGGTGCCGCGCCCGACCTTGGAACGCACGCTGAGCGTACCCTGGTGCGCCCGCACCACGGCCTTGACCACGGCCAGGCCCAGGCCGGTGCCGGTGGCCTTGGTGGTCAGGAACGGCTCGCCCAGGCGGCCCAGCACGTCGGCGTCGATGCCGCTGCCGGCGTCACTCACGCACAGGTGCAACACCTGCTGGCGACGGAACACGTGCACCTTGAGCCGCGCCGGCGCCTCGCTCGCTTGCAGGGCATTCTCGATCAGGTTGAGCATGGCGCCGACCAAGGTGTCGCGGTTGCACAGCAGCTCGCCCAGGTGGCTGTCGCACTGCCAACGCACGGCATGCCCTTGCACGTGCGACTGCGCGGCCTGCTGCAAGGCCTGGAACAGCCCTTTGGGGCTCACCCGATCGCCGAGCGGCAGCTCGCCACGGGCGAACACCAACATGTCGCGCACCTGGTGCTCCAGCTCGTGCAGGCGCTCCTTCAAGGTACCGACGAAGCGCTGGCGGGTTTCCACGCTCAGGTCTTGCTCGCTATCGGCCAGGTGGCTGGCGTAGAGCATGGCTGCCGACAGGGGCGTGCGGATCTGATGGGCCAGCGAGGCGACCATGCGCCCCAGCGACGACAAGCGCTCGTGGCGAGCCAACTGGTCTTGCAGGCGACGGGTTTCTGTCAGGTCGTTGAGCAGCACCAACTGGCCGGGCTCGGCATCCAGCGAGCGGGTGGCGATGGACAGGCGGCGGCCGTCGCGCAGCGAGACTTCATGGCCGTCGTCCTTGCGCGGGGCGAAGCTGCGGGCAATCACCTGGCGCCACAGCTCGCCGATCAGCGGCTCGCCGAGCAGTTCGCAGGCGGCCGGGTTGGCTTCGCGCACCAGGCCGTGGCCATCGATCACGATCACCCCGCCGGGCAGCAGGTCCAGCAGGTTCTGCAGGCGGTTGGCCAGGCGTTCCTTTTCACTGAGTTCGGCGATGCGCTGGGCGCTGACCACCGCCAGCTCGCCCTTCAGTTCGCTGACCCGCGCTTCAAGCAGGCTGTAGGACTGGCTCAGCTGGCTGGAGACCTGGTTGAACAGGGCGAAGGCTTGCTCGACACCCTGTCGGCTTTCCTGCTCGATCAGGGCATGCCCCTGCGGATCGGGGGCTCGGGAAACGTGGGCGGCCTGGGGCATCGTGCTCTCTCGCGTGGCTGACCGTCATAAAAACGGTATGTTGCCAGCGGTGTAGCAATAGCCGTGCCGAAGATGGGGATTTTCGGATGCGCTGCCTCCCTCGCCCGCAATGGGCAAGGGAGGCCAGCCAGGCTCAATCCGGCAGCCAGGCCTTGCGCCAGTGATTCAGGTTTTCGCCTTCGAGCATCCAGCCGCCCTGCACCGCATCGCGCAGTGCATCGCCCGCCTTCGCCGTCGCATCCAGGTCGGCAAGGTGCATGCGGATGGCCTCTACCCAGCTACGGAAGCGGTTCTTCACCAGGGTGACCGGCAAGTCGCTGTAGCCCTGATAGCAACGTACGTCGCTGGCGATCACCGGGAAACCACAGGCGCCGTACTCCAGCAGGCGCAGGTTGCTCTTGCACTCGTTGAACAGGTTCTGCTCGACGGGCGCCAGGGCCAGGTCCAGGTTCATTCTGGCCAGCGCCGCGGGGTAGTGTTCAAAGGCAATGCCTTGGTGGAACTCATGCACATAAGGCCGCAGCTTATCCGGGCACATGCCGAAGAACACCCACTCCACCTCGTTGGCCAGCTCCCTGACCACGTCCGCGATCACTTCCAGGTCGCCCGTGTGGCTTGCGCCGCCCGCCCAGCCGACACGCGGTTTGCGCGACTGCCGGCGCTGGGCGTTGAGGCCTTTCCAGTAGCGGGTATCCAGCGTGTTGTGTACCACCCGGATATCGTCATGCAGGCCGGCAAAGGCTTCGGCCAGCGGCTGCGAAGAGACGACAAAGCGGTCCACATAGGCCAGGCCGCGACGTATGGAGCGCAGAATGTCCTTGGGCATGTGCGCCCTGTGTACGCTCTTGATCGGCAGGTTGGGCAGATAGTCGTCCAGCTCGAAGACCTTGAAGGCCTGCGAAAACGCGTGCATCCGGCGTATGTGCTCAATCTGCTCGTCGCCCACCTGGCGCTGCAGGACGATGCTGTCCGGCTGGTAACGCTCCAGTTCGCCTGGTGCCAGGTGATTCCACGACAGCAGCCCCTCGGCCAGCCCCTCGCGGCTGAGCGCATCGAGCGGCTGGATGACCCGGTAGTTGCCACAACCCTGCCTGTCCGCCGCATGGGCCAGGATCGTCGGCAGCGGCTTCCAGGACGACAGCGGTCGCCAGCTCAGCTGGGTGGGCGCCAGGCCGAAGCCATTGGTGGACGACAGCGAGAAGTTCGGGTTGTAGAACGGGTCTCGCGCCAGTGCCGGCAGCCAGCGGGCAAACAGGGCGTCTTCTTCCTCGGTGCTGGCCGGCGTTGCCGCATCTTCGCTGAGCAGCAATTGCACACGCGGCGTCCACACGTTCAGGTAGCCGGCACGGGACAGGCGCAGGCACAGATCGACATCCGCCCAGCGCTGCAGCTCGGGTGTCTCGTCGAAACCACCCACCTCCAGGAACAGGCCCTTGTTCACCAGCAAGCACTTGCCGCTCACTGCGACATAGTTCTGGTCGACCTGCAGGCGCTGCAGGTAGCCAGATGCATCCAGCGGCTGCCCGGCAAAGGCTTCGCCAACCGGGCCGTTCAGGCCGAGCACGAAACCGGCATGGCTGATGGTAGCGTCCCCCGCCACCAGCTTGGCCCCCACCACGCCGACTTCCTGGCGCACGCCATGGTTGAGCATCTGCTGCAACCAGTCGCTATCGAGCACCGCAGCGCCCTCGTCCAGCCACAGCAGGAACTCACCACGCGCCTGCTCGGCGGCCTGGTTGCGCATGTGCGCAGGCGCCATGCCGGCAGGGAAACGCAAGCAACGAATGGCATCGGTGCCGAGCTGGGCAACGCTATCGAGCCAGCTGCTCACTGCTGGGCCGGCATCATTGCGCGCCAGCAGAAGCACCTCGTAGTTTCGATGGGGCGTCTTCTCCAGGATGGTTTCCATGCAACGCTGCGCCCGCTCCGTGCTGTTGCCCTGGAGCAGGATCAGGATGCTGACCGGCAAATCACCGGGGGCGCCGTAGTCGAGGTCATAACGCCCGGGCAGACGCGACTCGACGCGAGCCTGCGGAAAACCGCGTGCATGCAGATGGCGCTGAATGACCTCGCGCTCGTCCGGGCAGTCGCGCAGCGTCTGCGCATCGCTGATCAGCAACGGCTCGCTGATATGCCCCAGCCCCTCGAAACCGGCGGTCTCGATCAGGCGCAGGATGTACTCCAGCTCGAACGCCTGGCCTGCCTCCTGGCGGAAGCCGCCCATGTCCAGCCACACCTGACGGTTGAACAACCAGTGGCGTGACAGGCTCGCCGGCAAACTCAGAAGAAGATCAAGGTTGAGGTCAGGGCGCAGCGCAGCGCCCATTTCCGCGCCATCGCCACGCAAACCTTCATCACCATAAACGGCCCGACAGCCAGGCGCTGCCAGCAGATCAAGCGCGGCAATCAGCAGGCCGCTGGCAGTGAACTCAACGCCCGCCTCTACCAGCATGAACCAGTCGAACTCACCCGCCAGCACTGCCTGGTTGAGCTGGTCGCTGAGGCTGGCGTCACTCAAACGCAGGCACTGCAGTTTGCCCTGGGCCGAAGTTGCGGGTGCCTCCCCCGGCGTCAGCGCGATGACTTTCACTGTGGGGTAAAGGCAGTTATCGCTGCTCAAGCTTTGCAGCGATGCTTTCAAGGCATCCGCATGCCCTTCAGCGTCCACCACGATGACCCCGATTACAGGCCCACCCTGATGGGCTTGCAGGCGCTGCCCGATCAGCCGGCTCTGCATGGCATCCGGAACGCGTTCGGCCAGCCAGTCTTGCAGTGTCAATGACTTGGGCTTTTCGCCCAGATGCTCCAGCATTTGCTGGCGCCCGCGCTTGACTTCATCGCTACCACAGTCGGCATGGCGTGCATACAACTCACGATACAGCGCAGGGTAATCTTGCAGTGCCTGCTCCGAACGTCGTGCAGGGGCATTGTCATCCCGGCGCATGCGCACTTGCACCGTCTCATCACGAACATGGTGGAAAGCGCTTCGAGCACATAAGCGCATGAGGAAGTCCCAATCCTCCAGACCTGTCAGTGATTCGTCGAAGCCCCCTACGGCCAGCGCAAGCGCACGTGGGCAGGCAAAGGTGTTGACTGGGATGTAGTTGTTGACCAGTAACCGTTCGCGGGAGTACGCCTCGTGGGGGTAGCGCTGCTCACGCGCCACCTCGGCCCTCTCGCCCGCCGTGATCGTTTCCTGAATGAACACCGCATCCGTATACACCACGCTGTCGGGGTGAGCCGCCAGCGCGTTGGCCAATGCTTCGAGATGACCAGGCAGGAACAGGTCGTCGTCGTCCAGATAAACGACATACCGACCACGGGCCAGGTGCAAAGCAGTGTTACGGGCAGCGGCAGGGCCGCGATTACGGCCTTGGCGGATGTACGTGACAGGGAAATCGTAATCAGCCAGCAGCGACTCGACCGGGTCGCCGTTGTCATTGACCAGAATGACCTCGAAGTCCTTGAAAGACTGGTGGCCAATGCTGTTCAGCGCATCGCTGAGCAATTGCGGGCGGTTGTAGGTCGTCACGATAATCGAGAACAACGTCGTCTCTTGCTGCCGCGCCTGCCCTTCCAAACGCTCGCAGAGCTGGCGCGCCCGGGCACCCAACTCGGAATGCTGCTCGCCAGGGTATTGCTCCAGACGCCGCTCGAGGTGCGCCGCCACCTCGCGCTCACGCCCGTAGAGGTGATGCTGCGCATTGCGCTCGAATACGCCTTCGACAATGGCAAGGTGCCCGATCAATGGCTCAACGGAGGCGTAGAACTGGTTCGACTCCTGCGCACCGTGCCAGCGATAGCTGACACCGGGCATATCGACATAGGCGAAATCGGGGTAACGCTCCGCCATCTGCACGACCATCTCCCAGTCACCGGCACCGTACGTCTTGCCTGGGCTCCAGACCTGACAAAATGCCTCACGCCGGTAGATCACTGCCGACGGTGTCATGTAACTGTCGAAAATCAGCAGGTCAGCGACTTCATTGCGCCCACCGACATAATCGCCGTTGCGGTAACCGGGATGACGAGGCTGGTTCAACGCCTGCCCAGCGCCATTGACCCAGCGAATGCCGGTATAGCCAACCGCCACGTGGGGCTGGCTCTCCAGCGTAGGCAACAGGCGCGACAGGTGGCCTGGGTTGAAATAATCGTCGGCGGAAAGGAACGTGAAGTACCGCCCCTGTGCGATACGCAGGCCATTGCGCCAGTTGTAGCCTGGGCCGAAATTGTATCGGTTACGGATGTAGCGCACGCTCGGGTTGCCCGCGAATGCCGCCATTACCTCGGTGGTGTCGTCCGTGGACGCATTGTCCAGCACCAGGATCTCGATATCGTCCACGCCCTGGTCGAGTACCGACTGGACACACTGGCCAAGGTAACGCCCGTGGTTGTAGGTCGGGATCACGACACTCAACAGGGGCTCGAGGTGCCGTACCGCAGCGGCATCATCAGCGATTGCGGTGGTTACCTTGTACAGCCAGTAGTCTGCCGAACAATGGTAGTTCCTGGAGTAGTCGCGATCTTCCGTATCTCGGGTGATTGGCCACGCTTGCGAGTCGGATGCGTCAGCATCGGGAAGTTTCAGGTAATCCAGGCAGACCAGCGAAGTACTGGGCTGGCCTTCCTTTGCCGGGACAAGGATTTTGCTGAAGGCGGCTTCTTCTTGCAGCGCCTCCCGTTGCTCGGCATCACCTAATAGCAGATATCGCTGTGCTTTGGACGGCAACTCGCACACCGCCTGGGCCTGACGAGGGTGGGCAATCAGAAGCACGCCATCGGCCTCTCCTGCGGCATCGGTAGCCCGCTCGAACAACAGCCCGTTGCTCAAGCCATACACCGTCAGGGGCTGCAGCGGCAATTTGCGCTGCAAGCCTTCCCAGTCCGCATCGGACAGCAGGAATGCCTGCTGATCTTCCAGGCAAAACCCAGCTACCCGTACTCGCCAAGGTTGCCCGGCACAACGCCCACCTGCGATCAAAGCCCAATTCGTCATGCTGTCACTTCCCCAAAATGGTTGCTCGCTTGCGTCAAGCGACACGGCGCCTGTCGGCACGTAGCCTGTATGTCGTGAATCACGCAGATGCCGTCAGGTGCTTCCAGGACACGACGCGTGCCGCTGCCCTGAGGTGCTGATGGATAAGCGCTTCAATGTAATGTTCATGATCCCGCTCGGAACTGATGACCACGACATCGCCCTCTTCCACGTGCTCACTCATCCAGGCCAAGGGCTGAATGGGTACGCCCAGCATTTCTCTGCCCTGGCGATTGATGTTGGAATCGATACAGGCAACGACCTGATCGCCGTTTTTCTCGGCTTCAAGAATCAACAGCGCGGCGATGAAGGCACTACCGAAGATGATGATCCTGCGCCCCTCCAGGCCGGCCAGGATGCTCGAGCGTGGCGTTGCGGTGGCTTTGCGCGCCCAGCTCAGAAGTTTCTCGGTAGCGCTGGCATGCCCGGAGGCCGACAGCGTGTTCAGTTGGCACGCCGGTTCGCCCAGCGACAGAAGCTGGGCCAGCAGAAACACAGGCAGGCCCGCCAGAAAGGCGTCGGGGGCCAATGCCATGTTGCGCTGCAGGCCGTCGGCCGTTTTACCAATCTTCTTTAAAATGCCGTTGTTGATCGCCCTCGCGGGCTGGGTCGTAATGGCTTCCTGAATGAAGAAGCGCGCCGTGAAGGCATCGAAATGCAGGGTTTCTGCCTCCAGCCCGGGAACGCCCTTGGCGATGTGCTTCAGGTCTCGATAGAGGGCGACCCCAGGCAGCGACAGGCTCGCCGCATGGGAGAACTGCTGGGTATGCACCCGACGGCGCAGCAAGGGCTGGTCAAGGTAGCCGATGGCATGCCGGCGATTGATGCGCGCCGGCATCAGCACGTCCTCGATGCCCGCCGTCTCCAGGGTTTTCTTGCGCGCAGCCGCCTCGCCGAGGCACGCGTGTACCGCATACAACTTGGGCAGTACGGCGCGCTCCAGCATCACACCGCTGGGCATCGGCCACAGCCGCTCCTTGAGGAAACTGCTGATGTATTCCCCGGGCGCGAAAATTCGCTCCGCGTCGGGCACGGTGCTGCCCCCGACCAGCGCATGGCCATCCTGATCAATGTCGCTGACGCGCGTCCACACCAGCCGCACCTCGGGGTGGCCATCCATGAAGCGCATCTGCCGCTCCAGCATGTCTTGCTCCATGACGTCGTCGTCATGGGTGACGATCACCCGTCGCCCCAGGGCGAGGTGATAAGCCGAACGGCAGTTGAACTCCACGGTGGAAACATTGCGCGAGTTCCTGACGTAACGGATTCGCGGGTCCTGCAGGCCCAGAATGAACTGCGCCGTCCCGTCACTGCTGCCATTGTCGAGAACCAGCAGCTCGAAATCCTCGAAGCTCTGGCCGAGCACGGCAGCGAGGGACTGCTTGAGGTAGTCCAGTCGGTTGTAAGTCAGCAGAGCAACGGTCAGCGGCGGAATGGCTGGGTTCATGGCATGGACCGCAGCAGGTCGGCGATCTGACGGTGCTGCTGCTCGTGCACAAAGACGAAGTTGGTTTCCTGGGTTTGCTCGTCAATGCCCGGGCAGGGGTGCAGCCCCTCTTTGCTCAGGGTATAGGCCTGATAGCCGATACGACCAAGCCGCTCCACCACCTCGTTGGGGTGGTAGTCGAACTGCCTGGCCCACTTCCTCAATAGCTCGATCAGAATCACCGGCTTATGGCGAGCGAGCATCGCCTCGCCGCCCTGGATCACCATCAACTCCGCCCCCTCTACATCGCACTTGATGATCTGCGGCGCCAGCTCATGCTGCGCGCAGAAGCTATCCAGCGTCGTGGCCAGGCAGGACACCTTCTGCAGGCTTTCCTGGCTGCCCGGTTGCCCGGCCAGCACCTGGGAAGTGGCGCCGGAACAGTTGGGCGTGTAGAGAAACTCTAGTGTCGCCTGCTGGTTCGAAAAGGCCAGCCGGTGCGCCTCTATGTTGAACAAACCGTTGTGGCGGATGTTGCGCTCTAGAATCTCATGGGTATGCGGAATCGGTTCGAAGGCGTGAATCCGCGCCGAGGGGCAGTGCCGAGCCAGCGCCAGGGCATACCAGCCGCAGTTGGCGCCGATGTCCAGAACCACCCCGTTTTCCGGGGTGATGGCTTTGAGGAACTCGGTCTCCAGTGTTTCATAGGCACGGAAGTTCATCAGGGTGCAGGGCACCAGGTGCTGGTCCTGGGGGTCGAGAAACAACTCGATCTGCTGCGAGCGGGAACGCACGAAGACGCCCTCCGGCAGGATACGCAGAGACTCCACGTCGGTACCGGCGAGGAACTCGGGGTACGCGAACAGGCTGGCGTGCCGTGCGTGGATGGCCTCGATGTAATCCTGCTTGGCAGATTCCCCGGCCTCGTAGGCCGCACGGATGTGGTTAAGCGTGTTCATCGGCATTACCGGGCTCCGGTGGCGAGGCTGAGGATTCTGCCGCGCCAGTCATGTTGCTGGATCAGTGTGTCGCGGATCTCTGCAGCGTAAGTGGTACTGGCAATGAACACCGTGGCCCCCTGGTGCTGCGCCAGCTCATCGGGGCCGGTAATGGTCACACCGAGCAGGGGTTTGCCCTGCAGGTTCCTGTTCCGGTCGACGATGCCGCAGATATTGGCCTTGCCCAGCCGGGTATCGCAGAGCAACCGGCTGGTAAGCGCGCCAGCGCCCCAGATCAGCACCGGCTCGGCACTGGCCTCCAGTTGCTCGGCCAGCGCTTCCACCGGGCGCAATACCTGTCGCGACAGCTCGACATAACTGAGCAGGCTGGCAGCCGCCACAGCATCAAGCGTGAAACGCTTAGCTGCCTTGGTCGTCTTGCGGTACATGGCCAGCAGGTAATGGTTGTCGTAGAAATCGTTGTGCTGGGAGATGACCGTCACTTTCTCGAAGCCGCTGGCAGCCAGCAGGTTGTCCAGGCTGACGGCACTGAAGAAGTTGATGTGCTCCAGCGCAAACTCGAGGAAGGGCTCAGCCGGCGGCGTCTTGCCGAAGGCCTCGGCATCGGGAACCGCGATGAACAGATAACCATCGTCCGCCAGCAGCGCCGCAATCTTGGCCATGCTGTTGCGCAGGTCGGCAATGTGCTCCAGCACGCCGCAAAGGCTGATCAACTGGAAGCGCTCTTCAGTGACGAAAGCATCCACGGTCGCGCTTCTGATCTCCACCCCGTAGATTTCGTGCGCCAGCTTGGCTGCAGCCGGGCTGGGCTCCATACCGAGCAAGCGCTGGAAGCCTGCCTGTTTGAAATGTGCAAGGAAATGCCCCATGCCCGAACCGATATCGAGAATGCGAGCGTCGCTTGCCAGGTCTGCATGTTGCTGGACGAAGTGGAAGAAATCCCCGTGAATACGCGCCAACCCGGGCGGCAAGTCGGTATGCA
Organism: Pseudomonas sp. B21-047; assembly: GCF_024748775.1. NCBI lineage: Bacteria > Pseudomonadati > Pseudomonadota > Gammaproteobacteria > Pseudomonadales > Pseudomonadaceae > Pseudomonas > Pseudomonas sp. B21-047. The sequence goes on from NZ_CP087169.1 coordinate 4,228,130, forward strand.
GGTGATGCTCGACGTTCTGATAGAACTGATCGAGCGCCGACTGATCCGGAATGTCGCTGGCGTAGGCAAAACCGCAGTTGCGACAGGCCACCACATCGTAATGCACGGCCTGGGGAAGCCCCGGGAACAGAAAATGCTGACGGTGCAGTTGCTCTAGATGGCTTCCGCCACAAATTTCACACGCTCTCATATCGCCTACCCTGAACTTTACGAACGGCCTTGCCAAAACCGAAAGACGCAACAATAACTGGCCAAATCAAGCGGTCTTAACCCGCCTGTGTATTAAGACGAGAACGGTACCAACGTTGGGAAATATCACTGATCTGGGCAAGCTTCAAAAAGGTCTCGTCCGGAATCCCGGCGCAAATAGCAAGTTGCTGCTCCAGGTTGAACATTTCTTCGGGTGAGTAACGCGGGACGCGCTCCTCGCTGGCCACCTGCACGTCAGGCTCAGGTTCCCAACTATCAATAATCGAACCCGCTGCATCGATATTGCCGTCGAGCCCAAGCGTGCGCAGCGTCTGAACGAATCGCGCATAGGCATCTTGATACTGCGAAAGCGTCGCGGTGTAGTCACAGCGTGACAAGAAGAAGTTGATATCCATTGACGCAGGTAGCTCATGCTCCGCCACAAACGGCAGTGAGAAGAACTCGCACATTTCCCGCACCCTCGAATCGTGCGCAATGAACACGGCAGGCTTCCCGGCATGCAGCGCCGGCGTCAAACCATGCATGCGGGCACCGAACACAAAATCCATCGAGCCGAGGAATGCCTTCCACAGGCTATAGTTTGTAAAGTAGCGAACGCGCTTTTGTTTCAACAAGGCCAGCACAGGCGCCAAGTCTTTATAGAAACGCCGCGCCGCATGGATATCAGCCCCGCTGACCTTCCCGGGGTAATAGAGCGCCTGCGCAAGCAGGCCAAAGACCTGCTCGACATAGTAATAATCGTGCTGACTGGCCAGGCGCAGAACGTCGTCGATGCGGCTATGACGATTGCCCTGATAGTTCGAGTAGCACACCGCAACCTTTTCAGGGTTGTGCGGCACCTCCAGCAAGGACGTACGCAGCGAAGGGCCATTCAGGTAGAGGGACGGGCAGCCTAAAGGAACGGCATTCTTGATCCCGAGGCTATTCAGCACGTCCGCTGAATAATAACCGCGCGTCCCCACCACCGGTGACCGATCGGCAATCACACTCAGGTAGCGAACCACGGCAGGAGAAAGCTGCTTGTGGAAGCCGGGCTGATAATCGTACTCCCTGGCTTGAATGGATTCGCCAAGACTGAAAAAAGGAATTTTCAGTTTCTCGATAAAGTCCGTGACGTACGCGTAAGGGTAACCATCCTGGTCATAGGGAGGCGGCGCAATTCTGCAAGGAATGAAAAATATCACCTTGGAAAATCGTTCATTGACCTCTTCTGCGGTCATCCGAAAGTTCCACGCCTCAACATGACGCCCCGAGGTCAACATGGCGCCGGCATGAGCGTAAACAATATCCCCAATATTGATGAATTGAGAATGATATTGGTAGTTGGCCCCGGTCTTTCTAATGCCCTCAGGCGGAGGGAGGTAACCAATGAGTGTCGGACGCGAATCGGGAGCGGTCATGTATGGGCCTGCAAGAGTCGGGACAAACCCACATCCAAAGGTGTGAGTGGCGCCCACCCTAAAGCGCGAATTTTGTCGATATTGAAATGCCCGGCGTTTCTCACAGCAGGTGCCGGGCCACTGCGCGCCTGCGGCCTGACCGTGAGCTGCCCTGCCTTACCGGCTGAGGCAATCAACTTTTCGGCCAATTCCAGGATGCTGGTTTCCTGCGTTTCACCGACGTTGTAGGCATGGCCCGCTTCGCCCCGGAACAGGATGTGGAACAGCCCGAGCACGGTATCGGAGACATAGCAGAACGGACGCGAGGCGCTTCCATCGGAATCCAGCTGGATATCCCGGTTGTGAAGGACATCGGCAAGCAGATCGGAGATCGCCCGGCCATCGTCCAGCCGCATACCCGGCCCATAGCAATGGGAAATCCGCGCAATCCTGGCATCCACACCGTATTGGGTGTGGTAGGCCTGGCACAGCGTTTCGGCCAAGCGCTTGCTCTCGCCGTAGCAGGCCCGTGGAGCCAACGGGTCTTCCCGGCCAAAATCACCTTCCGCGATCGCATCGGTTTGCCAAGGGTTGTCGCCGTACACCGCACCACTGCTGAGAAACAGAAAACGTGCCTGCTTGTCCCGGGCCAGCTCAAGCAGTGCCCGGGTGCCATCGGTATTGGCACGGATCGTATCGACCGGCCGTTGCAGATAGTCCTTGGGGCTGGCAGGGCTGGCGGCATGGACGATGAAATCCAGCGGCGCAGCAAGGCCGCAGGGCTGGGTGACATCCTGGATCAGAGGCGTCACTTCGCCTGGAATATCCAGCCAGGGCATGCGCTGACGCAGTTTTGCCAGGTCCCGCGCCAGGGCGTACACGTGCACCTTCGCCTGAGGCTGACGCCGATTGAGCCAGACGAGGGCTTCGACGACATGCCCACCAATGAAGCCCGAGGCGCCAGTGACCAGAATATGACGGCCGTGCAGGGCTTCCCAGGGCAGCGGGGCTGTGAGCATCCCGCTCAAGTCCGCAGCGAGAACGGGATCAGGCGTTTTCATAGATGCTATCCAGGCCGATGATGCGCTGCGCTGCAATCCCAAGGTCGAGCAGGTGCTGACGGATGTCCGTGGCGAAGCGAATGGAGCAGATGAGGATGGGCAACTCCGCGTGCACTTGCGGATCGTAGGCACACACCACGTGTTTACCCAGGCGCTGCCCCCATTTGGTTTCTGATGAGTCCAGCAGGGCGTGGATATCCAGCGACTCGGCAATCGGTGCCAGATAATTGAGGTAGTCGCCGCCAATGCCGTACACCAGGAACGGGCCGCCAGTTTGCTCACGAAAACGCTGCAGCAGACGCTGCTCGCGTTGCGCGGCCGCAGGCTGCAAGCGGGCGACGAGGCGCACCGAGTCCGAGTAGACCGGCGATTCGTAATGCCCCACGGACAACGCTTCGCAGGTAAAGCCGCAACGTGCGAGCAGCAGGGCCAGCGACGCCGGGGTGAACTGGTGCAGGTGCTCGGGATTGCGATCGCTGGCCAGCAGCGGATGCCCGGCCTGGTTCGGCACCTCGATCAGCACACGCCCGTCCGCACTCAGAAGGCTCGCCCAGGCTGCAAGCTCCTGCTCGGGTCGAGCAATATGCTCCAGCACATGGAAGGACACGATCAACTGGTACGGCGTTGCCTCAATCTCGCTGGCTGGCGTGTGGAATACGCGGTCAAGTTTCTGCGTCGCCAGCACCCTGTCCTGCGACAACTCCACACCCTCATAGGTGACGGCAAAGCGCGCCTTGATCTCGCGACCGAGCTCACCTTCCGCACAGCCGACTTCGAGCACGCGTTCCTTGCCTGTCTTCAGCAAGTCGGATACCGCGGCGACACGTTCACGCATCTTGCGCTTGAACCAAGGCGTGTTCAGATCGTTACGAGCGACCAGCGTTTCATAGTAGCCCGCCTCGTCCATCGGCATCCGCCAACGATGCCCACACAGCCGGCAAGCGGTGTATTGCGGGCGGGGCAATACGCGCTCGACCGTTGCGCAGCAGGGGCATGTGTTGGCTGTAGCAGCTGTGTTCATGCGCGCACCAGGCGTTCCAGCAACTGTTGCGGCGAAGGCAATGGCTGCTCATGACTGGCAAATTGACCATAGCCCCAAGCGACTGGCCAGAACTCGACACCATTGGCCGCCGCTGCACGACCGTCTGCGACGGTATCGCCAATGTAGAGGGCCGATTGCGCGGCAATGCCGCCATCCCCCAGCAAGGCTGCGATCATGCCGGCCTTGTCCGTGTAGCGATCAGGGTAGGAGTCACTGGCATACACGTCGCTGAACAGCCCTTGCCAACCCAATGCCGCAATGATGCGCTGGGTCGGCAGCAGACGTTTGTTGGTCGCAATGGACAGATTGAAGCCCTGCTCGCGCAGCTGCTCCAAGATCGCCTGGCAACCCGCATAGGCCGGTGTTTCCAGGCAGGCTTCGGAATCGTAAATGTCCTTGAACGAGGCGCTCAGGGCATCCAGCAATGCTGCGTCGTCACTGCCGCTCAGTGTCGCCAGCGTCTGGCGCAAGGGCGGCCCGATCAGGCTGGCGTCTATGGGGCGCATGGCCTGCAGCCCGTGCGCCTTCAGCACACGGGTAAAGCAGACAAGAATGGCCGGCGCCGAGTCCACCAAGGTACCGTCAAAGTCGAACAGGACGTGGCGTTTCATCAATTGACCTGCTGCCGAACCTGGCGCGATACCGGGGCGATGTTGCCAGCCATTTCTTCCTCCAATACCGCCAGCGGCAGCAAGGGGCTCATGTCTTCCAGCGGCATCGAGGTCATCGAGCCATCCGCCTGCGGAATTGCCGCAACCTTCGGGCTCAACGCCTCATCCTTCATCAACACCACTTCCACGATCATCGGACGCGGCATTTGCACGGCCTCGGCCAGGCCCTGCTCCAGCTCGGCGGCATCGCTGATGCGCTTGAACGGCAAGTGGTAGGCACGTGCCAGTTCTTCCAGGTCTGGCATCCACAAGCCCGCCTCGGGGCCGGTGCCGACATAGCGGCTTTCGAAGTAGTTGCGCTGGGTATTGCGGATCGAGGCATAACCGCCGTTGTTCATCACCACCAGGCAGATCGGCAGGTTGAACCCGCGCAGCGTGGCCAGCTCCTGAATATTCAGTTGCAGGCTGCCATCGCTCTCCACCGCCACCATCGGCTTGCTGCCGTTGGCGAAGCACGCACCAATCGCAGCGGGCAGGCCGTAACCCATGGCGCCCAGGCCAGAGGTCAGGAATACACGCTGGCCTGGGCGATTGCGGAACACGGTGTAGAAGACTTCGACCGCCAACCCCGAGCTGCCGGTGCTGACCAGGGTATTTTCCGGCACGGCGTTGGAAAGCGCGTCAGCAAACTGGAAGTGGCTGATCGGCCCGCTGGCCGCGAAAGGCTTGCCGTCGTTGACGCCATAGCGTGACTTCCAGTCGCGGCAACGTGCCAACCATTGCGGGCGGTTGAACGAGGCACCTTTCAGCGACGCGGCCAGTGTTTCGATGAAGCTGGCGGCATCGCGGGTAACGGCGACATCGATGTCCATGTCGAGCTTGGCGATCTCGTTGGCATCCACATCCACGACGATCTTGCGTGCGTTGCGCGCAAAGTCGCGCGGCGCATAGGCGGTGATGATGTTGTCCAGACGACAGCCGATGGTGATCAGCAGATCGGCATTCTGTATTGCGAAGTTCGGTGCACGCAGCGCTACCACGCCTGGGCGACCGACATACAGCGGGTGCTCGTGAGGCAGCAGGTCCATTGCATTCCAGGTCGTCACCAGCGGCACGCCCATGCTTTCGATCAAATCACGGAAGGCTGCTGCCGCGCCGCTCAAGCGAACACCATGGCCGGCGAGGATCAGCGGCCGCTGGGCACCGTCAAGCAAGCTGCGGATCTGCTCCAGCGTTGCCGCGTCCAGCGCTGCAACGGGTGCTGTGGCCTCGTCCCAGCCCACCAGGCTGTCGGCATCGATCGGCGCGCCCTGCACGTCCAGCGGTACGTCGATCCATACCGGGCCGGCACGGCCATCTCGCGCTACAAAGACAGCGCGCTCCAACTCGCGGCGAATGTCTTCTGGCTGCTGGACGGTCACCGCATACTTGGTGATCGGCTCGACCACGCTGACGATATCCACTTCCTGCACGCCCTTCTGCCGAAGTGGCGCGCCACGCAGCAGGTCGGCACGCTTGACCTGGCCGGAGACGACCAGCAACGGCACCGACTCGATCCAGGCACCGGCAACGGCAGTCACCGCATTGGTCGCTCCCGGGCCAGTGGTGACCATCGCCACACCGATGTTCTCGTTGATCCGGCAGTAGGCTTCGGCGGCAATCGCGGCGGCCTGTTCATGGTGGCAGGCCACCACATCCAGGTTGGGGTGCTTGCCGACCGCGTCGTTGAGGTGCATGGCACCTCCGCCTGGCAACAGGAAGACGTGCTTCACACCCAGATCGGCAATGAAGTCAGCAATGTAGTCTGCAACACGATAGGGGCTTGGCACGTCAGTCCATCCAATAGCTCAAGAGGGTTTTACGGTCGCGATTGGCATTGATCGCTTCGTCGGTATAGAACGAATCATTGCTGAAATGCGTGGAGGACAGCTCTTCGATAATGGCCCCACCCTCGCTGTGGAAGGCATGGCGAACACCCGGCTCGACGGTGACCACATCCCCCGGACGGCAGACCCGCTTGACACCGTCCAGCTGCAGCGTCAGCTCGCCATGCAGGACGTGGAAGGTTTCTTCCTTGCGCTTGTGGTATTGCTCAGGGTGCTGTTGGCCTGGCAGCAGCATCAGCAGTTTCTTGCAGTAGCCGCGATTGACCACCGTGAGCATGGTCAAACCGATTTCGTCGAACTGCTCCAGGCCATAGTGGTGGGAGATCTCCAGGTCGACCCGCCCCGGCACCACTACATGGCTGCCGCTCAACTGTGCGCGCACTTGCTGGACAATCGCCCAGACCTTGTCACGCACATCACGCCGCGTGCTGTTCTGCGTGCTCAGTGCGGCATGCTCAGGGATATCCGCCTGGGCAGTGAAGGTGGCGTACTTCGACCAGTCGTTGGCAGTGACCTGCCCGTCTTGCGGCGGGAAGGCAAAATACACGTCGTCTGCCTGTACCACCTCACCCGCGGCAATGGGCCTGCGCGCAAACACACCACGACGCAGGGAGCGCAGGCTGTCGCGTTCACGCTCGTTCACCGGCAGACGCTGCTCGCCTTCACCACACAGCAACAAGGCATATTGCGCCGCTTCCAGCCAGCGCCGAACCTGCTCAGGGCTTGCCGAGTAGGCGTTGATGGGGAATTGCTCGGTGGGCAAGCCGACGTGTTTCTCGAAAATACGCGCGCCCTTGGCCAGCGCGATCTTGACGATATCGGTGTTGTCCGGGTTTTCATGGGTGGAAAAGCCCACGCGCACGTCAGGGTAGCGCCGGCGCAGAAAATCCACCTGCGACAGGTGCATGTTGGCATCCGGGGTCGGGTACTCCCCTACGCAATGCAGAATGGCGAAACTCTTTTCCCGGTGGGCTAGGAAGCTGACCAGACGATCGAGCTCATCCAGGGTCGAACCGGCCGTGGAGACGATCAGCGGCTGCTGAGTCTGTACCACGCGTTCCAGCAACGGCCAGTCGCTCATCGAGCAACTGGCGATCTTGATCGCATCCAGCCCCTGCTCTTCGATCACGCCTACCGATGCCTCATCGAACGGCGTGGACAGGCAAAGAAAGCCGTTGGCACGGATTTCCGCCACCAGGGTATCGAACTGCTCACGGGACAAACGTGTCTCGCCGAAACGCTTGATGTACTTCACATCGTCACGGCCGCGCATCGCCGGGTGAATGAAGGTATCCAGGTCACGGTATTGCAGCTTGAAGGCAAAGCGAAACGGGAACGCCTTGCACACCTCGGCAAATGCGCGAATCAGCGCCACGCCATGCGCCACATCGCCCATGTGGTTGTTGGCCATTTCGAGGATGAACAGCGGTTTGTCGAACAACGTACCGGTGTTGGCGGAAGAGGCAGTGCTCATCAGTGGGTTCCTCGATTGAGCCAGGTTTCGATGTGACTGGCCGCATGTTCCAGATGGTCATCGCTCAAGCCCGGCCAGAGGCCGATCCAGAACGTGTCGTTCATGATCTTGTCGGTGACCGGCAGTTCGCCGGAAACCCGGTAGTTCAGCCCCTGCATGTAAGGCTGGCGCGTCAGGTTGCCGGCGAACAGCAGGCGGGTACCCACGCCCTGTTCATCCAGGTAACGCAACAGCTCGAGGCGCTTCACGCCGCTGCCGTCGCGCAGGGTAATCGGGAAGCCGAACCAGGAGGGGTCACTGTCGCGGGTGGCCTGCGGCAGGATCAGTTGGTCTGCACAACTGGCCAGACGCTCGCTGAGCCAGCCGAAGTTGCGTTTACGCGCAGCGACGAAATCATCGACCCGGTCCATCTGCGCCAGCGCGCAGGCGGCCTGCATGTCGGTGATCTTCAGGTTGTAGCCCAGGTGCGAGTAGGTGTACTTGTGGTCGTAGCCTTGCGGCAGGCCACCCAGTTTCCAGCAGAAACGCTTGCTGCAGGTGTTGTCCTCGCCGGGCGCACAGTAGCAATCGCGGCCCCAGTCGCGGTACGACTCGATGATGCGCTTGAGCAACGGCGAGTCGGTGAACACTGCCCCACCCTCGCCCATGGTGATGTGGTGCGCCGGGTAGAAGCTGAGCGTGCCGATATCGCCGAAGGTGCCGACCATGCGCCCCTGGTAGGTGGAGCCCAGGGCATCGCAGCAGTCTTCGATCAGCCACAGGCCGTACTTGTCGCACAGGGCGCGGATCACGCCCAGGTCGAAAGGGTTGCCCAGGGTATGGGCGAGCATGATGGCCTTGGTCTTCGGGCCGATGGCCGCTTCGATCAGCGCCGGGTTGATGTTGTAGGTGCCCATCTCGACATCGACGAACACCGGTACCGCGCCAAACTGCAGGATCGGGTTGACGGTGGTCGGGAAACCGGCGGCAACGCCGATCACTTCGTCGCCGGGCTTGATCGCGCGGTCGCCGAGACGTGGCGAGGTCAGCGCGGAAAACGCCAGCAGGTTGGCCGACGAACCCGAGTTGGTGGTGAGTACGCAGCGACGGCCCAGGTACTTGGCCAGGCGCTTCTCGAACGCCTCGTTGAAGCGCCCGGTGGTCAGCCAGCCATCCAGCACGGCCTCGGTCATCGCCTGCAGTTCGCCCGCGCCGATCACCTTGCCGGCAGGCGGAACGCTGCTCTGCCCCGCCACGAAGGGTTTCGGCGCCATCTGCAGATCGGCATAGCGCCCGACCAGTTCGGCAATCTGTTGGCGCAACTGCTGCGCCGTACTGTCACTCATGGGATCCGCCTTGGTGAACCGCGATCTGCTCGCGGGTAACGATGTTCATATCACGCCCTGCGCGCCAGGCCAGATGCCAGTCCAGGGTCTGTTTCAGGGTGTCATCCAGCGACCAGCGGGGCGACCAGCCAAGCATCTGCCGCGCCTTGCTGGAGTCCAGCGCCAGCAGGCCGGCTTCGTGCGGCTGGGCATCGCCGGCCACCGACCAGCGCGCCTCGCCTGGCCAACGTTCGGCAAGGCGCCGGACGATCTCGCCGACGCTGGCCAGCCCTGCGCTGTCAGGGCCGAAGTTCCAGGCTGCGGCGTGTCGCTCGGCATCGGTCAGCAAGCCCTGCGCCAGTTGCAGATAGCCCATCAGCGGGTCGAGTACGTGCTGCCAGGGGCGCGTCGCATCGGGATACCGCAAGATCACCTCTTGGCCATCCTCCCAGGCACGCAAGATATCCGGCAGCAAGCGCTCGGCAGACCAGTCCCCGCCCCCTAGCACGTTGCCAGCGCGCGCCGTGGCCAGGGCCACGCCGGAGGTACGCAAGAACGAATCGCGGTAGCTCGCGCACAGCAGTTCGACACAGGCCTTGCTGCTGCTATAGGGGTCGAAGCCGCCTAGGGCGTCCTGTTCCCGGTAGGGCCAGGGCCATTCGCGGTTGTCGTAGCATTTGTCGGTGGTCACCACCAGCACCGCGCGTACCGAAGGCGTGGCACGCACGGCCTCCAGCAGGTTGAGCGTGCCCATGACGTTGGTTGCGTAGGTGTCGCCTGGCGCACGATAGGATTCGCGCACCAGCGGCTGAGCCGCCAGATGCAGCACCACCTCCGGCTGGAAATCCTTCAAGGCACCAGCCAGGGCCGAAGCATCACGGATATCGGCGAAATCGCCGGCTATCTGCTGCTGCAGCTGCGCGGCCTGCCACAACGATGGCGTGGTCGCGGCAGGCAAGGCAAAGCCGCGCAGTTCGGCGCCAAGCTGGCGCAGCCAGACGGCCAGCCAGCCGCCCTTGAAGCCGGTATGCCCGGTCAGCAGGACTCGGCGCCCAGCCCAGAATGCCGGGTTCAGCGCCATAGCTGCCATGCTGCTTCGCCGTTTTTCCAGTGTTCTTCAAGCAGCATGCGATCACGCAGGGTGTCCATCGGCTGCCAGAAGCCACGGTGCAGGTGGCTCATCAGCTGCTCCTCCTTGGCCAGACGACGCAGCGGCTCGTATTCCCAGGTGGTGTCGTCACCTTCGATGTAATCGAGCACGGCCGGCTCCAGCACGAAGAAGCCGCCATTGATCCAGCCGCCGTCGCCCAAAGGTTTTTCCTGGAAGCCACGTACCTGCTCGCCCTGCACATCCAGCGCGCCATAACGCCCCGGCGGCTGCACGGCGGTAACCGTGGCCAGCCTGCCGTGCTGCCGGTGGAAGTCGATCAGTTGGGGGATATCGACGTCGGACACACCGTCGCCGTAAGTCAGGCAAAAGGTTTCATCGCCAACATAGTCGCGGACACGCTTCAGGCGGCCACCGGTGGCGGTGTTTTCCCCGGTATCCACCAGCGTCACCCGCCAAGGTTCGGCGTGGCGGTTATGGATATCCATGCGATTTTCCGCCATGTCGAAGGTGACGTCCGACATGTGCAGGAAGTAGTTGGCGAAGTACTCCTTGATCACATAGCCCTTGTAGCCCAGGCAAATGACGAAGTCGTTGATACCGTAGTGCGAGTAGATCTTCATGATGTGCCAGATGATCGGCTTGCCGCCTATCTCGATCATCGGCTTTGGGCGCAGGTGGGATTCTTCGCTGATGCGTGTGCCCAGCCCACCGGCCAGAATGACTGCTTTCATTATGCTGTTTGTCCGCATTGGTCGGAGGGGTGACAAAAAACTGACCCCTGGCCCTTTATGCTATGCAAAGCAAAACGCATGCCTGCTTTATGCTGGCATTCGCTGCGGAATCGGTTTTATAGGCGAAGGGAATCGAGGCAGGGCTTGGGATGTGTGACAGGGAGGAAATCGAGCGTCGCATGGGCGGCGCTCAACTAATGGGCGACAGAAAAACCGAGGCGAAAACCCCGGCCCAGGCGTCAATCCTCCGCCTGGTCCTCGCCGCCCTGGCGGCTCATGCCGTACTTGCGCATTTTCTCCACCAGCGTGGTACGGCGAATGCGCAAACGTTCAGCCGCGCGCGCAACGATACCGTTGGCGTCGTCCAACGCCTGTTGAATCAGACCCTGCTCCAGGCTACCGAGGTAGTCCTTCAGGTCCAGCCCTTCAGGCGGCAGCATCGCAGGGTTGCTGAAGTTCGGCGCGTGGCCATTGATTGCCACGCGCTCTTCCAGGTCACTGCGCAGGCTGTCGACCATCTGCTCGTCTTCGTCATCGACGTAGCGGAATTTTTTCGGCAGCTCGGACACGCCAATCACCCCGTACGGGTGCATGATCGCCATGCGCTCGACCAGGTTGGCCAACTCGCGCACATTGCCCGGCCAGCCGTGGCGGCACAACGACATGATCGAAGCCGAATTGAAGCGGATCGAGCCGCGCTTTTCGTGCTCCATGCGCGAAATCAGCTCGTTCATCAGCAACGGGATGTCTTCTACCCGCTCACGCAGCGGCGCCATCTCGATAGGGAACACGTTCAACCGGTAGTACAGGTCTTCGCGGAAGGTGCCGTCCTCGATCATGCTCTCGAGGTTCTTGTGCGTCGCAGCGATGATGCGTACGTCGATACTCTGGGTCTTGTTGCTACCCACGCGCTCGAACGTACGCTCCTGCAGCACACGCAGCAGCTTGACTTGCATCGGCAACGGCATGTCGCCAATTTCGTCGAGGAACAGGGTACCGCCGTTGGCCAGTTCGAAACGCCCGGCACGGCTGGTGATCGCCCCGGTAAAGGCGCCCTTCTCGTGGCCGAACAGTTCGCTTTCGAGCAGCTCGGCCGGGATCGCGCCGCAGTTGACCGGCACGAACGGCGCTTCGCGGCGCTTGGAGTGGTAGTGCAGGTTGCGCGCCACCACTTCCTTGCCGGTGCCGGACTCACCCAGAATCAGCACGCTGGCGTCGGTATCGGCCACTTGCTGCATCATCTGCCGCACGTGTTGGATGGCACGGCTGGTGCCGACCAGGCTGCGGAACAGGTTGGGTTCGCGCTGGCGGCCACGCTCGCGGGCCTGGTCGTACATCTCGCGATAGACCTGGGCACGGTGCAGCGAATCCAGCAGCTGGCTGTAGCTTGGTGGCATTTCCAGGTTGGACAGTACCCGGCGACGAAGGTCTTCCGGGAGCTCGGCAGAAGAAATTTCACCTAAAAGCAGAACAGGAAGGAACTCATCCCAACCCGCCACTGTCTTAACGAGCCCTAGGAGATTGCCCGGAGCGTTTACAGCGCCGATGAGCACGCACAGCACTTCACGACTCGAGGACAACGTCTCGACCGCCTGTTGCCAGTCCTGGCTTGAGCAAGCGAGGTTCTCTTCGCCGAGAAAGTTCAGCACCACCGCAAGGTCGCGGCGGCGCGCACTGTCGTCATCGATCAGCAGAATCTTGGTTTCACGCCACATGCAATAGCAACTTCCCTAGTCATATCGGCGCCCTGCAAGGGCATGCTCGACATCATTCCGACTGAATGGTCAGTGTTCGGACGTCTGAAATTCGAAAACAGCCACTAGTAAAGTCAAAAAGGCCCAAACAGTCAAATTTATGGCGCCTTTTATTCAGTTGTGCGCATATTAACTGAACAGATGATAAACCTTCGAAGCATTTTTCGCTTGGTTGATCTGCATCATCTCTTCGGCAATTGCCTGGCGTTCACCGGTTGTCACATCGATCAGGTTGCGGTAGACCCGCAGCACCCCTTCCAGCTTTCCGCGCAGCAACGTCTGGTCCATCGCGTGGGTTTCCAGTACCTCGTCGATGCACGCGCGGCACGCCACATCCAGCTTGGCAATGGCATCCCAGTCACGCTCACCCAAGGCGCCGATCAGGGCATCACAGGTGTCATCGAGGCGTTGCAGTGCGGTCACGGTAATCTCCTTCCGTCAGCTGGCGGGCTGGGCGTCGGCGATGCCGTCCCAACCGCTTTTCACGGTAATCAGCAGCTGGGCAACTTCGTCGATAATGCCGGCATCGTTGTCGACGTTGGCCTGCATCAAGCGGTTGGTCATATAGACGTAAAGGGCGTCGAGCTTTTCGACGTACTCCGGGTTTTCGCTCTTTTCAGGCAACAACCCATCGCGCAGGCCGATGATGATGTCGATCGCCTTGCCGAGCATCAGCCCCTTTTCCGCGATGTCGCCACGGGCCATTGCACCCTTGGCTTGCGCCATGCGATCAAGGCCACCCTCCATCAGCATCTGCACCAGGCGATGCGGCGTGGCTTCGGAAATCTGGGCATGGGAATTGACCTTCTGGTACTGACGAAGGGCTCTCATGGGATTCATCTTGCGACCTCGTGACGGGCAGGCTAAAGGGGGGTGATATTCCCTGTATCGGGCAAAAGGCGGAAAACTTTACCGGCCGATGACATGAAGCCGGGCGTCACGCCCGGGCTTCACGCACCGCCCACTGATCAATCGTCGCTCGATTTGTTCAGTGCGTTGAGGGTACTCAGCACCGAGTTCTGCTGCTGACGCAACTGAGTGACCAGGGTATCCATGTTGTTGTACTTGTCTTGCAGGCTTTTCTGCAGGGCTTCCATACGAGCATCCAGCGAGTCCTGCTCGCTCTTGAGCTTGGTCAGGCTCTCGCTCAGGGTCTTGGAGCGCTCGGCGAGGGAGCCGGTGGCGGCTTTGGCGAATGGCTCGGTGACCTTCTGCAGGCGCGCCAGCAAGCCGTCCTTGCCATTGAAAATACTGGTCAGGTCTGCCGCATTGGTCGAGGCAACCTTGTCCCATTTCTTGTCGTCCAGGCTCAGCGCACCGCCATCCTGGGCCGAGGTGACACCGAAGGCCGCAAGCGATTTCAAGGTGCCATTGCCCGACACCGCATTGAGCTCTTCACGAATGGAGGACATCAACGTGCGCATCGCGGCATCACCGGTCAGCGCGGCAGCGGTCATGGTGCCGTTGGCATTCTTGGTGACCTTGGTTTCTGCGTTCATCACATTGAGCAAGGCGTTGTAGGTATCGATGAAACCCTTGAGGCCCGACTTCAACGTCGCGGAACTGGTACTCAGCGAAAGGATGGTAGCGGTCACTTCGCCACTGGTAGCGTTTTTCGGTGAAGTACCGATCAGCTTGATGTTCAGACCACTGACGGCATCGGTAATGTCATTGGTCTTGGACTTCATGGCAATGCCGTCGAGCGTGTACTCAGCGTCCGCCGGCTCATCGACAACGGTATAGCCCGTATCGATGCCTGAATCGCCCAGCAGCGTAATGTCGGAACCTTCACCCATCTTGGTCGAGGTGATGATCAAACGCGAGCCATTGGCATCCGTCAGCACGTTGGCGCTGAGGCCCGCCACGCCGAACTGGCTGTTGATGTTATCGCGCACCTGCTGCAGTGTTGCGCCGGCTGGAACACTCAGATCGTAGTTCTTGTCATTCTGACGAATGGTCAAGGTGGTCGGGGTGCTACCGGCATTGACTACCGAGCCCGCGCCGTTCGCATAGACCTTGGTCGAGATCTTCGAAGCAGTCGCCAACTTGTCGACAATCAACTTGAACGAACCGTTGGCAGCACCGGTACCCATGGTGACGGTCGCGACCTTCTCATCCGAAGACTTCAGGCTCAAACCGCCGAAGCTGTTGGTGTCGGTCATGTTGGTCAAGGCGCCGCGGAAGGCATCCAGGGCCGACTGAATCTTGCCGATAGAGGACAACGTGGTGGTTGCCTTCAGCGTTTGGGTATTGATCTGCGCCTGCTTCGGCGCCTTCTGCGCGGCTACCAGGGAATCGACAATCGCCTGGGTATCAATGCCCGAGCCAATACCGCTGACTGTTGTACCTGCCATCATTGCTCTCCTTGTTCAGTAGCTGCCGGATCCTTGGCGGATAAATCCATCAAATAGATAACAGCAACAAAAATCATGCCAGCCTATGCCTGATCAGTGAACAGCAGGCTGCCGGCTTCACTGAGGCTTTGTGCAAGCTTCAGCGCTGTTTCCGACGGGAGCTGGCGAATCACTTCACCTGATTGGGTGGCGATCACCTTGACCACAACCTGCCCCGTGGAATCATCAATGGAAAAGTCCAGCTGACGCTGGCTCGACTGGACGAAATCACGAATCTCGCCAACCGCCTTCTCCAGGTCTTCGCGCGAGTGCGGCTGACTGTCGGGGGCAGCAGCAGCCTCCTGCACTTTGGCAGGCACTACCGGGTCCCGGTCAGCGACTGGCGCCTGGGGTAACACAGACGGGTACACCTGGCTCAGCTTGACATTCATGTCCATGTTTCGAACTCCTCATGCCAAAAAGGGTGAAAGGGCACGTAAACGCGCCCTTTCACCCTTTACTCAGGCGCCTGAATTACTGAAGCAGTTTCAGGACCGAAGATGGCAGCTGGTTAGCCTGCGACAGGATCGCAGTCGAAGCCTGCTGCAGGGTCTGCTGTTTGGTCAGCTCGGCAGTTTCCGAAGCGAAGTCCACGTCCTGCACGGTGGAGCGGGCAGCGGTGGAGTTCTTCTGGATGTTCTGCAGGTTATCGACGGTGGTTTGCAGACGGTTCTGGGTAGCACCCAGGCCCGAACGGACGCTGTCGATCGAACCAATGGCCTTGTCGATGACGGCCAGAGCGTTCTGGGCGTTGACGGCGTCGGTAACATCGGTATCAGCGATGGTGGTTTTATCCGAGGACTTGGACGCCGCGCCGAACAGGTCAGTAGCACCCGTACCGGTTGCACCGTCAGCGACCGAGTAACCTTTGGCGGAGTCCAGAGAAATCTGGCCAGTGATAGTCGATTTGTCGTTAAGGGTAGCGGAAAGCGTGGTCAGAGTACCTGGGAAATCACCGCTGCCGTTGCGTGCACCCACCGAGATGGCGTCTGCGCCAGCTTTGGAGGTGAAGGCCAGGTTCTCGCCAGTGTCCGACTTGACCGACAGGCTCTTGGTCGATTCGTCATAGTTGACGCTGATACCCAGCTTGGCGGCGTTGGACTTCAACTGATCAGCCAGGCTTGCGGTGTCCTTAACACCGATGAAGCTGACGGTGCTACCGCCTACAGTCAGGTCGAAGTTGGCTGGAGTAGCTGCAGCGCCACTGGCAACAGCCAGTTTGACTTCGGTGCTGGCAGTAGCAGTCAGGCCACCGATCGAGCCATTGAGTTTGGCAGCGATGTCTTTGGCCGAGGAGCCGGCATCGTAGCTGACGGTTTTGCTCTGACCGTTGCCAGTGACAACCAGATCGGCTGCGGCGACGCCGCTGGCGCTTGGCGAGATAGTGCCCGACTTGATCTGCTGCGAGCCGATGCTCTTGGCGGAAACGTTGTCCAGGGCCAGGTTGATGGTTTCGTTGGCGTTGGCGCCGACCTGGATGGCCTTGGTGCCGTACGAACCGTCCAGCAGCTTCTGGCCACCGAAGGTGGTGGTTTCCGAGATACGGTTCAGCTCAGCGGTCAGGGCCTGGTATTCGTCGTTGTTCGACTTACGGTCGTCAGCGCTCAGGGAGCCAGTAGCCGAGGACAGAGCCAGGGTACGCATTTTTTGCAGGATGTCGGTCGAAGCCTGCATCGCACCTTCAGCGGTCTGGGCGATCGAGATACCGTCGTTGGCGTTCTTCACAGCCTGGCCCAGGCCATTGATCTGGCTGGTCAGACGGTTGGCGATCTGCAGGCCAGCAGCGTCGTCTTTAGCGCTGTTGATACGCAGACCCGAGGACAGACGCTGCATCGAAGTGGTCTGAGCGTTGCTCGCCTTGGTCAGGTTGCCCTGAGTAGTGATCGACGCAATGTTGGTGTTTACAGTTAAAGCCATGACGAAATCCTCGTTGGATGGGTACTGCGGCTTCCGGCCTTGGCAACCGCCGGCTTGGCCTAGAGAACCTTCGTAATAGTTATCGTCGGGTGCGCGGGTTGCTTGAGGGCTTTTTCGAAAAAAAAATACTGGCAAGCGGCCACCCTCGGAAAATCAAGGGCTTAAGGGCATTTTATTGGCGTCAAAAACCTTATGAAATGCCCCAGATAACGGCTTGCAGCACCACCACGAGAGCGGTTTTTCTGCAGGCATAAAAAAAGCGCCAGGCGGTGGCCGCCGGGCGCTTTTTTGGGGTCTGCGAGCAATCAGTCGCGATACAGGATGGCCGAACCCCACGACAAGCCCACACCAAAGCCGCTGATCGCCACACGCTTCCAGCTGCCGTCAAGCATGTGCTTCTGCAACAGCAGCGGCACGCTGGACGACACGGTGTTGCCGGTTTCCAGCATGTCCTTGACGAACTTCTCCGGGTGTTGCTCTTCGAAGCGCCGGGCCACGGCATCGACAATCGCCGCACTGCCCTGGTGAATACAGAAGGCGTCGATATCCGCCGACGTCAGGCCACTGGCATCCAGCAGTTCGTGCAGGTGCGCCGGCACCTTGACCAAGGCAAAGTTGAACACCTGGCGGCCGTTCATGAAGAACTTGCCGTCAGTGACTTTAAGGTGCTCGGCACCGGAGCCGTCAGTACCGAAACGCGCTTGACCCAAGTTCCACACCGCGTTTTCACCCATCCAGGTGGCCGTGGCGGCATCACCGAACAGCATGGTGGTGTTGCGGTCTTCCGGGTCGACGATCTTCGAATACGGGTCGGCGGTGATCAGCAAGCCGCTCTTCAGCCCTGCCGCTTCCATGAAGCCCTTGATAGCGTACAGGCCATACACGTAGCCGGAGCAGCCCAGCGACACGTCGAACGCCGCCACGCGGGTAGACAGGCCAAGTTTGCTCTGGACGATGGCAGCGGTGTGCGGCAGGCCTTCTTCATCACCATTCTGCGTGACCACGATCAGCGCATCGATCGACTGCGGATCAAGGTCAGGGTTGCTGGCGAACAGGGCCTGGGCGGCCTCTACGCACAGGTCGGAGGTTTCCTGCTCTTCGGCCTTGCGCGGCAAGAACGACGCGCCGATCTTGCCGAACATGAACTCTTCGTCCTTGCCGAACTTCGCACCCTGGACATAGTTGTCCAGGCCAGCGGTGGGCACGTAACTCGCGATGCTTTTGATGCCAATCATTCTGGCTTCCCAATGAAAACAGCCAAAGACCACCACTCGATGAATTGAGGGCGCCAAATACCGGAGCGTCACCGCCAAGGGTTGAAAGCAGAGCTCGCCTGCGCACCGGTAACAAAATGCTGCAACAGCTGCTGCATAGAATACAGGGAAGATGAGCGTTTTGACTCATTGGTCACATTGAAATGCTACGAAAGCCGTGCGCCGGGCGTGGAGACTGAGGAATTCGAGGAGTGACCAGGCAGGCACAGATCCCCGTAGGAGCGGCCTTGCGTCGCGAATGGGCTGCGTAGCGGCCCCGGCGATTTTTGCTGCGCCACAGAACCTGGGGCCGCTACGCGCCCCTTTCGCGACGCAAGGCCGCTCCTACAAACCCCGCGGGGCCTGGATGAGGAACACGATCAGCGCCACCCCGGGCAACCCGGCGCCCACCAGCGCTACCCCCTGCCAGCCGAACTCGGCAAACAGCGCACTGGCCATCGCCGAGCCCAACGCCCCGCCCAGAAAGATGCTGGCCATGTACACCGCGTTCATCTGTACCGCGAAGTCCAACAGCATACCTGTCAGCGCCAGGCCGATCACGCTGAGGCCAGGCGAAGTCAGCCCGATCAGCAGCGCCACCGGCGCCAGCATGCTGCGGGACTTTGTTCGCCGTGATTGGCGTGGCGTTGCCCCTGGGCCGCTGAGTGGCCGTTTGTAGGAGCGGCCTTGCGTCGCGAATGGGCTGCGCAGCGGCCCCAGGTTCTGTGGCGCAGCAAAAATCGTCGGGGCCGCTACGCAGCCCTTTCGCGACGCAAGGCCGCTCCTACAAACCCCGCCGGGCCTGGATGAGGAACACGATCAGCGCCACCCCGGGCAACCCGGCGCCCACCAGCGCTACTACCCCCTGCCAGCCGAACTCGGCAAACAGCGCACTGGCCACCGCCGAGCCCAACGCCCCACCCAGAAAGATGCTGGTCATGTACACCGCATTCATCTGTACCGCGAAGTCCAACAGCACGCCTGTCAGCGCCAGTCCGATCACGCTGAAGCCAGGCGAAGTCAGCCCGATCAGCAGCGCCACCGGCGCCAGCATGCTGCGGGACTTTGTTCGCCGTGATTGGCGTGGCGTTGCCCCTGGGCCGCTGAGTGGCCGTTTGTAGGAGCGGCCTTGCGTCGCGAATGGGCTGCGCAGCGGCCCCAGGTTCTGTGGCGCAGCAAAAATCGTCGGGGCCGCTACGCAGCCCTTTCGCGACGCAAGGCCGCTCCTACAAACCCCGCCGGGCCTGGATGAGGAACACGATCAGCGCCACCCCGGGCAACCCGGCGCCCACCAGCGCTATCCCCTGCCAGCCGAACTCGGCAAACAGCGCACTGGCCACCGCCGAGCCCAACGCCCCGCCCAGAAAGATGCTGGTCATGTACACCGCGTTCATCTGTACCGCGAAGTCCAACAGCACGCCTGTCAGCGCCAGGCCGATCACGCTGAGGCCAGGCGAAGTCAGCCCGATCAGCAGCGCCACCGGCGCCAGCATGCTGCGGGACTTTGTTCGCCGTGATTGGCGTGGCGTTGCCCCTGGGCCGCTGAGTGGCCGTTTGTAGGAGCGGCCTTGCGTCGCGAAAGGGCTGCGCAGCGGCCCCAGGTTCTGTGGCGCAGCAAAAATCGTCGGGGCCGCTACGCAGCCCTTTCGCGACGCAAGGCCGCTCCTACAAGGATTGTGCGAGCCTGTAGGGGCAGCAGCGGATCAGAGCTTGTTGAACAGGCTCAACTGGGAAATGCGCGAGAAAGCCAGCTGCGAAGCTTCGAGCATGGCTTGCTGCAAGGTCAGCGTAATCGCAGCCTGCGACATGTCTGTGTTGCCGATGGCGTTCTGGGTGGTCTTGTTGGCCAAGCCCAGGCTGGTGTTCTCCTGGCGCTGGATCTCCAGCGAGTTGCCACGGGCACCGATCGAACCCCGGGTGACATCGACCTGCTCACGGGCGCTGGCCAGGTTGGCGATGGCCGAAGCCGCGGCATCCTTCAGCGAGTTGGCCTGGCCTGTGCCCGTGACCGGCGTATCCAGCGCAGCGCGCAGCTGGCTGAGGGTTTCCAGTACGTTCTGGTTCTGGTGAGTGTTGGCGGTAACGGCAAACTGGTCACCCGCCTCCGGCGAACCGGATACCTGGTAGGTCACACCCGCCACCGTCAAGGCTGGCGCCGTGAACGTACCGGTAGCCACAGGCTTGCTGTCAGCCGTCAATGGCTGCGCGTAGAACTCGTAGCTGCCGGGCCCGGTGAACTTGATCACCGCACCGTTACTGGGGAACGTGCTGCGGTAGGCCGCCTCGTCGCTTACGGTGCTGCTGGTGACCTGGGCGCTGGAAGTGTTGCCGGCGCTGCGGGTGGTGTTGAACGAATCCGGCCGCGCCGCCAGGGAAAACTCGCGCCCCGCCACCGAAGCGTCGGCATCGGCGCCCTCTTCCAGCGTGACCGTGATTTCGAACTCGACGCCACGCAAGGCGATGCGGTTGGCGCCTTCGGTGTTGCTGTCGAAGTGACCGTTGGTGGCGGTTTCAGCGGTGATATCGCGGCCAGTGCTGTCGGTGATCACGTACTGGGTCGCACTGGTGAAGGTCAGCTTGTAGGGCTGGCCTGCAGTGAAGTTGTTGTTATAGCTGCTGCTCGAGGTCATCAAGCCTGGCGACACCCCGACCACGCCATCGTCGGTGGCCGGCACCAAGAGCGTCGACTGGGTGCGGCTCTTGTTGCTGGCCGAGTCGAATACGCTGAAGCCGGTATCGTTGGTCGCCAGGTTCAGGGTGTCGGACACCTGCAGGCTCAGTTGGGTCTGGTCACCGTGGTAGCTGTAGGTGCCGTCGGAGTTGCGCACATAGGGTGGCGAAGTGCTCTTGGAGCCGCCGAACATGTAGTCGCCATTGGCATCGCGCGAGTTCAGCAGGCCGAAGATGTTGGCTTCGATCTCTTTGAGCTCGGTGCTGATGGCCACGCGGTCGGAGTCGGTGACCCCAGGCCCACCCGCACGGATCGCCAGTTCACTGGCGCGCTGCATGGCGTCGTTGACGGTGGAGAGCACGCTCTCCTCCTGCAGCAGGGCATTGCTCACCGTATTGATGTTGCCGCCATACTGGTCCAGCAATGCCTGCTGTTGTTGCAGCAGCAGCAGGCGCGCTGCGCCGACCGGGTCATCGGCCGCCGTCTGGATACGGATACCCGAGGTGACCTGGTCGTTGGTCTTGTTCATGCCAGAGAAATTCTTGGAGTAGCTAGTGGCGCTGGACTCGTAGAACTGAGCAGTGGAAATACGCACGAGAGTCTACTCCTTACAAAGCATTGATCAGGGTGCTGAAGGTTTCTTGCGCCGCCTTGATGATCTGCGACGACGCCGTGTAGTAATGCTGGAACTTCACAAGGCTCGCCGCCTCGTCATCGAGGTTGACCCCGGAAACCGCGCTGCGGCTCTCGCTGGCGGACTTGATGACCGCCTCGGTCGCGGTGGTGTCGATGGCAGCCTGGCTGGCCTTGGCGCCCACGCGCTCGACCAGCGAGGCATAGGCCGAGGTGAAGCTGGTGCCGCCACCAGACCCGGTGTTCACCGTCGACTTGGTCTGCAGGTCGAGCAGCGCCGTGGCATTGCGGTTGTCTGCCTTGCCGTCGGCATTGAACGACAGGGTAAAGCTGTCATTCGCCGCCGGGCTGCCGCCGATCGTGGTTTCGACACTGAAGGTGCGCGGGTTGCCGCTGCCATCGAGGATTGGATTACCCGCCGCATCGAGCATGGGTACGGCCACGGCCAGTTTGTTGTCCTGGCCAGGCACCACGCTGCCGGTGCCGATCTGAGTGCCCTTGGCATCGAACAGCTTGTAGCCCTGGGAGCCACCGTTGGCGGCGTCGAACACCACGCGGACCGGCATCGAGTTGCGAATCGACTGCTGGATCAACGCGGTATCGGCACCGCCGTAGATGTCCAGCGATTCGCCCAGGGTAGGCTGGGTGATGGTGCCGGTGCCGCTGTTGCCGCTACCCGCTGCGGCGCTGACCGGCCCGGCGAACGCCAACTTGTTGGCATCGGTCAGGGCAGTGGTGATGCCGCCTGCCGCCGCACGGGTGGGGATTAACTTGAAGCTGTCGCCTGCCGCCAGGCCACCGCCTTTCAGCGCCAGGCTGAAGCCGTCGATCACCGGTGCCGGGTCGGCATTGAGGTCGAAGCTGCCCATGTCGGTGCCGTCGGAGCGGCGCACGCTGTACTGGTTGGCGCTGGTGAACTTCACCTCGTAGTCGTAGGTGGTCAGCGCGCCACTGTCGGCAATGCTCACATTCAGGTTGCCAGACCCTGCACTGTTGTTCGACGACGCCAGGCTGCGCTGGGCGATGGCGGTAGCGCTGTTGATGCTGGAGAACAGCGAACTGCCGAACTGGCCATTGGCATCCAGGCCCTGGCCCAGCTGGCTGTTGATGCTGTCAGCCACTACCAGGGCGACGCGGCCGAGCTCGTTCATCGACGGCGTCAGCACGTCCTGACGGTAGCGAAGCAGGCCGCCGATCGCGCCACCGCTCACCACCGAGGTCACGTCAGAGCTGAACGACTCATAGTTGATACGCAGGCTGGCCTGGCTCTTGTCGGCAACACCCGGCTGCACCGACAGGGTGTTGGCCTTGTTGCCGGTGACCAGCGACTGGCCGCTGCCCAGGTAGACGTCGTAGTTGCCGTCGCGCTCCTGCACGGTCACGCCGACCAGCTCGTTGAGCTGGCGAACCGCTTCGCTGCGCGCATCCAGCAGGCTGTTGGGGGTATTGCCGGTGGCCGTCGCTGCAGAGATCTGCTTGTTGTACTCGGCGATGTTGGCCGTGAGCTTGTTGACCTGACCCGCCATGGTATCGAGCTGCGAGTTGATCGTTTCGTTCTGCTGGGTGAGCTGGTTGGACACCGCGTTGAAGCGGTTGCTCAAGGTCTGCGCCTGGGTCAGCAGCAACTGCCGCGAAGCAACGTCGCCGGGCTTGGCCGCCGCCGTCTGCAAGGCCGAGAAGAACGCGGTAAGGACCGAACTGATACCGGTGTCGCGGTCAGCCAGCAGCTTGTCGACGCTAGTGATCTGGTCCTGGAACGCGACCGAGTCGGCCTGCAGCGAGGTGGCGGTCTGCAGCTGGTTGTCCAGGTAAGCGCTGTAGATACGGCGCACGTCCGACAGCGTAGTACCGGTACCGAGAAAGCCCGCGCCGATGTTATGCGAGGCCCCTGCGGCCTGGATCGTCTGCTGGCGCGAATAGCCACTGGTGGCGGCGTTGGCGATGTTGTTACTGGTAACCGACAATGCCGCCTGGCTGGCACTCAGGCCACTCAGGCCGATCGAAATCAGGCTCGACATGATTTAGTCCTTTTATAGATTCGTGGTTCTGCCAGCCATGGCGTATTGAGGGGTTGCTTGCATTTGCTGGGCGATGCTGATGATCTTCTTCGCATAGCCCGGGTCAGTCGCATAACCTGCCTTTTGCAGCTCTCTTGCAAACTGCTCAGGGTTATCGGCCGCGTCCAGCGCACCTTGATAGCGGGAATTGCCCTGCAACAGATTCACCAGGTCATGGAAGCTGTCCTGGTAGGAATCGTACGAGCGGAACGCCGCCGTTTCCTTGACGAATTGGCCATCACGGAATTCGCTGGTGATCGCCCTCGCCTGCTCGCCCTGCCAGTTGCCACTGGCCTTGATGCCGAACAGGTTGTGGCTGCTGCTGCCATCGGTGTTGCGCATGACCGACTTGCCCCAGCCCGTTTCCAGCGCCGCCTGGGCCACCAGATAGCGCGGGTCGATACCGATGCGCTTGGCGGCCTGCTCGGCCATCGGCAGCATGGTCGCCACGAACGTGTCGCTGTCGCTGAAGGCTTTGCTCGGCGCCAGCGGCGGCTGGGCCACGGCACGCCCGACAATGCGCAGGCCGTTTTCCGGCACGGCAAAGGCCTTGGCCACTTGCTGGCCGTCACGGGCCGGCACGGCGGCGCCGTTGCTGGTCGCGGCCGACGGCACGATGCCGGCCAGCAGGCGGTCAGTGAGCTTGCTCGGCAGCGCCAGGCGCCGCGCATTGAGGGCTGCGACGTCGTTGCGGGTGGCACCCGACTCGGTGGCATGCACCGGCTCAGCCACCTTGTTGCCCCACAGCGCCGGGCCACTGCCCTCGCCGCGCGCAAACGGGCTGCTGGCGCCTGCCGTGCTCTTGCTCTTGGTCAACTGGCGCACCAGCACGTCCTGCAGGCCGATACCGCCACCCTCGCGGGACATGCTCACCGCCAGCTGCTGGTCATACATGTCGCGGTACTGCTTGACCGTCTCGGTGTTCATCGGGTTGTCGGCGGCCAGCACATCGCTGGCCTTGCGCGAGGCCTTGAGCATTTCGCTGATGAACAGCGATTCGAACTCCTGGGCCACCTTGCGCACGTTGGCTTCGCTGTCGCGGTCGCCGTGCTTGAGCGAGTTGAGGCGGTTGAGGTCGGTGTAGGCGCCGCTGTCGACGCTGCCGGATACCAGGCTTTTGCTGTTCATCCTGCGTCCTCAGATCACGATCAGGTCGGCTTGCAAGGCGCCGGCCTGTTTCAGGGCTTCGAGGATCGCCATCAGGTCGCTGGGCGCCGCGCCAACCTGGTTCACCGCGCGGACGATTTCATCCAGCGTGGTCCCCGGGCCGAACTTGAACATCGGCTTGGCTTCCTGCTCGGCGTTGACCCGCGAGCGTGGCACCACGGCAGTCTGGCCATTGGAGAACGGCCCCGGCTGGCTGACGATCGGGTCTTCGGTAATGGTCACAGTCAGGCTGCCGTGGGTCACCGCGGCTGGCGACACCTTGACGTTCTGGCCAATGACGATGGTGCCGGTACGCGAGTTGATGATGACTTTCGCCACTGCCTGGCCCGGGTCGATCTCGAGGTTTTCCAGGATCGACAGGTAATCCACACGCTGGCTTGGGTCCATCGGCGCACTGACACGTACCGAGCCACCGTCCAAGGCCTGGGCGACGCCCGGGCCGAGCAGTTCGTTGACCTTGTCGACGATGCGCTTGGCGGTGGTGAAGTCTGGGCGGTTGAGGTTCAGGGTCAGGCTGTTGCCCTGGTTGAACCCGCTCGGCACGGCCCGCTCGACGCTGGCGCCGCCCGGGATACGCCCGGCCGACGGAACGTTGACGGTGATCTTCGAGCCATCGCGGCCTTCGGCATCGAAGCCGCCGACCACCAGGTTGCCCTGGGCGATCGCGTAGACGTTGCCGTCGATACCCTTGAGCGGGGTCAGCAGCAGGCTGCCGCCGCGCAGGCTCTTGGAGTTACCGATCGACGAAACGGTGATGTCCACCACCTGGCCGGGTTTGGCGAAGGCGGGCAGGTCGGCATGCACCGACACCGCCGCGACGTTTTTCAACTGCACGTTGCCGGAACCGGCCGGCACCTTGATGCCGAACTGCGACAGCATGTTGTTGAAGGTCTGCAGGGTGAACGGCGTCTGGGTGGTCTGGTCACCCGTGCCGTTGAGCCCCACCACCAGGCCATAGCCGATCAACTGGTTGGAACGCACGCCAGAGATGCTGGCGATGTCCTTCAAGCGCTCGGCCTGGGCCGCGAAGGCACAGGACAGGAGCAGGGTTGCGGCAATCAGCTGCCTCACGTTGAACATGGTCATCCGTACTCAGAAAGGCCAAAGCGGGCTGATGAAGAAGCGGTCCAGCCACCCGGGCTGGCTGGCATCGGCAAACGAGCCAGTCCCCGAATAGGTGATGCGCGCATCGGCCACGCGGGTGGACGGCACGGTATTGTCGGTGGCGATGTCGTCGGCGCGGATCATGCCGGCAATGCGCACCAGCTCTTCGCCGGTGTTCAGGGTCAGCCACTTCTCGCCGCGCACGGCGATGATGCCGTTGGGCAGCACTTCGGCCACGGTCACGGTGATCGAACCGGTCAGGGTGTTGCCCTGGGTGGCCTTGCTGTCGCCCTTGGTGGCACGTTCGCCGCTGTAGCCGGCCTCCAGCGAAAGGTCACCGCCGCCGAACGGGTTATTGGTGTTGGGTGTGCTGCCGAACAACGAGCTGAGGCCGATATCGGCCTTGCTGTTTTTCTGGATCTGCGAACCGGCGTTCTTGCTGGCCGAGGTGCGCTCGTTGAGGGTGATGGTGATGATGTCACCGACCCGGAACGCCTTGCGGTCGCTGTACAGGTTCTGCTCGAAACCGGCCTGGTAGATCGAACCGTTGTTGGCCGCCGACGGCAACGGGGTGCGCGGCAACACCGGCGCATAGTACGGGTCGTTGGGCTTGGGCGTCGGCGCGACGCAACCTGCCAGCAACACCGCCCCCCCCAGGGCGAAGACGGACAACAGACGATTCATGACGCTACCTCACGGTGTAACTGGGCTACGTGGATCAGGTTCAGGGTGTTACAGCTGCTGGGTGACGAACGACAGCATCTGGTCGGCGGTGGAGATGACCTTGGAGTTCATCTCGTAGGCACGCTGGGTGGTGATCATGTTCACCAACTCTTCCACGGTGCTGACGTTGGAGTTTTCCAAGGTCTGCTGCAGGGTGGTGCCGAAGCCGTTCAGGCCTGGGGTACCGACTTGCGGCGCACCGCTGGCGGCGGTTTCCAGGAACAGGTTGTCGCCGATTGCCTGCAGGCCGGTCGGGTTGATGAAGTCAGCGGTCTGGATGTTGCCGATGACCTGGGCCGCCGGGTTGCCGGCAGTGGTGATCGACACGGTGCCATCCTGGCCGACGGTGAAGGTCTGCGCGTCGTTCGGCACGACCACCGCCGGCTCCAGGGCAAAGCCGTTGGCCGTGACGATCTGGCCATCGGAGTTCAGGTGGAAGGTGCCGTCACGGGTGTAGGAAACCGTGCCATCGGGCTGCAGAATCTGGAAAAAGCCACGGCCGTTGACCGCCATGTCCAGCGGGTTTTCGGTGGTCTGCAGGCTGCCGGCGGTGAAGTTCTTCTGGGTGCCGACAATGCGCACACCGGTACCCACTTGCAGGCCCGAAGGCAGCTCGCTGTCCTGGGTCGACTGGGCGCCAGGCTGACGCTTGATCTGGTAGAGCAGGTCCTGGAACTCGGCGCGATCACGTTTGAAGCCGGTGGTCGAGACGTTGGCCAGGTTGTTGGAAATGACCGTCAGGTTGGTGTCCTGGGCGGACAGGCCGGTTTTAGCGACCCAAAGAGCCGGAAGCATGCTGTTCTCCTCGTGCGCCTGTTTTACGGCACCCGTTCAAATGTGATTAGCCGATTTGCAAAACACGCGCCATGGCTTCGTCGCCTTCCTTGGCCGTGTTCATCATCTTGACGTGCAGCTCGAACTGACGGGACAACGCCAGCACCGAGGTCATTTCCTCGACGGCGTTGACGTTGCTGCCTTCCAGGAAGCCCGACACCACGCGCACATTGACGTCGGCGTCGGCCGGTTGGCCATTGCTGGTATGGATCATGCCGTCCAGGCCCTTGGTCAGGCCTTTGGTGTCGGGGTTGACCAGCTTGATACGGTCGACCTCGGCCATTACCCGCGGGTCTTCACCCATGGCGCGGATGCTGATGGTGCCGTCGGCGCCCACTTCAACCTTCTGCTCCGGGGGGATGGCAATCGGGCCACCGTTGCCGATCACCGGCATGCCGTTGCCGGCACGCAGCACGCCCAGGGCATCGATGTTCAGGCTGCCGGTGCGCACGTAGGCTTCGCTGCCGTCCGGGGCCTGCACGGCGATGAAGCCCTTGCCGGTCACGGTGACGTCCAGCTCGCGACCGGTCTCGATCATCGGGCCTTCGCTGAAGTCAGTGGCCGGGCGCTCGGTCATGGCAAAGGCGCGCGCCGGAAAGCTGTCGCCAAACACCGGCATCGAGCGCGCCTGTTCCAGGTCGCGCTGGAAGCCGTTGGTGGAAATGTTCGCCAGGTTGTTGGCATGGGCCTTCTGCGCCAGCGCGTTCTGGCTGGCGCCGGTCATGGCCACGTAAAGCATCTTGTCCACAGCATCTCCTCTGCGCGTACCTGCCGCGCTGTCACTGGCGAGCATCAAGCAATAATCGAACCAGCTTTAAAGCCCCTTGAATTGGGGCTTTCCACGCACCGGTGTCAGGGAAGTGTCAGTTTGTCGGCGTATTCAGGCCAACGGTAGCCGGCTGCCCGTCAATAGTCCCGGCAGCCTGCATTGTTGTAAGGCCCTGAAAAGCGGGCCCAGCCCGACCCTGGGTTGTTCGCCGAGCACATATAGCGCCCGGTGGCAAGACTTTGCCAGAGATAGAAAGGAGCCGGCGCAGCGTAAGCCGCCATAGCAACTCCCAACACAGACACAAGGGCTAGAACCCACAGCTTTTTCATATCGCACTCCTGCCCAGGCCACGGTTTGTGCCAAACCCAACCGCCACCCAACGCTCACCATCAGGTCATCTGGATGATGGTCTGCATGATGGTGCTCTCAGTGGAGATGGTCTTGGCGTTCGCCTGGTAATTGCTCTGCGCTTTGATCAGGTTGACCAACTCGCCGGTCAAGTCAACGTTGGAGTCTTCCAACGCGCCACCGGCGATTTGGCCGAGGGTGCCGGTATCTGGCGCGCCGATGACCGGCACACCCGATGCGTAGGACTCTTTCCAACTGGTGCCGCCGATCGGAGTCAGGCCCTGCAAGTTGGCGAAGTTGGCAATGGCTACTTGGCCGATCACTTTGTTCTGGCCGTTAGTGAAGTTGGCGAACAAGAAGCCACCTTGATCCACGGTCAAGCCGGACAGCTCACCCGTGGCGAAACCGTCTTGTGTCTTGGCAGTGACCGCAGACGCTGCGTTGTACTGGGTAGTGCCGAGCATGTCCAAGTTAACCCCGCCGTCATGCGCGGTAGCACCATTGGCAGCCCAAGCGCCTGCAGCGTTTTTCTGTGCTGGAACCCACCCGTCGAGAGTGAAGGTCTTGTTGGCGGCGATGGTCATGCCGCCCGCCACCGGCCCTGCGGTCATCGCGGCAGTATCCAGGGTGCCGTCGGTCTTGAATGGCAGTTTGTTGACCAGCGCCGTGGTGGACGTCGGGTCAGCCGGATTACGACCATCGACAGTGCTGTACATGGTCCATGAGTTGCTGGCGGCATCTTTGACGAAGTACTGGTTCAGCTGGTGCGCATTGCCCTGACTGTCATAAACATCAGTGTTGAAC
The DNA here is from genome assembly GCF_024748775.1 of Pseudomonas sp. B21-047. Lineage (NCBI taxonomy): Bacteria > Pseudomonadati > Pseudomonadota > Gammaproteobacteria > Pseudomonadales > Pseudomonadaceae > Pseudomonas > Pseudomonas sp. B21-047. The sequence continues at coordinate 4,257,366 of NZ_CP087169.1, forward strand.
GTGAAGTTGTAGGTCTTGACATTGGTCGGGTCAAACGGCGTCTCGGTCGGCGCGGCGGCGCTGGAGTTGAGGTTGACGGTTTCGGCAATACGCCCGGTCGGGTTCGGCGTCAGGTTGGAGGTATCGATTTGCAGATCGGTGAGCACGCCCTGGATGACCTTGCCGTTTTCATCCACCGCATAGCCTTGCAGATTGCCGCCCGACGCGCTGACCACATAGCCTTCCTTGTCGCTGTAGAACGCGCCGGCACGGGTATAGATCTTCGAGCCATTGTCACTGAGGGCGAAGAAGCCGTTGCCATCGATGGCCAAGTCCAGCGCTTGGCCAGTGGCATTGATGTTGCCCGGGGTGAATAGCTGCGAAACAGCGGCAGTCTTCACACCGCTGCCGATGGCATTCTTGCCGCTGCTGGTACCGCGGATGGAGTTGGAATACTGATCGGCGAACTCGGCGCGCGACGATTTGAAGCCAGTGGTGGCGACGTTGGCAATGTTGTTGCCGGTAACGTTCAGGGCCTTGTTTGCTGCATAGAGGCCGCTAAGGCCGATATTGAAAGACATGTGCTACTCCTGTCGTTGGGTTAGGCCCTAAATGCCAATGCTTTGAACTTTGGAAAGCGCGATACTGCCCAGCCCGGCGAGGTTGAGCGTCATCTCCGCGCCATTGCTACCCATGGTCACGCTGGTGACCGTGGCCGGCAGGTTGGTCGTCATGGCCGTGGCCTTGCCATCGATGCTGGCAGTGGCCTTGAAGGTGTAAGTGCCCTCCGCCAGTACCTCGCCATCTTCACCCTTGCCATCCCAGGTGAAGTCAGCCTTGCCCGCAGCCTTGGTACCCAGGTCCAGGGTGCGCACCAGCTTGTCGTCCTTGTCGTAGATACCGACGGACGTGGCGGTGCTCGAAGAGGTCAGGTTGACCGAGCCTTTGAGCTCCTTGCTGGTGTCGACCACGGCCTTGTCGGTCTGGACGATCACGTTGCGCCCAACCAGCGACGAGGCCTGCAAGGCCTGGGACGACTGGAACGAACCGGCGATGTAGTTCACCGTTTCGTTGAGCGTCTGCATGCTTTCAAGGCTGCTGAACTGCGCCAGCTGCGCCACGAACTCGCCGTTTTCCTGCGGGTCGAGCGGGTTCTGGTTTTTCATCTGCGTTACCAGCAACTGCAAGAACGCATCCTTGCCCAGCGCACTGCCGGCAGCGCCGGTGCTGCTGTCGGTCTTGCTGGTCTGCTTTTGCAGCGAGGTCAGGTACGCGCTGCCGACGTCACTGGTGGAATTGGTCGTGGTCATGTCGGCTTCCTATCACTGACCCAAGGTCAAGACTTTCTGCATCATGCTTTTGGCGGTGTTCATCAGCTCGGCGTTGGTCTGGAACGCACGGCTGGCAGAGATCATGTCAGCCATCTCCTCGACCACGTTGACGTTCGGGTAGTAGACGTAGCCGTCCTTGTTCGCCGCCGGATGGTTGGGCTCGTAGCGCGCTTCCAGGTTGCTCTGGTCTTCGACGATACCTTTGACCTGCACGCCCTGCCCGGCTTCGCCCTGGTCCTCGAACAGCGACTGGCTGGTACCGCCTTGCGCGTCCTGGAAGGTGGTGGCGAATACCGGATGGCGTGCGCGGTAGGTCTGGTCGATGCTCGACGACACGGTCTCGGCGTTGGCGATGTTCGAGGCCACGGTGTTGAGGCGAGTGTTTTGCGCGCTCATGCCGCTGCCGGCAATGTTGAAGACACTGGATAGGGACATGGTTACTCTCCGCGCAGGGCCGAAACCAGCCCTTTGAATTTACTGTTGAGCAAGGTGAAGCTGGCCTGGAAACCGATGGCGTTTTCCGTGTAGTTCGATTGCTCGATCTGGGCGTCCACGGTGTTCTGGTCGATCGACGGCTGCAGCGGCGTGCGGTACTTGAGCGCCTCGTCGCTCAGGGCCAGGCCATCGGCCTCGATGTGCCGGCTGTTGGTCCGATCCAGAGCGAAGCGGCCGCTTTGCTGTTTTTCACTTTCGGCGGCGAGCACCGAGGAGAAGTCCATGTCACGCGCCTTGTAGTTGGGCGTGTCGGCGTTGGCGATGTTGTTGGCCAGCACTTCGGCGCGCTGGGCGCGGAAGTCCAGGGCCTTTTCGTGAATGCCAAGCGCCTTGTCGAAGCTGATGCTCATGTCGGGGAAACCTTCGAAGGTTGACCGGAGTGTCGTTGAGCAAGGCATAGCAAGGGCTGTGCCAACCAGCGGAAAGGCCCGGAAATACGGGCTAGCAAGACGGAGTGCTGTCAGGGTGATGCCAGAAAAGCGGCAAAGGTCTTCCGCTTGAAGGGGCGCAAGCGGCAATTGCCGGTCGGCATAGGCGGCAAAACAAAAAATTGACGTGTTTGGCGATAGCGGTGTGGCGCCTATGAGATCGAGCGCCGCCCGCGCGGCGCTCGATCTCGTAGGCGCCACAACCCTCAAGGCAAACCCTACTTGGCCTGGTAGATAATCCCCGGGCTGCACTGCACCATCTGGTAATGGTCCGGCAACCCGTTCAGCGCCTCGGAGGCGCCAAGGAACAGGTACCCGCCCGGCTTGAGCGTGCTGTGGATACGCAGCAGGATGTCTTTCTTCACCTGGGCCGAAAAGTAGATCAACACGTTGCGACAGAACACGATGTCGAACTTGCCCAAGCTCGCGTAACTGTCGAGCAGGTTGAACGAGCGGAACTCGACGCGGCTGCGAATGGCCGGCTTGATCGCGTAACGCCCCGCCCCCTTGGGGTCGAAGTAGCGCTGCAGGCGCTCCTGCGATAGGCCGCGGGCAATCGCCAGGCTGTCGTATTCGCCGGTCTTGCAGTTGGTCAGCATGGTCCCGGACAGGTCGGTCGCGACAATCTGCGCGCCCATCTTCAACTGGCCCAGGTTGCTGCGCTCGAACTCATCGATAGCCATCGAGATCGAGTACGGCTCCTGCCCCGACGAGCAGGCCGCCGACCACATGCGCAGGCGCTGGCCCGGGTTGTTCTTGATGAACTCGGGGATGACCTTGTTCTTCAGCACCTCGAACGGGTAGGTATCACGGAACCACAGGGTCTCGTTGGTCGTCATCGCGTCGACCACCTGTTCGCGCAAACCGCTGCGCGGCTGGGTCTGGATGCGCTGCACCAGCTCGCCCAGGCTCTTGATACCTTGTTGCTCCATCAGCTTGTTGAGACGGCTGGAGACCAGGTACTGCTTATTCTCGCCCAGCAGGATGCCACAGGCTTTCTCCAGGAAGACCCGGAACTGTTCGAAATCCAAATTACCCGTAGACACTACTGCCGCCTCTTTTCAATCGCTGGTGCCGGGAGCGTGCTCCCGGCTGCTTCAATGTGTTGCCTTGATCCGGTCGACCACGCGCTGCGCCAGGTCGTCCGGTTTGAACTTGGCCAGGAAATCATCGGCGCCGACTTTCTTGACCATCGCCTGGTTGAATACCCCGGACAGCGAAGTATGCAGGACGATGTGCAATTTTTGCATGCGCGGATCGCTGCGGATCTCCGCGGTCAGCGTGTAACCGTCCATTTCTGGCATTTCAATGTCCGAGATCATCATCAGGAACTCTTCTTCCGGCCTTTTGCCCTCCTCCACCAATTGCCGGAGGTAGTTGAGCGCCTGGCGGCCATCGTTGAGCGCCACCACTTCGACGCCGACGGTTTGCAGGCAGCGGCTGACCTGCTTGCGCGCCACCGATGAATCGTCGACGGTCAACACCCGCAGCAACACGGCCTTGTCCTGCACCTCGGCATCGACCACACCGGCAGACACCTGCTCGGACGACGGCGCCACTTCGGCCAGCACCTTTTCCACGTCGATGATCTCGACCATGCGGTTATCCACCCGGGTGACCGCAGTCAAGTAGTGGTCACGGCCGGTGCCCTTGGGTGGCGGATGGATTTCTTCCCAGTTCATGTTGACGATGCGCTCGACCGAGTGCACCAGAAAGCCCTGGGTCTTGGTGTTGTACTCGGTGATGATCACAAAACTGTTGCGCGTGTCCTCCTGCAGTGGCGCCAACCCAGTAGCCATCGACAGGTCGAGGATCGGGATGGTCGCCCCGCGAATGTTGGCCACGCCGCGCACCACCGGGTGGGACTTGGGCAGCACGGTCAGCGCAGGGCACTGCAGCACCTCCCTGACCTTGAACACGTTGATGCCGTAGAGCTGGCCGCCATTGAGGCGAAACAGCAACAATTCCAGGCGATTCTGCCCCACCAGCTGTGTGCGCTGGTTGACCGAATCCATAACACCCGCCATGCCAGACTCCTTTACGTTTCAGCCTTTCGTTGCAAATCAGGTACCGAGTCGGCACGGGCTTTGCTTTTTTGAGCGCCATGTACACGAAAACGACATTTTTCCGACGATTGACGCACCTGCTGACTGGCTCGCTGGCCACGCTGTGCCTGCTGGTGCCCGGCGTTCGCACGCTGGCGGACGCGTTTACCTTGCCTGAACAGCTTATCGGTGTCACCCAAGGGTTTCTTGAATTCACCGTAGAAGATTATCTGGCCACCACCCAAACCGTCGGCCGTTACGAGATCCAGGTCAGCACCCTCGACCCGCGCTTGCGCATGCCATTGTGCAGCCAGCCACTGGACGCTTCGCTGGAAAGCCCCGCGCAGCCACTGGGACGGGTCACGGTGCGGGTGCGTTGCGACAGTGCGGCACCGTGGACCGTGTTTGTGCCGGCAACGGTGCGGCTGTTTCGCGATGTGGTGGTGGTCACCCGCCCGCTCAAGCGTGACAACGTGGTCGGCGAAGGTGACGTGGCCCTGCGCGAGCGTGATGTCGGCACCCTCGGCCAGGGCTTTCTCAGCGAGCTGGACCAGGCGGTGGGCATGAAGATGCTGCGCCCTACGGTCATCGACCAGGTGCTCACCCCGCAGCACCTTGAGCAAGCCGAAGTGGTGCGCAAGGGCGACCACGTGGTGATCATCGCCCGCAGCGGCAGCCTGAGCGTGCGCATGCCAGGCGAAGCGCTGAGCAAGGGTGGCCTGAGTGAACAGATCCGGGTGCGCAACCTCAATTCCAAACGGGTGATCAAGGCCCGGGTGACCGGCCCCGGCCAGGTCGAGGTGACGATGTAGCAGGATTGCGCTGGCAGTGTGGAACCGCTTTTCCTAAACTGTGTCAGAACACGGGTTCGCGAGCTTGCTGACAGGCGGCTATGCATTTGTGCCTAAAGTTTCTTTCGGGTTGGCCGAAAACAAGGCAAGCGTCCAAATACCCAGGGGTTTCTGATCATGGTCATCGACTTCAGTCGTTTGAATAACTCTCCGTCCGTCACGGGCGGCGTTCGCGGCAATGCCGCGCCCGGCACTGCCGAAAAGCCCGGCGCGAGCCAGGAAGCGCCTAAAAGCACCAGCGCCAGCGGAGAAGCCGTACACCTCAGCCAAGAGGCACAGCAGTTGCAAAAGATCAGCGACACGCTGCGCGAACAGCCCGTGATCAACAGTGCCCGCGTGGCCGAGTTGAAACAGGCGATCGCCGATGGCAGCTACCAGGTCGATGCCGGCCGGGTCGCCAGCAAACTGCTCGATTTCGAAGCCCAGCGCTGACCGTTCGGCGCGCTGACTTCACGGACGCTTAACAAAGCCAAGAGTTAGCCATGCACGACACCACCTTGCTGCAACTGATCGAAGATGACATCGCCCCGATGCAGGAACTGCTCGACCTCCTTCATAAAGAAGCGGTCGCCCTGCATGGCCGCGAGATGGCACTGCTGGAACAGATCCTGGCCCGCAAGCAGTCATTGATCATCTTGCTCGAGCAGCATGGGCAGCGGCGCAGCCAGTTGCTCACCGGCCTCGGCCTTAGCGCCGACCGCGCCGGTGTGCAGGCAGTGGCAGCGCAGTCGCAGCATGGCGAAACAATGCTGCAACGGCTCGATATGCTCTCGCAACTGATGGACACCTGCCAGCAGATCAACGAGACCAACGGGCGCATCATCCAAGTGCAGCAACACGTCACCAACAACCAGATCAGAATCCTCATGGGTGGCGATTCTCCGTCGCTCTACGACAGCCGTGGCGGCACCTCGCTGCTGGCCAAGCCGCGCGCCCTCAGCCAAGTGTGATACTTCTATCAAGGCACGGAACATACTGGCAAAATGCCGTTACTTGCGTGTGTCGTTTTTGCCTGGAGATTGATTAGCCGTGTTCAATGAAGCCGATGCCCCGCAGCCGCCGAAGGTGCTGAGTACACCTTTGGAGATCGCAGCCAACCTGCGACAGCTGCAGGAAAGCCATGATCCCCTGATCATCACCTTCCATGATCGCAACCAGCGGTTCCAGAGCTACGTGGTGAATGTTGACCGCGACAGCAATACCCTGGCACTGGACGAAATGATCCCCCGCGACGGCGAAAAATTCATCGAGAACGGCGAACCGTTCCGCGTCGAAGGCTTCCATGATGGCGTGCGCATCGCCTGGGAATGCACTGCCCAGCTGACCATCAGCGAAGTCGACGGCCACCGCTGCTACCGCGGCGCGATGCCGGAAGAAATGACCTACCACCAGCGCCGCAACGCCTTTCGCGCTGCGTTGAAGCTGTCGCAGCTGGTCGATGTCATCCTCGACGGCACCCACCTCAAAGGCAACGGTGCCCTGCGCGGCAAGCTGCTGGACATCTCTGCCACCGGCTGCAAGCTGCGCTTCGAAGGCAACGTCGAGGACCGCCTGCAACTGGGCCAGGTGTACGAGCGCTTCAAGGCCGGCAACCCGCTGGGCCTGATCGACACCATGGTCGAGCTGCGCCACCTGCACTTCGAGGAGCGTATCAACACCACCTTCGCCGGCGTGCGCTTCCATAACCTCAACGGCCAGGCGCAACGCAAGATCGAAAGCTTCGTCTACCAGTTGCAGCGTGAAGCGCGACGGTTCGATAAAGACGACTATTGAGGTCATCGCCTGATGCGCCAACGCCACCCAAACGGGTGGCGTTTTTGTTGGCGCCCATTACCCGACCTTGCATGCGGGCAACCGGGTTTGCTGACCAGCAAGGTTTCCCGCTTACCGCTGTTTTGGCGGCTGCTTAATGTGGTTTTGTACCGCCCGGCTGGGCGGGTCAGAGGAGCAGACAGCGCATGATTCGTTCCACATTTACCGCAGAATTGCATAGCCAGTTTGGCCGGATCGGGGTGGTTGATACACCTTATTGGGCCTATCCGCCTTTTGCTGCAAACCAGGACGGCTGGTTGTGTACCGACGACGAACGAGGTGATTCAGTCAGTTTCAAACCGCTCACATTCAAATTCACCTTCATCGAAGAAACGGCGAACCGCCTCATTTATCGAATCAACAGCACCGCAGACGCCAAGTTCAATAACGCAAGGCTTGAGCAAAACAGCAACGGCTGGCTGGGTATGTACGGGTACGGGCTGACATATGAGCTCACCAGCGGACTCAATCCTTCGGCGCTGCTGAACAAGGCCCCCTCCTTCCAGGATCAATGGAAGATTGAATTACTCGACAAATGGGACGGCAACCTGACGGGCGCCGAAGACGTCGAGTTTTACTTACGTGACAAAGACGGTCATCGGGTCTCGCAGGTTATGTCGGTCTACAAAGACCGATTCGAGACACTCCGTCACTGGTTCTTGCACGCAGGCACCAAGGACGGAACGATACTGAAATTCCACCTGCACGCCATCAAGGTGTTGTGATCTGCGGTGAGTCACCGCGACGCCCAGCGACGGATACGGCTCACTCGGCCTTCAACGCTGGGCGGCCTGACCTCACACAGACTTGTCGACTTCAGGTTGCGCCTTGGCTTCGCGCTCTACCGAGCCTTGGTCCGCTTCCGTATCCTCCGCCGCCACCGGCGCCTGCATCACATCCTGCACCGTCTGCTCATCGACCCGTGGGTCGAGCGCTGCCGACAACGGCGAACCGGCCGCCGGCATTGCCACGTGGCCCAGCGGCGCGTCCTGCACCTGGTGCAGCCCGGTGACCGCTTTCGGCCGAATGCGCCACACCAGCACCAGCGCGAAGAACGTGAAGAACGCATACAGCATCTGCGCCCCCAGCACTTTCATCAATACGCCCGCCGCCAGAGGGCCGATACAAGCGCCCACACCATAAGTGACCAGCAGCATGGCGGTCAGCGAGACCCGCCGCTCGCTTTCCACGTGGTCATTGGAGAACGCAACTGCCAAGGGGTACAGGCAGAACTGCAATAATGAAATGACAAAGCCGATACCGAACAGCAACTCCAGCGGCACGCTGGGCAAGAGGGCCAGCGGCGCAGAGGCCACTGCCAGGCCCACGGCAGCACTGCGGATCAGTAACGCGCGGTCGTAGCGGTCGGACAGCCAGCCCAACGGCCACTGCACCAGCAGCCCGGCAAAGATGCAGCTACCCATGAACAGACCAATCTGCTCGGTGGACAGCCCCTGATTGGAAGCGTACAGCGGCGCCAGGCCGTAGAACGAACCGACGATCAGGCCCGAACCGAGCACCGTGCTCAACGACTGCGGCACCCGCTTGATGAAGAACTTCGGCTCCATCGGGGCCGGGCGCAAAGGCGCCGGGTGAATGCGCCGGGTCATCGCCACCGGCACCAGGCACAGGGCGAAGCACATGGCGACCAGCATCAGCAGTTCAGGGCCGAGCTCGGGGTGCACCACCAGAATCAGCTGGCCGAGCACCAGCCCCAGGTAGGAGGCGATCATGTAGCCACTGAATACCGCACCGCGGTGCTTGGCATCGGCCTGTTCGTTGAGCCAGCTTTCGATGACCATGTACTGGCACATCATCCCCAGGCCGACCACCATCCGCAGCCCGACCCAGGCCGGCAACCAATTGGTCATGCCATGGCCGAGCACCGCCGCGCAAACGATACCGGCGCAGGTGGCATACGCGCGAATGTGCCCTACCCGGCCGATCAGCCGGTGGCCGACCTTGCCGCCCACGGCCAAGCCAAAGTAGTTGGCCGCCATCAACGCACCGACCCACAAGCTGTCGACATGGTCGGCCGCCAGGCGCAGTGCCAGGTAGGTACTGAGCAGGCCTGAGCCGATAAGCATCATCAAGGCAGCGAAATACAGCGACTGAAACGGCTTCCAGATGTTTCGCATACGTCCCGTCGGGCTCCCTGGTCAGGTGGCGTTGGCCTGGCAAGCATAAAAGCAATTGTGTTGCAGCGCAGTCCCTTGCCTGCGAAATAGCGTGCAGGGGACGCGTCCAGTAGCGGTTGTGTCGCGATCAGGCCTGTGCTGCCAGCACCCGACGCTCCCACGGCGTGATCTCGTCGAAGAAGTCGGTCAGCTCCAGCGTCTTGCTGGCAACGTAGCCTTCGATGAACTCGTTGCCGAACAGTTCCCGCGCCAGCGCGCTGCGCTTGAGGCGCTGCAGTGCTGCGTGCAGGGTGCACGGCAGGCTCAGGTGCTCTGGCACCTCGAACTCACCCTGGATGGCCGGCGCCGGCTGCAAGCGTTGCTCGATGCCGTGCAACCCGGCAGCCAGGCTTGCGGCAATCGCCAGGTACGGATTGGCATCGGCGCCGGGCAAGCGGTTTTCCACGCGCCGGGCCACGGGGGCGCTGGCCGGTATGCGCAAGCCCGCCGCGCGGTTATCCTCGGACCAGCAGGCGTTGTTGGGCGAGGCGTACGGGTGGCACAGGCGCTGGTAGGAATTGACATTGGGCGCAAACAACGCGGTGAAGTCCGCCATGCACGCCTGCAGGCCACCGATGAAGTGCAGGAAGGTGGCGGTCGGCTGTCCCTGCTCATCGCTGAACACGTTACGCCCGCTGCCGATCTCCACCAGGCTCTGATGAATGTGCATGGAACTGCCGGGGGTCTTGGCCAGGGGCTTGGCCATGCACACCACGGTCAGCCCATGCTTGAGCGCTACTTCCTTGAGCAGGTGCTTGAACAGGAAGGTCTGGTCGGCCAGCAGCAGCGGGTCGCCGTGCAACAGGTTGATCTCGAACTGGCTGATGCCCATCTCGTGCATGAAGGTGTCACGTGGCAGGCCGAGCGCTGCCATGCACTGGTAGACCTCGTTGAAGAACGGCCGCAAGCCATTGTTGGAGCTGACACTGAACGCCGAATGGCCAAGCTCCCGGCGGCCATCCTTGCCCAGGGGCGGCAGAAAGGGCTGCACGGGGTCGGTGTTGGGTGCAAAGACAAAGAATTCGAGTTCGGTGGCCACCACCGGGGCCAGGCCCAAAGCTGCGTAGCGGGCGATCACCGCCTTGAGCTGGCCGCGGGTGGACAACGCCGACGACCTGCCATCCAGTTCGTTGGCGTCGCAGATGGCCAGGGCGCGGCCATCCTCGCTCCAGGGCAGGCGGTGGATTTGCGTGGGCTCGGCCACCAGCGCCAGGTCGCCGTCATCACTGCCGTAGAACCTTGCCGGCGGGTAGCCGCCCATGATGCATTGCAACAGCACGCCACGGGCCATCTGCAGGCGCCGGCCTTCGAGGAAGCCCTCGGCAGTCATCACTTTGCCGCGCGGCACACCGTTGAGGTCGGGGGTGACGCATTCGATTTCATCGATGCCGTGAAGGTGTTCGGCAAGGGTGTTCTGGCCTGCGGTGGTCATGACGCTTGTCCTTGTTGTTATTGGCTGACAACAACATAGGCTGGGGGTGTTTAAAATATCAAGCACCTACTGGGTTGCCAGTGCTGGCAACCCTTTACTCGCGCAGGGTCATGCCATTGGCCGGCAACGGCAAGGCGGTCTTGTAGCGCACCTGCTTCAAGGCAAAACTCGAGCGAATGTTCGCCACTCCCGGCAACCGCGTCAGGTAATCGAGAAACCGCTCCAGCGCCTGAATGCTCGGCAACAGCACCCGCAGCAGGTAGTCCGGGTCGCCGGTCATCAGGTAGCACTCCATCACCTCGGGGCGCTCGGCGATCTCCTCCTCGAACCGGTGCAGCGACTGCTCCACCTGTTTTTCCAGGCTCACATGGATGAACACATTCACATCCAGCCCCAGCGCCTCCGGTGACAACAAGGTCACCTGCTGGCGGATCACCCCTAGTTCCTCCATGGCCTTGACCCGGTTGAAACAGGGGGTGGGCGACAGGTTAACCGAGCGCGCCAGCTCTGCATTGGTGATGCGGGCGTTTTCCTGAAGGCTGTTGAGAATGCCGATATCGGTACGATCGAGTTTGCGCATGAGACAAATTCACCGGTTTTTTGTGTTTATGCGGAATGTTTATCTGCGCCCGTCGGCAAAGGCAACCAACTTGAGAGAAATATTCTTCTGCCGTGCCACTAAGATGTAGGGGACGCTGACTTGCCAGTCACGAGCCGGTACTCAGCGGCGGCCGCTTCAGAGCTCACAAAAACAACATTCGAGCGAGCGTAAAAAGCATGAACGAGTACGCCCCCCTGCGTTTGCATGTGCCCGAGCCAACCGGCCGGCCAGGCTGCCAGACCGATTTTTCCTACCTGCGTCTGAACGATGCAGGTATTGCCCGTAAACCTTCGATCGACGTCGACGCTGCCGACACCGCCGAGCTGTCCAACAGCTTGATCAGGGTGCTGGACGAGCATGGCGACGCACTTGGCCCGTGGGCCGAGGACATCGACCCAATGGTCCTGCGTCAAGGCATGCGCGCCATGCTCAAGACGCGTATCTTCGACAGCCGCATGGTGGTTGCCCAGCGCCAGAAAAAGATGTCCTTCTACATGCAGAGCCTGGGCGAGGAAGCCATCGGCAGCGCCCAGGCCCTGGCGCTGAACCGCACCGACATGTGCTTCCCCACCTACCGCCAGCAAAGCATTCTCATGGCCCGCGACGTGTCGCTGGTGGAGATGATCTGCCAGTTGCTGTCCAACGAGCGTGACCCGCTCAAGGGCCGCCAACTGCCGATCATGTATTCGGTGCGCGAGGCAGGTTTCTTCACCATCAGCGGCAACCTGGCGACCCAGTTCGTGCAGGCGGTCGGCTGGGCCATGGCCTCGGCGATCAAGGGCGATACCAAGATCGCCTCGGCCTGGATCGGCGACGGCGCCACTGCCGAGTCGGACTTCCACACCGCCCTGACCTTCGCCCATGTGTACCGCGCGCCGGTGATCCTCAACGTGGTCAACAACCAGTGGGCGATCTCCACCTTCCAGGCGATTGCTGGCGGTGAATCGACCACCTTCGCCGGCCGTGGCGTAGGTTGCGGCATCGCCTCGCTGCGCGTCGACGGCAACGACTTCGTCGCTGTCTACGCCGCCTCGCGCTGGGCTGCCGAACGCGCCCGCCGTGGTCTGGGACCTTGCCTGATCGAGTGGGTCACCTACCGTGCCGGCCCGCACTCGACCTCCGACGACCCATCCAAGTACCGCCCCGCCGATGACTGGAGCCACTTCCCGCTGGGCGACCCGATCGCCCGCCTGAAGCAGCACCTGATCAAGATCGGCCACTGGTCCGAGGAAGAACACCAGGCCGTCACCGCCGAGTTCGAAGCTGCGGTCATCGCGGCGCAGAAGGAAGCCGAACAGTACGGCACCCTGGCCAACGGCCACATCCCGAGCGCAGCCTCGATGTTCGAGGACGTGTACAAGGAAATGCCCGAACACCTGCGCCGTCAACGCCAGGAACTGGGGGTTTGAGATGAACGACCATAACAACAGCATCAACCCGGAAACCGCCATGGCCACCACTACCATGACCATGATCCAGGCCCTGCGCTCGGCCATGGATATCATGCTTGAGCGTGACGACAATGTCGTGGTCTACGGCCAGGACGTCGGTTACTTCGGCGGCGTGTTCCGCTGCACCGAAGGCCTGCAGAACAAATACGGCAAGTCGCGCGTGTTCGACGCGCCGATCTCCGAAAGCGGTATCGTCGGTACCGCCGTGGGCATGGGTGCCTACGGCCTGCGCCCGGTGGTGGAAATCCAGTTTGCCGACTACTTCTACCCTGCGTCCGACCAGATCGTCTCGGAAATGGCCCGCCTGCGGTATCGCTCGGCCGGCGAGTTCATCTCGCCGCTGACCCTGCGCATGCCGTGCGGGGGTGGTATCTACGGCGGCCAGACCCACAGCCAGAGCCCGGAGGCGATGTTCACCCAGGTGTGCGGACTGCGCACGGTCATGCCGTCCAACCCCTATGACGCCAAGGGCCTGCTGATCGCCTCGATCGAATGCGACGACCCGGTCATCTTCCTCGAGCCCAAGCGCCTCTACAACGGCCCGTTCGACGGCCACCACGACCGCCCTGTGACGCCGTGGGCGAAGCACCCGCACAGCGCCGTGCCGGATGGCTATTACACCGTGCCACTGGACAAGGCGGCGATCACCCGCCCGGGCAATGATGTCACCGTGCTGACCTACGGCACCACGGTCTACGTGGCCCAGGTGGCCGCCGAGGAGACCGGCGTCGACGCCGAAGTCATCGACCTGCGCAGCCTGTGGCCGCTGGACCTGGAAACCATCGTCGCGTCGGTGAAGAAGACCGGCCGCTGCGTGGTGGTGCATGAGGCCACCCGTACCTGTGGTTTCGGTGCCGAGCTGGTGTCGCTGGTTCAGGAACACTGCTTCCATCACCTCGAAGCGCCGATCGAGCGCGTCACCGGCTGGGACACCCCCTACCCCCACGCACAGGAATGGGCTTACTTCCCAGGGCCTTCGCGGGTAGGTGCGGCATTGAAACGGGTCATGGAGGTCTGAATGGGCACGCACGTCATCAAGATGCCGGACATTGGCGAAGGCATCGCACAGGTCGAGTTGGTCGAGTGGTTCGTCAAGGTCGGCGATGTGATCGCCGAGGACCAGGTAGTGGCCGATGTCATGACCGACAAGGCGACCGTGGAAATCCCTTCGCCGGTCAGCGGCAAGGTGCTGGCCTTGGGTGGCCAGCCGGGTGAAGTGATGGCGGTCGGCAGCGAGCTGATCCGCATCGAAGTAGAGGGCAGCGGCAACCATGTCGACGCGCCGCAGGGCAAGCCGGCCGACACCAAGCCGGCCGAGGCAGTTGTCGCGCCAGTCGCGAGCACGCCGCAGCCGCGTGCCGCAGTGCCAGCGCCCGCCTGCCAGGGCGCAGCCCCCCACACCGCCGCGCCCATCGTGCCGCGCCAGGCCGGCGACAAGCCACTGGCCTCCCCAGCCGTGCGCAAACGTGCGCTGGATTCCGGTATCGAACTGCGCTACGTACACGGCAGCGGCCCGGCCGGGCGCATCCTGCACGAAGACCTCGACGGTTTCATGAGCAAACCGCAGACCGCAGCCGGGCAAGCACCGAGCGGCTACGCCAAGCGTACCGACAGCGAGCAGGTGCAAGTCATCGGCCTGCGCCGCAAGATCGCCCAGCGCATGCAGGACGCCAAGCGCCGGGTCGCGCACTTCAGCTATGTCGAGGAAATCGACGTCACCGCCCTGGAAGCCCTGCGCCAGCAGCTCAACCAGAAGCACGGCGACAGCCGTGGCAAGTTGACCTTGCTGCCGTTCCTGGTCCGCGCCCTGGTCGTGGCCCTGCGCGACTTCCCGCAGATCAACGCCACCTATGACGACGAAGCACAGATCATCACCCGCCATGGCGCGGTGCATGTGGGCATCGCCACCCAGGGTGACAACGGCCTGATGGTGCCGGTGCTGCGCCATGCCGAAGCCGGCAACTTGTGGGGCAATGCCAGCGAAATCTCGCGCCTGGCCACTGCTGCGCGCAGCAACAAAGCCAGCCGCGAAGAACTGTCCGGCTCGACCATCACCCTGACCAGCCTCGGTGCGTTGGGCGGCATCGTCAGCACGCCGGTGGTCAACACCCCGGAAGTGGCGATCGTCGGCGTCAACCGCATGGTCGAGCGGCCGATGGTGATCGACGGCCAGATCGTCGTGCGCAAGATGATGAACCTGTCCAGCTCGTTCGACCACCGGGTGGTCGATGGCATGGATGCCGCGCTGTTCATCCAGGCCGTGCGTGGCCTGCTTGAACAACCCGCCTGCCTGTTCGTGGAGTGAGCATGCAACAGACTATCGAAACCACCCTGCTGATCATCGGCGGCGGCCCTGGCGGCTATGTGGCCGCCATCCGCGCCGGGCAACTGGGTATCCCCACCGTGCTGGTCGAAGGCCAGGCGCTGGGCGGCACTTGCCTGAACGTCGGCTGCATTCCGTCCAAGGCATTGATCCATGTCGCCGAGCAGTTTCACCAGACCTCGCGGTACACCGCGCCGTCGGCACTGGGCATCAGTGTCAGCGCGCCGCGCCTGGACATCACCCAGAGCGTGGCCTGGAAAGACGGTATCGTCGACCGCCTGACCAGTGGGGTTGCGGCCTTGCTGAAAAAGCACGGGGTCAAGGTGATCCACGGCTGGGCGAAGATCCTCGACGGCAAGCATGTCGACGTCGATGGCCAGCGCATCCAGTGCGAGCACCTGCTGCTGGCCACAGGCTCCAACAGCGTCGAACTGCCGATGCTGCCGCTGGGCGGGCCGATCATTTCCTCGACCGAGGCACTGGCACCGGCGGCCTTGCCGCAGCACCTGGTGGTGGTAGGCGGTGGCTATATCGGCCTGGAGCTGGGTATCGCCTACCGCAAGCTGGGCGCACAGGTGAGCGTGGTGGAAGCACGCGAGCGCATCCTGCCAACCTACGACAGCGAACTGACCAGCCCGGTGGCCGAGGCGCTGAAGAAGTTGGGCATCGCCGTGCATCTGGGCCATAGCGTCGAAGGTTACGACAATGGTTGCCTGCTGGCCCGCGACGGCCAGGGCGAGCAACTGCGCCTGGAAGCCGACCGGGTACTGGTGGCCGTGGGCCGCCGCCCCCGCACCCAGGGTTTCAACCTTGAATCCCTGGCGCTGAAGATGAACGGCGCCGCCATCGCCATTGACGAGCGCTGCCAGACCAGCATGCACAATGTCTGGGCCATCGGCGACGTGGCCGGTGAACCGATGCTCGCGCACCGGGCCATGGCCCAGGGCGAGATGGTCGCCGAGATCATCGCCGGCAAGACGCGGCGCTTCGAACCCAGCGCAATCGCTGCGGTGTGCTTTACCGACCCGGAGATCGTGGTGGTCGGCAAGACGCCTGAGCAGGCCAGCCAGCAGGGCCTTGACTGCATCGTCGCGCAGTTCCCGTTCGCCGCCAACGGCCGGGCCATGAGCCTTGAGTCCAAAGCCGGCTTCGTGCGCGTGGTAGCGCGCCGCGACAATCACCTGATCCTGGGTTGGCAGGCGGTGGGCGTGGCCGTTTCGGAATTGTCCACGGCCTTTGCCCAGTCACTGGAAATGGGCGCATGCCTGGAAGATATCGCGGGCACCATCCACGCCCACCCGACGTTGGGTGAAGCGGTGCAGGAAGCGGCATTGCGTGCGCTGGGCCACGCCCTGCATATCTGACGCTGAAAGGGCTCAGGCCGATTGAGTCCCTGGGGGGGCGGGTAAAACCGCTCCCCCTCAGGCACCCGCTAAATCAGCAAGATCCGTGTTGTTCTGCAAGCGCAGTCAGGTCATCCGCTATTGCGTTCTTGCCCGCCCCCTTGGCCCGGTATAGGGCCTTGTCGGCACGGGCCAGCAGGTCATCCGGCGCATCACCTTCCTGCCACTGCACCACCCCATAGCTCATGGTCAGGCGACACTCGCCGACCGGCTCCACCTTCTCCATCACCTGGCGCAACCTTGCAGCCACTTCAAGCGCCTCGTCCAGCAGCGTCTGCGGCAGCACAATGACGAACTCATCGCCGCCCCAACGCGCCAGCAGGTCATATTCGCGCAGGCAGGTACGCAGGTTGTCGACCACCTGGACCAGCGCCGCATCGCCACGGGCATGGCCATAGCGGTCATTGATCGGTTTGAAGTCATCCACGTCCATGGCAATCAGCGACAACGGCTGGCGGAAGCGTTGGCTCCGCTCGCATTCCTGCTGCAGCACCTTGTCCAGCCGATAGCGATTGGCGATCCGGGTCAACGCATCGCGCTCGGCTAATTCGCGGTTTTCATCCAGCTGGCGCTGCAACTGCTGGTTGACCCAGGACAACTCAAGGGTGCGTTCGGCCACCAGGCTTTCCAGCGACAGGTTCTGTTGCTCAAGCTGCGCTACCCGCCGCTTGCCGGCATCGATGTTGCGGTGGGCGCCAAGCATGCGCGCCACCGAGCCGTCGCTGTTGCGGGCGATGATGTAGCCGCTGTCTTCGACCCACAGATAACTGCCATCCTGGCAACGACATCGGTACTCGATCAGGTAGCGCTCGTTGCGTTGGGTGATGTAGGCCTCGAAGTGCGCTATTACCCGCGGATAGTCCTCCGGGTGGATCACGCTTTCCCAGGTCAGCACCGAGTTGGCCATGGAATGGCTGGCGTAGCCGAGCATGGCGTACCAACCCGGGTTGCGATAGACGTAGCCGGTGTTGGCATTCCAGTCCCAGATGCCGTCGCTGATCAATTCGAACAAGGTATGCAGCTGCTGCTCACTGAAGCCGGCGGGTGCCGGCCTGGTGTTGTGACTCATGGACGCTCTCCCTGATGTCCAGCAACTGCGCCCCGGTCAAGGAGCTGCCGACAGTTTTGATAGGTGCCGCAGGCGGCAAGGCAAAGCCGCTGACGGGCAAGCATATGCCCGCCAGGGTGCAACCGGAATAGGACCAAGGGGCTATTTCTCGATGGGCCTCGCGGCGGCGGCTGGTTTGGCTGGCATTGCGTTTCGTATAAGATATCCACAAAGCCTGATTGCTGGAAAATCCCGTGCCGCTGCCGTCGTTCAAAGCTACCAACCTGGGTGCCACACCTTCGATGTCCGAAATCATCGCCAAGCACCTGCGCGAGGCGATCATCTCGGGGCAGCTCGCCGAAGGCGAACCGGTGCGCCAGGACGAGGTGGCGCAGGCCTTCAATGTCAGCAAGATTCCGGTGCGCGAGGCGTTGAAACGCCTTGAAGCGGAAGGCCTGGTGGACTTTCATCGCAACCGTGGCGCCCTGGTTACGCGCATCTCCGAGCCCGAGCTGGCGCAGATGTTCGAGGTCAGGGTGCTGCTGGAGGTGAAGGCGATTCGCCTGGCGATCCCCAACATGACCGAAGCGCACTTTGCCCGTGCCGAAGCCATCTGCGCGGAGTTCATCGGCGAGGACGATATCGGCCGCTGGGCCGACCTCAACTGGGCGCTGCATGCGTGTTTGTACGAGCCCGCAAAACGCCCCTACCTGATCGGCCTGATTCGCTCCATCCATGACAAAGTCGAACGCTATCTGCGCATGCAGATGAGCTTGTCGGCCGGCAAGGACCGCGCGGATCACGAGCATCGCGACATTGTCGCCGCCTGCCGCGCACGGGACGTGGAGCTGGCTGCCCGGCTGATCGAGACGCACATCAATGGGGTGTGCCAAAGCCTTTACGATCATCTGCCCCATAACTGAGCAGCCCTGCCTTGATTTTTAGGGTGGCGTATAGCGAGCGCCGCCCGCGCGCGACCGCCTGTCCTTGGCTTCGTTTTTGCTTATCTAGATATCGTATACGAAATACAATATAAGGAATGTGCGGCACACAACGATGCCGAACTGCCTACTCCTTCTTCCAATAATACGTATCGGAGTGCAAAACGATGGCCACACCCACAACTGCGGCATCAGTGAGTGCCGCGAACACAGCAGAAAAGGCGCCTGCGGGCATCAAACGCGTGGTGGCAGCCGCCATGGCGGGCGCCGTTGCCGAGTGGTACGAATTCTTCCTGTATGGCACCGCGTCCGCGCTGGTCTTCGGCCAGTTGTTCTTCCGCCAGACCGGCAGCGCGATGGACGGCATCATCGCGGCATTCGCCCTCTATGCCGTGGGCTTTCTCGCCCGCCCCATCGGCGGCCTGGTATTTGGCCACTACGGTGACAAGGTCGGGCGCAAACACTTGCTGCAGATCAGCCTGATCGTGGTCGGGGTGACCACCTTCCTCATGGGCTGCCTGCCCACCTTCGAACGCATCGGCTATGCCGCCCCCATCCTGCTGGTGGTATTGAGATTGATCCAAGGCTTTGCCTTTGGCGGCGAATGGGGTGGGGCCGTGCTGCTGGTGTCCGAACACAGCCCGGACAACCGTCGCGGCTTCTGGGCCAGCTGGCCGCAAGCGGGCGTGCCGGCAGGCAACCTGATTGCCACGGTCATCCTTCTGCTGCTCTCGACCAACCTGTCCGAAGCGCAATTTCTCGACTGGGGCTGGCGCGTCGCCTTCTGGTTCTCGGCCGTGGTGGTGCTGATTGGCTACTGGATCCGCACCCGGGTCGATGATGCCCCCATCTTCAAAGAGGCCCAGGCCCGCCAGCAGCGGGTGGAAAGCCAGCAACTGGGCGTGGTCGAGGTGGTCACCAAATACTGGCGCGAAGTGCTGATCGGCATCGGCGCCCGGTTTGCGGAAAACATCCTCTACTACATCGTCGTCACCTTCTCCATCACCTACCTGAAGCTGGTGGTGCACAAGGACACGTCAGAAATCCTGCTGCTGATGTTTGGCGCTCACCTGCTGCACTTCTTCATGATCCCGCTCATGGGCTACCTCTCGGACATCATCGGCCGCAAGCCTGTGTACCTGATCGGCGCCGTGCTCACCGCGTTCTGGGGCTTCGTCGGCTTCCCGATGATGGACACCGGCAACGACTGGCTGATCATGGCGGCCATCACCCTGGGCCTGGCCATCGAGTCGATGACCTACGCGCCCTACTCCGCCCTGATGGCCGAACTGTTCCCGACCCATGTGCGCTACACCGCCCTGTCGCTGTGCTACCAGGTGGCGCCGATCCTGGCCGGTTCGCTGGCGCCGCTGATCGCCGTGACCCTGCTGAAGGAATACAACAGCTCCACACCGATCGCCTGGTACCTGGTGGCCTCCGCCGTGATCTCGATCATTGCCGTCGCCGGTGCCAGGGAAACACGTGGCAAGTCGCTGCGGGCGGTGGATGAAGAATCCCTGGCACGCACCGCCGACCGCTGACAGACCAACAAGAACGACAACCCTCGAGGTAATGACCATGAGCAACATCTTCACCGGCACCATCCCCGCACTGATGACCCCGTGCACCCCCGAGCGCAAGCCTGATTTTGACGCCCTGGTGCGCAAAGGCCGCGAACTGATCGAAGCTGGCATGAGCGCCGTGGTGTATTGCGGCTCCATGGGCGACTGGCCGCTGCTCACCGAGGCAGAGCGGCAGGAGGGGGTGGCACGCCTGGTAGCGGCCGGCATCCCAACCATCGTCGGCACCGGTGCGGTCAACTCCCGCGAAGCCGTGGCCCATGCCGCCCATGCGGCGAAGGTTGGCGCCCAGGGGTTGATGGTGATCCCCCGTGTGCTGTCCCGTGGTGCGTCGGCAGTGGCCCAGAAGGCCCACTTCAAGGCCATCCTCGATGCCGCCCCGCAGCTGCCGGCGGTGATCTACAACAGCCCGTACTACGGGTTCGCGACCCGCGCCGACCTGTTTTTCGAACTGCGCCGCGAGCACCCCAACCTGATCGGCTTCAAGGAGTTCGGCGGCGCTGCGGATATGCGTTATGCCGCAGAGTTCATCACCGCCAAAGATGATGACGTCACCTTGATGGTGGGCGTCGATACCCAGGTGGTGCACGGGTTCGTCAACTGCAATGCCACCGGCGCCATCACCGGCATTGGCAATGCGCTGCCGCGCGAGGTGCTGCACCTGGTGGCGCTGGCCAAACGTGCAGCCCAGGGCGATGCCAAAGCGCGGCGCCTTGCCGGGGAACTGGAAGCGGCCCTGGCCGTGCTGTCGTCCTTCGATGAAGGCTGCGACCTGGTGCTGTACTACAAGCACCTGATGGTGCTCAACGGCAACCCGGAATACGCCCGGCACTTCAACGAAACCGATGCATTGACCGACGCCCAGCGCCGCTATGCCGAACAGCAGTACGCGCTGTTCCGCGCCTGGTACGCCGACTGGTCGGCGGCCAACAACGTAGACTGACAGCGCGCAGCCATGCCCCCTTCCCTTGGGCAGGGGGCAGCAGTGTGTAAGATCTACCCTTGCGGCCAACTTTCACGGGCATTACCTTGGCAGCAACCCTCGCCCTCTCGGACATCGTCAAGGACTTCAAATGCCGTACCCCAGCGCGACCCAAGCGTTCAGACAGGGCGCCCACAGCGTCCTGCCGTTGACCTCCGGGGTCGTGCCGTTCGGCTTGATCACCGGGGTCACAGCCATCGGCATGGGCCTGTCGCCCGCCGATGCCATCGGCATGACCTTGCTGTTCTATTCAGGCTCGGCGCAAATGGTGGTGATGCAGTTGATGCAGAACAGCGCCCTGCCGGTAACCATGGTGGTCACGGCGCTGGTGATCAACCTCCGCTTCCTGATGTACAGCGCCAGCCTGGCCCCGCACCTTGGCCACCTGCCGCGGCGGCGCAAGTGGCCGATGGCCTACCTGCTTTCGGACCAGTCCTTTGCCTTGTGTTCGTTGAAAATGGCCTCGGGGGAACTGGGCCGTTTCGCCTTCCACTACTACGCCGGCACGGCCATCACCATGTGGTTCGGCTGGAACCTCTCGGTGCTGGCCGGCATATACCTGGGCGCGGGCATCCCGGAAGACTGGTCCCTGGGCTTTGCCATCCCCTTGTCGTTCCTGGCGCTGCTGATCCCCAGCCTGCGCAGCCCGGCGACCATTGGCGCGGCATTGACCGGTGGTGTACTCGCCGTGCTGGCGGTAGACCTGCCCTATAACCTGGGCCTGTTGGCGGGTGCACTAGGCGGGATCATCGCCGGCCTGCTCCTCGAGCGCCTGCAAAAAGGCAGAACCGTGCAGCCTGTGGCTGATGAACACCGCGAACAGGAAGCATCATGAGCGAAATGACCCCATGGATGACCTTCTTGCTGATCGGCCTGGGCACCTTCGCGGTGCGCTTGTCGTTCATCGAGTTCTACGCCGTGCTGCGCATACCGCCGCTGTTTCGCCGCGCCCTGGCGTATGTGCCGGCCAGCGTGCTGGCCGCACTGGTGCTGCCGGCCGTGGTGCTGCCTGACCGGCAGGCCGACTTCGACTGGCTGAACCCGCAGATACCGGCTGCGATACTCGCGGGCCTGGTGGCCTGGCGAACGCGCAGCACGCTGCTGACGCTGGGCGTGGGCATGGGCGCGCTGTGGGCGTTGAAGCACTGGGGGCTGTAGGCTTTGGCGAAGGGCGTGAAGAAATGGCGTCCCAGGCAGGAATTGAACCTGCAACCTTCCCCTTAGGAGGGGGATGCTCTATCCAATTGAGCTACTGAGACGCAAACACCGGCAGTGAGCACTGCACGGTTGGACGGCCAGCATGTTAACCAGCATGCTGGCATTTGTCATGCTGCAACAGGCCTTTTTCACGTAATCCTTTTCTGCGGGCCGGTGCCGGGCGCGTCTGGCCCGGCAATCACGCCTTCATCGTGCAGCAGTTTGAACAACCTGGTCACCGCCGCTTCGAGCGTGGTGGAGTTGTCCAACACATGCACTGACGGATCGGCGACCGCCTGCAGCCCGCTGTTACGTGCCAGGCGCTGCTCGATCTCTTGCGCGGTCTCCCGGCCTCTGGCAAGCAAGCGCTCGCGCAGCACCTGCGGTTTCACGTCGATGAGCAGCGGCAGAAGGCCCGGGTAGCGCCGCCGCGCTTCGCTCAGGTAGGCCCGGGAACCGTTGACCAGTACCGGCCTGCCCGCCTGCAGCCATTGATCGACCTGTAGCGGGATGCCGTAACCCAGGCCATTGGCACGCCAGTGCATGGCGAAAGCACCTTGGGCACACAGCGCTTCGAACTGCTCGGCAGTGACGCCATGGGCAGCTTCACCCTTGGCTTCGGCCGAACGGGTGATGACGCGACGGGCGATTTGCACCCCGGCTGCAACAAGTTGTTCGCGCGCGGCATCGATCAGGGAATCTTTCCCGGAACCCGAGGGTCCTATGAGAAATATCAGCCGGCCTGTCGCTGATCGACGAGCGCTTGCGTCATGTTGCATAGCCACTATGCTCTAAGGAAGGAAACCCGCGCATTCTAGGTGTTTTCTTGGCCTTTTGCTGCGTTTTACCAGTTTTTGACGGCAGAAGAATGACGGCAGGGCAAGTTGGGGCAGGTAAAACTTTTCAAACCAGTGCTCATTTCTGATAATTGGTACTGGCATAAAGCCTTTATCCAGCTCACTATTTGTCACAGAATTGACGCCAAGGAAACGGCGAGCATGAGGCAAGATGAGCATCCAATTTTCCATGTCGGTTGAACATTTTGTCGTCGTCACGGTCGTACTTCCACCCCCGTGCGGCCAATTTGACAACCGCGTCCCCTGAACCAGAAAATCCGGTCAATTTATATGCGCCCATTGAAACAGGCTATTTATTCGAGCCGCACTGCTGACAAGTTTGTCGTCCGCCTGCCAGACGGGATGCGTGAGCGCATTGCCGAGGTAGCGCGCAACCATCACCGCAGCATGAACTCCGAAATCATCGCGCGCCTGGAACAGAGCCTTATCCAGGAAGGTGCGTTGGGTGACGAGCTGAGCATGCGCCTGGACAGCCCTGAACTGTCCCTGCATGAGCGCGAGCTGCTGCAGCGCTTCCGCCAACTGTCGCACCGACAGCAGAACGCTCTGGTCGCCCTCATCGCTCACGATGTGGAAATGGCCGCAGACGCTTCCTGACGTCAGCTTGCAATCGAGTACAAAAAAGCCAGCGTAAGCTGGCTTTTTTGGTTCTGCCTGTGGGAGCCGGGTTCACCCGCCCCCACACGCCGGGGTTCAGAGCAGGAACAGCGTCGCCAGCCCGAGGAAGATGAAGAACCCGCCACTGTCGGTAACCGCAGTGATCATCACACTCGACCCCATCGCCGGATCGCGCCCCAGACGCGTCAGCGTCATCGGGATCAACACGCCCATCAGCGCGGCCAACAGCAGGTTAAGCGTCATCGCCGCGGTCATCACCAGGCCCAGCGACCAGCTGTCATACAGCCAGAACGCCACCACGCCGATTACGCCACCCCAAATCAGGCCGTTGAGCAGCGACACCGCCAGCTCCTTGCGCATCAACCGACTGGTATTGCCTGGCGACACCTGGTCCAGCGCCATGGCGCGCACGATCATGGTGATGGTCTGGTTGCCCGAGTTACCCCCAATACCTGCCACGATCGGCATCAGCGCAGCCAGCGCCACCAGCTTCTCGATCGACCCCTCGAACAGGCCGATCACGCGCGAGGCCAGAAACGCCGTGATCAGGTTGATGGCCAGCCATGCCCAGCGGTTGCGCAGCGAACGCCAGACCGAAGCGAAGATGTCTTCTTCTTCGCGCAGACCTGCCATGTTCAGCACTTCGCTCTCGCTCTCCTCACGGATCAGGTCCACCATTTCGTCGATGGTCAGACGGCCGATCAAGCGATCGCTCTTGTCCACCACCGGGGCGGATACGAGGTCGTAACGCTCGAAGGCTTGAGCAGCGTCGTAGGCATCTTCATCGGGGTGGAAGGACACAGGGTCGGTCGCCATGACCTCCGCCACCTTCTTGTCCGGGTCATTGACCAGTAGACGCTTGATAGGCAGCACGCCCTTGAGGATGCCGTCATAGTCGACCACGAAGAGTTTGTCGGTGTGGTTCGGCAACTCTTTCAGGCGGCGCAGGTAACGCAACACGACTTCGAGGCTGACGTCTTCGCGGATGGTGACCATCTCGAAGTCCATCAGCGCACCCACCTGCTCCTCGTCGTAGCTCAACGCCGAGCGCACACGCTCGCGTTGCTGGGCATCGAGGGTTTCCATCAACTCGTGAACGACGTCGCGCGGCAGCTCCGGCGCCAGGTCGGCGAGTTCGTCGGCGTCCATTTCCTTGGCAGCAGCGAGCAGCTCGTGATCGTCCATGTCGGCGATCAGCGACTGACGAACCGAATCGGAAACTTCAAGCAGGATGTCGCCGTCGCGGTCCGAGCGCACCAGCTGCCAGACCGTCAGGCGGTCTTCCAGGGGCAATGCTTCGAGGATGTAGGCGACGTCGGCGGGGTGCAGGTCATCGAGCTTGCGTTGCAGCTCGACCAGGTTCTGGCGGTGGACCAGGTTTTCCACCAGGTCGTGGTGAGCACCCTCCTGGCGGTGGGTGAGGTCTTCGACCACACGCTGACGCTGCAGCAGTTCGACCACCTGGGCCAGGCGATCCTGCAGGCTCTCTTGCGCTTTCTTTACTTCTACTTCAGTCATAGGCGAGCTCCACTCCCAGCAGCGGAGCACGCCGGGGGAATCAATCGGTCAGATCTTTCTGTATGAAACTTGTTAAGGAGTAACTACTGGGTAAGTCCATGGTGGTATTCCACAAGCCCCGGCGGGGCTGACGGGCGCAATCATACACTGCCTCGGCGGGCAGATCGCTTAAATTTTTGGCCAGAACAATCGTTTGCGAGATAAAGCTAGGACAACGCTCGAAGCTATCAGTGCGACGGCTGTACTGGATCAGGAAGCACATTTGTTTTCTTGGCAGGCGGCGCGCCAGCTTCTGGCGGCACCCCAGCGATTACAGAAAAGCTTAGTTGGACATCGCCGACAATTCAGCGAAACAGAAAAACAAAAAGCCCGCTTGAATAAGCGGGCTTCTTGTTTGTGTGTGGCGGACTCAGCAGGATTCGAACCTGCGACCGCTCGGTTCGTAGCCGAGTACTCTATCCAGCTGAGCTATGAGTCCGCAATGGGTAGTTTTAGACCAGATTACCACTGGTTGTCTGAAGTAGCTTTGCAAGCAGAGCCACTTCAAAAAGTGGCGGACTCAGCAGGATTCGAACCTGCGACCGCTCGGTTCGTAGCCGAGTACTCTATCCAGCTGAGCTATGAGTCCGCAATAGGTAGTTTTAGACCAGATTACCACTGGTTGTTTGAAGTAGCCTTGTAAGCAAAGCCACTTCAAAAGTGGCGGACTCAGCAGGATTCGAACCTGCGACCGCTCGGTTCGTAGCCGAGTACTCTATCCAGCTGAGCTATGAGTCCGTGTCTTGCCGCGCATTATAGGCCGCTGAATCATTTTAGCAAGAACTTTTTTCGTTTAATTTCAACGACTTAGCGTTCTTACCGATTACAGCGCCCTAAGCGAATAATGGCGGTGAAGGGGGGATTCGAACCCCCGATACCCTTATGAGGTATACTCCCTTAGCAGGGGAGCGCCTTCGGCCACTCGGCCACCTCACCGCAACACGAGGCGAATATTAAAGAACCTCTTTCACCTTTGCAACCCTTTTTTTGAAAAAAACTTCAAAAAAATTAAAGGCTTGGCTCTTCATCCTTCTCCTTCTTGATCCGCAGGTAGATTTCCTCGCGGTGAACAGCCACTTCTTTAGGGGCGCTGACGCCAATACGCACCTGGTTGCCTTTGACGCCAAGCACCGTCACGGTGATCTCGCCGTCTCCAATGATCAGGCTCTCGGCGCACCGACGAGTCAGAATCAACATAGCTTTCTCCTTACGCATAACTTTCAGGGGTAACAGTCTTGGGTATCAGGGCCTGGCCGTGGACGACGACCCAGGCCCTGGTTGTTCGCCACGCAGGGCAAGCGCCTGCCTGGCGAGCAGAAACGCGAAGGGCGCGGCAAGCCGCGCCCTTCCAGGCAGCGCCTTACTCGCCCTGTCGGGCAGGAGCGTCGAGCTCGAACGCGGTGTGCAGCGCGCGTACGGCCAGCTCCAGGTACTTCTCTTCGATCACTACCGACACCTTGATCTCGGAGGTGGAGATCATCTGGATGTTGATGCTCTCCTTGGCCAGGGCTTCGAACATGCGGCTGGCAACGCCGGCGTGTGAGCGCATGCCAACGCCAACGATCGAGACCTTGGCGATCTTGATGTCGCCGATCACTTCACGGGCACCGATTTCGCGGGCGGTGTTTTCCAGCACGCTTTGCGCCTTCTCGTACTCGTTGCGGTGTACGGTGAAGGTGAAGTCGGTGGTGTTATCGTGCGCAACGTTCTGCACGATCATGTCGACTTCGATGTTCGAGGCGCTGATCGGGCCGAGGATCTTGAAGGCCACGCCCGGGGTGTCCGGCACGCCGCGAATGGTCAGCTTGGCTTCATCACGGTTGAAGGCGATACCGGAAATGATCGGCTGTTCCATGGATTCCTCTTCATCAATGGTAATGAGGGTACCTGGACCCTCCTTGAAGCTGTGCAGCACGCGCAGCGGGACGTTGTACTTGCCGGCGAACTCCACCGAACGGATCTGCAGCACCTTGGAGCCGAGGCTGGCCATTTCCAGCATCTCTTCGAAGGTGATCTTCTCCAGGCGCTGCGCCTGCGGCACAACGCGCGGGTCAGTGGTGTAGACGCCATCGACGTCGGTGTAGATCTGGCACTCGTCGGCCTTGAGCGCCGCCGCCAGGGCCACGCCGGTGGTGTCGGAGCCACCACGGCCAAGGGTGGTGATGCTGCCGTGCTCGTCGACGCCCTGGAAGCCTGCAACCACGACCACGCGCCCTTCCTTGAGGTCGTTACGAATCTTCTGGTCGTCGATCTGCAGGATGCGCGCCTTGTTGTGCGAGCTATCGGTCAGAATGCGTACCTGATTGCCGGTGTAGGACACCGCTGGCACACCACGCTTGATCAAGGCCATGGTCAGCAGGGCAATGGTGACCTGCTCACCGGTCGACACGATCACGTCCAGCTCACGTGGAACCGGCTGATCGGTGATCTGCTTGGCCAGATCGATCAGGCGATTGGTTTCACCGCTCATGGCCGACAGCACAACCACCAGGTCGTCGCCTGCCTCACGGTGTTTCTTGACCTTTTCGGCTACCTGCTCGATCCGCTCGATGGAACCGACAGAGGTGCCGCCAAATTTCTGTACGATCAACGCCATTTCAATGGTGCCTCAGCCCATACAGGGCCCCAAAAAACAATCCAACATGAAGGGGCCGGCGACTACCCGCCGGCCCCCTCATCTCAAAGTCCCTGCTCTGCGAACGGCACGGCCAGCGCCAGGGCCTGGTCCAGCGCAGCGACGTCGACGCCACCACCCTGGGCCATGTCCGGACGGCCACCGCCCTTGCCACCCACTTTTGCTGCGGCTTGTTTCATCAGATCGCCAGCCTTGAGTTGGCTGGAGAGGTCTTTGGTCACGCCGGCCACCAGCACGACCTTGCCCTCATGCTCGCTGCCCAGCAGGATCACTGCGTGGCCGAGCTTGTTCTTCAGCTGATCGACCAGGGCCAGCAGGGCCTTGCCATCCTGCCCATCCAGGCGAGCGGCAAGTACCTTGGCACCTTTGACCTCAACGGCCGCGTTGGAGAGATCATCCCCGGCGGCGCTGGCGGCTTTGGCCTGCAGCTGTTCCAGCTGCTTCTCCAGCTGACGGTTGCGCTCGAGCACAGCCGACAGCTTGTCGATCAGGTTGTCACGATTACCCTTGACCAGTTGCGCGGCTTCCTTGACCTGCTCTTCGGCAGCGTTCAGGTAGGCCAGCGCAGCCGCGCCGGTAACCGCTTCGATACGACGTACGCCAGAGGCCACGCCGCCTTCGCTGATGATCTTGAACAGGCTGATATCACCCGTGCGCTTGGCATGGATACCACCGCACAGCTCCACCGAGAAATCGCCACCCATGCTCAGCACACGCACGGTGTCGCCGTACTTCTCGCCGAACAGGGCCATGGCGCCTTTGCGCTTGGCGGTTTCGATGTCGGTCACCTCGGTCAGCACTTCGGTGTTGCGGCGCACTTCACGGTTGACGATCTCTTCCAGCGCCTTGATTTGCTCTGGCTTGACCGCCTCGAAGTGGCTGAAGTCGAAACGCAGGCGCTGGCTGTCGACCAGCGAGCCCTTCTGCTGTACGTGGTCGCCCAGCACCTGGCGCAGCGCTTCGTGCAGCAGGTGGGTGGCCGAGTGGTTCAGCGAAGTGGCGTGCTGCACTTCGGCATCGACCTTGGCCTCGACCTCGGCACCCACGCTCAGCGCACCGCTGGCCACCACACCGTGGTGCAGGAAGGCACCGCCGGTCTTGGTGGTGTCGCGCACGTCGAAGCGCACGGCGCCAGCCTGCAGGTAACCGCAGTCACCGACCTGGCCACCGGACTCGGCGTAGAACGGCGTGCGATCGAGGACCACTACACCCTGCTCGCCCTCGCCCAGTTGCTCGACGGCCTGGCCGTCCTTGTACAGGGCGATGACCTTGGCCTGGCCTTCAGTGGTGGTATAGCCCAGGAAGTCAGTGGCGGTGTCGACCTTGACCAGGCTGTTGTAGTCCATGCCGAAGGCACTGGCAGAGCGGGCACGCTCACGCTGGGCGTCCATTTCGCGCTCGAAACCGGCTTCGTCGATGGTCAGCTCGCGCTCACGGGCGATGTCGGCGGTCAGGTCCATGGGGAAGCCGTAGGTGTCGTACAGCTTGAACACCACGTCACCCGGGACCACGTCACCCTGCAGTTGCGCCAGGTCCTGTTCGAGGATGCGCAGGCCTTGCTCCAGGGTCTTGGCGAACTGCTCTTCTTCAGCCTTGAGCACGCGTTCGATATGCGCCTGCTGGCTTTTCAGTTCAGGGAAGGCTTCACCCATTTCGGCCACCAGCGCGGCAACGATCTGGTAGAAGAAGCTGCCCTTGGCACCCAGCTTGTTACCGTGGCGGCAAGCGCGGCGGATGATGCGGCGCAGCACGTAGCCACGGCCTTCGTTGGATGGCAGCACGCCATCGGCAATCAGGAAGCCGCAAGAACGGATGTGATCGGCGACCACTTTCAGCGACGCCTGGCTGTCATTGCTGCAACCGATGGCCTTGGCCGCCGCGCTCAGCAGGTTCTGAAAGAGGTCGATCTCGTAGTTCGAGTGAACATGTTGCAGTACCGCACTGACCCGTTCCAGGCCCATGCCGGTGTCTACCGACGGGGCTGGCAGCGGGTGCAAGACGCCATCGGCGGTGCGGTTGAACTGCATGAAGACGTTGTTCCAGATCTCGATGTAACGGTCGCCGTCTTCTTCCGGGGAGCCGGGTGGGCCGCCCCAGATGTCGGCGCCGTGGTCGTAGAAGATCTCGGTGCAGGGGCCGCACGGGCCGGTATCGCCCATGGTCCAGAAGTTGTCGGACGCGTAGGGGGCGCCTTTGTTGTCACCGATGCGCACCATGCGCTCGGCCGGCACGCCGATTTCCTTGGTCCAGATGTCGTAGGCTTCGTCATCGGTGGCGTACACGGTAACCCAGAGCTTTTCCTTGGGCAGGTTAAGCCACTTGTCCGAGGTCAGGAAGGTCCAGGCGTAGGTGATCGCGTCACGCTTGAAATAGTCGCCGAAGCTGAAGTTGCCCAGCATCTCGAAGAACGTATGGTGACGCGCGGTGTAGCCGACGTTTTCCAGGTCGTTGTGCTTGCCGCCGGCGCGTACGCACTTCTGGCTGCTGACCGCGCGGGTGTAGGCGCGTTTTTCCTGGCCGAGGAAGCAGTCCTTGAACTGGTTCATGCCGGCGTTGGTAAACAGCAGGGTCGGGTCATTGCCCGGAATCAGGGAGCTGGAGGCGACTCGGGTATGCCCCTGCTCCTCGAAGAAGCGAAGGAAGGCTTCACGGATTTCTGCGCTTTTCATAGGTTCTTCCACGGAAACGGCGGCCCTGATGGGCAAACGCGTCGACGAAACGACGGCAAAGGGCCGCATTATATCGGTCCTGCAAGCTCGGTGCAGTGTGTTTATGCGATGGAAAACGTCGATTAGACGGTTTTCAGGCGGTTGCAAACGAAAATGACATGACCGGATGCTAATTGCAGCCTTTCGCCACTGGCAAGCCCATTACGGCCGAAGGGAAGGGAAAATGGAATAGACGGTGAATTAAAAGGTTTTCATTCGAAATCGGATCCAAACCGACTCTCTCACTGGCGGCGGGTTGGCCGCGCCGACCGGCAAGCGGCACCCTCCATAGCACACTAAAGAATGTCTCAGCGCTATCTGTGTAGCGCCCTGTGTCCTGCGTTCATACCTAGTCTGGCCAACCCTTTTCCCAGAGCACATGCACATGACTACCCATGCAGTAACTGCGCAGCGCGTGGACGGTAATGACAGAAGCAAAGGCGCCGGTTTCGGCGAAATGGATGAAGCAATCGGCTATGACAACCCGTCGCCTTCAGGGCTCGGCGTCTCACGGGTCTATTTCAATTACGAGCTGTTCGATCTCTACAAGGCGCCCTTGGTACATTTTCAGCGCAGGGTCATCGAGGCCATCGATGACGAGGAAAACGTCGGTAACCTGGACGAGATTCTGGTCTGGTTGAGTACCGCCAATGTGAAATTGAGCCAGGGCAGCGATATCACCCTGGAAGTCGAAGGCGAATCTTTCATCATTCAGCAGGCCTCACCTGAGCAGCGGCTTCATTTGCTGTTCATGGGCACAATGCTGCCAGAAACGATTGGCGCTGGCGTCACGTGCCCGCTGCGCATTGACGCCAGCGCCGACCCGGACAGGCATTTTGAAATCACCGCCATCGAAAACCTGTACCTCTACGGCACCCCACAGTTCCTGGCACGCGTCTTCGAACAGCTGGCCCTTCTGCCGGGCTACCCCGAACTCAAGCGGCTTCTGGATACAGCGCGCCAACAGTACGCCAGCGTGCCTGATATCGTGCTCATGCAGCGCCATGCCGGGCCGCCGCAACAGGGCCCGGGCTTTGACCTGCAACGCGTGATCCCTGCCAAGTATTCACATCTGCTGCCGGGCAGCTACACCGCTGTGCTTTACGACCCCTATGACGCCAGCGGCCTCGACGGACTGACCACGTTGGCGAGAATCCTGCAGCAGGCCTATGACGCACTGGCACCAGACATGCTGGCCCCTGCCCCAACGTCAGCCGACTGACCGGTTCAGGCCAGACTACGCCCTTCATCAGGCACGATGAGAATCCCTGCCCTGAGGCCATTCCTGACCTTGGGGTTGGGGAAGATGATGCGCGCACCCTCCTCTTCGACTACCCAGCGCATCTCGGCCAGGTCTTCAGCCAACAGGTAACCTTTGCTCAACTCGGAGAAGTTTTCGATATCCGCCGGCAAGTGCAGGCGGAAGCCCTCGCTGTGCTTGATGATCTCGCGGGCGACACTGAACAGTTTCAGGCCATCGAGCGAGTCTTGCGCCTCGGGTTCGGTGCCTTCGATGATCTGGATCAGGCGCTTTTCCAGCTTGTCCAGATTGACCTCTTCGTTCTGCCCGAACGGCCGCGCCCTGCCCAACTCCAGGGTAAACGCCTCGGCATCGAGCTGCTCATAGGTGAATGCACTGAAGGTGATGGACGACTTGCTCTGCAGCAGCACCGCCTCCATGCCGGCTGCCGCCAGGCGCGCCAGCTCTCGACGAGAATGTTTGCGCCCTTCCTTGTACGGGTACAGGGCGAACTGCTCGATCTTCGAACCACGGATGGCGGTATGCAGGTCGTAATGCAAGCGCAAGCGCTCGGGCTTGCTGAAGAACACCCGGGCAAACTGCTCAAGCTCCGCGGCGCGCAGCGCCTCGAAACCACTGGAAAGCTCGTGACGGCCATTGAACAGGCGGTTGATGTCCTGCTCGATGAAGCGCTCGCCCTTGCGGATGGCCGCCGGGTTACCGAACAGGAACAACACCCGCGCGCACGGTTTGATCTTGCCATTGGCCACGCCATGCAGCAGCCGTTCGAGCAATTCGATCGGCGCTGTTTCGTTGCCATGGATGCCGGCCGACAACAGCAGGTCGAGCCCGCAATCTTCAGCCTCGGTCGGGCGCACTTCGAGTGCGCCCTCCCCCAGCCAGCGCAAACGCACGCCCTTGGGTGTAACTTGGGTCTTCTCGGCCGGTTCGTGATCGGTCAAGGTCAGCTCAAGCAATTTGCCGAGGGCGAGCATAGGCACTTCCTTAGTGTTGGTGGCCGCAGTCGGGGCCATGGACGTGATCGTCGCCGTCAGCGACTTCGGCCGGCTCCATCTCCAGCTGCAGGCTGACCAGGTTGGTGGCCATCGGGCGCAGCAGCAGGTTGGCGTACTCGGTGTCGTCTTCCTCGACGTCCACGCCAATCAGCAACTGGCCGCGGCCGTCCTGCTGAATCCACACTTCCTTGCCTTGCCAGACAACGGCAAAGCGGGTGCAGGAAGTTTCCAGCTGGGTGCCGTCTTCGTCTTCGAGGATCAGGCGCAGGGCATCGGTCATTACTTAGTCTCTCTTCAAGGTTGGCGTTGGAACGGATAGACCGAACCCAATTGCAGAATCTGAGTCAACTCATCCAGTGCCGTACGGCATTCGACCAACAACTGCGGGTCGGCAAGGTCCGCTTCGCCCATGCGGTCGCGGTAATGCTTGTCTACCCACTGCAGCAGCGTGTCGTACAGCGGCGCGGTCATGATAACGCCTGGATTGACCGCCGCCAGTTCCGATTCCTTCAACGCTACGCGAAGACGCAGGCAAGCAGGGCCCCCGCCGTTCTGCATGCTTTGCTTGAGGTCGAACACCTTGACCTCGCTTACCGGGCCGCCCTGCTGGGTCAACTGGCCAAGATAAGCCCAGACCCGCTCGTTGCTCCGGCATTCTTCCGGCACCACCAACAGCATGGAGCCGTCATCGCGGCTGAGCAGCTGGCTGTTGAACAGGTAGGAACGCACCGCATCCTCCACCGCCACTGCCGCACGCGACACACGGATGGCCTGGAAGTTGCCACCCTTACTGGCCAGTTTAGCTTGCAGCTGGCCAAGCACCGCATCGGTCTCGAGGAAGGCGTCTTCGTGGTAGAACAGCACCTCGCCGTTACCCACCGAAATCACGTCATTGTGGAACACGCCCTGGTCGATCACCGCCGGGTTCTGTTGAGCGTAGACCACGCCGTCGTCGCTCAGGCCATGCAGCCGGGCCACGGCTTGGGACGCTTCCAGGGTCTGGCGCGCCGGGTACTTCTGCGGCGCGGGGTAGCGGCTGTCGAACGCGCTGCGGCCGTAGACGAAGAATTCGACGCCCGCTTCGCCGTAGCGACGGCAGAAGCGTGTGTGGTTGGCCGCACCCTCGTCGCCGAACTGCGCCACCGCCGGCAACGCCGGGTGGTGAGCGAAGTGCCTGTCATCGGCGAACATCGCACCCAGCACACGGCTGGTGGTC
This sequence comes from Pseudomonas sp. B21-047, assembly GCF_024748775.1. Classification (NCBI taxonomy): domain Bacteria; kingdom Pseudomonadati; phylum Pseudomonadota; class Gammaproteobacteria; order Pseudomonadales; family Pseudomonadaceae; genus Pseudomonas; species Pseudomonas sp. B21-047. Next base: position 4,291,289 of record NZ_CP087169.1, read on the forward strand.
GGGTGCTCGATACTGCGGTGGTACTTGCAGTTGAGGTTGGCGGCCGTGAAATGCACGCGACCATCGGCCGTGTCGGCACTGGGGCTGACCGTGGCGGCATTGGCCACCCACATGCTCGACGCCGAGCAACTGGCGACCAGCAAGGGCATGGCTTCCCTGGCTGCGCGCTGGATCACCTCGGCATCGCTGCCTGAGAAGCCCAGGCGGCGCAACGCGGCCACGTCTGGCCGTTCCTGCGGGGCCAGCACGCCCTGCTTGAAGCCCATGTCGGCCAGGGCCTTCATTTTTGCCAGGCCCTGGCGCGCGGCTTCGCGCGGGTTGGACGACTGCTGGCTGTTGCTCTGCGAAGCCACATTGCCGTAGGACAAGCCGCCATAGTTGTGGGTTGGCCCCACCAGGCCATCAAAATTCACTTCGTAGGATTTCATCGGCTAGGCTCCGAGACCGTTTGTTATAGGGTGACGCCCGGCGTCAGGGTTGCCGGCAAGGCGAGGCTGGCGGTCTCCAGCGAGGCCACGGGGTAAGCGCAGTAATCGGCTGCATAGTAGGCACTGGCGCGGTGGTTGCCGCTGTTGCCGACGCCACCGAACGGCGCGCTGCTGGCGGCACCGGTCAGCTGCTTGTTCCAGTTGACGATGCCCGCCCGGCTGCGCAGCCAGAAATACTGGTAGCGCGCGCGGGAGTCGGAGAGCAACCCGGCGGCCAGGCCGTACTGGGTGTTGTTGGCCTCATCGATGGCGGCATCGAAGTCGGTGTAGCGAATCACCTGCAGCAACGGGCCGAAGAACTCTTCGTCAGGGCGCCCGGCAACGGCGCTGACATCGAGGATGCCAGGCGTCAGCAGTGCGGCGTCGGCCTGCGGCTGAGTCATCTCCAGCAACTTCACGGCGCCCTTGCCCACCAGGTCGGCCTGGGCTGCAAGCAGCGCCTGGGCCGCCTGCAGCGATATCACCGAGCCCATGAACGGCGCTGGCTGCTGGTCGAATGCGCCCACCGTGATGCTTCTGCACACCTCGACCAGCCGCGCGATCAGCGTATCGCCCCAGGCCCCTTGCGGCACCAGCAGGCGACGCGCGCAGGTGCAGCGCTGGCCAGCGGAAATGAATGCCGACTGGATGATGGTGTACACCGCAGCGTCGAGGTCCTTGACCTCGTCCACCACCAGCGGGTTGTTACCGCCCATCTCCAGCGCGAGAATTTTGTCCGGGCGCCCGGCGAACTGCTGGTGCAGCAGGTTGCCGGTGCGACTGGAGCCTGTGAAGAACAGCCCGTCGATCCCCGAGTTGGCCGCCAGCGCCACACCGGTTTCGCGCGCGCCCTGCACCAGGTTGAGCACACCGGCGGGCAGGCCGGCAGCGATCCAGCAGTTGACGGTCAGCTCGGCAACCTTGGGCGTCAGCTCGCTGGGCTTGAACACCACGCAGTTACCCGCCAGCAGCGCCGGCACGATATGCCCATTGGGCAAGTGGCCCGGGAAGTTGTAAGGCCCGAACACCGCCACCACACCATGTGGCTTGTGCCGCAACACGGCGGTGGCATCGGCCAGCGGGCCGCTTTTTTCGCCGGTCCGCTCGCGGTAGCTCTGCACCGAAATCGCCACCTTGTTGACCATGCTGGTGACTTCGGTCGCAGACTCCCACAGCGGCTTGCCGGTTTCTTCACCGATGCAATGCGCCAGCGCCTCGGCATGCTGTTTCAGCTGTTCGGCGAATTTTTCCAGCACGTCGATACGCGCTTCCAGGCTCAGTTGTGCCCAGGCCGGAAAGGTCTGGCGAGCGGCCCGCACGGCGGCATCAACCTGGCTGGCATCGGCACCCTGCCCTTCCCAGACTACGGCCTGGCTCACCGGGTTGAGCGATTGCAGGGCGGCGCCCTGGCCGGCCTGCCAGTTGCCGGCGATGTAATGCGTGGTCATTTACTGGGCCTCCCGGCTAGCCGACAGCGGCACGGCCCGCACGTTGTCGCCAGCCCCCATGCGCAGGCGCTTGGCGGTCAGCGGGTCGACCACCAGAGTGCCTGCCGCCAGGCGTGCGGGCGCGGCGGTGATGCGGCAGTCGTCGCGTTTGCGGTTGTGGATGATGTAAGGCGTCGCGTCATCGCCGGGGGTGCCGACCGCCAGCACCAGGGTCTGGCTTTCGCGCACGGCGCGAATTTTCGCGGTCTCGCATTCGATGGCAGGGCCAGCGTCGAAGATGTCGACATAGCCTTGGTAGCTGAACCCTTCCTGCTTGAGCATGGCCAGCGCAGGCTCGGTGTCGGTGTGCACACGGCCGATCACATTGCGCGCCGCCTCGGACAGGAAGCAGGTGTACAGCGGGAACTTGGGCATCAGCTCGGCGATGAACGACTTGTTGCCCACCCCGGTCAGGTAGTCGGCCTGGCTGAACTCCATCTTGAAGAAGTGCCGGCCCAGGCTTTCCCAGAACGGCGAACGCCCCTGCTCGTCGGACATGCCGCGCATCTCGGCGATGATCTTCTTGCCGAACAGCTCCGGGAATTCGGCGATGAACAGCATGCGTGCGCGTGACAGCAAGCGGCCGTTGAGGCCAGAGCGGTGGTCGCTACGCAGGAACAGCGAGCACAGCTCGGAGTTGCCGGTCAGGTCGTTGGCCAGGAACAGGGTGGGGATCTCGCGGTAGATGTTCAGCTCCTGCGAGGCGCTGACGGTCAGGCCGACCCGGTAGTTGTACCAGGGCTCACGCAGGCCGACGGCACCGGCGATGGCGCTGATGCCCACCACCATGCCTTCGTCATTCTCCAGCACGAACAGGTAGTCGGTATCGCCACGTTCGGCTTCACCACGGAAGCTCTTTTCGGCCCAACCCACGCGATGCCCGAGGCGTTCTTCGTTGGCCGGCAGCGTAGTCAGCCCAGTGGTGCCGGTGCTGCGAGCCAGTTCGATCAGCGCGGGTAAATCGCTGCTGCGTACGGGACGAACGATCATGCTATCTCCTTGAGCGGCGACCTCTGCCACCGCGAAACGCTTCGTTTCGAGCTTGCTGTTACGAGCGGTCTGCGCAGGCTCGCGCCTCAGACGGCAACCAGACGCACACTGCCACCCTCACCAATGCCCAGGGCGTCGGCCGCATCGCGCCCCAGGCTGACCGGTTTGCCGGGCACCCAGTCGAGCTCCAGCAACACTGCACGGTAGTCCTGCAACTGGCCGTTGCACACCAAGTACGGGCGCCCGCCCTTGACCGGGGCATCTTCAAGCTTGACCGGCACCACACGGCTCTGGGCAATCGAGCGAATGCCCGAAGCCCGCGCATGCAAGGTCGGCCCGCCGTCGAAGATGTCGATGTAGTGCTCGGTCTCGAAACCTTCACGCATCAGGATGTCGAAGGTGATCTGCGCCCGCGGATGAACCTGGCCCATGGCTTCCTGGGCTTCGTCGGGCAGCAGCGGCACATAGATCGGGTAGTGCGGCATCAGCTCGGCCAGGAACGTGCGGCTCTTCAACCCGCACAGGCGCTCGGCGTCGGCGTAGTTGAGGTCGAAGAAATTGCGCCCTATGGCATCCCAGAATGGCGATTCGCCCTGATCATCGCTGTAGCCAACGATCTCGGTCACCACCGAGTCGGCGAAGCGCTCCGGGTGCGCGGCCATGAACAGCAGGCGGCCACGCGAGTTGAGCTCGGCCCAGCCACTGCCGACCAGTTCAGGCAAGACGTAGAAGCTGGTCAGCAGGCTGTTGCCGGTCAAGTCATGGCACAGCGACAGGACATGGATCTTGTTGTGGATCTTCAGCTCGCGCGAGGCGTGCACGAAGGTCTCGTTACGGAAACTGTAGAACGGCTCGGAGTAGCCGGCCGAGGCGACGATGGCCGAACAGCCGGCAAGCTTGCCGGTGACGCTGTCTTCGAGCACGAAGAAGTAGCTTTCTTCGCCATTGAAGCTGACCTCGGCGGCGAAGGAGGTTTCCGACGCGGCGATCTTGTCGCCCAGACGGGCAGAATCGTCCGGCAGCGAGGTGACACCAATGGGGCTGTCGGCAGCCATGCGCTGCACTTCGTTCAGGTCAGCCATTTGCGCGGGGCGCATCACCAGCATGGTGTCACTCCTTTGGTAAAGCGGGCCGCTTAAGGCGGCACGAAAAAACGGCGGGCGCGCGATTGACACTGCAAGCACGCGCCCGCGCTGGAATTCAGGTATCGCCGGCCCCTTCTGGGCCGACGACAGGACCGCAGGCTTATCAGCCCTGGGTCAGTGTGGCCACGGCGCGTTCGAAGCGGTCCAGGCCTTCATCGATGTCGGCGTCTTCAACCACCAGGCTAGGCGCGAAACGCACCACGTCCGGGCCGGCTTGCAGCACCATCACCCCTTCTTTCTCGGCGGCGTTGAGCACGTCCTTGGCCTTGCCCTTCCAGGCGTCGGTCAACACGCAGCCAATCAGCAGGCCAACGCCACGCACCTGGGTGAACAGGCTGTACTTCTGCCCGATCTGCTCCAGACGGGCCTTGAAACGCTCGTGCTTGGCCTTGATACCGGCCAGGGTTTGCGGGGTGTTGATCACGTCCAGCACGGCGCAGGCAACGGCGCAGCCCAGCGGGTTGCCACCATAGGTGGTGCCGTGGGTGCCGACAGCCAGGTGCTTGGCCAGCTCGGTGGTGGTCAGCATGGCGCCGATCGGGAAACCGCCGCCCAGGCTCTTGGCGCTGGTCAGGATGTCGGGGGTCACACCGTAGTGCTGATAGGCGTACAGCGAACCAGTACGGCCGACGCCGGTCTGCACTTCGTCGAAGATCAGCAGTGCATTGTGCTCATCGCACAGCTTGCGTGCGCCTTCCAGGTAAGCCTTGTCGGCCGGGACCACACCGCTCTCGCCCTGGATCGGCTCGATCACCACGGCGCAGGTCTTGTCGGAAATCTGTGCCTTGAGCGCTTCCAGGTCGTTGTACGGCACATGGCTGATGCCGGTGATCTTCGGCCCGAAGCCGTCGGAGTACTTCGGCTGGCCGCCGACGCTGACGGTGAACAGGGTGCGCCCGTGGAAGCTGTTCACGGTGGCGATGATTTCGTGCTTTTCAGGGCCGAAACGGTCATGGGCAACGCGACGGGCCAGCTTGAAGGCGGCCTCGTTGGCTTCGGCACCGGAGTTGCAGAAGAAGGCTCGGTCGGCAAACGTCGCGTCCACCAGTTTGTGGGCCAGGCGCAGCGCCGGCTCGTTGGTGAATACGTTGGATACGTGCCAGAGGGTGTTGGCCTGCTCGGTCAGTGCCTTGACCAGTGCCGGATGGCAGTGACCCAGGGCGTTGACGGCGATACCGCCAGCGAAGTCGATCAGCTCGCGACCCGACTGGTCCCAGACTCGGGAACCCTCGCCTCGCACAGGAATGAAGGCCGCCGGCGAATAGTTGGGGACCATGACCTGGTCGAAATCGGCACGTTGCACCGGGGCTTGCTCAACGGACATCTGAGTCTCCTGAAGAGGAACGCTGGCCTGGAAGTGGCGAGCGATGGGGGGATTGTAAGGACTGATGGGCGCCTGTCCTTGCGGCCAAGCGACAACTTGTTACAGCGCAAAACCCTGTTTTACCCAGGCTTTCGGCAATGCGACAAACACTGTCGCAATCGCGCAGTGTAACGGGAGTGGGTGGCTGGGTGAACGGGTGTTCACACCGGGATTGGATGCTGCCGGCACCGACCCATTCGTGGGGCCTGCACCGTCAGACAAGCGTCAACCCTTCTCGGCGGGCGCCGAACTCAACTCGAACGGGCTGCTGTTACGCCGCTGGTTGCGGTCTTCACGCGGCGTCGCGCCAAAGAAATTGCGGTACGCACTGGAAAAATGCGGCCCCGAGGAGAACCCGCACGATAAGCCGATCTGGATGATCGACTTGCTGGTCTGCATCAGCATCTGCCGCGCTTTGTTAAGCCGCAGCTCGAGGTAATACTGGCTGGGTACCCGGTTCAGGTACTGCTTGAAGATGCGCTCCAGCTGCCGACGCGACACGCACACATGCTGAGCGATCTCGTCGGTGGTCAGCGGCTCTTCGATATTGGCTTCCATCAGCAATACGGCCTGGGTCAGCTTGGGGTGGCTGGAGCCCAGGCGGTTCTGCAACGGAATACGCTGACGCTCGCCCCCCTCGCGGATACGCTCGACCACCAGTTCTTCAGACACCGCCCCCGCCAGCTCCGCACCATGATCACGGGCCAGCACGGCCAGCAACAGATCAGTCACCGCCATACCACCACAGGCGGTCAGGCGGTCACGGTCCCAGTCGAACAGGTGGCTGGTGGCGATGACCTTGGGGAAGCGCTCGGCAAAATCGTCCTGCCAGCGCCAGTGCACCGCCGCACGATAACCGTCGAGCAGGCCAAGCTGGGCCAGCGGATACACACCGGCCGACAAGCCGCCGATCACGCAACCACTTCGCGCCTGCTGCTTGAGCGCGGTCGACAGCACCGAGCCGACGGCCTGCGGTGGCTCGTCGGCCAGCAACAAGAGCTTCTGACAGCCCTCCAGGCGGCCATTCCACGGCTCGCCCGGCAGGCGCCAGGCACCCTCAACGGCAGGCTCGGCCTGAAGAAAGGCCAATTCGTAGACCACATCCGGATGCACCCGCTGGGCCACCTGCAACACTTCCTCGGCCAGCGCCAGGGTCAAGGGCTTGGTGCTGGGCCAGATGAGAAAACCGATTCGCTGGGTGGTCATAGGGTGCGGTCCGAAACCTGGGGTCGTTCGAGTCTGTGGCGCAGGGTCAGGCTGCGCTCGCTGCGCAGCATGCCCTATTCTGGTGCAAAGATGCAGCGTTCTTTACTTGAGGCTGCCGGAGAGGAACTGCTTGAGCCGCTCCGATTGCGGGTTGGCCAGCACCTCGCGCGGGCAACCGGTCTCTTCCACCAGGCCCTTGTGCAGGAATACCAACTGGTTCGACACCTCGCGGGCAAAGCCCATCTCGTGGGTCACCACCACCATGGTCCGGCCTTCCTGGGCCAGTGCCTGCATGACCTTGAGCACATCACCCACCAGCTCGGGGTCGAGCGCCGAGGTCGGTTCGTCGAACAGCATCACCTCAGGCTCCACGGCCAGGGCACGGGCAATCGCCACGCGCTGCTGCTCGCCACCGGACATGTGCCCCGGGAAGGCATCCTTGCGGTGGGCGACACCGACTTTGGCCAGGTAGTGCTCGGCCTTTTCCAGGGCCTCTTTCTTGTTCATCCCGAGCACGTGCACGGGGGCCTCGATGACGTTTTCCAGCGCAGTCATGTGCGACCACAGGTTGAAATGCTGAAACACCATCGACAGGCGCGAGCGCATGCGCTGCAACTGACGCGGGTCGGCCGCCTTGAGTGCGCCATCCTTGCCGGCGACCAGCTTTAACTCTTCGTTGTTGAGCAGGATCTTGCCGGCGTGGGGCTGCTCGAGCAGGTTGATGCAGCGCAGGAAGGTCGACTTGCCCGAACCGCTGGAGCCGATGATGCTGATCACATCGCCAGCCTTGGCCGCCAGGGACACGCCCTTGAGCACTTCATGGCTGCCGTAACGCTTGTGCAGGTCTTGGACTTCGAGTTTGTACATGCTGTCGATTCTCACAGAGCGGTCAGTGCTTGCGCGGCGCCAGGTAGCCGAGCCAGCGGCGTTCGGCCATCTTGAACAGGCGCACCAGGATGAAGGTCAGGCACAGGTAGAACACGCCCGCCGTGATGTAGGCCTCGAAAGGCAGGTAGTACTGGGCATTGACCGTGCGCGCCGCGCCAGTGATGTCGATCAGGGTAACGATCGAGGCAAGGCTGGTGGTCTGCAGCATCATGATCACTTCGTTGCTGTACTGCGGCAGCGCCCGGCGCAAGGCCGACGGCAGCAGGATGCGCCGGTACATCTTGAAGCGCGACATGCCCATGGCCTTGGCTGCCTCGATCTCGCCATGGGGCGTGGCCTTGAGGCTGCCGGCGATGATCTCTGCGGTGTAGGCACTGGTGTTGACGGCAAAGGCCAGGCAGGCGCAGAAGGTGGCACTGGACAGCATCGGCCAGAAGATACTCGCGCGCACCGCTTCGAACTGGGCCAGGCCGTAGTAGATCAGAAACAGCTGCACCAGCATCGGCGTGCCGCGAATCACATAGGTGTACAGCCAGGCACTGAGGTTAACCAGCGGCTGCTTGGACACCCGCATCAAGCCCAGCGGAACCGCTGCGAGCAGGCCGAAGAACAGCGACAGCGCCAGCAGCTTGAGGGTGGTCAGCAGCCCGCCGAGGTACAGCGGCATGGCCTCCCACACCACGTTGTAGTCGAAGATCATAGTTCAACCACCTTGACGCCCACCGAGTAGCGTTTTTCAAGATACTTCAAGGCCAGCAGCGAGACACTGGTCAGCACCAGGTACATGGCCGCCACCGCCAGAAAGAAGGTGAAGGGTTCGCGGGTGGCGTCAGCCGCCTGCTTGGCTTTGAACATCATGTCCTGCAGGCCGACCACCGAGATCAGCGCCGTGGCCTTGGTCAGCACCAGCCAGTTGTTGGTGAAGCCCGGAATGGCCAGGCGGATCATCTGTGGCACCTGGATGCGGAAGAACACCTGAAGGTTGCTCATGCCATAGGCCACGCCGGCTTCGGCCTGACCCTTGGGGATGCCGAGGAAGGCGCCGCGGAAGGTTTCCGACAGGTACGCGCCAAAGATGAAGCCCAAGGTGCCGATGCCCGCAGCCAGCGGGTTCAGGTCGATGTAGTCTTCGTAGCCAAACAGCGGCGCTACCCGGTTGATGATGTCCTGCCCGCCGTAGAAGATCAGCAGGATCAGTACCAAATCCGGAATACCACGGATCACCGTGGCATACATATCGCCCAACCAGGCCAGCCAGCGCACCGGCGACAAGCGCAGCGCCACGCCAATCAGGCCGAGCACGATGGCCAGGGCCATCGACGACAGGGCGAGCTGCAGCGTCAGCCACGCCCCGTCGAGGATGACTGCCCCGTAGCCTTTCAACATGATGAGGTCCTCGACCTAAAGAATGAAAAATGGTGCAAACCTCAGAGCCTCTGCTGTTTGCACCATTGCACAGGTGAAACCCGACGTCTTAGTTCGAGTCTGGACCGTAGATGTCGAAGTTGAAGTACTTCTTCTCGATTTCTTTGTACTTGCCATTGGCACGGATGGCGTCGATGGCCGCGTTGATGCGGTCGACGTTGGCCTTGTCACCCTTGCGCACGGCAATGCCAATGCCGTCGCCGAAGTACTTGGCGTCGGTGAACGCTGGGCCAACGAAGGCGAAGCCTTTGCCTGCGTCAGTTTTCAGGAAGCCGTCTTCCAGCAGGGTGGCGTCAGCCACCGTGCCATCGAGGCGGCCGGCAGCCACATCCAGGTAGATTTCGTTCTGGGTGCCGTAAGGAACCACGGTGGCACCTTTGGCGCCCAGCACTTCCTTGGCGAAGCGGTCATGGATCGAGCCGCGCTGCACGCCGATCTTCTTGCCCTGCAGTTCGCCCAGGCTGTCGCTGACGGTGGTGCCTTCCTTCATCACCAGGCGTGCTGGGGTCAGGTAGTAGCGGTTGGTGAAGTCGACCGACTTCTTGCGGTCTTCGGTAATCGACATGGACGACAGAATCGCGTCGATCTTGCGCACCTTCAGTGCCGGGATCAGGCCGTCGAACTCTTGCTCGACCCAGGTGCACTTGGCTTTCATCTCTTCACACAGGGCATTGCCGATGTCGTAGTCGAAACCGGCAATGCTGCCGTCGGGCTGCTTGAAGGCAAAGGGTGGGTAGGCGGCTTCGATACCGATTTTCAATGGTTTTTCATCGGCCTGCGACACCAGGGAAAACACGGACAGCGCCAGGGCGCCAAGCAGTGCGAGCTTCTTCATCAGGTAACTCCATCGGTACGGGGCAATACAAGGCAGGTAACGGCTGCCCGATATGCGAATGGGTACAACGCGAGCCGCGCAGGGTCGGTCGGAGACCACGAGCGAGTGAGTGGCATTTTAACGACAGCCCGGTAGTCGATATTTCTTCAAAGCGACAACTACTTACAGAAGCGCTTGAAACCGCTGCGGGCGATGTTGACAGCCATTGCAAGATATGCAAGAGCGCAAGAATTAGAACCCATTGAACTAGCAAATACTGGGCCTATTATTGGCAAAGCCTTGTGTCACGGCAAGTGCAGCGTACCACCCAGGCAAAAATGCCTGCAAAAATGCACCGAAAGTGGGCCGAACTGTTTCCTCGCGCCCCGTTTGCGATCACCCAAGGTGACAGAAGAGTTACCGATGAATGTCGGTAACAGTAAAGCAAAAACCCCGCCGGTTGCCCGAGCGGGGTTTTTATCAGGGCCTCAGGGGGGCGTGCCACAACCCCCTGCGCATCACGCCGAAGCCAGGTTCATCGCTTTGTGCGTGTCGATCAGGTGCTGTACCACACCCGGGTCGGCCAGGGTCGAGATATCCCCCAATGAGCCGTACTCCGCCGTGGCGATCTTGCGCAGGATACGCCGCATGATCTTGCCCGAGCGGGTCTTCGGCAGCCCAGGCGCCCACTGGATCACGTCCGGCGAAGCAATCGGCCCGATCTCCTTGCGCACCCAGTTTTTCAGCTCCAGGCGCAGTTGCTCGCTGGGCTCCACGCCGGCATTGAGGGTGACATAGACATAGATGCCCTGCCCCTTGATGTCGTGCGGCACACCCACCACGGCCGCCTCGGCAACCTTGGCGTGGGCAACCATGGCACTTTCGATTTCGGCAGTGCCCATGCGGTGGCCGGACACGTTGAGCACGTCATCCACACGGCCGGTGATCCAGTAGTAACCATCCTCGTCGCGGCGCGCGCCGTCACCGGTGAAGTACATGCCACGGAAGGTCTTGAAGTAGGTGTCGACGAAACGGTCGTGATCGCCATACAGCGAACGCGACTGGCCCGGCCAGGAATCGAGGATCACCAGGTTGCCTTCGGCGGCGCCATCGATGAGGTTGCCCAGGTTGTCCACCAGCGCCGGCACCACACCGAAGAACGGACGGGTTGCCGAACCCGGCTTGAGGCCGGTGGCGCCTGGCAACGGGCTGATCAGGATGCCGCCAGTTTCGGTCTGCCACCAGGTATCGACGATCGGGCAACGCTCTTTGCCGACCGCCTTGTAGTACCAGTTCCATGCCTCGGGGTTGATCGGCTCGCCGACCGAACCCAGCAGGCGCAGGCTGGAACCATCGGCGCCGTCAACGGCCGCCTGCCCTTCGGCCATCATGGCGCGAATCGCGGTAGGCGCGGTGTAGAGGATGTTGACCTTGTGCTTGTCGATGATTTTCGACACCCGGGTGATGTCCGGGTAGTTCGGCACACCCTCGAACAGCAAGGTGGTGGCGCCGTTGGCCAGCGGGCCGTAGACGATGTAGCTGTGGCCGGTGACCCAGCCCACGTCTGCGGTGCACCAGTAGACCTCACCCGGGCGGTAGTCGAACACCCGCTCATGGGTCAGCGCGGCATACACCAGGTAACCCCCCGTGGTGTGCAGCACGCCCTTGGGCTTGCCGGTGGAGCCGGAGGTATAAAGGATGAACAGCGCTTCCTCGGCACCCATTTCTTTCGGCGCGCAGTGGCTGGAAGCCACTTTCATCAGGTCTTCGTACCAGATGTCGCGGTGCTGGTGCCAGGCAATCTCGCCACCGGTGCGCTTGCACACGATGATCTTCTGCACGCTGTTGGTTTCAGGGTTGGTCAGGGCCAGGTCGACGTTGCCCTTGAGCGGGGTACGACGGCCGCCGCGCAAGCCTTCGTCGGCGGTGATCACTACCTTGGACTTGCAGTCGATGATTCGGCCGGCCAGCGCCTCGGGGGAGAAGCCGCCGAATACCACCGAGTGGATTGCACCGATGCGGGCACAGGCCAGCATGGCGACCACGGCCTCGGGGATCATCGGCATGTAGATGGTCACCACGTCGCCGCGGTGCACGTCCTGGCCACGCAAGGCGTTGGCAAACTTGCAGACCTGCTCGTGGAGCTCGCGGTAGGTGATGTTGCGGTGCTCGGAAGGGTCGTCGCCTTCCCAGATGATCGCCAACTGGTCGCCACGCTCTTCAAGGTGGCGGTCCAGGCAGTTGGAGGAAACGTTCAGAGTGCCATCGGCAAACCACTTGATATCGACATGGTGGTCATCGAAGGAGGTCTGCTTGACCTTGGTAAACGGCTTGATCCAGTCCAGACGCTGGGCCTGCTCGCGCCAGAAGCCGTCCGGGTTGATCACCGATTGCTGGTACATGGCCTTGTAGGTGGCCTCGTCGGTCAGGGTAGTGGCCGCAACCTCGGGACGAACGGGATACAGTGGAGCCGCACTCATCTGTGTTACCTCGGTGTAATAGTTGTTTTTGTATGGAACCGTTTGTAACTGTACCAGAGCGACAAAAGCCATTCGACGTTGGTAGTAAAGCGGCCGAATTTGGTACTGACGTACGAGCAGAGCGCTCTAGCTAGCGGCTCGTAGCCCTGGCCCGAAAAAAGCAGGGTGCTTTTGGGGTGATTGTTACAGATTCTGTCAAAACACTTTATCAAAAGGCCTACTGTTTCAGCGCAAGCCGCCCCCCTAAAATTCATCTCGCCAACAACGGCAAGGCGATTAACTTCTGGTAACAGCCCCCACGAAGGCAAGCGTTAATCCCCCTCTACTTCGATAGTTAAAACCCGCAGCACGTGCGGCGTTACAAACCCCGCGCACCCCCTCACGACCTTAGACAGGTAAATAGAAAATGAAAGCTTTACTGGTATTGGTACTTGGCAGTCTTTGCGGCGCGGCAATGGCCGGCGAAGCAAACGATGCCGAGCAGATTCCGGTTGAACAGTACAGTTATTCGCAGCACCTGGACATTGCCCGCGTCATCTCCATGAGCGAAGTGCCCAACGTCTGTGAAGTCGTGCCCGCCCGCATGACCTACGAGGACTCCAAGGGCCAGACGCACATTCTTGAATACCGCGTGATGGGGAATGGCTGCTCTAACGGCTAACCCTTGAGATCAGGGCCCCGCTGGGGCCCTTCGCGGGCAAATCCGCTGCCACACGCCATTCAAACTTACATCGACGACTATTATTCTGGCGTCTTGCCCAGCGAATAATCACGCAACTTGTTGGCAATGGTCGTGTGCGAAACACCCAATCTTTTGCCCAATGCGCGGCTACTTGTAAATTCCCCCATCAAACTTTCCAGTACGGCCTTTTCAAAGCGCCCGACAATCTGCGAAAGGTCCCCTTCCAGGGAAAACTCCCCCAGCGGTTGACGCACGCCATAATCGGGCAAACGAATATGCTCGCTTTTAACCACACCGCCTTCACATAACGAAACCGCCTGGAACAATACGTTTTCCAGTTGCCGCACATTACCGGGCCAGTGGTACTGGCTGAGTTTATCCATTGCTGCCGGCAGCAGGCGCGGCAACGCGCAGCCAATTTGTCGGCTGGCCTGATCGAGAAAGTGCTGCACCAGCCCTTCCAGCCCATCCATGCACTCACGCAAGGGCGGAATGTGCAAAGACAACACATTGAGGCGGTGATACAGGTCCTGGCGGAACTCGCCGCGTGCGCACAACTCGGACAAGTCCACCTGGGTCGCGCAAATGACCCGCACATCCAGGTACACCTCTTCATCACTGCCTACCCGGCGAAAGCAACCGTCCTGCAGAAAACGAAGCAGCTTCACCTGCAGCCGCGGGCTCATCTCCCCGACCCCATCGAGAAACAGCGTACCGCCAGCCGTCAGCTCCAGCAGCCCCAGCTTGCCTTCGGCCCGCGCCCCTTCGAAGGCACCGGGCCCGTAGCCAAACAGCTCGGTCTCGGCCATCGACTCGGGCAACCCCGCGCAATTGAGCGCCATCAGCGGCGACTGCCCACGCGGGCTGGCCAGGTGACAGGCGCGCGCCAGCAGCTCTTTACCGGTGCCCGTCTCGCCTTCGATCAGCAAGGGTGCATCCAGGGGCGCCATGCGCCGCGCCTCACGCACCACCGCCGCCATCACCCGCGAGCTCTGGAAGATACTGTCAAAGCCGCGCAACTCCTGCTTGCGCACGTTATAGATACGCTCACCGATACGGTCGGCGCGGTGCAAAGTCAGCACCGCGCCGGCCAGCGCCTCGCTGTCGTCATGCTCGGATTGCAACGGCGCGATATCGGCGAGAAACACGTCGCCCTTGACCTTGACTCGCAAGCCGTTGATGCGCGACTTGTTGGCCCGCACCAGTTCGGGCAGGTCGAAGTCTTCGACATAACGCGCCAGCGGCATGCCCGGCACCTCGTCGACGCGCACCCCGAGCAACTGCGCCGCCGTTCGGTTGGCGGCAACGATGCTGCCGCCCATGTCGATCGACAGCACAGGGAAGTCCAACGCGCCCAGTAAAGCATTCAGCTCCATGTGCCGACGCTCACTGGGCATCAAACCCACGCGCTTGACGCCAAACACCCCGGCAATGGCCTCGAATTTCGGCCGCAGGGCCTGGAACTGCAGGTTGATCAGGTTCGGGCAGTGCAGGTAGATGGCATTGCCATGATCCCCCCCCACCTCGCCGCGCAGCACGTTGATGCCGTACTCCACCAACAGGTTGAGGATGTCGCGAAGGATGCCGATGCGGTTCTGGCAATGCACTTTGATACGCATGAGAGCTCTCTAAGCGCCGATGTTTTTCACCTGGGCGCGGAAAATTCGTAAAGATAAGCTGACAAAAACAGGCAAACCATCAGCCCTATGCCCCGGATTTTCCGTCACGCGCGTCGTTTTGTAAAATTTTCGTTACGAACAGCTGCCAACCCAACACCTGACAGAAACACCTACCCCCGTGCAAATTGCCGGATGAGGGGATATTCCTAGGGTAAGCACATAACAAGAAAAGCCCTCACCAGGAGAGCCACATGAAACAGACGCAATACGTGGCACGCGAGCCCGATGCGCATGGTTTTATCGACTACCCGCAGCAAGAGCATGCGGTGTGGAATACGCTGATCACCCGTCAGCTGAAAGTCATCGAAGGCCGTGCGTGCCAGGAATACCTGGACGGCATCGACCAGCTCAAGCTGCCCCACGACCGCATCCCGCAACTGGGCGAGGTCAACAAGGTGCTGGGCGCCACCACTGGCTGGCAGGTCGCCCGCGTACCGGCACTGATCCCCTTCCAGACCTTCTTCGAATTGCTGGCCAGCAAGCGCTTCCCGGTTGCCACGTTCATCCGCACCCCGCAAGAACTGGACTACCTGCAGGAACCGGACATCTTCCACGAGATCTTCGGCCACTGCCCGCTGCTGACCAACCCCTGGTTCGCCGAGTTCACCCACACCTATGGCAAACTCGGCCTGGCCGCGAGCAAAGAGCAGCGCGTGTACCTGGCACGCCTGTACTGGATGACTATCGAGTTCGGCCTGATGGAGACCCCGCAAGGTCAGAAGATCTATGGCGGCGGCATCCTTTCCTCGCCGAAAGAAACGGTCTACAGCCTGTCGAATGAACCGGAACACCAGGCGTTCGACCCGATAGAGGCGATGCGCACGCCGTACCGCATCGACATCCTGCAGCCGCTGTACTTCGTCTTGCCCAACCTCAAGCGGCTGTTCGACCTGGCCCATGAAGACATCATGGGCATGGTTCAGCAGGCCATGCAGCTGGGCCTGCACGCCCCCAAGTTTCCACCCAAGGTTGCTGCCTGAAGCCACCCTGATAACAACTCGAACTGGAAAAGTAATCATGAATGCCTTGAACCAAGCCCATTGCGAAGCCTGCCGCGCCGATGCACCGAAAGTCAGCGACGAGGAACTGGCAGAGCTGATTCGCGAAATCCCGGACTGGAACATCGAAGTGCGCGACGGCCACATGGAGCTGGAGCGCGTGTTCAAGTTCAAGAACTTCAAGCATGCCCTGGACTTCACCAACGCCGTGGGTGCAATCGCTGAAGCCGAAGGCCATCACCCTGGCCTGCTGACCGAGTGGGGCAAAGTCACCGTGACCTGGTGGAGCCACTCGATCAAGGGCCTGCACCGCAACGACTTCATCATGTGCGCGCGTACCGACAAGGTTGCCGAGTCGACTGAAGGCCGCAAGTAACACCTGAAGACGGGGCCGCTGTGCCCCCCCCTATACGGCGTTCCGGCGCGAAGGGGGGGCACAGCGGCCCCGTTTTTTTGTAAGACAAATGTCCGTTATTCGCCCGTAAACCCGACAAGCGAACGGGAAAAAGTTCAAACTGTCATCTAGACTGCTGTATCCTGCCCCAGCTTTCCGAAGCCCTAAACGCGCCTGGCGCAGCCTTTTCACTCACACTTGCGAGGAACGACGAGATGCATGAAATCCCGAATCTTCCCTTCCCAAGCCTGAACCCAGAAGAGCAAACCGTTTCCGTCCACGCCGAGCCGACGCCTGCCGTCGACCAGGATGGTGACGATCAATCCAGCGCTGATCAGGAATAAACCGCGCATCACAACTGTGTGAAAACGGCTGACCTGCGGGCCACCGCGGTCAACACGTTTTCACACCGTTCAGCCTCAGGCAGTAGCCTGCTACCCCCCGCTCACCTGCCAGGCTATGCATCGTTGCGGCTCCCTTACCGGAGATTGCACCATGCATTCACCCTCCCCCGCTCCCGACGAGTACCGCCGCCGCATAGAGGCGATCACTGCCCAGGACATCCTGCTGGCGAATGATACGTCCGGCCCCCTCGACCTGAAGACTTCGCTGAGCCTGCACTTTGACCGGGCATTCGACTTCGACGACCTGTTTCCGCGTCAGCTCCAGGACCATGAGTTGCGCGAGGCCCTGAACCAGGCTTTTGCCAGCCAGGCAGCCGCGAGCCACCTCAACGCCTTTTTCAAACGCCCGCCAGCCACCCCCTTGGCCACCGGCGAGTGTGCCTATTTTTTCAGAACCTTGGTGGCACGGGCACTTCCCGACGACCTTACTGGCCCATCGGGTGCCGCTGCCTATCAAAGCTGCAGCCTGGCCCAGACACTCTGGGCCAGGCACCTTTGCCACAAGCGCCGTGACGCCTTCCTCATAGCGGCCCTGCTGCTTCACAACGACCTGCCCGACGAGGCCCCGCTACCCCTTGCGCCGGCAACGACAGTGGAACTTGCGCATGCCCTGGACCTCAATGCCTTGTCACACCACCTGCTGGCCACCCCGGCCGGCACCAACCCAGCCGAGCACCTGTTCGCGACACTTGAGGCAGACGTCTACTACCAGGGGCTGCGCTATCGCCCCCCGACCCTGCGTGAACGCGAAGCCGGCCATGAGCCCAACCAATACGGCAAAGTCACCTTGCCGGGTGCAGCATTGAATGCCCCCGTCGCCCATGTACTGGATGCATTGCTGCACGCCCAAGCGTTCAGCCAGTGGGCCGCTCGCCTGGCACAAGCCCTGCAATTGCCCGAGGCAATCAACAGCCGTGACCTTGCCGAGCAGGCCATGACCGATTGGCTCTACCCACCGCATGCGCGACGTGCCGGCTATGTATTGGACTTCGAACTGTTCAACCCGCAGAACCAGAGGCTGCCCTATGCCGACATACGCCTGGACCTGACCAACAGTGTGCAGGCAAGCCTCGGCTGCCGCCCCGCCGTTGCCGAACTGGCCGCCGAGTTACTGCTGCGCCATTTCGCCCCCGAACTGCTGCTCGACGACACCCCCACAGCGATACCTTATCGGCCCGACCTGAACTGGGCCATTCTGCGCCAAGGGGTCATGCTGCTGCGCGACCTGCAGCGCCCGCTGAGCCATGAACAGGCAGAGCAGATACTCAGCCAGACCGTCCAAGACTCCGCTGGCAGCAGTGAAGCCCTGCGCGACACGCTCGCCCAGTGGGGGCCGCTGCAAGGTCACATCGCGTACATGCCGCCGTGGTCGGCCCAGCAATGGCGCACGGTCTACGATCACTACCTGATTGCCTGGGATGTGGCGCAACTGCAGCAGCAGCCAGACCGCATTGCCGAAGCGTGCAGGTTGCTGGAGGCGGCCAACATCGACCCGGCCGGGCACAACGCCGATGGCCAGCTTCACCTTGAAGCGTATCTCGATCTACAAACCCGCTACAGCGCGAAAGGCCTACCAGACGTCACGCAATGGTTCGAAGAGGCATTTGACCGCTGGCTGGCCTCAGCCCGAATACTCCATGAAGGCCTGATGCAACGGCTGCTCAGGCATCTACCGGAAGATTATCTGCAGGCACTGCGCGAAGGCCCGTGGACCTGTTACGCCGCGACCTGGCCACGTTATCGGCAACCTGGCCCGGTCCCGCCCTATGGTGACAGTCCCGAGGAACACTGGCAGCAAGAGGTAGGCACACTGGGCATGCTGGTTTTGTTGCAAGGTGAACACGACCACACGTTGCTGGAACTGTTCCCGCAGCGCTTGACATGGAACGAGCGCGCCATCCCCTCGGCTGCCGCCCACCGCCTCTCGGACATTGTGACACTGCCCTATCAGGCCTATAACGAAGCGCCCCCTACCTGGGATGTCGCCACGTTCCATTCCAGCCTGAGCACCATCATCCAAGCGCCGGCGAAGCACAGACTGGAGGCTCTGACCAACGCCTACGTCCAATACGTCGGGCTAGGTAACAGCGCAGCGTTGCATGCTGTCAGCAAAGGCGCCACGCGACACGAGGCATTTCTTGCCGAAAAGCGCCAAACCAGCAACTGGGGTTACCTGTGGAAGCTGATCAAACACACTGTGCCGGGGGCTGCGTGCATCGATGCCCAGAACGGGCAGGATGCAGTGAGTTGCATACTGGACGTGGTGGCCGGCGCAGGCTCGGCAACCCGTGCGATCCGCCGCGCAGCCAACCCACTGGCGCGCCTGTCCGCTGCCAACAGCCAAGCCGCTCAGGCGATGCGCCTAGGGCTGGTCAAATCAGCCAGGCGCTGGTCCGAGTTATCCGAATTGCCGCCTGCGGTCTATGCCCGAACCGTTGGGCCCAGGCGCTGGCACAGTCAGCCTGAACTTCCCACTCATGCCACTTGGCCGGACAACTTCAGGCTCGATCAGCCGCCCCCGCCCGGCCTGACCCCCGGCCAGTTCATGCGCGACCGCCTGACACCGCCGGATGCACCTTTGGCGTGGCAAGGCCATCCCCGCCCCCTGTCAATTGCCAGGAGCGATGGCCAGGTGGATACACTCATCAACGGCGCTACCTATCGCCATCACCCCGGCGAACTCAGCAATACGCTTCGCCGCATCGACAACCAGAAGTTGTCGTCTGCACCTGCCCCAACCCTGCAAAACGCGCCGTACCGTAACGAAGGTGACAGGCATATCGCCTTGAGCTTCTCCCCGGCCGCCAACGAAGCGCATACCCCCCTGTTCGGCCAGCAGGTAAGCCATGCCTTCCAGCATGTGCGTATCGAGCCTGCGCCCATACGCATGCACGGAGGCGACAGCCGGTTTGACGCCTGGACACAGGCCATGGTGCATGAGGGC
This sequence comes from Pseudomonas sp. B21-047, assembly GCF_024748775.1. NCBI lineage: Bacteria > Pseudomonadati > Pseudomonadota > Gammaproteobacteria > Pseudomonadales > Pseudomonadaceae > Pseudomonas > Pseudomonas sp. B21-047. The sequence goes on from NZ_CP087169.1 coordinate 4,310,655, forward strand.
AAGGTGGTGAACTACACCGGCCAGCCGTCCAAACCGCTCGCCCCGATAAAGGCACTGGAGGCTCAGGTTCGCCTGGGCATCATCACCCCCCCGGTTTACCACCGACGCATCACTGCCGACCCTTTGGCGGAATTCTGGTTTGGCTTGCCCGAAACGTTTTCAGCCGCCCAAGTGCAACTGATCGCCCGCGTCTGCCCACCGGTGCGCCTGGGCGGGCTGGCCAGAACCGTGCCCGACCGCCGCACGTTGAGGGCGGCAATCATCGCGTGGCAAAGCCGCGACTGGATAATCGTCGAGGCCGATGTCGGCGTCTTCTATGCAGCGCAGTGGGTGATATCGCCCTGGCAAGCACGCCAGTTGAACGCGCTTGCAGCCGGTACATTGCGGCCAGGTGACCTGCCCACGCCACCCTCCAGCACGCGACAAACCCTGTCGCGGGTGCGCGACGACAAGATGATCGAACGTTATCTGCAGGTCAGCGAAACCTACCGGATCGTCGCGACTCGCCCCAATCTGCAGCGTGACATCGACAACCTGACCGCCCTCCTGCGCGACTGGCTTGAACACAGCCGCGCCAGCCACCCGCCCGCGCCCAGCGTGTTCAAGGAAGTACTCGATGCCGCCGAGGCGCGCATGCTGCCGGAATACGCCAAGAGCATTCTCACGGCTCCCAACGCCCAGGATGCCCTCACCGGTGTCGCCAAGCTCAACCTGGCAGGTCTGAACCGGGAAATCATTCCCGCCTGGCGGCCACTGCGCCAAGCCGCGCTGACTGAGCAGGATCACGTAGCCCTTGTCCTCAATACCTTGCTGCCCGCCACCGGCACCGACGCGCCCTTCATGCCGATGAGCGTGGCCGAACTACTCAGCGAAGCTGGCGCGCTGCAACTTCGCCGACACTTGCCTGGTGCTAACCTGGCTTTCGCTACCGCGACACTGGAAGATGGCAGCCGCCGGGTCTACTTTTCGCTGTCCGGTGGCTGGAAAAACCGCAAGGTAGGCATACCAACACCGCCAGCCGAACCGCACACACGCGTGACCTACATCGATGCACGCGCGCGCATGGAGGGCCAGCCACCGTCCCCCCGCTTTACTGAGCTGCCCACATTGCGTCGCCCCGACCACTTCAATATCGTCGAGCATCATAGGCACCTGGACTCCGAACGTTTGATCGCCACAGTGCTCAACGACGACCTGCTTGCCACGCACGCCAGCGTGCGCAGCATATACGTCTTCACCCTGTTCAGTACCTGCCGCTCATGCGGAGGCTACGTGCTGCCGCGGCTGCGACTGGACCATGGCGCAGCATCCTTCAGTGTCAGCTGGCTGGTGGACTACAAGGAGTAACCGTGCGCCGTGGGCAGGCTTGTTCATCAAAGACCTGCCCACAGGCCGGGCCAGGGTGGATATGATTACACCGTTCTCGCCCGTCTAGCCCAATGGATCTGCCATGCCCGCCAAATCCACGTCACACCTTGCGATCACCGCGCAGGTGGTGTCCATCGTCCTTTTCACGTTCATCGGCTACCTGAATATCGGCATCCCCCTGGCCGTGCTGCCGGGTTATGTGCATAACGACCTGGGCTTCAGCACCGTGATCGCCGGCCTGGTGATCAGTGTGCAGTACCTGGCCACATTGCTCAGCCGCCCTACGGCCAGCCGCATCATCGATAACCTCGGCAGCAAGAAGGCAGTGATGTACGGCTTGGCCGGATGCGGGCTCAGCGGCGTATTCATGCTGGCCTGCGCCTTCCTCACCCACTTGCCCTGGCTGAGTTTGACCTGCCTGCTGGTCGGCCGCCTGGTGCTGGGCAGCGCCGAAAGCCTGGTGGGTTCTGGCGCAATTGGTTGGGGGATCGGCCGAGTGGGCGCCGAAAACACGGCCAAGGTGATTTCCTGGAACGGCATCGCCAGCTACGGCGCGCTGGCCATCGGCGCCCCACTGGGTGTGCTGATGGTCAAGAGCCTGGGGCTGTGGAGCATGGGCGCAAGCATCATCCTGTTGTGCGTGCTCGGCCTGCTGCTGGCCTGGCCGAAGCGCGCCGCGCCAGTGGTCAGCGGGGTGCGCCTGCCGTTCCTGCGGGTGCTGGGCAAAGTGTTCCCGCATGGCTCGGGGCTGGCACTGGGCTCGATCGGCTTTGGCACCATCGCCACCTTCATCACCCTGTACTACGCCAGCCGTGGCTGGGCGAATGCGGCACTGACCCTGAGCCTGTTCGGGGCCAGTTTCATCTGTGCGCGGCTGCTGTTCGGCAACCTGATCAACCGGCTGGGCGGCTTCAGGGTGGCGATCGCCTGCCTGGCGGTGGAGACGCTTGGCCTGCTGATGCTGTGGCTGGCGCCCAGCGCCGAGCTGGCATTGGCCGGGGCGGCGCTCAGTGGTTTTGGCTTCTCGCTGGTGTTCCCGGCACTAGGGGTCGAGGCGGTGAACCAGGTGTCGGCGGCCAACCGCGGGGCGGCGGTGGGCGCGTATTCGCTGTTCATCGATTTGTCGCTGGGCATTACCGGGCCGTTGGTGGGCGCGGTGGCGGCGGGGTTCGGGTTTGCTTCGATGTTCTTGTTTGCGGCGGGGGCTTCGGGGTGCGGGCTGGTGTTGAGCCTGTACCTGTATCGGCAGGCGCGACATGGCCGCAAACAGGCCCAGGATGCTTGAGCTTGCAAGGCCTGGACTGCCCTCTTCGCGGGCAACACCGCGAAGAGGGCCTTACAGGTTTACCGCTGCGCGTATTGCAACACCACTTCCAGCGGATGACGCATCTGCCGCTCGGTCATGCGCTTGACCTGGCTGCGGCACGAGTAACCTGTCGCCAGCGCCTCGCCTTCCTTGTCCAGCTTGGTCGCCCAGGACTGCTCGAAGATGGTCCGTGAAGTCGCCTGGTTACGCGCTTCATGCCCGTAGGTGCCGGACATGCCGCAGCAACCGGTAGCCTCGGTCACCAGCTTCAGACCCAGGCGCGCGAACACCTGCTCCCAATGCCGGGTACTGGCCGGTACGTTGGTTTTCTCGGTGCAGTGGGCCATCAAGCGGAAATTGCCGGGTGCGGTCGGCGCCTGCTCGGGCAGCACATCCATCAGCCACTCCTGCGGCAACAGCACGTTCGGGCAGCCTTCCAGGCCCGGCACCTTCTGGTACTCCTGGCGGTACACCAGGGTCATGGCCGGGTCCAGCCCCACCAGCGGCACGCCGCAATCGGCCAGGGCCTTGAGCTGGGTACCGTTGCGGATCGCCGCCTTGGCGAAGGCCCCCAGGAAGCCCTGCACATGCAAGGGCTTGCCGTTGGCACTGTATGGCGCCAGGAATACCCGGTGGCCCAGGCGGTGAGCCAGGTCGATGAAGGCAGCCAGCAGCGGCGTCTCGAAGTAACGGGTGAAGGCATCCTGCACCAGTACGATGCTGCGCTCACGCTGGGCCGGCGTCAGCTCGCGCAGGGCCGGCACGCTGGCCACGCCGACGCGGCAGCGGGTCAAGGTGGCCTGGAAGTTGAAACGGCTGATCAACGGGCTGTCGACCATGCCGACCTTCTCGGCCAGCAGCTTGCTGACCCACTTCGAGCCCATTACCGCGTTGTACAGCCCCGGCGCATGCGCCAGGTACGGGATGGTGAACTCCAGCGAGCCGATCAGGTAATCACGCAGCGGGCGCTGGTAGCGGCCGTGGTAGAGCTCGAGGAAACGCGAGCGGAAGTCCGGCACGTTGACCTTGATCGGGCATTGCCCCGCGCACGACTTGCACGCCAGGCAACCGGCCATGGCGTCGTAGACTTCGTGGGAGAAGTCTGCCTGCCCCTGGTCGCGCCCGCGGTTGTTGCGCAGCCGCGCCGGCAGGCCCTTGAGCCAGGACACCTTGTTGCGCGCTGCCGCCAGCACATCGATATCCGCCGCACCTTGCAGGCGCAACCATTCACGCATCAACGAGGCACGGCCCTTGGGTGAGTGCTGGCGCTCACGGGTGGCCTTCCACGACGGGCACATGGCGTCGTTGGGGTCGTAGTTGTAGCAGGCGCCGTTGCCGTTGCAGTGCACGGCGCTGCTGAAGTTCTGCCAGACGCGCTCGTCGATGGTGCGGTCGAGGTCACCGCGCAAGGTTACGCCATCGACCTTGGTCAGGCCTTCGGCGCTGTCTGGCGGTGTGCAGATTTTTCCGGGGTTGAGCTGGTTGCGTGGGTCGAATGCACCCTTGAGGCGCTGCAACGCCGGGTACAGTTCGCCAAAGTAATCGGGCACGTACTCCGAACGCAGGCCCTTGCCGTGCTCACCCCAAAGCAGCCCGCCATAGCGCTGGGTCAGCGCCGCCACGGCATCGGAAATCGGCTTGACCAGTGCGGCCTGGGCCGGGTCTTTCATGTCCAGCGCCGGGCGCACGTGCAGCACGCCGGCGTCGACGTGGCCGAACATGCCATAGGCCAGGCCATGGCCGTCGAGCAGCGCGCGGAAGTCGGCAATATAGTCGGCCAGTTGCTCTGGCGGTACTGCCGTGTCTTCGACGAATGGCTGCGGGCGCACCTCGCCCTCGACGTTGCCAAGCAGGCCCACCGAGCGTTTGCGCATGGTGTAGACGCGGGTGACGGCCTCGGCGCCCTCGGCCAGGGTGTGCCCAAGGCGCTCGACGCTGGTGTCGCTTTGCAGGTGCTGGATGAACGCCTGCACCCGCGCATTGACCTCGTCAGGCTGATCGCCACAGAACTCCACCAGGTTGATACCCAAGGTCGGGCGCTCGGGGTCGGCGGGGAAATATTCGGCGACGCTGTGCCAGACGATGTCCTTCATCGCCAGCATCAGTACCTTGGAGTCGACGGTTTCGATCGACAAGGGTTTGTGCGCCATCAAGGCATTGGCATCACGCAGGGCATCCATGAAGCTGGTGTAGCGGACGTTGACCAGTACCGCGTATTTCGGGATCGGCAGCACATTGAGCTTGGCTTCGACCACGTAACCCAGCGACCCTTCGGCACCGCACAGCACGCTGTTGAGGTTGAAGCGCCCCTGCTCGTCGCGCAGGTGCGCCAGGTCGTAACCGGTCAGGCAGCGGTTGAGCTTGGGGAAAGTGCTTTCGATCAGTTCGGCCTGGGTTTCCTGGATTTCGCGGGCCACCCGATAGACTTCGCCAACCCGCCCCGGCGCGGCGCAGGCCTGGGCCAGCGCGGCGTCATCGATGGGCAGGCTGTGCAGGCGTTCGCCGCCGAGCAGTACGCTGTGCAATTCGAGCACGTGATCGCGGGTCTTGCCGTAGGTGCAGCTGCCCTGGCCGCTGGCGTCGGTGTTGATCATGCCGCCGACGGTGGCGCGGTTGGAGGTGGACAGTTCAGGCGCGAAGAACAGCCCATGGGGCTTGAGCGCGGCATTGAGCTGGTCCTTGACCACACCGGCCTGGACCCGTACCCAACGCTGTTCGACGTTGATTTCGAGGATGCTGTTCATGTGCCGCGACAGGTCGACCACGATGCCGTCGGTCAGCGACTGGCCGTTGGTGCCGGTACCGCCGCCACGCGGGGTCAGCTTGACCTGCGCAAAGCGCGCCTCTCCCATCAGCGCGGCGACCCGCGCCACGTCATCGGCGTCACGCGGGAACACCGCCGCCTGGGGCAGGCGCTGGTAAATCGAGTTGTCGGTGGCCAGCACCGTACGGGTCGCGTAATCGGCACTGATCTGGCCACGGAAGCCGCTGTTGCGCAGGGCTTCGAGGAATTCTGGGTAGTTCGCGGACGGTGCACTGGTCGGCAGCTGGGCGATCATCGAAGGATGGCCTCTTGATATGGGCTAATTCACGGAAATCCTGTCACACCGGCATGAGTCGTTTCACACCTGATGACGAATAGGCCAATGTTCCTGTACTTTCGCGCCAGGGGCAAACGGATAATCCTGCCGCTATCGATGACTTTTATGAATGAATTACCGCCACCTGACACCGTCCATGTCACTGCTGCTGGCATTCGAAGCCGCCGCGCGGCATGAAAGCTACACCCGCGCCGCCGCCGAACTGTCACTGACCCAGAGCGCCGTCAGCCGCCAGGTGCAGGCGCTGGAGCAGCAATTGGGGCTGACGCTGTTCCGCCGCGAGGGCCGCCAGGTGCAGTTGACCGACGTCGGCCGGCTGTACCAGCGCGAGCTGAGCGAGGCATTGGGCCGCATCCGCAGCGCCACGCTGCAGGCGCTGGCCTACCAGTCGGGCGTCGGCACGCTGCGCTTGGCCACCCTGCCCACCTTCGGCTCGAAATGGTTGCTGCCGCGGCTGCATGCGTTCTACAGCGCCCACCCGGGCATGTTGGTGCATATCCATTCACGGATCGAAGCGATCAACTTCGACACCAGCGAGATCGATGCGGCCATCGGGGTGGCGAGCCACGACCTGCCAGGGCTGATCTGCCACCGCCTGCATGCCGAGGAGCTGCTGGTGATCCTGCCGCCAGAGGCAGCCGCCGACCCGCATGGCTGGAGCCCCGCCCAGGTCAGCGAGGAAGTGCTGCTCAATGTCGCCAACAACCCGCATGCCTGGGGCGAGTGGTTCTCGCATCACCAGCTGCCGCATCGGGCGATGCGCCTGGGGCCGAGTTTCGAGCTGACCTCACACCTGATCCAGGCGGTGCGGGCCGGCATCGGCATTGGCCTGGTGCCGCGGATTCTGGTGCAAGAGGAGCTGGCCAAGGGCGAGCTGTTCAGCCCCGGCGCAGCATTTGCCAGCCAGCGCAGCTATTACCTCATCTACCCGCCGCGCAATGAAGCGCTGCCGTCGTTGCGGGCGTTTCGCAGCTGGTTGCTCGAGCAGATCTGAGTTTTTGACAGCTTTATTGGCAACAAAAAACCCGATGCCAATGACCTGACATCGGGTTTGCGTTATCGCCTGCAGCGCTTACTTGGCAACAGTACCGGCAGCGGTGCCATTGGCCTGTGCATCACGCTTGGGCTTGAAGATGTAGAAGATGAACATCACCAACAACCACACCGGGATCGCATACACCGAAATATTGATACCCGGAATCTGCAGCATGATGCCGAGTATCAGCACCACGAACGCCAGGCAGATGTAGTTGCCGTAGGGGTACCACAGCGCCTTGAACAGCGGCTTCTGGCCAGTGCGGTCGAGGTGCTGGCGGAATTTCAGGTGCGAGTAGCTGATCATCGCCCAGTTGATCACCAAGGTCGCCACGACCAGCGACATCAACAGCTCCAGCGCATTCTGCGGAATGAAGTAGTTGAGCAGCACTGCAATCAGGGTCACTGCAGCCGACACCAGGATCGAACGCACCGGCACACCGCGCTTGTCGACCTTCGCCAGGGCCGCCGGGGCGTCACCTTGCTCGGCCATGCCCAGCAGCATGCGGGCGTTGCAGTAGGTACCGCTGTTGTACACCGACAGCGCTGCGGTCAGGACCACGAAGTTCAGCAGGTGGGCGGCCACGTCGCTGCCCAGCAGGGAGAACACCTGAACGAACGGGCTGCTGCCGTAGCTGCCGCCAGAGGCGTCGATGCTGGCGACCAGGTTGTCCCACGGGGTCAGCGACAGCAGCACGACCAGCGCACCGATGTAGAAGATCAGGATGCGGTAGATGACCTGGTTGATGGCCTTGGGAATCACGGTCCTCGGCTTGTCGGCCTCGGCTGCGGTGAAGCCGAGCATTTCCAGGCCACCGAAGGAGAACATGATGAACGCCAACGCCATCACCAGGCCGCTGACGCCATGCGGGAAGAAGCCGCCGTGCGCCCACAGGTTGGTAACCGAAGCCTCGGGGCCACCGCTACCGCTGGTCAGCAGGTACGCACCCAGGCCGATCATGCCGACGATGGCCACGACCTTGATGATGGCGAACCAGAATTCTGCCTCGCCGAAGACTTTCACGTTCATCAGGTTGATGAAGTTGATCAGCAGGAAGAAGCCCGCCGCCGTGACCCAGGTCGGGATCTCTGGCCACCAGTAGTGGATGTACTTGCCGACCGCCGTCAGCTCCGACATGCCCACCAGGATGTACAGCACCCAACAGTTCCAGCCCGACATGAAGCCGGCGAAGCCGCCCCAGTACTTGTGGGCAAAGTGGCTGAACGAACCGGCCACCGGCTCTTCGACGATCATCTCGCCCAACTGGCGCATGATCATGAAGGCGATGAAGCCGCAGATGGCATAGCCAAGAATCATCGACGGGCCGGCGGATTTCATCACGCCTGCCGAACCCAGGAACAGGCCGGTACCAATCGCTCCGCCGAGGGCGATCAACTGGATATGGCGGTTCTTCAGGCCCCGCTTTAGCTCGCCTGAATGCATGTTTTGTCCACTCATGAACGAAGTCACCTGCATTGTTTTTATCTGTGACGAAATCGGACCCACCGCGCTCGTGGCGCAGCGGAATGGGCAAGGTGGTTACCTTGGGTTTCTTGAACGCGGGCGCCGCCAGGGCGGGTCAGCCGGGTGTGATCAAGAGTGCGCGGTACGCAAGAGGGTCACAGGTAAAACGCGGCGCACTGTATACCCCTGCAAGCGCGCAGGCGTCAACGCGTTGCGTCATTTCCCCGGGGAAAAACGCAGCGATCCTGTGGTGAAGGCCTTGAAAGGCGAAGTGATCGGCGTACATGGCGCCTCCATTTGTTGTTTTGTCAGCACGCCTCTCTGGGCGGGCTTTTGCACACGGCAATGGCCGCTATATCAGCGTGCGGCGGGGGTTTGGGCAATAGGGGGCGCGAGCAACAGGGGTGCCTCGCCGCGCGGGGTGCGGCAAGTTATGTTTACACAGGTAGGGGAAATCTGAATTCAGGGCGTATTTTGCCTGCATCCGTATAAATTTCTTTACAGGCCGGTTTGAAAACTTGCCAGTCGTCAGAAAAATTCTTTTTGTTCAATATCTTGGCGACAGCCTAAGGTGCCGCCGCTGAATCCAAAGCAAAAAAAACCAGCCCGGAGGCTGGTTCTTATCTAGCGCTGCAGATCAACCGCGCGGCTTGCCGCGACCACGGCCTGCCGGCTTGTCGCCGTCTGGCTTGGCGGTACGCTTGCGCATCTCGCTCGGGCGCTCGGCCACCGCGCTGCCACGGTTGCCTTTACGCGCGTCGTCACGCGACTGGCGCGCAGGGCGCTCACCGGAGGTATCACGCGGTTGGCGGGCTGGGCGCTCACCCGCGCTGTCACGCGGTTGGCGTGCTGGGCGCTCGGCAGCCCCTTCGCTGGCAGGGCGCAGGTTGCGCACGCGCTCGCCACGGCCCATCGGACGGCTCGACTTGCGCTGCATGCGCTCCATCTTGTCCTTGGCCTTGAGGTTCAAGGTCGGCAGCGCAACTGGCTGCAGGCCCACTTCAGCGGCCAGGATGTCGATTTCACCCTGGGTCATTTCGCGCCAGCGGCCCATCGGCAGGTCAGAGTTGAGGAACACCGGGCCGAAGCGCACGCGCTTCAGGCGGCTGACCACCATGCCCTGCGACTCCCACAGGCGACGCACTTCACGGTTACGGCCTTCCATCACCACGCAGTGGTACCAGTGGTTGAAGCCTTCGCCGCCCGGTGCCTTCTGGATGTCGGTGAACTTGGCCGGGCCGTCTTCGAGCATCACGCCAGCCTTGAGGCGATCGAGCATCTCGTCATCGACCTCGCCCCGCACACGTACCGCGTACTCACGGTCCATCTCGTAGGAAGGGTGCATCAGGCGGTTGGCCAACTCACCGTCGGTGGTGAACAGCAACAGGCCGGTGGTGTTGATGTCCAGGCGGCCGATGTTGATCCAGCGCCCTTCTTTCGGCCGCGGCAGGCGGTCGAACACCGTCGGGCGGCCTTCCGGGTCGTCACGGGTGCAGATCTCGCCGTCGGGCTTGTTGTACATGATCACCCGGCGGGTGGCCTCGGCGGCTTCTTCGCGCTTGATCAGCTTGCCATCGACAGCGATGGCGTCGTGCAGGTCGACGCGCTGGCCGAGGGTGGCGGCCACGCCATTGACCTTGATGCGGCCCTGGCTGATCCAGGCCTCGACGTCACGGCGCGAACCGACGCCAATGCGCGCCAGTACTTTCTGCAGCTTTTCGCCGGATGGAGGGGTAATTTCGGTATTTTGCAGGTCTTGCTCACTCATCTGGGCACCTCCCGGTGTAGGAATGAAAAAGGGGTCTTGGCGACGAACGCGCCAAAGGGCCGCGCATCATACGCGGTTCGTATCAGGAACGCACTCGAGCGTAGTGGGTTTTGCGGGGGCCGGCAGGGTTTTCTGCCCAGTGGTTTTGCGCTGTTAGTGCGGGCCTCTTCGCGGGGCAAGCCCGCTCCCACCGGTTTGTGGGCTCTGACGGTGAGCGGCCAAACCTGTAGCAGCGGGCTTGCCCCGCGAAGAGGCCCGCACTGCCAGCATAAGCCTCAGGTCTGCAACTTGCCCTCGTCCTCCAGTGAAGCCTCGGGTTCAACCACCTCCTCTTCTTCACGCAAATCATCAAAATCGGTCTTCAGCCCCTCTTCCATCGCATCCAGCTCCACCAGCAGGCTGCGGAAGCTGGTCTCATCCTTCGGCACCTCGGCCTCGGCTTCGTCCTCGCCAAGGCTGGCATCGGCCAGCGCCTGCAGGTGCGCAGGTACTGGCGCGTCATCGGGGTCGAGCAACGGCTCCGGTTCCATCTCGCGCAGTTCGGCCAATGCCGGCAGCTCCTCAAGGCTCTTGAGATTGAAGTGGTCGAGAAATGCCTTGGTGGTGGCGAACATCGCCGGCCGCCCCGGCACTTCGCGATAACCCACGATGCGAATCCACTCGCGCTCCATCAAGGTCTTGATGATATTGCTGTTCACCGCCACGCCGCGCACGTCCTCGATCTCGCCACGGGTGATGGGCTGGCGGTAGGCAATCAGCGCCATGGTTTCGAGCAGCGCACGGGAATAGCGCTGCGGCCGCTCTTCCCACAGGCGCCCAACCCACGGAGCAAAGGTTTCGCGGATCTGCAGGCGATAGCCGGTGGCAACTTCCTTGAGCTCGAAGGCACGCCCGCTGCAGGACTTGCCGAGCACTTCCAGGGCCTTCTTGAACACCTTGGGCTCCGGGCGCTCGGCCTCCTCGAACAGCTCGTACAAGCGCTCCAGGGACTGCGGCTTGCCCGAAGCGAGCAAAAAAGCTTCGATCAGCGACGCCAGGTCGCGGGGTTCATTCAGGTTCATCAGGTTCTTCAACAAACTCGGCGCGAAGCCGGACGTGGATCGCGGCGAAAGGCTCATTCTGCACCAGTTCGACCAGTGATTCCTTCACCAGCTCAAGAATCGCCATGAACGTCACCACCACCCCCAACTTGCCCTCTTCTGCGCCGAACAGCTCGACGAAGGGCACGAAGGCGCCGCCCTTGAGGCGTTCGAGTACTTGGCTCATGCGCTCACGGGTAGACAGCGTTTCGCGGGTGATCTGGTGGCTTTCGAACAGGTCATTGCGGCGCATCACCTCGGCCATCGATACCAGCAGCTCCTCCAGGCTGACCTGGGGCAGCAGCTTGCGCACCTTGGCTTGCGGTGCTTCCAGGCGCGGCACGACAATGTCGCGACCCACCCGTGGCAGTGTATCGATCCCTTCTGCAGCGGCCTTGAAGCGCTCGTATTCCTGCAAGCGGCGGATCAGTTCGGCGCGCGGGTCGCCCTCTTCCTCCTCGATCTCGGCCGAGCGGGGCAGCAACATGCGCGACTTGATCTCGGCCAGCATGGCCGCCATGACCAGGTACTCGGCTGCCAGTTCCAGGCGCACGCTCTTCATCAGCTCGACATAGCCCATGTACTGGCGGGTGATCTCCGCCACCGGGATGTCGAGGATATCGATGTTCTGCTTGCGGATCAGGTACAGCAGCAGGTCCAGCGGGCCTTCGAACGCCTCGAGAATGACTTCAAGCGCATCCGGCGGGATGTACAGGTCTACCGGCATCTCGGTCAGGGCTTCGCCATAGACCAGGGCCAGTTGCAACTGTTGAGGCGACTCGGCCTTCTCGGCCGGCGCCTCGGGCGCCTCCACCTGGCTCACGCATTGACCATGAATGGCGTGGGGTCGCCACAACCTTCGCGGATCAGCTCGGGCTCGTCGCCGGACAGGTCGATGATGGTCGATGCCTTCAGATCACCGAAACCGCCGTCGATCACCAGGTCCACATGATGCTCCAGCCGCTCACGGATCTCGTAGGGGTCGGTCATCGGCTGGTCGTCGCCCGGCAGGATGAGGCTGACACTCATCAGTGGCTCGCCCAGTTCAGCCAGCAGCGCCAGGGTGATGGCGTGGTCCGGCACGCGCAGGCCGATGGTGCGGCGTTTCTCGTGCAGCAGCAGGCGCGGCACTTCACGGGTGCCGTTGAGAATGAAGGTGTACGGCCCCGGCACATGCGCCTTGAGCAGGCGGAAGGTACCGGTATCGACCTTGGCATACAGCCCCAGTTGCGACATGTCGCAGCACATCAGGGTGAAGTTGTGGGTCTTGTCCAGGCCACGCAGGCGCCGTACGCGCTCCACCGCGCCCTTGTCGCCAATCTGGCAACCCAGCGCATAGGCCGAATCGGTCGGATAGACCACCACCCCGCCCTTGCGGATGATCTCCACCGCCTGGCGGATCAGCCGCTGCTGCGGATTCTCCGGATGTATCTGGAAAAATTGGCTCACGTAGTCTTCCTGTTCATACCGCCAAAGGCTGTTCATGGCTGAATCGGCGCCACAGAGGTGGCAGGTCCTCGGGCAAAGGCCGGTAGGCACCGATTTCGCCCCAGGTGCCGGGGCCGTGGAAGTCACTGCCAGCGCTTGCCAGCAGGCCGAACTCGCGGGTGAGGATGGACATCGTGCCCACCTGCTCGGCCGGCATCATCCCGTTGACCACCTCAAGCGCCTGCCCGCCTGCCTGAATATAGTCGGCAATCAGCCGTCTGCGCTTGCTGCGGGTCAGATCGTAATGCATCGGATGCGCCAAGCTTACCCAAGCGTTGGACTGGCGCAGCGTAGCGACAGTTTCATCCAGGGTCGGCCAGTGCTGCTTGACGTCACCCAGCTTGCCGGCGCCCAGCCACTTGCGGAACGCTTCGCCGCGGTCCTTGACGTGACCGGCACGCACCAGAAACTCGGCAAAGTGCGGGCGCGCCGGGGCGTTGCCACTGTCGCCCAACGCTTGCTGCACGGCCCTGGCACCCTCAAGCGCGCCGGGCATGCCCTTGGCAGCCAGCCGTTTGTCGATTTCCTCGGCACGCAGCCAGCGGCCACGGTGCAGGGCTTCGATGGCTTCGAGCAACGGCGGTGCGTCGAGGGGGAAGTCATACCCCAGCACATGGATGGTCGCCCCACCCCACGTGCACGACAGCTCTACCCCGCTAACCCAGTGCATGCCGCGCTCGCGGCAGGCCTGGCGCGCTTCGGCCAGCCCTTCGAGGGTGTCGTGGTCGGTGAGTGCCAGCGTTTGCACCCCGTGCTCATGGGCCCGGGCGACCAGGACCGTGGGCGACAGGGCGCCGTCGGAGGCCGTGCTGTGACAGTGCAGATCAACATTCATGGAGGAGCGCTTTCGCTGGAATCGATGTTTGTTATTATGCCGTCACATCCCGATTCTGGCTGCCATTGTGAAACAATTCATCGATTTCATCCCGTTGCTACTGTTCTTCATCGTCTACAAGCTCGACCCGCGGCCCCTGGAGGTTGCCGGCCACAGCTTCGAATTCGGCGGTATCTACAGCGCCACGGCCATGCTCATCGTCAGCTCCCTGGTGGTCTACGGTGCCCTGTTCCTGCGCCAGCGCAAGCTGGAAAAGGGCCAATGGCTGACCCTGATCGCCTGCCTGGTGTTCGGCGGCCTGACCCTGACCTTCCACAGCGAAACCTTCCTCAAATGGAAAGCGCCGGTGGTCAACTGGCTGTTCGCCCTGGCCTTCGCCGGCAGCCACTTCATCGGCGACCGGGTGCTGATCAAGCGCATCATGGGCCACGCCCTGACCCTGCCCGATGCCATCTGGGCCCGCCTGAACCTGGCCTGGATCTGCTTCTTCCTGGTCTGCGGTGCGGCCAACCTGTTCGTCGCCTTCACCTTCCAGGCCTTCTGGGTCGACTTCAAGGTGTTCGGCAGCCTGGGCATGACCGTGATCTTCCTGGTGGCCCAAGGTGTGTACCTGTCACGCCACCTGCACGACGACCCTACTACCTCCAAACCCAAGGATTGACATGCTCTACGCCATCATCGCCAGCGACGTCGCAAACTCCCTGGAAAAGCGCCTGGCTGCCCGCCCGGCACACATCGAGCGCCTGCAGCAGCTCAAGGCCGAAGGCCGCGTGGTGCTGGCAGGCCCACATCCGGCCATCGACAGCAACGACCCAGGTGAAGCCGGTTTCAGCGGCAGCCTGATCGTGGCCGAGTTCGACTCCCTGGCTGCGGCACAGGCCTGGGCCGATGCCGACCCGTATATTGCTGCGGGCGTGTACGACAACGTCATCGTCAAACCCTTCAAGCAAGTCCTGCCTTGACCCGACACCGCGCGGCCCTTTTCGCGGGTAAAGCCGCACCCACAGGGCCGCGCGGTACTGGCGGTTATACGCTTGCCATCAGTCTGCGGTATCTTTGCCACTGGCGGGCCGAATACTCGCCGTCAATGGTTGAATTGAGTGAGTCATGAGCGAGCTGTTACTGATTGATGATGACCAGGAGCTGTGCGAGCTGCTCGGCAGCTGGCTGACCCAGGAAGGGTTTACCGTCCGCGCCTGCCATGATGGCCTGAGCGCACGCCAGGCCCTGGCCGAACATGCCCCGGCCGCCGTGGTGCTGGATGTGATGCTCCCAGACGGCAGCGGCCTGGAACTGCTCAAGCAATTGCGCAGCGAACATGCCGACCTGCCTGTGCTGATGCTCTCGGCACGGGGCGAACCCCTGGACCGCATCCTCGGCCTTGAGCTCGGCGCCGACGATTACCTGGCCAAACCCTGCGACCCGCGCGAGCTCACGGCCCGCCTGCGCGCCGTGTTGCGCCGCAGCCACCCGGCAGCCACCACCACCCAGGTAGAGATCGGCGACCTGGTCTACAGCCCGGCACGTGGCGTGGCCAGCATCGATGGCCGCGAGATGACCCTGACCCTGTCCGAAAGCCGCATCCTCGAAGCCCTGCTGCGCCAGCCGGGTGAGCCGCTGGACAAGCAGGAACTGGCGCAGATCGGCCTGGGCCGCAAGCTGACCCTGTACGACCGCAGCCTGGACATGCACGTCAGCAACCTGCGCAAGAAGATCGGGCCGCATGCCGATGGGCGCCCGCGCATCGTTGCGCTGCGCAGCCGCGGCTATTACTACAGCCTGTGACGTGCCGGGGCCGCCTCGCAGCCCCAACACGCTCGGCAACTCATCTTTACCCAGCCTTTACCCTCCCCTGACCGCCCTTGACGGTCAGTTGCGTAGACTGTGCTCATCCGGTAACCACCGGCCTATGAAAGGAGAGACACCATGCGCAAGACCCTTATCGCCCTGATGTTCGCCGCCGCCCTGCCGACCGTGGCCATGGCCATGCCTGAAGGCGGCCCGCGTCACGACGGCCCGCATCATCGCGGTGATGCGCCTTTCGCCCAACTGGACCTGAGCCGCGACCAGCGCCAGCAGATTGGCAAGCTGATGGGCGAGCAGATGAAGCAACGCCGCGACATCACCGAGCGCTACCTGTCCAAGCTGCCGGCCGCCGACCAGAAGGCCATGGAGGACGAACTCAAGGCCAGCCGCGACAAGACCGACAGCCAGGTCCGCGGCCTGCTCAAGCCTGAGCAACAGAAGCAGTTCGACGAGCTGCAAAAAGAACGCGCCGCGAAGAAAGCCGAATGGCAAGAGTTCCAGGCCTGGAAAGCTGAAAAAGGCGGCAAGGCCCAGTAAGCTGTCCGCCCCACGCCCGGCCCGCACCCCTGCGGGCCGGGCTTTTCCCGTTTGCAGGAGGTGCACTTGCGTTCACTGTTCTGGCGCATCCTGGCCAGCTTTTGGCTGGCCATTACCCTGGTTGCGGGCCTGTCGATCCTGCTCGGCCACATGCTCAACCAGGACGCCTGGATCCTCAGCCGCCACCCGGGCCTCAACACCCTGGCCAGCCATTGGGCCAAGCACTACGAACAGGAAGGCATGGACTCGGCGCAGCACTTTCTCGAACGCCGCAAGCAACGCTTCAAGATCGACGTGCAGGTGCTGGACGACAGCGGCGACGCTGTCGTGCCCGGTACCTTCCCGCGCCGCGCCGCCGCGTTCGAGGCACGCCAGCACAATGACGAGCGGCGCCTGCCGTGGCGCCGTCTGACCGAGGAATACACCAGCCCCTACAGCGGTGAAACCTACCTGCTGATCTACCGAATCCCTCATCCCGAACTGGACGCCTGGCACCGTGAGAGCCTGCTCTGGCCGCTCAGTGCGCTGGGTATCGCCCTGGTGGTACTGACCCTGTTCAGCCTGCTGGTAACCCTGTCCATCACCCGCCCTTTGAGCCGCCTGCGCAGCGCCGTGCACGACCTCGGCCAGACCAGCTACCAGCAGAACAGCCTGGCCCGCCTGGCCGCCCGCCGCGATGAGTTCGGGGTACTGGCCAACGACTTCAACAAGATGGGCGCCCGCCTGCAGAGTACGATCGGCAGCCAGCGCCAGTTGCTGCGCGATGTGTCTCATGAACTGCGCTCACCGTTGGCACGGCTGCGCATTGCCCTGGCATTGGCCGAGCGTGCCGAGCCCGAGCAGCGCCAGGCCTTGTGGCCACGGCTGACCCGTGAATGCGACCGGCTCGAAGACCTGATCAGCGAAATCCTCGCCCTGGCCCGCGTCGATGCCGAGCAGGCCCACGCCGAGCCGGTCGACCTCAACGCCTTGCTGGGCGGCGTGCGCAAGGATGCGTTGCTCAGCGCACCGGAGCAGGAGGTGCGGCTGCAGGCGCAAGCAGGGCTGACCTTGCAGGGTTGGCCAACCCTGATCGAGCGCGCCGTGGACAACCTGCTGCGCAATGCCTTGCGCTTCAACCCGGCCGGGCAGCCGATCGAAATCAGCGCCGAGCGTGAGCAGGACCGTATCGTGTTGACAGTACGCGACCATGGCCCCGGGGTAGCGGCTGAGTACCTCGCGCAGCTGGGTGAGCCGTTCTTCCGTGCGCCGGGGCAGCAAGCAGCTGGGCATGGGCTGGGGCTGGCGATTGCGCGCAAGGCGGCGGAGCGCCATGGCGGCAGCCTGGTACTGGCGAATCATCCGCAGGGCGGGTTTGTGGCCAGGCTGGAGTTACCTGTAACGGAGGTCATGGTTTGAGATTGCCGGGGCCGCTACGCGCCCCAGCATTCTCAGCGGTTACTCACCCCAGGCACTGACGAAATCAGCAGTCTCCAGCACTGGCGCCGTACGCGGCTCGTTCACCGGCGTGCCCACATACAGATAACCGATCAACTCCTCGCTCTCGGCCAACCCCAGCCCCTTGTGCACATGCGCGTCAAAGGCCATGTCACCGGTACGCCACACCGCGCCAACCCCCTGGGCATGCGCCGCGATCAGAATGCCATGGGCCGCACACCCCGCCGCCAGGCGCTGCTCGGACTTGGGCACCTTGAAGTGGTCCTGCAGCTTGGCGATCACCACGATCAGCAACGGCGCACGCAGCGGCATGGCGCGAGCCTTGTCCAGCGCTGCCTGGCTGGCATCACCCTTGTTCTGTACCGCTTCGGCGAACAACTCGCCGAGCTTCTCGCGGCCCTGGCCTTCGATGGTCAGAAACCGCCACGGGCGCAGCTGGCCATGGTCCGGTGCACGCAATGCGGCCTGGAATAACGCCTCGCGCTGGGCATCATTGGGCGCGGGGTCGGTCAGGCGTGGCACGGAAACACGGTTGAGCAATGCGTCGAGAGCCTCCATCGGCTACCCTCCTGGCAGGTGAATGTGCGGCCATTCTAGCGTTTACATCACCAGACCCATAGGTAGAATGGCGCCCTTCCGTTTCGAGTCAGAGCAGATCACATGGCGTTGCCGACCTTAAGGATCATTGGTTTCATCATCGGCATCTTTCTGATCACCCTGGCCGTCAGCATGGTCGTGCCCATGGCCACCCTGGTGATCTTCGAGCGCACCGGCGACATGCCGTCGTTCCTCTGGTCCAGCCTGATCACGTTCATTGCCGGCCTGCTCATGGTCGTACAGGGCCGCCCCGAGCATGTGCACCTGCGCCCGCGCGACATGTACCTGCTGACTGTCAGCAGCTGGCTGGTGGTGTGCGTGTTCGCCGCCCTGCCGTTCCTGCTGACCCAGCACATCAGCTACACCGACGCCTTCTTCGAGAGCATGTCCGGCATCACCGCCACCGGCGCCACGGTGCTCAGCGGCCTGGACAGCATGTCGCCGGGGATCTTGATGTGGCGCTCGATGCTGCACTGGCTCGGCGGCATCGGCTTCATCGCCATGGCGGTCGCGATTTTGCCGCTGCTGCGCATTGGTGGCATGCGCCTGTTCCAGACCGAGTCCTCGGACCGTTCCGAGAAGGTCATGCCCCGTTCGCACATGGTGGCCAAGTCGATCGTCGGCGTGTACGTCGGCTTCTCCGTGCTCGGCGCGCTGGCCTTCTGGTGGGCCGGCATGCGGCCGTTCGATGCCATCAACCATGCCATGTCGGCGATTTCCACCGGCGGGTTCTCGACCTCCGACCAGTCGCTGGCAAAATGGGATATCCCTGCCGTGCACTGGGTCGCGGTGGTGGTCATGATCCTCGGCAGCCTGCCCTTCACCCTGTATGTGGCGACCCTGCGCGGCAACCGTAGGGCGTTGCTCCGCGACCAGCAGGTTCAGGGGTTGCTCGGCATGTTGGTGGTCACCTGGTTGGTGCTGGGCTCCTGGTACTGGGCCACCACCAACCTGCACTGGCTGGATGCCTTGCGCCACGTGGCGCTGAACGTGACCTCGGTGGTGACCACCACCGGCTTCGCCCTGGGCGACTACAGCCTGTGGGGCAATTTCTCGCTGATGCTGTTCTTTTACCTGGGCTTCATCGGCGGCTGCTCTGGCTCGACCGCAGGCGGTATCAAGATTTTCCGCTTCCAGGTCGCCTACATCCTGCTCAAGGCCAGCCTCAACCAACTGATCCACCCGCGCGCAGTGATCAAGCAGAAGTACAACGGGCACCGCCTCGACGAAGAAATCGTGCGTTCGATCCTGACCTTCTCGTTCTTCTTCGCGATCACCATCTGCGTGATGGCGTTGCTGTTGTCGCTGCTGGGCGTGGACTGGATGACCGCACTGACCGGTGCTGCCGGCACGGTATCGGGCGTAGGCCCGGGGCTGGGCGAAGTGATCGGCCCGGCCGGCAACTATGCCACGTTGCCGGACGCCGCCAAGTGGATCCTCGCCGGCGGCATGCTACTGGGCCGCCTGGAGATCATCACGGTGCTAGTGTTGTGCATGCCGGCGTTCTGGCGTCACTGAGCCCCTCAGGCTCCGCGCCCAGACGGGCACGGTACTCGCTGGGTGTGGCATCGAACCAGCGACGGAACGCCCGGTAGAAATTACTCGGGTCGGCAAAGCCCAACAGGTAGGCGGTTTCCAGCAAGGTCATGCCCGGCTGGGCGAGGTACTGCTCGGCCAGCTCACGCCGGGTATCGTCGAGCAAGGTCTGGAAGCTGGTACCTTCTTCTTGCAGGCGCCGCTGCAAGGTACGTTGAGACAGGTGCAGGGCCTGGGCCAGGGTTTCGCGCTTGGGCTCGCCCTGAGGCAATATGCGGCACAGCACCTGGCGGACCCTGTGGGTCACCCGGCTTTCCGAGAAGCGCGCCAGGTACTCACCGGCAAAACGGTCATGCAGCACCGCCATCGCCTCGTTGGCAGTCGGCAGCGGCGCCTCCATGTCGGCACGCTCGAACACCAGTGCATCGTGCGGTGCGTCGAACACCAGCGGTGAGTGGAACGCCACCTTGTAAGGTTCGACGTTCTTGGGCTGCGGCCCCTGAACCAGCACACGTCGTGGCTGAATGTCACGCCCGCTGAGCCAGGTGCACAACGCAAGCGCACAGGCCAACGACGCTTCGGCGCTGTGCCGGGTTGGCGGCAGATGGTCGCCATGCACGGTCAGAACCAGCGAATAGCCCTCTGGGCCAAGGCGAAAGCTGAGGTCGGAACTTTCGGCAATGATGCGCTGGTACCGCACCAGCCGCTCGAAACCTTCGGCCAGGGTGCGGCTGGACATCAACGCATAGCCCACCACATGGAACGACGCCGGGCGCACCACCCGCGCCATGTTCAGGCCGATGGCTTCGTTGCCCGACAGCTCTACCGCCAGTTGCCAGAGCCGGGTCATGGCGTCCTGGGGGAAACGCGCGTCGGGGTCATCTAGGGCAGCGAAGTCCAGCCCTAGCTGCTTGAACATGGCCGGGCAGTCGAGCCCTTCCAGCTCGAGTGCCTTGACGATCCCTGATGCCCAGCTGGCTGACGTGGTTCTTTCACTCATGACAGGCTTCTTATGCTGACCGCTCCTGCGGTGAACCCCAAGGATACTCAATTGGCGCCTATTGTCACTGGTAGGCCCCGCCAATGACTCTAGACTCGATTCAGGCTCCACGCCGTGCATCTTATCCACAAGTATTAATCCCGGAGCACTGCCATGACCCGCACAGCGCAGTTTCGCAGTTTTGCCGAGTTCTACCCCTACTACCTGGGCGAGCACAGCAACCCCACGTGCCGCCGCCTGCACTTTGTCGGGACGAGCCTGGTAATTGCCCTGCTGGCGTACACCATCGGCAGCGGCAAATGGTTGCTGCTGCTGGCCGTGCCGCTGTTCGGCTATGGGTTTGCCTGGGTCGGGCATTTCTTTTTCGAGAAGAACCGGCCGGCGACGTTTACCTACCCGTTCTATAGCCTGATGGGTGATTTCGCCATGTTCCGCGATATTCTGCTGGGCAAGATCAGCCTGTAAATCGCCGGGGCCGCATTGCGCGCCCCATGCCCCTCAAGCCTCACGCCGATTCGCGCACCGTCGCCACCTTCTGCGCGCTCTGCGCCTGCACATCCGCCAGCCGATACAATTCGATGCTGCCATCCCAGTGCTCGATCAACGCCGTGCACGACTCCACCCAATCCCCGCAATTGAGGTACTCGACCTCCCCCACCTTGCGCATTTCGGCATGATGAATATGCCCGCAAACCACCCCATGAAAGCCTCTGCGGGTGCACTCATGGGCAATGGCAGCCTCGAAGTCACTGATGAAGTTCACCGCGCCCTTGACCTTGTGCTTGAGGTAGGCCGACAACGACCAGTAGCCATAGCCGTAACGGGCACGCCAATGGTTGAGCCAACGGTTGAGCACCAGGGTGGACTCATACGCGCGGTCCCCCAGAAACGCCAGCCAGCGGTGGTAGCGGGTAATCACATCGAACTGGTCGCCATGGATCACCAGCAGGCGTCGGCCATCGGCAGTCAGGTGCTCGGCCTCGTCCACCAACTGGATATTGCCCAGCATCAGCTTGGAATAGCGGCGCAGGAATTCGTCATGGTTGCCGGTGACATAAATCACCTCGGTGCCCCGCTTGCTCATGGTCAACAGGCGTCGGATCACGTTGGTGTGGGCCTGCGGCCAATAGATGCCACCGCGCAGCTTCCAGCCATCGATGATATCGCCCACCAGGTAGATGCGGTCGGCCTGGTAGCCCTTGAGAAACCGCGACAGATGCTCGGCCTGGCAGTCACGGGTGCCCAGATGTACATCGGATATCCATAAGGTGCGCACGCGCTGCTTGCGCGAAGGACGGGAGAGTTCGGCATGGGTCATGGGCGGGCTCCGGCGCAGTTTGCTGGAGCCTGGCAGGTGCAGATGACAGTGCAGTGGCAAAACGGTTACCGGTGATGGCCTGCCGTGAATGAGGCACAATGCGCACCTGCCCTGCGAGGACGCCCCATGACCACCGGCCCGATTCTCTCGCTGCGCCGTTACCGGAACAGCCTGATTACCCACAGCCACGAACATCCGCAACTGGTGTTCGGCTTGGCTGGACGCTTGCACTTCGAGGTCCAGGGCCACGGGGCACGGGTTGATCGCCAGGGCCTGATGGTGGTGCCGGCAGGCGCACATCACACCTGCGCCAGCGATGCTGGCAGCGATTGCCTGGTGCTGGATGTGCCCGGGGAGCACTGGTTGCGTGAACAGCTGGGCGAGCATGCCGATGCCAGCCGTCGCCTGCTCGATCGCCCCGCTGCCTTGGGCCTGGATAGCCGCCAGCAGCAGCTGGTCGACTGGCTGGCGACCAGCCCCATCGACGACCCGCTGATTGCCCGGCAAGGCGCGGCGCTGCTGTTGGCCAGCCTCAACCCCGCGGCAGCCGCAAGCATCCGGCCCAGCCAGCGCCTGCCTTATGCCGCCTTCGATGCGCATATCGAGCAACATGCCGCCCACCCCTTGCAGGTGGCCGACCTGGCGCGCCTGGCCGGCCTGTCCACTGCGCGGCTGCATGCGCGCTTCATCGCCGAATGCGCGATGACGCCGATGGACTACATTCGCCAGCGGCGCCTGCTCAAGGCGCGGCAGCTGGTGGAGCGGACCTTGCTGCCGTTGGGCGAGATTGCGGCGCAGGTGGGGTACAGCTCGCAGAGTGCGTTTTCGGCGGCGATGCTACGGGCGTTTGGCTGTACACCGCTAGCCTTGCGGCGAGCGTCTGGCGACAACGGACGCTAGGCGCGCGACAGATCGTATTGGCCTGAGGACTTACACTGTGCCTGCACTGGCCCTTTCGCGGGGCAAGCCCGCTCCCACACATACAGCATTGATCCTGAGGGTGATGCAATACTTGTGGGAGCGGGCTTGCCCCGCGAAGGGCCAGTGCTGACCTGCTCTTGCTCAAGGACCCACCATGAACCACCGCACTGCCCTAGGCGCCCTGCACATCGGCGCGCTGTTTTTCGGCCTCACCGGGGTGTTTGGCAAACTGGCCGCCAGCGCCAGCCCGGCGATCATCGTCTTCGGCCGCGCGGCCTTCGCCGTCATCGCCCTGGCGCTGTTCGCCCAGTTCGCCCGCAAAGGCTGGCACCGGTTGACAGGCCCGGATGTGCGCCGCTTGCTGCTGGGCGGGGTACTGCTGGCGGGTCACTGGGTCAGCTTCTTCATTGCCGTCAAGGTCGGCGGTGTAGCCATCGCCACCCTGGGCTTTACCAGCTTCCCGGCCTTTACCGTGATCCTTGAAGGGGTGCTGTTCCGCGAACGCATCCGCCGCAACGAAGCCGTGCTGGTCGTGCTGGTGTGCATCGGCCTGGTGCTGGTCACCCCGGCATTCGACCTGGCCAGCCAGGCCACCGGGGGCCTGCTTTGGGCAATGCTGTCGGGGCTGCTGTTCTCGCTGCTGTCGCTGACCAACCGCGCCGGCTCCGGGCGCTTGCCAGCAGTGCAGGCAGCGCTGTGGCAGAACCTGGTGGTCAGCCTCTGCCTGTTGCCGTTCGCAGCGTCGGGGCTGGCGGCGGTGACGCCGATGGACTGGGTGTGGATCGCCCTGCTCGGCATCTTCTGCACCGGCGTGGCCCACAGCTTGTTCGTCGCCAGCCTGGCCGTGATCAAGGCGCGTACCGCCGCCGTGGTGTTCGGTATGGAGCCGGTGTATGGCATCGCCGTGGCCTGGGCGGTGTTCGCCGAGACCCCTACTGTGCGCATGCTGCTGGGGGGCGCGCTGATCATTTTCGCCATCGTGCTGTCCAGCCGCCTGGCTGCCGAACAACCCGCCAAGCCCCGGCCTTTGGCAGAGGGTACGTAATCAGCGGTCGTTGTGGCCCAGGTCGCGCTGCGGGTCGATCTGGTCGCGTACCCGCTGCTTGAGCACCTTGGCCTCCGGGAACCCACCGTCGGCCTTGCGCTCCCAGATCTGCACGCCATTGCAGGTGATCCGGAAGATGCCACCGGTGCCAGGCTCCAGCGCCACCCGGCCGAGGTCGTCGGCAAAGGTACTGAGCAGCTCCTGGACCAACCAGGCGGCGCGCAGCAACCACTGGCACTGGGTGCAATAAATGATGACGATTTCCGGCTTGCTGATGGCCATGGTGAAGCATCTCCAGGTAAGGGGCCGCTTATACTAGCGGTCTTTCGCCCACGGTTTGAGACTCACGATGCGCCGTTTGCTGTTCTGTTTGTTGTCGATATTCGTTGCTATTACGGCACATGCCGCCGAACAGGCTCGGCCCAAGGTCGGCTTGGTGCTGTCTGGCGGCGCGGCCCGTGGCCTGGCCCATATCGGCGTGCTCAAGGCCCTGGAGGAACAGGGCGTGCGCATCGACGCCATCGCCGGCACCAGCATGGGCGCGGTGATCGGCGGGCTGTACGCCTCCGGCTACAGTGTCGAAGAACTGGAAAAGCTGGCCACCACCCTGGATTGGCAGCAGGCGCTGTCCGACGCGCCCCCGCGCAAGGACATCCCCTTCCGGCGCAAGCAGGACGACCGCGACTTTCTGGTCAAGCAGAAGCTGAGCTTTCGCGACGACGGCAGCCTGGGACTGCCCCTGGGCGTGATTCAGGGCCAGAACCTGTCGCTGCTGCTTGAAAGCAAACTGGCCCACACCGCCGACACCCGCGACTTCGACAAGCTGCCGATCCCTTTCCGTGCGGTAGCTACCGACATCGCCAGTGGCGAAAAGGTGGTGTTCCGCCGCGGCCACCTGCCCCAGGTGATCCGCGCCAGCATGTCGATCCCTGCCGTGTTCGCCCCGGTCGAGCTGGATGGCCGGCTGTTGGTGGATGGCGGCATGGTCGACAACATTCCGCTGGACGTGGCCCGCGACATGGGGGTGGACCTGGCCATCGTGGTCGACATCGGCACGCCACTGCGTGACCGCAAGCAACTGGCCACGGTGGTCGATGTGCTGAACCAGTCGATCACCCTGATGACCCGGCGCAACTCCGAAGAGCAGCTGGCCAGCCTGCACCGTGATGACATCCTGGTGCAGCCACCGCTGGCCGCGTTTGGCGTGACCGACTTCGGCCGGGCCCGCGAAATGATCGAAGCCGGCTACCGTGCCACGCGCCTGCTCGACCCGCGTCTGGCGGCGTTGCGCCAGCCCGAAGGTGACAGCAGCCTGGCCATTGCCCGCTCGCCGCACCAACGCACCCCGGTGATTACCGCCATCAGGGTAGAGAACGACTCCAAGGTCAGCGACGACGTGATCCGCTCCTATATCCGCCAGCCGATCAATGCGCCGCTGGAGCTGGACCGCCTGCAGACCGACATGGGCACGCTGTATGGCCTGGACTACTTTGACCGGGTGCAATACCGTGTGGTGCACAAGGGCGCCGACAACACGCTGGTGATCAATGCCCGTGGCAGACGCGGCGGCACCGACTACCTGCGCCTGGGGCTTAACCTCTCGGACGACCTGCGCGGCGACAGTGCCTTCAACCTCGGCGCCAGCTACCGGGTCAACGGCATCAACAGCCTGGGCGCCGAATGGCTGACCCGCGCGCAGATCGGCGACCAACAGGAGCTCTACAGCGAGTTCTACCAACCGCTGGACGTAGGCTCGCGCTTCTTCATTGCCCCCTACCTGGACGTGGGCTCGCGCAACATCGAGGCGACCCTGGACAACGACCCGGTCGCCGAGTACCGCCTGGAGCGCTACGGTTTCGGCCTGAATGTGGGCCGGCAGATCGGCACCTACGGCGAGGTGCGACTGGGTGCGGGCAAGGCCTGGGGCGAAGCCGAAGTGCGCATCGGCGACCAGGACCTGCCCAAGGTCAGCTTCAATGAAGGCTTCTACGAGCTCAAGTACTCGTTCGACACCCTCGACAACGTGTACTTCCCGCACAGTGGCGAAGACATTGGCCTGACCTTGCGCAAGTACGACAAATCGCTCGATTCCGACGAGGACTATCGCCAGTGGCTGTTCAGCCTGGACAAGGCCATCAGCAGTGGCCCGAACACCTGGGTGCTGGGCGGGCGCTACGGGCGCACGCTGGATGAAACGGAGGTGGTGACGTCGAGCTTCGTGATGGGCGGCGCACGGGAGCTGTCAGGGTTCCGCCAGGACTCGGTGTCGGGGCAAAACGTCAGCTTGCTGCGCATGGTCTACTACCGCCGCCTGACCCCGCGGGCCTACGTGCCACTGGACTTCCCGCTGTATATCGGCGGGTCGCTGGAGCGTGGCCGGGCGTGGAACAACGACAACGAATTTGACAGCGGCTATATCAATGCAGCGAGCATCTTCCTGGGGATGGAGACGCCGCTGGGGCCGCTGAACCTGAGCTACGGGGCCAACAGCGCACATGAGCAGGCGGTGTATCTGAACCTGGGGCATACGTTCTGAAACGAGGGGCCGCTGTGCGGCCCACAAAAATCAGGGCTTTTCGAGGTTGCCGAGGATTTTCGCATGCACGCGCATGCACACCTCCAGGTCCGCTTCATCCACGCCGGTGAACAGCTCAAGCCGCAATGCATTGGCAATGGTCTCGATCTGTTCGATCAGCGGCTTGGCCGGTGGGCATAGCAGGATTTTCTTCGCCCGCCGGTCTTCAAGCACCGCTTGGCGCCGCACCAGGCCCTGCGCCTCGAGGCTGTCGAGCAAGCGTGCCAAGGTCGGGCCTTCGACCCCAACGCTCTGGGCCAATTCACGCTGAGTGGGGGCCTCCTCGAAACGGGCCAGGTGCAGCAACACCAGCCAGCGCGCCTGGGACAGGTTGAGCCCGGCCAGGCGGCGATCCAGCTCGGCACGCCAACCCCGGGACATCTGGGCCAGCTGCATGCCGAAGCGGTGTTGGTTGTCGGTCAGGGGCATAAGCAACTCATTGGATAGATCTAATTATTAGGCAGCTAACCATGACCCGGACCACGTGGCAAGGCTCGGGCCCTTGCCAGTGTCCGATAATCGTCAAAAAACATGACAAAGGTCAGCAGTTGGCGGGTCTGGCCTGGAACCTTGTCGCGCTCAGAGCTCGAACTCCGCCGCCAACGCGGCGCGCACGCAATACAGCACACCTTCAGGTATGCGCGACCCGAACAGCGGCGCGATGGTCGATACCGGCGGCAGTTCGCCCTCCCCGTCAAGGAAGGCGTCCTGCACCTCCGCCAGCAAGTCTTCTGGCAGGTCGATGGCTTGATCAAGGCTCAGTTCCTGGCGGCCGAGCGCCTCGGCCAGCAGGCTATAGACGTTCTTTTCACTGCAGTTGAGTTGCCCGGCGATCTGCGCCGGGGTCATCCCCGCGCGTGCCAGGCTGACCAGCTCGTGACGCAGGTCCAGCACCACTTTCGGTGCCTCGTCAGTGCCACCGCTGTTGTTGAGCACCTCAAGGAACGCCTGGCCATAGCGCTCAAGCTTGCGCGCGCCCACGCCGCTGACCTGGGCCATGTCGCTGAGGCTGGCCGGCTGGCTGCGTAGCATCTCGAGCAGCGTCGAATCGGGGAAGATGACGTAAGGCGGCACGCTGTGCTCCTCGGCCAGCTTGCGCCGCAGGGTACGCAGCGCTTCCCACAGTTCGCGCTCTTCGGCACGCACCAACTGGCTGGCCGGGCTGCCGCCGCCTGAGGCGCTCTTGGCCACGGTCTGCGGCTTGAGGTCACGGCGCAGTTGCAGGTTCACCTCGCCGCGCAGCAGCGGCCGGCAGCTGTCGGAGAGGCGCAAGCCGCCGTAGCCTTCCAGGTCGATATCCACCAGGCCGCGCGCGACCAACTGGCGGAACAACGAGCGCCACTCGGCTTCGGCCAGCGACTTGCCGACACCGAACACCGAGAGCTTCTCGTGGCCGAAATTGCGCACCTTCTCGGTGTCCTTGCCCAGCAACACATCGACCAGGTGCCCGACCCCATAGCGCTGACCGGTACGGAACACCGCTGACAGCGCCTGGCGAGCCGGCTCCGTGGCGTCCCAGGTCTGTACCTGGTCGATGCAGTTGTCGCAATGCCCGCAGGGCTGCTCCAGGGTTTCGTCGAAGTAGGCCAGCAGCGACTGGCGGCGGCAGCGGGTTTCTTCACACAGGGCCAGCATGGCATCGAGCTTGTGCTGCTCGATGCGCTTGTGGCGCTCGTCGCCTTCAGAGTTCTGCAACATCTGCTTGAGCATCACCATGTCCTGCAGGCCGTAGGCCATCCAGGCATCGGACGGCAAGCCGTCACGCCCGGCACGGCCGGTTTCCTGGTAGTAGGCCTCGAGCGACTTGGGCAGGTCGAGGTGGGCGACAAAGCGCACGTTGGGCTTGTCGATGCCCATGCCGAAGGCGATGGTGGCGACCATGATCAGCCCTTCCTCGTTGAGGAAGCGGTGCTGGTTGGCAGACCGCGTCTCGGCCGCCAGGCCGGCGTGGTAAGGCAGCGCAGGGAAGCCTTGATCGCAGAGAAAAGCAGCGGTCTCGTCGACCTTCTTGCGCGACAGGCAGTAGACGATGCCTGCGTTGCCACGACGCTCGCCGAGGAAGGCCATCAGCTGCTTGCGCGGCGCTTCCTTGGGCACGATGCGGTAGAAGATGTTCGGCCGGTCGAAACTGGAAAGGAAACGCTCGGCGCCCTGCAGGTGCAGGCGCTGGACGATCTCTTCGCGGGTGCGCATGTCGGCGGTGGCGGTCAGGGCGATGCGCGGCACATGCGGGAACAGCTCGGCCAACTGGCCCAGTTGCAGGTATTCCGGGCGGAAGTCATGGCCCCATTGCGACACGCAGTGGGCCTCGTCGATGGCGAACAGCGAGACGTCCAGCTCGCGCAAGAAATCGAGCATGCGCGGCTGCACCAGGCGCTCGGGTGCCAGGTACAGCATCTTCAGCTCACCGCGGCGCATGCGCCCGGCCAGCTCACGTTGCTGCTCGGCGTTCAGGGTGGAGTTCAGCGCGGCCGCAGCCACCCCAAGCTCATCGAGCGTGGCGACCTGGTCGTCCATCAGCGCGATCAGCGGCGAAACCACCACCGTGAGGCCGGGGCGCAACAGCCCAGGCACCTGGAAACACAGCGACTTGCCGCCGCCGGTGGGCATCAGTACCAGCGCATCGCCGCCGTTGGCCACGCATTCGATGATTGCTGCCTGGCGCCCACGGAAACTGTCGTAGCCGAAGATATCCTTGAGAACGCGCTGAGCCTGTTCGAGCATGTGCAACTCCACAAATCGCCGTACCATCCTGGATACAGGCTGGACGAAAAACCCGCCCCGCACACGCCGAATGCGTAAGCGGTTTTTGCCAGACGGCCGCAACAGCCCGCCCCTGGATGAAAAATCGCGGATTATACCCCAGTGCCAACCCCCGCAGGAGGCTGCGGTGACAGACGTTCCCTTTGCCCTGCTTTCGCCGCAAGATGCTAGAATTCGTTATCGTTTATTCCCCAAGGTAGCCCTGTAATGTCCTTCGCCGAGCAACTCACCCGCCTGCAAGCCTTCCTCGACGCCGACGAGCTGCACGAAGAAGCGCTGGACTACGTCGCCGCCCACGGCTACCTCACGGCACTTTCGATCAATGCCGAGGACGTTCCCGAGCGCGAGTGGATCGACGCCCTGTTCGCCGAAGAGCCGCACTACGCCAGCGATGCCCAGCGCACCGAGATCGAAGCGACCCTGGTGGCGCTCAAAGCTCACATCGCCCGCCAACTGGCCAGCGACGAGGAGTTCGACCTGCCATGCGACCTGGACTTGACCGACGAGCCGGACGATTCCGACCTGCGCGGCTGGTGCATCGGCTTCATGGAGGGCGTGTTCCTGCGTGAAGAGGCCTGGTTCGAGAGCGCCGAGGAAGAAGTCAGCGAGATGCTGCTGCCGATCATGGTCGGTTCGGGCCTGTTCGACGAACAGCCAGAGTTTGCCGACATCGCCAGCAATGCCAACCTGCAGGACGACATGATCGTGCAGATCCCAGAGGCACTGAGCGCGCTGTTCCTGCTGCTGCACGCCCCTGACGAGAAGCCGGCGCTGCTCAAGCCACGCCACCACTGAGTCGGCTGTGCGCTACCTGCTGCTGGCCATCGGCTGGCTCAGCGTCGCGCTGGGGGTGCTGGGGATATTCCTGCCGGTGTTGCCCACCACCCCTTTTCTGCTACTGGCGGCAGCCTGCTTTGCCCGCAGCTCGCCGCGTTTTCATCACTGGCTGGTCCATCACCCGAAGCTCGGGCCGTGGATCCGCGATTACCTCAGTGGCGAAGGCATCCCCCTCAAAGGCAAGGTCTACGCTATCGGCCTGATGTGGGCCAGCATCGGCCTGTCGTGCTACCTGGTACCGCTGTTCTGGGCACGCGCCTTCATGCTCACCAGTGCGGTACTGGTGAGCCTGTATATCCTCAAGCAGAAGACCCTGCACAGACCACGCTGAATGCGGCGCGCCAGTAAAGGCACCCTCGCAGGGCGTGCCGCGGCCATCGAAAAGCACGGGAAGTCAATTTTTTGTCGCCAAATATCTATTTCGCCTATCCAGGATTTTTTTTAGCTACAAAAGTTCTGGAACTCGCTGTAAACCTTGAAAAACGAGACTTTCAGCAGCTTTCAATTTCGCTGTTGTGGATCAGCTCCCGCTTGCTCTTAGACCACATAAATCAAATAACCGAATTTGTTATGAGAAAATCTTCTTACGACTTTGATTGAATGTTCTTAGCTCTGTTGTTAAAAACCTGACACGATTTGCAGGATAACTATATCGTCATTTTTTTGGCGACAAGCAGGACTTATTTTAGGATCAGGGAGAGGTACCCATGCGCGTTTTGAACCCCATCACCAGTGCATTACTGTTGGCCATGGCGTGTGCCAACGTACAGGCGATGTCGATTACCGAGGCTGTCCAGAGCGCCGTGGATTACCATCCGCAGATCAGCTCCAACCGCAACAGCAAGCTGTCCGCTGATGAAGACGTGAAATTCGCGCGTGGCGGCTACTACCCTTCCGTGGACCTGGTTGCAGGTTATGGTCGCCAGCGTTCGGACAACCTCAGCACCCGCGGCACCAATGCCGACGGTACGCGCAGCCACGACAAGGCCACCCT
The DNA here is from genome assembly GCF_024748775.1 of Pseudomonas sp. B21-047. Taxonomy (NCBI): domain Bacteria; kingdom Pseudomonadati; phylum Pseudomonadota; class Gammaproteobacteria; order Pseudomonadales; family Pseudomonadaceae; genus Pseudomonas; species Pseudomonas sp. B21-047. Next base: position 4,341,466 of record NZ_CP087169.1, read on the forward strand.
CAGCTACACCCAGTCGGAACTGCGCCTGCGCCAGATGCTGTTCGACGGCTTCAACACTTCGAACGAAGTAGGCCGCACCGAGGCGGTCGCCACCTCGCGCGCCTACTACACCCAGGCCGTCGCCCAGGATGTTGCCCTGCGCGCGGTAGAGGTGTACCTGGAAGTACTCAAGCGCCGTGAGCTGGTGACGCTGGCCAAGAACAACCTGCAAGCGCACCTGCGGGTCAACGACCAGATCGGCCTGCGCACCGAGCGCGGCGTCGGCAGCACCGCCGACCTCGATCAGTCCCGCGCCCGTCGTGCACTGGCAGAAAACAACCTGGACACCGCCGAAGTTGACCTGGCCGATGCCGAGGCCAACTTCTTCAGCGTCATCGGCCGACAGCCCGATGAACTGGAGGGGCCGCAATCGATCAAGGTAGAGATCCCCGGCACCCTCGACGATGCCCGTGAAGGCATGCGCCAGAACAACCCGTACATCAAGTCTGCCCAGGCCGACGTCAATGCTGCCGAGCAGCAGTACGAAGTGGCCAAGTCGACCTTCTACCCACGCCTGGACGCGATACTGGCCACCGGCGCCAACAACAACCTCGGCGGCGAGAAAGGCCACAGCAACAACGACTGGCAGGCCGGTGTCGAGCTCAACTACAACGTGTTCCGCGGCGGCAGCGACAAGGCCCGCCTGCAGTCCGATGCCCACAAGATCAACCAGGCACTGGACATTCGCAACAACGCCCTGCGCGAGCTGACCGAGAACCTGAGCCTGGCCTGGAACGCCATGAACAACGCACGCAAGCAGACCCCGACCGCGCGGGAATACGCCGAGACCACCAAGCGTGTACGTGCTGCCTACCAGGACCAGTTCGGCCTTGGCCAGCGTACCCTGCTCGACGTGCTCGACAGTGAGAACGAGCTGTACAACGCCGACCGCCGTTACACCGAAGTGCGCTACACCGAGGAGTTCTCGATGTACCGGGTACTGGCAACCATGGGTGAGCTGCTGAGCAAGCAACGTATCTCGCTGCCGCCGGAAGCCATTGCCAGCAATGAGGTGAAGACCGAAGCCAGGCTGCCTGACATGCGCTGAGTGCAAGCCTCAGAGCGCCTATGAAGGGCCGTGATTGCGCTGGAAGGTCTCGGCGCCCATGGCCTTTATCTGCCCCTCGATCAGCGCGTCGAACGGTTTGAGCAGCGCGTCAAAGCTGACTGGCTGCTCCAGCACGTTCAGCGCCTCGACCACCGCCTCCAGGGTCGACAACGCCCCCGCCTCCGGCGCCTTGCGCAGCCGGTAGCGCGAAGGCGCAACCGCGCCCAGCGTCACCCGCGGCAATGCCGCAAGCATTGGGTTCAGGTACAGCAGCTTGCGGGCCTTGCGCCAGGTACCGTCGGGTACGATCAACAGCAACGGCTGGTCATCCACTTCGGTATAAGCCGTCAGCACCTGGGCTTGATCGCCCGGGAACAGCAACGCGGCACGGTAACCGGGCGTGGCAAGCAGCTCATCCAGGCCCTCGAACACCTCCCCGACCCGCAACTCGGCATTGTTCAGCCCCAGGGCCGCCAGGCGCGCGGTATTCAGGGCATGGGCGGTTTCACTGGGGTGCTGCAGCAGGACGATACGGGTGCGGCTGCCGAGCGAGGGGATCAGTGGGCATAGGCAGTGGTCAAGCGGGCGCTGGCAGCGCTCGCAGCGGGGTCTGGGCATAGGGCTCTCCTTACCGGGCGCAGTGTGCCACAGCTTGTTCGAAATCCCCTGCCTCAGCGGTTGAAGCGCTCAGCCAGGCTGTGCAGGTATTCGGCCATACGCTCCAGGTCCTGGCTGATTTGCGCACCCTGCCTGGCCTGCCCCGCGCTCTGGTCACACAGGTGTGCAATCCTCACGATCTGCTGGTTGATATCCTCGGCAACATGACTTTGCTGCTCCGAAGCCGTCGCCATCTGCTGGCTCATGCCGGTAATGCGGCTGACCGCCTGGGCGATACCGGCCAACGCCACTTGCACCGCCTCGACACTGTGCACGCTGTCGCGCGAAATCTGCTCGCCGCGGTTGGCGGTACTCACTGCCCGCTCTGCCCCCACCCGTAACGAGGCGATGATCTGATGAATCTCTTCGGTCGAGGCACGGGTGCGCTGGGCCAACGAACGCACCTCATCAGCCACCACGGCAAACCCGCGCCCCTGTTCACCGGCCCGCGCTGCCTCGATGGCGGCATTGAGTGCCAGCAGGTTGGTCTGGTCGGCAATCGAAGTGATCGTGTCGACCACGCTGCCAATCGACTGGGTCTGCTCGGCCAGTGCATTGACTGCCTGGCCGATATCATTCACCGCATCGCTCATGCTCCCCATCGCCTTCAGGCTCTGCTGGGCCAACTCGCTGCCATGCTGCGCCAACTGGTCGGCATCGCCTGCGGCATGGGCGGTGCTTTGCACGTTATGGGTGACCTCCTGGATGGTCGCTGCCATTTGCGCGATCGCCGTGGCGGACTGGTCGGTTTCGCTGCGCTGGCGGTCAAGCATCTGCGCCTGGGCGTCTGACAGGTCGGCCGACTGCGCCGCACGTGACTTGACCCCGACTCCTGCATCCACCAGGCGGGTCAAGGCGGTTTGCAAGCGCGCCTCTTCACTGATGATGGCCAGGTCCAGCTGGCCTTGCAGCCCCGGGTTGTCGCTGTAGGTCAACGCCACCAACGGGCTGGTGAAGGCTTTCGGGTGCTCGCCCAGGGTACGCCGGATGGCCTGGCTCTGCCGGTGTTCGATCAAGTACCAGGCCAGCAGCAGGCTGGCCATCAATACCCCCAGCGCCGCATACGGCGGCAACCACAGATAACCTGCGGCCGAGAGCAGGCCTGCGCCAATCAGCGGCCAGCCGCGGCCCAGCTGATGCCCTAGCCGCGCGGCCCAGGGTACCGCTGAGCGGCCGGCACGCAGGCGCGCGTATAGCGCTTCGGCACGGCGAATCTGCTCGCGCGTCGGCACCGAGCGTACCGACTCGTAGCCGCTGACCCGCCCTTGCTCGTACACCGGGGTGACGTAGGCGCTGACCCAATAATAATCGCCGTTCTTGGCGCGGTTCTTGACCACGCCCATCCAGGGTTTGCCTTGTTTGATGGTGTCCCACATGTGGCCGAAGACGGCCGGAGGCATGTCGGGGTGGCGCACCAGGTTGTGGGGCTGGCCGACCAATTCGTCGTAAGTGAACCCGCTGATCGCCACGAAGGCGTCATTGCAGTAGGTGATGCGGCTGTTGAGGTCCGTCGTGGAGATCAGGCGTTGATCGCTGGAGAAGGTTCTTTCGTGCTCAGTGACGGGCAAATTCATGCGCATCTTGGGCGATCCTTGCAGGATGAAGAGGGGGAAATCATCAGCGCAAGTTGATATTTAGCAGAGCGCTATCAGGTTAGCGGTCCTGTTTTGTAGGAATTGAGCCCGTCCCGACGGAATGCATGAACACACTGTGCATCAGCCGACGTTGAGTTGGCTTTTAAGCAGGTCGCGGAAGGTTTGAATCAACGGTTCGCGGCTACGGCCGCGGCGAACGATCAGCGAAAATGGCGCCTGATAGCCGAAGGTAGACGGCGACAAGACGCGCAGGTCGCCCTTGTCCACCCATGCCTGGGCGTAGTGCTCTGGCAGGTAGCCGATGTAGGCACCCGACAGGATCAGAATCAGCTGCGCCTCCATGCTCTCCACGGTCGCCGCACTGTGCTTGAAGCCGTGCCGGGCCAGTTCTGCCTGGCTCCAGTAGCCGCGCCCGACCATGCGCTGCTGGGTCACCACCTGCTCGGGGATGCGCCGCTCGGCGAACAACGGGTGGCGGCTGCTGCAGTACAGCCAATGCTGCTCACGGTACAGGGGCTGATAGACCAGGCCACTCATGCGCGACGAAAACGCCCCGATGGCCAGGTCGAGGCGGTTGTCCTGCACCCCCAATTGCAGCTCGTAGGGGCTGGACACCGACAGGTGCAGGTGAACCCCCGGGTGCTCCTGGCTATAGGCACCGATGGCTTCGGCCAGTGGCAACGCGCGGTCACCCACGGTCGAGTCAATCACCCCCAGGTTGAGCGTGCCCCGCAGCTCGCCCTTGAGCGCCGCGGCATATTGCTCGAAGCCATCCAGCTCGGCCAGCAGGCGCAGGCTCTCCTGGTGGAACAGTTCACCTTTGCTGGTCAGGCTGAAACCGCCGCGCCCACGGTGACACAGGACAATCCCCAGCCCGCCCTCCAGCTGGCTCATGTAGGTGCTGATGGCCGACGTCGACAGGTTCAGCTCGCGCTGGGCGTTGGCGAAGCCCTGGTGGCGCACCACGCTGACGAAGATGCGCAGCAGTTTCAGATCGGGCAGGGTCGAGGCCATGGTGCAACGGTTCCGCAAAGTTAATGGCGGCAAGTCTAACCGGTTGCGCAGGCATTAGTTCAGAAATTCCTGAAGTAAGTATTTGCCGGTAGCGATTCTTCCCGGGCACTACCTTGCGCAAACTCGGCCGAAATGTCCTGCCCGCCGGCACAACCAAAGCAAACAGGCGCGCCGCGGCACAGGTTCGAACAAACACAACAATCGACCGACTGATGAGGCCCACCGTGGACAAGACTCTCCACCAACCACTGGGCGGCAACGAAATGCCGCGTTTCGGCGGCATCGCCACCATGCTCCGCCTCCCCCACCTGCAAAGCGCCGCCGGCCTGGACGCCGCGTTCATCGGCGTGCCGCTGGACATCGGCACCTCCCTGCGCTCCGGCACCCGCTTCGGCCCACGGCAGATCCGCGCCGAATCGGTGATGATCCGCCCGTACAACATGGCCACCGGTGCTGCGCCGTTCGACTCGCTGTCGGTAGCCGACATCGGTGACGTGGCCATCAACACCTTCAACCTGCTCGACGCCGTGCGCATCATCGAAGAAGCCTACGACGAGATCGTCGAGCACAACGTCATCCCGATGACCCTGGGTGGCGACCACACCATTACCTTGCCAATCCTGCGCGCCCTGCATAAAAAGCACGGCAAGATCGGCCTGGTGCACATCGATGCCCACGCCGACGTCAACGACCACATGTTCGGCGAGAAGATCGCCCACGGCACCACCTTCCGCCGCGCCGTGGAAGAAGGCCTGCTCGATTGCGACCGCGTGGTACAGATCGGCCTGCGCGCCCAGGGCTATACCGCCGACGACTTCAACTGGAGCCGTCGCCAGGGCTTTCGCGTAGTTCAGGCCGAGGAATGCTGGCACAAATCGCTGGAACCGCTGATGGCCGAAGTACGCGAAAAGGTCGGCGGTGGCCCGGTTTACCTGTCGTTCGATATCGACGGCATCGACCCTGCCTGGGCACCGGGCACCGGCACGCCGGAAATTGGGGGCTTGACCACGATCCAGGCGATGGAGATCATTCGCGGCTGCCACGGCCTGGACCTGATCGGCTGTGACCTTGTCGAAGTCTCCCCGCCTTACGACACCACCGGCAACACCTCGCTGCTCGGCGCCAACCTGCTGTTCGAAATGCTCTGCGTGCTACCTGGCGTAGTGCGTCGCTGAACCAGGCCTGCGCCGCGCCAACCGCGATACCCGCTATACCCTGGCAGGAGCCATGAGGGAGGGCCATTGAGGCCCGTCAACACAAGACAAGACCGCCAGGTGCCGTAAGGTGCCCGGGCGGTCGATCTCGCCATAATAAAGATAATCGGGAGACTCCCAATGGCCTTGGACATCATTGTTGTAATGATCTATACCGCCGGCATGCTCGGGCTTGGCTGGTATGGCATGCGGCGTGCGAAAACCCACGAAGACTACCTGGTGGCCGGACGCAACCTCGGCCCCACCCTGTACATGGGCACCATGGCCACCACCGTGCTGGGCGGCGCGTCCACCGTCGGCACCGTGCGCCTGGGCTATGTCCACGGTATTTCGGGCTTCTGGCTGTGCGCTGCGCTGGGCCTGGGCATCATCGCCCTCAACCTGTTCCTCGCCAAACCGCTGCTGCGCCTGCGCATCTTCACCGTCACCCAGGTGCTGGAGCGTCGGTACAACCCCATGGCACGCCAGGCCAGTGCAGCGATCATGCTGGCATATGCGCTGATGATCGGCGTCACCTCGACCCTGGCCATGGCAACCGTACTGCAGGTGCTGCTGGAATTGCCGTTCTGGATGTCGTTGCTGCTCGGCGGTGGCGTGGTGGTGCTGTACTCGACCATCGGCGGCATGTGGTCGCTGACCCTGACCGACATCGTCCAGTTCGTGATCAAGACCGTCGGCCTGATGTTCATCCTGCTGCCAGTCTGCCTGTACAAGGCCGGCGGCTGGGACACCCTGGTGGCCAAGCTGCCAGCGTCGAGCTTCCAGCTGACCAGCATCGGCTGGGACACCATCATCACCTACTTCCTGATCTACTTCTTCGGCATCCTCATCGGCCAGGACATCTGGCAGCGGGTGTTCACCGCCCGTGACGAGAAGGTCTGCCAGCGCGCCGGTACCACCGCAGGTGTGTACTGCGTAGTGTACGGCCTGGCTTGCGCCCTGATCGGCATGGCTGCACACGTGCTGATGCCAGACCTGGCAAACCCGAACAATGCCTTTGCCGAGATGATCAAGAGCACCCTGCCCGATGGCATCCGCGGCCTGCTGATGGCGGCGGCCCTGGCAGCCATGATGTCCACCGCCAGCGCCGGCCTGCTGGCCGCGTCCACCACCCTGACCGAAGACCTGCTGCCCAAACTGCGTGGCGGCAAGCAATCGAGCCTGGGCATCAGCCGCCTGTTCACCTTGCTCACCGGCCTGGTGGTGCTGGGTATCGCCCTGGTGGTGAACGATGTGATCAACGCCCTGACCCTGGCCTACAACCTGCTGGTCGGCGGCATGCTGATCCCGCTGATCGGTGCGATCTTCTGGAAGCGCGCAACCACCGCAGGCGCAATCGCCAGCATGTCGCTGGGCTTCGCCACCGCGCTGTTGTTCATGTTCAAGGATGGGTTGGAAGCCAACACGCCGATTTACTACAGCCTGACGATCGGCCTGGTGAGCTTTGTGGGGATCAGCCTGATGACGCGTAAATCGGTGGCAGCGATGAAGCTGGCCTGATAGCCGATACACCCTTAGATAACACCGGCAACAAAAAGGCCGCCGCATCAGCCATGATGCGGCGGCCTTTTTCATTTCAGCGACGACGCGGCTGGCGCTTGCGCTGCTCTTCGTCAGTCGGGATCGGCACCGGCTGCAAGGGTGGTGGTATCAGCCCCAGTGCGACAGCCAAGTCGTGGAGCCAGTTGAACAGTGGTTTCTTCATAGTGCCCCCTTTGACGGGTCAGCCTCACGGTCAATCAATCCAGTCATGTTTCATACAGATCATAGCCCGATGTCCTGTATTGCGCATGTATCTGTTCCTAGAGATAGGGGCCATTTTGACGCGGATCAAGGGGAAACGCCGCATTCCGACGACTGGCTAATCGTTTCGCTTTGTTGCAGATCGATCCACGCCTGCAAATTCGCCCCTCGCATCCCTTGGCGCCACATCAACCAGGTCACCGCCTGATCGAACGGCGCCTGCAAGCGATGAACCCGCACCCGGTCGCGCCCCGGCAGGCTGTCGAGCATGGACTGCGCCATCATCGCCACGCCGGCGCCGGCGATGACGCAGGCCAGCATACTCTGGTAGGACTCGATCTCCATCACCCGCCCCATCGGCGTATGCGCGTGGGCATACCAGGCTTCAAGGCGCATGCGGTACGAGCAGCCTTGGCGGAAGGTGAACACCGCCTTGCCTGCCACGTCTTTTGCCGTGTGCACGGGCGGGTGTTCGGGGCTGGTGATCAACACCAGTTGCTCTTCGCACAGTGGCACGCCATCCAACCCGGCCAGGCTCGGCGGGCCATCCACCAAGGCCGCATCCAGGCCATGGCTGAGCAAACCCTCGAACAACTCGCCGCTGGGCGCCGCGCGCACCTGCAGGTTCACCGCCGGGTACGCCTGGTGGTAACGCGCCAACAAGGCCGGCAGGTGGGTCGCTGCAGTGCTGTACATGGTGCCCAGCACAAACTCCCCGGCCGGCTGGCCACCCTGCACGGCCGCCATCGCCTCGTCACGCAGGGCCGACAGGCGATTGGCGTAGTCCAGCAACACCTTGCCCGCAGGTGACAGCTGCAGGCGCTGGCGCTCGCGCAAAAACAGCTCGACGCCCAGTTGGTCTTCTAGCTGGCGCAGGCGCGTCGACAGGTTCGAGGGCACCCGATGCAAGCGCTCGGCGGCGCGGGTCACCGAGCCTTCCTCGGCAACCGCCTGGAAGATGCGCAGTTGGCTGAACTCCATACCATTCTCCAAAACAGAACAACTTCATCATCATTATTCAATTTTATTGAATATAAAAGCCCCTTAACCTGCCAGCCATCGCTTACCTCGTGCAGGAGTCCTTCCATGTCACCGCTCATACAACTGCTGGCCAGCGCCGTGGCGCTGATGATGGCCATGGGCATAGGCCGCTTCGCCCTGACCCCGCAACTGCCGCAATTGATCGCTGAAGGCCAGTTCGACCTCACGGCCGCTGGGTTGGTCGCAGCAGCCAATTACCTGGGTTACTTCCTGGGTGCAGTGGATGCCATGTTCGCCCGCACCCCTGCCCAGGTTCGCCTGCGCCTGCATGGCGGGCTGTGGCTGTGCGTGCTGTTGACCCTGGCCTCTTGGGCCGCCGGTGGCTTCTGGAGTCACCTGCTGCTGCGTTTCGGCACCGGCGTGGCCAGCGCCTGGGTACTGGTGATGATCACCAGCCTCAGCCAGCAGGTCGCCAATGCACACCAGCGCCAGCGCCTGGGCGCGCTGGTGTTCGCAGGGCCCGGGGTGGGTATCGCCGTTAGCGGACTGTTGGCGCTGGGTGCGCATGTGCTGGGGCTGGGTTCGGCAGCGCTCTGGCTGATCTATGCCACCGCCGCGCTGCTAATGCTGCTGGCAGTAAGGCCTTGGTTGCCACGGCCGCAGGCGCCAGCAGTGATCCCGGCCACTGTGCAGCCAAGTAAAAGGCACGGTGCCGGTATTGGGCGCCTTGGGCTGGTGTATGCCTTGTACGGCGTCGGTTACATCCTGCCGGCCACCTTCTTGTCACAGATGGCCAACCAGCAGTTTCAGGGACAATGGCTGGCCGACCTGTTCTGGCCTGCGTTTGGCGTGGCGGCAGCGCTGGGCGTGGTGCTGGTGAGCCTGCGCCGGGACGGCCGGACCTCTGCCTGGCTGACCGCCACCCTGTGGCTGCAAGGGCTGGGCGTGCTGGCTTGCTTGTGGGGCGGCGGCCTTGGCCTGGCCTTGGGCGTGGTGCTGTGCGGTGCGCCGTTCCTGGCCTGCATGCAGCTGGTGATGCAGCGTTCGCGGGAGCTGGCGCCGCAGGCGACGCAGCGTAATGCCGGGCTGCTCACTGCGTGCTTTGCACTCGGGCAACTGAGCGGGCCGTTGTTGGCGGCCGTCAGTAACCACTACACGGGGAGTTTGCAGCCCGCATTGCTGCTGGCCGCCAGTGGTCTGGCAGTGGCCGGGGGGCTGGTGCTGGCTGGCGCCCAAGCCCATCGCACCTGCCCTGCCCAACACTCGGCGGATGCGCGCTCGGTGTAGGTGCAACCGTCACCCCACCCACTTACGCAATTGCTGCTTTACCCAGGGCTCGGCACTCACCAGCACCACCCCAAGCAACACCATCACTGCGCCGAGTACGAAGTTCACGCTCAGTGGCTCATCCAGCAGCAGCACTCCGAACGTCACGCCGAACAACGGCGTGATGAACGAAAACACCGCCAGGTTCGACGCCAGGTATTTGCGCAATAGCCAGAACCAGGTCAGGTAGCTGACAAACGACACCACGACCCCCTGGAACAGCACACTGCCAATCGCCAACGGCGTCAGCGACACCGCACCGATCTGGCCACTGAGCAAGGCAATCAGCAGCAACCCGGCAAAACCGACGGCCAGCTGATAGAACAAGGTCAAGGTCGCTGGCGCTTCCGACAACCGCGAACAGCGCACCACCACCGTCGTCGCGCCCCAGGCCAACCCTGCCACGACACCGAAGGCATCGCCCAGCAAGGTGCGGCTGTCCATCTGCTCGAACGACATACCGCCGGCAAATGCCGTGGCGATCCCGCCGAACGCCAGCAAGATCCCCAACCACTGCAGCAGTCGCAGCCGCTCGCTGGGCAGCAAGAAGTGCAGGCCCAAGGCAGTAAACACGGGTGCCGTATACAGGAAGACAGACATGTGCGCTGCCGACGTCAGCTTCAGCCCCTCGGCGATGAACAGAAACTCCACGCCGAACAGCGCGCCGGCCAACAGCCCGGCGCGCCAGGTAGTGCCCACCTGCTCCCAACCACCGCGCCAGCAGATCATCAGGCCCACCAGCACTGCAGCAATACAGTTACGCAGGGCGGCCTGCATCACCGGGGCAATGTCGACCGCGGCCGTCTTGATCAGCACCTGCTGGCAGCCCCAGATCAGGCACAGCCCGAGCATGACCTGGAAAGCAAAGGCGTCGGGGTTCTTCCGGGCCGCGCTCATGAGCGGGCCTTACGGATAATCGATGGCATCGGCGTCAACTCGGCAGTCTTCAAGAATTACCGATTATCGGTTTTCCTTGGCCACCCGTGCCACCCTCAAAACGACCTCAAGCAATCTGCGCCTTGGAGGACACCTGCTCAAAGGTCGCCTCATCCAGCGCGTCTTCCTGTTCTTCGAGCACTTGGCGGGGGTGCTCGAAGCCTGGGATGCTGCTGTCGATCAGGCTCAACAGGCGTGATCCGCGCTCGGTGAGGACAAAGTTTTCACCGTTGCCACCGTCTTCTGCTGGCCGGGTTTCGATGAAGCCGCGCTCGAACAGCAGCTTTTCATACTCGCAAGCGCGGGTCTTCAGGTGGTCAAGGTCGCCAACCGGCTGGCCTTTGGCAGCCAACGCCGCGGCGTGCTGCTCGGCATAGGGGCGTGGCGTGAAGCTGTGACCGGCGCTGTTCTGGGCTTCATGCAGCAAGCGCTCGATCAGGTCCCAGTCGTAGGTGATGCTCATGGCGGCAGGCTCCTGCTGTGGACGGAAGGGGTACACAGGGTGGACCTGTCGACAGTGAGCCATGTTCAGAAAAAACAGAAACCATTTGATGCGTTGCTCCGTGTGATTTATAAACTACATTCGCCCAATGAAGAAAATCGAATCCAGCAGTTTCAGGCATTGGGTGCATGGACTCCGGGACGACACGGCGCGTATCCGGATTATTGCTCGTATCAACCGCTTGATGGAGGGCCTGCCTGGCGACGTTTCAGCAGTTGGCCATGGTGTAAGTGAATTGAGAATTCACTATGGGCCGGGCTACCGCGTGTACTTTCACCAATCAGGCGATACGTTGGTAATTCTGCTCTGCGGCGGGCACAAAAGCAGCCAACGGCGGGACATCAAAGCGGCTCACGAAATCCTGCGCTCCTGGAGGATGCAACATGACTGAAACATTTTTTGACTTCGATGCGGCTGATTACCTGACCACCCCGCAAGCCATCGCGCAGTTCATGTCCGATGCGCTTGAAACGGGCGATGCCAGCTACGTGGCCAAGGCCGTTGGTGTGGTAGCACGTGCCAAAGGCATGAGCGAATTGGCGAAAGAGACGGGTTTGTCACGTGAACAACTTTATCGCTCGTTCAGCGAGCACGGTAATCCGACGTTGAAGTCGTTTCTTGCCGTCATGAAGGCGCTGGGAATAGACATGACCGCCAAACCTCATCTTGCCCACTGACAACATCAGTTGTACTGCAGGTACGGATTGCAGAGCCCGCCGGTCGCTGAAGCTGAACTTCGATGCATCGACTGCCCTCCATCACGCATAGCCAACGCGAGAGGTAAGAAGGATGAAACCGCTGCTAAGCATTGCCTGCGCCACCGCCCTGCTCTGCGCCCTACCCGCCTGGGCCTGCACACCGGAAGAGGCCACGCAGAAGCGTGAAGAACTGGCCGGCCTGGTCAGCCAGCTCACTGAGCAGAACCCGCAGAAGGCCAAGGAAATCAATGATGAGCTCCAAGGGATGGAGCTGGGGACGGCGAGCAAGGACTTGCCCGACAAATGCCAGTTGATCGATACACGGATCAAGGAACTGAAGACAGCGGAGAAAAAAGCTGACTGATGCGAGGTGTGAAGCCCCTATCGCCGGCAAGCCGACGATAGGGCACAAGTCGATTTACTCAGCTGCAGGCTGACGCTTTCTCAGCGGAGCCATGCCGTCGGAACTGGCCAGTGGCGCGTTGGCCTTTGGCTTGGCGGTTGGCTTGCGCTTGGCGGCAGCCTTCTTGTCACCCGACTTCTTCTCGACCTTTTTCTTCTTGGTCCCGGCAGCCTTGCCCGAGGCCTTGACCTTTTTCGGCCCGTTGTAGGTACCTTTGACTTCCTTGATAACCCGGCGCTCGAACTGCTGCTTGAGGTAGCGTTCGATGCTCGACATCAAGTTCCAGTCGTTGTGGGTGATCAACGAGATGGCCAGGCCTTCGCCCCCGGCACGGCCGGTACGGCCAATGCGGTGCACGTACTCGTCGCCACTGCGCGGCATGTCGAAGTTGATCACTAGGTCCAGGCCGTCGATGTCCAGGCCACGGGCCGCCACGTCGGTCGCCACCAGCACCTTGGAGCTGCCCTGCTTGAAGCGGTCGATGGCCAGCTTGCGGTCTTTCTGGTCCTTTTCGCCGTGCAGTACGAAGACCTTGACGTCCTTGGCCACCAGGTGACCATAGATGCGGTCTGCCAGGGCACGGGTGTTGGTGAAGATGATCGCCTTCTGGTAGGTCTCGTTTTCCAGCAACCACTGGACGATCTTCTCTTTGTGCTGGTCGTGGTCAGCCATGATGATCTGCTGACGCGTGCCCTCGGCCAGTTGCGAGACGCTGTTGAGCATCAGGTGCTCAGGGTCTTTCAACACCTTGCCGATGATGTCGCGCAGTGCTGCGCCACCGGTGGTGGCGGAGAACAGCAGGGTCTGCTCGCGGTTCTCGCACTCCTTGCACAGGCGCTCCATGTCTTCGGCAAAGCCCATGTCGAGCATGCGGTCGGCTTCGTCGAGGATCATCACCTTGACATGGGACAGGTCCAGGTTACCGGCATTGAGCTGTTCGAGCAGACGGCCCGGGGTGCCGATCAGCACGTCCGGTACCTTGCGCAGCATGGCGGCCTGTTCCTTGAAATCTTCACCGCCGGTGACCAGGCCAGCCTTGATGTAGGTGAACTGGGAGAACAGCTGCACCTGCTTGAGGGTCTGCTGCGCCAGCTCGCGGGTAGGCAGCAGGATCAGCGCGCGGATTTCCACGCGTGGGCCGCTCAGGTCGACCAGGCGGTTGAGCATCGGCAGGACGAATGCCGCGGTCTTGCCGCTGCCGGTTTGCGCGGTCACACGCAAGTCACGCCCTTGCAGGGCCAGGGGGATGGCCGCTGCCTGCACCGGGGTCGGCTCGACAAATTTAAGCTCGGCCACGGCTTTAAGCAGGCGTTCGTGCAGGGCGAATTGGGAAAACACGGAGGTAACCTCAGGCAAGTGCGGGAAATTCAGTTGCATAGGGTAACGTTTTCTGCCGCCATAGCCGAATTTCTTTTGGCAACTTTATCGGCTTCCGCGCTCTAATGGCGCTTCGTTTGGCAATACAGACCGCTCACAACCCCATGGATATCCAACGAATCTGGCGTGACTCCCTCGACCTCTGGGGCACCCTCGACCAACATCCCATGCTCCACGCCGCCATTGGCCTGGCCGTCCTGCTGCTGATTTCCCTGGTGGTCGGCCGCCTGGCGCGCTTCCTGATGCTGCACGGTACCCGCCTGCTGGCACGCCAACAGGCGCTGAAATGGCTGGATGACCTGCGCCACAATAAAGTCCTGCACCGGCTGGCCCAGACCACACCGTCGCTGGTGCTGCAGTTTGGCCTGAAACTGGTGCCGGAGTTGTCCGACACGGCGCAGCACTTCCTCGGCAACGTCGCCCTGGCCTTCACCCTGCTGTTCATGACCATGGCCCTGTCGTGCCTGCTCGATGCCCTGCTCGACATCTACGCCCGCACCGAGCACGCCCGCACCCGCTCGATCAAGGGCTATGTGCAACTGGCCAAGATGATGCTGTGGATTTTTGCCTCCATCGTCATCGTCGCCACCCTGATCGACCGCTCGCCATTGCTGCTGCTGTCGGGCCTGGGTGCCATGTCGGCGGTGCTGCTGTTGGTCTACAAGGACACGCTGCTGTCGTTCGTGGCCAGCGTGCAACTGACCAGCAACGACATGCTGCATGTGGGTGACTGGATCGAAATGCCCCAGGTGGGCGCCGACGGTGACGTGGTGGACATCACCTTGCATACAGTGAAGGTGCAGAACTTCGACAAGACCATCGTCTCGATCCCGACCTGGCGCTTGATGAGCGAGTCATTCCGCAACTACCGCGGCATGCAGCAGTCGGGCGGCCGGCGCATCAAGCGCAGCCTGTTCATCGACGCCGCAGGTGTGCGCTTTCTCACACGCGAAGAGGAGCAGCGCCTCACCCAGGTGCGCCTGCTGGGCGACTACCTGGCCAGCAAGCGCCAGGAACTGCAAACCTGGAACGAAGCCCTGGGGCCGGTGGCCGAACTGTCCGCCAACCGGCGCAAGCTGACCAACATCGGCACCTTCCGCGCCTTTGCTCTGGCTTACCTGAAGAACCACCCCAACGTGCATCAAGGCATGACCTGCATGGTTCGCCAGATGCAGACCACCGCCGAAGGCGTGCCGCTGGAGATCTACTGCTTCACCACGACCACCGTGTGGGCGGAGTATGAGCGGATCCAGGGGGATATCTTCGATTACCTGTTGGCGGTGTTGCCGGAGTTCGGGTTGAGCTTGTACCAGCAGCCTAGCGGTAATGACATGCGGGCGGGGTTGGCGGGGCGACTGTCAGCTGAACCTGTGCCGCATCGTCTGGAAGACCTGAGCGAGGCTTGAAATTGCCGGGGCCGCTTTGCGGCCCATCGCAGGCAAGCCAGCGCCTACTCGAGTTTCAGCCCCACCAACGGCCACGGGCTGGCTTGCCCCATGCCCCGTTTCTCGGCCAGGAACGCCCCCAGTGAAATCAACGCGCACAGGGTGGTCGCCAGCGCCAGCATGTCGAGAAAATGCAGCACCGGCTGCGCCAGGCCCAAACCAGAAACCGCCCAGGCCGCCGACGCACAAGGGGATACCGATGTAGCCATGCGGGTTCATTCACGCCTTGTTGCCAAGCGGTACCTGAGCACGGCTGCCCAACCGGCTCAGCCACACCGATGCCAGAATCACTGCCCCGCCGATGAACAGCCGCCCTAGCGGCTCGTGCTGGTTCCAGATCAACAGGTTGAGCAACAGCCCCACCGGCACATGCAGGTTGTTCATCACCGCCAGTGTCGCCCCGGAGACCAGGCACGCGCCCTTGTTCCACCAGTACAGGCCCAAGGCAGTAGGGCACAGCCCGAGGAACAGCAGCACCAGCCATTGCACATCGGTGCTCGGCAAGTGCTGGGCATTGCCGAACAGCACAAACGCCGGCAACACCACGATCAAGGCCCCCAGGTAGAAGTAGCCGAAGCGCGTGTAGTGCGGCAGGTTGCTGGGGTTTCGGGCGACCAGATGGCGGTACAGCACCTGGCCGGCGGCATAGGTGAAGTTGGCCAGCTGCAGCAGCAGGAAGCCGATGAAGAACTCGCCGCTGATGCTGTCGAAGCGGATCACCGCGGCCCCGGCCACCGCCACCAGCGCCGCGAGCAACGCCCACGGGTTGAAACGCCGGTTCAAGGCGTCCTCGATCAAGGTGACGTGCAACGGTGTGAGGATGGTGAACAACAGCACTTCCGGCACGGTGAGCACGCGAAAGCTCAGGTACAGGCACACATAGGTGATGCCGTACTGCAGCGCGCCGATCAGCAGCATCGAGCGCATGAAGCGCGGCTCGACCTGGCGCCAGCGGGTCAGCGGCAGAAACACCAGGCCCGCCAGCAGCACCCGCGCGAGCACGGCAAAGTAGCTGTCGACGTGCCCGGCCAGGTACTCGCCGATCAAGCTGAAGGAAAACGCCTGGATCAGCGCGACGATAATCAGGTAGCCCATGGTTGCCTC
This sequence comes from Pseudomonas sp. B21-047, assembly GCF_024748775.1. Classification (NCBI taxonomy): domain Bacteria; kingdom Pseudomonadati; phylum Pseudomonadota; class Gammaproteobacteria; order Pseudomonadales; family Pseudomonadaceae; genus Pseudomonas; species Pseudomonas sp. B21-047. The sequence continues at coordinate 4,357,548 of NZ_CP087169.1, forward strand.
TCGTGGATCAAGGCGGCGACCTTAGCGGGTTGCGGCCGCTGTGTTCAACCATGAGGAATGTAGGGATGGCAGCGCACGCGGCCGTTCCGGTCCTAAAAGCAGACCGCCTTGGCCACGGCAAAATAGGTTCTTCACAGAATGTTGGGGAAGTGGGGCTGCTATGCGCTTGTCGGGAGATAGGGTGATGGCGGCTAGCTGCCTGTCTTGGATTTGGAGGTGGGGCGGAAATCGAGCGCCGCGCGGGCGGCGCTCGATCTCATAGGCGCTGCAAAACCCAAGACGGGCACCTGGTGGCCCCGAATCCAATCTCCAGGCATCCACAACCTCCCCCCAAAAAAAAGCCCGGCCATTGGCCGGGCAGGTACACCCAAAGGAGCAAACAAGGTGTCAGGGTTGGGAATTCGTTGACGCTCAGGCCACCGCAGCCAGTTTGGCCTTGGCCTGGTTGAGGCCCTTCTCGAAGAAGTCGCCGCTCATGTTCAGGCCCTCGGCATGGATGAAGTTCACATCGTGAATGCCGATGAATGCCATCACCTGGCGCAAGTACGGTTCCTGATGGTCGCTGGTGGCGCCGGCATGAATACCGCCGCGGGCAGTCAGGACGATGGCGCGCTTGCCGGTCAGCAGGCCTTGCGGGCCGGTCGGGGTGTACTTGAAGGTGATGCCGGCGCGCAGTACATGGTCCAGCCAGGCCTTGAGGGTGCTGGGGATGGTGAAGTTGTACATCGGCGCGGCCATCACCAGCACGTCGGCCGCCAACAGCTCATCGGTCAATTCGTTGGAGCGGGCCAGCGCGTCCAGTTCGGCGGCGCTGCGCTGCGCCTCGGGTTTCATCCAGCCTCCGAGCAGGTTGGCATCCAGGTGGGGCACCGGGCTCACGGCCAGGTCACGTACGTTGATCTCGTCGGCCGGGTGGGCCGCCTGCCATTGCTGGATGAAGTCGCGGGTCAGTTGACGGGAAACGGAATCCTGCTGGCGGGCGCTGCTTTCGATGATCAGTACGCGGGACATGGGGTGCCTCCATCGGCAAATAGGGTGCGATTCGATGGAGGTGAGATTAAGGCTTGACCTATCGATAAAAAAGCGTAAAAAGTGGGTTCAATCAATCGATTAATCAGTTTTATTCGGCCGCACAGTTCACGCCGATCCGCAGCTTGATGATCTGGCGATTGAACTTGGCGGTCACATCGACGCTTTTACCTGCCGGTACGTTCACCCGGCGCACCCGCGGCGCTTCCGGGCCGTTGCGGAACGTTACCTTGCAGGCTGCCGGTACCTGCCCGTAGTTGTTGAGGGTGATGGCACCAATATCGTAGGCAGTGTCGTAGGCGGTGTAGTCGAGTTTGACCCCGTCCAGCTGCTTCTCCACATCGATGGGGTAAGCCATGGCCCCGAGGGGCAGGCACATCAGTATTGCCGCACAACATTTCTTCATGGGGCGCTCTCCTTGGAAGAGCGCAGCTTAGGACAACAGGAGCGAAACATGAAAGCGCCGCGCGTAACCCTTGATCAGTGGCGAACCCTGCAAGCAGTGGTCGATCACGGGGGGTTTGCCCAGGCCGCCGAGGCACTGCACCGTTCGCAGTCATCGGTCAGCTACACCGTGGCACGCATGCAGGAGCAGCTCGGTGTACCGCTTCTGCGCATCGATGGGCGCAAGGCCGTGCTCACCGAAGCCGGCAACGTGCTGCTGCGCCGTTCGCGCCACTTGGTCAAGCAGGCCAGCCAGCTCGAAGACCTTGCCCATCACATGGAGCAAGGCTGGGAAGCCGAAGTGCGCGTGGTGGTCGATGCCGCCTACCCCAGCGCCCGGCTGGTGCGTGCCTTGAGTGCATTCATGCCGCAGAGCCGTGGCTGCCGGGTGCGTCTGCGCGAAGAGGTGCTGTCGGGCGTCGAAGAAGTGCTGCGTGAAGGCATCGCCGACCTTGCCATCAGCAGCTACAGCATCGGCGGTTACCTGGGTGCCGAACTGAGTGCGGTGGAGTTCATCGCCGTTGCCCACCCCGAACACAGCCTGCACCGCCTGGGCCGGGACATCACCTTCCAGGACCTGGAAAGCCAGCTACAGGTAGTGATCCGCGACTCCGGCCGCGCGCAACCGCTCGATGTCGGGTGGCTGGGTGCCGAGCAGCGCTGGACCGTCGGCAGCCTGGGCACCGCCACCACCTTCGTCAGCAGCGGCCTGGGCTTTGCCTGGTTGCCCCGGCACATGATCGAACGGGAGCTGCGCGAGGGGGTGCTCAAGGCGCTGCCGTTGGACCAGGGTGGCAGCCGCCACCCACTGTTCTACCTTTATTCGAGCAAAGAGAAGACCCTGGGCCCGGCCACGCAGATTCTCATCGACCTGCTGCGCAACTTCGACACCGCGCCCCTGGACGTGCCCTTCGCAGCCCCCCCGCAAGCCTGAGAGTACCGCGCCCATGGCCTATTTCGAACACGAAGGATGCTTGCTGCATTACGAGGAATATGGCCAGGGCGAACCCTTGGTGCTGCTGCATGGCTTGGGCTCCAGCTGCCAGGACTGGGAGCTGCAGATACCCCTGCTGAGCCATCACTACCGGGTGATTGCCATGGACATCCGCGGCCACGGCCGCTCTGACAAGCCCCGCGACGGCTACCAGATCGCCACCTTCAGCGAAGACCTGCTGGCTTTACTCGAACACTTGCAGACCGGCCCGGTGCACTTCGTCGGCCTGTCGATGGGCGGCATGGTCGGTTTCCAGTTCGCCGTCGACCACCCGCAGTGGCTGCGCAGCCTGTGCATTGTCAACAGCGCCCCCGAGGTCAAGCGCCGCACCCGCAGTGACTGGGCCTGGTGGGCCAAGCGTTGGGGCCTGGCACGCCTGCTCAGTGTCGAGACCGTTGGCAAAGGGCTGGCACAACGGCTATTCCCCAAGCCCGGGCAAGCCGACCTGCGCCAGAAGATGGCCCAGCGCTGGGCACGCAACGACAAGCGTGCCTACCTCAAGAGCTTCGACGCCATCGTCGACTGGGGCGTGCAGGAACGCATCGGGCAAATCCGCTGTCCCACGCTGGTGATCGCCGCCGACCACGATTACACGCCGATACAACTCAAAGAGCGCTACGTCGCCCTGATGCCCCAGGCCAGGCTGGTAGTCATCGACGATTCCCGGCACGCTACGCCCCTCGATCAACCCGAGGTCTTCAACCAGACCCTGCTGCAATTCCTTGCAGCCGCTTCCACCTCTCAAGGATCTTTGAGCCCATGCTGAAAAAACTCCTGCTCACCGCCTGCTCGGTTGCCTTCGCCACCAGCGTCATGGCGTCCGACAAGACCCCTCACGTATTGCTGGACACCAGCTTCGGTCAGGTCGAAATCGAGTTGAATGCCGAGAAGGCGCCGATCAGTACCAAGAACTTCCTCCAGTACGTCGACAGCGGTTTCTACAACAACACCATCTTCCACCGCGTGATCCCGGGCTTCATGGTTCAGGGCGGCGGCTTTACCGACCGGATGGCGCAGAAAGACACCCAGGACCCAATCCGTAACGAGGCCAACAACGGCCTGCTGAACACCCGCGGCACCCTGTCCATGGCCCGCACTTCGGACCCGAACTCGGCCACCAGCCAGTTCTTCATCAACGTGGCCGATAACGACTTCCTCAACCCCGGCCGTGACCGCGGCTATGCGGTGTTCGGCAAGGTGACCAAAGGCATGGAAGTGGTCGACCAGATCGTCAACTCACCGACCACTGTCAAGAACGGTATGCGCGACGTGCCGGCCGATCCGGTCTACATCAAGTCCGCCAAACGCATCGACTGACCGCAGGCTTCACAGGGATGTGAAACCGCCTGAGGGTCGGACGAACAGGAGTGTTGTCACCCATGCTGTACCGCCGTTTCGAAAGACTGATCGATATTTTCCGCGAGGCACCGAGCGAAGCGCCGCCGAGCACGGTGTGGCCGTTCTACCTGTATTACCTGCGCCAAGTCTGGCCCAGCTTTGTCGCCCTGCTGGTGGTAGGGCTGATTGCCTCGCTGATCGAAGTGGCGATGTTCAGCTACCTGAGCCGCATCATCGACCTGGCCCAGGGCACGCCCAATGCCAACTTCTTCAGCGAGCACAGCGGTGAGCTGATCTGGATGCTGGTGGTGGTGCTACTGTTGCGCCCGCTGTTCTTCGGCCTGCACGACCTGCTGGTGCACCAGACCATCAACCCAGGCATGACCAGCATGATCCGCTGGCAAAACCACACCTATGTGCTCAAACAGAGCCTGAATTTCTTCCAGAGCGATTTCGCCGGGCGCATTGCCCAGCGCATCATGCAGACCGGCAACTCGCTGCGTGATTCTGCGGTACAGGCGGTGGATGCGCTGTGGCACGTCCTGATCTACGCCGTCAGTGCACTGGTGCTGTTCGCCGAGGCCGACTGGCGCCTGATGCTGCCACTGCTGGCGTGGATCGCCTGCTACATCGGCGCGCTGTTCTACTTCGTGCCCCGGGTCAAGGCCCGCTCGGTGATTTCGTCCGACGCACGCTCCAAGCTGATGGGGCGCATCGTCGACGGCTACACCAACATCGCCACCCTGAAGCTGTTCGCCCACACCGATTACGAGCAGCAGTACGCCCGCGAGGCGATCCGCGAACAGACCGAGAAAACCCAGCTGGCCTCCCGCGTCATCACCAGCATGGACGTGGTCATCACCACCCTCAACGGCTTGCTGGTGGTCGGCACCACGGGCCTGGCGCTGTGGCTGTGGAGCCAGTCGCTGATCACCGTGGGCGCAATCGCCCTGACCACCGGCCTGGTGATCCGCATCGTCAACATGTCGGGCTGGATCATGTGGGTGGTCAACGGCATCTTCGAGAACATCGGCATGGTCCAGGACGGCCTGCAGACCATCGCCCAGCCGGTTACCGTCACCGACAAGCCCAATGCGCCTGCGCTGAAGGTAAGCCGTGGCGCGGTGCACTTCGACGACGTGGACTTCCACTACGGCAAGGCCAGCAACGTGATCGAGGGGCTCAACCTGGACATTCGCCCGGGCGAGAAGATTGGCCTGATCGGCCCGTCAGGCGCGGGCAAATCGACCCTGGTCAACCTGCTGCTACGCCTGTACGACGTGCAGGGCGGGCGCATCCTGATCGATGGCCAGGACATCGCCGAAGTGAGCCAGGCCAGCCTGCGCGCACAAATCGGCATGATCACCCAGGACACCTCGCTGTTGCACCGCTCGATCCGTGACAACTTGCTGTACGGCCGCCCCGAGGCCAGCGAAGCGGCACTGCACGAAGCGGTGCGCCGCGCCCGCGCCGACGAGTTCATACCACAGCTGTCCGACGCCCAGGGGCGTACCGGCTTCGATGCCCATGTGGGCGAGCGTGGGGTCAAGCTGTCTGGCGGCCAGCGCCAACGTATCGCCATTGCGCGGGTGCTGCTGAAGAATGCGCCGATCCTGATCATGGACGAGGCCACCTCGGCGCTGGACTCGGAGGTCGAGGCAGCGATCCAGGAAAGCTTGGAGACCCTGATGCAAGGCAAGACGGTAATCGCTATCGCGCACCGGCTTTCAACCATTGCCCGGATGGACCGCCTGGTAGTGCTGGACAAGGGGCATATCGTCGAAAGCGGCAGTCACAGTGAACTGCTGGCGCAACAAGGGTTGTATGCGCGGTTGTGGCATCACCAGACCGGGGGGTTCGTCGGGGTGGATTGAACCCGGCCGGTGCAGCCGAGGCAGGTTTCAATCCCTGCGGTAGGGCAACATCCCCCGCGCCTCCTCGGCATACCCCTGCACCCCTTCGCGCTCCTGCAACAAGAACCCCTCGACCGCCCGCCGCAACCCCGGGTGCAACAGGTAATGCCACGACCGCGTCAGCACCGGCTCGAACCCACGGATCAGCTTGTGCTCGCCCTGGGCCCCCGCATCAAAGCGCTGCAAGCCTTCAGCAATGGCAAAGTCCATGCCCTGGTAGAAGCAGGTCTCGAAGTGCAGCCGGTCGAATTCATCCAGGCACCCCCAGTAACGGCCATACAGGCTGTCGTCGCCCACCAGGCTCAGGGCCATGGCCACGTCACGCCCACCCTGCCTCGCCATCACCACCCGCAGTGCCTCGGGCATGCGCTCGGCCAGCAGGCTGAAGAATTCACGGGTCAGGTACGGGGCGCGCCTGCGTACCGCATACGTGTTGGCGTAGCACAGGTAGACAAAATCCCACTGCGCCTCCGTCAGTTGCTCCCCCCGGTACCACTGGAAGTCGATGCCCTGCCCGGCCACCTGTTCGCGCTCCTTGCGCATCTGCTTGCGCTTGCGCGAGCTGAGCGTGTCGAGGAAATCCTGGAAGTCTCGATAACCGCGGTTACGCCAGTGGAACTGGCAACCAAGGCGCTCCATCCAGCCTGGCAAGCTGGCCATCTGTTGGTCCAGGGCCGGGTCGGTGAAGTTGATGTGCGCACCAGAAAGCCCGCCCTTGCCCAGGTATTCGGGTAGCGCTTGCAACACCAGCAGGCCGTCGGCGGGGTCGGCAGCCAGCAGGCGCGGGCCGCTGACCGGGCTGAACGGCACCGCGCCGAGCAACTTGGGGTAATAGGCGATGCCTGCCCGCTCACAGGCATCGGCCCAGCCGTGGTCGAACACATACTCGCCAAACGAATGCCACTTGCGGTAGGCCGGCATGACCGCGCGCACCTGCCCTTCCCGTTCCAGCACCAAGTGCTCGGCCGCCCAGCCGGTCGACGGTGCAACGCTGGCGCTGTCCTCCAGGGCAGTGAGGAAGGCGTGGCGCAGAAATGGCTGGCCAGCGGGCACCAGGGCATCCCAGGTGGCCGCCGGAAGATCACGCAGATGAGCAAGGCTGTACAGGCTGGTCACGGTTTCGACTCGCTTTCTTGAGGCACTCAGTATCCCGGAAGAAGGGCCCATCACTCAAATGACGATCGCCCGGCCAACTCATTCATGCCCGATGGCTTAACAACAGTGCCACTAATTCGACATTAATCTGTAATCCCCCCTCGCAATACTTGCGCCTGTTTTCCGGAACCCCAGAACCTGTCTATTCAGGCCCTTTCCGAAGACATGCCAACACAGGGGCGGGCGCTGAGCCTCCCCCATTTTTTTCAGTAGGGAGAACCTTATGCGTCTTGTTTCCACACTTACCGGAGTGAGCCTCACCGGCATGATGCTGGCTCTGAGTACTCCGGCCAGTGCTGCTGTCGACGCCAAGTTGCTCGAAATGCTCCGCGCCAATGGCTCGATCAACCAGGCGCAGTACAACGAACTGCAAGGCGATCTGGCAAAAGAGACCAAGGAAAAGGCCGACCAGAAAGCTCAGTCCGAACGTATGAGTTCCTTTGAACAGAAAGTGGCATGGGCCGCCAAGACCCAGATCAAGGGTGATGTGCGCCTGCGCTACGAAGACGTCAACGTCGACGAGCCGAACAGCAGCAGCGGCAACCAGGACCGCCAGCGCGTTCGTGCCCGTGTCGGCTTCTACAGCGAGATCAACCCGCAAGTCGATGCCGGCGTACGCATCGCCACCGGCAGCAGCGCCGACCGCCGCTCCACCAACCAGAGCCTTGACAACTACTTCGACAAGAAGTCGCTGTGGGTCGACCTGGCCTACCTCGACTGGCACCCGACGGCGGTGCCGAACTTGCACCTGATCGGCGGCAAGATGCCCCAGCCATGGGTGAGCATGGGCGATATCATCTGGGACAGCGATATCAACCCCGAAGGCGTAGCAGCGACTTACAAGGCCGACCTGGGCGGCGCCGAAGTGTTCGCCAGTGCGGGCCAGTACACCCTCAAGGACAACGTCGACGGCGACGGTGTGCAGTACAAGCATGACGCGCAGGTCTACCACGGCCAGCTGGGTGCCAAGTTCGCCCCCGCCGACGTGCTGAAGGTCACCGTGGGTGCGAGCATCTATGGCTACGATAACGACAAGGAAGCGGCCATTCTGCAGTCGTTCGGCAACACCACCAACGAGTTCAACCTGGTGGAAGGCTTCGGCCAGCTGGACTTCACCGGCTTCGCCATCCCTCTGTCGGCCTACGGCCAGTACGTGAAAAACACCGAGAGCACCGACGGTGAAGACCAGGCCTGGCTGGCCGGTCTGAAGACCAAGGTTGGCGCCTGGAGCCTGGACTACAACTACCGCGATGTTCAGCGCAACGCCGTGGTCAGCCTGTTTACCGACTCCGACTTCGGCAACGGCTTCACCGGTTCGCGCGGGCACAAGTTCAAGGTCGGTTACGAAATCGACAAGAACTTCTCGCTGGGTGCGGCTTACCTGATGGCCAAGACCGATCTGTCGCAGTTGCCGAACAGCAATGCGGATGTCGATACGCTGCAGGTCGACCTGGAAGCCAAGTTCTAAGCAACCGCTTCTCTGTTTCACTCAAGGCGGGAAATGCCGACCCCATCCGGCATTTCCTGCCTTTTTTCGTCTGCCAGAAATGCGCCGGCCCCTTCGCGGGTAAAACCGCGAAGGGGCCGGTACAGGTCCTTACAAAAACCTAGCGCTTGCGCAGAATCACACTCCCCACCGAATACCCCGCACCAAACGAGCTCAGCACGCCCACCGCCCCCTCGGCCAAGTCATCCTGGTACAGGTGGAAGGCAATCACCGACCCTGCCGAACTGGTGTTGGCATAACGGTCCAGAATCACCGGTGCTTCTTCCTCGGTGGCTTCACGCCCCAGCAGCTTCTTGACGATCAGGTGGTTCATGCTCAGGTTGGCCTGGTGCAGCCAGAAGCGCTTGACGTCGCTCGGCTGCAGGTCGTTCGCCTCCAGGTGCTCACCGATCAGCTCGGCGACCTTCGGGCACACTTCACGGAACACCTTGCGCCCTTCCTGGATGAACAGTTTGTCTGCCGCCCCTTCACCCTCCTCCGCCGCGCGGTTGAGGAAGCCGAAGTTGTTGCGGATGTTATTGGAGAACCCCGTCCACAACTTGCTGCTGACAATCTCGAACTGGTGCTTGGACGTGGCCAGGTCGGCCCGCTCGATCAGCACCGCAGTGGCGGCATCGCCGAAGATGAAGTGGCTGTCGCGGTCGCGGAAGTTCAGGTGCCCGGTGCAGACCTCGGGGTTGACCATCAGCACCGAACGCGCCTGGCCCAGTTGCACACTGTTGGCGGCGGTCTGGATGCCGAAGGTGGCTGACGAGCAGGCGACGTTCATGTCGAAGGCGAAGCCCTCGATGCCCAGTTCCTTTTGCACTTCGATGGCAATGGCTGGATACGGGCGCTGCAGGTTGGAGCAGGCGACGATCACGCCATCGACATCGGCAGCGGTGCGGCCTGCACGCTCCAGTGCCTGGCGCGCTGCGGCCACGGCCATTTCGCACAGAACCGACGGCTCGTCATTGGAGCGTTCTGGCAGGCGCGGTTTCATGCGTTGCGGGTCGAGAATGCCGGCCTTGTCCAGCACGAAGCGGCTCTTGATACCCGAGGCCTTTTCGATGAAAGCAGCGTCGGACAGCGGCGCTGCCTCGATCTCACCGCGCTCGATGGCGGCGGCGTTGTCGCGGTTGAACTGCTGCGACCAGGTATTGAAGGACTCCACCAGTTCTTCGTTGGAAATGCTCTGGGCCGGGGTATACAGGCCGGTGCCGCTGATCACGACGTTATGCACGGTCGTTCCTCTGGTCAAAGGCCATCGCCACGGGGCGCTGGCTGGAAACATGACTGAATAATGGCACTTTAGTGCCAATTCAAAGGCGAGGGCCGCGCCCTTGTGGGCACGGGTTTACCCGCGAAGGGCCGCAATGCGGCCCCCAAACGCCTTGAAGTGTGCCACAAATCAAGGCAGTTAGCCTTCCACCTGGCTCCACTGTTTGCTCAATCGCTTGTCAGAAATCGGCACTTTCGTCCCCAGCTGCTGCGCGAACAACGACACCCGGTATTCTTCCAGCAACCAGCGGTACAACGTCAGTTGCTCATCGCGCTTGCCCTCCTGGGCGTGCTTGTCGGCGCGTTTCTTGTACTGGGCCCAGAGGTTGGCCAGCTCGCCGCTCCAGACGCGATCCTTCTGCACCTGCGAGCCCAGCTTCTCCAGGCGCAGCTCCACGGCCTTGAGGTAACGCGGCAGCTCCTTGAACCAGGCACCCGGGGTTTCGCGCACGAAGCCCGGGTACACCAGGTTGGCCAATTGTTGCTTGATGTCGTTCAGCGCCACCGCCTGGCTCAGGTCGATCTTGCCCTTGAAGCGCTTCTGCAGGCCATGCCACAGCTTGAGCACCTCCAGGGTCAGGCGCGCCAGGCGCTCGGCATGCTCGGCCCAACTGCCACGCTTGCGCTCAGCCAGCCCGGCCAAGGCCGCACCGTCACGGGGCAGCGGCTGTTCGCCTTCAAGGATGCAGCTGTCCAGGCTGGCCAGCAGAATGTCTTCGACCAGCGCCTCGACACGGCCCAGCTCGCGGTACAGCAAGCCCAGTTCGGTCAGCCCGGGCAGCTTGCCGCGCAAAAACTTGGCAGGCTCTGCCAACTGCTGCAACAACAGGCGCTGCAAGGCGCGGCGGTGCTGGAACTCGGCTTCGGCCTGGGTCGAGAAACGCCCTTCGCGAACAGTGCCGTTTTCCTCCACCAGCGCCGGGTACACGGTCATCGACAGACCGGCGATCTTCTGCTGGGTGGTCTGCGCCACTTCGCTGAACGCTTTCGCCTGCACCGGCCGTTCGGCGTTTTCGCTGCGTGGCACCGCCAGCGCGGCCTGGCTGGCAGCGGCGAAGCGCGCGGTCAACTCGGCCAGGTCGCGGCCTTCGCCAAGGAACTTGCCCTGGGCATCGACCACTTCGATGTTCATCCGCAGGTGGCCTTCGACCAGGCTGACAGATTCTGCCCAGGCCTCGTCGGAAACACGTGCACCGGTCATGCGCAGCAGCTCCTGGCCCAACGCCTGGGGCAGCGCGCCCTGGCCGAAAGTCATGCGGGCCAGCGAAGCTTTGACGAAGTCCGGCACCGGCACGAAATTCTTGCGCAGCGCCTTGGGCAGGTTGCGCACCAGCGCCACGCACTTGGCTTCGAGCAGGCCCGGCACCAGCCACTCCAGGCGCTCGCCCGGCAGGCTCGGCAACAGCGGTGCCGGTACCCGCACCGTCACGCCGTCGCGCGGGTGGCCCGGTTCGAAGTGGTAGCTCAACGACAGGCGCAAGTCCCCCACCTGCAGGCTGTCCGGGTACTGCGCTGCGGTGACTTCGCTGGCCTCACGGGCCAGCACGTCTTCCTCGCGCATGATCAGCAGGTTGGCGTCCTTCTGGCTGGTCATGCGGTACCAGGCATCGAAGGTCGCGGTCTGGTGGATGTCCTCGGGCAGGCGCGCTTCGTAGAAGGCGTAGAGGGTCTCTTCGTCGGCCAGAATGTCGCGCCGGCGGGCCTTGGCCTCCAGTTCGTCGAGCTGTTCGAGCAGGCGCTTGTTGGCCGACAGGCACTTGGCCCGCGACTGGATTTCGCCGCCCACCAGCCCCTCGCGAATGAACAGCTCCCGCGATGTCACCGGGTCGATCGGGCCGAAGTGCACCGGGCGGCGGCCAACCAGAATCAGCCCGTACAAGGTGATCTGCTCGTACGCCACCACCTGCCCGCGCTTCTTCTCCCAATGCGGTTCGAAGTGGTTCTTCTTGACCAGGTGGGCCGCCAGCGGCTCGATCCAGTCGGGCTCGATGCGGGCGACCATGCGCGCATACAGCTTGGTGGTTTCCACCAGCTCGGCGGCCATCACCCACTGCGGACGCTTGCGGCCCAACCCCGAGGACGGGTGGACCCAGAAGCGCCGTTGGCGGGCACCTTGGTAATCGCCCTCCTCGGTCTTCTGGCCGATCTGGCTGAGCAGGCCGCTGAGGATTGCCTTGTGCATCCGTTGGTAATCGGACGGTTCCTTGTTGACCGTCAATTGCAGGTCACGGCAGATCAGCGCCAACTGGCGGTGGGCGTCACGCCATTCGCGCAGGCGCAGGTAATTGAGGAAGTTCTTACGGCACCAGTTGCGCAGCGGGCTGGCAGTCAACGCCTGGCGCTGCTCCTCGAAGCCCCGCCACAAATTGACCAGCGCGGCGAAGTCGGAGTCGACGTCCTTCCACTGGGCATGCGCCTGGTCGGCCGCCTGCTGGCGCTCCGGCGGCCGCTCGCGCGGGTCTTGCACCGACAGCGCACTGGTGACGATCAACACTTCCTGCAGGCTGCCCTGACGGGCGCCTTCAAGCAGCATGCGGCCTAACCGTGGGTCGATGGGCAAACGCGCCAGTTGCCGCCCGAGCGGGGTCAACTGGTTTTCGCGGTTGACCGCCGAGAGCTCCTGCAACAGGTTGAAACCATCGCTGATAGCCTTGCCATCCGGCGGCTCGATGAACGGGAACGCATCGATCGCACCCAGGCGCAGGTGCAGCATCTGCAGGATCACCGCCGCCAGGTTGGTGCGCAGAATCTCCGGGTCGGTGAACGCCGGCCGGCCGTTGAAATCCTCTTCGCTGTACAGGCGCACGCAGATGCCAGGCTCGACCCGGCCGCAACGGCCTTTACGCTGGTTGGCACTGGCCTGGGATACCGCCTCGATCGGCAGGCGCTGGACCTTGGCCCGGTAGCTGTAGCGGCTGATGCGGGCGGTGCCGGTGTCGATCACGTAGCGAATGCCCGGCACCGTCAGCGAGGTCTCGGCAACGTTGGTGGCCAGGATCACCCGGCGCCCGGTATGCGACTGGAAAATGCGCTGCTGCTCGGCGGGTGACAGGCGTGCATACAGCGGCAGAATCTCGGTATGGCGCAGTTGCGCCTTGCGCAGGATCTCGGCCGCGTCGCGGATTTCCCGCTCACCCGGCAAGAAGATCAAGACATCACCCGGCCCCTTGCCCTGGCTGCGCTCGTGTTGCGCCAGTTCATCCAGGGTGGCGAGGATGGCCTGGTCGACGGTGAGGTCATCCTCGATCTGGTTGCCTTCCTCGTCCTGCTCGCTGGTCAGCGGGCGGTACCAGGTTTCTACCGGGAAGGTGCGCCCGGAGACTTCAATGATAGGTGCACCGTCGAAGTGCTTGGAGAAACGCTCGAGGTCGATGGTCGCCGAGGTGATGATCAGCTTCAGTTCCGGGCGGCGGTGCAACAGGGTCTTGAGGTAGCCGAGCAGGAAGTCGATGTTGAGGCTGCGTTCGTGGGCTTCGTCGACGATGATCGTGTCGTAGCGTTCGAGAAAGCGGTCGTGCTGGGTTTCAGCCAGCAGGATGCCGTCGGTCATCAGCTTGACCAGGGTGTTGGAATCACTCTGGTCCTCGAAACGCACCTGGTAACCAACCAGCCCACCAAGCGGCGTGCCGAGTTCTTCGGCGACACGGGCGGCGACGCTGCGCGCAGCAATCCGGCGTGGCTGGGTATGGGCAATCAGGCCATGGCTGCCGCGCCCCAGCTCAAGGCAGATCTTCGGCAACTGGGTGGTCTTGCCCGAGCCGGTCTCACCGGCGATGACCAGCACCTGGTGCTCGGCCAGCGCCTTTTTGATCTCGTCACGCTTGGCTGCAATGGGCAGGCTGTCGTCGTAACGCACGGTCGGCACGCTTTGCTGGCGCGCGGTGACCTGGGCGCAGGAGGCCTGGACCTTTTCCGCCCACTGGGCGAGCTTGGCCTCGTCGGGGCGCTTGCGCAGCTCATGCAGTTGCCGACGCAGACGATGGCGGTCGGCGATCATGGCGTGGTCGAGGTTTTTCAGGAGCTGGTCGATGGCTTGATCTGTCATGGGGCTTTTTAGTGATGCAGGTGGGCCTGCTTTTTCATGATCGGCATTTGAAGAGGCGCGATTGTCGCAGATTTGCCCGTTCTCTGCTGGCTCCTGCACCCAGCACCTCGCCGCAAATGTTTAGCCGACACCGATGTAAAGGTTGCCATTCACTGCTTTAATCAACCTTACGCCGCATGTGAGTATCAAAGGCATGATCCCTGCCCCGTTCACCGTGCCCCCGCAGTCCCGCCCTTCGCTCCCGAAGGCCCGGACCCGTGCCGGTGAAAATCCGCTGGTGCACATCATCCTCGCGTTCTGGGCCTTGTGGCACTGTCGCCACGCACGCCCACCGGATACTTCGCTCACGCATCACTGACCAAACCCGGCCCGCTGCTGGCCGATCGTTTCAGTTTGACCCCACGGTTGCCCGCGGCGGTCATGTGCGCCCATGAGCGAATCCGACATGCACTTTGCAAACCCCGAACACGCCAGCCAGTTTCTGGCCGACAACCCCGATATCGAGCTGATCGAACTGTTCATCCTCGACGCCAACGGTGTACCCCGCGGCAAGCTGCTGCACCGCGAGGAACTGCTGGCGGTGTACCAGACCGGTCGCCCGCTGCCCAGCACCATCATGGGCCTGACCCTCAACGGCGATGACGTCGAAAACTCAGGCCTGGTCTGGGATGTCGGCGACATCGACTGCCGCGCCTACCCGCTGGAGGGCAGCCTGGTACGCCTGCCGTGGCGGCGCGTGCCGACCGCCGCAGTGCAGGTCAGCATGCACCCCAGCGAGGGCCTGCCGGCCAGCATTGCCGACCCGCGCCATGTGCTGCTGCGCACCATCGATGCACTCAAGGCTGACGGCTACCACCCGGTGATGGCCTGCGAGCTGGAGTTCTACCTGCTCGACCAGAAGCGTGATGCCCAGGGCCGACCGCAGCCTGCCCTGGACAACGACGGCGGCCGGCCACGCAGCACCCAGGTGTATGGCCTGCGTGAGCTTGAGCAGATCGAGCCGTTTCTCGCCGACCTCTACGCTGCCTGCAAGGCCCAGGGCATTCCGGCCCGCACGGCGATCTCCGAGTATGCACCCGGCCAGGTGGAAATCACCCTTGAGCACGGCGATGCCCTGGCGGCAATGGACCAGGCCGTACGCTACAAGCGCCTGGTCAAAGGCGTGGCCCATGCCCATGGCATGCAGGCCTGCTTCATGGCCAAACCCTTCGCGCAACTGGCCGGCACCGGCATGCACATGCACCTGAGCCTGGCCGACAGCGCCGGCAACAACCTGTTCGCCAGCGAAGACAAGGCCGGTACGCCACTGTTGCGCCAAGCGGTGGCCGGCATGCTGCGCCACCTGCGCGATTCGCTGTTGTTGTTCTGCCCCAACGCCAACTCGTTCCGCCGCTTCCAGGCCAACAGCTACGCGCCACTTGCGCCGACCTGGGGGGTCGACAACCGCACGGTCAGCCTGCGGGTACCAGGCGGCCCGGCCAACAGCCGGCACGTGGAGCACCGCATCTGCGGCGCCGATGCCAACCCGTACCTGGCGGCAGCGGCAATCCTCGCCGCCAGCCACCGAGGTATTCGCGAACAGCTGGACCCTGGCGCCCCCGTTGAAGGCAACGGCTACGCCCAGGCCACCGAGCACCTGCCCACCGACTGGCTGACCGCCCTGGATGCCCTGCAGCATTCGGACTGGGCGCGCGAAGCACTGGGCGCGGACTTCCTCGGCGTGTACCTGAAGGTCAAGCGCGCCGAGTACCGCCAGTTCATGGCCGAAGTCAGCGAGCAGGACTGGCGCTGGTACCTGCACCAGGCTTGAGCCCCATTCATAACAAGGAACACCCATGAACGCAGCACTGAACCAGGGGCCGGCCCAACGTGCGCCGTCCTATTACAACGCCACCCTGAATGACCATACGCAGTACCCGACCCTCAAGGGCACCGAGCAGGTAGACGTGGCGATCATCGGCGGTGGGTTCACCGGCGTGGCCACTGCCGTGGAGTTGGCCGAGCGCGGCCTTAAAGTGGCTATCGTCGAAACCAATCGCATCGGCTGGGGTGCCAGCGGGCGCAATGGCGGGCAGGTGACCGGCAGCTTGTCGGGCGACGAAGCCATGCGTACACAGATGCGCAACCGCCTGGGCAGCGAGGTGGATGATTTCATCTGGCACCTGCGTTGGCGCGGGCACCAGGTCATCGAGCAACGGGTGGCCCGCTACGGTATCGACTGCGACCTCAAGCGCGGCCACCTGCATGCGGCGATGAAACCGTCGCACCTGAACGAGCTGCGCGGGTTCGAGGCCGAAGCCCAGCGTCGCGGCATGGACGACCAGGTGCAGATGCTCGACCGTAACGCCATGGCCCAGCACCTGCAAAGCCCGCTGTACCTGGGTGCATTGAAGAACCGACGCAACCTGCACCTGCACCCGCTCAACCTGTGCCTGGGCGAGGCGCGTGCCGCCCATAGCCTGGGGGCACTGATCTTTGAAAACTCAGAGGTGCTGGACATCGTCCACGGCCCGCGCCCGGCAGTAGTGACAGCCCAGGGGCGGATCGAAGCCCGCCAGGTGATGCTGGCGGGCGATGTCTATCACAAGCTGGAACAGCGCAAGCTCAAGGGCAAGATCTTCCCGGCCATGGGCGGCATCGTCACCACCGCACCGTTGGGCGAGCTGGCCGAGCAGATCAACCCGCAGGACCTGGCGGTATACGACTGCCGTTTTGTCCTCGACTATTACCGCCTGACCGCCGACAAGCGCTTGCTGTTTGGCGGCGGCGCCAACTATTCCGGGCGCGACTCACGCGATATCGAAGCAGAGCTGCGCCCGTGCATCGAGCGCACCTTCCCGGCGCTCAAAGGGGTACCGATCGAGTTCCAGTGGAGCTGCGCCATGGGTATCGTGGTCAATCGCATCCCGCAACTGGGCAAGCTCTCGGACAATGTCTGGTACTGCCAGGGCTATTCCGGGCATGGCATTGCCACCAGCCACATCATGGGCGAGATCATGGCCGAAGCGCTGACCGGGACTCTGCAGAAGTTCGACACCTTTGCCCAGTGCAAGCATGTGCGGGTGCCAATGGGGGAACTGCTGGGGAATCCGCTGTTGGCGGCGGGAATGTGGTACTACCAGATGCTTGAAAAACTGCGCTGATCGACGCGCGTGCTGGTGTAGGAGCGGCCTTGCGTCGCGAAAGGGGCGCGTAGCGGCCCTAGATTTCAGCTTCGCCGCATAGTTTCAGCTTCGCCGCATAGATTGTCGGGGCCGCTTTGCGGCCCTTTCGCGACGCAAGGCCGCTCCTACATCGATCGCTGCGTGGGTTAGGCGATCTTTTTGAGGCCTTGCTTCTTCAGCTCTTCGTCACGCAATTCACGGCGCAGGATCTTGCCCACGTTGGTGGTCGGCAACGTATCGCGGAACTCGATGTAGCGCGGCACCTTGTAACCGGTGACGTTGGCACGCATGTGCTCCATCACCTGCTCCTTGGTCACGGTCATGCCCGGCTTGACCACGATGAACATCTTGATCACTTCACCCGACTTCTCATCCGGCACACCAATGGCCGCGCACTGCAGCACACCGGGCAAGCCGGCGAGCACGTCTTCCAGCTCGTTGGGGTACACATTGAAACCCGAGACCAGGATCATGTCCTTCTTGCGGTCGACGATGCGCATGTAACCGTCCGGCTGAATCAACGCGATGTCACCGGTCTTGAGCCAGCCTTGGCTGTCGAGGATCTCGGCGGTGGCGTCCTCGCGCTGCCAGTAGCCCTTCATCACTTGCGGGCCCTTGATGCACAGTTCACCCACCTCGCCCAGCGGCAGTTCATTGCCACTGTCGTCGATGACCTTGCACAGCGTCGAGGGCACCGGGATACCGATGGTGCCGACCTGGTTGGCCTCGGACGGGTTGACCGCAGCCACCGGGCTGGTTTCGGTCATGCCGTAACCTTCGCAGATGGCACACCCGGTCACGGCCTTCCAGCGCTCGGCCACGCTCAGTTGCAGGGCCATGCCGCCAGACAAGGTGATTTTCAGCGCCGAGAAGTCCAGGGCGCGGAACCCCTCGTTGTTGCACAGGGCGACGAACAAGGTGTTGAGGCCGACGAAGCCGCTGAATTTCCACTTGCCCAGCTCTTTGACCATCGCCGGCAAATCACGCGGGTTGCTGATGAGCACGTTGTGGTTGCCGATCAGCATCATCGCCATGCAATGGAAGGTGAAGGCGTAGATGTGGTACAGCGGCAGCGGCGTGATCAGGATCTCGCAACCTTCATGCAGGTTCGAGCCCATCAGCGCCCGGCACTGCAGCATGTTGGCCACCAGGTTGCGGTGGCTCAGCATCGCGCCCTTGGCCACGCCCGTGGTACCGCCAGTGTATTGCAGCACCGCGACGTCGCTGCCTTGCGGGTTGGCTTCGGTAACCGGCTGGCCCTTGCCCAGTGCCAGGGCGTCGTTGAAGCGCACGGCACGCGGCAGGTTGTAGGCCGGCACCATCTTCTTCACGTACTTGATGACACTGTTGATCAGCAGGCGCTTGAGCGGCGGCAGCAGGTCGGCCACTTCGGTGACGATGACATGCTTGACCTGGGTCTTGGGCAGCACTTTTTCAGCCAGGTGGGCCATGTTGGCCAGGCACACCAGCGCCTTGGCGCCGGAGTCGTTGAACTGGTGCTCCAGCTCCCGCGCGGTGTACAGCGGGTTGGTGTTGACCACGATCAGCCCTGCACGCATGGCGCCGAATACCGCTACCGGGTATTGCAGGACATTGGGCAGTTGCACGGCAATGCGATCACCCGGCTTCAGGTCGGTGTGCTGCTGCAGCCAGGCGGCAAATGCCCCCGACAGCGCATACAGTTCGCCATAGGTGATAGTCTTGCCCAGGTTGCTAAAGGCCGGTTTGTCGGCAAAGCGTTGGCAGGATTGCTTGAGTACCGCCTGGATATTGGGGAATTCGTCAGGATTGATTTCCGCCGTAATCCCGGCTGGGTATTTATCCTTCCAAAAATGTTCGATCATGGAAGCCCACTCCTTCAGCAACAGCGAAGTTCGATTCACGCGTCGATGCGCTTATTATTGATATGTGATGACGGCTCATTGCAAACCGGATCATCTGAAAGCGGCCCGAGAGTAACAGCTTTGCCAGGGGTCGCCTAGAGGCCAAAACAGGCCTTACGGTCACAAAAATGACTCAATGAACAATGCAGGTCATTTTTAGAGTAATTATCCAAAATGTCGCAAAACGGGCCGAAAGGCCCGCTCTAGAGGCGTATTTGCAGCCTTGTCAGGCAATGTCACGCAGCTCGCGCCGCAGAATCTTGCCCACCGGTGTCATCGGCAGCGAGTCGCGCAGCACAATGTGCTTGGGCACCTTGTAACCGGTGAAGTTGGCCTTGCAGTAAGCCTTGAGCTCATCCACGCTGACTCCGCCCTCACGCGGCACCACGAACAGTTTCACCGCCTCGCCGGAGCGCTCGTCGGGTACGCCGATGGCGGCGCAACTGGCGACTTGCGGATGGGCCATGATCACGTCCTCGATCTCGTTGGGGTACACATTGAAGCCCGAGACGATGATCATGTCCTTCTTGCGGTCGACGATACGGGTGAAACCATCGGGGTCGATCACCGCGATGTCGCCGGTCTTCAGCCAGCCCTGGGCGTCCAGGGTCTGCGCCGTGGCCTCCGGTTGTTGCCAGTAGCCCTTCATCACCTGCGGGCCCTTGATGCACAGCTCGCCCCGCTCGCCCAGCGGCAGCTCGTTGCCATCGTCGTCGATCACCTTGAACGCCGTGCCTGCCACCGGGATGCCTACCGTGCCCAGGCGCGCCAGCTGGCCGTAGGGGTTGGTGCTGGCTACCGGCGACGTCTCGGTCAGGCCGTAGCCTTCGACGATACGGCAGCCCGTGAGGCTCTCCCAGCGCTCGGCGGTGGCCTTGACCAGCGCGGTGCCGCCAGAGTTGGTGACCTTCAGCGCGGAAAAGTCCAGTTGCCTGAAGCCTGGATGGTCCATCAGCGCGACGAACAAGGTATTGAGCCCCAGCAGGCCGGAAAAACGCCACTTGCCCAGCTCCTTGACGAAGCCGGCGATGTCGCGTGGGTTGGTAATCAGCACGTTGTGGTTGCCTGTGACCATCATGCACATGCAGTTCGCGGTAAACGCGTAGATGTGGTACAGCGGCAGCGGCGCGATCATCACCTCCTGGCCTTCCTTGATCATCTTCTGCCCGTCTGGCCCGTGCTGCGAGAAACACGCCAGCACCTGGAGCATGTTGGCCACCAGGTTGGCGTGGGTGAGCATGGCGCCCTTGGCCAGGCCAGTGGTGCCACCGGTGTATTGCAACACGGCGATGTCGTCGAGGCTCAGCGGCACCGGTTTGTGGCTCAGCGAACGGCCCTCACGCAGCACCTGCTTGAACGACACCGCCTGGGGCAATTGATAGGCCGGCACCATCTTCTTCACTTTGTCGACCACGGTGTTGACCAGCCAGCCCTTGGCGGTGGGCAACAGGTCGCCCATCTTTGCTTCGATAAGGTATTCGATGCCGTTATCGGGCAGCACTTCCTGCACGCGCTTGCCGAACATGTTCAGGTACACCAGGGCACGGGCGCCGGCGTCCTTGAACTGGTGGCGCATTTCACGCTCGGTGTACAACGGGTTGGTGTTGACCACGATCAGGCCCGCGCGCAACGCACCGAACACGGCGATCGGGTACTGCAGCACGTTGGGCATCTGCACGGCGATGCGATCGCCCGGGGCCAGGTCGGTATTGTGCTGCAGCCAGGCTGCGAAGGCCGCCGACTGGCGCTCCAGCGCCGCGTAGGTAAGGGTGACGCCGAGGTTGCTGAACGCCGGGCGGTCGGCAAAGCGCTTGCAGGAGCGTTCGAACACCTCGACGACAGAGGTATAGGCATGGATATCGATGGTGGAAGGCACGCCCGCAGGGCGCTTGTCATTCCAGAAGTCGGCTTGCATTTATTATTGTTCCTCTGCCTGGACCTGCTACCGGTAGCGGGTCATGTAATCCTTTGACCTGGTCGCCAATGGCAAACAGGCGTTGAACCGACGTTAGCAGGTAAGCCGAAGGCGGCATATACGCCAAGCTCCGCCATTAACATTGTGAATCTTATTTGTGCCCTTCCTGCAATCCAGCCGGTTGCGCATACACTGTGCGCGTACCCCTGCGCAAAGGACCGGCCATGCCCCACGACGCCTTCTGGCTACCCGCCAGCGAGCATTGCAGCCTCTATGTGCACCAATGGCTGCCGACAACCCCGGTGAAGGCCGTGGTGTTGCTGGCCCATGGCATGGCGGAGCACGCCGGGCGCTACCGGCGCCTGGGCCAGGCATTGAGCGAGGCCGGCTTTGCGCTGTTCGCCGCCGACCAGCGCGGCCATGGCCGCACCGCCGAGCTGGGCAGCCTGGGCCTGTTCGCCCGCAATCATGGCTGGAATGCCGTGGTCAATGACCTGGGCTTGCTCGCCCAGCACATCGGTCAGCAGTACCCCGGCACACCGTTGTTCGTGTTTGGCCACAGCATGGGCAGCTACATCGCCCAGGCGTACCTGCTGCACCACAGCGCCAGCGTGCAGGGGGCGATCCTCAGCGGCTCCAACTTCCAGCCGGCTGCGTTGTACCGGGTGGCGCGGCTGATTGCCCGGCTGGAGGCCTGGCGCCAGGGGCCGCTGGGCAAGAGTGCGCTGATAGACTGGCTGTCATTCGGCGCGTTCAACAAGGCCTTCAAGCCTAACCGCACGGCCTTCGACTGGCTTAGCCGCGACCCTGGCGAAGTGGACCTGTACGTGAATGACCCCCTGTGTGGCTTTCGCTGCAGCAACCAACTGTGGCTCGACTTGCTGCAAGGCTTGGCGCAGATCAGCCAGGCAAGTACCCTCGCGCAGATCGATCCGAACCTGCCATTGCTGGTGATTGGCGGCGAATGTGATCCGGTCAGTGCCGGCAAGCGTCTCACCCATCTGGCCGACGCGCTGCGCGCGACCGGCAACCGGCATGTACAGCTGCGCGTCTACCCACAAGCGCGGCACGAAGTGCTCAACGAAACCAACCGTGACGAGGTCACCGCCGATATTCTCGGCTGGCTCGAACAGGCGCTGGCCCTTGGCCGCCCTGCGCGCAGTGAATGATAGGCACCCTCGCCCCACCGCTTAAGGAAGCCCCGATGTCCCAGGTCACCAACACGCCTTACGAAGCCCTTGAGGTCGGCCAGAAAGCCACCTATGAGAAGTCTGTGGAAGAACGCGACATCCAGCTGTTCGCTGCGATGTCCGGTGACCACAACCCGGTGCACCTGGATGCCGAGTTTGCGGCCAAGAGCATGTTCCGTGAACGCATTGCCCATGGCATGTTCAGCGGCGCGCTGATCAGTGCCGCAGTGGCCTGCACCCTGCCTGGGCCTGGCACCATCTACCTGGGCCAGAAGATGAGCTTCCAGAAGCCGGTAAAAATCGGCGACACCCTGACCGTGCGCCTGGAAATCCTCGAGAAGCTGCCCAAGTTCAAGGTGCGCATCGCCACCAATGTGTACAACCAGAACGATGAGCTGGTCGTCGAAGGCGAGGCCGAAATCCTGGCGCCGCGCAAGCAGCAGACCGTCGAGCTGGTATCGCCACCGCATTTCGTGGCCAGCTGATTTCAGCACAGGCCGCTTCGCGGAGGTTCGGGGCGCCGAACCACCGCGAAAAGGGCTGCAAATACCCTTACCCCAATTCGCGTAGACGGCTTTCGATATGCCGTCGCTCCGGCGCCTGCCGGGTCAACGCCAGTGCCTGCTGCCAGGCCGCGCGTGCCTCTTCGACATGACCCAACTGAGCATGCAACTGCGCCCTTGCCGCATAGGCCAGGTGATAATCGCGCAACTCCCCCGCCGCCAGAATCGCTTCAACCTCCGTGAGCCCCACCTGCGGCCCATCACGCTTGGCCAGCGCCACCGCCCGGTTCAGCGCCACCACCGCGGACGGCCAGTAGCGTTGCAACACATCGTACAGCCCGACGATTTCGTCCCAGTCCGTCGCATCGGCCGTGGCCGCCTCGGCATGCACCGCGGCAATCGCCGCCTGTACGGTGTAGGCGCCATAGGCCCGGCTTTGCAGGGCGTGGCGCACCAGCGCGCAACCTTCTTCGATACACTCGCGGTCCCACAGGCTGCGGTCTTGTTGCTCAAGCAGCACCAGATTGCCCTCGGCGTCTGTACGCGCACGCTGGCGCGACGCCTGCAACAGCATCAACGCCAGCAAGCCAAACCCCTCCGGGTCGGGTAGTAGTTGCACCAGCAGGCGGCCAAGGCGAATCGCTTCGTCAGTCAGATCTTGCTGCAGCAGGGCGTCGCCGGACGATGCCGAGTACCCTTCATTGAACACCAGGTAGATCACCCGCAATACGCTCTCGAGGCGCTCGGGCAACTCATTGAGCACCGGCACCTGATAGGGGATGCCGGCATCGCGGATCTTGGCCTTGGCCCGCACGATGCGCTGGGCGATGGTGGCCGGGCTTTGCAGAAACGCTCGAGCAATCTGCTCGGTGGTCAGGTCGCAGACCTCGCGCAGGGTCAGCGGCACCTGGGCGTCGCCGGCCAACGCCGGGTGGCAGCAGGTGAAGATCAGCCGCAAACGGTCGTCGCCGAGCAGTTCTTCGTCGCTGGGGTCTTGCGCCTGGCCTTCCAGCAGCATGATCAGGTCCGCCTGGGAGCGGTCGAAGCGGGCACGTCGACGTAACGCGTCGATGGCCTTGAAACGGCCGGTCGAAACCAGCCACGCCCGCGGGTTGTCGGGGATGCCATCACGCTGCCAGCGCTCGACGGCAATGAAGAACGCATCGTGCATGGCCTCCTCGGCCAGGTCGAAATCCCCCAGCAGGCGAATCAAGGTCGCCAGGATGCGCCGGGAATCGCGACGGTAGACTGCCTCGACCTCGGCGCGCACCTGCGCCAGCGTCACCATCAGTCCGGCATCCGCTGGGCCACCACCTCCACCAGGCGGTCCAGGCTTTCTCCCCAGCCTTGGTGAAACCCCATTTCTTCATGGGCACGGCTGTCGGCGGCGCTCCAGTGCCAGGCGCGGGCGGTGTATCGGGTTTGGCCGTGTTCCTCGTCGAAGGTCACCACGGCGGTCATGAAGGCTTTGTTTGAAGGCACCCAGCCTGGCCCGAAAGCGTCGGTGAACACCAACCGCCGGGGCGCGGCGATCTCCAGGAACACGCCCTGGGTTGGGTACTCGGTACCGTCCGGGGCGCGCATCAAGGTACGGAACAGGCCACCAACCCACAGCTGCATTTCGCATTCGGGGGTGGTCATGCCATGTGGCCCCCACCATTGCATCAGCCACTGGGGCTCGGTCCAGGCGCGGAACACCTTGGTCGGTGGTGCGTCGATCAGGCGGCTGATGGACAACTCGTGCTGCGCTTGCGCAGGGTGTGCAAGGCTCATGCTGGTTGTTCTCCGTTATTGTCAGGGTTGCAGTTCGCGCACAGGCCGCACTTCCACACTGCCGACCCTGGCGGCGGGTATGCCCTTGGCGATGTTCAGCGCCTCGTTGAGGTCGCGGGCATCCACCAGATAGAAGCCGGCCAGTTGCTCCTTGGTCTCGGCGAACGGGCCATCGGTGAGGCTCATCTGCCCATTGCGCACACGCACCGTGGTGGCGGTCTGCACCGACTTCAGCGCCTCGGCCGCGAGCATGCGCCCGCCGCCCTGCAGGGATTCGGCGTACGCCATGCACTCGGCGTCTTCCGGGCTGTCGGGCAGGCTGTGCAGCAGCCCTTCGTCACAATAGACCAGGCACAGGTATTTCATGGTCGCCTCCAGGGCATTGGCACAGTGCGTTTGGCGATATCGGCTCAGGGCTTGAGATCGAACAGGGCTTTCTGGGTGTCCATGTCGAAGGGTGCCGACCAGTGTTCGTGGATCACCTGCCATTGCCCGCCTTGGCGGCGATAGCCGACCGTGACGCGCATGAAGCCACACTGGCTTTCGTCATCGGACGGGCCGCAGCGGTTCAGCCAATGGGCCAGGCCCAGGTCGCCGTCGGCGTACACGGTGAGTTCGGCCAGTTCGAAGACCATCGGGCCGGTGCAAAAGCCCATGCACATTTCCCAGTGGGCCTGGTAGGTGGCTTTGCCTTTGAATTGCAGTGCCTTGATGGCATCGAAGGCGACGATGTCGTCGGCATAGGGGGCGGTGATGGCCTGGACGTCGCGGTCGCGCACAGCTTGCATCCAGCGGTCGATCAGTTGGCGAATTTCGTTTTCGGCTGAGGTGCTCATCGGGGTGCTCCGATCGTTTGAGGTTTTGGCACAGATTTGGGCTGGGCCTTCAACTCTGGTCGAACGGTAGACGGGGGAATCGACAGGGTGGTGAAATTATTTTTGTTGCCGGAAAGAAAGGGTTGGGCCGGCAGGTGCATGCCTACACTGCCGAACTGGCGAGAATAAATTCACGATACCCCGAAACAATCACATAAACCGCGAAATAGCAGAAGATCGCCGCCGACAACAGGTACGACCAGGTCAGCAGCCGGTCGCCAAGCAAGCGCCCGCCATGGCTGGCAATACCACACAGGCTCAGACACCAGACCAACCCAGCAGCAAAAAAGCCGCTAAGGAACAACCCGGCATCCAGCAAACTGCCACCGCCGGAGCGTGAAATCAGCACCCCACCGACAGCCGCGAACCACAAAATCGCGGTGGGTGACGACATGGCCAAAAAGATCCCTCGCAAAAACTCGCGCCAACCGGACTCCACCACCACGTCTGCCCGCGCCTCCATGTGCCCGCCGCGCCACGCGGCCAGCAGCATCTTCACCGCAAACCACACCAGCAGCGCCGAACCGCCCAGCCACAAGGTCCAGCGCACGCTTTCGAACTGCAACAGCACGGTCATCCCGGCCAGCGCGGCAACGGCATAGATCAAGTCACCCACGCAAGTCCCAAGCCCCAGCCAGAAACCTTTGAGAAAACCACGCTGCATGGCCAAGGTGATCATGGCGATGTTGGCGATGCCGATGTCCAGACACAGGGACAGGCTGAGGAGAAATCCATTGGAAAAAGGCATTGAGCACTCGATGACCGGCCAATTAAGCGCCGTAGAGCCTGCCACGAGTGATCACTCGATTGAAAGCGCAAATTCCCCCATGACAGTGGGCGCGGTACCCCCTGATGCCAATCAAGCTCAGTCGATGCCCGCCAGCACGCGCGCATACAGCGCCCGATCCACATTCGCCCCGCTAAGCACCACGGCCACCCGCCTACCGACTTGTCGCTCGCGCTCCTGCATCAACGCCGCCAGCGCCGCAGCCCCTGCACCTTCGGCAGTATTGTGCGTGGCTTCGTGGTACAGCCGCATGGCCTCGGCGACTTCACTGTCGGTGACCCGCACGATGCGCGCGGCATGCTCGCACACCAAGGCGAACGCCTCCGGGTGCGGCACGCGGCAGGCCATGCCATCGGCGAAGGTCTGGGCGGTGGCGGTGGTGACGATGCGGCCCAGTTCGAAACTTTGCGCATAGGCATCGGCAGCACTGGACACCACCCCCACGATCTCGGTCTTCAACCCCAGCAGGTTGCGTGCCTGGATCAGCCCGCAGATCCCCGACCCCATGCCGATCGGCACGTACACGCTGTCCAGGTCAGACACCGCCTCGAGCAGCTCCAGGGCATACGTGGCCACGCCGCGCACCAGCTCCGGGTGAAACGACGGCACCATCGCGTACCCCAATTCATCAGCCAGCCGGGCAGCCTCTTCACGGGCCACATCAAAATCGACACCGTGCTCCACCAGTTCGGCGCCGAGGGCGCGCATGGCGGCGTTCTTTTCGGTGGAATTGCCTTCAGGCACCACAATCACCAAGGGGATGCCAGCCTGGCGGGCAGCCAGTGCCATGCTCTGGCCGTGATTGCCACGCGTGGCGGTGACCAGGCCGCGCGGCGGCTTGCCGCCCGCCAGCAGCGAGCGCACGTAGACCAACCCGCCACGCACCTTGAATGCACCGGTGGGCGCGTGGTTCTCGTGCTTTACCCACACCTGGCAGCCCAGCCGTTCGGCCAGCAAAGGCCAGGCGTGCTGCGGTGTTGCAGGCACGTGCTGGTGAACGAAATCGGCGGCTTCGCGCAGGGCATTCAGGTCGAACATGGCGATCATCCCTCTTCGGTAGGTGGTTGATCCGATCCTAAGCCCCGGGCATTGTATGGGTACAACCTTATATTGCATGGGTAGCAATTTCGTGTGGATCCCAACGCTCGCAAACGATGACCAGCCCCGCTACCTGGCATTGGTCGAGGCGATCGCCGATGCCATCGAGCGCGGCGAGCTCAAGGTCGGTGACCGCCTGCCACCGCAACGGCGCCTGGCCTGGAAACTCGACCTGAACCCCAGCACCACCCAGCAGGCCTACCGGGAAGCTGCCGCCCGCCACCTGGTGGCCGGCGAAGTCGGCCGCGGCACCTACGTGCTGGCAGGCAGCAAGGAAGCGACCCTGTTTCGCCTCAAACACCAAGACGGGCCAAAGCCGCTGATCGACCTGTCGACCAACGTACCGGTGGCCGACCCGCACAATCAGGACCTGCAGCGCAGCCTGCACAGCGTGCTGGAGCAGCGCGACAGCAGCTTGCTGGATCACTACCTGGGCCCCGAGCAACTGCTGCGCGGCCGTATTCAGGGCGCGCACTGGCTGGCCAAGCGTGGCTTGGCGCTGGCCCCGGACCAATTGCTGCTCAGTGGCGGCGCTCAGCAGGCACTGACCCTGGTGCTGCAGTCGTTCTGCCAGGCCGGTGAACCGGTCATGCTCGAAGCCTTGACCGCACCTGGCATCAAAGCAGCCTGCCGACAGCTACGCCTGCCCGTGCATGGCGTGGCACTGGACAGCCAAGGCCTGCGGCCCGACGACCTTGACCGCGTCACCCGCGCCAGCGGTGCCCGCGTACTGGTCACCACACCGACCCTGCACAACCCCACGGGCACCTGCATGGATGACGCCCGCCGCGAAGCGCTTGCGGCGGTCGTCAAACGCCTGGGGCTGCTGGTGATCGAGGATGACGTGTATGGCGCACTCAGCGACCGACCGCCGCTGTACCCACTGCTGGGCGAGCAAGGGGTGCTCATCAGCAGCTTGTCCAAGACGGTGGCAGCAGGTTTGCGTGTAGGGTGGATTGCGGCCAACCCGCAGCTGCTTGCACACATCGACCCGCACGCCCAGGCGAGTCACTGGCCGGTGTCGCCACTGAACCTGTATATCGCCTGCCAGTGGATAGAAGATGGCACAGCAGCGCTACGCCTGGCCTGGCAACGTGCTGAAATTACCGAGCGCTGGCGCCTCGCGCGAAAGCTGCTGGGCGATGGGTTGCACAACACAGGCCAGCCTTCGCCGCACGCGTGGCTGGCCACACCGCAAGGTGCAGAGG
Source organism: Pseudomonas sp. B21-047 (assembly GCF_024748775.1). NCBI lineage: Bacteria > Pseudomonadati > Pseudomonadota > Gammaproteobacteria > Pseudomonadales > Pseudomonadaceae > Pseudomonas > Pseudomonas sp. B21-047. The sequence continues at coordinate 4,385,629 of NZ_CP087169.1, forward strand.
GGGTGGTCAAGCAGTGTCGCGAACGGGGCGTGGAGGTTGTCCCGGCCAGTGTGTTCGCCATTGGCGCCAGCGAGGTGCAGGCCGTGCGTATCAGCCTGTCGGCGGCCGCCAGCCGGGCTGAACTGAAACAAGGGCTGGAGGTGGTGCGGCAGGTGCTTTCCAGTGAATGAACCGGGAGAAGCCTGCAACCTCTTCGCGTCGGCGCGGCGCGAAGAGGCCGCTGACCTTGAACGATCAACCCTGCTGGCAACCCTCGCCCATGGCGCGGTACTGAATGGTGTGCACCTGGCCCTGGTGGTCTTCATAGGTCATGGTTGCAGGTACCACTTCGCAAACATTGGGGATGGTCGACAGGTTGATGACCCGTTTGATATCCAGGTTCATGGAGTAGTCGTACTGCTGGGCCACAGGCTGGTTGGAGACAGGTTGGACCTCATCGGCGAGGGCGAACGAGGACATACCGACCAATGCAAGAATCAGTAATGGTTTCATGTGGGAGTGCCTATAAAGCAATCAAGCTGATCGATTGACTTCTAATGCCGTCATTGGCGCGGAGAAGTTGTCATCGACTGCAAAGATGACACGAAGTACCGATCCCGCTTCGTCGTACTGCTGGTGGGATGAGTAAAAGTCTACTCCCGGTTGGCAATAGTTGAACCCCGAAGTCGGATATTCACCCTTGCCGGATTTGCAACAATCTGCGACATAATGGGCGGTATATAGTGGCGTAGAGCCGTTGGTTGGCCTCTGCCCGACCCGGCCGATTCAACAAGGGAAATGCGCGATTTCTGATTACCTGTGTTGCTCAAGGCTGCTCGACCCTGAACGACGCCTGCTCGATCACTTCTACCGCCAGCACGGCTCGCGCATGCGCTCGGCCAGTGACGGCGAACTGTGGGTGGCGCGTGCCAGTTGCATCATTGCAGGGCTGAACTTGACCCCGGTGGGCGATGGCTACTGGCTTACCGGGCTGTTCGTCGACCCGCAACAGCGCAACCAAGGTGTGGCTGGGCGGCTGGTCGAAGCCGCGCTGGCGCAGGCCGTTGGGCCGACTTGGCTGTTCTGCCACCCCGACCTTGTGCCCTTCTACCAGCGCCTTGGCTTCGACACGGCAACCGCGCTGCCAGAAGCCCTGGCTGCCCGCCTGCAGCGCTACCAGCGCAGCAAGCCGCTAGTAGCCCTGCAGCGTGGTCAATCGTCGCTGGCGTCCAACCCGGGGAACAGCACCTCGGTGTAACCGAATTTGGCGAAGTCCTGGATGCGCGAGGGGTAAAGCCGGCCGATCAGGTGGTCGCACTCGTGCTGCACCACGCGCGCATGGAAGCCATCGGCAAAACGGTTGATCGGGTTGCCTTGCGGGTCGAGCCCCTCATAGCGAATGTGCTTGTAGCGCGGCACCACGCCGCGCAATCCGGGTACCGACAGGCAGCCCTCCCAACCGTCCTCGACCTCGGTGGTCATCGGCGTGATCACCGGGTTGATCAGGATGGTCTGCGGCACCGCTTCGGCATCGGGGTAACGCTCGCTGCGTTCGAAGCCGAAAATCACCAGTTGCAGGTCGATGCCAATCTGCGGTGCGGCCAGGCCCACACCCCCGACATGGCGCATGGTCTCGAACATGTCGTCGATCAACTGCTGCAGTTCGGCGCTGCCGATCAGGTGTTCGGGCACGGGCGGGGCGATGCGCAGCAGGCGTTCGTCGCCCATCTTGAGAATGTCACGGATCATCTGGGGTTCGGCTCGGAAGGTTGATGCTGGCTCGGTTGCGGGTGTTCGTGGCCCAGCACGGTAAGGGTTTCCTGGGATTTTTCACCGTCGAAATCCTTCTCGCCAGGGTTCTTGCCCTCGGCCGACATGTGCTCGATCACCGCGTTCATTTCCGCGCCGAGCAGCAGCACAGCGGCGGAAATATAGAAATACAGCAACAGCACGATGATTGCACCGATGCTGCCGTACATGGCGTTGTAATCGGCAAAGGTTTTGACGTAGTAGGCAAACCCCAGGGAGGCGACGATCCACACCACCACCGCCAGCACCGAGCCTGGGGTGATGAAGCGAAACTTCTGCTTCACATCCGGCATCACGTAGTAGATCAAGGCCACCGCTACCATCATCAAGATGATGATCGCCGGCCAGCGCAGGATGGTCCAGACCGTGACGATGACCTCCTGCATGCCGACCTGGGCGGCAATCCATTCCATCACCTGCGGCCCGAGCACCATCAGCGCTGCCGCAGCCAGCAGCATGCCGGCGATGCCCACGGTGTAGAAGATGGACAGCGGTATGCGCTTCCACACCGGGCGGCCTTCCGGCACATCGTAAGCGGCGTTCATGGCGCTCATCATCAAGCGCACACCCGCCGAGGCGGTCCACAGGGCAATCACGATACCCACCGACAACAGCCCGCCCTTGGACTGTTGCAACTGGTCGATCACCGGGTTCACCTGCTCCAGCGCCTGGGGCGGCAGCACCAGTTCCGATTGCAGGCGCAACCAGGAGAAGAAGTCTGGCAAATGCAGGAAACCGATCAGGGCAATCAGGAACAACAGGAAGGGGAACAGCGAAAACAGCATCTGGTAAGCCAGCGCGGACGCATAGGTGGACATCTCGTCGTCAAGGAACTCCTTGACGGTGCGCACCAGCACGCGGTGCAAGGGCAGGCCCTGCAGGGCGGAAAATATCATAGCGTCTCCTTTCGCCGCTCGATCGATACAACAGGCAAGTCTAATAGACCACGCCGTTGCTGTGCTGCTCCCGAGGGTTATAAAGAAAATGCCTACGTAACTGGGCCCAGGCATTCACGGGCAAGCCCGCCCCCACCGGCTACGTGCTACCTGCAGGGGCGGGCTTGCCCGCGAATCGATGGAACGCTCAATACGGCATCAAGGCTTCTTCACGGCATCCTTGACGTCACCCTTGATCTGCTGCGCTTCACCCTTGAGTTCCTGGGCCTTGCCTTCAGCCTTGAGCTTGTCGTTGTCGGTCACCTTGCCGACGCCTTGTTTCACGTTACCGATTGCTTCGTTGGCCAAGCCTTTCGCTTTGTCTTTAGTACCGCTCATGGCAAAACTCCTGCAAATGGAGACACGTGAACCGTGTCGACAGTCTGTGGACCCAGGGCCTTTCGCAAGAGTTTCAACCAATTTCACCCGAACAAGCCGAGCGGCAAATCTGCGTGCGAATATCGCACCCATTTACCCCGCCCAACTGCCCAGTACCTGCCGGCTGCCCTAGAATCGCGGCATACGCCCGCCCACATAGGGCAGGCCAGTCATAAAAACAACGATTTTCGGAAAACCCGCCCCCATGCGTCTGATGCCTGTGCTCGTGGCCCTGCTGCCACTGCTTCCCCTGCCCGCCCTTGCCGCCTCGCCGGCCGTAACCGAAACCCTGCGCGTCGACCGCTATGCCGACGACGGCCAACCCGGCAGCCTGCGCTGGGCAATCGAGACCAACAACCAGAACCCCGGCCACTACCGCATCGAAATCGCTGCGGTCGGCCAGGCGCCTTATGTCATCCGCCCGACGCGCGCGCTGCCTGAAATCAAAGGGCCGGTGCGCATCACCGGCCAGGCGTGGGCCCGCGACGGCCAGTACATCGCCATCGACGGCTCGGGCTACATCAAGGACCAGGGTGTGCACACCTGCCCCGGCGCTCTGCCCGGCCAGTTCGGCACCAACGTGCGCACCACCACCCACCCTGGCCTGGTGCTGCGCGACACCCAGGGCGTGCACCTGAGCGGCCTGGAAGTGCGCAACTTCTGCATTGGCATCCTGGTCAATCGCGCCAGTGGCAACGTCATCGAAGACAACCGCGTCATCGCCAACAAGGGCGGTGCTGGCATCATGCTGACCGGCGACGACGGTGCCGGCAACCCGACTGCAACCACCACGGTCAACAACAAGGTGCTGCGCAACCAGCTGATCGACAACGGCGACGGCCTGGAACTGACCCGCGGCGCAGCCTTCAACCTGGTGGCCGACAACCTGTTCCGTTCCACGGCGGCCAACCCCGAGCCCTCCCAGGGCATCGAAATTCTGCTGGGCAACGACAACAGCGTGGTCCGCAACCGTTTCGAGAACTACTCCGACGGCCTGCAGATCAACTGGGGCAACCGCAACTATTTGGGCGCCAATACCTTCAGCGGCAACTCGATCGGTGTCAGCGTAACCGGCGAGGGCAACATGCTCGATGGCAACCTGATCCACGGCAACCGCATCGGCGTGGCCCTGCGCCCGGAGCCGGCAATCACCGCCACCCGCCTGAGCGCCAACCGTATCTGGGGCAACAGCCAGGACATCCGCCGCTGCGAGGCTGGCGGCTCTTGCGTACCAGACCAGCGCACCGGCGCTATCGTGTTCGGCGTGCCGGCGCAGGCGCATGCGTTGTACGTAGGGTCGCGCGGGGTGGGCGCGGAGCTGGCGAAGAAGGACCAGGCAATCATCTGCAATGCCCAGGGTGAACCCAAGCCGTGCCAGCCGTTGCCTAATCACAACCAGCAACCACCACGGCTGATGGCGCTGGAGGGGAACGTGATCCGCGGTGAGGTGCAGGGGCCGGCGTCGAGCCTGTTGCGCGTCGAGTTGTTCGGCAATGCGCAAGCAACGGGCAGCGAGGCGGAGCAGTATCTCGGGGAAGTGCTGGTGAACAGCGATGCCAAGGGGCAGGCGCGGTTTGCCCAGGTACTGGAGAACAGTGCCGGGCTGCACAGCTTCACGGCGACCGTGACCACGGCCGACGGGGCGACTTCCGAGTTGAGCCTGCCGGTTCGTCGCTGAGGCAACCGGCCTCTTCGCGGGTTTACAGACGAAGAGGCCGGCCCAGGCAAACCTTGCTCAGCTACCCGCCACCCCTCACAATGCAGGCCTTATCAAGCGTCAACCCGCAGGAACCTGCATGAAACTCGACAAACCCGCCGCCATCGCACGGCGTAACGAAGCACTGGCCCGGCCAGTACTGACCAGCAGCAACACCCTGTTCGCTATCCTCGACCCGAAACGCAACCTGTGGTGGTTCGAGGTGCCGGTAGCGTTGCTGGGCAAGGGCCAGCCCGATTGGGTCAACCTGCTGCTGCACACCCCCGACACCGATGAGCTACAGCACCTGAAGGTGCCGACCAACTTCCTCAAGGCTCACCTGGAGCAGATGGAAGTGCGCAAGCCCGGCAAGCGCCGCTCGACCATCAGCCTGGCCCTGAGCGCCGACCGCGATTCGCTGCTGCGCGACACCCGCCCAGGTGGCGAGCAGCTGGACTTCCGGACCTTCGTGCAGGCCTGATCAGGCCCGCTCGATGCGATCGTCATGGATGACGATGCGGCCTTGCTTGAACAACGCACCAATGGCCTTCTTGAAGTTGCCCTTGCTGACGTTGAACAGCTTGCTGATCACTGCCGGGTCGCTCTTGTCGCACACCGGCAGCATGCCGCCTTCGGCTTCAAGGCGCTGCATGATCAGCTCTTGCAGGCTGTCCGCCAGGGCGGCGCCCACTGGCTGCAGGCTCAGGGCGATCTTGCCGTCGTGGCGAATCTCTTTGATGAAGCCCTTCTCGTGCATGCCCGAGCGCAGGAACTTGAACACTTCGTTCTTGTGGATCAGGCCCCAGTGGCGGTTGTTGATGATCGCCTTGAAGCCCATCGGCGTCTCGCCCGCCACCAGCAGCTCGACCGGCTGGCCCACCTGGTAATCGGCCGGAGTGCGGTCCAGGTAGCGGTCCAGGCGCGCCGTTGCGGTGATGCGGCGGGTGCGCTTGTCGAGGTAGGCGTGCACCACGCAGTAGTCACCGATCTTTAGCGGCTGCAACTCTTCCGAGTAAGGCATCAGCAGGTCTTTGGGCAGGCCCCAGTCCAGGAAGATGCCGGCGCCGTTGATGTCCTTGACCTTGAGGCTGGCGAATTCACCGACCTGCACCTTGGGCTTCTCGGTGGTGGCAATCAGCTGGTCTTCGCTGTCCAGGTAAATGAACACGTTCAACCAATCGTCGACCTCGGTCTCGGCGTTCTTCGGGATGTAGCGCCCCGGCAGCAGGATCTCGCCATCGGCGCCGCCGTCCAGGTACAGGCCGAATTCCACGTGTTTAACGATTTGCAAACTGTTGTAACGCCCAAGCAGAGCCATTTCCGATGTTCCTCAAGACAAGACGGCTATTCTACACCCGAAGCCGCCGCGCTGCCTGACCGCTGATTCGGTGGAACCGCCACCTTACCCTTGCGTCTACTGATTGGCAGCCACTGCAAGGATCAGCACATGCTTTCACGCCTGTTCAAGCCCCTGCTCATCGCCGTGGCGTTCGCCCTGGCCCTGGCGGCGTGCAGCCGCATAGACCTGGCCTACCGCAACCTCGACCGCCTGGTGCCGTGGTCGCTGGGCGACTATCTGGACATGAACCGCGAGCAGAAAGTACTGCTCGACGAGCGCCTCAAGCAGCACCTGGCCTGGCATTGCAAAACCCAGCTGCCCAGCTACCTCGACTGGCTGGACCGGGTGCGCACCATGGTCGCCGAGGACCAGGTGACCGACCAGGCGTTGCAGCAACGCACCCGCGAAGCGCGCGCGGCCATAGGCCGTGTCGCCGAAGAGATCACCCCTTCCGCTACCGAATTGTTACGTGGCATGAGCGACGCCCAGGTGGCAGAAATGCGCCAGGCATTCCGCGACGACATCAGCGAGCGACAAAAGAAGTATGTCGACACGCCCTTGCCCAAGCAGATTGCCCGCCGTACCGAACGCATGGAAAAACGCCTGACGCCGTGGTTGGGTGAGCTCAGTGCGGCGCAGCGGCTGCGGGTGCAAGCCTGGTCACAGGCGCTGGGCGACCAGAACCGCCAGTGGATCGCCAACCGCGCGCATTGGCAGCAACAGCTGGTGCTGGCAATGGACCAGCGTAGCGACGCCAGCTTCGAACCACGCCTGGCGCAATTGCTACAGCGCAAGGAGAGCCTGTGGACGCCGGCATATCGCATGGCCTACCAGAACACCGAGCAACAGGCGCGCACGTTGCTGGTCGACCTGATGCAACTGAGTACCCCAGCGCAGCGCCAGTTGCTGCAGCAGCGGCTGGGCAAGGTGCGGACTGACTTCAGTGAGTTGAAGTGTTTGAAGGGCTGACATGCTGGGGCCGCAAAGCGGCCCCGGGTTCACCGCAACTTGCGCCGATACGGAAACACATCGATCACCCTCCCCTCACGAATCGTCGCCTGCAGCCCCTTCCAGTAATCCGCGTCATACAACTCCCCATGCAACCGGCTGAACAGCCGCCGCTGGCCCATATCGGCAAACAGGAACGGCGGAAACTCCTCGGGGAACACATCATGCGGCCCGATCGAGTACCACGGCTCGCCCGACATCTCGTCCTCCGGGTAGCGCGGCGGTGGAATATGGCGGAAGTTCACCTCGGTCAGAAAGCAGATCTCGTCATAGTCGTAGAACACCACCCGGCCATGGCGGGTGACGCCGAAGTTCTTCAGCAGCATGTCGCCGGGGAAGATATTCGCCGCCGCCAGTTGCTTGATGGCCAGGCCATAATCCTCCAGCGCCTCGAGCACCTGCCCTTCACTGGCGTGTTCCAGGTACAGGTTGAGGGGCGTCATGCGCCGCTCGGTCCAGCAGTGGCGGATCAGCACCGTGTCACCCTCCAACGCGACCGTGGACGGCGCCACCTCCAGCAACTCGGCCAGGCACTGCGGCTCGAACTTGCTCTGCGGAAAGCGGAAATCAGCGAACTCCTGGGTATCGGCCATGCGCCCTACCCGATCGACACTCTTCACCAGGCGGTACTTGTCGATCACGGTGGCGCGGTCGACCGTCTTCGACGGCGCGAACCGGTCCTTGATGATCTTGAACACCGTATTGAAGCCCGGCAGGGTGAACACGCTCATGACCATCCCGCGCACCCCCGGGGCCATGATGAAACGGTCGTCGCTGCTGGCCAGGTGGTTGATCAACGCCCGGTAAAACTCCGACTTGCCATGCTTGTAGAAACCAATCGAGGTGTACAGCTCGGCAATGTGCTTGCCCGGCAGGATGCGCTTGAGGAAGTTGACGAACTCCGCCGGCACCGGCACATCGACCATGAAATAAGACCGGGTGAAGGAGAAGATGATCGACACCTCGGCCTCGTCGGTGATCAGCGCATCGGCCTCGATGCCATGGCCTTCGCGGTGCAGCAAGGGGATCACCAACGGCCACTGCTCGTCGGGGGTGTACAGGCGGCCGACCAGGTAAGCGCCCTTGTTGCGGTACAGCACCGGCGAGAACAACTCGACCGCCAGGGCCGGGTCTTTGCACACCCAGTCCGGCAGGCATTCGCGCAGTTGTTCTTCCAGGCGCGTCAGGTCGCCTTCCAGGTCACCATAGGGCACATCGAACGGGTAGTCGGCGAAGATCGCCCGCAGCAAGCCTTTGAGACCATCGCCAAGTGCGTAGGTGCGGGTTTGCGCGGCGCGCTCGTGGCTGCGCATCGACGGCCGGGTGGTGTGGATGAACATGCAGCCGTCGCTGATCTGGTCATGGCTGAACAGGCTGCAGAACAGCGAGTTGTACCAGGTCTCGGATAGCTCGTCGTCGAGCCGTGGGTCGATCAGGCGAATGTAGGCGCTCTTGACCAGCGGCCACTGCTCCACCTCCAGCAATACATCCTCGGCGAAGCGCTGGCGTAGCCAGCCGTTGGCCTCGGCCACCTTCTCTTCATACAGGTTGATACGCGCCGCTGCTGCGCGCTGGATGTCTTGCCAGCGCGCTTGCTCGAAGCGCTCACGGGCACCAAGGGTGATGCGCCGAAAGTGCTCGCGGTAGTCATCGAAGCCGTCGAGGATCATCCGGGCGATTTCGCCGGCGGGCCAGTGCTGGTGCATGCGAGGCATCTCGTTGCAGGGTGAGATACACAGCTTAGCCGGTCCCTTGCCCGCGAAAGGGCGCGCACCGATTCACTGCGCAAGAAAGCACAAGAATCCCACTCCCCCCTGGCGTAAACTCGCGCCCTGCCCAAACCCCGGAGACCGTTGTGAGCCCCATCGCCCTAGCCCGCCTGCTGACCCTTGCCGCTGTCTGGGGGGCGAGCTTTTTGTTCATGCGCATCATCGCCCCCGAACTCGGCACCGTGCCGACTGCGTTTTTCCGGGTGTCGATTGCCTGCCTGGGGCTGATCGCCATCCTCGCCGCCGCGCGGGTACGCTGGGACTTCCAGGGCAAACTCGGCGCCTGCCTGGTATTGGGCATGATCAACTCGGGCATCCCGGCCACTTTCTACTCCGTGGCCGCGCAAGTACTGCCCGCCGGCTACTCGGCGATCTTCAACGCCACCACACCGCTGATGGGCGTGCTGATCGGCGTGCTGTTCTTCCGCGAACCGATGACCCTGCCCAAACTCTGCGGCATCTTCCTGGGCCTGTTCGGCGTCGGCATCCTCAGCGGCGCCGGCCCCGTCGCCCTGGACATGGCCCTGCTGCAAGGCGCCCTCGCCTGCCTGGCGGCCACCACCTGTTATGGTTTTGCCGGCTTCCTCGCCCGCCGCTGGGTCAGCGGCCTGGACAGCCGCCTTTCGGCCCTGGGCAGCATGCTCGGCGCAACCTTGCTGCTGAGCCCGCTGTTCGCCTGGAGCGCACTGACCCAGCCACCTGCCAGCTGGGGTGGCTGGAACGTGTGGCTGTCGCTGCTCGGGTTGGGCCTGCTGTGCACCGCATTCGCGTATATCCTGTACTTCCGTCTGCTGGAAGAAATCGGCCCGGTCAAGGCCAGCACCGTGACCTTCCTGATCCCGGTATTCGGCGTGTTGTGGGGCGCGTGGTTGCTGGACGAGCCGCTGTCGATGGCGCACCTGTACGGCGGCCTGCTGATTGGCGCCGCCCTGTGGCTGGTGCTGCGCCCGACACGTAAATAAAGCAGGAGCCACGATGAGCGATGCATACAAGAAGGTGTTGTTCCGCCTGCAGCAGGACGCGGACGGCTACCCGCCCGCCTCGGTCGAGGGCCTGTGGGCCAAGGCAACAGAGGGCGGCTACGAAGTCGACAACATCCCGTTCTATGTCTACGGCATTGCACCGGGCGACATCATTGGCACACGGGACGAAGCAGGTGAAACCTGGTTCGACGCCTTGCGCAGCAGCGGCGGCCGCTCGGTGTTCCGGGTCATCGTCAAGCCACCGGAAACCCTCGACCAAGTGCGCACGGCACTGGAGGATTTCGGCTGCAACTGCGAAGCGGAACAGGCAGTGAGGATGCTCGCTGTCGAAGTCGCCACACAGCGCTCGCTCGACACCTTGCTCTACTACCTGCTGACCCAGCGCGAAGCCGACCTGCTGGACTTCGAGGAAGGCGTGCTACGGCACACCATCCCCGAAGAATTCCGCTGAAGGCTTACGCCTCGGCCAATTGCGCAGCCGGCTTGCGGAACACGAACAGCAAGCCCACCACGATCAGCCCCATCCCCAGCAGGCTCAGCGGTGCCAGGCGGTTACCGAAGATCAGGAAGTCCATCACCGCCGTCACCGCAGGCACCAGATAGAACAGGCTGGTGACGTTGACCAGGTTGCCCTTGGCGATCAGGCGATACAGCAGCAAGGTCGCCAGCAACGACACCACCAGCCCCATCCACAACAGCGCACCGACGAAACCACCGCTCCACTGCACCTGCAACGGCTGCAACGGCGCGAACAGCGCGCACAGGGCAAACCCTGCCAGGTACTGCAGCGGCAGCGTGCCCATGGGGTTGTCGGTGATGCGTTTTTGCAGGATCGAGCCAAAGGTCATGCTGCCCAACGCCAGCAGCGCAAACAGCATGCCGGCCAGGGACACCCCGCCAAGGTTGATGCTCTGATAGACCACCATCACCAGCCCGGCAAGGCCCAACCCCAGGCCGAACAACCGGCTCCAGGAGCGCTGACGCTCCATCAGTACCACGGTTAGGATCGGCTGCACCCCCATCACCGTGGCCATGACGCCGGGGGTGACATGGGTATTGAGCGCCAACAGATAGAAGATCTGATAGGCCCCCAGCAGCACACAGCCGGTGCCCAGGGCGCGCACAATCGCCCCGCGACTGCGCGGCCAGCGCAAGCCCAGCAACGGGCCGATCAGCAACAGGCCGGCGAGTGCCAGCGCCGAGCGCAACAGCAGGAAGGCGAACGGGCTGGCGTGCGCCAGGCCCAGCTTGGAGACGATTGCCCCGCTGCTCCACAGCAGGACGAACAGGCTGGTGGTGGCCGCCGAGGCCACGGATGCTTTGGAAATGACAGACATGTAGTGCCACCTTTCGGGCGAATAAGCCGAACGGAGGGCGTAACTTTCAGCGAGAGAAGTAGCCGACCGTGTTCAGTAGGTTGCGGGTGCGGTGGGATGCGGCAAAAAGCCGATCAGCCCAGCACGACCACGCAGCGAGGCGGAGCTACGCCGCCTACAACGCCACTGACAGGTGGTGGGTAGTGACTGATCATGGCCGGCTGCTGGCTGCCACGCACGACACTGCCCGCGACTGGCGCGAGGGCAAAGCATGTGGTGGAAGGGATGGCAGGCATGAACAGGTCTTCGGATGAGATCAATGGCCTGGACTATAGCCCGGCGTTTTCTGGTTGGCAACTCGCTAAACCGACCGATGCAGGGGCGGCCGCTGGTTAATTTTTCACCGCCTTGGCTCGTCTGAATGCGAAACGCCGCACGCATTCACCCGCTCCGAGGACCCCCAATGAACGCAAAAACCTGGCTCTACCGGCCAGCCCAGATCACCTGCCTGCTGCTGGTCAGCGCCTACGCCCACGCGGCCAAGCCAGGTGACGTATTCCAGGACTGCAAGGACTGCCCAGAGATGGTAGTGCTGCCCGCCGGCAGCTACGTGATGGGCGCCCCCGACGACGAAGTCGGCCGCCAGCCCGACGAAGGCCCGCTGCATACCGTGACCTTTGCCAAGCCATTCGCCATGAGCCGCTACCAGGTCACCGCTGGCGAGCTGGACGCTTATATCAAGGCCACCGGCACCGTCATCAAGAGCGGCGACGACCGCCCCGGCCGCTGGTGCGAGGCCAGCAAGCCAACCTACAAACAAACCGCCCGCCAACCTGCGGTGTGCGTCGACTATGACGAAGTCCAGGCCTACACCGCATGGCTGGCGAAAAAAACCGGCAAGCCGTACCGCATGGTCAGCGAGGCCGAACGCGAATACGCCGCCCGCGGCGGCTCCACCGGCCCGTTCCCCTTCCCCTTCGATGAGCCGGGCAAGTACGAAATCAGCAAGCACGCCAACACCTATGGCCCCCGCGATGGCTACACCTTCACCGCCCCCGTGGGCAGCTACCCGGCCAATGCCTTCGGCATGTACGACATGCACGGCAACGTCTACGAATGGGTCGCCGACTGCTACCACGAAAGCTACGAAGGCGCCCCCAGCGACGGCAGCGCCTGGGTCCAGGACCCCACGTGCATCCGCGCGCACATGCGCGGCAACGACTGGGGTGAGCCACCGATCTTCTCGCGCTCGGCCAACCGCAATGACCGGCTGAAAACCACCCGGGGTGACTTCCTCGGTTTCCGCGTAGCACGCGAACTCTGAAACGTGTGACACGGTTAACGCTGCGCCTGCGAAAAAAGCAGTCAATAAGAATCGTTCCGGTTTTTCGCAGGTGCTGCGTCACATACAGCACATAGAAAAAAACCCCTCTGCCAACGAGAACGCAACCCGATGTCCAAGCCCTTGCCCAGTGCGCTCAACCCGCTCGCCAAAGCCTTACTGATTCGTCATTCGCTTCGTCCCCAGCGTGCGCTGTCACGCATCGGCATGGGCCTGGCGCTGTCTAGTGCGCTGGTTTTCCAGGTGCAGGCGCAGGAGTGGACGCTGGATATCCCGGCGCAGTCGATGAACTCCGCGCTGCAGGCGCTGGCCAAGCAGACGGATACGCAGCTGCTGTACAGCCCGGAAGACATTGGCGGGCTGCGGTCTTCGGCGCTGAAGGGGCGGCATGATCTTGCGTCGTCGTTGCGTATTCTGTTGCAGGGGACGGGGCTGCGGTATCAGATTGATGGTAATACCGTGACCGTGACGGCCAGCGCGGCGGCAAAAGACGGCCAAATCGAACTGTCAGCGACCAATGTGAACAGTGCCGGGCTGGGCGAAACCACGGAAGGAACGGGCTCCTACACAACGGGAGTTACCAGCACGGCCACCAAGATGAACCTTTCTATTCGCGAAACGCCCCAGACCATTACAGTGGTTACGCGTCAACGCATGGACGACCAGCATCTGGGCAGCATGAACGAGGTCCTGACCCAGACCCCTGGCATCACCATGTCGCAGGATGGTGGCGAACGCTTCAACATTTATTCTCGCGGTAGCGCTATCAATATCTATCAGTTTGATGGTGTGACGACCTATCAGGATAACCAGACGCGTAACATGCCCAGTACGCTTATGGACGTGGGGTTGTACGACCGTATCGAAATCGTCCGTGGCGCAACCGGCCTGATGACGGGGGCAGGTGACCCCAGTGCCGTGGTCAACGTGATCCGCAAGCGTCCAACACGCGAATTCAAATCTCACATTCAGGCAGGCGTTGGCTCTTGGGACTACTACCGCGCAGAAGCTGACGTCTCTGGCCCGCTGACGGATGACGGTCGAGTTCGGGGGCGCTTCTTTGCCGCCAAGCAGGACAACCACACGTTCATGGACTGGTACACGCAAGACCGAGATGTCTTGTACGGTGTTGTTGAAGCTGATGTAACAGACACCACAGTGGCTCGGTTCGGGATTGATCGCCAGACTTACAAAGTCAACGGTGCACCGGGTGTACCCATCATTTACACCAACGGCCAACCCACAAACTTTTCCCGCTCGACCAGTTCTGATGCACGTTGGGGTTACGACGATTACACGACGACCAATTACACATTTGGCCTTGAGCAGCAATTGGCCCACGACTGGCAATTCAAGCTGGCGGCTGCCTACATGGATGTTGACCGTGATTCGTTTTCATCCTATTACTCGACTACGACCAACCGCTCTTATCTGGAGCTCGATGGTTCAACCGAAATCAGCGCAGGTATCGTGACTGCCAAACAGCACCAAAAAGGCGTCGACGCCACGCTCCAGGGGCCATTCCAACTGTTGGGGCAAACACACGAACTGATAGTTGGGTATAACTATCTCGAGTACGAAAATAAACACCGGGGTGATTCTGGACCCGATGTGGATATCAATTTTTACGATTGGGATAACCAGACCCCCAAACCGGGTGATGACGAAATCATTCCCGGCATTCAGTACAATATTTCCAACCGCCAGTCCGGCTATTTTGTGGCGAGCCGCTTTAATTTGACCGATGATCTGCATCTGATTCTCGGGGCACGGGCGTCCAATTATCGGTTCGACTACGCCCTGTGGCGTATTGGTAATGAACCCGCGCCTTACAAAATGGTAGAACGCGGTGTCGTCACGCCGTATGCAGGCATCGTCTATGACCTGACGAATGAGCAATCCGTCTATGCCAGCTACACCGACATTTTCAAGCCACAGAATAACGTAGATATCACAGGCAAACCGCTTGATCCTGAAGTCGGAAAGAACTACGAGTTAGGTTGGAAAGGTGAGTTCCTCGAGGGCCGGCTGAACGCCAACATTGCGTTGTACATGGTCAAGCGAGACAACCTGGCCGAGTCGACCAATGAAGTGGTTCCTGACTCGGGTGGTCTCATCGCTTCTCGCGCAGTTGACGGTGCAGAAACCAAAGGTGTGGACGTAGAATTGTCGGGCGAAGTGCTGCCAGGCTGGAATGTCTTTACCGGCTATAGTCATACCCGCACCGAAGATGCTGACGGCAAGCGCCTGACCCCGCAACTACCGATGGACACATTCCGCTTCTGGAACACTTACCGACTGCCTGGCGAGTGGGAAAAACTGACCCTGGGCGGTGGTGTGAACTGGAACTCGAAATCCACGCTGAACTTTGCCCGCTACAACAGCCATGTGACCCAGGATGACTACTTCGTCACCAGCCTGATGGCGCGCTACCGGATCAATGAGAGCCTTGCCGCCACCTTGAACGTCAATAATATTTTCGACAAGAAGTACTACGCTGGCATGGCTGGCAGTTATGGTCATTACGGGGCACCACGCAACGCCACGGTAACACTGCGCTACGACTTCTGAGGCTCGTTGGCCAGAACCTGGGCTTGCTCCTGGGTCTGGCCATACTCTGCTGCTCTACCCCCTCTCTGATCCTCTCGTCCTCTCTTTATCAATCCCTCCTGTTACTGTGTCGACTGTTCGAAAGGCCGCGCACTAAAATCCTCCCCACCAAGCGCCGCCTCACTTGAGCTTGCTTGCCATGCGATAGGACTTTAGTGACGTCAGGCTGCGGGGAGCTCACAGCAAGCGCTTAACGAGCGTGCCCGCGAAATTCATAAGACACTGTCCGTTCCATAGCCAATCACTCTGCTGTGCTAGTGGATTGCTCTCGTTTTTCGTGGTGCCTAAAAAGCACATGGCCCCGAACCCGCAACCTCAAGGTGCGGGATCGGGGCCATGTCAATTGACGCTGGATAAATCAATCAACCTCGCTCAATCGATCATGGAGCCCTCCAACAACCACTGCGCCGCTAAGCCCTCAATTACGTCAGCATGCTTGAGAATGTCGTAATGCCCTGCAGCCACCGACTGACTTGTGCGAACAGTGATGTTCCATGCAGGCGTCACATGCCCCGCCCACCAGCATGTCGCACGAGCCTTGAGCCGAGGCAAGCTTGAAATGTTGAGCGACAACGCTTTCAAACGCATCGCCACCTCGAACGTATGAGCCAGTTCAGAGCTGTCGATATCGGCGTACATAGATTGCCCGAGCGGGTTAGAACGAATCTCCTCAATAAGCAGCTGCAGTGACGCGCCCCCCATGCCAGCGGGTACAGGTGGAACCTCCAGCGCGTCCTTGGAAACGCCCAGCAACACGCTGAGGAAGCCGTGCAAGTCATCGCTCCAATCCTCTGCCGTCTGATCATCAGTTGCTTGAGGAACAAAACTGTCCACCAGACCAAGCATTGCAACTGTCTCGCCTTGGATTTCCAGTTCCTGAGCCACCAATATTGCGAGCGTGCCACCCAATGACCAGCCTGCAAGTCGATACGGCCCTTCTGGCTGTTTCTGACGGATGTACTGCGCATAATCGATGGCCATCGCCTGAAGAGACTCGTCCTTCCACTGACGATCAAGCAACATACGGCACTGCACGCCATACACACTGCACACACCTTCTAGACGACGCGCCAGTGGCTCGTAGTCAAATACAGTGCCAAAGCCTGCATGCAGACAGAAAAGCGGCGTAGCCGTCTCAACACGAGCATTGAGTAACAGCACGGGGTCAAGATCCACCTCTACGCTTGAGTAGCCCGACAGCTCACCAATAGTCGGCTTTGCCATCACATCGCGTAGCTTCAGATCCAAATGCAGACCGACATGCGAGCGAACCTTGGACAGCATTTTCAACACCCGCAGAGAATCGCCACCCAGCTCGAAGAAGTTGTCATTGATGCCGATCTGATCAACGCTCAACACCTCTTGCCAGATCTGCGCCAAGGCCTGCTCTACGTTGTTGCGCGGAGGAAGGTGCATCCTATGGCCGACAAAGTCGGGCGCCGGCAACGCATTACGGTCAATCTTGCCGTTCGGTGTAAGCGGCATCGCCTCCAGTACCACAATCTGCGCGGGTACCATGTAGTCAGGTAGCTCGCACCGCAAAGCTTCACGAAGCTGCGTAGCAGTGGCTGCCTGAGCGCCACTTACCACATAGCCTACGAGTTGTTTGCCGATGGCGCCTTCACGCGCAACAACCACCGCGTCGCGGACATCCACCTGATTGCGCAGACGTGCTTCGATCTCGCCCGGTTCGATTCGGAAGCCACGTATTTTCAGTTGGTTGTCCAGGCGGCCAATGAAATCGATAACGCCATCGGCACGCCTGCGAACTCGGTCACCTGTACGATAAAGGCGTGCACCCACGGCGAACGGGTCCGCGACAAAGCGTTCGGAGGTGAGCGCCGCACGCTGGTGATAACCACGCGCCAGTCCATGGCCCCCAATATACAACTCGCCGGCCACACCATCAGGCAATGGGTTCAGGTTCTGGTCCAAGACGTGCAAGGTTCGCTCGCCGACCCGCTCACCGATCGGTGCATACACCGCCTGACAGGACTGTTCTGCCGACACTTTCCACAGCAAGGGTGTTACCACCGTTTCTGTCGGTCCGTAGCCATTGGTCAAGTACTGCGGACGCAATGTGCGTTTGACCAACTCGAACAAGGCATCTGGCACCGCATCGCCACCGAAACAGTAGATCCGAACAGGTGGTGCTGCTTGCTGTTGGGTTTCGCCGAACTCTGCCAACTGCTGGAGATAGGCCGGAGGGAAGCAAGCGATATCGATGCGTTGTGCATGCAACACTTGCCACGTCTCTTCAGCGGTCCAGAGGCGGTTTTCGCGAATGACCAGGCATCCACCCGACGTCAGCGTCGACAACCAACGCTCTTGAGCACCATCAAAAGCGAATGACATGAACAGCAACTCGCGCGTGCGTTCATCCATCTCGTAGAGTTTGGCAATGGCCAGGCAATGCATGCGGATCTGCCCATGGCTGACCGCCACGCCTTTGGGCTTACCGGTCGAACCGGAGGTGTAGATCAGGTAGGCAAGATTGTCATCTTGCACCTGCACCTGCGGCACGCTCGCCGTGAGGCCCACCGTGTCCAAAAGGTCCAGTTCTACACATTGCGCCACCTCGGTGAAGCGCTGACGCAAACCACTACTGGTCAGCAGCAAGTGCATTGCCGAATCTTCGACGATCCACTGCAGTCGATCCTGAGGGTAATCGATGTCCAGAGGCACATAAGCAGCACCTGTTTTCATCACTGCGAAGAAAGCGATGATCACTTCCACCGAGCGCTCCAGTGCAACACCCACCGTTGTTTCAGGTTTGGCACCCAACGCTATCAAGTAGTGGGCAAGACGGTTAGCGCGTTCCTCCAGCTCGCTGTAGGTCAGTTGCTGCTCGCCGCAGATCAGCGCCACTGCGTCAGGCTGTGCCTGAGCCTGCGCGCAGATGCGCTTGGCCAAAAGCGGCATGTCGACTGGGTTCGTGTGCAACTCGTTGCGCTGGCTGGCTTGCTTTATCTGGGCAGGGCTAAGCATGTCCAGGCTACCCACGGTAGCCTGCGGATTCGCCAGAATCGCGTTGAGCAAGCACTCGAAACTATCGCGAATCGCAGCAGTACCGGCCTCGCTGAAACTGTCGCGTAAGTACATGAATTCGACCGAGAAGGTATCAGTCAGGTGCACAGCCAGATCCATCGCATAGTTTGTGACATCGCGATCGTTGGCCTCACCAAATTGCAGAGCGTTGTTGCTGCTACTGTTCAAGCGCTCATCGATTGGGTAGTTCTCGAACACCAGAATGCTGTCGAACAATGCCTGGCCTGGGCGCCCGGCCCAACGCTGAACATTGGACAACGCCGCATGCTCATGATCGCGTAGTTCCAGGTTGTAGCTCTGCAGTTGCTGTAACCAGTCACAGACTCGCTGCTGGGCAGCAGGTGCTTGCACCACAGGCAAGGTATTGATGAACAAGCCCAGCATTTCGTCAGCACCTGGCAGGCTGGCTGGCCGACCAGCTACAGTGGCACCAAAGCATACTGCCTCTTGTCCGCTGTAGCGCTGCAACAGCAGCAGCCAAGCTGCCTGCACAAGCGTGTTGGGCGTCACACGTAGGCCTTGCGCTGTCAAACGCAGCCGCTCCGTACGCTCTAAATCCCAATGCAAGTAAAGCGCCGCGTGCCCTGACAAGTCGGAGTCCGGCCTTGGTAATACTGCCTGGGCGAGCAGTGTCGGGCTTTCAATCTGGCTCACCTTGGCCGTCCAGAACGTCTCCAGTTCCTTCTGCGATTGTGCTTCAAGCCAACGAATGTATTCACCGAAGCGCCCAGCAGCCCCCACCAAGGCTTGGCCATGGTAAGCCTGGAACACTTCACCCAGCAGACGTGAATTGCTCCAACCGTCCATCAAAATATGGTGGCGCGTCCAGATCAGCTGCATCCGCTGATCGTCCAGCCTCACCAGTGTCACCCTCATCAATGGCGCCCGCAGCATGTCGAAATCTTGCGCCGCATCGCCATCTACCAGCACTTGCAGCGCGCTTTCGGCAGCATCCCGGTCCCGCCAATCGAGTACGCGTACAGGCAAGTCCACTTGTCGATGAACAATCTGCAGGGGGTGTCCCAACTGCGCAGACGACCAGAATCCGGTGCGCAGAATATCGTGACGCGCAATCACTTGATTCCACGCTTCAACGAATCGCTCGACTTCCAACCCTTCGACAGCGACCGAAGTCTGGTTTATATAAAGCCCCGTTTCGCCACCCTGACCGCTGTAGAACAACATGCCCTGTTGCATCGGTGACAACGGATAGATGTCGGCTACTTGCGCCACAGGCACAGGCAGGCTGTCCATCTGTGCCTGTGTAAGGCCGGCCAGCGGGAAGTCCGATGGGGTCGCGCCTTGATGCGGCTTCTGGCAGCAATGTGCGATCAGCGCTTTCAATTCCTCGGTATACGCATCTGCCAGCCCCTGGATGGTCGATTCATCGAACAGCTCGCGGCTATAGGACCAGGAAAGCTCCAGCGCCCCCCCGAACACTTGACCATTCAAAGTCAGCAGGCTACCTAGAGACGAGTTCGGGTCCTGCGTAGAGCCCGCATTTTCTTTGGCCGGCACGAATAACCCTGATGGCTCATCGAAGCTGCCGTCGAACTGTCCCAGATAGTTGAAGACGATTTCGCCCTGCGGTAATGCCGCCAGCGTCGCCGCGCATTCCTCGCCCCCAAGATAACGTAGCAGGCCGTAGCCCAGCCCCTTGTCTGGCACTGCGCGCAGTTGTTCCTTGATGGCCTTGATCGAATTGTCGATTGTCAGCTGCGGGCTGAGACGGACCGGGTACATGCTGGTAAACCAGCCGACCGTACGGCTCAGGTCAACGTCGTCGAATATATCTTCGCGACCATGGCCTTCCAGGCGTACCAGCACGTTGGAGCGTCCAGTCCATCGTCCGACCACGCAGGCCAAGGCTGTTAGTAGAAGATCATTGATCTGCGTCCGGTAGGCTGCGGGTGCATCCTGCAACAGCTTTTGCGTCCACTCAGCATCGAGTCGACTGCTTACGCTGGTGGCACACTTGATCTGATTACTGCCTTGGGGGTGATCACAAGGAAGCGCATCGTCCACATTTCGCAACTGGTCTTGCCAATAATTCAATTGCTCTTGCAGTACGGGGGCTGTGGCATATGCCTGCAGACGCTCAGCCCATGCCTTGAACGAGCTGGTCTTCGCTGGCAGCGTCAGCGGCTGTCCGGTGCTTTGTGATTTATAGGCTTGCTGCAAGTCTTCTAACAGTATCCGCCACGACACGCCATCAACCACGAGGTGATGGATCACCAGAAGTATTCGCTGTGTAGCATCCGGCATTTCGATCAGCACTGCTCGCAATAACGGGCCTTGTGCCAGATCCAGACTGCGCTGGGCGTGCTCCAGTAATGGAGCAAGCTCTTGTGCCGTTTCCAGCCTGCGCACCCACACCAAATCCTGATCGGTGTCAGTGGCAAACTGCGCCTGCCAACTGCCCTGCTGTGATGCAAAACGCAGACGCAGCGCGTCATGATGCGTAAGCAATGTTCGCAACGAAGCTTCCAACCACTCGGCCATCACAGGCTCTCGGGTCTTGAGCAGCACCGATTGGTTCCAGTGGTGACGTGATGGAATGTCCTCCTCAAAGAACCACTGCAGGATGGGCGTCAACGCGTTAGACCCGGTGACAGGGCCTTGGTCGATCGATGTCCCCTCTTCACGGCGTGCGACAGCCGCCAGTTGGCGTACCGTCTGATGCTGGAACAACTCTTTCGCAGAGAATTGGATACTGACCTGGCGGGCCCGACTTACAACCTGCAGGGAAATGATCGAGTCGCCCCCTAGCTCGAAGAAGTTATCGGTGACCCCAACTTTTTCGAGTTTGAGTACAGCCGCCCAGATATCCGCCAAGTTCTGCTCAATCTCATTACAGGGCGCCACGTATTGGTTGTGCAACTGGCTTTGATCGACGCTAGGCAGACGCTTGCGGTCAAGCTTCCCACTCGGCGTCATGGGCATCTTATCTAGCACTATGAGGTAGCTCGGAACCATGTAGTGCGGCAAGCTGCTCTTGAGCGACTCCCTTAACGCGTCGCGCAATGCAGGTTCATCGGGCGCACCCTCCGCTGGCACTACATAACCACACAGCTGTTTGCCGCCAGCGTGATCCACGGCAATCACCGCCGCCTCGCGCACCTGTGGATGCGCTTGCAGATGTTGTTCGACCTCACCAAGCTCGATGCGGAAACCGCGTACCTTGACCTGATGGTCGGCGCGGCCACGATAGGCAAGTTCACCCTGCTCATCGAAATAACCCAGGTCACCCGTGCGGTACAACCGTGCGCCACCTTTTTCAGCCAGCGGGTCAGGGATGAACCGTTCGGCAGTCAGCGACGGGCGCTGGTGGTAACAGCGCGCCAGGCAGCCATCGCCACCGATGTACAACTCCCCCGGAACACCGATCGGTGTAGGCGACAGGCTGTCATCCAGCACCCGCATCACCCGCCCGCCAATTGCGCGACCAATCGGTACCCCGCTCTCCGGCAAGGGTGCTTGAGCCAGTCTCGAGCAGTCATAAGTCGTAGCAACCACAGTGGCCTCGGTCGGCCCATAAGTATTGAGCAGCCGCACATTCGCCGGGCCATCTGCCAGCCACGCCTGCAGACCATCTAGTGCGACAGCTTCACCACCGACATGGATCTGCTTCAACTGGCCATAGGCTTGCGGTTCACGTCGATCCAGCGCCAGCAGACGCCAGTAGGCCGCCGGTAAATCGGCCACCGTGACGCCATGACGTATGACCTGTTCGCTGAAGGTGTCGGTGTCCCAGAGCTGCTGATCACGCATCACCACGCACGCCCCACGGGACAATGGCGGGAAGAACTGCTCGATGAATCCGTCAAAGCTGAACGTGGCGAATTGGAGCACCCGGTCATCGGCAGTCAGCCGCGAGTAGCCGCTAGCGACCTCGCAGAAAACCGAGAGGGCATGATGAGGTATGGCCACGCCTTTAGGCATACCGGTGGAGCCGGAGGTGTAGATGACATAGGCCAGGCTGTCCGGCGTGACCGCGCATTGCAGGGGCGCGGCGCTGAATGTTTCCAACCACCGCGTTCCAGGTTCGAGGCCAACACAAGGCAGGTCGGCAGGAACCGGCAGTCGCTTCATGGACACTGCATCTGCCAGCAGCAATCCAATACCGCTGTCCTTGATTAGATAGGCCAGGCGATCCTGCGGATACTCAGGGTCGAGCGGCACGTAGGCTGCTCCCGCCTTGTGAATGGCGATCAATGCGACGGCAAGCGCAAGGCCACGCTCCGCAGCGACCCCAACCAGGCTGTTGGCGGTAACCCCACGCGCGATCAGCAGGTGGGCCAAACGATTGGTTTGCACGTCCAGTTCACGGTAGCTCAGTTGCTGCTCACCGAATACCAGCGCCACAGCATTCGGCCGTTCATTGGCTTGCGCCTCGAAGCGTTGATGGGCACATTGGCCCGACAAGGCAATTGCCTCGCTGCGATTCCAGTCATCGAGAAGCAACTGGCGTTCGGCGCCCCCCAGGAGCGACAACTCTCCGATCGCTACGTTGGCATCTTCGACCAGTGCTCGCAGCAGGTTTGCGAAGTGCTCCGCCAGGCGCTCGACGGCAGCATCGCCCCAAGAGGCACGGGCATGGCTGTACTGAATCGACAGTGTTTCACCCATGGTAGCCGCCAGGGTGAGGGCATAGTTGGTCTGTTCCAGGTTGGCGACCTGCCCGAAGCGCAAGCCGTCTGGCGCACCCTCCTGCAAGGCTTGTGACACCGGGTAGTTCTCGAATACCAGGAGGCTGTCGAAAAGTGCTTCCCCCCCGAGGCCCGCCCACCGCTGAACAGCATTCAGCGGCGTATGTTCAAACTCGCGCAACGCCAGGTTGCACGCCTGCACCTGTGCAATCCATTCGGCTACAGTCTGCTCGCAACGCGGCGACCCGATTACCGGCAAGGTATTGATGAACAGACCGATCTGTTCCTCCACCCCTGGCAGGTCCGCCGGGCGCCCTGCCACTGTGGCGCCGAAGCAAACAGTGGACTGCCCGGTATAGCGTTGCAGCAACAGCAACCATGCCGATTGCACCAGGGTATTGACGGTAACCCGGTTGGCGCGAGCGAAGGCCTCGATGCGTTGGGTCTGCGCGGAGTCGAACACCTGATGGTATTCACCCTGGCCATGCAGCTCGCCAGCACCGTGACGCACCACTTGCGACAGTCGTGTCGGCTCTTCCAACGTGGACAGTTGAGCCTTCCAGAAGGTTTCAGCGGCCGTTGCATCCTGGCGCTGCAGCCAAGCGATGTAATCGCGATAGGGCGCTGTCAGCGCCGGTACATGTTGCCCTGCATATCGCTGCAGAACTTCACCCAGCAAGCGCGAGGTGCTCCAGCCGTCCATCAGAATGTGATGGTTGGTGTAGATCAAGTGATGACAATTGTCGTCCGTGCGCACCAGCGTAAGGCGCTGCAACGGTACCTGGTCGAGCTCGAAGCCAGCTTGTCGCTCACTTTCAGCCAGCGCTTGCACGGCCTCCTGCAACGCCGGCTGGCCGCGCCAGTCATACTCGACGAGCGCTTGCACGACCTGCTTGTGCACCACCTGAACCGCCCGGTTCAGTTCGCCCTGCCAGACAAAGCCGGTCCGCAGGATGGCGTGAGTATCCACCGCCGCCTGCCAGGCCTGCTTGAAACGCTCCACATCCAAGCCGTGAACATCGACCCGCAGCTGGTTGATGTAGTCACCGGACTGCTGCTCGTACAAGGTATGGAACAACATGCCCTGCTGCATCGGCGATAGCGGATAGATATCGGCAATCTGCTCGGCAGGCAGCGGCAGGCTGTCGAGCTGCAACTGTGTAAGCTCGGCCAGCGGGAAGTCCGAAGGCGTCACTCCACGGTGCTCAAGCTCGCTGCAATGGATAATCAGCGCCGTAAGCTCTTGCGCATACTCGTCGGCAAGGCGCTGGATGGTGGACTCGTCGAACAGTGCCCGACTGAAGCTCCAACCCAGTTTCAGCTCACCGCCGTAAACTTGGCCATTCAGGGCCAACAGGCTGCCTAGCGGTGCATGCTCGTCCTGAGTGGCGCCAGCATATTCCTTCGCTGGGACGAACAAGCCCGACTGCTGGTCGAAGCTTGCGTCGAACTGCCCGAGGTAGTTGAACACAATCTCGCCACGCGGCAAGGCCGCTAAGGTCGCCTGCGCCTCCGGGCTGCCCAGGTAGCGCAACAGACCGTGGCCGAGGCCTTTATTAGGCACCGCTCGCAACTGCTCCTTGATGGTCTTGATCGAATCGACAAGGCTGGTTTTCGGGCTGAGTTTTACCGGGTACACGCTGGTAAACCAGCCCACGGTGCGACTCAGGTCGACGCCGTCGAAAAGGTCTTCACGTCCATGGCCCTCCAGACGCACCAGCACATCGGAGCGACCGGTCCAGCGGCCGATCACCCGTGCCAGCGCGGTCAGCAGCAGGTCATTGATCTGCGTACGATAGGCTGCCGGTGCTTCCTGCAGGAGTTGTCGCGTGAGTTCCCGGTCCAGACGGATACTGACCGACGCCGAGTCGCGCTCCAGGTTACTGCCGTGCGGATAATCACAGGGCAGCTCATCACTCGCCCCTTGCAACTGCGCCTGCCAGTAGCTCAGTTCTGATCGCAGGCTGTCGCTTGTGGCATAGCCTTGCAAATGCTCGACCCAGTTTTTGAATGAACTGGTCTTGGCCTGCAATTTCAGCGGATGGCCAGCTTGCTGCGCCTGGTAAGCCTGTTGCAGGTCCTCCAGCAGCACGCGCCAGGAGACGCCATCCACCACCAGATGGTGAATTACCAACAGCAGCCGTTGAGTTCCATCAGCCAACTCCGCCAGTACTGCCCGAAGCAACGGCCCCTGTTGAAGATCAAGGCTGCGCTGGGCTTCGACCGCCAGGTGCTGCAGAGCCTGCGCATCGTCGACCTTGCGGCACCAGAGTATTTCGCACATGGCATCGCTGAATGAACCCTGCCAACCATCATTGCCCTGTTCGAAGCGCAGACGCAACGCATCGTGATGCGCCACGACAGCCTGCAGAGCCTTGTTCAACGGCTCCGGCGCCAAGGTCTCGTGCGGCATCAGCAACACGGACTGGTTCCAATGATGACGCTGAGGAATATCAGCGTTGAAGAACCAATGCTGAATCGGCAACAGCGCAGTAGCGCCGATAACTGCCCCTTGGTCGATAGCTGTACTGGTCGAACGCTGCGCAACCGCAGCCAGTGCTTGCACAGTCTGATTCTGGAACAAATCTTTGGGCGTAAACTGAATGTCCTGCTGACGCGCACGGCTGACCACCTGCAATGACACGATGGAGTCGCCACCCAATTCAAAGAAGTTGTCGTTCAGACCGACCTTGTCCAGCCTCAGCACATCGGCCCAGATACCTGCTATCTGTTGCTCAAGCGCGCTCTGCGGGGCGACATATTCGCCCTGCAGCAGGCTCGCATCCGCTTGGGGCAAGGCCTTGCGGTCCAGCTTTCCATTGCCGGTCAACGGCAAGCTGGCGAGGAACAGCACATGAGCCGGTACCATGTATTCCGGCAAGCTCGCCTTGAGCGTTTCGCGCAAGGCATCGCGCAGTAAAGCCTGGGCTGTGAAACTTTCCAGGACCGCGCTATCGGCCGGCACCACGTAGCCCACCAACTGTTTGCCACTTGGGCCATCCTGGGCCAGTACCACGCCTTGGCGCACAGCAACCTGGTCTTGCAGACGTGCCTCGATTTCCCCCAGCTCAATTCGAAATCCGCGAATCTTCACCTGATGGTCAATCCGCCCCAGGTATTCGATCACCCCGTCGCCGCAGTAACGTGCCAAGTCGCCCGAACGATACAAGCGCCCACCTTGGGTATCGAACGGGTTCGGCACGAAGCGTTCAGCGGTCAATGCCGGCCGACCGTGATAACCGCGAGCCAACCCGTCCTGACCGATCATCAACTCACCCTGGCTACCCGGTACGATCGGATTCAGAGCATCGTCGAGCAGGTACCAGGTCAGGTCGGGAATAGCCTCGCCAATCGGGCTGCTGCCGACATTTTTCAAGTCATCCCGGCAGATCGGGCGGTAGGTCACATGTACAGTGGTTTCGGTGATCCCATACATGTTGATCATGCGTGGGTGGGCATCACCAAACACCTCGAACCACGGTTTGAGGCTGCTCACATCCAGAGCCTCACCGCCAAACACAACGTGACGTAAAGCCAACTGATTGCCGGCCTGTGCTGCCTCGCAGGCGATCGGTATAAGTTGCTGGAACGCCGAAGGTGTCTGATTGAGCACCGTCACCTTCTCGCTTACCAGCAAGGCGTGGAAGTCCTGCGAAGAACGCGCCACATCCTGCGGGACAATGACGGCCTTGCCGCCATACAGCAATGCGCCATACAACTCCCAGACCGAGAAGTCGAAGGCATAGGAATGGAACACTGTCCACACGTCGCTAGCGTCGAACTGGAACCAATCCTGGGTTGCCGCGAACAAGCGCACCACATTGTGGTGAGCGAGCAGTGCCCCTTTGGGCTTGCCAGTGGAACCCGAGGTATAGATCACATAGGCCAGGTTGTGTGGCGAAACAGCTACCTGCGGATTGGCTTCGCTGTAGTCGGCCAGCGATGCGTCGCCGAGGTTCACACAGTGGATGCCGGCAGGAATTGGCAAGGCTTCACGCAGGTGCCCCTGGGTCAGCAGCAGATCAATGCCGCTGTCTTCTAATAGGTAGCTCAGGCGATCCTGCGGGGATTGCGGGTCCAGCGGTACATAGGCGCCACCGGCCTTCAGGATGCCCAGCAAACCTACGACCATCTCCAGGCTGCGTTCGACAGCAATGCCCACCAGACTGTCCGGGCCTACGCCAAGCTCACGTAGCTTGTGCGCCAGCTGGTTGGCGCGACGGTTCAATTCATCATAGCTCAGCGTCTGTTCGCCAAAGCTCAGCGCGGGCGCATGTGGTGAGGCTTCGACCTGGGCCTCGATCAATTGATGAAGCGTACGATCACTTGGGAAACTCTTCTGGCTGTGGTTCCAGTCCTTTATGACCAGAGCTTGCTCCTGCGCCCCCATCAACGGCAGGTCGCCGATTACTCGTGTTGCATCAAGGACCAAGGCATGCAAAAGATTCTGGAAGTGTTCCGCTACCTGGCAGATGGCAGGGTTGGCCCATAGTGCTTGATCATAGCTGTACTGAATCGAGAGCGTCGAACCGAGGTTAACCAGCACGGTAAGCGGGTAGTTGGTCTGTTCGCGATTCGCGACTTCACCAAAACGCAGCCCCTGAGGTGCTCCCTGCTGCAGGGCTTCGGATACTGGGTAGTTTTCGAACACCAAGACGTTATCGAACAGGGACTCACCGCCCAGCCCAACCCACCGTTGCACTTCGTTCAATGGTGTATGTTCGTATTCACGCACTGCGAGGTTGCCCGCCTGGACCTGAGAAATCCAATCCGCGACGGTTTGCTCAGCACGCGGTGTGCCCACCACAGGAAGGGTGTTGATGAATAGACCGATCTGCTCTTCCACGCCTGGCAGGTCTGCGGGGCGACCTGCCACAGTCGCGCCGAAAGCCACGCTAGCCTGACCAGTGTAGCGCTGTAATAGCAGCAGCCATGCCGACTGCACAAGCGTGTTGACCGTGACCCGATTGGCCCGGGCAAAGGCTTCGATCGACAAAGTCTGTGCACGATCGAACACTTGGTGATGGGCGTCATACCCAGAAGCGCTCGCTGGTGGGGACATTCGTGTTGCCCGGAGCAGGCGAGTGGGTTCCTGCAGCTCGGCCAGTTGAGCCTTCCAGAAGGTTTCGGCAGCGCCAGCGTCCTGGCGCTTCAACCAGGCAATATAGTCGCGATAGTGCATCGTCTGGGCCGGCAGATGGTGGCCAACATAGCGCTGGAGCACTTCACCCAACAGACGCGAGGTACTCCATCCATCCATCAGGATGTGATGATGGGTGCATATTAGGTGATGTCGATTTTCAGCTGTCCTTACCAGCACCAGGCGCAGCAAAGGTGCTGCATCCAACACAAAACCGCGCTGTCGCTCGCGTTCGGCCAACGCCTCAAGTGCATGATCTTCTGTCGCTTGATTACGCCAGTCATGTTCTTTGAACGGCAGCTCGACATGCTTGTGCACGATCTGCACCGCTTGGTCCAGCTCCCCCTGCCAGACGAAACTGGTTCGCAGAATATCGTGCGCACCCAGTGCCCCCAGCCAGGCCTGCCTGAAACGCTCCACGTCCAAGCCGTCCACGTCCACCCGTAGCTGGTTAATGTAGTTGCCGGCCGCCTGCTCATACAGTGTATGGAACAACATGCCCTGCTGCATGGGTGCCAACGGGTAGATATCGGCGATGTCGGCAGCGGGTACGGGCAGGCTATCCAGTTGAGCCTGGCTCAAGCACGCCAGAGGGAAATCCGACGGGGTAACCCCACGATTCGTTCTCTGGCAGCAATGAGTGATGAGCGCCTTGAGTTCCTCGGCGTACTCATCAGCCAACCGCTGAATGGTCGACTCGTTGAACAGTTCCCGGCTGAAGGTCCACCCCATCTTCAGCTCGCCAGCGTAAACCTGCCCGTTCAATGCCAACAGGCTACCCAATGGCGCATCGTCGCTTTGATTGGCCCCGCCGTACTCCTTGGCAGGCGTGAAGACGCTGCCTTCTTCCTGGAAACTGCCGTCGAATTGCCCCAGGTAGTTGAAGACAATTTCGCCCTGCGGCAGGTTATCCAGAACCTGCCGACTGTCATCGCTGCCAAGATAGCGCAGCAGCCCGTAACCAATACCTTTGTTGGGTACTGCCCGAAGTTGTTCCTTGATGACTTTGATCGAGCTATCCAGTTGCGCCTGAGCGCTCAGGCTCACCGGATAGATACTGGTGAACCAGCCCACGGTGCGTGTCAGGTCCAGGTCGTCGAACACGTCCTCACGGCCATGTCCTTCAAGGCGTACCAGCACGTTGGAGCGCCCGGTCCAGCGAGCCACCACCCGCGCCAGCGCTGCAAGCAGCAGGTCGTTGATCTGGGTGCGGTAGGCCATGGGCGCTTCATGCAGAAGCTTGCGGGTCCACTCCGCGTCC
The DNA here is from genome assembly GCF_024748775.1 of Pseudomonas sp. B21-047. Classification (NCBI taxonomy): domain Bacteria; kingdom Pseudomonadati; phylum Pseudomonadota; class Gammaproteobacteria; order Pseudomonadales; family Pseudomonadaceae; genus Pseudomonas; species Pseudomonas sp. B21-047. The sequence continues at coordinate 4,414,891 of NZ_CP087169.1, forward strand.
AGATGGGTGCTCGCATAGGCGGCGTGACTTACTTGATTGCCACCTTGCTGATGATCACGCGGCAAATCATCGTCAGCATGTTGCAGTTGTGCATGCCAGTAGGTCAGCTCCTGGGCCAGATCGGCACTCTTGGCATAAGCCTGCAACCGTTCGGCCCACGCCTTGTAGGCGCTGGTCTTGGCAGGCAGTTCGGCAGGCTGGCCGGCCGAGGCTGCCAGGTAGGCCTGCTGCAGGTCCTCCAGCAGCACGCGCCATGACACACCGTCAACGACCAGGTGATGGACGACCAATAGCAGTCGCTGTTCACCCTGCGGCAGCGTGCCCAGTAGCACCCGCACCAACGGGCCGCCGAGCGCGAAACTGCGCTGCGCCTCACCGGCTGCGTGCAAAAGCGAGTCCATGTCGCTAAACGAGCGATCCCACAGGATGCCCTGCGTATCGACCTCATTGAACGTGCCTTGCCACTGTCCGGCTGCCTGATCGAAACCAAGGCGCAGGGCGTCATGCTGCTGCAGCACGCGTTGCAGCGCCGTAGCCAGATGCTGCGGATCAATGCTCACGCTTGGTGCCAGCAGCACCGACTGGTTCCAGTGGTGAGGTTGCGCCATCGCCTGATCGAAGAACCAGTGCTGAACCGGAGTCAGCGGCGTGGTGCCGGTGACTGCACCCTGGTCGATGACAACGTTGTCCGCACACCGGGCAACCGAAGCCAAACCTTGTACGGTCTGGTATTGGAACAGTTGCTTGGGCGTGAAGTGGATGCCCGCCTGGCGCGCACGGCTGACCACCTGCAAGGAAATGATCGAGTCGCCACCGAGTTCGAAGAAGTTGTCGGTAAGCCCTACCTTGCTTAGTTTCAACACGCCGGCCCAGACAGCCGCAATATCCCGCTCCAGTTCAGTACGAGGTTCAAGGTATTCCACTTGGAACAGGCTGATATCGGGCTGCGGTAGTGCCTTGCGATCCAGCTTGCCATTCGGGGTCAGCGGCAGCGCCTCAAGGAATACCAACTGCGCTGGCACCATGTACTCGGGCAGGGTTTGCTTGAGCTGGCCACGCAGCGCATCGCGCAGCGCTGATTGCCGCGCGAGGGTGGCCATCACGGTCTCGTCGGCCGGCACCACATAACCTACCAGCTGTTTGCCAGTTGGGCCGTCCTGAGCCAACAGGACCGCTTCGCGGACAGCCTCCTGAGCCTGCAGACGTGACTCGATCTCCCCCAGTTCGATACGGAACCCGCGGATCTTCACCTGATGATCGATGCGACCTGCGTACTCGATAAGCCCATTGTCCTGATAACGGGCAAGGTCCCCGGTGCGGTACATCCTGCCGCCGCCCTGCTCATCGAACGGATCAGGAATGAAGCGTTCGGCCGTCAACCCAGGGCGGCCGAGATAGCCCCGTGCCAACCCAGCACCGGCCATGTACAACTCACCGTTTACCCCTACCGGTACCGGCGCTACGGCCTCACTCAGCAGATAAACCGCACTGTTGGCAATCGGCCGGCCGATGTTCGCCCTGCCATTGGCGCAACGCAGGGTAAAGGTGGAGTAGGTGGTGTCCTCGGAGGGGCCGTACAGGTCATAAACCTGCTGCACATGCCCGGTCGCATACAACTCGTCGACCAGCGACTGCTTCAGCGCCTCCCCAGCAAGGTTGATGGTGCGCACGGTCGCCGGCAGTTCGCCGGTCTCAAGCAGCATCTTGATCGCCGATGGCACGGTGTTGACCAGACGCACCCGGTCTTTGGCCGCCAGGTGCGGCAGCTCGAGGGCGTTGGCAGCGAGCACCGCGTAGCCTCCAGCCGACAGCGTGACGAACAGCTCCCACACCGACAGGTCGAAACAGATCGAAGTAGATGCCAGCACACCACACAGGTCCTGTTGGCTATAGACCGTCAGCGCCCAGCCAATCAGCGCCGTTACGTTTCGATGCTCGATCAACACGCCCTTGGGCTTGCCCGTGGACCCGGAGGTGTAGATGCTGTAGGCCAGATTGCCCGGTTCGGTCATGCAGACCGGATCGGTTACCGGGTAGCCCTCCAGCGACAACTGATCGAGCAACAAGGTCCGGGCATGAAACGCTTCAGGCATGCGCGCAAGCAGGTGCGACTGGGACAGCAGCAAGATCGACTGGCTGTCCTCGAGCATGTACTCGATACGGTCCTGCGGGTACTCAGGGTCGAGCGGCAGATAGGCGCCACCCGCCTTCAGGATCGCCAGCAGGCCAACCACCATTTCGGGGCTGCGCTCCATGGCGATGCCCACCAGCACATCCGGCCCCACCCCCTGCTCGCGAAGTCTGTGTGCCAACTGGTTGGCCCGTTGATTCAACGCCGTATAGCTCAGCACCTGCTCGCCGAACAGCAATGCCGGCGCATCGGGTGACACCTTGACCTGGGCCTCGAACAACTGGTGCAGGCTGCGTTCGGCAGGGTAATCGGCTTGGGTACTGTTCCAGTCTTTGATGACCAACTGCTGTTCGTGCGGGCTCAGCATTGCCAAACCAGCAACAGGCTGGTGCGGCTGCCCTGCGATGCTGACGAGCAAGTTCAACCAGTGCCCTGCCATGCGCTCGACGGTGGCCGTATCGAACAGATCGGTCGCATACGTCAACGCCGCGCTGATACCGGCTTCGTGCTCGAACGTGTCCAGTGCCAGGTCGAACTTGGCCACGTGGCTGTCCGAGGCGATCTCTTCCATCACCAGGCCAGGCAGGTTGCGCCCTTCGCCCTTTTTGGTCTCGGTCTGGTGGTTGTACATCACCTGGAACAACGGGCTGTGGCTGAGGCTGCGCTCTGGCTGCAAGGCCTCGACCAGTTGTTCGAACGGCAAGTCCTGGTGCGCCTGTGCGCCCAATGCACGTTTCCTGACCTGCTCCAGCAGCTCGGTAAAGGTGGTGCTCAGTTCGAATTCGGCACGCAGTACCTGGGTATTGACGAAGAAGCCCGCCAGGCGCTCCGTCTCGGCACGGTTGCGGTTGGCGATCGGCACACCCACGCGGATATCCGCCTGCCCGGAGTAACGGTGCAACAGCGTTTGAAAGCTGGCGAGCAACAGCATGAAGGGTGTCACGCCCTGCTGCTGTGCCAATTGCTTGAGCGAACCGACCAGTTCCCCGCCCAACGGGATTTCCAGCCGTGCGCCTTGCTGGCTGTAGACCGCCGGGCGCGGGCGATCAGTCGGCAGCTCCAGCACCGGCTGCTGGTCCCCCAACTGCTCTTTCCAGTAGGCCAGTTGCCGGTCCTGTTCACCGGCCTGCATCCAGGCCCGCTGCCAGATGGCATAGTCGGCGTACTGGATCGGCAGCGTCGGCAACAGCACGTCGTGGCCTTGGCTGTAGCCCTCATAGAGCCTGACCAGGTCATCCACCATCACCGGCAAGGACCATCCATCCGCCACGATGTGGTGCAACGTCAGTGTGAGCACGTGCTCTTGCGCACCCAACTGCAGCAGCCTGGCCCGCATCAGCGGCCCATGCTCCAGATCGAAGGGTTGCTGGGCCTCATCTTCCAGGCTGGCACGAACACCGCTCGGCGCTGTGGCCTCGACAGCCTCCACAACCAGCTCGAACGGCATGTGCGGGTGAATGACCTGTACGGTCTGCTCACCCTCCAACCGGAAGGTAGTGCGCAGCGTTTCGTGGCGGGCGATCAACGACTCGAAGCTGCGCTGCAAAGCGGCGATATCCAGCGCACCAGTGAACTTCAAGGCAGCGGGAATGTTGTAGGCAGAACTTTGCGGCTCAAGCTGCCACAGAAACCACTGCCGCTGCTGAGCGAAGGAAAGCGGAACTTGGTCGAAATCACCACGGCTTTGTGGGATCGGCAACTGCGCAAGGCTCATGCCTTTCGATGCGAGCTTTTCAAGAAACAGCTTGCGCTGCGGCAGGGGCAGGCCAATGAAGCGTTTTACCAGTTCCATGTTTCTGTTATCCGTTTGCATCTCAAACTGCCTCAAGCTCGCTCATGAAGTCCTGGAGGTCGTCCAGGTCCGCATCGGTATTGGTATTCAAGCCACTGATCATGGCTGCGTATGCCTGCAGGTTTTCCGCCTGGAACAGCAAGGCGAGCGGCAGGTTGATGCCCAGCTCAACCTGCAGGCGAGCCATCACCTGGGTCGCCAGCAAGGAGTGGCCACCCAACTCAAAGAAGTTGTCGTGAAGGCCCACTTTGTCCAGCTTCAGCACATCGGCCCAGATCGCCGCAATCCGCTGCTCCAATGCACTTTGCGGCGCAGTGAACTGGCCCTGCAGCAGGCTGGCATCCGGTTGCGGCAGCGCCTTGCGATCCAACTTGCCGTTGCCGGTCAGCGGCAAGCTGGCCAGGAACAGCACATGAGCCGGCACCATGTAGTCCGGCAGGCTTGCCTTGAGCGCTTCGCGCAAGGAACCCCGCAGAAGAACCTGGCTTTCGAGGCTGTCCAGGACCGAGCTGTCACCCGGCACCACATACCCCACCAACTGCTTGCCTTGCGGGCCATCCTGAGCCAGCACCACGCCCTGACGCACAGCGCCCTGCTCCTGCAGGCGTGCTTCGATCTCACCCAGTTCGATACGGAAACCACGAATCTTCACCTGGTGATCAATTCGCCCCAGGTAGTCGATGACGCCATCACCGCCATAGCGGGCCAAATCGCCCGAGCGGTACAAGCGACCGCCTTGGCTATCGAAGGGGTTCGGCACGAAACGCTCAGCCGTCAACGCCGGACGACCGTGATAACCACGCGCAAGGCCATCCTGGCCAATCATCAGTTCACCGTGGCTGCCTGGCACGATCGTGTTCAAGGTGCCGTCGAGCAAGTAGCAACTCAGGTCTGGAATGACCTCGCCAATGGGGCTGCTGCCAACATTCTTGAGATCATCCAGGCTGATCGGCCGGTAGGTCACATGCACCGTCGTCTCGGTGATGCCATACATGTTGATCAGGCGTGGCTGACGGTCGCCGAATACGTCGAACCATGGCTTGAGGCTGCTCACATCCAGCGCCTCACCGCCAAACACCACATACCGCAATGCCAACTGGCTGCCGCCTCGCGCGGCTTCGCAGGCAAGCGGAATCAGTTGCTGAAATGCCGATGGCGTCTGGTTCAGCACCGTTACCTGCTCGCTGAGCAACAACGCATGGAAATCCTGCGAAGAACGCGCCACGTCTCGCGGCACGATGACCGCCTTGCCGCCATACAGCAGCGCGCCGTACAGCTCCCACACGGAAAAATCGAACGCGTAGGAGTGGAACACCGTCCACACGTCACTGGCGTCGAAGCGGAACCACTCCTGGGTGGCCGCGAACAAACGCACCACGTTATGGTGCGTCAACAGTGCACCTTTGGGCTTGCCAGTGGACCCGGAGGTGTAGATCACGTATGCCAGGTTCTGCGGCGATACCGCGCCAGCCAGGTTGGCTTCGCTGTAGTCGGCCAGTGCCGTGTCGTCCAGATTCAGGCGTTGGATGCCTGCCGGAATGGGCAAGGCGTCACGCAAGTGGCTTTGGGTCAGCAACAAACCGATGCCACTGTCCTCGAACAGGTAAGCGAGGCGATCCTGGGGGGACTCCGGGTCCAGCGGCACATAGGCGCCGCCCGCCTTGAGGATGCCGAGCAGGCCCACGACCATGTCCAGACTGCGCTCTACGGCAAGCCCCACCAGCACGTCGGGCCCCACGCCCAGTTCGCGCAGCTTGTGCGCCAGGCGGTTGGCGCGGCGGTTCAATTCGCCGTAGCTGAGTGTCTGAGCGCCAAAACTCACGGCGGGTGAATCAGGCGATAACTCGACCTGGGCTTCGATCAACTGATGGAGCGTGTGCTCGCTGGGGAATTTAGTCGGGTTGCGGTTCCAGTCCTGAACGATCCGAGCCTGCTCATGCTCTGCCAACAGAGGCAGGTCGGTAATGCGCTGCTCTGGTTCGCGGACGATCCCCTGCAGCAGATTCAGCCAATGATTGGCCATGTGCTCGACGGTCTTGGCCTCGAACAGGTCGGTGGCATAGGTCAGCGCAGCACTGATGCCTTGCTCATGCTCGAAGGTGTCCAGAATCAGGTCGAACTTGGCCGTGTGGCTATCCCAGGCCAGCTCTTCCATTTCCAGCCCTGGCAAACTGCGGCGTTCGCCCTTGGCCTGGGTCTGGTGGTTGTACATCACCTGGAACAGAGGGCTGTGGCTGAGGTTGCGTTCGGTCTGCAGGGCCTCCACCAGCTGTTCGAACGGCAGGTCCTGATGCGCCTGAGCGCCCAGCGCACGCTGCTTGACCTGTTGCAGCAGCTGATTGAAGGTCATCTGCAGGTCGAATTCGGCGCGCAGCACCTGGGTGTTGACGAAGAAGCCGATCAGCCGCTCGGTCTCGACCCGGTTACGGTTGGCGACCGGCACACCGACGCGGATGTCGGACTGCCCGCTGTAGCGGTGCAGCAATGCCTGGAAGCTGGCCAGCAACACCATGAAGGGCGTGGCGCCCTGTTGCTGGGCCAATTGCTTCAGCGCGCCAGCCAACGTGTTGTCGATGGCCACGGTAACTCGGGCGCCCTGATAGCTGCTTATCGCTGGCCGCGGTCGATCGGCAGGCAACGCCAGCACGGGTTGCTCGTCACCGAGCTGCGCCGTCCAGTAGGCCAGCTGTCGCGCCTGCTCGCCGGCCTCCATCCAGTTACGCTGCCAGGTGGCGTAGTCGGCGTACTGCACCGGCAGCACGGGCAGGTCCACCCTCTGCCCTTGGCTGTAGCCGTGGTAGAGCTGCACCAGCTCATTGATCATCACGGGCATCGACCAACCGTCGGACACGATGTGGTGCAGGGTCAGCACCAGCACATGCTCGTCCTGCACCAGGCCCAGCAACTTCACCCGCAGCAGCGGGCCGGTTTGCAGGTCGAAAGGCAGATGAGCTTCGTGCTCGACATGACTGCGCACGCTGGCGTCATCGGTCTGCTCCAACTGCTCGAACATCAACTTGAAGGGGCTGTGCGGATGGACCACCTGCACGGCCTGCTCCCCTTCCAGGCGGAACGTGGTGCGCAGGGTCTCATGACGGGCGATCAAAGCCTCGAAGCTACGCTGCAGGGCACCCGTGTCCAAATGCCCTTTGAAGCGCAGGACGGACGAGAGGTTGTACGCGGTACCCACCTCGCCCAGCTGTGACAGAATCCATAGCCGCTGCTGGGCATAGGAAAGCAGTACCGGCGCTTCTGGATCCCTCGGGAAGATCGGCGTGACCCCATACAGGTTGACGCCTTGTTTCTTGAGCAAGGCTGCCAACGCCTTACGTTTTTGGGTGGACAACGATACGACTGTATCGAGCAGCTCTTGCACAGGGAATCTCCTAAGAAATCAGCTCTTCAATTTCCTCCGTAGTTAGACGATTGAGCACTGCCAAGGATTTAGGCCCCCCCCTCGTGCACGATTCCAGTAGGAGCGGCCTTGCGTCGCGAAAGGGCTGCGTAGCGGCCCCTGGGTCTCAGCTTCGCCGCATAAATTGCTGGGGCCGCTACGCAGCCCTTTCGCGACGCAAGGCCGCTCCTACACCGTTTGCGCCATGGGCAAGAGACGCGTTTAGTCTGCCGACCGCAAAGACTAGGAAATCAGCTCATCGAGCTCCTCCGTGCTCAAGCTTTCGAGTAATGCCAGCGACTTGGCCAATTGGTCCTGGGTGGTGTCGACGACTGGCGCCTTACCTTCGAGCTGACGACTGAAGTCGGCCAGTACAGGGAACTCGAAGAGTTCTTTCAGTTCGGCCAAAACACCGGCTTGCTCCTGTATGCGAACGATCACCGAGGTGGCCAGCAGGGAGTGACCGCCCAGCGCGAAGAAATTGTCGGTCAACCCGACCCTCTCCAGCTTCAGCACATCCGCCCAGATCGTCGCGATCTGCTGTTCCAGCTCGCTCTGCGGCGCCACGTACTCGCCTTGCAGCAAACTGGCATCCGGTTGCGGCAAGGCCTTGCGGTCCAGCTTGCCGTTCGGTGTCACTGGCAGTTTGCCGAGCAGCAGCAGATGCGCAGGCACCATGTAATCCGGCAGGCCGGCCTTCAGCGCCTCCCGCAGGCTGTCGCGCAGTGCGCCCTCGTCTTGCGTGCTGTCGGCCGGTACCACATAACCCACCAACTGCTTGCCGTTCGGACCGTCCTGGGCCAGTACCACTGCCTCCTGCACACTCGGCAGCTCCAGCAGGCGCGCTTCGATTTCACCCAGTTCGATACGCAAACCGCGGATCTTCACCTGGTGGTCGATACGCCCGGCGTAGTCGATCACGCCGTCGGCGTCGTAACGTGCCAGGTCACCGGTGCGGTACAGACGCCCGCCGTTGTCGCTGAACGGGTCTGGCACGAAGCGTTCGGCAGTCAGCGCTGGGCGCTGGTGGTAACCACGGGCCAGGCCTACACCCCCCAGGTACAGCTCGCCGGCACTGCCGCGTACCGCAGGTTGCAGGCTGCCTTCGAGGATGTGGGCCTTGAGGTTGTCGATCGGCTGGCCGATCGGCACGCTGATGCTTTCGTCCGGCTGGCAGGTCCAGTGGGTGACGTCGATGGCGGCTTCGGTCGGGCCGTACAGGTTGTACAGGCCGGCCGCTGGCAGGCGCTGCAGGGTCTGGCGGGCCAGCTCGGCAGGCAACGCTTCACCGCTGCACACCACGCGCTTGAGGCTGACGCAGCTCTCGACTGCTTCATGGATCATGAACGCCTGCAGCATCGACGGCACGAAGTGCAAGGTGCTGATGGCGTACTGGTTGATGGTGTCGACCAGCAGTTGCGGGTCGCGGTGGGCACCTGGCTGGGCCATGACCAGACGGGCGCCGGTCATCAGCGGCCAGAAGAACTCCCACACCGACACGTCGAAGCTGAACGGGGTCTTCTGCAGCACGTTGTCGCTGGCATCCAGGCCGTAGGCCTTCTGCATCCACCACAGGCGGTTGACCAGCGCCTGATGGCTGTTGCCGGCGCCTTTCGGGCGGCCGGTGGAGCCGGAGGTGTAGATCACGTAGGCGAGGTTCAGCGGCGCCACGTCGATGTTCGGGTTGGCGTCGCTGTAAGCACCGAGCTGCTCGGTGTCCAGGTCCAGGCTGCGCAGGCCGGCCGGGATCGGCAAGGCATCGCGCAGGTGCGACTGGGTCAGCAGCAAGGCGATGCCGCTGTCGGCGAACATGTAGCTCAGGCGGTCTTGCGGGTACTCCGGGTCCAGCGGCACGTAGGCGCCGCCAGCTTTGACGATGCCCAGCAGGCCGATGACCATCTCCAGGCTGCGCTGCATGGCGATGCCCACCAGCACGTCCGGGCCAACGCCCAGTTCACGCAGCTTGTGCGCCAGCTGGTTGGCTTGGCCATTGAGCTCGGCATAGCTCAGGGACTGCTCGCCAAACACCAGTGCCGGGGCGTGTGGGGTGGCGAACGCCTGGGCTTCGATCAGCGAATGGATGCTGCGCTGATCCGGGTATGCCGCTTGGGTGTCGTTCCAGCGCTCGACCATCAGTTGCTGTTCTTGCAGGCCCAGCATCGGCAGCTCGCCGACCACTGCCTGCGCATTGGCAACCAGCGCCTGCAGCACGCTGGCGAAGCAACCCGCCAGTCGGCCAATGGCCTCGTCGCTCCACAGCGCACGGTCGTGGCTGTAGTGCATCGACAGGGTCGCGCCCAGTTCCACCACCAGGGTCAGCGGGTAGTTGGTCTGCTCCTGCACGGCCACGTCGCCAAAGCGCAACCCGCCAGGCGCGCCTTGCTGCAAGGCCTCGGAAACAGGGTAGTTCTCGAACACCAGGATGCTGTCGAACAGCGCATCACCGCCCTGCCCTGCCCAGCGCTGCACGTCATACAGCGGGGTGTGCTCGAACTCGCGCACAGCCAGGTTGCTGGCCTGCACCTGGCTAATCCATTCGGCCACGGTCTGTTCGGCACGGGGTGCGCCGATCACCGGCAGGGTGTTGATGAACAGGCCGATCTGCTCTTCGACCCCAGCCAGGTCTGCCGGGCGACCCGCTACCGTGGCGCCGAAGCACACGCTGGCCTGGCCAGTGCAGCGCTGCAACAGCAGCAGCCAGGCCGATTGCACCAGGGTATTGACGGTGACCCGGTTGGCGCGGGCAAAGGCTTCGATGCGCGCCGTCTGCTCCGCATCGAAGGCCAGGCGATGATCACCGTAGCCGGTGCCTGCAACCCCCGCGCTACCGGCAATGGCCTGGGCCAGCCGGGTCGGCTCGTCGAGCCCGGCCAGCTGGGCCTTCCAGAAGCTTTCGGCAACCGCTGTGTCCTGGCCTTGCAGCCAGGCGATATAGTCGCGGTAATGCGTGACTTGGGCCTGTGGCGCCAGCCCCGCGTAACGTTGCAGCACTTCGCCCAGCAAACGCGAGGTGCTCCAGCCATCCATCAGGATATGGTGGTTGGTGTAAATCAGGTGGTGGCGCGCCTCGCCCGTGCGCACCAAGGCCAGCCGCAGCAGCGGCGCCTCGGCCAGTTCGAACCGGCGCTGGCGCTCGCCCTCGGCCAAGGCCTGCAAGGCGGCTTCCAGCGCCGGCTGGCCACGCCAGTCATGCTCGCTGCACGGCAACGCTACCGACTTGCGCACCACTTGCACCGCCTGCTCCAGCTCGCCCTGCAGCACGAACCCGCTGCGCAGGATGTCATGGGCATCGAGCGCGGCCTGCCAGGCCTGCTTGAAGCGCTGCACATCCAGCCCTTCGACATCGACTCGCAACTGGTTGATGTAGTTGCCGGCCTGCTGGTCGTACAGGGTGTGGAACAGCATGCCCTGCTGCATCGGCGACAGCGGGTAGACATCGGCGATCTGCCCCGGGGCCAGCGGCAAGCTGTCCAGCTGAGCCTGGGTGAGTGCCGCCAGCGGGAAGTCCGACGGCGTCACGCCCTGGTGCTGAGCCTGGCAGCAATGCTCGACCAGCTCGGCCAACGCCTGCTCGTAGGCCTGGGCCAGGTGCTGGATGGTTTCCGGGCGGTAGACGTCTTCGCTGTAGGTCCACTCCAGGAACAGCTCGCCGCCGTACACCTGGCCGGTGATGCTCAGCCAGTTGCCCAACTGCGCACCGGCGCATTGGGTGCGGCCGGCGCTTTCGCCGCTAGGGCTGAACGATGCCGCGTCGTCGGCGGTGAAACTGCCGTCGAACTGGCCCAGGTAGTTGAAGGTGACGCGTGCCTGCGCGGCGCCGCTGAGCCGCTCGCGGGTCTGGGCATCGCCCAGGTAGCGCAGCAGGCCATAGCCGATGCCTTTGTCCGGTACGGCGCGCAGTTGCTCCTTGATCGCCTTGATCGACTCGCCAACGGCCTGGCCAGGGGCCAGACGTACCGGGAACAGGCTGGTGAACCAGCCGACCGTGCGGCTGAGGTCAAGGTCGTCGAACAGGTCTTCGCGGCCATGGCCTTCCAGTTGCACCAGCACCTCATCCTGCGCGCTCCACTGGCACAGCGTGCGCGCCAGCGCGGTCAGCAGCAGGTCGTTGATCTGCGTGCGATAGGCAGCGGGGGCCTGCTTCAGCAACTGCGCGGTACGCGCGGCATCCAGGCGCGACGCAGCAGTGCGGGCGTGCTGGTTGCCCAGGCTGCCCTGCGGGTTGTCACGCGGCAGTTCTGCCGGGCTGCCTTGCAGCACCTGCAGCCAGTAGTCGCCCTGTGCCTGCAGCGCCGAGCTGCTGGCATGCGCAACCAGCCGCTCGGCCCAGGTTTTCACCGAACAGGTCTTGGCTGGCAGGCTTACGGGCTGACCTTTCAGGCGTTGCTGATAAGCCTCTTGCAGGTCTTCGAGCAGCACCCGCCAGGACACGCCGTCCACCACCAGGTGGTGAATGACCAACAGCAAGCGCTGCTGGCCATCGGCAAGGTCGAACAGTTCGGCACGCAGCAGCGGGCCTTGCTCAAGGTTCAAGCTGGCCTGCACCTCGGTGCCAGCGGCGTCCAGTTCGCCCAGCGCTGCGAGGCTGCGCTGGCGCACCAGCGGCGCACTGTCCAGGGCCTGGAAGCGGGCCTGCCACTGGCCGTTCTGGCGGCTGAAGCGCAAGCGCAAGGCGTCGTGCTGCTCCAGCACCGCACGCAGGGCCGACTCCAGGTGTTCCACCTGCACGCGCTGGGCAGGTTTCAACAGCACCGACTGGTTCCAGTGCCCTGGCTGGGCGATGTCCATCTCGAAGAAGCGCGCCTGCGCGGGCAGCAGCACCACTTCACCGCTGACAGCGCTGTCCACCGGGGCAGCGGCTGCCGGCTGCTTGGCTTCGATGCGCTTGGCGACCTGGGCCAGTTGGCCGACGGTCTGCTGTTCGAACAGCTGCTTGGGGGTGATCTTGATGCCCTGGCGCTTGGCCCGGGCGATGATCTGCAGGCTGAGGATCGAATCGCCGCCCAGCTCGAAGAAGTTGTCGCTGCTGCCCACGCGTTCCAGCTTGAGCACGTCGGCCCATACCGCGGCCAGCTTCTCCTCGATGTCGCCTTCAGGCGCCACGTAACCACGGCTTACCGCGCCCGGCGCCGGCAAGGCGCGCTTGTCGAGCTTGCCGTTGGCGGTCAGCGGCAGACGCTCGAGCAACAGCACCTGCGCAGGCACCATGTAGTCGGGCAAGCGGGCCTGCAGTTGCGCCTGCAACTGCGGCACGGTCACGCCTGCTTCGGCCACCACGTAGGCCACCAGTTGCAGGCGCTCGGCATCGCCTTCCAGCGGCAATGCCAGGACCACGGCGTCGCTGACATCGGGCAGCCCGGCGAGCACGCGACCGATTTCACCCGGTTCGACGCGATAGCCACGGATTTTCACCTGGTCATCGGCACGCCCGATAAATTCCACCAGGCCTTCAGCGCTCAACCGCGCCCGGTCGCCGGTGCGGTACAGGCGGGCGCCATCGGCCGCCGGCACGAAGCGTTCGGCCGTCAGCGCGGGCTGGCCCAGGTAACCCTGGGCAACGCCCTGGCCCCCCAGGTAGAGCTCGCCGACCACCTGCGGCGCCAGCGGGTTGAGGTAACCATCGAGCACTTCGGCGCAGGCATTGCCCAGCGGGCGACCGACCGGCACCGTGCGGCAATTGGCCAGGCGCTGGTCGGGTTCGAAGGTGAGCACGCCGACCGTGGTCTCGGTCGGGCCGTAGTGGTTGATGACGCGGCATTCGGGGCGCAATGCGCGGATTTTTTCCAGGAGGCTCCAAGGGCACGCTTCACCGCCCAGAATCAGTGCTGCAGCAGGCAGCACATCGGCGGCGCGGGCAGCCTGCAGCAAGCCTTGCAGGTGGCTTGGCACCAGTTTCACCACGCCCACCTGATGCTGCGCCATGTAGCTGGCGAAACCATCCGGGTCGAAGGCCAGTTCCTGCGGTAGCAAATGCAGCAAGCGGCCCGAGGCCAGGGCACCGAACAGTACGGTGTGGCCAAGGTCGGCGGCGGTGGTGGACACCATGGTCATGCTCGCCCCGGCCGGCAGTTGCAGGCGTTCGAGCACAGCCTGGATATAGCTGGCCAATGCCCCGTGGCTGACCACCACGCCTTTGGGCTGGCCGGTCGAACCCGAGGTGTAGATCAGATAAGCCGGCTGCTCAGGGCTGACCGCGACCGCCACCGGGCTGTCGCTGCAGGCCGCCCACGTCGAGGGCTCGCAGGCAACCGCCTGCAAGCCGTCGAGGCCAGCGAAGCGGGTATCGCCAGGCTCATGCAACAGCACGGCGGCGCCGCTGTCGACGACCAACTGCTGCAGGCGCTCCTGCGGCTGCTGGGTATCCAGCGGCAGGTAGGCGGCGCCGGTCTTGAGCACCGCCAGCAAGGCCGTGACCCAATCGATGGAGCGCGGCAGGCACAGGGCAACGATGCTGCCGGCACCGACGCCACGCCGGCGCAGGTAGTCGGCTACGCGGTTGGACGCAGCGTCCAGCCCGCCCTGGGTCATGAAGCGCTCACCAGCGCGCACGCCGCCCTGGGCCTGCCCTTGCGCCATCGCCTGGTGCCACAGGGCGAGGAAGTCGCGGTGCGGGTAGGCGTTGGCTGCGGCCGGCTGCTGCGCCGCCACCTCCAGGTGGTCGACGATCGGCTGCTGCTGGGCATGGCTGAGCACGTCCAGCACCCGCCGCAGCGAGTCGGCCAGGCGTTGGATGGTCGCGGGCTCGAACAAGTCGGTGGCGTAGGTGAAGTACCCCTCGATGCCATCGGGCTTATCCGAGAAGTCGAACGCCAGGTCGAAGCGCGCATCGCCACCTTCACGGGCAAAACCTTCCACCTCCAGCGCACCCAGGCGCTTGCGCGACGCGTCGCCCGCCGCCACGTGCTGGTTGATCTTGAACTGGAACAGCGGGTTGTGGGCCAGGTTGCGCTCTGGCAGCAAGGCATCCACCAGGTGCTCGAACGGCAGTTCCTGGTGCGACTGGGCGCCGCCGATCACGTCCTTGACCTGCTCCAGCAGCTCGGCGAAGGTCGCGCGTTCGTCTACCTGCACGCGCAACACCTGGGTGTTGATGAAGAAGCCGATCAGGCCTTCCAGCTCCTTGCGGTTACGCCCCGCATTCGGCGCGCCGATGCGGATGTCCGACTGCCCGCTGTAGCGCGACAGCACCACCGCCATGGCCGCCAGCATCAGCACGAACAGCGTGTGCCCGCCCTTGCGCGCCTGGCTGCGCAGCGCTTCGGCCTGCTCGGCGCCAATCTGCAGTTTGAGCACCGCGCCGCGGTAGCTCGGCGTGGCGGGCCGTTCGAAGTCCAGCGGCAGGCTCAGCAGCGGCTGCTCGTCACCCAGTTGCGCCTGCCAATACGCCAGCTGGCGCTGGGCCTCACCGGCCTCGAGCCAGGCGCGCTGCCAGATCGCATAGTCGGCGTACTGGATCGGCAGGGCCGGCAATTGCGCCTCGCGGCCTTCAGCCAGGGCGGTGTACAGCTGGATGAACTCCTGCACCAGCAAGTCGCTCGACCAGCCGTCGGAGATGATGTGGTGCATGCTCAGGGCCAGCACGTGGTGCTCGGCGCTCAGGCGCAGCAGGGTGACCCGCATCAGCGGCCCGGTCAGCAGGTCGAACGGTTGCTTGAGCGCGGCATCGACGGCTTCGCTCAAGGCGGCTTCATCGTCGCCCGCCTGGAACTCGACCACGTCCAGCACCAGCGGGCAGGCGCCGAGAATCTCCTGGTGGAACTCGCCTTCATCCGAAACGAAGCGCGTACGCAGCGACTCATGGCGGCTGACCAGCGCATCCAGCGCCTGCTGCAGCACCGTTAGCTCCAGAGCGCCCTTGAGGCGCACGGCCATCGGCACGTTATAGGCCGGGCTGTCGGGTTCCAACTGCCAGAGAAACAGCAGGCGCTGCTGGGCAAACGACAAGGGAATGCGCGCCAGGCCCTGGCGTGCAGGCACGATGGGCAGCAGGCGGAAGCTCTGCCCGGTGGCCTGCATTTTCGCCAGGATCTGCTGACGCTGCTCCACAGGCAGGCTGACGAAGCGTTGGGCAATGCGTTGTGCGGGGGTGAGTTGCATGTCAGGCCTCGGTGAATTCGTTCATCATTTTTTCGATATCGCTCAGGCCGTCGTCGCTCAGCGACAGGCCTTGTTCATCCAGTGCCTGGGCGAACGCGCGCAGCTCGGGGTGGGCGAAGATCAGCCGCAGCGGTATGTCCAGGCCCAGTTCCACGTTGATGCGCGATACCGCTTGCGCCGCCAGCAGGGAGTGGCCGCCGAGTTCGAAGAAGTTGTCGTTCAGGCCGACCTGACCGAGGTTGAGCAACTGCGCCCAGATCTGCGCCAATTGCTGTTGCAGTTCGGTCTGCGGCGCTTGGTAGTCGTGCTGTGGCTGGCTGGGGTCGGGCAATGGCAGCGCCTTGCGGTCGAGCTTGCCGCTGGGGGTCAGCGGCATGCTCGGCAGGGTCACCAGGTAGGACGGGATCATGTAGTCCGGCAGGCTGGCCTTGAGGTACTGCTTGAGGGCCTGGCGCAGATCGCCGCTGGCGCCTTCAGCAGGTACCGCATAGGCACACAGCTGCTTGCCGCTGGGCAGGTCGATGGCCAGTACCGTGGCCTCGCGAACGTCCGGGTGCGCGCGCAGGTACTGCTCGATCTCGCCCAGTTCAATGCGGAAACCGCGCACCTTGACCTGGTGGTCAGCCCGCCCGCGATAGGCCAGTTGCCCATGTGGGTCGTAGTAACCCAGGTCGCCGGTACGATACAGGCGGCCACCGCCCACGCTGTCGAACGGGTCGGGGATGAAGCGCTCGGCCGTCAGCGACGGGCGCTGGTGGTAACCCCGCGCCAGGCACCCTGCCCCGCCAATGAACAGCTCGCCAGAGACGCCCACTGGGGTCGGCGCCAGGCCATCGTCCAGCGCGTGCAGGGTACGGCCCGGCAGCGCTCGGCCAATCGGTACACCGCCCTGGCTGATCTGCGCGGGCGTCATCTGCGAGCAGTCGAAGGTGGTGGCCACCACGGTCGCTTCGGTCGGCCCGTAGGTGTTCAGCAGACGCACCGCCGGCGGCCCATCGGCCAGCCAGGCGCGCAGGGCGTCTTCCGGCACCGCTTCACCGCCAACGTGGATCTGTTTGAGCCGGCCATAGGCCTCTGGCCCGCGACGCTCCAGGGCCAGCAGGCGCCAGTAGGCGGCGGGCAAGTCGGCCACGGTCACACCGTGGCGGTTGATTTCGTCCAGCAGGGTGGCGGTGTCCCACAGCCGCAGGTCGCGCAGCACCACGCAAGCGCCTTGCGCCAGCGGCGGGAAGAACTGCTCGATAAAGCCGTCGAAGCTGAAGGTGGCGAACTGCAGCACGCGATCACTCGGGCTCAGGCGTGAGTAGTCGGCGGCCACCTGGCAGAACACCGACAGCGCATGGTGGTCGATGGCCACGCCCTTGGGCATGCCGGTGGAGCCCGAGGTGTAGATGACGTAGGCCAGGTTATGCGGCGCCGCCAGGTTAGGCAGCGGCTCGGCCGGCCAGGCCTGCAGCCACTGGGTGCCGGGTTCGAGCACCAGGCAAGGCAGCTGCGGGTCGAGCTGCAAACGCGCCAGCGATGGCGCATCGGCCAGCAGCAGGCCAATGCCGCTGTCTTCGACCATGTACGCCAGGCGCTCTTGCGGGTAGTCCGGGTCCAGCGGCACATAGGCACCGCCGGCCTTGTGGATGGCGATCAGCGCCAGCGCCATGCCCAGGCCACGCTCGACGGCCACACCCACCAAGCAGTCAGGGCCTACGCCCATTGCACGCAGGCGATGGGCCAACTGGGTGCTGCAGCGGTCCAGCTCGGCATAGCTCAGTTGCTGATCATCGAAGATCAGTGCCACGGCGTCTGGCTGCGCACGCGCCTGGCGCTCCAGCAACTGGTGCGCGCACAGGCCGCTGCTGGCTGCTGGCGCGGGGTTCCAGCCATGGGTCAGTTGGCGACGCTCATCGTCGCCCAGGAAGTCCAGCTCGGCGATGCAGCGCTGCGGCTCGGCGCAGATGGCTTCGAGCAGCGCTTGCCAGTGCCCGGCCATGCGCTCGATGCGCGGCGCATCGAACAGGTCGGTGGAGTAGTTGAACGAGGCGGTCACGCCGTCGGAGCGCTCCAGGGTATTGAGCGAGATGTCGTACTGCGCGCCCGGCTCCAGCAAGTCCACTTCGCGGACCTTGAGGCCCTGCAGGGCATCGCTGGACACCTGCTCGCCCAGGTCGCGCAAATGGTTGTAGAGCACCTGGAAGAACGGGTTCACGCCCTGGTCGCGCTCTGGGTACAGGGCCTCGGCAACCTCCAGGAACGGCACGTCCTTGTTGGCCTGCGCTTGCAGGGTGGTTTCCTTGATCGCCGCCAGCAACTGCGGGAACGGCAGGCTGCCATCGACGCCGACCCGCGCCACCACCACGTTGATGAAGAAGCCGATCAGCCCTTCGAGCTCCAGGCGATTGCGGTTGGTCACTGGGACACCGATGTTGATCGTGTCCTTGCGGCTGTAGCGCGACAGCACGATGGCGTAGGCCGCCAGAAACACATGGAACAGCGTAGCATTGGACGCCACCGCCAGGGCCCGCAGGCGCTCGGTGAGGGCCAACGGCAGGCGCAGGTCGAAGCGGCTGCCCTGGTAGCTCTTGGCCGGCGGGCGAATACGGTCGGCGGGCAGTTCGAGCACTTCGAAATCGTCCTCCAGGCGCGCCTTCCAATAGTCGATCTGTGCCTGCATCTGCCCCTCGGCCAGCCATTTGCGCTGCCAGGCGGCGAAGTCGGCGTACTGCACCGGCAGCGGCTCGATGGCCCTTGCCTGGCCGCTGGCAGCCGCGTTGTAGGCGGCAGCGAACTCGCGTACCAGCAGGCTCATCGACCAACCGTCAGAGACGATGTGGTGCAAGGTCAGCGACAGCAGGTGCTCGTGCGCATGCACCTTGAACAGGCGCGCACGCAGCAGCGGGCCGTGCTCCAGGTCGAACGTGGCAAAGGCTTCGGCTTCGAGCTTGCGCATCTGCGCGGCCTCGTCCTGGCCGCTGAGGTCTTCGAAGCCAATCGGTACCGAAGCGGCGGGCAGAATGCGCTGCCACGGCAAGCCGTTGGCTTCGACGAACACCGTGCGCAGTGATTCGTGGCGTCCCACCAGCGCATCCAGCGCGGCCTGCACGGCTGCGCGGTCGAGGGCGCCTTGCATGCGCACGGCCATCGGTGTGTTGTAGGCCAGGCTTTGCGGGTTGAGTTTCCAGAACAGCCATTGGCGGTTCTGCGAGCGGGACACCGGCAGCGGCTGCTGGCGGTCGAGGATCTCGATCTCCAGGCCCGCGCCCTGCTCGCCCTCGGCCACGGCCTGGGCAAAGGCCTGCAGGTCGAGCGTGTCGAACAGCGTGCGCAGCGGGATGTCCAGGCCCAGGTGCTTGCGCACCCGCGACACGGCCTGGGTGGCCAGCAGCGAATGCCCACCCAGGGCAAAGAAGTTGTCGCCCAGGCCCACCTGCGGCACCTGCAGCACCTCGGCCCAGATCTGCGCCAGCTGCACCTGCAACGGGGTTACCGGCGCCTGGTAGGCCACCTGGGTGGCGACCGGCGCGGGCAGCGCCTTGATGTCGACCTTGCCGTTGACCGTCACCGGCAGGCGCTCCAGCACCATCAGGTGGGTGGGTACCATGTGCTCGGGCAGCAGCCCTTTGAGCGTGGCGCGAATCGCCTCCTGCCAGGCCTGGCTGTCTGCCGGCATCTGGCTGGGCACCAGCCAGGCCGCTAGTTGCAGCTCCGGTGCCTGGCCCTGGACTCGCACCAGGGCATTGGCGACGCCCTCCAGCCCACGCAGCTGGTTCTCGATTTCGGCCAGCTCCACGCGGTAGCCACGGATTTTCACCTGGCCGTCCATGCGCCCGGCAAACTGCAGCTCGCCGGTAGCGCTCTGCCGTACCCAGTCGCCACTGCGGTACAAGCGCTCGCCATTACCGTTCGGGTCGGGCACAAAACGCTCAGCGGTCAACGCCGGGCGGGCGAGGTAGCCACGGGCAAGGCCTGCCCCGCCGATGTACAGCTCGCCTTTGGCCTTGGCCGGCAAGGGCTGCAGGCAGCGGTCGAGCACGCTGAGGCGTGCATTGGCCAGCGGTTGGCCGAGCGAAGCCTGGTTGTCCAGTTCGGCCACCAGCACGCCGACCGTGGTCTCGGTCGGGCCGTAGTGGTTGAACACCTTGAGTGCTGGGGCCAGCGCGCGGATCTTGCCGAGCAGGCCCGGGCTGATGGCTTCGCCGCCCAGCACCAGGCACTGCTCCGGCAGCGCCGAGCGGCCGGCGACCAGCATGGCCTCCAGGTGCGAGGGCACGATTTTCAGTGCATCCACCTGGTGCTGCGCCAGGTAGGCCGCGAAGCCTTCGGCATCCAGTACCTGATCGCGCAGCAGCAGGTGCAAGGTCTGGCCGCCACACAGGGCGCCGAACAGCATGGTGTGGCCGAGGTCCGCAGCCGGGGTCGAGACCTGCGCCATGCTGTGGATCTGGCTCATCGGCAGGCGCGCGGCGATGCCCTCGACATAGTTGCCCAACGCGCCATGGCTGATTGCTACGCCCTTGGGCTGGCCGGTGGTGCCGGAGGTGTAGATCACGTAGGCGAGGTTGGCCGCTGCAACGGCACGCCGTGGGGCGCTTTCACGAGCGGCCTGGGTGTGTTCCCAGGCCAGCCGATGGACGCCACCTGGCAGCGTTGCCTGCCAATTGCCGGGCGCCAGCACCAGGCGGGTGCCACTGTCGGCGAGCATGTAGGCCAGGCGTTCGGCCGGTTGCTCGGGTTCCAGTGGCAGGTAAGCGCCGCCCGCCTTGAGCACGCCGAGGATGCTGGCGAGCATGCCGACGCTGCGGTCGGCCAGCACGCCGACCAGAGTGTCCGGCTGCACGCCAGCTTCGACCAGCCTGTCGGCGATGGCTTCGGCATGGGCATCAAGCCCGGCAAAGCTGGCCGCCTCGCCTGCTGCCATCACGGCGGTGCGCTCGGGGTGGCGCTGGGCAGCCTCGGCAAAGCGCTGGTGGACCAACAACGGCTCGGCGGCCTGCCCATGCGCATTCCGGGTGGCGGCCAGGCCTGGCAACGGCAACTCGCCCACCGCACCGGGGGCCTCGTCGGCCAGCGCCTGCACCAGCGCCAGCCATTGTTCGCCAAGGGCTTCGACAGTGGCCGCATCGAACACATCGAGGGCATAGGTGAAGGCAGCATGCAGCTGGCCGGCCCGCTCGTGGGTATCGAGTGCCAGGTCGAAACGGGCGCTGTGCTTTTCCAGGGTGATCGGTGCCAGGCTCAGCCCGGAGCGGGTCTTGATGGCTTCGACATCCGCCACCTGAGCCTGGTGGTTGAACAGCACCCGGAACAGCGGGCTCTCGGTGCTGCGCGGCAGCTCCAGGGCCTCGACCAGTTGTTCGAACGGCAGGTCCTGGTGGCTTTGCGCGCCCACGGCGGTTTCGCGCACGCGCTGCAGCAGGCCGGCGATATCCAGCAGTGGGTCGATTTCGGTGTGCAGCACCTGGGTATTGATGAAGCAGCCGATCAGGCCCTGGCTTTCGGCACGGTTGCGGTTGGCAATGGGCACCCCGACGCGGACGGCGCTCTGCCCGCCATAGCGCTGCAGCAGCAGCTTGAAGGCTGCCAGCAGGACCATGAACAGGGTGACGTTGTGCCGACGCGCCAGGCCGCGCAGGCGTTCAGCGACATCGGCGGCAATCGGGAATTCGTGACGCGCGCCGCGGTAGTTCGGCCGGCCGCTGCGGGCGCGGTCCAGTGGCAGCTCCAGCGGCGAGTGATCGTCGCCCAGGCGCGCCTGCCAGTACGCCAACTGGCGGTCCTGCTCGCCAGCCTGAAGCCAACTGCGCTGCCACAGGGCGTAGTCGCGGTACTGGATCGGCAAGGGTTCGAGTGTGGCTTCGGTGCCGGCCACGGCGGCATCGTAGAGGTGCAGGAACTCGTCGATCAGCACGTTCATCGACCAGCCATCGGCGACGATATGGTGCAGGGTCAGCAGCAGTACATGGTCCTGTTCTGCCAGTTGCAGCAGGCGCACGCGCAGCAGCGGGCCGGCGGCCAGGTCGAAGGGGGCCAGGGCTTCTTCTTCGGCGATGGATTCGAGGGCGTGATGGCGGGCCTCTTCGGCCAGCTCGCTCAAGCCGTCCTGGCGCAACTGCAGCGGGGCGGCGGCTGCATCGACTTGCTGACGCACATCATCGCCGTCGGCGACGAAGCGGGTGCGCAGGGTTTCGTGGCGGGCCACCAGGGCATCGAAGGCGTGCTGCAGGGCCAACAGGTTCAGCGGGCCATGCAGGCGCACGGCCATGGGCAGGTTGTAGGCTGCGCCTTGGGGGTCGAGCTGCCAGAGGAACCACATGCGCCGCTGCGCGTAGGACAGCTGGTCACGCTCGTCGACCTCGACACCTGGCGCGATCGGCAGCACGGAGAAGTCCATGCCCTCGCCCTGCAGCGCCTTGAGGAACAGGCGGCGCTTGTCGGGGCTGAGTTCGATGAAGCGGCGAGCGAGTTTGAGCGTCTGTTCAGCATTCATGTCGAGCGATGTCCTGGCAGTCGAGCGGTAACTGTCAGACGAAGGCATGGGGGGCTGATTTAGGGGCGGGGGGATTTGGGGTGGGCCGGTGAGTGCATGCCTTGAGGTTTGCACCCCTGCCCCCCCAAAAAAACCAATCAACGCAAAACCTGCGAATACCCCTCCGCCATCGCCACCACCACCTTGCGCTTCCCGGTAAACGGCGACCGCGCATGGGCCGCAAGCATGTTGTCGAGCATCAGCACGTCATTCTCCAGCCAAGGAAAACTGACCGTGCACTCATCCAGCACCCCACGCACTTCATCGAGCAGCGAATCCTCAATGGTCGAACCATCGCCGTAATACACATTCCGCGGCAGGTCCTCCTCCTCGACAATGTCCATCAGCGACTCCCGCACCTCCGGCTGCAAGTTCGAGACATGGAACAGGTGCGCCTGGTTGAACCAAACGTCCTCCCCCGTCACCGGATGGCGCGCCACCACCTGGCAGCGCTGCCGGGTGCGCAGTTCGCCATCTTCCTTCCAGATGCATTCAATGGCATGCGCCCGGCAGTACGCCTCGACCTGGCGTGGGTCTTCGGTGTTGAACACCTGCGACCACTCCACATCCAGGCCATTACCGTAGTTGCGCACATACATCAGCCCCTTCTCGACCAGCCGCTCGCGAATACGCGCCGGCATCCGCCGGTAGACCTCGCGGCTGTCGGCAATCGGCGTCTCGCCCCCGGTCTCGGCAGGGATCACGCTGTAGAACCAGATCTTCATCGGCCATTCGAGGGTATAGGCCTGTTCGTTGTGCAAGGGGATGCTCTGGTGCGCCGGGTATTCGGTCGAGGTGTACACCCCTTTGGTCACGTTGCTGCGCGGCGTGGAGCCGAACTCGTAGTTGAGCAGCGGGTGGCCGAAGGCGGCAGCGAACTGGCGGAAAGCCTCGGCCCCACCCACCTGGAAGCCCCTGAACAGGATGCCGCCCGCATGCAGCAGGTGGCGTTCCACCAGCGGCTTCAGTTCTTCGAATGCGTCGAGCAGGTCGATGCCGGGCTCTGGCGCGCGCACCAGCAGCGGCAGGTCGCCGCGGGCGGCGTCCAGGGGTTCGATCGCAAAGCTCAGCAATTCACTCATGTACCGTCACCTCAAGCCAGGGCCGCCATGGCGGCGAAATCGGATGCTGCGCCATCAGGGCGCCTGACTAGATGAACGAGCGTGCCCGGCAGAAATTCACCCGCCCCCACTCACAAGGTAAAGCGAACGCGCGCCGGTTCGTCTGAACGATGTGCACCCTTTTATCGTCCAGGAACCTTACATGACTCGCCAGCTTCTGCTCCTCGCCCTGCTTGCTGCGGCCCCTGCCGTGGCCTGGTCGGCCGAGGACTGCGCCGTAGAGATCCACGGCACCGACCAGATGACCTTCGACAAGGCCGAAATCACCGTACCCAAGGCCTGCACGTCGTTCACCATCACCCTCGCACACCCCGGCCAGATGCCCAAGAGCGTCATGGGCCACAACTGGGTACTGAGCACCCAGGCAGACATGCAAGGCGTGCTGGACGATGGCCTGAAGGCCGGTGAGGCACAGGATTACGTGAAGCCAGGCGACACCCGGGTGCTCGCCCATACCCGCCTGATCGGCGGCGGTGAAACAGACAGCGTCACCCTCGACACCCGGTCGTTGAAGGCCGGGACCGCCTACAGCTTCTACTGCTCGTTCCCGTTCCACAGCACCTTGATGAAGGGCACCCTGGCCCTCGGGAGCTGACCCCGCTGCGCCGCCCACCCCCACTCCATCACCGAGATCGCGCTTCATGAAAACGTCTTCCCCCGGGGCCATCCGCGAATTGCTGGGCCTGCTGAAACCCTACCGCCCGGCGGTCATCGTCTCGGTGCTGCTGGGCATGGTCGGCGGCTTGGCCGTGACCGCGCTGCTGGCCACCGTCAACCAGGGCCTGCATGCCGCCGACGGCATGAGCCAGGGTGTGATCCTGGCCTTCGCCGGCCTGTGCGTGCTGGCACTGGTGAGCAGCGTGGCCGCCGACAGCGGCACCAACTACGTCGGCCAGAAGGTCATTGCCCGGCTGCGCAAAGACCTGGGCGCCAAGGTGCTGTCTGCGCCCATCGAGCAGATCGAGCGCTACCGCACCCACCGCCTGATCCCGGTGCTGACCCGCGACGTCGACACCATCAGCGACTTCGCCTTCGCCTTCGCGCCGCTAGCGATCTCACTCACCACTGTGATCGGCTGCATGGCCTACTTGGCCTGGCTGTCGTGGCCGATCTTCCTCATCACCCTGGTGGCGATCGGCATTGGCAGCGCGATTCAGTATGTCGCCCGGCAAAAAGGCGTGGCCGGCTTCAACGCCGCCCGCGACGCCGAGGACAACCTGCAAAAGCACTACTCGGCGATCGCCGAAGGCGCCAAGGAGCTGCGCATCGACCGCCGCCGCCGCCACGCCATGCTGACCCGCAATATTCAGGGCACGGCGGACTTCATCGCCAACACCCACATCCGCTCCATCAACATTTTCGTGGCAGCCAAGAGCCTGGGTTCGATGCTGTTCTTCGTGGTCATCGGCCTGACCCTGGCCTTGCAATCGCTGTGGCCGAGCAACGACCCAGCGGTGATGAGCGGCTTCGTGCTGGTGCTGCTGTACATGAAAGGCCCGCTGGAGACGCTGATCGGCAACCTGCCTATTCTCGGCCGCGCCCAGGTGGCGTTCCGCCGCATCGCCGACCTGTCCGAGCGCTTCTCCTCGCCCGAACCGCACCTGCTGCTGGACCAGCCGGTCAAACGCAGCGCCCCGGGCAGCGCCCACCTGGAGCTGCACAATGTCGAATACGCCTACCCACCGGTGGACGGCAAAGAACCGTTTCGCGTGGGGCCGGTGAACCTGAGCATCGAGCCGGGCGAGATTCTGTTCATCGTCGGTGAGAACGGCTGCGGCAAGACCTCGCTGATCAAGCTGCTGCTGGGCCTGTATACCCCGCAGCGCGGCGAAGTGCGCCTGAACGGCGTGGCAGTCGGGCCGGAAGGGCTGGACGATTATCGCCAGCTGTTCACCACCGTGTTCGCCGATTACTACCTGTTCGAAGACCTGCCCGAGCACGAGCACAGCCTGCCGAGTGATGCCACGCGCTATCTGGAGCGGCTGGAGATTGCGCACAAGGTCAGCGTGCGCGATGGCGCGTTTACCACCACCGACCTGTCGACCGGGCAGCGCAAGCGCCTGGCGCTGGTCAATGCATGGCTGGATGGCCGGCCGGTGCTGGTGTTCGACGAGTGGGCGGCCGACCAGGACCCGACCTTCCGCCGGGTGTTCTATACCGAGCTGCTGCCGGACCTGAAGCGGCTGGGCAAGACCATCATCGTGATTTCGCATGATGACCGGTACTTCGATACGGCGGACAAGGTGGTGCACCTTAGCCGCGGGAAGGTGGTTGAGGCGCTGGAGCCGGCGTGAGATAGCGTTGTGAGGGCTTGAGGGGCGGTCAGGGTAATGACCGCCCTTTTTTGTGCGCGCTGAGAATGCATGGGCGCAGCAAGGGACTTGTCTTGGTATTTATAGCGCCCGGGAGATCGAGCGCCGCGCGGGCGGCGCTCGATATAGGCACCCCTGCAAAACTAAAGACAGGCACATAGTTGCCTTCACCCTAGCGCCCGACGAACACATCGCAGCCATCCGCCCACAACATTTCGCGAAAGGCCCGTCAGTCCGCCAACTGGTCAACCCTCTATATCCGCACTGATGGTGCATTACAAGGGCTGGCTGAACACGCCCCGCAAGCGCCAGCCCCGCCTGGCGCTGCAGGCGAGTAGAAGTCAGAACAACCAGCGATACAACAGATACGCCACCACCACCGCCAACACCGGCCGCAGAATGCGGTAAGCCTTCGGATTGGCGCGCTTGAACTGCTTCACATGGCCGCTGATATTGTTGCTGAAGCGCTTGCTCCAGGCATACGCCTGGTTGATCCCGCCAACGCGCTCGTCGTCGGTGTTCTGCGGCGCGGTGGCGCGGCCGAGGAAGGCGCTGACCTGGCGGTTGATGCGGGTCATCAGCGAGCTGCTCAGCGGGCGTTCGATGTCGCAGAACAGGATCACGCGAGTGACGTCGGTTTCGTTCTTGACCCAGTGCACGTAGGTTTCGTCGAACATCACATCCTCACCGTCACGCCAGGCGTATTCCTCACCGTCGACGTAGATGCGGCAAGCATCGGAGTTAGGTGTGGCCAAGCCCAGGTGATAGCGCAAGGAGCCGGCGAACGGATCGCGGTGCGGGTTCAGGTGGCTGCCGCCTGGCAGCAGGGCGAACATCGCGCCCTTGACGTTGGGGATGCTGCTGACCAGCTCGACGGTGCGCGGGCACAGGGCTTCGGCCGATGGCAGCGGTTTGTCGTACCACTTCAGGTAGAAGCGCTTCCAGCCCTTCTTGAAGAACGAACCAAAGCCTGCGTCGTTGTCTTTTTCAGCAGCGCGGATATAGCCCTCGTCGAACAGGCGCATGGCCTCTTCGCGGATGTCCTGCCAGTTGTCTTTCAGCACATCCAGCTCGGGGAAGCGCTGGCGGTCCAGGTAGGGCTTGGACGGCACGCCGGAGAACAGGTACATCAGGGCGTTATACGGGGCGAACAGCGCCGAATGGTTGACGAACTGGCGCAGCACCGGCAGGCGCGCCTTGCCGCGCAGGTGCACGAAGAGCACGCTGCCGAAAAACACCAGCAGGACACCCGCCTTGGCTGCAAAGGAAAAGGTCATGCAACACTCCTTGGAAAGGAAACAGGCCTGCGCTGCCTGCTCCCAAAAAAATCATCCGGCCATCATAAACCCATCCCGCCCCGGTACAAACAACCTGGGCGGGATCTGAGTCATGAAGATTTTGCAATAAACCGGATCACCGAGTGTTGCGCCTGGTCAGCGGACGGGGCGTTTACTGCTGGTTTTCCTGCTCGCTGAACAGGTCGCTGAACAGCATGCTCGACAGGTAACGCTCGCCCGAGTCGGGCAAAATTACGACGATGGTCTTACCCTGCATCTCCGGTTTTTCAGCCAGGCGCACCGCTGCCGCCATTGCTGCGCCACAGGAAATACCGCACAGAATGCCCTCCTCCTGCATCAGGCGGATGGCCATGGCCTTGGACTCTTCGTCGGTCACCGTCTCGACCTGGTCGACGATGGAGAGGTCGAGGTTTTTCGGCACGAAGCCTGCGCCAATGCCCTGGATCTTGTGCGGGCTGGGCTTGAGTTCTTCACCGGCCAGGGTCTGGCTGATTAGCGGCGAGGCCAGCGGCTCCACCGCCACCGACAAAATCGACTTGCCTTGGGTGTGCTTGATGTAGCGCGACACGCCAGTGATGGTGCCGCCCGTACCCACACCCGCCACCAGCACATCGACTGCGCCGTCGGTGTCGTTCCAGATCTCGGGGC
Organism: Pseudomonas sp. B21-047; assembly: GCF_024748775.1. Taxonomy (NCBI): domain Bacteria; kingdom Pseudomonadati; phylum Pseudomonadota; class Gammaproteobacteria; order Pseudomonadales; family Pseudomonadaceae; genus Pseudomonas; species Pseudomonas sp. B21-047. The sequence continues at coordinate 4,442,201 of NZ_CP087169.1, forward strand.
CGGTGGTTTTTTCATGGATCGCCGGGTTGGCCGGGTTTTCGAACTGGCCTGGCAGGAAGTACTGGGCCGGGTCGGAGGCGACGATTTCGTTGGCCTTCTCGATCGCGCCCTTCATGCCCTTGGCCGGCTCGGTCAGCACCAGCTCGGCGCCCAGCGCCTTGAGCACCTTGCGCCGCTCCAGGCTCATCGAGGCCGGCATGGTCAGGATCAGCTTGTAGCCTCGGGCGGCGGCGACGAAGGCCAGGCCAATGCCGGTGTTGCCCGAGGTGGGCTCGACGATGGTCATGCCGGGCTTGAGCTTGCCGCTGCTCTCGGCGTCCCAGACCATGTTCGCGCCGATCCGGCATTTGACCGAGTAGCCCGGGTTGCGCCCTTCGATCTTGGCCAGGATGGTCACCCCACGCGGGGCGATGCGGTTGATCTGCACCAGCGGCGTGTTGCCGATGGAGTGGGCGTTGTCTGCGTAGATACGGCTCATGGCAGGGGTCCTTGAACGTGAAGAAGCAGGGAAAGACTTCAAGGGTAAGCCTGCCCCGTTGGCCCGTAAAGCCTGTTCGAACTCCCGAGCGGCGCCTGCGGTCAACCGCACATCCTGCCTTGGAGAGCCGACAATGAAAGCTCGCTACCGCTGGCCGCTGGTAGGCCTGGCCAGCCTGGTCGTGCTGCTGGTTGCCCTGCACCTGGCCCTGCCCTACCTGGTACGCGACTACCTCAACGACAAACTGGCCGACATGGGCGACTACCGCGGCCAGGTCGTTGACGTGGACCTGGCCTGGTGGCGCGGCGCGTACCAGATCAACGGCCTGAAAATCGTCAAGACCACCGGCAAGGTCCCGGTGCCGCTGCTCGACGCGCCGTTGATCGACCTCTCGGTCAGCTGGCATGCACTGTGGTACGACCGCGCCGTGGTGGCCGAGGTGACCTTCGTGCGGCCCGAGCTGAACTTCGTCGATGGCGGCAGCAAGCAGGCTTCGCAGACTGGCCAGGGCACCGACTGGCGCCAGCAGCTGGAAAAACTGCTGCCCATCACCCTCAACGAAGTGCGCATTCAAGATGGCGTGCTGACCTTTCGCAACTTCACCTCCAAGCCGCCGGTCGACCTCAAGGCCACCCAGCTCGACGCGCGCATTCGCAACCTGACCAACGTGCGCAATGAGAAAGGCCGGCGCGACGCCAGTTTCGACGCCCATGCCCTGTTATTTGGCGATGCCAAGGTCGAGAGCCGCGCCACGTTCGACCCCTTCAGCGACTTCGACGACTTCGAGTTCCGCCTGCGGGCCACCGGCATACAGCTGCGCCAACTCAATGACTTCGCCAGTGCCTATGGCAAGTTCGATTTCAATGCCGGGCACGGCGACCTGGTGATCGAAGCGCAGGCCGAGAACGGGCGGCTCAATGGCTATATCAAGCCGCTGCTGCGCGATGTCGATGTGTTCAACTGGCAGCAGGATGTGCAGGACAAAGACAAGGGCTTCTTCCGCTCGGTGTGGGAGGCATTGGTGGGGGCGACTGAAACCGTGCTGAAGAACCAGCCGAAAAACCAGTTCGCCACCCGCGTGGAGCTTAGTGGCAGCGTGCACAAGCAGGATGTCAGCGCTTTCGAGGCTGTCTTGCAGATACTGCGCAACGGCTTTGTCCAGGCATTCAATGCGCGCTATGAGCAGCCTGCGCCCAAGTCTGACTGAAAGCGCGTGACGGGGCATTCAGGGACTGAATACCCGGTCTGCGTTTGCAGGCGTCTGGGGCCGGGGTATAGTCGCTGACAAACGATAAACATGTGTTGCCTGGGCCGACCCTTTCGCGGGGCAAGCCCGCTCCCACAGGGTTATGCAGTCTCTGTGCGTAGAGAACGGCCCAGGCACCCCGCAGAGGACACTCCCATGAAGTTCGAAGGCACCCGCGACTACGTCGCCACAGACGACCTGAAACTGGCGGTAAACGCGGCCATCACCCTCGAACGCCCGCTGCTGGTCAAAGGCGAACCGGGCACTGGCAAGACCATGCTCGCCGAGCAGCTCGCCGCCTCCTTCGGCGCCCGCCTGATCACCTGGCACATCAAATCCACCACCAAGGCCCACCAGGGCCTCTACGAATACGATGCGGTCAGCCGCCTGCGCGACTCGCAACTGGGTACCGAAAAAGTCCACGATGTGCGCAACTACCTGAAAAAGGGCAAGCTCTGGGAGGCTTTCGAGGCTGAAGAGCGGGTGATTCTGCTGATCGACGAAATCGACAAGGCCGACATCGAGTTCCCCAACGACCTGTTGCAAGAGCTCGACAAGATGGAGTTCTACGTCTACGAAACAGACGAGACCATCAAGGCCAAGCAACGCCCGATCATCATCATCACCTCGAACAACGAAAAAGAACTGCCGGACGCCTTCCTGCGCCGCTGCTTCTTCCACTACATCGCCTTCCCCGACCGCGCGACGCTGCAGCAGATCGTCGACGTGCACTACCCGAACATCAAGCAATCGCTGGTCAGCGAGGCGCTGGACGTGTTCTTCGACGTGCGCAAGGTGCCGGGCCTTAAGAAAAAGCCCTCCACCTCCGAGCTGGTCGACTGGCTCAAGCTGCTGATGGCCGACAACATCGGCGAAGCGGTACTGCGCGAGCGTGACCCGACCAAAGCCATCCCGCCGCTGGCAGGCGCCCTGGTAAAGAACGAGCAGGACGTGCAGCTGCTCGAGCGCCTGGCCTTCATGAGCCGGCGCGGCAACCGCTGACAGGAGCCGGTCATGCTGCTCAACCTGTTCAACGAAATGCGCGCGGCCAAGGTGCCGGTGTCGGTACGCGAACTGCTCGACCTGCTGAACGCCCTGCAGCAACGCGTGGTGTTCGCCGACATGGACGAGTTCTACTACCTGGCGCGGGCCATCCTGGTGAAGGACGAGCGCCATTTCGACAAGTTCGACCGGGCCTTTTCCGCCTACTTCAAAGGCCTGGAAAACCTCGACCGCCACCTCGAAGCGCTGATCCCCGAAGACTGGCTACGCAAGGAATTCGAGCGCTCGCTGACGGATGAGGAGCGTGCGCAGATCCAGTCCCTGGGCGGGCTGGACAAGCTGATCGAGGCATTCAAGAAGCGCCTCGAAGAGCAAAAGGAACGCCACGCCGGCGGCAACAAGTGGATCGGCACCGGCGGCACCAGCCCGTTCGGTTCGGGCGGTTTCAACCCCGAAGGCATCCGCGTGGGCGAGGCCGGCCAGCGCCAGGGCAAGGCGGTCAAGGTGTGGGACCAGCGCGAGTACAAGAACCTCGACGACCAGGTCGAGCTGGGCACGCGCAACATCAAGCTGGCCCTGCGCCGGCTGCGCAAGTTTGCCCGGGAAGGCGCGGCTGAAGAGCTGGATATCGACGGCACCATCGACCACACCGCCCGCGACGCCGGGCTGCTGAACATCCAGATGCGCCCGGAGCGACGCAACACCGTGAAGCTGCTGTTGCTGTTCGACATCGGCGGCTCGATGGATGCCCACGTCAAAGTCTGCGAAGAGCTGTTTTCGGCCTGCAAGACCGAGTTCAAGCACCTGGAGTATTACTACTTCCATAACTTCGTGTATGAGTCGGTGTGGAAGAACAACCTGCGGCGTACGTCGGAGCGGTTCTCCACCTTCGACCTGCTGCACAAGTACGGCGATGACTACAAAGTGGTGTTCGTCGGCGACGCGGCCATGGCGCCCTACGAGATCACCCAGCCCGGTGGCAGCGTCGAGCACTGGAACGAAGAAGCCGGGTATGTGTGGATGCAGCGCTTCATGGAGAAATTCAAGAAGATCATCTGGATCAATCCCTACCCGAAACAGGCGTGGGACTACACCGCGTCCACGCATTTGGTGCGGGATTTGATCGAGGACAAGATGTATCCGCTGACCTTGCAGGGGTTGGAGGATGGGATGCGGTATCTGTCGAAATAGAAAAAACCCACCCCTGCGGTGGGTTTTCGCAGCCCCGTGCACCTATTAGGCTCGACGCAAATACTGTAGGTTTTTATTAAGCAACTTGTTAGTCTCACCTGCCAGCCTTCCATAGGCCATCTGCAAAGCAACCAGGGATATCCGCGCCCTCTCACTTGTGCCTGGCTCTTGAGACCTCCAAGCAGCCTGAAGATAATGATTCAGTCTCTCAACATCGGACGGCAAGATACCTTCAGGTATTGGCTGACTAAGCATTGTACCGCTCTCAATAAATTCTGCTGCTTCCAACAAAGAAATAGTTTCTCTGACCAACTTTAAACGTGCCTTACTACGCTCGAATAAATTATCCGGAAGGGCCTTCAAGTGGGCAATCATTCTAGGACGCTTGTACTTTGGGTCCTCCAGACCTAACAGGCGTTCAAATTCAGAAAAATTAACGCCTGCTTGACGTCTCTCTTCTTGCAAGCGTTGACTTAACCACAACTTCGTTTGTTCCTGTCGCTGCGCGTTTGAAGGTCTACCGAAAAATACTTCACCAATCACTTTAGCGAAACGGGGCATACGACCGGTGGGATCATCACCGTTTATGGGGTCGCCCAGACAGTATCCATAGGCGTTGCGACCACCTTGGGCAAAGGGGCTGAGGGCATCCGGCGACAAAAAGCGCATCAATAGAGGGCTAAAATTTCTATGGCCATTGCCCAGTGGATAACACCCGGTCATGAAATCATACCGCTGACCATTGAAACTCACCCACGGTGCATGCTGCTTGCTGAAACCATAAGCCGTGTAAACCACAGGTCTCGCATCGTTTGCTAGTTTCATCGCCCCCCCATGCGCTTCACACACTGACCGAGGATTGAATTATCCCCCTCGTCATAAGGTTAAGTTCAACCCTATGAATCGCTACGGCCCAGTATTGAGTTAGTGCCAGCACTGGGCAACTGGTAAAAATGCCAGTCAGCCCATCTCATTGCCAGCGTTTGCCCCAGGCCTGATGCTCTTGCCACGCCATTTCCTGAACCACTGCCCTAAGCCGCACAGCCGCCCCCGGCATACACTGCGCCAGTTGCGCCAACGCCAACGGCGTCAACGCCCCCAACCGCGGGTACCCACCAATGGTCTGCCTGTCATTGAGCAGCACAATCGGCTGCCCATCTGGCGGCACCTGCACCGCTCCGAGCGGGATCCCTTCGGAGATCATCGCCGCACTCTGATAGACCAGCTGTGGCCCAAGCAATCGGATACCCATGCGGTCTGCTCGGCTGTCTAAAGTCCAATCACTGTTGAAGGCTTCAAACAGGCTCATACCGCTGAAGTCACCAATCTGCGCGCCCATCACCAGGTCGAGCACAGGCTTTGCCGAATACACGGGTCGCAACGCTTCGGGCACTTCACGCAGGGCCGGTGCTGAACCCGCAAACGCGAGCACCTGCCCTTTGCCCAGCGCTTCCCCGCGCCCATCAATGCCGCCCAGCGCTTCACGGACAACCGTGGCGCAACTGCCCAGCACAGACTCTGCCTGGAACCCGCCCGGGGCTGCAAGATAGGCCCGCACGCCCTGCTTGGGCTGCTTCAGGGTAAGGCGCTGACCTTTGGCCAGGGCAAAACTGCGCCACGGTGCCAGGGGCTGTTCATCGACCCGCGCATCCAGATCGGCGCCCGCCAAGGCCAGTACGCAATCCTGCTCAGCCACCACGCTGAATCCGCCCAGCGCTACCTCGATCACCGGCGCCCCCAGCGGATTGCCCAGCAGCCAGTTGGCCCAGTGCATCGCCACCCAGTCCAGCGCCCCACCTTGGGTCACGCCCAGGTGACGCAAGCCAAAGCGCCCGGCATCCTGCAACTGGCACAGCGCGGTGCTGGCTTCGATCTTCAACTGCGTCATGCCTGTGCCTCCAGCGGGCTGTCATCTCCGCCCAACGCCATGAACTCGGCGTGGGATACGGCCACGAAGCGCACCCGGTCGCCCGGTTGCAACAGGCTGTAGCCCTCGCGCTCACGGTCGAACAGGCGTACCGGGGTGCGCCCGATCAGGTTCCAGCCGCCTGGCGATACCGCCGGGTAAGCGGCGGTCTGGCGCTCGGCAATGCCCACGCTGCCAGCCGCCACGCGCTTGCGAGGGGTGCTCAGGCGCGGCGTGGCCAGGCGTTCGTCCACCAGCCCCATGAAGCCGAAGCCCGGCGCAAAGCCCAGGGCGAAAACCGGGTACTCGCGCCCGGTGTGCAAGCGAACCACCTCGGCCTCGGTCAGCCCGCTTCGGCTGGCCAAGGCAGGCAGCTCGGGGCCGACACTGGCGTGGTACCACACCGCAATCTCATGGCGCCGACCACTGTTGCCTGCATCAGGCTGCAGCCCCTCCAGCGCCTGGGCGATCAACGCCCTCGCCGTGCTCGGCGCCCCGTCGTATTGCACCATCAAGGTGGTGTAGGACGGCACCAGCTCGATCAACCGCTCGCCGAAGGCTGCACGCAAGCGCTGGCAGGCCGCGAGGATCCACGGCATGTTGGCTTCGTCGATGGTGTCGAACAGGCGCACCATCAGGCTGTCGATGGCGACCACTTCAATGCGCAGCTTCATGCCCGCTCCAGCGCATCGAGGGCTTGGCGGATCTGCCGCACCGCCGCCACTGAACTGTCGTTGTCGCCGTGCACGCACAGGGTGCTGGCCTGCAGGTGCAGCGCACTGCCATCGTCCGCCACCAGCGCTTCGCCACGGGCCAGGCGCAGCGCCTGCTCGACCACCAGCGCCGGGTCGTGATGCACGGCGCCAGGCAGGCGCCGCGACACCAGGTGGCCGCTGGCGGTGTAGGCCCGGTCGGCAAAGGCCTCGAACCACAGCGGCACGCCAATTTCGTCGCCCAGGGCCTGGGCTGCACGGTTATCGGCGGTGGCCATGAGCATCAGCGGCAGGCTGCTGTCGTAGGCCGCCACGGCTTCGAGCACGGCGCGCAGCTTGAGCGGGTCGGCCATCATGTCGTTGTACAGCGCACCATGGGGTTTGACGTAGGCCACCCGGCCGCCGAGCACCTTGCAGATGCCGTCCAGCGCACCGATCTGGTAGTGCAACAGGTCGCGGATTTCGTCCTGGCTACAGGCCATGGCGCGGCGGCCGAAGCCAACCAGGTCCGGGTAGGCCGGATGCGCGCCGATGGTCACCCCATGCGCCAGGGCCATTTCCACCGTGCGGCGCATGATGCCGGGGTCACCGGCATGGTAGCCGCAGGCGATGTTGGCGCAATCGATATACGGCATCACCTCGGCGTCCAGGCCCATGCGCCAACTGCCGAAACTTTCGCCCATGTCGCAATTGAGAAGCAGGCGTTCCACCACACGGACTCCCTTGTCGATGTTCATAGGCCTACCTTACCGTGACTGGAGTTGTTTGCCGCGTGTTTCCGGCAGGCTGAGCGCTGCCAGAATGACCACGCCATACGACACCGCAGAGAACACGCCAATACCCAGCCCCAGCGGCACCTTCTCGCCGAGCATGCCGATCAGCAACGGGAACAGCGCAGCGATGACCTTGCCGATGTTGTAGCAAAAGCCCTGCCCCGAGCCGCGGATGCGCGTGGGGAACAATTCGGTCAGGAAGGCCCCCATGCCGCTGAAAATGCCCGAGGCAAAGAAACCCAGCGGGAAGCCCAGCCACAGCATCACGCCATCGCTGACCGGCATCTGCGTGTACAGCAGCACGATGACGAACGAGCCCACGGCGAACAGGATGAAGTTTTTCTTGCGCCCCAGCAGGTCAGACAAATAAGCGCTGACCACATAGCCGATGTAAGACCCCACGATCACCATCGCCAGGTAGCCACCAGTGCCCAGCACGCTCAGGCCACGTTCGTTCTTGAGAAAGGTCGGCAGCCACGAGGTGATCGCGTAGTAGCCGCCCAGCGCACCGGTGGTCAGCAAAGAAGCGCGTACGGTGGTCCAGAGCATGCCAGGGGCGAAAATTTCGTAGAAGTGCGACGGCGCCTCGGCCTTTTCAGCGGCCTTGGCCTCGCGGTACACCTCGGGGTCCTTGACCAGGCGGCGCACGAAGATCACGAACACGGCCGGCACGATGCCCAGCAGGAACAACGCACGCCAGGCCTGCTCGGGTGGCAGGTAGGAGAACAGCAAGGCATAGAGGATCGCCGTCAGGCCCCAGCCGAGCGCCCAGCCCGACTGCACCATGCCCACGGCCTTGCCGCGGTGCTCGGCGCGGATCACTTCACCGATCAGCACCGCACCCGCCGTCCATTCGCCGCCAAAGCCAAAGCCCATCAGGGTACGGGCGATCAACAGTTGCTCGTAGCTTTGCGCAAAGCCGCACAGGAAGGTGAAGAACGCGAACCACAGCACCGTCAGTTGCAGGGTGCGAACACGGCCGATGCGGTCGGAGAGGATGCCGGCGACCCAGCCGCCGACAGCCGAGGCGATCAGGGTGCTGGTGTGGATCAGCCCGGCCTCGGCGGTGCTGATGCCCCAAATCAGGATCAGCGTGGGGATGACGAAGCTGAGCATCTGCGTGTCCATGCCGTCCAGGCCATAGCCGATCTTGCAGCTCCAGAAAGTACGCCGTTGCTGTTTGTCGATGTCGCGATACCAGGCGAAGGGCCCGGTCGAAGGAGGTGTAGCGACCTGCTGCTGCACGCCGGTGGGGTTCATGCTTGCCTCGGCTTGTTGGTATTGTTTTATGGGGCGACCAGATGCGTCGCGGCCTGGGCAACATTGTTCAGAGGCCGCGCGGCTTGCGTCCAACGAGAAAAACCCCCGGTCTGGAACAAGAAAAACTGATCATGAACCTTCGCTTTCTCGAAACCTTCGTCTGGGTCGCCCGGCTCAAGAGCTTCCGTCTGACGGCAGAAAAGCTGTTCACCACCCAGGCCTCGGTCTCCAGCCGCATCGCCGCGCTGGAGGCTGACCTGGGCGTCAAACTGCTGCTGCGCGATTCACGCGGCGTCAGCCTGACCCCAGAGGGCAGCAAGGTGCTGGAGTACGCCGAGCGTATGCTCGACACCGCCAAGGCCATGAAGCAGTCGCTGGACAGCGACCGGGCCAAGGTCGGGCGTATCCGCATCGGCGTGATGGACACGGTGATCCACACCTGGATGAGCGCGCTGGTGGCCGCGTTGACCGAACGCTACCCGCAGGTTGAGATCGAGCTGGTGGCCGATACCGCGCTGAACCTGCGCGAGCAGCTGCAAAAAGGCTTTCTCGATGTGATCCTGCAGACCGACCTGTTGCGCGAACAGTCGATCCGCAGCCTGGACCTGGCGCGCTACCCGATGGGCTGGATCGTCGCTGCAGGCTCGCTCCAGCAGCGCGATTATGCCTCGCTGGCCGAGCTTGGCCGCGAGCGCATTGTGACCTTTTCGAAGAACTCGCGGCCGCATCAGGAGGTACTCAGCCTGCTGCAGGGCGCCGGGGTGCAAACACCGCGCTTGAATTGCGTGAACTCGGTGGCGGCGATTACCCGGCTACTGCGTGATGGCTTCGCGATCGGTGCGCTGCCACCGGCGCTGGTGGATACGGAGCTGGGCCTTGGTGAGTTGGTGCTGCTGGAGGGCTTGCAACCCCCCCGAGCCTGGAACTGGTGGTGGCCTGGCAGACCGGCGTGGCATTGGTGGATGAGGTGGTAGGGGTTTGCCGGCAGGTGCTGGACCAGTATGCGCGGGATGTGGGGGCTCAGAGAATTGTGCTGGTTGCACCTTAGGTGCTTGCCATTGGTTATGCTGTGTCCATGAGGCCCCAAGCAACCGCCAGAGCCCGGTGCAACCTCAGCGCCAGCTTTCCTTCACCACCCTGCGCCGCCCGCCCATGATTACCCAGCCAATGGCAAGCAACAGGCTCTCGACCACGAAGGCCAGCACAAACCCGGCACCAAGGCCCCAGCCAATCGCTTCCGGCACCAGCAGTATCTGGTAGCTGTAGCCCTTCAGCGTTTCTTCACGCATTTGCGGGTCTGGCTGCACCAGCACATGCCAGGTGCGGCTGGCCCACGAACCCTGCAACGCCTGCCATTCGTTTTCCAGCAGTTCATTGCGGATCATCAGGCTTTCGATGCTGTTGGCATCACTGTTGAACACCGGGTCGTCACTGCTGCGGTAATGCCGCAGCAATGCCTGCAGGTCGCCATTGAAGAAGCGTTCGGCAGTCTGCTTGAAGCCATCAAGCGCCTGGCGCGACTCGAACAGGTGCGCCTCGACCCGCTGGCTGTAGTCGTTGATCAGCCCCGGAACCTGGATACCGGCCAGCAGGCCGAACGTGAACAGCAACAACCGCAGGTAACTTCTGAACATGCAGCGTCCTTAGCTCTGGCCTTGCGCAACGCACTCTCCGTGCCGCCACAGTGCCCATTGACCCGGCGCGTAACGCTGCCAGGTCTCGTTCTCGGTCAGGGCCTCGGTGGCAATCACCGTGACCACGTCATTGGGGGTCGTTTCGGTGTGAAAATCGACGATCAGGTCGACATCCTTCAACCTTGCAGCGCCAAAGGGTGCGCGACGGGTGATGTGCACCAGCTTGGTCGAGCAGAAGCAGAACAGCCAGTCGCCATCGCTGAGCATGCAGTTGAACACGCCCTTGCCACGGTAGCCGGCACAGGCTTCGACCAGCACCGGCAGCAGCTGTTCCACGGCGACCGGCTCTGGGAACGCTGCACGAATGCGGTTGAGCAGGTCGCAGAAGGCCGCTTCGCTGTCGGTGTCACCCACAGGCCGGTAGAAGGTGGCTTCACCCTTGAACTCACCCAATTGGCCGTTATGCGCAAAGCACCAGTTGCGGCCCCACATTTCGCGCACGAACGGGTGGGTGTTGGACAGGCAAACCCTGCCGACATTGGCCTGGCGGATATGGCCGATGACCACTTCGCTCTTGATCGGGTACCGCTGCACCAGGTTGGCCACTTCCGACTCGCTGCTCGCCGCCGGGTCCTGGAACAGGCGCAGGCCGCGCCCCTCATAGAAGCCGATGCCCCAGCCATCACGGTGCGGGCCGGTGCGGCCACCGCGCTGCATCAGGCCGGTGAAACTGAAAACGATGTCGGTGGGGACGTTGGCACTCATGCCCAGCAGTTCGCACATGCGCGTGTCTCCGGTTACAGACGAGGCTCGACCCGGCCGCCGCCAGCAGGTGCGGCAGGGGGATCGTTGCGGTAACGGTCGCGGCGTTCGGCCGACAAGGGGGCCTGGGCCGTGACGTCGGCATCCTCGACGGCCTGGCGCTTGGCGGCTGCCTCGGCTTGCTCGCGACGCTCACGGGCGCGCTTTTCCAGCGGCCAGCGCAACAGCACGAAGAGCAGGTAGAGGGCAAAGGCGATCATGCCGTACATGGCAAAGTCGGAAACCGCGCGCCAGGCGTTGTTGCCCACCTTGAAGGCAACGTCCAGGGCGGTGATGGCAATCGCCGGGGCAAAGCTGTCCTTGACCGGGTCGACGACGGTCGGGGTCAGCAGCAGCACCGCCAGGATCACCCGCAGCGGTTCGCGCAGCCAGCGCCACATCCATCCGGTGAGCTTGAAGCCCACCAGCAGGCAGCCCAGGGCGGCAAGGGCGTACAGGCCCCAGGCGAGGGTATAGTCGTTCTCGGTCATGGTGTTCGTGCAAGCCAGGCAAAGAGTTGCCTATGATAAACACTTTTCAGGGCGCAGGCGCCCCTCCGCTGTTCGGAGGCCCGCGCCGACCTCCCAGCCAAGAGAATGCAGATGCCCACCCAGCCCCAGCCCCCCATTGCCCGCGCAGACCAGTCCAGTGACCCGTATGCCTGGCTGCAGCAGCGTGACACCCCCGAGGTGCTCGACTACCTGCAGGCCGAAAACAGCTACCAGGAGGCCTGCCTGGCCCATCAGGCGCCATTGCGCGAACAACTGTTCGAGGAAATCAAGGGCCGCATCCTCGAGACCGACCTGTCGCTGCCCTCGCCCTGGGGCCCGTACCTGTACTACACCCGCACCACCGCCGGCGACGAGTACCCACGCCATTACCGCTGCCCGCGCCCGGCCGACGACTCCAACACGGTGGATGAAAGCCGCGAGCAACTGCTGCTCGACCCCAATGCCCTGGCCAACGGCGGCTTCCTGTCGCTGGGTGCCTTCAACGTCAGCCCCGACCATCGCCTGCTGGCCTACAGCCTCGACACCAGCGGCGATGAGGTCTACACCCTGTACGTCAAGGACCTGGGCAACGACCGTGTCACCGCCCTGCCCTTCGAGGACTGCGACGGCAGCCTGACCTGGGCCAATGACAGCCAGACGCTGTTTTTCGCCGAACTCGACGACACCCACCGCCCCTGGCGCCTGCGCCGTCACACCTTGGGCGGCAGCGACGCGCCGACCGTGTTCGAAGAGCCCGATGGCCGCTTCTTCCTGCATTGCTACCGCACAAGCTCCGAACGCCAGCTGGTGCTGTTGCTCAACAGCAAGACCACCAGCGAGGCCTGGGTACTCGATGCCCAAACCCCGCAGTTGCCGTTCACCTGCCTGGCGCCGCGGGTGGAGGGCCATGAGTACTTCCCCGACCACGGCCAGCTCGATGGCCAGTGGCAGTGGTTCGTGCGCAGCAACCAGGACGGCATCAACTTCGCCCTTTACCACGCCCAGGCCGACCAGGTCCCGACCCGTGATCGCTGGCAACTGCTGGTGCCGCACAACGACAAGGTCATGCTCGAAGGCCTGAGCCTCAACGCGGGGGCGCTGACCCTGAGCCTGCGCGAAGGTGGCCTGCCGATCATCGAAGTGCGCCCGCAGGGCCTGCCTGCCTATCGCGTCGAATTGCCGGATGCGGCCTACAGCCTTTACGTGCAAGACAGCCTGGAATTCGCCAGCAGCCGCGTGCGCCTGCGTTACGAAGCGCTCAACCGCCCGGCCCAGGTGCGCCAGCTGGAGCTGGCCAGCGGTGCGCAGGTGGTGCTCAAGCAAACCCCGGTGCTGGGTGTGTTCGATGCCGACGACTATGTCAGCCAGCGCCTGTGGGCCACCGCCCAGGACGGCACCCAGGTACCGATCAGCCTGGTGCGTCGCCGCGAAGACCTGGGCAAGACCGTGCCGCTGTACCTGTATGGTTACGGCGCCTATGGCGAAAGCCTCGACCCGTGGTTCTCGCATGCGCGCCTGAGCCTGCTGCAGCGCGGCGTGGCCTTCGCCATTGCCCATGTGCGCGGTGGCGGCGAACTGGGTGAGGCCTGGTACCGGGCCGGCAAACAGGAACACAAGCAGAACAGCTTCACCGACTTCATCGCCTGTGCCGAGCACCTGATCGCCGAAGGCGTGACCTCGCCCGAGCGCCTGGCGATCAGTGGTGGTAGCGCCGGCGGGCTGCTGATGGGGGCGGTGCTCAACCTGCGCCCTGAGCTGTTCCGCTGCGCGATCGCCGAAGTGCCCTTCGTCGACGTGCTCAACACCATGCTCGACCCCGACCTGCCGCTGACCGTCACCGAGTACGACGAATGGGGCAACCCGCAGGAGCCTGAGGTGTATGAGCGCATCAAGGCCTACGCCCCGTACGAGAACGTCAAGGCCCAGGCCTACCCGGCCATGCTGGTGGTGGCTGGCTACAACGACAGCCGCGTGCAGTACTGGGAGGCGGCCAAGTGGGTGGCCCGCCTGCGCACACGCAAGACCGATGACAACCTGCTGCTGCTCAAGACCGAAATGGGCGCCGGGCATGGCGGCATGAGTGGGCGGTACCAGGGGCTCAAGGATGTGGCGCTGGAGTATGCGTTTGTGTTTGGCGAGCTGGGTGTGAACTGACCAATATTGGGGCGCTCTGCGCCCCTTTCACAAACCCTCAGTCCTCCTCCACCGGCACTTTGGCCGGCTCTGGCCGTAACCCCGGCAAAGGCTGGTCTTTAGGCGGCCCCGGCACCGGCATCGGTGGCAACAGCGGCGCGCCAGGCTGGCTGTCGTATGCCTTGGGCGGCGAACTTGGGGTGATCTGCGGGTAAGGCGTGGGCGTAGGCGTGCCAGGTGCACCGGGCACGGGTGTATTGAGCCTGGGTGGCGTGCTGGCCGCTTCGGCCATGGGCAAGCCAGCCAGCAACAACGCGGCGAGGATCGCATGCAACATCAGCAACCTCCTGTCGGGAACCTTTCTACAGGCTACGCCTAAATGACAGCTTTCGCCTGTCCGCCTGGCCTGCAAGCGCGCTAGACTCAGTGGCATAACCGTCATTTGCCTGATCAGAACAAAGGAAACACCATGAGCTCGGCCTCTACTTCCGCCGCCACCGCGCGCCTCGACCGCATCCTCGCCGATGCCAAGCGCGACAAAGAAATGGGCTACCGCGACAAGGCCCTGAAGATGTACCCGCATGTGTGTGGCCGCTGCGCCCGCGAGTTCGCCGGCAAGCGCCTGAGCGAGCTGACGGTGCACCACCGTGACCACAACCACGACAACAACCCGCAGGACGGTTCGAACTGGGAGTTGCTGTGCCTGTACTGCCACGACAACGAACACTCGCGCTATACCGACCAGCAGTATTTCAGCGAAGGCTCGACCAGCACCCCGAGCATCGCCAAGGCCACCCACAACCCGTTTGCCGGGCTGGCGGGTCTGCTGAAGAAAGACTGAATATCGATTCGCCCCCCGCTGCTACCGGCGAGCCCGTATAATCGCGCTTTTTACGCGAAGGGCCCCGGTACGTGGCAAACAAACGATACAGCTGCATCGGCCTGTTCAACCCCAAGTCGGCAGAAAACGTCGGCTCGGTGATGCGCGCAGCAGGTTGCTACGGCGTCAATTCGGTGTTCTACACCGGCAAGCGCTATGAACGCGCCCGCGACTTCGTCACCGACACCAAGCGTGTGCACTACGACATCCCCCTGATTGGCATCGACGACCTGCAGCGCATCATCCCGCTGGGTTGCACGCCTGTGGCAGTGGAGCTGGTCGAAGGCGCACGGCCGCTGCCCGAATACACCCACCCGGATCGCGCCATCTACATCTTCGGGCCGGAAGACGGCAGCCTCGATGCCAGCGTGCGAGCGTGGTGTGAAGAAACCATCTACATCCCGACCGAAGGTTGCATGAACCTGGCGGCGACGGTGAATGTGGTGCTGTATGACCGGTTGGCCAAAGGCTTGAATACCCGTTCCGGGCCCAAGTTCAAATAAAAAGCCACTTCTGATGGTGCTCATGCCGGCCCCGCGAAGAGGCCAGCACAGACAAAACCAGAAGCGGCCAGGTGCTGAGCTCCGTCAGAACAGCACCGTCCTGCAATCAGCTCACGCAGCGTTGATCCAGATGGTCTTCAACTCCGTGTACTGGTCATGGGCCCAGATGGACTTGTCACGCCCACCAAAGCCGGACTCTTTGTAGCCACCGAACGGCGTCGACGCATCGCCCTCGCCAAAGCAGTTCACCGTCACCACCCCCGCGCGGATTTCCCGCGACAGGCGCAAGGCATTGCGCAGGCTGCCGGTGTAGGCCGAAGCGGCCAGGCCGTAGATAGTGTCGTTGGCCAGCTCGATCGCTTCATCAATGGTCTCGAACGACGTTACGCTCAACACTGGGCCGAAGATTTCCTCGACGAACAACCGGTTATCAGGCGTAACCCCGTCGACGATGGTCGGCTGCACGAACACGCCCTGCTCGGTCTCACCGCCCTGCACCACGTTGAGGTTCTGCTCGGCGGCATATTCCAGATAAGACTTCACCTTCTCGAAGTGCGATTTGCTGACCATCGCGCCCAGGCGGTTTTCCGGGTCGAGCGGGTCGCCCAGCTTCCAGTCCTTCAAGTGCTTGCCAATCAGGGTCAGCAGTTCGTCCTTGACGTCCTTGTGCACGATCAGGCGCGAAGAGGCCGAGCAATTCTCGCCCATGTTCCAGAACGCACCGGCGGTGACGAACTGGGCCACTTCGTCCAGGTCCTCGCAGTCATTCATGACCACGGCCGGGTTCTTGCCCCCCAGCTCCAGGACGATACGCTTGAGGTTGGACTCGGCGGCGTATTTCAGGAACAGGCGGCCGGTGTCGGTGGAGCCTGTGAAGCTGACCATCGGGATGTCCATGTGGCGGCCGATGGCTTCGCCCACTTCACGGCCACCGCCAGGCACCAGGTTGAACACACCTGCCGGTACACCGGCCTGGTGGGCCAGCTCTGCCACGCGCAGGGCGCTGAGGGTGGTTTCCTTGGCCGGCTTGACCACGATCGAGCACCCGGCGGCCAGCGACGGGGCGATCTTCCAGGCCAGCATCAGCAGCGGGAAGTTCCAGGGCAGCACCAGGCCGACCACACCGATGGCTTCACGCACAACCATGGTCACGGCAGCGTTGCCGGTCGGGGCGGTGCTGTCGTAGATCTTGTCGATCAGCTCGGCGTGCCAGCGGATGGTGTGGATGGTTTCCGGTACGTCGACGTTCTGGCATTCACTGACCGGCTTGCCGCTGTCCAGCGCTTCCAGTACCGCCAGCTCATGGCTGTGGTCTTCCAGCAACTGGGCGAACTTCAGCAGGATGTGCTTGCGCTCACCCGGTTGCAGCTTGGACCACGAACCGTCTTCGAACACGCGCTTGGCTGCTGCCACGGCAACATCGACATCCTGCACGTCGCAGGCGGCGACTTCGGCCAGTTGCTTGCCGGTGGCCGGGTTGGTGGTGACGAAGGTGCGGCCCGAGACAGCATCGCGGAATTCACCGTCGATGAACGCCTGGGTACGCAGTTGCAGGTCGGCGGCGATGGCCGCGTACTGTGCCTTGCTCAGTAATTCAGCCATTTTCAGGCACCTCCGGTGATCTGGGCAATGTTGCGCTTGAGTTCAGTGACCACGCGCTCGAGTGCCTGCTTCTCGGCAGCGTCCAGCTCGGACAGCGGCTTGCGCACGCCACCGGTGCTCAGGCCGTTCAGGGCCACGCCGTACTTGATCGACTGGACGAACTTGCCACCTTCCAGGAAGTCCATCAGCGGCATCATGGCGCTCATGATGCGGCGGCCTTTGTCGAAGTCTTTCTCGACCACGCAGGCCTCGAACAGGGCCACGTGCTCCCGCGGGATGAAGTTGGAGCCGGCGCACACCCAGCTTTGGGCGCCCCAGGCGAAGAACTCCAGGGCCTGGTCGTCCCAGCCGCACGACAGCTGGATATTCGGGCGCTGGATGGCCAGGCGGTGCAGTTGGGCCATGTCGCCGGAGCTTTCCTTGATGGCGACGATGTTTTTCACCTCGGCGACCGCATCGAAGAACGCTTCGCCCATGCTCACGCTCATGCGGCCTGGGTAGTTGTAGAGCATGATCGGCAGGCCGGCGGCAGCGTCGACCGCTTTGACGTGCAGGGCGATTTCCTGCTGGGTCGGCAGCGCGTACGGCGGGGTGCCCACCAGCAGCGCATCGGCTTTGATTTCCTTGGCGTGCTTGGCGAACGCCACCGAGTCTTCGGTGCGGATCGCGCCGGTGCCGATGATCAGCGGCAGGCGGCCGTTGAGCACGTCCTTGGCCTGGGCGGCCAGTTCGATGCGCTCTTGCGCGGTGTGGGCGTAGTACTCGCCGGTGGAGCCACCGATGATCACGCCGTGGATTTTCGATTCGACCAGGTAATCGAGCACTTCGGCGAACGCCGCCTTGTCGATCGAGCCGTCCGCAGCCAGCGGAGTGATTGCCGGGGTGTAGATGCCTTCGAATTTCACGGTAGGTTCTCCAGTGCGTTGATCAGTGTTGTAGAGGCCGCAGCGGTGCGACGCTGCGGCCGGTAGTCATGGGTTCAGGTCAGCGAAGCTGCTTGCTGCAGGTTCAGCGAACGGGTTTCCGGGGCGAGGGCGACGGAGAAGCCCAGGCCGACAAAGGTGACGGCGGCAGCGGCATACATGGTTGCGCCGATGCCATAGTTGTCGAGGGCGATGGGGACCAGCCAGGTGCCGACCGCAGCACCGATCCGCGACATGGAGGTGCCCACGCCAACGGCGCCAGCGCGGATTTCGGTAGGGAACAGCTCGTTGGGGTAGACCAGCTGCAGTACCTGGGCACCGCCAATGAACAATGCATAGGCCCCGAACAGCACCAGGATGAGCATCTCGTTGCCGTTGCTGAACGCCGCCAGGCCCAGCAGGGCCAGCCCCGACCAGAAGAAGCTGTGCAGCAGCGTGGTGCGCCGGCCAATGGTGTTCAGCAAGCGGGTGCCGACGATGCAACCGACCACGAACAGGCAGGTGATGGCGACCGAACCGATCGATGCCCAGTCACCCTTCAGGTTCAGTGCACCCAGCACTTTCGGGGCGAAGGCGTACACGGCGAACACCGGGATCACCGAGCAGGTCCAGAACATGGTGACGAACAGCATGCGTTTGCCGTAGCCGGAGTGCAGCAGGCTGAAGAACGACAGCTTGCGGGCCTTGGGCTCTTCCGGCAGGTTGCACAGCGAGAAGCCCTCGCCATAGACGCGCTTGATCACCTGCTCGGCCTCGGACGAACGGCCTTTGCTGATCAACCAGCGCGGCGACTCCGGGGTGCCCAGGCGAATGACGAACAGCAGCGCGCCGATCACCGCCGCACTGGCCAGCACCAGGCGCCAGGCATCCTCGCCTCCGTTGCGCAGCAGCGCTTCACCGACCATGTAGGCGGTAGCGGCACCGGCGAACCACAGCACGGTCAAGGTAGCCAGGCGAGGGCCGCGGTTCTTCTTCGGCAAGAACTCCACCAGCAGCGAAGTGGCCACCGGGTACTCGATGCCCACTGCGATGCCGATGGCAAACCGCAGCAGGAACAACACCAGCGCCGACTCCACCCAGAATTGCGCAAGCGAGGCCAGGATGAACAGGGTCGGGCCGACGAAGAACACCCGCTTGCGGCCAAAGCGGTCAGTCAACCAACCGCCGAAGAAGCCGCCGAAGAAAATGCCGATCAGCGCCGAGGCGGCGATCATGCCCTGCCAGAAGCTGTTCAGGCCAAGGCCTGCAGACATTTGCACCATGGCCACGCCAATGATGCTCAACACATAGCCATCGACGAACGATCCGCCACCCGAGCGCAGGGTCAGCAACTGGTGGAAGCGGTTGATCGGTACATCTTCAATCGAAATATTCGGACTTGTCATTATTGTTCCTACCACTTCATCTGCATGCACATATTCAAGGCGAGCGCGGCCGCGAAACTGAAAACACGGTTCAGCCCCGGGTGACCGGACAGCGCATCTCGATCATCAAATTCGGGCAAAGCGCGCCCGTGCCGGCTAACTCACACCCGGCGTTAAATGTTCAATGGCCTAACTCAGATAAGGATCAGCTTTCTTTGCCAGCGCGCAGTTGCCCCCACATCAAGTTTGCGTTCAAGCCCAGGGATACCAAGGGCTGCGGTGGATTTGCGCAAGGCCCGGGGGCATTGAGCAGAAACTCGATAAGTTCGTTTTTGTCGCCGGCCAGCCAGTCGGCCAGCAATGCGCCGGTGACGGTGCCACGGGTAACGCCCAAGCCATTGCAGCACAGGGCACCTACTACATTGGGCGCCAACTGGCCGAAGAACCCCATGTGATTGCGCGACAACGCCAGGGCACCGCCCCAGGTGTATTCGAAGTTCACCTCGGGCAGCATCGGGAAGCGCCGGGCAAACGACTCGCGGTGACGCTGGACAAAGCGTTCCAGGTACTTGCGGTTGCTGCGCCCGTCCGGGTTGTAGCTGAAACTGTTGCGGATCAGCAGGCGATTGTCGACGGTGCGCCGCATCGTGGTGCCGAACGGGTCGGCCGGGATCACGCCCCAGTAGGGCTTGCCCCCCAGGCGCGCCTGTTCCTCATCGGTCAACGAGCGGGTGATGCTGCCATAGGTGAAGACAGGCAGCATGCGGCCCTTGAGAAAGCCGAAACTCATGCCGAAGGCGTTGGTGGTGAGCACCAGCTTGTCGGCCGTGATCGAGCCGTTGGCATGACGCAGTACCACCTTCGCACCATATTCGACGTCGGTAATCGGGGTGTTTTCATACAACGAGACGTTGCTCGGCAGGCTGTCGGCCAGGCCTTTGACCAGCGCCGAGGGCTGCAGCAAGGCAGTGCCGGGGGTAAACAGGCCCTTGCGGTAGAAGTTGGTGCCGATATGCTCCGGCATGTCGCGGCCTTCAATCACTTCATACGGCTGGCCCAGTTTGTCCAGGCCACGGCGATAAGCATCCAGCACCGCGATGCCGCGATCTTCGACGGCCGCCTGGTATTTGCCGCAGTGACGGAACTGGCAGTCGATGCCGTAGCGTTCGATCAGCGCTTTGAGATAGGACTGGCCGCCCAGGTTGAGCTTGAGCACCGTCTTGGCGATATCGATGTCGCCGATGTAATCCTCGGCACCAATGTCATGGGGCAAGTCGATGGCAAAACCGGCGTTGCGCCCGGAGGTGCCGAAACCGACTTCCTGGGCCTCGACCAACACGATTTCGTCGTCCGGGAAGTTCGTTGCCAGCTGGCGTGCAGCAGCCAGGCCGGTGAAACCAGCACCGACCACCACCCAACGCGCCTGGCTGTGGCCACTGTGGGCCGGCCGGGGCTTACGGGGCTTGCTCAAGTGATACCAACCACAGGTGGCATCATCGGCAGGTAACGAACTTATTCTTGTCATGTCACTAACCTGGATCTTGCTGTTGACGAGCGGTCAGCGCCAGCGGCGAGACCTGGGAATCTCATAGCTGAATGGGTACATCCAGCCCTTGCGGCGCTGCGTATTCGGCCATGCGCCGGCGCGACAGCTCGAAGTGCTCACGCACCAGTTGCCCGGCGCGCGCAGGGTCGCGGTGTTCGATGGCGTGGATCATCTGGTCATGCTGATCGCAGGCGACTTCAAGGTCCTGCTGCATGTCATCGGTGGTCGGGTGGCGATAGAAAATCTTGCCCAGGCGGGCATGGTCGATAAGCAGGCGGCGCAGGCTCGGCATCAGGTAGTCGTTGTGCGCCATCTTGCCGATTTCCAGGTGGAAGGCATCGTTGTAGACCACCCGGTTTTCCACATCACGCGCCTCGATGGCCTGGCGAAACAGCACCTGGATAGCCTTGAGCGCCTCGATTTCCGCTGCGCTGGCGTTGGTGGCTGCCAACTGGGTGGTGGCGATATAGATGAGCGGCGCGGCGACGAAGAAGCTGTGCAGCGAATCATGGTTCATCGCGGCAACCCGTGGCGCACGGTTGGCTTCGAGCTCGATATAGCCTTCAGCCGCAATCTGGCGCAGCAGTTCACGCACTGGTGGGCGCGACAGGCCGAACTCGTCACACAGCGCCAGCTCGTCCACCACAGCCCCTGGGGCCAGTTCCATGCTGAGGATCCGGCGGCGCAGCGCTTCGGCGAGGACGGCCTTGCGGTCCTGCGGCGCTTCAGCGCCTGCGGGCGCACTGATGGCTTGAACGGTGGCTTTCATGGCGGCCTTCTTTGTTGTCATGGCGCTGTGTCTACTATTTGTATAACGACTATAGGGCACTGTTAGACAATGTGTCTACAGCATTTTCGATGAGCGGTTGAATCTCTCAAAGCCCCTGGTTCAAAGGGCTTGAGGGGTTACCTGGGGTGAGATTAAACACCGTTGGCGCTGCATTTCCAAACCGGACAAAATGTTATCCAGACCGGACACATTGCCGATTATTTGCGACCTCTCCCCCTCCACTTTGCGCACTCATCCCGCATGCCGTTGAGCAACACGAATGAACGGCTGCAAGCAGCCTGCGGTCAGCTACTTACACTTCACACGGAGGGCTTGCCATGCTCGATATCCATACCGCTGCGGCGTCGCCGGAGCACAATGTTCAGGGCCTGGAAAGGGTCGGCTCGCTGGCCGGCGGGGCGCTGATGTTCAGCAAGGGGCTGCGCCATGGCGGCCTGGTCGGCCTGCTGCAGATGGTAGTGGGCGGCCTGGCGGTGGCGCGTGGGGTCAGCGGGCACTGCTCGACCAAGGCCTGGTGGCAACGGCACCGTCAGGAATACAACCGGTTGCGCTCGGACATCGAACGCAGCGCGGAACAGTTGCAGGCATTGAAGGCGAGCGCCAAGGCAGCTACGCGCGGGGTGACGGTGACAGGGAAGGATCCGTTGACCGGCCTTTGATGTTACTTGGCCTGTGCCAGCCGGTTCGCGGGCACAGGCTACAGAGGTCTTTAGCGCAACGCCTTGCTCTGCAACACCTCGGACCGGCGCCCCAGTACGCTCTCGCTGATCTGCACGAACTCTTCGGTGCTTACGCTCGGCAAACGCATCAGCGCCCGCGCCACATCATCCAGCGAACGCTTGGCCTGGGTGTGGATGCGGATCTCCTTGTCCAGTGCCTGCAAGAGTATCACCCCACGGGCAACCTGAGCCGGGCTGGCCTGCTCGCCCTTGAGCTGCGTGACCTTGGCGCCTTGCTTGCTCAAGCGCGCCTGCCAGGCCTGGTAGCGGTCATCGCTTACCCCACCCGCCCTGCGTAGCAATTCGCTGGCGTAGTAGTCGGTCAGGCTCTCGACAAGCCAGTCATTGCCATCACGCCCATGGATCTGCGCAAACAGTTGCACCAGTTCGCGCAACAACGGGCTGCTGCCATTCTCGCTGATCATCGGCCGGGCACTGTGCAGATACAGCGACCCCTGCGCCGCCATCGCGCCGCGCCACATGCCGTCACGGGCACCGACCAGCAGCAACTTCGGCGGGTTACGGGGGAACACCGCCTGCAACTGCGGCCAGACAAAGGTCAGCAAGGTCAGGCTGTCCATGCGCCGCATGCCCTGCCCGACCGGCGCGGCAACGGTGACTTCGGTTTCGCCCAGGCGTGCACGGCGGCTGCCCAGGTCACCGGCTAACATCCAGCCGGTGGGGCGGTCGAACAGACGTGAAACGTTGTCGATGCGAAACTTGTCCTTGCCGACACGCGGCCAGGACGTTTCGATGCTCTTCCAGCCTTCGGGCAGGTCGAACCACAGGCGCGCCACCAGCTCGGTACCGTCCTGCTGGTCGAGGTGCGCAGGCGGCACCAACTGGTCACCGAGGAACAACGCCCAATGAGGCGTGATGCGCGACGAGTAGGCGCCGCTGCGCAGCTGCTGGTCCAGCTGCACGCGGTAGCTGAGGCTGGTCTTGCCCGGCGCCGGGTGCCACACCCCGCGCGCGCCCTGGTCTACCTCCTGCCATTGGCCGTCGGCCTGAAAGCCGCTGTAGGTGCCGCCCTTGCCCAGGTCGAAATCCAGGCTGCGCACACTGCTGCCCTCAGCCAGGGTCAGGCGCACTTCAGCCTGGCCATTGGCGGGCAACAGACGCACGTGATAATCCAGGTCGACTTTCTTCGCCCAGGCCGGCGAACAGGCCACCAGGCTTAACAGCAGCAACAGCGGGCAACGCATACAGAAACTCCTTGTTTCCCAGAGGCGACGGGGCGCGCCGGTCAGCTGGCGCGAAAAATCAGATGGTCTTCCCAATCGTCCTCGTCGACATCATGCTCACTGAGCATACGCCCTGACTGGGAAATGCGCTGTTCATGGACCTGCTGGCGATCGCCGCAGATCAGGTGGTGCCAGTCCGGCAAGTCCTTGCCTTCGCTGACCAGGCGGTAACCGCAGGTGCTTGGCAGCCACTTGAACTGGTCGGCCTTGCCCGGGGTGAGCTGGATGCAGTCGGGCACCTGGGCAAAGCGGTTGGGGTAATCGCTGCACTGGCAGGTGTTCAGGTCCAGCAGTTTGCAGGCGATGCGCGTGTAATAGATGCTGTTGTCGTCCTCGTCCTCAAGCTTTTGCAGGCAGCACAAACCGCAACCGTCGCAGAGCGATTCCCACTCTTGCGGGTTGAGTTGTTCGAGGGTCTTGCGCCGCCAGAACGGCGCGCTGTCAGCGATCATCACACGGGTTTCCTGCATTCATCTTCAATGGGCGGCGCGCGGCGGCGCCAGTCTAGAGCCTGGCCTTCGGCAAAGCCAGACCGCTTGTCAGTGACGACGGGACGCAGTAGCGTGCGGTTTTCCCCATCCTCTTGCAGGAGCAGCCATGAGCGCCACACCCCGTATTGCCGATTACGCGATCGACGAGCAGTTCATCAACCGCTGGTCGCCGCGCGCCTTCACGGCCGAGCCGATCAGCGAAGAGACCCTGCTGAGCTTCCTCGAAGCCGCGCGCTGGGCGCCGTCGGCGTACAACTCGCAGCCTTGGCGCTTCCTCTATGCCCGTCGCGATACGCCGAACTGGGAGCGCTACCTGAACCTGCTGGTGCCCTTCAACCGCAGCTGGGCGCAACAGGCTTCGGCGCTGCTGCTGATCATTTCCAAGACCACCTTCGCAGCGCCGGGCGCCGCGGAAGAGAGCCCGGCCCTGTGGCACACCTTCGATACCGGTTCCGCCTGGGGGCACCTGGCCCTGCAGGCCAGCATCAGTGGATGGCACACCCACGGCATGGCCGGTTTCGACAAGGCACTGGCGCGTACCGAACTCAAAGTGCCTGAAGGTTACGAGCTGCATGCCATGATCGCGATCGGCAAGCTGGGCGACAAGGCGACCCTGGCCGAGGCACTGCAGGCGCGTGAGGTGCCAAGCCCACGCCGGCCGCTGAGCGAGCTGGCGGCTGAGGGTGATTTCAGCCTGTAAGCGCTTTATTGGCTGTACTGGCCTCTTCGCGGGGCAAGCCCGCTCCCACAGGCACTGAGCAAGTTGCAGAACTGCTCAGTACCTGCGGGCTTGCCCCGCGAAGAGGCCAGTAAAGCCACTGCACATCAGTAACCCCGGGTGAAATCCACTTCCCCGCGCAAGCCCTGCTCCGCCTCATATGCCCGCACATTCTCGACAAACAGCCGCACCATCGCCGCCGGCGAGGTGGGCGCCGAGCTGTGCCCGGTCAGCAGCAAGCCCAAGGCGGTCCAGAACGGGTGACGCTGGGGCAGCGGCTCTTGGCGGCACACATCGATTACCGCGCCCGCCAGGTGGCCTTGCTTCAGTGCTTCGACCAGGTCGCCATCGACCACCGCCACCCCGCGCCCGGCATTGATGAACAACGCACTGGGCTTGAAACGCTGGAACAGCGCCGCATCGTACAGATCATGGGTAGCCGGCGTGTCCGGCAGCAGGTTGATCACGTAATCGGCCCGCTCGACCCTGCTCGGCAGGTCCGCCAGCGCGGCCACTTCGGCGAACGGCGCCTGCTCACGGGCGCTGCTGGCAATACCGTACAGGGTTACCCCAAACGGCTGGAGAAACTCGGCTACCCGCTGACCAATATCGCCGGTGCCGACGATCAACACCTGGCGCCCCTCAAGCGTGCCGCCCGGGCGGTCGTCCCAGCGCCGCTCCACCTGGCTCAGCAGGCGCGGCAGCACTTCGCGTTCATGGCCAAGCATGTAGGTGAGCATGTATTCCGCCATCACCTGACCAAAAATGCCCACCGCACGCGTCAAGCGATAATCCCGTGGCAAGCCGTCGGCCAGCAGCGGGGTAATGCCCGCCCAGGTCGACTGCATCCAGGCCGGCTTGTGGCCCTGGCGCAGCAGGCTCGCCAGCAAGTCAGGCTGACCCAGCCACACCGGGCACTGCGACGCCTGCAGCGCCAGTTCGGCAGAGTCGCTGCTGGTCAGGATTTCCAGGTCAGGGGCCGCCTGGCCCAACAACTGGGCGTAATGGGCATGATCCTGTTCGGCAATCAGAACGCGCATTCGTGAAAACAACCTTGGCAGACAACCAAAGCGGCCCGACGCGCGGGCCACTTGGCGAAAGAGGGGAACCTGGCCTGGGTCAGACCGGGTCGTTACGGCGCAGCAGCTCTTCGGGCAGGTGCTCGATGTACTCGTCTTCGACCGGCGGCATCTGCAGGTGATAGCCCTGGTTGTCGAGGTTTTCCAGCACCTTGGCGATGTCCTCGCGGGCCAGCTTGCGCTCGGGGGTCAGCACCAGGTCGAAAGCATGCACGGGGGCGCCGAAGAACGGCAGCAGGGCCTCGGGCACGCGCTCCAGGCCTTCGGCCTTGAGCACATACAGGTACATTTCGTTCTTGCGGGGGCTCTTGTAGATCGAGCAGATACGTTTCATCGGGTTTCTCCGGCACCTGCCAGGTTGTCCAGCAGGGCCTGGCCCATACGCTCACGGCGCCAGCCGCGCAGCGAATCGGGCAGTTGATAGGGGCCGTTGGGGTAGCCGCTCTTGAGCAGGGCTTCCAGGGTTTTCTTGCGCAGCATCAGCTCGGGGGCTATGCCCAAGCGCTCGCCTTCGGCCTGGCCGATCGCGCGCAGCTGCTTGAGGATACCGGCAGCCTCGATCGGCAAGGGCTCGGGCAGGACCTGCGGCCACTGCTCGGCAGGCAGGCTGGCAGCCCGCTTGATCAGCTGAACGAGGAACTCACCGTCCTGACGGATGGTACGCGGGTGCATCTCGTCGATCTTGGCCAGCGCCGACAGGTTGGACGGCTGGGACTTGGCCATCGGCCACAGCGAGTGCTCCTTGAGGATGCGATTGCGCGGCACGTCGCGGTGGCGTGCCTCGCGCTCGCGCCAGGCACACAGCTCGCGCAACACCGCCAACTGCTGGGGCGCAAGCTTCCAGGCCAGCTTGACGTCGCGGTACAAGCTCTCGGGTTCGACCTCGCGGCGCAGTTGGGCAACCAGCTCGGCGCCGTCCTCCAGCACCCAGGCGTACTTGTCGTCGGACAGGCGCGGGCGCAGGGCGGTGAACAGCTCGGCCAGGTGCACGGCATCCTCGGCGGCGTAGCTGATCTGGGTTTCGGAAAGCGGGCGCTGCAACCAGTCGGAGCGGGTTTCACCCTTGGGCAGCTCGAGCCCCAGCACTTCCTGGACCAGACGCGAATAACCCATGGAGAAGCCCAGGTTCAGGTAGCCGGCGGCCAACTGCGTGTCGAACAGCGGCTGTGGCAGCTTGCCGGTCAGGCGCAGCAATACTTCGAGGTCTTCGCTGCAGGCGTGCAGCACCTTGACCACGCCGCTGTCTTCCAGCAACTCGGCCAGGGGCTGCCAGTCCTTGATCAGCAGCGGGTCGATCAGAAAGGCGCGTTGGCCGTCGCCGATCTGGATAAGCCCCGCCTTGGGGTAGAAGGTGTCTACCCGCATGAATTCGGTGTCGAGCGCTACGAAGGGCAGTTCGCGCCAGCTTCGGCAGAGTTCGGCCAGGGTCTGGTCGTCACGGATCCAGTGTATTTCGATGGCCACGAGGCTCTCCCACTAACATTGGCGCGCAGTATATACGGCGCGGGCACTGCGGGTGAAACCTGCGCCATCCCTGGAATAGATAAACGGTGGTATGCAGGCCATTGGCAGTCAACGCTTGGCTGCCAACCAAGGCCGGCAGCTGGCGAACATGTCCAGCGACTGCTGGTAGACCTCGGTGCGCACCTGCAACAGGCCAAGCATCGAGTGGAACAGGTTGTCCTGGGACAGCGGCGCGTCGCTGAGCTTGGCCAGGCAGGCGGTGTCCAGGCCGAAATCTTCGCGGTAGCTGTCCGAAAACCAGGTCAGCAACGGCACGTGTTTCTGTTGCTCAGGCGCCAGCATGTAGGGGGTGCCATGCAGGAACAGGTTGTATTCGCCCAGCGATTCGCCATGGTCGGACAGGTAGATCATGGCGGTATCGACCTTGTCCTGCTTGCTGCGCAGGGTATCGATCAACATGGCCAGCACCTTGTCGGTGTAGGCCAGGGTGTTGTCGTAGCCGTTGACGATCTCCTGCTGGCTGCACTGGTTCAGGGCATTGCTGTGGCACACCGGAGTGAACCGCTCGGTTTGCGCCGGGTAACGCTTGAAGTACTCAGGGCCATGGCTGCCCATCTGGTGCAGCACCAGCACGGTGTCCTTGTCGAGGTTGTCGAGCAGCTCGGCCAAGCCCTGCAACAGAATCTCGTCATGGCATTCGCCATTGGCACACAGGGCCGGGTCGGTGAGGTTGCTGACATCGATGAACTGCACCCGATCACAGGTCCCCTTGCAGCCCGATTGGTTGTCGCGCCACTGCACGGCCAGGCCTGCGCGCTGGAGGATGTCGAGCAGCCCTTCACGGTTCTTGGCGACGCGCGCGTCGTATTCCTTGCGGCCCATGCCCGAGAACATGCACGGCACCGACACTGCCGTCTCGGTACCGCACGAATGCACATCGGAAAACGCCAGCAGGCCCTGCTCCTTGGCAAGGTTTGGCGTGGTGTCGCGGGCATAGCCGAGCACACCAAAGTTCTCTGCCCGCGCGCTTTCCCCGACCACCAGCACTGTCAACGACTTGCGGGCGTGCTGCTGCCAGGCTGCATCGCGCCGGGCATCCTCACCGTAAGGCTGGAATGGCCGGGCGGCCGTGCCCACACGTTCACTGACATAACCCATGGAGGCGCCGACGATATTGCTCGGCGTCAGCATCAGGCGCAGTTCGTGGTGATTGCGAAACAGCGAAGACAACCCCTGATAGTTGACCAGCGCCACCGACCCCAAGGCCACCACGCAGGCGCCGCTTACCACCAGCTTGCCCAGCAGTTCGCGGTGCCAGGCGCGGTAGGCAATCGGCGCCTTCCACAAAAGCACCGAAGGCAAAACACCCAACCCCAGGATATACAAAGCAAACTTCAGCGAGAGCAAGTCGCGCACTTCCGTGACATTGGTTTCGGCGATATTACGGAACATACCGGCATCTATAAGTACACCGTACTGATTCATGAAGTAAGCGACACCTGCACCACTCATGAACAAGAGGATCAGCACCGGTTTCAACACATACCGGAAGGCAAACAAGGTCAAGATCAAATTAAACGCGAACAGTATCAGCACGGCAAACGCCAGGCTCAGCCAAAGCCCCGGCAGCCCTGGCGGAACCACCTGTTCCAGGTGTTGCCAGAGAACGACATTGAAGCCGATCAGCAGGTACAGGCTGGCCAGCAGCGTGACCCATTCAGTCCGCAGGGATTTGACGTTGAGCATCAGGGTTCGCAATCAAGAGTGAGTATCAGCCCGTGGGCCTGTGCGGCACCGGGGGAACGTTGGCTGAACTCTAGAAAGCGCACCCTCAATATTTCGTGAAAAAGACGCCAACAAAACAGTGAGCGGGCATCTTTATCACATTAAATGAAGTTCATTCAGCCGCCATTCAGCCAGCCGGCGAAGCTTGGCGTACGGCTACGGGGGGATGCGACAGCCTACCCCAGCCCCCCAACGGCGCAAAGGCGACTATCCTCAAAAGTCAGGACCATTCGCCAACCCCCAAGAGAGGTGAAGAAATGCCCGTTCCGCACGATCTGCTCGCTGACCTGAACATCACTGCCGACGACTTCCAGGCGCGCATTGACAAGGACCATGACCTGCACAAACTGCACAAGGAGTACAACGCCAAGGACAAGGAAGTGCTGGCCGCCGAGGGCAACGCCAGCACCGATGACACCGTCACCCGTTTGCGCAAGGAGCGGCTGTTGATCAAGGACAAGATCGAACGCATTGTTCATCCGCCCAAAGCCTGACTCACACAACCTGAATTTGAATGCGCCGGCCTGTTCGCAGGCAAACCCGCGAACCAGGCCGGCAACCCTCACACCGTTGCCGACGCCCGCAGCGCGCAGTCCAGGTCCTCGATCAGGTCGCGGTAGTCTTCGATCCCCACCGACAACCGCAGCAGGTTCTCACCGATCCCCATCTCGCCTTTCTGCTCCGGGCTCAGCGAGTTGTGCGACATGCTCCAGGAGTGGTTGATCATGCTCTCCACCCCGCCCAGCGAGTCGGCCAGCACAAAGATCTGCAAGGCCTCTACCAGGCGATTGAGCGCGGCCCGGTCGCCGCCCTTGACCTTCATTGCCACCACGGCCCCGCCCGCGCGCATCTGGCGCTTGCACAGGTCATGCTGCGGGTGGCTTTCAAGCCCCGGGTAATAGACCTGTTCGATTTGTGGGTGGCTTTCGAGAAAACGCGCCACCTGCAGGGCATTGGCGCACTGGCGCTCCATGCGCACATCCAGGGTCTTCAGGCCGCGCAGCGCCAGGTAGCAGTCGAACGGCCCCTGGATGGCCCCGACCGCCATGCTGATCTTGCGCAAACGCGCCAGCAGTGCGTCATTGGCCGCTACCACCACACCGCCGGTGAGGTCGGAGTGGCCGCCGATGTATTTGCTTGCCGAGTGCATCACCAGGTCCACGCCCAGGGTGATCGGCCGCTGGTTCCAGGGCGAGCAGAAGGTGTTGTCGATGCAGGTGAGGATACCGCGCGCGCGGGCCAGGTCGCAGACCGCCTTGATATCGACCAGGTGCAGCAGCGGGTTGGTCGGTGATTCGATCCAGATCAGCTGGGTTTGCGGGCGTATCGCCGCTGCCACGGCCTGCAGGTCGTTGAGGTCGACGTAGGTGGTGGTCAGCCCCGACGTATGGCTGCGGTAGTCCTCCAGGATACGGAAGGTGCCGCCATAGACACCGTTCATCACCACCACGTGGGCATCCTTGGGCAACAGTTCGAGCACCGTCGCGGTGGCGTTCACGCCAGAGGCACAAGCCACCGCGCCAACGCCTTCTTCCAGCGCCGCCACACAGCTCTCGTAGGCATGCCGGGTCGGGTTGCCGACACGGCTGTAGGCATACTCGGGGTTATCGTCGAGGCTGCGCTTGATGTAGGAACTGGCGGTATAGATGGGCGGGAAGATCGCGTTGTCGGCAACGCTATGCTGTTCGCCGGCGTGGATGGTGCGGGTGGCGAAATTACGCGGCTTGTCGGACATGATCCGGTCCATTGACTGAATAGAGCCTGCAACTATCGCACAACCGCCGCGCTCGGCAAGGGCGCGCAGCTAGGGGGATCAATTTCCTGCATTCTGGCGTAATCTGGAGAAGAATTTTCTACAGCCAGCCTTCTATCGATATGGACAGTTTCGACCAGCACATCCTCACCCTGCTCCAACGCGACGCGTCGGTTTCCCTCAAGGACCTGGCCGAGGCGGTCAACCTGTCGACCACGCCCTGCTGGAAGCGGGTCAAGCGCCTGGAAGAAGACGGCTACATCGTCGGCCGTGTCGCGTTGCTCGACCCCACGCGCCTGGGGCTGGGCCTGACCGTGTTCGTCCAGCTCAAGACCCAGCGCCACGACAGCGCCTGGCTGGAGCAATTCGCCGCCACCGTGGCCCGTTTCGAAGAGGTGATGGAGTTCTACCGCATGTCCGGGGACTGGGACTACATGCTGCGGGTGGTGGTGGGTGATATCGCCGCCTATGACCGGTTCTACAAGAAGCTGATCACCCGCACGGATGGGCTTTCCAACATCACCTCGAGTTTTGCCATGGAGCAGATGAAGTACACCACGGCGTACCCCGTGCACCGCCCCTGACGCGATGCTGGAGGCCCTTCCAGGCCACCGATCAATCCGCCGCCAACACCGCCTCGATCCGGTTCCCGGCCTTGGCCTTCTCTAGCTTGATGGCCACAAACTTCGACGTCGGCGTATACGTCCCCTCGCCATAACTCTCCAGCGGCACCAACGGATTGGTCTCCGGGTAATAGGCCGCCGCCTGCCCCTCGGGCACGTCATACGCCACCAGGCGGAACCCCGACACCCGCCGCTCGCGACCATCCTCCCACAGCGATACGAGGTCAACATGCTCGCCGGGCTCAAAGCCCAGGCGGCGAATGTCGGCCTCATTGACGAAGACCACCTCGCGCAGGCCGAACACCCCGCGGTAACGGTCGTCCAGGCCATACAGCGTGGTGTTGTACTGGTCGTGCGAACGCAAGGTCTGCAGGATCAGGTCCGGTTTGTCGCCACGGGCCAGCACCTGGGCATTGACCAGTTGCTCCGGCAACTGGCTGGCACTGAAACGCGCCTTGCCGGTCGCGGTGCGCCAGTTGCGATCCGCCGCGTTGTTGCCCAGGTGGAACCCACCCGGGTGCTGCAGGCGCGCATTGAAGTCGGCAAAACCCGGGATCACGTCAGCGATCATGCTGCGGATGCGGCCGTAGTCGGCAATGGCGTATTCCCAGTCGATCGGCTTCTTGCCCAAGGTCGCCTGGGCCATGCCGGCAACGATCGCCGGCTCCGAACGCAGGTGCGGCGAACGTGGCCGCAACTGGCCGTGGGAGATGTGCACCATGCTGAAGGTGTCCTCCACGGTGACACCCTGCGGCCCGCTGGCCTGCAGGTCGATTTCGGTACGGCCCAGGCACGGCAGAATCAGCGCATCGCGGCCGGTGACCAGGTGCGAGCGGTTGAGCTTGGTGGAAATCTGCACGGTCAGTGCGCAATTGCGCAGGGCCGCATGAGTGCGCGGGGTGTCCGGCGTGGCCTGGGCGAAGTTGCCGCCCAGGGCGATGAAGACCTTGGCCTGCCCTTCTTCCATGGCTTTGATCGCCAGCACCGCGTTATGCCCGTGGGCACGTGGCACACGGAACTGGAAGCGTTTTTCCAGGGCGTCGAGCAAGCCGGCCTTGGGCTTCTCGTCGATGCCCATGGTGCGGTCGCCCTGCACGTTGCTATGGCCACGCACCGGCGACAGGCCGGCACCCGGTTTGCCCACGTTGCCGCGCAGCAGCTGCAGGTTGACGATTTCCTGCACGGTGGCCACCGAATGGCGGTGCTGGGTGATGCCCATGGCCCAGCACATGATGACCCGTTCGGCCTTGCGGTACATGCGCGCGGCCAACTCGATCTCGGCCTGGGTCAGCCCCGACTGCTCGACGATATGCGCCCAGGCGGTGGCATCCACCGCCGCCAGGTAGGCATCGACGCCACTGGTGTGCTCGGCGATGAAGGCATGGTCGAACACGGCCGCCTCACCCTTGGCCTGGGCCTCGCGCTCCCACTGCAGCAGGTACTTGGCGATGCCGCGCATGGCCGCCATGTCGCCGCCCAGGGCCGGGCGGAAGTAAGCGGTGTTGGTCGGCTCGGAGCCGTTGCTGAGCATCTCGAATGGGTGCTGCGGGTGCTGGAACCGTTCCAGGCCACGCTCTTTCAGCGGGTTGAAGCAGACCACCTGGGCGCCCCGCTTGACCGCCTCGCGCAGCGGTTCGAGCATGCGCGGGTGGTTGGTGCCGGGGTTCTGGCCGATGACGAAGATCGCGTCGGCCAGCTCCAGGTCATGGAACACCACCGTGCCCTTGCCCACGCCGAGGGTTTCCGACATGCCCACCCCGCTGGCCTCGTGGCACATGTTCGAGCAGTCGGGGAAGTTGTTGGTGCCGTAGGCGCGGACGAACAGCTGGTACAGGAACGCCGCTTCGTTGCTGGCCCGCCCCGAGGTGTAGAACTCGGCCTGATCGGGCGAGTCCAGTGCCTGCAGGTGCTGGGCGACCAGGGCGAAGGCGTCTTCCCAGGAGGTTTCGACGTAGTGGTCGGTGGCCGCGTCGTAGCGCATCGGGTGGGTCAGGCGGCCTTGGAATTCGAGCCAGTAGTCGGTCTGCTCGGCCAGCGCGCTGACGCTGTATTTGGCGAAGAATGCCGGGTCTACCGAGCGGCCGGTAGCCTCCCAGTTGACCGCCTTGGCGCCGTTCTCGCAGAACTTGACCATGTCGTTTTCCGGCGACTCGCCCCAGGCGCAGCCTGGGCAGTCGAAGCCGCCGTTCTGGTTGGTCTTGAGCATGGCCCGCAGGTTCTTGAAGGCGTTTTCGCTGCCCAGCCAGCTTTTGGTCACGCTCTTGAGCGCACCCCAGCCGGCGGCGGCGCCTTTGTAGTCCCTGATGTGTTCGTCCTGGCTCATGCGGTGAATCCTCACGCTCGGTGTTTTTTCCAGACTATTGAGCGTGGGGTGGGAGCGTCCAATCGAAAGATCTTACGGCGTGATAAGCCGTTTCGATCATGGGGGCTGGCCCAGCAGCCGTGATAGAGCATATTGATCATTCGGTCGGGGAAAGCAATTTGACGGGGGTGCACCCAGGTTATAGCTTGGAGATGAGTCCAACCCATTCGAGCACAATCGTGGAACAGAACAGCCGGGCCCTGATCGACGGCTTCAACCGGAAAATCGACTACCTGCGTATGTCGGTCACCGACCGCTGCGACTTCCGCTGCGTCTACTGCATGGCCGAAGACATGCAGTTTCTGCCACGCCAGCAGATCCTCAGCCTCGAAGAACTGTTCCAGGTGGCCGAGCGCTTCGTCGCCCTGGGCACCCGCAAAATCCGCCTGACCGGGGGCGAGCCGCTGGTACGCCAGGGCATCGTCGAGCTGTGTGGGCGCATCGCCGCCCTGCCCGGCCTGCGCGAACTGTGCCTGACCAGCAACGGCTCGCAGCTCGGGCGCCTGGCCCAGCCGCTGTTCGACGCCGGCGTATCGCGCCTGAACATCAGCCTCGACAGCCTGGACGCCGGGCGCTTCAAGCAGCTGACCCGCACCGGCGACCTCAACCAGGTCATCGCCGGCATCGACGCCGCACGCAAGGCAGGCTTTGAAAAGACCAAACTCAACTGCGTGGTGCTCAAAGGCCGCAACGATGACGAGCTGGTCGACCTGGTGCGCTTTGCCATCGACCGCGAACTGGACATCACCTTCATCGAAGAAATGCCCCTGGGTGAAATCAGCGAACACCAGCGCGGTGAGTCGTTCTACTCCAGCGACCAGGTGCGTGACCGCCTGGCCGAGCAGTTCACCCTGATCGAGTCCACCGAGTCGTCCCAAGGCCCGGCCCGTTACTGGCGCCTGGCCGAAGCGGCACACACCCGGGTGGGCTTCATTTCGCCGCACAGCCACAACTTCTGCGCCACCTGCAACCGCGTGCGCCTGACCGTCGAAGGCCGCCTGCTGCTGTGCCTGGGCAACGAGCATTCGGTGGACCTGAAACAGGTCCTGCGTGCCCACCCTGGCGATGCCGCGCGGCTGGAAAAAGCCATCCGCGACTCGCTGCACCTCAAGCCCTACCGCCATCACTTCGAAGTGGGCGGTGAGGTGCAGATTCTGCGCTTCATGAACATGACCGGCGGCTGATTGGCTGCCTCTGGATTTCCATGATCGTCCACCCCCGCCCCGATGTGCTGCGCGTGCTGTTCACCCTCAAGGGTTCGATCGTCAAGCGCATTGCCCTGCGCTGCCTGATGGTCACCGTGCTGGCCGCGCTGATCGTGCTGGTCGAGCGGCATTTCCCGGCGTTCTTCTACCCGGTCAGCGCCACGCCGTTCACCTTGCTCGGCCTGTCGCTGTCGATTTTCATGAGTTTTCGCAACAACGCCTGCTACGACCGCTGGTGGGAGGGCCGCAAGGCCTGGGGCAAGCTGATCATCGAGACCCGTTCATTCGTGCGCGAGAGTGTGGTGATCGCCGACCCGGCGCTGCGTGCCGAGCTGCTGCGCAACCTGTGCGGCTTTGCCCATGCGCTCAATGCCCGGCTGCGCAACGAGGATGACCTGGCGGCTGCCCGACCTTGGCTGGCCAGCCCGGCTGCAATCAGCCCGCACAATGTGTGCAACAGCATCCTGAGCGAGATTGGCGGGCACTGTTCGCGGCTGGCCGAGCAACAACAGATCAGCGATTGGCGCTACAGCGTGCTGGAGCAGCGCCTGGTGGGCCTGTCGGAGGTACAGGCCACCTGCGAACGCATCAAGGGCACGCCGCTGCCGTTCCCCTACACCCTGTTGCTGCATCGCACCATCTACATCTTCTGCCTGCTGCTGCCGTTCGCCCTGGCCGAACCACTGGGCTGGCTGGCGCCATTGTTCACCACCATCGTCGGGTACACGTTTTTCGGGCTGGATGCGATTGGCAATGAGCTGGAAGACCCGTTCGGGCGGGATGAAAACGACCTGCCCACCGATGCGCTGGTGCGTACCGTGGAGCGCGATGTGCTGGCGGGGTTGGGGGTAACGCCACTGCCACCGGCTTTGGAGCCGGTGGGGTATGTATTGAGCTGAGGGTTTTCTGCTTTCTGTGCTGGCCGTTACCCTCGGCTGGCACAAGCCTCGACGGGCTTCAGGTGCGGCACGAAATTGCACGGCCGGTGCCGCGCATCCAGCTGCTCCGCCAGGATCCCTTCCCATGCCGTGCGGCACGCACCGGTGGAACCCGGCAGGCAGCACACCAGGGTACCGTTGGCCAATCCGGCCAAAGCCCGGCTCTGAACGGTCGAGGTGCCGATATCGAGAATCGACAACGCCCGGAACAGTTCGCCAAAGCCATCGATACGTTTGTCCAGCAGGCATTCAACCGCTTCCGGCGTACTGTCACGCCCGGTGAAGCCGGTGCCGCCGGTGATCAGCACCACCTGCACCTGCTCGTCGGCAATCCAGGTAGCGACCTGGGCGCGGATCTTGTACAGGTCGTCCTTGAGCAACGCCCGTGCCACCAGGCGGTGGCCGATCTCCACCGAGCGGCTGGCCAGCAGCTCGCCGGAGGTGTCGTTGTCGTAAGTGCGGGTGTCGCTGACGGTCAGCACGGCGATATTGAGCGGTACGAAGACCGCGTCGGGTTTGACGCTCACGTGGGCTACTCCTGAAAGGGCATTGTCACCACGCTAGAGGCATGGCCTGGGGGCGTCCAATCGATATGGCGTACCGGGTGATCAATGACATCTATCGCTGACTTGGTTAAGGTCAGCACAACCAGACGCCAGGCACTCCCATGGACATCAAGCAACTCAAGTTCCTCATCGCGCTCGACCAGACCCGCCACTTCGGCCAGGCCGCAGCGCTGTGCCACATCACCCAGCCGACGCTGTCGATGCGCCTGCGCAACCTGGAAGACGAACTGGACCTGGTGCTGGTCAAGCGCGGCCAGCGCTTCGAAGGGTTTACCGAGGCCGGCGAACGCATCCTGGCCTGGGCTCGCACCCTGCTGGCCGCCCACGACGGCCTGCAGGCCGAAGCCGCCAGTTGCCGTGGCCAGGTGGTCGGTAGCCTGCGCCTGGGCACGGTGCCGCTGGCCAGCTTCAACCCGATGCAATTGCTGCTGCCGCTGCGCGAAAAATACCCCGAGCTGCAGTTTCAGCTCAGCTCGCACAGCACCGAACAGATCATGGATGGCCTGAGCCGCAACCAGCTCGACCTGGGCATCTGCTACCTGGACCAGGTCAACGCCAGTTTCTTCGAAGTGATCGAGCTGGGCACCACCACCATGGGCCTGCTGCACGACACCCGGCACTTCCAGTTCGAGGCCGACAGCCTGCGCTGGGAGGAACTCGGCGAGATCCCCCTGGGCCTGCTGAGCAAAGGCATGCACTACCGTCAGTCGCTGGACCTGAGTTTTCGCAGCCGCAGCCTGGAGCCCAACGCCGTGCTGGAAAGCGACTCAAGCTTCCAGCTGATCCAGGCCATCAACACCGGCGTGTGCTGCGCGATCATGCCACTCGATTGCGGGCTGGAGGACTTGAGCGACCACATGCGCATCCTGCCCATCGTCGATGCCAGCATCCACAGCCCGGTGGGCCTGCTGCTGCGCCGCAGCGAGCCACGTTCGGCAATTGCCGAGCAGTGCTTCGACGAGGCCCGTGCCCTGTTTCAAGCCCCCTGAGCCGCCGTCGCCTGGCGGTACTGGCGCGGGGTGAAGCCGGTCAGTTGCTTGAACTGCCGGCTGAAGGCGCTGTGGTCGGTGTAGCCGCAGCGCATCGCCACGTCGGTGATCGGCAGGTCCGAATGCAGCAAGCGATGGGCATGCTCCAGGCGCGCCTTGTGGATCATCTGCCGCGGCGTGAGGTGGAACACCCGCTTGCAATAGCGCTCCAGTTGCGCCACGGAAATACCCGCGATGCGGGTCAGTTCACCCATGCTGATCGGCTGGTGAAAGTGCTGGCGAATATGCTCATCCACGGCGGCCAGGCGCTGGTAAGCGGGATGGGTGTCGGCGGCTGACTGCAGGTCAACCGAGATGCCCACCAAGCCGATGATGGCGCCTTGCGGGTTGTACAGCGGCCGCTTGTGGGTTAGGCACCAACCGGGCTCGCGGCTGCCGTACAGGTGCAGTTCGAGCTGGTCTTGCAGCACCAGGCCATCCTTGAGTACGCGGCGGTCCTGCTCGGTATAGCCGGGGCCCAGTTGCGCCGGGAAGACTTCGGCGCTGGTCTTGCCCAGCAACGGCTGCAGGCGCTTGAGGCCACAGCGCTGGACCAAGGTGTCGTTGGCTAGCACGTAGCGGGCGTCGGGGTCCTTGATGAAGATCGCGGCGTTGGGGATGGCGTCGAGGATCGGCAGCAGCAGGGAGACCCCGGCGAGCAGCGCCTCCAGGGTGGCGGGGCGGTGCTGGTCGAAGCACTGATACAAGGTTGCCAGGGAGTGATCTGTCATCTCGCTTCTCGGGGGCGACGCTATTGACCACCTGTGGGAGCGGGCTTGCCCCGCGAAGGCGCCAGAAGCGTCACTGCTCCTCGCCAGCCCACAGCCGGTATGGCTTCCAGCCTATCCGCCCGCCCCCGCCAGCCGCCAGCTTTTTCTGCAACTGTGCCGATTTCGTCATCCCCCTTGCAGAAAACCATCAAGAACCGACGCCCCGATCGGTCCACTCTATGCCCCACGCAAGCCGCCCAAGACCTACAAGAGCGCGGCCCAGAAGCCGCATCTCGTGACATCAGACCTGCCTATCCAAAACCTACAAAAAGGCGCACCCATGTCAGGTAAATTCAAAAAACAGCTGTCATTGCTGGACCTCACCTTCATCGGCCTAGGCGCCATCTTTGGCTCCGGCTGGCTGTTCGCTGCCAGCCACGTCTCGGCCATCGCCGGCCCCGCCGGTATCCTCTCCTGGTTCCTCGGCGGTTTCGCCGTGCTGTTGCTGGGCATCGTCTACTGCGAGCTCGGCGCCGCCCTGCCCCGCGCCGGTGGCGTGGTGCGTTACCCGGTGTACTCCCACGGCCCGCTGCTCGGCTACCTGATGGGCTTCATCACCCTGATCGCTTTCTCCAGCCTGATCGCCATCGAAGTGGTCGCTTCGCGCCAATACGCCGCTGCCTGGTTCCCCGAACTGACCAAGGCCGGCTCCAGTGACCCGAGCGTGCTCGGCTGGCTGGTGCAGTTCGCGCTGCTGGGGCTGTTCTTCGTGCTCAATTACCGCAGCGTGAAGACCTTTGCCAAAGCCAACAACCTGGTCAGCGTGTTCAAGTTCATCGTGCCCTTGCTGGTGATCGGCGTGCTGTTCACCTTCTTCAAGCCGGCAAACTTCGAAGTCCAGGGTTTTGCGCCCTATGGCCTGTCCGGTGTGGAAATGGCCGTGTCGGCCGGCGGCATCATCTTCGCCTACCTGGGGCTGACGCCGATCATTTCGGTGGCCAGTGAAGTGAAGAACCCGCAGCGCACCATCCCGATCGCGCTGATTCTGTCGGTGCTGCTGTCCACTGCGATCTACGCCTTGCTGCAACTGGCGTTTCTCGGCAGCGTGCCGACCGAAATGCTGGCCAACGGCTGGGCCGGGGTGACCAAGGAACTCGCCCTGCCCTACCGTGACATCGCCCTGGCCCTGGGCGTGGGCTGGCTGGCCTACCTGGTGGTGGCCGACGCGGTGATCTCGCCCAGCGGCTGCGGCAACATCTACATGAATGCCACCCCGCGGGTGATCTATGGCTGGGCGCAGACCGGCACCTTCTTCAAGTTCTTCACCCGCATCGACGAGCAGTCCGGCATCCCCCGCCCGGCCCTGTGGCTGACCTTCGCCCTGTCGGTGTTCTGGACCCTGCCGTTCCCCTCCTGGGAAGCGCTGATCAACGTGGTGTCGGCGGCACTGGTGCTGAGCTATGCCGTGGCCCCGGTCACCGTCGCCGCGCTGCGCCGCAACGCTCCTGACATGCCGCGCCCGTTCCGGGTCAAGGGCATGAGCGTGCTCGGCCCGCTGTCGTTCATCATCGCCGCGCTGATCGTCTACTGGTCTGGCTGGAACACCGTGTCGTGGCTGCTGGCCCTGCAAATCGTGATGTTCGTGCTGTACCTGCTGTGCGCCCGCTTCGTGCCCACCCAGCACCTGTCCCTTGGCCAGCAAGTGCGCTCGTCGGCCTGGCTGATCGGCTTCTATGCCGTGACCATCCTGCTGTCCTGGCTGGGCAGCTTCGGTGGCCTGGGCGTGATTGGCCATCCACTCGACACCGTGGCCGTCGCGGCCTGCGCCCTGGGCATCTACTACTGGGGAGCGGCCACCGGCGTGCCGGCCCATCTGGTGCGCCTGGATGGCGAAGATGAAAGCGAAGCCAGCGCCGACACCCACCTGGGCCACCGCCCTGCCGCCGTCGCCTCCTGACCTCGGCCTCAACCAAGGGACATGCCCATGAAACACATTCACGTCATCGACTCGCATACCGGCGGCGAACCGACCCGCCTGGTGATGAAAGGCTTCCCGCAGCTCAATGGCCACACCATGGCCGAACAGCGCGACGAACTGCGCGAGCTGCACGACCCCTGGCGCCGCGCCTGCCTGCTGGAGCCACGCGGCAACGATGTACTGGTGGGCGCGCTGTACTGCCCACCGGTGTCGGAGGGCGCCACCTGCGGGGTGATCTTCTTCAACAACGCCGGCTACCTGAACATGTGCGGCCACGGCACCATCGGCCTGATCGCCTCGCTGCAGCACCTGGGGCTGATCGCACCGGGCGTGCACAAGATCGACACGCCGGTCGGCCAGGTCAGCGCCACCCTGCATGAAGACGGCGCGGTCACCGTAGGCAACGTGCCGGCCTACCGCTATCGCCAGCAGGTGCCGGTCGAGGTACCGGGCCATGGCGTGGTGCACGGCGATATCGCCTGGGGCGGCAACTGGTTCTTCCTGGTGTCCGAGCACGGCCAGCGCATTGCGATGGACAACGTCGAGGCGCTCACCGATTACACCTGGGCAATGCTCAAAGCCCTGGAGGCCCAGGGCATCACCGGCGAGCACGGCCAACCGATCGACCATGTCGAGCTGTTTGCCGATGACCCCGACGCCGACAGCCGCAACTTCGTCATGTGCCCCGGCAAGGCCTACGACCGCTCCCCCTGCGGCACCGGCACCAGCGCCAAGCTGGCCTGCCTGGCCGCCGACGGCAAGCTCGACGAGGGCCAGACCTGGGTCCAGGCGAGCATCACCGGCAGCCAGTTCCAGGGCCGCTACGAACGCGAAGGCGAGCGTATTCGTCCGTTCATCACCGGCCGCGCCTACATGACCGCCGACAGCACCTTGCTGATCGACGAACAGGACCCTTTCGCCTGGGGCATCTGACCCGCCCAGGCCTTTTATTCGCACCCCCTACTGAATACTGCAAGGAGTGACACCCATGAGCGACAACATCTTCACCGGCTGCATGCCTGCCCTGATGACCCCTTGCACCGCCGAGCGCAAACCAGACTTCGACGCCCTGGTGCGCAAAGGCCGCGAGCTGATCGAAGCCGGCATGAGCGCCGTGGTGTACTGCGGCTCGATGGGCGACTGGCCGCTGCTGACCGAGGCCGAGCGCCAGGAAGGCGTGGCGCGCCTGGTGGCGGCCGGCATCCCGACCATCGTCGGCACCGGCGCGGTGAACACCCGCGAGGCCGTCGCCCACGCCGCCCATGCCGCCGAAGTCGGCGCCGCCGGCCTGATGGTAATCCCGCGGGTGTTGTCCCGCGGTGCCTCGCTGATCGCCCAGAAGCACCACTTCTCGGCCATTCTGGCGGCTGCGCCGAAGCTGCCGGCGGTGATCTACAACAGCCCGTACTACGGCTTCGCCACCCGCGCCGACCTGTTCTTCGAACTGCGCCGCGAATACCCGAACCTGATCGGCTTCAAGGAATTCGGCGGCGGTGCCGACCTGCGCTACGCCGCCGAACACATCACCTCCAAGGACGACGACGTGACCCTGATGGTCGGCGTCGACACCCAGGTGGTGCATGGCTTCGTCAACTGCAACGCCACCGGCGCCATCACCGGTATCGGCAACGCCCTGCCGCGTGAGGTGCTGCAACTGGTGAGCCTGAGCAAACAGGCCGCCAAGGGCGACGCCAAGGCCCGGCGCCTGGCCCGCGAACTGGAAGCGGCGCTGGCAGTGCTGTCGTCGTTCGATGAAGGCTGCGACCTGGTGCTGTACTACAAGCACCTGATGGTGCTGAACGGCGACCGCGAATACAGCCTGCACTTCAACGAGACCGACGCCCTGACCGACGCCCAGCGCAACTACGCCGAACAGCAGTACGCGTTGTTCCGCCAGTGGTACGCCAACTGGTCGGCCGAGCAGAACGTCGCCTGATAACTCTGGGAGCAACGGTCTTGCTCAAGCGTGACCCCTGTGGGAGCGGGCTTGCCCCGCGAACACGGGCTATGCCCGTGCCATCCTCCGCGGTGCCTGCTTCGCGGGGCAAGCCCGCTCCCACAATGAATGCCCTTGTTCTCTGTGCGAAGGCGCAGCCCGAAAGGGTTGGGCGCTTTCCCGCAGGGTAAGCCGAATCTGACTCCAAAGGAGGCTCCATGACCCTGACTGGCAACCTGCTGATCGGCCAGCGCGCCGTGACCGGCAGCCGCGAGGCGATCCGCGCCATCGACCCGGCCACCGACCAAGCCCTTGAGCCCGCCTATGCCGGCGGCACCGGCGAGCACGTGGCCCAAGCTTGCGCACTGGCCTGGGCGGCGTTCGATGAATACCGCGAAACCTCGCTGGAACAGCGGGCCCACTTCCTCGAAACCATCGCCGAACAGATCGAGGCCCTGGGTGATGCGCTGATCGACCGCGCCGTCGCCGAAACCGGGCTGCCCAAGGCGCGCATCCAGGGCGAACGCGGCCGCACCTGCACGCAACTGCGCACCTTCGCCCGCGTGGTACGTGCCGGCGAGTGGCTGGACGTGCGCGTCGACAACGCCCTGCCCGAGCGCCAGCCCTTGCCGCGCCCCGACCTGCGCCAACGCCAGGTGGCCCTGGGCCCGGTGGCGGTGTTTGGTGCCAGCAACTTCCCCCTGGCCTTCTCGGTGGCCGGCGGCGACACCGCTTCGGCACTGGCCGCTGGCTGCCCGGTGGTGGTCAAGGCCCACGGCGCCCACCCAGGCACCAGCGAGCTGGTCGGCCGGGCACTGGCACAGGCCGTGAAACGCTGCGGCCTGCCCGAAGGTGTGTTCTCGCTGTTGTACGGCGCGGGCCGTGAAGTGGGCATCGCGCTGGTCAGCGACCCGCGCATCAAGGCGGTCGGCTTTACCGGCTCGCGCAGCGGTGGCATCGCCCTGTGCCAGGCCGCCCAGGCACGCCCGGAGCCCATCCCGGTGTACGCCGAGATGAGTTCGATCAACCCGGTGTTCCTGTTTGATGCCGCCCTGCACAACCGTGGCGAGGCGCTGGCGCAAGGCTTCGTCGCTTCGCTGACCCAGGGTGCCGGGCA
This sequence comes from Pseudomonas sp. B21-047, assembly GCF_024748775.1. Classification (NCBI taxonomy): domain Bacteria; kingdom Pseudomonadati; phylum Pseudomonadota; class Gammaproteobacteria; order Pseudomonadales; family Pseudomonadaceae; genus Pseudomonas; species Pseudomonas sp. B21-047. The sequence continues at coordinate 4,485,153 of NZ_CP087169.1, forward strand.
GTTCTGCACCAACCCTGGCCTGGTGATCGCGCGCCAAGGGCCGGCGCTGCAACGCTTTGTCGCCGCCGCCAGCGAACAGGTGCAACGCGCGGGGGCACAGACCATGCTCACCCCCGGTATTTTCAGCGCCTATGCAACGGGCGTCGGCGCCTTGGCCGAAAACAGCAATGCCGAGGTCGCGGCCAGCGGCCAGCCACCGCAGGGCCCCAACCAGTGCCAGGCCCATTTGTTCGTGACCCAGGCCAGCGCGTTTCTGGCCGACCCGGCGCTGCAGGCCGAAGTCTTTGGCGCCGCCTCGTTGGTGGTGGCATGCGATAGCGACGCGCAGATCCGCCAGGTCGCCGAGCACCTGGAAGGCCAACTGACCGCCACCCTGCAGCTGGACGAGGCCGACCTCGACAGCGCCCGCGCGCTGCTGCCAACCCTGGAGCGCAAAGCCGGGCGCATCCTGGTCAACGGCTGGCCTACCGGGGTCGAGGTGTGCGATGCGATGGTCCACGGCGGGCCGTTCCCTGCCACCTCCGATGCCCGCACCACCTCGGTGGGGACGGCGGCGATCCTGCGCTTCCTGCGCCCGGTGTGCTACCAGGACTTCCCTGACGGCCTGCTGCCAGAGGCCTTGCGCCACGGCAACCCGCTGCAACTGCGCTGGCTGCTCGACGGCAAGCGGGAAGGCTAGGCCATGGGCGAGCCACTCAACGCTGCCGACACCGATATCGCCGTGGTCGGCGCCGGCATCGTCGGCGTCGCCTGCGCCCTGCAACTGGCCCGGCAGGGCCGCCAGGTGCTGCTGATCGACCGCGAGCAACCCGGCCATGGCGCCTCCTACGGCAATGCCGGGCACCTGGCCACCGAGCAGGTATTCCCGATCGCTGACCTGTCGATCCTCAAGCGCCTGCCGAGCATGCTGATGGACCCGATGGGCCCGCTGCGCCTGGACTGGAAGTACCTGCCCAAGGCCATGCCCTGGTTCACCCGCCTGCTGCTCAACCTGCGCCCGGCGCCGTTCCAGCGCAGCGTAGCCGGTATCCGTGCATTGAACGAAGGCAGCCTGGCGGCGTGGCAGCAGTTGCTCGGCTCCATTGGGCGCAGCGACCTGTTCAAGGAAGAGGGGTCGTTGCTGGTGTTCGAACGCAGTGAGTCGCGCCAAGCCCTAGCGGCGTTGCAGGCGCGCATGCAGCAGCAGGCCGTACCGGTCGACTTCTGGTCGGCCGATGCCGTGCAGGCAGCGGCGCCCCAGTTGAGCCCAGCGCTTTTGGGTGGGCTGTTTTTCCCCGCTACCGGGCATTTCATCGACCCGTACCGCGTGGTCTACGCACTGTTCGAAGCGGCCAGGGCCAGTGGGGTGCGCTTCGTCCGGGCGCAGGTCGAAGGTGGGCAGTTGCACGGCGGCGGGGTCAGCCTGGTCAGCGACCAGGGCACGTTCAACGCCCGCCAGGTGCTGATCAGTTGCGGCGCGCACTCGGCAACACTTACCGCAGCCCTCACCGGCAAGCGGGTGCCGCTGGATACCGAGCGCGGCTACCACCTGATGTTGCCTGGCGAGCAGCAACGGCTGCCGTTCGCCGTGACCTCACTGGAGCGCAAGTTCATCATGACGCCGATGGCCGACGGCTTGCGCCTGGCCGGCACGGTAGAATTCGCAGGGCTGGATGCGCCGCCGAGCATGCAGCGGGCATGGCAGTTGCATCGGCTGAGCCAGGGTTTGTTCAAGCAGGACCTGGATGCCGAGGGCGCGACGCCGTGGATGGGCTTCAGGCCATCGTTGCCGGACTCATTGCCGGTGATCGACCGGGTGTGTGATGGGCGGGTGTTGCTGGCATTCGGGCATCAGCACCTGGGGCTGACCCAGGCGGCCGTGACGGCCGAATGGGTGGGGCGGCTTGCCGACCAGGAAAAAGGGCCGCAGATGGAGGCCTATCGGTTGGATCGGTTTTGATCAGGGCCGGCCTCTTCCCGGGGCAAGCCCGCTCCCACAGGTAACTGCCAACCTCAAGGCCAGCGGAGTAGCTGTGGGAGCGGGCTTGCCCCGGGAAGAGGCCGGCCCAGGCTACTGATTAATCAGCAACTCAGCGATAACGCTCAAGCCAGTGCGCATAGGGTGCCGGCAAGGTCCACGAGGCTTTATCCACGCCCAGCTCCTTGGCCGCAAAATACGCCCAATGCGGATCAGCCAAGTGCGCACGCCCTACCGACACCAGGTCGAGCTGATTGGCTTTCAGCGCGCCTTCGGCCAGCTGCGGCGTACCAAAGCCCCACGCCGACGTCACCGGCAGGCCCGCCTCGCGGCGTACACGCTCGGCAATCGGCCCCATGAACGCCGGGCCCCACGGGATGTTGGTGTCAGGGATGGTGAAGCCGACGCTGACACTCAGCAGGTCCAGGCCACCGGCTTTGAACATGCGGGCTAACTCGATGGATTCTTCCAGGGTCTGCTCATCGCGACCGTCATATTCCAGCACGCCGAAACGCGCGGTCAGCGGCAGGTTTTCTGGCCACACCTCACGTACCGCGGCCAGGGTTTCCAGCAGGAAGCGGCTGCGGTTCTCGAAGCTGCCACCGTAGGCGTCAGTGCGCTGGTTGGTGTGTTCGGAGAAGAAGCTTTGGCCCAGGTAACCGTGGGCAAAGTGCAGTTCGATCCATTCAAAACCCGCATCCCGCGCACGGCGTGCAGCGTCGACGAAGTCTTGCTTGACCCGGGCGATGTCGCCCAGGGTCATTTCGCGCGGCACTTTCGGCAGGTGAGCACCGAAGGCAATGGCCGACGGGGCGATGGTGTCCCAGCCACGGGCGTCGTCGGCAGCGATGTGGTCGTCACCTTCCCAGGGGCGGTTGGCGCTGGCCTTGCGCCCGGCGTGGGCGATCTGGATGCCGGGCACCGAGCCTGCGGCCTTGATCGCCTGCACCACCGGCACGAAGGCTTGGGCGTGGGCGTCACTCCAGATACCGGCACAACCGGGGGTGATACGCCCTTCCGGCGCCACGGCGGTGGCTTCGACCACCAGCAGGCCGGCACCACCTCGGGCCAGGCTGGCCAGGTGCACGTGGTGCCAGTCGTTGATCATGCCGTCCTCGGCCATGTACTGGCACATCGGCGGAATGGCGATGCGGTTGCGCAGGGTGACGTCCTTGAGGGTGTAGGGTTCGAACAATGCGGACATGGAGAAGCTCCCGGGTTATCTGAATACGATAGTTCGATCATAATCGAACTATGGCAATAATTGAAAGGCCCGTTATCATGTCGACCATGCGAGCCTACAAACATCCCAACCCTGAAGACCTGATTCTCGAGCGCCTGCTTTACGCCCTGAGCGACCCCGTGCGCCTGGAGATTGTGCGCCACCTGGCGGGCGTGGCGGAGGCCAGCTGCGGCGAGCTTGACGGCGGGCGGCCGAAGTCGAGCATGTCCCACCATTTTCGCGTCTTGCGCGATGCGGGGCTGGTGCACACGCGCAACGTCGGCACTACCCACATGAATTCGCTGCGCAGCGAAATGCTCGACGAACGGTTCCCTGGGTTGCTGGAGTGCATTCTGCGTCAGCGGTAGTCCCGTGCTGGCCAAAAAAAAAGCCACGAGGTCACCCCCGTGGCTTTCGATTACAACAATGGGGCTTACAGCGCCATGTCGTTCTCAGGCTTGCTTTCTACCGGCTCGCTTGGCGCGTTGCCGAAATCAACGCTGGCGTCGATCACTGGCGGCTTCTCCAACTGCAGCACTTCAGCGGTGTAGTTCCACTCTTTCTGCGTGGCCGCAGCCGAATCATTCAGCTTGGTACCGTAGCTTGGCACGATCTCTTTGATCTTGGCCTGCCACTCTGGCGTCGCCACTTTCTCTTTGAACACGGTCTCAAGCACATTCAGCATGATCGGGGCCGCGGTCGAAGCACCTGGCGAGGCACCCAGCAGGCCGGCGATGGTGCGGTCTTCGGAAGCCACCACTTCGGTGCCCAGCTTCAGCACGCCACCCTTCTCGGCATCACGCTTGATGATCTGCACGCGCTGACCGGCCTGCCACAGGCGCCAGTCTTCTTTCTTGGCGTTAGGGAAGTAGGTGCGCAGCGCTTCGAAGCGGTCGTCGTCAGACAGCATCAGCTGGCCAGCGAGGTACTCGACCAGCGGGTACTGTTCGATACCGACCTTGGTCATCGGCCACACGTTGTGCAGCGTGGTGCTGCCCAACAGGTCGAGGTACGAGCCGTTTTTCAGGAACTTGGTCGAGAACGTGGCGAATGGCCCGAACAGGATCACGCGCTTGCCGTCCAGCACGCGGGTATCCAGGTGCGGTACCGACATGGGCGGCGCGCCGGTCGAGGCAATGCCGTAGGCCTTGGCCATGTGCTGCATGGCAACGGTCGGGTTCTCGGTCACCAGGAACGAACCACCCACCGGGAAGCCGGCGTATTCCTTGGCCTCCGGGATACCCGACTTCTGCAGCAGCTTCAGCGCGCCGCCGCCGGCACCGATGAACAGGAACTTGGCGTCGGTGGCCGACTCGGTACCGTCCTTCAGGTTCTTGTACTCGACGTGCCAGGAGCCGTCCTTGTTACGGGTGATGTCCTGCACTTCGCTGGACAGCTTCAGGTCGAACTTGTCCTGGGTCTTCAGGTGGCCAACGAACTGGCGGGTGATCTCGCCGAAGTTGACGTCGGTGCCGATCGGCGTCCAGGTCACGGCCAGCTTCTGGTTAGGGTCGCGCCCTTCCATCATCAGCGGGACCCACTTGGCGATCTGCGCGTGGTCCTCGGAGTACTGCATCGGGCGGAACAACGGGCTGGCCTGCAGCGCGTCGTAACGCTTCTTGAGGAACTTGATGTTGTCATCGCCCCAGACGAAGCTCATGTGCGGGGTGCTGTTGATGAACGAATGCGGGTTCTTCAATACACCCTGGCGGACCTGCCACGACCAGAACTGGCGGGAGATCTGGAAGGCTTCGTTGATTTCGATGGCCTTGGTGATGTTGACGTTGCCGTCTTTGTCTTCCGGGGTGTAGTTCAGCTCGGCCAGCGCGGAGTGGCCGGTACCGGCATTGTTCCAGCCGTTGGAGCTTTCTTCGGCGACGCCGTCCAGGCGCTCGACCATTTCCATCGACCAGCTCGGCTCCAGCTCGTGCAGCCAGACAGCCAGGGTGGAACTCATGATGCCGCCGCCGACCAGCAGCACGTCGACTTTCTTGGTTTCTGCCGCGTGCGCTTGCATGACGCTCGCCGCGACAGCCAGACCCAGCAAGGTCTTGCCAGCTTTCTTGAACATTGATTGATTCCAATGGTTAGCACGTAAGGAAGGCCTAGGCGGGGCCTTGTATTTCTCTGTCCTTCAGCGCGCGCTTGTTATTGGTCATTGGAGTCAGCAGCCAAGAGAAACAGTGAACGCTCAGCCGTTGGTCGAATTGACCGGCCATCGCTGAAACGTTTTTCCGATTGTAACCCAATTGCCAGCACAAACAAATTGAGGGGGTTCGCGTCAAGGCGGCAGGTTGTCCCAGGTGCACGGGGAAGAACGACACCGATTGCAGTATTGTTCCGCCGCCCCTACTATTGCGATCATTTCTCATTCGCACCAGTACGCGCTCGCGCCGGATGCCGCCGTGGTTTCGATACCTGAGTTGAACACCTCGATCCATACCCTGTACCACAGCCATTCGCGCTGGTTGCTTGGCTTTTTGTACCGGCGCCTGGGCAGCCGTTGCGATGCCGCTGACCTGGTGCAGGACACCTTCCTGCGCATCCTCAACCGCCCCCGCCAGTTCGACGGTGAGCGTGGTGAACGCTCGTACCTCGCCACCATCGCCCGTGGCCTGTGCGTGGATCACTGGCGGCGACAGAAGCTGGAGCAGGCCTGGTTGCAACAGCTGGCGTTGCAGCCGGAAGCATTGCAGCCCTCCCCCGAGCAGCGGGCGATCATCGTCGAGACCCTGCACGAGGTCGACGCCATGCTGTTGCGCCTGCCCGGCAAAGTGCGCCAGGCGTTTCTGCTGGCGCAGATCGATGGCCTGACCTACCGCGATATTGCCGCGCACCTGGGCGTTGGCGAGCGCATGGTCAAGAAGTACCTGGCGCAGGCGTTTTTGCATTGCGCCATCCTTGAAGCCGAACTCGACGGCGTGCTGGTGGAATGACGCCATGAGTACACCCGCGCAGAAACTCAGCCACGCCAGCCTGCAGGAAGCCGCGCACTGGTATGTGCAACTGCAGGACGAAGCCGCCGACCCGCAGGTGCGCCACCAGTGGCAGCGCTGGCTGGACCAGCACGGCGACCACCAGGCGGCCTGGCATTATGTGCAACGCGTCGGTCAACGCTTCGCCCCCTTGCAGGCCGAAGGCGCTGCGGCGGGCCGCGCCCTGCGCGAGCACGACCCGCGCCGCTTCAGCCGGCGCACGGGGCTCAAGACGTTGCTGGTGCTCGGCGCCAGCTCGCTGCTGGGCTGGCAGGCTTGGCGGGGGGCGCCGCTGTCGAGCTGGAGCGCCGACCTTGCCACCGGCATTGGCGAAACCCGGGTAACGCGCCTGGCCGACGGCAGCCAGTTGTGGCTGGGTGCACAAAGTGCGGTGGACCTGGAATTTTCGGCGCTGAGCCGAGTGTTGAAGCTGCGCTTTGGCGAAATACTGGTGGAGACCGCCGCCGACCCGCGCCGGCCGTTTTTCGTCGACACCGCGCAAGGGCGCATGCAGGCGCTGGGTACACGGTTTGCGGTCTGCCAACTGGGCGACAGCACGCGGTTGAACGTGTATGCCGGTGCGGTCGAGGTTTGTACTGCGCTGCGGGGTGAGCGCCTTATCGTCCAGGCCGGGCAGCAGGTGGATTTCAGTGCCCAGGGCATCAGCACAGCGCGCCCGGCGCAGAGTGCGGGCGAGTCGTGGATTCAGCAGCGATTGAATGCCGAGGACATGCCTCTGGCGCAGTTGCTGCAGATGCTGGGGCGCTATCGCCATGGGCACCTGGGGTGGCATCCGGCGGTGGCGCAGTTGTCGGTGATGGGGGCTTTTCCGCTTGATGATACCGACCGCGCGCTTGAGCTGTTGCAGGCGGCGCTGCCGGTGCGGGTGCAGCGGGTGACGCCATGGTGGGTGAGTGTCGAGCCCGCGTGAGGGTCTGTGGAGGTGACAGGTGCATGCCGATAGGTTTGCAGCGCCCATGAGATCGAGCGCCGCCCGCGCGGCGCATCGCGACGCAAGGCCGCTCCTACATCTGTTTCGGGCCAGTCATGTCTGTGCCAGCGCGCGCGAGCCCTTGTTTGTACGGCGCGAAATGAAGGCGGGCGCCAAGGGGCCGCGCGCCAATGCTTCAGGCGTAACTGGCCCGAAACAGATGTAGGAGCGGCCTTGCGTCGCGATGCGCCGCGCGGGCGGCGCTCGATCTCAAGGGCAATACAAAAACAACGGCATGCACCCAAAAGCCCAAAACCCCCAAAAAAACCCCACCGCCCAGTTCCCTTTTCCCAATCTCGTTCGGTTACCCCCTCACAACCCCTTCAACTCACCGTATCCACCCCAGGGACCAGCATGCCGACGCCCTTCCACCCCGCCCTTCGCCTGGCGCTTGCCGCCCCACTGTCTCTATGCGCCGCCGCCCCCCTCATGCTGCCGGCAACGCTGGCCCATGCCGAACAAGCCGCCAGCGCCGAGACCACCTTCAACATCGCCCCCGGCTCGCTGGCCGGCGCCCTCAACCAGTTCAGCAGCCAGGCCGGCATCTACCTGGCCGGCAGCAATGCATTGGCCGCCGGCAAGACCAGCCCGGGCCTGCAAGGCCGCTACAGCGTCGCCCAAGGCCTGGCCCGCCTGCTGCAAGGCAGTGGCCTGCAAGCCGTACCGCAAGGCAGCGCCGGCTATGTGCTGCAACCGGTCGCCGACGGCAATGCCTTGCAACTCGATGCCACCGCCATCAACGCCGCAACCCTGGTCGCCAGCAATGGCCAGGGCGACAGTGGCTACCGCGCGGTAGCCAGCGCCACCGCCAGCAAGACCAGCAGCGCCCTGGCCGACACGCCGCGCTCGGTCTCGGTGGTAACCCGCCAGCGCATGGACGACCAGCAATCACAAACCCTCACCGAGGTACTCGGCTATGTGCCGGGCATCTTCTCCCCACCGTTTGCCGGCGGTGATGGCCAGGCGGGCGACCTGTTCTTCATCCGTGGCTTCAACGCCACCGACTATGGCTACGGCCTGCTGCGCGACGGCCTGCGGGTACAAGGCAACCGCTACGACACCAGCAGCGAACCTTATGGCCTGGAGCGCGTGGAAGTATTCCGCGGCCCGACCTCTATCCTTTATGGCGAGAATGCCCCAGGTGGCGTGGTCAACCTGGTCAGCAAGCGGCCGACCGCCGAACCCCGTGGCGAAGTGCAGCTGAGCTACGGCTCGCACAACCGCCGCCAACTGGGCGTCGACGTGTCCGGCCCACTGAACGAAGAAGGCAACGTGCTGGGCCGCCTGGTGATGATGGGCCGCAACTCCGATACCCAGGTCGATCACCAGCCCGATGACCGCCTCTACATCGCCCCCTCGCTGACCCTGAACTTCGACGACTTCAACAGCCTCACCCTGCTGGCCACCTACCAGCGCGACCGCACGCTGATGGAGCTCGGCTACCCGGCCGCCGGCACCTTGCTGCACAACCCCAATGGCAAGATCGACAAGGACCAGTTGTCCGGCAACCCGGACTGGGACAACTTCGAACGCGAAACCTGGAGCCTGGGCTACGAGTTCAGCCACCGCTTCAACGATACCTGGCAGTTCCGCCAGAACTCGCGTTACCTGCAGTCGCGCATCGACCGCCAGGAGACCTGGCCAGGCAGCCTCAACAATGGCGGCTTCGGCACCACCCTGAGCAACCAGGCCTACGACCGCTACAACAAGTCCATCGCCTACTCGCTGGACAACCAGTTCGAAGGCCACTTCAACAGCGGCGCGTTCGAGCACACCCTGCTGTTGGGGGCGAGCCTTGACCGCACCTCGTTCAACCAGGACTGGGACGCCGGTAACGGCGGCACCATCAACGTGTTCGACCCGGTGTGGAACGGCAAGCCAAGCACGCCACTGCACGTGCAGAACGCCTTGCTCGAACAGACCATGTACGGGCTCTACAGCCAGTTGCAGACCAAGGTCGACAATTGGGTGCTGCTGCTCGGCGGGCGCCTGGACCGGGTCAACAGCCAGTTCCGCAACAAGGCTGGCACGCTCAACGTTCCAGCGGACATGGACAGCTGGGACAGCGACTTCACCTGGCAGACCGGCGTGATGTACCAGTTCGAAAACGGCCTGTCGCCCTACTTCAGCTACTCCACTGCCTTCGCCCCGACCCAGCAGACCGAGAGCAAGAGCGGCCCGCTGGACCCGACCACCAGCGAACAGTACGAAGTGGGTATCAAGTACGAACCCAAAGGCTGGAACACCGCCTTCACCGCGTCGGTGTACGACCTGCGCAAGAAGGACGATGTGCTGTTCGACTCAAGCGTCGGTGACTACCGCCAGATCGGCGCCAGCCGCGCCAAGGGCGTGGAGCTGGAGCTCAACAGCGACCTGAGCGAAAACCTCAACCTCACGGCGGCGTATACCTACACCGATTCGCGCATTACCAAAGACGTGGCCGGCTCGCTGTATGAAGACCATCAGATGACCGGGGTACCGCGCAACCAGGCGTCGGTGTGGAGCACCTACCGTTTTCGTGATGGGCTGTTGAAGGGCTTGCAGATTGGCGGCGGCGTGCGTCATTTCGACAGCACATTCGCTTATACCCCAGCCAGCCTGTACGGCAAGCTCGATACCGGCGATGTCACGCTGGTGGACGCCAAGGTGGGTTACACCCTCGACGACAACTGGTCGGTCGAGGTCAACGCCCGCAACCTGTTCGACAAAGAGTACGTGGCCGGTTGCAACAACGCCGGGCGTTGCTACTGGGGTGAGGAGCGCACCTTGCTGGGCACGGTGTCGCTGCGCTGGTGAGCCGTTAAACAAAAGACCCCGGCCACTTGCATGGCCGGGGTCTTTGGATCACGTCGCAAGCGGCGCGATCAGGGTATCGCCAAGATTACTGCGGCTGAGGCAGTTTATCGATTGGGCCGCAGCCACCGATGACCTTGGAGATGGAAACCGAAGGGTGGAACAGGTAGTCGTACGAGCAGTTCTTCTGCTGGTTGTAGACTTGGCCAGTGCAGCCGGACAGCAGGGCAACGCCCGAAACGACAGCAACAGCAACAGTGGCTTTCAACAGCTTTTTCATACAAAGTCCTTTAAATGAATCGTCGGCCATCGTGCTGATGGCGCCCGGATCATACAGAACCAAGGCATTGGATCCAAGTCGTGCGGGCCGCGATGTAACAATACGTCGCGTTATCGCAGCATTAACCGACAGTTGAAAAGTAGGCCGCCACGGAAGATAGTCTGTCGTTCTGCCTCGCACCTGCACGCTTACAGGAGTTTCCCCATGCTCGGTGTTACCGACTACGGCGCGTTCGTCATCGCCTTCATCATCGTCCTGGCCATCCCCGGCCCGGGCAACTTTGCCTTGATCACGGCGACCGGCAAAGGCGGTATCAAGGCTGGCATGGCGGCGACCTGCGGGGTGATCCTGGGTGACCAGGTGCTGTTGTGGCTGGCCGTGGCCGGCGTTGCCACCCTGCTGGCCGCCTACCCTGCCGCGTTCCATGTGGTGCAGTGGGCGGGCGCTGCGTACCTGGCCTACCTGGGGCTGCGCATGTTGCTGAGCAAACCCGGCGGCGCCCCACGTGCAAGCCGCATGGACAACGGCCACTACTTGCGCCAGACCATGATGATCACCTTGCTCAACCCCAAGGCGATCATGTTCTACATGGCGTTTTTCCCGCTGTTCGTCGACCCGGTGAAGCACCAGGGGCTGGTGACCTTTGGCTTCCTGGCAGCGACCGTGGCGGTGGTGACGTTGCTGTATGGGCTGATTGCGGTGGTGTTGACCCACAAGCTGGCTGAACGCATGCGCGCGAATCCGCGGATTACCAACCTGTTCGAGCGGTTGGCGGGGGTGTGCCTGGTCGGGTTCGGGATCAAGCTGGCGGCGATGCGCTGAGGGTTTTCCTACAAGGCTTGCGCTGCCCTGTAGGAGCTGGCTTGCCCTGCGATGGGCCGCAAAGCGGCCCCAGGATCTATCCAGCAAACCATAACCAACAGGTCAGCCCAGTATTCATTCCCTGAACGATAAAAGACGGCAACTTAGCCTTCCGCCCTACAGCTAACCTTCAGTTTTTTCCCCTATCTTGTAGTCCATTTCCCAAACATACTCCCAACCCGCTCAAACTGTTGCTAGTGCTTGGGTCGCGCTCTAGTCTCGCCGTGTCGTTGCCACTGTAGCGACCGGCTTTGACAGGCCGTCCCGACTTAAGAACTCACTTGCAGCGCTTAATGGCAGCTGTACATGGGGCACACTCGTGTGCGCCGGGTTCCTTGGGTCACCGGTCTGTCAACCCATGTATAGCTGCCTCCATTCGTTTGACAGCGTTAGCAGGCAGCTCCACCTGACTCAAGGAGCTGTATATGCGCAAGATAGTCCCCGATCCGCCCTACTCCCTCGATGCCTCGCAAATCCTGCAGGACACCCTGATCCAATCCACAGAGTACGTCCTCTGCGCCCTGTCCGTAGCCCGTCAGTCCGTGCAACTCAAACCCACCTCGCCCAGCTCGATCGTGATGCAGGCGGTCATCCACGAGATGGAAGCCGTACAAAGCCTGGTGGAGTCCGCCTTGATGCAACTGCAGATGCAGCCGCATGCTCCGGCAGAGCCGCGCACCCTGCACTGAACCATTGAAGTGATGCATCGCCTGGGCGTGCCTTGCGCGGGTAAAACCGCGAACCGGCACGCCCAGGCACTGAACAACCCAGAGAGTTCAAATGACGACTACAGACACCCCCAAGCCGCCCACTACAGCCGGCAAAACCACGTTCTACCAAGGCGAAAACCAAACCCACCCACTCTTTCGCATTGAGCCCGGCCCGCGTAGCCCAGCAGCAGATGCAGGTCCGCCCATTAAGGCAACACTATGCGAGTCCTCGATCTGAATTTGAGCAACACCAAACCGTTCGAAGCCTCGCGCTTTCTCGACAATGCCGAAGTAATCCGCCACCGCCGTAGCGGTGCCTCCCAATCAAGCCCTAGCTCTGTACGAAAAGAGATGTCGCAAACACCGCATGGAACAAGCCAGTGGAACCATGGCGGCGTAGCTTTTCGCCAGTTTGTCGAAGCGCGTTACGATCCGGCGGTTCTCTTTCAGCCAGCCAAACATGCGCTCGATGATGTTGCGCTGACGGTACTTGGGCCGATCAAAGAGTCTGGGTAATCCTGGTTTAGGCTTGCGCTTCATCGAGCGCAGAGGGATGACGGGTTGCATTCGATATTTGTCGCAGTCGCGGCGTAGCGCTTCGGCGTCGTAGCCCTTGTCAGCAAGCAGCCATTTACAGCGTTTGCGCGGGCGGCCACGTTGGGTTGATGGAATGCTGACTTCCTCCAGCAGTGGCTGGGCGTAACTGATGTCCTGGCTTGACCGCCAGAGAGTAGGAAGCGCAACGGTGTCCCGTTGGCGTCGCAGAGCATGTGGATTTTGGCTGTCAGACCGCCGCGACTGCGGCCTAGAGATTGGTGTCCTGGGATTCTGCCAAATCAGGAAGTCTTTTTCCGATTTCCTGAAGAACAGGAAAGGTCTAATTTCTGACCACTCCAACGTTTGAACCTCAACCCAAGAGGGCATCAAAAGTCGGATAGATACTTTAGACCTTCCCTAATCTTCGAGACTACAAATCTATCGTAATTATATCTAACAAGTCCTGAAGGGTGTCCAGTTCGCTCCAGTGTAGCTCGGTATCTGGAGCTAACGCTTGCACTAAATGATCAAGATCGGATGGTGTAAGGTAGAGGGATAGCTCTTCACTTAACGATACCTCTGAAAGATCTTCGCCAAGCTCATCTTTGATAAATTTAACTAATGAAGCAAGATCCTAACTCATATCACACCTCGTTGACTTAAATTTGTACAGGAGTAACTTAGCCTAGGCTCTGTATGAAAAGTCTTGAGACGAAGGTCAGGCAAGGCGAAACAGCCGAGAAAGCGGAGTTTACGGGTTGTAAATGAGCATTCCGAGGCTGTTTTCAACGCAGCACCACCGAGTATCAAGGCTTTTCGTACAGAGCCTAGGTGCCTAGGCCCTTGAGTGTTCGGGTATTAATCACTGTCTATATCGCACCGTTATTTTGAGCTGAAAAAAGAAGTTGTCACCTGGCAAAAATACTAGGCCCTGTACGATAAGAGATGTCGCAAACACCGCATGGAACAAGCCAGTGAGACCATGGCGGCGTAGCTTTTCGCGAGTTTTTCGAAGCGCGTTACGATCCGGCGGTTCACTTTCAGCCAGCCAAACATGCGCTCGATGATGTTGGGCTGACAGTACTTGGGCCGATCAAATAGTCTGGGTAAACCGGGCTTAGGCTTGCGCTTCATCGAGCGCAGAGGGATGACGGATTGCATTCGATATTTGTCGCAGTCGCGGCGTAGCGCTTCGGCGTTGTAGCCCTTGTCAGCAAGCAGCCATTTACAGCGTTTGCGCGGGCGGCCACGTTGGGTTGACGGAATGCTGACTTCCTCCTGCAGTGGCTGGGCGTAACTGATGTCACTGGCTTGACCGCCAGAGAGTAGGAAGCGTAACGGTGTCTCGTTGGCGTCGCAGAGCATGTGGATTTTGGTTGTCAGACCGCCGCGACTGCGGCCTAGAGCGTGATCGGCAGGCTCGTCAGGCCCCCTTTTTTCCCGGCGCCAGATGAGGTTCGGTTTCCACGTACTGCGGTTGAGTCGATCATCCAGGTTTGCAGATCGATCAAGCCTTGCTCATTCAATCCCAGGTGCAGGCGTTTGAGCATCTGATCGAACGTTCCCTGATTCCGCCAGCCCCGAAACCGTTGATACACCGTAAACCCAATCGACGCCCCTAGGACGCTGAGATTTTGCTGAACTGCCCCTCTCCAAACTCAGTTTCATCCAGATACACAAACATGGAGCCTGCCTTCCCTTATGGCCACATCACCAGTGTCGAATCATACTCAGACTCAGCCCTAAACCGGAGCCGTCACCATGGCCAGAGCCGGCCCAGCGCGGTCTCCAAGGTAGAGAATATGCCCTAAAAATGCCCTAACTTTGATCCCTGAAACGACGAAGCCCCCGAAAACATCAACGTTTTCGGGGGCTTCGGCTACTTCGCGTATGGCGGAGAGATAGGGATTTGAACCCTAGGTACTGTTGCCAGTACAACGGATTTCGAATCCGTCCCGTTCGACCACTCCGGCATCTCTCCAATGCCGCGCATCATACCAGCGAATTCTGAAAACGCAAACCTTTATTTTCAAAAAAATCGCGTGGTATCAGGCGCTTGCGTGAACAGGCCGCTTACAGCGGCACGCCCAGGCGCTTGGCAACTTCTTCGTAGGCTTCGATCACGTCGCCCAGGCCCTGGCGGAAGCGGTCCTTGTCCATCTTCTTGCGGGTTTCTTTGTCCCACAGGCGGCAGCCGTCGGGGCTGAATTCGTCGCCCAGGACGATCTGGCCGTGGAACACGCCGAACTCCAGCTTGAAGTCGACCAGCAACAGGCCTGCGTCATCGAACAGCTTGTTCAGCACTTCGTTGACTTTCAGCGACAGCTTTTTCATCTCTGCCAACTGCTCGGCGGTGCCCCAGCCGAACGCGACAACGTGGGATTCGTTGATGAAGGGGTCGCCCTTCTCGTCGTTTTTCAGGAACAGTTCGAAGGTGGACGGCTCCAGCTTGATGCCCTCCTCCACGCCCAGACGCTTGACCAGGCTGCCCGCCGCGTAGTTACGCACCACGCACTCGACCGGGATCATGTCGAGCTTCTTCACCAGGCACTCGTTGTCGCCCAGCAGCTTGTCGAACTGGGTCGGCACGCCGGCTTCTTCGAGCTTTTGCATGATGAAGGCGTTGAACTTGTTGTTCACCATGCCTTTGCGGTCGAGCTGTTCGATACGCTTGCCGTCGAACGCCGAGGTGTCGTTGCGGAACAGCAGGATCAAGCGGTCGGCGTCGTCGGTCTTGTAAACCGATTTGGCCTTGCCGCGGTAAAGTTCTTCGCGTTTTTCCATGATGGGCTCCGCTTGCTTGAGTAGTTGGGCTAGGCGATTTCGCGCCAGTCGAGCCCGTGTTCCTGATTCGCCACCTGAAGCCAGTCTGGGTCGCACCCAAGGGTGTCGACGAAGCACTGGCGGGCCAGTTGTGGCAGGTTGTTCTTGCTGCTGAGGTGGGCCAGCACCAGGTGTTGCAGGTTGCTCCAGCCCAACTCGTCCACCAGGCGCGCGGCCTGGTGATTGTTCAAATGCCCTTGCATGCCACCTACCCGCTGCTTCAGGAACGACGGGTAGTGACCGCGTGCCAGCATGTCGCGGCAGTGATTGGCTTCGATCAACAGGGCATCCAGGCCCTGGTAGCGCTCCAGCAACAAGGCATCGTACGAGCCCAGGTCGGTGAGCATGCCGAAACGCCGCCGGCCGTCGCTGAGCACGTACTGCAACGGCTCGTAGGCGTCGTGCTCGACGCGCGCTGCCGTCACCTCCAGGCCACCGATGCGCAGGCTGTCGCCACAAGCGAGAAAACCGGCCACCTCCACCGGCTTGCGCAGGCCGCGCAAAGTCCCTTGGCTGAGGTAGACCGGTACATTGTAGCGCCGCGACAGCAACCCCACCCCATGCACATGGTCGGCATGTTCGTGGGTAACCAGCACCGCGCTCAGCTGTGCCGCCGAGACCCCGAGCAGCGCCAGGCGCCGCTCGGTCTCACGCAGGGAGAACCCGCAATCGACCAGGATGAACGTGTCACCACTGGCGATCAGCGTGCCGTTTCCCTGGCTGCCGCTTCCGAGTACCGCGAAGCGCACTTAACCCAGGTGGTCCTGAATGGCGCTCAGCACACGGCGGGCGACATCGGCCGGAGCCACGGTGTTGATGTTTTTCTCGACGGTGACCTGCACGCTCTCGCCGACCTTGCTCAGGCGTACCTGGTAGCGCTCGGCACGGGCTTCACGCTCTTCCTTGGTCGGTGCACTGCCGAACATGCGGCTGAAGAAGCCCGGCTCGTTCTGCTTGTCGTCAGGCTTTTCGGACAGGTTGATGTAGTACAGGCCCAGGCTGCGGTTGATGTCTTCGACACGCCACTCGCCACCTTGCTCCAGGGCACGGCCCACGCTGGACCAGGCGCGATCCAGGTCGGCGCCCAGGAACAGTACCGGGTTGCCGCTGCCGTCTTCGCTCAGGCTGACGCGGCTTGGCGCATCGAAATCGCGCGCGGCCAGCAGCGAGACAGACCCGCCCTTCTCGGCGCTGCGGTTCATGCTGGCGAGCATCTCGTCAACCAGCAGGGCATCGGCGCCGGTGTTGCTGGAGGTGGACGGGAAACCAGGCTCGGCGGTGCTGCCAGCCGGGCGCTCGACGCTGACGATGTACACCTCGGAGGTGTTGCGCTGCACGCCGGGCTCCATGCGTACACGCACGCGCACTTCGCTGTCGCCGCTGCTGGCGGTGCTCGCCAGGCGCTGGCCGAGCGAGGCCGAGAGTTCATCGAAACGCTGCCAGCTGGTATTGAATTCGCCGGTTTGCGGGCGCTCTTCGGCAATGCGGAAGCCATTGTCTTCAAAGAACTGACGGGCCGCAGGCCAGACTTCGGCTGGCGAGCGCTGGGCCAGCACCCAACGGCTGTTGCCGCTGCGTTGCAAGCTGAAGTCGCTGACTTCGGCACCGGCCGTCAGCGGTTGCGGACGCGGCACTTCGAACTCGCCGGTGGCGCTGTCATCGGCAACGTTACGCGGAATAGGCAACAGCGGGTCGAGGCGCTTGACGTTGCTGGCGTCCGGCGGCAGCTGCATCGGCGCGGTCGGGTGCGCCTGCAGGTAATCGCTGCCGCGGTCGCGGAAATAACCCTCGTCGCCCCACAGCCAGCCGCAACCGCTGGTGCTGGAAATGATCAGGGCAAGGGCGGAAAGACCAGCCAGTCGCTTCATGCGGTGTACTTCCTCGATTAAACCAGTACGCCGGACTGGCGCAAGGCAGTACGGACTTTTTCGTGACAGCCTTCGCTCAACCAGGTCAGCGGCAGGCGAATGCCTTTGTGCATCAGGCCCATTTCGACGAGCGCCCATTTCACCGGAATCGGGTTGGCTTCGCAGAACAGGTCTTTGTGCAGCGGCATGAGTGTTTCGTTGATTGCGCGGGCCTTCTCGGCATTGCCCTCAAGGGCGGCCTCGCACAAGTCGGCCATTTCGCGCGGGGCGACGTTGGCCGTCACGGAGATGTTGCCCTTGCCGCCCAGCAGGATCAGCTCGACAGCCGTCGGGTCGTCGCCGGACATGACGATGAAGTCTTTGCTGACGCCATCGAGGATGGCCTTGGCACGGGCCAGGTCGCCGGTGGCTTCCTTGATGCCGATGATGTTCGGCACGGTCGACAGGCGGATCACGGTCTCGGCCTGCATGTCGCAGGAGGTGCGGCCGGGTACGTTGTAGAGGATCTGCGGGATGTCGACGGCTTCGGCGATGTGCTTGAAGTGCTGGTACAAGCCTTCCTGGGTCGGCTTGTTGTAGTACGGCACGACCAGCAGGCAGGCGTCGGCGCCGGCGTTTTTGGCGTTCTGGGTCAGGTGCACGGCTTCCGAGGTGGAGTTGGCGCCAGTGCCCGCGATGACCGGGATGCGGCCAGCGACACGCTTGACCACGAATTCGATGACCTCGATGTGCTCTTCGACGGTCAGGGTGGCCGACTCGCCGGTAGTACCGACGGCGACGATGGCGTGAGTGCCGTTTTCCAGGTGGAAGTCTACAAGTTTGCCGAGGCTGTCCCAGTCAAGACGCCCTTGTGCATCCATGGGAGTGACCAATGCCACCATACTGCCCGCAATCATGTAACTGCTCCTGCCGGAAAAAGAGAGCGGTAATGGTACTGGGGGCATCGGCCTTGCACAAGCGAAGCAGGCGGGCGGAGCATTCCCCTCGGCGGCTTAATTCGCTACCCTTGATCCTTTGATCGGTGCAGCGCGGCCCGCCGGGCCGTCGACCTTGCTCCCCGCCGGCGTCCACGACCTCGCATGCGAGCCCCGGGCACTGCCGACTGGAGGCTTTTGCCTGTCCTGCACCGACCGCTCATCGCTTTAGGAATGCTGCATGTCCACCCCCACCGTCCGCGAACAATTCCTTGTCATCAGTGCCCTGGGCCCAAACCCCATGGAACTGGCCAACGTCCTCAGCCGCGCTGCCGTCGAGAACCGCTGCGCGGTAGTCACCTCGCGCCTGAGCCGCCATGGCGAGACCAGCGCCCTGGTGCTGCAGGTCGGTGGCAGCTGGGACGCCCTGGCGCGTCTTGAAGCCTCCCTGCCTGGCCTGGGCAAAAAGCACGGCCTGACCCTCGATGTGGTGCGCAGCGCCGACCAGGAGGTACGCCCGCAGGCGCTGCCTTACGTGGCCTATGTCAGCGCGGCCTACCGCCCCGACATCATCAACGAGCTGTGCCAGTTCTTCCTCGACCACCGTGTCGAGCTCGAAGCCATGACCTGCGACACCTACCTGGCGCCACAGACCGGCAGCAGCATGCTCAACGCCCAGTTCACCGTGATTTTGCCGGCCGGCACCCAGATCAGCTGGCTGCGTGACCAGTTCCTGGACTTTGCCGACGCCTTGAACCTGGATGCGCTGATCGAGCCTTGGCGCCCACAGAACCCCATGTAAGGAAGCCCCCATGGCCGTAGCACTCGACCAACCCGTTGCCGATTTCCAGGCCCAGGCCACCAGCGGCCAGGCGGTCAGCCTTGCCGAGCTCAAGGGCCGCCAGGTGGTGGTGTACTTCTACCCCAAGGACAGCACCCCGGGCTGCACCACCCAGGGCCAGGGCTTCCGTGACCAGCATGAAGCCTTTGCCGCCGCCAATACCGTGGTGTTCGGCGTATCGCGCGATGGCCTCAAGTCGCATGAGAACTTCAAGGCCAAGCAAGGCTTCCCGTTCGAGCTGATCAGCGACAAAGACGAGGCCCTGTGCCAGCTGTTCGACGTGATCAAGCTGAAGAAGCTGTATGGCAAGGAGTACATGGGCGTGGACCGCAGCACCTTCCTGATCGACAAGGACGGTGTGCTGCGCCAGGAATGGCGTGGGGTGAAGGTACCCGGGCATGTGGATGCCGTCTTGGCGGCGGCTCAGGCGTTGAACAAAGCTTGAGATTGTCGGGGCTGCTTTGCAGCCCCAAAAATCACAACAGCGGCGCCACTGTCGGCTCTTGCCGCGGCCAGGCATCCAGCACCGCCTTGAACAGCGTTGCCAGCGGGATCGCAAAGAAGATCCCCCAGAAGCCCCACAACCCGCCAAACAGCAGCACCGCGCAGATGATCGCCACCGGGTGCAGGCTCACCGCCTCGGAAAACAGCAACGGCACCAGCACGTTGCCATCCAGCGCCTGAATGATCGCGTACACCGTCATCAGGTAGATGAACTGATCGCCCCAGCCCCACTGGAACAGTGCAATCAACGTCACCGGCACGGTCACCACCACGGCGCCCACATAGGGCACCACCACCGACAAGCCCACCAGCAACGCCAGCAAGGCCGCATAGTTCAGCCCCAGGCTGATGAACGCGATATAGGTGGCAACCCCGCAGATCAGAATCTCGATGCCCTTGCCGCGAATGTAGTTGGCGATCTGCCGGTTCATCTCGTTGCCCACGCGGTTGAGCAAGGTGCGCTCACGGGGCAGATAACCCACCACCCAACGCCCGATCACCTCGCGGTCCTTGAGGAAGAAGAACACCAGGATCGGCACCAGCACCAGGTAGATCATCGCGTTGACCAGCAGCGGCAGGCTCGACAACGAGAAAGTCAGTGCCCACTGGCCGAACTTGCCGATTTCACCGCGCACCGACTCGATGGCATGCAATACCTGCTCATCCGACACCAGGTGCGGGTAGCGCTCGGGCAGCAGCAGCAACAGCGACTGCCATTTGCCGAGCATGCCGGGCAATTCGTTGAACAAGGTGATCAGCTGATGCCAGAGCAGCGGCACCAGCACCAGCAGGATGACCGCCAGTGCCCCCATGAACAACGCAAACACCACGGCCACCGCCAGCCGGGTGGGCACCCGCAGGCGCTCCAGGGCGTTGACCAGGCCCTGCATCAGAAACGCCAGCACCATCCCCGCCAGCACCGGCGCCAACATGCCGCCCAGGGTCAGTACCGCGGTAAACGCCAGAACCAGCAGGACCGCCAGCACCACCGCCTCCTCATCGGAGAAATAGCGCTGCATCCAGTCGCGAAGCACTTTGAACATTGACGATCCTTGGTTGAGACTCAGGCCTTGCGCAGCCAGTAAGTGTAGGTGCCGGCCTCGGCCGTTTCATGCAGCAGCGTATGACCGGCCAGCTTGGCAAAAGTGCGGAAGTCGCGCTGCGAGCCAGCATCGGTAGCAATCACCTTGAGCACCGCGCCACTGGCCAGGCGGTTGAGTTCCATCTTTGCCTTCAGCAGTGGCAGCGGGCAGTTCAGCCCGCTGGCGTCGAGTTCGGCGTCGCAGGTCAGGGTGTCACTCATCGGGGTTCTCCACGTGCGGGGCAGACGTCTTTGGTAACAGGCCCGCTAGGATACCGCCACTGGTCGCCAACGTGTGAGCGGGCTACAGTAGAGGCCTTTGACCCGACGCGAGCTTCGTGCATGAATCTACTGCGCCCTACCCTGTTGACGCTGGCCTGCCTGATGGCCCTTCCCGGCCATGCTGACGACCTGCCATCACTGGGTGATGCCAGCTCTGCGATCGTCTCGCCGCAACAGGAGCACCAGCTCGGCCGCGCCTGGCTGAGCCTGTTGCGTGGCCAGGTCAACCAGCTGAACGACCCGCAGCTCAAGGACTACGTCGAAACCAGCGTGTACCGCCTGGCGGAAACCAGCCAGTTGCAGGACCGGCGCCTGGAGTTCATCCTGATCGACAGCCGCGAGCTCAACGCCTTTGCCGCCCCTGGCGGCATCGTCGGGGTCAACGGCGGGCTGTTCCTCAATGCCCAGACCGAGGGCGAATACGCCTCGGTACTGGCTCACGAACTGGCGCACTTGTCGCAGCGCCACTTCGCCCGTGGCGTCGAAGCCCAGCAACGCATGCAACTGCCGATGATGGCCGCCCTGCTGGCAGGCATCGTGCTGGCCGCGGGTGGCGGCGGCGACGCCGGTATCGGCGTGATCGCAGGCACCCAGGCCGCCGCTATTCAGGAGCAGCGGCGCTTCTCGCGGCAAAATGAACAGGAAGCCGACCGCATCGGCATCCAGAACCTGGAAAAAGCCGGTTACGACCCGCGCAACATGCCCAGCATGTTCGAGCGCCTGGCGCGCCAGTACCGCTACGATGCCAAGCCGCCAGAATTTCTGCTGACTCACCCGGTGACCGAGTCGCGGGTTGCCGACACGCGCAACCGCGCCGAGCAGGCACCCAAGGGCGGCATCGAGGACACCCAGCGCTACCAGTTGATCCGCGCCCGCGTGGCACTCACCTACGAAGGCACCCCGGGCCTTGCCGCCAAGCGCTTCCGCGCCCAGCTTGACGAAGACCCGAAGCTTGACGCCGCGCGCTATGGCCTGGCCTTGGCGCAGATCAAGGGTGGCCAGCTGAACGAGGCCCGCGAGCTGCTCAAGCCGCTGCTGGCCAAGGCCCCCAACGACATTACCTACAACCTGGCGCAGATCGACCTGGACATCACCAACAACCGCCTGGCCGATGCACAGCAGCGCGCCGAGCGGATGCAGGGGCTGTACCCGGGCAATTACCCGCTGAAACAGGTGCGCGCCGACCTGCTGGTCAAGCAGAACAAGCCGGCCGAGGCGGAAAAGGTACTGAACGACCTGCTCAAGAGCCGGCCGGATGACCCGGATGTGTGGTACGAGGTTGCCGAAGTGCGGGGGTTGTCGGGCAATACCATCGGCTTGCACCGGGCACGGGCCGAGTACTTCACCTTGGTGGGGGATTTCGACCAGGCCATCCAGCAGCTGGATTACGCCAAACGCCGTGCGGGCAGCAACTTCCCGCTGGCGTCGCAGATCGATCAGCGCCAGCGCGAGATCATGGAGCAGCAGCGGATGGTCAAGGACATGATGGGCCGCTAGGGCACATCTGGACCGCGAATGGGCCGCAAAGCGGCCCCAGCAATATCAGGCGTTACCCGACAACTTCAAGCGCGCCGCCTGAGTAAAATCGAGCATCCTGTTCAATGGCTTGATCGCCTTGGGCACCAGCGCCGGGTCAACGAAAATCTCGTTGCTGCCCGTGCGCAGGCAATCCAGCACCCGCTCCAGGGTATTCATCGCCATCCACGGGCAGTGCGCGCAACTGCGGCAGGCTGCACCGTTACCGGCCGTCGGCGCCTCGACAAATTCCTTGTCCGGGCACAGCTGCTGCATCTTGTAGAAGATGCCGCGGTCGGTGGCGACGATGAAGGTCTTGTTCGGCAGGGTCTGGGCGGCCTTGATCAACTGGCTGGTAGAACCTACCGCGTCGGCCAGGTCGATCACCGCTTCGGGCGATTCAGGGTGAACCAGAATGGCTGCGTCCGGGTAAAGCGCCTTCATGTCGGCCAGCTGGCGCGACTTGAATTCTTCGTGAACGATGCACGCGCCGTCCCACAGCAGCATGTCGGCGCCGGTCTGCTTCTGGATGTAGCGCCCCAGGTGCTGGTCCGGGCCCCAGATGATGGTCTCGCCGTTGTCCATCAGGCTTTCGACGATCTCCAGCGCGCAGCTGGAGGTTACCACCCAGTCGGCACGCGCCTTCACGGCCGCCGAGGTATTGGCATAGACCACCACGGTACGTTCCGGGTGTTGGTCGCAGAATGCCGAAAACTCTTCAACCGGGCACCCCAGGTCGAGGGAGCAGGTGGCCTCCAGCGTCGGCATCAGCACGCGTTTTTCGGGGGTGAGAATTTTTGCCGTTTCGCCCATGAAGCGCACACCGGCAACGATCACGGTCTCGGCGGGGTGGTTCTTGCCGAAACGGGCCATTTCCAACGAGTCGGATACGCAACCGCCGGTCTCTTCGGCCAGCGCCTGGATCACCGGATCGCAGTAGTAATGGGCGACCAGCACGGCGTTCTGGGCCTTGAGCTCGGCAGCGATGGCCGCACGGTATTCGGCCTCCTGCTCGGCTGTCAGCGGGTTGGGCTGTTTGGCGTCGAGGTGGGCCTGAACCAACAGGCGTTCGGAAATCTGGGTCATGATCGCTGGACCTGCAGGCGCGTGTGCGCATCAAATCGAGTGTATCACCCGGCCCTGGCAGATCGGCTAGGGGCGCCGGACGGCGCGCAGGCCATCACGGCCCTCTGCGGGCGCGGATTATTATCGGACGCCGAAGGCTACAGACAATCGAGGCAATTCAAAAGGGTTTTATGCAGCCGGTACAGCCCTGTAACCGGGTTGCCGGCGACAGGGCTGTACCGCTCAGCCAATCAACCTTGCGGCTGCAAGGCTGCAAGACGCGAGGACATCAGCATGGCGAACGCTTCCACGGTCATTTTCTGGCCATTGAAGTCGACCATGCCATCGGCGTAGTGCAGGCTGCTCACCACATCATTGCCCTGCACCGTGGCCATGCCGCTTTGCAGCGCCATCATGCCGACCATTTCACCCGCCTGGCTGGACTGCATGGCGATCGCCTGGGCATCGGTCTGCCCTTCCAGCAATGCCTGCAAGGTTGCCAGGTCGCCAATCATCGGCTTGGACAGCGACAGCTTGCTCTTCCCCTCGCTGATCAGTTGTTTGCTCAACTGGTCAGGCGGCAGGTCGAAGGAGGTCGGGCTGGCGAAGTCCATGGCCAGGTTGAAGCGGCTTTCGCCATTGGCCGTCTTGAACGAGAAGTTTTCCACGGCCAGCTTGGGCTTGGACGCCAACAGCTGTTGCAGGTCGCCCTGGAACTTGGCCTTCTCGGCCTCGTCCATCTGGATCTGTGGCACCGGCTGGCCGGCTGCGGCCGCTGCCTCGAACTCCGGCAAGTGCGCCTGGTACCAGTGCGACAGCGCTTGCAGCGCCGGCGCGTTGAGCGACTTGATGCTCACGGCCAACTGAGCATTACCGACCGCGCGGCCGTCCCAGGTGATATCCGCCAGCGTGTAAGCCACGCGCCCACCCACGGTGTCCGGGCCGTCGAGGGTTTGCACGGCATTCTGCTCGAAGCCTTTGATCAACAGCACCTGCTGCTTGGGCCCCAAGGTGACCTTGGTTTCAGCCAGCGACAGGTCGACGTTGCCGACATAGATCGCATCATGCTTGGTGGCCGCCAGGTCGCCGCCGACCTTCAGGCCTTTCAGCTCGAACGTGGCAGGCGGCTGATCGTCGCGGACCACCTTCATCTCGAAGCGCTCGGCACTGCCCTGGAACTGGGTCGCCTTGCCTTCGCGGTCGCCGCTGACGTGCAGCTGCATGCCCGAGAAGTCGAGGCTGTTGCCATCGGTTTCGGTGACCTTGGCCGGGGCCAGCAATACCGTGCTGTCGACGCTGCCGCCGTAACCCAGGCTGGTCTGCGCGCTGACCGGCGACTGCTCGCCCGCTGCGGCGAACCAGGGGGCGGTGAATGCGTCTTTGACCAGCGTGCTGTTGCTGACCGCCAGCACTGGCATCAGCTTCAGCGCCTTGACCCGCGACCAAGGGAACGGGCCATGCTCGATCTGGTCGGTCATGCCCACCTCGAAATTGACCGCCTCGCCGTCGCCAAGGTTGATGTCCTTGGCGGTGAGCCGGTATTGGGCGGTACTGCTGAAGAAGTGCCGCTCCAGCGAGACCAGTTCGACGGTCATGCTGCCGCCGACGCCTACCAGGGCTTTCTTCAGTTCAGCGTTGCTGCGGTTGACGGAATATTCCAGCTCCGCAGGCAGGCGCTCGCCGGTGTACCAGGCGCCAGCGGTGGTTGCGACGGCAATGGCAAGGGCCAGGCCGGAAAGGATGCCTACTGATTTCTTCATGAATAAAACCGATTGCTGTCCATAAGGGCTTGCACGCGGCCAGGTGCCACGCAGGGCCTGAAGAATATCACT
Organism: Pseudomonas sp. B21-047; assembly: GCF_024748775.1. Taxonomy (NCBI): domain Bacteria; kingdom Pseudomonadati; phylum Pseudomonadota; class Gammaproteobacteria; order Pseudomonadales; family Pseudomonadaceae; genus Pseudomonas; species Pseudomonas sp. B21-047. Next base: position 4,510,204 of record NZ_CP087169.1, read on the forward strand.
GCAGCCAGAGGCACGTGGCGGCCGAAGAAGAGAAATCCCGCTTTTAGGAAGCGTCTGAAAGGCGCAGGAAGCGTTGCGGGTTTGTTCGATTTTACGGACATTCAAATCGACCAAAAGCGCACAAAATCGCGCAATAACCGAACAAAACCCTATTGAAATCGATAAATATTTCAGTTTGGCAACATCTTGTCATGTTTAACTTGACACCAACCTACCCATCGTTTTTTATTTTAACCACTTGCACCGCGCCCACCTCACAAAGAACAACCGGCGTCTCGCACGCGCCTCCCTCTGCTCCGAACAATAAAGGTGAACAACATGGAGCCCACCCGCTCGCACTTGCCGCATGCGCCAATCACTGTGCCCGCCGTTCACGCCCAGCCGCAGGAGCCATGCCAGCATGCAGCCTGACCAGAGCGCTACCGGCAGCGGCCAATTCCACAAATCCCTGCGCCTCTGGCACGTGGTGATCATCGGCCTGGCCTACCTGACACCGATGACCGTGTTCGACACGTTCGGGATTGTTTCCGGCATCACCGCCGGGCATGTGCCCAGCGCCTACATCCTGGCGCTGGCCGGCATTCTGTTCACCGCCGTGAGCTATGGCACCCTGGTACGACGCTTCCCGCAATCGGGGTCGGCTTACACCTACACCCAGCGCGCCATCAACCCGCACGTTGGCTTCCTGGTGGGCTGGTCATCGCTGCTGGACTACCTGCTCCTGCCCATGGTCAATGCGCTGCTGGCCAAGCTCTACCTGTCGGCCATGTTCCCCGAAGTGCCGGCGTGGGTGTGGGTGGTCGGGTTCGTCAGCCTGATCAGCCTGATCAATATGCGCAGCATCAACCTGGTGGCGCACTTCAACCTGCTGTTCGTGGCGGTGCAGGTGGCAATCATCGGCGTGTTCATCTACCTCTGCGTGCGCGGCCTGCACCATGGCGAAGGGATGGGTACCACCTGGAGCCTGCTGCCCTTCGCCGACAACCAGACCCAGCTCAGCGCCCTGGCCGCTGGCGCGACCATTCTGTGCTTCTCGTTCCTGGGCTTCGACGCAGTCACCTGCCTGTCGGAAGAAACCCGCGACCCGGGCAAGACCATCCCACGGGCGATCTTCCTCACCGCGCTGATCGGCGGGATGGTGTTCATCCTGGTGTCGTACTTCATCCAGGCCTACTTCCCGACCATGGCGCGCTTCCATGACCAGGAAGCTGCCTTGCCGGAAATCGCCCTGTACGTGGGCGGCAAGCTGTTCCAGTCGGTGTTCATCGCCTGCACCGTGATCAATACCATCGCCTCGGGCCTGGCCTCGCAGACCAGCGTGTCACGCTTGCTGTACGTGATGGGCCGCGACAACGTGATCCCGGCCAGCATCTTTGCCCGCCTGCATTCGCGCTACAAGACGCCGGTCATGAACATCGCGGTGGTGGGGTTGATTTCGCTGTCGGCCATCTTCTTCGACCTGGTCACGGCCACGTCGATCATCAACTTCGGCGCCCTGGTGGCCTTCAGCTTCGTCAACCTGTCGGTGATCAACCACTGCTACCTGCGCGAAGGCAATCGCCAGGGGCTGGCCAACAAGCTCAAGTACCTGGTGCTGCCGACCATCGGCTTCTGCATCATCGTTTCGCTGTGGCTGGACTTGAACGCGCACTCGCTGATGTTTGGTGGCATCTGGGCATTGTTCGGCTTGTGCTACCTGGCCTGGCTGACCAAGGCCTTCAGGGTTGCCCCACCGAACTGCATCGCTGAATGACCCACGCTGCCGACAACGCCCGCGCCTGATCGCGGGCGTTGCGCTTGATCGAAAAGGAAAGCCCCTATGCCGCTGCGCCGCCTCTCCATCCAGTGGAAGATCACCCTGCTTGCCGGCTTGTGCCTGCTGGCCATCGTCGCCCTGCTGGTCGCCACCTCGCTGACCCAGGCCCGACGCAGCGCGGCACTGGTCAACCAGGCCAACACCGAAATGCTCGACCAGAGCGCGCGCCTGCGCCTGCAAGCGCACGCCCAGACCCAGGCATTGCGCATCCAGCGCTATTTCATGGACGCTTATCAGTATGGCAATGGCTTGCGCCGCTTGGTGCAGGTATTGAAGGCCCGCGGCGGCAGCGACCTGCGCGGCGACCTGGCCCGCGAAGCGCGTGCCAGCTTGGCCGGCAACCCGGATGTGATCGGCCTTTACCTGGTGTTCCAGCCCAATGCCTTGGACCACCAGGACAGCCAGTTCATCGGCCAGGATGCCCTGGGCAGCAACGACAGCGGGCGGTTCTCGCTGTACTGGTCGCAACCACGCCCTGGCACCCTCGAAGCAGAAGCCATGCCAGATTCGATGCTGGCCGACACCCGCACCAGCACCAGCGGCAGCCCGCAGAACCGCTGGCTGACCTGCCCGCAAGAGACGGCCCAGACCTGCATGCTCGAGCCGTACCTCGACGAGGTCAATGGCCGCCAGGTGCTGATGACCAGCATCGCCTTGCCCCTGCTGGAAAACGGCAAGGTCATCGGCGTGATCGGCCTGGACATTGGCCTGGACAACCTGCAGCAGCTGAGCCTGGACGGCCGTCAGGAGCTGTTCGATGGCCAGGGCCAGGTCAGCATCGTCAGCCCGGCCGGCCTGCTGGCAGGCCACAGCCGCGACAGCTCTCAGCTCGGCAAGGCGCTGAGCACGAGCGTGGCGAGCGGCCTGCTGCGGGTTGCCCACCCCTTCGCGCCGATCCCCGATGCAGCCCCCTGGCAGGTACTGCTTGAAGTGCCACAAAGCGTCCTGCAAGCGCCAGCGGTCGCCCTCAACCAACGGCTGGACGCGAACAACCAGCGCGCCAACCTCACCAGCCTGATGATTGGCATCGCCGCTGCCGTACTGGGCCTGCTGTTGGTCTGGCTGACCGCACGCGGGGTAACCCGGCCGATCCTTGCCGTAGCGGCGCGCCTGGAGGACATCGCCAGCGGTGAAGGGGACCTGACCCGCCGTCTGGACTACGCCCGCGAGGACGAACTGGGCCAGCTGACGGGCTGGTTCAACCGCTTCCTCGACAAACTCCAACCTGTAATTGCCCAGGTCAAGGGCTCGCTGCAGGAAGCCCGCGGCACCGCCGACCAGTCCGCTGCCATCGCCAGCCAGACCAGCAACGGCATGCAGCAACAGCACCGGGAAATCGAGCAGGTGGCCACCGCCGCCAACGAAATGAGCGCTACCGCACTGGATGTCGCCCACAATGCCGCCCAGGCAGCTCAGGCGGCTCGCGGCGCCGACCAGGCGAGCCGCGAAGGCCTGCAACTGATCGCCAGTACCCGCCAGGCCATCGACCGCCTGGCCGCCGACATGACCACCGCGATGAACGAAGCACGCGCCCTGGAAAGCCGCAGCGAGCAAATTGGCTCGGTGCTGGATGTGATCCGCGCCATTGCCGAGCAGACCAACCTGCTGGCGCTCAATGCCGCCATCGAAGCCGCCCGGGCTGGCGAAGCCGGACGCGGTTTTGCCGTGGTCGCCGATGAAGTGCGCAGCCTGGCCCAACGCACCCAGGTATCGGTCGAGGAAATCCGCCAGGTCATCGAAGGCTTGCAGCAAGGCACCGAGGATGTGGTGGGCGCCATGCATGAAGGCCAACGCCAGGCCCAAGCCAGCGCAACGCGCATGGAGCAGGCACTGCCGACCCTGCAGCGAATCGGCGAGGCGGTGACGGTGATCAGCGACATGAACCTGCAGATCGCCTCGGCAGCGGAAGAGCAAAGTGCGGTGGCCGAGGAAGTGAACCGCAACGTGGCCGGCATCCGCGATGTGACAGAATCGCTGTCTGGCCAGGCCGAGGAGTCGGCGCGGATCAGCCAGGCACTGAACCGGCTGGCCAACCAGCAGCAAGCCTTGATGGAGCAGTTCCGCGTCTAGTCTGTACTGGCCGCTTCGCGGGGCAAGCCCGCCCCCACAGGATTATCACCAGCCTTGGGCGCGCTGCCGCACCTGTGGAGCGGGCTTGCCCCGCGAAGAGGCCGGTACAGGCAACCCACCTTTTGAAAGAGCTTTACCCATGGAAGCAGCACACAAACCCCCATTCTTCGACATCACCAGCGAACAGGGCCTGCTACGCACCTCGATCGCCGTCACCCTGTTCATCGCCACCATCGGCATCGCCTTCGGCCTGGCCTCCGGCTCGTTCTCGATCATCTTCGACGGCGTCTATTCACTGGTCGACGCCAGCATGAGCGGGCTGTCGCTGGTGGTGGTCAAGCTGATCACCTCGCACACCACCACCGCACACATGTCACGCAAACTGCGCGAGCGCTTCACCATGGGCTTCTGGCACCTGGAGCCGATGGTGCTGGCGCTCAATGGCATCCTGCTCAGCGGCGTGGCCATCTATGCGCTGATCAACGCCGTCAGCAGCGTGCTGCAAGGCGGGCGCCACCTGGAATTCGGCATCGCCATGGTCTACGCGGTACTGACCGTGATTGCCTGCGTGACCATCGCGGTGATCGAAGCCCGGGCCAACCGCAAGTTGTGTTCGGACTTCGTGCGCATGGACGTCAAGGGCTGGGTGATGTCGGCCAGCATTACCGCCGCGTTGCTGATCGCCTTCTGCTTTGGTTATGCCGTGCAAGGCACGCAGTGGGAGTGGATGTCACCGTACATCGACCCGGCGGTACTGGCGCTGGTCTGCCTGGTGATCATTCCATTGCCGTTGTCGGTGGTACGCCAGGCATTTTCAGAGATATTCCTGGTGACGCCGGGCGACCTCAAACTGCATGTCGACGAGGTCGCCAAGGCATTCGTCGCCCGCCACGGCCTGCAGTCGTACCGCGCTTATGTGGCCAAGGTGGGGCGCTCGCGGGAGATCGAGCTGTACTTCATCGTGCCGACCGGCATGGGCGCGAAAACCATCGATGAGTGGGATGCACTGCGCAACGAGATCGGTGATGCCGTGGGCGGCGAAGGGCCGGACCGCTGGCTGACCGTGGTGTTTACCGGCGACCCGGAGTGGGCCGAGTAACGGGGCCGCTTTGCAGCCCATCGCCGGCTCGCCGGCGATGGGCCAAGGCAAGCAACACGAGCCAGAAACGACAAAGCCCGCGACCGTTGCCGGTAGCGGGCTTTGACTTACTGCGTATGGTGGGTCGTGTAGGATTCGAACCTACGACCAATTGGTTAAAAGCCAACTGCTCTACCAACTGAGCTAACGACCCGTTGGATGGCGCGTATAATACTGATTTCTAACGGGAAATCAACACCCTACGGCAAAAAAATCAAAAATAACGCGTCGGGTCGCTCACACCGGCAGCTTTGAAGCCATCGGCACGCAGGCGGCAGCTGTCGCACTTGCCGCAGGCACGGCCCTGCTCATCGGCCTGGTAGCAGGACACCGTCAGGCTGTAGTCCACACCGCGGGCGATGCCCTCCTGAACGATCTGTGCCTTGCTCAGGTTCTGCAACGGCGCCTGGATACGGAAGCCCTGCCCTTCGACGCCCGCCTTGGTCGCCAGGTTGGCCATGCGCTCGAAAGCTTCAACGAATTCGGGGCGGCAGTCCGGGTAACCGGAGTAGTCCACGGCATTGACGCCAATGAAGATGTCACGCGCTTCGAGCACTTCCGCCCAACCCAGGGCCAGGGACAGAAACACAGTGTTGCGCGCCGGCACGTAGGTGACTGGAATCCCCTCACCGGGGGTTTCCGGTACATCGATGCTGCTGTCGGTCAGGGCCGAGCCACCGATACCGTTCAGGCTCAGGCCGATGACCTTGTGCTCGACCACCCCGAGGTCGCGAGCCACGCGGGCAGCGGCATCGAGTTCTGCACGATGACGCTGGCCGTAGTCGAAACTCATGGTGTAACAGCTGTAGCCCTCGGCCTTGGCCATGGCAACAACGGTGGCCGAGTCGAGGCCGCCAGACAGCAGGATTACCGCGCGTTTTTCAGTCATGTACTGCTACTCCTCAATCAACGCCCGGGTTCGTCGTTCCACAGCAGCTTGTGCAGCTGCAGCTGGAACCGTACGGGCAGGTTGTCGGCAATGATCCAGTCGGCCAGGTCACTCGCGCGCACCTGGTGATGGCTAGGCGAGAACAATACCTCGCCGGCACGCTCGGCAAGGTTGTACTGGATCAGCTTGGACACCGCCCAGTCATAGTCCTCGCGCGAGCAGATCACGAACTTGACCTGGTCGTTGCGGGTCAAGTGCTCGATGTTCTCATAGCGATTACGGTGCGACTCCTCGGAGCCTGGCGTCTTCAGGTCGACCACACGGCTGACGCGGGTGTCGGTACCCGAAATATCCAGCGCGCCGCTGGTCTCCAGCGAAACCTCGTAGCCGGCATCGCACAGCTGTTGAAGCAACGGCAAGGCATTGGGCTGGGCCAACGGCTCGCCGCCCGTGACGCAGACGTAGCGCGGCTTGAAGCCGGCCACCTGTTCCATGATCGAATCGAGGGTGCGCAGGGTGCCGCCGCTGAACGCGTAGGCACTGTCGCAGTACTGACAGCGCAGGGGGCAACCGGTCAGGCGCACGAAAACCGTGGGCAGCCCAGCCGTTCGTGTTTCACCCTGCAAAGAGTAAAAAACTTCGGTGATGCGTAATGTGTCTTGCATGATCGCCACGGGCGTGACAGCTAAACAGGCTGTCCGCCTCCGTCAGGCACTGTCGCGGACTCGACATGGCGTTATCCGCTGCAGCGTGTTTAAGAAAAAGGGCAGTGATTCTAACGAAAAAACCCGCGACTGGCGCGGGTTTCTTGCGAAGGGTGCGGCTTAGAGCTTTTGCAGGTCACGCTGCGCCAGTTGCGCGGCGGATGTGCCGGGGTACTGGGTGATGACCTGTTGCAGAATGCCTTTGACCTTGTCGGTGTGGCCCATGCGGCGCTCGACGTCGGCCAGCTTGTACAGCGAATCAGGCACTTTGCTGTGCTTGGGGTACTTCTGGCTCACCTGCGCGAACGCCTGGCTGGCACCTGGCAGGTCGCCCTTGGCCAGGTTCACCTCACCCAGCCAATACTGGGCATTGCCGGCGTACTGGCTGTTGGGGTACTTGCGCAGGAAGGCGTTGAACGCCTGGCTGGCCTTGTCGAAGTCCTTCTGCTTGATCAGGTCGAAAGCGGCATCGTAATAGAGCTTCTCTTTCGCCGGATCACCGGGCTCGCCACTGGCGGCCGGTTGTTGCGCAGCGGCGCCAGCGGCACCTGCTGCTGCACCGGCGGCGGCATTGGATGCGCCCCCGGTAGAGGAATTGTCAGGGGTCGCGGCAGGCGCGGCACCACTGTTGATGCGACGGTCCAGGTCCTGGTATCGCTCCAGGTTTTCCTGCTTCATGCGCGACACATCGTTTTGCAGCTCTTCGATGATGCCTTGCTGGCGGGAAAGCTGGTCCTGCATCTGTTGCAGCTGCATGAACAGCTGGCCCTGTGCCGAGGTAGGGGTTGAAGCCCCTGCCCCGGCATAGGCGCCGCTCGTGCCATAACCCGCAGGCGGATAACTGCCTGCGTTGTCATCTACTACAGGGACCTCAGCCCAGGCCGCGAGCGGCAGGCTGAGTGCGAGGACGGTTACTACACGGCGGCACATTCGCATGGGAACTTACTTACGCAGTTCTACGCGACGGTTCTGAGCCCAGGATTGCTCGTCGTTGCCGGTAGCAACAGGACGCTCTTCACCGTAGGAGACCAGTTCCAGCTGAGCAGGGGAAACGCCCTGCAGAACCAGGTAACGCTGAACGGCCTTGGCACGACGCTCACCCAGAGCCATGTTGTACTCGCGGGTGCCGCGCTCGTCGGTGTTGCCTTCCAGAACAACGCGGTTGCCGTTGGACTTCAGGTCCTTGGCGTGAACGTCCAGAGCGCGCATGGCTTCTGGCTTCAGGTCCGAGCTGTCGTATTCGAAGTAGAAGGTGGTGATTGCGCGCAGGGCGGCTTCTTCGCTCAGGGAGCCGTCGACAGCGCCAGTGTTGGCACCGTAGCCAGCGTTCGGGTCAACAGCGCCTTCACCAGCGTTGTCACCGCCTTTCGAGGAGCAACCTACAGCTACAGCCATGGCCAGAGCCAGCGCAGCGAATTTACCAAACTTCAGCATTTCCATCGTGAAACTCCTAATGAAACCCCAGTGTGTTAAGCAAAACGTATTACGCCGCAATCAGTTCAGGTAAGGGGACCAGGACGGTTCTCTGACTTCGCCTTGAGCGGTAGGAAGTGGGAGCCTCACGCGGCCATTAAGCGACACGAGCATCAAGACTCCCCGGCCCTGCTGGCGGGTGGCGTAGATTAGCATGGTGCCGTTTGGCGCAACAGTGGGAGACTCATCAAGACTTGTTTCTGAGAGAATCTTTACACTTCCGCGTTGCAAGTCCTGTGCCGCCACTTTGAAGTTGGTGAAGCCCTGCTGACGGTGGATCATCACCAGCGTCTTTTCGTCCGCCGAAAGTTTCGGGTTGGCGTTGTAGTTACCAACGAAAGTTACGCGCTCGGCGCTACCACCACTGACCGACTGTTTGTAGATCTGCGGCTTGCCGCCACGGTCGGAGGTGAAGTACAGGGTGTTGCCATCCTTGCCCCAGAACGGCTCGGTATTGATACCGGGGCCGGCAGTGACACGGCTGATCTGACGCGAAGCCACGTTCATCACGTAGATGTCCGGGTTGCCATCTTTCGACAGCACGAACGCCAGGCGCGAACCGTCAGGCGACCAGGCCGGTGCACCGTTGAGGCCTTCGAAGTTGGTGACCTGCTCACGGCGGCCGGTGTCGATGTGCTGCACGAAGATGCGCGGGCGCTTCTGCTCGAACGACACATAGGCAATACGCTTGCCATCCGGTGCAAAGCGTGGCGACAGGATCGGCTCACGCGATTGCAGCAGGGTCACTGCCCGGGCACCGTCGTAGTCCGAGCGCTGCAGGGTGTAACGGGTGTTGTTGGTGGAGAAACGCTCGGCCGTCACGTACAGCATGCGGGTAGAGAACGCACCCTTGATGCCGGTGAGCTTTTCGAACGACTGGTCGGCGATGTAGTGCGACATGTCGCGCAGTTGGTCGACGCTGCCTGCCACGCTGCCGGTCAGCACTTGCTGCTCGGTGGCGACGTTGAACAGGGCGTACTGCACCTGCAGGCGGCCGCCGGACGGCACGATGCTGCCAACCATCACGTACTGCGCACCCAACGCCTTCCAGTCGCGGAAGATGACTTCGCTGGCCTGGGAAGGCTGGCTGATCATGTTCTGCCGCGGGATCGGCGAGTAGTAGCCGGAGTTGCGCAGGTCGTTGCCAATGATGTCAGCCATGTCTTCGGGCAGCACGCTGCCGCCCTGCAGACCGAACGGCACTACCGCGATGGGCGTGGCCCGGTCGCTGCCGCTGGTGACCAGGATGTTCTTTTCCTCTGCTACGGCCATGCCTGCCACGCAGCACAGCATGACCAGCAGTCCTCGAAGGAGTTTAATCACAACGCTAGATCCTCAGGAGTAAATGTCATCTTGAACGAACGATACCTGTTGAAATCGCTCGGCTTCATACCCTGCATTTCGGTCAGACGACCGATGTTCTTCATTGCTGCCACCGCCGAACTGTCAAACGGGCCGTCGCCACTGGAGCGCAACACGCTGACGTTGGTGATGGTGCCATCTGGCAGCATGTTGATCTGCAGGACTACCGTCATGCCCTTGCGCGCGGAAGGCGGACGTGCCCAGCCCTCGGCTGCGCGCATGCGGATCAGGTCGTCGAAATCGCCGGCCACCTGGTCACCTTGCTCGTCAGCCAGCGCCTGCTGCCGCTCGGTGGTATCGGACAACAGCTCGGCCAGGGCCTGGGCTTTCTTGTCTTCTGCCGACTTGCGGGCCGCTTCCTGTGCCTTTTTCTTCTGGGCGTCTGCCGCGGCCTTTTTCTTGGCCTCTTCAGCTGCCTTCTTCTTCGCGTCCTCTGCCGCCGCTTTCTTCTTGGCGTCCTCGGCTGCTTTCTTCTTGGCCTCTTCGGCTGCCTTTTTCTTGGCATCCTCGGTGGCTTGTTTTTTCGCTTCCTCGGCGGCCTCTTTCTTGGCGTCCTCGGCGGCTTTCTTCTTGGCCTCTTCCTCTGCCTTCTTCTTGGCGATGTCGGCCTGCTGTTTCTCGGCGGCTTTCTTCGCCTCATCGGCCTTCTTGGCTTCGGCGGCTTTCTTGGCCTCGGTGGCCTCTTTCGCCTCGGCGGCCTTGGCGGCGTCCTCGGCCTTCTTGGCTTCGGCGGCCTCGCGAGCCTCTTCGGCCTTTTGAGCGGCGTCGGCTTTCTTTTGTTCCGCGGCCTTCACGGCCTCTTGCTCGACCTTCTTCTGCTCCAGCTGCTCGACTTCGGTCTGGCGCGAGGCGGTTTTCTTCGCTTCCCCGGCAATCTTCTGATTGGTCTGGGTAGTCGCCTGGCTCTTGGACTTGAGCTGATACAGAGTAGCCTGGACGATCGGCTTGGAAGGCGGCAGTTCAGGCGTCATGGCAAAACTGACGAACAGCATAGCGAACACCAGCACATGCAGGCCGATGGCCCAGACGCTGGGCCAGAAGTAGCTTTCCGAGGCGGATGGCTCTCGCTGTTGCATCAGGGCGCCTCGGTAATCAGGCCAACGTTACCGACACCGGCCTTCTGCAACCCGCCCATGGCACCCATGACCGCGCCGTAGTCGACAGCCTTGTCGCCACGAATGAAGACCTGGGTCTGCTTGCCCTGGTCACGACCGGCAGCAATGATCTTGGTCACTGCGTTGGTCATGTCGGGCAAGGTCATGGCCTTGTCCATCTGTTTATCGGTATCGACTTCGCTGCCGAGGTTCCAGTAGTAGGTCTTGTCGGCCTTGATGGAGATGGTGAGGATCTGGACGTTGTTGTCTTGCGGCAAGGCTTCACTGGAAACCTTGGGCAGGTCGACCTTCACGCCCTGGTTGAGCATGGGGGCCGTCACCATGAAGATGACCAGCAGCACCAGCATCACGTCGATGTAGGGCACCACGTTCATCTCGGCGACCGGCTTGCGTTTGTGGCGAACTCGGGCCATGGGCTTCTACCTGATTACTCTTCGCTGGTGTGCACTTTACGGTGCAGGATCGCCTGGAACTCGTCGGCGAAGGTGTAGTAACGGCCGATCAGCACTTCGCTGCGTGCGGCGAAACGGTTGTAGGCGATAACCGCAGGGATTGCCGCGAACAGGCCGATTGCGGTGGCGATCAGGGCTTCGGCGATACCTGGGGCAACCGTGGCCAAAGTGGCCTGCTGGGCGCTGGCCAGGCCGCGGAAGGAGTTCATGATGCCCCACACGGTACCGAACAAGCCGATGTACGGGCTGGTCGAACCGACAGTGGCGAGGAACGGCAGGCTCTGCTCGAGCTTTTCTTCCTCACGCGAGATGGCCACGCGCATGGCCCGGCCAACGCCTTCCATGACCGCGTCCGGGTCTACGCCAGGCTGCTGGCGCAGGCGCGAAAACTCCTTGAAACCTGCGCGGAAGACTTGCTCCACGCCCGAATCAGGGTCCGGGTTACTGCCTGCCTGACGGTACAGCTTGGACAGGTCGATGCCCGACCAGAAGCGCTCCTCGAAGGCATCCAGCGCACGACGACCGGCGCGCAGCATGGTGCTGCGCTGAAAGATCATGATCCATGAGGTGACCGAGGCGGCCACCAGGATCAGCATTACCAGCTGTACCACCACGCTGGCATTGCTGACCAGACTCCACATGGAGGTATGGTCGACGACGTTAGCTTCCACGCTTATTCTCCTGCATTCGATTGAGTACCCGAGCCGTCCGCCACAAAGGCGTCGCGCAGCTTGGGGGGTATGGCTCGGGGTTTGAAAGTGTCGGCGCGCACGGCGGCCACCAGGAACTGCCCCTCGCAGAGCAGCGTTTCATCCTTTTCCCGCCAGACCTGCTGCACGAAGCGCAGGCTGGCACGATTGAGTTCAAGTACTTGCGCGGTGACCCGTAGCTCATCGTCCAGCCGCGCCGGCGCGTGATAGCGCGCCTCGCTGGAATGGACCACGAACAACAGGTTTTCACCGGCCAGCTGCGACTGGGAAAAGCCCAGGTGCCGCAACCGCTCGGTACGCGCGCGCTCCATGAATTTCAGGTAGTTGACGTAATACACCACGCCGCCCGCATCGGTGTCTTCGTAATAGACGCGACAACGGTGGGCGAACGGTTCGAGCTGATTTTGCGCGCGCATACTCTAGTGCTTACTCCTCAGCTTGCCAATCCGCTGCGGCAACTGTTTTTTCTTCATTAATGTCTTATTGCCAGCGCGCCTGTGGCATGCCAGCGGTAGGACCACAAAAAGCCGGTTTTGATCTGTCATTCATCGCCTGGCTCGGAAAAATCACTACCCTCCCCCAGGCGCCCGGGAACATTCAGGCCAAAGTGCAGGTAGGCATGCCGGGTGACCACACGGCCGCGCGGCGTGCGCATGATGTAACCCTGCTGGATCAGGTAGGGTTCGAGCACGTCCTCGATGGTGTGACGCTCTTCGCTGATGGCTGCCGCAAGGTTGTCCACCCCCACCGGGCCACCGTCGAATTTCTCGATCATGGTCAACAGCAGGCGGCGGTCGGAGTGGTCGAAACCACGCTCGTCGACGTCAAGCAGGTTCAGCGCAAGGTCTGCCACGGCCTTGGTGATCTGGCCCTTGCCGCGCACCTCGGCATAGTCGCGCACACGGCGCAGCAAGCGGTTGGCGATACGTGGCGTGCCACGGGCACGCCGGGCGATCTCGAAGGCGCCCTGGTCTTCGATGACCAGGCCCAGGATACCGGCGGAACGGCTGACAATGGTCGCCAGGTCCTTGTCGCTGTAGAACTCCAGGCGCTGAACAATGCCGAAACGGTCCCGCAAGGGGTTGGTCAGCATGCCGGCACGGGTGGTGGCCCCCACCAGGGTGAAGGGCGGCAGGTCGAGCTTGATCGAGCGTGCGGCGGGCCCCTCGCCGATCATGATGTCGAGCTGGAAGTCTTCCATTGCCGGGTAGAGCACCTCTTCGACGACCGGCGAAAGCCGGTGAATTTCGTCGATGAACAGCACGTCATGGGGCTCAAGGTTGGTCAGCATCGCCGCCAGGTCGCCCGGGCGCTCGAGAATTGGCCCCGAGGTACTCTTGACCGACACGCCCATTTCCTGGGCGATGATGTTGGCCAGGGTGGTCTTGCCCAGCCCTGGCGGGCCGAAGATCAAGGTATGGTCAAGCGACTCGCTGCGGCCACGCGCGGCCTGGATGAACAGCGCCATCTGCTCGCGCACCACGGGCTGCCCGATGTAGTCGTCCAGGCGCAAGGGGCGGATCGCGCGGTCCTGGACCTCTTCGCGGTCACGCCCACTGGCGGCGATCAGACGGTCGGCTTCGATCACTTGGTAATCATCCCTTTGAGGCTGCGGCGGATCAGCTCTTCACTGCTCAGGCCGGCCTTGTCCTTGATGGCGGACACTGCCTTGCTGGCTTCCTGGGGTTTGTAGCCCAGGGAAACCAATGCACTGACCGCATCGGCCTCGGCCGAGGAGTCGCCGCTGGCCGGTACCGGCCCGTCGGACACCAGGGTGAACATGGCCGGCGAGGTCTCCCAGGCCTTGAAGCGGTCCTTGAGTTCGACCAGCAGGCGTTCGGCGGTCTTCTTGCCAACACCCGGCACGCGCACCAGGGCCGAGGTGTCCTGGGCCTGCACGCAGCGCACCAATTCGTCGGCTTCCAGGCCCGACATCAATGCCAGCGCCAGCTTCGGCCCGACGCCATTGAGGCGAATGAGTTCGCGGAACAGTTCGCGCTCGCGCTTTTCGTGGAAGCCATAGAGCAAGTGGGCGTCTTCACGTACCACCAGGTGGGTGTGCACGGTCACCGTTTCGCCAACCCTGGGCAGGCGATACAGGGTGGTCATGGGCACTTCCAGCTCGTAGCCCACGCCATTGACGTCGATAATCAGGTGCGGCGGTTGTTTTTCCGCCAGGGTGCCGCGCAAACGTCCAATCACGTTCCGATCCTTCCTCTCGGGGAGCCGGTCAAAGACCGCTCAACCCTATCAGCAAATGCGCCGGGTGAGCTTGCCACCCGAACAAAATGTGTATCAGCGCATGAAGCGCTTACAGACGCAAGCGCCCACCGCGTCGGCGTGCCGTGGCCAAGCCATGTGGCACCAGGCTGGAGCGGGTATGGGCATGGCACAGGGCGATGGCGAGGGCGTCGGAGGCGTCGATCTGCGGCTTTTGCGTCAGCTTGAGCAGGTGCATGACCATCATCATCACTTGCTCCTTGTTGGCACCGCCCGTGCCCGCGACGGCCTGCTTGACCTGGGTGGCACTGTATTCGGCGATTTCCAGCCCCGCCTCGGCCGCCGCCACGATCGCCGCACCGCGGGCCTGGCCGAGCTTGAGCGCCGAGTCGGGGTTGCGGGCCATGAACACCCGTTCGATGCCCATGGTTACCGGTTCGTGCAGCCTGATGACCTCGCCGACACCGCGAAAGACGATCTGCAGACGTTCATGCAACTCGCCACTGCCCGTGCGGATACAACCCGACGCCACATACTCGCAACCACGGGCCGTTTGGCGAACCACGCCGTAACCGGTGATCCGCGAGCCGGGGTCGATACCAAGAATCAGAGTCATAACGCCTGTCGTATTTAGGGATGCATTTTTGCAAACTGCACCGGCCCTTTCGCAGGGCGAGCCCGCCCCCACAGGTACCCCGCTGGCCTTAAGGATGGCAGGGACCTGTGGGAGCGGGCTCGCCCCGCGAAAGGGCCGGTACAGACGCTGAAAAACTCACTTGCCGGGCTTGATCCGCCAGCACACCTTAGCCGAGTTTTTCCATGATCTCGTCAGAAATCTGCGCATTGGAATAGACGTTCTGCACGTCGTCCAGGTCCTCGAGCATGTCGATCAGCTTGAGCACCTTTTCTGCGCCTTCCAGGTCGAGTTCGGCGCTGGTGGTCGGCTGCATGACGATTTCGGCGTCATTGGCATTGAAGCCGGCCTCTTCCAGGGCATTACGCACAGCGTAGAAGCTGTTGAAGGAAGTGAAGACGTCGAACGAGCCATCGTCATTGCTCACCACGTCGTCGGCATCGGCCTCCATCGCGGCTTCCATCAAGGCGTCTTCATCCACCCCCGGCGCGAAGCTGATCTGGCCCTTGCGCTCGAACAGGTAGGCCACCGAGCCATCGGTACCGAGGTTGCCACCACACTTGGTGAAGGCATGACGCACGGCCGCGGCAGTACGGTTGCGGTTGTCGGTCATGGCCTCGACCATGATCGCCACGCCACCTGGGCCGTAACCCTCGTAGCTGAGCTCTTCGACGTTGTCGCTTTCGTTGGTGCCAGCACCACGGGCAACAGCGCGGTCGATGATATCGCGGCTCATGTTGGCGCCAAGGGCCTTGTCCAGCGCCAGACGCAGGCGCGGGTTGGACGCCGGGTCACCGCCGCCCTGCTTGGCTGCAACGGTCAGCTCGCGGATCCACTTGGTGAAAACCTTGCCTCTCTTGGCATCCTGGCGCTCTTTGCGGTGCTTGATGTTCGCCCACTTGGAATGACCAGCCATAACGACTCCAAATTCTTTGAAACACAAACAATTGCGCCCCTGACGGGGCGCAACGACAAAAAAACCTGCGCCGTAACGCAAAGGCGCATCCATGTGGATGCGCCTGGGGCCCGCTTACTCGACCTTGGTCTGTTCGCGCAGGCGGATGTGCAGCTCGCGCAAGGCCTTGGCGTCGACCATGCCTGGGGCCTGGGTCATGACGCAGGCAGCGCTCTGGGTTTTCGGGAAGGCGATCACTTCACGGATCGACTGGGCGCCGGTCATCAGCATGACCAGGCGATCCAGGCCGAAGGCCAGGCCACCGTGAGGCGGGGCGCCGAACTTCAGGGCGTCGAGCAGGAAGCCGAACTTCTCTTCCTGTTCTGCCGCTTCGATACCCAGCAGACGGAACACCGCCTGTTGCATCTCTTTGCGGTGGATACGGATCGAGCCGCCACCCAGTTCGGTGCCGTTCAGCACCATGTCGTAAGCACGCGACAGCGCGGTGGCCGGGTTGGCCTCCAGCTCTTGCGGGGAGCACTTCGGTGCAGTGAACGGGTGGTGCAGCGCAGTGAAGCTGCCGTCGTCGTTCTCTTCGAACATCGGGAAGTCGACAACCCACATCGGCGCCCATTCGCAGGTGTGCAGGTTGAAGTCGTTACCCACCTTGATCCGCAGCGCGCCCAGGGCTTCGCTGACGATCTTGGCCTTGTCGGCGCCGAAGAACACGATGTCGCCATCGACTGCGCCCACGCGATCGAGGATCACGTTGAGGTTGGCCTCAGGGATGTTCTTGACGATCGGCGACTGCAGGCCTTCGACGCCTTTGGCGCGCTCGTTGACCTTGATGTACGCCAGGCCCTTGGCACCATAGATGCCGACGAACTTGGTGTACTCGTCGATCTTGCTGCGCGGCATGCTGGCGCCGCCTGGCAGACGCAGGGCGGTAACGCGGCACTTAGGATCGTTGGCCGGGCCTGCGAAGACCTTGAACTCGACGTCCTTGAGCTGATCGGCAACGTCGACCAGTTCCAGCGGGTTACGCAGGTCTGGCTTGTCGGAACCGTAACGGCGCATGGCTTCTTCGAAGGTCATGTGCGGGAATTCACCGAACTCCAGGTCCAGGACTTCCTTGAACAGCTTGCGGATCATGCTCTCGGTGAGGCCCATGATCTCGGCTTCATCGAGGAAGCTGGTCTCGATGTCGATCTGGGTGAATTCCGGCTGGCGGTCAGCACGCAGGTCTTCGTCACGGAAGCATTTGGCGATCTGGTAGTAACGGTCGAAACCGGCAACCATCAGCAACTGCTTGAACAGCTGGGGCGACTGCGGCAGGGCAAAGAAGCTGCCAGCGTGGGTGCGGCTCGGCACCAGGTAGTCACGCGCGCCTTCTGGGGTGGCGCGGGTGAGGATCGGCGTCTCGACGTCAAGGAAGCCGTTCTCGTCGAGGAAGCGACGGATGCTGCTGGTGATGCGCGAACGCAGACGCAGCTTGTCGGCCATTTCCGGACGACGCAGGTCGATGAAGCGGTAGCGCAGGCGGGTTTCCTCGCCGACGTCGGAGTATTCGTTGAGCGGGAACGGCGGCGTTTCGGCCTCGTTGAGCACCTGCAGCTCGTAGCCCAGCACTTCGATGCCACCGGAGGCCATGTTCGGGTTGACCGCGCCTTCCGGACGGCGGCGTACCTTGCCGGTGATCTGCACGACGTACTCGCTGCGCACACGGTCGGCGGCAGCGAAGGTTTCGGCGCGATCAGGGTCGAATACGACCTGGGCCATGCCCTCGCGGTCACGGATGTCGAGGAAGATCACCCCGCCGTGGTCGCGGCGACGATGGACCCAGCCGCAAAGGGTGACTTCCTGGCCGTCCAGGCTCTCGTTCAGTTGGCCGCAATAATGGCTGCGCATCATGATGGTGGTTTCGCTTCTCGTGATTCGTGTATTCGGTGGAGGCCTTGGCCGCCCAGAGGGCTAATACTGCAAGACCCGGTCACAGCATTCAACTCAGTCGGCCTTGTCGCCGCCTGCCAGATTCTTTTTTGCCCCGGTCTTGAAGTCGGTTTCGTACCAACCGGTGCCGCTCAGGCGAAAGCCTGGGACAGACAGCAGCTTCTTCAGTGCCGGCGCCTGACAGGCCGGGCAATCGGTCAGCGGCGCGGCGCTGATCTTCTGCAGCGCTTCCATGCGGTGCTCGCAGGACGCACATTGATAGTCATAAAGGGGCATGGGTGTCTCTCGTCAACCATAACGCTGGCTGCCGGGGCAGCAAAAAGCGGGATTATATATGGTTAGCAAGCACTGCGCAGCCCGCCTGGCGATCAGCGTGCACTCGGCGGGTCGAGCAGCCAGGCGACGCAGATCACGCGGATCAGGCCGCTGAAGTTGCGCACCCCACCCTGGCGCAGATGTACCTCGCGGTCCACATACGACAGCACCGCACTGACCGAACAGCGGTTGGCCTCGGCGATACGCTCCAGAATGCCCCAGTAGACTGCTTCCAGCCGCAGGCAGGTTGAAAACCCATTGAGCCGGACCGAGCGTGACACCGGCCTGATCTGCAGCATGTCGAAATCGGCCTTGAAGGGGTCGACGCATTGCTTGCCTGGCCACCCCCCCTGACCAGCGCCCCGCTTGTCCACCTGCCACATACTCGCCATCGGGCCACTCCATCCATCGACTGTCATTGCCCTGCACCCAGGGCTACGGCAGCCATGAAGCGCCAGCCTGCGCATCCGCAGCAGCGGCAAAACCTTCCCGCAGAAATGCAGAAAGCCCGGTTGCCGTGACGGCAACCGGGCTTTTCAGGCTTTTCTGACGCTACGGCGGCTATTTACCGTCAAGCAACACGCGCAGCATCCAGGCAGTCTTTTCGTGCACCTGCATGCGCTGGGTCAGCAAGTCGGCGGTCGGCTCATCGCTGACCTTATCCACCACCGGGAAGATGCTGCGCGCCGTGCGCACGACCGCTTCCTGGCCTTGCACCAACTGACGGATCATCTCATCCGCCACCGGCACGCCCTCCTCCTCCTTGATCGAAGAATGCCGCGCATAAAATGCATAGGACCCCGGTGCCGGGAAGCCCAGGGCTCGAATCCGCTCGGCGATCGAGTCGACCGCCAGGGCCAGCTCGTTGTATTGCTCTTCGAACATCAGGTGCAGGGTGCGAAACGAAGGGCCGGTGACGTTCCAATGAAAATTATGGGTTTTCAGATACAGCACATAGGTATCCGACAACAGGCGCGACAGCCCGTCGACGATGGACTTGCGATCCTCTTCACTGATACCGATATCGATTGCCATGAAGTTCCCCTTTCCATAAGGCTTGATGATCAAGCGGGCCCTTGACACTGTATCAACACTTGGCAAAAGCCGCCTGTGACATGGCGCAACACATCGGCTGCGCAGACCTGCGGTTTGAGTAGCCTGCGCCTTTGCTGTTAAATAGGCAGGGTGCCACCCGTGCGGATTGTCATTGCCGGGTGCATAGGCTGGCCCATCACGTGTTCGCGCTTTACACCTCATGCGCACCGTGTCGCCAGCTCTTCCTGTGATCAGCTTGTCAACTGTGAGCCAACCCCATGTTCAAGATCGTCCATCTGGTGACGGGCGTAGCGGCTTTGCTGCTATCGCTCATGCCCAGCCTGAAAACCGATGCAACACCCTTCCTGCAGCAACCCGATGCGGTCTACCTGGCACTGCTCGGCCTGCTTAACCTGGTATTGGCCCCGGTCGTGCCGCTGTACTACCGAGGTGCACGGCAACAGCTGCAACACCTGGCTTGCGCCTTGCTGGTGGTCGCCGTGGTACTGCAGACACTGACCCTGCTGGCTCGCCCCGAGATGGGCAACCTGGCTGCACTGGTGTGCGCGGTGCTGGCCGTGGCCCTGCACCTGGCCGCAGGTTTCGCCCGCAGCCCCCGCAAGGCCCGCAGCAGCCAGAGCGCCCCACTGGAGGCCGGCAACCGCGATACGGGCACCGTGAAGTGGTTCAATACTTCCAAAGGCTTTGGCTTTATTTCCCGCGATTCGGGCGATGACATCTTCGTGCACTTTCGCGCTATTCGCGGCGAAGGCCACCGTATTCTGGTGGAAGGCCAGCGCGTCGAGTTTTCGGTCATGCACCGTGACAAAGGCCTGCAGGCCGAAGATGTGGTGGCAGTAACCCGTCGCTGACCTTGCCAGCCCTGGTGCAATGCCAGGGCTGCCTGAACTCAATAATGAGGGGGCGGCGCCTCTTCTCCCTCGCTGCCGTACTGCCCTACCATTTCTTCGTAACGCTTGAGCAGTTCGGCCATCTGCAGTTGCAAGCGGTCGATCACACGCCCCTGCTCGACCACCACATCATTCAACGCCTGGAGCGTGTCGTCCTGGAACGCCTGGCGGGTTTCAAGCTCGATAATTCGCGATTCAGGTGACATATCAGGCCTCCCGGTAATCGTTGTCGAGCAGCGTGCGAAGGCGTTGACGAATGGCGTCGACCTGCCCAGGCGCATACTCGCCCGCAGGCACCTTGCCCCACACCGGCGCAGGCCAGGCCACATCGCCATGGCGGCGAACGATGACATGCATGTGCAACTGGCTGACCACGTTACCCAGCGTGGCAACGTTCATCTTGTCAGCCTTGAACTCACCCTTGAGCGCCTGCGACAGGTCCGTGGTTTCCTTGAACAGCTGGGCCTGGTCTTCCTGACTCAAGTCGAACACTTCGCTCACGCCGGCGCGCCTGGGCACCAGGATGAACCAGGGGTAATTGGCATCTTTGCTGAGCAGCAGACGGCACAACGGGAAGTCTCCAAGCACCAGGCAATCCTGCTGCAAACGCGTATCCATCTCAAACACTGCAAAACCTCCAACAGACAAAAACGGGCCCGCCCTACACGGGGCATCGGGCAAGGATACCTTGCTTCGCAGGCGCCGGCATGCAAGCGCTGCCCTGCGCTGCACACTTTAAGTTCATCTATGCCCCCCCGCCTGCACAACGGCGGTAACACAGCGCTACTTTTCGCACCAAAATGAGGCCGCAAACGAGCACACCACTACGCTTTTACCCACTCGAATGACACTGCATTAACAGTGGCCGGTAACACATTGACTTTTATGACAGCTTTTGGGTTTCAAACGCCTAACTTATCTGGCACACCATCAGACAAGCTTCAGCCCGTGTTTTCGGTACTTTCCGACCTTCGGCACCCCGATTTGTGAAAATTTCATGAACCGGGGTTAATTTTGTGCACGCTTGTTGCATTCCCTCCACACCAAGTCGGCACGACATCTGCATCAAGGGATGTACGCGACAAATAACAACAGCCGCTTTGGATACACCAGGGAGTTTCCCTAGCCGGAATCTGTAGTTACAGATTCGTTACGGTGACAGGAACGGCGCTGGCGTTGTACGGCCCGGGAATCCGGGACGTGATTTGCGACATGGAATTACCTACAAGCGACATGACCATAAAGATCCCGAAAGGTTCTATATGCCCATATCGCCAACAACAGTCAGCGTGCTATACATTTCCGCCGACATAACAAGAAAGAGCTGCCCCATATAACTAAAAGACTTGGGCGCAGCGGTACTCTTCCTAAAAACCAAAGGAGCAAATCACGATGCGCGTGATGAAGTGGAGCATGATCGCCCTGGCCGTTTCGGCAGGGACCTCGCAATTGGCCTTCGCCTCTGCACAAGACGAGTCCAAGGGTTTCATCGAAGACAGCCAGCTGAACGTCAAAACTCGCATGCTGTACTTCAGCCGTGACTTCCGCAACAACCCAGCCGGCACCCAGAGCCGCGTGGAAGAAACCGGCCTTGGCTTCCTCGGCACTTACGAATCGGGCTTCACCCAGGGCACCGTAGGCTTCGGCGTCGACGCCATCGGCATGCTTGGTCTGAAGCTGGACAGCGGCCGTGGCCGTGCCGGCACCGGCCTGTTCCCACAAGGCTCCGACGGTCGCTCGCAAGATGATTACTCCGAAGGCGGTGGCGCTGTAAAAATGCGCATCTCCAATACCGTGCTGAAGTTCGGCGACCAGTTCACCGCCATGCCAGTATTCGCCACCGACGACAGCCGACTGCTGCCGGAAGTTGCCGAAGGCGGCCTGATCACCAGCAACGAGATCAGCGGCCTGACCTTGAACGCCGGTCACTTCACCGCGATGAATGCCCAGGCTCAGACCTACCACGACAGCCTGAACCTGAGCGAAGCCAACATCTTCGGTGGCACCTACGCCTTTACCGACAGCCTCAGCACCAGCATCTACTACTCGCGCGTCGAAGATCACTTCCGCAAGTGGTACGGCAACGTGAACTGGGCGCTGCCGATCAGCGACAAGCAAGGCCTGGTGTTCGACTTCAACATCTATGACACCAAGTCCATCGGCGACAACCGCACTGGCGCGTTCGTCACCAAGTCCGACGGCAGCAACGAACTCGACAACATCGCAGCCAGCCTGTCCGGCGCCTACAACATCGGCGCCCACACCTTTACCCTGGCCTACCAGAAGGTCAGCGGTGACGGCGACTACGCCTACGGCGTAGACGGCGGCGGTACCGTGTTCCTGGCCAACTCCATCGCCCGTTCCGACTTCAACGCCGAAGACGAGAAGTCCTGGCAGGCGCGCTACGACCTGAACTTCGCCGAGTTCGGCGTACCAGGCCTGACCTTCATGACCCGTTATGCTCGCGGTAGCGGTGCAACCACCCGCACCACCGACAACGGCAAGGAATGGGAACGCGACATCGACGTCAAGTACGTCATGCAGAGCGGCCCAGCGAAGGACCTGAGCTTCCGTGTCCGTCAGGCCACTTACCGTTCCAGCGACGGTGTGTACTACGGTTCGAGCTCGATCGACGAACTGCGTCTGATCGTCGAGTACCCGCTGAGCATCCTGTAAGCCTCGCTTATAGTGCCCCGCACCTGAAAAAGCCCGGCACGATTGCCGGGCTTTTTCTTGGCTGACAATTGCCACGCCCTGGGGCATCCTGTACGCCTTCGTTTCACCCCCGTACAATGCGGGGTCATTTCAACGTCTTAGGCAATCGACACGGCCCACCATGCGCACCAGTCAATATTTGCTCGCCACCCAGAAAGAAACCCCTGCCGACGCAGTGGTCATCAGCCACCAGCTCATGCTGCGCGCCGGCATGATCCGCAAACTGGCCTCGGGCCTGTACACCTGGCTGCCGATGGGCTTGCGAGTAATGCGCAAGGTCGAAGCCGTGGTCCGCGAAGAAATGAACGCCGCCGGCGCCCTGGAAGTGCTGATGCCAAGCATCCAGCCCGCCGAACTGTGGCAGGAATCCGGCCGCTGGGAGCAGTATGGCCCCGAGCTGCTGCGCCTCAAAGACCGCCACAACCGTGATTTCTGCGTTGGCCCGACCCACGAAGAAGTCATCACCGACCTGGCCCGTAACGAGCTGTCCAGCTATAAACAGCTGCCGCTCAACATGTACCAGATCCAGACCAAATTCCGTGACGAGATCCGCCCGCGCTTCGGCCTGATGCGCGGCCGCGAGTTCATCATGAAGGACGCCTACTCCTTCCATGCCGACCAGGCTTCCCTGCAGGAAACCTACGACCGCATGCACCAGGCGTACACCAACATCTTTACCCGCCTGGGCCTGGACTTCCGCCCGGTGCAGGCCGATACCGGCTCCATCGGTGGCAGTTATTCGCACGAATTCCACGTGTTGGCCGAGTCCGGCGAAGACGATGTGATCTTCAGCGACAGCTCCGACTACGCCGCCAACATCGAGAAGGCCGAGGCCATCCCGCGTGAAACCGTGCGCCCTGCCCCTGCCGAGGAGCTGCGCCTGGTCGACACCCCGGACGCCAAGACCATCGCGCAACTGGTCGAGCAGTTCGGCCTGCCGATCGAGAAAACCGTCAAGACCTTGATCGTGCGCGGCGCCGAAGAAGGCAAGCTGATCGCCCTGATCGTCCGTGGTGACCACGAGCTCAACGAAATCAAGGCCACCAAACTCGAACAGGTTGCCGACCCGCTGGTCATGGCCACCGAAGCCGAACTGCACGACGCCATTGGCGCCGGCGCAGGTTCGCTCGGCCCGCTGAACCTGCCGCTGGAATGCATCATCGACCGTTCGGTTGCCCTGATGAGCGACTTCGGCATTGGCGCCAACATCGACGACAAGCACTACTTCGGCGTCAACTGGGAACGCGACCTGCCGGTACCGCAAGTCGCCGACCTGCGCAATGTCGTCGAAGGCGACCCGAGCCCGGACGGCCAGGGCACCCTGGTGATCAAGCGCGGCATCGAAGTCGGGCACATCTTCCAGCTCGGCACCAAGTACAGCGAGGCGCTCAAGTGCCAGGTACTGGGCGAGAACGGCAAGCCGGTGGTGCTGTCGATGGGTTGCTACGGCATCGGCGTTTCCCGCGTGGTCGCCGCCGCGATCGAGCAGAGCTACGACGACAAAGGCATCATCTGGAACGATGCCCTGGCGCCATTCCAGATCGCCCTGGTGCCGCTGCGCTACGAAACCGACGTGGTTCGCGAGGCTACCGACAAGCTGTATGCCGAGCTGACCGCCGCCGGTTTTGAAGTGTTGCTGGACGACCGCGACAAGAAGACCAGCCCAGGCATCAAGTTTGCCGACATGGAGCTGATCGGCATCCCGCACCGCATCGTCGTCAGCGACCGCGGGCTGGCCGAAGGTAACCTGGAATACAAGCACCGCACCGAACAGGATGCTCAAGCGCTGCCACTCAATGAAGTGCTGTCGTTCCTGCAGGCCCGCGTTCGCCGCTGATAATCAATGCACGAGTGATCATGTCCAAGCGAAGTACCTTTACCCTGGGGGGCGCCGCACTTAGCGGCGCCCTGCTCATCAGCGGCTGCGCCAACCAGATGTCCCAGCGCAGCGAGCATGAGGAGCGCGTCGAGCGCAAGTTGCTCGAACACAGTCTGCAGATCGATGTCGGCGAGCCGAAGGTGATGGAGCTGCCGCAACGACGTGTGCGCGTGCATGAGCAGAAGCGCTTCGAAGTCACCGAATTCGAAGTCACCCGTCGCTACGACCGCTACACGCCCTACCAGCCCTGGCGGGAGGTCTACGAGATCCCGCTGGGCGCGGTGGCTGTGGTGGCCGGCGTGGGCGCCAACGTGGTCAATGTGTTCGCCTTGGGCAACCTGCCCAAAAGCGTGACCCACGACTGGCTCAGCTATGGCGCGGCGGGGCTCAACCCGTTCATGAACGTGCAGTCCAACGGTCGCGCCCAGCAGAACCTTGCCGGGATCAGCGAAGTGCAGAAGGACCAGCGCGAAGAATCCACCAGCCTGCCCTGGAGCGAGCGCCTGGTCGAGGTCAAGGCCGGCAAGATGACCCACGAGCTGACCACCGACAGAAACGGCGTACTGCGCCTAAACCTGCTCGACAGCCCGTTCTCCGAGCAGAACCTCAACCACATTGGTACCCTGCACTTGCAGGTGGTCGATGAGGACAACGCGGTGCGCGGTGACGCCAGCCTGCTGGTCAGCGCCACCCTGCGCAACAAGCTGCTCGAAGCCCACGAACTGATCTTCGACGACCTGGAAGACGATGATGTCGGCCAGTGGGTACACCGGGTCAAACGCCTGTCCGAACTGGGCCTGGAAGAGGAAGCCAGCGAAATGGAGCAGAGCCTGATCGAGCTGACGCGCAACGATCCGGAACTGCAGCAGGAATTTCTACAGTCGCTGACCAAGGCAACCGGGCGATTGGTCGCCGACCCTGGCGTGCAGTGAACTGATTCAGGGGCCGCTTTGCGGCCCCTTTCATTTAGGCGGGAACAATTCCAACTGTTCATGCGCCCCGCGCAAGTCCTTCAACCTCACCCCTACCCCCAGCAAGCGCACCGGCTTGCCACCCCGGGCAAACGCCTGCCGCAGTAACTGCCGATAACTTTCCAGGTCTCTGCCAGCCCCTGCCTGTTCCATCGTTGTCTGGCTGAAGTCATGGAACTTGACCTTGACGAAAGGCTTGTCTGGCCGGTAACTGCTGTCCATGCGGGCAATGCGTTCATTAAGGCTGTCGAGCAAGGCTGGAAGACGCTCCAGGCAACTGGCCAGGTCTGGCAGGTCAGTGTCGTAGGTGTTTTCCACGCTGACCGACTGCCTGCGGCTGTCGTTGTGCACGGCGCGGTCATCAATACCCCGCGCCAACCCCCACAACCGCTCACCAAAGCTGCCGAACTCGCGCACCAGCCCCAAGCGCGACCAGTCACGCAGGTCCAGGCAGGTATCGATACCCAGCCGCGCCAGTTTGTCCGCCGTGACCTTGCCAACGCCGTGCAACCTGGCCACCGGCAAAGCCGCGACAAAGGCTTCGACTTCACCCGGGGTTATGACGAACAGCCCGTTGGGCTTGCGCCAGTCACTGGCGATCTTGGCCAAGAACTTGTTGGGTGCAACACCCGCCGACACGGTGATATGCAAGGTACGGGCAACGCGCCGGCGGATATCTTCGGCGATACGCGTGGCGCTGCCGGCATACCACTGGCTATCGCTCACATCCAGGTAGGCTTCATCCAGCGACAACGGCTCGATCAGCTCGGTGTAGTCACGGAAAATGGCGTGAATCTCACGGGATGCCTCGCGATAGGCTTCAAAGCGTGGCTTGACGATCAACAAGTCAGGGCAAAGCTTGAGCGCATGGCGCGATGACATGGCCGAGCGCACACCATAGGCCCGCGCTTCATAATTACAGGTGGCGATCACCCCGCGGTGGTCGGCCGACCCGCCTACGGCCATGGGCCGACCGGCCAGGCGCGGGTCATCACGCATTTCGATTGCGGCATAGAAACAATCGCAGTCGACATGGATGATCTTGCGCAAGGACATGGATGACCGTCAGTACTGTAGATTCATACAGATAATATCGCATGCCTCCTACGCTGCAACAGATTGCACGCCGCTTGCCTCGACAATCGGCCTGAAACCCCCGCCGCGCCTGAGCCGCGTGCTTTGAGCGAGTGCTAAGGGTTTGAACGAAAAAGGTTTTTTAGGAAAAACGCTTGACATAGTTGCGTAAATCCGTAGAATTCGATCTCACAGGCGCGGGATGGAGCAGCCTGGTAGCTCGTCGGGCTCATAACCCGAAGGTCGTCGGTTCAAATCCGGCTCCCGCAACCAGATTCGAGAAAAGGCCACTGTTAACGCAGTGGCCTTTTTCTTTGCCCGTAGAAAAGCCATTGGCAAAAACTGGCGAGAAATCAATTAGTAGCGCTTGACACTGATTCGATAAACTGTAGAATGCGCCCCACAGACGCGGGATGGAGCAGTCTGGTAGCTCGTCGGGCTCATAACCCGAAGGTCGTCGGTTCAAATCCGGCTCCCGCAACCAGCTTTAAGAAAAGGCCACTGTTAACGCAGTGGCCTTTTTCTTTGCATCGAAAATGATGCCGAAGAAAAAAGATCGATAAATCAACAATTAACGCTTTACACAGTTTCAACAAGCTGTAGAATGCGCGCCTCTGACGCGGGATGGAGCAGTCTGGTAGCTCGTCGGGCTCATAACCCGAAGGTCGTCGGTTCAAATCCGGCTCCCGCAACCATATTCGTCAGAACAAACCCCGCCTGTGTAACAGCAGCGCGGGGTTTGTTGCTTTACGCCCTCTGCATTTCGTCGCCTGGAAATGCCTTGCCATCAGCCTACCCCCAGGCTTGAGATGTCGCCCTTTGGATGAACTATCTTTAACCCTGCCAGGCAGCTGAAAGCGTCTGTGCCCGGAGTAACATTGGATACGTTTTCCTAAGGGACTTTCACTTGGCCGCACCTCGCCCTCACCTCGCGCTGCCTGCTCGGGGTATTGATTCATGACCTCCCATAACCCCGAACCTCCGGAGCCCCTTGCTTCGGTGCTACCCACGGCCGCGCAGCGCCTGCCCCTGATCGAGCGATTGAGCCGCTATCGTCAACCCATCAGCCTGGCGGTGACGCTGATACTGTTCGCCATGGCCCTGGTTGCCTGCCGCCACCTGCTCAGCGAGCTGGACATCTACGCCTTGCACGATGCCATGCTCAGCGTGCCGACGCAGTCGCTGCTGGGGGCCTTGCTGGCCACGGCTGTCGGGTTCGTGATTCTGCTGGGGTACGAGTGGTCGGCCAGCCGCTATGCCGGGGTAAAACTGCCAGCAGGCAGTTTGATACTGGGCGGCTTCAGCGCCTTCGCCATTGGTAACGCCATCGGCCTGTCGATGCTGTCTGGTGGTTCGGTGCGTTACCGCCTGTATGCCCGCCAAGGCCTGGGGGCTGGCGAAGTCGCGCGGATGACCGTGTTTGCCAGCCTGTCCCTAGGGTGTGCGCTGCCCCCCCTGGCTGCTCTGGCTACTTTGAGCGACCTGCCAGCAGCCTCGACCGCACTGGGCCTTTCGCCGGGGCTGCTGGCCGGCATCGCCGCAGCCGTGCTGGTGCTGGCTGCCGTGCTGGTGCTCGGGCTTTACCGCAAGCGCCTGGCCGAACAGCCCTTGGCCGACAACCTGCTGGTTCAGCTGGGCCGGCGTACCCTGCGCCTGCCAAACGGTCGCCTCGCCTCGCTGCAATTGCTGATCACCGCCCTGGATGTGGCCGCCGCCGCCACCGTACTGTATCTCCTGCTGCCAGAAGCCCCGCCATTTGGCGCTTTCATCCTGGTGTACCTGCTGGCCCTGGCCGCAGGCGTGCTCAGCCATGTGCCAGGGGGCATCGGGGTGTTCGAGGCGATCTTGCTGGCAGCCTTTGCCGACCAGTTGGGCGCCGCGCCACTGGCTGCGGCCCTGCTGCTCTATCGCCTGATCTATGTGGTGTTGCCGCTGCTGCTGGCGTGTGTACTGCTGCTGGCCAACGAAGCCCGGCGTCTGCTGTTCGCGCAACAGGCCATCAAGGTGGCCTCCGGCCTGGCGGCGCCGGTGCTGTCAATTCTGGTGTTTCTGTCCGGGGTGGTGCTGCTGTTCTCGGGGGCCACGCCCGAGATCGACACGCGCCTGGAACACATGGGCTTTCTGGTACCCCACCGCCTGATCGATGCTTCGCACTTCGGCGCCAGCCTGATCGGCGTGCTGTGCCTGCTGCTGGCCCAAGGCTTGCGCCGGCGCCTGTCCGCAGCCTGGCTGCTGACCACCACCTTGCTGCTGGTCGGCGCATTGTTGTCATTGCTCAAGGGCTTCGACTGGGAAGAAGCCTGCCTGTTGACGTTCACCGCCGCGCTGCTGGCCCTGTTCCGCCGTTCGTTCTACCGCCCCAGCCGCCTGCTGGAACTGCCCTTCTCTCCGGTGTTTCTGGTGGCCAGCGCCTGCGTGGTCGGGGCCTCGGTATGGCTGCTGCTGTTCGCCTACCAGGATGTGCCCTACAGCCACCAACTGTGGTGGCAGTTCACCCTGGACGCCGATGCACCGCGGGGCCTGCGCGCCGCCATGGGCAGCGCCGTGCTGCTGGTGGCTGTCGCCCTGACCTGGCTGCTGCGCACCGCACCGCCGGTCATCCACCTGCCTGACGACGCAGAACTGCAACGCGCCAACCGCATCCTGCTGGCATCCGACCAGCCCGATGGCGGCCTGGCCCTGACCGGCGACAAGGCTTTGCTGTTCCACCCGCGCGACAACGCCTTCCTTATGTACGCCCGTCGCGGTCGCAGCCTGGTGGCCTTGTATGACCCGATCGGCCCGGCCCAGGAGCGCGCTGAGATGATCTGGCAATTCCGCGACCTGTGCGACCTGCACCACGCCAGGCCGGTGTTTTATCAGGTCCGCGCGGAGAACCTGCCGTTCTACATGGACATTGGCCTGACCGCGCTCAAACTTGGCGAGGAGGCCCGGGTCGACCTGCGCCGCTTCGACCTCGAAGCCAAGGGCAAGGAGATGAAAGACCTGCGCTACACCTGGAACCGCGGTGGCCGTGACGGCCTCAGCCTGGAAATCCACGAACCCGGTCACGCGCCACTGATAGCGCTCAAGGAAATCTCCGATGCCTGGCTGGGTGGCAAGAACGTGCGCGAGAAAGGCTTCTCGCTCGGGCGCTTCAGCCCCGAGTACCTGCAGCACTTTCGCATCGCCCTGATTCGCTTCCAGGGCCGGCCGGTGGCCTTTGCCAACCTGTTGGAAACCCACGGTCGCGAGCTGGCCAGCCTCGACCTGATGCGGGCCCACCCTGAAGCTCCGAAGCTGACCATGGAGTTCATGATGATAGGGCTCATCCTGCACTACAAAAGCCACGACTATGCCCGCTTCAGCCTGGGCATGGTCCCGCTGTCCGGGCTGCAGCCACGGCGCGGCGCGCCCTTGACCCAGCGCCTGGGTTCAATGGTGTTCCGCCGTGGCGAACAGCTCTACAACTTCCAGGGGCTTCGACGCTTCAAGGACAAATTCCAACCGGACTGGGAACCCCGTTACATGGCCGTGCCTGCGGGGCTCGACCCGCTGGTGGCACTGGCCGACACTGCCGCCCTCATCGCTGGCGGCCTGACTGGATTGGTGAAACGCTGATGATCCGACGCTATTGGCTGTACCTGGCGATTCCCCTGCTGCTGGCCGCCCTGGGCGGTGCCGTGGCCTTCTGGCTATGGACGCGCCCTGCGCCTGAGGCGCACCTCGAACAGCTGTCCCTCAACAACCTCAGCATCACCCGCGTGACCCCGGGCGTGCACGCCAAGGCCCGGGTCGCCATCGGCGTCCCTCAGGACCAGGCTCTGACCGACAAGCAGTTGCTGGACCTGAGCCAGGCTGGGGAAGCGCAACTGGTGCAGGTTATCCTGCCACCCAACGACTGCACCCAGCAGCAACAAGCGCTGGACCTGGCAGCGACCCAGCTGTCCGAAAAACCGACCCTGGTAGCCGGTATCGGCCCAGGCGCGGCGCAGGCCTGGCGCTGGCTGGCGGCACAGACCGACGACAAGGCGCGGGCCATTTCCGTGGACTTCAGCCTGGAGCAACCCGGCTGCCAGGCCGCGCTACCCAAAGCGGCGGCCCATGGCCACTGGAACGTCGCCTGGAACGACAACCCGGATGACGCCAGCGCAGCCTTCGTACGCGACCAGGCCAACGCCGAAACCAGCATCAGCGATTACGACATCCATTTGCCGCAGGTGCTCAAGTCACAGCTGACCCAAGCCCTGGTCGGCCACGACGGCAACGCCCTGGCCATTCCAGTAGTCGAGGTGCCGGCAGGGCAAACCACCGATACCGTCACCCTGTTCCTCTCCGGGGATGGCGGCTGGCGCGACCTGGACCGCGACGTGGCCGGAGAAATGGCCAAGCTGGGCTACCCGGTGGTCGGCATCGACACGCTGCGTTATTACTGGCAACACAAGACCCCCGAGCAGAGCGCCGCAGACCTGTCGGAACTGATGCAGCACTATCGCCAGAAATGGGGCACCAAGCGCTTTGTATTGACCGGCTACTCGTTTGGCGCCGACGTGCTGCCAGCGATCTACAACCGCTTGCCGGCCGAGGACCAGCAGCGTATCGATGCAGTGATGCTACTGGCCTTCGCCCGTAGCGGCAGCTTCGAGATCGAGGTGGAAGGCTGGCTGGGCAAGGAAGGCCAGGAGGCGCCAACCGGGCCGGAAATGGCCCGGCTGCCGGCGTCCAAAGTGGTGTGTGTGTATGGCGTGGAAGAGACCGACGAGAGCGGTTGCACCGAGAAGACGGCGGTGGGCGAGCGCCTGAAGCTGCCGGGTGGGCACCACTTCGACGAGAACTACCCGGCCCTGGCCAAGCGCCTGATCGGTGAGATCGAGACGCGCCAGGGCAAGTCGAGCGTGGCCGAGCAGAATTGAGCCACGCCTAACCCACTACGCAGATCAGGCACCCATTCAGATCTCGACCTGGGTGCCCAACTCGATCACCCGGTTCAACGGCAGATTGAAGAACCGCAGGTTACCGTTGGCATTCTTGAGCAAGAACGCAAACAGGTTGCCACGCCAGCGCGACATACCCTCCAGCCGCGAAGCAATCACCGTTTCGCGGCTGAGGAAGTAGGTGGTGCGCATCGGGCTGAAATCCAGGTCATCCAGATGGCACAACTTCAGGGCCGCCGGCACGTCCGGCTCGTCCATGAAGCCAAAATGCAACAGCACACGGAAGAACCCGTCGCCATAGGCTTCCACCTCGAAACGCTCCTGCTCCGGCACCCGTGGCCGGTCTTCGCTGACCACCGTCAACAGCACCACCTGGCTGTGCAGCACCTGGTTGTGCAACATGTTGTGCAGCAGCGCATGGGGCACGGCGTCCGGCCGTGCAGTCAGGAACACAGCAGTACCTTCAACCCGGTGCGGCGGCTGTATGCGGATGCTGCTGATGAACACCGGCAGCGGCAGCGCCCCTTCATCGATGCGCTCGACGAGGATCTGCTTGCCGCGCTTCCAGGTACTCATCAGCAGATACAGCACACCACCTGCCAGTACCGGGAACGCCCCGCCCTGCACGATCTTGGGCACGTTGGCGGCGAAGAACAGCCCGTCGACGAAGAGAAAGCCCAGCAGAATCGGCACCGCCAGCACCGGCGGCCACTTCCATAGCAGCAACATCACCACCGACACCAGAATCGTGGTCATCAACATGGTGCCGGTGACCGCCACACCGTAGGCCGCCGCCAGGGCACCGGAAGATTCGAAACCGATGACCAGCAACACCACACCAACCATCAGCGTCCAGTTCACCGCACCGATGTAGATCTGCCCCTGCTCATCGCTGGACGTATGCTGGATGTGCATGCGCGGAATGTAGCCCAGCTGGATGGCCTGGCGGGTCAGGGAGAACGCCCCGGAAATCACGGCTTGCGAAGCGATCACCGTGGCCATGGTCGCCAGCCCCACCAGCGGCAACAGCGCCCAGGAAGGTGCCAGCAGGTAGAAGGGGTTGCGCGCCGCCTCCGGGTTCTGCAGCAGTATTGCGCCCTGGCCGAAATAGTTGAGCACCAGCGCCGGCAACACCAAGGCAAACCACGCGCGAGCGATGGGTTTACGGCCGAAGTGGCCCATGTCGGCGTACAGCGCCTCGGCACCGGTCAGCGCCAGCACCACGGCGCCGAGAATGGCCACGCCCATGCCGGGGTGGACGATGAAGAAGTTCACCGCCCAGCCTGGGTTGAACGCCCTGAGCACTTCGGGGCTCTGCGAGATGCCGTGCACCCCCAATGCCCCGAGCACCACGAACCAGGCCACCATGATCGGGCCGAACAGCTTGCCGATCTTCTCGGTGCCATGCTTCTGCACCAGAAACAGCGCCACCAGCACCACCAGCGAAATAGGTACCACCCAGTGATCGATGCCGTCGAAGGCCAGGCCCATGCCCTCGACAGCCGACAGCACCGACACGGCCGGGGTGATCATGCTGTCGCCATAGAACAGCGAAGCGCCGATCAACCCGCAGATGACTATCACGCTACGCAGCCGCGGGTGGGCCGCAGTGGCCCGCCGCGCCAGCGCGGTTAGCGCCATGGTGCCGCCCTCGCCCTGGTTGTCGGCGCGCAGGATGAACATCACGTATTTGAACGAGACCACCCACAGCAGCGACCAGAGGATCAGCGACAGGATCCCCAGCACGCCATCATGGTTGACCGGCACGCCATAGCCACCGGTAAAGACTTCTTTGAGCGTATACAACGGGCTGGTGCCGATATCGCCATAGACCACCCCGACTGCCGCCACGAGCAGGCCCAGCGACCGTGTCGCGCCCTGCTTCCCCGCGTGCCCGCCTTCGGCATGACTGCTTGCCTGAACCATCGACCACTCCCGCAGACGGCCCTCTCGGCCGATAGAATTCACCCCCACGCCAGGGCATGGCAGATGCCCGGACGCAACGGCGCGAAGCATAGCGCAGCGTTCGTCGCATTTCTGCTAGTCAAGTGACCTTGCGCTCGCTAGAATTGCGCACTTTTTGATCAGAGGCGCCAATAAGCGCCCGTCAAGATCGCCCCCGTTTCCGGCCGGGCGACCTGCATTCAATACCGAGGTTAGTCATGTCCACCACTCCCGCCACTCCCAAGGTAGGTTTCGTAAGCCTGGGTTGCCCAAAAGCCCTGGTCGATTCCGAGCGCATTCTGACCCAGCTGCGCATGGAAGGTTATGAAGTCGTGCCTACCTACGAGGACGCCGACGTGGTGGTGGTCAACACCTGCGGCTTCATCGACAGCGCCAAGGCCGAGTCGCTTGAAGTGATCGGTGAAGCCATCAAGGAAAACGGCAAGGTCATCGTCACCGGCTGCATGGGTGTCGAGGAAGGCAGCATCCGCGATGTGCACCCAAGCGTGTTGTCGGTGACCGGCCCCCAGCAGTACGAGCAAGTGGTCAACGCCGTGCACCAGGTAGTGCCACCGCGCCAGGACCACAACCCGCTGATCGACCTGGTGCCGCCGCAGGGCGTCAAGCTGACGCCGCGCCACTATGCCTACCTGAAGATTTCCGAAGGCTGCAACCACAGCTGCAGCTTCTGCATCATCCCGTCGATGCGCGGCAAGCTGGTCAGCCGCCCGGTTGGCGAAGTGCTGAGCGAGGCCGAGCGCCTGGTCAAGGCCGGCGTCAAGGAGATCCTGGTGATTTCCCAGGACACCAGCGCCTACGGTGTCGACGTCAAGTACAAGACCGACTTCTGGAACGGCCGCCCGGTCAAGACCCGTATGCTCGAGCTGTGCGAAGCGCTGAGCAGCCTGGGCGCCTGGGTGCGCCTGCACTATGTATACCCGTACCCGAACGTCGACGACGTGATCCCGCTGATGGCCGCCGGCAAGATCCTGCCGTACCTGGACATCCCGTTCCAGCACGCCAGCCCCAAGGTGCTCAAGGCGATGAAGCGCCCGGCCTTCGAAGACCGTACCCTAGCGCGCATCAAGAACTGGCGCGAGCAGTGCCCTGAGCTGGTGATCCGCTCGACCTTCATCGTCGGCTTCCCCGGCGAAACCGAAGAAGACTTCCAGTACCTGCTCGACTGGCTGACCGAAGCCCAGCTCGACCGCGTCGGCTGCTTCCAGTACTCGCCTGTCGAAGGTGCCCCGGCCAATGACCTGGGCCTTGATGAAGTACCGGATGAGGTCAAGCAGGACCGTTGGGACCGCTTCATGGCCCATCAGCAGGCCATCAGCAGCGCCCGCCTGCAACTGCGCATCGGCAAGGAGATCGAAGTGCTGATCGACGAAGTCGAAGAGCAAGGTTCGGTGGGCCGTAGCTTCTTCGACGCGCCGGAAATCGACGGCAGCGTGTTCATCGATGGCGACCACGGCTTCAAGCCAGGCGACAAAGTGCGTTGCCGGGTGGTGGATGCCGACGAATACGACATGTGGGCTGAGCCTGTCTGATCGGCGTATAGGTGTGAAATG
Source organism: Pseudomonas sp. B21-047 (assembly GCF_024748775.1). NCBI lineage: Bacteria > Pseudomonadati > Pseudomonadota > Gammaproteobacteria > Pseudomonadales > Pseudomonadaceae > Pseudomonas > Pseudomonas sp. B21-047. Next base: position 4,544,960 of record NZ_CP087169.1, read on the forward strand.
CCCGGGGCTGCGTTTGCAGCCCCAACATCCGCCAGGCCCCCTCTGGTTTTTACATCTATGTTTTCCTCAATCCCCTAGAGGAATACACGGATGCGCCAGGTATCGACGCTACAAACCCCTCATCTTAGCGACTACCCCGAGCTGACCCAGGTCTGGGAGGACTCGGTGCGCGCGACCCATGACTTCCTGCCTGATGCCTATATCGTCCTGCTTCGCGAGCATGTACTGCGCCATTACCTGGACGCAGTGATGCTGATCTGCAGCAAGGACAGCCAGCAACGCATACAGGGCTTTGCCGGCGTGTCCAACAGGCAGGTCGACATGCTGTTCGTCGCGCCCGCCTGCCGTGGCATGGGCATTGGCAAGCGGCTGCTGCGCTACGCCATCGACGAACTCAATGCCGAACGCCTGGACGTCAACGAGCAGAACCCGCAGGCGCTGGGGTTCTATCTGCACGAAGGCTTCGAGGTGGTCGGCCGCTCGCAGACCGATGGGCTGGGGCAGCCCTACCCCTTGCTGCACCTGCGGCTGATCCGCACAGGGGCCTGAGCCGCCTGCCGTGTTGTCTCGCCAAAACGGCGTAAATGACACAGATTCCGAGCCCCTCGACCGCTCAGGCAGGTACAATGGCGGCCTTTCCCTGCCTTTGCGAATCACCGTCATGTCTGAGCCCGTCCGCCTGTCCAAACGCCTTATCGAGCAGTTCGGCTGCTCCCGCCGCGAAGCCGAGCTGTATATCGAAGGCGGCTGGGTCACGGTCGATGGCGTGGTGGTCGAGCAGCCGCAGTTCAAGGTCGACGGCCAGCAGGTCGCGCTGCTACCTGGCGCGCGTGCCGACAGCCTTGAGCCCGTCACCCTGCTGCTCAACCAGCCTGCTGGCCTGGACACCGAGTCGGCGCGTATCAGCATGACCATGGACAGCCTCAGCGAGGCGCACCGTGAAGGCGTACGGCCATTGCATGGGCATTTCACCAAGTTGTCCTGCATTGCCCCGCTGGAGCGCGGCGCCAGCGGCCTGCAGGTGTTCACCCAGGATTGGCGGGTTGCCCGCAAGATCGACGCAGACCTGCGGCGCCTGGAGCAGGAATACATCATCGAAGTAAGCGGCGAAGCCACGCCACAGGCGCTGGAGCGCCTGGCCCGCGGCATCATGCGCAACGACCGTGAACTGCCCAAGGCCAAAGCCAGCTGGCAGAACGAAACCCACCTGCGCCTGGCCTTGAAAAACCCGCAACCGGGGCAGATCTCCGAGCTGTGCGCCAGCCTGCGCCTGCAGATCATCAGCATGCGCCGCATTCGGCTGGGCGGTGTGTCCATGGGCAAGCTGCCACTGGCACAGTGGCGTTACATGGCCGCCAGCGAACGTTTCTAAGCAATACCGCCGCGCCAGATGGCACGGCTCAGAACAGGATTCGAGTCAAATGAACCACAACGATGTACTGCGCAGCCTGCGCTACATGCTCAAGATCAATGATGCCAAGATGGTGGGCATCATCAAGCTGTCTGGCCTGGAGGTCAGCGCCGAGGCCTTGGCCAGCTACGTCAAGAAAGAAGAAGAGCCCGGCTTCGTGCGCTGCCCTGACCCGGTCATGGCGCACTTTCTGGATGGCCTGGTGATTCACCGTCGCGGCAAGGACGACAGCCGCCCGGCCCAGCCGGTGGAGCTGCCGGTGACCAACAACACCATCCTGAAAAAACTGCGGGTAGCGTTCGAACTCAAGGAAGAAGACCTGCATGTCATCCTCAATTCGGTCAAGTTCCCGGTCTCCAAACCCGAACTCAGCGCCTTGTTCCGCAAAGTCGGCCATGACAACTACCGCCCGTGCGGCGACCAGTTGCTGCGCAACTTCCTCAAGGGCCTGACCCTGCGCGTGCGCGGCTGAGTGGCCATGCAGCATACGGTTTCACCGGTCGGCATCGTCCGCTCGTGCTTCAAGGAAAAGTTCGCCATCCCGCGCCAGCCGCAGTTGGCACCGGCGGCGCGTGGTGTGCTGGAGTTGCTGCCGCCGTTCGACCAGGGTGATGCAGTGGCGGGGCTGGAACAGGTCAGCCATGTGTGGTTGTTGTTTCTGTTTCACCAGGCCCTGGAAGACAAACCACGCCTGAAAGTGCGACCACCCCGCCTTGGCGGCAACAAGAGCATGGGGGTGTTCGCCACCCGCGCCACCCACAGGCCCAACGGTATCGGCCAGTCGGTGGTACGCCTGGAGGGCGTTGAGCCTGGGCGCCTGCTGCTGTCCGGGATCGACTTGCTCGATGGCACCCCAGTGCTGGATATCAAGCCCTACGTACCGTACGCCGACAGTGTTGCCGGCGCCAGCAACCTGATGGCCAGCGAAGCGCCTGACGCAATCGCCGTGCAGTGGCACGACAATGCCCTGCCCCAGGCCCGCGCGCATGCACTGCGCCTGGGTGAGCCGCTGGTGGAACTGATCGAGCAGTGCCTGGGGCAAGACCCGCGGCCGGCGTATCAGGTGCCACCTGCGGAGCGGGTGTACGGGGTGAAGTTCTGGGATGTGCAGGTGCGCTGGCATTATCCGCAGCCCACGCTGATCCGGGTGCTGGAAGTGGTCCAGGACTGTTGATCGACCCACCACGAAAAAGGCGACCCGAAGGTCGCCTTTTTCATTTCAGTTGCGCGATCAGCGAGCCGGGCCTTCGGCCACGCCGAGGTCGTCGGTCGGGCGGGTATCTTCCAGCGGTGCGCCACCGGAAGCCAGTTCCGAGGCCAGCTTGTCGTTGTCCATTTCGTTGACCCACTTGGCCACGACCACGGTAGCGACAGCGTTGCCAACCAGGTTGGTCAGGGCGCGGGCTTCGGACATGAAGCGGTCGATGCCGAGGATCAGCGCCAGGCCGGCAACCGGCAGGTGGCCAACAGCAGACAACGTAGCGGCCAGTACGATGAAGCCCGAACCGGTTACACCAGCAGCGCCTTTGGAGGCCACCAGCAGCACCAGCAGCAGGGTGATCTGGTGGGTGATGTCCATGGTGGTGTCAGTCGCCTGGGCGATGAACACAGCGGCCATGGTCAGGTAGATCGAAGTACCGTCGAGGTTGAACGAGTAACCGGTCGGGATGACCAGGCCAACCACGGATTTCTTCGCACCCAGGCGCTCCATCTTGGCCAGCATGCGGGGCAAGGCGGACTCGGAGGAGGACGTGCCCAGCACGATCATCAGCTCTTCACGGATGTAGCGGATCAGCTTGATGACGCTGAAGCCGTGGGCGCGGCAGATACCACCGAGCACCACCAGGACGAACAGCAGGCAGGTCACGTAGAAGCAGGCCATCAGGTAGCCCAGCTGCACCAGCGAACCCACGCCGTACTGGCCGATGGTGAAGGCCATGGCACCGAAGGCACCGACCGGGGCCAGCTTCATGATCATGTTGATGATGTTGAACATGACATGGGCGAAGCGGTCGATCAGGTCCAGCACCGGCTTGCCGTAGCTGCCCAGGCGATGCAGGGCGAAGCCGAAGATCACCGAGAACATCAGCACTTGCAGGATGTCGCCGTTGGCGAAGGCACCGACCACGGTGTTGGGGATGATATTGAGCAGGAAGCCAACGGTGGTCTGCTGCGCGCCGGCGGCGGCATAAGCGGCCACGCTGCTGGCGTTCAGGGTGGTGACGTCGATGTGCATGCCAGCGCCCGGCTTGACCACGTTGACGACGACGAGGCCGATGATCAGGGCGATGGTGGAGACGATTTCAAAGTACAGGAGCGCGTAGCCGCCGGTCTTGCCTACCGACTTCATGCTCTGCATGCCAGCGATGCCACTGACCACGGTGCAGAAGATGATGGGGGCGATGACCATCTTGATCAGTTTGACGAACCCGTCACCCAGCGGTTTGAGGGCGACACCGGTTTCAGGATAGAAGTGGCCGAGCAGGATGCCGATGGTGATGGCGACCAACACCTGGATATACAGGGATTTGTACAGCGGCTGACGTGTCGTCATGGCTAATTTCCTCAAGTGTGCCGGTTTTCACCCTTCCCAGGGTGAGGGCACCTGAATCGCTAACCCTCCTGCACTTGGAGGGATTTGTCGTTGTGTTCGAGTTGCCTTTGCAGGCCTCTGCCAGGATCAATAGCAAGGGCAATGCCAAAATGCCCATGAAGGGTGCAAAGGCACTGTTTGCTAGGGGTCACTGCCCAACGACAGGGCGAAAATGCTGAGGAAGGCTGGCGGATATCCGCCCGGTGGCGGATTTTGTACAGGGGATGATGGCGGGAATCCGCCCGCTATGGGTTCCCCCGCGAAAGGGCAGCCCCTGGCCGCACGTCAATCCAGCCTGAAGGTGACCCGGAACGCCGCGCCGCCCAGTGGCGAATCCCCCAGGCTCAAGCTGGCGTCATAGCTGTCGACGATATCCTTGACCACCGCCAGGCCGATGCCCTGCCCCGGGTGTTGGCTGTCCAGCCGCTCGCCGCGCTCAAGAATGCGCTCGCGCTGATCGGCCGGCACCCCGGGCCCATCGTCCTCGATGCACAGGGTCAGTTGGCCTGGCGCTTGTTCCAGGCTCACCCGCACCTGGCCCAGGCTCAACCGGTAGGCGTTCTCCAGCAGGTTGCCGAGCAGTTCCAATAAGGCGCCCTGCTCCATCGGCACCTGCGCGGCCTCGGGTATTTCCAGCAGCACGCTGACGCGCTTGTCCCGATAGACCTTGTCCAGCGTGCTGCACAAGCTGTCGAGCAATGGCTTGAGGTGCACGCTGTGGCGCACCAGGCCGCTCTTGCGCAAACTGGCGCGCTGCAGTTGATAGTCGATCTGCTGGCTCATGCGCTCGATCTGGCTTTGCAGCACCCGCGCCTGCTCGCGCTCACCACTGCGCTGGCGCAGGCTCTCGCCCACCCCCTGCAACACCGCCAGCGGTGTCTTGAGGCTATGCGCCAGGTCATCCAGGGAATCTCGGTAGCGCTGGCGTTGTTCACGCTCGCTGTGCAACAGGCGGTTCAACGAACCGGTCAGGCGCAGCAGTTCACGCGGGTGCTCGCGGCTCAACCCATCACGCGCGCCAGCCTCGACCTCGTCCAGCTCCCGGCTCAGCCGCCGCAGCGAACGCAGGCCCCAGGTCAGGCCAGCCCACAGCAGTACCAGCAGCGCCAGCAGGGCTGCGCCAAAGCCCAGGTAGAGCTTTTCACGCAGGCCATCGAGGGTGTGCTGGTACTCGCGCACCGGTTGCAGCGCAACGATGCTGTAGGCCGCACTCTGGCCGCCGAGCAGTTTTATTTCGACGTCATAGACGAAGAACTCTTCGCCATCGCCTTGGTGGATGCGGGCGAATTCGTTGCCACGCCCGTCGTAGCGTGGCCGGTAGTTGACGTTCTGGTCTGCAGTGGCCCGCGACTGCCACACCAGATGGCCTTCACGGTCAAAGATATAGCCAAGCAGGCCGGTGTACGGCAGGTTGTAGCGCTCGTCCGGCAACAGTGTCGGCATCTGCAACTGGCCGTGTTCGATGCGTGCTGCGGAGATCAACGTGGTCACGTCCGAGGCCAGGCGTTGCTCGATGGATTCCTGCAGGGCAAGGCTGAAGGCCTTCTGCAAGGCAGGCAGCAGCGCCAGCATGAACAGCAGCGCCAGCACTGCGGCCGCCAGCATCAGGCGCACCCGCAGGGAACGGATCATCGGCAGCGCTCGGTGAACAGGTAACCCAGGCCACGTACCGTATCGATGGGCTTGAAGCCTCGTTCGCCCTCGAGCTTGCGACGCAGGCGCCCGACCAGCACTTCGATGACATTGGGGTCACGCTCCTCATCGCCCGGGTACAGCTGCTCCATCAGGCGGTCCTTGGCCACCACCTGCTGGTGATGGCGCATGAGGTATTCGAGGATGCGGTATTCGTAGGCGGTCAGGGCCAGGGGCTGATCGTCCAGGGTCGCCTGCTTGCGGTTGAGGTCGAGTACCAGTGGCCCGGCGGCGATGGTCGACTGGGTGAAACCGCTGGAGCGGCGCAGCAGGGCGTTGAGGCGCGCTTCGAGCTCTTCGAACTGGAAGGGCTTGACCAGGTAGTCGTCGGCACCGGCGGCCAGGCCTTCGACCTTGTCCTGCCAGTTGCCACGGGCGGTGAGGATGAGAATGGGGAAGGTCTTGTCCTGGCTGCGCAGGCGACCAATGAGTTCGAGGCCGCTCATGCCCGGCAGCCCCAGGTCGATCACGGCCAGGTCAAAGTGGTACTGCTCGGCCTGGTACAGCGCTTCTTCGGCATCGGCCACCGCCTCGACCACATGGCCGCTTTCGCCCAGGCGCGTGTAGAGGTGATGGCGAAGCAGGGCTTCGTCCTCGACCACCAGCAGTTTCATGTGCAGCTCCTTTTATATGGCCTGTACTGCCCTGTGCGCGGGTTTACCCGCGCACAGGGCAGTACAGGATAACAACTACCTCAGAACTTGTAGTTGGCCGACAGATACGTCTGTGCACTGCTGGTCAGGCGCAGGGTGCCGTCCTTGGGCCCACCGCTTTGGCCGACTTCGGTCGCGGCATTGGTGCGCAGGTAACGGTAGCCCAGTTCCACCGACGCCTTGTCGGTAATCTCCTGGATCACACCGGCCTGCAGGCCGACCGCGTAGCCGTAGTCGGTATCACGGCTGGCACCTGGCGAATCCTGGGTCAGCTTGGTCATGCCCAGGCTGCCACCGCCGAACAGCTTGGTGGTGTCGCCCACCGGCAGGAACAGGTCATAGCTGCCCAGCAGGTTTTCCTGGCGCAGCTTGAGGCCGCTGTGGTCGCCCGAGACGTTGTCGTAGGTCATGTAGTAGCGACCCTGGTCATTGATTTTGCCCAGACGCACACCCCAGGTGTCGTCCTTGCCGATGATGCCGTCGGCGTTCAGGTTGTCGGTGTTGCGCTGCAGCAGGCCGGACTTGCGGACTTTGTCGCTGGTCTGGCCGTAGGTCAGGCTGGCGAAATTGTCATCGGCGGCCTGGACGGTGGTGATGCCAGCGGCGCAAACGGCCATGGCAGCGAGCAGGGTGTTGAAGGATTTCATGGCTTCGTACTCCAGTTGGATGCGCTGTTTCGGTCTGGAAGCTAGAGTAAGGAGGGCACCCTGAACCGTGACTGAACCCTGGCTGAACCGCGGCTGAACGAACCGTTTGCGATGAACAAGGAGTAGTGAACATGCGTGCCCTGCTGGCCTTGACCCTGATGTGCAGCGCCGCCCTTGCCCAGGCGCAAGTGGTGACCCGCGATATCCCCTACCAGGACGACGAAGGCAAGCGCTTTGTCGGCTACTACGCCTATGACGATGCGCTGGACGACAAGCGCCCGGGCATCGTCGTGGTGCATGAATGGTGGGGCCTGAACGACTATGCCAAGCGCCGCGCCCGCGACCTGGCGGCCCTGGGCTATAAAGCGCTGGCCATCGACATGTACGGCGATGGCAAGCACACCGAGCATCCGCAGGATGCCCAGGCATTCATGGCCGAGGCAATGAAAGACCCGGCAGCGGCGGCCGCGCGCTTCGACGCAGGCCTTGAGTTGCTGAAAAAGCAGCCCAACGTGAACAAACACCAATTGGGCGCCGTGGGTTACTGCTTTGGCGGCAAGGTGGTGCTCGATGCGGCGCGCCGGGGTGAGAAGCTGGACGGCGTGGTGAGTTTCCATGGGGCATTGGCCACACAGACCCCGGCCAAGCCCGGCGTGGTCAGGGCCGACATACTGGTCGAGCACGGCGCGGCAGACAGCATGGTGACCGAGGAGCAGGTTGCAGCGTTCAAGGCGGAAATGGACGCAGCCAAGGTCAATTACCAGTTCGTCAGTATTCCTGAGGCCAAGCATGGGTTTACCAACCCGGATGCCGACCGCTTGAGCCATGGCGAGCATGGCGGGCCGGACATTGGTTACAACAAAGCGGCTGATGAAAGCTCGTGGAAGGATATGCAGGCGTTCTTCAAGAAGGCGTTCCAGTAATGATCGCTGGGGGCGCAAGCGCCCCCGACGCGCCCACCTCCCCTACAGCCGCTACGGCTGGCACAATACCCCCCATGAACACACTCCCCACCTGCTGCGCCCCGCTTCAGCACCACTGGCCCCTGCCCCGCCCGCTGCCAGGTGCGGTGCTGGTCAGTTGCGCCTTCGACCCCGCCCGCCTGGCTGCCGACGACTTCCAGCGTGCCGGCATCGTCCCCAGCGCCAGCCTGCAACGCTCGGTGGCCAAGCGCCAGGCCGAGTACCTGGCCGGCCGTGTCTGCGCCCGTGCCGCGCTGCAACGCCTGGACGGCCGCAACTACGTGCCAGCCAGCCATGAAGACCGCTCGCCCATCTGGCCCGCCGGCATTCACGGCTCGATCACCCACGGCAAAGGCTGGGCCGCCGCCGTGGTCGCCGGCCAGGGCAGTTGCCGCGGCCTGGGCCTGGACCAGGAAGCGCTGCTGGACGACGAACGCGCCGAGCGCCTGCTGGCCGAAATCCTCACGCCCGCCGAAATAGAGCGCCTGGACCGCCGCCAGCTCGGCCTGGCAGTGACCCTGACCTTCTCGCTCAAGGAAAGCCTGTTCAAGACCCTCTACCCGCTGACCCGCCAGCGTTTCTATTTCGAGCACGCCGAGGTGCTGGAATGGTCGGCCGCGGGCCTGGCCCGTCTGCGCCTGCTCACCGACCTATCGGCCGAGTGGCAGCAGGGCACCGAGCTGCAAGGCCAGTTCTGCCTTCAGGACGGCCACCTGCTCAGCCTGATCAGCGTCTGAGCCCTACAGCGGCGCCTGTGCCCGCGGCCAGCTCAGGCTGAAGCAGGCACCGCCGAGGGTTTCGCTGCGCCCTACCGTGGCCCGGCCTGCGTGCCAGTAGATGATCCGCCGAACGATCGACAGGCCCAGGCCATGCCCGCCCGACGCACGGGTGCGGCTGTCGTCGAGCCGGGTGAAGGGCGTGAAGATGCGGTCCCAGACCCCTTCCGGGATACCCGGGCCGTCGTCTTCCACGTCGACCCGGCAGCGTTGCTGGCCCAACTGGTAGCTCAGGCGCACCTCGGCCTCGGCATGGCGCATGGCATTGCTCACCAGGTTTTGCAGGGCCCGGTGCAGGTAGCGCGGCTCGGCTTCGACCCAGGCGCCATCGCTTTCATCCCCTTGGCATGCGCCGCGCACCACCTTGATTTCAGCGCGCAGCGGCGCCAGCTCTTCGATCACCCGGTCCAGCAACGCATCCAGGTCGACCCGCTGGAACTTCAGGGCCGGTGCGCCTTGCTCAAGCCGTGCGTAAGTCAGCATTTCATCGACCAGCTTGTCCAGGTCCTGGATGTCGCCATCCATGCCAGCCAAGTGTTTGGCACGGGCCTGCTCAGTGCTCGCGGTCTCTATCATCTCCAGGCCAAAACGCAGCCGCGCCACCGGCGTGCGCAGCTCGTGGGACACCGCCCGCACCAGCTCGCGCTGCATGGTCAGCGAGCGCTGCAAATGTTCGGCCATGCCGTTGAATGCCGCAGCCAGGCGCCCGACCGAGTCGGCATCGCCAGCCGGTACCCGCGTGTCGAGGCTGCCCTGGGCAATACGCGTGGCGGCAACCTCCAACCCCGACACACGCCGCTCCAGCTGACGCACCAGCAGGTACACCACCAGCCCGATCAGGCACAGCCCAAGGAAGGCGATCAAGATCAGCAACTGCGGCGGATAGGGGTTCAACTGATGCAACGGGCCGATTTCCAGCACCCAGGGCGAGCCCGACAGCCCGGCGAATACCCGGATAGAATCGCCATCCTTGCCCAGGGCCATGACCGTGTCGCCCTCCTCGACCCGGCGCCGCTGGTCGTCATCCAGGCCAACCCGCTCCAGGCGCTGCAGGGCAATGTCAAAACCAAAGCCCTTGCTCTGCTTGAGCTGCGCCAGGCGTTGCTGCTGCTCGGTAACCGGGTAACGCACCAGTTCGTCGGCCAACAGATAAAGGGTGGCCCGCGCCAGTTGCTCGCTGACCTGCTTCACTTGGGCCACCAGCAGCACCTCCTCGCGGCCGACCTTGCGCAGCACCTGGGCGGCGTGCGGGCCGGTCTTCTCGACCACCACCAGGCCACGGTACAGGCGGGCACGCTGGCCGCCATCGAGGGTACGCGCCGACATCGGCTGCAGCGCCAGCGGCACCCCGAGCAGGCGCTCCCACATCAGCAGCGAGCGCTTGCGTTCGGTTTCGTTCTGCCCGGCCAGGTTGTCAGCCATCAGGCTGAAGGTACCCTGGGCCAGGCCCTCGCGGTGCTGGGCGGCGCGCACTTCGTTGACCAGGTGCAGGCTGAGCACGCCGAGCAGCGCCACCAGCACCAGCACGGCGAGCATGCCGCCATAGATGCGCAGAAAGATCGAGTTGTTCATGGCGCCTCGCCGACGAACAGGTAGCCCTTGCTGCGCAGGGTCTTGATCAGGCGTGGGTGGACCGGGTCGTCACCGATCTTGGGGCGAATCTTGGAGATGCGCACATCGATGGAGCGGTCCTGGCCGTCGTAGCCGACACCGCGCAGGGCGGTGAACAGTTGCTCGCGCGACAGCACCCGGCCGGCGTTGCTGGCCAGCAACCAGAGCAGGTCGAATTCGGCGCCGGTCAGGTCTATCAGCTGCTCGCCCAGCCGGGCTTCGCGCAGGCGGTTGTCGATGCGCAGCGCACCAAAGGCCAGGGCCTGGCGCTTGCTTTCCGGCGCCTCGCTGCGCCGCAGCAGGGCCTGGATACGGGCCAGCAGCAAGCGCGGGCGCACAGGTTTGCAGACATAGTCGTCGGCGCCCAGGTCCAGCCCCTGCACCTGGTCGAGCTCGTCGCTGCGGGCGGTGAGCATGAGGATCGCGCCCGCGTACTGGCTGCGTACCCGGCGGCAGATGCTCAGGCCGTCTTCACCGGGCAGCATGAGGTCGAGCACCACCAGGTCGGGCTGGCTGTCGACGATTCGCCGCACGGCGCGGCCACCATCGCCCTCGACGGCCACATCGAAGCCGTTGGCCTGCAGGTATTCGGCCGTGAGTTCGGCCAGGCGCTGGTCGTCTTCAACGATGAGGATGCGCGGTGCGGGTTGGTCCATTGCCTGTGCCTTTGCAATTGTTGTTGTTCTGTGGCCGATACTACGTGCCGCCCCGGGTACTGCCAACCGGCCAGCGGTGCCGCACAAGCCACTGGACTGAACCGTTTTTTGTGGTAGGGTTCGCGCCCTCAAAATTCTGCCTTGGGGCAGCGAGCGAAAGAAAAATACTGCAAACCACTTGGCACAAGGCCTACAGGCCATACCCACAAAGTACGCACAACTTATCCACAGGCGCTCGCCTTGCAAAGACCCCAATACCGCATTATCTTGTATCCCGATCGCAGCGAACCACTAGATGTTGGGGTTCGTGCAAAATCACACACAAAAGTCAACCCGGCAAATTATTCGATTTTACGGTTGAACTTCAGGTGATCTGACCAGCCATACCGCTCCAGCGGAGTACTGAACTGCAACAGCTTTTGGGCTCAGCCCAAAGCCTTTGACTTCGGCCAGGGAGCGGCAAGCTATTGCCCCTTATTCCTGAGTCTGTCCCGAAGTCGGTACGCCCGAGCGGGCGGATGCGCGCGCATGACGCATCCCCCGCCAGGTGATCGAGCAAGTGGACGGAACGGTGGGCGCTCAAAAGGCGCCTGTACAATATAGAAACTGTGGAGACACCCACCCATGCAAACCGACACAACTCGCGAGAACCCGCAGGCCCAGGTGCCGCAGGCCGCCGATGCCAACCAGGATCTGGCTGCCACCGCGCCCGGCCAACTGCGCGTGATCAAGCGTAACGGCACTGTCGTCCCCTACACCGACGACAAGATCACCGTGGCCATCACCAAGGCGTTCCTCGCAGTTGAAGGCGGCACCGCCGCCGCCTCGTCGCGCATCCACGACACCGTCGCGCGCCTGACCGAGCAAGTCACCGCCACGTTCAAGCGTCGCATGCCATCGGGTGGCACCATCCACATCGAAGAAATCCAGGACCAGGTCGAACTGGCCCTGATGCGTGCCGGTGAGCAGAAAGTCGCCCGCGACTACGTGATCTACCGCGACCAGCGCGCGAAAGAGCGCGCCACCCGCGCCAACACCGACGCTGTGGTCGAGCCGCACCCAAGCATCCGCATCACCCTGGCCGACGGCAGCATGGCGCCGCTCGACATGGCGCGCCTGAACACCATCATCAGCGAAGCCTGCGAAGGCCTGGCCGAAGTCGATGGCGACCTGATCCAGCGCGAAACCCTGAAGAACCTGTACGACGGCGTGGCCATCAAGGACGTCAACACCGCCCTGGTGATGACCGCCCGTACCCTGGTCGAGCGTGAGCCGAACTACTCGTTCGTCACCGCCCGCCTGCTGATGGACACCCTGCGTGCCGAAGGCCTGGGCTTCCTCAGCGTTGCCGACAGCGCCACCCACCACGAGATGGCCGAGCTGTACGCCAAGGCCCTGCCCGCCTACATCGCCAAAGGTATCGAGTTCGAACTGCTGAACCCGGCCCTGGCCGACTTCGACCTGGAAAAACTGGGCAAGGCGATCAACCACGAGCGCGACCAGCAATTCACCTACCTGGGCCTGCAGACCCTGTACGACCGCTACTTCATCCACAAGGATGGCGTGCGCTTCGAGCTGCCACAGGTGTTCTTCATGCGCGTGGCCATGGGCCTGGCGCTGGAAGAGAAAGAAAAAGAAGCCCGTGCGATCGAGTTCTACAACCTGTTGTCGTCCTTCGACTACATGGCCTCGACCCCGACCCTGTTCAACGCCGGTACCCTGCGCCCGCAGCTGTCCAGCTGCTACCTGACCACCGTGCCGGACGACCTGTCGGGCATCTACCACGCGATCCACGACAACGCCATGCTGTCGAAATTCGCCGGTGGCCTGGGCAACGACTGGACCCCTGTGCGTGCACTGGGCTCCTACATCAAGGGCACCAACGGTAAATCCCAGGGCGTCGTACCCTTCCTGAAAGTGGTCAACGACACCGCCGTTGCGGTCAACCAGGGCGGCAAGCGCAAGGGCGCTGTCTGTGCCTACCTGGAAACCTGGCACCTGGACATCGAAGAATTCATCGAGCTGCGCAAGAACACCGGTGATGACCGTCGTCGTACCCACGACATGAACACCGCCAACTGGATCCCTGACCTGTTCATGAAGCGCGTCTTCGATGACGGCAAGTGGACCCTGTTCTCGCCGTCGGAAGTGCCAGACCTGCACGACCTGACCGGCAAGGCCTTCGAAGAGCGCTACGAGTACTACGAAGCCCTGACCGAGTACAACAAGATCAAGGTGTTCAAGACCATTCAGGCCAAAGACCTGTGGCGCAAGATGCTGTCGATGCTGTTCGAGACCGGCCACCCATGGCTGACCTTCAAGGACCCGTGCAACCTGCGTTCGCCGCAGCAGCACGTGGGCGTGGTCCACAGCTCGAACCTGTGCACCGAGATCACCCTGAACACCAACAAGGACGAGATCGCGGTCTGCAACCTGGGCTCGATCAACCTGCCGAACCACATTGTCGATGGCAAGCTGGACACCGCCAAGCTGCAACGCACCGTGAATACCGCCGTGCGCATGCTCGACAACGTGATCGACATCAACTACTACTCGGTGCCACAAGCGCGTAACTCGAACCTCAAGCACCGCCCGGTCGGCCTGGGCATCATGGGCTTCCAGGACGCACTGTACCTGCAGCACATCGCCTACGGCTCCGACGCTGCCGTCGAGTTCGCCGACAAGTCGATGGAAGCGGTCAGCTACTATGCGATCCAGGCTTCCTGCGACCTGGCCGACGAGCGTGGCGCCTACGAGACCTTCCAAGGTTCGCTGTGGTCCAAGGGCATCCTGCCGCTGGATTCGCAACAGATCCTGATCGAAGCCCGTGGCCAGAAGTACATCGATGTCGACCTGAACGAGACCCTGGACTGGGCACCGGTGCGTGCTCGCGTACAAAAAGGTATTCGTAACTCGAACATCATGGCCATCGCGCCGACCGCGACCATCGCCAACATCACCGGCGTATCGCAGTCCATCGAGCCGACCTACCAGAACCTGTACGTGAAATCGAACCTGTCGGGCGAATTCACCGTGATCAACCCGTACCTGGTCCGCGACCTGAAGGCCCGCGGCCTGTGGGACTCGGTCATGATCAACGACCTGAAGTACTACGACGGTTCGGTGCAGCAGATCGAGCGTATTCCACAAGAGCTCAAAGACCTGTACGCCACTGCGTTCGAAGTCGAGACCAAGTGGATCGTCGATGCCGCCTCGCGTCGCCAGAAGTGGATCGACCAGGCTCAGTCGCTGAACCTGTACATTGCCGGCGCTTCGGGCAAGAAGCTGGACGTGACCTACCGCATGGCCTGGTACCGTGGTCTGAAAACCACCTACTACCTCCGTGCCCTGGCCGCGACCAGCACCGAGAAGTCGACCATCAACACCGGCAAGCTCAACGCCGTTTCCAGCGGCGGCGACAGCGCCCCGGTCCAGGCTGCCGGCCCGGCACCAGTGCCGAAAGCTTGCGCGATCGACGAGCCTGACTGCGAAGCCTGCCAGTAAGGCCTGATGCCGCAAAAGGGGTGCCCACGGGTACCCCTTTGCGGCATTTTTGTATCTGCACAGTGGCCGGCTGAACGCGGTTCTGTAGGAGCGGCCTTGTGTCGCGAAAGGGCTGCGCAGCGGCCCCAGGATTTGAGCGTCGCCGCGGGTATCGATGGGGCCGCTACGCAGCCCTTTCGCGACACAAGGCCGCTCCTACAAGAATCGCGCCAGACACAACATAATGTGCCGCTAAAATTAAAAAACACAACATGTAGTGACATGCGCTTTTTACCGCTACACTTCCACCCCGTAAATACCGACACAAGCCTCGTGAACGGACGCACCTAAAACCGGTCGAAAAAGTTACCCCCGACCGCCAGACACGCGCCCCGATCGAAGACGAATTCCGGTATACTGCGCCCCCTCTGAAAAGGGCACCCATTCAAGTCCCTGGCCCCTCCCCGAGGCCTGGCCAGGCACACGTCAGATGTAACGAGAGTCAGCCTCTCGAGCTGTCCATTCGCCGTAACGGCCTTGCGTCAGGCATCACATTCTTAAAATCCAACCGGTTGCCTCAGGGCAACCCTCAAGCAGGAGCCAAACCATGCTGAGCTGGGACGAATTCGACAACGAAGACGGCGAAGTAGCCGCCAAAGGCAACACCCCTGCGCAGGCCAACGCCGCCGCCACCCTCGACAAGCTCGACAGCGCCGGCGGTGCCGCCGCCCTGGAAGCCCGTGCTGCTACCGCTTCTGACTCCGAAGCCGTAAAACGCGCCAAGGCCGCCCTCGACGCCCTCGACGTTGCCGAAGGCCTGGCCGAGCTGGAAGGCTCCGCTGCCCGCGTTGCGGTCGACGAAAAGCGCATGATCAACTGCCGCGCCGACCTCAACCAGTTGGTACCGTTCAAGTACGACTGGGCCTGGCAGAAGTACCTCGACGGCTGCGCCAACCACTGGATGCCGCAAGAGGTCAACATGACCGCCGACATCGCCCTGTGGAAGAGCCAGGACGGCCTGACCGAAGACGAGCGCCGCATCGTCATGCGCAACCTGGGCTTCTTCTCCACCGCCGACTCCCTGGTTGCCAACAACCTGGCCCTGGCCGTGTACCGCCTGATCACCAACCCGGAGTGCCGCCAGTACATCCTGCGCCAGGCCTTCGAAGAGGCGATCCACACCCACGCCTACCAGTACTGCATCGAGTCGCTGGGCATGGATGAAGGCGAGATCTTCAACATGTACCACGAGATCCCGTCGGTCGCGAAAAAAGCCGCCTGGGGCCTGAAGTACACCCGCGCCATCTCCGACCCGGAATTCAACACCGGCACCCCGGAAACCGACAAAGAGCTGCTGCGCAACCTGATCGCCTACTACTGCGTACTGGAAGGCATCTTCTTCTACTGCGGCTTCACCCAGATCCTGTCGATGGGCCGCCGCAACAAGATGACCGGCGTTGCCGAGCAGTTCCAGTACATCCTGCGTGACGAGTCGATGCACCTGAACTTCGGTATCGACGTGATCAACCAGATCAAGATCGAGAACCCGCACCTGTGGGATGCCTCGATGAAGGAAGAAGCGACCCAGATGATCCTGCAAGGGACCCAACTGGAGATCGAATACGCCCGCGATACCATGCCGCGTGGCGTACTGGGCATGAACGCCGCGATGATGGAGGACTACCTCAAGTTCATCGCCAACCGCCGCCTGACCCAGATTGGCCTGAAGGAAGAGTACCCAGGCACCACCAACCCGTTCCCATGGATGAGCGAGATCATGGACTTGAAGAAGGAGAAGAACTTCTTTGAGACGCGTGTGATCGAGTATCAGACTGGCGGGGCTTTGAGCTGGGATTGATTGTCCGG
The DNA here is from genome assembly GCF_024748775.1 of Pseudomonas sp. B21-047. Lineage (NCBI taxonomy): Bacteria > Pseudomonadati > Pseudomonadota > Gammaproteobacteria > Pseudomonadales > Pseudomonadaceae > Pseudomonas > Pseudomonas sp. B21-047. The sequence goes on from NZ_CP087169.1 coordinate 4,561,310, forward strand.
GCTGAGAAACAAGAAGGCTGCCAATTGGCAGCCTTTTTTTTGGGCTGTACGTTAGTGATCAATCAATCCCGTGCCTTGGTAACAGTACTGTGTGCTGCCGCCTTGGCGGGTAAATCATGTCTTCGGTGTGTACCCAGGGCATGCCCACTCCCACAGGATATGCGCCGGGCTGAACAAACCAGGTGGGTCAGCTCGCATTCAAGCCAGCGCCATCCGGTATTCGATCACCCCCGGCTTTTCAGCGATCCAGTCGTACAGCCGCTGTGCGGTCTGGTTGGTTTCCTGGGTATGCCAGTAGAGCCGGTCACAGCCCTTCTCCTGCGCCTGGCCCTGCACAAACTCGATCAACTGCTTGCCCACCTTCTTGCCCCGTGTGCTCGGGCAAACGAACAGGTCTTCCAGGTAGCAGAAGTCATTACGCCCCCAGGTCGAGCGATGGAACACATAATGGACGAAGCCGAGCACCCGCTCACCGTCCGTGGCCACGGCGCAGTGCACGGGCTCGGCCGGGTCGAAGAAACGGGCCCAGGTCAGTTCGGTCGTGGCCTTGCTCAGCTCTACTTTGTAGAACGCCTGATACTGCTCCCAATACGCGCTCCATTGCTGCAAATCGCTCTGCTTCAACTCGCGAACCGAAACCAATGTTTGTGCAACTGTCATGGTGAACCCCTCTCAATGTGGGAATGGTCGGAAAACAGGTGCATTTATAGCGATAGAATGGCCTGAATAGCCCCGCCACTTTTCGCAAGTGAAGCAGACCAATGTTCAAACATGCACAGTTGCAATCGGTGAAAGCCTGGATGAGTGACCCCGCCCATGGGGCGTTGTCGCTACACGTACGGATCCAGAGGGCGATTCGCCAATTGATCCTTGAGGGCGCATTGCCGGTCGGCAAGTCGCTGCCGGCTTCACGCCCGCTGGCGCTTTCCCTGGGCGTCTCGCGGGATACCGTCGAGGCGGCATACAGCCAGTTGCATGCAGAGGGCTTCATCGAGCGCCGGGTGGGCAGCGGAAGCTTCGTGTCACAACGCGCGCGGCACCTGCCGCGGCGCAAGCGCCAACGCGAGGTGCTCTGCGATGAGCCAGCTCACCTGAGCCGCAGAGCAATGGCCGTGCTGCACAGCGGGGGCGTGAACAACTTCCAGGGGCCGCGCCCGTTCGCACCGGGGGTTGCCGAGACCCGGCAGTTTCCCCTCACAACCTGGGAGAAGCTGGAGCGCCAGGTTTACAAGGAATATGGCACCCAGGCGCTGGAGCACAGTGCGCCACAAGGCATGCCTGCGCTGCGCAGCGCGATCGCTGACTACCTCAACCTCGAACGGGGGGCTCAGGCGACTGCCGATCGGGTGCTGATCCTCACCAGCTCGCAGCAGGCACTTGGCCTGTGCGCCCAAGTGCTCATGGATGCCGGCGATCAGGTGCTGGTCGAAGACCCGCTCTACCAAGGCACCCGCAAAGCCATCGCCGCCGCAGGCCTGGCAGGCGTGCCCGTGCCGGTGGATGAAAACGGCATGCGGGTAGAGGACATGGCGCGGCTGGCCGTCAATGCCAGGGCGGTTTTTCTTACGCCCTCCCACCAATACCCCACCGGCGCGACCTTGTCGCTGGACAGGCGCCTGCAGGCGATCGAATGGGCCCGGCAGCAGCGAGCCTGGATCATCGAAGACGACTACGACAGCGAGTTCCACTACGAAGGCCGGCCGACTGCCTGTGTGCAGGGCCTGGACGCGCATGACCGCACGCTCTACATCGGTACCTTCACCAAGTCGCTGTTTGCCGGCCTGCGTATCGGCTACCTGCTGTTGCCCCCCTCGCTCGTCGCCCCGATGACCAGCGCACGTACGCTGCAGGACGGGCATAACGCGTCCATTGCGCAACTGACCTTGGCAAGGTTCATGGAGGGCGGGCATTACACGGCTCACGTGCGGGCCATGCGGGCGTTGTATGCCGAGAGACGGGACGTGCTGGCTGAACTCGTGCACAAGCATCTGGGGGCGTTTCTAGCGCCGTGCATCCCGGCCGGCGGGCTGCAGATGCCCTGCCATTTCGTGCAGGGTTTGCCTGAAGAGGCGGTGGTCAAGGCGGCGCGCGCGGTAGGGATTGATCTGCTGGGGCTCGGCAGTTTGTATGCGACGCCGCGCAATGATACCGGCCTGTTGATGGGGTTCGCGGCGCAGACGCCAGCCGAGATGCGGGTAGCGGTGGAGGCGCTGGCGAAGGTGTTTGCGCGGGTGGAATAGGGGCTGGCTGCCGCCACCTTCGGGTGCCGTTTTGGGGGTTCACAGGCGCTGCAACACTCACAGGCATACACCCGCCAGCCTATTCGCGATCCCCGTCGAGAACCTGCACCATAACCAAAGTCATAGTACCTCCACAAAGCCATCGCACCACAAAGCGTTGACATCCCCCTCCCCACTTGCTAAAAATCGCCCAAGTTGTACGACAACGCATAACAAAAACAACAATCAGTGGAAAATCCCATGTCGACACACCTCGCGCACTACCCTCGCCGCTCGCCTGTCCCGTTTTCACCCCCTAGGCCCTGACCGGTCCGTTACCCACCCGCCCTCGCCGCAGGCCGCTTGCGCGTGCCCGGTGGACGGGCTGCCACACCCTTTTGTGGAGCACAACAATAATGAAAATCTGCCAAATCCTCCCCTTTGCCCTGCTGGGCGCCGGCATGCTCGGGAGCCTGCCGGGCACCAGCGTGGCGGCGGGCTTCATCGAAGACTCCAAGGCCACGCTCGGCCTGCGCAACTTCTACATCAACCGCAACTTCACCAACCCCAGCAACCCGCAAAGCAAGGCCGAGGAATGGACGCAGAGCTTCATCCTCGATGCCCGCTCGGGGTTCACCGAGGGGCCGGTGGGGTTCGGTGTGGATGTGCTGGGGCTGTGGTCGGTCAAGCTCGATGGCGGTGGCGGCACCTACGGCACCGCGCTGCTGCCGCGCCACGACGATGGGCAGCCGGCCGATGATTACGGGCGGCTGGCGGTGGCAGGCAAGGCGCGCATCTCAAAGACCGAGCTGAAGATCGGGGAATGGATGCCGGTGCTGCCGATTCTGCGTTCCGACGATGGCCGTTCGCTGCCGCAGACGTTCCGCGGGGGGCAGGTCACCTCCAACGAGATCGCCGGGCTGACGCTGTATGGCGGGCAGTTCCGTGGCAACAGCCCGCGCAACGACGCGAGCATGGAGGACATGAGCTACGGCGGTGGGCTTTCGGACCGCTTCAACTTCGTCGGCGGCGAATACAAGTTCAACCAGGACCGCACGCTGGTCGGGCTATGGAATGCAGTGCTCAAGGACGTCTACCAGCAGCAGTACCTGCAGTTGAGCCACAGCCAGCCAGTGGGTGACTGGACCCTGGGTGCCAACCTGGGCTACTTCCATGGCGATGAAGACGGCTCCGAACGTGCCGGGCAGCTGGACAACAAGACCTATTCGGGGATGTTCTCGGCCAAGTACGGCGGCAACACCTTCTGGGTCGGCCTGCAGAAGGTCGATGGCGATACCTGGATGCGGGTCAACGGCACCAGCGGCGGGACGCTGGCCAACGACAGCTACAACTCAAGCTTCGATAACGCCAACGAGCGGTCGTGGCAGGTGCGGCACGACTTCAACTTCGTCACCGTCGGGGTGCCTGGGCTGACATTGATGAACCGCTACATCAGCGGGCAGGATGTGCACACAGGGGCGGTTACCGATGGCAAGGAATGGGTGCGCGAGACGGAGCTGGCCTATGTGATCCAGAGCGGGGCGTTCAAGGACTTGAGTGTGAAGTGGCGTAACTCGAGTATTCGCCGGGATTACAGCAACAACGAGTTCGATGAGAACCGGTTGATCTTCAACTACCCCCTGTCGCTGTTGTAACCCAGGCGTCCCTGTAGCAACGGCCTTGTGTAGGAGCGGCCTTGCGTCGCGAAAGGCCCGCAAAGCGGGCCCAGCAATGGCGGGGCCGGTAGAGTTCCGGGGCCGCTGCGCAGCCCTTTCGCGACGCAAGGCCGCTCCTACAGTTGACCACCTAGCCAGGCGAAAGCCGCACACGCCTCATTGACAACAGCCAACGCCACTGCCAATAATCAACGAAGTCATACGACAACCTACAACAACTAACAATGAGCCGGCCATGACCACTACCCCCCTCAATCGCCTGCTGCTCACCGGAGCCGCAGGCGGCCTGGGCAAGGTCCTTCGCGAACGCCTGCAAGGTTACGCCGAGGTCCTGCGCCTTTCCGATATCAGCCCGATGGCGCCCGCCGCGGGCCCGCATGAAGAAGTCGTGACCTGCGACCTCGCCGACAAAGCCGCTGTGCATGCACTGGTCGAAGGCGTAGACGCCATCATCCACTTCGGCGGCGTGTCCACCGAGCATTCGTTCGAAGACATCCTAGGCCCCAACATCTGCGGCGTGTTCCACGTCTACGAGGCGGCGCGCAAGCATGGGGTCAAGCGCATCATCTTCGCCAGCTCCAACCACACTATCGGCTTCTACCGCCAGGACGAGCGCATCGACGCCCACGCCCCGCGCCGCCCCGACAGTTACTACGGGCTGTCCAAGTGCTATGGCGAGGATGTCGCCAGCTTCTACTTCGACCGCTATGGCATCGAGACCGTGAGCATCCGCATCGGCTCGTCGTTCCCGCAACCGCAGAACCCGCGCATGTTGTGCACCTGGCTCAGCTACGACGACCTGGTGCAACTGATCGAACGCGGGCTGTTCACGCCCGACGTCGGCCACACCGTCGTCTATGGCGCCTCCGACAACCGCACCGTGTGGTGGGACAACCGCCATGCCGCGCACCTGGGCTATGAGCCCAAAGACACCTCCGAGGTGTTCCGCGAAGCGGTTGAAGCGCAACCGGCGCCTGCCGCCGATGACCCGAGCATGGTCTATCAGGGCGGCGCCTTCGCCGTGGCCGGACCGTTCAACTGACCCCAGCGCGCCAGGAGACACGGCCATGAATTGCGAACTGATCGTCGACGCCCGCAACGGTACCGGCGAGAGCCCTGTGTGGCACCCCACCGAACAAGCCCTGTACTGGGTCGATATCCCCGCCCGCCAGCTACATCGCTGGCAGCCCGACGGTGCCCACCACACCTGGCAAGGTGACGAAATGCTGGCCTGCATCGCACGCACCGAACAGGGCTGGGTTGCAGGAATGGAAAGCGGCATCTTCGCGCTCGAAACCCAGGCCGATGGCAGCCTCGACAGCCGTTTGCTCAGTCGCGTCGAACATGCCATGGGCGGCATGCGCTTCAACGATGGCCGCTGCGACCGCCAAGGCCGTTTCTGGGCCGGCACCATGCTGATGGACATGCCCCAGGGCGCCCCGGTCGGGGCGCTGTACCGGCATGACGGCGAAGGGCAGTTGCACCTGCAGCAGGACGGCATGATCGTGCCCAATGGCCTGGCCTTCAGCCCCGATGGCACGCGCATGTACCTCTCGGACTCGCACCCCAACGTGCAGAAGATCTGGGTCTTCGACTACGACATCGACAGCGGCACGCCCCACAACAAACGCCTGTTCGTCGACATGCAGGCCTTCCCCGGCCGCCCAGACGGCGCCGCCATCGACCAGGATGGCTGCTACTGGATCTGCGGCAACGACGCCGGCCAGATCCACCGCTTCACCCCCGATGGCCGCCTCGACCGCTCACTGAACCTACCGGTGAAGAAACCCGCGATGTGCGCCTTTGGCGGCGCCAACCTGGACACCCTGTTCGTCACCTCGATCCGCCCTGCGGGCATCGACCTCTCCGACCAGCCGCTGGCCGGTGGGGTATTTGCCTTCGAACTCGGCGTCAAAGGCCTGGAGGAGCCCGCCTACCGAGGCTGAACAACCGCACTGCCAACAACGCTCGCACAAACGAAACCGGATAATAAAAACCACGGAGTTTCATCATGACCTTCAAACGCAAGCTGCTCCTTGCCGTACTCCCCTTCGCCTTCAGCCTGTCGATGCCGGCCTCCGCGCTGGACATCAAGTTCGCCGAAATCCACCCGGCCGGCTACCCGACCGTGGTCGCTGAACAGAACATGGGCAAGAAGCTCGAAGCCGCCAGCAATGGCGAAATCACCTTCAAGATGTTCGCCGGCGGGGTACTCGGCTCCGAGAAGGAAGTGATCGAGCAGGCGCAGATCGGTGCCGTGCAGATGACTCGGGTCAGCCTGGGTATCGTCGGCCCGGTGGTGCCGGATGTGAACGTGTTCAACATGCCGTTCGTGTTCCGCGACCATGAGCACATGCGCAAGATCATCGACGGCGACATCGGCCAAGAGATCCTCGACAAGATCACCAACTCCGAATTCAACCTGGTAGCCCTGGCCTGGATGGATGGCGGCTCGCGCAGCATCTACACGAAAAAACCGGTACGCAGCCTGGAAGACCTCAAGGGCATGAAGATCCGCGTGCAGGGCAACCCGTTGTTCATCGACATGATGAACGCCATGGGTGGCAACGGCATCGCCATGGACACCGGCGAGATCTTCAGCGCCCTGCAGACGGGCGTGATCGACGGCGCCGAAAACAACCCGCCGACCCTGCTCGAACACAACCACTTCCAGAGCGCCAAGTACTACACCCTTACCGGCCACCTGATTTTGCCGGAGCCGGTGGTGATGTCCAAGACCACCTGGAACAAACTCACCGCCGAACAGCAAACACTGGTGAAGAAGGTCGCGCGTGAGGCGCAGATGGAAGAACGTGCGCTGTGGGACGCCAAGTCCTCCGCCAGCGAAGAGAAGCTCAAGGCTGCAGGTGTCGAGTTCATCACCGTCGACAAGAAACCGTTCTTCGAGGCCACTGCTTCGGTGCGCGAGAAGTACGGCGCGCCGTACGCCGACCTGATGAAGCGTATCGACGCCGTCCAGTAATACCGCCCCTTCCAAGACGACCTCGGCAGTGCGGCGGCCGCCGCACTGCCGCTTTGGTGATGCCTATGAAATCGCTTTTCCTGAGCGTGAACGACACGCTGTACCGCAGTTGCATCTGGATCGCGGGCCTGTCGATCCTGGCCATGACGCTGATCATTCCGTGGGGCATCTTCGCCCGCTACGTGCTGGGCACCGGCTCCAGCTGGCCAGAGCCAGTCTCGATCCTGCTGATGGTGGTGTTCACTTTCGTCGGTGCCGCCGCCAGCTACCGCGCCGGGGCGCATATGGCGGTGGGGATGATCACCGACCGTTTGCCACCGCTGCAGCGCCAGCTGGTCGCGCTGCTGGTGCAACTGCTGATGATCGTGGTGTGCGTGTTCATGACCTACTACGGCACCAGGCTGTGCATCACCACCTGGAACCAGTCGCTGGCCTCGCTGCCCGGTGTGCGGGTGGGCATGACCTACGCGCCGATCCCGATCGGTGGCGTGCTGACGCTGGTGTTCGTGCTGGAAAAACTCCTGCTGGGCGATCAAAGCAACCGCAAGGTGGTGCGCTTTGACCTGGTCGAAGAAAACGAAGGAGCTGCGTAAATGGATGCGTTCATTCTGTTGGGCAGTTTCATCGCGCTGATCCTGATCGGCATGCCGGTGGCCTATGCGCTGGGCCTATCGGCATTGATCGGCGCCTGGTGGATCGACATCCCGCTGCAGGCGATGATGATCCAGGTCGCCAGTGGGGTTAACAAGTTTTCGCTGCTGGCGATTCCGTTCTTCGTGCTGGCCGGCGCGATCATGGCCGAAGGCGGCATGTCACGCCGGCTGGTGGCGTTCGCCGGGGTGCTGGTAGGCTTCGTGCGCGGCGGGCTGTCGCTGGTCAACATCATGGCCTCGACGTTCTTTGGCGCAATCTCTGGCTCTTCCGTAGCCGACACCGCGTCGGTAGGTTCGGTGCTGATCCCGGAAATGGAGCGCAAGGGCTACCCGCGTGAGTTCTCTACCGCAGTGACCGTCAGTGGCTCGGTGCAGGCGCTGCTGACCCCGCCCAGCCACAACTCGGTGCTGTACTCGCTGGCCGCCGGCGGCACGGTGTCGATCGCCTCGCTGTTCATGGCCGGGGTCATGCCCGGGCTGTTGCTGAGCGCAGTGATGATGGGGCTGTGCCTGATCTTCGCGAAGAAACGCAACTACCCCAAAGGCGAAGTGATCCCGCTTCGCCAGGCATTGAAGATCGCCGGTGAGGCGCTGTGGGGGTTGATGGCGATGGTCATCATCCTCGGCGGTATTCTGTCGGGCGTGTTCACCGCGACAGAGTCGGCAGCCGTGGCGGTGGTCTGGTCGTTCTTCGTGACCATGTTCATCTACCGCGACTACAAGTGGCGTGACCTGCCCAAGCTGATGCACCGCACGGTACGCACCATCTCGATCGTGATGATCTTGATCGGCTTTGCCGCAAGCTTTGGCTACGTGATGACGCTGATGCAGATCCCCTCGAAGATCACCACAGCGTTCCTGACCCTGTCGGACAACCGCTATGTGATCCTCATGTGCATCAACTTCATGCTGTTGCTGCTGGGCACGGTGATGGACATGGCGCCGCTGATCCTGATCCTCACCCCAATCCTGCTGCCGGTGATTACCGGCATCGGCGTGGACCCGGTGCACTTCGGCATGATCATGCTGGTGAACCTCGGCATCGGGCTGATCACACCACCGGTGGGTGCGGTGCTGTTCGTGGGGGCGGCCATCGGCAAGGTGAGCATCGAGGCCACGATAAAGGCGCTGCTGCCGTTCTACCTGGCGCTGTTCATGGTGTTGATGGCCGTGACCTACATCCCGGCCATCTCGCTGTGGCTGCCGAGCGTCGTGCTGTAAATGCCAATGGGGCTGCGCTGCAGCCCCGTTCTCTGCAAATGGATCCTGCACATGGCTGTTCCCTCTTCTGTCGCAACCCTCTTTCCGCGCAAGCTGGCAATTGCACTGCTGGCGCTGCTGGCGTGCGCGTTCGCCGCCAACCACATCGCCGCGCGCATCGCGTTCGATGACGGCACCGGCGTGCTGCTGGCGATCCTCTGCCGCTCAGGCATTACCTTCCTGGTCCTGGCTGGCCTGCTGTTGTGGCAGCGCCAGGCACTCGGCATGCCGGCGGGCACACGGCGCTGGCAATTGCTGCTCGGCCTGCTGATTGCCACGCAGAGCCTGTGCCTGTATTCGGCGGTGGCGCGCATTCCGGTGGCACTGGCGCTGCTGGTGGGCAATACCTTCCCGATGTTGCTGGCACTGCTCAGCTGGGCGCTGGGCGGTGCGCGCCCGACCGGCCGTACCGTGCTGTTCATGGGCCTGATCCTTTGTGGCCTGGTGCTGGCGCTGGATGTGCCGGCACGGCTGGCCGACAGTGGCGATGCCAACCCGCACTGGGCCCTGGGTGTCAGCCTGGCATTCTGCGCTGCATGTGTCTTCGCCTGCGCCTTGTGGATCACCGATCACAAACTGGCAGCCGTGCGCGGCCCGGTACGCAGCCTGCTGACCTTGCTGATCGTGTTCTCCAGCATGCTGGTCGCCGGCGTCAGCGGGGTGATGCCTTCGGGGTTGTCGATGCCTGCCAGCGCCAGCGGCTGGGCGGCCTTGGCCAGCCTGGTGGTGCTGTATGGCGTGGCCTTTACCCTGCTGTTTGTCTGTGTGCCACGGCTGAACATGGCGCAGAACGCGCCGGTGATGAATATCGAGCCGATCGCCACCTTGCTGCTGGGCTGGGCGTTGCTCGATCAACGCCTGAGCACCCTGCAGTTGATCGGCGGGGCCGTGGTGGTGTGCGGCATCGTGCTGCTGACCTACCGCCGGGCGAGCTGACCACACACTTTCGAAGGAGCCACTGATGGCTGTGACCGAACTGCACCTGCAAGACCACCTGACCCGATTGTGCCTAACGCCCGACCTGGGCGCCAGCCTGATCAACTGGCAGGTGAAGGCGACCGGGCAGGCGCTACTGCGCCACTCCGACCCCGCCGCGCTGGCCAGCGGTACGCCGCGGCAGCTGGCCTGCTACCCGTTGGCGCCGTGGTCCAACCGGATTGCCGAAGGGGGCTTCGCACGGCCCGAGGGCTGGCTGGCCTTGCCGCCCAACACCGCCCACGACCCTTACCCGATTCATGGCAGCGCCTGGCAGCAGGCCTGGCATGTGGACCACCACAGCGAGCGCCGCGCCCGGCTGTCGCTCGACAGTACGCTGCCATTTGCCTACCGGGCGACGCTGGATGTACACCTGCATGAGGGTTGCCTGAACCTTGACTTGCATGTGACCCACCTGGACGAAGCTGCCACCTGGTACGGACTGGGGCTGCACCCTTACTTCCCCCGCTACCCCGACACCCGGCTACAGGCAGCGGCGCAGCATGTGTGGCTGGCGGAAGACGGCCGGCTGCCGTCACACCTGGCAGAGGTGCCTGCAGACTGGTGCTTCGAGGCGCCGGGCGCGTTGCCAGCGACGGGTGTCGATCATGCGTTTGGGGGTTGGCCTGGCAGTTGCGTGATCGAACAGCCCAGCGCGGGCTATTCGCTGGCCTGCACGGCCAGTGGCTGTGAGCACTTTTTGTTGTTCTGCCCACCGGGCAAGGCGTTCTTCTGCTTTGAACCGGTCAGCCACCCGATCAATGCGCACCACCTGCCCGGGCGACCAGGCTTGCGCTTGCTGCAACAGGGTGAAGAAATGAGCCTGGGCTTCAGGATGCAATACCAGGCCTTGTAACCGGTTTGCCTGCAGCGGGCTGTAACCAATCTGCGTCACCAGGATGCCGAACACCAAGGTGAACACCATGCTCTGCTAGCCCGTGGCCAAGGCAGCACCGGCACTTCCGGCAGAGAAATGGCTAGTTGTACGACCTCAATCCAATCCTTGAGCCCGCAGTTCATGGGCCAGCATGTCGATGAATGCCCTCACCTTGGCCGATCCGTATTTGCTCTCACGGTGCAACACATGAATCGGCCAGGGCGCCTCCTCGTACTCGGCAAGAATCACCTGCAATTGCCCACTCGCCACCTCGTCCGCCACCTGGTAAGACAACAACCGTGCAATCCCCAACCCACCGCTGGCTGCGGCAATCGCCCCGTCATTGCTGGTCACCGTCAGCCGGGGCTTCATGCGCACCAAGGTCGGTTCATCGGTGACGCCGAAGCGCCAACCCGCCCGGGGTGAAAGGTTGGTGGTGCCGATTACCGCATGGTCCGGCAAATCCGAGGGGTGCTGCGGTACGCCGTGGCGCGCCAGGTAGTCGGGCGAGGCGCAGAGCATGCGCCGCACCCTGCCCACCCGCAGTGCCTTCAGCCCCGAGTCTGGTAGCGGGCCGATGCGCACGGCCACGTCCATGCCCTCCTCGACCATGTTGACGATGCGGTCGAGAAAGTAGGCAGATACATCCACTTCGGGGTACTGCTGCAAGTACCGTACGATGCACGGCATGACGAACTTCTTGCCGAACAGGATCGGCGCGGTGACGGCCAGGTCGCCCTTGGGCGTGGCGTTGATGCCAGCGGCCGCCTCGTTGGCTTCGAGGATGCTGGCAAGTATGTGGCGGGTGTCTTCCAAGTAGCGGCCTCCCGCCTCGGTCAGGCGCACGCTGCGTGTGGTGCGCAGCAGCAGCTTGACACCCAACTGCTCTTCCAGTGCACTGACGGCACGCGTCACCGCCGCAGGCGAGATGTCCAGCCGGCGGGCGGCGGCGGCGAAGCTTTCCAGCTCGCCGACCGCGACGAATACCTTCATCAGGTGGATGTGGTCCATGCCAGCTCCTGGGCGTCGGGGGTTGGGGGATTATCGGGTATCAGCAGGTTTTGTGCTGCTGCAAGAGCCCTTGCAGACCGCATCAAAGTTCCAGCACCAGGGCCTGCCCGCCCTCCCCCACGTTGGCAGGTACTGCACAGCAGATCAACACTGTGCCCTCATCAGGCATTTCCGCTGGTGGGTTGGTGTAATGCACCTGGCCGCTCACTACCCGGGTCTTGCAGGTGCCACACGAACCGCCCCGGCAACTGAAGTCCGGCGACAGCCCGCGCGCTTCGGCAAGTTCGAGCAAGGTCCCGCTGCCCGGTGCCCAGCGCGCCTCCTTGGCCGAGCTGGCAAAGTACACCGGCACGGGTGCGCTGGCAGCCGGCGGCTGATGCAGCACAGGCTGGTCGTCATCGGTGTGCCGCCTGAGCGTCGAGGGCCCGAAGGCTTCGGCATGGATGCGGGCGTCGGGCACGTTCACGGTACGCAGCCCTTCGTACAGGTCCTGGGTAAAACGGGCGGGGCCGCACAGGTAGAAGTCATAGTCATCCAGCGTCAGCGTGGCCTTCACCTGCTCGATGCCCAACCGGCCAGCATGTTCGTAGTCGCGGCCCAGCACAGCCTCTGCTTCAGGCTGGCTGAGGCAGCGGTACAGGCCCAACAGCGCGCCAGCCTGCCGCTGCAGGCTGGCCAGCTCTTGCTGGAACGGTAAATCCGCCAGGCTGCGGGCACCGTGAAACAGGTGAATACGCCGTGCCTGACGCTTGGCCAATTGCTCGCGCAACATGGCGATGAGTGGGGTGATGCCCACGCCCGCGCCGATCAGTACGATCGGCCGCTCGCTTTGCTCATTCAGGGTAAAACTGCCCATGGGCAGCCGCACGTCAAGCAGATCCCCCACGGCGATGCGTTCATGCAGATAGCGCGAGGCCGGGCCCTGAGCCTTGACGCTGATGCGCAGGTAGCCGTCCGACGGCGCGCTGGAGACGCTGTAAGTGCGAACCAGCGGGGCGTCACTGCCCAGCGCGATACGCACAGGGATATGCTGCCCCGGCGCAAACTGCACGGGTGCATCTGCCGCCAGGTAGAAGGAGCGTATATCTCGGCTCTCCTGCTCCAGGCGCACCACGCGCCACGCCAGCCACTGGCGCTGGCGCTCGCGCTGCTGCAGGCGCGCGTCGGCCTCTGCCCAGGTACCGGTCATCAGACTGGTCGGCGCGTATTCCTGGAACGCCCAGCGCAACGACACCGCTGCCGGGCGCCACACCACCTGCTCGACCTCCAGGGTCCACAGCCGCTCGGCCCCCTCGAAGGCGGTGATGGCAGGGCTGTCCAGTATCACCTCGGCACGCCCGGACAACTGCAGTACATTGCCCGTGGCAAAGTCGATGAACAGCAAGCCAGCCATGGGGTTGACCAGCAAGTTGCCCAGCGTGTTGAAGTGCAGGTTGCCAGCGTAGTCGGGAATGCTCAGGCGGTTGCCTTCGACCTTGACGAACCCTGGCCGGCCGCCGCGGTGGGACACGTCCACCGAACGCTGGCCGTCTTCGTGGTCCACGTAGCTTGCGACGAAGAAGGTATCGGCCAGCTCGATCATGGCAACGGCGCGGGTATCGAGTGCTGTCGCATCGAAGCGACCTTGTGCGGGCTCATCGATACGGGTGTAGTCGCGCCGTTGAATGTACTGCGGGCAGTTGCCGAACGACTGCTCCACGGTTACTTGCAGCTGGCCGTTGGTTGCCTGGCTGATCATGCCGTTGATGCGGTTGCGCCGGCGGGTATGCAGTTCGATGCCCAGCAACCCGATCGCCTGCCCGCCCGCCAGGCCTTGTGTGGCAGGGTCATCTGCGTTGATGTCCGCATCGATCATCAGCTGCCGCGGGTGGGGCGAGCTGACGAAGCCTTCCGGGCCTTCGAGCAGCGTCGCCCAAGGTTTGCCATAGGCATCCACGCTGCCCGCCACCATGAACGGCAGTTGCTGATAGAACGCGCGATGCTGATCGGGCATGTGGTCGCGGATTACCTTCTGCCCGAACACCTCCATGCGCTCCGACACACCGACCTTTTCCTGCAGGGTCTTCTCACCGCTGTGCCAAGGTGACGAGCGATGGCCTGGTAGCTGATGCATGGTGGCATTCCTCGGAAGGGTTGGGGCTTAAACGGTGGCTTGCAGGCCCGCCGCAGTGCGTGGCATCGGCACGAAACCTGGCAACGCCTCGACCCGCGCCAGCCAACTGCGCACGTTGGCGTAAGGCTCCAGCGAGACATTGCCTTCCGGTGCGTGGGCGATATAGGAATAGTTGGCGACGTCGGCGATGGTGGGCGTGCTGCCAGCCAGGAAGGGGGACTTGGCCAGTTCGGCGTCAATCACCTTGAGCAGGGTATGGGCACGACCGATGACTTCATCGGTGTTGAACGAAGCACCGAACACGGTGACCAGGCGAGCGGCGGCCGGGCCGAACGCCAAGGGCCCTGCTGCAACCGATAACCAGTGTTGCACGCGGGCTGCGGCTGCGGGTTCCTCGGGCAACCAGGTGCCGTTGTCGTACTGCTTGGCCAGGTACACCAGGATGGCATTCGAGTCGGCGACGACCGTGCCGTTGTCATCGATGACGGGGACTTGGCCGAACGGGTTGAGGGCAAGGAACTCGGGCTGCTTATGCGCACCCTTGGCCAGGTCGACGAAGACCAGCTCGGTGGGCAGGTTCAGCAGCGAGAGCATCAGCTCAATGCGGTGGGCGTGGCCGGACTTGGGGAAGTTGTAGAGTTTGATTGGGCTCGACATGGGCTTGGCTCCTGGACAGCACCGGAATGGGCTGATGGAGGCCATGTTGAACTGATTCGACAGGCAACAGAATTAGCGCGGGAGGGAAACGATAATTTCGATCAGCGAAACAATCGGGGTAGAAGCGACATCAGGCCGCTTCTACAGGGGATGCGGTCGCTTCAATGACGCTGACGATGGAAACGGTACAACGCGCGTGCCGCGTCGATTACATGGGGGACACAGGCTTGAATGTCGTCCTCGCTCATTTGGTCGAGCAACTCGAAATTGTCTTCCAGGCCGTGCAGCGAGATCGCTTTGAGCAGGGGATCCTGCTCCGCAGGCAACTCGCTCCAGCCTGCGACCTGGGTGCCGCGCATGTAACCGAAGCACCACTCCTCCATGATGATCACTCCGTCTTCACCTTCTTCGAATACCGGCTCGAAGTGATCGACGTTGTCAGCGAGCTCTTCCGCCACCTGGCTGGCATAACGCAACATCAGCGCCGTGTAGGCCTCTTCGTGCGCAGGCTTCTTGAAATTTGGCACCTTGCCACCTGCAACGGCAGGTAACCATTGTTCGGGGTGGACAGTGACCGGCGAGCTGGCAAGGGCGGTGAAAAAGCCATTGAGCTCGGCCAGGTTGATCACCGAATAATCGTTGCCGTAAGTGATCAGCAGGTCTTCAAGGCGGTGGAGTTCTTTTTCGCTGAGGGCGCGGAGCATGTGGGGATCCTAGGGTGAAGATTTGGCCTGCACCCTAGCATATGAGGAAATGGATCGAAGTATTTGTTGCCTGCCGCAAAGCATTCGCGGGCAAGCCCGCGCTCACATGGAATACACCGCCCTTGGGCAAGTTGTAATCCTGTGAGCGTGAGCTTGCCCGCGAACAGGCGGTCAAGCTTTATACCGCCAGCGCGCGCTCACGCAGCTCGCTGTTGAGGATGCGGTCGTTCTCGCTGTAGTCGACCGGGCAGTCGATCACGTGCACACCTGGGGTCTTGATGCAGTGCTCGAGCAGCGGCAGCAAGCCTTCGGCGCTATCCACGCGGTGGCCATTGGCACCGTAGGCTTCGGCGTATTTGACGAAGTCCGGGTTGCCGTAGTCCAGGCCGAAATCGGTGAAGCCCATGTTCGCCTGCTTCCAGCGGATCATGCCGTAGCCGTCGTCACGCAGAATCACCACGGTAACGTGCATGCCCAGACGGACTGCAGTTTCCAGCTCCTGGCTGTTCATCATGAAGCCGCCGTCGCCGCAGACCGAGATCACCGGGCGGTCCGGGTACACCAGGTGCGCCGCCATGGCCGACGGCAGGCCAGCGCCCATGGTCGCCAGGGCGTTGTCGAGCAGCACGGTGTTGGGCTTGTGCGCCTTGTAGTTGCGGGCGAACCAGATTTTGTAGATGCCGTTGTCCAAAGCCACGATGCCTTCGGAAGGCAGTACGCGACGGATGTCGGCCACCAGGCGCTGCGGGTAGATCGGGAAGCGGTCGTCGTCGCCGCCTTCGGCGATTTGGGCTTCGTTGGCTTCACGGATGGCCATCAGGCGGGTGAAGTCCCAGTGCGAGGTATCGCCCAGGCCTTCGGCGATCTGCCAGACGGCGTTGGCGATGTCGCCGATCACTTCAACCTGTGGGAAGTACACGGCATCGACTTCGGCGGAGCGGAAGCTGATGTGAATGACTTCAGTGCCGCCACGGACCATGAAGAACGGCGGCTTTTCGATCACATCGTGGCCGATGTTGATGATCAGGTCGGCGGCTTCGATCGCACGGTGCACGAAGTCACCGGACGACAGCGCGGCGTTACCCAGGAAGCGCGGGCTGCGCTCGTCGACCACGCCCTTGCCCAGCTGAGTGGTGACGAATGGGATACCGGTCTTGTCGATCAATTGCTTGAGGACCTTGGCGGTCATCTTGCGGTTGGCACCGGCGCCGATCACCAGGATCGGGCTGCGCGCGGTGCGCAGTTTCTCGATGGCGGCTTCGATGGCCACATGTTCGGCCAGCGGACGACGGTGCAGGCTGCGCGGGATCGGCATGGCATCGGTCTGCTCGGCAGCGATGTCTTCCGGCAGCTCCAGGTGCACGGCACCGGGCTTTTCCTCTTCGGCCAGGCGGAACGCTTCACGCATGCGCGAAGGGATGTTGTCGGCCGAGGCGAACTGGTGGGTGTACTTGGTGATGGGGTCCATCATGCCGCACACGTCGATGATCTGGAAGCGGCCCTGTTTGGACTTCTTGATCGGCTTCTGGCCGGTAATCATCATCATCGGCATGCCGCCGAGGTAGGCGTAGGCACTGGCGGTGACCAGGTTGGTCGCGCCGGGGCCGAGGGTCGACAGGCTGACGCCGGTCTTGCCGGTCAGGCGGCCATAGGTAGCGGCCATGAAGCCCGCGGATTGCTCGTGACGGGTCAGTACCAGCTTGATCTTCGACTTGCGCAGGGATTCCAGCAGGTCGAGGTTCTCCTCACCGGGAATGCCGAACACATACTCGACACCTTCGTTTTCCAGGCATTGCACAACGACATCGGCGGCCTTGGCCATCTTGCTCTCTACCTCAAGTGATAGGACGGTGAAAGTCCATAAATGCGCAGCACGGCACGCTGGCATCGCTCTATCCGGGCGCGAGGTTGCCCCGAACCTAAGTCTTGACGCAGGCTAGGCAGGGCAAAGTCACGTGTACGAACAGGATTAATTGTCGCACCCTTGAGCGCAGTTGAAGAGGTACAGGACGGACAAAACATCTTTGCCGGGGGACAGGGCTATAGCTATAAAAACGCCAGAAAGACAAAACCCCTACCTGCTTGCGCAGATAGGGGTTTTGCGAAATGAATCTTGACGATGACCTACTCTCACATGGGGAGACCCCACACTACCATCGGCGATGCATCGTTTCACTACTGAGTTCGGGATGGGATCAGGTGGTTCCAATGCTCTATGGTCGTCAAGAAATTCTGTTGCCAGAACGTCCAGATGGACAGCCCAGCGAATTCGGATATGTGATGTTGTGATGCACATTCGAACTTTCGGTTCGTGTGTCTTCACCACCGCAATCTGCATGAGCAAATTGCTTGGGTGTTATATGGTCAAGCCTCACGGGCAATTAGTATTGGTTAGCTCAACGCCTCACAGCGCTTACACACCCAACCTATCAACGTCGTAGTCTTCGACGGCCCTTTAGGGGATTCTAGATCCCAGTGAGATCTCATCTTGAGGCAAGTTTCCCGCTTAGATGCTTTCAGCGGTTATCTCTTCCGAACATAGCTACCCGGCAATGCCACTGGCGTGACAACCGGAACACCAGAGGTTCGTCCACTCCGGTCCTCTCGTACTAGGAGCAGCCCCTCTCAAATCTCAAACGTCCACGGCAGATAGGGACCGAACTGTCTCACGACGTTCTAAACCCAGCTCGCGTACCACTTTAAATGGCGAACAGCCATACCCTTGGGACCGGCTTCAGCCCCAGGATGTGATGAGCCGACATCGAGGTGCCAAACACCGCCGTCGATATGAACTCTTGGGCGGTATCAGCCTGTTATCCCCGGAGTACCTTTTATCCGTTGAGCGATGGCCCTTCCATACAGAACCACCGGATCACTAAGACCTACTTTCGTACCTGCTCGACGTGTTTGTCTCGCAGTCAAGCGCGCTTTTGCCTTTATACTCTACGACCGATTTCCGACCGGTCTGAGCGCACCTTCGTACTCCTCCGTTACTCTTTGGGAGGAGACCGCCCCAGTCAAACTACCCACCATACACTGTCCTCGATCCGGATAACGGACCTGAGTTAGAACCTCAAAGTTGCCAGGGTGGTATTTCAAGGATGGCTCCATGAGAACTGGCGTCCCCACTTCAAAGCCTCCCACCTATCCTACACAAGCAAATTCAAAGTCCAGTGCAAAGCTATAGTAAAGGTTCACGGGGTCTTTCCGTCTAGCCGCGGATACACTGCATCTTCACAGCGATTTCAATTTCACTGAGTCTCGGGTGGAGACAGCGCCGCCATCGTTACGCCATTCGTGCAGGTCGGAACTTACCCGACAAGGAATTTCGCTACCTTAGGACCGTTATAGTTACGGCCGCCGTTTACCGGGGCTTCGATCAAGAGCTTCGCTTGCGCTAACCCCATCAATTAACCTTCCGGCACCGGGCAGGCGTCACACCCTATACGTCCACTTTCGTGTTTGCAGAGTGCTGTGTTTTTAATAAACAGTCGCAGCGGCCTGGTATCTTCGACCGGCATGGGCTTACGGAGCAAGTCCTTAACCCTCGCCGGCGCACCTTCTCCCGAAGTTACGGTGCCATTTTGCCTAGTTCCTTCACCCGAGTTCTCTCAAGCGCCTTGGTATTCTCTACCTAACCACCTGTGTCGGTTTGGGGTACGGTTCCCAGTTATCTGAAGCTTAGGAGCTTTTCTTGGAAGCATGGCATCAACCACTTCGTCGCCTAAAGGCAACTCGTCATCAGCTCTCGGCCTTGAAATCCCGGATTTGCCTAAGATTTCAGCCTACCACCTTAAACTTGGACAACCAACGCCAAGCTGGCCTAGCCTTCTCCGTCCCTCCATCGCAATAACTGCAAGTACAGGAATATTAACCTGTTTTCCATCGACTACGCTTTTCAGCCTCGCCTTAGGGACCGACTAACCCTGCGTCGATTAACGTTGCGCAGGAAACCTTGGTCTTTCGGCGTGGGAGTTTTTCACTCCCATTGTCGTTACTCATGTCAGCATTCGCACTTCTGATACCTCCAGCAAGCTTCTCAACTCACCTTCACAGGCTTACAGAACGCTCCTCTACCGCATCATCATAAGATGATACCCGTAGCTTCGGTGCATGGTTTGAGCCCCGTTACATCTTCCGCGCAGGCCGACTCGACTAGTGAGCTATTACGCTTTCTTTAAAGGGTGGCTGCTTCTAAGCCAACCTCCTAGCTGTCTAAGCCTTCCCACATCGTTTCCCACTTAACCATGACTTTGGGACCTTAGCTGACGGTCTGGGTTGTTTCCCTTTTCACGACGGACGTTAGCACCCGCCGTGTGTCTCCCATGCTCGGCACTTGTAGGTATTCGGAGTTTGCATCGGTTTGGTAAGTCGGGATGACCCCCTAGCCGAAACAGTGCTCTACCCCCTACAGTGATACATGAGGCGCTACCTAAATAGCTTTCGAGGAGAACCAGCTATCTCCGAGCTTGATTAGCCTTTCACTCCGATCCACAGGTCATCCGCTAACTTTTCAACGGTAGTCGGTTCGGTCCTCCAGTCAGTGTTACCTAACCTTCAACCTGCCCATGGATAGATCGCCCGGTTTCGGGTCTATACCCAGCGACTAAACGCCCTATTAAGACTCGCTTTCGCTACGCCTCCCCTATTCGGTTAAGCTCGCCACTGAATATAAGTCGCTGACCCATTATACAAAAGGTACGCAGTCACCTAACAAGTAGGCTCCCACTGCTTGTACGCATACGGTTTCAGGATCTATTTCACTCCCCTCTCCGGGGTTCTTTTCGCCTTTCCCTCACGGTACTAGTTCACTATCGGTCAGTCAGTAGTATTTAGCCTTGGAGGATGGTCCCCCCATATTCAGACAAAGTTTCTCGTGCTCCGTCCTACTCGATTTCATTGATAAGAGATTTTCGTGTACGGGGCTATCACCCACTATGGCCGCACTTTCCAGAGCGTTCCACTAATCTCAAACCAACTTAAGGGCTGGTCCCCGTTCGCTCGCCACTACTAAGGGAATCTCGGTTGATTTCTTTTCCTCAGGGTACTTAGATGTTTCAGTTCCCCTGGTTCGCCTCTTGCACCTATGTATTCAGTACAAGATACTCAGCTTATGCTGAGTGGGTTCCCCCATTCAGAGATCTCTGGATCACAGTCTGTTTGCCGACTCCCCAAAGCTTATCGCAGGCTACCACGTCTTTCATCGCCTCTGACTGCCAAGGCATCCACCGTATGCGCTTCTTCACTTGACCATATAACCCCAAGCAATCTGGTTATACTGTGAAGACGACATTCGCCGAAAATTCGCATGCTGCTCAGTTAAGAGCACATCACAAATTTTACCTTAGCCTGATCCACTACCAGTGAAAGTAGTGTTCAGTCTATTTCTATCACATATCCGAATTTTTAAAGAACGATCTGACAAAAGCCAGAAATCAACATTCGACACGAATGCTCATTTCTGAGTTTGATCAAGGTACTGCAAGAGTGGTGGAGCCAAGCGGGATCGAACCGCTGACCTCCTGCGTGCAAGGCAGGCGCTCTCCCAGCTGAGCTATGGCCCCGCATATTGGTAGGTCTGGGCAGATTTGAACTGCCGACCTCACCCTTATCAGGGGTGCGCTCTAACCAACTGAGCTACAGACCTATATAGGGTCTTGATCGTCTTCACATATGAATCAAGCAATTCGTGTGGGAGCTCATCAGCAGGCTGATGTCGTCGATTAAGGAGGTGATCCAGCCGCAGGTTCCCCTACGGCTACCTTGTTACGACTTCACCCCAGTCATGAATCACACCGTGGTAACCGTCCTCCCGAAGGTTAGACTAGCTACTTCTGGTGCAACCCACTCCCATGGTGTGACGGGCGGTGTGTACAAGGCCCGGGAACGTATTCACCGCGACATTCTGATTCGCGATTACTAGCGATTCCGACTTCACGCAGTCGAGTTGCAGACTGCGATCCGGACTACGATCGGTTTTGTGAGATTAGCTCCACCTCGCGGCTTGGCAACCCTCTGTACCGACCATTGTAGCACGTGTGTAGCCCAGGCCGTAAGGGCCATGATGACTTGACGTCATCCCCACCTTCCTCCGGTTTGTCACCGGCAGTCTCCTTAGAGTGCCCACCATAACGTGCTGGTAACTAAGGACAAGGGTTGCGCTCGTTACGGGACTTAACCCAACATCTCACGACACGAGCTGACGACAGCCATGCAGCACCTGTGTCAGAGTTCCCGAAGGCACCAATCCATCTCTGGAAAGTTCTCTGCATGTCAAGGCCTGGTAAGGTTCTTCGCGTTGCTTCGAATTAAACCACATGCTCCACCGCTTGTGCGGGCCCCCGTCAATTCATTTGAGTTTTAACCTTGCGGCCGTACTCCCCAGGCGGTCAACTTAATGCGTTAGCTGCGCCACTAAAATCTCAAGGATTCCAACGGCTAGTTGACATCGTTTACGGCGTGGACTACCAGGGTATCTAATCCTGTTTGCTCCCCACGCTTTCGCACCTCAGTGTCAGTATCAGTCCAGGTGGTCGCCTTCGCCACTGGTGTTCCTTCCTATATCTACGCATTTCACCGCTACACAGGAAATTCCACCACCCTCTACCGTACTCTAGCTTGCCAGTTTTGGATGCAGTTCCCAGGTTGAGCCCGGGGCTTTCACATTCAACTTAACAAACCACCTACGCGCGCTTTACGCCCAGTAATTCCGATTAACGCTTGCACCCTCTGTATTACCGCGGCTGCTGGCACAGAGTTAGCCGGTGCTTATTCTGTCGGTAACGTCAAAACAGCAAGGTATTCGCTTACTGCCCTTCCTCCCAACTTAAAGTGCTTTACAATCCGAAGACCTTCTTCACACACGCGGCATGGCTGGATCAGGCTTTCGCCCATTGTCCAATATTCCCCACTGCTGCCTCCCGTAGGAGTCTGGACCGTGTCTCAGTTCCAGTGTGACTGATCATCCTCTCAGACCAGTTACGGATCGTCGCCTTGGTGAGCCATTACCCCACCAACTAGCTAATCCGACCTAGGCTCATCTGATAGCGCAAGGCCCGAAGGTCCCCTGCTTTCTCCCGTAGGACGTATGCGGTATTAGCGTTCCTTTCGAAACGTTGTCCCCCACTACCAGGCAGATTCCTAGGCATTACTCACCCGTCCGCCGCTGAATCGAAGAGCAAGCTCTTCTCATCCGCTCGACTTGCATGTGTTAGGCCTGCCGCCAGCGTTCAATCTGAGCCATGATCAAACTCTTCAGTTCAATACTGCTTGGGTTTTTAAGAAACCCTAAACTTGGCTCAGCAATCTCAAATGACTATGTGATTTCTCGCATGGTCACTTGTGATGCTGATAATCTTTGTGACTATCAGTCCGTACTCACAAGCACCCACACGAATTGCTTGATTCAATTTGTTAAAGAGCGGTTGGTTAAGAGCTTTTCGTCTCAACCGAGGCGCGCATTCTACGCTTTCCTCATTTGCTGTCAAGCGTTTATTTTGAAGTTTTTTACTGCTGCTTTCTTTCGAAAGCGTTTAACTTCAACAACTTACCGCTTGCCCCGAAGCGTTCATCGCTGCGAGGAGGCGAATAATACGCGCTTTGAAATCAGAGTCAACACCCTGAGCTGAAAAAACTTTCCAATCGCGGTTTACCCCGCCCGCAACTAATTAAGGCGCAACCGATCTGTAGATAAACACACCACGGAGCGTGGCAATCATGAGCGATGCGCAAAGCGAGAAAACGCCTGGCCTGTCGGCGGATGAAGAGCAGGAAGTAAGCCATAACCAGCCGCCACGGGCAGCGGTGCTGCACGAAATCATTCGCGCCCAAGGCGACCAGGAACTGGAACGCACCCTCGCAGCACTGTGGTGGTCGGCGTTGGCTGCAGGGTTGTCCATGGGGCTTTCGCTCATGGCCATGGGGTTGTTCTATGCCCGCCTGCCGGAAGGCGACAGCGCCCAGGTAATCGCAAGCATCGGCTACAGTGCGGGCTTCCTTGCGGTAATCCTCGCCCGCCAGCAACTGTTCACCGAGAACACGCTGACCGCGGTGCTGCCGGTGATGACCACGCCCACGCTGGCCAACCTCGGCCGCCTGCTGCGCCTATGGAGCGTAGTACTGCTCGGCAACCTGGCGGGCACCTTGCTGGTGGCCTGGGTCATGCTGGAGCTGCCGATCTTCGACAGCAAGACCGACGTGGCCTTCCTCGAGGTCGGCCGCAAGGTAATGAAGAACGACATCAGCCAGATGTTCGCCAAAGGCATCGTCTCGGGCTGGATGATCGCAACCATGGTCTGGATGATTCCGTCGATGGAGCACGCCAAGATCTGGATCATCCTGATGATCACGTACTTCATGGCCTTGGGTGACTTCACCCATATCGTCGTCGGCTCGGTCGAGGTGTCCTACCTGGTCTGGGCCGGTGAAGAGACCTGGCGCAGCTTCTTGATGGAGTTCGCCCTGCCGACCTTGGCCGGCAACATCATTGGTGGCAGCTTCATCTTTGCGCTGATCAGCCATGCGCAGGTACGCAGTGACAGCGGCAAGCCGCCTTCGCGGCTGCTGGACGACCAGGCGCCGCCCTCCCCGCGTCGGCAAGAGGCGGGGAAATGACCCTTAGCGCACCGCCACTGCACGCTCGGCCGTCCGCCTGCGCTCTTGCGCAGGCCTTGGTTGCCACCAATTCTGCCCGGCATGGGGCGAGTCCAGGCTGACCCGCTCGCCCATTTGCGGCGTGCTTAGCCGCACCTGCGCTTGCGCACTCAGCGCCAGAATGCGCTCGAACGGCTCCTGCCAGCCATGGATGGACAAGTCGAACGTGCCGTTGTGAATCGGCAGCAACCAGCGCCCGCGCAGGTCCAGGTGTGCCTGCAGGCTCTGTTCTGGCTGCATGTGCACGTTCGGCCACGCGACGTTATAGGCCCCGGTTTCGATCAGGGTCAGGTCGAAAGGCCCGAAGCGCTCGCCAACTTGCCTGAAGCCATCGAAGTACCCGGTATCACCGCTGAAGAACACCTTCAGCTGTTCATCAATGATCACCCACGACGCCCACAAGGTCTGATTGCTGTCGAACAGACCACGCCCAGAAAAATGCTGCGCCGGGGTCGCGACGAAACGCACGCCGTCGACCTCGGTCTCCTGCCACCAATCCAACTGACGTACCTTGTCAGGCTCAACGCCCCATTCGATCAACCGGTCACCCACGCCAAGCGGGGCCAGGAAAAGCCCGGTACGCGGAGCAAGCCGACGAATCGCCTGCTCGTCCAGGTGGTCGAAGTGATCATGGGACAGAATTACCGCAGCCAACGGCGGCAACTCGTCCAGCCCAAGTGGTGGGGCATGAAAACGTTGCGGCCCTGCCCATTGCACCGGGGAGGCGCGCTTGGCGAATACCGGGTCGGTGATGAAGAAGCGACCCCGCAGCTTGAGCAATATCGTGGAATGGCCCAAGCGCCAGAGGCTGTGATCAGGTGCGTCGAGCACCTGCTGCCGGGTCATGGGCTGCACGGCGATGGGGTTGGCAGGGCGGGTTTCGGGGGGTTTGCGCAAGAACAGGTACTTGAGGCCAATGCGCAGCTTCTTCATCACGCCGTCCTGCGGCAGGCGTGCCTGGTTGTGGAACCGTCCGTCCCAGTGTGGCGCCGGCTCACCGGCAGCGTTAGCGGTGGGGACCATGAGCAGCAGCACTCCGAGCAACAGGAAAGCCTTCATATTACCCCACAGTGATCGCATCAACCGTGAATTGGCTTGTAAGGTCATTTTTCATAGATGAAACACTGTTCAACAATATTCACGCGAGTTATGCGATAAACGGCGCCTTGGCAGAAGAATGATAACCATGATGGACAAACGCAGCGGCAAGGGACTTACTTTCGTCAAGCGCATCTACCTGCCGCGCATCATCGGTATGGGCATCGGTCTGTTCAGTGTAATGGCAGCGGTGGCGCCGCTGTCGCCGCCCATGTGGGCCTGGCTGCTGTTACTGTTCAATGGCCTTTTCTGGCCACATGCCGCCTACCTCTGGGCAATCCGCTCGGCAACGCCTTACCAGGCAGAGCAACGCAACTTGCTGCTGGACTCGCTGATGGGCGGCTTCTGGACTGCCACCATGCAGTTCAACCCACTGCCCAGCGTCACCGTTCTGTCGATGATGACCATGAACAACGTCGCCGCAGGTGGCAAGCGCCTGCTCGTACGCGGTGTACTGGCACAGCTCGCCGGTATGCTCGGGGCCACGCTGGTGTTCGGCCCCGGTCTACAACTCAATGCCACACCACTGCAGGTTTACGCGTGCCTGCCAATGTTGACGCTCTACCCCTTGGCCCTTGGCTGGGTCTGCTACCAACTGGCAATCAAGCTGGCCGAGCACAAACGCCGCCTCAGTGCGCTGAGCCTTACCGACAGCTTGACCGGCTTGCTCAACCACGGGGCCTGGAAAGACCTGTTGCAGGTCAGGTTCCAGACCTGCCAGCAACAACAGCAGCATGCGGTGATCGCCCTCATCGACATCGACCACTTCAAGACCATCAACGACACCTTTGGCCACGTGGTCGGCGATTGCGTACTACGCCAGATGAGCGAAGAGCTCAAACGCAACCTGCGTGATGTCGACCAGGCCGGGCGCTATGGCGGCGACGAATTCTGCGTGATCCTGCCAGACACTCACGAGGCGCAGGCCTGCCAGGCCATGGAGCGCTTGCGCGAGCGGGTGGCGAACTATCGCAATCCGCAGCTGCCGCATTTGCGCATCAGCCTCAGCATTGGCTTGTCCGCGTTTCATGCAGACCTTGAATCGCCCGAGCACTGGCTCGAACAGGCTGACAAGGCGTTATACACCGCCAAGCACGCTGGTCGTGACCAGGTCAATTTCGCGCAAAGCGAGGCCGCCGGGCTCAGGCTGGCCTATCCTGACTGAACCTCCTTCCTGATTGCCCTGCGGGAGGCTGCAGTTCTTGAAGGAGTCGCTCGCGCATGGCCAGGAACGCCGACCTTCCACCCACCCTTGCCACCCCACATTTCCAAGTCCGCCGCTTGATTGCAGGCTTTTGCGCGGTTTTCGCCTTGGCCTGCCTGGTCACGTTGGGCGCTTTGCTCAATATTGCTGCCACCCTCGATCGCCAGGAGCAGCAACGCAGCGCCTTCCATGCCACCCAGGCCCTCGAACAACGGCTGCTCGCCTCACGCCAGTTTCTGTCCAGCTATGCCGTGTGGGATGCGGCCTTCGAGCACCTGGCCGGCAAGGCCGACTGGCAATGGGCCTATGAGCAGAAGAACGTCGGCGAATCGCTGTACAGCGCCAATGGCTATGAAGGTATATTCGTGGTGGACGACCAGCGCACCACCTACGCCCTGTTCAAAGGCAAGCCCAGCGTGGCGCAAGCCAGTACCTATATAGAAGCGCCCCTGCAACCGATCATCAGCCAAGCGCGGGCGGCTGCCAGCGCTCGCGAACAAATTACCCGGTTCGTGCTGTTCAACGGCTGGCCTGCAGTGCTCAGCGCGGCCGCCGTACGCCCCGACAAAGACGTGTCGGCCAGCGAAGTGAGCCAGGCGCCCGTCATGCTGTTCGTCGACCAGTTGACCGAGGACAAGCTCGCACGCCTGGGCACCGGTGCGGGCCTGGCGGGTATGCATATCGAGAAACACGGCACAGGTGAGCATGGCCATCAGCGCATCGAGCTGGGCGATACCGGCTACCACCTGGCCTGGACCAGCCCGCTGCCGGGGCAGCAACTGCTGTGGGCGATGTTGCCTGCGCTGCTCTGCGCCTTGTTGATCCTGGGCCTGGTGATGCTCTACCTGTTCCGCCATGCCCTGCGCAGCTCCCGCGCCATCGACCTCAGCCTCAAGCGCCTGCAACAGAGCAACCAGGCCCTGGAGGCCAGCGAGCAGCGTTTTCGCGCCGTGGCCGAAGCCGCTTCCGACTGGATCTGGGAAACCGACCGGCAACAACGCCTGACCTATCTTTCCCAACGTTTCGTCAGCGTCACCGGCTACCCGGTTGACGACTGGCTGGGCCAGCCGGTCAACCAGCTGCTGGCCTGCGATACCACGCCGCTGTCGCCTTGGCTCGACGCATTGGCCGCCACCGACCCCCAGCAGTTGGCAAACCTGCGCTGCACCTACCGTGACCACAACGGGCAGAACCGCTACTGCCGCATCTCGGCGCGAGCGATCTGGTACGACGGCAAGCCTACCGGCTTTCGCGGTACCGCCAGCGACATCACGGACGAGGTCGACGCCCATGCGCGCATCCAGCACCTCTCGCTGCACGACCCACTGACCGGGCTGGCCAACCGCAACAAACTCGCCCGGCATCTCGAACAGGTACTGCTGCGCGGCAGCGACTCGCCGCCACTCACTTTACTGCTGCTGGACCTGGACAACTTCAAGCCGATCAACGATTCCCTCGGCCACGCCGCCGGTGACGCCGTGCTGCAAGAGGTGGCGACACGCCTGCGCGACACCACCCGCGATGTCGACCTGGTCGCACGCCTGGGGGGTGACGAGTTCATCCTGGTTCTGACTGGCATGGAGAACCGCAGCGAGGTCGATCGCTTCTGCGCACGCCTGATCAGCCTGTTGCAGCAACCTATCGTGTTTGACAACCAGCCTCTGCACATTGGCGCCAGCATCGGCGTCGCGCAAAGCCGCACCCTGGGCTTCGATGCCGGCGAGCTGATCCGCTGCGCCGACATCGCGCTGTACCAGGCCAAGGCAGATGGCAAGAGCACCTGGCGCTATTTCGCCGCCGAAATGAACCAGCAGATCCAGTACCGCCGCCAACTGGAAAACGATTTGCGCCGTGCCCTGCAGAACCAGGAGTTCGAGCTGCACTACCAACCGCGTTATCGCCTGGGCGACCTGCGCATCGTCGCGGTCGAAGCCCTGCTGCGCTGGCAGCACCCGCACGAAGGGCTGCTGGGGCCAGACACCTTCATCCCGCTGGCCGAGCAGAGCGACATCATTGTTGCGCTGGGCCGTTGGGTGCTGCGCGAAGCCTGCCGCACGGCCCACGACTGGCCGGCAGACCTGGTGATTTCGGTGAACCTGTCGCCCGCCCAGTTCTTGCGCAGCGATGTGGTGGCCGATGTGCGCGACATCCTGCTGGAAACCGCGCTACCCGCTCAGCGCCTGGAGCTGGAGATCACCGAGAACGTGATGCTCAACGACATCGAAGGCGCACTCAGCACCATGCTGTCACTCAAGGAGCTTGGCGTGCGCCTGAACATGGACGACTTTGGCACCGGTTACTCGTCGCTGGGCTATCTGCGCACCTACCCGTTCGACAGCATAAAGATCGACAAACGCTTCATCGCCGGCCTGAACAACACCAGTGGCAATGATCGCGCTGTGGTCCAGGCGATCATCAACCTGGGCGAAGCCATGGGGCTGACGGTGACCGCCGAGGGCGTGGAGAGTGAACAACAGCTCAGGACGCTGGAGAAGGATCGCTGCCATGAAGTGCAGGGTTACTTCCTGAGCCGACCTTTGACGAAAGAAAGCCTTGAGGCGCTGCTGCGACAGGCACCCGAAGGCTCGGCACACCATCTGTTGTAGGAACAACCTATTCGCGGTGCACGGATGTTCCTACACAGGGGCCATCAGCGTTTATTGCGTTCGGCCACAATCTCCGGCAAATCGCTGCGCCGCAAGTAGGTACGCAAGGGCTCGCCGATGTTCAGGCGGTCGTCCACATGCTGCTCCAGCAACAGTGCCAGGCGCGACCGGCACAAGGCCATGCGCGGCCCTTGCTCGGGTCGCCAGACGAATTCGTTGCAGGGGGTGATACTGTCGTCGGCCACGTCCATGCCGAACGCGTCCTCGGAAAAACGCACGATATGAACGCCGCGCTTGCCATGAAAGCCGACGAAACCGTTGAGCTGCTCTGCGGCGTTGCAGATGTCCTGGGAAGTGATGGCCATGACGTAACCTCGCAATGAAAGGAAGTGACGCACGCCGGGCTGCAAACGGTCGCCTCTGCCGGGCGACTCGCAAAGGCCAGCCTAACGCAAGTGGTAGAGCATTCGCCAAGGTTTTTCATCATCCTGCCAAAGGCCCGCTAGAATGGTCCTGAACCCCCTTCGTCGCCAACACTGGGACTGTTAATGACCGACGCCATCCATGCCGACATTGCCACGATCGGCCGCATTAATGCTGTGCCCGCCATCCTCCAGGTGATCTGCGAAACAACGGGCATGCGCTTCGCCGCCGTGGCCCGGGTAACCGATAGCAACTGGACGGCATGTGCCGTGCTCGACACCCTGGGTTTTGGCCTGACCGCGGGCGGTGAACTCGATGTCGCCACCACGCTGTGCCACGAAATCCGCAGCACGCACCAGACCATCGTGATCGACAAGGCCAGCGAAGACGAGCAGTACTGCCGGCACCACACGCCTCAGCTCTATCGCTTCGAAAGCTACATTTCAGTGCCGGTGTTCCGGACCGATGGCCGCTTCTTCGGCACCATCTGCGCCCTCGACCCTTTACCCGCAGCGCTTAAAGGCAGTGCCATCCAGCCGATGATGGAATCCTTCGCCCGGCTGCTGGCCATCCAGATCGAAAGCGAGGAAGGCGCCCAGCGCACCGAACAGGCCCTGCGCAAGGAGCGGGCCATGGCCGAAGTGCGCGAACAGTTCATTGCCGTGCTCGGCCATGACCTGCGCAACCCGCTGTTCGCCATCACCGCCGGTGCCGAGCTGCTCACCCAGCGCCTGCAGGACGACCAGCAGCGCACTATCGCCCAGCACATCCTCACTTGCGGCCGGCGTGCCTCGCAGCTGGTGCGCGATGTGCTGGACTTTGCCCGCGGCCGCCTCGGTGCCGGCATCCCCTTGAACCTGCAGGCTTGCCCTGACCTTGCCGAAGGCCTGCGGCATGTCGCCTCGGAACTGCAACAGGTGCATCCGCAGCGGCGGATCGTGCTGGACATCGGCGACATCGGCGGGCTGTACTGTGATCGCGAACGGGTCACCCAACTGCTCTCGAACCTGATCGCCAATGCCCTGACCCACGGCGACCCGCAAGGGCCGGTAGCGGTCAAGGCGGCCCTCCAGGCCGGTGAGTTCGTGCTGAGCGTGCACAACCACGGCGCCCCCATCGCCGTGCAGACCCTGGCGCAATTGTTCCAACCCTTCTCCCGCCCGCTGTCACAGGTACCGCAGCAAGGCCTTGGGCTCGGGCTGTACATCGCCAACCAGATCGCGCTGGCACATGGTGGGCGCATGGAGGTGCTCTCCAACGAACACAACGGTACCTTGTTCAGCTTCCGTCTGCCGCTGGGTCAACCTGGGGCGCCAGCAGCACCGCCAGCCAGTACATGAAGGCCTGCACCCGCCGTGGCACGTGCCAGGGCGATCACTGTTGACCCCGATCTTCATGCACTTGCACGCTGGCGGTCATGCCAGCACTGAGGTTCACCCCTTGCGGGATCTGGTCGAGGCGGATCCGTACCGGTATCCGCTGCGCCAACCGCACCCAGTTGAAGGTCGGTTCGACTTCCGGCAGCAGCTGGCTGTCGGGGTTGCTGTTGCGGTCGGTAATACCGCGGCTGATGCTCTGCACATGCCCTTGCATCGCCTCGCCCGCCCCCATCAGCCACACCTTCACCCGGTCACCCACACGGATGCGCGGTAGCTTGGTTTCTTCGAAGTAAGCCTGGATATAGAAAGTCGAGTCATCCACCAGGGCCATGACCGACTCACCGGTGTTCACGTAGTTGCCCTGGGCCAAGCGCAGGTTGGTGATGTGCCCGCTGCGCGGCGCGCGCACTTCACTGCGCGCCAGGTTGATTTTGGCCACCTGCAATTGCGCTTGGGCCTCATGCAGTTCGCCACGGGCGATGGCGGCATTGATCTGGGCGTTTTCCCGCAGCTCGGCACTGATCGCCTCCGGCCCCAAGGCAGTACGCCGCGCCGCTTCGCGCTCGCGCAGGCGCAGTTGCTGCGCGCGGGTCTCGGTCACGGCGCTGGCCTGGTCGAATGCTGCCTGAAAGCGCTCGCTGTCGATGCTCATGAGCAGATCACCCGCGTTCACCTGCTGGTTGTCATGCACCTTCAGCTCGCGCACCCAGCCGGACACGTCCGGCGCGATCACCACCACGTCGGCGCGCACACGCGCATCGCGGGTCCAGGGGGTGAGCATGTAGTACTGCCACAGCTGGTAGCCTGCCAACAGGGCCAGGGCCACCACACACAGTGTCACCAAGGTACGTACGACGGTACGCATCGAATCACTCCTTACTTGAACCCTGACAAAAACCCTTATGCAGCGCCCAGCACGCGCACTACCAGGTACAACACGCACACAAACAATGCCGCGTCGAACAGTGCTTCATGCCAGATCCAGCGGCCCAACGGCGTGGCCTGTACCAACAAGCGCAGCAGCCCGGTGCACACCAGCGCCAGCAGTACATAAACCAGAAACGGGCTCAACAGCACGCCGCCCAGCGCCCATTCACGCAACCCCATGCACGTCCTCCTGCCAGCGGCACCACTTGCCCCAGCTCTTCTGCAACTGCAGTACCGCGCCTTCGGCCAGGCGCAGCGGATCGCTCGCAGGCAGCCGGCGCAACGCTTCGATGAATTGCGCGCTGGCGTTGTCCAGTCGCTGCCCGCGCCCAGGCGCAGGCCCTTTGGCCAGCACGGCCTCTACCTGTTGCAGGTACTCGCGTTCGGCCCGGCCCAACGGCGCCTGGGCGACCGCCAGGCACATGCGCAGGTGCACCAGTTCGTCGCCGATGTCCAGGCCATGCAGGCCATCGTCCCAGCGCTTGCGCTCGCTTTCAGGCAACTCGCTGGCATGCCGCGCCAGCTGCATGAGGCGGTCGGCCATACGCCCGCCAAACCAGCTGTCGGCGCCACGCAGGTCGCGCCGGGTCAGGCGCACCAGGTCGTGCTGGGTCGCTGCCCGCAGGCGCCGGCCAAGCCACGCCGGGTGGCGAAACACCAGCAAACGGAACGCCATGACCGCCGCAGACACACCCACCAGCATGGCCAACGCACTGTTGAGCATGCTGGCCACGCCAAATTGCATGGCATTGAGCGGCGACACCAGGACAATGAAGTGCAGGCAATAGGAGGTGGCGGTAGCGCCGGTACGCGGGTGGGCCATGCCCAGCGCGCCCAGAAACAGCGGCACGCCCATGCCCAGGCAGAGC
The DNA here is from genome assembly GCF_024748775.1 of Pseudomonas sp. B21-047. Taxonomy (NCBI): domain Bacteria; kingdom Pseudomonadati; phylum Pseudomonadota; class Gammaproteobacteria; order Pseudomonadales; family Pseudomonadaceae; genus Pseudomonas; species Pseudomonas sp. B21-047. The sequence continues at coordinate 4,593,596 of NZ_CP087169.1, forward strand.
ATGGCGAAGCTGCTCCATTGGGGCAGCAGAATTTGCCCGACCAAGAATGCCGCCGGGATCGCCAAAAAGATGCCACGCAAGAAACTGAGGCCGATCTGGGCGCCGTTTTCGCGGCTGGCGAACAGGCTGCAGACCACACAGGTCAATACCAGCCCCCCCGGCGCCGATGGCCAGGCTGTTGCCAGCCAGAAACCACTCATCACCAGAAACGCCAACGCGCTGCGTGAACCGAACAACAGGGCCAGCGACCAATCGCGGTGCGCGGCCAGGCCCTGGGGCACATCCTTGGGCGCCCTGCCCGCTTCGACGTCGTCCAGCGCCTGGGTCGCGGCCATGGCGTAATCCAGCAACAGCGCCATGCGTGCCAGGCAGTAATGTTCTGCAGAGCTGATCTGCTCGTCATGGGCGGCATCCCAGATGCGCTGACGCAACAGCAACAGGCTCGGTTGATCGGGGTTGCCCAACTGCGCGCGCAACGCTTCCAACCAGGGCGCCAAGTGCCGAGTTTCCTGCTCATCAAGCTGGCGCCACTGCCGGCGCACCGCGCGGGAGATACGCAGCAGTACCATCAGCTTCTGGCTCAGGCCACGGATGGCGCGGGCGCGCTGGCGCCCGCGGTTGCCTTCGAACCAGGCATGTTCGCGCTGGCTGTCGATGGCAACGATACGCCCCAGGCTTTCCAGCAACCCTTTGCGCGCGTCATCTTCGCCGCCGAGCATGGCGCTGGCTGCCTGCAGGCCATTGTGCCAAGCCTGCCGGGCCTGCCCGCTCAATTGCTGTTCCACGCGCATGGGCCAGATGAGGGCGCTGGTGGCAGTGGCGCAAAAAATCCCCAGGCAGATCTCGGTGCAGCGGGCCACAGCCTGATCGAACACCTGCAACGGGTGGTCGATCGCCGGCAAGGCGATGATCGCTGCGGTGTAGCCGGCCAGCACGAAGGCGTAAGCCCAGGCACTGCGCAGCTGGGTCGAAGCCGCCGTGCACAGGGCCAGCCACAGCGCCAGGGTGATCAAAAACAGGCCTGGGGTCTGGGCGAACAGGCCGATGAACAGCACCGACATGAAGGTGCCGACCAAGGTGCCGGCCAGACGTGCAAGGCCCTTTTGCACCACCATGCCCGACAGCGGCTGGGCCACGATAAAGGCGGTCATCAGTGCCCATGAAGGCTGCTCCAGCCCCCAACGCATCGCCAGCCATAGCGCCAGGCCACCGCCAAGTACGGTCTTGATGGCGAACTTCAGGGCGAGGCTGCTGGGTGCGAACAGGGCCTGGAGAGTGATGGGCACGAGGCGGACCTTGCGGGGATGGTCAGGTAAACGATAGACAATGAAGAGAAGGATAATGCGCAAACGATTAATTAGCTAGCTAATCATCTTTTAAGGGCTGTGCTGCGTGGCATTTTCCAGGCAAAAAAAATGGGCGACCGAAGTCGCCCTAAATGCCTTGCGTGCTCGTGAACCCAGAAGGTCAGCGCGGCTTGCGCTTGTTCGAGTCCTTCCAGATGAAAATGCCCAGACCGGCAAAGAACGCGACCATCAACCCGACCGTTACCACACCTGCGATAACCACGTTGTCGAAGAACATGTCGGCCTCCCTCTTCGTTTGCCGTTGTCCGATGGATGCAAGGTAACGAATGTGGGGGCACAGAAAATTGATCGGGGTCAATGGTGCCCGAGACCGGGCACGCGAGGCGGGCGCAGGTTTGACCTGCGTCAAGTTTCAGCGCTTCTTGGGCTTGCCCTTGGGTTTCTTTTTCTTGGCTGCGCTCAAGGGCATGGCCTGCTCGAAGGCCTGGCGCACTTCGTTGAGGCGCTTTTCCTTGAGGTCGTGGACGCGCTTGGCACGTTCGGCATCGAAATCGATGAGGTTGTCTTGGCTCATGGGTGGGCTCGACGATCAACGGAGGCTTGCATGATGAAGCCAGGCGCGGACGCTGACCAGCCCCGCGTCAGACTTCGATGTCGACCAGCAGCCCCTGACGCGGGCGCTCGCCCATCAGCGGTGCCACCGGTACGGTATTGTCGGCGTTGACCTCATCGCCGGGTAGCGCGCTGTAACGCTCGCCGTCGTTTTTTTGTCGACGCTGCTGTTGCCGTCGTTGTTCATCACGCAGCAGCAAGGCCTGCTCTTGCGGGTCGCGCTGCTGCTTGAGGTCGATCGCGCTTTCACCGGACGAAGGCTGCGTGGGAACCACCGGCTTGATGTCGGGGGTTGGCTTGACCGGGTCCTGTTGCGAGGTTACCGGTGCTGCACTGAGCGGAATGATCGGCGGCAACATGGAAAGTCTCCTATTACCCCTGTATCGGCGGCTGGTCACCTACCTTGAATACAGACAACGCTTACTCGGTTTCGTCGTCAGGGTCGTCGTCACTCGGCGGGCTGGCCTCACTCCAGGGCCGCTTGTAGACCTGTTGCCAGACCGCGTCCATGTGGTCGCGCAGTACCTGCGGCGCGGCCTTGAGCGAGGCGCTGTCCTCGCGTTCTCCGCCTATCGGGTCTTCGCCGGCGGGCGTGATCAGCGACTCCCCGGTAATGGTGTAGCTGGCCTGCCCTTCGCGCATCTCGATGGCGATATCGTGCGGGTCGATCCCCCCGCCGCAGAAGGCATGGCTAGCTACCGTCAGTTCGGCGACCCCGTCCTTGTTCAGGTCACTGACATCGCTGACATCGGTATAGAAGTCGACATCCAGGTCCAAGCCTGGGCAGGTGGTTTCCTGTTCGACCTGCCAGCGTGCCTTGAACGCATCGCGTTCTGCCGTGCGCCCATACAGCGTGGCCTTGAGCACCACCTTGTCGACTTCCTGCTGGTTTTCGGCGTCGGTGGCCTGGCCATCGGTGCGGCTGAGCACCAACAGGCCTTCACCCTCGCGGTCACGAAAATGCACGCTCTTGATCGGCGTCTGCACGCCCAGCGCCTCAAGCTGCTCGGGCGCAATGGCCGGCAAGGTCTCGAAGTTTTTTTGCTCGCACGCAGCCAGCAGCACGAGGCTGCCCACGGCCAGGGAAGCGTTCAACCAGCGGTGCTTGGCGGACATGTCGGTGCGCAGCCCTCGTCGGCAAGACGGTGTTGGTCGATGAAACGGCTAGACTGTTGGTCTTTGGCACCCATCGGTGCACTTCAACACTTTGGTCTGACCGGCCGATCCGTTAACATAGCCGGCTTTTCATCGCGGGAGTTCAGGCAGTATGGCGCAGCAGTATCAACCGGGGCAACGCTGGATCAGCGACAGCGAAGCAGAGCTCGGCCTGGGTACCATCCTGGCGCAGGATGGCCGCCTGTTGACCGTGCTCTACCCGGCCACTGGCGACACCCGCCAGTATTCCCTGCGCAATGCGCCGCTGACCCGCGTGCGCTTCTCGCCAGGTGACCTGATCACCCACTTCGACGGCTGGAAGCTGACCGTGCGCGAGGTCGACGATGTCGACGGCCTGCTGGTCTACCATGGCCTGGACGCGCAAAACCAGCCGCGCACCCTGCCAGAAACCCAGCTGTCGAACTTCATTCAGTTCCGCCTGGCCAGCGACCGCCTGTTCGCCGGCCAGATCGACCCGCTGTCGTGGTTCAGCCTGCGTTACAACACCCTGCATCACACCAGCAAACAGATGCAATCGTCGCTCTGGGGCCTGGGTGGCTGCCGTGCGCAACCGATCGCTCACCAGTTGCACATCGCCCGCGAAGTCGCAGACCGCAGCGCGCCACGGGTTCTGCTGGCGGACGAAGTCGGCCTGGGCAAGACCATCGAGGCCGGCTTGGTCATCCATCGCCAGCTGCTGTCCGGGCGTGCCAGCCGCGTACTGATCCTGGTCCCGGAAAACCTCCAGCACCAATGGCTGGTGGAAATGCGCCGGCGCTTCAACCTGCAAGTGGCGCTGTTCGACGCCGAACGCTTCATCGAGAGCGACGCCAGCAACCCGTTCGAAGACGCCCAGCTCGCGTTGGTCGCCCTGGAATGGCTGGTCGACGACGAGAAGGCCCAGGATGCGCTGTTTGCTGCGGGCTGGGACCTGATGGTGGTCGATGAAGCCCATCACCTGGTCTGGCATGAAGACCAGGTCAGCGCGGAGTACGGCTTGGTCGAGCAACTGGCACAGGTCATCCCTGGCGTGTTGCTGCTCACCGCCACCCCCGAACAACTTGGCCAGGACAGCCACTTCGCCCGGCTGCGTCTGCTCGACCCCAACCGCTTCCATGACCTGGCGGCCTTCCGCGCCGAGAGCGAGCACTATCGCCCGGTGGCCGAGGCCGTGCAGGAGCTGCTGGATGAAGGCCGTCTTTCGCCCAAGGCCCACGCCACCATCCATGGCTTCCTCGGCGCCGAAGGCGAAGCCTTGCTGGCGGCGGTCAACGATGGTGATACCCAGGCCAGCGCGCGCCTGATCCGCGAGTTGCTCGACCGCCACGGCACTGGCCGCGTGCTGTTCCGTAACACCCGTGCTGCGGTCCAGGGTTTCCCCGAGCGCCAGCTGCATGCCTACCCGGTGGCAATGCCCGAGCAGTACCGCGACCTGCCGCCTGGCGAAAAGGCCGAGCTCTACCCGGAAGTCGCCTTCCAGGCACACGGCGATACCACTGACGACGAGCGCTGGTGGCGTTTCGACCCTCGGGTCGACTGGCTGATCGATACCCTCAAGATGCTCAAGCGCACCAAGGTGCTGGTCATCTGCGCCCATGCCGAAACCGCCATGGACCTGGAAGACGCTCTGCGCGTGCGCTCCGGCATCCCCGCTTCGGTCTTCCATGAAGGCATGAGCATTCTGGAGCGTGACCGCGCCGCCGCCTATTTCGCGGACGAGGAATTCGGCGCCCAGGTGCTGATCTGTTCCGAGATCGGCAGTGAAGGCCGCAACTTCCAGTTCTCTCATCACCTGGTAATGTTCGACCTGCCGGCCCACCCTGACCTGCTCGAACAGCGTATCGGCCGTCTCGACCGGATCGGCCAGAAGCACACCATCCAGCTGCACGTGCCCTACCTGCAGGACAGCCCGCAACAGCGCCTGTTCCAGTGGTACCACGAAGCGCTCAACGCCTTCCTCAACACCTGCCCGACCGGCAATGCCCTGCAGCATCAGTTCGGCCCGCGCCTGCTGCCGCTTCTTGAAAGCGGTGACAGCAAAGCCTGGGATGCCCTGATGGCCGATGCCCGCAACGAGCGCGAGCGCCTGGAGGCCGAGCTGCACAGCGGCCGCGACCGGCTGCTGGAGCTCAACTCGGGCGGGGCCGGCGAAGGCCAGGCACTGGTGGAGGCGATTCTCGAACAGGACGACCAGTTCGCCCTGCCGATCTACATGGAGACCCTGTTCGACGCGTTCGGCATCGACAGCGAAGACCATTCGGAAAACGCCCTGGTCCTCAAGCCGAGTGAGAAGATGCTCGACGCCAGTTTCCCGCTGGGTGACGACGAAGGCGTGACCATCACCTACGACCGTACCCAGGCATTGTCCCGCGAAGACATGCAGTTCCTGACCTGGGAGCACCCGATGGTTCAGGGTGGCATGGACCTGGTGCTGTCCGGCTCGATGGGCAATACCGCTGTCGCGCTGATCAAGAACAAGGCCCTCAAGCCTGGCACCGTGCTGCTCGAACTGCTGTTCGTCAGCGAGGTGGTGGCGCCACGCAGCCTGCAACTTGGTCGCTACCTGCCCCCGGCAGCCCTGCGATGCCTGCTCGACACCAATGGCAACGACCTGGCGTCGCGCGTGGCCTTCGAAACGCTCAACGACCAGCTCGAAAGCGTTCCGCGCGCCAGCGCCAACAAGTTCATCCAGGCCCAGCGGGATGTACTGGCCCAGCGCATCAGTGGCGGTGAGGCCAAGATCATGCCGACCCACGTCGAGCGTGTGGCCGAAGCCCAGCGCCGCCTGGCTGCCGAAGCGGACGAAGAACTGGCCCGCCTGACCGCGCTCAAGGCGGTCAACCCGAGCGTACGCGACAGCGAAATCGACGCTTTGCGCAAGCAGCGTGAAGAAGGCCTGGCGATGCTGGACAAAGCTGCCTTGCGCTTGGAAGCCATTCGCGTGCTGGTGGCTGGCTGACTATACGAGCGACAAGTTGGGCTGCTTGGCAGCCCATCGCAACACAAGGCTGCTCCTGCAACGGGAGCGGCCATATGCCTTGCTGCGATTGGCCTCATAACCAAATCATAGAAATCAAATTGCCATTATTCAGGAAGGGCTAACTACCTCTTCCTATACTGCCTCTGGACAGTCTGCCAAGGGTTGTACCGCAGACGAGTGAAAACTCGACCAAGAGGCACGCAATGGAATGGCTGGGTCTGCAACTGTTCGCCGATCTTCCGGCAACCGGACGAATCGTCATCGATTGTCGCCATGAACCCTTCCTGGTACTGCTCGCCTATACCGTGGCCTGCGCGGGGTGCTTTGCGACCCTGTACATGGCCGAGCGCCAGTCCCATAGCGAACAGGCCACGGCGCAACGCCAATGGCGCATGCTCGGCGCCTGCTGCCTCGCCGGCGGTATCTGGGCCATGCACTTCATCAGCATGCTGGCCTTTCAGGCCCCGCTCGAAGTTCACTACGATGTGTCGCTGACCGTGCTGTCGCTGCTCATTGCCCTGATCGTCGCCTGGGTGGGCATGAACAGCATCAACCGTAGGCACATGCGCCCGTATCATTATCTGAAGCGTGCAGTACTCATCGCAGCCGGCATCATCTTCATGCATTTTGTCGGCATGGCCGCCCTCGAGACCGGCGCTCAACAGTACTACCAGACCGGGCTGCTACTGACCTCCATGGCCATCGCCCTGCTCACCAGCCTCGCAGCGCTGCTGCTGGCGCGGCGCTTTCGCAACGGTAGCGGCACCTTGCACCAGGCCCTGAAGTACGGCGCTAGCCTGCTGATGGCCGGCGGCATCGTCGCGACCCACTTCACGGCCATGTCGGCCATGACCTTGGTCATCCCCGCCGACACTGCGCTGCGTCTGCCGTCAGCCGACAACAGCCTGCAACTGGGGCTGACCATTGCATTCATCACGCTGCTGATCAGTGGTGCCAGCATCAGTGCGGCCTTGGCCGACAAGAAGCTGCAAAGCAAGGAGCACGACCTGCGCCGGGTCAGCATGTTGCTCAACCAACTGGACCAGGCGCGAGCCTCGCTGCAACAGGCCGCGCACTACGACGCCCTGACCAATCTGATCAACCGCCGCGGCTTCAATCAAGTGTTCGCCGAGCGCCTCGCCGAACAGAACGCCGATGACAACCGCCTGGCGGTGATGTTTCTCGACATCGACCATTTCAAACGCATCAATGACAGCCTTGGCCATGCTGCCGGCGACGAACTGCTCAAAGTGATCGCCAACCACATCAAGGCAGCCACCCGCAGCCAGGACCTGGTGGCGCGCTTTGGTGGCGACGAGTTCTGCGTGGTCACCAGCCTCAACAACCGTGATGAAGCACGCCACCTGGCGCAGCGCATCATGCAGCGAATGAAGGACCCCATCGACCTGGGTGGCCGGCGCATGGTCATGACCACCAGTATCGGTATCAGCATTTTCCCCGACGATGGCAACACCGCCGAAGAGTTGCTCAAGCACGCCGACCTTGCCCTGTACCAGTCCAAGGGCAACGGGCGCAACAGCCTGACCTTCTTCAACGACAGCCTTAAAACCCGGGCCACGCTTGCCCTGCAGCTGGAAGAGGAACTGCGCATCGCGCTGCTGGAAGAACGCGGGCTGTGCGTGCATTACCAACCGATCTTCGACCTGCACAATGGCCAGGTGGCCAAGCTCGAAGCCCTGGTGCGCTGGCAGCACCCACAACACGGCCTGCTCGGGCCCGACCGTTTCATCGGCATCGCCGAAGCCAATGGTTTGATCATCGACCTCGACCTGTGGGTGCTGCGCCACGCCTGTGCCGACCTGGCGCAACTGCACCGCCACGGTTATGGCGACCTCAAGGTCACGGTGAACTGCTCGGCAGTCACGCTCAGTCACGATGAACTGGCCAGCGAGGTGGAGAAAGCGTTGTTTCACTCAGCCCTGGCGCCCCGCCACCTGGAGCTGGAAATTACCGAAAACGCATTGATGGGGGACATCCAGCGCACTGTCAGCCTGCTCAAGCGCGTGTGCGCCCAGGGCGTGGCCCTGTCGATCGATGACTTCGGTACCGGTTACTCGTCGCTGGCCTACCTCAAACGCTTGCCGCTGGACATCCTGAAGATCGACAGAACCTTCCTGCAGGATGTGCCAGGCAGCCAGAAAGACCGCGAGATCGTCCAGGCCATCATCGTCATGGCCCACACCCTGCACCTGCAGGTGGTCAGCGAGGGCGTCGAAACCGTCGAACAGCTGGAATTCCTCGAAACCCACGGCTGCGACTACCTGCAGGGCTACTTGCTCAGCCGCCCGGTGCCGCTGGGCGAATTGCGGCCGATCCTGGAGCGGCTGCAACGGCGCAATGGCCTGCTCAGCCCTTACTGCGATACAGCGCTACCAGGGTCGCCGGATCTTTTTGCAGATAGCCCTGGCTACCGTGCAGGCGCATCAATTGCGCGGCGAGGCCACTGAGCGGTGTCGCCGAGCCCTGCTCGCGAGAGAATTTGACTGCGCTGTCGAGGTCTTTGAGTAACGTCCGCACATGCCACTTGATCGGCTCGAAGCGGCTCTCGGCCATTTGCGGGGCAAGGATCTGCAGCGGTTTCGAATCGGCAAAGCCGCCCGCCAAGGCCTCGGCGATCAGTGTCGCGTCCACGCCTGACTGCTCGGCCAATGCCACCACTTCGGCGATCACCAGGGCATTGCAGGCCACGATCATCTGGTTGCAGGCCTTGGTCACCTGGCCGGCGCCAACGGCGCCCATGTGCGTCACTCGCTGGCCAAGGGCCTGCAGTACGGGGAGTGCACGCTGCAGGTCGGCGGCCTCGCCACCGACCATGATGGCCAAGGTGCCGGCCTCGGCGCCCGGCGTGCCACCGGACACCGGGGCATCCAGCCAAGCCATGCCAGACAAGGCCGCGAGCGCAGCGGCCATCTCCCGGGTGGCGGTCGGTTCGAGGCTCGAAAAATCGATCAGTAACTGGCCACTGCGCCCACCCTGCGCGATGCCTTGCTCACCGAACACCACTTCGCGCACCACCGCCGTATCGGCCAGGCACAGCAGCACCATGTCGCTGTCGCGGCACAACTCGGCCGGGGTTGCCGCCAGTCGCGCGCCAGCTGCTACCAGCTCGGCGCATTTGTCGGGGCTGCGGTTCCACACCGTCAGCGGGTAACCGGCAGCCAGCAGGCGCCGACACATGGGCAAGCCCATCAGGCCGATTCCGGCGAAGGCTAGCGAAGGTAGTTGTGAGCTCATGAACGACTCCTGGCACATTTTGTTATTTTCAAGGCGCGCAGCGGCCCCATTACGCATCCCGTAAACTGTTACCGCCACGCCGAATTGTTACTTACCTCCACCCATCTGATCGCCCCCAAGCACCAGATTGAGGCGGCTGCGCATTTTCACGCACCAAAAACGATCGCGTTCACTCAGCGCGCTTCACCTGAATCACGATAAACGGTGAAACCACCACCGCCCAGATCTCTGGATCGCGGTTTTGCAGGTCCAGCGCCTGCTCGGCAGTCACCGGGCCAACAGCGCCATCACTACGCCACTTGGCGAAGATCTCGCCGCGATTCTCGGCCATCGCTTCGGCAACGGCGATCAGGTCCAGGCTGGGGTCGACCCAAATCAGGTCACCCTTTGCCCAGAAGCGCTCCAGCGCTTTCCACTCGATGATTGCCGTCTCGCCAATCAATTTGGCATAGAGGGTGCTTGTTTGATCAGTCATGGGTTGCTACCCGCAAAAATCGGCCAATAAAAAAGGCCGCTATTTTTGCAGAAAAACCCGGTTTCAAATACGTAATTTGGTCGATCGGCCCCGAACTTGTGGGGTTGGGCCGCAGGTACAGGCAAATTGATGGCGCTTTTCTGTATCTTTGTGTCGATCAAGCGACAACCCAGGAACCAGGTACTTTTTGACCGCTTTTCAAGCGCTCGAACAGCGCTCTACACTGTACCGGTACAGTTCCGGGACATGTTCCGGGGGAAGGTGGGCATGCAGTATGGCGTGGCCATACCGCAATTCCCGCCCGGTCTGTAGCCCTGGCCGCCAGGACTATAAGAATTACAACAGAATGAGTGGAGCACTATGATCAAGATTTCCAAGCTGTTCGCCGCAATGGTTCTGGCAGGGGTAGCCAGCCATTCGTTTGCCGCCGATACCATCAAGATCGGGATCGCGGGGCCTAAGACCGGCCCTGTCACCCAGTACGGCGACATGCAGTTCATCGGCGCCAAGCAAGCCATCAAAGACATCAACGCCAAGGGCGGCGTCGATGGCAAGATGCTCGAAGCCAAGGAATACGACGACGCCTGCGACCCTAAACAGGCCGTGGCAGTCGCCAACAAAGTGGTCAACGACGGCGTCAAGTTCGTCATCGGCCACCTGTGCTCCAGCTCTACCCAGCCTGCGTCCGACATCTACGAAGACGAAGGCGTGATCATGATCACCCCGGCCGCCACCAGCCCGGAAATCACCGCCCGTGGCTACAAGCTGATCTTCCGCACCATCGGCCTGGACAGCGCCCAAGGCCCTGCGGCCGGCAACTACATCGCCGACCACGTCAAGCCGAAGGTCGTTGCAGTGCTGCACGACAAGCAGCAGTACGGTGAAGGCATCGCCACCGCCGTCAAGCAGACCCTGGAAGGCAAAGGCACCAAGGTTGCCGTCTTCGAAGGCCTGAACGCCGGTGACAAGGACTTCTCCTCGATCATCCAGAAGCTCAAGCAAAACAACGTCGACTTCGTCTACTACGGCGGCTACCACCCAGAGCTGGGCCTGATCCTGCGCCAGGCTCAGGAAAAAGGCCTGAAAGCCAAGTTCATGGGCCCAGAAGGTGTAGGCAACGACTCGATCTCGCAGATCGCCCAGAACGCCTCCGAAGGCCTGCTGGTCACCCTGCCGAAGTCGTTCGACGCCGACCCTGAGAACAAGGCCATCGTCGATGCCATCAAGGCTGACGGCAAGGACCCGAGCGGTCCGTTCGTGTTCCCGGCTTACTCCGCCGTGGAGTTGATCGCCAAAGGCATCGAGGCCGCCAAGTCCGAAGACACCGACAAGGTGGCAGCCGCCATCCACGCCGGCTCCTTCAAGACCCCTACCGGCACGCTGTCGTACGACGAAAAAGGCGACCTCAAAGACTTCAAGTTCGTGGTCTACGAATGGCACTTCGGCAAGCCGAAGACCGAAGTCTCCCCTCAGTAACTGCGTGACTAAATAGCTGACCGTAAAAGCCCACTGTGCGAGCAGTGGGCTTTGTTTTACGAGGTTCATGGCCGTGATTCCCGCGATCCGGGAGCCGGCCACCTGAAAATCTTAAAACCGTCACTCGCGGTTTCCTGGCCTACCCCCGCCAGCGAAATGCAAATCAGGTTTTTAGGAGCGCTGTAATGCCTGAGATCTACCATTTCTTCCAACAACTGGTTAATGGATTGACCATCGGCAGCACCTATGCCTTGATCGCCATCGGCTACACGATGGTGTACGGCATCATTGGCATGATCAACTTCGCCCACGGCGAGGTGTACATGATCGGTTCCTACGTGGCCTTCATCGCCCTGGCGGGCCTGGCCATGATGGGTATCCATTCGCTGCCGATCCTGATGACCGTCGCCTTCGTCGCGACGATCTTCGTCACCAGTGCCTATGGCTACAGCATCGAACGGGTTGCCTACCGCCCCCTGCGCAACAGCAACCGTCTGATCCCGCTGATTTCCGCCATCGGCATGTCGATTTTCCTGCAGAACACGGTCTTGCTCTCGCAGGATTCCAAGGACAAATCCATCCCCAACCTGATCCCCGGGAGCTTCTCCTTCGGGCCGGGCGGCGCTGAAGAGGTACTGATCAGCTACATGCAGATCCTGGTGTTCGTCGTCACCCTGGTGGCCATGACCCTGCTCACCCTGTTCATCTCCCGTTCCCGTCTGGGCCGCGCCTGCCGCGCCTGCGCCGAGGACATCAAGATGGCCAACCTGCTGGGCATCAACACCAACAACATCATCGCCCTCACCTTCGTCATCGGTGCCGCACTGGCAGCGGTAGCGGCCGTGCTGCTGAGCATGCAGTACGGGGTGATCAACCCCAACGCCGGCTTCCTGGTGGGCCTCAAAGCCTTCACCGCAGCGGTGCTGGGTGGCATCGGCAGCATTCCGGGCGCCATGCTCGGTGGGCTGGTGCTGGGTGTGGCCGAGGCCTTCGGCGCCGATATCTTCGGCGACCAGTACAAGGACGTAGTGGCATTCGGTCTCTTGGTGCTTGTCCTGCTGTTCCGGCCGACCGGCATCCTGGGCCGCCCGGAGGTTGAAAAAGTATGAACAAAAATCTCAAACAGGCGTTCTTCAGCGCCTTGCTGGTATGGGCCGTGGCCTTCCCGGTACTGGGCCTAAAACTGAGCATCGACGGCATCAGCCTGGTGGTGCACAGCCAGGGCTCGTTCACCATCAGCATCATCGCCGTGTGCTCGGTGCTGATGTTCCTGCGCGTGCTGTTCGACAAGCAGTGGAGCTCGGTCATGAGCCGCCGCTCGGACCGCAAGCTGATCTCGCCGGCCGTGAGCAACTACCTGACCCTGCCCAAGACTCAGCGCTGGATCATCATCGGGCTGATCCTGGTCGCGCTGGTGTGGCCGTTCTTCGGTTCGCGCGGTGCGGTCGACATTGCCACGCTGATCCTGATCTACGTGTTGCTGGGCCTGGGCCTGAACATCGTGGTCGGCCTGGCAGGCCTGCTCGACCTGGGTTATGTGGGCTTCTATGCCGTGGGCGCGTACAGCTACGCAATGCTCTCGCACTACCTGGGCTGGAGCTTCTGGGTCTGCCTGCCGATCGCCGGCCTGATGGCCGCCACCTTCGGCTTCCTGCTCGGCTTTCCGGTGCTGCGCCTGCGCGGTGACTACCTGGCGATCGTGACCCTCGGCTTCGGCGAGATCATCCGCCTGTTCCTGCGTAACCTCACCGACTGGACCGGCGGCCCCAACGGCATCAGCAACATCCCCAAGCCCGAGCTTTTCGGCCTGACCTTCGAACGCCGTGCGGCCGAGGGGATGCAGACCTTCCATGAGTTCTTCGGGTTGGCGTACAACTCGATCAACAAGGTCATCTTCCTCTACCTGGTGGCCCTGCTGCTGGCCCTGCTGGCGCTGTTCGTCATCAACCGCCTGCTGCGCATGCCCATCGGCCGTGCCTGGGAAGCCTTGCGTGAAGACGAGATCGCCTGCCGCGCACTGGGCCTGAACCCCACTGTGATCAAGCTCTCGGCATTCACCCTGGGTGCCTGCTTCGCCGGTTTCGCCGGCAGCTTCTTCGCTGCCCGGCAAGGCCTGGTGACACCGGAGTCGTTCACCTTCATCGAGTCGGCGATCATCCTCGCCATCGTCGTGCTCGGTGGCATGGGTTCACAACTGGGCGTGATTCTCGCGGCCATCGTGATGATCCTGCTGCCCGAGCTGATGCGTGAGTTCAGCGAATACCGGATGCTGATGTTCGGTGCGCTGATGGTGTTGATGATGATCTGGCGTCCGCAAGGCCTGCTGCCTATGCAACGTCCACACATGGAGCTGCGTCGATGAGCCGCGAAATTCTGCAAGTCAGCGGCCTGAGCATGCGCTTCGGCGGCTTGTTGGCGGTCAATGGCGTGGCCCTGACCGTCAAGGAAAAACAGGTGGTGGCGCTGATCGGCCCGAACGGCGCAGGCAAGACCACGGTGTTCAACTGCCTCACCGGGTTCTACAAACCCAGCGGTGGCACCATCCTGCTCGATGGCCAGCCGATCCAGGGCCTGGCCGGCCACCAGATCGCCCGCAAGGGCGTGGTGCGGACCTTCCAGAACGTGCGCCTGTTCAAGGAAATGACCGCGCTGGAGAACCTGCTGATCGCCCAGCACCGGCACTTGAACACCAACTTCTTCGCCGGCCTGTTCAAGACCCCGAGCTTCCGCCGCAGCGAGAAGGAGGCCATGGAGCGCGCGCAGTACTGGCTGGAGAAGGTCAACCTGACCGAGTTTGCCAACCGTACCGCCGGCACCCTCGCCTACGGCCAGCAACGCCGCCTGGAAATCGCCCGCTGCATGATGACCCAGCCACGGATCATCATGCTCGACGAACCAGCAGCAGGCCTTAACCCGAAAGAGACCGAAGACCTCAAGGCACTGATCGCCTATCTGCGCGAGTCACACAACGTCACCGTGCTGCTGATCGAACACGACATGAAGCTGGTGATGAGCATTTCCGACCATATCGTGGTGATCAACCAGGGCACCCCCCTGGCAGATGGCACGCCGGAGCAGATTCGCGACAATCCTGAAGTGATCAAGGCTTACCTGGGGGAGGCGTAAATGCTGAAGTTCGAGAACGTTTCCACCTTCTACGGCAAGATCCAGGCGCTACACAGCGTCAACGTGGAGATCAACCAGGGCGAGATCGTCACCTTGATCGGTGCCAACGGCGCGGGCAAATCAACACTGCTGATGACCTTGTGCGGCTCGCCGCAGGCCCATAGCGGCAGCATCAAGTACCTGGGCGAAGAGCTGGTCGGCCAGACCTCTTCGCACATCATGCGCAAGAGTATCGCCGTGGTCCCGGAAGGGCGCCGTGTGTTCGCCCGCCTGACGGTGGAAGAAAACCTCGCCATGGGCGGTTTCTTCACCGACAAGGGCGACTACCAGGAGCAGCTGGACAAAGTCCTGCAGCTGTTCCCGCGCCTGAAGGAGCGTTACATCCAGCGTGGCGGCACCATGTCCGGTGGCGAGCAGCAGATGCTCGCCATTGGCCGGGCGCTGATGAGCAAACCCAAGCTGCTGCTGCTCGACGAGCCATCGCTGGGCCTGGCACCCATCATCATCCAACAGATCTTCGACATCATCGAACAGTTGCGCCGTGACGGCGTGACCGTGTTCCTGGTGGAACAGAACGCCAACCAGGCGCTGAAGATCGCCGACCGTGCCTATGTCCTGGAGAACGGGCGGGTGGTGATGCAAGGAACGGGTGAGTCACTGCTGAGTGACCCCAAGGTGCGTGACGCGTACCTGGGGGGTTGATGAACAAAGGGCCTTCGGGCCCTTTTTTCTGCCTGTTGGGTTCATGTGGCCTGAGTCGGATACCGACAATGCTTGTGATCCCCGTGCACCCTGCGTAACGTGGCCTGCTTTCAGGAACATCGCCGGAGCCCGCCCCATGCGCCTCACCCCTACCCTGCTGCTCACCGCCCTGCTGCCCCTGTTCGCCGGTTGCCAACTGATGGCTGACACCCCAAGCGACCCAAACATCGGCACCACGCGCATGCAGGGCGAACTGAGCGCCGCCGGTGGCCAGTTGCTGTTCAAGCCCTGCAATGAAAGCCGCCGTTTCGTGATCAACGACGTCGCTGGCACCGGGGTCCTGCAGGAAGCCGCCAACCTCGCCAAGGATGCCGGCGACAAGCTGTTCGCCGATGTGCGCGGGCGCCTTACCGGCAGCAAGCAGGCCACCAACGACGGCCAGCTCGAAGTGCGCCGGCTGTACCGCCTGGAGCCCTCGCCCCGCGCCTGCGAAGACCCCAACTTCAAGCAACTGACCCTGCGCGCCAATGGCCACGAACCTGACTGGGACATCAAGGCCAGCGGCAAGGGCATGGTCGTCAGCCGGGTTGGCCAAGCGCCGCTGCCCCTGCCGTTTCTGGAAGAGGAAGTGCCAGGTGGTGGCCTGACCCTGACCAGCGAGGCCAACGGCCAGCACGTGGAGCTTTGGGTCGCACCGCAACGCTGCGTGGACGTCGCCACCGGGGCGGTGCGCCACCTGCGCGCCGAGCTGCGCATCGACGGCAAGACCCTGCAAGGCTGCGGTTACTACGGCGGTGCGCGCGACAACTGATCACCGGGCGCTTTTATCCTGCCAGTCGGGGCGGCGAACAGCTTATACTTGGCGGTTTGTGTAAAGCCGCCGGCCGCCCATGGCCGGGATACTGGACCCTGCCATGCTACGAATCACCGAACTGAAGCTGCCCCTGGACCATCCCGACGAAGCCCTGCGCGAAGCCATCGTCCAGCGCCTGGGCATCAACGATGAGCAATTGCTCAGCTTCAACCTGTTCAAGCGCAGCTACGACGCACGCAAGAAAAACAGCGAACTGCTGTTCATCTACACCATCGACCTCGAAGCCAGCAACGAGGCCGAGCTGCTTCGCAAGTTCGAAGACGATCGCAACATCGGCGTAGCCCCCGACGTCACCTACAAGTACGTGGGCCACGCCCCCGCCGAGCTCGCACAGCGCCCGATCGTGGTCGGCTTTGGCCCTTGCGGCATCTTTGCCGGATTGCTGCTGGCGCAGATGGGCTTCAAGCCGATCATCCTCGAACGCGGCAAGGAAGTACGCCAGCGCACCAAGGACACCTGGGGCCTGTGGCGCAAGAGCGTGCTCAACCCCGAATCCAACGTGCAGTTCGGCGAAGGCGGCGCCGGGACCTTCTCCGACGGCAAACTGTACAGCCAGATCAAGGACCCGCTGCACCACGGCCGCAAGGTGCTGGAAGAGTTCGTCAAGGCCGGCGCGCCGGATGAGATCCTCTACATCAACAAACCGCACATCGGCACCTTCCGCCTGACCGGCATGGTCGAGCAGATGCGCCAGGACATCATCGCCCTGGGCGGTGAAGTGCGTTTCGAGCAGAAAGTCACCGACCTGCTGACCGATAACGGCCAGCTGACCGGCGTGGTGCTGGCAAGCGGCGAGCAGCTGCAGTCACGCCATGTGGTTCTGGCCCTGGGGCACAGTGCCCGCGACACCTTCCGCATGCTGCATGCCAAGGGCGTATTCATGGAGGCCAAGCCGTTCTCGGTCGGTTTCCGTATCGAACACCCGCAAACGCTGATCGACAAGGCCCGTCTGGGCAAGTATGCCGGCCACCCGAAACTGGGCGCTGCCGACTACAAACTGGTGTATCACGCCAAGAACGGCCGTTCGGTCTACAGTTTCTGCATGTGCCCAGGCGGCACCGTGGTCGCCGCCACCAGCGAGCCTGGCCGCGTCGTGACCAACGGCATGAGCCAGTATTCGCGTAACGAACGCAATGCCAACTCCGGCATCGTCGTCGGCATCGACCCCGAGCGCGACTACCCGGGCGGCCCGCTGGCCGGCATCGAGCTGCAGGAACGCCTGGAGGCGCACGCCTATGTCCTGGGTGGCAGCAACTACCAGGCCCCGGCGCAGTTGGTCGGTGACTTCGTAGCCGGCAGGCCGTCCACTGCCCTGGGCAGTGTCGAGCCTTCGTACAAGCCAGGCGTGACCCTGGGTGACCTGGCGCCCAGCTTGCCGGATTTCGCCATCGAGGCGATCCGCGAAGCGTTGCCGGCATTCGATCGGCAGATCAAGGGCTACAACCTGCATGACGCGGTATTGACCGGTATCGAGACGCGTACCTCTTCGCCGCTGCGCATTACCCGTGGCGAGGACTACCAGAGCCTGAACATGAGGGGGTTGTTCCCGGCGGGTGAAGGCGCAGGCTACGCGGGCGGTATCCTGTCGGCAGGCGTCGATGGCATTCGCATTGCCGAGGCGGTAGCGCGGGACATGCTCGGGCTGTAAGGCAGCAAGTTTCATGCGCCCCTGCGCGGGCAAGCCTGCGCAGGGAGCATGACCATCGCCAGAAAAGTCTGCGCGAATAATCAGATTTCCCCTACCTCACCATTCCTCAGCTGCGTCTAGGCTTCCCACAGCCAAGGCGGCAATACGATATAACAAAAACGAATATAGTTTTTGTTCTAAAGCATATCGCCACAAGCTAGGGTGTACGCCCGTTCCGTAATCAACCTCTCATGGAGAG
Source organism: Pseudomonas sp. B21-047 (assembly GCF_024748775.1). Taxonomy (NCBI): domain Bacteria; kingdom Pseudomonadati; phylum Pseudomonadota; class Gammaproteobacteria; order Pseudomonadales; family Pseudomonadaceae; genus Pseudomonas; species Pseudomonas sp. B21-047. Next base: position 4,611,444 of record NZ_CP087169.1, read on the forward strand.
CCCATAGCCCGTGCGTAGCCTCTTCACCCGATTCTTTCAGCTCGAAGCCGCCAGCGGCCTGCTGCTGATCGCTGCGGCCATCCTTGCTCTGGTCATCAACAACTCACCTTTGTCCTACCTGTACAACGGCCTGCTGGACGTCCCGGTCGCCGTCAAGGTTGGCGCACTGGAGATCGCCAAGCCTTTGTTGCTGTGGATCAACGACGGCCTCATGGCGCTGTTCTTCCTGCTCATCGGCCTGGAGGTCAAGCGCGAGGTGGTCGACGGCCAGCTGTCGAAGCCCTCGCAGGTCATCCTGCCCGCTACCGCCGCAGTGGGTGGCATGGTGGTACCGGCACTGGTCTACTGGTTCATCAACCGCGACAACCCTGCAGCCGTCGCCGGCTGGGCCATCCCCACCGCCACCGATATCGCCTTTGCCCTTGGCGTGCTGGCATTGCTGGGCAAGCGTGTCCCGGCGTCGCTCAAGCTGTTCCTGATGACCCTCGCGATCATCGATGACCTGGGTGCAATCATTGTCATTGCCCTGTTCTACTCGGGTACCTTGTCCAGCGTGTCACTTATGCTGGCAGCGGCCTGCCTGGTAGCGCTGATAGCCATGAACCGGCTTGGCGTAATCAAGCTCGGGCCTTACCTGATCGTCGGCCTGGTGCTTTGGGTATGCGTGCTCAAGAGCGGTGTCCACGCCACGTTGGCGGGCGTCGCCCTGGCGCTGTGCATTCCACTGCGCACACGCAATGCGGAAAGCTCGCCGCTGCTGTCGCTGGAACACGCCCTGCACCCTTGGGTGGCCTATGCCATTCTGCCGCTGTTCGCGTTCGCCAACGCCGGTGTCTCGTTGGCCGGCATGACGTTAGAAAGCTTCACCCACCCGGTACCGCTGGGTATCGCTGTCGGCTTGCTGGCGGGCAAGACCGTGGGGGTGTTCGGCCTGACCTGGCTTGCGATCAAGCTTCGCCTGGCGGCGTTGCCTACGGGTGCAAGCTGGGGGCAGTTGCTGGGGGTGGCGATACTCTGCGGCATCGGCTTCACCATGAGCCTGTTCGTAGGTTCCCTGGCCTTCGTGCCAGGCAGCAGTGACTATGCGGGCATGGACCGTATGGGCATTCTCACCGGCTCGTTCATCGCTGCGGTCGTCGGCTATGCCGTTACCGCCATGGCCAGCCGCGCCCCCCGCACGCACTAAAGTAGAAGCGGCATAAAAAAACCCCGACTGGCGTGGCCAGATCGGGGTTTTGCGTTTTTGCGCTACAGCCGGTGCAAGGCTCAGTGCGAGACGCGGCTGGTACCGTCGACGGTCATGATGCGAACACGTTCGCCAACCCGGAAAATCTCGTTTTCCTGAACGGCCTGCACATAGGCACGCATGCTGCCATCGTCTTCACGCACGGTGATTTCCACACCCTGGGTACGGGTGATGCCTTCTTCGGCGGCAGAACCTGCCAGGCCACCGGCAACCGCACCAATCACTGCCGCGACGATGCTGCCACGGCCACCCCCGACTGCACTGCCGGCAACGCCGCCGACAATCGCACCCGCGCCACCGCCGATCGGGGTCTTGGTGCCTTCGATCTTGACCGGGCGCAAGGATTCGATGGTCCCCATGCGTACGGTCTGCACGCGACGGGCCTCATCACGGGAGTAGCTATCGCCGGTCAGGCTCGAGGCACAGCCCCCCAGCAACAGCGACATGGTGGTGAAGGTCGCCACCAGCAAAGCGGATTTACGCATGGGTAAAGTCTCCATAAGTCATCGGTGTTCATTAGACGCTGCACATTGACGGCTGTCACGGCACAGACGTAATAAAATTGTTTTCATTCAGCCTGGGTACAGCCTACCTGGACTGTATCGTGGGCCTTTCAAGTGAGACCAAGGATAGCCATGGATTACTTCATCGTCGTGGTCACGACTGTCGCAGGGCTGTACTTCCATGGGTGGCTGTATGTGCGGATGCGCCGCTGGATGGACCGCGACCTGGCGCTGTCGCTGGCCGGGGAGGATGTGCGCAAGCGTGAGTACATGCTGCGGCGGCTGGAGCAGGCGCGGGTGCAGAAGGTCAGGCGCAAGGCGCTGGCGGAGTGGTTGGCGCGTGAGGCGGCGGCTTATCAGGGGTAGCGTTGCAATCTTGGGGCTGCTGCGCAGCCCCAAGGATTTCAAGGCGCCAACCGCTCCCGCAGCCATTGCCCATCGACCAGACGATAGTTCATCCGGTCATGCAAGCGGCTGGTACGCCCCTGCCAGAACTCGACCCGCTCAGGCAACAGGCGATACCCGCCCCAATGCTCCGGGCAGTGCGGCTGAGTGTCGGAGAACCGTGCTTCGGTCGCCTTCACCAACGCTTCCAACGTTTCACGGCCACTGATGACCTGGCTCTGAGGCGAGGCCCAGGCTCCCAGGCGGCTGCCCAGAGGGCGCACCTGGTAGTAGTCGTCCGACTCCTTGGCCGTGACCTTTTCAACCCGCCCTTCGATGCGCACCTGGCGCTCCAACGCTGGCCAGAAGAACGTCATGGCGGCGAAAGGGTTAGCCTGCAACTGCTGGCCCTTGGCGCTTTCGTAGTTGGTAAAGAAGGTAAAGCCACGCTCATCGAGCCCCTTGAGCAGCAGTACGCGGCAATGGGGGCGACCCTCGCCATCGACCGTGGCTAGGGTCAAGGCGTTGGCTTCGACCGGGGGTTGCTCGGTTTTCACCGCATCGGCGAACCACTGGTGGAACAAAGCGAACGGCTCACCCGGGGCCTGGGCTTCAGCCAGGCCATCACGGGTGTAGTCGCGGCGCATATCGGCCAGGGATTGGGTCATGGCTGCGTTTCCTTGACGATCAGTTGGTCTTCGCAGGGCTGTTGGCGGCTACTTTTTTGTCAACGGTCGCCTTCTTGGCGGCGGGCTTGACCGGTGCGGCCTTCTTCTTGGCAGCAGTCTTGGCAGGTGCCTTGGCCTTGGCGACAGGCTTTTTCGCGGCAGGTTTGGTAGCGCCCTTGGCGGCGGGCTTGCTGGTGGCAGCCTTGGCGGCAGGCGCCTTGGCATCCTGAACAGCAACCATCGAAGCTGGGGTAGGTGCCGGCGTGGCCTGTTGGTACTTGGCCAACAGCGCGACCATGGTGTTCTGCGGCGTCAGCAGCATTTCCACACGGCGGTTCAGGGCACGGCCTTCGGCGCTGTCGTTGGCGGCACGCGGCATGACCGAACCCATACCCTTGAGGATCAGGCGATCACGCTGCAGGCCACTGAGGCGGAAGATCGCCGACACCGAAGCGGCGCGCTCCAGGCTGAGCTTCTGGTTGACAGCCGCAGCACCGCTGCTGTCGGCATGGCCCAATACCAGCACCGCGGTCTTGGCATCGCCCTCGACGCTCTTGGCTACACGGGTGATCGGCCCCAGGGTCATCGGCAGCAGCATGTTCGGGCGGTCAGGGTTGTACGAACTGTCCACCGGGATGGTCACCGCCAGGACATTGTCACGGCGCTCCAGCTCCAGTTTGCTGTCCTTGATGGCTTCACGCAGCTTGGGCTCGTATTCGTCCAGCCAGGCTTGGGTAGCCTTCTGGTCGATCTTCGGTACGACCGGCCCTTTGGCCTGCTTGTCGTCACCGCCGAATGGCCACCACCAGCGGCTAGCGCTTTCCGACTTGGCATCGGCCTTGGCCACTTTCTCGGTGACGGCTTCCTTCACTTCCTGCTCGGCAACCTGGTCCGAACCAAAAGGCCACCAGCTGGAGCCACTGCCCTTCGCGGCGTCCGGGGAGTGACTGGCGCAGCCGGTAACGGCGGTCAGGCACAGGGCGAGTGCTAAGGTTTTATGTGAAGACATCAGCGATACACCATGAAATAGAAAGAAATTTTGCCTACGCATTCAGGCGTTGGCATTGAGGATAGTCAAAGGGGTTGGCCAATACCCGCATTACCCGATCAAAGGCAACTGGCAAGCACGCGTACCAGTTTCTGCGCTCTTGGGTCCATCAGCACATAGGGGCCCAGGGTATTGACCACAAAGCCAAAGGCCACATCGTGCTCCGGGTCGGCGAAACCTACCGAGCCGCCCGCGCCAGGGTGCCCGAAGGCGCGGGCACCGAGGCCAAAGGTGGCATTGGCCACCTCGGGCTGGTCGAGCATGCAGCCCAGGCCGAAACGGGTCTGGGTCAGCAGCGTGCGGTCCTGGCCGATACTGTGCTCGCGCGTCAGTTCGTCGAGCAGCTCGGATTCAAGCAGGCTGCCATCGAGCAGGCCGGCATAGAACCCGGCCAGGCTACGGGCATTGCCGTGGCCGTTTGCCGCCGGCTGCTGCATGCGCCGCCACTCGGGCTTGTTGGTGCTGGTGAGAATCGCCGGCGGGTTGGTAAAGGCGCGGGTGGACAGCGCCTCAGGCTCGCGCATGGTCACCTGCAGCAAGCGCTGGGCAGCGGCATCGCCGGGGTTGCCCTTGCCGCGCGCAATATGCGCCACGCGATGGAATTCTTCGTCGGCCAGGCCGACATGAAAGTCCAGCCCCAGCGGCCGCGCCGTACGGGCCACGATCGAGTCGCCTGGGCCACGACCATCAGCGCGGCGGATCAGCTCACCGACCAGCCAGCCGTACGTGATGGCGGCATAACCGTGTTCGACCCCAGGCGTCCACCAAGGGGTTTCGGCGGCCAAGGCATCGACCATCGCCTGCCAGTCATACAATGCCTCGGCAGGCAGCAGTTCACGGATGGCCGGCAGGCCCGCACGATGGCTGAGTAACTGGCGCAGGGTGATGGACTGCTTGCCGGCCTGGGCGAATTCGGGCCAGTAACGGGCCACCGGAGCGTCCAGTGCCAGCTTGCCCTCGCCCACCAACTGCAAGGCGGTGACCGCAGTGAAGGTTTTGGTGCAGGAGAACAGGTTGGCGATAGTGTCGCTGTGCCAGGCCTGCTGCCCGTCCTTGTCGGCGGTGCCCGCCCACAGGTCGATCACGGTCTCGCCGCCCACCTGGATGCACAGCGCCGCACCACGCTCCTGGGGATCATCGAACAACTCGGCGAAGGCTTCACGCACCGCCTCGAACTTCAGCTCATAGTGACCCTGGATCTGCACCCGCTGTTCTCCGTACGACCGTCTGAAAATGGCGTGCATTGTTTCAGTAGTTGGCGGTTTTGCAAACTGGCTTAGGCTCGATGGTCGCCAGCAAAGGGGCCGTTTGACGGCCCCGATGGCTCAGGGGAGCGGCTTGGCCAGTTGCGTGCGCAACTGACCAATGGCCTGCTGGTTGCTTTTGCGTACGGCCTCGACGAACCCCGGATACGGCACATCGGTGATCGCCACCAGCCCCAGGTGGCCGTTTTCGCCATCGAGCAACCGCCCACTGGCCGGTTGGTCCAGGTACTGGAACCAGTGCGCGCCGACGATCATCGGCTGCGCCAACGCGGCCTTGAGGAAGTTGCCATAGGCAGGCCCTCGGTCCTCTTCACGCGCCACCTCCAGCGGCCCCGGCCAGAATGGCCCGCGGTCGCGGGAACCGAACTGGAACTCGGACACCAGCACCGGCTTGTCCAGCTCGGCCAGGCGAGCGAAGTCGTAACCGTCCTCGGGTTTGAGGGTATAGAAGTTGAAGCTCAGCACATCGCAGAACTCGGCGCAGGCCTTGACCGCCTCCGGTGTACTGAGCGCAAAACGGCCGCCAAGCAACAGGTGGTTGGGCGCATGCCACTTCAGCGAGTCGGCGATGGTCTTGAAGTAGGTCTCGGCGAACACCTGCTGGAAGTGCTGGTAGTCCCGCTCGATCTCCGGGTGCTCGGGGTTGGGCAAAGGCGCCTCGAACCCTGGGTCTTCCATCAGCTCCCAGGCGGACAGTTCGATCCCCCAGGCCTTGGACAGCCCCTCCTGGTTGCGGTACTTGTCACGCAGCTGCTTGAGGAAGGCGCGCTTGGCGGGCACATCGGTGGTCAGGCGCAAGGTGCCATAGGCCAGCCCGTAGCGCGCCTTGGGGTCATTGCCCGGTGCGGCCCAGGCCAGTTCGTTGTCGGCGAAGTAGCCGATCAGCCAGGGGTCATCGCGGTGGTCCCGGGCGGCGATGGCGACGGCACGTTCTGTAGCCATGGCAAAGCGAGGGTCGAAGGGGTCGGGCATGCTGCCCCACCAGTCCATGCCGGTGCTGATGCTGGCATAGTCACCAACGATTGACAGCGGCAAGGTATAGGGCATGCGCTTGGCCTGGCCCAGGCCAGGGTCGCTCCAGTTACCCAGGGTATTGAAACCCCAGGCTTGCAGGCGGTCGAGCGCGTGCGCCTGCCAGCGCGTGGCATCCAGCACCTGCGGTGGGCAATCGGCTGCCGGTTGGCCCTCGACGCTGGGAAGGCAAGGCTTGCCATAGGTGCGCTGGATATTGGCGGCATAAAAGTCGAACCAGCGCCCCTGCTTGAAGTTACGCCCTTGCGAAGAGGCATTGCCATCGTCGTTGTTACCCTTGCCATAGAACGCCGCCAGCGGATCGCCCTCGGCCGGCAGCGCCTTGAACATGCCGTCCCGGCCTTCGACGTAGGTGCGCCCGCCATCAGCGGCCACGGCATTGACGCCCAGCGAGTAGAACGGGTTGCCCTCTGGCGTGACCAAGTACCAGCGGCCATCACGCTTCTCGGTACGGAAAAAACCCTTGGCCTCGAACGCCGGCCCGCCCAGCAACCCGCCATAGCTGTCCAGTTGCTGCTTGCCGTGCCCTGCCAACCAGCCCTTGAGTTGCTGCTGCTCACGGCCTTCGGCAGCCCTGAGCTGCTCGTCGCTGGCAATCTTCTCTGGCCATTGGCCGCGTGTGGACTGGCCGTAAGCGTCGATCAATTCATGGTAGGCGGCCTGGTAGGCCTGGTCGTCATCCTGAATACCCACTTTCTCGATCAGCAGGTTCTGCGCCACCTTGGGATTGGGGATCGTCAGGCTGACAGACGCCACTTGTTTGAGGTCGACCGCACCCGCGCTGCTGGTCAGCAGCAGGCGTTGGCCTGCGTACGCCCATGGCATCGGCGGCCCGGCGCGCATGCCCTGGCTCAACGGCGAGCTGGCCTTGAGCGGTACCATCACCGTCTGGGCGGGGCCTGCAGGCAGGTCGATGCGGCTGGTCAGCGTGCGGCCATCACTGCCCAACACGGTAACGTCCACGGTCAGCGCCCAGTCCATTGCGCTTTGCAGGCGCAAGGTCAGGAACTGCCCGGCTGACCAGTCCCACACACCGCTCTGCGGGCTCAGGCGCAAGGTCGGGCGCTCGGCCGGGTTGAACACCACGCGCCGCAACACCTCACCCCCGGCCGTCTGCTCTGCGTTGTACTGCGGCATGCCAGCATCCTCGGTCACCACATTGACCACCGAGGCCGGGCGCACGAAGCTGAACAGCGTCTGCTGCCCGGCCAATAATGGCGAGCTGAACAACAGGGCGAATACGACAGGCAGGGTACGGCGGACCATAAGGCTGGGGCTCTCCTTCAGGGCCCTCATGAGCCCAAGACTGAGTGATGGACAACAAGCCGGTGCAGAGTGCTCCGGCCGTCAGGAAATCTCCCGCCGGAACGGCGGTAGCGCATTGAGAATAGCCTTGCCGTAGCGCTGGGTGACCAGACGTCGATCGAGCAAGGTGATGACACCGCGATCCTGCTCGGTACGCAGCAGCCGGCCGCAGGCCTGAATCAGGCGCAAAGAGGCGTCGGGCACGGCAATTTCCATGAACGGGTTGCCACCACGGGCCTCAATCCACTCCGCCAGGGCCGCTTCGACCGGGTCGTCAGGCACCGCGAAGGGAATCTTGGCGATCACCACGTGCTCGCAATAAGCGCCGGGAAGGTCGACCCCCTCGGCAAAGCTGGCCAGGCCGAACAACACGCTGTGCTGGCCATCATCGACCCGCGCCTTGTGCTTGTTCAGGGTTTCCTGCTTGGAGAGGTTGCCCTGGATCAGCACCAGCTTGCGCCAGTCGCGGTCCAGGCCGTCGAACACATCCTGCATCTGCTTGCGCGACGAGAACAGCACCAGCGCGCCACGGGCATCATCGAGCATGTTGGGCAGTTCACGGATGATCGCCGCGGTGTGCGCCGTCGCATCACGCGGATCGGCGCCCAGGTCGGGCACCCGCAGCACGCCGGCATCGCCATGCACGAATGGGCTGGGCACCACGCAGGTAACAGCATCGCGAGGCAGGCCAGAGCGCATGCGGTAACGGTCGAACTTGCCCAGGGCGGTGAGCGTGGCGGAGGTTACCAGCGCACCGTGGGCGACGCTCCACAGGCTGCGACGGAGCATTTCGGCCGCCAGAATGGGGCTGGCGTTGACTTCGATGTCGAACAGCGCACCGCTCTCGGCCAGGGTCAGCCAGCGCGCCATGGGCGGGCTGTCCTCGGGGTCTTCGGCGGTGAATGCCGTCCACAGTTCCCAGTTGCCCTGGGCACGGGTCACCAGGCTGCCGAACAGCGGGTACCATTCCTCGGCCTGATGGCTGGCGATACCGATATTGACTTCACCGTCCATGCCTTCCTTCAACAGGTCGGCCAGGCGGGTGAACAGATCGTTGAGGCGGGCAAAGCCCTTCTTCAACTCGATGCCCACCTCGCGGATCTGCTCCGGCACCACACCGCCTTCGAAGCGATAGCGCGGGCGCTCACGGCCCTCGGTGTCTTCACTGGGGCGGAAGTCCGCGACTTGCTCGCACAGGGTGAACATGAACTGCTGCTGGGTACGGATCTCGCGGGCCAGCTCCGGCACCTGCTCGATCAGTTTGCCCAGGTCCCCCGGCAGCGGGTGCTGGGCCAGCAGCTTGGTCAGGTTCTTGGCGGTCTGCTCCAGCCAGTCGGCGGTGGAGCGCAGGCGCGAGTAATGGGCGAAATGGCCGATGGCCTTGTCCGGCAGGTGGTGGCCTTCGTCGAACACGTACAGGGTGTCGCGGGGGTCGGGCAGCACCGCGCCGCCACCCAGGGCCAGGTCAGCCAGGACCATGTCATGGTTGGTCACGATCACGTCGACCTTGCCCATGCCTTCGCGCGCCTTGTAGAACACGCACTGCTGGAAGTTCGGGCAGTGGCGGCCCGTGCACTGGCTATGGTCGGTGGTCAGGCGTGACCAGTCCTGGTCTTCCAGGGCTTCGGACCAGCTGTCACGGTCGCCATCCCAGCGGTTGCCCGCCAGCTTCTCGATCATGCTGTTGAACAGCTTCTGGCTGCGCTCGTCGACCTCGATATGAAAGCCTTCTTCCTCGAACAACTGGGCGGTGGCCGACTGCGCGTGGCCTTCCTGCAGCAGCACGTCGAGCTTGGACAGGCACAGGTAACGGCCGCGCCCCTTGGCCAAAGCGAAGCTGAAGTTCAGCCCGCTGTTGCGCATCAGGTCGGGCAGGTCCTTGAAGACGATCTGCTCCTGCAGGGCGACGGTGGCGGTGGCGATGACCAGGCGTTTGCCGGCCGCCTTGGCAGCCGGAATCGCGGCCAGCGCATAGGCGACCGTCTTGCCGGTACCGGTACCGGCCTCCACCGCGACCACGGCAGGCTCGCCGGCGCGGCGGCCTTCATCGTCGCAGGCGATGTCGCCAAGTACCTTGGCCACTTCGGCGATCATCAGGCGCTGGCCGTAACGCGGCTTGAGGCTCTTGGCTTCGAGAAAACGCGAGTAGGCGCCTTGGATAGTGGCTTTGAGTTCGTTGCTGATCATGGTCTGCAGGCGCCCGAAGGGCTGGATATATTTTCAGTGTTTCGCATGGGGCGGCTATCATACCCCGCTATTGCCCTTTATGCCGCATGGAGATCCGGATGCTTGCCTTTGCCCTGCCCTACACACTGCATGTCCTGGCCGCCCTGGTTTGGGTCGGCGGCATGTTCTTCGCCTGGCTGGTGCTGCGCCCGGCAACGGTTGCAGCCCTCGACGGGCCTGCTCGCCTGCGGCTGTGGGTGGAAGTTTTCCGACGCTTCTTCGGCTGGGTCTGGGTGGCAGTGGCGATCTTGGCGATAAGTGGTATCGGCATGTTGCACATGCGCTTCACGGGCCTGGAGACCGCGCCCAAGTACGTGCAGGTGATGATCGGTGGCGGTATCGCCATGTTCGCTCTGTTCATGCGCATCCAGGCGTTACTGTTGCCGGAGCTGAAAACGGCCGTGCAAGCAGAGGACTGGCCAGCGGGGGCTGCGGTGCTGGGAAGGATTCGACGCATGGTCGGCATCAACCTGCTGCTGGGCATCGCCGTGGTGGCAGTGGCCAGTTCGCGATTGATGCTGTAGGCGACGCGCCCCCTTGGGCCACGCCGCCCTTTAACGTCAAAGGCGTTGCAGGATCAACTCACCTGAAGCGCCGGCCAAGCCTGGCTGGCCCGGTTGCCCTGGCCGGCCACTGGCGCCGGCATCGGTGCGATACACCAGGCACCCTTTGCTCGCCCCGCCCTTGCCGGCCTTGCCAGCGGCACCGGCCTGGCCTGGCGCACCGCCATCCAGGCGCGCCACGATGCGCTCCTGGGCAAAACCTTGCGGCAGGCTCAGGCGAATTCGCCCACCCGCCGCGCCATCGTGCCCATTGCCTCCGTCATCGCCATTGGCGCCGCGGCTGGCCTGGCCCCAGGTACAGCCGCCAGGCTGGCCGTTGGCGCCGTCGAGCCCGGCATAACCGGGCGCACCCGCGCCACCTCGTGCGTCGATCGACAACAGCCCGGCATCGACCTCCTCCAGCTTCAGGTCCAGGCTTCGACCGGAACGGGCCGCACGCTGGTAGGTGCCCGACGCACCCGGGGCACTGATCTCGCTACCCTCGCCCATTTGGGCGTTGCGCACCTCGATGCGCAACGGGTGGTCAGAAGGGGCAATGGCGATACGCGCATCACGCCCCAATTGCAGATGATCGATGGTCAACTCGGTCAGCGTGGCAGGCAGCAGCAACGTCGCCGAATCGGCCACGCGCAAATGCTCCAAGTGCACGCTGGCCGACTTGTCGGGCAGGCGCAGCATGGAATTGGACGCCACTTCAAGGGTTTCGGCCTGGGCCAGGGGAGCAGCCAACATGGCCAGCAACATCAGATTACGCATTGCGCGGCGCCTCCTGCGCACGAGGAATGGACATGACATGGAAAATACCCGTCAGCAGGATCTGCAGACGGTCGAACCACCGGTGGCTACGGCCACGCAGGCTGGCGTTGAAGAACAGCACCTCGAGCACATGCAGGCTCAGCAGGACAATGCCTGCCGTATTGATCAGAAGATTGAATGGCAGTGGTTGTGGCAGCAGCAGATTGAACAGCACCACACCCCAGAAGACAACCGTCAGGACCTTGCCCAGGCCCAGGATGAATTTCATGCCCCGCCCCCTGCATTTATTGTTCTGTCTAAACGGCCCGTTCGAGCGGGCCGTGCGGCCAACAGTACCTGCACTGGCTGCCTGTGTCATTGGCCACACCCGGCTTGCCGGTTTGAAAGCGCGCCCGCGCCACTGCCCAAGGCGCGGGCGCGGGCCGTCAGCGCTGGATCTTGATCTCCGTGCGACGGTTCATGGCGCGCCCATCGGCGGTGGCATTGTCTGCCACAGGTTGGGTTTCACCCGCACCGACCACCGAGACGAAGCTGCTGCGGGGTACGCCGCTTTCGACCAGGTAATCGGTCACCGAATGAGCACGGCGCTCGGACAGTTTTTGGTTATAGCTGTCTGACCCGACACTGTCGGTATGGCCACTGACACTCAGCCGCGCACTGGGTGCTTCCTGCTTGAGGCGGGTGGAGATGGTATTGAGGCGCTCTTTATCGGCTGCAGTCAGGCGTGCAGAGTCGAACTCGAAGTGCACGTCACGGATGACGATGACTTCTTCCTTCTGCACCACCACTTCCTCGACCACCGCGACCGGCTCCGGTGGGCAGCCATTGGCATCGACCTGCACGCCGCGCGGGGTGCCTGGGCATTTGTCTCGGCTGTCCGGCACGCCGTCACCATCCTCGTCGCCATCGCCATGGGCCCAGCAATAGCCCGCCGCCAGGCCACCGCCCAGCAACGCGCCCCAGCCAGCCCAGCTGGAACTCTCGATGGCGCCCAAGGCGGCGCCGCCTACACCCCCGACGGCAGCACACTTCGGCCAGTCGGTCTTTTGCAAACCTGCACAACCAGTCAACACACTGGTGAGCAGTACCAGGGGTATCGCTGTGCGTACTATGCTCATTTTCGTCGCATCTCCTAGGGGGAATCGGCATAAGGCCGATCTCTGGCAGTAAAGACCGCACATTCCATCCCTGCCAGCAATAAGCCACGACGCAGTCACATGACGCTTTGCCCACGCGCTGCGGCCCGCTAGTCTTGGACGACTTGAACGAGGATTGGCAATGACCGACGGTTTCTCCCAGCGCACCCCCCAGCAGGCCCTGGCAGCCCTGCTCGATCGTTTCACCCCCCAACGCCTGTTGCTGGTAGGCACACGCTTCCCCGCGCTGGACGCCTTTGCCCAGGCTCACCCGCAGGTGGTGATCGCAACGACCGCGCCTGGGCCGCTGCCGGTTGACCTGGCAAACCAGCGCTTCGACTTGGCGGTACTGGTGGACTGCCTGGAACACCTGCCCAAACGCACGGGCCTGGAACTGCTCGGTGGCATTCGCAACCTCAATGCCAGCCGGGTTGCCGTGCTGGCCGACCTCTCGGCTTGCGGCTGGCAAGACACCGATTTCTTCGCCCTGGCCTTGTCGGCCAGCGAAAAATTCCGTCGTGAAGGGCAGGTACTGAGCCTGTTCACCTATGATCTACATGACTACAAGCAAGTCCCGGACTGGCTCAATGCACGGTTCTGGGCCAACCCTGAAAATTTTGGAAAGTACTGGTGGTGATGATGAGTGTCTCGGTCTGCCCTTGTGGCAGTGGCAACCTGCTGGACGCCTGCTGCGGGCACTACCATGCCGGAACCCCGGCCCCCGATGCCCAGACGCTGATGCGCTCGCGCTACAGCGCTTACGTGCTGGGCCTGATCGATTACCTGGTGCACACCACCCTGCCGGCCCAGCAGGCGGCACTGGACCGTGCCGCGATGGCCAGCTGGAGCGCACAGAGCACCTGGCTGGGGCTGGAAGTGGAAAACGCCGAGGTGCTGGGTGGCCAGCCTGAGCACGGCTTTGTCACCTTCACCGCTCGCTGGCACGATCAGGAGGGCGATCACCAACACCGCGAGCGTTCGGCGTTCGTCCAGCATGATGGGCGCTGGTACTTCATCGACCCCACGGTCGGGCTCAAGGCCGGGCGCAACGACCCTTGCCCGTGCGCCAGCGGTCAGAAATTCAAGAAATGCTGCGCAAGCTACGTGGCCAGCTGAACATGATCGCCCAGGCCCGCGTACTCGTGCTTGGCGCCTTGCTGGCCCTGCTGGCCGGCTGCGCCAGCTGGGGCGGCGACGACTGGCGCGAACCCGAGGTACATCTGGTCAAGGTCGAGACGGTCAAGGCCAAGTTGCTGCAGCAGGAATTCGTGCTGCACCTGCGTGTCGACAACCCGAACGACAGCCGGCTGTTCATCCGTAGCCTGGCGTATTCGATACGGCTCAACGACCTGCTGCTGGTGCAGGATGAGACCAGTGTCTGGCGCAGCGTTGGCGGCCATGCTCGGCGCACGTTCAAGATCACCGCGCGGACCAACTTGTGGCAGCACCTCAAACCACTGGCCAAGCTGCTCAAAAGCGAACAACCGCTGCACTACACCCTGCAGGGGGAACTGGCCACGGGGCTACTCATCCATCGGGACCTGCACTTGTCGCGCAGTGGTGAGATAATCCCCGGTGATTTCTTACCGGAGTAACCCTGCAATGACCCAGCAACCCCATGTTCATGGCCCTGACTGCAACCACGATCATGATCACCCGCACGATCACGACCATGGCCATGTGCACGGCCCGCACTGCAACCACGGCCATCAGGAGCCGGTGCGTAACGCCCTGAAGGACGTTGGCCGCAACGATCCTTGCCCCTGCGGCAGCGAGAAGAAATTCAAGAAGTGCCACGGCGCTTGATGCGACCGCTGTGCTGATGATATCGAGCGCCTCGTACATGCCTTGAGCATGAGGGCGCTCGATCTCGACAGCACCTCAACACCCAAGCCAAGCACCTCGAAGCCCCCTACCATTCGTAAATAAACCGCCTCAGCACCTTGCACCGCGCCTGCGCGCTCACTACCTTAGCGCCTTCCAAACCCCCGCCACGCCTTGCAGGAGCCCTTGTCATGGCCGCCCCCGCCTTTCCTCCCTTCCGCCTGCGGTTCACGACCGCTGCCACGCTGCTCGGCACGCTCGGACTCGCCGGTTGCCAGATGGGCGGCTATCAGGGCAGCGTGCCACCGACCACCGGCGTGCAACCCCTCAAGGGCCTGGCGCAAAACGTCTCGGTACGGCGCAATGCCATGGGCGCTCCGCTGATCGAGAGCGGCAACTTCCATGACGCCCTGTTCAGCCTGGGGTATGTACATGCCGGCGATCGCATCGAGCAGATGGTCGCCATGCGCCTGCTCGCCCAGGGCCGCCTTGCCGAACTGGCCGGCAGCGAAGCACTGGACATCGACCGCCTGATGCGGGCCGCCAACCTCAAGCAAAGCGCCGCCCAGCAATACGCCGACGCGTCGCCACGGCTCAAGCGCTTCTTCGAGGTCTACGCCCGCGGGGTCAACGCCTACCTGTTCCGCTACCGCGACAAACTGCCCGCCGGCCTGGCCAACAGCGGCCATCGCCCCGAGTACTGGAAGCCGGAAGACTCGGCGCTGATCTTCAGCCTGTACGCCTTCAGCCAGTCGGTGAACCTGCAAGAGGAACTCAGCGCCCTGACCTTGGCGCAGAAGGTCGGCAGCGACAAGCTGGCCTGGCTGCTGCCCGGCGCTCCGGACGAGCCCTTGGCCGACGCCGAAGTGGACAAGCTCAAGGGCCTGAACCTGGCCCGCCAGCTACCCGGTTTGCCGGCTCTGGCGGCGGCCAGCCAGAAACTCGCCGACCTCGACCTGCTAGGCAGCCCCGGCTCGGCCAACCTGGCCTTGGCAGCCCAGCGCAGCCGCAGCGGCAAGAGCCTGCTGGCCAGCGACAGCCAAGCGGCCTGGGCCTTGAGCCCGGTGCAGATCCACACCAGCAAGTACCAGGTCGCCGGCCTGTCACTGCCAGGCCTGCCGATCGTGCTGGCCGGCTTCAACGGCAAAGTCGCCTGGAGCAGCAGTGCCGTGATGGCCGACAACCAGGACCTGTACCTGGAACAACTGCGCCGCCAAGGCAACCAGCTTAGCTACCTGGCCGACGGCAAGTGGCAGCCGGCCCGGGCGCGCAGCGAAACCTTCTTCGTGCGCGGCCAACGCCCTCTGCGCGAGGTGATGTACGACACACGCCACGGCACCCTGCTCGCCCAGCCGGGTAACGCAAGCCTGGGCCTGGCCCTGGCCCTGCCGCAATTGAAGGGCGACCGTAGCCTCGACGCGCTGTTTGACCTGACGCGTGCCAAAACGGTCGAACGCGCCTTCGACAGCACCCGTGAAGTCGCTGCAGCGGCGCTCAATTTCGTCTTCGCCGAGCCTAATCACATCGGCTGGCAGGTCAGTGGGCGCTACCCCAACCGCCGCGAAGGCCAGGGCCTGCTACCCTCGCCCGGTTGGGACGGGCGCTACGACTGGGACGGTTACGCAGACCCGATGCTGCACCCTTACGACCAGGACCCGCCCGCCGGCTGGATCGGCCACGCCAACCAGCGCAGCCTGCCGCGCGGCTACGGCATGCAGTTGTCCAACACCTGGTACTACCCCGAACGCGCCGAGCGCCTGGCCCAGTTGGCCGCTAACGGCCGCCACGACAGCCGCAGCCTGATGGCCCTGCAGAACGACCAAGTCACCCTGCTGGCCGACAAGCTCAAGCAGATGTTCGACGCCCCGGGCATGGCCCAGCCGCTCAAGCAGGCGATCGACGCACTGTCGCCCGCTGAGCGCGACAAAGCCCGCGACGCCCTGGCCAGGCTCAAGGCGTTCGATGGCCGCCTGAGCCCGGTGTCGGCGGATGCCGCACTGTACGAATTGTTCCTCCAGGCGTTCGCCCGCGAAACCTTCCTCGACGACCTCGGGCCGGTGTCCAGCCCTGCCTGGCAGGCGTTCGTCAGCAATGCCCGTTTGTCCTACTCGGCCCAGGCCGACCACCTGCTGGGCCGCGAGGACAGCCCGTTCTGGGATGACCGCAGCACACCGCAGAAGGAAGACAAGCCGGCAATTCTCGCCCGCAGCCTGGCCGCTGCGGTGGATGCAGGCACTGCGCAACTCGGCGCCGACCGCCGCGCCTGGCAATGGGGCAAACTGCACCAGTACCGCTGGCCAGCACCGGCCTATCACGGCCTGGGGGACACTGTCAGCCGCTCACCGCTGGCTGCCGGTGGCGATTTCAGTACCCTGGCACTGACACCCTACGCCTGGGGCAATGACTTCGACACGCACCTGCCGGCCTCGGCACGCATGGTCGTCGACTTCGGCCAGGCCGAACCCTTGCAGGTACTGACTAGCAGCGGCCAGTCCGGCAACCCGGCCAGCCAACACTACGGCGATGGGCTGGACGCCTGGTTCAAGGGCCGTTTCATGAGCCTGCCGCTGCAACCGCAGAACTTTGCGCGGGCCTATGGCAACCCGCGGCTGACCCTGGTACCTGGCCGCTAGAGGCCAGTTTCCCTCTGATCAACAGCGCGTCGGGCTCTTAGCATCCTCGGCACCGCACTGGGTAGTTCCTATCGAGTGCGGCCATTTCCAATGAGGATGCCACCATGACTACTGAAACACTGAACATAGAAATTTCCTGGCCAGAAACGCTTGACGTCCCGGCTGGCGCTACCGTGAACGCCCAAATCTGGGTCGGCACCGAGGCAGCCAGCTACCGGTTGATCTGCGATGAAGATGTCGCTGCCCCGGCCACCACTTCGCCAGCCACCATCGCGTTCACCTACAATACCGAAGACCTGCTGCCCGAAGACGCCGAAACTGTGTGGGACCACTTCCACACCTCCCCCTACCTCATGCACGATGGCAAGCGCCTCAACATTGCGCGCGCTGCAAAAATCAGCGTTTCCGAAGCTCAGTTGTCCGGTTGGAAGATAGCGATTTCCTGATGCCCCCAGGCAGCCCTGCTCCAGGGCTGCCCGTTCAATTTCGAACTTCCCGATACCTGCCACGCTCTGACTTAGCAAGCCCTTTGCCAGCCGCCGTGCCATGGACCTCGTAATCGCCCGCCCCGAAGGCCTGTACTGCCCGCCCGGTGATTTCTACATCGACCCCTGGCGGCCGGTGGACCGTGCCATCATCACCCATGGCCACGGTGATCACGCGCGTACCGGTAATCGCCACTACCTCACTGCCGCCTCTGGCGAAGGTATCTTGCGCAGTCGCCTGGGCCAGTCTATCGACCTGCAGACCCTGGCCTACGGCGAGCGCATCCGCCACCACGGGGTTACCCTGAGCCTGCACCCGGCGGGTCACGTACTGGGTTCGGCGCAAGTGCGCCTGGAACACCAGGGCCAAGTCTGGGTCGCTTCGGGCGACTACAAAGTCGAACCCGACGGCACCTGCGCAGCCTTCGAGCCTGTGGCGTGCCACACCTTCATCACCGAGTCGACCTTCGGCCTGCCGATCTATCGCTGGCCCAGCCAGGCCGAGGTCTTTGCCGGCATCAATGCCTGGTGGCGGGCCAACCGCGATCAGGGCAAAGCCAGCGTGCTGTTCTGCTACGCCTTCGGCAAGGCGCAGCGCATCCTTCATGGGCTGGACGCGAGTATCGGGCCAATTCTGGTGCACGGTGCGGTCGAGCCGCTGAACCGGGTGTACCGAGAGGCAGGCGTGTACTTGCCAGAAACCCGCTATGCCGGCGATATCCCACGCAACGACCCGTTGCTGCGCCAGGCCTTGGTCCTGGCCCCACCGTCAGCCGGCGGCAGCAGCTGGATGCGCCGCTTCGGCGACTACAGCGATGCCTTCGCCAGCGGCTGGATGCTGTTGCGCGGTACACGCCGCCGACGTGGCGTCGACCGCGGCTTCGTGCTGTCGGACCATGCTGACTGGCCAGGGCTGCTGTGGGCCATCGGCCAGACCGGTGCACAGCGGGTGATGGTCACCCATGGTTCGGTCAACGTCCTGGTGCGCTATCTCAACGAGCAGGGCCTGGATGCCCGTGCCTTCGCCACCGAATACGGCGATGAAGACGAGTCGACACCCGCCGGTGCCGAGGCATGAAGGCCTTTGCCGCGCTGTACCTGCGCCTGGACGCGACCACCTCCAGCAACGCCAAGCTCGAAGCGTTGCGCGATTACTTTGCCCAGGCCCCTGCCGACGATGCGGCCTGGGCCGTTTACTTCCTCGCCGGTGGCCGCCCCCGGCAACTGGTGCCCACCCGTGTGCTGCGTGAACTGGCCACTGCCCTGGCAGCACTGCCCGACTGGCTGTTCGAAGAAAGTTACCAAGCCGTGGGCGACCTTGCCGAGACCATTTCGTTGCTGCTGCCTCAGAACAGCCAGGGCAGCGACGATGGCTTGGCCTACTGGGTCGAGGCTCACCTGCTGCCCCTTCGCGGGTTGCCGGCCGAAGAGGTCCGCCAGCGCCTGCCACCGCTCTGGGCACAGCTCGACCGGCCCAGCCTGATGCTGTGCCTGAAGCTGATCACCGGCAGCTTTCGCGTTGGTGTGTCCAAGCTGCTGGTCACCCGCGCCCTGGCTCAGCTGGCAGGCCTCGACGCCAAGCGCGTGGCCCAACGCCTGGTCGGCTACACCGACATCGGCCACCGCCCCAGCGCCGCCGATTACCACCGTTTGGTGGCCGCCGAGTCGGCCGATGAGCACAGCCAGCGCGGCGGCCAGCCGTATCCATTCTTCCTGGCGCATGCGTTGCAAGCGCCAACCGAGCATTTCGATGCGCTGCTCGGGCCGCCGAGCGATTGGCAGGTCGAATGGAAGTGGGACGGCATCCGCGCCCAGGTGGTCAAGCGTGACGGCCAGCTGTGGGTCTGGTCACGCGGCGAAGAACTGGTCACCGATCGCTTCCCCGAGCTGCACAGCTTGGCGCAAACCTTGCCGGATGGCGTTGTGCTCGATGGCGAGATTCTGGTCTGGAAGCCTGGCGCCACCCGCGGTGCGCTGGCCGTGCAGCCCTTCGCCCTGCTGCAACAGCGCCTGGGCCGCAAGACCTTGGGCAAGAAGCTGTTGGCCGATGCCCCCGTGGTGCTGCAGGCCTACGACCTGCTGGAATGGCAGGGCGAGGATTGGCGCAACCGCGCGCAGCACGCGCGTCGGCGGCAACTGGAGCGCCTGGTGGCAGAATACCCACTGGCGCCGGTGCTGCTCTCGCCGTTACTCGAAGGGCTGAGCTGGGCCGACCTCGCCGAGCAGCGTGAGCAGTCGCGCAGCCTGGGCGTGGAAGGCCTGATGCTCAAGCAGCGTGAGGCCCTGTATGGCGTAGGCCGCACCAAGGACATGGGCACCTGGTGGAAATGGAAGATCGACCCGTTCAGCGTCGATGCCGTATTGATTTACGCCCAACGCGGCCATGGCCGCCGCGCCAGCCTCTACAGCGACTACACGTTTGCCGTGTGGAACGCGCCCCCGGGCAGCCCTGAGCGGGCTTTGGTTCCCTTCGCCAAGGCCTATTCCGGGCTGAGCGATGAAGAGATGCGCAAGGTCGACGCGATCATCCGCAAGACCACCGTTGACACGTTCGGCCCGGTGCGCAGTGTGACCCCGACGCTGGTCTTCGAACTGGGCTTCGAGGGCATTGCCCTGTCCAGCCGCCACAAAAGCGGCATCGCCGTGCGCTTTCCGCGCATGCTGCGCTGGCGCCTTGACAAACCGGTGGAAGAAGCCGACGACCTGGCCACCCTGCAGGCATTGCTGATCTGAAGAGGCACAGAGTGGCAAACTATGCTTCTATCTTTGTGCCGACCCGTGTCGCAGACCGTTTTCGCCACGTAGCCAGGACCCCCATGCACCATTCGACCCACGACCTGCTTGCCCCCGTACCGGGCATCTCACGCCAACTGCACAGCTTCCACTTTGGCCCACGCGGTGGCGGCAAGGTGTACATCCAGGCCTCGCTGCATGCCGACGAACTGCCCGGCATGCTGGTGGCGTGGCACCTCAAGCGGCGGCTGGCCGAGTTGGAGCAGCAGGGCCGCCTGCAACGGGAAATCATCCTGGTACCGGTGGCTAACCCGGTAGGCCTGGAACAGGTACTGCTGGACGCACCGCTGGGGCGCTTCGAACTGCAAAGCGGCGAGAACTTCAATCGCAATTTCGTCGACCTGTCAGACAGCATCGGTGATCAAATCGAACAGCACCTGACTCAGGACCCGGCCCACAACATTGCCCTGATCCGTGAATACCTGCGCCGCGGGCTGGACGCATACCCCGCCCGCACGCCCCTCCAGGCCCAGCGCCTGATCCTGCAGCGCCTGGCCTGTGACGCCGACCTGATACTGGACCTGCACTGCGACTTCGAGGCCGTCGAGCACCTGTACACCACCCCCGAAGCCTGGCCTCAGATCGAGCCACTGGCCCGTTACCTGGGGGCCCAGGCCAGCTTGCTGGCCACCGACTCCGGCGGGCAATCGTTCGATGAATGTTTCAGCCTGGTCTGGTGGCAGTTGCAGCAACGCTTCGGCAAGCGTTTCCCGATCCCCCTGGGCTGCTGTGCGGTGACCGTCGAGTTGCGTGGGCAGGCGGATGTGAGCCACGAACTGGCCAGCAAGGACTGCCAGGCGATACTCGACTTCCTGACCCATGCCGGTGTCATCGAAGGGGCCCACGCGCCCCTTCCACCGCTGCCCCGCCCGGCCACGCCGTTAGCCGCCGTGGAACCGATATCTGCGCCGCTGGGCGGCTTGCTGGTGTACCACGCCCGCCCAGGCCAGCACCTGCAAGCCGACCAGTTGATCGCCGAAGTCATCGACCCGCTCAACGACCGGGTAACCGCCGTGCGCAACAGCCAACCCGGCCTGCTGTACGCCCGCAGCGTGCGGCGCATGGCGACGGCGGGCATGGTCATCGCCCATGTGGCCGGCGAGCAGGTGTGCCGCAGCGGCTACCTACTGGGTAACTGATCCGGTAAAACCAATCGGCCGGGCAAGCGGTCAGTAGAAGCACAACCTTCGAAGGATCGCCTGCCCCCATGCCCGCCTCCACCGACCTCGCCAATGCCTGGTTCGCCCAGCGCGGCTGGAAGCCGTTCGCCTTCCAGCGGCGTGTCTGGGCAGCCGTCGAGCGCGGTGAATCCGGGCTGTTGCACGCCAGTACCGGCGCCGGTAAAACCTACGCGGTCTGGCTGGCAGCGCTTCGCGCGTTCGCCGCCGGCATCTCTGGCCGCCAGCCGGCCCCCTTGCAGGTGCTTTGGGTCACGCCCATGCGCGCCTTGGCCGCCGATACCGCGCGCGCCTTGCAAGCACCGCTCGATGAACTGGGGCTGAACTGGAGCGTTGCAGTCCGCAGTGGCGATACCCGCAGCGCAGAGCGTGCGCGGCAGGCAAGACGCCTGCCCAGCGTATTGATCACCACACCCGAAAGCCTGACCTTGCTGCTGACCCGGGCGCAGGCCCGCGAGGACTTCGCTGGCCTGCGCCTGGTGGTGGTGGACGAGTGGCATGAGCTGCTCGGCAACAAGCGTGGCGTGCAATTGCAGCTGGCCTTGGCGCGCCTGCGCCACTGGCACCCGCAGTTGCTGACCTGGGGGCTTTCGGCGACCCTCGGCAACCTGCAACACGCGCTTGAAGTGCTGTTGCCTCACGAAGGGTTGCTGGTGCAAGGCCGACAGGACAAACACCTGCAAGTCGACACCCTGCTGCCGCCAGAGATCGAGCGTTTCCCCTGGGCAGGGCACATGGGCCTGAAGATGCTCGACCAGGTCAGCACGCAAATCGACAATAGCGCCAGCAGCCTGGTCTTCACCAATACCCGCGCCCAGGCCGAACTCTGGTACCAGGCATTGCTCGATGCACGCCCAGACTGGGCCGGCCTGATCGCCCTGCACCATGCCTCACTGGCCCGCGATACCCGCGACTGGGTCGAACGCAACCTGAAGCAAGGCACGCTGAAAGCGGTCATCTGCACCTCCAGCCTGGACCTGGGCGTGGACTTCTTGCCTGTGGAGCGGGTGTTGCAGATCGGCTCGGCCAAAGGTATCGCCCGCCTGATGCAGCGTGCCGGGCGCTCCGGGCATGCACCCGGGCGCCCCTCGCGGGTGACCCTGGTGCCCACCCACAGCCTGGAGCTGGTGGAGGCGGCGGCGGCCCGAAAGGCGCTGCTTGCCGGGCAGATCGAGGCCAGAAGTTCGCCACGCCTGTGCATGGATGTGCTGGTGCAACACCTGGTCAGCATGGCCCTGGGCAGCGGCTTTCGGCCCGATCAGTTGCTTGCCGAAGTGCGCAGCACCTGGGCCTTTCGCACGTTGCGCGACAGCCAGTGGCAGTGGGCGCTGGACTTCGTCTGCCACGGCGGCAACTCGCTCAGCGCCTACCCGGACTACCAGCGTGTCGAGGCCCAGGCCGACGGCGTCTGGCGGGTTGCCAGCGAGCGCCTGGCACGCCGGCACCGCATGGGCATCGGCACCATCGTCAGCGACGCCAGCCTGCAGCTCAAGTACTGGAGCAAGGGCGGTGGCGGCAAGTCGCTGGGCAGTGTCGAAGAGGCCTTCATCGCCCGCCTGCGTCCGGGTGACAGCCTGGTCTTCGCCGGCCGGGTGCTGGAGTTGGTGCGGGTCGAAAACATGACCGCCTACGTACGTCGCAGCACCTCGCGCAAAGCCGCCGTGGCACGCTGGAATGGCGGGCGCATGCCACTGTCCAGCGAACTGGCCGACGCCCTGGTCGAACAGCTCGATGCCGCCGCCCACCAACATTACGACGGCCCGGAAATGCGAGCCGTACGCCCCCTGCTGGAGCTGCAGGCGCGCTGGTCGGCCCTGCCAACCACCGGCACGCTGCTGGCAGAAACCCTGAAATCACGCCAGGGCTCGCACCTGTTTCTCTATCCGTTCGCCGGGCGCATGGCCAACCTGGGGCTGGCCAACCTGATTGCCTGGCGGGTCAGCCGGGTACAGCCACTGTCTGTGTCCATCGCCGTCAGTGACTATGGCTTTGAACTGCTCAGCCCGAGCGCCGTGGACTGGGCGGCGCACTTGCCCACTGCGCTATCGCCCGAGCATCTGCTGGAGGACGTATTGGCCAGCCTCAACGCGGGCGAGATGGCGCTGCGGCGCTTTCGCGAGATCGCCCAGATCGCCGGGCTGGTGTTTGGCGGCTACCCGGCAGCGCAAAAGAGCACCCGGCAGATCCAGGCGTCGAGCGGGCTTTTCTACGAGGTGTTTCGCAAGCACGATGCCGACAATCTGCTGCTGGGCCAGGCCCGGGACGAAGTGCTGCGCGAAGAACTGGAGATCGATCGGCTGCAGCGCGAGTTGCTGAAGATGGGCCAACTGCGGCTGGACCTGCGTGAGTTGCGCCGCCCCGGCCCATTGGCCTTCGCCTTGCTGGTGGAAGGCATGCGCGAAACCTTGAGCACTGAAAAGCTGGCTGACCGCATTGCGCGAATGGTGGCAGACCTGGAGAACGCAGCGAGTGGCACGCGATGAATGATTACCTGGCCATCGAACACTGCGAAGAAACGCTTTGGCTGTTGCCGGACAAAGCCCTGTACTGGCCTGCCCGCCGCGTCCTGCTGGTAGCCGATGTGCATATCGGCAAGGCCGCCAGCTATCGCGCCCTTCATCAACCCGTGCCGCGCGGTACTACCGAAGCCACCTTGGCACGCCTGAATACCCTGCTGGCCAACCATGACTGCCAATTACTGGTCGTGCTCGGCGATTTCCTGCATGCCCGCACCGGCCGCGCACCTGCGACGCTGGCCAGGCTGCAGGCGTGGCGCCAACGGCATGCCGAGCTACGGATCGTGCTGGTGCGTGGCAACCATGATCGCCACGCGGGCGACCCGCCGGCTGAACTGGGCATCGACGTGGTGGAAGAGCCGTGGGTGTTGGCACCTTTTGCCTTGCAGCACGAGCCTCTCGCCCACCCCCAGTACCCGGTGCTGGCGGGGCATGTTCACCCTGTGTTCGTCTTGCAGGGGCGAGCCAGGCAGCGACTGCGCCTGCCTTGCTTTCTGATCGATGACAAAGTCAGCCTGCTACCCGCCTTCGGTGAGTTCACCGGTGGCTGGCGCGTCCACCCCGATAGCACCAGCCGAGTGTTTCTGACCGGCGCTGAACGGGTATGGGCGCTATAGCAGCAGCGGCTTAGGCGACCGGCGCGGGAGGCGGCTCATCGGGCAAGGTCGGTTCACCTGGCTCCATGGGCGTTTCACCGGGTTGCGATGGTTGCGGGGTATCGGGACCTGGCTGGTGAGGCACGCCCCCCGCCTGCATCGGCAGCGGATGCGCCAGCAATGACCACGGCAACAACCCGACCTGATTGGGCTGCAAGCCAGCCAGCTTGGCACTGATTGCGGGATGGAGTTTCATTGGCGGCTCCTGACGGGCGCCGATACGCGTCATGCACATCGGCAGTTACCCGTTGGAGTACCAAACACACGGGGAATTCCCCGCGCTCGTCGGCTCAGGTGCGTGGCAAGGTGACGCCGCGCTGGCCCTGGTACTTGCCGCCGCGGTCCTTGTACGACACTTCGCACTCTTCGTCGGATTCGAGGAAGAGCATCTGCGCCACACCTTCGTTGGCATAAATTTTTGCCGGCAGGGTGGTGGTGTTGGAGAACTCAAGGGTCACGTGGCCTTCCCATTCCGGCTCGAGCGGGGTGACGTTGACGATGATGCCGCAGCGCGCGTAAGTGCTTTTGCCCAGGCAGATGGTCAGCACGTTGCGTGGAATGCGGAAGTACTCCACAGTGCGGGCCAGGGCGAAGGAGTTTGGCGGGATGATGCAGACGTCGCTCTTGACGTCGACGAAGCTGCCGGCGTCGAAGTTTTTCGGGTCGACGGTGGCCGAATTGATGTTGGTGAACACCTTGAATTCGTCGGCGCAGCGCACGTCGTAGCCGTAGCTGGAGACGCCGAAGGAGATGACCCGGCTGTCGTGCTCGCCGCGCACCTGGCGCTCGACGAACGGTTCGATCATGCCGTGTTCCTGCGCCATGCGGCGAATCCACTTGTCCGATTTGATGCTCATGGCGGGGTGTCCTGAAGAGTTGCTAGGTGAAAATCGTGAGGCGCATCTTACCGGTCCCGGCGCTCGCTTCAAAGTTCCATCCTGCATTCTGGCTATAATCCCCGCCGGGCGGGGCCTACAGCCGCCGCCGATCTGAATTTCAGTAAAGCGGCTTCTGGCCATTGGCAGGTTGCAGAAAGTGGGGTAAGGTGACGCCACTGTGCTGCACGTGACACCGAGAATCTCTAGTTTGATGCACGATCTGATCGGCCCATCTCTGAATTTTCTGCTCTCTTTGCACTCAGTCCCGGGCAGGGTTTTTCCTGACCGTAATCAACTTTGTCCAAGGAGACAGAAACATGTCCAATCGCCAAAACGGTACCGTTAAGTGGTTCAACGATGAGAAAGGCTACGGCTTCATCACCCCTCAGTCGGGTGACGACCTCTTCGTACACTTCAAAGCCATCCAAGCTGACGG
The DNA here is from genome assembly GCF_024748775.1 of Pseudomonas sp. B21-047. NCBI lineage: Bacteria > Pseudomonadati > Pseudomonadota > Gammaproteobacteria > Pseudomonadales > Pseudomonadaceae > Pseudomonas > Pseudomonas sp. B21-047. Next base: position 4,636,975 of record NZ_CP087169.1, read on the forward strand.
CTTCAAGACCCTGAAAGAAGGCCAGGCTGTTACCTTCGTCGCTACCCGCGGCCAGAAAGGTATGCAGGCTGAAGAAGTTCAGATCGCCTAAGTCGATCTAAGCTTACAAGCTTTCAAAAAACCCGCCTTCTGGCGGGTTTTTTTATGCCTCCTGCAATGGCATACCCTGTAGAAGCGGCCTTGCCGGGCCGCTCCTGCAGAGACCGCTGCAGCGGCGAGGATATCAATCCTCGCTGATGGTAATGCTCGGCATCGCCGGCGCCGCCGCTTCCTGCAGGACGATGCGCGCGCCCACCTGGCGGGCCAACTCCTGATAGACCATGGCGATCTGGCTTTCCGGCTCGGCAATCGCCGTCGGCTTGCCGCTGTCGGCCTGCTCACGGATCAGCATCGACAGCGGCAGCGAGGCCAGCAGGTCGACGCCGTATTGGGCCGCCAGCTTTTCACCGCCACCTTCGCCGAACAGGTGCTCGGCATGGCCACAGTTCGAACAGATGTGCACGGCCATGTTCTCCACCACACCCAGCACCGGGATGTTGACCTTGCGGAACATTTCCACACCCTTCTTGGCGTCCAGCAGGGCCAGGTCTTGCGGGGTGGTGACGATCACCGAGCCGGCCACCGGTACTTTCTGCGCCAGGGTCAGCTGAATGTCACCGGTGCCCGGCGGCATGTCGATCACCAGGTAGTCGAGGTCATCCCAGGCGGTCTGGGTCACCAGTTGCAGCAGCGCACCGGACACCATCGGGCCACGCCATACCATCGGCGTGTTGTCGTCGGTGAGAAACGCCATGGACATGACTTCCACACCATGCGCCTTGATCGGCACAAACCACTTCTGCTCGCGAATCTGTGGCCGGGTGCCTTCTGCGATGCCAAACATCACGCCCTGGCTTGGGCCATAGATATCCGCGTCGAGAATACCTACCCGGGCGCCTTCACGGGCCAGGGCCAGGGCCAGGTTGGCAGCAGTGGTCGACTTGCCGACGCCACCCTTGCCCGAGGCCACGGCGATGATGTTCTTGACGTTGGCCATGGCCGGCACCTGGGCCTGGGCCTTGTGCGCGGCGACCGCGCAGTCGATCGACACCTGGGCACTGGTGACGCCGTCAAGGTTGCCGATTGCTGTCTGCAGTACCTGGGCCCAGCCGTTCTTGAACAACCCTGCGGCATACCCCAGTTGCAACTGCACACTGACCTGACCGCCCTGGATATCGACGGCGCGCACACAACCGGCGCTGACCGGATCCTGGTTCAGATAGGGGTCGGTGTACTGGCGAAGCACGCCTTCGACGGCGGCACGGGTGACGGCACTCATGGAGACTCCCATTGGCAAACTGAATGTAAAACAGGCGCCTATCCTAACCCGTCAATCGTCAGCAGGTGCGACTGTGGGGTGAAATATCTTCGCCAGCCCTTTATAGTGGCCGATCACCCTCATTTTTACCCCGTAGCCAGATAAGTAGCCGAGCCACCATGTCCGAGCCACGTCAGATTCTCGTCACCAGCGCCTTGCCCTATGCCAATGGATCAATCCATCTTGGCCATATGCTCGAGTACATCCAGACAGACATGTGGGTCCGCTTCCAGAAGCTACGCGGCAACCAGTGCATCTACGTCTGCGCCGACGACGCCCACGGCTCGGCCATCATGCTGCGCGCCGAAAAGGAAGGCATCACGCCCGAACAGCTGATCGCCAACGTCCAGGCCGAGCACAGCGGCGACTTCGCCGATTTCCTGGTGGACTTCGACAACTTCCACTCGACCCACAGCGAAGAGAACCGCGAGCTGTCCGGCCTGATCTACACGCGCCTGCGTGAGGCCGGGCACATTGCCACCCGTTCGGTGACCCAGTATTTCGACCCTGAAAAGGGCATGTTCCTGGCCGACCGCTTCATCAAGGGCACCTGCCCCAAGTGCGCGGCCGAAGACCAGTACGGCGACAACTGCGAAAAGTGCGGCGCCACCTACGCCCCCACCGAGCTGAAGAACCCCAAGTCGGCCATCTCCGGTGCCACCCCGGTGCTGCGTGATTCCCAGCACTTCTTCTTCAAGCTGCCGGACTTCCAGGCGATGCTGCAGCAGTGGACCCGCAGCGGCACCTTGCAGGAGGCCGTCGCCAACAAGCTCGCCGAATGGCTGGACTCGGGCCTGCAGGAGTGGGACATCTCCCGCGATGCGCCGTACTTCGGCTTCGAGATCCCGGGCGAGCCGGGCAAATACTTCTACGTCTGGCTGGATGCGCCAATCGGCTACATGGCCAGCTTCAAGAACCTCTGCGCGCGCCGCCCGGAGCTGGACTTCGATGCGTTCTGGAAAGAAGACTCCACTGCCGAGCTGTACCACTTCATCGGCAAGGACATCGTCAACTTCCACGCATTGTTCTGGCCAGCCATGCTCGAAGGCGCGGGTTTCCGCAAGCCAACCGCAGTCAATGTGCACGGCTACCTGACCGTCAACGGCGCCAAGATGTCCAAGTCGCGCGGCACCTTCATCAAGGCGCGCACCTACCTGGACCACCTGCAACCGGAATACCTGCGCTACTACTACGCGGCCAAACTGGGCCGTGGCGTGGATGACCTGGACCTGAACCTGGAAGACTTCGTGCAGAAGGTCAACTCCGACCTGGTCGGCAAGGTGGTCAATATCGCCAGCCGTTGCGCAGGCTTCATTCACAAAGGCAACGAAGGTGTGATGGTGGCCGGCGATGCCGCACCTGAGCTGACCGAGGCCTTCCTGGCCGCCGCACCGTCCATTGCCGAGGCCTACGAGAGCCGCGACTTCGCCCGTGCGATGCGCGAAATCATGGCCCTGGCCGACCGCGCCAACGCCTGGATCGCCGACAAGGCCCCTTGGTCGCTGGCCAAGCAGGAAGGCAAGCAGGACGAGGTGCAAGCCATCTGCGCTCAAGGCGTAAACCTGTTCCGCCAGTTGGTGATCTTCCTCAAACCGGTACTGCCGTTACTGGCTGCCGACGCCGAGGCCTTCCTCAATGTCGCGCCGCTGACCTGGAACGACCACCAGTCGCGCCTGGAAAACCACCGTCTGAACGCCTTCAAGGCACTGATGAGCCGCATCGAACCGGCCAAGGTCGAAGCCATGGTCGCCGCAAGCAAGGAAGACCTGCTGGCTGCTGCCGGCCAGGCCCAGGCCCCGGCCGGCAATGGCGAGCTGACCAAGGAGCCGCTGTCGGCGGAAATCGAGTTCGACACCTTTGCCGCCGTCGACTTGCGCGTGGCCCTGATCGTCAAGGCCGAGGCCGTCGCAGGTGCCGACAAGTTGCTGCAACTGACACTGGACATCGGTGACGAACGCCGCAACGTGTTCTCCGGTATCAAGTCGGCCTACCCCGACCCCTCCAAGCTGGAAGGCCGCCTGACCATGATGGTAGCCAACCTCAAGCCTCGCAAGATGCGCTTTGGCGTGTCCGAAGGCATGGTCATGGCTGCCGGCCCTGGCGGTGAAGAGATCTACCTGCTCAGCCCCGACAGCGGCGCCAAACCAGGCCAGCGCATCAAGTAAGCCCCCTGCCCCGGCCTCAGTGCCGGGGCAGTTCCATCCCCCGCTGAATGCCGGACAATCGCTGTGATTCCCGGCTATCGTCAGTTCATGAGTGACTACATTCTGGTTCTGGTCAGCGCCACGCTGGTCAATCATCTGTGCTTGGCGCAACAGCCGACTTCCCGGCTGCGCTTGCATGTGCTCGGGCTGGCGTGCGCCTTGGCCATCGTGCTGGGGCTGATTGGCGCCCACCTGCTGAGGTGGCTGGTGCTCGACCCTTGGCAACTCCACGAACTGAGCCTGTTCCTGTTGCTGCCCTGGCTGGCGCTTCTGGCCTTCGGCATCCCCTGGGCACTGGCAAGGCTGCGCCCTGCTTGGCCGGTGGCTGACCTGCCCACGCTGCTGCTGTGCAACGCCAGCGTGCTGGGCCTGGCGCTGCAAGGGGCAGGTGACGGCAATGCCTGGTCGGCAACACTGACCAAAGGCCTGCTGGCAGGCGCAGGTTTGTGGCTTGCTCTGGTTCTTTTCGCCGACTTGCGCCAGCGCAGCGCCCAGGCCGACATCCCTGTCGCCCTGCGCGGCCTGCCCATAGAGCTGCTTGGCGCCGGAGTGATGGCCATGGCGTTTTCCGGCTTCAACGGACTCTTTGCGCAATGAAGCCCGACCCCCGCCTGCGCACGAGCATGACCCTGGTGCTACTGGCCTGCCTCCCCGGTTTGCTGACACTACTGTGGCAGCAGGGCTGGGGGCTGCTGTGCAACCTGCTGCTATGCGCCAGTGCAGCGCTGCTCTGTGAAGCACTGCTATTGAAGCTGCGTGGCGAGCCCGTCAGCCTGGCACTGACCGACGGCAGTGCACTGGTGACCGCCGTGCTACTGACGGCGGCGTTGCCCACCCTGGCCCCTTGGTGGCTGCCCATGATCGCCGCTGGCACGGCTATCGGCATCGGTAAACAGGCCTTTGGCGGGGTCGGCCGCAACTTGTTCAACCCGGCCATGCTGGGCTATGCCTTCGTGTTGCTGAGCTTTCCCTCACAGATGAACCATTGGCCAGGTCAGCCAGCTGGCTTGTACGAGACCCTGCAGCAGGTATTTGGCGGCGCCGAGCACATCGATGCCTGGGCCCAGCCGACCCTACTCGATGGCCTGCGCCATAACCGCAGCCTGACCGTTGATGAATTGTTCGCCACCCACCCGGGCTTCGGCAATATCGGCGGGCGCGGCGCGGAATGGGCCAACCTGGCGTTTTTGCTGGGTGGGCTGTTTCTCTTGCAGCGCAAGGTGTTCAGCTGGCATGCGCCAGCAGGTTTGCTGGCGGGGTTGTCGCTGTTCAGCCTGCTGGCCTGGAACGGCTCAGGCTCGGACTCCAATGGCTCCCCCTTGCTGCACCTGTTTTCTGGCTCGACCATGCTCGCCGCTTTTTTCATCGCCACCGAGCCTGTCTCCGGCCCCAGGAGCGATTGGGCCAAGCTGGTGTTCGGCTTTGCTGTGGGCCTGTTGATCTACCTGATCCGCACCTGGGGCAGTTACCCCGACGGCACGGCGTTCGCCATTCTGCTGATGAACCTTGCGGTCCCCAGCCTTGAACGGCTTGCCTTGCGCCGCCAGCAGGCTGCCCGGTGAGCCCCCATGTGCGCACGGCAGGGTTGCTGCTGGTGACTGCGGTACTGGCATTGTCGACCACGCTGATCTGGCGCGAGTGGACCCTCCCCGCCGTCAGCCAAGCCGAAAAGCAGCTGCAGAGCCGTCAGAGGCTCGCCGTCCTGCCGGAGGGCAGTTACGACAACCTGCCGTTGGATACCCCACTGCCACGGCCTGCCTCGCATCGCCCGCACAGTCGCATCGTGGCGGCCTACCGGGCTACGCTGGCGGGTAAGCCTGCGGCCATCGTCCTGGTGACCCAGGCCCAAGGCTATGCCGGGCCAGTGGTGCTAAGCATCGCCATCGCCCCTGATGGGCGACTGATCGGTGGCCAGGTGGTCGAACAGCAGGAAAGCCCCGGGCTCGGTGGTCGCCTTGCCGACCCGCAAGTGAACTGGCTGAAGCAATTTGCCAATCGCCGCTTGAGTGATCACTGGGCATTGAAGCGTGACCAGGGCGATTTCGACCAACTCGCAGGCGCAACAGTGACCTCGCGGGCAGTTATCGAGGCATTGCAAGATGCCCTGGTCTATTTCGATGAACATCGCCACGACCTCCTTGGGGACCCTGCCAATGAATAAGGACTACCTGCTGGCCGCCAGCCTTGCCCCCCTTCTAGGGGCCACGCAAACGTTGCCCTTGGCCACGGCCATAGGTGCGTGCGCGGTGATGATGATCGGCCTGCATCAAGTAGTGCTGGTGCCGTTGCGCAACCGCCTGAAGGGCGCCGCACACATGCTCGCAAGCCTGCTGTTATTGGCGGCCCTGGCCAGTTGCCTGCAATTGGCCCTGCGGGCCTGGCTGCTGCCGGTAGCACTGCTGCTGGGCCCGTACCCTGCGCTACTGTGCCTGCCGTGCCTGGTAGCAGACTATCTGCTGCCACAAGAAGGGCGTTGGCGCTCACTGTTGTTGAATCTGGCTGGCCTGCTGGCCGCCTGCCTGCTGCTCGGCGCCTGCCGCCAATGGCTAGCCGAAGGGCTGGGCCTGCACCTTGCCAGCCTCGCCCCTGGCGCGCTGCTACTGCTCGGACTGCTGTTGGCCTTGTACAATCACCTGCGTCCGGGCACCGCCCACCCACGTCGTCAAGGAAAGCGCTGATTCCATGAATGCCGCAAAACGCCTGGAGATCTTTCGCAGGCTGCACGAAGACAACCCCGACCCGAAAACGGAACTGGCCTATACCACACCGTTCGAACTGCTCGTCGCCGTCACGCTTTCAGCGCAATCCACTGACGTAGGCGTGAACAAGGCCACCGCTCGCCTGTTCCCCGTGGCCAATACGCCAGAAGCGATCTACGCCCTGGGCGTCGAAGGGCTGAGCGCATACATCAAGACCATCGGGCTCTATAACAGCAAAGCCAAGAACGTGATCGAGGCCTGCCGACTGCTGATCGAGCGCCATGACAGCCAGGTGCCAGAAACCCGGGAAGCCCTTGAAGCGCTGCCTGGCGTTGGGCGCAAGACTGCCAACGTGGTGCTCAACACGGCGTTCCGGCAGCCGACCATGGCGGTGGACACGCACATTTTCAGGGTCAGTAATCGCACCGGCATTGCACCCGGCAAAACGGTGCTTGAGGTCGAGAAGAAGCTGGTCAAGTTCGTCCCCAAGGACTACCTGCTCGATGCCCACCACTGGCTCATCCTGCATGGGCGCTACGTATGCCAGGCACGCAAGCCCAGGTGCGGGAGCTGTCGGATCGAAGACCTCTGCGAATACAAGCAGAAGACGTCTGACGATTGAGCCGATAGCGAAAAACCACCCGGCACGATTGAAAAAATCTTTTTTACCAGCGTCAGCTTTCTGGTTATAAGGACGGCCAATGGCCCCTTGGCTTGGAGCGACTCATGAGTGCCGATAAAGACGACCTGTCAATCGAAGATGATTTTGTTGCCGTGGATGATGAAGCGGAGCCCCAGGTAGAAACTGCAAAGACCAACCTGAGCAAACGCCGCACGATCGACAACCTGCTGGAAGAGCGGCGCCTGCAGAAACAACTGGCCGATTTCGACTACGATCTGTAGCTTTTTTTGCAAAGCCTCCCTCAGGGAGGCTTTGCATGCTGGCGGTCAGTTAAGCCCGTGGCGCTGAGCCAGTTCGATCAGGTCTACCAACGACCTGGCGTTCAGCTTGAGCAGCAAGCGTGACTTGTAAGTGCTGACGGTCTTGTTGCTGAGGAACATGCTGTCGGCAATTTCCTTGTTGGATCGCCCGCGCGACAGCTGCTGTAAAACGGTCATTTCCCGGGCCGAGAGGCGGTTGACCATATCCGTCTCGCTGCCACCACTGCCCCTGCCCCGTGACGCATGCAAGGCCTGGTTGGGGAAGTAGCTGTAGCCTGACAGCACGGCCTTGATGGCGCTTAGCAGCTCGGTCAACTCCTGTTGTTTGCACACATACCCCGCCGCCCCCGCCTGCATGCAGCGCATCGAGAAGTTACCAGGCACCTGCGAGGTCAGCACCAACACTTTGCTGCCTGGGCTGAAGGCTGCCATGCGGGCGATGACTTCAAGGCCATCGAGTTTTGGAATACCGATATCGAGCACCACGATATCCGGTAGGTGTTCACGCGTCAGTTGCAAGGCGGCCACGCCGTTATCGGTTTCCGCAACGACGTCGTACCCGTGCCGCTCCATCAGCATGCGCACGGCCAGACGTATAACCGGATGATCATCCACGATAAGGACTTTATTCATGCGATATCCATTCATTATTGATTTTTGCTGTGGCATGCCACGATAACCGACAGAACGCTTCAGGGTGCAACGATTTGCCAGTGAAACTCATGAATAGAGAAAACTTACAACACTTGCAGAAATTTCCTACAAAAGCATGTCCAGAGCCAACCGTGAAACTTAATGATCCGCAATTAAAACCTACCATCGCTCCAATCAACATGACCAGCTGAAAACAAACCTTCGCGTGCAGATTATTCCACTTCACAGGCGCTGAAAAAACCAGGCTTAACAGGTATTCAAAGACAATTCTCAACCGGGAAACAATCCAATCTTTAGTTGAGCGCCCGCGTAAGGTAATGATGAACAAAACCGCAGGAGACAGCCCTCATGCCCGAAGCACAACCTGTCGCCCCGCTGACGATCATTGCCATCTTCGCGGGGATTATCGAAGCATCCGCCCTTGCGACACTGCCGTTCCTCAGCGAATCCAGCCAGAGCCTCTATACATGGTTCCTGGTGGGCTTTCCGTTTTTCCTTACAGCGCTGTTCTTTTTGACGTTAAACTTCAATTACAAGTCGTTTTATAATCCTGTATCAAGCAAAACAACCAGCGACAGCCCCACCGCGACGGTCACGGAAGTATCCGAGCCTATTACCGTTATCTTCTCCGGCCCAGATGCCCAGCCCATGATGGAACAGCAAGTCCGCCTTGCCCTCGCGCAATCGCCTGAACCCGCGCACCGCTGGCGCTTCTGTAATCTCGAGAAAAACCAGTGCGCAAGGCTGTCGGTCTGCACCCTCGAGCAAGATGCCGCCAATCTCAGGGGATGACGACCCGCTGGATGTCGACACAAAAAAAACCCCGGCCTGAGCCGGGGTTCGTGCGATGCGTGCCAGTACTCAGAGCAACGAACGGCCCTTGTTGGCGGCAATGCGCATACGCAGCGCATTGAGCTTGATGAAGCCGGCAGCGTCCGCCTGGTTGTAGGCGCCGCCATCTTCCTCGAAGGTCGCAATGTTGGCATCGAACAGCGAGTCGTCCGACTTGCGGCCAACCACGGTGACATTGCCTTTGTACAGCTTCAGGCGTACCACGCCATTCACGTTGACCTGCGATGCGTCGATCATCTGCTGCAGCATCACACGCTCCGGGCTCCACCAGTAACCGGTGTAGATCAGGCTGGCATACTTCGGCATCAGCTCATCTTTCAGGTGAGCGACTTCACGGTCCAGGGTGATCGACTCGATCGCACGGTGGGCGCGCAGCATGATGGTGCCGCCAGGGGTTTCGTAGCAGCCACGAGACTTCATGCCGACGTAACGGTTCTCGACGATGTCCAGACGGCCGATGCCGTTGGCACCACCGATACGGTTCAGGTCGGCCAGAACGGTGGCCGGGGACTTCTCGACACCATCGATGGCGACGATGTCACCGTTGAGGTAAGTCAGCTCGATATAAGTAGCCTGGTCCGGGGCGTTCTCCGGAGAGACGCTCCAGCGCCACATGTCTTCCTCGTGCTCGGTCCAGGTATCTTCCAGGACACCGCCTTCGTAGGAGATGTGCAGCAGGTTGGCGTCCATCGAGTACGGCGACTTCTTCTTGCCGTGACGCTCGATCGGGATGCCATGCTTCTCGGCGTAGTCCATCAGCTTCTCGCGGGACAGCAGGTCCCACTCACGCCAAGGGGCGATGACCTTGACGCCCGGCTTGAGCGCATAGGCACCCAGCTCGAAACGAACCTGGTCATTGCCTTTACCGGTTGCACCATGGGAAATGGCGTCAGCACCGGTTTCGTTGGCGATTTCGATCAGGCGCTTGGCGATCAGCGGACGGGCGATGGAGGTACCCAGCAGGTACTCGCCTTCGTAGACGGTGTTGGCGCGGAACATCGGGAACACGAAGTCACGCACGAATTCTTCGCGCAGGTCGTCGATGTAGATCTCTTTCACACCCATTGCCTGTGCCTTGGCACGGGCCGGCTCGACCTCTTCGCCCTGACCCAGGTCAGCGGTGAAGGTCACCACTTCGCAGTTGTAGGTATCCTGCAGCCACTTGAGAATCACCGAAGTATCAAGGCCGCCGGAATACGCCAGTACGACCTTATTTACGTCCGCCATGCCATCACTCCACGGGGTTGTACGGAAAGGGGTCGATTCTAACGGCGTTATGGAAAAATTTACAGTGGGGCGACAGCTTCTGACGACAAAGCGACAGTAATTGTCGATGGCGCGACGTCTGTCGGGCGCTATGGGACGGCTGTGAGGGGGCGCGCCGCCCATCTCACTTTCAGGGCACTTTCGCACCCGGTGCGGGGGACGCCGGCGCGGCAATAGGCGGACTGGCAGCAGCAGGCAGCTGTACAGGTTTTTCCACCGGCTTCTCGACGGGTATCTCAGCGACTGCAACCCGATCCAGTTCGATATTCACCCGTCGATTGCGCGCCCGGTTGGCAGCACTGTTGTTCTTCGCCAGCGGATACCGCTCGCCGTGGAAGCGCACGGTGATCTGCGCCTCCGGCACGCCATGGGCTTTGAAATAGTCCGCCACCGTCATCGCCCTGCGCCGGGACAAATCACGGTTGGTCAGGCGGTTGCCGCTGTTGTCGGAATGGCCGTTGAGCTCGATGTGATTAACCGTCGGGTCGGCCTTGATATAGTCAAGAACCACATCCAGCCGTGCCTTGGCCGAATCGTCAAGTTCGATGCCACCGCCAGGGAAACCCACCTGAGTCTGGCGAACCTGGTCATAGTTCATCGCCAGCAACTTGCTGGCACACACCTGGTAGTCGCCATAGGCCTTGGCGAAACTGACCGGCAACACCCGCACTTCCATGGCCCGGCCCGCTTCGCCGGTGTAGTTGCGTACCACCGTGCTGCGCCCATCGAGCAGACCATTGATCAGGCGGCTGGCCTGACCCTGGGACGAGCTGAACAGCACGCCCGTGCGCGCCATGCGCACGCTGCCCAGGTTGATGTCACCGCGCCCAGGCTGCCAGGGCGCCGCCGCTGCCAGCAATGTGGCTGGCCCGGCCCCCAGCACATTGCTGTGCGAGCGCAGTTGGAACACCGGCTGCTCACCTGCCCGGCGCACGAATTCGCCACTGCCAAAACCGTCGATCGGCTGGATCAGACGGCACTCGAACTGGTCGCCCTCGACTTGCCAGGCAATGTTCTCCATGCGCGTCTGGAAAGTCAGTGCACCGGCCGGCAGGCTGGCGAACAGGGTGAACATGGCTAGGTAACGCTGGCGCACGGGCGGCTCCACAAATTCTGACGGCTTACCTGCAGGGTATCGGACGCTGCCCGAAAAACTTGATAGCCGTGCTCGGGCCAGGGTTTTCCGGTAGCATTGGGCCTTGAGTTCGACCCGCCTGGAATCCCCAATGTCCGATCGCCTGACCCTCCTGCGTCCCGACGACTGGCACATCCATCTGCGCGATGGTGCCGTCCTGCCCCATACCGTTGGTGATGTGGCGCGTACCTTCGCCCGTGCCATCATCATGCCCAACCTCGTACCGCCGGTGCGCAATGCCGTCGAAGCCGGTGCCTACCGTGAGCGCATCCTCAATGCGCGTCCGGCCGGCAGCCGCTTCGAACCGCTGATGGTGCTTTACCTCACCGACCGCACCAGCCCCGAGGACATCCGCGCGGCCAAGGCCAGCGGTATCGTGTATGCCGCCAAGCTGTACCCGGCCGGCGCCACGACAAACTCCGATTCAGGCGTGACCAGCATCGACAACATCTTCCCCGCCATCGAAGCGCTGGCCGAAGTCGGCATGCCACTGTTGGTGCACGGTGAAGTGACGCGTAGCGAGATCGATGTCTTCGATCGCGAAAAGCGCTTCATCGACGAACACATGCGTCGCGTGGTCGAACGCTTCCCGACGCTCAAGGTGGTGTTCGAGCACATCACCACCAGCGATGCCGCGCAGTTCGTCAGCGAAGCGCCGGCCAACGTCGGCGCGACCATTACCGCCCAGCACCTGTTGTACAACCGCAACCACATGCTGGTGGGCGGCATCCGCCCGCACTTCTACTGCCTGCCGATCCTCAAGCGCAACACCCACCAGGTGGCGCTGCTGGACGCGGCCACCAGTGGCAACCCGAAATTCTTCCTCGGCACTGACTCGGCCCCTCACGCCCGTCACGCCAAGGAAGCCGCCTGCGGTTGCGCCGGTTGCTACACCGCTTATGCGGCCATCGAGATGTACGCCGAAGCGTTCGAGCAGCGCAATGCGCTGGACAAGCTGGAAGGCTTTGCCAGCCTGCACGGCCCGGCCTTCTATGGCCTGCCGGCGAACACCGACACCATCACCCTGGTCCGTGAAGAGTGGACCGCACCAGAAAGCCTGCCGTTCGGCGAGCAGACGGTGATACCGCTGCGCGCTGGCGAGAAGCTGCGCTGGCGCCTGCTGGAGGAAAACGCGTGAGCGAAGACCTCTACGAAGACGATCAGGACAGCCAGGCCGGCGGTGGCTCGCGCCACCCGATGGCAGAGCGCTTCCGTGGCTACCTGCCGGTGGTGGTGGATGTCGAGACCGGCGGCTTCAATAGCGCCACCGATGCCCTGCTGGAAATCGCCGCCGTCACCATCGGCATGGACGAGAAGGGCTTCCTGTTCCCCGAACACACCTACTTCCACCGGGTTGAGCCGTTCGAAGGGGCCAATATCGAGGCGGCAGCGCTGGAGTTCACCGGCATCAAGCTGGACCACCCGCTGCGCATGGCAGTGAGTGAAGAAAGCGCGTTGACCGATATCTTCCGAGGCGTGCGCAAGGCGCTCAAGGCCAACGGCTGCAAGCGGGCCATCCTGGTCGGCCACAACAGCAGCTTCGACTTGGGCTTCCTTAACGCCGCGGTCAACCGCAACGACCTCAAGCGCAACCCCTTCCACCCGTTTTCCAGCTTCGATACCGCCACCCTCGCCGGCCTGGCGTATGGCCAGACCGTGCTGGCGCGGGCCTGTCAGAGCGCCGACATCGACTTTGATGGGCGTGAAGCGCATTCGGCGCGTTACGACACAGAGAAGACGGCCGAGCTGTTCTGCGGCATCGTCAACCGCTGGAAAGAAATGGGCGGCTGGCGCGATTTCAACGACTAAGCAGCCACAAGCTTCAAGCAGCAAGAAAGGGCAGACAGCACACGCTCGGTTTTTCTTGAAGCTTGCAGCTAGAAACTTGAAACAAAAAAAACCGGCCACGAAGGCCGGTTTTTTTTATGCGCGCGGCAATTACAGCTTGCCAGCGTTCTCGCTCAGGTAAGCAGCAACGCCTTCTGGCGAAGCGTTCATGCCTTTGTCGCCTTTTTTCCAGTTGGCAGGGCAGACTTCGCCGTGCTCTTCGTGGAACTGCAGGGCATCGACCAGACGCAGCAGCTCGTCCATGTTACGGCCCAGTGGCAGGTCGTTGACGATCTGCGAACGGACTACACCGTTGGTGTCGATCAGGAAGGCGCCACGGAAGGCCACGCCGCCTTCGGACTCAACGTCGTAGGCCTTGCAGATTTCATGGGTGATGTCGGCAGCCAAGGTGTACTTGACCTGGCCGATACCGCCGTTGTTGACCGGGGTGTTACGCCAGGCGTTGTGGGTGAAGTGCGAGTCGATCGAAACGCCGATCACTTCCACGTTGCGGGCCTGGAAGTCAGGGATGCGGTTGTCCAGGGCAATCAGCTCGGACGGGCAGACGAAGGTGAAGTCCAGCGGGTAGAAGAACACCAGGCCGTACTTGCCCTTGATGGCCGAGGCCAGGTTGAAGCTGTCGACGATTTCGCCGTTGCCCAGCACAGCTGGAACGGTGAAATCGGGGGCTTGTTTACCAACGAGTACGCTCATTGTTATCTCCTGATGAGGGTGAAAAACCGTTTGCCGGGCCAGACGGGCTTGCCCGACATCCAACAAAGGCCGACCATCATACACGGCTTCTCATGACAGACCGAATCCAACCACCGGTCGCTCAAGCACGGCCCTCACAGAAAGTCTTTTGACAAGCATTCTCATTACGATTAAGCTCCAATCCATCGACTCAACCAGCGATGGTCCGACTTTATGTATGTGTGTCTTTGTGTCGGCGTGACCGACGGACAGATCCGCGATGCGATCTTTGAAGGATGCTGCAGCTACAAGGAAGTTCGAGCCGCGACCAATGTCGCCAGCCAATGTGGCAAATGCGCCTGCCTTGCCAAGCAAGTGGTCCGCGAGACCCTGACCGAGCTTCAGGTCAGCCAGGCCGCCCTGCCCTATCCGGTAGAATTTACCGCTGCCTGAAACCACTCATTTTGAAGAACCGGACCTTGTGTCCGGTTTTTTTATGCCCGAAATTCAATAACTTAGCACTCCAACGCGCTTCACAAACATTCTTATTCCTATTCATTTTCACTTATTATTCAATAACTTAGGTTTGACAGCCCTAAGTATCGGGCTCAAACTTCCCTGTATTGGCACACTTCTACAGGGCAGGAACCCGTCATGAAAGGCGACGTAAGCGTCATCCAGCATCTCAACAAGATCCTCGGAAACGAGCTGGTCGCGATCAACCAGTACTTCCTGCACGCACGCATGTACGAAGATTGGGGCCTGAACAAACTCGGCAAGCACGAGTACAAGGAATCCATCGATGAGATGAAGCACGCTGACAAACTGATCAAGCGTATTCTCTTCCTCGAAGGCATCCCCAACGTGCAGGACCTGGGCAAGCTGCTGATCGGCGAGCACACCAAAGAAATGCTCGAGTGCGACCTGAAGATCGAGCAGAAAGGCCTGATCGACCTGAAAGCCGCCATCGCTCACTGCGAAACCGTCGGCGACTTCGGCTCGCGTGACATGCTCGAAGACATCCTCGAGTCCGAGGAAGAGCACATCGACTGGCTGGAAACCCAGCTGAGCCTGATCGACAAGATCAGCATCGAGAACTACCTGCAATCGCAGATGGGCGAAGAGTAAAATCCCGCCCATAAAAAAACCCGCCATGAGCGGGTTTTTTTAGGTCTGCGCGAAGATCAGGCTTCAGCAGCCTTTGCCTTGGCAGCAGCGTCCTTGATCAGGGCCTGCAGCTCACCCTTCTCGAACATTTCGAGCATGATGTCGCTACCGCCGACCAGCTCGCCCGCTACCCACAGCTGCGGGAAGGTTGGCCAGTTGGCGTACTTGGGCAGGTTGGCGCGGATTTCCGGGTTCTGCAGGATGTCGACGTAGGCGAACTTCTCGCCACAACCCATCACAGCTTGCGATGCCTTGGCCGAGAACCCGCACTGCGGGGCATTCGGCGAGCCTTTCATGTAAAGCAGAATGGTGTTGTTGGCAATCTGCTCTTTGATCGTTTCGATGATATCCATGGAACACCTCGTCTGAACTTTCCGACTCGATGGTCGGCACGGTGACGCATTGTATCGGAAAGCCGAGCGCTGTGCGCGGCCTTGCCATTGCTCAGGCGGCCTCCACGTGCACAGGCACGCCATTGAGGGCGGCATTGCCCGACACCTGATCGCGCAAGCGCTCATCGGTCAGGTCGTTGGCACTGACCCCGGGCTGCCCGTGGGCTATCCGCAATTGCACGCCCTGGCGCCCATGGCCATAGCCGTGCGGCAGGCTGACCACGCCTGGCATCATGTCCGTGCACGCCTGCACCTCGACTTCGAGGGTGCCGGTACGTGAGCGTATGCGCACGCGCTGGCCATCGTGCAACTGCCGCTGCTGCAAATCATCAGGGTGCATCAACAGCTGATGACGCGGCTTGCCTTTGACCAGCCGGTGGAAGTTGTGCATCCACGAGTTGTTGCTGCGCACGTGGCGGCGGCCGATCAGCAAGAGCGCGCCAGCAGCCATTGGCGCCTGCCGCGCAAGCCTGGCCAAGTCATCCAGCAACACCTGCGGTGCCGCCTCGATGGCCTGGCTGGCAGTGTTCAGGCGGGCCTGTAGATTGGCGCCTAGCGGGCCCAGGTCGAGCCCGTGGGGGTGCCGATCGAGTGCTTCCAGCGAGAGCTTCCAGGCCGAGCCGTCGCCGTAGCGCCCTTTGCGCAAGGCCCAATCGATCATCTGCGCCGGCGCCTGGGTTGGCTTGAGTTCAAGGGCGGCCCGTTCGGCCAAGGCCTTGGCCAGGCCGACAAAGATCTCCCAGTCATGCAGCGCGCCTTCGGGCTTGGCCAGGATCGCGCGGTTGAAACGGGTCACATTGCGCACCGCCAGCAGGTTGAAGGTGCTGTCGTAGTGATCGTTCTCAAGTGCCGACGTGGACGGCAGGATCAGGTCAGCATGGCGCGTGCTTTCATTGATGTACAGGTCGATGCTGAGCATGAACTCGAGCCCCGCCAGCGCCCCGTCCAGTTGCCGACCGTTGGGCGTGGACAGCACAGGGTTGCCCGCCACCGTCACCAAGGCCCGCACCTGCCCGTCACCGGGCGTGAGGATTTCTTCGGCCAAGGCGGCGACCGGCAGCTCGCCAGCGTACTCCGGCAGCCCCGAAACCCGGCTTTGCCAGGCATTGAAGTGCCCGCCCGAGGTACTCGCCACCAGGTCCACCGCAGGCTCGGTACACAAGGCGCCACCCACCCGATCCAGGTTGCCGGTTACCAGGTTGATCAATTGCACCAGCCAATGGCACAGGGTGCCGAAGGCCTGGGTCGAGACGCCCATGCGGCCATAGCAGACCGCCTTGTCGGCTGCCGCAAAATCACGCGCCAGCTGACGGATATCGGCGGCAGCGATGCCGCACAACGGGCTCATGGCGTCGGCGGTGAACAGGGCGAGTGCACTGCGCACCTGATCCAGGCCATTGATCGGCAAGTGTGATCCACGGGTCAGGCCTTCGTCGAACAAGGTATTGAGCAGGCCACTGAGCAATGCAGCATCGCCGCCGGGAAGAATGAACAGGTGCCGGTCGGCCATGGCCGCTGTTTCGCTGCGCCGTGGGTCCACCACCACCAACTGCCCGCCCCGCATACGCAGCGCCTTCAGGCGCTTTTCCACATCAGGCACGGTCATGATGCTGCCATTGGACGCCAGCGGGTTGCCTCCCAGAATCAGCATGAAGTCGGTGTGGTCGATGTCCGGTATCGGCAACAACAGACCGTGGCCGTACATCAGGTGGCTGGTCAGGTGCTGGGGCAACTGGTCCACCGAGGTGGCTGAAAACCGATTGCGGGTCTTCAACAAACCGAGGAAATAGTTGCTGTGGGTCATCAGCCCATAGTTGTGCACGCTCGGGTTGCCTTGATACACCGCCACCGCGTTGCGACCATGCGCCTGCTGGATGCTCCAGAGCTTGTCGGCCGCCAGGGCGAAAGCCTCGTCCCAGCTGATCGCCTGCCAGCGCTCGCCAATCCGACGGTGGGGCTGACGCAGGCGGTCGGGATCGTTCTGGATATCTTGCAGGGCCACTGCCTTGGGGCAGATGTGGCCGCGGCTGAACGGGTCGTCCGGGTCGCCTTTGATCGAGGTGATCAGCGCCTGCCCGTCGTCCTCATGGCTGACTTCGATGTTCAGCCCGCAGATCGCTTCGCACAGGTGACAGGCACGGTGATGCAGGGTCTTGGTCATGGCCGCCTCTGCCTGATGATGGGTCTGAGGGCGACTATGCGCCCAGCCGAACGCCCTCGCCAGCGCGCTTCGTGCCATGAATTGCCCGACATCAGGCAAACGATTCGCGACACGCATTTGCCAAATCGCGGGCAAGCCGTGTACAACCTCTGTAGCAAATAAAAAACAGCGCACGCTCAATGGGTAACGACACCCTTTGCAACAGAGCCGCTGTTTCCCCTCTTGGTTTCAGGCGACATTTAATTATAGTATTGCGCCTTTCCCTATTTCGTCCGCCCCGTGCGGCTTACGCCGCAGGTCACTCCCGTTGTCAAAAAAAACCATACGGTCGACCTGCATACCGTTGCAGATAAGGTAGTCAATCATGAGCGCTAGGCACTTTCTCTCCCTGCTGGACTTCACCACCGACGAATTGCTCGGGGTGATCCGCCGCGGCATCGAGCTGAAGGACCTGCGCAAGCGAAGCGTGCTGTTCGAGCCCCTCAAAAGCCGTGTGCTGGGGATGATCTTCGAAAAGTCATCGACCCGTACCCGCGTGTCGTTCGAGGCCGGCATGATCCAGCTGGGCGGCCAGGCCATCTTCCTGTCGCCTCGCGATACCCAACTGGGCCGTGGCGAACCGATCGGTGACAGCGCTATCGTCCTGTCGAGCATGCTCGACGTGGTGATGATCCGTACCCACGCCCACAGCACCCTCACCGAGTTCGCGGCGAAGTCGAGCGTGCCGGTGATCAATGCCCTGTCCGACGAGTCGCACCCGTGCCAACTGCTGGCCGACATGCAGACGTTCCTCGAACACCGCGGCTCGATCCAGGGCAAGACCGTGGCGTGGATCGGTGATGGCTTCAACATGTGCAACTCCTATATCGAAGCCGCCCGTCAGTTCGATTTCCAGCTGCGCATCGCCTGCCCGGAAGGTTACGAGCCGGATCCACGCTTCATGGCATTAGGCGGTGATCGCGTGCAAATCATCCGCGACCCCAAGGAAGCCGTGCGTGGCGCGCACCTGGTGACCACCGATGTCTGGACTTCCATGGGCCAGGAGGAGGAAACTGCACGGCGCCTGGCGCACTTCGCGCCTTACCAGGTCACCCGCGAACTGCTCGACCTGGCGGCACCCGACGCCCTGTTCATGCACTGCCTGCCGGCCCACCGTGGCGAGGAAATCAGCCATGACCTGCTCGACGACCCTCGTTCGGTCGCCTGGGACCAGGCTGAAAACCGCCTGCATGCACAGAAGGCCCTTCTCGAATTCCTTGTAGAACCGGCTTACCACCACGCATGAGTCAACCCCTACTGCTCAACCTGCGCAACCTCGCCTGCGGCTATGGCGACCAGCGCATCGTCCAGAACCTCAACCTGCACCTGAACGCAGGCGACATTGGTTGCCTGCTGGGTTCATCCGGTTGCGGCAAGACCACCACCCTGCGCGCCATCGCCGGTTTCGAACCTATCCATGAAGGCGAGATCCAGCTGGCGGGCGAGGTCATCTCCCGGCCAGGCTTCACCCTGGCTCCAGAAAAGCGCCGCATCGGCATGGTGTTCCAGGACTACGCCCTGTTCCCGCACCTGACCGTGGCCCAGAACATCGCCTTCGGCATTGCCAAGCACCCGCGCCAGGCGCAGGTCGTCGAAGAGATGCTCGAGCTGGTCAAGCTCGGTGGGCTGGGCGGCCGCTATCCGCATGAGCTGTCCGGTGGGCAACAGCAACGGGTCGCGCTGGCCCGCGCGCTGGCCCCGGAGCCTCAGTTGCTGCTGCTCGACGAGCCGTTCTCCAACCTCGACGTGGAACTGCGCCGGCGCTTGAGCCATGAAGTGCGCGACATCCTCAAGAGCCGTGGCACCAGCGCCATTTTGGTGACCCACGACCAGGAAGAGGCGTTTGCCGTCAGCGATCACGTGGGCGTGTTCAAGGAAGGTCGCCTGGAGCAGTGGGACACCCCTTACAACCTCTACCACGAGCCGCAGACGCCGTTCGTGGCCAGCTTCATCGGCCAGGGCTATTTCATCCGTGGCCAGATGAGCAGCCATGAGGCGGTAAATACCGAACTCGGTGAGCTGCGCGGCAACCGTGCGTACATCATGGCGCCGGGGAGTTCGGTAGATGTGCTGCTGCGCCCTGACGACATCGTGCATGCGCCAGACAGCCCGCTGCGGGCGAGCATCGTAGGCAAGAGCTTCCTGGGGGCGTCGACGCTGTATCGCCTGCAACTGGTTACCGGTAGCCAGCTGGAGGCGATCTTCCCCAGCCATGTCGATCATCAGGTCGGTGAAGAAGTCGGGATTGCCGTGGCCGCCGATCATCTGGTGCTGTTCCCGGTGCCGGGCAGTGTCGCGGCGCAGTTGCCGCGGCAGGAGAACGGCGTTCGTCGGTACAGTTCGGCGACCTGATTCACGATTGCCGGGGCTGCTGCGCGGCGGCCCCAGCCATTTCAGCCCCGGCCGATACCGGCAAACGTGCCCTGAGTATGTTCAGCCAGCACCGCAGCCGCCAACTCCACCTCCAGCCCGCGCCGCCCGGCGCTGACATGGATAGTTGCAAAGTGTTGCGCCGACTCGTCGATAAAAGTGCGCAGGCGCTTCTTCTGGCCCAACGGGCTGATACCGCCCACCAAGTATCCCGTGGCGCGCTGAGCCGCCGCCGGGTCGGCCATCTCGCACTTCTTCACACCGGCCGCATGGGCCAGTGCCTTGAGGTCCAGGGTGCCCACCACCGGTACCACGGCCACCAGCAATTCGCCTTTCTCGCTGCTCGCCAACAAGGTCTTGAACACCTGCTGCGGCTCTAGCCCGAGCTTTTCCGCTGCCTCCAACCCATACGACGCCGACTTCGGATCGTGCTCATAACTGTGCACGCGATGTTCAGCGCGGGCTTTTTTCAACACGTCTAGGGCGGGGGTCATGCGCAGCTCCGGTCGAGTACAAGTCGGCGGCTACTTTAGGACATATCCCACATCACAGCCAATACACAGCTTACGCGCCTCTCTAGCGTGCGGTTTCGCGCGCCCTAACAACGTCCAGATCGTGACTGACCGTTCACTTTCGACCTTTGACATAAGCGTTTCTTGTCTATATTTTTTCGTTTCTGAATAAATGGTGCACTTTTAAGGTGCATTTCCAACTTCTGCCTGGGGTCAATGGGGATCGACACCGGGCTTTGCTGTCGAGCGCCACGCGCCTCACAACAAAAAAAACGAGGTCATACATGACGACTGCTCTACGCGAACCCACTCTGTCCAGCCAGTGCCTGGCCGAGTTTCTCGGCACTGCGCTGCTGATCTTCTTCGGCACCGGCTGCGTGGCCGCGCTCAAAGTCGCGGGTGCCAGCTTCGGCCTGTGGGAAATCAGCATCATCTGGGGCGTCGGCGTCAGCATGGCTATCTACTTCACTGCGGGCGTTTCAGGTGCGCACCTGAACCCGGCCGTGAGCATCGCCCTCACCCTGTTCGCCGGTTTCGACAAGCGCAAGCTGCCGTTCTACATGCTCGCCCAGGTCTGTGGCGCCTTCTGCGGCGCAGCGCTGGTCTACACCTTGTACAGCAATCTGTTCTTCGATTTCGAACAAGCCCATGCCATGTTGCGAGGCAGTACCGAAAGCCTCGAACTGGCCTCGGTGTTCTCTACCTACCCGCACCCCTCACTTTCGACCGGCCAGGCATTCCTGGTGGAAGTCGTCATCACGGCCATCCTCATGGCCGTGATCATGGCCCTGACCGACGACAACAATGGCCTGCCACGTGGCGCCGTCGCGCCGCTGCTGATCGGCCTGCTGATTGCCGTGATCGGCAGCGCCATGGGGCCGCTGACCGGCTTCGCGATGAACCCAGCCCGCGATTTCGGACCAAAACTGATGACATTCCTGGCCGGTTGGGGCGAAATCGCCTTCACTGGCGGACGAGATATTCCCTATTTCCTGGTTCCGGTGTTCGCACCGATCCTCGGCGCATGCCTGGGCGCTGCCGCGTATCGCGGCATGATCGCCCGCAACCTGCCGGTGGCGCCCACCGCGAACCCTGAGACAAACGACAATCGCCAGGGCGATACTCAAGTCAACTGATGCGGCCTCACGCCCAAGCCCTGACTTCCTCATTTTGCAAGGCCAACGACCATGACAGACACCCTGGATAAGCACTACATCATCGCCCTGGACCAGGGCACCACCAGCTCGCGAGCGATCATTTTCGACCGCGACGCCAATGTGGTCGGCACCTCCCAGCGCGAATTCGTCCAGCACTACCCGCAGGCTGGCTGGGTCGAACACGACCCGATGGAGATCTTCGCCACCCAGAGCGCCACCATGGTCGAAGCCCTGGCTCAGGCCGGCATCAGCCACGCCCAGGTCGCTGCACTCGGCATCACCAACCAGCGCGAAACCACGGTGGTGTGGGACAAGGAAACCGGCCGCCCGGTTTACAACGCCATTGTCTGGCAGTGCCGCCGCAGTACCGAAATCTGCGCGCAGCTCAAGCGTGATGGCCACGAAGACTACATCCGCGAGACCACGGGCCTGGTCACCGACCCCTACTTCTCCGGCACCAAACTGAAGTGGATCCTCGACAATGTCGAAGGTGCCCGTGAACGCGCCGAACGCGGCGAACTGCTGTTCGGCACCATCGATACCTGGCTGATCTGGAAGTTCTCGGGCGGCAAGGTGCATGTCACCGACTACACCAACGCCTCGCGTACGCTGATGTTCAACATCCACAGCCTGGAATGGGACGACAAGCTGCTGGAAATTCTTGGCATTCCACGCCAGATGCTGCCCCAGGTACGCCCCTCTTCCGAAGTCTACGGCCACACCAAGAGCGGCATCGCCATCGCCGGTATCGCCGGCGACCAGCAGTCCGCGCTGTTCGGCCAGATGTGCGTTGAGCCCGGTCAGGCCAAGAACACCTACGGCACCGGCTGCTTCCTGCTGATGAACACCGGCGACAAGGCCGTCACGTCGTCCCACGGCTTGCTCACCACCATCGCCTGCGGCCCCCGCGGCGAAGTGGCCTACGCACTGGAAGGCGCCGTGTTCAACGGTGGCTCCACCGTGCAGTGGCTGCGCGACGAACTGAAGATCGTCAACGATGCCCTCGACACCGAGTACTTCGCCAGCAAGGTCAAGGACAGCAACGGTGTGTACCTGGTGCCCGCCTTCACCGGCCTGGGTGCCCCCTACTGGGACCCCTATGCCCGTGGTGCCCTGTTCGGCCTGACGCGTGGGGTGAAGGTCGACCATATCATCCGTGCTGCATTGGAATCGATCGCCTACCAGACCCGTGACGTGCTTGACGCCATGCAACAGGATTGCGGCCAACGCCTGTCCGAACTGCGCGTCGACGGCGGCGCGGTAGCCAACAACTTCCTTATGCAGTTCCAGGCCGACATCCTCGGCACCTGTGTGGAGCGCCCGAAAATGCGTGAAACCACAGCCCTTGGCGCCGCCTACCTGGCGGGCCTTGCCTGTGGCTTCTGGAGCAGCCTGGACGAGTTGCGCGACAAGGCGATCATCGAGCGCGAGTTCAGCCCACAACTGGATGAGACGCAAAAAGAGAAGCTGTACGCCGGGTGGAAGAAGGCGGTCGATCGTACCCGCGACTGGGAAGACCACGCGGTTTGAATCGGCGTTGAAGCGTGCGGCGTCATCGCGGGCTTGCCTGCGATGACGCCGACACCAACGTCCGCTGGCCGTCATCCCCTTCCTACGGCATCATTGCAGAATTTGTCCGGCTGCCCAAAAGGACCGCCCATGAATCTGCCCCCCCGCCAACAACAAATCCTCGAGCTGGTACGCGAACGCGGCTACGTCAGCATCGAAGAAATGGCACAGCTGTTCGTCGTCACCCCGCAAACCATCCGGCGCGACATCAACCAGCTCGCCGAGCTCAACCTGCTGCGCCGCTACCACGGTGGCGCCGCCTACGATTCGAGCATCGAAAACACCGCCTACGCCATGCGTGCCGACCAGATGCGCGATGAAAAGCAGCGTATCGCCGATGCCGTTGCCCAGCAGATTCCCGACCATGCTTCGCTGTTCATCAACATCGGTACCACCACCGAATCGATTGCCCGTGCGTTGCTGAACCATAGCCACCTGAAGGTGATTACCAACAACCTGCACGTGGCCTCGATTCTGGCTGCCAAGGACGATTTCGAAGTGTTGGTGGCCGGTGGCACGGTGCGGCGTGATGGTGGGGTGGTGGGCCAGGCCAGTGTCGATTTCATCAGCCAGTTCAAGGTCGACTTCGCCCTGGTCGGGATCAGCGGCATCGATGAAGATGGCAGCCTGCTCGACTTCGACTACCAGGAAGTTCGGGTTTCCCAGGCAATCATTGCCAATGCCCGGCAGGTTATTCTGGCTGCCGACTCCAGCAAGTTCGGGCGCAATGCCATGGTTCGCCTGGGGTCGATCAACCTGGTCGATTGCCTGGTGACCGACCAGACGCCCACGGCGGCCCTGAACCAGTTGCTCAATCAGTACAAGATTCGCCTTGAGGTGGTTTGAGCCCTGAGACTTCGAAGGCCTCGCTGGGAATAGAGTGAGGGCTGAAAGTCGCCTGCCTTGAGTGTTGCAGGGGCGTCAAAATCGAGCGCCGCGCGGGCGGCGCTCGATCTCACAGGCGCCAAAGATGTTGTGACAAGCACTTGCAACCCCACACCCTTCCAGAACACCCCGCAAACCCCGCAATTTTCGAATTTGTTCATTTTCTTCTCATTCAATCAGTTTTTTCTATAACCCACGACTGGATACTGCCTTTCCATTGCGCTAGTATTTTCGGAAACGAACATAAATGTTCATATTCGATGTGAACAGCCCCAGGAGGCCTTGCCCGTGTCCCAGCCCGTTTCGTCCCAGCCCCCCCTCGCCGACTGCTATGACCTCGCCGTGATCGGCGGTGGCATCAATGGCGTGGGCATCGCTGCCGACGCCGCCGGGCGTGGCCTCAAGGTCTTCCTCTGCGAAAAGGACGACCTGGCCCAGCACACCTCCTCCGCCAGCAGCAAGCTGATCCATGGCGGCCTTCGTTACCTGGAGCACTACGAGTTCCGGCTGGTCCGCGAAGCACTGGCCGAGCGTGAAGTGCTGCTGGCCAAGGCGCCGCATATCGTCAAGCCCATGCGCTTCGTGTTGCCACACCGCCCGCACTTGCGCCCGGCCTGGATGATCCGTGCCGGCCTGTTCCTCTACGATCACCTGGGCAAGCGCAAGCGCCTGGGCGCCTCGCGCAGCCTGCGCTTCGGCCCGGGCTACCCGCTCAAGCCGGCGATCACCCGTGGCTTCGAATACGCCGACTGCGCCGTTGACGACGCACGCCTGGTGGTGCTCAACGCCATGGCCGCACGCGAAAACGGTGCACACATCCATACCCGTACCCGTTGCCTGCGCGCCGAACGCGTCGACGGCCTGTGGCACGTGGAGTTGCAGCAAGCCGATGGCAGCGTGCACAGCATTCGCGCCCGGGCATTGGTCAACGCCGCCGGCCCTTGGGTCGCCAGCTTCATCAAGGATGACCTCAAGCTCGATGCGCCGTACGGCATTCGCCTGATCCAGGGCAGCCACCTGATCGTGCCGCGCCTGTACGAAGGGGATCACGCCTACATCCTGCAGAACGAAGACCAACGTATCGTCTTCTGCATCCCCTATCTGGACCGTTTCACCTTGATCGGCACCACCGACCGCGAGTACAGCGGCGACCCGGCCAAGGTGGCGATCACCGAGCAGGAAACCGACTACCTGCTGAAGGTGGTCAACGCGCACTTCAATCATCAACTGAGCCGCAGCGATATCCTGCACACCTACTCCGGCGTGCGCCCGCTGTGCAACGACGAATCGGATAACCCGTCCGCCGTCACCCGTGATTACACCCTCGCGCTTTCCGCCGCTCAAGGCGAGGCGCCTTTGCTGTCGGTGTTTGGCGGCAAACTGACCACGTACCGCAAGCTGGCCGAGTCGGCCATGGCAGAACTCAAGCCGTTTTTCAGCCAGATGAGCCAGAGCTGGACAGCCCACTCTGCCCTGCCCGGTGGTGAAGGCATGAGCACGCCTCAGGCCCTGGTCGACGACCTGCTCACGCAGCACCAATGGCTCGCGCCGGATATCGCCAAGCGCTGGGCAGTGACCTACGGCAGCCGCACCTGGCAGTTGCTGGAAGGTGTGAACGGCCCGGACGATCTGGGCCAGGCGATTGGTGGTGGCCTGTTCACCCGGGAAGTCGATTACCTGCGCGAAACCGAATGGGCTGTCAGCACTCAGGATATCCTCTGGCGCAGAACCAAACTGGGCCTGTTCACCAGCGACAGCGAACAGCGCGCACTGGCTGATTACCTGGCTCAGGGCGACGCACGCAGCAACGCCGCCTGAACCCTGCGCGGCGACCGCCTGACGGTCGCCCGCACTCAGAACTCCCGACCGTACGCCTCCTTTGCCAACTCCAGGTAAAGGGCACGCTCTTCGCCATTGAGCGTTTCCATCAATGCCGCAGCGCGCTCAAGGTACTGCTGCTCGCCCGAGTCGCCAGCCTGAAGCTCATAAGCCTCCAGCTGTTCATGAAACGGTGCGGCCAAGGCTTCGAAGCGCTCAGGGTAGCGATTGCGCACATAGCCTTGCCAGAACTCTCGTTGCGCCAGTGCCTGGCTCAGCACGTCGGTATTTTCACCGGCCAGCACGCTAGTACCCGCACGCATGATCCGCGTACGGGTCACACCGCTGTGCTCAAGGTAATTCATGTGCCGCGGTTGGGCCGGTAGATCGAGCCTGTCAGCCAGGTGAACCCGGTAGGCAAGGTAAACTTCGATGTCATCCACCGCGGCAAAAGGGTCCTGGCGCATTTCCTGGATATGCCGAGCGGCAATACTGTCCAGTTCGTCCAGGCGATAAAGCGAGCGCCCGAGCCTCAGCAAGGTCGCCTCGGCCCGCGCGCCCCCCTCACCGGCCGCGTGCAAGGCAATATGGGTTCTGACTTCCAGTTGGCTGAGGATCAGTAACAGCCGGTCCTCACAGGTCCTGCGTCCTTGCGTCTGCCAGAACACCGCTTCACGCACGTCAGTGTTGTCCGCGCAAAGCTCGAGTATCCGCCACACCCTGGCGCGGTAGTAGCGCGGGTGATCGAGGAAGTCATCAGAACTTGCGAAATCTGCCAGAAAACGAAACAGATCTACCGACTGTGTCTCCTGAGACAAACTCGTCCAGATCTGCGTGCGCTGGGTGCGTACGGCTTCGTCGGTACCCTCCATCCATCGATCCAGCAGCGTACTGTCGGCGATGGCGTGTTGATAAGAGCTACGCCGGTGGAGGGTCGCAACCGTGTGACTGTGGGCAATCAGCTCCTCGCCCGCTTCGTCCAGAGGGTTGTCATGCAGTGCCAACCGTTGCAGTCGATCGCTCAAGCTGCGCAACTGCCCGTTCAACTGACGAATCTGATTCTCGCGAACATCCACCAACCCCCTCCAAGGCATCTGGTCGTCATCTGGCAATTCTTGCAGCCCGGTTCCGCGCAGCGACACTTCGCGCAAGTTACGCAACCCTGAAAGGTCTGGCGCCTGGCCCAAGGGGTTATAGTTCAGATCAAGTTGCTGGAGCATCGCAAGGCTTGCCAGCCTTTGACTGCCCGCCCCATCGACGGTAATCCAGTTACCCGACAGTCGCAGCGTACGCAGCTCGGTTAAACGTTCCAGGCCAAGTGGCAAGGTGCTCAACTGATTGTCCCGCAGGTCCAGTTCGCGCAGGTGGGTGAACCTGCCCAGGAAATCCTCATCGACCTGCTCAAGGCTCATGTTGCGTAACGTCAAGCGTCGCACATGGCCAAACTCGATGCCTGCCGGCAAGGCCGGCAAGCTGCCCACCTGTTCGCCATCGATATGCAGGACAAAGTCATCACCGGCAAGGCCGGTCGTCTTGCGCCGCCAGGCAC
Organism: Pseudomonas sp. B21-047; assembly: GCF_024748775.1. NCBI lineage: Bacteria > Pseudomonadati > Pseudomonadota > Gammaproteobacteria > Pseudomonadales > Pseudomonadaceae > Pseudomonas > Pseudomonas sp. B21-047. The sequence goes on from NZ_CP087169.1 coordinate 4,664,223, forward strand.
GACGAATCTGGTTGGCCACGCGTCGCCGCCTGAGCCCATCCATGAAGCTCACCCGCTGCCGCTGCCAGGCGTCAAGTGCACCGCGCAGGCTTTCCAGCCGCTGCTGAAGGCTGCTGAGGTGGTCCCAAAGGCCGACCCTGCGTTGCATCAGGTCGAGCAGGTAAGCGTCCAATTGAGCATCGGTCAGGGTAGGGAAAATTTCATGTAAGCCGCGCCGGATCGCCTGACGGCTGCTCTCGCCGCCGCCACTCAGTGCATAGCCAATTCGGCCGTCTGCTATGCGCTGCGGCGGTCGATAGCGTTCAGCGATAGGCGGCAAGCCCATCATTTTTGCGGTTTTTTCGCGATCGACGCTGGCTTGTCGGGAGAGCCTTTGGCCGAGTTCAGGCGCCATCAACTCGGGGCCGCCAAGCGCCACTTTCTGATCGTCCTCCAGGGTGTGCAGCAAACACGGCAACAAGCCCGTAGCTGACCCTGCTGGGGTGGCATCACTCAAGTAATAACCCTGCTCGGTCTGGATGATGCGTCTGACTTGCGACGCGTCGTTAGCGCCCTTCGACGCCAGCAAGCGACCGCCCGCTTCCCCAAGGCGCAGTTCAATGCGCACCGACGGCGGCCAAGGCGCCAGTTCATTGATCAGCTCCAAGGCCAAGCGCTGGGTATCGAAATTGATCTCACCTTCATGCTCGAACCCCATCAGTGCGCGGTCCAGCCGACTTTCCCGCAAGAACCAGCGTGCACGCTCGGCCATTGCCAATGGCACACGACCACTGGCCAGCAGCGCCTTGATTTGCTCACCGTTTGCCAGCTCGAGAATTTCTTCGGCGCAACGCACGGACAAGCCCGGAAATACCCTCATCAGTATTGCGCCGGCAGCAGAGGGTACAGCCTGGCGAATAGCCAGCTCGCGCTCGAAAGCGGCGCCCCGCAGGTGCGGCTCAAGGACATGGCACTCGTGGCGTGCATGGGCATCAAGCAGCCGTGCTGGGGCTGGCGCCTCTTGCAGGTGCAGATGGCGCAACTGGTTGTGTTCGAGTCCGGTTACCCGAAGCAGCGTTTCGGCAGTCTGGTCAGAGGCTTGCGCGAAGTCCCCGCCAAATCTGCGCATCAGCGGGCCGCCGCCATCGAGGTGATGGGCCGAGAGCGGCCGGTCCGCCAACCTGCAGCGGCCCTCGCCTTCGTGCAGGGGCGTGAGCGCATCGACAAACGGCACCCGTTCCAGCACCCGGCCCACACCCACTACCCCAACGCCCACCGCGGCACCGACAGCAAGGTTCTCTGCCACGCCAAACAGGTGATCCAGTGCCCCTTGGCGGTCCCCTATCCGCCAATCGGCATAGCTTTTGTAGACTTCGCTGACCACGTCCACCGCAGCCACGGCAAACATCACCTCCCCCAATACCGGAATGAACAGCGCAGCCAGGTTGAGCACATCGAGCCCCGCACTCTTGAGCGCTTCCAGCCGCTGATGGCGCTCGATGGCGGTTTCGTCGGCGGTGGGCACTGCCAGGATTCTTGCATCATCAAGCATCTTGTCGACCTGCAAGCCACGCAGATAGGCGAACAAGGGCGTATCGATGGCGAAATTGCGCCCATCCAGAACAGCTGGCGCTTGCATGCTACTGGCTTCGATCAGGCGCTCCAGGGTGGCCGTGAAGCTGGGCCGGTCACGTTCACTGATGAAGCGTCTGAAAAAGGATCGGTAATGAGGCGCACGCAACCGTTTGGCCAATGACTGATACAAGGTCTCCCAGGAGGCGTGCCTGGTCACCGGCCGATACGGATCCCGCGGTATCCAACTGATGATCCCCACCAGCGGCCCTTCAGCACGCTCGCGTAGCTCCAGGGTGACAAGCCCATGGATACGCTTGCCCAGCAGATATAACTGGCGGGGCGTTACAACACCCGGGGTCGCCGGCACGATGGGGTTGCTTGCGAACACCGGCAACAAGCGCAAGTAGTCGACTTCGGCCAGCTCGGACTTGATCCTTGCAATACGCACTGCAACGTCCAGCTGGGCACGCAGGTTTTCTTCGAACATGCGCTCTACAGCGACACGGGCAAAACCCTCGGGTGCCGGGGGCCTGCTTTTGGGAAAAAGTTGCGAGCGGAGCATTTTCTGATACTGGCCGCCAATGTCCAGCTCCCTGCAACAGCGGGCAAACGCTTCGAACTTCAGCGAAAGCTTCTCCCCACGGCCGTCCTGCAGGTAGGCACGTCGATGGAGTGACGGCAAGGTCTCGTCCTCGTGAAAATTATGCAACGCAGCCGTCAGCAACGGTTGCACGCTGTGGAGTGTCCTCCACGGTGTATGCAGGCGTGGTGCTGCGCTGGGCAGGGGCACATCGTCCTCGATGTAGACCTGCATGCTTCGCACATCGACATCGTCCAGGCCCTTGGCGCGCAATGCCTTTTCGAGCAGGGGCGTGGCAAAAGCCTCCAGGCTGGGAATGCCTGCCAACCTATTTTTGACATTTTCCGCAGCGGCCTGCTGTTGGCGCAGCGCCCTGTGCAAGGTCAGAAGAAGATCGACATTGGCAGTTCTCAGCCAATCGGCAAGCTGGTGGGCAATGAAGGCATCGACGGAATCGGAGGGGATCGGAATGACGGCCACGGCATGCGCTCCTGATGATGAGGCAGCCAGCTCAACATTTGCGTTTCATGCCGATGTGTTACTTAAAGCTGATGCCCCCGTTCGGATTGCCGAACGAAAAAAACCCACGCATTCGGCGTTCCGACTATGGGTTATTCCAGAAAAACCTTGAGATAGGGCTGATGCCCAGGCTTTTCGGGGGGTTATGATCATTCACAGAGTTTGGCACGAGTCATGCTCTACACTTGGAAGCCGAATGCACCGCTTCATGCTGTATTCGTTGAACGAAAGAGTCCGCCAACGGCTCCATAAAAAAAACAAACACGTCGAGGAAAATTTGATGCGTATCGTTCGTCAATTGCTGGGCGCCGCCATCGCGGCTGCAGTCATCGCTTCGCCTGTCATGGCCGAGGAGCTGACCGGCACCCTGAAGAAGATCAAGGACTCGGGCACCATCACACTGGGGCACCGTGACTCATCCATTCCATTTTCCTACCTGGCAGGCAGCACCACGCCCGTCGGCTACTCCCACGACATCCAGCTCGCTGTGGTCGAAGCGCTGAAGAAGCAGCTGGGCACCGACATCAAGGTCAAGTACAACCTCGTCACCTCCCAGACCCGTATTCCTCTGGTGCAGAACGGCACCGTCGACCTGGAATGCGGCTCCACCACCAACAACGTCGAGCGCCAGCAGCAGGTCGGTTTCTCGGTCGGCATCTTTGAAGTCGGTACCCGTCTGCTGACCAAGGTCAAGGACGGTCAGCCATCCTATAAAGACTTCCCGGACCTGGCCGGCAAGAACGTGGTGACCACCGCCGGTACCACCTCCGAGCGCATCCTCAAGGCGATGAACGCCGACAAGCAGATGAAGATGAACGTGATTTCCGCCAAGGACCACGGTGAAGCCTTCAACATGCTTGAAAGCGGCCGCGCCGTGGCCTTCATGATGGACGACGCCCTGCTGGCCGGTGAAATGGCCAAGGCGCGTAAACCTGCGGATTGGGTCATCACCGGTACTCCACAGTCGTACGAAATCTACGGCTGCATGGTGCGCAAGGAAGACGCTGCGTTCAAGAAAGCGGTCGACGACGCCATCGTGGGCTACTTCAAATCGGGTGAAGTCAACAAGAGCTACGACAAGTGGTTCATGCAACCGATCCCGCCAAAAGGCCTGAACCTGCAGTTCCAGATGAGCGACGAACTGAAGAAACTGATCGCCGAGCCGACCGACAAGGCCGCGGACGAGAAGAAGTCCTGATCCTCAGATAGTGGCCTGGTGCGCAAGCGCACGAATCTATTCTGCAGGCCACTCATTAGTGTCTAACCTTTCATCCGAGGGCGCCGAGCGCCCCCGGATGCTCGAAGGTGCCCGTGAAACAACCGTCTGAGGGGAAATCCCGATGAATTACAACTGGGACTGGGGCGTGTTCTTCAAGTCCACCGGCGTGGGCAGCGAAACCTATCTGGACTGGTACATCACCGGCCTGGGCTGGACCATCGCCATCGCCATCACCGCCTGGATCATCGCACTGCTGCTGGGGTCGGTACTCGGCGTCATGCGTACCGTGCCTAACCGCCTTATATCGGGCATCGCCACCGCCTACGTGGAGCTGTTCCGTAACGTACCGCTGCTGGTGCAATTGTTCATCTGGTACTTCCTGGTACCAGACCTGCTGCCCGAGGGCCTGCAGGAATGGTTCAAGCAGGACCTCAACCCGACCACCTCGGCGCTGATCAGCGTGGTTGTCTGCCTGGGCCTGTTCACCGCCGCGCGAGTCTGCGAACAGGTGCGGACCGGTATCCAGGCGCTGCCCCGCGGCCAAGAGGCCGCTGCCCGTGCCATGGGCTTCAGCCTGCCGCAGATCTACACCAACGTGCTGCTGCCGCAAGCGTACCGGATCATCATTCCGCCGCTCACCTCCGAGTTTCTCAACGTGTTCAAGAACTCCTCGGTGGCCTCGCTGATCGGCCTGATGGAGCTGCTGGCACAGACCAAACAGACGGCAGAATTTTCCGCCAACCTGTTCGAGGCATTCACCCTGGCCACGCTGATCTACTTCACCCTGAACATGGGCCTGATGCTACTCATGCGCCTGGTCGAGAAGAAAGTTGCCGTGCCTGGCCTGATTTCCGTGGGGGGCAAGTAAATGGACATGGATTTCAGCGAAATCATCCCGGCCCTGCCTGCCCTGTGGGGCGGCATGGTCATGACCCTGCAATTGATGGTCATGGGCGTGGTCGGCGGCATCGCGCTCGGCACCCTGTTGGCATTGATGCGCCTGTCGTCGAGCAAGCTGCTGTCGCGTGTGGCGGGTGCCTACGTCAACTACTTCCGCTCGATCCCGCTGCTGCTGGTGATCACCTGGTTCTACCTGGCGGTGCCGTTCGTGCTGCGCTGGATCACCGGCGAAGATACCCCCGTCGGTGCGTTCACCTCCTGCGTCGTCGCGTTCATGATGTTCGAGGCGGCGTACTTCTGCGAAATCGTCCGCGCCGGCGTGCAGTCGATTTCCAAAGGGCAGATGGGTGCCGCTCAAGCACTGGGCATGAATTACGCCCAGACCATGCGCCTGATCATCCTGCCCCAGGCCTTCCGCAAGATGACCCCGCTGCTGCTGCAGCAGAGCATCATCCTGTTCCAGGACACCTCGCTGGTGTATACCGTGGGCCTGGTCGACTTCCTCAACTCGGCACGCTCCAACGGCGACATCATCGGGCGCTCCCATGAGTTCCTGATCTTCGCCGGGGTTGTCTACTTCATCATCAGCTTCTCCGCTTCGTGGCTGGTCAAGCGCCTGCAAAAAAGGATCACCGTATGATTTCCATCAAGAACGTCAACAAGTGGTACGGCGACTTCCAGGTACTGACCGACTGCAGCACCGACGTCAAGAAAGGTGAAGTGGTGGTAGTGTGCGGCCCGTCGGGCTCGGGCAAGTCCACCCTGATCAAGTGCGTCAACGCCCTGGAACCGTTCCAGAAAGGCGACGTGGTGGTCGATGGCACCTCGATTGCCGACCCGAAGACCAACCTGCCCAAGCTGCGTTCGCGGGTCGGCATGGTGTTCCAGCACTTCGAGCTGTTCCCGCACCTGACCATCACCGAGAACCTGACCATCGCCCAGCGCAAGGTACTTGGCCGCAGCGAGGCGGAAGCCACCAAGAAGGGCCTGGCCCTGCTCGAACGCGTCGGCCTCAGCGCCCATGCCAAGAAGCACCCCGGCCAGCTCTCCGGCGGCCAGCAGCAGCGTGTGGCGATCGCCCGCGCCCTGGCGATGGACCCGATCGTCATGCTGTTCGACGAACCGACCTCGGCACTGGACCCGGAAATGGTCAGCGAGGTGCTGGATGTGATGGTGCAACTGGCCCACGAAGGCATGACCATGATGTGCGTGACCCACGAGATGGGCTTTGCCCGCAAGGTCGCCAATCGGGTCATCTTCATGGACAAGGGCAGCATCATCGAAGACTGCACCAAAGAGGAGTTCTTCGGTGACCAGAGCGCCCGCGACCAACGCACCCAGCACTTCCTGAGCAAGATCCTGCAACACTAAGTCGGCCTCCAGCTCCGCTGCTCTCCCCCTCCGGGCAGCGGATGCTGGTCGTGACAAGGCCACTGTGATGAAATGCGACCCTTCGCTACTGCTCCCTGCCAAGCCTGCCGTGAATTCCCGCCTGATCCGCCAATTGCTGTTGCCGCCTTTGATCATCCTGCTGATGGTCGGCTTGGGGCTGGCCGGTTACCTGGTCAGCGAGAGCAACGGCATCCGCACCTTGAGCGAAAACGGTGAACGTCAGCTGGAGCTGCACGCGCGTACGGTCGAAAGCGAGATCAGCAAGTACACCTACCTGCCCAGCTTGCTGGAGCTTGAAGACAGCGTCTCGCACCTGCTCACCGACCCTGACGGCGGCTCCCGCCAGGCCGTCAACGAATACCTCGAAGGTTTGAATCGGCGCAGCCGCAGCCGGGCGATCTTCGTCCTCGACACCAATGGCCGGGTGCAGGCCACCAGCAACTGGCGCGATGCCGATTCGTTCCTCGGTGAAGACCTGTCGTTCCGAGCCTATTTCCAGACGGCCGTGCGCGGCGAACCCGGGCGCTTCTACGGCATCGGCAGCACCACCGGCGAGGCTGGCTACTACCTGGCCCACGGGCTGGAAGAACACGGAAAGATCATTGGCGTGGCGGTGATCAAGGTGCGCCTGGACACCCTTGAGGAGCGCTGGCAACGGGCCCGCCTGGAGGCTTTCGTCAGTGACGAAAACGGCATCATCATCCTCTCCAGCGACCCGGCCCGGCGCCTGAAATCGGTGCGCCCGCTGACCCCGCAAATCAAGGAGCGCCTGGCGCGCAGCCTGCAGTATTACTGGTGGCCGTTGAACGAGCTGCAACCATTGGCGCGGGAAACCCTGGCCGATGGCGTCGAGAAGCTGACCTTCCCGGCCAACAGCGAAACGGTTCAGGGCAAGGCCCATGAAGTGGCCTACCTGGCACAAACCCGGCGCCTGGTGGATACCCCGTGGCACTTCACCCTGCTGACCCCGCTGCAGGACTTGCGCCGTGAATCCATGGTGCAGGGCATCCTGGTTGGGGTGGCATTCGCCCTGCTGGCGATTCTGGGTATCGCCTGGAATGAGCGGCGCAAGGTCATCGCCACCCGCCTGGCCGCCCGCGAGGCACTGCAGGAAGCCAACAGCCAGCTCGAACGGCGTATCACCGAGCGCACCGCCGACCTGCGCGCCAGCAATGAACGGCTCAAGGGGCAGATCCGCGAGCGCCGGCATGCCGAGCAAACCCTGCGCCACGCCCAGGACGAGCTGGTCCAGGCAGGCAAGCTGGCCGCCATCGGGCAGATGTCCACCAGCATCGCCCACGAACTCAACCAGCCCTTGGCCGCGTTGCGCACCTTGTCGGGCAACACCGTGCGCTTCCTCGAACGCGGCGCACTGGAAACGGCCAGCACCAACCTGCGCACCATGAACGACCTGATCGATCGCATGGGCCGTATCACCGCCAGCCTGCGTTCGTTCGCCCGTCGTGGCGACGACAGTGGCCAGGCGTCGCTGGCCAAGGCAGTGGACGCCTCATTGCAGGTGCTGGCCAACCGTATCAGTGGCTGCCACTTGCAGTTGCACCATCAGTTCGAAGACCAGCAACTGGCCATTGACCAGACCCGCCTGGAGCAGATCCTGGTCAACCTGATCGGCAATGCCCTCGACGCCATGGCCACCCAGCCCTTGCCAGAGCTGTGGCTGGAAGGCGAGCTGCAGGGCGACAAATATCGCCTGCGCGTGCGCGACAATGGCCATGGCATCGACGCCGAGGCGCGCAAGCACCTGTTCGAACCCTTCTTCACCACCAAACCCGGCGAACATGGCCTGGGCCTGGGCCTGACCTTGTCGGCGAGCCTTGCCGCCGCCGCCAAGGGCAGCCTGAACGTCGAGCACCCCGCCAGTGGCGGCACGGCCTTTGTCCTGGCCCTGCCTCTGGTATCCCCCCCTAGCGAACCGGCGGAGCACCCATGAACCAAGCGCCTCTTACCGTCCTGATCGTCGAAGACGACCCGCATGTGCTGCTCGGCTGCCAGCAGGCGCTGGCGCTGGAAGACATCGCCTGTGAAGGGGTCGGCAGCGCCGAACAGGCCCTGGAACGCATCAGCGACGACTTCGCCGGCATCGTCGTCAGCGATATCCGCTTGCCGGGCATCGACGGCCTCGAACTGCTCAACCGCCTCAAAGCCCGCGACCGCAGCCTGCCCGTGGTGCTGATCACCGGCCATGGCGACATCGACATGGCGGTCGGCGCCATGCGCAATGGCGCCTATGACTTCATGGAGAAACCCTTCTCGCCTGAGCGCCTGGTCGATGTGGTGCGCCGCGCCCTCGAACATCGCGGCCTTTCCCGCGAAGTGGTGGCCCTGCGCCGCCAATTGGCCGAACAGAGCAGCCTGGAGGGTCGCATCATTGGCCGCTCGGCCGCCATGGAGCAGCTGCGCGAGTTGATCGCCAATGTGGCCGACACCTCGGCCAACGTGCTGATCGAAGGCGAGACCGGCACCGGCAAGGAACTGGTCGCCCGCTGCCTGCACGACTTCAGCCGCCGCCAGGGCCAGCCCTTCGTGGCCCTGAACTGCGGGGGCCTGCCCGAGAACCTGTTCGAAAGCGAGATCTTCGGCCACGAAGCCAACGCCTTCACCGGTGCGGGCAAACGCCGAATCGGCAAGATCGAACACGCCAACGGCGGCACGCTGTTCCTCGACGAAGTCGAAAGCATGCCGATAAACCTGCAGATCAAACTGCTGCGGGTGTTGCAGGAGCGCACCCTGGAACGGCTGGGCTCGAACCAGAGCATTGCAGTGGATTGCCGGGTGATTGCCGCGACCAAGGCCGACCTCGATGCCATGGGCCAGAACGGGCAGTTTCGCAGCGACCTGTACTACCGGCTGAACGTGGTGACGCTGGAACTACCGCCACTGCGCGAACGCCGCGAAGACATCCTGCAACTGTTCGAACACTTCCTGCAGCAATCGGCCCTGCGCTTCGACCGCGAAACGCCGACCTTGGACAGCCAGACCCTGTCGCGGCTGATGGCCCATGACTGGCCCGGCAACGTGCGCGAACTGCGCAACGTGGCCGAGCGTTATGCCTTGGGCCTGCCGGCGTTCAAGAAAGGCCCGAGTGGTGGCGCCAGCCAGGGCCTGGGCTTTTCCGAGGCCGTGGAGGCCTTCGAGCGCAACCTGCTCAGCGATGCCCTGCAGCGCACCGGCGGCAACCTCAGCCAGGCTAGCCAGGAACTGGGCATGGCCAAGACCACGCTGTTCGACAAAGTGAAAAAGTACGGGCTGGGCTGAAAGATCGGCATCGCCCTCTTCGCGGACAAAACCGCTCTCAAAGGCCTGCGATATGCGTCGCGTCCTGCCGGTGTGACTGCAGGTAAGGCAGCACCGCCCCCAGCAACGGCGCCTTGAACGGCTCCTGGAAGCGGTGCGCCAACCCCGGTATCAAGCGCAACTGGCTACCCTGGATATGCGCTGCCAGGTGCACCCCATGCATCACCGGCAACAAGGGGTCGGCCGTGCCGTGCACCACAAGGGTCGGCACGCGCAACTGGTTGAGCAGCGCTACCCGGCTCGGTTCGGCAAGGATCGCCATGATCTGGCGCTTGGCGCCCTCAGGGTTGAACGCCCGGTCATAGGCCACGGCCGCCTGCTGCATCAGCGCCGCACGGTCATCGTGCACCTCGGGGCTGCCCAGTGCTGCCAGCAAATCAGCCTGCTGTTCGATGGCCACCTCGCGGTTCGGCGCACTGCGCCGGGCCAGCAACTGCACCAGGGCCGGATCTGGCGCGGGCAACCCTGCGGCCCCCGAGCTGGACATCACCAGCGTCAAGCTGCGCACCCGCTCCGGCGCCATCGCCGCCAGGTGCTGCGCGATCATCCCCCCCATGCTGACACCCAGCACATGGAATTGGTCTATGCCCAGTGAGTCCATCAGGCGCAGCCCATCCCCGGCCATGTCGGTCAGCGTATACGGCGCGGCGACTGGCAAACCCAGCTTGTAGCGCAGCAGCTCGACAGTCAGATTGGCCGAAGGGGGCAGTTGGTTCCAGCGTGACAGGCCAACATCGCGGTTGTCATAGCGAATGACCCGAAAACCCTGGCGGCACAAAGCTTCGACCACGTCGTCCGGCCAGTGGATCAGTTGCCCGCCCAGGCCCATGACCAGCAGCAGTGCCGGGTCTCGAGGCGCACCCACGCTCTGGTAGACCAGGCTCAGGTTGCCCAGCTCCGCCCGCTGAGCCGCCACGTGAACGTCGCAGCGCTGCTCGGCGAAGCTAGCCGGCACGCTGACAAGAAGGAACAAAAACAGCAGAAAAGCCCGCATGAAAGAAACACCAGAATGCAGATCCCCAGTAGAACGCGAGTCTGATGAAAATCATTCAAGCGCGCTGCCACAGTTCAATGACAATTTCGTGAACCTCGCCAGGCGGTCAGTGTGGCAACACACGTAAACCCTGATGACAGCCAGGCCAACTTGAGCCAGACTCAACGACTACCCCGTTTCCTCCCGTATTCCCAATGGAAAGTCGTTGTGCTTGAAATTCGCCACCTGAAAACCCTTCATGCCCTGCGCGAGTCCGACAGCCTGGTGGAGGCCGCCGAGCGCCTGCACCTGACGCAGTCAGCCCTGTCGCACCAGTTCAAGGAGCTCGAAGAGCGCCTTGGCCTGCCGCTGTTCGTGCGCAAGACCAAGCCGATCCGCTTTACCAGCGCCGGGCTGCGCCTGCTGCAACTGGCCGATGCCACCTTGCCGCTGCTGCGCGGCGCCGAACGTGACATCGCCCGCCTGGCCGGCGGCACCGCCGGGCGCCTGCACATGGCCATCGAATGCCATAGCTGCTTCCAATGGCTGATGCCGACCATCGACCAGTTCCGCGATGCCTGGCCGGAAGTGGAGCTGGACCTGGCCTCAGGGTTCGCCTTCGCCCCGCTGCCAGCCCTGGCCCGGGGTGACCTGGACCTGGTGGTCACCTCCGACCCGCTGGACCTGGCCGGTATCACCTATGTACCACTGTTCACCTACGAAGCCATGATTGCCGTCGCCAACCAGCATCCGCTGGCCAGCAAGCCTTACATCGTGCCGCAGGACCTGCTCGACCAGACCTTGATTACCTACCCGGTGGAACGCGACCGCCTGGATATCTTTACCCGCTTCCTGGAGCCGGCCGACATCGAACCGGCCGCCGTGCGCACCTCCGAGCTGACCGTGATGATGATGCAACTGGTCGCCAGCGGCCGCGGGGTGTGCGGCATGCCGCACTGGGCGCTGCACGAGTACAGCTCGCGCGGTTATGTGAAGGGCAAGCGCCTGGGCGAAAAGGGCCTGTTCGCCACGCTTTATGCGGCCGTGCGCACCGACATGCTCGACGCACCGTACATGCGCGACTTCCTGTTGACCGCCAAGGACACCTCGTTCGCCACCCTCGACGGGGTCAGCGCGGTACGCTGACCGCTTTGCGGTAGAGCGGCAGGATCAAGTCGCGGGTCAATGGCGCCAGCTCAAGAGTGGGCGCCTGGTCGGCGGCCAGCCAGACCACTTCTTCGATTTCCGCCGCTGGCACCACGGCCTCGGCGCTGTCGACCCGAAACAGCTCGGCCTGTACCTCATGACCTGGCTCGTTGGCCGCCGGGGCGCTGAAGCGGCCCAGGGGGATGGCCTGTGCAGGGTCGATGCGCAGGCCCAATTCCTCGTGCAGTTCGCGCACCAGTGCGGCCACCGCTGTCTCCCCTGCATCGATCTTGCCCCCAGGCTGCATGAAGGCCCGGGTGCCGCGTTTGCGGACCAGCAGGGTGCGGCCCTGGGGGTCGATCAGCAGGGCGGCGGCAATGCGGATGGTCTTGGTCATGGGATGGGCTCACAGGCAAAGCCAGAGAGCATCCCATGGGGCTCATGGCCAGACAAGCACAGGTAGCCTCCCCCATGCACAGACGAACGGCCCCTTGCCAACCCGCCGCCGACCCTCCATAACCAACACATGAACCTGCCCGCCCAACAGCACCCGGTGCTCGCACTGTTCCACCCCGCCGTCGGCACCTGGTTCCGTCGCCATTTCGCCACGGTCACCGACGCCCAGGCCCGTGCCTGGCCATTGATTCACGCCGGTCAGTCGATGCTGCTGGCCGCGCCGACCGGTTCGGGCAAGACCTTGAGCGCCTTCCTCGCGGTGCTCGATGAGCTGTTCCGCCAAGGCCTTGAACACGGCGGCGAACTGCCCGCACAGACGCAGGTGGTCTACGTCTCGCCGCTCAAGGCCCTGTCCAACGATATTCGCCTGAACCTGCAGGCCCCGCTCGAAGGCATCAGCCAGGCGCTCGAAGACCAGGGCCTTGAAGCGCCCCGTATCACCACCGCCGTGCGCACTGGCGACACACCGCAGAAAGAACGTGCAGCCATGCGCAAGCTCGCCCCGCACATCCTGGTGACCACGCCGGAGTCACTCTATGTGCTGATGGGCTCGGCCTCGGGCCGTGCCGGCCTTGCCAATGTGCACACGGTGATCGTCGATGAGATTCACGCCCTGGCCGGCAACAAACGCGGCGCCCATCTGGCGCTGACCCTTGAGCGCCTGCAAGCCCTCGCCGAACGGCCCTTGCGGCGCATCGGCCTGTCCGCCACCCAGCGGCCGGTGGAGCGCGTGGCGCAGTTTCTGGTGGGTCATCAGCGCCCCTGTGCGATCGTCGACATCGGCCACGCACGCACGCGCGACCTGGCCCTGGAAGTACCACCCGTGCCCCTGGGTGCGGTGATGGCCACCGACGTGTGGAACCTGGTCTACGACCGCCTGGCAACCCTGGCCCGCGAACACCGCACGACGTTGGTATTCGTCAACACCCGGCGCCTGGCCGAACGCCTGACCCGCCACCTCAGCGACCGCCTGGGCAAAGAAGCCGTGGCCGCGCACCACGGTAGCCTGGCCAAGGAGCTGCGCCTGAACGCCGAACAGCGCCTGAAGCAGGGCCAGTTGCAGGTGCTGGTGGCCACGGCTTCGCTGGAGCTGGGCATCGATATCGGCGATGTCGACCTGGTCTGCCAGATCGCCTCGCCAGGTTCGATCGCGGCCTTTTTGCAACGTGTCGGCCGCTCGGGCCACCAGGTCGAGGGCATTCCCAAAGGCCGGCTGTTCCCGACCTCGCGGGACGACCTGATCGAATGCACGGCCCTGCTCGACTGTGTGCGCCGAGGCGAGCTCGACCAGCTGCACATCGCCAAGGCCCCCCTGGATGTACTGGCCCAGCAAATCGTCGCCGAAGCCAGCAACCAGCCGTGGCAGGAGCAGGCGCTGTTCGACTGCCTGCGCCAGGCAACGCCCTACGCCGAACTCGACGTGCAGCATTACCAGGCGCTGCTGAGCATGCTTGCCGAGGGCTACAACGGCCGCCAAGGCATCCGTAGCGCCTACCTGCACCGCGACGCGGTGAGCGGCACCTTGCGCGGCCGTCGCGGCAGCCAGCTGACGGCCTTGACCAGTGGCGGCACCATCCCCGAGACCGCCGACTACGCCGTGCTGCTCGAACCCCAGGCGCTGAGCATCGGCAGCGTCAACGAAGACTTCGCGGTAGAAAGCATTGCCGGCGATATTTTCCAGTTGGGCAATGCCTCGTACCGGATCCTGCGGGTCGAACCTGGCCGCGTGCGGATCGAGGACGCCCATGGCCTGCCGCCGACCATTCCGTTCTGGCTGGGTGAAGCACCAGGGCGCAGCGATGAGCTGTCAGCGGCGGTCGCCCGCTTGCAGGCACGCATCGACGAGCGGCTGGGGTTGCCGGGTGCAGATAGCGCGGCGGTGGTGCAATGGCTGCGGCGCAGCTTCGAACTGGGCGAAGACAGCGCCAGCCAGTTGCTCGATTACCTGGGGCGCACGCGGGAAGTACTGGGCGCCCTGCCCTCGCAACAGACGCTGATCATGGAGCGCTTCTTCGACGAGTCCGGCGGCACCCAACTGATCATCCACTCGCCCTATGGCAGCCGTATCAACCGCGCCTGGGGCCTGGCCCTGCGCAAGCGCTTCTGCCGCACGTTCAATTTCGAGCTGCAAGCGGCGGCCAGCGAAGATGCCATCGTGCTGTCGTTGTCCACCAGCCACAGTTTCGCCCTGGACGAGGTGTGGCGCTACCTGACCAGCCGCAATGCCGAACAGGTCCTCATCCAGGCCCTGCTCGACGCGCCGCTGTTCGGTGTGCGCTGGCGCTGGAACGCTGCCGTGGCCATGGCCTTGCCGCGCTTCGTTGGTGGGCGCAAGGTGGCCCCGCAGATCCAGCGGATGAAAAGCGAAGACCTGATTGCGTCGGTGTTCCCCGACCAGATCGCCTGCCTGGAAAACATCGTCGGCGAACGGCAGATCCCCGATCATCCGCTGGTCGAGCAGACCCTCGACGACTGCCTGCACGAGGCCATGGACAGCGAAGGCTGGCTGGCCCTGCTGCGGCGTATGGAGAGCGGCGAGGTGCGAATGATCAGCCGCGACCTGCCGGCACCGTCACCGCTGGCCTCGGCCATCCTCAACGCCAGGCCCTACGCGTTTCTGGACGATGCACCGCTGGAAGAACGCCGAACCCAGGCGGTACTCAACCGACGCTGGAGCGACGTGCGCAGTGGCGATGATCTGGGCGCGCTGGATGCCGACGCCATCCGCGCCGTGGAAGACGAGGCCTGGCCGCAACCGGTCAACGCCGATGAGATGCACGAGGCGTTGATGAGCCTGGGCGCCATCACCCAGCATGAAGCCCAGGCCAACCCCAGTTGGGCCCTGTTGCTTCGGCAACTGGCCAAGGCAGGCCGAGCCTTGCACCTGCCCGATCAACAGCTCTGGCTGGCCCGTGAGCGCCTGAACCTGCTGCAGGCGCTGTATCCAGGTGCAGCCACAGAGCCGGCCTTGAACCTGCTGCCCGGCTTTGATCAGGCCATCGACCCCGACACTGCGCTGAGCGAGCTGCTGCGCGCCCGCCTGGGAGGTTACGGCCCGCAGACCTTGGCGCAGATCGCCAGCCCCCTGGGCAAACCCCTGCCGGACATCGAGCAGGCTCTGGCTCGCCTGGAAAGCGAAGGCTATGTGCTGCGCGGCCATTTCAGCCCAGGTGCACACGACCTGCAGTGGTGCGAGCGCCACTTGCTGGCGCGCATCCACCGCTACACGGTCAAACGCCTGCGCCGGGAGATAGAACCGGTCAGCCTGCAGGACTTCATGCGCTTTCTGTTCGATTGGCAGCACCTGGCCGCAGACGAACGCCTGCGCGGGCCGCAGGCGGTGGCCGAGGTACTGGGTCAACTGCAGGGGTTTCCGAGTGCTGCGGGTGCCTGGGAAGCCGAGCTGTTGCCTGTGCGGATCAAGGACTACAGCCCGCACTGGCTCGACGACGCGTGCCGCAGCGGGCAGTTCGCCTGGAGCCGCCTGGCAGCGACGCAGTCGAGCAGCACGTTGGCTAGCACCCCGCTGGTGTTGTTGCCCCGGGACCAGCTCAATACCTGGCGCAGCCTCGCGCCAGCCCCTTCCCCCGAGGCGCTAGGCCCGCGCGCGCAACGTGTGCATGAAGCGCTGAAAACGGAAGGTGCGCTGTTCTTCGATGAACTGGCCAAAGAGGCGCACCTGTTGCCCAGTGAGCTGGAAACGGCACTGCAGGAACTGGTGGGCTCAGGCCTGGCCGGCGCCGACAGCTTCACCGGCCTGCGCAGCCTGATCACACCAGCGGCCAAACGCGCGCCACGCCACAGCCGCCGCGGCCATGCGCCGTTTTCGAACAGCATGGCCCACGCCGGGCGCTGGGCGTTGTTGCGGCGCGGTACCGCCAACCTGAACGAAGACCAGCGCCTGGAACACATTGCCCGCACCCTGCTGCGTCGCTACGGGGTGATCTGCTGGCGCCTGCTGGAACGCGAGAGCGATGTGCTGCCCCCGTGGCGAGCGTTGCTGCGCTGTTATCACCGGCTGGAAGCCCGCGGCGAAATTCGTGGCGGGCGGTTTATCGCCGGGTTGGCCGGCGAGCAGTTCGCCTTGCCGGAGGCGGTAGGCCTGTTGCGGCAAGTGCGACGGCGTGAGCCGGAGGGCGCCCTGGTGATGGTCAGTGCCAGCGACCCGCTGAACCTGGTGGGCTCGCTACTGCCGGGGGCCAAGGTACCGGCAGTGAGCGGCAATCGGTTGCTGTACCGCGATGGGGTACCCGTAGCGATGCGGGTTGCCGGGCGATACCAATTTCTCATCGACGCGTCGTTGGAAGAACAGCAAGCCTGGCGCCACCGCCTGTTACTCAAGCAGCACGACTGAGCAACCAGCCCGTTGTGCGAATGATTTTCGATACCCCGATTTTCATTTTCACTACCGCCCAACCGGGCTATGGTCGGGGTTTGCCCCAGGCCCCTGAGCCTGACCGCGCCATCGCAAGGACCCCGTATGAGCCTGTCACTTCTCAGCCGCTACGCCTTCTTCGCCGCCTGTGTACTGTTCACCCTGGCGAGCCTGCCGTTCACCCACCACGAGTGGTTGTGGCCCTTCACCCTGACCACTGCCGTACTCAGCCTGATCGGCGTGTTCGACCTGCTGCAAAAGCGCCACGCAGTACGCCGCAACTACCCGATCCTCGGCAACATCCGCTACCTGGTCGAGGGCATTCGCCCGGAAATCCGCCAGTACCTGCTCGAAGCCGACAGCGACGCCCTGCCCTTCTCCCGCGCTCAGCGCTCGCTGGTGTATGCCCGGGCCAAGAACGAAGCCTCGGACAAACCCTTCGGCACCCTGATCGACGTTTACCAGTCCGGCTTCGAATTCATCGGCCACTCCATGCGCCCGGCACCGCTGACCGACCCTGCGGGTTTTCGCATCGTCGTCGGCGGGCCGCAGTGCAGCCAGCCGTATTCGGCGTCGATCTTCAACATTTCGGCGATGAGTTTCGGTTCACTCAGCGCCAACGCCATCCGCGCCCTGAACGAAGGCGCCAAGCTGGGCAACTTCGCCCATGACACCGGCGAAGGCAGCATCAGCCCCTACCACCGCGAACACGGTGGCGACCTGGTGTGGGAGCTGGGCAGCGGCTACTTTGGCTGCCGTACCGCAGACGGGCGGTTCGACCCGGAACGCTTCGCCGCCCAGGCACGTACCCCCCAGGTACGGATGATCGAAATCAAGATGAGCCAAGGCGCCAAGCCCGGCCACGGCGGCATCCTGCCCAAGCACAAGGTGACCCAGGAAATTGCCGAAACCCGCGGCATCCTCATGGGCGAGGACTGCATTTCGCCGTCGCGCCACAGCGCCTTCTCGACGCCGATTGAAATGATGCAGTTCATTGCCCAGTTGCGCGAGCTGTCCGGCGGCAAGCCGGTGGGCTTCAAGTTCTGCCTGGGCCACCCATGGGAGTTCATGGGCATCGCCAAGGCCATGCTGGAAACTGGCATCCTCCCCGATTTCATCGTCGTCGACGGCAAGGAAGGGGGCACTGGCGCGGCGCCAGTGGAGTTCACCGACCATATCGGCGTGCCGCTGCGCGAAGGCTTGCTGTTCGTGCATAACACCTTGGTCGGCCTGAACCTGCGCGACAAGATCAAGCTCGGTGCCAGTGGCAAGATCGTCAGTGCTTTCGACATCGCCAGCGTATTGGCCATCGGCGCCGACTGGGCCAACGCAGCGCGTGGCTTCATGTTCGCGATTGGTTGCATCCAGTCGCAGAGCTGCCATACCAACAAGTGCCCGACCGGTGTGGCCACTCAGGACCCGTTGCGCCAGCGCGCACTGGTGGTGCCGGACAAGGCCCAGCGGGTACTGAACTTCCACCACAACACCCTGCGCGCCCTGGCCGAAATGCTCGCTGCGGCCGGCCTGGAACACCCGGCACAGCTGGAAGCCAAGCACTTGGTGCGACGGGTATCGGCCACTGAGATCAAGCTGTTCTCGCAGATGCATGTGTTCCTCAAACCGGGGGAGTTGCTGACCGGTGAGGTGGATGGGCAGTTCTATTCGCGGATGTGGCAGATGGCGCGGGCCGACAGTTTCGAGCCACAAGCGGCCTGAGGCGGCTCACGGTTCAGCGATTGGCTTGTTCTGGCACTGCAAACAACAATGCCTTGAACGAGCCCTCGACGATTTCATCAACTTTCACCCACCCGTCGAGGGGCATACGCGGCGTGTAAGCAGACGAAGGTTCAGTCACCAGCCAGAGACGTTTGAAGTGGTTCGCCAGTCTCTGTGGCGTTGTTACGTAAAGCTCATCCGAGCGTTGATAAAACAACGTCAAGGTACCGTAGGTGGTCGCCGCCTTACCGGTCGCATCAGGTTCAATCTGGGTATAGAGAAATGCCGGGCGTCCCGTGGCATTGTAGTACTCGATCGAGAGGTAGTGCCTTTTGCGATCGCCTAACAAAGCATCCCCTGAGCGCCAGTACTTATTAACATGTGCCATCACCGTACCCAGATCACCCCCCGGCTTGGCCTGGTAATTGTAGGCATAGGCCAGCCCTGCAAGTTCGATGAACAGACAGCCAGCAACCGATGCCAGTAACGTTCGCCTCGGCCACGTATCAGCGGCGACCGCTACCAGCAACGGCAGCCCCATGAGGGAGAAAAGCAGATAACGGTTGATGAATAACGGCATGGCATAGGAGACCAGCCAGACGACAAGGATGGGAACAAAGCAATAACTCAATAGCAATACATTCGGCTGCCCACGCGTCGAGACATGGCGCAATACCCGTAGCGAAGCAAGCACGAGAAAAATGGACAGCAACACAGACAAGACGTCTGCATAGGCAGCCTCCTCACATTGGGTAAACGCATTCCAGAACGATCGCGGCATGCTCAAGAGGGAAGCCGGATAGTGAACAATCCAGGCCACCAACTCACGGTGATGCAGTTGACGATACAAGATGGGCAGCCAAGGCAGATAGGCCAAGACGATTCCCACATGCCCCACCCACCAGGCACGAGCCAACACAAGTCGCTTGCCATGTGAATCCCTAGTCACTGACAGGTAGACCCAATTGGCCAATGCGCACAAGGCTGCAAAGTAGTGGGTGTACAACGCGGCGACCATGAGTAGGCTGTAGGCAACCAGGTAGAGGTTTTTTTGCCTGGATACCCACTGCCAAAGCATGTAGATCGCCGACAGCAGCAGCAGACTCAGCAACGCGTACATTCGGGCTTCCTGGCTAAAACGTATGGCCATGGGAAAGAATGCCAACAAGAGGCCAGCAATCATTGCGGCACGCCAAGACGCCAGGTGCCTTGTCAGCAACATACCCATGCCTACCGAAGCGACGCCCGCGCAAACGCTCAAACTACGCACCGCCAGCGCATCGCTGCCAAACCACTGCATCCAGTAATGCAGAATCAAGTAATACAGGGGCGGATGGACGTCCCGGGCGGTATGAAACAGTATCTGCTCAGGCGACAGGCGGCTGAGTAAGACACTGAATGCCTCATCCAGCCAGATAGTGCGCGTCGTCACCTGATGAAAGCGCAAGGCAGCACTCATCAGCAAAATTGCCACGACCACGCAAGCTTTTGCACGGGTCTCTTGCCAGCGTAGCGAAACGGCCATTATCTCTCCTTGATCAACACCCGCCCTGATTGCGCCGGGTCACACCCGACCTTGCCCCTGACGACATAACGAGGGCGATGCTTGGATTCCATGTAGATACGGCCAATGTATTCACCCAAGACTCCGATCCCGATCAACTGCACGCCACCGAGAAACAAGATGGCCGTCATCAGCGAGGGATAGCCTGGGACAGGGTTGCCAAAGATCAGCTTGTCAGCGACCAGCACCGCTGCGTAAACCAACGCTGTGAAGGCGATAGTCCCGCCCACATAGGTCCACAGCCGCAACGGTACAGTGCTGAACGAGGTGATGCCGTCCAATGCCAGATTCCATAACTTCCAGGCGTTGAAACGGCTACCGCCCTGAGCCCGTGCAGCGCGCTCATATTCAACCACCGTGGTGCTGAACCCCGCCCAGGACAGCATGCCTTTCATGAACAGCTGTTGTTCAGGCATCGACTTGATCACGTCCACGACTTTGCGGTCGAGCAGCCGGAAGTCACCGACGTTCTCTTCAATGTGTATCTGCGATATCCGCTTGAGCAAAAAGTAGAAGCCTCCGGCCGTTAATCGCTTCAAGTAGCTGTCACTGGAACGGTCCCGGCGCTTGGCAAGCACCACTTCAAAACCGGCTCGCCACTGCTCGATCAACAGGGGTATGACCTCTACCGGATCCTGCAGGTCGACATCGATAGGGATAACTGCATCGCCAC
Organism: Pseudomonas sp. B21-047; assembly: GCF_024748775.1. Taxonomy (NCBI): domain Bacteria; kingdom Pseudomonadati; phylum Pseudomonadota; class Gammaproteobacteria; order Pseudomonadales; family Pseudomonadaceae; genus Pseudomonas; species Pseudomonas sp. B21-047. The sequence continues at coordinate 4,684,605 of NZ_CP087169.1, forward strand.
GGGCCATTTCCAGCCCGGCGAGGAGTGCCGCTTCCTTGCCAAAGTTACGTGAGAGGTCGACCAGCATGACATCCGGGTCACCCGCAATCAGCTGACGAACCTGCTGTTCACTGCCGTCCTGGCTGCCATCATTGACGAAGATCACCTCGACCCTCGCCGGTTCCCCGTGCAGCGCACGGCGCACCGCGTCATAGAATGGGCGGATTGCCAGTTCTTCATCGAATATCGGGACGATCAGCGAAATAACCATTTGCGCTGCTCCGTGAAGATCCACCGCGACACCAGGAAACCCAGCAGCAGACTCATGGCTGAGTACAACGTGACAGTGACAACCGGCCGCCACTGCTGATTGTCAGCGATAGCCCCCAGCGTCAGGCTGAGGCTGCCCATACCGGCCACGAACACCAGATACCGCAAGAGCGAAATACGCACCTTGAAGGTATATCGGGAGTTGGCCAGAAAAGAGAACGACAACGCTGTGAAGAAGGCAGTGAGGTTACTGATCGCCTGGTCAGTACCGGCAAACAGTTGCATGGCAGTGAACACTGCCACGTGGATGGCGGTATTGAAGATACCGACGATCACGTACTTGAAAAACGCGGGTGCTCTGCATCGCATGGTCACAGATGCCCTTCCTTGCCTGGCCTGAACGCCACGTTAGGCAATAAATCTAGGGCGTTCTACTGACAAAAATGCCAGTTGACGAGCAATGACCCAGAAGGGCTGTAGCTGAAAGGGCCGCCCGAAGGCGGCCCCCGGCCTCGTCAGGACGCTGGGCTGACGATGCCCTGCGGCTGTTTCGGCGCCAGGCGGAAGGTGTAGTACAAGGCGGTCAGCAACACCAGGAACGCCGGGCCGATATACAGCGCCACGCGGGTGTCTTCGAAGTACGCCATCAGCCCTACCACCAGCACCAGGAAGGCCAGTGCCAGGTAGGAGCTCAGTGGCCACAGCCACATGCGGTATTTCAGCGCCTTGCGCTCGGCAGTGGTGAGCCCGGCGCGGAACTTCAGCTGCGCCAGCAGGATCATCACCCAAGTCCAGATCGCGCCGAAGGTGGCGATCGACGTCACCCAGACAAAGACCTTTTCCGGCACCAGGTAGTTGGCCAGCACGCCCAGCAGCAGCGCGCCGATCGACAGCAGCAGCGCATTGCGCGGCACGCCGTTTTTCGAGGTGCGGGCAAAGGTGGCCGGGGCCTGGCCATTCTGCGCCAGGCTGTACAGCATGCGACCGGTGCTGAAGATACCGCCGTTGCACGACGACAGTGCTGCAGTGATGACCACGAAGTTGATGATGCCGGCAGCGGTCTTGATACCAAGGCGTTCGAAGGTCATGACGAACGGGCTGCCCTGGCTGCCGATCTCGTTCCACGGGTAGATCGACAGGATCACGAACAACGCCCCTACGTAGAACAGCAGGATGCGCCAGAACACCGAACCGATGGCCTGCGGAATGGTTTTTTGCGGGTTGCGTGCCTCGCCGGCGGTCAGGCCGATCATTTCCACGCCCAGGTAGGCGAACATCACCATCTGCAGCGACATCAGCACGCCGGTCACGCCGTTGGGCATGAAACCGCCATTGCTCCACAGGTTGGAGATACCCATGGCCACGCCGTCGTTGCCCAGGCCGAAGGCAATGATGCCGATACCGCCCAGGACCATGGCAATGATGGTGACGATCTTGATCAGGGCGAACCAGAACTCGAACTCACCGAACGCCTTGACCGCCACCAGGTTGACCGCGCCCATGCTGCCCAGCGCCGCCAAGGCCCAGATCCAGCGGGGGACGTCGGGGAACCAGATGCCCATGTAGATGGCCACGGCGGTGATTTCCGCCACGCAGGTCACCAGCCACAGGAACCAATAGTTCCAGCCGGTGAGAAAGCCCGCCAACGGGCCGAGGTAATCCTGGGCATAGCGGCTGAACGAGCCGGCAACGGGGTTGTGCACGGCCATCTCGCCGAGGGCACGCATGATCACCAGGATGGCCAGGCCACCAATGATGTAGGACAGCATGATGGCTGGGCCGGCCATTTCGATGGCTTTGGCCGAACCGAGGAAAAGACCGACACCGATACAGGCGCCCAGCGCCATCAGACGGATGTGCCGTTCGCCAAGTTCACGCTTCAGAGGGCCGCCCTGAGCGGTCTCGGCGTGGGCAGGGTGGTTGCCGACGGGCATAGCAATACAACCTCATTTTGTTATTGGATTTGACCTTCGTGCAGCACCGGCCGCGCCGATAGGCGGGACGTAGACTTGCCGGGCTGGCCTCGTGGGCCGGCCCGTGTGCCGGCGTAGAGCGTCCGGCAGGGCGAAGGGGGCGAGCAGTATAGGAAGCTCCCTGTAGGGATTTTCACTGTATAAACGGGGAAATTCGGCGAGAAATCTCGCCCCTGCGGGCGCGGCCTTGAGTCGCGACAAGGGCTGCGAAGCCGCCGTAAAAATCCTGTAGCCACCTTAACAACATCGCCTCCCCCCGAAACCCACACCAAAGCCGCATATCCCTACGCCACTTTTCTCGCCCTCTTACAAATTTTTCACCTAACCCGGTCAACGTCTAAGCTTCAGACAAGCAAGACGAAAATACCTGGCCGGATTGAAGACTATGGGCGCACTGTGGCAATCGGAACCAACCAGAACGGAAGCACCCGCAACCCCTCCGGCCGAGACGCCACCTGTAAAGTCCCCACGTCAGCGTCGGCTCTGGTGGCGGCTGATCATCCTCATCCTGCTGGTGGCCATCATCGCCCTCGGCTTTGCCGCCTATGACGAATTCCGCACCTCCAATCTGCAATCGCGGGAATTCAGCAAACTGGCCACCACCCTGACCTATTCGCTGCAGCCAGGGCCCAGCGATGCCATCGTCTACCCCGGTGAAGGCCCCTTCGACAAACGCCTGGGCTACAGCGCGCTAGGCGAATTCCTGCCGCGGTTGCTCAAGCGCGACTACCTGATCAGCGAACAGGTGAAGTTCTCCCCCGCGTTGATGAACTACGTCGATCACGGCCTGTTCGCCCCCTATATCGAGAAGATCCAGGCCGGCCTGTCGATCACCGACTGCCGTGGCGACACGCTCTACCAATACAACTACCCGCAACACCTGTACCCGAACTTTGCGGCGATCCCGCCGGTGATCGTCAACAGCCTATTGTTCATAGAAAACCGCGACCTGCTCGACAGCAAGGACCCGCGCAACAACCCTGCGGTCGACTGGCCGCGCTTCGCCAAGGCGGCCTACAGCCAAGTGGCCAAGTACTTTGCCCTGCCCGGCCAGTCGGCTGGCGGCAGTACTTTGGCAACGCAGCTTGAGAAGTACCGCCACTCACCGGATGGCCTGACCGTTTCTGGCGCCGAGAAGATTCGCCAGATGATTTCTGCCAGCGTGCGCGCCTATCAAGGCGGCCCGGACACCACCGAGGCGCGCCAGCGCATCGTGCGCGACTACCTCAACAGCGTGCCGCTTTCGGCAGTGCCGGGCCACGGCGAAGTGCATGGCATGGCTGAGGGCCTGCGGGTGTGGTACGGCGCCGATTTCGACCAGGTCAACCAGGCCCTGACCTCGACCGCCCAAGACCCTGAAAGCCTGGCCGCGCGTGGCCTGGCCCTGCGCCAGGTGCTGTCGTTGATGATCGCCCAGCGCCGCCCCTCGCATTACCTGTCCAAAGGCCGGGTCGAACTGGCCGAACTCACCGACTCGCATGTTCGCGTACTCGCCGCCAACCAAGTCATCGACCAGCCGCTGGCCGACGCGGCGCTGGCCAGCAAGGCGGTGTATCGCGACTGGGTGGCGCAACCGACCATCGTTCCGATCATCACCAACAAAGGCATCAGCCTGGCCCGTAATCGCCTGGCGGCCATGCTCAACCGCCCGCTGTACGACCTCGACCGCCTCGACCTGTCGGCCACCAGCACCTTGCAGGCCGACCTGCAGATGCAAGTAAGCCAGTACCTGAAAAACCTCTCCGACCCCGAGTTTGCGGCACAGATCGGGCTGATCGGCGAGCGCCTGCTGACCGCCAAGACCACCGACCAGGTGCGCTACAGCTTCACGCTGTTCGAGCGCACCGAAGACGGCTCGCGGGTGCGGGTGCAGACGGACAGCACCGACCAGCCCTTCGACATCAACGAAGGCAGCAAGCTGGAGTTGGGTTCTACCGCCAAACTGCGGGTGCTCACCACCTACCTTGAGATCATTGCGGAGTTGCACGACAAGTACGCCGGCAAACCTGCTGCCGAGCTGAAAAAGGTCGAGGTGGCCGAACTGGACCGCCTCACCCAGTGGTCGCTGGAATGGCTGATGCAAAACAGCAAAAACCAGAACCTCGATGCGATGCTCGACGCCGCCCTGGAACGCAAGTATTCGGCCAATACCGGCGAAGCCTTCTTCACCGGGGGGGGCATGCACGTGTTCAACAACTTCCGCAAGGAAGACAACGGCCGCAACCCGACCCTGAAGATTGCCCTGCGCGAGTCGATCAACCTGCCGTTCATCCGGCTGATGCGCGACGTGGTGCGTTATGTGACCTACCAGCAGCCGTTCAACCGGGTACCGCTGCTCAAGGACGACGCCGACCCACGCCGCCAGGAATACCTGGCCCGCTTTGCCGACAAGGAAGGCACCAACTACCTGATGCGGTTCTGGAAGAAGTACCAGCGCAAGACCTCACAGCAGCGCCTGGACACCTTCCTCGACAGCATGCGCGTGACCCCACAGCGCCTGGCGGCAGTGCACCGTTACCTGTTCCCCGAAGCCGGCCAGGAAACCTTCAATGGGTTTGTGCGCGCCCACAGCAAGGACGACAAGATCGCCCTGGGCAAACTCACCGACGGTCGCCTGTCGGAAATGTACGACGCCTACGGCCCAGGCAAGTACGACTTGCCCGACCAGGGTTACATCGCTAAGGTCCACCCCCTCGACCTGTGGCTGCTCGGCTACCTGCTCAAACACCCAAGCTCGACGCTGACCGAAATGGTCAATGCCAGCCGCTTCGAACGCCAGGAGGTGTACGGCTGGTTGTTCAAGAGCCGTCACCAGGGCGCCCGCGACAGCCGCATCCGCACCATGGTCGAGATCGAAGCGTTCCTCGACATCCACCAACGCTGGAAGCGCGTGGGCTATCCGTTCGACCATCTGGTGCCGTCACTGGCCACCGCCATCGGCAGCTCGGGCGACCGCCCGGCCGCCCTCTCCGAGCTGGTCGGCATCATCCAGAACGACGGCGTGCGCCTGCCCACGTTGCGCATCGATACCCTGCACTTCGCCGATAACACGCCCTACGAGACCAAGCTGGTGAGTGACCCGGACCGCGGCCAACGGATCTTGCCGGTGGAGGTTGCTCGTGCGCTCAAAGGGGCCATGTCGCAAGTGGTAGACGCGGGTACCGCGCGGCGTATTTCCGGCAGTTTCAAGCTGCAAGACGGCACGCCACTGGTGATGGGCGGCAAGACCGGGACCGGCGACAACCGCATCGAAAGCTTCGGCGCTGGCGGCCGCTTGATCGGCTCGCGTTCGCTGAACCGTACCGCCACGTTCGTGTTCTTCCTGGGCGATAACCACTTCGGCACATTGACCGCATTCGTACCGGGGCGCACGGCGGAAGCCTTCAAATTCACCTCGGCATTGCCGGTGCAGGTGCTCAAGGGCATGGCACCGATCCTCATGCCATACCTGCAACCGGGCAACCCGAATGAGTGCAAAGCGCCCCAGGTAGCCATGCATGGGAATAACCCATCAACTATTTAGTTGATAATCATCTGCATCTAGGGCTTGTCTTTAGATATATCTTGAGTAATATCTTAAGATATATCGCACAAGACGGAGCCCATGATCATGCGCGAACATTCACCCCACGACCCTTTCGAGCGACGCCCCGGCCGCGGTGAACGCGGCCCACGCGTATTCGCCCCCGGCGACCTCAAGCTGCTGATGCTGGCCTTGCTGGCTGAGCAACCTGGCCACGGTTACGACCTGATCCGCCAGATCGAGAACCAGTTCGACGGCAGCTACAGCCCAAGCCCCGGCGTCATCTACCCGACCCTCAACTTCCTTGAGGAAGCCGAGCTGATCAGCGGCCAGCCCGAGGGCAGCAAACGCCTCTATGTCATCACCGATGCCGGCCGCAACGCCCTGGCCGAACAGGCTGTGGCCCTTGACGGCGTGCGCATGCGCATCGAAGTCAGCAAGCGCGCCCTGCGCGGCCACGACCGCCCACCCGAGATCCACGAAGCGGTCGGCAACCTGCGCCATGCCCTGCACATGCACAGCGGGCGCTGGACACCCGAAGAAATCGAGCGCGTCCGCGACCTGCTCAACACCACTGCCAAGGCCATCGCCTCCGGGCCGGCCAACCCTGTTTCGGAGAACACCCCATGAGTGACACCATTCACCGCGTCAACCATGAGATACGCCAACGCCGCCTCGAGGTGCTGCGCGTCACCGACCTGACCCCGCGCATGCGCCGTATCACCCTGGGGGGCGCGGAACTGGCGGGCTTTACCAGCGTCGGCACTGATGACCACGTGAAGCTGTTGTTTGCCGAAACGCCGGAGCAACAGCAAGCGATCGAAGCACGCAATCTGGGCCGCGACGGTGGCGCACGCCCCACCATGCGCGAATACACCCCACGGCGCATCGACCTGGTCGGCCATGAGCTGGACCTCGACTTCGTCCTGCACGGTGATGGCCCTGCCTCCACCTGGGCCGCCCAGGCTAAACCGGGCCAGTACCTGAACATCGCCGGCCCACGGGCCTCGATGGTGGTACCGGACATCTTCGACAGCTACTTGCTGATCGGTGACGAAACCGCGATTCCTGCAATCGGGCGGCGCCTGGAAGAACTGCCTGCGGGGCGCCAGGTGCTGGCGGTGATCCAGATCGAAGACGAACAGGAGCGCCAGCCGCTGCCAAGCAAGGCACAAGTGGACGTGATCTGGGTACGGCGCCAGGAAGAAGACCTGCTGGCGCTGTTGAAGAACCTGACCTTGCCGCAAGGCAGGCTGTACGGTTGGGTAGCCCTGGAAAAAGCCCTGACCCGCCAGGCCAAGGCCTTGTTGCTGGAGAAAGGCGTGCAGGAAGATGCGCTGAAAGCGGCTGCCTACTGGCGCGCCGACGGTACTGCGGACGACGCGTGATGGGCCCGGGTACAAACAACCTGACAGTCACCAGAACCCCGCTAAATCAATGATTTAGCGGTTGTTCCATGACAGAGCGGCCGCGCCACCGGTCCAGGCCAAGCAGCACCAGGCCAATCGCCCAGAACCCTGCCAACACCCCCAGCGCATTGAGCATCACCTGCCCATACCCGAGGCTCGCCACGTCGATGAACGGGTAGGCATAGACGCCAATCTCACTCCCCCGCCACAGTGCATAGGCAAAATACAGCGCCGGGTACAGCGCCCAGGCCGCCAGGTGCCACAGCCGCAACCTGCCCTTGGGCACGGCAAACCACCAGTACACCACGAACAGCGCGGGCATCACATCGTGCAGCAACTCGTCCGCCAGCCACTGCCAGCCCTCGGGCTGCCACAGGTGGCGCAACAGCACGCTGTAGGCCAGCGCGACCAGCACGATACTGGCCGCTACAGCAGAACTCACCGACGGCAGTAGAAAGAAGCGCCTGGCGCGACCCTCCCGGCCGAATGCCGCATAACTCAGCACCGTCGCCACCAGGGTGTTGGTCAACACGGTGAAGTAGCCGAACACGTTGACCAGGCCGCCAATCAGGCTGGCCTGCTCCTGCCAGCGCGCCAGCAATACCAGGTAGACCTGCACGGCCAGGCCGAACCAGCCGAGCACGGCGGCCAGGCACAGCCACGGGTGGCGCCGCATCTCAGGCGTTGCGCTGCAGCTTCACGTACAGCTGCTCGACCTTCTCCCGCGCCCAAGGGGTCTTGCGCAGAAAAGTCAGGCTCGACTTGATGGTCGGGTTGCTCTTGAAGCAGCGCACGTCGACGCGCTCGGCAAGGCCCTGCCATTGGTAGTGAGCCACCAGCTCGGTGAGGATCTGCTCCAGGGTCTTGCCGTGCAGCGCGTTGTGTTGGGCCGTGCTCATGCCAGTGCTCCAGCGTGGGAAAGGTGCGCACCTTACACGAGTGTAGTGGCCGGGGAACCTCAAGCCGCTTGAAAAACCGCTGGCCAGAGGCAAAACCCTTGTGATGAAATAGCAATGTTATACAGTTACATTACAACCGCCTCTGCCAAGGAACGCCCCATCCCCATGCTGTACATCCCGCTCCGCCTCTCCCCCCTCGCCGTCGCGCTCTGGCTGGCCTCATCCCCCAGCCAGGCCGTTGAACTCGAACCCCAGGTGATCACCGCCAACCCGCTGGGCAACCGTCAGCTGGCCGCCCCAAATACAGTGCTCGAAGGCGACGACCTGCTGCAGCAGCAACAAGGCAGCCTCGGTGAAACCCTGAACAAACAGCCCGGTGTCGCCTCTACCTGGTTCGGCCCAGGCGCCAGCCGCCCGGTGATCCGCGGCCTGGACGGCGACCGCATTCGCATTCTGCGCAACGGCGTCGGCGCCCTCGATGCGTCGTCGCTGTCCTACGACCACGCCGTGCCGCTCGACCCGGTGACCGTGGAGCGCGTCGAAATCGTCCGCGGCCCCGCCGCCCTGCTGTATGGCGGCAATGCGATAGGCGGGGTGGTCAATACGTTCGACAACCGCATCCCCGATGCCCCCATCGAAGGCATCCACGGCGCTGGCGAGCTGCGTTATGGCGGTGCCGACACCACCCGCAGCAGCGCCGGCAAACTGGAGGCCGGCAACGGCGCCTTCGCCCTGCACCTGGACGCCAACAGCCGCCAGTTCAACGACCTGCGCATCCCCGGCTACGCCCGCAGCTCTAAAGTACGTGATGCCGACGAGCCGGGCAGCAAGCACCGCCTGGAGAACAGCGACGGGCGCCAGGATGGCGGAGCGATCGGCGGCGCCTACCACTGGGATCACGGTTATGCCGGCTTGTCCTACAGCCGCTATGACAGCAACTACGGCTCGGTGGCCGAGCCTGGCGTACGCCTGGACATGCAACAGGATCACTACGGGTTCGCCTCCGAACTGCGTGACCTGGACGGCCCGTTCAGCTCGGTCAAGGTCGATGCCGGTTATACCGACTACGAACACCGCGAGATCGAACAAGGCGAGGTGCACACCACCTTCAAGAACAAGGGTTACGAGGCGCGCATCGAGGCACGCCATCAGCCACTCGGGCCCGTTGAAGGGGTGATCGGCGCCCAGGTCAGCCGCAACGAGTTCTCGGCACTCGGCGAGGAGGCTTTTGTGCCGCAGACCGATACCGACAGCCTGGCGCTGTTCATGCTCGAACAATGGCAGGCCACCGAGCGCCTGAACCTGAGCCTGGGCGCGCGTCTGGAACACACCCGGGTCGACCCAGATGCCAAGGGCAACGAAACCTTTTCCGCCGCTGACAGCGCCAGCAGTTTCAATGCTTTCAGCCTGTCATCGGGGGCGGTGTATCAACTCGACCCCATATGGTCGTTGGCCGCCAACCTGGCCTACACCGAGCGCGCCCCCACCTTCTATGAGTTGTATGCCAACGGTGCGCATGTGGCCACGGGGGCCTTTGAGGTGGGCGATGCCAGCCTGAACAAGGAAAAGGCCATTTCCGCCGACCTGGCCCTGCGCTTCGACAATGGCACCCACAAGGGCAGTGTCGGCGTGTTCTACAGCCACTTTCGCAACTACATTGGCCTGATCGGCACGGGCAACCTGCGTGAAGGCCATGACCACGACCATGGCGAAGATGACCATGACCACGATCATGACCACGACCACGGCGGCTTCCCGGAATACCAGTATCAGGGCGTGCGGGCGCGCTTCTATGGCATCGAAGCGCAAGACCGCTGGCAACTGGTGCAGAACCGTTACGGCAGCTTCGCGCTGGAACTGTCCGGCGACTACACCCGGGCCAAGAACCTCGACAGTGGCGAGCCACTGCCGCGTATCGCACCGCTGCGGTTGAACAGCGGCCTGGTCTGGGAGCTGGATCGTTGGCAGGCGCGGGTCGATGTGCAGCACGCCTCGTCGCAACATCGCAAGCCGGGCAATGAGACCAGCACCGATGGCTACACCACGCTGGGCGCCAGCGTGGGCTACCGCTTCGACATCGGGCAAAGCCAGTGGTTGGCGTTTGTGCGGGGTGAAAACCTGACGGACCAGACGGTACGTTATGCCAGTTCGATTCTGCGGGACATCGCGCCAGCGCCTGGGCGCAGTGTGCAAGTCGGGTTGCGTACGTCGTTTTGAAGTCCCCGGAGGGGGCGCTTTGCGCCCCTTCGCGGGTCAACCGGTCCCACAGGGTGGGCAAACGTCAGTACCGCCTGGGACACTGTTACAAGTTCAACAACAATCAACTGCGACAATTTGTCTTTTTTTCTTACAACTTCCCCTATATCCTCCCCGCCGCAAGCTGAATCGCTTCATCGAATCCACCTTGTTGCCATTTCCATTGACGGGCTCGCCCTTCGATGCCCTTGCCGTTTGTTCAATAATCAAAAGATAGCGCTATCTCATGTTTCTGTTGCCCAAAAACTGTTTCATCGGCCTCGCCTTGACCACACTTGCCGCCCCCACCAGCGCCAGCGAGATGTTCGCCAGCGATTCCCCCTGGATGCTGGGCGACTGGGGCGGTACCCGCAGTGAACTGCAGGCAAAAGGTTACGACTTCACCCTCGGCTACACCGGCGAGATGGGCAGCAACCTGCACGGTGGTTACGACCACGATCGCACCGCGCGCTACAGCGACCAGTTCACCTTCGGCAGCCACCTGGACCTGCAGAAGATTTTCGGCTGGAACGACACCGAGTTCCAACTGACCCTCACCGAGCGCCACGGCGACAACATCAGCAACGACCGTATCAACGACCCACGCGTCGGCGGCTTCACTTCCGCCCAGGAAGTCTGGGGCCGTGGTGAAACCTGGCGGCTCACGCAGCTGTGGGTCAAACAGAAGTATTTCGACGGCGCGCTGGACGTCAAATTCGGCCGCTTCGGTGAAGGTGAAGACTTCAACAGCTTCCCCTGCGACTTCCAGAACCTGGCCTTCTGCGGCTCGCAGGTGGGCAACTGGGTCGGCGGCATCTGGTACAACTGGCCGGTCAGCCAGTGGGCCCTGCGCGTGCGCTACAACCTGGCCGACACCCTGTATGCCCAGGTCGGCGTGTACGAGCAGAACCCCTCCAACCTGGAATCGGGCAACGGCTTCAAGCTCAGCGGCAGCGGCACCCAGGGCGCGATCATGCCGATCGAACTGGTGTGGAGCCCACGGGTCAATGGCCTGAAAGGGGAATATCGCGCCGGCTACTACTACAGTAATGCCAAGGCACAGGATGTGCTCGACGACAGCAACGGCCAGCCGGCCGCCCTCAGTGGCGCCGCCTACCGCAGCCGTTCGAGCAAGCACGGCATGTGGCTCGGCGCCCAGCAGCAGGTCACCTCGCTGGCGTCCGACCAGTCGCGCGGCCTGAGCCTGTTCGCCAACGCCACTTTGCACGACAAGAAGACCAATGCCATCGACAACTATGTTCAGGCAGGACTGGTATACAAAGGGCCTTTCGATGCCCGCGCCAAGGACGACATCGGCTTCGCCCTCGCCCGCGTGCACGTCAACCCGGCCTATCGCAAGAACGCCCGCCTGGCCAACCAGGCCGCCGGCCTCGACGACTACGACAACCCTGGTTTCCTGCCTGTGCAGGACACCGAGTACAGCGCCGAGCTGTACTACGGCATTCACCTGGCCGACTGGCTCACGGTGCGCCCCAACCTGCAGTACATCCGCCATCCGGGCGGGGTGTCGCAGGTGGACGGCGCCCTGATCGGCGGCCTGAAAATCCAGAGCAGTTTCTGAACCCACTTTTTGACCTAACGGAGAACCTACGATGAGCACTGACGGTGCCAAGAATGGAACCCGCTGGCTACCGCGCCTTCTGGGCGTGCTGCTGCTGCTGATGGGCCTGGCCCTGCTGGCTGGTGGTATCAAGCTGAGCCAGCTGGGCGGATCGCTGTACTACCTGATCGCAGGCATCGGCTTTGCCTTGTCCGGCATCCTGCTGCTGGCCCAGCGCCGCATCGCCCTTGGGCTGTATGGCCTGGTGCTGCTCGGCAGCACGGCCTGGGCATTGCTGGAAGTGGGCCTTGACTGGTGGCAACTGGTGCCGCGCCTGGCCATCTGGTTCGCCATCGGCGTGGTTCTGCTGCTGCCATGGGCGCGTCGCCCGCTGATTGGCCCGGCAGCCAAGGCCAACACCGCGCTGCTCGGCGTTGCAGTGCTCGCCTCTGGCGCCTGTGCCCTGGGCAGCCAGTTCACCCACCCCGGTGAAGTGTTCGGCGAAATCGGCCGCGAGAGCAGCGAGATGGCCAGTGCCGCGCCCGCCATGCCCGACGGCGAATGGCAGGCCTACGGCCGCACCGAGCATGGCGACCGCTACTCGCCACTGCGCCAGATCACCCCGCAGAACGCCTACCGCCTGGAAGAAGCCTGGCGCATCCGTACCGGCGACCTGCCGACCGACAACGACCCGGTGGAGCTGACCAACCAGAACACCCCGTTGAAGGTCAACGGCATGCTCTACGCCTGCACCGCGCACAGCAAGCTGCTGGCACTGGACCCGGACACCGGCGCGGAGATCTGGCGCTACGACCCTCAGGTAAAGAGCCCGGTCGGCACCTTCAAGGGCTTCGCCCACATGACCTGCCGTGGCGTTTCGTACTATGACGAGAACAACTACGTCAGCCGTGACGGCAGCCCGGCACCGAAAATCACCGACGCCGGCCAGGCCGTCGCCCAGGCCTGCCCGCGCCGCCTGTACCTGCCCACCGCCGACGCCCGCCTGATCGCCATCAACGCCGACAACGGCAAGGTCTGCGAAGGCTTCGCCAACCAAGGCGTGATCGACCTGACCACCGGTATCGGCCCGTTCACCGCTGGCGGCTACTACTCCACTTCGCCTGCGGCGATTACTCGTGATCTGGTGATCATCGGCGGCCATGTCACCGACAACGAGTCGACCAACGAGCCGTCCGGCGTCATCCGCGCCTATGATGTGCACGACGGCCACCTGGTGTGGAACTGGGACAGCAACAACCCGGACGACACCAAGCCACTGGCACCCGGCAAAACCTACAGCCGCAACTCGGCCAACATGTGGTCGATCGCCAGCGTCGATGAAAACCTGGGCATGATCTACCTGCCGCTGGGCAACCAGACCCCAGACCAGTGGGGCGCCGACCGCACCCCGGGCGCCGAAAAGTACAGCGCCGGCGTGGTCGCCCTCGATCTGGCCACCGGCAAGGCCCGCTGGAACTACCAGTTCACCCACCACGACTTGTGGGACATGGACGTCGGCAGCCAGCCGACCCTGGTCCACCTCAAGACCGCCGATGGCGTGAAACCGGCGATCATCGTGCCGACCAAACAGGGCAGCCTGTATGTGCTGGACCGCCGCGACGGCACACCGATCGTGCCGATCCGCGAAATCCCGACGCCACAAGGCGCGGTGAAAGGCGACCACACCTCGCCAACCCAGGCCCGCTCCGACCTCAACCTGCTCGGCCCTGAGCTGACCGAACAGGCCATGTGGGGTGCCACGCCGTTCGACCAGATGCTGTGCCGCATCCAGTTCCGCGAACTGCGTTACGAAGGCCAGTACACCCCGCCGTCCGAGCAGGGGTCGCTGATCTATCCGGGCAACGTCGGCGTGTTCAACTGGGGCAGCGTGTCGGTCGACCCGGTGCGCCAGTTGCTGTTCACCTCGCCCAACTACATGGCGTTCGTGTCGAAGATGGTGCCACGCGAGCAAGTGGCCGCCGGCAGCAAGCGCGAGAGCGAAACCAGCGGCGTGCAGCCGAACACCGGTGCACCGTATGCCGTGACCATGCACCCGTTCATGTCGCCGCTGGGCGTACCGTGCCAGGCACCGGCCTGGGGCTATGTGGCGGCCATCGACCTGTTCACCAACAAGGTCGTGTGGAAGCACAAGAACGGCACCACCCGTGACAGCACCCCGGTGCCAATCGGCCTGCCGGTGGGTGTACCGAGCATGGGTGGTTCGATCGTCACCGCTGGCGGCGTCGGCTTCCTCAGCGGCACCCTGGACCAGTACCTGCGTGCCTACGACACCAACAACGGCAAGGAACTGTGGAAAGCCCGCCTGCCGGCCGGTGGCCAGGCCACGCCGATGACTTACAGCGGCAAAGACGGCAAGCAGTATGTGCTGGTGACCGCTGGTGGCCACGGCTCGCTGGGCACCAAGATGGGGGATTACATCATCGCTTACAAACTCGCCGACTAAGCTTCTAGCGGCAAGCTACAAGCCACAAGAGAAAGCGGGGCCTGCATGGCCCCGTTTTTTTTGGAGCTTGCAGCTTCTAACGCGAAGCTTGAAACCCATTCCCCCGCGCCCCATCTAAGCACCATAGTCATTCACGCAGGTGCACCATGAACGACCAGCAGGATTTCCCGGAACACCCCGACGAACACAGCGAAGTCGAGCATACCGACACCCAGGCCGTACCCGGCCACGCCCTCGCACTGCCTGGCCAACAGCTGCCGGACAAGGTCTACGTGATCCCGATCCACAACCGCCCGTTCTTCCCCGCCCAAGTGTTGCCGGTGATCGTCAACGAAGAGCCCTGGGCCGAGACCCTCGACCTGGTGGCCAAGACGCCGGACCACTGCCTGGCGCTGTTCTTCATGGACACGCCGCCCGAAGACCACCGCCATTTCGACACCTCGGCGCTGCCGGAGTACGGCACCCTGGTCAAGGTGCATCATGCCAGCCGTGAAAACGGCAAGCTGCAGTTCGTCGCCCAGGGCCTGACCCGCGTACGCATCCGCACCTGGCTCAAGCACCATCGCCCGCCCTACCTGGTCGAGGTGGAATACCCGCGCCAACCCGCCGAGCCTACCGATGAGGTCAAGGCCTACGGCATGGCGCTGATCAATGCGATCAAAGAGCTGCTGCCGCTGAACCCGCTTTATAGCGAAGAGCTGAAGAACTACCTCAACCGCTTCAGCCCCAACGACCCTTCGCCGCTGACCGACTTTGCCGCGGCCCTCACCTCGGCCACCGGCACCCAGCTGCAGGAAGTGCTCGACTGCGTGCCCATGCTCAAGCGCATGGAAAAGGTACTGCCGATGCTGCGCAAAGAGGTCGAGGTGGCGCGCCTGCAGAACGAGATCTCGGCCGAGGTCAATCGCCAGATCGGCGAACACCAGCGCGAGTTCTTCCTCAAGGAGCAGCTCAAGGTCATCCAGCAAGAGCTGGGCCTGACCAAAGACGACCGCAGCGCCGACCTCGAACAGTTCGAGCAACGCCTGGAAGGCAAGACCTTGCCCGCGCAGGCCCAGAAGCGCATTGACGAAGAGATGGGCAAGCTGTCGATCCTCGAGACCGGCTCGCCGGAATACGCCGTGACCCGCAACTACCTCGACTGGGCCACCGCCCTGCCGTGGGGCGTTTACGGCAAGGACAAGCTCGACCTCAAGCACGCCCGCAAGGTGCTCGACCAACACCACGCAGGCCTTGACGACATCAAGGAACGCATTCTCGAATTCCTCGCCGTGGGTGCCTGGAAAGGCGAGATCAGCGGCTCGATCGTGCTGCTGGTGGGCCCACCCGGTGTGGGCAAGACCAGCATCGGCAAGTCCATCGCCGAATCGCTCGGCCGGCCGTTCTACCGCTTCAGTGTCGGTGGCATGCGCGACGAAGCGGAAATCAAGGGCCACCGCCGCACCTACATCGGCGCCCAACCGGGCAAGCTGGTGCAGGCACTGAAAGATGTCGAAGTGATGAACCCGGTCATCATGCTCGACGAGATCGACAAGATGGGCCAGAGCTACCAGGGCGACCCGGCTTCGGCGCTGCTCGAAACCCTCGACCCCGAGCAGAACGTCGACTTCCTCGACCACTACCTCGACCTGCGCCTGGACCTGTCCAAGGTGCTGTTCGTCTGCACCGCCAACACCCTCGACTCGATCCCCGGGCCCTTGCTCGACCGCATGGAAGTAATCCGCCTCTCCGGCTACATCACCGAAGAGAAACTGGCCATCGCCAAGCGCCACCTGTGGCCCAAGCAGC
Source organism: Pseudomonas sp. B21-047 (assembly GCF_024748775.1). NCBI lineage: Bacteria > Pseudomonadati > Pseudomonadota > Gammaproteobacteria > Pseudomonadales > Pseudomonadaceae > Pseudomonas > Pseudomonas sp. B21-047. The sequence goes on from NZ_CP087169.1 coordinate 4,700,706, forward strand.
TGGACAAGGCCGGCGTGGCCAAGACCAGCCTGAGCATCAGCGACAGTGCCCTGCGCACCGTGATCGAGGGCTATGCCCGCGAGGCCGGCGTGCGGCAGCTGGAAAAACAACTGGGCAAACTGGTGCGCAAGGCCGTGGTCAAGTTGCTGGAAAACCCCGATGCCAAACTCAAGATTGGCAGCAAGGACCTGGAGGCTGCGCTCGGCATGCCGGTGTTCCGCAGCGAACAGGTACTGGCCGGCAAGGGCGTGATCACCGGCCTGGCCTGGACCAGCATGGGCGGCGCCACGCTGCCGATCGAAGCCACCCGCATTCACACCCTCAACCGCGGTTTCAAACTGACCGGCAAACTGGGTGATGTGATGAAGGAGTCCGCCGAAATCGCCTACAGCTACGTCAGCTCCAACCTCAAGCAGTTTGGTGGCGACCCAAGCTATTTCAACGAAGCCTTCATCCACCTGCACGTGCCCGAGGGCGCCACGCCCAAGGATGGCCCGAGCGCCGGGGTAACCATGGCCAGCGCCTTGCTGTCGTTGGCACGCGACCAAGCGCCGAAAAAAGGCGTAGCGATGACCGGTGAACTGACCCTCACCGGCCAGGTGCTGCCGATTGGCGGTGTGCGTGAGAAGGTGATTGCCGCCAAGCGGCAGAAGATCTTCGAGTTGATCCTGCCTGAGGCCAACCGCGGCGACTTCGAAGAACTGCCCGACTACCTGCGCGAAGGCTTGACGGTGCATTTCGCCAAGCGCTTTGCCGACGTGGCGAAAGTGCTGTTTTGATTCTGTGCAGGCCTCTTCGCGGCGCGAACCGCGAAGCGGCCTATACCGGTAGGTAGCACAAATCTGCATGTGGTTCGGTTATCCTCAGGCCATCGCCAGCCTTCGGAGCCAACATGGCCGCCCCACGTCTGCTCGTTCCCCTGAGCCTCGCCCTGCTGACTGCCTGCGCCCAGCAGCCCAGGCAAACCGTCCAACTCGACGCTGAAAGCGAATGCCCCAAGCGGCTGCAGGTCGGTCAGGCGCTGACCCTGACCCTGCCCAGCAACCCCACTACCGGATACCGCTGGTTGGTGCAGAACCCCGCCTCGAATGTACTGCGTAGCCTCGGCCCCGAGGTTTACAGCGCCCCCGAGGATGCCGGTATCGTTGGCAGCGCGGGCATTTCCTCCTGGCGCTTCGAAGCCCGCGCTGTTGGGGAAGGGCATTTGGTGTTGGTCTATCAGCAGCCGTGGGCGCCGGAAGTGCGCCCCGTGCAGACGTTTGATTGTTCAATCAACGTGAATTGAACGCACTTCAGACCGTTTCGAAACGGCGGCGCAAGGCTAGCAGGTAATCACGTGCTTGCCCTAACGCAGCCCCAAGTGCTTCTGGTGTAGTGGAAGCACTCAATGCATCGCAATGAACCTGCCATGCATCGGTGAACTTGCCCGCTTGTTCCAACCAGGGTGTACGGTTCTCAAGCAACGCCTCCACACTGGCAAATTGACCGGCTTCATACTCTGCCTTTTTCAGTTGCTGTCGAAGATGATCCAACGTTCTTTTTTGTTCGACCTGAGCATCGCTAAGTTTCTTTCTGGCCGTAACGACATCGGCGAACCTTCGGCCTTGCTCCAGCAGATCCAGGTGCTTGTTGAGGTTGCTCAAGGCCGCCTTGACCAGTTCTGGGCTAACCGTGGGATCTTTAATCGTTGTCAGCACGCGATCTATATCACGTTCCTCTGGAACGGTGTTGCGCAACGCCTTGCGTACAGAAGGCCGATCGAGTGTCTCGAACAGAGCATCCACTTCTTCCAGCTTTGAAAGCTTGTCGGCGAGCATTTTTTCGACCTCTGCAATGCCCTCTCGCTGCTTCACGACAACAGCCTCATGCGCTTGCTTAAGTTCTATAACACTCGGTGAGCGATAGCCACCTACCCGCCCTATAGCCTCGACAATATCGCTGACTTCTGCACGCAGGTCTTGGCGGATACGCAGCAATTCTTGTTCATCCTGCTGGGGCAGCGTGTCATCAAGGGCGAGGTTCAATGCGATCAAGCTTACCACCGCTTTTTCCCGCAGAGCATCATTGCCGGCTCCGACCAAGGTGATCAGATCCAGCAAGCGCTCACGCACGGCGGGCAGCATTGCAGTGGACTCACTGTAGTAAAGACCTTTCATCCGAGTCTCGACCTGCAGCATAACTTTTACATCAGGAAGGTCATCCATTATTATTTCCATAGCAGCACAGCTCCTTAATCACCCCGCAGGGTCTCATTGAACAGCTCAGAGAGTTTCTTGGTAATACCTAGAATGTCACGCCACGGTGTGATTACCCGCTCAAAACCAGCGGCAAACTGCTTAAGCTCTAACTGGGTCGACACACGCTTCACTTTTTTTAGCGAGTTAGTTGCGTAGGCCTCCAACAACACCCAAACATCTTCGAGATTTTTGGTCGCCGTGCTCACATCCACCAACCTGAATTGCATATCATTCAAAATAGCCTTGATACCTTCGAACTCTTTGACTCCTCCCCCCAACAATACATCCTTATTAACGGACAGTTGCTCATGTTGTTTGATCAGCACGTTTTTCTGCGCCCTGACGGTTTCAGCTTGAGCGCCATAGATTCCGCCTGTTACTAACAGCCCGAGCGGCCCAAAAACCAAGCCGTAGAACGCGGCACCGACAAGGCCATTGTACTCGTCAAGTTTCCGCTTAATGTCGCCATCGAGTTGGACGAGTTGATCTTCGATCGATTTCAGCCTGTCAGCAGCATCGTGACTCTTAAAATTATCTAACAAACTTCTGGCCGTAGGCACCAAGTGATTGGTAATCGTATCACCAAAACGATCAATGAGCTTTTTGACCTGCCGAATACTTTCTAGCTTGTCGGCTATATCCTGAGTAATGCCCGCCAGATGAGCATCCACACCTTCATTAAATGTTTTAGATTCGAAAGCAGAAAGCGTGAGAGTCGCAAGAACAGCGGAATCTTCTGGCAAGGAATCCCACGCGTCGAGGTTCTTGATGATTGCTAAAAGGTTGACGCCATCCTGGATCAGGTTCTCAGCAAATATCTGCAGCTCAGCCCCCATTTTTTTGCACGAATCTTCAATGTCATCCCAGGTGTCTACGTGCGCGCGCAGGTTATTGAAAAACGCGTTGATGTCCTCTGCCTCAAGACCGAGATCGGACAGCACCTCGATTTCTGAAACTCGGGCAGGCGTCGGCAGCTGGCGAACCTTATCCCCATAACGCTTGATCGCTATCAGATTCTCCCGACTAAAAATAAAGGCAGGCTCTTTCGCCTTTAATTTAAATATCTGACTGGGTATCAGTATTGCCCGCTGCTCTTCAGTCAGCTCTTCAAATGGCTTCCGTTCATGCTGCGCACCACTACCTTTAAAAAAAGGCACATTGTCTACGCTACTGTTTCCCATACAAAAGCTCCACGGCGGATATGAAGTATTCCAAGCAAGATCTAACCACCCAAACAAAGTAGCGCTGGCAGCTGATTACTGAAGTCAGGGTATTGTCGATAACTTGCCGGAAAAGTCGCCATGCGCGGACGGATCAATGAATGGGGGAACACGCTCCCCCCCTCCCCTCTGCCACTTCGGTCCGATAAATAGGCAGCCGCAGACTCTTTTCGCTAGAATATTGCCCCCTCATTACCCACGCCTGAGTCTGCCGTGAGCCAATCCCCCGACCGCCTCTTCGCCCACCCCCTGGAGCAGGTACCCGATTTCGCCTTCAACGAAGACGTGGTGCGCGTATTCCCAGACATGATCAAGCGTTCGGTGCCGGGCTACCCGACCATCGTCGAGAACCTCGGCGTGCTGGCCGCACGCTTCGCTCAGCCGAACAGCACGCTGTATGACCTGGGTGCTTCGCTGGGCGCCGTCACTCAGTCACTGCGCCGTCATGTGCGCAATGATGGTTGCCGGGTCATCGCCGTCGACAACTCTGCGGCCATGGTCGAACGCTGCCGCCAGTACCTCACGGCCCAGGACTCGATGTTCCAGGAGTTGCTGCCAGTGAACGTGCTGGAAGCCGACATCCTCGCCCTGCCCTTCGAGCCGGCCTCGGTGGTGGCGATGAACTTCACCCTGCAGTTCATCGCCCCCGATCAGCGCCTCGAACTGCTTGGCCGTATTCGGCAGGCGCTGTTGCCGGGTGGCGCGTTGATCCTCTCGGAAAAGCTGCACTTCGCCGACGACGACGAACAGACCCTGCTCAATGAACTGCACCTGGACTTCAAACGGGCCAACGGCTACAGCGACCTGGAAATTGCCCAGAAGCGCAGCGCCATCGAAAACGTGATGAAGCCAGACACCCTGGAGACCCACAAGGCGCGCCTGCGCGCTGCCGGGTTCTCGAAAGTGGTGCCGTGGTTCCAATGCCTTAATTTCGCCTCGCTGATAGCCCTGCCATGATCGATCTATCCCCCCTTGTCCGCCGCCTGGCGGGTACGCCCCTGGCTTCCTGGTCGCAAGGCCTGCAAGCACAGCTGGAAGCCAAACTGGAAAAAGGCCACGGCGACCTCGACCGCTGGCGCGGCGCGCTCGACGCCCTGCCCGCCGTGCAACCGAGCGAAATCGACCTGGTCAACGGGCTGCGCCTGGACTGCGACTGCGACGATGCCACCCGCGCGCGGATGCGTGAGGCGCTGATGGGCCTGTCGCCCTGGCGCAAAGGGCCGTTCGATCTGTTCGGCGTGCATGTGGACACCGAATGGCGTTCGGACTGGAAATGGTCGCGGGTCAGCCCGCACCTGGACCTCAAGGGCAAGCGCGTACTCGATGTCGGTTGCGGCAATGGTTATTACCAGTGGCGCATGCTCGGCGCCGGTGCCGACATGGTGGTTGGGGTCGACCCCAACTGGCTGTTCTTCTGCCAGTTCCAGGCGGTGCAGCAGTATTTGCCCGATCTGCCAGCCTGGCATTTGCCGTTCGCCCTGGAAGAGCTACCCGCCAACCTGGAAGGTTTCGACACCGTGTTTTCCATGGGCGTTTTCTACCACCGCCGCTCCCCTATCGAGCACTTGCTGGCGCTCAAGGACTGCCTGGTCAAAGGGGGTGAACTGGTGCTGGAGACGCTGGTGGTCGAAGGCGATGAGCAACAGGTTCTGGTCCCAGAAGACCGCTACGCGCAGATGCGCAACGTCTGGTACCTGCCCTCGGTGCCGGCCCTGGAGCGCTGGTTGCGCCGTGCCGGGTTCAGTGATGTGCGCTGCGTCGACGTCAGCGTTACCAGCATCGACGAACAGCGCAGTACCGATTGGATGCGCTACCAGTCGTTGAGCGACTTCCTCGACCCGAACGACCACAGCCGCACCATCGAAGGCCTGCCAGCGCCGCGCCGGGCGACACTGGTAGCGCGCAAATAAAAAAGGCGCCCAACGGGCGCCCGAACAACCTTGCGACGAGGAGCGATGGCGCCGCAGGTGGGTAAAGTCAGTCCTTGGCCACCTCGCGGGCCTGCTGCTGCGCTGTGCGCTCCCGTTCCACCACGGCCTGTTGCTTTTCACCGTGCAGGCGCTGCTGGTCCTGACGGAAGGCTTCCCAGAACTGCCGGGACCGCTCGGCGCCACCTTCGGCATAGGCGCTGACGCTGCCAAAGGCCAGGGTTGCCAGCAGCAGGTATTTGATCAGGTTCATCGTGCTTGCCTCGTGATAACCGTTCAGATGGGGCCATCCTAGCGAGGCGTAGCTAACGCCAAGGTGAGGCGGGCATTACAGTCCTGCAATGTGGCCAGGTGCCCGCTACCAGGCAGCGGCATGACGCACGGATTACAAATCCGTTATCCAGGCAAATCTTCCCCTCTCATGCCGTAACATCCTGCCGCTTGACCCTGATGTCACTACAGGGTCGAGAATCGCCCCCTTTTCACCTCTGCGAGCCCCCTTATGCGCCTACTGATCATCGAGGACGAGCTGCGTACCGCCGATTACCTACTGCAAGGCCTGCGCGAGAACGGCTACGTGGTCGACTGCGCCCATACCGGCACCGACGGCCTGCACCTGGCCCGCCAGCAGGCCTATGACCTGGTCATCCTCGACGTCAATTTGCCCGAGCTCGATGGCTGGACAGTACTGCAGCGACTGCGCGCCGAATCCGCCACGCGCATCATGATGCTGACCGCCCACGGCCGACTGGCCGACCGGGTCAAAGGGCTGGACCTGGGCGCCGACGACTACTTGCTCAAGCCGTTCGAGTTTCCCGAGCTGCTGGCGCGAATCCGTAGCCTGCTGCGCCGCAACGACCAGCAACTGCAGCCCAGCACCCTGCGCGTGGCCGACCTGGAGCTGGACCCTGGCCGCCATCGTGCTTACCGCGCAGGGCAACGCATCGACCTGACCGCCAAGGAGTTCGCCTTGCTGCACCTGCTGATGCGCCAGACCGGCGAGGTGCTGTCACGCACGCAAATCATCTCGTTGGTGTGGGACATGAACTTCGACTGTGACACCAATGTGGTCGAGGTCTCGATCCGCCGCCTGCGGGCGAAGATCGACGACCCCTTCGATGACAAGCTGATCCACACCCTGCGCGGCGTCGGCTATGTACTCGAGGCACGGTTTTGAACAACGCCAGCCTGTCGCTACGCCTGGGCTTGGGCGTCACGCTGATGGGGGCGGTGCTGGTGCTGCTGTTGGCCTGCCTGGCCGTAGTTGCCCTGGACCACGAACTGGACAGCCGCGCGCGCAAGGACCTGGCGCGCAAGATGCTGCAGGTCGAGCACAACCTGCGGGTCGACCTGCGCAGCGAAGACCTGGGCAGCCGCGCCCACCCTCTGCTTGACCTGGTGATGGGGCACGACAACCTCAGCCTCAGCGTGCTGGCCCTCGAAGGCCGCCACCCGCATCTGCTCAGCCTGGGGCCGGCGCTGGAGTCGCGCGTGGGCGAATTGCAGACCGGTGCCCGGCTGGCGTTCCACGCATGGCGCGACAGCCGTGGCAAGCAGATGCTGACTGCGACACGTCAGATGCGCTTGCGCGACGACACCCCGGTACGGGTGATGATGTCGCTCGACCGGGCCGACGACAACGCACTGCTTCAGGCTTACCTGCGTTCTACCGTGCTGGTCTTGCCTTTACTGCTGATATTGATCGGCGCTGCGGCATGGTGGCTGGTGCAGCGCGGGTTGGCCCCCCTGCAGCACTTCCGGCGCATTGCCGGGCAGGTATCGGCCCAGGACCTGCAACACCGCTTGCCCGCTACCGGCCTGCCGCAGGAGTTGGCAGCGTTGGCCACAAGCATCAACGTGATGCTCGACCGCCTCGACCAGGGCGTGAGCCAGCTGTCGCAATTTTCCGACGACTTGGCCCATGAGCTGCGCACGCCCTTGAGCAACCTGATGGGCAAGGCTCAGGTTACCCTGAGCCGTGAGCGCGACAATGCCAATTACCGGGAAGTGCTGGAAGACAGTATCGAAGAGCTGACCCGGCTCAACCGCATCATCAACGATATGCTGTTTCTCGCCCAGGTCAGCCAGCCGCATGCCCAGGTGGCGCTAAAGCCCCTGGCACTGGCCGATGAGACGGCACAGGTGGTCGAGCTGTTCGCCATAAGCGCCGAGTTCAAGGATATCGAACTGCGCATTCGCGGTTGGGGCACGGCATCGGGTGATCGGTTGATGTTCCAGCGTGCCTTGTCGAACCTGTTGAGCAATGCCCTTCGGCATGCGCCGCCAGGCAAACCCATAGACCTGGGTATCGAGCGCCAGGGTGGCGATGTCAGGGTATGGGTTGAGAACCAGGGGGTGGGCATTGCCGCAGAGCATCAGCCGCAGTTGTTCGAGCGATTTTACCGCGTGGGCGCTGGGCGCTCACGGCAGGAGGGTGGCACTGGCCTGGGGCTGGCAATTGTGAAATCGATCATGCAATTGCATGGGGGGCGGATTGAGGTCATGAGCAGCCCGGCAGGGCCGACCCGGTTTAGTCTGATATTTCCGGGTTAGCGATGGCCCTGGCAATGTCGCCGCGTGCAGGAGCGGCCTTGCGTCACGAAAGGGACGCAAGACCGCGCGTACAAAGGCCCTATGATCAGCGCGACGCCGCCACGATCAACGCCTTCATCTCCGCCACCGCCGCCTTGAAGCCGACGAACAGCGCATGGGCCACCAGCGCATGGCCGATGTTCAGCTCATTGATGCCCTTGATCGCCGCAACCGCCTCGACGTTGTGGTAATGCAGGCCGTGGCCGGCATTGACGATCAGCCCCTGGGCCACGCCAAAGGCCACACCGTCAGCGATGCGCTTGAGCTCTTCAGCCACTTCGGTGGGGGTCTGGGCATCGGCGTAACGGCCGGTGTGCAGTTCGATGGCCGGGGCGCCCACGCGGCGTGAAGCTTCGATCTGGCGCTCGTCGGCGTCGATGAACAGCGACACTTCGGCACCGGTGCGCGCCAGGCGCTCGACGGCAGCCTTGATCCGCGCCTCTTGCCCCGCCACGTCCAGGCCGCCTTCGGTGGTCAGCTCCTGACGGGTCTCGGGCACCAGGCAGATGTGTGCCGGGCGAATCTTCTCGGCAAACGCCATCATCTCTTCGGTAACGCCCATCTCGAAGTTCATGCGCGTCTGCAGCACATCCTTGAGCACCACCACGTCGCGTTCCTGAATATGCCGGCGGTCTTCGCGCAGGTGCACGGTGATGCCGTCGGCACCCGCCTCTTCGGCGTCCAGGGCAGCCTTGACCGGGTCAGGGTAACGCGTGCCCCGGGCCTGGCGCAGCGTCGCCACGTGGTCGATGTTTACGCCGAGAAGCATGCGGTTGCTGTGAGTCACGAAAGGCTCTCCTGAAGATTTAGCCACACAGCATACGACGGGATCAGCGCTTGCGAAACAGTTCCCGACTGACCAGGGGCTTAGGGCCCAGGTGAACAGCCAGTGCCTGGCGCATCAGCCGTTTGGCGGCAAGCAAGGCACCTGGGGCTTCCCAGTCTGCTTCAGCCAGGGCCAGCAGCTCGGCACCCTGGAACAGGCCTGGCTGCACTAACTCGACCCGCTCAAGCCCGGCATCCACGCGCAAACGATAACGGCCATCGGCATCGATCGGCGTCCCGTTGACGTCATGCTGCAACGAAAACGCATAGCCGAGTTCGTCCAGCAGGCGCCATTCGAAGGAACGCAGCAGCGGCTCCAGAGGGCGCCCGGCGGCCAAGGCCTGCAAGGTCAGGGTGTAGTGTTCGAACAGCGCCGGGTGTGGGGCTTCGGCCGGGAGCAAACGCATGAGTAGCTCGTTGAGGTACAGCCCGCTGAACAGTGCATCGCCATGCAGCCAGGCGGCGATACCGAGGGCATCCAGGCGGCCGACATTCTTCAGCTCACCGCGCCCGCGCAGCTCCACCTCCAGCGGCACGAACGGCCGTACCAGGCTGCCCCCTTTGCCCCGCGCCCGGCGCAGCACGGCCCGCACTCGACCTTGCGGCGTGAGGAAGTCCACCAGTGCGCTGGTTTCCTTGTAGGCACGACTGTGCAGCACATAGGCCGGCTGGCCGACTGGTTGTTCCATGGGGAGTGGCCCGAAAGCAGAGCGGCCCGGAGAGATCCGGGCCGCTGGAGGGGTTACAGGTCGCCGTAGCCCAGCGAGCGCAGGGCGCGCTCATCGTCGGACCAGCCGCCCTTGACCTTGACCCAGAGGTTGAGCATGACCTTGGCGTCGAACAGCACTTCCATGTCCTTGCGCGCATCGGAACCAATGCGCTTGATACGCTCGCCCTTGTCACCGATGATGATCTTCTTCTGGCCATCACGTTCGACCAGGATCAGCGCATGGATGTGCAACACATGCCCCTGCTGCTTGAACTCTTCGATCTCTACGGTGATCTGGTACGGCAGCTCCGCACCCAACTGACGCATGATTTTCTCGCGCACCAGCTCAGCCGCCAGGAAACGGCTGCTGCGGTCGGTGATCTGGTCTTCCGGGAAGAAATGCTCGTTCTCTGGCAGGTGCTTGGCGATCAGCCCTTCCAGTGCCTCGAGGTTATGCCCCTGCTGGGCGGAGATCGGCACCACTTCCGCGTTCGGCAGTTGCTCCTGGAGCCATTGCAGGTGCGGGATCAGATCGGCTTTTTCTTCCAGACGGTCGGTCTTGTTGACCGCCAGGATGACCGGGCCACTGACGTACTGCACGCGCTCGAGCACCAGCTGGTCCTCGTCGGTCCAGCGGGTGCGGTCGACCACGAAGATCACCACATCGACGTCTTTCAAGGCAGCCGAAGCGTTACGGTTCATGTAACGGTTCAGGGCCTTGTCGTTGGCCTTGTGCATACCCGGCGTATCGACGTAGATCGCCTGCACATCACCTTCGGTCTTGATGCCGAGCATGTTGTGGCGGGTGGTCTGTGGCTTGCGCGAGGTGATCGCCAGCTTCTGGCCGAGGATGTGGTTGAGCAAGGTCGACTTGCCCACGTTGGGGCGGCCGACAATGGCCACGTAGCCGCAGCGGGTCGGATTGTTATCAGTCATTGCCATTCTCCACGCCCAAGGCGATCAGTGCAGCCGCGGCGGCGACTTGCTCGGCGATACGCCGGCTTACACCCTGACCACGGCTCTTGTTGTTCAGCAGAACCACTTCGCATTCGACGAAGAAGGTGCGGCAGTGCGGTTCGCCTTGGATGTCCACCACCTCGTAACGCGGCAGCTCACAGCTGCGCGACTGCAGAAACTCTTGCAGGCGGGTCTTGGGGTCCTTGTTGGTGTCGACCAGGGTCAGGCTTTCGAACTCATCGGCCAGCCAGGCCAGCACACGCTCGCGAGCGGTCTGCATGTCCGCGTCCAGGTAGATGGCGCCAATCAGCGCCTCCAGGGCATCGGCCAGGATCGATTCACGGCGGAAACCGCCGCTTTTAAGCTCACCAGAACCCAGGCGCAGGTATTCACCCAAGTCAAAGCCCCGGGCCAGACGGGCCAGGGTTTCACCCTTGACCAGGCGGGCACGCAAGCGCGACAGCTGGCCTTCGCGGGCCTGCGGAAAGCGCTCGAACAGCGCCTCGCCCGCCACGAAGTTGAGAATGGCGTCGCCAAGAAACTCCAGGCGCTCGTTATTGCGCCCGGCGTAGCTGCGATGGGTCAGGGCCAGAAGCATCTGGTCCTGATCCTTGAAAGTGTATCCGAGCTTTCGCTCCAGAGTGGCAAGGGAAGCAGTCATGCGGCCACCCGTTGGTTGTTCAACGCGTTGTTCAAATCAACATCCTGAAAGACTGTTTGGCTGTGGTCCGCCGCTGCACACGACGAATCTCTCGATCCCTGAGAACACAGCCTATGTCAGAAATGCATTCGGCGCTGTCTGCTGGACAGCGCCGAAGGGTATCAATGGATCAGGCCGACCCGCGACAGGTTAGGCAGGTGGCTGAGCTTGGGCTCTGGCCAGCTCATCCAGACCGCGAAGGCCTTGCCGACAATGTTCCGGTCCGGAACCATGCCGTGCAGTTCCTTGGGAATGTTCGGATCATCCCAGTAGCGGCTATCGTTGGAGTTGTCGCGGTTGTCGCCCATCATGAAGTAGTGGCCGGCCGGTACGGTCCATTGCTGGTCCGGCGGCATGCGATAACGGCTCATCTCCTTGCGGATCAGGTGCTCGGCCTCGCCCAGCTTCTCCTTGTACAGCTCGGCGCTGCCCAAGGTGCCTGGCTCGGTGCCCACCAGTTGCTCGGCAATCGGCTGACCATTGACGTACAACCGCTTGTCATTGGTGTAGCGGATCTGGTCGCCCGGCAGGCCGACCACACGCTTGATGTAGTTGACGTTCGGGTCGCTCGGGTAGCGGAACACCATCACATCACCGCGTTGCGGGTCACCCACCTCGATGACCTTCTTGTCGATCACCGGCAAGCGAATGCCATAGGAGAACTTGTTCACCAGGATGAAGTCGCCCACTTCCAGGGTCGGTTTCATCGACCCCGAAGGGATCTGGAACGGCTCGACCAGAAACGAGCGCAGCACCAGCACGATGAACAGCACCGGGAAGAACGACTTGCCGTACTCGACCAGCAGCGGCTCCTTGTTCAGGCGCTCGACCACCGCCATCTCGGGCTGGCTGACGCTACCCTGATAGTTGGCGATTGCCGTTCGCCGGCGCGGGGCCAGGAACAGCAGGTCGATCAAGCCCAACAGGCCGCAGACGGCTACGGCGATGACTAGCAACAGCGGGAAATTTAGCGACATAGGACCTAGCTATCCAACCTGAGCACGGCGAGGAAGGCTTCTTGTGGAATTTCCACGTTACCGACCTGCTTCATGCGTTTCTTACCGGCCTTCTGCTTCTCCAGCAGTTTCTTCTTACGGCTGACGTCACCACCGTAGCACTTGGCCAGTACGTTCTTTCTGAGCGCCTTGACGGTTGTCCGCGCGATGATCTGGCCGCCAATGGCTGCCTGGATCGCCACATCGAACATCTGCCGAGGGATCAGCTCCTTCATCTTCTCGGTCAACGCACGGCCTTTGTAGGCCGCGTTGTCGCGGTGCACGATCAGGGCCAGGGCATCGACCTTGTCGCCGTTGATCAGTACATCCAGCTTGACCAGGTTGGCCGACTGGTAGCGATCGAAATGATAGTCCAGCGAAGCGTATCCGCGACTGGTCGACTTGAGGCGGTCGAAGAAGTCCAGCACCACCTCGTTCATCGGCATGTCGTAACGCACCTGCACCTGGCTGCCAAGGAACTGCATGTCGCGCTGTACGCCACGCTTCTCGATGCACAGGGTGATGACGTTGCCCAGGTGCTCCTGCGGCACCAGGATGGTCGCGGTAACGATCGGCTCGCGGAAGTCGGTGACAGCCGAGACGTCCGGCAGCTTCGACGGGTTGTCGACGATGATGGTTTCGCCGGTCTTGAGTTCGAGCTCGTAGATCACGCTAGGAGCGGTGGTGATCAGGTCCAGGTCGTACTCGCGCTCCAGGCGCTCCTGGATGATCTCCATGTGCAGCATGCCCAGGAAGCCGCAGCGGAAACCGAAGCCCAGGGCGTCGGAGCTTTCCGGCATGTACTGCAACGACGAATCGTTGAGGGTCAGCTTTTGCAGGGCGTCACGGAAATCTTCGAAATCCTCGGAGCTGACCGGGAACAGGCCGGCATAGACCTGTGGCTGGATCTTCTTGAAGCCTGCGAGCACTTCGACTTCCGGGGTCGAGGACAGGGTCAGGGTGTCACCGACCGGTGCACCGTGAATGTCTTTGATGCTGGCGATGATGAAGCCCACTTCACCGGCCTTGAGGTCGGCGGTCTGGGTGTGTTTCGGGGTAAAGACGCCGACGCTGTCGACCAGGTGCACCTTGCCGGTGGACTTGACCAGGATCTTGTCGCCCTTCTTGACCCGGCCCTGGCGCACGCGCACCAGCGAGACCACGCCCAGGTAGTTGTCGAACCAGGAGTCGATGATCAGCGCCTGCAGCGGCGCGTCGATCTCACCCACAGGCGCGGGGATGGTGTGCACCAGGCGCTCGAGCACCTCGTCGACGCCCATGCCGCTCTTGGCACTGCAGGCCACGGCGTCGGTGGCGTCGATGCCGATGATCTTCTCGATCTCGTCCTTGACGCGGTCCGGGTCAGCCTGGGGCAGGTCCATCTTGTTCAACACCGGCATGACCTCGAGGCCTTGCTCGATGGCGGTGTAGCAGTTGGCCACGGACTGGGCTTCGACGCCCTGGCCGGCGTCCACCACCAGCAGCGCGCCTTCACAGGCGGCCAGCGAGCGCGAGACTTCATAGGTGAAGTCGACGTGGCCGGGGGTGTCGATGAAGTTCAGCTGGTAGGTCTTGCCGTCTTGCGCCTTGTAGTGAAGCGTGACGCTGTGGGCCTTGATGGTGATCCCGCGTTCGCGCTCCAGGTCCATGGAGTCAAGGACTTGAGCTTCCATTTCGCGCGCAGACAGGCCACCGCACATCTGAATGAAACGGTCGGCCAGCGTCGACTTGCCATGGTCGATGTGGGCGATGATGGAGAAATTGCGGATATGACTCAAATCACTCACGGGTCAACACTCGAAAAGGCTGCGAGCCGGGACGCCCGCCGAAAAATAGCCGGGAATTGTACCTCAAGCAGCAGGGATATGGGAGATTCCTGATCGGCTGTCTGTATGGGCCCTGTCGCCGGCAAGCCGGCACCCATAGCGACAGCAACCCGCCTGAAACCGGCGTAGTACCGGTGAAGGCCGGCTTGCCGGCGGTAGGTACCGCACATGACCCCTGTCTATTTTCATGAAAAAGGGCAGCCATGGCTGCCCTTTTCCTACCCGATGACCAGCTTATTCAGCCAGCTTGAAGGTAATGAAGCTTGCACGCCCCTGACGCAGCACGCGCATGGACACCGAACGGTTCTTCGGCAGGTCCTTGGCAATCTCGGTGAATTCCTTGGCCGAGCCGATTGCCTGGTTGTTCAGGTGGCTGATGACGTCACCCGGGCGCAGGCCGATCAACGCTGCCGGGCCATCCTGAACTTCCTTGATCACCACGCCGCCCTTGAGTTCCAGAGCTTTCTTCTGCTCGGCGCTCAGATCGGCAACGGAAACACCCAGACGGTTGCTGCTGCGCTCGGCACTGCCTTCAGCGCCTGTACCGATGTCGGCGTCATCGTCCGGCAGTGCGCCGACGCTGACGTCCAGGTTCTGACGCTTGCCGTTACGGATAATCTCGAGCTTGGCCTTGTCACCATCCTTGAGGCTGCCGACCAGGTGCGGCAGGTCGGCCGACATGATGATCGGCTGGCCGTTCATGCTCAGAATCACATCACCCACCTGCAGGCCACCCTTGGCTGCCGGGCCGTCTTCCAGCACCTGGGCTACCAGGGCACCGGCCGGCTTGTCGAGGCCAAAGGATTCTGCCAGGTCCTTGTTGACCTCCTGAATGACCACGCCCAGCCAGCCACGGCTGACCTTGCCGTCTTTTTTCAGCTGGTTGGACACGTCGATGGCCACATCGATCGGGATAGCAAACGACAGGCCCATGAAACCGCCAGAGCGGGTGAAGATCTGCGAGTTGATACCCACGACCTCGCCATTCATGTTGAACAGCGGGCCACCGGAGTTACCCGGGTTGATGGCCACGTCAGTCTGGATGAACGGCACATAGGTATCGTTTGGCAACGTGCGCCCCTTGGCGCTGACGATGCCTTTGGTCACCGAGTGGTCGAAGCCAAACGGCGAACCGATGGCCAGTACCCACTCGCCTACCTTGAGCTTCTCGGAGTCACCCAGCTTGACGGTCGGCAGGTTCTTGCCTTCGACCTTGAGCAGCGCCACGTCGGTGCGCGGGTCGGTGCCGACCAGCTTGGCCTGCAGTTCGCTGCGGTCCGACAGGCGGACGATGATCTCGTCGGCATCGGCCACCACATGGTTGTTGGTCAGCACGTAGCCATCGCTGGAAATGATGAAGCCCGAGCCCAGCGACTGCGCTTCGCGCTGGCGATCACCACGCGGCGAGCGGGGTTGCTGCGGCATGTTGCGCTCGAAGAACTCACGGAACATCGGCGGCAAGCCTTCGAGGTCCGGCATCTGCCCTGCGGCGATGCGGCGGTCCGGCAGCTTCTGCTTGGTACTGATATTGACCACGGCCGGCGAGGCCTGCTCGACCAGCGTGGTGAAGTCCGGCAGGGCTTCTTCGGCCTGGGCGGTGAGCACCTGGCCGAGCATCAGCACGGCGGCGAACATCGATAGGTAGGGTTTCAAGCGTGGAATTGACATACGGCTCCCGTCACAACGAGCGTGGTTAGCGTAAGGCCCCTGCACAAGCAGGAAAGGCCAGGCTCCAAGAAGCCTGACCTATAGAAAATTTACCGAAAGAATGCAAATGACAATGCTTAAATTTCATTTCAGAGGCAGGTCTCTCACGCCGTAAACCGCCTGAAAAAGCACGTCATCATTGCCGCGCCTGGGCATCCTGAGCCCGCATCGACAGCGCAATGCGCTCTGCGGTACCCAAGGGTATTTCACCGACCACGGTGACCAGGACCTTGCCTTTGGGGGTATTGAGGCGGCGCGATACCGCTACGGTCGGGCCCAACTGAACGCGCGTATCGATGCCTGAGTTGTCGTTGACCGGTTCGACGAATACCGATACGCGAGCCAGGCCATCGTCATACATCAAGCTGGTGACCGAGCTGTTGCGAGCCGCGTCGCGGCGTACCGAGCTGTTGACCAACTCGAAACCCGGCGGCAGCCAGTCCGAACGCCAGCCAGAGACCGCTTCTTGCGTCGTAGTGGCGCGATGCTCCACCGGCTTGCAGGCGGCACTGGCGCGCAAGTCTTCATCGGTAGGCAGGTCATCGGTATCCAGGCGGGTCATCTGGAAGCGCTCGAGCAACTGCCCTTTGTCGTTGAGCATCAACGAGCGCAGCGGCAAACCGGTACGGCGGTCCAGATGCAATTCGAAAGCGTAACGGTGCTGGTCGCGCGGGGTGAGCGTAACGATCACCGCATCGCGCCCGGCGACACGAGACTTGCCCGCCAAGCTCAGGTCGTACCAGCCCATCAACTTGAGTGGATCGAGCACACGCGGCGCGGCATCGGGCGGCGTCTTCACGCCGCTGACCAAGGCACCACTGACGCACGCCACCTTGCCGTCCACGCGCACGATTTCCTGGGCGGCGCCGTCGAGCTGCAGAAGCCGCTCGCTGACCTTACCGTCCTGAACCTTGTGCCAGATATCGTGGGAAGAAAAGCTGCCGTTGCGTTCGTAGATGAAAGAGCCTTGGTAGCTCTGCTTTTGCTCGGCCTGTGCCAGCTTGTTCAGCCACTCACTCGCCTCGGGCGAAGAGTTGGCCGCCAACGCTGGCACCGTCATGCAACTGCCTATCAGCAGCGACAAGAGAGGTAGCGCGCGCATGATCCTCCTTACTTAACGGGGTTATCCAGGCTGGCGGCGCGGGCATAAGGCAGAGCCGTTTCATTGCCCTTGAGCGCAGATTCCTGGGCATGCTGGCGCAGGTAGCCTGGCAGACGCTGATCCCAGCCGGCCTGGTTCTGCAGCACACCGTTGGCCATCGGCCCGGTCGGTTGCTCACTGCTTTCACTATAGCCTGCCAATACAGCCGGGCCCTGAGTTTGTGGCACGCTCAGCCCCTGCTGTGCAGGTTGCTGGGAAGCCAGCTCGGCACCGGTGATCTCATCCTGGTTGTACATGCGTACACCCGCCAGCACTGCGATCGTCACCGAGGCAGCAACTGCCAACCGGCCGATGCTGCGCAATGGGCCTTTCTTGACCTTGGCCGGTACCGCTTCGTCGGCCAATGCTGCAGACACCGCCGAGGCGATATCGAGGTTTGGCAGCAGCAGTTCCTTGTGCATAGCTGCGCGGGCTACCTGGTAACGCGACCAGGTGGCACGGGTTTCGGCATCGTCGACGGCACTCAGTACCCGACGTAATTCCAGTTCGTCCGCTTCGTTATCCATTACCGCGGACAGCGATTCCTGCAACGCTTCACGACTCATGGCGGTTCCTCTCTTGGCTGTAGCCGCTGTCTCAGGTTTCCTGCAACAACGGCTGCAGGGCTTTATCTATGGCCTCCCGAGCGCGGAAGATTCGAGAGCGCACGGTACCCACCGGACATTGCATGACACTGGCAATGTCTTCGTAACTCAGTCCGTCGAACTCACGCAGGGTCAACGCCGTGCGCAGGTCTTCGGGCAGCTGCTGGATGGTGCGATGGACAGTGCCTTCGATTTCATCCCGCAACAACGAGCGCTCTGGGGACTCGAGATCCTTGAGACCATGATCGCCGTCGTAAAACTCCGCATCCTCGGAGCTGACATCGCTGTCTGGTGGCCGTCTTCCACGGGACACCAGGTAGTTCTTCGCCGTGTTGATGGCGATGCGGTACAGCCAGGTATAAAACGCACTGTCTCCGCGGAAATTGCCAAGCGCACGGTAGGCCTTGATAAAGGCTTCCTGCGCTACATCCTGGGCCTCGTGGGTATCGTGAACGAACCGCACGATCAACCCGAGAATCTTGTGCTGATACTTCAGCACCAACAGATCGAACGCTCGCCTGTCTCCACGCTGTACGCGCTCGACAAGCTGCTGATCCTCTTCCTGGGTTAGCATGAACACTCCTCAGTGAACTCGAAGGAGCGTTGCAACAGCCATCGTTCAGGCTTGCAAACATAGACTCGGGCTTTGCGCAAAAGTTCTCCCCTCCAAGCAAGTTTCCTGCAGCCCTTGGTCGGCTCGCACGGAAGACGCGGCGCGGACACGGCCGGCAACGTCGATAATCAGGTTTCGAATACGCAGGTGTCAGCCCGGATAGAGCTGCCGCCCTGCGTCGCCGCGGCAATATGTGGCGTGCGGGCAGCCTTCATAGGATTTCCGGCAATGTCGGAAAGTTCCCACAAAGGTTACCGCAAGCTGGCAAGTGGCATGGAAATTGGCCACCCGGGGCTGCTATAAAGGCAACCCGGCCTGGTTTAACGATAGTTTCACAATGCCATCGGCGCGTGACTATTGTGCCGCGCCCCTTCCGTAGATTACTAGTGTCCCGACATGAGCCAACAATTCCAACATGATGTCCTGGTGATCGGCAGCGGTGCCGCCGGTCTCAGCCTGGCACTGAACCTTCCCAGCCACCTGCGCGTCGCCGTGCTCAGCAAGGGCGACCTGTCAAATGGCTCGACGTTCTGGGCCCAAGGTGGCGTCGCCGCAGTGCTGGACGACACCGACACCGTCCAGTCGCATGTCGAGGATACCCTCAATGCCGGCGGCGGCCTGTGCCATGAAGACGCCGTGCGCTTCACCGTCGAGCACAGCCGCGAAGCCATCCAATGGCTGATCGAGCAAGGCGTGCCCTTTACCCGGGACGAGCAGCACGGCGTCGACGATGGGGGCTTCGAGTTCCACCTGACCCGCGAAGGCGGCCACAGTCATCGGCGCATCATCCACGCCGCCGATGCCACCGGCGCCGCGATCTTCACCACCCTGCTGGCCCAGGCCCGAAAACGCCCGAATATCGAGTTGCTGGAGCAGCGCGTGGCGGTCGACCTGATTACCGAGCGCCGCCTGGGCCTGCCCGGCGAGCGCTGCCTGGGTGCGTATGTGCTTAACCGCAACAGCGGCGAAGTGGATACCTTTGGTGCGCGCTTCACCGTGCTGGCCACCGGTGGTGCGGCCAAGGTCTACCTGTATACCAGCAACCCGGACGGCGCCTGCGGCGACGGTATCGCCATGGCCTGGCGGGCCGGCTGCCGGGTGGCCAACCTTGAATTCAACCAGTTTCACCCGACCTGCCTGTACCACCCCCAGGCCAAGAGTTTTTTGGTCACCGAAGCCCTGCGCGGCGAAGGCGCCCTGCTGCGCCTGCCCAACGGCGAGCGGTTCATGCCGCGTTTCGACCCACGCGAAGAACTGGCCCCCCGCGACATCGTGGCCCGCGCCATCGACCACGAGATGAAGCGCCTGGGCGTGGACTGCGTGTACCTGGACATCACCCACAAGCCGGCCGAGTTCATCAAGGGCCACTTCCCCACCGTGTACGAGCGCTGCCTGACGTTCGGCATCGACATCACCCGCCAGCCGATCCCTGTGGTACCGGCGGCTCACTATACGTGCGGCGGGGTGGTGGTCGACGACCGCGGCCATACCGACGTGCCGGGGCTGTATGCCATCGGCGAGACCAGCTTCACCGGTTTGCATGGCGCCAACCGGATGGCCAGCAATTCGCTGCTCGAGTGCTTCGTCTATGGCCGCGCGGCTGCCGCAGACATCCAGGCGCACCTGGACCAGATCGAAATGCCCAAAGCCCTGCCCGGCTGGGATGCAAGCCAGGTCACCGACTCGGACGAGGACGTGATCATCGCGCACAACTGGGACGAGCTGCGCCGCTTCATGTGGGACTATGTGGGCATCGTGCGCACCAGCAAACGCCTGCAGCGTGCCGAACACCGCGTCCGCCTGCTGCTTGATGAAATCGACGAGTTCTACAGCAACTACAAGGTCAGCCGCGACCTGATCGAGTTGCGCAACCTGGCCCAGGTGGCGGAGCTGATGATTCGTTCGGCGATGCAGCGCAAGGAAAGCCGTGGTTTGCATTACACGCTGGATTATCCAGGGATGCTGGACGAGGCGAAGGACACCATCCTCAGCCCGTTCTGAAAACCATGCCGGCCTTTTCGCGGGTAACCCTGCGAAAAGGCCTGCGCCGTTTCGATCTATACCTGGCTTGCCTGCCCCCACCTGCGCCGGCTGAATTTCAGCCGTACCCGCAACCGCCGGTGCTCATCAGCCCCCAGCGCATCCGGCGCTATGCATTGGCTTTCCCCCAGCCAGCCCCCCTCCCGCACAAAGCGCAGCACCACCAGCCCCGGCACCGCCACGCTATCGCGGCACAAGCGCACCGGCTGCCAGCCTCGGGCACGGCTCAGTACCTGCCAGCCACGCGCATCACGGCGCACGCCCACAACGGCATGATCATGCGTCAACAGAATACGTCGGGGGATGGCCCAACTGGCGTGGGCAATGCAGGCGGCAGCAACAGCAAGGGACAGCCACCAGGGCAACGCACTCACCCACACGGTAAGCAGCGCCAGCACCTGGCAACTCAGGTAGGCCGTCAGCAGCAGGCGCGAGCCCTGCCAACGGCTCTGGAAAAACTCACTTGGGCTGGACACGGTCCAGGATGATGCGGACCATGCGCTGCAACTCCGGGTCTTCAGACTCGGTGCGCTCCATGAACCAGCCGAACATGTCCTGATCCTCGCAGCTCAACAGGCGCACATAGAGCTCACGGTCGGCTTCGTTGAGGGTGGCGTAGACTTCCTGGGTGAAAGGCACCAGCAGTACGTCCAGTTCCAGCATGCCGCGACGGCTGTGCCAGAAAAGCCGGTTGAGTTCAGTTTGTTCGACCATGGGGCCCTCCTCGAATGGCCCGCCAGTATACAGCCAGGCGAGCGAAGCGGCACAGGGCGTTGGTCTAGTCACCTACCTATTTTGTTACTGGCGTTCTATGATGGCCGCCAGTCTTTAAGCCACCGCGATGACCCATGGCCGATTCCGCTTTCTTCAGCCCTCTGTCCCACGAGGGCATCCTCGCCGTCCGCGGCTCCGACGCAGGCAAGTTCCTGCAGGGCCAGCTGACCTGCAACATCAACTACCTCAGCCAGGAACATGCCAGCCTCGGCGCCCGCTGCATGGTCAAGGGGCGCATGCAGTCGAGTTTTCGCATCGTGCCGGAAGGCAACGGCTACCTGCTGGCCATGGCCAGCGAACTGCTCGACGCGCAGTTGGCCGACCTGAAGAAGTACGCCGTGTTCTCCAAAGCCACCCTCAGCGACGAAAGCGCCGCCTGGGCACGCTTTGGCCTGCAGGGCGGCGATGCAGCGCTGCTGGCACTGGGTGTGACGCCACCCACCGAGGCGGGCGCCACCGTGCGCCACGCGGGCCTGATCGCCATTGCCGTGTCGGCGGGCCGGGTTGAACTGTGGGCACCGGCCGAGCAATCCAGCGCAGTGTCCGCAACACTTGCCGCAAGCTTGCCCGAAGGCAGCCTCAATGACTGGCTGCTGGGCCAGGTTCGCGCCGGCATCGGCCAGGTCATGGGCCCTACCCGTGAACTGTTCATCCCGCAGATGATCAACCTGCAGGCCGTCGACGGTGTCAGCTTCAAGAAGGGCTGCTACACCGGCCAGGAAATCGTCGCCCGCATGCAGTACCTGGGCAAGCTCAAGCGCCGTCAGTACCGCCTGGCGCTCGACCAGCAGGCCATCCCCGCGCCCGGTGCCGAGATCTTCTCGCCAACCCATGGCTCGTCGGTCGGTGAAGTGGTGATTGCTGCCAGCACCGGTGTAGGTTGTGAGTTGCTCGCGGTGCTCAGCGCCGATGCGGTGAACGATGACAACCTGCACCTGGGCAGCCTGGAAGGGCCACGCCTGCACGTGCTGAGCCTGCCCTACGAACTGGACCGCGACCGGGAAATCCAGCGCTGACCAGCCTGCCCCGTCCGCGTGACGGGGCCGCACCACCACTGCGGTAGAGAAGTCCATGAACAAGCTGGCCGAGATGGTTCAAGCACAACTGCTTGAAGCCATCGAAAAGGATGACCTGGTCCTGCCCACCCTCCCCGAGGTTGCCTTGAGCATCCGCGAGGCGGCCGAGGACAGCGAGATCAGTGTGTCGGCCTTGAGCAAGGTGATCGGCCGCGACGCAGCCCTCTCGGCGCGGCTGATCAAAGTGGTCAACAGCCCGCTGCTGCGTGCCGCGGTAGAGGTCACCGACCTGCACACTGCAATCACCCGCCTGGGCATCAACTACAGCTGCAACCTGGCCATCGGCTTGGTGATCGAGCAGATCTTCCATGCCCGCTCGCCAGCCGTTGAGCAAAAACTGCGCGATATCTGGGTAAACAGCCTGGAAGTTGCAGGTATCAGCTATGAAATAAGCCGCCGCTACACCCACCTGAAACCAGACCAGGCCACCCTCGGCGGGCTGGTCAA
Source organism: Pseudomonas sp. B21-047 (assembly GCF_024748775.1). Classification (NCBI taxonomy): domain Bacteria; kingdom Pseudomonadati; phylum Pseudomonadota; class Gammaproteobacteria; order Pseudomonadales; family Pseudomonadaceae; genus Pseudomonas; species Pseudomonas sp. B21-047. The sequence continues at coordinate 4,723,098 of NZ_CP087169.1, forward strand.
CCAGATCGGTGCGCTGCCCGTACTGATTTACGCCGAGGAACACAACGAGCTGCTCTCCGACCCGGTCTGCCTGCATTACGTGATCGAGCAGATCCAACCGGCGCTGGGCGACAAGATCCTCAAGGCATGGGAGTTTCCCGAGCAGTTGGTCAACCTGCCAAGCCAGGTTCAGGACCTTGACCGGCAGACCGACAAGGTCGATTACATCGACGTCGTGCAGATCGCCCGTTGCATCAGCCAGCGGGGGCGCAGCCGGCCGTTGGCGGCACTGCCGGCGTACCGCCACCTGGGGCTGCCGTTCGGCACCGAGCTTGAGGTGGAAGAGTTGCTTGAGGCGCGGAGCCTGTTGCGCTGATGGCGCCGGGGCCTCCTTGAGGCCCAGCGGTTGCAGACTCAATCGGCGATAAAGCTCACGCGCACCCGCAAGCCGCCCTTTTGCCCATCGTGCAGGCTGATCTGCGCCAAGTGCGCGCGGCAGATCTCGCCGACAATGGCCAGCCCAAGCCCACTGCCCTGGGCACTGCGGCGGTAGAAGCGCTCGAACACCCGTTCGCGCTCCTCCTCGGGAATCCCCGGGCCATCATCCTCGACTTCCAGCACCGCCGGCGCCACCACCCGCAAGATCACGTTGCCACCGGCCGGGGTATGCGCCAGGGCGTTATCCACCAGGTTGCTCAACAGCTCGTTGAGCAAGGTCGGCTCGCCCTTGAGCCAGACCGGCGCCTCGGCCTCCAGGGCCAGCGCCACCCCGCGTTTGTGGGCCAGCGGCGCCATGGCCATGCCCAGTTCGCGGGCCAGTTGGCTAAGGTCCAGGCGCTGCGCGCCACCTTCGGCGATCGCCCTGGCACCATTCTCGACCCGCGCCAGAGACAACAACTGGTTGGCCAGGTGCGTCAGGCGGTCGGTGCCCTGGGCTGCGGACTCCAGGGTCTGGCGCCATTGCTCGGGCTCGGACGCGCGCAAGCCCAACTCGACCCGTGCCTTGAGCGCCGCCAGGGGGGTACGCAATTCGTGGGCGGCGTCGGCGATGAACTGCGCCTGTCGTTCGAACTGACCGCGCAAGCGCTCGGTGAAATGGTTCAAGGCACGCACCAGCGGGCCCAGTTCGCGTTGCACCTGGACCACAGGCAAGGCCCGCAGGTCGTCGGGCTGACGCTCTTCCACGGCGGTGCGCAGGCGCTCCAGCGGGCGTAGCGCCGCACTGATGGCAAACCACACCATCACCAAGGCGCCCAGCGCCAGCATGCCCAGGCGCAGCAGGGTGTCGGCCATCAACCCCCGCGCCATGCGCACGCGCGCCTCCTCGGTCTCGGCCACGCGAATTTCCGCCATGCCGTTCATGTTCGGCTCGCTGACCGGCTTGAGCAGGCTGACCACACGCACGTCCTGGCCGAGGTAGGTCGCATTGTAGAAACGCGCCAGCGCCGGGTAGTCATCCGTGCGCGGCGTGCCCGGCGGCGGTGCTGGCAGGTTCTCGTAGCCGGAAATCAACCGCTGCTTGATGTCCAGTACCTGGTAGTAGATGCGCCCGGCACTGTCGTACGCGAACGTGTCCAGGGCCACGTAGGGCACATCCGCGCTCAACGAGCCATCGCGTTGCGACAAGCCTGCGGCGATGGTCCGCGCCGAGGCCAGCAAGGTCCGGTCGTACGCCGTGTCGGCGGCTTCGCGGCCGTTCCAGTAGGCGCTCAGGCCGCTGGCCAGCATCAGCACCACCAGCAGCAGTGCCAAGTTGCCCAGCAGCCGCCCACGCAGGCTGCCGTTGTCACGCATCGCGATGCTCGAGCAGGTAGCCCAGGCCACGGAAGGTGACGATGGCCACCGGGTGGCCGTCGAGTTTCTTGCGCAGGCGGTGGATATAGATTTCGATGGCATCGGGGCTGGCCTCCTCGTCCAGGCCAAACACCTGGGCGGCCAGTTGCTCCTTGCTCATGACCCGGCCTGGGCGTGCGATCAGCGCTTCAAGCACGCTCTGCTCTCGTGAGGTCAGGGTCAGGTTGTCTTCGCCGAGGCTGAAGCGCCGGGTGTCCAGGTCGTACACCAGCGGCCCGCAGCGCTGCTGGCGCTCGCCACCGAGCACGCTACGGCGCAGCAAGGCCTTGACCCGAGCTTCCAGCTCGGTCAGTTCGAAGGGCTTGGCGAGGTAATCGTCAGCGCCCAGGTTCAGCCCGTGAACCCGGTCCTTGACGTCACTGCGCGCGGTCAGCATCAGCACCGGCAGGGTCTTGCCGCGCCCGCGCAGGCGCGCCAGCACCTCGAAGCCATCCATGCGCGGCAAGCCGACATCGAGCACGGCAACCGCATATTCCTCACTGGCCAGGGCCAGGTCGGCAGCCACGCCGTCATGCAGTACATCCACGGTCAAGCCGTGGCTTTTCAAGGCCTGGGCCACGCTTTCGGCCAGTTGCAGGTGGTCTTCGACCAACAGCACACGCATCGGTTTCTCCCTGCTCGGGTGGGGCGGTGGCGCGGAGTGTACCGCTGTAGACCCGCCTGTGAAGCCCCTTGTAACAAACCTTTCTCGTTGAAAGGTTAGCGAAAGGTTGGCGACCTAGCATCGCACCACGGTCGCCCCACGCGCCGAAAAAAGCACCAGCAAGGTGCAACCAATAAGAACAATAAACGGAGCCATCTCGATGCTGTCATCGCAGCCGCAGGCGTTCGCGCCTACCCGTTCCTTTGCCGCACGCCCCTCCGCCATCGCCAGCGCCGTTGCGCTTGCCGGTGTCGCACCGCTGAGCCAGGCCGCCTTCTTCGAAGACAGCACGGCGACCTTCGAAACCCGCAACATGTACTTCAACCGCGACTTTCGCGACGGCACCAGCGCGCAGCAATCCAAGCGCGACGAATGGGCCCAGGGCTTCATCCTCAACTTCGAGTCCGGCTACACCGATGGCACCGTGGGCTTTGGCCTGGATGCGCTGGGCATGCTCGGCATCAAGCTCGACTCCAGCCCCGACCGCACCGACACCGGCCTGCTGCCGACCCATGACGACGGCAAGGCTGCCGACGAGTACTCCAAGCTCGGCCTGACCGGCAAGATCAAGGTGTCCAAGACCGAACTGAAAGTCGGCACGCTGATCCCGGAACTGCCAACCCTGCAGCCCAACGACGGGCGCATTCTGCCGCAAACCTTCGAAGGCGGCCTGCTGACCTCGAAAGAAATCAGCCACCTGACCTTCACCGGTGGGCGCCTGGAAAAGGCCAAGGACCGCAACGACACCAACTGGGAAGACCTGGCGCTCAACAACAAGAACGGCCGCTTCGGTGGCACCTTCTCGGCCGACAACCTGGACCTTGCAGGCCTGGATTACCAGTTCACCGATCGCATCACCGGTAGCTACCACTTCGCCCAGCTCGACGACATCTACCGCCAGCACTTCCTGGGCATGGTCGCCACCCAGCCGTGGGGCCCAGGCACCTTCGGCGCCGACCTGCGCCTGGCGGTGAGTGATGACCAAGGCCAGGCCAAGGCCGGCAATATCGACAACACCACCGTCAACGGCATGCTCAGCTACGCCCTGGGCGGGCACAAGGTCAGCGCCGCCTACCAGCACCTGTCCGGTGACAGCGCCTTCCCCTACATCGACGGCGCCGACCCGTACCTGGTCAACTTCGTGCAGATCAACGACTTCGCCGGGGCCGACGAGCATTCCTGGCAGATGCGCTACGACTACAACTTCGCCGCCCTGGGCATCCCCGGCCTGACCTTCATGACCCGTTACATCAGCGGCGACAACGTCAGCCGCGCCGATGGCAGCGAGGGCAAGGAGTGGGAGCGCAACACCGAGTTCAAGTACGTGGTACAAAGCGGCCCGTTGAAAAACGTCGCCGTGCGCTTGCGCAATGCCACCTTCCGCTCGAATTTTGCCCGCGACGCCGACGAAGTGCGGCTGCTGGTGAGCTACAGCGTGGCCCTGTGGTAACCCAATAACAACAACGCTCACGGAGATTGACGATGACCTTTTCACTGCGCCGCCTCGTCCTCGCTACCGGCTGCCTGCTGCTGGCCGGCAATGCCCTCGCCGCCGAACCGAAACGCCCCGAATGCATCGCCCCCGCCTCGCCGGGTGGTGGCTTCGACCTGACCTGCAAGCTGGTGCAAAGCGCGCTGGTGCAGGAGAAAATCCTCAGCAAGCCCATGCGCGTCACCTACATGCCCGGCGGTGTCGGGGCTGTGGCCTACAACGCCGTGGTGGCCCAGCGCCCAGGTGATGCCGGCACCCTGGTGGCCTGGTCGAGCGGCTCGCTGTTGAACCTGGCCCAGGGCAAGTTCGGCCGCTTCGACGAGAGCGCGGTGAAATGGCTGGCAGCGGTCGGCACCAGCTACGGGGCCATCGCCGTGAAAAGCGATTCGCCCTACAAGACCCTCGACGACCTGGTCGCCGCGCTGAAAAAAGACCCGGGCAAGGTGGTGATCGGCTCTGGCGGCACCGTCGGCAGCCAGGACTGGATGCAGACCGCACTGATCGCCAAGGCCGCCGGTATCAACCCGCGTGACCTCCGCTACGTGGCCCTGGAAGGCGGCGGCGAAATTGCCACCGCGCTGCTGGGCGGGCATATCCAGGTGGGCTCCACCGACATCTCCGACTCCATGCCGCACATCCAGAGCGGGAACATGCGCATCCTCGCGGTGTTCTCCGAGAACCGCCTGGACGAGCCGGAGATGAAAGACATCCCCACCGCCAAGGAGCAGGGCTACGACATCGTCTGGCCGGTAGTACGCGGCTTCTACCTCGGGCCGAAGGTGAGCGACGAAGACTACGCCTGGTGGAAAGCCTCGTTCGACAAGATGCTGGCCTCCGAAGACTTCGCCACGTTGCGTGACCAGCGCGAGCTGTTCCCGTTCGCCATGACCGGTGAAGAGCTGGACGGCTATGTGAAGAAGCAGGTGGCTGACTACAAGGCACTGGCCAAGGAATTCGGCCTGATCCAGTAAGGCCTGACGACCTGTCACCGCCCGCGTGGGAGCGGGCGTGCCCCGCGAAGCCAACACCGCGATGCATGGCACCGGCTTTGCCGGTGTTCGCGGGGCAAACCCGCTCCCACAAGGGCCGCGCTGTTCAGAATAAAAACGAGGATTCCCCGATGATCCTGCAACGTCTCTTCGCCCTGGCCTTGCTGGCCGTCTGCGCCGCCCTGGCCGTGATGGCCTGGCCGTACCAGGCTGCGTTTTCCTACGAGCCGGTTGGCCCGCGCGCCTACCCGCTGTTGATGCTCGGCCTGATGGGCCTGGGCCTGCTGTACCTGGTGATCCGCCCCACGCCGATCGTGCGCAAGGACGACGAACCCGAACTGGACCGCGAAACCCTGATCAAGATCGCCGCCTGTGTCGGCCTGCTGGTCGTCTTCGCTGCCACCTTCGAAGCCCTGGGCTTCATCCTCAGCGCGATCCTGATCGGCCTGCCGATGGCCCGGCTGTACGGCGGGCGCTGGTTGCACAGCGCCATCGTAGTGGTCGGCATGAGCCTGTTCCTCTACTGGCTGTTCGACCGCGTCATGGACGTGCCCCTGCCCCTTGGCCTGCTGAGCGTACTGGAGAACTGACACATGGATACCTTGAGCTATCTGGGCCAGGGCTTTGGCGTCGCCCTGAGCCCGTACAACCTGGTCACCGCCCTCTGTGGCACCCTGATCGGCACCGTGGTCGGGCTGTTGCCGGGCCTGGGCCCGATCAACGGCGTGGCGCTGCTGATCCCCATCGCCTTTGCCTTGGGCCTGCCCCCTGAGTCGGCACTGATCCTGCTGGCCGCGGTTTACCTGGGCTGTGAATACGGCGGGCGCATCAGCTCGATCCTGCTGAACATCCCGGGCGAAGCTTCGACCGTGATGACCACCCTCGACGGCTACCCGATGGCCCGTCAGGGCCTGGCCGGCGTGGCGCTGTCGCTGTCTGCCTGGAGTTCGTTCATCGGCGCCTTCATCGCCACCTGCGGCATGGTGCTGTTCGCCCCGCTGTTGGCAAAATGGGCCATCGCTTTCGGCCCGGCGGAGTACTTCGTGCTGATGGTGTTCGCCATCGTCGCCCTGGGCGGCATGGCCGGCGACAAGCCATTGAAAACCTTCATCGCCGCACTGATCGGCCTGTTCCTGTCGGCAGTCGGCATCGATGCCAACAGCGGCGTGTACCGCTTCACCGGTGACAGCGTGCACCTGGCCGACGGCATCCAGTTCGTGGTGCTGGTGCTGGGGCTGTTCTCGGTCAGCGAAATCCTCCTGCTGCTGGAAAAGACCCACCATGGCCACCAGGCAGTCAAGGCCACCGGGCGCATGCTGTTCAACTTCAAGGAAGCCGCCTCGGTGTTCGTGGTCAACATCCGCTGCGGCCTGCTCGGCTTCATCATGGGCGTGCTGCCGGGCGCTGGCGCCACCCTGGCCAGTGCCGTGGCCTACATGACCGAGAAGCGTATCGCCGGCGAAAGCGGCACGTTCGGCAAGGGCGATGCCCGCGGCCTGGCCGCCCCGGAAACCGCCATCGGTGCATCCTGCTGCGGCGCCCTGGTACCGATGCTGACCCTGGGTGTGCCAGGCTCAGGTACCACGGCAGTGATGATCGGTGCACTGACCCTGTACAACATCACCCCCGGCCCACTGCTGTTCGAGCAGCAGCCCGACATCGTCTGGGGCCTGATCGCCTCGTTGTTCATCGCCAACATCATGCTGGTGATCCTCAACATCCCGATGATCCGCATCTTCACCCGCATCCTTGCGGTACCGAACTGGGCGCTGGTGCCGGTCATCGCGATCATCACCGCGATCGGCGTGTACGCCGTGCATGCCACCACCTTCGACCTGTTCCTGATGGTCGGCATCGGCATCATGGGCTATATCCTGCGCAAGCTGGACTTCCCGCTGTCGCCGATCCTGCTCGGTTTCATCCTCGGCGGGCTGATGGAACAGAACCTGCGCCGTGCGCTGTCGATCTCCAACGGTGAGCTGGGCATCCTCTGGTCGAGCCCGATCAGCCTGGGTGGCTGGATATTGGTGGGCTGCATGCTCTGCCTGCCGCTGCTGCGTATCTGGCGCAAGCGCAGCCAGCAACGCCGGGCCATGGCTGATGCCTGATCGGTCGTTGCCGCTGTACTGGGCTACCGGGCTGGTCGGCCTTGCTGGCGGGTATCTCGCCAGCCGGGTCGGCTGGCCTTTGCCCTGGATGGTCGGCTCGTTGCTGGCGATCATCCTGGTGCGCTGCCTGACGCCCTGGCAACTTTCGGAAATCCCCCATGGCCGCAAATGCGGGCAATGGATCATCGGCATCGGCATCGGCCTGCACTTCACCCCGGCGGTTATCGAGCAGGTGGCCAGCCACTTTGCGCTGATCTTCTTTGGCGCGCTGTTCACCACCCTGTCCAGCGTCATCAGCGTGTGGTTGCTGCGCCGCACCGGCGAGGACCGCGCGACCGCCTTCTTCGCCAGCATGCCGGGTGGGTCGGGGGAGATGGTCAACCTGGGGGCGCGCAACGGTGCAGTGCTCAGCCAGGTCGCCGCAGCGCAGAGCTTGCGGGTACTGGCAGTGGTGCTGTGCGTGCCGGCGCTGTTCAAGTTGCTGCTGGGTGACGGAGTGGCGCTGAACCACGCGGGCAGCGTCAGCTGGGGCTGGCTGACCTTGATCGCACCGCTGGGCATTGCCGTGGCGCTGCTCTGGCAACGCCTGCGCCAGCCCAACCCCTGGCTGTTCGGCCCCTTGCTGGTGGCGGCCACGTTAAGCCTTGCCGGCAACCTGCAGATCGCCCTGCCCGAGGGTGCCAGCCAAGTCGGCCAGTGGTTGATCGGCAGCGGGCTGGCATGTCACTTCAACCGTGCGTTCTTCCGCCGGGCACCGTCGTTCCTGGGGCGTACCCTGGTGGCCACGGCCTTGTGCATGCTGATCGCCGCCAGTGCCGCCTGGGCATTGAGCGTGATGACCGCACTGGACCTGCGCTCGTTGACGCTGGGGATGATGCCGGGCGGGATTGCCGAGATGAGCCTGACAGCCGAGACCCTGCAGTTGTCGGTGCCGCTGGTGACGGCATTGCAGGTGATGCGCTTGCTGTTCGTGCTGTTTCTGGCAGAGCCGTTGTTCCGGCTCTGGAATGCTGGGCAACGCTGAAATACGCATCACCTCGCGAGGGAGGTGATGCGGTCTGTCACAGCGGCGGCAAGGCCCAGTTGATCGGTGCCAACCCGCGCTGTTCAAGGAAGCCGTTGGCCCGGCTGAAATGCCCGCAGCCGAGGAACCCACGGTACGCCGACAACGGCGACGGATGCACCGACTTGAGCACCAGGTGCTTGGTGCCGTCGATCAGCTTCTGCTTGCCCTGGGCATGCGCGCCCCACAGCAGGAACACCACGTTCGGGCACTGCTCGCTGACCACCTGTATGACGCGGTCGGTAAAGAACTCCCAGCCTTTCTTGGCATGCGAAGCCGCATTGGCACGCTCCACGGTCATGGTCGTGTTGAGCAGCAGCACGCCTTGCTCGGCCCAGCTCTGCAAATAGCCGTGGCTGGCGATCGGGATGTTCAGGTCGCGCTGCAGCTCCTTGTAGATATTGACCAGCGACGGCGGCGTGGCAATGCCGGGCTGCACCGAGAAGCACAGGCCATGGGCCTGCCCGGGGCCGTGATAAGGGTCCTGGCCGAGGATCACCACCTTGACCTGCGGCAGCGGCGTCGAATTGAGCGCATTGAAGATCAGCGGGCCCGGTGGGTAGATTTCCTTGCCGGCCGCGTGCTCCTGACGCAGGAAGTCACGCAGCTGATGCATATAGGGCTGGTCGAACTCGTCGCGCAATGCGGCTTTCCAGCTGGGTTCGAGTTTGATGCGATCGTCGTCAGTCATGGGGCCATCCGTAAACAATGGCGCGACACTAGGTAAGCCACTCCCGCTTGTCAAACGATCCGACCGACGACCGGCATGATCGCCCAGGCAGGCCATACTTGAGCCATGACCTGCGAGAGGTAGTCCATGTCCATTCATTGCGAGGTACTCACCGGTGCCGACGGCGCCGGCATCGGCATCGCCACCCTGGATGCACCCAAAGCGCTGAATGCGCTGAACCTGCGGATGATCGAAGTGCTCGGCGAACAACTGCACGCCTGGGCCCGCGACCCCGAAATCGTCTGCGTGCTGTTGCGCGGCAACGGCACCAAGGCGTTCTGCGCGGGGGGCGATGTGCGTGCGCTGGCCCAGGCCTGCCGGGCACACCCGGGCAGCGTGCCGCCGTTGGCCGCCGCCTTCTTCGCCGCAGAATACCGCCTCGATTTCGCCCTGCACACGTACCCCAAACCCTTGCTGTGCTGGGGGCATGGGCATGTGCTGGGCGGGGGCATGGGCTTGTTGCAAGGCGCCAGCGTGCGCATCGTCACCCCCAGTAGCCGCCTGGCCATGCCAGAGATCAGCATTGGTTTGTACCCCGACGTCGGCGCCAGTTGGTTCCTGGCCCGCCTGCCAGGCAAGCTCGGGTTGTTCCTGGGGCTCACCGGCGCCCCGATCAACGCCCATGATGCCCTCGACCTGGGCCTGGCCGACCGGTTCCTGGGTGAGTACCAGCAAGAGGCGTTGATCGAAGAGTTGCTGCAACTGAACTGGCAGGAACAGACCGCCCTGCAATTGAACAGCCTGCTCAAGGCCGAACAGCACCGCGCCTGCGCCGAGCTGCCCGAAGCGCAGTGGCTGCCCCGCCGCGACGAGATCGATCGGTTGCTCGACGTTGCCGACCCTGCCGCCGCGTGGCGGGCACTGGAGGGCCTGAAATACCATGATGACCCGCTGCTGGCCGAAGCCGGCAAACGGCTGCACGAAGGCTGCCCGCTGACGGCGCACCTGGTCTGGGAACAGATACGCAGGGCGCGGCACCTGTCGCTGGCGCAGGTCTTCCAGATGGAATACAGCATGAGCCTGAACTGCTGCCGACACCCGGACTTCAGCGAAGGGGTGCGCGCACGCCTGCTGGACAAAGACAATCAGCCGCGCTGGCACTGGCCGGATGTAGCCCAGGTACCGGCGGCGGTGGTCGAGGCGCACTTTGCCAAGGTCTGGGAAGGGCGCCACCCGTTGGCGGATCTCGCTGATCAGGTATGACCGGGTCATGGAAAGGGGCGCAAAGCGCCCCCATTGCATCACCGTTGCCAGTTGCGGCCCTGCCCCCGGCCGCCCTCCGGCCTGCGGTCACGATCCCCACGCCCATTGGAGTGCCAGCGATCGTTCTGGTAACGCTGGCTGCCATCGCGATAGTCGTGACGATCGCGGTCGCGCCCATAGTCATAGCGCTGGCGATTGCCATAGTCATACCGCGGCTTACCGTGCCACTGGCTCATCCCTGGCTGGGGGTGTGGCCTGTATTGCGGCACCGGCGCCGGGCGGTAGTAGCGCGGTGCTGGCTGGTAGTAGTAGCGCGGTTGCGGCGCCACATAGTAGCGGTCGTGGCGGTAATACCCCGGCGACACGTAGCGGTCGCTGGTGTAGTAATCGGAACGGTAGTAGCCCCCGCCACCGTAGTAAGGGGCGCAGGCGGACGTCATCAGACCCAGCAGGGCGATCAACAGAATTCGATAGGACATGGCGGCCTCCTGGACCGCTGGAGTGCCCGCACAGCGGCGCTGACGAGCATCGATGCGTAAGGCGTTCATCGATACTGAATAAGACCGCCACACCCGGGTGCAGTGCCATTTTTGCAATAAATTGAAACAGCTCGGATAACCCTGAAAAACTTGCAGTCATTTGCCGGCCATCTCACTAGAATGAGCGCCTTGGCACACATCACGGGAAGATCATGCCTGTACGTTCCGCTCTGTTTTCGCAGCGCTCGCTGATCATTACCCTGCTGATGTTGCTGGCCAGCGGCTTCCTTGCCACCTCACTGCTCAGCTACTTCGCCTCGCGCAGCGCCATCCGCGATGGCATCGTCAATACCGAACTGCCACTGACCGCCGACACGGTCTATTCGGAAATCCAGAAAGACCTGATCCGCCCCGTGCTGATCGCCTCGATGATGGCCCAGGACACCTTCCTGCGGGACTGGGTGCTGTCCGGTGAGCAGGACACCCAGCGCATCACCCGCTACCTGGGCGAGATCATGGGCAAGCAGGACACCTTCACCTCGTTTTTCGTTTCTGAGCGCAGCCTCACCTACTACCAGGCCAAGGGTGTGCTCAAGCAGATCAAGCCAGGCAACTGGCGCGATGCCTGGTACTTCCGCCTGCGCGACCTCAAGGCACCCTACGAGATCAACGTCGACCTGGACATGGCCAACCAGGACAGCCTGACGGTATTCATCAACTACCAGGTGCTGGATTACCAACAGCGCTTTATCGGCGCCGCCGGCGTAGGCCTGAGCGTGTCGTCGGTGGTCAAGCTGATCGACCAGTACCAGCGGCGCTACCAGCGCTCGGTGCTGTTCACCGACGCCAAGGGCAAGGTCCTGCTGACCGGCTCCGACGGTGGCCCGCATGGCCTGCGGGTCGGCCAGCCGCTAAGCGACAACCCCGAACTGAGCGACCTGCTGGCCCAGCAACCGATACCCGGTGAAGGCAGCCACGAATACCGCGACAGCGACAACCACAGCCACTTCCTGAATGTGCGCCACCTTCCCGAGCTGGACTGGTACCTGCTGGTGGACAAGCGCGAGACCGGTGCTCTGGACCGCATCCGCCACTCGCTGTACCTGAACCTGGCGATCTGCGCGATGATCACCCTGGTGGTGCTGGCGCTGGTGCATGCCATGGTCAAGCGCCACCAGGCCAGCACCGAGGCGCTGGCCACCCTCGACAGCCTTACCGGCCTGCCCAACCGGCGCAGCTTCGACCTGCTGGCCGCCCAGGCCTTGCATGAAGCCCAGCGTGACAGCGGCCCACTGGTGGCACTGTTGATCGACCTTGACCACTTCAAGGCCCTCAACGACACCCACGGCCACCTGGCAGGCGACGAAGTGCTGCGCCAGTTCGCCAATGTGCTGCAGGGCAGCCTGCGCCAGTCGGATATACTGTGCCGGTGGGGCGGTGAGGAGTTCATCGTGCTGCTGCGTGAAGCACAAGGCCGGCAAGCCATCGAAGTGGCGGAGAAAATCCGTCGCCGCACCGAGCAACTGACCTTCAGCTATGACGACCAACCCTTGCGCCTGACCACCAGCATCGGCCTTAGCAGCCTGCAGCCGGGTGATACCTTGCATGCCCTGCTGACCCGCGCCGACCGTGCGCTCTATCGTGCCAAGCAGGCCGGCCGCAACCGCGTCTGCAGTGAAGCCCCCGGACCCAGCCATGAATGACAGCCAGCACTGCCCCGCCTGCGGCGCCCTCAACCAGTGCAGCCTCGCCGACCCCCGCAGCGCCACACAGGCCTGTTGGTGCTACAGCGTGACCATCGACCCCGCCGTGCTCCAGGCCCTGCCCGCCGAATTACGGGACAAGGCCTGCCTGTGCCCACGCTGTGCAGTAGTCGAAACGCAACTGCAGGCAGCAGCGCCCGGCACAAAGCGCTAGACTGCGCGCCCGCTTCTTCTGCCCTGTTCGCCATGCGCCTTGACCGTTTCCTTGCCAACCTGCCCTGTTACAACCGCCAGCAAGTTCGCCTGCTGCTGGTGCAGCGCCGTGTGCGGGTCGATGGCATCGTCGCGGCCGACCCGTTGACCCCGGTGCGTGAGTTCAGCCGCGTCGAAGTGGATGAGCAACTGCTGCAGGCCGGGCGGCCGGCGCGCTACCTGATGCTCAACAAGCCAGCCGGGTACGTCAGTGCCACGCTCGACCCGCAGCACCGCACGGTGCTTGAGCTACTGCCCGCCGAGATGCGCGACGACCTGCACATTGCCGGGCGCCTGGACTTCAACACCACCGGCCTGCTGATCCTGACCAACGACGGCCAATGGTCACGGCGCCTGACCCAGCCAACCACCAAGCTGCCCAAGCATTACCTGGTCGAGACCGAGGACGACATTGGCCCGCACTATGCCGCCACGTTCCAGCAAGGCCTGTACTTTGCATTCGAAGACCTCACCACCCTGCCCGCCCAGCTCGACATCCTCGGCCCGCGCCGGGCCCGGCTGGCGATCGTCGAGGGGCGGTACCATCAGGTCAAACGCATGTTCGGCCATTTCGACAACAAGGTGGTGGGGTTGCACCGTGAGAGCATGGGCGCGATTCGCCTGGACCCAGGGTTGGCGCCAGGCGCCTACAGGGCGTTGACCGACGAGGAAGTTGCCGGCGTCTAGGCCTCTGCCTGGTCCAATACGACCGCCCAGCGGTTCAGGTCACATTTTTACCCGAACGGCACTTGCAGGATTCCCAGGCCACTGCTTGAATCCAAATCGTCAGTCTGCATGTGACTCGTGAGTCACGCCCGCAGCCGAAGACACTTTTTGCCGGCCACCCAAGGCCTAGATGCCTTGGGGCACGGCAAATTGCCCGCCAAAAACAATACCGTCGACACGTGTGCCAAGGATCGACACTGGGCCCCCCGTTACTCTTCAAGGCAAATGCCTACCTGTCATAAAGAACGTGCACCCTAGGTGACGCGAATACCCTTTTTGCGCCAGGAGTCGATGACATGAGGCCAGAAATCGCTGTACTTGATATCCAAGGTCAGTATCGGGTTTACACGGAGTTCCATCGCGCGGATGCAGCCGAGAAGACGATCATTTTGATCAACGGCTCGCTGGCCACTACGGCCTCGTTCGCCCAGACGGTGCGTAACCTGCACCCGCAATTCAACGTCGTGCTGTTCGACCAGCCGTACGCCGGCAAGTCCAAGCCGCACAACCGCCAGGAGCGGCTGATTACCAAGGAGGCCGAGGCGCATATCCTTCTTGAGCTGATCGAGCACTTCCAGGCCGACCACGTGATGTCGTTCTCGTGGGGCGGTGCAAGCACGCTGCTGGCGCTGGCGCACCAGCCGCGGCGGGTGAAGAAGGCCGTGGTGAGTTCGTTCTCGCCGGTGATCAATGAACCGATGCGCGACTACCTGGACCGTGGCTGCCAGTACTTGGCCGCCTGTGATCGCTACCAGGTCGGCAACCTGGTCAACGACACCATCGGCAAGCACCTGCCGTCACTGTTCAAGCGCTTCAACTACCGCCACGTCAGCAGCCTGGACAGCCACGAGTACGCGCAGATGCACTTTCACATCAACGAGGTGCTGCAACACGACCTGGAACGGGCATTGAGCAGGGCGCGCAACATCAACATCCCGGTGCTGTTCATCAACGGCGAACGTGACGAATACACCACGGCCGAAGATGCCCGCGAGTTTGGCCGCCATGTAGGCAAGAGCCACTTCAGTGTCATCCGCGATGCCGGGCACTTCCTCGACATGGAGACCAAGGCAGCCTGCGAAGACACCCGCAGCGTACTGCTCGGTTTCCTCAAGCCGACCGAGCGTGAGCCACGTCAACGCTACCAGCACGTACAGGGGCAGCATGCACTGGCCATCTGAGCGCATCGGCGTCCTGTAGTGATTACCCGCAGGCTATGGGCCGCCGACAAGCTTTTTTATAACTTGGGCTTCTAATTCGTGAAGGGTTCTGGTAAAAAGTCGAACGCAGACGCGGGTATAGTTTAGTGGCAAAACGAAAGCTTCCCAAGCTTTAGTTGAGGGTTCGATTCCCTCTACCCGCTCCACCACGCATTCCCGCATGACGTTCCAGCAACGTCATCGCTGTTTAAAGGAGCCTTGGCTCCTTTTTTCGTTTCTGGTCCCCGCCTTTTCATCTCCAAGCCCTTTCCTTGACCTGGCCCATGGCCACTTTGTTGCCGATCCGCTTGAATGCGCGACCGACGAATCCGCTTGCAAGCGAAACGGCTTGAAGCGCATATGCTTCAGGGATTCGTGAAACATTCAGAAAGGACCCCGCATGTTTCTGTCCCGCTGGCTACCTGGCCTCGCCAACCTGCTGCACTACCGCCGCGCGTGGTTCCACGCTGACCTGCAGGCCGGGTTGTCGGTTGCCGCCATCCAGATCCCCATCGCCATCGCCTACGCCCAGATCGTCGGCCTGCCACCGCAATATGGCCTGTATGCGTGCGTACTGCCCATGATGGTGTACGCCCTGATCGGTAGTTCGCGCCAGCTGATGGTCGGCCCGGACGCCGCCACTTGCGCAATGATCGCCGGCGCCGTGGCACCTCTGGCACTGGGCGACCCACAGCGCATCGCCGAACTGTCGGTGATCGTCACCGTGCTGGTTGGCGTGATGCTGATCGCGGCGGGGCTGGCCCGAGCGGGCTTCATCGCCAGTTTCTTCTCGCGGCCGATCCTGATCGGCTACCTCAACGGCATCGGCCTGAGCCTGATCGCCGGGCAGTTGTCCAAGGTGGTGGGGTTCAAGATCGAGGGCGATGGGTTCATCCTCAGCCTGGTCAACTTCCTGCAGCGCCTGGGCGAGATTCACCTGCCTACCCTGGCCATCGGCCTGTGCGCGCTGGCCCTGCTGATCTGGTTGCCAACGCGCTACCCACGGCTGCCTGCGGCGCTGGTGGCCGTGGCACTGTTCACCGTACTGGTCGGCCTGTTCGGCCTGGACCGCTTGGGTGTCGCCATCCTCGGCCCGGTACCGGCCGGCATGCCGCAACTGGCCTGGCCGCAAAGCAACCTGGCAGAAATGAAGAGCCTGTTGCGCGATGCCTTGGGTATCGCCACCGTCAGTTTCTGCAGCGCGATGCTCACCGCCCGCAGCTTTGCTGCACGCCATGGCTATGCCATCAATGCCAACCATGAGTTCGTGGCGCTGGGCGTAAGCAACCTGGCTGCGGGGATGTCCCAAGGGTTTGCCATCAGTGGCGCCGATTCACGCACCGCAGTCAACGACATGGTCGGCGGCAAGAGCCAACTGGTGGGGATCATCGCCGCGCTGGTGATCGCCCTGATTTTGCTGTTTTTCACCGCCCCCATGGCCTGGATCCCCCAGGCGGCGCTGGGCGCCGTGCTGCTGATGGCAGGCTGGGGGCTGATCGACATCAAGTCGCTGAAGACCATAAGGCGCCTGAGCCGCTTCGAGTTCTGGCTGTGCCTGCTGACCACGGTTGGCGTACTGGGCCTGGGCGTGCTGCCGGGTATCGTATTTGCCGTGACCCTGGCGATCCTGCGCTTGCTGTACAGCATCTACCAACCCACCGACGCGGTGCTGGGCTGGCTGCCAGGCACCGAGGGCCAGGTCGACATCCGCAAGTTCAAGGACGCCCGCACCGTGCCGGGCCTGGTGGTGTACCGCTTCGACGACGCGATCCTGTTCTTCAACGCCGACTACTTCAAGATGCGCCTGCTGGAAGCCGTGCAGAGCCAGGCCCAGCCCAAGGCCGTGCTGTTCGATGCCGAAGCGGTGACCAGCATCGACGTCAGCGGCATCGCCGCACTGCGCGAGGTGCGCGACACCCTGGCCGCCCAAGGCATCTTCTTCGCCATCGCCCGCGCCCGTGGCACCTTCCTGCGCATGCTGGTGCGCTCAGGGATGGCCCGGGAGATGGAGGACAAACTGCTGTTCGGCTCGGTACGGGCCGGGATCCGCGCTTACCGGATATGGCGCAACAGGAGCCGTGCGCCAGCGGCTGAATAAAGGAAGGAGGTCATTGAACGCCGCGGCGTTAATATGAATCAATATCATTCTCATGCAAACCTTCTGGCCATCGCCAGCCTCAATCACCAGGGGCTTGCCTGACATGTTAAAGTCGCCACCGTTTCCCGCGCCGCCCAACGGACCCCGCATGCCCGCACCTGACAATCTCCTCGCCACCTGGCCAGCACTCGACCAACGCCACCCTTGCGACGCCCTGCTGCTGGGCAACGGCGCCAGCCGCGCACTGTGGAAGCCGTTTGGCTATTTCTCGCTGTTCGAGGAAGCGCAACGTGCGGGCCGTAAGAAGGGTTTGGCGATCAGTGACCAGGCCCTGTTCAAGTCGCTTGCCACGGAACTGTTCGAGCCGGTGCTCAGCGCGCTGAACACCACCGTACGGGCCAATGCCGCCCTGGCCATCAACTCCACCGCGCCGCTGAACCGCTATTACTCGATCAAGGAAGCGCTGATCCATGCTGTGCGCACGCTGCACCTGCCCTGGCCGCTGATGCCGGCCACCACGCTGGCCACGCTGAACCAGGCCCTGCGCGGCTATCGCAACATCTACACCAGCAACTACGACCTGATCCTGCCATGGGCCGTGCAGCACGCCCCGCAAGGTTTTGCCGAGCTGTTCGATGAGCAGGGTTTTTTCGACGTACGCCGCACCCGCAGCGAAGGCACCCGCGTACTGCACCTGCATGGCGGCCTGCACCTGCTGAAGCTGCCGGATGGCACTACCCGCCAGCGCAGCGCCGAAAGCGCCGAACTGCTCGATGGCTTTGCCGTGAACATTCCGGGTGAAGTGCCGTTGTTCGTCAACGAAGACCGTAGCGACGAGAAGCTTCGCGCTATTCGTCACTCGGACTACCTGAACTGGTGCCTGGGGCAACTCGCGCAGGAAAGCCAGGGGCTGTGCCTGTTCGGGCAGCATCTGGACAGCAGTGACCAGCACTTGGTCGAGGCTGTTCGCCAAGCTCGCCCCCGCCATTTGTCGATTGCCATCCGGCCGTTGGGGGAGGCTTCGGTGATCAATCAGCAGCAGCACTACATTGATCGGTTCGGGGATCTGCCGGCGACTGCGCTGCACTTTTTCGATGCGAGCACGCATCCGTTGGGGTTGGCGGAACTGGCGATCGAGGTGCCGACTGCTCGCCGTTGAGGCGGGTGTTTGTTCGCCATCACATTTTTAGCGCCTTTGAGACCGAGCGCCGCCCGCGCGGCGCATCGCGACGCAAGGCCGCTCCTACATTTGTTTCGGGCCAGTGAGGCCAGTGGCATTTGCGCGCGACCGCCTTGTTTGTACGACGCGATATTGAGGCGGGCACCAAGGGGCCGCGCGCCAATCCCTCAGGAATAATTGGCCCGAAACAGATGTAGGAGCGGCCTTGCGTCGCGATGCGCCGCGCGGGCGGCGCTCGATCTTATAGGCGCTGAACCTCCCAAGGCATGCCCGGCGGCGCTCGATCTTATAGGCGCTGAACCTCCCAAGGCATGCCCGGCGGCGCTCGATCTCATAGGCGCTAAACCTCCCAAGGCATGCCCGGCGGCGCTCGATCTCATAGGCGCTAAACCTCCCAAGGCATGCCCGGCGGCGCTCGATCTCACAGGCACTGCATCAATCAAGGCATGCGCACAAAACCCCACCCCTCAACCCGCAATCAACCCATCCCCGCGCAACAGTGTCTCCAGGCAATGCTCCTGCACCCCATAAAACGCCTTGAGCTGCACAATCTTCTCCAGCAGCGCCCCGTTATCCGCCGCCTGCCTGCGCTTGACCGCCAGAATCATCTTGTTCTTGTTGGTGTGCTCCAGCGAGATGAACTCGAACACCTTGGTCTCATAACCACAGGCTTCCAGGTACAGCGCGCGCAGGCTGTCGGTGAGCATCTCGGCCTGCTGCCCCAGGTGCAGGCCGTACTGCAGCATCGGCTGCAGCAACCCCGGGCTGTGCAACTGCGGGCGGATCTGTTTGTGACAGCACGGCGAACACATGATGATCGCGGCGTTGCAACGGATGCCGGTGTGGATGGCGTAGTCGGTGGCGATGTCGCAGGCGTGCAAGGCGATCATCACCTCGATCGCTTCGGGCACCACACTGCGCACATCACCGCACTGGAACTCAAGGCCAGGGTGCTCAAGCCGCGCAGCGGCGGCGTTGCACAGGTCGACCATTTCCTGGCGCAGCTCGACACCCGTTACCTGGGCTTCGCGGCCCAGGGTATTGCGCAGGTAGTCGTGCATGGCAAAGGTCAGGTAGCCCTTGCCCGAGCCGAAGTCGGCCACCCGCAGGGCCTGTTCGGCTGGCACCGGCGCGCTGGCCAAGGCGTGCTCGAACACCTCGATGAACTTGTTGATCTGCTTCCACTTGCGCGACATCGACGGGATCAACGCCCCTTGTGCATCGGTCACACCCAGGTCACGCAGGAAGGGCCGCGACAATTCCAGGTAGCGCTTCTTCTCGCGGTCATGGGCACTGCTCGCAGCCGCTTCACGCGGGGCCTGGGCGCCGTGGCGCTGGAGCATGGGCTTGCCCTTCTTGCTGAACGTCAACTGCACTTCGCCGTCGGCATCGAACAGGTGGGCGTTGCGAAAACTCTCAGGCAGCAATTCAGCCACCAGCACTTCGGCCTGCTCCAGCGGCAGGTTGCGGGTGATGTCCCGGGTCTGGTGGCGATACACCAGCGACAGGCAGGGCTGGCCCTTGACCTGCAACGGTTTGGCGATGATCCGCTGCAAGGTCGAGTCGGCACCGACGTGGCGCGCCAGCACCAGTTTGACCAAGGTATTACCGTGCAGGGCGGTGCTCAACAGCGCGAGGAACTGGGCACGCGCATCGGGCGCGGTTGAAGCAGAAGAACTGGCGGACATGAAAAACGGTGCCTCGGGTAGCAGGGGGCGCGTTGCGCAATGCCCCGTATTCTACAGGTGTGGCGGCGAGCTTGCCGCCCCCTCACTCGCCAGCCGCGTTCAGTCCAGAATGACCAGGCGATTAGGCAGCTCGTTGCGCGTATGGGTGGGGGGTACATGCTGGCTGAGTGCCTCGCCACAGGCCTCGATGCATTCGACAAAACCCTGCACAGTTTGGCCCTGGCGGACCTGTTCGGTAAAACGGCCGACGATGGCCGCGCGGGCGCTGGCATCGAGGTAACGCTCGACCCCTTGGTCGACCAGGATCTCCACATGCCGCTCCGCCTCGCTGACGAAAATCAGCACCCCCGTGGCAGCCGTGGTGCGCTGCAGGTTCTGCTCGCGAAACTGCTGACGGGCCAGGCTCGACGCACGCCAGCGGCGCAAGGCACGGGGGATCAACCAGCCCGCCAGGCGCGGGTTGCGCAACAGCAGGCACAAACCGATGAACACCAGCACATTGGCCACTAGCAGGCCACGCATACCGGGCCAGCCAAGCACTAACTGCAGCAGGCCAGGCACGGCCAGGGCCAGCACGGCAGCCCAGAACAGCGGCAGGTAGGCGTAATCGTCGGCACGCCTGGCCAGCACCGTGACCAGTTCGGCATCGGTGCGCCGTTCGGCGCGGGCAATGGCTTCGGCGATCTGGCGTTGATCGTATTCATTGAAAGGGGTCATGCCAGCGGTCTCTCGATCGTTCTTATTGTTGTTGTCCAGGCACGCAGGGCGCCATCGGCAGCCGATATATTCAGGCATAATCCGCCGCTGGCAGCATTGCCCCCGAACTGTACAACAATAGTCGCCTGATAACTTCGGCCGCGCGCGTATCACTGTGGATACGGTAGAGGCCCCACAACGGAATCCATGATGAAACTGTCTTTGCTGGGCCTGGCCATGGGCCTTGCCAGTCAGGCGGCCCTCGCCGCCCAAACCGCCCCGCCCCTGCAAGACAAGCAGGCGTTCATCAATCACCTGATCAGCCAGATGACCGAGGCCGAGAAGATCGGCCAGTTGCGCCTGATCAGCATCGGCCCGGAGATGCCGCACGAGAAGATCCGCGAAGAAATCGCCGCAGGGCGTATCGGCGGTACCTTCAACTCGCGCACCGCGCCCGAGAACCGGCCGATGCAGGACGCGGCCATGCGCAGCCGTCTGAAGATTCCGATGTTCTTCGCCTACGACACCGTGCACGGCGAACGCACCATTTTCCCGATCGGCCTGGGCATGGCCGCCACCTGGGACATGGACGCCATTGCCAAGGTCGGCCGCACCGCAGCCATCGAAGCCGCAGCCGACGCCCTGGACATGACCTTCGCCCCGATGGTCGATATCGCCCGCGACCCGCGCTGGGGCCGCACCAGTGAAGGTTTCGGTGAAGACACCTACCTGACCTCCAGAATCGGCCAGGTGATGGTCCGCTCGTTCCAGGGCAGCAGCCCGGCCAACCCCGACAGCATCATGGCCATCGTCAAGCACTTCGCCCTGTACGGCGCGGTGGAAGGCGGCCGCGACTACAACACGGTGGATATGAGCCTGCCGAAGATGTACAACGACTACCTGCCGCCCTACCGCGCCGCGCTCGACGCAGGTGCTGGCGGAGTGATGGTGGCGCTCAACTCGATCAATGGCGTGCCAGCCACCTCCAATACCTGGTTGATGAACGACCTGCTGCGCAAGGAGTGGGGCTTCAAGGGCGTGACCATCAGCGACCACGGCGCCATCCAGGAGCTGATTCGCCACGGCGTCGCCCGCGACGGCCGAGAAGCCGCGAAGCTTGCGATCAAGGCCGGCATCGACATGAGCATGAACGACACCCTGTACGGCGAAGAGCTGCCAGGGCTGCTGAAGGCCGGCGAAGTGACCCAGGGCGAGCTGGACCAGGCGGTGCGCGAAGTGCTGGGCGCCAAGTACGACATGGGCCTGTTCAAAGACCCGTACGTGCGAATCGGCAAGGCCGAAACCGACCTCAAGGACTACTACGGCAACGACCGCCTGCACCGCGACGCCGCGCGTGACGTGGCCCGCCGCAGCCTGGTCCTGCTGGAAAACCGCAACCAGACCCTGCCCCTGAAGAAGGCCGGCACCATCGCCCTGGTCGGCCCGCTGGCCGATGCACCGATCGACATGATGGGCAGCTGGGCCGCCGACGGCAAACCGGTGCATTCGGTGACCGTGCGCGAAGGCCTGCGCCGCGCCGTGGATGGCAAGGCCAAGCTGGTCTACGCCAAAGGCTCCAACATCACCGGCGACAAGGCGATCTTCGACTACCTGAACTTCCTCAACTTCGATGCCCCGGAAATCGTCGATGACCTGCGCCCAGCCGCCGTGCTGATCGATGAAGCGGTCAAGGCCGCCCAGCAGGCCGACGTGGTAGTGGCAGTGGTCGGCGAGTCGCGCGGCATGTCCCACGAGTCGTCGAGCCGCACCACCCTGGAGATCCCGGCCAGCCAGCGCGAGCTGATCAAGGCCCTGAAAGCCACCGGCAAACCGCTGGTACTGGTGCTGATGAATGGCCGGCCGCTGTCGATCGCCTGGGAGCGTGAGCAGGCCGACGCCCTGCTCGAAACCTGGTTCAGCGGCACCGAGGGCGGCAATGCCATCGCCGACGTGCTGTTCGGCGATTACAACCCGTCGGGCAAACTGGCCATCACCTTCCCGCGTTCGGTCGGGCAGATTCCGATGTACTACAACCACACACGCATTGGCCGGCCGTTCACCCCCGGCAAGCCTGGCAACTACACCTCGCAGTACTTCGAAGAGCCCAACGGCCCGTTGTATCCGTTTGGTTATGGTTTGAGCTACAGCAGCTTCGAACTGTCGGGCCTGACCCTGTCGGCCAAGGACCTCAAGCGTGGCGATACGCTGGAGGCCAAGGTCACGGTGAAGAACACCGGCAAACGCGACGGCGAAACCGTGGTGCAGCTGTATCTGCAGGACGTTTCGGCGTCCATGAGCCGCCCGGTCAAGGAGCTGAAGAACTTCCAGAAACTGCCGCTCAAGGCCGGCGAGTCACGGACATTGACCTTCCGCATCAGCGAAGAAGACCTGAAGTTCTACAATAGCCAACTGCAGCGGGTTGCCGAACCTGGCGAGTTCAACGTTCAGGTAGGGTTGGATTCCGAGTCGGTGCAACAGCAACGTTTCGAGTTGCTGTGACACGCCTGTGAACAGTACCGGCCCTTCGCGGGTTTACCCGCGAACAGGCCGGCCCTGCTATCCCTTTCATGCGGATCTGCCCCATGGCTTTTTCCTTTCGCGCCCTGCGTCTGGGGCTGATCATCCTGTTCATCCTGCTCGGCACCGCCCTCAGCGCGGGCTGGGCCATGCACCAGGCCAAGCGCCAGGCCATGGAGGACGACGCCCAGCGCGCCAGCCAGCAGCTCGGCCTCTATGCCAACGCACTGCACACCCTGATCGAACGCTACCGCGCCCTGCCTGCGGTGCTGGCGCTCGACCCGGAGCTGATCGAAGCTTTGCGCGGCCCGGTCAGCGAGCCGGTACAGGACGCCCTGAACCGTAAGCTCGAACGCATCAACGGTGCCGCCAACTCGTCCACCCTCGAACTGCTCGACCACACCGGGTTGGCCATCGCGGCCAGCAACTGGCGACTGCCGAGCAGCTACGTCGGCTCCAACTACGGCTTTCGCCCCTACTTCAAGCAGACCCGCAGCCAGGGCAGCGGGCGGTTCTACGCCGTCGGTGTGACCAGCGGCGTGCCGGGCTATTTCCTCGCCAGCGCGGTAACCGACGAGCATGGCCGTTTCCTCGGTGCCATGGTGGTCAAGCTCGAGTTCCCCGAGCTGGAACGCGAATGGCGCCAAGGCAGCGACATCCTGCTGGTCAGTGATGCCCGCGGTATCACCTTCATCGCCAACCAGGATGGTTGGCGCTACCGCGAGCTGCAGCCGCTCAGCGGCGCTGACCGTGCCGAACTGGCCGAGACCCGGCAATACGACAAACAGCCTCTGGTGCCTTTGCAGCACCAGGTGCTGACCCAGTTTGCCGACAACAGCCACCTGAGCCGCGTGCATGGCCCGCAGGGGGTCGCCGAATACCTGTGGGAAAGCCTGCCGTTGCACGGTGAGGACTGGACCTTGCACCTGTTGCGCAAACCGCAGGTCGCCGCCGACGGCCGCAATGCCGCCCTGGGGGCCGCCGCCGTGTGGCTGAGCCTGGTCTTCGCGGCGCTGTTCGTCAGCCAGCGGCTGCGCCTGGCACGCTTGCGCCAGCGCAGCCGCGAAGCCCTCAAGCGCCAGGTCGAGGAGCGCACCCGTGAGCTGCGCACCGCACAGGAAGGCCTGGTGCAATCGGCCAAGCTGGCGGCACTGGGGCAGATGTCAGCCGCCATGGCCCACGAGATCAATCAGCCCCTGACCACCCAACGCATGCAACTGGAGACCCTGCGCCTGCTGCTCGACCATGGCCGCTACGACGAGGCCCGCCAAGCCCTGGAGCCGCTGGAGCAGATGCTCACGCGCATGGCCGCGCTCACCAGCCACCTGAAAACCTTTGCCCGCAACAGCCCGGTCGGGCTGCGCGAGCGGCTGGACCTGGCCTCTGTGGTCGACCAGGCACTGCACCTGCTGGACACGCGCATCCGCACCGAAGGCGTCGAGGTAGCGCTGTACCTGGCGCGCCCCGCCTGGGTCCGCGGTGATGCGATCCGCCTGGAGCAAGTGCTGATCAACCTGCTGCGCAACGCCCTCGACGCCATGGCCGACAAACGCTACAAGCGCCTGGAGGTCCGCATCGAGCGGGATAACGACCAGTGGCGCCTGAGCGTGCTCGATTCTGGGGGCGGTATAGGTGATGAGCACTTGGCCAAGGTCTTCGACCCGTTTTTCACCACCAAGCCGGTGGGTGAAGGGCTAGGCCTGGGCCTGGCCATTTCCTATGGCATCGTGCATGAGGCGGGCGGCCAGTTGCAGGCCGACAACCTGCCTGGCGGCGCACGCCTGAGCCTTACCCTGCCCCGCGACCTGGAGCCTGTATGTTGAATTCAGTGATCGTTGTCGACGATGAAGCCAGTATCCGTACCGCCGTCGAGCAATGGCTGAGCCTGTCCGGCTTCAGCGTGCAACTGTTCGCCCACGCCGAAGCGTGCCTGGCGCAACTGCCAGAGCACTTTGCCGGGGTGATCATCAGCGATGTGCGCATGCCGGGCATCGATGGCCTGCAGTTGCTCGAACGCCTGCAAACGGCTGACCCCGACCTGCCGGTGATCCTGCTGACCGGCCACGGTGACGTACCGATGGCGGTGGAGGCCATGCGCAACGGTGCCTACGACTTCCTCGAAAAGCCCTTCACCCCGCAACACCTGCTGGGCAGCCTGCGCCGAGCCCTGGAAAAGCGCCAGCTGGTGCTGGAAAACCGCCGGCTGCACGAACAGGCAGACTTCAAGTCGCGCCTCGAAGGCACCCTGCTGGGCATGTCCCAAGGCCTGCAGCAACTGCGCCGGCAGGTACTGGACCTGGCCGGCTTGCCGGTCAATGTGCTGATCCGCGGCGAAACGGGCAGTGGCAAGGAGCGCGTGGCCCGCTGCCTGCACGATTTCGGCCCGCGGGCGGCTAAGCCCTTCGTTGCCCTCAACTGCGCGGCAATCCCCGAATCGCTGTTCGAGGCCGAGCTGTTCGGCCATGAGAGCGGTGCCTTCACTGGCGCCCAGGGCAAACGGATCGGCAAGTTGGAATATGCCAATGGTGGCACGGTGTTCCTCGATGAGATCGAGAGCATGCCCCTGGCCCAGCAGGCAAAACTGTTGCGCGTGATCCAGGAACAAAAGCTCGAACGCCTGGGCGCCAACCAGAGCATCAGCGTCGACTTGCGCATCATCGCCGCGACCAAACCCGACCTGCTGGAAGAAGCCCGTGCCGGGCGCTTTCGTGAAGACCTCGCCTACCGCCTGAACGTCGCCGAGCTGCGGCTAGCGCCGTTGCGTGAACGGCGTGAAGATATCCCGTTGCTGTTCGAGCACTTTGCCCGTGCTGCCGCTGAGAAGCTGGGCCGAACGGCGCCGGTGCTCAGCGCCAGCCAGCTGGCGCAGCTGCTGTGCCATGACTGGCCGGGCAATGTGCGCGAGTTGGCCAACGCGGCAGAGCGGCACGCGCTGGGGCTGGGTTCGCCGAACAGTGAAGTGGTGCCGGCCGGGCAGTCGCTGGGCGAGCAGATGGAAGCGTTCGAAGCGCAGTGTTTGCGGGCGGCGTTGCGCCAGAGCAAGGGCGAGATCAAGGGGGTGATGGAGGCTTTGCAACTGCCGCGGCGGACGTTGAACGAGAAGATGCAGCGGCATGGGCTGGTGCGTGAGGATTATATCGAGCGGTAGGCGGTTTTCCGCTTATCTGATGTGCGGGGTAAGCGGATATTTGCTTATGGCGGCTCGTTTGGGGCTGCGCTGCAGCCCTTCGCGACGCAAGGCCACTCCTGCACGGGCGCCTTGCCAGGCCTTGGTAGGCGGGCTGGGTGCCATGCGTGCCCGCAAATGAATCACTTCGCACCCGTTTGGCACACCTTCTGCAATCACCGTGGCAAGCAGCGCTCCGGCGCGCTCCACAAAAACAACGAGAAGGTATCCCTGATGGATAACGCCACCTCCCTGCCCACCGGGGCGGCCATTGCGCCGACCGCAGAAAAAACCACCGCCAGCCGCCTGAAGTCGATCTTCAGCGGGTCCATCGGCAACATGGTCGAATGGTACGACTGGTACGTCTACGCCGCATTCTCGCTGTACTTCGCCAAAGCGTTCTTCCCTGCCGGCGACACCACTGCACAACTGCTCAACACCGCCGCGATCTTCGCCGTGGGCTTCCTCATGCGCCCGATCGGTGGCTGGCTGATGGGCCTGTACGCCGACCGCAAAGGCCGCAAGGCCGCACTGATGGCCTCGGTGCTGCTGATGTGCGCAGGCTCCCTGGTCATTGCCCTGACCCCTGGCTATGAAACCATCGGCGTCGCCGCCCCAATTCTGCTGGTGCTTGCGCGCTTGCTGCAGGGCCTGTCGGTGGGCGGTGAGTACGGCACCTCGGCCACCTACCTCAGCGAGATGGCCAGCAAGGAACGCCGTGGCTTCTTCTCCAGCTTCCAGTACGTGACCCTGATCTCTGGCCAGCTCATCGCCCTGGCGGTGCTGATCATCCTGCAGCAGACGCTGACTACCGAGCAGCTGTATGCCTGGGGCTGGCGTGTGCCCTTCGTGATCGGCGCGCTGTGCGCGGTGGTTGCGCTGTACCTGCGTCGCGGCATGGAAGAGACCACCTCCTTCACCAAGAAGGAAAAGGCCAAGGAAAGCCTGATGCGCACCCTGATGCGTCATCCCAAGGAGCTGATGACCGTGGTCGGCCTGACCATGGGCGGCACCCTGGCCTTCTACACCTACACCACCTACATGCAGAAGTACCTGGTCAACACGGTGGGCATGAGCATCACCGACTCGACCACCATCTCGGCCGCCACGCTGTTCCTGTTCATGTGCCTGCAACCGCTGGTCGGCGGCTTGTCCGACAAGATCGGCCGACGCCCGATCCTGATCGCCTTCGGTGTGCTCGGCACCCTGTTCACCGTGCCGATCCTCAGCACCCTGCACACCGTGCAAAGCTGGTGGGGCGCGTTCTTCCTGATCATGGCTGCGCTGATCATCGTCAGCGGCTACACCTCGATCAACGCAGTGGTCAAAGCCGAGTTGTTCCCAACCGAAATCCGCGCCCTGGGCGTTGGCCTGCCGTACGCCCTGACCGTATCGATCTTCGGTGGCACCGCCGAATACGTGGCCCTGTGGTTCAAGAGCAACGGCATGGAAACCGGCTTCTACTGGTACGTCACCGGCTGCATCGCCTGCTCGCTGCTGGTGTATGCCACCATGAAAGACACCAAGCAGCATTCGCGGATCACCACTGACTGATTCAGGTCCGCGGGTCTTGAACAGGGGCGCTCCTTCATGGGGGCGCCCCTTTTTTGCGGTGGGTCACCGTACGTGAGCCGAATAGCGCTATTATTCGGCTCACATAATGAGCCGAATAGACAGCTCATTCGGCTCACGGGTGGAGTGAAACGATCACATGAACAAGGCCCGACCACTGTCCGCAGCGAAGGGCTCGCGCAACTGATGCTGGATGCGACGCAAGGGTACGACCAGCCGCTGACCTTGCAGCGTCTGTTCACCTGGCATCACTGGTTGTTCCCTGCGGTGGAAGAAAGCCTGAGCAAAGCGATACGGGTGGGCCAGCTGCGTGCCGAGGCACCGATGCAGGTGATTTCAGGACGCCTCGACAAGCCCACGGTACATTTCCAGGCACCGCCCTGTGACAGCCTGGAAGGACAGGTCGATGCTTTTCTCGACTGGTTTGCCAGCAGCCGCCAAGCAACCAATCTGGACCCGCTGTTACGTGCAGGCATCGCGCATTTCTGGTTCGTCACGCTGCACCCTTTCGACGATGGCAATGGCCGCCTGACCCGGGCCATCACCGACTTGGCGCTGGCTCAGGCAGAGCGGCAGGCGATTCGTTTCTATGCCATGTCTGCAAGCATCCTCGAAGACCGGAATGGCTATTACCAGATATTGGAGAGCAGTCAGAAAGGCGACCTTGATATCACCCGCTGGCTGACCTGGTTTCTCGAAACCCTGCTACGCAGTCTCGAACAGGCTTTGCTGAATATCGACCGGATACTCAGCAAAGCCAGGTTCTGGCAAACACACCGCGCGGACGGCCTGTTGCCCGAACAGGTCAAGGTACTTAACAGGCTGCTCGACGGAGGCCCACGCGGCTTCGAAGACGGTATCAATGCCGCGCAGTACCAGGCCGTGGCGAAAGTCTCCAAGGCCACCGCAACCCGTCACCTCACCGACCTGCTCGACAAGGCTTGCCTGACCCGCCTGCCAGGTGGAGGGCGCAGCACACGTTATCGCATCAATACTCAGGACATCCCAAGCGCCTGACGGGGTTCACGCCGCTGGTAATAGGTGGCCATAAAGACTGATTTTCGATCTTAACGCCCCATTAATTTCACGCCGTCATTCTGCAAGGGCTGACGAAGCGATGATCCGCGCCCTGACAATACACCTCAGGTCCACTGCCTGATTCACCGTCAGCACGGGCTAACCAATCGATAAAAACGATATTTAGACGCTATTTTTTGCGCTTTTTAATCAATTTTATCAGCGTAGGATTAAACCCATAGAAACAACAACCCCTCGCCACCCTGGAGCAACGACCATGAAAAACAAACTGATCCTCACCCTGGCCCTTTCGGTTTTCGCTGCTGGCGCCTTCGCCGAAGACGGCTTCGATCGTACCAATGCCCATACCTTCGCAGCGGTGCAAACCCAAGCCGCCACTTACGCCGAAGACGGTTTTGACCGCACCGGCGGCCAACGCTTCACCGAAGACGGCTTCGACCGCACCGGCGGCCAACGCTTCGCCGAGGACGGCTACGACCGCACTGGCGCCCAACGCTTCGCTGAAGATGGTTTCGACCGCACCGGCGGCCAACGCTTCGCCGAAGACGGCTTCGACCGCACCAACGCTCACCGCATCAGCTGATCGCTGATGCGCGCACCCAGCCCGGCTTCGGCCGGGCTTGATCATTTTCAGGCGGGCACAGGCTTGGCACACTAGAGGCCTTCGTCCCCAAGAGGTAGGGCAAGCAAGCCCAGCACCGATGTATTACTACGAACCTGCCAAAGGCCACGGCCTGCCCCACGACCCCTTCAACGCCATCGTCGGCCCCCGCCCCATTGGCTGGATCTCGTCCCACGACCGCGAAGGCCGCCTGAACCTGGCGCCCTACAGTTTTTTCAACGCCTTCAACTACATCCCGCCGATCATCGGTTTCTGCAGTGTCGGGCGCAAAGACAGCCTGAACAACATCGAGCAGACCGGCGAGTTTGTCTGGAACCTGGCGACCCGGCCTTTGGCCGAGGCGATGAACCAGAGCTGTGCGGCGGTAGCGGCAGACATCGATGAGTTCGCGTTGAGCGGCCTGACGCCAGCACCGTCGCGTGTGGTGCAGGTGCCCCGCGTAAGCGAAACGCCGGTGGCGTTCGAGTGCAAGGTCAGCCAGATCGTCCAGCTGCAGCGGGCGGACCAGGCGCTGGTGCCCAGCTGGCTGATCCTGGGTGAAGTGGTGGCGGTGCACATTGCCGAGCACCTGCTCAAGGACGGCATCTACGATACCGCTGCCGCCGAGCCGATCCTGCGTGGTGGCGGCCCGGCGGATTACTTCGAACTGGGCAACCTGTTCAAGATGGCCAGGCCGCAGGCGGGCAACTGATCACCAGATCAGCTCGCCCTCATCACTGACGCCCTGCAGGCGTTCGAGTTCGGCGCAGGCGGCCTCGTCGGCCGCCATGGCGCCCTTGAACACCTGGCCGTCCAGTACCTTGTGAAAGCGCGGGGCGCCGCCCAGGCCAAGCGCTTTCACCGCAATGGCCGCGTTGTAGCCACCCCCTTCCACCGGGACCATCGCCGAAACCGCTTCGAACTGCGGGAATTCTCTACGTGCCATGCTGCGCTCCGCGCCATTGATCGAGGGCGGCATTCTAACCTGCACACACCTGCGATCAATCGAAGGTATGCAAATCCAGGCTGCTGACCACCTGAGCCTGCACCAGCTCACCGAACACCTCCAGGGTCGGTGACGCGAAGTAGCCGCTCATCGCCTGCTGGTCGCGCCAGCTGCCGCTGAGCAACCAAAGGTCGGCGTCGGCCTGCGAGCGCTGGACCGTGAAGCTAAGGCAACCCGGTGTACGCAAAGAAGGCTCGAGCAGATCGCGCAGGCGCGCGCCCAGCTCTGCCGAACGTCCGCTGCTGGCACGAATGAAAGCCAAGTGGGTGACCGGTTGTCGTTGGGTCATTGCACGATCTCCTTGAAGCAGGCGGACGAAAAACCAGGCTGCCAAGGTTAGAGGCTGGCGCGCGCGACGCGTTAGGCTATTACTGCACGGCGATTGCCTGATCCTGCAGCACGGCAGGATCAGGCAATCGCCGTGCAGCTTTCGACTAGCGCCCGCCATTGCCCAAACCTATGCTGCGTCAGTCAGTAGAGGAAGCCATCATGACCACCGCCACGCCCATCGAGCCGTCCCTGGAAGTGCAACGCCAGGAGCTGGCCGAGCTGATCCGCCGCCATGCCGGCGAGCCCCAAGGCACGGTGTCGGCCATCGACGACCTGTATCTGGTGCGCTACACGGAAAACATCCGCGCCATGCCTACCTTGGCGTTGCCGGCGTTGTGCATCCTGGCACAGGGCAGCAAAAGCCTGTTCCTCGGTGACGAGCAGTACGCCTATGACCCGCTGCACTACATGGTGGTGTCGGTGACCTTGCCGATCAGCGCAGCCAAACTCGATGCCAGCCCCGAAAACCCCAGCCTGGGCTTGCGACTGGACCTGGACCCGGCCGAAATCAGCCAGCTGATCGCCGAAAGTGGGCCGATGTTGGTGCCCAACCTGCCGTCCGGCCGTGGGCTGTATGTGGAGAGGACCGACGCACAGTTGCTCGACGCGCTGCTGCGGCTGATCCGCCTGCTGGATACGCCCCGAGACATTGCCATGCTGGCGCCGCTGTTCCGCCGAGAAATTCTCTACCGCCTGCTGCGTGGCCCGCAGGGCTATCGGCTGTATGAGATCGCCTTGGCCAACAGCCAGACCCACCGAGTCTGCCAGGCCATTACCTGGCTCAACCAGAACTTCCAGCAGCCGTTGCGCATCGAGGACCTGGCCCGGGAGGTCAACCTCAGCACCTCGACCTTGCACCACCGGTTCAAGGCCGTGACGTCCATGAGCCCACTGCAGTACCAGAAGCAATTGCGCCTGCAAGAGGCACGGCGGTTGATGCTCAATGACGGGCTTGAAGCCGCAGTGGCGGGCTATCGGGTCGGGTATGAAAGCCCGTCGCAGTTCAGCCGCGAATACAGCAGGCTGTACGGCGCGCCGCCGATTCGCGATGTGGCGCGGCTGCGGGCCCCGGCCGGGTAAGTTGTGCACGGCCTGTACCGGCAAAGGGGTCGGTACAGGCCGGCAGCTTTTTACGCGACCACCGCCGCCTGCCACTGATTCTGGTCAACCTGAATCAAGGTCGGCCCCTTGCGCTCCACCGCACGCCCCAACGCCGCCTGCAACTGCGCGACATCAACCACATGCTCCGCTTCGGCGCCCAAGGCCCGTGCTACGCCGATGAAGTCTGGGGTATGGATATCCACGCCGACCGGTTCGATGTCGCGATTGACCATGTACTTCTTGATTTCCTCGTACCCTTGGTTGTTCCACAACAGCACGATCAGCGGTACCTGGGCCTCCACCGCACTGGCCAGCTCCGGCAGGGTGAACTGCAAGCCACCATCGCCGATCAGGCAAACCGACGGCGCACGCTCGGCGATTTGCGCGGCGCTCCCCAGCCAGGCGCCCATCGCCGCTGGCAATGCATAGCCCAGTGTGCCGTAACCGGTCGAGGCATTGAACCAACGGCGCGGCTGGTCCATGTCCAGCGTGAGGTTGCCGGAGTACACCGGCTGGGTCGAATCGCCGACCAGAATGGCGTTGGGCAGGCGCTCTAGGATACTGCTCAGCAGGCGGGTCTGGCTCAGGGTCGGCTGGTCCCAGCCGCTCGCCAGGGCCTGGCGCAGCTGCTGCACGCGCGGCTGCCCCCAGCCACCGTCACGCGCTGGCAGCGGCTGCCCCTGCAAGGCCGCGCACAGCGCCTCGGCGGCCAGTTCGGCATCGGCGACCAACGCCAGCTCGGGCAGGTAGTTGCGCACTGTCTGGTCCGGGTCGATGTCGATCCGCAGCAGACTGCCCGGGATCTCGAAGCCGCCCTTGAAGGTCACGTCATAGTCGGTTTCGGCAAGTTCGGTACCGATGGCCAGCACCACGTCCGCCTCGGCCACCAGCGCCCGCGTGGCCGGCAGCGACTGGGTGGAGCCGATTTGCAACGGGTGATCGGATGCCAGCAACCCCTTGGCATTGATGGTCAATGCTACCGGTGCCTGCAGCAGCTCTGCCAGGCGGGCCAAGGGGGCGCCAGCGCTCAACGCACCACCACCCGCCAGAATCAGCGGGCGCTTGGCCTTGGCCAGGCGCTCGGCCATCAAAGCGACGGCCTGGGGGGCGGCACCTGCGCGGCTGCTGCGCACCGGGCGGCCTGGCAGCAAGTGATCGGCTGGCTCGACCAGCACGTCCAGTGGGATCTCGATATGCACAGGGCGCGGGCGGGCGCCCTCGAACACGGCAAAGGCGCGGGCCAGTACCTGTGGCAGGTCGTTGGCGCTCATCAGGGTCTGCGAGAAGGCTGCCACGCCCGACACCAATGCAGCCTGGTTCGGCAACTCGTGCAGCTTGCCGCGGCCGCCGCCCAGTTGATCGCGCGATTGCACGCTGGAAATCACCAGCATCGGGATCGAGTCGGCATAGGCCTGGCCCATGGCGGTGGTGATGTTGGTCATCCCAGGGCCGGTGATGATGAAGCACACCCCTGGTTTGCCCCGGGTCCGGGCATATCCGTCGGCCATGAACCCGGCGCCTTGCTCGTGGCGCGGGGTGATATGACGAATGGAAGAAGCCGCCAGGCCGCGATAGAGCTCGACGGTATGCACGCCTGGAATGCCGAAGACATGGTCCACACCATAGCCTTCAAGGAGTTTGACCAGTACTTCGCCGCAGGTTGCCATGTATTTTTACCTTGAGTCTTGTTGGAATCTGCCCGTATTGGACCCAAGCCAACGCTATCGCCACAATGCAAAAAAACACATACTAGCCATGTCTCCAAGTCATGGCTTAATGCAATGAAACGGCTACCGCCCCTGCCCGCCCTGTACACCTTCCTGGTCACAGCCCAGCACTGCAACTTCACCCGTGCGGGGCAGCAGTTGCACATCACTCAAGGCGCCGTCAGCCGGCAGATCGGCGCACTGGAAGCGCACCTCGGTTACGCCCTGTTCCAGCGCCAGGCCCGCGGCCTGAGCCTGACGCGTGAAGGCCAGGACTGGTTGCCGCGGGTGCAGCAGGTGTTTGCACTGGTCGAACAAGGCGTGCGTGAAGTGGGTGGGCATCGCGCCACCTTGCAGCTCAAAGCGCCGACCTGCGTCATGCGTTGGCTGCTGCCACGCCTGATGGAATGGCAGGCGCTGCGCCCCGACGTACCGGTAGAACTGACCACCACGGTGCAGCATGGCGTGGACTTCCGCCGCGAAGGCTTCGATGCGGCGGTGGTGTACGGCAGCCTGCCGAACCATGGCCTGCAGGTTCGCAAATTGTTCGACGAGCAGCTGACACCTGTCTGCGCGCCTTCACTGCTGGAAGGCGCCTTGCCGCTGGCGCAGATCGACGACCTGATGCGCCACATGCTCCTGCACCCCTCGCGTGACGAGCACGACTGGCGGCTATGGCTGCAGGCAGCTGGCGCGACGTTTGCTGCTCAAGGGCCGAAACAGCACTTCGAGACCTTGGACATGGCAATGGCCATGGCATCGCAGGGCACCGGGGTGGCCATTGGCGATTGGTCGCTGATCGGCGATGACCTGCACGGCGGACGGCTGTGCATGCCTTTTGGCTTGAAGGTGACGACTGGCAAAGGCTATTACCTGGTCAGCCAGGCCAAGCACCTGCCCGCCGGCCTGGTCGAGCTGATGGACTGGCTGCAGGCGCGCGCCAACCGCGAGCCCTTGTAGGAGCGGCCTTGCGTCGCGAAAGGGTCGCGGAGCGGCCCCCTACGTTCTTGCTGGCACCCGAAAACCCGGGGCCGCTCCGCGACCCTTTCGCGACGCAAGGCCGCTCCTACACGAGGCCGTGCTGCGGCTCAGTACCCGACGGTAAACCGCGCCCGCGAATGCGCCGGCTTTTCCAGCTCATCGAGCATGGCAATCGCATAGTCGGCAAAGGTGATCCAGCTCTTGCCGTCGGCACCGATCAGCAGATGATCCTTGCCCAGCGTGTAGTGCCCGCTCCGCTCGCCCTCGACAAACTCCGCCGAAGGCGACAGGAACGTCCAGTCCAGATTCTGCTCCTGGCGCAGCACCTCGAGAAAGCGCACGCCGGCACTCGCCTCGGCTTTGTAGGCCTCGGGGAAGTCCGGGCTGTCGATCACCCTGTGCCCGGAAGGCAGCAGCAGGCTGCCGGCCCCGCCCACCACCAGCAGGCGCCTGACCCCAGCGCGCTTGACCGGCTCGATGATCGCGTGCGCGTCGAGAGTTGCAAAGTGCGCAGCGCTCAACACCGCGTCCACACCGGCGACAGCCGCTTGTAGCGCCACACTGTCCTTGACGTCCAGCGCCTTGACCGTCACCCCATCACGCCCCTGCAGCCGCGACGGGTCGCGGGCAATGGCCACGACACTGTGGCCACGGCGCAGGGCCTCTTCCAGCAACTGGCTGCCGGCTCGGCCGGTGGCACCAATGATTGCGATCTTGCTCATGGGAAACACTCCATCAATTGAACGGAATTACCACTTCATCTCGCCCTTGGCGACCTTGGCACCGAGCTCCAGCGAGCTCTCGTCAGCCAGGCCCGGGTAGCGTTTTTTCATCGCCGCGATCAACGTAGCGGCATCTTTCGCCTTGGCGGCTTCGGCATCGAACGCCTCAACATAATTGGCCGTGAAGCGCACAGCGGCGAGCGAACGGCTGCTCTGGCCCAAGTAATGCCCAGGCACCACGGTGCGCGGCGCCAGCTGCTCGATGTGCTTGAGCGTGCCCAGCCAGTCGGCATGCGACTGGGCCGACTGGGTATCGGCCATCCACACGTGGATATGCTCCGCAACCACCACGCCGCCGACGACTGCCTTGATCGACGGAATCCAGACAAAACTGCGATCAGGCTGCGGCCCGTCCAGGCCGACCACCTCGAGCGTCTGGCCTTCCAGGGTCAGGCGATCGCCCGCGAGGACCTGTGGCACGACCAGCCGCGCCGGTTTGTCCGCGCCCATTTGCGGGCCCCAGTAAGCCAGCTTTGCGTCCATGGTCTGGCGAATGTGCGCAACCGTGGGCGCCGAGGCGACCACCTTGGCGGCGGGGAACGCCTGGGTCAGCGTGTCGAGGCCGAAGTAGTAGTCCGGGTCGCCATGGCTGATGTAGATGGTGGTCAGCCGCTTGCCGCCGGCACGCAAGCGCTCGACCACCTGTTCAGCCTGCGCCTTGCCGAACTGGGCGTCGACCAGGATGGCATCGTGGGCGCCGCTGACAATCACCGAACTGACCGGGAAAATGGCCTCGTGCCCAGGGTTGTAGACGTCCAACTGCAACGGCTCGGCAGCCAGGGCCGGGCCGGTCAACGCAACACAGGCCAATAACAGGCCACGCAAGGGAGTGAATAGCGACATCGCAACGGTCCGTCTGTAGAAGAATGGTCAACAGCTTAGTTGCCAAATCCATGACAAAAAATGCGATGCTCGAACATAGTTTGTTTCTAAAATCGGGCAAATCATGGACCGTCTCAACGCCATGCGCGTTTTTGTCACTGTTGTCGACCTGGGCAGCCAGTCTGCGGCAGCGGATCACCTGCAGCTGTCGCGGCCAGTGGTTTCACGCTACCTGGCAGAACTCGAGGAGTGGGTCGGGGCGCGGCTGATGCAGCGCACCACGCGCAAGCTGAGCCTGACCGCCGCTGGCCAGGAGACACTGCCCCGCTGCCGCCAACTGCTGGAACTTGCCGGCGACCTGCAGGTTGCCGTACGCCAACCGGACGACGCGCCCCGCGGCGCGCTGCGCATCAGCGTCAGTACGTCATTCGGCCAGGCGCAACTGGTGGATGCCGTGGCCGCGTATGTTCGGCGCTATCCCGGGGTGAATGTTGAACTGCAGATGCTCGATCGCACGGTCAACCTGGTGGATGAGCGCATCGACCTGGCCATCCGCACCAGCAACGATCTGGACCCGAACCTGATCGCCCGGCGCCTGACCGTGTGCCGCTCGGTGGTGTGCGCGGCACCGGGCTACCTGCACGAACATGGGACGCCGCAGCGGGTTGAGGAACTGAGCGGGCACAATTGCCTGACCCATGCATACTTCGGCCACAGCCTCTGGCATTTCGAGGTGCAGGGCCACGCCATTGCCGTCCCGGTCGAGGGCAACATCAGTGCCAATGAGGCCATGACGTTGCAAAAGGCGGCACTGGCCGGTGCGGGCATTGCCATGCTGCCAACCTACCAGGCTGCCGCTGCGCTGCGCACGGGCGCACTGGTGCGCTTGCTACCCGAGGCACGGCCGCGCGAGCTCAACCTGAATGCGGTGTATACCTCGCGCAAGCACATGCCGGCGACCTTGCGCAGCATGCTGGACTTTCTCGCACAGCGGTTCCGGGACGAGCCGGAATGGGACAAGCACCTGATGTAAGCCCATGGCGCCGCGAATTGGCCTACGCTTACCGGTATCACCTGGCGCGGTAACAGGAGGTGAGCACCATGGGCATCAAGACAAGAAGGTTCGCAGTGGTGATGGCGCTGTTTGCCGTTGCCGGGCTTTACGGCTCAGCCTGCTGGCGGGTCGAACTGCTCCGCGACCAACCCGGCTCGGCAGCCAATTGTCAGCACGCGCACTGCGTGCCGCAAAGCGCAACCTTGAGCGCCGTCCGTTGAGCTGACGGCGCCCTGCCGGTCACTCCTCGACGCTCATGTATTCCTTGGCCCAGCGGATGTAATCCTCGGGCTGGGTGTAGGTGTGCGAGAGTTCGGTGGCGTTGAGGTTCTCGGACCTGTTCTGCTGGCCGCGCTGCAGGCGCAGGCAGTCGTAGGTGGCCTTGATGGCAGCAAAGTACGCCGCATGGCCATCGACCACGATGCGCACGCCCAGGCGTGCCAGGCGTTCGTCATCACGCAGGTTGGGGTTGGCGTAGGTCACCAGCATCAACGGCACGGTCAGGTGCTCGGCAATCTGCTCGAGCTGCTCGAAATCCTTCACCCCCACCATGCAGATCCCGTCGGCACCGGCTTTCTGATAGCTCTGGGTGCGCACAATGATTTCTTCGGTGCTCAGCACGCCGGCGTTGGTGCGGGCGATGATCGACAGCGACGAATCGACCCGTGCTTCAAGCGCCGCGCGAATCTTGCCGACGCCTTCATCGACTGGAATCAAATCGGTGGACTTGCGCCCGAACTGGGCCGGTAGCAGCGTATCTTCGATGGTCAGTGCCGCAACGCCGGCACGCTCCAGTTCGATGACCGTGCGCATGACATTCAGCGCGTTGCCGTAGCCGTGGTCGGCATCGGCCAGCACCGGCAGTTGCGCCACACGGCCAATGCGTGTGGCCTGTTCGACGAACTCGCTGAGCGTGATCAAGGCAAAATCCGGTGCGGCCAGCACCTGCAGCGAAGCCACCGAACCACCAAGAATACCGACTTCGAAACCCAGGTCAGCGGCAATGCGCGCCGACATCGGGTCGAACACGGACGCTGTGTGGTAACAGGAACCTGAAGCGAGCAGCTCGCGGAAGGCAAAACGCAAATCTTGGTGGGAAGCCCTGGGCATGATCACTCCGCAATAACGTGAAATTGAACGGTTGCTACCAACCCCTGAATCGGGTCTACCTGACCTGTTCCAACCGTCGCCATCCGGGCGGTCATGCTCGACATGCAGGCAGAGGAATAAAAGGTATGGGATACAGCGACACGAAAACCCTGCGGCAATTAGCTGCACCAAGCTGGTGCAGGCCACGGATCACAGCCCCTGCGGTCCAGCCACGATATCACGCGGCCATGCCTCACTGGATGAATGCGCCAATGCCGATCTTGCATAGGGGATGCAGATAGTACATAGGAAGCTACCTAAGTCAGGTTACACTTCATCGGCCTCATTGCCATGCCTAAGGTAATTTCGTGACTGCCGCCCTGCCCCCGACCGTCTTGCGCAACGTGCTCACCGCTCTGATGCTGGCCATCTTCCTCGGCGCGTTGGACCAGACCATTGTCGCCGTCTCGCTGCCGGCCATTTCCGCACAATTCAACGATGTCGGCCTGCTGGCCTGGGTGATCTCCGGGTACATGGTAGCGATGACGGTGGCGGTGCCGATCTACGGCAAACTCGGTGACCTGTATGGCCGGCGGCGCATGATACTTACCGGCATCACGCTGTTCACCCTGGCGTCGATTGCCTGCGCCCTCGCCCAGGACATGCAGCAACTGGTGCTGGCCCGCGTGCTGCAAGGGGTCGGTGCAGGGGGCATGGTGTCGGTCAGCCAGGCGATCATCGGCGACTTCGTGCCACCGCGCGAACGTGGCCGTTACCAGGGCTATTTCAGCAGCATGTACGCAGTGGCCAGCGTCGCCGGGCCGGTGCTCGGCGGCTGGCTGACCGAGTACCTGTCCTGGCGCTGGGTGTTCTGGATCAACCTGCCACTGGGAATGGTCGCGTTGTGGGCGATCCATCGGGCACTGCGCGACATGCCGGTCAAGCGCCGCGAGGCGCAGGTCGATTACCTCGGCGCCGTGTTGCTGATTGTTGGCCTGGGTAGCCTGCTGCTGGGCATTACCCTGGTCGGCCAGGGCCACGCCTGGGCAGCGCCATCCGTACTGGCGCTGTTCGCCTGCGCGGTGCTTGGCCTGGCGCTTTTCATTGGCCATGAACGGCGCTGCCCGGAGCCGCTGCTGCCCCTCGACCTGTTCGGCAACCGCGTCGCCGTGCTGTGCTGGGGGGTGATATTTTTCGCCAGTTTCCAGTCGATTTCCCTGACCATGCTCATGCCCTTGCGCTACCAGGGCATCACCGGTGCAGGTGCCGACAGCGCGGCATTGCACCTGCTGCCACTGGCCATGGGCCTGCCGATGGGGGCCTTCACCGGCGGCCGCATGACCAGCCTCACCGGGCGCTACAAACCGCAGATACTCACCGGCGCGCTGCTGATGCCGGTGGCCATCTTCGCCATGGCCATGACACCGCCGCAGTCGGCGCTGCTCAGCGCCGTGTTCATGTTGCTGACCGGCATTGCCTGCGGGCTGCAGTTTCCGACGTCGCTGGTGGGCACGCAAAGCGCGGTGGCCAGCAAGGACATTGGCGTGGCCACCAGCACCACCAACCTGTTCCGCTCGCTTGGGGGGGCCATGGGGGTGGCGTGCATGTCCAGCCTGCTGCTGGCGTTGCTGCACCAGGGTGGGTTCGAGCTGCTGGGCAACCCCTTGCTGGGCAGCCTGAAGGCAGGCGAGGCCGACCCACTGACCCAGGCAAGGTTATTGGAGACGTTCAAGCATTTGTTGATGGGCAGTGGTGTGGTTGCACTGCTGGGGTTGGTGGCGGCGCTGGCGTTGCCGGACCGGCAATTGCGCGGGCACTAATAAAGCAGGGCCGCAACGCGACCCCGCCTTTAATGCCCCGTTAATACAATGGGGCAACACTCCCTCACAATCCTTAACAAAGTGTCATTTGCGCAGCGCTGGGCTCAAGCGCAGCATATCCAGCCCGGTGTCGACCCATTTTTCGACATCACGCAGCAGGTCGAAACTGTCCGGCAGCAATAACCAGCGCCCGATCAGGCCATCGACATAGGCAAACATGGCCACCGCCGCGCGCTCGACATCCAGCTCGACAGGCAACTGGCCCCGGCGCGCGGCATTGGCAAGCGCCAGGGCAATGCCCTTGTGGCAATCCAGCACCGTGCTCTGGCGCTGCTGGCGAATTTCACACATGTCATCGGTGAACTCGCACTTGTGATGCAGAATTTCATTGATACGCCGGGTTCGGGCATCGAGCACCAGCTCGTTGAACACTTGCAGCAGCAGCTTGCGCATGCAACCCAGCGGGTCCAGTTCGTCCTCGCTTTCGCTCGCGCGTGCAAGGTGGTCATGGGCTTCATGCAGGCTGTCGAGCAGCGCTTGCACCAGTTCGGCCTTGTTGTTGAAGTGCCAGTAGATCGCACCTCGGGTCACGCCCGCCAGTTCGGCGATGTCGGCCAAGGTGGTTCGCGCAACCCCGCGCTTGTAGAAGGCCTTTTCCGCTGCCTCGATGATCTGGGCGCGGGTTTCCTGGGCTTCTTCTTTGGTTCTACGGACCATGGCAGTACAACCTCATCTGGGCCCGAGCACGCGGCGTGCTCGGGGGAACCGCCGGGGTCGCCTCTGCAGGGCGTCTCCCGAATGGGCTAATCAAGGGCTGCTGCAGTCACCAAGTACTGCGCAGCGGTATTTACAAACAACCATGAATGTAAGTATATTCCTTAGCAAGCTATTTATCCACCGGATAGCATTTTTCCGATCAGACTCTTCCATTACTCTTGAGCGTCTCCTGCTCCAGCGCCCCGAGGATCCTCATGCAATTCAAGCCAGCCGTTACCGCTCTGGTTTCCGCCGTCGCCCTGGCAACTCTGCTCAGTGGCTGCAAGAAAGAAGAAGCAGCGCCTGCCGCGCAGGCTCCTCAGGTCGGCGTCGTGACCATTCAGCCGCAAGCCTTCACCCTGACCTCGGAATTGCCGGGGCGCACCAGTGCCTACCGGGTTGCCGAAGTGCGACCACAGGTCAATGGCATCATTCTCAAGCGCCTCTTCAAGGAAGGCAGCGACGTCAAGGAAGGCCAGCAGCTGTACCAGATCGACCCTGCCGTCTACGAGGCCAACCTGGCCAATGCCCAGGCCAACCTGCAGGCCACCCGCTCGCTGGCCGAGCGCTACAAGCAGCTGATCGATGAACAGGCTGTGTCCAAGCAGGAATACGACGACGCCAATGCCAAACGATTGCAGGCAGAGGCTGCACTCAAGAGTGCCCAGATCGACCTGCGCTACACCAAAGTCCTGGCACCGATCAGCGGCCGCATCGGCCGTTCCGCGTTTACCGAAGGCGCGCTGGTGAGCAATGGTCAGACCAACGCCATGGCCACCATCCAGCAACTCGACCCGGTCTACGTCGACGTCACCCAGTCCACCGCCGAGCTGCTCAAGCTGCGCCGTGACCTGGAAAGCGGCCAGTTGCAAAAGGCCGGCGAAAACGCCGCCTCGGTGCAACTGGTGCTCGAAGACGGCAGCCTGTTCAAGCAGCAAGGCCGCCTGGAGTTCTCCGAAGTCTCGGTCGACGAGACCACAGGCTCGGTGACCCTGCGTGCGATCTTCCCGAACCCCGACCACACCCTGCTGCCAGGCATGTTCGTGCATGCCCGCCTGCGCGCCGGGGTCAACGCCAACGCCATCCTGGCCCCACAGCAGGGCGTGACCCGCGACCTCAAGGGCGCGCCAACCGCACTGGTGGTCAACCAGGAAAACAAGGTCGAACTGCGCCAGCTCAAGGCCAGCCGTACCCTGGGCAGTGACTGGCTGATCGAGGAAGGCCTGAACCCGGGCGATCGCCTGATCACCGAAGGGCTGCAATACGTGCGTCCGGGCGTCGAGGTCAAGGTCAGCGAAGCCACCAACGTCAACAAGCCGGCCAGCCCTGATCAGGCCAACGCGGCGAAAGCAGACGCCAAAGCGGAGTAAACCATGTCGAAGTTCTTTATCGATCGCCCGATCTTCGCCTGGGTGATCGCCTTGGTGATCATGCTGGTCGGGGCCCTGTCGATCCTGAAGTTGCCGATCAACCAGTACCCAAGCATCGCGCCACCGGCCATCGCCATCGCCGTGACCTACCCGGGCGCCTCGGCGCAGACGGTGCAGGACACCGTGGTGCAGGTCATCGAGCAGCAGCTCAACGGTATCGACAACCTGCGTTATGTGTCTTCGGAAAGTAACTCCGACGGCAGCATGACCATCACCGCCACCTTCGAGCAAGGCACCAACGCCGACACCGCGCAGGTTCAGGTTCAGAACAAGCTGAACCTGGCCACACCGCTGTTGCCGCAGGAAGTGCAGCAACAGGGTATCCGTGTCACCAAGGCAGTGAAGAACTTCCTGTTGGTGATCGGCCTGGTGTCCGAAGATGGCAGCATGACCAAGGACGACTTGGCCAACTACATCGTCTCGAACATGCAGGACCCGGTTTCGCGGACCGCCGGCGTGGGTGACTTCCAGGTATTCGGTGCCCAGTACGCCATGCGTATCTGGCTCGATCCGGCCAAGCTGAACAAGTTCCAGCTGACCCCGGTCGACGTGAAGACTGCGGTCGCTGCGCAGAACGTGCAGGTATCGTCCGGCCAGCTCGGCGGCTTGCCTGCCCTGCCGGGTACCCAGCTGAACGCCACCATCATCGGCAAAACCCGTCTGCAGACCGCCGAGCAGTTCGAAAAGATCCTGCTCAAGGTCAACAACGACGGTTCCCAGGTACGCCTGGGTGATGTCGCCGAGGTTGGCCTGGGCGGCGAGAACT
The DNA here is from genome assembly GCF_024748775.1 of Pseudomonas sp. B21-047. Classification (NCBI taxonomy): domain Bacteria; kingdom Pseudomonadati; phylum Pseudomonadota; class Gammaproteobacteria; order Pseudomonadales; family Pseudomonadaceae; genus Pseudomonas; species Pseudomonas sp. B21-047. Next base: position 4,765,717 of record NZ_CP087169.1, read on the forward strand.
ACGCGGTCAGTGCCCAGTTCAACGGCAAACCGGCTTCGGGCCTGGCGGTCAAGCTGGCCACCGGCGCCAACGCCCTGGACACTGCCAAGGCGCTGCGCCAGACCATCAGCGACCTCGAGCCGTTCTTCCCGCCGGGCGTGAAGGCCGTGTTCCCGTATGACACCACGCCAGTGGTCACCGAATCGATCAGTGGGGTGATCCACACCCTGATCGAAGCCGTGGTCCTGGTGTTCCTGGTGATGTACCTGTTCCTGCAGAACTTCCGCGCTACCATCATCACCACCATGACCGTACCGGTGGTGTTGCTGGGTACCTTCGGCATCCTTGCCGCTGCGGGCTTCAGCATCAACACCCTGACCATGTTCGCCATGGTCCTGGCCATCGGCTTGCTGGTGGACGACGCCATCGTCGTGGTGGAGAACGTCGAGCGGGTGATGTCCGAGGAGGGTTTGCCACCCAAGGAAGCCACCAAGCGTTCCATGGAGCAGATCCAGGGTGCATTGGTGGGTATCGCCCTGGTGCTGTCGGCGGTATTGCTGCCCATGGCCTTCTTCGGCGGCTCTACCGGTGTGATCTACCGCCAGTTCTCCATCACCATCGTCTCGGCCATGGGCCTGTCGGTGCTGGTGGCACTGATCTTCACCCCGGCACTGTGCGCAACCATGCTCAAGCCGCTGAAGAAGGGCGAGCACCACACCGCCAAAGGTGGTTTCTTCGGCTGGTTCAACCGCAACTTCGACCGCAGCGTAAACGGCTACGAGCGCAGCGTGGGCACCATCCTGCGCAACAAGGTGCCCTTCCTGCTGGGCTACGCACTGATCGTGGTTGGCATGATCTGGCTGTTCACCCGCATCCCGACGGCGTTCCTGCCTGAAGAAGACCAAGGCGTGTTGTTTGCCCAGGTGCAGACCCCGGCAGGCTCCAGTGCCGAACGCACCCAAGTGGTGGTCGACCAGATGCGCGAGTACCTGCTCAAGGACGAAGCCGATACCGTTTCGTCGGTGTTCACCGTCAACGGCTTCAACTTTGCCGGCCGCGGCCAAAGCTCGGGCATGGCGTTCATCATGCTCAAGCCGTGGGGCGAGCGCTCCCAGGAGAACAGTGTGTTCGCCCTGGCCCAGCGTGCGCAGCAGCACTTCTTCACCTTCCGCGATGCGATGGTGTTCGCCTTCGCCCCGCCTGCGGTACTCGAACTGGGTAACGCCACCGGCTTCGACGTGTTCCTCCAGGACCGCGGCGGTGTCGGCCATGCAAAACTCATGGAAGCACGCAACCAGTTCCTGGCCAAGGCTGCACAGAGCAAGATACTCAGTGCCGTGCGCCCTAACGGCCTGAACGATGAACCGCAGTACCAGCTGACCATTGATGACGAACGTGCCAGCGCCCTGGGCGTGACCATCGCCGACATCAACAACACCCTGTCGATTGCCTTGGGTGCCAGCTACGTCAACGACTTCATCGACCGTGGCCGGGTCAAGAAGGTGTACATCCAGGGTGAACCCAATGCCCGGATGAGCCCGGAAGACCTGCAGAAGTGGTACGTACGCAACGGTAAGGGCGAGATGGTGCCGTTCTCTTCCTTCGCCAAGGGCGAATGGACCTACGGCTCGCCGAAGCTGTCCCGTTACAACGGCGTCGAGGCGATGGAAATCCTTGGTGCGCCAGCGCCGGGCTACAGTACCGGTGAGGCCATGGCTGAAGTGGAACGCATCGCTGGCGAGCTGCCGGACGGTATCGGCTTCTCCTGGACGGGCATGTCCTACGAGGAAAAACTCTCCGGCTCGCAGATGCCGGCACTGTTCGCCCTCTCGATTCTGTTCGTGTTCCTGTGCCTGGCAGCGCTGTACGAAAGCTGGTCGATCCCGATCGCCGTCGTGCTGGTGGTACCGCTGGGTATCATCGGTGCCCTGATCGCCGCCAGCCTGCGCGGTTTGTCCAACGACGTGTACTTCCTGGTCGGCCTGTTGACCACCATCGGCCTGGCGGCGAAGAACGCGATCCTGATCGTCGAGTTCGCCAAAGAGCTGCACGAGCAGGGCCGCAGCCTGTACGACGCTGCGATCGAGGCGTGCCGCATGCGTCTGCGCCCGATCATCATGACCTCGCTGGCGTTCATCCTCGGCGTGGTACCGTTGACCATCGCCAGCGGCGCAGGCGCCGGCAGCCAGCATGCGATCGGCACCGGCGTGATCGGCGGCATGATCAGTGCGACCGTGTTGGCAATCTTCTGGGTACCGCTATTCTTCGTCGCAGTGTCGTCGATGTTCGGCAGCAAAGAGCCGAAAAAAGACGACACCCCTGAAACTCCACGTTATGAGGCTGGGCAATGACCAAGTCTTTGTTGTCCCTGGCGGTAACCGCTTTCATTCTTGGCGGTTGCTCGCTGATCCCTGATTACCAGACCCCGGAAGCGCCGGTGGCAGCGCAGTGGCCGCAAGGCCCTGCGTATTCGCCGACCCAATCGGCAGACGTTGCCGCCGCCGAACAGGGCTGGCGCCAGTTCTTCCACGACCCGGCGCTGCAGCAGCTGATTCAGACCTCGCTGGTGAACAACCGCGACCTGCGTGTCGCGGCGCTGAACATCGACGCCTACCGCGCGCAGTACCGCATCCAGCGGGCCGACCTGTTCCCGGCGGTTTCGGCCACTGGCAGCGGCAGCCGCCAGCGGGTACCGGCAGACATGTCGCAGACCGGCCAAGCCGGTATCACCAGCCAGTACTCGGCCACTCTCGGCGTCAGTGCCTATGAGCTGGACCTGTTCGGCCGTGTGCGCAGCCTGAGCGAGCAAGCGCTGGAAACCTACCTGTCCAGTGAACAGGCACGGCGCTCCACGCAGATCGCCCTGGTGGCCAGCGTGGCCAACGCCTACTACACCTGGCAGGCGGATCAGGCGCTGTTCAAGCTGACCGAAGACACCCTGAAGACCTACCAGGAAAGCTACAACCTGACCCGTCGCAGCAATGAAGTCGGTGTCGCCTCGGCGCTCGACCTCAGCCAGGCACGCACCGCCGTGGAAGGCGCGCGGGTCAAGTACTCGCAGTACCAGCGCCTGGTTGCCCAGGACCTCAACAGCCTGACTGTGCTGCTGGGTACCGGCGTACCGGCCAACCTGCCCCAGCCGCTGGAGCTGAACGCCGACCAGCTGGCCGAAGTACCGGCCGGCCTGCCGTCGGACATCCTTCAGCGTCGCCCGGACATCCAGGAAGCCGAGCACCTGCTCAAGGCCGCCAACGCCAACATCGGCGCGGCCCGTGCAGCGTTCTTCCCGAGCATCAGCCTGACCGCCAACGCCGGCACCTTGAGTACCGACATGGACGGCCTGTTCAAAGGCGGTTCGGGCACCTGGTTGTTCCAGCCGCAGATCAACCTGCCGATCTTCAACGCCGGCAGCTTGAAGGCCAGCCTGGACTACTCGAAGATCCAGAAGGACATCAACGTCGCCAAGTACGAGAAGACCATCCAGACCGCCTTCCAGGAAGTCTCCGATGGCCTGGCGGCGCGCAAGACCTTCGAAGAGCAGTTGCAGGCCCAGCGTGACCTGGTGCAGGCGAACCAGGACTACTACCGCCTGGCCGAGCGTCGCTACCGTATCGGTATCGACAGCAACCTGACCTTCCTCGACGCCCAACGTAACCTGTTCAGCGCCCAGCAGGCACTGATCGGTGATCGCCTGTCGCAGCTGACCAGTGAGGTCAACCTGTACAAGGCGCTCGGCGGCGGCTGGTACGAGCAGACCGGGCAGGCCAATCAGCAGGCTTCGGTGGCAACACCGAAAGGCTGAATGCCCTGGTAGCAACATCAAGCCCACCCTCGCGGTGGGCTTTTTGTTGTCGCTTGCCTGGGCAGGCAAACAATTAACCACCTGGAACATTCCGTTCGATTATCGCCCCATACCGTCTGCGACGAATTGCCTCGCCCCTTCCCTTCCCCGCACCATCCGCTCACGCAACGTTGCCCACGTTCATCAAAGACCCGCACCTGCAGGCCGCATCCTGCAGCGCAACGGCTCGCCCATAAAAACAAGAGATCCACGACAGATGAGCACTTCGCATACCGCACGCCAGCTGCTGCCCGGCCTGTTGGCCATGTCCTGCACCCTCCCCGCGTTTGCTGCGGACGGCGGCTTCATGGAAGACGCCAAGGCCACCCTCAACCTGCGCAACTTCTACATCAACCGCAACTTCGTCGACCCAGCCCACCCCCAGAGCAAGGCCGAGGAATGGACCCAGAGCTTCATCCTCGATGCCCGCTCCGGCTTCACCCAGGGCACTGTGGGTTTCGGCGTGGATGTGTTGGGCATGTACTCGGTCAAGCTCGATGGCGGCAGAGGCACCACCAACACCCACCTGTTGCCGGTGCACGATGACGGCCGCCCCGCAGACGATTTCGGCCGCCTGGGCGTGGCCCTGAAAGCCAAGCTCTCGCAGACCGAACTGAAGGTCGGCGAATGGATGCCAGTGCTGCCGATCCTGCGTTCGGACGATGGCCGCTCGCTGCCACAGACCTTCCGCGGCGGCCAGCTCACCTCCAAGGAAATCGACGGCCTGACCCTGTATGCCGGCCAGTTCCGCGGCAACAGCCCGCGCAACGACGCCAGCATGGAAGACATGTCGCTCAATGGCCGTGCAGCCTTCACCTCGGACCGCTTCAACTTCGGCGGTGGTGAATACACCTTCAACGACAAGCGCACGATGATTGGCCTGTGGGATGCCCAGCTCAAGGACATCTACCGCCAGCAGTACCTCAACCTGGTACACAGCCAGCCACTGGGCGACTGGACCCTGGGCGCCAACCTCGGCTACTTCATCGGCAAGGAAGACGGCGCCGAGCGCGCCGGGGAACTGGATAACCGCACGGCCTCGGCACTGCTTTCGGCACGCTACCAGGGCCATACCTTCTACGTCGGCCTGCAAAAGGTCAGTGGCGATGACGCCTGGCTGCGGGTCAACGGCACCAGCGGCGGCACCTTGGCCAACGACAGCTACAACGCCAGCTTCGACAATGCCAAGGAGCGTTCCTGGCAGGTGCGCCATGACTTCAACTTCGCCACCGTCGGGGTACCGGGGCTGACCTTGATGAACCGCTATATCAAGGGTGACAACGTGACGGCGGGTGGCGTCGACGATGGCAAGGAATGGGCACGTGAGACCGAACTGGCCTACGTGGTGCAGTCGGGGTCGTTCAAGGACCTGTCGGTGAAATGGCGCAACTCCACCATGCGCCGGGATTTCAGCACCAATGCCTTCGATGAGAACCGGCTGATAGTGAGTTACCCGTTGAATCTGCTGTGATCTGGCCACCCTCGTCGCGGTCAAACCCGTGACGAGGGTTTAAATAACCCAAAAGAATAACTAACGAAACAAACCATTCTTGAAGGCATCGCGGGCGCAGCGACTTCACCCCACACCTGCAGACCGAGCACCTGGCGGGGGCCCGGTCAGCCGCAGCGGCTATCGCTTGTCGCCGGCGACGCGGGCCATGATCGAGACGCTGGTGGGGCTGGATGCGCACCTACGCAGTGCCGCCATTCGCTGAACTGATGAAGATGGTGCGTGCGGGCTATCCTGAGCTATATGGGGGCCTGTACCGGCCAACCAGGGAGGCACAACAATGAAAAACCTCGTCGAACACCTGAGCCAATACGCCAACTACCACCGCGACCCACGCAACATCGCCACCCATTTCCTTGGCATCCCACTGATCGTGCTGGCCGTGTCCATCCTGCTGTCGCGCCCAGGCTGGGACGTTGCCGGTATCTGGCTATCCCCTGCCCTGCTGGCGGCGGCGGCTTCGGTGTGGTTCTACCTGCGCCTGGACCTGCGCTTCGGGCTGGTCATGGGGCTGCTGCTGGGTCTGTGCCTGTGGCTTGGCCAGGTACTGGCGGTACAAAGCACCGGGCTGTGGCTCGGTGCGGGGCTGGGGGCATTCGTGGTGGGCTGGATCATCCAGTTCGTCGGCCACTATTACGAAGGCCGCAAGCCGGCGTTCGTCGACGATATCAGTGGGCTGATCATCGGGCCCCTGTTTGTGGTGGCGGAAGCGGCATTCATGCTGGGGTTGTGCCCAGCGCTCAAGCAAGCCGTGGAGGCCAATGCCGGCCCAGTGGCCCTGCGGTCGTAGTAGGAGCGGCCTTGCGTCGCGAAAGGGGCGCGCAGCGGCCCCTCGATTTCAGCGTCACCGCACATATCCGGGGCCGCTACGCAGCCCTTTCGCGACGCAAGGCCGCTCCTACCAAGAGCCCACGGGGCTTAAGAGCGCGACTCGACGCCCAGCTCATCCCACACCGATTCCGCCAGGTGGAAGGTGGCATTGGCCGCCGGGATGCCGCAGTAGATCGCGCTCTGCATCAGCACTTCCTTGATCTCGTCACGGGTCACGCCGTTGTTGGCAGCAGCCCGCAGGTGCAGCTTGAGCTCGTCGTTGCGGTTCATGCCGATCAGCATGGCGATGGTGATCAGGCTGCGGGTGTGACGCGGCAGGCCGGGGCGAGTCCAGATATCACCCCAGGCATGCCGGGTGATCATCTCCTGGAACTCGCCATTGAAGTCGTTGAGCTTCTCCAGGCTGCGGTCCACGTGCGCATCGCCAAGCACCGCGCGGCGCACCTGCATGCCTGCGTCGTAGCGTTGTTTCTCATCCATGGCGTTATCCTCAGTGAGCCAGCAGGAAGTCGAGCACTCGGCGGCTGAAGCGCTCGCCAATCTCGACGTTGGACAGGTGCGCAGCCGGGAAGTCGACATAGTCGGCGCCCTGGATGGCAGCCTGCATGAAGCGGCCATGCTCAGGGGTGGTCACCACGTCTTCGGTACCGGCAACGATCAAGGTCGGCACCTGGATACGCTGCACGTGCTCGCGGTAGTCGGCGTCGCGCACCGCAGCGCAGTTGGCTGCATAGCCCTCAGGCGTGGTCTGCGCCAGCATCTGGCAGATACGCTGGGCCTGCTCGGGCTGCGTCTGGGCGAAGCCTGGGGTAAACCAGCGCGCAATGGAGGCATCGCGCAGGGCAACCATGGCCTGCTGGCCGCCCTTGAGCACGGTGTCGATGCGCGGGTTCCAGACCTCGTCACTGCCGATCTTGGCCGCGGTGTTGCACAGGGTAAGGCTGTGCAGGCGCTCGCCTGCGTTGATCCCCAGCCACTGGCCGATCAGGCCGCCCATCGACAGCCCGACGAAGTGCGCTTTCTGGATGTCCAGGCCATCGAGCAGGGCAAGCACATCGCGGCCCAATTGCTCGATGCTGTAAGGGCCTGCGGTGACCAGCGAGGCACCATGGCCGCGGGTGTCATAACGCAACACGCGCAAGTGCTCGCTCCACAGCGGAATCTGCGTGTCCCACATACCCAGGTCGGTACCCAAGGAATTGGACAACACCAGCACCGGAGCATCCGCCGGGCCATCGATTTGATAGTTCAGTACGCCATCGGCCAGTTGCAAATGCGCCACAGCAGTCTCCTTCAGGCAGTGAAACGTTGATGTTCAGCCACGGCGCGCGCCACCCAGACGCGGGCCTGGCCGAGGTAATGGGCAGGGTCGAGCAAACGATCGAGTTCTTCCGCCGACAGTTCGGCGCTGACATGCGGCTCGTCACCAAGCACCGCGCGCAGGTGGCGCTGCTCGGCGACGGCACGCTGGCAGCACTGCTCGAGCAGATGGTGGGCGCGGTCACGGCCCAGGCGCTGGGCCAGGACGATGCTGACGGCTTCGGCCAGCACCAGGCCCTGGGTCAGGTCGAGGTTGCGGCGCATGCGCTCGGCGTCCACCTGCATGCCTTCGGCGATCACCTGGGCCTGGCGCAGGGCGCCGGACACCAGGCAGCAGATATCCGGCAGGGTTTCCCATTCGGCATGCCACAGGCCGAGGCTGCGTTCATGTTCTTGAGGCATGGCGGCAAACAGCGTCGACACCAGGCCAGGCACACGGGTGGCGGCACCGATCAGCACGGCGGCGCCCACCGGGTTGCGCTTGTGCGGCATGGTCGACGAGCCACCTTTGCCCGGCGCGGAAGGCTCGAACACCTCGCCCGCCTCGGTCTGCATCAGCAGGCTGATATCGCGGCCGAATTTGCCCAGGCTGCCGGCGATCAGGCCCAACACCGAGGCAAATTCCACCAGGCGGTCGCGCTGGGTGTGCCAAGGCTGCTCAGGCAAGTGCAGCTTGAGCTGCTCGGCCAAGCCCTCGGCTACCGGCATGGCCTTGCTGCCCAATGCCGCCAAGCTGCCCGAAGCACCGCCAAACTGCAGGCACAGCAGGCGCGGGCGCAGTTCCTGCAGGCGTTGGCGATGGCGGGTCAGCGCGCCCAGCACACTGGCCAGCTTCATGCCCAGGGTGACCGGCGTGGCGTGCTGCAGCCAGGTGCGCCCCACCAGGGGCGTATCGGCATGCTGCAAGGCCTGGCGCGACAGGGTCTCGGCCAGTTGGCCAAGGTCCGCTTCGATGAGGTCGAGGGCATCGCGCAGTTGCAGTACCAGCCCGGTGTCCATGGCGTCCTGGCTGGTGGCGCCCAGGTGCACATAGCGCTCGGCCTCGGGTACGCCGCTGGCGATCACCTTGCCCAGCGCCTTCACCAGTGGGATGGCCGAGTTGCCAGCGCTGGCGATGGCATCAGCCAGGGCGCGGGTGTCGTAGCGCTCGGCCTTGCAGGCGGCCTCGATGGCCGCCACCGCGCTGTGCGGCACCAGCCCGGCGGCCGCTTCGGCGCGGGCCAGGGCAGCCTCGAAATCGAGCATGCCCTGCAGGCGGCCGCGGTCGGAGAAGATCTCGCGCATGGCCGGCGCGGTGAAGTAGGCATCGAACAGCTGGTTGTCCGCACGGTACGTCATTGCAGGTCCTTAATCGTCATGGTGCAGGTACGCGGCCTGCTTCGGCAGGCGCAGGCTGAACAGGAAGGCTATCGCCATCATGCCCGTCACGTACCAGTAAAAGGTGTTTTCCATGCCCAGCGTCTTCAGGCCCAGCGCCACGTATTCGGCAGACCCCCCGAACATCGCGTTGGCCACTGCATAGGCCAGGCCGACACCCAGCGCGCGCACCTGCGGCGGGAACATCTCCGCTTTTACCAGGCCGCTGATCGAGGTGTAGAAACTGACGATACACAAGGCCAGGCTGATCAGCACGAAGGCCAGGAACGGGCTGGTCACGGTCTTCAGCGCCATCAGCAGGGGCACGGTGAACAGCGTGCCCAAGGCGCCGAACAGCAGCATGGAATTACGCCGGCCAATCCGGTCGGACAACATGCCGAAGAACGGCTGCAGGATCATGAACAGGAACAGCGCGCCGGTCATCACGTAGCTGGCGTTCTTGGCGTTCATGCCGGCCGTATTGACCAGGTACTTCTGCATGTAGGTGGTGAAGGTGTAGAAAATCAGCGACCCGCCCGCGGTGTAACCCAGCACGGTGATGAACGCTGCGGTGTGGTTGCGGAACAGCCCGCTGATCGAACCGGCATCTTTGTCATTGCGGGTTTCGGCATTGCTGGTTTCGTGCAGCGAGCGGCGCAGCATCAGCGAGATCAGTGCGGCCACGGCGCCGACCACGAACGGAATGCGCCAACCCCAGGCACGCAACTCGTCCTCTGTCAGCAGTTGCTGCAGGATCACCACCACCAGCACGGCCAGCAACTGGCCGCCGATCAAGGTCACGTACTGGAACGAGGCGAAGAAGCCGCGCTGGCCGCGCAGCGCCACTTCGCTCATGTAAGTGGCGGTGGTGCCGTACTCGCCACCCACCGAAAGGCCCTGGATCAGGCGGGCGAGCAACAGCAACGCGGGTGCCCAGGTACCAATGCTGGCGTAGGTGGGCAGGCAGGCGATCATCAAGGACCCGGCGCACATCATCAGCACCGAGATCATCAGCGAGTTCTTGCGGCCATGGCGGTCGGCCAGGCGGCCGAAGATCCAGCCACCGATGGGGCGCATCAGGAAGCCCGCGGCAAACACGCCGGCGGTGTTGAGCAATTGTACGGTGGGGTCGTCGGAGGGGAAGAAGGCCGGGGCGAAGTAGATCGCGCAGAAGGCGTAGACGTAGAAGTCGAACCATTCCACCAGGTTGCCCGAAGAGGCACCGACGATAGCGAAGATGCGCTTGCTGCGCTCTTCGCCGGTGTAATAGGTTGAGGTCATGGTGGTTTTACTCCTGGAGGGTCCTAGGTAAGTCTAGACATACCTAGTAACACACTCGTTCCGCTCGCAGGCTGGCAATTGGCCTTGTGTCTTACAGTACCGGCCCCTTCGCGGGGCAAGTCGGATCGCTGCACCGCCGCTCCCACAGAGAATGCGTGGTCCGCTGTGGGGGCGGCGGTGCGGCGATCCGACTTGCCCCACGAAGAGGCCGGTAGTGGTCAAACTCGTTCGATAGCCAGCGCCAAACCTTGGCCCACGCCCACGCACATGGTGGCCAGGCCTTTACGTCCGCCACTCTTCTCCAACTGATGCAGCGCCGTCAGCACCAACCGCGCACCGCTCATGCCCAGCGGGTGGCCCAGGGCAATCGCGCCGCCATTAGGGTTCACCTGCGGCGCATCGTCCGCCACACCCAGCTCGCGCAGCACCGCCAGGCCCTGGCTGGCAAACGCCTCGTTGAGCTCGATCACATCGAAATCAGCCACCGCCACGCCCAGGCGCTCGGTCAGCTTGCGCACCGCCGGTACCGGGCCGATGCCCATCACCCGTGGCGCCACACCGGCGCTGGCCATGCCCAGTACCCGGGCGCGTGGGGTCAGGCCATGTTTTTTTACCGCCTCGGCCGAGGCCAGAATCAACGCCGCCGCGCCATCGTTGACGCCCGACGCGTTGCCAGCGGTGACCGTCTTGTCCGGGCCATTGACCGGTTTGAGCTTGGTCAAGGCTTCAAGGGTGGTTTCCGGGCGAAGGTGCTCGTCGCGCTCGACCACGGTCTCGCCCTTCTTGTGGGCAATGCGCACCGGCACGATCTCTTCGGCAAAGAACCCAGCTGCCTGGGCCGCTGCGGCCTTCTGCTGGCTGCGCACGGCAAAGGCATCCTGGTCAGCGCGGGAGACCTGGTAATCGTCGGCAACGTTGTCGGCAGTTTCCGGCATCGAGTCCACGCCATACTGGCTTTTCATCAACGGGTTGATGAAGCGCCAGCCAATGGTGGTGTCCTCAAGCTTCATGTTGCGCGAGTAACCGCTCTCGGCCTTGCCCATGACGAAGGGGGCACGCGACATCGACTCGACACCACCGGCGATGGCCAGCTCCATTTCGCCACTGGCGATGGCGCGGAACGCCGTGCCGATGGCATCCATGCCCGATGCGCACAGGCGGTTGAGGGTCACGCCTGGGATGCTCTCGGGCAGGCCTGCCAACAGCAGCGCCATGCGCGCCACGTTGCGGTTATCTTCGCCGGCCTGGTTGGCGCAACCAAAGAACACTTCGTCGACCTGGTCCCACTGCACCGACGGGTTGCGCTCGATCAGCGCCTTCAGCGGCACAGCCGCCAGGTCATCGGCGCGCACGCCGGCCAGGGCGCCGCCGAAGCGCCCGATCGGGGTGCGGATGGCATCACAGATAAATACGTCACGCATGATTTTGGAGACTCCTGGTCAGGGTGCATCAGTGAGTTCAGATTAAGGAGGCTGACAGGTCGGTGACAATCCGATAATCGACTATCCGTGCGATTATCGAACCATTTGTCACCCTGCCCCTCCACTTCCAGCGCTGCTCAGGTCGCGTCCGCGTGGCTGACCAGCCCTTTCACAATCACCCCCACCGTTGCCAATGCAGCCGGCACCAGCAATGCCGTCAGCACCTGCTCGAAGTTCCAGCCCAGGCCCAGCAGCGTCGCACCACTCCAGGCGCCGAGAATTGCGCCAAAGCGGCCGATGCCCAGCATCCACGAGACGCCCGTGGCACGCCCTTGGGTCGGGTAAAAGCGTGCTGCCAACGACGGCATCGCCGACTGGGCGCCGTTGACGCACATGCCTGCGATCAGCACCAAGGTGGCGAGTAAGGTGATGTTGCCCAGGCTCTGCCCAACGGCGTAGGCGAATACCCCGGCCAGCAGGTAGAAAATGCCAATGACCTTGTGCGGGTTGAAGCGGTCCATGGCCCAGCCCACGCCCACCGCACTCAGCACGCCACCGAACTGGAACAACGCGCCGATGAAGGCCGCCTCTTCCATGCTGGCACCACTGTCACGCATCAGCGTCGGCAGCCAACTGGTCAGCAGGTAGACAATCACCAAGCCCATGAAATAGGTCAGCCACAACAGCATGGTGCCCAGCCCGTAGGTACCGGAGAAGATCACCGCAAACACGCTGCGCGCAGCCACCGCCTTCTGCTCCGGCACGCTGAAGCTGGCCGCCTGGGCCACTACCTGCGGCGCAATCGGCGCCAGGGTCTTGCGCACCTTGTCCGTGCCACGGTTACGCACCACCAGGAACCGCGCCGACTCCGGCAGCCAGACCATCAGCACCACCGCCAGCAGCAGCGGCAGCACGCCACCGATCACCAGCAGGCTGTGCCAACCGTAGGCCGGGATCATCTTCGCGGAAATGAAGCCACCACCGGCCATGCCCAGGTTGAAACCACAGAACATGCTGGTCACCAGCAGCGACTTGAGGCGCTCAGGGGTGTACTCGGAAAGCAGCGTGGTGGCATTGGGCATGCCCGCGCCCAGCCCGAGCCCGGTCAAGAAGCGCAGGATCAGCAACTGGTCGACATTGGTCGCGTAGGCCGAGGCCAGGCTGAAGCCACCGAACACCAGCACTGCGCCAACCAGCACGCCCTTGCGCCCGAAACGGTCGGCCAGCGGCCCAGAGCCCAAGGCACCGAACACCATGCCGATCAACGCGGCACTCATGACCGGGCCGAGGCTGGCGCGGTCGATACCCCACTCCTGCGACAGGGCCGGGGCGATGAAGCCCATGGCGGCGGTGTCCAGGCCATCGAGGAAGACAATCAGAAAGCACAGCAACACCACCCGCCATTGATAGCGGGACAGCGGCTGATCGTTGATGAACGACTGAACGTCGAGGCAACTGCCGACGTGGGTGTGTGGTTGGTTCATTGTTGTTATCCAGAATTAGGGCACAGCCATGCCACTGCACTCAGGGCGCAAGTACAGGGTTGGGTAATAGGATGATGGTGGCCTGCTTCAGCCTGGATACAACAGTACTGCGTGCGGGTGCGGCCGCAGCAGCGATGGGACAGCAGTCATGGTGTGTGCCTCTCGAGTTTTTCTTGTTCGGTCGGCACAGCCGACCGTTGCGAGAGACATTAATCAGCAGACGGGGCGGACGCAATTCGCTGGGAGCGACATTGTGCGTTTATCGAACAGGAAACGGCGGGCGTGTTCGATAATGGGGCATGCAGGGGGTGCCCCCCTGCGCGCGTCAACCAAACAACTGGTGGCAAAGATCCCGACTGGCCGCCAACAGGATCGGCAAGAAGCGCTGTTCCAGCTCGCTACGCGTTACCCGCCCGACATGGGTACTGACATTCAATGCTGCCAGCACCTGCCCCGACGCGTCATAGATCGGCACGGCAATGGAGCGTAGCCCTTGTTCCAGCTCCTGATCCACCACGCACCAGCCCTGGGCACGCACTTGCTGGATGCAGGCAAACAATGATTCGGCATCATTCAAAGTGCGGCTGGTGCGCGCCTTGAGATCAGCCCGGTCCAGGTACTCGCGCAGGCTGGTGTCATCCATCGCCGCCAGCAGGATACGCCCCATCGATGTGCAATACGCCGGCAATCGCCCGCCTACCGACAGGTCGACCGAGATCAGCCGCTCCACGGTTGCCGAGCGGGCTATATAAAGGATGTCGTCGCCTTCAAGAGTGGCCATGTTGGCCGCCTCGTGCAGTTGGTCACTGATGCGGTCCAGGTACGGCTGGGCGGAAATCGCCAAGGGCGTCGACGAAAGGTACGCATGGCCCAATGTCAGCACCTTGGGCAACAGCGAATAGGTGCGCCCGTCGGTCGTCGCATACCCCAGCTTCATCAGCGTGTGCAGGCAGCGGCGTACCGCCGCCCGAGGAATCTCGGTGCGGTGGCTGATCTGAGCGATGGTCAGGTGGCGCTTGCGCTCCTGGAACGCCTGAATCACCGCCAGCCCCCGGGCGAGCGAGGTCATGAAGTCCGGGTCGCCGGTAAACGCCTGAATACGCTTGGCCGGCGATGCCACGATCGGTGGCGCCAGCGCCGGGGCGGCAGGGCGTGCCGACTCTGGGTTGGCAGATTCGTTGGCCGGTGTTTCGTCGCTCATCGCTCACCTCAAAAAAATCGCTGGTTCGTGCGATTATCGAACGAACGGCCGATAATCGCAATTGACCGCTGACACTTTTGCTTATACCTTTCTCCTGCCACTTGTGGCTTCTTTGGAGAGACTGGTCAGGTACCCACCGTAGAAGTCCCAGGCAACGGCCTCGCCCTGTGCGAGGCCGTTTTTACTTCCCCTCCTCGCGTGTGCGTGGCAACGAAACTTTTGCCCTTGCCGCCCTTCAAAGTTATACGCACGGCGTCAGACATTGCCGAATGAAACCGACAACTTCGACCGGCATTGTCAGGCCCGCATAAATACCCCTGTTCGAAGAAGGGTCGGTTGCTATAATCAATTTGGTTGAATGCCCGATGCTGGGGTAATGGAACACACCGCTGTAATCAGCACTTCGCTTCAACCCATGTGTGTGTGTGTGCAGGCCCTGTATGGCATCCCCGCAGCTTTTCCATGTGCCGTCTTTGTATGCACAGGGGCACGCTGTACAGCAAACAACAACAGTCTTAACTCAACTTACTCAGGTACTACTGTGACGAAAGATGAACTGCGCGCAGAGCTCGAGCGCCAGGCTGAACGTTACAAGGATGTTTACGGTGGTGAAGTCACCACGTACGCCGCTCAACCGGACCCGGAGCGCAAACCGTGGCGCAAGCGTGCCAGCGTGCGCGACCAGGCGTTCAACCAGGAACTGGAAAAAATGGAAAAGGACCTGCGCAGCGACAAGCCCTGAGCGCCAGGCTCACGCTATCCGCGTCGTCGCCCGGCAAGCCCGGGCGCGGTCGATCTTTACCCAGAGGTCGTAGATGAAATGGAATTACACAAATTTCATACGACCGTTTGAATGAATGCCACGCCGTAGATTTTCCAGATATTCACCGATTTTAGTGACATTTCTCGTTTTTTATCGGACATTTCCTTACCAGATAGCGCGGTATTGCGCTTGCTGATCGCACCTGGATGCCTGCCATCGATCTGTCGCAGGTGCATCGATTGCCAAGGTTTTCTGGCATAATCGCGCCCCCCTATGACCGCCAGACAACCTTCATGATCGATTTATTCAGCGGACTGGATGCCTGGGTGTTGGTGAGCCTGCTGCTCGCCTTGACCTTCGTACTCGCCTTCGAGTTCATCAATGGCTTTCATGACACCGCCAACGCGGTAGCTACCGTCATCTATACCAAAGCCATGCCGCCGCACCTCGCCGTGTTCTTCTCCGGCGTGTTCAACTTCCTCGGCGTTCTGCTCGGTGGTGTCGGGGTGGCCTATGCCATCGTTCACCTGTTGCCGGTAGAGCTGCTGATCAATGTGAACACCGGACACGGCCTGGCCATGGTCTTCTCGCTGCTGGCTGCGGCCATCACCTGGAACCTGGGCACCTGGTACTTCGGTATCCCTGCGTCCAGCTCGCACACCCTGATCGGTTCGATCCTCGGTGTTGGCCTGGCCAATGCCCTGATCAACGACATCCCGCTGGGCGATGGCGTCAACTGGCAGAAGGCGATCGACATCGCCATGTCGCTGGTGGTCTCGCCCATGGCCGGCTTTGCCGTCGCGGCGCTGGTGCTGCTCGGCCTGAAATGGTGGCGCCCGCTGTCGAAGATGCACAAGACGCCCGAACAGCGTCGCAAGCTCGACGACAAGAAGCACCCTCCTTTCTGGAACCGCCTGGTACTGGTGATTTCGGCCATGGGCGTGAGCTTCGTGCACGGCTCCAACGATGGTCAGAAAGGTATCGGCCTGATCATGTTGGTGCTGATCGGTATCGTACCGGCCAAGTTCGTACTCGACCTGAACAGCACCACTTATCAGATCGAGCGCACCCGCGACGCCACCTTGCACATGAGCCAGTTCTACCAGCGCAACGCCGCCACCCTGGGTGAGTTCCTGGCACTGGGCAAGGCCAAGTCGACCGACCTGCCAGAGCAGTTCAGCTGCAACCCGCAGCAGACCGAGCCGACCATCGCGGCCCTGCAGGCTTCGCTCAAGGGCGTGACCGACTACCACACCCTGGAAGCCGACAAGCGCGTTGAAGTGCGCCGCTACCTGCTCTGCCTGGATGACACGGCGAAAAAGGTCGGCAAGCTGCCAGGCTTGGATGCCCGTGAAAAGGCCGACCTGGAGAAGCTGCGCAAAGACCTCACCGCCACCACAGAATACGCACCGTTCTGGGTGATCGTGGCCGTTGCCCTGGCCCTGGGCCTGGGCACCATGGTCGGCTGGAAGCGCGTGGTACTGACGGTTGGCGAGAAAATCGGCAAGCAGGGCATGACCTATGCCCAGGGCATGTCGGCGCAGATCACCGCAGCCTGCGCCATCGGCATGGCCAACGTGTTCAGCCTGCCGGTATCGACCACCCATGTGTTGTCATCCGGCGTCGCCGGCACCATGGTCGCCAACAAGAGCGGCCTGCAAGGCGGCACCGTGAAGACCATCCTGCTGGCCTGGGTATTGACCCTGCCAGCCTCGATGGGCTTGGCAGCTGGCCTGTTCTGGCTGGCGTCCAAGGCGATCGGCTGAGCGGTACCGCTGTAGAAAAAGGCGCCTTCGGGCGCCTTTTTCATGCGCCTCACTAGCGCTTCTTGCCACCCAGCAACGACCCCATCAACCCGCGCACCAACTGCCGCCCCAACTGATTGGCCGCTTGGCGCACCGCAGACTTGATCGCCTGCCCTGCCGCACTCTGCAAGAAGTCACCGGCCTTGTCGGCAAAGCTCTCCTCATCGGCCTTAGGTACGGGCGCAGGCTCCACAGGCTCGCCTTTGCGCTGGGTGAGCATTTCGTAGGCCGACTCACGATCAACCGGCTTGTCATAGCGCCCAACCAGCGGCGACGAAGCAATCAATGCACTGCGCTCAGCGGCACTCAGTGGCCCGATGCGCGATTGCGGCGGTGCGATCAGCACCCGCTGCACCATCGCGGGCGTGCCCTTATCCTCCAGCGTACCCACCAAGGCCTCACCGATACCCAGCTCGGTCAGCACCGCCAGGCTGTCGAACGCGGGGTTGGGGCGAAAGCCATCGGCCACGGCCCGCAGCGACTTCTGCTCTTTGGCGGTGAATGCACGCAACCCATGCTGGATACGCAGGCCCAACTGGGCCAGCACCGCATCGGGCAGGTCGCCCGGCGACTGAGTGACGAAGTAGACGCCCACGCCCTTGGAGCGAATCAGCCTGACCACCTGCTCCAGGCGGTCCTGCAACGCCTTGGGCGTGCCATTGAACAACAAGTGCGCTTCATCGAAGAACAGCGCCAATACCGGCTTGTCGGCATCGCCACGCTCGGGCAACTGTTCGAACAACTCCGCCAACAGCCACAGCAGGAAGGTGGCATACACCTTCGGTGCCTCATGCACCAGCCGGCTGGCATCGAGCAAGTGGATACGCCCACGGCCGTCGCTGCCAGGGCGCAACAAGTCTTCGAGCTGCAACGCAGGCTCACCGAACAGCGCCTCGGCGCCTTGCTGTTCCAGGGTCGCCAGGCGACGCAGCAAGGCCTGGGTGGACGCGCTGGTCATCAACGCGCTGTCTTCACCCAGCATCTGCGGGTTGTCCTTCAGGTGCGCAAGCAGCGCCTTGAGGTCCTTGAGGTCGAGCAACAGCAAGCCTTCTCGGTCCGCCACCTTGAACGCTGCATACAAGGCTGCCTGCTGGCTGTCGGTCAGCTCAAGCAGGTTGCCCAGCAGCAGCGGCCCCATTTCGCTGAGGGTGGTGCGCAACGGGTGGCCGGACTGCCCGGCGATATCCCACAAGCTCACCGGGTAAGCCTGCGGTGCATGCCCCAACCACGGCATGCCGGCAATGCGCTCGGCCACCTTGCCCTGCGGCGCGCCCGCGGCGCCCAGGCCACACAGGTCGCCTTTGACGTCGGCCGCGAACACCGCCACGCCGGCATCACTGAACACTTCGGCAAGGTGCTGCAAGGTGACGGTCTTGCCGGTGCCGGTGGCCCCAGCGACCAGGCCATGGCGGTTGGCGAGGCGCATGGCTTGATGGACAGGCTGGCCATCAAGGCCCGCTCCTACAACAATTTGCGAAGGATCTGACATCTTCTTTCATCCTCTTCTCAAGCTTTGCCGCGTATCGGCCGATACCTCGGGGTGATATTCGCCTAGAACACAGTAACAACCCAACTAGGACTTCCCGGGATGTTGCACTGTCTTGCAGATGTATTCGTGCGAACGCCCGATAAAACCTTAGCGGAACCGATTACACCATGAACAAAAGCCTTCGATTCAGCCACAAGATTCTCGTGGCCGCGTCACTGATCGTGATGCTCGCCTTCAGCCTCTTCACCCTCTACAACGATTATCTCCAGCGTAATGCGATCAGGGAGGACCTGGAGAACTATCTGGCTGAAATGGGCGAGTCCACTTCGACCAATATTCGCAACCTGTTCGAAGGCCGTATCAAGCTGGTAGAGAACCTGGCACAGAACATTGCCCAGGCCCCCAACGACGCTGAAACCCTGATGGGGCAAAATGCCCTGATCACCAGCTTCCTCACGGTGTACCTGGGCAAGGTCGACGGTGGTTTCAGCGTGCGCCCCGACGCGAAGATGCCCGACGGCTACGACCCACGTACTCGCCCCTGGTACAAGGACGGCATGAACGCCTCCGGTGCGACCCTGACCGAGCCGTACATCGACATGACCACCAACAAGATGGTCATTGGCATCCTCAGCAAAGTGTCCAACAGTGTGGGCGTGGTCGGTGGCGACCTGGCCCTCGACGGCCTGGTCGAGATCATCAACTCGCTGAACTTCGGCGGCATGGGCTACGCGTTCCTGGTCAACGACCAAGGCAAGATCCTGGTTCACCCGGACAAGGACCTGGTGATGAAATCGCTGTCGGACCTGTTCCCGCAGCACACACCGACGCTGTCCGGTGAGCTGACCGAAGTCCAGGCCCAGGGCCAGACCCGCCTGCTGACCTTCACCCCGATCAAAGGCCTGCCGTCGGCCAACTGGTACATCGGCCTGTCGGTGGACAAGGACAAAGCCTTCTCCATGCTCAGCACCTTCCGCACCTCGGCGGTGATCGCCACGCTGGTTGCGGTGGTCATCATCATCGGCCTGCTCGGCCTGCTGATCCGCGTGCTGATGCAACCGCTGCTGACCATGACCCGCGCCATGGAAGACATCGCCGAAGGCGAAGGTGACCTGACCAAACGCCTGCGCATCCACAACCACGACGAGTTCGGCATCCTGGGCACCGCTTTCAACCGCTTCGTCGAGCGCATCCACGGCTCGATCCGCGAAGTGTCGTCGGCCACCGAACAGGTCAATGAAGTGGCCCTGCGCGTGATCAGCGCCTCGAACTCGTCGATGACCAACTCCGACGAGCAATCCAACCGCACCAACAGCGTCGCCGCCGCCATCAACGAACTGGGCGCCGCCGCCCAGGAAATCGCCGGTAACGCCGCCCAGGCTTCGCAACATGCCAGCTCCGCCCGCTTGCTGGCCGAAGAAGGCCAGCAAGTGGTGGAACGCAACATTGCGGCGATGAACCGGCTGTCCGACCTGATCGTCACCTCCAGTGCGCACATCGAGACGCTCAACAGCAAGACCGTCAACATCGGCCAGATTCTCGAAGTCATCACCAGCATCTCCCAGCAGACCAACCTGCTGGCCTTGAACGCGGCGATCGAAGCCGCCCGCGCCGGTGAAGCCGGGCGTGGCTTTGCCGTGGTCGCCGACGAAGTGCGAAACCTCGCGCACCGCACCCAGGAGTCGGCGCAGCAGGTGCAAACCATGATCGAAGAGTTGCAGGTTGGTGCCCGCGAGTCGGTCGACACCATGGGCCAGAGCCAGCGCCACAGCCAGGACAGCGTGCAGATCGCCAACCAGGCCGGCGAACGCCTGGACAGCGTGACCGTGCGCATCGGCGAGATCGACGGCATGAACCAGTCGGTGGCCACCGCCACCGAAGAACAGACTGCCGTGGTCGAGGCGATCAACATGGACATCAACGAGATCAACATGCTCAACCAGGAGGGCGTGGAGAACCTGCAGGCCACCCTGCGCGCCTGTTCGGACCTGGAGCAACAGGCTTCGCGCCTGAAACACCTGGTTGGCAGCTTCCGCATCTGATCCGCCTGCTTCGCGAGTGAACCCGCTCCCACTGCAACCTGATGGGAGCGGGTTCACCCCCAGCCAACCCCGATCGAACAAACTATCCTTCTGAAAGGTCAACCTTTAGGCGTGTCATCGCCGGCCCATTACGGCCGGATGACAGACCCGAAGACGATCCCGGAGGGATGCTGATCGTGCACATCGCCGACATCACCATGTTCTATGCCCCCGCCAGCGGCGGCGTACGTACCTATCTTGATGCCAAACACCGCCGCCTCGATGCCTTGCAAGGCGTGCGCCACAGCCTGTTGATCCCCGGCGCCAGCGCGCAACACGCCGATGGCATCTACCAGGTGCCCGCGCCGCCCCTGCCCTTCGGCAACGGCTACCGCTTCCCGGTGCGTCTGGCGCCCTGGTGCAATGTGCTGCGTAACCTCAAACCCGACCTGATCGAAGTCGGCGACCCTTACCTGACCGCCTGGGCTGCCCTGGAGGCACGCCGCCAACTCGACGTACCGGTGATCGGTTTCTACCACTCCGACTTGCCGCTGCTGGTCAGCAACCGCATGGGCAACTGGTTCACGCCCAATGTCGAGGCCTATGTCAGCAAGCTGTACGGCAACTTCGACCGGGTGCTGGCGCCCAGCCAGGTGATGGCCGACAAACTGCGCCGCCTGGGCATCCGTGACGTGCACGTGCAACGCCTGGGTGTGGACCTGGCCACCTTCAACCCCGAGCACCGCGACCCGCACCTGCGCGCCGAACTGGGGATTGCCGACACCAGCCGCCTGTTGATCTACGCCGGCCGTGGCTCGCGGGAGAAGAACCTGCCGGTGCTGCTCGACTGCATGCAGCGCCTTGGCCGCCCTTATCACCTGCTGCTGGTCGGCTCCAACATGCCAGTCAATGTGCCGGATAACGTCAGCGTGATCGACCACTTCTGCCCACCGCAGGAGGTCGCCAGGCTGATGGCCAGTGCCGACCTGCTGGTGCATGCCGGCGACCAGGAAACCTTCGGCCTGGTCATCCTCGAAGCCATGGCCAGCGCCACGCCGGTGGTGGCGGTGCGCGCCGGCGCCTTTGGCGAAATCGTCAACGAACAGTGCGGGCGGCTGTGCCAGGCCAACGACGGCACAGCCATGGCGCAGGCCGTGCGCCAGGTGTTCGAAGAGGGCGTGCGCACGCTCGGCAGCCAGGCCCGCCGCCATGTCGAGCAGCATTATTCATGGGACAACGTGGTGGCCGGCTTGCTGCAGCATTACCAGGCGGTGCTCGGCCACCAACCGCTGGTGCGCGCCCATGGCTGAAAGCGCCAGCGCCCCCCGCAGCCTGATGCTGGTGCTGCACGACATCGCGCCCGAGACCTGGCCCGACTACCAACCCTTCGTCCAGGCCATCGATGAGATGGGCGGTGTGCCCATGACCTGGCTGGTGGTGCCGGACTTTCACCACCGCAACCCCCTGCACCGCTCGCCAACCTTCTGCCGCCTGCTCGAACGGCGCCTGGCGCTGGGTGACGAGCTGGCGCTGCATGGTTTCTACCATGCCGACGACGGCACGCCACCGCGCAGCCCCAGCGCGTTCTTCATGCGCCGCATCTATACCCACGAGGGCGAGTTCTATGGGCTTGATCAGCAGCAGGCACTGCAGCGCCTGGAGCAAGGGCTGGCAGTTTTCGACCGGCAAGGCTGGCCGGTTGCCGGCTTCGTCGCCCCGGCCTGGCTGATGAGCGAAGGCACGCGCCAGGCATTGCGCCAGCTGCCGCTGCGCTATACCAGCACACCGCAGCACCTGTACCGCCTGCCGGACTTCACCGCCATCGAAGCCCCCGGGCTGGTCTGGAGCGCCCGCAGTGCCTGGCGTCGAGGGCTATCGAAGATGCTTTGCGACTGGCAATGCCGGCGTTGGCGTGAAGCCGGCACCGTGCGCCTGGGCCTGCACCCGGTGGACATGCGCCACAAGGCGTCGCGCGAATACTGGCTACGCACCTTGCGCGCACTGTTGGCACAGGGCCGTGTGCCGTTGACCAAGTCCGCCTGGCTGGACGGCCAGGCCAGCGCATGAACCGCCTGGGCTGGCTGGGCCTGGCACTGCTGGGCGCCGTGCTGGTGCCGATAGTGCTGGGCGGTAGCGAATTGCTGCCCAGGCTTCAACGCTTCGACCCCGGCCTGTTGCTGACGCTGCTGGGCATGATCCTGCTGTGCTGGGTGATAAATGCCCTGCGCCTGCGCCTGCTGCTCGGCCAGCAAGGTGCTCAGCTCAAGTACCTGCGCAGCCTCGGCGTGGTCATGGCCACCGAGTTCGCCATCTGCACCACCCCGGGCGGCAGCGGCGGCCCGCTGACCCTGATGGCCCTGCTGGCGCGGGACCGCATCGGCCCGGCGCGCAGCGGCGCGGTGTTCGCCATGGACCAGCTGAACGACCTGCTGTTCTTCTTCTGCGCGATGCTGGCGATTGCCGGCTATGCGTTGTTTCACCGCCTGGGGCACAGCCAGCAAAGCATGTTGCTGGGCAGCGCGCTGCTGCTGTGCTCGGCGTTGGTCGTGGTGCTGGGGCTGCTGCGCTACCGGCGCGCCATGATGCGCTTCAATGGGCGGCTGTTGCGCCGCCTGGGCATGTCCGAATGCCGTAAACGCCGCTGGGCGCGCAAGCTGCTGCACTTCATCGACGCCCTGGCCCAGACCTGGCGCCTGCCCAAACGCACCCTGGCGCTGGTGTTCACGCTGACCTGCGTGCATTGGGGCCTGCGCTACAGCGTGCTGTACTTGGTGCTCAAGGGTTTGGGCGTGGAACTGTCGTGGATCCCCAGCTTTCTGGTGCAGATGCTCTCGCTCAGTGCTGGCCAGTTCAGCCTGCTGCCAGGCGGTGCGGGGGCTGCCGAGCTGACCTCGGCAAGCCTGCTGACGCCCTTGGTGGGCAGCTCGACAGCGGCTGCGGCGATCGTGATCTGGCGTGCAGTCACTTACTACTTTTATCTGCTGGCGGGGGGGCCGGTGTTTGCCTGCCTGCTGGCGCGTCCGTTGCTGGAACGCTGGCGGCGTCAGGCGGGTTGAGCTGGCGCCAGAGCTCGGCAGCGCCGGGGAAGTCGGTGCCGTCGGCGTCGCTCAGGGCCTCGGGATCATAGCGGGCCAGGCAGCCCTCGCCGAGGGTTGGCGGGGGTGAGGCGGTGGCTTTGTCGCGGGGGTCGGCCATGGCGTTTCACTCGGGATTGCCGGGGCTGCTGCGCAGCCCCGTGTCGCTGTCAGTCGAACACCACCGTCTTGTTGCCATGCACCAGCACGCGGTCTTCCAGGTGATAACGCAGGCCGCGGGCCAGCACCATCTTCTCGACATCACGGCCGAAGCGCACCATGTCTTCGATGCTGTCGGCATGGCTGACACGTACCACGTCTTGTTCGATGATCGGGCCGGCATCCAGCTCTTCGGTCACGTAGTGGCAAGTTGCACCGATCAGTTTCACGCCGCGCAGGGCCGCTTGATGGTAGGGCTTGGCACCGACGAACGACGGCAGGAAGCTGTGGTGGATGTTGATCACTTTTTCAGCGTAGTCCTGGCACAGCTGCGGCGGCAGGATTTGCATGTAGCGGGCCAGCACCACCACATCGGCAGCGTGCTCCTGAACCAGGCGCGACACTTCGGCGAAAGCTGGCGCCTTGTCCTTGGGGTCGACCGGCACATGGAAGAACGGAATGCCGTGCCACTCGACCATGCTGCGCAGGTCATTGTGGTTGGACACCACGCACGGGATATCGCAATCCAGCTCGTCGGTGTGCCAGCGGTGCAGCAGATCGGCCAGGCAATGGGATTCGCGGCTGGCCATCAGCACCACGCGTTTTTTCTGCGCCGAGTCGGTCACCCGCCAGGTCATGGAGAACTCTTCGGCGATCGGCGCGAACGCCTCGCGAAATGCCTCGATACCGAATGGCAGGGATTCGGCACGGATTTCATGACGCATGAAGAACCAACCACTCTGTTCATCGGAGTGGTGGCTGGCTTCGTTGATCCAGCCATTGTACAAGGCCAGGAAATTACTGACTTTCGCCACGATGCCAACACGGTCGGGGCAGGCGATCACCAGACGATAGGTGCGCATGAATGAGACTCCAGAACTTCGCAAAGGCGCTCATTCTAGCGGCCCGCCAGAAAAAACGCAGTATGGATTGCACGGCGCGTCTTGTGCGCACCTGCCCACACACACGGCAAGCCGCCGCGCATCGCCATGACAAAAAGCAGGGGCTTATGTAAATTTTTGTTCACGTGGAGAAATGTTGTCACAGCTTAATTAACAGTTAATTGCCCAATTCCATGTTTACTTGCGAGTATGGCCTGTCTATTATTGGCCCACACATTTCTGAACACGTATTAAAGGAACACTCCATGTCCCTGATTAACGAGTACCGCGCCACCGAAGAAGCCATCAAGGAACTTCAGGCCCGCCTGGCCAACCTGTCCCAGGATGACAAGCTGAAGCAAGAGCTGGAGTTCGAAGGCAAACTGCGCACGCTGATGGGCGAGTACTCCAAGTCGCTGCGTGATGTGATTGCCCTGCTCGACCCAGAGTCGAAACTGAGCAAAGCGCCACGTGGCGCGGTCAAGGTCACCGCCACTAAGCGTGCGCGCAAGGTCAAGCAATACAAGAACCCGCACAATGGTGAAGTGATCGAAACCAAAGGCGGCAACCACAAGACCCTGAAAGAATGGAAAGCCAAGTGGGGTGGTGACGTGGTTGAAAGCTGGGCGACCCTGCTGGACTGATAGTCCGCACGCTCACATTGCTTGACGCAACAAAAACGCCGGCTCGATGCCGGCGTTTTTGTTTGTCCGTTCAGGGCGCAATTGCAAATTGTGTCTTCAGTTTACCGGCGTGTTCCTGCCAGGCGTTCAATACCTGGCGGCCCGCCTCGTCGGCGCTTTCCCAGGCACGCTGGCGCGCCTGCTCGAAATCACCCAGGGTATTCGGCGCGCCCCACTGCGGGTCGCTCAGACGTTGCTGACAGAATGCATACCAGCGCTGGCGCTCTTCGCTATTCAAGGTGTCAGGGAAGTTGCGTGCCCGATAACGGAACAACAGTTCAGGCATGCGCGGGTCATCGAACATCCAGTGCCCCTGGCCCAACTGCGCGGGTTCCAGCGTGCGAACTTGCTCGCACAAACGGCGGTCGCGGTCCCCTAGAAAACCGTCATACAACTGTTGTTCAGGGTCTTCACTTGGCGTGAAATCATCGTTGCCATAAATGTGCGCCAGCTTGTCTTGCCAGTCCGCCTGTTGATTGGCCAATTGCTCGCCGCGCCATTGTAACAACGTCAAGTCCACACCCAAGCGCTGTTGATCGGCCGGGCGCAATACCGAGAGCGGTGCCAGCACCGGGCAACGGTTGATCTGCACCAATTTAAGCGGAACGGGTAATTCACCTTCGGCCAGATCTTCATGCCGGGTATACAAGCGCTGGCGAAGAACTTCGGCACTTTCCCGTATTAACGGTAGGGTTTCCTGATGGAGGTCGCAGACAATCAGGGCATTGCGATTGCGCGGGTGCCACGCCAGCGGCAGGACCACCCCCAGGTAATTACGCGCCGCCGAAAATCGCCCAGAGATATGGACCAGTGGCTGCAACAAACGAACCTGCTCCATCACTTTATGTTTGCTGCGCAACTGAAACAGCCACTCATACAACTTCGGTTGTTTTTGACGAATCAAGCGCGCCAGGGCAATAGTGGCCCGCACGTCGGAAAGTGCTTCGTGGGCATGGCCATGGTCGATGCCATTGGCTTTGCTGAGCAGTTCAAGGCGCAGGCTGGTGCGGCCATCCTGCTGCGGCCACTCGATGCCTTCAGGGCGCAGTGCATAGGCCGTGCGCACGATGTCGATCAGGTCCCAGCGGCTGTTGCCGCCCTGCCATTCACGGGCGTAAGGGTCAAAAAAGTTGCGGTACAGGCTGTAACGCGTCACCTCATCGTCGAAACGCAAGGTGTTGTAGCCGGCACCACAGGTGCCAGGGCGCGCCAGTTGCTCGTGCACGCGGGTCATGAACTCGGCTTCGCACAGCCCCTGGGCTTGCAGTTGCTGCGGGGTGATACCGGTTACCAGGCAGGCGGCCGGGTGCGGCAGGATGTCGTCGGAGGGGTTGCAAAAGAGGCTGATCGGTTCTTCGATCTCGTTGAGGTCGAAATCGGTGCGTACACCGGCCACCTGCAGTGGCCGGTCGCAGCGCGGGTTGATGCCAGTGGTTTCGTAGTCGTGCCAGAAAATGCTGGAGCTCACGGGGTCGTCCTGTATCAAGGTCGACCCGATTCTAGCGCGATTCTCGCGCGCCAAGGCTCAGGGGGGGGGGTCAGGCGGATGCGTTGGCGGGGCGGAAACTGAAATAGTCGCGCAACGAGCGGACGAATTCATCGTACTCGCGGGGCGCCTGCAGCAACATGAAGCCAGAATCGTAGTTGCCGGGCGTCTGGTCTTCGCGGCACCACAGGCAACTGGCGGTGAGGTTGATGAACTGATACCCGCCACCGGCCAGCGGCAAGCGCAGTTGCAGTTCGTAGTCTGGCCCGACCAGTACCGGCAGCTGGCTGATCAGCATCAGCCCATCTTCGGAGGCATTACCCAGCTGGCCGATCGCCTGATCGGTAAAACGGTTGAAGACCTTGAGAACGCAGGGCAACTGATGGCGTTCGATATGCCGCTTGTTGAACATGATCACAAGTGCAGTCCGTACCCGGTGCCAGGAATGCGAGGTACTGGCGGTTGTTGTAACAACTGAGTTACAGATTAGCGCAGCGCGCACGGTAAATCCCGTGAAATAAATCACACCTTCGCATTAACGCCAAGGGGTGGCCTTCACCGGGTTGGCCACGGCCGCTTCGGCACCGCGGTAATGGCCAAGCTGCTCCAGTGTTTGCAGGCGAGCCTGGGCACGGTACGCGTATTCGTTGCCGGGGTACTGCTGGATCAGGTACTCGTAGGTCTGCGCTGCATCCACGAACAACTTCTGGCGCTCCAGGCACTGGCCGCGTAGCAGCGACACCTCCGGGTGGACGAACGGTCGCGCGCGGCTGGTGCGGTCAACCTGCGACAGCTCCAGCATGACCCGCTGGCAATCGCCGCGGTCATAGGCACGGTAGGCGTTGTTCAAGTGGTGGTCCATGGACCAGCGGGTGCAGCCGACGGCGCTGGCCGCCAAGGCTAAAACGATCAGGGCTCGCATGGGGGGTCTCCTTTGATGCCAGTGTATCGGCCTTTGCCGATAAATCTTCACACCCTTTTGCAAGGATGGCCTGACCGTTCAAACGCCACCCTGCCTCGCTCGCAGGTAGTGCAACGGAACAATGACTACAGCGCGATTCAGGAGTAGCCTTTCGCTGCGCTTCACTATAGGAGTCTGTGCATGACCATCCGCCGTACCAAAATCGTCGCCACCCTTGGCCCCGCCAGCAACTCGCCGGAAGTGATCGAACAACTGATCCTTGCCGGCCTGGACGTGGCACGTCTGAACTTCTCCCACGGCACCCCGGACGAGCACAAAGCGCGCGCCCGCCTGATCCGTGACATCGCCGCCAAGAACGGCCGCCATGTCGCTTTGCTGGGCGACCTGCAAGGTCCGAAGATCCGCATCGCCAAGTTCAGCAACAAGCGCATTGAATTGAAGATCGGTGACACGTTCACCTTCTCCACCGCCCACCCGCTGACCGAAGGCAACCAGGACATCGTCGGTATCGACTACCCCGACTTGGTCAAGGACTGCGGCGTTGGTGACGAACTGCTGCTCGACGATGGCCGTGTGGTCATGCGCGTCGAGACCGCTACCGCTGATGCACTGCACTGCGTGGTGATCATCGGTGGCCCGCTGTCGGACCACAAAGGCATCAACCGCAAAGGTGGCGGCCTGACCGCGCCGGCCCTGACCGAAAAAGACAAGGCCGACATCAAGCTGGCCGCGGAAATGGACCTGGACTACCTGGCCGTATCGTTCCCGCGTGACGCCAGCGACATGGAATATGCCCGCAAGCTGCGTGACGAGTCCGGCGGCAGCGCCTGGCTGGTGGCCAAGATCGAGCGTGCCGAAGCCGTTGCCGACGACGAGACCCTCGACAAGCTGATCGCCGCCTCCGACGCAGTGATGGTTGCCCGAGGCGACCTGGGTGTGGAAATCGGCGACGCCGAGCTGATCGGCATCCAGAAAAAGATCATCCAGCACGCCCGCCGCAACAACAAGGCGGTGATCGTGGCGACCCAGATGATGGAGTCGATGATCCAGAACCCGATGCCGACCCGCGCTGAAGTGTCCGACGTGGCCAACGCCGTGCTCGACAACACCGATGCGGTGATGCTGTCGGCCGAAAGTGCTGCCGGTTCCTACCCGATCGAAGCCGTACAGGCCATGGCGCGGATTTGCCAAGGTGCCGAAAAGCACCCGACCAACCAGAAATCCAGCCACCGCCTGTACACCACCTTCGAGCGTTGCGACGAAAGCATCGCCCTGGCGGCCATGTACACCGCCAACCACTTCCCGGGCGTCAAGGCGATCATTGCCCTCACCGAAAGTGGCTACACCCCGCTGATCATGTCGCGCCTGCGTTCGCACGTGCCAATCTTCGCCCTGTCGCCGCACCGCGCTACCCAGGCTCGCGCCTCGATGTTCCGTGGTGTCTACCCGATCGCCTTCGACCCGGCTTCGCTGCCGGCCGACAAGGTGAGCCAGGCGGCGGTCGACGAACTGCTCAAGCGTGGCCTGGTGCAACAGGGTGACTGGGTGATCCTGACCAAGGGCGACAGCTACCACACCATCGGTGGCACCAACGGCATGAAGATCCTGCATGTCGGTGATCCGCTGGTCGGCTGATAGCCTTCCTGGGGGGGCCGCTCTGCGGCCCCTTCGCGGGGCAAGCCCGCTCCCACAGTTACCCTTCTGAACTCAGGCGCAGTCAGGTCCCTGTGGGAGCGGGCTTGCCCCGCGAAAGGGTCGGCATAGGCGCGCAACATTCCTCAGGCATGCTCGACAAACACATCGGCAAACACCTGGTTCCTCGGCACACCCGCAATAAACAGCCGCCGCGCAAACCGCTCGACACTCCCCGGCGAGCCACACAGCAGCGCGATGGTCTGCCGTGATGACGGCCGCAACGCCGCCAGCGCTTCATCCAGCTGCTCCGCCAGCACCTGCTCGACACGCACCCCGTCCATTGCCAGCAACGGCTCAGCCAGGTAATGCCCGGCGTGCTCACGCGCCACATGCAGCACCCTGATCTCACCCCGATGCCCCTGGCGCAGCGCCTCGCGCAAGATGCCCCACAATGGCGCAAGCCCCGTCCCGGCCGCCAGCAACCACAGCGCACGGTCCTGCCAGTCCGGGTCATAATGCAACGCCCCGCCCCTCAGCTCGCCCAGACGCAGTTCATCGCCAACCCGCAAGGCCCGGGCCTGGTCACAGAAAGCCCCTGGCCGCTGGCAATCGACATGAAACTCCAGCAAGGCGTCTTCACCCGGCAGGCTTGCCAAGGAATACGGTCGCGCGACCGCACCGTTCCACAGCACCAGATGCTGGCCGGCCTGATACCGCAGCGCCCGCTCCGGCCGCAGGCGCAAGCGCAACACATCGCCAAACCAGTCCAGTTCACACACCGTTGCGGGCACCCCTTCGAGCTGCGGGTCGTACACCGCCACGCGCAGGTCGTCCACCACCCGGCACTGGCAGGCCAGGCGCCAGCCCTGTGCGTGCTTGTCCAGCGCCAACGCCTCGGGCAGGGCATCCACCGGTTGCCCATCCAGGCAATGCACCAGGCAGGCGTGGCAACTGCCCGCACGGCAGCTGTAGGGCACATTCAAGCCTGCCTCGTTCAAGGCATCGAGCAGGTTACTGCCGGTGGGCACCGTCCAGCGGCGCTCGCCCACACAGAGTTCAGGCATGGTCATTACTTCCTTGGTCTACATCGCCACTCTAAGGCAAGCCGCTATCGGCAGCAAAAAGGATGCCCGCCGCACTGCCGACCATGGTCCAGACCACGCGCAGGTGTTTCGCACGGTGAGGCGCGCTATACTGCCGCGCCTTTTTACGTCGGCCTGACCTGCCGACGCCTTGCCAGGCGTTTCGACACACAGGTGTGCAGTGTCGGAAAGCCTTTACGAATGTTCCCGTCTTTAAGAGGAGCGCGCTGCATGACCGTGATCAAGCAAGACGACCTGATTCAGAGCGTCGCCGACGCCCTGCAATTCATTTCGTACTACCACCCCGTCGATTTCATCCAGGCGATGCACGAGGCCTACCTGCGTGAAGAGTCGCCTGCCGCGCGCGACTCCATCGCCCAGATCCTGATCAACTCGCGCATGTGCGCCACCGGCCACCGCCCGATCTGCCAGGACACCGGTATCGTCACCGTGTTCGTGCGTGTGGGCATGGACGTGCGCTGGGACGGCGCCACCCTGAGCGTCGACGACATGATCAACGAAGGTGTGCGTCGCGCCTACAACCTGCCTGAGAACGTCCTGCGCGCCTCGATCCTGGCCGACCCGGCCGGTGCCCGCAAGAACACCAAGGACAACACCCCGGCCGTCATCCACTACTCGATCGTCCCTGGCGACAAGGTCGAAGTCGATGTCGCAGCCAAAGGCGGTGGCTCGGAAAACAAGTCGAAGATGGCCATGCTCAACCCGTCCGACTCGATCGTCGACTGGGTGCTGAAGACCGTCCCGACCATGGGCGCCGGCTGGTGCCCACCTGGCATGCTCGGCATCGGCATCGGCGGCACCGCCGAAAAAGCTGCGGTCATGGCCAAGGAAGTGTTGATGGAGTCCATCGACATTCATGAACTCAAAGCCCGTGGCCCGCAGAACCGCATCGAAGAGATCCGCCTGGAGCTGTTCGACAAGGTCAACCAGCTGGGCATCGGCGCCCAGGGCCTGGGCGGCCTGACCACCGTGCTCGACGTCAAGATCATGGACTACCCGACCCACGCCGCCTCCCTGCCGGTGTGCATGATCCCGAACTGCGCCGCCACCCGTCACGCGCACTTCGTGCTCAACGGCAGCGGCCCGGCCGAGCTGGAAGCGCCATCGCTGGACGCCTACCCGGAAATCGTCTGGGAAGCTGGCCCAAGCGCCCGTCGCGTCGACCTCGACTCGATCACCCCGGAAGAAGTCGCCAGCTGGAAGCCAGGCGAGACCATCCTGCTCAACGGCAAGATGCTCACCGGCCGCGACGCCGCGCACAAGCGCATGGTCGAGATGCTCAACCGTGGCGAAGAACTGCCGGTCGACCTGAAAGGCCGCTTCATCTACTACGTCGGCCCGGTCGACCCGGTCGGTGACGAAGTGGTAGGCCCAGCCGGCCCGACCACTGCTACCCGCATGGACAAGTTCACCCGCCAGATCCTCGAGCAGACTGGCCTGCTGGGCATGATCGGCAAGTCCGAGCGTGGCCCGACCGCTATCGAAGCGATCAAGGACAACAAGGCCGTGTACCTGATGGCCGTCGGCGGCGCCGCCTACCTGGTGGCCCAGGCGATCCGCAAGTCCAAGGTCCTGGCGTTCGCCGAGCTGGGCATGGAAGCGATCTACGAGTTCGAAGTGAAGGACATGCCGGTCACTGTCGCGGTGGACAGCAACGGTGAGTCGGTGCACATCACCGGCCCCGCGCTGTGGCAGAGCAAGATCGCCGAAAGCCTGGCGGTTGAAGTGAAGTGATTCACCCTCCGGCCTGATCGAAAACGCCCGGCATCTGCCGGGCGTTTTCATTTACAGGCTGCGCTCGAACTGCGCTGGCCAGTCGCGCCGGGTAAACACCTGCCCCTGCTCCCTTACCCGCCGCACCGCCGCCAGGTCCACGTCACAGATCAGCCACTGGCTGCCGGCCGGGTCAAGCTCGGTACTCAGGGCCACCACTCCGTCCTTCGGCATGCCATGGTCCGGCGGCACAAACAACCCGGCGCGCCCAATGTTCTCATCCAGCGCCTGCGACCACGCGGCCAACCCCACCGTGGGGCTCTGCAACACGGCAATCTGGTTTTCCAGGGCCCGCGCCTGGGCACCAATGCGCACCCGGTGGTAACCGGCTTCGGTATCGGTGCAGCTCGGTGCCAGAATCAGGTCGGCGCCCCCTTCTGCCAGGCGCCGTGCCAGCATCGGGAATTCGTTGTCGTAGCAGATCAGAATGCCCAGCCGCCCCAGCTGGGTGTCGAACACCTTCAGGCCATCGCCCGGGGCAATGTCCCATTGTTCCCGCTCGAAGCGCGTCATCATCAGCTTGTCCTGATGCCCCAGTTCACCCTCGGGGCCAAACAGCCAGGCACGGTTGCGATAGCGGCCATCGCTGTCCTGCACCGGCAGGCTGCCGGGCTGCAGGTAGACGCCCCAGCGCCGGGCAATACGCTCGCACAGCGCTTTCCAAGGTTCGATCAAGGGCTGGATACCGGCGATAGAAGCCTTCAAATCACCCCGCTGCTGCGCAGGTAACAGCCCGCTGAGTACCAGGCCCGCGTACTCCGGCAACAGCAGCAGCTGAGCGCCGGCCTCGGCCGCTTCGGCGCACAGGCCCTGCAGATGATCGACGTAGGCATCCCAGGTCTTGTGCAGCTCGATGGCGTACTGGCAGGCCGCGAGGCGGATCATATCGGCAGTTCCTTGAGCCAGAACGACATGATCTTTTCAGACGATTCCTGTTCATCCAGGTCGCGCCAGGCGTAGTGGGTGCGCAACGAGGGGTCGTGCAGGAACCCACGATTGCGCCAGAACCCCTGCAAGGGCTTGTAGTGCGCCGGGCGCAGCGGGTGCACGCCCGGCCGTTCCACGGCACAGAAGGCGCAATAATCGAACTCGGCGAGTTTGTGGGCGTAGGACTCGCGCTCGATGAAAAAACGCACCCCCAGCCCTTGGCCACGGTATTCCGGCAGCACCACCGACTCACCGAAGTAGTACACGCTGGCCGGGTCACGCCCCTGGGCCAGGAACGGCTGCTGGAACTCGGCGGCAACGTCCACCAGCGGCAGGCTGGTGGCGGCACCCACCACCTGGCCGGCGTCCAGCGCCAGTACCACCAGGCTGCGCCCGGAGCGGGCATAGGTAGATAAGTAGTCGGCCTCGTACTCCGGCGTACCGTCGTACAAGTAGGGAAACTCGCGGAACACGGTCAAGCGCAGGCGAGCGAGGTCATCGATGTAAGGCGCGATAGCGGCGCCGTGCAACAGGCGGATTTCCATGCTTGGCGGTCGTTTTGTCGATGTGGATGACGCGCTCGGCTAAGCCGGGCTTGAGGGGAAACCCTATCATCCAAGCCAACGCACCGCCTTTTCCCAACACGACAGGAATTGTTCCATGACCGCTACCGAACTGGTAAATGCCTACTACGCCGCCTTCAATGCCGGTGACATGCCCGGCTTTCTCGCACTGCTGAACGAAGATGTGATCCACGACATCAACCAGGGCGAGCGGCAGATGGGCAAGGCCAGGTTTGCCGCGTTCATGGACAAGATGAACCGCTGCTACCGCGAGCGCCTGGCCGATATCGTGGTCATGCAGAATGCCGACGGCAGCCGCGCAGCCGCGGAGTTCACCGTGCATGGCGAGTACATCGCCGATGACGAAGGCCTGCCCGCGGCCAACGGGCAGACCTATGTGCTGTCGGCGGGGGCGTTCTTCTATATCCACTGCGGCAAGATTGCCCGGGTGACCAACTACTACAACCTCAATGACTGGGTCGAGCAGGTCGGCTGAATCTGCGTACGCTTTTGTAGGAGCGGCCGTGTAGATCAGGCGATACGTGTACCCAGCACCTTGAGGAAAGCCGCCAGCCAGGCCGGGTGGGCAGGCCATGCCGGCGCTGTCACCAGGTTGCCTTCCACATGCGCCTGGTCCACCGCGATATCGATGAACGTCCCGCCCGCCAAACGCACCTCCGGCGCACAGGCAGGGTAGGCACTGCATTCGCGACCTTCCAGCACACCCGCCGCTGCCAGCAACTGCGCGCCATGGCACACCGCCGCAATCGGTTTGCCTGCCTGGTCGAACGCCTTGACCAGCTCCAGCACCCGCTCATCCAGGCGCAAGTATTCCGGGGCACGGCCACCGGGGATCAGCAAGGCGTCATAGCTTTCGGCACGCACCCGCACAAAGTCATAGTTCAGGGCAAAGTTGTGCCCCGGCTTTTCGCTGTACGTCTGCTCACCCTCGAAATCATGGATCGCGGTGCGCACGGTCTGGCCCGCAAGCTTCTCGGGGCAGACAGCGTGCACCGTATGGCCAACCATGCTAAGGGCCTGGAACGGCACCATCGCTTCGTAATCCTCGACGTAGTCGCCAACCAGCATGAGAATTTTCTTCGCCGTCATCGCATCCACTCCTTCCATTGCTTGTGAACAGTCACTGCACGATAGTCGCTCTCAGTCACGCCGGTCGAGCAGGTTGACCACCAGACGGTCGAGCCAACCCCATACCCGCTGCTTCACCCGTCGCCACAGCGGCCTGGCGTTCCAGTGGTCGAGGTCGACCTCTTCGCTCAAGGCGAAGTCACGCTCGAAACTGGCCACCACGGCAGCGGTCAGCGGCGGGTCCAGGGCCTCGATATTGGCCTCAAGATTGAAACGCAGGTTCCAGTGGTCGAAGTTGCACGAACCAACGCTCACCCAGTCGTCCACCACGGCCATCTTCAAGTGCAGGAAACACGGCTGGTACTCGAAAATCTTTACCCCGGCGCGCAGCAGGCGCGGGTAGTAACGATGCCCGGCATAGCGCACCGAGGGGTGATCGGTGCGCGGCCCGGTCAGCAGCAGGCGCACGTCCAGGCCCTTGCTGGCCGCGCGGCGCAACGAGCGGCGCACACTCCAGGTCGGCAAGAAATAAGGCGTCGCCAGCCACACCCGCTGCTTGCCGCTGTTGAGCGCGCGCACCAGCGAATGCAGGATGTCCTGATGCTGCCGGGCGTCGGCATACGCTACCCGGCCCATGCCTTGCCCCTGCGCAGGCACCTTGGGCAGGCGCGGCAGGCCGAAACCTTCAGCTGGGCGCCAGGCGGTGCGCCGGTTGTTGGCGTGCCATTGGCGGTCGAACAGCAACTGCCAGTCGCTGACCACCGGCCCCTGCATCTGCACCATTACCTCGTGCCATTCGCTGGTAGCGCTGGCCGGCGTCCAGAACTCGTCGGTGACGCCCGTGCCCCCCACCACTGCCCAGCGCTCGTCCACCAGCAGCAGTTTGCGGTGATCGCGATACAGGTTGCGCAAGCCACGCTTCCAGCGCAGGCGGTTGTACCAGCGCAGGTACACGCCTGCTTCCAGCAGCCGCTGGCGCAGGGCACTGTTGAAGGCCAGCGAGCCATAGTCATCGAACAGGCAGCGTACCCGCACACCGCGCCGGGCGGCGTGCTCCAGCGCTGCGACGACCGCTTCGGCGCAGGCGCCAGCCTCGACCAGATACAGTTCGAGGTCGACCTGGAACTCGGCGCGGGTGATCGCCTCGAGCATGCGAGGGAAGAATTCGGGGCCGTCGATCAGCAGTTCGAACTGGTTGCCATCCCGCCAGGGGAAGACCGGCCCCGGCATGTCAGCGGGCGGTGAAGATCAGCACCGCATTGACCGGTACCGATGGGTTGATGGACTTGAGCCCGGCAAACTTGCGCAGGCTCTCCAGGCCCGGCATCAGGCCAAAATCCTCGGCGCGCAGTACCAGGGGCTCCAGGGTCACCACCTGGAAGCGCCGCTCGTCCAGCCGCGTGGCCAGCAGCAAGGCGTTGTAGCGGTGGGACTGGCCATGCAGGGTAACGGTCAGCGGCAGGCGCAGTTCGATTTGCGCACCGCTGGCCAGGTCGTTGATCGGGCGCAGGTCCAGTTGCGCCTTCACCGTCGCCTCGGCAAAACGCTCGACCTCGAACAGACCGTCGCGCATGCGTTCGTCGCGCAAAGGGATGCCGCTGCTCACCGAGTCCATCTCGATGCGCAGGCCGGCCGCGCCCTTGCGGTCTACCGTGCCATGCAGCACCAGGAAGCGATGGACTTCGGCGGTATCACCGTTCTTGCCGGTGATGAACGACAGGCGCGATGACTCGCCATCGAGGTGCCAGTTGGCGTGGGCGGGCAGGCATAGAGCCAGCAACAAGGCGGGCAGCAGGCGGGGCAACTTGAACATGACAGATCTCGTAAAACAAGACCGCAACCTTACCCGCCCGCCATCATGGCAGCAAGCGGCAGCCCACGCGTGCGCCCTGCCATGCGGCCTGGTTACGCCGGCCCAGGCCCTGGGCCGTGACCAGGCGCTGCGCACTGTTTTCCGCCAGCAGGCCAAGGGGCAGCCATTGCTTCACGTACCCCCGGCAATACGCCGGGTCAAACCCCATGACGAAGCGGCATGAGCAGTACTCCTTGGCCGAGTAGGCCGAAAGAATGCCCGGGAAGTCCGCCAACGCCTGACGTGCCTGCCAACCGCTCCATCCCAACGACACGCCAAGCAGCGCCAACAGCACCAGCAGCACCCGCCTCATGCGCCCTCCCCGGACAGCGCCGCCAGTACCCGTTCGAGCAGTTGGTCATGCTGGTAACTGTCGCCTCGGTCATCGGCATAGCGAACGATCACCAGCTTCTGCGTCGGCAACACGTACAGCGCCTGGCCCCAATGACCGAGCGCGGCGTAGGTGTCAGCCGGCGCATGCGGCCAGGGACGAGCCCCGCCTGGCGACGCGGTGTTGAGCCACCAGTGGCCGCCTGGGTTGGCCTCACCGGGTACAGCCTCGGCCTGGGCAAACGGCGTGCGGTTGAACGCCACCCATGTCGCAGGCACCAGTTGGCGCTCGCGCCAGCGCCCGTCGCGCTGCATCAGCAGGCCGATGCGCGCCAGGTCACGGGCAGTGAGGTACAGGTACGAAGACCCGACATAGCTCCCCGCGCCATCGCGCTCCCACACTGCGCTGTTGATGCCCAGCGGCGTGAACAGCGCCTGCCACGGGTAGTCGGCATACTGCCCGGCATCGAGCATGCCGCGCAGGGCCGCTGCCAACAGGTTGCTGTCGCCGCTGGAGTAGAGAAAGCGCTGCCCCGGTAGCTGCGCCGCAGGCCGCGCTGCGGTATAGGCCGCCATGTCCTCACGACCACGGGTGTAGAGCATGGCCACCACCGAGGAGTGCAACGGTGCGTATTCGTAGTCTTCCTGCCAGGCCAGGCCGCTGGCCCAGTGCAGCAGGTCTCCCAGGCGCACCTCTGGGTGTGCCTGCATCGGGGGGTAGAAGCGGGCTACCGGGTCCTGCAGCTGGAAACGCCCTTCGCCTTGGGCCACGCCCAGTAGCGTGGCCAGCACGCTCTTGCTCACCGACCAGGTAAGGTGCGCGGTGCTGGCGGTGGTGGGCGCGGCGTAGCGTTCATGCAGGATGCGGCCGTCGCGGATGATCAGCAGGGCGTCGGTGCGCAGGCTGCCGTCAGGGGGGAAGGCATAGGCGTCGACGGCTTGCCAGTCGATGGGGGTGGGGTCGGTTTGCCAGTCGGGGGCCGGCCAGTCTTCGGCCCAGGCTGGGGCCACTGCCAGGCTGAGGGTTGACAGTAGGGCTTTCAGGGTATCGAGCACTTGGGCCTCGGCGCCATGGGGCCGCTTTGCGGCCCCAGCATTCAATGGTTCACCGAGTCTGCCTGCCCTTCATGACAATCCCGCAGCCGCCCAGGCCTTGGCCAAACGTTTCTCCCGCGCTGCCGCCGCCAACGCCAACACCCCCTGATCACGCTGCCAGAGCTGCGCCCACTGCGCGGGCCCCGCCAGCAACGCCTCATCGATGTCGGCGCGCAGCGCCTGAAACTGGCCAAACAACCCCGCCAGCAGCAAATGGCAACCGACACTGTCGGCACACTGGCGGCTACCCTCGGCACAGCCGGCCAGTACGCCCAGCAAACGCAGACGCAACGCCTGCGGCCACGCACATTCCTGGCCGACGCCATACAGCCAGGCCGTCAACGCGGCGAGCACGTACAGGTCTTCCAGCGAGCGGAACGGTTTGACGTAAGCATCCCAGCCATCGCCTGCCAACAACTCGCAAGCCGCCTGCTCCAGGTGCAGGCGGCCATGGCCGACTTCGGGCATCAGCGGCAAGGTCGGCAACGCTTCCAGCGTCACGCCCGGCTCCCCCGGGTACACCACCGCCAGGTTCAGCCGCACTGCCTCGCCTGGCGCTTCGCTGCGCGCGGCCACCAGCAGCCACTCCGCCTCAAGGCCGGCGGTGACGAAATCCTTGCTGCCGCCAAGGCGCAAACCGTCGAGACGGGTGCGCATGTCTGCCGGCCGCACGCTGCGCCGTTCGGTCGCGCACAGTGCGCCGAGGCTGGGTGGCGCACTGGGCCAGAGCACTCGCAAGGCGGCCTGGTAGCCAACCAGAAACGCCAGGCCCGGTGTGGGCATGGCGCGCCCGCCAAGCACCGCCAGTTCGAACGGGGCTACCTGGCCAAGGCGCTCGAGCAGCGCGGCGTAGGTTTCACCCAGGGTGCCGGCCATAGGGAGACGCAGCGGGTCGTTGAGTCGTTGTAGCCAAGCCATCGCAGGATGCTCCTTGCTGGGGCGTGTGGGAGGGTGTCACGCAAGCATCACCAAAGATTCACAGGGGTGACACCCCGTCTACCTAGGCTGACTTTGCACAACAAAGCCGACCGGCCGCAACCCTTCATGGCTGGCTTATGGAGACTCGTAATGACTCGGATCGCTCACGCTGGCGACACCAGCACTGCACGCCGTCTGCAAGCCGAACGCCTGGTCGGCGCCACGGCCCTGCAGGAAGCCCAGGCCCTGCGCTACAAAGTGTTCAGTGCAGAATTCAAGGCCAAGCTCAAAGGTGCCGAACACGGCCTGGACATGGACGACTACGACCCGCACTGCCGCCATATCGGTGTGCGCGACCTGAGCACCGGCGAGCTGGTAGCCACCACCCGGTTGCTCGACCACCAGGCGGCCAGCAGCCTGGGCCGTTTCTACAGCGAAGAAGAGTTCAGCCTGCACGGCCTGGTGCAGTTGCAAGGGCCGATCCTGGAGCTGGGGCGCACCTGCGTGGCCGCCGACTACCGCAACGGCGGCACCATCGCCGTGCTCTGGGGCGAGCTCGCCGAAGTACTCAACGAAGGGCGCTACAGCTACCTGATGGGCTGCGCCAGCATCCCCATGCAGGACGGTGGCGTGCAGGCCCATGCGGTCATGCAGCGCCTGCGCGAGCGTTACCTGTGCACCGATCACCTACGTGCCGAGCCGAAAAACCCCCTGCCAAGCCTGGCCCTGCCCAACAACGTCATCGCCGAAATGCCACCGCTGCTCAAGGCCTACATGCGCCTGGGTGCGAAGATCTGCGGCGAGCCGTGCTGGGACGAAGACTTCCAGGTTGCCGACGTGTTCATCCTGCTCAAGCGCGACGACCTCTGCCCGCGCTACGCCCGCCACTTCAAGGCGGCGGTCTGATGCCCCAGCTGCGGGTACTGGCCCGCCTGACACGGCTGCTTCTGGTCCTGCTGCTCGGCATGCTGATGGCCAGCGTGATCGCACTTGGCGAACGCCTGGGCCTCAAAGCCTCCATCGAGCGCCGGCAACGTTGGAGCTGCCTGTTCATGAAGCACCTGGTGGCCGCCTTGCCGTTCAAGGTGCGGGTAATCGGCCAGTTGCCGCAGCGGCCGATGTTGTGGGTCAGCAACCACGTCTCCTGGGCCGACATCCCACTGCTCGGCATGCTGCAGCCGCTGTCTTTCCTGTCCAAGGCCGAAGTCCGTCACTGGCCGGTGGCCGGCTGGCTGGCAGAGAAAGCCGGCACGCTGTTCATCCGCCGCGGCGGTGGCGACAGCCAGCGTCTGCGCGAGCAAATCAGCACGCAACTGGGCGAAGCCCGGCCACTGTTGATCTTCCCGGAGGGTACTACCACCAACGGCCATGGCCTGCGAACGTTCCACGGCCGGCTACTGGCAGGCGCCATCGACCAGGGCGTGGCCGTTCAACCCGTGGCGATCCAGTACTTGCGCGATGG
Source organism: Pseudomonas sp. B21-047 (assembly GCF_024748775.1). Lineage (NCBI taxonomy): Bacteria > Pseudomonadati > Pseudomonadota > Gammaproteobacteria > Pseudomonadales > Pseudomonadaceae > Pseudomonas > Pseudomonas sp. B21-047. The sequence goes on from NZ_CP087169.1 coordinate 4,805,971, forward strand.
CGTGATCGACCCGATTGCGCCTTTCATTGGCGATGATGATCTGGTGTCGCACCTGCTGCGTCTGTTTGCCCAGCCGCGTGGCGAGGTGTGCATTCACCTGCTGCAACCGATTGCCAGCGCGCAGAAAGAGCGAGCGGTACTGGCCTTGCAGGCGCAGCAGGCCATTCATGGGGCGTTGTTCGGGGTTGAAGAGGAAGAGAGGGTGCCACAGCGGCAGGCGCGGGCTGCCTGATTGGCTTGGGCTGCCTGTACCCGCGAAGAGGCCGGGGCAGGCAATACATGACTAACTGCCCGGCACCCGCCCCACCGCCGCAAACGCCTGCAACTGTGGATAGAACTCACGAAAGTCCGCCAGCAACGGCTCATACAAGCGCTCCAGCTCCGGCATCACCCCGCTCATCCCCGCCGGCCGCGACAGCCGCCGCGCAATGCCGTTGAACACCTGCTCCAGCGTCGCAAAATCGCCATACGCCCCCAGCCAGTCATCCGCCGCCATGAACGGCGCAATGCGCGCCAGGCGCCCCGGCAACTCAGGTTCAGCCAGCAGCACCCGATAAAAATTGCCGGTGAACTGCGCCAACGGCTGCTCGGCATAATCCGCCCAATGCTGCGCCAGGCAGTGGTCGAAAAAACACATCGAGGACAATGCCGGCAAAGCGCCGTCGCTGTGCGGGGAAACGTGCCAACGCTGCCAGTACCACGGGATGGCGGTCGGTATAACTGTCGATGTGCCGGTGCAGGCGGATCGCCGCTTCCAGTGCCGGCGCAAAGCGCCCTTCCAGCGTGCCCTTGACGAAATCGCCATACAGGCTGCCGAGCAATTGCTGCGGCGCAGGGCCGCCCAGGTGCAGGTGTGCGAGGTAGTTCATGGCGCAAGTCTAGCACCGCCCAGGCCTATATCGTCATCACACGATATAGCAATTGGTGCTCAGCTCAGAACGTCTTCATATTTGTATATCGCGAAATACCGATTTACATTTCGCCCTACCGCGATTTACCGCTTCACCACGAGCCCCACCCCATGCCCCTCGATCTGGACGAAATAATAAAAGCCCTGGCCCACCCGGTACGGCGACAAATCCTCGACTGGCTGAAGGACCCGGCAACGCAGTTTCCTGACCAGCACCACAGCACCGAACACGGCGTCTGTGCCGGGCAGATCGACCAACGCTGCGGCCTGTCGCAGTCGACCGTCTCTGCGCACCTGGCCATCTTGCAGCGCGCCGGCCTGATCAACAGCCAGAAGATCGGCCAATGGCACTTCTTCAAACGCAATGAGGAGACCGTTCAGGCCTTCCTCGCACAGTTGAGCCGAGCGCTCTGAAAAGGAAACCGCATGACTACGCTCTTCGACCCGATCACGCTGGGCGACCTGCAACTGCCCAACCGCATCATCATGGCCCCGCTGACCCGCTGCCGCGCCGATGAAGGCCGGGTGCCAAACGCACTGATGGCCGAATACTACGTGCAGCGCGCCAGCGCCGGGCTGATCCTCAGCGAAGCGACTTCGGTCACGCCGATGGGGGTCGGCTACCCCGACACCCCAGGCATCTGGAACGATGAACAGGTGCGCGGCTGGAACAACGTCACCAAGGCCGTGCATGGCGCCGGCGGGCGCATATTCCTGCAACTGTGGCATGTCGGCCGCATTTCCCACCCCAGCTACCTGAACGGCGAGCTGCCCGTGGCACCCAGCGCAATCAAGCCCAAGGGCCATGTCAGCCTGGTGCGTCCGCTCACCGACTACCCCACACCGCGCGCACTGGAAACCGAAGAGATCGTCGACATTGTCGAGGCATACCGCAGCGGCGCCGAAAATGCCAAGGCCGCCGGTTTCGATGGTGTCGAGGTGCATGGCGCCAATGGCTACCTGCTCGACCAGTTCCTGCAAAGCAGCACCAACCAGCGCACCGACCGCTACGGTGGTTCGCTGGAAAACCGCGCACGTTTGCTGCTTGAGGTGACCGACGCCGCCATTGAAGTGTGGGGGGCAAACCGCGTGGGCGTGCACCTGGCGCCGCGTGCCGACTCACACGACATGGGCGACGCCGACCGGGCCGAGACCTTCACCTACGTCGCCCGTGAACTGGGCAAGCGCGGCATCGCCTTCATCTGCTCGCGGGAGAAAGACGCCGACGACAGCATCGGCCCACTGATCAAGCAAGCGTTCGGCGGCCCCTACATCGTCAACGAGCGTTTTGACAAAGCCAGTGCCAATGCCGCGTTGGCCAGCGGCAAGGCCGACGCCGTGGCGTTCGGCGTGCCATTCATCGCCAACCCAGACCTGCCGGCGCGCCTGGCGGCAGATGCCCCCTTGAACCCGGCACACCCGGAAACGTTCTACGGCAAGGGGCCGGTGGGGTACATCGATTACCCGCGCTTGTAAGCGGATCGGCCGCCGGGGCGCGTTGCCCCGGCGGTAAGGCTCAAGGCCGCGCGTTGATCTGCTGTTGCAGGTTCTGGACCTGGCTTTGCAACGTATTCAGGCTGCGGGTCATCTGCCCACGGAACGCATCGAACTCCTGCACCGAAGCACCGCTCGATGACGGCGCAGCAGCCGGGCGATTGTCGATCTGACTCTTCAACACCAGCATGTCCTGCTCCAGGTTCTGGATCGCCGCACTCGGGTTGCCCTGCTTCTTCAGCGCCGCCACATCGCTGCCCAGGCTCTTGAGCTGAGTATCCAGCTTGCCGCCATCCACCTGCGCCGCTTTCAAGGCGGCCACATCCGTGGTCAACGTCTTGAACTGGGCATCCAGCTTGCCGCCATCGACCTGGCTGGACTTCAGCGCAGCCAGTTCGCCATTCACCAGCTTCAACTGCGCCTGCAACTGGGTCTGCAGCTCAGTCACGGCTTTTTGCTGTTCACGGGTATCGGCCAGCACCTGCTCCAGACGCTTGCCCAGGTCACCGGTCTGCCCGGCCACCCCTTGCTGCAACTGGCGGATCTGCAGTTTCAAGGCCTCGCTGCCGGTCGTGACCGTCGATTCGCTGGCCGCCACCTTGCCGCTGATGGCCTGCAGCCGCCCGGCCGCCTCTTCGCTGATGCGGGCAAAGCTTTCCTGGGTCGCGACCAGTTGCTGCTCCATCAGCGATATCTGCTGAAAGCTCCACCAGCCCAACCCCACCAAGGCGATGAACGACGCCCCCAGCAGCGCCCACAAAGGCGCGGTGCTGGCCCCACGCTCGGCTTTCTGGCGATTGCGCACCACGTGCGCTGGCATCAGTTCGTCATCGTCGGGGGTGCCGGCCCTCAGGGTAGGCACATCATCGTAATCGTCGTGAGCATGGTTACGCATGGATACATTCAACCGCAGTAGTCGCAAAGAGGCACGAGTATAAACTGCAAGCGCGGCACGTTGATGACCATCATCAGCCTCAGCCGAACTTCAGGCCTTCGGGCTGGTGCTTCCACCAGGCGCAGAACTCGTCCAGTGCCGTCCACAGGCTGACCTTGGGCTGGTAGTCCAGGTATTGCCGGGCGCGGCTGATGTCCAGGGTGAAATCACGGCTCATCACCTGCATGCCCAGGCGCGACAAGGTCGGCTGCGGGCGCCCCGGCCACAGCATGCAGGCCGCCTCGTTCAACGCGGCCAGGCTGTAGGCCAGGCCATAGGAGCGGTAACGGGTAACCTGCGGCAGTTGCATCTGGCGCATCACGTAATTGACCACATCCCACAGTGGCAACGGCTGCCCATTGCTGATGTTGTAGGCCTGGCCCAGCGCGCGGTCGTCGGCGAACAAGGCGCTGAGCAATGCTTCGTTGAGGTTGTGCACGCTGGTGAAATCGACCTTGTTCAGGCCATTGCCGATGATTGCCACGCGGCCCTTGCGCTGCATCTGCATCAGCCGCGGGAAGATGCTGGCATCACCGGCACCGGTGACAAAGCGCGGGCGCAGCGCCAGCACCTCCAGGCCAAACTCCTGGGCACCGAACACCTTCTGCTCGGCCAGGTGCTTGGTCAGTGCGTAGTGATCATGAAAGCGCCGCGGCACCTGGTCTTCACGGATGTCCAGGCGCGAGCGGCCATTGAAGTAGATCGACGGCGACGACAGGTGCACCAGGCGCCGCACATGCTCCTTCAGGCAACCTTCGACCACGTTTTCGGTGACCACCACGTTGCCCTGGTGAAAGTCCTGGAAGCGCCCCCAGTTACCCACCGCACCCGCGCAATGCACCACCGCTTCGACGCCCTGGCACAGGCGCCGGGCCAGTTCGGCATCACCCAGGTCGCCAGGGATGAACTGCGCACCGCGCTTGACCAGGTGCTCGACACCTTCGGCACGTCGGCCGCTGACCCGCACGTCCAGGCCCTGCTCCAGCGCCAGGCGCGCAAAGCGCCCGCCGATGAAGCCGCTCGCGCCAGTGACCAGAATTCGCATGTAAGACTCCGCCTTGCCAGATTTCAGATGCAACTGACGCCAGCCGTGGCTACAACGGCACCAGCCATTGCCGTGCCGTGTGCCGCAGGTGATCGGTCAGTTGCGCGAGCAAGTGCCCGCCATTGCGCCAATGATGCCAGTACAGCGGCACATCGATGGGAGTATCGGCGCATATTTCCACCAATTGCCCGCTGGACAGTTGTTCGCGTGCCTGCAACTCAGGCACCAGCCCCCAGCCAAGCCCCGCTTCGGTCATGCGCAGAAAACCTTCGGACGACGGGCACAGGTGATGCAGGAAACCGCCTTCGATACCCAGCGATGCCAGGTAGCGGTGTTGCAGAAAGTCGTCCGGGCCATACACGATCGCCGGCGTGCGGGCCAGGCGCCTGCCCTCGAAACCCTGCGGGAAGTGCCGCGCCATGAACACCGGGCTGGCCAGCGCGCGATAACGCATCGCACCCAAAGGCAGGCTGCGCGCGCCGGCCACCGGCCGTTCGCTGCCACACAGGCAGGCCGCCACTTCGCCCGCCCGCATGCGTTTAAGGCCCACTTCCTGGTCTTCTACCACCAGGTCGGTGAGCAGGTTGTGCTCAGCGCAAAACGCGCCTACCGCGCCCGCCCACCAGGTGGCCAGGCTGTCGGCGTTCAGGGCAATGCGCAAACGCTCGGGCATGCCCTCCTCGTCCAGCGCCGGCACCTGGCGTTGCAAGTCGCGTTCGAGCAGGCGCACCTGCTGCACATGGTTGAGCAACTGGCGCCCGACCTCGGTCGGGCTCGGTGGCGTGGCACGCACCAGCACCGGCTGGCCGACCCGTGCTTCAAGCAGCTTGATGCGCTGGGAAATGGCCGATTGCGAAAGCCCCAGCACCTGCGCCGCGCGCTCGAAGCCGCCTTGCTCGATCACCGCCGCAAGGGCGGCTAGCAGCTTGTAGTCGAACATCGATTTCCCTAATGCCGGATCAGCTTTATTTGTTTTTCTTATACAGCGGCTTTATCCACAATGGCCAGCATCTTCTTTCGTTGAACAACGCCCGTGTCCCGTGGCGTCAGTGGAGTATCCCGCCATGTGGCAAAGTTATTTGAACGGCATGCTGGTGGCCTTCGGCCTGATCATGGCCATTGGCGCGCAGAACGCCTTCGTCCTCGCCCAGAGCCTGCGCCGCGAGCATCACTTGCCAGTGGCTGCCCTGTGCATCGTCTGCGACGCCCTGCTGGTGGCTGCCGGGGTATTCGGCCTGGCCACGGTACTGGCGCACAACCCGACACTGCTGGCCATCGCTCGCTGGGGCGGCGCGCTGTTCCTCTTGTGGTATGGCGCCAAGGCCTTGCGCAGCGCCTGTTCCAAGCAGAGCCTGCAGCATCAGCAAGGCCAGGGCGTGCGTTCGCGCCGCGCGGTGCTGCTCAGTGCCCTGGCGGTGACCTTGCTAAACCCCCATGTGTACCTCGACACGGTGCTGTTGATCGGCTCGCTCGGTGCCCAGCAGACGGTGCCTGGGGCCTACGTGGCGGGGGCGGCCAGTGCGTCGTTGCTGTGGTTCTCGAGCCTGGCGATCGGCGCGGCCTGGCTGGCACCGTGGCTGGCACGGCCAGCGACCTGGCGGATGCTCGACCTGATGGTGGCGGTGATGATGTTCGCGGTGGCGGCGCAGTTGATCTTTAGTTGAGTTTTGGGGGGCTTGTCACAGCAGGTTTGTCGCCTGTGAGATCGAGCGCCGCCCGCGCGGCGCATCGCGACGCAAGGCCGCTCCTACATTTGTTTCGGGCCAATTATTCCTGAGGCATGGCGCGCGGCCCCGTGGTGCCCGTCTCAATCTCGCGTCGGACAAACAAGGCGGTCGCGCGCAAATGCCACAGGCCTCACTGGCCCGAAAAAAATGTAGGAGCGAGCTGGCTCGCGATGCGCCGCGCGGGCGGCGCTCGTTCTCACAAGCGATGCGAGGGCTGCGGCGAACACCATTGGTCGGCAGCGCCCAACCGCTCTGGAACCTCTATTCCCTATGTTTGTTGCGTGGTTATGCGCCGGGCCCGGTGCTATGATCCAGCCCTTGCGTCGCAAAGAGTACAAACTCGCCGACGCTTATCGGGCCGCCCGTGATCGGCCTTGCGCAAACCGCAAATAGACCTGAATCAGGAGATCCACCATGGCTTTTGAATTGCCGCCGCTGCCGTACGCCCACGATGCCCTGCAGCCGCACATCTCCAAGGAAACCCTGGAGTATCACCACGACAAGCACCACAACACCTATGTCGTGAACCTGAACAACCTGGTCCCAGGCACCGAATTCGAAGGCAAGACCCTGGAAGAGATCGTCAAGACCTCTTCGGGTGGCATCTTCAACAACGCCGCTCAAGTCTGGAACCACACCTTCTACTGGAACTGCCTGGCCCCGAATGCCGGTGGTCAACCGACCGGTGCCCTGGCTGAAGCCATCAACGCCGCCTTCGGTTCCTTCGACAAGTTCAAGGAAGAGTTCACCAAGACTTCGGTTGGCACCTTCGGTTCCGGCTGGGGCTGGCTGGTGAAGAAAGCTGACGGTTCCCTGGCCCTGGCCAGCACCATCGGCGCCGGCAACCCGCTGACCAACGGCGACACCCCGCTGCTGACCTGCGACGTCTGGGAACACGCCTACTACATCGACTACCGTAACGTACGTCCGAAGTACGTCGAGGCGTTCTGGAACCTGGTCAACTGGGCATTCGTTGCCGAACAGTTCGAAGGCAACACCTTCAAGGCCTGATGTTTATTCAGCCTTGAACGAAGAACCCGGCCCTGGTGCCGGGTTTTTTTATGCGCAGGTCATGGCCTCTTGCTCAGCCAGGATTGCGCGCTAACATCAAACCTCTGGAAAGTTGATACAGCGCACTCAAGTTGCAGGGCCAGGCGACCGATATACTGCCAAGGACAACCCCGCTCCTCGCGCTGTGTCCGTGGCACACCGGCCGATAGTGTATTGGTTTCATTGATGGCAAAATGATGCCATGCGCATGGATTAAGGAAACCCCATTGAAGCTGGAATTGCGGAACAGCTTGTCGGTCAAGTTGCTCAGGGTCGTGCTGCTGTCGGCGCTCGCAGTGGGCGTCGTACTCAGTTGTGCGCAAATCGTCTATGACACCTACAAGACCCGCCTGGCTGTCAACAGCGATGCCCAGCGCATCCTCGACATGTTCCGCGACCCTTCGACCCAGGCGGTGTACAGCCTTGACCGGGAGATGGGCATGCAGGTCATGGAAGGCCTGTTCCAGGACGAATCGGTACGCATGGCATCCATCGGCCACCCCAACGAAACCATGCTGGCAGAAAAGTCCCGCCCGCTGCAGGACATGTCCATGCGCTGGCTGACCGACCTGATTCTCGGCCAGGAACGCACCTATACCACCCAACTGGTCGGCCGCGGCCCCTACAGCGAATACTACGGCGACCTGAGCATCACCCTCGACACCTCGTCCTATGGCGAAGACTTCCTGATCAATGCAGTGATCATCTTCATCTCCGGCGTGCTGCGTGCCCTGGCCATGGGCCTGGTGCTGTACCTGGTCTACCACTGGCTGTTGACCAAGCCGCTGTCGAAGATCATCGAGCACCTGACCCAGATCAACCCCGACCGCCCCAGCCAACACCAGATTCCCCTGCTCAAGGGCCACGAGAAAAACGAACTGGGGCTCTGGGTCAACACCGCCAACCAATTGCTGGCGTCCATCGAGCGCAACACCCACCTGCGCCATGAAGCCGAGAACAGCCTGCAACGCATGGCCCAGTACGACTTCCTCACCGGCCTGCCCAATCGCCAACAACTGCAGCAACAACTGGACAAGATCCTCGTCGATGGCGGCCGCCTGCAGCATCGCGTGGCGGTGCTGTGCGTGGGCCTGGACGACTTCAAGGGCATCAACGAGCAGTTCAGCTACCAGGTCGGTGACCAGTTGCTGCTGGCCCTGGCCGACCGCCTGCGGGCCCACAGTGGCCGTCTGGGGGCGCTGGCGCGGCTGGGGGGCGACCAGTTCGCCCTGGTCCAGGCCAATATCGAGCAACCTTATGAAGCGGCCGAACTGGCCCAGAGCATCCTCGACGACCTGGAAGTGCCGTTCGACCTCGACCACCATCAGATCCGCCTGCGCGCCACCATCGGCATCACCCTGTTCCCTGAAGACGGCGACAGTACCGAGAAGTTGCTGCAGAAAGCCGAACAGACCATGACCCTGGCCAAGGCCCGCTCGCGCAACCGCTACCAGTTCTACATCGCCAGCGTCGACAGCGAGATGCGCCGCCGCCGCGAGCTGGAAAAAGACCTGCGCGAAGCGCTGCCGCGCAATCAGCTGTACCTGGTGTACCAGCCGCAGATCAGCTACCGCGACCACCGCGTGGTCGGCGTCGAGGCCCTGCTGCGCTGGCAGCACCCGGAGCTGGGCATGGTCCCGCCCGACCAGTTCATCCCGCTGGCCGAGCAGAACGGCAACATCATCACCATCGGCGAATGGGTGCTCGACCAGGCGTGCCGGCAGCTGCGCGAATGGCACGACCTGGGCTTCAGCGACCTGCGCATGGCGGTCAACCTGTCGACCGTGCAACTGCACCACAGCGAGCTGCCGCGGGTGGTCAACAACCTGCTGCAAGCCTATCGCCTGCCACCGCGCAGCCTGGAGCTGGAAGTCACCGAGACCGGCCTGATGGAAGACATCAGCACGGCCGCCCAGCACCTGCTCAGCCTGCGCCGCTCCGGGGCACTGATCGCCATTGACGACTTCGGCACCGGCTACTCCTCGCTCAGCTACCTGAAGTCGTTGCCGCTGGACAAGATCAAGATCGACAAGAGCTTCGTCCAGGACCTGCTCGACGACGATGACGACGCCACCATCGTCCGTGCCATCATCCAGCTGGGCAAGAGCCTGGGCATGCAGGTAATCGCCGAAGGCGTTGAAACCGCCGAGCAGGAGACCTACATCATCGCCCAGGGTTGCCACGAGGGTCAGGGCTACCACTACAGCAAGCCACTGTCGGCCCGCGAGCTGACCAACTTCCTCAAGCAGGCCCAACGCAACCAGGTCTCGATGTTCTAGCCGCTGGCGCCCCCGGTTACAGGCCGTGACCGGCATTTACATGAATTGCGCGTTCGCCCCTTTACAGCAAATGCAAATCTTTCGCATGATGTTGCGGTTTCGCGTGCCACGCCGCACGGTCCAACCACACGACGCAGGGAAACCAACAATGATTCGAACGCCTCTGGCCTCCGCCAGTCTGCTGGCCATCGCCATCGCTCTCGCCGGTTGCGGCGAAAAAGATGACAAGGCTGCCGCTCCGCAAGCTCAGGCACCTGCTGCCGCCAGCACCCCCGCTGCGGCGCCTGGGGCTGTCGATGAAGTGGCTGGCAAGGCGGTGGTCAAGCACTACGCCGAACTGGTCTACGCCGTGTACAGCGACTCGCTGAGCACCGCCAAGGCCCTGCAGACCGCTGTCGACGCGTTCCTTGCTCAGCCCAACGACGAAACCCTGAAGGCCGCCAAGGAAGCCTGGTTCGCCTCGCGCGTGCCGTACCTGCAGAGCGAGGCCTTCCGCTTCGGCAACACCATCATCGATGACTGGGAAGGCCAGGTTAACGCATGGCCGCTGGACGAAGGCCTGATCGACTACGTCGACAAGAGCTACGAGCACGCCCTGGGCAACCCGGCCGCCAGCGCCAACATCATCGCCAACACGGAGATCCAGGTCGGCGAAGAGAAGGTCGACGTCAAGGACATCACCCCAGAGAAGCTGGCCAGCCTGAACGAGCTGGGCGGCTCCGAAGCCAACGTCGCCACCGGCTACCACGCCATCGAATTCCTGCTCTGGGGCCAGGACCTGAACGGCACCGGCCCGGGCGCCGGCAACCGCCCAGCCTCCGACTACCTGGAAGGCAACGGCGCCACCGGCGGCCACAACGACCGCCGTCGTGCCTACCTGAAAGCGGTCACCGACCTGCTGGTCAAGGACCTCGAAGAGATGGTCGGCAACTGGGCACCGAACGTCGCCGACAACTACCGCGCCAAGCTGGAAGCCGAGTCGGTCAACGACGGCCTGCGCAAGATGCTGTTCGGCATGGGCAGCCTCTCGCTGGGCGAACTGGCGGGCGAGCGCATGAAGGTCTCGCTGGAAGCCAACTCGCCTGAAGACGAGCACGACTGCTTCAGCGACAACACCCACTACTCGCACTTCTACGACGCCAAGGGCATCCGCAACGTCTACCTGGGCGAGTACACCCGCCCGGATGGCAGCAAGGTGACCGGCCCGAGCCTGTCGTCGCTGGTGGCCAAGGTTGACCCGGCCACCGACGCCACCCTGAAGGCCGACCTGGAAGCCACCGAAGCGAAGATCCAGGTGATCGTCGACCACGCCCTGAAGGGCGAGCACTACGACCAGCTGATCGCCGCCGACAATGCGGCCGGCAACCAGATCGTGCGTGATGCCATCGCCTCCCTGGTCAAGCAGACCGGTGCGATCGAGCAAGCCGCAGGCAAGCTGGGCATTACCAACCTGAACCCGGACACGGCCGATCACGAATTCTGATCCCTGCTGTAGCGGTTCTGAAGAAGGCGGCCCTCGGGTCGCCTTTTTTGTTTTGTCCTTCCTGACACTGATTTCATCCAGCAATTGCAAATTGCTCTTATTCAAACATCCCCACTTTGCTAAGCTTGCACGCCGGTTTTTCGCTCACGCCCAGGGTTCTAGATGTCCTCGTCGCTGTTCCGACTCTCTCCTCTGCTGCTGGCCTTTGCCCTCGGTGCCTGTGATGACGCCCCGCGTTTCACCCAGGCCGAGCCCGGCGAAGCGCTGTCGGGTGGCAAGGCGACGGTCCAGCGCAGTGATCGCAATGCCTACTCCCTGCCTTCGGCCAACCTCTCGCCCGAGCGGCGCCTGGACTTTGCCGTCGGCAACAGCTTCTTTCGCAACCCGTGGGTGATCGCCCCGTCCACCACCACCGCGCGCGATGGGCTCGGCCCGCTGTTCAACACCAATGCCTGCCAGAACTGCCACGTACGCGATGGCCGTGGCCACCCGCCAGCGCTCGATGACAGCAACGCGGTGTCGATGCTGGTGCGCCTGTCGATCCCCGACCAGCCTTACCTGGCCAAGGTGATCGAACGCCTGGGCGTGGTCCCCGAGCCGGTGTACGGCACCCAGCTGCAGGACATGGCCATCCCCGGGGTAGCACCGGAGGGCAAGGTGCGGGTGACCTACGTCAACCAGCCCGTCACCTTCAAGGACGGCCATCAGGTCGAGCTGCGCCGCCCAAGCCTGCAGATCACCCAGCTTGGCTACGGCGCGATGCACCCCGACACCCGTTTCTCGGCCCGCGTGGCGCCGCCGATGATCGGCCTTGGCCTGCTCGAAGCCATCCCCGAAGCCGATATCCTGGCCAACGAAGACCCGGACGACCGCAACCGCGACGGTATCCGTGGCCGTGCCAACCGGGTCTGGGACGACGCCCAGGGCAAAACCGTGGTTGGCCGCTTCGGCTGGAAAGCCGGGCAACCCAACGTCAACCAGCAGAACGTCCATGCGTTTGCCGGCGACATGGGCCTGACCACCACCCTGCAACCCAAGGACGACTGCACCGCGGCGCAAGTCGACTGCCTGGCCGCCCCCAACGGCGATGGCATCGGCGGCGAAAAGGAAGTCAGCGACAACATCCTGCGCCTGGTGACCTTCTACACCCGCAACCTGGCAGTGCCTGCCCGTCGCGACGTGGGTTCGCCGCAGGTGCTGGCGGGCAAGAACCTGTTCTTCCAGGCCGGTTGCCAAGGCTGCCATACCCCGCAATTCACCACCGCCGCAAACGCCGCAGAGCCTGAGCTGGCCGGCCAAGTGATCCGCCCCTACAGTGACCTGCTGTTGCATGACATGGGGCCGGGCCTGGCCGATGAACGCACCGAATTCGCCGCCAATGGCCAGGACTGGCGCACCCCGCCGCTGTGGGGCATAGGCCTGAGCGAAACGGTCAGTGGCCACAGCCAGTTCCTGCACGACGGCCGTGCCCGCAACCTGCTCGAAGCCGTGCTCTGGCACGGTGGCGAAGCGCAAGCGGCGCGCAACTTCGTACTCACCTTCAATGCCGAGCAGCGCGCCGCGTTGCTGGCTTTCCTGAATTCACTTTAAACGCGCAAGGAGCCGGGCATGTTCCGACCTAAACTGTTGTTCACCAGCCTCGCCGCACTCGCCCTCGGCGCCTGCTCGCCGCAGGACCCGCAAGCGGTGACCTCCGCCGCCATCGCCAAGCAGGTGATCCTGCCCACCTACAGCCGCTGGGTCGAAGCCGACCGCCAGCTGGCCGTCAGCGCCTTGGCCTATTGCGAAGGCAAGGCCAGCCTGGACACCGCCCGCGCCGACTTCCTTACTGCGCAAAAGGCCTGGGCCGAGCTGCAACCCTTGCTGGTCGGCCCACTGGCCGAAGGCAACCGTCCTTGGCAGGTGCAGTTCTGGCCCGACAAGAAGAACCTGGTCGGCCGCCAGGTCGAGCAACTGGTCAACGCCGACAAGCCCGTCGATGCCGCTACCCTGGGCAAGGCCAGCGTCGTGGTACGCGGCCTGTCGGCCTACGAGTACATCCTCTTCGACAGCAAGCCGGATGTTGCCACGCCTGAACAGAAGGCCCGCTACTGTCCATTGCTGGTGGCCATCGCCGACCACCAGAAGGCCCTGGCCGAAGAGATCCTCAAGGGCTGGAACAGCACCGACGGCATGCTCTCGCAGATGACCAAGTTCCCCAACCAGCGCTACGCCGACTCCCACGAGGCCATCGCCGATCTGCTGCGCGCACAGGTCACCGCCCTGGATACCCTGAAGAAAAAGCTTGGCGCCCCCATGGGCCGGCAGAGCAAGGGCATCGTCCAGCCGCTGCAGGCCGAAGCCTGGCGCAGCCATTCTTCGCTCAAAAGCCTGGAGGCCAGCCTGAAGGCTGCCCAGGCGGTCTGGGTCGGGGTCGACAACCAGGGCTTGCGCGGCCTGCTGGGCAGCGACCAGAAGGCCTTGGCGTGCAAGATCGACGAGGCTTACGCTACGTCCATCAAACTGCTGGCCGACAACCAGAAGACCCTCGGCGAGCTGCTGGCCGATGACGCCGGCAAGCAGACCCTCAACCAGATCTACGACAGCCTCAACGTCGTCCACCGCCTGCACGAAGGCGAGCTGGCCAAGGCGTTGAATATCCAGCTGGGCTTCAATGCCAACGACGGTGACTGATCATGCTGCGACGCCAGGCCCTCAAACTCGGTAGTGTATTGCTCAGCGCCCTGACACTGGGCGGCTGGAGCCTGTTGCGCAACAAAGGCGGCGAACCTCTGCTGCTCTCCGCGCGTGACGACGGCGATGGCAAGCATTATGCCGTCGGGTTTCGCCTGGACGGCACCCAGGTGTTCAGCACCCAGGTTGCCCAGCGTTGCCACGCCATCATCAACCACCCCGAGCTGCCCATCGCCCTGTTCGTCGCCCGTCGCCCAGGTACCGAAAGCTACCTGGTCGACCTGCGCGACGGGCGTCTGCTGCAAACCGTGACCTCGCAGCCCAACCGCCACTTCTATGGCCACGCGGTCATCCACAAGCATGGCGAGTGGCTGTACACCACCGAGAACGATACCCGCGACCCTGGGCGCGGCGTGCTCGGCGTCTACCGTTTCGAGGGCGAACGCCTGGTGCACAGTGGCGAGCTCTCGACCCACGGTATCGGCCCGCATGAAGTCGCCTGGCTACCAGACGGCGAGACACTGGTGGTGGCCAACGGCGGCATCCGCACCGAGGCCGAAAGCCGCGTGGAAATGAATCTCGACGCCATGCAACCGAGCCTGGTACTGATGCAGCGCGACGGCACCCTGCTGAGCAAGGAAACCCTCGCCCAGCAGATGAACAGCGTGCGTCACCTGGCTATTGGCGACGACGGCACCATCGCCGCCTGCCAGCAGTTCATGGGCGACGCCGATGAGACGGCCGAGCTGCTGGCCATCAAGCGCCCGGGCGAGCCATTCAAGGCCTTCCCGGTGCCGGAGCGGCAGTTGCAGGCCATGGCCCAGTACACCGCCAGCGTTGCCATTCACAGCGACTTGCGACTGGTGGCGCTGACGGCGCCGCGGGCCAACCGCTTGTTCGTCTGGGACCTGGACAGTGGCGCGGTGAAGCTGGATGCACCAATGCCCGATTGCGCTGGGGTGGGTGCGGTGAAAGATGGCTTTGTCGTGACCTCCGGGCAGGGGCGTTGCCGCTTTTACGATTGCCGCAAGGCCGAGCTGATCGGGCAACCGATGCAGCTGCCTTCCGGGTTCTGGGACAACCACCTGCACCTGGCCTGAGGTTCACCCGTGTAGGAGCGGCCTTGCCGGGGCGCCGGACCGGTCGGAAAGGGCTGCGCAGCGGCCCCAGCAATTTTTGCCTGTACGCTCAGATCCTGGGGCTGCTGCGCAGCCCTTTCCGACCGGTCCGGCGCCCCGGCAAGGCCGCTCCTACACAGAGGCGGTGCGAATACATCCCCCATCCTGCCAAAAACAGTCAATACTTGCCCCATCCACACGTGGGCAGGGTCGCCCGTTGTCGTGTCAAAACGAATAACAACCACGTATCCAAGGAACCGGACCTATGCTGCGCCGCCGCATGCTCATCATGTTGGCCGTCGTTCTGCTGATCGTGTTGGCCTTGGGGGGCTACAAGGCCTACTCGATCTACCAGCAGATCCAGGTGTTCACTGCCCCCAAACCGCCCATCACCGTGGCAGCGGCGCTGGCAGAAGAACGCCAGTGGCAAGAGCGCCTGCCCGCCGTCGGCAGCCTCAAGGCATTGCAAGGCGTCGAGCTGAGCCTTGAAGTCGAAGGCATCGTCAAAAGCCTGCACTTCGACTCCGGCCAGAAGGTCAAGGCCGGACAACTGCTGCTGCAACTCAACGACGACCAGGAAACCGCCCTGCTCGGCACCGCCCAGGCCGACCTGGGCCTGGCCAAGGTCGATTTCGGCCGGGGCAGCCAGCTGGTGGTCGACTCGGCCATTTCCCGTGGCGAGTACGATCGCCTCACCGCCCAGTACCGCCGTAATCAGGCAGTGGTCGATCAGCTCAAGGCCTCGAAGACCAAGAAAAGCATCAGTGCCCCCTTCAGCGGCACCATCGGCATCCGCCAGGTCGATGTCGGCGACTACCTGGCAGCCGGCACGGTGATCGCCACCCTGCAAGACCTGTCCAGCCTCTACGTCGACTTCAACGTGCCCGAACAGGCCCTGCCGCACCTGAGCCTTGGCCAGCAGGTGCTGCTGCAGGTGGCGGCCTACCCCGGCCAGACCTTCCCCGCCAGCCTCAGCGCCATCAACCCCAAGGTCGAGGAAACCACCCGCAACCTGCTGGCCCGCGCCACCCTGGCCAACCCTGACGGCAAGCTGCTGCCGGGCATGTTTGCCAACTTGCTGATCCTGTTGCCCGACCCGCAGCCGCGCGTGGTGGTGCCGGAAAGCGCCATCACCTACACCCTGTATGGCAACTCGGTGTATGTCGCCACGCCCAAGCAAGGCGAGGACGGCACCGCAGAGAAAACCGACGATGGCCAACCCCGGCTCAGCGCCGAGCAACGCACCGTGCAGACCGGCGAGCGCCGCGACGGCGTGGTGGTGGTCAGCAAGGGCCTGAAGGCTGGCGAGCAGGTGGTCACCGCCGGGCAGCTGAAACTGACCCCGGGCGCGGCGATCCGCATCGGCCAGGACAAGGCGCTCACGCCTGATCACGGCACCCCGCACAACGACTGACAGGAGGCAGGCATGGCGTTCACCGACCCGTTCATCCGCCGCCCGGTCCTGGCCAGCGTCGTCAGCCTGCTGATTTTGCTGCTGGGCTTTCAGGCCTGGAGCAAACTGCAGATCCGCCAGTACCCGCAGATGGAGAACGCCCTGATCACGGTGACCACCGCCTACCCGGGTGCCAACGCCGAAACCATCCAGGGCTATATCACCCAGCCCCTGCAGCAAAGCCTGGCCAGCGCTGAAGGCATCGACTACATGACCTCGGTGAGCCGGCAGAACTTCTCGATCATCTCTATCTATGCGCGCATCGGCGCCGACAGTGACCGTTTGTTCACCGAACTGCTGGCCAAGGCCAACGAGGTGCGCAACAAGCTGCCGCAAGACTCCGAAGACCCGGTGCTGAGCAAGGAGGCCGCCGATGCCTCGGCGCTGATGTACATCAGCTTCTACAGCAAGGAAATGAGCAACCCGCAGATCACCGACTACCTGTCACGGGTGATCCAGCCCAAGCTTGCCACCCTGCCGGGCATGGCCGAGGCCGAGATTCTCGGCAACCAGGTGTTCGCCATGCGCATCTGGATCGACCCGGTGAAGCTGGCCGGCTTCGGCCTCTCGGCAACCGACGTGACCAGCGCCGTGCGCCGCTACAACTTCCTCTCCGCTGCCGGCGAGGTGAAGGGCGAGTACGTGGTCACCAGCATCAATGCCAGCACCGAGCTCAAGTCTGCCGAGGCATTCGCCGCCCTGCCGGTCAAGACCAGTGGCGACAGCCGGGTGTTGCTGGGTGATGTGGCACGGGTCGAGATGGGCGCAGAAAACTACGACACGGTCAGCTCGTTCGACGGCATCCCCTCGGTGTACATCGGCATCAAGGCCACACCGGCCGCCAACCCGCTGGAAGTGATCAAGGAAGTCCGGCGCATCATGCCGGAGCTTGAGAGCCAGCTGCCCTCGGCGCTGAAGGTGTCGATTGCCTACGATGCCACGCTGTTCATCCAGGCCTCCATCGACGAAGTGATCAAGACCCTCGGCGAGGCGGTGCTGATTGTCATCGTCGTGGTGTTCCTGTTCCTCGGTGCCCTGCGCTCGGTGCTGATCCCGGTGGTGACCATCCCGTTGTCGATGATAGGCGTGCTGTTTTTCATGCAGATGATGGGCTACTCGCTCAACCTGTTGACCCTGTTGGCGATGGTGCTGGCGATCGGCCTGGTGGTGGACGACGCCATCGTCGTGGTGGAAAACATCCACCGGCACATGGAAGAAGGCAAATCGCCGTTCGATGCGGCGCTCGAAGGTGCCCGGGAAATCGCCATGCCGGTGGTCTCGATGACCATCACCCTGGCGGCGGTGTATGCCCCTATCGGCTTTTTGACCGGGCTTACAGGAGCGCTGTTCAAGGAGTTCGCGCTGACCCTGGCCGGTGCAGTGATCATCTCCGGCATCGTCGCGCTGACCCTTTCACCCATGATGTGCGCGCTGCTGCTGCGCCCGGAACAGAACGCCACAGGCCTTGCCCACCGCCTCGACCGGCTGTTCGAGCGCCTCAAGGTGCGCTACCAGCGCCTGCTGCACGCCACCCTGAACAGCCGGCCGGTGGTGCTGGTGTTCGCGGTGATCATCCTGTGCCTGATCCCGGTACTGCTCAAGTTCACCCAGAACGAGCTGGCGCCCAACGAGGACCAAGGGGTGATCTTCATGATCAGCAGCTCGCCGCAACCGGCCAACCTCGACTACCTCAATGCCTACACAGACCAGTTCACGCCGCTGTTCAAAGCCTTCCCCGAGTACTACTCGTCGTTTCAGATCAACGGCTTCAACGGTGTGCAGAGCGGCATCGGCGGCTTCCTGCTCAAGCCGTGGAACGAGCGCGAACGTACGCAGATGGAGCTGCTGCCGCTGGTGCAGGCCAAGCTTGAGGAAATCGGCGGCCTGCAGATCTTCGGCTTCAACCTGCCGTCGCTGCCCGGCACCGGTGAGGGCCTGCCGTTCCAGTTCGTGATCAACACCGCTGGGGATTATCCGGCACTGCTGGAAGTGGCCCAGCGCATCAAGGCGCGCGCCCAAGCGTCTGGCAAGTTCGCCTTCCTCGACATCGACTTGGCCTTCGACAAACCTGAGGTGGTGGTCGATATCGACCGCGCCAAAGCGGCGCAGATGGGGGTTTCGATGGATACCCTGGGCGGCACCCTGGCGACCTTGCTGGGCGAGGCGGAAATCAACCGTTTCACCCTGGAGGGCCGCAGCTACAAGGTGATTGCCCAGGTCGAGCGGCCGTACCGCGACAACCCCGGCTGGCTGAACAACTACTACGTGAAGAACGACCAGGGCCAGTTGCTGCCCCTGTCGACCCTGATTACCCTCAGCGACCGCGCCCGCCCGCGCCAGCTCAACCAGTTTCAGCAGTTGAACTCGGCGATCATCCAGGGCGTGCCCATGGTCAGCCTGGGCGAGGCCCTGCAGACCGTGCAGGCCATCGCCCGCGAAGAGGCCCCGGAAGGTTTCGCCTTCGACTATGCCGGGGTGGCACGCCAATACGTCCAGGAAGGCAGCGCCCTGTGGGTGACCTTCGGCCTGGCGCTGGCGATCATCTTCCTGGTGCTGGCCGCGCAATTCGAGAGCTTCCGTGACCCCCTGGTGATTCTGGTGACGGTGCCGTTGTCGATCTGCGGTGCGCTGCTGCCGCTGTTCCTGGGTATCTCCAGCATGAACATCTACACCCAGGTGGGGCTGGTGACCCTGATCGGGCTGATCAGCAAGCACGGTATTCTGATCGTCGAGTTCGCCAACCAGTTGCGCGAAGAAAAAGGCTTGAGCGTGCGCGAGGCGATCGAGGAAGCGGCAGCCATTCGCCTGCGGCCGGTGCTGATGACCACCGCGGCAATGGTGTTCGGCATGGTGCCGTTGATCCTGGCGACCGGTGCGGGGGCGGTGAGCCGGTTCGATATTGGGACGGTGATTGCGACCGGGATGTCGATCGGGACGCTGTTTACCTTGTTTGTGCTGCCTTGCATCTACACCTTGCTGGCACACAAGACCCAAGCCAAGGAAACATCGATCGCCTGAAGCGGCCCACAAAAAAAGCCAGAGGCCCCGCGATACGGGGCCTCTGGCTTTTTACACTCAACCAGGGTTCAGCCGAACGGCCGCAACCCCTGACGCAAGCCGAACAGGAACAGCAACAGGTCCTGATCTGGCTTGGCCTGCGCTTGCTGCTTTGCCACCCGCGGCAATGCGCACTGGTCCACCCTCTCGGCCTTGCTGAACACCATCGGCTTCGGCTCTTCCCAGGCGGCCACCGCCACGGTGGTCACGGCCAACCCGGCGACCAGGAACAAAGCTCGAGCGATTTCTAGTTTCATTGCTCTAACCCTTTGACAACGCTGCCAAACGCCATCTGGTAAAAGTAGAGCAATGTTTTCCATTCCGCATCATTCAACGACGAGTGGCGGCGCAGCTGACGCAGGTCGTTACCGGCCGCGCGCTGGCAGCTGATACGCCGCCGGCACTTCTCCAGGTCCAGCAGGGCGACTTCGACCCGCGCCTGTTCGCCCTCGCCGATGACCTTGATGAAGACATGCTTGCCATACAGGCAGCCGTGCTGCCAATGCCCCAGGTGCATGCGCGCCAGGTTATCGGCCAGGTCCTTGAGCATGCGCTCATGCACCACCTGCGGATAACGCTCGCGAGCACCTTCGGCATGCCAGGTGTCGAGTTCGATGAAGCCATCCAGCGCTTCGCTGACCAGCAGCGCCCGCCATTGATGATCGGCATCGCGCTCGGCACCACAAAAGACGATGCGCGGCACACGCACACCCAATTGCTCGAAGCTGTTGAGCGCATCGAGTTCACGCAATACGGTCGGCCGGCCAAAAGGGTGCAGCAAGCTGCGGTAGATGTGCCCGACCTGGCGCTTGGCATACAGCAATTTGCCGCTGGCGTCGTTGAGGCGCTGCACGCCACTCTCGCCACCCCGCCGCTGGTTGGGTTCCTCGACCCACTCACCCTGCTGGCGCCAGTAAAAATCGAACCGCGATTCCCCGTTCCGGGCTACAGCCATCAAACACTACCCCTTGCGCAATACATAGACTCGCCACATGGCATAGAACGGCAGGAAGTCCAAGCGTTCCTGAATTCTGAAGCCGGCTGCCTTGAATTCTTCTTCGACCGTATCCGCTGGTAACACGAAACGGTTCTGGTAATTGTCCTGCTCAGTCTTGGCGCTACGGCGCTGCTCGAGCTTTTTCCGGCGCCAGGCCTTGAAGTTGCCATCCACCCACAGCGACAGGATCACACTATCACGGCTAACCCGTTGAAATTCCGAAAGAATCGTCTTTCTGTGGGCGGCTTCGCCAATGTGGTGGAACAACCGCATGCAAAAAATGCTGTCGACCGAATTGTCCGGCAGGTCGATGGCGAACGCTGAAGTCTGCAAGGGCCGTACCCGTGCGACTACCTCTGGCGGTTGCGCAGCACAGGCTGTCTCGATCATCGCCTCGGAGTTGTCGGCACCGATGATCACCCGGTTGGGTTTTTCCGCCAGCAGCGGCCAGAAGCGCCCCGCACCGCAGGGCAGGTCCAGCACCAGGCCCGGCTCACCGGCCAAGGCCAGGGCGCGACGCGCCAACTGCTCGTCACGTTTGTGGGAAAGGCGACGTGCCAGGCCATCCTGATGCTTGAGAAAATATTCGCGCGCGTGTTCTTGGTCGTATTTCTCGGAAAATTCAAGCTTGATGGGGCTACGCATTGGGCATCTCCTGACTCCAGTACGCCCACTTTAGGAAAGCAAGCGTTGGAATCAGGTTATGCCAATGTGAAAAAAGTGTTAGTCCTTTCGAGAGGTATTACCAAACATTACCCAATGAGCGACGAAGGGTCACCCACCTCCACACTTTTGCTGAGGTCCACCTGGAAGCGGCAGCCGTGCGGCAAGGTCGATGTCAGGGTGACCCGCCAGCCCTGGTCGTCACAGATGCGCTGCACCAGTGACAGGCCCAAGCCCAGCCCTTCGCCCCGCCGTTCGGCGCCGCGCACGAAGGGTTTGAACATCGCCTCGCGCTGCTCTTCCGGAATGCCTACACCACTGTCTTCCACGCTGAACCCATTGGCTTCAAGGCTCAGGCGAATGTAACCGCTGTCGGTGTAGTGCGCGGCGTTACGCAGCAGGTTGCCCATCACCGACTGCAGGAAGGTGGCGTTGTACAGCACCGGGCTGGCGCTGACTCGACCATCGAAATAGAGGGTGAGCCCTTTCTGCTCGATGGTATCGCGCCACACGCCGGTGAGTTCGTCGGCCACCTCGCGCAGGGTTGCCTTCGAGGCCACGGCGCCCTCGTCGCGCTGGGCACGGGCCAGCATCAGGAAGGTCTTGACCAGTTCGCGCATCTCCTCGGTAGCCCGGGCGACCCGCTCGACCTGGCTGCGCGCACGCGGGTCCAGTGTCTGGTTCTCCATCAGCAGTTCGCACGACGTGGCCAGCACCATCAACGGCGTGCGCAGTTCGTGGCTGACGTCGCTGGTGAACAGACGCTCTCGGGTCAAGGCATCGCGCAGACGGCCCAGCGTGTCGTCGAAGGCAACGGCCAACTGGCCGACTTCGTCTGCCGCATAATCGGGCGCCAAGGGCGGCGCCAGGCCAAGCAGCTGGTCACGATGACGTACCTGACGCGCCAGGCGGATCACCGGCGCCATCACCCTGCGCGCCACCAGCCAGCCAAGGATGACGGCCAGCACCAGGCTGAGCAGAAAGCCCACGACCACCACAGCAAACAGCACGCGCTCGCGCTCTTCGAAATCGCTCTGATCCTGCAGTAGCACATAACGGCGCCCGTCGACGATCTCGACCATCGCGTGGTACGACAGCTGATCGCGAAACACCTCATGGAAGCCGCTGTCTAGATGGCGCAAGTCTTTGGGCAACTCGAAATCATCACGCCCGCCGCTGAAATAGAACAGCTGGTCAGGGCGCGGTCGATGGCTCCAGTCGCTCACGCTGTCCATGCGCAACAGGCGCTGCAGGTCGCCCCCCAGCACCGTGGAAATCAGCCGTTCTTCAACCAGGTGCACGGTGGCGACGATGCCGAAGGCGAAGGCCCCGGCGACCAGCGCACTCATCAACGCAAAGGCGATGATAATGCGCTGGGCAAGGCTTTGCTTAAACTCCATCGCGGCCCTCGGCGAGGCGATAGCCGACGCCATGGACGGTATGCAGCAGCGGTTTTTCGAACGGTTTGTCGATCACCTGACGCAACTGGTGCACATGGCTGCGCAGGCTGTCGCTGTCTGGGCAGTCGTCGCCCCACAGGGCTTCTTCAAGTACCTCGCGACGCAGCACGTGCGGGCTTTTCTGCATCAGCACGGCAAGCAGCTTGAGGCCGACCGGGTTGAGCTTGAGCAGGCGCCCCTGACGCGTGACTTCCAGGGTGTCGAGGTCGTAGCTGAGGTCGGCGACCTGCAAGGTGCGCCGGCCTCCGCCCTGGGCGCGGCGCAGCACCGCTTCGATGCGGGCGGCCAGCTCCGACAGGGCAAAGGGCTTGAGCAGGTAATCGTCGGCCCCGGAGCGGAAGCCTTGCAGGCGGTCGTCCAGTTGATCGCGGGCGGTGAGCATGATCACCGGGGTGTCACGCCGGGCATCTTCTCGCAGGCGCTTGCACAGGGTGTAGCCATCAATGCCGGGCAGCATGATGTCGAGCACGATCAGGTCGTAATGCTCGGTGGCCGCCAGGTGCAAACCTGACAGACCGTCCTGGGCGCAGTCGACGGTGTAGCCTTTCATGCCCAGGTAATCAGCCAGGTTGGCAAGGATATCGCGGTTGTCTTCAACCAATAGAATGCGCATCGGGGTCTCCTGTGCGGCGCTTCGCTGTGGTGCGCGGCAGGCGCAGCTTAAGGCCAATGCCTGCACTGTGCCACCCCCAGGCGAAATTCGCCGCCGTTGACAGTTTTTTCACTGATCCTTCACGGACACAGGATAGCGGCCACTCGATAATGCCCGATCTTTTTTGCGCCCTGGAGTCGTCATGCACGAACGTAGCCGCCCTCGCCCGATCAACCTCTGGGTGTACCTGGGCATCCCGCTGGTGACGGCAGTGGCCTTGGTCCTGCTTGAGCTGACCTCGGTCGACATGGACGTGGCCAACCTGTTCTTCGACCCGGCCGCCGGGCAATTCATCGGGCGCCACAGCTACTGGCTGGAGAACGTGCTGCATGACGGGGTCAAGCAGGCGGTGATCCTGCTGGGCTTGCTGGCGTTGCTGACATTTGCCCTGAGTTTCTTCTGGAAACGCTTGTTTGGCTGGCGCCGAGAACTGGGCTGCCTGGTGCTGGCGTTGAGTTTGTCCACAGCGTTCGTCACACCGCTTAAAAAGGTCACCCAGGTCCAGTGCCCGTGGAGCCTGAGCCAGTTCGGCGGCAAGGAAACCTACAGCAAGCTGCTGGAAGCGCGGCCCGCTACCGACAAGCCCGGGCTGTGCTGGCCAGGCGGGCATGCCGCGACCGGTTTTTGCCTGTTTGCGCTGTTCTTCGCGCTGCGCGACCGTCGCCCGCGACTGGCCCGGGTGGCATTGGTGGTGGCGGTGGTGGCCGGTTCAGTGTTGTCGGTTGGGCGGATGATGCAGGGCGCCCACTTTCTGTCGCACAACGTGTGGACGGCGGTGTTCTGCTGGTTGATCGGGTTGGGCTCGTACTACCTGGTTCTGTATCGGCGGGGCATGGTCGAGGCGCCTGCCGCTGAGCGCC
This sequence comes from Pseudomonas sp. B21-047, assembly GCF_024748775.1. Lineage (NCBI taxonomy): Bacteria > Pseudomonadati > Pseudomonadota > Gammaproteobacteria > Pseudomonadales > Pseudomonadaceae > Pseudomonas > Pseudomonas sp. B21-047. The sequence continues at coordinate 4,829,826 of NZ_CP087169.1, forward strand.
GCGTTGCCTGAGTGAGGGGCCGCAGAAGAACGAAAAAGCCCCGGCTCTCGCGAGCCGGGGCTTTTTCATGCTGCTAGGGGGTAAGGCTGGCTTACATCATGCCGCCCATGCCACCCATGCCGCCCATGTCTGGCATACCACCGCCAGCTGGAGCGTCGCTCGGAGCATCAGCAATCATGGCTTCGGTGGTGATCATCAGACCGCCAATCGAAGCAGCAGCTTGCAGTGCCGAACGGGTGACCTTGGCTGGGTCCAGGATGCCCATCTCGATCATGTCGCCGTACTCACCGGTAGCAGCGTTGTAACCGAAGTTGCCCGAACCCTGCTTGACCTTGTCGGCCACAACGCTTGGCTCGTCGCCGGCGTTGGCAGTGATCTGACGCAGCGGCGATTCAACAGCGCGACGCAGCAGTGCGATACCGACGTTCTGGTCTTCGTTGTCACCTTTGAGGTCAACGATAGCGTTCAGAGCACGTACCAGGGCAACACCACCGCCAGGCACCACGCCTTCTTCAACGGCTGCACGGGTAGCGTGCAGGGCGTCTTCAACGCGTGCTTTCTTCTCTTTCATCTCGACTTCGGTGCCAGCACCGACCTTGATCACGGCAACACCGCCAGCCAGTTTGGCCAGACGCTCTTGCAGCTTCTCACGGTCGTAGTCCGAGGAAGTCTCTTCGATCTGGGCACGGATCTGCTTGACGCGTGCTTCGATCTCGGTGTCGGCGCCAGCGCCGTCGATGATGGTGGTGTTTTCCTTGGACAGGATGACGCGCTTGGCGTTACCCAGGTGCTCCAGGGTAGCGGTTTCCAGGGACAGGCCGATTTCTTCGGAGATGACCTGGCCGCCGGTCAGGACAGCGATGTCCTGCAGCATGGCCTTGCGACGGTCGCCGAAGCCCGGTGCCTTGACCGCAGCAACCTTGACGATGCCGCGCATGTTGTTGACTACCAGGGTAGCCAGCGCTTCGCCTTCAACGTCTTCTGCAACGATCAGCAGCGGACGGCCGGCTTTGGCAACGGCTTCCAGTACTGGCAGCAGCTCGCGGATGTTGGAGATCTTCTTGTCGACCAGCAGCAGCAGCGGGCCTTCCAGCTCGGCAACCATGGTGTCCGGCTTGTTGACGAAGTACGGCGACAGGTAGCCACGGTCGAACTGCATGCCTTCAACGACAGACAGTTCGTTTTCCAGGCCCGAGCCTTCTTCAACGGTGATCACGCCTTCTTTACCGACTTTTTCCATGGCTTCGGCGATGATTTCACCGATGGAGCTGTCGGAGTTGGCGGAGATGGTGCCTACCTGAGCGATGGCCTTGGAGTCGGCGCATGGCTTGGACAGGTTTTTCAGCTCGGCGACGACAGCGGCGGTAGCCTTGTCGATACCGCGCTTCAGGTCCATCGGGTTCATGCCGGCAGCGACGGCTTTCAGGCCTTCGTTGACGATGGACTGAGCCAGAACGGTAGCGGTGGTGGTGCCGTCACCGGCTGCATCGTTGGCCTTGGAAGCGACTTCCTTGACCAGCTGGGCGCCCATGTTCTCGAACGCGTCTTTCAGCTCGATCTCTTTGGCAACGGAAACGCCGTCCTTGGTGATGGTCGGTGCGCCGAAGCTCTTGGCCAGGACCACGTTGCGGCCTTTCGGGCCCAGGGTCGCTTTTACCGCGTCAGCCAGAACGTTGACACCAACCAGCATTTTCTTACGGGCGGAATCGCCGAATTTTACGTCTTTAGCAGCCATGATCGTTTAATCCTTGAAATGCTTTGGAATAACGGGAAGTCGGGGAAATCAGCCTTCGATAACGGCGAGAATCTCGTTCTCGGCCATTACCAGCAGGTCTTCGCCATCGACTTTCACGGTGTTGCTGCCCGAGTAAGGGCCGAAAACCACTTTGTCACCCACTTTCACGGCCAGCGCACGCACTTCGCCATTTTCCAGGATGCGACCGGTGCCGACGGCAACAATTTCGCCGCGGTTAGGTTTTTCAGCGGCCGAACCCGGCAGGACGATACCGCCAGCGGTTTTCGATTCTTCTTCGCTGCGACGGATGACTACGCGGTCATGCAGAGGACGAAGCTTCATTGTCGATCTCTCCCAAATTGTGGTTTTCATCGGCCGGTATCGACACCGGCGGGTTGATGCGGTCCGGCGTTGCCGGGGGTGGCCCGCGCAGGGCGGACCACCTGAGTCATGTCTGGTGTTGCCACCAGAAACCTTGCGGTGACCCATACATGAGGCCGCCATATGCAATTACAAGGCTTGATACGTAAAAATTTTCATCAAAGGCATAACGTGAAAACAACAGGGGCCGCGAAGCGGCCCCGGCAGGTTACTTGTCGCGACGCTCGTATTCGCCCTCGATCACATTCGGCCGGTGGCCGGCGTCACGAGGCGGCTGCGCCTGGAACGGATCGTCCTGAAACGCCCGCTGGCGCAGGGCCTGCTCCTCGGCACGCTGGCGCATCTTGCGCGCGGCCAGGTGACGGGTGAATGGCAACAGGCAAATCAGGCCCAGCACGTCACTGATGAAGCCCGGCAGCAACAGCAGGCCACCACCCACCGCCATCATCAAACCCTGGAACATGTCCTCAGCGGGCAGTTCGCCGCGCTGCAGGCTTTCACGGGCACGCAGTGCGGTGGCCAGCCCGGCCACCCGCATAACCAGCACACCCAGCGCGGAACCGGCGATGATCAGCAGCAGTGCGGGGAAAAACCCGATCGCCGCGCTGACCTTGACGAAGACGAACAGCTCCAGCACAGGAAACAGCAAAAACAGCAGTAGAAAAGCACGCATCAAAGATTCCTCGACGGAAGAGAACCTCCCAATAAGACCTCAGATGGATGCGCAAGCTTCCAATTTCAACCCTCGACTTCAGCCGCAACCGGCCACTGGTCGGCGTGCGCCAGCAAAACCAGGGCTTCGCGCACTTGTGTCGGCGTATTGCATGGGCTCGGGAACGCCAGCCAATGGACCGCCTGGCCAATGCGCAGGTGCATGCCCTCGCTGTCGATACCGACCATGTGCGCCGGCACAGAGCGTGGCAGCTCGGTCAGTTCGACGTAGTGGGCAATGGCCTTGGCGTGATCGCTGTTCATATGCTCGATCATGCTCGCCTCGGCCTTGCCCGCGAACGGGTTGGCCAAGGTCACCTGGTCAAGCCAGTGGATGGCGCCAAAACCACCGATGTAGCGGTGACGCACCGGCTGCAACACCCAGAAGTCGAAGTCGTGGGCCTTGTGGTAGTTGCCGGCGTCGGGGAAGTAGCGGTAGTAGCGCTCGGCGGCGGCTTCGATGGCAGCTTCGTCCACCAGCTTGTGCGCCTCGGCCATGACCGTCAGGCGGCCGACTGCCTGAACATCCTCTGCTTCGCGTTCACCAACCAGCAGCGAGCACTTGGGGTCTTTTTGCAGGTTGTGGGTGTGTTGGGCAATGCGGCTGATAAGGATCAGCGGGTTGCCCTGTGCATCCAGGCAATACGGCACGACCGAGCCGAAAGGGAAGCCGGGCATGGACTTGGAGTGGGTCGAGAGCACGCCGCGGTATTCCTTGAGCAGCAGTTCCCGGGCGGGGCGGATGGCATTGGTACTCACGAAGGGCGCTCCTGGCAGCGGACTGGATGGGTGACAAGATAAGCATTATCACCCGCCGCCGCCACAGGAGCCGCTGACGCCTACACGGATCGCGTCTTTACCAGGTCACGCCAAAGCCTGCGGTGTAACGGGTTTTGTCCAGGTCACTGTCACGTGTACCGCTGATGATGTCCTTCTCTGCCTTGAGGTTGAGCGAGGCCCATTCGGTGACCTTGTAGCGCAAGCCGATTTCGGCATCCAGCGAGTAGTTGGCCACGCTGCCCAGCGGCTTGGCGACTTCGCCATTGGTGAACAGCTGCACATTCTTGCCGATCAGGTAGCGGGTGTAGTCCCACTTGACCGCCGCGGCATAAAAGTTGTCCTTGGCGCCGTCCTGGTATTCGAAGTCGGTACGGTTGATCAGCGAACCCAGCGAGAACGCGCCCAGCTCGTCGTCCCAGAACTGGTAGCCCGGGCCGGTACCCACGGTGCGCTGGCGGGCCAGGTCCTCGATGCGGTCGCGCTTGTACTCCATGCGGCCCTGCCAGAACCACTTCTCGGTAATGAAGCGGTCAAGGGCGTACTCGGCACTCCAGTTGTCGGTGGTGGTGACGTCGTCCTTGGTCTCGCGGTTGTACTCGCCCTCGGCGTTGTGGCGCCAGCGGCCATGGCGGGCGGTGGTCTTGAAGCTGACGTCGTAGTCGTCGGTGTCATTCTCGGCACGCTTGTAGTCCAGGGCGACGTCGACGTTGCCTTTCCAGACCAGGTCCTCGACCACCGGCTTGGGCTTCATGATCTGCTCGATGCTGGCCAGGTCGACGGTCTTGGGCGCCTCGCCGTTGGCCAGGGTGACCTTGCCGGCTTCGGCGGCTTTCAACGACTTGGCCCGCTCCCCGCTGTAGGCATCCTGCTTGACCAGCATTTCCTGGTCGCTTTCCAGGGTCTGGACTTCTTTCCAGTCCAGCGCGATAGAGCCGCCATAGGGGGTCTCCAGCAGCAGCTTGCCGCCATCGAAGACTTTGATCTTGCCGCTCAGGCGGTCACCGTTCTTCATCCACACGGTGTCGGCAAACGCGGGCGCGGTGCACAGGGAGACAGCTAACAGGCACAACAGGGATCTAGAATACATAGGCGGACTACGGGTTCGATTCGTCGAAAAAGCCGGGCATTATCCAGATACGGACAACCAGAGCAAGGAAAGACCGAGCACATGCCGTTGAGTTCAACTCGCATTTGCCTCGCCGCTGGTCCGGTTTCATCCACAAGCCACGGGGTCACTGATGTCTGAGGCATACGGGCACACACTGGAAACACCACAAGCCCGACGAACGGCGCTGTATTCGGTGCTCGGGCAAGTGCCCGCGGGCAAGGTCGTCAGCTACGGCCAGCTTGCCGAGCTGGCCGGCCTTGGCCGCGCGGCACGTTGGGTTGGGCGCACCCTCGGGCAACTGCCAGGCGATACCCGCCTGCCCTGGCACCGGGTACTCGGTGCGGGCGGGCGCCTGAGCCTGGCATTGGGCACGCCGTCAGGCGACGAACAACGGGCGCGGTTGCGCGCAGAAGGCGTGAATGTAACCAATAATCGTGTGGATATGACGCGCCATGGCTGGCGCCCGATGGAGCACAGCGGTTAGAGTGCGCGCTTTGTTTTCGAAAACTTGAGGCAGATGTTGGCCCATGCCCCGTAAAACCTGGCGCGCTGCGCTTGCTGCCTATGCCAGCCCGTCAACCCTGGTACTGCTGCTGCTCGGCTTTGCCGCCGGCCTGCCCTACATGCTGGTGTTCTCGACCCTTTCGGTATGGCTGCGCGAAGCAGGTGTGGCCCGTGAGACCATTGGTTACGCGAGCCTGATCGGCCTGGCCTATGCCTTCAAATGGGTCTGGTCACCGCTGCTCGATCAATGGCGCCTGCCACTGCTTGGTGGCCTGGGGCGCCGCCGCTCATGGCTGCTGCTGTCCCAGGCGCTGGTGGTGGTCGGGTTGGTCGGCATGAGCCTGTGCGACCCGCAGCAACACCTGTCGTGGCTGATTGCCATGGCCGTGCTCGTGGCGTTTGCCTCGGCTACCCAGGACATCGCCGTTGATGCCTATCGCCTGGAAATTGCCGATGACCAGCGTCAGGCCGCGCTCGCCGCCAGCTACATGGCCGGCTACCGGGTAGCGGCCCTGCTGGCCACGGCAGGCGCGCTGTTCTTCGCCGAATGGTTCGGCTCCACCGGGTTCAGCTACCTGCACAAGGCCTGGGCCGGCACCTACATCATGTTCGCCCTGCTGATGCTGCCCGCGCTGTTCACCACCCTGGTCATGCGTGAACCCTCGGTGCCGCTGCGTACCCAGCTGTCGGCGGCGCGTTATGGCCTGGTCCACCAGCTGGCGTCGGTATTCGTGCTGATCTTGCTGTTGGTGTCGGTACCTGCCAGCTTCACCCAACTGTTCAATACCGACTGGGCCAGCGTGATTTTCGGTGACGCCACCCCGCTGGACCTGCTGCTGGAAGACCGCGCCTTCCTGCGCCTGATTCTGTACGTGCTGCTGACCTGGGCGTGCCTGTCGACCATGGGCCGTCGCGGCCTTGCCCCGGTGCTGACCCCGGTCAACGACTTCATTGCCCGCTACCGCTGGCAGGCCCTGCTGCTGCTGGGGCTGATCGCCACGTATCGCATGTCGGACACGGTCATGGGCGTGATGGCCAACGTGTTCTATATCGACATGGGCTTCACCAAGGACCAGATCGCCAGCGTCAGCAAGATCTTCGGCCTCATCATGACCTTGGTCGGTGCCGGTGTCGGCGGCCTGCTGATCGTGCGTTTCGGCATCATGCCGATCCTGTTCATCGGTGGCGTGGCCTCGGCGGCGACCAACATTCTGTTCCTGATGCTGGCCGACATGGGCCCGAACCTGGACATGCTGGTGGTCACCATCTCGCTGGACAACTTCAGCTCCGGCATGGCCACCTCGGCGTTCGTCGCCTACCTGTCTAGCCTGACCAACCTGAAGTTTTCGGCCACCCAGTACGCGCTGCTCAGCTCGATCATGCTGTTGCTGCCACGGCTGATCGGCGGCTACTCGGGGGTCATGGTGGAGAAGTTCGGTTACCACGACTTCTTCCTGATCACTGCCCTGCTGGGCGTGCCGACGCTGATTCTGATCGCCCTGCAGTGGCGTCAGGAAGCCGGGCCCGGCAAACCGGTGCCCGAGGAGAACCCAGCGGCCGAACGGCCCTGAGGGTACCTCGCCGCCTGTACCGGCCTCTTCGCGGGTGAACCCGCGCCCGCAGAGGCGGTACAGGCGACGAATGCTACTGGGCTACGGCGCCTTCCCCAGACCGCCCACCCACAACGAACCACAACGGCCAGAGCGCCAGCGCCCCCGCCACACTGGCCGCCAAGGCAAAGTGCAGCAAACTGGCACCCGCCCCGATCATCGCCATGACTGCGCCGCCCAGGCCCAGCAAGGCAATGGTGATCATCCCCAGCATGGCCGAGACCAGCCCTTTGCTCTGATCGCTGGCGAACAGCGTCATGCGGTACAGCACGGCGTTGGCCACCCCCAGCCCCAGGGCATACAGCGACATACCGGCCACCACGCTGGTCACGCTTGGCCAGTACCAAGTCGCCAGCACCATCAGCGACAGGCCCGCCAGGTAGGGCCACAATGCGCCACGCACCAGGGCTGGCAGCGAGTAACGGTCGGCAATACGGTTGATGATCAGGTTGCCGAGAATCAGCCCGCCAAACACCGGCAGCTGCCATAGCGCATATTCCATCGTGCTCAACCCTTCGTCATGGATGAGCAGCACCGGCGACAGGCCGATCCAGCCAATCAAGGGCAGGCCGACCAAGCCCAGGGCGGCGCTACCGGCGACAAAGCGACGGTTGGCCAGCAGCTGGCCGTAGCCAGACAACAACGGCAGCAAATGGATCGGCGTAAAGGGCAGCCGCGAACCGTCGCGCCGCTCCACGCCCAGTGTTTCCGGCATCAACCGGTACAACAGCACCCAGGCCAGCACCGCACCGATGGCGAAGGCCACGAACAGCCAGCGCCAGTCCAGCCATTGCAGCAGCAAGGTGCCCACCAGGGGGCCGAGCAGCGGCGAAAGCAGGGCAATGTTGGCCAGCAAGGCCATCATGCGCACTGCGTCGGCTTCGCTGAACGCCTCGTTCAAGGCCGGGTAGCTGACCGTGACGACAAAGCCCAGGCCAATGCCCTGCAACAGGCGCAGCAGGTTGAACAGGCCGATGTCGTGTACCCAGAACGTCGCCAGGCACGCCACGCCGAAGAACACGCAACCGCTCAACAGCAGCGGGCGGCGGCCGTAGCGGTCGGCCAGAGGGCCAATCAACCACTGCAGCACCACGCCACCGAGCAGGTACAGGTTCAGGGCGTGGGGGATGTATTCGGGGCTGGCATCGAGGTCGCCGACCACCACGGGCATGGCCGGCATCACAGCGTCGCTGGCCAGGTAGGTGAGCAACTCGAACAGGGCCAGGGTCAGGCCGAACAACAGGGCTCGGAGGGGGGTGATGTACAGCAGTGGTTTCATGGTGAATTTCAGCGGGAACAGGTGGGGTCAGCCTGTATGCCAGAAATGGCAGGGCTTGGCTGTGAACAAGTGTAATAGGCGCGGAAAAAGCTAGGGCCGCTGTGCGCCCCTTCGCGGGGCAAGCCCGCGAAGGGGCGCACAGCGGCCCCAGCGTTGAAGCGTTGCTTACTGCGTGGCCGTCTCCTGCACCACACGAATCACCCGCTGCGGAAACGGAATGTCGATACCCTCGGCCTTCAACCGGTCACGGGCATGCTCGTTGAGCATGAACATCACATCCCAGTAGTCCGAGGTCTTGGTCCAGATGCGCAGCGACACGGTGATCGAGCTGTCGCCCAGCGTCGAAACCACTGCCTGCGGCGCGGGGTCGGCCAGCACACGTGGGTCCTGGGCCAGTTCCAGCAGCACATTACGCGCCTTTTGCAGGTCGGCGTCGTAATCCACGCCCACGTCGAATACCACCTTGCGGGTCGGCTGGCGGTTGGTGTTGGTGATGATGCCGTTGGACAAGCTGCCGTTGGGCATGATCACCGTCTTGTTGTCACCCGTGCGCAGCACGGTGTGGAAGATCTGAATGCTATCCACGGTGCCACTGACACCCTGCGCCTCGATCCAGTCACCAATGCGGAACGGGCGGAACATCAAGATCAGCACGCCACCGGCGAAATTCGCCAGGCTGCCCTGCAAGGCCAGGCCGATGGCCAGGCCCGCGGCACCGATAGCGGCGACGAAGGAGGTGGTCTCGATGCCGATCATCGACGCCACGCTGACGAACAGCAGAATCTTCAGGATGATATTGGCCAGGGTGCTGATGAACCCCTGCAGCGCCAGGTCGGCGTTGCGCAGGCCGACCAGCTTGCCCAGGCGCGCGCTGAGCTTGTTGACGATCCACCAGCCGATGGCCAGGGTCAGCAACGCCAGGCACACCCGGCTGCCGTATTCCATGATCAAGGGGATCCAGGTCTGCGATTGGCGGACCAGCTGATCGACTTCAGCGTTCAAATCCATGTTCATCTCCTGATGCCGAACGGCATGTGCACGGTAAAACTGGCCGCGGGCATTTCCGCGGCCACGGCCCCCATGGACATCATTGCGCCATCGAGGTTCCTGGCAACGCCCCGATCAATCGCGGAAGTTGTTGAACTGCAGCGGCATGTCGAATTCCTTGGCGCGCAGGGCGGCGATCGCCTCTTGCAGGTCGTCACGCTTCTTGCCAGTGACACGCACCTGCTCACCCTGGATGGCGGCCTGAACCTTGAGCTTGGCATCCTTGATGTGAGCGACGATCTTCTTCGCCAGCTCCTTGTCGATGCCCTCGCGGAATTTGGCTTCCTGTTTCATTTCCTTGCCGGACGGGTAGGCGTCCTTGGTTTCCAGGCATTTGACGTCGATCTTGCGCTTGACCAGCGCACCGCGCAGGATCTCGATCATCGCCTCGAGCTGGAATTCGGCTTCGGCGGTCAGCAGCACGGTCTGGTCCTTGTCCTTGAACTCGAAGTTGCCTTTGCCCTTGAGGTCATAACGGCGGTCGAGTTCCTTGACGGCGTTGTCTACAGCGTTCTGCACTTCGTGCTTGTCCAGTTCCGATACCACGTCGAACGAAGGCATGGTTTTTCTCCAAAAATAAAAGCGCGCTCGGCCTGAAGATGGAGCACGCTGAGTTAGACGGTTAAAATGCGGACTCATTATAACGGGTTGCGAAACGCATATGAGCAGCACCTGGCATATTCTCGGCGCGGGTAGCCTGGGCAGCCTCTGGGCTTGCCGCCTGGCGCGCGCGGGCAAGGCGGTACGCTTGATCCTGCGCGACGCGCAACGACTGCAGGCCTATCAGCAGGTAGGCGGCCTGACGTTGCACGAACAGGACACCGCCAACCACTACGCGATCCCCGCCGAAACCGCCGAGGGCGACGGCCCGATCCACCGGCTGCTGGTGGCCTGCAAGGCGTATGACGCCGCACCGGCCATCGCGCGCCTGGCCCCCAGGCTGGCCGACGGCGCCGAGCTGGTGCTGCTGCAGAACGGCCTCGGCAGCCAGGACGAAGTCGCCGACCAGGTCCCCCATGCCCGTTGCATCTTCGCTTCCAGTACCGAAGGGGCTTTTCGCGAGGACGACTGGCAAGTGCGCTTCGCCGGCCATGGCTTCAACTGGCTGGGTGACCCGCTGAAGCCGGCGCTCCCGGAATGGTTCGATGACCTGCACGACGCCGGCATCCCGGCCGAATGGACCGTGGATATCCTCACCCGCCTGTGGCGCAAGCTCGCGCTCAATTGCGCGATCAACCCGCTGACGGTGCTGCACGAGTGCCGCAACGGCGGCCTGCTGGAGCACCTGGGCGAAGTGACTGCCCTGTGCGACGAGCTGGCCGAGCTGCTGCGTCGCTGTGGCCAACCCCAGGCTGCCGAGGACCTGGACGAAGAAGTGCAACGGGTGATCCTCGCCACCGCCGCCAACTACTCTTCCATGTATCAGGACGTGCGAGCCGGGCGGCGAACCGAGGTCCATTACCTGCTCGGCCACGCCTGCCGCGCCGCCGATCGCCATGGCCTGCAGCTACCGCAGCTGGAACGCCTGCACCGGCGCCTGGTCGATAACCTGCAGGCACGTGGCTTACCCAGCGCCTGACGCTGGCCCTTTCAACCGGAGACGGACATTGCCTTGCCCATGACCCTGCGCCAACGCCTGGAAAACCTCCCGGTCGGGCAGAAGCTGCTGGCGGCCCTGCTGGTGCTGCTGGTGACCATTCTGCTGGTGGCCAACCTGACCTTCATCAGCGCCGCCTACTGGATCACCCAGGAAAGCATGGCGCCCCAGGCCCTGCAGACCATCGGCCGGCTGGTGTCCAACCCACAGCTGGCGACCCGGGCAGGCGACACCCCGGAAACCGCCAGCGCCCTGCTCAAAGAGCTGGACAGCTACACGCCATTACGCGCGGCGGCGGTGTACGGCGGCGATGGCCGCATGCTGGCACAACTCCAGCACGGCGAACCGTTGGCGCTGCCCAGGCGCTTTCGCGACATCGACGGCTGGCGCCTGATGGAGTTTCGCAGCACGCAGCTGATCCGTATCCCTCGCGACGCCAACCCACCCGCACACCTGCTGCTGGTGGCCAGCAGCGAACTGCCCACCGCCTTCTACACCGGCACGCTCAGCGCCAGCCTGGGCATCCTGGTGTTCAGTATCCTGCTGTGGATCGTCGTGGCCCGGCAAATCAAGCGTTTGATCACCCAGCCGATCAACCAGCTCGAAGAACTCAGCCGCCAGGTCACCCGCGAAGAGAGCTACGCCCTGCGTGCCCGGCGCGGCAACGACGACGAAATCGGCAGCCTGGCCGAGGCGTTCAATACCATGCTCTCGCGCATCGAAGCCCGCGAGCAGCAGCTCAAGCGCACCCGCGATGAATTCCAGACCGCCTATGACCAGGCCCAGGGCCTGGCCGAAGAAACGCGTCACACCAACCGCAAGCTGGAGCTGGAAGTCCAGGTGCGCAGCAAGATCGAGAAAAAGCTCACAGGCTTCCAGAATTACCTCAACAGCATCATCGACTCCATGCCCTCGGCCCTGATCGCCCTCGACGAGCAGCTCTACGTCACCCAGTGGAACCACGAGGCCACCGTGCTCTCCGGGACGCCGCTGGACGAGGCCCTGAACCAGCCGATCTTCATCGCCTTCGAGCCGCTCAAGCCGTTCTTGCCGCAGCTCAAGGAAACCGTGGAAAAACACCGGGTGGCGAAAATCGAGCGCGTCACCTGGCCCAAGGGCGATGAACTGCGCCACTACGCCCTGACCTTCTATCCACTGATGGGCGGTGGCGGCCGCGGTGTGGTGATCCGGATCGACGACATCACCCAGCGCCTGTCCCTGGAAGAGATGATGGTGCAGTCAGAGAAAATGCTCTCGGTAGGTGGCTTGGCCGCCGGCATGGCCCACGAGATCAACAACCCGCTGGGGGCCATTTTGCATAATGTGCAGAATATCCGTCGGCGTCTGTCGCCGGAGTTACCGCGCAACCAGGAGCAGGCCGAAGAGCTGGGCATCGACCTGCCCACCGTCAACCGCTACCTGGACAGCCGCGAAGTACCGCAGCTGCTCGACGGGATTCAGCAGGCCGGTGCGCGGGCCGCCAAGATCGTCACCCACATGCTCAGTTTCAGCCGGCGCAGCAATCGCCAGCTGGCACCTTGCGACCTGCCGGCACTGATCGACCAGGCCTTGGAGATCGCCAGCAACGACTTCGACCTGGCCATCGGCTTCGACTTCAAGGGCCAGGCCATCGTGCGCCAGTTCGACCCACACCTCGGGCCGGTGCCGTGCACCGCCAACGAGCTGGAACAGGTGCTGCTCAACCTGCTGAAGAACGCTGCCCAGGCCATTCACCTGCGCCCGCAACCCAGCGAGCCTGGGCGCATCACCCTGCGCACCCGGCTCAACCCGCCCTGGGCCGAAATCCAAGTCGAGGACAACGGCGTGGGCATGCCCGAAGCCGTGCGCAAGCGCACCTTCGAGCCGTTTTTCACCACCAAGGAGATCGGCCAGGGCACCGGCCTGGGCCTTTCGGTCTCGTATTTCATCATCACCAACAACCACAAGGGGCAGATGGAGGTGCAGTCCACGCCCGGCCAGGGCACGTGCTTCACCCTGCGCCTGCCCCTCGGCCAGCCGGCAGCGACGGCACCGAACACCACGGAGGCATGACATGGGCTACCGCCTGTCGAAGATCTACACCCGCACTGGCGACCAGGGCGAAACCGGCCTGGGCGACGGCCGTCGGGTGCCCAAGGACCACCCACGCATCGAAGCGATTGGCGAGGTGGACAGCCTCAACAGCCAGCTGGGGCTGCTGCTGGCAGGGCTGGATGAGCAAGGGCTGGCTGAGGTCAGCGAGGTGCTGGCGCCTTGTCAGCACCGCTTGTTCGACCTCGGTGGCGAACTGGCGATGCCCAGTTACCAAGCCTTGAACCTGGCCGAAGTGCAGCGGCTGGAAGCGGCAATCGATGTCTGGAACGAGGAGCTGGGGCCGTTGAAGAACTTCATCCTGCCCAGTGGCTCGGCATTGGTGGCGCAGGCGCATGTGTGCCGTTGCCTGGCGCGCAGCGCAGAGCGCCGCTGCCAGCAGTTGAACGCAGTGGAACCACTGGAAGGGGTGGGGTTGGCGTATATCAATCGGCTGTCGGATCTATTGTTCGTGGCAGCGCGGATCATTGGCCGCCGGCAGGGGGTTGCCGAGGTGCTATGGCAACCCGCAGAAAAGCCTCAAAGCTGAGAGCGCCAAGGCAGGACAAGCCCACTCCCACAGGTACTGCGCGAACCTCGTGTGGGAGCGGGCTTGCCCCGCGAATGGGCCGCAAAGCGGCCCCAGTACTGGCGACTCAAATCTCAGGCCAGAACGCCCGAATCCCGGCAACGCCTTGCGCGCCGACTTCCCAAGCGCGCTCACGCTCACCCGGCCCGACACCACCCAGCAAGAACACCGGCCGGCTGAAGCCCGCAATCAACCGTTGCGCCTCATCCCAGCCCAGCGGCACGGCCTCGGGGTGCGTCTGCGTCGCCTGCACCGGCGACAGGGTGACGAAGTCGACCCCCATCTGTTCCGCCAGCGCCAGCTCTTCTGCACTGTGGCAGGACGCCGCCAACCAACGGTGCTCAGGGAATGGCCGCCCCTTGGCCGCATACTTGCGCAGCTGTGCGGCCGTCAGGTGCCAACCCGCAGACGGGAAATCGCCCAGCCACTCCAGCGGCCCCTTGAGCATCAGTTGGGCCTTGCCGCCACACAAGCCAACCGCATCCACCGCCACGTCGCGGTACTTGGGGTCGTACATGTCCGGCGCGCGCAACTGAATCAGGCGTATGCCGCTGGCGACCGCCTTCTGGATGCCCTTGAGCATCTCAGGCACTTCAAGGCCATCGGGGGTGATCAGATACTGGTCCGGCAGGCGCGCGGCGGCGACAATCGGCTTGTTGGCCTCGGGGAAGTCGTACTGCGGCAGTTCGCGTGGTGTTACCCAGGCCAACGGCTGGCCCTCGGCACCATGGGGCTCGCCGGTGAATGCCTCGACCTCGCGAACCTCCAGCAACACCTGTTTGTCCGGGTAATCGTGGCTGACCTTGATCAGCGCCCGTGAACGGGTCACTTCGATACCCAGCTCCTCACGAAGCTCGCGGGCCAGCGCCGCTTCGACGCTCTCGCCCTCTTCCACCTTGCCGCCCGGGAATTCCCAAAGGCCACCCTGGTGCTGGGTATCAGCCCGTCGCGCGATAAGAATGCGGCCATCGGCGCCGCGGATCACTGCGGCCACTACATGAATACGTTTCACCCTGCTCGCTCCGCCAGGCCAGCCTGTTGCCAGGCCTTGAAGGCCGGCCACTGGTAAATGGTCTCGATGTACGTTGCCGCCTCTGCAGGCACCTCAACGCGGTAGGTGCGCAAGCGCACAGCCACCGGGGCGAAGTAGGCGTCGGCCAAGGTCGGCTTGCCGAACAGGAACGGCCCACTGTCTTTGGCAACCAAGCGGCACTCGGACCACAGCGCGACGATACGGTCGATATCGACCTGCACGTCCAGCGGCACGTTCTCCAGGGCTTCATCACGGGCCAGGTCGAACGGCATCGCCCCGCGCAGGGCGAAGAAGCCACTGTGCATCTGCGCGCAGGCCGAACGGGCCTGAGCACGGGCAGCGACATCGGCAGGCCACAGCTGGGCCTCTGGGTGGCGTTCGTTGAGGTATTCGGCGATAGCCAGCGAGTCGGCGATCACACCGTGCTCGGTCTTGAGCAATGGCACCTTGCCGGTGGCCGAGTAAGCGAGCAGGCGTTGGCGGGTGTCGGGCTGGTTGAGTTTGATCAGGGTTTCTTCGTAGGCAACGCCAGCCAGCTCAAGGGCCAGGGCGCCGCGTAGCGACCAGGAGGAATGCAACTTGTCGCCGATGATCAGTTGGTAGCTCATGGTTCGGCTCCATTTGTCTGGGGTTATGGGGCCGCATGCGGCCCCACATGCATCAGGTGCGGTATTCGGCGTTGATCTTCACGTACTCGTGGGACAGGTCGGTGGTCCAGATGGTTTCGCTGCACGCACCGCGGCCCAGCTCGATGCGGATGGTGATCTCTTCCTGGGCCATTACCGCCGAACCCTGTGCCTCGGTATAGCTAGGGCTACGGCCGCCCTGGCTGGCGATGCAGACGTTGTCCAGGTAGACATCGATCAGGCTGACATCCAGCGCCGGCACGCCGGCACGGCCAACGGCCGCCAGGATGCGGCCCCAGTTGGGGTCGGAGGCGAACAGCGCGGTCTTGATCAGCGGCGAGTGAGCCACGGCGTAACCGACGTCCAGGCATTCCTGATGGTTACCCCCGCCGTTGACCTGCACGGTGACGAACTTGGTGGCGCCTTCGCCGTCACGGACGATGGCCTGGGCCACGTCCATGCACACTTCGAATACGGCCTTTTTCAGGGCTTCGAACAGCGCACCGCTGGCTTCGGTGACTTCCGGCAGGTTGGCCTTGCCGGTGGCGATCAGCATGCAGCAGTCGTTGGTCGAGGTGTCGCCATCGATGGTGATGCGGTTGAACGACTTGTTGGCGCCATCGAGCATCAGGTCCTTGAGCACTTGGGGTGCGACCTTGGCGTCGGTGGCGATGTAGCCGAGCATGGTGGCCATGTTCGGGCGGATCATGCCGGCGCCTTTGCTGATGCCGGTAACGGTGACGGTCACGCCATCGTGCTGGAACTGGCGGCTGGCACCCTTGGGCAGGGTGTCGGTGGTCATGATGCCGGTGGCGGCTTCAGCCCAGTTGTTTTCCGACAGGTCGTCCAGGGCGGCCTGCAGGGCGCCTTCGATCTTCTCGACTGGCAGCGGCTCGCCGATCACACCGGTGGAAAATGGCAGTACCGACTCGGCCGGCACGCCGGTCAGCTCGGCGAGCTTGGCGCAGGTGCGCTCGGCAGCGGCCAGGCCAGGTGCACCGGTACCGGCGTTGGCGTTGCCGGTGTTGGTCAGCAGGTAACGCACAGTGCCCTGAACGCGCTGCTTGGAGAGGATAACCGGAGCGGCGCAAAAGGCGTTGAGGGTGAACACGCCAGCGACGCTGGAGCCTTCGGCACAGCGCATGACCACCACATCCTTGCGCCCAGGGCGCTTGATGCCGGCAGAAGCGATGCCGAGTTCAAAACCCGGAACCGGGTGCAGGGTGGGCAAAGGACCAAGACCAACAGCCATTAGAGCGCTCCTAGATAAAACGATTAATGTCGAAAAACGGGGGCGCTTTGCGCCCCATCGCGACACAAGGCCGCTCCTACAGGGGCCGCGCCAATCAGTAGACGAGCGCGGTACCTGTAGGAGCGGCCTTGTGTCGCGAAAGGGCCGCAAAGCGGCCCCAGGCTTTTACAAGAGTCAGATCAGATCACTCGATCTGCCCATGGCAATGCTTGAACTTCTTGCCCGAACCGCACCAGCATGGCTCGTTGCGGCCCAGCTTCTGGTCGTTGCGCACCGGAGCCGTGGCCACGGCCACTTCGGCGCCCTCTTCACTCAGTTGCTCGCTTTCAAGGCCTGGCGCAGGGGCATGCTGGAACTGCATGCGGCTGGCCAGTTCTTCGGCCTCGCGGCGCAGGCGGGCTTCTTCTTCGATCGGGTCTTCGCGGCGCACCTGAACGTGCGACAGCACGCGGATGGTGTCGCGCTTGATCGACTCGAGCAGCTCCTGGAACAGCGTGAACGACTCGCGCTTGTACTCCTGCTTCGGGTTCTTCTGCGCATAACCGCGCAGGTGAATGCCGTGGCGCAGGTGGTCCATGGTCGACAGGTGGTCTTTCCACAGGTCGTCCAGCACACGCAGCAGAATCTGCTTCTCGAAGGTACGCAGGGCGTCGATGCCGGCCTGGTCTTCCTTCTCGGTGTAGGCGCTGGTGATCTCGCTCAGCAGCTTCTCGCGCAGGGTCTCTTCGTAGAGGTGGTCGTCTTCGTCGAGCCATTGCTGGATCGGCAGCTTCATGGCGAAATCGCTCGCCAGCGAGGCTTCCAGGCCGGCCACGTCCCACTGCTCGGGCAGCGATTGCGGCGGGATGTGCTGGCTGATGGTAGCGTCCAGCACTTCCTTGCGGAATTCGGCGATGGTATCGCCAATGTTCTCGGCCGCCAGCAAGCTGTTGCGCATGTGGTAGATCACCTTGCGCTGCTCGTTGGCCACGTCGTCGTATTCGAGCAGTTGTTTGCGGATGTCGAAGTTGCGGCCTTCGACCTTGCGCTGGGCTTTCTCGATGGCGTTGGTGACCATGCGGTGCTCGATCGCCTCGCCGGACTGCATGCCCAGTGCCTTCATGAAGTTCTTCACCCGATCGGAGGCGAAGATACGCATCAGGCTGTCTTCGAGCGACAGGTAGAAGCGGCTGGAACCCGGGTCACCCTGACGGCCGGAACGGCCACGCAGCTGGTTGTCGATACGGCGCGACTCGTGACGCTCGGAGGCAATCACATGCAGGCCACCCGACTCGATCACCTGCTGGTGGCGCTTCTGCCAGTCGGCCTTGATCTGCGCGATCTGTTCGGCGGTCGGGCTGTCCAAGGCAGCCACTTCGGCTTCCCAGTTACCGCCCAGCAGGATGTCGGTACCACGGCCAGCCATGTTGGTGGCGATGGTCAACGCGCCCGGAGCACCCGCCTGGGCGATGATCTCGGCTTCCTTCTCGTGGTACTTGGCGTTCAGTACCTTGTGCTCGATACCTTCCTTTTGCAGCAGGTTCGACATGTGCTCGGAAGTTTCAATGGTCGCGGTACCCACCAGCACCGGGCGACCCAGGGTCATGCTTTCTTTGATGTCGGCGATGATCGCGGCGTATTTCTCGTCGGCGGTCAGGTACACCAGGTCGTTGAAGTCCTTGCGCGCCAGCGGCTTGTTCGGCGGGATCACCATCACGTTGAGGCCGTAGATCGACTGGAACTCGAACGCTTCGGTGTCGGCGGTACCGGTCATGCCGGACAGCTTGGTGTAAAGGCGGAAGTAGTTCTGGAAGGTGGTCGAAGCCAGGGTCTGGCTCTCGGCCTGAATGTTCAGGTTCTCTTTCGCTTCGATGGCCTGGTGCAGGCCTTCGGACAGACGACGACCAGGCATGGTACGGCCGGTGTGCTCGTCGATCAGCAGGACCTGGCCGTCCTGGACGATGTATTCGACGTTGCGGTGGAACAGCTTGTGCGCACGCAGGCCAGCGTAGACGTGGGTCAGCAGGCCCAGGTTGTGTGCCGAGTAGAGGCTCTCGCCCTCGGCCAGCAGGCCGGCCTGGGTGAGCATCTCTTCGATGAACTGGTGACCCGCTTCGTTGAGCTCGACCTGGCGGCTCTTCTCGTCGATGGAGAAGTGGCCTTCCTGGGTGACCTGGCCCTCGACTTCCTCGATGTGCTGGGTCAGACGCGGGATCAGGCGGTTGATCTCGATGTACAGCTTGGAGCTGTCTTCGGCCTGCCCGGAAATGATCAGCGGGGTACGGGCTTCGTCGATGAGGATCGAGTCGACTTCATCGATGACCGAGAAGTTGAGTTCACGCTGGAACTTCTCTTCCTGGCTGAACGCCATGTTGTCGCGCAGGTAGTCGAAACCGAATTCGTTGTTGGTGCCGTAGGTGATGTCGGAGGCGTAGGCAGCGCGCTTTTCTTCCGGCGGCTGGAACGCCGAGACGATGCCCACGGACAGACCGAGGAACTCGTACAAGGGGCGCATCCAGTTGGCGTCACGGCGGGCCAGGTAGTCGTTGACGGTCACCACGTGCACGCCCTTGCCGGACAATGCGTTGAGGTAGACGGCCAAGGTACCGACCAAGGTCTTGCCTTCACCGGTGCGCATTTCTGCGATCATGCCCTCGTGCAGGGTCATGCCGCCGATCAGCTGCACGTCGAAGTGGCGCATGCCCATCACACGCTTGCCGGCCTCACGGGCCACGGCGAAGGCTTCGGGCAGCAGTTGGTCCAGTGTCTCGCCTTTGGCCAAGCGTTCCTTGAACTCTGCGGTCTTGCCCCGCAGTTGCTCATCGGAGAGGGCCACCATCTTCTCTTCGAAGGCATTGACGATAGTCACCGTCTTGAGCATGCGTTTGACTTCACGCTCATTCTTGCTTCCAAAAAGTTTCTTTAACAAAGGCGCAAACATATCGGCAGGATCTTCCACACGTAGGGATGGAGGGCGGCCCCATGAGTCGCCCGTGCAGCCCTAAGGCCGCATGCGAACGAGCATTCTACCCGGAAACGATGGTGAGGAAAGTGGTGGATTCCACGATGCTGGTACAGCGTTTTGGCAGGGGCGTTTCTTAGATAGGGGCATTTTCCCTGAGTTCAAGGCTGAGAAAGATGAAACGTATCGAGAATAGCTCGTATCCAGTGTTTATCGGCGGAGCGGCCAGTGCAGGCAATCGATAACCCCGCATCTGTTAGACTGCCGATCTTGTAACTTCATACGTACCCGCATGGCCTATAAACCCTCCCCCGCCCAGCTTCCTTCGGCACTGCTGCGCCAGGTCCGTCCGCTGCGCCTGCTGTTGAACCAGGCCGAACGCCTGGAACACCTGCAGCGCCTGCTGGAAAGCCAGCTGCAGCCGGCCGCCCGCGAGCATTGCCACGTTGCCTCCTGGCGTGACGGTACCTTGTTGCTGGTGGTGACCGACGGCCATTGGGCCACCCGCCTGCGCTATCAGCAGAAACGCCTGATGCGGGAGTTGCAAGCCATGGAAGCGTTCGGCAACCTGCGGCGCATCCTGTACAAGGTGCAACCGCCGCTGGTGCCCGCCAAGCGTGGCGGGCATGCCACCGAGCTTTCGAGCAATGCCGCCGAAAGCCTTCGCGATACCGCCGAGGGGATTACCGACCCCAAGCTGCGCGCCGCGCTAGAGCGCCTGGCGTCGCATGGACCTAACAAAGCACCTTCGCGCACCTGATATTTTTGCCAGTTTGCCTTCTCCACGGGGTGCAATACGCTCGCCTGATCACCCCCCAGGAGAGACCAGCATGAATGCAGACTATTTTCACCTTGCCACGTTCGAGTCACCCTCAACCGACCCCTGGGGTGACTGGAAAGCGGACTCCAACGGCGCCACCCTCGGTATTTACCAAGAAGAAGATGGCAACCACTTCGTAGCCTTTGCCCCCGCTATTTCTTTTCCACACGGCCCCGTCCTATTCAAAGAACTGCAAGGGCTGGAGCCCGACCGTGAGTATTGCCTCTCCCTGCGCACGCGGCAGCAATGGGCAAACCAGGCTGTGCCTGTGCTCACCTGGAAACTGGGTGATGAGCAGATCGCTGCCCCCATCGAAGTCACTACTTCCGAGTGGATTACGCTGCACTGGCGTTTCAAGGCGTCCCAAGCCGTCGAGACGCTGAAGCTTGAAGTAAGGGAGCGAATTGGCGACCTTCGCATGCCAGGGGCAACCTGGCCATCGATGACATTCGCATCTACCCCTCCCGGTTCGAGGAAGACTTCAACGACCTGCCTCAACAATTGATTCAACCCGGCGGGCAGTTGGCACTCAACACCATGCTCGTCACATTGCTGCCCACCAGTTCAGGGCCGGCGGGCATCCACAGATACGATTCCGACGAGCCTGGCATGCGCGAAAAACAAGCGCTGGGCTTGAGCATCGGGAAAGACATGCGCCAGTACCTAAGCATTGATCTGCCAGGTGAGTTCACCTCAATCCGTTTCGCCTGGACCTGGCTTCAAAAAGACGCAACGGTCCAGTACCTGGACCAGTCGGGCGCCACGCTGGACAGCAGAACAATTCATGCAAGCGCAGGGCGCGATCAATGGGTTGAATACCAAGCGGAGAACGAAAGCCAAGCGGTTTCCCGTATCGAACTAACGTACAGCGATTACTCTTTCCTCGACTTTTTCACGCTGCAGCGCCTGTAAAGCAGGTATAAAAAAGGCCACCCGAAGGTGGCCTTAATGAACTAGAGAGTGTTCGAACTTACACGGCCGCAACAGGGCGCATGTACGAGATCGGTGCCGTGCTGGCATCTTCGAAAGTGACCACTTCCCAGGCATCGGTTTCAGCAATGAGCTTGCGCAGCAGCTGGTTGTTCAGCGCGTGCCCGGACTTGTAGCCCTTGAACTCGCCAATCAGGCTGTTGCCCAGCAGGTAGAGGTCGCCAATGGCGTCGAGAATCTTGTGCTTGACGAATTCGTCTTCATAACGAAGGCCGTCTTCGTTCAGCACGCCAGTCTCATCTACCACGATGGCGTTTTCGACACTGCCGCCCAACGCAAGGTTATGCTTGCGCAGGTACTCGATGTCCCGCATGAAACCGAAGGTGCGGGCACGGCTGACTTCTTTCACGAACGACGTGCTGGAGAAATCCACACTGGCGCTCTGGGTCCGGCCGCTGACGACCGGGTGATCGAAGTCGATCTCGAAGCTCACCTTGAACCCTTCGAAAGGCAGGAAGGTGGCGCGCTTGTCGCCCTCCTCCACTGTCACTTCGCGCAGGATGCGGATGAACTGTTTGGGTGCGTCCTGTTCTTCCAGGCCGGCAGACTGAATCAGGAATACAAAGGGTCCGGCGCTGCCATCCATGATCGGCACTTCCGAGGCGGAGAGCTCGACGTAGGCGTTATCGATGCCCAGGCCCGCCATGGCGGAGAGCAGGTGCTCGACCGTATCGACCTTGACGTCACCGTTGACCAGCGTCGTCGACATGGTTGTCTCGCCGACGTTGGCCGCGCGCGCCGGGATTTCGACCACGGGGTCGAGATCGGCGCGGCGGAAGACGATGCCGGTGTCAACAGGTGCAGGCTTCAGGGTCAGGTATACCTTCTCCCCGGAGTGCAGGCCGACACCTGTGGCACGGATGGTATTCTTCAGGGTGCGTTGTTTAATCATGGCATTGGCCGCTTCAGCGCAAATTGCGAACAGGTATCAACAAAGGCTGAGGATGATAACAGACCCAACCTTTGCTGAATACCAATCACCTTTATACCCCTGATAAATTCCATTAATCAGCCTGACGACGCAGGAAAGCCGGGATATCGAGGTAGTCCAGGTCATCCTGAGGGTTCAGTTTAGCTGCCGCAGCGGCACCCGCATGGGCCTGGTTGCGCATGACAGTCGGGCGCTCCAGGTCACGGTAGTTGACCGCAGGCTGCTCCTGGCGAACCGGTGCCGGGTTGGACGCTTCGTACGCCTGCTGAGCGGTCTGCAGGGTGTTGTCCACCACCTTGACCGGCTTCTCGATGCGCGCGCCCAGGCCAGTGGCGACCACGGTGACGTGCAGCTCATCGCGCATATCCGGGTCGATCACGGTGCCAACCTTGACCATCGCGTGGTCGGAGGCGAAGGCTTCGATGATGCTACCCACGTCGGAGTACTCACCCAGCGACAGGTCAGGGCCGGCGGTGATGTTCACCAGGATGCCACGGGCGCCCTGCAGGTTGACGTCTTCCAGCAACGGGTTGCGGATCGCCGCCTCGGTCGCTTCACGCGCACGGTTCGGGCCGCTGGCGCAGCCAGTACCCATCATGGCCATGCCCATCTCGCCCATCACGGTGCGCACGTCGGCGAAGTCGACGTTGATCATGCCAGGGCGCTTGATGATGTCGGAAATACCGCGCACGGCACCGGCCAGTACGTCGTCAGCCTTGGCGAAGGCGGACAGCAGGCTGGCATCCTTGCCCAGGATGGTCAGCAGCTTCTCGTTGGGGATGGTGATCAGCGAGTCGACGCTCTCGGCCAGCATGCGGATGCCTTCATCGGCGATCTGCATACGTTTGCGGCCTTCGAACGGGAACGGACGGGTCACCACGGCAACGGTGAGGATGCCCATTTCCTTCGCCACTTCGGCGATGATCGGGGCTGCACCGGTACCGGTACCGCCACCCATGCCGGTGGTGATGAACACCATGTTGGTGCCCTGCAGCACCTCGGCAATGCGCTCACGGTCTTCCAGCGCGGCCTGACGGCCGACTTCCGGATTGGCACCCGCACCCAGGCCTTTGGTCACGCCAGTGCCCAATTGCAGGATGGTGCGCGCGCCAATGCTTTTCAGCGCCTGGGCATCGGTGTTGGCGCAGATGAATTCCACGCCTTCGATGCTGCTCTTGACCATGTGGTTGACGGCGTTGCCACCACCACCACCTACGCCGATCACCTTGATGACCGGACTTTGCGGGACGTTGTCTACGAGCTCGAACATTTTCCCTCTCCTTACAGTTCTCTAGTTGTCGCGCCTACCACTACTGCTTTGAAACTTAGAAATTGCCCTGGACCCAGCGCTTGAATCGCTCAAGCACTGGAGCCTTCGGTTCATCGCCATAGCTGTTGCTGCTGCTGTTGCTGTTACCGGTCAGGATCAAGTCCTCGGACTGCTTGAGCAGGCCGTAGGTGAGCAGGCCCACGCCGGTGGAATAGATCGGGTTGCGCACCACGTCGCTCAGCCCCCGAACGCTGTGCGGTACGCCCAGGCGTACCGGCATGTGGAAGATTTCTTCGGCCAGTTCCACGGCGCCTTCCATTTTCGCGGTGCCGCCGGTGAGGACGATGCCGGCCGGCACCAAATCCTCGTAGCCGCTGCGGCGCAGTTCGGCCTGGATCAGGGTGAAGAGCTCGTCGTAACGCGGCTCCACCACCTCGGCCAGGGCCTGGCGCGACAGCTCGCGCGGTGGCCGGTCACCCACGCTCGGCACCTTGATGGTTTCGCCGGCGCCGGCCAGCTTGGCCAGGGCGCAGGCGTAGCGGATCTTGATTTCCTCGGCGTACTGGGTCGGTGTACGCAGGGCCATGGCGATGTCGTTGGTGACCTGGTCGCCGGCAATCGGGATGACTGCGGTGTGACGGATCGCACCTTCGGTGAAGATGGCGATATCGGTGGTGCCACCGCCGATGTCCACCAGGCACACGCCGAGCTCTTTTTCGTCGTCGGTCAGCACCGAGTAGGCCGACGCCAGTTGCTCGAGGATGATGTCGTCGATTTCCAGGCCGCAACGGCGCACACACTTCTCGATGTTCTGCGCCGCGTTGACCGCACAGGTGACCACGTGGACCTTGGCTTCCAGGCGCACGCCGGACATGCCCAGTGGCTCGCGCACGCCTTCCTGGTTGTCGATGACGTAGTCCTGCGGCAGGGTGTGCAGTACGCGCTGGTCAGCTGGAATGGCCACGGCCTGGGCGGCGTCGAGCACGCGCTCGAGGTCGGCAACACTGACCTCACGGTCGCGGATGGCGACAATGCCGTGGGAGTTCAGGCTGCGAATGTGGTTGCCTGCCACGCCGACGAACGCCGAGTGGATACGGCAGCCGGCCATCAGCTGCGCTTCTTCCACCGCGCGCTGGATCGACTGCACGGTCGACTCGATGTTCACCACCACGCCTTTTTTCAGGCCGCGGGACGGATGGGTGCCGATCCCGACAATCTCCAGGGTGCCGTCTTCGCCCACTTCGCCCACCAGCGCCACCACCTTGGAGGTGCCAATGTCCAGCCCGACGATCATTTTGCCGCTATGCGCGTTTGCCATGGTCCTGCCTCTCTCTAATTCTTCGCAACGGCGGGTTGGGCCGTCGTCGGTGCAATCGGTTCCCGCCAACCAACGGCAAGTCCGTTGGCGTATCGCAGATCGATGCGGGCGATGTTGGTGATCTGCTCTTTAAGCGTCTTGTCGTAAATGGCAATGAAACGGCGCATCTTCTCCACCAGATGGTCGCGCCCCAGTAGCAGTTCGATGCCTGGGCCGGTGCTGCCCGCACCGGTAGTCAGGAACCAGCTGCCGCGCTCGCGAAGCTCCAGGCGAGCGATGGAAAAGCCCATGGGGCGCAGCATCTGGCTCAAAACCTGATACTGCTGCATGACTTGCTGCTGAGCACGCTGCGGCCCGAACAGCTGCGGCAGGTGCTCATAGTTGGCCAGCTCGCGCGGGGTGAAGGCCTGGCCCTGGTTGTTGAGCAAGGCCTCGTCACCCCAGCGTGCCACTGGCAGCTGTTCTTCCAGGCGGATCACCACCTCGTCCGGCCACACGCGCCGGACCTCGGCATGGGCGATCCACGGCATCTGCTCGAGCTCCGCACGCATCGCCGGCAGGTCGACGCTGAAGAAGCTCGCCGCCATGAACGGGGCGATCCGCTGCTGCACCGCCTGCTGGCTGATGTAGCTGAGGTCGCCCTGCACGGCGATCCGGGTGATCGGCCGGTCGGCATAAGGCATCAGGCGAATGGCGCCTTCATAGGCGCCGAAGCCTGCCGCGACCAGCAGCACCGGCCAGAGCAGGCGCTTGAGTCCACTGAAGTTGGCCTTGGGCAGGCGCGCCGACATGGGCTCGTTGGCCACCATTCGGCTGGCACCGCGCGGCACCGGCTTGCTACGGCCGGTGGCGGGTTGCTGATGACGTAACATCGCGCCTTGCATGGCTGTTAACCTCGCGTCTCGACGCTGGCAGCCAGGATCGCCAGCACCAGTTGCTGGAAGTCCAGGCCGGCCGCGCGGGCCGCCATGGGCACCAGGCTATGATCAGTCATGCCGGGTGCGGTGTTGACTTCGAGCAGCCAGAACCGGCCCTGCTCGTCCTGCATCACGTCCAACCGCCCCCAGCCTTCGATGCCGATGGCATCGCAGGCGCGCGCGGTCAGGTCGATCAGTTCCTGTTCCTTGACGCTGTCCAGGCCGCACGGAATGCGGTACTGGGTGTCGTTGGCGATGTACTTGGCGTCGTAGTCGTAGAACACGTGCGGCGTACCCAGGGCGATCGGCGGCAGCACCTGGCCACGCAGCACCGCAATGGTGAACTCCGGGCCGTGGATCCACTGCTCGACCAGAACCTGGGAATCGTATTTGGCGGCGTCCTGCCAGGCGGCGATCAATTCCTGCTCGCTGTTCACCTTGGCCATGCCGATGCTAGAGCCTTCATGGGCAGGTTTGACGATAAGCGGGAAGCCCAGTTCCGTACTGGCCACCACACAATCGCTTTCGCTGGCCAAAACCGCGTGGCGCGGGGTCGGAATACCCAGGCTCTGCCACACCTGCTTGGTGCGCAGCTTGTCCATGGCCAGGGCCGAAGCGAGGATACCGCTGCCGGTGTAAGGGATGCCCAGGCACTCGAGCAGGCCCTGCATGCTGCCGTCCTCACCGCCACGGCCGTGGAGGATGATGAACGCGCGGTCGATCTTCTCGCGTTGCAGGCGGTCGAGCAGGTCGTCGCCCACATCGATGGCGACCACGTCGACACCGGCGCTGGTCAAGGCCTCGATCACGGCGGCGCCGGACTTGAGCGAGACTTCACGCTCGGCACTCTTGCCGCCGTAGAGCACGGCGACGCGGCCGAACGCCTTGACGTCCAGGGTCGAGTGCAGTGTGTCGTAGGCGCTGGTCATTTCGACTTCTCCTGCTTGGCGCCAGCGAACAGCGGGCTTTTCATCAATTGCGGGGCAAGGCCACCGACATCACCGGCGCCCTGGCAAAGCAGGATGTCGCCCGCGCGCAGCAGTGGCTGCACCAGCGGGGCGAGCTCGGCGCCACGCTCGATGTAGATCGGGTCCAGCTTGCCGCGCTGACGGATGCTGTGGCACAGCTGACGGCTGTCCGCCCCGGGGATCGGCTCTTCGCCGGCCGGGTAGACTTCCATCAACAGCAACACGTTGGCGTCGCCCAGTACCTGCACGAAGTCGTCGTACAGGTCGCGGGTGCGGCTGTAACGGTGCGGCTGGTAGACGATGACCAGGCGACGGCTCGGCCAGCCACCGCGCACGGCCTTGATGACTGCAGCGACTTCAGTCGGGTGGTGGCCATAGTCGTCGACCAGCATCACGCTGCCACCGTCGACCGGCAGCTCGCCGTAGACCTGGAAGCGTCGGCCGACACCCTGGAAGCCGGACAGCCCCTGGACGATGGCCTCGTCGCTGATGCCTTCGTCCGTGGCGATGGCAATGGTTGCCAGGGCATTGAGCACGTTGTGGTTGCCGGGCATGTTCACCGACACCTCCAGCGGCTCGCAGTCACGGCGCAGCACGGTGAAGTGCGTCTGCATGCCCTGCTGGCGCACGTTGATGGCGCGGATATCCGCCTCTTCGCTGAAGCCGTAGGTGACCGTCGGGCGTTTGACCTGCGGCAGGATCTCGCGCACCACCGGGTCGTCCAGGCACATCACCGCCAAACCGTAGAACGGCAGGTTGTGCAGGAACTCGACGAAGGTTTTCTTCAGTTTGTTGAAGTCACCTTCGTAGGTCGCCATGTGGTCGGCATCGATGTTGGTGACCACGGCGACCATCGGCTGCAGGTGCAGGAAGCTGGCGTCGCTCTCGTCCGCTTCGGCGATCAGGTAGCGGCTGGTGCCGAGCTGGGCATTGGTGCCGGCCGCGGTCAGGCGCCCACCGATGACGAAGGTCGGGTCCAGGCCACCGGCGGCGAACACCGAGGCCAGCAGGCTGGTGGTGGTGGTCTTGCCGTGGGTACCGGCGACCGCAACGCCGTGGCGGTAGCGCATCAGCTCGGCAAGCATCTCGGCACGCGGCACCACCGGAATACGCCGCTCGAGGGCGGTGGCGACTTCCGGGTTGGCCGGGTTGATCGCGCTGGACACTACCAGCACATCGGCGGCGACTGCGTTCTCGGCACGGTGGCCGACGAAGATCTCGGCGCCAAACGACTCCAGGCGCTCGGTGACCGGCGACGCCTTGAGGTCGGAGCCGGACACTTCATAGCCCAGGTTCAGCAGCACTTCGGCGATGCCGCACATACCGACGCCGCCGATACCGACGAAGTGAATACGGCGGATACGGCCCATCTTCGGCTGGGGAATGGCTTTCTGGCTTTCAACCATGGGCCACCTCCAGGCAGATATCGACCACGGTGCTGGTTGCAGCAGGTTTGGCCAGGCGCCGTGCGGTGCCAGCCATGGTATTGAGTTTCTCGGGTTGCATCAGCACCTCGTTCAGGCGTTCAGCGAGCTGCGCTGCGCCAGTTGTCGCTTGTGGCATCAGGAAGGCCGCGCCCTCCCGAGCCAGATATTGGGCGTTGTAGGTCTGGTGGTCGTCGATCGCATGGGGCAACGGCACCAGCATCGAAGGCAGGCCCGCCGCCGCGAGTTCGCTGACGGTCAGGGCACCGGCCCGGCATACCACCATGTCGGCCCAGCCATAGGCTTGGGCCATGTCCGTGATGAAAGGCTCTACCTGAGCCTCGACGCCGACCTCGTGATAACGCTCGGCGGTGATCGGCGCGTGTTGCTTGCCAGCCTGGTGGAACACCTCTGGCCGCAGCGCCGCAGACACTTCGGACAGGGCCTTAGGCAACAATTTGTTCAATGGTTCCGCACCCAGGCTGCCGCCCATTACCAACAGGCGAGCACGGCGCTCGGAAAGGGGCGCACGTTGTGCATCCATGAACAACTCTGTGCGTACCGGATTGCCGGTGGTACGCAGCTTGTCATTGGCCTGGAACGTGCCCGGGAAAGCTTCGCAGACCCGCGCCGAGAGTGGCACCAGCAGCCGATTGGCGGTACCCGCACGGGCGTTCTGCTCGTGGATCACCAGCGGCACACCGCACAGCCGCGCGGCCACACCGCCGGGCCCGGTCACATAGCCGCCGAAGCCCAGCACACACACCGGCTTGAGCTGACGAATGATGCGCCGCGCCTGCAGCACGGCCTTGACCAGGGTGAACGGCGCCTTGAGCAACGACAGCTTGCCCTTGCCGCGCATGCCGCTGACCTGGATCAGGTGCAACGGCAGGCCGGCCTGGGGCACCAGTTCGTTCTCGATGCCTTTCGGCGTGCCCAGCCAGTGCACGCTGTAACCGCGTGCCTGGAACTCGCGAGCGCAGGCCAGGGCCGGGAACACGTGGCCCCCGGTGCCGCCTGCCATGATCAGTACGTTCTTGCCATCAGCGGCCATGACTGGTCTCCTCGGCAAAATCGCTTTCGTTGAATTCGTGTTCCTCACTGCCCAGGTGCGTGCGGCTCTCCCACTCGATACGCAGCAGCAACCCCACGCAGGCACAGCAGATCACCAGCGAGCTGCCCCCGTAGCTGAGGAACGGCAAGGTCAGGCCCTTGGTCGGCAGCAGGCCGACGTTCACCCCGATGTTGATCAGGAACTGGCCGATCCACAGGA
Organism: Pseudomonas sp. B21-047; assembly: GCF_024748775.1. NCBI lineage: Bacteria > Pseudomonadati > Pseudomonadota > Gammaproteobacteria > Pseudomonadales > Pseudomonadaceae > Pseudomonas > Pseudomonas sp. B21-047. The sequence continues at coordinate 4,859,000 of NZ_CP087169.1, forward strand.
AGGCCAGGCCGAACGCCATGTAGGCGGCAAAGAACTGCTTGGCTTTTTCGGCCCACAAGCCGATGTAAAGAGCACGCACGGTGACGAAGACGAACAGCGCGATGGTGACCAGCGAGCCGACCACGCCGAGCTCTTCGGCCAGCACCGAGAACACGAAGTCGGTGTGCGCCTCGGGCAGGTAGAACTGCTTCTGCACGCTGTTGCCCAAGCCAACGCCCAGCCACTCACCGCGACCAAAGGCAATCAGCGCCTGGGTCAGCTGGTAGCCCGAACCGAACTGGTCGGACCAGGGGTCGGTAAAGGTGATCAGGCGCGCCATTCGATACGGCTGCGCCTGCACCAGGACAAACACCGCGACCACCGCCAGCACCACCATCAGGCTGAAGCGGAACAACCCCACACCGCCGAGAAACAGCATGGCCGCCGCAGCGCCCATCATCACCACGGTGGCGCCGAAGTCTGGCTCCATCAGCAGCAGGCCGGCCATTGGCAGCAGCACGATGAACGGTTTGAAGAAACCCATCCAGCTCTCGCGCACCTCGGTCTGCCGGCGCACCAGGTAGCCGGCCAGGTAGATGACCACGAAGACCTTGGCAATTTCCGAAGGCTGGACGTTGAAGAAGCTGAAGCCGATCCAGCGCATGGAACCGTTCACTTCGCGGCCGATGCCGGGCACCAGCACCAGCACCAGCAAGCCGAAGGCGCCCAGCAGCATCATGAAGCCCATGCGCTGCCAGGTGGCGATCGGTACCAGCATGGTGGCGCCGCAGGCGAACAGGCCGATGGCCACGTACACCAGGTGGCGGAACATGTGGTAAAGCGGGTTGCCCGACTGCACCGCAGCCACTTCCGAAGAGGCCGAGGTGATCATCACCAGGCCCAGGCCCAGCAATGCCAGGCAACCGGCGAGCATCGCGAAGTCGAGGTCGATGCCACGGCCGCTGATCAGCGGCGACGGGTACGGCTTGAAGATGCCCAGGATCATGCCAGCCCTCCCGCCGCTTGGGCGAACAGCCGCCCGCGTTCTTCAAAGTTCTTGAACATGTCGAGGCTGGCGCAGGCTGGCGACAACAGCACCGCATCGCCCGGCTGAGCCAAGGCGGCGCACTGCTCGACGGCCTCATCCAGGGTCTTGACCCGGACCTGCTGCACACCCTCACCCAGTGCTTCGGCCAGGCGCTCGGCATCACGGCCCAGCAGCACCACTGCACGGCAGAAGCGCGCCACCGGTGCACGCAGCGCTGCGAAATCGGCACCTTTGCCGTCGCCGCCGGCAATCAGCACCAGCTTGCCGGTGATGTCCGCGCCCAGGCCTTCGATGGCGGCCAGCGCGGCCCCCACGTTGGTGGCCTTGGAATCGTCGTACCAGTTGACGCCATTGCGCTCGCGAACCCACTGGCAACGATGGGCCAGGCCGCCAAATTCACGCAGGGCTTCGATCATCGGCGCAAACGGCAAGCCGGCCGCATGGCCGAGGGCCAGGGCCGCGAGGGCGTTGCTCTGGTTGTGCGCGCCACGCACTTTCAGTTCGCGAACCGGCATCAGGTTCTGGAATTCGAAGGCCAGGTACTTCTCGCCATCGACCTCGCGCAGGCCAAAGGCCTTGAAGTCGGGCGGGTTCAGACCAAAGCTCCAGCACGGCCGGCCTTCCACCGGCAATGGCCGGCTCAGGGCGTCCTGGCGGTTCACCACCACCTGGTGGGCGCCCCGGAAGATCCGATGCTTGGCCAGGTGATAGGCCGGCAGGCCGCTGTAGCGGTCCATGTGGTCTTCGCTGACGTTCAGCACGGTGGCCACTTCGGCATTGAGCTGGTCAGTGGTTTCCAGCTGGAAGCTGGACAACTCCAGCACATACAGCTCCACCTCATCCCCGAGCAAGTCGAGGGCCGGCGTACCGAGGTTGCCGCCCACGGCCACACGCTTGCCCGCCTTGGCAGCCATTTCCCCGACCAGGGTGGTAACGGTGCTTTTGGCGTTGGAGCCGCTGATGGCGATGATCGGCGCCTTGGCATGGCGGGCGAACAGCTCGATGTCACCCGACAGGGCCACACCGCGCGCCGCAGCCTGCTGCAGCGCCGGGGTGGACAATGCCAGGCCCGGGCTCACGTACAGTTCGTTGGCGCGGCAGAGGAAGTCCACGTCCAGCTCGCCACAGCGCACTTCCACCTGCGGGTAATCACGGCGCAGGGTGTCCAGTTCCGGCGGTTGCTCGCGGGTGTCGGCGACCGCAAAGGCAATGCCCCGGCTCGCCAGGAAGCGAACCAGGGACATGCCGCTCTTGCCGAGGCCGACAACGATGCGGAATTGGTCGGAAGCGATCAGTGACACGCTCATCTACCTCAGTTTCAGGGTTGCAAGGCCGACCAGCACCAGAATCACGGTGATGATCCAGAAACGGACGATCACCCGTGGCTCAGGCCAGCCCTTGAGTTCAAAGTGGTGGTGAATCGGCGCCATGCGGAACACGCGCTTGCCGGTCAACTTGAAGGAGGCGACCTGGATCACCACCGACAGGGTTTCCATGACGAATACGCCACCCATGATGAACAGTACGATTTCCTGGCGGACGATCACCGCGATGGTGCCCAGTGCGGCGCCCAGCGCCAGGGCACCGACGTCGCCCATGAAGACCTGGGCCGGGTAAGTGTTGAACCACAGGAAGCCCAGGCCCGCACCGATCAGCGCGCCGCAGAACACGATCAGCTCGCCCGAACCCGGCACATACGGGATCAGCAGGTATTCGGCGAACTTCACGTTGCCCGACAGGTAGCAGAAGATGCCCAAGGCACCGCCCACCATGACCGTTGGCATGATGGCCAGGCCGTCGAGGCCGTCGGTGAGGTTGACCGCGTTGCTCGAACCGACGATCACGAAGTAGGTCAGGACGACGAAGCCGATGCCCAGCGGAATGGTGACATCCTTGATGAACGGCACGATCAGCGTGGTCTCGACGCTGGTCGGGGCGGTCTTGTAAAGGAAGATCGCCGCAGCCAGGCCGAACACCGACTGCCAGAAGTACTTCCAGCGGCTAGGCAAGCCACGGGAGTTCTTCTCGATCACCTTGCGGTAGTCGTCGACCCAACCGATGGCGCCAAACGCCAGGGTGACGATCAGCACGACCCACACGTAGCGGTTGGACAGGTCGGCCCACAGCAGGGTGCTGATCGCGATGGCCGACAGGATCAGCGCGCCGCCCATGGTCGGGGTGCCGGATTTGGACAAGTGCGATTGCGGGCCGTCATTACGGACGGCCTGACCGATCTGGCGAATCTGCAGGGTACGGATCATCCACGGGCCCAGCCACAGCGCCAGCGACAACGCAGTCAGTACACCGAGAATCCCGCGCAGGGACAGGTACTGGAAGACCGCGAAGCCTTTATGGAACTGTTGCAGATACTCAGCCAACAGCAGCAGCATTAATGTTTCTCCCCGCTGGCACCGCACAATGCCGCCACGACGTTTTCCATCGCAGCGCTGCGCGAGCCCTTGATCAAGATAGTGGTGTCACTGGCATTTTCGGCGCGAACCGCGTCGATCAGCTCAGCTTGAGTAGCGAAATGACGGCCATTGGCGCCGAACGCCTTGACCGCGTATGTCATGTTGGAACCCACAGCGTACAGGGCATCGACCTTGCCACGCGCATAGTCACCCACCTGACGGTGGCCTTCCTCCGCCCATTGACCCAATTCGCCGATATCCCCAAGCACCAGGACGGTGCGTCCGGAAAAGCCGGCGAGTATATCAATGGCCGCGCACATCGAGGTGGGATTTGCGTTGTAACTGTCGTCGATTACCCGCACACCGTTCGGCGCGATCTGCGCCACGGTGCGGCCCTTGACCGGTTGCACGGCATTCAGGCCAGCGGCAATGCCGCTCAGGCTCAGACCGACGGCGTGGGCAGCCGCCGCCGCGGCCAATGCGTTGCTGACGTTGTGCTCGCCCAGGACGTTGAGTTGCACCGCAACCGAGTCCCCGGCGCCATGCAGCGTGAAGGACGGACAGCCACGCGCATCGCGGTCGATGCCAGTGGCGTAGAAGTCGGCGCGGCCATCGTTGCGGGCGAAACTGATGACCCTGTGCGCACCGGCACGCGCCTTCCAGATGGCAAAAGCCTTGTCGTCCAGATTGAGGATGGCCGTGCCGCCCTCGCCCAGGCCTTCGAGGATCTCGCCCTTGGCCTCGACGATTTTCTCCGGGCCGCCGAACTCGCCGACATGGGCAGTACCGGCGTTATTGATGACCACCACGTGCGGCTGGGTCAGGCCGACGGTGTAGCGGATCTCGCCAATGCGCGAAGCGCCCAGCTCGATCACCGCAGCGCTGTGCTCCGGGGCGATTTCCAGCAGGGTCAGCGGGGCACCGAGGTCGTTGTTCAGGTTGCCACGGGTGGCATGCACCAGGCCACGGGTACGCAGGATGCTGGCCAGCATCTCCTTGACCGTGGTCTTGCCGCTGGAACCGGTGATGGCCACGACCGGCTTGTCGAACGCGGCGCGATTCAAGGCCCCCAGTTGCCCCAGCGCGACACGGCAGTCCTTGACCAGCAGCTGTGGCAGGTCGACATCGGCCACTTCACGCTCGACCAGCGCCGCTACGGCACCTTTTTCCTTTACATCGGCCAGGTAATCGTGGCCATCGAAACGCGGGCCTGCCAGGGCGACGAACAGTTGCCCGGCACTGACGCTGCGGCTGTCGATGCTGACGCCGCCGAAGCTGGCGTCGGCACCCACCACGCGAGCACTCAGTGCCGCGGTCAGCTGACTGAGTGTCATGGGCTTAAGCATGTGGAGCCTCCCAGGCTGCAAGTGCCTTCTCGGCTTCGACCAGATCGGAGAAATCGTGGCGCTCGCCACGGATCTCCTGGTAATCCTCATGGCCCTTGCCGGCCAGGACGATAACGTCATCGGCGGCGGCAGTGGCGATCAAGTGGGCAATGGCTTCGCCGCGGCCAGCGACGAACTCGACGTGCTCCGGCTTGGCAAAGCCAGGGCGGATATCGTCGAAGATCCGCAGCGGGTCTTCGCTGCGCGGGTTGTCATCGGTGACCAGCACGCGGTCAGCCAGGCGCTCGGCCACTTCGGCCATCAGCGGGCGCTTGCCACGGTCACGGTCGCCACCGCAGCCGAACAGGCACAGCAACTTGCCGTGTGCGTGCGGGCACAGGGCCTCGAGTACTTTTTCCAAGGCATCCGGCGTGTGGGCGTAGTCGACCACCACCAGCGGTTTGTCGCCGCCGCCCAGGCGCTGCATGCGGCCAACCGGCCCTTGCAACTGGGGGGTGACCTTGAGGATTTCGTCCAGCGAATAATCCAGTGCCAGCAGCGTTGCCACTGCCGCGAGCATGTTGCTCAGGTTGAAACGGCCAAGCAGTTGGCTGCGCAAGGTGCGCTCACCCTGGGCGCTCACGAGGATTGCGCGCACGCCATCGTCATCGAACGTGGCTTCACGGCAATACAACGAAGCCTCCGGATTCTCCAGGCTATAACTGAGCAGCCGGGTCTCGATATGATCGGTACTCGGACGACGGGCATAGGCCGCCGCCAGGCGGCGACCAAAGTCGTCATCTAGGTTGACCACCTGGCAACGCAGGCTGCGCCAGGCGAAAAGCTTGGCCTTGGCGGCCTCATAGGCCTCCATGCTGCCGTGGTAATCCAGGTGATCGCGGGACAGGTTGGTCATTACCGCGATATCGAACTCCAGCGCAGCGACACGCCCCTGCTCCAAGGCATGCGAGGACACCTCCATCGCCACGGCCTTGGCGCCGCCCTTTTTCAGGTCGTACAGCGTCGACTGCACCGCGATCGGGTCTGGCGTGGTCAGGCGGCCGCTCTGCAGCTCACCATAGAAACCGGTACCCAACGTGCCGATCAGGCCGCAACGCTGGCCCAGCACATCAAGCGCCTGGGCCACCAGCTGCGTGACACTGGTCTTGCCGTTGGTGCCGGTCACCCCGACCAGGTTCAACTGACGGCTTGGCTCGCCATAAAAGCGACCGGCGATATCCGACAGCTGGGCGATCAGCCCCTTGACCGGAATCAGCGGCATCTCGGTGATCGGCAACACGGTCGCGCCCTGCTCTTCATAGGCTACCGCGGCGGCGCCACGGGCCAGTGCGTCGGCGATATGGTCACGGCCATCGACCTTGGCACCCGGCACAGCCAGGAACAGATCACCCGGGCGCACGGCACGGCTATCCAGGGTCAGCTCGCGGATCAGCGGATCGCGGCTGGCGTGGGCGAAAAGCTTGCTCAGTGGCATTGTCATCATCCACGCCCTCCCTTGGCGTCTGCTGCATTGACTTGTGGTTGTGCGGTTGCTGGCGGCGGCAGGTTGTCTGGCGGCACGTTCATCAAACGCAAGGTGCCCGACATGACCTTGCTGAACACAGGCGCCGATACCAGGCCACCGAAGTAGCCGCCCTTGCTCGGTTCATCGATGACCACGACGATCGCGTAACGCGGGTCGCTCATCGGGCCGAAGCCTGCGAACAGCGAGCGGTAGGCGTTCTCGGTGTAGCCCTTGGAGCCAACGGTCGCCTTACGCGCCGTACCCGACTTGCCACCCACGTGATAGAACGGCACCTGGGCACGGAACACCCCGCGCGGCGCCTCGATCACTTGCTGCAGCATGCCCTGGACGGTTTCGGCAGTTTCTTTCGGAATCGCCTGAACGGCCTCGGGTGCCTTGTCCACCTTGAGGATCGACAGCGGCACCATCTTGCCGTCGTTGGCCAGCGCCGCGTAGGCATGCACCAATTGCAACGCAGTCACCGATACGCCATAGCCGTAGGACAGGGTCGCGGTCTCGGCCTTGCGCCACTCACGGTGGTTAGGCAGGTTGCCCACCCGCTCGCCCGGGAAGCCCAGGCCAGTGTATTGCCCCAGGCCGACCTGGGACATGACCCGGTAGATGGCCTCGCCGCCGATATCGAAGGCGATCTTGCTCATGCCGACGTTACTGGAGTTGATCAGGATGCCGGTCAGGTCGAGGATCGGGCCCTCGCTGCGGGAAACGTCCTTGATCGTGTAGCGACCGATCTGCAGGCTGCCCGGGTAGACCTCGACCTTGTCGGTGATCTTCCAGCGCCCGCTCTGCAGCGCCGCGCTCATGGAAATCGGCTTCACGGTCGAGCCGGGTTCGAACACGTCGATGATCGCCCGGTTGCGCATCGCGGCAGGGAACATGCTGCGGCGGTTGTTCGGGTTGTAGGTCGGCTGGTTGACCATGGCCAGCACTTCGCCAGTCTTGACGTCCATGATCACCAGGCTGCCGGCCTTGGCTTCCTGTTCGGCGATGGCGTTGCGCAGCTCACGGGTGGCCAGGTATTGCAGGCGCAGGTCTATCGACAACGCCAAGGTCTTACCGGCCTTGGCGTTTTTGGTTACCTGAATGTCCTTGATCAGCCGGCCACGCCGGTCCTTGATCACCTGTCGCTTGCCGGGCACGCCGGCCAGCCATTCGTCATAGGCCAGCTCTACCCCTTCACGCCCGTGGTCATCGAGGTCGGTGAAGCCGACCATGTGCGCGGTGACATCACCGGCGGGATAGAAGCGGCGGAACTCTTCCAGGCCATAGACACCCGGCACTTTCAGGTCGAGCACATGCTGGCCCTGCTCCGGGGTCAGGCCGCGGACCAGGTAGATGAATTCTTTGCTGGCCTGCTGGGTCAGGCGCTCGGTCAGTTGCTGGGGGTTCTGCCCAAGGGCGGCTGCCAGTTGCGGCCAGCGTTCTTTGGACGCCTGCATTTCCTTGGGGTTGGCCCACAAGGTGGTAACCGGGGTGCTGACCGCCAGCGGCTCACCGTTGCGGTCAGTGATCAGGCCACGGTGCGCCGGGATGGGAATATGGCGCAGGCTGCGCGCATCGCCCTGCCCCTTGAGGAAGTCACGGTCGACCACCTGCAGGTCGATGATGCGCCAGCAGATGGCACCGACCATCAACGCCAGCAAGCCGATCACCACCCGGAAGCGCCAGGGGTAGAGTGCGCCTTCGAGCTTCATCATGGCGCCACCATCCGCACTTCGTCGGCTGCGGGCACGCGCATTTTCAGCTGCTCGGACGCCAGGCTCTCGATGCGGCTGGACGCCGTCCAGGTGCTCTGTTCAAGGATCAGACGCCCCCACTCGGCCTGCGCCTTGTCGCGCTCGCTCAACTCGCCGTACAGGGTGTTGAGCAACTGACGGTTCCAGTGGGCGCTGTAAGACACGGCGATGGCCGAAACCAGAACACCGACGAACAGCAGAAGCATCAGGAAGCTTCCGCCTGGCAATGGCTTGGCAAACAGCCTGCTCACCGCAGCTTCTCCGCCACCCGCATCACGGCGCTGCGCGACCGCGGGTTGGCCTTGAGCTCGGCCTCGGAAGCGAACTGCGCCTTGCCGATGAGCTTGATCTTGGGTTCGAAGGCCTTGTGCTGTACCGGCAGGTTGCGCGGCAGGTTGTCTGCCTCGCCCTTGACCAGCTTGCGCATGAACAGCTTGACGATGCGGTCTTCGAGCGAGTGGAAGCTGATAACGACCAGGCGGCCGCCAACTTCCAGCGACTCGAGCGCCGCGTCAAGGCCGGTTTCGAGGTCACCCAGTTCGTTGTTGACGTGAATGCGCAGGCCCTGGAAGGCGCGGGTGGCGGGGTTCTTGCCCTTCTCCCAGGCCGGGTTGGCGACCTTGAGCACTTCGGCAAGGTCGGCGGTACGGGTGAACGGCTGCTTTTCGCGACGTTCCACCACGGCACGCGCCATACGCCCGGAAAAACGCTCCTCGCCGTATTCCTTGAACACGCGGGCGATTTCCTCGACCGGCGCGCTGGCGATGAACTCGGCGGCGCTGACCCCGATACTGGGGTTCATGCGCATGTCCAGCGGGCCGTCATTGAGGAAGCTGAAGCCACGCTCTGGGTCATCCAACTGCGGCGAAGATACCCCCAGGTCGAGCAGCACACCGCTGACCTTGCCGGCCATGCCGCGCTCAGCCACTTCCGCGCCGAGCTCGGCAAAGCTGCGCTGCACAATGACAAAGCGGCCGTCTTCGGCCGCCAGCGCTTGCCCTGTGGCAATCGCTTGTGGGTCTTTGTCGAAGCCCAGCAGCCGCCCTTGCGGCCCAAGCTTGCTGAGAATCAGACGGCTGTGTCCGCCCCGGCCGAAGGTACCGTCCAGATAGCAACCGTCGGCGCGCAGGGCCAATGCCTCGACAGCTTCGTCGAGCAGGACGGTAATGTGGTTGAAGCCGCTATCTATGGTCACAGGATCAGGTCACGCAATTCGTCGGGCATGGCGCCCGGTTGTTGAATAGCTGCAAGGTCGGCTGCCGAAACCGTGTTCCAGGCATCTTCATCCCACAGCTGGAATTTGTTCAGTTGCCCCACCAGCATCGCCTTCTTGTCGAGCTTGGCGTACTCACGCAAACGGGGCGGAACCAGGAAGCGCCCACTGCCATCGAGCTCCAGGTCAACCGCATTGCCGATCAGCAAACGCTGCAGGCGGCGGTTTTCCTCACGCAATGACGGCAAGGCACGCAACTTGGCTTCTATCTGTTCCCACTCATCGAGGGGGTAAACACACAAGCAGGGGTCTACAGCGTCGATGGTCACGATCAGCTGGCCATTGCAACGCGAATCGAGCTCGTCGCGGTACCGGCTCGGCATGGCGAGACGGCCTTTGGCATCGAGGCTGACGGCGTTGGCTCCGCGGAACACGGCTGCGATTCCCCACAATGGTAGCTTTTTTGTGCCAGAAAACCCACTTCATCCCACTTTCTGCCACTTGCGCACACTATAGGAATCCGCCCGCCGCACCGTCAAGGCACGTTCATAAGGAAAAGCCTTACAGGACCGAGATTTAGCGCGATAAAGGAATGTGGAAGGACTTCAGGGAGGAAAAAAACACGAGAAAAATCAAACCCACGCAAGCGAATGGAGTTCGAAGTTAAAGTGATTTATTAAGAGTAAGATTTTTTCGGTATTACCAGAGTGCGCCTGCTATCGATTCAAGCAGGGAGGGAGAGGTGGAGAGTCGATCTGTAAGCCGGGTTTTGTCGAGGACAGTCATTCCTCTACGACGGCCATCACTGGACGCCTCTAGCAACCTACCCGGTTCCGACGCGGGCCACGCCTAATGGAACCCTATTTGGTCTTGCTCCGAGTGGGGTTTACCTAGCCACGAACTGTTGCCAGCCGTGCGGTGCGCTCTTACCGCACCTTTTCACCCTTACCGGCACCGAAGTGCTTAGGCGGTTATTTTCTGTGGCACTTTCCGTAGGCTCGCGCCTCCCAGGCGTTACCTGGCACTCTGCCCTATGGAGCCCGGACTTTCCTCCCCCTGCTGTTTCGCAACAAAAGCTGCGGAACAAAAACAGGCAGCGACTGTCCGATCGACTCTCCGCCGACAAGATTAACGGTACACGCGGTCAAGAACAAGCGATACCGCAAACTATATCAAATGGCCACTACTCTGCTTTCTGTTTTTCCAGGGCAAGTTGATACAACAGGTTCTTGCGTACACCGGTAATTTCCGCCGCAAGTGCCGCCGCCCGTTTGAGCGGCAACTCCGCCAACAGCAAGTCCAGCACCCGCTGCGCTTCGGTACTGATCGCCTGCTCGCCCTCGGGCGCGCTCCAGCCACCGACCAGCACCACGCATTCCCCGCGCTGCTGATTGCTGTCGCCCGCGACAAACGCCCGCAGCTCGGCCAACGGCAAGCCCTTGAGGGTCTCGAAGGTTTTGGTCAGCTCGCGCGCCAGCAGCGCCGGGCGCTCGCCACCGAACACCGCCTCCATGTCCTCCAGGCACTCGAGGATACGGTGAGGGGCCTCGTAGAAGATCAGCGTGCGTGGCTCTTCCTTGACCTGCTCCAGCCGCGCACGGCGCCCCGCCATCTTGGCTGGCAAAAAGCCTTCGAAGATGAAACGGTCAGAGGGCAGGCCCGCCGCCGACAGCGCGGCAATCAGCGCGCATGCACCCGGTACCGGCACCACACTCACCCCCGCCGCCCGCGCCTGACGCACCAGGTGGTAGCCAGGGTCGGAAATCAACGGTGTGCCGGCGTCGGAAACCAGCGCGACATTGTCGCCGGCCAACAACCGGGTCAGGAACCGACCGCCCTCGTCGCGCTCGTTGTGCTCATGGCACGCCGCCAGCGGCGTGTCGATACCGAAATGCTGCAGCAGACGGATCGAGTGGCGCGTGTCCTCGGCCGCGATCAGGGCGACATCCGCCAGCACCTTCAGCGCCCTGGCGCTCATGTCGTCGAGGTTGCCGATGGGCGTTGCGACCACATACAGCGTACCCACGGTGGATTTCGAAGCCCCTGCCACATCAGTCACTGCGCACACCTGTCTTTCGGATCAAAGGCGCCATTGTAGCCCGACCGCCCGTAACAGGGCGCAAAGAACTTCGCAGGCGTTCATCGGCCAGCGACCTATAGTGAAGGATCAGCATCAGCAAGATCGCGCCCCGGCCAGTGCTTGGGTACAATTGCCGGCCAACTTGATCGAGTAACAGGACCTTTACATGATCGCTTGCCTGCGGCTGCTCTCAGCCCTCTGCCTCGCTACCCTGCTGGCAGCCTGCGCCAGCTCGCCCTCATCCAGCCTGGGCGAGCTGCCACGCACCCCGGACGCCAGCATCGAGCAACTGCTCGAAAAGGCCGCCTCCAGCAAGTCTGCGGAAGATGCCGCCCTGCTGCGCCTGAGCGCCGCAGACCTGGCGTACAAGCAGAAGGACTACCCGCGCGCCGCACGCATTCTCGAGCAGGTCCCGATGGACACGCTCAAGCCCGCACAGCAAGTGTTCGCCAGCACCCTTGGCGCCGAGCTGGCCATGAGCCGCAACCAGCCCAAGGCGGCCCTCACCGCCCTGTCGCACCCTAGCCTGCAGCGTGTCGCCGAGCTGCCGGCAGAACAGCAGGTACGCACCTACAGCGTCCACGCCGCCGCCCTCGAAGCCGACGGCCAGGCCCTGGCCGCAGCCCAGCAGCGCGTGCTGCTTGCCCCGCTGCTCAGCGGCCAGGCCGCCAGCGCCAACAACGACTCGATCTGGGCGCTGGTCGCCGCGCTGCCGTCAGAACAGCTGCAGCAGCCAGCCAACGACCCGGTACTCGCCGGCTGGACCAGCCTGGCCCTGGCCGTGAAAACCGCCGGCACCCTGGAGCAACAGCAAGCCGCCATCGACACCTGGCGCCAGCAGCACCCGGACCACCCTGCCGCCCAGCAACTGCCGGTGGCGCTGGCCAAGCTCAAGGAGCTGGCCAGCCAGCCATTGACCAAGATTGCCCTGCTGCTGCCCCAGGAAGGCCCATTGGCAGGCGTCGCACGCGCACTGCGTGATGGCTTCATGGCCGCCCACTTCCAGGCTCAGCAGTCTGGCCAGCCGGCCCCCGCCGTGCAGGTATACGACAGCTCCCGCATCACCTCGGTTGACGACTTCTACCGCCAGGCCCAGGCCGATGGCGTGCAACTGGTAGTCGGCCCACTGGAAAAACCCCTGGTGAAAAAGCTCGCTGCCAATGCGCAACTGCCAATCACCACGCTTGCCCTGAACTACGCAGACGCCGGCCAGACAGCCCCGCCGCAGCTCTTCCAGTTCGGCCTCGCTGCCGAGGATGAAGCCCGCGAAGTCTCACGTCGCGCCCGCGCCGACGGCATGGTCCGCGCCGTCGCGCTGGTACCGAGCGGCGAGTGGGGTGACCGTGTGCTCGCCGCCTTCCGCAAAGACTGGGAAAGCAACGGCGGCACCCTGCTCGCCGCCGAACGCATCGCGCAGCCCGTCGCCCTGGCCCAGCAGATTGCCGACCTGTTCCAGCTGCGCCAGAGCGAAGGCCGCGCCAAGAGCCTGCAGAGCACCGTGGGCGGCAACATCGCCGCGCAGCCATCGCGCCGTCAGGACATCGACTTCATCTTCCTCGCCTCGACGCCGCAACAGGCCCAGCAGATCAAGCCGACCCTGAACTTCCAGTACGCCGGCGACGTACCGGTCTATGCCACCTCGAACCTGTACAGCGCCAGCGGTGACGTCAACCAGTACAACGACATGAACGGCATCCGCTTCTGCGAAACACCGTGGCTGCTCGACACCAGCAACAGCCTGCGCCAGCAGGTGGTGCAGCAATGGCCGCAAGCCGCCGGCAGCCTCGGCCGCCTGTACGCCATGGGCGTGGATGCCTACAGCCTGGCACCGCGCCTGGGCCAACTGAAAGCCCTGCCGGACAACCGCGTACAAGGGCTTTCGGGCAGCCTCAGCATGAACGCCAACCAGCGTATCGAGCGCCAGCTGCCTTGGGCCGAGTTCTCTGGCGGCCAGGTCAAGCGCCTGCCAGACACCGCCCGTTGATGCCAGACGCATCGCCCTCCCAGGCCGGTCAGGCAGCCGAAAACCAAGCCCTTGAGTTCCTTCAAGGGCAAGGCCTCAGGCTGCTGACGCGCAATTGGCGATGCAAAGGCGGTGAGCTTGATCTGGTCATGCTCGACGCCGATACAGTAGTATTCGTCGAAGTCCGCTACCGGTTGCACGCGAGCTTCGGTGGCGCCCTCGGCAGCATCGACGGGCGCAAGCAGAAACGGCTGGTGCTGGCTGCCAGCCTTTTCCTGCAAAAGGAGCCGCGCTGGGCCGCACAACCCTGCCGCTTCGACGTTGTCGCCCTGCAGGGCAGCCACCATGCAGGCAGACCGCTTCAATGGCTGAAAAACGCCTTCGAATGCTGAACCCACTTCGTATTTTTTGCTCTATGTTTCGCGGGCTGGTCTTTGTTGCGCGCCGCGCCGGCCACCGCCCCACTTAAGGTCACCAGATGGACATGCAATCCCGAATTCGCCGGCTGTTCCAGGCCAGCATCGATACCAAGCAACAGGCAATGGACATCCTGGCACCGCACATCGAGCAGGCCAGCCTGGTCATGGTCAATGCGCTTCTCAACGAGGGCAAGATGCTCGCTTGCGGCAACGGCGGCTCGGCCGGCGATGCCCAGCACTTCTCGTCGGAGCTGCTCAACCGCTTCGAGCGCGAGCGCCCGAGCCTGCCGGCCATAGCACTGACCACCGACAGCTCGACGCTGACCTCGATCGCCAATGACTACAGCTACAACGAAGTCTTTTCCAAGCAGATCCGCGCCCTGGGCCAGCCCGGCGATGTGCTGCTGGCGATTTCCACCAGCGGCAACTCGGCCAACGTGATTCAAGCGATCCAGGCCGCACATGATCGCGAAATGATTGTCGTAGCATTGACCGGGCGTGACGGCGGCGGCATGGCTTCGCTGCTGCTGCCCGAGGACGTGGAAATCCGCGTGCCTTCGACGGTCACCGCACGTATCCAGGAAGTCCACCTGCTGGCGATCCACTGCCTGTGCGATCTGATCGACAGCCAATTGTTCGGGAGTGAAGAATGACCCCTATGCGCCTCGGCCTGATGGCCCTGACCCTGTGCCTGAGCGTCACCGGCTGCAGCTCGGTGCTGACCTCGACCCGTAACTCGCCGATCGAGGACGATCGCGGCACGCGCACCATCGGCAGCAAGATCGATGACTCGCTGATCGAAACCAAGGCTGCGGTCAATATTTCCAAAGCCAGCCCAGACCTCGACAAGGGCTCGCACATCGTTGTCAGCAGCTACAACGGCATCGTCCTGCTTGCCGGCCAGACCCCTCGCGCCGAGCTCAAGAGCCTGGCCGAGCAAACGGCTGGCCAGGTGCAGCGCGTGAAGAAGGTGCACAACGAACTGCAGGTGATGCAGCCCTCCTCCATCCTGGCGCGCAACAACGACGCCTGGCTGACCACCAAGATCAAGACGCAGATGCTGACTGACAACGCCGTGCCAAGCTCGCGCATCAAGGTGATTACCGAGAACGGTATCGTCTACCTGCTCGGCCTGGTGACCCAACAGGAGGCCAATGCTGCCACCGGCGTGGTACAGGGCGTGTCGGGCGTGCAGAAGATCGTCAAACTGTTCGAGTACATCGACTGATTGACGGGCTGCCTGAACCGACCTCTTCGCGGTTGACCCGCGAAGAGCCGGCACAGGCAGCAACGTTGCTCCAATCCTTCCAGATACCCAGGAAACACCGCATGAAAAAGCTTTTGCTGCCTGCCCTGCTGTTTGGCACCTTCGCCACCCTGGCTGGCTGCTCCACCCCAAGCCTGATCACCCTCAACGACGGCCGTGAAATGCAGGCTGTCGACGCTCCGAAGTTCGAAAAGGACTCCGGTTTCTACGAGTTCCAGCAACTCGACGGCAAACGCACCCGCATCAACAAAGACCAGGTACGCACCATCAGCGACCTGTAATCGCAGGCGCGCTGCAAATAAAAAGGCGATCCGGTTGGATCGCCTTTTTTGTTACTTGACCACTTTCAGGCTTGGCCGCCCCGTCGGGCGCGGCGGCTGGCCACCGCCTTCTGGCGGGCCATCATCATCCGGCTCGACATCGTCGTCTTCAAGCTCCTCGCCTTCCATCAGCGACGGCTCCAGCTCGAAGACCATGCCCTGGCCGTTCTCACGGGCGTAGATACCGAGGATCGCGCCAATCGGCACGTACAGCGTGTGGGCAACACCACCGAAGCGGCCTTCGAAGCTCACTGCCTCGTTATCCATGTGCAGGCTGCGCACGGCACTGGGCGAGATATTCAGGACAATCTGACCATCACTGGCAAAACCTTGAGGCACCTGGACTGCCGGATACTCGGCATTGACCAGCATATGGGGCGTGCAATCGTTGTCGACGATCCACTCATACAGTGCTCGAACCAGATAGGGGCGACTGGAGTTCATCAACAGCTCCTTAAAGCTTGCGCATTTCACGTTCAACGGAGGACAGGCTCGCCAGGAAAGGCTCGCGGGCGAACTGTCGCTCCATGTAATCCAGCAGCGGCTTGGCTTGCCGCGGCAATTCGATACCCATTACCGGCAAACGCCAGAGTATGGGCAATAGACAACAGTCGACCAGGCTTTGCTCATCACTCATGAAGCAGGCGAACTCACCGAACAGCGGCGAGACCCCCGTCAGACTCTCACGCAACGCCTTGCG
Organism: Pseudomonas sp. B21-047; assembly: GCF_024748775.1. Lineage (NCBI taxonomy): Bacteria > Pseudomonadati > Pseudomonadota > Gammaproteobacteria > Pseudomonadales > Pseudomonadaceae > Pseudomonas > Pseudomonas sp. B21-047. The sequence goes on from NZ_CP087169.1 coordinate 4,875,004, forward strand.
CGCTTCGGCGCGGGCAGCATCGCTGTTGCGCACGTCGAGCACCGTATCGGCCAGGGCACACCAGTCACGCTGGATGCGATGCATGAGCAGGCGGCTGTTGCCACGCGCCACAGGGTACACCGGCATCAAGGGCGGATGCGGATAACGCTCTTCGAGGTACTCCATCACCACGGTCGACTCATACAACGCCAGGTCGCGGTCGACCAGGGTCGGCACGCTCGCATAGGGGTTAACCTCGACCAGCTTGGGCGGCAGGCGGCCAGGGTCGACGTCGATGATCTGCACACTGATGCCTTTCTCGGCAAGCACGAGGCGTACCCGATGAGAATAGTGATCAGTGGGGTCGGAATAGCAGGCTAACCTGTTGGTTGCGCCCATGTAGCGCCTCCTCGTACGGGATGCTCGTAACACTCAAAATGAAAACGCGCCCGGGGCACCCTGGCAAACCTGCCAGAGCCCCCCGGGCGCGTTCAACTACCAGAAATTACTGCGTGATCAGTGCACGTCCTTCCAGTATTCACGCTTGAGCAAATAGGCGAATACGAAGAAGAAAGCCAGGTACAGCAACACGTAGGTACCGATGCGCTGGCTTTCCAGTTTGACCGGGTTGGCCGAATAGGCCAGGAAGGTCACCAGGTTCTTGACCTTCTCGTCGAACTGCTCGGTCGTCAGGGTACCGGAATTCGGCGTGATGGTCAGCTGGTCACACGCTTCATGGGTCAGCGGGCTGCCCGTCAGCGGGTCAAACTGCTTCTTGCCATCGACTACGCTCTGTACCTGCTTGCAGCCAACCACCTGGTTGCCCTGTAGGCCAACCAGCACGTTGGGCATGCCAACGTTAGGGAACACCTTGTTGTTCACCCCATAAGGGCGCGACGGGTCCTCATAGAAGCTGCGCAGGTAAGTGTACAGCCAGTCTGTGCCACGCACCCGGGCAACCAGGGTCAGGTCGGGCGGCGCAGCGCCGAACCAGGTCTTGGCGTCGTTGGGGCGCATGCCGATCTGCATGTGGTCGCCGATCTTGGCACCGGTGAAGACCAGATTCTCGAGCATCAGCTCGTGCGGGATACCCAGGTCGTCGGCCACCCGCTCGTAGCGCTGGAACTTGGCACTGTGGCAACCCATGCAATAGTTGGCAAAGGTACGCGCGCCATCCTGCATGGCTGCCTTGTCGGTCAGGTCGATGTCGACCTTGTCCAGCTCCAGGCCTTGTTCTGCGGCGAAGGAAAAGGCAGGCATCACGGCCAGCAAAAATACTGCAATCAACTTTTTCATCAGCCAGTCACCCTTTCCGGAACCGGTTTGGTCTTCTCGAGCCTTGTGTAGAACGGCATCAGCAGGAAGTAGGCGAAGTACAACACCGTGCACACCTGCGACAGCAAGGTGCGGCCAGGCGTCGGCGCCAGCACGCCCAACACACCGAGGATGACGAAGGACACGCAGAACACCAGCAGGAAGAGCTTGCTGATCCAGCCCTTGTAGCGCATGGAGCGCACCGGGCTGCGGTCGAGCCAAGGCAGCACGAACAACACGGCGATCGCGGCCCCCATGGCGATTACGCCCATCAGTTTGTCAGGCACCGCACGCAAGATCGCGTAGAACGGCGTGAAGTACCACACCGGTGCGATGTGCTCCGGCGTCTTGAACGCGTTCGCCTGCTCGAAGTTCGGTTTTTCCAGGAAGTAACCGCCCATTTCCGGGAAGAAGAACACCACGGCACAGAACACGAAGAGGAACACCACCACGCCGACAATGTCCTTGACGGTGTAGTACGGGTGGAACGGGATACCGTCCAGCGGAATACCGTTTTCGTCCTTTTTCTTCTTGATGTCGACGCCATCGGGGTTGTTCGAACCCACTTCGTGCAAGGCCAGGATGTGCAGCACCACCAGGCCAAGGATGACGATAGGCAGGGCAACCACATGCAGGGCGAAGAAGCGGTTCAGGGTGATGCCGGAGATCAGGTAGTCACCGCGAATCCACTGGGTGAGGTCATCGCCGATCACCGGGATGGCGCCGAACAGCGAGATGATCACCTGGGCACCCCAGTACGACATCTGCCCCCACGGCAGCAGATAACCCATGAAGGCCTCTGCCATCAGCGCCAGGTAGATCAGCATGCCGAACAGCCAGACCAGCTCACGCGGCTTCTGATAGGAGCCATAGAGCAGGCCGCGGAACATGTGCAGGTAGACCACGATGAAGAACGCCGAAGCACCGGTGGAGTGCAGGTAGCGCAGGATCCAGCCATATTCGACGTCACGCATGATGTACTCGACCGAGGCGAAGGCCTCTTCCGCCGAGGGCGTGAAGCTCATGGTCAGCCACACACCGGTCACGATCTGATTGACCAGCACCAGCAACGCCAGGGAGCCGAAGAAATACAGGAAGTTGAAGTTCTTGGGCGCGTAATACTTGCTCAGGTGGTCTTCCCACATCTTGGTGGCGGGGAAGCGCGCATCAATCCAGTCCATGAACTTGCTCATCATGCGTTCTCCTGATCGACGCCGATGACAATGATGTCGTCCGACTCATAAGAGTGCGGGGGCACTGGCAGGTTGAGAGGCGCCGGCTGCGACTTGTAGACACGGCCAGCCAGGTCGTAGTGTGAACCGTGGCAAGGGCAGAAATAGCCACCCACCCATTTCGGACCGAGGTCGGCGGGCGCCACTTCCGGACGGAACGTCGGCGAGCAACCCAGGTGGGTACACAGGCCGACGAGAATGAGTATTTCCGGTTTGATCGAGCGAACCTGCGGGTCGACGTAGGTCGGCTGCACCGAGGCCTTCGACTCGGGGTCGGACAGGTCTGCGGTGATTTTCTTGAGGTTCCCGAGAATTTCTTCCGTTCGCCGTACGATGAACACAGGCTGGCCACGCCACTCGGCCACCATCTGCTGCCCGGCCTCGACCTTGGCAATATTGACCTTCACCGGTGCACCTGCGGCTTTCGCCTTGGCACTGGGAAACCATGACCCCACGAACGGTACCGCAGCCCCCACTGCCCCCGCTGCCCCGACCACAGAGGTCGCGGCTACGAGGAAGCGGCGCCGGCCTGCGTTGACGCCGTCATTACTCATTCAGTCCTCTCCCATCAGCTTGCTTGGCCTGTTGAATCAGGCCTGTACTTAGGTAATGTCTGTGGCACTAAAAATTGGCCGCCATGGTAAGAAACAAATCCACACACTGACAAGGTGATTACCCGCTTACGGGCTACAACCCTCGCTTTGCTTGATCTGCGTCTATGCGGTAAGCCGTCACGGACATGCTGACAGGTTAGTTCAAGACATAAAAAAAGCCCGGTTCCAAAGGAACCGGGCTTTTTCGACTGCCGAAGCGGTATTAACGCTTGGAGTACTGAGGACGCTTACGCGCTTTACGCAGACCCACTTTCTTACGCTCAACTTCACGAGCGTCGCGGGTGACGTAGCCAGCACGACGCAGAGCGGCACGCAGGGTTTCGTCGTATTGCATCAGAGCGCGGGTGATACCGTGACGGATCGCACCGGCTTGACCACTGACACCACCACCAGCAACGGTGACGTAGATGTCGAACTTCTCAACAGTCTCGGTCAGTTCCAGCGGCTGGCGAACAACCATGCGAGCGGTTTCGCGGCCGAAGAACACGTCCAGAGAACGGTTGTTGATGGAGATGTTACCAGTACCCGGACGCAGGAAAACGCGAGCGGTTGCGGTCTTGCGACGGCCAGTGCCGTAATTTTGAGTCGCCGACATAATGAACTATCCCGTTAGATCTTCAGTTCTTGAGGCTGCTGAGCAGTGTGTGGGTGAGCAGCACCCGCGTACACTTTCAGCTTACGGTACATGTCGCGACCCAGCGGGTTCTTCGGCAGCATGCCTTTGACCGCGGTTTCGATAACACGCTCAGGGGCCTTGGCGATCAACTTCTCGAAGTTGATTTCCTTGATACCGCCTGGGAAGCCGGAGTGGGAGTAGTACATTTTGTCGGAAGACTTGGCGCCAGTCACACGGATTTGCTCGGCGTTGATGACGACGATGTAGTCGCCGGTGTCAACGTGAGGGGTGTATTCTGGTTTGTGTTTGCCACGCAGACGGCTAGCGATTTCGGTAGCCAGACGACCCAGGGTCTGGCCAGCGGCGTCGACTACGAACCACTCGCGCTTTACTGTTTCCGGTTTAGCAGTAAAAGTTTTCATTCTCTAAAGCCTCAGAGGCCGCCCAGCGAAAAATAGACGGCGAATCTTACTGGATAGTGCACAGCTTGCCAAGGGCAAGCGCGCAGCCGAACACAGACGCTTTTGGGGGCTCGGGTCGGGCACGCCCATGTTCGACGGGGTTCTTCCTGCGTGGTGGTGCATCACTCCCTCCACACGGAGAGGGTCCGAATTATCCAGATTGCGCGAAAAATTTCAACCTGCTTTTATGGGCTTCTTTGCCAAGGAGAGACTTCCCGATGGAATACCGCCAGCTCGGTCGTACCGATCTCAACGTCAGCGCCCTGTGCCTGGGCACCATGACCTGGGGTGAGCAGAACGTTCAGGACCAGGCCTTTGAACAGATCGCCATGGCCAAGGCCGCCGGGGTCAACTTCATCGACACCGCCGAGATGTACCCGGTGCCGCCCCGCCCCGAGACCTACGCCGCCACCGAGCGCATCATCGGCAACTGGTTCCGCCAGCATGGCGATCGCGACGACTGGATCCTGGCCAGTAAGGTCGCCGGGCCCGGCAACGGCATCAGCCACATCCGCGATGGCCAACTCAAGCACAACCGCCAGCACATCGTTGCGGCACTGGACGAGAGTCTCAAGCGCCTGCAGACCGATCGCATCGACCTGTACCAGTTGCACTGGCCCGAGCGCAGCACCAACTTCTTCGGCAAGCTGGGCTACCAGCACCTGAGCACAGACCTGTTCACCCCACTGGAAGAAACCCTCGAAGTGCTCGACGAGCAGGTGCGCGCGGGCAAGATCCGCCACATCGGGCTGTCCAACGAAACGCCGTGGGGCACCATGAAGTTTCTGCACCTGGCAGAAACCCGCGGCTGGCCGCGCGCGGTGTCGATCCAGAACCCGTACAACCTGCTCAACCGCAGCTTCGAGGTCGGCCTTGCGGAAATCGCGATCCGCGAGCAGTGCGGGCTGCTGGCCTACTCGCCGCTGGCATTCGGCATGCTCTCGGGCAAGTACGAGAACGGCGCCAGGCCAGAGAACGGCCGCCTGACCCTGTTCAGCCGCTTCGCCCGCTACTCCAACCCACAGACCGTGGCGGCCTGCAGCCGCTATGTGCAACTGGCCCAGGCGCATGGCCTGGACCCGGCGCAGATGGCCTTGGCCTTCGTCACACGGCAACCCTTCGTGACCAGCAATATCATCGGCGCGACCGACCTGGCGCAGTTGCAGAGCAACCTCAAGAGCCTGGAACTGAACCTGGGCGATGAACTGCTGGCGGCGATCGAAGCGATTCATCAGGACCAGCCCAACCCGGCGCCTTGATCAAAGCGACAAGCAGCGAGCTTCAAGCTGCAAGACAGAGTGGGTGTGTACTGGCCTGTTTTTCTTGGAGCTTGTCGCTTGAAGCTTGCAGCTGGACAAAAAACATAAGACGATTCAGCCGGTGATTGACCACTCTACCCTATAAGAACAATGACAAATGATGTTTACCCAACCCACCGCTTCACTGCGGCGCGTCAGCATCCTGGCCATTGACAAGGTGTTCGCTTCGACCTTGATGCAAGCCAAGGACTTCTTCCACCTCGCCAGCCTGCGTTACAGCAAGCAGCTGGGCCTGGGCTTGCAGCCCATGTTCGAAATTGGCCTGGTGAGCCCGGACGGCCAGCCCGTGGACAGCTTCAGCAATGTCCAACTGCCGGTCGACGGCGGCCTGAACGATGCCGATATCATCATCCTCCCGGCGTTCTGGGACGATTTCGACAACCTCATGCAGCGTTATCCACAGGTACTGCCGTGGTTGCGCGAACAACATGCCCGCGGCGCCGTGCTGTGCGCCGAAGCCAGCGGTGTGTTCTGGTTGGCCGAGTCCGGCCTGCTCGATGGCAAGGAAGCGACAACCTACTGGCGCTTTTTCGCCAACTTCGCCGAGCGCTTTCCGAACATACGGCTTAACCAGGACAAGCACCTGACGGATGCCGACAACATCTACTGCGCCGGCGGTGCCACCTCGGCCTGCGACCTGTATATCTATCTGATCGAGCGCTTCTGCGGGGCCAACGTGGCCCGTGCCGTGGCCCGCGATATCCTCTACGAAGTGCAGCGCAACTACACCCCGGGGCGCATGGGCTTTGGTGGGCAGAAGCTGCACCAGGACCTGATCATCCTGCAGATCCAGCATTGGCTGGAAGAGCACTTCGCCGACAAGTTCCGCTTCGAAGACGTTGCCCGCAACCATGGCATGAGCATTCGCAACTTCATGCGCCGCTTCCAGGGTGCGACGGGCGACAAGCCGCTGCACTACCTGCAACGGTTACGGATCGAGACGGCCAAGGGGTTGTTGTCGAGCACGCGCAAGAGCATCAAGACCATCAGCTACGAGGTCGGCTACGACGATGCCAGCTTCTTTGCCCGCTTGTTCCGCCAGCATACCGAACTGTCGCCGAACCAGTACCGGCAGCAGTTCATGCAGGAAGCCTGAAAGGCTTCCTGAGCGGCAAGCTACAAGCTTCAAGCGGCAAGAAAAAGCCAGAGCAACATGCGGTTTGCCCTGGCTTTTTCTTGCCGCTTGAACCTCGAAGCTTGCCGCTGCCTTTAGGGCTTATGCGCGCGCGACAGGAACTCGTGTGACTGCATTTCCAGCAACCGGCTCAAGGTACGCTGGAACTCGAAGCTCAGCCGGCCACCGGTGTACAGGTCCTTCAGCTCCACCTCGGCCGAGATGATCAGCTTGACGTTACGGTCGTAGAATTCGTCGACCATGTTGATGAACCGACGGGCGATGTCATCGGTGGCAACGCCCATCTGCTCGACATTGCTCAGCAGAACGGCATGGAAGATCTTGCCCAGCTCGATGTAGTCGTTCTGGCTGCGCGGCCCGTCGCACAGGGCACGGAAGTCGAACCAGGCGACGTCGTCGCAGGTGCGCAGGGCATTGATCGGGCGGTTCTCGATCATCAGCACGTCGTTCTCGACGGCCTGGGTGCACTCCGGCGTCAACGCCTTGAAGCTTGCACGCATGCTCTGGTGCGCGGCGTCATCGAGCGGGAAGTGGAACAGTTCGGCCTGCTCCAGGTGACGCAGGCGGTAGTCGACGCCGCTGTCGACGTTCACCACGTCGGTGTACTGCTTGATCATGGCGATGGCCGGCAGGAAGCGCGCACGCTGCAGGCCGTCCTTGTACAGGCCGTCCGGCACGATGTTGGAGGTCGCCACCAAGGACACGCCGTTCTTGAACAGCTCTTCCATCAGAGTGCCGAGGATCATCGCATCGGTAATGTCGGAGACGAAGAATTCGTCGAAGCAGATCACCCTGGCTTCGTCGCTGAAGCGCTTGGCAATGAGGGTCAGCGGGTTCTTCTCGCCCTTGAGGGTTTTCATCTCCTCGTGCACACGCTTCATGAAGCGGTGGAAGTGCGTGCGCATCTTCTGCTTGAACGGCAGCGCCTCGTAGAAGGTGTCGACCAGGTAGGTCTTGCCACGGCCCACGCCGCCCCAGAAGTACAGGCCCTTGACCGGCGTCTGCTCCTTCTTGCCGAACAACTTGCCGAACATGCCCGGCTTGTTGTTCTGCGCCTGGACCAGGTCGTCGTAGAGGCGCTGCAGGTGACGCACCGCAGTCTCCTGCGCCGCATCATGGAAGAAGTCGGGACGTTTCAGATCTGCTTGATATCGTTCTAGGGGCGTCATGATTTCGTTAGCGAGGCAACAAAAAACGGGCCGTCACTGTAGCGACAGACCCGCTTGATGGCAATCATACATACAGCCATTGTCTCTCAGGCCGCACGCTCAACCGCTCCTTCAGTCGAATGCTTCAGTCCTGCTGCGGCGCCAGCGCCTCGTGCAGGCTTTGAACGGCAGCATCACGGGCTTCGGCGCTTGCGAACTGCGGCCCGTCGGCAACCTGCTCGCCGTTCAGCCACAGGCTGAAGCCCAGGCCTTCGACACGCACATCGGCCTCGCCGCCTTGCTGCAATTGCTTGCTCACAGCGCCCGCACTCTTGCCGTCGGCGAAGCTGCGCGACAGCAGCAGTTGCTCGCCATCGGCGGCCAGCAGGCGGAAACGGAAGCTGCCGTCCTCATCGCGGAAGCTGACGAAACGCGCGCTCTTGGCTGCCTTTTTCTTGACTTCGGTGCCGGCCTGCACGCTGCTGCGGAACGAGCGCAGGCCAACGGCCTCGCGCAGTTGCTCGAGGAACGGCGTGGCGGTCTTGCGGGCCTTGGCGGCGCCGGCCAGGAGGATGTCTTCCAGGTCCGAGGGGCGCGAAATCAGTTGGTGGTAGTGATCACGCTTCTCGGCCAGTTGCCCGTCCAGCAGCTGGAACAGGCGCTGCTTGGCTTCACCCCAACCCAGGCCCTGCAGCAGCGCTTCGCGGAACTCGGCGCATTGTGCCGGCGTCGAGAACGCCTGGAACAAGGTGAACAGGTGGGCGTTGTCCGGGTCTTTCGCTTCGCCAGGTGCACGCGAGTCGGTGACGATGCGCGAGATGGCGTCTTTCATGTCCTTGGCGCTGGTGAACAACGGGATGGTGTTGTCGTAGCTCTTGGACATCTTGCGACCATCCAGGCCCGGCAGGGTCGCCACGCTCTCCTCGATCACCGCCTCAGGCAGGGCGAAGAAGTCTTTGCCCTGGCCGAACAGGTGGTTGAAGCGCTGGCCGATGTCACGCGCCATTTCCACGTGCTGTATCTGGTCACGGCCAACCGGCACCTTGTGGGCGTTGAACATCAGGATGTCGGCGGCCATCAGCACCGGGTAGCTGTACAGGCCCATGGTCACGCCGGCATCCGGGTCTTCGCCGGTTTCCAGATTCTTGTCCACCGAGGCCTTGTAGGCATGCGCCCGGTTGAGCAGGCCCTTGGCCGCGACGCAGGTCAGCAGCCAGGTCAACTCAGGGATTTCGGGGATATCGGACTGGCGGTAGAAGGTCACCTTGTCCGGATCGAGGCCACCGGCCAGCCAGGTCGCGGCGATTTCCAGGCGCGAGCGCTGGATGCGCTGCGGGTCGTCGCACTTGATGAGGGCGTGGTAGTCGGCCAGGAAGTAGAACGAATCGGCACCGGGTTGCTGGCTGGCGCGGATCGCCGGGCGGATGGCGCCGGCGTAATTGCCCAGATGCGGGGTGCCGGTGGTGGTGATACCGGTAAGGATGCGCGTGGTCATGGGTGTTCGCTTATTCAGGCTTGGCTCAATTCGAAAGGCGCGGCAGCAGCAGATCCTTCAGATCGGTCAGCTTGCCATGGAAGAAGTGCCCGCATTCTGCCACTTTCAGCAGCTCGTGGGGGCGCGACAGGGCGTCAGACCATTCGTAAACCAACTGCGGATCGACGACTTCGTCGCTGTCAGGCTGTACCAGCGTGATCGGGCAGCGCTGCGGCAGCGGGAATTCACTCGTCAGGCGCATCACCGCCGGGGCGATCATGAACAAATGCTGCAGCACAACGCCTGCGCTTTCCAGGCGCCCTGCCAGGCTGGTGGCGACAAAGCCACCGAACGAGAAGCCCATCAGCACCACGGGCAGCCCTGGGTGCTTGGCCTGCAGCCAAGCCGCGGCGGCCTCGGCGTCGGCCACCTCGCCAGCGCCCATGTCGTGGCTGCCGGCACTCTGACCCACGCCACGGTAGTTGAAGCGCAGGGTCACGTAACCGGCGTCACGCGCCGTGCGTTGCAGGGTCGAAACCACCTTGTTGAGCATGGTGCCGCCCTGGACCGGGTTGGGGTGGCAGATCAGCACCGCGCCGCGGGCGTCGGCCACATCCAGGTACAAGGCTTCCAACTGGCCGCAAGGGCCGTCGATGAACAAAGGGGTTTCGCGGACAAGCAAGGCACTACTCCGTGACCTCGGGAAGGGTCGATTCGTCTAGGTGAGGAATTCTGTTCTGATTTGCGATCGCTCGCGGTATACAGCGCAGGTCTGAGCCGTTAACGTAAAGCAAAGCCGTTTATAGAGGAAGGACTCGTGGAACTCTCGCTCCTTGTTTGGTTGTTGCCGACCCTGGCCCTGGTCATCGGCGTGGTGGTTGGTTTCGTCGTGGCCCGCCTGCTGCCCAATGCCGCGCCTAGCAGCACGCAACGTCAGCTGGACGATATCCAGCAGCGTTTCGACAGCTACCAGAACGAAGTGGTCACCCACTTCAACAGCACCGCCGTACTGGTCAAGAAACTGACCCAAAGCTACCAGGATGTCCAGGATCACCTGGCCGATGGCGCCAACACCCTGGCCCTCGACGACGTGACCCGCCAACGCCTGCTGGCCGCCCTGCACTCCGAAGCGGCCCAGGGCCCTCGTGACCGGCTTACCCCGCCGAAGGACACGGCCGAAGTGCCACGCGACTACGCGCCAAAAACGCCGAACTCGCCGGGCATGCTCGATGAGAGCTACGGGCTCAAGCGTTGATGCGCTGAAATGAAACAAGGCCTCGCGAGAGGCCTTTTTCTTGCGTCCAATCTTTGACTGACAACGACGAAAAACCCTGCCGAGGCAGGTTTTTTCATTTCAGCTCAAGGCTTGCGCCACGGCTGACCGTCCTCATCGTCGTCACCACCGCCACGGCGAATGTCCAGCCTGTAGTTCACTGTTGTCTTCATGGAGATACTCCTTCAAAGATGCGCTGGCCAGATGACCAACGCAGTGAGGATGCTCTTGAGCTGAAGACCAAGGCACAGGGCACAGCTTCCGCCGCCCTCATGCCGCCTGGGTACAGACACGAAGCGCCTGCTCGACATCAGCGATCAGGTCTTCTATATCCTCCAACCCTACCGACAACCGCACCAACCCTTCCGAAATGCCATGGTGCGCACGCTCCTTCGGCGTATAGCTGGAATGGGTCATGCTCGCCGGGTGCTGTGCCAACGACTCGGCATCGCCCAGGCTCACCGCCCGCGCGAACAGCTGCAAGGCATTCATGAACCGCCGCCCCGCTTCGATCCCGCCCTTGAGCTCGAACGCAATCATGCCGCCCGGCAGGCGCATCTGGCGCTGGGCCAGCGCGTGCTGGGCAAACGATGGCAGCCCTGGGTAGTGAATAAGCTCGACCTGCGGCTGGCTCGCGATAAACTCCGCCACTTGCTGGGCGTTGGCGCAATGGCGGTCCATGCGCAGGGCCAGGGTCTTGATCCCGCGCATCAACAGCGACGCATCGTGCGGCGACAGCACTGCACCGGTCATGTCTTTCAGCCCTTCCAGGCGTATCCGGTCGATCAGTGCCTTGCGCCCGACCACCAGGCCGGCCGTGATATCCCCATGGCCGCTGAGGTACTTGGTCGCCGAATGCACCACCAGGTCGGCGCCCATTTCCAGCGGCCGCTGCAAATAAGGGGTGCAGTAAGTGTTGTCGACCACGATATGCAAGTCATGCCCGCGCGCAGCATCGGCCACCGCTGCGATATCGACCAGTTGCATGTTGGGGTTGGCCGGGGTTTCGAAGTAGATCATCCGTGTTTTGCTGGTAATTGCCGCCTTGAGTGCCTTGATATCGTTGAGGTCGACGTGATGGATCTTCACCCCGAACTCGCCGATGCCATGGTGCAGGAAGGCGAACGTACAGCCATACAGCGTACGCCCGACGATCAGCTCATCGCCCGGCCGTAGCAGGGTCCATATCGTCGAAGTGATGGCCCCCATGCCCGACGCCAACGCCAGCCCCGCCTCGCCCCCCTCCAGTGATGCCATGCGCTGTTCCAGCAAAGCCAGCGTCGGGTTGGAGATGCGGCTGTAGAAGTGCCCCGCCTCTTCCCCGGCAAAGCAGGCAGCGCCGTATTCGACGGTGGGGAAGGCATAGGTGGCGGTCTGGTACACCGGCGGCACCAATGCGCCACCGTGTGACTGCGGGTCATAGCCATGGTGGATGGCCCGCGTGGAAAAACCGGTGTTGTTATGGGAGTCGCGCATGGCAACAGCCTCTTGTGGTTTGTTATAAGCTTATGCCACCGAGCTGCCTGAATTTTTCCAAAATAGCCCACGCAAACGCGCACTTTTTGGAACAAAAACAACAATTATCCGATCAGGAGGGCAAAACATGCCTTCGAGCCTCGACCGCACCGACCGCGCCCTGCTTGCCGCCCTGCAGGACAACGCCCGCCTAACCGTTTCCGAACTTGCCGACCAGGTGGCGCTGACCACCTCGCCCTGTTGGCGGCGGGTCAAGCTGCTGGAAGATAACGGTTACATCACCGGGTATCAGGCCATTCTTTCCCCCAAGTCGCTGGGGTTTGGGGTGACCGCCTTTGTCAGCATCATGATGGATTCGCATACCAAGGACATGGCGCTGGCGTTTGAAAAACGGTTGATGGAGATACCGGAGATTGTGGCGTGCCATAACATTTCGGGACGGTATGACTTCCTGCTGGAAATACTGGCGCGGGACCTTGAGTCGTTTGGGGAATTTACCCGGGAAGTGCTGCAGCGGTTGCCGGGGGTGAAGGAGATTTATTCGAGTTTTTCTTATAAAGCGGTGAAGGAAAGGCGGGTAATTCCAGTCTCAGAAAAACACATATAAGTTGGACTAGCCCGTTGCTCATCCAAATAACAAGGATTGCGTATTGCTCGTAAGAAGATCGGGCGAAGGCGACAAAGTCCCTGCCTTCGGTTTTTAGGTAGCGCCTGCTTTACCGAACAACAAGCATCTTAGCCAGTGAACTTCCGTATCACCCCATTAAAAAATCGAGCTTATTTACCTCACCTCCAACCGCTGCGGTCGATTTGCAGACACACTCTATACCCTAAGATAAAAACGGCCACATCGTTCTCAGCACCACAAAATTATACCTCCAAGCTTATTGAGCTTGGAGGCCTAAATCCCTCGAAGCGCGACTATATATCATGGATAGTCATGTGGAATCTTGATGAGAGGTGAAGGGATGGGAGGATAAACCTCTGGGTATATTTTGACCCTTCGAGGCAGCCGTCCCGGTACATACCCATGGCGCGCCCATCTCACCTCCCCATTGCGGCCATCAAAAATCAAAATATTTCCCGTATCAGTCAACGCGAGATAGTTATTTTCCCAGTAGGATTTATCCAGTGTCTCTGTGGACTGAGCGGACCATATCCGCTCTCGGACAGGATCATATAAAAAACCGGAATTACTGACAACGAACTGGAGTGGCTCGCGCGCTCGCTGCCGGAATGTGGAGCTATACGGCTGACTCTCGTCTGCGATCCAGATTACGGTCCCCCCATCTTCCAAGACCAGATTTCCGTCACTTCTGAGACGAAGAATAAACCGTCCGTTCTCTGACTTTATAAACTGTCCCGCCTGCATGGCTTGATTAGGAGGGAGCAATACCCCACCCGAACCAAGGAACGGCTGATAGCTTATTTTTCGATACTTACCTCTTCCCATTACACACCTCAGGTCTATTGACACACATGGCCCGCTTATTAAGCGATCCACGACCATGATGGCTATATAACGAGCACAATAACACGTAGAACTGCTCCCCCACTAAAGCTGGAAAAAATCCCTACAAACTAAAGCGAAATCCCCTTCACCTATTAGCCCAGATTAATCTTGAAAAACCAGCCATAATTCAAGCTCAGAAAGACATCCACGAGGACCCAAAAAGACCAGCCCCTACTGAAACACTTAATTCCCTCACCAAAATAACAACTTTCGCGCACGCAAATATACGCCATGAAAAAGCTAGCCATCATGATTCTAATTGTTCTTAACGGATGCACCCACGAGATGCCTATATTATTCCCTGACAAACAAGACATCCATTTCAAATGCGATATGGACCCGTACAAGCAGGGTTGCGAGCGCCAGATGGATTACCAAGAGCACTTTCGATGGATGAATAACATAAAAAAGAAAAACAGTCAGGATGATGACTTGGAGCACGCACCATAAAAGAGTGGCGCGCAGCCAACGATAAACCAGGATTTAAAGCAGCGTGAATATAACACCCCACTCCTGCGGGATGTTACTTCTTATAACCCATTATAGACGAAGCTCAGCAGGTGGCCACGCACTGCCTATGTCGCCGACCAACAAGCATTCAGCCAGATTAACTTTGGCCTTCATCCTCTTGCCCCCCAAACGGCATATGAAGCGTATAAATGACCCCCAACATTTACGATTACAGAAATCTCCTACAGCTCAACAGAAAAGCGGCTAAAACACTCGCAGATCCCCAATGGAAAAAGTTGCGCTAGGATAAAAACCGAAAAAACAGCCAGGCATGCATGTACCAAAGCGGGGTTGATGGGCTGCTTTATCAGTCAGCGGTCTATATCGTCACCGGCTCCATGCAGGGGTGCAATCTCGTCTTGAACACAGGTCGCTCAACCCAGGTGGAAGCACTGAGCTATCAACCTCTCATGCAGGCGCTGCTGTCTAACGGTGAAACGGCCGTTGAATTCCTGGACAGCCTAGGTGTAGTGCTGGAGTAAACGTACAAGAAGCCTTGTAGACAGCCCCGGCTTTCACTGCCCCGCCGTCAAGGCATTCACATAGTCACGCGTGATGATCCTCAGGGCCACACTGTCATCCAACAATTCGAACCGTGGCACTTCATTGCTTGGCTCCCCTGGGTCTGAGTAATCCATTTTGCCGACCAGGTGCTGAACCAGAAAATTCATGGCTTCAAGGTCGGCAGGGTCTACCTCTAGCGCTTTGATCAGCCTTGCGACAACTGCCCGTGGCTTGTTATTGGCAAACTGAAACGATGGGTAGAATTTTCTGCGGTTACCGGAATTTGTGTACGCAAGCAGGTTTCCAGCTTTTGTCTTCTGGCTCAGTGCCTGCTTTGTAATGCCCAGTATTTCGCAGGCCGCCTTGGCGTCCAGTAACTCGCAACGACCGTCGACCCGCTCGAACGCACGCGCTTTCATCCTGGACACGGCTTCCTGGTTGCGCGTTACGATACTGCGTTTAGTCTCAACCTCTACCTTGGCAAGCGCCGCGAATGCTTTTTCGTCCGCAAGGGCCACAGCTTTCAGCACCACCGCTTCCGAAGCACGAGCAAGGTGCTCCTCAAAGCGCTCACGCAATGCGGCCTTCGCAGTTTCGATACGACCGATTTCCGGATGGAGTACTTCATGTGTGGTTGTAATCATAGGGCCTACTCAGGGCCTTAATCGCCCCTGTGCCAACAGACTAGACCGGCCCTTGAAGAGCTATCAACTTGTCAACTTGTCTATCCGTCAAGTCGCTAACTGATCGCCGTGCGTGTGCTTTAATCACAGCCATAAAAAAACCCGCCGAAGCGGGTTTTTTCATGCAGCTTCAGCGCTTAGATCGCGCCGCGCTGACGCAGCACATCCAGCACCTGCTTCACGCCTTCATCGACGCTGGTAGCCTGGGTATCAATCACCAGGTCTGCATCCAGCGGCACATCGAACGGGAAGCTCTCGCCCGGGATGTTGTCGCCACCGGCCGCATACAGGCCCTGCGGGTCGCGCTCGCGGCAGGCGATAGGCGAGGCCTGGACGTAAACGGTCACCAGGCGCTCCTTGCCGATCAGCGCCTTGGCCTGTTCGCGGCCTTCGGCATCCGGGGCAACGAACGCAGCCAGGGTCAGCATGCCGGCTTCGTTGAACTGGCGCGCCACATGGGCGGCACGGCGCCAGTTTTCGGTACGGCCGGCGCGGTCCTGTGGCAGGCCCTTGTTCAGGTCGTGGCGCAGGTTCTGGCCATCGAGCACGTAAACAGCACGGCCCATGTCGAACAGCTTGCGCTCCACGGCATAAGCCAAGGTGCTCTTGCCAGCGCCGGACAAGCCGCTGAACAGCACGGTGGCCGGCTGCTGGCCGAAGCGCAGGGCGCGCTCTTCGGTGGAAACGTGGGCCTGCTTGCCGTGCTGGCCGGTGCTGCCGTGTGGCAGTACTGGCGGCGCGATGATCATGCCGGCGCCGACGGTGCCATTGGTCAGGCGGTCGATGACGATGAACGCACCGGTGGTGCGGTTGCTGTCATAGCCGTCCAGCGCGATGGCGCTGTCCAGGGACACCTTGACCCGACCGATCTCGTTCAGTTGCAGCGCACTGGCAGCGTCTTTTTCGAGGGTATTTACATCGACCTTGTGGGTGATGCTGGCGATCGAGCCCGGCACATAGCTGGTGGCGCGCTTGATGTCGTATTTCTTGCCCGGGAGCATCGGCTCTTCAGCCATCCACACCAGCATCGCGTCAAACTGGTCGGTTACCGGCGGCACGTTGTCGGCATGCACCAGCAGGTCGCCACGGGAGATATCGATCTCGTCTTCCATGGTCAGGGTCACGGCCTGGCCTGGGCCGGCGTTTTCAAGCTCACCTTCGTAGGTGACGATGGACTTGACCCGGCTGCTCTTGCCCGACGGCAGCACGACGATTTCGTCACCCTTGTGCACCACGCCGCTGGCAAGGGTGCCGGCGAAGCCGCGGAAGTTCAGGTTAGGGCGGTTGACGTACTGCACCGGGAAGCGCAAGTCGGTGAAGTTGCGGTCGGCCGCGACTTCCACGGTCTCGAGGATTTCCATCAGCGCAGGGCCGGTGTACCACGGCGAACGCTCGCTGCGGTTGACCACGTTGTCGCCCTTGAG
Source organism: Pseudomonas sp. B21-047 (assembly GCF_024748775.1). NCBI lineage: Bacteria > Pseudomonadati > Pseudomonadota > Gammaproteobacteria > Pseudomonadales > Pseudomonadaceae > Pseudomonas > Pseudomonas sp. B21-047. The sequence goes on from NZ_CP087169.1 coordinate 4,891,679, forward strand.
CGCCGACATCGGCACGAAGTGCAGGCTGCTCGGCGTCAGGTTGATGGCATCGGCAAACTTCAGGTAGTCGGCCTTGATTTCTTCGAAGACGCCCTCGTCGAAACCTTTGAGGTCCATCTTGTTGACCGCGACGACGATGTGCTTGATGCCCAGCAACGAGGCGATGTAGCTGTGGCGACGGGTCTGGGTCTGCACGCCATAGCGGGCATCGACCAGGATGATCGCCAGGTCACAGGTGGACGCACCGGTGGCCATGTTACGGGTGTACTGCTCGTGGCCCGGGGTGTCGGCAATGATGAACTTGCGCTTGGCGGTGGAGAAGTAGCGGTAGGCGACATCGATGGTGATGCCCTGCTCGCGCTCGGCCTGCAGGCCGTCGACCAGCAGCGCCAGGTCGACTTCTTCGCCGGTGGTGCCGGACTTCTTCGAATCACGGGTGATGGCTTCGAGGTGGTCCTCGTAGATCATCTTCGAGTCGTGCAGCAGGCGCCCGATCAGGGTGCTCTTGCCGTCGTCGACGTTGCCGCAGGTCAGGAAACGCAGCAGTTCCTTGCGCTCGTGCTGGGCCAGGTAGGCGAGGATGTCCTCGCTGATCAGATCAGATTGGTGACTCATTGCATTCAAGCTCCAAGCTGTAAGCTTCAAGCAGCAAGCTTGTCGGCGTACAGCTAGTTAGAAATTTTGTTGATCAACCCTGCAAGCATTCTGGAGAGCTCACGGGTTTCAGTAATCCAGTCGTTGGCCAATTCAGAAGGCAAGTAACCCATTTCACCGGCAATTATCAGTTGAGCCCGCAACTCTGCGCAGGACGCCTTCGCCACGCTTAGGAACCACGTCTTCTCCCGCGACCCTCTGCGCTCCATCCCTTCGGCAATGTTGGAAGGGACTGAAACCGCTGCACGGGTGATGTGAGATCTGAATCCAAAATCCCGGCAGTCGGCAAATGCCTGATACATCACAACGGCTAAGTTTTTACTTCTCTGCCAAACCAGCAACTTCTCAAAATCCACTGCAGACACTCCCTGTGCGCCCGCAGTGCAGGCGGCAGTCCACAAAAATCAGAAGCTACTCGTTCTGCTTCTGTCTTGCAGCTTGCCGCTTGTAACTTGAAGCTTAGAAATAGCCTTGGCGTTTCTTGTCTTCCATGGAGCCGGCGCCATCGTGGTCGATGACACGGCCCTGGCGCTCGGACGTACGGGTCAGGAGCATTTCCTGAATGATGTCCGTCAGGGTCTCGGCTTCCGACTCGACAGCGCCCGTCAACGGGTAGCAACCGAGGGTACGGAAACGCACCTTCTTCTTGACGATGCGGGCTTTCTCTTCCTCGGAGAGGTGCTCGAGAATGCGCGCGTCGTCGATCATGATCAGGGTGCCATTCTTCTCGATCACTTCACGCTCGGCGGCGAAGTACAGCGGCACGATCGGGATGCCTTCGAGGTAGATGTACTGCCAGATGTCCAGCTCGGTCCAGTTCGACAGCGGGAAGACGCGGATCGACTCGCCCTTGTTGACCTTGCCGTTGTACACGTTCCACAGCTCGGGGCGCTGGTTTTTCGGGTCCCAGCGGTGCTTGCTGTCACGGAACGAGTAGACGCGCTCCTTGGCCCGGGACTTTTCTTCGTCACGGCGGGCACCACCGAAGGCGGCGTCGAAACCATGCTTGTCCAGCGCCTGCTTGAGGCCCTGGGTTTTCATGATGTCGGTGTGCTTGGAGCTGCCATGGGTGAAGGGGTTGATGCCCTGCGCCACACCCTCGGGGTTGACGTGGGTGATCAGTTCCAGGCCCATTTCCTCGACCATCTTGTCGCGGAAGCTGTACATCTCCTGGAATTTCCACTGGGTGTCGACGTGCATCACCGGGAACGGCAGCTTGCCCGGGAAGAAGGCCTTGCGCGCCAGGTGCAGCATCACGGCGGAATCCTTGCCGATCGAGTACAGCATCACCGGGTTGTCGAACTCGGCGGCCACCTCGCGGATGATGTGGATGCTCTCCGCCTCCAGCTGTTTCAAGTGCGTCAGTTTGTCGACCATGGCTACTCACGAAAAACGATCTTATGGACGGCCTGCGGGCCGTGTTCGAGCGAGCCACTTTATCACAGCGGCTGCTTCTATTTAGGAGGCGGGCTAGATCGAAACAATCTAACGATATGACTGGGGGTTTGGGGGAAATGGGGCCGCTTTGCGGCCCTTCGCGGGCAAGACCGCTTAGATAGGGTTGGGGCAATCGATGAACAGGTGTTCTACGGCAAACCGCCGTGCCAGGTAATCGCCGAGTGCCTGTACGCCATAGCGCTCGGTGGCATGGTGCCCGGCGGCAATGAAGCTGATGCCGTTTTCGCGGGCACTGTGGTAGGTCTGCTCCGACGCTTCGCCACTGATGAACAGGTCGACACCGGCGGCAATCGCGGTATCGATATAGCCCTGCCCGCCCCCCGTGCACCAACCGACCCGGCGAATCATCTGCTCGCCTTCGACCAGCAACGGCTCGCGCCCCATCACCTCTTGCACCCGTCGGGCAAAATCGCGCGCCGTGATCGGTTCGGCCAGCGAACCGACCAACCCGACCACTTTTGGGTTTTCAGGGTCCAGTGGCCCCTCCACGGTAATGTCCAGCTGGCGCGCCAACTGCACGTTGTTGCCCACCTCCGGGTGCACGTCCAGCGGCAGGTGAAACGCCAGCAGGCTGATGTCGTGCTTGAGCAGGGTCTTCAGGCGCCGCTGCTTGATACCCGTGATGCAAGGGTTCTCGCCCTTCCAGAAGTAACCATGGTGAACCAGCACCAAGTCAGCCTCGGCCTCGACGGCGGCATCCAGCAACGCCTGGCTGGCTGTGACGCCGCTGACGATGCGGCTGACCTGCGGGCGGCCCTCGACCTGCAGCCCGTTGGGGCAATAATCCTGGATCTTCGCGCTGCCCAGGTAGCGCTCGGCTTCCTCGACCAGGGTGTTCAGAGCGACGGCCATGAAAATCTCCTCGAAATCTGCGTTTTTGCCGGGTTCAACACCCGTATACTGGCCGCCATTATGAGCCGTCGCCGGCCTTGGGGAAACCGGCGGCAGCCGCATGAGGGCAGGCCAGACAAGCCATCGCCGATCAGCGGTTTCAGGTGTATGATCGCGCGCGCTCGCGCCCCGTGGCGCGGCTACTTGGCTCCCGCCCTACTCCCAGGATTCGTTCATGTTCAAGGCTCTGCGTTACTTTGGCTGGCCCCTGCTCACCGGTGTGCTGATCGCCATGCTGATCATCCAGCGCTTCCCGCAATGGGTCGGCCTGCCAAGCCAGGACGTCAACCTGCAGCAGGCACCGCAGACCTCGCGGATCATGCAGGGCCCGGTGTCGTACGCCGACGCCGTGACCCTGGCCGCGCCGGCGGTGGTCAACCTGTACACCACCAAGGTAGTGAACAAGAGCGCCCACCCGCTGTTCGAAGACCCGCAGTTCCGCCGTTTCTTCGGCGACAACCTGCCCAAGCAGAAGCGCTGGGAATCGAGCCTGGGTTCGGCGGTGATCATGAGCCCCGAGGGCTACCTGCTGACCAACAACCACGTCACCAGTGGCGCCGACCAGATCGTGGTGGCGCTCAAGGATGGCCGCGAGACCTTGGCTCGGGTGATCGGCAGCGACCCGGAAACCGACCTTGCGGTACTGAAGATCGACCTCAAAAGCCTGCCGGCCATCACTATCGGCCGCTCCGACAACATCCACATCGGCGACGTGTCGCTGGCCATCGGCAACCCCTTCGGCGTCGGCCAGACCGTGACCATGGGCATCATCAGCGCCACCGGCCGCAACCAGCTGGGCCTGAACAACTACGAAGACTTCATCCAGACCGACGCGGCGATCAACCCCGGCAACTCCGGTGGCGCACTGGTCGATGCCAACGGGAACCTGATCGGCATCAACACGGCCATTTTCTCCAAGTCCGGTGGCTCCCAGGGCATCGGCTTCGCCATCCCGGTGAAACTGGCATTGGAGGTGATGAAGTCGATCGTCGAGCACGGCCAGGTGATTCGTGGCTGGCTGGGCATCGAAGTGCAGCCGCTGAGCCAGGAGCTGGCCGAATCGTTCGGCATGCAGGACCGCCCGGGCATCGTTGTGGCGGGGATCTTCCGCGAAGGGCCGGCGCAAAAAGCCGGGTTGCAGTTGGGTGACGTGATCATGAGCATCAACGGCGAGCCGGCCGGTGACGGGCGCAAGTCGATGAACCAGGTGGCGCGGATCAAGCCCAATGAGAAGATCACCATCGAGGTGATGCGCAACGGGCAGCAACTGAAGCTGATTGCCGAGGTGGGGCTGCGGCCGCCGCCTGCGCCGGCTGCCAATCCGGAAGAGAAGTAAAGCTGCATGGGGCCGCCCCGATGGGGCGGCCCCTGGTTACATCAATGCAGGATCTGGCTCAGGAACAACTTGGTCCGGTCACTGCGCGGCCGGTCGAAGAACTCATCCGGGGCCGCCTGCTCCACGATCTCCCCCTTGTCCATGAAGATCACCCGGTTCGCCACGGTGCGGGCAAAGCCCATCTCGTGGGTCACGCACAGCATGGTCATGCCATCCTCGGCCAGGCCCACCATGGTATCGAGCACCTCCTTGACCATCTCCGGGTCCAGCGCCGAAGTCGGCTCGTCGAACAGCATGATCTTCGGCTTCATGCACAGCGCCCGGGCAATCGCCACGCGCTGCTGCTGCCCGCCAGACAACTGCCCCGGGTACTTGTGCGCCTGCTCCGGAATACGCACCCGCTCCAGATAATGCATGGCGATTTCCTCGGCCTTGCGCCGTGGCATCTTGCGCACCCACATCGGCGCCAGCGTGCAGTTCTCCAGGATGCTCAGGTGCGGGAACAGGTTGAAGTGCTGGAACACCATGCCCACCTCACGGCGGATCGCCTCGATCTGCTTGAGGTCGTTGGTCAGCTCGACGCCATCGACGACGATGCGCCCCTGCTGATGTTCCTCCAGGCGGTTGAGGCAACGAATGGTCGTCGACTTGCCCGACCCGGACGGCCCGCACAGAACGATGCGCTCGCCTTGGCGCACATTCAGGTTGATGTCCTTGAGCACGTGGAACTGGCCGTACCATTTGTTCACACCCTGCATCTGGATGATGCCTTCGGGGCCAGCAGGCTGCTTGATCGCTTCACTCATTTCGAAACTCCTAACGCTTGTGGCCAGTGTCCAGCTTGCGCTCCAGATGCATGGAGTAGCGGGACATACCGAAACAGAAAATCCAGAACACCAGGGCGGCAAACACATAACCCTCGGTCGCCATGCCCAGCCAGGCCGGGTCGGCCGCGGCCTGCTTGACGCTGTTGAGCAGGTCGAACAGGCCGATGATGATCACCAGGCTGGTGTCCTTGAACAGGGCGATGAAGGTGTTGACGATGCCGGGGATCACCAGCTTCAGTGCCTGGGGCAAAATCACCAGCCCCATCGCACGCCAGTAGCCCAGGCCCATGGCCGCAGCCGCTTCGTATTGCCCCTTGGGGATGGCCTGCAGGCCGCCACGTACCACCTCGGCGATGTACGCCGACTGGAACAGGATCACGCCGATCATCGCCCGCAGCAGCTTGTCGAAGCTCATGCCCTCAGGCAGGAACAGCGGCAGCATCACCGACGACATGAACAGCACGGTGATCAACGGTACGCCGCGCCAGAACTCGATGAAGGTCACGCACACCACCTTCACCGCCGGCATCCTGGAGCGCCGCCCCAATGCCAGCAAAATGCCCAGCGGCAACGCACCGACGATACCCACCGTGGCGATCACCAGGGTCAGCATCAGCCCGCCCCACTGGCTGGTCGGCACGCTTTCCAGGCCCAGGTAGCCGCCATGCAGCAGCGTGTAGGCAAGGACCGGGTACAGCACCAGGAAGCCCAGGCCATACACGGCCTTGCGCGGGAAGCGCTTGATGAACAGCGGCGCGGCGCCAAGTACCGCCAGCCACACGGTCAGGTCTACGCGCCAGCGCAGTTCCGCCGGGTAGTAGCCGTACATGAACTGGCCGAAGCGCTGCTGGATGAACACCCAGCAGGCGCCCTCCTTGGTGCAATCGGCGCGGGTCGTGCCGACCCAGTTGGCGTCGATCAACGCCCACTGCACCAGCGGCGGCACAATCAGCCACACCAGGTAGACGGCGAACAAGGTCAGCAGGGTGTTGAGCCAGCTGGAGAACAGGTTGGCCCGCATCCATGCGAGCACGCCGACGGTTTTTACCGGTGGCGGCATGTCAGGTTTGAAAACATGAGCATTCACGGGCGTATCCTCACCGCTCGATCAGCGCAATGCGCTTGTTGTACCAGTTCATCAGCAGCGAAATGCTGATGCTGATGGCGAGATAGACACTCATGGTGATGGCAATCACCTCGATGGCCTGGCCGGTCTGATTAAGCACGGTACCGGCGAACAGCGAGACCATCTCCGGGTAGCCGATACCGGCCGCCAGCGACGAGTTCTTCGCCAGGTTCAGGTACTGGCTGGTCAGTGGCGGAATGATCACCCGCAGTGCCTGGGGGATGATCACCTTGCGCAGGGTCGGGCCCTCGCGCAGGCCAAGCGAACGCGCAGCTTCGGTCTGGCCATGGCTGACCGAACGGATGCCCGAGCGCACGATTTCGGCGATGAACGCCGCGGTATAGATGGTCAGCGCCAGGGTCAGGGCCAGCAGTTCGGGAATCAGCACCCAGCCGCCAACGAAGTTGAAACCCTTGAGCTGCGGCACTTCCCAGTGCACCGGGCTGCCAAACAGCAATACGCACAGACCGGGGATGACGACCAGCAGCGCCAGCCCTGCCCAGAACTTGTGGAACGGCTTGCCGGTCTCGTTGAAGCGTTTGTTGGCATAGCGCACCATCGCCACCGTGGCCACGATCGCCAGCCCCAGGGCAACGGCAAACGGCCAGAAGCCCTCGGCCATCGAGGCACCGGGCATGTTCAGCCCGCGGTTGCTGATGAAGAACATGTCGTCGAAGTTGATGCTGCCCCGCGGTCCTGGCAGGGTCAGAAACACCGCGAAGTACCAGAACAGGATCTGCAACAACGGCGGGATGTTGCGGAAGGTCTCCACATACACGGTCGCCAGCTTGTTGATCATCCAGTTGGGTGACAGCCGCGCCACGCCGATGATGAACCCCAGGATCGTCGCCAGGATGACGCCGATGAAGGTGACCAGCAGGGTGTTGAGCAGGCCGATGACGAACACCCGCGCGTAGCTGTCGGATTCCACATAAGGGATCAGGTGCTGGGCGATGCCGAAGCCGGCACTGCGGTCGAGGAAGTCAAAGCCGGAGGTAATGCCCCGGTGCTGCAGGTTGGTTTGCGTGTTGTGAAACAGGTACCAGCCCAGGCCCACCACGAACAGGATCGTGAGTACCTGGAACAGCCACGCGCGCACACGTGGATCACTCAGGGATAGCCCCTTTTGTGCGCCGATTCGATTTTGCATGAAGTGCCCCGGAAAGTAGGGATTCGAACAGCCTGCGACGGCGGAATGCCGCCGCAGGGTGCAACCATCAGCGCACAGGTGGCGCGTACTGGATGCCGCCGTTGTTCCACAGGGCGTTCATGCCACGGTCGATCTTCAGGTCGGTGCTCTGGCCCAGGTTCTTCTCGAACACTTCGCCATAGTTGCCGACTTGCTTGACGATCTGGACTACCCAGTCTTTGGGCAGCTTGAGGTCTTTGCCGTACTCGCCGTCAGCGCCGAGCAGGCGGGCGTTGTCCGGGTTCTTGGTGGACTTGGCCTCGGCTTCGACGGTTTTCGAAGTGATACCAGCCTCTTCGGCATTGATCATGGCGAACAGGGTCCACTTGACGATGCTGAACCACTCTTCGTCGCCCTTGCGCACCACCGGGCCCAGCGGTTCCTTGGAGATGGTTTCTGGCAGCACCACGTAGTCGGTCGGCGCGGCCAGCTTGGAGCGCTGGGCGAACAGCTGCGACTTGTCCGAGGTCAGCACGTCGCAACGGCCCGATTCCAGCGACTTGGCGCTTTCGTCGGAGGTGTCGAAGGTGATCGGGATGTACTTGAGGTTATTGGCGCGGAAGTAGTCGGACACGTTCAGTTCGGTGGTGGTACCGGCCTGGATGCAGATGGTCGCGCCGTCGAGCTCCTTGGCGCTGGATACACCCAGCTTCTTGTTGACCAGGAAACCGACGCCGTCATAGTAGGTGACACCGGCAAACACCAGGCCCATGCCGGCATCGCGCGAGCTGGTCCAGGTAGTGTTGCGCGACAGCACGTCGACTTCGCCGGACTGCAGTGCGGTGAAGCGTTCCTTGGCGTTGAGCTGGCTGAACTTGACCTTGGTCGCATCGCCGAACACAGCGGCGGCCACGGCGCGGCAGACATCGGCGTCGATACCGACGATCTTGCCTTGCGCATCAGGTACCGAGAAGCCTGGAAGACCGTCGCTCACGCCACACTGGACGAAGCCCTTCTTCTTTACCGCATCAAGCGTGGCGCCGGCCTGGGCGGTAGTCACGGCGCCCAGCGCAGCGGCAGCGGTCAGGACTGCCAGGGTGGTTTTCAACATCTTCATTCACAACCTCCAAATCGCTCTTGTTGTACCGAGCCGGAATTGCACCGCACCCTTTTGAGGCGTATCCGACCCGTGTTGGCTTGTTATTGGGTCAATTGGCGCAATGGGCTGTTCTATGACAGCCTTCGCTTGCAAAGGGTGTTACCGTCACGGCCTGACCCTTGCATCGTATGTTTCGTAGCAAAGGGCGTACCACAGTTGGCGGCTAAAGCGTTTAAGCGCACGTCAAGTAGGCAAAGTTGTATCGTTGCGACATTATTTTTCCGACAATCATTTGCAGCGCCTTCTTTTTAAGCACGCCATAACAAGACCCGCACATTTTCGGAGCAGTCATGACCAACCCGCTGATTCTCGAACCGCAGAAAACCGCCGACGCCTGTGTGATCTGGTTGCACGGCCTGGGCGCCGACCGTTACGACTTCCTACCGGTTGCCGAATTCATGCAGGAACGACTGCTCAGCACCCGCTTCATCATGCCCCAGGCCCCCACCCGCCCCGTGACCATCAACGGCGGCTATGCCATGCCCAGCTGGTACGACATCAAGGCCATGACCCCGGCACGTGCCATCGACGAGGCGCAGCTGGAGGAATCGGCCGAGCAGGTCATCGCCCTGATCAAGGCAGAACAGGCCAAGGGCATCAACCTGACGCGGATTTTCCTGGCCGGCTTCTCCCAAGGCGGCGCGGTGGTACTGCACACGGCTTATATAAAGTGGCAAGAAGCCCTGGGCGGCGTGATCGCCCTGTCCACCTATGCCCCGACCTTCTCCGACGCCCATGAACTGAGCGCCTGCCAGCAACGCACCCCGGCCCTGTGCCTGCATGGTGTGCATGACCCAGTGGTGATCCCCTCGATGGGCCGCACCGCGTTCGAGTACCTCAATACCTGGGGTGTCGCCGCCCGCTGGCACGAGTACCCGATGGAACACGAAGTGGTGGTCGAAGAGCTGGGCGACATCCATGACTGGTTGAGCAAGCAGCTGCAATAAGCCTGATCGCCTGTAGTTGTGGGTGTATTCCGCTACGCCGCGTCGGGATCTTGCTTTACACTGCCCGGCGTACATTCCTTAACCAGTTGATGAGACGATCGTGCTCAAGGCACTCAAAAAAATATTCGGCAAAGGAGACGCCGCGCCCCAGGCCGTCGATCCCGCTGCCAGCGTGAAAACGCCCGAGCCTGCGCCCGCTGCTGTGGCTCAGCCCCAGCCTCAGCCAGCGCCCCAGCCGGCCCCACAACGCGCCGACGCCAGCCAACAGGCCCAAGCGCCTGCCGCTGCCGACAACCCGGCCAAGGACAAACCGCGTCGCGAACGCAAGCCCAAGCCAAAGCCACAGGCCAGCCTGTGGAAGCTGGAAGACTTCGTGGTCGAGCCGCAGGAAGGTAAAACCCGCTTCCACGACTTCAAGCTGTCCAACGAAGTGATGCACGCGATCCACGACCTGGGCTTCCCCTACTGCACGCCGATCCAGGCGCAGGTATTGGGTTACACCCTGCGTGGCCAGGACGCGATCGGCCGCGCTCAGACCGGCACCGGCAAGACCGCAGCGTTTTTGATCTCGATCATTTCCCAGCTGCAGCAGACGCCGCCGCCCAAGGAGCGCTACATGGGCGAACCGCGCGCGCTGATCATCGCGCCGACCCGCGAACTGGTGGTGCAGATTGCCAAGGACGCCGCCGCCCTGACCAAATACACCGGCCTGAACGTCATGAGTTTTGTCGGCGGCATGGACTTCGACAAGCAGCTCAAGGCCCTGGAAGCACGCCATTGCGACATTCTGGTTGCCACCCCGGGCCGCCTGCTGGACTTCAATCAGCGCGGTGAAGTGCACCTGGACATGGTCGAGGTGATGGTGCTGGACGAAGCCGACCGCATGCTCGACATGGGCTTTATCCCCCAGGTGCGCCAGATCATTCGCCAGACCCCGCCGAAAAGCGAACGCCAGACCCTGCTGTTCTCCGCCACCTTCACCGAAGACGTGATGAACCTGGCCAAACAGTGGACCACCGACCCGGCCATCGTCGAGATCGAACCGGAAAACGTGGCCAGCGAAACCGTCGAGCAGCACGTGTACGCGGTGGCTGGCAGCGACAAGTACAAGCTGCTGTACAACCTGGTGACCCAGAACAAGTGGGAACGGGTGATGGTGTTTGCCAACCGCAAGGACGAGGTGCGGCGCATCGAAGAAAAGCTGGTGCGCGATGGCATCAACGCTGCGCAACTGTCGGGCGATGTGCCACAGCACAAGCGCATTCGCACCCTGGAAAGCTTCCGCGAAGGCCGGATTACCGTGCTGGTGGCCACTGACGTGGCGGGCCGTGGTATTCACATCGATGGCATCAGCCACGTGATCAACTTCACCCTGCCTGAAGATGCCGATGACTACGTGCACCGCATCGGCCGTACTGGCCGTGCCGGGACCAGTGGTGTGTCGATCAGCTTTGCCGGTGAGGACGATTCCTACCAGTTGCCGGCGATCGAAGAACTGCTGGGGCGCAAGATCAAGTGCGAGATGCCGCCAGATGAGCTGTTGACGCCGGTACCACGCAAGCACCACTGATTGCCCGAATGCTGACGCCGCCCTTGTAGGAGCGGCCTTGTGTCGCGATAGGGCAGCGCAGCGGCCCCAGCAATCTCTGCACCAAAGCTGAAATTTTGGGGCCGCTGCGCGGCCCTATCGCGACACAAGGCCGCTCCTACAGGGAATCGGCGCAACCTTGCCTACCAGCGCCCCGCCGCTTCCTGGTCACTCTGCTTGCCTTCCACCCAGCGCGGCCCTTCCTGGGTGTTTTCCTTCTTCCAGAACGGCGCCCGGGTCTTCAAGTAGTCCATGATGAAGTTGCAGGCATCGAACGCCGCCTGCCGATGGGCACTGGCCACGCCGACAAAAACGATCGGCTCACCGGGCTCGAGCGCACCAATGCGGTGCAACACGTCGACCTTGAGCAACGGCCAGCGCTGCTCGGCCTCGACCACGATCTTGGCCAAGGCCTTCTCGGTCATCCCCGGATAGTGTTCCAGGAACATCCCCGCTACGTCCCGACCATCGTTGAAGTCCCGCACATAGCCGACGAACCCCACCACCGCGCCCACGCCGACATTCGCGGCGTGCATGGCATTGACCTCGAAACCTGGGTCAAACGCTTCTGGCTGCACTCGCACCGTCATGTTCAGCCTCCGGTCACCGGCGGGAAGAACGCCACTTCATCGCCCTCCGCCAGCGGCTCATCAAGTTTGCACAGCTCTTCGTTGCGCGCGCACATCAGGTTCTGCTCAGCCAGCAACGCATACTGCTCGCCTTTGGCCACCAGCGCCTTGCGCACATCGTCGACTACCGCGAAGTCGCCTTCCAGGCGCTCGGCGTCGAGCCCGAGCAACTCCCGGTAACGGGCGAAATACATCACCTTGACCTTGATCATGCGCCCACCTTGTAGTGGCCGCTCTTGCCGCCGAGTTTTTCCAGCAGGCGCACCTGCTCGATCACCATGCCTTTGTCCACGGCCTTGCACATGTCGTAGATCGTCAGCGCGGCAACGCTGGCAGCGGTCAGTGCTTCCATCTCGACACCGGTCTGCCCGGCCAGCTTGCAGCGGGCTACGATACGCACCGCGTCCTGGCCTTCGGCGCTGAGCTCGACCTTGACGCTGGTCAGCATCAGCGGATGGCACAGCGGAATCAGGTCGCTGGTCTTCTTCGCCGCCTGGATGCCGGCGATGCGCGCCACGGCGAACACATCGCCCTTGGGGTGCTCGCCATCGACGATCATCTGCAAGGTCTGCGGCAACATGCGCACCCGCGCCTCGGCAATGGCCTCGCGCTCGGTCACGGCCTTTTCAGTGACGTCGACCATGTTGGCCCGCCCCTGGGAATCAAGATGTGTCAGCACTGCTCTGCTCCTGTGAAGGGAACAAAGAGTGTAAACCCGTGGGTCAGGTTTGAGCAGCGGAATGTACTGTCAGTGGTGGCCTCTTCGCGGGGCAAGCCCGCTTCCACGGGTTCACCACTCGATTCCAGATCAGTGAAGGCCCCGCTAAGAGGCCGGGCGGCACGCCGCCCGGCTCGAAGGGTTACAGATGCGACTCGGCGTACTCGGCCAGCACCGACCGCGGCACACCCTGCAGGGTGATGTGCACGCCATGGGGGAAGTCCTTGAAGCGCTCGGTCAGGTAGGTCAGGCCCGAGCTAGTCGCGGACAGGTAGGGGGTGTCGATCTGCGCCAGGTTGCCAAGGCAGACCACCTTGGAACCGGAGCCGGCACGGGTGATGATGGTTTTCATCTGGTGCGGCGTGAGGTTCTGGCATTCATCGATCAGGATCAGGCTCTGCTGGAAGCTGCGACCGCGAATGTAGTTCAGCGACTTGAACTGCAGTGGCACCCGTTCAAGGATGTACTCGACGCTGCCGTGGGTGCTCTCGTCATCCATGTGCAAGGCTTCGAGGTTGTCGGTGATGGCGCCCAGCCAAGGCTCCATCTTCTCCGCTTCGGTGCCCGGCAAGAAGCCGATCTCCTGGTCCAGCCCCTGCACGCTGCGGGTGGCGATGATGCGCCGGTAGCGCTTGCTGACCATGGTCTGTTCAATGGCCGCCGCCAGGGCCAGGATGGTTTTGCCGGAGCCGGCGGCGCCGGTCAGGTTGACCAGGTGGATATCCGGGTCGAGCAGGGCGAACAGCGCCAGGCTCTGATGGATGTCTCGCGGTTTCAGGCCCCAGGCTTCCTGGTGCAACAGGGGTTCCTGATGCAGGTCGAGCAGCAGCAGTTCATCGCTGCGAATGCCCTTGATCCAGCCGACGAAACCTTGCTCATCGATGATGAATTCGTTGACGTGCACGGCCGGCAGGTTGTCGATCAGCTGTACCCGATGCCAGGTGCGGCCCCGCTCCTGACGGGTGTCGACCTTGCTGACCCGGTCCCAGAACGAGCCGGTGACCGAGTGATAGCCCTTGGACAACAGCGACACGTCATCGACCAGCTGGTCGGTGCTGTAGTCCTCGGCCGCGATGCCACAGGCGCGCGCCTTCAGGCGCATGTTGATGTCTTTGGTGACCAGCACCACGTCAAGGTCGGTGCGCTTGGCCCGCAGTTCCAGCAACTGGTTGATGATGATGTTGTCGTTGAGGTTTTCCGGCAGCAGCCGGTTCGGTTCGTTGCGCGGGCTCATCAGGATCGACAAGAAGCCTTTGGGCCCACTCTTGCCACGCTGGATCGGTACCCCCTGTTCGACATCGCTGGGCGAGGCGTCACCCAGGGTCTGGTCGATCAGGCGGATGGCCTGGCGACATTCGGCGGCGATGGTCTGCTTGCCGGTCTTGAGCTTGTCGAGTTCCTCCAGCACCGTCATCGGCAGGGCGACGTGGTGCTCCTCGAAGTTGAGCAATGCGTTGGGGTCGTGAATCAGGACGTTGGTATCGAGCACATACAGGATTGGCTTGCTGGAGGAAGGGTTGCGTCCTTGGTCATCCATACTCGGTCACCTTATATCGAAGCCACACGGCGCGGTCTGCTGCGCCGCAGAGTGACTGCCGGTCTTCCCGTATCCGCGTTGCTACGGGCGGGAAGCGAACCTGACACGGTGGATGACGCCACCTGTGCTGCAGGGATCGGCTGTCTGGTTTCTTCATACCGCATAAACCATGACTAGAAAAAGTTTTTTTACGTGTCGGTGAAGTTTATTTTTCCGAATGGCAATCAGGGGTTGGCGAGGGGGCAAGGCGGGTCTACAGTCAAATATTAGTCCCCCTGTCGAGCCTGGCCGTAGGCGTGGCAATCCTCCCAACCGATGCCGCTCTGCGCGGTATTTTGCAGCAACCATTGCACCGCCGGCTGGGCCTTGGGCAGGCTGTCATGGAACTGGATCACGCCCTTGCGCCACAGCAGCATCAAGGTCAGCACCCGTTGCGCCGAGGCCTCCGCGCTCAGCGCGCCATCATCCTGGGCATCGATATCCCATAACGACACGCGCAACTGCTGGCTGGCCATGAAGGCTTCGCCATCGGCCCGACGCTGGCCATAAGGCGGGCGGAACAGCGGCACGTACTGCTCGGGCAGGTCAGCCTGCACCCGTGCCTGGCTGCGCCGCAGCGAGTCCTGCCAAGCCGTCCACTGCGCATGGGAGCGATATTCCCAGCCCTGGATACCTACGCATTGCCCACGATAGAGCTGGCGCAGTGCATTCGCCGCACCGGCATCGCGGCGCTGCTGCAGGCGGTTGCCAAGCACAAAGAACGTGCCCTCGAGCTTCTGCCTGCGCAGGTAGGCGGCGAGCGTGTCGGTATTACCCCCATCAGGGCCGGGGCCGCCGACGAAGGTCAGCAAGAACATGCGATCGTTGAGCTCATCGCCATTGCGTTCACGGCTGGACAGGCGCTCGACCTCGCTGCTGGTTTGCCCCAGCAGCGCTGCCTTGCGCAGCTGCTCGTCCAGGTAACGGACATGGAACTGGTGGCTAGGCTCGACCCAACCGGTGTAGAACGTGCCGACATCAGCGGCAAACGTGGCCGCCTGGGTGCGCAATTCTGCCATCGAAGTAACCGGGTAGCAGAACGAGGCATCTTGCGCGCAGCTGCGCTGGGCCTGTTGATAACCCTGCCACAAGCGCTGCCACATGCGCGCCCGCACCAGGCGCACCTTCTGCAGGTTGACCTGCCGCAGGCCCAACCGCGCCGCCAGTGCGCCATCATCGAGCAGCTCGCTCTCGTGCAGCACCTGGGCGAACGACAGGATCTCCGCGCGCGACGCGACATCGAACAGCGCCGGGCTGTCCAGCTGCTCGGGCCACAGGCTGCGGTCCAGGCTCACCTGGGGCGAAGGGGCGGCCTGCGCGGCCAGGCTCAACAGCGCGGCCAGCAGGGCCGATGCAATGCGCACGGTGGGAAGCTCCGCAACAGCAAAACGCGCACTATAGCGCCTGGCATGCCGATGGTCTTTGACTATCGTCGGCATAGTTTGGACTTGCCTGCCCCAGCCCGTAGAATCGCGCCAACGATTCCAGGAGCCGACCCGATGCTGACGGTGATTTCCCCCGCCAAGACCCTCGATTACGACACCCCGCCGGTGACCGAACGTTTCACCCTGCCCCAGTACCTGGACGACTCCCAGGAACTGATCGTGCAACTGCGCGAGCTGTCGCCCGCCCAGATCAGCGAACTGATGCACCTGTCCGACAAGCTCGCCGGCCTCAATGCCGCCCGCTTCGGCAGTTGGACCCCTGACTTCACCCCGGCCAACGCCAAGCAGGCGCTGCTGGCGTTCAAAGGCGATGTGTACACCGGCCTCGATGCGCAAAGCCTTGGCGAAGATGACTTCAGCTATGCCCAGGGCCACCTGCGCATGCTCTCTGGCCTGTATGGCCTGCTACGCCCGCTCGACCTGATGCAGCCTTATCGGCTGGAAATGGGCACCAAGCTGGCCAACGCCCGCGGCAAGGACCTGTATGCCTTCTGGGGCACGCGCATCAGCGAATGGCTGAACCAGGCCCTGGCCGACCAGGGTGACGACGTGTTGCTGAACCTGGCCAGCAACGAGTACTTCAGTGCGGTGAAACGCAGCGCTTTGAAGGCGCGGGTGATCAACGTCGACTTCAAGGACTTCAAGAACGGCCAGTACAAGATCATCAGTTTCTATGCCAAGAAAGCCCGGGGCATGATGAGCCGCTTCGTGATCGAGCAGCGCATCAACGACCCGGAGCAGCTCAAAGCGTTTGATGTGCAGGGCTACTACTACAGTGCCGAGCAGTCCAAGCCTGATCACCTGGTGTTCCTGCGCGACCACCCTGCCGAGTGATTTGATGAGGGCCTCTTCGCGGGCTTGTTCGCGATGAGGCCACCTGCAACACCCCTCCCCAGCCCTGCAACAGGGCAGGCTTCATATCGCCACCAAGCCATGTTTATGACGCCAAAAAACCAACGAACCCACCTTTATCGCCAAACGCCATAAGACCGTTCGTACCTTTTCTGACGAATTTTGAAAAATATTTCTCGATACTGGCATAAAAACATCCCCCCTCAGTCTCGCCCTTTATATACCGGGACGAAACTGCCCGGTGCTATCAGAATGAAACTATTTGCCACTGAAGAATTATTTAGAAATCTTTCATTGGTGCAGAATCCACCCAGGAACTTCTGCTACGCCCAATCGCTCATAGTGCCGTAACGATTTTCCTGCCTACGGGCTGTGAGAAATGACTTACAGATGACAACGGCAGGTATCCACTACCGGCCCCGGCAACTTCGACAGGAATAACGGGCTCCCCCCGACAGCCCTGTCCAAGCAGGAGAGACGCGCCCTTACAATTCGTCCTAGTGGTTGATTTCAAAGGATTTATCCACTTGAAAGAACAAGCACAGCAGTGCGCCAAGTAGCGCATTGCAATAAAGACGGCTGAAGACCAAGGCACGTTTTTTAATAATGGCTTTTGACTGCCAAGTTTGAGCGCATAACTTTTCGCGCTCCGGATTAATTTTGCCTGCGCTCGGCGAAGTGTGCATTCGCCATGGACCCGTGCGCCCGGAAACTGATGTTGATCAACCTGGCCCGGCTCTTCCTGAAGAGCTGGCGTGATAAACACACATGAGGTGATAGCGATGCGTATCAGCATCTTTGGTTTGGGTTATGTAGGTGCGGTCTGTGCAGGCTGCCTGACGGCGCGAGGCCATGAAGTGATTGGCGTGGACGTGTCCAGCACCAAGATCGACCTGATCAACCAGGGCAAGTCGCCCATCGTCGAACCTGGCCTGGAAGCACTGCTGCAACAAGGCATCGCCAATGGCCGCCTGCGCGGCACCACCGACTTCGCCGAGGCCATCCGCGCCAGCGATGTGTCGATGATCTGCGTCGGTACGCCGAGCAAGAAGAACGGCGACCTGGGCCTTGAGTACATCGAATCGGTGTGCCGCGAAATCGGCTACGTACTGCGCGACACAACCCGCCGCCACACCATCGTGGTACGCAGCACCGTGCTGCCAGGTACCGTCAAGAACGTGGTGATCCCGATTCTGGAAGATTGCTCGGGCAAAAAAGCCGGGGTCGACTTCGGCGTTGCGGTAAACCCTGAGTTCCTCCGCGAGAGCACCGCGATCAAAGACTACGACCAGCCACCGATGACCGTCATCGGCGAACTGGACAGCGCCAGCGGCGACGTACTGCAAAGCCTGTACGAAGAGCTCGACGCACCGATCATCCGCAAGCCGATCGAAGTGGCCGAGATGATCAAGTACACCTGCAACGTGTGGCACGCCACCAAGGTCACCTTCGCCAACGAAATCGGCAACATCGCCAAGGCCGTAGGTGTCGATGGCCGCGACGTGATGGACGTGGTCTGCCAGGACAAGGTGCTGAACCTGTCCCAGTACTACATGCGCCCAGGCTTTGCCTTCGGCGGCTCGTGCCTGCCCAAGGACGTACGCGCCCTCACCTACCGCGCCGCCAGCCTCGACGTGCGAGCGCCACTGCTCGATTCGCTGATGCTCAGCAACGAGTCGCAAGTGCAAAACGCCTTCGAGCTGATCGAAGCCCACGACAAGCGCAAGGTCGCCCTGCTCGGCCTGAGCTTCAAGGCCGGCACCGACGACCTGCGCGAAAGCCCGCTGGTGGAGCTGGCCGAGCGCCTGATCGGCAAGGGCTACCAGTTGGACATCTACGACGAGAACGTCCAGTACGCCCGTGTCCACGGCGCCAACAAAGACTACATCGAGTCGAAGATCCCCCACGTATCAAAGCTGCTCAACGCCGACTTCCAGCAGGTCATCGACAACGCCGACATCATCGTCCTGGGCAACCGTGACGAGCAGTTCCGCGCCCTGGCCCAGCAGGCACCCGCTGGCAAGCAGGTGATTGACCTGGTCGGCTTCATGAACAACGCCACCTGCAGCACCAGCCGTACCGAAGGCATCTGCTGGTAACACCCCTGGCCGGGCAGCGCGGGTACTCCTTACCCACCAAGCGCTGCCCTTCCTTCCCTGATTTCGCGACGGATGCTGAACATGCAAAGGCTCCAGACAGTGCTGTTGCAGTGCGCCGGATGGCTGCTCTACATGAGCCTGCTCATGCTGATCGCCCTGGCCCTGCCCGCCGATATCTTCGACTCGCAGTCGAAGCACTTCATCTTCCTGGTCGGCGCAGTCGGCATCTGGCGCTACTCCATGGGCGCCACCCATTTCATCCGCGGCATGATCTTCCTCTACGCCGTCTACCCGTACCTGCGCCGCAAGGTGCAGAAACTGGGCAAGGCCGCAGACCCGTCCCATGTGTACCTGATGGTCACCAGTTTTCGTATCGATGCGCTGACCACCGCACAGGTGTACAGCTCGGTGATCCGCGAAGCCATCAACTGCGGCTTCCCCACCACCGTGGTCTGCTCGCTGGTGGAGATGTCGGACGAACTGCTGGTGAAAAGCCTATGGGCCAAATACAACCCGCCAGAGCACGTCAAGCTGGACATCGTGCGCATCGCCGGCACCGGCAAGCGTGACGGCCTGGCCTATGGTTTTCGCGCCATCTCGCGGATGCTCCCGGACGAAAACGCCGTGGTGGCCGTGATCGATGGCGACACCGTGCTGGCCGATGGCGTGGTGTGCAAGACCGTGCCCTGGTTCAAGCTCTACCCCAATGTCGGTGGCCTGACCACCAACGAATTCTGCGAAGTGCGCGGCGGCTACATCATGAGCGAGTGGCACAAGCTGCGCTTCGCCCAGCGCCACATCAACATGTGCTCGATGGCCCTGTCCAAGCGCGTGCTGACCATGACCGGGCGCATGTCGATGTTCCGCGCAAGCGTGGTGACCAACCCCGAGTTCATCGCCGACGTCGAAAGCGACTCGCTGATGCACTGGCGCCTGGGCCGCTTCAAGTTCCTCACCGGTGATGACAAGTCCAGCTGGTTCAGCCTGATGCGCCTTGGCTACGACACCTTCTACGTACCGGATGCCGCGATCAACACGGTCGAGCACCCGCCGGAAAAAAGCTTCCTCAAGGCCAGCCGCAAGCTGATGTACCGCTGGTACGGCAACAACCTGCGGCAGAACTCGCGCGCGCTGGGCCTGGGCCTGCAGCGCCTGGGGCTGTTCACCAGCATCGTCCTGTTCGACCAGCGCGTGTCGATGTGGACCAGCCTCCTGGGCCTGACCGTGGCGGTGATCGCCAGCCTCAAGTTCGGCCTCGGCTTCTTGCTGGTGTACCTGCTGTGGATCGGCATCACCCGCCTGATCCTGACCGTGATGCTGCTGTGCTCGGGGCACAAGGTCGGGCCGGCCTATCCGCTGATTCTTTATTACAACCAGATCGTCGGCGCGATGATGAAGATCTACGTGTTCTTCCGCCTCGACAAGCAGTCCTGGACCCGCCAGCCCACTGCCCTCAAGCGTGACCTCGCCAGCTTTCAACAATGGTTCAACACCTGGTCCTCGCGGACCATGACCTTCTCGGCGGCCAGCATCTTCGTTGCTGTGCTGTTCATGGTCGTGTGAGCCCAACCGGATCGGATCTAACAGGAACAAACCACCATGAATACCGCCGTGAACGTCAACGTCGTGCATGAGTCCGAAGCCCAGCGCCAACACGCCCGGGTGCGCATTCCAGCCAAGCTGCGCTTCCTGGATACCCAGCGCCAAACCCACGAAGTGAAGGTCGATGACCTGTCCGCCGGTGGCCTGAGCTTCCACAGCAAACAGCCACTGTCGGTGGGCGATGTGCTGCGCGGGCGTCTGCAGTTCGTGGTCGACAACCTGGGCCTGTCGATCGACATCGAGTTCCAGGTGCGCTCCTTCAACCCGAGCAATGGCCGTACCGGCGCGCAGTTCCAGAACCTCGAACCGCGCGACATCGCCACCCTGCGCCACATCATCACCAGCCATCTGTCGGGCGAACTGATCAGCATCGGCGATGTGCTCAGCACGCTGCAGCGCGACAACTTCACCAAGGCGCGCAAACAGAAGGATGGCGGCAGCGGCCTGACCGCTTTCGGCCGCCTCAAGGCGGTCGGTGTGACCCTGGGTGTGTTCGTGGTCGGTGTGGCCGCCTTCGGCTTCGTGGCCAAGTCGCTGTACGGCATGTACTTCGTCAGCCACGCCGAAGCCGGCGTGGTCGCGGTGCCCACCACCAGCGTCACCATGCCCCGCGACGGCACCGTGAACAGCCTGGTCGAAAGCGGTGGCCTGGTGGTCAAGGGCGCGCCGCTGGCAAGCTTCAGCACCAGCATGCTGGACATGCTCAAGGGCCACCTGGACGACTCGCAACTGGAGCCGGCCAAGGTCGAGGAGCTGTTCGGCAAGCAACTCTCCGGCACCCTCACCAGCCCCTGCGATTGCGTGGTTGCCCGGCAACTGGTGGACGACGGCCAGTACGCCGCCAAGGGCCAGCCGATCTTCCAGTTGATCCCTCGCACCAGCAACCCGATGGTCGAGGCCCGCTTCAGCTACCGCCAGTTCGACGAGGTCAAGCCAGGTACCCGGGTCAACTTCCAGGTGGCCGGCGAAGACGAAGTGCGCACTGGCCAGATCGTCAGCAGCGCCAGCCTCGACAACGAGAACCTGGCCGCCGACATCCGCGTGCAAATCAAGCCTGACAGCGGCCTGCCGGCCGAACTGGCCGGGCGCCCGGCCTCGGTCAGCAGCGACCGTGGCCCGTCGCTCAACTGGCTGATCGACAAAGCCGCGGCCCGTGGGCTGTAAGAGGATCCAGCGATGATTCCCCATAAGAAAAGCGCAAGCCTGGGCCTCTGTGCCCTGGCCACGGCCATCGCCCTGGCCGGCTGTGCCGGCCTGCCCGACCAGCGTCTGGCCAACGAAGCCCTCAAGCGCGGCGACACCGCCCTGGCTGAACGCAACTACAAGGCCCTGGCCGACCTGGGCTACAGCGACGCGCAAGTGGGCCTGGCCGACATCAAGGTGGCCACCCGTGACCCGGCGCAAATCCAGCAAGCCGAGGCCACCTACCGCGCTGCGGCCGCCACCTCGCCACGGGCCCAGGCGCGCCTTGGCCGCCTGCTGGTGGCCAAGCCCGACAGCACCCAGGCAGAACGCGAAGAGGCCGAAAGCCTGCTCAAGCACGCCGCCCAACAGGGTGAAAGCAACACCCTGATCCCGCTGGCGATGCTTTACCTGCAATACCCGCAGAGCTTCCCCAACGTCAACGCGCAGCAGCAGATCGACCAGTGGCGCGCGGCCGGCAACCCCGAGGCGGGCCTGGCCCAGGTGCTGCTGTATCGCACCCAGGGCACCTACGACCAGCACCTGGGCGAGGTCGAGCGGATCTGCAAGGCCGCCCTGAACACCACCGACATCTGCTACGTCGAACTGGCCACCGTGTACCAGAAGCGCGGCCAGGCCGACCAGCAAGCCGCACTGCTGGGCCAGCTGAAGTCCGCCTATGCCCGTGGCGCCGTCCCGGCCACCCGGGTCGACAGCGTCGCCCGCGTGCTGGCCGACCGCAGCCTCGGCCAGACCGACGAAAAGACCGCCAAGGACCTGCTCGAACATGTGGCCCCGGCCAACCCGGCCTCGTGGGTCAGCCTGGCGCAACTGGTCTACGACTTCCCCGAACTGGGCGATACCGACCAGCTCATGGCCTACATCGACAAAGGCCGCGAAGCCGAACAGCCGCGCGCCGAACTGTTGCTGGGCCGCCTCTACTACGAAGGCAAGACACTGCCGGCCGATGCTGCAAAGGCCGAACAGCACCTGCAGGCCGCCGCCGACGCTGGCGAAATCAGCGCCCATTACTACCTGGGCCAGCTGTACCGCCGCGGCTACCTGGGCAATGTCGAGCCGCAGAAAGCCGTCGACCACCTGCTGACCGCCGCCCGTGGCGGCCAGAACAGCGCCGACTATGCCTTGGCCCAGCTGTTCAGCGAAGGCCATGGCATCCGCAGCGAGCCGACCAACGCCTGGGTATTCGCCCAGCTGTCGCAGCTAAACCCGACGCCACAGTCCAGCGAGCTGCTGCAGCAACTCGACCAGCAACTCTCGCCTGACCAGCGCAGCCAGGCCCAACGCCTGCTGGCGCAGGAGAAGCAGGCACGCGGCAGCATGAGCCAAGGCGCCAACAGCACCCTGGCCCTCGAAGCCTTGCAAGACGACGAAAAAGAAGTAGACGGTGAGGACTCGCTATGACGCTCAATCCCTTCGTGAAAGCCGGCATTGGCCTGAGCTTCGCCCTGCTGTGGTCCTGCCCGACCCTGGCCGACATGACCGCCGAGAAAAACTTCGGCCTGGACGTGAAAATCACCGGTCAATCGGAAGATGACCGCGACCTGGGCACCCGCCCTGGCGGCGACGTCAACGGCCTGGGCCTCGACCTGCGCCCATGGGTGTACGGCGAGCGTGGCAACTGGAGCGCCTATGCCATGGGCCAGGCGGTTGCCGCCACCGACACCATCGAAACCGACACCCTGCGCCAGAACGATGACGGCACCACCACCGACACCGGCGACGACAGCCGCAAGCCAGACAAAAACTACCTGGCCATGCGCGAGTTCTGGGTCGGCTACAGCGGCCTCACCGCCTACCCGGGCGAGCAGCTGCGCTTCGGCCGCCAGCGCCTGCGCAGCGACGACGGCATGTGGCGCGACACCAACATCGAAGCGCTGAACTGGTCCTTCGACACCACCTTGCTCAAGGCTGACCTGGGCGTGGCCCAGCGCTTCAGCGAGTACCGCACCGACCTCACCGAGCTGGCCCCGGAAGACAAGGACCGCACGCACATCTATGGCAACGTCGCCACGCAGTGGACGCCTGGCCATTGGGTTGGCGTACGCGCCCACCACACCCACGACAGCGGCAGCCTGAAAGACCCCGGCGAGACGGTCGATGCGCTGGACAAGACCCGCACCGGCGACCTCACCTGGCTGGGCCTGGAGGCCAACAGCGACGCCTACAACTGGCGCAACGATCACACCGTCAACTACTGGGGCAGCCTGACCTGGCTGACCGGTGATCGCGACACCCTGAGCAGCCAGGCCGTAGGCGACGAGCAGGTGGCTACCGGCAAGCAGAGCGGCGACGTCAACGCCTGGGCCACCGACCTCGGCATCCGCCTGCGCCTGGACCCCAACTGGCAAGTCGGCGCGGCCTATGCCCGTGGCAGCGGCGGCGGTGGCGACGACGGTTCGAACAACTTCGAGCAGACCGGCCTTGAGAGCAACCGCTCCAACTTCACCGGTACCCGCTCGCGCGTGCACCGCTTCGGCGAAGCCTTCCGCGGCGAGCTGGGCAACCTGCAGGCAGCCACTTTGTTTGCCTCCTGGCAGCTGCGCGATGACTACGACGCCAGCTTCATCTACCACAAGTTCTGGCGCGTAGATGGCCAGCAGAACATTGGCTCCAGCGGCATCAATGCTGCGGTCAACGACAACGGCGTCAGCCGCCCGCTGGTCAACGGCGAGAAAGACCTCGGCCAGGAAATGGACGTGGTCGTGACCAAGTACTTCAAGCAGGGCCTGCTGCCCGCTTCGATGAGCCAGGCCATCGACGAACCGTCCGCCCTGGTGCGCTTGCGTGCCGGTGTATTCAAGCCGGGCGATGCCTATGGCAAGGAAGCGGACTCGTACATGCACCGTGCCTTCGTCGACGTGATCTGGCGCTTCTGAGGCCGGTAGAGGATTTGTTGCCATGACCCTTCACCCGCACCTACGTCACAGCCTGTTGGCCAGCGCCTTGCTGCTGGCCTCAGGCCTTGCCGTCGCCGCAGAACCCACGGCAGTCGCCAAGGAACTGCAGCAGGCCAAGACCTACACCATCTCTGCCGCACCGGTCGAACCGCTGCACATGGACCCGCCCAAGCTGCCCGACCTCACCGGCTTCACCGCCGAGGCCGTGCAGAAAAAGATCGACCGCAGCCACAAAGGCAAGGTCAGCGTGCGCCGCATGCTGCAAGAAGTGTCGCTCAAGGAATTCATCGGCGGTGACAACAAGGCCGCCGAGTGGGTGCAGCGTCAGCATGGCATCCCGCAGGCGATTTTCGTCGACGACGGCCATGTCGACCTGGTCGAGTTGAGCAAGCAGGTACCCAAGCAGTACCTGCGCGAAGTCGAGCCGGGCGTGTACCTGTCGCGCCTGCCGATCGTGGTGGGGCACAAGGGCATCCTAGAGATCGACGGCAAGGTCAAGCAACTGCGCCTTTCCCAGGAAGGCGGCGCGTTCCTGGTCAACGACGGCAAGCTGTTCGTCACCGACACCCAGGTCACCGGCTGGCGCGAGAAGGACAACGGCCCGGCCACTTTCCGCTCGCCCAAGGAGTTCCGCCCGTTCCTGTTGTCGTGGGGCGGTACCGAGACCTACATCGTCAATACCAAAATGGCCAGCTTCGGCTACGCCAAGTCCAAGTCCTACGGTGTGAGCATCTCGCAGTACACGCCGAACATGTCCAAGCAGATGGGTCGCGCCGAACCTACCGGCTGGATCATCGGCTCGGAGTTCAGCGACATGTGGTACGGCTTCTACTGCTACGAGACCCAGGACTTCGTGGTCAAGGACAACACCTACCGCGACAACATCGTCTACGGCATCGACCCGCACGACCGTTCGCACCGCCTGATCATCGCCGGCAACACCGTGTACGGCACCAAGAAGAAGCACGGCATCATCGTCTCGCGTGAGGTCAACGACAGCTGGATCATCAACAACAAGAGCTACGACAACAAGCTCTCGGGCGTGGTGATCGACCGTAACAGCGTCAACAACCTGATCGCCTACAACGAGATCTACCGCAACCACACCGACGGCATCACCTTGTACGAAAGCGGCGACAACCTGATCTGGGGCAACAAGCTGATCAACAACCGCCGCCACGGCATCCGCGTGCGCAACAGCGTGAACATCCGCCTGTACGAAAACGTTGCCATGGCCAACGGCCTGGTCGGTGTCTACGGGCACATCAAGGACCTCTCCGACACCGACCGCGACATCGCCCTCGACCCGTTCGACACCAAGGTGTCGCTGATCGTGGTCGGCGGTGAGCTGGCGGCCAACGGCTCCGGGCCGCTGTCGATCGACTCGCCGCTGTCGGTCGAGCTGTACAAGGTTTCCATGCTCGCGCCGCGCAAGGCCAACGGCATCAGCCTCAACGGCATCCTCGGCGAGCGCCAGGACGAAATCCTCGACCTGCTGGTGCGCCAGCAAAAGGCTGTGCTGATCGACCCGGTCGAACGCCAGACCGAAATGATCGATTAAGGAAGCCCAGACCATGACTCCACACCTGATGAAACTGCTGGGCCTGTCCGCCGCCCTCCTGGCGATCAGCCAGGGCGTGCGCGCCGACGAGGTGAAAGCCCCGACGTTCAGCGCCGAACCCTGCTGCCAGCTGTGCCCCGAGGCGCACGACGCCAGCCGCTACACCACCCGCTACCAGCAGAACTTCACCACGCTGGTGCAGGCCCAGGGCGACTGGCTGTTCCGTACCCGCGAAGACCTGCGCACCGAGTTCACCACCACGCCCGCCGGCTACAAACGCCTGCAGCAGGTGCACGACGCGTTCAAGAAACGTGGCGTGGAACTGGTCGTGGTCTACCAGCCGACCCGTGGCCTGGTGAACCGCAACATGCTCAAGCCCGAAGAAAAGGCCGCCTTCGACTACCAGAAGGCCCTGAGCAACTACCAAGCCATGCTCAGGCGCTTCGCCGGCATGGGCTACAACGTCCCCGACCTGTCGCCGCTGACCAACGAGCAACTGGCCGCCGCCGACCAGGGCAAGGACTTCTACTTCCGCGGCGACCAGCACTGGACGCCATATGGCGCCGAGCGCGCCGCCAAGATCGTGGCCGATACCGTGCACCACATGCCGGCTTTCGAAGGCATCCCGCGCAAGGAATTCGAAACCCACAAATCTGGGCGCATGGGCAAGACCGGCACCCTGCACAACGTCGCCGGCCAGCTCTGCGGCACCAGCTACGCCGTGCAGTACATGGACCAGTTCGCCACCGAGCCGAAAGGCGCCAGCGGCGGCGACGACCTGTTCGGCGACGGCGGCAATGCGCAGATCACCCTGGTCGGTACCAGCCACAGCGGCAAGAACTACAACTTCTCGGGCTTCCTCGAGCAGTACATCGGCGCCGACGTGCTCAACGTCGCCTTCCCTGGCGGTGGCCTGGAAGGTTCGATGATCCAGTACCTGGGCAGCGAGGAATTCCAGAACAACCCACCGAAGATCCTCATCTGGGAATTCTCGCCGCTGTATCGCCTGGACCAGGAAACCATCTGGCGGCAGATCCTCGGCCTGCTCGACGACGGTTGCGACGCGCGCCCGGCCCTGATGAGCGCCAGCAGCACACTCAAGCCTGGCAAGAACGAGCTGATGGTCAACGGCAAGGGCGGCGTGATCAAAGACCTGATCAACCGCAACCTGCAGATGGACGTCAAGTTCGAAGACCCTTCGGTCAAGGTGCTGCAAGCGACCCTCTGGTACCTCAATGGCCGCCACGAGGACATCAAGCTGGAGAAGCCGGAAACCTCCGACACCGACGGCCGCTTCGTCTTCCAGATGCGCGAGGACGAGGACTGGGCCAACCAGAACCTGCTGGCCTTCGAGGTCCAGGGGCCGGAAAACGGCACCCAGAAGGTCGAGGCCAAACTCTGCAAACGCAACAACTTCGCCGTGCCTGCGCACACCGCGCAAGCCGGCCAGTGAGGCGACCATGACCACGTTCAAGCACATCTTCAGCCCCGCCCTGCTCGCCCTGGCCCTGGTCGGCGGCGCCGCGCATGCCGCGCTGGTGCCCCCTCAGGGCTACTACGAGGGGATCGAAAAGCTCAAGACCAGCGACGGTAAGTTCCGCTGTGAAGCGGCGCCCAAGCCTTACACCGGCGCGCTGCAGTTTCGCAGCAAGTACGAAGGCTCGGACAAGGCACGGGCGACCCTGAACCTGGACTCGGAACAGGCCTTCCGCGATTCCACCAAAGACATCACCACGCTTGAGCGTGGCGTCGCCAAGATGGTCAACCAGTACATGCGTGATGGCCGGCCGGCGCAGCTCGACTGCACCCTGACCTGGCTGGGGGCCTGGGCACGCGCCGATGCGCTGCTGTCCACCGACTACAACCACACCGGCAAGTCGATGCGCAAATGGGCGCTGGGCAGCATGAGCGGCTCATGGCTGCGCCTGAAGTTCTCCAATTCGCAGCCCCTGGCCGCGCACCAGGCCGAAGCCGAGCAGATCGAGCGCTGGTTCGCCCGCCTGGCCGAACAGACCGTGCGTGACTGGAGCGACCTGCCGCTGGAGAAGATCAACAACCACAGCTACTGGGCCGCCTGGTCGGTGATGGCCACCGCCGTGGCCACCGACCGCCGCGACCTGTTCGACTGGGCCGTGAAGGAATACAAGGTCGGCGCCAACCAGATCGACGACCAGGGCTTCTTGCCCAACGAAGTCAAGCGCAAGCAGCGCGCCCTGGCCTACCACAACTACGCCCTGCCGCCGCTGGCGATGATCGCAAGCTTCGCCAAGGCCAACGGTGTGGACCTGCGCAGCGAGAACAACTTCGCCCTGCAGCGCCTGGGCGAAGGCGTGCTGGCCGGCGCCCGCGACCCGCGCCATTTCGCAGAGCGCGCAGGTGAAAAACAGGACATGAAAGACCTCAAGGTCGACAGCAAGTACGCCTGGCTCGAGCCCTGGTGCGCGCTGTACCAGTGCGTGGGCGACACGCTTGAGCGCAAGCACGGCATGCAGCCATTCGACAGCTTCAGGCTGGGCGGCAACCTGACCCGGGTCTATGACCCGAGCGCGGCTTCGAAGAAGTAACACCCCTGTCGGGGGTGATCTGTGTGGGAGCGGGCTTGCCCCGCGAAGGCGTCAGCAGCGACAACGCCTTTGCCCTTTCGGGCCTCTTCGCGGGGCAAGCCCGCTCCCACAGGAAATGAGTTGCTCTCCAGTCATGAACTGGGGGGTTTGGGGGGCGCTTTGCCCTGGATGCTGTGAACAAATTAGGAGAACCGGGATGGTCTTCTCGTCCAACGTGTTCCTGTTCCTGTTCTTGCCGATCTTCCTCGGCCTGTACTACTTGAGCGGGCAACGCTATCGCAACCTGCTGTTGCTGGTCGCCAGCTACATCTTCTATGCCTGGTGGCGCGTGGACTTCCTCGCCCTGTTCGCCGGCGTGACCCTGTGGAACTACTGGATCGGCCTTAAAGTCGGCGCAGCAGGCGTACGCACCAAGCCGGCGCAGCGCTGGCTGCTGCTGGGCGTGGGCGTCGACCTGGCGATCCTCGGCTATTTCAAGTACGCCAACTTCGGCGTCGACAGCCTCAACGCGATCGTCAGCTCGTTTGGCCTGGAGCCGTTCATCCTCACCCACGTGCTGCTGCCGATCGGTATCTCGTTCTACATCTTCGAGTCGATCAGCTACATCATCGACGTGTACCGCGGCGACACCCCGGCCACCCGCAACCTGATCGACTTCGCAGCGTTCGTGGCGATCTTCCCGCACCTGATCGCCGGCCCCGTGCTGCGCTTCAAGGACCTGGTCGACCAATTCAACAACCGTACCCACACCCTGGACAAGTTCTCCGAAGGCTGCACCCGCTTCATGCAGGGCTTCATCAAGAAAGTGTTCATCGCCGACACCCTGGCAGTGGTCGCCGACCATTGCTTCGCCCTGCAGAACCCGACCACCGGCGACGCCTGGCTGGGCGCCCTGGCCTATACCGCGCAGCTGTACTTCGACTTCTCCGGCTACAGCGACATGGCCATCGGCCTGGGCCTGATGATGGGCTTCCGCTTCATGGAGAACTTCAAGCAGCCGTACATCAGCCAGTCGATCACCGAGTTCTGGCGCCGCTGGCACATCAGCCTGTCGACCTGGCTGCGCGACTACCTGTACATCACCCTGGGCGGCAACCGCAAAGGCACCTTCAATACCTACCGCAACCTGTTCCTGACCATGCTGCTGGGCGGGCTGTGGCACGGCGCCAACTTCACCTACATCATCTGGGGCGCCTGGCACGGCATGTGGCTGGCCATCGAGCGGGCGCTGGGCCTCGACACCAACCCGCAGCGCTTCAACCCGGTCAAGTGGGCGTTCACCTTCCTCCTGGTGGTGGTTGGCTGGGTGATCTTCCGGGCCGAGAACCTGCACGTGGCCGGCCGCATGTACGGCGCCATGTTCAGCTTTGGTGAATGGCAGCTGTCGGAGCTCAACCGCGCCCAGCTCACCGGGTTGCAAGTAGCCACCCTGATCATCGCCTACCTCACCTTGGCGTACTTCGGCCTGCGCGACTTCTACCGCAATGCCAAACCGACGCCGCAGGCGACCCCGGTGCATATCAACGCCGACGGCTCGATTGGCCTGGACTGGACCCGGGTGATGACCCGCGTCCTGATCCTGCTGCTGTTCGTGGCCTCGATCCTCAAGCTTTCGGCGCAGAGCTACTCGCCGTTCCTTTACTTCCAGTTCTGAGGTTGATGACCATGACCCGGACATTACGCATTACCTATTCGCTGTCGTTCCTCGGCCTGCTGGTCGGCATGGGCGCCTGGTCCACTGGCGGCCTGGACAGCTTCCAGCGCACCGCGCAGATGACCTTGCTCAACGGCAAGCTGGCCAAGGCCGCCGAGACCCACTACGACGAGCAGTTCCCGATCAAGCGCCTGGGCACCAACCTCTGGGCGGCACTGGACTTCAAGCTGTTCAACGAAGGGCGCCCAGGCGTGGTGCTGGGCCGCGACCAATGGCTGTTCAGCGATGAAGAGTTCAAACCCACCGCCGGTGCCGAGCAACTGATGCAGGAAAACCTGGCGCTGATCCGTGGCGTGCGCGACACCCTGCAGCAGCATGGCAGCCAGCTGGTGCTGGCGATCGTGCCGGCCAAGGCGCGGGTCTACTCGGAGTATGTGGGCAAGGAGCTGCCAGCCAGCCTGCATGACGACCTGTACAACCAGTTTCATGCCCAGGCCCGCCAGGCCAACGTGTTCGCCCCGGACCTGATGGCGCCCCTGGAGCAGGCCAAGGCCCGTGGCCAGGTATTCCTGCGCACCGACACCCACTGGACGCCGATGGGCGCCGAAGTCGCCGCACAGGCGCTGGCCGAAGCGGTCAGCCGCCAGAGCTTGCTCAATGGTGACCCCCAGGCCTTCATCACCGAAGCCGGCAATACCGCGCCGTACAAGGGCGACCTGACCAACTTCCTGCCACTCGACCCGCTGTTCAGCAACCTGTTACCGGCGCCGGACAACCTGCAGCAACGCACAACACGCCCAGCCGAAACCGAAGGCGAGGCAGGCGATGCGCTGTTCGCCGACAGCCAGATTCCGGTCGCACTGGTAGGCACCAGCTACAGCGCCAACCCGCACTGGAACTTCCTCGGTGCCCTGCAGCAAGCCCTGCACAGCGACGTCGCCAACTACGCCGAAGACGGCCATGGCCCGCTGCTGCCGATGCTCAAGTACCTGCAAAGCGATGCTTTCAAAAATGCCGCGCCACAAGTGGTGGTGTGGGAATTCCCCGAACGTTATCTGCCCATGAAAAACGACCTCAGCAGCTTTGATCCGCAGTGGATCGCGCAGCTGAAGAACACCCGTAAATCCGAAGAAAACCTGGCCCTGTCGTCCACCCGGACGAACCACTGATCGATAGAGAGGAACACGCACATGACTACCAAAACTTCCATTGCCAAAGCCCTCACCCTCGCGGCCGGCCTTTCCCTTGCTTCGATGCAGGCCTTCGCCGGCGCTGATGCCGCGCTGTATGGCCCGACCGCGCCGAAAGGCTCGACCTTCGTGCGCCTGTACAACGCTGCCAGCGCCCCGGCCGCCGCCTCGGTCGGCAACACCCAGATCAAACAAGTCGGCGCCCAGGCCAGCAGCGACTTCAGCTTCCTGCCCGGTGGCGACTACACCGCCCAGGTCGGCGGCAAGAGCGTCCCGGTCAAGCTGGCCTCGGACAAGTACTACACCCTGGTCAACAGCGGCAGCGGCAACCCGCAATTGATCGAAGAGCCACCGTTCAAGAACAAGCAGAAAGCCCTGGTACGCGTACAGAACCTCAGCGACCAGTCGCTGACCCTGAAGACCGCCGATGGCAAGACCGAAGTGGTCACCCCGGTAGCAGCCAAAGGCCGTGGCGAGCGTGAGATCAACCCGGTCAAGGTCAACCTCGCCCTGTATGCAGGTGACAAGAAAGTCAGCGACGTCAAACCCGTCGCCCTGGAACGCGGCGAAGCTGCCGTGCTGTACGTCACCGGCTCGGGCAGCAGCCTGTCGCCGGTCTGGGTCACCCGCCCAGTGTCCACCCACTGATCCCCTGCCTCGTTAACGACCTTATTGGAGAAACATCATGATCCCGGTAATTCTTTCTGGTGGTAGCGGTTCGCGTCTGTGGCCTCTGTCGCGCAAGCAGTTCCCCAAGCAGTTCCTGGCCCTGACCGGTGAACACACGCTGTTCCAGCAAACCATCCAGCGCCTGGTGTTCGAAGGCATGGATGCGCCGATCGTGGTCTGCAACAAGGACCACAAGTTCATCGTCCAGGAGCAGCTCGGCGCCCTGAAACTTGAAACCCAGGCCATCCTGATGGAGCCGTTCGGCCGCAACACGGCGCCCGCCGTGGCGATGACCGCGATGAAGCTGGTCAGCGAAGGCCGCGACGACTTGATGCTGGTGTTGCCTGCCGACCACGTGATCGACGATCAAAAAGCCCTGCAGCGCGCCCTGGCCCTGGCCACCGTGGCCGCCGAGCGTGGCGAGATGGTGCTGTTCGGCGTGCCGGCGACCAAGCCTGAGACCGGCTATGGCTACATCCGCTCCAGCCAGGACGCACTGCTGCCAGAAGGCGTGGCGCGGGTTGCGCAGTTCGTCGAAAAACCCGATGAAAAACGCGCCGCCGAGTTCGTCAAGGCCGGTGGCTACTTCTGGAACAGCGGCATGTTCCTGTTCCGCGCCAGCCGTTTCCTCGAAGAGCTGAAAAAGCACGACGCCGACATCTACGACACCTGTGTGCTGGCCTTGGAACGCAGCCAGGAAGAAGACGATGTGTTGAGCATCGACGAAGCCACCTTCGCCTGCTGCCCGGACAACTCCATCGACTATGCGGTGATGGAGAAGACCCAGCGTGCCTGCGTGGTGCCGATGTCGGCCGGCTGGAGCGACGTGGGCTGCTGGTCGTCGCTGTGGGAAGTGCACGACAAGGACGACAACGGCAACGTCACCAAAGGCGATGTGGTGGTGCAGGACAGCCGCAACTGCATGATCCATGGCAATGGCAAGCTGGTGTCGGTGATCGGCCTCGAGAACATCGTCGTGGTCGAGACCAAGGACGCCATGATGATTGCCCACAAGGACAAGGTCCAAGGCGTCAAGCAGATGGTCAAGACCCTGGACGAGCAGGGCCGCAGCGAGACCCAGAACCACCTGGAAGTGTACCGCCCGTGGGGCTCGTACGACTCGGTGGACATGGGCGGCCGCTTCCAGGTCAAGCACATCACCGTCAAGCCGGGCGCCAGCCTGTCGCTGCAGATGCACCACCACCGCGCCGAGCACTGGATCGTGGTGTCCGGCACTGCCGAAGTGACGTGCGACGAGAACGTGTTCCTGCTGACCGAGAACCAGTCGACCTACATCCCGATCGCCTCGATCCACCGCCTGCGCAACCCAGGCAAGATCCCACTGGAGATCATCGAAGTGCAGTCTGGCAGCTACCTGGGCGAGGATGATATCGAGCGCTTCGAGGACGTCTACGGGCGCACCTCGACGCCGGTCGAGCGTGGTGTTTCGGTGAAAACCATCGCGCAGTAAGTGAACCCCCGGGGCCGCACCTGCAAAGGTCACACGATCCGGCAGGAGCGGCCTTGTGTCGCGAAAGGAGGGCAAAGCCCTCCCGCTTTTGAGCCCTCCCCCATTTCAAGCTACGATGGTCAGACCCCGCGCAACCAAGGTCTGCAAGCCCCATGATCATCGGTGCCTTCCTCATCCTCACCTGGCTGGTGCTGCTGCTGCGCTACCCGGCCAAAGCCCTGCCGATATCCCTGGCCGCTGTCTGTGGCCTGGGCCTGGTCGCCCTGTTCGTCGCCTGGCAAGACACCCGCGAAGCCACGCAACTGGCACGCCTGGACCTGCGCCTGAGCTACGCCCCTGACAAGTGCCCCGCCGACCGCGCGCTGCACGTACACATGAAAAACGGCAACAAAGTCCCGCTCACCGAGCTGCGATGGCGCGTGGGCGCGTATGCGCCGGGTGATACCGTCAACCTTGCCGAAAACACCTACAGCGCGCCGCGTTACCGCGGGCCGGGTGAGCTGCAACCGGGTGCCGAATGGAACGATTGCCTGCCGGTACCGCCTCTGCGTTCCGGCTACCGGGCACAGACGCTGGAGTTTCGTGCCGAGCGGCTGCAAGGTACATTTGCCAATTGACGCATTGCCTGCCTCGCGAAGAGGCCGGTGCAGGCCACACACAATTCCCAGACCCAAGGCCCTCCCCATGCCCACCGTCCTGATCACCGGTTGTTCCAGCGGCATCGGCCGCGCCCTGGCCAACGCCTTCCGCGATGCCGGCCACGAGGTCTGGGCCACCGCCCGCAAGCCTGAGGACGTCGAGCAGTTGTCCGCTGCCGGCTTCACCGCCCGGCAACTGGACGTCAATGACAGCGATGCCCTGACGCAACTGGCCGATGAGCTGCAAGCGCGCCACGCCGGCCTCGACGTCCTGATCAACAACGCCGGCTACGGCGCCATGGGCCCGCTGCTCGACGGCGGCGTAGACGCTATGCGCCAGCAATTCGAAACCAACGTATTCGCCGTGGTCGGCGTGACCCGCGCGCTGTTCCCGCTGCTGTGTCGCGCACGCGGGCTGGTGGTGAACATCGGCAGCGTTTCCGGGGTGCTGGTCACGCCATTCGCCGGTGCCTATTGCGCTTCCAAGGCCGCGGTCAACGCCCTGAGCGATGCCCTGCGCCTGGAGCTGGCGCCGTTTGGCATTCGGGTGATGGAAGTGCAACCGGGGGCGATCGCCTCGCAGTTCGCCAGCAATGCCCAGCGCCAGGCCGAGCAGGTACTGGCGGCGGATTCTCCGTGGTGGCCGCTGCGCGAGTACGTCCAGGCACGCGCCCGGGCGTCGCAGGACCGGCCGACGCCGGCAGCCGTGTTTGCCCAAGGGGTGCTGGCGGCCACGCGCAAAACGGCGGTGCCTGCGGTGGTGAGGTTGGGCAATGGCAGCACAGCGTTGCCGCTGATCGCCAGGCTGTTGCCGCGGCGGCTGCTGGGCTGGGTGTTGCGCAAGCGGTTCGGCTTGCTGCGTCCGCTTTGATGTTTGGCCAGCACAGCGAGCGAAACCGTCACACCTTTTTCGACGGCTGAGTATCAAACGCCTGCCAGCCCCCGCCCAGCGCCTTGTACAACCCCACCAAGGCCTGGGAAACCGCTGCCGAGCTGTCAATCCACTGCTCTTCGCTGGCCAGCAACGCACCCTGAACCGTCAGCACATTGAGAAAGTCCACCGCCCCTTCCACATACTGGCGCTGGGCAGTCTCCAGGGCGATGCGGTTCTGCCGCACCGCCTCGGCCAGGTGGTCGCGGCGCAACTGGCTGGCGTTGTACAGGCGCAGCACATCGTCGATCTCATGCCAGGCGCCGAGCACCACCTTGCGGTAGTTGAGCGCCGCTTCCTGCTGCTGCGCCTCGCGCAACTCCAGCGTGCCTTTAAGCCGCCCCCCTTCGAAGATCGGCAACGACAGTTGCGGGCCGAAGGCGAAGCGGCGCGA
Source organism: Pseudomonas sp. B21-047 (assembly GCF_024748775.1). Taxonomy (NCBI): domain Bacteria; kingdom Pseudomonadati; phylum Pseudomonadota; class Gammaproteobacteria; order Pseudomonadales; family Pseudomonadaceae; genus Pseudomonas; species Pseudomonas sp. B21-047. The sequence goes on from NZ_CP087169.1 coordinate 4,926,887, forward strand.
GTCCCAGCCGCCGAAGTCGGACAGCTGCATGGCCTGGAACCCCATGCTGCCCGACAGCCGAATGCTCGGGTAGAAGTCGGCCTTGGCCACGCCGATGCTGGCGGTTGCCGCGTGCAACCGCGCCTCGGCCTGGCGAATGTCCGGGCGGCGCTCAGCCAACTCGGACGGCAAGCCGATGGCGAACTGTTGTTGCGGCGCGGGCAGTTCACCGCCTTCGAGCAGCTGCGCCTGCAGGCTGCGTGGCGGTTCGGCCGCGAGCAGGCTGAGGGCGTTGATCAGGTCGTCGCGGCGGGCCTCCAGGCTGGGCAGGCGGGCTTCGATCGAAGCGACCTGGGCACTGGCCTGGGCCACGTCGAGGCGGGTGGCGACACCTTCGGCCTGGCGGTTTTCAGACAGCTTCAAGCTGTGCTGCGCCACCTTCAGGTTGTCACGGGTGACATCGAGCGTGTGCTGTACCGCACGCAATTGAATGTAGTTGCCGGCGGTTTCCGACAGCAGCACCAGCAGCACGCCACGGCGGTCGTTCTCGGCCACTTCGACCGTCGCATCGGCAGCCTCGACCTGGCGCCGCACGCGGCCCCAGAGGTCCAGCTCCCAACCCGCGACCAGGTCACCCTGCCACAGGTTGAAGGCAGACTTACCGGCATGGCCAGAGGGGTCGCTCAGGCCTTCGGCGCTGTTGCGAGCACGGCTGTAGCCCGCGTTCACATCCACCGAAGGCACTTCGTCCGCCGCCACCGTACTGCGCAGGGCGCGGCTTTGCAGCAGGCGTGCACTGGCCATCTGCAGGTCCAGGTTGCGTTCGGTGACCTGCTGGATCAGCGCGCTGAGGCGGGCATCGTGAAAGGTTTCCCACCAGCGCAGCTCCAGCGGCTCGGCTTGCGGCTGGCTTGCTGCGGCCTCGCCTTGCAGCGCCGCCCACTGTTGCGGGGCCTGGCTGGCGGGGCGCTGGAAGTCCGGCCCCAGGGTGCAGCCGGCCATGAGCACAGCCAGCAACAACGGGCTCAAGCGTAATGCTGGCTTCATCGCGCGCTCACCTCTTTGCCCTCGAGCTTGTCGCCACGGGTATCGATGGTGGCTTCCACCGACATGCCCACGCGCAGCCGTGCAAGCAGCGCCTGGCCGTCATCGAAGACGATCTTCACCGGAATGCGCTGCACCACCTTGGTGAAGTTGCCGGTGGCATTGTCGGGTTTGACGGCGGCAAAGGTGACCCCGGTGGCCGGCGCAATACTCTCGACATGGCCCTTGAGTTGCTCGCCAGAGAAGGTGTCGACCGTGATGCTCACCGGTTGGCCAGGCTGCACGTGGGTCAGCTGGGTTTCCTGGAAGTTGCCGACCACATAGGCCTGCTGCAACGGCACCACCGACAACAGGCGAGCACCCGGGTTGACATAGGCGCCCACGCGCAAGGCACGCTCACCGACCATGCCGTCCACCGGTGCGGTGATGCGCGTGTAGGACAGGTCCAGCAGGGCCTTTTCCAGCCCGGCTTCAGCACGCTTGAGCTGGCCATCGGCACTGGCCACCTGGGCGGTGAGGATATCCACCTGTTTGCGTGTCGCCAGCAAGGCCGCCTGGGTATTGGCCAGGCGCGCACGGGCCTGGTCGACCCCACTGCGCGCTTGCTGCGCGTTCTGCACGGTGCCGGCGCCCTGCTCGGCCAGGCGGCTGTAGCGGTTGACTTCATGATCGGCGAAGGCGGTTTCGGCCTGGGCCGCTTTCACCGCGGCCTCGGCCTGGGCGATCAGTGCCGCCTGGCGCTCCAGCGTGGCGCGGGCGTCGGCGCTCTGCGCCTTGGCCACCAGCAATTGCGCCTGGGCAGCGTCGAGCGCGGCCTGGTAGTCGCGGGCATCGATGGTCGCCAGCAACTGGCCGGCCTTGACCTGCTGGTTGTCCTCGACCAGCACCTCCTTGATAAAGCCTGCGACTTTGGGCGCGACCACGGTGTAGTCGGCGATCACGTAGGCGTCGTTGGTGCGCTGGCGGTGGTCACTGCCAAACATCCAGGGGCCGACGATGCCGGCCAGCACGGCCACGGCGAGCACCGAGCCGATGATGATTGTCTTGCGGTTGTTGGTCATCTCAAGTTCTCGAATTCATTCACGGGCTCAAGCCACCGCACGCGGCGGGAAGATCCGGGTAGGCACGAAGGGGATCAGGCAGATCAAAGCGACGGCGATGCAGGCCATCACCAGGTACTGGTCGGCCGAGGTCAGTACCTGGGCCTGTTCATGAATGCGTCGGGCAAGGCCGGTGGCGCTGCCATCGATCAACGGCGCGTTGCCCAGGCTGTCGACCAGGTGGTTGGAATGAAAATGCCGGCGCACGGTGCCCAGGGCATCCAGCAGGCCACCGGCAATCACCGCCGACAGCCCTTTGACCGTGTTGAACCAGGCCGAGGCGAACGGGCCCTCCTGCGGGGTCATGCCATTGGTGGAAAGCATCAGCAACGGCAACACCGCCATCGGCTGGCCAAACACCTGCAGCAGGTAGAAGGGGTAGAAATCGCCGCGAATCCATTCGGAGGTCAACAGGCTGCAGCCCACGCACGACACCGCCAGCATGCCAAGCCCGATCGCCAGCACCCAGCGGCAATCCACCACGCGCAGGTTGCACAGCGCGGCCGTGAGCGGCAGGGCGATGAGTTGCGGCATGGCCACCAGCATCATCAGCGGGCTGGTCTGCGCCGGGCGGTAGCCCTGGATCTGCGCCAGGTAGGCTGACGGGATGGTGCCCACGCCAGACAACACGACCAACACGCCGGCCAGGGTCAACAAGGCAAAACTCAGGTTGCGCCGCGTCAGCATGCGCAGCTGGAAGAACGGCAGCGGCTCGGACCATTCGTTGTACATGAACAGCACCAGCAACAGCAGGCCGCCCCCCAGCAGCCAGCAGATCAGCGGCGAGTCGAACCAGCCCCAGCGGTCACCCAGCGACAAGCCGAGGACGATGCAACTGATGGCCGGCAGGCCAAGCAGCACGCCACGCCAGTCGAGCTGCTTGAAGCGTTCGAGGCGCAGTGGGTCTTGCGGCAGGCCCCAGCCGACACAAGCCATGGCCAGCAGCGACGGCAGGATGATCTGCCAGAACGCCCACTGCCAGCCGACATACTCGGTCCACAGGCCTGCCAGCGGCGTGCCGAGGTTCGGCCCGAAGGTGGCGGTCAGGGCATAGCAGGCCAGGCCATAGACCTTGATGCCCGGTGGCAGAAAGCGCAGTGCGACGCTCATCAGCATCGGCGGCAAGGCGCCAGAGGCGAAACCCTGCAGCACCCGCAGCAGCATCAGGCTGTGCAGGTTGGGGGCGAAGGGTTGCAGCAGGCCCAGCACGGCGAACAGGCCGACGGCAGACAGGGTGAAGCGACGCAGCGAAAAGGTCGTGGCGAGCCAGGGTGCGAAGGCCATCGCCGACACCGACGCCGCGCTGTACACGGCCAACAGCCAGGCGCCCTCGTCGGCACCGATGCCCATGGCGCCACGGATGTCGTTGAGGGAAATCTTGGTCACCGCCTCGTTGAGGCCGGCGCATAACACCGCCAGCAACACGCCGAACAGCCCCACCACCACCTGCAGGCCGAACGCCGACTGCGCAGGGGCGGCCGGCGCAGGGGCGGCGGCCAACGCAGCAGAAGGCGCGGTCAGGGAACTCATGGGATACATCTCCAGCAACAATTTTAGGGCTGGAGCAAGTCTAAGAAGATCGAATGCTGACGAAAACTGACTTGTTGGCAGCTTTATATTGCGTCAGACGCAATTGATGGTGCGCTCACGGGTCCAACCGGCCACACGCCCTCAAGGTCTGGCGCAGCCACCGATGCGCTGGGTCGTTGTCGAACCGCGGGTGCCAGGCCTGCATTACATTGACTTTTGCCAGCGGCACCGGGATCTCGAACGAGCGCAAGGGCAGCTTCAAGCGCTGCACGCTGTTGAGGATATTGGCCGGTATCGGCAGGATCAGGTCCGAATCCGGCAACGAGAACATCGCCGAGTGGAAGCTGGTGGTGATCAACGCCACGCGCCGCTCCACCTTGTGCTGGGCCAACGCCTCATCGATCGGCCCATTGGCCCGGCCGCGGCGCGACACACTGATCTGCGGGTAGGCGGCAAAACGCTCAGGAGTGATCGGGGCGTCGAAGATCGGGTGCCCCACACGCGCCAGGCCCACGAAGTAGGTGTTGAACAGGCTCTGCACCTTGATTTCCGGGCCCAGCTCAATGGCCGAGCTGATGATCAGGTCGATATGCCCGTTGCGCAGCACCGCATCATCGTCGCCACTGCCCTCCGGCACGAAACGCAGCACCGTGCGCGGCGCCTGGGCCAGCATCATGCGCAGCAACTGGGCACCGTACAGGGCAATGAACAGGTCGTTGGTGCGGATGTTGAAGGCACGGTCCAGGTTCACCAGGTCGACATCGTCGCGGCTGCGAAACACCTGCCCAGCCTGCTCCACCAGGCCATGCACCTGCTCGCGCAAGGCCAGCGCACGGGGGGTGGGCACCAGGCCACGGCCGGCGCGTACCAGAATCGGGTCACCCAGCGCATCGCGAATGCGCCCCAAGGTGCGGCTCATGGCCGCCGGGCTCAGGTTCATGCGCTGCGCCGCGCCCACCACGCTGCCCTCGTCGAGCAAGGCATCGAGGGCGACGAGCAGGTTCATGTCCGGGAGTTGCATGGCCGTTTTCCGTTACAGCTGTGGGAAAGGCGATGGTAGCAGGTTGGTTGATTGCGTCTGACGCAATAAGGTCGTGCGTGAGGGAGCATTTATTCGGGATGCGGGATGGGCCATAAGTGACGCAGTGGCTGTACAGCCAACCGACTAGCCAGCTTCGACAAGGATTCACATGCCCAGCACCGTCTTGATTGCCATCGATGCCTCCCCTGCTGCTGCCGCCCTGCTCACCCTCGCCCGCCGCTACTGCCGCCCTGACGAACATGAACTGCACGTGCTGCTGGCCATCGACACCACCTTTACCGTGCACGACCAACCGGCGCCCTATACCGCCGAGGAACTGGAGGAATACCCGGCTGCCTGCGAGGAGCAGCACTTGGGCGAAAGCGCCGTGGCGGATGCCGTGCGTGTGTTGCAAAAGGCGGGTTTTGCCAGCCAAGGGGCCATGGTGGCCGGGCAGCCGGTGGAGGTTATCGTTGGCCAGGCGCAGGAGCTGGGGTGCGAGTTGATCATCATGGGGCACCGGCATTTGTCGCGATTGGGGCGGTTGCTGGATCCGTCGATCAGCGCGAAGGTGATTGACCGGGTCGAGGTGCCGGTGTTGGTGGGGGTTGCGGGGTAGAGATTGGGGGTGCGCCTGCGAGGGTTCGCCTTGAGTTTTGCAGCGCCCATGAGATCGAGCGCCGCGCGGGCGGCGCTCGATCTCATGGGCGCCAGAAGGGTTGCGGCGAACACTGGGGCAAACACCTCACTCCTCACCCGGCTTCACCACCACCGTACAGGTCGTCCCCGCCGCCAGCAAAAACCCTTCTGGCACTTCATCAATGTGAATCCGCACAGGCACCCGCTGCGCCAGCCGCACCCAGTTGAAGGTGGGGTTCACGTCAGCAATCAGCTCGCGGCTCTGCGGGTTGTCGCGATCATAAATACCGCGGGCGATGCTCTCCACATGGCCGGTGATGCGCTCGCCGCTCATCATCTGCAACTCGGCCCGATCACCTACCTTTACATGCGGCAGCTTGGTCTCTTCGAAAAAGCCGTAGACCCAGAATGAGTGCTCATCGACCACCGCCATCACCGCCTCACCGGTGCGCGCATAGTCGCCCTTGTGAATGTTCAGGTTGGTCACGTAGCCATCCACCGTGGCCACGATATGCGTGCGCTTGAGGTTCAGCTCGGCCGCCGACAGCTCGGCCAGGGCCTGTTGATAATCCGCCTGGGCCGAGTTGGCGATGTTGCTGGCGTCGTCGCGGTTTTCCTTGGAGATCACCAAGTTGTCCATGTCGGCCCGGCGCTTGGCGTTGACCTTGCGCATCTCCCAGGTGGCCTTGCGCGAGGCGACCAGGGCCTTGGCCTGGTCGACGGCCAGCTGATAGTGCTCAGGGTCGATCTGGATCAGCAGGTCGCCCTTCTTCACCCGCTGGTTGTCCTTGACCGGCACACCCACCACATAGCCCGGCACGTCGGCGGCGACGTTGATGATGTCGGCACGCACACGGCCGTCGCGGGTCCACGGCGTGGTCATGTAGTGCAGCCACAACTGGCGGCCGATCGCCACGGCAGCCACCAGCACCAGCAGGGTGGCGATCAGGCTGAAGAACTTTTTCATCGAGGGTTTCTCACCAGTAGACAGACAGCGCCAGGGCGCCGAAAAGGCAGACGAACAGGCTCAGGCGCAGCAGCGCCGGGTGCCAGAAGAAGCGGTAGCCGTCATGGCTGGCGATGAAGCGGTCCAGGCCCCAGGCCAGGCCCAGGGCGAACAGGAACATCAGGGTCATGGTGGGCATGTACACGCCATGGAAGGCGATCTCACGGGGCATTGTGCAATCCTTTCGCCGGTGCCAGCGGCGACTGAGGGTCCAGCAGGGAAGAACGGATGAAGTGCAGGTAGCTTTGCGCGCGGCGCAGCACCGAGGTGTCGAAGTGCCGGGCGAACGGCTCATCGGTGGCCTGCACGCGGCTGATGGCGTGGTCCACCGCCACCAGGGCGCGCTCGTGGTTGCTGGCGCTGGGCTGCAGGAACAAGCGCGCCAGCGCCCGGCCCATGACGCGAATGGCCTGACGCCACGGCTGGGATTCGGCATACGCCGGATGGATCGGCGCGCGGGCCTGCTCCTTACGCAGTTCGATGATGGCGTGGCCGACCTCCAGCACGGTGAACATCCAGCCCATCAGCTCGCTCTGCACCTGCGGTTTGCCGGCCGCCAGGCCATAGGCCTGGTGCAGCAGGTCGCGGGTGCGGCTCTCGAAGGCCGAGCCCAGGCCTCGCAAGCGGCCGCTGATGGCGAACAGCACCTGCTCGCGCAGCTCCTGCTCCAGCCGGCTCCACAGCCAGCGGCTGTTGGGCGGCAGGATGATCGCCCCGGCTGCGGCGCAGACGAACATGCCGATGACCATGCCGATGTAATCGTTGATGAAGGTGTAGGGGTCGTAGACGGTCAGGTTGTTCGGCACCGAACCGATGGCGAAAAACACCAGCAAACCGATGCCATAACCGGCATAGGCAGGCCGCGACGAGAGGAACGCCCCAAGCACGAAGACCGGCGCCAGGACCATGCACAGCAGCGGGAAGCCGTCGATCCAGGGGAATACGAAGAACGTCTCGAAGAAGCCGACAAAGGCCCCGATCGCCGTGCCGCAGGCCATCTGGAACGACATGCGCTTGGGGTTCGGCGAAGCCGCCGACAGGCCCACGGTGACCGTGGCGATCAGCGTCATCATGCCGCCGCTGGGCCAGTCGCTGAGCAACCAGTAGCTGCCCAACAGCAACAGCACCGCCGAAGCGCGCACACCGGCCGCCAGTGACACCAGCCAGCTGGTCTGCGCCACATAGGGCTCGTCCCACTGCTCGCGCTGATGCGTGTGCGCGGCCAGCGAGGCATGGGTCTCGGCATAGCTGTACATCTCGTCGACGAAGCGGTAGAGCAGCTCGAAAGCGGTATGGAAGTCGAGCAGGTCGGACTCGCTGGGTGCGGTCTGCTGGTACTCGGTGCGCAGCCCACGCACCTGGGCTTGCAGGCCCTCTTTATAGGCGGCCAGCTCCAACGTCAGGCGCAGCGCGTCCGAGTCGGTCAAGGCGCGGCCCACGTAGGGTTCAAGCAACGCGACCAAGGTGTTCAGGCCGGGCTCGATGGCGCTGACGATCTGCAATGGGCCACGTGCGCGCAGGCGTTCGAGCAACCGGTGCAGGGCGTTGAAGCGCGTGGTGATGGCCATGAATTCGCTGTTCATGCGCACCAGCCGGCCAGAGCGCCTGCGCATGTGCGGGTCTTCGAAGGCGGTGACGTTACGCAGGCTCTCCAGGCCCACGGCCTCGGCAACGAAGCGCACGTTGCTGGTTTCGAAACGGTCACGCTGGCTGTCGCCACGCAAGGCTTCGACCACCACCCCGGCAAACACGCCGAAGCGCTGGTACAGGGCGTTGCGCATGGCCGCACTGGCCGACTGCGGCAAAATCGCGGCGCTGACAAAGGTTGAAACGAGAATTCCCAGGGCGATCTCCAGCACCCGCCACACAGCAGCCATGAAGGCCTGGTCGGGGTGTTGCAGCACCGGCAAGCCGATCATCGCTGCGGTGTAGCCGGCCAGCACGAAACCATAGGCACGGAAGGTGCGGTAGCGCATGGCGCCCGCCGAGCACAGGCCGACCCACAGGGCCAGGCTGGGCAGGAACAGCTCGGTGTTCTGCGGGAAGATGGCGATCAGCGCAACCATCATCGCCGAACCTGCCAGGGTGCCGAGCACCCGGTAGAAGCTCTTGGCGAACACGTGCCCGCTTTGCGGCTGCATGACGATGAACACGGTGATCATCGCCGTGCGCGGCTGCGGCAGTTCCAGGCGCATGGCCAGCCACAGGGTGATGAAGGCGGCAGCCAGCACCTTGAAGATGTAGACCCAGGTCACACCATCGGTGCGCGCCCAGGCAAAGAAGCCCCGGCGCCACTCCAGGCTCTGCAGCCAGCGCACGGGCAGACTGGAAGTGCTCATTCGGCGTTATCCGGCTGCTTGTCGAAAACGGCCAGGGTGGCCGGGGTTTTCGGCGCAGCCTGGCGCCCTGGCTGCGGCACGTCCTGGCCCGCTTGCAGGCCGCCACCCAGGGCTGTGACCAGCTCGGCATGGGCGATCAGGCGGGCGGCTTGCACCTGCTGCTGCACCTGCTGCTGACGGAACAGCAAGGTTTGCGCGTTGAGCACATTGAGGTAGTCGGTCAGGCCACGCTGGAAGGCGACCATGGCGATGTCGTAGGTCTTCTGCGCGGCGGCGACCGATTCGGCGGCGAAGTGCGACTGTTCTTTCATCGACTCACGGCGGATCAACTGGTCGGAAATGTTTTTCAGCGCTCCGATCACGGTCTGGTTGTAACGCGCCACGGCCATGTCATAGCCCGCCGAAGCGACGCCCAGCTGCGAGCGCAGGCGGCCACCGTCGAAGATCGGCAGGCTGATGGCCGGGCCGACGTTGTAGTTGAACTTGCGCCCGGTGAGAAACTCCAGCGGGCCGCCGCCGGTGGCCATGAAGCCCAGGCTGCCGACCAGGTCGACATTGGGGAAGAAGCCGGCATGCGCCACGTCGATGCCGCGGGCTTGCGCGGCCACCTGCCAACGGCTGGCCACCACATCCGGGCGCTGGCCCATCAGTTCGGCGGGCAGTGCCGAGGGCAGCTTCAGCGGGTCGCCGAGGGTCAGGCTCGGGCGCTCGATCTGCGCGCCGTCGCCCGGCCCTTTGCCGGCCAAGGCGGCCAGCTGGTTGCGGGTCAGGGCGATGTCTTCGTTGAGGCTGTCGAGCTGGCGATGGGTTTCCGGCAGCGGCGCTTGCGCCTGGCTGACTTCGAAATGGGTACCGATGCCCGCGTCCAGCCGGCGCTTGGCCAGGGCCAGAATCTGCTCTTGCTGCTCGAGCTCGGCCTTGACGATATCGCGCTGGGCAAAATGCAGGCTCAGTTGAATGTAGGCACGCACCACGTTGCTCTGCAGCTCGAGCTGCGCCTGACGGGCCTCGGCCACGCTCATGTGCGCCTGGTCCACGGCCTGTTCACTGGCATTGCGTTCGCGGCCCCAGAGGTCGAGGGCATAGCTGAAACCGAGGGCGGCATTGTTGTCCCAGGTATTGGCGCCCGACAGCGCGCCAGGGCCGTAGAACGGGTCCTCAGGCCAATTGTGGCGCTTGAGTGACGCCTGGCCGTTGGCCTGCAGTTTTTCCGCCGACTCGACCACACCGGCCATGGCCTTGGCCTCGCGCACCCGCGCCATGGCCATGGCCAGGTTCGGGCTGCCTTCGACGGCCAGTGCAACCCAGCGGTTCAGCTGCGGGTCGCGGTAGGCCTGCCACCACTGCTGGTCGGGCCAGTGCGCGTCAGTGGCGGCTTCGCGTATCGCCGCGTCGGTCGTCAGGGTGTTGGCGTGCAACGTCTTGCTTTGCGGGGCGATGCCCCAGGTTCCGATACAGCCGCTCAAGGTGAGGCTAAGGGCACAGGCACTGAACACTTGAAGCGTTCTGATGATGCGACGCGGCACAGCTGCGATTTCCCGAGGAAGAGGTGGAGGGGCCGAGCAATTCTAGGGGGCCGCAGGACTGGCGATAAGCGCATATTCCTGCGAATCTTTGTTACCAAACGCGCGATAATCAGCCTTTGGTCGAAGGTAACTTTTAATAACTTCGTCGTTACTTCGTGACACAATTTTGTCCTCTACCTTGAGAGCGACCCATGGACACCCTGCAAAATATGCGTGCTTTCAGTTGCGTAGCCCAACTTGGCAGCTTCACGGCTGCGGCGGCGCAGCTGGATACGACCACCGCGAACGTGTCGCGGGCGGTCTCCAATCTGGAAGCCCATCTGCAAACACGGCTGCTCAACCGCACCACCCGCCGCATCGCGTTGACCGAGGCTGGCAAGCGCTACCTGATGCGCTGCGAACAGATTCTTACCTACGTTGAAGAAGCCGAAGCCGAGGCCAGCGACGCCCATGCTCGCCCGGCCGGGCAGTTGAAGGTTCACTCGATGACCGGGGTCGGCCAGCACTTCGTGGTCGATGCCATCGCCCGCTATCGCGAATCGCACCCGGACGTGACCTTCGACCTGACCATGGCCAACCGCGTGCCGGACCTGCTCGACGAAGGCTACGACGTGTCCATCGTGCTGGCCACCGAGCTGCCGGACTCGGGCTTCGTGTCGCAGCGCCTGGGCATCACCTACAGCATCGTCTGTGCCTCGCCCACCTACATCGCGCGCAACGGCATCGCGCACAAGCCTGCCGACCTGCTCAAGCACGCCTGCCTGCGCATGGTCAGCCCGGTGATTCCGCTGGAAAAGTGGCTGTTCGACGGCCCGGAAGGCCAGGAAATGGTCAACATCAGCACCTCGCCGTTCCAGGTGAACACGGCAGACGCCATGAAAACCGCAATCCGCAGCGGCATGGGGGTGGGCGTGCTGCCGATCTATTCGGCCATCGAGGGCCTGCGTGATGGCAGCCTGGTGCGGGTGCTGCCCGAGTACCGGTTGCAGGAGCTGAACCTGTACGCCATCTACCCGTCGCGCCAGTACCTGGATGCCAAGATCAAGACCTGGGTCGAGTACCTGCGCAACTCGCTGCCGGAAATTCTTGCAGCCCATGAGGCAGACCTGAAAACCCATCAGGTGCTGATCGCCAACTGAAAACAGCTGCAAGCCATAAGCTTCAAGCCGCAAGAAAAAGCAGATCGTCGCAAGCGCGGCTTTTTCTTGTGGCTTGAAGCTTGTAGCTTGTAGCTTTTCTTGTGGAAGTTGCCCGATGAAAAAGACCGTCCTGGCCTTCAGCCGTATCACCCCGGCCATGGCCGAGCGCCTGCAGCAAGACTTCAACGTAATCCTGCCGAACCCCAAGCTCGGCGACATCAGCGCCCAGTTCAACGAAGCCCTGCCCGAGGCCCACGGGCTGATCGGCGTCGGCCGCAAGCTTGGCCGTGCGCAGCTTGAGGGCGCGGCCAAGCTTGAGGTGGTGTCCAGCGTCTCGGTCGGCTACGACAACTATGACGTCGACTACTTCAACGAACGCGGCATCGCCCTGACCAACACCCCCGACGTGCTGACCGAAAGCACCGCGGACCTCGGCTTCTCGCTGATCATGGGCTGCGCCCGGCGCACGGCCGAGCTCGATGCCTGGACCAAGGCCGGCCAGTGGCAGGCCACCGTCGGCCCAGCCCACTTCGGAAGCGATGTGCACGGCAAAACCCTGGGTATCGTCGGCATGGGCAACATCGGCGCCGCCATTGCCCGTCGCGGGCGGTTCGGTTTCAACATGCCGGTGATCTATGCCGGCAACAGCCGCAAGACCGCGCTGGAGCAAGAGCTGGGCGCGCAGTTGCGCAGCCTGGAACAACTGCTGGCCGAAGCCGATTTCGTCTGCATCGTGGTGCCGTTGTCCGAGGCAACCCGCAAGCTGATCGGGGCCCGTGAGCTGAAGCTGATGAAGCCAAGTGCCTTCCTGATCAACATTGCCCGCGGCCCGGTGGTCGATGAAGCGGCGCTGGTCGAGGCACTACAGAACGGCACTATTCGCGGCGCCGGCCTGGATGTGTACGAAAAAGAGCCGCTGAGCGAGTCGCCGCTGTTCAAGCTGCCCAATGCCCTGACCCTGCCGCACATCGGATCGGCCACCGCCGAAACCCGTGAGGCCATGGCCAACCGGGCAATGGACAACCTGCGTGCGGCGCTGCTGGGCGAGCGGCCGCGCGACCTGGTTAACCCGCAGGTGTGGAAGGGCTGAGGTTTCCACCTAGCGTGCCAACACGGCAGCCGGCTTGAGCGAAGGCTTGCGAAACACCAGCACGTTACCCGCCATGACCGCGACGAGCCCCAGCAACGCTGGGGCCGTCCATTGGTACCCTTCGGCAAACGCCGACACGTTCAACGCCACCAACGGGAACAGCACCGTGCAATAGGCTGCCCGCTCCGGCCCCATGCGCCCGACCAAGGTCAGGTAGGCGGTGAAGCCGATCACCGAACCCGGGATCACCAGGTACATCAACGAGCCGATGTAGCGGGTGTTCCATTCCATGGCGAAAGGGATGCCGTTGAACAGGCAATACACGGTCAGCATCGCCGCGCCATAGACCATGCCCCAGGCATTGGTGGTCATGGGTTTGAGCCCGGCCTTCTGCTGCATGCTCGACAGCATGTTGCCAGCCGAGAAGCACAGCGTGCCGAGCAGCGCCAGGCCGAGGCCGTACAAGGTTTCACGACTGGCCGCATGGTGGCCGAGTTCGGGCCAGAACAGCAGGCCCAGGCCCAGCAGCCCCAAAGCGCCGCCGCCCAGCACATTGGCGGCGATCTTCTGGCCGAAGAACACCCGCGCATTGAGTGCGTTCCACAACGTCGCGGTGGAGAACACCACGGCGATCAGGCCGCTGGCGATCCACTGGCTGGCGGTGAGAAAGCACATGAAGTTGACGCAGAACAGGCACAAGCCCTGCGCCAGGCAGATGAGGTGACCGCGGCGATTCATCGGTTGCAGGCGGCGGGTAAGCAGCAAAATGGCGAACAGGATCAGCCCGGCCAAGGCGAAGCGATAGACGATCGATACCGGGATGGCGACCACGCCCAGTTGCAGTTTCAGGGCGATCCAGGTGGTGCCCCAGATCAGGACGGTGAGCAAGTACAGGGACAGGTTCATGGCGGTGGTTCCTTGGGCCTTTCAAGATCGATGCCCCGCGAATCGAGGGCGCAGCCCTCGCCGAGGCCCTCAGTGTTCGCCCTGCTGGCCCCTTCGCGCTTGCACAAACTTGCGCTTTTGTATTGCAGCTAGCTGCCTGCACGGCGAACTCGCAGTACGATGGCGCTCAGAGGAATCGCCCATGACCCCACTGTCCCAGTTGCAAGTGTTCAACGCCATGCACGCCTCGCCCCATGCCCGCCTGGAGCTGAGCGCGCACCTGGGCGACGGCCTGGCTGCGGCACTGTGGCGAAACCGCGACGATGCCCGCGACTACCAGGCGCCAAGCCATCACACGCTGTCGTGCTACATCGCCGATGGCACCGGCACGTTTCGCCGCCAGCGCCCGGCCGACAAGGGCGCGCCGAACAAGCTGTGCGTCATGCCGGCCGGCCACGAGTCGAACTGGGTGGTCAATGGCGAGATCCGCCTGGCCCACCTGTACATCAGCGAGGCGCAGTTCGCCCTCGGCTGTGTGCGCCTGCTGGACCGCGAACCGCGCGAGCTGCAGTTGCAGGAGGCGACGTTTCTCGACGACCCGCAGCAGGCGCTGCGCTTTCACCAATTGATCAGCCTGGCCTGGGATGAACCCGGCGAGCGCTTGCTGGCCAGCAGCCTGGCGCACGAGATCGTCGACCACGCGGTGCTCAGCCAGGTTGGGCTACGTGAGGGCTTGCGGTTGAAAGGTGGGCTGGCGCCGAACCTGCGTCGACAGTTGGTCGAATACATCGAGGCGCACCTGGACCAGCCCATCACCCTCGGCGAGCTGGCGGTGCGCTGCAATTTGTCCGAGCACCACTTTGCGCGCATGTTCCGCAGCAGTTTCGGCTTGCCGCCGCACCAGTACCTGCTGGCTCGGCGGCTGCATCGGGCTTGCCAGTTGCTGCGCCTGGGCCAGTTGCCACTGGGCGAGGTTGCGTTGCTGTGCGGGTTTGCCAGTGCCAGCCATTTCAGCAACCGGTTTCGTCAGGCACTCGGGGCCACGCCCGGCGCCTATCGTGCAGCCTTCACCCTTTGATGGGGCCGCTTTGCGTCCCTTCGAGGGGCAAGCCATTCAGAATTCCAAGGTGCTGGAAAGGCTCACCTGCCGCGCATCCCCCACCGCCACGAAGTACTGGTTCACCGCCGAGCTGTAGTACACCTTGTCGAACAGGTTCTTCACATTCAGTTGCAGGCGCACGTTGTGTTCGTCGAGCTTGGTCTCATACGTGGCAAAGGCATCGGCCACGGTATAGCTCGGCAGGTCGAAGGTGTTGGTCGCATTCCCCGCACGCTCGCCCACATAACGGGCCCCGGCACCCAAGCGCAGGCGGTCAGCGCCGAACAGGCTGCCAAAGTCATACACCGCCGACAACGAGCCGCTGTGCCTGGCCACGTTCTGCAGGCGGTTGCCCTCAAGGTCAGGGTCTTTGGTCACCTTGGCATCGGTAAAGGCATAGCTGCCGATCAGGCTCCAGCGTTCGCTGAGCTGCCCGGTCAGGTCCAGCTCGACACCGCGTGAATTGACCTCACCGGCATTGCTGTAGACCGTCTCGCCGGTGCCGCTGTCGAAATTGGCCACCAGCACGTTGCGCTTGGTGATGTCGAACAGCGCCAGGGTACCGGTCAGGCTGCCCGGCATGTCGAGCTTGGCGCCCAGCTCCCACGACTTGCCCTCCTCCGGTGCCACCGAGGCGTCCAGCACCACGCCGCCGGTCAGCGGCGCAATGCTGGAGTTAGGCTTGAACGACTCGCTGTAACTGCCATAGAACGACAGCTGGTCATCGACCTTGTAGACGATACCGGCATGCGGCACCCAGGCCTGGCCGCTGGTGTCGGTATTGGCCTTGAACGGGCGGCCGCGCCCGGCGTACTGGTCGAACTGCTGGAAGCGCGCGCCGGCCACCACAATCCAGTGGTCGTCCAGGTGCACCGCGTCCTGCATGAACAGGGCATCGGTGCGCAGTTTGTCGGTCTGGTCGCTGTCGCTGGCGCGCACGCTGCTGCCCTCCACTTCCTGGCCATACACCGGGTTCACATAGCTGAAGCTGGACTGCGCGGTCTGGCGAATAAGGTCGCCACGAAACACCTTGCGGTCTTCGTGATCGATACCCAACAGCAGGTCATGCTGCAGGCCGCCCAGCTCGACGTTGCCCGCCAGGCTGACGGTGGCGAACTGGTCGCGGCTCATGGCGTTGTGGGTGCCATCGATGCTGCGCGTCAGCGTGCCCTTGGCCTCGTTGACCCCGGTCACACGGACCTGGCTGGCATCGTAGGTTTCGCGGTTGAAGCTGTAGCCGAAGTGCAGCTTCCAGTCATCGGCCAGTTGATGGTCGACCTCCAGGCGGTACAGGTCGGAGCGCCCTTGCATGTCGTTGAACGGCTCGTCCAGGCGACGCGTGGCCGGTATGTCCAACGGGTGGCCGTTGCTGCCGAATGCCGTGCCGCGGTCGAACGGGTAGCGAAACTCGCGGTGCTCGTAGGCCAGCACCACCTGGGTGTCCTCGCCCAGCCAGGCCAGCGACGGCGCCACCAGCGATTCACGGTGCACGCCGAAGTTGCGCCAGTAATCCTCATCCTCATGATCGACGATCAGCCGGTAGGCGAACGGGCTGTCGCCCAGTGCCCCGGTGCTGTCGAAGCCGCCGCCGCTGCCGTTCTTGCCGCTGCCATAGGTCGAGCCGCGCACGGTCAGGGCGTTGTACTGCTGCAGTTGCGGGCGCTTGCTGACCACGTTGATGACACCGCCCGGGTCCTGGATGCCATACAGCAACGAGGCCGGCCCCTTGAGCACCTCGACCCGCTCGGTACTGGCGTTGAGGCTGCGGCCCTGCACGATAGGCATGCCGTCACGCATGATCGAACCATCGCGGTTGTCACCGAAGCCGCGCTTCATCACGGTGTCGGAGGTGCCGCCGAAGTTATTGCCCTGGGTAATGCCGCTGACATGGGTCAAGGCGTCATCGAGGTTACGTGGGGCCTGGTCACGGATGACCTGGGCCGGGACTACGTTGATCGCCTGGGGGATGTCCTGGTTCGGGCCTTGGCCACGCATGATCGAGGCACTGGCCGGGGGCTGGTAGCTGTAAGCGTCCATTTGCGAGGTCACAGTGGTGGCCTGCAGGTTCAGTGCCCCATCGGTGCCCACGGCTTCGAGGGTCAGGGTGCGCGCATCGACGCGGCGCCAGGCCAGGCCGGAGGTGCCCAGCAATTGCTGCAGCGCCTGCTCGGCGCTGAACGTACCGTTGAGGGCGGGTGCTTGCACGCCTGGAAGCTCGAGGGTGTAGACCACGCTCTGGCCGGTGGCACGGCTGAAGGCATTGAGCGCCTGGGCCAAGGGCTGGCTCGGTTGGGCGAAGGTGTACGCCTGCATCTGCTCGGCGGCCCTGGCCAGCGGTGCGATGGCGATGACCGGGAACACTGCAAGACCGAGCCAGAGGGGGACGCAACGCGGGGTGAACTTCATGGACGCTGACCTGTAAGTGGGTATTGACTGCGAATGAATCGCACTTCCACTCATTACACGGATGCCACGTCCTGTTACCTCATCCGTTATCTGAAAAATTTTTGCGCGACCGGTGCCTAGCGGATAAGGGTCAAACGCCCCAATACGGTCTGCCGCGAAAAGCCCATCACCTTGCCGAGCGAGTCGAGCGCCGCCAAAGGCTCCTGCACCGGGAAACTGCCACTGACCTTGCGCTGCCCCAACGCTCCATCAAGCAACAGGATGCGCCCCGGGTAATAGCGCCCAAGGTCTTCGACCACCTGCGCCAGCGGCACCTGGTAGTAATTCAGCCAGCCCTGGCGCCAAGCCAGGCGGCTCTCGCTGTCCACGCTCAGGGTGCTGCCCGCTCGGCCGCCAACGTAGGCCAGTTGCTGATTGGCCGTCAGTTCACGGGCAACCTCGCCTTGCACCGGCGTCACCGCCACACGCCCACTGCGCACCGTGACTTGCGCGCCATCACCCTGCTCACGCACCTCGAACTGGGTACCCAGCACCCGCACCTCGCCGCCCGCGGCGGCTACCAGAAACGGCTCACCCGTGTGGGTGACCTGGAAGAACGCCGCCCCGCGCAGCAGCCGTACTCGCCGCTCGCCGTGCGCGAAGTCGACCGCAATGGCGCTGCCCGCGTCCAGTGTCACTTGCGATTTGTCGGCCAGGGTCAGCTGGCGGACGTGCCCTGTGCTGCTGTGGTCGGCCTGCAGGTCCTGCAACCAGAAGCCGGGGTGCCAACCACCCACAACGCCGACCGCCAGCACCAGGCAGGCTGCCGCCGCCAAGGCGGTGACACGTTGCCGCCAACGGCCTTGGGCAGGTGGCCGGGCGATGGCATCCAGATACTGCTGCAGGCCTTCGCGCTCTTCATCGGCCAACCGCGCCGCCGGCACCGCGCTCATCTGCCACAATGCCTTGGCCTGGGCATAGGCTTCGCGATGCCCCGGGTCGGCCAGTAACCAACGCTTGAACGCCGCGCCCTGGGCTTGCTCAGGCTGCTCGTTGATGCGGATCAGCCACTGCAGGGCGGCTTGTGACTGCGCGGCAGTGATCGAATTCGGACGGCTCATCGACGGGCGCTCCCTGGCCTGCGCATGGTGGACGCGGGCTCGGCGATACTCGCCTTGCACGCTTCGAGGGCGCGCATCATATGCTTTTCCACAGCGCTCTGGGACAGTTGCATGGCCGTGGCAATCTCGCTGTACGTGCAGCCGTGGATGCGGTTGAGCAGAAAGATCTGCCGCGTACGCGCGGGCAAGGCACGCAATGCGGCTTCGATGCGTTGCAGGTCGTGATCGACCTCCAAGGCTTGCTCAGGCTCCGCAGCGCTGGCTTGCTCATCCACGGCGTGGGTGGCTTCTGCCACGCGCTCGCGGCTGCTTTCACTGCGCAAGTGGTCGATGGCGAGGTTGCCGGCACAGCGCAGCAGGTAGGTGTCCAGTGCCTCGACCTTGACCTCGGGGCGGCGCCAGAAACGCAGGAACAACTCCTGCACCAGGTCCGATGCCGTGGCCCGGCAGCCGACGCGGCGGTTGACCAACGCTTCCATGCGCGCCCGCTGCGCCAGGAACACCTGGACGAAACGCGCGCGCCCGCTGGCGCTGTCGGCGTCAGGTTCGCGCATGTCTTGCGGCTGGCTCAAGCGCTCACCCCGCCAGCACAGCCAGCAGCGGGCCCAGCACCAGGCTCGCGGCGGCCAGGCCCAGCAACAGACGTGGCTGGTACGGCAGGACGAACACCCAGAGGGTCACCCCCGCCATCAACACCGCGCTCCACTCCACCAGGCCATGGCCCCAGCCCCGCAGGTGCACGCTGAGTACCAGCGACAGCATCAGCAGCAGCCAGCCAGCGACCCGCAGCAAGCGCACCTGTTGCGGGCGCGGCTTGCACCCAAGCAGGTCGCTGAAGTGTTTTTCCATGGCCAGGCACAGGGCAGCGAAGCCTGCGAAGCCGATCAGCGCAATACCTAGCATCAGCCCACCTCGACCACGTCAGCAGCCGGTTTTTTTGCCACGCGCGAGGCGCGCTTGGCCACGGGTTTGGGGGCGCGCAGCATCTTGCTGGCCGCCCAGGCCAGGAACAGGCCGACGGCCAATGCCGTGAGATCGAACCCGGCCATGGCCCAGTCGCCAACCTGCAGCGAATGATCAAGGCCCTGGCCGGTGGTCAGGCCATTGACCAGCGGCAGCAAGGCGAACGCCAGCGCGCCCAGCGCCAGTTGCTCACCCCAGGCGCGACGCCCGGGACGCAACATGGCATGCACCAGCGACAGCAGCCAGGCCAGGAAGAAAGCGTTGACCTCCCAGTCGGCGCGGCCTTCCAACGCCACAGGAACCAGCCGGTTGGCCCAGAAGAACCCCGCCACCGCCAGCAGCAGGCCGCTCATGCTGGCAATGTTGAGCACCTCGACCAGGCGCAACTCGCCTGGCATGTACGCGCTCTTGGCATGCTTGAGCTGACGCTTGCCCAGCCACATCACCAGGCCTGTGCCGATCACCGCCGTGCCGGCCACACCGAACACGAAGTACAGCCAGCGCAGCCAGGGGCCCGCGAAATTGCCCATGTGCAGGCCGGCGAAGCTGAAGGCCGTCGCCATCGCGCCGCTCTCCGGCGCACCTTGGCTCAGCAGCGCGCCGTTGGTGCCGTCGAAGGTCCACTTGGCGCTGCGCTTGTAGGCGATGTTGTCGGCGGAGGCCTGGGTGAAGGTGACCTGGGCATTGCTGTCGCCGGGGTTGTGCAGCTGGATGTAGCCGATGCGCGCACCTGGCACTTGTTCCTGAACCTTGGCGTACAGCGTCGGCAACGGCACCAGCGGCGTCGCGACGTTGGCCGCCTTGGGTGGATCGTCACGGCCGAACAGCTCGTTGAAGTAATCGCCGGTGTTGCCGCCGTAGCTGGCCAGGATCCCGGCAGGCATCACCATGTACATGAACAGCACCAGGCTGCTGTAGCTGATCATCAGGTGGAACGGCAGCACCAGCACACCGATTGCGTTGTGCCCGTCCAGCCACGAGCGCTGGCCCTTGCCAGGGCGGAAGGTGAAGAACTCCTTGAAGATTTTCTTGTGGGTGATGATCCCGGTGACCAGGCCTACCAGCATGATGAAGGCACAGAAGGTCGACAGCCAACGGCCAAACGGATACGGCATCTCGAGCTGGAAGTGGAAACGGTAGAAGAACTCGCCGCCGCGGCTGTCGCGGGCCTCGACCGGCTGGCCGGTCTGCGCGTCGAGGCTTTTGCTGACAAAGCCACGCCGCCCGGCCTCGGGGTCACGCCAGCTCACGCTCAGCGCAGCCTCGCGGGCATTGGGCAAACGGATCATCCAACTGCCGGCGTGCGCGGCGTTGGCCTCCAGGTAGCGCTGGGCCAGGCCTAGGCTGTTGACCGGGTCGAGCGCATGGCGGCGCACTTCGGGCTGGGACCAGTGGTTGATCTCTTCCTTGAAGTACGACAGCGTGCCGGTGAGGAAGATGGCAAACAGCAGCCAGCCGAAGATCAGGCCGGTCCAGGTGTGCAGCCAGGCCATGGCCTGGCGGAAGCCTTCTTTCATGGGGTTTTCATCCAGTAGGCAATCCCGCTGGCCATGGCCATCAGCAGGCTGGGCAACAGCACGCCCAGCCAGGCACGCCAGGCGCTGCGGCAAGCGAAGCACCAGATGAAGGCCAGCAGGTAGAAGACGAACGACAGCAGCAAGCCGATGAGCGTCGCGTCTACCCGTGACAGGGGCGCCAGCAACGCGATGCAGGCACTGGCCATGGACGCCAGCAGATAACCGCCCAACACCGCGGCCAGGCAACGTGAAGCCACGGCCAGGCGGTAGCTGAGTGGGAGGCCGGCGGCTTTGCTCTTCATGGCGGAGGTCCGGGCATTTTCGGGGCTGCAATAGTAATGATTTCAATTCTCATAAGCAAAGCATTGCCTGTAGCGCAGGAGGTTGCGCGGCCCTCAACGTGCATTTGCAACAAGAAATTTATTTTCAAGAAGGGCTTGAAATCATGCCTCGGTTGCCTGACCTTAGAGTCAAGAGGCGCAGAAATTCCAAAGGTCTCAAGGGCCTAGGCACGCCTCCATGCGAGCAAGCTGAATAAGGATTGAATCATGCAAATCCAGGTCAACAGCAGCAACCATATCGAAGGTAACGCCCGGCTCGACGAGTGGGTCCGCAGTACGCTGGAAAGCTCACTCGAACGTTACGAGGACGACCTCACCCGCATCGAGGTCCACCTGCGCGACGAGAACGGCGCCAAGCCCGGACCGCATGACAAACGTTGCCAAATGGAGGCTCGCCCGAAAGGCCACCAGCCGATTTCCGTGACCCACACCGCCACCTCGCTGGACCAGGCGGTCGATGGTGCCGCCACCAAGCTCAACCATGCGCTGGAACACTTCTACGGCAAGCTGCGCAGCAAGCGCGGTGTACTGGAACTGAGTGACCCAGACGCCTGATGGTTACAACAAAACGCCCGGCCTAGAGCCGGGCGTTTTCGTTTCTGCCGATCAACGGCGCTGAACCAACGAGGTTTTTGTCGGGTCAACCTGTGCAATCCATTTGCTGCAGAAGCATGACCATGAACAACCCATTCGAACTCATCAGCGCCGCCTTCGCCCCCGAGTACCGGGTCAACCTGAGCATCGCCAACCTCGATGGCAGCATCATGCTGACCCTGTCCGACGACGCCGGCGTGGTCGCCAAGCGCCTGATCAGCCAGGCCCAGCGCAACGACCCGGTGCGCCTGCAGCGGGTCATCGACAGCATCCGCCTGGGCCTGGCCATAGAACTCGGCCAGAACCCCATGCAGGTGCTTGCCGCGCTGACCCGTGATGCGCAACACGCGCCGCGTCACTTCGTGGCCAACTAGGGTTTGGCCTGGGGTTTTACTTGCCCTCCTCCACTTCCTTGCCGTTGGCATCCAGCACCTTGGTCGAGGGATAGCGGTACGAGGCGTAGCGCACCACCAGGATCGAGAACGCCAGCAGCAGGATGCCACCGCACAGATACAGCAGGCCCTCATCCGGCGCCTTGTGATGCGAGACATCGCCGATCAGCAGGCGCGTCAGCGCAGTGATCGCCACGTACAGCAGGAAGCGGATGGGCATGTGGTTGGTCTTGAAGTAGATCCCCACCATGGCCCCCAGCTCCAGGTAGATGAACAGCAGCAGGATGTCATCGACACTGACCCCGCCCTTGCCGAGCATGTCCAGAAACGTCACCACCGCCGCGTAGGCAGTGATGGCGCCAATGCCGAACAGCGCCAGATAATGGAATGCCTCGACGCACAGGTTGCCCAGTGAGTCGGCCGAGCCGTGCAGGCCCTTGCGCAGCTTTTCAGCCCATTTGATGTTCACGATTGTCCCATTCCCCGATACGCCATGAAGGATGATGCGCCACCTCTGTGACGCTTGTGCCTTGCAGTTAAAGGGCCAAGCCCCCCGCTTTGGAAGGCGACCGATTGCCGCAAGGCACCTGTGGGCTACGCTTTTGCGCAAGATTCTGGTTGCGCAACGATGCCCGATGCCATTACTGTATATAGATACAGTAAAACGCAACCCAACCAGCAAAAAGGCATAGAGGTGATGAATGGCCGTCGAAGTGGTGTACCGCAGCAGCCGCGACCCGGAGCGCTTGTTCATGGATAAGGCCGAAGCAGATCGTCACGACAAGATGCTCGAACTGGCCGAGCGCCTGGCCGAAGTGCTGCACAAGGCGGTGCCATCGCTGACCGAGCAGCAGGTCGAAGAAGCCGGTATCTACATGGCCAAGAACCGCGATGTGTTCGCCCGGGCGTTCAAGAGCCAGCCAGACGCCTTGGCCGAGCTGCTCGATGGCCAAGCAGCCGAATAGTATCGCGCGCATTTGGGGAGCAGGTTTAACCGCTCCCACAGGCAACAACGCCGCACTCAACCGTAGAGCAACCGCTCCGCCAGCATCTGCGCCACCCGCGCCGGCGAACGTTTCTCCGCCTGGGCATGGCCAAACACTTCGGTCAGCCGCGTGGGAATACGCGCCAGGTGCGCTGTGATGGTGCTCAGGTCCTCACCCCGATGGGTCAATGCCACATAGATCAGCCCACCGGCATTGATGACATAGTCAGGCGCATACAAGATGCCGCGCGACTCCAGTTGGTCGGCCACCTGCAGGGTGGTCAGCTGATTGTTCGCCGCCCCCGCCACCGCCGCGCAACGCAGTTGCATCACGCTCTGCCCGTTGAGCACCGGCCCCACGCCACAAGGGGCGAAGATATCGCAGGGGGTGCTGATCAAGGCATCGTTGGTCACCGGGTGCGCATTGAACTGCTCGACCGCCAGTCGCACACGCCCAGGGTCCAGGTCACTCACCAGCAGCTCCGCGCCCGCCGCGTGCAACTGCTCGGCCAAGGCATAGCCAACGTTGCCCAAGCCTTGCACCGCAACGCGCAAGCCTTCCAGGTTGTAGCTGCCCAGGCGGGCATAGGACGTGGCGCGAATACCCGCGAACACCCCCATGGCGGCATGCGGTGAAGGGTCACCCGAGGCTGTGGTGCTGGTCACATGCGGGGTACTCTGGGCGATGCAGTCCATGTCCACGGTCGAGGTACCGCTGTCTACGGCGGTAATGAAACGCCCCTGCAGGGTGTCGACGAAACGGCCGAACGCCTCGAACAGCGCAGCGCGGTTTTCGACATGGGGGTTGCGCATGATCACCGCCTTGCCACCCCCCAGCGGCAACCCCGCCAGCGCGGCCTTGTAGCTCATGCCTTGGGCCAGGCGGATCGCGTCGGTCATGGCGCTCTCGTCATCGGCGTAAGGCAGGTAGCGACAACCGCCCATGGCGGGGCCCAGTTGCTCGCTGTGGATAACCACCACGGCCTTGAGCCCCGTGGGCGGGTCGATGAACAAGTGCAACGAGTGGGTACGGGTACTTTGCATGAGTGCGAACATCGGCGGGCTCCCCAACGAGGTGCTCCTAGCAGTATAGGCACGCCCGCGAGGGTAGAGCCTTGGTCAGACCACTGGACGAAACAGCGCGCCACGGCTAATAGTTAAACGTGTGTGGAGATACCCCCATGAAGCCACGTCAAGCCTGCTTGGCCTGCCTGGAACGCGAGCCTGTCGCCCTGCTGGAAGCCGCATTGTGGATTGCCGCCGAGCACGACGCTGCTGTCGAGCCCGCGCACAGCCTTGCCCTGCTGCACGACCTGCACCGCGAGATCAACGCCCACCTGCCGATGCTGCCCCTGTGCGAACTGGCCCAGCCGCTGCTGCGCCAACTCAATGCACTGGGTTTTCAGCAAGACGAATATCACCCATTGCGGCCCCAGGCGGCGTTGCTGAACCACGTCCTGCAACGCCGCCGTGGCCAACCGTTGACCCTGGCCATTCTGGCGCTGGAGCTGGCGGGGCGCCTGTCCATCCCGCTGGAAGGCGTGGGCTTCCCCGGCCACTTCCTGCTGCGCGTGCCCGGGGCCGACCACCTGCTTGACCCCTGCGGTGGCAGGCGCCTGTACCCAAGCGATTGCCGTGACCTGCTTGCCCGCCAGTTCGGCCCGCACGTGCCGCTGAACGCAGAGCACATGCGCACGGCCAGCCCACGGCAGATGCTGCAACGCCTGTCACGCAACCTGCGCCAGTTGCACATCAGCAACGACAACCACCTGGCCGCGCTGATCGATGCCGAGCGGGTCATGCAGCTGGGCCCGGTGCAAGTCAGCGACTACACCACCCGCGCTTCGCTGTACCAGTCCCTGGATTGCCCGCAGGCCGAGCGCTTCGACCTGGAGCATGCCCTGCTACTGACGGACGACCCGGCGCAACGCCTGAAGCTGTCCGAACGTATCGGCAAACTCCCGGCGCCGACCCATTCCATTCACTGAACCGGGGTATCGGGCTGCTGCGAGGGGTGCGCCTTGGCGAACGCCGGGTGCTGGGCAGCCAGTGCCGCAACGCGACGCAGCCGCGGGTAGCCGCTGAGGTCAATGTTGAAGCGCTCGGCAGCGTACAGCTGCGGCAGCAGGTAGACATCCGCCAACCCCGGCTCATCGCCAAAGCAGAAGCCGTGCTCGCCGATCAGTTGCTCCACCGCCGACAGCCCTTGGCTGATCCAGTGCGCGATCCACTGATTGACCTGAGCCTCGTCCTGGCCGGCCTGGCGCAGCAGGTTGAGCACGCTGACGTTGTGCAGCGGGTGAATGTCGCAACCGATTATCGCCGCCACGGCGCGCACCTTGGCCCGCGCTTCGGCCGTGTCCGGCAGCAGCGCAGGCTGTGGATAAACCTCTTCCAGGTATTCGATGATCGCCGGTGACTGCACCAACAGCGCACCGCTGTCGGTGCGCAGGGCCGGCACTCGGCCCTGCGGGTTCACCGCGACATAGCCCGCATCGCGCTGCTCGCCCTTGAGCAGGTTGACCGGCAGTGACTGGTAACCCAGCCCCTTGAGCGCCAGCGCGATGCGTACCCGATAGGACGAGGTGGAACGGTAGTAGGTGTACAGCTCCATACCCCTGCCCCCTCAGTTGGCCGCGATGACGGTGCCGCGGCATTCGCCGAAGCCAATGCTGGCCACGCCATCACGCGTGCACCGGGCGCGCAGGATGATCTCGTCGCCGTCTTCGAGGAACTTGCGCACCTCGCCGCTGGCCAGTTCCACCGGCAGCTTGCCGCCCTCGGTGATCTCCAGCAGGCTGCCAAAGGAGCCCGGCGTTGCGCCCGACAGCGTGCCCGACCCGAACAGGTCGCCCGGTTGCAGCTGGCAACCGTTGACGCTGTGGTGGGCCACCATCTGCGCCACAGTCCAGTACATGCTGCGGGTGTTGCTCAGGGTCAGGCGGTGAGCGGCAAGGCCTTGCTCGCGCATGCGCTCGGTGAGCAACAGCACTTCAAGCTCGATATCAAATGCGCCATTAGCCTGGTCACGCGCGTCCATCAGGTAGGACAACGGCTGCGGATCGCCTTGCGGGCGCGCCGGTTGTGCCGTGCGGAACGGCTCCAGGGCTTCGGCGGTCACCACCCAGGGCGAAACGCTGGTAATGAAACTCTTGGACAGGAACGGCCCCAGTGGCTGGTATTCCCAGGCCTGGATATCACGCGCCGACCAGTCGTTGAGCAGGCAGAAGCCGGCCACATGCTCGGCGGCATCACCCACCGGGATCGACTGGCCCATGTCGTTGCCCTGGCCGACCCAGATACCCAGCTCCAGCTCGTAGTCCAGGCGTGCGCAGGGGCCGAAGCTCGGCTCGCTGTGCCCGGCCGGCAAGGTCTGGCCCTTGGGGCGGCGCACATCGGTACCGGACGGGCGAATGGTCGACGCACGGCCGTGATAACCGATTGGCACGTGCTTGTAGTTGGGCAGCAGCGGGTTGTCCGGGCGGAACAGCTTGCCGACGTTTTTGGCGTGTTCGATGCCGACATAGAAATCGGTGTAGTCGCCGATGCGGGCCGGTACATGCAGTTGGCAATCAGCGGCCGGGTACAGCGCGGCGTTAAGCGCCGACTGGTGTTCGCTGTGTTCGCCGAGCAGTACCAGCAAGCGCTCGCGCAGGGCCACACGGGCGCCACGGCCGAGGGCAAAGAAGGCGTTCAGCGCACCGCCGCGGGTGGCTTCTGCCGCCGCCTTGGCTTCACCTTCGAACAGCCCCGCGGCAAGTACTGCCTCCAGGTCAAGAATGGCATCGCCGATGGCCACGCCGCAGCGCAGCGCTTCACCCGGCCGGCTGAAGATGCCCAACGGCAGGTTCTGCAGCGGGAAATCGCTGTGCCCGTTGGCATGCTCGACCCAGCTACGGGTAATGGCGGTCTGGTTCATGGGTTATCTCCGGTTCGGGTTGAAGGTGCTCGGCAAGGTGGCCCAGCAACTATCGTAGTCGGCCTGCAATTGCGGGCATTCGAGTGCATGGCGGCTCGGACGCAGCACTTGGCTGGTCTCGAACATGAAGGCCATGGTGTTGTCGATCTTGTGCGGCGCAAGGTCGGCGGCGATGGCCTTGTCGCAGGTATCGGCGTCCGGGCCGTGGGCGCTCATGACCCCGTGCAGCGAGGCGCCGCCAGGCAGGAAGCCCTCGGCCTTGGCATCGTAGGCACCCTGGATCAGGCCCATGAACTCGTTCATCAGGTTGCGGTGGAACCAGGGTGGACGGAAGGTGTTCTCGGCCACCATCCAGCGCGGCGGGAAGATCACGAAGTCCATGTTGGCCAGGCCATGCACGCTGGTGGGCGATGTCAGCACCGTGAAGATGGACGGGTCGGGGTGGTCGAAGCTGACCGTGCCAATGGTGTTGAAGCGGCGCAGGTCGTATTTGTAGGGCACGTTGCTGCCGTGCCAGGCGACCACGTCCAGCGGCGAATGCTGCAGCTCGCAGGCCCAGTGTTCGCCAAGAAACTTCTGCACCAGTTGCACGGGGCCTTGGGCCTCTTCGTAGTGCGCCACCGGGGTGAGGAAGTCACGCGGGTTGGCCAGGCCATTGCTGCCGATCGGCCCGAGGTCCGGTATACGCAGCGGCGCGCCATGGTTTTCGGCAAGGTAGCCACGAGCCTGGCCATCGAGCAGTTCGATGCGAAACTTCATACCCCGCGGGATCACCGCGATTTCCAATGGCTCGACGTCCATCACCCCAAGCTCGGTGGCGATCCGCAGGCGGCCCTGTTCCGGCACCAGCAGCAGTTCGCCGTCGGCATTGAAGAACACACGCTCCATGGAGCGGTTGGCGCTGTAGATGTAAATGCTCACACCCGCCGGCTTGTCCGCTGGCGCATTGGCCACCATCGGCACCCAGCCTTCGATGAAGTCGGTGGGTTCGGCCGGGATCGGTTGCGGGTTCCAGCGCAGGCGGTTGGGCGTGACCGCACCCAGCGGCCCAGCCAGTGGCTGGCGCGCCAGGCGTTCGAAACGGGGGTGCAATGCAGACGGGCGGATGCGATACAGCCAGGTGCGACGCAACTCACTGCGGCTCATGGTGAAGGCCGTGCCCGAAAGCAGTTCGGCATACAACCCATAGGGGGCTTTTTGCGGCGAGTTCTGCCCGACCGGCAAGGCGCCAGGCAGTGCTTCGCTGGCAAACTCGTTGCCGAAGCCGCTCAGGTAGTGAAGGTCGGGGGACGTGTCGCGGTTCATCGATGCCTCCGGGCTCTGGCAGAGCCGTTGCTGGCAGCTGGCTGCTGACCTGGCCCGGCGGTTTCCGGGGTCAGGCACTGGGGTGGCAGCACGTCTGCATTGTTTTTATCGTAATCAGATTACGAATAACGTAATTTGCTACGGACAAGGCGTCAAGCTATAAAGGCGCCACTCGACGAATCCGGAAGCCCATGCCCATGGCCAAAGCCAGCTCACCCACTGATAACGGCAAGCAGAAGGTCCGCTCGGCGGAAGTCGGCACCGATATTCTCAAGGCACTCGCCGAACTCGCCCCCTCCACGTCGCTGTCACGCCTGGCAGAGCATGTGCAGATGCCGGCGAGCAAGGTGCACCGCTACCTGCAGGCGCTCATCGCCAGCGGCTTCGCCGAACAGGATGCGGCCACCAACCACTATGGCCTGGGGCGTGAAGCGTTGCGCGTGGGGTTGGCGGCGTTGGCCAGCATCGATGTGCTGAAGATCGCGGCGCTGCCGCTGTCGCAGTTGCGCGATGAGCTCAACGAAAGCTGCTTTATTGCCGTATGGGGCAACCAGGGCGCGACGGTGGTCAGCATTGAACCGGCGGTGCGCGCGATCACCGTGGTGACCCAGATTGGCTCTGTGCTGCCGCTGCTCAGCTCGTCCACCGGGCTGGTGTTCGCCGCCTACCTGCCAGAACGCGAAACCATCGACTTGCGCGACCGGGAACTGACTGCGCTGCAGCACCAAGCCTGCGACTACGCAGCCTTGTTGGAAGGCATTCGCGCGCGTGGCCTGCACCATGTGCATGGCCTGCTGATGCCGGGTGTGGATGCGCTGTCGGCACCGGTATTCAATGCCATGGGGCAGATCGCTGCGGTGATGACCGTGGTGGGGCCGACGTCGATATTCCATGCTGACGAACATGGCCCTGCGGCGCAGCGATTGTTGGCGGCTGCGCGGGATACCAGTTGGCGGATGGGGTATGCGCCTGCGGGTTGAGCGAAGTGGGCACTATTGCCCGAAACGTAAAGGTGAATGTCATAGGCGGCTATTTTTCCCACGGGATCAAGCGCTTATTCTTGACTCACTGGCCGGCATGAAGGGCACTACCCCCCCGCCTTTCAGGCCTGCGAGGTTCACCGACGTAGATTTTGAAGCTCCTTGATCTAACGTCTCGATTGGCCGCTGCGATTGCAGCGGCCTTTTTTTTTGGGTGATCGCCTGAGGGCTGGGAGGGGCAAGCCCCCCCTCAAGACCACGCCACCTTCTGCTGCAAGAAACTCAGCGGTTGCTCACGAAAGGCCAGGTAATGGCGCAGCACCTGCACCGGCGCTTCGGTATGCGGGTAATGCCCGATGCCCTGCAGCAGCACGGTATCCGGCTGCGGCACCAGTTGCCGGTAGCGCTCGACCATGCGCCCGCCAGACACCGGGTCGACCACACCGTTGATGAAACGCAGTGGCACCCCCTCGCGTTGCAACGCACCCACCCAACGCTCGCGATGCACGGTGCGCTCCGGCAAGTAGCCGACCAGCTTGTGCAAGATACGCGTGCCCCGGTTGGCGGCGATCAGGCTCCAGCAATCATCCAGCGCGCTTTCACTCGGGTGGGTGCAGGGGCCATAGACCTGCGACACATTGCGCACCAGGTC
The DNA here is from genome assembly GCF_024748775.1 of Pseudomonas sp. B21-047. Lineage (NCBI taxonomy): Bacteria > Pseudomonadati > Pseudomonadota > Gammaproteobacteria > Pseudomonadales > Pseudomonadaceae > Pseudomonas > Pseudomonas sp. B21-047. The sequence goes on from NZ_CP087169.1 coordinate 4,956,438, forward strand.
GTCCCGCCCGAACGAGCGCCCCACCAGCCAGCCCAGGCGGCTGAGCAACAGCTTCTGGATCAGCAGCATCCGGTAGCTCTCGGGGAACAGCCCGCTGTTGAGAAACACGCAACTGGCGATGTTCGCTCGCTGCTCGTGGTGCCGCGCCAGCAGCTCCTGGGCCACGCTGCCGCCATAGTCATGGGCCAGCAGGTGCACAGGCTGGTTGACCTTGAGATGGGCAAGCAACGCTTGTTGCAGGTCTGCCTGTTCCATCAGGCTGTAGGCATGGTTGACCGGCTTGGCCGAATCGCCAAAGCCGAGCATGTCGCAGGCAATCAGCCGAAAACGCTGCGCCAAAGGCGTCCATAGGTAGTGCCAGTCCCAGCTGGCGGTGGGGAAGCCATGTAACAGAAGCAGGGGCTCTCCTTGCCCTGCGGTCCAGTAGCGGATGCTCTGGCCCCGGAAGATGAAACTCTGTCCCCGGGTACGCCAGACGCACAATGGAATTTCGGCCAAAGGCATCAGATCGGTCCCGGTGGAGTTGTGTTGACGGAATAGGGCAAGGCTGCGGTCATTGCATGTTACCTCGGCACTTACATGTGCTCTCTATGTCGAGGCTGAGTCTAGCCAGCAGCCCATGGGCTGAAACTTGCGTTTCCAGCCAGCTTGATGACCTTGCGAGTCAGTGGCACGAACGGTCAGAGCAGCATGGCCAGCAGCGGTGCGGCGAACAGGTTCAGCAACCCGGTCAGGACCATGACCAGGCCGGCCACGGATCCTTCTTCGCGGCCCATTTCCTGCGCCCTGCTGACTCCGGCACCATGCGCGCCCACCCCGAACAACGCGCCCCGCGCCAGCGCGGTACGCAACGGCAACCAGCGCAGCAGCACACCGCCGAACAGGGCGCCCAGTACCCCAGTGAACATCACGAACACCGCAGTCAGTTCCGGCACGCCGCCCAAGTCGTGGGCCAGCGGCATGGCAAACGGCGTGGTGATCGAGCGCGGCACCAGCGACAGGCTGGTTGCATTGTCCAGCGCCAGCAGGTGGGCCAACCCCCACGAGCTGGCGATCGAGGCCGTGCTGCCAGCCAGCATGCCCATCATCAGCGCCGGCCAGTGACGCGCCAGCAGCGCCCGCTGTTGCCATATGGGCACGGCGAACGCCACGGTCACCGGGCCGAGCACGGCCATCAGCCAATGGGTGTTGCGGGCGTATTCGGCATAGGCGGTATGCAGCGGTACGGCCACCGCCAGCAGCAATGCGGGCACCAGGATCAGCGGAGACAGCATATAGCGCCCGCTGCGCCGGTACAGCCAGCGGCTGCCCAGGTACGCCAGCAAGGTCAGCGCCAGCCAGAACAACGGCATGGGTTCAAGGCTCATGGCGCAAGCTCCAGCGGCACACCAGTTCGACGGTGAGTGCGGTCACTACCATGACCATCAACGTGCTCACGGCAATCACCAACAGAATGCGCCAACCTTCTTCGCGCACCAGGGTGCCGTAATCGAGCAGGCTCATCAGCGCCGGAATGAAGAACAACAACATCTCGGCCATCAGCCAGCCGGCGCCCAGTTGCAGCGTGGCCGGCTTGACCACGCCGCTGGCGAACAGCAGCAGAAGCAATGCCAGCCCCATGACCCCGGCGGGGATCGGCCAGCCCAGCCAGGCAGCCAGCTGGCCGCCGAACAGGAACAAGGCATAGAGGGTCGCCAACTCGACAAGCAGGCGCAGGGCTTTTTTCACTAACGCGGGTTTCATGGGGGCTTCCTCGACAGGCCCTCATTTTAAGATTTGCCTGCCTAGGCCAGAAGCGAATTGTTAGACTGGCCTGCATTCCAGAATGGAATTGGAAACATGGAATTCAAACAACTGCGCAGCTTCATCGAAGTGGTCCACCGCGGGGGCTTTACCCAGGCGGCGCAGACCCTGCACATCAGCCAGTCGGCGGTGAGCAAGCAAGTGGCTCAGCTGGAGCAGGACGTGGGCCAGCCGCTGCTTGAACGGCAAGCCTCGCAACTGCACCTGACTGCGGCCGGGCGTATCGTGCTGGAGCGCGGCGAAGCACTGCTGCGCCAGCGCCAGGCATTGCTCAGCGAACTCGATGACCTCGGCCAGATGGCTCGCGGCGAACTGCGCCTGGGCTTGCCGATGCTGGGCAGCGATGCCCTGTTCGCCGGCCTGTTCGCCGAATACCGGCAACGCTACCCGAACATCACCATCCAGTTGCTTGAAGGCGGCAGCCGTAGCGTCGAGCAAGCGGTACGCAGCGGCGAGCTGGAACTCGGTGGTAGCCTCACGCCCAGTGACAGCGCCTTCGAGCACCAGCCTTTCTGCAACGAACCACTCGATGCCCTGCTGCCCGCCGGGCATGCGCTGGCGGGCGCGGATGGCGTGCATCTGCGGCAACTGGCCGAGACGCCGTTTCTGCTGTATCAACGCAGCTTCGTGCTCAATGACCGGTTGCTAAAGGCCTGCCAGCAACAGGGTTTCACCCCGAAAGAAGGCGGGCGCAGTGGCCAGGCGGATTTTCTGGTGGCGTTGGTGGCAGCGGGCCAGGGCGTGGTGTTGCTGCCCCGGGTGGTGGCCAAGGCCCTGGAACGCCCCGGGGTGGTGCGCTTGCCGCTGCAGGCGCCGCTGGACCTGCGCTGGGACATCGCGTTCATCTGGCGGCGGGGGGCGTACTTGTCACGGGCAGCGCAGGCGTGGTTGGCGTTGTTGCGTGAGCGCGCCCGTTGAATCGCAGGTTGGAGCGGGTCAGCCGTTGAGGGCCTGCGCAAACGAGGCCAACCACGGTTCGGCATCGGTTTCCGGGGTCACCGTCTCACTGGCATCCAGGCGCAACATGGGCTGCACTTCATGCACCCCCAGCTCAGCGAACAGCTCACGCATCTGCTCGCCACCGCCGCAGTACGTATCACCATAACTGGAGTCGCCCAATGCGATCACCGCCCCCGGCAGACCACGCCAGGCGGCGGGCAAAGTGTCGCGAATCATGCTGTACAGCGGCATGAGGTTGTCCGGCAGCTCGCCCATGCCGGTGGTCGAAGTCACCGCCAGCAATGCCTCGGGGGCAAAACCTTCTACGTCCTGCAGGGTGGCACGCGCGGCATGCCAAGCCTCATGGCCCGCAGCCTTGAGCAACGATTCTGCATGGCGGGCGACTTCTTCGGCGGTGCCGTACACCGACCCGGAAATAATGGCGACTTTCATCGGGAAGAGGATTCCGAAACTGAGTGAAAACGTAGGATACTAGCATTCAACGCTGGCAAAAGGCCGCCTCGCCCCAACTACCAGCCCCCTTTTCTCGCCCAATGGCCCGGACATGATCAACGCGCAACTGCTGCAATCGATGGTCGCTGCGTCCAACGACGGCATCGTGGTCGCCGAAAAGGAAGGTCAAGACACCATCCTGATCTACGTGAACGCCGCCTTCGAACGCCTCACCGGCTACTCCCGTGACGAGATCCTCTACCAGGATTGCCGCTTCCTGCAGGCCGACGACCGCACCCAGCTAGGCCGCGCGCGTATCCGCAAGGCCCTGGCCGAAGGCCGCCCGTGCCGCGAAGTGCTGCGCAATTACCGCAAGGATGGCAGCGCCTTCTGGAACGAACTGTCGATCACCCCGGTGAGACACGACGCCGAGCAGCGCACCTACTTCATCGGTATCCAGAAGGACGTCAGCCGCCAGGTCGAACTGGAGCGCGAACTGGCAGAAATGTACGCTCGTCAGAAATCTGACCTACGCTCCTGAACCAAGCGCGCCTCGCACGGTCAATCCCGTTGAAGAAATCGCCACCGCCGAGTTCGATCATGCAAGCAGATGCGCTCCTGACCCAGGACGAGCTGGATTTCATACAGAACATGCAGCACTCGCCCCAGTTCAACCTGGCTGACACGATGTCCAGCCTGCTGGTCAATGGCGACCGCCGGATTCAGACCTTGCTCACCCGCCTGGTGGCCAACGAGCAGGTGACCTTGCAGGCGCAGTTCAACAACCAGCAGATCAGCTTTCCGCTGCAACTGGTGGAAGACGAGTTCCATGCCCTGCACCTGCAGCTGGGCTCCCCGGAAATCTACGAAGACGGCCCGATGCGGCGCCCATGGCGCTTGTCCATGGACCAGCCAAGCGCACTGCTCGATGCACATGATCAGCAAAGCGGCCTGTGGGTTCGCGAAATCTCGTTCAAGGGCGCTTTGCTGGAGATCCGCGACCTGGCACAAGCCCCTGCGCGCTTCGAATTGTGCTTTGCACCTGCCGGCATTGCGCCTATCGAGCTGCACGGCGTGCTGCGTCGGCGCATTGGCCCCGACCTTGCGGCCTACGATTTGAGCTGCAGCCCCGCCGAAGAGATCGAGCGCCTGCGCGAATACATCCTGCAAGCCCATCGCCAGGCTCACCCGGAGCTGCACAGTCAGGTATCGAGCTGACCACCCAGAAACTGCCGCAGCCGTTGGCGCATCACGCTGCCTTGTGCCCCCAGGCACGCTACCGGGCTGCCTGCCAGGCTGTCCTGGGCGAGCTCGGCCACTTTACCGGCCAGCAGCAACGGGCACTCAAGGCCCACCACCAGCCGCCCAAGGCGCTTGCTCAACTCGGCGGTCGGCGCCTGATTGGAAAACAGCACCAAGGCATCAGGCCTGAGCCGCTCGCAAATCAGCGTCAGCTCTTGCAAAGGCTGCCCTGGCGCCAACACGCTTACCTCCACCTCGTCGCACCCCAGCAACAAGGCCGTCACCAGCAATTCCAACTCGTGACAAGGCCCCGCCAATGGCGCCAGCAAGACGCTGCGGCTGCGCGGCATGCGCGATAGCTGCAAGCGCACGAATACGCGGCTGCGCATGAACTGATCGAAGAACAGCCATTCACTGGCCTGGCCGAAGGCCCGCTGGCCGTAGCCGCTCTGGCCTGCCGCCAGATCGTGCCACACCGGCATGAAGATTTCGCCGAATACCTGATCCAGCGAATGGCTCGCGAACGCCTTGTCGAACAGACGGTGCAGGCGCGTGCCATCAAAGCGCAGAACCGCCTCGTGTATCTGCTGCCGCCATCTCAGCCGGGCACTTTGCTCATCGCCGTTATCCTCCACCAGCGCCTGGCTGCGGACAAGGATGCTAGCCACCTTGCTCACTGCAACGCCGCGCTCCAGCCAGCCGAGGATGTTGCGGATATCATCGATATCGGCTTGGGAGTACAGGCGATGGCCACTGTCGGTACGGGTGGGCTGAATAAGCCCATAACGGCGCTCCCAGGCGCGCAGGGTCACCGGGTTTACGCCCGTCAGGCGGGAAACTTCACGAATCGGGAACAATTCCTGGTGTTGCAGTCCCTCGTCGATCGGCGAGGTACGTCCCTGTTTGCTCATCTGCACTGAGTACCCGTGTGCGGAAGTTGAACGCGCATGTTACTACGAACAGCCTAGTGCGCATGTTAACAACTGTTCGCCCCTTGCTCTTGCGGTACGACGCCATATCGCGATAATTCGCGCCCGATTCTTGCATGCATGCCTGTGTCGCCCACCACCCCGGGCGACGCCGCCAAGGGGCCAGCTACCCGCCAGCCCCGTCGCCAGGAGATACACGATGTCTACCCCACCCGTCACCCTGCTGGTGTCGCGCCGCGCCGCCCATGGCCGTTACCAGGCCCTGCTGGCTTGGCTCCACGAAGGCGAGCAACTGGCCACCGACTTCCCCGGCTACCTCGGTTCGGGCATCTTCGCACCGCCTCGCGATAGCGATGAATTCCAGATCATCTTTCGCTTCAGTGACGAACCGACACTGCACGCCTGGGAGCATTCCGCCTCGCGCCGGGCCTGGCTGCAACGTGGCAACGGGCTGTTCGAACGCCCCAAAGAAGCGCGCGTGAGCGGTCTCGATGACTGGTTTGGCACCAATAGAGTGCAAAAACCGCCACGCTGGAAGCAGGCAGTCGCTATCTGGCTAGCCTTTTTCCCGGTCTCGTTGCTGTTCAACCTGTTGTTCGGGCATTGGCTGGCAGGCATGGACCTGGTGCCGCGTGTGATGCTCAGTACCCTGGCCCTGACGCCTGTGATGGTGTACCTGTTCATCCCCCTCTCCACACGCCTGCTGGCGGGCTGGCTGCATGCCACCCCAGCTACTGCTGCAGCCCTGCGCAGCCGCTGAGGGCTGGTCTACAAGAGGGAAACAGTTCGGGTATGCTGGGCGGCAACGAAAGGACAGACAAGTTGACCGCCCCGAACATGAACAGCCCAATTCTCGTTACCGGAGCCAGCCAGCGCGTCGGGTTGGCCCTGGCCCTCGAACTGGCGCAAGCCGGCCATACGGTGGTCAGTGCCAGCCGCAGCCTGCAGCCGCAGTCCGCACACCCCAACATCGTGCAGTTCCAGGCCGACCTGTGCCAGGCTGCCGACCGCCAGGCGCTGATCGACTACCTGCAAGGCCACTACGACGGCTTGCGCGCGATCATCCACAACGCGTCCCTGTGGCTCGACGATGGCCTGGCCAACCTCGACACTATGTTCCGCCTGCACGTCGAAGCGCCGTACCACCTCAACCTGGCCCTCGGCGACATGCTGGGCAAGGCAGGCCGCGTGGGCAAGGCCGACATTATCCACATTTGCGACGAAACCTCTTCGCGGGGCAGCAAGAGCCACATTGGCTACGCCGCCACCAAGGCCGCGCTGCAGAACATGGTGCTGTCGTTCGCCGAAAAGTACGCGCCCAAGGTGCACGTCAACGGTATCCTGCCCGGGCTGCTGATCCTCAAGGAAGGGGGTGACGAAGCCTACCGCCAGCAGACCCTGAAAAAGGCCCTGCTGGAATTCGAGCCCGGCGCCGGCCCGCTGATCGAGACAGTCAAATACCTGCTCGAAAGCCAGTACAGTACCGGTAGCCAGGTGGTCATCAACGGTGGCCGCCACCTGAAGAATCGCATGACCTGAGAGAAGCCCATGACCCCGCAACAACAGCTCGAACTCGAAGCCGCCGCGTTCCGGCGCCTGGTCGACCACCTGCAAAAACGCACCGACGTGCAGAACATCGACCTGATGAACCTGTCCGGCTTCTGCCGCAACTGCCTGTCCAAGTGGTACAAGGCCGCGGCCGACGAGCGCCAGGTCGATGTCAGCCTGGATGACGCCCGCGAAGCGGTGTACGGCATGCCCTACGCCGAGTGGAAAGCCCAATACCAGAAAGAAGCCAGCGCCGAACAACACGCGGCGTTCGAAAAAGGAAAACCTCGTGACTGATCTGAACACCCTGCGCGCCAGCCTGAAAAGCGGCGAACACGTCTTTGCCGCTACCTTGGCGTTCATCGCCGCCCACTACAGCTATCAGCCACAGGCCTTCAACAACGGCGGCGTGGAAAATGCCGCCGGGCAGAACGAAGGCTCGTGCAAGACCCTGGGGCTGGCGCTGCTGGAGGGCTTGAGCGATGAAGAGGCCCTGTTGGCCTTTGGTGAGCATTATCGCGATGTGGTGGCCACGCCTGAGGGCAGCGACCATGGCAATATCCGTGCGCTGATCGCGCATGGCCTGGCTGGGGTGAAGTTCACCGGGCAGCCACTTTCGCGTAAGGCTTGAGCGTGCTGGGGCCGCTTTGCGGCCCTCTTCGCGACGCGAGGCCGCGCCTACAAACGTTACCCGATCCCTGTTATTTGATGACCGTCCCCGGCACCTCTTCGGGCAAGCCGCCCTGCTGCAACCACGCCAAGGCAATCGGCCACAGGCTGCCCCGAAAGCGGTCATGGAAAAACGCAAAATGGCCAATTTCCTCGACCGAGATATCCACAGGTGCAATACGCAGGTGCTGACGCTCAGCCCCCTGCAGGTACCCTAGCAATCGCTCTGTAGCCGCCACGGTGCCAAACGGGTCATCGGTCAGGCTGATTGCCAGCGTCGCCCCCCGCACCTGTGCAAACGGCACCCCCTGCAACCGGCGCCCGCTTGGCCGGTGCTCATAGCGTGGCGTACGGGTCGTCCAGTCGTGCACCACCCCGGCCGGCGTGTCTTCCATCCAGCCCAGGCGCTTGCCGGGGAAGTAGCCGAACGCACGGGTCAGCAAAGGCATCACCAGATGCCATTTACCGAACAGCCGCCAACGCTGATCAGCCGCGTAGTCGCGCCAGTAGGCGAATTGCGCACCCACCATCACCACCCGCCTGACTTGCCCGGCAGACGGTGCCAACCCCACCGCGCAACCGCCGAAGCTATGCCCCACCACGTCCACCGGTTGCCCGGGAAACGCCTGCGCGGCGCGGGCCAGCATGGCTTCGAAGTCCAGCCGGCCCCAGTCGCTCCAGGACGCCTGGAAGCCACGCAGTGACGGCGGCCGTGATTCGCCGATGCCTCGGTAATCGTAGGTCAGCACATCGCAGCCATGGGCGAACAGGTAGTCGGCAAAGCGGGCGTAATAGCGGCAACGCACAGAGGTGGCGGCGTTGATGATCACCAGCGGGCGCAGGGGGTTGGCCTGGGCGTGGCGCCAGCAGAAGCCGCCGAGGCTGTAGCCGTCGGCTGCGGTGTGGCGAAAGGCGGTGGCCGGTTGGGTGAGGCTGCTCATGGCGCGCGTCCTGTTGTTGTGCGCCAACGCTAGCAAAAAAATCGGGGGCTGTACCGGCCTCTTCGCGGGCCAAGCCCGCTCCCACAGGATCCCCATTGAGCCAAAGCCTTGTGGAGCACCGGTGGGAGCGGGCTTGCCCCGCGAAGAGGGCGGTACAGCCCCCTCATGTTTCAGCCGTGTTTACAGCTCGATGCAGTCGAACTTCACATCGGTGGCCACGTCTTCGTCGTAGTTGACGTCAGCGCGCTCGAAGCCGAACAGGTTGAGGAACTGCTTCTTGTAACCGGCATAGTCGGTCAGCTCGAACAGGTTCTCGGTGGTGACTTGCGGCCACATGGCCTTGCAGGCGTCCTGCACGTCATCACGCAGCTCCCAGTCGTCCAGGCGCAGGCGGCTCTTCTCGTCGACTGCGGCCGGGGCACCGTCTGCACGGTACAGGCGATCACGGAACATGCGGTCCAACTGGTCCTGGGTACCCTCGTGAACACCCTTCTCCTGCATGATCTTGAAGACCATCGACAGGTACAACGGCATCACCGGAATGGCCGAGCTGGCCTGGGTGACCACCGACTTCAGCACGGCCACATTGGCGCCGCCCTTGATTTCGCCGGCCAGTTTCTGGTCAAGGCGCAGCGCGGTTTCGTCCAGGTCCTGCTTGGCCTTGCCCAGGGCACCGTGCCAGTAGATCGGCCAGGTGATCTCGGTACCGATGTAGCTGAAGGCCACGGTGCGGGCGCCTTCGGACAGCACGTCGGCACCGGCCAGGGCATCGATCCACAGCTGCCAGTCCTGGCCCCCCATGACGGTGACGGTGTCAGCGATTTCCTGCTCGGAAGCCGGCTCGATGCTGGCCTCGATGATGGTGTCCTTGTTGGTGTCGATGGCGGTCGACTTGTACGGCTGGCCGATAGGCTTGAGCGCCGAGCGAATCACTTCACCGGTTTGCGGCAGCTTGCGCACGGGGGAGGCCAGGGAGTAGATGACCAGGTCGACCTTGCCACCCATTTCGTTCTTGATCAGCTCGATGACCTTGGCACGGGCCTCGTCGGAGAACGCATCACCGTTGATCGACTTGCTGTACAGGCCTTCGGCCTTGGCAAACTTGTCGAAGGCGGCGGAGTTGTACCAGCCCGCAGTACCGGCCTTGGTCTCGGTACCTGCTTTTTCGAAGAACACGCCCAGGGTGTCGGCCTTGAAGCCGAACGCTGCGGTGATGCGGGCCGCCAGGCCGTAGCCGCTGGAAGCACCAATCACCAGGACCTTCTTCGGGCCATCCTCGCGCACGCCCAGCTTGCGGGTGGCTTCGATCTGGTCACGGACGTTGAGCTCGCAGCCCTTCGGATGGGTCGTGGTGCAGATGAAACCGCGGACCTTAGGATGAATGATGGCCAATGTCTGTACCTCGTCAGGTTTATGCCAGGGAAGCGCCACCACGGGCGATTCCGATTGATCAGAGGGTGAGACTACCCCCGCCGGTTATCCGACACATATTACGGGGTGATTGGGGGTATACAAAACCCAGGTTGCCGCCGAGTACCGCTTTCAGCCACTGCAGAAACGGCTGCGCCAGTGGATCGTCCTGTTGCACTAACACGCAACGCGCCATGCCTGGCGCACAACTAAAAAGGGCCAGCCAAATGGCCAGCCCTATTGCTTTCAACCGCCTGGTCAGGCCGCCTTGTGCTTCACAGTGATATCAATTTCCAGATTTGCGCTGGCCAGCATGTTCACCAGAGCATCCAGGGAAAATTTGTCGATTTTCCCATTCAGCAGCTCGCTCAAACGCGGCTGTGTTACGTGCAGCTGACGTGCTGCATCTTTCTGTGGGAGGTCCCAAGACTTAACTGTCTTGGTAAGGATACGCATTAGCTTTGCGCGTACCCGAAGGTTCTCGGCGTCTTCTGGCGAGTCAACCAACGCGTCCCACACGGAGGTAGTGCGTTCGTTTGCCATTTTATATGTCCCTCTGTTACGGATTAGGTTGTTTCTTGCACAAAGCAATTCGTAAGTTAATCGAGTGGGCCCTAGGTCTAGAACTTTACCCCTTGCCGTGAGGGAAGGGGTACCCAAGTCCTTTACCCCCAGCATTGGCAGGGGATAGCAGCAGTCCATCAGTCCAGCGACTTGTACCGAGCCTTACCCAGGTCGATATCGCGCTTTTCCGTCTTTTCAGTGGTCTTGCGAAACGCATGCAGGACGTATACCGCTTCCGGCCGGTTTACCACATAAAACACGCGAAAAGCCCCGTCTTTGCATTTGATACGGATTTCCCGCACCCCCTGCCCTACGCTTTCCATTGGTTTCCAGTCGTTAGGTTCATCACCGTACTGGATCAGCTCCAGCTGGTAACCAGCCCGCTGTTTCGCACCCTCCGGGAAATCCCGCAGGTCTTCCCTACTGCTGCCAACCCATTCGAGGGGCTTTTGCTCGTCTTGTATGGGACAAACTCCTCAATCGTTCGTGACAAAAATGTTGAGTGCTCATCATGAGATCCATCCTGGTATTGGTAAGGGAGGCTGAGTACCCGGCGTGCCTATCGTGGGGCTCAAATGCGCGGGGTTAGCGACATCAGCAAGGCGCTGATTATATCGGTTTCGAGATAACATCAAGCTCCCGTCACGATTTTTATATCGATATCGACATACGACAAAGACACCACCGCCCAGCCTACAGGCTCTACCGTGTGGGATTTTGAAGAGCGTCGGGGCATGGAGCGCCATTGCGGCAGGGGGTGACGGCATCTATTGCGCGACCCATCAGTGCTCGGCGGTGTAGGTGGCCGCGAGCGTAAAACGCTCACTGATCTTCCGGTAATCGTCTCCGGCCGGTGATCATCGACAAGGGCAGGTTCTCGCCCAGGCGCAGGCTTTCGACGATGGCTGCCAATACATGCACGCAGACCAACGCCAGCACCGCGTCGGCCAGAAAGCTGTGCAGGCTCATCGGCCAGTCGGCGCCCCACAGGGCGTCGACCTCTTGCGACGCCCAACCGGTCAGGCCCAGGCCCGCGATGCCGGTGAGCATCAGCAGCATCACCAGGGCGCCGATCGGCGAATGCCCCAGGCGATGGTAGGGCTGCCCGCTTATCAGCGCGCGGGCGTGGGCGGCCAGGCGCGCCGGGGTCGGCCAGAAGTCGGCCCAGCGCGCGCTTTGCGGCCCGACGAAGCCCCAGACCAGGCGCAACATCACGCACGCCAGCCCGTAATAGCCCAGCCACTGGTGCCAGTCGTCGCCCTCTTCATTGAAAAAATAATCCGCGAAGAACACCGTGGCCAACGACAGGTGGCACAGCCGCAGGAGCGGGTCCCACAGCTGTACCGTGGGGCGGGCCTTCAATCGTGGTACTCGGTCTTGACCGCCTTGCCGCTGACCGGGTCATGGTAGATCTCGATCTTGCGGCCATCCTTGTCGAAACCATAGATTTCGTAGCAGTTGCCTTTAGTGACCTTGAACTTGCTGATCTTGTAGCCCTGATCCTTGAGCTGGGCCTGGAACTTGCCCGGGTCTTGCCAGGTGCTTTTGTCTGCAGTGGTGCACTGGGTGGCGGCGAATGCTGTGCTGCTGCCGATCAGGAGGGTAAGAGCGATCAAGATGCGCATGGCCATGAGCTCCGTTGCGTTGAGTGAAACAGCACGACATCCAGCTTAGACCCAGGGTCAGCGCCTTGCCTGCAGGGCCGGCATCATTCATTTGCTTTCCAGAACAATCGCAAAGAAAAACAAACTTAACAAATGAACCAAACCCGCCGATGCTGACAACATCCTGCCCTCGCGGCGCCCACCCTTGCACGGAGAACAACAACATGAACGACGTGGTCATCGTCGCCGCCACCCGTACCGCCATCGGCAGCTTCCAGGGCGCCTTGGCCACAGTGCCCGCCGTCGACCTCGGCGCAGCCGTGATCAAGCGCCTGCTGGAACAGACCCAACTGGACCCTGCCCTGGTCGACGAAGTGATCCTCGGCCAGGTACTCACCGCCGGCGCCGGCCAGAACCCGGCCCGCCAGGCCGCGATCAAGGCCGGCCTGCCCTACAGCGTGCCCGCGCTGACGCTCAACAAGGTCTGCGGCTCGGGCCTCAAGGCCCTGCACCTGGCAGCCCAGGCTATTCGTTGCGGTGACGCCGAGGTGGTGATTGCCGGCGGCCAGGAAAACATGAGCCTGGCCCCCTACGTCATGCCTTCGGCCCGCACCGGCCAGCGCATGGGCCACGGTCAACTGGTCGACAGCATGATCACCGACGGCCTGTGGGACGCCTTCAACGACTACCACATGGGCATTACCGCCGAGAACCTGGTGGACAAGTACGGCCTCAGCCGTGAACAACAGGACGCCTTCGCCGCCGAGTCCCAGCGCAAAGCCGTGGCCGCGATCGAGGTCGGCCGATTCAAGGACGAGATCACGTCGATCGTGATGCCGCAGAAAAAGGGCGAGCCCACGGTCTTCGAGCGCGACGAACAACCCCGCCCAGGTACCACTGCCGAGTCCCTGGGCAAGTTGCGCGCAGCCTTCAAGAAAGAGGGCAGCGTGACGGCCGGCAATGCTTCCAGCCTCAATGATGGCGCCGCTGCCGTATTGCTGATGAGTGCAGCCAAGGCCAAGGCCCTGGGCTTGCCGGTGCTGGCGAAGATCGCGGCCTATGCAAGTGCGGGCGTGGACCCGGCGATCATGGGTATTGGCCCGGTTTCGGCTACCCAACGCTGCCTGGACAAGGCGGGCTGGCAGCTGGCGGACCTGGACCTGATCGAAGCCAACGAGGCCTTTGCCGCACAGGCGTTGGCGGTGGGCAAGGCCCTGGAATGGGATGCGGCGCGGGTCAATGTGAATGGCGGGGCGATTGCCCTGGGCCACCCCATCGGTGCGTCGGGGTGCCGGGTGCTGGTGACCCTGTTGCACGAGATGATCAAGCGAGATGCCAAGAAAGGGCTCGCCACGTTGTGCATTGGTGGTGGCCAGGGGGTAGCGCTGGCGATCGAGCGTTGATCCGTCATTGATGCCTGCAGGCCCGGCCTCTTCGCGAACAAACCCGCGAAGAGGCCGGGCCTGGTTACTCAGAAGCGCTCATCGGCAATCGCTGGCAGTGTCAGCTCACGCACATAACTGGCCGCCGACAGTTCCAGCATCGTGCGCACCATCAGCACCACATCGTGCAGCGGAATCAGCCCCCCTTCCCCGCGCGCCGCGGCTTCTGCCACTGGCACATCCAAGCCATCCTCGGTGTTCAGGTAGCCCAGGTTCAGGCACGTCACACCAAGCCCCTGCTCGCGATACCCTTCACGCAAGGCTTCAGCAATACCGCGCAGGGCAAACTTGGACGCGGCAAAGGTCACTTCAGGGCGCCCGCTTTGCGGCAGACCCGAGGTGGAACCGGTAAGCAGGATCCGTGGCTTTTCGCATTCGAGCAGCATCGGCAGCAAGCGCTTGATCAGCAGGATGGTGGCCGTGATGTTGCAGTCGACCATGCCTTGCAGTTCGGCATCGCGGTCGGCAAGAAAGCTGTAGTGCTCGGCAAACGCCTCGGCTTCCCACAGCCCGAGGTTGTAGATGAGGGTATCCACGCCACCGCCCGCCAGCGCCTGGGCAATGGCCTCGACGGCGGCGGCCGGCTGAGCGAGGTCGGCCGCGATCCACTGCACCTCGACATCCTTGCTGGCCACCACCCGCTCGGGGCGCGAGCGGGACACGCCGATCAGCGTATCGCCCGGTTTGCCCAGCCCTTCCATGAAGGCCTTGCCCAGCCCCTTGCTGGCGCCAACTACCAGAACTCTCATCGCATCATTCCCTGTCGATTACCTTTCGAGCCGGCATTATAAGCACCCGTAGCGGCCCGATGATCAAGCCGTGGCGCGCAACGCGCGGACAGCCTCTGGCGCGTTGACCGCTTTGCTCAGCGCGGCCACTTCCTGGCACTTCTGCACGGCGAAGGCCAACCCGCCTTTGCGCTCGGCGTCGAGCTGGTCTTCACAGGCCAGCCCCAATGGGTTGTGCAACAGCGAGCAGGACGGCGCGACCCACAGGCGGTCACCCAGGCGTTCGGCCGCGTGCTGCAACACCGCCAGGGCTTTTTCCAGGTCGCAGGCCGAGACACTACAGCCGTCGACCAGGCCCAACGACAGGATCTTGTAAGCCGGCAGGCGGTCGAGCAGGGTCGGGTACTGGTCTGGCGCACGCACCAGGTCGATGTGCAGGCCATCGACGGGCAGGTTCGCCGCCAGGCCCAGGTTTTCTTCCAGGCCACCAAAGTAGGTGGCGATCAGTTTTTTCAGCGGCGCACGTTGCAGGATGTTGTAAACGCGCTCGTAGGCATTTTTCCAGTCTTGCGGCAAATCCAGCACCAGGATCGGCTCGTCGATCTGCACCCATTCAACGCCCTGTGCGGCCAGGCGGTTGAAGATTTCGTCGTACAGCGGCAACAACCGGTCGACCAGCTCCAACTTGTCGACGTCGGCGCCTTGGGCCTTGCCCAGCCACAGATAGGTCAGCGGGCCGATCAGCACGGGTTTGACCGCATGGCCCAGGGCCTTGGCTTCTTCGACCTCTTCGAACAGTTGCTCCCAGCTCAGGGCAAACTGTTGGTCGGCGGTGAATTCCGGTACCCGGTAGTGATAGTTGCTGTCGAACCAGCGGGTCATTTCCTGGGCGTGGGCACCGCTGCTGTCGCTGCGCTCGGTCGTGCCTCGCGCCATGGCAACCACGGTTTGCAAAGTGGGCTTGGCACCGTCGTGGCTGCGAAAGCGCTGCGGGACGACACCGAAGGTCAGCGAATGGGTCAGCACCTGGTCGTGCCAGGCGAAATCGCCCACCGGCAGCAGCTCGATGCCGGCGTCCTTCTGCACCTGCCAATGGCTGGCACGCAGCGCGCGGCCCACAGCGCGCAGGCCGGCTTCGTCGAGTTCACCTTGCAAGAAGGCTTCCTGGGCTTTTTTCAGTTCGCGATCATGGCCGATGCGTTGAAAGCCCAGGGAATGTGCCAGTGCCATGTCTCGTGCCTCAGAATGTCTAAATGAATGTGGGCATTTTCGGGACCAACGAGCGCTGAGACAAACTCATTTAATTTGATATGAAATCAAGATTTACTCATGTTGATGTGTCCACCTGCATGTCTCGTTCAGAGCAGCACCCTACGCATCCGGACATGACCCCATCGGCCCTTTGCCGCACAATGCCACCCTGCCCCAACCCGGTGCCCGATCCATGAGCCTGCTGAAAACGGCGCTGCACGAAAAAACCTTCGTCTGCGTCATGGAGTTCGTCCCCAAGCCCTCGGCGGAACGTTTCGCCGCTATGGAAGCGATCATGGCCCGTGCGCACCTGTGTGGCTGGCCGATGACCCTGGCCATCGGTGATCGCGTCGGCAGCCCACTGGACCTGTCGCCCCTGGACGCCCTCGCCAGCTTCAGCTCACCCGTGCCTGCCCTGCCGCACTTTTCTGGCAAGGACCGCGAACGGCACCACTTGCTGGCGCAACTGCAACGCATGGATGCCGACGGGCTTGACCAACTGCTGCTGCTCACTGGCGACCGCCTGCCTGGGCATCAACCCGCAGAGCGTCCGGTGCGCTACCTGGAATCGGTGGCCGCCCTGCAGCTCGCGCGCCAGGCTTGCCCACACTGGTTGCTCGGTGCCGCGCTCAACCCATTCAAGTACTGCGAGGAAGAAGGCGGCGCGCAGTACTTCAAGGCCGAGAAAAAACTGGCTGCGGGCGCCGACTTCCTGACCCTGCAACTGGGCTTCGATGCCAGCAAGCACCAGGAAGCCCAAACCTGGATGAACCGCCAGCCGCACCCGAAACCCTTGCTGGCCTGCCTGATGAGCCTTACCCATGGCCGCGCCGCAATGCTTGATCACGTGGCTGGCGTGACGGTCACGCCGTCCATGCGCGACATGCTCGAAGCGGAAGCAGCCGTGTCCAAGGCCCACGCCCAGGCGCGCAGCGTCGACCGGCTGGCGCTGCAGGTGATTGGTGTAAAACTGATGGGCTACGCCGGGGTGCACGTGTCGGGCATTCACGAACTCAAGCAGCTGTTGGCCCTGGAACAACGCATCGAACACTGGCAAGCGCAGATCCACTCACTGGAACAGTGGGCGCCAGCCTGGGCGGCCAGTTGGCAGGTGCCCGGCCTGCCTGCCGTGGTCTTTCATCCACCGTCAGCGAGCTGGCGCCAGGGCGAGTCGAAGGTCAGCGCGTCGAACAAAGAGAAGGCGCGGTACCACCTGCTGCACGCGTCCCATGCCTTGCTGTTCAGCCGCAGCAACTGGCTGAGCCAGGCATTCGGCTGGGCCGTTCGCCAACCGTTGTGGGCAACAGCCCGCGGTGCGCGCGTGCTGCACGGGGTGGAGCGTGCGCTGAAGCGACCGCTGGTGGGCTGCGATACCTGCGGCCGCTGCCGCCTCGAAGACACCCTCTACATCTGCCCGGAAACCTGCCCCAAGGGCCTGGCCAACGGCCCCTGCGGCGGTACCTCGCTGAACCGCTGCGAATTCGGCGACCGCGAATGCATCCACAGCGTCAAGTACCGCACCGCCAAGGCCGTGCGGCAGACGGCTGTGCTCACCGAGCGGCTGATCCCGTGCATCGAAGTGCAAACCCGCCACCGCAGTTCATGGCCGGCCTGGTTCGCGGCCCAGGCACCTCACCGGCTCAAGCCCTGCTCAAAGCCTCGAACCCAGCCCGAATCGTAGCCTCGGGCAGGTCATCGGCAATGAACACCAGCACGCTTTCGCGGGCCTCGCCTGCTGCCCATTCGGCATCCCAGTCAAAGCCGTAGAGCTTGAGCACGCCCTGAAACACCAGGCGACGATCGTCCCCGGCAATGTTCAGCACGCCCTTGTAACGCAGCAATTGCTTGCCGTGGGTTTCCAGCAGCGCGTTCATGAAGTCGCTGAGGCGGTCGATATCCAGCGGGGTGTCGGTGCGCAACACCAAGGTCGAGATACGGTCCGGGGTGGCCGGCTTGAGCACTGGGCGCAGGGCCGGCTTGAGGCTGGCGCCCAGGTCGCTATTGAGGTTGAAACCGCGCACATCGAGTAGTTCGGCCAGGTCGATGCGCCCCTGTTCGACCACACGAATGGCGGCACGGCCGTTGATGCGCGACAGGCGCTCGCGCAGGGCATCCACCGCCGCAGGTTCGACCAGGTCGGTCTTGCTCAGCAGCAGGCGGTCGGCAAAACCGACCTGGGCCTGGGCAATGGCCTGGGTCAGGTGCAGCTCGGCATGGGCGGCGTCGACCAGGGTGATGATGCCGTCGAGGATGTAGCGATCACGCAGGTCCTCGTCGATGAAAAAGGTCTGCGCAACCGGTGCAGGGTCGGCAAGCCCGGTGCATTCGATCACCAGGCGGTCGAAGGCGATCTCGCCGGCGTCCAGGCGCTCCAGCAGCAGGTACAGGGCGCGGGTGAGGTCACCATGGATGCTGCAGCACACGCAGCCGTTGGCCAGGGTCATGACCTGTACCGGCTCGTCGCCCAGCAGCTGGCTGTCGATACCGGCCTCGCTGAACTCGTTCTCGATCACGGCGATCTTCAGGCCGTGCTCGGCCTTGAGCATGTGCTTGAGCAAGGTGGTCTTGCCGGCACCCAGAAAGCCGGTCAGTACGGTGACGGGAATAGGCGATTGCACGCAAAAAGCTCCTGAAGCTGAAAATGAATGTGGGAGCCCGGCTGCCCGGGCTCCCACAGGTTCACAGGTGTTGCAGGCTCAACAGCACTTGGGCCCGGACTTGCCACCGTAACGCGCTTCCTGGCGTTCACGGAAGAACGCCTCGTAGCTCATCACCGGTTTGTCCGGGTGCTTGTTCTGCATGTGTTCGACATAGTTGTCGTAGTCGGGCATGCCGACCATCAGGCGGGCTGCCTGCCCCAGGTACTTACCCAGTCGACCCAGGTCGTTGAACATAGCTGCAGTCCTCTCGTTTACGCGTCAGGCAGCGCCTGGAACGGGGTTTCCTTGTCGGTGCGTTCCTTGCGGCCCCAGGCGGCGTAGCCGACCTTGATGGCGAAGAACAGGATGCTGAACACCACCAGCAGGAACAGAATCGTCAGGCCCGCGTTGGTGTAGGCGTTGTAGATCACGTGCTGCATCTGCCCGATGTCCTTGGCCGGGGCCAGTACCTGGCCGGCGTCCAGCGCAGTGCTGTACTTCTTGGCCAGGGCCAGGAAGCCAACGGCCGGGTTCGGGTCGAACAGCTTGATCAGGCCTGCAGCAGTGGTACAGATCAGCAGCCACACGGCCGGCACCAGGGTGACCCAGATGTAGCGCTGACGCTTCATCTTGATCAGCACCACAGTACCGAGCATCAAGGCGATACCGGCCAGCATCTGGTTGGAGATGCCAAACAGCGGCCACAAGGTGTTGATGCCACCCAGCGGGTCGATCACGCCCTGGTACAGCAGATAACCCCACATTGCCACGCAGCCAGCGGTGGCGAGCAGGTTGGCACCCCACGATTCGGTGCGTTTGAGCGCCGGCACGAAGCTGCCCAGCAGGTCCTGCAGCATGAAGCGCCCGGCACGGGTACCGGCGTCCACGGCGGTGAGGATGAACAGGGCTTCGAACAGGATCGCGAAGTGATACCAGAAGGCCATGGTGTTCTCACCCGGCAGCACCTGGTGAAGGATCTGCGCGATACCCACCGCCAACGTTGGCGCACCACCGGCACGGGCCAGCACGGTGTGCTCGCCAATGTCGCGGGCAACCGCTTCGAGCTGCTCAGGGGTGATCAGGAAGCCCCAACTGCTGACCGTCTGCGCCACCGTAGCAACGTCGGCGCCAACCACCGCAGCCGGGCTGTTCATGGCGAAGTACACGCCAGGCTCGATCACCGAGGCGGCGACCATGGCCATGATGGCGACGAACGACTCCATCAGCATGCCGCCGTAGCCGATGTAACGGGCGTTGGTTTCGTTATCCAGCAGCTTGGGCGTGGTGCCCGAGGAGATCAGCGCGTGGAAGCCCGATACCGCACCGCAGGCGATGGTGATGAACAGGAACGGGAACAATGTGCCCTTCCAGACCGGCCCAGTACCGTCGGTGAACTGGGTCAGGGCCGGCATTTTCAGCTCTGGCGCGATGATCAGGATACCGATGGCCAGGCCAACGATGGTGCCGATCTTGAGGAAGGTCGACAGGTAGTCACGCGGTGCCAGCACCAGCCATACCGGCAGTACGGCAGCGACGAAGCCATAACCCACCAGCATCCAGGTGATCTGCACGCCGGTGAAGGTGAACGCCGGGCCCCAGACCGGGTCCGCAGCGATCACGCCGCCCAGCCAGATCGACGCCAGCAGCAGCACCACGCCGACCACCGAAATCTCGCCGATGCGGCCCGGGCGGATATAGCGCATGTAAATGCCCATGAACATCGCGATCGGGATGGTCGCCATCACCGTAAACATGCCCCATGGGCTCTCGGCCAGGGCCTTGACCACGATCAGCGCCAGCACCGCGAGGATGATGATCATGATCAGGAAGCAACCGAACAGGGCGATGGTGCCCGGGATCCGGCCCATTTCCTCGCGCACCATGTCGCCCAGCGAGCGACCGTTGCGGCGGGTAGACATGAACAGGACCATGAAGTCCTGCACTGCACCGGCCAGCACAACGCCGGCGATCAGCCAGAGCGTGCCGGGCAGGTAGCCCATCTGCGCGGCGAGTACCGGGCCCACCAGTGGGCCGGCGCCGGCAATAGCGGCGAAGTGGTGGCCGAACAGGATGTGCTTGTTGGTCGGGACGTAGTCCAGGCCATCGTTGTTGAGCACCGCCGGGGTGGCTCGGCGCGGGTCGAGTTGCATCACCTTGGTGGCGATGAACAGGCTGTAGTAGCGGTAGGCGACCAGGTAGATGGCCACTGCCGCGACCACGATCCACAAGGCGTTGATCGCCTCGCCGCGACGCAGGGCGACAACACCCAGCGCGCAGGCTCCTATGACCGCCAACGCCAGCCACGGGATGTGGCGTAGCAGGCTGTTATTGTTGTTCATGGCATGCTTCCAGCTAAGTGGTTGGAATAGACAGCCCCTTGAGTCTAGGGCCTGCTTGACGGCTTTACCATCCCGATTTGGCGCTCAGCCACTGACCAGCACGCGCTCTAGCACGCTGCTACCCGAACTACCCGCAGTCCGTGGCGACAACGTTACTTCGGCTGACCTGTCATTTCTGCCAGTTGCGCAGGGAGGCCCCCGCGCATTCAATGATCAGGCAAACCCGTTGTCACGACATGACGCACGGGTTCAAGTGCGCAAACGCTCGAACCGTGCGTCGAACATTTGATAACCAGCAAGCAGGGACCGATGATGACTCAGGATAAGAGCAGCTCCACGTGTGACTCAGACTCAATCGAACTCAAACATGGCTCGATCTCGACGCCCAAGTCCCGAGCGACTTTCGCTGAAGAGAGACGCCTCATTGAGGGAAATCTTCACAACGGCATCGAAAGCGGCAAATTCTTCCCTCAGACCACGGGCGGGCTGGCCGATCCCTACGCCAAGGACGACGTGAGAAGTATGGCGCCACCGGTCGATGGCAAGATTGCCAGCGGCGAGAGGCCGGGCGCTGCCTACCTGGACCGCACAGATGTCGACTGGGACAAGCATGACGTTACCAGCGACACACCGCTGGAGTTCGTCTGGAGCTTCAGCGCGCGCCACAAGTACCGCCGTTTCAACTACTTCATCACCAAAGCCGGATGGAACCCGACTCAGCCGCTTTCGCGTGCACAGTTCGAATCTGAACCCTTCGCCACTTTCCTCAATGAACGCCAACCCTATTGGAGTTACTCAGACGAAGAAATGTGGCCGGAGCAGCCGACCAGACACACCCTGACGTTGCCTGAGCGCGACGGTTATCAAGTTCTGCTTGGGGTATGGGAAATTGCCGAGACCGATAAAGCCTTCTATCAGGTGGTTGACCTGAATTTCGTCTCCAAGTAAGGGTGGCACCGGGCGACGCCCGCAGACGGTACCTTGTCGCTCGCCCTCAGGCAGAAAAGGCCATGGCTGGTCTATAGTCAGAACATCTGACGAGGGGCCCGCCATGACCACTTCTTCCAACAATCGCCGACGCTTCCAGCGCATAGACTTCGACGCCCCCACCGAACTGCGCCAGGGTGACCGCCGCTGGCCGGTCAAACTGCTTGACCTGTCGCTCAAGGGCCTGCTGGTCGAGCGCCCCCAGCCGTGGAATGCCGACCTCTCACAGGACTTCGATGCGGTCATCCACCTTGACCCGCATACCCACGTGCGGATGCAGGTGGAGCTTCGTCATGAAGAAGCACAGCGCCTGGGCTTCGTCTGCCTCTACATCGACCTCGATTCGATGAGCCATTTGCACCGTCTTGTAGAACTGAACGTGGCCGACAGCACCGAAATGATGCGTGAGCTGCGAGAACTCATCGAATAATGGGATCTCTTAGCTAGCTAACATCCTTCCCACCTAGCGTTTCCTGTCTACCCAGACAGCTTTAAGCCTGGGTAGCAGCTCTTTGTACACACCCCTCTAATACAGCCTTTCATGACTTGGTACGCGTTCTGCATTGGGTTTCAGGCCACCCTGAAGCCGGGCTTGTTCGCTCTCCGATCAAAATATTGTATACAATTTTTGTAGCAATCAAAGGTAGGAAGTGTCTACAGTAGCGGCACAACAATAAACGCAGAGAGCCTGCTCCATGACTACGTCCCCTAGCACGTCTCCCGCCAAGCGCCCCGAGGATGAAAACCTCGGCCTTGGGGCCAACCTGGCCTATGGTCTGCAGCATGTGTTGACCATGTATGGAGGGATCGTTGCGGTACCCCTGATCCTGGGGCAGGCCGCGGGCCTGAATGGTGCCGAAATCGGCATGCTGATCGCCGCGTCATTGTTTGCCGGTGGCCTGGCCACCTTGCTGCAGACGCTTGGCCTGCCATTCTTCGGTTGCCAGTTGCCGCTGGTGCAGGGCGTATCGTTCGCCGGCGTGGCAACCATGGGCGCCATTCTCAGCAGCGAAGGCGGTGGTGGCCTGCCGGGTGTGCTGGGTGCGGTCATGGCGGCCTCGTTCATCGGCTTCCTGATCACGCCGGTGTTCTCGCGCATCACCAAGTATTTCCCACCGCTGGTAACCGGCATCGTCATCACCACCATCGGTTTGACCCTAATGCCGGTGGCCGCACGCTGGGTGATGGGCGGCAACAGTGCTTCGCCGGAGTTCGGCAGCGTGGCCAACATCGGCCTGGCGGCACTGACCTTCGCCATCGTGCTGCTGCTGAGCAAACTGGGCAGCGCGACCATCTCGCGCCTGTCGATTCTCCTGGCCATGGTGTTTGGCACCCTGATCGCCTGGGCGCTGGGCATGACCGACTTCAGCAAGGTCACCCAAGGCCCGATGTTCGCGTTCCCCACGCCGTTCCATTTCGGCATGCCGGAATTCCACATCGCCGCGATCCTGTCGATGTGCATCGTGATCATGGTGACCCTGGTGGAAACCTCGGCCGACATTCTCGCGGTGGGCGACATCATTGAAACCAAGGTCGACTCCAAGCGCCTGGGCAATGGCCTGCGTGCCGACATGGCGTCGAGCATCCTGGCACCGATCTTCGGCTCGTTCACCCAGAGCGCCTTCGCCCAGAACGTCGGCCTGGTGGCCGTGACCGGGGTCAAGAGCCGCTACGTGGTGGCCACCGGTGGCGTCATTCTGGTGGTGCTCGGCTTGCTGCCGGTCATGGGCCGGGTAATTGCCGCCGTGCCTACCCCGGTATTGGGCGGCGCGGGCATCGTGCTGTTCGGCACCGTGGCAGCCAGCGGCATCCGTACCCTGTCCAAGGTCAGCTACAAGAACAACGTCAACCTGATCATCGTCGCCGCTTCGCTGGGCTTCGGCATGATCCCGATTGCCGCACCAACCTTCTACCACCACTTCCCGAACTGGTTCGAGACCATCTTCCACTCGGGCATCAGCTCGGCGGCGATCATGGCGATTCTGCTGAACCTGATCTTCAACCACTTCACCACTGGCAACTCGGACCAGCAGTCGGTATTTGCCGCAGCCTACGAACGCACCATCCAGTATTCGGACATTTCTGCACTGCGCGATGGCGATTACTTCAAGGATGGCAAGCTGTTCGATGCCGAGGGTATTGAAGTGCCGATGCTGGAGCTGGACGAGCATGGCAACGAGGCGCCCAGGCGCAGCCCGGTTGCCGAGCATTGACCGCTGATTGAGCGGTTAAGCAAGGGGAGCCGATGCGCATCGTCGGCTCCCCTTTTTGTTTGCCTTTACAGGCAATACATCACTCGAACAGGGCATCCAAAGCCTGTTCCAGCCGGGTCACGGCGATCACCTGCAACCCTGCCGGCGGCTCCTTGGGCGCATTGCCCTTGGGCACGATGGCCCGCTTGAAGCCATGCTTGGCCGCCTCTTTCAGCCGCTCTTGGCCACTGGGCACCGGCCGCACCTCGCCCGACAAGCCAATCTCGCCAAACACCAGCAACCCATGGGCCAACGGCCGGTTGCGCAGGCTGGACATCACCGCCGCCAACAAAGCCAGGTCAGAAGCCGTCTCCAGCACCTTCACGCCGCCCACCACGTTGAGGAACACATCCTGGTCATGGGTAGGAATGCCGCCATGCCGGTGCAGTACCGCCAACAACATGGCCAGGCGGTTCTGGTCCAGGCCCAGGGTCACCCGCCGCGGGTTGGCCAGGTGGCTGTCATCGACCAGCGCCTGCACCTCGACCAGCATCGGCCGAGTGCCCTCCCAGGTGGCCATCACCACACTGCCCGGCACCTCTTCCTGGGTGCGATTGAGGAAGATCGCCGAAGGGTTCGAAACCTCCTTGAGGCCGCGGTCGGTCATGCCGAACACGCCCAGTTCGTTGACCGCACCAAAGCGGTTTTTCACCGCCCGCAGCAGGCGCAGGCGGCCATCGGACTCGCCCTCGAAATACAGCACGGTGTCGACCATGTGCTCCAGCACCCGCGGCCCGGCCAGCGAGCCTTCCTTGGTGACGTGGCCCACCAGGAAGATGGCCGTGCCGCTCTGCTTGGCGTAACGCACCAGCAACGCCGTGCTCTCGCGCACCTGGGCCACGCCACCGGGCGCTGATTGCAGCTGTTCGGTGAAAATGGTCTGGATCGAGTCGATGACCATGACTCGGGGCTTTTCCTGGCGAGCCGTGGCGATGATGGTCTCGATACAGGTTTCGGTCATCACCTTGAGCTGGTCCTGGGGCAGGCCCAGGCGGCGCGAGCGCATCGCCACCTGCTGCTGCGACTCTTCGCCGGTGACATACAGCGCAGGCATGTGCACGGCAATGTTGCACAGGGTCTGCAACAGAATGGTCGACTTGCCGATACCCGGGTCACCGCCGATCAGCACCACCGAGCCATCGACCAAACCGCCACCCAGCACGCGGTCCAGTTCGCTGCTGCTGGTGGTGAAGCGCGGGATCTCTTCCACGCTGACTTCGGCCAGGGTCTTGATCTGCGCCTGTTGCCCGGTCCAGCCGGCCCGGCCACTGCTGGGCGCCGCCGCCCCGCCGCTCTCGATCATGGTTTCGACCAGGGTGTTCCAGGCCCCGCATTCGCCGCACTGGCCGGCCCATTTGGGGAAGGTCGCGCCGCATTCGGTGCAGCCATACAAGCGCTTGGCCTTGGCCATGGGCGGTTTCTCCTGGAAAAAACCGCCATGATAGCCGAGCGAGACGTGTCTCGAACGCTTCGGCGTGCGACAAAACTATTCGTTCTAACCGCAGTCACTACCCCTGAACACAACGCATGAAGCGTTTTAGTGGCTTACACTGCGTTAACCTCACCATTTGTTACAAAGGAATCGAACATGGGCATGATCAGTGAGTTCAAGGCCTTCGCGGTCAAAGGCAACGTCGTCGACATGGCGGTCGGTATCATCATCGGCGCGGCCTTCGGCAAGATCGTCTCGTCCTTCGTGGGTGACGTAGTCATGCCACCACTGGGCCTGTTGATCGGTGGCGTGGACTTCAGCGACCTGGCCATTACCTTGAAGGCTGCAGAAGGCGACGTTCCGGCAGTAATGCTGGCCTACGGCAAGTTCATCCAGACCGTGATCGACTTCTTGATCGTTGCGTTCGCCATCTTCATGGGCGTGAAGGCGATCAACCGCCTGAAGCGCGAAGAGGCCGTGGCACCGAGCGCGCCACCCGTGCCAAGTGCCGAAGAGACGTTGCTGACCGAAATCCGCGACCTGCTCAAGACGCAGAACCAGAACCGCCTGCCTTGAAGGTGCCGGGGCCGCGTTGCGGCCCCCGTGTCACCAGTAGTTTTCTACCGCCACCTGCCCTGGCCGCTTGCTCAGGCTCAACTGCAGATCACGCGCCTTGAGCACCTTGCGCGTTTCATCGATCATCTCCGGGTTGCCGCAGAGCATCACGCGTGAATGCTCGGGCGACAGCGCAAGCCCCGCCGCCTTCTCCAGCTCACCGTTCTCGATCAACGTGGTAATGCGTGCATTCAACGCGCCCGGATGCTGCTCACGGGTCACTATCGGGATGAACTGCAATTTGCCGGCGTGCTCTGCCAGGTAGTCGCGCTGCTCCAACTCGGCGATTTCCTTCACGTAGGCCAGCTCCTTCGCTTCGCGCACCGAGTACACCAGCTTGATGCTGTCGAAACGCTCCCAGGCCTCGAAGTCCTGCAGGATGGACATGAACGGTGCAATGCCGGTGCCGGTGGCCAGCAACCACAGGTCGCGGCCGCCAATGAAGCGATCGAGTGTCAAAAAGCCAAAGGCCTGCCGGTCGATCAGCAGGCTGTCACCCTCGCCCAGCCGGCTCAGCTCGCTGGTGAACTCCCCGCCGGGCACCACGATCGAGAAGAAGTCGAGGTACTCGTCATGGGGCGCGCTGACCATGGAATAGGCGCGCCACACCACACTGCCATCGGCCTTGGTCACCCCGAGACGAGCAAACTGGCCGGCCCGGAAGCGAAAGCCCGAATCGCGTGTTACCCGCAGGCTGAAGAGGTTCGGCGTCAGTGGCTGAACATCGAGCAGGGTCTGGCGGGTGAACTTTTCGGCGCTGGCAGTCATATCGGGCTCCAAGGTTGACGTGCGCACAGTGTCGCGCAAAGCGGCCTGGATAAAAACCACCCGTTTGTAAGGCCTCACCACCTCGATGCTGCCGATGTCGCAGACAAACATGATCGCTATAACAAAAAATTCCCAACGCTTTAGTAGGTTTTTCCTACAATGATGCGGGTATGCAAACGGATTGGATCCTGTTGCCCCATCCATAGGAGCGTTACGGATGCCTCACTGGAAACCCGAGCATCTCCATCAATTTGTCAGCGAGCGGTGCCCGCGCAAGTTGTTCAACATCGCTGTGCATCTGGTGCAAGACTTGGGTATGGAACACTTGGGGCTGAACATTCGCATCCAGATTGCCACGCAGACACCCCGGCTTTACCTCTACAGCAATTATCCAAGCGAATGGATCGAGCGCTATCAGCGCGATGATTTCTACAAGCAAGACCCGGCCGCACGCTTGAGCCATGGCCAGACCACACCTGTATTGTGGACCGACGAACTGTATTGCGAGGCCCCGCAATTTCGCGAGGCTGCCTGCCAGCACGGGCTGCGTCATGGTTGGACACAGTCGCTGCACGACCTGCAGCACAATGAAAGCCAAGTCAGCGTCGCCAGGCCAGCAGGCCAGATTGCAATCAACGAACTCTACGAAAAAGCCGCCAGCGTGCAGTGGCTGTGCCACACCCTGCACTCGGTACTGTGCGAGCACCACCTGGACGCGCTCTGCCCGCCTCAGCCGAAAATGAGCGAGCGGGAGCTGGAAGTGCTGAGGTGGTCAGCTGCAGGCAAGACCGCCGCCGACGTTGCCTCCATCCTGTCGCTGTCACAAAGTACGGTCAACTTCCATATCCGCAGCGTGATCACCAAAACCAACGCCTCCAACAAGGCAGGCGCCATCGCCATAGCCGCCCTGCGTGGGTGGATCTGACAGCCACCCCTGCGACTACCGGCAAAGCCCTGTAGAATGGCACGGCAAAGCCCGTGGCGATCCGCAACGGGCAGATTCGTACCCGAGCCAGACGCCATGCCCTTGTTGACCACCCCCTACGCCGAACTCGACCTGATCCGCCAGCCGGACCAGGCCAACGAACCTCTGCAGGCATTCGACGCCGCTGACGAGTACCTGCTCGCGCACTTGCATGAGCAGGCGCCTGACGCCAGCTGCCGGGTATTGGTGCTCAATGACAGCTTCGGTGCCCTGGCCGCCAGCCTGGCCGGGCAGCTTGCAGTGACCAGCAGTGGCGATTCGCACCTGGCGCACCTGGCCTTGGAAAAAAACCTCGCGCGCAACGGCAAGCCGTTCGACAGCGTGCCGTTCGTACCGGCCAGCGAACCGTGGCAGGGTCCGTTCGACCGGGTGCTGGTACGCGTGCCCAAGACCCTGGCCTTGCTCGAGGAGCAACTTATTCGTCTGCAGGGCCACCTGGCGCCCGGCGCGCAGGTGATTGCCGGGGCGATGATCAAGCACCTGCCCCGTGCCGCCGGTGAGCTGATGGAAAAGTACATCGGCCCGGTTCAGGCCTCGCTGGCGCAAAAGAAGGCCCGACTGCTGACGGCCACCGTTGCCGACCGCCCGGCCGCGCGCTCGCCCTACCCTAGCCGCTATCAGCTCGAAACGCCGGCCCTTGAGCTGCTCAACCACGCCAACGTGTTCTGCCGCGATGGCCTGGATATCGGCACCCGTGCCTTTCTCCCGCACCTGCCGCGCAACCTGGGCCAGGCCCGTGTCGCCGACCTTGGCTGCGGCAACGGCGTCCTGGCGATCGCCAGCGCACTGGCCAACCCCGAGGCGCATTACACGCTGGTCGACGAGTCGTACATGGCGGTGCAATCGGCGCGGGAAAACTGGCAGGCGGCACTGGGCGAGCGCCCGGCATTGATGCTGGCGGCCGATGGTTTGGCGGGGGTAGAAAAGCAGTCGCTGGACGTGGTGCTGTGCAATCCGCCGTTCCACCAGCAACAGGTGGTGGGCGACTTCCTCGCCTGGCGCATGTTCCAGCAGGCCCGGGAGGCACTGGTGGTAGGCGGTGCGTTGTATATCGTCGGTAACCGTCACCTGGGTTACCACAGCAAGCTGGCGCGGCTGTTCCGAGGGGTGGAACAGGTGGCGGCAACGCCGAAGTTCGTGATTCTCAAGGCCCGCAAGTAAGTGGCTGGGGCCGCTTGGCGGCCCCAGCCCCTTTAATGGGTAGTCAGCCCGGCTGCCCCCATGAACAGCCGCATTACCCAGGCCGCCACCCCCAGGGCCGCCACGCTCATCGCCCAGATCAGCACCAGCCAACCCAGCCGCTGCCACAAGGGCTTTTTCTCTTCTACACCATGCTTGCCGGTCATCATGCGGCCCTCCTAGTGATAGCCGTCTTCGTGAGTCACCTTGCCGCGGAACACGTAGTAGCTCCAGAAGGTATAGCCAAGGATGAACGGCAGGATGAACAACGTCCCCACCAGCATGAACCCTTGGCTCTGCGGCGGCGCCGCTGCATCCCAGATCGAGATCGACGGCGGGATGATGTTCGGCCACACACTGATACCCAGGCCGCTATAGCCGAGGAACACCAGCACCAGGGTCAGCAGGAACGGCGTGTAGTTGGCATTGCGCGCGACTGCCTTGAGCAACCCGTAGAAGGTCACCAGCACCAGGATCGGCACCGGCATGAACCAGATCAGGTTGGGCATGCTGAACCAGCGATCGGCAATCTGCGGGTAGGCGAGCGGCGTCCACAGGCTGACGATGCCGATTACCACCAGCAGCACCAGCGCCAGCGGCCTTGCCAGGTCATGCATCTGCAGTTGCAGCGGCCCCTCGGTCTTCATGATCAGCCAGGTGCAGCCCAGCAGGGTGTAGGCGACGATCAGGCCCAGGCCGCTGAACAGGCTGAACGGGGTCAGCCAGTCGAGCGTGCCACCGGCATAGTGGCGGTCGACCACCTTGAAGCCCTCGATGAACGCGCCCAGGGCAACCCCCTGGAAGAAGGTGGCGATCAGCGAACCCCAGATGAACGCCTTGTCCCAGATGTGGCGCTTGTCGTCCTTGGCCTTGAAGCGGAACTCGAAGGCCACGCCACGGAAGATCAGCCCGATCAGCATGAGTATTAGCGGCAGGTACAAGGCTTCGAGCACCACCGAATAGGCCATCGGGAAGGCCCCGAACAGCCCGGCGCCGCCCAGCACCAGCCAGGTCTCGTTGCCGTCCCATACCGGGGCGACGGTGTTCATCATCACATCACGGTCACGCTCGCCCTTGACGAAGGGGAAGAGCATGCCGATGCCCAAGTCGAAACCATCCATCACCACGTACATCATGACGCCGAAGATGATGATCACGGCCCAGATCAGCGGAAGGTCGATACCCATGGCTCAGTTCCCCTTGCTCAGGCTGGCAGTGTCGGCCTCATGGCCATAATCGGCGGCGGACAACGGCCGCGCCGGCGTGCGTTTCTGGCCTGGGCCACCCGGGTTGGGTTCATCACCCTCGCCCGTCTGCGGCCCTTTGCGCACCAGGCGCATCATGTAGCCAAGGCCGGTGCCGAACAGCGCGAAGTACACCACCACGAACGCCACCAGGGTAAAGCCGAGCTGCGCATAACTGTGGTTGGACACCCCTTCGGAGGTGCGCATCAGGCCATACACCACCCACGGCTGGCGGCCGATTTCGGTGGTGAACCAACCCGCAAGGATGGCGACAAGGCCAGAGGGGCCCATCCACAAGGTCAGGTACAGGAACGGCCTGGAGCTGTAGAGCGTGCCGCGCTTGCGCAGCCACAGGCTCCACAGGCCAACGAAGATCATCAGCAAGCCCAGCCCGACCATGACCCGGAACGACCAGAACACGATGGTCGAGTTAGGCCGGTCCGCCGCCGGGAATTCCTTCATCGCCGGCACTTGCTTGTCCAGGCTGTGAGTCAGGATCAGGCTGCCAAGCGCTGGGATCTCGACCTTGAAGCGCGTGGTCTCGGCTTTCATGTCGGGGATGCCGAACAGGATCAGCGGGGTCGGCTCGCCCGGCACGTTCTCCCAATGGCCTTCGATGGCCGCGATCTTCACGGGCTGGTGCTTGAGCGTGTTGAGGCCGTGGAAGTCACCGATCACCGCCTGGACCGGCGCGACGATCAGCGCCATCCACATGGCCATCGACAGCATCTTGCGCACGGCCGGGTTGTCACGCCCGCGCAGCAGGTGCCAGGCCGCCGATGCACCGACGAAGAAGGCGGTGGCGACGAACGCGGCGGTGGCCATGTGCATCAACCGGTAGGGGAACGAGGGGTTGAAGATCACTGCCAGCCAGTCCACCGGCACCACCCGGCCATCGATGATTTCGTGGCCTTGCGGGGTCTGCATCCAGCTGTTGGACGCCAGAATCCAGAAGGTCGAGACCAGCGTGCCAAGCGCCACCATGACCGTGGCGAAGAAGTGCAGGCCACGGCCCACACGGTTCCAACCGAACAGCATGACGCCCAGGAAGCCTGCCTCGAGGAAGAACGCCGTCAGCACCTCGTAGGTCAGCAAGGGGCCGGTGACGGCGCCGGCAAAATCGGAGAAGCGGCTCCAGTTGGTGCCGAACTGATAGGCCATGACCAGGCCAGAGACCACGCCCATGCCGAAGTTGACGGCGAAGATCTTCGACCAGAAGTGGTAAAGGTCACGGTAGACCTGGTGGTGGGTCCGCAGCCAAAGGCCTTCAAGGACCGCCAGATAGCTCGCCAGACCAATGGTGATGGCCGGGAACAAGATGTGAAAGGACACGGTAAACGCAAACTGGATTCGGGCGAGATCTAGGGCCTCTAAACCGAACATAGTGCTTCCTCTTCAGATAATCCGGCGTTCGGGCTCGTGGCCTTTGCGCCTACTGCCCCCACGGTATCGAGTGCGGCGAGTTTGAATTGTTCTGTGCAATCGCAGGGATTCCGGCCCAAGGGCCACATCGTTGCCGGTTCGTTGCAAATACAACGATTGATCCAGATCAACGACTGACTGCAAGCATAGTCCTGAATAGCCAGCCGGGCCGTGTGGTTGATTGCCGCGTGACCTGTTGCCCCACCCTCTTTCAGAACCTGTGAAAAAGTGCCGATCACGGCAAACAGTAACTGCTTGTTACAAACAGATGATAATCTGCCGGCCCCTCTACTGCGCCGAGGCCACAGGTTTCCGATGCCCGATTCCGCACCGCAGTTGTTGCGCCATCATCGCCCCTTCCTCGCCTTCTGGCTGGCCCGTGTGTTCACCGCCAGCGGCTTCCAGATGCTCACCGTGGCCATTGGCTGGCACCTCTACCAGCTCACCGGCAATGTGCTCGACCTGGGCCTGGTCGGCCTGGTCGAATTCGCCCCACGGGTGCTGTTCATGCTGCACACCGGGCATGTCGCCGACCGCTATGACCGGCGCAAGGTCGCTGCCCTGTGCCAAAGCCTGCAGGGGCTGATTGCCCTGGCGCTGGTAGTGGGCAGCGCCACCGACAACGTCAGCCGCGAGCTGATCTTCGCCCTGGCCTTCCTGCTGGGCGCCACGCGCTCGTTCGAGATGCCGGCCACCCAGGCCCTGCTGCCCAATGTGGTGCCGCCGGGGTTGTTCCCACGGGCGGTGGCGGCCTCGGCCTCGGCGACCCAGGCAGCCACCATCGTCGCCCCGGCGGTGGGCGGGTTGCTGTATGCCTTCGGCAGTATCTGGGTGTACGGCCCGACCGTGGCGCTGTACGCCATTGCCTGTGCGCTGACATTGAGCCTGGACGCACGCCAGCAAGTGGCCCAGCGTGGCCGTGCCAGCCTGGAGTCGCTGCTGGCCGGCATCCGCTTCATCCGCAGCCGGCCAGACATCCTCGGCGCCATCTCGCTGGACCTGTTCGCCGTGCTGCTGGGCGGTGCCACCGCGTTGTTGCCGGTGTTCGCCAAAGACATCCTGCTGACCGGCCCCTGGGGCCTGGGCCTGCTGCGCTCGGCACCGGCGGTGGGGGCGTTGCTGATGTCGCTGTGGTTGGCGCGCTTCCCGTTCGAGCGCAAGGTAGGCCGCACCATGTTCACCGCCGTGGGCGTGTTTGGCGTGGCGACCATCGCATTTGGCCTGTCGACGTCGTTCTGGTTCTCGCTGGCGGTGCTGGTGGTACTGGGCGCGGCGGACATGATCAGCATGGTCATTCGCAGTTCGTTCGTGCAACTGGAGACGCCAGATGAGATGCGCGGGCGGGTGAGCGCTGTGAACGGGCTGTTCATCGGTGCCTCGAACCAGCTCGGTGAATTCGAATCGGGCGTCACCGCGCACTGGTTTGGCACAGTGCCGGCGGTGGTGCTGGGGGGCGTGGGCACGCTGGTGGTGACCGGGGTGTGGATAAAATTGTTCCCGACCCTGGCCAAGCGCGACCGCTTGCACAGCGGTTGATGGCTCGGCGGTACTGGCCTCTTCACCGCTAAACCCCACTGCCACAGGCGATGGAAAAGCCATTCCCCGAAGGCCATAGGCCCCTGCCGAGCATGCTGGTATGATGCGCGGCTTTTTTCCGCCCCAGATAAAACCACGGCAACCGGTACGGTCTGTGCTTTGCTGATGGGGTCGATACATATCACGGCGCCGGGGGCGCCTTGGGGAGCGGGCATGCTGGAAAGGCTGTTTCAACTAAAAGCACACGACACCAATGTGCGCACCGAGATTCTTGCGGGCGTCACCACCTTCCTGGCCATGGCCTACATCCTGTTCGTCAACCCCAGCATCCTGGGCGAGACCGGCATGGACAAAGGTGCGATCTTCGTCGCCACCTGCCTGGCCGCGGCCATCGGTTCGGCGACCATGGGCCTGATCGCCAACTACCCGATCGCGCTGGCGCCGGGCATGGGCCTGAACGCCTTCTTCACCTATACCGTGGTTCTGCACATGGGCCATACCTGGCAGGTTGCGCTGGGTGCGGTGTTCCTGTCGGCGGTGATGTTCTTCCTGTTGTCGATCTTCCGCATCCGCGAATGGATCGTGAACAGCATCCCGCTGCCGCTGCGCTCGGCCATTGCCGCAGGCATCGGTTTGTTCCTGGCATTGATTGCCCTGCATAACGCGGGCATCGTCGTCGATAACCCGGCCACCCTGGTGGGCATGGGCGACCTCAAGCAGCCCTCGGTGATCCTCGCCACGCTGGGCTTCTTCCTGATCGTCGGCCTTGAGTCGCTGAAGGTGCGCGGCGCGGTGCTGATCGGCATCCTGGCCGTCACTGTCGCGTCGATCGCGATGGGCGTCACGCCGTTCGGCGGCATCGTGTCGATGCCCCCTTCGCTGGCACCGACCTTCCTGCAACTGGACATCGCCGGTGCCCTCGATGTGGGCCTGATCAGCGTGATCTTCGCCTTCCTGTTCGTCGACCTGTTCGACAACTCCGGCACCCTGATCGCCGTGGCCAAGCGCGCCGGCCTGATGGGCAAGGACGGCCACATGCCGAAGATGGGCCGCGCCCTGATCGCCGACAGCACCGCGGCCATGGCCGGTTCGCTGCTGGGCACCTCGACCACCACCAGCTACATCGAATCGGCTGCCGGCGTGAGCGCGGGCGGGCGTACCGGCCTGACCGCCATCGTGGTGGCCGTGCTGTTCCTGCTGGCGCTGTTCTTCGCACCGCTGGCCGGTAGCGTACCGGCCTTCGCCACGGCCCCGGCGCTGCTGTTCGTCGCCGTACTGATGGCTTCGGGCCTGGCGGAAATAAACTGGGACGACGTCACCGAAGCCGCGCCCGTGGTGGTGACGGCCCTGGCCATGCCACTGACCTACTCGATCGCCAACGGCATCGCCTTCGGCTTCATTTCCTGGACTGCCATCAAGCTGATTTCCGGCCGCCACCGCGACCTGAACCCGGCCCTGGTGATCCTTTCCATCCTGTTCGTCATCAAGCTGGGCTGGTTCAACGCATGAGTGCTGCTTTCGACCCCTCCTCCTACGCCACCCAGCTGGACGCCAAGGTTGCCCGGCTGCGCGAGCTGCTGGCGCCGTTTGGCGCGCCGGAACCGGCTGTTTTCGATTCGCCGCGCGAGCACTACCGCCTGCGCGCCGAGTTCCGCCTGTGGCGCGAGGACGGTCAGCGCCACTACGCGATGTTCGCCCCAGGCGAGAAGCACAAGGCGATCCTGATCGACGACTTCCCCATCGCCAGCGAGCGCATCAACCTGCTGATGCCGCGCCTCAAGGCGGCCTGGCAGGCCAGCGAGGCACTGAGCAACCGGCTGTTCCAGGTGGAGTTCCTTACCACCCTGGCGGGCGATGCGATGGTCACGATGTGCTACCACCGCCCGCTGGACGAGGCCTGGGAAGTGGCCGCACGGCAGCTGGCCGAAGACCTGGGGGTGAGCCTGATCGGCCGCTCCAAGGGCAAGCGCCTGGTGATCGGCCGTGATTATGCGGTGGAGCAACTGGACGTGGCGGGCCGCGTATTCAGCTATCGCCAGCCAGAAGGCGCGTTCACCCAGCCCAACGGCGCGGTGAACCAGAAGATGCTGAGCTGGGCCTACGACGCCATTGGCGAGCGCGACGATGACCTGCTGGAGCTGTACTGCGGCAATGGCAACTTCACCTTGCCGCTGGCCACCCGCGTGCGCCAAGTGCTGGCCACCGAGATCAGCAAGACGTCGGTCAATGCAGCGCTGAGCAACCTCGATGAGAACGGTGTGGATAACGTGCGGCTGGTGCGGCTGTCGGCTGAAGAGCTGACCCAGGCACTGAACGAGGTGCGGCCGTTCCGCCGGCTGGAAGGCATCGACCTGAAAAGCTATACGTTCGGCACCGTGTTCGTCGACCCGCCGCGTGCCGGCATGGACCCGGACACCTGCGAGCTGACCCGGCGTTTCGAGCGCATTCTGTACATCTCGTGCAACCCGGAAACGCTGGCGGCGAACATCGCCCAGCTGCAAGATACCCACCGTATCGAACGCTGCGCGCTGTTCGACCAGTTCCCGTATACCCATCACATGGAAAGCGGGGTGCTGCTGGTTCGGCGCTGATCCGTGTCGCGTTGGGGCCTGGCCGGCCCCAACGCACACTGCCAGGAGAGTTGCGCCGATGGACCAGTTCAGTGCCATGCACACCTTCCGCCGGGTCGTAGACCTCGGCAGCTTCAGCGCCGCCGCCAAGCAGGCCGGCGTCTCGCATACCGTGCTGTCACGCCAGGTGAAGCACCTCGAACGCCACCTCGGCACGCAGTTGCTCACCCGTACCACCCGCCGCCTGCACCTGACCGAAGCCGGTGCGCTGTTCTATCGCCATTGCGTGCAGATCCTCGAACAGATGCAGGCCATGACCCTTGAACTGTCCGAGCATCAGCAACAACCTGCCGGCACCTTGCGCCTGGGCGTTGCCACCGCCTTTGGCGAGCTGGAACTGGGGCGTTGGTTGCCAGATTTTGTCGAGCGCCATCCACAGCTACAGATTGAGCTGCACTGCAGCGATCGCTTCGTTGACCTGCTGGAGGAGGAGATCGATGTGTGCCTGCGGGTCACCGACCACCTGCCTGACTCCAGCCTGGTGGCACGCCGTCTGGCCACCAGTGAAGTCCTGCTGGTGGCCGCACCGCGCTACCTGCAACGCCACGGTACGCCCGCCTCACCCGACGACCTGGCCGGCCACCCGTTGCTCGGCTACAGCCAGTTGCTGCACCCGCAACGCTTGCAGGTGGCCAACGACACGGGCGAGCAGCGTGAAATCCTGATGCCCCGGCGCTTGAGCGCCAACTCCCCCATGGCCCTGCGCACCGCCGCCATCGGCGCCCTGGGCATCGCCAGTTTCGACCGTTTCATCGTCGATGATGCGCTGCGCGACGGGCGCCTGGTGCAGGTGCTGAGCCATTGGCGGCAGCCGGCGCGCAGCCTGTTCGCGGTTTATCCACAGAGCCGTTACCTGGCGCCCAAGGTGCGTGCGCTGCTGGATTACGTGCAGCACTACTACGCAACGCCCAGGTGGCAGGGCTGATTTGTGCTTTATCTGCACAAGTCTTGCGGAGTTGAGGCCGTATTTGTGCTCTTGATGATTCATTAACCTTCGCTGCACGTTACTTCAGCGAAGAGGACTCATCATGAAATCATTGCAGGCAGTCATCACCGGCATCGCGCTCAGCGCTGTGGCAATCCTCGCCCATGCAGCAGAACAAACCGTTTCGGTCCCTGACAACGCGGGCTTGAAGTGGCAGGACGTGCCCAACACCCGCGGCGCCGTCAGCTACGCCAACGTCGAAGGCGATATCTTTGGCAAGGGGCCGTATTCGGCTTATGTGAAATTCAGAAAAGGCACCGACAACGGCCTGCACCAGCACAGCCAGACCTTGCCGACAGTGGTATTGAGCGGGACGTTCTACGCAGTGATCGATGGCAAGCGCACCGAGTACCCGGCCGGAGCCTACTACAAACTGCCAGCCGACCTGGTGCATGAAAGTGGCTGCACGGCGGCTGCCGATTGCCTGTTATTCCAGTATCAGGCCGATGCCTTTGACCTGAAACCGGTCAAAGGTTGAGAGGCCGGGGCCGCCTTGCGGCCCCAAGCTTCACTCAGAAGTCGAAGAACACCGTCTCCCCTTCCCCCTGAATACGGATATCGAAACGATAGGCCGTCTTCCCATCCACTTCGCAACGCTTGGCAACCAACGTCTCACGGCGCTGCGGCTGCTCGATCAGGTTGAGCACCGGGCACTTGGCGTTGGCTTCGGCTTCATCGTCGAAATACAGGCGCGTGTGCAGGTGGATGTTGATGCCACGGGCAAACAGGCTGATGTTGATGTGCGGCGCCATCGGCACGCCAGCAGCATTGTTCACCACACCCGGCTTCACCGTTTGCACGGTCCATTCACCGGCATCGAAGGTGGTGGCAGTGCGGCCAAAGCTGTTGAAGGCGTTTTCCAGGTTGTATTGATCCTGGTACTGGCCGGCGGCATCGGCCTGCCACAGCTCCAGGAACGAATCGCGCACCAGGTGCCCGTTACCGTCATAGACCTGGCCGATCAACAGGATGTGTTCACCCGGTGCTTCTGGCTTGGCCAGGCGGTTCCAGATTTCCTGGTCGCGGGTCGGGTTGCCGGCCGCTTCCAGGGCCAGGCCGATGTGCACGTAGGGGCCGGCAGTCTGCGAAGGGGTTTCCGGCAGCAGTTCGATTGGCATGGCGGAGTCCTCAGCAGTTTTCGAAGTGGGTCTTGCGCTGGCCGCGCAGCACGATGTCGAAGCGGTACGCCAGGCAGTCCATCGGGTTGGCGTTGCTCATGTCGAGCTTGGCGATCAACTGCTGCACAGCCTCGGGGTTGGCGATCGACTTGACGATCGGGCACTTCGGGATCAGCGGGTCGCCCTCGAAGTACAGCTGGGTGATCAGCTTGGTGGCGATCGACGGGCCGCTGATGCCGAAGTGAATGTGCGCAGGGCGCCAGTCATTCGGGCCGTTGCGCCATGGGTACGGGCCGGGCTTGATGGTGCGGAAGCTGTAGTAGCCGTCGCGGTCGGTCAGGCAACGGCCAACGCCACCGAAGTTCGGGTCCAGCGGGGCCAGGTAGCGGTCGTTCTTGTGCCGGTAGCGGCCGCCGGCATTGGCCTGCCACATTTCTACCAAGGTGTTGGGCACCGGTTTGCCGTACTGGTCGACAACCCGGCCGGCAACAATGATGCGCTCACCGACTGGCAGGCCACCGTTGTTGAAGTTCAGCAGCAGGTCATGGTCGTGGGCACCGAAACCCAGGTGGGTGAAATCCGGGCCGGTGGTTTCGCTGATCGACTGCGGGATGCTGACCAGTGCCTGGCGCGGGGAGCGGGCAATGGACGTCTTGTAGTCGGGGGTCAGGGCTTTGGGGTGCCAGTTGCGATCACGGATCACGAAGCGGCTGGTGTCCTGGGCGGGCATGCCGTTTTCCTCTCTTGGTATTATCAAAACGCCTGTACGTGGCAGGCGGACTTGCAGTTTCGGATAACTCGCGTGGGATGAATACTGAAATCAGCCCCTCAATACATAACCATATGGTTATGGCTCAACACCTTTGGCTGACACCTTTCGCTGAGGTGAACTAGTCTTTGTCTTCTTGTTTCACGCTCCGGAGAGCATTCATGGAATGGCGAAAAGGCCGACGCAGCGACAACGTGGTCGATGCCCGAGGCGAAGGTGGCGGTGGTGGCGGCATGCGCTTTGGCGGCGGCAAGGGCCTGGGGCTGGGGGCGATCCTGCTGATCGTGGGCATTGGCTGGCTCACCGGGCAAGACCCGCTGCAGATCCTTGGCCAGCTCACCGGGCAAATGCAACAGCAACAGCAGGCCCCCAGTAGCGTGGGCACCAAGGCGCCGCCGGCCAATGACCAGCAGGCCGAATTCGTCGCCTCGGTGCTGGGTGACACCGAAGACACCTGGAAGGCGCTGTTCTCCCAGGCCGGCAAGCAGTACCGCGACCCCAAGCTGGTGCTATTCAACGGCCAGGTCAACTCTGCCTGCGGCTTCGCTTCGGCGGCGGTGGGCCCGTTCTACTGCCCGGCCGACCAGCGGGTGTACCTGGACATGTCGTTCTTCCGCGAGATGGAAACCCGCTTCGCCGCAGCGGGCGACTTCGCCCAGGCCTATGTCATCGCCCACGAAATCGGCCACCACGTGCAGACCCTGCTCGGCGTGTCGGCCAAGGTTGATGCGGCCCGCCGCAATGGGCAGCGCATGGAGGGCGACAACGGCTTGCTGGTACGCCAGGAACTGCAGGCCGATTGCCTGGCCGGGGTGTGGGCGTATCAGGCACAAAAGCGCCTGAACTGGCTGGAGCCAGGGGACGTCGAGGAAGCACTGAATGCGGCCAACGCCATTGGTGACGACCGCCTGCAGCAGAAAGGCCAGGGGCGCGTGGTGCCCGACTCTTTCACCCACGGCACCTCGGCGCAGCGCGTGCGCTGGTTCAAGGCTGGCTTTGCCGAGGGCGAAGTGAACAGCTGCGATACCTTCAGTGCACGTAACCTGTGACACCCTGCGGGGCTGCCTGGCAGCCCCCGTTTCAACCGGACGACCGGTTACAAATCTGCTGAAAAAGCGTTTCAGCTTCCAGCTTCATTGCCGATAACCCCTGCACGAATCAGCGGGCACCCAGAACAACAACGCCTTGCGATCGACGATCAAGAGAGCGAAAACAACTTCTGGAGTGCGCGCATGAACAGCTGGTTTGCCAACATCAGCGTCAACCTCAAACTCGGCCTGGGCTTCGGCCTGGTGCTGATCCTCACCGGCCTGCTGGCCCTGACTGGCTGGACCAGCCTCGGCAGCCTGATCGACCGCAGCAACTGGATGAGCGATATCAGCCAGCTCAACAAGGACCTGACTGACCTGCGCATTGCCCGCCTGCAGTACATGATTGCCAACGGCGACGATGCGGCGGCTGCCAACACCCTGGCCAAGCTGGATACCTTCAGCAACCAGCAGCAACGCCTGGTCGGCTCGTTCAAGAGCCCGGAGAACGTCAAACTGCTGCACGACCTTGGGCAGACCATCAGCCAGTACAAGGTGTCGCTGGGCACCATGCGCGCAGGCTACAACGCCACCCGCGCCGCCCGCGATGCCA
The DNA here is from genome assembly GCF_024748775.1 of Pseudomonas sp. B21-047. Classification (NCBI taxonomy): domain Bacteria; kingdom Pseudomonadati; phylum Pseudomonadota; class Gammaproteobacteria; order Pseudomonadales; family Pseudomonadaceae; genus Pseudomonas; species Pseudomonas sp. B21-047. Next base: position 4,996,502 of record NZ_CP087169.1, read on the forward strand.
TGAATGTTTCTTCAGCCAAGGCCGACCAGGCCATGGATGCCCTCAGCCAGGACGTCATGGCACGCCTCGAAAGTGACAGCGTGCGCTTGGCCCAGTACCAGCTGATCAGCAAGGCCCGCCAGCAACTGCTGCAGGTGCGCATCGACGTGCGCGGCTACATTGCCGATAACAGCGCGGCCAACGAGCAGGCTGCGCTGCGCCAGCTCGAAGCGGCGCTGGCCGAGGTCGACAACCTCAAGCGCCAGCTGCCCACTGCTGATGCCCGCCTGCAACAGTTCGAACAGTCGGTGCTGGCCTACCGTGACGCCGTGCGTCAGTTCCGCGATGCCCTCGCCGATATCACCAGCGCACGCGCAGAAATGACCGTCCAGGGCGCCGACATCGTCAAGACCAGCGACGCGCTGTACAAGATCCAGCTGGAGCGCCGCGACATCGAGAGTGCACAGGCCCGCAGCCTGCAGGCCATCGCGACCCTGCTGGCGTTGCTGGTAGGCATACTGGCAGCGGTGCTCATCACCCGGCAGATCACCCGCCCGCTGCAGGAAACCTTGCAAGCGGTGGAACGCATCGCGGGCGGCGACCTGACACACGACCTGCGTGTCACCCGCCGTGATGAGCTGGGCGTGCTGCAACAGGGCATCGCCCGCATGGGCACCACCCTGCGCGAACTGATCAGCGGCATCCGCGACGGCGTCACCCAGATCGCCAGCGCCGCCGAAGAGCTGTCGGCCGTTACCGAACAGACCAGCGCAGGTGCCAACAGCCAGAAGGTCGAAACCGACCAAGTGGCCACCGCGATGCATGAAATGGCGGCAACCGTTCAGGAAGTCGCCCGCAACGCTGAGCAGGCCTCGCATGCCGCCACCGGTGCCGATGACGAAGCCCGTGCCGGCGACCGTGTGGTCGGTGAGGCAATCAGCCAGATCGAACGCCTGGCCGCAGAAGTGCACCGCTCCACTGAAGCCATGAGCCTGCTGCAGCAGGAAAGCCAGAAGATCGGCAGCGTCATGGACGTGATCAAGTCGGTGGCCGAACAGACCAACCTGCTGGCGCTGAACGCCGCGATCGAAGCCGCCCGTGCCGGCGAGGCGGGCCGCGGCTTTGCCGTGGTCGCCGACGAAGTGCGCGGCCTGGCGCAGCGTACGCAGAAGTCCACCGAAGAGATCGAAGAGCTGATCGCCAGCTTGCAGCACGGCACCCAGCAAGTGGCCACGGCCATGCAGGGTAGCCGGACCCTGACCGACAGCAGCGTCGAACTGGCACGCAAGGCCGGTGCCTCGCTGGAAAGCATCACCGGCACGGTGTCGAACATTCAGTCGATGAACCAGCAGATTGCGGCGGCGGCGGAAGAGCAGAGCGCGGTGGCGGAAGAAATCAGCCGGAGCATTCTGAATGTGCGGGATGTGTCTGAGCAGACCGCGGCGGCCAGTGACGAGACGGCGGCGTCCAGTGTTGAGCTGGCGCGGTTGGGGGGGCAGTTGCAGATGCTGGTGAGCCAGTTCCGTGTCTGATCTCTGAAGCGCATTCGCGGGGCAAGCCCGCTCCCACAACCTGAAAGTTTGTGGGAGCGGGCTTGCCCCGCGAAAGGACTCCCCGCCCGCTGGAAGCTATTACTTGACGACCATCCCCACCCCGCGCCCACGCGGGTCCGACGCCGTCTCAAGCTTCGCCCCGTTCACCCGAATGGCCTGGATATCGCCCATCTCCCAGCCTTGGTCTTCGAGCACGTAACCCATTTTCTTCAGGTCGTCCGCTACCGGCCCGGTCAGCGGCGCATAGCTGTCGAAATAAAGGGTGTCCTTGGGCAGCAACTGATGGTGCACGCGCTGTGCGGCCACCGCCTTCTCAAGTGGCATGCCGTAGTCGTACAGGTTGTTCATCACCTGGAAGATCGACGTGAAGATCCGCGAACCGCCCGGCGTGCCGATCACCAGCTCGACCTTGCCATCGCGGGTCATCAGGCTTGGGCTCATGGATGACAGCATGCGCTTGCCGGGCTCGATGGCGTTGGCATCACCGCCGACCACGCCAAAGGCATTGGCCGCCCCCGGTTTGGCGCTGAAGTCGTCCATCTCGTCATTGAGCAGGAAGCCGGCGCCCTTGACCACCACACCACTGCCGTAGTCGAGGTTGAGGGTGTAGGTGTTGCTGACCGCATTGCCCTGCTTGTCGACGATCGAGAAGTGCGTGGTCTGGTGCGGCTCCAGGCCCGGCTTGACGTCGTCGGTTGCCGAAATGGCCTTGGGGTTGACCTGCGCGGCGCGCTTGGCCAGGTAATCCTTGGCAATCAATTGATCCACCGGCACCTTGGTGAACGCCGGGTCACCCAGGTAGTCGGCGCGGTCGGCGAACACGCGCTTCTCGATCTCGGCCAGCAAGTGGATGTACTGCGCAGAGTTGTGCGCGACGCCTTTGAAGTCCGCCGCACGGTCTTCCTTGATACCCAGCAGCTGGGCCAGGGCCACACCGCCAGAGCTTGGCGGCGGCGCGGTGTAGACCACGTTGCCACGCCAGCTCAGGGCCATCGGCTCACGCCAGACGGCCTTGTAGTCCTTGAGGTCTTGCTTGGTGATCAGGCCTTTGTCCGCCTGCATCTGCGCCACCAGCAGGTCGGCGGTCTTGCCCTGGTAGAACTCGCTCACGCCCTTGTCGGCAATGCGTTCGAGGGTCTGGGCCATCTCGGGCTGCTTGAACAGCTCGCCCACCTTCATGGTGCCGAAATAGTCGTTGAAATTGGTCGCGGTCTTGAACAGGCCTTGGGCATCGTTGCGGTACTGGTACTGCTTTTCGGCGATCTTGAAGCCGTTTTTCGCATAACCGATGGCCGGGGTCAGCAACTCGCTCCAGGGCAGCTTGCCGAACTTCTGGTGCGCCTCCCACAACCCCATCACCGTGCCGGGCACGCCGGCGGCGCGCACGCCAACCAGGCTCAGGTTCTCGATCACTTCGCCCTTGTCGTCCAGGTACATGTTGCGGCTGGCGGCCTTGGGCGCCACTTCGCGGTAGTCGAGGAAGTAGGGTTTGCCGTCGACGAACAGGGTCATGAAGCCACCGCCGCCGATGTTACCGGCTTCAGGGTAGGTCACCGCCAGGGTGAACGCCGTTGCCACGGCGGCGTCCACGGCGTTGCCGCCTTTTTTCAGAATATCGGCGGCCACCTGTGCGCCATATTGATCAGGCGCGGCCACTGCGCCACCCTCAAGGGTGGCCGCAAAGGCCGAGGAACAGCTCAGGATAGCGGCTCCGAGGGCCATGGACTGGAACAGGACAATACGCATGACACTTCCTTGGTGTTGTTTTTGTTGATCAGTCAGTAAGGCCGAAGCGCGTCGACTGCGCAATCCAACGTAGGAAGTTTCGCCGCCTTTGGGCAGGATTTGTCGCGTTCAGGCAACTCAGCAGGCGTACATCGCCAGCTTGCGCTGGATGAAGTCGAGGAAGCACTGGATGCGCAGCGCCAGCTGGGTGTTGCGGTAATACACCGCATGGATCGGCTGACGGTACCCGTTGTTGGCATCGCCCAGCAGCACCTGCAGGCGGCCGCTGCGGATGTCTTCGTGGGTCATGAAGTGCGACAGGCTGACGATGCCCTCCCCGGCCAGGGCCAACTGGCGCAGGGTCTCGCCGCTGGAGGCGATCAGCGCAGGGCGGATCGCCCAGCGGTCGCCCTGGGCATGGCGCAACGGCCAGTGGTTGAGCGACTCAGGCTGGCTGAACCCCAGCAGGCAGTGGTTGGCCAGGTCTTCGACGTGCTGCGGCGTGCCATGGCGTTCCAGGTAGGTAGGGCTGGCCAGCACCTGCACCGGGCTGCAGCCCAGGTTGCGGGCGTGCAGGCTGGAATCGGCCAGCTCACCGATGCGGATCGCCACATCGGTGCTTTGCTCCAGCAGGTCGATGATCAGGTCGTCGGTGTTGAGTTCCAGCTCGATGCCGGGGTACTGGCGGCGGAATTCGCCGATCCAGGGCAGGATGGCATGCAGCATGAACGGCGCAGCGGCGTTGATGCGCAGGCGCCCAGTGGCGGTCTGGCGGTTCATCGACAGGCGCTCTTCCATCTCGTCCATCTGTTCCAGAATCACCCGCGAGCGCGCCAGGAAGAAACGGCCTTCTTCGGTCAGGTCCATGCGCCGGGTGGTGCGGTTGACCAAGGTGGTGCCGAGTTTGGCCTCCAGGCGCGACAGGGTGCGGCTGACGGCGGACGGGGTCTGGCCCATCTGCTCGGCAGCGGCGGAGATCGAACCGCAGTCGATCACGGCGACGAATACCTGGAGTTCTTCGGATCGGGTTTTCACGCGCTTGGCCTTGGCTGGAGTGTGCGGTGATAGATAGCGGGTCAGTGGGCTCTGTGCAAGGGGGCTGCTGTGCAGCCCCTGTCACAGGCGCTTACGCAGCCTTGCCAAACACCTTGCCCAGGTGCGCTTCATAAGCGGCCAACGCCGCTGGTACATCCGGGCGCTTCATTACATCCACCGCCAGGAAGGTCGGCAACCCGGTCATGCCGAGGAACTGGTTGGCCTTGTGGAACGGGAAGTACACGGCGTCCACACCCTTGCCCTCGAAGAAATCGCCAGGGTTGTCGAACGCTTGCTGCGGGGCATTCCAGGTCAGCGACAGCATGTACTGCTTGCCCTGGATCAGGCCACCGCTGCCGTACTTCTGCGAAGCATCCGAGCGGGTCCGGCCGTCGCTGGCGTACAGGCTGCCGTGCCCTTCGGTGAAGACATCATCGATGTACTTCTTCACCGTCCACGGTGCGCCCATCCACCAACCGGGCATCTGGTAGATCACCACATCCGCCCAGAGGAACTTCTCGACCTCCTCCTGCACGTCGTAGCCACCGTCGATGAAGGTCTGGCGCACGTCGAAACCGGCACGGTCCAGATGAGCGAGCGCCGCTTCGTGCAGGGTCGCGTTGAGGCGGCCATCGGAGTGAGCGAACTGTTTACCGCCGTTGAGCAAAAGGATCTTTTTCATGCTGGCCTCGATGTGTCGATGTCGATCCGAGGCCTGATTGCCTTGATCGAGTCAAATGGGATGACCGGCAGATTAGGGAGTCGCTGGCCTGGGAAAAAGCAGGCATGAGGCAAAATACAATTGACTTGAAATCACGAATTACCAAGCCATTATTGCCTTAGAATCGTTTCATCATTCACCAGCGAGTAGCGATCCATGAGCGAGCAGTACGCTTTTATCCTTAAAGCCAAGACCCGCCCGGAAATGGCCGAAGCCTTCGAAACCCTGTTCCGCGCCTATGTCGAACCAAGCCGCCAGGAGCCGGGCTGTATCGAGTACCACATGCTGCGCGACAAGGCCGACCCCAGCCTGTTCGTGTTCTACGAGGTGTGGGCAGACAAGGCGGCACTGGATGTGCACTCGGCCCTGCCGCACATGGTCGCGTTCTTCGAAAAGCGCATGGACTACCTGGAGCGCGAATTCGATGTCCAGTTGATCGACATGCTCAGCGCCGCCTCTGCTAACCGTTGATCAGCAAATGGCCGCCGAGCACGGCCAGGCCGATGAAGAAGCAGCGTTTGAACAGCGCCGCGCTGATGCGCTGGCGCAACCACTGGCCCGCCAGCATGCCCACCAGCGCTGGCGCCAGCATCAGCAATGATGCACCCAGCGCCTGGCCGCCCAAGGCATCTTGCACGGCCAGGCCCAGGGCCAATGCCACGGTCGAGACCGTGAACGCCAGGCCCAGCGCCTGGATCATCTCGTCACGGTTCAAACCCAGGCTTTGCAGGTACGGCACTGCCGGCATCACGAACACCCCGGTAGCGGCCGTTACCACGCCCGTCACCAGCCCGCAGATCGGCCCCAGCCACCACTCCCGCCTGTGCGCCACGCTCAGCCCCGGGCCAATCAGCCCATACACGGCATAGGCTACCAGCGCTGCGCCAAGCGCATGCACCGCCCAGGGGCCGCTGTTGATGCCCAACCAGGCGCTGCCGGCCAGGGTGCCGACGAAGATCATCGCCAGCATTGGCCCCAGCCGCCGCAGCAGCGCCAGCAGATGGCCGCCGGCCGCCAGTTGCCAGAGGTTGGTGAGGGTCGAAGGTACGATCAACAAGGCGGCAGCCTGCGCGGGCGGCATAGCCAGCCCCAGCAGCCCCATGGCGATGGTCGGCAGCCCGAGGCCGATGACACCTTTGACCGTGCCTGCCAGCAGGAAGGTAATCACCACCAGCAAAGTCAATGCCGGGCCGAGGGTCTGATAGAACGCGATCAAGGTATTCATGCCGCCATGATGGCGTGCGGCTGGCTGGCTGAAAATCTGCCATATACTCAGCCAGACTATCGCCAGGACAGAGGCACATGCACTTCGACCTGATTGACCTCGCGCTTTTCCGGCACACCTTGGAGTGCGGCAACATCACTGCCGGCGCGCGCCGCAGCCACCTGTCGCTGCCCGCTGCCAGCGCCCGTATTCGCGCCATGGAAGCCTCCCTGGGTACACCGCTGCTCGCGCGTAATCGCCGTGGCGTACAGCCGACCCCAGCCGGCCAAGCGTTGCTGCAACATGCCCGGCTGATCGGGCAGCAGGTCGAGCGCCTGCAGTTCGACCTGGCTCACTTTTCCCAGGGCCTGCAAGGCCAGGTACGGCTGCTGTGCAACACGGCGGCGCTGACCGAATACCTGCCCGAGTTGCTGGCCTGCTACCTTGCCGACCACCCCGCCGTCAGTGTCGATGTCCAGGAGCTGCCGAGCTTGCACATCGTGCAATCGATCACTCAGGGCATGGCGGACCTGGGGATCATCTCGAGCGCAGCGCCCAGTGAGCATCTGCAGACCCTGCCGTTTCGCGATGACCCACTGGTGCTGGTGACACCCCTTGAGCACCCCTTGGCGGCGCACCCTGCCCCGAGCTTCATCGACAGCCTCGCCCATGGCCATGTCGGGCTGGGGGCGGACAGCGCCTTGGCGTTGTACCTGGAGGAACAGGCACTGCGTGAGGGCAGGCGTATGCGCGTACGGGTGCGGGCCGATGGCTTCGATGGGGTGCTGCGCATGGTCGCGGGCGGCGCGGGGGTGGGGGTGGTGCCACTGGCTTCGGTGAAGCGCTGGCAAGGGCTGTTGCCGCTGCACTGGGTGGCGCTGCACGAGGGCTGGGCCAATCGCCAGCTGCTGGTGTGTGCACGGGACTTCGCCGCATTGCCGGGGTATGCCGCGGGTTTGGTCAGGCGCTTGACCAGCCGGCCAAGCGCGGTTGTGTAGGCGCGCAAATCTGGCGACCGCGCTTGCCGCCAGGCGGGCTCTTTGCCCACAATCAGGCTGCACCAAGAAAAGGAGTTTCCAGTGCCATCGATCTACCAGCTCAAGCCCCGCTTCCAGGCCCTGCTCCGCCCCGGCGTGAAGCGCCTCCACGAGCGCGGCGTCACCGCCAATCAGGTCACCGTCGCCGCCGGCCTGGTGTCGGTCCTGCTGGGCCTGCTGCTGGCAGGCCTCAGCCACATCACTTGGCTGTTCATCCTGATCCCGGTGTGGATGCTGCTGCGCATGGCCCTCAATGCCGTCGACGGCATGCTTGCGCGCGAATTCGGCCAGCAATCCAGGCTCGGCGCCTACCTCAACGAACTGTGCGACGTGATCGCCGACGCCGCGCTGTACCTGCCCTTCGCCCTGTTGGCCGGCGTCTGGCCGAGCCTGGTGGTGCTGGTGGTACTGAGCGCCACGGTGAGTGAATACGCCGGGGTAATGGGCCCGCTGGCAGGCGCATCCAGGCGCTACGACGGGCCGATGGGCAAGAGCGACCGGGCATTTGCCTTCGGCGTGCTGGGCACCGCCGTAGCCTTCGGCCTGCTCGACGCCAACTGGCTGAACGGCCTCTTGCTGGTCATCTTCGCGCTCTCGCTCTATACCCTCTACAACCGGGTTCGCCGAGGGCTGGCCGAAGCCCGCTGAGCCCATCGCCCCGGACAAGGATTCTCGCCATGCGCCAAGCGCAATCGCTGCATTTCTCCACCCATGACGGTGTCGAGCTGCACTACCGTCATTGGCCCGCTACCCGCAACGAACACCAGCCACGCCGTGCCGTGGTGATGTTCCACCGTGGCCACGAACACGGCGGGCGCATGGCCCACCTGGCCGACGAACTGGACATGCCGGGCTACGACTTTTTCGCCTGGGACGCCCGCGGCCACGGCCAGTCGCCAGGTGCCCGCGGCGACAGCCCGGGGTTCGCCACCAGCGTGCGCGACGTGCAGACCTTCATCGAGCATCTGCAGACCGTGCATGGCATCGCCGAGCAGGACATGGTGGTGCTGGCGCAAAGCGTCGGTGCCGTACTGATCGCCACCTGGGCGCACGACTACGCGCCCAAGGTGCGCTGCCTGGTGCTGGCCTCGCCGGCGTTCAAGGTCAAGCTGTACGTGCCCTTCGCACGCCCTGGCCTGAAACTGCTCAAGGCCGTGCGCGGCAACTTCTTCGTCAACAGCTACGTCAAGCCGCGCCTGCTCACCCACGACCCCGAGCGGGTCATGTCGTATGTGGCCGACCCGCTGATCAGCCGGCCGATTTCGGTGACAATGCTGTTGGGCCTGTACGACGCGGCCGACCGCGTAGTGGCGGACGCCCAGGCGATCCAGGTGCCGACTCAGCTGCTGGTCTCGGGTGCCGACCTGGTGGTCGAGCGCAAACCGCAGGTGCGCTTCTTCGAGCGCCTGGGCAGCGCGCGCAAGGAAATGCACACCCTCCCAGGTTTTTTCCACGACACCCTCGGTGAGCGCGACCGCGCCCATGCACTCAGGCGTATCGAGCGTTTCGTCGGGCATTGCTTCGACAGCCCTGTGCAGGCCCCTTCGCTGCTCGATGCCGACAAGGTCGGCGCCAGCTGCGCAGAGGCCGAGAGCCTGGCCGCGCCCTTGCCGCGCAACTCGCCGCGCGACCTCTACTGGCGTGCCACCCGCGCCGGCCTGCGCCTGGGCCAAGGGCTGGCCGAAGGCGTGAAGCTGGGGTTCGACACCGGCTTCGACTCCGGCAGCACCCTCGACTACGTCTACCGCAACCAGGCCACAGGCAAAGGCAAGCTGGGCCGCATGATCGACCGCAACTACCTCGACGCCATTGGCTGGCGCGGCATACGCCAGCGCAAAGTGCACGTCGAAGCGCTGCTGCGCGAGGCCATCACCCGCCTGCGCGCGCAGCAACGGCCGGTGCATATCGTCGACATCGCTGCCGGCCATGGTCGCTACATCCTCGAAGCCCTGCAGGACCTCGAACAACTGCCAGACTCGATCCTGCTGCGCGACTACAGCGAGCTGAACGTGCAACAGGGCAGCGCATTGATCGCCGAAAAAGGCCTGGCCGAGGTTGCCCGCTTCGTCCAGGGCGATGCCTTCGACCGCGCCAGCCTCGCGGCGCTGCAGCCAGGCCCTACGCTGGCGGTGGTATCCGGCCTGTACGAACTGTTCCCCAGCAACACCCAGGTAGGCAACTCTCTCGCCGGCCTGGCCGATGCCGTCGAAGAGGGCGGTTACCTGGTCTACACCGGCCAGCCCTGGCACCCGCAACTGGAAATGATCGCCCGCGCCCTGACCAGCCACCGCGGCGGCGAAGCGTGGGTAATGCGCCGGCGCAGCCAGGCAGAGATGGACCAACTGGTCGAGGCGGCGGGCTTTCGCAAGCTGGCCCAGCGCATCGACGAATGGGGCATCTTCAGCGTCAGCCTGGCGCAACGGGTGCGTGAATGAACCCAGCGCGTGAGCCCGGGCTGATTCGCCGTGGCCTGCTCTGGCTCCTGCTGCTGGGGCCGTTCTTCTTCCTCAGCTATGGGCTGGTGAACACCCACACCGCCGGGCGCAGTGATGTCGGCAGCCTGGTGTTCGGCTGGGAACAGCACATGCCGCTGTGGCCGTGGACGATCATCCCGTACTGGTCGATCGACCTGCTGTATGGCTTGTCGTTCCTGCTGCCGCGCACCCGGCGGGAGATGGACCGGCATGCCCTGGCGTTGCTCACGGCACAGGTGGTCAGCGTGAGCTGCTTCTTGCTCTGGCCGCTGCGCTTCACCTTCGAACGGCCCGAGATAGGTGGGCTGTATGGCGGGTTGTTCGATGTGCTGATGGGCTTCGACAAGCCTTACAACCAGGCGCCATCGCTGCATATCGCCTTGCTGGTGATCATCTGGGCGATGTTCGCCCGGCACGTGCACCGCCAGCCCTGGCGCTGGGCCATGCACAGCTGGATGGCGCTGATCGGCGTGTCGGTGCTGACCACCTGGCAGCATCATTTCATCGACGTGCCCACCGGCGCGTTGGCGGGGTTTGTCTGCCTGTGGCTATGGCCGCGCCAAGGGCTGTTGCCGTGGCAGCAGGCGCGGCTGGCGCGCGATCGCACACGCTGGCGGCTGGCGCTCTACTACGGTTTGGGGGCGTTGCTGTGCGCGCTGGCGGTGTTCACGGCAGGTGGCGCATGGCTGTGGTTGGCATGGCCTGGCGTGGCGCTGCTGCTGGTGGCGCTGAACTACAGCGTGTTCGGTGCCGGCGGTTTTCAGAAAGACACGCAGGGGCGCTTGTCGGCTGCTGCCTCCTGGCTGATGGCGCCCTACCTGATCGGGGCGTGGATCAACTCGCGGCTATGGACCTGGCGCCGTCCGCAGCCAGACGCGGTATGTGACGGTGTATTCCTGGGGCGGCTACCTGGGCGTGGCGAAGGTGGGCAGTTCGCTGCCATCGTCGACCTTTGCGCAGAGCTGCCGCGCCGTTCGGCCGGCACTGGCCCCTTCGCGCAGCAGGGCTATCGAGCGCTCGCCACCCTGGACCTGATCGCCCCCGACAGCACCCTGCTGCACGACGCCGCCGCCGCCATCGAGCAACTGCGCCCTCAAGGCCCCTTGCTGGTCTGCTGCGCCTTGGGTTACTCGCGCAGCGCCAGCGCCGTGGCGGCGTGGCTACTGCTCACTGGCCGCTGCCCCGACGCAGAGCAAGCCGAGCAGCGGGTTCGCCAGGCCCGCCCTGGCGTGGTCTTGCACCCCGCCCATCGGCAGGTGCTGCAACGGCTAGGCGCACAGCGATGAGCCTGCACCTGATCGCCAGCCTGCTGGCCCGTGGCCGTCAGCTGGAGCACCTGTCGGACGGCATCACCCTGTTGGCCCTGGGCTATGGCCTGGCCCCCTTGCTGGGCGCACAACTGCCTGCCCTGGCCAGCCTGTTGTGCGCCGTGTTGCTGGTGCTGGGTGTGCTGCACAAGTACTGGGCCATCCGCGTCGCGCTGGACGCCGAGCTGTTCGCCCGCCTCGCCAGCAGCCCTGACCTGCCCGCCGACACCCAGGCCCTGGACCGCGCCCTGTTCGACCTCAACCTCAAACCGCATGCCACCGACAGCCGCGACTGGCCCGCCCGCAGCCACGCCGCGCTGGCCCTGCTGCGCCGTCAGGCCGCGTGCCTGGGCCTGCAACTGTCGCTGACCTTGGCTACCCTGCTGACACTGCCTTTTACCGGATGACTACCGCCCCATGCTTGCGACCCTGACCGCCTTCGTCATCACCTCCGCCGCCCGGCTGATCACCGGTGCCCGTGCCCTGTGGCTCGGCTGCACGCCGTTGCCGGTGCAACGCCTGTATTTCGCCAACCACAGCAGCCACGGCGACTTCGTGCTGCTGTGGGCGTCGCTGCCAGAACCCCTGCGCAAGCGCACCCGCCCAGTGGCCGGAGCCGACTACTGGGCAAAGCCCGGCATCCGCGATTTTCTCATCCGCAAAGTCTTCAACGGCATATTGATCGAGCGACAGCGCACAGAAGGCCAAGGCAGCCCCCTGCAGCCAATACTCGAAGCGGTGGCCCAAGGCGACTCGTTGATCTTCTTCCCGGAGGGCACCCGCAACCTTGGCGACGAACCGCTCATGCCGTTCAGAAGCGGGCTGTTCCGCCTGGCCGCAGCCAACCCCGAGGTCGAGCTGGTGCCCGTGTGGATCGCCAACCTCAACCGGGTCATGCCCAAGGGCCGCGCCCTGCCATTGCCGCTGCTGTGCACATTGAGCTTCGGCGAACCCCTGAACCTGCACGCTGATGAAAGCAAGCAGGCCTTTCTGCAGCGGGCCAGCCAGGCCCTGCTGAACCTGGCGCCGAAGGATGCCTGACATGGATGACAACACGCTTTCCCTGTTCGCCGGCATCGGCGCCCTGCTGCTACTCGCCAGCGTGATCGGCCGCCTGCTCAAGTGGCGTGCCGGCCCGGCGCCGCATGCGGTGATCGACAACCTCAATGCCCGCATCAACGCCTGGTGGGTGATGGTGCTGGTGATCGGCATCGCCTTCGTATTTGGCAAGTACGGCGTGATCGTGCTGTTCTATGGCGTGTCGTTCTACGCCCTGCGCGAGTTCATGACGCTGACCCCGACCCGGCGCAGCGACTACCCGGCGCTGGTCGCCGCGTTCTATGTGGCGCTGCCGGTGCAGTACCTGCTGATTGCCATGGACTGGTACGGCCTGTTCAGCATCTTCATCCCGGTGTACCTGTTCCTGCTGCTGCCGATCCTGGCCAGCTTCGGTGGCGATACCACACGCTTTCTGGAGCGCGCATCGAAGGTGCAGTGGGGGCTGATGATCGCGGTGTACTGCGTTTCCTCCGTGCCCGCGCTGATGACGCTTGATATCCCGGGTTTCGAGGGCCGCAACCTGCTGCTGATCGCCTGGCTAATCCTGGTGGTGCAGATCAGCGACGTGTTGCAGTACGTGTGCGGCAAGCTGTTCGGCAAACGCAAGGTGGCGCCCAACCTGTCCCCCTCGAAAACCCTCGAAGGCCTGGTCGGTGGCGTGGCACTGGCCACTTTGATCGGCGCCCTGCTGTGCTGGATCACCCCGTTCAACTTCTGGCAGGCGGCCCTGATGGCCCTGACCGTCAACGCCATGGGCTTCTTTGGCGGGTTGGTGATGTCGGCGATCAAGCGTGACCGTGGGGTGAAGGACTGGGGGCACATGATCGAAGGCCACGGCGGCATGCTCGACCGGATGGACTCGGTGTGCTTTGCGGCGCCGGTGTTCTTTCACTTCGTGCGGTACTGGTGGGCTTGAGTAATGAGCGGCTCTGACACGCCAGCGCCTACAAGTGCCGCGTATACCCTCGGAAGACCAGATATAGCGCGGTCAGGCACCTGGACGTCGAGCCCAGGCAACTGCGGCTCGGCCGATAGCCCTATGGTGACGGGTCATTCATCCAGTCACCAGGAGTTGTGCCATGTCCGATTTCATCACCGTCCTGCGCGAGACCTGCCCGACGCCGGTCGTGGACGCCACCAAGTGGAAGCGCATCGGCGGCGATCCGCACACCGTCAACCTCAATGCCTACCTGTCGGCCGACGGCAGCAAGATCATGGGCACCTGGATCTGCACCCCGGGCAAGTTCGAGGTCAACTACGACAAGTGGGAGTTCTGCCACTTCCTCGATGGCTACTGCATCATCACCCCGGAAGGCGAAGAGCCGAAGCACCTGAAGGCAGGTGATGTGTTCGTGATCGAACCCGGGATGAAAGGCACCTGGGAAGTGGTCGAGACCGTGCGCAAGTACTTCGTTTTCGCCTGATAGCCAAGCCCTGCTTGCGCAGGGCACCTTCAGCATCCGTAAACCCTGGGCAAAAAAAATCGCGGAGCAGGTGCCCTTCCCTCTGGTGCGCAGTTACAGAGGGAAAGCCGCCTGGCCCGCGATGAAGTCCACCTCGCTCGTCAATCCTTTTTGCGGTACCCCTCGACGATGGCCGAGAAGTCCTTGCCACCCTCCCCGCGCAGGCTCATCGCCTGATACAACTGCTGGGCCACGGCCCCGAGAATCACCGGCTGGTGCGCCTGACGGGCAGCCTCGGTAGCCAGCCCCAGGTCTTTGAGCATCAACTCGGCGCCAAAGCCGCCGGTGTAGCCGCGTGAAGCAGGCGCGGTCTCGATCACGCCGGGCCATGGGTTGTACGTGTCGGAGCTCCAGCAACGGCCGGTCGAGCTGTTGATGATGCCGGCCAGCACCTGGGTGTCGATGCCCAGTGCATTACCCAAGGCCATGGCCTCGGACACGCCGATCATCGAAATGCCCAGCAGCAGGTTGTTGCAGATCTTGGCAATTTGCCCGGTACCCACCTCACCGCAATGCACGATGTTGCGGCCCATCTGCTCCAGCACCGGCTTGAGCGTGGCGAACAGCTCGGCGCTGGCACCGACCATGAAGGTCAGGGTGCCGGCCGCCGCGCCGCCGGTGCCACCGGAGACCGGTGCATCGCCCATGTCGACGCCCTTGGCCGCTGCGGCCTTGGACACCTCGCGGGCGGTCTGCGGGTCGATGGTGCTGCAGTCCACGGTCGGTGTGCCGGGGCGTACGCCCGCCAGCACGCCGTCATCGTTCAGGTAGACGCTGCGCACATGGGCTGCGGCCGGCAGCATGGTGATCACCAGCTCGCTGTTGGCCGCTGCTTCCTTGGGTGAAGGGCTGACCTGCCCGCCCAGTTCGGCGAGCTCGGCCAGCACGGTCTTGTTCAGGTCGAACAGGTTCAGCTGATGCCCGGCCTTGATCAGGTTGCGGGCCATGGGCGCGCCCATGTTGCCCAGGCCGATGAATGCGATACGCATGGCGAACTCCTTAGCGCAGGCTGATGGTGGTGTTCACACCGTCATTGACGCTGTCGTCATCGAACCAGCGGGCGGTGACGGTCTTGGTCTGAGTGTAGAACTGCACCACTTGCTTGCCGTACGGGCCGAGGTCGCCGAGCTTGGAGCCGCGCGAGCCGGTGAAGCTGAAGTACGGCACCGGCACCGGGATCGGGATGTTGATGCCGACCTGGCCGATGTCGATTTCGCTCTGGAACTTGCGCGCCGCTGCGCCGCTCTGGGTGAACAGGCCAGTGCCGTTGCCGAACGGGTTGCTGTTGACCAGGGCGATGGCCTCATCGAGGGTATCGACCTCCAGGGTCACCAGCACCGGGCCGAAGATTTCCTGGGTGTAGACCTGCATGTCGGTTTTAACCCCGGAGAACAGGGTCGGGCCGACGAAGTTACCTTGCTCATAGCCCGGCACCTTGACGTCGCGGCCATCGAGTTCGAGCTTGGCGCCTTCCTTGATGCCGCTTTCGATCAAGCCCAGCACCCGCTCCTTGGCACGCTTGGAGACCACCGGCCCGACGTCGGTACCCGGCTCGGACCCTGCATTGACCTTGAGCTTGCTCGCGGCCTCCTTGATGTCCGGCAGCCACTCGCGGGCCTTGCCCACCAGCACCGCCACCGAGGTGGCCATGCAACGCTGGCCGGCAGCACCAAAGGCCGCGCCGACCAGGGCGTTGACGGTCTGGGTGCGATTGGCGTCAGGCAGTACCACGGCGTGGTTCTTCGCGCCCATCATCGACTGCACGCGCTTGCCGTGCTGGCTGCCCAGGTTGTAGACGTGGGTGCCGACTTCGGTGGAACCGACGAACGAGATCGCCTTGATGTCCTGATGGGTGCAAATCGCATCCACCACCTGCTTGCCACCGTGCACCACGTTGAGCACACCGGCCGGCACGCCGGCTTCGAGCGCCAGCTCGACCAGCATCATGGTCGACAGCGGGTCCTGTTCGGAAGGCTTGAGCACGAAGGTGTTGCCGCAGACGATGGCCATGGGGAACATCCACAGCGGGATCATGGCCGGGAAGTTGAACGGGGTGATGCCCGCGCACACGCCGATGGGCTGGCGCAGGGTGTAGGTGTCGACGCCGCCAGCTACGTTCTCGGCGAATTCGCCCATCTGCAAGGTACCGATGGACGCCGCATGCTCGACCACTTCCAGGCCGCGGAAGATATCGCCTTCGGCATCGGCAATGGTCTTGCCCTGTTCGGCGCTGAGGGTCTGGGCGATGCGTTTGGAATGTTCGCGGATCAGCGCCTGCAGCTTGAGCATGATGCGCATGCGCGCGCCGATCGGGGTGTCACGCCAGGTCTTGAAGGCGCGATGGGCAGCCGCCACGGCAGCGTCGACTTCTTCGACGGTGGCGAACGGCACCCGCGCCAGCACTTGCTGGGTGGCCGGGTTGACGATATCGCGCCACTCGTCGGTCTTGGATTCGACCCACTGGCCATCGATCAGCAGCTTGACCTGCTCGACCTTGGTCTGGTCGGGGGATTGAGGTGCGTTCATCTGGGTTCTCCTTGGAATTATTGTCGGGTCGAGATCGCCAGCGCCGTGCAAACGCGAGGTGGCGTCCTGGGGCTTGTTTCGAGTATAGATGTGCAAACATCCAACAAGAACGCACAAAAAAACCGGATCATCATGCAAAAAGACCTCACATCCCTCAGCTCGCTCAACTGGGACGACCTGAAGTTTTTCCTCGAAGTGGCACGCACCCGCAAAGCCAGCAGCGCCGCCAAGCGCCTGAGCGTCGACTACACCACGGTGTCACGGCGCATCACGTCGCTGGAGGGGGCGCTGGGCACGCTGTTGTTCGAGAAGTCCCGGACCAACGGCTTCGTGCTTACCGCCGAAGGCCAGCGTTTGCTGGGCTATGCCGAGTCGATCGAGAGCACGCTGCACATGGCGTGCGAGCAGGTGTCAGGCTCGGGGGTGGCGTTGTCGGGGCATGTGCGCATGGGCTGCACCGAAGGTTTCGGCAGCTTCTTCGTCACGCCGCAACTGAGCCACTTCGTCGATGCGTATCCGGCCATTTCGGTGGATATCCTGCCGCTGCCGCACTTCATCAGCCTGTCCAAGCGCGAGGCGGACATCGTCATTGCCCTGGAACGGCCCGAGCACGGCCCTTATGTGTGCTGCAAGCTGTGCGACTACCGGTTGCGGCTGTATGCGACCCAGGCGTACCTGGATAACCACGCGCCGATCCGCCAGGTGGGGGATTTGGCCAAGCACCCCTTCATCAGCTACGTGGATGACCTGGCGTTCAGCTCCGAGCTGCTGTACCTGGCCAACCTGATCCCCAATGCCAACGCGCATTTGCGCAGTACCAGCGTGATTGCGCAGTACACCGCAGCATTGCAGGGGCGTGGGCTGGCGATTCTGCCGTGTTTTCTGGCGGCGCAGGACCCGCGATTGGTCACGGTGCTACCAGAGCAGATCGAGGTGACGCGGCAATTCTGGATGTATTGCCGGGAGGATTTGCGCAAGTTGAAGCGCATTACCCTGTTGTGGGATTACATCCGTGGGGTGACCGAGGCGAATGCGCCGTTGTTGATGGGGGAAACCCGCGAGATGCGCTTTGCTCAGGAATGATGCAGCCCTCAGCAACGGCGCCGTACAGGTAGAAGCTGGCTTGGCCTGCGATGGGCCGCAACGCGGCCCCAGGTTGTTGCGGGCAATTGAAGATTCTTGCCCATGCCCCGCTCCATATCATCGATCAGCGCCTTCGCCAGTTCGCTCAGGATTCTCGCTGCACTTCCTGCCACACGGTCATCCTCCATTTCAGCTTCAGTGGTCAGGTGACGAATGCAGCCGAGCAGCACTGACAGCTGAGAGAAAGCATGCTTGAAAGGTACGTTTGGTTGCAGGCGAAACAGATCGAAGGTTTCTACACCCGCTGTCGAAGAGTCTCTTGGATTGTGGGTCATCTAGACACTCCCTGAGCCGTGGCGCGAGAACTTTTGTGATCGGTAAGGGCGTTGATCACTCGGCACAGCAGACGGATATTCATGCCCATGGCGTCGCGCATGAGGCTTGGACCGCTCTCGATCAGAACGGTGGTGGTCTGTTCCACTGTCAGAGTCAAAGCTCGGATCAGCAGGTCGCATTCCTCGATGCCAGGAGGATCTTGGAGTGATAGGTGGGGAGGATCTAACAGAAGAAGGGTTGATGCAGGAGGATCGGGGACGAGCTTTTTCATGATGGAGCTCCCTTAAGCAAACCAGGAACTGCCTCCCTCTTCGTCTCAAGGATTTGGGTGGCAGTCGTGCACGGTTTGAGACCCGGGACACATGAATACCGGCCAGGCCGAAGCCTGCCCGCGCACGACCGCCATGAAGCGGTGCCAACACATGTAGTCCGGGGGTCTCAAGCCCGATCGCCTTGAACGGCGACTCAGGGACGTTATCCCAGGGGCTCTTTCCCGCCTACGTGGCAACTTCTGACAGCGGCGTAGGATAGTTCGCTATATGCCGAAACCCGAAGCAATTGGTTTCAAACTCGGAAATGTCTTACGGCTAGACGGCCAAGTCGAGGGCTGCGCCCTCGATCGCAGCCAAGCCAGCGCCTGCAGGGACCGAGTCGGTCTGCAAGAGATCGCTCAGTACGACGCGACAACAATCGACACCCGTCGATTCTCGGTGCGCCCGGCACTGCTGCGGTTGTCGGCCACCGGTTGGGTACTGCCCAGGCCGCGGGTCTGGATGTTCTGCGCAGGCATGCCGATACCGATCAGCGTTCTGGCCACACTCTGCGCCCGGCGCTCGGACAATTGCTGGTTGTAGGCCGCCCTGCCCGAGGCATCCGCGTGCCCATCCACCCGCACACCCTGGATACCAACCCCCAGCAGTGCCTTGCCGATACGCTCGACAATCGCCTGGCTCTGGCTATTCAGGCCGTCCAGGTCACTGCCGAACAGTACCTTGCCCGACAGATCGAAGGCCCAGCCTTCATCAGTCGGGGCAAAGCCTTCGCGCTTGAGCACGGCGATCTGCTCGGCAGTCAGGCCCTTGGGCGGTGTGCTCTGGCAGCCGGTCAGCGCGAGCAAGGCGAGCAGCAAAGCCCAAAGGGGGAAACGCAAACGATGAATCACGGGTTCAACTCCTGTTTTTGATTTCGGCGGCGGACCGTTCCGTCTGCGCCACTTGCCACTGGCCACGGCGTTTTCGCTTGGCCTGGTACATTGCCGCATCGGCGGCGTCGAGCAGGCTGGCAGGGTCAGTGCCATCCACCGGGTAATAGGCGATGCCGACACTCAGCGAGGTGGCAATGCTGCTGCCACTGTCCAACTGCACCGGCAGCTTCATGCTGGCGACGATCTTCTCGGCAATGAGCTCGGCGTCTTCACGCGAATGCAGCGGCGTCAGCAACACCGCAAACTCGTCACCGCCCAGGCGCGCCACCAGGTCGTGCTCACGCAGTTGGGCGCGGATGCGGTCGGCAACGCTGATCAGCACCTCGTCGCCTACGGCATGGCCCAAGCTGTCATTGATCTGCTTGAAGTGGTCACTGTCGAGGAACAGCACCGCCAGGTGATCCTGCTGGCGCGCAGCATTGCGCAGGCAACGGCTGAGGCGCCCTTCGAAGAAGGCGCGGTTGGGCAGGCCGGTCAGGCTGTCATGGCTGGCCTGATGGGCCAGGGTCTGGTTTTCGCTCTGCAGGTGGCTGTGCCACACCTCCAGTTCATCGAGCAAGGCGTTGAAGTCGTTACCCAGCTCGTTGAGTTCGGCGATCGGCGCCTCCGGCACGCGACGGTCGAAGCGCCGTTCGCGCCGCGCGGCATGAGCAACGCTGGCCAAACCGCGCAATGGCCGGACGATGTCGCCGAGCAGGCGCCGCGACAAGTACAAGGCGATGACTGCGCTGAGCACCATGCACAACAGGATCCCGCCCAACCCGCCGAGCAGGAACAGCAACAGGCTGCGGCCCTGGCCAATCAGCTCGATGTGCCCGACCTTTTGCTGCTGATGAATGATCGGCAGGTTGACCGGCTCGTCCAGCAGCATGGTGGCGACCAGGGTTTCCAGGTGGGCGAGCATGCCGCTGTCGTTGCGTTGCCAGTGGGCCAGTTGCTCACCGTCATTGTTGAAGACCTTGGCGTCGGCCACCTCTTCGGTACTGGCGATCAGCGCCAGCGCCTCATTGGCCGCGACGCGGTCGTCGAACACCACAGCGGCTTCCGCGGTGTAGGTGATCGAGCGGGCGATCAGGTGCAGGTTGTGGTTGGCATAGACCTGCAGGGCAAGCACGCCCAGCACGGTCAGCGAAATACCGACCAGGCCCACGGCGAGCAGGGCAACATTGAGGTGCCCACGGCCGAGCACCGAACGTAGGGTCGGGCGCATGCGCTTGTTGGCAGCTTTCATGGCTGCGCACCTCGGCGCCGCGACAATTGCAGCACGCTGGGGTGGATGCGTACGCCCGAACGGGCCACGGAGTCGAGGTTCACTTCAAAGGCGACCTGCTGGTCGCTGACCCGCAGGCAGAACAAGCTGCCGACGGTACAGGGGTCGTCGGCCTCGCTGATGCTCAATACCGGGTGACCGCTGACGCGCTGGAACAACCGATCGCGTTGGCCTTGATCGAGCTTGCCGATGTAAATGGCATCGCAGGCCTGGGCGACTTGTGCATCGTCAGCCAGCAGGCGACGCACCTGCAAAGGCCGCCCGGATTCCTGCACATGCCCTTTGATCAGGTCGTCGGCGTACTCGGTAGGGCCGACCAGGCACAGGCGCAACGGCGCAGGTTCGGCTGGCCAGCGTGCGTAGCTGAAGATTCCCAGCACCACCTGGGTGACGGCCTTGGCGCGTTGCTGTGCTTGCACAGCGGTGGCTGCGGATTCCGCCCAGGCAGGGGCTGCCAGTAGCGACAGGGCGGCCAGCAACAGCGAAAGCATACAGCTCGTCAATCGCCTCCCGGCCACGGTCATGTGGGAAATCTCTCGAAGTCCTTTCAGATATTGGCGCAACGATAGCACATGGCCGCCAACCCTGACTTGCGTGGCTTTTGTAGGAGCGGCCTTGCGTCGCGAAAGGGCTGCGCAGCAGCCCCGGCGATCTTGTTGCAACCACAGAACCTTGTTGCAACCACAGAACCTTGTTGCAACACAGAACCTTGTTGCAACACAGAACCTTGTTGCAACACAGAACCTTGTTGCAACACAGAACCTGGGGCTGCTGCGCAGCCCTTTCGCGACGCAAGGCCGCTCCTACAAGGGCCGCGCCGCAATGATGGCAGCAGTGGGCGATTCAGACTTGTTCGAGCATCAGGCCGGAGATCCGCCGTACCTTGCGTGACACCGCCTCTTCGAATATGCCCTGGCGTGGCTCGATCAGGCTGAAGCAATGCTTGGCCCGGGTGATGCCGGTGTACACCAGCTCCTTGGTCAACACCGGGTTGAGGGCATCCGGCAGCACCAGCGCGGTATGGCTGAACTCCGAGCCCTGGGACTTGTGCACGGTCATGGCGAACACGGTTTCCACCTCGTTGAGCCGGCTTGGCAAGACAAAACGTACTCCGCCGTTGCCATCGTTACGCGGGAAGGCCACCCGTAGCAGCGGCTCGCCCCGCTCATCCGGCAGGCGCAAGGCGATGCCGATGTCACCGTTCATCAGGCCCAGGCCATAATCGTTGCGCGTCACCAGCACGGGCCGGCCCTCGTACCAGGGCTGCTGGGCGTCTATCAGCCCGGCATTGTGCAGCACCCGAGCCACCCGCTCATTGAGGCCCTCCACCCCCCAAGCGCCCCGGCGTACCGCACAGAGCAGCTGGAAGTCCTCGAAACCGTGCAGTACCTTGCTCGCCCATTGCTCCCACAGTGGGTCGTCATAAGCAGTGCCAGGTGCCGGCCGATAACGCCCCAGGGTCCGCAGGTAGCTGCGATAGCCTTGCGGGCCCTCGGCGCCGCGGTTGAGGCCGTCGAGCAGCAAACGGTCGAAGGCCCGGTCCTGTTCGTTCTTCAGCGACAGGCCATTCACATCAGGCGGTGGCAGGGCGAGCAGATTGCGCGCCGCATGCGATTCCTGACGGTTGACCAGCCGAGCCAATTGGCCAATACCGCTGCCCTCGCCGAAGCGCCGGGAAAAACGCAGCATCACCACTTGCTGCGCCAGCGGATTGCGCTGCGCATCACCGGCCACCAGGCCACTGCCCTGCAGCGACTGGCCGCCGATCTGCTCCAGCCACGCCTGGGTCGCGGCCGAGTAGCAACCGTCCTCGGCATCCCGGCACAGGTCACCCAGTACCGCACCCGCCTCGACCGAGGCCAACTGGTCTTTATCACCCAGCAGGATCAGCCGCGCGCGAGGTGGCAGCGCATCGAGCAGGTTGGCCATCATCTCCAGGTCGATCATCGAGGCCTCGTCCACCACCAGCACGTCCAGTGGCAACGGATTACCCGCATGGTGGCGGAAGTGCCGCGACCCTGGGCGGCTGCCCAACAGCCGGTGCACGGTGCTGACCTCGGTGGGGATCTGCCCGCGCACGGCAGTACTGACCTGCAGCCGCTCGACCTGCTGGCCGATGGACTCGGTCAGGCGCGCCGCCGCCTTGCCGGTCGGCGCGGCCAGGCGAATGCGCAAAGGCCTGCCCTGCTCCACCGCCGGCGCCTGCAGCAAGGCCAGCAACCGCACCACCGTGGTGGTCTTGCCGGTGCCGGGGCCGCCAGTGATGATGCTGAAGCCGGCCCGGGTCGCCAGGGCGCAGGCAAGCTTTTGCCAATCGACCTGGCCAGCCAGGGCGCCTTCGTCGAACAACTGGCCCAGGCGAGCCGGCAAGTCGCTGGGCGCTGCCTCGTGCTGGCTCAGGCGCTGGCGCAGGTTGTGGTCGATGCGCCGCTCGTAGCTCCAGTAGCGGCGCAGGTACAGACGCTCGCCACTGATTACCAGCGGCCGCGCCTGCTGGCCGGGTGTGTCACCACTGGCCACCAGTGGGCTGGCCGCGATGCGCTGGCGCCAGGCCTGAAGGTCCAGGCCGGCAAGCAGTTGCGAAGGCAACAGCAAGGGGCCGATCAGGGCGTCACCCTCCGGCGGCAGCGACAGCGCGAAGTCTGGCTCGGCCAGGGTCTGCTGCAGGTCCAGGCAGACATGCCCATGGCCCAGCTGATGGCTTGCCAAGGCTGCCGCCAGCAACAGCAACGGATCGCTGCCGGGCGCACGTTCTTCGAGAAACGACACGAAGGCACGGTCGAGGGCACGCAGCCAGCCACGCTCGACCCAACGGTCCAGCAGTAGCAGCAGGTCGCCGCTGTCGCGCTGCGGCGCGAGGGCCAGCAGGTGCTCGGCATGCAAGGGGGTGGGCAACAGGTCGGTGAGGCTTCGGCTCATGGCGCGGCTCCGGCAAACAGGTCCTGCTGCTCGGGCACAGACTCACCACGGAACAGTGCATCGAGTGCTTCGATCAGCACACGCGGCGGCTTGGCGAAGTACACGCCATGGCCGCTGCTGCTGGCACCACGCAGGAAGATGAACAGGGCGCCGCCGACATGGCGGTCGTAATCGTAATCAGGCAGCCGGGCGCGCAACTGACGGTGCAGGGCCAGCAGATACAGGACGTACTGCAAGTCGTAGCGATGCTCGAGGATGGCTTTTTCCATGGCCAAGCTGTCGTAAGCCGGGATGTCCGGGCCCAGCCAGTTGGATTTGTAATCGGCCACGTAGTAGCGCCCGTCCAGTTCGAAGGCCAAGTCGATGAAGCCCTTGAACATGCCGTTGAGCAACGTCGGTTGCGCCGCCGGGCGCGCATGGCCTGGGTGGGTGTGGCGCGCCACCAGCTGATCGAGCTGTTCGGCGTCGACCTGATGGCTGGCGAACCAGAACTCCATTTCGATCTGGTAATGACGCAACTGCGCAAGGGTCAGGCTTACTTCCTGGCCCAGGACAGGCAATGGTTCGTTCAGCAACATGTGCAACCAGGGCGTCAGCGTCGCGATCCAGCCGGTCCAGTCACGCCGATTGCAGCGCTGCCCGACGGTGCGCTCGATCAGTTCAAGGTTGCCGCTGACCTCGGCGAAACCTTCACGGCCGGCCCATTCCAGCAGGCCGTGCAGGAAGGTACCGGGGTTCGGCCCCCGCGGGAAGCGGTGGATATCGCCGCCTTCTGCCGGCACCTCGCGCAGTACCTGGGCGTCGACCACTTCGTCATCCAACAGTTGCTGGGCCTGCGAGCTGTCGGCGCCGAGAGTCTGCTCGCCGACGCGCAGGGCACTGTAGGACGCGATCCACCAGTTCTCGGCGGCCGCCCGCCGGGGTTTGCGCGCAGGCAGCAGCTCACGTTCGGCTTGCGGCATGCGATACCCCTGATCGTCGGCCAGCGGCAGCGGCGGGCAGGCAATGTACGGGCAGGCCGATGCCAACGCCTGCAGCCAGCCCGCCAGTTGCCCGGAACTCGGCAGGGCAAGGCCACCGCCCAGCAGATAACCGAGCGCCGAACGGTGCAGTTGCGAGTGCTTCTGGTTGCCGCGTTTCAGGTCGGCGACCCCAAGCCAGCAGGCATGCTGGGCGCGGGTCAGGGCCACATAGAGCAGGCGCAGGTCTTCGGCCAGGCGCTCGTCATCGGCCCGGGCGATCTGCTCTTGATCAGGCGTAAGGGTCAGGTGGGCGTTGCCTTGGCTGTCATGCCAGGCCAACGGCAGGCGCGTACCGTCTACCGGCTTGCTGGTGCAGATGAACGGCAGGTAGACCAAGGGGTATTCCAGGCCCTTGGACTTGTGGATAGTCACCACCTTGACCAGTTGCTCATCGCTCTCCAGCCGCAGGATCTGCTCTTCGCCGGCCTGGCCGGAGCTGGACAGGTGCTCGGCCAGGTGACGGATCAATGCCTGCTCGCCATCCAGCTCACCTGCCGCCTGTTGCAGCAATTCGGCCAGGTGCAGCAGGTTGGTCAGCACGCGCTCGCCGTCACTGCGGGCGATGAGCGTGCGCGGCAGCTGGAAGTCGTGCAGCAGGTGCCGCAGCATCGGCAGCACACCCTGGCGCTGCCAGGTCTCGCGGTAGCGACGAAAACGCATGACCCAGTCTTCCCACACGCGCTCGTCCTGGTTCAGCTTGTCCAGCGCGGCCAATGACAGGTCGAGGGTGAGGCTGGCCAGGGCGGCCTTGAGCAGGCGCTCCGAGTCCGGTTCGGCGCAGGCCTTCAGCCACGCCAGCAGGTCATGGGCCTCCTGGGCGGCGAACACCGAGTCCTTGTCGGACAGGTACACGCTGCGCACATCCCGAGCAGCCAGCTCGCCACGGATCATCTGGGCTTCGTGGCCGTCGCGCACGAGGATGGCGATATCCGATGGCAGGCAAGGGCGCAGTTCGCCTTCGCCGTTACGGAAACCCGCCGTGCCCTGCTGGCCACCGTTGAGCAGGGCGACGATATGGCTGGCGCAGCTGGCCGCCAACTGCTGACGGTACAGGGTGCCCGAGACCGGTTCTTCGCTCTGCAGTTGCCAGCATTGCAAGGCTGCACACACCTCGCCATCCACCAGCAGCTGTTCGCCACGGCCTTTGGCACGCACCTCGATGAACGGCAACGGGTTGTCTTCGGCTTCACGGAACAGGAACGCCCCTCGCCCCTGGCTTCGCGTCTCGGCCTGGAGGAACACCTGGTTAACCGCCGCGACCATCGCCTGGCTCGAGCGGTAGTTGGTGTCCAGGCTGTGCAGGCGCCCGGTGGTGGCACGACGGGCGGCAAGGTAGGTATAGATGTCGGCGCCGCGGAAGGCATAAATCGCCTGCTTGGGGTCGCCGATCATGAACAGCCCGGTTTCGGTGCGGTTTTCGGTGATCTGGTAGATCCGCTCGAAGATGCCGTACTGGACCGGGTCGGTGTCCTGGAATTCGTCGATCAGTGCCACCGGGAACTGCTCACGAATCAACCCGGCCAGGCGCTCGCCGGCCTCGCTGGCCAGGGCATGTTGCAGGCGCAACAGCATGTCGTCGAAGCCCATTTCGGCGCGCCGACGCTTCTCCACTTCAAAACGCGCCGAGACCCAGCTGGCAGCATGTTCGAGCAGCCGCGCATCCGGGCTGGCCAGCGCCTGCAATTGCTGCTGCAGCGTCTGCATGGCACGCAGCCCCGGGTGATCGGGTGGCTCGCCTGACTTCCAGGCCTCGGCCATGCCGGCCGGGGTCAGGCGGGTGAAGCCGGTACCCAGGTCGAGTTCGACGATGTGTTCGTCGGCGGCCCATGCGCTCAGCTTGTCGAACCAAGGTTCGAAGTAGCGTGCCTGCATCTTGCGGCCGTCGGCCAGCTTGGCGGCCACGGCATCGCGGCAGATCTGCCGCAGCTCATCGGCCCACTGTGCCCAGGGCGCCTTGAGCTGGGCCAACTGCTCGGTACGTTGCGCAAGCGCGTCTTCAATCAACGCCTCGGGTTCTTGCTCGTGCTGCTGGGCCCGTACCCGACCGAACAGCGGGCGAATGCGCGGCAACAGCGCGTCGGGGCTGCCCCAGTGGCCACGCACCCAGGCCAGCGCCTCACCCTGCATGCCATAGCAGAACCGCCGCCAGTAATCGCGCATGACCTGGCCAAGCAGGTCGGTGTGATCGGTCTCCAGCGTCTGGGTGAACAGGCTGCCGCTGTCGAACGCGTGCTCGCGAAGCATGCGTTGGCACCAACCGTGGATGGTCGACACCGCCGCTTCATCCATCCATTGCACGGCGATTTCCAGGCGGCTGGCGCAACGCGGCCAAGCTTCTTGCGGGTAATCGTCGCGCAACTGATGCAGCAGTGGGTCGGCCGCTTCAAGCTCGCCACGGAAGAACCGCGCCGCTTCGGCCAGGCGGGCCCGTATGCGTTCGCGCAGCTCTTTGGTGGCGGCGTCGGTAAAGGTCACCACGAGGATCTGCGGGGGCAACAGTTCACGGCCGAAAGCCTGTTCGCCGCCGTGGCCGAGGATCAGCCGCAGGTACAGCGCCGAGATGGTGAATGTCTTGCCGGTACCGGCGCTTGCTTCGATCAGCTGGCTACCATGCAGGGGAAAACTCAGTGCCAGGGGACGGTCCAGCGTCATGCGCCACTCTCCGGGTTGCCCAGGGCCTGCCAGGGTGCGTTGAACAATGGGCGGTACAAGGTTTCGCACCAGCCTTCAAAGGTTTCGTCGGCGCTGAGCGCGGCGAAATCACGGAACTGCCGGGCCAGGGCAATACTTTCGCTGCGCTCGCCGAAGCTGTTGCGCTCGTCACCTTCATAGGCACGGGCCGCTGCGGCCAGCGCCTTGTC
This sequence comes from Pseudomonas sp. B21-047, assembly GCF_024748775.1. Classification (NCBI taxonomy): domain Bacteria; kingdom Pseudomonadati; phylum Pseudomonadota; class Gammaproteobacteria; order Pseudomonadales; family Pseudomonadaceae; genus Pseudomonas; species Pseudomonas sp. B21-047. Next base: position 5,023,280 of record NZ_CP087169.1, read on the forward strand.
GGCATCGTCCTGGCCCAGCCAGGCAAAGGCGGTCTTGGCTGCCACCGACAGTGGCGCGTTCATTGCCGCCTGGCGCGCTACCAGCAGGTCGCCGAGCAGCTGCGCCGCCTCACCTTGCGGCAAGGGTGCAAGCAGCAGGGTCAGGTCACTGGCCACCAGCGCACTGTTAAGCGGGTAACCCGCAGCACAGGCGGCCAGGTGCATGACCCAGGGCGCGATCAGCCGGTGCCACTTGTAGTTGTTGCGCCCGGCGCTGATGGTGTTCGGGACCGTGGTGATACTGAGCAGGCTTTGATCTTCTGCCTGGTAAACCCGGCCCAGCCAGCCTTCGAGGCGATGCCTGCCCTGTTCGAAATGAACAGGCAATGCGCCTTCGACCAGGTGAGGCCAGCGTTGCAACAACTGGCGATGGCGTTGTAGCAGATCGGGCAGCGGCTGGATCAGCTCGGCCTGCAAGAGCTGCCCGAAACCGGCAAGGGGTAACAGGCCACAGGCTTGCAGGCGGCGGGCCTGCGTCTGCAAGGCAGGCTCGGCATGGTCCGGGTCAGCCAATGCGGCATTCAACAGGCTTTCGGCGGCACCATAGCGTTGCAAGGTATCGAGCACGAACGGCTCTTCATCCGGGGTCGGCGCCTCCAGGGCCTCGAAGAACACCTTCAAACGCTGGCTGAAGAAGTGCCGCACCGGGTGGCGAAGAAAGTCGTGCAGTTGCGTCAGGCTCAGCGCTTCATCATCGACGTAGGGCGGCAGATCGGGATCAGGCTGCGCGAGCGCCTGCCCGGGCAGATGCAGCACCTGCCACTCATGGGCGAAGCTGAACAAAGGGCTGCCCTTCTGGAAGTAACGCGGGCTGAACGGCTGTAGCGGGTGCTCCTGCGTCAAGGCATGCAGCAACCGCTCGTCCGGCCCAAGCCCTGGGCCCGCGTCGGTGCCGGCCAAACGCCAACCTGCAGCCACATGGTCGCGTAACTGGCCGATAAGCACTGAGGCCGGGCGCTCACTGTTGTCGCGGATACTGCGCCCGACCCAGCTGACATACAGCTGATCGCGTGCCGACAGCAGGGCTTCGAGCAGCAAGTAACGGTCATCCTCACGGCGCGAGCGATCACCGGGGCGGTAGTCGCTGGCCATCAGGTCGAAGTCCAGCGGCTGCTGGGCGCGGGGGTAGTCACCATCGTTCATGCCCAGCAGGCAGACCACCCGGAAGGGGATGGCGCGCATGGGCATGAGGGTGCAGAAGTTTACCGAGCCGGCGAGGAAGCGCTGGGACAGCTTGCCCTGATCCAGGCCAGACAACCATGCTTCGCGGACCACGGTAAGCGGTAGCGAGTCCTGCAGGCCGACGGTTTCGCACACTTGCAGCCAGGCATCGCGCAAGTCCTGCAGTTGCATCAACAGAAACTCGTCGTGCTCACCTTCAGCCAGGAAGAACACCTGCAACAAGGCATTCAGGCGTTCGCCCCACTGGGTGACGGTCGCGGGCTGGGCCAGTGCCTGGCACGCCACATCCAGGGCATCCAGCAGGGCCACCAGCGGGCCGATCAGTGCAGCATCCAGGCCGCCGATTTCGTCATAGGGTTCAATGCCGTCACAGCCCTCACCTACGCCAACAGCATACCCCAGCAGCATACGCCGCAGGCCAAACCGCCAGCTGTTCTGCTCCAAGCCTTCCGGCAAGCCCAGGCTGGCGCGCTGCTCGGCATTCAGGCCCCAACGGATACCGGCGCCTTCGATCCAGCGATGCAGGGTGGGCAGGTCACTTTCACGGATGGCGAAACGGGCGCGTACCGCCGGCACGTCGAGCAGGTCGAGCACTTCGCTGACGGCGAAACGGCTATCCGGCAACTTGAGCAGGTGCTCCAGGGCAATCAGCAATGGCTCCCGACCGCGTTGGCCTTGATCGGTGAGGGTGAACGGAATGTAGCGTGGGTCATGACGCTGCAACTGCCCGAATACGGCGCGGATATGGGGCGCGTAGGTGTCGATTGCCGGCAGCATCACGATCACGTCGCGCGGGCGCAGGGTAGGGTCGGCGCTGAAGCGTGCCAGGAGCTGGTCGTGGAGAATCTCCACCTCGCGTTGCGGGCTGTGCGCGACGTGAAAGCGCATCGAACGGTCCTGCCCGAGGTCGACTTGCGGCCAGCGCTCACGGGTTTCGGCGAGCGGGCGCAGTTCAAGGATGTCATCTTGCAGCTGGTTGAGCAGCGTGGTCGGCGAACCCTCGCTGAACAGGTCGATGCGCCCCTCGCTGAACACACCGCGGTAGCTGCCCGGGTCGTCATAGCTGTCGAGCAGGTTGATGTAGTCACGGCCCTGCTTGCCCCAGGCGGCCAGCAGCGGATGCGCGTGCTGGTGCAGGGATTGGTCATCCAGCAGCAGCGGCATGCCCTGCTTGCGCTGTTGGCGCTTGTACTGATGGCGCAGCAGGTCTTTGTCGGCGACGATATCGGCCCAGTGATGGCGGCAAGGGTTGTGAACGCAAAGCAGTACTTGGCTGAACCGGGCCAGCCCAGCCAACGCCTCCAGTGCCTGAGCCGGCAGGGAAGAGATACCGAACACGATCACCCGCGATGGCAGGCCCGCAGGGGCTTGTTCCAGGCTGTTGATGCGCTCGATGAAACGCTGATGCACGCCCGCGCGACTCTGCGCCATGCCTTGTTCGCCGACATCTTCCAGCAGGGCGCGCCACAGCTCGGCCTGCCAGCGATTGCCAGGGGGCAGCGCTTTACGCTCGCCCCGAGCGGTATTGAGGACGTGATCACCGCCCGCCCAGTCCTTGAGCCAGTCGGCTCGGTAGACCTGGTATTGGTCGAACAAGTCGGCGAGGCGCTCGGCAAGCTGATAACGCTTGCGCAGGTCGCTATCGTCGGTAAGAAAACGCCGCAAGGGCTCGAAGTGCTCGCGCTCGATCAACGACGGCAGCAAGCGCATCAGGCGCCAGGTCAGCGGCGCCTTGTCGAGCAAGGACACCTCAGGGATTTCATCGCGGCCCAGCACTCGACGGTAAAGCTGCCACATGAAACTGCCAGGCAGTTGCACATCGATCGCGGCCGCGATGCCACAGCCGCCCAGGTCACCCTCTTCAGGGTCTTCAGCCAGCGCCAGTTTCAGCCACTGGGCAATGCCGTTGCTTTGCACCAGGGCAATTTCGTTTTCCAACGGCGCTAACGGGTACCGACGCATCCAGCTCACCACCAAGCTGCGCAAGTCGTCGAGGCGGTTGCCATGCACGATCATGAAGCCGGGCTGAAGGGTGGTGGTGTTGACCATTGAGCATTCCCTGGAAGGCAGTGGGTTCTGATGCGGAACCATATCACGGGGCATGCCCGGGCTTATGGCGAGCATGGCGACAATTCTTTTCCAGCCGCAAAGACAAAACCCCTACCTGCTTGCGCAGATAGGGGTTTTGCGAAATGAATCTTGACGATGACCTACTCTCACATGGGGAGACCCCACACTACCATCGGCGATGCATCGTTTCACTACTGAGTTCGGGATGGGATCAGGTGGTTCCAATGCTCTATGGTCGTCAAGAAATTCTGTTGCCAGAACGTCCAGATGGACAGCCTAGCGAATTCGGATATGTGATGTTGTGATGTACATTCGAACTTTCGGTTCGTGTGTCTTCACCACCGCAATCTGCATGAGCAAATTGCTTGGGTGTTATATGGTCAAGCCTCACGGGCAATTAGTATTGGTTAGCTCAACGCCTCACAGCGCTTACACACCCAACCTATCAACGTCGTAGTCTTCGACGGCCCTTTAGGGGATTCTAGATCCCAGTGAGATCTCATCTTGAGGCAAGTTTCCCGCTTAGATGCTTTCAGCGGTTATCTCTTCCGAACATAGCTACCCGGCAATGCCACTGGCGTGACAACCGGAACACCAGAGGTTCGTCCACTCCGGTCCTCTCGTACTAGGAGCAGCCCCTCTCAAATCTCAAACGTCCACGGCAGATAGGGACCGAACTGTCTCACGACGTTCTAAACCCAGCTCGCGTACCACTTTAAATGGCGAACAGCCATACCCTTGGGACCGGCTTCAGCCCCAGGATGTGATGAGCCGACATCGAGGTGCCAAACACCGCCGTCGATATGAACTCTTGGGCGGTATCAGCCTGTTATCCCCGGAGTACCTTTTATCCGTTGAGCGATGGCCCTTCCATACAGAACCACCGGATCACTAAGACCTACTTTCGTACCTGCTCGACGTGTTTGTCTC
>NZ_CP087169.1:5032500-5931766 GCF_024748775.1 Pseudomonas sp. B21-047
CATTTGTTTCGGGCCAGTTATTCCAGAGGCATTGGCGCGCGACCCCTTGGTGTTCGCCTCAATATCGCGTCGTACGAACAAGGCGGTCGCGCGCAAATGGCACAGGCCTCACTGGTCCGAAACAAATGGAGCGACGGTTCGGCGCCCCCCCCCCCCACAACGAGCATAGCCCCTACGAAGCCACTCTCCCCCGCCGCCCCACCAACCGCGGCACGCGCCGCGCCACTGCGGGAATCCGCAATACCATCAGCAAACCACCAATGCCCGCATAGATAGCCCACTCCCGCAGGTCCGAGCGCACAATCCACAGAAAATGCAGCAACCCCAACCCCAGAATCACATACACCAGCTTGTGCAGCTTTTTCCAACGGGCGCCCAACCGCCGCTGGCTGTACCGATTGGAGGTGACCGCCAGGGCCAGCAAACCAAGAAAACCCAGCGCACCCACAAAAATGTAGGGCCGCTTGCGTAGCTCGACAGCCAACTGCCCCCAGTCCAACCCCAGAATAAAGAACAGATAACAAAGGATGTGCAGCACGATATAAGCAAAACACCACAACCCCAGCTGCCGGCGCACGACGATCCAGCCCGACCACCCGGTCAGCCGCTGCAACGGCGTCATGCACAACGTCACCAGCAAGAACGTCAGCGCACCCAAACCCAGCCGGTCCATCAGGATCTTGCCCGGGTCAGGCCCCAGCAGGCTCATCGCCGCTTCATACAACCACCAAAGCGGCAACGCGCACCCCACTATAAAGATGGCCAGGCGCAACCAGGGATAACGCATCAATAGTTCTTCCGCAGGTCGAGGCCGGTATACAGCGACGCCACCTCATCGGCGTAGCCATTGAACATCTGGGTCTGCCGCACATTGGGGCTGAACAGGCCACTGGGTAAACGGCGTTCACGCGCCTGGCTCCAACGCGGGTGATCGACTTCCGGGTTGACGTTGGCATAGAAGCCATACTCGTCTGGCGCCAGCCCCTCCCAGGTGGTTTGCGGCTGCTCGGCCACCAAGCTGATACGCACGATCGACTTGATGCTCTTGAACCCATACTTCCACGGCACCACCAGCCGCAGCGGCGCGCCATTCTGGTTAGCCAGCTCGCGGCCATACATGCCCACCGCCAGAATCGCCAAGGGGTGCATCGCCTCATCCAGGCGCAACCCTTCTCTATAAGGCCAGTCGATCAAGGCAAAGCCTGAGCGCTGCCCGGGCATATGCTCCGGGTCCTTCAACGTCTCGAATCGCACGTAGCGCGCTTTCGATGTCGGCTCTACCTGTTTGAGTACCTGCGCCAGCGGGAAGCCAAGCCAGGGGATGACCATTGACCAGGCCTCGACACAGCGCAACCGGTAGATGCGCTCTTCGAGCTGATACGGCTTGACGAAGTCTTCGAGGGCATAGCGCCCTGGCTTACCAACCTCGCCATCGACCACCACCGACCACGGCTCGGTCTTCAAGCTATCGCCATTGGCCGCTGGGTCGCCCTTGTCAGGCCCGAACTCATAGAAGTTGTTGTACTGGGTCGCATCTTTGAACGGGGTGATGGCCTCGCCCTTGACCGTTACCGCCTGCCATTGCGTGGCAGCAAGCTTGTCGCTGAACCAGCCTGGTGCGGCGCCCGCCTCGACATCAGCGTAACGGCTGGCCTCGGCCGCATGCGCCAGGCCTGGCAGTGCGCCCAGGGCTAGCCCTGCCAGCGAACCACCGAGCAAGCTGCGACGAGAGAGATAGAGACCTTCGGGGGTGATCTCCGATGCATTGCACTCGGACGACCTGGGTAGCTTGATGAGCATGGACGGCTCCACAGCACTGGATAACGGATGTACCAGTAAGACTATGGAGCCGGAGGGTTATGCCATCATTAAATCATTGTCACGACTTACGACGGCGAGACCGCAGCAGGAACTGGATCGGCCCAGACGCCGCGTAGGCAAGGAAGATCAGCAGCAGAATGCGGGGCGGGTCACTGAAGACCACCGCGAATACCAGCACCACAGCCAGGATAGCCACAAACGGCACGCGCCCTTTGAGGTCGAGCTCCTTGAAGCTGTTGTACTTGATGTTACTGACCATCAGCATGCCCGCAGCCGCAACCAGCAGCGCCACCAGGAACGACAGCTTGGAGCCCTGGATGCCGTAGTCACTGAAGGCCCACACGGTACCTGCAACCACCCCGGCAGCCGCGGGGCTGGCCAGGCCGATGAAGTAACGCTTGTCGGCGGTACCCACCTGGGTGTTGAAGCGCGCCAGCCGCAGAGCGGCGCCCGCCACATAGATGAAGGCGACCATCCAGCCGACCTTGCCCATGTCGCCCAGTGCCCAGCCAAAGGCCAGCAGCGCCGGGGCCACACCGAAGGCGACCATGTCCGACAGCGAATCGTACTCGGCGCCGAAGGCGCTCTGGGTGTTGGTCATGCGTGCTACACGGCCATCAAGGCCATCGAGCACCATGGCAACGAAGATAGCGATGGCGGCGAAGGCGAAGTACTTGCTTGCCTCGCGCGGGTCACCGGCGCTCAGCGCACTCTGCGCGCTCATCGAGTTGATGATGGAATAGAAGCCGGCGAACAGGTTGGCGGTGGTGAACAGGTTAGGCAGCAAATAAATGCCGCGATGCCGGACCTTGCGCCCTTCGGCGTCATGGCCTTCTTCAATGTGCTCATCGACAGGTAGCAGGCTTTCGGCGTCGGAGGGCTTGTTCGGCTCTTCGGGACGTTCGCTCATGTAGGGTACCTTGCAACAGGGTGGAATATGTTCGACACGGGCCTGCGAAACAGGTTCTGACGGCAGGCCACTGGTCTGCTTTATACCAGATGCCGGCTGCCTAAACGAAAAAACGCGGCCGAAGCCGCGTTTTTCATGTTGCGAGAAACTTAGTTCTTGGCTTTGTCGACGATCTTGTTCGCCGAGATCCAAGGCATCATCGAGCGCAGTTGCTCGCCGATGACTTCGATGCCGTGGGCAGCGTTGTTGCGGCGCTTGGCGGTCATCGATGGGTAGTTGGTGGCACCTTCGGAGATGAACATCTTCGCGTACTCGCCGTCCTGGATGCGCTTCAGAGCGTTGCGCATGGCCTTGCGGGATTCTTCGTTGATGACTTCTGGGCCGGTGACGTACTCACCGTACTCGGCGTTGTTCGAGATCGAGTAGTTCATGTTGGCGATGCCGCCTTCGTACATGAGGTCAACGATCAGCTTCAGCTCGTGCAGGCACTCGAAGTAAGCCATTTCTGGCGCGTAGCCCGCTTCGACCAGGGTTTCGAAGCCGGCTTTGACCAGCTCGACGGTACCGCCACACAGAACAGCCTGCTCACCGAACAGGTCGGTTTCAGTCTCGTCCTTGAAGGTGGTTTCGATGATGCCGGTACGGCCGCCACCGACGCCTGCAGCGTAGGACAGCGCAACGTTTTTGGCGTTGCCGGAAGCGTCCTGGTAGATAGCGATCAGGTCAGGGATGCCGCCGCCTTTGACGAACTCGGAACGCACGGTGTGGCCCGGGGCTTTCGGCGCGATCATGATCACGTCGAGGTCGGCACGCGGAACAACCTGGTTGTAGTGGATAGAGAAGCCGTGGGAGAAGGCCAGGGTGGCGCCTTTCTTGATGTTCGGCTCGATCTCGTTCTTGTACAGAGCGCCTTGGAACTCGTCCGGGGTCAGGATCATGACCAGGTCGGCAGCAGCGACAGCGGTAGCCACGTCGGCAACTTTCAGACCGTGGGCTTCGGCCTTGGCAACGGTGGCCGAGCCTTTACGCAGACCGACGGTAACGTCTACACCGGAGTCTTTCAGGTTGCACGCCTGGGCGTGGCCTTGGGAACCGTAACCGATGATGGCGACTTTTTTACCCTGGATGATGGAAAGGTCGCAGTCTTTATCGTAGAAAACTTTCATGAAAATACCCCTGGTTATATCTCGGCCCCTGCGGAGCCATCGCTAATTTTTGAATTTAGATGCTGAGCACTTTGTCGCCACGGGCAATGCCGGTGACGCCACTGCGCACGGTTTCGAGAATCGATGCGGTGCCGATGGCCTGGATGAAGCTGTCCAGTTTGTCGCTGGTGCCGCTCAGTTGCACGGTGTACACACTGGCGGTCACATCGACGATCTGGCCACGGAAGATATCCGTGGTGCGCTTGATTTCGGCGCGCTGGGCTCCGGTGGCCTTGACCTTGACCAGCATCAGTTCGCGCTCGATATGAGCACTTTCCGACAGGTCGACAAGCTTCACCACTTCGACGAGCTTGTTCAGGTTCTTGGTGATCTGCTCGATCACTTCGTCATGGCCAACGGTGGTCAGCGTCAGACGCGACAGGGTCGGGTCTTCGGTCGGCGCCACGGTCAGGCTTTCAATGTTGTAGTTACGCTGGGAGAACAGGCCAACGACGCGAGACAAGGCACCGGGTTCGTTTTCCAGCAGCAGGGAAATGATGTGCCGCATATCAGGTACGCTCCGTCTTGCTCAGCCACATGTCACGCATCGAGCCATCCTTGATCTGCATCGGATAGACGTGCTCGGTACGGTCAACCGCGATGTCGATGAACACCAGGCGGTCCTTCATCGCAAACGCCTCTTCCAGCTTCGGCTTGAGGTCCTTCAGGCTGGTGATGCGGATACCCACATGGCCATAGGCCTCGGCCAGCTTGATGAAGTCAGGCAGCGACTCGACATAGGAGTGCGAATGACGGCCGTTGTACGCCATGTCCTGCCACTGGCGGACCATGCCCAATACACCGTTGTTCAGGTTGACGATTTTTACCGGCAGGCCGTACTGCATGCAGGTAGACAGCTCCTGGATGTTCATCTGGATACTGCCTTCGCCAGTGACGCACGCCACGTCCTGATCCGGGAAGTTGAGCTTGACGCCCATGGCCGCCGGGAAACCGAAGCCCATGGTGCCCAGGCCACCGGAGTTGATCCAGCGGTTCGGCTTGTTGAAGCGGTAGTACTGCGCCGCGAACATCTGATGCTGGCCAACGTCGGAGGTGACGAAGGCATCGCCCTTGGTCACTTCGCACAGGGTTTCGATCACGGTCTGCGGCTTGATGACGCTGCCGTCCCCTTTGTTGTAAGGGAACAGGTCGCCATCGCCACGCCACTCGTCGATCTGCTTCCACCAGGCTTCTGCGGCGGCCTTGTCAGGCTGCTCGCCGATTTCCTTGAGGATGCCGAGCATCTCGTTCAAGACGCTGTCGACCGGGCCCACGATAGGCACGTCGGCCTTGATCATCTTCGAAATCGACGCCGGGTCGATGTCGATGTGGATGATCTTGGCATTCGGGCAGAACTTGGCCGGGCCGTTGACCACGCGGTCATCGAAGCGCGCGCCGACGGCGAAGATGACGTCGGCATTGTGCATGGCCATGTTGGCCGTGAAGCTGCCGTGCATGCCGAGCATGCCGACGAACTGACGGTCGGTACCCGGGTAGCTACCCAGACCCATGAGGGTATTGGTAACCGGCAGGTTCAGCGACTTGGCGATTTCGGTCAGGGCTTCGGAGCCACCGCCGAGGATCACGCCACCACCGGCATAGACGATGGGGCGCTTGGCAGCCAGCAGCATCTCGGCGGCCTTGCGGATCTGGCCGGAGTGGCCACGTACCGCCGGGCTGTAGGAGCGCAGCTTGACCTTCTTCGGATAGACGTACTCGAACTTCTCGGCCGGGTTGGTCATATCTTTTGGAATGTCGACCACGACCGGGCCGGGACGGCCGGATTGCGCCAGATAGAAGGCTTTTTTCAGAACTTCAGGGATCTCGGTGGCGTTCTTGATCATGAAGCTGTGCTTCACGATCGGCCGCGAGATACCGATCATGTCGGTTTCCTGGAAGGCATCGGTACCCACCATGGTGCTAGGCACCTGGCCGGAGAGGATGACCATCGGAATCGAATCCATGTAGGCGGTGGCAATGCCGGTGATGGCATTGGTCGCACCCGGGCCGGAGGTTACCAGCACCACACCGGCCTTGCCGGTGGCACGGGCGTAGCCGTCCGCCATATGGGTCGCAGCCTGTTCGTGACGAACCAGGATGTGTTCGACTTCCGGTTCCTTGAACAGGGCGTCGTAAACATGAAGAAGAGCACCGCCAGGGTACCCGTAGATGTGCTTAACGCCTTCGTCACGCAAGAAGCGGACGACCATCTCAGCGCCAGATAAAAGCTCCACGTTGTTCACCTCTAAAACGCCAGAATACCGTCCCTAGTGGACGGGTCTTAATAGGTTTACTGCCAAGCAGAGCACGAGCGAACGTCAGCACTGACTGAGCAAGTATTGGGAGCGCCCCAGAGTGTTGCGGGGTTTTCCCACCCAGCGCGAGGTAACGCGTTGCGGGGTGTTACAGGTCGGCGCGGGTGTGCGCCTCATGATCTGCTTAGCGGGTCTGCTTCTGGCAGTCCCTCTACAGCGGAAGTTGGATTCTTGTGATTTGGCGGCTACAAGTCAAGAAAAATTATTGCCAATTTTTCCTCAAGATGAATTCCTGCCACCACTAAAAAGGATAGCAGCAGCAGAATTAAGAAGATTTCCATAAAAAAGGGCCACAATCTGCGGCCCTTGAAGGAAAAAGAGAAGAAATCAGGCTCAAGCAGCGATCAATTGATCGAACTCTGCTAGCAGGCGCCGTAGCTCGCGACTCTGCTCCGGGCGATCGGTGAACACCGTTTCGGCCATTACCAGAATGCCCGACGCGTTAGGCAGCGGCTGGCCGAGCTCGATGATGATCTTCATGCGCGGCAGGAAGATCCATTGCAGCCACTGCTCCAGGCTCATGGTGTCGACCGCGAAGGGCACGGTGCTGGCCAGCGCTTCATCGCTGGGCGGCTCATCGTCCCACCAGCCCTGCACCTTCAGTTCACGCTCGATCAGCAGCAGGTGGTCGGCGATGTCCAGAATGCGTTGCTCGATCATTACGAGTTCACCCGTGCCTTCTGCCGCGCCAGCGCCGCACCGGCACTGTCACCTTGCTTCTCGCGGGCCTGGGCGATGGTGTTCCACAGTTCGGCCTGCAGGTCAGGGCGGCCATTGGCATAGGTCAGGGCTCGGCGGGCCAACTGCTCGGCCTGCGCGGCATCACCCTGGGCCAGGCGCACCTGGGCCAGGCGGAACAGCACCTGCGGTTCGCGCGGCGCGATACGCTGGGCACGCTCCAGGCTCGACGAAGCACCATTGAAGTCGCCACTGCCCTGTTGTTGCTGGGCAGTGGTCAACAGCGCCAGCACTGGCCCGTCGAGCTGTTCATCGGCAGACAGCCCACCGGCTGCGGCAGTGCTACGCGGAATACCGGTCGGCGCGCTGCTGGCTTTCGCCGTGCTGTTCATCGACGCGATGTCGAACGGTTCGTCGGCAATCGGGTTGGGGTTGGTGGTCATCGGCCCGGTGGAGACCGGGCCAGGGGTAATCGGCATGGCGCTGATCGGTGCCGCCCCATTGGCGGCCGGGAACGTCTGGATGCCCGAGGCACCGGCACCCTGCGGAATCATCACGGTCACGCCGGAGTCCTCAGGCAGCGTTTGCGCGTGTGAGGTGCCGCTGTTCATGCCAGCCGCCGAGCGGTTGGCCGTTACGCGTTCACTGTTGGACACGCGCGTGCTCGAGTCGACCACCGGGATATTGCCACGCTGGACGCTGGAGCAACCCTGAAGCACAACCAACGCCGTCAAGGCAGGAAACAGCCACTTATTCACTTCACACCTCATCAATGCAGCTCGCGCTTAATTCATCCAGCCTTTGACCCAGTCCATGACCGATTCTGCCGGATTCTGCTCACCGCCACAGGTTGCCCCGGCGGGCGGTTCGCTGCCGCGAATATACGGCATCTGCACCGCTCCCGGACAGCTGCCATCAGAACCTTGCCCGCTGTACGGGTCGATCCAGGCTTGCACGATGTTGTCCGGCTGCGGCATGTCCAGCGGCAACGGGTCGGCCTTCTTCATGAAGCTGGTCCAGACCTGCAGGGCGCCAGTGGCACCGGTGAACGGCGTCTTGCCGTTATCGTCGCGGCCCATCCACACCACCGCCAGCAGGTCCTGGCTGAAGCCGGAGAACCAGCTGTCACGCGAGTCGTTGCTGGTACCGGTCTTGCCGGCCAGGGTGAGCGAACGCGGCAACACGTTGTACACCGAACGGCCGGTACCTTCGCGCATCACCCGTTGCATGGCGTTCTGTACCAAGTAGATGGAACCCGGGTCGAAGGTTTGCTGAATCTGGAACGGGTAGCGCTTGAGCGGTTCGCCCTCGGCGGTCAGCACGCTGCGGATACCGCGCATCGGCGTGTTGAAACCACCATTGGCAATCGTCTGGTACATGGTCGCGACCTGCATCGGCGACATGCCACCGGCCCCCAGCAGCATCGCCGGGAAGGCTGGCCAATCGACATTCACGCCCAGCCGACCAATGGTCTTGATCACATTGGGCACGCCCACTTCCAGGCCGAGCTTGGCCGTCGACAGGTTGTAGGAGTTGGCCAGGCCCTGGTACAGATAAATGGTGCCATGGGGCCGGCGGTCATAGTTCTGCGGGCGCCAAACCTGGCCGTTGGCCCCTTTGACCGAGAACGGCTCGTCCTGTATCCAACTGGTCAGGGTGTATTTGCTGGGCTGCTCCAGGGCGGTCAGGTACACCGCCGGCTTGACCAGTGAACCGATCGGCCGCACTGCGTCGATGGCCCGGTTGAAGCCGGCAAAGCCCGACAGACGGCTGCCGATCAGCGCTTGGACTTCCCCGGTTTCCGGGTTGGTCACGACCATCGCCGACTCGACCTCGTCAGCCCCCTTGCGCCCGGCCAGGCGCTTGAAGGTCTCGTTCATCGAGGTTTCGGCCTTCATCTGCAGGATCGGGTCGAAGCTGGTGAAGATACGCAGGCCTTCTTCGGTCAAGTCTTCGTCGCGGTAGTCCTGGCGCAACTGGCGCTTGACCAGGTCGAGGAACGCCGGGAACGAGCTGTCTGCCAGGCTGCCGCGCTTGGTCACGCCCAGCGGCATCTTCTTCGCCGCCTCGATCACGTCCTTGCTCGCCACGCCCTGCTCGGCCAGCAGGTCGAGCACCAGGTTACGACGGGCCAGGGCGCGGTCAGGATAACGCCGCGGGTTGTAGTAGGACGGCCCCTTGACCATGCCCACCAGCAAGGCGATCTGGTGCAGCTTGAGCTCTGACAGCGGTTGGCTGAAGAAGAACTGGCTGGCCAGGCCGAAGCCATGCACCGCACGCTGGCCGTCTTGGCCGACGAATACCTCGTTGAGGTAGGCCTCGAGGATCTCGCGCTTGTCGTAATGCAGCTCCAGCAGCACGGCCATCATCGCTTCAGTCAGCTTGCGGCTGAGGCTGCGCTCGCTGGTGAGGTAGAAGTTCTTCACCAACTGCTGGGTCAGGGTACTGCCGCCCTGGCGCATGGCCCCGGACGAGGTGTTGACCCACACCGCACGGGCGATGGACTTGGGCGACACGCCAAAGTGGCTGTAGAAGTCGCGGTCCTCGGTTGCCACCAGGGTTTCGAGCAGGTACGGCGGCACCTGATCGATCTTGATCAGGATGCGGTCTTCGAGGTTTTTCGGGTAAATGCCGCCGATCATCAGCGGCTCCAGGCGTACCACATCGAGCTTGCCGTTGTTGGCGCCGGAAAGCCCGGCGACATAATCGCCAGAGAAGCGCACGCGCACGAACTGCGCCGGCTCCATCCCTTCGTAGAACTGGAAGCCACGGGTATTGAGGTCGACGGTATTACCGTTGACTGCCGCTGCGCCCGGGCCGTTGGCCGCGCTTTCACGGCGATAGCCAAGGGCGTCGAGTTCTGTGAGGAAGTCGTTCTTGCTCAGTTTTTGGCCGACGAACAGCTCCAACGGCCGGGCATACACCTTGGCCGGGATGGTCCAGCGCTTGCCGGAGAACTTTTCCTGGACGACAGCATCGAGGTAAACCGCGAAGCCGGCGATGATCACCAGGCCGACCAGGCTGAGCTTCAAAGCCCAGCCCAGCCAGGCGCGAGAGCGGCCGGTCGGGCGTTTCTGAGGGGTACGAGCGTTTCGAGTTCGAGTCATGGCGGCGGATTATACGCACTTTGTAAAGGCTGGGCAGGCGCCCCCGGCGGTATGCAGGGACGGCACCATTGACCATAATGGCGCATTCGAATTCCCTGCCCTCGGAAGGATTTCCCGTGAGCCAAGCTCTTATTACTGCGTTGCAGAACCCAGCCCTCTACCCTCACCCCGTGGATGGGTTCCAACTCATCGAGACGCATATCTCCTGGGTCCTGCTGACTGGCGAGTACGCCTACAAGGTCAAGAAGCCAATGAACTTCGGCTTCCTCGACTTCACCCGCCTGGATCAGCGCGCGCATTTCTGTAACGAAGAATTGCGCCTGAACCAGCGCCTGACCGAGGACCTGTACCTTGAAGTACTGCCGATCACCGGCAGTGCCGAAGCCCCGCAAATCGGCGGCGAGGGCGAGGCCATCGAGTACGCACTGAAGATGCGCCAGTTCCCCCAAGGGCAGATGCTCAGCACCTTGCAGGCCAACGGCGAGCTCAACGCCGAGCACATCGACCAGATGGCCCGGCAGGTTGCCGAATTCCACCTGCAGACGCCCAAGGTGCCGGCAGAGCAACCTTACGGCTCACCTGAAAGCGTGATGGCCCCGGTCGAGCAGAATTTCGAACAGATCCGCCCATTCCTCACTGACAAGGCCGACCTGCAGCAACTGGACAACCTCCAGGCCTGGGCACGTAGCAGCTTCGAGCGGCTCCAAGGCCTGTTCGCGGCCCGCAAGGCCAATGGCTTCACCCGTGAATGCCACGGTGACATCCACCTGGGCAACGCCACCGTGATCAACGGCAAGGTGGTGATCTTCGACTGCATCGAGTTCAACGAACCGTTCCGCATGACCGACGTCTGGGCCGACACCGGCTTCCTGGCCATGGACCTGGAAGACCGCGGCCTCAAGTGCCTGGCCCGGCGCTTCGTCAGCCAGTACCTGGAACTGACCGGCGATTATGAAGGCCTGGAAGTGCTGAACTTCTACAAGGCCTACCGCGCCTTGGTGCGCGCCAAGGTGGCGCTGTTCAGCATGCCGGCCGATGCCGATGGCGTGCAACGCGCCACGACCCTGCGCACCTACCGCAACTACGCCAACCTGGCGGAAAGCTACAGCGCCATCCCTTCGCGGCTGTTGGCCATCACCCATGGCGTCTCGGCAGTGGGCAAGAGCCACGTGGCGATGCGCCTGGTCGAGGCCCTGGGCGCGATCCGCGTGCGCTCCGATGTCGAGCGCAAGCGCCTGTTCGGCGAACAGCAGCAAGCAAACGTCGGCCAGCTGACTGCCGGCATCTATGACCAGGATGCCAGTGCCGCCACCTACCAGCGCCTGCACGAGGTAGCGGAGACGGTATTGCGCGCGGGCTTCCCGGTCGTGCTGGATGCCACCTACCTCAAGCGTGAACAGCGCCAGGCGGCGGCAGATGTCGCCAACCAGACGGGCGTCCCCTTCTTGATCCTCGATTGCCACGCACCGGAGGCGGTCATTGCCAGCTGGCTGGCCCAGCGCCAAGCCGCAAACAGCGACCCGTCGGACGCCACCCTGGAGGTGGTCAAGGCGCAACAGGCCAGCCGTGATGCGTTGAGCGAGGAAGAACTGCTGGTCAGCAAGCGCGTCGACACCCAGGAAGGTGCCAGCATGGACCAGGTGATCGAACAGGTGCGTCAGCGCTTGCCGGGCCTGTAATCCTCGCAGGGCCCCTGTGGTAGCGGGTAAACCCGCCCCATTGGGGCCCTGCCACACCAAAAGAGGCGGCTATTGAAAGCCAGAGGCCCCGTATTCAGGGCTGCTCGTCGCCACAGATGGCAAAAAGCCGCGCATTTTCCAAGCCCCGCTACACTCCTCTCTGACCTGCTCGCGATTTATCCCCAAGACCCGTTCAGCCATCGCAAGGAGGCTCGATGAACGATGAATTGCAGCATCTGAAGAATCTTGGCAAGACCTCTGCGCAGTGGTTGCACGCAGCCGGTATCCACAGTGCGTCGGATTTGCGCCGCCTGGGCGCGGTGGGTGCGTACCAGGCGGTAAAAACGCGAGGGTTCCGGGCCTCTAAAGTGCTGTTGTACGCCATAGAAGGCGCGTTGCTGGACATGCACTGGAATGATTTGCCGATCGAACGAAAGGAAGCGCTCAATCAACAACTGGATGAAAAAAGACCTCCGCAAAAAAATTCAAAATAAACCTGTGCAGGGGATTGACTCCGAAATGAGAATCGTTATGATTATCACAACTGGTCGCGAGACTGGTTGGATAAACTGAAAGCCCCTGGTTCGGACTCTCAGATTATCTCCTCATCAGGCTAATCACGGTTATTGACCCGGCTTTTTGCCGGGTCTTTTTTTTGCCTGCCGTTTGGCCTTACTGACGCAGTTGAGCGCAATAGTCCTGCTCAGGCACCGCCGCCGTGAACCAGACATAGTCGGCCATACCCGCCTCGACCTCTTCCCCCACCTCGGCCAACAGCACGACCGCGCTGCGCCCCTGCGCCCCGAGGTCGGCCAGATGCAACGGCACCCCCAGGTCCTTGCGTACGTGGTAAGCGCCCGCCAACAGCAAGGCGGGCTGCGGTGCCGCCATCAAGCGTTCGGCCATGCGCCGGTCACGTTGCTGCTGGACCGCAAGCATGGCTGGCAACTGGCTTTGCGGTAGCAGGCCGCAGTGCCCGATACGCACCTGCTCAAGCAGCGCGGCCTTCACCCCTGGGGCATTGGAACGCGCGCCCGACAACGCCGCCGGCTGGCGATAGGCTTGGCGCATCTGCGCGGGCGAAAGGTTGGCGGCCAACAGCGCAATGTTGCCCTGCAAAGCGTGCGTCACAATAGGCCCGTACAGCTGCCAGTCCCAGCCTTCCTCCCAGGCCAGTGCCTTTGGCAGGTCCGCAGGCAGCTGCTGCGCCTCAAGTGTGTCGACCAGCGGCTGCTGCTCGGGCTGCAGCATCTCCAGCAGCAGGCTGCCCTGGGGGCGCTGAGCCTGCAGGGCGCGCAACAGCCACAACTGCAACGCATGATGATCGGGGTTGTCATGCTTCTCCCCTACCAGCACACGTGGCGCGTCGGCCAACTGCCTGACCAGTTGCTCAGGGCTGATGAGCCGGCCGCTGGCCAGGTCCGTGATTTGCCCAAGCTGGGCGTGGGCACGCCCTTCGGGGCTCTGCCAGCCCGGTAACGGCGGCAGGCTGGCCTGGCACCCCGCCAACGCCAGCACCAGGCACAGCGCAAGACCGGACAGCAACGGATGGCGCATCGGCAATGCCTCCTAACGCGTGATGATCAGCGGGTGGCCGCGCTCGGGGTGCGCCTGCACCAGCACATCGATGCCGAACACCGCCTTCAGTGCCCCCGGCGTCAACACCTCCTGGGGTGATGCAAGGGCATGGCAGCGGCCCTGTTCGAGCAGCAGGATACGATCACAGTAGCGTGCCGCCAGGTTCAGGTCATGCAGGATCACCAGCACCGCAGCGCCGCGATCAGCGAAACGCCGCACCGCTTGCAGGGTCGTGTGCTGGTGCAGCGGGTCGAGCATCGAGGTCGGTTCGTCAAGCAGCAGTGTAGTGCCCTGCTCACCTGGCCACAGCTGGGCCAGCACGCGGGCCAGGTGTACCCGTTGCCGCTCACCGCCCGACAATGCCAGGTAGCTGCGCCCCAGCAGGTGCCAGGCATCCGCCGCACGCAAGGCCGCTTCGACGATCTCGGCGTCGCGCAGCTGGCCGCTGCCATGGGGCATCCGCCCCATGGCCACCACCTCTTCGACCCTGAACGAAAAGCCCAGGCTGGACACCTGCGGCAGCACCGCCAGGCGCTGTGCCCGCGCCTGCCCGGCCCAGTCAGTCAATGGCCTGCCCTGTAGCGTCACTCGCCCCTGGCCGGGGGCCAGTTCGCCACACAACACCCCCAACAGGCTGCTCTTGCCCGCGCCATTGGGGCCGAGCACACCCACGACCTGCCCCGGGGTCAGTTGCAGGTGGACGTCATGCAGCACTTCATTGCTGCCCCGCCGCAGGTGCAGGCCCTCGACTTGCAACATCAGCTACGCCCTCGAATCAGCAGGACCAGGAAGAACGGCGCACCGATAAGGGCGGTGACGATACCGATCGGCAGCTCGGCCGGCGCCAGCACCAGTCGCGCCACCAGGTCGGCGAACAGCATCAGCACACCGCCGGCCAGCAACGAGGCGGGCAACACCACCCGATGGTCGGGCCCTGCCAGCAATCGCACCAAGTGCGGCACCACCAACCCAATGAAGCCGATCAGCCCGGCGGCGGCCACCGCCGCACCCACCCCCAACGCGGTACAGAACACCAGTTCGCGCTTGAGCCGCTCCACCTCGATACCCAGGTGCCGCGCCTCCGATTCACCCAGCAGCAAGGCATTCAGCGCCCGCGCACGACGCGGCAACCACAGCGCCACGCCCCCGGCCACCATCAGCAGCGGCCACAACCGCTCGTAGCTGGCGCCATTGAGGCTGCCCAGGTTCCAGAAGGTCAAGGTGCGCAAGGTGGCATCATCGGCCAGGTAAGAGAACAAGCCCACTGCTGCGCCGCCCAATGCGGTCATCGCCACGCCGGCCAGCAACATCGTGGCGACATTGGTCTGGCCGTCACGCCGCCCCAGGCGATAGACCAGCGCGGTCACCCCCAGGCCACCGATAAAGGCACACAGCGACAACAGATAGGGCGCGAGCACATCGGGCATGCCGCCAAACCAGCTGCCACCGACGATGGCCACCGCAGCGCCCATCGCCGCCCCGGCAGCGACCCCCACCAGCCCCGGGTCGGCCAGCGGGTTGCGGAACAGCCCCTGCATGGCCACGCCGGACAGCGCCAGCACCGCCCCGACCGCCAGCCCCAGCAAGGTGCGCGGCAGGCGGATCTGGCCGAGGATCATCTCGGCCTGCTGCAGGTCATCACCCGCCACGGGCAGCCCCAACAAACGCAGGCCCGCGCGCAAGGTATCGAACAGCGGCAGGCTGACCGGCCCCAGGGCCAGGGACAACCACACCGCCAACAGGCACAACAGGCTCAGGCAGACGATCAGTGTGCGTGGCTGAACGCGCTGCTTCATTGCGCGAAGCTGGCCTTGGCTGCTGGGTAGAAGGCCCCAGCCAGCGTGCGCAGGGTCGCCGGCAAGCGTGGCCCAAGGCCGCCCACCAGCAGCGTCGGGTCGAGTGACACCAGGCGCTGCTCACGCACCGCACGGGAGGCCGCCAGCGCCGGGTTCTCCTTGAGCAACGCCTGCAGCGCCTGCTCATCGGCCAACGCACGGTCGGAAAACACCACCACGTCCGGGTCCAGCGCTGCCAGCGCTTCGCTGGAGAAGTTCTTGTAGCCTTGGTGCTCCGCCAGGTTGCGCGCCCCGGCCTGTCGCAGCAGCCAATCGCCCGCGGTGCCTTGGCCAGCGATCAACGGCTTGGCACCGGCATGGCCAACCAGCAGCAACACGCCGGGCGCCTTCTGGCCCGCCTGGGCCTGCTTGACCTCGGCCTGCAGCGCATCCAGCTGCTGGCGATAGCCTGTTGCCAGCGCAGTGGCTTGTTGCTCTGCACCAAGCAATTGCCCCAGGTGCCTGAGGTTTTCATCGACCGCGTCGAGTTCGGCCTTGCCCGAGAACAGTTCAACCCGCACGCCCGCCTTGCGGATCTGCGCCAGCACCGGTGGCGGCCCCATCTCTTCGGTACCCACCAACACATCAGGACGCAGGCTCAGAACGCCTTCGGCGGACAACTGCCGCTGATAGCCGACACTCGGTAGCGCCTTCAGCGACTCGGGGTGTTGGCTGGTGGTATCGACGCCAACCAGGTGCGCTTCGCCGCCCAGCGCACTGACCCATTCGCTAAGCGCGCCACCAGCGCTGACCCAACGCTGCGGCAGTTCGGCAGCCAGGGCCTGGGTAGACAGCACTAAACCTGCGCACAGGGCGATCAGGGCGACGGGGCGGCGCATCATCGGATTTCCTTCTGAAGGCGGGCCGCGCGCCTTGTGGCGGGCGGCGGAACTGCGCACCATAGACGGCTGGGCGCAGCGAATGCGGGCAATTTGATAATTATTCGCATTGAAGCGTCAAGCCATCACGTGTTTCACGAGTCTTCCTTGCCATGCACTTGCTTTGTACTTCCAGCTCATTGGCCGAGGGCCACAGCCGCGCCTTCAGCGTAGACGGCGTCGACCTGCTCGGCGTCCGCCGCCAGGGCCAGGTGTACCTTTATCGCAACCGCTGCCCACACCGGGGCATCCCCCTGAACTGGGCAACCGATGCGTTTCTCGATGACAGCGCCAGCCTGATTCACTGCGCCCATCATGGCGCCTTGTTTCTTATAGAGAACGGCGAATGCGTGGCTGGGCCTTGCGAGGGCGAGGTGCTGCAGGCCCTGGGCTGCCACGAAGACAGCCAGGGCATCTGGCTCACGGGTTGAGCAACACGGGCAATGGGCGGTTGATGACAATGCGTTCGGCATCCAGATGGGTGCCGTAGGCCAGCACCTCGACCCCTTCAGCCACGGCGGCGCGCAATGCCTGGGCATAGGCCGCGTCGATTTCCTCGGCTGGGCGCACCGCTCCGACCCCGGTCAGGTTCACACAATAAAGCTGCACGGCACGAACACCATTGCGGGCCAACGTCGCCAGCTCGCGCAGGTGCTTGGCGCCGCGCTGGGTGACGGCATCGGGGAATGCCGCAACGTCAGTGTAGGGGTAGCCCAGGGTCACGCTCTTGACCTCGACATAGGCCGGGCCGCTGTCGAACTCCAGGCGAAAATCGATGCGGCTGCCCTCTTCGCCATAGGCCACTTCGCGCCTGAGCGCCGTGAACCCGGCCAGCTCGCTGATCACACCGGCCCGCAACGCCTCTTCAACCAGTGCGTTGGCGCGCCCGGTGTTCACGCAGGCCAGCCGCCCCTGTGGCGTTTCGCTGATTTCCCAGGTGCCGGGCAGCTTGCGCTTGGGGTCGTTGGAGCGGCTGAACCATACCTGCCCGCCTTCGCGCATGCAGTTGAGCATGGAACCGGTGTTGGGGCAGTGAATGGTCAACTGCTCGCCACTGGCCAGTTCGATGTCCGCCAGAAACCGTTTGTAGCGACGCAGCAGGCGCCCCTGCTCGAGTGGAGGGAAGAATGCCATCAGCCTTGCCAACTGCGCAGGCCGCGAGCGATACGCTGCACCGCCTGTTCCAGGCGCGGC
The DNA here is from genome assembly GCF_024748775.1 of Pseudomonas sp. B21-047. Classification (NCBI taxonomy): domain Bacteria; kingdom Pseudomonadati; phylum Pseudomonadota; class Gammaproteobacteria; order Pseudomonadales; family Pseudomonadaceae; genus Pseudomonas; species Pseudomonas sp. B21-047. The sequence continues at coordinate 5,049,701 of NZ_CP087169.1, forward strand.
AGGCTCTGGGTGTAGGCAAACCGCACGTGATGCCCTGCCAGGTGGCGGCCAAAGTCCAGCCCAGGGGTGAACGCCACGTGCTCGGTTTCGAGGAAGTGCCGGCAGAAGGCGAAGGCATCGCCGCCGAAGGCGCTGATATCGGCATACAGATAGAAGGCCCCCTGGGGCTCCACGGCAATGCCGAAGCCCAGCTCGCGCAACGCCGGCAGCAGGTAGTCGCGACGGCGGGCGAACTCGGCACGGCGCGCTTCCAGAATCGCCAGGGTTTGCGGCTGGAAGCACGCCAGCGCAGCATGCTGGGCCATGCTCGGCGCACTGATGTACAGGTTTTGCGCGAGTTTCTCCAGGTCAGCCACCGCGCCAGGCGGCGCCACCAGCCAGCCCAAGCGCCAGCCGGTCATGCCGAAATACTTGGAAAAACTATTCAGCACAAAGGCTTCATCGTCCACTTCCAGCACACTGGGGGCATCCATACCGTAGGTCAGCCCGTGGTAAATCTCGTCCACCACCAGGTGGCCATGGCGTTCGCGGGTGGCGGCGGACAGGCTGGCCAGCTCGGCACGGTCCAGCACCGTTCCGGTCGGGTTGGCCGGCGAGGCGACCAGGGCGCCGACCGTGTCCTTGTCCCAGTAGCGCTCAACCAGGTCGGCTGTCAGTTGGTAATTGACCTCTGGCCCCACCGGCACCAACTGTGCGCCGCCTTCAACCAGGCGCAGGAAGTGGCGGTTGCAGGGGTAGCCCGGGTCGGCCAGCAACCAGTGCTTGCCGGGGTCGACCAACAGGCTGCTGGCCAGCAACAGCGCGCCAGAGCCGCCTGGGGTGATCAGAATGCGCTCGGGGTCGACACTCACCCCGTAACGCTGCCCATAGAAACCGGCGATCGCCTCACGCAGCGCCGGCAGGCCACGGGCGGCGGTATAGCGGGTGTGGCCCGCAGCCAATGCCGCCTGGCCGGCCTCGACGATGGGCGCAGCCGTGGTGAAGTCCGGTTCGCCGATTTCCAGGTGGATCACGTCGTGCCCGGCCGCCTGCAGCTCGTTGGCCCGCGCCAGCAGCGCCATGACGTGGAAGGGTTCGATGGCGCGGCTGCGCGCACTGTAGGGGTGGGCCATGACCTTCTCTCAATTGGGTCTAAACTGGAGATTCTACCTCTGCGCACTACCGAACGTGTGGCTCGCACCGCTGTCAATTATCTGGATCGGGCGGGGTAGCGCACCCCTGATCTATCTGGTAAGTTCGGCGGCTAGCAGTCGCAGGGCCGGTAGTTGCCGGAGATGGAGCAGCCTGCGCATTGGATCAGATGAGTAAGAGGCGGTCTATTCATGTCCACCCTAGAAAAGCAAAAATCGAATCAATCTCTTCATGGCGTCGATCCTTACGAGGTAAAAAAGGGTGAGGAGTACATGGGTAAGCCCATGCGAGATCACTTCACCAAAGTCCTCAACGCCTGGAAACAAGACCTCATGGAGGGTGTCGATAAAACCGTCGACCACATGAAGGAAGAAGCGGCCAACTTCGCTGACCCTGCAGACCGTGCAAGCCAAGAAGAAGAGTTTGCACTGGAACTGCGTAGTCGGGATCGCGAGCGCAAGCTGATCAAGAAGATTGATAAAACCCTGCAGTTGATCCAGGACGAAGAATACGGCTGGTGTGAATCCTGCGGCATCGAGATCGGCCTGCGCCGTCTGGAAGCCCGCCCAACCGCCGACCTGTGCTTCGACTGCAAGGAAATCGCGGAGAAAAAGGAAAAAACCGTCGGCAAAGGCTGATCCTTTTCCCATCCGAACGGGGCGCATCTTGCGCCCCGTTTCATTTTCAGACGCACGACAGCCATGAACGACTCCAGCTACATCGGGCGCTTCGCCCCTACCCCCAGCGGCTTTCTGCACTTCGGCTCGCTGGTGGCCGCCCTCGCCTCCTGGCTCGATGCCCGCGCCGTCAATGGCCGCTGGCTGCTGCGCATGGAAGACACCGACCCGCCCCGGGAAATGCCCGGCGCCCGCGATGCCATCCTGCAGACTCTGGAGCGCTACGGGTTGGCGTGGGACGGCGAGGTGGTGTTCCAGAGCCAGCGCCACGATGCCTATGCAGCCGTGGTCGACCGCCTGTTCAACATGGGCCTGGCCTACGCCTGCACCTGTTCGCGCAAACAGCTCGAAGGCCACAACGGCATTTACCCGGGGTTGTGCCGTAACGCCGGGCATGCCCGCGAAGGTGCGGCGATCCGCCTGCGGGTGCCGGAGTTGATCTACCGGTTCAGCGACCGGGTGCAGGGCACGTTCGAGCAGCATCTGGGCCGCGAGGTAGGCGACTTCGTCATCCAGCGCCGTGACGGGTTGTACGCCTATCAGTTGGCCGTGGTGCTGGACGATGCCTGGCAAGGTGTTACCGATATCGTGCGCGGGGCCGACCTGCTGGACAACACACCGCGCCAGCTGTACCTGCAAGAGCTGCTGGGGTTCTCGCAGCCGCGCTACCTGCATATTCCGCTGATCGTGCAGCCGGATGGGCACAAGCTGGGCAAGTCGTACCGTTCGCCACCCCTGCAGGCGGAGCATGCTACACCGCTGCTGTTGCGGGCATTGCGGGCGTTGGGGCAGGAAGCAGACCCCGATTTGCTGTTGGCTACGCCGGCTGAAGTGTTGGCGATAGCCCGCCAGCAGTGGCGGCCGGAGGCGATTGCGCAGCGGACCACAGTGCCTGAAGCTGATTTGCGCTGAGCCTCGGATCTGACCGGCCAATGCGGTCAGTGTAGGAGCGGCCTTGTGTCGCGAAGGGCTGCAAAGCAGCCCCGGTAATAGGTGCGGCAGAGCTGAAATCCTGGGGCCGCTACGCGCCCCATCGCGACACAAGGCCGCTCCTACAGGAATCGCGTGATGCTAAACACCGCGCATCTCACCAAAAACAAAAGCCCAATACTTTCAAAACCTTGGCTAACGCAATGGATTCCCGCTAGCATCCCCCCCGCCATTTGCGCCAATAATAAGTCCAAGCCCGCAGCGCCCAACCATCGAGGCCAGCATGTACATCTATCGTTTGGTCCTGCTTCTGGTCGTGGGGATCTACCTGTTCTCCCCGGCCATCATGGACTGGTGGATCGAACCAACCGGTGCCTGGTACCGCCCCTACCTGCTCTGGCTGATCCTGATCGTCGTCACCTTCATCCTGCAGAGCCAACGAGATGCCGATGAGCTTTAGCCTGACCCAGATGATCCTGATCAGCGCCGCGTACCTGATGGTACTGTTCGGCGTGGCCTGGATCAGCGAGCGCGGGCTGATTCCCCGTTCGATCATTCGCCACCCGCTGACCTACACCCTGTCTCTGGGCGTGTATGCCAGTGCCTGGGCCTTCTATGGCTCGGTCGGCCTGGCCTACCAGTACGGTTATGGCTTCCTGGCCTGCTACCTGGGGGTTTCCGGGGCCTTCCTGCTGGCGCCGGTGCTGCTCTACCCGATCCTCAAGATCACCCGCACCTATCAGCTATCGTCCCTGGCCGACCTGCTGGCGTTTCGCTTTCGCAGCACTTGGGCCGGCGCGCTGACCACCGTCATCATGCTGATTGGCGTATTGCCGTTGCTGGCCCTGCAGATCCAGGCGGTGGCCGATTCGATCAGCATCCTTACCGGCGAGCCGGTCAAGGCCAGGGTGGCCTTCGCCTTTTGTGCACTGATCACCCTGTTCACCATCTTCTTCGGCTCGCGGCACATCGCCACGCGCGAGAAGCACGAAGGGCTGGTGTTTGCCATTGCCTTCGAGTCGGTGATCAAACTGCTGGCCCTGGGCGGTATCGGGCTGTATGCCTTGTACGGTGTGTTCGGCGGCCCGCACGAGCTTGAAGTGTGGCTGCTGCAGAACCAGACCGCCCTGGCCGCACTGCACACACCGCTGCAGGAAGGGCCATGGCGCACCCTGCTGCTGGTGTTCTTCGCCTCGGCCATCGTCATGCCGCACATGTACCACATGGCCTTTACCGAAAACCTCAACCCGCGCTCGCTGGTCAGTGCCAGCTGGGGCCTGCCGCTGTTCCTGTTGCTGATGAGCCTGGCCGTGCCGCTGGTGCTATGGGCCGGCCTGCGCCTGGGCGCCAGCACCAACCCCGAGTACTTCACGCTGGGCCTTGGCATTGCTGCCAACAACGAGGCGCTGGCGCTGCTGGCGTATATAGGCGGCCTGTCAGCGGCCAGCGGGTTGATCATCGTCACCACCCTCGCGCTGTCGGGCATGGCCCTCAACCACCTGGTGCTGCCGCTGTACCAGCCGCCGGCCGAAGGCAACATCTACCGCTGGCTGAAATGGACACGCCGCGCGCTGATCGTCGCCATCATCACCGCCGGCTTCATGTTCTACCTGACCCAGAACAACCATCAGAGCCTGGCCAACCTGGGCATCGTCGCGTTTGTCGCCACCTTGCAGTTCCTGCCGGGCGTGCTGTCGGTACTGTATTGGCCGACCGCCAACCGCCGCGGCTTCATCGCCGGCTTGCTGGCCGGCACCCTGGTGTGGATGGTGACCATGCTGCTGCCGCTGTTGGGCAACCTGCAGGGCTTCTACATCCCGTTGCTGGACATGATCTATGTGCTCGACGACACCAGCTGGCACATGGCGGCCATCGCCTCGCTGGCGGCCAACGTCTTGCTGTTTACCCTGATCTCGCTGTTCACCAACGCCAGCAGCGAAGAGGTCAGCGCCGCCGAAGCGTGCGCGGTGGACAACGTGCGGCGCCCGCAGCGCCGTGAGCTGCATGCCGCCTCGCCGCAGGAGTTTGCCACCCAACTGGCCAAGCCATTGGGCGCCAAGGCCGCGCAGAAAGAAGTGGAACAAGCACTGCGCGACCTCTACCTGCCATTCGACGAGCGCCGCCCCTACGCGTTGCGCCGCCTGCGCGACCGCATCGAGGCCAACCTCTCGGGCCTGATGGGCCCGAGCGTGGCCCAGGACATGGTCGAGACCTTCCTGCCCTACAAGTCCGGCAACGAAAACTACGTCACCGAAGACATCCACTTCATCGAAAGCCGCCTGGAAGACTATCACTCACGCCTGACCGGCCTTGCCGCCGAGCTCGACGCCTTGCGCCGCTACCACCGCCAGACGCTGCAGGAACTGCCCATGGGCGTGTGCTCCCTGGCCAAGGACCAAGAGATCCTGATGTGGAACAAGGCCATGGAAGAGCTCACCGGCATCGCTGCCAAGCACGTGGTCGGGTCGCGCCTGGTGACCATCGGCGAGCCGTGGCGCGGCCTGCTGCAAGGCTTCATCGACCTGCCCGACGAACACTTGCACAAGCAACGCCTGGCCCTCGACGGCCAGCCCCGTTGGCTGAACCTGCACAAGGCCGCCATCGACGAGCCACTGGCACCGGGTAACAGCGGCCTGGTGCTGCTGGTCGAAGACCTGACCGAAACCCAGGCCCTGGAAGACAAGCTGGTGCACTCCGAGCGCCTGGCCAGCATCGGCCGCCTGGCGGCGGGCGTGGCCCACGAAATCGGCAACCCGATCACCGGCATCGCCTGCCTGGCGCAGAACCTGCGCGAGGAACGCGAGGGCGATGGCGAGATCACCGAGCTGTCGAGCCAGATTCTGGAGCAGACCAAACGGGTATCGCGCATTGTCCAGTCGTTGATGAGCTTCGCCCATGCCGGTGGCAGCCACCAGAACAGCGAAGAGCCGGTGTGCCTGGCCGAAGTGGCGCAGGATGCCATCGGCCTGCTGGCGTTGAACCGGCGCAACTTCGAAGTCCAGTTCTTCAACCTCTGCGACCCGGAACACTGGGCCGAAGGGGACCCCCAGCGCCTGGCCCAGGTGCTGATCAACCTGCTCTCCAATGCCCGCGACGCGTCGCCGCCCGGCAGTGCCGTGCGCGTGCGCAGCGAAATCAGCGAACACACCGTCGACCTGATCGTCGAAGACGAGGGCAGTGGCATCCCGAAGAACATCATGGACCGCCTGTTCGAACCCTTCTTCACCACCAAGGACCCGGGCGAAGGAACCGGACTGGGGCTCGCTCTGGTCTATTCCATCGTGGAAGAGCATTATGGGCAAATCACCATCGACAGCCCTGCCGATATCGAACGGCAACGTGGCACCCGGATCCGCGTGACCCTGCCCCGGCATGTCGTAGCGACGTCCCCTGAAATTCGAGACCGTCGAGAGAATTGAATCAATGCCGCATATTCTGATCGTCGAAGACGAAACCATCATCCGCTCGGCCTTGCGTCGCCTGCTCGAGCGGAACCAGTACCAAGTCAGCGAAGCCGGCTCGGTGCAGGAAGCCCAGGAACGCTTCAGCATTGCCACCTTCGACCTGATCGTCAGCGACCTGCGCCTGCCGGGCGCACCTGGCACCGAGCTGATCAAGCTCGGCCAGGGCACCCCGGTACTGATCATGACCAGTTACGCCAGCCTGCGCTCGGCGGTGGATTCGATGAAAATGGGCGCGGTGGACTACATCGCCAAGCCCTTCGACCACGACGAGATGCTACAAGCTGTGGCGCGCATCCTCCGTGACCGGCCAAGCGCGCCTGCTGCCGCACCGGCTACCGAGCCGCGCAGCAACGGCAAGGCCGCCGCTGCCGACAAGGGCAGCAATGCCTCGGCCAACGGCGAAATTGGCATCATCGGCTCGTGCCCGCCGATGCAGGACATGTACAGCAAGATCCGCAAGGTGGCGCCGACCGATTCCAATGTCCTGATCCAGGGCGAATCGGGCACCGGCAAGGAGCTGGTCGCCCGCGCCCTGCACAACCTGTCGCGGCGGGCCAAGGCACCGATGATCTCGGTGAACTGCGCGGCCATCCCCGAGACCCTGATCGAGTCCGAGTTGTTCGGCCACGAAAAAGGCGCCTTCACCGGCGCCAGCGCAGGGCGCGCTGGGCTGGTTGAAGCGGCGGACGGCGGCACCTTGTTCCTCGATGAGATCGGCGAATTGCCACTGGAAGCACAGGCTCGCCTGCTGCGCGTGCTGCAGGAAGGCGAAATCCGCCGGGTCGGCTCGGTGCAGTCGCAAAAGGTCGATGTGCGCCTGATTGCCGCGACTCACCGCGACCTGAAAAACCTGGCCAAGGCCGGCCAGTTCCGTGAAGACCTTTATTACCGCCTGCACGTGATCGCCCTGAAACTGCCCGCCCTGCGTGAGCGCGGCAGCGACGTCAACGAGATTGCCAGCGCCTTCCTGGCCCGCCAGAGCGCACGCATCGGCCGTGATGACCTGCACTTCTCTGCCGACGCCGAACAGGCCATTCGTCATTACAGCTGGCCGGGTAACGTGCGTGAGCTGGAAAACGCCGTCGAGCGCGCGGTGATTCTCAGCGAGAGCGCAGAAATTTCCGCCGACCTGCTGGGCATCGACATCGAGCTGAGCGACCTGGAAGACGACGACCTGCTCGACAACGCCCTGGGCGGCGCCAGCGCTGGCAATGCCAGCCATGAGCCGACCGAGGACCTGTCACTGGAGGACTACTTCCAGCACTTCGTCCTGGAGCACCAGGACCACATGACCGAGACAGAGCTTGCCCGCAAGCTTGGCGTCAGCCGCAAATGCCTGTGGGAACGCCGTCAGCGCCTGGGCATCCCGCGGCGCAAGAGTAACGCTACCAGCGAGTAATTCAACCTGCCCAGTGTTCGCCGCAGCAAGTGCGGCGCCTGGGAGATCGAGCGCCGCCCGCGCGGCGCTCGATCGCATAGGCGCTGAACAGGTTGTGGCGAACACACTTGGCCTTGGGCACACCCCAGGTAACACATCAGTTACCGCAAAAATCTGTTACCCAACCTTTCAGACGTAACAGTTGCCGAGGTGTACGGTAACGAAACCCCGCCATTTTCCGCCCACCAGAATCCTGCAAAAACCTGCAAACCCTTGATTTCATTGGGTTTCGAAAAGTTGGCACGGCACCTGCTATATGCTTAGTACAAAAACAATAACAAGCACTGCAACTCATAATAAGAACAAGACGAAACGGCTCACGCACAATAAAAACAAGACGGCGGAGGCGCAGCTAACTGATTCTTTTGGAGAGGATGCGTGTTTGGGGCTTGCCCCACGACCAGGCAGAGAACAACAAAAACTGCACTAAAAAGCAGCGCCTGAACTGGTTGGATCGACAGATCAACGTGACATCAGCGGCCAAAGCAATCCGTTTGCTCTTTACCCCTGGATTAGGGGTCGTCCACAAGCTTTGCGATTTGTGGGCAGGGCACTCAACAAAAACAAAAAGCCCAGCAAAAAAATAATAAGAGCACGCAACGACTTCTTGGGGAGCTTAGGCTCCCCTTGTCGTTTCTCCCTTCTGGCAGTCATCCTGCTACCCGCCTACACCATTCCTTGAGTAAATGCTAGAATCCCCGCCCATCATGCGGCCATTCTCCTATTCTTGGCCGAACATTCCTTCAAACAGTGCATCCCATGCTGAAGAAGCTGTTCCAGTCGTTCCGCCCTCCCGTACCGGGCCAGCACCACCGGCGCACCACGCCCGAGGTGATCAACAAGAGCCAACACTCGCTGCAACGCCACCAGTTCAGCCGCCACGCGGTGAACATCGTCGAGCGCCTGCAGAGTGCGGGCTACCAGGCTTACCTGGTCGGTGGCTGTGTCCGCGACCTGATGCTGGGCATCACGCCCAAAGACTTCGACGTCGCCACCAGCGCCACGCCCGAACAGGTCCGTGCCGAGTTCCGTAACGCGCGCATCATTGGTCGCCGCTTCAAGCTGGTCCACGTGCATTTCGGCCGTGAAATCATCGAAGTCGCCACCTTCCGCGCCCACCACTCGGAAGACGACCAAGGTGATAACCACCGTTCGTCGCACAATGCCAGTGGCCGCATCCTGCGTGACAACGTGTACGGCACCCTGGAAGAAGACGCGCAACGCCGCGACTTCACCATCAATGCCCTCTACTACGACCCCGTCAGCGAGCGCATCCTCGATTACGCCAACGGCGTGCACGATGTGCGCAACCGCCTGTTGCGCCTGATCGGTGACCCGACCCACCGCTACCAGGAAGACCCGGTGCGCATGCTGCGTGCCGTGCGTTTCGCCGCCAAGCTCGACTTCGGCATCGAGAAGCACACGGTGCAGCCGATCCGCGAGTTGGCCCCGCTGCTGCGCGAGATACCGCCTGCGCGCCTGTTCGAGGAAAGCCTGAAGCTGTTCCTCTCGGGCCAAGGTGCGATGGCCTTCGAAATGCTGGTCGACCTGCAGCTGTTCGAGCCGTTGTTCCCGGCCAGCGCGCAAGCCCTGGACGAACGCCCGAGCTACACCCACACCTTGATCAGCCAGGCGCTGACCAACACCGATCTGCGCGTCAAACAGGGCAAACCGGTCACGCCGGCCTTCCTCTTCGCCGCGCTGCTGTGGCCCGCCCTGCCGGCCCGTGTGCTGCACCTGCAAAACCAGGGTGTGCCACCGATCCCAGCCATGAACGGTGCGGCCCACGACCTGATCGCCGAACAGTGCGCACGCATTGCTATCCCGAAGCGGTTCACCCTGCCGATCCGCGAGATCTGGGACATGCAGGAACGCCTGCCACGTCGCAGCGGCAAGCGCGCCGACCAGCTGCTGGACAACCCGCGCTTCCGTGCCGGTTACGACTTCCTGCTGCTGCGTGAAAGCGCTGGCGAGGAAACCGATGACCTCGGCCAATGGTGGACTGACTACCAAGATGCCAACGACAGCCAGCGCCGCGACATGATCCGTGAGCTGGGCAGCCGCGACGAAGGTACCGGCGCCGGCCCGCGCAAGCGCAAACGCAGCCCCAGCAAGCGTAAACGCGGTGGCGACGAGGCGTTCGAGTGACAACGCGCGCCTACATCGGCCTGGGCAGCAACCTGGACGCGCCTGCAGAACAACTGCAGAACGCCTTCCAGGCGCTGGGCCAGGCCGAAGGCACCCGCCTGGTGGCGGCCTCGGGCCTGTTCACCAGCGACTCGCTGCTGCCTGGCCAGCCGCGCTACACCAACGCCGTGGCGGCGCTCGACACCTCGCTCGAGCCATTGGCCCTGCTCGACGCCCTGCAGGCCATCGAAAATGACCAGGGCCGCGTGCGCAAGGAGCGTTGGGGCCCTCGCACGCTCGACCTGGATATCCTGCTGTTTGGCGACCAGCTGATCGACGTGCCGCGCCTGCAGGTACCGCATTACCACATGCACGCCCGCGCCTTCGTGCTGTACCCCCTGGCCGAACTGGTGCCAGACGGCTTCTGCCTGCCCGATGGCCGCGAACTCGCCGAGCTCATCAGCGCCTGCCCGTTCGTCGGTCTCGAGCGCCTGTAATTCGGGCGCTCCAGGCGACGGTAACGCCAGTAACACCCTGTTCGTAACAATGCGGTAACAGGGTGATTGACTTCCCCCACCTCGCTCACGACTATAGGCGTCCCGTGTGGCACCCCTGTGCCGCATACCCGTATTTAGGCCCGGACGGACCTGCGAACATCACGCGCGATGATGTGCCGCTCCGGAAGATGACTACACGCGTTGTATGCAGTCGTTTTAACAGCGCCTGAACGAGGATTTTCCTACATGCCTGAAGTAACCCTGACCACCCTGCATGGCCTCAAGGCCAAGGGTGAAAAAATCACCATGCTGACCTGCTACGACGCGACCTTCGCCAAGGCCGCCAGCCAGGCCGGTGTCGAAGTGTTGCTGGTGGGCGACTCGCTGGGGATGGTCCTGCAAGGCCACGACAGCACACTGCCTGTGACCACGGCGGAAATGGCCTACCACACTGCCTGCGTCAAGCGTGGCAACGATGGCGCGCTGATTCTGGCCGACCTGCCGTTCATGGCGCACGCCACCCCCGAGCAGGCCTTCGCCAACTGCGCCACGCTGATGCAGGCCGGCGCCCACATGATCAAGCTCGAAGGCGCCGCCTGGCTGGCCGAGACCGTTCGCCTGCTGGCCGAGCGCGGTGTACCGGTGTGTGCGCACATGGGCCTGACGCCACAGACCGTCAACGTGCTGGGCGGTTACAAGGTGCAGGGCCGCCAGGAAGCCCAGGCGCGGCAGATGCGTGCCGACGCCATTGCCTTGGAACAGGCCGGCGCGGCCATGCTGCTGCTCGAATGCGTGCCTAGTGAACTGGCAGCGGAAATCACCCAGGCGGTGAGCATTCCGGTGATCGGCATCGGCGCCGGCAGCGCCACCGATGGCCAGGTGCTGGTACTGCACGACATGCTCGGCCTGTCGCTGAGTGGCCGGGTACCGAAGTTCGTGAAGAACTTCATGGCCGGCCAGCCGGACATCGACAGCGCCCTCGCCGCCTACGTGAAGGCGGTCAAGGACGTCAGCTTCCCCGCCAGCGAACATGGGTTCAGCGCATGAACACTGTCAAGACCGTCCGTGAACTGCGCGCCGCCGTTGGCCGCGCCCGCGGCGAAGGCAAGCGCATCGCGTTCGTGCCGACCATGGGCAACCTGCACAGCGGCCATGCCGCCCTGGTGACCAAGGCCGCCCAGCGAGCCGATTTCGTGGTTGCCAGCATCTTCGTCAACCCGCTGCAGTTCGGCGTCAATGAAGACCTCGACGCCTACCCGCGTACCCTGGCTGCCGACCAGGAGCGCTTGCTCCAGGCCGGCTGCAACCTGCTGTTTGCCCCGACTGTCGACGAGATGTACCCCGACGGCATGAGCGTGCAAACCCGGGTAAGCGTGCCCCAGCTCTCCGAAGGCCTGTGCGGCGCCAGCCGGCCAGGGCATTTCGAGGGTGTGGCGACGGTGGTCAGCAAGCTGTTCAACATGGTCCAGCCGGACCTCGCCGTGTTCGGCGAGAAGGACTTCCAGCAGTTGGCCGTGATCCGCGCCATGGTGCGCGACCTGAACATGCCCATCCAGATCATCGGTGAGCCTACCGTGCGCGCCGAGGACGGCCTGGCGCTGTCGTCGCGCAATGGTTACCTCACGCCCGAGCAACGTGTTACCGCGCCTGCGCTGTACCGCACCCTGCAGCACATCGGGGCGGCGCTTGGCCGTGGCCAGCGTGATTTTGCGGCACTGACCGCAGAAGGGCTGGCGCAACTGACCGCTGCGGGGTTGCGCCCGGACTACCTGGAAATTCGCCATGCCGTGAGCCTGCGCCCGGCGCTGATCGATGATCGGGACCTGGTGGTGATCGCGGCGGCTTACCTGGGTAACACCCGGTTGATCGACAACCTGTACCTGCACGTGGAAGACAAGACCGCCTGATCACGCGGTTTTCCGGGGGCGTTTTGCGCCCCTTTCGCGGCGCAAGGCCGCCCCCGCAACACACCGTGCAGATGCCCCGCGATATCCCGTCACGCCCCCCATTCCCCCCGCGCCGCCAATGCCTATAATGACTGCCTGCAACTGACAGCCAAGGCCAATGTCCAAGGCCTCACAACGCACCAAGGAACCCTCCGCAATGGCGTATTACCGTACACCCCATGATGTGACGGCCCTGCCCGCATGGCAGGCGCTCCAGCAACACCGCGACGCCATGCAAGACTTCAGCATGCGTGACGCCTTCGCCGCCGACCCCAAGCGCTTTGACCAGTTCTCGCTGAGCTGCTGCGGCTTGTTTCTCGACTACTCGAAGAACCTGATCAACGAACAAAGCCGTGACCTGCTGGTGAACCTGGCCAAAGAAGTCGGCCTGCAAGATGCCATCAAGTCGATGTTCAACGGCGAGATCATCAACGCCTCCGAAGGCCGCCCGGTGTTGCACACCGCCCTGCGCCGCCCGGTCGGCGACAAGCTCAGCGTCAACGGCGTCAACGTGATGCCCGAAGTGCACAAGGTGCTCAACCAGATCACTGAACTGGTGGGGCGCATCCACGACGGCCTGTGGCGCGGTTACAGCGAAAAACCGATCACCGACGTGGTCAACATCGGCATCGGTGGCTCGTTCCTCGGCCCCGAGCTGGTCTCCGAGGCACTGCTGCCCTACGCGCAACGTGGCGTGCGCTGCCACTACCTGGCGAACATCGATGGCAGCGAGTTCCACGAACTGTCGGCCAACCTGCGCGCCGAAACCACCCTGTTCATCGTTTCGTCGAAGTCGTTCAACACCCTCGAGACGCTGAAGAACGCCATGGCCGCGCGTACCTGGTACCTGGCCCAGGGCGGTTCGGAAGCCGAGCTGTATCGCCACTTCATCGCTGTTTCCAGCAACAAGGCCGCCGCCGTGGCCTTCGGCATTCGTGAAGAGAACATCTTCCCGATGTGGGACTGGGTGGGTGGGCGCTATTCGCTGTGGTCGGCCATCGGCCTGCCGATCGCCCTGGCCATCGGCACCGCCAACTTCAAGGAGCTGCTGTCTGGCGCCTACACCATGGACCAGCACTTCCAGACCGCGCCGTTCGAACAGAACATGCCAGTGCTGCTGGCCCTGCTGGGCGTGTGGTATGGCAACTTCTGGGGCGCGCGCAGCCATGCGATCCTGCCGTATGACCACTACCTGCGTAACATCACCAAGCACCTGCAACAGCTGGACATGGAGTCCAATGGCAAGCGCGTGCTGCAGGACGGCACACCGGTGAACACCGACACCGGCCCGGTAATCTGGGGTGGCGTTGGCTGCAACGGCCAGCATGCCTACCACCAGTTGCTGCACCAAGGCACCCAGCTGATTCCGGCTGACTTCATCGTGCCGGTGGTGAGCTTCAACCCGGTTGCCGACCACCACCAGTGGCTGTACGCCAACTGCCTGTCGCAGAGCCAGGCGCTGATGCTCGGCAAGACCCGTGACGAAGCCGAGACCGAACTGCGCGGCAAAGGCCTGAACGAAGCAGACATCGAGAAGCTGGCACCACACAAGGTGATCCCGGGCAACCGCCCGAGCAACACCCTGGTGGTCGAGCGCATCAGCCCGCGCCGCCTGGGCGCACTGGTGGCGATGTATGAGCACAAGGTCTTCGTGCAGAGCGTGATCTGGGGCATCAATGCCTTCGACCAGTGGGGCGTGGAGCTGGGCAAAGAGCTGGGCAAGGGTGTCTACCAGCGCCTTGTAGGCAGCCTGGAAGACAGCGCCGAAGACGGTTCGACCCAGGGCCTGATCAACTACTTCCGCGGCCGTCACCGCGGTTGATGCCAGCGGGGCCACCCGCCAGCTGAGATGACAGAAGGGCTCACCGCCAAGGTGGGCCCTTCGTCTTTCATGCCCAGGCGAACCCAGCCTGGCTACACTTGTCCATCGAATAGCCGTTGCAGTCCATCGCCCCGACAAGAGCAGGACAACCGCCATGTTCGATATACGCGACTACCCCCAGGCCCTGGCCGTCAGCCAATCGGCCGCCCTCACTGACGAAGAGTACCGCCGCCTCTACCAGCAATCGGTCGACGACCCCGATACGTTCTGGGCCGAGCAGGCCAAGCGCCTGGACTGGGTCAAGCCCTGGTCGAGCGTGCAGCAATGCGACCTGAAAACCGGCAAGGCCCGTTGGTTCGACGGCGGCCAGCTGAACGTCAGTTACAACTGCATCGACCGCCACCTGGCCACGCGCGGCGAACAGACCGCCTTGCTCTGGGAAGGCGACGACCCTAAAGACGCCAAGGCCATCAGCTACCGCGAATTGCACCGCCAGGTCTGCCGCCTTGCCAATGCCCTGAAAGCGCGTGGGGTGAAAAAGGGCGACCGGGTCTGCATCTACATGCCAATGATCCCTGAAGCGGCCTTTGCCATGCTCGCCTGCACGCGGCTGGGCGCTGTGCACTCGGTGGTGTTTGGGGGCTTTTCGCCCGATGCCCTGCGCGACCGCATCCTCGATGCCGATTGCCGCACCGTGATCACCGCCGATGAAGGCGTGCGCGGGGGCAAGCGCATCCCGCTGAAGCTGAACGTCGACAAGGCACTGGCCAACTGCCCCGATGTCAGCAGCGTATTCGTCGTGCGCCGCACCGGTGGCGACATCGCCTGGGATGAACGCCGCGACCTCTGGTATCACCAGGCAACCGAGCAGGCGAGTGGCGACTGCCCGCCCGAACCCATGGGCGCAGAAGACCCGCTGTTCATCCTCTACACCTCCGGCAGCACCGGCAAACCCAAAGGCGTGTTGCATACCACCGCAGGCTACCTGCTGCAGGCCACACTCACTTTCAAGGTGGTGTTCGACTACCGCGAGGGTGAGGTGTTCTGGTGCACGGCGGACGTGGGCTGGGTCACCGGCCACAGCTACATCGTCTATGGCCCGCTGGCCAATGGTGCGATTTCACTGATGTTCGAAGGCGTGCCCAATTACCCGGACACATCGCGCTTCTGGCAGGTGGTGGACAAGCACCAGGTGAACATCTTCTACACCGCGCCCACGGCCTTGCGCGCCCTCATGCGCGAAGGCTCCGGCCCGCTGCAGAGCACCTCGCGCCAGAGCCTGCGCCTGCTCGGCAGTGTTGGCGAGCCGATCAACCCGGAAGCGTGGGAATGGTATTTCGAAGAAGTCGGGCGCAAGCGCTGCCCGATCGTCGATACCTGGTGGCAGACTGAAACCGGCGGCATCATGCTCACCCCGTTGCCCAGCACGCAGCGGCTCAAGCCCGGCTGCGCCAGCCAGCCCATGTTCGGTGTGCAGCCAGTGCTGCTGGACGAAAAAGGCGCACTCATCGAAGGCCCCGGCGCCGGCCTGCTGGCCATCAAGGCCAGTTGGCCCGGGCAGATTCGCAGCGTCTATGGCGACCATCAGCGCATGGTCGAAACCTACTTCAAGCCCCTGCCCGGCTACTACTTCACCGGTGACGGCGCACGCCGCGATGCCGATGGCGACTACTGGATAACCGGGCGCATCGACGACGTTATCAACGTGTCCGGCCACCGCATCGGCACGGCCGAGGTGGAAAGCGCGCTGGTCCTGCACGACAGCGTCGCCGAAGCGGCAGTGGTCGGCTACCCCCATGACCTCAAGGGCCAGGGGGTGTACGCCTTTGTCACGACCATGAACGGCGTGGACCCGGACGACGCGCTCAAGGCCGAACTGCTGGCCTTGGTCAGCAAGGAAATCGGCAGCTTCGCCAAACCGGAACTGATCCAATGGGCGCCGGCGCTGCCCAAAACCCGCTCGGGCAAGATCATGCGGCGTATACTGCGCAAGATCGCCTGCAACGAGCTGGAAAACCTCGGCGATACCTCGACCCTGGCCGACCCGAGCGTGGTCCAGGGCTTGATCGACAAACGCCTCAACCAATAGCCGGCGGCACATGTTCATGGCCGCCCTGAACGACAGGTCGCCATGGAAGCCCTTCGCCGCCGCATCGAAACCCAGGTCATGAGCCTCACCGGGCTGGCCCTCGGCCAGCTCGACCTGGAATCGCCCAAGGGCGACCCTGGCCTGTTTGGCCCGCAAAGCATCAGTTGGCAGGTACACGGTGACTTCCCGAGCATGCTGGTCGGCGGCATCAGCGCCCTCATGCTGCAACTGCTGCACCCTCTGGCCCTGGCCGGGGTATGGGACCACTCGAACTTTCGCCAGGACCTGCTCGGCCGTTTGCGCCGCACCAGCCAGTTCATTTCCGGCACCACCTTTGGCTCGACCCGCGACGCCGACTGGCTGATCGAAAAGGTCCGCACCATTCACCTGCAAGTCACCGGTACCGCGCCGGATGGCCGCCCCTATGCGGCCAGCGACCCGGGCTTGCTGACCTGGGTGCACGTCGCCGAGGTGAGCAGTTTTCTCGCCGCCCACCTGCGTTACCGCAACCCGCACCTGCCGCGTGCCGAGCAGGATGCCTACTACAACGAGATTGCCCTGATCGCCGAACGCCTTGGCGCCCGTGATGTACCGCGCTCCTGCCAGCAAGTCGAAGACTACCTGCGGCAGATGCGCCCGCAGTTGCAGAGCGATGCGCGCAGCTTCCAGGTGGTCGACATCCTGCTTGCCGCACCGGCCCCCAGCCGCCTGGCGCAACCTGTCGGCAAGCTGATGCTGAACGCGGGCATCGACCTGCTGCCCGATTGGGCCCAGGCCATGCTGGGCCTGCAACAAGGCCCCTTGCAGCGCCGCATGATCCGCCTTGGCCTGCAACGCACGGCGCCGGTACTGCGCTGGGCCATGCGCGACGGCTCGGCGCATCGGGCAAAGCGCCGCATGGGCATCGAATGAGGCGAAATGGTCGCCTCAGCGGAACTGATTTAACGTGCCATACTCCAAGCACTCCTGCTTAGACAGACGAAGCGACACATGTACAAAGGATTGACTCGCGCCCTCGGCGCCATGCTGGCCCTCGTAGCCCTCTATAGCCTGCTCGGCTTTCTCATTCTTCCCGGTGTCGCCCTGCGCATCGCCAACCAGCAGTTGGCGCACTATGCCAGCGTGCCGGCGCACCTGCAGCGCATCGAGCTGAACCCCTTCAGCCTCGAACTGACGCTATGGGGCTTGCAGATCGGCGAGCCTGGCAAGGAACAAGTCGGTTTCGAGCGGCTGTACGCCAACCTCTCGCTCGACAGCCTGTGGAGCGGTGCCCTGCACCTGACCGCGGTGGAACTCGACAAACCGCGCAACGAAGTGCTGTTTGCCAAGGACGGGACGCTCAACCTCACCCAGTTGTTCAAGTTGCCCGCCAGTGAGGCCAAGCCGGACCAGCCGCCCAGCGACCCGTTCCCGCTTCGCATCGGCAGCATCAAGCTCACCGAAGGTTACCTGCACTTCGAGGATCAACGCCCGAGCGAGCCGATCGAATTCCTCTACGACAACATGAACCTGGAGCTGAAAAACCTCAGCACCCTGCCGGACGACAATGCCGACATGACGCTGGTGGCCAACGGCCCCAACGGTGGGCGCATCGACTGGAAAGGCACCCTTGGCCTGTCGCCGATCGCCTCCGAAGGCACGCTGAAGATCACCGACGGCAAGATGAAACTGTTCTGGCCGTATGTGCGTGATGCCGTGCCGCTGGTGCTCGAAGACGGCGTGATCAGCCTCGATACCCACTACAAGCTCAACCTGTCCAAGCAGACCGAGCTGTTGCTGGACAACACCTCGGTACGCATCGCGCCTTTCGCCATCAAGGCGCCAGATGGGCGCAAACTCGCGCGTCTGGCCAGCCTTGAGGTGAGTGAAACCTCCATCGACCTGGCCAAGCAACAGGTGATCGTCGGCAAGATTCGTAGCGAAAAACTCGAAACCTGGGCTGCGCTGGAAAAAGATGGCCAACTCGATTGGCAGAAGCTGTTCGCCAGCCAACCGGCCAAGCCCACCCCCAAGGAAAAGGCCGAACCCGCCGCTGCCGAGCCTGCGCCCGATGCGCAAACCGCCAACACGCCAAGCAAGCCCTGGCAGGTGCTGCTCAAGGACGTGCAGCTGCGCAACTACAGCGTGCACCTGGCAGACCGCAGCCAGAAGGAACCCGTGGCCCTGGACGTCGGCCCGCTGAATGTCGACCTGCAAGGCTTCGACAGCCTCAACCAGACGCCTTTCACGCTCAAGCTCGATACCGGTGTGGGCAAGCAAGGCAAGCTGCAGGCCGCTGGCCAGGTCAACCTGGCGCCGATCTGGGCCAAGCTGGATGTCAGCACACGTGACATCGACCTGCGTGTGGCCCAGGCCTACATCAGCCCGTTCATCCTCCTGGAGCTTCGCAGCGGCATGCTCGCCAGCGACCTGAAGGTCGACTTGAAAAGTACCGAGCCACTGGCCTTCAACGTCGCCGGCAAGGCCCAGGTCAACCAACTGCATACGCTCGACACCATCAAGGGCCGCGACTTCGTGAAGTGGCAGCAAGTGAACGTCGACGGCCTGTCGTATGTGCACGGTGATGCCCTGTCGATCGACAAGGTGACCCTGCTGCAGCCTTATGCGCGCTTCATCATCAACGAAGACCGCACCACCAACATCAACGACCTGCTGATCCCGCAACCGGCCGACGCGCCTGCGTCCAAGGCTGCCAAACCGGCCAGCAACGACAAGCCGTTGGGCATACACATCGGCCAGATCGACATCAACGACGGCTCGGCCAACTTCGCTGACCTGTCCCTCACGCCCAACTTCGCCACGGCCGTGCAACAGCTCAACGGCCAGGTCGGCACGATCGACAACCGTAAGCCGAACCCGGCCAAGGTGGACATCAAGGGCAAGGTCGACCGCTATGCGCCGGTTACCATCAAGGGTGCGCTCAACCCGTTCAACCCGCTGGCCAGCCTGGATATCGCCACCAGCTTCAAGCGGGTCGAACTGACCACGCTGACGCCCTACTCCGGCAAGTTCGCAGGCTTCCGTATCCGCAAGGGCCGGCTCAACCTTGACCTGCACTACCTGATTACCAACGGCCAGCTCAAGGCCGAGAACAAGGTGGTGGTCGAGCAATTGCAGCTGGGTGAGAAGGTCGACAGCCCGGATGCCGTGGACCTGCCGATCCGCCTGGCGGTTGCGCTGCTCAAGGATACCGAAGGCAAGATCTCCATCGAGTTGCCGGTGACGGGTGACCTCAACAACCCGCAGTTCAGCGTCATGCCGATTGTCTGGCAAACCCTGCGCAACCTGGTGTTGCGCGCGGCCCAGGCACCGTTCAAGTTCATTGGCGGGCTGATTGCTGGCGGGGGCTCGGAAGACCTCGGCAACGTGTCATTCGCCCCGGGCTCGAGTGAACTCAGTGGCGACGCCCAGTCGTCGCTGGACAAACTGGCCTCGGCCCTCAAGGAGCGCCCGGAGCTGCGCCTGGAAATCGAAGGCACCAGCGCGCAGACCAGCGACGGCCCGTTGATCGCCCAGCAGCGCCTGGACCGCGAGTACCAGGCCACCTGGTACAAGATCCTGCAGCGTCGTGGCGACAAGGTGCCTGCCAATGCCTCGATGCTGGTGGTCGACGACAGCGACAAGCCGGCGATGCTCGAAGGCATCTACCGCAATCGCCTGAAGCAGCAACCACCGGCTGAGTGGGAACAACTGGGGCGCGACGAGCGCACCGCCAAGCTGCGTGAAGCGGTGATCAAGTCCTGGGCCGAGAGCGCCCCCTTGCTGCGTACGCTCGGCCAGGAGCGGGCCAGCAGCATCAAGGACTACCTGGTGGACAAGGGCAAGCTGGAAGACGACCGGGTGTACTTCATCGATACCACCCTGGGTCAGGCTGAGAAGGATGGCCGGGTGATCACCCCGATGCACCTGGATGCCGAGTGATCAACCCCGGCCGCTTCGCGGGCTTGCCCCGCGAAGCGGCCGGTACCGGCAATAAAAGCTGCAATCAGGCCAACCGCTGGCCCGACACCGCCGGGTGATACAGCGGCTGTACCTTGTTACCTGCCGGGTCCAGCAAGTGGAAGCTGCGCGCGCCGTCCCCATGGTTGAACGGACGGTCGAGCAAGGTCACCCCGCGCGCCTTGAAGTACTGGTACCAGGCCTCCAGCTCTTCCACGCTGTCGACGATGAAGCCGTAGTGGTCGAGAGTCTGCAAACCATTGGCCGCCCCCGCCCCGCGCCCCAATGACAAATTGTCGTTACCGCAGGTCAGGTAGACCAAGTCTTCATTGGCCCGGTTGAGCACCTCCATACCAAGCACGTCGACGTAAAAGCGCTCGCACTCCTCAAGGTTAGGGACCAGCAAGGCAATATGGCGCAGGCCATTCAGACGGCCAGGGCGGGCAGGCAACTCGGACATTGGCGAAACTCCTTTTTTGTATACAATTCAGAACTGAATTTAAAACAAAAGGAGCGCCATGTGTATAGCCTGTTTATCAAGACACGCGTGAAGCCCGGCAGCGCCGAGGCTTTTCTGACCGCCATCAAGGCCAATGCCGCTGCTTCCGTGGCAACCGAGCCCGGTTGCCTGGTGTTCGACGTGTCTCAGGACCGCCTCGATCCCGACGTGATCTACCTCTACGAGATCTACCGTGACGATGCCGCCTACGAGGCACACACCCTGACAGCGCACTTTCGCGACAGTCGCCCGCTGGTCGAACCGCTGATCGTCGAGCAGGCGTGTTTCGAGAGCGACGTTATCGCCCGTAACCCGGTTTTTTGAGGCGCACAGTAAAAAGCCCCGGCAGTGATGCCAGGGCTTTCCTGAAAAGTGGCCAATTCCGTTTGGCCTATGGGACATTCCTTATTCGGACTTCAGGCCATCAGACATTACGCTTTTGACACCCTTGATGTTCTTGGTGATCCGTACCGCTTCTTCCTTCTGCGAATCGGTGACTTTCACATCCGAAGACAGCGACACCACACCTTGGCTAGTCTCGACTTTGATGTCGCTGCCTGGGATGCCTTTTTCAGTCAGCAGATCAGCTTTGACCTTGGTGGTGATCCAAGTATCAGAGCCTTCCTGTTTCGCATCGTCCACTGTATTGGCAGCCAACATGACTGGAGCCTGGGTGGCTTGGGCTGCAAATGCCGCGTTAGCCATGGTCAGGGTCAGAGCGGTAGCAGTAGCGGCAGCAATGGCGAACTTCTTCATGTGAGTCACTCCTGTTTTTCGAAAGGTCTGCGCCGTTATTCCTGGCTGCAGGTATGAAGGTAGTTGCACGTGCTGTGCCAGTTTTCCCGCTTCCATTTAACCTTTATAAATCAATGACTTATACATATTGGCGATTTGCATGAGTCGTGCAATTTGCAACCTGCGGGGTAAACCTGCGTGCAAGATGCAACTGTGCAAAAGGTTCCCTGCGGGCATAAAAAAAGAGCCCTGAAGGGCTCTTTTTTCATTGCGCGTCAGTCGCTTAGACGCCGGAGGCCTTGGCCGCGGCAACGTCTTTGATCGACAGCTTGATACGGCCGCGGTTGTCCACGTCCAGTACCAGTACTTCCACTTCCTGACCTTCTTTCAGAATGTCGGTGACCTTCTCGACGCGAGCATCGCTCAGCATGGAGATGTGCACCAGGCCATCCTTGCCAGGCAGGATGTTGACGAAGGCACCGAAATCAACGATGCGCTCGACCTTGCCGACATAGATCTTGCCGATTTCGGCCTCTGCAGTGATGCCCAGGATGCGCTGACGAGCTGCTTCAGCCGCTTCCTTGGTTTCGCCGAAGATCTTGATCGAGCCATCGTCTTCGATGTCGATCGAAGCCTTGGTCTCTTCGCAGATGGCGCGGATGGTGGCGCCGCCTTTACCGATGACGTCACGGATCTTGTCGGTGTCGATCTTCATCGCGATCATGGTCGGGGCGTTGGCCGACAGCTCGGTACGCGATTGACCAATGATCTGGTTCATCTGGCCGAGGATGTTCAGGCGCGCTTCCAGGGCTTGGCCCAGGGCGATTTCCATGATCTCTTCGGTGATGCCGTTGATCTTGATGTCCATCTGCAGTGCGGTAACACCCTTGGCGGTACCGGCAACCTTGAAGTCCATGTCGCCCAGGTGGTCTTCGTCACCCAGGATGTCGGTCAGAATGGCGAACTTCTCGCCTTCCTTGACCAGGCCCATGGCGATACCGGCCACTGGCGCCTTCATCGGTACACCGGCGTCCATCAGGGCCAGGGAAGCACCGCAGACCGAAGCCATGGAGCTCGAACCGTTGGACTCGGTGATTTCCGATACCACACGAATGGTGTACGGGAACACGTCGGCGGCAGGCAGCATGGCCTGTACCGAACGGCGGGCCAGACGGCCGTGGCCGATTTCACGACGGCCAGCACCGCCCATGCGGCCACACTCGCCCACCGAGAACGGCGGGAAGTTGTAGTGCAGCATGAAGGGGTCTTTCTTCTCGCCTTCGAGGGTGTCCAGCAGCTGGGCGTCACGCGCAGTACCCAGGGTCGCGACGACCAGGGCCTGGGTTTCACCACGGGTGAACAGTGCCGAACCGTGAGTCTTCGGCAGCACGCCGACTTCGATGCTCAGCGGGCGAACGGTCTTGGTGTCACGACCATCGATACGCGGCTTGCCGTTTACGATGTTTTCGCGAACGGTGCGGTATTCGATTTCGCCGAAGATTTCTTTGACTTCGGAAGCCGAAGGCTGGCCTTCTTCACCGGAGAACTTGGCGATCGCCTGATCACGCAGCTCGCCCAGGCGCGCGTAGCGGTCGGCCTTGACGGTGATGGTGTAGCCCTGCGAAACAGCCTCGCCGAACTCGGCGCGGATGGCGTTGAGCAGCTCGGTGTTGGCAACGGCGGGTTTCCAGTCCCAGGTCGGCTTGCCCGCTTCGGCGGCCAGCTCTTTGACAGCCTGGATAACGGACTGGAATTCGTCGTGGGCGAACAGTACGGCGCCCAGCATCTGGTCTTCGGTCAGTTCTTGGGCTTCCGATTCAACCATCAGTACGGCGTCGGAGGTACCGGCAACGACCATGTCCAGGCTCGAGGCAGCCAGTTGCTCATAGGTCGGGTTCAGCAGGTAGCCGGTGCTTTCGTGGAAGGCTACGCGGGCGGCGCCGATCGGGCCTTCGAACGGAATGCCGGAAATAGCCAGGGCAGCCGAGGTACCGATCATCGCAGCGATGTCCGGGTCGGTCTTCTTGCTGGTGGAAACCACGGTGCAGACGACCTGGACTTCGTTCATGAAGCCTTCAGGGAACAGCGGGCGGATCGGACGGTCGATCAGGCGCGAGGTCAGGGTCTCTTTCTCGGAAGGACGGCCTTCACGCTTGAAGAAGCCACCCGGGATCTTGCCGGCGGCGTAGGTCTTTTCCTGGTAGTGGACCGACAGCGGGAAGAAACCCTTGCCTGGATCGGCCTGCTTGGCACCTACCACAGTCACCAGCACGGTGACGTCGTTGTCGACGGTAACCAGCACTGCGCCGGTTGCCTGACGGGCAATGCGGCCCGTTTCGAGAGTAACGGTCGATTGACCGAACTGGAATGTCTTGATTACCGGGTTCACGGTTTCCTACCTTTTCAGTGGCTCTGGGGGGAACTGGTTTCTTGCGAATTCTTGGGCAGAACGGGGAATCGGCCCCATTGACCGTCCAGATACAACACGAGGCTGGGAGCCTGGCCGAAGTGCGGAAAACCGCTCAACGTAACCAGGCTGCCAACCTCGGAGATACGCATGGCGTGCCCAAAGACAACGCTGCCAGGCAGCGTTGCCAATGCATGAGACGCCATGCACACCACTGACCAGGCCGCTATTAGCGACGCAGGCCCAGGCGACCGATCAGGGCGCTGTAACGAGTGGTGTCTTTACCCTTCAGGTAGTCCAGCAGCTTACGACGCTGGTTAACCATACGGATCAGGCCACGACGCGAGTGGTGGTCTTTACCGTTGGCCTTGAAGTGGCCTTGCAGCTTGTTGATGTTCGCGGTCAGCAGAGCAACCTGAACTTCCGGGCTACCAGTGTCGCCAGCAGCTTGCTGGTAGTCGGTAACGATTTGAGCTTTTTCTTCAACGCTGAGGGCCATTTGGCTTCTCCTGATAACGGATCCCGCGAGCGGGGTCCAATAGGCCAGGGACAAATCCCTGTATTAATAAGAAAGGTGTGACCGTGCCTACTGACAGCCACCCTTGATCCCGTAGGGCCCGGCAGAAGCCAGACCCTGCGGTTTCGGTCATTCCGACCGAATCAGCCGACGTGGCGCAATGCGCCCGTCTTCGCTCACTTCACCGATACCGATGAAGCGCGCATTGTGATCCTGTACGCGGACCATGCCAAACTGCGGTGCATCCGGCGCACGTACTGCCTGGCCATGCAGCCAGTAGAACGCACTGTGCTCGGACAAACTCACCATTGGCCAGTCCTGCAGCCCGCTGTCGGAAGGCATCAGGAAGCGATCGAGCGCTTCGTTGCCACCTTCGGCATGGGCCTGTTCGAGTTCCTCGAGGGTCACCGTCTGTGCCAGCTCGAAGGGCCCGGCCTGGGTCCTGCGCAGCTCGGCGACATAAGCGCCACAGCCAAGGGCTTCGCCGATATCCTCCACCAGGGTGCGGATATAGGTGCCTTTGCTGCATCCTACCGTCAACCGTGCACGGGTGCCTTCGCACTCGAGCAACTCCAAGCGGTTAATAGTAACAGAACGCGCCTCGCGCTCCACTACCTCTCCAGCACGAGCCAGTTTGTACAGTGGCTGGCCGTCACGCTTGAGCGCCGAGTACATCGGCGGTATCTGGCTGATCGGGCCACGAAAACGGGGCAGCAGCGCCTCGATGTCGGCACGACCAACGGTCACTTCACGGGTCTGCAGGACCTCGCCTTCAGCATCGGCAGTATTGGTAGTCTGCCCCATCTGCATGACGGTTTCGTAGCCCTTGTCGGAATCGAGCAGGTACTGCGAAAACTTGGTCGCTTCGCCGAAGCACAGTGGCAGCACGCCGGTTGCCAGCGGGTCGAGGCTGCCAGTGTGGCCGGCCTTCTCCGCGTTGAGCAACCAGCGCACTTTCTGCAGTGCCGCGTTGGAGGTGAAGCCCAGTGGCTTGTCCAGCAGGATGATGCCGCTGACGTTGCGGCGGATACGTTTGACCTGGGCCACCGCTTACTCCTTGGTGTCCAGCTCGTCGGTAGCCTTGTGCAGGCGGTCTTCAGCCACTGCACGCTCGATCAGCGCCGACAGGTGTACACCGCGGCTGACGCTTTCATCGAAGTGGAAATGCAGCTGGGGCACGCTGCGCAGTTGCATCGAACGCCCCAGGTGCAGGCGCAGGAAGCTGGCGGCGCTGTTCAGTGCCTTGAGCGACTGCTTCACGGCATCTGGCGTTTCCTCGCCCATGACGGTGATGAACACCTTGGCATGGCCCAGGTCGCGGCTGACATCCACGGCGGTGATGGTCACCAGGCCGACACGTGGATCCTTGACTTCGCGGCGGATCAGCTCAGCCAGCTCGCGCTGCATCTGATCACCGATACGTTGGGTACGGCTATATTCTTTGGCCATTCTTGCTACCTGTAACTTAAAGCGGCAAACGCCCGGTCAAGCTGATGCCTGACCGGGCGCTACCTGTAAAGGCGCCGCCAACCGCCCTGTAGCGGGGGCTTGCGGCAAGCTCGCCCTTAGAGGGTACGAGCCACCTGGACTTTCTCGAAGACTTCGATCTTGTCGCCGACCTTGACGTCGTTGTAGCTCTTGACGCCAATACCGCACTCCATGCCCGAACGTACTTCGGCAGCGTCGTCCTTGAAGCGACGCAGCGATTCCAGCTCGCCTTCGAAGATCACAACGTCCTCGCGCAGAACGCGGATCGGACGGTTGCGGTACACGGTACCTTCGATGACCATACAGCCAGCGATGGCGCCGAACTTCGGCGAACGGAACACGTCACGCACTTCGGCGACACCCAGGATGTTCTCGCGAACATCGCTGCCGAGCATGCCGGTCAGGGCCTTCTTGACGTCTTCGATGATGTCGTAGATCACGTTGTAGTAACGCATATCCAGACCTTCCTGCTCGACGATCTTGCGCGCACCGGCATCGGCACGCACGTTGAAGCCGAACAGCACCGCGTTGGACGCCAGCGCCAGGTTGGCGTCGCTCTCGGTGATACCACCCACACCGCCGCCAATCACGCGAACCTGTACTTCCTCGTTGCCCAGGCCGCCGAGCGAGCCGTTCAACGCTTCCAGGGAACCACGTACATCGGTCTTGAGGACGATGTTGAGGGTTTTCTTCTCTTCCTGACCCATGGTCTCGAAGATGTTTTCCAGCTTGCCAGCGTGAGCACGGGCCAGCTTGACCTCGCGGTACTTGCCTTGACGGAACAGGGCAACTTCGCGGGCTTTCTTCTCGTCAGCAACCACCGACAGCTCGTCACCGGCTTCCGGGGTACCGTCCAGGCCAAGGATCTCGACCGGGATCGACGGGCCAGCTTCCTTCACAGGCTTGCCGTTCTCGTCGAGCATGGCACGTACACGGCCATAGTTGGAGCCGCACAGGACCATGTCGCCCTGACGCAGGGTACCGTCCTGAACCAGGATGGTCGCCACTGGGCCACGGCCCTTGTCCAGGCGCGATTCGACGACGACACCACGACCAGGTGCGGTCGGGGTAGCGCTCAGTTCGAGGATCTCGGCCTGCAGCAGAACGGCTTCGAGCAGCTCGTCCACACCGGTACCCATCTTCGCCGAAACCTTGACGAAAGGCGTGTCACCACCCCATTCCTCGGAGGTCACGCCTTCGACGGACAGCTCGTTGCGGATGCGATCGAGGTCGGCACCAGGCTTGTCGATCTTGTTCACGGCAACAACCAGTGGGACGCCAGCTGCCTTGGCATGCTGAACGGCTTCACGGGTTTGCGGCATCACGCCGTCGTCCGCCGCCACCACCAGGATGACGATGTCGGTCGCCTTGGCACCACGAGCACGCATCTGAGTGAACGCAGCGTGGCCCGGGGTATCGAGGAAGGTGACCATGCCGCGGTCGGTTTCCACGTGGTAGGCGCCGATGTGCTGGGTGATACCGCCGGCTTCGCCAGCAGCAACCTTGGCACGACGGATGTAGTCGAGCAGCGAGGTCTTACCGTGGTCAACGTGGCCCATGACGGTAACGACCGGGGCGCGCGATTCGGTTTTGCCTTCGAACTTCAGCGATTCGGCCAGGGAGTCTTCCAGGGCAGTATCGCTGACCAGGGTGACCTTGTGGCCCAGCTCTTCTGCGATCAGCTGAGCGGTTTCCTGGTCGAGCACCTGGTTGATGGTAACCGGGGTGCCCATCTTGAACATGAACTTGACCACTTCAGCGCCCTTGACGGACATCTGGTTGGCCAGTTCCGAGACCGTGATGGTCTCACCGATGGTCACGTCACGGATGACGGGGCCGGTCGGGCTCTGGAAGCCGTGCTGGTTACGCTTCTTCAGCTTGCCCTTGCCGCCACGACCACGACGAGCGCCATCGCTCTCTTCTTCGGTGGTACGCGGAGCAGCGCGTGGAGTCGGTGCTTTTTCCTTCTCCTTGACCTTGACCTTGATCGACACGCGAGGCGCCTCGCCACGACGACGGTCGTCATCACGAGTGCGGCTTTCGTTGCGACGGGTCTCGTCCTTCTTGCGCTCGGCAGCACGCGCAGCGGCATCTTCCGAGGCAGGCGCGTCAGCGACTACCGGTGCCGGCGCAGGTGCGGCGGCAGCGGCAGCCGGCTTGGCAGCTGGGGCCGCAGGGGCGGCATCAGCAGCCTGACGGCGGGCCTGATCTTCGTTGCGCTGGCGAACGTCGGCGTCAACCTTGTCGCGCGCAGCGTTTTCCGCCGCACGGCGCTCATCCTGCTCGCGTTTCTGCTCAGCCTGGATTTCTTCCGGGCTGCGCTGCACGAATACTTTCTTCTTGCGTACTTCTACGCTGATACTTTTGCTACCGGCGACACGCAGGGTGCTGGTGGTTTTGCGCTGCAAGGTAATCTTGCGCGGCTCTTCCGCCTTGCTCTTGTGGCTGCTTTTCAAATGAGTCAGCAGAGTCTGCTTCTCATTGTCGGTCACTACCTGACCGGCGTCGGTGTGCGGCAGACCTGCCTCACGCATCTGCTGCAGCAGGCGCTCTACCGGTGCCTCGACCTCTTGGGCCAGTTCTTTCACCGTGACTTGCGTCATGCACTTCTCTCCTCAGGCCGCGCCTAATTACTCGAACCAGTGGGCTCGGGCGGCCATGATCAACTTGCCGGCACGCTCTTCGTCGATGCCGTCGATGTCGAGCAGATCGTCGATCGACTGCTCGGCCAGGTCTTCGCGGTTAACCACGCCGCGCACCGCCAGTTCCGCCGCCAGGTCCTTGTCCATGCCCTCAAGGGAGAGCAGGTCTTCGGCCGGATGGGCGTCTGCCAGTTTTTCTTCGGTAGCGATGGCCTTGGTCAACAAACGGTCCTTGGCTCGAGCGCGGAGCTCATTGACGATATCTTCGTCAAAGCCATCGATGTTGAGCATTTCTTCCAACGGTACGTAGGCAATTTCTTCGAGGCTGGTAAAGCCTTCGTCGACCAGCACTTGGGCCAGCTCCTCGTCGACTTCCAGTTCATCGATGAAGTTGCGCAGGATGTCACCGGTTTCTGCTTGCTGCTTGGCCTGGATGTCCTTTTCGGTCATCACGTTCAAGGTCCAGCCGGTCAACTGACTGGCCAAACGAACGTTCTGACCGCCACGGCCAATGGCCTGGGCAAGGTTGTCTTCGGCGACGGCGATGTCCATGGCATGGGCATCCTCGTCAACGATAATCGCCGCGACTTCAGCCGGCGACATGGCGTTGATGACGAACTGCGCCGGGTTATCGTCCCACAGGACGATATCCACACGCTCACCACCCAACTCTCCGGATACGGCTTGGACACGCGAACCGCGCATGCCGATACAGGCACCTTGCGGGTCGATGCGCTTGTCCTTGGAGCGGACGGCGATCTTGGCTCGCGAACCCGGATCACGGGAGGCAGCCATGACTTCAATGAGGCCCTCGGCAATTTCCGGCACTTCAATGCGGAAAAGCTCGATCAGCATCTGTGGCGCAGTGCGCGACAGGATCAGCTGGGGGCCACGGTTTTCAGTGCGGATTTCCTTGAGCAGCGCACGCAGGCGCACGCCAACCCGGAAAGTCTCGCGGGGAATGATGTCTTCGCGAGCCAGCAAGGCCTCGGCGTTGTTGCCCAGGTCAACGATGACGTTGTCGCGGGTAACCTTCTTGACGGTACCGGAGATGATCTCGCCCACGCGTTCGCGGTAGGCATCGACCACCTGGGCGCGCTCGGCCTCACGGACCTTCTGCACGATGACCTGCTTGGCGGTCTGGGCGGCGATACGACCGAACTCGATAGACTCGATCTTCTCCTCGATCACGTCACCGACCTTGGCTTCAGGGTGGGTCTCGTGGATCTTGCTCAACCAGGTCTCGATTGCCGGATCATCAAGATCGGCTTCATCGACCACAGTCCAGCGACGGAAGGTCTCGTAGCTACCGGTGTGGCGGTTGATTTCCACACGCAGGTCGACTTCGTCCTCAAAACGTTTTTTGGTTGCAGTGGCCAGGGCCACTTCCAGCGCTTCGAAAATGACGCCGGGCGGTACACCCTTTTCGTTGGATACCGATTCAACAACCAGCAGTACTTCTTTGCTCATCGTACGCCTCGCCTTGCGCAAGCCATTGGGCCCGGATAGTCCGCCGGGCCCGGCACGTCTCAGTCAAAACTGGGAATAATATTGGCCTTGTCGATCGAGTCGATCGGCAACAGGAACTCCTGGTCGTCCACCTGGACCACCACATCCTGCTCCTCCACACCGCGGAGAAGGCCCTGGAAGTTACGACGACCCTCGAAGGGTGAGCGCAGCTTGATCTTCACTTGTTCGCCGGCATGCGAGGCAAACTGTTCAAGCGTGAACAGCGGGCGTTCCATGCCAGGAGAAGAAACCTCTAGGGTATATTCAGAGCTGATCGGATCTTCCACATCGAGGACGCTGCTGACCTGACGGCTGACTTCAGCGCAGTCGTCCACCAGAATGCCGCCTTCCTTATCGATGTAGACACGTAGTACCGAATGCTTGCCCTGGGAGACGAATTCGATCCCCCAGCATTCGAAGCCCAGCCCCGTGACCACCGGGGCCAACAAGGCCTGCAACTGTTCTAGCTTGCTCGACACCTGAACCCCCTCGTGCATGCTGTGCAAATAAAAAATGGGCGAAGCGCCCATCCCTGAAAGCGCCGTTGGACAACGACGCCGAAAACTGTTCGGCTAGCAAAAAGCCCCTGAAAAGGGGCTCCGCTAAAGCTGGTTGCGGGGGCTGGATTTGAACCAACGACCTTCGGGTTATGAGCCCGACGAGCTACCAAGCTGCTCCACCCCGCGACAAAGCTGGGGCGAAAGTATAAGACCGAACCCCGTACGGGGTCAATCCGACCTCCACCTACAAGAAAGCCCGCATAAAGCGGGCTCTCTTGCTTCAATTGGTACCGAGAAGGGGACTCGAACCCCTACACCCTATGGGCACAACCACCTCAAGGTTGCGTGTCTACCAATTCCACCACCTCGGCAATACTACTTCTTGAAACCCGTTACTTCTGCTCTTCTGCCGGAGGAGGTACATCACCCGTACTCGGAGTGGCTTCGCTCTTCTGCTGTTGGAGCACCGGTACATCATCATTCACTGCCGGCTTTTGCTCTTTCACTTCCAACACTGCTGGATCTGGAAGGCCCGCCTGGGTCAGCTTGTGAGCTTGTTCCTTGGCGAAGTATCCTAACCCAAGTGCTGTCAAAAAGAAAGTGGCAGCGAGTATTGCAGTGAATTTACTTAGGAAGGTTGCAGAGCCTTGGCTTCCGAACACAGTATTTGAGGCACCTGCGCCGAAAGATGCACCTGCTTCCGCACCCTTACCCTGTTGCAACAGAACCAGCACTACTAGCGACAGCGCTGCCAACAGATGAAAAACAACGATGACTGTTTCCAGCATTTGTTCAGTTTCCTGCGGCGCGACAAATTGCACCGAATTCGTCTGCGTTCAGGGACGCTCCACCAATGAGCCCCCCATCGATATCCGGCATGCCGAACAGTTCGGCCGCATTGGCCGCCTTCACGCTGCCGCCGTAGAGCAGCTGCACCTTCGCAGCCACTTCAGCATCTTCTGCCGCCAACTGGCCGCGGATGGCAGCATGCACATCCTGAGCCTGTTGGGGCGTGGCCGTAAGGCCAGTGCCGATGGCCCATACAGGCTCATAAGCAATTACTGCATTGGCAAAAGCCTTAACACCGAACGCTTCGATGATACTGCTTAGTTGACGCCCGACAACTTCGAGCGTCTTGCCCGCCTCGCGCTCTTCAAGGGTTTCCCCAATACACAGCACGGGCTTCAAACCTTTGGCCTGTGCGGCTGCAAACTTGCGATTCAGCACTTCATCACTCTCGCCGATGACCTGGCGACGCTCCGAATGCCCAACCAACACCAACTTGCAGCCCACTTCGGCCAGCTGTTCCGGGCAAACTTCCCCGGTCAGCGCACCCTGTTCGGGTTGTACAGCAGAATTCTGTGCGCCGACAGTTATTTCTTTACCTGCCAGGCCATCGATCACTTGATTGATGAACAAGGCCGGTGGAAATACCGCGACTTCCACTCCGCTCGGCAGGGCAAGATTGCTCAAGCCCTCGGTCAGCTCAGCGACGCTGGCGCGGGTACCGTGCATCTTCCAGTTACCAGCTACCATAGGGCGACGCATGCTTTACCTCGTCGGTCAAAGTGGGCGCAGATCTTACCCAACCAGATCTGCGCTGGCAAGCGCCTTCAGACACAAACTTCGCTGACCAGTTTCGCCAGGGCTTCGGCATGGCCGCGAACCTGACTTTCGTCGTCGCCTTCGACCATGACCCGCACCAACGGCTCGGTACCGGACTTGCGCAGCAGCACGCGACCGCGACCGGCCATCGCCTCGGTGACCTTGGCACTGGCTTCCTGCACCGCAGGGTGCTCCAGAGGGTCGACCTTGCTTGCCCCATAGCGCACGTTGATCAGTACCTGAGGGCACTTGCGCAGGGCCTGACGGGCCTGGGCCAGTGTCTCCCCGCGACGCTTGAGGGCCATCAGCACCTGCAGCGCGGCGATGATCGCATCACCGGTGGTGGTGTGGTTGCAGCACACGACATGCCCGGAGTTTTCACCCCCGACCAACCACTCGCGCTCGATCAGTTCGGCCATGACGTAACGGTCGCCAACCTTGGCCCGCACGAACGGGATATCCAGCTCCTTGAGCGCAAGCTCAAGGCCGAGGTTGCTCATCAGCGTCCCCACTACCCCGCCTTGCAGCTTGCCGCGGTCATGCAGGTCACGGGCGATGATGAACAGCAACTCGTCGCCGTCGACGATGGCACCCGTGTGATCGACCATCAGCACCCGGTCACCGTCGCCATCGAAGGCGATACCGAGGTCGGCATGGCCCACCAGCACGGCGGCCTGCAGCGACTCGATATGGGTAGAGCCACAGCCTTCGTTGATGTTCAAGCCATCAGGCTGAGCATTCAGAATGGTCACGTCGGCACCCAGTTCGCGGAACACGCTTGGCGCGACCTTGTACGTGGCGCCATGGGCGCAATCGACCACCAGCTTGAGGCCGTCGAAGCTGGTGCTCGAAGGCACGCTGCTCTTGCAGAACTCGATGTAGCGGCCAGCCGCATCGTTGATGCGCGAGACCTTGCCCAGCTTGCCCGACTCGACCACCGTCATCGGCTGATCGAGCAACTCTTCGATCATCAACTCGACTTCGTCAGGCAGCTTGGTGCCCTGGCCAGAGAAGAACTTGATGCCGTTGTCGTCGTGCGGGTTGTGCGACGCGCTGATGACAATGCCGGCTTCAGCGTGGAAGGTACGCGTGAGGTAGGCGATGGCCGGGGTCGGCATCGGCCCGAGCAGCATCACATCGGCACCGGCCGCAGAAAGCCCGGCCTCGAGCGCAGATTCGAACATGTAACCGGAAATACGCGTGTCCTTGCCCACCAGCACACGGCAATGGCCCTGCTTGCGGAAAGCCATGCCAGCCGCCCAGCCGAGCTTCAGCATGAAGTCCGGCGTGATCGGGAATTCGCCGACGCGGCCACGAATGCCGTCGGTACCAAAGTATTTTCTGCTCATAGCGACTCCAATGTTCTTATTCGGCGTGTTGAACCGCAGCGATCATGCGTACCACATCGACAGTTTCGGCCACATCATGGACGCGAAGGATGCTCGCCCCCTTGGTCATGGCCAACGCTGCCAGCGCCAGGCTGCCGTACAAACGCTCGCCGACCGGACGATCCAGCGTCAGGCCGATCATGCTCTTTCGTGAAACACCCACCAGCAGTGGGCGCCCAAGGCGATAGAGCGCTTCCATGTGCTTGAACAGGCTCAGGTTGTGCGCCAGTGTCTTGGCGAAACCGAAGCCTGGGTCAAGAATGATTCTGTTTGCATCGATGCCCGCCGCAGCGCAAGCGGCCATCCGTTGTTCAAGATATCGCGTAACGTCCGCTGTCACATCATCGTAATGCGGGTCGTCCTGCATATTGCCCGGCTCACCGCGCATGTGCATCAGGCACACCGGCAGGCCGGTATCGGCCGCCGCGTCCAGGGCACCATCGCGCTCCAGCGCGCGTACGTCGTTGATCAGCCCAGCCCCCAGCCGCGCAGACTCGCGGATGACCGCAGGCGTGGAGGTATCAACCGAAATGACCACATCCAGGCGGCTATTGATTGCCTCGACCATCGGCGCCACGCGCTCGATTTCTTCGATCACGGACACGGCACGCGCCCCAGGGCGCGTCGACTCGCCACCGATGTCGATCAGCGTGGCGCCTGCGGCGACCATCGCTTCGGCATGCCGCAGCGCAGCGTCGCGCTGGCTGAAGCGCCCGCCGTCGGAGAAGGAGTCGGGGGTGATATTGAGGATACCCATGACATGGGTACGCGACAAATCAAGAACCCGGTTGCCGCAAGGCAACCGGGTCGGGTACTGCACTGAACTCATAGATGCCCTTAGTGTTGAGCCGCTGGGCCGCCAATCGGCGATTCCGGGCGATCATCCTGGGCTGCCGGGGTACCCGAAGCCGAGTCACCATCCCAATCGCGAGGCTCGCGCGGGGCACGACCATTCATGATGTCGTCGATCTGGTCGGCATCGATGGTCTCGTACTTCATCAGCGCTTCAGCCATTGCATCGAGCTTGTCACGGTTGTCGGTGAGCAACTGCTTGGCCGTGGCGTAGCACTGGTCGATGATGCTGCGCACTTCCGAGTCGATCAGCTTGGCGGTTTCACCCGACACGCTGGCGTGCTGGCTGCCGGCGCTACGACCGAGGAACACCTCGCCTTCTTCTTCGGCATACATCAACGGGCCGAGCTTCTCGGAAAGGCCCCACTTGGTGACCATGTTCCGGGCAATCTGGCTGGCACGCATGATGTCGTTGGAGGCACCGGTGGTGACGCCGTCGAAGCCCAGGGTCATTTCTTCGGCGATACGGCCGCCGTACAGCGAGCAGATCTGGCTGATCAGCGCACGCTTGGACAGGCTGTAACGGTCTTCTTCAGGCAGGAACATGGTCACACCCAGGGCACGACCACGCGGGATGATCGAAACCTTGTAGACCGGGTCATGCTCAGGCACCAGACGACCGACGATGGCGTGACCGGCTTCGTGGTAGGCGGTGTTCTGTTTTTCTTTCTCGGACATGACCATGGTCTTGCGCTCGGCGCCCATCATGATCTTGTCTTTGGCCAGCTCGAACTCTTTCATTTCGACCAGGCGCTTGTTGGAGCGAGCAGCGAACAACGATGCTTCGTTGACCAGGTTGGCCAGGTCGGCACCGGAGAAGCCTGGGGTACCACGGGCAATGACCGCCGGATTGACGTTCTCGCCGATCGGCACCTTGCGCATGTGCACCTTGAGGATCTGCTCACGGCCGCGGATGTCCGGCAGGCCAACCACCACCTGGCGGTCGAAACGACCAGGACGCAGCAGTGCCGGGTCGAGGACGTCCGGACGGTTGGTCGCGGCGATGACGATGATGCCATCGTTCATCTCGAAGCCATCCATCTCTACCAGCAGCTGGTTGAGGGTTTGTTCGCGCTCATCATGACCACCGCCCATACCGGCGCCACGGTGGCGACCCACGGCGTCGATTTCGTCGATGAAGATGATGCACGGGGCGTGCTTCTTGGCCTGCTCGAACATGTCGCGCACACGGCTGGCACCGACACCGACGAACATTTCAACGAAGTCCGAACCGGAAATGGTGAAGAACGGCACTTTCGCCTCACCGGCAATGGCCTTGGCCAGCAGGGTCTTACCGGTACCCGGTGGGCCGACCATCAACACGCCGCGAGGAATACGGCCGCCGAGGCGCTGGAACTTGCCCGGGTCACGCAGGAATTCGACCAGCTCGCCGACTTCTTCCTTGGCTTCGTCGCAACCCGCGACGTCTGCCAGGGTGGTCTTGACCTGGTCTTCGGACAGCAGGCGCGCCTTGCTCTTGCCGAAACTCATCGGCCCGCCCTTGCCGCCTGCACCACCTTGCATCTGGCGCATGAAGAACATGAATACCGCGATGATCACCAGGATCGGGAAGCTGGCTACCAGCAACTGAGTCCAGATGCTCTGCTGCTCGGGCTGCTTGCCTTCGACGACCACGTGGTTGTCGACCAGGTCGCCGATCAGGCCATTGTCGGTAATGGCCGGGCGCACGGTCTTGAAGCTGTCGCCGTCAGCGCGCTTGCCGGTAATGATGTAGCCGTCGACGGTCACACGCTCGACTTTCCCGTCCTTGACCTGCTGGATGAAGTCGGAGTAGTTGAGGGTCTGCGGCTCGTTAGGGCTTGAGAAGTTGTTCATCACTGTCACCAGGACAGCTGCGATGATCAACCACAGGATCAGATTCTTTGCCATGTCGTTCAATTCGCTACCCTCTGAGGCCGGCGCACGACGCAGCCGTGCCTCGCATGATATTCATCGCCCTAACTTACTACATTACCTACGCATCCGCAGGCACCGTCTGTAACCCTTTGTGAAACCTAGACTACACGAAGTTCGGACGATCCTGACGGGCTGGCCGATTGGAATTAACTATCAGCCACCCCGTAGCACGCCTTTCACACGCCTTTGAAACCTTTACCCAGCAGGTACTGCTCACGCGAGCGATCCCGCGAAGACGACGGCTTGCGCATCTGCACCTTGTCGAACTTGGTGCGAACGTCCTTCAAGTACATGTCGAAGCCTTCGCCCTGGAAAATCTTGATCAGGAAGTCACCACCAGGCTTCAGCACGCGGGTTGCCAGGTCAAGCGCCAACTCACAAAGGAACATGGCGCGCGGCATGTCCACTTCAGGCGTACCACTCATATTGGGGGCCATGTCGGAAATCACAAGGTCTACATGCGAATCGCCGACCGCTTCCAGAATCTGCTGCAGCACTTCATCGTGGGTGAAGTCACCCTGAATGAAGGTCACGTCCGGGATCGAGTCCATTTCCAGGATATCGGAGGCAATCAGACGGCCCTGGCCACCAATCAGACGACTGGTCACCTGCGACCAGCCTCCTGGGGCTGCGCCGAGGTCGATCACACTCATGCCCGGGCGGATCAACCGGTCCTTTTCCTGGATCTCAAGCAGTTTGTAGCTTGCACGCGAACGGTAGCCATCCTTCTGCGCTTGTTTGACGAAAGGGTCGTTAAAATGCTCACGCAGCCAGTTAGCGCTGCTTTTGGAACGTTGTACCACGGGGCACCTCGATGATATGCGTCGTGATTGACTGGGCGGAGCCGGGGGCCCTCGGGTAAAATGCCTGTCAATTTTACAGAATCAGACGGAAAGGGTCAGATTATGCCGCTCAATAACGAGCAGAAGAAGCAATACAAGTCCATTGGTCATGACCTGAAGCCGGTCCTGATCGTTGCTGGCAATGGTGTTAACGAAGGCGTTGCCGCCGAACTGGAACGCGCACTCGCCGATCATGAACTGATCAAGGTCGAGATTCGCTCCGAAGATCGCGAAGAACGCGCTGCCGCCATTGCCGAGTTGTGCAAGGTCGGCCGTGCTGAACTGGTGCAGACCATCGGCAAGAAAGCGCTGATCTACCGCAAGAACCCACAGCCGAACAAGCAGCTGTCGAACGTCCACCGCTTCAAGTAATAGCGGCTCCGATCAGTGGCGCGCCTTGCGCGCCCTGACCGGTACTGGCTGGGCCACCAGTACGATGCCGGAAAAACCCAGCACCAGGAAACAGAACATCTGCCAGCGCTCGCCCACGGATATACCGTAGCGCAAGGTGTAATACCCCACGCAGGCACCAAAGCCGAGCAACAGCATCTGGCCACGGAACTGTCGCCACCAGGCCGCCAGGCCATCCACCCTCGCCAATACCGCCAGCTGGGTCAACAAGCCAAGCAAGGCCACGCCAATCAACCAGCGGTCGATCTGCCCGGCAATATCCTGCACCAGCAGGGGCGCCAGGCCACTGACCTTGAGCGCGGGCACCAGCCCCACATGAAACACCCACAAGCCGCCGACCCAGAAAACCTGGGCCAGCTGCCAGAGGATCCCTTCAAGGGATGGCGCCCGCAGGCGCCGGTCAGATGTGCTGGACTTCGACAATCTCGTACTCGACCGTGCCACTTGGCGTCTTGATGACGACGATATCACCTTCTTCCTTGCCGATGATGGCACGGGCAATCGGCGCGCCTGCCGACAGCTTGCCCAGCTTGATGTTGGCTTCGTCTTCACCCACGATCTGGTACTTCACGCGCTCGTCGGTTTCGGTATTGGCCAGCTCGACGGTAGTGCCGAAAATGACCTTGCCGGTGTGCGGGATAGAGGTCACATCGATCACCACCGAGTTCTGCAGGCGGCCTTCGATATCGCGGATACGCGCCTCGACCATGCCCTGCTCCTCACGGGCGGCATGGTATTCGGCGTTTTCCTTGAGGTCACCCAGCTCGCGTGCTTCACCGATAGCCTGGCTCAGGCGCGGGCGCTCGGTCTTGCTCAGGAACAGGTGCTCCTCTTCCAGGGCGCGAGCGCCCTGGACGGTCATCGGGTATTTGATAATGCTCATGCTTTGAGTCCTGCATGCAGATCCTGCAAGCGACGAACGGTCTTCTCGGGACCAAACTTCAGCGCTTCGCAGATGGCTTCACCGGCCGCAATGGTGGTGGTGCAGTAAATCTTGTGCTGCAGCGCATTGCGACGAATCGAGTAGGAATCAGCGATCGACTGACGGCCTTCGGTGGTGTTGATGATCAGCGACACTTCGTCGTTCTTGATCATGTCGACCACGTGCGGGCGACCTTCGGTCACTTTGTTCACACGGCGCACTTTCAGGCCTGCCGCCTCGATAACCTTGGCGGTGCCGGCAGTGGCAACCACTTCGAAGCCCAGGGCGATCAGGTCGCGGGCAACGCCAGCCACTTGTGGCTTGTCGTCGTCACGCACGCTGATGAACGCGGTACCGCCGGTTGGCAGCACTTCGCTGGCACCCATCTGAGCCTTGGCGAACGCTTCACCGAAGCTGTCACCGACGCCCATGACTTCACCGGTCGATTTCATCTCAGGGCCGAGGATCGGGTCAACCCCTGGGAACTTGGCGAACGGGAAGACGGCTTCCTTGACGCTGTAGAAGTTCGGGATGATTTCTTTGGTGAAACCGATCTCTTTCAGGGTTTTACCCGCCATCACGCGGGCGGCAATCATGGCCAGCGAGGTGCCGATGCACTTGGAGACGAACGGCACGGTACGCGAAGCGCGCGGGTTGACTTCGATCACGTAGATCTTGTCGCCCTGCAGGGCCAGCTGAACGTTCATCAGGCCGACAACGCCCAGCTCCAGGGCCATTTTCTTGACCTGTTCGCGGACTTCGTCCTGCACGTGAGCCGGCAGCGAGTACGGTGGCAGCGAGCACGCCGAGTCACCGGAGTGAACGCCGGCCTGTTCGATGTGCTGCATGATCGCGCCGATCACCACGTCGGTGCCGTCGCAGACCGCATCCACGTCCATCTCGATGGCGCAGTTGAGGAAGTGGTCGAGCAGCACCGGGCTGTCGTTGGACACCTGCACGGCTTCACGCAGGTAGCGCTTGAGCTCGTCCAGCTCGTAGACGATCTCCATGGCGCGGCCACCCAGTACGTACGACGGGCGCACGACCAGTGGGTAACCGATACCGCCAGCGGCACGGATGGCCTCGTCTTCGCTGCGCACGGTCGCGTTTGGCGGCTGCAGCAGGTTCAGGCGCTGAACCATCTGCTGGAAGCGCTCGCGGTCTTCGGCGCGGTCGATGGCGTCCGGGCTGGTACCGATGATCGGTACGCCGGCTTCTTCCAGGGCGCGTGCCAGTTTCAGCGGGGTCTGGCCGCCGTAGTGAACGATCACGCCCTTCGGCTTCTCGACACGGCAGACTTCCAGCACGTCTTCCAGGGTCAGCGGCTCGAAGTACAGACGGTCGGAGGTGTCGTAGTCGGTGGAGACGGTTTCCGGGTTGCAGTTGACCATGATGGTCTCGTAACCGTCTTCACGCAGCGCCAGGGCCGCGTGCACGCAGCAGTAGTCGAACTCGATGCCTTGGCCGATACGGTTAGGGCCGCCACCCAGGATCATGATCTTGTCGCGGGTCGACGGGTTGGCCTCGCACTCTTCCTCGTAGGTCGAATACAGGTAGGCGGTGTCGGTGGCGAACTCGGCAGCGCAGGTGTCGACGCGCTTGTAGACCGGGAACACTTCCAGCTTGTGACGGTGACGACGCAGGTTCTTGTCGGTAATGCCGAGCAGCACAGCCAGGCGCTGGTCCGAGAAGCCTTTGCGCTTGAGGCGCAGCATCATGCCTTTATCGATGGCCGACAGGGCCAGGGTCTTGACCTTCTCTTCTTCCTTGATCAGGTCTTCCATCTGAACCAGGAACCACATGTCGATGCCGGTCAAGGCGAAGATCTCTTCGCAGGTCATGCCCGAACGCATGGCGTCGGCCACATACCAGATACGCTCGGCGCCCGGCACGGTCAGCTCGCGCTTGAGGATGCTGGCCGCTTCGGCGCTGGCCAGATCAACTTTCGGGTCCAGACCGCAAACACCGACTTCCAGGCCGCGCAGGGCTTTCTGCAGGGATTCCTGGAAGGTGCGGCCGATGGCCATGACTTCACCCACGGATTTCATCTGGGTGGTCAGGCGGGCGTCGGCTTTCGGGAATTTCTCGAAGGCGAAACGTGGCAGCTTGGTGACGACGTAGTCGATCGACGGTTCGAACGACGCCGGGGTACGGCCGCCGGTGATGTCGTTCTGCAGCTCATCGAGGGTGTAGCCGACAGCCAGCTTGGCGGCGATCTTGGCGATCGGGAAGCCGGTGGCCTTGGAAGCCAGGGCCGACGAACGCGATACACGCGGGTTCATCTCGATCACGACCATGCGGCCGGTGTCTGGGCAGATACCGAACTGCACGTTGGAACCGCCGGTTTCGACACCGATTTCACGCAGCACCGCCAGCGAGGCGTTGCGCATGATCTGGTATTCCTTGTCGGTCAGGGTCTGTGCTGGGGCAACGGTGATCGAGTCGCCGGTGTGCACGCCCATCGGGTCGAAGTTCTCGATCGAGCAGACGATGATGCAGTTGTCCTTCTTGTCGCGGACCACCTCCATCTCGTATTCCTTCCAGCCGATCAGCGATTCGTCGATCAGCAGCTCTTTGGTCGGCGACAAGTCCAGACCACGGGCGCAGATTTCTTCGAACTCTTCACGGTTGTAGGCGATACCACCACCGGTGCCGCCCATGGTGAAGGACGGACGGATGATGCATGGGAAGCCGAGCTTCTCGAGGACCGCATTGGCCTCCTCCATGCTGTGGGCGATACCGGAACGCGGGCATTCCAGGCCGATGTCTTTCATCGCCTTGTCGAAGCGCGAACGGTCTTCTGCCTTGTCGATGGTGTCGGCGTTGGCGCCGATCATCTCTACGCCGAACTTTTCCAGAACGCCGTGGCGCTCCAGGTCCAGGGCGCAGTTCAGTGCGGTTTGGCCGCCCATGGTCGGCAGGACGGCGTCAGGGCGCTCCTGCTCGATGATCTTGGCCACCGACTGCCATTTGATCGGCTCGATGTAGGTGGCGTCGGCCATGGCCGGGTCGGTCATGATGGTGGCCGGGTTGGAGTTCACCAGGATGACGCGATAGCCTTCCTCGCGCAGGGCTTTGCAAGCCTGGGCGCCGGAGTAGTCGAATTCACAGGCCTGGCCGATCACGATCGGGCCAGCGCCGAGAATCAGGATGCTTTTGATGTCTGTACGTTTTGGCATGGTTGTCACTCAAATCCGCGGGTCAGTCGGCAAGCCGTCTTGAACAATCTGGGTCAGGCGCTTCCGGGCGCGGCGCGAGCCGGCCCGGGGCCTTGATGCAGGATGCTCAGCGGCGCTTGGCCATGGCATCGATGAAACGATCGAACAGTGGCGCGACGTCAGTCGGGCCTGGGCTCGCTTCAGGGTGACCCTGGAAGCTGAACGCGCTCTTGTCGGTGCGCTCGATGCCCTGCAGGGTACCGTCGAACAGCGACTTGT
The DNA here is from genome assembly GCF_024748775.1 of Pseudomonas sp. B21-047. Classification (NCBI taxonomy): domain Bacteria; kingdom Pseudomonadati; phylum Pseudomonadota; class Gammaproteobacteria; order Pseudomonadales; family Pseudomonadaceae; genus Pseudomonas; species Pseudomonas sp. B21-047. Next base: position 5,091,432 of record NZ_CP087169.1, read on the forward strand.
GGATGGCGCGGACGTTGCCCGGCAGCGTGGCTTCGTCAACGGCGAAACCGTGGTTCTGGCTGGTGATCATGACCACGCCGGTGTCCAGGTCCTGGACCGGGTGGTTGGCACCGTGGTGGCCGTGGCCCATCTTGACGGTCTTGGCGCCGGAGGCCAGGGCCAGCAGCTGGTGGCCGAGGCAGATACCGAATACCGGGATCTCGGTTTCAAGGACTTCCTTGATGGCCTGGATGGCGTAGTCGCAAGGCTCCGGATCACCAGGGCCGTTGGACAGGAACACGCCATCAGGGTTGAGTGCGAGCACTTCGCTGGCCGGGGTCTGGGCAGGCACCACGGTCACGCGGCAGCCACGAGCAACCAGCATGCGCAGGATGTTCAGCTTGACGCCGTAGTCGAAGGCGACCACGTGGTAAGGCAGCTCGGAAGCTTCCAGGGTCGGGTGGCTGTCGGTTTTCAGTTCCCACACGCTGGAGCGCCACTCGTAACGCTCTTTGGTGGAAACGACCTTGGCCAGGTCCATGCCCTTGAGGCCCGGGAAGGCGCGGGCAGCGGCGATGGCGGCTTCTTCGCTGATGTTGTCACCGGCGAGGATGCAGCCGTTCTGCGCACCCTTTTCACGCAGGATACGGGTCAGGCGACGGGTGTCGATGCCGGCGATGGCAACGACGTTGTTGGCCTTGAGGTAGTCAGGCAGCGACTGGGTGTTACGCCAGTTGCTGGCCAGCAGCGGCAGGTCACGGATGACCAGGCCGGCAGACCAGACACGGTTCGACTCGGCGTCTTCCGGGGTGGTACCGGTGTTGCCGATGTGCGGATAGGTCAGGGTAACGATTTGCTGGGCGTAGGAAGGGTCTGTAAGGATTTCCTGGTAGCCGGTCATAGCGGTGTTGAACACCACCTCACCAACGGTCTGACCGTCGGCACCGATGGCTTCACCGCGAAAAATACTGCCGTCGGCAAGGGCGAGTATGGCTGGCTTTGTCAAGAAGACCTCCCGTAAATCAAGCATGAAAGGGCGATCGCAGGTTGCAAAAAAGCGGAGTGACGTATGGACACGTCACCCCGCTTTCATGTGCTGAATTCAATTCGCTGCGCGCTTTTAGTGGACACACTAAAGCTGTAGCTTACAGAAAAGTGCGTTTTCGGTCTACCGTATATGTGTCTCTAAAACACATGATTGCGACAGGCTGACCTCGCTGGCATTGGAAACCTGTAGGAGCGGCCTTGCGTCGCGAAAGGACTGCGCAGCAGTCCCGGGATTCCAGCCGCGCCGCTACACCCCCCGGGCCCGCTCTGCGACCCTCTTACGACACCAGGCCGCTCCCACACAGATCAGTGCAGCCCCAGCACGTCCTGCATGTCGTACAGCCCCGGCTCACGCCCATCCAGCCACAGCGCAGCACGCACCGCACCCTTGGCGAAGGTCATGCGGCTCGAGGCCTTGTGGGTGATCTCCACCCGCTCGCCTTCGGCAGCGAACAGCACGGTGTGGTCACCCACCACGTCACCGGCACGCACGGTAGCGAAGCCGATGGTCTGGCGATCACGCGCACCAGTCTGGCCTTCGCGGCCATACACGGCCACTTCCTTCAGGTCACGCCCCAACGCCTGAGCCACCACTTCACCCATGCGCAGCGCAGTACCTGATGGCGCATCGACCTTGTGCCGGTGGTGCGCCTCGAGGATCTCGATGTCGACCTCGTCGCCCAGCACGCGCGCTGCGGTGTCCAGCAGCTTCAGGCACAGGTTGACGCCAACGCTGAAGTTGGCGGCAAAGACGATCGGGATATCCTTGCCCGCTTCGACCAGCAACGCTTTCTCTTCCGGCGTAAAGCCAGTAGTGCCAATGACCATGGCCTTGCCCGCCTTGCGGCAGAACGCGAGGTTCTTCAGGGTCACTGAAGGGTGCGTGAAGTCGATCAGCACGTCGAACTCGTCCACAACCTTGACCAAGTCGTCGGAGATCGGCACGCCAATACGACCCAAGGCCGCCAACTCCCCTGCATCAGCCCCTACCAGGCTGCTGTCAGGGCGATGGATCGCCGCCGTCAAACCCGCCTGAGGCGCTTGGTGCTGCACAGCTTCGACAAGGGTCTTGCCCATCCGCCCTGCCGCGCCCATTACCGCAATACGTCGCATAACCTGTTCCTTGTCAGAGATCGCCGAAGAAGCGCTTCACGCCATCGAACCAGCCATTGGCCTTGGGCGAATGGGAGCTGTCGCCTTCCAGCGAATCACGCAGCTCTTCGAGCAGCTCGCGCTGGCGACGGCTGAGGTTGACCGGGGTTTCCACCGCCACGCGGCACAGCAGGTCACCTGCCCCACCACCGCGAACCGGTGCCACACCTTTGCCGCGCAGACGGAACTGCTTGCCGGTCTGGGTGCCTTCCGGGATCTTCAGCTTCACCCGGCCATCGAGGGTCGGCACTTCCAGCTCGCCACCCAGGGCAGCGTCGGTGTAGCTGATTGGCACTTCGCAGTACAGGTGCTTGCCATCGCGCTGGAAGATCTCGTGCTCACGCACGTTGATGACCACGTACAGGTCGCCAGTCGGGCCACCATGGGTACCGGCCTCGCCCTCGCCCGACAGGCGAATGCGGTCACCGGTATCGACACCGGCCGGCACCTTGACCGACAGCGTCTTGTATTCCTCGACACGGCCTTCGCCGTGGCACGCGCCGCAAGGGTCGGTGATGATCTTGCCCTGGCCATGGCAGCGCGGGCAGGTCTGCTGCACCGAGAAGAAGCCTTGCTGCATGCGCACCTGGCCGATACCGCCGCAGGTCGGGCAGGTCGACGGGGTCGAGCCCTTCTTCGCGCCGGAACCATCACAAGGGTTGCAGTTGACCAGGGTAGGAACGCGGATACTGACCGTGGTGCCACGCACCGCTTCTTCCAGGTTCAGCTCCAGGGTGTAACGCAGGTCGCTGCCACGCTGGGCGCCACCGCGCGAGCCGCCACGGCCGCCACCGAAGAAATCACTGAACACATCGCCGAAGATGTCGGAGAAGTTGGCACCACCGAAGCCGGCACCACCGCCACCCATGCTAGGGTCGACGCCGGCGTGACCATACTGGTCATAGGCCGCGCGCTTGCTGGCATCGGACAGCACTTCGTAGGCCTCGTTGGCCTCCTTGAACTGCTCTTCCGACTCCTTGTCGCCCGGGTTGCGGTCGGGGTGGTACTTCATCGCCAAGCGGCGATAGGCCTTTTTGAGATCACCTTCGTTGGCGCCACGCTCGACACCCAGGACCTCATAATAATCACGCTTTGCCATAGGTCATTTGCACTCTTGAGGGCGTTCGACAGAGCGCTGCGCATAGGCGCATGGGCGCTGTGCCGTAAGCACCTGCCGCGCGAATGCGTCCTGACAGATGCTGTAAAAATTCGCGTATTCCAGACACACCAACGCGGGAGCAAGCCCCCGCGCGGCGACATCCTACCAGCTCACCGCCAAACGGCGGTGAGCTGGCCGACAACATGCAAAAATTACTTCTTGTCGTCGCCTTTTACTTCTTCGAACTCGGCGTCAACCACGTCATCGTGCTTGGCTTCCGGTTCGGCCTGCTGCGCGCCGCCCTGAGGCTGTTCGGCTTGCTGCTCGGCGTACATCTTCTGAGCCACTGGCGCGGAGACCTTGGACAGCTCTTCGACCTTGGCTTCGATCGCGGCCTTGTCGTCGCCTTTGACAGCGGCTTCCAGGGCAACGACTGCCGCTTCGATGGCGGTTTTCTCTTCAGCGGTGACCTTGTCACCTGCATCAGCGACCATCTTGCGGGTCGAGTGAACCAGTGCATCACCCTGGTTACGGGCAGCGGCCAGCTCTTCGAACTTGCGGTCTTCCTCGGCGTTGGCCTCGGCGTCACGCACCATGCGCTCGATTTCGTCATCGGACAGGCCGGAGTTGGCCTTGATCACGATCGACTGGGTCTTGCCGGTGGCCTTGTCTTTCGCGCCGACGTGCAGGATGCCGTTGGCGTCGATGTCGAAGGTCACTTCGATCTGTGGAACACCGCGTGGTGCTGGCGGGATCTCGGCCAGGTCGAACTTGCCCAGCGACTTGTTGCTCGAAGCCTGCTTACGCTCACCTTGCAGCACGTGAATGGTCACGGCGCTCTGGTTGTCGTCGGCAGTCGAGAACACCTGCGACTTCTTGGTCGGGATGGTGGTGTTCTTCTCGATCAGCGCAGTCATCACGCCACCCATGGTTTCGATACCCAGGGTCAGCGGGCTGACGTCCAGCAGCAGTACGTCTTTCACGTCACCGGCCAGAACAGCACCCTGGATAGCGGCGCCCATGGCGACGGCTTCGTCCGGGTTGACGTCCTTGCGGGCTTCCTTGCCGAAGAAGTCGGCAACGGTTTTCTGTACCAGCGGCATACGGGTCTGGCCGCCGACCAGGATCACGTCGTCGATCTTGCTGGCGTCGATGCCGGCATCTTTCAGCGCGATGCGGCAAGGCTCGATGGTGCGCTGCACCAGGCCTTCAACCAGCGACTCCAGCTTGGCGCGGGAGATTTTCACGTTCAAGTGCTTAGGACCGGTGGCATCTGCAGTGATGTACGGCAGGTTGACGTCGGTCTGCTGCGCGGACGACAGCTCGATCTTGGCCTTTTCAGCGGCTTCTTTCAGGCGCTGCATGGCCAGCGGGTCGCCCTTCAGGTTCATGCCGGACTCTTTCTTGAACTCCTCGACGAGGTAGTCAATCAGCAGCATGTCGAAGTCTTCGCCACCCAGGAAGGTGTCGCCGTTGGTAGCCAGTACTTCAAACTGGTGCTCACCGTCGACTTCGGCGATTTCGATGACCGAAACGTCGAAGGTACCGCCACCCAGGTCATAAACGATGACAGTGTGGTCGCCCTTGGCTTTGTCCATGCCATAGGCCAGTGCCGCAGCGGTCGGTTCGTTGATGATGCGCTTTACGTCCAGGCCCGCGATGCGGCCGGCGTCTTTGGTGGCCTGACGCTGGCTGTCGTTGAAGTAGGCCGGCACGGTGATGACCGCTTCGGTGACAGGCTCGCCGAGGTAGTCTTCGGCGGTCTTCTTCATCTTTTTCAGGACTTCGGCGCTGATTTGCGGCGGCGCCATTTTCTGGCCGTTGACTTCGACCCAGGCGTCACCGTTGTCGGCCTTGGCGATTTTGTACGGCACCAGCTCGATGTCTTTTTGCACCACTTGCTCTTCGAAGCGACGGCCAATCAGGCGCTTCACGGCGAACAGGGTGTTGTGCGGGTTGGTGACAGCCTGACGCTTGGCAGACTGGCCTACCAGGATTTCGCCATCGTTGGCATAGGCCACGATCGAAGGGGTAGTACGCGCACCTTCGGCGTTTTCGATGACCTTGACGTTACCGTTTTCCAGGATGGAGACGCACGAGTTGGTGGTCCCCAGGTCGATACCGATGATTTTACCCATGTTAACTCTCCCGAAACTTGAATTTGGTTAGCAGCGACTACTTTGGCCAACTGCGGTAATACTTGAAGGCTTGACACCTAGATGGGGTTGCCCCGACAGATTTCAAGCCTTTTCATTGATCGAAGGCTGAGCGGCGCTCGGCGCCTTGCTGACCACCACCATGGCGGGGCGCAGCAGGCGGCCGTTGAGCAGGTAGCCTTTCTGGAACACCTTGAGCACGCTGTTAGGCTCGACCTCGGCACTTTCTTCCATGGCCATGGCCTGGTGGTGCTCGGCATTGAACGGTTCGCCGTGCGGGTCGACAACCTCGAGGTTGTAGCGCTTGAGGGTATCGTGGAACATCTTCAGGGTCAGCTCGATGCCTTCACGCATCGGCTTGATGCTTTCGTCGTCGGCATTGGACAGTTCCAGGCCGCGCTCCAGGCTGTCGATCACCGGCAGCAGGTCGCCAGCGAATTTTTCCAAGGCGAACTTGTGCGCCTTCTCGACATCCTGCTCGGCGCGACGGCGCACGTTCTGCAAGTCGGCAACGGCGCGCAGCGACTGATCCTTGGCGGCGGCCAGCTGTTCCTCGAGCTCCAGAACACGGGCGCCGACATCTGCTGCACCAGTCTCTTCGACGTTAAGGTCTTTCTCATTCAGCTGTTCGTCAGCCATTGGGTCTCTCCTGCGCAGATTTCTGGATTGCGAGCCAGGCTCGCCTTTGTTGTCGGCTATATGGGGCCGGAAAAACCAGCTTCAAGGGGCAACATGGTTTTCCCGGGCGGATGAGAATGTGCGAGCGGGCATTGTCAGGGTAGAAAAAAGTACTGTATAAATAACCAGACCTGAACCTTCGGGAGCCGCCCCCATGCTGCTGCACCTGTCCATTCACAACTACGCCATCGTCGAGCACCTTGACCTCGAACTTGCCCGCGGCATGTCCGTCATCACCGGCGAAACCGGCGCAGGCAAATCGATCATGCTCGACGCCCTCGGCCTGGCCCTCGGCGACCGTGCGGACAGCGGCGTGGTGCGCCCCGGCGCAGACAAGGCAGACATCCTCGCCACCTTCGACCTGGCAGATATCCCCGAAGCGCGCACCTGGCTTGCCGAGCGCGACCTGGACAACGACGGCCCGTGCATCCTGCGCCGGGTGATCACCGCCGAAGGCCGCAGCCGCGGCTACATCAATGGCACGCCCTGCCCGCTGGGCGACTTGAAGTCGCTCGGCGAGCTGTTGATCGACATCCACAGCCAGCACGAGCACCAGTCGCTACTCAAGACCGACACCCATCGGCGCCTGCTGGACGAGTACGCCGGCGCCATCGACTTGGCCCGCCAGGTGCAACTGGCTGCCAAACGCTGGAACCAGACCCGCCTGGAGCTCGAGCGCCTGTCCAATTCAGGTGACGAGCAGCGCGCCCGCCACCAGCTGCTCAGCTATCAGCTGGAAGAGCTGGACAACCTCGGCCTGGGCGAAAACGAGCTGGAGCAGCTGGAGCAGGAACACAAGAACCTGACCAATGCCGAGGCCCTGTTCGGCATCTGCCGCCAGGTCATCGACCAGTGCAGCGAGAGCGACTCGGGCAATGTGCTCAGCGCCCTCACCGCCAGCCTCAACCGGCTGGGCGCCGCCAGCAACTCACCGAAGGCCTTGGGCGAGGCCGCCAACCTGATCGCCAGTGCGCAGATTCAGGTCGAAGAAGCCGTGGGCGAGCTCAACCGCTTCCTCGATCACTTCGACGCCGACCCAATGCGCCTGCAGGCCCTGGAAGAACGCCTCGACACTATCTATACCCTGGCCCGTAAGCACCGCGTGCACCCCACCGAACTGCCCCACTTGCAGCAACGGTTGATGGAAGAGCTGGAAGGCCTGAACGCCAGCGACGAGTCGATCGAGCGCCTGGGCGAAGAACTGGCGGCCTATGCCCAGCATTACAAGGAACGGGCGCGCGAACTGAGCGCCTTGCGCCAGCAGGCCGCCCAGCAACTGGCGGTGGCTGTGGAACTGGAGGTCCAGCGCCTGGGCATGCCAGGCGGGCGTTTCTGTATCGAACTGATCCCTAACGAGGGCAACGACCTGTCGCCCCACGGCCTGGAGCAGATCGAACTGCTGGTAAGCGCCAACCCGGGGCAACCGCTCAAAGGCCTGGCGAAAGTGGCCTCGGGTGGTGAGCTGTCACGCATCAGCCTGGCCATCCAGGTTATTACCGCACAGACCTCACGCATCCCTACCCTGGTCTTCGACGAAGTGGACGTCGGCATCGGCGGCCCCACCGCCGAAATCGTCGGCCAACTGCTGCGCCGGCTGGGTGAGCGCGGCCAGGTACTGACCGTAACCCACTTGCCGCAGGTTGCAGCGCAAGGGCACCACCACCTGTTCGTGCACAAGGTGCGCCACAGCGACACCACCCACACGGCGGTGGCCAGCCTGGGCAAACGCGAACGGGTCGAGGAAGTGGCGCGCATGCTCGGCGGCATCGACCTCACCAAGGAATCCCTGGCGCATGCGCGCAAGATGGTGGTCAGCGGCAAGGCGTGAGCCGTGCCCCCGGCATTTTCCTGCAGCACAAAGCACAAAGGCGACCCGAAGGTCGCCTTTGCTATTTATAACGATCGAAATCGTTACTTTTTCTTACGCACATACAGGACCAGATTGTGGTCCACCAGCTCGAAGCCATGCTCGGCCACGATCTCGCGCTGACGCTTCTCGATTTCAGCGTCCATGAACTCGATGACTTCGCTGGTTTCCACGTTGACCATGTGGTCGTGGTGACCGCCATCCGCCAGCTCGAAGACTGCGTGGCCGCCGTCGAAGTTGTGGCGAACCACCAGACCCGCCGCTTCGAACTGGGTCAGCACGCGGTAGACGGTGGCCAGGCCAACGTCCTCACCAGCTTCCATCAAGGCCTTGTACACATCCTCGGCACTCATGTGACGCTGCTCGGTAGAGTCGAGCATCTGAAGGATCTTTACTCGAGGCAGGGTAACCTTGAGACCGGCTTTGCGTAATTCGCTATTTTCAACCATGGTCAGCTTTCTCGCCGATGCTGCTTCGCAGCTTCTCTTAATACGGGTATGATCGGGGTTTACGTTGTCCAGCCAAGATAGTGGAAGTCGCCCACCGATGCAAAACACCAAGCTCTTGCTAACCAGCCTCACCCTAGTGGGACTGCTCGCACTCGCCGGTTGCTCGTTTCCCGGGGTTTACAAAATCGACATCCAGCAGGGCAATGTCGTCACGCAGGACATGATAGACCAATTACGCCCGGGAATGACCCGACGGCAAGTAAGGTTTATCATGGGCAACCCCCTGATTCAGGATACGTTCAACACCAACCGTTGGGACTACCTGTACAGCCTGCAACCTGGTGGCGGAAAACGCCAGCAAGAGCGCATGAGCATTTTCTTCAACGAGGGCGACCAACTGGTCAGCCTGTCGGGCGACTTCATGCCAGGGGTGAGCCGCGACCAGGAAATCCTCGGCGGCAGCAGCGACACCACTGTCAGCCCTGCGGCTCAGCCAGAGCAGGCTACGCCTCAGCCTGAAGAGAAACCGGCCAAGCCGGGTTCGGTGGAAGAATCCATCCAGCGCGAAATCGACACCATCGAGGCCACGCCGGTCCCGACGCCAGCACCGCTGGAAACCTCCCCGCAATAAACGCGGGTGGCATTAAAAAGCCCGGGCCTAGGCCCGGGCTTTTTCGTTTGCGGCCAGCACTCAGCTATTCAGCTGCTTGGCACGCTGGCAGAAGGCATCGACCAGGGTGTTGGCAGCCTGATTGAACAGCGGCCCCAATGTGGCGCGCACCAAGGGGCCGGCATAGTCGAAGGACAGGTCCAGGCTGATTTTGCAGGCCTTCTCGCCCAACGGCTTGAACACCCACACACCATGCAGCTGGGAGAACGGCCCCTCCTCCAGGTTCATTTCGATGGATTGGCCCGGCACCAGCACATTGCGCGTGACGAAATGCTGGCTCATGCCGCCCTTGGCCACTTCTAGCTTGGCCCGCATGTGCGTGTCGCTGGCCTCGATCACGGTAGCGGCAGAGCACCACGGCAGGAACTGCGGGTAGCTGGCCACGTCATTGACCAGATCATAGAGCGCCTGGGCGGGATACGGCAGCAGGGCGGAGCGTTGAATATGGGTAGTCATCCAGGCGTCACTTCCAAGGCTGGGTGGCGGCGCTTCGCAGCGTGCCGAAAACAGGTTCTGTACCTACGACAGGGCCTGTATTGTCCGGTATTCATTGCGGTGGCTCAAGCACACCGAAATCCCATAGCCGACGACGCATCGAGTTGCCTATAATGCCGCCCCTATGGCTAAACAAAAGAAACATCCGACCGGGACCATCGCGCAAAACAAGAAAGCGCGACACGATTACTTCATCGAACACAAGTTCGAGGCCGGGCTGGTCCTGTCCGGTTGGGAAGTAAAGAGCCTGCGGGCCGGCAAGGCGCACCTGACCGACAGCTACGTGCTGCTCAAGGATGGCGAAGCCTGGCTGTTCGGCAGCCACATCACCCCGCTGACCACGGCCAGCACCCACGTCATCGCCGACCCCATCCGCTCGCGCAAGCTGCTGCTGAACAAGCGCGAGCTGGAGCGTGTGGAAGCGGCGGTGGCGCAGAAGGGCTACACCTGTGTGGCCTTGGCGCTGTACTGGAGCAAGCACCTGATCAAGTGCGAGATCGCGCTTGGCAAGGGCAAGAAGGAATTCGACAAGCGTGACACCGTGCGCGAACGCGATTCCAACCGCGAGCTGCAGCGTGCCGTGCGGAACAAGGGCAAGGAAGACTAGATTCCGCCCTTGCGCGCTTGCTGTAGGAGCGGCCTTGCGTCGCGAAAGGGCCGCAAAGCGGCCCCGGATATAAGCGGCGACGCACAAATCCGGGGCCTGCTACGCAGTCCTTTCGCGACGCAAGGCCGCGCCTACAAGAGGCACATCAGCATTGGCCGCTTAACGTCCGCTGCGTCGCTCTGCCCGCGCCACGCGCTGCGCCTCTTCGTGCGCCTCTTCCAGCACCTCCTGCACATACAGAATGTGCCGGCTGGAAACCTCCCGCGCCTCCTCCGCCCTGCCCTCGACAATCGCCAGGTACAGCTCCCGGTGCTGACTGATCAGCATGTCCCGGGTTTCGGTCCGCTGTTGGTACATGCCGCCGATATTGGTCACCACGTTGCGCTTGAGCAGGTCGAACAAGCCGCGGATGGTATGCAGCAAGACCGCGTTATGGCTGGCCTCGGCAATCGCCAGGTGAAAGCGCGCATCCGCTGCGCCTTCCTCTGCCCGCGTCACCTGGTCAACCCGGGTATAGCAGTCCTGCAGCGCGTCGAAGGCCGCCTTCAGCCGTGCACGGTCCGGCTCGGTGGCGCGCTGGGCCGCGTAATACGCGCAGGACGCCTCCAAGGTATGGCGAAACTCAAGCAGGTCGCGCTGCGCCTCGGGGCTGTGCTCCAGCAACTGCAACAGCGGGTCGCTGAACGTCGAGCCCAGTGACTCGGCGACGTAATTGCCACCGCCCTGGCGGCTGATCAGCAGCCCCTTGGCCACCAGTTTCTGGATGGCCTCACGCAGTGACGGGCGCGACACACCGAACTGCTCGGCCAGAACGCGCTCGGCCGGCAGCCGCTGGCCCGAGGTCAGCGTGCCTTCGAGAATCATCCCTTCCAACCGATCGACGATGTCGTCGGACAGGCGCCGTTGGCGGACCTGATCAAAAACCATCACATGCTCTCCACAAACCCCCGGCAAATATCAGGGGGGCGCCTATTCTCGCCGATCCGCGCTGCACACACACCCATCACCCGGTGTTTTTCCAAGCTCATCAGACGCCCGCTCATCGGCACGTGACGAAAGTTTTGTGTCGGACAAATTGACACACCCACGACAGCGCTTTTAACCTAGCGCCCAGACATTGTAAATTGGTCTTACCAATTATCCAATGCCAGTGCTGACCAACAACAATTAGGGGCCACCCCATATGCAAACCTGGCAACAACTCTATAGCCCGCTTGGTAGTCTCGGCCTGTCCGCACTGGCGGCGGTCATCCCTATCGTGTTCTTCTTCCTTGCCCTGGCCGTGTTCCGCCTCAAAGGCCACGTCGCCGGCAGCATCACCCTCGGGTTGTCGATACTGGTGGCGATCTTCGCCTTCCAGATGCCTGTCGACATGGCCTTGGCCGCCGCGGGTTACGGCTTCCTCTACGGCCTCTGGCCGATTGCCTGGATCATCGTTGCCGCGGTGTTCCTGTACAAACTCACGGTCAAGAGCGGCCAGTTCGAAGTCATCCGCAGCTCGGTGCTGTCGATCACCGACGACCAGCGCCTGCAAGTGCTGCTGATCGGCTTCTGCTTCGGTGCCTTCCTGGAAGGCGCGGCCGGCTTCGGCGCACCGGTGGCCATCACCGCCGCCTTGCTGGTGGGCCTGGGCTTCAACCCGCTGTACGCCGCCGGCCTGTGCCTGATCGCCAACACCGCACCGGTCGCCTTCGGCGCGCTGGGCATCCCGATCATCGTCGCCGGCCAGGTGACGGGCATCGACGCCTTCCACATCGGCGCCATGACCGGCCGCCAGCTGCCGCTGCTGTCGCTGTTCGTGCCGTTCTGGCTGGTGTTCATGATGGACGGCGTGCGCGGCGTGAAGGAGACCTGGCCTGCAGCCCTGGTCGCCGGCCTGAGCTTTGCCGTGACCCAGTACTTCACCTCGAACTTCATCGGCCCAGAGCTGCCCGACATCACCTCGGCCCTGGCCAGCCTGATCTGCCTGACCCTGTTCCTGAAAGTCTGGCAGCCCAAGCGCTCGTTCGCGCAAGCCAAGGGCAGCGTCGGCGCCGCGGTCGTGCAATCAAGCGGCAGCCAGCCGAGCCCGTACAGCTTCGGCGAGATCTTCAAGGCCTGGTCGCCGTTCCTGATCCTCACCGTGCTGGTCACCATCTGGACCCTGAAACCGTTCAAGGCCGCGTTCGCGCCGGGCGGTGCGATGTACAACTTCGTGTTCAACTTCGCCATCCCGCACCTTGACCAGCTGGTGATCAAGACCGCGCCGATCGTTGCCGCGCCGACCGCCATGCCAGCGGTGTTCAAGCTCGACCCGATCTCCGCCACCGGCACCGCGATCTTCCTCTCGGCGCTGATCTCCATGGCGGTGCTGAAGATCAACTTCAAAACTGGTCTGACCACTTTCAAAGAGACGTTCTGGGAGCTGCGCTGGCCGATCCTGTCGATTGGTATGGTGCTGGCCTTCGCCTTCGTCACCAACTACTCGGGCATGTCCTCGACCATGGCCTTGGTACTGGCTGGCACCGGCGCCGCGTTCCCGTTCTTCTCGCCGTTCCTCGGCTGGCTGGGCGTGTTCCTGACCGGCTCGGACACCTCGTCCAACGCCCTGTTCAGCTCGCTGCAAGCCACCACCGCGCACCAGATCGGGGTCAACGACACCCTGCTGGTGGCCGCCAACACCAGCGGCGGCGTGACCGGCAAGATGATCTCGCCACAATCCATTGCCGTGGCCTGCGCCGCCACCGGCCTGGTGGGCAAGGAGTCCGACCTGTTCCGCTTCACCGTCAAGCACAGCCTGTTCTTCGCCACCATCGTGGGCCTGATCACCTTGGTCCAGGCTTACTGGCTGACCGGCATGCTGGTTCATCACTAAAGTGAAAGGGGCCGGGCGCCAAGGCGCGCCCGGCGTTCCCCTCAAGCAACGCTGCGAGAATCCATGATCATTTCCGCCTCTACCGACTATCGCGCCGCGGCCCAACGCAAGCTGCCCCCCTTCCTCTTCCACTACGCCGACGGCGGCGCCTACGCCGAGCACACGCTGCGCCACAACGTCTCGGACCTGGCCAGCATCGCCCTGCGCCAGCGCGTGTTGAAGAACATGTCCGAGCTCAGCCTGGAAACCCAGCTGTTCGACGAAACCCTGAGCATGCCCGTGGCCCTGGCCCCGGTCGGCCTGACCGGCATGTACGCCCGCCGTGGCGAAGTGCAGGCGGCACGCGCCGCAGCAGCCCATGGCATCCCGTTCACCATGTCCACCGTGTCGGTGTGCCCGATCGAAGAAGTGGCCCCGGCCATCAACCGGCCGATGTGGTTCCAGCTGTATGTGCTCAAGGACCGCGGCTTCATGCGCAATGCCCTGGAGCGGGCCAAGGCCGCCGGGGTCAAGACCCTGGTGTTCACCGTCGACATGCCGGTACCCGGCGCCCGCTACCGCGATGCCCACTCCGGCATGAGCGGGCGCAACGGCCCCATGCGCCGCGTGCTGCAAGCCATGACCCACCCCGAGTGGGCCTGGGACGTCGGCGTGATGGGCCGCCCGCACGACCTCGGCAACATCTCCAAATACCGTGGCAACCCCACCGGCCTTGCCGACTACATCGGCTGGCTGGGCAACAACTTCGACCCGTCGATCTCCTGGAAAGACCTGGAGTGGATTCGCGACTTCTGGGAAGGCCCGATGATCATCAAGGGCATCCTCGATGCCGACGACGCCCGTGACGCGGTCAAGTTCGGCGCCGACGGCATCGTCGTGTCCAACCATGGCGGCCGCCAGCTCGACGGCGTGCTGTCCAGCGCCCGCGCCCTGCCGGCGATTGCCGATGCGGTCAAGGGCGAGCTGAAGATTCTCGCCGACTCCGGCATCCGCAGCGGCCTCGACGTGGTGCGCATGATCGCCATGGGCGCCGACACTGTGCTGATCGGCCGTGCCTTCCTCTGGGCGCTGGCCGTGCATGGCGAGGCCGGGGTGAAGAACCTGCTCGAACTGTTCGAGAAGGAAATGCGCGTGGCCATGGTGCTCACCGGCGCCAAGTCGATCAGCGAGATCACCCGCGACTCGCTGGTCCGCGAACTGGGCGCCTGAACGCCTGCACGAAACACCGCCTGATTGACCGGGGCATGCGGCGCACCAGACGCCGCGGCCCCGCGAGGAGATTGCATGAGCCTGCCCGCCGCGTTCCTGCGTGATGCCGAGCGCCTGATACCCGCCGAACGCCGTTTCGACGACCCCACCTCCACCCTGGCCTTTGGCACCGATGCCAGCTTTTATCGGCTGATCCCCAAGCTGGTGGTGCGCGTCGAGTCCGAGGACGAAGTGGTCGGCCTGCTGCAACTGGCCCAGCGCGAGCGCGTGCCGGTGACCTTCCGCGCGGCCGGCACCAGCTTGTCTGGGCAGGCCATCAGCGACTCGGTGCTGATTGTGCTCGGCGACAACTGGAACGGCCGCGAAATCCGCGGCCAGGGCGAGCAGATCCGCCTGCAGCCCGGCGTGATCGGCGCCCAGGCCAACGCCTGGCTGGCACCGTTCGGGCGCAAGATCGGCCCGGACCCCGCCTCGATCAACGCCTGCAAGATCGGCGGCATCGTCGCCAACAACGCCAGCGGCATGTGCTGCGGCACCGCGCAAAACACCTACCACACCCTGGCCGGCCTGCGCCTGGTGCTGGCCGACGGCACCCGCCTGGACAGCGAAGACCCGGCCAGCGTCAGCGCCTTCGAGCACAGCCACGCCGACCTGCTCGAAGCACTGGCGCGCCTGGGCCGCGAAACCCGCGCCAACACCGAACTGGCCGACCGCATCCGCCACAAGTACCGGCTGAAGAACACTACCGGGCTGTCCCTCAATGCCCTGGTGGACTACGACCAGCCGCTCGACATCCTGCAGCACCTGCTGGTTGGGTCTGAAGGCACGCTGGGCTTCATCAGCGCCGTCACCTACAACACCGTGCCCGACCACCCGCACAAAGCCAGCGCCTTGCTGGTCTTCCCCAGCGTCGAAAGCTGCTGCCGCGCGGTCACCCTGCTCAAGCGCCAGCCGGTGTCTGCCGTAGAGCTGCTCGACCGGCGCAGCCTGCGTTCGGTGCAGAACATGCCCGGCATGCCGCTGTGGGTAAAAGGCCTGTCAGACAATGCCTGCGCGCTGCTGATCGAGTCCCGCGCGGCCAGCCAGACGCTGCTGCATGAGCAACTGCAGCAGGTGATGGCGTCGATTGCCGAGTTCCCGCTGGAGCAGAAAGTCGAGTTCAGCGAAGACCCAGCGGTGTACAACCAGCTGTGGAAAATCCGCAAAGACACCTTCCCCGCCGTCGGCGCCGTGCGCCAGACCGGCACCACGGTGATCATCGAAGACGTGACCTTCCCCATCGAGCAACTGGCCGAGGGCGTCAACCGCCTGATCCAGCTGTTCGACAAGCACCACTACGACGAAGCGATCATTTTCGGCCATGCCCTGGAGGGCAACCTGCACTTCGTCTTCACCCAAGGCTTCAACAGCGCCGAGGAAGTGAAGCGTTACCAAGCCTTCATGGACGACGTGGCCCAGCTGGTGGCCGTGGAGTTCGGTGGCTCGCTGAAGGCCGAGCACGGCACCGGCCGCAACATGGCGCCGTTCGTGGAGCTGGAGTGGGGCCATGACGCGTACCAGTTGATGTGGGCGCTGAAGCGCCTGCTCGACTCCAACGGCATCCTCAACCCCGATGTGGTGCTGAGCGAAGACCGCGATATCCACCTGAAAAACCTCAAGCCGCTGCCGGCCGCCGATGAAATCGTCGACAAGTGCATCGAGTGTGGCTTCTGCGAACCGGTGTGCCCGTCCAAGGGGCTGACCCTGAGCCCGCGCCAGCGCATCGTCATGTGGCGTGATATCCAGGCCAAGAAACGCGCCGGCATCGATACCCGAGCGCTGCTCAAGACCTACCAATACCAAGGCCTCGACACCTGCGCCGCCACCGGCCTGTGCGCCCAGCGCTGCCCGGTCGGCATCAACACCGGCGAGCTGGTGAAGAAGCTGCGCAGCCAGGCCGCCGAGCACGACAAGGCCGCCGACTGGCTGGCCGACCACTTCCACACGGCACTGAGCGGTGCCCGCCTGACCCTGACCGCCGCCAACACCGCCCGCAAGCTGCTCGGCGCCCCGCGCCTGGGCCGTTTGAGCACAGCGTTGAGCAAAGCCAGCAAAGGCCGGCTGCCGCAGTGGACCCCAGCCATGCCACAGCCCCTGCGCAGCATCGACTTTGGCCCGGCGAGCCATGATGCCCGGCCACGGGTGGTGTACCTGGCGGCTTGCGTGTCACGCGTGATGGGGCCGGCCTATGCGGACCGGGAGCAAAGCTCATTGCTGGACAAGACCCGCGGGCTGCTGGAGAAGGCCGGTTACCAAGTGGTGTTTCCGGAGAACGCCGACAGCCTGTGCTGTGGGCAGCCGTTTGCGTCCAAGGGGTACCCGGAGCAGGCTGAGCACAAGCGCCAGGAGTTGATCAACGCCCTGCTGCATGCCAGCCGCGGAGGGCTTGACCCGATCTACTGCGACACCAGCCCGTGTACCTTGCGCCTGGTGCAGGACCTGGGGGAAACCCGCCTGGACCTGTACGACCCGGTGCGCTTCATTCGTAGCCATCTGCTGGACAGGCTGGAGTTCACCCCGCAGGAAGAGCCGGTGGCGGTGCATGTGACCTGCAGCACCCAGCACTTGGGGGAAAGCCAGGCGCTGATAGACCTGGCGCGGCGGTGCAGCAAGCAGGTGGTGATACCGGAAGGGATTCACTGTTGTGGGTTTGCCGGGGACAAGGGGTTTACCACGCCGGAGCTCAATGCACATTCGCTGCGGAGCTTGAAGGATGCGGTGCAGTATTGCAGTGAAGGGATTTCTACCAGCCGCACCTGTGAGATTGGGTTGTCCAGCCATAGTGGCATTGATTATCACGGGTTGGTTTACCTGGTGGATCGGGTGACGCGGGCGCGTAGTATCTGAAGCATGAGATGGCGTTATGGCTGACAGGTGTTCGCCAATGCATGTTCAGCGCCTATGAGATCGAGCGCCGCCCGCGCGGCGCATCGCGACGCAAGGCCGCTCCTACATTTGTTTCGGGCCAGTGAGGTCTGTGCCATTGGCGCGCGACCGCCTTGTTTGTACGACGCGATATCGAGGCGGGCACCAAGGGGTCGCGCGCCAATGCCTCTGGAATAACTGGCCCGAAACAAATGTAGGAGCGGCCTTGCGTCGCGATGCGCCGCGCGGGCGGCGCTCGATCTCATGGGCGCCAAAAATACCATGACAAGCACTAGGCCCCCAAAGCCCTCAAGCCTCGCGTGCCAGCACCAACTCAGCCAACGCCCTGCTCATCTGCACGTTATGCACCGAATTCACCAGCATACCGATACCCGGCTCACCGGCATTACCGCAGATGTATTCGTCCAAGGTGTCTTCAATACCGCGCATCAGCTGAATGGCGTACAACAGCGCCTCAGGTGAAGGCACCTTATTGTCGATGGTGTAGAACGAACGTGAAGACGTTTGGCTGGGTGGGTCAGGAACAATCTTCTTCATAAATCTTTCTCCCGTTTGTGTGCATGAAGCTCCGCCCATTCCCTCTCACAGGAATGGGTGGCAGCTGTACGCGGGGTGAGAGACCGGCCAAACAGGAGGAAACCGGCCAGGCACAAGGCCTGCCCGCGCACAGCTACCATGACGGTAAATCTCTTGAATGGAGCGGGCTCTCACACCCGATCGCCAAACCATGGCGACCCAGGGAAACTAGCCCCTGCGCTCATCATCGACAACAGAGAAACGGCTGCGGCGCCGGTAGGATAATTCCTAAACCAATTCCACCTGAAGCATTTGGTTTCAAGTTCCGAATTCCCCTACAGCCCCGCCGCCCAAAGCGACGCAATCACGCCTAGCCACCCCATCATATCGCCCCCGCCCCCAACCCGATTGAACCCTCGCCAAATCCGCACAGTCCACCTTACAGGCCCACCTTCCAGAGGCCTCAGAAGGAGTCACCCATGAAAGGTACCGCGCTTTCGGCCCTCTTCGCGGCCGCTACCCTCCTGGCCTCGCCAGTGTTCGCCGCAGAGGACCTCTGCACCGCCAACCTGCAGAAAATCGACGACAGCATGGCCACCGCCGGCGCCACCTCCGAGGGCTTGGATAAAGCCCTCACCGAGCACGTCGACAAAGCCAAAGCCGCACAGGCCTCGGGCGACACCAAGGAATGCATTGCCATTACCAGCAAAGTCTTGGAACGCCTGGAAAAAACCGAGAAAGGCAGCGGCTCGGGCGGCGGCGGTGCCTGAGCCTGAAGCGGGCGGCGGAACCTGCTGTCGACGCCGCCCGCTTTAGCGCGTATACTCAGTCCACGTGCCGAAAGGTACGGTCAGCTAGAGCTGAGTGTGGGGCCGATTAGGATTCGACGCCGGTAGCGAAACTCTAGGTGCATGCCGAGTTGGTAACAGAACTCGTAAATCCACTGTTGCAACTTTCTATAGTTGCCAATGACGAAAACTACGAGGGTTACGCTCTCGCTGCGTAAGCAGCTGAGCCCGCTCTCCTGGTAGCTTCGGCTCCAGCAATCATCAGGGGATGCCTGTAAACCCGAAATGATTGTCATACAGAACAGGATCGTCGTGTAGCACGTTGGGGGCAAAGCGACTAAAACTTACCCAACTCATCCAAAGCACCCTGCCCGTCGGGCGGCTGCGGATTAAATCAGTAGACACGGCTAAGCATGTAGTACCGACAGCGGAGTACTGGCGGACGGGGGTTCAAATCCCCCCGGCTCCACCAAATGATCAAAAAAAGACGTCCACGGACGTCTTTTTTTGTGCCTGCGATCCAGTAAATACGCGGCCTCCAGCGCTTTTGCGGTCTTTGAAGAGTTTTTGAGTTCCGGCCGTTCGGGTATTCCAGACGGTATTCCAGCTCATCCGGTGCTAATCTTTGGAATACCGAATCAGTGCCTGAGGACAATCTCATGCCTGCTCAAAACCTCCGCCTCTCCGATCGACAACTCAAGGGAGTCAAACCCGCGTCCAAGGATTACGTCCTCACGGACGGTGACGGTTTGCAGCTCCGGGTACGCAGCAACGGCTCGTTGCTGTGGAATTTCAACTACCGCGAACCCGTGACCAAGAAGCGCATCAACATCGGCTTCGGGACCTACCCCGAACTGTCACTGGCGAATGCACGAAAGATGGCAGTCGAAGCGCGCGAGCTACTCGCACAGGGCATTGATCCGAAGGTGCAGCGCAATACGCTGAATGAAGCCAAGCGCGCAGAAACGGAGCACACCTTCGAGAACGTCGCCACCGCCTGGTTCGAGCTCAAGAAGGACTCGGTCACTCCGGCCTACGCCGAGGACATTTGGCGGTCGCTCACGCTGCATGTATTCCCCGACTTGAGGACGACACCACTCGCAAAAATCACCGCGCCGATGGTGATCGCGTTGCTCCGCCCCATCGAAGCGAAAGGCAGCCTGGAGACAGTCAAGCGTCTCAGCCAGCGGCTAAACGAGATCATGACCTACGGCGTAAACTCCGGCCTGATCTTCGCCAACCCGCTCAGTGGGATCAGGGCAGTATTCAAGAAGCCCAGAAAAGAGAACATGGCTGCGCTTCCGCCCGAAGAGCTCCCCGAGCTCATGCTGGAGATCGCCAACGCCAGTATCAAACGCACGACCCGTTGCCTGATCGAATGGCAGCTGCACACGATGACTCGCCCCGCCGAGGCGGCAACTACTCGCTGGGCAGACATCGACTTTGAAAGGCGTGTCTGGACTATCCCGCCGGAGCGGATGAAAAAGCGCCGCCCTCACAGCATCCCGTTGAGTGATCACGCTGTAGCACTGTTGGAGTCAATGAAGACCCACAGCGGCCATCGCGAATACGTCTTCCCGGCAGACAGAAATCCGCGCACACACGCCAATAGCCAGACCGCCAACATGGCGTTGAAACGCATGGGCTTCCAAGATCGATTGGTCAGCCACGGCATGCGTTCGATGGCCAGCACCATCTTGAATGAACATGGCTGGGACCCGGAACTCATTGAGGTCGCACTGGCGCATGTCGACAAGGATGAGGTGCGCAGCGCCTACAACCGAGCAGACTACATCGAACGCAGGCGACCGATGATGGCCTGGTGGAGTGAGTACATCCAGAAGGCCGCCACCGGCAGCCTGCTCGCCTCAGCGTACGGCCAAGTCAGAGACCAGAACGTGGTGCCGATACGCTAGCGCTATGCAGGCGCATCAACGGCAGCAACAACAATTGAGCGTTCAAGATTCAGGGAAAGCAGCCTCGTTTATCCGCTTGTCAGCGCGGGTCCATCCAAACAGGGCTGCAAAGCCGCCCTGTTTGGATGGACCTCACTTTGAAGAGCTAACAGCCACAACGTTGTCCAGGATTTACCACGGAATTCCACCGATGGATAACCGCTTTTCACGTCCTCAAGAGCACTGAATTTCGGCCCTTGACCGGGTTTATCCACAGGCGTAGAACTGGCCGTGCAAGCGCTGTCGATGACAGCACCCCAGGTGGCCTGAACCTTAAAGGTCACGCCGCTCTCGCGGTGGTTCTCCCCAAGGGCGATTCGCATCAGGCAGCTCGCCTGGTCACCTCCCCGGTGATGGATGCTCTTACACATATGGCCCTCGTGCGCCAGATACACCTTACCTCGCTGCCCTGCAGCAACCTATCCGCTTGGCCGAATATTGCGCCAACCTGTGCCCGTCTCTTTCTTCGGGAAAGAGACGGGCACTTCTACCACTGCTGCAGCCCTGATCGCACATGGCTTCGCGGCAATCCCCCTCGTGACAATCGGCGTGACAAACGCCGATGTCACCAGCAACAGCCATGTAGATGATGGTGCCGCAGACCAAGGAATGGACTGCCCCTGACTGACAGTCAGGCATGCCCCGGTCATCGCATTGCTGCTTGCACATAGCTCAGGATCTCGCGGCACTGGTCTCGTCAGCCAATGCAGCCTCCACCCGCCCACCGGTAACGGTGTTCAGGAGGCCAGATCATGAGATGCCCTTGCTCCCGGACGTAAGGAGCCGCCAGTCCCGCGTAGAGGACATTCCCCACAGGTCGCAGGGGCCTTGATCCCTGATAACACTCAACATTCTTGGCGGGATGACGTGGGGCGAGGACCGGAGAAAGCAGAAGATGAGGTGACCAATATGGCATTGGTGGGTAGACGCGATGGCCGCAATTTCGGCTACGGCCGACAGTTGAGCTACGCGGGGCCGCAAGCGCTGAAAGACATGTTCGGCGGAGGTCACTACGGCACGGTCAAGGCGCACTGTGATCGGTGGCAGGCATTCGTGAAGTGGTGCCGCTCCGAACATGGGCCCAGTATCAATGATGCGCGGCAAATTGATCGGAAGGTATTGGCGGACTATGCGGCGTATCTGCGCGACATGGTTAAGCGCGGTGACCTCGCTGTCAGCACCGCGCAAAATCGGCTATCCAGCGTTAACAGGACCATGGCGGCGCTTCGCGGTGATCAGTATGTAAAATTGCCCAGTCCGAGCAAGGAACTGGGTATGCAGCGCACGGGAGTTCGACAGTCGGTGCCGCAGGGCCAAGACCCCGATGCGGTTAAGCAGATCGTCGATGCGCTTTGCAGCAGTCATCAGCAGCGGGCCGCCGCAATCGTTCTGTTGGCACGAGCCACCGGCATGCGTTTGCGTGAGGCCATCTTGGCTGACCTGCAACGGTTGAGCCGTGAGGCTAAAGATCTAGGCAGGATTAACATTCAGGACGGTACCAAAGGCGGTCGCGCCGGCGCCTCTGCACCTCGTTGGATTACGGTGGATGACCATATTCTTGATGCGCTTGGGTTTGCACGGAAGGTGTCACCTGCGGGTAGTCGCAACCTAATTGCGCCACACGAAAGCTACCTACATCTTATGCAAGAAATCATCAGGCCTGCTCGGGACATCCTGCATGCACACAATCTCAAAGGCTTCCATGAGCTACGAGCGGCATACGGATGTGAGCGCTATGAGCAAATCACCCAACACCGCGCGCCTATCAACGGCGGCCAATGTTGCCAGGTAGATAGGAACCTTGATCGTGAGGCTCGGAAGCAAATCAGCTATGAGTTGGGGCACGGTCGAATCGACGTGGTCGCGGCTTACATTGGAGGACGGACATGAGCAAGCCATTCGATATGGAGGTGTTCCTGGCTGGCGTGCTGACTGGCTCGCACGCAACCCGGCAACGACATGTGCGACAGGCGAGGATCATCCAAGCCGAAATAGCAAAACGCTGGAAGCGAACCACACCCTGGACTTGGCAAAGAAAGCATTTGGCCTGGTTTCTCGGTCACCACCTTACGCCGAAAAGTCAGGCAACGCGCTATTACTACGTTCTGACAGCACGATTACTCATTCGTCGCCTAGAAAAGCCATGGATATTCAATGGCTAAAAAGAGTAGCCGTGCTCAGGACACAGCCCCAATTCAGCTCCCTCTTGACATCGGAATCACTTCACGACAGAACAATAGACTCTGCGTTAGCCAGGCCATCGTCAGACTCCAGATAGTGACTTCTCAGCTCAGCCACCCGGCGCTCATCCAAGCAGACAACATCGGTCAAGTGCTCGCGCTGTGCATGATCCGGGGGCTCAACAAAACCTCGATCAAAGCGCAAACCAGCACGCGGGCTGAATATATAACGCGCATGAAAGTCTTGATCCAAAGCAGCATCAGATAATAGATGAATACTTATACAAACCCCTTGCCCCAGTAGAGCCTCAAGCATCCTTTCATAATCGGCAGCAATAAGGTCAAGGCGACGGTCGTCCGTGCTTTTTGCGGTAAAGATAATCAGCTCAACTAGTCGATGCTCCTGCTGGCGACAAATATCAAACATCGCCTTCAACACCCTGCAACACTTGGGCATGGCCTGAAAATACGGGTCGACTAGAACAATTCGATCAGAACTCAGCAACACATACCGCGCAGCCTCGGCCAAAGCTTGAGCATTACGCTTAACCTGCACATCACGACGATTTTCGAACAGCGCCTCTTCAACCTCGGCTAAACAATGAAATCGCTCTGCATCGTGCTTATCCCGCACCAAGATTGCTGACAGACGTTCGCGTACACCATCTTGTTTGGCATTGGCGATCCAGTCGTCACCATCAAACGGCAGCCCCAAGCGTACAAACCGGTCGTTCTGGGCTTGGCGCAGCTTCTCGACGATACGCGCCCGCTCCACATCCCCCACGCCGCGACGCTCACATGCCTCAATCACCAAACGGGGCCAGGGCTTAGGAAAGCGTGCAATCAACAACCCCTTGCTGTAGCCGAACTTCTCCAGTGCGTACTTCAAGTCTTGCCAGTTATCGATAGCGTCCGGCTCAATGGCGAATATGGCGTGCATCAGAACAACTCCTCGCCACGCTCAGCAAAGAAGCCCTTGGGCCAACGGCTGGTGAACTCGCCATAGCGATCAATTTCGATACGCGTGGCCTTTACCCCGCCTGCTGCCGTATCGAGATAAATAATCGACACATCCTCAGGTGCCAGCGGCTTCAGGCCATCAGGCAGCTCGCCTTCTGTGCTTTCGCGAATGCGCCTAAGTATCCGCAAAATCAGATGTTCACTATGGGTCTCGATCAGGAAGCTACATTGGCGATTGGCCTGGGTGAGCAAATCACCTATGTCCACCTGAATTCGTGGATGCACATGCAGCTCTGGCTGCTCGCAGGTCACAAGCCCCTGGCGCGCCTCCACAGCCGCCACTATCAGCGGAAACAGCTGTGAAATCCCCACACCAACCTCGGAGAAGGCTACTTCGCACTGCCGCGCGTCATCCCACAGCGCCCATTGATTGCGCACCTGCTCAATAACGGCACCCTTAGGGGCAGCGCTATCAGGCGCGAGCTCCTGCAGAAGCGCTTTCAGCTTCTCCATGTCTATAGGCGCTTTCTGATCTGACGGATTACCTTCCTCATCAGCACCGCTGAAGCTGATTTCAAGCTTATCGCCATGCGCATCGAGCATAGCGCGCAACTCGCCTAGACTGTCGTCACCACCGGAATACACCACCTTGCTCACCACCGACTTTGCACGCAGTGAATAGCCAAGGCCGAGATGCCCCATCCACTGGTTAATCTCGGCCAGCAAGGCGGGCGCTTTGTGCTGGCGGCTGAGCGCACTAACTACGTCCCAAGCAGCCGCGCCGCTGTACCAGTCTTTCTGCTCGGGATAAGGATTAGGCTGGCGCAAGGCATCGGGCACCATGCGCAGCGGGCCGATGCACAAACTCTGATTAAGCAGTGTCAGCAGGTTATCTAACGGAGCTACCAATACATCCGAGAGAATTTCATGCAAACGTGTGGTGATACGCGGGTCGTCGTGTTCGACAGTGGTTTCCAATCGCTTACCCAGCAGGGGTAAGGCGCCAGCGAAGCCTTCAAAACCCAGCTCGGCATGGGCAAAGGTCATTTCAGACAAGTGCCTGGATTCGCGGCGACTGACCTGCCGGGTGGGGCGCTGAGCATTCAATAGCTCATGCAAGACGCTTACAAAGCCTTCGGCTTCGCGCTCCGGAGCTTCGTCCAAATCAAGTTCGGTCAACAGAGCGGGATGCTGGTAATTTAGCCAGGCCAGCACCGGCTGCTTCATCCCCGCATCGCTGTTAAGTTCAGCGATCAGCGTATCGTCCAGCCACAGCTTGTAACAAGCCACATAGGCGGTTTCGGCTGATTTAGACCAAGCGATATGCAACTCCACAGCAAAGCGAACGGCATCTGCGGTTGGGCTGTCGACAGTTAGGCCAAAATCCTCGTTGATCAGCTCATACAGCTGGTTGTAACTACCACCGATGCTGTCGTCTTTCGCGACATGAAGCTTGATGACAATGCGCTTATTCAGATCACCATCATTCACCAGGCTGGCAAAGCCGCCAATGTGTTTCTCGCCCAACACATCAATGCGCTGCGGGTCGCAGTGGCCTTTAGCCAGAATTTGTTGCAGATAAAACAGCGCCTGAAGCACCGAGCTTTTGCCGACGCTATTAGGGCCAAACATCAAGGTTATCGGCGCCAACGGGATAGCTTGAGTGGCCTGAAAGGAACGAAAGTTAGTGAGGGCGATTTCTATAATGCGCATTGTTATACTCCAGCTCAGCCCATAACCGACAAATGGCTTGACGGACTTAAGGCGCATGGGAATTTCCTTATCTACAGCTGGCCAGCAAAGGCTTTTTGAGATAACGCACTGAAGTTCAACACAGCCAATTGATATGCAGACTCTTGAATGCTCATAAGCGATTTGCCTTTCCAGTAAGCAGCTGAAAACTCTATTTGCTTTTGTATATCCGGCACTGGAATCTCAATCGCATAAAGCTCTTTCGTGCGAATTCCTTTAACCGTACTACCGGAAGATCGAGCATAAATTAAGTCCTGAACAAAAGGATGCAGCAACAAGAACAGGAGATATTCATGCGTCACCCTCCCTTTAGATCGTAGAGCCACCAAACGCTGGCCAATTGCAACTTTCTCATACTCACCTAGCAAGGCAACATTTCCGAGCGGTGCTTCAGTAGTAAAAAGAACATCGTTCTTTCTAGGAAAGCCTCTCGTCATCCATGCATCATAATTTTCTTCGGGAATGTACTCTCTCGGCTCATCATCGACATACCCACCTTTGACGTTTTTCGCTGTTATCAAAGGAACTCCACACTCAGACTTTTCGGGAGTCTTACCTCTGTAATCAATGTAATCAACCAACTCCAGCAGCTTGTATTTTTGCGATCGTGCATACCCAGAAGATGTAACAAGCTCGCCGAACATATTCAGAAACACAGCGCGAAGGAAGTCGTCGGCGAGCTGGATGGCTTGCTGGCGCTTGTGGCGGATGGCGTCGGCATTGTCGAGGATGCCGGCGATACGTTTTTGTTCGGGCAGGGGTGGCAGGGGGATTTCCCACTCAGCTATATGCGTTCGATTTACCTGCTTAAACGTTGAGCCAGTTCCCTTTGACGCTAACTCATGCTTATGGGTGCAGATAAAATGCCAAAGATAGGAGGCGTCAAGCCTATCTTTAATAACTCTTAGCCCCGCCACTCCCCGCCCAAGGCAGTAATCTCTATCACTCCAATTCAAATCGCCAATTGTTGCACGAATACAAAGTATCAAATCACCGAACTGGGAAATCTTACCTGCCTCAGTTGTAAATTTTTTAGGGATAGGAGTTTTCTCACCGAAATCTCCAGCGCCAGCCAGTAGTGGAACGCCCTCACCAGTTTCGTTATATGAGGAGCCATCTGGCGCCTGCCCCATGATGACGTTACAAACATCTGTCAATTTAACTAGAGGCCAACTCACAGCATCCCCTCCAACTCATCCAGATCCGCCAGAATTTCCTGCTCCAGCCCTTTCAGCCGTTGAAGAATAACCTTCGGATCTTCGTACTGCTCCTGCTGGTACTCCACTTCCTTGTAGCGATTGATGGAGAGGTCGTACTTGTTGGCGGCGATATCCTCGGCCGGCACGACAAAGGCCTTTTTGCGCTTGTCACCGAACAGGGTATTGATAGTGCTGGCACTGATATTGCCGTCGATCATCTGCCGGTATTTGTGCCATTGGGCGATGGCGTCGGGCAGGTCGTTGCTGCCCTCGCATTTCAACTCGGTACGCTTGTCATCCAGCGAGTAGCCGTCAGCTTGCAGGTCGTAGAACCACACGCGCTCTGTGGTGCCGCCCTTGGTGAATATCAGAATGGCAGTACTGACGCCGGCATAGGGTTTGAATACCCCGCTGGGCAGACTGACTATGCCTTCGAGCTGGTTGTTGTCCAGCAGCTCCTGGCGCAATTGCTGGTGGGCCTTGCTTGAGCCGAACAGCACGCCGTCCGGCACGATCACGGCGGCGCGGCCACCGAGCTTGAGCGAGCGAAGGATATGGGCGACGAACAGCAGCTCGGTCTTTTTGGTTTTCACCAGGCCGAGCACGTCGGGGTTGGTGTTGGTTTCGTCCAGGCTGCCTTTGAAGGGCGGGTTGGCCAGCACTACGTCGAAGAAGTCCTGTTCCTGACGCGGGTAGTGCTCCTTGATGGATTTGCTCAGGGAGTCCTGGTAGCGGATGTTCGCGCCGTTCACGCCGTGGAGCATCATGTTCATGCTGGAGACGCGCAGCATGGTGGTGTCGAAGTCGAAACCCCAAAACATCTGGCTGTTGAGGTGCCGGCGGTAGGGTTCGAGCAAGTCTCCGGAATAATGAAAGTTGCCGTCTTCATCGGTGAAGGTGCCTTCCGGGCTGGAATACACGCGGTTGAGGTATTCCATGGTGCGGGCCAGGAAGCCGGCAGTGCCGCAGGCCGGGTCGCAGATCACCTCGGTCGGCTGCGGCGCGATCAGTTCGATCATCGCGTCGATGATATGGCGTGGCGTGCGGAACTGACCGTTGATACCGGCGGTGGTCAGCTTGCTGAGCAAGTATTCGTAGATGTCGCCCTTTACGTCACTCTGGGTCAGCGGCAGCTCGTTGACCATCTCCAGGGCTGAGGTGAGTACGGACTCGTTCTTGATCTCCAGATCGGCGTCCTGCATATATTCGCTGATATGGCCGAGGCCTTCGCGCTCACCGCCCTCGCCTTCGGCGCTGCCGAGTTGGGCGAAAAACGGATAGACCTTTTTCTTGAGGTGACTGTGCAGTTCCTTCCCGCTCATGTTGCGAAAGTTCTTCCAGCGCAGCAGTTGGCCTTCCGGGGTATTGGGGAAGAGACGATCGAAGGCCTTGCCGGTGCGGTTAGCTTTGCGCTCGGCCACGTCTTCCTGCATGTCGAGCATGCGGGCGAACATCAGGTAGCTGATCTGTTCGATCACGGTCAGCGGGTTGGTGATACCGCCAGTCCAGAATTTTTCCCAGAGCTTGTCGATATCGTTGCGTATCTTGCCGGTGAGCATCAGGCGTTCTCGTAGTCGGTTTCAGTGTCGGATTCAGCGAGCAGGTCTTGATCTTCGGTGGTGTCAGCGAGAGCCTCAATGTTCTGCTCGGCAGGGATAAAGTCGATTTCCAGCGCAGCTTTGTCGGCGAAATAGGCAGGTAACTGGGCTTTGATGGCAGGCGCCAGGTTCTTGAATTCGCCCACCTGTTTGACCAGGTTGCCCTTGCCGCTGACCAGCTGGCCTTCGGCCTTAACATATGCTTCGGTGGCGCTTTCCAAGCCCTTTTTGATTTTCTCAAAGCTGGCCAGGAAGGTGTTGAGCTTTTTGAACACGCCCTCTGCCCGACTGGCCAGCGCGGCGGTGTGTTTGTTCTGATCCTCATAGCGCCAGAGCTGGCGCACGATATTAAGGCTGGTGAGCAGCGTGGTAGGTGTGGCCACCAGCACGTTGTTCTCGATGGCCTGCTGGAACAGGGTTTCGTCTGCCTTGAGCGCCTCGACGAAGGCCGACTCAATGGGGATGAACATGAATACCATGTCCGGAGAATTAAGCCCCGGCAGTTTGTAATAGTCGCGGTCAGCCAGTTCCTTGATGCGGCTGGCCACGGCCTGCACATGCTCTTTCAGGGCCTGCTTACGCTCTAAATCGTCTTCGGCGTTCACATAGCGGGTATAGGCGTTAAGCGAAACCTTAGCGTCGATGATCAGGTGCCTGGCCTGAGGCAGGTACACCACGGCGTCGGGGCGCTGGCGCCCCTCCTCCGTGGTGATGCTGACTTCGCGCAGATAGTCCTTGCCCAACTGCAGGCCTGAGCGGTCGAGTACGTTCTCCAGCACCAGTTCGCCCCAGTTGCCCTGCAGCTTCTTTTGGCCACGCAGCGCGGTGGACAGCTCATGGGCTTCGGCGGTGATCTGCTGATTCAGCGTTTTCAGCTGCTCCAGCTCTTTACGCAGCTCACCCTGTTGGGTGGTTTCGCGGTGGTGGATCTCCTGCACTTCACGCTTGAAGGTGTCGATGGACTGCTGGAACGGCGTCATCACGGCGCTCAAGCTGAGCTTGCTGCTTTCCTGCAGGGCCTGGGCTTTCGCTTCGAGAATCTCATTGGACAGCAACTTGAACTGCTCGCTCAGGCTGGCTTTCTGCCGTTCGAAGTTGGCCTGCTCACGGGCATGGCTGGCCTCGCGTTCATCCAGTTCGGCCCTAAGTTTGGTTTCCTGGCGCTTGATCTCTGCCTGGTCGCCCTGCAGCGTTTCAATCTTTTCGCCTGCGGTCTTCATCTGCTCCTTCAGCTCTGCCAGCTGTGTCCGAGCATCCGTGTTGGCAGCCTCAAAGCCTTTGGCTTTTTTGCCCTCTTCGGCCAGTGCTGACTTGAGACCACTGACCGATTCACGCTCTTGCTGAAGCAAGGTATTCGCCTGCTCCAGACGACTCTGGTAGTCCTCAACTTTTGCGTTAAGGCTCCGAATTTCAGTCAACGCCGTTTCATGCTGAATGACCGCTTCATGATGTTGTTTGGCAGACTGCTCCAGCTTGGCCTCCAGGGTTGCATGACGACCCTTAGCTTCCTGCTGTTCCTGAGTCAGCCGCGTCACGCTGTCGAACGCGCCCTGCAGCTTGGTTTTCAGGGTGCTCTCGGCGACCTGGAGCTCATGCACTCGTGCTTCCGAGGCCTTGAGCTGCTCACTCAACGCGGCGCTGTCGGCCACTGCTGTCGTTTGAGCCAGTTGGGCCTGCTCAAGCTCGGCCGCTAGCTGACTGAGTTGCCGGCCCTGACGCAGTGCTGCCGCAAAATAACCCAGCAACGCGCAAGCCAGTGCGAGTACAACTGTGATGACGATGATATCGGTGGTCCATTGACTGGCTTGCATGTGCACTCCTAGTGACTGGTAGGCGAGTTGTCCCCGCGCAAGAAGGGCTTGAGCACGGCCACTAGCACGCCCACATCAGCGGGGGCAAACACACCGTCGATGCCTTCGTGGGAAATGCTGGAAAACGGTGCGTCGTAGAGCTTTTCGATGACGATGCTGCCGTGCTGGGCAATGTAGCTTTTCAGCAGGTTCATGAAGCGCACCTGCTGGGCCGTGAGGCTGGGATGGGTATGCAGGAACTGGGCAAAATGCTGCTCAATGGCCTGTACATCCAGACCTATCAGCTCGCGCACAGTCAACTGCAGCTCGCTGGCAGTACGGCCATAGAACTCGTTCAGCACTTGCAGGCTGATGCCTGGGTGAGTGGTGAGGATGGTCGAGGTGAGCGAGTTCAGCTCCTGCTCGGCAATAGGCTCGCCCTTGTGGATTTTCTGCAGGGTCGGGTTGGCAGCCAGCATGCCGTCGAGGATGTCTTTGAGGCGGTGCCGGTAGATCATGGCCTCGTTGGCCCCTGGGATCTTGATCTGACGTTCAGCCACCTGCACGCCGCCATCGGCGGTGCGAGTTCCCGGCGTGCTGTAGAGCACTCCCTCACCGGACTTGCGATATTTCATGATGCCGCGCAGCTCCCGCCGAGCTCGTTCCAGCTTGCCCACATTGGCGTTGAGCCAGAAGTCCGCGCTACGCACCTCTGCGATCAAGGCATCCTTCTGGCGCACGGCCTGAATATTGATGGCGAGCTTGTCGATCTCTTCCAACAAGGTGATCTTGCCATCCTCGAAACAACTGGCGTTTTCCACCAGGCAGCGCTCGATGGCGGCGATAAGTTTGTCGAGCGCAGTGGCATGTTTGTCGCGCAGCACACGAGCCGACATCAGCGGGGCAATGGTATTTTGCAGCAAATGCTGGGTCTTGGCGTCGAACTTTTGCAGCTGGTCGCCCTGCTGCAATTGGTGCACAGCCCGCAGCTCGCGCTTGACGGCAACACTGCTCTCCGGCAGGTCATTGATGTCGGCACGCAGCAGTTCAATGGCGGTATCAAAGGCGGCGGCATGGTTCTGTTTGAGAGCCGCCTGCGCCAGCTCCAGACGCGCTTCGAAGGTGGTTTGCAGGAGCGACTTGCCGCTCTTGTCATCTGGTTCTTCGTACTCCTGCTCGAAGAAGTCGAAGTTGCCGTAGTGATCGAAGATGAGGAACTCGCTTTTGTGCTTGCCCTGACCAAACAGATTGGGGCGCAGGCGTGTGCCGCGACCGATCATCTGCCAGAACTTCACCCAGGACTTCACCGGCTTAGCGAATACCAGGTTAACCACTTCGGGCACATCAATGCCGGTGTCGAGCATGTCTACCGAGATGGCGATGCGGAAGTCGTTCTCTGGTTTTTTGAATTCTTTGATCAACGTACCCACGTGCGGGATTTGGTTGTGGATGACCTTGCAGACCTTGCTGCCATACTGAGGGTAGAGCTTGCAGAAGAGTTTTTCCAAGTGCTCAGCATGGTCCTGACGCTGGGCAAAGACGATGGTCTTGCCGACCAGTGACCCCGTCTCATCCTTGATGCCGTTGTCGATCAAGTTTTCCAGAATCAGGCGGTCGGTGTCTTCGCTGAAGATCTTGCGACCGATGTCCTTGCCGGCGATGGTGGTGCGCTTGGCCTCCTCCTCCCCGAGGTCCTCTTCAAGCTGACGTTGCTGTTCTTCGTTCAGGTCGTTGTAGTGAATGCCGTCGCGTAGGAAATCGGTGGTAAGGTCCTTAACGCGGAACGGCACCAGGTACGGCGGATCGTTGTTAATGGCTGCATCGAGACCGAACTCGAAGGTCGGGTCGGTCGTCTCGCAGTCGAACATGTCGAAGGTATTGCGGCTGATGAACTTTACCGGGGTGGCGGTTAGGCCTACCTGCAAGGCATCAAAGTAGTCGAACAGGTCGCGGTACTTGTTGTAGATGCTACGGTGGCTTTCGTCAGCAATGATCAGGTCGAAGAAGCCCACATCAAGCTGGGCGAAGCGGCTCATCATGCCCGGGTAGGTGGCGATGTAGACACGTGCGGTCTGATCGACCTTGTTTGTTTCACCAATTACGCAGCGCGGCTCGCTGGGCAGGTTATGTCTGAAAGCATCATCAGCCTGCACACGCAGCTCCTTGCGGTCACACAGGAACAGTACGCGTTTGGCCCAACCAGTGCGCAGTAGCAGCTCGGCCAAGGCGATGGACACGCGGGTCTTACCAGTGCCGGTGGCCTGAATGATCAGCGCGCGACGACGCTGCTGCTGGAAGTTAGCGGCAACCGTCTTGATCGCTTCGATCTGATAAGGGCGGTCAGCGATATTCAGATCCGGGTTATGACGCTCCAGCTCCGCTTTGCGGTATTGGCGCTGATAGATCAGGTATTCGAGGCTGTCTTTGCTGTAGAGGCCGTACACCGGACGGTAGGTGTTGTATTGCGCGTCGTCCCAGATGAAGGTCTCGTAGCCGTTGCTGTAGAAAATCACCGGGCGCTGCATGCCCATGCGCTCGAAGCCATCGGCATACATCCGGGCCTGTTCGCGTCCGGCCTGCAGACTGACATTGCCGGATTTCTTGGCCTCGATCACAGCCAGCGGTTGGCCGTTGTCACCCCATAGCACGTAGTCAGCACGGCCCTTGCCAGAGACGTTATCGGGAAAGTCGACGTCCACTTCCTGGCCTACCTGCGAGGGATTACTGATATCCCAGCCCGCCTGAACCAGCATGGCATCGATCAGCAGAGCCCGGGTCTTGGCTTCGTTCCACTGCAGGCTGTCGGCAACTTTCTGACTCTGCTGCTGACGGCTCTGCTGATCCGGCTTAGCAGGCGGCTCCAGCTTATCAAGATTGCGGGTGCGCTCCTGCTCCAGCTTATCCATGACTCGCTGTAGCTCTTCCTGCTGCTGAGTGAGCTCCCTCTCGTAGCTGGAGACAGTCTTCTGCAGGCTGGCAAGAGTCGCAGTCGGGTCCTGCACCTCGGCAAAAGGCGAAATATCAGCCTGTGCGGTTCCGTAGTACTTGATGGCCATGTACATGGCCAGTTGATGGGCGGTCTTCAGTGCCAACTGCGCATTGCGTAGTTCACCTTCCGCACCGTGAGCGGTGTCATTGCCCTGGATACGCAGGAAGTTGATCTGGTGAACCAGGGGCTTGCTGACGCAATCCGTGAACACCGAGTTTTTAACCAGTTCGTAAAAGGTTGACTGCGGCATACGCGGCAGCAGTTCTTCCTTGTAGATGCCTTTGGTCAGCTCCTCGGCAAAACTGCGCAAGCGCGTCAGGGCGCTGCCCGGATCAATATGAATCACGGCCTCGGCCAGGCCAGCTAGGTTTGCCAGCAACTCGTTGCCGGGACGAAGGAACTCGAAGTTGACTGATTTCATATAGGCGATTCTGTCCATAACCATCCTCTAAGCGAGGATCGTGCCAAGTTTCTATTCGACGTCGTACTTGCTCATCCAGTTTGTCAGCGTTTGCTGGCTTTTCAGCCCCAGCAGGCTGGCTGCACGGGTCTTATTGTGCCCGGTCACTTTCAGGGCCTGACGCAGATACCGCCTTGCGGTATCTGCGATTATCCCTTGTAAATCAATAGGTTGATAAAACTTCTCAAGCTGTTCAGCATGCCCATCTTGAGGCATCTGGAAAAGCGCCTGCTCTATATCTCCAGCCTCAATCAAATCGCCCCGGCACCACAGCGCTGCACGTAAAAGGGCCGATTGCAACTCACGAACATTACCGCGCCAAGGATGGCGAAGAATAAGGTTCTTTGCCTCTGCGGAAATTTTCTTACCACCTAGAGTGCCATCTTGCTTGGCCGTCTCCCCCAGCAAGGCGTCAGCCAGGAGCAACAAATCACCCTCTCGCTCGCGTAATGGTGGCAAGTGCAAAACGCCAACTGCAACTCGATAGAACAGATCCTCACGGAACCGCCGTTCCGCCACCGACTGCATGAGATTGCGGTGGGTAGCCGTAATCAGACGTACATTGACCTGCACCTCCTGACTACTGCCCACTGGCGTAATCACTCCATCCTGCAACACCCTCAGCAAACGCACCTGGGCGTCCGCAGTCAGTTCGCCGAACTCATCAAGGAACAGGGTTCCGCCATCCGCCTGCTGGAACACCCCGGCACGACTCTCCACCGCGCCGGTGAAAGCCCCTTTACGATGGCCAAACAAGGTAGAGTCGATCAGCTCAGGTGGAATAGCCCCGCAGTTAAGCGCAATGAAAGGCGCTGACGAACGCGGACCAGCGTTATGGATGGCTCTGGCAAACAACTCTTTACCAGTACCTGTCTCTCCATAGAGCAACACTGGGACCTGCTTCTGAGCCAGCACCTGTGCCTGCGATTTGAGCAGCAGCATGCGCTCGCTTTGCGTGATGATGCTGGCGAAAGCGGCATCAACCGGCGCCCGACTGTCGGCGAGGCGCAACAGCTTGTCGGCACTGATGGAGTTGGCGGCTGGCACATACTCGGCCGCAATCTCAAATGGCACATCAACCTGCTGCACCCCCTGCTCCAGCGAGGACTGATAGAAAGTCACTGGGTAGCGGGTCTTGCCCAAGAGAATCCACACAGCCTGCATGGCCGGAGTACCGGGGCTGAGCAGAATGGAAAGCTGATTGACATAAAGGTGCAAGCGAGTCAGGTGAGCATTGGCAGCTTGGTAGATATCCCCGAAATGTACAGGGCTCGTCAGTGACTCATAACTGACGATGATCGGGACACTGACCTGCTCACGGAGCCAGGCGACATAAGGCTCGACCAGCTCAGCCGGATAAGACGAAAGCAGTTCTGCACGATCAAAAGATTGCGCTCTTAGCGTCGCCAGTACAGGCCCTGCTTCACGACCTGACAACGCCTTCAGATCGTTCCCTCCGACCCAGCAGAGCAACACCTTCTGCTTTGTAGACACGCCTTCCAATCCCCTAGGTCCTCTCGCGTCCAAATGCGCGTCTTGGTGGCATTGTGCCCTGTGGCAAAGATGCCGGATAGTAAATCATCTGGTTAGCTTCAATCGCGCTGACGCGCTGGCTGTGAAAGGTGTGAAGATCATGCTGAGAACTGCTCAACGTTACCGACTAGGCAATGCATAACGCGGAGTATGTGCTGCAGCGCTATCAGATCGATCCGAAGTACCTCGATCAAACCCTGAGGTGCAGCAGGTTGTGATTGGGAGGCTGAGTGGCTCGCGGTAGGGATGGTAGCTACCTGCCGTCCCCCGAACTGATCCGTATGTGCGGAACTGACGGCAAGCCTGCAGACGATGAAAGGCCGATCTACGCGTGCATAACACGCAACAAGTATTCAACAATTTTCCCGCCCGATGCGTTGCTATCATCTTTCGAATCCTGCTTTGCTCGGTTCACTTCATCTGAAAAATATACCTCTTTCAGTCCCGGTAGATTCTGTCGGCGTAAACGCGCGGGCATACATGGCGCAGTAAATGCCAGAAGCAAGCAAAGGATAACTTTCTCGCGAAGGGCTCCGCGTGGGCGATGGTCTCCAGACCTCGCCATAGCCTCAAACAATTTATACATGAAGCACGACAGATGAAAAATGTCGTCTTCCCCCACCAAGGCCTGCGGATGAACGCCTATATTCACGTAGCAGGTGTAACGTATCTGGCTGTCGACTGGCGGCAGCACGGGCCGAGGCCATATCAGTTCGCTCGCGGCTTCGAGCACATCGGGCTGTACGCCAGGCACAGTAAAGGTGAATCCTTCGCGCTCGCGTGCTTCCTCCCCTGAAGGCTGGCTGCGATGCAATACGATAGTGGGGGCTTTTTCTTTGCGCGGCGAATCATCTCGTAGCTCCACATCAACGCAAAAGCCGCGCAACTCCAAATCAACCAGGGCGTTGAGAATGATTTCAACCAGCTGCTGTCGGAAGTCCCTGTTCAGCTTGCCCTGGTGGTCGAAAATTGCGCCTTGTATTTCTTTGACATCCCAAAGGATACGGTGCAAGTCAGGGGTCACAAGGCTGTACCAATCGCGCAACCGCCCGGCATCCTCGGATACACTTTCGCAAAGCGCGACACGTTGCCGAAGCGTAGCCAATTCAGCTTGCAGCTTTGCAATTTCGGCCTGGGCAGCCTTTAGTGAGTTCTGTGCCTGCTTGTCACGTGCTTTCAAAGCTTTGGCGAGGCCATCACCGTCAGTAAGGTTCGAGAACCGGGTTTGCCCTGCAACGTCCCCATGGAAACGGGCCACCGGCACGCGCTCAATCGGCCCAAGCAACTGATCATGCCAAGCAGCAAAAGTTAGATTTTGTGCAGCGCCAGCGGGAACGCTGCCTTTAATCGCACGGTCTAGAACGCTTTCTTCGACCCCAGAAAAATCAGCCAGAACACCATATTTGATCAGCACATTCAGTTGCGCTTCTCTAACTTTTCTCTCCAGCCCCACACTCGCGCTCCTTTGCGTCAGCCTTACTTACCAGCAGATTGGGCAAAGCATGCCCGCAGCACCGGCAAAGCGCCAGCATTCGAACATCGGGAGGAAGAGTCGATAGACAGATAGCCTTGAATAGCGAGAGGCTCGGCATACCACCCTTCCCCCGCGACGCTCACCTCAATCGTGCCATAGCGTCTGCAAGCACTTGATCAGCATTAGTGGACTCACGCTCAATGTTAACCAGCGCCGCTTCCGAAGTGCGTAACTCATTGCGCGCGCTCTGTGCATTCAGCACGCGGCCAACACACTGAAGCGTGTCCTGATAACCCTGCTCTATCCACGATGGAATTTTCTCGCCATCAAATCCTAGCAAGTCGCGAGCCCCCGCCAAAGGCCCATTCGCACGGGCCAAACTCTTGCTCGGGCGAATCTCCAAAATGGTGGCGTCTGGGAATCGCTGCCTGCTCCAAACTGATCCATCACTTAGATGCGTGACGATAACCAGGTTGCAACCCGCCTCTAACAAGGGCGTAATCGGCGTATTGCCTTGCATGGTTTGCCAGCCACCCTGCCCTCCATCTGACCAGCTTCGCCCATCATGGCGACGTGATTTGAATAGCAACGGAAGCGCCGCCGAGGCCAGCAATATGCGTTTCTGTTCCTCCTCATTTTCAATCGACTGGACATGGAAAAACTGTGAATGTGGCGTGTCACCAAAGCCAAGCTCAGCATAGAGAGCACGCACTATATCCTCGAGCCCTCCCAAGCTCTCGTAGAGAGAAACGTACAGTGGCAGGCCACGCTGCAGATCCTTGCTGACCAAGAACTCATCCATCAGTTGCTGCAACGGCTTGTCATCTAGAAAACCGTCTTCCCAGCCATTCAGCCACTCGGGAAATTCGACACCAAAGCGCTGGGCCAGTCTCTTGGCGCCATGAGCTGCGGCAAGAATGGCAGGCGCGCCGTTCATGCGTAACCCTGCAGCTGCCAGCAATGACACATAGCCCGGCATTTTCAAACTCAAAGGGGAGCTTTTACTCAAACGCCCCCACAATTCTTCCAGACGCGCCATGGCAACATCCAGCGAAGGCGCTGACGCAAGAATACCGCCATTGAGTGCTCCGATACTTGCACCTGAAACCGCATCAATACGAGTACCCAGCTCGTGCAAGGCTTTCAGCACACCAACTTGGTATGCACCTTTCGCTCCTCCACCCGACAGCACCAAGCCCACTTTCAAGGATGCACTCATACTGAGGTCTCCAAGAACAATTCACTGACCAACCCTTCAGTCATACGCCGGGCAGAACCCAGCAGAGGCACTTGGAGTGGTAACTCGTCAGGCACCTGCGAAACTGCATAAGTCATTGGCGAACGATCAGGACACGACCAATCACCCAGATAAGCAAGCGTCTCTTCGCTTACATTCCATGGTACGTCAGGCGAAGGCCTCGCCAGCCAGCGATTTCGGGTAGGGATGCGCTCCCCTTGCCCCACCTGAGCGTCTCGACTCAGCTGTATGATCGCCCGGTTGGCGAGGTCCTCTAGCAGTTGCTGACGCTCAGTACCAGAAATGGTTAGACAATGATCCCCGAATGCCCCCCAGCGCAACTCTTCCAGCACCGCATAACAGCGACCAGTAAGGCTAAGACCAGCGAACCGACCCGCGCCCCACTTGCCCATA
Source organism: Pseudomonas sp. B21-047 (assembly GCF_024748775.1). Lineage (NCBI taxonomy): Bacteria > Pseudomonadati > Pseudomonadota > Gammaproteobacteria > Pseudomonadales > Pseudomonadaceae > Pseudomonas > Pseudomonas sp. B21-047. The sequence goes on from NZ_CP087169.1 coordinate 5,129,464, forward strand.
ACACTCTCGAGGTGTAACTGGGCACGTTGCGTAGAATCGATTCTCGCAACATTTTGCTCTAAAGCACTGCATCGATCGCCAAGGTGCTGCGAAAGTCGCTCCAACGCATAGCGGGTATCAGCTGAATAGTTAGCGACCGTAGCTAGATCCTGCTTCATTCCACTCACCCGCCTCTGCACCTGATAGATCGCACGGTTGCTCTTGGCCAACGATTGAGTCAAGTCGACTAGCCACTCCAGTGCCCCTTCGACGCCATCGGTGAGACTTGCATTGATTTCCGCTTGGTTCTGGGATGTTTTGCCAGTAAACCCATCGTAAAGGCGGTCGAACATCCCGGTCCGAGTCGAAATATGCCTCTGGCGCTCGCGCACCACATCGATACCGTTGGCGAAGTCCACCACGAACTTTTCCGGCAGACAGGTAAACAGACGGGTCATTTCGCCAATCAACTCATCGTTTTGCGCTTCATTCATGCTGGCACCCCAGCCGGGCTCACATCTCGCAGCAGCTCTTCGCTGTCGCGCTTGATCGGCATGACCTCGCGTTTGTAACTAGAGAGCAAACCAGCCAATGCAATTTGCTCGTCCTGGCTGCGCTCCTGATCACGAATACTCTGTTGCAAGTCGCTTCGGATGCTTTCGATGCTGCCTTTTAGTTGCTCGAAGAACGCGTGAAGTCCTTCATTGAGCGGCTGAGCGATGGTGTCAGCAGCGGAGGTCTCCAGGTCTTTGAACAGATGCTCGATTGATGCGTCGATGGCTTTGCGGACCTTGTTGATATCGACTGCGTAATAACCCTGCTTAACCGTGTACTCTTCCCAGCCCCAGTCAGAGGTACCGAACCAGCTACAAATGGTGCCCCATGCCCCTTTGCTGCGGCGAGAGCGCGTGACGTTACGGTGCTTGCTATCCACCGAATCGCGCAGAATCTCGCCAGCGGTGTACTTGAGAGTCAGCGGGGTTGTGTCAGGGATCTTCACATCGATGGAAAAACCGCTGCGATTGAGCCGCTCATTCAGGCCCGCGATAAGTTTGTTGGCTTCGGCTTCGATATCAACTGCGAAAGTGATGCGGAAATCCTTGAGGATTTCACCCATACGCCTTACCAGTTCGACTTCACCATCGCTAATGATGCTATGCACCCCATCTTCGATTTTTTTCAGCAGCGCTTCAGCCTCAGACTGCTTAGCGAAATTGATCACCGGACTTTCTTCGTCGAACTCAAAATCGAAACCGTTGCGCGCGCGACGAGCCCGTTCGCCACCCAACCAAGTGCTAAACGCTCCTTTGAGGAGCCCTGCCATGGTCGGTGCTAGCTGCTCTTGCATTCGGGCGACGGCTTGTTGCTGCTCTTGCCGCTTTCCCGCTTTGAATCCTTCGCCGACCTCATGCTTGATAGCCTCCGCCAATTCGCTGAAGGTCATGCTCATCTCGCACTTGATTTCCGCCAGCGCGTTCTGCGAAGACTCTTCGCTGTCATGTTCCAGGCGATCAATCATTGCAATGTCATCGCGCAGCGACCCAATCTGCTCCTGAAGTTCTTCAGCGCTCTTGGCCAGCGCGGTATCACGCACTTCCAGGAAGCGTGCAAGGCGGGTCGCCGTGTCAACCAGTTTCGACGCAGCAGAGGACAACGCCATAACGGCTGCTTGCCGGTGGGCCTTGAAGATCACTTTCTCCAGCGGCTCGGCGAAATTTGATCTTTTCCAAAGGCTACTGGCACCGCGCTGGACAAGCTCGGCGTCTTGCAATGCATCTTCCCAATCCATGCCCAGCACCAACTGGCCGAAGTCTTCGACCCATGCATTTTGGCCTCTCTTAGCCTCAGGGAGCATGCCGTGGTTGGCAATTTCCTGTTGGGCACGGCTGGCCAAATATCCCCAGCGCGAAGAGACTGGATAGACATCTGATGCATCGAGCCTGCTATTCATCAACGACTCGGCCACGAAGGTGCGTGTTTGGTCAGCGCTGTCGCCGTTGCGGTCTCTTTGGTCGAACTTATTCACCAATGCAAACAGTCGCCCTTCGGCAATATCGGCAATCTCATCCAGCTCCTTTCGCACCTGCTCATCGGCGTCAGACTTGAGCTGTGTGAAGTCCATGACAGCCAGCACAGCCGAAGCCTTCTTCAACTGTTCCTTGAGCATTTTGCGAAGATGCTGCTGACCCGCCTCATTGGGGCCGGGTGTATCGAGCAAGGCCAATTTGCCCTGACCCGCCGCCTGGCCGAGATGAGAAAATTCGATGCGGATGACAGGGTAATCGTCGATACTGGAGTAGCTACCAAAAGGGAAATCCAGCCCCAAAAACGCCGCAAGCCGTACCAAATCGTTCAGGCTTTTGAGGAACCAGAAGATATTTTCCGACCCTTCATATAGCGCTTTGAAACTTCCCCGCTGATCAATCAGCCTCAGCAGGTCAAGCATGTCATCGGTACGCTCCAGATTCTGCAGCGCTGCGTCACCTCGGTCAGATGAGATTACTTTACCAAGCTGCACAATGAGGTCGTTGATCGGCTTGCAGTTTTTCAGCTCCAACACTGGCTCGACTTGGCCAGGGGTGTGCTCGATCAGAGTCGGCAAAGCAGTCATCGGCCGGTTGCGGTTTGGCAGCACTTCATGCCCCACGATGGCATTGATTGTGGTCGATTTGCCGGCCTTCATGGTGCCGACCACGGCCAAGACCATCTTCAATTCGCGGACTTTGGCTAGCTCGCCTTCGAGGTAATCAATCTCTTTCGTGACATTCGCTTTACTGAAGGTCTGATGCTCATCATCCTGATCATCAGACAGCACGCCCCCGCCTTCCTGCAGGTGATGCAGCAGGCCTAGCTCCAAGCTGAGAAGCCTACGAGCCTCATCACGTAGCAGATCTATCGATTGTTCCTGCATCAAAAACTCCTTGCGCGAGGCGCCATTGGCCCCTAGTCATCCGTAAAACGCATACCGCAGACAAGCGGCCTATGATCGTCACGCCGATAATATCAAAATGAAGGCAATCTACTGTTAACTCAAAATACGATTGCCAGTGGAGCAAACAAAGAACGGCATAACCCTGGCCACGCCAGTCCAGACATGGCGACAGCCCGCTATGCAAACGCCCTGAACGGTACGCTACTCAACCCATTGCCGCTGATCACTCCTCAACTGGCAGCAACGCCTCCAGCAACTCCAACTTGCGGCGCAACTGCACCACATGCTCTCGCTCCGCCCGCAACGCTGACCGTAATTCGCGATTCTCCATCTCCCAGATCTGCAACCACCGCAGATCCCTCTGGCAGTGCTCCACCGTCTTACCAAGCTCACCGAGCTTTAACCCCTGCTGAATCAGCACCAGCAGGATGATCCCCATCGCCACCAATGCGCCTGTCGCAACCACTTCCGACATAGTCATGCTCATGTCCTTTGCTGCCCCCGAAGTATTTCGAAGACCCGCGAAAGATATGTAATTAAAAACTACACGTCCATTATGTAGACTTATACAGGTAAAGTAATCGCGCACATTGGAGAGGGTATGAAACGCAAGCAATCCATCGAACAGGTTCGCTGGGATCTGGCACTTCGCTATCGCTTGATCGAGACCGTTGCCTGGTGGGAAGGCCGGTTGACCACGGGCCACCTGATACAGAGCTTTGGCATCAGTCGCCAGCAGGCCTCCAAGGACATCAATACCTACATCACCGAGCATGCGCCCAAAAACTTGACATATGACAAGCAGCTAAAGGGCTACGTGCCAAGCAAGCACTTCAAGCCGCTGTTCATCGACGACAGCGCCAGCGCTTATCTGCACCTGCTTTATCAGAACAATGAACGGGCGCCACACATCGACGGGCTGGCATTGGCCTATGCGCACACCCGGGTACTGGAAGTGCCTGATCGCCCGATCCGGCCGGAAGTCCTGCGCCCCTTGCTCAAAGCCTGTCGCGAAGGCCTGCGGCTGGAAACTGAGTACGTGTCCTTCAACACTCCGAACGTAGAGGTGCGCCTGATTGCTCCGCACACGCTGGTCTACACCGGCATGCGCTGGCACGTGCGGGCGTATTGCGAGAAGAACGGTCAGTATCGGGATTTCGTGCTCAGCCGCCTGCGTGGCCAGCCGGACTTGCTCGGCCAATCGCCGAACACGCGCGAGCAGGATGAAGACTGGAATGTCGAGGTACCGGTCATCTTCGAGCCTGATGGGCGATTGAACGCGGCACAGAAAGCGATCATCGAGACCGACTTCGGCATGACGGAGGGGCAATTGGTGGTGCCCAGCCGCAGAGCATTGGTGAAGTATGTGTTGCAGCGGTACCAGATTGATCACCGCAACATGGCGATACTTCCCGAGGCCCAACGTGTCCGCTCCATGAAGCCCACATTCCAAGCGACTACCTGAAGCCCGATGCTGCGCTCCCGATTTCTTTCTGGAGCCAGTCCGCCATGATGCGTCCCGACAGCAAAGTCGAAAAAGTTTACCTCTACCCCAAGCCTGTGGATTTTCGAAAATCCATCGACGGCCTCACCGCCCTGGTCGAGCTGGACATCAAAGTCGCCGTGTTCGACCCCGTACTTTTCGTCTTCCTCAATAAAGCCCGTAACCGCATCAAGGTGTTGTACTGGGAGCGCAACGGCTTCTGCCTTTGGCTCAAGCGCCTCGAAGCCGAACGTTTCAAAACTTCCCCCGACGCCACCGACGAAGCCATCGTCCTGACCGTCCAGGAACTTAACTGGTTACTCGACGGCTTCGACCTCTGGCGCAACCGTCCACATCAGGTTCTGACACCCCGTTTCGTTGCCTGACCCGGTATAATCCGGGGCATGATTTCCTTGCCCGACAACCTTCCAGACGATCCCGTACTACTCAAGCAGATGTTGCTTGAGGCCTACGAAGCACGCTTGCGCGAGCAGGAAGTCAACGAAGCCTATGCCACCCACATCGTCGACCTGAAAGAACAGATCAAGCTGCTGCGTGATCGCCTGTTCAACCGCAAATCCGAGCAGACGGTCGATCCCAATACGCCGCAACTGGCAATGTTCAACGAGCCGGAAAGCGAGCCGTTGCTGGCCGTGGTTGAGGATGCGGACGAAGAAGTCGTTGCCCCAGTCAAACGTCGTGGCAAGCGCAAACCGTTGTCGGCTGAGCTGCCACGTGTCGAAGTCATCCACGACTTGCCCGAGCACGAGCTGACCTGCGCCTGCGGTTGCCGCAAACATGTGGTTGGCGAGGAAACCAGCGAGCAGCTCGATATCGTGCCGATGCAGATCCGCGTGCTCAAACATGTGCGCAAGGTCTACGGCTGCCGTGGTTGTGAAGCGGCGCCGGTCACCGCCGACAAACCGGCACAGCTGATCGAAAAGAGCATGGCCAGCCCCAGCGTGCTGGCCATGCTGTTGACCACCAAGTATGTCGATGGTCTGCCGCTACACCGTTTTGAAAGCGTACTGTCCCGGCATGGCATCGAAATCCCCCGGCAAACCTTGGCCCGCTGGGTAATCCAGTGCAGCGAACACTTCCAGCCGCTGCTGAACCTGATGCGTGAGCGGTTGTTGGAAAGCCCGGTGATTCACTGCGATGAAACGCGGGTGCAGGTGCTCAAGGAACCGGATCGCGACCCGACCAGCCAGTCCTGGATGTGGGTACAGGCCAGCGGCTTACCTGATCGACAAGTCGTATTGTTCGACTACACCACCAGCCGTGCGCAGGAGGTACCGTTGCGCCTGCTGGAGGGCTATCGCGGTTATGTCATGACCGATGATTACGCCGGTTACAACGCGTTGGCATTACAGCCCGGTGTCGAACGGTTGGCGTGCATGGTTCATGCACGACGCAAGTTTGTCGAGGCGCAAAAGGTGCAGCCCAAAGGCAAGACGGGACGTGCCGATGTGGCGCTGGCGATGATCAACAAGCTGTATGGCATCGAGCGTGAACTCAAGGATGTCAGCGATGACCAGCGGTTCATCGGTCGCCAGGAACGAAGCCTGCCGATCCTCGGCCAGTTGAAAAGCTGGCTGGACAAGACGCAGTCCCAAGTCACACCGCAAAGCGTGCTGGGTAAGGCGGTGCAGTATCTGGCGAACAACTGGAGCCGGCTGGAACGCTATGTCGAGGCCGGCCATTTGCCGATCGACAATAACCTGGCAGAGCGTGCGATAAAGCCGTTTGTCATCGGGCGCAAGGCCTGGTTGTTCAGCGACACGCCCAAGGGTGCTGCGGCTAGTGCACAGATCTACAGCTTGGTCGAGACCGCGAAGGCCAACGGCCAAGAGCCCTATACGTGGCTGCGCCACGTACTGGAGCGGTTGCCGCATGCCTCGTCGGTAGAGGACTACGAAGCGCTGCTGCCGTGGAACTGCTCACCGGAGATGCAACGGTAAATCGAAGCTCCATCTGGCGGTAGGTGGGGTTCATGGATCGCACTCGGCCCAACAACTGGTGGTGAGCAATCTCCAGGAGCTGCAGCCGTGGTTGATGAAGTACTAACACTTAGCTGTTGGCTTGGATGCATTCAACTGCGGCTGTAGCTGCTCGTCGGTGTTGCACGGGTAGCTACCTCTGCAAAAGCCCATTAACTAGCCGATAGCCATCAGGTACCGTGATTCTCCCGACTTCGACTGCTTCAATCAGTCCAAAGGCCCTATCCACGCTAATGACATCTTTCTCGATCACTTCTCGGAGTGACGAAATAAATGCGGACTTATCCTCTTTCGATACCCCGACGGCGCGCTCCTTAGCTTCCATTTCAATCAATCGCTCCTGATATAGCACTAGCAATTCACGCTTGCGCCCCTCGGACATCGCACCGTTACGAATCCAGCGTGAGACCCCGTAGGCCAAGGCACCACCGGCTGCCGCAGCACCCATTGACCAACCGATAGGCGTCGCTGCGACAGCAGTGACGCCTACCCAGCTGGCGGCAGTTGTGAGGACTGGGATGCTGGTCACACCGGCGATGCTCGCCACCGTGCCAGCGGCAGCGGCGCCGAGCCCTAGACCGAGTGTGCTGATGCCCACTTCGCCCAGAATACGCACACGGTCGTGGGGCGCCCGCTCGAGCTCGACGATAACCTTGAGCAGCTGCTTTTTGCTGACCTTCGATGGCCGATTCACGAAGTTTTCACCGATGTCAGCTCTGTCATCACGGCCTGGAGAGTCTCGATGAACACTTCGAAGTAAGCCTGAGCGATCTCGATCAAATTCTGCGGAAGCTCCAGCAACCTCACAGCGCCAGCTGCCTCGTACTTATCGTGCTGATGACCAGTGACTACGAACGTCAGGCCAAGCAAAGTACCTAAGGGTGCCAGTAACGAACCGAGCAACGGTATTGCAGCAACCAGCGAAGCAATAGCAGCCCCTAAAAGGCTGCCAATGGCCAAACTCTTGTGCACTGTTATGAAATCGCGCAGTTTCATTACGATTAGCTTGCCGATGGAAACCACCTTGTCACCAATGCGCTTGGTCACGTTAACCAGGTCTTTGATCCGTATGGAAACTTCTGGCGGTAAACCGTATTCCCTTAGCCAGATATAGAGATCGCTGCTGGTCATGGAATCACTCTCGGCCTGCATAAGTGCCAACTCTAGCTCGGCTTCAGCTTTAGAAATAATTGGTTTCATCGTATTTCCCTTATCAGTATCGCGTCAGCTTCAGGCCTAGAGCTAAAGAGTGGCTGCTATAGGAAGCTCTGAAGATGCTGAATCCGGGCAGCCCCTTACAAAGGGTTTTAGCACCGCCTGCAATCCGTTCTGTTCAACGCTAAGCACTGCGACGCCAACACCATTGGCTTTCTGATAAGCCGCCGTCTCCAACATAGGCGCACCTCCAGCACGAGGCACTAGCAGTATAGATACATCCGGTTTTTTCCCCTTCCAGCGCAGGCAATCCCGGTACAAATGCGCAGACTCCATGCCATCCAACACCCATTCGCGCGCTACTCGGTACTTGGCGTCCATTACAATGAACAAGCTCTCCACTGAGCTTTCCACGGTTACGACGATGTCGGGCTTGCGCTCACCGGAAATGCTTGAAAAGCCGTTGTTAGCTGGCTGGTCGAACGCTGGGCAACGTAGCTGTAGAAGTACCTCGGCCTGCGTATCGATATCTCGCCCCGTAAATCGTATGTGATCCAGGCTTGCGCCGTGCCAAGAAGCTCGCCATTGCAGACCGGGATAGATCGACTTCACCAACCTCACAACTTGGAGGTAGCACCAACGCTCGTAAATTTCCCATGTCGGGCTTATCCACAAACGCTCTCCATCTCTACTGCCGTCGATACCAGGGCGCAGCACATACCAACCGTGACGATAAGCCCGAGCGTAAGCAGGGTGAGCGGAAATCGCGTTGAGCCCGGCTGCCGAAATTCGAGGCTGACGCAGAGAGCGGAACGGTTCCCTACGTTGAATTTTTCGTAAGTCACAGTGCAGGCCTTCGAGGAATTCAATCCGCCGACCAAGCCGAGGCGCCAACGCGGATCGGGCCCCGGTGTCCCTCTCCCCATCAACTATCTTTTGCAAGGCAGTAATGACGTGACGACTGCGTCGTAGAACTTCCCCAAGGACAACAGCCAGCGCTTGGTTGGCCGGGTTATCCAGGTCCTCGAACACTGTCGGCACATCAAAGTGCGGCACATCGCCATTGGCACTGGCTCGCTCGAGATTGTAGAGCAACGCCGTCGCTGCAGGGTCTTGCAAGGCCCGACGCAGAGTCTGTTGATCAATACGACGTAACTGGTGCGCTGGCCGTAAAGTGCGCTGTCGGTGCAACCTTGTCAGAGGTTTTCGCAAAACCTCGACGAGGGCCGACAAAAAAACCGGACCATAACGCTTCAAACGAGCATATTCGAGATGCGGGTTGCTGGCTCGGCCCTCACGACCGAGCTCCAATTGCGCGTATTCGCCTCCCAATAGCAAACGTGTGTCGAAGGCAAGGAGTTCGTCGAGCATTGCGGCAAACGAAACCTCGCCGAGCTTGTTCTGGTCTGGCGCTACATCTAAGTGATAGGTTGCGGTGACCTTGCCACTGGCATCGACCAACTCAGCGACGACTCTTCCTGCGTAGAAACCCGGCTCCCATCGCCACGCATCGAATGCCTCATGGCGTAAGATCTTCAACGGCTCATCATCAACAAAAAAACGCGCCTCGGGGATAATCTCGAAATAATAGGTACCACGCTCCATAAACCCAGAAACCAGCGTTTCAGGAGCGACCTCGAACGAGCAGCCTTGATTGTCGATGCATCGGATAATCGACATTTCTCAGCGCCAGAACCGGGCGGAACCGAGAGAACGTAAGTCATCCTGCAATTCGGCAACTTTGGTTGCCGAATCCTCCAGCTTCATATCCCGCAGCAGAGTTCGGCTGTCTGCGAAAGCTGCCTGTACCCGAGGCGTGTCTTCGCCACGCAGTTTAGGAAGGACTTTAGCGTAGACGGCTTGGTCCAGCGCTTCGTCGAAGTCAATCACACCGCCGCGCTCAGCCTGCTCAACGTAGCCAATGACATCGTGAATGGTGCGCCAGCCAAAGTGAAGGCGTGCAGGGCGCAACGCTTTGACTAGCCCTCTGAGCGTGTCACGCACCTTGGTGATCTGTACCTCAGACAACACACTGGTCTTCCATCCCGGGAACGCGTCGACGTCAATGTCCCAGAACTCAATGACCGCCGCCCGATCAAGTACCTTGTCGCTCAGGCCATGCGTTGTTTCATCCATATTCACAGTGCCAATAATCACCAGATTGCTCGGGTATGTGATGGTCGCTGGTACACCGTTGATATCATTTTCCTGGGCGTGAAGCTCAATGTGGCCACCTGTTTCCATTGCGGAAAGCAGTGGCGCCAAATACTGCTCAGGGTGGGACAGGTTCATTTCATCCAGCACGACCGTGTAGGGGCGCTCAGTGTCAGCATTTGCTTTGAGCAGGAAATCGATAAAGGCCGTGCGCACATAGCTTTCGCTATCCAGCGGATTAACGTAACCCAGCAAGCAGGAAGGGTCATGCCAGCCTGGCTGGACCGGGACGGTGAGCAATCCCTCCGAAGGGTTGGTTTGCCCTTCGTGCAGCGCAAGCGCATATCCTCTCGCCAATACTGTTTTACCGGCACCGCTAAGCCCCGTGAGCACAGCGAAGTGACGACGTGGATGGCTCCAAAGTCCGGCGTCCAAGCGTGCAACCAGTCCAATAGGGAAAGAGATAGTTTCGGGAAAACTGTGCTGGATGGTTTTCAACGAGGGCCGCTCGAATGGCGTCGTCCCACTAGCGGATGGCATTACACTGGCTGAAACAACCCCAGCCTCCGGCGGGAGCGATTCAGGTTCCCAGTAAATTTGCGCTGCCCAAGTTTTGCCGAGCTCGGTCAGGTGCAACAGCTTATCCGCTCTGGTTTCGACCAATTGCAGGGAACGTAGCCAAAACGTCAGGCTGGTCAGCGCTCGATCACTCGTCCACCCTGAATTAACCTTCCTCAAAGTTTCATTCATCGTACTGACAGCGATCGGGCCGCTGCGCAATGCATAGAGCATATGATCGAACCCAAGCACGCGCGTGAGCAACCAGTCCGATACCTCATCAGGCTCGCCTGTTTCCAACAACCCTTCACCTCGCGGAGTCAGGTTGATCTCATCGCCATGGGCGCGCAGTACACCCCATTCAGCAATCAGCGAATTGAGTTGGGTTCGGATGGTCGACGTGGCGTGACTTGGGTTGATTGAGCGCATGTGCTCAAGCAAGTCCTCTCGTTTGCACCCCTCTTTGGCAAACTCGATGATGGCTCTTACTGTCGCAACCCCACCTCCGATGGCCAGCATGCCGCGGCGGCGACGTTCAGCGGGCAAAGGGTTCAGGCGCTCCTCGCCTGTACTCGGATCAGCGATTTCTGTCGCTTCGGCTTCTTGCTCCTGTATGTATTTCATGTAGAGCAACCAAGGCAGGGTCATGCGCTCCAGAGCCGGCGTGCTCAGTCCCTCGACTCGCTCACCCAATACTTCCTCCAGGCGCAAAAGCACAAGCTGATGCAGAGAAAGATCACGCTCTCCTCCCACACCTAACAATGACGCCAGTGTTCGCAATTTCGGGTAGTGGGCAATCGTGGTCAGTTCCGTAGGGAACAGCGCAGCGAATAGACGATATTTTTTTAGCCGAGGATTACGCTGGACAAGAGGTGGGGCGACTAGCTGATTTAAATCGTGCCAGCTTTTCTTGAGAGCCTGCCCACGTAGAGGAGCGTCGACAGTTTCAAGCGAAGTGCGGACACCCCAAAGGAGTTTGGCAACATCGGGATTGGTGATTACTTCGGACACATTGACGGTACCCATACCCGTCGTAGTGATCACCTCACTCTCCCAGAGCTGCTCCTGAAACGCAGGGCTACAAAACTCGGCCTGACTGGTGTCTTGCACCATCCGAAGAAACTTCGACAGATTAGTCAGCCAGTTTTGATACCAAGGCAATTCACGATGGTGAACCAACACCGCTTCGCAGGCTGCCTTGAGAGTTGCGTCATCCTTCAGATCTACCGCCAAAATCCTTGCTCCTATAATTTTGTTCGAGCGACCGTGCCCATTGTCATTTTCTGCTAAGAGCAGGCATACCGAGTTGAAGCACCACGCCGGCTCAAGGAGCATCGACCTACATCAACCATCAAACCGCCTGGGTCTAGCTTGCTGGCCTGAAGCCCAGCATGGCGGTGAGAGCTGGCAAGCTGGCGGCATGCAACGCAACGAACGTCTCTACTTCGGGATGTGCCAGGAACCCACCACGCTTCACGCCAGCCGCCTGCGGACAATATCGAATGGCCATACCCTAAGCAAAATGACAGACCCCGTCCATGTTGTCTGTATCATACAGGTAAACAATTGGAGCAGGTTTGAGTGCCTTGGCCAGACGGTTTCTAGCGCCAGCGGCAATTAGCCCATTGAACTGTAAAGTTTTAAGACGCACATCATGCATGGCGTGGCACTTGGAACAGCAGCGTCAATCAAGATCAACTGCACGACTGCGCCAACCTGATCGGCAAGCTGGTTCCGGCCATCATTCTGCTGACGCTAGATAACCCGGACACATTGCGGGGTGATGCATGCTATCCCGTAGTCGTTTAGCTCAGTAACCGCGATTGGACCAAGGGCGCCCTACAGTGGGAGACTGAACTAGTTATCGGCAGGCTAAGAATTATTTTCATAGTATTCCAATCGGTATTCCAGATTAAAACACGAACCGGAATTCCCACGACTAATCAACATGTTACTGTCTTAATTCAGATCACCCCGGCCCTATCACCTGATATTTGGTGAAAACAATTCAAGCCGCCTTGGCTTAACGCTTACCCCGCAGCCCTCCCCTCACGGTCCACCATCGCAGTCAGTGAATCCTGCAGCGCCGCTGCCCCAAAACGCCCCTCCTCCTTTTGGATTTGCACCTCGCAGCATTAAATCCTACTGTGCACGGCGTTTTTGGATATGGACGATAAGGATATGGCCCAACTCTTCCCGGCACTCAGTGCCTGTCGCTTCGACGCTCCCGGCGAAAAACGCCTGGCGGAGCGACTCGAGAAAAAGCTCTCAAACGACTGGCTATGCTGGTTCAACGTGCCAGTAGGCCCAAAAGGTCTGCAACCTGACTTTGTCCTGTTGCACCCGAAAATCGGGCTATTGGTGCTCGAAGTCAAAGACTGGAAAACGACTTCGCTGATCTCGATAACGGCCAGCGATGTGAAGAAATATGATGATGGTCAGGAAAAAACCGTTATCAATCCCCTGGCGCAGGCCCGCAAGAATGCCTTTGAAACGGTTCAGGCATTGGAGAAAGACAGCGCGCTGACCCAAGGTGCTGAGGCTTACCGGCCCGGCAAGCTGATCATGCCGTACAGCTGGGGGGTGGTGCTCACCGAAATCACTCGCAAAGAGTTCGAGGCAAGACAGCTTGGTGCCGCGATGGAGGGCACGCGGGTCATCTGCAAGGACGAGATGTACGAAACCGCCGACAGCAGCGTATTCGAACAGCAAGTTTGCAAGATGCTGGTCCATCAGTTTCCCGTGCATCTTGTACCAGAACAGATCGACCGAGTGCGCTATCACCTTTTCCCCGAAATCCGCTTGAGCCCTGCCCCCGCCCAGTTCGGGTTGTTCAGTGAACAAGACGCGCCCCTTCCCTGCCTGCTGAAAGTGATGGACCTTCAGCAAGAGCAGTTGGCGCGCTCAATGGGCGATGGCCATCGGGTGATCCACGGTGTGGCAGGTAGCGGTAAAACCATGATCCTGGTCTATCGCTGCTTGTACCTGGCTCGCGCAGCCACTAAACCGGTGCTGGTCTTGTGCTTCAACAAAACACTTGCCGCGCGTTTGAACCAGGTGCTGCAACAGCACCGCCAGGAGCACAAGGTAACCGTCGTAGGCTTTCACGCCTGGTGCCACAGTTTGCTGACCCAAGCAAAACTCGCCATCCCCGAAATGAAAGGGGCGAAGTTTATTCAAGCACTGGAAGAAGAGGTGCTTCGGCAAATGGAAAGCGGCGCCCTCGCGCCCGAACAGTACGGTGCCATCCTGATTGATGAAGGGCATGACTTCAAACCCGAGTGGTTCCGCTTAGTCGTCCATCAGGTGGATCGTGAGCGCGAGGACCTATTGGTACTGTATGACGACGCCCAAGCGATCTATCGCGGCAAGGCGTCGAGCACAAAATTGGCGTTTAGTTTTGCCAGCGTAGGCATCAAGGCTTCTGGCCGTACCACGGTGCTGCGTATCAGTTATCGCAACACGCTGGAAGTGCTGTCGGTTGCCCATGCATTCTCCAAGGAGTTGCTAAGCGCACGCGACGCCGAAGACGACCATGTACCTGTGCTTGCACCCCAAAGTGCAGGTCGCCGGGGTGAGATGCCACAGCTTCTAAGCCTTGCTGGGCCTGCACAAGAGGCGCAATGCCTGGTTACTAGGCTGAGGGCAGAACATGAAAACGGCAGAGCCTGGGACGACATGGCGGTCATTTACCGGCATACCGAGCAGGCCTTCTGGGTTGAAGAGGCGCTAAAGGCGGCAGGTATCCCCTACACCACCGCACGTGTGAGCTCTCAGCGCACAAAGCTTTACGCCCACCCTTCGGTAAAAATCGTCAGCATGCACTCCAGCAAAGGGCTGGAGTTTGGTTTTGTGATGATCCCGCGCCTGCATGAAATGCCAGCCAAGGGCGAAGATGAAGCTGACGAGATGCGTTTGCTATACGTGGCGATGACGCGCGCAGTCGATCGCCTGGTAATGAGCCATCAAGGTGAGTCGGGCTTCACCGAACGTCTCGGGGAAGCAATCGCTCAAGTAAAAGCCAGCCTTTAGGTCAACGGCTGTTCGTACAGCGGTTTGGAATAGCCGCTGTCACCCATATTTTTGGAAGGTAAGAAATGGACTTCACACCCATCATCGCCCAGCACTGGATCCCCCTGAGCTGGTTCATCCCCCTCGTCATCTTGCTTTTCGCACTCAAGTCTCCAGGTGTAAAGGGCTACCTCGGCGAGCTGCTTGTACGCTACTTCGCCTACCTGTACCTGAACGAGCAAACCTATCGCCGCCTGCACAACATCACCCTGGACACCCCGGACGGCACCACCCAGATCGACCACGTTTTCGTCTCGGTGTACGGTATTTTCGTGCTGGAAACGAAGAATATGAACGGCTGGATCTTCGGCAGCGAAAAGCAGCCCCAGTGGACGCAGAAGCTCTACAAGCGCACCTTCAAATTCCAGAACCCGCTGCGGCAGAACTACAAGCACCTCAAAGCACTGGAAACGACCTTGGGCGTGAATGCCGAGCACCTGCACTCGGTGATCACCTTCGTCGGTGACAGCACGTTCAAAACGCAGATGCCTGCAAACGTTACCCAAGGCAGCAAGTTCATTCGCTACATCAAATCGTTTAATCAGCCGGTTTTCACCGAGGCCGATGTGAACGCCATGCTGCAAACCCTGCAAACCGGCCGCCGTGCCCCTACCCGCGCTACCCACCGCGAGCATGTGCAAAACCTGAAACGCCGCAGCGACCCGACAGCCGAGCGGCAATGCCCTAAATGTGGCAATGCGCTGCTGGTTCGGACCGCCAAATCAGGGGCGAAGGCAGGGCAGCAGTTTTGGGGTTGTTCGGCATTCCCCAAATGCCGAACGATGCAGCGTTTTTAGCCCGAAATACGACGATTGAAGGTCTGGTAGACAGGGCGTTTATATAGGGCAGTGAGTACAAAGGTCATGACTGCCCAAGCGCTAGCAGAAACCCCGCCACAGCTCATCAGACTCGACAACAGCCACAAATCGATCCGCCGTAAACCCCTCAGGGAACAATGAATCGCGACCACTTTCATCAAGCTGATCCAACGGTTTAAGAAGCTGCTTCTCGTCGCGCAAAATGACTTCCAGCGCCTCACGTGATACCACTCTGAACCCATCGACTGCCTGCCCATCGAGTTCAATGGACGTATCAACGATCCAGGCCCGCAGATCCACCTCGGGATGCTGCGCGTCATAGCCCAGCCTGGTACGCAGACCTAGATCAGCCACCAACGCCTTAGCCACCGCAATCCGCTTACGCTGTAGTTGCCAAGCGGCTTTGCGCAAGGTGTTGGTGCGATGCAGCCAAACCTCATGCCGGGTTGAACGGATATAACCCGACTTGACCTCGATGAGCAGCAACACACCATCCTGATGGCAGATCAAGTCCACTTCACCGGCATCGTCTTCTTCTGTCACGGGAGGCCGATAGCCCACCTCTACGGCAAAGCCTCGTCGCCGTAGGCTCTCGGCCAGCGCCAGCTCTACACGCTGGGTTTCTGCCTGTGCATCGGCTCTGCGGGCGTTCACGCGTCGCAAATTATTGATGGCGGCGGTCACGTTGTTCTGCTCCGAGACCACCCAAGGAAACTGAAAACTGAAGCGGCCAACTTTGTAGAAGGGTTGCTCAGCCAGGCGTGGCACAGGCTTCCCAGGATGCTGTTTCAACTGCTGTGCAAGCGCTTTGAGGTCGCTAGTCCAGAACCTGAGAATTGCCTTGGCGGAATCGGCGCTGCCTTGCGGGTATTCCTTGCTGACCGTCCAGCCTTTGATCCTGCGGACTTTTGCTTCCTCTTCGGACCATGTCAGGGGGAATCTGTTTTCCCCTGATCGCATGCCGCTCATAGCCAATCGACCAAGCGCATGGGCGAGCACGCCGGACTCGCGAAGGTAATACTGGTAGGGCTGGATAAAATGCTTCTGGAAGAACACCGAGGTCAACTCACTCGCCAGCAACACAGAGTGAAGCTGAACTTCAGCACCATCATCGAGCGTAAGCTTGTCACCCAGGCCGTAGATCTGCTGCAGTTGCAGCTCACTGCGTATTGCCTTGATGTAGGCCAGCTGGTTCAGCTCATGGTTCTCGGGCGAGCCGATAATTTCAGTGGCTATGCTGGAAGTACTGAATGCCTCCACGGCACGGTTTATCCAGTAGTGCCAAAGCAGGTCGTTCTTGCGCCCGGTACGTTGCCACCGCTCTGTCTCCGCCTCCGACTCATTGTAGATAACGGGCTCACCCGGCTTTAACTGGTAACGACATTCAGGATTGAAGCAGAACCAGTCGATTGAAGCCTCGTAGTCGATTCGCTCGTGCGTTGCCGCAATCATTACGCTCAGTGAGTTGAGGTTTTCACGGCACCTCACTGAGTCTGGGGTAAACGCCCCAGGGAAAATGATCGGTGACAGATGCCGTTTCAGTGACTGCCCGATCCGCGCCTCGTTCAGACGAAAATCCTCTTCCGAACAAGCCCTGAGTTTGTTCAAGATAATGCGGCTGTAGACCTGCCACTGCTGACCAGAACGATCAGCGGGGGCATCTTCGGAGAACGCTTGATAAGCCAGCACACTGAGGTAGGAAAGCAATTCCAGCAGGGACAAATGCTCAAGCTGTTTTTCAGCGTTGCTGATCAGCTCATCAAAGGGCTTGAGCTGATCGAGCAAACGGTCACAGACCCCGAAGAATTCCTGCCACTCATCCCCCGTGAGTGCCGTACGAAGCGCAAGCCATAGCGGTGAATCAGTACGCTCGAACACCTTCGCGTAACGAATTGACCATCTGAGGGTATCTGGCGCATGGCTGGCCAGCTCCAGCAGCAGGTCGACACTGGCTGCATTATCAAAATGCAGCAGGCGGCTCAGCGCCAAGCTGGCCAGTTCGGAGTGTGCAACTGCATCCGCATCACGCCAAAACGGTGCTGAAGCCAAACCCGTCGCGCGGTCAAGTGCCGAGTGATTCTTACCTGAAGGGCGCTGATCCAGAAAATGCTGCAGGGATTCATCGAGAGCCCTCCCCTTACCGAGTACAGGCTGCTTCCTTTCATAAACCAACTGGTAATACTGCCGGCACCGCAATTCCTTTTCTGACATCCCAAGCCTCCATACCTACGCCATCTTCCTAGCCAGAGCGTGACCCACAGAACGCCTTACGTTCAGCTGAACGCGCAATGCGACCCAGCACTCAGACCTACTACATCCTTTTGTCAAAAAGTTGATACGCCAGTCTTTTTGATAGAGAATTAGAAACAGGATGCATTTTAGCGTATTTCAGTATGCTTTAAGCGAGTGCAGGGAATGGACGAAGACAGAACCTCAGATGCGGCCGTGCCGCCCATCGACCAGCTTGATCTCACGGCACACGGCGTTTTGGGCCACTTCGCCGCGTCGTCGCGCAATGTCCAGCTGCTGAATTTTCTGATGGCCATGGACCGCGTGGACCGCTGGGCCGTGGACTTTGACGAAGACGCTCCCGGGCAACAGTTCGAAATCCAGCTGCTGATGCAAGAAATCCAAACCTTCGTGGAGGCCTATGCGCGCGTGCTGCATCGGCTTCCGCAGCCATTCGCCGAGCTGCTGGCACACCTCACTTCGTCGCGCTGCATGTACCTGGTGCGGTATGTCGCGCAACGCAATGAAGCTTTCACCGGGGCGCTGGCCGCGCTGTTAGGCAGCGACTCAGCGCAGTCGATGGACCTGGCGGCGTTTCGGCGTCGGCTGGATGCCTTCAGCAAGACGCACCTGCTCAGCGAGATTTTCTGCGGGGAGCGGCTGCGCGAGATATCACAGATCATGGGGAGTTACGCAGATGTATAAGGGACGCTTGAACCCTGTCGCACAGGCGATAGGCAAATCTGTGGGCAAGCGCGCGGTGCTGGGCGGGGTGCTGGGCGCCTGGCTGGTGCTGGCCGGGCCGGCTTTCGGGGCAACCAGCAGCCTGGGCGCGACGTCGAGCAGCCTGATCTCGCAGCAGGATTCGGTCGTCGCCGATGCCATCAAGGCCGATGCCGAGGACTGCGCCGAGGGCACCAAGGAAGGCACCATTGGTGCCTCCATCGGCGATGCGCTGAAGATCCATACCGAGCTGGCGTCGGCCACACCCAATGTCGAGTCGCTGTTCAGCGCCACGGCGGATTGCTTCGGTGGCCTTAGCAGCCTGTTCGACCTGTCGGGCTCCATCCCGAGCCTGGGCAGCATCCTCGCCTCCGCCCAGGCGGCGGTTCTGCAATACGCGCAGAAAAAGGTGTGTTCGGCGGTACAGCAGGTCGCCTCGATGGTTACCACGCCGATCAACCAGGCGATTGGCAAGGTCAGCAGCGGCACCTCGCTGGGCGACCTCAACGGCCTCACCAACGGCCTGGTCAGCCAGGGCATGAGCACGCTCGACCCAGAGCTGGGCAGCGGCTACCACAACGCCGCGGCAGGCTACGAAGCCACCTACACCGTGGATGTGAACCCCTTCAACTACGTGCAGACCGACTTCGGCGGTGGCGCCGGTGCCGGCACGGGTACCACGGCCCCAGCAAGCACCAATAGCGTAGCGGCGCCTGCCAGCGCAGCACCGGCCCCCGTCAGCACGCCAAGTGCCTCGCCAAACTCGAACAGCGGGTCGTCCAGCTCCGCTGCGGGCCTGTTCAACTAAAAGGGGCTGTCGATGAAAAAGATCGCAGCAGTTCTGGCGGTGGGTCTTGCGGTCGGGGCCACGGCGTTGCCGGCCCAGGCGCTGACCTGGGCATCGGTGCTGACGTTCTTCAACACGATGCAGAGCGAAATGAGTGCCTGGTCGGTGACGGTCAAGCAGACCGCGCTGTCGGCCAACGTCGTCTCGCAGGTGGACAGCGACTCGAAAAAGCAGCTGGCCAACGCGGTAGGCACCATCGACATGTCCGACCGGGTGATGAAGGCCGTGACATCGTTCGATTCTGCCGTTGGGCAGCCGGTAACCATCAAATGCACGGCCCAGGAGCAGGGCAAGCTGTTCGTGGAGGCCGTGTCCCAGCGTGACAAGGACACGGCAAGGCTGATGGCCACTTACGCCTCCCAGCGTGTGGGCTCCAGGGTTACGGCCGATCAGTCGGCCCTGGCCATGCACCGCGATACCTACTGCACCGTGTCCGAGGCCAGGCAGGGCATGTGCACGCTCAACGCCAACGGCATGCAGGGCTGGGATGTGGATTACGCCGGGCCGTTCAGCGAGAACACCCTCGCCCCCGAAGGCGAGGCGGCCGCGTATGCCTACACCGCGATGATCACCGATCAGCGCGCCGAGGCGCACATCGACTGCACCTCAGCCGCCTGCAACGCCGCCCAGTCGCAGCAGCTCGCCACCTCGGCGATGAGCGCGATGGCTGCCAACTCTCTCGTAGGGCAAGTGACGGACCGTCGCGTGCCAATGCTCACAGGGCAGTGATATGAATTTTCGGCTCAAGTTAGCGGGCATTGTCGCGGGGTCGACAATGCTCTCCAGTGTTTCCTACGGTGCGCTGTACGGTTTCGGCCCCGCAGAGGCATGGACCGCAGCGCAGATATCGACGCACACGGCGACAGTGGGCGCCAATATTGCCGCCTTTGGCACCAGCTTCGGTGCGCAGATGACGACCAAGTTCGAGCAGATCATTTCGGCGGTGGCCATTGCCACCAAGCAGGAAGCGCTGTCTGCAAACGTGGTGGCGGACAACAACCGGCAAACGTCTGAACAGCTGGTGAACGCCATTCGTGCGCAGCAGCAGAACACTGCGGTCGCCAAAGCCTACCTCGACTTCAACGCGGCGACCGGCCAAGGCTTCGACCCTTGCGGTACGGTGGCCAAGAACAAGTCGATGGACTTGGCCTTCACCACCCTGGCCGCCAAGGCCAAGGCGGCAGTCGGTGTACTCGACGCCTCCCCGGGTCGCCTGGTGACGTCAACCTCCCAGGCGATGCAAGCGCGCCTGAAAGAGCACCGCGACAAGTTCTGTACCGCCGCAGAGGCGGATGCCGGGCTGTGCACGCTCAGCGCCTTGCCCGGCGGCGATACCAATGCCGCCCTGCTGTTCGAGCCTGCGGAAGAGAACTCGCTGACCACCGAAGCGCGTACTGCCTACATTCAGCATGTGATTGGCCCGCCGGACGAGAAGCTTGCCAAAGAGGCCGGTGCGACGCCTGCCGGTGAAACCTACATGGTCCAGAAAAACCGCAAGGACTCGATGTTGTCGGTGCCGGCCTACAGCTTGTCGACGATCAACGCAGCCAACACCCGCAGCACCCAGTTCGGCGGCAAGTCGCCCAACGAAGTGCTCAAGCTGCGTGTGAACCAGTACTTCGGCGGCAAGGAAGCCGAGCAGTGGTCGGGCAACCTGGCGCGCCAGACCCAGCGCGGGCTATTGGTGGAGGCCGCCAAGATGGGCGGCCTCGAGGTATGGATCCATCAGCAGCAGTACGAGCAGAACCAACGGCTGATCGCCAACCTGGCGACACTGGTGGTCGCCTCGTCCGATCGCCTCGACGCGCCGCTGGAGTCGCGTTATCAGAAGGTGCTGTCTGAAACCGCCAAGCAGGCGGTGCAATGAGATGCGTATGAAAAAGGACTTCGACGAAGCGCGCGAGTCGCGTAAATGGAAGGTGTCGTTCGGCATATCGCTGGCCCTCACCTCTACGCTGGCCTGGGCCTACTGCCCACCGCAGTATCAGGAAACCGTCGTGGCGCCGGCGTTCACGGCGGCTACCCAGACGCTCAACGGGGCGGTGTCCACAGTCGACGCCTCCCTTTCGGCGTTGCTCGAGACCCAAAGCCAGCGCCTGACCTCCGCCATCGCGGTAATGACCAAGCAGAAAGCCCTGTCGGCCAACACCGTTGCCGAGGCAGGGCGCAATGCGGCGCAACAAACGGCGACCGCGCTGAACGTGCTGGCGCAGACCCAGCGGGTCAAGCAGGCCCGCTTCGACTATGGCGGTGAGTTCGGCCAAGGCTTCTCGCCGTGCAAGGTCTACTCGACCCGAACGCTGATGAGCAACCGCGATGCCGACATGACCACCGAGGTTCGCCAACGGGTCAAAGCCGAGATCGTCGCCGCACCGGGCACCTATGCCGAGCCGATCAGCGCCCAGTCAGCACTGGTGAAGGCACGGCAGAAGTTCTGCACGCAAGACCAGGCCGATTCGGGCATGTGCCAATCGACCGGGTCGATGCCCGGCGCCGACCTGACCGTGGCTACCTTGTTCGAACCCGCCATGGAAGGCGAAACGCTGTACGAGGCCAAGGTCGGGTTCGTCAACAACATCGCTGGCCTGCCTGACGGCCCGGTACCAGCATCGGCCGGCAAATCGTCTGCCGCCGAAGACTATTCCCTGTCCAAGGCCCGTAAAGACGCGCTGGTCTCGCCTGCACTCTCCAGCCTCAAGGCCATCCAGCTCGACTACTCGGGTGTAGAGGGCAAGGAGACAGGCTCCGACCTGCCGCTGGCGGTGCACTTCCGTAACGAGGTCAAACGCTATTCGGGCAACACCGCCGAATACGACAGCTGGGCCCGGGTGATGGCGGCGCAGAACGAGCGCGGCGCGCTGGTCGAGCTGCTGAAGATCAAGGCGCTGGACCTGGCCATCCAAGAGAAGCAGTACCGCCAATACGAAAGCATGGAAGCCCAACTGGCTTCGCTGGTGTCGCTGGAAGTTACTGCAGGTGGCGCACAAGCCCGCACCAGCCAAGCCGCCTCGGATGCCGCCAAGCAAAACGTGAAGCAGAGTGTTAAGTGACGGAGCGCAAGGTATGAACAGAACGATCTTGCGAGGCGTGGCTGCCTTGGGGCTGGCGGTTTACGCTCACAGCGCCATTGCCGACACTTGCATGGTATCGCCGACCGACAAGGAAGTTGTTTCCGGGCGTTTCGGCAAATTCCGCGGCGGCGGCTCGGGCAACTTCGGCTCGGCCAACAAGAAAGCGCACATGCACGATGGCCTCGACTTCTCTACCAGTGGCGCGTCGCAACCGGTGTACGCGACCACTGAAGGTGTCATCGCATTTGCCGGAAGCCGAGGGTCGGCGGGCAACACAGTGCTGATCAAACGGGACAACGGCGATATCGTCGCGTATTACCACCTTAGCGGTTTTGCTAATGGCGTGAAGCGCTACGCTACGGTAAAACCCGGGCAGCAACTTGGCCTGTCGGGCAATACGCCCAGCAGCAGCATGACCAAGCATTTGCACTTCACCTATGGCACCGCGCAAAAGGATGCGGCCAGGGCCAAGGCGTTTGCCGAAAATGCTCACCGTGGGCCCTTTAACCCGGCCCAGTTACCGCCCGTGTTCAATCGCCAGGACGACATTGGCTACAAGACTGACCCGGCCCCCTATTTCTGCCAAACTTATTCCATTCAGGATGGCCACCCGGAGCACTACCCGATCCTGGGCAAGGATACCAAGGCGCAACACCAGATCCTGTTCGGCAATGTGCCCTCAGGCGGCGTCGCCCCCGACTCCACGGCCGAACCCGTGCAGGTGGCCGCTGCCAACGCCGATGCCGCACTCGCCGAAGCAGATGGCAAAACACCTGAGATGTACTTGTCTGACGCCGATGGCTATGGTGCCTTGCCGACAGCCCCCATTGGTGGCTACGACACCATGTCGGTTTCGGAAATGATGATGACTGAAGCGACCCGGCGGTTCAGCGACGCTGAGTGGAACAACAGCATCACGCACGTTTCCAGCCGCGCCCTGTGGGTCGACTACAACCGGGCGACAGGTGTCAGCAATTACCTGTCGGAAGCGATTTATCGCAAGAAAGAAAAAGTTGAAGCATTGCTTGCCGTTTACGCGTCGCAGAAATTGGCAGGTCAACGGGCACAGACCGATTGGGCGCATCAGCGCGCCCAGAAAGGAGCTGTGTCCAGATCCATTGAATAACGCGGCGCCCACGAAAAGGTAATCAAAGATGGAACCCAAAGAACTCGAGAAGCCTGAACCGGCCGTCGCTCACTCTGCTGCCGGGCCGCACGCCGAGCCAGGGCGCAGTTACGCAGGCATCTTGGTCCATCATGGCGCGGCGCCCGCTCACAACGACCCTGCACAACCAAAAAGCTACTACGTCACCTTGAAATCCCCCGCTGGCGAGCAAACCCTGTGGGGCGCCGAGCTTGAGCAAGCCATACGCGGCGCTGCAGTGCAGCGCGGCCAGGCTGTGCAGCTGGATTACCAAGGCAACGCCGAGCATTCGGCGCAAGCCACCTGGAGCGCACGCTCGATCGATGCGGCAGCGTTGCAGGCCGCTGACGCCAACGCAACGCCGCAGGGGGCGGCTGCTGGCCGGGATACCCCCGCCAGCCAGGCGCCAACTGCCCGCACCGAGATCGACCCCGTGGCACTCGATGCGCTGATGCAGGTGGCGGGCGATGTGAAGAAGAAAATGGACTCGCTCGACCCCGAGGAAGTGCGGCGGATCAACGCCTCCTTGCATGAGAATGACGCTGCCTCTGGCAAACGCTCGGAGCGCGAGGCCAATGGTGCCGAAACCTTGTTGCGTGGCACTGCCGAGCTGGTGGGTGGCGTCGCGTCGTTGACGGGTGCTGCCATGCAGGGCCTTGGCAAGGGTGCGGACGCGCTGGCCAATGCCTGGCGCGGCGGCTCAAAGGCGCAGGAAGCCGCAGAGCCTGCGTTCTCGGAAGAAACGGCTGGCCGGGTGCCGGTTTTGCCTCGCCTTTCCGAATACCGGGTCGATCAGGTCGAGAAAGCCGCCAGCAACTACGAGAAGGCACATGTTGCCTTCTGGAATGCGGACAACATGCCCCAGGTTCGCCAGCAGATCGAAGCGCGCGCCGAGCAAACCGGCCTGACCGTGCCCGAAGTGATCGAGAAGATGAAGCCCGATGGCGAATTCACCGACCTGCACGAAACATTCGTCGAGGCTGTAGGCCGGTCGCCCGAGGCCCAGAGCAACAAAAAAGCCATGGACAAGGCCCTCACCGGCTGGGCGCGGCAATACGGGCGCGCCCAGGAAGAGCTGCTGAACCCGGAAACCGACGGCAGCCCGCATTACGACAAGCTCAAGAACCGGCTCGAAACGTCCAGCCAGAGCATGCATGCCAACGCCGGCAATACACCGGCCTTCGACGGCGAAGCGCAATCGCACCTGGAGCGCCTCAAAGACGTCATGCAGCGCATCGCCGAGCGGCTCAAGGAAATGCTCCAAGGGATCGTCGACATGGTCCGTGGCAAGCCTTCGGGCCCATCGTCAGGCAACGATTACACCCCGTGATGGGGGCCGCCACCCCGGCGGCAGGCTCAGCACCAGGCCAATGCCGAATGGAGCCATGAAGGCGCAGGCATAAACATCCAAGCAAGGAGAACGGAATGAAAGAATACAGCAACTGGAAAGAACTCACCGCCACGCCAGAGGCCCATCTGGATTTCCTGCGGGTGGTCGATGCCAGCCTGGACGAGGGCCTGGGTGGCAAGAACCTCTATCAGAAACTGGCCCAGGAAATCACCGTGGATGGCAAGGCGTTCAGCCAGGCCTTCCACTTGAACAACTTGGAGAACAACTCGGGTAACTGGGATACCGACGAAACACCTGACCCGGTGAAACTGGAAATCGTCTCGCTGACGTCGAAGATCAAACAGGCTGACCCTGGCTACGACATGGCCCATTTCACAGTCGGTTACGAATACATGATCAGTGAGATGAAAGAACGTGGCGTAGACGTGGATGCCGGCCTGGATCACAGCGACCCGGCACCCGCACGCACCAGCGGTTCGGACTACGAACCTGGCATGTAATGCCTGGAGGCGCCTGTGAAAAACACCCTATCGATCGCCCTGGCGTTGAGCGCATTGGCCCTGGTGAGTGCTGCCCAGGCTCAGAACGCCCCTGAGCCGGCTGAAGAGCAGTGGCAGGAGTTACCGCGCAACACCACCATCTACGTGCCAGTACCGACGCGGATCACCCCCGTATCCGCCTACCGGTCGTGTTCCGGTCGCTATGAAGGTGAACGTTGTGACTTCGCCACGCCTCAGCAGGGGGTCGTCGAAGGCACCTGCCAGGCCCCCGAAATGCGCCAACCGCCGGCGTATGGGTATCAGGTGCAGCAGTACCCTGCACAGGTGCGAACGGGGTTGGTGTGCGTGCCGCCGGACGCCCCACCTTCCGGCGGCCAAGGCGCTGAGCCTGGCAACCCTGGCCATGAGACCCCTTACGCGCCCCCACCTGCCCCACTGCCGCCCGCTGAAGCCCCGGCGCAATAGCCAGCCGAGGCTGCCCGGCTCAGCGCCTAGGGCGCTGGGTCCGAGTCGTCCGGTTGCGAGCGCGGTGCAACCGCCGCCTGCATGCTCAGGATGAACTGGTGTGTTTCAGGCAGCTGTTTCTGGAACGTTTCATCCTGCTCCGGCGGGCGTTGGATGTGCCCCTCACGCAGGCCCAGCGCCACCTGCTGCTGATAACGCTCGACGAACCGCTCACGGATACGCCGGGCCTCAGGCGTATCTTCGCCGGCAAGCTCCTCCAGCAGCCCTTGTGCCGCCTGCGTGAAGACCAGGGTGCGCTGGTACTGTTCGGTCTTCAGCTCAGATTGCGCAAACGTGGACTCGAATTGCTTCTCCATCGCCTTGATGGTGAGTTCCTGCAACTCATTGGCGCTGTTGAGGGCGGCGACCACACTGGTCAGGCGGGCCTCCTCGGCCACTGCGCTGCGGTTGGCTTCGTTGGCCTTGGCGACTTGCGACAACTGCTCGTACATCAGGTCGATTACCGCCTTCTGACGCTTCACATGGTCCCTGAGCTGTACCGCTTCTGCGAAGTACTGGCGCACGTGCCCACGCAGCGGCTCCAGCTTCTGGTTGGCGTGGGCCGCGCCCGCATCCCAGCCTTGTGAATAACCGCGGGAGCGCCCCTGCTCGAAGCCCTCCCGGCGCCCTTGGTCGCGGCCAACGTGGAGGTTGGCCTCAGCCTGTTGCGCAGAGCCGTTGTAGCCGCCGTCCAGGCTCATGTTGCCCTTGCGTGCTGCCCAGTTTTGGTCCATTTCGTTACCTCCTTCCATTGGCGCATCGTCGCGTCACACGCCTCACACTCTAGATGATGGGTGCCGCGATCAGGGCTGACAGCGCCTAACGTGTGGTCTTGATCTCGGCGCCGGCTGCCTGCTCCGCCGCTGCCTGGGGCAAGGCGAACTCCGTCAGCCGGTGCACGGCGACCGCTACCCAGTCGCCCCCGAAACGTTCGTCTTCCAGCACCGACTTCAGCGCCAGGATCGGCACACAATGCCGTGCATCCCCTTGGACATAGAAAGCGGCCAGCCATTCGGGCAGCAGGTGATTTATTGCATCGTGGGTTTCGACAGTGAACATCAGTGCCAGCGTTCCGGGCATGGCCTTGACCTCTCGGCTGGGCAGCGCATCGGCCAGCCAGAATGCCACGTCGCCCAACTGGTTGGCCTGGATCGGCAACAAGGCAATCAATTTGCCGCCGTCGTGACTCACCACGATACCCGGTTCGAGGTTGATGGTGGGTGCACCGAAGCCCAGCGCCTCATGGCGAATGGGCAACGTCTTCAGAAAATGCTCCAGCAGCGTGTACATCTCGAATGCCGCCGGGATGTCTTTTTGAATGGCCGGGGTGCTCTTGGCCATCACGCTGACAAAGCCGCCGCCTGACTGCGCAAACACATTGCCACTGATGGCCTGCGCCACGAATGCTTCAAGTTCACCAAGTGAATACATGTTCAACTTCCCTGCACCGGGTCGACTAGACTGAACTTGAAGCGGCTTCAAGGTCAAAGTTACTGTCAACAGTGTGTGTATGTTTGCAGCCCAAACTTCAAGGAAGTATCAATGAGCCATCAGTTTCATTGCGCATTTCAAGCTGCCCCCGGTAACCCGGGTGGAGTACTGAATATCGGCCCGGCCTCGGTCAGTATCGACCTTGAGAACCTGCGCCTGTTTGCAGACGTGGTCGGGCAAATCGAAAAACGTCGTACGGCCGGCGAAACCCGGTCTGAAATCCTCGGCGAGTGGGCTGCTCGCGAAGGGATCGACTGGGCCCATATCGGCTTTCACCCCTGCCGCGAAAGCTACAGCCTGCGTTACAACGGGGTGGCCTGGGAATCGCCCGCCGACGCTACGATCGCGGCAGCTGCCGAGGCACGGTTATTCCTGGATAACATGCGCCTGCAGGCCTGATACCGGTGCGCGGCCCTCACTGACTTCATAGGACGGCCTGGCTTCATTGGCCGTGGTCGAGAACTCGAATTCGACCCGGCGATTGGCGGCGCGGCCATTGGCTGTGTCGTTGGACGCAATATAGTCCCCCACCCGGCCTTGGGCACTGATCTTCGAGGCCTCCACGCCACGCCGAACCAGGTACATCTTCGCCGCTTCCGCTCTAAGCTGGGCAACGCGGCGATTCGCTTCCAGGGTGCCCACACTGTCGGTGTAGCCAAAGATCTTCACCTGCCGCGCGGCATGAGCAGAGCGCACCAACACGTCTTCATCGGCGGCGTTGGGGCGGAACCTTGAGTGGCCAAAGGCGAAGTTGAGCGTCATGTGGTTGATCGAGGCCTGGACCTGCTCCTGCCCCGCCCTGATGGCCAGCAATTCCTGGCGGCTGCCGTTGGCATCGGCCTCTGCAGCTGCCAGACGAACCCGCAGGCTCTGGATTTCCACACGCAGCGCGTTGATCGTCTGCTGCATCTGCGCAGTGTCGTCCACGTGGGGCGCCGTAGTTACATAAGACACCGGCGCGGCTGGGCTTTCAATCAATTCAAACCCCGCAAAAGCGTGTGGGGCAAGCGCCGCAGACACTACCGCCAACACCAACGGTAGCAATTTGCGCGGGGTGACAATCAGGGTGCTCATACATCTCTCCAGAACCGCAGGATCACGAAAACGATAAGCGACCAGGCATAGCCCAATAGCAGCGTCAGTGCGCCTGCCAGCAAGTACATGCGCAGCGGGTCGATAGTGTCCTGGCCAAGTGGCTTCAGGCCTGGCACCAAGGTGACGGGGAACCACGCAAACAGCAGCGCCACCAGCGGGACAAGCCACAGGCCCAGGCGCAGCCGACGGTGGTCAGCGCCGTGCGTCCACCAGGCGTACCAGCCCACGCTGAGCAGGTAGGCCGGCAGCAGAATCACGCTAAACAAAAGCACCGAGAACGACAGTGCCGCGGCGTAGAAGCGTGGCGAGCCTTCAGCCATTTCACCCATCATGGTCGCAGCGACCGCAATGACGAAGGCCAGCAGTGCCCCCAGCAATGGCACCAGCAAAAGCCACAAGGCCGCGCGGCGATCGCCCACCACCCTCAGGCCCGGCTCCACAGCAAGTGGCGGTAATGGGTAGGACATGCCTGAAAACTCCTTGTAAGGGCCAGCTGAACGGTGATGTTCAAGACAAGCGTCGCAGCATGCGGAGGCGATGCCGATCAGCCAGCGTTCAACGTCCTGTCAATTATCAAAATGGCCTGTTAGAAAAATGTTGCTCGTGATGGCGAGTATGAATTTGAGGCCATTTGCCGTCAAGGTGAAATCCTGAGGATGCACTGGCGTTTGCTTGACCAGCCGCAAGGCGTAGCGCACACTGCGGCCATGCAAAAAACGTTTTTCTAACAGGCTAAATTGATAGCACTTTGTCATCCAGAAGGATCTGCCGCATGAAAGCACTGCAACTCGCCGTACCGCTGCTGGTTTCGCTCGCCTGCTCTGGGGCGTACGCCGAGCAAGTCGACCAGCCTGAGGCCAACGCACGCCTGGCTCAGGTCTTGACCTGCCAACGCAACGTCTCGCCAGAAGAGTTCGAAGCACTGGTTAAAGCAGCCAAGGGCAAAGCCATCGTGCAGGCCTCGGACTTGTCCGATGGCGAATACACGGTGCCGAACCCGCTGGACGTTTTCGGTCGCCCCGTCACCCGGCTTGCACTGCACCCAGGCTCCAATGGCGAAGGTGATTTCAACTCCTACTCCGGCGCATTCAGCGGCGAAAGCATCCAGACGGTGGCCAAGCTGGCCGGCGTCCCCAAGGACCCAATCGGCGACTACAAGAAAGAGGTCGGCAACCATGACCAGTGGCTGTATGTAGATTCAGGCAGCACCTACATCAGTTGCGCGTACGATGTGCGCACAGTGGCGAAAACCATCAAACGCACAGCGCGCGACGCCGCGGACGCCGTCAAACGGGCCACCCAGTAACGCCACGCCAACCGACATGCGCTGAATGGAGTCATGCCATGAGCTTCAGAACACTGGCTGCAAAGTTTCTGGAAACGGTCAAGGACGACCTGGGCATCCCTGCCCGGCTGCGTCGGGTCATTGCCGAGCAACCCGCCCTGCGCAGGCGGGTCGATGACACTGCAAGTGTCATCGCGTTATCGAGCGTGGTTCGCTGGCATGAATGGTCGCACCGCATCGGCTTCGGCCACGGTAGCGAAAGCAGCGGCGAAGTCAGAGGTTGGCGCTCGGCCAACGGCCGCTATCAGGGTGAGCACCGGCACATCCCCGCACTGGCCCGGCTCAGCAGGCGCGAGACGACAGCAGACTTCGCCTGCGACATCACCGACGTGTCCGGCCTGTCGGCGTCGAAGTCCGAACTGTATCGCTTCAACTCCATGCAGCAGATGGCAGAGCAGGCCTGCCAGGCATTCACCCAAGACCTGAGCCAGGAGGGCCTTGCGCAAAACCTGCGCTGGCCCGAGGTGCGCATTGTTCATGGCGGCTCCGACTTCATGGTCAGGCACGACTGGGATGATGGCTTGTACCTGGTCAACAGCGGCGGTTCGCACCACTTTGTCGCGGCCCAGCATATCGCCAGGCACCTGCAACAACCCGTTGCCTTGCAAGGCCGCCTTGAGCGCTACGGCCTGGATGCCGATGCGGTGGCTCAGCTGAATGACGAATACGCCATCTACGCCGTTGCCAAGGACGCCTACTTCTCTGACGCGCTCGATGCCCTGCGCGACTTCAAGGCCACGCACTTCTGGGGCGATCTGCCACACCCTTATGACAATGGCCTGGCCATCTTCCTGCCCAAAGAGGAACCGCGCTCACGCAAGGTTGCCGAGGTTTTTGCCAGTGAAGGCTTTACCAACGTCGGCGAGATACTGGTGGAGCTGGCCTCGGAGAACGCAGCCGTGCAACGTCGCGACCGCCAGGACGAGATGCGCAAGCGCATTGAGGCCTTGCCTGGCCTGGAAGCAAAGGCTGGCGTGGCGCACGTGTTCGGCAAGCATGCAGCGGCGAGCCTGCGCCACGAACTGGCGACACAGGTGGACTGGCCAGCCGTGGAGCGAGCGACGCTGGAGGAAGCCTTTGGCGTGCATCGGCTCGACGCCCACAGCGTGTTCGAGGGCCTTTGCCAGCACAGCCCAGGCGCTGTCTCCCGCCACTCCCAGAACACCCTGCGCGCTACCGTGGACGGCTATGCAGCCCTTCATGAGCGGCAACTGGACAGCCAGGCAACCCCAGATGCACCGAGCCCCGACTGAAGGCGGGGCTCGGACGTTTCGGCTCGAACAAGCAGTTGGGTGCAGTCGCTACGCTGAACAATACTGCTTGGCCATCTGGTGGATGCGTGCTGCTGCTTGCGCCTGGCCTTGAGCCTGTTCGCACGCCCAAAGCAGTGTCGCTGCGTCAGGCACGGCCTGCGCCCCGCTCGCCCGCTTCGACACGAACCACAACGCGCGCATGACAAACAGCGGGTCGCTATCGAGGCGCTGATCACCCACTGCACGCAAATGGCCGACCAGCGCCTGAGTCGCCTTGACCAACCCGTTGCCCTGGCCAAACTGGGTCAAGGTGCCCAGCGCCTGCGGCGCCATGGAAGGGTGAATCGTCAGCGGTGTGCAGAGGTCGGAATCGAGTAAATCCCAGAACGTCACGCCATCCTTGCAGACCATCCCCACCCGGCGGCCACCGGCCATGTCATCGACCTCGATAAAGGTGCCTGGCTGGTATTTGTGGATTTTCATCATGTAGCCCTTACGGATTGACTGACCGACCCACGTCGGTAACAGGTGCATTCTAAGCAAGCAGCCTGCAAAAAGCGTAACCGCATGCGCCTACCGACACCTGTTGTTGATGCAACGCAACGTCGAGCCCTTTCACGGCTCGGGGGCATCCCAAGTGACGGTACGCTCCAGTTCGCGCTCGGCAGAATAGGCAATCATCGCACGCGCCAATGGCTTGCCATCCGCGCCGGGTATCTCGCAGGCGTCCTTCAAGGTGCCTTCCGGTCGCTCGGCGATCCAGGTTGCAGCTTGCTTGAAGCCATCGTAGAGCATCCCTGCCTGCGCCGCCGGGTCTATATGCTGCAGGTCGATCGCGACCAGCACGCCGCGCGCACTGGCAAACGATGGCGCTTCATGCACAGCCTCCAGGGTGCCCACCACATTGCCGTTGGTGTCATGCAGCATGAACGGATCATCGATACCCAAGGGCGCTTTGGCAAGGGCGCCGATAGCCGCATCGGCGACAATGCGGCTGGCCTCGTATTCAAAACCCAGATCGGCAAATGCCGAGGAGCCTTCGGGGTCAATGCGTACCACGGCATAGTTGGCTGAAAAGGCCGGCTTGGGTACCGGAACCTCTTCAAGCGCCAACCTTTTGAGGTGTTCGACTTCGGGCTTGGAGCTTGCTAGCAACGACGAGAGTTCCGCCACTTGCTGCTGGGACTGAGCTGCCAATCGTGACGCGTGCTCAGCCTTGCGGGTCGCCAGCCTGTCCTTGATGTTGCTGCCGGCAGGGTTTTCAGGGGTGGCCGCGCTATTTTCAGCCTTCTCGTCCCACGCGAAGAATTTCTCACCTACCTTTCTGCCGATGCGCTGGACAAGCGGCTCGCCCAGCGAGTCATCGTTTTCAAAGATGACCTTGCGACCATTGACTTGCTGGCCGAACGGCTGGTCCTGCCGCCTGAACGGCAAGAGCGTACCGCGCTCGGTCGGGAAGGCTTGATTATTGACAAGCGTGAACGACCCATCGGCATTGCGCTTGAACGCCTCGTTGCCTTTGATCAGGCGAGAGTCGATCAACGCTTCCTGCAGCCGTTCGGGGTCTTTGATCAATGCATTGTACTGCTCGATACGCTTCAACTCTTCCGGCGGCATTGGCCCCATCTCGATGCCCGCCGACTTCAAGCGATCGTACATGAACGCCAGCGGGCCAGCGGCCAACAGATCATTACGGTAGCCGCCACCGACCTGGGAATGCGCGCCCGCGAACTTCACCTCTTCAATGCGCGAGTTGTCGTCATTACGCAGCGCACTGGTCAAAGGGAACGTTGAGCGATATTCATGCATCGCCACCAGATGCGTGGTCGACTTGACGTTTTTGCTTATCTCCAGATTTTTGTTCGGGTGACTATCGGTGATGGGGATGCCATAGGAAGCAACGGTGTCGAATATGCCGAGCTTGTTAATCTCGGCCTGGCCCGGCGGGACAAGATACTCACGGGTGGGTTTCCAGTTGCTGTCGAGCCTTGGCACACCCCGGTCGATGATCTCGTTCGCCAACGCGCGGGCCTGCGCCGCACCACGGCTGAAGCCGATCACGTTGACATCGATATCGAGGTCCTGGTTTTTATTGCAGAAGGCGACGAAGGCGTCGTAGGCCTGCTCGATACGGTTCTGGCCACCCAAACCGGTTCCCCGTTCGAGCAACGCATTGGGCGTGCTCGACCTCTGGCTGCCCACGCCATCGAGGTAGATCTTCTCCGACTGCCCGGCGTATTGCGCCGGGTCGTACTTCAAGGGCACATGGTCGGAGTTGACAGCCAGATTGGTACCTTGCGCGGTATCCAGCTCGAAGAGCCGGGCTACATTGGTGTGGCTACCCGTGGGTTTATCATTATCTTTGCTATTAGCCGTACCATCCAGGTACACACTAAAGTACACAGATTTACTCATTTCATGTCCCTATGAACAACGACGGCTCAGGCTTCATTCAACTTGAGAATGTGGGCCTTTATTGCGTTACCCGCGCGCTCCATAAAATCTCCGTAGAACGCCTCACCCAGGTGGAGCAAGGGTGAGCCGTCCAAAGAATCTGCCGCCGCATCCAGCGCAATGACGCCGAATTGCTCCGCAATTATTTCGATACTGCGTGTGCGCATTTCTGGGTGGTCGTAGGGCTTCTGGTACCACGTGGCAATTTGGTACTGAATGTCATTTCGCTCGAATGCTGCATACAAATGCTCGGCTAACGCAATGACGGTTTCGCGGATCAGGCCGGGGTCGATAGCGCGCTCTTCGAGCAATGCTTCGACGGGGGCGTTGGCAACCGCGAGCAGGTCAGCAGTGGTGTAGCCTGGCATCGGCGGAAATACCCCAGGGGGTAGTTCTTCGTGGGGACCAGACGCTTGACGCGTGTTTTCGTCGTCGTGCATGGGATGCTCCTAGCGCGGCACTGTAGCCTGAATACTAACTACAGATATGGTGAAAATCAATTTTCTAACAGGCTATTTTGACAAAAAGATGCAGCGATCAGCTCGCCCCCCCCACCTTGTCAAAGGCACGCCCAGGGCCATCCTGCAAAGCTTGTACAGCAGCGCGGTACAACAGCGTCAGATCTTGCCTGGCTGCGAGCACCTCACCGTAGAAAACCGCCGCCACGAAGGGTGCCACCCGAAAGAAGTCAGGCAGCTCACCTTGAGGGCTGGCGTGCAGCGGAAAGATTGGGTTGGCAGGCGCAGCCAGCTCGAACTCATAGCCGAACCCGCCCAGCCCCGTACGCTCGGATAACGCCTGGGCAATGCACAACACGGCCACCAGGCCGATATCGGCTACATCGTCGGCATACAACTCCCCGCCATCGTAGAAGAACTGTTCACCACGCACGATGGCCTGATCAGCCAGCCCGGTAAGGAGCCGTCGAAGCTGGTCTTCCAGTGGATTATCAACCATGCGAAGCCTCTGCTCAGCGCGGCCTCAGCCGCGTATCAAGTTGCGCACACCCATTGCGCGT
This sequence comes from Pseudomonas sp. B21-047, assembly GCF_024748775.1. Lineage (NCBI taxonomy): Bacteria > Pseudomonadati > Pseudomonadota > Gammaproteobacteria > Pseudomonadales > Pseudomonadaceae > Pseudomonas > Pseudomonas sp. B21-047. The sequence continues at coordinate 5,163,639 of NZ_CP087169.1, forward strand.
CACCGTCCAAGACAGCCAAGGGCGGGAATAATTCCCCGCCTGCCGGCTATCCGTGGGCAAATGGCCACCCGCTCGGAGCAAGGCGGCCTGCCTGCTTATCGATCTTCTTCGTGGCCGACATTGGAGCGGCCGGTAGCATAAGGCTCACCGGCACGCGATGTGCCGCGACCGGTCCACTGGCCATCGGCACCCTCCTGCGCAGTGCCGGCGGAGCGTTCGGTAGCTGTCGCTTGCCCGCCTTGGTGACTCGCCGAGGATGCCCCGGCAGCAAGCGTCGCGCCGCTGAACTGATGGTCCTTGGCCCCAGCGTCGCCTGCCCGCCCAGCGGAGGCTGCAGCCGGCTGCTGAGCACCGCCATCCGCGACGGACGCCGCACCACCTGGTGCAGCGCCGCTGGCGGCATAAGGCTGCCCGGCAGACGCCGTGGAGCGACCCGCCGACTGGCCAGCAGCACCAGCCTGCGCGTTGCTGCTGGCTCCGCCGGCAACGGCCCCGCGCCCGCCCTCGTTACTGGCCGAGGATGCCCCAGCAGCAAGCGTCGCGCCGCTGAACTGATGGTCCTTGACCCCAGCGTCGCCTGCCCGCCCGGCGGATGATGCAGCCGGTTGTTGATCGCCGCCACTTGCGCCGGTCGCCGCACCGCCCGGTGCAGCGCCGCTGGACGCATAAGGCTGCCCGGCAGACGCTGCCGAGCGACCCGCCGACTGGCCCGCACCGCCATCCTGCGCATTCAGGCCGGAGCCGTCGGCAGCTGCCGCTTGCCCACCTTCGTTACTGGCCGAGGACGCCCCGGCAGCAAGGGTCGCGCTGCTGAACTGATGGTCGCTGAGCCCGGAGTCATCCGCACCGCCGGCAGATGAGGCGGCTGATTCCTGATCGCTCCCCCCTCCGACAGGTGCTGCCCCGGCCGATAGCGATTCCTTGAACGCCTGGATACGTGCGTCAGCACCTTCGTGATACGCCGCCTTGCCTTCCGCACCAGCGGTCGAAAACGCTTGCTTGTAATCGGCCCCGGCGGCGCTCGCAGCAGACGCCAGACCGGCACCGGCCGTCAACGCGCCCGCCTTCACCCCATCACGCATGCGCCCACCAATAGAGCCTGCTTCCGAGCCGCGGAACGATTCCACGCCCGCACGGCCGGCAGACAGCGCAGCACTGCCGGCGCTGCGCATGGCCCTGCCTGTCGAAGCGGCCCCCCCCGCAACTGCCCGGCCAAGGGCAACACCGGCTGCATCACTGACTCGCTGGCCGTTCGTGCGGCTGTCACTCGGCGCACTGTCGCCGGTCGCATCCGACTCCCGCGATGCCGCCCCACCTGCGCCTTGGCCGTTTGCACTGAGCAGTGGCGTGCCGCCGCCTGAACCGCCGCCGCGAGGCCCACCCCCCTTGGGATCATTGGGCGAACCGCCATCAGGCGGTGGCAGCCTGCCCTGGGTGCCGCCACCCAGGCGCATGCCGGTACCACTGCCCTGAACGCTCGAGCCAACCCGGCTCATGCCGCCTCGCATATCAGCCACCGCACTGGTCTCACCCATGCTGCCGAGGCCCCCGCCGATCCAGCTGAGCACCTGGTCAGGCAGGGTCTGGGGCAAGCCGAAGATCATGTACAACACGGGCAACAACGTCAGCCCGAACACCATGAACCACCACGCGAAGGTCAGAAACTCCGAAATGATGCCCACATTGCCCGAGGAGGTCACCACCGCACCGCGCATGGCGAAAAAGCCCTGGGCTATGTAGTCGATCACCGGGTCGGACACCAACACCGCCGCGAACAAGCCAAGCACGGCCAGCGCCGGGCGAGCGAACAGCGACAGCAACAGCAGGTAGCCTTGCGTCTGCGAGCCCACGAACGTACGGTCCGGCGTCATGTGCATCACAGCCCAGAGCGGCGCCGCAATGATCGACTGCAACACAGCGAGCAACCAGCCAACAAAAACGATCATGAACAGCGTGTAGGGCAAGCTGGGGAGGAACACAGCAAAATAGAACGCCAGCGGCTCGATGTAGCTGGCCATCAACGCCAGTTGCTTGACCGGCACTTCCATCACCCAGTCCCACAGCGGGGTCACGACCTTGTCCAGGTCCAACCCGTTGCCCAAGCCTTTGACCGACGAAAGCGTACCCGCAAGCACCCTCACCGCTGTTCCCGCACTTTTGATGGCGACATCGGCCACCAGAATGCCGGCGCGAGCTACGACCAGGTAATCACCCACGCACTTCATGCGGTTGAGCGAGCCACCCATCTGCCCCGCCGTTCCGCAGAGCGGCGTCTGCCCATTGCTGCCCGCCCCCGTGGCGATCTCCACCACGTTCAGCATCACGCCGTTGACGAACGACGACATCTTCGCATCCATGTCGGCGCGCAAGGTGCTGACACTGATATCGCTGCCGGGGTCCTTGGGGATCAGGCTCGCGATGTCTTCGGGCTTGGCCGAGGTCGAAGATTTGTAGCTGGTTTTCTCTTCTGCCTTTTTGTCGATTGCCTCAGTGACCGTTGTCACGCTGTTGGCCAGCAAAAAGAACCGGGCATCGCCAGGCAGTGCACCCAGGGAGGGCGCACTGACCGCACCCACCGGCTCGGCAAGCACGCCTGCAATTTGCCCGCGGACCATGCCTACACGCTGGAACCACCCCCCGGCTGCCGCCCAGCCATCATTGGTAAGCGTCTTCAGGAAGTCGTCGAGGCCCCCGTTGACACCCGACGCCTGGTTGGTGACCTGGGCGACGATATCGGTCGCCACCTTCTGCTCCCACTTGTTCACAATGACGTTGAACTGGCCGGAGTCGACTTGATCCCAGCCCGTATCATTGATGGTGGCTGGCCACTGCCGCACCCAGTCATCCAGCTCTTTCATCATGTTGATGGCTGCTGCGCGCTTGATGCCCTGAACCTGCACGCGCATCTGCTCCAAGGCTTGGGCAGTGGCGTCCGTCTTCGTCTGCGCCTGGTATTCGGCCACTTTCACAGAGCCGCAAAACGCGGAGCCGCCCGCCAGGTTGGTAACCTTGTTGCGGTCTTTCAGGTCGAAAACCCATTCCTTGCGGCCATCCACAATGGTGAATTTGTCTTCGGTCCTGTTCTTTTTCGCGCCAACTTCAGGGAGTGCACCTGAGGCGGTGTTGTCGGCATAGATCGAGTTGGCCGCCGTCGCGCAGTAAGACCCCGCCAGGTAGCCGCGGGCAAAATCGCGCAGCCCATAGAAGTTGCCGGGGGAGTTCACCCCTTCGACAACACCGTTTGGGGACAGAACCCCCATGGCCATGCCCGCTTTATAGGTGCCGTTGGCAAAACCAACGCCCCACAAGGCGAACATCAGCACGATGAGCTGAATGAAAGAAAAGCCACTGGTTGTCGGCAGCAACACGGCGCCACCTGCCACGATCCGTACCGGCGTCCACAACGAGGACCAGCTCTTGCCCATCGCCTCACCGTCGTTGGCGGTGTTGGTCACGCCCATCACCGCTACGTACGAGACGATCAGCGAGCCGATGATCAGGATCCCGCTGTTGAAGAAGCCGAACATCGTCGCAAGGATATTCGCGCTTGCCTCAACCGTATTGGGGTCGGTGCCTTTGACCAATGCATCGATGACCGGGCCGAATATCCGGCCTAGCATCTTGACCGATTGGTCGGTGCAGGCGCTTGGATCGCTGCACGGAGAGAACGGCATCTGAGCCATTGTGAATACCTACCTGAATCGAATTGCGGACGGATTATCTGAATCGTTCGCGACGAATTCCCCTTGGAGTGCTCCGTCGTCCTTGAGATGAGCTGTCGTGCAGCCGCGTAAGCGAAGGCCTAGACGGGCATGCGTTCTAGCTTGAGCCATGGTTCCACCCTGTGAGCCGTAATCCTGCGGATAGCTAAGGTCGGGCAATCTTAAACCAGACATCACAGAATTATCAAAAAAATGTTACGAAAGAAAACTAACAAAACAATTTCAGAACGCGTGCGCTGCTGAAAATCGGCGATCTCACAAGCCACCCAAGCTTGCCAGCTCACCACAGTAAAACCTATAAAAACAGGCTATAAACGAGCTTAAATCCATGAAAAATCATGAATACTGCTTGAAATGCACATACTGCCCCTGGGGTTAAATCGACCTCCATTCGCATACTCGACCCGTTCTCGAATGATCCATGAAATGGCGAAATTTCATCTTCAATTAGGCTTTCACATGGCTGCAAAACCGCTAAAAAAGTAGATTGCTCTTACGCAGCCCCACCAGGCACGCAAACGCAACAACAGGCGAAAACGCCCGTATCACTGGGGTTTCAGCGCCTAGCTTGAAAATGGGCGGTTTTTTTCGTGCTCAACCCGCCTCGGCACATCCGGACATGGTGGGGGATACTATAAAACACTGAAAAAAGCGTTTGACTCGACTCGCTCACAAGAAATAAAACAGTAAAAATGCTATGGTCACTCATGGCAGACGCACCCAGGTCTGCGAGGGAGCACCCACAGCACGTCGCAAAGCCGCAATCGACGCTTCGCATCAGCCTATGCGACTGGCGTACGGTGAGCCGCGCAGGGAAGCTGACGTTGCTGGATGCCGACTGATTCGGGCACGTTCAAGCCCTGTGAAAAACGACGGACATAGATGCAGCTATCAATACGTGATGCCAGCCGATTCGTGATCGGCGCCGGGTTAATGCGCCAGAAAGCCATCGAGGCCTCGGGCAACCCGGCAATTAGTTTTGAGAACGTAGCGCAAGCCGCACTGCGCGAAGGCCCCGACGGCCAGAAAATCCGGCAAACCATCGACACGCTGGCTGACCAGGAATCGGCCTGGCTGCGCAATACGCCGCCTCACACCCTGAACTCCGATCGGGTCATGCAGAGCCGGGCAGCCGAAATCAGCGCATTCACAGCCATCCACCGCGCCGTGATCAGCACCGTGGCCTTCGACGCGGCCCCACAAGCCGAAAAAGGCGCCGCCGAAACCGAACTTCGCCAATCGCTGCTGCATGTACTCGAAGCGATCGACAACACGCCCGGCTCACGGGCCGACCGTGAAGGGCTGCTGAGCAATCTGCGCGATCAGGTGGTTGCGGTAGCGGGCGACGGCGACTTCATGAAGCGCGCGCTGCGCGACAGTGAACAGGCGTACCTGGCCGCCGACCTGGACAAGACATTTGCCCGTTACGCCAATCCATCGCTGTCACGCAGCGAGGGCCTCGACGACTACAGCATGTAAGGACGCACGCCATGCCGAGCGCACAGGATTTCCAGAGCTTCACAGCCTCCGTATTCCCCTCTCAAGCGGCGGAGATCGTCATTGACAAGCAGCCTGTTCTGGCCGATTACGGCCGAGAGCTGCGCAGCGCCATCAACCAGCTCCCACCGGAAGCGACCCGAACGCTGCTCAGCGAGTATGGCGGCGCGACCGCGCAGGTCGTCACCTCGATCGAGGACGCCATTCTGCTGCGCGAGTTTGCGCACGAGCGTGCCGCTCAACAGGCGGACCTCAGCCAGGAATGGCTGAACGCCGCAGACAGGCACGGCCCCGGCATCAATGAGGCAGCGGTGGCGGCTGACGATACATGGAACATGGCGCCATGACCGCCCTCGGCAACTGAGTGGCGCAGTAAACGCAGGCAAGTACCCCGCAGCATGGAAGATGATGGGCAACCACCTCCACACTGCGGGACTGGGCTTGCCGGCGATCAACTGCGCAGCAAGCCCACTGGCAGCGCTAGCGTGCAGCCGCCGAGAACTGCCGGGAGTGGTCTTTGCAGCCCATCGATGCCACCGTGAAGCGCACTTCATAGCGCGAATAGTCGCCAGCTGAAATATTCGAAGGCCGAGGGCCTTTATCGACGGCCTTGCTGTACCCAAGCACCGCCTCACAGGCAATCAACTCACCGATCTGGGTGTTGAGCTCTGCCACTCGCTTGCGCATACCCTGCGCGAAGCCAGCATCGTCCAGCACCACCGGCGTGCGCTCGGGCGTGGTGACCAAGTCTGCATACTGCCCATCGGCAGCACCCATGAAGCTCACGCGAATGGAGATGTTGCCGTTGCGATCAACGCGCGGATACCCGGCAAAACGGACCTTGAACTGGTTGATCGGCGCTAGCTGGCTGACGGTTCGGCCGGCCACTTTTTCCCAGTAGGCATTGGACGGGTTGGCAGGGTCATAGGCAGGCACGCCCCTGTCGTACGGCTTGCCCGCCATGCGCAGTTGCTCCTGGCGCAAGAAATAGCCGTCGCGGCAGGTTTTGCTGATTTTTGCATCCATGGGCTGGCCCGACTTCGCGCTGTACAGCATGGCTGCGGCACATTCGAAGTCGTATTGCCCGTTCAGGTACAGGTACTCGCCACTGTTGAGGGGGCTCAAGCTGTAGTTGAGATCCAGCCCACCACTGCCCGCGCCACCTGCGATCCCGCTCACGACGCCAGTAGGCATCAACGAGGCCAGGGAATTGGCGGCCTCATCGGAAAAGCGAATCTTGGTAGTCCCGTCCGGCATCTTCTCGGTGGTTACACAGCCCGCCATGGCCACAGCGGCCAGAATAGGCAGGATGAGTGTGCACTTAGTCATGCTCGTATCCTTACTTGTGAATTCTGCTTGAGCGCGATCAGAAGAATCGCCCCATGTCTTGCTGCTGAACTTTCGCCTGCTGGGTCTGCTGCAGTTGCTGCACCACATCACCTGGGCGCATCTCGACAGGCTCGCCACAAGGCTCACCGACATCGATCACGTAGCCGTCACGCACATTCACATGCACGAACCGAACGAACTTGGCGCGCGCCATGAGCGCACGCTTGCTGCTCTCATCAACAAAAATGCCGAGCGACAAGGGCGGCATGCGGGCATCCATGAAGCTGACGCCTTCGACCGACAGGTACAGGCGATCGGAGACGTAAGCGGCCTGGAAAGGCATGTGAGCAGCCCAGGCCGCCTCGAATGGCTGAACACCCACATACAGGGTGTCGCCCTCCAGCGCAAAACTGAAACGCCCACTTTGCATGGGCGAAAGCAACATCACGCGCTCATGCCGGGGATGACGCAGCACTTCGTCCCGCTTGAAGTTCGCCGTCCAACGCAGAAAGTTGGCGTAGGCCACCACTTGCCTGGCAGCCCGCGTTACCCGTGCCCGCTCTTCTGCGCTGATTGCCGGCCCCACATCCTTTTGGCCCTGGATACCCATCTGCATCAGTCCTCGTGCTTTTTGCGTTTTTCCAGCATGCCGAAGAAGTCATCAAGGATCTTGTTCAACATCTTCTGCGGCGTGTGGCCGAAGTTTTTCGCATGTTCGGAAACGCGCTCATGGTTGTCATTGCGCAAGGTGTAAGAGTTTGACGGGTCCTTTTTCCGATTGCGGAAGGAAATAAGCCCCGACCGGCGCGCCATCGACATCATGCGCTCGTAATCCGTGTGCGAAATGTTGAACTTCTTGCGGATATCGACCTTGGTCAGCCGCTCATCCGCCTTCATCAACCGCACACTTTCCAGCATCAGGTTATGCAACTGGTTCAACCGCACCAGGTGGTTGAAGCCACTGTCGATCTGCCCACGCTCTACTGCACCGCGATCGGTGTCGGGGCGGGCCAACCCGCTCGAAAGGTTCTTCAGCACGACTTCATCGGACAGATCGAGCGGGTTTCGGTTCTTCTTCGTTTCTTTAAAGTCGGGCGACTCGCCGCTCAGGTAGTACACCGAGCCTTGTTTGGCGATTTCCACTTCCAGGAAAGAACACGCCACCATGAAAATGTCTTCGGTGCAGAGCTTGCGCGAGACGCCTTGCTGAATGGCTTCGCGGCTCAGCGCCTCACCCGCGGCGCGCATGGCGGCGTGGGTATGCTTGGTCCGCTGAATGTCCTGGACCATGTTGAAATACGACTTCAACGGCAGCACCTTGTCAGACAAGTTGACCAAGGGGTGCAACTCTTTGACGGTATCTGCCAGTACATCCGGCGAGGGGACCAGCAGCGACCTCAGGCCTTGGGCAAGGGATAATAATTTAGCCCCGTCTTTTACTTCATTCGCTGGTCGCATATACGTACCTAAAGGTTCTCCAATCCAAAATAGTCTTCACGTGCTGGCGGGCGCAGAACCCCGCTCAAGCAGAACAGCAGACGAAGGCTTCACGAGCATCGCCTGCTTATCTCCAATCCTGGAAAAGATCCTCCTTCGGCACCTGCCTAGCAGCGAAGATGGGAGCAATTGAGATCATTGCGGTGCCAGGCATCCGAGGTCTCCGCCCTGCCCTGGGTCAAGCCCCATGGACTGCAGCGTCTGCTTGGTCAGCTCGACCTGCGCCTTGATCGACTCGGGATCGTTCGCCATCTGCTGCGCGACAGCATTTTCAATCGGCGACTGACTGGAAGCAAGATGTGACAGAGTCGACAATACGGCAATGACCAGAACCGGCGGCACGACCCACGCCAATACCGCCTTGCGCCGGCGTGACCGGGCCTGGCGCTCTGCGTCGCTGGCGGCCTGCTCGCGCAGCGCCTTGCGTGACGGCTGGGGCGCTGCAGCGTGGTACTGCGCACTCGCCACAGCCGGCTGCAAGGTCTCCGGCTGCACGCTAACCTTTTGCGCTTCTTCACGCTGGAAGTAGTCGTTCAGGGCCTCGTTCAAACATTCCGAAAGCGCCTGGCGCACCTGATAGGCAACCAGTGCCGGGTCGATGTGGGTGAGCGCGCCCTTGCGATCCGCCTCGGCATGGAACACCAACTGCAGGGCAGCCAGCTCGTAGCTCGACAACACGTCGGCATCATCCTGGATCGCCAGGCTGACACTTCCCGTCAGCATGCGCCGGTGCCCATCGTCTTCAGCGGCGTCCAGCCCTGCCACCACCAGGGACAGCTGCTTGAACGCCTTGGGGATACGCACGGTGCGGGTAGCCCGCAGCGCGTCATGTGGGCTCTGGCTGTCGAACACCACCAACAAGTGCTCGGCCGAGCCGAAGAGGCGGATGCTGGGGTCGAATTCGAAGTTCGGGGCTTTGGCTTTCATGTACTTTGCTCCTTAAAGTTTTCCAAAGATGTCTTCAAGCACGACGGCCTGCGAAAGGCCCGTCATCATCCTTGGCTTCCCTGTGCGGTGGTCGACGAAGAAGGCAGCCGGGACACCCGCTTGCTCCTTGCCGTTGTTTTCGAATGCTGCGTACAGAAACGCCAGGTTGGTGCTCAGCTGCTCCACCGTCTCCGGCGAAGGCTCGGAGCGAATCTGTTCGTGTTTGCCGAGCACCCGCTCAAGCGTGCGCTGGTCCTTGGCCTGCAGGATCGTGGCAGCAAGCGGCACGCCATCTGCCGGGTTGCCCAGCGCAGCCGACGGGATCCACTTGATGGTGTGGCCCTTTGCCGCGTAAGCCCTTGTTAAGTTGTACGCCTCGCGACAATACGGGCAGCGTGGGTCAATGATGATGTAGACGGTATCGCCGATACTGCCATCGCCTTCCTTGACGCCCGCCAGCGAGTCAACCGTCTTCATCGACTCAGGTACCGCGCCCTGGTATTTACCGTCCATGGCTGCAGCCTCCCGCACGTTCGTGGCTTCAACCGGCGACATCTGCGGCGCGGCCGGTGCAGCGGCTACGGGCGGGGCCGGGCGAGTGTTGTTCAGCTGGGCCACACCCGGCAGGAAGGCGTCGGATATGTTCGCGCCTGTTTCAGCATTCCAGGCCACCCCGGTGAACAGCACCGAGGAATCCGGCGTGCTGAACAACACCACTTGGTGGCCGTTCTTTTCCACGGTCCAGGCAGTCAAGCCGCCCAGGCCGACAGGGCGGGCGTTGACGATGCGGCCGTAGCGCGATACCCGCTGCGCAGTCAGGTCATCGAGTGGCTGTTGCGCAGGGTTTGCCGCAACGGCACCTTGAGCGGTGATGAAGGAAGAGAGGTCTGCCGTTTGAGCAGGGTCGGCATGGGCGACTGAAACCCCCGCCGCAAGCGCCGCCAACACGGCTACAGGTCTTGCAATCACACCTTTCATGGCTCGATGTCCTTATTAATAATCCAATACGACCTTATTCTAACAAAAAAGTAGAACTTGGCACCAAAAAAACAAAAAAGGGCCATCTTTAAAGAGGGCCCTTTAGTGGTACCGATACGCTCAAGGCCGCAGCGTCAGGGCGCACCCTCAGCAAGTGCTGCCGCCTGGGCCGCAGCATGTTTCTCTTGTTGCACTGCCTCGTAGCGCTTCTTGTCGGCATCCAGGTACTTGTACGCCGACATGGCTTGCTCAAGGCCGTTAACCGCCTTGTCGAGCTGAGGCTCTGCCAGCGACATACCCGCTTTGCACTCGTAAAGAAAGTGCGACAGGATCCCCGGCGCCTCCGGGAAGCCCGCCTGGCGCCCGATGGTCTGCAGGGCGTACCACATGTCCCGATCAAAGAAACGCAACCAGCGCATCTCGGCCGGTGGCAATACCCCCAGGCGCCGGGCCTGGAAGAACATGGCGAAAATGATGGTTCTGACAAACGCATGGGCGTGCAGGATCGCGCTTGCGTTAGGGTGCTTGATGTACTTCTGAATGATCGCCCGCGGCACTTCCAGTGGCACTTCAGGTTTCAACCACGCATAAGGGTCGGGCGCGCCCTGCCCCTTGCTGCCCTTGCCCGAAGGCGCTTTGAACTGGTCCCAGCACCAGGCAATCATGTAATCACTGTCGGCCATGGCCGCCTTGAAGGCGGCGTCGTCCAGGGCAGCATCCGTGGCAACCACACGGGGTAGCGCGATGGCCACCAGCAGGGTTTCGGCAGGGGTCAAGTTACCCACCCGGGTCCAGTGCTGGCCCAACTGACGACGCATCACCTCGGTGGCTTTTTCACGATCCAGGGTCGGCGCCCAGCTGCGGTCCGCCTGCTCTGCCCACCCGCTGATCAGCAGGTGCTCATAGGCAAACTGGCGGGATGTCTGCGACATGCCGAATACCGGATGATCAAGCGGCTGAGCAATCAGGTCGAGTTCCGCGAACATACGCAGGTGCGGGTACTGCGCCTTGCTCTCTTGCACATAACTCTTGATGTTGTGCGTCTTGGTGAATTTGAGTTTGGGGTGGGTCTTGTTGATGCGGATGAACATGCGCACCGACAGCACCACCATCACCACAAGCAGGAACCCGTTCACCACCAGGGAAGACGAGGTGATTTCACTCCATGCCACCGTCGAAAAATCGCGCTGGCAGGCGCCGACAATACCGTCCGGCGCACACATCCGCCCGACCCATTGGTTGATCGAAGCAATACCCGGAAGCGCCGCGAATTCGCCCGCAACGCTCAACAGCCAGAGCTCCACGTAACGGATGTAGACATAGACAGTCGCAATCTTGTCATGGGCGAAAGACCACGCGCCCCAGCCTCCCAGGTACAGCACCAGAATGATGCCGATGAGCACGGCGGGGTCATCCCAGGTAAAGCTTCTTTGCCCACCGCCTTGCTGTTTCATTCAACGCCTCCCTGGGCCAAAAATGCCTTCACACCCGCAACGCCGCCACGCCATGTGCCGGCCCTGTGCAGCGTGCTTTCTACCTGACCAGCTCTTTGAGAATGTTGTGCGTGGTGCGCACCCGCCCTACCAGGAAAACCCCGGCCTGGCGAAACACCGCGCGCACGGTCATTTTTTTCACGACTTCGATGTAGACCAGGCCGAACGTCATGCACAGCGCCAACGGCAGCAGAAACTTCCACAACGCTGGCACCAGCAGCAACATCAACCAAGGCAAGGCGGCGCTTGCGTTGATGACGAAAAAGCGTGCCGGTGGCGCGCTTCTGCTCCAGTGGTACCGTCCCTTTGCCATAACCCCTCCAAAATCTCGTTTGCAATGCCATTACAGGGCGCTCCGGCTCAACCATGCCGCAGATCGCGGGCGGTCGACTCGCTGATCAAACCTGCTGCCAGCAGGCGATCTGCTTCAGCAGCAAAGGTATGCCCTTCCTCACGCACGAATTCGGCGACCCGCTGGGTCACACGGCCCATGTCGGTCAAGTCCATCAAGGTGTCGCGCACCTGCTCGGTGAACCGCAGCCAGGAACGGGCCGCCGTACGCTTGCCATCCACCGTGGGCACGAGCTTCTGCGCCATCATGAACCGGCTGGTATCGACCAGGTCGTAAATCGCGGTCGCCCGCTCCTGTTCGGGGAAGCGGGAGATCATCCTGCGCATGATCGCCGCGACATCCTTGGCGTGAACCGTGCCGAACACCGGGTGGCCTGTCAGCGACAGCTCGACCGCCGCCCGAATGGTTTCCTGGTCACGCAATTCACCGATCACACACAGGCCGGGCGCACGCCGCATGGCCTCGCGGTTGGCCCTGTAGAAGTCTTTGAAGTGCGTAGGGATCTGCGACTGCACGAAAATCGAATGCTTGCTCTGAATCTTTTCGTACGTAAATTCGATGGGCTCTTCGTGGCTGATCAGGTTGCCCTTGATCGGCGTGTCATTTTCAAGAATGAAGCGGTTGATGGCGGCAAAGGTGGTGGTCTTGCCATGGCCGGTCGCCCCCGCGATATACACGATGCCGTCACGCGGCGTGGCCATCCTCACGATGTCTTCGCTCAGGCCTACGTCCTGAATCCGCGGTGGGTCGTCGGGGATCGCCCGGATGACGATCTGGCAGGACGTATCGCCATGGCAGGCAATGGGCGAGGCGTTGACCCGGTAGGCATACCGCAGCCGAGCACCGCGGGCATCCTTGCGCTGCGGGTCGAACAACTCGTAGCGCTCGTTGACCGCAGTACCGGACACGATATCGGTGGTGGCTGTGTCGCGGTTGGCGGCCATCTTGAGCAGCTCGTTGACCTCCCCGACATCCAGCGCACGGCGGGTGACCGCATACAGACGGCCGTACTTCTTCACCACGACCGGCAATGCGGGCTGAATGAAGATGTCGCTGACGCCATGGCTCAGCGTTTCCAGCATCATCGCCTTGAACTGCTCGGCACGGTCGAAGCGAAAGGGGTCTTCATAACTGGTCAGCCGTTCCAGGCGCTCGATCATCGCACCGGGTTCCAGCATCATCACGTCATCGTGAAAGTCCTGCTTCATTGCGGCCCGCCTTCACTGCCCGAAGGCTGGGTGCGCAGCTCACCACCACCGGGCACGGCAAATGCCTTGGCCGCACCGGGCTGGCTGGAAACACCAGGCGCCGGCGCCGGGCTGGGTGCACGCGGTGCCGGCGGCCTGCGCACAGGGTCGGCTGCGGTCGACGTTGCAATCGAACTGCGCCATACATTCATGTTGTCGTTGAACTGCGGCAACGCGGTGATGCGCAGCAGGGTCTCGTCCACCGCCATGGTCTGCCCCTCTTTGGTGACAGGGATCGCGGCACCGGAAATGATCGGCATCGTGATCTGGCCGTGGCGGGCGAACGTGCTGAAACGGCGCATGCCATCGATGTCGCGGTTCATCCGGTCGAAACCATAGGTCAGCATCAGGTTGGCCTGCTCGACGCCTTGCTTCCAACCGTCACGGACGGCCAGTTTCCACACGCGTTCTTCTTCGTCCGAGCGTGGCATCAGCGCCGACACCAGGGACGTGCGGTCCATGGCGGGCAGCGGGAAGCTCAGGTACTCGCGCCAGCTTGGCGGGACCGACGAAAAGCGTGCCTGCGACTCGATCTTGTAGGACGCGCCCGAAAGGCGAAGCGTGTAGTCACCGTCCTGGTTGTACAGATCGCGCGCCTCGGTGATCACCGGCGGCACCACACGGTCCTGGATCATCAGGTTGCTGAAGTCGTAGACCGTATCGAACTCACGCTCGCGCTCCTTCAGTGCCTTGTTGATGTTGGTCAGCTGCCACGCCAGGCCAGCCTTTACCCCCACCTGCAATGCCGCATCGAGAATGGCCTCGCCGCGGGCCGCCGAGGCCTGGTTCTTCTCGTCACGCATGGCTTCCACGGCCGACCTGGCATCACCGGCGTCACCCTGCTGCTGAACATAAGCCGGCTTGTCGTAAAGGCGCTCAGCGTCTTCGAGGGTCATCGGGGGCATGTCCATCGCCATGTTCAGCCCCTCCCCAAAGCCAGCGGTACAGGCTTGTAGATCAGGCGCAGCGTGTTGGTGCTCTTGTCGAGTACCACATCGGCGCCGGTGTCGATCTGCACGCCCACATCCTTGAGCACGTTAATGGGCGTGGCTTTACGCACCCAGATGTTGATCGGCTTGAGGTCCACGCGCTTGCCGCTTTCGACATAGGCATAGCCATAGCGGCTGGCGAACGTCTGCAACAGCTCCTGGGGCTTGCCGATGAAGTCGATATCCACCTGGTCGGTGTCGACCGCAGCCTGCCTGGAGGCCGCCTTGACGCGGTCGGCCGTCAGCGACGAAACATAGTTGTGCTGCGAGTTGACCGCCACGGCCACCTTGTCCGCGATGATGCGGCTGGCAAAGGCCTCGGTGTCATCGGTGGTCGGTTTGGCAGAGCTTGCGCACCCACCCAGCACAAACAGCGCAAGCAGCATGCCCCCAGCCTTGCAGCCGCCGCGTGCACCCATGAGCATTCCTTTCATGTAAAAACTCCTGAAGTTGTCATTCTGATCGACCCGGCGTGCCCTACGCTCAAGCGCTTCGGGCACTGGCGGTGGCCTGTTCTACTGGTAGCTCACCACGTACTGGGCGTGGCGCTGCTGTTCGAGGTACTTGCCCCATTTCACCGCGAGCGGAATCAGGCCTTTCTTGTAGATGTCGTTGAATTTTTTGGTACGGGAATGGTAATTGGCAGCGCGGGTCCAGAAATCCTGACCGTTTCTTTCGTCGAGCTTCTGACGCAGCAGCCATGCTGCCAATTCCGCGTTGTAACAGCCCCGCCAGGCGACATCGGACTTGGTGATTGCCGGGTATGAGGCGAACACGCCTTTCGGGCCCCAATGGGTGGTGTTGATCTGGAAGTGGCCAAGGTCGAAAGTGCCGTTGCTGTTCGAGACACTCTGCCCGTTCTTGCCACTTTCCTTGCTGGAAATGGCCAGCAGCACATTGGCAGGTACGCCCTGGCGCTGGGCTGCCTGAACGACACATTCGATGTCCGCCGGCCGCACGGCATAAAAGTCGTCCGCCTGGGCCAGCGCGGGCCACAGCGTCAACGGGACGACTACGCGGTACAACCACTTACCGGCCATGCTCAGATGATCCACTTCTGGTGCTGGAACCAGAACCAGAATGCCCCTTCGACGAACAACTGCCCTGTCGAGACCTGCCAGCAGCGGTAGGACTTCTTCATGCCGAAGACCCACAGCGCGAAGCCGATCGACAGCCAGTTCAGGGCCACCATCACGCCCGCGCCGGTTGCGAGCATGTAGATAAACCCGAGGATGGCGACAACGCTAGCGATGAAAAACGCCCTGGAATGCAACCGGTGGTTGCGAGCGATGCGGTCGATCTCATCGCGCTCGATGGTCGTCAGCTGTTCTTTGACCCGCTCGTTGCGATAGCGCGCGGCGTGGTCCCGGACCTTCTTGACGTCATCCTCTTCGAACAACGCAAAGTCGCAGTTGTTGCAGCCCCAGCTGTGCAGTACGCGGATCTTGCCCTTGGGGCTTTGTTCAAGCTCCTGGTGATCGCCTTCGGCCTTGAGCAGCACACCCCGCTCGCACTCCGGGCAGGCGGGGCTGAAATTCGACTGCCACAGCGACTTGATGTGCTGGTTGCCCATGCGCAGCTGGTTTACGCCCAACGCCGCCATCGGCATTTTGATGAACGCGTACTTCGCTACTTTCTTCCCTGTGCTGAACAGCCCCATCGCCTCACCATAGCATGCAGAAATTCTAGTTTCTGATTATCTGTCAGATTTATATCGTCGTCAATTTATGACACAACCATCAAACAGCTTCCGACCAACGGGTTGCCACTTAGCTGTCTGGCTGCCCCTTGATCAACTCACGGCATCGCGCATCCAGGTCACTCAACTGTTTGCGTACCCCAGCCACGCCGAGTGCTTCAGGCTCGGGCGCGATGACATAGGCCGTTTCGCGGGCGATGGCATCGCAGGTAGTCTGGATCCGCTCCTGCGCGGCCCATTTGTCGGACAACGATTCAAAGCCCTCGCCGGCCGCCATCAGCTGCATGTCGAGCAACTGCTGCGGCTCGGCAATGGCCAATTCACCCTCCCACGCCGCGTCCAATACCTTTTCATCCGGGGCGGCAACCACCGGCGCCACTGCCGTCTCAGCGATCATGTCCGCCACGGCCAGCAGGCTTGCTTCGATCGACGCCTGGCTCAGCGGGTCAGGCTGCGGCGTGGGTGCAGGCGCAACAGCAACTTGCGCCACGGCCTCAGGCGCTGGCGTTACCGGCAAGGGCGCAGCGGCCGGTGGCTTTTGCAAACTGCCCGACAGATATGCCCCAAGTACAGCGAACGAGGTGTCCAGGCGGCCAAGCACAGGCCGGTCGGCATCTGCATAGTTATGCTCGAAGGCGCTGTGCATGCGAGCAAAGGTCGGGTCGCCCTTCACCACCGAGCGCACCCGCTTGGCGAATGAGCCGTCTTTCAGGCTGTCGACAAACGCCTTGCGCGACGCCCTGCTCTGAGGCAGGTCCGAAGGCTCTGGCGGCTCGACAGGGATGAAGTCGTTGATCCGCATTTCTTTGGGTGCAGGGCCAGCGGTGTAGAAGCCAAGGCCACGGATAAGCGCCACGCCACCGGTTTTGCCATTCTGCGATTTCTTGCCGATCAGGAACGTGAATTCGCCGTTTTCCTGCATGGCGACGTCGTCGTAGTTCAACCGGCTACGCTGCTCGATCGCGACATTGTCGGACTGTCGCAGTTTTTCATTGGCGCCCCCCGGCGAGCGCTCGAAATTACCTACCATGGCCTGCGAAGACTCCGCCGCCGCACCCTGCACGCGCCGCCAGGTCTCGGACTCGGTACCCGAAGTCAGTCGGCCGACGGCCCGGATATTGGTGTTTTCCCAGGTGGCATCGGCTTCTTCGGCACTGGATTTTTTAAGCGAAGAGAAGTCCTGCGCGGCAAACGTCACGCTGAAGCCCAGGCTGCGCGCCTGGGCCGGGGCCACCGCGAAGCCGACCACGGCGTAATAGCCGTATTCATCGAGGATGGTATAGAACGGGAACTCCGAGCCCGTGGGGCGGCTGTCGATGATTTCGCGCACAACCCCTTCAACCCGGTTACCCAGGCAGCCGGCCATCATCTGCTTGATGCTGCCGACGATCATCTTGCCGAGCATGCGCATGCTGTCCGGTGCCCGCTCCAGTGCAGGCAGCAGCACCACCAGCAGCCGTCGGTTGATCACCACATCGTAGAAATCGACATCGCCGACCCGGGTCTTGAAGATGTGCCCATAGTTGAACGTCAGGTCGTTGAAGATCCGCCCCAGCTGCATCACGATGTAACCGTGCTGTTCGAGGGTCTTGGTTTCCTGCTTCTTCAACTTGGCTTTCTGATAGCCCGGCAGCGTCAGCAGGTACGAGCGCAACGGTGCGACGATGACATCGAACATGTCGCCGTATTTGCCACCGTGCTCCCACACCAGTTCTTCGATGATGTTCAGCTCGAAGTATTCCAGGTACTTCTCTGGCGACAGGTTGATGTGCCCCTTGTCACGCAGGTAGGTCAGTGGCCGGGTCAACGCCGCCACGAACATGATTGCGCGGCCTTTCCACATGTCGCCGCCACCGCCCGAGTCATCCATCAGCGAGACGATCAGCTCGATCAACATGCCGGACGAGGTGTTCCCCATCATGTTCATGTTGTTGGTGACCTTGTCGACCTGCTTCTCCACGAAGTCGCGGCCAGAGGTGATGAAGTTGATGATCAACAGGTCATCTTCACGCCCCAGGTAGCGCGACAGGCGGAATATTTCCTTCTGCAGCTTGGGGTCGCCCTTGCCATCGACATAGATGAAGCCCGTGTTCTGTACCAGTGCGTTGAACACGATGCCCAGCAACAGCTCGGTGTTATGGGTGACCAGGCTGTCGTCGGTGATGTACAGGTGGTGTGGGTGATCGATCTCGATGCACTGGCACTGCGCCTGGCCGGCAGCGGTGACTTTCCAGACCTCTGCCCAACCGTCGAACTTGGCCGTACCGCGCTTCTTGCGCACCTTCGGCAGCATCACCACGACGCCACGGGCCATCAGCGCCCGAATGGCATCGGTGGTCACGGTATGGGCTTGTTCATTGCCGTCCGGTTCGCGGCTGAGGACGCGCCACAGGTGGTCGCCGGTCGCCTGGGCACGGCGGCCGTCGCGCGTGGCGATGGTCCAGATCGGCTGGATGCCCTGCTCGATCACCCGCAACACAGCGGCGTGCTTGCCATCGGGTGTGCACACGCTATCGCCCACCTTGACCTGGCCCATCGCAACCCAGCCCTTCGGCGTGAGTACCTTGGCATGCTTGGGCTGAGGCTTGCCAGAACCGGTGGTGCCCAGTACCAGCTGGTGCGTCCTCAGGTCACTGTCGCCGGCGTAGATCTGCTCTTTGGTTTCCAGGTCGTTGCCGAAGAGGGTGACACCCTCGCCCTTCTTCTTGCCCTTGTAGGAACCATCGTTGACATCCGCCAGCTTTGGCACCCGGTACGGGAAATCGAACGCCCGGTTATCCACCGCCACGAACTTGCGCTTGAAGGCCCAGGCCAGCAGCAACAGCAGCTCACCCGAAAAAGGCACCTTGATCAGTACCAGGGCCAGGATCGGCAACGCGAACGTACCGAACACCGCACCTTCGGCAGATTGAAAGAAGTCACTGAAGCGCTGCCCGGCCAGGCGAGTATCTTTGCGCCGCCGGCTGCTGCTGACTTCATGCTGACGGGATGCGCCCTTGTACTGAGCCATCTGTCGCCCCCTTAAACCACGTCTTCGAATGCACTGGCGCTGATGTAGTCAGCGACCAAATCCTTGGCGATCCGCGCAATCACGGACTGCTCCATGTCGTCATCGACAAACTCGACGTCCTTGAACGTTTCGCGCTTGAGCCGCTCGACCATGTCCTTGCAGCCCCCTGACGGGAAGCGTCGGGCAAGCAGCGCCAACGCATCCGGGCGCGGCATATGCTCATAGAGCATGGTGCGCAGCTTGCGGTCTTCGGCGGTGGTGGTCAGTGCCCAGAGCCGCATCGGCCCGGCAGACATGGTGAACAGCTGGCTGTAGCTGGCATTCTTGGTCTCGAAACGCGCCAGGAACGTACAGCCGTGCTTGTTCGCACCGTGGACGAAATTGACCAGCGCATGTTCTTCGGTATCGGAAAGGCCAATGTTCTTGCGGAGCCAGTCGCGGGTTTCCTTGGTGCCCGAGTCGAGGATGAACGTGGCCGTGGCGATCTTGGTGAGCGGGCCGAAGTCCTCCATCAACTGGGAAGCGAGGATGATTTCCATGTTCCACTTTCGCGCCTCACGGCCGTCGGTCTGCATCTGTTCCTGAAGCCCGGAGTGGCCGCCCGTCTTGTGGAACTCGTCCATGCACATGACCTTGTATTCGTCTACCAGGTCGGCGACCAGACGCTCGTAGAACGGCAGGTACTTCTCGGTGAAGAAGGGGAAGTCCTCTTTCGAGAAGGCCACCTTTTTCATGAAGCACTGGCGAGCGATCATGTACATCAGTGCAGTCTGCTTCTTGGCCGAAGCAGAGCCCTGCAGCGCCACGTCCTGCAGGTCGAGGGCAACGATGCGGGCACTGCCCACGTCGAAGCGGGTGTGGTCGGAGAACACCGGGAAGTCGCCGACCGATTCGCGAATGCCAAGGATGAAGGCATCGACCAGGCTGCGCCCCACCTCACCAGAGCCTTCGTATTCGGCGCGAACCTCTTCGGTCGATGCCACCGCTACCAGATCATTGAGGGTCGGCACCGCATAGCGCTGGGTCACCTCGGCTTCGTACACCATGCCGGCGTCGAACATCGCATCGACCAGTTCCCAGTAGGTGGTGGCAGGAAGAATGCGGAAGCCCAGCTGCGCCACCGCCGTGTCCACCACGTCGTTGTGCCCGGGCTTGTAGGTCTCCGGGCTGGCCCGCTCGATCTTGTCGTCCTTGCGTCGGTAGGCCAGGTCGACCATGCGCCCCACAAAGTTGCTCATCCCTTCGTAAGGCTTTTCGCGCTCGGGCGGCGTCACCAGGATGGTCAGGAAGTTCTTGTTGAACTCACGGTCCTTTGGCAGTGGATAACGCTGGCCCAGCGGCGTATCAAGCGGGTTGATGCAGTCTTTTCTGGCGTTCTGCAAACGTTTGTACACCACCAGGTGATGAAGCCTGGGTGGCAGGTTGTCGCGAACCAGGTCGCAGAAGCCGGACGAGGAAATCCCGATATCGGTAATGCCGATGTAGGGCAGGCCCGTCAGGCCCGGCATCAGGCAGGACTCGAAATGGTTGTTGTTCATCAACACCGATTTGCCCGAACCCGGCTTGCCGGCGATCAAGGTGATCCATGTGGTCTGCTGGGACGAGAAGCGCTGATACTTGAGGATCTTGCCATCCAGGCTACGGTAGATGGTCGACCCCTCCTGGAACGGCGACGCGGGCCGGGTCAGCGGCAGCATGGCCACCGCATCGCCCAGCGGCGCGGCCGCAGGGTCGCCGAGGTGCTTGGTGGTCAAGGCCAGGCAGTTGGACTGGAACGCCTGCATCGGGTTGCCGGTACGCTCGATGAATACCGGTTGCCCCCATGCCTCCAGGGTGCGCCACAGCTTCGATTTGCGCAGCGCAAGTTCCTTCACGCCTTTCTCGTCGGGGCTGGACCAGGTCATCGCGGCAATTTGCAGCTTTACCATGCACTCGCCGTCGCGCACACGCTCGCGCAGTTCTTTGGTGGCCAGGTTGATGTTGCGGTTCTGTTCGGAGGTGACCGAAAGCAGTTGGGCAAACAGGCTTTTCCAGGCCAGCACACTCATGCCATCGGAAGACAGCATGATCGACATGGAGTACGGCAAGGCCCTGGACACGCCGTTTTCCTGGGTTTCTGCACGGTTGAGGCTGTTGAACAGGGTATTGAAGTACTGCGGCTCTGCCGGCGGAATCGACATCAGCAAAGGCGCATACACCCGCGAGCCGACCCTGACGCTGGTGGGGTCTGGCAGCAGGCTTGTGCGCTGCCCACTGCCAATTTCGCCAGAGGTGACCATGATCTGGCTGGGCAGCGTGGGGTACATGAACTCCGACTTGTCATTGCTGCGGTTGTTGGCCTTCCAGCGCATCGGGATTGCGCTGCCAGGAATGTAAGGCTTCCAGCTACGCGGAGTAATGTCGGGGTTCACCTTGGCACGGATTGCGCGAATCGCTTCGCTGACGTCGAGCACATCGGCCGAGCAGCCGAACTCGGGGGACGTCAGGTCTTCGGTAATCTTGGCGACGAAGGAAAGGTGGCGATCCTTGAGGTAGGAGATGGGGCGCAGCAGGTTCTGCGCCTCGGCGGTAGCGGGCCAGTCCGAGGCTTTTCTGAACTCGTTGGTGGCTTCGCGGGCCATCGTCTTTTCAGTCTGGTCAAGCAGCGCGGGCCGCGACCAGAACACCAGGTAGCATTCTTCGTCATACACATACTGCGCGTACTTTTTTACCCCTTCATTGATCAGGTGGCGTACGTTCAGGTTCAGCCGCTCGGCGGTAGCCGCCTGCTGCAAGGCGTTCTGCTCCAGCGGCGCGGTGGCATCCAGGTCACGGCTGAAGACAATCTGCAGGTGATGGCCGCGCACCTTGAAGTACACGGCAAGCGATGCTTCCAGCAAGCTCACGAGCCGTTCGAACTGTTCGCGACCCAGCACGCTCTTGGTGCCGTTGAAGCGCACGATTGAAGCCAGCGAACCGTCGTTGGCGACGATGGACTGCCCACCATCGACCGTCTCCAGATCGCAGTAGTCCTGCACGTCTGCTTTGAGCTGGCTCAGAACCGTCAGGATCACCGCCTCGAGTTTGTTAAACATGTCCTTGTTCTCCCTTGATAACGTTCTCAACGGCGAGGCTGATCAGCTCTGCGTTCGGGTGCATTAAGCAAAATGCTTGAATAGTTGGCCGGTCAATGCAGACCAACTGTCGGGCAAAAACAGCGCGCGGTTATGCGTTGCGTAGTATTCAAGTTGCCCGTCCTTGAATGCGCGCTTGGTGGGAAACAGGCGCAGCGGGGCCAGCCACTCACCACGCCTGGCGTATTCCTCATCACTGACCAGGTGCTTGCTGGCGAGTGTTTCTGCCACGCCAAGCACGGTGATCAGTTCACCGCCATACACTTCCTTGAGGGTGTCGCTGCCACGAAACTTGAACGCCGCCAGCAGGCTGGCCAGTTTCTCGTTGACGGCCACATCGCCCAGCAATTCGTTCACGTAAATACAACGGGCAATAAGGTTGATTTCGGTCTGCGTCAACTCCTGAACGGCCACGAAAAAGCCCGTGTTGTTCATGGCACACGCGCCCAGGTGATGCACCTGGCGGCACAAGTTGCACGCAGTGACGAGATTCTCTTTGCTGCAGTTTTCGGCATTGCCATCCAGCGCGTGAAGTTCCTGAAACTTGGCAGACTTGAAACCACAGAAGCGGCAGGTGTAATTGTCGCGCTGCCACACGGCCGTGCGAAGTTTGGCGTTCGCTTCACTCAGCAACGTGCGTTGGTCATCGTCGGAGCGCCAAAGCGGTCGACGCACACCAAATACCGGCTGGTTGGCAGTACGGCTGAGATAGCCACTTGCCAGGGTGGGGACATTGACGGCCTTGTTCTCAGGAGAGGGTTGTTCGCTCACGTCTGAAATCCCCGAAACGGTTATTGAGAATGCGGGGCATTGCGCCCCGCGCTACGGTAGGCGGCGCGCAGCCTTAGCCGACGGTGGTGTTGCGCATGATCCACATCACGGTACCGACACCCGCCATCAAGCCGCCGATGAACAGGCCGACGATGGCGGACAGTGGCTTTTCACGCTCGTCCTTGGAAGCTTTCCACAGGGTGTAAAGCGACATGGCCACGACCACGAAGCCACCAATCGACACCAGGGAGATCAGCAGCGTGGCACCGCCCTGGGCGGTGTCGTCGATGTTGGTCATGACATCGCTGGCCGTCTTGCCGCCAGAGGTATCCTGGGTCAGGTCGGTCTTGGTGATGGCGAATGCCGATGGCGCGGTCAGGGCGCCGACAGCAGCGGTAATTGCGCGAACTTTGGCCGAATCGTAAGCAGCTTTAAGGGTTTTGAGTGCTTTCATGAGTGACGCTCCTTGGGTTTCATAGTGCGTGAAGCCGTTACGACCACGGCGTGAAAAGTCCAACCAGATTGAATCCGATTGTGTTGTTGAGTACATCGCTGAACCATTTGAAGTTCCACGCCAAGATGCCGCCAATAATCCACCCACTGGCAGTACCCAAGCCGGCTTGCGTTTGATTGTTGTAATAACCGTTAACCGTCAACCAGCCTTTCACCATGGCAATGAAACCGACCACTTGCATGATGCCCAACAGGGCCAGCGTTGCCAGTTGTGCTTGCGCTTGCAACGTGCTCCCGGAAGAGGAATAAGACAGCATGCGCGAGTTGGCATAATCGCCTGTCAACGTGCGCGACATGATACCCATCCACTCCAGTGTGCCGATGGCCAGTAAAATCGAGCCAATGACCAATTGCACACACGCTGAACCGACGGAAAACCGCTGGCGCCCGGCAACATACTTCAATGCGTTGTCGTGGGTAACGCCCCAAATTTCCACCAACGCAGCAGAGGTCAGGTAAAGCCCGATAAGCGCGGCAATACCCTGGCACATCATGATCGCCGTCGGTATGACTTTACCGATGTTGACCATCACATCTACGAGATCGGCATATCCGGCTGCCATGTGTATTTCCCTATTTAAAGCGCGGGCGCGGTGACCACGATGCCACTGTTGCCATCCACCGCGAGTACATTCAGTTCACGCTGTACAGGCGGCAATCTTTCGCCGGCTTTTACGCTGTCTTCACGCTCGCCGCTCTTGACCCAGGCGCGGTGCCCGACAATCGCCTGCACCTTGTAGCCACTGGACTGCGGGATTGCATGGCCGCCTTTGGCAAGCCCTTGTGCCGGGGTGGCTACCGGGGCCTTGCGCGGCGGCTTGACGATGTCTACCCGCTGACGGCTCGCCTCGAAATAGTCCATGCGCTGGTTCAGCCCAGAGAGGGTGCTATCCAGCTGCTTGATCTGGTTGAGCAGCAGCTGGGTATTGTGCTGGGATTCCTGACGCACGATCTTCAGCTGTTTCTCACTGTTCTGCTGGGCCTCGAGGGCGGCTTGCGCCTGCTCCTTGGACTTGGCCAACTCAATGCTCAGCACATCCATCCGCGGCTGTTGCGCAGCCTGCGCCTGGGCTGGCGTCATGCGCTTGGCTTTGGCGGGCGAAGACGACACCTTCATCACCATCACGGCGATGAGGATGAGGGCCACGAAGCTGCCGGCAAAAACGCCTAAAAGTTTTCCGAACGACCAGTTCTTCATGTCGAACTCCTTATCGAGATTGATCGTGAACGTCTTGCAGGAAGAACAGGCCAAAGCCCTTGTTCGCAGGCGTCGCGTAAGTAGCAGGCCGGTTGAACCCACGGCGCACTTCCGAGGCGATGGAGGTACCCAGCTCACCAACCGACATGCCGATAACCTGCTTGGAGGAAGGCTCGGTGGTGGTCTGGGCCACTACGCCGCTCGGGCTGATGACCGTGGTGCCCGCCGTCTGCTGGTAGGCCCGGCCGTAACCGGACAGCAGCGAGGCAGCGCCCAGTGCAAAGTAGCGCTCCATGGTGTGGTGGTCCTTCGTCTCGGCAATGCCTTGCTTGGCATCGTCTTCGCGAAGCGCCACTGCACTGATACGCATGGTGGGGCGTGTGTCGTTTACCGGCGGCGCAAGAATGGTGAACTTGACGCGGATGTTGTCCGGCGCCTGCTCGATCTTGCCGATCAGTTTGGAGCCGTTCCACTTGCCGCCACGGATGGTTGCCAGGACATCGCCGCCGTCATCGGTGTTGACCTCGGCATCGAGCGTGGCATACATGATCGTGCCGGTCTTGATCAGCAATTCGCGGTCGGTATCGCCCACGGCCTCGATGGCGCTGGGGTCTTTCTTGTCCTTGGCGGTACGCGCCATAGCGCCCCCGTCGTCGGCCACAGCGCGCTCGGCCGGGTAGTAGCTGACCGTGCTGAAGCTGCTTTTTTCAGCAAACCCTTTGGCGCTTTCCGACTCGCCCATGAGCTGCTTGATCGACTTGAGCGTTTCGCTTTTCAGCTCGCTGACGTAGGCATCGCGCTCTTGGCGGGCCTTTTTCAGCTCTTCCTCCAGGCGCCGACGCTCCTGCTCCTCTACCTGGGCGTTGCCCGCACCACCTTGCTGGCGAGCCGCTAGCGCAGCGTTCGCCGCCTCTTCGCGGGGCGGTTGGCCGGCCCCGACATAGATCGGCGGCGGAGCACTGGTATCGTTGTAGGGTTGCCCAGGTACATTGAACTGCACCGCCTGATCGCGGGCGTAGTCCTTGCTGGTGGAGGCCACGATGTTGGGGTCGAAGCCCGGCTGATACGACATGCCGCGCTCGGCGGCCTGCTGAGCTTCCAGTGAGCTGCGCTGGTTGCGACGTTCGGCTTCGGCAGCCGAAATCGGATCGACCGACACTTCGGGCTGTGGCGCACGAGGCACATCGACCTTGGCTGTCTGGCCGACCGGCTCGTCCTTGGCGGTCATGCCGTTGTAGGCCAGCGCCCCCAACGCAACCACCACGATGCCAGCAGCAATCAGCGAGACCTTGCCAACACCCGAGCCGAACACGGCTTGCAGATTGCGCTGCATCTCGTTCGACTTGCGCGCCTTGTCCGACTTCCCGGCAGAGGCTTCGTCGCGATCGGCCACCAGGTGATCGTGCTCTTCATCAAAGCCTGCGTCACTGGGCGGTGTATTGTTCTCACTCATTGCAGATTCCCTTGCTCGATGAAGACGGTAACGGCTTGCCCACCGGTCGTGAACGTGACGCTGTTCTGCAAGCCGGCGTAGCGATACACGGCCACCCCAGTCGTGCTGCGCGCAGCGTTGGTGTACGCCGGGTACTGAGCGTCAGCCTTCGCTTTCACATACATGTTCTGGCGATAGCTCCAGGCCTCCACGCCATCCAACCCGGTCACCCTCAGGCGCAGCGCTTCCTTCGGCGGCACGCCATCGAGGAAGTAGGTCAGCGCATTGTCGATGCTTGGCATGTTCTGCAGGGCAACCGAGGCCGCAGCGTCAGGGTTGCGCCCTGGCACCTTGGCATCCACCCGCATGTCCACTTCCTCCTGGCCTGCGGCCAGAATCAGAATGATCGGGGTGGACAGGCCACGCAGGGTGACGGTCACGTTGCCATAGGCAGCAGCAGTGGCTGGGTCCAGGGTCAGGATGTTGGTAGGCGTGACGCCGCCGCCCTGCCCCTGACCGCCTTGCGCACCGCGCTCGCGCCCATCGCTGAACAACTCACGGTTGATCGAGACGTTCTGGATCATCCACGGTTGCCCGGCATAGTCAGAGAACACGATCGATGATTGCTGGCCTTTGCTCAGGCGAACGATGGGCGGCGACACGCCCGGATCCAGGTTCAGTGCCAGGGTGCGAGTCACAGGCTTGGCCGGGCTGACGTAGGGCGTGGCTTTCTGTTTTTCACGATCGAGCCAGAGCTTTTTGACCAGCTCCAGTTGCGCAGGGGTCAGTTGCGAGTCCTGCACATCCTGAATGGTTTCGTTGACGACATCTTCCGGACGTGGGTAGACCACTTGAGCAGCGCTGGCTACTTGCCGACCGAGGCCGTTCATGGGCGGCAGGGGTGGCGCTTCATTGGCCTGCGCGGCATCGACTTGCCCGGCGCCATCGGCGGTAACGGGCGCGATTTGCGGCTCGTTGGCAAACGCAGGCATGACAATAGCGCTCGCAATCAACGATGCGATCAGATGCTTCTTCATGGTCACTTCCTTGAGATATACGGCGACAGCTGAACAGAATCGACGGCGATCCCTTTGGTGTTAGTGGCCGAAGCCGGGATCTGAACGATGGTGACAGCCGCCAGGAAGTCCTGGCGCGAGCGCGCCTGCTGGTCACCACCGACATAGAATTCGATGGCGACAGGCACCTGTACCAGCCAGTAGTTCTGACCTGTTGCGAGCACACCGCTTTCTTCGACCTGGGCAACTTGAGTCGCCATGGCACGCAATATCATCCGGCCCTTGAGCACGCGCTCCAGGTTCCCCGAGTCGTCCAGCGTCTTCAGGAAGGCCTTGCGCCCGTCATCCGTGTACCAGCGGGCACCGGCGGCATTGAGGTTGGAGCGGTAATTCACATAGTCGTAGGAATACGAATTGACGACGGCGTCTTTGGCGTACTCAGCCAAGGTCGCAGGGGTGACCCGTGGGTTGCTTTCAGTCGAGACTTCACAGATGGCGTGGTTATCCGTGGTCGGGATCCAGCGGTACTTCGGGTACCAGAAAACGACGGCGCCGATGGTCAAGCCGAATACGCATGTGAGTGCCAACAGTTGGCCCCAGACGCGCTTGTTACGGCGCTTGAGGTCGAGGCACTCCAGCTGCAGACGCTTGACTTCCCGGACGGTAGCCGCTGCCTCCCCGGGCGTTTCGTCCAGCGCCAGCTCCAGCAGCTTCTCTTCATCGGTGCCCCGACGAGCTTCCGGCCCATCGCCACTCGGGGTTCCGTGCTGGGTTTCCTTACTCGACATTCCGGATTTCCCCTGTCGTTCCGTCGTAAATGCAAATCGAGTCGGTTCCGTCATAGAACACGACGTTTTCAAAATTCGTTTGTGTCACGAGCCAGATGGCGGCGACCGCTACACAGGGGAGCAAGGCCATGCAGGCCCACTCACCGACATCCAGCAGCACGCAGAGCATTCGGTTGTAGCGGCGCAGCGCGCGTACATCCACGTCTTCGCTGGACCTGCTGCCCCATGATGTTGTCGTTGACTCGAGTTCATCCATATCTCGCTCCGTGAGCAGCATTTTCAGCCAAAACTTAGAAAGGTGCAACACCGAAATTTTGACAGATAGGGACAATCCTTGCAATCCGCGACGTATTTTTGCACGCCTCTGTTACCCCTTCATAAACCCTCATGCCATTTCTGGACCACCCGTCATGACGCCTTGACCATGGGAAAGACAGGGTTATTCATAGCTGCGCACTGCCGCTAAAAGGCAATAAATACCTGATTTCAAAGGGTTTTATTCATCGGCAAGGCCATAAGGTGCCGCACCCCTTAGGCGAGGGGGCGCACCATCAGAACACCACTTTGAAAAATGCGTGGCAGGACTAATCTTTCGATCTATACAGCCTGGTCATTCATGAGCGTTCAGAATGCCGGGCAGGCGACCGGGCAGCGCTGGCGCAAGGGCCAGGCCGACAGGATGGCGGGCAGGGTGAACAGCAGATTTCGCAACATATCCTCCATGACAGGCCTGGATCGTGGTCCAGACCTCTCCATAAACCCTGTACGGACACAGGGTATTTCGCGTTTAGAGTGTGATCGTTCAAGGCTTGAAGTTCGCCCTCGACCCGGTCTGTCCATCCTGCTTTCAAGCGCGCCTGGGGCCGCTACGATGGACCCTGCCGAGGGTCGGACGGCGATTTTCCACTATCCATTCACCTTTATGCGATAGGGGCCTTTTGCCATCAACTTGCTTGATTGACCCCTAGCCACCGCGAACGTTGCGTCGCAGCCCAAATTTTCTGGCTTAAATTGTTGAACGAGCGGGTAAAAATAATTGCATTACGCCACCTCTGGGCAGCCTGGCTAGCGCATCAGGCCGCTTGCTGGCCCGCCGCGAGGCGGGCCTCACAAAAGCCCGCCTTACCAGTTGTAACTCAACTTGGCCGTGAACTCGCGCCCCGGGTTGTAGTAGTTCGCCGTGCCAGAACCCACCACATGCTGCTCATCAAACAGGTTGCTGACATTCAGGGCAAGGTCGGTGCCCTTGGCAATTCGGTAGTTCAAAGCCGCATCGAACAACGTGGTCCCATCGCTCTTCTTGGTATTGGCAGCATCCATGTAATAAGCGCCAACATACCGCGCGCCCAGGCCGACACTCACGTCTGTATCGGGAATGCTGTAGTAGCTCCACAACGAAGCCGAATGCTTCGGCGCGGTGGTAAATTCCTTACCCTTGAGCGACGAGCCGTCATACAACGCCCCGCGCAGCACTTCGGACTCCATATACGAATAAGCCCCGATCACGCTGATGTTCTGCGTCACTTGCGCCTTGGCTTCCAGATCAAGGCCGCGCACGCGGGACTCACCTACCGTCTGCTGCTCGATGATGCCGCTCGGTAGCACCACGGCGATGGTGACGTTTTCCTGGGTCAGGTCATAAATGGCAGCGGAGAACAACGCGTCCATGCCCATGGGCGAATACTTGATACCCACTTCGTACTGCCGGCCGGTCTGCGGGGTGACGCCGACCTGGGGCGGCGAGACCGATTCGACCATGCTCACGTAGGTCGAAACCTCATCGTTGACGATGTAGGTCAGCGCACCGCGGTAAGAGGTTTCGGAGAAGTTGTCGCTTTCACTCCCCACCGCGCCGATGTACTCCTTGCTGGACAGCTCCATGGAGTCATTACGCACGCCCGCAGTGGCGATGACGCGGTCGTAGAACGACAGGTTCTGCTGCAGGAACACCGCCTTGGTCGTGGCGTCATTCTTTTTGCGGGTATAGGGCGTGATGCCGCCTGGCACACCGGTGAATACCGGGTTGGCGATGTCGATCGAAGGCGCCAGGCCATAGACGGAGCTTTGCTTGGTGGTCGAGTCCAGATACTCCACCCCCACCAGGGTGCTGCTGTCGACGTGCTCGAACTGGGCATCGTACTGCAGCATCAGGTTGCCGTTGAGTTGGTCGGCGTCGCTGTCGGTACCAAACACGTAGCGGGGAATGGTGGTGCCAACGCGCGTCGGGCTATCGCTGAGGTAGGCGTAGTCAAAGTCATCGCTCAACTCGCTGTAACGCAGGTTGCTGCGCAGCACGAAGCCGTTGTCGAAGTCGTGGGTGATATTACCGCTGAGGCTGGTGCGCTCGACGTTGTGGAAGTTGTAGCTGGGCTCACCGTAAAAATCGCTGCGGTCGTATTCCTTGTCCAGCGGGTAACCACCGCTGTTCGGCGAACTGTCGGTCTTCAGGTAGTCCAGAATCATTGTGGCGGAGGTGTAGTCGGTGGGCGCCCAGGTCAGGCCACCCATCACGAAGCGGTTGTCGTCCTGGGAATGGTCGTACTCGCGGTCGCTGTTCTGCAGCTTGGCGGTGAAGCGGCCGGCCAGGGTTTTTTCGTCGTTCAGGGCATCGCCTACATCGATGCCTGTTTCGGCATGGTCATAGGAGCCGTAGGTCACGTAGCCTTGGCCGAACTGCTCGAAGCGCGGCTGTTTGGTCACGAAGTTTACCGAGCCGCCTGGGTCTGCCGGGCCAAACAGGGTGGAGTTGGCGCCGCGCAGAATCTCGATGCGCTCGTAGGCGAACGGGTCTTCACGCACGCCGCGCATCGAGCTCAAGGTGAGGCCATCGCGGTAGGTCGTGGCCTGGAAGCCGCGGATCTGGAAGTAGTCGTTGCGGTCGTCCGAGCCATAAAAGTCGCTGATGACGCCGGGGGTGTAGAGCAGCGCCTCTTCCGTGGTGCTGACACTGCGCTGCTCCATTTCCTTGCGGGTAACCACAGACACGGACGCAGGTGTGTTGAGGATGCTGGTGGCGACCTTGCCACCCACCCAAAGCTCCTTGGCAACCACCGAGTCGGTGTCGTCGTCAGCACTGGCCTTGACCTTGGCATTGATGATGACCGGCGCAAGGCGATAGTCCTCGGTCGCACCCAGTTCGAGCGGGCCGGCAGGCTTTACTTGCGGGATCACCAGGTAGGCGTTCGGGCCTTGCTGCTGCGCCTGTAGCTCGGTGCCCTGCAACAACGACGACAGGGCTGCCGGTGCTTCAAGCGGGCCTTGTACGCCTTGGGTCGTGCGGTCGGCGATGCTCTGCGCATCGTAGGAAAGGCTGACACCTGCCTGCCGCGCAAAGCGGTCAAGCGCCGGCGCCAGCGGGCCGGCAGGGATGCTCCACTGCTGCAGCGGGTTGTTGTGATCAGCAGGCAATGGTTGCGCTAGCGACGGCAACGCATAGCTGCTGACAACCAGCCCCAGGAAGGCGCCGTGCAAGGCTCGATTCAAGGGGTGGCGCTGGGGAACCGGGGTCGAACTCATTTTCTCGCTCCGTGGAGTGCTGGCGGACTGGCCTGTATTCCGGCCTTCCCTACAAGCCGAACGAGAATGAGAAAACACCTCATTTATTTTCACAACATTGTGCAAAAGCCGCCGGCCCTACAACTGCCCGTCCGCCACCAGCGCTTCCTGCAGGGCGGGCAGTGGCCGGCTCAGCAACGCGCCGACCAATACCGCGAACAGCAGCGCCGCCACACCTGCGGCCTGCAACACTGCCTCGAACCCACCCATGAACGCCTGGCGGGCCAAGGGGGCCACCGCCTCCCGCAAGCCGGGCTCAAGCACGGCCAACGCCGCCTGCAGGTCGCCCGCCGCAACCCGCGTGGCCATCGCGGCAACCTGGCCCAGCTGCGCGGGCGCCACGGCGGCCATCGAGTCGTAGAGCAATTGCCCGCTACGGGTAGCCAGTACACCCCCAAGCACACCGATGGCCAGCACAATCGCGCCGAACCGCGTGGTAGTGCTCAGCCCGGAAGCCATGCCGGTGCGCTCACGCGGCACGCAGGCCATGATGTTCTTCTGCGTATCGCCATTGAGCAGGCCTGCGCCCGCGCCCAGCACCAGGCTGGCCAGGGCAAAGGCGGTGTAGCCGCCGTAGCCTGCGGCCCAGGCACACAGCAGGTTGCCCACCCCCACCAGCACCAGGCCAAGGGTGAACACCTGCGCCGGGCTCAAGTGCGCAGCCAGGCGCATGCCCAGCCGCGGGGTCAGCAACATGGCCACGGCGAATGGCAGCATGCCCGCACCGGCCGCCAGGGCCGACAGTTGCAGGCCGTTCTGCAGGTACAGCGGCAACAGGGTCATCATCACCTGGGCGCAGGCGGCGTAGGCGAACATGCCCAGCAAGGCACCGACGAAGCGCCCGCTGCGCATCAGCCGCAAGTCGATCATCGGCCGCGCCTGGCTGCGCTCGACCATGATGAACAGGCCGAACAGGAACGCGCTGATCAGCATCCGCCCCAGGGTCTGGGCGCTGCCCCAGCCGACCTGGTTGGCGTCGATCATGGCCCAGATCAGGTAACCCAGGCTGCCGGCGAACGTCAGGCTACCCCACGGGTCGAGGCGTGCTGCGGCGCTGTCGCGCGAGGGCTCGACGCTGCGCAGCACCATCACTGCCAGCACCACCACCAGCGGCAGGTTGATGTAGAAGATCCAGCGCCAGCCCAGGGTGCTGGCAATCACCCCGCCGAGCAGGGGTGCGAAGGTGATGGTGGCGCCCATGCAGGCGCCCCAGAAGGCCCAGGCGCTCAGGCGTTGCTGGGGTTCGTGGAAGCGATGGCCGATGGCCGCGAGGGCGGCTGTCAGTAGCATGGCCGCGCCGATGCCCTTGGCGGCCCTGGCCAGGTCAAGGAACATCAGGGTGGGGGCGGCGCCACAGGCCAGCGAAGCGGCACCAAACACGGCCAGGCCGATAAGCAGCATGCGCCGCCGACCGAAGCGGTCGGCCAGGCTGCCGGCGGGCAGCAGGCACGCGGCGAAGGCCAGCAGATACGCGCTGACCACCCATTCGATGTCGGCAAACGAGCCGGACAAGTCGCGGGCGATACTGGGCAGGCTGACGGCAACGATGTTGGTGTCGAGGATGATCAGCGCACAGACCAGCGAGGCGGTGAGCAAGGTGAAGCGCGGGGAAGCGGTGATGGGCATGGCAAGGCTCCAGAAGCGGGCTGGTTGTCATGGGGCCCCTTGCTGTGTCACCGGCAACTGCCGATACCTTTGCCGCCACGCCACCAGCCTTGTAGTGTTGTCCTCACCTTAACGCCGTCAGCCCCGAGGCTTGTTAGCCGCCAAGGCCCGCGTCATTAGCTTGCAGGTAACACCGCATGGAAATCCGCCATTTCCGCTACTTCCTCTGCGTCGCCCAACATGGCCATTTCACCCGGGCTGCGGAACAGCTGGGCATCGCCCCGCCCACCCTCAGCCGGCAGATCCAGGACATGGAACGCGAGCTGGGCGTACGCCTGTTCGAACGCAGCCAGCGCGAGGTCAACCTCACCGCCGCCGGCCAAGCCTTGCTGATCGAAGCCGAACAGGCCGTACGCCAGTTCGACGCGGCGCAACTGGGTGCGCAGCGTGCGGGCCGAGGCGAGAGTGGCAGCATCGAGTTGGGCTATGTGGCCTCTGCTGCCTATTCGGGCATGCTGCAGCGGCAAGTGATCGGCTTCAGCGAAAGCCACCCCGGCGTGCGCCTGAACATCCGCGAACTGCCCATGGCCGAGCTGCCCGACAGGGTCAGCGACGGCCTGCTCGACCTCGCCTACGTGCGTTCGCCCATGGAGCTGCCTGACACGCTGCAAGCCATCGGCCTGCACCAGGAAGGTTTTGTCCTCGCCCTGCCCGCCAGCTCACGGATCAACGAGCTGCCACAGATCCCGGCGGCACGCCTGGCCGGTGAAACCTTCATCCTGCCCGAGCAGATTTCCGGCACGCTGGAAGTGGCGGCACAAGGGGGTTTTGTCCCGCGACTGGGCCCGCAACCCGGTAGCCTGGTGGCGGTGATCACGTTGGTGTCGTTGGGCCAGGGCATAGCCGTGGTGCCGGAGTCGGTGGTGCAGCGCATCAGCTTGGCGCAGGTGAATTACCGACGCATTGCCGATTGCCAGGCCAGTTCGTGGCTGAGCCTGATTCATCGGCGTTTCGAGAAGGCGCCAGCGGTGGTCAGGTATATCGAAAGGGTGCGCCGCTGATTGGCTGTTTGAAGGGTGGTGGGGCGTCAGTGTTCGCCTCGGCATTTTCAGCGCCTGTGCGATCGAGCGCCACTACAAAACCCAAGCCAAGCACCTGCCCCCACCACTCCATCACCCCACCGACCGCGCCGCCACCACCTGCGCATGCCCCCGCGAAGTGACGATCCCCAAGAAGGAAATCACAATCGCCAAGCCCAGTGTCGAGCTCACTTCCACCCGGTGCTCAGGCGTGTACATCATCACCGCCAGCGCCGCCGCGATGAAGATGATCACGGCCCAGGTCAACCACGGGAACAGCCACATGCGGAACTTCAGCTCGGTGTTCTCGCGCTCCAGCCGGCGGCGCATGCGCAACTGGGAGATGGCGATGACCAGGTACACCAGCAAGGCGATGGCGCCGGAGCTGGCCAGCAGGAACTCGAACACGCCCTTGGGCGCGAAGTAATTAAGCACAGCAATGGCCGCGCCGATCAAGGTACTGCCGAACACCGCAGAGCGCGGCACGCCGACTTTCGAAGTTTTGTTCAGGAAGGCCGGTGCATCACCGCGCTTGGCCAGCGAATACATCATCCGCGAAGCAATGTAGATCGACGAGTTCATGCAGCTGGTCACCGCCACCAGCACCACCAGGTCGACCATGAAGGCCGCGTTGGGGATGTTCATGATCTCCAGCGCACGCTGGTAGGAGCCCACCACCGCCAGCTGTGGATCGTTCCACGGCACCACCGAGATGATCACGAAGATCGACAGGATGTAGAAGGTACTGATCCGCCAGATCACCGAACGCGTGGCCTTGGCGATGTTGCGTGAGGGGTCGCTGGACTCGGAGGCGGCGATGGTCACAGCCTCGGTACCGATGAAGCTGAACATCACGGTAATGAACGCGCCGATGACCGCTGACCAGCCCTTGGGCGCGAAGCCACCGTGCTCGGCGATCAACCCGCTCAACCCGCTGACTTCACGGTTTGGCAACCAGCCCATCAGCGCCGCGAAGCCCAGGCCGATGAAGCCAAGGATCGCCGTGACCTTGAGAATCGCGAACCAGAATTCGAACTCACCGTACTTGGCCACGCTGAACAGGTTGGTGCCCGCCAGCAGCAGCACCGAAGCCAGGGCGAAGATCCAGCTGTCCACCTGCGGGAACCAGGCGTTCAGCACATGCCCTGCCGCCAGTGCCTCGATGGGGATCACCAACACCCAGAACCACCAGTACAACCAGCCGATGGTGTAGCCAGCCCAGCGACCGATGGCCTGGTCAGCGTAGGTGGAGAACGATCCGGTGTCAGGGTGCGCTACGGCCATCTCGCCGAGCATGCGCATGACCAGTACCACCAAGGTACCGGCCACGAAGTAAGAAATTATGGTGGCTGGCCCGGCCGCAGCGATCGCGTGCCCGGAGCCTACGAAAAGTCCCGCACCGATGATGCCCGCGATGGACAACATCGTTACATGACGTGGCTTGAAACCTTGTGCAAGGTTGCCATCAGATCCCACGGTGTTCATTGATCTTGTTCTCTTTTTGCTGACACAAGGAAGGACGGGGGCAGGCGTAGGCGAACAATATCTCCTTGAGAGGCCATTGAAATGACACGTCGCTCACGCGCTGTTGTTGGCCTTCTGCACGCTTTCAGAGCAACACATCAGTAGAATTCGGGGTTCATTTAAGCCCCGTAAGGCGTAGGAAAATTACACGAGAACGTCCCGCAGGTGTGCGATCACGACAACGCTTTTCCATTCCCGTCAGATGTCGCGATTGGCATGTCCAAACGCGCCATCCGGCCGTCTGGCGCTATCGCTTTTCATTTGGGTGTGTATCGGCCATGCATGAAAAAACCCGCTCCCAAGCGGGAGCGGGTTTATCGGGGTAACGAACCGCCGTGACTCAGCGCACCAGGCAAGGCCGCTTGTTGTCGAAGCGCCAGCCCGGTATCAGAAACTGCATCGCCACGCTGTCATCGCGCGCGCCGAGCCCCATGTTGCAGTAGCACTCATGCGCCTTGGCCAACTGGTCCTCATCGATCTCCACCCCTAGCCCCGGCCGCGCAGGCACGCGCACCTGGCCATCGACGATGCGCAGCGGCTCACGCGTCAGGCGTTGGCCGTCCTGCCAGATCCAGTGGGTATCGATGGCGGTGATCTCGCCCGGCGCCGCTGCGGCCACCTGAGTGAACATGGCCAGCGAGATATCGAAATGGTTGTTGGAGTGCGAGCCCCAGGTCAGCCCCCAGTCATGGCACATCTGCGCCACCCGTACCGAGCCCTGCAAGGTCCAGAAGTGCGGGTCGGCCAGGGGGATGTCCACGGACTGCAACTGGATCGCATGGCCCATCTGCCGCCAGTCGGTGGCGATCATGTTGGTGGCGGTGGGCAACCCAGTGGCGCGGCGGAACTCGGCCATCACCTCACGGCCCGAGTAACCGTTCTCGGCACCGCAAGGGTCTTCGGCATAGGCCAGCACGTCGTGCTTGTCACGGCACAGGGCGATGGCCTCTTTGAGTGACCAGGCGCCGTTCGGGTCGAGGGTGATGCGTGCATCGGGGAAGCGCTCGGCCAGGGCGGTCACCGCCTCCATTTCTTCCTCGCCGCGCAGTACGCCACCTTTGAGCTTGAAGTCGCTGAAGCCATAGCGCTGGCGGGCGGCTTCGGCCAGGCGCACGACGGCTTCGGGCGTCAGCGCCGGCTCATGGCGCAGGCGGAACCAGTCATTGTCAGCATCGGCCTCGGCGCGGTAGGCCAGGTCGGTCTGCTGGCGGTCGCCGATGTAGAACAGGTAACCCAGCATCTTCACCGCTTCACGTTGCTGCCCTTCACCCAGCAATGCGGCCATGGGCACGTGCAAGTGCTGGCCGAGCAAGTCGAGCAAGGCCGACTCGACGGCGGTGACCGCGTGCACAGCGATGCGCAGGTCGAAGGTCTGTAACCCGCGGCCGCCGGCATCGCGGTTGGCGAACGCCTGGCGCATGGCATTGAGCACGCGCTGGTAATGGCCAATGGGCTGACCGACTACCAGGCTGCGGGCGTCTTCCAGGGTCTGGCGGATCATCTCGCCACCCGGCACTTCGCCCAGGCCGGTGTTGCCCGCGCTGTCGCGCAGCACCACCACGTTGCGGGTGAAGTACGGGCCATGGGCGCCACTGAGGTTGAGCAGCATGCTGTCGTGGCCGGCCACCGGGATCACGCGCAGGTCGGTGACCACGGGGGTGGCGGAGTGCACGGCGGTTGTCGTCTGCATGTTCATGGTTTTTATCTCGCAGTCATCAGTGGGTCTGGCCCAGGGCCGAAGGCGCCTTGAGCTCATCGGAAGGGGCGCCCTTGGGGCGGGTGCGGACGAAGAACACGGCGATCGCCGCCAGCACCGACGTCACCGCCAAGGCGTACAGGCCGCCCTGTATCGAGCCGGTCTGTTGTTCGAGCAGGCCGAAGGTGGTGGGCGCGACGAAGCCGCCGAGGTTGCCGACCGAGTTGATCAGCGCGATCACGGCCGCCGCGATGCGGGCGTCCAGGTAGCCCTGGGGGATCGGCCAGAACAGTGATGAGGCCGACTTGAACCCGATGGCGGCAAAACAGATGGCGACGAAGGCGAACACCGGGCCACCGGTGGTGGACATGAACATGCCGATGGCGGCGATCACCAACGCGGCGGCCACCCAGGCCTGCTGGAACTTCCAGCGGCTGGAACCGGAAGCGAAGGCGTACATGGCCAGAATCGAGATCAGCCAGGGGATCGAGTTGAAAAAGCCGACTTGCAGGTCGCTGAGGTCGCCCATGCGCTTGATGATGCTCGGCAACCAGAAGGTCGCGGCATAGATGGTCAACTGGATGCAGAAGTAGATCAGGCAGAACAGCACGATCTGGCGATCCTTGAGCAGGCTCCAGGCAGAAAGCTTGACCGCGCCGACTGCCTCACGCTGACGTTGCTCGCTGTCGATGGCCTGCACCAGCGCCGCCTGCTCGGCCTGGCTCAACCACTTGGCATCCTGCGGTTTGGAGTCGAGCCAGAAGAATACGAAGAAGCACAGCGTCACCGACGCCATGCCTTCGATGAACAGCATCCACTGCCAGCCGTGCAAGCCCAGCCCCTGAATCTGCATCAATGCGCCGGCCAGCGGGCCGGAGATCAGCGAGGCCAGCGCCGAACCGCTGAGGAAGATGGCAATCGCCTTGCCGCGCTCGGCGCCTGGCAACCAGCGGGTGAAGTAGTAGATCACCCCGGGGAAGAAGCCGGCCTCGGCAACGCCCAGCAGAAACCGCAGCACATAGAACTGGGTTTCGGTCTGGACGAAGGCCATGGCCGTGGCCACCAGCCCCCAGGTGAACATGATGCGGGTCAGCCACAGCCGAGCGCCGACACGCTGCAGCAGCATGTTGGAGGGCACTTCGAACAGTGCATAGCCGATGAAGAACAGCCCGGCGCCAAACCCATAGGCCGCCGCACTGATGCCCAGGTCGCTTTCAAGGTGGGGGCGGACGAAGCCGATGTTGACGCGGTCGAGGTAGTTGACGATGAACATGATGACGAACAGCGGCAGCACATGGCGTTTGACCTTGGCCACGGCGCTGGCCAGTGTGTCGCCGCCATTGCAGGCAGGCGGAGCGAGGGTGTCGTTCACTTTGCGGGTCTCCCACTAGTTGTTTTTATGCGGGTTGTCTGACATGACAGTGGGGGGAGCATAGGCTTCGCGAAGTTGTACGACAAGATCGATAAAATCGCTAAAAAGGCAAAATACAAGCTTTCATAATGAGAAAATGCTGCGATCTTTCAAAAAAAACTGCGCACAGCGCTGGCTTCAGCAGACTAAAAACCAGCAGAGATTATTTTTATGAATTAACTTGTCGTACAAGCCAACCGATAACACCGAGCCCACCATGGACACAGCCCCCACCCGTGTTCGCGGCCACAGCCGCGCCCACGACCTGGTTTCCAGCCTGACCCAGCAGATTTTGCTGGGCACGTTCAAACCCGGCGACAAGTTGCCCTCGGAAAACACCCTGGTGCGCGAGCATGGGGTCAGCCGCACTGTGGTGCGCGAAGCCTTGTCGAAGTTGCAGGCCTCAGGGCTGGTGGAGCCCCGCCACGGTATCGGTACATTCGTGATCGAGCGCCAGCCCCAGGCAGGCCTGCGCGTTGGCGCAGAAAACGCCGCCAGCGTGCGCGACCTGCTGGAGCTGCGCATCGGCCTCGAAGGCCAGGCCGCCGCCCTCGCCGCGGTGCGTCGCAACGACGGGCACGTGGCACGCATGCGCCAGGCGCTGGACGACTATCAAGACCTGGCGGCCGCCGGCGACAGTTGCATCGAGGCTGACCGGCGCTTCCACC
Organism: Pseudomonas sp. B21-047; assembly: GCF_024748775.1. Lineage (NCBI taxonomy): Bacteria > Pseudomonadati > Pseudomonadota > Gammaproteobacteria > Pseudomonadales > Pseudomonadaceae > Pseudomonas > Pseudomonas sp. B21-047. The sequence continues at coordinate 5,202,748 of NZ_CP087169.1, forward strand.
TGTTGATCGCCGAGGCCACCGGCAACCTGTATTTCAGCGAAATGATGGTGCAGCTTGGCAGCGGCCTGATCCCACGTAACCGCATGGCCCTGGCCGAACGTGCCGGGGCCAGGTTGGCCCGGCATGCGTACCTGGCCAACCTGGAGCATGAGGCGATTCTCAATGCCATCCGCCGCCAGGACCCGGATGCCGCGCGGGCGGCGATGTGCCTGCACCTGTCCAACAGCCGCGACAGATTGCTGCCCGAATGACCTTGTGGAAACCACCTTGCGGGCCTTTGTAGGAGCGGCCTTGCGTCGCGAAAGGGGTGCGCAGCAGCCCCAGGTTCTATGTCACAGCAGAGATTGCCGGGGCCGCTTCGCACCCCTTTCGCGACGCAAGGCCGCTCCTACAAACCGCAGGCCGGGCATCAGGCCAGCGCCCGATCCACCAACACCTGCAAGCGCCCCTGCGAGCACTGCTCGACCCGCGCCTCGACCCCATACACCTCGGCCAGCATCGCCGGTTTCAGCACATCCGCAGGCGCCCCACAGGCGACCACCCGGCCCTCGCGCAACACCACCAGGCAATCGGCCTGGCTGGCCGCCAGGTTGATGTCATGCAGCACCGCCACCGCCAGCAGCCGATGCGCCACTACCCGCTCACGCACCGCGCCCATCACCCGCAACTGGTAGTGCAGGTCCAGCGCACTGGTCGGCTCATCCAGCAGCAGTACCTGCGGATTGCGCGCCAGCAACTGCGCCAGCGCCACCAACTGCCGCTGGCCACCCGACAGGCTGTCGAGCGAGCGCTCGGCCAGGCCCTCGATGCCCAACTGCCGCAGCGCCTCAAAGGCATGGCCGAGCAGGTCGTCACTGCCGCCGACACGCAACGCCGCAACGATGCTTTCCAGCACGCCCAAGGCAAGCCCCGGCGGCAGCTGTTGCGGCATGTAGGCCAGGCGCCGGGCGCGCTCGGCAAAGCCCAGCCGCGTCACATCCTGGCCATCCAGGCGCAGTGTGCCCTGCATTCGCTCCAGCCCGGCCAAGGCCCGCAGCAGTGTGGACTTGCCCGCGCCGTTGGGGCCGACCAGCGCCACCAGGCTACCCGCCGGCAACGCAGGCAGCGTCACCTCATGCAGAATCTGCCGTGCGCCGTAGGCAACGCAAAGATGATCGATCGACAGGCTCACAGGCTTCTCCCCCGTCGAAACACCAGCACCACGAACACCGGCACACCCACCAGGGCCGTGACGATGCCCACCGGCACGATCACGCCAGGGAGCAGCAGCTTGCTGGCGAGCGACGACAACGACAGCATCAGTGCGCCCACCAGCGCACTGGCCGGCAACAGAAACCGCTGGTCCTCACCCACCAGCAAACGCGCGATGTGCGGCCCGACCAGGCCGACGAAGCCAATGGTGCCGACAAACGCCACCGCAGTGGCCGACAGCAGGCTGATGCGCAGCAACGAGGCCAGGCGCAGGCGCCGGGTGTCCACACCAAAGCTGCGCGCGCGGTCCTCGCCCATACGCAGCAAGGTCATCGCTGGCGCGGCGCGCAGCGAAAACGGCAGCAGCACCGCCAGCACCAGAGCCAACAGGCCAAGCTTGTGCCAGTCGGCCCGCGCCAGGCTGCCCAAGGTCCAGAACACCAGTTGCTGCAACACGTCTTCGGTGGCCAGCAATTGCAGCAGCGACACCAGCGCGTTGCAACTGAACACCAAGGCGATGCCAAACAGCACCAGGCTCTGCACACCGGCACCGCGCAAGCGCGACATCATCTGCAGCAGCACCACCGACAGGCAGGCGAAGGCAAACGCCATCACTGTCACCTGGGCGCTCGGCGCCAGCCAGGCAACCCCGAGCGGGTAGGCAATCGCCAGCGAAGCGCCCAGCGCAGCAGACGACGACACCCCCAGGGTGAAGGGGCTGGCCAGCGGGTTGTCGAGGATCGCCTGCATCTCGGCACCGGCCAGCGACAGCGCCGCCCCCACCAGTACCGCCATCAACGCGTACGGCAGGCGCACGTTCCAGATGATCACCCGCTCGGTGGCACTGAGCGTGGTCGGCTCGAAAATGCCCTGCAGCAAACGCCCCAGGCTCATGCCCGAGGCGCCACTGGCCAGGTCGCCCAGCACCGACACCAGCAGCACCAGCGCCAGCCCCGCTACCAGCAACCCGCGCCGCCACAGCAGCCGGCGATAGTGCCAGGCGGCCAGTGCGGCGCCATCCTGAGCCAGTGCAGTCACTTGGCGTCGACCCAGTACTGGCCGTCCAGGCCGACCTTGAGCAGCTGGTTGATCTCGGCCAGGGTCGCCTGCGGGTCGAGGCCCTCGAAGCGCTCGGGGTGTACCCAGCGGGCCATGGCTTCGATGGCGAGGATGTTGAACGGCGAATTGTAGAAGTCATGCCACAGGCCATGCGCCTGGCCCGCCTGGATTGGCCGCAGTGGCGCGAATTCCGGCCGTGCGGTGATCTTGGCCAGGCTCTGGCGCGCGGTATCGAGCGACACCCCAGCCCCCATTAGCACGCCGGGTGCGCGGTTGCCGGTGGCGATATACACATCAGGGTCGGCCTGCAGCACGTATTCGACGCTCACATCGCCGAGCGCGCCCGGCACCACATCGGCACCAATATTATGCCCGCCCACGGCCTCGACCACGCTGCCCAGGCCGCTCTTGCCGGTGGTGTGCCCAGGCGCCTGCCAGACCCCGGCCAACAGTTCGAGGAAGACCTTGGGCCGCGCGTTGTCCGGCAGGCCGGCCACGCCCTCGGTCACCCGCTTCAGGTGGCGGTCATACAGGCTGAGGTACTGCTGGGCCCGGGCCTCGCGACCGAGCAGCGTGCCCAGCGCTTGCATGCTGACCCGGGTATTGCGGATGGGGTGTACACGAAAGTCGATGAACAGCACCGGTACGCCGGCTTTGGCCAGCAGGTCTGCCACCGGGCTGTGCTGGGTCGGGCCCTCGCCGGCAATGCTGAAGATCGCCAGGTCGGGCTTGAGCGCGAGAATCTGTTCAGCGCTGACGCTTTGCTCGGTGGCCTGGCCGATCAGCGGCAACTGGGTGATCTGCGGGTACTTTTGCGCATACACCGCATAGGTGTGGGGGTCGAGCAGGCGCATGTCGTTCTGCCAACCCACCACGCGTTGGAAGGGGTTGTCGCGGTCGAGCAGTGCCAGGGCGAAGAACAACCGGCCCTCGCCGAGCACGATCCGCTGCGGCGCATGGTCGAGCTCGACTTTGCGCCCCAGCACATCGGTGGCTTGCACGGCACTGGCGGTCTGGACGAAGGCCATCGACAACAGAAAAGGCAGCAAGCGCTGCCAGAGGCGGGGAAGTACGCACATGGGGGCATCCTCTTCAAGAGAATCAGTCGCATCAGAAGCGGGGCATTCTAGCCAGCCGCCTGGTGCTACCCATGTGCGGGAATGTATCGGGTTGTAGGTCGCTCGTTACAAACGCCTTGTCGGCGCAGCAACTACCAGGTCAGGCAGATCTTGCCGAAATGCTTGTTGCTCTCCTGGTAGCGGAAGGCATCGACGATCTGCTCCAGCTCGAAGTGTTTGTCCACCACCGGCCGCAAGCCATTGGCATCGATCGCCCGCACCATTGCCTGCTGCTGAGCCCGACTGCCGACCAGCACGCCCTGCAAGCGGATCTGCCGCACCAGCGCCTGCACCAGCGGCAACTGCCCTGCCACCCCGGTAAGGATACCGATCAACGACACATGCCCGCCGATACGCGCGGCAATCATCGATTGCTCCAGGGTCGCCGGGCCGCCGACTTCGATCACATGGTCGACACCGCGATTGCCGGTAAGCTCACGCACCTTCTCGCCCCAGGCCGGGGTGCTCTTGTAGTTGATCAGGTGGTCGGCGCCCAGGGCCTTGAGGCGCTCGAGCTTGGCATCGCTGGACGACGTGGCGATCACCGTCGCACCCGCCAGCTTGGCGAACTGCAAGGCGAATATCGACACCCCGCCGGTACCCTGCACCAGCACGGTATCGCCGGGTTTGAGGTGGTCGTCGCTCATCAAGGCACGCCAGGCGGTAAGGCCTGCGGTGGTCAGCGTGGCCGCTTCGGCGTGGCTGTAACCCTTGGGCGCCAGGGTAAAGGACGTGGCACGCGCGGTGACCTGCGCACGGGCGTAGCCATCCAGGCCATCACCGGGCACCCGGGCAAACCCTTCGACATTGGCCTGGCCGTCGAGCCAGTCGGGGAAGAAGGTGCTGACAACGTTGTCACCCACCTGGAATTCGCTGACGCCGGCCCCCACCGCCGTCACTTCACCGGCACCGTCGGCCATGGGAATGCGCCGCTCGCTCGGCCCCCACATGCCGCTGACCACGGCGAAGTCGTGGTAGTTGAGGGAACTGGCGTGCAAACGCACGGTGATTTCGCCGGCCTGTGGCGCAAGCGCCTCGCAGGTGCCGACCTGGACGTTGGCGTAGCCGCCGCCAGGTTGGACGTAGATGGCCTTGCTGCTCATGGCTGGGTCTCCATCAAGGGAAAAATTTCGGTTCAGCATAGCCAGTGCAGGCAGCTTGCCAACACCAACGATCAGCCGAGCATCACCCGCAACGCCCGGCAATCCGCCGCATGCCAATCGGTCAATTGCGGCCACGGGTTGTCCGGCAGGTTGACCAGTATGGTCCGCGCCCCGGCCGCGCGCCCGCAATCCAGGTCGAAGCGGTAGTCACCGACCATCACCAGCTCGCGGGGCGCCACGCCCCACGCCCCGGCAATTTTCAAAAGGCCGTCCGGGCTAGGCTTGGGCGCGGCCTCGTCACGGCCAAGAATATGCTCCACCGCGAAGCAGTCAGCCAGGCCGATGGCCTCTAGCGTGACATGCGCAAGCTCGCGGGCATTGCGGGTCAGGATCGCCAGCCGGCAGCCGCGCTCGGCCAGCTCGCGCACCAGTTCCACCGCGCCCGTCGCTGCCGTCGAGGCCAGCGCCAGGTCGCGTTCATGCTCCAGCAGCCAGGCGTGCTTGGCCGCCGCTTGCGCCGCCGGCAACGCCGCCAGGTGGGTCAGGATGTCGTGCTCGGCCGGTATCTCCAGCGCTTCGCGGATTGCCGCAAAATCGTGCACCGCCACGGTCAGGGTGCCGTCCATGTCGAACACCCAGTTACGCACTTCGCTCAGGTTCATGCCCAGTCCTTGCGATGACGAATGAGGCCTTCCTGGCACGACGATGCCACCAGCTGCCCGGCCTGGTTGAAGATACTGCCCCGGCAGAAGCCGCGGGCATTGCCGGCCCAAGGGCTGTCGGTGGCGTACAGCAACCACTCGTCTGCACGCAGGTTGCCATGGAACCACAGCGAATGATCGAGGCTGGCGATCTGCATGTCGCGCTGCCACACCGATTTGCCATGGGGCAGCAGCGCGGTGGTCAGCAGGCCGAAGTCAGAGGCATAGGCCAGCAGGTACTTGTGCAGCGCTGGCACGTCCGGCAGGTTGCCGTCGGCACGGAACCAGGCGTACTTCACCGGGTCACCCGGCTTGGGGTTGAACGGGTCGCGTTCTGTGACCGGGCGGATTTCGATCGGCTTGGCGCACAACACCTTGTCGCGGATGCGTTCGGGCAGGTGCTCGGCCATGGCACTGGCCAGTTCGACTTCGCTGGGCAGGTTTTCCGGGCCGACCACATCCGGCATCTGCGCCTGGTGCTCAAAGCCCTCTTCGTCGTACTGGAACGACGCGCTGCAGGTGAAGATGGTGTGGCCCTTCTGAATCGCGGTCACCCGCCGGGTGCTGAAGCTGCCACCGTCACGTACCCGGTCTACCGAATAGACCACCGGCAGGCTGGCATCGCCAGGGCGCAGGAAGTAGCCGTGCAACGAATGCACGTGGCGCGCGTCCTCGACCGTCTGGCTGGCCGCCGACAATGACTGGCCCAGCACCTGCCCGCCGTACAGCTGGCGGAAGCCCAGGTCCTGGCTGCGTCCACGGAACAGGTTCTCCTCGATGGACTCGAGGCTCAACAGGTCGACCAGGTCGTCCAACACATGACTCATCGGGGGTTCTCCTAGCAAGGCATCACGGCTCTACAGCACTTTCATGAAGGCAAATGATACAGGGTTTGTCATTCGCACCGCGCATGGCCATCCATTCAGCCACGCAGGGTCTGCTCCCAGTGTGCACGGTCGATGCGGTACAGCACATGCGGGCGCAACGGGTGGCCGGCCGGCAGGCGCGGGTGTTCGAAACTGCCGCTCGGGTCTTGCAGCATGCCAACGGCCTGCATGACCTTTTGCGAGGGCAAGTTGCTCTCGCTAGTGAACGACACCACCTCATCCAGGCGCAATTGGGCAAAGGCACAACGCAGGCACGTCCAGGCGGCCTCGCTGGCAAAGCCCAGGCCCCAGTGGCGCCGCGCCAGGCGCCAGCCGATTTCCACTGCAGGCGCAAAGTCGGCATCGAAGCTGACGTGCAACAGCCCGGTCATGCCGATGAACGCGCCGCTGTCCTTGCGCTCCAGCGCCCACAGGCCGAACCCGTACTCATTGAAGTGGCCACGGATACGCCCGATCAGCGCAGCCGCCTCAAGGCGCGTCAGCGGCGCCGGGAAGTAGCGCATCACCTGAGGGTCGGCGCACAGCGCGGCGAACTCGCGCAGGTCGTCGTCATGCCATTGGCGCAGCACCAGCCGTGCGCTTTCCAGTTGGGGGATGGGGGTCATGGGGTGTGCTCCGGTTTTGCTGTCTTGCAGTTTACAGCGTAGGCGCGGGCGAAGGTTTAACCCAGTGAGATCGAGCGCCGCCCGCGCGGCGCTTCGCGGGGCAAGCCCGCTCCCACAGGCAATAGCACCGACCGCCCAAGAACTGGCAAGATCAGCACTGGCCCCGATTGCGAACCCACCATGCCGTTGCCGCTGATCTACCACGATGACTACAGCCCGGCGTTCCCCGCCGACCACCGCTTCCCGATGGACAAGTTTCGCCTGCTGCGCGACCACCTGGTCGACAGCGGCCTGACCCGCGACCAGGACCTGTTGCGCCCGCAGATCTGCCCCAACGACATCCTCGCCCTGGCCCACGACCGCGGTTACATCGAGCGCTACATGAACGGCGACCTGTCCCGCGAGGACCAGCGCCGCCTCGGCCTGCCCTGGAGCGAGGCGCTGGCCCGGCGCACCGTGCGCGCCGTGGGCGGCTCGCTGCTGTGCGCCGAATTGGCCCTAGAGCACGGCATCGCCTGCCACCTGGCCGGCGGCACCCACCACGCCCATTACGATCACCCCGCCGGCTTCTGCATCTTCAACGACCTGGCCGTGATCAGCCGCTACCTGCTGGAGGCCGGGCGGGTGCACCGGGTGCTGATCTTCGACTGCGACGTGCACCAGGGCGACGGCACCGCGCGCATCCTCCAGGACATACCCGACGCGATCACCGTGTCCCTGCACTGTGAACAGAACTTCCCGGCCCGCAAGGCGCAGAGCGACTGGGACATCCCCCTGCCCCGCGGCATGGGCGACGCCGCCTACCTCAAGGTCGTGGACGATGCCCTCAACTACCTGCTGCCGCTGTACCAACCCGACTTGGTGCTGTACGACGCCGGCGTGGATGTGCACAAGGACGACGCCCTGGGCTACCTGCAACTGACCGACGAAGGCCTGGCGGCCCGCGACGAAAGGGTCATGCGCCATTGCCTGGGCCGCGATATCCCGGTGGTGGGGGTGATCGGCGGTGGCTACAGCAAGGACCGCGCAGCCTTGGCGCGGCGCCATGGCATCCTCCATCACAGCGCGGCGAAGGTCATCAGTTGTTCACAATGACTGTGGAACCGCCTGTGGATAAGCTGCGCGAAAGCTGCTGCAGCCCTTTGCCTGCGTGCCCTGCAAAGATCTGATCATTTTTTGACCAGTGCTTCCGCAGGGCCGGCTGCGCTAGAATGCGCACTCTTTTCCACAGCCTGCCGCCGCCCATGCCCGATCTACGCCCTTCATCCCCTCCCCTTGTCGCCGTCATCGGTGGCGGCCCCGCCGGCCTGATGGCCGCCGAAGCGCTGGCCCAAGCGGGCTTGGCGGTCGAGGTGTTCGATGCCATGCCCTCGGTAGGCCGCAAGTTCCTGCTGGCCGGTGTCGGCGGCATGAACATCACCCATTCCGAGCCCTACCCCGCTTTCGTCGCGCGCTACGCCGAACGCCAGGGCGAGATCGACGCCCTGCTGCGCAGCTTCGATGCCCAAGCCCTGCGCCAGTGGATTCACGGCCTGGGTATCGAAACCTTCGTCGGCACCTCGGGCAGGGTATTCCCTCGCGACATGAAAGCCGCCCCGCTGCTGCGCGCCTGGCTCAAGCGCCTGCGCGACAGCGGCGTAGTTATCCACACCCGCCATCGCTGGCTGGGCTGGCATGACGATGGCAGCCTGCGGATCGCTTATCCACAGGGTGAACGACGGGTGAAAGCGGCAGCCGTGGTGCTTGCGCTGGGTGGGGGCAGTTGGGCGCGCCTGGGTTCAGACGGTGCGTGGCAACCACTGCTGGCTGAGCGGGCTGTGGATATCTCGCCCTTGCAGCCGAGCAACTGTGGGTTTGAAGTCGAAGGCTGGAGCACCTTGCTCAAGGACAAGTTTGCCGGCGCACCGCTGAAGAACATTGCCCTCAGCGTGCCGGGCAGCCTGCCGCGCAAGGGCGAGTTCATTCTCACTGCGCAGGGGGTCGAAGGCAGCCTGGTGTACGCCTGGTCGGCGCCGGTGCGCGAGGCCATCAACCGTGAGGGCCGCGGGGTGCTGCTGCTGGATCTGTTGCCAGACCGCCCTGTGGATAAAATTGCTGAAGCGTTGGCCAGGCCGCGTGGTTCACGCTCGATGGCCAAGCACCTGCACAGCCAGCTGGGTATCGACGGGGTCAAGGCAGGCTTGTTGCGGGAGTTGACGGACCAGGCGACCTTCGCCGACCCGCAAGCGCTGGCTCGGGCGATCAAGGCGTTGCCGATTACCTTGGTGCGCGCCAGGCCGCTGGATGAAGCGATCAGCAGTGCCGGTGGGGTGCGCTTCGAGGGGTTGGATGCGGGGTTGATGGTCAAGGCGCTGCCGGGGGTGTTCTGTGCCGGCGAGATGCTGGACTGGGAGGCGCCGACGGGGGGTTATCTGCTGACGGCGTGCTTTGCCAGTGGGTTGCGGGCCGGGCGGGCAGCGGCGGATTGGGTGGCGGGCTTGTTCCACGAATAGAGGCACGCAGTGCCTGGCACCGGCTTCGCCGGTGTTCGCGGGGCAAGCCCGCGCCCACAGAGCCGCCGCTAGCTCAAGGCTTACGCTTACGCGGTCCGCCATTGAAGCTAGGCACCTTACGCACCGCTTTAACAGCTGGCGCCGGGCTAGCCGCCTCGGCACTGTCCATCCAGCGCCCCAGGCCACGCTTGGCGCTGTTCTCTTTCGGCTTCTTGGCCTTCTTCGGCTTCTTGATCACCTGCCCACTGGCATCGGTCATCGGCACCCGGTGTTCAGGGATGAAGTCCGGCTCTTCGTGCCGCGGCAAAGTCTGGCGAATCAGCGTTTCGATCGACGCCAGCATCTGCACTTCGTCGGCACACACCAGCGAAATGGCCTCACCTTTGTTGCCAGCACGCCCCGTGCGGCCGATACGGTGCACGTAATCCTCGGCGACAATCGGCAGGTCGAGGTTGACCACCAGCGGCAGGTCGTCGATGTCCAGCCCGCGTGCGGCCACATCGGTTGCCACCAATACCTGGATCTCACGCGCCTTGAAGGTATCCAGGGCACGCTGGCGCGTCGCTTGCGGGCGGTCGCCATGGATGCCATCGGCGTTGATACCTTCGCTGAGCAAGCGCTCCACCAACTGGTCGACACCGTTGCGGGTCTTGGCGAACACCAGCACCTGGCTCCAGCGCTGCTTGCGCAGCAAGTGGCAGAACAGGTCGGCCTTGCGCTTCTTGTCCACAGGCACCAGCCACTGCTTGACGGTGGAGGCGGCGGCGTTGCGCGGGCTGACTTCGATGCTCAGCGGGTCGTTCAGGGCCAGGCCGGCGAGCACCCGGATCTGGTCCGAGAAGGTCGCGGAAAACAGCAACGTCTGGCGCTTGCGCGGCAGCGCGGCGTACACCGACTGCAGCTCTTCGGCAAAGCCCAGGTCGAGCATGCGGTCGGCTTCGTCGAGCACCAGGGTTTGCACCTGGTTGAACTTCACGGCGTTCTGGCGGAACAGGTCGAGCAAGCGACCTGGGGTTGCCACCAGCAGGTCGACGCCACGGCGCAGGCGCATCATCTGCGGGTTGATACTGACGCCGCCATACACCGCATAGGTGCTCAGCGGCAGGTTCTCGGCATATTCGCGCACGTTGTTGTGTACCTGCTCGGCCAGCTCGCGGGTGGGTACCAGCACCAGCGCGCGGATCGAGTTGCTGGCAACCTTCTCACCTTCCAGCGCCAGGCGCTGCAGCACCGGCAGGGCGAAACCTGCGGTCTTGCCGGTGCCAGTCTGGGCTGCGGCCATCAGGTCGCGGCCGGCCAGCACGGCAGGGATGGCCTGGGCCTGGACCGGGGTCGGGGTGGTGTAGTCCAGCTGCTGCAGGGTACGCAGCAAGGGTTCGATCAGGCCGAGTTTGGCGAAATTCATGGCAATACCGTCAGGGGGTTCAGCGAAGGCGGCAAGTTTACCGCAACACCCCCGCTTACTTGCAGATTTCGCCCTTCAGCGGTTGCGCAGGTTGTGGTGCCTTGCGCCACTGCGGCAGGCCAATCAGCACCACTGCGCCAATGATGACTGCCATGGCCACGCATTCCTCGGCGCCGATCTGCTCACCGGCGAAGACGATACCCAACAGCACCGCCACCGCCGGGTTGACGTAGGCATAGCTGGTCGCGGCTGCCGGGCGTACATGCTTGAGCAGGTACATGTAGGCACTGAACGCGAGGATCGAGCCGAAGAACACCAGGTAGGCCAGCGCGCCCCAACCGGCGGCGGTCGGCATCTGGGTCATGCGCTCGCCCGACACCACGCTGCCCAGCAGCAACACTGCCCCGCCCACCAGCATTTCGGCAGCACTGGCCATCGGCCCCTGGGGCAACGGCAAGCTCTTGCTCCACACCGAACCGAATGCCCACGACGCCGCCGCGAACAGAATCAGTGCCGCGCCAATCGGGCTTGCCTGCAAGTTGGAACCGAGGTTGAGCAGGCCGATACCGACCAGCCCAAGGCCGATGCCCGCCCACTCGAGCCGCGAATTACGGTGACCGAACAGCAAGCCGAACACCAGGGTGAACAGCGGCACCGTCGCCACCGCCAGCGCCGCCACGCCTGAGGCGACACCGGCGTGCTCGGCCACGGTCACACCGCCATTGCCGCAGCTGAGCAGCAGAAAGCCGATTGCCCCCGCCGCCCGCCATTGCGGCCAGGTCGGCGCCGGCACACCCCGCCAGCGCAGGAAGCCGTACAGCAAGCCCCCGGCGATCAGAAAGCGCACCCCCGCCATGAGCATCGGTGGCCAGGACTCGACGCCAATGCGGATGAACAGATAGGTGGACCCCCAGACCAGATACAGGGCCATAAAGGCGCCGATAAGCAGCAGCGGGAAGCGACGGGAGGCAGGCATGGCAAGGTTACTCAAAATCCGTTTACGGGTGGCCTAGTTTAGAAAGGCTACCGAGCAATAATAAGTTACAAAACCAGAATAAATGAGCGGCACACTTGGTGGGGGGAGCGAGTTTGACGGTAGGTTTTCAGCGCCCATAAGATCGAGCGCCGCCCGCGCGGCGCTCGATCTTATGGGCGCTGAAGATGTAATGGCGACCCCCTCAATGACGCAACAACAACCGCCCCTCAATAGGCACATACCGGCTCGCAGCGCGGATCAGTGACATCGCAGTAAGCCCGGGCACGCCATACACCACCGCTTCAGCACCGTGACGCTGGATGACCCGCTCCAGCAACAGGTCGAAGTCACCATCACCCGAGGCCAGCACCACCTGGTCCACGCGGCTGGCCGCATCGATCACATCCAGGGTGATGCCCACATCCCAGTCACCTTTGGCCGAGCCATCGCTGCGCTGGATGAACGGTTTCAGGCGTACCTCGAAACCCAGGTTGCGCAAAATTTGCTGAAACTGCTGCTGCTTGCTGTCCCCGCGGTCGATGGCATAGGCCACGGCCTCGACGATCTGCCCTTCACGGCTGACCTCGGCCCACAGCGCGGCGTAGTTGAAATGACAACCGTGCGCCTGGCGCACGGTGTAGTAGAGGTTCTGCACGTCGGCGAACAACGCGATCTTTTTCACCTGGAACCCCTTCATCTGATGGAATTCGGGGCTGCCCTGCAGCCCCAAAATGCCAGCAGTATGCCAGACCCGTCAGACGTAGGAATCGTCGTCGGAGAAGAAGCCCCCATCATCACTGCCATAATCGGTATCGGCGTAACCGCCCTGGTCATTGCTCCAGCCGCCGTTGTCGGCCACTTGCTGCTGCCCGCCCTGGTCATTCCAGCCACCGCTGTCGCTGGCAGGGGTCGGTTCTTCCTTGATCACCTCGGCCACTTCCTCAGGCTGCGAGTTGTGGTTGAACAGGCTGCTGATACCTTGCGCCAGCAACACCCCGCCTGCCACACCGGCAGCAGTCTGCATCGCGCCGCCCAGGAAGCTGCTGGCGCCACCCCGCGCCGGGGCGGCGCCGAAGCCTTGCTGCTGTTGCTGCGCAGGCTGCGGGTTAAAGCCCGGCGCAGACGGTTCACGCCAGCCACCGCCGGCAGGAACAGGCGCCGAAGGCCGCTGCGGTTGCACCGCCGGTGGCGCACTGCGCCCGCCCGAACCAAAGATGCTCGACAGGAAACCACCGCCGCTGTTGCTCGGGGCGTTGCTACCCGCACGGCTGGCTTCGGCTTGAGCGCGGGCCTGCTTGAGCTCCGCTTCCAGTTGCTTGTTCTGCTCGTCCAGGCGCTTGAGCGCAGCTTCCTGAACCAGGATCGCCTGGGCCATGTAATACGGCGCCGCCGGCTGCTGACGCAGGTGTTCCTCGATGCACGCCTGGGCCTGGGCATCGCGGGGCTGGCTTGGGTCTTCAGCTTGCTTGATGCGGCCGAACAGGCTATCGATCAGGGTTTGTTCTTCAGTGTTCATGAGGCAACCTCGTGGGGAAGCGGGACAACGGACAGCGTCAAAGATGGGGGGTGCAGGCATGGGATTCAATCACCACGGCGGTGAAACTTTTTTCAGCAAGTGACAGCTGCGCGCCCGCTTTGGGCTAAAGTTAGGCCCCTGCTTTTACTGCCATGCGATGTTGACCGATGAATCCGCTGAGCGTTCTGCGCGACTCCCTGTACTTCTTCCGCCGCCACCTGCCAAACATTCTCCAGCTGTGCCTGCCGCTGGTGGTGCTTGAAGCCTTGCTCACCCAGCTGCTGTACCGGCAGCTGGGCGACCAGGCGTCGCCGGCTTACGGCATGCTGGTCAGCCTGCTGTTCTACCCGTTGTACAGCGCGGCGCTGATCCTTTACCTCGACACCCGCAGCAACGGCCAGGACATCGCCAAGCGCGACCTGTTCGCCCGCGCCCTGCAACTGTGGCCGCAACTGGCCCTGCTGATTCTGATCAGCTCGCTGCTGATCATGGCGGGCCTGGCGCTGTTCATCTTCCCGGGCGTGTGGATCATGATCAACCTGGTGTTCGCCGAATACCTGCTGGTGCTGCGTGGCCTGCCGGTGGTGCAGGCGATGCGCGAAAGCGCGCGGATGACCACCGGCCACTTCATGCGCATCATGATCTGCGTGCTGGGCGTGCTGGCACCGATCTGGCTGATCGACGGGCTGTTGCTGATGGCCTTCCCGGAGCCAGCCCCCGGCATGGAACTGGCCATGGACAGCCTGAGCGGCTTCTTGCAGCTGTTCAGTACTGTGGTGCTGTACCGCCTGTTCACGTTACTGGAAGCGGATAGCGGCGCCTGACGCCAGTGACCTTGCACAAGGCGTGCGCCGTGGAAGACCTGCACGCTGCCAGCATGGTCCCGTATCAGTGAACGTGGCGGCTCGCGACCTTAAGACACGGAGCCGCCATGATCACTTCCACAGCCGATTGCCGTTGGGCAGCAAGCGATAGCCATTGGGCAGAAAGTGCCGAGATATTCCTCGGCACTCTGCAGGCCCTCGATCCGGCAACCACTCTCGAAAGCCTTCCGCGCGAGAAGCCCAAATCCGTCTACCTCAGCCTGTTCAAAGACGCTGATCAGCAGGTGATCAGCGGCCAAAGTGATTGGCTGATTGCAGGCCATCAGAAGCCTGCCAGCGTGTTTCGTTTTCTGTTTCACTCGAAAGAACCCGATCGCCTGCATTTCATGATCACCGGCAGCGGAGCGGACCACGAGAAGAAGATGGGGGTCAGCCGCAACGGCTACCTTGGGCTATACCAGTACGCCAGCGTGTCCGCCCCCTTCAAGTTCGAACCCCTGTACTGGAGCGACGACAGCTTGATATGCCGTTGGCGTGATCATCAAGGGCATACGGTGCGGCTCGACCACGACCAGACCGTGGCCGATCCTTTCTTTTCTTACTTGCGAGTCTTGGAGGGCAAAGAAACCATCTTCCTCCTCACGCGGGTTTGCAACGGACGCCCTGTGCAGGCACCGAGTAATTCCGCCTGAAACCCATCAGGTACCCCGAGGCTTGGCCCGCGCCGTGGCTTCGGCCACCAGCGGGTCATCCGGCCAGTAGTGCTTGGGGTAGCGGCCCTTGAGGTCCTTCTTCACCTCGGCATAGGTCGTGCGCCAGAAGTTGGCCAGGTCCTGGGTCACCTGCACCGGCCGGCGTGCCGGTGACAGCAGGTGCAGCTTGACCTGCTGACGCCCCTGGGCAATGCGTGGGGTGTCTGCCAGGCCGAACAGCTCCTGCAAACGCACGGCGAGAATGGGCGGGTATTCACTGTAGTCCAGGCGGATGTTCGAGCCAGACGGCACGGCCAGATGCGCCGGCGCCCACTCATCCAGACGCTGCGGCAACGGCCATGGCAGCAGGTTGCGCAGGATCGACGACAGGTCCAGCGCGGCAAAATGGCTCAAGCGCGAGACCTTGCCCAGGTAGGGTTGCAGCCAATCTTCCAGGCTGGCCAGCAGCGCTTCGTCGCCCAGATCAGGCCACTCGCTCTGCCCGTTCTTCTCCAGGTCCAGCTGGCGCAGCAAGGCCACCCGCGCCTGCCACTGGCGCAACTCTGGCGTCCAGGTCAGCAGGTTCAGGCCTTTGCGCCGTACCAGGCCGAGCAGCGCCTTGGCGCGGGCTTCATCGTCCAGGCCAGGCAACGGTTCGCGGCTGAGCACCAGCTCGCCGACCTTGGTCTGGCGTTCGGCACGCAGCACCTGTTCGCGTTCGTCCCAGTCGAGCAGGTCGACACGCTCGACCTGCTCGGCCAGCACACCGTCGAGCAGCGCCGGGTCGAACTCGGCGGCCAGGTAGATGCGTTCCTCACGCTGGCCCTGACGGCTGCCCAGGTCGGCAATCACCAGCCACGGGCACTTCATCAAGGCATCGACCTCGGCGAACAATGCCGCGCGGCCATTGGCCAGGCGGTACTCGGCGCCGCCTTCGCGTCGCTGCTGGGCGACCCGGTCGGGGTAGGCCAGCGCCAGCAACGCGCCCAACCAGCGTGGATGGTCGGGGTCGGCGACGCCCGCACCCACCTTGCCGCGCAGCAGCCCACGGTACTGGCGGGCCAGCTGCCGCGCACGCTGCACACCGCCCTGACCGCCTCGGGATGCTTTGCTTTCACCACTGACCAGCGCCAGCCGGCTGTGCAGGTCGGCGCCGCCGCCACGCTGGATATCACGCTCGCCCAGCAAGGCCGCAACATCACAGGCCATGGTGGCCAGCCCCAGGTCCTGGCCGCGCAGCAGCAAGTGAGCGATGCGCGGATGGGCCGGCAATTCGGCCATCGCCTGGCCGTGCTCGCTCAAGTTGTCGCGGCTGCCGGCCTTGAACGTGTTGAGCCGTGCCAGCAGGTCCTGGGCCTGGGAGAACGCCGCCGCTGGCGGCTGGTCCAGCCAGCGCAACTGATCGGGGGTGACGCCCCAGCGGGCCAGTTGCAAGGCCAGCCCCGCAAGGTCGGCCTGGAGTATTTCTGCGCTGCCATGGGCGGCCAGCTGGTCATGCTGGGCCTCGGACCACAGCCGGAAGCACACCCCCGGTTCCAGGCGCCCGGCACGGCCGGCGCGTTGGGTGGCACTGGCGCGGGAGATGCGCTGGGTATCGAGCCGCGTCATGCCGCTGCCGGGGTCGAAGCGCGGCACTCGCGCCAGGCCTGCGTCCACCACCACGCGCACGCCGTCGATGGTCAGGCTGGTTTCCGCGATGTTGGTGGCCAACACCACCTTGCGCATACCGCTGGGCGCGGGGTCGATGGCCGCGCGCTGCGCGTTCAGGTCGAGTTCGCCATGCAGCGGGCACAGCAGGATACCCGGGCGGTCAGCCAATGCTTCCTGAAGGTGCTGATGCACCCGGCGAATCTCCGCCTGGCCAGGCAGAAACACCAGTACGCTGCCTGGCTGCTCCGCCAGGGCCTGCAGGACACACTCGACGACCCGTGGCTCGACGAATTCACCAGGCTGGTAGGGCCGCCCCCAGCGGATATCCACCGGGTGCATGCGCCCTTCACTGCTGACCACCGGCGCGTCGTCGAGTAGCCGCGACAGGCGCTCGCCTTCCAGGGTCGCCGACATCAGCAAGATCTTCAGCGGCTCGTCACGCAGCAACTCGCGGCCATTGAGGCTCAGCGCCAGCGCCAGGTCGGCGTCCAGGCTGCGTTCGTGAAACTCATCGAAAATCAGCAACCCCACGCCCTCCAGCCCTGGGTCGGCCTGCAGCCGGCGGGTGAGGATACCCTCGGTGACCACCTCGATACGGGTCTTGGGCCCGACCTTGCTGTCCAGGCGGATGCGGTAGCCGACGGTTTCCCCGACCTTTTCCCCCAGCTCGCTGGCCAGCCTTTCGGCGGCCGCGCGGGCCGCCAGGCGGCGCGGTTCGAGCATCACGATGGTCTGCCCGGCCAGCCATGGCGCGTCCAGCAACGCCAGCGGCACGCGGGTGGTCTTGCCGGCGCCGGGCGGCGCTTCGAGCACGGCTTCGTCGCGGTTTTCCAATGCCTGGCGCAAGGCGGGCAACACGGTATCGATCGGTAATGAAATCATGGTGGTCCTCGAACAGTCGGGCGAGTATAACGGCGAACCCAGCCTGCTCTATCATGGTCTTAGCTTCAGGTGCTGGCGCTTCGCTTGCCCCTGCTGAATACCTTTTCGGAGATTTACATGCGTATCCCATCCCGTGTCATCGGCGGCGCCCTCATCGTCACCTTGCTGACCCAGCTGACGGCCTGCGGCACGCTGTTCTACCCAGACCGTCGCGGGCAGATCGACGGCAAGATCGACCCCGTGGTCGCCGCCATGGACGCCATCGGCATCCTGTTCTACGTGATCCCCGGGCTGATCGCCTTCGGCATCGACTTCGCCACCGGCGCCATCTACTACCCCGGCGGCCGCACCGCCCAGGTCGCCCCGGAAAAACTGCGCGAAGCGGTAAGCCCCGATGGCAAGGTCGACAACCTCAAGCTGCAGGCCATCCTCGAAAGCGAACTGGGCCAGCGCCTGCCGCTGAACGACCCGCGCCTGATCCAGCAGCGTGGCAGCGTCGAGCAACTGGCGGCCTACCAGCGGGTACCGGCTGCCTGAACCACACAAGGACATCGCCCACAGCATGATCACCCCGGCTGAACACCAGCGCCTGCTGCGCCTGGCCACCCGCGCCTCACTGGCGGTGGCCAGCATCCTGGTGCTGAGCAAGGCACTGGCCTGGTGGCTGAGCGGCTCGGTCAGCTTGCTGGCCGGGCTGACCGATTCGGCACTGGACGCCGTGGCCTCGTTTCTCAACCTGCTCGCCGTGCATTACGCCTTGCGCCCAGCCGATGACGACCACCGGTTCGGCCACGGCAAGGCCGAGGCCCTGGCCGGCATGGCGCAGGCGCTGTTTATCGGGGTCAGCGCGGTGTTGATCGGGGTGCAGGCGGTCGAACGCCTGCAAACGCCACAACCGTTGGGCGACACCACGGTCGGCATCGCGGTGATGCTGCTTTCGCTGGTGCTGACCATTGCCCTGCTGGCGTTGCAGCACAAGGTCATTCGCCTGACCGGCTCTACGGCGGTGCGCGCCGACTCACTGCACTACCGCTCCGACCTGCTGCTCAATGGCAGCATCTTGCTTGCCCTGTTGCTGACGCAGTTTGGCTGGTCGCAACTGGACGCCCTGTTCGGCCTGGGCATTGCTTTCTACATTCTCTGGAGCGCCCTGCAGATCGCGCGGGAAAGCACCGCCATCCTGATGGACAAGGCGCTGCCCGGCGAGGTTGGCGAGCAGATGGCCGCCCTGGTGCTGGCCATCCCCGGGGTGAAAGGGGTGCATGACCTGCGCACGCGGGTATCGGGCAACCAGTGGTTCGTGCAGTTGCACCTGGAGTTGCCTGGGGAGCTGGCGCTGCATGAGGCGCACGGCTTGTGCGTGGCGGCATCGAAGGTGATCCGCCAGCGTTATCCACAGGCGGATGTGATGGTGCACGCGGACCCGGTGTAGGCGCGTCAGCTTCAGTTGATGCTGTAACCACGCCCACTGAAACAGGCCCCCAGCGCACGCCGGTAGGTGTCTGTGACATTGCCCGGTGGCGCATAAACCGCCGTGGCCGGATCAAACCCAGACTGGCTCACCGCCCAACGATGGCATTGGTAGCGGTCCTGCTCCTGCTGCTCCTGCCCCTGGCCATTCATCGGATAGGCCACCACGTCGTAACCGTTGCCAGCCGGCACAGGCGCCGGCGCCCCCCCCGGCGGGTTGACCACCACGTACTCGCGGCTGTCCGCCAGGTACTGGTAATAGGTATCGGCAACCAGGAAGAACAACGCCCCGCCCAACCATACCTCGCGGGCATACGACGGCAAGTATTCCACCCTTACCCCATAGGGCGGCGCCACGACGATGTAACTGCCGCCATGCGGCCGGTACCAGTAGCCGCCCGAGTAGAAGTAGTCCTGCCCGCGGTAGGGCACCTTCCAGTAGCGGTCAGGGAAGCGGTCGATGCTTTGCCCTGGCCGATACTGCGGCCCCGGCCCCCAGCCATTGCCATGCCCGTCCGGGCGCCCCTGCCAGTCACCGCCTGGCCGCTGCCCAGGCCCACCGGCCTGCCAGTGACGGTTATCGCCATTGCGCCGAGGGATGTCCTGGTAATAGCCCTCGCGCGGCGGCTGCGTCTGGCGCACTTCGTCGCGCGAGTTGAGCGGGGAGCGGCCCGCGGGGGCGCCAGTGGGGTCGCCGCCATGCCCACCCTGCGCCTCATCCGGGCCTTGGGCCAAGGCGCCCAGACTGATGCTCAACGCAACCAAACCAACACCTGCCAACTGCCAGATGCGCGACTTCATGGTGTTCCTCTCGGTAAAAAATGACTGCAGCCGCTGCCAGTCTACCGCGCCGGCCACAGCGGCAAGTTAAAATCGCGGACATGAAAAAAGGGAGGCCGTGGGGCCTCCCTTTGGGAATTGTCGTCCGTGCTCGGCACTTGTGGCGCCGGCTCACCTCACATCGTCTTCTGGACGGTGTGTAGCCCGGGGGCCTGGCGGATCCTGTTGGATGGCTGGCCGCGACCGCCCGCCTAGGGCGCGTCGCCGTGGACTGTTGTCCGGGCAGTGATTCTGTTGATAAAGATACCGAACCGGAGGTGACAGAGGATTGCGAAGATTGCTCAGATAAATAGCACTTGCGCAATTTTTCATCGCGGATTGATAATTCACCGCAATCGGAACAGAAAAGGCATATTCCATGAGCAAACTTGACCGCTACGACCTGAGCATCCTTGCCGAATTGCAGCGCGATGCGCGCATTTCCAACCAGGAGCTGGCCGAACGCATCGGCTTGTCACCTTCGCCGTGCTCGCGTCGGGTCAAGCAGCTGGAGGACGACGGCTACATTTCGCGTCAGGTTGCCCTGCTCGACCGCAAGAAGCTCGGCCTGAGCCTGACCGCCTATGTGCTGATCGGCATGGACCGCCACACCCCGGAGCGCTTCGAAACCTTCGAGGCCGCCATCCGCAACTTGCCGCAGGTGCTCGAATGCAGCCTGGTCACCGGTATGGACGCCGACTACCAGCTCAAAGTGGTGGTGCCAGACATGGACCATTACCAGAAATTGCTACTAGGCAGCCTGACCCGCATCGAAGGCGTCACCAGCGTGCGTTCGAGCTTCGTGCTCAACCAGGTGCTGGCCAGTACCGAACTGCCCTTGACGCACCTGCGTTGAATACCCGGGCGCCCGGCGTATGATCGAGCGCTCAGACTGCCTGGAGAACACAGATGGATCCCGCCGTATTCGAAGAATGGATGATGATTATCCTGGTCACCGTGCTGATCGGTTTCATGGGTTTCATCGTCTGGGACCTGGCGAAAAAGTCCAAGGCCGGGCGGTTTGGCACGATGATCCTGTTCTTCGTGCTGGGGCTGGGGGTGCTGGCCTTCATCATCAAGAGCGTGGTGGTGGCATTCCTGGAAGGCGTGTAGGCGCGCGGCGCTTTACCTTGCGTAGCGAATGGGCCGCAAAGCGGCCCCCTGCACCTACCTCGACAGCTTCGCTGCAACTTCCCGCCAGCACCCCTGCTCCAGCCCATCCAGCGCCCAGTCACCAATGCGCACCCGCACCAGGCGCAATGTCGGTAACCCTACCGCCGCCGTCATCCGCCGCACCTGGCGGTTACGCCCCTCGCGAATCACCAGCTCCAGCCAACTGGTCGGCACGCTCTTGCGAAAGCGCACCGGCGGGTTGCGTGGCCACAGCTCGGGCTCATCCAGGCGCCGTGCTTCAGCCGGCAATGTCGGCCCATCATTGAGTGCCACGCCTTCGCGCAGGCGTTGCAGTTGCTCGTCGCTCGCCTCGCCTTCCACCTGCACCCAATAGGTCTTGGCCAGTTTGTGCTTGGGGTCGGCGATGCGCGCCTGCAGGCCACCATCGTTGGTCAGCAGCAACAAGCCTTCGCTGTCACGGTCCAGCCGCCCGGCCGGGTACACTCCGGGGATGTCGATGAAGTCCTTGAGGGTCGCACGCCCTTCGCCATCGCTGAACTGGGTCAGCACGTCGAACGGCTTGTTGAACAGGATCAGGCGTGGCTCGGCCGGCGGCGCCTTGGGCTGGCGACGCTGGTCAGCAGGCCGCGCCTGGGGGCGGCGCGGCTTGGAACGGGGTGGCAGGGGCATGGATCCTCAGCGGAACGGCGGCTCATCGAAGCTACGCAGTTTACGCGAGTGCAGCGAATTGAGCTCGGTACGCAGCAGATCCAGTGCGGCGATGCCGATCTTCAAGTGCTGGCTGACCGCGCGGTTGTAAAACGCGTTGGCCGACCCCGGCAGCTTGATCTCACTGTGCAGAGGTTTGTCGGACACACACAGCAAGGTGCCGTACGGCACACGCAGCCGGTAGCCTTGGGCGGCAATGGTGCCACTCTCCATGTCCACGGCCACCGCACGTGACAGGTTGATCAATGGCCGCTCCTGGGCCCAGCGCAGCTCCCAGTTACGGTCGTCGTAGGTCAGCACGGTGCCGGTGCGCAGGCGTTTCTTCAGCTCTTCGCCACGCTCACCGGTCACCTGTGCAGCCGCTTCCTGCAAGGCCAGTTGCACCTCGGCCAAGGCCGGGATGGGAATGTTCGGCGGCACCACGCGGTCGAGGATACCGTCGCGCCGCATGTAGGCGTGCGCCAGCACATAGTCACCGATGGTCTGCGACTGGCGCAGGCCGCCGCAGTGGCCGATCATCAGCCAGCAGTGCGGGCGCAGCACGGCCAGGTGGTCGGTGATGTTCTTGGCATTGGAAGGGCCGACGCCGATGTTGACCAGGGTGACCCCGTCGCCGTCGCCCGCAATCAGGTGATAGGCCGGCATCTGGTAACGGTGCCAGACCACGCTGGCCACCAGGGCCTGGGTCTCGCCATGGTCCATGCCCTTTTCGATCACCACATTGCCCGGCAACACCATGCGCACGAAGCGCGGGTCTTCACGCAACTGCTCCAGGCCATGGCTGATGAACTGGTCGACATAACGGTGGTAGTTGGTCAGCAAGATCCACGGCTGCACGTGGCGCCAGTCGCTGCCGGTGTAATGCACCAGCCGGCGCAGCGAGAAGTCCACGCGCGCGGCATCGAACAAGGCCAACGGCAGGGTTTCGGTGCTGTCCCAGTCGTACAGGCCATCGGCGATATTGTCGGTGGCTGCCGACAGGTCGGTGCTGGGGAACACCCGCGCCAGCTGCGCCGCGGTGATACCGCTGCCGGCCAGTTCGTCGCCCTGGTCGACCACGTAGGGGTACGGGATGTTCTGCTCGCTGACGCCGACTTCAACCGTCACGGTGTAGTCGTGCATGAGGGGGCGCAACTGCTCCAGCAAATAGCCGCGGAAGGCGGCCGGCTGGGTGACGGTAACGCTATAGGTACCGGCTACCTGCACCTTGGCGTAAGCACGCGTGGTGGCCGCGACTTCACCTTGGCTGTAGTAGGTCAGGCGCAGCGCCGGGTAACGGAACAGCCCGCGTTCCTCGGCGTCTGGTTCGGTTCGGTCCTTGAGGTATTGCTTGAGGGCCTGGCTGAGGGCACCGGTGGCCTGAGCATGCAGGGCCGCCAGACGGTCGACGGCCTGTTCTGGGGTATCAACGACTACAAAAGCGTGGCTCACACTGTGCTTCCTGTCTGGACATGCATGTGGACCATCTTGCCTGCCTTCGAGGGTAAATACACCCCCATTGATCAGTGTTGCCAGGCTGGCGTAGCCCTGGCCACCAGCGCGTGCACATCCACACCCCGCGGCAACGCCCCATAGGCCCGGCCGCCACCGGCCAGGCGGCTACCGATGAAGGCATCGCTGACCACCGCATTGCCCGCTTCCAGCAGCAGTTTGGTCTGCAGTGCCAGGGCAATGTCCTCGGTCAACTGACGGGCGCGATACTGGATGTCGGCGGTGTCGGCGAACGCCCCCTTGAGGTTGCCGATGTGCGCGGCCAGCCGAGGGTCGCCATGGCCGTCCCCCAGTTCTGCGAACAGCGCATCGAGCACCCCGGGTTCCTTGGACAAGGCCCGCAGCACATCCAGGCACTGCACATTGCCCGAGCCTTCCCAGGTCGAGTTGACCGGCGCCTCACGGTACAACCGTGGCAGGATGCTGTCTTCGACATACCCGGCGCCGCCCAGGCATTCGGCGGCTTCATTGATCATGGCCGGCGCACGCTTGCAGATCCAGTACTTGCCCACCGCCGTGACCAGCCGGGCAAAATGCGCCTGCTGCGGATCATCGAGCTGTTCCAGCGCCTGCCCCATGCGCAGGCTCAGGGCCAGCGCCGCCTCGCTTTCCAGCGCCAGGTCGGCCAGCACGTTCTGCATCAGCGGCTGCTCGTTCAGCACCCGGCCGCCGACCTTGCGATACGCGCAATGATGGGCCGCCTGGGTCAAGGCCTGGCGCATCAAGGCACTGGAGCCGACCATGCAGTCGAAACGGGTCATGGCGACCATTTCGATGATGGTCGGTACCCCGCGCCCTTCTTCGCCGACCATCCACGCCAGGGCGCCACGAAACTCCACTTCGCTGGAGGCATTGGAGCTGTTGCCCAGCTTGTTTTTCAACCGCTGGATATAGAACTGGTTGCGGTTGTCATCCGGGCGATGGCGTGGCAACAGGAAGCAGCTCAGGCCTTTTTCGGTCTGGGCCAGGGTCAGGAAGGCGTCGCACATGGGCGCCGAGCAAAACCATTTGTGGCCGACCAGTTCATAGGCCTGGCCCGGCCCAGGCGCACCCACAGGATAAGCGCGCGTGGTGTTGGCCCGCACATCGGTGCCGCCCTGTTTCTCGGTCATGGCCATGCCAAGGGTGACCCCCGCCTTGTGCCGATCCCCGACATTGCGCGGGTCGTATTCACGCGCCAGGACTTTGGGCAGCCAGTACTCGGCCAGCTCAGGCTGCAGCCTGAGCGCCGGCACCGCGGCAAACG
This sequence comes from Pseudomonas sp. B21-047, assembly GCF_024748775.1. Classification (NCBI taxonomy): domain Bacteria; kingdom Pseudomonadati; phylum Pseudomonadota; class Gammaproteobacteria; order Pseudomonadales; family Pseudomonadaceae; genus Pseudomonas; species Pseudomonas sp. B21-047. The sequence goes on from NZ_CP087169.1 coordinate 5,226,717, forward strand.
TCATCGTCAGCGGGCAGCCGGTACCGGCTTCGGCCTGGGTGTGCAGGTAGGTCATCGAAGCCCGCGCCACATGGGCACCGGGGCGCGGCTCGGCCCAGGGCAATGAGGGCAGGCCATGTTCGACCGCGGTGCGCATCAGTTCGTGATAGGCCGGGTGAAACTCGACCAGGTCGATACGATGGCCATAGCGGTCGTGGCTGCTGAACTCCGGCTTGTGCGCGTTGGCCAGGAAGCCCGCGCGCATCAGCGGGCCGCCGGCCAAGGCACCGTAGGCATCGACCCGCGACTCGGCCCAGCCGGCGCCAAAGCGCCGCGACCATTCCTGCAATGGCAGGTCGAGGCGGTAGAGGTTGGCGCCATCAAGCGACGGCGGCTGGTTGGTGACTTCGTGGGTTTCAGCGTACTGGTGCAGGTTCATCGGGAGCTCCTGGAGCCGGGCATGCTTGAAAGGACCAGTGAAGCACTCCCTGGGGGTCAGTCAAAGTGACAAAAATGACTAATCGGGATGGCAATTGGCTACGGCGGTGATTACTGGACGACATCCATATCTGCATTTCGCGTAAGACGTTTCCTAAACCATTCTTCCAGTGAAAAGGGCTGTTTCCAGAGTGCTAGGTTCGGGCTTCCACCCTTTCAGGAAGAAACGAACCATGAGCCAGCGTCTCAACATCCTTGGCAAAGGCCAGGGGCTCGACGGTGACCAGACCACCACAGGTGCCCTCTGTATCGCCGGCCAGGCACGTGGGCGTGTACACGGGAGAGGCTGGCTGCTGGTGGGCGAAAAAACAACACCCTGCCCACTCTGCGGTAACGAGGGGACCATCGTTGAAGGCGAAAGCCGATGGAAGCAGGACGGGATACCGACCGCCGTGGATGGCGCACTGGTCCAGTGCGGCTGCCCTCTAGGCAGCAATCGTCTGGTTGCGCGTGCACACAATGGGCCGGCCCCGCGCAGAGCGCCCGCACCTACGACCGTCCATGATGCACAGCCCCAGGCCCCAACGAGTAACCCGATAAGCAGTCGCTTGTCATTGGCGACGGCCAGAGGCGCCCGGTCTGCAACCGTGAAGAGCTGCATGCGATGAGTGCGGCGAAACAGGCGGAAGCGTTGGCAGACGCTGACGCCGGAGGAAGCCGAATTCATGATGCGTCATCAGGCCGAAATTGCCGGGCTGCTCAGCGATGTGAGCCTGGCGATGGGGGTTAGCGAGGCGATGGTTGGCAAGTCGCTGGATGAGCTCAGCGACATATTGCGAAAAATAGAAGACCTGCATAAAAATCAATTCATCAAACATGGGCATCTTAGGCACCCTGAGTTTTTTGCGGAGCGTCAAAAGCTGTTCACGCAATTGAGTACGAACTTGAAAGCCACCGTTCTGAACAAACGCCTCAATCTCGGAAACTATGAAAGTCTGCGCCGGGACTTGGGGATCTCGTCGAGAAGCTTGGTGCACCACTGGAGTAAAGCGGGAGGACCGACACACATACCTGGTTACTCGACACATTTGGACAAGCTTGCCAGGATGGCTAAATATTTAAAGGCCGGAGGACATATTGGCATTGCTATTGGCGGTGGCGGATCTGCTTTGAAAATTTCTGAGGTATGCAAAGAGGGCAATACAAATGCCTGTAAAAAAGTCAGCGTTACTGAGGCAGGTAATTTCTCCGGTGGCTTAACGGGTGGCTGGTTGGGAGGAAAATTTGCGGGCAGAATCTCTGCGAAGGTTTGCTGGAGATTCGGACCCTACGCCGTAGCATGCGGAATAGTTATCACGGGTGGAGGCGCTTTGGCCGGCAGCATCGGTGGTATGGAAGCGGGTGAGGAGTTCGGCGAATTAGTCTTCGAGGTCTTTGGGGATGATTGATCACCTTGACGTAAAACTAAGGCTTTTTTTGTTAGGTACTCCTATCTGCCTCGCCTTGATCGGGATTGTATCTGACCTTCACATCGCTTGCTCTCGCCAGTATAAAGAAATGACCTCAGCACTCCAACGGAGCGCGTGCCTTCCATTTGCGACCGGCATGTGGGGAGAGAAAAAAATAGGTTCCAGAATTCTAGTTATTTCTGTAATCGCTGGCGCCATTGGATCCCCCGCCTCAAGCATTCGTAGAGGGCTACTGGATGAGCAAGATTACTTACAATTCCCTAGACATTTGAGAAGAAAAATACTCATTGCATCTTCATTAAACACCCTTGGCGTTGCCTGGGTAGCGGGATATTACCTCATAAAGCTGATAAAATAAGAGACCAAACGTAAAAAGCACAACACCAAATCACAAGCCCATGTGCCCAAAGACGCCGACCATATAGCTAAGCTACTTACTGGTCGATCCCCACCAGATTAGCTGATCGTAAAGCTACTTTGCGGATAAACCCACACCCACACGGAGCGCGCATCTTCCAGACTAAGCACAACTCCTGTGGGAGCGGGTTCACCCGCGCAAGGGGCGGTACAACCGATACAAAAATCAGCGCATCAAGCCCAACTCGGCATCATCCAGCAACGCCTTGGCCATGGCTGTGAAGTAGCGCGAAGCCCAGAGCATCTGCCGATCACCATCCATCAAGCCGGTCATCGACAAGTCCCCCGATCGCTGAACTGTCAGCCCCAAACGCGTCGTCCCCGCTATCGATATACCTAGAACGAGCGACGCGTCTGCAGCGAGTGCGCAGGCAACTGCACCTGCGATATCGCGACTTTCATCGTCAGCTCGAACCGGCTCCCCAACCCCCGTGTCGAGTCATGCGACAACGTCGCCCCCAACAACTCCCCCATCTGCCGGCAAATCGACAAGCCAATCCCCAGCCCGCCATAACGCCGGGTCATGGAACCATCGAGCTGATAAAAACGCTGATAAAGGGCCGCCTGGTCAAGATCATCAAAGCCGATACCACTGTCGCTGACCGTGAAGGTGAGCGCCAGGTTGTCCGGCCCCAGGTGTCGACCGCGCACTTGCAGCATGACCCCGCCCTGATGGGTGAACTTCAGGCCGTTGTCGAGCAGGCAACCCAGGCAGCGGCTGAGTTTTTGCGCATCACCCAACAGCGCATCCGGCAGCTCGGCGGGGATGTCCAGGCTCAGGTACAACCCTTTGCCCAGCGCCTGGCCGGCATGCGCGGCACGCAGGCCCTGCAGCAGGTTGCGCAAACTGAACGGCGCAGGCTGCGCACGCAGGCGACCACCTTGCAATTCGGAAAGGGTGAGGATGTCGTCGACCATGTCCATCATGCCCTGCGCCGAACCTGCCGCCGTGCGATGGTACTGGGCCATCTCGGCGTCCATCGGCAGCGTGTGCATCAGCTCCAGCGAACCGATCACACCATTCATCGGTGTGCGCAGCTCATGGGTCACGCTGGCCAGGAACTCGTCCTTCATGCGGTTGCTCCGGGCCAGTTCAAGGTTCAGTTGCTCCAGCGTTCGCCCGGTTTCACGCAAGGTTTGCGCCTGCTGCTCGCGCAGGCTGTTGATACGGTCGGCCAGCGCCAGCGACAGCAGTGCCACTTCCAGGGCCGAACCCAACTGGCTGGCATACATGGTGATGAACAGGTTCGGCAGGTAACCCAGCACCATCAAGGTGTTGACCAGCCCGCCCAGCAAAAACGCCGACCAGGCGATGATGAACCAGCGCGCCACCCGCAAGCCGCGCGACCAGGCATACACACCGGCAGTAAAGATGCTGACCGTAAACAGCAGCGCCAGCACCGTGGCCATGCGCAGGGCGATGCCATACGGCATGCTCACGGCCAGCACCATCACCACCGCGCCACCGAGCATCAACAGTTGCAGCAACCGGTCGAAGCCTCGGCTGATCGTGCCCAGTTGTAGAAAATGCCGCGCGAACTGGCAGCCAAACAAGCCGGCGGCGCCAATGAACAGCGGTGTCGAAGCATTCGCCCACCAGGGGCTGTCCGGCCAGAAGTAGGCGACCCCCGCACCGTTCACCGAAACCTGGTAAAGGCCGAACGACGCAATATAGAGGATGTAATAGAGGTAGCTGACATCCCGCACGCTGAGGTAGATGAACAGGTTGTACACCAGCATCACCAGCAGCACGCCGTAGATCATGCCCAACACGTACAGGCGAGTCGGCTGGTCCTCCATATAGGCTTCGGCGGACCATAACGCCAGCGGTGCCTGCACCGACCCCTGGCTGTGCAGGCGCAGGTAGACGGTAAGCGCCTGGCCAGGGCGCAGCGGCAACTCGAACAGGTAGTTGTTCTGCCGGATCTGCCGGCTGGCGTAGGGCAAGGCGTCGCCCGTGCGCTGGGCCAGGCGGCAAGCGCCGGCACTGTCGGGCAGGTACAGCTCAAGGTGGTCCAGGGGTGGGTAGGCCAGTTCCAGCAGCCATTCACGGGGCGAGGCAGTGGCCGATGCCAGGTAGTGCAAGTCGATCTTCAGCCAGAACACCGATGTGGAGTAACCGGCGTTCAACACCGGCTCGTGGTGCGCGCGAAACCGCTTGGCGAACGCAGGCGCACTGACCTCGGCGATGCTGGCGCTGCCATCATGGTCCTCGAAGACCTGCATGGCCTGGCCCAACGGAAGGTGGCGGGTGGCATCGTCGAATTCGACCGCCCCGGCCAGCACAGGCAACAAGCCCAGAAGCACAATCAGCAAATAGCGCATACAGCCCCAGCATGGCCTGTCCGGTCGCGTCGCGGTTGCCTCCCATCCGTTTGAGACGACGTAATCCGGCAGAACCCGTTTGTCGAGTTATCCGAGCACTCTAGCATAGCTTTCCCACCTGGCAATCGACCACCTGCAATCACGATAAAACAGCTCTAAATCAATACTTTCAGAAGATTCCCACAAATAAATCTGACCACTCGATCAACAAAACCCGTTTGTAGGACGATCCCCACAAATAGGTTTGGTGGTAAGCTCGCCGCCCATGAATACCTACAGCTCCCGCCCCGTTGTCCTCTGTCTCTCCGGCCACGACCCCAGTGGCGGCGCCGGCTTGCAGGCAGATATCGAAGCCCTGATCGCCCAAGGCTGTCACGCCGCACCTGCGGTGACCGCCCTGACCGTCCAGGATACCGTCAACGTTTCCGACTTCCGCGTACTCGACCGCGAGTGGGTGCTGGCCCAGGCCAACGCCGTGCTGGCCGACTCCACGGTGGCCGCCGTCAAGCTGGGCATGCTCGGTTCGATCGACATGGTCGACACCGTCGCCGAACTGCTGGCTGCCCACCCGCACCTGCCGTTGGTCTGCGACCCGGTGCTGCGTGCCGGCGGCGGTGGCCGCCTGGGCAAGGACGAGGTCGGCTATGCCGTGCGCGAGCGCCTGCTGCCGCTGGCGACCATCGCCACGCCCAACCTGCCGGAAGCGCGCATTCTGGCCGAACTGCCGGAAGGCACGGCTGACGAGTGTGCCGAGAAACTGTTGCCGTTCTGTAGACACCTGCTGATTACCGGCGGTCACGGCGACGAAGACGAAATCCACAACCGCCTGTACAGCCGCGACGGCCAGCCCCATACCTGGACCTGCCAGCGCCTGCCTGGCAGCTATCATGGCTCGGGCTGCACCCTGGCCAGTGCCCTGGCTGGCCGACTGGCCCTCGGCGAACAGCTGCAAAGCGCTGTACGCAGCGCCCTGGACTACACCTGGCGGACCCTGCGTGACGCCGAGCAACTGGGCCGCGGCCAGTTCGTACCACGCCGTCTGCCCCTGGACTTCTGCTCCTGATACGAGGCTTTCAGATGAAGCTACGCGGTCTGTATGCAATCACCGACAGCCAGCTGCTCGCCGGCCGTTTCCTGTCTCATGTCGAAGCGGCGCTGGAGGGCGGCGTGTGCCTGCTGCAGTACCGCGACAAGAGTGACGATGCGGCCCGCCGCTTGCGTGAAGCCGAAGCATTGATGCGCCTGTGCGAGCGCTACGATACCCAACTGATCATCAACGATGATGCCGAACTGGCCGCCCGCCTGGGCGTGGGTGTACACCTGGGCCAGACCGACGGCCCACTCACCCCGGCCCGCGCCCTGCTCGGTCGCAACGCCATCATCGGCTCGACCTGCCACGCCCAGCTCGACCTGGCCCGGCAGGCCGCCAGCGAAGGCGCCAGCTACGTGGCCTTCGGGCGGTTTTTCAACTCCGTGACCAAGCCGGGCGCGCCGGCCGCCAGCCTCGACCTGCTGGAGCAGGCCCGCGCCCAGGTCAAGCTGCCGATCGCCGTGATCGGCGGCGTCACCCTCGACAACGCTGCCCCGTTGGTCGCCCATGGCGCCGACCTGCTGGCAGTGATCCACGGCTTGTTTGGTACCGATAGCGCGCAGGAAGTCACCCGCCGCGCCCGTGCCTTCAATGCCCTGTTCGCTTCCTGATTTCGAGAGAAGATCCCATGTCCCGTTCCGAATCCCTGTTCGCCCAAGCCCAGAAGCACATCCCGGGCGGCGTCAACTCGCCGGTCCGCGCGTTCAAGAGCGTTGGCGGCACGCCCCTGTTCTTCAAGCATGCCGAAGGCGCTTATGTCGTTGACGAAGATGACAAGCGCTACGTCGACTACGTCGGCTCCTGGGGCCCGATGATCCTCGGCCACGGCCACCCTGAAGTACTCGACGCGGTGCGTAACCAGCTGCAGCACGGCCTGTCCTATGGCGCACCGACGGCCATGGAGACCGAGATGGCCGACCTGGTCTGCTCGCTCGTGCCATCGATGGAGATGGTGCGCATGGTCAGCTCCGGCACCGAAGCCACCATGAGCGCCATCCGCCTGGCCCGTGGCTACACCGGCCGCGACGCCATCATCAAGTTCGAAGGCTGCTACCACGGCCACTCCGACAGCCTGCTGGTCAAGGCAGGCTCGGGCCTGCTGACCCAAGGCGTGCCAAGCTCGGCGGGCGTACCGGCGGACTTCGCCAAACACACCCTGACCCTGCCGTTCAACGACATTGCCGCGGTCGAGAAGACCCTGGCCGACGTCGGCCAGACCGTGGCCTGCATCATCGTCGAGCCGGTCGCCGGCAACATGAACTGCGTACCGCCCGCGCCAGGCTTCCTCGAAGGCCTGCGTGAGCAGTGCGACAAGCACGGTGTGGTGTTGATCTTCGACGAGGTGATGACCGGCTTCCGCGTCTCGCTGGGCGGCGCCCAAGGCCACTATGGCATCACCCCTGACCTGTCGACCTTCGGCAAGATCGTCGGCGGCGGCATGCCCGTCGGCTGCTTCGGCGGCAAGCGCGAGATCATGGGCTGCATCGCCCCGCTCGGCCCGGTCTACCAGGCCGGCACCCTGTCGGGCAACCCGCTGGCCATGGCCGCCGGCCTGACCACGCTGAAGCTGATCAGCCGCCCTGGGTTCCACGCCGAGCTGACCGACTTCACCAGCCGCATGCTCGACGGCCTGCAGCAACGCGCCGATGCCGCTGGCGTGCCGTTCGTCACCACGCAGGCGGGTGCCATGTTCGGCCTGTACTTCAGTGGCGCCGACGACATCGTCACCTTCGACGACGTGATGGCCAGCGATGCAGACCGCTTCAAGCGCTTCTTCCACCTGATGCTCGAAGGTGGCGTGTACCTGGCGCCGAGTGCGTTCGAGGCCGGCTTCACCTCCATCGCCCACGGTGACAAAGAGCTGCAGATCACCCTGGATGCGGCTGAGCGAGCGTTCGCGAAACTCAAGTAAGTGGCATTGCCTGCACCCACCAGGCGGCGGGTGCAGGCGCAAAAAAGCCCGAGACAATCAGCCAACTCCCCCACCCATGCAGAAATTCGAGTAAAACTTTGTAAGGTTGGCGTTGCTTATCCCATAATGTGCCACCAGAGACATTGGCCGCAGCTTTGCAGAGGTAAGTCGATCCCCATGAACCGCACCGGCCGCGCCCTGACCCTGGGCTGCCTGTTGCTTCTTCAGCCCCTGCTGGCCCTGGCGGAGGGCGGTAACTCGTTGCTGATTCCAGCGACGGGCCGCTGCACCCTGAATGTTCAGCCAGAAGACCTCGCCAATGCCCTAAAGGCTTGCGAGCAGACGGCGACGACGGGGGATGCCCAGGCGCAGTTCGAACTGGGCGAGTACTACTACACCCAGACGCCAAAAGACCTGAACAAGGCGCTGAACTGGTTCCAGAAGGCCTCGCTGCAAGGCCACGCCCAGGCGCAATATCGCCTTGGCGCCATGTTCTACCGGGGCGAAGGGGTCAAGGCCAACAACGTGCAGGCCTACATTCTGCTGAAAATGGCGGCAGTCAACGGTGCCGAGGATGCGCTGGATATGGCCGACGAAGTCACCGAACAGATGCCCCGCGACGAACTGGAGCATGCCACCCAGGTGCTCGGCCAGATCTTCCGCAAGTACCTGCTCGAACTGCAGAACGCCGAAGGCCGCACGCCGTTCTCGCCACTGCCCTGAACCGCCCTACTTCTCCGGCATCGGCATGGGGAACGGCATCACGTTGCCGCCGCCCTTGGCTTCGCTGATCTTCGCCGTGCCCAGGCGCTCGACCTCATCGATGCGCACGATCGAATGCATCGGCACAAAGCTGCGGATCACACCTTCGAACTGGCTCTTGAGTTTTTCCTCGCTGGGGTCGACCACCACCTGGGTGCGCTCGCCGAAGACGAACTCTTCGATTTCCAGAAAGCCCCACAGGTCGCTCTGGAAGATCTGCTTGGCATACATCTCGAAGACCTGCCCCTGGTTGAGGAAGATCACTTTATAGATGGCGGGTTCGCGTTTGCTCATGTTTGGCGGGATAACCCATGTGTAAGAAAAGGCGCGCATCATAGCAGTGCCGGCCGCTTCGCAGGCAAGCCCACGATGGGCCGGCACAGGCCGCAAGACCCTTGATCGTTTCAGTGCTTTCGCCACTGCCATTCAAGGGTTATTCTTGAGCTCACATCCATTGCCGTCGGGCGGCTAAAAACGACCTTGAACGCACCCATAGAACCCCATCGTTTCATCCTCGAACCTTTCGAGGCCCACCGTTTCGCCAACTTGTGCGGCCAGTTCGACGAGCACCTGCGCCTGATCGAACAACGCTTGGCCATCGAGATCCGCAACCGCGGCAATCAGTTCGAACTGATCGGCGAGCCCAAGACCACTTCCGCTGCTGAACAGCTGCTGCGCCGCCTCTATCGCGAGGCCAAGGCCACTGACCTGTCGCCGGAAACCGTCCATCTGTACCTGCAGGAGTCGACCGTCGAGAACATCGACAACCCGGCGGTCAACGAGGTCAGCGTCTCGTTGCGCACGCGCAAGGGCAATATTCGCCCGCGCGGCGTCAACCAGCAGCGCTACGTCAAGGAAATCCTGGCCAACGACATCAACTTCGGCGTTGGCCCGGCCGGTACTGGCAAGACTTACCTGGCCGTGGCCTGCGCCGTGGATGCCCTAGAGCGCGAACAGGTGCGCCGCATCCTGCTGGTGCGCCCGGCGGTCGAGGCGGGCGAGAAGCTCGGCTTCCTGCCCGGCGACCTGGCACAGAAGATCGACCCGTACCTGCGCCCGCTGTATGACGCGCTCTACGAAATGCTGGGCTTCGAGCACGTGGCCAAGCTGATCGAGCGCCAGGTGATCGAGATCGCCCCGCTGGCCTACATGCGTGGCCGCACCCTGAACAACAGCTTCATCATCCTCGACGAGAGCCAGAACACCACGCTTGAGCAGATGAAGATGTTCCTTACCCGCATCGGCTTCGGCTCGACTGCGGTGATCACCGGTGACATCACCCAGGTCGACCTGCCGCGTGGCACCAAGTCGGGCCTGGCGCATGTGATCGACGTGCTCAGGGACGTTCCGGGTATCAGCTTTACCCATTTCCAACCCAAAGATGTGGTTCGTCACCCACTGGTGCAACGCATCGTCGAGGCCTACGACCGCTTCGAAGGCCGTCAGGCCCAGCTAGAGGCACCCGGCAAAGATGCTTGAACTCGACCTGCAACGGGCCACGGACGCCGCCGCCCCTGATGATGCCGCCTTCCGTCGCTGGTGCGAGCTGGCCCTTCGCCAGCGCACAGCCGACTCGGAAATGACCATTCGCCTGGTCGATGAAACCGAAGGCCGCGAGCTGAACCACACCTACCGGCACAAGGACTACGCGACCAACGTGTTGTCGTTTCCCGCCGACGTGCCCGATGACCTGCTCGATATCCCATTGCTGGGCGACCTGGTGATCTGCGTGGCGGTGGTCGAGCGCGAAGCCGCCGAACAGGGCAAGGCCCTGGAGGCGCATTGGGCGCACTTGGTAATACACGGCTGCCTGCATCTGCTCGGTTACGACCACATCGACGATGAAGAAGCCGAGGAAATGGAAGCCCTGGAACGAGAATTGCTGGCAGAACTGGGCCACCCGGACCCCTATGCCGACGACGAAACCGATTCAATCACACACTGACACTGCAAGGATCACGAGTAACCGCCATGAGCGAAGATCGATCGAGCAACGGGCAAAAGTCCTGGTTGGGTAAACTGACCCAGGCTTTTGCCCATGAGCCGAAAAACCGCCAGGAGCTCCTTGAGCTGCTGCGCGAAGCCCATCAGAACAAGCTGCTCGACAGCGAAGCGCTGACCATCGTCGAAGGCGCCATCCAGGTCGCTGACCTGCAAGTGCGCGACATCATGGTGCCGCGCTCGCAAATGATCAGTATCAAGGCCAGCCAGTCGCCTCGCGAGTTCCTGCCGGCGGTGATCGACGCCGCGCACTCGCGCTACCCGGTGATCGGCGAAAGCCACGACGATGTGCTGGGCATCCTGCTCGCCAAGGACCTGCTGCCGCTGATCCTCAAGGAGAACGGCGACAGTTTCAACATCAAGGACCTGCTGCGCCCGGCTACCTTCGTGCCCGAGTCCAAGCGCCTGAACGTGCTGCTGCGCGAGTTCCGTGCCAACCATAACCACATGGCCGTGGTCATCGACGAATACGGCGGTGTGGCGGGCCTGGTGACCATCGAAGACGTACTGGAACAGATCGTCGGCGACATCGAAGACGAGCATGACGTCGAGGAAGACAGCTACATCAAGCCGCTGCCCAGCGGCGACTTCCTGGTCAAGGCACTGACGCCGATCGAGAACTTCAACGAGTTCTTCGACAGCAGCTTCTCCGATGACGAATTCGACACCGTTGGCGGCCTGGTGATGAGCGCGTTCGGGCACCTGCCCAAGCGCAACGAAACCACCGAGATCGGCGCCTACAAGTTCCGCATTCTCAATGCCGACAGCCGGCGGGTACACTTGCTGCGCCTGACACCGATCACCCGCTAAGGACAATCATGCGTTGGATCACCCGCCCCGGCTGGCCCGGTAACCTGCTGGCCATGGCGGCCGGCGCTTCCACCCTCCTGGCCCTGGCGCCATTCGACATCTGGCCGCTGGCCCTTTTGTCCATCGCCCTGCTCTACCTTGGCCTGCGCGAGCTCAGCCCGCGCCAGGCCATGGGCCGTGGCTGGTGCTTCGGTTTCGGCCTGTACGGCGCCGGCACCTGGTGGATCTACGTCAGCATGACCACCTACGGCGGCGCCTCGCCGCTGCTGGCGATCCTGCTGCTGTTGGCGTTCTTCGCCGCCCTGGCCTGGTTCTTCGCCCTGCCCGCGTGGCTGTGGGCGCGCTGGCTGCGGCGCAATGAGGCGCCACTGGCTGATGCCTTGTGCTTCGCGGCCCTGTGGCTGCTGCAGGAGGCCTTCCGCGGCTGGTTTCTCACCGGCTTCCCTTGGCTTTATGCCGGCTACAGCCAGCTCGACGGCCCGCTGGCGGGCCTTGCGCCGCTGGGGGGTGTCTGGCTGATCTCGTTCACCCTGGCGCTTAGCGCCGCGTTGCTGTGCAACTTGCCCCGCCTGCGTGCCCGGCCCTCGTTCCTGGCCGTCGCCGGCGTGCTGCTGCTGGCCCCCTGGCTACTGGGCATGGCACTCAAGGGCCACGCCTGGACCAAGCCTGCCGGCGAGCCGCTGAAGGTGGCCGCCATCCAAGGCAACGTCGCGCAGGACCTGAAGTGGGACCCGGCCCACATCGACGCCCAGCTGGCGCTGTACCGTGACATGAGCTTCACCTCAAAGCCGGTAGACCTGCTGATCTGGCCCGAAACTGCGGTACCGGTGCTCAAGGACCAGGCCCAGGGCTACATCGACGTGATGGGGCGCTTTGCCGCCGAGCGCCATTCGGCGCTGATCACCGGCGTGCCGGTGCGTGAGGTGGTGCACCACCAGCGCCGCTACTACAACGGCATTACCGTAACCGGCGAAGGTGACGGCACCTACCTCAAGCAGAAGCTGGTGCCCTTCGGCGAGTACGTGCCCTTGCAGGACATGCTGCGCGGCGTGATCGAGTTCTTCAACCTGCCGATGTCGGACTTCGCCCGGGGCCCGGAAGACCAGCCGTTGCTGCAGGCCAAGGGTTATCAGGTCGCACCGTACATCTGCTATGAAGTGGTCTACCCCGAGTTTGCCGCCAGCCTGGCAGCGCGCAGCGACCTGCTGCTGACGATCAGCAACGACACCTGGTTCGGCACCTCGATCGGCCCGCTGCAGCACCTGCAGATGGCACAGATGCGCGCACTGGAAGCCGGCCGCTGGATGATCCGCGCCACCAACAATGGTGTGACCGCGCTGATCGACCCGTTTGGGCGCATTACCACACAGATCCCGCAGTTCCAGCCGGCGGTGCTGTATGGCGAGGTGGTGCCGATGCAGCAGCTGACGCCTTATCTGCAGTGGCGTTCGTGGCCGCTGGCGATTGTCTGTGTGCTGTTGCTCGGGTGGGCGTTGCTGGCAGGGCGGATTGCCAAGACTGTTTGACTGCGCCCTCCTTAATGACCGGCGCAGTCTTTGTAGGAGCGGCCTTGCGTCGCGAAAGGGCTGCGTAGCGGCCCCAGGTTCTGTGGCGCAAAGAAGATCGCTGGGGCTGCTGCGCACCCCTTTCGCGACGCAAGGCCGCTCCTACAAAGACCAAGCACCTCCGAGATCAGTAGAACAACCGATACCCCACCAACCCCACCGCTTCATTAAGCAACTGCCCGCTCTGCCACATCGCCCGGCTTTCCGGCAGCAACCCGGCAAACGGGCGGGCATGCTCGCGCCCGAGGAAGCCCATCGGTGCCGGCACCACGTCGAACCCTGCCTGCTCGAAGCTCCAGCGCGAACGCTGCATATGCCAGGCCTGCGTCACCACGACCACCCGGCGAATACCCAGCGGCTGCAGCATGTCCGCCGTGAACCGGGCATTTTCCCAGGTGGTGCGGCTGGCCTGCTCTTGCCATTTCACCTCAACCGCAAAATCCTCACGCAAGCGATCGGCCATCAACCGCGCTTCACTGGGCGGCGTGCCATAGTGCAAGCCACCACTGGTCAGCACCGGCAAACCCGAGGCCTTGGCCAACCGTGCGGCAAAGCGCATGCGCTCAAGGGCCGTTGCAGTGGGCTGGTCATCGCCACCCCAGGCCGGGTCACCGCGCTCGCGCCCTGCGCCCAGCACGACAATGGCATCCGCCCTGCCCGCAAGGCCCGCCCATTCGCTGACCGCCAGCGGCGGCTCGGTCTCCAGCAGGCGCGCCGATTCCTGCACGGCAAGCGGCAGGCTCATCAGCCACAAACTGCCAAGGCCCACGGCGAAGCACAGCCCGGCCAGCCGTGGGCGCCGCTTGCGCAGCCACCACGCCGCCAACAGCAGCAGCAAGAGGACGCCAGGCGGCATCAGCCATTGTTTGATGAAGAATCGGATCGGCATCGGCCACACCTCCATGGAAGGCGTGCAGCCTAAGAGGATCGACGCCGGGCAACAAGTGTGCGGCCGGCGACGATCGTGAGAAGTGTATTGAAGAACCGGCGCGCGATGGCCTGCGGCTGGCGTCCTGAACGGCTAACGATGTGGCAGCGTCCTGGATCTCGCCGTGCTGGCGGGGCGTTTCTTGTCCTTGAGCCAGATGATCTTGGCCGATGTCGGCTCCGCTTGCGGGTAACTGCCGGCACAGGCATTTTGGCGCTCCGGGAGGGTGTCCAGGTACGCCTTGATCACTTCGAACTCTGCGTGGCTAAGGCCACGCAACTCCAGCTCGGCTGGCATCTCGTCGCGCAATCTTACCGATGTCCTGGCAACTTCCAGCGCCAGGCCAAGGCGGTCGATCAGGCGTTCGTAAAGCTCCGGTTTGATTGCGGGTAGCTGCGTCTCTCCCATCCGTTCACCTCATTGAAGGTCAGAATATCTCCCCCCACACCTGAGCTTAGCGTCACTCTAAAAAGCAGCCGTTTGCCGCGACCAGCGGCCATTAGCAATCAAGGTTTCCCACGATGCGCGGCGCTGCTGTATGCTACGGCGTTCACTCTAAACGACACCGGAGTACCGGTTGCAGCGAGGTTCCGCTGCCTGGAACAAGGTCTCTTCTCTCTCAGCCAAAAGTAGCCATGCACGAACAATACACGCCCCGTGATATCGAAGCCGCCGCCCAGAACTTCTGGGACGAGCAACAATCGTTCGCTGTTACCGAACAGCCAGGCAAAGACACTTACTATTGCCTATCGATGTTCCCGTACCCGAGCGGCAAGCTACACATGGGCCACGTGCGCAACTACACCATCGGTGACGTGATTGCCCGCTACCAGCGCATGCTGGGCAAAAACGTCCTGCAGCCGATGGGCTGGGACGCCTTCGGCATGCCCGCGGAAAACGCGGCGATGAAAAACAACGTCGCCCCGGCCAAGTGGACCTACGAAAACATCGACTACATGAAGACCCAGCTCAAGAGCCTGGGCCTGGCCATCGACTGGGCACGTGAAGTCACCACCTGCAAGCCGGACTACTACCGCTGGGAACAGTGGCTGTTCACCCGCCTGTTCGAAAAGGGCGTCATCTACCGCAAGAACGGTACCGTCAACTGGGACCCGGCCGACCAGACCGTGCTCGCCAACGAGCAGGTCATCGACGGCCGCGGCTGGCGTTCGGGCGCGCTGATCGAAAAGCGCGAAATCCCGATGTACTACTTCCGCATCACCGACTATGCAGACGAGCTGCTGGAAAGCCTCGACGAGTTGCCGGGCTGGCCTGAACAGGTCAAGACCATGCAGCGCAACTGGATCGGCAAGTCGCGCGGCATGGAAGTGCAGTTCCCGTTCGACCAGGCCAGCATCGGCCACGAAGGCACCCTCAAGGTCTTCACCACCCGCCCCGACACACTGATGGGCGCCACCTACGTCGCAGTCGCCGCCGAACACCCGCTGGCCACCCAGGCCGCCCAGGGCAACCCGGCGCTGCAGGCGTTCATCGACGCGTGCAAGAGCGGTAGCGTCGCCGAGGCCGACATGGCCACCCAGGAGAAGAAGGGCATGCCCACTTCCCTGTTCGTCGACCACCCGCTGACCGGCGAGAAGCTGCCGGTGTGGGTCGCCAACTACGTATTGATGCATTACGGCGATGGCGCGGTGATGGCCGTGCCGGCCCACGACGAGCGCGACTTCGAGTTCGCCCACAAGTACAACCTGCCGGTCAAGGCCGTGGTGCGCACCAGCGCTGGCGATGACGTCGGCAACGAGTGGCTGGCCGCCTATGGCGAGCATGGCCAGCTGATCAACTCCGGCGAGTTCGACGGCCTGGACTTCGCCGGCGCCTTCGACGCCATCGAGGCCGCCCTGATCCGCAAGGACCTCGGCAAGTCGCGTACCCAGTTCCGCCTGCGCGACTGGGGCATCAGCCGTCAGCGCTACTGGGGCTGCCCGATCCCGATCATCCACTGCCCGTCCTGCGGCGACGTGCCGGTACCGGAAGACCAGCTGCCGGTCACCCTGCCGGAGAACGTGGTACCGGACGGCGCCGGCTCGCCACTGGCGCGCCTGCCAGAATTCTACGAATGCACCTGCCCGAAATGCGGCACCGCGGCCAAGCGCGAAACCGACACCATGGACACCTTCGTCGAGTCGTCCTGGTACTTCGCCCGCTACGCCTCGCCAAACTACGATCAGGGCCTGGTCGACCCGAAAGCGGCCAACCACTGGCTGCCGGTCGACCAGTACATCGGCGGCATCGAGCACGCGATCCTGCACCTGCTGTACGCGCGCTTTTTCCACAAGCTGATGCGTGACGAAGGCCTGGTCACGTCGAACGAGCCGTTCAAGAACCTGCTGACCCAAGGCATGGTGGTCGCCGAGACTTACTACCGCGTCGCCAGCAACGGTGGCAAGGACTGGTTCAACCCGGCCGACGTCGAAATCGAGCGTGACGCCAAGGCCAAGATCATTGGTGCGCGCCTGAAGACCGACGGCCTGCCGGTGGAAATCGGCGGCACCGAGAAGATGTCGAAGTCGAAGAACAACGGCGTCGACCCGCAATCAATGATCGAAGCCTACGGCGCCGACACTTGCCGCCTGTTCATGATGTTCGCCTCGCCACCTGACATGAGCCTGGAGTGGTCCGACTCCGGCGTCGAAGGTGCAAGCCGCTTCCTGCGCCGTGTCTGGCGCCTGGCCCAGGGCCACGTCAACCAGGGCCTGCCGGGCACGCTGGATGTCGCCGCGCTGGACGACGCGCAAAAAACCATCCGTCGCGCCATCCATGCCGCCATCAAGCAGGCCAGCACCGACGTGGGCCAGTACCACAAGTTCAACACCGCCATCGCCCAGGTGATGACCGTGATGAACGTGCTGGAAAAGGCCCCGCAAGCCACCGAACAGGACCGCGCCCTGCTGCAGGAAGGCCTGGAAGCCGTGACGCTGCTGCTGGCACCGATCACCCCGCACATCTCCCACGAGCTGTGGAAGGCGCTGGGCCACGACCAGGCGGTCATCGATGCTGGCTGGCCAGCGGTCGACGAGAGCGCGCTGGTGCAGGACAGCATCGTCCTGGTGGTACAGGTCAACGGCAAGCTGCGTGGCCAGGTCGAAATGCCGGCCGCCGCCAGCCGCGAGGAAATCGAAGCCGCCGCCCGCAGCAACGAGAATGTCCTGCGCTTCATCGATGGCCTGACCATCCGCAAGGTCATCGTGGTGCCGGGCAAGCTGGTCAACATCGTCGCCAATTGATGGCACGCCCGCCCGCAGCCACTGCGGGCGGGCGGTACAGGCCCAAGAGGGAGCAACAACATGATCAAACGCAATCTGCTGGTAATCGGCCTGGCCGTTTTGCTCAGCGCCTGCGGTTTCCAGCTGCGCGGCACTGGCTCTACCGAGCTGAGTGTCAAGGAGATGGACGTCAGTGCACGTAATGCCTATGGCGAAACCGTGACCGAACTGCGCCAGGTGCTGGAGCGCAGCGGCGTCAACGTGCACGCCGGCGCACCGTACCGCCTGGTCCTGACCAACGAGCAGGAAAACCAGCGCGCCGCGACCTACAGCGGTGGCAGCCGCTCGGCCGAGTACGAGCTGACCACGGTGCTGAACTACAGCATCCAGGGCCTGAACAACCTGGAACTGCTCAGCGACAAGCTGGAAGTGCGCAAGATCTACGTGCGTGACGCCTCCAACATCACCGGTTCCGAGCAGGAAGCCAATCGGGCACGTGAAGAAATGCGCCGCGACCTGGTCAACGCCATGGTTGTACGCCTGCAAATGCTGACCCCGGCCCAACTGGACGAGCTGCAGGTCAAAGCCGACGAACGCGCCAAGGCCGAAGCCGACGCGCTGGAAGCGGCCCGCAGCCAGCAGGCTGAAACGCCGCAGCAGTCGCCACTGGAAGTTCCGGGCAACTGAGCCCGCGCGGGGCACCCCGGTGCCCCGCCTGTTTCCAATGAAACTCGCCCCCGCCCAACTCAACAAGCACCTGCAAGGCGCTCTGGCACCGGTCTACGTGGTCAGTGGCGACGACCCGTTGCTGTGCCAGGAAGCCGCCGACGCCATCCGTGGCGCCGCACGCCAGCAGGGTTTCGACGAACGCCAGGTGTTCAGCGCCGACGCCAATTTCGACTGGGGCACCCTGCTTCAGGCCGGTGCCAGCCTTTCCCTGTTCGCCCAGCGCCGCCTGCTGGAGCTGCGCCTGCCCTCTGGCAAACCCGGGGACAAGGGCGCCGCCGCGTTAATGGAGTACTGCGCCAACCCGGCCGAGGACACGCTGCTGCTGATCAGCCTGCCCAAGCTCGACGGCAGCGCGCAGAAGACCAAATGGGGCAAGGCCCTGATCGAAGGCGCCCACTGCCAGTTCATCCAGATCTGGCCGGTAGATGCCCACCAGCTACCCCAGTGGATCAACCAGCGGCTGTCACAGGCGGGCCTTTCGGCGCAGCGTGATGCGGTCGACCTGATTGCCGCACGCGTCGAAGGCAACTTGCTGGCCGCCGCCCAGGAAATCGAAAAGCTCAAGCTGCTGGCCGAGGGTAACCAGATCACCGTGGAGACCGTGCAGTCGGCAGTCGCCGACAGCGCCCGCTTCGATGTCTTCGGGCTGGTCGATGCCATTCTCAATGGCGAAGCCGCGCATGCCCTGCGCATGCTCGAAGGGCTGCGCGGTGAAGGCGTGGAGCCACCGGTGATTCTGTGGGCACTGGCCCGCGAGCTGCGGCAACTGGCCGGGCTGGCTCAGCAGTTCAGCCAGGGCGTACCGCTGGACAAAGCCTTCAGCCAAGCACGACCACCGGTGTGGGATAAACGCCGCCCGCTGGTCAGCAAAGCACTGCAGCGCCTTTCCGCGCAGCGTTGGGCCCAGCTGTTGCAGGATGCCCAACGTATCGATGCGCAGATCAAGGGGCAGGCCGAGGGGTCGCCTTGGACCGGGCTGGCGCGGCTTTCGTTGTTGATGGCGGGGCAGCGATTGGCGCTTCCTTCGCAATAGCCGGGCGCGCTGCGCACGCCTTTCGCGACGCAAGGCCGCTCCTACGAGCGTCGCGTACTGCCACCCATAAACACAATCAATTGGCCCGTAGTAGCCCTGGGGCCTACAGTGCGCCCCGAAAGCCACCCATCGGGAACCTGCACCATGAGCAAAAAGCCGAAAAAGCACGGCCCCAACAAGGCCAAGTCGATCGTCGCCCAGCCCTTGTTCCGCTGCCGCCAGGAACAACCAGACAAGGGCAAAGGCAGCTACCGCCGCGAAGCCTTCCAATCGAGAGATTGGGAGGCTTCTTACTTTTTGGCCGCATGAAAGCATCGAAAGCGCAGGCATGGTATGGTCGGCACCTGACCTGAAATTCTGGATCTGTGCATGCTCTTCAGTCTTCTCCCCCGTTGGAAATCCCGCCAGCTGATCGCGGCCTCCAGCTTCATCCTGCTCGTCGCCTGCGCGGAAAAACCCACCGCCGCCGATGCCTTGCCGCTGGCCCCTGCCCAGCCCGCTCCAGTGGTGAACCTGCCCGGTGCAACGCCCGACGCCAGCACTGAGATCCAACCCCTGCAAACCTTCGCGCAATGGCAGGCTGGCTTCCGCCAACAAGCGCTGCAGGCCGGTATTTCGCCGAACACCTTCGACCGTGCATTCCTCGGTGTTACCCCCGACCTGGACGTGATCAAGGCCGACCGCAGCCAGCCTGAGTTCAGCCGGCCGGTGTGGGAGTACCTTGAAGGCGCCCTGTCGCCACTGCGTGTGCGCAACGGCAAGAAACTGCTGGAGCAGAATGCAGAGCTGCTGACCCGCCTCGAACAGCGCTATGGCGTGGATCGCCAGGTGCTGGTTTCGGTCTGGGGCATGGAAAGCAACTTCGGCCAGTTCCAGGGCAGCAAGTCGGTCATTCGCTCGCTGGCGACCCTGGCCTACGAAGGCCGCCGCCCGCAGTTCGCCCAGGACCAACTGATTGCCGCCCTGCAGATCCTGCAGAACGGTGACATCCAGCCGGAGGCCATGCGCGGTTCGTGGGCCGGTGCAATGGGCCAGACCCAGTTCATTCCGACTACCTACAACACCCATGCCGTGGATTTCGACGGCGATGGCCGCCGGGACATCTGGAACAGCACCCCGGACGCCCTGGCCTCGACCGCGCACTACCTGCAAAGCTCCGGCTGGAAGCGTGGCCAACCCTGGGGCTTTGAAGTGCAGGTGCCGGCAGGTTTCGACTTCTGGCTGGCCGATGGTTCGCTGCGCAAGCCGGTGAGCGAGTGGCTGCAACTGGGCGTGACACTGCCAGCCGGCACCCAACTGCCCGCCAACAGCAATCAGCTGTCCGCCGCCCTGCTGCTGCCTGCGGGCGCTCGCGGTCCGGCGTTCCTGGTACTGGACAACTTCCGCGCGATCCTCAAGTACAACAACTCATCGTCCTATGCCCTGGCAGTGAGCCTGTTGGGTGATCGGTTCTCAGGCTGGGGGTTCATTGCCGGCAGCTGGCCGAAAGAGGACCTGCCCCTGAGCCGCAGCGAACGCATGGAGCTGCAGCACCTGCTCAATGCCAGCGGGCATGACGCGGGCAATGCCGACGGCATCATTGGCGCCAATACCCGCAAGGCCATTCGCACCGCCCAGCAGGGGTTGGGTTGGCCGGCGGATGGGTATCCGACGCACAAGCTGCTTGAGCGCTTGCGTCAGCGTTGAGGCAGTTGGGGCTGCGGCGCAGCCCCATCAAGCCCTGAACAGATCCTGCTGCAACACCAGGCTCATCTTCTCGCTGTCCAGCACCACCTCGGCTCCCAACGGCAAGCACACATTCGGGTCACAGTGCCCACTGCGCCACCCGGCCAGCACCGGCACACCCAGCGGCCCGAAAATGTCCTGCAGCAACGGCGTCATAGCCGCCACGGTAATACCGGCGAAATCCCCCACCAGCACCCCCTTCACCCCCGCAAGCTTGCCCGCCAGGCGTAACTGGGTCAGCAAACGGTCGACGCGAAACAGCGGCTCGTTGACGTCTTCGATGAACAAGATGCAGCCCTGGGTATCGATCTGGGCCACAGTGCCCAGGGTCGCACCCAGCATCGACAGGTTGCCGCCCAACAAACGCCCGCTGGCAACACCCGGCACCACGCAGCTCAGGGCAAAGTCTGCCGGATGAGCGATCGCATCCCCCGCCCCTACCTGCCCCATCAACTGGGCCACCAGCGACGACTCGGTCGGTTGCTGCTTGGCGCCTAGCAGGTCGGCATTGAGCATCGCCCCATGGAAGGTAATCAACCCGGTCTTGCGGTAGATGGCCGTGTGCAGCGCGGTGATGTCGCTGTAGCCGATCAGCGGCTTGGGATTACGGCGAATGAGCTCAAAATCGAGCCTATCGAGCAAACGCATGCTGCCGTAACCCCCGCGCATGCACACAATCGCATCGATGGCTGGATCGGCGAAGGCATCGTGAAGGTCCTGCAGCCTTTGCTGATCGGTACCTGCGAGGTAACCCTGGGCCTCTTCCACACCCGGGTAGATACGGCAACGGTAGCCACGCCCGGCAAACCATTGGCTGGCCTTTTGCGCATCCAGCCGTGCCGGACCGGCCGGGGCGACGATGGCAAAGCAGGCATTGCCTGGCAGTGCAACAGGCAGGCGTGACTCGGTGCGTTCAGTGCAGTACATCGTGCAACTCCTTGCAGGTATAGGGCCGCCCAAATCTAAATACGCAAGGCTTTCCAACACAGTAGGAAAAAAGCCTAAACAAAAATGCCGATGCCGCCTTTCGGCGCGCATCGGCATGTGTGGCTCAGACCAGGCTCAGAGCTTGATCTTGGCTTCGTGAGCCTGCTGGTCGGCATGGTACGAAGAACGCACCAGCGGGCCGGAGGCGACGTTCTTGAAGCCCATCTTGTAGCCTTCCTCGGCGAACCAGGCGAAGGTGTCGGGGTGCACGAAACGCTGCACCGGCAAGTGGCTGCGCGAGGGCTGCAGGTACTGGCCGAGGGTCAGCATGTCGATCTCATGCTCGCGCATGCGCTGCATCACTTCGATGACTTCTTCGTCGGTCTCGCCCAGGCCGAGCATCAGGCCCGATTTGGTCGGCACGTGCGGCACCATCTGCTTGAACTTCTGCAGCAGGTCCAGCGACCAGTCGTAGTCCGAACCGGGACGCGCTGCCTTGTAAAGGCGCGGTACGGTTTCCAGGTTGTGGTTGAACACATCCGGCGGCTCTTGCGCGGTGATCTGCAGGGCGACATCCATACGGCCACGGTAGTCCGGGACCAACGTTTCCAGCTGCACGCCCGGCGACAAGGCGCGGATCTCGCGAATGCAGTCGGCGAAGTGTTGGGCACCACCGTCACGCAGGTCGTCGCGGTCCACCGAGGTGATCACCACGTACTTCAGGCGCAGGTCGGCGATGGCGACCGCGAGGTTTTTCGGCTCATCGACGTCCAGTGCCTTCGGTCGGCCGTGGCCAACGTCGCAGAATGGGCAACGACGGGTGCAGATGTCACCCATGATCATGAAGGTCGCGGTACCGCCAGAGAAGCACTCGCCCAGGTTCGGGCAGGAGGCCTCTTCGCAGACGCTGTGCAGCTTGTGCTTGCGCAGCAGTTGCTTGATGCGGTCTACCTCGGGCGAAACCGGGATGCGCACACGGATCCAGTCAGGCTTCTTCGGCAGCTCATCGGTGGGGATGATCTTCACCGGGATGCGCGCCACCTTGTCGGCGCCACGCAGTTTGACCCCAGCTTCCACCTTCTTCGGCGCAGTGCGCGGGGTGGCATCCAGGGTAGGTATCAGGTTCGGCACGGCTTCTTGCACAGTTGTCATATTCAGTCGATTCCGCCCGTGAGGGTCGTCTGCTCAGCGTAGTCGAGGTGCTTGACCAGCTGTCCGCGCAGCCTTGTCCTGACCTCGTTGAGTTCGATCGGGCCTGCCTGATCGCGTAGCTGGGTCATGGCCAGCCCCGCATAGCCGCAGGGGTTGATTCGGCGGAATGGCGCAAGGTCCATGTCCACGTTCAGGGCAAGGCCGTGGAAAGAACGGCCGTTGCGGATTCGCAGGCCGAGGGAGGCGATCTTCGCTCCATCGACATAGACACCCGGGGCGTCGGGCTTGGCCGCGGCCTGGACATCGTAACTGGCAAGCAGGTCGATCAGCGCCTGCTCGATGCGGCTGACCAGCTCACGTACACCAAACCCCAGCCGCCGTACATCCAGCAGCAGGTAAGCCACCAACTGCCCGGGGCCGTGATAGGTCACCTGGCCACCGCGGTCGGTCTGTACCACCGGGATATCGCCCGGGATCAGCAGGTGCTCGGCCTTGCCAGCCTGGCCCTGGGTAAAGACCGAAGGGTGTTCGACCAGCCAGATTTCGTCCTGGCTGTCGGGCCCACGCTGCTCGGTAAAGCGACGCATGGCTTCCAGCACCGGTTCATAGGGCTGCAGGCCGAGATCGCGAAAACCGAGACAGGCGGACATCAGAGCACCATTTTCACGATGCCGGTAGCACGCAGGGCGCTATTGATATCGTGCAACTGATCCTCGCTGGTGGCAACGATGTGCAGTTGCACCGTGGTGTACTTGCCTTCCTTGCTCTGGCGCTCGGCCAAGGTCTGCATGTCGACCTCAGCATATTTCTTCAAGATCTCGATGACCGTGTCCTTGAAATTGACCACGGTGTCACCGATCACCTTGATCGGGTAATCGGCGCAGGGGAATTCGATCTTGTGCGACTTGACGTCAGGTTCGCTCATGGCGGAAACGGCCTCGTAAGCCGTGGCAACAACAACGCTCCCGCATGAACAGCGGGAGCGTGGCAGGTCACGTTATCAGTTGAACAACCCGTAGAAGAATAGACGGATGCTATCCCACATACGGCGGAAGAAACCACCTTCCTCGACGCCATCGAGGGCGATCAGGTCGGCGCTGTGAACCACGTTCTCGTCCAGTTTGACTTCCACTTTGCCGATCACGTCACCTTTGGCGATCGGCGCGGTGAGCTGCGGGTTCATGGTCATCGAAGCTTGCAAGCGCTTCAATTGGCCTTTAGGCATAGTCATGGTCAGGTCGTTGGCCAGGCCCGCCTTGACTTGGCTGGTGGCGCCCTTCCAGACCGGGGCCTGGGTCAGCTCGGTGCCCTTCTGGTAGAAGGTCTGGGTTTCGAAGAAGCGGAAGCCGTAGGTCAGCAGCTTCTGGGTTTCGGCGGCACGGGACTGCTCGCTGTTGGTGCCGAACACCACGGCGATCAGGCGCTGGCCGTCACGTACGGCCGAAGCCACCATGCAGTAACCGGCTTCGTCGGTGTGGCCGGTCTTCAGGCCATCGACGGTCTTGTCGCGCCACAGCAGCAGGTTGCGGTTGGGCTGCTTGATGTTGTTCCAGAAGAACTCTTTCTGCGAGTAGATCGCATAGTGGGCCGGGTCGACGTCGATGATCGCACGCGCCAGCAGGGCCATGTCATGCGCCGAGGAGTAGTGCTCCGTGTTCGGCAGGCCGGTCGGGTTCATGAAGTGGCTGTTGGACATGCCGAGGTCGGCGGCTGTCTTGTTCATCATGTCGGCGAAGGCGTCTTCGCTGCCGGCGATGTGCTCGGCCAGGGCGACCGAAGCATCGTTACCCGACTGGATGATGATGCCGTGCAGCAGGTCGCTGACCGTGACCTGGCTGCCGACCTTGATGAACATGCGCGAACCGCCGGTACGCCAGGCGTTTTCGCTGACGGTAACCGGATCGTTTTCACCGATCTGGCCACGGCGAATGTCCAGGGTGGCGATGTAGGCGGTCATCAGCTTGGTCAGGCTGGCCGGTGGCAGGCGCTCGTCACCGTTGTTCTCGACCAGCACGTTGCCGCTGGACGCGTCCATGAGTACGTAGGACTTGGCTGCCAGTTGCGGTGGTGCCGGCATCATTTGCTCTGCCGCGAAAGCAGCAGGCGTGATCATCAGCAGTACGGGCAGGCAAAGTCGTTTGGCAAGGTTGGTGATGTTCATCCGTCTCTCGAAAATCGCTAATGGTCTGAGATGTTCCCTGGGCCACGTCGTGTACCCAGCGCCAGTCAGTCTAGTTTTAAGGCCTTGGGCCGTGCCCACGAAGTGCGGCTTTATGTCGCTGCGGGCAAAAACGGCCATTGTACATGCGCGCGCCCGGCAATTCATGACAAAACCGACAGTTTGGTGTAGCCCGCTTCGCGGGTAAACCGCTTGGGTTTACCCGCGAAGAAGCCGACTCGGTCAGTCAGCTGTGACCAGCTTGGCCTGCCCCAAGTTCGCCAGGCGAATGCTGTCTTGCGCCTGCTGGATCTCACCTTGGCTGCCGATCGGCCCCAGACGCACGCGGTGCAGCGTCTGCTGGTTACGCACGATGGAGCTGATGAACACCGGTGCGCTGACCATGGTGCTCAGCTTAGAACGCAGCAACTCGGCGGCGTCCGGGTTGGCGAAGGCGCCCACCTGCAGGAAGCTGCCGCCGTTGCCCGCCGGCACATTGTTGCCGCCGACTTGCACGGGCACGACAGGCGCCGCGTGCTGCTGCGGTGGCGGGGTCCACTGCTCGACGCGGCCGGTGCTGGCCGGGATCGACTGGGTCTGCGCGACCTGAGGCTCCTTCAGCACCAACGGTGGCTGTTGGCCACGCTGGGCCCACCATTGTTGCGGGTCGATGCCTTCGACGCGCACATGCGCGGTGCCGATTTCGGCGTAGCCGAGCTTTTTCGCCGCTGCGTACGACAAGTCGATGATGCGGTCGGAATAGAACGGGCCACGGTCGTTGACCCGCAGGACCACGCTGCGGCCGTTGGCCAGGTTGGTCACCCGCACATAGGCCGGCAGCGGCAAGGTCTTGTGCGCGGCGCTCATGCCGTACAGGTCATAGAGCTCGCCGTTGGCGGTGTTCTGCCCGTGGAACTTGGTGCCATACCACGACGCGGTACCCTCGGCGCGGTAGTTGCGCGATTCCTGCATCGGGTAGTAGGTCTTGCCCAGCACCGTGTACGGGTTGGCCTTGTAGTTGCCGGTGTGCACCGTCGGCGTGGCGTCGGGGATCTTGTTCACATCCACGTCCCACCACGGCGCACCGTCCTTGTGGGCACGGTTGATGTCCAGCCCGGGCTGCGTGCGCACGGTGTTACCGCTGCTTTGCGGGGTCGGGCGGCTGGAAGAACAGCTGGCCAGGGCCACGCCGACGGCGAGGCAGGTCAGCAGCTTGAAAGCGTTGGTAGAGATCATTGCGCGCATTACTTGACGCCCCGTGCTTGGACCAGCTGTTCCGAAAGCTGATGCACCGCCATGGCATACATCACGCTGCGGTTGTAGCGAGTGATCGCGTAGAAGTTCTTCAGGCCCATCCAGTACTCGGGGCCGTTTTCGCCCTCCAGGCGGAAGGCGGTAACCGGCAGATCATCGCGCAGCGCATCATGACTTGACCAGCCCAGCGCCCGCAACTCCCCGACCGTCTTCACCGGCTCGATACCGGTGGTCAGGCCTTCGTCGGCACGCTCGCCCTGCACCATGGCACGACTGACCACGCCCTCGCCGGCCACCCAGCCATGGCGCTTGAAGTAGCTGGCGACACTGCCGATGGCATCGTCCGGGTTGTTCCAGATATTGATGTGACCATCGCCGTCGAAGTCCACGGCATAGTTGCGGAAACTGCTCGGCATGAACTGCGGCAGGCCCATGGCACCGGCGTAGGAACCCTTGAGCGTGAGCGGGTCAAGCTGCTCTTCGCGGGCCAGCAGCAGGAACTCGCGCAACTCCTTGCGGAAGAATTCGGCCCGCGGCGGGTAGTCGAAGCCCAGCGTCGACAGGGCGTCGATCACCCGGTAATTGCCGGTATTGCGGCCAAAGAAGGTCTCTACGCCGATGATCGAGACGATGACTTGCGCCGGCACCCCGTATTCCTGCTCGGCACGGGCCAGCACCGCTTCGTGCTGGCGCCAGAAGTCCACACCACGGGCGATGCGCGCGTCGGTGATGAACATCGGCCGGTAGTCCTTCCACGGTTTGACCCGTTCGGCCGGCCGCGAGATGGCATCGAGGATCGACTGCTTACGCTGCACTTCGCGGAACACGCCGGTCAACTGCTCACTGGCAAAGCCATAGTCACGGGCCATTTCGCCAACGAACTCGGCCACCTGGGGCGAGCCATCGTAGTCGCCCGCATGGGCCAGCTGGACAGCGCCGAACAGGCCCACCGCACCGATCCACGGCGTACAACGGGCAGCCCAGTTACGCACTGCTTGCATTAAATTCTTCACCTTATTCAAACCTGTGCGATCCATTTGCGGTGCGTATGGATCGACATCAGAACGCCAAACGCTGACAGCAGCGTCACCAACGAAGTTCCGCCATAGCTGATGAAGGGCAGCGGCACGCCCACCACGGGCAGAAGGCCGCTGACCATACCGATATTGACGAACACGTATACAAAGAAAGTCATCGTCAGGCTGCCCGCCAGCAGCTTGCCGAACAGGGTCTGCGCCTGGGCCGTGATCATCAGCCCGCGGCCGATCAGCAGCAGGTAGACGATCAGCAGCAGGCAGATGCCGACCAGGCCGAACTCCTCACCCAGCACCGCAATGATGAAGTCGGTGTGGCTCTCGGGCAAAAAGTCCAAGTGCGACTGGGTGCCCAGCAGCCAGCCCTTGCCAAAGACGCCGCCCGAGCCGATCGCGGCCTTGGACTGGATGATGTTCCAGCCGGTGCCCAGCGGGTCGCTTTCCGGGTCGAGGAAGGTCAGCACGCGCTGCTTCTGGTAGTCGTGCATGACGAAGAACCACATGGCCACCGCCACTGGCACCGCGGCGGCCACCACGCTGACGATCCAGCGCCAGCGCAGCCCCCCCATGAACAGCACGAAGGCACCGGAGGCGAGAATCAGCAGCGCCGTGCCCAGGTCAGGCTGGCGGACGATCAGAATGAACGGCACGCCGATCAGCACCAGGCTGATCGCCACATGCTTGAGGTGCGGCGGCAAGGTGCGCTTGGACAGGTACCAGGCGATGGTCGCCGGCATGATGATCTTCATGAACTCCGAGGGCTGGAAGCGGATCACCCCCGGGATGTTGATCCAGCGCGTCGCGCCCATTGCGTTGTGGCCCATGACGTCCACGACCACCAGCAACAGCACCCCCGTCAGGTACGCCAACGGCACCCAGCGCGCCATGAAACGCGGCTCCAGCTGGGCGATGACGAACATCGACACCAGGCCGATGCCGAACGAGGTGGCCTGCTTGAGCAGCAGGTCCCAGTTCTTGCCACTGGCCGAATAGAGCACGAACAGGCTGCCGGCCGCGAGGGCCAGCAAAATGACCAGTAACGGTCCGTCGATATGAATGCGCTGCAGAAAACTGGCGCGCCGACGCATCACATCCTCGCTGGAGAGCATGCGATCGAAATTGTTCATCACAGGGCCGATTCCTGAGTAACGGTGGCGGGAGCGAACTCGGTCTTGAGCCGGCCGTGCTCGTCGAGCAACCAGGCGTCCATGATCTGGCGCACCACCGGTGCGGC
The DNA here is from genome assembly GCF_024748775.1 of Pseudomonas sp. B21-047. Classification (NCBI taxonomy): domain Bacteria; kingdom Pseudomonadati; phylum Pseudomonadota; class Gammaproteobacteria; order Pseudomonadales; family Pseudomonadaceae; genus Pseudomonas; species Pseudomonas sp. B21-047. Next base: position 5,254,880 of record NZ_CP087169.1, read on the forward strand.
GACGCCAGAGCCTGACTCACCGTTCTCGACCATCACCGAAATCACGATCTTCGGGTCATCGGCCGGTGCAAAGGCGACGAACAGGGCGTGGTCGCGGTGGCGTTCCTGAAGTTTGTTGCGGTCGTATTTTTCGCCTTGCTTGATCGCCACCACCTGGGCGGTACCGCTCTTGCCGGCGATACGGTACTGGGCGCCGACCGCAGCCTTGCGCGCGGTACCCCGTGCGCCATGCATCACCTGCTCCATGCCATGGGTAACCTTGGCCCAGTCGGACTTGTCCCGCAGGATGATGTTTTCCATGGGGTTGTCGTCCACCGGTGGCTGGCCTTCGATGGTCTTGGCCAGGTGCGGGCGGTTCCACACGCCTTTGTTGGCGATCAACGCGGTGGCCTGGGCAAGCTGCAGCGGCGTGGCCTGCATGTAGCCCTGGCCGATACCGAGAATCAGGGTTTCGCCGGGGAACCAGGCCTGGCGGCGGGTGGCGCGTTTCCATTCACGCGACGGCATGAGCCCGGAGGACTCTTCGAACATGTCGAGGGACACTTTCTGGCCAATGCCGAACTTGTTCATGTAGGTGGACAGGCGGTCGATGCCCATCTTGTGGGCAAGGTCGTAGAAGTAGGTGTCGTTGGAGCGCATGATCGCGGTATCCAGGTCGACCCAGCCATCGCCAGAACGGTTCCAGTTACGGTATTTGTGATCGTAGTTGGGCAGTTGGTAATAGCCTGGGTCGAACACCCGACTGCCGGCATTGACAACGCCACTGTCCAGGCCGGCGATGGCCACCGCCGGCTTGATGGTCGAGCCGGGCGGGTACAGCCCGCGCAACACGCGGTTGAACAGCGGCCGGTCGATCGAATCACGCAGTTCGGCATAGGCCTTGAAGCTGATGCCGGTGACAAACAGGTTGGGGTCGAAGCTCGGCTGGCTGACCATTGCCAGCACCTCACCCGTGCGCGGATCGAGCGCAACTACTGCGCCGCGCCGGCCACCCAGGGCCGCCTCGGCGGCTTCCTGCAGCTTGATGTCCAGGCTCAGGACGATGTCCTTGCCCGGCTTCGGGTCGGTACGCTTGAGCACCCGGAGTACCCGGCCGCGGGCATTGGTCTCGACCTCTTCGTAACCGACCTGGCCGTGCAGGGCATCTTCGTAGAAGCGCTCGATACCGGTCTTGCCGATATGGTGCGTGCCGCTGTAATTCACCGGGTCCAGGGTTTTCAGCTCTTTCTCGTTGATGCGCCCGACATACCCCACCGAGTGCGCGAAGTGCGCACCCTGCGGATAGTGCCGCACCAACTGCGCGACCACTTCCACGCCCGGCAGGCGGAACTGGTTCACTGCCACACGGGCAATCTGCTCTTCGTTGAGCTCGAACAGGATGGGCACCGGCTCGAACGGCCGGCGGCCTTGGCGCATGCGTTTTTCGAAGAGGGCGCGGTCGTCCGCTGTCAGCTCCAGCACTTCGACGATGTTGTCCAGCACCACCTGCCAGTCCCCTGCGCGTTCACGGGTCATGGACAGGCTGAAGCTGGGCCGGTTATCGGCGATGATCACCCCGTTACGGTCGAAGATCAGCCCGCGGGTCGGCGGGATCGGCTGCACATGCACCCGGTTGTTCTCCGACAGCGTCGAGTGGTAGTCGTACTGGATGATCTGCAGGTAATACAGCCGCGCGATCAAGACGCAGATAAGCAGCATGATCGCCACCGCGCCGACCACGACGCGGTTACGCACCAGGCGGGCGTCTTTCTCGTGGTCCTTGAGACGGATCGGCTGCGACATCGGACTGCTTACAGGCTCATTTGTGGTAAGGGTGCCCGGACAACACGGTCCAGGCGCGGTAGATCTGCTCGCCGATGAGTATCCTTACCAACGGGTGCGGCAACGTCAGCGGCGACAGCGACCAGCGTTGCTCGGCGCGCGCGCAGACCTCAGGCGCCAGCCCTTCGGGGCCGCCAACCATCAAATTCACCGTGCGCGCATCCAGGCGCCAGCGGTCCAGCTCGGTCGCCAGTTGCTCGGTGCTCCAAGGCTTGCCATGGACCTCCAGGGTAACGATGCGTTCCCCAGGCTGCACCTTGCTCAGCATGGCCTCGCCCTCCTGACGGATCAGGCGAGCGACGTCGGCATTCTTGCCACGGGTATTCAGCGGGATTTCCACCAGCTCGAGCGACAGCTCCGGGGGCAGGCGCTTGGCATATTCATGCCAACCGTCCTCGACCCACTTGGACATGCGCGAGCCGACCGCGATCAGGCGCAGACGCACGACGCTTCCTTATTCCCGGTCTTTGAGCTTGTCGGAGTACTCGTGGGCGTGCTCCGGGTTGTGGTGCTTGCCATCGGCAGCACGGCTCAGCTCAGCACCCTTCCACAGGCGCTCCAGGTCGTAGAACTGGCGGGCAGCGGCAGTCATCATGTGCACAATGACATCGTTCAGGTCGAGCAGCACCCAGTCGCTGTCGCCCTTGCCTTCTTCGCCCAGCGGCTGAACGCCCTTACTCTTGACCGCTTCGCGGACCTTTTCCAGCATCGCACTGATCTGGCGGTTGGAGGTACCGGTGGCAATGATCATGTAATCGGTCAGGCTGTGTTTTTCGCTGACGTCGATGACCTGGATGTCCTGGGCCTTGACGTCTTCCAGCGCGGTAATGGTCAGCTGGACCAGTGCTTCGCCGTGAATTTTCTGCTTGTTCATATAAAACTCGTTCAACTTGTTGGATGAGGTGCCGGAGCACCGTCAGTTAGGCACACGATACAGTTCGTGCGCCTCGATGTAGGCCAGTACGGCGTCCGGCACCAGGAACCTCACCGACTTGCCGCTGGCCAGCAACTGTCGGATCTGTGTAGCCGACACCGCAAGCGGGGTCTGCCAGACGAACGAAATATTTCCCGCCGGGCCGGACATGGCGGTGGGATCGCTCTCGGAGCGCGCAGCCAGCAGGTTGCGCAGCTCGTCAGGGGGTTCTACGTCGGCATCCGGGCGTTGCAGCACCAGGATGTGACAGTGTTGCAGCAGTTCTTCCCAGCGGTGCCAGCCTGGCAAGCCACAAAAGGCATCCCAGCCCAGCACCAGGAACAACTGGTCGTGCATGCCCAGTTCGGCGCGGATCGACTCCAGTGTGTCGATGGTGTACGACGGCTTGTCGCGCGCGAGCTCGCGGGCGTCGACACTCAGGCGCTCGACACCCTGCACGGCACTTTGCACCATCGCCAGGCGATCCTGCGCGGCCACTTGCGGCGTGTCGCGGTGCGGCGGCCGGGCGTTGGGCAGCAGGCGCAACTCGTCCAACGCCATGAGCTCGGCCACTTCCAGCGCGCTGCGCAAGTGGCCGATGTGCACGGGGTCGAAGGTGCCGCCTAGAATGCCGATGCGCCGGACTGCCTGGGCCTTGCTCAACTCAGCAGGACTCCTGGCCGCGCAGCTGGCCGTCGCCGATCACCACGTACTTCTCGCAGGTCAGCCCTTCCAGGCCGACCGGGCCGCGGGCATGCAGCTTGTCGGTGGAAATACCGATCTCCGCACCCAGGCCGTACTCGAAACCGTCGGCAAAGCAGGTCGGGGTATTGAGCATCACCGACGCCGAGTCGACCTCGGCCATGAACTGGCGGGCCTGGCCCTGGTGCTCGGTGATGATCGAATCGGTGTGGTGCGAACCATAGTGGTTGATGTGCTCGATGGCCTGGTCCAGGTCATCGACCACACGAATCGACAGGATCGCATCCAGGTACTCGGTGTGCCAGTCGTCTTCGCCGGCCGGCTTGGCGTCGATGAACGCACGCGTGCGCTCGCAGCCACGCAGTTCGACGCCCTTTTCCTGGAAACGGCGGGCCATTTCCGGCAGGAACCGTTCGGCTACGCGCTGGTCGACCAGCAGGGTTTCCATGGCGCCACAGATGCCGTAGCGGTAGGTCTTGGCGTTGAAGGCGACGCGCCAGGCCTTGTCCAGGTCGGCGTGCTCGCTGACGTAGACATGGCAGATGCCGTCCAGGTGCTTGATCACCGGCACCCGCGCATCGCGGCTGATACGCTCGATCAGGCCACGGCCGCCGCGCGGCACGATGACATCGACGAACTCGGGCATGCTGATCAGCGCGCCCACGGCTTCGCGGTCGGTGGTCTCGACCACCTGCACCACTGCTGCCGGCAGGCCGGCCTCGGCCAGGCCACGCTGAATGCAGGTGGCGATGGCACGGTTGGAGTGGATTGCTTCGGAGCCGCCACGCAGGATGGTCGCGTTGCCGGATTTAAGGCACAGGCTGGCAGCGTCGATGGTCACGTTCGGGCGTGATTCGTAGATGATCCCGATCACCCCCAGCGGAGCGCGCATCTTGCCGACCTGAATACCCGATGGGCGGTAGCTCATGTCGCGGATGGCACCGACCGGGTCCGGCAGGCTGGCCACCTGGCGCAGGCCGGTGATCATGCCGTCGATACGCGCCGGGGTCAGCGCCAGGCGGTCGAGCAGCGCTGGCTCCAGGCCATTGCCGCGGCCGGCGGCCAGGTCCAGCTCGTTGGCGGCGGTCAGCTCGGCGCGTGCGGCGTCCAAAGCGTCGGCGGCCGCTTGCAAGGCGCGGTTCTTCTGCGCGGTGCTGGCGCGGCCGATCACCCGGGAAGCCTGGCGAGCAGCGCGACCCAAACGGGTCATGTAGTCAAGAACGGACTCAGTCATGGGTTCGGTGTCTTGGCGAAGGGGAAATCGGCTGATTATAACTGGCGCGCAGGTATACGCCCAGCGGCGGCTGGCGGATGGTAGAAAATGGCTGTTCACGACTTGGGTTTTTCGGTGCCTGTGAGGTCGAGCGCCACCCCTCCCAAGGCAAACATCACCCTGGCGCGAAACATATCGATACCAATGAATCAGGGCACTGGTTCAGCCTCGATTAAGCCATTCATTGCTATTATCCCCGCCTTTCCACCGACGAACTGCCAGCATGCCAGCCCTGCCCGACAGCTTTTTCGACCGTGACGCCCAAATTCTGGCCAAGGCCCTGCTGGGCAAGGTCATCCGCCATCGCCAAGGCGACCTGTGGCTGGCGGCACGCATCATCGAGACCGAGGCGTACTACCTTACCGACAAAGGCAGCCATGCTTCGCTCGGCTACACCGAAAAACGCAAGGCGCTGTTCCTCGACGGCGGGCACATCTATATGTACTACGCCCGCGGTGGCGACTCACTGAACTTCAGCGCCCAAGGCCCGGGCAACGCCGTGCTGATCAAATCCGCCTACCCTTGGCAGGATGCGACCTCAGGCGCCAACAGCCTGGCACAGATGCAGTTGAACAACCCCGATGCCAGCGGCAACCTGCGCCCGGCCGAGCGCCTTTGCGCCGGCCAGACCCTGCTGTGCCGCGCACTGGGCTTGAAAGTGCCGCACTGGGACGCCCAACGGTTCGACCCCGAGCGGTTCTACGTCGACGATTGCGGCATCGCCGTACCGCGAGTGATCCAGGCCGCCCGCCTGGGCATCCCACACGGGCGCGACGAACACCTGCCGTACCGCTTCGTCGACGCCGAATACGCCCGCGTCTGTACGCGGAACCCGTTGCGTCGTGGCCAAGTCGAAGGCCAAGACTTCTTCATACTCGAACAAGGAAGCTGACACATGGGCCAATGGCTCGACAGCCTGACCGGCTGGCTAAGCGCCAACCCACAGTGGCTTGGCCTGGCGATTTTCCTGGTGGCCTGCATCGAATGCCTGGCCATTGCCGGCATCATCGTGCCTGGCACGGTGCTGCTGTTCGCGGTCGCCGTGCTGGCCGGCAGCGGTACCTTCAGCCTGGGCGAAACCCTGCTGCTGGGTTTTCTCGGCGGTTTGCTGGGCGATGCGCTGTCATACACCGTGGGCAAGTATTTCCATCAGAACATCCGGCGTCTGCCGCTGCTGCGCCATCACCCGGAATGGATCGGCAGCGCCGAGGCCTACTTCCAGCGCTATGGCATCGCCAGCCTGCTGGTGGGGCGCTTCATCGGGCCGCTGCGGCCCATGCTGCCGATGGTCGCCGGCATGTTCGACATGCCGCTGCCGCGCTTCATCGCCGTCAGCCTGGTGGCCGGCGCCGGTTGGTCGGTCGCCTACCTGCTGCCAGGCTGGGCCACCGGCGCGGCCATGCGTCTACCGCTACCGGAAGGCTTCTGGCTGGATGCCGGCATCATCGCCGGCACCCTGGCAGTCATCATCGGCCTCAGCCTGACCACCAGCATTCGTGACCAGCGCCATGGAACACGACTGATCGCCGGCATGAGCTTCGCAGCCCTGGCCGGGGTATTCCTCGGCTGGCCGTACCTGCACGAATTCGACCAGGGCGTGATGACACTGGTGCAGGAGCACCGCAGCCAGGCCGTCGACGGCGTTGTGGTGCTGGTGACCCGGCTAGGCGATTTTCGCACCCAGTTCTTTCTCGGCGGGCTGCTGACCGGCCTGCTGCTGCTCGCCCGGCAATGGCGCCACGCCCTGTTTGCCGGCGGCGCCTTGATGGGGACGGCGCTAGCCAACGGCACGCTGAAATGGCTGTTCGCCCGCGCGCGCCCCGAGGTGCTGACCGACCCGCTGACGAGCTACAGCATGCCCAGCGGCCACAGCTCGGCGTCGTTCGCGTTCTTTCTGGTGATGGCGGTGCTCGCCGGGCGCGGCCAACCGCCGCGGATGCGCCTGACCTGGGTGATGCTGGGGTGCATCCCCGCCCTGGCGATTGCCTTGTCGCGGGTATACCTGGGGGCGCACTGGCCGACCGACATTCTGGCCGGCGCCCTGCTGGCGTGCTGCGTCTGTGCGTTGAGCCTGACCTTGTCGCAGTACCGCCAACCGCTTACCGCCCTGCCGCTGCGGGTGTGGTGGCTGGTGCTGCCGGCGTGCATTGCGTTGCTGGCGTTCTTTGCCATGCATGCATTGCCGCAGGCGCTGCTGCGCTATCAGTACTGAGGCCGACTAAAGCACCGCAGCATCAGGCAAACAACTCGCCCTGGATGCGCTCCAGCAGCCGCTGGATCTCTTCCAGGCGCAACTGCGGCGAATCGATCGCCAGCAGATCGAGCTTGTCCTCTTCCATGAACGGCAGCAGGTACGCCAACTGATTGGCCAACGCCTGCCGCCCGTCCACCGGTCGCGGCATGTCCAGCGCCTCGACCATCGGGTGTTCGCCCAAGGCAACCAGCAACGCCAGCAGGTCTTCGTCCGGCTCGCCCACCGGGCTGTCCGCCAACTCCGGCAGCCATTGCACCTGGCCCACCAGCAACTGGTCCTTCTGCACCTCGGTCTGCTCCAGGCTGAAACGCCGCCCCCCTTCGACGCGGATCCCCAGCAGGCCGTTATCCTGCTGCACGAAGTCGCGGATCATCGCTTCGCAGCCGATCGAAGCCACCACCGGCGGCGCCTTGCCGACCTGCTCGCCTTCAAGGATGCACACCACACCAAAGCCCGCCCCCTGCTTCATGCAGCGACTGATCATGTCCAGGTAACGCGCCTCGAAAATCTGCAAATCGAGAAAACAGCCGGGAAACAGCACGGTATTGAGGGGAAACAGCGGTAGCGTCATCACAACTCCTCAAGCCACCAGGCTGACCGCCAGCGGCAGGAACACCGCCGTGGCCACCCCCATCAGGCTCATCGCCAGCGCGGCAAAAGCGCCGCATTCGTCACTTTCCTGCAAGGCTACCGAAGTGCCCACCGCGTGCGCGGTAACGCCCAGCGACATGCCACGCGCTTCGGGGCTGTGCACACCCAGCCGGGTCAGCAGCGCTGGGCCGAAGATTGCGCCAATCACACCGGTGATCAACACGAACACCGCAGCCAGTGCGGCCACGCCGCCGATCTGCTCAGCCACCAGCATGGCGATCGGCGAAGTCACCGATTTTGGCGCCATGGTCATCAGGATCATGTGCTCGGCACCGAACCACCAGCCCAGCAGCAGGCAGCAGACGGTGGCGAACAGGCCCCCGACTACCAGCGTAGTAAATGTCGGCCAGAACAGTTGGCGGATCCGCCGCAGGTTGAGATAGAGCGGCACAGCCAGAGCCACGGTGGCAGGCCCCAGTAGCGTGTTCATGATCTCGGTGCTTTTGCGGTACTCGCTGTAGTCGATGCCACACACGAGCAGCACCCCGATCACCAGCAGCATCGAAACCAGCACCGGCTGCAGGAAGATCCAGCGGGTCTTCTCGTACGCCGCGAGCACCACCTGGTAAGCCCCGAGGGTAATGCCGATACCAAACAAGGGGTGGTGGATGACTGCGTCGAGCGCGCCTTGCCAGTCGAACATCATGGCTGCTCCTCGCGCTTGCCCTGGCGATGGATGAGCTTTTGCATCAGCACGCCGACGAATACCAAGGTCAGCAGGCACGAAATGAACAGCGCACCGGCAATCGCCCAAAAGTCGGCAGCAATATCCTTGGCATACACCATCACCCCCACCGCCGGAGGCACCAGCAACAGAGGCAGGTAACGCAGCAGGCTGCCGGCAGCCTCGTTGAGCGGCTTACCCACCTCACCCCGGGCCATCAGAAAGGCCAGCAGCAACAGCAAGCCGATGATCGGCCCCGGTAAAAACGGCACAAACAGGTGATTGATCGCCGTACCCAACAGCTGGAACAACACCAGCCAGGTCAAACCACGCAACAGCATAAGCATCTCCCTCGGGCTTGGCGGCCATTATAAGCACGCCGCAGCTATAAGCCGATATTCGCCGAAAAACGCATAACTTGACTGAAACGGTTCGCCGTGCTGATCTTGCACTTTCGTACCAAATGACAACCTGGAGAGTCGCGATGCCTTATGTACCGGTTACAGAGCTTTCGCAGTACGTTGGCAAGGAACTCGGACGTTCCGAATGGCTGACGATCGACCAGCAGCGCATCAACCTGTTTGCCGAGGCCACAGGCGATTTCCAGTTCATTCATGTCGACCCGGAAAAGGCGGCGAAAACACCCTTTGGCGGCACCATTGCCCATGGTTTTCTGACGCTGTCGCTGATCCCGACATTGATGGAGGACATCCTGGTCCTGCCGCAAGGGCTGAAGATGGTGGTGAACTATGGGTTGGACAGCGTACGGTTCATCCAGCCGGTCAAGGTCAACAGCAAGGTGCGGCTGAAGGTGGACCTGGCTGAAGTGGTGGAGAAGAAGCCGGGGCAATGGTTGCTCAAGGCGATTGCAACGTTGGAAATCGAGAATGAAGACAAGCCTGCCTATATAGCTGAGTCGCTTTCGCTCTGTTTCGTCTAGGTACCACGATAAACTGTGGGAGCAACTGCCTGGTGCTTGCTCGGCCATCGCCGGGGCCGCTCTGCGGCCCTTTCGCGACACAAGGCCGCTCCTACAGGGTCCGCGCCTGGTCTTCTCTACAAACCCTGCGCACTCGCGTAAACTGCCAGCCTTCGCGCAGCCTCGGGCTGCCCCTGTCGATTTACCAAAGGTGCCCGCCATGCCCTGGCTGCAAGTACGCCTGGCCATCAGCCCGGAACAAGCCGAAACCTACGAAGACGCGCTGCTTGAAGTCGGCGCCGTCTCGGTCACGTTCGTGGACGCAGAAGACCAACCGATCTTCGAACCCGACCTCAACACCACGCCCCTGTGGTCGCACACCCATTTGCTGGCCCTGTTCGAGGCCGATGCCGAACCCGAGCAGGTGTTCGCCCACGTCCGCCTGCTGACCGGCGCCGAGCTGCCCGAGCATCAGGCAGAAGTGATCGAAGACCAGGACTGGGAGCGCAGCTGGATGGACAACTTCCAGCCGATGCGCTTCGGCCGCCGCCTGTGGATCGTGCCAAGCTGGCACGAAGCCCCGGAGAAGGACGCAGTCAACCTGCTGCTCGACCCGGGCCTGGCGTTTGGCACCGGCACGCACCCGACCACCGCCCTGTGCCTGGAATGGCTCGACGGCCAGCAACTCGAAGGCACCCACGTGCTGGACTTCGGCTGCGGGTCGGGGATTCTGGCCATCGCGGCGCTGCTGCTGGGCGCCCGCGAAGCGGTCGGCACCGACATCGACGTGCAGGCGCTGGAAGCCTCGCGCGACAACGCCGGGCGCAACGGCATCGCTGACGCACAGTTCCCCCTGTACCTGCCCGAGCACATGCCGGCCATGCAAGCCGACGTACTGGTCGCCAACATCCTGGCCGGCCCGCTGGTCTCGCTGGCGCCACAGTTGTCTGGCCTGGTTCGCCCTGGCGGCCTGCTGGCACTGTCGGGCATCCTTGCCGAACAAGGCGAGGAAGTGGCCGCTGCCTACGCCGCCGACTTCGAGCTGGACCCGATCGCCGTACGCGATGGTTGGGTGCGCATCAGTGGTCGCCGCCGTTAAGCGGGCCTAGAATAACCTCTGTACAACCCCGGATCGCCGCATGACCGACAGTTTCGTCACCCAGTGCCCGCATTGCCAGACCAGCTTTCGCGTCACCCATCACCAGTTGAGTGTGGCGCGCGGGGTGGTGCGTTGCGGCCATTGCCTGCAGGTGTTCAACGCCGCAAAGCAACTGCTGGAGCAGAACCGTACCGATGCCGCCAGCACCCCCGTGGTGCCGCCAGCACCGACTGCGCCTGCCGAACCGGTTGCCGCGCCTGCGGTTACGCCCGATCCGCCCATCAGCGAGCGCCCAGCGGCCATCGAGGAAGACTGGGCGGTCACCGCCCAGGCCCTGGATGAACTGGACCTGGACCAGGAGCTTGCCCGCCTTGAACGTCGCGGCGACCCTGCCGCCGCTCGCCCGGTCAAGCCGGACAACGGCTTGCAGGCCCGCCGTGACGAGCATCAGCCGGACACGCATGCCGACGCCCTGTTCGGCAACGCCACCGACGACCGCTTCGAACCGCAGCAGGCGCCCGCGCCTGCACCGGTGCTGCTGGAACAGGAACCTCTGGACCTGGAGCCGGCCCCGGGCGATCGCACCGAGCCTACCCTGGGCGGCCATCTGGACCTGGACATCGACGATGAGCCGCCTGTACGCCGGGACATCGAGGCCGACGAGCACCATGCGTTCGTCAGCGAGCACTTCGCCGCCAGCGATGATGCCGCCCCGAAAAAGGGCCTGAGCGCCCGCGACGACGACGAACTGGACCTGCACCTGTCGGCCCATCACGACGACCCTGACGCGCCGCTGCCCGGCGAACGCCTGGAGCCAGGCCTGTCCAGCAGACCCGAGCGTGCGCCGCGCAAGGAGCCGCTGGTCGACGTGGTCGACGACCCGCTGCAACTGGGCTGGGAAAAACCCCAGCCGAACTGGGGCAAGCGCCTGCTGTGGGGCTGCCTGACGCTGCTGGCCGCCGGCCTGCTGGCGTTCCAGTACGTCTGGTTCCACTTCGACGAAATGGCCCGCCAAGACCAGTACCGGCCGATCTTCCAGCAGTTGTGCCCGGTATTGGGCTGCAAGGTGCCGACCCGCGTCGACATCGCCCGCATCAAGAGCAGCAACCTGGTGGTGCGCAGCCATCCGGACTTCAAGGGTGCGCTGATCGTCGATGCGATCATCTACAACCGCGCGCCCTTCGCCCAGCCGTTCCCGCTGCTGGAGCTGCGTTTCGCCGACCTCAATGGCCAATTGATCGCCAGCCGGCGCTTCAAACCGAGCGAGTACCTCTCCGGCGAACTGGCCGGGCGTGGCGAAATGCCCAGCCAGACCCCGATCCACATCGCCCTGGACATCCTCGACCCGGGCCCCAAGGCCGTGAACTACAGCCTCAGCTTCCGCTCGCCGGAATAAGCGACAAGCGGCTAGCCGCAAGCTACAAGACAAGAGGCCCAGACCGCGCCCGCTTTTGTCTTGCCGCTTGAAGCTTGCTGCTTGCGGCTTGCGGCTTGAAGCTCAAAGTCATAAGCCGACAACTGTTCAGATTTTATCCAAATCCATCTTTATCCGGTCACCGAGAGCGGGTATCATGCCCACCCTTTTTCGAACTCCAAGATTCGGCCCCACAACAGGGATCACCTATGTCGGCGGTACGCATCGGCCCATACACACTGCGCAACAACCTGATCCTCGCCCCCATGGCCGGGGTCACGGACCAGCCTTTCCGAACACTTTGCAAGCGCCTTGGCGCAGGCATGGTGGTATCGGAGATGGTGTCCAGCGACATGAACCTGTGGAACAGCCGCAAGTCGAGCCTGCGCCGCATCCACGAAGGTGATCCCGAGCCACGCTCGGTACAGATCGCCGGTGGTGACGCACAGATGATGGCGGCGGCGGCAAAGGCCAACGTACAAGCGGGTGCCCAGATCATCGATATCAACATGGGCTGCCCGGCAAAAAAAGTCTGCAACAAAGCTGCAGGCTCTGCTTTATTGAGAGATGAAGCCTTGGTCAGCGAGATTCTCCACGCCGTGGTAGGCGCCGTGGACGTCCCGGTGACGCTGAAGATCCGCACTGGCTGGGATCGGGCGAACAAAAACGGCCTGAATGTGGCGAAGATCGCCGAGCAGGCCGGTATCCAGGCGCTGGCGGTGCATGGCCGCACACGCGCCGACCTGTACACAGGCGAAGCAGAATACGACACCATCGCTGCCATCAAGCAGGCGGTGTCTATCCCGGTATTTGCCAACGGCGATATCACTTCGCCAGAAAAGGCCCGGGCGGTACTGGACGCCACTGGCGTCGATGGCCTGTTGATCGGCCGCGCCGCCCAGGGGCGGCCATGGATCTTTCGCGAGATCGAGCATTACCTGCGTACTGGCGAACACTTGCCAGCCCCGCAGCTGGACGAAGTGGAACGCATCCTGCTGGAGCACCTGGCCGCGCTGCATGCCTTCTATGGCGATGTGATGGGCGTACGTATTGCCCGCAAGCACGTTGGCTGGTACCTGGCGACACGACCCGGCGGCAAGGAGTTTCGCTCCCGGTTCAATGCTTTGGAAGACACACAAGCGCAGTGCGCCAACGTTCGCGCGTTTTTCAGTGAACGTCGACAGAGCCTTGAGACAGAGGACGGACAAGGGGTGGCCGCATGACGATGATGACCGAGACATTTGTGAGTGGAACAACGCCCGTGAGCGACAACGCCAACCTGAAACAGCACCTCAACACGCCGAGCGAAGAGGGCCAGACCCTTCGCGACAGCGTCGAGAAGGCGCTGCACAACTACTTCGCCCACCTGGAAGGCGCGACCGTCACGGACGTGTACAACCTGGTGCTCTCCGAAGTCGAGGCGCCCCTGCTTGAAAGCGTGATGAACTACGTGAAGGGCAACCAGACCAAGGCCAGCGAGATGCTCGGGCTCAACCGAGGCACCCTGCGCAAGAAGCTCAAGCAGTACGACTTGTTGTAAGCCAGAATCCCAATCAGAAAAGGCGGCTCCTGCAAAGGGACGCCTTTTTTGCTGACTCCACCGCGTTATGGAATCCGAAATGACCGACCAGACTACCCGCCTGCCGATCCGCCGCGCCCTGATCAGCGTCTCCGACAAGACCGGTATCCTCGAATTCGCCCGTGAGCTGCAGCAGCTCGGTGTCGAGATCCTGTCCACCGGCGGCACCTACAAGCTGCTCAAGGATAACGGCGTGAACGCGGTGGAAGTGGCCGACTACACCGGCTTCGCCGAAATGATGGATGGCCGGGTCAAGACCCTGCACCCGAAAATCCATGGCGGCATTCTGGGCCGTCGCGGCGTCGACGACGCCATCATGAACGAGCACGGCATCAAGCCGATCGACCTGGTCGCCGTCAACCTGTACCCCTTCGAAGCGACCATCTCCAAGCCAGGCTGCGACCTGCCGACCGCCATCGAGAACATCGACATCGGTGGCCCGACCATGGTCCGCTCGGCCGCCAAGAACCACAAGGATGTCGCCATCGTGGTCAACGCCAGCGACTACGCCAGCGTCCTCGACGGCCTGAAAGCCGGTGGCCTGACCTACGCCCAGCGCTTCGACCTGATGCTCAAGGCCTTCGAGCACACTGCTGCCTACGACGGCATGATCGCCAACTACATGGGCACCATCGACCAGGCCAAAGAAACCCTGTCGACGTCCGACCGCAGCGAATTCCCGCGCACCTTCAACAGCCAGTTCGTCAAGGCTCAGGAAATGCGCTACGGCGAGAACCCGCACCAGAGCGCGGCGTTCTATGTCGAAGCGCGCAAGGGTGAGGCGAGCATCTCCTCCGCCATCCAGCTGCAAGGCAAAGAGCTGTCGTTCAACAACGTGGCCGACACCGACGCCGCACTGGAGTGCGTGAAGAGCTTCGTCAAGCCGGCCTGCGTCATCGTCAAGCACGCCAACCCGTGCGGCGTGGCCGTGGTACCGGAAGCAGAAGGCGGCATCCGCAAGGCCTATGACCTGGCCTACGCCACCGACACCGAGTCGGCGTTTGGCGGCATCATCGCCTTCAACCGCGAGCTGGACGGCGAAACCGCCAAGGCCATCGTCGAGCGCCAGTTCGTCGAAGTGATCATCGCCCCGAAAATTTCCCAGGCCGCCCGCGACGTGGTGGCTGCCAAGCAGAACGTACGCCTGCTGGAGTGCGGCGAGTGGCCTGCCGAGCGTGCTGCCGGCTGGGACTTCAAGCGGGTCAACGGTGGTTTGTTGGTACAGAGCCGCGACATCGGCATGATCACCGCCGATGACCTGAAAATCGTCACCAAACGCGCACCGACCGAGCAAGAAGTCCATGACTTGGTGTTCGCCTGGAAAGTGGCCAAGTTCGTCAAGTCCAACGCCATCGTCTACGCCAAGCAGCGCCAGACCATCGGCGTCGGCGCCGGCCAGATGAGCCGCGTCAACTCCGCCCGCATTGCTGCAATCAAGGCCGAGCATGCTGGCCTGCAGGTACAAGGCGCGGTCATGGCATCGGATGCGTTCTTCCCGTTCCGTGACGGCATCGACAATGCAGCAAAAGTGGGTATCAGCGCCGTGATCCAGCCAGGTGGCTCGATGCGCGATGCCGAGGTGATTGCTGCCGCTGATGAAGCCGGTATCGCCATGGTCTTCACCGGTATGCGCCACTTCCGCCACTGATTTACGGCAATCGGCCGCACTGAAGCAGGCATCTGCTTCATTGCGACCTCGTACAGCGTGAGGCTTTGCCTTACGCCCGAAAGAATTCGAGGTTTTGACATGAAAGTTTTGATCATCGGCAGCGGCGGCCGTGAGCACGCCCTGGCCTGGAAAGTTGCCCAGGACCCACGCGTCGAGAAAGTCTTCGTTGCCCCAGGCAACGCTGGCACCGCCATTGAAGCCAAGTGCGAGAACGTTGCCATCGACGTGTGCGCCCTGGAGCAACTGGCCGACTTCGCCGAGAAGAACGTCGACCTGACCATCGTCGGCCCGGAAGCGCCACTGGTCATCGGTGTGGTCGACCTGTTCCGCAGCCGTGGCCTGGACTGCTTCGGCCCCACCAAGGGCGCGGCCCAGCTGGAAGGCTCCAAGGCCTTCACCAAGGATTTCCTGGCGCGTCACAAGATCCCGACCGCCGACTACCAGAACTTCACCGAAATCGAGCCAGCCCTGGCCTACCTGCAGGAAAAGGGTGCGCCGATCGTGATCAAGGCCGACGGCCTGGCTGCGGGCAAAGGCGTGATCGTCGCCATGACCCTGCAGGAAGCCGAAGACGCCGTGCGTGACATGCTGGCTGGCAACGCCTTTGGCGACGCTGGCTCGCGTGTGGTGATCGAAGAGTTCCTGGACGGCGAGGAAGCCAGCTTCATCGTCATGGTCGACGGCCACAACGTGCTGCCAATGGCCACCAGCCAGGACCACAAGCGCGTCGGCGACGCCGACACCGGCCCGAACACCGGCGGCATGGGCGCTTACTCCCCTGCCCCGGTCGTCACCGCCGACGTGCACCAGCGCGTGATGGACCAGGTCATCTGGCCGACCGTGCGCGGTATGGCCGAGGAAGGCAACGTCTACACCGGCTTCCTCTACGCGGGCCTGATGATCGACAAGGCGGGCAACCCCAAGGTCATCGAGTTCAACTGCCGCTTCGGCGACCCGGAAACCCAGCCCGTCATGCTGCGCCTGGAATCGAGCCTGGTGCTGCTGATCGAGGCCGCTTTCGCCAAGGCGCTGGACAAGGTCGAAGCGCAGTGGAACCCACGGCCGAGCCTGGGCGTAGTACTGGCCGCCGGCGGCTACCCGGGCGACTACGCCAAGGGTGACGCAATCAGCGGCCTGGACGCGGCTGCCAAGCTCGAAGGCAAGGTGTTCCACGCTGGCACCACCCTCAAAGATGGCCAGGTGGTGACCGCCGGCGGCCGTGTGCTCTGCGCGACCGCCCTGGGCGAGACTGTCGAAGCCGCTCAGCAGCAGGCCTACCGCCTGGCAGAGCAGGTCAAATGGGACGGCAGCTTCTACCGCACCGACATTGGCTACCGGGCCATCGCCCGCGAGCGCGGTGAACACCAGCAGTAACCTTTACCGAAGCGCCGTGACGCCTTGCGCCCACGGCCTTCG
Organism: Pseudomonas sp. B21-047; assembly: GCF_024748775.1. Taxonomy (NCBI): domain Bacteria; kingdom Pseudomonadati; phylum Pseudomonadota; class Gammaproteobacteria; order Pseudomonadales; family Pseudomonadaceae; genus Pseudomonas; species Pseudomonas sp. B21-047. The sequence continues at coordinate 5,271,254 of NZ_CP087169.1, forward strand.
GCTCGTCGACAGGGCCCTGTGTGGGCCTTGCCTTCGACTTGGCGCGCCGCGCATAGTTAGTATCCGGCACATCGGCTAAGAAGGGATTTCGTAGTGCGTCGGCTTCGGATTGCCACAGCTCTGATCGTCAGCTTGCTGACCTTGCTCTGCCTGCTCCCGGCTTCGGCCGAAGAAGGCGGAGGCTGGTCCGTGCTGCTCGACGAACAGGCCAACCTGCAATTGAGCGACGTGCGCTCCGACCGCTACCGCAACCAGTTCAGCCCCCTGCTGCTCGCTGACCTGGACGCTGCCCCCGCAGAACAAGCCCTGTGGCTGCACTATCGCTTGGAACCCGGCGATCAGGAGCAACTGCTGCGGGTCTTCGCGCCAGACCTGTCTGGCCTGGACCTCTACGCCCTCGAGGGCGACAAATTACTCCGTCAGCTGCACCACGGGCGCCAGGCCGGCAATGCCAGCCCGACCCTGCGCGGCAGCGACCATGTACTGCCCCTGCCCAACAGCAAGCAGCCGCTGGACATCTACCTGCGCCTGGTTTCAGAGCATCAACTGCGCCCGGCGATCAGCCTGGAGCCCGCCGCCGTGGCTGCCTCGGACCAAAGCCGGCCACTGTTGTTCGGCATGCTCTTTGGCGGCCTGGTGATGCTGATCCTGCACAACCTGATCCGCTTCCTCTATAGCCGCTCCAGCACTACCCTGATTCTGGCCCTGTACCACGGGCTGATGTTGCTCAGCGGGTTGATCCTGCTCAACCTCAGCGGCCCCTGGTGGCATGTGTGGCACAGTGCGCAAACGCCCGCTGCCTACCTCACCCTGGTGCTCGCGGGCCTGGCCGGGCTGTATTTCACCCTGCATTTCTTCTCGCCGCGCAATTCGCCGCGGCTGAACCGCCTGCTGCAAGGCGAGATGCTGGTGGCAGCAGTCAGTGGCCTGGTGCTGCTGTTCGTCGACACCTTGCCGCTCAACCTGATGACCTATGCGCTGCTGGCCCTGGGCAGCGTCAGCATGCTGCTGGTCAGCACCTTCCACTGGTACAAGGGCTATGCGCCAGCCCGTCTGTTCAGCCTCGCCATGGTGGTCTACAACCTTGGCGGGCTGGTACTGCTGCCGGCGCTGCTGGGCCTGACCCGCACCTCCACGCCCTGGCTGCTGTGCGTGCTCATGGGCCTGACCGTCATCAGCGGCCTGCTGCTGAACCTGGCGGTCAGCGAACGCCTGCGGCGCATGAGCGAAGAGCGCTTCAGCGCCAGCCGTGCACTGGCCGCCAGCGATGCCGAGATCAACGCCAAGGCCGAGTTCCTGGCCAAGATCAGCCACGAAATCCGTACGCCCATGAACGGCGTGCTGGGCATGACCGAGCTGCTGCTCGGCACGCCGTTGTCGGTCAAGCAGCGCGACTATGTGCAAACCATCCATAGTGCCGGCAACGAGTTGCTGACGCTGATCAACGAGATTCTCGACATCTCCAAGCTGGAGTCACGGCAGATCGAGCTGGACGATGTGCAGTTCGACCTCAACGCCCTGATCGAGGACTGCCTGAACATCTTCCGGGCCAAGGCCGAGCAGCAGAACATCGAGCTGATCAGCTTTACCCAGCCGCAAGTGCCACGGGTGATCAGTGGCGACCCGACACGCTTGCGCCAGGCGCTGTCGAGCCTGCTGGAAAATGCTCTTAAAAACACCGACCAGGGCGAGATCCTGCTGGTGGTGGCGCTCGACCAGCGCGGCGCGACCCCGCGTTTGCGCATTGCCGTGCAAGACAGCGGCGAACCGTTGCCCGCCGCCGAGCGCGAAGCGCTGCTGCAAGCCGAGCTGCACAGCCACCACTTCCTCTCCAGCAACAAGCTGGGCGGCCACCTCGGGCTGGTCATCGCCAAGCAGTTGATCGGCCTGATGCAGGGCGAATTCGGCATCAAGAGCAGCAGCGGCATGGGCAACACCCTGTGGCTGACCCTGCCGCTGGACCCTTCGCGCCTTGAACAGCCACCCGCCGACCTCGACGGCCCGCTGCGCGACGCTCGGGTACTGGTGGTGGACGACAACGACACCTGCCGCAAGGTGCTGGTACAGCAGTGCAGCGCCTGGGGCATGAATGTCAGCGCGGTGCCGTCAGGCAAGGAGGCGCTGGCGTTGCTGCGCACCAAGGCCCACTTGCGTGATTACTTCGATGCCGTGCTGCTGGACCAGAACATGCCCGGCATGACCGGTATGCAGCTGGCGGCCAAGATCAAGGAAGACCCCAGCCTCAACCACGACATCCTGGTGGTGATGCTCACCGGCATCAGCAATGCGCCGAGCAAGGTCATCGCGCGCAATGCCGGGGTCAAGCGGATTCTCGCCAAACCGGTGGCGGGCTATACACTCAAGACCACGCTGGCTGAAGAGCTGGCCCAACGCGGCCGTGAGCAAGCGGTGCCCGCCAGCCTGCCCGGTACCCCGCAAGCACTGGACCTGCCCAGCGACTTCCGCGTGCTGGTCGCCGAGGACAACAGTATTTCCACCAAGGTCATCCGTGGCATGCTCGGCAAGCTCAACCTTGAGCCGGACACGGCCTGCAACGGTGAAGAGGCGTTGCAAGCGATGAAAGCGCAACGCTATGACCTGGTGCTGATGGACTGCGAGATGCCTGTGCTGGACGGTTTCTCGGCGACCCAGCAACTGCGCGCGTGGGAAGCCGCGCAGCAGCGCCAGCGCACGCCGGTGGTGGCGCTGACTGCGCATATCCTTGCCGAGCACAAGGAGCGCGCCAAGCTGGCGGGCATGGATGGGCACATGGCCAAGCCGGTGGAGCTGTCGCAGTTGCGCGAGCTGATCCAGTATTGGGCGAATCACCGGGAAGCCAAGACGGACCCTGCGCCTATCCCGTAACCCATGCCGATGAAGTGCCAACAGGCCTGCACCGCAGCCGAGGATCAACGCCCATGCTCCATGAGTTGTTTAGCGTCTACCTGAAGATGCTCGTGCTCTACAGCCCGTTCTTCGTGCTGTCCTGCTTCATCAGCCTGACCCGCGGCCACTCCAGCAAGGAACGCAAGCAACTGGCCTGGAAGGTGGCCTTCGCCGCACTGGTCGCCAGCATACTGCTGTACCTGTTCGGGCGGGCGATCTTCGGTATTTTCGGCATCACCGCCGACGCCTTCCGCATCGGCGCCGGCAGTGTGCTGTTCATCTCTGCGCTGGGCATGGCCCAGGGCAAACCCGCCGTGCAAGCCGACAACGTGCAGCAGGATGTGACCATCGTGCCGCTGACCATCCCGCTGACCGTCGGCCCCGGCACCATCGGTGCGCTGCTGGTGATGGGCGTGGGCCAGCCGCACTGGGACGACAAGCTGCTGGCCATCGTCAGTATCGCGCTGGCCAGCTTTACCGTGGGCCTGGTGCTGTACCTGTCGCACGGCATCGAGCGGCTGCTCGGCGACCAGGGCCTGCAGATCGTCAGCCGCCTGATGGGGCTGTTCGTCTGTGCCCTGGCGGCGCAGATCATCTTTACCGGGATCAAGGGTTACCTCGTGCTCTAGACCTCCATTTCATGGATTTCCTTCAGCGCGATGCTCACCAACGCACGCTCAACCGCACTGCGGCGTTCCTGGTCGAACAGACGTGTATTGAACCGCACCAGCTCTGCGTTCACGCGCATGTCGCGGCGCTCACGAAACACAAATCCTGCCGTGAACGCTGCGGTTTTGCCGGCCTCGTGATACACCACGATGTCCACGTAGCTACCACTCACCGGCGCGCAGGACAGAAGCTGAAACTGCGCCCTATCCATACTGCGCGCTTCAAAATGCAGCAACGGCTTGCTGTTCTTCTTCAGTGCCTCAAGCGCCAGTGCCATATGGCTGGAATGCCGAACCCCGGCGATGGCGTCGATCTTGCTCAGCGCCTGATCAACGATTTTCGGCCGCTCAGGGTCCGGCCAATGCACTTCTTCAGCCGACTTCGCGTCCCACCCCAGGTACATCAACTTCTTGCGGTAGTACTGATACTGTTCCTGGGCAGTCTCTTTGGCCATATCCTGCAACGTCACAGTCTCAGCCCACAGTGCGGCGAGCTTGACGGCCTTGCGCTGTCCTAAGCTGATACCGGGGATGAAAGAGACCAGGCTGGCACCGACCACTGCGGCTTCATAGGTTTGCATGGCTGCCCTCCGGGTTCAGCACGCCCAAGTTCCTGATGCGTTCTGCGTACTGCTTGCGCTCAAGCAGCACGTGCAGGCTTTCACGGTCAACTTCGGTCAGTTGCTCGCCCAGGGTTGCGAGGGTAGTGCGCAGATCGACCTTATCGGTGGGTGACGACGCCAATACCGCGCCAGGGTGGATCTGGGTGGCAGGCGTGGCAGTGGTCAAGGCCAACCCACACAGATCCAGGGAAGGGCCTGGCAGCATCACCCCCAGCTCGTAGACCACATGGGTTGCCTGACCGTGCTCGTCCAGGGTGAAAGGCCGCAGGTACTGCTGCACCTCTTTCTGAGACAGCCTGGCGATGGCTGCCTGCAAATAGGGCGTGAGCCCCGGATGACGGGCCTGCAATTCATCGGTAAGACGCTGAGTCAGCGGGACGCTGCCCTGCAAGGGCTGATAATCACTGCGACTGCCTGGGATGACCCACCCACGCGCTTCCAACGCTTCACGGTAACCGCTGTACCAGCGTGCATAATCGGCAAAGCGTGAGCCATTCAGTTTGTCCGAACGCAACTGTGCAAACAGCAACGAGTCCAGTGCATATTGCCGAGACGGCAATGCCACTTCTGCGACCAACAAAGCCGTGCCGCCAACGAGCCATAAGGAATAGGCATCCTTACTCATCGCAATACCTCGATGTTCAATCACATGAGAAGAAAAACGGGGCCTGAAAGCCCCGCTCCGCTGTCAGATTTCAAATTCGCTGACAGCCTTGACCGCCTTGTCGATCAGCTTCTGCTCGGTCGTTGCCCGCACCTCGTCGGTGTAGACCACTTCGTTGAGACTGAGCACAACCGAACCGCAATAGCGCTCCTTGCTCGAACTCTTCCATTCGAACACGGTGGTATTCAGGTCGTTTTCACTCGGCGAGGCACTGAAGGCATTCACCAGCATGAACAGTTCGCCTTCAGGCGTTTCGATGCAGGCCGCCAGCCCCGTGGTCGAGACAGGGTGGCCTTTGAGGTTTTGCTTGTAGATCTGCTGGGCTTCCTCGATGTTACCCAGTGCCGAAAGGGCATTGCCCGCCAGCTTGGCCATGGCCGCGCCCAGGGGGCCGCCGAGCAAGGCCTGGCCTGCGGCGCTGGCGACTTTGAAAGCAATCGGCCCCAACGTCAGCGATCGGCTTTGGTCATAGTCGCGCTCGTAGGAGCGTTTACCCACCGTCCAACCCAAGGTGCGCATCACCTCCACGAACTTGTTGAACCAGGCTTCGGATTCGCCATCGCGATCATGCAGCTTGGACGCTACACGAGAGGCAAACTGGAACGTTGTCTTGGCATCGCGCCGGCTTTGCACCGACATGCCTGCGCTGAGCGCGAGCAGCGATTGCTCGACAACGGCGATGCTATCGCCATTGATAGTGTTTTCATCGGTCATTTGCAGGGTCCTTGAAGGCCCCGACGGGTATCGTCGAGGGGCCTTCACCCTATGCTGCAAAGGGCCGGGTAACAGGCATGAACAGGTTCCCTCGGTGCCTCAACCCGGGGCCGGGTACCAGCGAGGGGTGTACACCCACTGTTCGCCATCGGCCCTCGGAAATTGACAGGTCGTGGACGACCCGAGCAGGACCATGGTGCGCATGTCGACCATTTCCGGCAGCAGCTCGGCCAAAGTGACTACCTTCAGCGTCTGCCCCGGCCTACCGATGTCACGGCCAAGGACTACAGGCGTGCTCCCATCGCGGTGCCGACGCACAACCTCCAGTGCCACCCCAAGCTGATGCGGTCGGGATTTGGAAATCGGGTTGTAGAAGGCCAGCACCAGGTCCGCCTGGGCGGCCAGGTCCAGACGTTTTTCAATGATCGACCACGGCTTGAGGTTGTCCGACAGCGACATCACGCAGAAGTCGTGCCCCAGCGGTGCCCCCGCCTGAGCGGCAGTGGCCAGCGAGGCCGAAACCCCCGGCAGGATCTCGAGATCGACCCGATGCCAGGCCGGGTCACTGGATTCGTGCAACGCTTCGAGCACCGCTGCGGCCATGGCGAACACGCCCGGGTCACCCGACGACACCACCACCACCGAACGCCCTTGGGCGGCCAGTTCGAAGGCATGCCGAGCGCGCTGCATCTCTTCGCGGTTGTCGGTGCAATGCTGCACCTGATCGGCGCGGAACGGCCCGGCCATGCGCACGTAGGTTTCGTAGCCGAGGATGTCCTCGGCGCGGGCCAGCTCGGCCTTGACCGCCGGCACCATCAGCTCGGCAGCGCCTGGGCCAAGGCCGATCACCGCCAGCCGACCACGGCGGCGGCCGACCTGCGCGGCATCCACCGGCGCCGGGGCCACGGCGATGACGGTACCCGCCTGCTCGATCAACTCGGCGCCGGGTAGCGCCTGGGCCAACATGTCACGCAGGTCGCCAGGCTTGGCTGCAAAACGCAGCGCCACGCCAAGGGCCTGTGCAGCCTCGTGCAGGGCGGCATCGGCCATGGCGTGCTCGCCAGCTAGCAGGCAGGCCAGCGATTGCTCGGCGATACCCGCCGCCTGCAGCGCGGCGCGGATGCCTTGCAGGTCAGCGGTATCGACGCCCACCACGACCGAACGCGGGTGGATCAACAGCTCATCACGGCTGCTCGGGCGTGCCTGATGGCCGACATGGATGGTGCGCCGGGCGCTCTCGCTCGCGGGCAGCTGCGCCTGCTCAAGCCAAGGTGCATCGCCTTCGACGCGCACCGCCTCACCAGCCAGCAGGTCAGAGACAAAGCGCTTGCCTTGCTCGATGTCCGCCAGGGCATAGCCCTGTGGCGGGTTCAGCAGGCAGGTGCCAAAGCGCAGTTCGCCACTGGTGGTGATGGCTGCGGCCACGCCCAGTGCTTCGCCGATCTCACGCGCCATCACATTCACCCCACCCAGGCCACCGAGCAGCGGCACTACCGCACTGCCATCCTCGGCCACTGCCAGCACCGGCGGCTCGACGCCTTTTTCACTGAGCAGGCTGGCCAGGCTGCGGATAACGATGCCAGCGGCGCACAGGGCGATGATCGGGGTGCCCTGCTGATACAACGTGCGCAGGGTGTCGCCAAACGATGCGTAAAGCTGATCGGCGCCCTCGACCCGGCCACTCAGGCCATGGATCGAGGCCTGTGGATAACACAGCTGAATGCGCTGCGCCGTGGCCAGGCTGCCAGGGCCAAGCACGACGATTGCCGGTGCCTTGTGCATGCTCATCCCTGCCATTTTTCACCCGGTACGATGATCAGCGAGAAGTACGGCGACGACAGCGGGTCGACCTCCGCCAGCGGCACGATCTTCTGGTTGGCCATGGTTGCCCGTTCGACATACAGCGCACGGCTGTCCAGGCCCAGCTCGGCCAACACCTCACGCACCTTGGGGAAGTTGCGGCCAAGCTTCATGATCACGGCAGCATCGGCATCGGCCAGGCGCCGCTTCAGTTCCTCGGCCGGCAGCACGCCCGACAGCACCGAAAGGCTCTGGTTGCGGTAGACCAGCGGCGCGCCCAGCACCGACGCCCCCCCCAGCATCGAGCAGACGCCAGGGATCACTTCGGCCTCATAGCGCTGCGCCAGGCGGTCATGCAGGTACATGTAGGAGCCGTAGAAGAACGGGTCGCCCTCGCAGATCACCGCCACGTCGCGGCCGGCATCCAGGTGCTCGGCAACCTGCACACTGGCTTCATCGTAGAAATCGCTGATCACCTGTTCATAGGACAGCGGCGCCGGCAGCGCTTCGGTGGTGACCGGGTAGACCAGCGGCAGCAGTGTCTGCTCGGCCTGTAGGTGCGCCTCGATGATGCCGAACGCGTTGCCGCGCTTGCCCTTGGCCACGAAGTAGCCGACAACCGGCGCCTCGCGCAGCAGGCGCAGGGCCTTGACGGTGATCAGTTCAGGGTCGCCGGGGCCTACGCCCAGGCCGAGCAGACGTCCACGTGGGGTCATCATTCCACCTCCGTGGCCAGGGCGTTGACCGCGGCAGCGGCCATCGCGCTGCCGCCCAGGCGGCCTTGCATGATCACGAACGGCACGCCGCGGCTGTCGGCGGCCAGCATGGCCTTGGATTCGGCCGCACCCACGAAGCCGACCGGGAAGCCGAGAATCAGCGCAGGCTTGGGCGCACCGGCGTCGAGCATTTCCAGCAGGTAGAACAGTGCGGTCGGGGCATTGCCGATCACCACCACACTGCCTTCCAGGTGTGGGCGCCACAGCTCCAGGGCCACGGCAGAACGGGTATTGCCGGCGTCTTTGGCCAGGCCAGGCACGCTCGGGTCACGCAGGGTGCAGATCACCGGGTTGTTCGCCGGCAGCCGGGCGCGGGTAATGCCTTCAGCAACCATGTGCGCATCGCACAGAATCGGCGCGCCCTTGGCCAGGGCCTCGCGCCCGGCGCGGCCTGCCCCTTCGGAGAACTGCAAGCCGTCGATGGCCTCGACCATGCCGCAGGCATGGATCACGCGCACGGCGAGCTTTTCGAGGTCTGCGGGTATCCGCTCGAGTCGGGCTTCCTCGCGGATGATCCGGAAGGAATTGCGATAGATCTCCTGACCATCGCGGATGTAGTCAATCATCAAGGTGCTCCGTCGGCAGGTCGAGCATGGCGCCTGCTTCGTTCAAGGTGAGGTCGATGGCGCGCAGGGCACCGAAGCCCGGCAGGCGCGCATCGCGCACATACAAGTCGTAACGGCCCGGTGAACGGGCCAGCAAAGTGGCCGGGGCAACATGGGCCACGGCGCAGGATCGGGGGCAACCGGACAGGTGCACGCTGCCGGGAACGCCTGGGCCGAGCAGCGCGGCCAGGGCAACGGCATCGGCCTTGGTCTCGCCGTGGGCCTTGGCGCACCCACTGCTGCCGGTGCACGCGGTGATGCGCGCCAGCGGCTCATGGCGGTGGCAAAGCAGGCCCAAGGCGGACAACTGCGCCTGGGCCTGCTCGATGTGGGCCGGATCGAGATTGGTCAACACCAGGCTTTGCCAGGGGCTCAGGCGCAGGCTGCCGTCACCCAGGTGGCGGGCGATGTGCGCGGCACCGCGCAGCATCTCCGGCGTCAACCGGCCCTGGGGCGGGGCGACGCCCAGCGCAAGGCCGTGGTTTTGTGGCAGTACCCCCAGCCAGATGGGGTGGTTTCGTGCACGGCGCCATTGCCGCACGGCAGCATCGCGACGAATCTCCAGGCCGAGCCCTTCGACGAAAAACGCGGCCGAACAGCCTTCCAGCAATTGGCGCATACGCGATTGGTCCGCAGACGCCAGATCAAGGAAACGCGCCAGCACCGCACGCACCAGGGCCAGGCCCTGTTCCAGCGGCACGGCACCGAGCACCTGGCCGTCGGCCGGGCAGCCCGCCAGGCCAAAAGCCAGCCACGTGCGCTGCTCAAGGTGCAGAGCCGAAAGCCATAGGTCATGGGGGTGTTCGAGCATGGCCAGGCCTTCGCCGGCGTCCAGCTGCACGGCGAACTTGGCCGACAATTGATGAAAGCGCGGTGTGCTTTCGAGCATGGCGAGGATCTGCCCCGCCAATGGTCGGGTATCCAGCAACATGGCCGGGTCATGCCCGGCCAGCGGGCTGAGCATCAGGTTGCGCACATCGTCACCGGCGGCATCGCGCGGGCCCAGGCCGGCGGCCAGCAGCCTGGCGACCAGGCCACTGTGGTCGCTGCCGATACCGCGGACCTGCAGGTTGGCGCGGTTGGTCGCCTCGATCACGCCGCCGGCGAAGCGCTCGGCGGCCTCGGCCACGGCATCGGCCTGATCGGCCAGCAGCAGGCCACCGGGCAGCTTGACCCGGCAAATCCCACCATCACGCGCACTGACGATGCGCCACAACCCCGGGCAGGCCGAGGGGCGAGGTGAAACATCGGGGGCTTGGGCCTGCTTCAAAGGGGTGTCCGGCAATCGGTGAAGTGCGCTTGAGTGTAGAAGGCGCGGTATTATGCCTGCTTTGTCCGGCGGCATGAAAAGCCGGTGGTCGAGCTTATCGTTTACCCGGGGCCGCTTCGCGCCCCAGAAATGGCGGATTGAAACACATGGCACCCTGGCTGACAGTAGTAGGCATCGGCGAAGACGGCTTCAACGGCCTGGGCAAGCAGGCCCGGCGCGCCCTGCTGGGCGCTTCGCGGATCTTCGGCAGCCCCCGCCAACTGGCCTTGCTGCCGCGCTGCGTGGTCGGCGAGCGGCTGAGCTGGCCCACCCCGTTCTCCCTGGCGCCGGTACTTGCAGCGCGCGGTGCCCCTGTCTGCGTGTTGGCCAGCGGCGACCCGATGTTCTTCGGCGTCGGCGCCAGCCTGGCACGCCAAGTGCCCGCCAGTGAGATGCGCGTGCTGTCGATGCCGTCCTCTTGCGCCCTGGCTGCCGCCCGCCTGGGCTGGCCGCTGCAGGAGGTGCAGGTGGTATCGGTGGTCGCCCGGCCGCTGGCGGCGCTCAATGCCCAGCTGCACAGCGGTGCCCGCCTGCTGGTGCTGAGCAACGACGGCGACAGCCCTGCCGCGATTGCCGCCCAGCTGTGCGCGCGTGGTTTCGGGCCAAGCCGCCTGCGCGTGTTCGAACACCTTGGCGGCGCCGATGAACGCGAACTGGCCGGCAGCGCCCAGGACTGGCCTCACACCCAGGTTGCAGCGCTGAACCTGGTGGCCATCGAGTGCCTCGCCGCGCCCGATGCACCACGCCTGCCACGGGTTGCCGGGCTGCCAGACACGGCCTTCCAGCATGACGGCCAACTGACCAAGCGCGATGTCCGCGCCATCACCCTTGCCCGCCTCGCCCCGCAGCCCGGCGAGCTGCTGTGGGACGTGGGCGCAGGCTGTGGCTCGATCGGCATCGAGTGGATGCGTGCCCACCCTGCCTGCCGTGCGTTGGCCATCGAGGCCGACGAAGGGCGCCAGGGGTTTATCGAACACAACCGCGATGCACTGGGCGTACCTGGCCTGCAACTGGTACGCGGCAAGGCGCCAGCGGCATTGGCAGGCCTTGAGCAACCCGACGCGATCTTCATCGGTGGCGGGGTAACCCGTGAAGGCGTGCTGGACCTGTGCTGGGAGCGTCTGCGCCCGGGTGGGCGACTGGTGGCCAACGCAGTCACCCTGCAAAGCGAATTGGCCCTGGCGCATTTTCGCGAGCAGCACGGTGGCGAGCTGACCCGTATCCATGTTGCCCACGTGCAGCCGCTGGGGGCGTTCGACACCTGGCGCCAGGCCTTGCCGATCACCTTGCTGGACGTGGTGAAACCCTTCGATGCGTGAAGAAACCCACGAACAACCCGCGCCGCTGCGCAGCGGCCTGACCACCGGCAGCTGTGCCACCGCCACCAGCCTCGCAGCGGCGCGCCTGCTGCTGACAGGCGTCTGTGACGACGCAGTGAGCATCACCCTGCCCAAGGGCAAGGTGGTGCAGATGCGCCTGGAGTTCTGCCGTCGCGCAGGCCAGTGCGCCGAAGCCGGTACCCTCAAGGACGCCGGCGACGACCCGGACGTGACCCATGGCGCCCTGCTCTACAGCCAGGTCCGCTTGCTGGCCGAGCCCGGCATCCGCTTTGTCGCCGGCCATGGCGTGGGGACCGTGACGCGCCCGGGGCTGGTACTGGCGGTGGGCGAGCCGGCGATCAACCCGGTGCCCCGGCGCATGATTGGCGAACACCTGCAACGCCTGGCCGAGGCGTGTGCCTATCACGGCGGCTTCGAAGTGACGGTCAACGTGCAGGGCGGTGAATTGCTGGCGCTCAAGACCATGAACCCGCGCCTTGGTATCCTCGGCGGTCTGTCGATCCTGGGCACCAGCGGCATCGTCCGGCCGTTTTCCTGCGCGGCCTACATCGCCTCGATCCATCAGGGTATCGACGTGGCCCACACCAACGGCTATACGCACATTGCCGCCTGTACCGGCAACGCCAGCGAAGACACCATGCGCCGGGTCTACGGCCTGCCGGAAATCGCCCTGATCGAAATGGGCGACTTCGTCGGTGCCGTACTCAAGCACTTGCGCAAGGTGCCGGTAGCGCGCCTGAGCCTGTGCGGTGGCTTCGGCAAGATCAGCAAGCTGGCCGCCGGGCACATGGACCTGCACAGCCGCCATTCGAGCATCGACCTGCCGCAACTGGCCGGCTGGGCGGCGTCTGTCGGCGCCGATGCAAACCTGCAGGCCGCGATCATCGCCGCCAACACCAGCCAGCAAGCCCTGGCACTGGCCCATGCCGCCGGCATCGCCCTGGGCGACGCCGTCTGCGCGCATGCGTTGGCATTCGCCCGCAGCGTGGTGCCCGCGCAGGTACAGGTCGAGGTGTTCGCCATCGACCGCCAAGGCGGTATCGTCGGCCAGGCGGGCGTGCAATGAGCGCGCGCATCCTGCTGCTGGGCGGCGTGACCGAGGCCCTGGCCATCGCCCGCCAGCTGGGCCCGCAGCATGTCTACAGCCTGGCAGGCATCGGCCGCGTGCCGCAGGGCCTGCAATGCCAGGTGCGGGTTGGCGGCTTTGGCGGTGCCGAAGGCCTCGCCCGCTACCTGCGTGAGGCGGGTATCACCCTGCTGATCGATGCCACCCACCCTTATGCCGCGCAAATCAGCCACAACGCCGCTGTTGCCTCACGCGCTGCAGGTGTTCCGTGCTGGGCGTTGCGCCGGCCGGCCTGGCAGGCGCAGCCGGGTGACGACTGGCGCGAGGTGCAAGACTGGGCGGGCCTGATCGACGCACTCGCGCCCTTCCGGCGGCCGCTGTTCACGCTGGGGCGCGAGCCGTTGCAGCACCTGGCAGAGATACCGCCGGAACAGTTCTGGACATTGCGGGCCCTGGAAGCCTGCCCGGGCAACGACCGCTGCGAAGTGATTGGCGCACGTGGGCCGTTTCGTATTGAAGACGAGCGTGCGTTGTTCGCGCGGCGGCAGATTGATGTGCTGATCAGCAAGAACAGCGGCAGCCTGGCGACCGAGCCCAAGCTTGAAGTGGCCCGGGAGCTGGGGGTGCCGGTGTTGATTCTGGAGCGGCCGGCGCTGCCCGATGTAGACCGGCAATACGCTTCGCAAGGGGCACTGATGGCTGACTTGGGTCGCGGGTAAGGAAGAGACGCATGGCGTGAGTTTTGTAGCGTCTTCCTACACCCAACGCCAACTTGTCTGAATAGCCTTCCGCCCATCCTCTGCCCTAAACTCTTCCCCCCTCCCCCGGAAGGCTTCAGTCATATGGAAATGCAATGGTGGATCTGGCTGGTATTCGGTATCGCGCTGATCCTGCTCGAACTGGTCCTGCCTACGTTCTTCATTCTCTGGTTCGGCATCGGTGCCGTGCTGGTTTCGCTCATCTCGCTCGCCGCACCCAGCCTGCAGCTGGATATGCAGGTGCTGCTGTGGGTGCTGCTGTCTTCAGCCACCACCGCCCTGTGGTTCAAGTTGTTCCGGCGCAAAAAACCGGATGTGCGCTGGACGGCCGATAGCGTGATCGGTGAAGTCGGCCTGCTGACCGCCAGCGTTTCCGAGTTCCAGAAAGGCCGCGTGCGTTTCCAGAAGCCGATCCTCGGCAACGAAGAATGGACCTGCGTCGCCGACACTGAAATCCCGTCCGGCGAGCGTGTGCGCCTCACCGCCATCGAAGGCAATACCGCCCGCGTCATCCGGGCCTGAATCCGTACTGAAAGGAAGTTCGTATCATGACCAGCCTTATCGTCGTGGGCGCCCTCGCCCTGTTCGTCCTGATCACCGTGTTCAAGGGGGTGCGTATCGTGCCCCAGGGCGAGGAGTGGATCGTCGAGCGCCTGGGCCGCTACAACAACACCCTCAAACCGGGCCTGAACATCGTCATTCCGTACGTGGACGTGGTCGCCTACCGCCTGCCCACCAAAGACATCATCCTCGATGTGCAAGAGCAGGAAATCATCACCAAGGACAACGCGGTGATCGTCGCCAACGCCTTGTGCTTCGCCAAGGTGGTCGACCCGCAGAAGGCCTCGTACGGTGTACAGAACTTCTCCTTCGCCGTCACCAGCCTGACCATGACCTCGCTGCGCGCCATCGTCGGTGCCATGGACCTGGACGAAGCCTTGTCCAGCCGTGAGCAGATCAAGGCCCGCCTGCGCGAGGCGATGTCCGAACAGACCGAAGACTGGGGCGTGACCGTGCGCTCGGTCGAGATCCAGGACATCAAGCCGTCCGAGAACATGCAACTGGCCATGGAACGCCAGGCCGCTGCCGAGCGTGAACGTAAAGCCGACGTCACCCGTGCCGAAGGTGCCAAGCAGGCTGCGATCCTCGAAGCTGAAGCCCGCCTGCAATCCGCCAAGCTGGACGCCGAGGCGCAGATCAACCTGGCCGAGGCGTCGGCACGGGCGATTTCGCTGGTCAAGGAGGCCGTGGGCAGCGATACCGTGCCGGCCATGTACCTGCTGGGCGAGCGCTATATCGGCGCGATGGAGAACCTGGCCAGCAGCAGCAATGCCAAAGTCGTGGTGTTGCCGGCAGACCTGCAAGAGACCGTGCGCGGCCTGATGGGCCGCAACAAGCCCTGAGTTAGCGGGCCAGGCTTGCCCCGCGAAGGGGCCGCAAAGCGGCCCCAGCCCCTCCCCACCTGCGTCACTTCACCGCACCCCGCCTTTTTTACCTATACTGCGCCTTACAATACCCACCACGATTCCTGACCGGATCTCTCCATGCCCCCACGTCGGCACATTGCCTGGATAGCCTGCCTAGCAGTGCTGTTCAACCTGCTGGCCATGCCGCTGTCTTCTGCCGCGCCCAAGGGCCCGGCCGAGCAGTTGCTGTGGGGGGCTTTCTGTTCCAGCATGGCCAACAAGGCCAAGGTCGACGTCCAGGCCCTGGCCAAGATCGACCTCGGCCCGCAAAGCGACGACAGCGCCAGCATGATGAACTGCTGGTGCTGCTCGGGTGCCGCGCCGCTGCTGGCCTTGCCCGGCTACCCGCCGCAGTTGCACAACCCGCCGACACTGCACGCCGGGCACCTGCCGCTGCTTGCCGACTACCAACCCACGCCGCGCCAGCTATGGCCCGCGCTCAACCCCCGTGCCTCCCCTCTGGTCTGAGTTACTCACGCTGTCTGCCTGAACCTGAACAGATCGGAGACTCACCATGCTCAAGCAAGCCCTCGTCGTGGCCGCCCTGCTGCTGCCCAGCGCCTTCGCCACTGCCCACGAATACACCGTGGGCAACCTGCACATCGCGCACCCCTGGTCGCTGCAACTGCCCCCCAACGCGCCCAACGTCGCCGCGTATTTCGTCGTGCACAACAATGGCCAGGCCGATGACCGCCTGCTGAGTGTCGACAGCCCCATCAGCGATGACGCCCAGTTGCACGAGCATGCCATGACGGCCGGCGGCACCATGAAGATGCAACAGGTGCCCAGCGTGGTAGTACCCGCCGGCAAGGATGTGACCTTCGCCCCCAGCGCCTACCACGTGATGCTGATGCAGCCCAAGGACCGCAGCCTGCTCAGCGACGGCAAGCGTTTCCCGTTGACCCTGCACTTCGAGAAAGCCGGTGATGTCACGGTCGAAGTCGCCGTGCAGAAAGAGGCGCCCTCGGGCCAGCCCCAGGCTCACGAACACGCGCACTGAACATTAGCTGACAGGCACTCGCCATGAGCCTGCCACGCAACAGCATCAGCCGTACCCCCCGCCCTGAACGCAGGCGCGTCGGGGGCGGCTGGCTGAGCCTGTTCGCCATGTGGATGATCTTCATCGGCCCGCTGGTTTCCCAGTCGATGCCGATGGGCCACCACGCCGGCATGAACATGCCGATGGGCATGTCGATGGCCCCCGAGCACGCGCAGAGCGTGGACTCGCACCACGGCCATGATGGCCATGGCGGCGATGGCCAACTGCATGTGATGTGGGAAAAGTGCGGCTACTGCAGCCTGCTGTTCAACTGCCCCGCACTGCCGCAAACCCTCAGCCCGCTCAGTGCCGGCGTAGCAGTCCCCTCCACTCACCTTCTTGCAACCACGCGCCAGGGGCATGCCCGGCAGGCTGTATTCCCGGGTGCGCGCAGCCGCGCGCCGCCTTCCTCGATCAGCGTCTGAAAACACATTGTCCGCACGGAGCCAGGAGGCTTCGCGCTCACTCATGACTGATCGACTGGAATCATTATGTCTGGCTGCACCCCTGTTTTTGCCCTGTCCCTGCGCGGGGCCATCGCCGCCGTCTGCGGTTCGCTGATCGCGCCCATGGCCCTGGCCAGCGACCTCGGCCACGCCGAGCACGCGCATGCCGCCCCCGAGCTGAGCCCGACGGTGATCACCGCCGTGGCGCCCAGCTCGCCGCTGACCGTGGTCACCAACCCGAAAGACCCACGCCAGCCGGTACCGGCCAGTGACGGTGCCGATTACCTCAAGACCATCCCCGGTTTCTCGGCAATCCGCTCCGGCGGCACCAACGGTGACCCCGTGTTGCGCGGCATGTTCGGTTCACGCCTGAACATCCTCACCAATGGCGGCGTGATGCTGGGCGCCTGCCCCAACCGCATGGATGCACCGACGTCGTACATATCACCCGAAACCTACGACCGCCTGACCGTGATCAAAGGCCCGCAAAGCGTGATCTGGGGCCCTGGCGGCTCGGCCGGTACCATCCTCTTCGAACGCGAACCGGAAAAATTCGGCACCCTGGGCAGCCGCGTCAACGCCAGCCTGCTGGCCGGCTCCAATGGCCGCTTCGACAAGGTACTGGACGCCGCCGCCGGCAACAGCCAGGCCTATGCCCGCTTCGTCGGCAACCAGTCGCGCTCGGACGACTACCATGACGGCAACGATGACACCGTGCCGTCGCGCTGGGACAAATGGAACGGCGATGTCACCCTCGGCTGGACCCCCGACCAGGACACCCTGCTGGAACTCACCGCCGGCAAGGGCGACGGCGAAGCACGCTATGCCGGGCGCGGCATGGACGGCTCGCAGTTCAAGCGTGAAAGCCTGGGGCTGCGGTTCGAGAAGTCCAACCTCGGCGACGTGCTCGACAAGGTCGAGGCGCAGGTCTACTACAACTACGCCGACCACGTGATGGACAACTACAGCCTGCGTACCCCCTCCGGCAGCGGCATGATGGGCATGCCCATGGTCAGCAACGTCGACCGCCGCACCATGGGCGCCCGGGTCAAGGCGACCTGGCGCTGGGCCGATGTGCAACTGGTCAGCGGCATCGATGCGCAGACCAACGAGCATCGCCAGCGCGGCGGCATGGGCGTCGATGCGCACAAGGGCCAGGCCTGGACCAAGGACGCCGACTTCCATAACTACGGTGCCTTCAGCGAGCTGACCTGGTATGTCAGCGACGCAGACCGGCTGATCAGCGGCGCCCGCCTGGACCGTGCCTCGGCCCGTGACTTTCGCAAAGGCAGTGCCACTGAAGGCGACACCCGCGCCGATACCCTGCCCAGCGGTTTCGTGCGCTACGAGCACGACCTGGCGGCCATTTCCGCCACCACCTACATCGGCCTGGGCCATGCCCAGCGCTTCCCCGACTACTGGGAACTGTTCTCGCCCAAGCAAGCGCCGGCCGGTGCTGCCAACGCCTTCGACGGCATCAAGCCAGAGAAGACCACCCAGCTCGACTTCGGCATCCAGTACCGCGACGAACGCCTGGAGGCCTGGGCCTCGGGGTATGTCGGGCAGATCCGCGACTACATTCTGTTCGACTACCGCACCGGCATGATGGGCATGAGCACCTCACAGGCCCAGAACATCGACGCGCGCATCATGGGCGGCGAATTGGGCGCGGCCTACACGCTCAGCGAAAACTGGAAAGCCGACGCTACCCTGGCCTACGCTTGGGGCAAGAACAGTAGTGATGGCAAAGCGCTACCTCAGATGCCGCCCCTGGAGAGCCGCCTGGGCCTGACCTACAGCCGCGACGTCTGGAGTGTCGGCGCCCTGTGGCGGCTGGTGGCCGCGCAAAACCGCATCGCCGAGAACCAAGGCAATGTGGTGGGCAAGGACTACGACAAGAGCGCTGGCTTCGGCGTGTTCTCGCTCAATGGTGCCTACAAGGTGAACAACAACCTCAAGCTCAGCGCAGGGGTCGACAACCTGTTCGACAAAACCTACGCCGAGCACTTGAACCTGGCCGGGAACGCCGGGTTCGGCTACCCGGCCACAGACCCACAACCGGTGAACGAGCCAGGCAGGACCTTCTGGACCAAGGTCGACTTCAGCTTCTGACAACAACAATGGGCGCGGCTGCGGTCGCGCCCCTCACCTGGTCAAACAGGAGGTTCCCATGCGCGGAACACGCATCTCTTTCTACAACCTGGCCTGGCGTTGGCATTTTTACGCGGGGCTGTTCGTCGCCCCGTTCATGATCCTGCTGGCGATCACCGGGATCATCTACCTGTTCAAACCGCAGCTCGACCCGCTGCTGTACCGCGACCTGATGGTGGTCGAAGCCGGCCATCATCGACAGCCTGCCGACACCCTGCTGGCCGAGGTGCGCAAGGCTTATCCACAAGGCCATGTCGGCCAGTACCTGCCGCCGCTGGATGCCGAGCGCAGCGCGCAGTTCGTGGTGCATGACGGCGGGCGCGAATTGAACGTGTTCGTCGACCCCTACAGTGGCACGCTGCTCGGCGAGCAGGATGGCAAACAGAACCTGCAGGCGGTTGCCCGTGCCCTGCACGGCGAGCTGATGGTCGGCACGGTCGGTGATCGCCTGGTCGAGCTGGCGGCAGGCTGGGGCATCGTGCTGGTGGTGTCGGGCCTGTATCTGTGGTGGCCACGCGGGCGCAACAGCGCCGGCGTGCTGTGGCCGCGGTTTTCCGCACGCGGTCGGCTGTTGTGGCGTGACCTGCATGCGGTGACCGGGTTCTGGGGCTCGGCCCTGTTGCTGCTGATGTTGCTCAGTGGCATGACCTGGACGGGCATGTGGGGCAAGCAGTACGCCGACTTATGGAACCGTTTTCCCGCCGCGATGTGGAACGACGTGCCCAAGTCCGACCAGCAGGCCCGCGAGCTCAACAGCGCCCATCGCCAGACCGTGCCCTGGGCGGTGGAGAACACCCCCATGCCGCAGTCCGGCGCCCATGCCGAACATGCCGGGCACCACATGATGTCGAACGCCCCGGCAGCGCCGCAAGTGAGCTTGCAGCAGGTCGAGGACATCGCCACTTCGCGTCAGGTCGAGCCGGGCTACAGCATTACCTTGCCGACCACGGCCGACGGCGTGTTCACCGTTGCGGTGTTCGCCGACGACCCGCGCAACGACGCCACCCTGCATGTCGATCAGTACACCGGCAAGGTGCTGGCCGACGTGCGCTGGCAGGACTACAGCCCGGTCGCCCGGGCTACCGAGCTGGGCGTGATGCTACATGAAGGCAAGATGTTCGGGGCGTTGAACCAGATCATCATCCTTGTGGTGTGCCTGATGATTCTGCTGGGGTCGGTCAGTGGCTTGGTGATGTGGTGGAAGCGCCGGCCAACGGGCGGGCTGGGTGTACCGCCGCTGCGCCATGACCTGCCGCGCTGGAAGACGGCGGTCGGGGTGATGGTCGTGCTGGGGGTGATGTTCCCGCTGGTGGGGGTGTCGATGGTAGTGATGTGGCTGGTCGACAGCCTGGTGGTGCGCCGCCGGGTACTGGCCCAGGCTTGAGGCCTGCGGGGCCGCAAAGCGGCCCCGCTGCAACCCATGAATCGTGTCGATCTGTCGCGCCCCGAATTGGGACGCCCGTGTTAGCCTACTTGGCTTTCACAAAAAAAGACTGACCCTCAATGGAATGCAGCCAATGACCCGGACCTCTTCCCCTCCCGCTGAAGAGCAGCATCTGCAGCGCAACCTGACCAACCGCCACATCCAGCTCATCGCCATCGGCGGCGCGATCGGCACTGGCCTGTTCATGGGCTCGGGCAAGACCATCAGCCTTGCCGGCCCATCGATCATCTTCGTCTACATGATCATCGGCTTCATGCTGTTCTTCGTCATGCGCGCCATGGGCGAACTGTTGCTGTCGAACCTCAACTACAAGTCGTTCATCGACTTCTCTGCCGACCTGCTGGGCCCCTGGGCCGGCTACTTCACCGGCTGGACCTACTGGTTCTGCTGGGTGGTCACCGGCATCGCCGATGTGGTGGCGATCGCCGCCTACACGCAATTCTGGTTCCCGGAACTGCCACAGTGGATACCCGCGCTGACCTGCGTGGCGGTGCTGCTGTCGTTGAACCTGGTGACCGTGAAGATGTTCGGCGAGCTCGAGTTCTGGTTCGCCCTGATCAAGATCGTCGCCATCCTCGGCCTGGTTGCCACCGGCCTGTACATGGTCATCAGCGGCTTCGAGTCGCCCAGCGGGCGCACCGCGCAGCTGGCCAACCTGTGGAACGACGGCGGCATGTTCCCCAATGGCCTGATGGGCTTCTTCGCCGGCTTCCAGATCGCCGTGTTCGCCTTCGTCGGTATCGAACTGGTCGGCACCACCGCCGCCGAAGCAAAAAACCCCGAACGCACCCTGCCCCGGGCAATCAACTCGATCCCGATCCGTATTATCGTGTTCTACGTGTTGGCACTGCTGGCGATCATGGCCGTGACCCCGTGGCGCGACGTGGTACCGGGCAAGAGCCCATTCGTCGAACTGTTCGTCCTGGCCGGCCTGCCGGCAGCGGCCAGCATCATCAATTTCGTGGTGCTGACCTCGGCGGCCTCGTCGGCCAACAGCGGCGTGTTTTCCACCAGCCGCATGCTCTACGGCCTGGCACAGGAAGGTGACGCGCCGAAGGCACTGGAAAAACTGTCGCGCCGCGCGGTACCGGCCAACGGCCTGTACTTCTCCTGTACCTGCCTGTTGCTGGGCGCGGTGCTGATCTACCTGATTCCTGACGTGGTCGAGGCGTTTACCCTGATCACTACGGTTTCGGCGGTGCTGTTCATGTTCGTCTGGACGCTGATCCTGCTGTCGTACTTGAAGTACCGCAAAACCCGCGCAGCGCTGCACCAGGCTTCGAAGTACAAGATGCCCGGCGGGCGCTTCATGTGCTACGTGTGCCTGGCCTTCTTCGCCTTCATCCTGGTGTTGCTGAGCCTGGAGGCGGATACCCGTTCGGCGCTGCTGGTAACGCCGATCTGGTTCGTGCTGCTGGCCGTCACCTACCAGGGTGTGCGCAGCAAGCGCCACCCGCGCGCGGCTGTACGCAACAACTGATGCAGCAAGGGGCTGCTTTGCAGCCCCAATGCTGTGCACGCAAATCTTTCAAGCACCAACCTGGCTCCTTCCCGCGCCCCAATACCTCGCACACCCCGTCTATTACGCGCCTCTCGCCATTCGGCACACCCCTTGCAATGCCCCTCCCGCTTGGCCAACACCAAAAAAACCAGCGGAGAGAGCACATGAAGCGTCGCAGTCTGATCAAGGCCTTTACCCTCAGCGCATCGATTGCGGCGATGGGCCTTAGCTGGAGCATCCAGGCCGCCGAGACCATCAAGGTCGGCATCCTGCATTCGCTGTCGGGGACCATGGCCATTTCCGAGACATCGCTCAAGGACATGGCGCTGATGACCATCGACGAGATCAACGCCAAGGGTGGCGTGAATGGCAAGATGCTCGAACCGGTGGTGGTCGACCCGGCATCCAACTGGCCGCTGTTCGCCGAGAAAAGCCGCCAGCTGCTGACCCAGGACAAGGTTGCCGTGGTGTTCGGTTGTTGGACATCGGTGTCGCGCAAGTCGGTGCTGCCGGTGTTCGAAGAGCTCAACGGCCTGCTGTTCTACCCCGTGCAATACGAAGGCGAAGAGATGTCGCCAAATGTCTTCTACACCGGCGCCGCGCCCAACCAGCAGGCCATCCCGGCCGTGGAATACGTGATGAGCGAAGAAGGCGGCAGCGCCAAGCGCTTCTTCCTGCTGGGCACCGACTACGTCTACCCGCGCACCACCAACAAGATCCTGCGCGCCTTCCTGCACAGCAAAGGCGTGGCCGACAAGGACATCGAAGAGGTCTACACCCCATTCGGCCATGCCGATTACCAAACCATCGTCGCCAACATCAAGAAGTTCTCCGCCGGCGGTAAAACTGCTGTCATCTCTACCGTCAACGGCGACTCCAACGTGCCGTTCTACAAAGAGCTGGCCAACCAGGGCCTGAAGGCCACCGACGTGCCAGTGGTAGCCTTCTCGGTGGGTGAAGAAGAACTGCGTGGCATCGACACCAAGCCGTTGGTGGGCCACCTGGCGGCGTGGAACTACTTCGAATCGGTGGATAACCCGGTGAACCAGAAGTTCGTCGCCGACTGGAAGGCCTACGCCAAGGCCAAGAACCTGCCCGGCGCCGACAAGGCGGTGACCAACGACCCGATGGAAGCCACCTATGTGGGCATCCACATGTGGGCGCAGGCGGCGGAAAAAGCCAAGTCCACCGAGGTCGACAAAGTGCGCGAAGCCTTGGCTGGGCAGAGCTTCAAGGCACCGTCCGGCTTCACCCTGACCATGGACAAGACCAACCACCACCTGCACAAGCCGGTGATGATCGGCGAGATCCAGGATGACGGGCAGTTCAGCGTGGTCTGGGAGACCGAGCAGCCACTGCGGGCACAGCCTTGGAGCCCGTTCATTCCGGGTAACGACAAGCGCCCTGATTACGCAGTGAAAGGTAACTGAGTGCACTGGGGCTGCTGTGCAGCCCATTCGCGGGACAAGCCCGCTCCCACAGGTCTTGAGAACAGCCTCGAGCCTGTGGGAGCGGGCTTGCCCCGCGAAGCATCCACACTGATTTCCAGGATTGCCCGCATGCTCAGACTCCTGCTCATCTTGCTCCTTATGCTGCCCCTGGCATCCCAGGCCAGCGAGGGCGAATTCTTCCTCAGCGCCAAGCCCGCCGAACAGGCTCGCCTGCTCGAAGGCTGGGCGGCGCAACCCGATGCCGCGCGCCTGGCGCTGCTGGCAAACCTGCGCCAAGGCCGCATCGCCGAAGGCGACACCCGCAAGGTGCGCCTGAACAACCGCCTGCGTGGCCTGATCGACAACGCCCTGGCCAGCCACCAGTTGCTCAGCGACAACAGCGACGCGCGCCTGGCCGCCGCCCAGCAACTGCAGAAGAGCGCGCAACCGGCGCAGATGGCCTTCCTCGACCGGCGCTTCGCCAACGAAGCGGACCCTGCCGTACACGCCGCCCTCGGCCTTGCCCTGGCCAACCTGCAGTTGGGCGCCAGCGAGCCTGCGGTACGCCTGGCCGCCGTGCGCCTGCTCGGCGAGACCGGCGACCCGGTCGCCCGCACCCGCCTGGAGGCGCTGCTGCAGCCCGGCGTCGAAAGCGATGCCGGCGTGCGTACCGCTGCCGAAACCAGCCTGGCCCAGGTCAAACGCAAGCTGCTGGTTGGCGAGCTGCTGGGCCAGGCGTTCAGCGGCCTGTCGCTGGGGTCGATCCTGCTGCTGGCGGCGCTGGGCCTGGCGATCACCTTCGGCCTGCTCGGGGTGATCAACATGGCCCACGGTGAAATGCTGATGCTCGGTGCCTACAGCACCTACATGGTCCAGGTGCTGCTGCAGCGCTACGCCCCGGGCGCCATCGAGTTCTACCCGCTGATCGCCCTGCCGGTGGCGTTCGCCGTCAGCGCCGGGGTCGGCATGGCGCTGGAGCGCACGGTGATCCGCCACCTGTACGGCCGCCCGCTGGAAACCCTGCTGGCGACCTGGGGTATCAGCCTGATCCTGATCCAGGCCATCCGCCTGATCTTCGGCGCGCAGAACGTCGAAGTGAGCAACCCGGCGTGGCTGTCCGGTGGTGTCCAACTGCTGCCGAACCTGGTGCTGCCGTACAACCGCCTGGTGATCATCGGTTTCGCCCTCGCCGTGGTGCTGCTGACCTGGCTGCTGCTCAACCGCACGCGGCTCGGCCTGAACGTTCGCGCGGTGACGCAGAACCGCAACATGGCCGCCTGCTGTGGCGTGTCCACCGGGCGCGTCGACATGCTCGCCTTCGGCCTCGGCTCCGGTATCGCCGGGCTCGGTGGCGTGACCCTGAGCCAGGTCGGCAACGTCGGCCCGGACCTGGGCCAAAGCTACATCATCGACTCGTTCCTGGTGGTGGTACTCGGCGGTGTCGGGCAACTGGCCGGCAGCCTCTGGGCCGCCTTCGGCCTAGGCATCGCCAACAAGCTGCTGGAGCCGCAGATCGGCGCGGTGCTTGGCAAGATCCTCATCCTTGCGTTGATCATTCTGTTCATCCAGAAGCGCCCGCAAGGCCTGTTCGCCCTCAAGGGACGGGTAATCGACTGATGAACCAGCCACTGCTTGTCACCGCTTCGCAAAAAGCCGGGCCGCGCTTGTCGCTGGCCATCGGCACTGTCGTCGTGCTGTTGCTGCTGGCACTACCACTGCTGTCGTTGCTACCGGCCGACCATGCCCTGCAGGTCTCGGCCTACACGCTGACACTGGTCGGCAAGATACTCTGCTACGCCATCGTCGCCCTGGCCCTGGACCTGGTCTGGGGCTATGCCGGGCTGCTGTCGCTCGGCCACGGGCTGTTCTTCGCCCTCGGCGGCTACGCCATGGGCATGTACCTGATGCGCCAGGCCGCCGGCGATGGCCTACCGGGCTTCATGACCTTCCTGTCGTGGACCGAGCTGCCCTGGTACTGGGCCGGCACCCAGCATTTTGCCTGGGCCCTGTGCCTGGTGGTGCTGGCGCCTGGGCTGTTGGCGCTGGTGTTCGGCTTCTTCGCCTTCCGCTCGCGGATCAAAGGCGTTTACTTCTCGATCATGACCCAGGCCCTGACCTTTGCCGGCATGCTGCTGTTCTTTCGCAACGAGACCGGGTTTGGCGGCAACAACGGCTTTACCAGCTTCCGCACCATTCTGGGCTTTGACATTGCCGCGCAGGGCACACGGGCCGTGCTGTTTCTGCTGACTGTCGGCCTGTTGCTGGCCAGCCTGTACCTGTGCTGGCGCCTGACCACCAGCAAGTTCGGCCGGCTGCTCACTGCCGTGCGCGACGCCGAAAACCGCCTGATGTTCTGCGGTTACGACCCGCGCGGCTTCAAATTGCTGGTGTGGGTGCTGAGCGCCGTGCTGTGCGGCCTGGCTGGCGCGCTGTATGTGCCCCAGGTGGGCATCATCAACCCCAGCGAAATGTCGCCGACCAACTCCATCGAAGCTGCTGTCTGGGTCGCCCTGGGCGGGCGTGGCACGTTGATTGGCCCGCTGCTGGGCGCAGGCCTGGTCAATGGCATGAAGAGCTGGTTCACCGTGGCGTTCCCCGAGTACTGGCTGTTCTTCCTCGGTGCGCTGTTCATTCTGGTCACCCTGTACCTGCCCAAGGGCGTGGTGGGCCTGCTGAAGAAAAGGAGCCAGCCATGAGAGGCGTGCCCCCGGTTCATCCCGAGTTCATGCTGGAGCCGGTGTTCGACACCCTTGGCGCCAGCCGCGACGCCATCGGCCTCGGCCAGAGCCGCAAGGCCGGCCTCGACACCCGCCACGGCACGGTGCTGAGCCTGGAAGACATCAGCGTCAGCTTCGATGGGTTCAAGGCGCTGAATGGTTTGAACCTGTACATCGGCGTCGGCGAACTGCGCTGCATCATCGGCCCCAACGGCGCCGGCAAGACCACGATGATGGACGTGATCACCGGCAAGACCCGCCCCGACAGCGGCAGCGCCTTTTTCGGCGACACTCTCGACCTGACCCGCATGAGCGAATACCAGATCGCCCAGGCCGGGGTCGGCCGCAAGTTCCAGAAGCCCACGGTGTTCGAGGCGCTGACGGTGTTCGAGAACCTGGAGCTGGCGCTGAAGGCCGACAAGTCGGTGTGGGCCAGCCTGGCCGCGCGCTTGAGCGGCGAGCAACGACAGCGCATCGAACACGTGCTGGCCACCCTGCGCCTGCTACCGCTGGCGCAGCGCCAGGCAGGGTTGCTGTCCCACGGCCAGAAGCAGTTTCTGGAGATCGGCATGCTGCTGGTACAGGAGCCGCAACTGCTGTTGCTCGACGAGCCGGTGGCGGGCATGACCGATGCCGAAACCGAGTTCACCGCAGAGCTGTTCAAGGGGCTGGCCGGCACGCATTCGCTGATGGTGGTGGAGCACGACATGGGGTTTGTCGGCAGCATTGCCGACCATGTGACGGTGCTGCACCAAGGCAGCGTGCTGGCGGAGGGCTCGCTGGCGCAGGTGCAGGCGGATGAGCGGGTGGTCGAAGTTTATCTGGGCCGATGAACCTCACAGCCAGCGCACAAACTTCCAGGGACATGACATGCTGAAAATCGACACACTGCACCAATACTACGGCGGCAGCCACATCCTGCGCGGCCTGTCCTTCGAGGCCAAGGTCGGCGAGGTCACGTGCCTGCTGGGCCGCAACGGCGTGGGCAAGACCACCCTGCTGCGCTGCCTGATGGGCCTGGTCGCAGCCCGCGAAGGCAGCGTCGAATGGGAAGGCAAGCCGATCACCACGCTCAAGCCCCAGCAACGGGTGCAGGCCGGTATCGCCTACGTGCCCCAGGGCCGCGAAATCTTCGCGCGGCTGACCGTGGAGGAGAACCTGTTGATGGGCCTGTCGCGCTTCCCCGCCCGAGAGGCCCGTGAAGTGCCCGCCTTCATCTACGAACTGTTCCCGGTACTGGAACAGATGAAACAGCGCCGCGGCGGCGACCTGTCCGGCGGCCAGCAACAGCAGTTGGCTATTGGCCGTGCCCTGGCCAGCCGCCCGCGCCTGCTGATACTCGACGAGCCCACCGAAGGTATCCAGCCTTCGGTGATCAAGGAAATCGGCGCGGTCATCCGGCGCCTGGCCCAACGTGGCGACATGGCCATCCTGCTGGTGGAGCAGTTCTACGACTTCGCCGAAGAACTGGCCGACCAGTACCTGGTGATGGCCCGCGGCGAGATCATTCAGCGTGGGCGCGGGGATAACATGCAGGCAGAAGGTGTACGCGGGCTGGTAACCATTTAATCTGCGCCCATCGACCTTGTGAGACGCTGCAATGAGCCACGAAATCCGCGACGCCTTGCCCGCCGATGTACCGGGCATCCTCGACATCTACAATGACGCGGTGCGCAACACCACGGCGATCTGGAACGAAACACCCGTCGACCTGGGCAACCGCCAGGCCTGGTTCGAGGCCCGTGCGCAGCAGGGCTACCCGATTCTGGTGGCGGTGGATGAGAGCGGCGTGCTGGGGTATGCGTCGTTTGGCGACTGGCGGCCGTTCGAGGGCTTTCGCAATACCGTGGAGCATTCGGTGTACATCCGCGGCGACCAGCGCGGCAAGGGCCTGGGGCCGCTGTTGATGGGCGCATTGGTGGAACGCGCGCGGGGTTGCGGCAAGCACGTGATGGTGGCGGCCATCGAGAGCGGCAACGCGGCCTCGGTACGCCTGCATGAGCGGCTGGGGTTCGTGGTGACCGGGCAGATGCCGCAGGTGGGGGTGAAGTTCGGCCGCTGGCTGGACCTGACGTTCATGCAGTTGATGCTGAGCCCGGGGGCCGAGCCGGCCTGAACGTGAGGGTGCCGGTGCAGGCCCCTTCGCGGGGCAAGCCCGCTCCCACAGGGACCTCACAGTCCTTGATTGTGCTGTAACTGTGGGAGCGGGCTTGCCCCGCGAAGGGGCCCGCACTGGCCTCATCCCAGTTGGGTGAACCTGCCCAAGCGCTGTTTCAGCATGTTGTTCTCACTGCGCAGCTGCTGCACTTCCTGCAACAGCTCCAGCGCCAGCGCCACGCCTTCCCACTCCAGTTCCAACTCCTGGTGCAGCTTCGCCGCGCGCTTGGCCAAAAGCGGCGCCTGATCGTCGAACAACCAGTCCTCAGGCGTTCGCCCAGAGGGTTCGACGATGCCGTGCTCGACTATTTCGATCACGTAGTCCGCCGTAATGTCAGCTTCCTGGCAGAGGGTGCGCATGTCCAGTTGAACGATCAGGGTGCTGCTCATGATCACTTACTCCATTGTGCCCTCGGGTTGAACGCGGCCTTCTCGGAAAGCTTGGCCCACAGTTCACGGGTCGACTCGTCGGATGCAGTCGGCATGACCACCTTGAGCTGCGCATAGAGGTTGCCGCGCTCGCCCTGCTTGTTGGCCAGGCCCTTGCCCGGTACGCGCAGGCGCTGGCCGCTCTGGCTGTCGGGACGGATGGTCAGGTTGATCTTGCCGTCCAGGGTCGGCACCGCCACCTTGGCGCCCAGTGCCGCCTCCCACGGTGCCAGTGGCACGGTGATGATCAGGTCATGGCCTTCGACATCGAACAGCGGGTGCGGTGCCATGCGGATGGTCAGGAACAGGTCGCCGTTGGGCCCGCCGCTACTGCCCGGCGCACCCTGGCCCTTGAGGCGAATGCGCTCGCCGTCGGTCACCCCGGCGGGGATCTTGACGTTCAGGGTCTTGGTGGTGAACCCGGTGCGCTGCCCGGCGGCATTGGTCTGCGGCACCTGGAAGCTGATCTGCTTGGACTCCTTGCTCAGGGTCTCCTCAAGGAATACCGCCAGTTCCAACTCCACGTCCTGCCCTCGCCTGCCTGCGCTGCGCTGTTGCCGGGCGCCGCCAAAGGGGTTGCCCCCACGCGCGCCAAAAATCGAGCTGAAGAAGTCGGAGAAGTCACCGCCTTCGAAACCACCGCCCGCACCCCCGCCGCGGTTTTCCCAGCCCGGCGGCGCCTGGAACGGCCGGCCATGTTGGCCACCGTACTTGCGGATCTCGTCGAATTCGGCACGTTTCTGCGCGTCACCGAGCACTTCATAGGCCTCGTTGGCCTCTTTGAACTTGTCCTCGGCGTCGCGCTCCTTGCTGACATCGGGGTGATACTTGCGTGCCAGCTTGCGGTAGGCGGCCTTGATCGCCTTTTCGTCCGCCGTGGGCTCTACGCCAAGTATCTTGTAATAGTCTTTGAAGTCCATTTATGGATCACCAATGTGAATTTGCGTGTTGCAACTGAAGATAGGGGTCAAGCATAGCCTTTCAAGGGCCGCTTGGGATTGCTGTATGGCAGACGACTGGTCTTGATTCTGTTGCCAACTGGCATAAACTGCGCGGCCGTTTTGCCTCCGGAAACCTTTTTCCCATGTCTGACGTATCCCCGGCCCGTGCCCTTGGCATCGACTTTGGCACCTCCAACTCCACGGTCGGCTGGCACCGCCCTGGCCTCGAGTCGCTGATTGCCCTGGAAGACGGCAAGATCACCTTGCCTTCGGTGGTCTTCTTCAACATCGAGGAGCGTCGCCCGGTGTATGGCCGCCTGGCGCTGCACGAGTACCTGGAAGGCTACGAAGGCCGCCTGATGCGCTCGCTCAAGAGCCTGCTCGGCTCCAAGCTGATCAAGCACGACACCAGCGTGCTGGGCAGCGCCTTGCCGTTCAAGGACTTGCTGGGCATGTTCATCGGCGAACTGAAAAAGCGCGCCGAAACCGCCGCGGAGCGCAGCTTCGACCAG
Source organism: Pseudomonas sp. B21-047 (assembly GCF_024748775.1). NCBI lineage: Bacteria > Pseudomonadati > Pseudomonadota > Gammaproteobacteria > Pseudomonadales > Pseudomonadaceae > Pseudomonas > Pseudomonas sp. B21-047. The sequence goes on from NZ_CP087169.1 coordinate 5,300,696, forward strand.
GTCGTGCTGGGCCGCCCGGTGTTCTTCGTCGATGAAGACCCGGCCGCCGACCAGGAAGCCGAAGACACCCTGGCCGACGTGGCGCGCAAAATCGGCTTCAAGGACGTGTCGTTCCAGTACGAACCGATTGCCGCAGCCTTCGACTACGAGTCGAGCATCAGCCGTGAAGAGCTGGTACTGATCGTCGATATCGGCGGGGGTACCTCCGACTTTACCCTGATCCGCCTGTCGCCCGAGCGCCACCTGGTGGCCGAACGCCAAAGCGATATCCTCGCCACCGGTGGCGTGCACATCGGCGGTACCGATTTCGACAAGCAGCTGAGCCTGCAGGGCGTGATGCCGTTGTTCGGCTATGGCAGCCGGATGAAGAGCGGTGCGTTGATGCCGACCAGCTACCACCTCAACCTGGCCACCTGGCACACCATCAACGCCTTGTACTCGCAGAAGTCGCAGCTAGCCCTGGGCAACATGCGTTACGACATCGAGGACACCCTCGGTATCGACCGCCTGTTCCAGCTGATCGAACAGCGCGCCGGCCACTGGCTGGCGATGGAAGTGGAAGCCAGCAAGATCGAGCTGACCGAACAGGACAGCCGCCGCATCGACCTGCGCCGTGTCGAGCCTGAGCTGACCGCCGAGCTGACCCGTGCGGTGTTCGAAGAAGCGATCGATAGCCTGCTGGAGCGCGTGCGCGGCAGTGTCAGCGAGCTGCTGAACAAGGCCGGTGTGGGCGAAGGGCAAGTGGATACGGTGTTCTTTACCGGGGGGTCCAGCGGGATTCCGGCGCTGCGTAACAGCGTGGCGGCGATGTTGCCCAATGCACGGCATGTGGAAGGCAACATCTTTGGCAGCATTGGCAGCGGGTTGGCGATCGAGGCACGCAAACGCTACGGCGTTATCTGAACGATCTTGGGGCCGCAAAGCGGCCCCAAGATCTCAGCTCAAACCAATTCCACTCGTTTCAGCTCGCTCTTCAGATACGCATAGTAGATCGGCCCCGCCACCACCCCCGGCAAGCCGAATGCCGCCTCGAACACCAGCATCGCCAGCAGCAGTTCCCACGACTTGGCACTGATCTGCCCCCCCACGATCCGCGCGTTGAGGAAGTACTCGACCTTGTGGATGACGATCAGATACCCCAACGCCGCCATCGCCACCCAGATCGACAATGACAACCCGACGATGGTGATCAGGGTGTTGGACATCAGGTTGCCGATCACCGGCAGCAGCCCAAGCAGGAAGGTCAGCACGATCAGCGTCTTGGTCAGCGGCAGATGCACTCCGAACATCGGCAGCACCACGGCCAGGAAGATGCCGGTGAAGGTGGTGTTGAGCAGCGAAATCTTGATCTGCGCGAAGACAATGTTGCGAAACGCCTGCACCAGCAGGCTCAAGCGTTCGAACAAGGCTGCGGCCAACGGTTTGCGCCGAGAAATGTCGGGGATACGCTGCAAGGCCACGATGGCGCCGAGGATCATGCCGATCAGCAAGGTGACGAACATGTGCGCCATGCCCTTGCCTACCAGTTGCAGCTCGCCCAGGTGGCTTTTGAGCCAGTCGCCGATGGCCACCTTGAACTCGGCGGCACTGGCCGGCAGGTAGCCTTCGATGAACGGCGGCAGTTGCCCACGGGCCCGCTCGACCAAGGCCATGAACTTGTCCAGCGAAGCCCCGGGGTTCTCCGCCTCGTGCAGCAGGAAGCTGAATGCGCCAGCAATCAGCAGGGTCAGAGTAATGACCACCAACGTGCCGAGCAGGGCCACGGCCAGCCAGCGGGCGCGCTGCCCGGCGATCAGTGGCTGTAACCGCGGCGTCAGCATGTTGACCAGTTCGAACACCAGCAAACCGGCAAGCAGGCTCGGCAGCAACTTCAGGGGCAGCGCCAGCAACAGGCCGGCAAACACGATGATCCAACTGGCCAGGGTGATCTGGCGGGGGGTGAAGGTCATACAGCCTCAGGGGCAGACAACAAAAAAGACCCGCAGTCTGCCAGCCTTCGCCCTACAGGCATAGGCGCAGGTCATTTCTTCTTCAGGCAGTCGCTCATGTACGCCTTGCGCTCGTCACCCTTGAGTGCCTTGGTGCTGGCGTCGGCGTTGCAGGTCTTCATCTTTTCCTGCTGGGTTGCAGGTACGCTCTTCTTCAGGCAGTTGCTCATGAACGCCTTGCGTTCATCGCCCTTGAGCGCCTTGGCGCTGGCGTCGGCGTTGCACGAGGTCATCTTTTCCTGTTGCGCAGTGGCGGCGAACCCCTGTGCGCTGAACAATACAGCCAGCACCAGCAATGGCATTTGCAGCAGCTTCATGGAGTGGTCTCCTTGTCTCCGCGCCCGATGCACGGTGGTGCCACTGAGTGTAGACAAGATTTTTTACACTCATTTCAGCCGCCAGACCGCGCCTGACGCCGGTACTGCTCCGGTGTGCAATTGGCCTGGCGCTGGAACATGGCGATGAAGGCCGAGGCGCTGCTGTAGCCGAGGTCGAAGGCAATGGCCTGAATCGGCAAGCCTGCCTCCAGCATCTCGATGGCACGCAGAAAGCGCAGGCGCAGGCGCCACTCGCCAAAACCGATGCCCAGTTCGCGGATGAACTGGCGGGCCAAGGTACGTTCGCTGACATGCACCTGCCGCGCCCAATCGGCCAGCGGGCGATTGTCGCCCGGGGCACGGCTCAAGCCATCGAGCACCTGGCCCAGGCCCTCGCTGCGGGCGAAGGGCAAATAGCAGGTCTGGGTCGGCGCCAGCAGCAACTGGTCGAGCAGCACCTGCACCAGGCGCTGGTCGCGTTCGTCCTGCGCCACGTTCAGGTCACGCCGGGCGAAGTCGCCGAGGATGGCCTTGAGGATGTCGCTGATGACCAGGCTGCACGGCTGTTGCGGCAACCCGGCGCACAAGCTGCGGTCCAGGTAGAGCGAGCGGTAGACGATGGCCTGGGGGTTGTAACAGCCGTGTTCGATACCCGGTGGCACCCACACGGCGTAGTGCGGCGGCGAGAGGAAGCGCTGGCCTTCGACATCCAGGTGCATGACACCGTGGGCCGCGTAGTTCAGCTGGCCCCAGGCGTGGCGGTGGGGGGCGCTGTGGGTATCGGCACCGAACTCGTCGTGGCGCAAGTACACCGGCGCCGGGAGCCGGTCGAAACCGGGGATGTCGAGGTATTTGCGCGGCATGCTGTCTGCTTCGAAGGGCGGATTGTCTGGATACAAGTATAGGCTTGCGGACAGACAACTCATAATACCGGGCAACCTGGGCCTGCTGAGCGGCAGCCCCCAAATTCCTGGTCTCACCCAGAGTTGCACCTTTATGAATTACCTGTTCCCCCTCACCGCCATCCTTATCTGGGCCGGCAACACCGTGGTCACCAAGCTGTCGGCCGGTGCCATCCACCCCGCCGAGATCGGCTTCTACCGCTGGCTGCTGGCCGGCCTGCTGTTCACCCCCTTCCTGCTGCCCGCCGTGTGGCGCAACCGTGCAGCCATCCGCCCGCACCTGGGCAAGGTGTTCGTGCTCGGCGTGCTGGGCATGGCCTTGTACCAGAGCCTGGCGTACTTCGCCGCCAGCATCACCAGCGCCACCAACATGGGCATCATCCTCTCGCTGATGCCGTTGATGTCGCTGGCGCTGTCGATTGCCTGGCTCGGCCAGCGCCTGACCTTCGGCGCCCTGGTCGGCGCCGTGGTGTCGTTTTTCGGCGTGCTTGAAGTGGTCAGCGCAGGCCAACCCGGGGCCTTGCTGGAACAGGGCCTGAACAGCGGCGATCTGCTGATGCTGGTGGCCACCCTGGCCTATGCGCTGTACAGCTTCCTGCTGAAAAAATGGCAATTGCGCCTGCCGCCCTTGCAGTTGCTGTACCTGCAGGTGCTGGTGGCCATCGTGGTGTTGCTGCCGCTGTTCCTGCTGTCGGACAAGACCGGCCTGAATGCCCACAACGTCGGCCTGGTGCTGTACGCCTGCGTGCTGGCCTCGATGATCGCCCCGCTGGTGTGGATGCAGGCCGTGCACCGCCTGGGGCCAAGCCGCACCACGCTGTTCTTCAACCTGCTGCCCTTGGTCACCGCGCTGATCGCCGCTGGGGTGCTCGATGAACAGCTGGCCAGCTACCACCTGGTCGGCGGCCTGTTGACCCTGCTGGGGGTGATCCTGGCCGAGCGTTGGACCACCCCCGTACGCCGCAGCGCTACAGCCCCGCAGCCTTGAGCCGGGCGGCGTGCTCGGTGAACAGGCGCACCGGCTCGGCGCCCTTGCCCACGGCGCCGAGCGACTGGTTGACGATGTCCAGGTGGTCGAGCGGGTAGTCGTCGCCGATCACCTGCCCCAGGTGCGAGCTGAAGCGCCCGACCATGCCATCGCAATGGCCCTTTTCCTTGACGAAACTGCGGGCGAACAGGCGGCAGAAGCGGTTGCTGCCGTCAAAGCGGTTGCGCCCCTGGTCGGTCAGGCCGGGCTGCAAGGTGCCTGACCAGGAGTAGTAGCGTACGCCGTTGACCTCTGCCGGCCCTTCGCCGCCCCAGGTGTCGGGCAGGCCCTGTGGATAAGCCTGGTTGAACAGCGCCACCCCGGCACTGGTCAGCGCCTGGTGCGAGGCGTGCACGTCGATGGGCAATGGCTCGCGGCGCCAGCCGGTTTCCAGCCACACCAGCAGCACCGCCAAGCCGTGCAGCGCGCCCTTGAGGATACGCCCCTGGGGCGAGTCGCCCGGCGCCGTACGGTGCAGGTGGTCGGCCAGTTCCGAGCCATGGTTGGGCCCCGCCACGGACGTCACCGAGGCCACCCGCTCAGGCCGTTTGGCCGCGGCATAGCGCGCGTCCAAGGCGCCCTGGCTATGGCCGATCAGGTTGACCTTGTCGGCACCGGTGCGCTGGCAGATGGCTTCGATGATCGCCAGCAACTGTTCACCCCGCACCTCACTGGCGTGCAGCGGCGAGACTTGCACGGGGAACACCTGCGCCCCGCCCTTGCGCAGGGCCGGCACGATGCCGAACCAGTAGGGGTAGAGCAGCACCCGGACGAAACCGAGCATGCCCGGCACTAGCACCAGTGGGTATCGCGTGGCCAATTCCTGCGGCATAGCCCCTGCCCCTTTGCGTGGTCGACCGGCCAACACTACAGCGGCCTGGATGACCATCGCAATCGAACTCCTGGCGCGCCGTGCGGTTCCAAACCAAACAGACCCTGAGCAAGGAGCGGGACCATGTACAAACAGACCCTGGCAATCCTTCTGGCCAGCGCAACACTTGCCGCTTGCGGCAGCCGCCCGGAGAACCCGGTGGACTACGTCACCTACCGTGACGAGCCGCTGGTCAAGCAGGTGGAGCACGGCATGACCATGCAGAAAGTGATCGCCATTGGTGGCAGCCCATCCAATGCGATCGACCTGCCCCACGGCGGCACCTGCAACGACTACATCCTCAACCGCGACGGCAAGCAACAGGCGTACTACGTGCGCTTCGACGCCACCGGCCATGTCGATGCCAAGGGCTTCAAGACTTGCAAGCAACGAGAAGAGGACAGCGAAGCCGTACCCGGCGCGTGAGCCTACGCAACACCTTGACCACCCGTCCTGATCTTTTTGGAGATAACCATGAGCAACGTTGAACTGACCGATGTGCAAACCCTGCGCGAACGTGCCCGCCAGCACGTCGAGCAAGGCGCCGTGACCGAGGGCTACCATGCCGACCGCCAAGAGATCCTGCGCCTGCTCAACGAGTCGCTGGCCACCGAGCTGGTCTGCGTGCTGCGCTACAAGCGCCACTACTTCATGGCCAGCGGGATCAAGGCGAGCGTGGCGGCCGAAGAGTTTCTGGAGCATGCCAACCAGGAAGCCGAGCACGCCGACAAGCTGGCCGAGCGGATCGTGCAGTTGGGCGGCGAACCGGACTTCAACCCCGACAACCTGACCAAGAACTCCCATGCCCAATATGTGGCGGGCAATAACCTGAAAGAAATGGTGCTGGAAGACTTGGTGGCCGAGCGGATTGCGATCGACAGCTACCGCGAGATCATTCAGTACATTGGTGACAAGGACCCGACCACGCGGCGCATCTTCGAAGACATCCTGGCGCAGGAAGAAGAGCACGCAGACGATATGTCCGATCTGTTGCAAGGTTTGTAATCGAAAGGGGGCCGCTCTGCGGCCCCTTACATTATTTCTTGCCTTTGACCGCCGCCGGCGCCTTGCCCGCCTTCATCTGCTGCAATAACGGCGTGCACTGGTTCGGTTCGTCCCCACTGCTAGGCGCAATCAGTGCCAGCAGCCCCGCCGCGGGGCCCGCAACCACCCCCAAGGCCACCATCCCCGCCCCGCGCAAGGCCAGCGGCACCGCCTGCACACCCGCACTCGGCTTGGCAAACGGCCCGCGTACATACAGCGGCGAACGCAGCGAGAACAGCCGCAGCCCCTTCGACTCCGGGGTCACCTTCAGGTCCAACTGCTCACTGGCAAAATTCGCCGTGCCGTTGATGTAGATGATCGCGTTCTCGGTATCGAAGATGAACAGGCGTGTGCTCGCCAGCCCGTCCTTGATTCCGACATCGGCCGCCGCGCAGTTGATCTGCACGTCCTCGTCACCGAACAACTTGCCAACCACGTAGTTGCCCACGTTGAGGCCGGCAATTTCCATCAGGCTGCGGCTGATCGCACCATCGTTGATCAGCATGCGCAGGTCGCCATTGGCCGTGCCCAGCAGCGCCGCCACCGAGTTGCCGCGGCCGGTGATGTCGGCATCGCCGTTGAGTTCGCCGAAGCTGGTCTGCATCGGCGCGAAGGTGGGGAACAGTTGCTTGAGCTTGAAGCCCCGCGCGGTCAACTGCGCCCGCCCCTGCAACGGTACACTGCGGCCATCGAGGCGGATCCTGGAGGCCAGGTTGCCACCGGCCACGCCAAAGCGCAGCGGCTCCAAGCGCAGCAGGCCGTCTTCGAGGATCACGTGGGCAGACAGGTCGTTGAACGGCAACTGCTCGCTGTGGACGATGCGCTTGCCGGCAAACTCGACGTCGGCGTCCATGGCGCGCCAGCGTTCGGTGCGGAACTCCTCGACCGGCAATACCTTGCCCGTCGGCTGCTTGCTGGCGCCCCCGCGAGCCTTCTGCTCGGCGTTGGAGTCGGCACCGATCAGCGGCGCGAGGTCCTTGAACAGCAGCTGGTTGGAGACCAGCTTGCCGGAGAGCTTGGGCCGCGGCTGGCTGGCCACGAAGGCCAGGTCGCCGTGGATGTCGCTGTCGCCGATCTTGCCGTTGAACCCCTGGTAATTGAAGGTCGCACCTTGCGCGGCATGCAGGTTGGCAGTGAGGTGGCCGTCGGTGGCGTAGGCCGGGGTGTCGGGCAGCGTCACGCCGGTCAGCGGGTAGAGGTTGCCCAGGCTCTTGCCGGACAGGCGCAGGCGCAGGTCCAGGGCGCCCAGGTTACGCGGGTCGGTCAGGGTGCCGGCGAGCACCACGTGGGTGTCGGCGATGCGCACGTCAGCCTGCAACGGGAACGGTTGGCTGGCGTCCTGCAGCGCCAGCAGGCCACCGATCTTGCCGGTGCCGGACACCGGCTGCCCTTTGTAGCGGCCCTGGGCCTTGAGGCCGAAGGCATAGTCCTGGGCGCCCGCCGTTTTCTCGGCCCGCGCCTTGCCGACGATGTCGCTGAAGGGTATCGGCTTGCCCAGCGGGTCGATCTGTACCTTCATGCTGGTCTTCAGGGTCTGGTCATCAAGGCTGACATTGCCTTGGTCAAAACCGATGGCACCGATGTCCAGCTGCCATTTCGAGGGTTCTGCGTTTTCATCCTTGGGGCCGAAGTCGAAGGTCCAGTTGGCACGGCCATCGGCCAGTCGAGTCAGGCTGGCGGTGGGCTTGGTCAGGTTGATGCGGGGGATGACGATCTGCTGGAACACCAGTGGCAGTGGCGCCAGGCGGAACTCGACACGCTCGAGGGCGACCATTTTCGGTTCCTTGAGCCAGTCTGGGTTGCCCAGGGTCAGGTCCTCGGCAATGAAGTGCGGCCACGGCACCCACGCCCGCCAACCGCCTTCTTCGGGCTCGGTACGCCACTGCACCGCAAGGTTGCCATTGATTGCGAAAGGCCGGTGCAGGGCCTCGGAAACCTTCTCGTTGAGCAACGGCTTGACGCGGTTCCAGTCGAAGGTGGCGATTACCACCACCAGTATCGCCAACAAGGTCAACAGGGTGGCAAGGGTCCAGACAAGAATTCTGGCGGGTCGCGTCATTGCGTGATTCTCCTGACGGCATGGCACAAAGCGGGCACCGGTGGCACTCATTAACTCGGACTGATGAAAGCCCGCTGGGTTTTATCGGTGGCGCCATGATAACGAAGTTTTTCCTGGCGCCTTGCTCAGCATTTGGTCTGGGCAACGGCGTTGCGTTACCTGGAATAGATGAAGGCCAAAAGCCACCAAGAATGTTGAAACAACCGTGCTAGAGCCTCCAAAAAGCTCTATCAATGCTGTCGATTGTTACCATTATCCTTATGAACTTTTCTCTGGCGTTACCGGGCGTAGCATTGGCTTCGTACCCACTTTCCAGCCCCCCAGAGGAGCAACCACTCATGAAACGCCACCTGCTGACCCTGACCCTGTCGATCCTTGCTGCCAACGCCTTCGCCCTGCCGGCTGCTGACCAGCACCTGACCGCCGAATCGCGCTCCAGCACCGCTGAAATCGCCCAGCCCCTGAAAACGGTTACCGAAGGTGGTTCGGACCGCCTGATCGAACGCACTGGCCGCGTCGCCGAAGGTGGCTCGGACCGCCTGATCGAACGCACTGGCCGGGTCGCCGAAGGTGGCTCGGACCGCCTGATCGAACGCACCGGCCGGGTCGCCGAAGGTGGCTCGGACCGCTTGATCGAACGCTCCGGCCGAGTAGCCGAAGGTGGCTCGGACCGCTTGATCGAACGCTCCGGCCGAGTAGCCGAAGGTGGCTCGGATCGCCTGGTTGAACTCAGCCGTGTGAGCTGATCGCCATGGCCGAAAATAACAACCTGCGGCACAATGCCTGCTCACCTCCAAGCCCGGTCCATTGACCGGGCTTCGTTTTATTATCTAGAGTGCCCTGCCTCGACCGACACAGAACCCTGACCCATGCTGCCGCGTGCCGAACAGAAGCTACAGACCCGCCAGGCCTTGCTCGATGCCGCCTGCCAGCTGATGGAGAGTGGCCGTGGTTTCGGCAGCATCAGCCTGCGCGAAGTGGCGAAAACGGCAGGTATCGTACCCACCGGTTTCTACCGGCATTTTCCCGATATGGACGCCCTGGGCCTGGCTCTGGTGGCCGAGGTCGATACCACCTTCCGCCAGACCATCCGCCTGGTGCGCCAGAACGAATTCGAGTTTGGCGGCATCACCGACGCCTCGGTGCGCATCTTCCTCGACGTGGTCGCCGCCCACCGGGCGCAGTTCCTGTTCCTGGCCCGTGAGCAATACGGTGGCTCGCAGGCGGTACGCCAGGCGATTGCCCGCCTGCGCCAGGACATCAGTGACGACCTGGCCACCGACCTTGCGCGCATGAAACGCTGGCAGCACCTGGACGGAGCAGCACTGGCGGTGATGGCCGACCTGGTCGTGAAGACGGTATTTGCCACCCTGCCCGAACTGATCGACAACCCTGATTCAGGTTATCCACAGGCGCTGTCCGCGCAGGAAAAGATCACCCAACAGCTGCGCTTCATCTTCGTAGGCGCGCGGCACTGGCAAGGCCTGGGTAACCCGGGCTGAAGCGCAGTTCTGCTACCATGGCGCACTGCCCGATTGTGACGAGCGCATTCATGTCCGACCCCCGCCCCACTCCGCCCGAACTGGCCCGCTTCACCCAGCACTTTGCCGAGCGTATCGTGCCGCTGTGGCAAGGCCCGGGCTGGAACGTCGAAATGGCCCTGCCCTTCGAGGCCCTCGATGCCCAGCACCGGCCGTTGCCGGTTCAGCGCTATCGAGCGATGGCCTGCGCGCGCCAGCTGTACCTGTTCAGCAGCCGCATCGAGCAGCCAGGCGCGGCAGAGCGGGCAGCGGCGTTGTTCCGCTCGCTGCAGCGGCATTTCCACGATGCCGAGCACGGCGGCTGGTTCTACAGCATCGATGCCGAAGGCAAGCCACTGGACCGGCGCAAAGACCTCTACACCCACGCGTTCATCGTGTTTGCCTGCGCGCATTACTGGGGCAAGGTCCGCGACAGCCTGGTGGAGTCTGCGCTGAACGCTGCCCTGGCAATCGTCAGCACGCAGTTCGCCCGCGACGACGGCCTGTACGAGGCCAGCCTCGCTGAAGACTGGGCCGACCTTGGCAGTGGCCCACTGCAGAACCCCCAGATGCACTTGGCCGAAGCCTTCCTGCAGGTGCTTGCCGTGCGTGAAGATGCCAGCGTGCAGCAGGCACTGCTGCAGTTGTGCGATGCCCTGCAGGCACAGTTCATCGAACCGCAGCACGGCCTGATGCTGGAAAAAACCACGCGACGCTGTGGATAACTGGTTCGAACCAGGGCATCAGTTCGAGTGGTTCTACCTGCTCGACACCTCGCCACTGTTACGCGGCACCCCGCTGCATGGCGCCATTGCCCGGGCGTTCGATTATGCCGAGCAGTGCGGGGTAAAGGATTCGGCGGTCTTGGCAATGCTGGCTGTGGACGGCAAGGTCATCGATGCCACCCAGCGGATCTGGGCCCAGGCGGAGTACCTGCGGGCGCTGGCGTTGCGCTCAGGCAACGAAGCCAAGCTTGCGCAGCAGTTGCAGGCGATGACGCAGCGGTTCCTGCATGACGGCGGCTGGTATGAATGCCGGGACGGCGAAGGCGCTGTCAGCCGGCATGACATGCCTTCGACCACGCCCTATCACTTGGCGACCTGCCTGGCAGGGCTTCATCACTTGGAATGACCTGACATTTTTACCAGTTTCGGTTCTCAAGACGCGTTGATAGCGTAAAGGCTCCCCTAAAGAGGAGTTCAGTCATGGGCAACGAAATTCTGAAGGCTCACTTTCAAACTGAAATTGAGGCTACCAGTAAGGACATCGCGGCTTCCAAGCTTGAGAAGAACAAGCTGCTGCATGAGCGAAAGCTTGGTTTGCTTACAAGCCTTTTGAAGTATGTCGAGGGGCAGCCGAGTAGAGAAGATGCCATGCTCGCTGATGTCGTCAACGATATGCTGCAAGCCCTGCAACTTCTGAACCCCAACGAGACTTTCCGAGACAACTGAAGGCCTGCGGCAGCATGGGCGTGCCATGGGCACGCCCGGGGATGCTGATCAGCCCTTGGGCGACCGGTCGATCGAGAACCCTGCCCAGTCCTGGCTCACCGGCATCAGCTCCAGGCTGTTGATGTTGATGTGCGCAGGCTGGTTGAGGATCCAGAAGATGGTCTCGGCAATATCCTGCGGCTGGATCGGCTCTGCACCCGCGTAGGTGGCGTCGTACTTGGCCTGGTCGCCACCGAAACGCACCAACGAGAACTCGCTCTCGCACAGCCCCGGCTCGATGTTGCTGACGCGCACGCCAGTGCCGCGCAGGTCGCAGCGCAGGCTCAGGGAAAACTGCCCGACAAACGCCTTGGTGCCGCCATACACGTTGCTGCCCGGGTACGGGTAATTGCCCGCCACCGAACCTACGTTGAGGATCGACGCGCCGCGGCCGTGTGCGATCAACCGAGGCAGCAGCAGGCGCGTGGTGTAGATCAGGCCCTTGATGTTGGTGTCGACCATGGTTTCCCAGTCGTCCAGGCTGCAGTTCTGCGCCGCATCGACGCCCAGCGCCAGGCCTGCATTGTTGACCAGGCCGCGCAGCTTCTCAAAACCGGGCGGCAGCGTGGCGATGGCCTGTTCCATGGCGTTGCGGTCGCGCACATCCAGGACCAGCCCGTGCACGTCGGTCTTGGCCGACAGTTCGGCACACAGGGCGTCCAGGCGCTCTTTACGCCGGCCAGTGAGGATCAGCTTCCAGCCGGCCTCGGCGAAACGTCGGGCGGTAGCTTCACCGAAACCGGAAGTCGCGCCAGTGATGAATACGGTGGACGTCATGCTCTGTTCCTCGCTGTGGATTAATTTCGGCAGGGGGTTGCAGCATGCCTTCGTGCTACGCAGGCAGCAAGCCATTGAAGCAACTGATCAAATATTGACCATATCGGCGAAAGCCCCGTTGCAGAGAGCCTGGCGTCATGTATGCGCATGTTATCCACAAGGCTTTCCCCACAGATTGGGGGCAACTTGTCGGGGTAGCGGAAACCTTTCAGCGTTCCAGGGTCGGTGGATATCTTTTTAGTGATGGCGCAAGGCTTTCAACCATGCCGCTTGCAGCGGTATGTCCAAGGGTTTTGCACAGAGTTATACACAGGTGCTCAAAGCGATTACACACAGCTGCATGTGGGTAAAAATCCCTTAAAAATCATCCACAAGGGCAAACCGATCAAAAAACGATCAGAAGCCTGCAGGCCTCGACAGCAAAGGGCTACAGCGAGGTGCACCCATGTTTTCCACAGGCGGCTCCACATTATCCGTGGGTAAAACAAGGCTGTGGGAACAATGGCTTAGGCTGGAGTTGTATGGAGGCATGGGAGCGAGGTGCAGCAAGTTGTCCACATTTACAGCGGGGGCTGCTTTGCAGCCCCCGAATCAACTCAGTGCCCGCCCAGATAGGCGCTACGCACTTCTTCATTCACCAACAACTCTTGCCCCGTCCCGGTCATGCGGATTTCTCCGTTGACCATCACATACGCCCGGTCCGACAGTTTCAGGGCATGGTTGGCGTTCTGCTCCACCAAGAAAATGGTCATGCCGGTCTTGGCCAGCTCACGCAAGGTGGCGAAGATCTGCTTGACCACAATCGGCGCCAGCCCCAGCGACGGCTCATCGAGCAGCAGCAACTTAGGCCGGCTCATCAGCGCACGGGCGATGGCGAGCATCTGCTGCTCGCCCCCCGACATGGTCATCGCCCGCTGGGTACGCCGCTCCTTCAACCGCGGGAACAGTTCGTACATGCGCTCCATGTCCTCCTTGGCATATTTGTCGCCAATCGGGATGGTGCCCATCATCAGGTTTTCTTCGACGGTCATGTCGGGGAACACCCGCCGCCCTTCCGGCGACTGGGCAATGCCGTTGGAGGCGATGTAGTGCGACGACTTGCGGGTGATGTCGGTGCCGCGGTACACGATGTGCCCCGACGCGGCGCGCGGCTGGCCGAAAATCGACATCAGCAGGGTCGACTTGCCGGCACCGTTGGCGCCGATCAGGCTCACCGTCTCGCCCTCGTTGATGTGCATCGACACCTTCTTCAGCGCCTGGATCGGCCCGTAGAACACATCCAGGTCCTTGAGCTCGAGAATGGGTGCACTCATACCAGTTCCTCTTCGTCTGCACCCAGGTAGGCGGCAATCACCGTCGGGTTGTTGCGGATTTCCTGTGGCGCGCCTTCGGCGATCACGTTGCCATGGTCGAGCACGACGATGTGGTCGGAGATACTCATGACCATGCCCATGTCGTGTTCGATCAGCACCACGGTGATGTCGTGCTCGTCGCGCAGCACGCGGATCATGCCACTCAGGGCCTCGGTTTCCTGCGGGTTGAGGCCGGCAGCCGGTTCGTCCAGGCAGATGATCTTCGGCCGCGTGCACATGGCCCGGGCAATTTCCAGGCGCCGCTGCTGGCCGTACGACAACTCACCGGCCAGGCGGTTGGCGCAATCGACCAGATCGACCACCTCCAGCCAGTAGAACGCATGGTCCAGGGCATCGCTCTCGGCCTTGCGGTAGGCCTTGGTGTTGAGCACCCCGGCCAGCAGGTTACGGTTGACCCACATGTGCTGGGCCACCAGCAGGTTTTCCACCACCGACATTTCCTTGAACAAGCGAATGTTCTGAAAAGTCCGAGCAAGGCCTGCCCGGTTCACCAGGTGGGTGCCGCCGAACATCTTGTAGTACAGGCGGTTGGCAAAGCGTGCGGGCGATACGAAGTCGGCCGCCTGGAAGCGCTCGCCGAGCAACTGGATGACGTTGGTTTGGCTGCCGCGCACGTTCAGTTCGATGCGCCCGCCGCTGGCCTTGTAGAAGCCTGTGAGGCAGTTGAACACCGTGGTCTTGCCGGCACCATTGGGGCCGATCAGGGCAAAGATCTGATTGCGCCGGACCTTGAGGCTGACATCGCTGAGCGCCTTGATGCCGCCAAACTGCATCATCAGGTTGTCGACCGAAAGAATGATTTCGTCGCTCATGGCGCCACTCCTTTACGCGGAACCACACCGGTACGGCTGATGCGGATCAGCCCACGCGGTCGCCAGATCATCATCAGCACCATCAGCACGCCGAACAGCAGCACGCGGTACTCGGAGAAGCTGCGCAGCAGCTCCGGGGCCACAGTCAGCACGAACGCCGCGATCACTACGCCCACCGTCGACCCCATACCGCCCAGTACCACGATGGCAAGGATCAGCGCCGACTCGAAGAAGGTGAACGACGACGGGTTGACGAAGCCCTGGTAGGTGGCGAAGAACACGCCGGCCAGGCCCGCAGTGGATGCGCCGAGGGTGAAGGCCGAGAGCTTGACCAGCACGTGGTTCAGCCCCATCGAGCGGCAGGCGATCTCGTCTTCGCGCAGCGCTTCCCAGGCGCGGCCGACTGGCATGCGGGTCAACCGGTGCTTGATATACAGCACCGCCAGCACCACCAGGAACAGCACGGCGTAGATGAACACGAACTTCAGGTTGGGGTTGTAATCGAAGCCGAAGAACTCGTGGATCGGCACCCCGCCGTCCTTGGCCCGACGGCCGAACTCCAGGCCGAAGAAGGTTGGCGACGGCGCCGGCATGCCGTTCGGCCCGCCGGTGAACGACAACCAGTTGTTCAATACCAGACGGATGATCTCGCCAAAGCCCAGGGTCACGATCGCCAGGTAGTCACCGTGCATGCGTAACACCGGGAAGCCGAGTATGCACCCCGCCAGCGCTGCGGCGATGGCCGCCAGCGGCAGCACGCTCCAGAAGCCCAGGCCCAGGTACTGGTAGCCCAGCGCCAGGCCATAAGCGCCAATGGCATAGAACGCCACGTACCCCAGGTCGAGCAGGCCGGCCAGGCCGACCACGATGTTCAGCCCTAGACCCAGCAATACGTAGATCAGGCCGAGGATGACCACGGTCAGCAGGTACTTGTTGGCAAAGATCGGGAAGACGATGGCGATCACGATCAGCGCCGGGATGATGAAGCGCAGGCGTGACTTGTAGTTCGGCGCGTTCACATGCACGCCCGAGCCACCAGTGTCGAAGCCTTGCAGCATGCGCCGTCCAGCGCCGCTCTGCAGGTACAGGCTGAGCAGGAAGCGCCCGACCATTACACCACCGACCAGCCACGCCACGCGGCGGGGTTCGGCATTGAAGGTGTAGCCGTCGAGCACCACGCCGACGACCGGGCCAAAGACAATGAGCGCCAGCAGGCCGGCGACAAAGGTCTCCAGCAGGCTGCGTTTGAGGTCGAAACCGTTGGTTTCGGAAACAGGGGCAGTTTTGGCAGTGGACATGTTCACACCTTAGCCACGAGCGGGCGACCCAGCAGGCCTTGGGGACGGAAGATGAGGATCAGCACCAGCAGCGAGAAGCTGAACACGTCCTTGTAGTCGGAGTTGATCAGGCCAGAGAACAGCGACTCGGAAATGCCCAGGATGATGCCGCCGAGCATGGCCCCCGGGAGCGAGCCGATGCCGCCCAGTACCGCCGCCGTGAACGCCTTGATGCCGATGATGAAGCCGGCGTAGAAGTCGAAGGTGCCGTAGTTCATGGTGATCAGCACGCCCGCCAGGGCGGCCATTACCGCACCGATGACGAACACGTAGGAAATCACCCGGTCGGTGTTGATGCCCAGGATCGAGGCCATCTTGCGGTCTTGCTGCGTGGCGCGGCACATGCGGCCGAGCTTGGTGTACTTGATGACGTAGGTGAGCAGGCCCATGCCGGCGAACGCGGCAATCAGGATGAAGATCTTGGTGTAGGTCAGTTGCACGAAGCCGGTGCCGACTTCGATGCGCATGGCGCCTTCCAGCAGGGTCGGCACGCCTTGCTGGCGAGCGCCCTGGCTGATCTGAGCGTAGTTCTGCAGGATCAGCGAAATACCGATGGCACTGATCAGCGGTGCCAGGCGGGTGGAGTTGCGCAGGGGCTTGTAAGCGATGCGTTCGATGGTAAAGCCATAAACGCCCGTGACGACGACGGTGAACAACAGCGTGCCCAGCATGAGCAGCGGGAACGACTCGACGCCGAAATAGGCCAGCAATGCCAGGCTGATTGCCGCGAGGTACGCGGAAATCATATACACCTCGCCGTGCGCGAAGTTGATCATGCCGATAATGCCATAGACCATTGTGTAGCCGATGGCGATCAGGCCATAGACCGACCCGAGGGTCAGGCCGTTGACCAGTTGCTGCAGAAAAATACCATCCATAACGCAATCTCACCTGATTGAGATTGCACGAGCGCCGTCCACGGCGGGCCATGAATGCAGCGGCCCTCGCAGCGCAGAACTGTGCATATCTACGGATAAAGACAGGTACCGCGGGGCTGCGGCCCGGGGCAACGTGCGCCCGGGCCGGTAGCCGTTATTATTTTTGTTTTTCCAGCTGGTGGTATTTACCGGTCTTGTCCCACTGGTAGACCACGTAGTCGGACACCGTCAGGTCGCCCTTGCTGTCCCACTTCTTCTCGCCCATGACGGTCTGCACCGGGTTGGCCTTGAGCCACTTGGCAGCGTCTTCGCCCTTGTTCGACTTGGCGCCGTTGAATGCGGCGGCGAGCGCCTGCAGCGAGGCATAGGCGTACAGGGTGTAGCCTTCAGGCTCGGTACCGTTCTTGCGGAACTCTTCCACAACAGCCTTGCTGTCGGGCAGCAGGCGTGGGTCGGCGCCGAAGGTCATGTATACGCCGTCGACAAACTTGGCGCCGCCTGCGGTATTTACGAGTTCGTCGGTGACAATGCCGTCGTCCGACATGAACTTGACGTCATTGAGCCCCGCTTCACGCAACTGACGTACCAAAGGCCCGGCTTCCGGGTGCAGACCACCGAAGTAGACCACGTCCGCGCCAGCGCCGCGGATCTTGGTAACCACGGCGCTGAAGTCTTTCTCGCCACGGGTCAGGCCTTCATACAGCACAGGCTTCACGCCGCGCTTTTCAAGCTGCGCCTTGGTCGCATCGGCGAGGCCCTGGCCATAGGTGTCCTTGTCGTGCAACACCGCAACTTTCTTGCCCTTGAGCACATCGACAATGTAGTCACCGGCAACGATACCCTGCTGGTCGTCACGGCCGCACATGCGGAACATGCCGCTGAGCCCGCGCTCGGTCACTTGTGGGTTGGTCGACCCGGGGGTAATGGCGATGATGCCCGCTTCGTCATACACCTCGGACGCCGGGATGGTGTTGGAAGAACAGAAGTGGCCCACCACGCCGATGACCTTGTCCTGATCGGCCAGGCGGTTGGCCACGGCCACGGCCTGCTTGGGTTCGCAGGCATCATCGCCTTTCACCAGGACGATCTTCTCGCCGTTGACCCCACCGCCGGCGTTGATCTTGTCGGCCGCCGCCTGGGCACCTTTCATGTACTGCTCGCCAAACGCTGCGTTGGCACCGGTCATCGGGCCCGCAACACCGATCTTGACGTCGGCCTGAACATACGAAGAAACACCCAGTGCCGTAGCTACGGCCAGAGCCAGGAAACCTTTCTTGTAAAACGTCTGCGACATGAGGTGGTGCTCCTAGAGTTTTTTTTGGTTGGCACTACAACTTCTCAACCCTGTGCTCTGAGCAAGGGCCGTGCCATTGGTTTTGTCTTCCGGGAAAACACACTGTGAAGGTCGCCAGCAGGCGACCGACGGCCTTTTCTTTATTGAGCGTGCAACCGTCTGCCCTGCGGCAGGCGCCACCACACGTACAGACAAGTAGCAACCGTCGAGTGCCATCATTGCAACCCTGGCAAGTGTTTACGTGCAACCGCCCTGTAACAGCAGACGTCACCGAAGTGCACACCGCTGGTGCGCGACTGCTACAGGCAGCACCGTTTGAAGGCTAGCTGGTGCACGGAAAAACACCTGTTTTGCCGGTGCTGGCCTCTTCGCGGATAAACCCGCCCCAGTGCCAGCCAGTTCATCCCAATACCTGTGGCACAATGGCCGCCATTCGCCGCTTCTGGAGCCACCCTTGATGAGCGAAAGCGCATTCGCCGAGCGCATCGTGCACAACCTGCTCGACACCGACTTCTACAAACTCACCATGATGCAGGGCGTGCTGCACAACTACCCGGACGCCGACGTGGAATGGGAATTCCGCTGCCGCAACGGCGAAGACCTGCGCCCTTACCTCGGCGAGATCCGCAACCAGCTCGAACGGCTCAGCGAGCTGACCCTGGATGACGGCCAACTGGCCTTCCTCGAACGTATCAGCTTCCTCAAGCCCGACTTCCTGCGCTTTCTGCGGCTGTTCCGCTTCAACTTGCGCTACGTGCGCATCGGCATCGAAAACGATCAGCTGTACCTGCGCCTGCGTGGCCCCTGGCTGCATGTGATCCTCTTCGAAGTGCCCTTGCTGGCCATGATCAGCGAAGTGCGCAACCGCCACCTGCACCCGCACATGCGCCTGGCCGAAGCCCGTGACCAGCTGTACCGCAAGTTCGACTGGCTGCGTGCGCATGCCAGCGAAGATGAGCTGGCCGACCTGCAGGTGGCCGACTTCGGCACCCGTCGGCGCTTCTCCAGCCGCGTGCAGGAAGAGGTGGTACGGGTACTGCGCGATGACTTCCCGGCCCGCTTCGTCGGCACCAGCAACGTCGACCTGGCATGGAAACTGGATATCAAGCCCCTGGGCACCATGGCCCATGAATGGTTCATGGCCCATCAACAGCTTGGGCCGCGGCTGATCGACAGCCAGATTGCCGCGCTGGACTGCTGGGTGCGCGAGTACCGTGGCCTGCTGGGTATCGCCCTGACCGACTGCATCACCATGGACGCTTTCCTCAACGACTTCGATCTGTACTTCGCCAAGCTTTTCGACGGCCTGCGCCACGATTCGGGCGAGCCGGTGGCCTGGGCGGAAAAGGCCATCGCCCATTACCAGAAGCTGGGCATCGACCCGATGACCAAGACCCTGGTGTTTTCCGACGGCCTGAACCTGACCCGCTCGCTGGAAATCTTCCGCGCCCTGCGCGGGCGCATCAATGTCAGTTTCGGCATCGGCACCAACCTGACCTGCGACATCCCGGGTGTGGCACCGATGAACATCGTGCTTAAAATGACCGACTGCAACGGCTCGCCGGTGGCGAAAATCTCCGACGAGGCGGCCAAGACCCAATGCCGCGACGAAAACTTCGTTGCCTACATGCGCCACGTTTTCAAAATCCCCAGCAAGGAGTAACCCATGCAAGCCGTTCAGCGAGAGATTGCCCAAGCGCTCAAGGTGCAGCCGCCGTTCGCCGATGCTGCCGCGCTCGACCAGGAAGTGGCCCGGCGCGTGGCGTTCATCAAGGGCTGCCTGGCCAATGCCCGGCTCAAGACGTTGGTACTGGGCATCAGCGGCGGCGTCGATTCCTTGACCGCCGCCCTGCTCGCCCAGCGCGCGATCAACGAGCTGCGTGCCGAAACGGGCGATGCGGCCTACCGCTTCATTGCCGTGCGCCTGCCCTATCAGGTGCAGCACGACGAGCACGACGCCCAGGCTTGCCTGGAGGTGATCAACGCCGATGAAGTGCACACCGTCGACATCGCACCCGCCGTGCGTGCACTGGCGGCCGAAACCGAGGCGTTGCAAGGGGGGTCGCCGACCCTGGTGGACTTCGTTGTCGGCAATATCAAGGCACGCACGCGCATGGTCGCGCAGTACACCATCGCCGGCGCGCGCGCGGGCCTGGTGATCGGTACCGACCATGCGGCCGAAGCGGTGATGGGCTTCTTTACCAAATTTGGTGATGGCGCGTGCGATCTGGCACCGCTGAGCGGGCTGGTGAAGCACCAGGTGCGAGCGATTGCACGCAGCTTCGGTGCGCCGGAATCGCTGGTGGAGAAGGTCCCGACAGCGGACCTGGAAGACCTGGCGCCGGGCAAGCCGGACGAGGCGTCACATGGCGTGACCTACCAGCAGATCGATGCGTTCCTGCAAGGTGAGCCGGTCGAGCAGGAAGCGTTCGACATCATCGTCGCCACCTACCGCAAGACCCAGCACAAGCGCGAACTGCCGTTCGCCCCGTAAAAGCTTCGCGGGGCAAGTCGGATCGCCGCACCGCCGCCCCCACTGGCATCAGGCCTGGGGGAGCGGCGGTGCGGCGATCCGACTTGCCCCGCGAATGGAGGGCAAAGCCCTCGCCTCTACGCCATCGTCCTTACTTGACGACGACCTTGCCCTTCATCATCGAGATGTGGCCCGGGAAGGTGCAGAAGAAGCTGTAGTCGCCGCCGGCTTCCAGCTTGGTAGCGTCGAATTTGACTTCGGTTTCTTTCTCTGGCGCGCCGATCATCTTGGTGTGAGCGATGATGCCGGCGTTGTCGGCCTTGATGTAGTCCTTATCCAGGCCTTGAGTCATGCCTTCGGTGGCAATGCCCTGCATGTCGGCAGTCTTGCTGATCACCAGGTTATGGCCCATGACGTTCTTCGGCAGGTTGCCGGAATGGGTCAGTTTGACGGTGAATTCCTTGCAGCTCTTGTCGACGGTGATTTCCTTGGTATTGAAGGACATCTGGTCGGTCGAGTCGACAGTTACCGAGCACTCGGCGGCGAAGACAGAGGCGCTGGCGAGGGTCAGCAGGGATACCGCTACAGCTTTCGCAAACATCATGAATCTCCTGGGCAGGGTTTTATCAATTGCGAGACTGCCTGAAACCGTTCAGCCCCTTGCTGATATGGGTCAAGGGGGTGTCAAGTGGCCAGTCAGTTGAATTGTTCAATGGATTGTATACAACCAATCTAAGGGCACATCATGCCCTTTTATTAGACGATGGGACAACCTCTCATTTAGGAGCAATACCAAATGCCCATGTCCAGCTTTCTGAACAGCCTGCTCGCCGCCTACGCCCAGGGTGCCACTGGCGCCGTCTGCGAATTCTCCCGGCCGGAGTGAAAGCGGCCTTGGAACTGCCAGGCAGGCGCCGTACCCTGTCACCCTGAGTGACTGGAGATGAGCAATGCCTGTACGTTCCGTTTGTGTCTTCTGCGGCGCCAGCATCGGCGCCAACCCTGCCTACCGTGAAGCGGCCGTCGCCCTTGGCCAGGCCATCGCACGGCGCGGCCTGACCCTGGTCTATGGCGGTGGCGCGGTCGGCTTGATGGGCATCGTCGCCGACGCTGCCATGGCCGCAGGTGGCGAAGTGGTTGGGATCATCCCGCAAAGCCTGCTGGACGCCGAGGTCGGCCACAAAGGCCTGACCCGCCTGGAAGTGGTCGATGGCATGCATGCGCGCAAGGCACGCATGGCCGAACTCAGCGATGCGTTCATTGCACTGCCGGGTGGCCTGGGTACGCTGGAGGAGTTGTTCGAGGTGTGGACTTGGGGGCAACTGGGCTATCACGCCAAGCCGCTGGGCCTGCTCGATGTCAATGGTTTCTATGAAAAGCTGGGCGGGTTCCTCGACCATATCGTCGAAGAAGGTTTCGTGCGGCCGCAGCATCGGGCCATGTTGCTGCTGGGTCAGCAGCCGGATGCGCTGCTGGACGGGATGAACGAGTTCGTCGCGCCGGTGGTGCCGAAGTGGGTCGACAAGCAGCCTGATTGAGCTTGGCATTCTGGGGCTGCTTTGCAGCCCCTAAATGGATCACTCAGCGTGGAATGACAGGCTGACGCGGCTTCTTGCCAGCCTTGCCGCCCTTGGCCGCTTCTTTGCGCTCCTTGGCCGCCTGCTGGTTGCGGGCAAACGCATCAGCCTTGGCCTTCTCACGCTTGTCCCACGGCTTGCTGCCATCGCTGCCGCGCGGTGGCAGGCCGGTGTGCTGGGTCAGGATCTTCTGTTCCTTGGCCACCTTGTGGCTGCCAGCTGGGGTCGAGTTCTTGCGCCGGGCACTCTGATAGCTGTCGGACTGCGGCTGGTGCAACGGGATCAGTTGGTGCTTGCCCGGCCCGATCAGGTCGGCGCGGCCCATGCGCTCCAGCGCCTCGCGCAGCATTGGCCAGCCCTTCGGATCGTGATAGCGCAAGAACGCCTTGTGCAGACGGCGCTGCTGATCGCTCTTGACGATCTCGACCCCTTCGCTCTTGTAGGTCACCTTGCGCAGCGGGTTCTTGCCCGAGTGGTACATCGCCGTGGCCGACGCCATTGGCGACGGGTAGAAAGCCTGCACCTGGTCGGCGCGGAAGCCGTTGCCCTTGAGCCACAAGGCCAGGTTCATCATGTCTTCGTCGGTGGTGCCCGGGTGCGCGGCGATGAAGTACGGGATCAGGTACTGCTCCTTGCCCGCCTCTTTCGAGTACTTCTCGAACATGCGCTTGAAGCGGTCATAGGAACCGATACCCGGCTTCATCATCTTGTCCAGCGGGCCACGCTCGGTGTGCTCCGGGGCAATCTTCAGGTAGCCGCCCACGTGGTGGGTAACCAGCTCCTTGACGTACTCCGGCGATTCCACCGCCAGGTCGTAGCGCAGGCCCGAGGCGATCAGGATCTTCTTCACGCCCGGCAAGGCACGCGCCTTGCGGTACAGCTCGATCAGCGAGCTGTGGTCGGTGTTGAGGTTCTCGCAGATACCCGGGAACACGCACGACGGCTTGCGGCAGTGCTTCTCGATCTCGTGGCTCTTGCAGGCGATGCGGTACATGTTGGCGGTCGGGCCGCCGAGGTCGGAGACCACGCCGGTGAAGCCTGGCACCTTGTCACGCATCTCCTCGATCTCGTGCAGGATCGATTCGTGGGAGCGGTTCTGGATGATCCGCCCTTCGTGCTCGGTGATCGAGCAGAAGGTGCAGCCACCGAAGCAGCCGCGCATGATGTTCACCGAGAAGCGGATCATCTCGTAGGCCGGGATGCGCTCCTTGCCATACGCCGGGTGCGGGATACGCGCGTAGGGCATGCCGAACACGTAGTCCATTTCTTCGGTGGTCATGGGGATGGGTGGTGGGTTGAACCACACATCCACTTCGCCATGTTTCTGCACCAGGGCGCGGGCGTTGCCTGGGTTGGTTTCCAGGTGCAGCACGCGGTTGGCGTGAGCGTACAGCACCGGGTCGTTACGCACTTTTTCGAACGACGGCAGGCGTATCACCGACTTGTCACGGGTCATGCCCGGGCTGTCGAGAATCTGCACCACTTTGGCTTCGTTCGGGTCTTCCACGTCGCCCTTGGCCTGTTCGATGGCGCAGGCCTGGGTGTCCTGGGTGTTGACGTAGGGGTTGATGATCTTGTCGACCCGGCCTGGGCGGTCGATGCGGGTGGAGTCGATCTCGAACCAGCCCTGGGGCGTGTCACGGCGCACGAACGCGGTACCGCGCACGTCGGTGATGTGCTCGATGCTCTCGCCCTGGGACAGGCGCTGGGCGACTTCGACGATCGCCCGCTCGGCGTTGCCATACAAAAGGATGTCGGCACTGGCGTCGATCAGGATCGAGTGGCGCACCTTGTCCTGCCAGTAATCGTAATGGGCGATACGGCGCAGCGAGGCCTCGATGCCACCGAGCACGATCGGCACGTGCTTGTAGGCCTCCTTGCAACGCTGGCTGTACACCAGGCTGGCGCGGTCTGGGCGCTTGCCGGCCATGCCGCCAGGGGTGTAGGCGTCGTCGGAGCGGATCTTCTTGTCCGCGGTATAGCGGTTGATCATCGAGTCCATGTTGCCGGCCGCGACGCCGAAGAACAGGTTCGGCTCGCCCAGCTTCATGAAGTCGTCTTTGGACTGCCAGTTTGGCTGGGCGATGATGCCAACGCGAAAGCCCTGGGCTTCCAGCAGACGGCCGATGATGGCCATGCCGAACGACGCGTGGTCGACGTAGGCGTCCCCGGTCACGATGATGATGTCGCAGGAATCCCAGCCGAGCTGATCCATCTCCTCCCTGCTCATGGGCAGGAACGGTGCTGGCCCGAAGCATTCGGCCCAGTACTTGGGATAGTCGTAGAGTGGTTTGGCTGCTTGCATGTCAGTGACCGGTTCTGGTGTGCAGGGAAATCGCGGGCGCGGAATATAGCACAAATTTTGACCAAATCCGACGGTGGTTGTCGGATTCATCTGCAACACGAATAACTCCGTGGGGCCGGGCAAGCCCGACCCACAGGGTTGTTATTCGTCGTCGTCGAAGTTGTACATGCCCGGCGCAAGGTTCTCGAAGCGGGTGTACTTGCCGATG
The DNA here is from genome assembly GCF_024748775.1 of Pseudomonas sp. B21-047. NCBI lineage: Bacteria > Pseudomonadati > Pseudomonadota > Gammaproteobacteria > Pseudomonadales > Pseudomonadaceae > Pseudomonas > Pseudomonas sp. B21-047. The sequence continues at coordinate 5,324,948 of NZ_CP087169.1, forward strand.
AAGGCCAGGCGGATGAAACCGATGGGGCCGTTACGCTGTTTACCGATGATGATTTCGGCAATGCCCTTGTGCTCGGTCTCCGGGTGATACACCTCGTCACGGTAAACGAACATGATCACATCGGCGTCCTGCTCGATTGCACCGGATTCACGCAAGTCGGAGTTCACCGGGCGCTTGTTCGGCCGCTGCTCCAGGGAGCGGTTGAGCTGCGACAGGGCGATGACCGGGCAGTTGAATTCCTTGGCCAGGGCCTTGAGCGAGCGGGAGATCTCGGAAATCTCGTTGGTCCGGTTGTCACCGGAAGAGCCCGGAATCTGCATCAACTGCAGGTAGTCGACCATGATCATGCCGATCTCACCGTGCTCCCGAGCCAGGCGGCGGGTACGCGCACGCATTTCCGACGGGCTGATGCCAGCGGTATCGTCGATGAACAGCTTGCGGTCGTTGAGCAGGTTGACCGCCGAGGTCAGGCGTGGCCAGTCGTCGTCGTCGAGTTGGCCGGAACGCACCTTGGTCTGGTCGATGCGCCCGAGCGACGAGAGCATACGCATGATCAGCGATTCGCCTGGCATCTCGAGGGAGAACACCAGCACCGCCTTGTCGCTGCGCAGCACGGCGTTTTCCACCAGGTTCATGGCGAAGGTGGTCTTGCCCATCGACGGACGGCCGGCAACGATGATCAGGTCGGCCGCCTGCAAGCCGCTGGTCTTCCCATCCAGGTCGGTGTAACCGGTGGAAATACCGGTAATGTCGCTGTCGGAGTTGAACAGCGTGTCGATACGGTCGATGGCCTTGGTCAACAGCTCGTTGACCCCCACCGGGCCGCCGGTCTTCGGCCGCGCCTCGGCGATCTGGAAGATCTGCCGCTCGGCGTCGTCGAGGATTTCTTCGGCGTTGCGCCCTTGTGGATTGAAGGCGTTGTCGGCGATATCGGTGCTGATGCTGATCAGCTGTCGCAGCGTGGCCCGCTCGCGAATGATCGCGGCATAGGCCTTGATGTTGGCCACCGACGGGGTGTTCTTGGCCAACTCCGCCAGGTAGGCCAGGCCGCCGACTTGCGACGACACGCCCTCCTTGTCCAGCTGCTCGTGCAACGTGACCACGTCGAACGGGTGGTTCAGGTCGACCAGCTTGTGGATGGCGCGGAAGATCAGGCGGTGGTCATGCCGATAGAAATCGCCATCCGAGACCTGATCCAGTACCCGCTCCCAGGCGTTGTTGTCCAGCATCAGGCCACCGAGCACGGCCTGTTCGGCCTCGATGGAATGCGGCGGCACCTTTAGGGCTGCGGTTTGCAGGTCGAGCTGTTCGGAGGTGGTGATCTCGTTCATGGCCACGAAAGAATTCTGGGGGACGAAAAAGACAAAGGGCACGGCCTGTAGAAGACAGGACCGTGCCCGATGTTAACCGGCTGGGCCGCGGACGGCCAGCCAGTCAGCGCAGCTTAGGCAGCTACGACGACCACGCGTACGGTGGCTTCAACGTCGCTGTGCAGGTGCACGGCTACGTCGTATTCGCCAACCTGACGGATGGTGCCGTTCGGCAGACGCACTTCAGCTTTGGCCACTTCAACGCCGGAAGCGGTCAGGGCGTCAGCGATGTCGTGGGTGCCGATCGAACCGAACAGCTTGCCTTCGTCGCCAGCGGTGGCAGTGATGGTCACTTCCAGCTCGGCCAGTTGGGCAGCGCGGCTTTCAGCCGACGTTTTACGGTCAGCAGCTGCTTTTTCCAGCTCGGCGCGACGCTCTTCGAACGCAGCCAGGTTGGCGGCGTTGGCAACGGTGGCCTTGCCGAATGGCAGCAGGAAGTTACGGCCGTAACCAGCCTTAACTTTTACTTTGTCGCCCAGGTTGCCCAGGTTAGCGACTTTTTCCAGCAGGATCAGTTCCATTTGGTAAAACCTCTTAACTTTTAACCTTCACCGTTCGCGGAGTCATTCCCCTCAGGGGACTTGCGACCGCGAAAATCAATCAGGCTGTCGACAATGGCCAAAACCACGAGCAACGGATAAATCAGCTGCATGATCAGCGGCAGCGTCACGTACATGCCCACCAGCCAGAAACCAGCCAGTCGGCCCTGTGCCACCAGCCCATGCATCAAGGCGATGCCGGCCAGGACGAGCACCAGGCTGGATGCAGAGGCAAGGACGATGAACTGCGGCCCGATGAACGGACCCAGCACCATCAGTGCCACCAGCGCCAGCATGGTGACCCGCGGCAACTTCAGGGCGCGAAACTCGCGACCGAAGCCTCCAGGGTTGTACAACGCAGCCTGCCAATACCGCGCCAGCATCAAAGCCAGCACGCTGAACAGCTGCAGCATCACCGCCGTTGAAGCGACCAGCACAGGGCCGATCAGCTCACCGGGGATCACCGGTTTGCCTTCGATTTGTGGCAGGGCTTGTACAAGCGCCTTGGCCAACACCTCGAAGGTTTCACGCAGTACCGTGTCCAGGATGAGGCTGTAGACCAACCCCAGCACAACACTGGACATCAACACCCGGCTCCAGGAATGCCCGGCACGCAACAAGGCGGCCAGCCCCAGCGTCCCCAACAGCACCAGCAAGGTGCTTGGGTCGCCAAAGGCCCAGATGGCCACCGCCGGCAAAAGCCCGAACGCGATGACCGTTGAAGCATCCTTGAACCCGCGCCGCAGAAGCACGAGGCTCCCGGCAGCGGCACTCAACCAGAACAACAGCGGTAACACTGCACTGATGACCACCACCAGGGTGGCCTGCACACGACCGCGCATGATGAAATCAGCTAACGCTCGCATGCTTTATCCCTTACTGCTTGTCGACGACCCGGTCTCAGCGGCCGTGGCTGTCGGTGTAGGGCAGCAGGGCCAGGAAGCGGGCGCGCTTGATAGCGGTAGCCAGCTGACGCTGATAACGAGCTTTGGTACCGGTGATACGGCTTGGAACGATCTTGCCGGTTTCGGATACGTAAGCTTTCAGGGTGTTGAGATCTTTGAAGTCGATCTCTTTCACGTCTTCAGCAGTGAAGCGGCAGAATTTACGACGACGGAAGAAACGTGCCATGTAATAGGCTCCTCAAAAGGTCCGTGGATTACTCGTCAGCGTTATCGCTGGAGTCGCTGTCATTGCTGTCATCGCCTTCGGCGGAGTCAGAATGCTCAGGACGCTCACGACGCTCACGGCGCTCGCTGCGGTTCTCTTCTGCCTTGAGCATCTCGGACTGACCGGTTACGGCTTCGTCGCGACGGATGACCAGGTTACGGATCACGGCATCGTTGTAGCGGAAGTTGTCTTCCAGCTCGGCCAGGGCCTTGCCGGTGCACTCAACGTTCAGCATCACGTAGTGAGCCTTGTGAACATTGTTGATTGCGTAGGCCAGTTGACGACGGCCCCAGTCTTCCAGGCGGTGGATCTTGCCACCATCTTCTTCGATCAGCTTGGTGTAACGCTCAACCATGCCGCCGACTTGCTCGCTCTGGTCCGGGTGAACCAGAAAGATGATTTCGTAATGACGCATGAATGCTCCTTACGGGTTAGTAGTCTGCCAGAACGCTGGTCAGACAAGGAGTGAATGACACTGTATGTCTTGCCATGGAGGGGAGGCACATGAGCGCCTGCCAGCTCGGCAAGGGGCGCAATTGTAGAGAAGGCAAGACAGACAAGCAAGGTGATTGGCGATTATTTGAACAGCCGGAAACATATTTTGCCTGCACCAACCCTTCGCGGGGCAAGCCCGCTCCCACAGGCCAACTGCAGCCTCAGCCATTGCAGTCATCCTGCGGGAGCGGGCTTGCCCCGCGAAGAGGCCAGCACAGACTGAATATCAGCGCTTGGCTTGACGCTGGCGCACGGCCTCGAACAGGCAAACGCCGGTCGCGACCGAGACGTTCAGGCTGCTGACGCTACCGCCCATCGGCAACTTCACCAGGAAATCGCAATGCTCACGGGTCAGTCGGCGCATGCCCTTGCCTTCTGCCCCCATGATCATCACCAAAGGCCCGGTCAGGTCCTGCTGGTAAATCTCCTGCTCGGCCTCGCCGGCAGTGCCGACCACCCACAGGCCACGCTGCTGGAGCTTTTCAAGGGTACGCGCGAGGTTGGTCACGGCCACCAGCGGGATCACCTCCGCAGCGCCACAGGCCACCTTGCGCACCACCGGCGTCAGGGTCGCCGACTTGTCCTTGGGCACCACCACCGCCGTGGCACCGGCGGCATCGGCGGTGCGCAGGCAGGCGCCGAGGTTGTGCGGGTCGGTGACACCGTCCAGCACCAGGATCAGCGGCGGCGTTTCGGTGCGCTCAAGCAACTCTTCGAGCATCAACTCGCCCCACACCTGGCTCGGGCTGACCTCGGCGACCACGCCTTGGTGCACGCCTTCAACCCAGGCATCCAGCTCACGGCGCTCGGCCTGGCCGACCGCCACACGGTTTTCCGCGGCCAGCTCCAGCAGCTTCTGCAGGCGGGGCTCGCTACGCCCCTCCGACAGCCAGACCTGCTTGACCCGCTTGGGGTGGTGCTGCAACAACGCCTGCACGGCGTGTACGCCGTAGATCTTTTCCAGCTGACTCATGACTTGCTCTTGCTCTTGCGGGGCGCACCGGACTTCGGCGGGCCTTTGCGATGCTTGGTCGGCTTGCCGGATGGCTTGCCAGCCTTCTCCGACTTGCTGCCGGCAGTGCTGCGCGCGTCGGTCATCAACGCCTTCTTCATCTCGCGGCTTTTGCGCACTTCAGCATTACGCTGCACGGCATCTTTAGGGAAGTAAGCCTCGGAAGCCTCGCTCTTGCGGCTGCGCGGCTTGGGCGTAGCTTTCGCTTCGGTGGCCGGTTGCTGCTGCTCGGCCTTGCCGTCGGTTGGCGCTGCACCGCGCTGCTTGCGACCGATCGGGCCGCTGAGGGTCTTCTCGGAGACTTCGAAGTCGATCTTGCGCTCGTCCAGGTCGACGCGCATGACCTTGACTTCGATGGTATCGCCCAGACGGAAGCTGCGCCCGGTACGCTCGCCGGAAAGGCGATGGTGGACCGGGTCGAAGTGGTAGTAGTCACCCGGCAGCGCACTGACGTGCACCAGGCCTTCCACGTAGATGTCGGTCAGCTCGACAAACAACCCGAAGCCGGTCACCGCAGTGATCACGCCTGGGAAGGTCTCGCCCACGCGGTCTTTCATGTATTCGCACTTGAGCCAGTTGACCACGTCGCGGGTCGCTTCGTCGGCGCGACGCTCGGTCATCGAGCACTGCTCGCCAAGCTGCTCCAGGGTGTTCTCGTCGTACGGGTAGATACGCGCCTTGGGAATGCTCATGGCACCCGCACGCTTGACGTGCGGGGTATCCACCTTGGAGCGGATGATGCTGCGAATGGCGCGGTGCACCAGCAGGTCCGGGTAACGGCGAATCGGCGAGGTGAAGTGAGTGTACGCCTCGTAATTCAGGCCGAAGTGGCCATTGTTGTCGGTGCTGTACACCGCCTGGCTCAGCGAACGCAGCATCACGGTCTGGATCAGGTGGAAGTCCGGGCGCTCGGCGATGCTCGCCAGCAGTGCCTGGTAATCCTTCGGCGACGGGTCCTTGCCCTTGTGCAGCGACAAGCCCAGCTCACCGAGGAAGGCGCGCAGTTTTTCCAGGCGCTCCGGCGGCGGGCCGTCGTGAACGCGGTACAGGGCCGGCACGCCGTGCTTTTGCAGGAACTCGGCGGTGGCCACGTTGGCCGCCAGCATGCATTCTTCGATCAGCTTGTGCGCATCGTTGCGCACGGTCGGACGGATTTCGGCGATCTTGCGCTGGTCACCGAAGACGATGCGGGTTTCCTGGGTCTCGAAGTCGATCGCACCGCGGGTGTGGCGCGCGTCCAGCAGCACCTTGTAGAGCGCATACAGGCTCTTGAGGTCAGGCAGGACTTCCTTGTACTGCTCGCGCAGCGCCTTGCCTTCACGGGTGCGGGAATGCTCGAGCATGCTGCTGACCTTGTTGTAGGTCAGGCGGGCATGGGAGTGGATCACGCCTTCGTAGAACTGGTAGTCGACCATCTGGCCGGCTTTGTTGATGGTCATCTCGCAGACCATGGCCAGGCGATCGACGTGCGGGTTCAGCGAGCACAGGCCGTTGGACAGCTCCTCGGGGAGCATCGGCACCACGCGCTCGGGGAAATACACCGAGTTGCCGCGCTGCTGGGCTTCAACGTCCAGGGCAGAACCCAGGCGCACGTAGCTGGAAACGTCGGCGATCGCCACATACAGGCGCCATCCGCCCGAGAACATGCGCAGCTTGCCCAGTGGCTCGCAATAGACCGCGTCGTCGAAGTCGCGGGCATCTTCGCCGTCGATGGTGACGAAAGGCAGGTGGCGCAGGTCGATGCGCTTTTCCTTGTCCTTGTCTTCCACTTCGGAGCGGAACTTGCGCGCTTCCTTGACCACATCGTCGGGCCAGACGTGCGGAATGTCGTAGCTGCGCAGGGCGACGTCGATTTCCATGCCCGGCGCCATGTAGTTGCCGATCACCTCGACCACATCACCCTGCGGCTGGAAGCGCGGGGTTGGCCAGTGGGTGATCTTGATCTCGACGAACTGGCCGATCTTGGCGCCGCCATTGCGACCGGCGGTCACCAGCACTTCTTGCTGGATCTTCGGGTTGTCCGGCGTCACGTAGCCGATACCGCCCTCTTCGAAGTAACGCCCGACCACGCTTTCGTGGGCACGGGAGATGACTTCTACCAGTACACCTTCACGGCGGCCACGGCGGTCGGTGCCGGAGACACGCGCCAGGGCGCGGTCGCCGTCGAACACCAGGCGCATCTGCGAAGGGCTGAGGAACAGGTCGTCGCTCTTGTCATCGGGGATGAGGAAGCCAAAACCATCGCGATGGCCGGAAACGCGGCCACAGATCAGGTCCAGCTTGTCTACCGGGGCATAGGTGCCGCGCCGGGTATAGATAAGCTGGCCATCGCGCTCCATGGCACGCAGACGGCGGCGCAGGGCTTCAATCTGGTCTTCCTCGTACAGACCGAATTCTGCCGCCAGCTCCTCGCGGGCGGCCGGCTCGCCGCGATCGGCAAGACGCTGGAGGATCAGCTCACGGCTGGGGATAGGGTTGTCGTATTTTTCCGCTTCGCGAGCGGCCTCGGGATCGAGGGATTGCCAATCGGCCATCAGAAGGGGTTCACCTTGGGGTATATAGATAGGAATTCTGGCATAGGCGTATTGAAACCGGAAATGTCAGCCTTGGACAGCCCCCCAGCAATGAGTCGAGGAAGTCGTAATAGGGCTGAAGAATCAACAAGTTGAATTTTTTGAAATTTTTTTTGACCGGGGGCTTTACAGCCTACAGGACCGTCCGTATAGTGCGCACCACAACGACGGACAGACGACGTTGTAGTTGAGATGAAACGCGATGTAAAGCATCATGTGACCTCGACGAAATGTGTGCCCAGGTGGCGGAATTGGTAGACGCGCTGGTTTCAGGTATCAGTGACCGCAAGGTCGTGGAAGTTCGAGTCTTCTCCTGGGCACCAAGTATTATCAAGTAATAGATGACCAAGGATCTATTACTACTGTGTGAAAGCGAACGATAGTCGCCTTCATCAGACGATGTAAAGCTTTGCCCAGGTGGCGGAATTGGTAGACGCGCTGGTTTCAGGTATCAGTGACCGCAAGGTCGTGGAAGTTCGAGTCTTCTCCTGGGCACCATACAAAAACCCACTAGCTTGCTAGTGGGTTTTTTCTTGCCTGCATTTTCTGTTTCCCCTCCCCTTTGCGCACGACACCCTCGCGCACTCCGCCACTCGACGATCGTCTCGCGATGAATTTCTCGTCACCCGGCCACCTGAGAAACGATTTCGTTTACCATTGTTTCCAAATATGTAGCCGTAAGCGAGGAAGTACCCGCATGACGATCCGTCCGCAACCGCTGATGCGCACCCTGGCCGCCGCTGTACTGAGCCTGGTGATCGGCGCGCCGGCCGCCATGGCAGACGCACCGGTAACACTGACCCTGTACAACGGGCAGCACAAGGAAATCGGCGACGCCATCGCCAAGGCCTACGAGGCCAAGACCGGCATTCACATCAATATCCGCAAGGGCAGCAGCAACCAGCTGGCCAGCCAGATCATCGAAGAAGGCGAGCGCTCACCGGCCGATGTCATCTACACCGAAGAGTCGCCGCCGCTGAACAACCTGGGCGAACTGGGCCTGCTGGCGAAGATCGACGACGCCACCTTGAACATGCTGCCCAAGGAATACGTGGCCGCCAACGGCACCTGGATGGGCGTTACCGCGCGTACCCGCGTCGTGGTGTTCAACCCCAAGCAAATCGATGAGAAAGACCTGCCGCAATCGGTAATGGACTTCGCCAACCCTGAGTGGGACGGCCGCGTCGGCTTCGTACCGACCAGCGGTGCCTTCCAGGAGCAGGCCGTGGCCATTCTGAAGATGCACGGGCGTGACGCTGCCGAAGAGTGGCTGACCGGCCTGAAAGCCTTCGGCAAGACCTACACCAACAACATGGTGGCGCTCAAGGCCGTGGAAAAAGGCGAAGTCGCCGCCGTGCTGGTGAACAACTACTACTGGTATGCCCTTGAGCGTGAGCGCGGCAAGCTGGACTCCAAGCTGTACTACCTGGCCGACGGCGATGCCGGTGGCCTGGTGACCATCTCTGGCGCCGCCGCAGTCAAGGCCAGCAAGCACCCCAAGGAAGCCCAGGCCCTGCTCAACTGGATGGCCAGCGAAGAAGGCCAGCGCGTGATCACCCAGACCACCGCCGAATACCCACTGCACAAGGGCATGGTGTCCGACCGTGGCTTGAAGCCGTTCGAAGAGCTGCGCCCGCCGAAGATCTCGCCGGCCGACCTTGGCAACGCCGAGGAAGCGCTGGAGCTTGAACGTGAGGTCGGTCTGCTCTGATGACCGCCGCCCTGTCCGAGCCGGTGCCGGTACGCTTCGTACCGCGCCGCAAGCGCCCCTCGATCTGGGTGGTGCTGCCTGTGCTGTTTCTGGTGGCGATGAGCCTGCTGCCGCTGGCGTATGTCGCCCTCAAGGCCTGGGAAGCAGGCTGGCGAGAGGCCCTGCATCTGCTCTGGCGCCCGTTCGTCTGGGGCCTGATGCGCAACACCCTGATGCTCATGTTCGGGGTGACGCTGGTGTGCATGGTGGTCGGGCTGGCCCTGGCCTGGCTGCTCGAACGCAGCAACCTGGCGGGCCGTCGGCTGTGGGGCGTAGTGCTGTGCTTGCCGTTCGCAGTGCCCTCGTTCGTCAGCAGCTTTACCTGGGTATCGCTGAGCTCGGACTTCGAAGGCCTCGGCGGGGCCATCCTGGTCATGGCCCTGTCCAAGTATCCCCTGGTGTTCCTGCCGGTGGCCGCCACCCTGCGCAACGTCGACACCTCGCTTGAAGAGTCGGCACGCACGCTGGGCTGCAGCCGCTGGGGGGTGTTCGTCAAGGTGACCCTGCCGCTGCTGTGGCCATCGATGCTGGGCGGCGCCCTGCTGATTGCCCTGCACATGCTGGTGGAATTTGGCGCCTTGTCGATTCTTGGTCTACAGACCTTCACCACGGCTATCTACCAGCAGTTCGAGCTGGAGTTCAGCAACGCCAACGCTGCCATGCTCTCGGCCGTGCTGCTGGCGCTGTGCCTGATCATGCTGTGGCTGGAGCTGCGGGTGCGCGGCAAGGCCCGCCATGTGCGCATCGGCCAAGGCGTGGCGCGCCGCGCGCAACCGGTGCGCCTGCGCGGCTGGGCGCCGTTGGCGCAGCTGTTCTGCGTGGCCCTGGCGGTACTGGGTAGCGGCATCCCACTGGCGATGCTCGGGTACTGGCTGAGTGTCGGCTCGTCGGCGGCGTTCCCGGTGGCGGAAATCTCCAAAGCGCTGCTCACGTCGCTGTCGGTGTCGCTTGGCGGCGCGGGCTTGTGCGTGTTGCTGGCACTGCCGATCAGCTTCCTGGTGGTGCGCTACAAAGGCCGCCTGGCGATCTGGGCCGAACGCCTGCCCTACCTGCTGCATGCCCTGCCGGGCCTGGTGATCGCGCTGACCCTGGTGTTCTTCGCCTTGCACTATGTGCCGGCGCTGTACCAGACCACTGCCCTGTTGTTGCTGGCCTACGGGTTGCTGTTTCTGCCGCTGGCCCAGGCCCCGGTACGCACCGCCTTGAACAAGGCCTCGCCTACCCTCGAAGAGGCCGCGCGCACCCTGGGCGCCAGCAGCTTCACGGCGTTTTGCCGGGTGACGCTGCCGATCATCTTCCCAGCCTTGGCGGCGGCGTTCGCGCTGGTGTTCCTCGATGCCATGAAGGAGCTGACCGCTACCCTGCTGCTCAGCCCGACCGGCATGACCACCCTGGCCACCGAGGTCTGGGCACATACCGCCAACGTCGAGTTTGCAGCGGCGGCGCCTTATGCAGCGCTGCTGATCGTGGTGTCGGGGTTGCCGGTGTATTTGCTGACGACGCGGATGTATTTGAACAAGGCGTGATGTGTAGGCCTTGAGTCATTGATCGCAGCATAAATCGAGCGCCGCCCGCGCGGCGCTCGATCTGATAGGCGCAGAAAGACGCCCGGCGAACACAACCCCCCCCACTCATCTCAAGCCCTGAACTGCCCCAGGCTAGCCCGTAACTGCGCCGCCAGGTCATCCAGCACCTTGCTGCTGGCCGTAGTCTGCATCACCACCTCAGCCGAACGTTCAGCCTGGGCATGGATGGTCTCCACCCGCCCGCGCACCGCCTGCGCCCCATGCGCCTGCTGCTCTGCCGCGCGGGTCGCCAGCCCGATCGCCGCATGCACCTGCTCCACCGCCACCTGCACCGACTGCTGGCGGCGCTCGTTCTCGCGCAGCACCAACAACCCTTCACTGGCCTTGAGCCCCGCCTGGCCGATGGTTGCCACCGCCTCCTTGGCGCCTTTTTGCAGCGCGGCAATATGCGCCTGGATATCCCCCGTCGAGCTTTGCGTCTTGCTGGCCAGCGCACGCACCTCATCGGCCACCACGGCAAACCCACGCCCGGTCTCCCCGGCCCGCGCTGCTTCAATGGCCGCGTTCAGCGCCAGCAGATTGGTCTGTTCGGCAATGCCGTGGATCACCGTCAGTACCACCTCGATCTGCTCACTCTGCTTGGCCAGCCGTTCGATCACATGGGAGCCGGTCTCCACCTGCCCTGCCAAGCTCTCGATCAAACCGGCGAGCTGGGTCGAGGTGCGGCTGTTCTCATCCGTCGCCTGGCGGATGTCCACTACTTGCTGCAAGGCCGACTGCATGGCGTGGCTCTCGGCCTGCGCCTCATCGGCCATGCTCGACAGATCACGCAGGCTGGCAGCCACTTCATCCCGTTGCAGCGCAGCAGCGGCATCGGCGCCGGCATTGCGCTGAGCCATGGCACCAATCTCGACGCCGGTACGCTGCGCCACCTCGCCGGCTTCACGCACAATGGGCTGCAGCTTGTCGACGAAGCGGTTGACCGCCGAAGCCATGTCGCCGATCTCGTCGCGGCTATCGAGGCTGACGCGCTTGGTCAGGTCGCCTTCGCCAGCGGCCAGATCGTTCAGGGCATCGATCAACAGGCGCAGCTTGCTGAGCACGCGGCGACCCAGCACCACCGCCACCACCAGCAACACACCAAGGCCCACCAGTACCAAGCCCAGGCCAATGCGCCAACGCAGTTCGGCAGCGGCTTCGCGCACGGTCTGCGCGGTATTGGCCTGCATGGCGGTGGCACTGCCCTGCGCCGTTTCCAGGCGTTCACGCAGGGCCTTGCCACTGTCGGCGGCGGCGCCATTGAGGCTATCACCCACCAGTTGCTCACCACTGGCGATCAAGGCAGCAAAACGCTGGTCAAGGGCCGCCAGTTCCTGATCGACGCCGGCAGTGGAAACACCCATCAGCACCTTGCCAATTTCCGCGCCATTCGGGTTGATCGACGCCTCGACGAAATACACCGCCGGGTCGCGGCGCGCCGCCTCGATGACCTTGTCCAGCGCCCGCTCGCCCTGCCCCTTCTCCATCAACGCCTGGTTGATCGGGTTTTGCCGGTTGAGGTAGCGGGTCAGGTGCTGGCCCTGGGCGTCGTCGTAGACCACGAACAGCACATTGGGGTTGCGCTGGGCACGCCGGGCGAAATCGGAGAGCACCGGCACGTCGTTGTCCCAGATCGCCCGCGGCGCCACCGAGGCCAGCAGCTCGGCCATGTCGTTGGCGGAATCCTTGAGGTTCTTTTCCAGGGTCGTGCGCAGTTGCTGCTGTTCGTTCTGCAGGCGCGTGGACAACCCCGCGCTCAGGCGCTGACGCGTGCTGCTGGAGAGGCTGTCGAGGCCCGAGCGCACCTCCTGCCCGGCCTGCTCCAGCTCGCTGGCAAGCTTGCGGCTGTCGGTGCCCAGGCGCTCGCCAAGGTCAGCCTCCAGGGCGGTGACGGTGCTTCGGGTCAGCGCAACGGCCACCAGTACCTGCACCAAAAGGGCGATACCAAGGGCAACAAACACAGGCCGCAAAAGGCGGCTTCGTAACAGTGAGAGGATGGCAGACACGGTGTAACCCTCGTGTTTACTGGCGCCACTATTTTGATGGCATCTACAGAAACTTCTTACAGCAAGGGTTATGCCGGGAACAGCAGGGATATGCGCCAAGGTCTAGCAGCCCAGGCCTACAAACAAAAACGCCGCGATCCCTTGCGGGGTCGCGGCGTCAGATCAGCCTGGAAAGCGGATCAGGCGAACGGATGACGCAGCACGATGGTCTCGTTGCGGTCCGGGCCGGTGGAGATGATGTCGATCGGCGCGCCGGTCAGCTCCTCGATACGCTTGATGTAAGCGCGAGCAGCTTCTGGCAACTCTTCCAGGGTCTTGGCACCCAGGGTCGACTCGCTCCAGCCTGGCATCTCTTCGTACACCGGCTCCAGGCCGATGTAGCTGTCGGCATCGGAAGGCGCGTCGATGACAGCACCGTTCTCGTTCTTGTAGCCAACGCAGATGTTGATGGTTTCCAGGCCGTCCAGTACGTCCAGCTTGGTCAGGCAGATGCCCGAGATGCTGTTGACGTCGATGGCGCGACGCAGGATGACGGCATCGAACCAGCCGCAGCGACGGGCACGGCCGGTGGTCGAACCGAACTCATGACCACGCTTGGCCAGGGTAGCGCCAGTCTCGTCGAACAATTCAGTCGGGAACGGGCCGGAACCGACACGGGTGGTGTAGGCCTTGGTGATACCGAGGATGTAGTCCAGGTACATCGGGCCAACGCCGGAGCCGGTCGAGATACCGCCAGCGGTGGTGTTGGAGCTGGTGACGTACGGGTAGGTACCGTGGTCGATGTCCAGCAGCGAGCCCTGGGCGCCTTCGAACATGATGTCCTTGCCGGCGCGGCGCAGGTTGTGCAGTTCGGCGGTGACGTCGAGCATCATCGGCTTGAGCTGCTCGGCGTAGGCCATGCACTCGTCCAGGGTCTGCTGGAAGTCGATGGCCGGCTCTTTGTAATAGTTCACAAGCTGGAAGTTGTGGTAATCCAGCAGCTCACCGAGCTTGGCGGCGAAACGCTCACGGTGGAACAGGTCACCGACGCGCAGGCCACGGCGTGCGACCTTGTCTTCGTACGCTGGGCCGATACCACGGCCGGTGGTGCCGATCTTGGCTTCGCCACGGGCTTTCTCGCGGGCCTGGTCCAGGGCCACGTGGTACGACAGGATCAGCGGCGCAGCCGGGCTGATGCGCAGGCGCTCACGCACCGGTACGCCCTTCTCTTCCAGCTTGGTGATTTCACGCATCAGGGCATCTGGAGCAACGACCACGCCGTTGCCGATCAGGCACTGAACGCCTTCACGCAGGATGCCGGACGGAATCAGGTGCAAAACGGTTTTTTCACCGTTGATCACCAGGGTGTGGCCCGCGTTGTGGCCACCCTGGTAGCGCACTACGGCGGCAGCATGTTCGGTCAGCAGATCGACGATCTTGCCTTTGCCCTCATCACCCCACTGGGTGCCCAGGACGACGACATTCTTACCCATTACATTGGTCCTCATTCACGCAAACTTGGTTGCCGGCCTACTGCCGACGCAGAAACTCACTGGGTCAGCGGCAGAACCTGCCAGCGCCCGTCTTGCTGAATCAATTGCCGATCACAATCCGCCTCGAGAGCAGCACTCAACGGCTGGCCAGGCAAAGCCTGGACCACACGCTGGCCCTCGTTGCGCAACTGGCAGACCTGCTGCCAGAGGGCCGCGTCGCCACTGTCAGGCATCCAGATGCCGCCAGTTGGCAATACGACCTCCGCTCGCCCCAGTGTGACCAGGGTCTTCAAATCCGTGGAGAATCCGGTGGCCGGGCGTGCCCGGCCAAAATCGGCGCCGATGTCGTCATAGCGACCGCCCTGAGCGATCGATTGACCTTCGCCCGGCACGAACACAGCGAACACCACGCCGGTGTGGTAGTTGTAGCCACGCAGCTCGCCCAAGTCGAAGTACAACGGCAGGTCCGGGTAGCGCGACGCCAGGCGATCGGCGATCGCCAGCAGGTCGTCCAGCGCCGCCAGCACGCTGGCCGGGGCACGGCCCAGGCGCACGCGGGCTTCGGCCAGCACTTCACGGCCACCGCACAGCTCGACCAGGGCACGCAGCATGTTGCCCAGGTCTTTGGGCAGGTCGGCAGTCAGTGCCTGCACTTCATCGACCGACTTGCGCTGCAGCGCATCGAACAGCTGCTGCTCGACCGCACCCGACAGCCCGGCGGCACGCGCCAGGCCGCGGTAGATGCCGACATGGCCAAGGTCCATGTGCACATCCGCGACGTCAGTCAGTTGCAGCGTGGCGAGCATCAGGCTGATGACTTCGACATCGCTGGTGGGGCTGGCATCGCCGTACAGCTCGGCACCCAGCTGGATCGGGCTGCGCGAGGTCGACAGTGCACGCGGCTGGGCGTGCAGCACGCTGCCGGCATAGCACAGGCGGCTCGGGCCTTCACGGCGCAGGGTGTGGGCGTCGATACGCGCCACCTGCGGGGTGAAGTCGGCACGGAAGCCCATCAGGCGTCCGGACTGCGGGTCGACCACCTTGAAGGTGCGCTGATCCAGGTCCTGGCCGGCGCCGGTAAGCAGCGACTCCAGGTACTCGATATGCGGGGTGACAACCAGTTCGTAGCCCCAACTCTGGAACAGGTCCAACACCTGGCGACGCGCGATCTCGATGCGCGCAGCCTCAGGTGGCAGTACTTCCTCGATGCCATCTGGCAGCAGCCAGCGGTCTACCGTTGCCATTACGCCATTTCCCCTCTGGTCCGGGCGGCCTGCCTGTGGCGAGCCGTCAGTAAAGCAGGTATCGGCGCACAGCAGCGGGCAGCACTGATCCCAGCGCAGCCACCGTACCCAATACCCTCGAATTGCCTTGCGACCTGACCAAACCGTCAACTGGCCGTGTGCCAATCAACCTTGCAGACGCAAAAAAGCCGGGAAATTTCCCGGCTGCCTCATCATACACCCCTTTTCATTCAGGATGCACCCCGCCTGGTGTTTTAGCTGCCAGGCGGGGCGTTACCCCAATGAAAACGGGCTCAGAGCATCAAGGCTTGCTCTTGTCCAGGTAGCGGAAGAACTCGTTCTTCGGGTCCAGGACCAGCACGTCGCTCTTGCTGGAGAAGCTTTCGCGGTACGCCTGCAGGCTACGGTGGAACGCATAGAAATCAGCGTCCTGGCTGTAGGCCTTGGCGTAGATGGCGGCCGCCTGAGCGTCACCGTCACCGCGGGTTTCTTCAGCTTCACGGTAGGCTTCGGCCAGCAGTACACGGCGCTGACGGTCGGCATCCGCACGGATACCCTCGGCCAGCTCGTTACCTTTGGCGCGATGCTCGCGAGCCTCACGTTCACGCTCGGTGCTCATACGGTCGAACACGCTGCGGTTGACTTCCTTCGGCAGGTCGATGGCCTTGACGCGAACGTCGACCACCTCGATACCCAGCTCCTTGTTGGCCATGCGGTTCAGCGAAGCGGTGATGTCAGCCATCAACGCGTCACGCTCACCGGAGACCACTTCGTGCAGGGTACGTTTACCGAACTGGTCACGCAGGCCGCTTTCCAGACGACGCGACAGACGCTCGTCGGCGATCTGCTTGAGGCCGGACGTGGCGGTGTAGAAGCGCTCGGCATCCTTGACGCGCCACTTGGCGTAGGCGTCGACCATGACCGCTTTCTTCTCCAGGGTCAGGAACCGCTGGGTCGGAGCATCAAGGGTCATCAGACGGGCGTCGAACTTGCGCACCTGGTTCACATAAGGAATCTTCACATGCAGGCCTGGCTGGACATCCGCCTGGACCACACGGCCGAATTGCAGCAGCACGGCGCGTTCGGTCTGCGACACGATGTAGAAGCAGTTCCAGGCCACGACGGCCAGCACCACAGCGGCGATCAGGGCGATCAGCGATCTATTGCTCATCAGCGGCTCTCCCTAGTGCGCAGCGGCTGTTGTTGCTGTTGCAGGTCCTGCGCCGCACGCGCGGCCGCATCGTTGACCGACGCAGGCACGCTGCTGGTCGGTGCGGACGTGTTGCGGCTGCCTTCGACCATCTTGTCCAGCGGCAGGTAGAGCAGGTTGTTCTGCCCGTCCTTGGTTGCCACCATGACCTTGCTCGAATTGCTGTAGACCTCTTGCATGGTTTCGAGGTACAGACGCTGACGGGTCACGTCAGGTGCCTTGTGGTACTCGGTAACCAGCTTGGTGAAGCGGTCGGCCTCACCCTTGGCGCGGGCAATCACTTCGTCGCGGTAACCGTTGGCATCCTCGATGATGCGCTGGGCCTGACCACGGGCTTCCGGCACCACGCCATTGGCGTAGGACTCGGCCTGGTTGCGGGCACGCTGCTCATCTTCGCGGGCGCGGATCACGTCGTCGAAGGCTTCCTGCACTTCGCGCGGGGCTGCCGCGCTCTGTACGTTGACCTGGGTGACGGTGATACCGGTGCGGTAGTTGTCGAGGAAGCGCTGCAGGCGCTCGCGGATGTCCACGGCCATCTGCTCACGGCCTTCGGTCAGCACCTGGTCCATCGAGGTGGAACCCACCACGTGGCGCAGGGCACTGTCGGTCGCATGCTGCAGGCTCACCTCTGGCTGGTCGACGTTGAGCACGAAGTCCTGCAGGTTGGTGATCTTGTACTGGACGGTCAGCGGCACCTCGACGATGTTCTCGTCTTCGGTCAGCATTTGCCCCTGCTTGGTGTAGGCACGCTCACGCGTGACGTTTTCCAGGTACTTGCGATCGATCGGCGGGAAGTAGATGTTCAGGCCGGGACCTACCGTCTCGTAGTACTTGCCGAAGCGCAGCACAACGGCCTGCTCCTGCTCGTCCACCACGTACACGGCACTGTACAGCCAGATAGCCGCCAGCACCGCCAGGCCAATGCCCAGCAGGCCGTAGCCGCCACCCTTGCCGACATTGCGGTCACCGCCGCCACGTTTCTTGCCGCTGCCGAACATGCCGTTCAGGCTGTCCTGCAGTTTGCGGAAGGCCTCGTCCAGATCCGGCGGACCTTTCTTGTCACCACCGCCGCCACCGCCACCACGGCGGCCGCCCCAGGGATCCTGATTGTTCGAGTTGCCACCCGGCTCGTTCCAAGCCATAGCGCTCTCCATCTGATAAAGCAAAGACGCGCCCACGGCGCGCCGTCCAATGCTACAGAATGCCTGTCACTGCTGCCCGGCGACCTCGACGAGCATTTATTGCAAAGTGTGTTGCTCGACAAACACTTGCGGCTCCATGCCTTCGCGGCTGACCAGGCGATTCAACTCGACCCTGGGCAGTCGCACGCTCAGCAGGCTGCGCCCTTCTTCATCATGCTCTTCACTCTGCACCGCCCCCAAGGCAAAGAATTGCGCGCGCAAGCGGGCAAAACGCTGCTCCAGGCACAAGGTGCCGACAAACAGATCATCCCCCAGCAACTCGGCAATCGCCTGGCCAACCAGCTCCAGGCCACGCCCGTCTCGTGCCGACACCCAGACCCGCTCCGGCTTGCCATCGGCATCGCGCTGGATCTGCGGCTCGACATCTTCAAGCAGGTCGAGTTTGTTATACACCTCGAGGATCGGCAAGCCTTCGGCGCCGATCTCGCCCAATACCGCCAGAACCTGTTCGATCTGCTCCATGCGGTCGGGCTCATGCGCATCGATCACATGCAGCAGCAGGTCGGAGTTGCTCGACTCTTCGAGCGTAGCCCGAAAAGCCTCGACCAGCTTGTGCGGCAGGTGGCGAATGAAGCCGACAGTGTCGGCCAGCACGATTGGCCCAAGGTCATCCAGCTCGAGCCGGCGCAAGGTCGGGTCGAGGGTGGCGAAGAGCTGGTCGGCGGCGTAGACGTCGGATTGAGTCAGGGCGTTGAACAGGGTGGACTTGCCGGCGTTGGTATAACCCACCAGGGAGACCGACGGCAGCTCGGCGCGGCGTCGGCCGCGACGGGCCTGTTCGCGCTGGCTACGCACTTTTTCAAGGCGTGCCTTGATCTGTCGCAGACGCACCCGCAGCAGGCGGCGGTCGGTTTCCAGCTGGGTTTCACCCGGACCGCGCAGGCCGATACCGCCTTTTTGCCGCTCAAGGTGCGTCCAGCCGCGTACCAGCCGCGTGCTCATGTGCTCGAGCTGGGCCAGTTCGACCTGCAGCTTGCCTTCATGGGTACGCGCCCGCTGGGCGAAGATATCGAGAATCAGCCCGGTGCGATCAAGCACGCGACACTCGAAGACACGTTCGAGGTTGCGCTCCTGGCTGGGCGTAAGGGTGTGATTGAAAATCACCAGGTCGACCTCATCGGCTTTGACCCGGTCGCGTAATTCTTCGACCTTGCCGCTGCCAATCAGGTATTTGGCCGTAGGCTGATGCCGTGACACGGTCACCAGCGAGACGATGTCCGCCCCGGCCGACAAAGCCAACTCCTGAAACTCCTGCGGGTCTTCGCGCGCCTCAGGGTTCTGTCCTTCCAAGTGAACGAGCAGCGCCCGCTCACCACCACCGTGGCGCTCAAAGAACAATGCAGGCTCCTATCAGGCGTTGCCTGGCTCGCTGTCACCGTGTTCGGAATCGGACGGGCTTGGCAGGCGAACCGGACGCGCAGGCACCACAGTCGAAATGGCGTGCTTGTACACCATCTGGCTGACGGTGTTCTTCAGCAGCACAACGAACTGGTCAAACGATTCGATCGAGCCCTGCAGCTTGATCCCGTTGACCAGGTAGATGGAAACCGGAACCTTTTCTTTTCTCAAAGTGTTCAAGTAAGGGTCTTGTAGCGAATGCCCTTTTGACATATGCCGCACTCCTGTAAGGATAAATAATAGAAAATCAAGAAAATCGATAAATTAGGCCGCCCCTTCGCAAGAATAGACGGCAATTAGCAGGGACTCAGCTCAATATGGAGACGCTTCCCAGGTATTTCAAGGTGCGGGACAGATTGTCGCAGGCCAGGCTGTCGAGCCAGTGGACGTCGGACCAACCGCGCAACCAGGTGAACTGTCGCTTGGCCAGCTGGCGAGTGGCAATGATACCGCGCTCTCGCATCTCATTCTCACTTAGCCTGCCATCCAGGTAGTCCCAGGCCTGCCTGTACCCCACTGCCCGTATAGACGGCAACCCGGCGTGCAAGTCACTTCTGGCTCGCAGCGATCGGACCTCGTCGATGAAGCCCTGTTCCAGCATCTGCGAAAATCGTAACGCAATTCGCTGATGCAAAATGTGACGATCTGTAGGAGCAATCGCCAAACTCGCGACAGTATAGGGCAAATGTCCGTCAGCGCCTGCGTCTGCGCCGCGACTTTCCGCGTATTGACGCTGGCGATGAGCTGTCATGCTCTCGCCACTCACCCGGTAAACCTCAAGCGCACGTATCAGCCGCTGCGGGTCATTCGGATGGATGCGCGCCGCCGATTCCGGGTCCACTTCGGCCAGCTGACGGTGCAATTCGGCCAGGCCCAGTTCAAGCGCCTGGGCTTCCAGCTCGGCACGCACGCTGGCGTCGGCCGGCGGCATGTCCGCCAGGCCATCGATCAAGGCTTTGTAATACAGCATGGTACCGCCGACCAGCAGCGGGATCTTGCCGCGCGCAGTGATTTCGGCCATGGCCTGCAAGGCATCGGTGCAAAAATGTGCGGCGGAGTAGCTTTCGGCCGGGTCGAGAATGTCGATCAAACGGTGTGGGTGAGCCGCCAGCAGCTCTTTGGAAGGCTTGGCGGTACCGATGTCCATCCCGCGGTAGACCAGCGCCGAATC
The DNA here is from genome assembly GCF_024748775.1 of Pseudomonas sp. B21-047. Lineage (NCBI taxonomy): Bacteria > Pseudomonadati > Pseudomonadota > Gammaproteobacteria > Pseudomonadales > Pseudomonadaceae > Pseudomonas > Pseudomonas sp. B21-047. The sequence continues at coordinate 5,345,125 of NZ_CP087169.1, forward strand.
GACACTGATCAGCTCGCAGGGCAGGGCCTTGGTCAGCTCGATGGCCAGGTCGGTCTTGCCGGCCGCCGTCGGGCCCATGAGGAATATTGCTGGGGGCTTGCCGCTCATGTCATCGACCGCGCAGGAAAAGTTTGTCCAGATCGTCCAGGCCCATTTGGGTCCAGGTCGGGCGGCCATGATTGCACTGGCCGCTGCGCTCGGTGCTTTCCATGTCGCGCAGCAGTGCGTTCATCTCGGGGATGGCCAGGCGCCGGTTGGCGCGCACGGCGCCGTGGCAGGCCATGGTGCCGAGCAATTCGTTGAGGTGCGCCTGAATGCGGTCACTGGTGCCGTATTCCATCAGGTCGGCGAGCACATCCTGTACCAGGCGGTTGGCCTCGGCCTGCTTGAGCAACGCCGGGATCTGCCGGATCGCCAACGTCTCGGGGCCCAGGCGCTGCAGCTCGAAGCCCAGACGCTGGAACCACTGGGCATGTTCCTCGGCGCAGTCAGCTTCGCGCTGGCTCATCGCCAGCGATTCGGGCACCAGCAGTGGCTGACCGCTCAAGCCTTCGCTGGCCATGGCCACCTTGAGCCGCTCGTACATGATCCGCTCATGCGCAGCGTGCATGTCCACCAGCACCAGGCCCACGGCGTTCTCGGCCAGAATATAGATGCCCTTGAGCTGGGCCAGGGCGTAGCCCAGCGGTGGAATATCACCCTGGCTTTCGGGCAGCGACGACGGCGTCTCGGCGCCGTCGGCCAGCGGCTTGTAGAACTCGCGATAGACGGCTTGCGACTCGGCTGCCGGCAACGGCTGGGACGGACGCGGGCTGTACTGGGACTGATAGCCCGCGCCACTGCCACCATTGGAAATCGAAAACTGAGGTGCCCGAGGCTGTTCGAGCACCGGCGAGGCCAGGCGCATCTCACCCTGAGGCCCGAATTCACCGGCCTGTTGGCCACTGGGGCGAACGATTTCGGCAACGGCGGCGGGCGCGGCCAACTGGTCTTCCGGCCGCACGTCGGCCAGGGCACGGTGCAAGGTACCGTAAAGGAAGTCGTGCACCGAACGCCCTTCGCGAAAGCGCACTTCGTGCTTGGTCGGGTGCACGTTGACGTCGACGCCGTTTGGCTCAAGCTCCAGGAACAGCACGAAGGTCGGGTGCCGACCGTTGAACAGCACGTCCCGGTACGCCTGGCGTACAGCGTGGGCCACCAGCTTGTCGCGCACCGCCCGGCCGTTGACGAAGAAGTACTGCAGGTCGGCCTGGCTACGCGAGAAGGTCGGCAGCCCTACCCAGCCCCACAGGCGTAGGCCGTTGCGCTCGACATCGATGGGCAGCGCCTGCTCCATGAAGCCAGGCCCGCAAATGGCGCCGACCCGCCGCGCACGCGCGGTTTCATCATGGGCCTCGTGCAGGCTGAGGATGCTCTTGCCGTTGTGGCGCAGGTGGAAGCCGACATCGAAGCGGGCCAGGGCCAGGCGACGGATGACTTCCTGCAGGTGGTCGAATTCGGTCTTCTCGGCCTTGAGGAACTTGCGCCGCGCCGGGGTGTTGAAGAACAGGTCGCGCACCTCGACCGATGTACCGACCGGGTGCGCGGCAGGCTGCACGCGCGGGGTCATGTCGCGGCCTTCGGTCTCGACCTGCCAGGCCTCGCCGGCACTGGCCGTGCGTGACGTCAGGGTCAAGCGCGCCACCGAGCTGATCGAGGCCAGGGCCTCCCCCCTGAAACCGAGGCTCAGCACGCCTTCGAGGTCTTCCAGCTCACGGATCTTGCTGGTGGCGTGACGGGCCAGGGCCAACGGCAGGTCGTCGGCGGAGATTCCGCCGCCATCGTCGCGCACGCGCAGCAACTTGACCCCACCCTGCTCGACTTCGACATCGATGCGCCGGGCACCGGAGTCGAGGCTGTTCTCCAGCAGCTCCTTGGCCACCGAAGCCGGGCGCTCGACCACCTCACCGGCGGCAATCTGGTTAGCCAGCCGCGGGCTTAGCAGCTGGATGCGCGAACCACCATTCATTGCTGCGAAGCCAGGGTGGTGGCTGGCACATCGAGACGCTGGCCGACCTTCAGCTCATCGGTCTTGAGGCTGTTGGTGCTGCGCAAGCTGGCCACACTGACCTGATAGCGAACCGCAAGCATGGCCAGGGTTTCGCCAGGGCGCACGGTGTGCTCACGTGGGCCGGCAGCGATCTTGCCGGTGTCACGCAGCCAGGCAATGTAGGTGCCGGGCGGCGGGTTCTGCTGGAAGAACTGCCGCACGCCGGTGTGGATCGAGCGCGCCAGGGCCTGCTGGTGGCTGCGGGTCGCCAGTTTGGCCGCCTCGTTAGCGTTGGAGATAAACCCTGTTTCAACGAGGATCGACGGAATATCTGGCGACTTCAACACCATGAAGCCCGCCTGTTCCACCCGCTGCTTGTGCAGGGAAGTGACGCGGCCCATGTTGCCCAGCACCTTCTGCCCGACATTGAGGCTGGAGCTGAGGGTGGCGGTCATCGACAGGTCGAGCAACACGCCAGCCAGCATGCGGTCCTTGTCGTCGAGGCTGACGTTGCCAGCACCGCCGATCAGGTCGGAGCGGTTTTCCGTGTCGGCCAGCCAGCGCGCGGTCTCGGACGTGGCGCCACGGTCGGACAAGGCAAATACCGACGCACCGAAAGCGGCCCTGGATGGCGCGGCGTCGGCGTGGATCGAGACGAACAGGTCGGCGCCCTTCTTGCGGGCGATTTCGGTGCGTTTGCGCAACGGGATGAAATAGTCACCAGTACGGGTCAGCTCGGCGCGGAAGCCCTTCTCGCTGTTGATCTGGCGCTGCAGTTCCTTGGCGATCTGCAGCACGATGTCTTTTTCGTGCTGCCCGCGCGAGCCAGAGGCGCCCGGGTCTTCACCGCCGTGACCGGCATCGATGGCGACCACGATGTCACGCTTGCCACTAGGCACCGGTGGCAGCTTGATGGCCGGTTGGGCCGGGCTCACCGGCACGGCCGGCGTGGTCGCAGGCGTTTGTACTGGCACAGGCGGTGGGGTCGGCGTGCTGGCGGCGACGGCATCGGCCTCCTGGTCGTACAGGTCGACCACCAGGCGGTTACCGTACTGGGCATTGGGCGCGAGGGTGAAGCTCTTGGGTGTGACCGACTTTTTCAGGTCGACCACCACGCGCAGGTCGGTAGGCGTGCGCTGGGCCGAACGCACGCTGCTGATCGGTGTATTGGACGTGGCCACGTTCAACGGCGCGGCCAGGGTCGCGCCATTGATGTCGATGACCAGGCGATCAGGTGCGCTGAGGGTGAAGACGCTGTGCTGCACGGGGCCAGACAGGTCGAAGACCAGCCGCGTGTTGTCCGGCGCGCGCCACAGGCGCACGCTCTTGACTTGTGTGACGGCCAGAGCCTCAACGGTCACCGTTGTCAGCAGCAGACCAACGATGGCGACCAGTGCGCGTATGCGCATACCTACCCCACTTTCTGTTTTTAGTGTTTGCCCAGTGCCACGCACCAGGCCTCGCCGCGAGCCCCCTGCGGCGAAAGGTTCAGCGAGCGTCCGCGCGCTTGGGGGCTTATGGTAATGGTCAGGTCAGGCTTTGGCAAAACGCCCGCACCCTTTTCCGGCCACTCGAACAGGCACAACGCATCGCCATCGAAGTAGTCACGAATGCCCATGTACTCCAACTCCTCCGGATCGACCAGGCGATACAGGTCGAAATGGAAAGCGCGCACGTCTCCGATCTCGTAAGGCTCGACCACGGTGAAGGTCGGGCTCTTGACTGCACCAGTATGGCCCAGGCCGCGGATCAGGCCACGCGAGAGCGTGGTCTTGCCAGCCCCCAGGTCACCTTCGAGAAAAATCACGCCGTGACCGCCGGTCACTTCGGCAAGCCGCGCACCAAACGCGACCATGGCCGCTTCATCGGCCAAAAACAAGGTTAAGCCAGACACGCAGAATGCTCCTCCAACAACTCACGAATGACCGGCGCCAGATCGCTGGCTGCCAAGCCTCTACCCTTGACGCCCAGGCGCTCGCCCGCACAGGCATGCAGCCAGACACCCAGGCAGGCCGCCGGCCAGGCCGCCATGCCCTGAGCCAGCAACGCCGCCAGCACGCCGGTGAGGACGTCGCCCAGACCAGCACCGGCCATGGCCGGGTGGCCACGGTCACAGCGCGCCAGTTGCCCATCAGGGTCGGCCACCAGGGTGCCGGCGCCCTTGAGCACGCAGACGCTGGCATAGCGGCGGGCGAGCTTGCGAGCAGCGCCCGGTCGGTCGGCCTGAACGGCCTCGGTGGAAATCCCCAGCAACCGCGCCGCCTCCCCAGGGTGCGGGGTCAGGATGCTGCCACTGGGCAGGGCCAGCGGCGTGCGCGCCAGCAAGTTCAACGCATCGGCATCCCACACCTGCGGGCGCGCGGCATTGGCCACTGCCGACAGCAGGCTGCGGCCCCATGCGCCCTGCCCCAGCCCCGGGCCGACCACCAGCACCGAGGCGCGCTCCAGCACGCCCATCAACTGATTGGCCGAACTCACGCCCAGGCACATGGTTTCTGGCAGGCGGGCCAGGCTCGCACCGACATGTTCCGGCCGCGTTGCCACGCTGACCAGGCCCGCGCCACAGCGCAGCGCCGCCTCGGCACTGAGCAGCACCGCGCCGCCGGTACCGAGGTCGCCACCGACCACCAGCACATGGCCGAAGTCACCTTTATGGGCATGCGCCTGCCTTGCCGGCAGGTGCGCGACGGTCACGCTGCTGAGCAGTTGCGGGGCACTACCTGGGTGTTTGGTCTGGGGCATGGGGTCAAAGGCTCCAATGTCTGGCAGAATTATACGCACCTGAGCCCGTATTGCCTTGCCCATCCATGTCCGCTTGCACACTTGACCTCGCCGCACTGGCCCAATCGATCAAGAATTGGGGCCGAGAACTCGGTTTTGCCCACGTCGGCATCGCCGGTGTGGACCTTGGCGAGCACGAACAGCACCTGCAACGCTGGCTCGATGCTGGCTACCAGGGCGAAATGGAGTACCTGGCCGCTCACGACGGCAAGCGTGCCCACCCTGACCAGTTGATCCCCGGCACGGTACGGGTGGTGTCGCTGCGCATGGACTACTTGCCAGGCGACACGCAGATGGCGCAACGCCTGGCCCAGCCAGAAAAGGCCTACGTATCGCGCTACGCCCTTGGCCGCGATTACCACAAACTGGTGCGCAAACGCGTGCAGCACCTGGCCGATCGCATCCAGGAAGACATTGGCCCGTTCGGTTACCGGGCGTTCGTCGACAGCGCCCCGGTGCTGGAAAAGGCGATTGCCGAGCAAGCTGGGCTGGGTTGGATCGGCAAGAACACCCTGCTGCTCAATCGCAAGGCCGGTAGCTACTTCTTCCTTGCCGAGCTGTTCGTCGACCTGCCGCTGCCGGTGGACGAAGCACATACCAGCGAGCACTGCGGGCGGTGCCAGGCGTGCCTGGACATCTGCCCGACCCAAGCCTTTGTCGGCCCCTATGTACTGGATGCCAGGCGCTGCATCTCGTACCTGACCATCGAGCTGAAGGGTGCGATTCCCGTCGAGTTGCGTTCGATGATGGGCAACCGAGTGTTCGGCTGCGATGACTGCCAGATCGTCTGCCCGTGGAACCGCTTTGCCCGGCCCACCCAGGAGAGTGACTTCCAACCCCGGCATGGGCTGGAGAATGCCGAGTTGGCCGAGATGTTCCTGTGGGATGAAAAGACTTTTTTGCGCAAGACCGAAGGCGGGCCATTGCGGCGGGCGGGGTATGAACGCTGGCTGCGAAACCTGGCGGTTGGGTTGGGCAATGCCCCTTCGACGATTCCGGTGCTGGAGGCCTTGAAGGCCCGACGGGATGACCCGTCGGCACTGGTGCGTGAGCATGTCGAGTGGGCGCTGGAGCGTCACGGACAGGTGTAGGTGGGGTCAGGCGGGCGAAGCCCCTCACTGCTGGTCGTTGTAATGAAACTTGGGCATTTCCCAATGAAACCTGATCGCCAGCAAACGCAGCAGAAACCCGCCAAACAAGGTCAGCAACGTCGCCTGCTCCGCCGGCAGCTGAAAGTGCACGCAGCCCAGATAGAACCATGCCGCCGCAAACGACACGCTGGCATACAGCTCCCGGCGGAACACCAGCGGGATGTCGTTACAGAAGATATCGCGCAAGATCCCACCAAATACCCCGGTGATTACCCCGCTGATCGACGCCACCAGCATGCCCTGCCCCATCTCCAGCGCCGTCATGCAACCGATCAAGGTAAACGCCACCAACCCCAGGGCATCGAGCACCAGGAACAATGAACGCAGGCGGCGCATCATCGGTGCGATGAAAATCGTCAGCAGTGCCGCACAGCTGGTCAGTACCAGGTACTCCGGGTGCTTGACCCAGGTCAGCGGGTAGTGCCCAAGCAGCACGTCACGCACCGAGCCACCGCCCAGGGCGGTGACGCAGGCAATCAGCACCACGCCAAACCAGTCCATGCCGCGGCGGCCGGCAGACAAGGCACCGGTCATGGCTTCAGCGGTGATGGCAATGAGGTAGAGCATCAACAACATGGTGCGAGTCCGTGCGAGAAAGGCGCGCAGTCTAACCAGTTGCCCGAGGCACCAAAAGAGGGCGCAGACACAATATCTGCGCCCTTTCAGCTCACACCTTGATGAAGTGCTCGCGGTAGTGGCGCAACTCGGCGATCGACTCGCGGATATCGTCCAGCGCCAGGTGGGTGCCGCCCTTCTTGAAGCTGTCGCGAACATTCGGCGCCCAGCGTGCGGCCAGCTCCTTGAGGGTCGAGACGTCGAGGTTGCGGTAATGGAAGTAGTTTTCCAGGTTGCGCATATGGCGATAAAGGAAACGGCGGTCCTGGCAGATGCTGTTGCCGCAAATGGGCGACTTGCCTTTGGGCACCCACTGCTCGAGGAAGGCGATAGTCTGCGCCTCGGCCTCGGCCATGCTGACGCGGCTTTCGCGCACACGCTGGGTCAGGCCCGAGCCGCCGTGGGTACGGGTGTTCCACTCGTCCATGCGCGCCAGCACTTCGTCACTGTGGTGAATGGCGATCACCGGGCCTTCGGCCAGGGTGTTCAGATCGCTGTCGGTGACAATCGTGGCCATCTCGATGATGACGTCGCTGTCCGGATCCAGGCCGGTCATTTCCAGGTCGATCCAGATCAGGTTCTGTGGGTTGTGCATGCAGGGGCTCCTCGTATAGGCCGTCATAGTAGCCTAGCGGGGGCGGCCGGCGCATGCGCGGCGCAAAGGTAAGCCCAATGGTCGAGCGCCCGGCGTGCTAAACTGCCTGCCGTTTTCAATCTGTCCCAGCACGGAACCTTCATGGCCAAACGCCAGCTCAATCGTCGCCAAAACTGGCGTATCGAAAAAATCCAGAACGAGCGCGCCGCTCGCGCCGCCAAACGCGAGCAGCACACGCTGCAGGAACTGGAGGGCGGCGACCTGGGGCCAGAACAACTGGGCCTGGTGATTGCCCACTTTGGTGTGCAGGTCGAGGTCGAGGCCCAGGACGGCGATACGGCCGGCCAGGTGTTCCGTTGCCACCTGCGGGCCAACCTGCCCGCACTGGTCACAGGCGACCGTGTGGTCTGGCGTGCAGGTAACCAAGGCATCGGCGTGATCGTCGCGCAGATGCCGCGCAGCACCGAGCTGTGCCGGCCGAACAACCACGGCCAGCTCAAGCCGGTGGCGGCCAACGTCGACCTGATCGTGATCGTCTTCGCGCCAGCGCCCGAGCCACACCCGAACCTAATCGACCGCTACCTGGTAGCCGCCGAGCATGCCGGCATCCGTCCGCTGCTGCTGCTGAACAAGGCCGACCTGATCAACGACGAGAACGGCCCGGCCCTGCATGCGCTGCTCGAAGTCTATCGCGACCTCGGCTACCCCTTGCTGGAGGTTTCTGCCCACCAGGGTGATGGCATGCAACGCCTGCAGCAGATGCTGGACGGGCACATCAGCGTATTCGTCGGCCAGTCGGGCGTGGGCAAGTCGTCCCTGGTCAACAGCCTGCTGCCTGCCGCCGACACCCGCGTCGGTGACCTGTCCGAGTGGTCGGGCCAGGGCACGCACACCACCACTACCGCGCGCCTGTACCACTTCCCCAACGGCGGCGACCTGATCGACTCGCCGGGCATTCGCGAATTTGGCCTGGGCCATGTCAGCCGCGATGACGTGGAAGACGGTTTCATCGAGTTTCGCGACCTGTTCGGCACCTGTCGCTTCCGCGATTGCAAACATGACCGCGAGCCAGGCTGCGCACTGCTTCAGGCACTGGACGATGGCCGTATCAAGCAGCAGCGCATGAACAGCTACCGCTCGATCATCGCCAGCCTGCCGGAAGACAGCTACTGATCAGCCTGTTTTGTAGGAAGTATTACCGGAGCATGTAGGATCGCTCCGGTTTTACCGTCATCTATTGCCCCTTCTACTGCTTTCGCTGATGGTCATGCCTTCTATCAGGGAGGGCAACCGCCATGCCGGTTCTTATCAGCTACCGCCACAAAGAGCGGCTCGATGCGTTCATCCTCAATGAGCGCCTGCTGCTCGAAGGCATCGCCACCCAAGTGGTGCAGCTTGACAGCGAAGGGCAGACCCGCGATGACCTGCATGGCAGTTTCTGCCAGCAGATGAGCGATGCTACTCATTGGGTCGGGGTGCTGCCTGACGGCACTGCCGAAGATTGGTGGACTGCTTGGCTGCTGGGGGCTGCGGCAATGGCCTGCCGCCGGGTCAGCTTCTATCGCAAAGGGCCAGCGCCGCTACCGGAATGCCTGGGCAGGTGGCCGTGCATGCGTGAGCAGGCGCATATCGACCTGTTCGTACGGGCCTATCATGACGAACGCACGTTCGAGCGGGCCATGTCACTGCCGCCAGAGCGAGGGTCGGGTGCTGACAGGGATAATGCCGATTTCTTTCATGCCGATCTCAAGGCCAAGATCCGCCGGGGGTTTTGACGGCCATGTGATGGCTGGCACCGGCTTCGCCGGTGTTCGCGGGGCAAGCCCGCCCCCACAGAGGCACAGCTATCAATGCGATAACTGTTTCTCTATCGGAGCGGCTGCGCGAGGGCTATTGCTCTTTGGCGTCGTCCATCTTCAGCGTCCCATCCTCGAAGATGTTCAGCTTCTCGCGCAGCTCACGCGGCTGCATCGGTGCCTGCTCGGCCTCTGGCACAGCCGGGGCCGAGGCGCCGGGGGCGGTGTCGGCAGGTGCTGCGGGCTCGGCCGGCGGTGTTTCCGGCGCGGCCTGTTCACCCTCGATGTTGCGCTGGGCCTTCTTGGTCAGCACGATGATGTCGATGCGCCGGTTGACCGGGTTGAACGGGTCCTTGCGGTCGAACAACGACGACGAGGCGTAACCCACCACCCGGGCCACTTGCTCGTCCGGATAGCCGCCAGCGACCAGCGCGCGCCGCGCCGCGTTGGCACGGTTGGCCGACAGTTCCCAGTTGCCGAACTCACCGGTGCCAGCAAACGGCTTGGCATCAGTGTGGCCACTGATGCTGATCTTGTTCGGCACCGCCTTGATGGTGTCGGCCATGGCCAGCAGGATGTCCTCGAAATACGGCTGCAAGCGCGCACTGCCGATGTCGAACATCGGCCGGTTCTCGGCATCCATGATCTGGATGCGCAAGCCGTCCTGAGTGATCTCGAACAGAATCTGGTCCTTGAACTTCTGCAGTTGCGGGTTTTCCTCGACCTTGTTCTGCAGCTCCTGCAGCAACAACTCGAGGCGCTCGCGTTCGACCTGCTCGGCCATGGTCTCGACCTGGTCCTTGCTCAGCTGAACGCTGGATTCAGGCGTCGGCTCGGACTTCACTTCAGGGTTGATAGTCTTCTCCGGTGCCATCTCGGGCGAACCGCCCAGGTCGATGACGTAGGGCGTGCCACTCTCGGAAAAGCCGATCGGGTCCTTGAAATAGCCGGCAATGGCGATCTTCTGCTCAGGCGTGGCTGTGGACAACAGCCAGAGCACCAGGAAAAACGCCATCATCGCCGTGGCGAAGTCGGCAAAGGCGATTTTCCAGGCGCCGCCATGGTGGCCGCCGCCGAAGCGCTTGACGCGCTTGATGATTATCGGCTGATTGTTCTCCATGACTCAGCGACCGCGAACCGCTTGTTCCAGCTCGGCAAAACTTGGGCGATGCTTGGGGTAAAGCACCTTGCGACCGAACTCGACAGCCAGGGACGGTGGCATGCCCGAGGCCGACGCGACCAGCGAGGCCTTGATCGACTCGTACAGGTTGATCTCTTCCTTGGCATCGTGCTCCAGGCACTTGGCCAACGGGCCGAAGAAGCCATAGGCCGCCAGGATACCGAAGAAGGTACCGACCAGTGCCGCACCCACGTGCATGCCGATGGCCGCCTGGTCGCCCTCGCCGAGCGAGGCCATGGTCACCACGATGCCGAGTACCGCCGCAACGATCCCGAAGCCCGGCATGCCGTCGGCAATGCCGTTCACCGCATGGGAGGGGTGTTCGAGCTCTTCCTTCATGCTCAGCAGCTCCATGTCGAACAAGCCTTCGAGCTCGTGCGGGGCCATGTTGCCGGTGGACATGATGCGCAAGTAGTCGCAGACGAACGCGGTCATGCGCTCATCAGCCAGTACGGTGGGGTACTTGGCGAAGATGGGGCTGGCCGCGGCGTCCTCGATATCACTCTCGATGGCCATCATGCCTTCACGACGGCTCTTGTTGAGGATCTCGTACACCAGGCCCAGCACCTCCAGGTAATAGGCGTGGGTGAAGCGCGAGCCGAACATCTTCATCGACTTCTTGATGACGTGCATAGTCATGTGGCCAGGGTTGGCCTGCAAGAATGCACCGAAGGCCGCACCGCCGATGATCAGTACTTCGAACGGCTGGATCAGCGCCGCGATCTTGCCGTGGGAGAGCACGTATCCGCCGAGCACGCTCGCGAATACGACGATGATGCCGATAATTTTAGCCATAGGTTCAAAGCACTTGCTGTCGTGGTCAGGGTGAGAGACGGGAGCTTTAAAACTCTTCTTCTACTTATCGGCAGAACTGCGCCAGACTATAGCCACTCAAAGCGAAAAGCCAGTTCGGACTGATGTCAAAATGCCAATTGAAACCAAGGTGCCCGCTCAGCCGCCACGTACGTTAGAGGCCTGGGTAAAGCTGCTGGAGAGTGTTCGCATACCTGTGCCGAAACAGAGTTACGACCGGGTATTGGCGGCCATAAACGACAGCCGCCGCTCCCTGCGCGATATCGCCGAACTGATGCAGGATAGCCCGGCACTGGTGCTTTCGGTCATGCGTGAGGCCAATCACCCGGCCAACGCCAGCCAGGCCGAGCCCGCCGAGAGCCTGGAAATTGCCCTGAACCGGCTGGGCCTGACGCGTATCGAGCAGTTGCTCAAGCGCCTGCCCTCGCTGCCAGCCGACGAGGTCCCGCCGGTACTGGGCCAGTTCCAGCTGATCAGCCAGCACGCCTCGCAGCAGGCCAGCGGCCTGTTCGCCAGCCGCCTGGCGCGCTTGTGGCAAGAAATCCACTGGGGCAGCCTGCTGTTCCTCGCCCCACTCTGGCCGCTGGCCCTGGCCTACCCGAAGCTGCTCGACACCTGGGAGCTGCGGGTTATCCACAAGGGTGAGAAAGCCGCCGAGGTGGAGCAGGAACTGTTCGGTGTGCGCATCATGGCGCTGTGCCAGACCATGGCTGAGTACTGGCGCCTGCCGCAATGGGTGACCCAGGGCTACCGCATGCTGCTGGATGAACGCGAGCAACTGGCGCAGGTGTTCAACATTGCCCGCGATCAGGACGTGCTGAGCCAGCAACACCGCCTGGATGAGGAGCCCGGCCTGCGCCGCTGGTTCAACCAGCCGGCCAATACCGTGCTGCTGGCCAACGGCCTGGCCCTGGCGGCGCAGGTGGGCTGGGACAACCCGCACCTGCTGCGCTGGCAGTTGCTGACTGCGCTGTACCTGCAGACGTCGCTGGATGACGTGCAGCAGCAGGTTCACCAACAAGCGGCGGCCAGCGCCCGGCGCCATGCCCACCAGGCACTGTTCCACCCGGCCGAAGCGCTGATCTGGCCCTGGCAGCAACGCCGCCCGCACCCAGGCATGCTGGCGCCACCGCCGCCCAGCAGTGAAGAACTGAACCGCTGGCGCACGCTGTGCCAGGACCTGCTGGCGCAACCAAGCCCGTTCACCAATACCGTGCACCTGGCCACCCAGGCCCGCGAGGCCCTGCTGGCCTGCGGCATGCAGCGCATCATGCTGCTGACCCTGGACAAGGCGACCGACTACCTGCGCGTACAGCAGACCGCCGGCCTGCCCAAGGAAGCCGCTGCCATGGCCTTGCAAGTGCCGCAAAGCAAGCTGCTGCAAAAACTGATGAGCAAGGCCGGGCAATTGCGCCTGACCCCGGAAAACCACGGCCAGTTCTCGGCCCTGCTGCCAGCACCGCTGCGCGCCCTCTTCCGGAGCGAGCACCTGCTGCTGCGCTCGCTGGCAGTCAACGACCAGGTCCTGATGCTGGCGGTGGCCGACCAAGGCGGCAACCCTCTGGCCGATATCAGCGTGCAAGCCTTTGGTAAAACCGCGCAATGCATCGAGCGCGCGCTGTCCGTGTTTGCCAACCGCAAGGGCTGAGCCTTGCGCTACAATCGCCCCTCTTTCCACACTGGAGACCGTGGATGACTGACTTTTCCGGCCTGCCCCTGGTGATCGAAGCCGCGGATCTCTTGCCGCGCCTGGGTTCGCCGCACTTGATCCTGGTCGACTTGAGCAGCGCGAACCGTTATGTCAGCGGGCACATCCCCGGCGCCCGCTTCGTCGAAGGCAAGCGCACTCAGCTGGGCCTGCCACCAGCGCCGGGCCTGCTGCCGGCACTGGCCGACCTGGAAAAACTGTTCAGCGAGCTCGGTCATCGCGACGATGCCGTCTACGTGGTCTATGACGATGAAGGCGGCGGCTGGGCCGGGCGCTTCATCTGGTTGCTCGACGTGATCGGCCACAAGGCCTACCACTACCTCAATGGCGGCATTCAGGCCTGGCCGGCGGACACGCTCTCCACCGACGTGCCGGCCAGCGGCAATGCCACCGTGCGCCTGCAGGTGCACAGTGAGCCAACGGCCACCCGCGAGTACCTGCAAAGCCGCCTGGGCGCCGATGACCTGGTCATCTGGGACGCCCGCGGCCCGCTGGAGTACAGCGGCGAGAAGGTGCTGGCGGCCAAAGGCGGCCACATCCCCGGCGCGGTCAACTTCGAGTGGACGGCCGGCATGGACCTCAACGACCACCTGCGCATCCGCCACGACATCGCCGAAGTCCTGCAAAAGCTGGGCATCACGCCCGACAAGGAAGTGATCACCCATTGTCAGAGCCACCGCCGCTCCGGTTTCACCTACCTGGTGGCCAAAGCCCTCGGTTACCCACGCGTCAAGGCTTACGCTGGCTCGTGGAGCGAATGGGGCAACCACCCGGACACGCCTGTTGAAGTTTAAGGAACCTGCATGAAATCCCGTTTGTTCATCATCAGCCAGTACCTGCTGCCGCACCACCTGCTGTCGCGGCTGGCCGGCTGCATTGCCGAGTGCCGTGCACGCTGGTTCAAAAACGCCTTCACCGCCTGGTTTGCCAAGCGCTACCAGGTGAACATGTCCGAGGCCCTGGTCGAGGACTTGAGCGCTTACGAACACTTCAACGCGTTCTTCACCCGTGCCTTGAAGCCCGGCGCCCGTCCGCTCGACGAAACCCCCGGCGCCATCCTGTGCCCAGCCGACGGTGCTGTCAGCCAGCTTGGCCCGATCGAGCACGGCCGCATCTTCCAGGCCAAGGGCCACGGCTACAGCGCCCTGGAGCTGCTGGGTGGCGACCCGGCCCTGGCCGCGCCGTTCATGGGCGGCGAATTCGCCACCATTTACCTGTCGCCGAAGGATTACCACCGCGTGCACATGCCGCTGGCCGGCACCCTGCGCGAGATGGTGTACGTACCGGGCCGCCTGTTCTCGGTGAACCAGACCACGGCCGAAAACGTGCCTGAGCTGTTTGCCCGTAACGAGCGCGTCGTCTGCCTGTTCGACACCGAACGCGGCCCGATGGCCGTGGTGCTGGTAGGTGCGATGATCGTTGCTTCGATCGAGACGGTCTGGGCCGGCTTGGTAACGCCGCCCAAGCGTGAGTTGAAGACCTTCCGTTACGACGAAGCCAGCCGTGCGCCGATCCACCTGGAAAAAGGCGCCGAGCTGGGCCGCTTCAAACTGGGCTCGACCGCCATCGTGCTGTTCGGGCCAGAGCAGGTGAAGTGGGCTGAAAGCCTGGGTGCGGGGTCGGCAGTGCGCATGGGCCAGCAGTTGGCAGCGCCTGCGCAGGCTTGATCGCCTTGTAGAAGCTGGGGCTGCTGGGCAGCCCCGGTCGTTCAGATCAACCGCGCGCGTCGCGGTCGCGCAGGCCCAACAGGTACAGCACCCCATCCAGCCCCAGGGTGGAAATCGCCTGCTTGGCCGATTGACGCACCAGCGGCTTGGCGCGGAAGGCCACGCCCAGGCCGGCCAGCGACAACATTGGCAGGTCGTTGGCGCCATCCCCCACGGCGATGGTCTGGTCCAGTTGCAAGCCCTCTTCACTGGCCAGTTGCTGCAGCAGTTCAGCCTTGCGCTGAGCATCGACAATCGGCTCCACGGCAACGCCGGTCACCTTGCCGTCGACCACTTCCAGCTCATTGGCGAACACATAGTCGATACCCAGGCGCGCCTGCACCTGCTTGGCGAAGTACGTGAAGCCACCGGACAGGATCGCAGTCTTGTAACCCAGGCGCTTGAGCTCGGCGAACAGGTTCTCGGCACCTTCGGTCAGGCGCAGCGACGCACCGATCTCATCCAGCACCCCTACATCCAGGCCTTTGAGCAACGCCATGCGCTCCTTGAAGCTGGCGCGGAAGTCCAGCTCGCCACGCATCGCCCGCTCGGTGATCGCTGCCACCTGCTCGCCCACGCCAGCGGCCTTGGCCAGCTCGTCGATGACTTCGGCCTCGATCAGGGTCGAGTCCATGTCGAATACCGCCAGGCGGCGGTTGCGTCGGAACAAGTCGTCCTTCTGGAAAGCGATGTCGACACTCAAGGCTTCTGCCAGGGCGAAGAAGTCTGCGCGCAACGCCTGAGCATCGCTCGGCACGCCGCGCACGGAGATCTCGATGGCCGCCTTGCCCTTCTCGGTCTCGGCATCCAGCCCCACGCGGGCAGACAAGCGTTCGATGCGCTCGATGGTCAGGCCGTACTGGCTGATGACCGCACTGACGCGCTGCAACTGCTCAGGGGTGATCTTGCGGCTGAGCAGGGTGACGATATGACGCGCCTCTCCGTGGCCATCGGCCCAATGCTGGTAATCCGCCTCGGAAATCGGCGTGTAACGGGCCTGCAGATTCAGTTCGTGGGCCTTGGCCTGCACGCTTTGCAGCAGGCGAGTGGCCACTTCGTTGTCCGGGATATCGACCAGAATGCCGAACGACAACGTGCCGTGCATGACCGCCAGGCCGATGTCGAGAATGCTCACACCGCCCTGCAGCAGGACGCCAGTGATGGCCGCAGTGAGACCTGGACGGTCTTCACCTGTGATGTTGATCAGGACGATTTCGCGCAAGACCGGACTCCGACTTCGATGAAAAATGCGCATTCTACCGATTTTCAGTGACCATCGGGCGCGAACGATGCTTTGCCGACAAAACCGGTGTCGCTATACTGCCCAACACTTTTATGCCATTAAGAGCCGAGCGCTGTGAACCGGCCCACCCCCGTCAAGCCAGACAACTTCTTCCTGATGATCTATCGTGCCCTGAGTCAACGTCGCGTCCCTCTGGCGCTACGCATCGCCTGCACCAACATATTCCTGGTGGCACTGGCACTGGTCATCTATGCCTGTGTGATGGGCCTGCAGTTCAAGCAGGCCATGCACGAGCAGGCCGACGCGCTCGGCCAGAGCCTGACCACGCAGACGGCCACGTCGGCCACCGAGCTGTTGGTGTCCAACGACATCCTCAGCCTCAACGTGCTGCTGGGCAACCTGGTGAAAAACCCGCTGGTGGCCCATGCGGCCATCTACAGCGTGGACAACCGCATCCTCGCCGAGGCTGGCCAGCGTCCGCGCAATAGCCTGCTGGGTGAAGCCGAAGGCCTGTACCAGACCAAGATCACCTTCCAGGACGTCACGGCCGGGCAACTGCGCATCAGCCTGGACATGAGCCAGTTCCAGCAGCCGATGCTGATCAGCCTGCAGAGCATGGGCATCCTCGCCGCCATCCTGCTGGCCCTGGCGCTGAGCCTGAGCCTGCGCCAGGCACGCCATATCACCACACCGCTGCTGCAGTTGCGGGTGTGGCTGCGCGACCCGCAGCCCTATACGCCGGCCACCGACCGCCAGGACGAGATCGGCGATATTGCCCGCCAGTTGCACACTCGCCTGGCCCCGCCGCCGCCACCTGAGCCAGAGCCGGAAGAAGAGGACGACGAAGACGACTTCGACGACCTGCACGATCACGCGCCGGCCCCTAAGATTGCCCCGCGCGCCAAGGTTGTCGCCCAGGCTGACGAAGAGGACGACGATGCCTTTGCCGGGCTGCTGGACAACGACGAAAGCGCGCCCAAGCCGGTGCCATACGATTCGGACGAGCCGCAGAACAGCGCCGTACTGGCCGTTCAGCTCGGCTCCCAGGAGCAACTGCGCCGCCTGCCGCGCACGCGCCTGACCGAATTGCTCGAGCGCTACCGCGACTGCCTGGAACAGGCCGCTTCGCTGTATGAGGGTGAAACCCACACGCTCAACGACGGCAGCACCCTGGTGCTGTTCCACAGCCGCGACTGTGGCGAGGACTACCTGACCAACGCGATCTGCTGTGGCGAGTTACTGCGTGCGCTGGGCCATGCCTTGCAGATCGAAGTGGCCGACAGCGGCATTACCCTGCAACTGCAGCTGGGCCTGGCGCTGGGTAATGACCTGCAAGGGTTGGAGCTGGTTGACCTGCTGATGGCCGAAAAAGCCCAGGATGCCCTGGCGCTGTCGCAGCACAGCCGTAACCTGCTGCTGGTAGAGCGCCAGATCAGTGATGACGCGCTGATCCGTCAACGCGCGCGGATCCGCCCGATTGCCAGCCCGGAAGGCGCTTGCTGTGTAGAGCGGTTGATGGAGCCGTATCCGTCGATGCTGGAGCGGCAATTGGCGCGGATGCACGAGCGCCGGGCCTGACACAAAGGCCGCCTTGCCGGGGCGCCGGACCGGTCGGAAAGGCCCGCGCAGCTGCCCTTGTAGGAGCGGCCTTGCGTCGCGAAAGGGGCGCGCAGCGGCCCCAGCAATAGTTGCGTCGACGCTGAAATCGGGGGCCGCTGCGCAGCCCTTTCGCGACGCAAGGCCGCTCCTACAAAGGCCCGCGCAGCAGATACAAAAAAGCCCGCATCGATGCGGGCTTTTTTGTATCAGGCGGAACCATCAGAACCGATAGACTTCCATATCGGTACGAATCGGCGAAGCCATCGGGATCTTGGACTTCTCGGGTGCCTTCTTGACCTGTACCGGCGCAGCGGGCTTCTTCGGCGCCTCTTCGGCAATGGCTGGCTGATTGGCCAGCGGCTTGACCGCCGTGCTCAGCTGTTCAGCCAGCTTTTGCAGCAGTTGCCCTTGAGCCTGCACCTGCGACGCTTCGCTGCCCTCATGCTGCTGCTCAAGGTGAACGATGCGGTTGTCACGCACATGGCCACGACGGTCGAGCAGGCGCCATTGGGCGTCCAGGATCGCCGGCTGATCCTTGCCCGAGTCGAGGCGGGTAATCGACAGCAACACTTGCACGTCCGGGCTGAAGCCGGTGGTCGCCGGGGCCAGCACCACGCGCTGACTGTCCAGGCGCCAGGCCAGCTGGCGAACCAGCAACTGGTCAATGTCCGACGAGAGGCTGCCGGCCCAACGACCGTCGGTCGCCGAACTCAGGCTGCCATCGGCCTGACGCTGCAGGAACGTCTCGCGTTGCAGGTAATCGGCAACCGATACCGGGCCCAGCACCACGGCCATGCCCGCGCTTTGCGACGGCTGGCCAGGATCACCGCTGTCGAGCTGGTACAAGGCCACAGGCTGATGCATGCTGCATCCGCCCAGCCCCAGCAGGCCCGTCATCAACAGCGCAAATGGAAGGCGCAGAAGTTTCATCATCCCATCCAGGCGGTCGCCACAGGCAGACCGCAGTGATACTCATGTAGATTCAATCGGGCACACGGCCACGCCGGCACCGCAAGGGCCATATCATCCGCGAAATAGCTGTCCGACTCCAGCATTTCTGCCCGGAACGGCCTTGAAATTGCCGTTCCAGACATTTCAGCAGCTTACGCCGGGCCTTCCACCTGCAACCCATCGACGCGCTGGAAGCCGCGTGGCAGCTTGCTGCCGCGCCGGCCCCGTTCGCCCTTGTAGTGCTCCAGATCGTCCGCTTTCAGCGATAGCGTACGCTTGCCGGCTTGCAATACAAGGGTTGCGCCTTCAGGGATTACCGCAAGGTCGGTGACAAATTCTTCACGACTGGCCACCCGATCACCGGGCACGCCGATGATCTTGTTGCCCTTGCCTTTGCCCAACTGTGGCAAGTCGCTGACCTTGAACACCAGCAGCCGGCCCTCGGTGGTGACCGCCGCCAGCCAGTCCTGCTCGCGGTTGGCCACCGGGCGCGGGGTCATGACCTTGGCGCCGTTGGGCAGGCTGAGCAGGCCTTTGCCGGCCTTGTTCTTGGCCTGCAGGTCTTCGCCCTTGACCACGAAGCCGTAACCGGCATCCGACGCCACCACATACAGCGCATCGTCCTCAGGTAGCAGCACGCACTCGAAGGTCGCCCCAGGTGGCGGCGCCAGGCGGCCCGTCAGCGGCTCGCCCTGCCCCCGCGCAGACGGCAAGGTATGCGCGGCCACCGAGTAACTGCGGCCGGTGGAGTCGATCAATACGGCAAACTGGTTGGAGCGCCCGGCGGCTGCGGCCTTGAAGCCATCGCCAGCTTTGTACGAAAGGCCGGTGGCGTCGATGTCGTGGCCCTTGGCGCAGCGCACCCAGCCCTTTTCCGATAGCACAACGGTGACCGGCTCGGTCGGCATCAGCTCGTTTTCCGACAGCGCCTTGGCTTCTGCACGCTCGACGATCGGCGAGCGGCGGTCGTCGCCGTAGGTTTCGGCGTCCTTGATCAGCTCGCTGCGCACCAGCTTGCGCAGCTTGGCGTCGCTGCCGAGCAGGGCCTGCAGCTTGGCCTGCTCCTTGAGCAGCTCGTCCTGCTCGCCGCGAATTTTCATCTCTTCAAGGCGCGCCAGCTGTCGCAGGCGGGTCTCGAGGATGTAGTCAGCCTGGATTTCGGTCAGCTCGAAACGCTCGATCAGCGCCTGCTTGGGATGCTCCTCGGTGCGGATGATATGAATCACTTCATCCAGGTTGAGGAAGGCAGTCAGCAAGCCTTCGAGCAGGTGCAGGCGCCTCTGCACCTTGTCCAGGCGGTGCTGCAGGCGGCGCCGGACGGTGTTGGTACGAAACTCCAGCCACTCCAGCAACAGCGCTCGCAGGTTCTTCAACTGCGGCCGGCCGTCCAGGCCGATGATGTTGACGTTGACCCGGTAGCTGCTTTCCAGGTCGGTGGTGGCGAACAGGTGCTGCATCAGCTCGTCGGCATCCACCCGGTTGGAGCGCGGGATGATGACGATACGGCACGGGTTCTCGTGGTCCGACTCGTCACGCAGGTCGGCCACCATCGGCAGCTTCTTGGCCTGCATCTGTGCGGCGATCTGCTCCAGCACCTTGGCCCCGGAGACCTGATGCGGCAGTGCGGTGACCACCACGTCGCCATCTTCGACGCGATAAACGGCACGCATGCGGATCGAGCCGCGGCCGCTTTCGTAGATCTTCATGATCTCGGCGCGGGGCGTGATGATTTCGGCTTCGGTCGGGTAGTCCGGGCCCTGGATATGCTCGCACAACTGCTCGATGGTAGCCTTGGGCTCGTCCAGCAGGCGCACGCAGGCACTGGCCACTTCACGCAGGTTGTGCGGCGGCACGTCGGTGGCCATGCCCACGGCGATGCCGGTGGTGCCGTTGAGCAGGATGTTGGGCAGGCGCGCCGGCAGTACTGCGGGCTCCTGCAGGGTGCCGTCGAAGTTCGGCACCCAGTCCACGGTGCCCTGGCCCACTTCGTTGAGCAACACTTCGGCGTAGCGCGACAGGCGCGCCTCGGTGTAACGCATGGCAGCGAACGACTTCGGATCGTCCGGTGCACCCCAGTTGCCCTGGCCATCGACCAGGGTGTAGCGGTAGCTGAACGGCTGCGCCATCAACACCATGGCTTCGTAGCAGGCCGAGTCGCCGTGGGGGTGGAACTTGCCGAGCACGTCACCGACGGTACGCGCCGACTTCTTGTGCTTGGCATCGGCATCGAGCCCCAACTCGCTCATGGCGTAGATGATGCGTCGCTGCACCGGCTTCAGGCCGTCGCCGATGTGCGGCAGGGCCCGGTCCATGATCACGTACATGGAGTAGTTGAGGTAGGCCTGTTCGGTGAAGTCAGCCAGCGAGCGGCGTTCGACGCCGTCGAGGCTGAGTTCCAGTGGGTCGCTCATGCGGGCCTCGTCATTTCAGGTTCTGGCGCAACAGCATGGTGCCGCCGCGCTGGGTAAATTCAAGTTGTTTCAGGGCGCTCATGCCCAGCAGCACGGTCTGGCCGTCCAGGCCTGGCACCACGGTTGCGCGCACGCCCTGCAAGCGGATATCGCCCAATTGCAGGGTGGTCAAGCGGGTGCGGTAGCCTTCGGTGCGGCCATTTGCGGTGCTGAGCAGCACCGGGCTGCCTCGCGCCAGGTCCAGCTCGCTGGCCAGGGCCTCGGGGATCGCCACGTCGGTGGCCCCGGTGTCGAGCATGAAATGCACCGCCTGGCCATTGATCGCGCCATCCACCACGAAGTGCCCTTGGCCATTGCTCAGCAGGCGCACCTCGATAAAGCCTTCGCCGTGCTCGGAGCGCACCTGGGTATTGGGATTACGCTGGCTATCTTCCCATTGACCGAAAAAGCGCGTGGCAAGGAACAGCGCCGCCGCCCAGGCGACGATCATCAATAGCTTGCCGGCACGCTTGCCCGGTGCCTGGCTCATGGTTTGGCGCTCCAACCGCCCTCTGGCGCTTCGAAGCGCCAGACAATCGGCCGCACCTCGCCATCGGCGCGGCGGCCATTGTTGTTGTCCAGGCCAATCCAGGCGCCTTTGGCGTCGATCACCAGGGCTTCTGCCAGGCCGAACGGCTGATCATAGCGGCGAGCATCCACCAGCGCATCGGCGGCAAACGACCAGCAACGCTCGACCTTGCCGCTGTCGGCGTCGCGGCGACAGATGCGGTAGGCGTTACGCTCAAGGGTAAACAGCTTGCCCTCGAACCAGGCCAGGTCGGCGAAGTCACGCGACAGCGCGCGCGCGTTGGGCATCTGCGGCGGTTGCATCTCGACCCCGGCCTCGCTCAGCAGCACGCAGCTGCGCCCGCACGTCCACACCGATTGCTGGCGCTCGATCGCCACCAGCCCCCGGCGCTCGCGCTCGGCGGCAAGCCAGATGCGGTCGCCCGCCGGGTTGATCGCCAAGCCTTCGAACAAGGCATTGAAGTTCAGCAGCATGCCGCTGGCCCGGGCCTGTCGTACCATGGCCGGGTCGATCTTCAACCAGTCCGGCTCGCCTTCGACGGGGACCTGCAAGACAGCAGCGTGGGCCTCACTGACCAGGTAAAGGTTACCGGCCTGGTCACAGGTGATGCCTTCGAAGTCCAGTTCACCACCGCGGACATAGGACGCCGCCCAGTTGCGCGACTTCAGCCCCCACGGCAAACCGCTCTCCGGTACCGGCGGCGGGGTGAAGGTCAGCGGCTGGGCACGCCACACGGCATTTTGTTGATCGAAGCGGTAAACGCGGTCGTCGTCACGGTCGGAAACGCCCCATAGCGCACCTCGGCACTGGGCCAGGCCAGACAGATTGCCGCCGCGCATACCCTCGATCGGGTGCTCGGCGGCCATCTTCAACTGCGGCCAGTTGCCCGCCAAACTCGGCAAGGCGAACAGTGCAAGGCAAGCGGCAAGTAGCAGCCGAATCAAACCATGACCTCGGCCAGGTTGCCTTTGGTTTCCAGCCAGCTCTTGCGATCACCGGCACGCTTCTTGGCCAGCAGCTTGTCCATCAGCTCGCAGGTGGCCTCGACGTCTTCCAGGGTCAGCTGCACCAGGCGCCGGGTATTCGGGTCCATGGTGGTTTCGCGCAGCTGTGGCGGGTTCATCTCGCCCAGCCCTTTGAAGCGCGTGACTTGCGGCTTGCCGCGCTTCTTCTCGGCCACCAGGCGGTCGAGGATGCCATCACGCTCGGCTTCGTCGAGGGCGTAGTAGATTTCCTTGCCCAGGTCGATGCGGTAGAGCGGCGGCATGGCCACGTAGACATGACCGGCCTCCACCAGGGGGCGGAAGTGCTGAACGAACAGCGCGCACAGCAAGGTGGCGATGTGCAAGCCGTCGGAGTCGGCGTCGGCGAGGATGCAGATCTTGCCATAGCGCAGTTGCGACAGGTCGGCGGCGCCGGGGTCGACGCCGATGGCCACGGCAATGTTGTGCACCTCCTGGCTGGCCAGGACTTCACCGCCGTCCACTTCCCAGGTGTTGAGGATCTTGCCGCGCAGCGGCAGTATCGCCTGGAACTCTTTGTCTCGCGCCTGCTTGGCCGAGCCACCGGCCGAGTCACCCTCGACCAGGAACAGCTCGGCGCGCATCGGGTCCTGGCCTGCGCAATCCGCCAGCTTGCCTGGCAGCGCCGGGCCCTGGGTGATGCGTTTGCGTTCGACCTTCTTGCTGGCCTTGAGGCGACGGCCGGCGTTGCTGATGGCCAGTTCCGCCAACTGCATGCCCAGCTCGGGGTGGGCGTTGAGCCACAGGCTGAAGGCGTCCTTGACCACACCGGAAACAAACGCGGCCGCCTCACGGGACGACAGGCGCTCTTTGGTCTGCCCGGAGAACTGCGGCTCCTGCATCTTCATCGAAAGCACGAAGGTGATGCGCTCCCAGACGTCTTCCGGCGCCAGCTTGACGCCGCGCGGCAGCAGGTTGCGGAATTCGCAGAACTCGCGCATGGCGTCCAGCAGGCCCTGGCGCAGGCCGTTGACGTGGGTGCCGCCCTGGGCGGTGGGGATCAGGTTGACGTAGCTTTCCTGAACGCTGTCACCGCCCTCGGGCAGCCACAGCAAGGCCCAGTCCACGGCTTCCTTGTTGCCAGCCAGGCTGCCGCAGAACGGCTCGTCCGGCAGGCGCAGGTACTCGCTGACCGAGTCGACCAGGTAGGAACGCAGGCCGTCCTCGTAGTGCCACTCGACCTTCTCGCCGCTGCCCTTGTCCTCGAAGCTGACCAGCAGGCCCGGGCACAGAACGGCCTTGGCCTTGAGCACATGCTTGAGGCGGCTGATGGAGAATTTAGGCGAATCGAAATACTTCGGGTCGGGGCTGAAGTACACGCTGGTGCCGGTATTGCGCTTGCCGACCGAGCCGACCACTTCCAGTTCACTGGCCTTGAAACCATCGGCGAAGGTCATCTGGTACTCGTTGCCGTCACGCTTGACGCGCACGCGCACCTGGGTCGACAGGGCGTTGACCACCGAAATACCGACGCCGTGCAGGCCGCCGGAGAACTGGTAGTTCTTGTTGGAGAACTTGCCGCCCGCGTGCAGCTTGGTAAGGATCAGCTCGACCCCGGACACGCCTTCTTCCGGGTGAATGTCCACCGGCATGCCGCGGCCGTCGTCGCTGACTTCCAGCGAGTGGTCGGCGTGGAGGATGACCTGCACCGAACGGGCGTGACCGGCCAGGGCTTCGTCGACGCTGTTGTCGATGACCTCCTGGGCCAAGTGGTTCGGTCGGCTGGTATCGGTGTACATGCCCGGTCGCTTGCGGACCGGATCAAGGCCCGAGAGGACTTCGATGGCGTCTGCGTTATAGGCGCTAGCGCTGGGATTGGCCATGGGGTCTCGTCGTCAGTCAGGTGAATGCAAAAGGTCAGAGTACAAAAGTCAGAGCACAGAAAAGTCGAGCGCCGCATACAAACTCGGGGCAACACCGGCGAAGGCCAGCATCGCCGGCAAGCGCTCGACGAAGCCCTGGAAGCTGTGGTCGCCACCGGCCTGGATACGCAGGGCACAAGCACGGTAATAGCGCTCGGCGTGGCGATAGTCCAGGGTTTCATCGGCGGTCTGCAACCACACTTGATAGCGATTGGCATCCACGGGGGCGGGCACTTCCAGCTCGGCCAGGGCCTGCACGTGATCGTGAGTCAGCTCCCAGGCCTCATCGGTGTAAAGGTTGCGCTGGGTGCCGAGGTAGCCATCGAACAACCGATGCGGTGCCACTGCCGGGTTGATCAGCAGGGCCTTGAGGCCATGGCGCTCGGCCAGATAGGTGGCATAGTAGCCGCCGAGCGAACTGCCGACCAGCAGGGGCGCGCCCAACTCGGCAATAGCGCCTTGCAGTTGGGCAATGGCCTGGCGCGGGTGATGGTGCAAGGCCGGTACGCGCAATCGCTCGGACAACCCCAGCTGCTGCATGACGGCCTCGAGCTGGCGCGCCTTCTTCGACAGCGGCGAGCTGTTGAAGCCATGGATATAGAGGATGGAACCCGACATGCTGCCCCCGGAATCTGTGGCTTCGCGCCCAATCTGGCAGGCGCAGGGACGCGCAGTGTAGCGCGTTCGCCGGGTTTTGACGCAGCGGCGGGGTTTTCGCAACAATTTCTTCGTCAACCTGAAGGGCCGCTGCGCAGCAGCCCCAAGGCCGTCAATACCCCGGGCTGTCGAAGTCCAGCTTCACGTCGAAGTCCCGCGCCCGCTCTACACCAGTCTCCAACCGCCCGTCGGCGTGCAGGCGCAGCCAGCGATAGCCCGGCTGTTCCTCGCTCACCTTGAAGTCCTCGCTGTGCGCCGCGAACTGAATGCAAGTAGACGGCGTGGCCAGCAAGCGCAACCCCTCGCGCATTTCATCCCACGGCTGGTGGACATGCCCCCAAAGCAGCCCGCGCACCTGTGGATAACGTTCAACGATGCCGAACAGCGCCTGGGCATTGCGCAGGCCGATCGGGGCGATCCAGGCGCAGCCGATGTCCACCGGCTGATGATGGAAGCACACCAGGCAATGGCGCTCGCCCGCTGTCTTCAATGCACCCTCAAGCAGGCTCAACTGAGCCTCTTCGAGCAGGCCATGGGTCGCGCCGGCCACCGCAGAATCGAGCATCACGATGCGCCAGCCACCGATATCGGTAACCGCTTGCACCAGGTCCGTGCCCTGCGCGATGTCGGCCATCAGCCCGGCTTCGTCATGGTTGCCCGGCAACCAGCGCGTCGCCACGCCAAACCCTGCGGTCAACTCGCGGAACGCTTCATACGACGCCACGCTGGCGTCCTGGGAAAGGTCCCCCGTGCACAGCAGCAGGTCGATGGCCGGTTGCTCGCGCTGCACCTGGGCAACCACATGGCGCAGGCTGTCCCGGGTATTGAGACCCAGCAGGGTGCCGGCCGGGTCGGCAAACAGGTGGGCATCGGTGAGTTGCACCACATGCACGGGGCGGGTTGGGTCTAGGTGCGGCAACGGCCGTCTCCTCGAACGGATTCAGCACGAATTATGGCTGTGCAACGGGTGCGAGCAAACACCCGAAGCCGACGCACATCACATTTCAGCGAACGCTTGCCAATTCGTGACCACAGGCCAGGCAGTGGCTCAGCCACTCGCCGAGGAACAGGTTGAGCTGCGCCTTTTCATCGGGCTGGTGCATGCCTGCATTGGGGTACGGGTAGATACTGCGCAGGCGCCGCGCGTGCTCGGCGCTGACCACCTCGGCCATGCGCGCATCGTGGTACACCTGAACCTCCAGGTGCGGCACTGGCAGCCACGGCAAGCTGTGCTCCTGGCGCACGTGCAACGTGGTGGTATACGGGCAGGCCAGCACCACATCGAGTACCAGCACACCGAGCATCTGATCGCCTTGGGTCATGCCGATACGACGCGAGCTCTGGGTGGTGCGCATGTCGGGCAACAAGCGCATCAAGCGGGCGTAGTTGGCCTCGCAGGCTGCTTGCAGCCCGACCAGGTCGACCCGATATCGCTCGCGCAGCAGGTTCACTTCCACATACCTCGAACTTCGTCTCTGTTGAGCGCCAGCCATTGCAGGCCAATGATCGTCGCAGCGTTGCAGATACGGCCGTCACGTACCGCCTGCAAGGCATCTTCGAACGACCAGACGCGCACGCGGATGTCCTCGCCCTCTTCTTCCAGGCCATGCAGGCCGCCCGCGCCCTCGCTGGTGCAACGCCCAAGGAACAGATGGACGTATTCGTCACTGCCACCGGGCGACGGGAAGTAGCGGGTCATCGGCCACAAGGCGCTGAAGGTCAAACCGGCCTCTTCTTCTGCCTCGCGGTGTGCCACCTCTTCAGGCTGCTCGTCCTTGTCGATCAGCCCGGCGACCATCTCGATCAGCCACGGGTTGGCGACCTTGTCGAGGGCGCCGACACGAAACTGCTCGATCAACACCACTTCATCGCGTAGCGGGTCATAAGGCAGCACACAGACCGCATCATGACGCACGAACAGTTCGCGGCTGATCTCGCGGCCCATGCCCCCGGCAAACAGTTCGTGGCGCAGGTGCACCTTGTCGAGCTTGTAGAAGCCCTGGAAGCAGTTGGCCCGCTTGACGATCTCGACCGCCTTGGGGACTGAATTGAGCGTGTCTGACATAGAAATCCTCGTTACCTCATTTACCGCTTCGCGCCATCCTACTCCGCCTGCCGGCCTCTTTCATCCGTTTCCAGCAACCGTTCGCGCACTCGGGACAGCGCGCCTTCTGTCTGTTAGCTTAGTGGCGAACTGAAGGCCGCGCCGACGGTCAAAGGCCGACTTTTCCCTGTTCTGCAAGGATCATCATGACACTTGTCAAACTGACTTCCGTGGCCGTGCTGGCACTGGCCCTGGGTGCCTGCCAGAGCCTGCTCACGCCTAATTACCGGGCACCGCTCGAGGTCAAGCGTGACGCCTGGGAGCACGTCAAGCCCGGCTGCAGCGAAAGCGACTGCCCCCTGGTGAACATCGACACCATTCACTTCCCGGCCCTACCCAAGCTCGATGGCATCGTCGAACAGCGCCTGCTGCAACTGACCGAAGACAACCAGCGCGGCGCCGCGCCAACCACCTTGCAGGCGTACGAGCAGCAGTACCTGGCCAGCGCCGACAAGCGCAACAGCAGCTACCTGCAGGCCAAGGTACGCGAGCAACATGACGGACTGGTGATCATCGAACTGTCCAGCTACCTGGACAGCGGGGGTGCCCACGGCATGCCGGGGCGTGGCTTCATCAACTATTCGCGCAAGCTGGACAAGGTCCTGACCCTGCAGGACATGCTGGTGCCAGGCCAGGAAGAGACCTTCTGGAAAACCGTCGAAGAGTCGCACCGCGCGTGGATGATCAGCGTGGGCATGGACAAGGACGCCGAATTCATCAAGACCTGGCCCTTCAAGAAGTCGCCGCACGTCGCCCTGACGTACGGCGCGGTGGTGGTCAAGTATGAGGTCTATGCCATCGCGCCCTACTCCATGGGCCACGTCGAGCTGAAGATCCCCTACCCGCGCCTGAACGGCGTGATCAAGCCTGAGCTGTTTCCCGGCCGCGGCTGAAGCTCAGTAGCGCATGCAGCACACCTGCCAGCACCAGCGCTGGCAGGGTCGCCCCCAGGTCCGGCGCTTGCGCGGCGATCAGATGATAAGCCGCCACCCCCGCGGCCCAGGCCAGCAACGCCTGCCAGTGCAAGCCATCGACCTGCGCCGGCAAGCGGCGGCGGCGGATCACGTAATGGTCCATCAGCACCACGCCGAACAGCGGTGCGAACACCGAACCGATCAACAGCAGGAAGTTTTCGTACTGGGCCAGCGGCGCCAGCAGGGCGATCAGGGTGCACAGCACGCCGATGGCCAGCGCCAGGTGCTCGACCTTCAGTGGCAAAAGCACACCGGTTGAAACCGCTGCCGAATGGATGTCGGCGAAGGCCTTTTCCGACTCGTCCAGCAGAATGAGCAGCAGCGGAATACCCATGCCGGCGCCAGCCAGGGCCAGCAGCAAGGCATTGACTTCGCCACTGGCGGCAAAGGCCAGGGTGTAGGCCACGCCCAGGCTCATCAGCCAGGTGTTGCCGATAAAGTACCCAACTACCGTGCCGCCGAACACATGCTTGCCATTGCGGGCGAAGCGCGAGTAGTCGGCGATCAACGGCAACCAGGACAGCGGCATGGCGATGACGATGTCAAAACCCACCGCCAGCGACATAGAGCCATCCCCGGCGCGGCCCCACAGCTCAGCCAGGTCGGCCTTGGCAAACAGGTTCCAGGTCAGCCACAGGCAAGCGCCCATCAACAACCAGATACCCCAGGCGCGCAGCACCTTGCGCACGAAAGCCAGTGGCCCGCTGACGGCCAACACAGTGGCCAGCGCACCGAAGCACAGGGTCCACAGCACCGGGCTGTTCCAGGCACTGTCTTCACCGAAGGCCCGCGCGCCCAGCAGGCTGGCGGCATCGCGCATGACGATGATTTCGAAGGCGCCCCAACCGACCAGTTGCAACAGGTTGAGCAGTGCCGGCAAACGCGCGCCATGGCTGCCCAGGCTCAGGCGCAGGGTGCCCATGGCAGAAAGGCCGGTGTCGCTGCCGATAACCCCGGCAGCCCCCAGCAACAACACACCCACACCGGTGCCCAGCGCGATGGCCAGTACCGCGCCGGCAAGGCCCAGGCCTGGGGCCAGCATGGCGCCGACCTGCAGCACCATCAGGCCGATGCCGAGGGAGAACCACAGCGCGAACAGGTCACGTGCGCCAAAGATGCGTTGCGGGATGGGGACCGGGTGGTCGGGGGAGAATTGGCTGGGGGTGGTCATGCTGGCAGACACTCGGCATTAAAGGAGGTTGAACACGGTCGCTGTAGGAGCGGCCTTGCGTCGCGAAAGGGGCGCGAAGCGCCCCCCCGGCTTCAGCTTCGCCGCTGATCGTGCCGGGGCCGCTTCGCGCCCCTTTTCGCGACGCAAGGCCGCTCCTACAGAGGGCAGTTTTGCAGTCAGACTTTTTTGTACAGCTGGCTGCCTTCCTGGCGGAACCGCTCGGCCTGCTCACGCATGCCATCTGCAACCGTCACGTCCACGGTTTCGATCTTGGCGGCGTATTCACGCACTTCCTGGGTGATCTTCATCGAGCAGAACTTCGGCCCGCACATCGAACAGAAGTGCGCGACCTTGGCCGACTCCTTGGGCAGGGTTTCGTCGTGGTACGCGCGAGCGGTGTCTGGGTCCAGGCCAAGGTTGAACTGGTCTTCCCAACGGAACTCGAAACGCGCCTTGGACAAGGCGTTGTCACGAATCTGCGCGCCCGGGTGGCCCTTGGCAAGGTCGGCGGCATGGGCGGCGATCTTGTAGGTGATGATGCCGGTCTTGACGTCGTCCTTGTTCGGCAGGCCCAGGTGCTCCTTGGGCGTCACGTAGCAGAGCATGGCGCAACCGAACCAGCCGATCATCGCCGCGCCGATACCCGAGGTGATGTGGTCGTAACCCGGCGCAATGTCGGTGGTCAGCGGGCCGAGGGTGTAGAACGGCGCCTCGTCGCAGCATTCCAGCTGCTTGTCCATGTTCTCCTTGATCAACTGCATCGGCACGTGGCCTGGGCCTTCGATCATGCACTGCACGTCGTGCTTCCAGGCGATCTTGGTCAATTCGCCAAGGGTTTCCAGCTCACCGAACTGTGCAGCGTCGTTGGCGTCGGCAATCGAGCCCGGGCGCAGGCCGTCGCCCAGCGAGAAGCTGACGTCGTAGGCCTTCATGATTTCGCAGATTTCGTCGAAGTGGGTGTACAGGAAGTTTTCCTGATGATGCGCCAGGCACCACTTGGCCATGATCGAGCCACCCCGGCTGACGATGCCGGTGACACGCTTGGCGGTCAGCGGTACATACCGCAGCAGCACGCCAGCATGGATGGTGAAGTAGTCCACGCCCTGCTCGGCCTGCTCGATCAGGGTGTCGCGGAACAGCTCCCAGGTCAGGTCTTCGGCGACGCCGCCGACTTTTTCCAGGGCTTGGTAGATCGGCACGGTACCGATCGGCACCGGCGAGTTACGGATGATCCACTCGCGGGTTTCGTGAATGTGCTTGCCGGTGGACAGGTCCATGACCGTGTCCGAGCCCCAGCGAATGCCCCAGGTCAACTTGGCCACTTCTTCCTCGATCGAGGACCCCAGCGCACTGTTGCCGATGTTGCCGTTGATCTTCACCAGGAAGTTGCGGCCGATGATCATCGGTTCCAGCTCGGTGTGGTTGATGTTGGCCGGGATGATCGCGCGGCCGCGGGCGATTTCTTCGCGGACGAATTCGGGGGTGATTTCTTTCGGGATGTTGGCGCCGAAGCTGTGGCCGGCGTGCTGCTGGTCGAGCAGGCCGGCAGCGCGGGCTTCCTGCAGCTTCATGTTCTCGCGGATGGCCACGTATTCCATCTCGGCGGTGATGATGCCCTGGCGGGCGTAGTGCATCTGCGAGACGTTGACGCCAGCCTTGGCGCGGCGCGGGTTGCGCACGTGGTTGAAGCGCAGCTTGGCCAGCTCTGCATCGTTCAGGCGCTGTTGGCCGAAGTTCGAGGTCAGGCCGCCCAGGCGCTCAGTGTCGCCGCGGGCGTCGATCCAGGCCGAACGGACGTCGGCCAGGCCCTTGCGCACGTCGATGATGACGTCAGGGTCGGTGTAAGG
This sequence comes from Pseudomonas sp. B21-047, assembly GCF_024748775.1. Lineage (NCBI taxonomy): Bacteria > Pseudomonadati > Pseudomonadota > Gammaproteobacteria > Pseudomonadales > Pseudomonadaceae > Pseudomonas > Pseudomonas sp. B21-047. The sequence continues at coordinate 5,375,908 of NZ_CP087169.1, forward strand.
GCCGGAAGTGTCGTAGACCAGCACCGGGGCATTGGTTTCGCCGCCGAAGTCGGTCGGGGTGTCGTGCAGGCTGATTTCGCGCATGGGCACGCGGATGTCCGGGCGAGAGCCCTCGACATAAACCTTGCGCGAACGGGGGAACGGTTGCACGGACTGCTGATCGACTTGTGCCGATTCGCTGAGGTTGATCGTTTTTTCTTGTTTGCTCATCACGGGCTCTCCAGACAGCTTCCTAGCGGATGGAATGTCGGGGAGAACCTGAAAGACGCGGACGCACCCAGAGATGGATGCAGTGCCGGACATGGGGGTGCCTAGCGCTTTTTACAGCGGCGACAATCCCGGACCTGGCACAAGAGGCTCACCGGGAAAGCGAGCAATCTTGTTCCCTACGCAGGCGCTAACCTGATCAGGTTCAACGGGATCCGGAACTTCCGATCTCAGCCTTTGCAACAAGGCACCCCGACAAGAACATGCGCAGTCTAGACTGGAGTGGCCGGCAAAGCCAAGCGGGTAAATGCGGGGATGATGAAAGGCGCACTGAGCGATTGTTGCCAGGGGCGCATGGCACTACACTGGCCCATCGCTCGATACTCAACAGTTCAGTAATTAAATTTCGTACAAGGATTGCCTCTATGCTGCGCAAACTCTCACTGGCGATAGCCGTGTCTTGTGCGTCCAACGGAGTGGTCTGGGCAGCGGATGTGCCCATGACGGTGAAGACCGACCTGGTCAGCGTCTACCAGGAGGCGGTCGACAACAACGCCGACCTTGCAGCGGCCCGCGCCGATTATGGCGCCCGCCGCGAGGTGGTACCGCAGGCCCGCGCCGGCCTGCTGCCGAACCTGTCGGCCGGTGCCGAAATGTTGAACACCCGTACCAAGCTCGACGAACCGTCGATGACTTCCAACCGCAGCGGCAACGCCTGGAGTGCGACCCTGGCGCAGCCGGTGTTCCGTGCCGACCGCTGGTTCCAGTTGCAGGCCGCCGAGGCGGTCAACGAGCAGGCAGCGCTTGAGCTGTCGGCCACCGAGCAGAACCTCATTCTACAGACGGCGCAAAACTATTTTGCGGTGCTGCGCGCCCAGGACAACCTGGCCGCGACCAAGGCTGAAGAATCAGCCTTCAAGCGCCAGCTCGACCAGTCCAACGAGCGTTTCGACGTGGGCCTTTCCGACAAGACCGACGTCTTGCAGTCCCAGGCCAGCTACGACACCGCCCGCGCCAACCGGATCATCGCCGAGCGCCAGGTACAGGATGCCTTCGAAGCCCTGGTGACCCTGACCAACCGCGAATACGCGTCGATCCAGGGCGTTGTCCACACCCTGCCGATTCAGGTGCCCACGCCCAACGATGCCAAAGCCTGGGTCGAGACCGCCGGGCGGCAGAACCTCAACCTGCTGGCGACCAACTACGCCGTCAGCGCCGCTGAAGAAACCCTGCGCCAGCGCAAGGCCGGCCATGCCCCGACCCTGGATGCGGTGGCCAAGTACCAAAAGGGTGACAACGACAGCCTCGGCTTCACCAACCCTTCGCAGCTGGGCGTGCGTTACAGCGGCGACGTCGAGCAGACCAGCGTCGGCCTGCAGCTGAATATTCCGATCTACAGCGGCGGCCTGACCAGTTCGCAAGTGCGCGAGGCCTACCAGCGCCTGAGCCAGAGCGAGCAACAGCGCGAAAGCCTGCGCCGCCAGGTGGTAGAGAACACGCGCAACCTGCACCGTGCGGTGAATACCGATGTGGAACAGGTGCAGGCGCGCAAGCAGTCGATCATTTCCAACCAGAGCGCGCTGGAAGCCACCGAAATCGGCTACCAGGTCGGTACCCGCAACATCGTCGACGTGCTTGACGCCCAACGCCAGCTGTACACCTCGGTGCGTGACTACAACAACAGCCGCTATGACTACATTCTCGACAACCTGAGCCTCAAGCAAGCGGCCGGCACCCTGAGCCCGCAAGACCTGCAGGACCTGGGGCGGTATCTGAAACCGGACTACAACCCGGACAAGGACTTCCTGCCACCAGACCTGGCGGCAGCTGCAGCGAAGAACTTCGAACGCAGGCCTTGAGATGCGTAGGGCTTCTTCGCGGGTAAAACCGCGAGGAAGCCAGAACCAGAATCAGCGAATAAGTGCACCCAGCCCATCCAGCAACCGCTGCAAGGCCCCCTGATTGGCCTGCATCACCGCCCTGCCCGCCTCGCCCATGCGCTGACGATCCTGCGGCAATTCGATCAGCCGCCGTACCGCCTCGGCCAGCCCTTCGACATCCTCGACCTGCTGCAACGCCCCGGCTGCCTTCAGCATCGCGCTGATTTCAAGGAAGTTGAACACATGTGGCCCCATGATCACCGGCAATGCCAGCGCTGCCGGTTCCAGCGGGTTGTGCCCGCCAGTGGCAACCAGGCTGCCGCCGACGAAGGCGATGTCGGCCAGCGCATAGAGGAACAGCAACTCGCCCATGGTATCGCCGAGCAATACGCGGGTCTGGCCATCGACTGCGGCATCGGTTGAACGGCGCACGGTGGCGAACTGCTCGGCACACAGGGCATGCACCGAGTTGAACCGCTCAGGGTGGCGCGGCACCAGGATCAGCAGGGCATCGCCGTGCACCTGCAGCAACGCCCGATGGGCCTGCAGGATCAAGGCATCCTCACCCTCATGGGTGCTGGCGGCGATCCACACCGGGCGCTGGCTTGCGCCCCATTGCTCGCGCAGCGCCCTGGCGCGCGGCAGCAGTTGGTCATCGACCTTCAGGTCGAACTTGATCGAACCGGTCACCTGCACACACGCAGGCAGCGCGCCCAGGTTGCGAAAGCGCTGCGCTTCGGTGTCGGTTTGCACCGCGATCAGGCTCATCTCGGCGAGCATCGGCCGGGTCAGCTTGGCGAAACGCGCATAACCACGGGCGGAGCGCTCGGACAACCGGGCATTGGCCAGCGCCACCGGGATGCCCCGCTTGGCACACTGGTTGATGTGGTTAGGCCACAACTCGGTTTCCATGATGATGCCCAGCTTCGGCTGCACATGGTCGAGAAAACGCCCGGCGGCCCATGGCAGGTCGTAGGGCAGGTAGCAATGCTGCACGCGCGGTTCATCGGCAAACATGGCGCGAATGCGTTCGGAACCGGTCGGCGTCATGCAGGTAAGCGTGATCGGCAGGCCTGGGTAGGCCTTGAGCAGCGCCCGCACCATGGGTGCGGCGGCGATGCTTTCACCCACCGACACGGCATGCACCCAGATGCCGCCCCGCTGCATGGCTGGCAGGTTGAAGGCGAAGCGCTCGCCGATGCGCTGGCCGTAGGCCGGTGCCTTGCGCGCCCGCAGGAACAGGCGCAGCGCAACCAGTGGCAGGCCCAGGTGAAACAGCAAGGTATAGAGAGTTCTGTTCATGGCGGCGAAGTTTACCCGATCGCGCGCAGGTGCACCGCAAAGCGCTCGGCCAGCCATTGCGCGGCCGGCCCCAACGGCTCGTCACGGCGCCAGGCCAGCTCGACGACCAGCGCCGGCGGCCGCCACTCGCTGGCAAGCTCGACCATTTGCGCCTGGTAGGTGGGGTACTGCACCACATGCCGGGGCAGCCAGGCCCACCCCAGGCCGCGCATCAGCAGTTCAGCCATGGCGTAGAAGCTGTCGGCGCGCCAGACCTGCGGGCTGATCGCTTCGCCGCCGGGGTAGCCACTCTGCTGCGGGGTGATCAATAACTGCCGGTGGCGTGCCAACTGCTGGCAGCTGACCCTCGCCTGCTCCGCGAGCGGATGGCCGACCGCGCACACCGTGACCATTTCCACACTGCCCAGGGCACGGCGCTCCAGCGACGCCGGCATGCTTTCATGATGAAAAAACAGGCCAAGGTCGGCGCGCCGCTCCACCAGCTTGCGCGCCACATCACCCTGGGCGGCGCTGGCCAGTTGCACTTCCAGGTACGGGTAGCGACTGGCCAGCTCGTCCAGGCTGTCGATGACGGGCTGATAAGGCATCGCCTCGTCCTGGGCGACCCGCAACAGGGCTTCCTGCCCGCGCATCAGGGCCAAGGCGCGCCCGTCCAGGCGTTCGCATTGGCGCAGCAGTTCACGGGCGTCCTCCAGCAGCGCGGTGCCGTTTTCGGTCAGCTTGGGCTGGCGGCCGCTGCTGCGTTCGAACAGGGTTACGCCCAGGTCCGCCTCCAGCAGGGCGATGGCGTTGCTCACCGCCGACTGGGCCTTGCGCTGTTCACGGGCAACGGCGGAGAACGAGCGCAGTTCAACAACGCGCACGAAAGTGCGTAGTTGCTCGAGGTTCCACTGTTCGGCCATCAACCTATCTCCATGGGTGATAGGTAATGACTTTACCCCATCCCGGCAACGCCTAGAATGCCCGACCAGTCACCGGAGAATCGCCATGAACGCCTACACCTACCTCGCCATCGCCATCTGCGCCGAAGTCATCGCCACTGCCTCCATGAAAGCGGTGAAGGGGTTCAGCACGCCTCTGCCGTTGCTGCTGATGGTGGTCGGCTACGGCATCGCGTTCTGGATGCTGACCCTGGTGGTGCGCAGCATTCCGGTGGGGATCGCCTATGCCATCTGGTCGGGGCTGGGCATTGTGCTGATCAGTGTGGCGGCACTGGTGATCTATGGGCAGAAGCTGGATGTACCGGCAATGCTGGGCATGGCGATGATCGTCGGTGGGGTGGTGGTGATTCAGCTGTTCTCGAAGACTGCCGGGCATTGATACGGGCTGTATACTTGCCAGCTGTCCCAGTCTTCGAGGTACCGCCATGCCAACCGCCATTTCCACTGACGTACTGATCGTCGGCGCCGGGGTCGCAGGCCTCTGGCTCAATGCCCGGTTGCGCCGTCAGGGCTTTTCGACCGTGCTGGTGGAGCGCGCCAGCCTCGGTGGCGAGCAGACCATCAAGTCTCAGGGCATCATCCACGGCGGCACCAAGTACGCCCTGCACGGCGCCCTGACCGGCGCCTCGGAAGCCATCGCCGACATGCCGCGGCGCTGGCGCGAGGCTTTGGCGGGCAATGGCGAACTGCCGCTGGGCAACACCCGCCTGCTGTCCGAGGCACACTACCTGTGGTCCCCCGGCACCCTGGCCGGCAACCTCACCAGTTTCTTCGCCAGCAAGGCCGTGCGCGGCCGGGTCGATCAGGTCAAGGGCGAGCAACTGCCGCCGGCCCTGCAGGACCGCGCCTTCAAGGGCAAGGTCTATCGCCTGGCGGAACTGGTCATCGACGTGCCCAGCCTGCTGGCCAACCTGGCCGAACTGGCCGGCGACAGCCTGCTCGCCGGCGAGCGCATCGAACCCCTGCGTGACGGCGATGAGCTGGTGGGTTTGCGCGTGGACGACCGTGAAATCCGCGCGCAGCGTATCGTGCTCAGCGCCGGCGCCGGCACCGAAGACCTGTTGCATGCGCTAGGCCTGAGCCAGCCGGCCATGCAGCGCCGCCCCTTGCACATGGTCATGGCCAAGGGGCCGAACCTCAAGCCGCTGTATGCGCACTGCCTGGGCGGCGGGCCCAAGCCACGGGTCACCATTACCACCCACCCGGCGGCCGATGGCCAGTGGGTCTGGTACCTCGGCGGCGACCTGGCCGAGGCCGATGGCGTGGCCCGCGAGCCGGCCGCGCAGATTGCCGCGGCGCAAAAGGAAATCGCCAACCTGCTGCCCTGGGTCGACCAAGGTCAGGTCCGCTGGGCAACCCTGCGCGTGGATCGCGCCGAGCCCGCGCAGTCGGGCCTGGTGCGCCCGGACAACGCCTTTATCGCCGACCAGCAACGCCTGCTGGTGGGCTGGCCGACCAAGCTGGCGCTGGCACCGGACTTCAGCGACCGGGTAATCGCCATGTTTGAACGCGACGGCATCCGCCCAGGCGCCCAGCCCGACCTCAGTGGCCTGCCGCGCCCTGCGCTGGGCGTGCCTGCCTGGGAGCGACTGCTGCCATGAGCCTGCCGACCCTGCACGACTTCCATCGCCCCCTGGGCAGTACCGGCCTCAAGGTCTCGCCCCTGGGCCTGGGCACGGTCAAGCTTGGCCGCGACCAAGGCGTGAAATACCCCACCGGCTTCACCATCCCCGATGATGACGAAGCCCGCATGCTGCTGGCCCAGGCCCGCGAACTAGGCATCAACCTGATCGACACCGCGCCGGCCTATGGCCGCAGTGAAGAGCGCCTTGGCCCGCTGCTGCGCGGCCAGCGTGATGCGTGGGTGATCGTCAGCAAGGTGGGTGAAGAGTTCGACAACGGCAGCTCGCACTTCGACTTCAGCGCCGCCCACACCCGCCGCTCTGTGGAGCGCAGCCTGCGCCGCCTGGAAACCGACCACATCGAGCTGGTGCTGGTGCATTCCGACGGCAATGACCTGGCGATCCTCGAGCAGCAGGAGGTCTACCAGACACTTGCGGCCCTTAAGCAAGAAGGCAAGATCCTTGGCTTCGGGCTGTCGGGCAAGACCGTCGCAGGTGGCCTCAAGGCCTTGGAACAGGGCGACTGCGCCATGGTCACCTATAACCTGAACGAGCAGGCAGAACGCCCGGTGCTGGACTACGCTGCCGAACACGGCAAGGCGATCCTGGTGAAGAAGGCCCTGGCCAGCGGGCACATCTGCCTGGCACCCGGGGTCGACCCGGTGCAGGCCAGCTTCGAGCTGCTGTTTTCCCACCCGGGCGTCAGCAGTGCTATCGTCGGCACCATCAATCCGTTGCACCTGGCCCATAACGTGGCCACCGTCGCCCGAATTCTGGGCCAGCATTGAGCCGCCCTCGCGGGCGTCCGACAGGAGGAGGGACCTCGTGCCGCGAACGCTGATCCGCAAGAACCCGAGCAACTTCAAGACACTGCCGCTGCATGTCGAGGCCACCGCCGAAGGCCTGGTTTACCAAAGCATCGGCATGCCGCTGAACTTCGCCCAGACCCAACAGCGGCGCCGTGCCATCCAGCTGCCCGACACGCAGCGCTTCGTGGCCGAGCTTGCCAACCTGGGTGTCTCGGTACGCCTGACCCTGCACTGGCAAAACCGTGACTACTGGGTATTGGTGCGTCAGCGGCGCCAGGACCGCGGCGACGTGGTGCTGAAGCTGATTTCTGGCTATGTCCCCGCCCAAGAACTCAACTTGCCACTGCACACCGCCGTGCAGGAAGTGGCCGAAGAATGCCTGCTGGAAACCCCGGAAGGCTGGCTGGGTGGGCGTTTCAATGACACCTGGCTGCCGGCCCCCTACGCCGCCGCTCTGCACTACCGCGAAGCGCTGCCGTTTGTGCTGACGCCGGAGTCTGGTGCCGCACGGCCGGTGCACTGCGCCAACCTGATGCTGCTCGAACGGCCACGGGCCTATGTGCACTTGCCGACCGCCTCGTTGCAGCTCATCTATGACATGCGCCTGCAGGTGCCCAGGGACGCCAAGAAGCTCAGCCTGTTCCATGTCGATGAACGCCTGGAAGGCGACCAGTTGGTGGCCCGGCTCAATCGCAAACGGCCGGACCTGTACCTGATGCCCTTGAAGGACGGGCAACCGTTGGCCGAACTCTACACGCTGAAAAAGGACGAGCTGGTGCCGGCGAGCACACGCGGGCTGTACCTGGCCGAGAGCTTTGCCCGGCAAGAAGGTTGGGTGGTCAGGGATGAGCGGATTCGCTGGCGGGATTGGGTGAAGCAGCAAGGGTTGGTGGAGGCCAAGCCCGGGCGGGCTTCACATCTGCAGCGGTTTGGCGACAAGGCGCGGGCATTGCTGGCCAAGGCGCGGACTTCGTTGCACAAGTAACACTGGGGCCGCAACGCGGCCCCAGTTACATCAGTTTTTGCGGATCTTCTCGACAATGGCCGTGGTCGAGCTGTTCTCGACGAGCCCCAGCACCTTCACGGTGCCGCCATAGGCCTTGACGATGTCGGCACCCACCACCTGGTCGATGCCATAGTCGCCGCCCTTGACCAGCACATCCGGCTTGACCTGGCTCAGCAGGTTTTCCGGCGTACCCTCGGGGAAGCTGATCACCCAATCCACCGCCCCCAGCCCTGCCAGCACCGCCATGCGGCGGTCGACGCTGTTGATCGGGCGGCCCGGGCCTTTGAGGCGGCTGACCGACGCATCGTCGTTGACCGCGACGATCAGCCGGTCGCCCTGGGCACGCGCCTGCTCCAGGTAGGTGACATGGCCGGCATGCAGAATGTCGAAGCAGCCGTTGGTGAAGACGATCTTCTCGTTGTGCGCACGCGCATCATCGATCGCCAGCAGCAACTGCTCGAGGCCCAGCACCCCGCGCTCGGAGCCCTCTTCGCGCTGGATCGCCCGGCGCAGCTCAGGGGCGCTGATGGCGGCGGTACCCAGCTTGCCGACCACGATACCCGCCGCCAGATTGGCCAGGGCCACCGCGTGCGGCAGATCTTCACCGGCCGCGATGGCTGCCGCGAGGGTGGAGATCACCGTGTCGCCGGCACCGGTGACATCGAACACTTCGCGGGCGCGGGCCGGCAGGTGCAGTGCGGGGTGGCCCGTACGCAACAGGGTCATGCCGTGCTCGCCACGGGTCACCAGCAAGGCGCCAAGGTCCAGGTCCAACAGCAACTGCAGGCCTTTGGCGACCAGCTCTGCCTCATCGGCGCAACGGCCAACGATGGTTTCGAACTCGCTGAGGTTCGGGGTGATCAGGCTGGCGCCGCGGTAAATGGAGAAATCCTTGCCCTTGGGGTCGGCCAATACCGGAATACCCTTGGCGCGTGCAGCCTGGATCAGGCTCTGGTGGTTCTTCAGCGCGCCTTTGCCATAGTCGGACAACACCAGCACCTTGACGCCATCGAGCAGGCTGTCGACCTCCGAACCCAGAGAGAGCGGGTCGGTGGCGAACGGTTCTTCGAAATCGATACGCAACAGCTGCTGGTGGCGGCTCATGACCCGCAGCTTGACGATGGTCGGCTGGTGCGCGATGCGCTGGAACACCGAACGCACGCCCGCAGCTTGCAGGCTGTTGGCCAGGCTGTCGGCCGCCTCGTCCTGGCCGGTAACACCGATCAGCGACGCCGGCGCACCCAGGGCGGCGATGTTCAAGGCAACGTTGGCCGCGCCGCCGGGGCGATCCTCGATCTGATCGACCTTGACCACCGGGACTGGCGCTTCAGGCGAGATACGCGAAGTACCGCCATGCCAGTAGCGGTCGAGCATGACATCGCCGACCACCAGTACCGGGGCTTGATCGAAACGCGGCATGGACAACTTCATGGGCAACCCATATGAAAATAATGAACAGGGGCAGGATATTAGCACAGGGCAAGCGACGGCTTTACGGCCAGATCGGGCCCTTGAAAATTCCGGTGACAATCGGGGCCGGCACGGCCCCGATCAAAGAGGTTCAGGTGATATCGGCCTTGGCCGGCTCATCCAGGCCCATGGCATACAGGCGGGCATAATGGCCATTAGCCTGAAGCAGCTCGGCATGGGTGCCACGCTCGACCAGGCGGCCCTGGTCCATGACCAGGATCATGTCGGCCTTTTCGATGGTCGACAGGCGGTGGGCGATCACCAACGTGGTACGGCCCTCCATCACATGGTCCAGTGCCGCCTGGATGTGCCGCTCGGACTCGGTATCCAGCGCCGAAGTCGCCTCGTCGAGAATCAACAACGGCGCGTCCTTGAGCAGCGCCCGAGCAATGGCCAGGCGTTGGCGCTGGCCGCCGGAGAGCAGCACGCCGTTCTCGCCGACCTCGGTGTCGAAGCCCTTCGGCAGCTTGTCGACGAACTCCTTGGCGTAGGCATCTGCAGCCGCAGCCTCGATGTGTTCACGCGGCGCACCGGCCAGGTCACCGTAGGCAATGTTGTTGGCGACGGTGTCGTTGAACAAGGTGACGTGCTGGGTAACCTGGGAAACATGGCGACGCAAGTTGCGCAGGCGATAGTTTTCGATCTCCACGCCATCGAGCAGAATCTGCCCCTTGTCGTGGTGATAGAAGCGTGGAATCAATGCCGCCAGGGTCGACTTGCCACTGCCAGAGCGGCCCACCAGGGCGATCATCTGCCCCGGCTCGGCGACGAAGCTGATGTCGCTCAACACCTCACGGTCGGTGCCTGGGTAGGTGAAGCTGAGATCACGCACTTCCAGACGGCCTTCGACCTTTGCCTTCTCGATGGTGCCGCTGTCCACTTCAGGCTCTTCGTCGAGCTGCTCGAAGATGCTTTCTGCGCCTGCCAGGCCTTTCTGGATGGTCGAACTGACTTCGGAAAGCTGGCGAATCGGTTTCGGCAACAAGCCCGCTGCGGTGATGTAGGCCACCAGGTCACCGGCGGTGGAGTCACCACGGAGGTACAGCACTAGGAACATCAAGGCGGCCATGGCGCTGTAGATCACCAGCTGCAGCATCGGCGTGTACAGCGAGCCGGTCTTGGTCATGCGCAGCTGCTTGTCGGTGTTGCTCTGGCTGGCGCGGCCAAAGCGCTGCTGTTCGTAGGCCTCGCCACCAAAGCTGCGCACCACGCGATAACCCTGGATGGTCTCGGAGGCGACGTGGGTGACATCCCCCATGGCCACCTGGATTTTCTTGCTCTGCTTGCGGAATTTCTTGCTGGCGACGCTGACCATCACCGCGATCACCGGCAGGATGGCAACCATGACCAGGGTCAGGTGCCAGTTCATCCACAGCAGGTAGGCAAACAGGAAGACAACCGTCAGGCCCTCGCGGATCACCACCTTGATCGCATCGGTCGCGGCACCGGTGACCATGGTCACGTTGAAGGTGATGCGCGAGATCAGATGGCCCGAGTTGTGGTTGTCGAAGTAGCGGTTGGGCAGCACCAGCAATTTGTTGAACAACTCGACCCGCAGGTCATGCACCAGGCACAACGAAACCTTGGCCAGGAAGTAGTTGCCCAGGAACGAGCCCAACCCCTGCCAGGCCGCGATCAGGATGATCAGCAGTGGCACCGCCTGCAGCAACTGCAGGTCGCGCAGGTAGGGCACGGTAGGGAACAACACCGCTTGCGGATTGCTCAGGCCATCGACGAAATACTTGAGAATGCCGGCCAGCATTGGCTGGGTCGAGGCGAAGATCACGAAACCGACGATGCTCAACAGGAAAATGCCGGCATAGGGTTTCACGTAGCTCAACAGCCGGAAGTAGATCTTCAGGCTGGAGGTGTGCTCCGCGGTTCGCGGTGTTTCGGCCATCATCGAGCTCGCTGTTCAGGTTGAACCGGAAATTTTACCACAGGCTTCATTTTCGGCACGCCCCCAGGGCAACAACATGGCCAGGCCGACCGGCAACCAGCTGATGAACCACTCCGCACGCGGCGTACCGGTCAGGCTGGCGGCATCGAACTGCATGGCCAGGGTCGAGTAGACCCAGAAGCACAAGAGTACCTTGCCGAACAGTGTGGCCCGGGCCCGGACGATTTCACCGAGGGTGTACAGCCACACGGTCACCCACAGCAGCATGCCGGGCAGGCCCATTTCCACCGCAACGTGGGTGAACATGTTGTGGGTATGGTCGAAGTGCTTGCCGACTGCGCTCACATCGTACCCAGCGCCCAGGCCCAGGCCTGTCCAAGGATGGGCGGCAATCATGTCCACCACCGCATGGAAAATCTCCGGCCGGTAGGACGAGCCGCGCTTGGCGATCAGGTCGTACATCACATAGAACGCAGCGCCCGTGGCGATGACCGCCAGGATCGAGAACACCCGGCTGTGACGATCACGGAACCACAGCGGCGCCATCACCACCGTGATCACCAGGGCCAGGATCGCCCCGCGGCTCTGGCTGAGCACTGCAAACGCGCCCAGGCAGGCCAGCGCCGCCAGCCACAGCAACTGCATGCCACGCTTTTGCGGCGGCTCGTACAACAGGAACAGCGCGGCGGCCCCGACCACATAGGCACCCAGGATGGGGTGTGAAATTTCACCGATACCTGCCAGCCGGGCCAGCAGCGATTTGCCCTGCAACCCGTAGAAGTTGATGATCGACACCAGCGCGGCGAAGGCCAAAAGGCCACTCCCCAGCAGCAACAACTGGCGGATCCGGGCCAGCCCCAGCTGGGCCAGCAACGGGAACGCCATCAGGAAGACCAGAATGTAGATCAGGCGCTTGATTTCACGCCCCGGCTCTTCGGCCGGCGACCAGGCCAGGCTCAACCCGCTCCAGGCCAGTAGCAACAAGATACTGCCCCACAATGCCGGCTGACGCCGCCAGGCCTGGGCAAACACCTGCCGGGCAGACCACGCCAGCACGAGCGTCGGTAACCACAAAAACAACACCAGCCCTTGCTGGTAGATCTTGTTGCTGGGCGCCAATGCAATCGCCGCCAGGAACCAGACCAGACCCAAACCTAACCAGGCCCGAGCCCAGCGTTTTTCATACAACATCCTTTTCCCCCGATGAATCAAAGACACCATCCATGGTGCTACCGCATTATTTTCGGCATTATTGCCGGTCATTTTGCTCGCCAGACGACAAGGCTCTATTCATGCAATGCTCCCGGCTCACCCAGATCGACTTCGATCAGCTGACACTAGGCGCACAGGTGCTAGAGGCAGACAGCCATGGCGCCAAAGTCTACCTGCTCAAGGATGGTAATTTCCTTAAGGTTTTTCGCCGTAAGCGATTGATTTCATCTGCCCTGTTGCGCCCCTACTCGCAGCGCTTCGTCGACAACGCCGCGCGCCTGGCACAATTGGGCATTCCCACCCTCGAGGTGATCAGCCAGCACAAACTCGACTTGCCCGGCAGAACCGCGGTGCTGTATCGCCCGCTGCCCGGGCGGACCCTGCTGCAGATGTCGCGCGACGCCGACTTCAGCTGGGACACCTATCTGCCGCGATTGATCGAACTCATACGCCAATTGCACCGCGCGGGTGTCTACTTCCGCTCACTGCACCTGGGCAATGTCGTGGTCACCCCCGATCAGCGCCTGGGGTTGATTGATGTGGCCGACATGCGGTTCCTGCGCCCGCCATTGTCTGCCCGCATGATTCGTCGCAACGTGCAGCACATGGTGCGCTACATCGAGCGGGAGAACCTGGGTGACCAGTTCCCCCTCGCCGACTTCGAGGCAGCCCTGCTGGCCCGCTGAGGGTCAACCTCGCAGCAGGTTTTGCGAGCCATTCTGGAAGGCTTGCCAGGCCTGCTCCGGCGCCAGTGCCTGGCGTTGTCGGGCGGCCACGGCTGCGGCGTCTGGCAGGCTGCAGCGCGCTATCGCCTCGGCCCAGGCATGCTCATCGGCAATGGGCAGGTAGCCACCGGTGTCCAGCAACTGCTCACGGAACACCAGCAGGTCACTGCACACCACCGGCACGTCGGCCATCACCGCCTCTTGCACCACCAGCCCCAGGCCCTCCGAACGCGAAGGCACCAGTAGCCAGTCAAATGCCCGGTACAGCCGCTGCAGGTCTTCACGATGGCCGCACAGATGGACCTGCCCGGCCAGGCCCAGTTCGTCGATGCGCGCTTGCAGCACGGCATGCAGAGGGCCTTCACCAATGATTGCCATCTGCAGGTCGGGCTTGTCGACAACGGCCTTGGCAAACGCCTCGATCAGCATTTCAAAGCCCTTGCTTTCGACCAGCCGCCCCACCGCACCGAGCACCTGGCCGTTGCCTGGCCGCAACGCCAGTGCCTGCCTGGCCTGCTCGCGGCTCAACAGCGTTTCGACGAAGGCCCGAGGGTCGAGCGCCATGCGCAGGGTCTGTACCGGCCGCCCAAGGTCATGCTCCAGGGCTTCGGCAAGCGTGTGCGAAACCGCTGCGATGCTCAAGCGCTCGGCGGGCAATGCCCGCAACAGGCGGATATCACTCGCCGTCAGGCGCGTCTTGCCGTGGAACAGTACCTTGGCACGCACCTCGGGAATCTGCTGCAGCAGCGGCAGCACCAGCCTTGCAACGCCGACACCGTCGAGCAGCACGATCTCGGCCTGGGCCTCGGCCAGCGCCTTGCGCAGGCGCATGCGCAGCCACGGCCGCAGCAGGCGCCACAGGTGCCGGCCCTTGAGCGCACGCGGCGGCATGTGCCACTCCCGGGTCGAGCCGAGCCCACAGCACAGCCCGCTGCCCAACAGCAGCCAGTTGCTGATCCTGGCATCGGGCCCGGCGTGGGACAGCACCTGTCGGTGAACCTTGTGGATGGACATGTACGGCGAACCGCCTGCCCACATCATATTGACGATGTTCATGGGGTTAGCGCCCCTCTCCCGCTCAAAGTCAGGTGGGACTGCGACTTCATTGAACAAAAATGGTGATACCCATGCCGATCACGGCACCTGCCACCAGCGTCAATGCCAGCTTTATCCGATCACGTTGACGACGTTTGGCCTTGCGCTCCACTTCTATGGGCAAGGTCACGTGATTACCAAATCCTGTGTGCAATACTGCATCACCCTCCAAGGTGACCGCTGTCAGATTTAACTCAGCATAACGACGGGAAAGCGCCTTTTCTCCAGCATAGGCGGCAAATGGTGCACAGCGCTGATAATCGCTCAAACGACGCAGGCCGGGGTTGAGCGAAAACGCTTGCCACTCCGCTTTTTCGGAAAGCAGTGGGTAGCAAGGCACGCCCGCGATCACCTGACGGTCGCCCAGGTGGATGTAAGGGCTGTGCACGGACAGGTCATGGGCATGGCTGCGCAGCCAGACCTGCAGCAGGTTGGGGCTGACCTCCAGGATCGCCCGGGAATCTTCGACAAAGCCCTGCCGGTAGAAATGCCAGTCATCCTCGCAATGGAAGATGTAAGGCGTCTTGACGTGGCTGTAAGCCAGGTCGATCGACGGCAGCTGGCCCAGCTTCGGCCGATTGACGAACACCTTGCAATGCGGTTTCCAGTGTTCTGGCACTGCCCCATGCACGGCATCGTCACCGGAATCTTCGGTGATGAAGACTTCGCGAATGGGCGCGGTGTTGTAGCGATCGAAACTCTCAAGGGTGTCTTTGAGCAGATCGAACCGCCCACAGCTGGTCACGACCAGCGTGACATCACTCTCATTTGAAAAGCGCACCGGACTCCCTCCGCATTGCGACAATCGACTTCCAGCACCCGCTCCGTAGGCACGAAAGTGCTTTATTAAATGCCCAGTTTCAGACGTAGCCGCTGCCAGGCAGACAACGGCGGATGAGGCCTGAGCGCAGGGCGCATGTGGTCGACGATGCTACGTCCAACTTCACCGAAACTGAAACGAGAAACCGCCAGATGGCGGCCATTTTCAGCAATCCGCTGGGCCAGCGCAGGGTCGGCGCGCAAACTGCGCAGCTTTTCCTGGAGGGTCGGGATGCTGTCATAGAACACCACGTTGTGCATGTCCTGCAGGCCCAGGGCGCGGTTTTCTTCCTCGCCCTGGTCGAACGCCAGCAACACACAGCCACAGGCCATGGCCTCGAAGTTCTTGATCATGTACTCGCCCATGCCGACATCGGCACTGACGAAGAAACGAATACGGTTGAGCGTGTTGCAATAGTCCTCGCCCGACTTGGTGCGGGTCACCACCAGGTTCTCGACCCGCCCCAACTCGTCCAGCAGCGCCTTGCGCCCGCTGTAGGCAACGCTGTTGGTGCTGCCGACGAACGCCAGGTCGATATCGCGCTCACGTCCCTGGTCGGTCAGCAGCTGCTCATCGTAGCCCTTGGGCACGAATACCGCGTCAAAGCCTTCCTGGCGCAGGCGCTCGCTGACCATGTAGCCCGAACTGATCACCCGCGCCCACGGCAGTTTGCGGTAATGCGCGCTGAACTTGCCGGTGTACTTGCAGGGGATGTAGTTCTGGTAGGCATCATGTTCGAGGATGACCAGGTTTGGCACCGTCTGGATGAACGCCACTTGGCGGATTTCCTGCTTGAAGCGCAGGAAGAACACGATGCGGTCGTAACGCTCCACCTGCACTTCACGCTTGAAGTAGCGGCGCAGGTTACGCTGGTCTTCACTGGTCAGCCAGCGCAGGTCACATTCGCAGTTGGCCGCGACGCCATCGTACAGGCGGTCGAGGATCGCCCGCTGTTCCTTCTGCACCAGAAATAAGACTTTCATTGCTTTCCTTGGGCGCGCTGCGCCATCGCGGTCAACCATGGGCATTGTTTACAGCTCACGGCGCCAGAACAGTTCATGCCGGCGCACAGCCTTGCGGAAGAATTCGTTTTCGCCATAGGGCGACGGCCTGCGCCCGGCCAGCCAGCGTTGCAACAACCGCCGCAGGCGGCGTTTGAACGGCGCGGGAGGCTGCAGGTCGTGCATCATGCCCAGGGCCATGGCTTTGTCGTGCTGGGTCGGCACGTCCAGCACCAGCGAGCACGGTGCCCACGGCTGCTCGGCACTCAGTTGTGGTGGCAAGGCCACACCGTCGCCGCTGTCACCCATCGGCCAGCGGTCGTTGTCATGCAGGTGGTTGGCGTAGCACAGCAGCGTTTGCGGCTGCCACGCCAGGCCTTGCAGGGCTTCCAGCACGGCCGCCTGGGCACAGACATGATCGGGGTGCGGGTCGAGTTGCGGGTGCGGCATGACCAGCACCTCGGGCTTGGCCATTGCCAACAGCGCACGCAGGTCGGCCAGCAGGTTGTGCCAGGTCGGCGCACCGTCATTGTCGGCCGGCAGCGGGAACGGATTGAACTGGCGGAACGGGCGGATATCAGCCATGTCGGCTTCGCGTGAAGCCGCCGGTACATCTGGCGCGGCCTGCATGGCGGGCAGTTGCAGGCAGAAGTAGCCCAACTGCACGCAGCGCGATTGCGGCACGCCAGCCCAGCGCGGCACGGCAATGCTGTCCCAGGCGCGCAAGCGCCCTTTCAGGCGTGCCGCCTGGGCCTTGCCCAGGCCCATTTTCTGATAGTGCTCGGCTTCGATCTCGCCGGCAGTAAGGGTGACCACCCAGGTTTCGTCAGCCTGGCTGTACAGCCCATAAGCCGCCAGCTCGGCATCATCGGCATGCGGCGCAATCACCATGACGCGGCGGCGCTGCAACTCGACGCTGGGGGTTATCCACAGGCGCGGTTCACCCTGCAGCCGGCAATGGCGACCACGCACACGCAGCGTGCCGGCCTTGAGCGGCAAGGCCATGCCGGTCAGGTTCAGGAAGCGAACCCCGTCGACGCCGCGCTCGAAGGTTTGCCGATCACTCCGCGCATCCGCAGAAAGCTCCACCCGTGGGTCGAGAAAGCGCCCCAGCCAGGTGCTCTTTATCCGCAGTTCCAGGACGAGGGTCTCGTCACCTTGCAGTGTCGCATCGGCCTGCAGCAGCCCACCCTGCAGGCTGGCCGCCGCCGCGCGGGTTAGCTCACCGAAGTTGTAGGCATAATCCTCGCCGGGTGCGTAGAACAAGTGATCGGCGAACCAGGCCTCATGGGCGGCCCAGACCAACGGCAGCAGCAAGAGCGGCAGCCACCACCAGGCCAGTACCCCCAGCGCGATCAGTGCGACCACGCCGGCAAGCAGGCCCAGGCGCTTGTTGCGCCGATGGCGCTTGAGCAATTGCTGCTTGCGGCTCACGCCTGGAACACCGGCACGGGGTTGCACCAGCGATCCTTGTACTCGCGGTCGGCACGGCCGAACGAGAACCGCAGTGGCTTGTTACGTGCGCGGGCGTCTTCCCAGGCTGCCTGGGTGTTGAGGAAGCTCAGCACGCTACCGGGGCTGAATGCCTTGGTCTCGGGGTCGACGCCGCCGTTGACGTACTCGACGCTGACCCACTCGGGCGCTTCGACCCGGTACACCAGCTGAATCGCGATCGGTTTGTCGTCCAGCAGCAGCACCGAACCGATCAGCAGCTCGCGTAAACGCTCAAGCACCTCGGCCAGGCGCTCGGCGCCGGTAGCCGGGAAGCCCCAGCGGCGCTGGAACAGGTCACGGTACATGGCGGCTATCTGGCCGGCGTCGAAGTCACTGATAGGCCGCACCACCCCGCCCGCCTCTTCCAGCAGGCGCAACTCGCGGCGCTGGTTGTAGCGGAACTTCTTCGACAGGTCTTCATGGGCGCGGGCCATGGCCAACTGCTCGGTCTGTGCCTTGAGGCCGGTAAAACGGCCCTGGTTCAGCTCGGACAGGTAACGCGCGGCATGGCGCAGCGGCGCGCTGGCATCGGCGGCGGCCGGCAGGATGATCTCGGCATTGCCCAGGTCGAACAGGCCCTTCTTGCCCGCGCGCTTGAGCACGTCCTTGGACAGCGCCAGGTGGCGCCCCCAAGTCGGAATCGCCGCTTTCAACTCGCCGTCTTGCAGCCAACCCAGGTAGCGCACGGGGATCTGCGCCAGCTCAGCCAACTGCTCGACCACCCGCGGATGGGTGGCAACGCTGCCACCAAACCGCGCCCAGGCCTCGGCATACGCCTTGGCGTCGATAACTTGCCAGCCGCGCTCGCGGAAGGCTTGAATACGATTGAGCATCACGCCTTCGCCACCAAGGCACGCACCTGCGGCAGTTGCCAGAAGGCCTCGCGTACCGCCGAGTCGGAAAAGCGCTGGTGCAGGCGTTGCAGCATGTGCTCGGCGCACGCCTCGCGCTGCTGGTCGTCTAGCGCAGCCATGTGCTTCAGGCCTTGAGCCAGCTGCGCAGCATCGCCCAGCGGGAACAGCACACCCACACCCTCGACCACTTCGCGTGCCCCACCACAGGCCGTGGCCAGCAGTGGTACGCCCGCGACCATGGCTTCGAGCAGGACCATGCCGAACGGCTCATGATCGGAACTCAGGGCAAACACATCGAACGCCTTGAAATAGCGCCGCGCGTCCGGCACCTGGCCGAGGAAATCCACCTGGCCGGCAATGCCGAGCTCGGCCGCCAATGCCTTGAGTTGGGCTTCGAGGCGGCCTTTACCCAGAATCGCCAGGCGCGCGCCTGCGGGAAGCCCGGGCAGCGCTTCGGCAAAACCACGCAACAGCGTGGCCTGGTCCTTGTCTGGGTGCAGGCGCCCGACATTGCCGACGATCCACGCCTGAGGGTCCAGGCCAAGGGCCTGGCGCGCCGCTTCACGCGGCACCAATGCCGCTTGCAGGGCCTGGATGTCGATACGGTTGTACAGGGTCTGGATGCGTTCGGCCGGCCACTGCGGCAGGCAACGGCGCATGTCGTCACGCACCGCATCCGAAACACCCAGCAGGCTCAGGCGCTTGCTGAACAGGTTGGCAAACAGCCGCCGCCCCTTGCGCTGATAGTCGCCAAAGGCATGGTGCACGCCGATTACCGGTAGGCCGGTACCCAGCAATGCCACATAGATCGGCTTGAACCGGTGGGCGATGCAGAAACTGAAATTGCGCTCGGCGGCAATCCGCCGCAAGGCGCGGATGGCGCCGAGCTTCAGGCCACGCACAGCCTTGGAGCTGAACTCCAGGAACAGCACCTCGTCCGACGCGCAGCCCGCCGCAACCTGCGGGTCGGCGGCGCCGGTGAGAAATACCGTGGTGACCTGGTAGCCACGCCCCTGAAACAGGCTGGCGTACTGACGGGCACAGTCCAGGAACGGCCCGTCATAGCCATGGCAGAACTGCAGGATGCGCGGTTCAGAGCGGCTGGTCATACGCGGCCGCGCCGTCCTTCACTACCAGGATGTCTTCCATGATCAGGTACTGCAGGTCCGAGCCAAAGAACATGTTCAAGGCATCGGTCGGCGAGCAGATCATCGGTTCACCACGGCGGTTCAGCGAGGTGTTCAGCGAGACGCCGTTGCCGGTCAGGTTTTCCAGCGCCTTCATCATGTCGTAGTAGCGCGGGTTGTACTCGCGCTTCAGCACCTGGGCACGCGAAGTGCCGTCCTCGTGGACCACTTCCGGCACACGGGTTTTCCACTCTTCAGCCACTTCGAAGGTGAAGGTCATGAAGGGCGCCGGGTGGTCGACCTTGATCATCTGCGGCGCGACGGTGTCGAGCATCGACGGGCAGAAAGGCCTCCAGCGCTCGCGGAACTTGATCTGGTGGTTGATGCGGTCAGCCACGCCTTCGACGCTCGGGCAACCGATGATCGAACGACCGCCCAGGGCGCGCGGGCCGAACTCCATGCGGCCCTGGAACCAGGCCACCGGGTTGCCGTCGACCATGATCTTGGCGATCTGCTCTGGCATGTTGTCGAGCTTGCGCCACTTCGGCTGGTCCGGGTGACGGGCGCAGGCGGCGATCACGTCCTCGTTGGAGTACGACGGGCCGAGGTAGACGTGTTCCATCTTCTCGACCGGCACGCCACGGGCGTGGGAAACATAAGCAGCAGCACCCACCGCAGTACCGGCGTCACCGGATGCGGGCTGGACGAACAGCTCCTTCACATCCGGGCGGGCGATGATCTTCTGGTTGAGCTTGACGTTCAGCGCGCAGCCGCCGGCGAAAGCCAGCTTGCCAGTCTGCTTCAAGGTGTCGCCCAGGTAATGGTCGATCATCTGCAGGGCCAGCTTTTCGAACAGCGCCTGCATGCTGGCTGCGTAGTGGATGTACGGCTCGTCGGCAATGTCGCCTTCGCGCTTGGGGCCCAGCCATTCGATCAGCTTCGGCGAGAAGTAGAAGCCCTTGCCCTTCTCTTTATAGCGGCGCAGGCCGATGACGTTGGCGTATTCGGTGTTGATCACCAGTTCGCCGTTCTCGAAGCTGGCCAGGCGCGAGAAATCATACTTGCTGGCATCGCCGTACGGCGCCATGCCCATGACCTTGAACTCGCCGTCGAGCATCTCGAAACCGAGGAACTCGGTGATCGCGCCATACAGACCGCCCAGGGAGTCCGGGTCGAAGAACTCCTTGATCTTGTGGATCTTGCCGTTTTCGCCGTAGCCGAAGAAGGTGGTGGCGTACTCGCCCTTACCGTCGATGCCGAGGATCGCGGTCTTTTCCTTGAAGCCCGAGCAGTGGTAGGCGCTGGAGGCGTGGGCCAGGTGGTGCTCGACCGGCTCGATCTTGACCTTTTTCGGGTCGAAACCCAATTGCTCCAGGCACCAGACGATCTTCTTGCGGTAGCGCTTGTAGCGGCGGTTGCCCATCAGGATCGCGTCGAGGGCGCGGTCCGGGGCGTACCAGTAACGCTTGGCATAGTGCCAGCGGGCCTTGCCGAACAGGCTGATCGGGGCAAACGGAATGGCTACCACGTCGACGTCCGACGGTTTGATGCCCGCCTGCTCCAGGCAGAACTTCGCCGACTCGTAGGGCATGCGGTTCTTCGCATGCTTGTCACGCACGAAGCGCTCTTCTTCGGCGGCGGCAATCAGCTTGCCGTCAATGTACAGGGCCGCGGAAGGGTCATGGCTAAGGGCGCCGGACAGGCCAAGAATCGTCAATGCCAAGGGATTAGCCTCTTCATTCGGTAGAGATGCGCCAGCGGCCTTGTGGGCGGATGGCGGCTAAAGGGCGGGATTATAACGCAAACAACAAGGACACACCGCCCCTTGTAGGCGCCTGGTTATTCGGCGATCAGCCAGTCCATCCGGTAGCTGCCAGCGGTTTGCGCCAGCTCTTTGGCCAACCACGGCAGCAGCTCGCGGAGCTCTTCTTCCAGCCCCCACGGCGGGTTGGCAATGGCCAGGCCAGAGCCATTGAGCCCCTGCGGGCTGTCCTGGTGGTGCACGTACAACTCGACACGCAACAGCTTGGGCGCGCCGGTGCTGGTCAGGTCCTGATAGAAGCGGGTCAGCGAGCGCTGATCCTTGATCGGGTACCAGATGGCCGCGACCGTCTGGCGCATGCGCCCGATTGCCTCTTTCATCGAGTTGGTGCAGCGCTTGAGCTCATCGGCCTGCTCGAACGGCGGGTCGATCAGCATGATCGCGCGTTTTTCCTGTACCGGCAGCAGGGCACGCGGCACATGCCAGCCCTCGCCCAGGTGCACGAATACGCGCGGGTCCTTCTTCATGTTCTCTTTGAGCAGCGGCCCGTCTTCGGGGTGCTTCTCGTTGAGCAGGGCGCGGTCCTGCTGACGCATCAGGCGGCGGGCGAGCTCTGGCGAGCCTGGGTAGTAACGCAGTTCGCCATCGGCATTGAGCCGCTTGATGATGCGCAGGTAATCGCCAGCCATGGCCGGCAGGTCGTCGCGATTCCACAGCCGGGCAACGCCCTCGAGGTATTCACCGGTGCGGGTCGCCTGGTCGCCCTGCAAGTCATACAGACCAAGGCCTGCGTGGGTGTCGATATAGGCGAACGGCTGCTCCTTGCGCGACATCAGGGCGATGAGGCGGGTCAGCACGATGTGCTTGAGGACGTCGGCGTGGTTGCCGGCGTGGAAGGCGTGACGATAATTCATGGCAACTCCTGCGGGGGTGGCAAGTTTACCTTGCCTTGCAGGCGGAGTCAGGCCTGGCTGTCGATCAGCGGTGCCCGCGAAGCAGGCACCGCTCATTCAACAGGTATTACTTGTCAGCGTGATACGCCGCGTCGGCCGTCTCGAAGCGCTGCACCATCGCCTGCGATGGGCTGCCCAGCTTGCTCACCAGAATGATGGCGATGCTGCCCAACAGGAAGCCCGGGATGATTTCGTACAGGCCCCAGACATCGATCTGCTTCCACACGATCACGGTCAGCGCGCCCACCACGATACCGGCCAAGGCACCGTTACGGGTCATGCCCTTCCACAGTACCGAGATCAGCACCACCGGACCAAAGGCAGCCCCGAAGCCTGCCCAGGCATAAGCCACCAGGCCCAGTACACGGTTGTCCGGGTCGGCTGCCATGGCGATGGCGATCAGCGCAACGGCCAGCACCATCAGGCGGCCGATCCAGACCAGCTCGCGCTGCGAGGCATTCTTGCGCAGGAAGGCTTTATAGAAGTCTTCGGTCAAGGCACTGGAGCAAACCAGCAACTGGCAGCTCAGGGTGCTCATCACCGCCGCCAGGATGGCCGACAGCAGCACACCGGCGATCCATGGGTTGAACAGGATTTTCGCCAGCTCGATGAACACGCGCTCGCGGTTCTCGGTGACCGGGCCTGCCAGGTCAGGGTGCGCCGAGAAGTAGGCGATGCCGAAGAAGCCCACGGCGCAGGTGCCAGCCAGGCACAGGATCATCCAGGTCATGGAGATGCGGCGTGCCTTGGCGATCGACTTGACCGAGTCGGCGGCCATGAAACGCGCCAGAATGTGCGGCTGCCCGAAGTAACCCAGGCCCCAGCCCATCAGCGAGATGATGCCGACGAAGGTTGCACCTTTGAGCATGTCGAAGTTGGCCGGGTTCTGCGCCTCGATGGCCAGGAAGGTGGTGTCGACGCCACCGGTGGAGATCAGCACGATGATCGGGGTAAGGATCAGCGCGAAGATCATCAACGTAGCTTGCACGGTATCGGTCCAGCTCACCGCCAGGAAGCCACCGACGAAGGTGTAGGCGATGGTCGCCGCAGCACCGGCCCACAGCGCGGTTTCATACGGCATGCCGAACGTGCTTTCGAACAGACGAGCACCGGCCACGATGCCAGAGGCGCAATAGATGGTGAAGAACACCAGGATGACGATGGCCGAGATGATCCGCAGCAGGCCGCTTTGGTCTTCGAAACGGCTGGCGAAGTAGTCCGGCAGCGTCAGTGCATCGCCGTTGTGTTCTGTCTGCACCCGCAGGCGGCCGGCAACGAACAGCCAGTTCAGGTAGGCACCAACGGTCAGGCCGATGGCGATCCAGGCTTCGGAAAGGCCCGAGAAGTAGATGGCGCCCGGCAGGCCCATCAACAGCCAGCCGCTCATGTCGGAGGCACCGGCGGAAAGCGCGGTAACCACACTGCCCAAGCTGCGCCCGCCAAGGATGTAGTCGGAAAGGTTATTGGTGGCGCGATAGGCGGCGAAGCCGATCAGCACCATTACCGCGATGTAGATCACGAAGGTGATCGTTAGTGGATTGCCCATGCGTGTGCCCTGGCGTTTGTTTTTATTTCATGCACAACCACAACGAGGTGGTTGCACCCAGGCGACGAATCCTATGCAACAACACAAACGAGGTGCAACCATTTTTCTTCCTGTAGTTGCACCTACTTGTGCATTTTCAGTTATTGCCTACTTTTTGCTCCTTTTGGGAGCAAAAACCTCGTTTTTCAGATTAAAACGCACCATAAACAACCCTTTATTCAGTGTAGGAATGTTCGCCGGACGAGTTGCACCTTTTCTGCCAAAAAAACGGGTTGCACCTGGTTGCACCCGAATTGCCCTACAGATACTCTTGGCATCAGCTTAGGCCACAACCGTGGCAATAACGAGGATAAGAAATGGCGACGACCACCCTTGGGGTCAAACTTGATGACCCTACCCGTGAGCGACTCAAAGCAGCTGCGCAGTCCATCGACCGCACGCCGCACTGGTTGATCAAGCAAGCGATCTTCAACTACCTGGAGAAGCTCGAGGGTGGCGCCACCCTGACCGAACTGAACGGTCAGGCCAGCAACCTGGCCGACGACGCGGGCGAAATCCAGCCCGACCATGCTCACCAGTGCTTCCTTGAGTTCGCCGAGAGCATCCTGCCGCAATCGGTCCTGCGTTCGGCCATCACTGCCGCCTATCGCCGCCCCGAGCAGGAAGTCATCCCGATGCTGCTGGAGCAGGCTCGCCTGAGCGCGCCGCTGGCAGAGGCCACCAACAAACTGGCCGCCGGCATCGCCGAGAAACTGCGCAACCAGAAGAGCGCAGGCGGGCGTGCCGGCATCGTCCAAGGGCTGCTGCAAGAGTTCTCGCTGTCGTCCCAGGAAGGCGTGGCGCTGATGTGCCTGGCCGAAGCCTTGCTGCGCATCCCCGACAAAGGCACCCGTGACGCGCTGATCCGCGACAAGATCAGCAACGGCAACTGGCAGCCGCACCTGGGCAACAGCCCGTCGCTGTTCGTCAACGCCGCCACCTGGGGGCTGTTGCTGACCGGCAAGCTGGTGTCTACCCATAATGAGTCCGGCCTGACCTCGTCGCTTACCCGCATCATCGGCAAAAGCGGCGAGCCGATGATCCGCAAGGGCGTCGACATGGCGATGCGCCTGATGGGCGAGCAGTTTGTCACCGGCGAAACCATCGCCGAAGCCCTGGCCAACGCCAGCCGTTTCGAGGCCAAGGGTTTCCGTTATTCCTACGACATGCTCGGCGAAGCCGCACTGACCGAGCACGACGCCCAGAAGTACCTGGCGTCCTACGAGCAGGCCATCCACTCGATCGGCAAAGCCTCCCATGGCCGCGGCATCTATGAAGGCCCGGGCATCTCGATCAAGCTGTCGGCGCTGCACCCACGCTACAGCCGCGCCCAGTACGAGCGCGTGATGGAAGAGCTGTACCCGCGCCTGCTGTCGCTGACCCTGCTGGCCAAGCAATACGACATCGGCCTGAACATCGACGCCGAAGAGGCCGACCGCCTGGAGCTGTCGCTCGACCTGCTCGAGCGCCTGTGCTTCGAACCTTCGCTGGCTGGCTGGAACGGCATTGGTTTCGTTATCCAGGCCTACCAGAAGCGCTGCCCGTACGTCATCGACTATGTCATCGACCTGGCCAAGCGCAGCCGCCACCGCCTGATGATCCGCCTGGTGAAAGGCGCCTACTGGGACAGCGAGATCAAGCGCGCCCAGGTTGAAGGCCTGGAAGGCTACCCGGTCTATACCCGCAAGGTGTACACCGACGTTTCCTACGTTGCCTGTGCACGCAAGCTGCTGGCAGTACCCGAAGCCATCTACCCGCAGTTCGCCACGCACAACGCCCACACCCTGTCGGCCATCTACCACATCGCCGGCCAGAACTATTACCCAGGCCAGTACGAGTTCCAGTGCCTGCACGGCATGGGCGAGCCACTGTACGAACAAGTGGTCGGCAAGATCTCCGAAGGCAAGCTGAACCGCCCGTGCCGCGTGTACGCGCCGGTCGGCACCCACGAAACGCTGCTGGCCTACCTGGTCCGCCGCTTGCTGGAGAACGGCGCCAACACCTCGTTCGTCAACCGCATTGCCGACCATTCCATTTCCATCCAGGAACTGGTCGCCGACCCGGTCGCCAGCATCGAGCGCATGGGCACCCAGGAAGGCAGCCTCGGCCTGCCGCACCCGCGCATTCCGCTGCCGCGTGAGCTGTATGGCAGCGAGCGGGCCAACTCGGCCGGTATCGACATGGCCAACGAACACCGCCTGGCGTCGCTGTCCTGCGCCATGCTGGCCACCGCCCATAACGACTGGAAAGCCACCCCGCTGCTGGCCTGCGCCGCCAGTGAAGCTGCCGTAGCACCGGTACTGAACCCGGCAGACCACCGCGACGTGGTCGGCCATGTTCAGGAAGCCACCGTTGCCGACGTCGACAACGCCATCCAGTGCGCACTCAACGCCGCGCCGATCTGGCAGGCCACCCCGCCCGCCGAGCGCGCTGCGATCCTTGAGCGCACTGCCGACCTGATGGAAGCCGAGATCCAGCCGCTGATGGGCCTGCTCATCCGCGAAGCCGGCAAGACCTTCGCCAACGCCATCGCCGAAGTGCGCGAGGCCGTGGACTTCCTGCGCTACTACGCAGTGCAGGCACGCAACGACTTCAGCAACGACGCCCACCGCCCGCTGGGCCCGGTGGTCTGCATCAGCCCGTGGAACTTCCCACTGGCGATCTTCACCGGCCAGGTGGCCGCTGCCCTGGCGGCCGGTAACCCGGTCTTGGCCAAGCCTGCCGAACAGACCCCGCTGATCGCGGCCCAGGCCGTGCGCCTGCTGCTTGAGGCCGGCATTCCCGAAGGCGTCCTGCAACTGCTGCCAGGCCGTGGCGAGACCGTGGGTGCTGGCCTGGTCGGTGACGAGCGCGTCAAAGGCGTGATGTTCACCGGCTCCACCGAAGTCGCCCGTCTGCTGCAGCGCAACGTCGCCGGGCGCCTGGACAACCAGGGCCGGCCGATCCCGCTGATCGCCGAAACCGGCGGCCAGAACGCGATGATCGTCGACTCCTCGGCGCTGACCGAGCAGGTGGTGATCGACGTGGTGTCCTCGGCCTTCGACAGCGCCGGCCAGCGTTGCTCGGCCCTGCGCGTACTGTGCCTGCAGGAAGATTCTGCCGACCGCGTGATCGAAATGCTCAAGGGTGCCATGGCCGAAAACCGCCTGGGCAACCCGGACCGCCTGGCCGTGGACATTGGCCCGGTGATTGACGCCGAAGCCAAGGCGGGTATCGAAAAACACATCCAGGGCATGCGTGAAAAGGGCCGCTCGGTGTACCAGGTCGCCATCGCCGATGCTGGCGAGGTCAAGCGCGGCACCTTCGTCATGCCGACCCTGATCGAGCTGGACAGCTTCGATGAGCTCAAGCGCGAGATCTTCGGCCCGGTGCTGCACGTGGTGCGCTACAACCGCCGCAACCTCGACCAGTTGATCGAGCAGATCAACAACTCCGGCTACGGCCTGACCCTCGGCGTGCACACCCGCATCGACGAGACCATCGCCAAGGTGGTGGAGAACGCCAACGCCGGCAACATGTACGTCAACCGCAACATCGTTGGTGCGGTGGTGGGCGTGCAGCCGTTCGGTGGTGAAGGCCTGTCTGGTACCGGCCCGAAAGCTGGTGGCCCGCTGTACCTGTACCGCCTGCTGTCGACCCGCCCGGCTGACGCGATTGGCCGTCACTTCCAGCTTCAGGATGGCGAAGGCAAGCCGGACCGTACCCTGCACGAGCAGTTGATCAAGCCGCTGCACAGTCTCAAGGCCTGGGCCGAGAGCAACCAGCAGGCCGACCTGGCCGCGCTGTGCACACAGTTCGCCGGCCAGTCGCAGAGCGGCATCGCCCGCCTGCTGCCAGGGCCTACCGGCGAGCGCAACAGCTACACCATCCTGCCGCGCGAGCACGTGCTGTGCCTGGCGGACAACGAGGCTGACCTGCTGGCGCAGTTTGCCGCGGTGCTGGCCGTTGGCAGCTCGGCGGTGTGGGTGGATGGCGAGCCAGGCAAAGGCCTGCGCGGCCGCCTGCCGAAGGAGCTGCAGGGCAAGGTCAAGCTGGTGGCGGACTGGAACAAGGATGACGTGGCGTTCGATGCCGTGATCCACCATGGTGACTCGGACCAGCTGCGTGGCGTTTGCCAGCAGGTGGCCAAGCGCGCCGGGGCGATCGTCGGGGTGCACGGGTTGTCCAGCGGGGATCATCAGATTGCGCTGGAGCGCTTGGTGATCGAGCGGGCGGTGAGTGTGAATACCGCTGCTGCTGGTGGTAATGCCAGCTTGATGACCATTGGTTGATAGCTGACGGTTGGTGAAGAAGGAGAGCTTAGGCTCTCCTTTTTTTATGGGTTTGGTGTTACGGCCACCAGGTGCATGCCACTGGCTTCCCGGGCGCGCTCGAGATCGAGCGCCGCGCGGGCGGCGCTGGATCTGAGGACCAGCCAATACGTCACGGCTAGCGCCTGCCCGCCCCCACACCTTCTAAACCCATATCACCCCCACCTATTAACCTGTCTCCCACCCCTATTTAAATCCTAGACTCGGTCCAACCCCGCCCAAGGACCGCCCCGATGCCCGAGACCCTGCTCAGCCCCCGCAACCTCGCCTTCGAACTCTACGAAGTGCTCGACGCCGAAGCCCTGACCCAGCGCCCGCGCTTCGCCGAGCACAGCCGCGAAACCTTCGACGCGGCCCTGACCACCGCCCGCACCATCGCCGAAAAGTACTTCGCGCCCCACAACCGCAAGGCCGACGAAAACGAGCCGCGCTATGTGGACGGCCGCGCCGAGCTGATCCCGGAGGTCAAACCGGCAGTCGATGCCTTCCTCGATGCGGGGTTTCTCAACGCCAACCGCGACTTCGAAGCCGGCGGCATGCAGCTGCCCAGCCTGGTCTCGCAAGCCTGCTTCGCCCACTTCCAGGCTGCCAACGCCGGCACTACGGCCTACCCGTTCCTGACCATGGGCGCGGCCAACCTGATCGAAAGCTTCGGCAGCGAGGAGCAAAAGCGCCTGTTCCTGCAGCCGATGATCGAAGGCCGCTACTTCGGCACCATGGCCCTGACCGAACCGCATGCTGGGTCTTCACTGGCCGATATCCGCACCCGCGCCGAACCCGCGGGCGATGGGAGCTACCGGCTCAAGGGCAACAAGATCTTCATCTCCGGCGGCGACCACGAACTGTCGGAAAACATCGTGCACATGGTCCTGGCCAAGCTGCCGGACGCTCCACCTGGGGTGAAGGGCATCTCCCTGTTCATCGTGCCCAAGTACCTGGTCAATCCGGATGGCAGCCGTGGCGAACGCAACGACGTGCTGCTGGCTGGCCTGTTCCACAAGATGGGCTGGCGCGGCACCACCTCTACCGCGCTCAACTTCGGTGACAACGGCCAGTGCGTCGGCTACCTGGTCGGCCAGCCGCACCAGGGCCTGGCCTGCATGTTCCAGATGATGAACGAGGCACGTATCGGCGTCGGCATGGGCGCGGTGATGCTCGGTTACGCCGGCTACCTGTATTCGCTGGAATACGCGCGCCAACGGCCGCAGGGGCGCCTGCCAGACAGCAAGGACCCGCTGAGCCCCGCCGTCCCTATCATTGGGCACAGCGACGTGAAGCGCATGCTGCTGACCCAAAAAGCCTACGTGGAAGGCGCCTTCGACCTGGGCCTGTACGCCGCGCGCCTGTTCGACGACACCCAGACCGCCGCCGACCAGAGCACCCGGCAACAGGCCCAGACACTGCTCGACCTGCTGACCCCTATCGTCAAATCCTGGCCGTCGGCGTACTGCCTCAAAGCTAACGAACTGGCCATCCAGATCCTCGGCGGGCACGGCTACACCCGCGAATACCCGGTCGAGCAGTACTACCGCGACAACCGCCTGAACCCGATCCACGAGGGCACTGAGGGCATCCAGTCACTCGACCTGCTCGGCCGCAAACTGGCACAACACAACGGCGCCGGGCTCAAGCAACTGATCCGCCTGATCGCCAGCACGGCCGAGCGCGCCAGCCACCACCCCGGCCTCGACACCCTGCGCCGGCCACTGGAGCAACTGGTCAATCGCCTGCAGGCCGTCACCCTCGCCCTGCTGGGCGATCTCGCCCAAGGCAAGGTCAATGCCGCCCTGGCCAACTCGGCCCTGTACCTGAAGGCGTTCGGCCATTGCGTGATCGGTTGGCGCTGGCTGGAGCAAGCCCTCCACGCTGAACTTGGCCTGCTCAAGGGCAATGCCGCAGACCGCGACTTCTACCAGGGCAAACTGCAGGCCGCCCGTTATTTCCTCACCTGGGAAGTGCCTGGCTGCCATAATGAGCTGGCATTGCTAGAGGCCCGCGACGATACGTGCCTGAGCATGCAAGAGGAGTGGTTCTAGGGGGAGCCACCACTGACTCGGAGGTTCCCGCATGTTCGATTCCAGCGCCCTGCTGCGCCAGCGCTTCGCCGCGCTGCGCAGCACGGCGGAATTGTTTTCCCTGCGCCATGTGAAACAGTCGCACCAGGCGCTGTCGGTGCGCCGCAATGTGACCGAGCCACCGTTCTTCAGCCAGGACGAGGGCGCCATGCTCACCGTGCGGGTCAATGGCGTGGAGGCTTATGCAGCCACCGCAGACTTGTCCCAGCACGGCCTGCAACAGGCACTCGAACGCGCCGAAGCCCTGGCCCGGCAGATCGCCGGGCATAGCCTGCTGGACCTGCGCGAGCAACCGGTGACCAGCGCGCGCCACGACCACGTTTCGCCCCACTTCGATCAACCCTTGCCCAGCCTTGCCGACTGCCTCGGCCTGCTCGCCGCCGAATCGGCCAGCGTGCCCAAGGACAGCCGCCTGGTGGATTGGCAGGCCGGCCTGGGCATGAGCGTGGTCGAGCAAACCTACCTCAACTCTGCCGGCGCCGAACTGCGCCACGCCCAGCGTTTCCTGTTCCCAGGCCTGAGCGTGACCGCCAGCGACGGCCAGGACAGCCAGAGCCGCAGCCTGGGCCGGGACAACTTCGGCCAGCAGGGCGGTTTCGAGATCGTCGAGCGCTGTGGCCTGGTCGGCGCCGCCAGTCGCGTCGCCGACGAAGCGCTGCAACTGTTGCTGGCACCCAATACACCCAGCGGCCCGCGCGACCTGCTGCTGATGCCCGACCAGATGATGCTGCAGATTCACGAGTCCATCGGCCACCCACTGGAGATGGACCGCATTCTCGGCGACGAGCGCAACTACGCCGGCACCAGCTTCGTCAAAGCCAGCGACTTCGGCCACCTGCAATACGGCTCGGCGCTGCTCAACGTGACCTTCGACCCGACCATCGGTGAAGAGCTGGCCAGCTACAGCTACGACGATGACGGCACCCAGGCCAGCAAGCAATTCCTGATCCGCGACGGCTTGCTGCTGCGCCCACTGGGCGGCGCCCTGTCGCAGTTCCGCTCGGGCCTGGACGGCGTGGCCAACAGCCGTGCCTGTGGCTGGAACCGCGCACCGATCGACCGCATGGCCAACCTCAACATCGAGCCAGGCGACCGCTCGCTGGCACAATTGGTCAAGGGCGTCGAGCACGGCATCCTGATGCGCACCAACCGCTCGTGGTCCATCGACGATGCACGCAACAAGTTCCAGTTCGGCTGCGAGTGGAGCCAACTGATCGAGAACGGCGAACTCAAGGGCGTCGTCAAAAACCCCAACTACCGCGGCATCTCGGCGCAGTTCTGGCGCAACCTGTCGGCAATCGGCGACCGCAGCACCTTCCAGGTGCTGGGCACGCCCAACTGCGGCAAAGGCGAACCCAACCAGGTGGTACGAGTCGGCCACGCCTCGCCGGCCTGCGTGTTCCGCCAGATCGACGTATTCGGAGGCGACGCCTGATGAGCGCCACACCCCAGCAACGCTTCGAAACCCTGCTTGGCGCCCTGCGCGATACCCTTCAGGTGGGCGAGCAGTTCACCCTTGGTTACAGCGCCGAACAGTCGCAGTTCATCCGCTTCAACCACGCCCAGGTGCGCCAGGCCGGCGAGGTCAGCCAGGCCAGCGTGCAAGTGCGCCTGATGCGTGACGGCCGCCAGGCCGAGCAGCAGATCACCCTCGGCGATGATGCCGTGCTGGACCGCACGCGCCTGGCCGATGCCCTCAGCCAACTGCGCCAGACCCTGCCGCTGTTGCCGGTCGACCCCTACCTGCGCCTGGACGATACCCCATGGCACAGCCATAGCCAGCAGGATCACCCGCTGCCGGAGCTGGATGAGGTCCTTGCCCTGATCGAACGTGAAGCCGGCGACCTGGACTTGGTCGGCATCTATGCCGCCGGGCCGATCTGTCGCGGTTTCGCCAGCTCGTTCGGCGCCTTCGGCTGGCACCAGGCCAACAGTTTCAACATGGACTGGAGCCTGTTCCACAGCAACGGCCAAGCAGTGAAAGCCAACTATGCCGGGCAGGTGTGGCACGCCGACGACTTCACCGCTCGCCTGCGCCAGGCCCGCGAACAGCTGGCCTTCCTCGGCCGCCCGGCGATTACCTTGAAGCCGGGCAGCTACCGCGCCTACCTGGCGCCTGCGGCCATGGACGAGATTGCCGGCATGCTGTGCTGGGGCGGTTTTTCCGCGCAGGCGCTGGCCACCGGCAACAGCGCCCTGCAACGCCTGTACAACGGCGATGCCCGCTTGAGCCCGCTGGTCAGCTTCGACGAGCAGGTCAGCGGCTCGCTGAGCCCGGCGTTCTCGGATGAGGGTTCACCGCGCCTCGATGTGCCGCTGATCACCCAAGGCCAGGCCGTGCAGCGTTTGATCAGCGCGCGTAGCGCGGCCGAGTTCGCACTGCAGGCCAATGGCGCCGACAGCTACGAGTCGCCCTGCGCCTTGAGCCTGGCGGCGGGCAACCTGGCCAGTGAGGCGATCCTCGAACGGCTTGGCACCGGGCTGTATATCAGTAACCTGTGGTACCTGAACTACTCGGACCTGCCAGCGGCGCGCATGACCGGCCTGACCCGCTTTGCCACCTTCTGGGTAGAGAATGGCGAGATTCAGGGGCCGGTGAGCACCATGCGCTTCGATGACAGCCTGTACAGCCTGCTGGGCAACCAACTGGAAGACCTGACCCGCGAGCGCGAGATGATCCTTTCCACCAGTACCTATGGACAGCGCAGTACCGGGTCGAGTCATTTGCCGGGGGCTCTGGTCAAAGGCCTTACCCTGACATTGTGATTGGCGTTGCTGGCCTCTTCGCGGGGCAAGCCCGCGAAGAGGCCGGTACTGACAAACGAGGACGTCATGCCCGAACGCACCCCGCTCGACCCCGTCACCGCCCGCTGGATCCCGTGGGTAGTGGCCATCGCTTTCTTCATGCAGTCCCTGGACGGCACCATCCTCAACACCGCGCTGCCGGCCATGGCCCGCTCGCTGGAAGAGGACCCGCTGCGCATGCAAGGCGTGATCATCGCCTATATGCTCACCGTGGCCTTGCTGATCCCCGCCTCCGGCTGGATCGCCGACCGCTTCGGTACCAAGCGCATCTTCTTCAGCGCCATCCTGTTGTTCAGCTTTGGCTCGCTGCTGTGCGCGGCCGCCAACAGCCTGGGCTTTCTGATCCTGGCGCGGGTCGTCCAGGGCCTGGGCGGCGCGCTGATGCTGCCGGTCGGGCGGCTGGTGGTGCTGCGCGCCTATCCACGCACCGAACTGGTGCGCATCATGAGTTTCATCACCATCCCCGGCCTGCTCGGCCCTCTGCTCGGCCCTACGGTCGGCGGCTGGCTGGTGGAGATTCTCAGCTGGCACTGGATCTTCCTGCTCAACCTGCCGGTGGGCGCCATCGGTTGCTATGCCGTGTGGAAGTTCATCCCCGACCTGCGCGGTGCCGAGCGCACCAGCTTCGATGGCCCGGGTTTTCTGCTGTTCGGCGCGGCGATGGTGCTGATCACCATCGCCATGGAAGGCTTGGGCGAGCTGCACTTGCCACACCTGCGGGTAATGTTGCTGCTGTTCGCCGGCATGGCCTGCCTGGCCGCATACTGGCTGCGTGCCGGGCGCGACCCAGAGCCGCTGTTCTCGCCCAGCCTGTTCCGTGTACGCACCTTTGCCATCGGCATCCTCGGCAACCTGTTCGCCCGCCTGGGCAGCGGTGCCCTGCCCTTCCTGGTGCCCTTGCTGTTGCAGGTGGCGCTGGGCTATTCGCCGGCCCAGGCCGGCATGAGCATGATCCCGCTGGCAGCGGCGGCGATGCTCGCCAAATCCATCGCCCGGCCGCTGATCGAGCGCCTTGGCTACCGCATCATCCTCACCGGCAACACCCTGTTGCTGGGGCTGATGCTGGCCAGCCTGGGGCTGATTGATGAACAAACGCCCTACGCCGTACTGCTGATACACCTTGGCCTGCTCGGCGCGGTCAACTCCATGCAGTTCACGGCCATGAACACGGTGACCCTGATCGACCTCGACGATGCCAGCGCCAGCAGCGGCAACAGCCTGCTGTCGGTGGTCGCCCAGTTGGCCCTTAGCCTGGGCGTGGCCTGCGCCGGGGCATTGCTCGGCGGCTTCACCGCCGCGGGCAGTGCCGAAGGCGTGGAAAGCACCTTGGGGGCGTTCCAGCTGACCTTCGTCACCATCGGCATCATGTCGATGCTGGCAGCGGCGATCTTCCTGCAACTGGCGCCGACAGACGGAAGGCGTGCCCGTCGTCCGGAACAACACATGGAGTCGTAGGGCGAATGGCCACGAGGCTGGTAGACTGTGCGGCATTTTTCGCTTCGCTACACAGGCCCGCCTCGTGACCACCGAAACCACCGCCTTTGCCACTCTGCCGCTGTCCGCCGCCATGCTGGCCAACCTGGACGCCCTCGGCTACGCCTCGATGACGCCGATCCAGGCCCAGAGCCTGCCGGTCATCCTCAGGGGCCAGGACCTGATCGCCCAGGCCA
Organism: Pseudomonas sp. B21-047; assembly: GCF_024748775.1. Classification (NCBI taxonomy): domain Bacteria; kingdom Pseudomonadati; phylum Pseudomonadota; class Gammaproteobacteria; order Pseudomonadales; family Pseudomonadaceae; genus Pseudomonas; species Pseudomonas sp. B21-047. The sequence continues at coordinate 5,410,533 of NZ_CP087169.1, forward strand.
AGACCGGCAGCGGCAAGACCGCTGCGTTCGGCATCGGCCTGCTGAACCCGATCAACCCGCGTTACTTCGGTTGCCAGGCACTGGTGCTGTGCCCGACCCGCGAGCTCGCTGACCAGGTCGCCAAAGAGCTGCGCCGCCTGGCCCGTGCCGAGGACAACATCAAGATCCTGACCCTGTGCGGCGGCGTCTCGCTCGGCCCGCAGATTGCCTCGCTGGAGCACGGTGCGCACATCATCGTCGGCACCCCGGGGCGCATCCAGCAGCACCTGGAAAAGGGCACGCTGGTACTCGACGGGCTCAACACCCTGGTGCTGGACGAAGCCGACCGCATGCTCGACATGGGCTTCTTCGACGCCATCGCCAGCATCATCGGCAAGACCCCGGCGCGTCGCCAGACCCTGCTGTTCTCGGCCACCTACCCGGCCGGCATCGAGCAACTGGCCGCAGACTTCATGCGCAAGCCGCAGCAGGTCAAGGTCGAGAGTCTGCACACCGACAACCAGATCGAACAACGCTTCATCGAAATCGACGCGCAGCAGCGGCTGGATGCGGTGACCCGCGTGCTCGGCCACTACCGCCCACAATCGTGCGTGGCGTTCTGCTTCACCAAGCAGCAGTGCGAAGACGTGGTCGCCCACCTCACCGCCAAAGGTATCGTCGCCCAGGCCCTGCACGGTGACCTCGAACAGCGCGACCGCGACCAGGTGCTGGCGATGTTCGCCAACCGCAGCAGCTCGGTGCTGGTGGCGACCGACGTGGCCGCACGCGGCCTGGACATCGACGGCCTGGACATGGTGCTCAACGTCGAACTGGCGCGGGATGCCGAAATCCATGTGCACCGTGTCGGCCGCACCGGCCGTGCGGGTGAGAAAGGCGTTGCGGTCAGCCTGGTGGCCCCGGCCGAAGGGCATCGCGCCCAGGCCATCGAGGCACTGCAGAAGAGCCCGTTGCGCTGGGACCAGCTCGACAGCCTGAAAAACAAGGGCGGTGAGCCGCTGCTGCCGGTGATGAGCACCTTGTGCATCGCTGCCGGGCGCAAGGACAAGCTGCGCCCGGGTGACATCCTGGGTGCACTGACCGGTGATGCCGGCATCCCGGGCAAGCAGGTGGGCAAGATCGCCATCTTCGACTTCCAGGCCTTTGTGGCGGTGGAGCGAGCACTGGCCAAGCAGGCCATGCAGCGGCTGAACAGCGGCAAGATCAAGGGCCGCGTTCTGAAAGTTCGTATTCTCTGAAATCCTTTGGGGCCGCTTTGCGGCCCGTTCGCGACACAAGGCCGCTCCTACAGGGGCATGCATATCCCTGCCGCAGCCCAGCAATCTCCAAGAGGTACCCCGTGCATTCCACCGACGTGATCATCCTCGGCGCCGGCGCCGCCGGCCTGATGTGCGCCCAGCTCAGCGCCCGCCGTGGCCGCCGGGTGCTGCTGCTCGACCACGCTAACAAGCCAGGCAAGAAGATCCTCATGTCCGGCGGCGGGCGCTGCAACTTCACCAACATGTACACCGAGCCGGCCAACTTCCTCTCGCACAACGCGCATTTCTGCAAGTCGGCCCTGGCCCGCTACACCCAGTGGGACTTCATCGAGCTGGTGGCCAAGCACGGTGTGCCCTACCACGAGAAAAAGCTCGGCCAGCTGTTCTGCGACAACAAGGCCAGCGACATCCTCAACATGCTGCTGGCCGAGTGCGACGAAGCCGGTGCCGAGTTGCGCATGGACACCAGCATCTCGCACATCGAAAAGACCGAAACCGGCTACCTGCTGCAGACCAGTGCCGGGCAGTTCGCCTGCCAGTCGCTGGTGATCGCCACCGGCGGCCTGTCGATCCCGACCCTGGGCGCCAGCGGTTTCGGCTACCAGGTGGCTCGCCAGTTCGGCCACACCCTGCTGCCGACCCGCGCCGGGCTGGTGCCCTTCACCATCACCGAGCCCCAACTCAAGGCACTGTGCACAGAACTGTCGGGCACCTCGCTGGACTGCACCGCCAGCTGCAACGGCACCCATTTCCGCGAAAACCTGCTGTTTACTCACCGCGGCCTGAGTGGCCCGGCGATCCTGCAGATTTCTTCGTTCTGGGAGGCGGGCGACACGGTGGAGATCAACCTGCTGCCCGACCGTGACGCCCTGACCTGGCTGCAACAGCAGCAGGCCGAGCGCGCCAATGCAGAGCTCAAGACCGTGCTCGGCGAGGTGTTCACCCGCAAGCTGGCCAACCTCTTGGCCGAGCAGTGGTTCGAATCGAAGCCGATGAAGCAGTACACCCCGGCCGAACTGACGCAGATCGCCGACAAACTGGCGGCCTGGCAGGTCGTACCTGCCGGCACCGAGGGCTATCGCACCGCCGAGGTGACCTTGGGCGGCGTGGATACCCGCGAGGTGTCGTCCAAGACCATGGAGTCGCTCAAGAGCCCAGGGTTGTACTTCATTGGCGAGGTGCTGGATGTGACCGGCCACCTGGGCGGGTTCAATTTCCAGTGGGCGTGGGCATCGGCTAACGCAGCGGCACAGTTCGTGTAGAGTAGAATCCATTCAGCAGCACGGAACGCTTCTTGCTGGTCCGTGCGGCAATGTATTCATTCGATCACAGCCCAAGGCCATCATGTCATCGAGCTCGTTCCGTCAGTCACTGCGTCGCCTGTGGGGCCAAGACAAGTTCAGCTATAGCATCCGGGTAACGGTCGCCCTCACCGGCAGCATGGCCTTGTGCTGGTACCAGGATGAAATGGCCCTGCTGATCCCGTTGTTCCTGGGCATCATCGCCAGCGCACTGGCCGAGACCGACGACAGTTGGCAGGGCCGTCTCAGTGCCCTGGCCGTGACCCTGGTGTGCTTTGCCATCGCTGCCCTGGCCGTGGAGCTGCTGTTCCCCTACCCGTGGGTGTTCGCCATTGCCCTGGCCCTGGCGGCGTTCGGCCTGACCATGCTGGGCGCCTTGGGCGAGCGCTATGGCGCAATCGCCTCGGCAACGCTGATCACGGCGGTGTACACCATGATCGGCGTGGACCAACGCGGCGGCCTGGTCACCGACTTCTGGCACGAGCCGATGCTGCTGGTGGCGGGCGCAGCCTGGTACGGCCTGCTGTCGGTGCTGTGGCAGGCGCTGTTCTCCAACCAGCCGGTACAGCAAAGCCTGGCCAAGCTGTTTTTCGAGCTGGGGCGCTACCTCAAGCTCAAGGCCAACCTGTTCGAGCCGATCCGCCACCACGACCTGGAGGCCCGGCGCCTGGAACTGGCCCAGCAAAACGGCAAGGTGGTCGCGGCGCTCAACGCCGCCAAGGAAATCATCCTGCACCGGGTCGGCAACAGCCAGCCAAATTCCAAGGTCAGCCGCTACCTGAAGCTGTACTTCCTGGCCCAGGACATCCACGAGCGGGTGAGCGCCTCGCACTACCCCTACAACGCACTGGCCGAAGCGTTCTTCCACAGCGATGTGATGTTCCGCTGCCAGCGCCTGCTGCGCCATCAAGGCTCGGCCTGCCAGGACCTGGCGCGCTCGATCCGCATGCGTCAGCCGTTTGTCCTCGACAGCCGATTTGCCGACACCCTGGAAGACCTCAACGCCTCCTTGGAGCACCTGCGCAACCAGAACAACCCAGCCTGGCGCAGCCTGCTGCGTTCGCTGCGGGCCCTGGCGGCCAACCTGGCCACCCTGGACCGCCTGCTGGGTGCCGCCAGCAACCCGGACAGCCTGGCCGATGCCAGTGACAGCAGCCTGCTCGACCGTTCGCCACGCTCCCTGAAGGACGTCTGGAGCCGCCTGCGCACCCAGCTCACACCCACCTCGCTACTGTTCCGCCATGCCTTGCGCCTGCCCTTGGCACTGTCGATCGGCTACGGCATGGTGCACCTGATACACCCCACCCAGGGCTACTGGATCATCCTCACCACACTGTTCGTCTGCCAACCCAACTACGGTGCCACCCGGCGCAAGCTGGTGCAGCGGATTTTCGGCACGGCCATCGGCCTGACGGTTGGCTGGGCGCTGTTCGACCTGTTCCCCAACCCGATCATCCAGTCGATGTTCGCCGTGGTCGCCGGGGTGGTGTTCTTCGTCAACCGGACGACCCGTTACACCCTGGCCACGGCGGCGATCACCTTGATGGTGCTGTTCTGCTTCAACCAGATCGGCGACGGCTACGGCCTGTTCCTGCCGCGCCTGTTCGATACCCTGGTGGGCAGCCTGATCGCCATTCTGGCGGTGTTCCTGTTCCTGCCCGACTGGCAAGGCCGGCGCCTGAACAAGGCGTTGGCCAACACCTTGGCCTGCGCCAGCGTGTACCTGCGCCAGATCATGCAGCAGTATGCCCATGGCAAGCGCGACGACCTCGCCTACCGCCTGGCTCGGCGCAACGCCCACAACGCCGATGCAGCGCTGTCCACCACGCTGGCGAACATGCTCATGGAGCCAGGGCACTTCCGTAAGGAGGCGGACGTCGGCTTCCGCTTCCTGGTGTTGTCGCACACCCTGCTCAGCTACCTCTCGGGGCTGGGCGCACACCGTGATACCGCCCTGCCGGCGGAGGTTCAGGAGCAATTGATCGAGGGCGCCGGGCAAAGCCTGGCCAACAGCCTGGACGAAATCGCCAACGGCCTGGCAGCGCGGCTACCGGTCGCCATCCACAGTGATGCCGAAGAGGCGCTGGCCAACGACCTGGAGCAGATGCCGGAAGAGCTGGATGAACATCAGCGGCTGGTGCAGACCCAGCTGGCGCTGATCTGCCGGCAACTGGCACCGTTGCGCACGCTGGCGGCGCACCTGGTCAAGGAAAGCCCTACGGCCTGAGTGCTTTGTGGCCTGGGTCAAAAACCATGCTGGCGCAGCAGGCGCGCATAGCTGCCATCCGCCTTCATCGCCGCTATCGCCCGCTCGAAACGTTCGACGATCTGCTGGTGCTGGGGGTGCTTGAGGCTGACCAGAATATGCAGGCTGTTCTCCCCCAGAGGCGGCTCGACCATCTCCACGCCATCGCGCACCGCCTGCGGTTCACGTTGCAGGTTGTAACGGGCCACGTATTCATCCTCCACCGCCAGGTTCACCCGGCCGGCTGCCAGCATGCGCACGGCCGACGAGAAGTTGCGCACCGCCACCTTGTGCAAGCGGGTGTCGCTGTCGAACTCGGGTGAATAGGCATAATCGCGCACCACGGCGATGCTGTAGGGGTACAAATCGGACGGCTGCTGGTAGGCGAAGGCCTCACCCTTGCGTTTGAGCAGGTGAATCTTGTTGTTCAGATAAGCGTTGGAAAAATGCCCGATGCGTGTACGTGAGTCGTTGTACCAGGCATTGATCAACACGTCGTAGCGCCCTTCGCTGACGCCCATCAAGGCCCGTGCCCATGGCGCCTCCTCAAACCCGCTGGCGTAGCCGGCCCGGGTCAGTGCCGTGGTAACGATGCTGGTCGCCAAACCGCCGCCCGGCATGCTTGCATCGGTGAACGGTGGCCATTTGTCTGCCACCAGCCGCAGCTTGTCTTCACCCAGGGCTGGCGCAGCCAGCAGGGCTGCCAGCAATCCCAGAACACCAAGCAGTGGCCGCATGCTCAAGTCCTTTTGCAATGGAGGGCGCACACTGTGTAGGCGGCCTTTGCCGCGACTGCGGATGAGAGTACACAAAGCCGTGGCTCACGGCAGCGGGCAATAGTGTCATTTTGCCTCTATTTTGGCCGAGACGCGCAGGCAATGCCCTGCAGCAATCATCCACTCGTCCACAGCCACAGGATTTGCGATGATCGACGGCCCATTCAAGGAGTTCGCCAATGTCTATCGACTGGCTCTGCAAGCACCACACCGACCTGAGCAAGGACCAGCTCTACGCCATCCTGCAATTGCGCACCGAAGTGTTCGTGGTCGAGCAGCGCTGCAGTTACCAGGAAGTCGATGGCCAGGACCTGGCCGGCGATACCCTGCACTTGATGGCGTGGCAGGATGACAAGCTGGTGGCCTACCTGCGCCTGCTCGACCCGCAATCCCAGGGGGGTGATGTGGTGATCGGGCGCGTGGTGACCTCACCGGCGGCGCGTGGGCTGAAGCTTGGGCATGCGTTGCTGCTGAAAGGGCTGGATGCTGCCGAGCATTGCTGGCCGGGGACGCCGGTGTATCTGTCGGCGCAGGCGCATCTGCAAGGGTTTTACGCAGGGCATGGGTTCGAAGCGGTTGGCGAGCAATACCTGGAGGATGACATACCGCACATCGGCATGCGTAAGGGCTGAGAAAGCCGGGGGCGTTTTGCGCCCCCACAATCACCGATACCCCAGCACTTCTCGGATCTGCCGCAAATGCTGGATGATCCACTGCTTGTCGATCGCGCCCCAGTCATGAATGCGGTAGTGCCCGGCATGATTGCGCGCGCCCTCCTGCTGCTCGAACTCGCAGATGATATCCAGGTCGGCCAGGGCGGCGATGGTGTCCTGGGCGGTGCGCCGTGGCATGCCGGTGGCCTCCATCAGGGCCGGCACGCTGGTCGCAGTCTGGCTGTCGATCAGCCAGGCCACGTACAGGCGCCGGTAGAAGCTGCTCTTGGTCTTGCTCACTTCCATGCTGCGTGGTCCTTAACAGTTGCCCGGCAGCTCCCGATAGGTCAGGTAGACGCGCAGGTCGAATTCCAGTTGGTGGTAGTCCGGCTCCATGTGCTGACAGAGCTGGTAAAACGCCTTGCTATGGTCGCGCTCACGCAGGTGCGCCAACTCGTGCACCACGATCATGCGCAGAAACTGCGGCGCGGCCTCCTTGAACAAGGAGGCGATGCGGATTTCCTTCTTCGCCTTGAGCTTGCCACCCTGAACCCGCGATACCGCCGTGTTGAGCCCCAGGGCACGGTGGGTCAGGTCGAGGCGGTTGTCGAACAGCACCTTGTCCAGGCTGGGCGCGCTGCGCAGGTACTGCTGGCGCAAGTCCTGGGCATAACTGTACAACGCCTTGTCGCTCTGCACGTCATGGCGGTCGGAGTAGCGACGCTGCAGGTAGCCCCCCAGGCGGTCGCTGTCGATCATCTGCCGTACCTGCTCCTGCAGGTGTGGCGGGTAGGCTTGCAAGTAACGTAATACGGTCATGGCACTGCATTCGGCGGGGCGAATGGCGATTCTAGCCAATCATGGCCGGGGCCAGGAGAAAATTGCCGGGAAGCCGCTGGCATCCGCCGCCGTCATCGGGTGTGCAACCAGAAACCCCTGCACGTAGGCACAGCCATTGGCCTTGAGCCAGTCGGCCTGGGCCGGGGTTTCCACGCCTTCGGCAATCACCGTGATGCGGTAGTCGGCGCACAAGCCGATCACACTGCGCACCAGCGCGGCGTCTACCGCAGAGCCCGGCAAGCGCGCAACCAGGTGGCGGTCGAGCTTGAGGGTGTCGATCGGCAAGTCACGCAGCATGCGCAACGAGCAGTCACCGGCGCCAAAATCATCCAGCGCCACCCGCACGCCCAGTTCGCGCAGCCGGTGTATCTGCTTCACGGCCGCGTCGATGTTGTACATCAACGACGTCTCTGCCACCTCGACCTCTAGCTGCGCCGGGTCCAGCTGGTAGTCCTGGATCACCCGCTGCAGCTCCTCGACCAGGCCCGGCATGACGAACTGGGCGCGGCTCAGGCTGATGCCCAGCACCAGCCCCTGGGCAAAACGTTCGCACCAGACCTGGCGCTGGGCCGCGCCCTGGCGGTAGATCCAGCTGGCCAGGCGGTTGATCAGCCGCGCCTCTTCCAGCAAGGGGATGAACAGCCCCGGGGGCACATCGCCAACACTGGGGTGCTGCCAGCGCAGCAACGCCTCGAAACCGCGCAGGTGGCCGTCGGCAAAAGCCACCTGGGGCTGATACACCAGGCTGAAATCGTGCTGCTCGATAGCGGCGCGCACGCTGTCTTCGAGCATCAACCGTGAGCGCGCCCGGCCGTTGAGCTCCTGGTCATAGAAGCGATACTGCTGACGCCCGGCCTGCTTGGCCGCATACATCGCCGCATCCGCAGCCCGCAACAGGCCTTCGACCGTTGCGCCACAGTCAGGAAAGGTGGCGATGCCAATGCTGACGCCAAGGCATACATCCAGCCCTTCTATCTGCTGGCTGATCGAAACGCGCTCGAGCAGTCGCTCGGCGTAACGCCCGGCCTGCTCGGGGTACGGCAGGCTGTCGAACAACGCCGTGAACTCGTCACCGCCCATCCGCGCCAATAACGCCTCGCTGCCCAGGCAGTCCTTGAGCTGTTCTGCCACCCAGCGGAGCACGCGATCGCCCGCCTCATGACCCAACGAGTCGTTGATCCGCTTGAAGCCATCCAGGTCCATGTACATCAGCGCCTGGGCCTTGTCCGAACGCTCGTTGCGCAGCAGCACGCCCTCGGCAGACTGATAGAAGCCGCGGCGGTTGAGCAGGCCGGTGAGTGGGTCGGTCACCGCCTGGTACTCAAGCTGTTGGTGCAGGTTGCGCACCACCGACATGTCCAGCACCGTCACCACCATCGCCTGCTGATCGGCCGGCAACGGCGCACAGGACAGCGCGACCGGCACCAGTTGGCCACCCAGGGTGCGCAACTGGGCATCGTGCACGCGAAAGATCTGCCGCCCCAGGTAGGCCTGGTAGAAGTCCGACTCGTTCCACAGATTGGCATTGGCCATCTGCACCAGGTCAAGCAACTGGGCGCCCTGCAATTGCTCCACCGCAGCGGCCAGCAAGCGTGAAATGGCCGGGTTGGCGAAACTGATGGTACCTGCGGCATTCACCACCAGAATGCCTTCGGCAGCGTTCTCCAGGATCGAGGCGTTGAATGCCCTCGCCGCTTCCAGCTCGCGGCTCAGGCGTTGCAGCATGCGCCGGTTACGCTGCTGGTCGAGCAGGGCCTGGACCTTGGGCTTGAGAATTTGCGGGTCGAACGGCTTGAACATGTAGTCCACGGCGCCACTGGCGTAACCCTTGAGCACAGCGGCATCGGACTGCTCGTTGGCGGTGAGGAAAATGATCGGGGTCAGCCGTGTACGCTGGCTGCCGCGCATTAGCCGGGCGACTTCGAAGCCGTCCATTTCCGGCATTTGTACATCCAGCAAAACCAGGTCGACGTCGTGCTCGAGCAACGCGGTCAGGGCTTCTGTCCCTGAACTGGCAGTCAACACTTGCCAATCCTGCCGGGCCAGCAAAGCCCGCATACTGATGAGGTTTTCGGGGTAATCGTCTACTACCAGCAGAACCGAGCTGCCATCCACTGGCTGAGGTTGAGGGTGAGCGCCATCCATGCTGCTTCTCTATTTGTGACCGACTTCACATCGCGGTTGGATCCGATAATTACTCTAGACCCGAGTTTGTAACAAGCAATGCAATCAGAACGCTATCAGTGCCTAAACTGTACGGTAGCCGACTAACGGTTGCTCTGCCGTGAATATCTGCGCGCTTGAGCGCAGGCATAAAAAAACCCGCATCGCTGCGGGTTTTTTCAGTGCGGCCTGCGAATCAGTTGACCTTGGCGGCCAACTCACCTTTCAGGTAGCGCTGGTACATGCCTTCCAGGGAGATCGGTTTGATCTTGGAGGCATTGCCGGCAGTACCGAAGGCTTCGTAACGGGCGATGCACACGTCACGCATGGCCTTGACGGTTTCACCGAAGAACTTGCGCGGGTCGAACTCACTTGGGTTCTGCGCCATCAGGCGACGCATGGCACCGGTGGACGCCAGGCGCAGGTCGGTGTCGATGTTGACCTTGCGCACGCCGTGCTTGATGCCTTCGACGATCTCTTCGACCGGTACACCGTAGGTCTCTTTGATGTCGCCGCCGTACTGGTTGATGATCGCCAGCCACTCTTGTGGCACCGAGGACGAACCGTGCATGACCAGATGGGTGTTGGGGATGCGCTTGTGGATTTCCTTGATGCGGTCGATCGCCAACACGTCACCGGTAGGTGGCTTGGTGAATTTGTACGCACCGTGGCTGGTACCGATGGCGATGGCCAGGGCATCGACCTGGGTCTTCTTGACGAAGTCGGCCGCTTCTTCCGGGTCGGTCAGCATCTGGCTGTGGTCCAGCACGCCTTCGGCGCCGATACCGTCTTCTTCACCCGCCATGCCGGTTTCCAGCGAACCCAGGCAGCCCAGCTCGCCTTCTACCGAAACGCCACAGGCGTGTGCCATGGCAACGGTCTGCTGGGTAACGCGGACGTTGTACTCATAGTCGGTCGGGGTCTTGCCGTCTTCGCCCAGCGAGCCGTCCATCATCACCGAGCTGAAGCCCAGCTGGATCGAACGCTGGCACACGTCAGGGCTGGTGCCGTGGTCCTGGTGCATGCACACCGGGATGTGCGGGAACTCTTCGATGGCGGCCAGGATCAGGTGACGCAGGAAGGGCGCGCCGGCGTACTTGCGGGCACCGGCCGAAGCCTGGACGATCACGGGGGAATCGGTCTTGTCGGCCGCTTCCATGATGGCGCGCATCTGCTCGAGGTTGTTGACGTTGAAAGCTGGAACGCCGTAACCGAACTCGGCGGCGTGGTCCAGCATCTGGCGCATGCTAATGAGTGCCATTGTGTATCTCTCTCCCGACAAGCGTCGTTTGTTTCGTGCAAGCCTGCCGCAGGGGCGGTTGCTGTTCAAGTAGTGTGGGCCACCATGGCGGCCCGGCCAGTCACGGTGCCTTGCAGCCCCGCCCAATCAGATCGTTGGTTGCCACCCAGTACACCAGGCCTTCTTCGCCCTTGGTGTGGAAGGCCAGCACGCCATCGCTGTACATCGCGCCCGACGCGCTCGGCTCGGATTTGAGCCGGTAGACTTTGTCGCCACCACCGAGGCGGACGTCGACCGAGTCCTGCTGCGGGTCAGCGAAGCGCCACAGCACCTCGGCCTGGCTGTCACAGACCCAACGGGTCCAGTCGTCTGCCGGGGCGGGTTGCGCCGGCTGCAGCAGTGAGCATCCTGCCAGTGTCGCCAGGGCCATCAAGGCCATCAGCGCTTTCATTACGTATCCTCTAGATGACCACACAACGGTCGCTTGGTTGCCTGCTCCGACGAAGCGCATCGGTTCAAGGGCAGCCTGGAGCCTTGCGCTGGTGGTCTTCGTCATACTTCTCCAGGCCTTCAGGGCCCACGCGCTTGTTGATGACCGGTACGGTTTCGGCCTGCCACTCGGACTGGTAGCAACCGCCCTTGGGCGGCTGCGCCGGGTCATCGTCCGAAGAGGGGCTGCCGGAGCAGGCGCTCAGCAGGCCGGCCAGGATCATCACAGGCAATTGCTTGACCATCAGGTCGCTCCCTTTGCCAGGCGCCGCCATTGTCAGGCTTTAGCCCGCTCTTCCAGGATCGCCACAGCCGGCAGTACCTTGCCCTCGACGAACTCGAGGAAGGCACCACCACCGGTAGAAATGTAGGAGATTTCCTTGCTGACGCCATATTTGTCGATCGCCGCCAGGGTGTCACCGCCACCGGCGATGGAGAACGCAGGGCTTTCGGCGATGGCCTTGGCCAGCACCTTGGTGCCATTGCCGAACTGGTCGAACTCGAACACGCCGACGGGGCCGTTCCACAGGATGGTCTTCGACGACTTCAGCAGCTCGGCGAAGTTGGCTGCAGTCTGTGGGCCGATGTCCAGGATCATGTCGTCAGCGGCAACGTCGGCGATAGCCTTGACGGTGGCTTCAGCGTTTTCGGCGAATTCCTTGGCGACCACCACGTCGACTGGCAGCGGCACGCTGACCTTGGCGGCGATGGCTTTTGCGGTGTCGACCAGGTCAGGCTCGTACAGCGACTTGCCCACAGGGTGACCAGCAGCGGCCAGGAAAGTGTTGGCAATACCGCCACCTACGATCAGTTGGTCGCAGACGCTGCTCAGGCTGTTCAGCACGTCCAGCTTGGTGGAAACCTTGGAGCCGGCAACGATGGCCGCCATTGGCTTGGCCGGGGCCTTCAGGGCCTTGCCCAGGGCGTCCAGCTCGGCAGCCAGCAGTGGGCCAGCGGCGGCAACCTTGGCGAACTTGGCCACGCCATGGGTCGAACCCTCGGCGCGGTGGGCAGTACCAAAGGCGTCCATCACGAACACGTCGCACAGGGCAGCGTATTGCTGCGCCAGTTCGTCGGCGTTCTTTTTCTCGCCCTTGTTGAAGCGCACGTTCTCGAACAGCACCAGGTCACCGGCCTTGACCTCGACACCGGCCAGGTAGTCAGCGACCAGCGGCACGTCGCGGCCCAGGGCCTTGCTCAGGTACTCGGCGACCGGCTTAAGGCTGTTTTCGGCCGAGAATTCACCTTCGGTAGGGCGGCCCAGGTGCGAGCAGACCATTACCGCCGCACCCTTCTCCAGGGCCAGCTTGATGGTCGGCAGCGCTGCCAGGATACGCGCGTCGCTGGTTACCACACCGTCCTTCACAGGCACGTTGAGGTCTTCGCGGATCAGTACGCGTTTACCTTGCAGGTCGAGGTCGGTCATCTTCAACACGGTCATGAATGCAGTCCTTCAGGGCTGTTTGTTGCGGGTTGGGTGAACGACGTGCAGAAAGTGTTCGGCGACGTCGAGCATACGGTTGGCGAACCCCCATTCGTTGTCGAACCAGGCCAGCAGGTTCACCAGGCGGGGGCCGGAAACACGGGTCTGGCTGGCATCGACGATCGCCGAATGCGGGTCGTGGTTGAAATCACAGCTGGCGTGGGGCAGCTCGGTGTAGGCCAGCAATCCTTTGAGCGGGCCTTCCAGCGCTGCCTCGCGCAGCACCCGGTTGACCTCGGCGGCACTGGTGTCGCGGGCGGTCTGCAGGGTGATGTCCAGGCACGACACGTTGACGGTCGGCACGCGTACCGCTTTGGCCTGGATTCGCCCGGCAAGTTCCGGCAGCAACCGCTCGATGCCGCGTGCCAGCCCGGTGGACACCGGGATCACCGACTGAAACGCCGAACGCGTGCGGCGCAGGTCTTCGTGGTGGTAGGCGTCGATCACCGGCTGGTCGTTCATCGCCGAGTGGATGGTGGTGATCTGCACGTATTCGATGCCGAACGCCTGGTCCAGCACACGCAACAGCGGCACGCCGCAGTTGGTGGTGCACGACGCGTTGGACACCAGGCGCTCGCTGCCGGTCAGGCACGCCTGGTTGATGCCGTAGACCACCGTGGCGTCCACGTCCGCCTCGCTGGCCATGGGCTGCGAGAACAGCACGCGTGGCGCGCCGGCATCCAGAAAACGCTGGCCATCGGCGCGGGTGTTGTAGGCGCCGGAGCACTCCAGCACCAGGTCGATGCCCAGGGCGGCCCAGTCAATGCCTTCCGGGGTGGCACTGCGCATTACCTTCACGCAGTCACCATTGATATGCAGACAATCGCCGTCGACCTTCACCTCACCGGGGAAACGCCCGTGGGTGGAGTCGAAGCGTGTCAGGTATTCAAGGCTGGCCTGATCGGCCAGGTCGTTCAGCGCGACAATCTCGAAACCGGCCTTCGCCCCCCGCTCGAACAACGCGCGCAGGACACAGCGGCCGATGCGGCCATAACCGTTGAGTGCAACTTTGTAGGGACGCGGGTGGGACATAGGTAGCTCTTGAACTCCGGCGGTTGAACGGAGCCGCCATGCGGCCCATTCGCGGCACAAGGCCGCTCCCACAGGGTACTGCGGTTTATGCAGATCCTCTGGGAGCGGCCTTGTGCCGCGAATGAGGGCCTGCGGCCCTCACTTTGCCTGTATCAGTCTTCCAGCAGCTCTTCGGCGGTACCCAGGATGTTCTCCAGGGTGAAGCCGAACTCTTCGAACAGGGCAGAGGCCGGGGCCGACTCACCGTAGGTGGTCATGCCGATGATACGACCTTCCAGGCCGACGTACTTGTACCAGAAGTCGGCATGGGCAGCTTCGATGGCGATGCGCGCGCCCACTTCCAGAGGCAGTACCGACTGCTTGTAGGCAGCGTCCTGGGCATCGAACACGCTGGTGCACGGCATGGAGACCACGCGGACCTTGCGGCCCTGCTCGGTCAGCTTGTCGAAGGCCTGAACCGCCAGGCCCACTTCGGAACCGGTGGCAATCAGGATCAGCTCAGGCTCGCCAGCGCAGTCCTTGAGGATGTAGCCACCGCGGCTGATGTCGGCGATCTGCTGGGCGTCGCGGTCCTGGTGCTGCAGGTTCTGGCGCGAGAAGATCAGCGCCGATGGGCCGTCGTTGCGCTCCAGGGCGTTTTTCCAGGACACGGCCGCTTCGACCGCGTCGGCTGGGCGCCAGGTGTCCAGGTTCGGCGTGCTGCGCAGGCTGGTCAGCTGCTCGATCGGCTGGTGAGTCGGGCCGTCTTCGCCCAGGCCGATGGAGTCGTGGGTGTAGACGTGGATCACGCGCTGCTTCATCAGGGCCGACATGCGCACTGCATTGCGGGCGTATTCCATGAACATCAGGAAGGTCGCGCCGTAAGGCACCAGGCCGCCGTGCAGGGCAACGCCGTTCATGATCGCGGTCATGCCGAACTCGCGCACGCCGTAGTACACGTAGTTGCCGCTGGCGTCATGGGCTTCGACGCCCTTGCAGCCTTTCCACAGGGTCAAGTTGGAACCGGCCAGGTCAGCCGAGCCGCCGAGGAACTCAGGCAGCAGCGGGCCGAAAGCGTTCAGGGCATTCTGGCTGGCCTTGCGGCTGGCGATAGTCTCGCCTTTGGCAGCGACTTCATTGATGTAGGCCTGGGCCTTTTCCGAGAAGTCGGCCGGCAGCTCGCCGCTGTCACGGCGCTTGAACTCGGCAGCCAGCTCCGGGTGTGCCTTGGCGTAGGCGTCGAAGCGCTGGTTCCACTCGGCCTCAGCCTTGGCACCGGCGGCCTTGGCGTCCCACTCGGCATAGATGTCGGCCGGGATTTCGAACGGGCCGTGGTTCCAGTTCAGTGCTTTGCGGGCCAGGGCGATTTCGTCGTTGCCCAGCGGGGCACCGTGGCAGTCTTCCTTGCCCTGCTTGTTCGGCGAGCCGAAGCCGATGATGGTCTTGCAGCAGATCAGGGTCGGCTGCTCGCTCTTGCGCGCGGTCTCGATCGCCATCTTGATTTCTTCGGCATCGTGGCCGTCGACGTTGCGGATCACCTGCCAGTTGTAGGCTTCGAAACGCTTGGGCGTGTCATCGGTGAACCAGCCTTCGACTTCACCGTCGATGGAGATGCCGTTGTCGTCGTAGAACGCGATCAGCTTGCCCAGGCCCAGGGTGCCAGCCAAAGCGGCGACTTCGTGGGAGATGCCTTCCATCATGCAGCCGTCGCCGAGGAACACGTAAGTGTTGTGGTCGACGATGTTGTGGCCGTCACGGTTGAACTGCGCGCCCAACACTTTCTCGGCCAGGGCAAAGCCCACGGCGTTGGCCAGGCCTTGGCCCAACGGGCCGGTGGTGGTCTCGACACCCGGGGTGTAGCCGTATTCCGGGTGGCCCGGGGTACGGCTGTGCAACTGGCGGAAGGCCTTGAGGTCGTCGATCGACAGGTCGTAGCCGGTCAGGTGCAGCAGCGAGTAGATCAGCATCGAGCCGTGGCCGTTGGACAGCACGAAGCGGTCACGGTCGGCGAAGCTCGGGTTGCTCGGGTTGTGCTTCAGATAGTCGCGCCAAAGCACTTCGGCGATATCCGCCATGCCCATAGGGGCACCTGGGTGGCCGCTGTTGGCCTTTTGCACGGCATCCATGCTGAGTGCACGAATGGCGTTGGCACGTTCACGACGGCTGGGCATCGCTGATCTCCTGGGGCTTGAATAAGTAGTGAAACGAAAAAAGGCGGTCATTTTCGCCCACTGGGGGGGCTGGGGGCAAACATTAAAGCTGCGAGCGGCAAGCTTTAAGCTGCAAGCGAAAGCAGACCCGCGCGCGGAACGCTCTATTCTTGCAGCTTGAGCCTTGCGACTCGCAGCTCATCGCCAATATCAAAACTTTTTGATATTGGTCTTGCGGGGGCAACGATGCCTGTCTAGACTGCCGCCCCATGAACCTCCGTGCGCAATCGATCCCCGAGCGAAGCGACACACTGGCTGCCCTGTGCAAAGCCAGTGGCGATGCGCTGCGCCTGAATGTCTTGCGTGCACTGGCCAGCGATTCGTTTGGCGTACTGGAACTGGCGCAAATCTTCGACATCGGCCAGTCCGGCATGAGCCATCACCTCAAGGTACTGGCCCAGGCCGAGCTGGTGGCTACCCGCCGCGAAGGCAACGCCATCTTCTACCGCCGCGCCCTGCCCGACAGCCTGCGCCTTGGCGGGCGCCTGCACACGGCGCTGCTCGAGGAGGTCGACGACCTGACCTTGCCACCGGCGGTACAGGCACGTATCGCCCAGGTGCAGCAGCGCCGTGCGGCCACCAGCCAGGACTTCTTCCAGCGCGTGGAAGAAAAATTCCGCGCCCAGCAAGACCTGATCGCCGGCCTGCCGCAGTACCGCGAAAGCCTGCTGGCCATGCTCGACAAACTCAATTTCGGCCCGGCTGCCAGTGCACTGGAGGTAGGCCCCGGCGACGGCGGCTTCCTGCCGGACCTGGCGCGGCGCTTCGGCACGGTGACCGCGCTGGACAACAGCCCGACCATGCTCGAGCTGGCCCGCCAGGTCTGCCAGCGTGAAGGCCTGGACAATGTGAACCTGCAGTTGGCCGATGCACTGGATGCAACGGATGTGGCAGCCGACTGCGTTGTGCTGAACATGGTCCTGCACCATTTCAGCGACCCGGCCCTGGCCCTGCGCCTGCTGGCCAAACGGGTGAAAGCGGGCGGCAGCCTGCTGGTCACCGAACTGTGCAGCCATGACCAGGGGTGGGCGCGGGATGCCTGCGGCGACCTCTGGCTGGGCTTCGAACAGGACGACCTGGCCCGTTGGGCCAACGTTGCCGGGCTGGTCCCCGGGGACAGCCTCTACGTGGGCTTGCGTAACGGTTTCCAGATACAGGTCCGCCACTTTCAGCGGGCGACTGGCGACATACACCATCGGTAAATTTTAGGAACCCTTCGAGATGAGCGAATACTCCCTTTTCACCTCCGAGTCCGTGTCCGAAGGGCATCCGGACAAGATCGCCGACCAGATTTCGGACGCTGTCCTTGATGCCATCATCGCTCAGGACAAATACGCCCGCGTAGCCTGCGAAACCCTGGTCAAGACCGGTGTCGCCATCATCGCCGGCGAAGTGTCCACTTCCGCCTGGGTCGACCTCGAAGAGCTGGTACGCAAGGTCATCATCGACATCGGCTACAACAGCTCCGACGTCGGCTTCGACGGCGCCACCTGCGCCGTGATGAACATCATCGGCAAGCAGTCGGTAGACATCGCCCAAGGCGTCGACCGCTCCAAGCCGGAAGACCAGGGCGCTGGCGACCAGGGCCTGATGTTCGGCTACGCCAGCAACGAAACCGACGTGCTGATGCCGGCGCCGATCTGCTTCTCGCACCGCCTGGTCGAGCGCCAGGCCGAAGCGCGCAAGTCCAAGCTGCTGCCGTGGCTGCGCCCGGACGCCAAGTCGCAGGTCACCTGCCGCTACGAAAACGGCAAGGTGGTCGGTATCGATGCCGTCGTCCTGTCCACCCAGCACAACCCTGAGGTGTCGCAAAAAGACCTGCAGGAAGCGGTGATGGAGCTGATCGTCAAGCACACCCTGCCGGCCGAGTTGCTGCACAAGGGCACCCAGTACCACATCAACCCGACCGGCAACTTCATCATCGGTGGCCCGGTGGGTGACTGCGGCCTGACTGGGCGCAAGATCATCGTCGACTCCTACGGCGGCATGGCCCGTCACGGTGGTGGCGCGTTCTCCGGCAAGGACCCGTCCAAGGTCGACCGTTCGGCCGCCTATGCCGGCCGCTACGTGGCCAAGAACATCGTTGCTGCCGGCCTGGCCGAGCGCTGCGAGATCCAGGTGTCCTACGCCATCGGCGTGGCCCAGCCGACGTCCATCTCGATCAACACCTTCGGTACCGGCAAGGTCTCGGACGAGAAGATCGTACAGCTGGTGCGCGAGTGCTTCGACCTGCGCCCGTACGCCATCACCAAGATGCTCGACCTGCTGCACCCGATGTACCAGGAAACCGCTGCCTACGGCCACTTCGGCCGCACGCCACAGCAGAAGACTGTCGGCGACGACACCTTCACCACCTTCACCTGGGAGCGCACCGACCGCGCCCAGTCGCTGCGTGACGCTGCCGGGCTGTAATTTTCCTACAGCGGTAAACGAAAGCCCCTGCCGAGCGATCGGCAGGGGCTTTTGCTTTTCAGGTTTTCGCCGTGAGCGTTGTGACATATCGACTGACAACTGCTCACAGCGACCAGCGCGCTACCTGCCTAGGCTGAAGGCTCCTCCCGCCATGCAAGGATGCTGGCCATGCCGTTCATACTGCTATTTGCACTGCTGCTCTCACTGCAGGCCTCGCTGGCAAAGGCCGCGTCATGCCCCGACTGGCCCATGCAACAAGCCGAAACCGAAGTTGCCCACCTGCGCGACACACTTGCCCAATGGGATGACCACTACCACCGCCTGGGCATCGCGCTGGTGGCAGATGAGCTGTATGACCAAAGCCGACAACGCCTGCACCACTTGCAGCAATGTTTCGGCCTGCTGGCAGGTCTTGACCCCCTGGCGACTGCACGTGGCCCGGTCCCCCACCCCATCCCGCATACCGGCGTCGACAAGCTCGCCGACGAGCAGGCCGTTGGCCGCTGGATGGCTGGCAAGACGGGCCTGTGGATACAGCCCAAGGTCGATGGCGTGGCGGTCTCCGTTCGCTATCGGCAGGGGCAGCTGGTGCAGTTGCTGAGCCGCGGTGATGGGGTGCAAGGGCACGACTGGAGTCGCCATATCCCTCGGCTCGGCGCCATCACGCGGCAGCTGCCCCAAGCGCGCGACCTGGTGCTGCAAGGTGAGCTGTACCTGCGCCTGGGCGCACATATCCAAGCCCAGGCTGGCAGCGCCAATGCGCGCGGGACCGTGGCCGGGCTGCTCGCCCGCAAGCAGTTCAGCGTGGAACAAGGGGCCGGCATCGGCTTGTTCGTCTGGGACTGGCCACAAGGCCCCGTTAGCCAGGCCGAACGGGTCTCGCAACTGGCGCAACTGGGCTTCCCAGACAGCCAGCGCTACAGCATCGCGATCGACTCCGCCACCCAAGCCGCGCACTGGCGCCAGCACTGGTACCGCTCACCCCTGCCCTTCGCCACCGATGGCGTGATTCTGCGCCAGGGTACGCGGCCGCCCGCCGAGCGCTGGCAGGCCAAGGCCCCTTACTGGCTCGCAGCCTGGAAACACCCTTACGCCCAAGCCCTGGCAGACGTGCGCGAAGTTAGCTTGCGGGTCGGCCGCACCGGGAGGATCACACCGGTGCTGCAGCTTCAACCGGTCAAACTGGACGACCGGCTGATCACCCAGGTAAGCCTGGGGTCACTGGCCCGCTGGCAGCACCTCGACATTGCCCCGGGTGACCAGGTGGCAATCAGCCTGGCAGGGCTGACCATCCCGCGTTTCGAGCGCGTGGTGCATCGCGCGGCCGTGCGCCAGCCGGTGGAGGTGCCGCCGCCAGGGCGCTATCACCCGCACAGTTGCTGGCACGCAGGCGATGGCTGCAACGAGCAGTTCATCGCACGGCTCACATGGCTCAGTGGCAAGCAGGGGCTGGCCATGCCACGCACCGGGCCAGGTACGTGGCGGCGCCTGGTCGATGCGGGGGTGGTTACCTCGATGACTGACTGGCTGCACCTCGATGCCCAGCGCCTGAGTGAGGTGCCAGGTATCAGCGAAGCGATGGCCGCACAGCTGGTGAACAGCTTCGAGGGCGCGCGGTCACAACCCTTTGCCCGATGGCTGCGGGCGCTTGGCGTACCCGCCCCCGGCGGCATGCAACTGGAAGGTGACTGGGCTCAGCTATCCTTGCGTACTGCCGGTGACTGGCGAGCATTGCCGGGTATCGGCGCCGTACGCGCGCATCAGCTTGAGGCGTTTTTCATGGCCAACGAGGTACGAGCCATCGCAGTGCGGTTGAACGAGGCCGGCGTCAACGCATTCCAATTCAGCGACAAAGCCCCCGCGCAATGATTTATTACCAAAATCCATGTAAGGAAAGTCTGAATATCGACCAGAAAAAACCAACAAGGGTTTCTAAATAGGCAAAACCAAGGCAGGATTTCCCCCAACTTTTCTGCCCGCCCCGTTCAGGAGGCTTTTCATGAAACGTATTTCGACTCTTTTCCTGCTCGCAACCCTTGGTCTGGCTGCTGGCGCGGTGCAGGCTGCCCAGCCAGATGCCGGCCTGACCGGTTGCGACGCCAAACGCAGCGCGATCGAGAACCAGCTGAAGATTGCCCGTGAACATGGCAACAGCGACCAGGTCGCTGGGCTCGAGCAGGCATTGGAAGGCGTAAAAAACTGCACCGATAACAGCCTGCGCAAAGAGCGCGAACAAAAAGTGCTCGATGCACGTCATGAAGTCGCACAGCGCGAAAAAGACCTGAAGAAAGCCGAGAAAAAAGGCGACGCCGAAAAGATAAACAAGCGTAAAGACAAGCTCGCAGAGTCCCGGAAGGAACTGCAGGAAGCAGTGGACGAACTGGACCGCTGACAGGCCCTGCTTATGCTGCCTGCCCTGGCTCCATCAGCGGTTTCCCGGTGATGGAGCCAGGGCATTTACCCTCAATGATTGCGAAACTCGGTATGACAGGCCTTGCATGCTGCCTCGACCTTGTCCATCGGCCCTTTCAATTGCGCAGCGTCCAGCGGCTGGCCCCGAGTCGCATCGACCAGCTCGCCAGTCACGCCCTCCAGTTGCCGGGCAAGGTCATGGAAACGCGCCTGACGCTCCCACACCGCTGCTCGTGCACTGCTGTCGCCGCCATCGCGCGCCTGCGGGAAGTGCTGCCACGGCTGCTGCGACAGGGTGTCGAGCTTCACGGCCCCCTCGGCAAACTTCACCCCGTCGAAGGGCAAACGACCGCGCAACATGCCGCCCAGGTCTTCGCTGGCCTTGAGCATGTCCTTGAAGATCACCTTACGCTTGCCCAACGGCGAATTCGGGTCAACACGGTCACAGGCATTCAGGGCCAGGGCTGCGAGCAGAACAACGGTCAATCGCTTGAACATCACGGTCACTACGGCCTACGAAAATGGGCAGCCAGTATCGCTGCCCAGGGGCCAAACACCAATAGCCACATAAAAAACAGGGGCGAATATTCATCTTCGCCCGTGACAGGAAGCCCCACATGAAATCTGCCCTGCGCCACCTGGCCTGGACACTCCCGGCGCTGGCCCTGCTGGCCGGCTGCAACGGCGGCGAAAGCGCCAAGCCAGAGCCCCATGCCATTGCCACCTATGCCAACGCCACCTGGCAGGACCTGCCCAGCGTCAGCGACGCCGACCTGGTTGCCGGCTTCCACGCGTGGCGTAATGGTTGCGAGAAGCTCAAGCGCGACACAGTCTGGGCCGCCACCTGCGAGGCCGCTGCCAGCGTGCCCGACGATGCCCTGCAGATACGCGCCTTCCTGCAGCAGAACCTGCAGGTCTATGGCCTGCGCTCGGCCGAAAACAATGCCAACGGCCTGATCACCGGTTACTACGAGCCGGTCTACCCCGGCAGCCTGAAGCCTACCGAGGCCAACCACGTCGCAGTTTACGGCGTGCCCGACGACATGATCGTGGTCGACTTGGCCAGCGTGTACCCAGAGCTCAAGGGCAAGCGCTTGCGTGGGCGCCTGGACGGTCGCGTGCTCAAGCCTTACGACACCGCCGAGGTGATCAACCGTGAGGGCGTCAAGGCACCGGTGCTGGCCTGGCTGACCGACCCGATGGACCTGCAGTTCCTGCAGATCCAGGGTTCGGGCCGGGTACAACTGGAAGATGGCCGCCAACTGCGCCTGGGCTACGCCGACCAGAACGGCCACCCCTATCGGCCGATAGGCCGCTGGCTGGTGGAGCAGGGCCAATTGAAGAAGGAAGAGGTGAGCATGGGCGCCATTCACGCCTGGGCCCAGGCCAACCCACAGCGAGTACCGGAATTGCTCGCCAGCAACCCCAGCTACGTGTTTTTCAGCACCCGCCCCGACAGCAACGAAGGCCCGCGCGGCTCGCTCAATGTGCCATTGACGGCAGGGTACAGTGTGGCAATCGACCGCAAGGTGATTCCGCTGGGCAGCCTGCTCTGGTTGTCGACCACGCGCCCGGACGGTACGCCGGTGGTGCGGCCGGTAGGCGCTCAGGATACGGGCGGAGCCATTGCTGGCGAAGTGCGTGCGGACCTGTTCTGGGGCACCGGGCCTGAGGCAGGCGAGCTGGCCGGTAACATGAAACAGCAGGGGCAGATCTGGATGTTGTGGCCGAAAGGCAAACCGCTGCCTGAAGTGCCGAAAGTGCTTTGATACGGTGCTGAATGCTTCGCGGGTAAACCCGCCCCCACAGGGATCGCAATGGCCCCTGTGGGAGCGGGTTTACCCGCGAAAAGGGCGACGATTCAGGCCGAAACGACGAAGAACGACACGATCAGCGCCAACCCGGCAAACCACACCAGCGAGCGCAACGCCGCCCAGTCCGCCAGGTAGCAGATGATGTAGAGCAGCCGACTGGTGATGTACATCACGCCCAGCACGTCCTGCGTCACTTGTTCGGCATTGCCGACGATATCGGCCACCAGCACGGCCGCCGCAAATGCCGGAAACGCCTCGTAGCTGTTCTGCTGCGCGGCGTGGGCACGGCGCGGCAGGCCCGATAGCGTATCGAGGAAGGCGCGCGGGTCGTGATTGTCCTTGAGGCCGAAACGGCCACTGCTCACCTTGGCGATCAACGCACAAAGCGGCGGCAGTGCCAGCGCGATCAGGATGCACCACAGGGCAACGGTCATGGACAGGACTCCTTGTTCAATAATCGGGTTAGAGCTTCATTACCAGCATGCCTGCCAGTACCAGCCCGCAAGCTAGGAGTCTTGGCCCGCCAAAAGGTTCTTTGAGGTAGCGCATGCCAAACAGCACCACCAGAATTACGCTCAACTCTCGCAACGCTGCCGCTTCGGCCACCGACCCCAGGTGCATGGCCCACAGCACCAGGGCATAACTGAACAACACGCAAAACCCAACGGCCAACCCCAGCCGCCATTGGGTTCGCCAGAACAGCACGAAGGGTGCCCGCCGCGCCACACTGGCCAGCAGCGGGAAGGGCCAGGCGCTGAGCAAGGTCAGCCATACCAGGTAGTCCCACGGCTTGCCCCACAGCCGCACCGCCTGCCCATCGAACCAGGTGTAGCAACCGATGCACAGGCCAATCAGCGCCACTACCGGCAACATCGACCACGGCAGGCGATCACCCCCTCCCCCCTGCCAGAGCAGGCACGCCATGCCGCAAGGGATGAGCAGGATGCCGATGATCTGCTGCTGGCTCAGTGACTCCCCGGCAAACGCCAGGGTCAGCCCCAGCACCACCAACGGCGACAAGCCACGCATCAGAGGATAGACCAGCCCCAGGTCACCGACCCGATAGGCCTGGATCAGCAGGAAACGGTACAGCTGCTCAGCCAGCGCCGAGGCGATCAGCCAGGGCCAGATTTCAGCGGGGGGCACCTCGACGAAGGCGACGGCGAGCACGGCGAAGGCCAGTGCGACGGTGTCCATGCTGGCGATCACCAACAGGCGCTCGCCGCTGAATTTGATCAGGGTGTTCCAGGTCGCATGCAGCAAGGCGGCGACCAGTACCAGGGAAGTTGCCAACACGCCGTGAGGTCCTTGTGACGTAATTGAGGCCTGAATATATCGCCTTCAGATGGGCGCAGTCTGGCATGTGCAAGACGAAAGTTCTTCAGCGCCTATGAGATCGAGCACCGCCCGCGCGGCGCTCGATCTCATAGGCGCAAAAGCCCTAAAGGCATGCACCTGACAGCCCCAACACGCCCTAAACCCAACACATCCGGAACGATTCCAACAATTCCGGTCAAATCGTGTGTCCCGAACCCCTCGCCAGGTCATCAAAGAACTGCCCGAGCCATTCGGGTACGACTTGGAAGCCACTGTTACAGGATTCGGGATGCTTGAATTAGTTGCCGCGTTTATCTGCCTCACCACCCTCCTCACCTACGTCAACTACCGCTTCATCGGCCTGCCACCCGCCATTGGCGTGATGGTCACCGCGTTATTGTTCTCCCTGATGCTGCAGGGCCTGAGCCTGATCGGCTTCCCTGGCCTGGAAGAACGCGTCGAAGGCCTGATGAACCAGATCGACTTCAACGATTTGCTGATGCACTGGATGCTGGCGTTCCTGCTGTTCGCCGGCGCCTTGCACGTCAACCTCTCGGACCTGCGCAGCTATCGCTGGCCGATCGGCCTGCTGGCCACTATCGGCGTGCTGATCGCAACCGTGGTCATCGGCTACCTGTCGCATTGGGTGTTCGCGATGTTCGGCTGGCAGGTGCCGCTGATCTATTGCCTGCTGTTCGGCGCGCTGATTTCGCCCACCGACCCGATTGCCGTGCTCGGCGCATTGCGTACCGCCAATGCATCCAAGCCCCTGAAAACCACCATCGTCGGCGAATCGCTGTTCAACGATGGCACCGCAGTCGTGGTGTTCACCGTGCTGCTGGGCATCATCCAGCTGGGCGAAACCCCCAGTGCCTACGACACGGCGGTGCTGTTCGCCCGTGAGGCCATTGGCGGCGTGGTATTCGGCGGCCTGATCGGCTACGCCACCTACCGCATGATCAAGAGCATCGAGCAGTACCAAGTCGAGGTCATGCTGACCCTGGCACTGGTCATCGGTGGCTCGGCGATGTGCTACGAGCTGCACGTCTCGGCGCCGATCGCCATGGTGGTGGCCGGCCTGATCATCGGCAACATGGGGCGCAACCTGGCGATGAACGATATGACCCGTCGCTACATGGACGGTTTCTGGGAGTTGATCGATGACATGCTCAACGCCTTGCTGTTCGCGCTGATCGGCCTGGAGCTTCTGCTGCTGCCGTTCAACTGGATGCACCTGGCGGCCGGTAGCGTGCTGGCGTTGGCGGTACTGCTGTCGCGGCTGTTGACCGTGGCCCCGGCAATCGTGCTGCTGCGGCGCTGGCGCCCGGTCCCCAAAGGCACTGTGCGGGTGCTGACCTGGGGTGGTTTGCGCGGTGGGGTTTCGGTGGCCCTGGCGCTGTCGCTGCCGCTGGGCGAAGAGCGTGACCTGCTGCTGTCGATCACCTATATCG
Organism: Pseudomonas sp. B21-047; assembly: GCF_024748775.1. Lineage (NCBI taxonomy): Bacteria > Pseudomonadati > Pseudomonadota > Gammaproteobacteria > Pseudomonadales > Pseudomonadaceae > Pseudomonas > Pseudomonas sp. B21-047. Next base: position 5,435,606 of record NZ_CP087169.1, read on the forward strand.
TGGTGCTGTCGTCGATCCTGGTGCAGGGGCTGAGCATTGGCCGCGTGGTGCGCAAGGTCAGCGCCCAACCCTGAAAAACCACGGGGCCGCTTTGCGGCCCCCGGGTTTTCACTCCACCGCAGAATCCGGGAACTGGTCCTGCACGTACTTGATCTCGGTCCGCCCATGCGCCGCTGGCTGGCCATCTTCACCCAAGTTGACGAAGACCATCTTGTCGACCGTCAGGATGCTCTTGCGGGTGATCTTGTTACGCACCTCGCACTTGAGGGTGATCGAGGTACGGCCAAACTCGGTTGCGGTAATACCCAGCTCGATGATGTCGCCCTGGCGCGATGCACTGACGAAGTTGATCTCCGACATGTACTTGGTCACCACACGCTGGTTGCCCAGCTGGACGATGGCGTAGATGGCCGCCTCCTCGTCGATCCAGCGCAACAGGCTGCCACCGAACAGGGTGCCATTGGGGTTGAGGTCTTCGGGTTTTACCCATTTGCGAGTGTGAAAGTTCATCTGTACTCCTGACCTGCTTGGCTAACGTGTACTCATGATGGCAGAGCCGCCGTCACCGCTCCATTGAACATCGACTATCGTCTCGATTAATCGACAGAAAACCTTGGGCGAAGGTCCCGGTCACGGCTATAATCTGTGCCGTTTTACATGGCCACCCGCCGCGGGGCCATGCCCGCCACCTGTCCGAGGGGCGCTGCAGCAGGCTAGACCTGTCAGGCTCGGATGGGGCGTTGTCCGCTCCTGCGGACGCTCAACGCACAACGGCGCCCATTCGCACACTACGAATGGAGGCTCTCATGAGCGCTGTAAACACGCCTGCTGGTTTTACCGATTTCAAAGTCGCTGACATCTCCCTGGCCGCCTGGGGCCGTCGCGAAACCATCATCGCCGAATCGGAAATGCCTGCACTGATGGGCCTGCGCCGTAAGTATCTCGCCGAGCAACCGCTCAAAGGCGCGAAGATCCTGGGCTGCATCCACATGACCATTCAGACCGCCGTGCTGATCGAAACCCTGGTTGCCCTGGGTGCCGAGGTGCGCTGGTCGTCCTGCAACATCTTCTCCACCCAGGACCAGGCCGCTGCCTCCATCGCCGCCGCCGGTATCCCTGTGTTCGCTTGGAAAGGTGAAACCGAGGAAGAGTACGAGTGGTGCCTGGAGCAGACCATCCTCAAGGATGGCCAGCCATGGGACGCCAACATGATCCTCGACGACGGCGGCGACCTGACCGAGCTGCTGCACAAGAAATACCCGGCCGTGCTGGACCGCGTCCACGGTGTGACAGAAGAAACCACCACCGGCGTGCACCGCCTGCTGGACATGCTGGCCAAGGGCGAGCTGAAAGTCCCGGCGATCAACGTCAACGACTCGGTAACCAAGAGCAAGAACGACAACAAGTACGGCTGCCGTCACAGCTTGAACGACGCCATCAAGCGCGGCACCGACCACCTGCTGTCGGGCAAGCAAGCCCTGGTGATCGGCTACGGTGACGTGGGCAAGGGCTCGGCCCAGTCCCTGCGTCAGGAAGGCATGATCGTCAAGGTCACCGAAGTCGACCCGATCTGCGCCATGCAGGCGTGCATGGACGGCTTCGAGCTGGTCTCGCCGTTCATCGACGGCATCAACGATGGCAGCGAAGCCAGCATCGACAAGGCCCTGCTGGGCAAGATCGACCTGATCGTCACCACCACCGGTAACGTCAACGTCTGCGACGCCAACATGCTCAAGGCCCTGAAAAAGCGCGCCGTGGTGTGCAACATCGGCCACTTCGACAACGAGATCGACACCGCCTTCATGCGCAAGCACTGGGCCTGGGAAGAGGTCAAGCCGCAGGTACACAAGATCCACCGTACCGGCGCTGGCGATTTCGACCCGCAAAACGACGACTACCTGATCCTGCTGGCCGAAGGCCGCCTGGTGAACCTGGGTAACGCCACCGGTCACCCAAGCCGCATCATGGACGGTTCGTTCGCCAACCAGGTGCTGGCCCAGATCTTCCTGTTCGAGCAGAAGTACGCCGACCTGTCGGCCGAGAAGAAAGCCGAGCGCCTGACCGTTGAAGTGCTGCCCAAGAAACTCGACGAAGAAGTGGCCCTGGAAATGGTCCGCGGCTTCGGCGGCGTCGTCACCAAACTGACCGCGCAGCAAGCCGAGTACATCGGTGTGACTGTCGAAGGCCCGTTCAAGCCGCACGCCTACCGCTACTGATAAGCGGCAAGCTTGAAGCTGCAAGCGGCAAGAAAAGGCGCCCCGTGCCGCTGTCGCTTGTGGTTCATGCACTAACGATCTTGAACGATGCCAAGCCAGATCGGCCATCACCGATCTGGCTTTTACTTGCAGCTTGCCGCTAGCAGCTTGCTGCTTGAGGAAAGAGTGATGTCACAAGAACGCCGCTACAGCTTCGAATTCTTCCCGACCAAGACCGATGCCGGTCACGAAAAGCTGATGGGCGTTGCCCGCCAGCTGGCCACCTACAACCCGGACTTCTTCTCCTGCACCTACGGTGCCGGCGGCTCTACTCGCGACCGCACGCTGAACACCGTGCTGCAGCTGGAAAGTGAAGTGAAGGTACCTGCCGCGCCGCACCTGTCGTGCGTTGGCGATAGCAAAGAAGAGCTGCGCAGCCTGCTGGCCGAATATCAGGCAGCGGGCATCAAGCGTATCGTCGCCCTGCGCGGCGACCTGCCCTCGGGCATGGGCATGGCCAGCGGCGAGCTGCGCTATGCCAGCGACCTGGTCGAGTTCATCCGCCAGGAAACCGGTGATCACTTCCACCTGGAAGTGGCCGCCTACCCCGAGATGCACCCGCAGGCGCGCAACTTCGAGATCGACCTTGCCAACTTCGTGCACAAGGTCAAAGCCGGTGCCGACAGCGCCATCACCCAGTACTTCTTCAACGCCGACAGCTATTTCTACTTTGTCGAGCGTGCGCAGAAACTGGGCGTCGAGATCCCGGTGGTGCCCGGCATCATGCCGATCACCAACTACAGCAAGCTGGCACGCTTCTCCGACGCCTGTGGCGCCGAGATCCCGCGCTGGATCCGCAAGCAACTGGAAGCCTATGCCGACGACACCGCCAGTATCCAGGCATTCGGCGAAGAAGTGATCACCCGCATGTGCGAACAGCTGCTGCAAGGCGGCGCACCGGGCCTGCACTTCTATACGTTGAACCAGGCCGAAGCGAGCCTTGCGATCTGGAACAACCTGAAGCTGCCTCGCTGAAACTTCTTGGCAATATCTGCTTAAGAAATGATTAAGGCTTTGGTCATAGACTAAGGCCTTATTTATTTCGGGTTAAACAGGTCTTGCCTGACATGCAGCATCCCCAGCCATCGCGCCCTCAGCTCGTCTACCTGGCTTTCGGCCCGGCCACCTACCATCAGGAAGCCTGCTTCAGCATCGTCAGTGCCCTTGCCCACTTGGGCCGGTCGGCAGACGAGGCCCTGGACATCCAGGTCTACACCGACAACCCAGCGCCGTATGCCAAGCTGCCGGTCACGGTGCATCTGCTCGACGAAGCCACGCGCACAGCGTGGAATGCGCCCCACGGTTATCACTTTCGCAGCAAGCACGCGCTGCTCCGCCAGGTGCTCGAGCAGCACCCACTGGCCATACTGATCGATACCGACACCTTCTTCCGGCAATCGCCGATGCGCCTGTTCGAGCGCGTCAAGCCCGGCCAACTGCTGTGCAACGCCATCGGTGGCCGCTACGGCGCCAACCAGAAGTGCCCGTTGTACAAGAACCTGATGGCCGTTCTCCAGAGCCGAGGCCTGGCCGATTGCCAGATGCCGCTGATCAACTCTGGCGTGATCGGGCTCAGCGCCGAAGACGCGCCGACCCTGGACCACTCCATCGCCATGATGGACGAGTTCTACCCACTGGCCCGCGAGGCTTACACCCTGGAGGAGTTCTGCCTGGCGGTGGCGGCCTACCGCAGGCTGAAGGTGGCCGAATGCACCGACGTCATTCACCACTACTGGAGCCGCAAAGCCCAGTTTCGCGCCAAGATCCAGGCCTGGCTACGCAAGCACGGCGATGCGCCGCTTGGCGAGGCGGCGCTGGCCGATGTCGCACGGGTCAACGATCAACTGCCACGGCCGCCAACCCTGCACCGTTTGGGCTACAAGGCACTGAGCCTGACCCTGCCCCGAAACGAGCGGCAGTTTGCCCGCGAATTGCTTTACGGCAGCTACCCCTACCCCAATGAATTCGACCGCGCCTGTGCATCGGCCTGGTGGGACAAAGCCTTGGAAAACTTCAATGCGCGCCACGGCCGCATCGAGCCCGAACAGTTGCGCCAGTGTCTGCGCCACCCGGGCTTGCGCCTGTCGCTGGGGGCGCGGCGCAAGGATATCGAAGCGCACCTGTTAAGCTCGGCGCAGGCCTGAACAGCCTCCTCTTACTGGCCTTGAGCAGGCCGAGCGCGTAATCTGCGGGCCATGTCCGCCATCATCCGCCTGTTCTGGATCCTGCTGCTCGCCTGCCTGAGCCCGTTGGCCCTGGCCGAACGCTTGCGCCTGGTGTCCGACGACTGGGCGCCGTATATCTACCAGCAGAAAGGCCAGCCCCGAGGTATCGATTACGAGGTCACCACCCAGGTCTTCAAGCGCTTGGGTGTAGAGGTGGAATGGCAGTTTCTACCCTGGAAGCGCTGCCTGGCGATGATCGAGCAAGGGCTGGCGGACGGTATTGTCGATATCTTTCAGATCGACGCGCGCAGGCCTTTTCTGATCTACCCGTCGGAGCCCATGTCGGATGTCGAGTTCGTGCTGTTTCAGGCCCGCAGCCGTCGGCACGCAGTGACCGGCCTGAATGACCTCGCTGGCCTCAGCGTAGGCACATCGCCCGGCTATACCTACGGCGCGGCCTTCAACGACTCGCCCCGTTTCCGACGCGAAGCAGCCCCCACCCATGAAGCCAACTTCGGCAAGTTGATGCTTGGCCGTATCGATCTGCTGATTACCGACCGCAGGGTTGGCCGCTACCTGATGCGTCAACTGGGCCTGGAACAGCAGGTCGAAGAACTGCCGCTGCTGATCAGCCGACAGACGCAGTACCTGGGGCTGACCCGCAAACCTGGGCGCGAAGCGTTGGCCCAGGCGTTCGCTGAAGAATTGCAGCGCTTCAAGCAAGAACCCGCCTATGCCGCCATCAACAACCGCTACACAGGCGACATCGGAAACATTCTCAACGCCGTTGAGCAGCAGGAAAGCAGCACGCCGCGATAGCTCTGTTATACTCGGGCCTTCCCGCCAGGCTTACGCCCGGACGCTCGGCCTAGCAACAGGCATCCCGATCGGCATCGACGCCCTACCGCGTCAGCCCTCCGCTTCCTGGATGTGCAGTGAAAGCCAAGCTGGACCGGACGCGATCGCATCTCACCGATGCCCGTCGCGCCAGGCAGAACATCCCAACGGGCCCAGCCCACACGAGAACAGGATCGCCCATGTCCTTTGCTTCCCTCGGTCTCTCCGAGGCTCTTGTCCGCGCTATCGAGGCTGCGGGCTATACCCAGCCGACTCCGGTGCAACAGCGGGCTGTTCCCGCCGTGTTGCAAGGCCGCGATCTGATGGTCGCCGCACAGACAGGTACTGGTAAAACCGGCGGTTTTGCCTTGCCGATCCTCGAGCGCCTGTTCCCCGGTGGCCACCCCGACAAGTCGCAGCGCCATGGCCCACGCCAGCCCCGCGTACTGGTCCTGACCCCGACCCGCGAACTGGCGGCCCAGGTGCATGACAGCTTCAAGGTCTATGCCCGTGACCTGCCACTGGTCAGCGCCTGCATCTTCGGCGGCGTCGGCATGAACCCGCAGATCCAGGCCATCGCCAAAGGTGTCGACGTCCTGGTGGCGTGCCCTGGTCGCCTGCTCGACCTGGCCGGTCAAGGCAAGGTTGACCTGTCCCATGTAGAAATTCTGGTCCTCGATGAAGCCGACCGCATGCTCGACATGGGCTTCATCCACGACGTCAAGAAGGTCCTCGCCCGACTGCCGACCAAGCGCCAGAACCTGCTGTTCTCGGCCACCTTCTCCAAAGACATCACCGACCTGGCCGACAAGCTCCTGCACAACCCGGAGCGCATCGAAGTCACGCCGCCCAACACCACGGTCGAACGCATCGAGCAGCGCATCTACCGCCTGCCCGCCAGCCACAAGCGTGCACTGCTGGCACACCTGATCACCCTGGGTGCCTGGGAACAGGTATTGGTGTTCACCCGTACCAAGCACGGCGCCAACCGCCTGGCCGAGTACCTGGAAAAGCACGGCCTGACCGCCGCCGCCATCCACGGCAACAAGAGCCAGAACGCCCGCACCAAAGCCCTGGCCGACTTCAAGGCCAATGCCGTACGGGTGCTGGTTGCCACCGACATCGCCGCCCGCGGCCTGGACATTGATCAGTTGCCCCACGTGGTCAACTTCGAGCTGCCCAATGTCGAAGAAGATTACGTGCACCGTATCGGCCGTACTGGCCGTGCAGGCCGTTCGGGTGAGGCTATTTCCCTGGTCTCGCCAGACGAAGAGAAGCTGCTCAAGAGCATCGAGCGGGTCACCAAGCAGAAGATTGCCGATGGCGACCTGATGGGCTTTGATGCAAGCCAGGTGGAAGCCGAGAAGCCTGAAGTACGCGAACGCCCGCAGAACACCGGCCGTGGCGGTCGCAACCAGCCACGCGGCGAAGGCGGCAAAGACGCCAACGGTGGCCGCAAGGACAAAGGCAAGGATAAAGGCAAGGCCAAGCAGCCCGCTGCCGACAAGCCTGCCGAGAAGGAAAGGTCCGGCGACAAGCCGCAGCAGCGCAAGCCGCGTGACAACAAGCCACGCCAGCAGCAAGCCAGCCAGAACAGCACACCCAAAGCGCCATCTGACCGTGCGCCGGATGAGTTCCTGGATGACGAAGTCGACAACTTCGGCAACCGTGCCGACTACGTCAGCCCGTACCAGGGCAAGAACCAGGGGCGTAACCGTCGTCCTGGTGGTGGTGGCGCTGGTACTGGCGCAGGCCAAAGCCAAGGTGCTGCCCAGCGCAGCAACGGTGGTGGCGGTGGCCAAGCTCGCAATGGCGCCCAGCCACGCAGCACCAGCGGCGAGAAGCGCCCACCGCGCAACAACAACGGTGGCGGTGCACGCCGTGATGGCGGTGGCGGTGGCCGTGGTCGCCCGGCTCGCGATGATGCTGCCCGTCAGGAACCTGCAGTGCGCAGCTCGCGTGAGCCGCAGAACCAGCCGGTGATCATCCGCAAGGAATCCAAGCTCGACCGTTACCCGACGCCTGAGCAACTGGACGATCTGCCAAGCCGCCCACGTGGCGAGCGCCCGGCGCTGCTGACTCGCAACCGCTGATCGTAAAAAGCTGGGGCCGCTGCGCGGCCCTTTCACGGCAAAAGGCCGCTCTGTGTAGGAGCGGCCTCGTGTCGCGAAAGGGCCGCACAGCGGCCCCAGCTTATTCAGCTACAACACATTACTTCTGCTTCACGCCTTCAAGGCTGATATCCAGGTCCACGGTCTGCGAAGTCGCGCCTGGCCCCTTGATGCCAAAGTCATTCAGGTTCAGCGTGGTGGTGGCGTTGAAGCCAGCACGCTCGCCACCCCATGGGTCCTTGCCTTCACCGTTGAAGGTGGCTTTGAAGGTGACCGGCTTGGTCACGCCGTGCAGGGTCAGGTCACCGGTCACGTCAGCGGTCTTGTCACCGGTCGATTTGACGGCAGTGGAAACAAACTTGGCGTCTGCAAACTTGCCCACATCGAGGAAGTCTTTGCTGGCGATGTGCTTGTCACGCTCGGCGTGGTTGGACCACAGGCTGGCAGTCTTCACGTCGACGCTGATCTTGCTCGCTTCAGGCTTGGCGCTGTCCCAAGTGAAGTTGCCGTCGAAGTCCTTGAAAGTACCGTGGATGAAGCTGTAGCCCAGGTGGCTGATCTTCCAGTCGACGAACGCGTGCTGGCCTTCCTTGTCGATCTTGTACTCGGCGGCCATGGCGCCAGCGGAGAACAGTGCAGTACCGAGCGCCAGAGCGGCAAAAGTCTTTTTCAACATCCTTTCTATTCCTTGCAATTGAGGTTGAGAGTCAAGCTTTGCGGCCCAGCATACGGGTCAGGGTCGCGTCACGGTCGATGAAATGGTGTTTCAATGCTGCCAGGCCATGAAGCACGGCAAAAATCACCAGGCCCCAGGCCAGCCAAAGATGAATCACACCAGCCAGGTCCGCCTGATCGGGCAGGTCGCTGACCAGTGCCGGTACTGCGAACAGGCCGAATACCGGAATACCGACGCCGTCGGCGGTGGAGATCAGGTAACCGGCGATCATCACCGCGAACAGCCCCACGTACAGTGCCAGATGGCCCAGTTTGGCGGCCACGCGGGTGAGTGCCCCGTGGTTGGCCGGCGCCGGCGGTGGCGGGCTGATGAAACGCCAGATCAGACGCAGCAGCATCACCCCCAGCAGCATCAGGCCGATGCTTTTGTGCAAGTCCGGGCCGGCTTTGCGCCAAGGGTCGTAGTAGTCCAGACCGACCATCCACAGCCCCAGGCCGAATAGGCCGAAGACTGCCAGCGCTACACCCCAGTGCAGGATGATGCTGACCACGCCGTAGCGAGAAGGTGAATTGCGCAGTTGCATGTTGGCGTGTTTCCCCGTGAAAGCTGTGCACAGACTAACGCGTAACGTATCGAATAAAAGCGGAAAAAATTGCTTTGGATTATCGAGAAATCCGATATGTATTGTGTAAGCTTCCCATTAAGGAAACATTAACGATAGTTGGATTAACGCGGGCCGCCAGTGCCGGCCCTTGAGCCGGCACTGGGAAGAGGTCAGCCTGCCTTGGCCTGGGTATCGGCCACTGGCTTCTTGGCCGGCGCCGATTTTGCCGTGGCCTTTTTAGCCTCGACAGGCTTGTGCGCCTGTTTTGCCGCCGGCTTGTGTGCTGGCGCATGCTTGGCAGGGGTTACCTTGGTTGCGGCGGGCTTGGCGGCAGCAGGCGCCGGTGCCACTTCGTCGGCCTTGGCAAGCGGCTCGGCTTTCACCTCGGGCTTGTCAGCCCCGCCAAACAGGCGCGAGAAGAACCCTGGCTTGTCCTGCTTGGCCTCATCTTTCAGCGGCTCGGCCTTGGCGGGGGCTTTTTCAGACTTGTCGGTCTTGCCGGACCCGCCACCGAACATGTTCGAGAAGAACCCGCCCTTGTCCTTGGCCGCAGCAGCACCTGCTGCGGCTGCGGCCGCAACCGGCACAGCCTTGGCGGGGTCGAATGACTTGCCGGCCAACAGGTCCTGTGCCTGGCTGGCCGCACGTTGGCCGCTGCGCAGAGCGCCTTCCAGGGTGCCAGGGTAGAGGGCGTCGGTATGCTCGCCGGCAAAGGTGATGCGCTGCACCGGGCGCTCCCACAGGCGCCAGTACTTGCTGATCTGCCCAGGGCCATAGGCCAGGTAGGCGCCGCCCATACCGGCGTCGGTGCTGTAGCGCTTGACCTCGTAGCCGGTGAACGAGCCACGGGCCTGTGGATAAAACGCGTGCAGGCGAATCAACACCTGGTCGACCATCTGCTTGTCACCGAACGCCTGCAGCAGGCGGGCGTTGTCGCCGGACAGGTTGATCACCACGTTGGCGCCGCCTTTGAGTGCCGGTTCGATCCACAGCATGCCCAGGCCGGCGTTGCTGAAGATTTCGCCAGACATGCGCGCCCGGCTTTCCCACACCGGCTTCTTGAACTTGAGCATCAGCTGGTCGCGCCAGCCATAGTTGGTGCCCTTGATCGCCGCCAGGTGCTGGTTGTCCAGGCCCGGGGTCATCTGGATCTTGGCCAGGGCGCGCAGGGGCACAGCCATGACCAGGTAATCGGCCTGGTAGCCCACGCTGCCCACCTTGACCGTGACGCCGTCCTTGTCCTGGACGATGGCGGTGACCGGCGAGCTGGTCTTGATAGTCTTCAGCTGTTTGACAAAAGCCTGAGCCAGTACCGGGCTGCCACCGGGCAGGCGCGCGGCGCGCAGGTCACGGTCACTGACACCCCGATACACGCGATTCTGCTGGGCGAAGTACAGCAGCGACAGGCGTGACGGCTCATCGTAGCGGCTACGGATCTGCTGGTTGACCAGCTGACGCGCGGTGGCCGGCAGTTGCAACTTGTCGAGCCAGGTGGAAACGTTGATCTGGTCGAGGGCGAACAATGTGCTGGTCGCCTGGGGGTTCAGCGGGTCGTCGATCGACCGGGCCAGGTCATCGAGGGTTTTCTCATAGCGCTTGAGCGCCTCGGCGGTGGCGGGCTGCTTGGTGGCCAGGTCGGTGGCACTGAAATACTCACCGTCGATCAGGTAACCCGGCGTGCGCACGAACTCCGGCGCAGGCAGTGTTTCAAGCTTGAAACGGTCGAGGTACTGGTTGAGCACCGGCTGCGCCTTGGCATTGCCGATCCACTCGCTGGTCGCCAGCCCCGAGCGGCCGCCCATGCCCGATTTGGCTTCCAGCAGCGTCACCTGCCAGCCCTTGTTCTGCAGCTCGTAGGCTGCGGTAAGGCCCGCCAGGCCGCCACCCACCACGATGGCCGTGGGCGTTTTGTCCTTCGCCAGCGCGGCGCCGCTGGACACACCGATCAATACCAACGCGCACAGGCGCACCCAAGCAGCAGCCATGTTGGCGAACTCCGAGTCAGACGTTTCAGAAAAAAAGGGAGGCAGAAATGCCCCGAGACAGATGCGTTAAGAATACGTCAGGTCTGCCAACCCTGCCACCACAGCGACATCAAGTCCTTTTGGCAACTGACATTTTTGTCAGTAGCCAGCTCGCCCCACGGCAGGCGATGCTGACGCGAATGGCCAAACGCCCGCCAGGAGGGCCTGCAGATGATCTTCGAGGAGTGTTTCACTCACGTCGCACGGCAATTTCTCTGGCACAAACAAACCTTGTGCACGGCATCTGGCCTGAGTATTCGCGCCAACAGCACATCCTGGACGGGCTTTCACGAAGCGTTCAGGGGCGACGATGGCACGGAACTGGTAATTGGCGAAAACAGCGATGTGGATATCACCTTCGCCCAAGAGGTCGAATGCTTGCGACTGGAGTACTACGTGGTCAGCGACTTCCTTTGTGACGACCTGCACATGCTGTTCGATACCGAAGGCCACGATTACGACCTGGCTGCTCCCGCGCCACGCAACTTCTACTGGATCACGATCGAAGGCAGCGGTTTTACGGACCTGATGCCCGGCCCCATCTCCACACAACCCTATCACCAGGTCATCGACGGGCCTTTCCGGCGTCTGACCATTTCCACCTCGCAGGCCGGCACCGTACATATTCGCAAGCTCGAATGGACCGGCACCCAGCGTCATTGATGAGCAGCGGTTGTCCTACCCGGCAGCTTTGCTTAGGCTTACGCGGTCCAAGCCAGCAGTGCAGCCAGGAGAAGTACCCATGGGCCTCAACGATCAGTGGATGCAACGTGACCTTAAGGTCCTGTGGCACCCCTGCACCCAGATGAAAGACCACGAGCAGTTGCCGCTGATCCCGATCAAGCGCGGTGAAGGCGTGTGGCTTGAAGACTTCGAAGGCAAACGCTACCTGGACGCCGTGAGCAGTTGGTGGGTCAACGTGTTTGGCCATGCCAACCCGCGCATCAACCAGCGCATCAAGGACCAGGTCGACCAGCTGGAACACGTGATCCTGGCCGGCTTCAGCCACCAGCCGGTAATCGAGCTGTCCGAACGCCTGGTCGCCATGACCCCGGCGGGGCTGGACCGGGTGTTCTACGCCGACAACGGCTCGTCCTGCATCGAAGTCGCGCTGAAGATGAGCTTCCATTACTGGCAGAACATCGGCAAACCCGAGAAGAAGCGCTTTGTCACCCTCACCAACAGCTACCACGGCGAAACCATTGCCGCGATGTCGGTGGGCGACGTGCCGCTGTTTACCGAAACCTACAAGGCGCTGCTGCTCGATACCATCAAGGTGCCCAGCCCGGATTGCTACCTGCGCCCCGACGGCATGAGCTGGGAAGAACACTCGCGCAACCTGTTCCAGGCCATGGAGCAGACCCTGGCCGAACACCACGCCAGCATCAGCGCGGTCATCATCGAGCCGCTGATCCAAGGCGCGGGCGGCATGCGCATGTACCACCCGATCTACCTCAAGCTGCTGCGCGAAGCCTGTGACCGCTACGGCGTGCACTTGATCCACGACGAAATCGCCGTGGGCTTCGGCCGCACCGGGACGATGTTCGCCTGCGAACAGGCGGGTATCCGTCCAGATTTCCTGTGCCTGTCCAAGGCACTGACCGGGGGTTACCTGCCGCTGGCGGCGTGCCTGACCACCGACACCGTGTACCAGGCCTTCTACGACGACTACCCGACGCTGCGCGCGTTCCTCCACTCGCACAGCTACACCGGCAACCCGCTGGCGTGCGCCGCCGCGCTGGCGACGCTGGATATTTTCGCGCAGGACAACGTGATCGAGGCCAACAAGCCCCTGGCCGCACGCATGGCTACGGCCACCGCGCACCTGGCCGATCACCCGCATGTGGCCGAGATCCGCCAGACCGGCATGGCCCTGGCCATCGAGATGGTCCAGGACAAGACTGGCAAGGTCGCCTACCCCTGGCAGGAACGCCGTGGCTTGAAGGTCTTCGAGCACGCCCTGACCCGTGGCGCCTTGCTGCGCCCGCTGGGCAGCGTGGTGTACTTCCTGCCGCCGTACGTGATCACGCCCGAGCAGATCGACTTCCTTGCCGAGGTGGCCAGTGAAGGCATCGACATCGCCACGCGAGACAGCGTCAGCGTGGCGGTGCCGGCCAACTTCCACCCCGATTTCCGCGACCCGGGCTAACCCAACACCACGCATTCCCTGGTAGGAGCGGCCTTGCGTCGCGAAAGGGGCGCGCAGCGGCCCCGGCGATATGTGTTGCGCCACAGAACCTGGGGCCGCTGCGCGCCCCTTTCGCGACGCAAGGCCGCTCCTACAAGGGTCGATGACTTCTTCACTTTCTGAGCTTAACCATGAGACTGTCCCGCTTCTTCATCGACGCCCCCCTGAGCCTTGGCGAGCATGACTTGCCCGAGGCCCAGGCCCATTACATCGGCCGCGTGCTGCGCATGGCCCCGGGCGATGCCGTGCAACTGTTCGACGGCAGCGGCCAGGAGTTTCGCGGCCAATTGCTCGAAGTCGGCAAGAAAACCGTGCGCGTAGCACTGGACCAGACCCTTGCCGGCCAGGCCGAATCGCCGCTGCACATCCACCTCGGCCAGGGCTTGTCCCGTGGCGAACGGATGGATTGGGCGATCCAGAAAGCCACCGAACTGGGCGCCAATGAAATTACCCCGATCGTCAGCGAACGCTGTGAAGTCCGCCTGAAAGACGAACGCGCCGACAAACGCCTGGCCCACTGGCGCCAGGTGGCCATCAGTGCGTGCGAACAGTGCGGCCGGTCGAGCGTGCCGGTGATTCACTCGCCGGTGACACTGGCCGAATGGGTCAAGCACACCGAGGCCGACCTGAAACTGGTGCTGCACCCGGTGGCCGAACCGCTGACCAGCCACGCCACGCCGTCACGCCTGGCCTTCTTGATTGGCCCCGAAGGTGGCCTGAACGACGCCGAAGTCGACCAGGCCAAGGCCGCCGGCTTCCACGCCGCCCGCCTCGGCCCACGCGTGCTGCGCACCGAAACCGCGCCAGTGGTGGCGTTGTCGGTGGCACAGCAGTTGTGGGGCGACTTTTAACCCAGCGCCTAGCGCACGTAGAACGACACGGCAATGAAGTGCATCACACTGCCGGCGATCACGAACAGGTGCCAGATGCCGTGCCAGTGTCGAAAACGGCTGTCGAAGGCAAAGAAGATGATGCCCACCGTGTAGAACACGCCGCCGGCCGCCAGCCAGGCGAAGCCGGCGGTGCCGAGGCTGCGCAGTAGCGGGTCGACCGCCACCAGGACGATCCAGCCCATTACCGCATAGATGATGATGGACAGCACCCGCGCCTCGGAGCGGGGCTTGATCTCCTGCAGCATGCCGATTACCGCCAGCCCCCACACCACCCCGAACAGGCTCCAGCCCCAAGGCCCACGCAAGCTGACCAGGCAGAATGGCGTATAGCTGCCGGCGATCAGCAGGTAGATCGACAGGTGATCGAGCTTGCGCATGATCACCTTCGCCCGCCCGCGCGTGCTGTGGTAGAGGGTGGAGATGCTGTACAGCAGCAGCAGCGTGCCGCCGTAGATGGAGAAACTGACGATCTTCCAGGGGTCGCCCTGCAGGCCCGCGACGACGATCAGCCAGATGGCACCTATGCAGGCCAGGACGGCACCGACCAGGTGGGTCCAGGCGTTGAAGCGTTCACCGTAATACATGCAAACACAGACCTCCTTTGGCGGGCTGGGTTCCTGAGGTGTTCCGTTCGTCCCTCTTCGCGGGGCAAGCCCGCTCCCTCAGGTTGGACAAAACGCTGTACCTGTGGGCGCGGGCTTGCCCCGCGAAGAGGCCCGATCAAACGCCCTATTATCCAGGCTCAGGTTGCAATTGCGCGTCACGCACCAAGCGCTCCAGCGCCACCAGATCCGGCACCCGCGCCACCTGCTCGCCCACCTGCACCGCTGCCAACTCCAGGCTGCCCAGCGCCACGTCCACGTAGTTGAGCTGGCTGTCGAGCTTGCACGAACGCGGGATGTCCTGCAGCAATACCGCCAGGTAACGCAGCCCGGTATCGCCCAGCGCATTGAGCACCACGATACGTGCCCGCTCACCACACGGGGTATCCCCCCCGCACGCCGCCTCGAAACCGATCAGCGGCAACCGTTGCTGGCGCCAGTCGATCCAGCCCAGGTGCCAGGCAGGCTCGCCACGCTGACACAGCAGGTTGCGCTGGGCGATCAGTTCGGCCACGGCAACATTGGGCAGGACCAAAGTCCGGTCGCCCAAGGGCAGCAACAGGCCGGTCAGGCTGCTGCGCTGGCTGGAGATAAGTTCAAGCATGGGCCTGGCTCCAATGGGCGATGCTCTGCAACAACACAGACTCTTGATAAGGCTTGCCCAGGTACTCGTTGACACCGATGGCCATGGCACGGTCGCGGTGCTTCTGCCCTGTGCGTGAGGTAATCATGATGATCGGCAAGCCCTTCAGGCGCTCGTCACGGCGGATGCGCGTGGCCACCTCGAAACCGTCCATGCGCGGCATCTCGATATCCAGCAGCAACACATCGGGGCGATGCTCGTCCAGCTGCGCCATGGCATCGACCCCGTCCTTGGCCGTCAGTACGTTCATGCCATGACGCTCCAGCAGCCGGCTGGTGACCTTGCGTACCGTCACCGAATCGTCCACCACCATCACCAGCAGTGCCCGTCGCGGCGCCGGGCCGAACAGCTGGCGCTGCGCATCGCCTCCACCCGGCAGGCGCGCCAGGCGCCTTTGCTGACCACGCAACTGGCCAAGCAGGTCGAGAATCAGCACCACCCGGCCGTCACCCAGCAAGGTCGCCCCAGACAACCCGGCAACCGCGGCGAATTGTGGGCCGAGGCTCTTCACCACGATCTCGCGGCTAGGCGACAGGCTGTCGGCCTGGATCGCGAACGACTGTTCCTGGGAATGCACCAGCAGCACTGGCAGCGGCACGCTCTGGCCAAGCAGGCTGGGCCGTGGCAACCCTTGCAGCAGCTCACCCAGGTAGCGCAACGCGTAGGTGTGGCCCGCGTAGACGTACTGCGGGGTATCCAGCTGGTAACAGGCCGCCAGCTCCGCCGGCGGCACGCGGACGATGCCCTCGATGGTATTGAGCGGGATCGCGTATTGGTCCTCGCCCAGGTGCACCATCAGCGCACGGTTGATCGACACGGTGAACGGCAGCCGGATCAAAAAGCGCGCGCCCTTGCCCTGGGCCGACTCGATGGTCATCGAGCCGCCCAACTGTTTGACCTCTTCGTGCACCACGTCCATGCCCAGGCCACGCCCGGAGATCTGGGTGATCTTCTCGGCGGTGGAGAAACCGGGGCGCAGAATGAACTGCAACACCTCGTGGTCGCTCAAGTGCGCCTGCGGGTCCAGCAGGCCACGCTTGATCGCCTTGCGCCGCACCGCCTCCAACGGCACGCCGGCGCCGTCGTCGGTCATCTCGATGACAATGTCGGCGCCTTCGTGCAACAGGTTCAGGTGAATCGTGCCGTGCTCGGGCTTACCCGCCGCCAGGCGCGCTTCGCGGCTTTCCAGGCCATGGTCTACAGCGTTGCGCAGCATGTGCTCCAGGGGCGCCACCATGCGTTCGAGCACGCTGCGGTCCAGCTCGCCCTCGGCATTGCCGACCACCAGCTCGACCTGCTTGCCCAGCTCACTGGCAACCTGGCGCACTACGCGCTGCAAGCGCGGCACCAAGCGTTCGAACGGCACCATCAGGGTGGCGGTCAGGCCTTCTTGCAACTGGCTGTTCACCCGCGCCTGCTGCTGCAACAGGCTATAGGCCTCCTGTGCCCGCTGGGCCAGGGTTTCCTTCAGGTCGAGCAGGTCGGACGCCGACTCGAACAAGGCCCGTGACAGCTGCTGCAACTGCGAGTGGCGGTCCATTTCCAGCGGGTCGAAGTCGTCGTAGGCGTCGCCCTCGAACGCCTGCCGGCTGGAGATTCGCCCCTGGGTCTCGACGTCCAGGCGCAGCAGCTGGTCGCGCATGCGCTCCAGGGTGGTTTCCATTTCGTTGAGGGTGAATTGGGCATCGTTGACCTGCTGCTCGATGCGGCCACGGATGACCGAATGCTCACCGGCCAGGTTGCCCAGGTCGTCGAGCAGTTCGGCATCGACCTTGACCATGTCACCCGCCACCCGCTCCGGTGCCGCCACGGGCGCCTCGAGGGCCGTAGCTTCCTGCGGCCCCTGGCCTGCGGCGCTGTCGGTCAGGGCCGCGCTGCTGAAGTTGCGGATGTAGTCGATCAGCGCCGTGGCCGCGTGCAGCGGCTGCCCCAGGCGCACGGCATCGAGCATGTGCGCCAGGCGGTCATGGCAATTCTGCAACAGGGCAAACAGGGGCGGGCTCGGCGGCAGGCGGCCGGCGGCAAGCAGTTCGTACAGAAATTCCAGTTCGTGGGCCAGGTCGCCAATGGCGGCGATCTCGACCATGCGCGCGCCCCCTTTGAGGGTGTGCAGGTCGCGCAGCAGGTTTTCCACCTCGACGCTGTTGCGCGGGTCAGCCTGCCAGCGCGCCAAGGCCGCCGCAGCGCTCTCGACGATGTCCGAGCTTTCTTCGAGGAAGACGTCCAGCAGCTCCTTGTCGCCTGGGCTGTCGGGCTCCTCGGCAGACACGTCGCCTGCAGCCGGCAGCAACGCAGGGCGCGACAGCCCCAAGCCAAGCTCCATGTCGGGGTGCAGCGGCGTGACCGAATCGATACCTACCAGGCCGGTGGCGTCCGGGGCCAGGGCCTGCGCCAACAGGCTGCGCAAGCTGTCGACCAGTGCTGGCCGGGACGAAATTTCTTGCCCTGCGGCCACTTCGTCGAGCATGTCGAGCAGGGCTTCGTGGCCCGATTGCGCGTGGGCGAAAAAGCGCGGGTCGGCGGCCAGGCTGCCCTCCTCCACGGCGCCATAGACATCGAGCAGGGCCTCGCAGACGTCGTCCATCTGCCACAGGTCGGCCAGGTGCGCCGCATGGCCAAGGCTGGTCAGCTCATCGAGCAGGGTATCCAGGGGCCCGCGTTGGCCCGGCTGCTCCTGCCAACGCGATAGCAACGACTCGGCGTCGAGCAGAATGTCCATGGCCTGGGCCAGGAAGCTGGCGGTCTGCTGCGGGTCGCGCTTGCTGCGTCGCCCAGGCTGGGCATCTTCATGCAGGCTGGCCAGGCGCACATCCACCGCCTGGCCGACCTGCTCGATCAAATCGCCAGCGCCGGGGATGGCCGCCAACGGCGTGCTGTCCAGTTGTGCCAGCCCCAAGTGGAACAGTGAACGCCCCGCTTCCAGCCATTCGAGCTCGGCCACTTGCAGGGGCAACTGGTGGCCCTTGTACTCGCGCGCCAGGCGGTCGAACGCGGTGGCCAGCTCGGCGACCGGCATCACCCCGGCCATCGCAGCGCTGCCCTTGAGCGTATGCAGGGCACGCTGCAGGCTGTCGCTGACCGGCGTGTCCTGGCCCTCGGCGCCCTGCAAAAATGCCTCAAGGCTGTCCAGGTGGCCGTGCGCCTCGTTGCGGAAGATATCCAGCAATTGTGGGTCGAGGCCATCGATGTCGGCGGCGGGTGGCGCATCGTTTTCGGCCAGCGCGTGCAGATGCCCGGCCAGTTGCTCGATTTCGGTCAGTTGCGGCAACTGCCCGGCAGCAAAGTCGGACAACAGGTCCGGCAGGTGCACGAACGCCTGCTGCAAGGCCACCACCCCTTCCGGGGTAAGCACGATACGGCCTTCGAGCATGCGGTTGAGCAAGTGCTCCGCGCCCCAGGCCAGTTCCGCCACCGCCTCGGCATGCACCATTCGGCCGCTGCCCTTGAGCGTATGCAGCGCGCGGCGCACCTCCAGCAAGGCATCGCGCTGCTGGTTGTCGGCCCGCCAGCGCAACCACTGGCGTTCGATTTCCGGCAGCAGCTCACCCGCTTCTTCCAGGAACACTTCGCGCAGCTCGTCATCGATGCCGTCGCCGTTGTCGTCCAGGCCGAGGCCCGTTTCGCTGACCAGGCACGTCACGCCCAGCGCCGCCAGGCTGACACGCGCCATGTCGATGAAGGGCTGGCCATCGGCCAGCGGGTCGGCCACCCGCCATTGCAGATAGCACTCGGCAGCGCTCAGGGCGTCGGCCAGGTGTGCCAGCTCATCGGCCGGTGGCTCGACGTCCAGGTGCTGCAACCAGCGCTGCACGTAGCTCGCGCACCCGGCAAAGACCTCGGCTGGCCCGGGCAGCATCAGCATCGCCAACGCCCCGCGCACCTGCTGCAGCAACCCCGGCAGCGGCTGCAGGCGTTGCCGCGGCCAATCGGACTCCAGGCAATCACCGATCAAGTCCTTGGCCTGCTGCAAGACCGCCAGCGATTCGCTCAGCACCAACTGGCGGATCTCGGCCAGGTCCGAGCCCGGCATGCCGCCCTGGCCGCTTTCTTCCAGCGGGCCGACCATGCCATTGAGCGTCGCCTCCACATACAACAGGGCACCCGCCACATCCATCAATACCGCGTCATCCACCGAGCCCTCGCCCGGTGCCAGGGCCTGCAGCGCCAGCACCTGGTCGATGATCACCCGCCGCGGCTGCTGGAAGCCCAGTACCGCCAGGGTGTCGGCGACATGGCGCAAGGGGGCGAGCAAGGCTTGCGATTGTTCACTGTGCGGCAGGCCGCCACGCACGAACTGGTCCAGGCGCTCCTTGATACGCATCAGGTCGTCGCACAGCGCGCTCACCACCGAGCGCAAGGCATCGCGACCGGGCCCGGCCTGCATCTGCTCCCGCCAGTTGCCCAGCGACAGGTCGAGGTTGGCCAAATCGTCGGAACCGGCAAAGCGCTGCGCCGTGCCGCTGATCAGGCTGGCCTGGGCCAGGGGCTCCACGCCACGGCAGGCGCGCAGTTGGTTGAGCAACGGCAGCATCACCAACGGCAGGTCGTGGCGGGCGCCGCGCAGCCGCTCCAGGTACGACGGCAGTTGCTCCAGGCCTCGGAACAATGCCCCCAGGCAGTCACCCCGAGGGCTGACTTGGCCCTCGGCCAAGGCCCGGGCGAACAGCTCCAGCTCTTCGGCCAGGCGCGTCGCGCCGCGCAGTTCGAGCATGCGCAGGCAACCGTGCACCTGGTGCAGGTTGTCGACCACGAACGCCAGCATGGACAAGTCGCCCGGCTCGCCGGCAAAGCGCTCCAGGGCCTGTCGCGCCTGGCCCAGGCAGTCGAGGATGGCGGCCTTGGTCCAGGCCAGCGCTACCGTTTCGTGGCGCTCGGGGCTTACAGCAGCAGAAGCCATGGGCATTCCTCAGCGCGGCTCGGCGGGTGCCGGCAGGGTAAAACCAGAGACCGACCGGCGCATTTCGCTGGCCATGCGTGCCAGGTGGCGGATGCTGTCGGCCGTGGCGCCGGACCCTGCCGATGTCTGTGCGGTGATCTGCTGGATGACCGCCATGGTGTGGGAAATCTGCCCGGCAGAAGACGTCTGCAACTGGGCCGCGTCGGAAATACTGTGGATCAGTTCGGCCAGGGTCTGTGACACCCCTTCGATTTCCGCCAGCGCCACCCCGGCATCCTGGGCCAGGCGCGCGCCGCGTACCACTTCGGCGGTGGTCTGCTCCATGGAGATCACCGCCTCGTTGGTATCGGCCTGAATGGTCCGTACCAGCGCTTCGATCTGTCGCGTGGCCGACGACGACCGTTCGGCCAGCCGCTGCACCTCGTCGGCAACCACCGCAAACCCGCGCCCGGCTTCACCGGCCAGCGACGCCTGGATCGCCGCGTTGAGGGCGAGGATATTGGTCTGATCGGCAATGTCGTCGATCAGGCTGACGATGTCGCCGATCTCCTGGGACGATTCACCCAGGCGCTTGATCCGTTTGGCGGTGTCCTGGATCTGCTCGCGAATGTTGTCCATACCGTTGATGGTGTTGTGCACCACCTCGTTGCCCTTGTTGGCAATCGCCACCGAGCGCTCGGCCACCTTGGCCGACTCGTACGCATGCGCCGAAACCCGGTCGATCGACTCGACCATGTCGCCCACCGCCTCGGACGCCTCGCTGATCTGCTCGGCCTGGTGTTCGGACGCCTTGGCCAGTTGGCGGGCGGTGTTCTGCGTGTCCTGCACGGCAGCGGCCACCTGTACGGCGCTGTGGTTGATGGTGGCGACCAGGTCGCGTAGCTGGTCGACCGAATAGTTGATCGAGTCGGCGATGGCGCCAGTGAAGTCCTCGGTAACCGACACGGTCACGGTCAGGTCGCCATCGGCCAGCTCTTCGATTTCGTCGAGCAGGCGCATGATCGCCTGCTGGTTGCGTTCGTTCTTTTCCGCCGTCTCGCGCAACTGCCGGTTGGTGGTGCGCACCATGACCAGGCCGATCAGGATGATCGAGGCCAGCGCCAACAGGCCCAGGGCGTAGCCACCGACGGTATCGAGGGTGCGCCCGCCGGCCAGGTTCTCGAAGCTGTTGGCCAGGTGCGAGGCCTCATCGAGCAGGGTCTGCGACAGGCTGAAGATGTTGCCCGCCGCTTCGCGCACGCGGAACAGCTCAGGCGATGTTTCGAGGATTTCGTCAACCGAGCCTGCGACGAACTGGAACAGCTCGGCGATTTCGGCCAGCCGCGCCCGCGCATCGGCGTCCTCGACGCGGGTCACCTGGATGGCCGGGTTGCCGCCGAGCATGCCCTCGAGCACCTGGCCAAAGCGCCCGGCATCGCGGCCGAAGGCGTCGGCGGCCTGGGCCGCGGTGTCATCACCGGCCAGCACGGTATTGACCGAGCCGAGGATGCGTTCGGCCAGCAGCAACTGACGCTGGGCCACCACCACCTGGTTGGCCGGTGCGCCGCTCTGCAGCAGGATCTCGACCACTTTTTCGTATTCGACCTGCAATTGCGGCACGGTCTCGGCAAGGGTCGCGGCCACCTGGTGCAGGGACAACACCGTCTGCTCACTGGCCAGAATGGTATCGGTGTTCTTGCGCAGGTTCTCCCAGTCCTGGCGCACCGCCTCCATCTCATCGCGCACCGTGACTGGCGCCGCCGGCAGGCCGGTGGACTTGTCGCCTTCACGCAGGTAGCTCCAGCGCCGTTCGAAATCGTTGCGTGCATCCGACAGCAGCTTGAACGCCAAGGCCTTGCCGGCCGCCGCCTCGGTGGCGTTCTTGGCAATGCGCTGGGACAACACGCGAAGCTCGCCGGCATGGCCGATGTACTGCTTGTCGTAGTTGGACTGGGTGCTCAGGTAGGCAAAATTGGCGAACAGCAGGATGATCGACAGGATCAGGATCAGAAACAGCACGGTGATCTGCGCGATGCTGCGCGTGCGCGGAGCCATGGGCGTTGCGGTAGCACGGGTGGCGGGGTTGTTCACGTTCGCAGGTCCTATAACGCCACATCGAGAAAGCCCGGCGCCTGGGCCAGGGCGAAGGGGCTGAAGATCGCCCAGTTGCGTTCACGCGGGAAGTGCCCCTGCACGAAGCGGGCAGCCGCGCGGATCAACGGCTGCGGCGGTGACAGTTCCAGGCTGCTCAGGGCAAAGTGCTGCAGGCCCAGCACCTCGTCCACCAGCAGGCCGACGAACAAGTCTTCGTGGTCGAGCACCAGCACCCGCCGCTGCTTGCCGGGCGCCGCCGGGCCGAGCCCGAAGAAACTGCTCAGGTCCATGACCGGCAACAACCGCCCGCGCAGGTTGGCCACCCCGCAGACCCAGGGTTGCACCCCCGGCACACGGCTGCTGCGCGGCTCGCGCAGCACTTCGGCGACTTCGCCCATGGGCGCGACGAACCATTGCCCGGCGATGCGAAAGCCGATCCCGCTCCACTGCTGCAGGCGGGTGTCCTGCGGGGGTTGGTCCGCCACCAGCAGGCGGCAGCGCCGGTCGATGTCCAGCAACAACTCGAAGGCGGTCAGCGACGCGCCCTGCGGGCGGGTGGTCAAGCCCCCAGCACTGCTTTGAGCTTGGCGATCAGCGCGTCCTCTTCGACCGGTTTGGTCAAAAAGTCGCGAGCGCCCTGGCGGGTGGCCCAGATGCGGTCGGTTTCCTGGTCCTTGGTGGTGACCACGATCACCGGGATGGCACTGGTTTCCAAGTCTTTGCTCAACTGGCGGGTGGCCTGGAAGCCGTTCATGCCGGGCATGACGATGTCCATCAGCACCGCGTCGGGCTTTTCCTGACGCGCCAGGGCCACGCCGTCGGCACCGTTGTTGGCCTTGAGCACCTCGTAACCGTGCTTTTCCAGCCATTCGGTCAATCTGTACATCTCTGTCGGCGAGTCGTCGACAATCAGAACTCGGGCCATGCTGTTTCCCCATCAGGAAAGAAAGACCGCGCCATGGCGGACGCGGTCAGGGTGCGTGTTGTTGGTGTTCGGCAAAACCGGGCACATGGGCCCTGATCGCATCGAGCAGTTCTTCCTTGCTGAACGGCTTGGTGAGGAACTGGTCGGACCCCACCACCCGCCCGCGGGCCTTGTCGAACAGGCCGTCGCGCGACGACAGGAGGATCACCGGTATGTCCTTGAAGGCACTGTTGTGCTTGATCACGGCGCAGGTCTGGTAACCGTCCAGGCGCGGCATCAGCACATCGACGAAGATGATCTGTGGCTGGTGGTCGACGATCTTGGACAGGGCATCGAAGCCATCGCTGGCGGTAATCACCTCGCAACCCGCTTCGCCGAGCAACATCTGCGCGGTACGGCGGATCGTGCGTGAGTCGTCGATCACCATCACCTTCAGGGGTTGTTCCATAGACGCCTACCAATAGGAATGAAGCTGCAAGTTGCAAGCGGCAAGCTACAAGAACAGCGGCTCGGCGCATGGATGCTGTTTTCTTGAGGCTTGTAGCTTAAGGCTTGCAGCTGCATTTTTAGCATACTCCGGGTGGCCATTCCATCTGCTGCGCCCCTTGACCATCGGCGCTCCCGGCGCCACCCTGAGCCACTTTTCTTTCGATCCATCGCGGCTGCACGCCGCCAAAGAGGAACCCCCCATGAGCGTTCGCCTCGGCATTGTCATGGACCCCATCGCGTCCATCTCCTACAAGAAGGACAGTTCGCTGGCCATGCTGCTGGCCGCCCAGGCACGCGGCTGGAGCCTGTTCTACATGGAACAGCGCGACCTGTACCAGGGCGAAGGCAAGGCGCGTGCGCGGATGCGCCCACTGAAGGTATTCGCCGACCCGGCTCGCTGGTACGAACTGGGCGAGGAGCAGGACAGCACCCTGGCCGAGCTGGACGTGATCCTGATGCGCAAGGACCCACCGTTCGACATGGAGTTCGTCTACAGCACCTACCTGCTGGAGCAGGCCGAGGCCGACGGCGTGCTGGTGGTCAACCGCCCGCAAAGCCTGCGCGACTGCAACGAAAAGCTGTTCGCTACGCTGTTCCCGCAGTGCACGCCACCGACTTTGGTCAGCCGCCGCCCGGACATCATTCGTGAGTTCGCCGCCCAGCATGGCGATGTAATCCTCAAGCCGCTGGACGGCATGGGCGGTACCTCGATCTTCCGCCACCGGGTCGGCGACCCCAACCTGTCGGTGATCCTCGAAACCCTGACCGCGCTGGGCGCGCAGCAGATCATGGCGCAGGCCTACCTGCCGGCGATCAAGGACGGCGACAAGCGCATCCTGATGATCGACGGCGAGCCGGTGCCCTACTGCCTGGCGCGCATCCCGGCCAGCGGCGAAACCCGTGGCAACCTGGCCGCCGGTGGCCGTGGCGAAGCGCGCCCGCTGAGCGAGCGTGACCGCTGGATCGCAGCCCAGGTCGGCCCGACCTTGCGCGAGAAAGGCCTGCTGTTCGTCGGCCTGGACGTGATTGGCGACTACCTCACCGAAATCAACGTCACCAGCCCGACCTGCATCCGCGAGATCGACAACGCCTTCGGCACCGATATCGGCGGGCAATTGATGGACGCCATTGATCGCCAGCTGAAGGCGCGCTGACCGGCAACGCGCGGCATAAACCCAGAGTGGGGTATGATGCGGGTCCCTTTTACCTGACCCGCTGCCCCGCCCTGCGGTTGCTGGATACCTGATGACGCTGCCCGCTGACATCCCCTCCGACCTGCTGCCACCCCGCGTTCGCCCGGTGGACCGGCTTGGCTTTACCTTGTTTCTGGCTGCCCTGGTGCACCTGGCGCTGATCCTTGGCGTCGGCTTCAGCGTGGTCAAGCCTGCCGAAATCCGTCACACCATGGACATCACCCTGGCCACCTTCAAAAGCGAGAAAGCGCCCGAGAAGGCTGACTACCAGGCCCAGGACAACCAGCAAGGCAGCGGTACCCTGGAGAAGAAGGCGGTGCCCAAGACCACCGAGGTCGCCCCCTTCCAGGACAGCAAGATCAACAAAGTCACGCCGCCGCCTGCAGCCAGGCCCGAAGTGGTGCCGCCGCCCACGCCCGAGAAGTCGGCGGTGGTGACCCAGGCCGCCAAACCTCATAAAGTCGAGCCCAAGCCCAAGGAAAGCAAGGCGCAGCCCAAGCCGGCAACGCCGACGCCCGATTTTGACAGCTCGCAGCTGTCCAGCCAGATCGCCAGCCTTGAAGCGGAGCTGTCCAACGAACAGCAGCTGTACGCCAAGCGCCCGCGCATCCATCGCCTGAATGCCGCATCGACCATGCGCGACAAGGGCGCCTGGTACAAGGAAGAGTGGCGCAAGAAGGTCGAGCGGGTGGGCAACCTGAATTACCCCGACGAAGCGCGGCGCCAGCAGATCTACGGCAACCTGCGCATGATGGTGTCGATCAACCGCGATGGCTCGCTCTACGAGGTGCTGGTGCTGGAGTCGTCCGGGCAAGCGGTGCTGGACCAGGCCGCGCAACGCATCGTCAGGCTGGCGGCGCCGTTTGCGCCCTTTACCGGCGACCTGGCCGAATATGACCGGCTGGAGATCATTCGTACCTGGCGGTTTGCCCGTGGGGACCGGTTGTCCAGTAATTGATTTACGCCTGTGCCGGCCCTTGCGCGGAGCAAGCACAGGCGACACAAACCACCTTGTCAGCCTCGCCACCTGGCGCCACACTATCCCCCATGAAAACCCTCGCCCCGAGCTACCTCAAGCATCAGTTCCTGATCGCCATGCCACACATGGCCGATCCGAACTTTGCCCAGACCCTCACGTACATCGTCGAGCACAACGCCAATGGCGCCATGGGCCTGGTGGTCAACCGACCGCAGGAGCTCAACCTGGGCGACATCCTCGAGCAGTTGCGCCCGGACGACGAACCGCCGGCCAGCACCTTGCACGTGCCGATCTACCAAGGTGGCCCGGTGCAGACCGATCGCGGTTTCGTGCTGCACTCCAGCGAGTGCACCTACCAGGCCACCGTCGAACTGCAGGGCCTGTCGTTGTCCACCTCGCAGGATGTGCTGTTTGCCATCGCCGAAGGCGTCGGGCCGCAAAACAGCCTGATCACCCTGGGTTACGCTGGCTGGGAAGCAGGCCAACTGGAAGCGGAGCTGGCCGACAATGCCTGGCTCAACTGCCCGTTCGACGCCGACATCATCTTCGGCCTTGCCAGTGACCAGCGGCTGAACGCCGCGGCCGCCAGCCTTGGCATCAACCTCAGCCTGCTGACCAGCCAGGCGGGCCACGCCTGATGGCCGAACTACGCCTGCTGCTGGGCTTTGACTACGGCACCAAACAGATCGGCGTGGCCGTTGGCCAGGTCATCACGGGCCAAGCCCGCGAGCTGTGCACCCTGAAGGCGCAAAACGGTGTACCGGACTGGGCCCAGGTGGAAAAACTGGTCGCCGAATGGAAACCCGACGCCATCGTCGTCGGCCTGCCGTTGAACATGGACGGCACGCCGAGTGAAATGAGCGCGCGCGCCGAGAAGTTCGCCCGGCGCCTGAACGGCCGCTTCAACCTGCCCGTGCACACCCACGACGAACGCCTGACTACCTTCGAGGCCAAGGGCGAACGCCTGAGCCGAGGCGGCCAGCGCGGCAGCTACCGCGACAACCCGGTCGACGCCATTGCCGCCGCCCTGCTGCTGCAAGGCTGGCTGGAGGCCAACACCTGATCATCTTTGCCGCCTGGCCAAGCCGGCGGCCCCCGAGGAGCACGCAATGAGCCTACCCAATCCCGCCGATCTGATCCGGCAGATGGCTGTCGACCTTCGCGCCCACCTGGCCCGCCGTGCTATCACCGAGCCGCGCTTCATCGGCATCCGCACGGGCGGCGTCTGGGTCGCCCAGGCGCTGCAGGAAGAAATGGGCGATACCAGCCCCATGGGCACCCTGGATGTGTCGTTCTACCGTGATGACTTCAGCCAGAACGGCCTGCACCCGCAGGTGCGCCCGTCCGACCTGCCATTCGAAATCGAAGGCCAGCACCTGGTGCTGATCGACGACGTGCTGATGAGCGGCCGCACCATTCGCGCCGCGCTCAACGAACTGTTCGATTACGGCCGTCCGGCCAGCGTCACCCTGGTCTGCCTGCTCGACCTTGACGCCGGTGAACTGCCGATTCGTCCCAATGTGCTCGGTGCCACCCTGTCGCTGGCGGCCCATGAACGGGTAAAATTGACCGGACCCGCACCGCTCGCCCTCGAGCGACAGGACCTCGCCTCCGCTTCCGCCCTTTAAGAGTCCCCCGCGATGACGCCAATCGACGCCAAGCGCCCGCTGCAGCTCAATGATCAGGGCCAGCTGCGCCACTTTCTCTCGCTCGACGGTTTGCCCCGCGAACTGCTGACCGAGATCCTCGACACCGCCGACTCCTTCCTGGAAGTCGGTGCCCGGGCCGTGAAAAAAGTCCCGTTGCTGCGCGGCAAGACCGTGTGCAACGTGTTCTTCGAAAACTCGACCCGCACCCGTACCACCTTCGAACTGGCCGCGCAGCGCCTGTCGGCCGACGTGATCAGCCTCAACGTGTCGACCTCCTCGACCAGCAAGGGCGAAACCCTGTTCGACACCCTGCGCAACCTGGAAGCGATGGCCGCCGACATGTTCGTCGTGCGCCATTCCGACTCGGGCGCCGCGCACTTCATCGCCGAGCACGTGTGCCCCGACGTTGCCGTGATCAACGGCGGCGACGGCCGCCATGCGCACCCGACCCAGGGCATGCTCGACATGCTGGCCATCCGTCGGCACAAGGGCAGCTTCGAGAACCTCTCCGTGGCCATCGTCGGCGACATCCTGCATTCGCGCGTGGCCCGCTCCGACATGCTCGCGCTCAAGGCGCTGGGCTGCCCGGACATCCGCGTGATCGGCCCGAAAACCCTGATCCCGATCGGCATCGAGCAATACGGCGTGAAGGTGTACACCGACCTCGCCGAAGGCCTCAAAGACGTCGATGTGGTGATCATGCTGCGCCTGCAGCGTGAGCGCATGGCCGGCGGCCTGCTGCCCAGCGAGGGCGAGTTCTACCGCCTGTTCGGCCTGACCACCGCGCGCCTGGCCGGCGCCAAGCCGGATGCCATCGTCATGCACCCTGGCCCGATCAACCGCGGCGTGGAGATCGAATCGGCGGTGGCCGACGGCAAGCACTCGGTGATCCTCAACCAAGTGACGTACGGCATCGCCGTGCGCATGGCCGTGCTGTCCATGGCCATGAGCGGGCAAAACACGCAACGCCAACTCGACCAGGAGAACGCCCTGTGAGCATCAGCATTCTTGGCGCCCGGGTCATCGACCCCAACAGCGGCCTGGACCAGGTCACCGACCTGCACCTGGATGGCGGCCGCATTGCCGCGATCGGCGCGGCACCGGCCGGTTTCAGCGCCAGCCGCACGATCCAGGCCGAGGGCCTGATCGCAGCACCTGGCCTGGTCGACCTCGACGTGGCCCTGCGCGAGCCGGGCTACAGCCGCAAGGGCAGCATCGCCAGCGAAACCCGCGCCGCCGTGGCCGGTGGCGTGACCAGCCTGTGCTGCCCACCGCAGACCAAACCGGTACTGGACACCTCGGCCGTGGCCGAGCTGATCCTCGACCGCGCCCGCGAAGCCGGCAACAGCAAGGTCTACCCGATCGGCGCCCTGACCAAGGGCCTGGAAGGCGAGCAGCTGGCCGAGCTGGTGGCCCTGCGCGACACCGGTTGCGTGGCCTTCGGCAATGGCCTCAAGGAAATCCCCAACAACCGCACCTTGGCCCGTGCCCTGGAGTACGCCGCCACGTTCGACCTGACCGTGGTGTTCCACTCCCAGGACCGTGACCTGTCCCAAGGCGGCCTGGCCCATGAGGGCGCAATGGCCAGCTTCCTCGGCCTGCCCGGCATCCCCGAGACTGCCGAGACCGTGGCCCTGGCACGCAACCTGCTGCTGGTCGAACAGTCCGGCGTGCGCGCGCACTTCACCCAGATCACCAGTGCCCGCGGCGCGCGGCTGATCGCCCAGGCGCAGGAGCTGGGCCTGCCGGTTACCGCCGACGTGGCGCTGTATCAGCTGATTCTTACCGACCAGTCGCTGCGCGAGTTCTCCAGCCTGTACCACGTGCAGCCACCGCTGCGCACCGCCGTCGACCGTGACGGCCTGCGCGCGGCGGTCAAGTCGGGCGTGATCCAGGCGATTTCCAGCCATCACCAGCCCCATGAGCGCGATGCCAAGCTGGCCCCGTTCGGCGCCACGGAGCCTGGTATCAGCAGCGTCGAAGTGCTACTGCCTCTGGCCATGACCCTGGTCGAGGACGGCCTGCTCGACCTGCCGACCTTGCTCGCGCGCTTGAGCAGCGGCCCGGCTGCCGCCATGCGCCTGCCGGCGGGTGAGCTGAAGGTCGGTGGCGCAGCGGATTTGGTGCTGTTCGACCCGAAAGCCTCGACGGTCGCCGGCGAGCAATGGCTCTCGCGTGGCGAGAACTGCCCGTTCATCGGCCACTGCCTGCCAGGGGCGGTGCGTTATACCTTGGTCGATGGGCACGTCTGCCACGAAGCCTGACCACCAGTTGTAAGCCTCAAGCTGCAAGCCACAAGAAAAAGCAGGCATGGCGCCGACGCGCTTTTTCTTGCAGCTTGCAGCTTGCAGCTGGTCGCTAATGGTTGAAATCCTTCCCCCCACCCCCATATGAGTCTGCATCAGGCACTTTCGCCCCGCTGCGTGGAGACTCTCCCCTTGACCACCATCGTTTCTGTCCGCCGTAACGGCAAAGTCGTCATGGGCGGCGACGGCCAGGTTTCCCTCGGCAACACCGTGATGAAAGGCAACGCCAAAAAGGTCCGTCGCCTGTACCACGGCCAGGTCATTGCCGGGTTCGCCGGCGCCACCGCCGATGCGTTCACCCTGTTCGAGCGCTTTGAAGGGCAACTGGAAAAACACCAGGGCCACCTGGTCCGTGCCGCCGTCGAGCTGGCCAAGGAATGGCGTACCGACCGCTCCCTGAGCCGCCTGGAGGCCATGCTGGCCGTGGCCAACAAGGACGCCTCGCTGATCATCACCGGCAACGGCGATGTGGTCGAACCCGAAGACGGCCTGATCGCCATGGGTTCCGGTGGCGCCTACGCCCAGGCCGCAGCCCGTGCCCTGCTGAACAAGACCGACCTCTCGGCCCGCGAAATCGCCGAGACCGCCCTGAACATCGCCGGTGACATCTGCGTGTTCACCAACCATAACCTGACCATCGAGGAGCAGGACCTGGCCGACTGATCAGTTGTTTTGGCGTCCCGCCCGCGGCGGGACTTTTCCACACTGATTGCTCTGCTCGAGGACCATTTTCATCATGTCCATGACCCCCCGCGAAATCGTTCACGAACTGAACCGCCACATCATCGGCCAGGACGACGCCAAGCGCGCCGTGGCCATCGCCCTGCGCAACCGCTGGCGGCGCATGCAGCTGCCGGCCGAGCTGCGTGCCGAGGTGACCCCGAAGAACATCCTGATGATCGGCCCGACAGGTGTCGGCAAGACCGAAATCGCCCGCCGCCTGGCCAAGCTGGCCAACGCGCCGTTCATCAAGGTCGAAGCGACCAAGTTCACCGAAGTCGGCTATGTGGGCCGTGACGTCGAATCGATCATCCGCGACCTGGCCGATGCCGCGCTGAAGATGCTCCGCGAGCAGGAGATCATCCGCGTGCGCCACCGCGCCGAAGACGCCGCCGAAGACCGCATCCTCGACGCCCTGCTGCCGCAGGCGCGGGTCACCAATTTCAGCGAGGAAGCCGCGCAGACCAGCAGCGATTCAAACACTCGCCAACTGTTCCGCAAGCGCCTGCGCGAAGGCCAGCTGGACGACAAGGAAATCGAGATCGAAGTGGCGGATGCCGTGGGCGTCGAGATTGCCGCGCCGCCTGGCATGGAAGAGATGACCAACCAGTTGCAGAACCTGTTCGCCAACATGGGCAAGGGCAAGCGCAAGGCGCGCAAGCTCAAGGTCAAGGAAGCGCTGAAGATGGTCCGCGAGGAAGAAGCGGGCCGCCTGGTCAACGAAGAAGAGCTCAAGGCCAAGGCCCTGGAAGCGGTTGAACAGCACGGTATCGTGTTCATCGACGAAATCGACAAAGTGGCCAAGCGCGGCAATGTCGGCGGCGCCGATGTGTCCCGCGAGGGCGTTCAGCGTGACCTGCTGCCGCTGATCGAAGGCTGCACCGTCAACACCAAGCTGGGCATGGTCAAGACCGACCATATCCTGTTCATCGCCTCGGGTGCGTTCCACCTGAGCAAACCGAGCGACCTGGTGCCTGAGCTGCAGGGCCGTCTGCCGATCCGTGTCGAACTCAAGGCACTGACCCCGGAAGATTTCGAGCGCATCCTGCAAGAACCGCACGCTTCGCTGACCGAGCAGTACCAGGCGCTGCTCAAGACCGAAGGGCTGAACATCGAGTTCCTCACCGACGGTATCAAGCGCTTGGCCGAAATTGCCTACCAGGTCAACGAGAAGACCGAGAACATCGGTGCCCGCCGCCTGCACACCCTGCTCGAGCGCCTGCTCGAAGAGGTGTCGTTCAGTGCCGGTGACCTGGCCAGCACGCACGACGAAGCGCCGATCCAGATCGATGCCGGGTATGTGAACAGCCACCTGGGTGAGCTGGCGCAGAACGAAGACCTGTCGCGCTACATCCTGTAAGCGGCAAGCCTTGAGCTGCAAGCGACAAGCTGTTCAGTGTCGCTTGCAGCACCGCGAGACATGATTTTTCCGCGATGGCTTGAATATCACTTCTTGTAGCTTGAAGCTTGTAGCTTGTCGCTCAGAAGAGATTCAGCCCATGGCCCGCCTGCCCACCGCCATCAACCTGCACAAAGCCTCCAAGACCTTGAGCCTGACCTACGGCCCAGACGAGGTCTACCACCTGCCCGCCGAATTCCTGCGCGTGCACTCGCCTTCCGCCGAGGTCCAGGGCCACGGCAACCCCATCCTGCAAGTCGGCAAGATCAACGTCGGCCTCGCCGGCCTCGAACCCGCCGGCCAATATGCACTGAAACTGACCTTCGACGACGGCCATGACAGCGGCCTGTTCACCTGGGAGTACCTGGAACAGCTGTGCCTGCGCCAGGCGCAACTGTGGGCCGACTACCTCGACGCGTTGCATCAGGCCGGAAAGTCCCGCGATCCGGCCGAATCCGTTGTGAAACTCATGCTCTAGCTCAAGCCGCCTACGGTTTAGAGCGCATTTTCTAATCTCATCTGCTTGAATGCCCTACAGACAGCTCAGTGACGAGCTGTCTTGCGCATTACATGAAAGTCGGGTAACCAATGGAGCTGGCAAGGTCCCTGCATTGTCTTCAAGGCAACCAGGACCAGGCCGGTATGTAGAGGTCGCGAGCGAAAGCAGGCTGTCTTCACACGCAGAACTCCCCGCAGCTCATCACCCCATGCAACCGGCCCGCAGCACCGCTGTTCCTTATCACTGGTCACCCGAGTAGCAGTACCGGGCTCTGGACTGTGCACCCCGCCACAGGCAACCGGTACTCGTCTCTGGACAACGGAGCGTCGTAGATGAGTAACAAGAACAACGATGAGTTGCAGCGGCAGGCCTCGGAGAACACCCTGGGGCTGAACCCGGTCATCGGCATCCGCCGCAAGGACCTGCTCAGTTCGGCACGCACCGTGCTGCGCCAGGCCGTGCGCCAACCGCTGCACAGCGCCAAGCACGTGGCGCACTTCGGCCTGGAGCTGAAGAACGTGCTGCTGGGCAAGTCCAGCCTGACGCCCGAAAGCGACGACCGTCGCTTCAACGACCCCGCCTGGAGCAACAACCCCCTTTACCGCCGCTACCTGCAAACCTACCTGGCCTGGCGCAAAGAACTGCACGAATGGATCGGCAGCAGCGACCTGTCGCCCCAGGACATCAGCCGTGGCCAGTTCGTCATCAACCTGATGACCGAAGCCATGGCGCCGACCAACACCTTGTCAAACCCGGCGGCGGTCAAGCGCTTCTTCGAAACCGGTGGCAAGAGCCTGCTCGATGGCCTGTCCAACATGGCCAAGGACATGGTCAACAACGGTGGCATGCCCAGTCAGGTCAACATGGACGCCTTCGAGGTGGGCAAGAACCTGGGCACCAGCGACGGCGCCGTGGTGTACCGCAACGACGTGCTCGAACTGATCCAGTACAGCCCCATCACCGAACAGGTGCATGCGCGGCCGCTGCTGGTGGTGCCGCCACAGATCAACAAGTTCTATGTATTCGACCTGAGCCCGGAAAAGAGCCTGGCGCGCTTCTGCCTGCGCGCCCAGCAGCAGACCTTCATCATCAGCTGGCGCAACCCGACCAAGGCCCAGCGTGAATGGGGCCTTTCGACCTACATCGATGCGCTCAAGGAAGCGGTCGACGCGGTGCTGGCGATTACCGGCAGCAAAGACCTGAACATGCTCGGCGCCTGCTCCGGCGGCATCACCTGCACCGCGCTGGTGGGCCATTACGCCGCCGTTGGCGAGAAGAAGGTCAATGCCCTGACCCTGCTGGTGAGCGTGCTGGACACCACGATGGACACCCAGGTCGCGCTGTTTGTCGACGAGCAGACCCTCGAAGCCGCCAAGCGCCACTCCTACCAGGCCGGCGTGCTGGAAGGCAGCGAGATGGCCAAGGTGTTCGCCTGGATGCGCCCCAATGACCTGATTTGGAACTACTGGGTCAACAACTACCTGCTGGGCAACGAGCCACCGGTGTTCGACATCCTGTTCTGGAACAACGACACCACGCGCCTGCCGGCCGCCTTCCATGGCGACCTGATCGAGATGTTCAAAAGTAACCCGCTGACCCGCCCCGGTGCACTGGAAGTGTGCGGCACCCCGATCGACCTGAAGCAGGTCACGTGCGACATCTACAGCCTTGCCGGCACCAACGACCACATCACCCCGTGGCCATCCTGCTACCGCTCGGCGCACCTGTTTGGCGGCAAGATCGAGTTCGTGTTGTCCAACAGCGGCCATATCCAGAGCATCCTCAACCCGCCGGGCAACCCCAAGGCACGCTTCATGACCGGCGCCGATTGCCCGGGCGACGCAGCGGCCTGGCAGGAGAACGCCACCAAGCATGCCGACTCGTGGTGGCTGCACTGGCAGAGCTGGCTGGGCGAGCGTGCCGGCGAGCTGAAAAAAGCGCCGACCCGCCTCGGCAACCGCGCCTATGCCGCAGGCGAGGCATCACCGGGCACCTACGTTCACGAACGTTGAGTTGCAGCGCCGTGGCCACCTGCGGGTGACCACGGTGTTTACTTCACCACAGAGCCACGCGCATGCCGCAACCCTATATCTTCAGGACCGTCGAACTGGACCAGCAGTCCATCCGCACTGCCGTGCGCCCTGGCAAGCCGCATTTGACGCCGCTGCTGATCTTCAACGGCATCGGCGCCAACCTGGAGCTGGTGTTCCCGTTCATCGAAGCACTGGACCCGGACCTGGAAGTCATCGCCTTCGACGTACCGGGCGTGGGCGGCTCGTCCACGCCGCGCCAGCCCTACCGCTTTCCGGGGTTGGCCAAGCTGACGGCACGCATGCTCGACTACCTCGACTATGGCCAGGTCAATGTGATTGGCGTGTCCTGGGGCGGCGCGCTGGCCCAGCAGTTCGCCCACGACTACCCCGAGCGCTGCAAGAAGCTGGTGCTGGCAGCCACGGCTGCGGGCGCGGTAATGGTGCCGGGCAAGCCCAAGGTGCTGTGGATGATGGCCAGCCCCCGGCGCTACATCCAGCCCTCCCATGTGATCCGCATCGCCCCGCTGATCTACGGCGGCGGCTTTCGCCGCGACCCGGACCTGGCCATGCACCACGCATCCAAGGTGCGTTCCGGCGGCAAGCTGGGCTACTACTGGCAACTGTTCGCAGGGCTAGGCTGGACCAGCATTCACTGGCTGCACAAGATCCAACAGCCCACGCTGGTGCTGGCAGGCGATGACGACCCGTTGATCCCGCTGATCAACATGCGCCTGCTGGCCTGGCGGATTCCCAATGCCCAGCTACACATTATCGACGACGGCCATCTGTTTCTGATCACCCGGGCCGAGGCCGTCGCCCCGATCATCATGAAGTTCCTTCAGCAAGAGCGTCAGCGCGCAGTCATGCACCCTCGCCCGGCTTCGGGCGTGTAGGCGCGGGTTTGCCTGCGATGGGCATCAGGCGCAAGGGTCAAGACCAGGGAGTGTTGCCATGAAAGACAAACCGGCCAAAGGAACGCCAACGCTTCCCGCCACCAGCATGAACGTGCAGAACGCCATGCTCGGCCTGCGCGGCCGCGATTTGATATCCACCCTGCGCAGCGTCGGCCGCCACGGGCTGCGTAACCCGCTGCACACCGCCCGCCACCTGCTGGCCCTGAGCGGCCAACTCGGCCGGGTGATGCTCGGCGACACGCCCTACCAGCCAAACCCGCGCGACACGCGCTTCAGCGACCCGACATGGAGCCAGAACCCGCTGTACCGGCGTGGCCTGCAAGCCTACCTGGCCTGGCAGAAACAGACCCGGCTTTGGATCGAGGAAAGCCACCTGGACGCCGATGACCGGGCCCGTGCGCAGTTCCTGTTCACCCTGATCAACGACGCCCTGGCGCCCAGCAACTCGCTGCTCAACCCGCTGGCGGTGAAGGAGCTGCTCAATACCGGCGGCCAGAGCCTGCTGCGTGGCGCCGCGCACCTGCTCGACGATCTGCGCCATAACGACGGCCTGCCTCGCCAGGTCGACGAGCGCGCCTTCGAGGTGGGCGGCAATGTGGCGGCAACCCCAGGCGCCGTGGTGTTTCGCAACGAGTTGCTGGAGCTGATCCAGTACCAGCCGATGAGTGAAAAGCAGCACACCCGCCCCCTGCTGGTGGTGCCGCCGCAAATCAACAAGTTCTACATCTTCGACCTGAGCGCGACCAACAGTTTCGTCCAGTACATGCTCAAGAATGGCCTGCAGGTGTTCATGGTCAGCTGGCGCAACCCCGACCCACGGCACCGCGAGTGGGGCCTGTCCAGCTACGTTCAGGCCCTGGAAGAAGCGCTCAATGCCTGCCGCAGCATCAGCGGCAACCGCGACCCCAACCTGATGGGCGCCTGCGCCGGCGGCCTGACCATGGCGGCGCTGCAAGGCCACCTGCAAGCCAAGCACCAGCTGCGCCGGGTACGCAGCGCCACGTACCTGGTCAGCCTGCTCGACAGCAAGTTCGAAAGCCCTGCCAGCCTGTTCGCCGACGAGCAGACCCTCGAAGCCGCCAAGCGCCGCTCCTACCAGCGCGGCGTGCTGGACGGCGCCGAGGTGGCGCGCATCTTCGCCTGGATGCGGCCCAACGATCTGATCTGGAACTACTGGGTCAACAACTACCTGCTCGGCAAGACCCCGCCAGCCTTCGACATTCTCTACTGGAACGCCGACAGCACGCGCCTGCCCGCCGCACTGCATGGCGACCTGCTCGACTTCTTCAAGCTCAACCCACTGACCCACCCGGCGGGCCTGGAAGTCTGCGGCACGCCCATCGACCTTAAACAGGTCGACCTCGACAGCTTCACCGTGGCCGGCAGCAACGACCACATCACCCCCTGGGACGCCGTGTATCGCTCGGCCCTGTTGCTGGGCGGCGAACGGCGCTTTGTACTGGCCAACAGCGGGCATATCCAGAGCATCATCAACCCACCCGGCAACCCCAAGGCCTATTACCTGGCCAACCCCAAGCTGTCGAGCGACCCGCGTGCGTGGTTCCACGACGCCCAACGCAGCGAGGGCAGTTGGTGGCCCTTGTGGCTGGAGTGGGTCACACCCCGTTCCGGCCCACTGAAGGCACCGCGTACCGAGCTTGGTAATGCAACCTATCCGCCGCTGGGCCCTGCGCCAGGCACCTATGTCCTGACCCGATGAGCACACCGCCTGGATGAAAACCCGCGACCGTATCCTTGAATGCGCCCTGCAGTTGTTCAACCAGCAGGGCGAACCGAACGTCTCGACCCTGGAGATCGCCAACGAGCTGGGCATCAGCCCTGGCAACCTGTACTACCACTTCCATGGCAAGGAGCCTGTGGTGCTGGGCCTGTTCGAGCGCTTCGAAGAGGCGCTGATGCCCCTGCTCGACCCGCCCCTGGAGGTGCGCCTGGATGCCGAGGACTACTGGCTGTTCCTGCACCTGATCGTCGAACGCATGGCCCAGTACCGTTTCCTGTTCCAGGACTTGTCGAACCTGACCGGGCGCCTGCCCAAGCTGGCCCGTGGCATGCGCAGCCTGATCAACGCGCTCAAGCGCACCCTTGCCGCGTTGCTCGCCAGCCTCAAGGGCCAGGGGCAGGTGGTAAGCGAGACCCAGGCACTGGGGCAACTGGTGGAGCAGATCACCCTGACGCTGATGTTCTCGCTGGATTACCAGCGCGTGCTGGGGCGCGAGGGGGATGTGGGGATTGTCGTGTATCAGGTGATGATGCTGGTGGCACCGCACCTGCAGCCCCCGGCACGGGCGGCGGCGGAGCAGTTGGCGGTGAGGTACCTGGAGGGGTAGAGCTGTTCAATCGGCAGTGGCTTCTTCGCGGGCTTGCCCCGCGAAGAAGCCACGCAGTATCAGGCTTCGGTAACTGCGCTCACCGGCGCCGACGGTGTATTGCTGGCCGGTGCCACGCTTGGCGCTGGCGCTGCGGTGGCAGCGGGTGCGGCGCTGGTGGCCGGTGTTGCCGGTTTGGCCGCAGCCGGTTTGGCCGGGGCCTTCTTCACCGCAGGTTTCTTCGCTGCAGCAGGCTTGGCCGCAACAGACTTGGCAGCCGGTTTTGCCGCCGGCTTGGCAGCGGCAACCTTGGCTGCGGGTTTGGCCGCAGCAACCTTGGCCGCAGGCTTGGCAGCAGCGGTTTTAGCAGCCGGTTTGGCAGGCGCCTTGGCCAACGGCTTGGCCGCAGTCTTGCTCGCAGCAGCTTTGCTCGCAGCAACCTTGGAAACCGGCGTGACCGAAGCACCGGTCAGCTTCTCGATCTGCTTGGTCAGGCTGTCTACCTGCTGGTGCAGGGCCTTGATCTCGTTGCGGCTAGGTACGCCCAGGCGCGAGATGGCGCTGTTCAGGCGCTTGTCGAAGGCTTCTTCGAGCTCACTCCACTTGCCCAGCGCACGGTCCTTCACGCCAGACACCCGCGAGGTGGTCGAAGACTTGGCGGTTTCGGCGACATCTTCAGCGGTCTTCCTGGCCTGCTTCTCGGCCTTCTCGCCGTCTTTCACCAGCGTGTCGAACAGCTTCGGGCCGTCCTGGTCGATCTTCGAATAGATACCCAGCCCGGCCAGCCAGATCTTGCGGGAGTACTTCTCGATCCCGCCGACCCAGGAGCTGCTTTCTTTATCGGAATTCTTCTTGCCAGCCATCCTGCTCTCCTTATGGTTTGTGCGCGACGCGCTCAAGCAGCTCGTGCAGCTGTTCAAGCTTGATGGACAACGCCTCAACGTCATGTTTAGACGGAATGCCGAGGCGATTCAAGGCGCGACCAACCCGTGCGTCGAAAGCTTTTTCGATCTTGTCCAGTTGAACTTCGACCTTGCCGCGTACGCGGCTGACTTCCTGGGTCGCTTCGTCGATCTGGGTATTGGCGGCATCGAGCTCTTTGTCGATGCGTTTCTTGCCACGTTTTTCAACGCCTTCGCCGGCCTTGACCAGCTCGCTGAAGTACTCGGAACCTTCCTGGCCGACGCGGGCGTAAGCGCCGATACCTGCCAGCCAGATCTTGCGCGCGTAGCCGCGCACCTCGCCCAGGGTGCCCAGGGCGTCGTCCTTTTTCTTCACATTCACTTTGGCCATGCTCTGTACCTCATGCTCATGAGTGGAGAGGAACCGCCCATGGAGGTTGGGCTTGAGCATAAGGTAGAGCGCGAAATTAGAATTCTCACCCTAAGGTGGCAGGCCTCAGGCCAGGGCTTTATCCAGCGCCCGCTCGATCTCGCCCTTGATGGTGCCGCTCATCATCGACAGCATCATGCCCAGTTTCAGCTCGACGCGGATGCTGTCGTCACCGATGTGCACGCTGCCGTTGGCGCCACTGCGTGCCACGTCGACGCGGTCGCCGTTCCAGGTGGCCTTGAGGTCATATTCGCGGCTCAGCTTGTCCACCAGCGCTTCGGCCTTGGCGCGAGCGGCCTCGCGGCCGAGGGAGTGTTTGCGTTCGACGCTGATCTGGGTCATGCGGGTGTTCCTGGATATGAAGACATAATCGGCATTATGCCCGCCCCTGCCCCCCGGCACACCCCGCCAAGACAAATCCGCCCGTTCGCCCTAGAATGGCGGTAATTTTTTCCGGTGAAGCGATATGAACGACCAGCGCAAAGGCGAACACGCCGAACCCACCACCCATTTTGGCTACCAGGACGTCCCCGAGAGCCAGAAAGCCAAGAAAGTCGCCGAGGTGTTCCACTCGGTGGCGGCCAAGTACGACCTGATGAACGACGTGCTTTCCGGCGGCATGCACCGCCTGTGGAAGCGCTTCACCATCGAGCTGTCGGGCGTGCGCAGCGGCAACCGCGTGCTGGACATTGCCGGCGGTACCGGTGACCTGGCCGCCAAGTTCTCGCGGCTGGTCGGCCCGACCGGGCAGGTAGTGCTGGCCGACATCAACGAGTCGATGCTCAAGGTTGGCCGTGACCGCCTGCTCGACCGTGGCGTGGCGGGCAACATCGAGTTCGTCCAGGCCGACGCCGAGAAGCTGCCGTTCCCGGACAACCACTTCGACTGCGT
Source organism: Pseudomonas sp. B21-047 (assembly GCF_024748775.1). Classification (NCBI taxonomy): domain Bacteria; kingdom Pseudomonadati; phylum Pseudomonadota; class Gammaproteobacteria; order Pseudomonadales; family Pseudomonadaceae; genus Pseudomonas; species Pseudomonas sp. B21-047. The sequence goes on from NZ_CP087169.1 coordinate 5,475,230, forward strand.
GACCATCGCCTTCGGCCTGCGCAACGTCACCCACAAGGACGAAGCCATCCGCTCGATGCTGCGCGTGCTCAAGCCGGGCGGGCGCCTGTTGATCCTCGAATTCTCCAAGCCGACCAGCAAGCTGATGTCCAAGGCCTATGACGCGTACTCGTTCGCCTTCATGCCACTGGCCGGCAAGCTGATCACCAACGACTCGGAAAGCTACCGCTACCTGGCCGAATCGATCCGCATGCACCCCGACCAGGAAACCCTCAAGGCCATGATGGTCGACGCCGGCTTCGACCGCGTCACCTACCACAACATGACCAGCGGCATCGTCGCCGTACACCGGGGAATCAAGCCCTGATGCTGCTGGCCGGGCTGCTCGCCAGCGTCGAACATGGCCTGAACCGCGTCCTGCGCATGGACAGCACGGCATTGCCGCGGCTGGCTGCGCTCGAAGGCAAGGTCATCGAGATCGATTGCCGTCAGCCGGCCCTGCAGGTGTTCATCCTGCCCGATGAAGACGGCCTGATGCTGGCCGCGCACTGGGAAGGCGAGGTCGACTGCAGCCTGCGCGCCCCCGCTGGCAGCCTGGCGCAACTGGCCTTGGCCAGGGACAAGACCGCCGTGTTGCACAGCCCGCAGGTCGAACTGCATGGCGACAGCGCCGTGCTGCTCGACCTGTTCGGCGTGTTGCAGGACCTGGAGCTGGACTGGGAGCACGAGCTGCAGCGTTGGCTCGGCCCGGTCGCCACCGCGCTGCTGGCAGGCCACATCCGCCTGCGTGCGCGCTGGACCCGCCAAGGCCTGACGCGCTTCAGCCAGAACCTCTCCGAGTACCTGGCCGAAGAGTCCCGCACCCTGGTCGGCAAACGCGAAGCCGAAGCCGCCTTCAGCGAGCTCGATGCCTTGAAGGTCGATACAGAACGCTTAGAGGCGCGCCTGCTGCGCCTCTCCCGATCCCTTGATACCAGCGATAACGCATGAAGCTGCTCGCCGTCCGCCGTCTCTTTCGCATCCAGCGTGTGGTGATCCGCTACCGCCTCGATGACCTGCTGTTCGACCTGCCCCTGCCCTGGTGGCTGATGAGCCTGCGCCTGCTGATGCCCTGGCGCTGGCTGCCGCGCACGCCCTCCGCGCTCAGCCGTGGCGCGCGCCTGCGCCTGGCGCTGCAGGACCTGGGGCCGATCTTCATCAAGTTCGGCCAGCTGCTGTCCACCCGCCGCGACCTGCTGCCCACCGACATCGCCGACGAACTGATGCTGCTGCAAGACCGCGTGCCGCCGTTCGACCCGAAAAAGGCCGTGGCCTTGATCGAGGAGCAGCTCGGCGCCAAGGTTGGCGAGGTGTTCAGCCGTTTCGACGTCGAGCCGCTGGCCTCGGCCTCGGTGGCCCAGGTACACGCCGCGCGCCTGAAGAGCGGCGAAGAAGTCGTGGTCAAGGTGGTACGCCCGGGCCTCAAACCGATCATTGCCCAGGACCTGGCCTGGCTGTTCCTGATCGCCAAGGGCGCCGAGCGGGTGTCTGCCGACGCTCGCCGCCTGCACCCGGTCGAAGTGGTCAACGATTACGAAAAGACCATCTACGACGAACTCGACCTGCTCCGCGAGGCGGCCAACGCCAGCCAGTTGCGGCGCAACTTCGAGGGCTCCGAGCTGATGTACGTGCCCCAGGTCTACTGGGACCTGTGCCGGCCCAAGGTGCTGGTGATGGAGCGCATCTACGGCGTGCCGGTCACCGACATGGCAACCCTGGCCGACCAGCGTACCGACATGAAGCTGCTGGCCGAGCGCGGTGTGGAGGTGTTCTTCACCCAGGTGTTCCGTGACAGCTTCTTCCATGCCGACATGCACCCCGGCAACATTTTCGTCAGCACGGTAAAGCCGTGGAGCCCGCAGTACATCGCCATCGACTGCGGTATCGTCGGCAGCCTCACCGCAGAGGACCAGGATTACCTGGCGCGCAACCTGATCGCCTTCTTCAAGCGTGATTACCGCCGCGTCGCGCAACTGCACATCGATTCGGGCTGGGTGCCGGCGCACACCAAGGTCAATGAGTTCGAAGCCGCGATCCGTACCGTGTGCGAGCCGATCTTCGAAAAACCGTTGAAAGACATTTCCTTCGGCCAGGTGCTGATGCGCCTGTTCCAGACCGCCCGGCGCTTCAACATGGAGGTCCAGCCGCAACTGGTGTTGCTGCAGAAGACCCTGCTCAACATCGAGGGCCTGGGCCGCCAGTTGTACCCCGACCTGGACCTGTGGAGCACCGCCAAGCCGTTTCTGGAACGCTGGATGCGCGAGCGCTACAGCCCAAAGGCCATGGTCGGCAACCTGTACAGCCAAGCCGAGCAACTGCCGCACCTGGCCGGTATGACCCGCGACCTGCTCGAACGCCTGTCGCAACCGCACCTGCACGACCCGCAACTGCCCCAGCGGCGCCGCCAGGGCGACCGCTGGGCACTGCGCCTGCTCGGCGCCGGCCTGCTCGGCGGTGGCGCGGTACTGGCCGCAGGTGCCGCCGAGGCGGCCAGCCTGGGCGCCCCGGCCGCCTGGCCGGCATGGCTGATGCTGGCCGCTGGCCTTTACCTGATCGTGCGCCAATAGCCAGCCGCGCCTCTGGCTGGCACACTAGCGCAAAGGGCCCGGCACAGGAGCGGGCCCGTTTTGGAGTCGACGATGAAAGACTGGCTGGACGAGATCAAGTGGAACAGCGATGGCCTGGTACCGGCCATCGCCCAGGACCACAAGACCGGACGCGTGCTGATGATGGCCTGGATGAACCGCGAATCCCTGGCCCTGACTGCCGCCGAGCAACGCGCCATCTACTGGTCGCGCTCGCGTGGCAAACTGTGGCGCAAGGGCGAGGAGTCCGGCCACGTACAGAAATTGCACGAAATGCGCCTGGACTGTGATGCCGACGTGATCATCCTGATGGTCGAGCAACTGGGCCATATCGCCTGCCATACCGGCCGCGAAAGCTGCTTCTACCGCGTCTACGAAGACGGCCAATGGCAAACCGTCGACCCGGTCCTGAAGGACCCGGACGCCATCTATAGCGCAGGACACTGACATGAGCGACACCCTCAACCGCCTGGCCGAAGTGCTTGAACAACGCAAGCACGCGGCGCCCGACAGCTCCTACGTGGCAAGCCTGCATCACAAGGGCCTGAACAAGATCCTCGAAAAGCTCGGCGAAGAGTCCATCGAGACGATCATTGCCGCCAAGGATGCTGCGATCAGCAAGGATTACAGCGATGTCATCTATGAAACCGCCGACCTGTGGTTTCATAGCATGGTGATGCTCAGCGCGTTGGGGCAGCATCCACAGGCCGTGCTCGATGAACTGGAGCGCCGTTTCGGGCTTTCCGGGCATGACGAGAAGGCTGCGCGTCAACCTTCCGCCTGACTGAATAGAATTCTAGGAGAGCAACATGGGTATCTTTGACTGGAAACACTGGATTGTACTGCTGGTGGTGGTGGTGCTGGTGTTCGGCACCAAGAAGCTGAAAAACTTCGGCAGCGACCTCGGCGAGTCGATCAAGGGCTTTCGCAAGGCCATGAGCGACGAAGAGAACAAGCCGGCCGAGCAGACGCCGCCGCCTGCACAGCCCGTTCCGCCAGTGCAGAACACTGCCCAGCAAGCCCAGGGCCACACCATTGAGGGCCAGGCCCAGCCGGTCCAAGAGCCACAGCGGAAAGACTGACCCATGTTCGGCATCAGTTTCAGTGAGCTGCTGCTCGTCGGCCTCGTCGCCCTGCTGGTGCTCGGCCCCGAGCGCCTGCCCGGCGCCGCGCGTACGGCCGGGCTGTGGATCGGGCGCCTCAAGCGCAGCTTCAACAGCATCAAGATGGAAGTCGAGCGCGAGATCGGCGCCGACGATATACGTCGGCAGCTGCACAACGAGCACATCCTGCACATGGAAGAGGAAGCCCGGCGCATCCTCAACCCGCAGACGCCAGCGGTGCAGCCACCGGTCACCACGGCCACGGTGCAACCTCCCGCAGGGCTCGAAGCTACGCCAGACGCCACGCCTGCCGCCCCGGCCGCACCCTCTGAACCGCCACAACCGCCGCGAGCCCCATGAGCGAAAATCCGGAACACGACCAGCCCATGCCGCTGGTCTCGCACCTGACCGAACTGCGCACCCGCCTGCTGCGTTGTGTCGCCGTCATCTTCCTGATCTTTGCCGGGTTGTTCTCCTTCGCCCAGCAGATCTACACCCTGGTCTCGGCGCCGTTGCGCGACCACCTGCCGGCCAATGCGACGATGATCGCCACCGACGTGGCCTCGCCGTTCCTCACGCCGTTCAAGTTGACCATGATCGTGTCGTTGTTCCTGGCGATCCCGTTCATTCTTCAACAGATCTGGGGCTTCATTGCACCCGGGCTGTATCGCCATGAAAAACGCATTGCCATTCCGCTGCTGGTGTCGAGCATCTTCCTGTTCTACGCCGGCATGGCCTTCGCCTATTTCCTGGTGTTCCCGCTGATTTTCGGCTTCTTCGCCAGCGCCACCCCGGAGGGCGTGTCGATGATGACCGACATCGCCAGCTACCTCGACTTCGTCATGACCCTGTTCTTCGCCTTTGGCGTTGCCTTCGAGATCCCGGTGGCCGTGGTGTTGCTGGTGTGGATCGGCGTGGTCGACGTGAAGTACCTGAAGAAGGTTCGCCCTTACGTGATCATCGGCTGCTTCGTGGTCGGCATGGTCCTGACCCCACCGGACATCTTCTCCCAGACCTTGCTGGCAGTGCCCATGTGGCTGTTGTTCGAGGTCGGTGTGCTGTGTGGCAGCCTGATCCGCAAGCGCAGCGAGCACGATGAAGCCGCGAACGATCACAACGACCAACCCCCTGCGACGCAACCGTGAACCTGCTGTTACTCGAACAAGCCGATTTCATCGCGGCCGACCGCGTGGTCCTGGCCGACCGGCGTTTCACCCACATGCAGGAGATTCACCGGGTGGCGGTGGGCGATAGCCTGCGCGTCGGGCAGGTCAACGGGTTGATGGGCCGCGCCACCGTGGTGCGCCTGGAAGGCCATGAAGCGGAACTGCAAGTGGGCTTCGACCAGCCGCCACCGGCCAAGCTGCCGCTGACCCTGGTGCTGGCGGTGCCGCGGCCGAAAATGTTGCGCCGGCTGTTCCAGACCGTCGCCACCCTGGGTGTCGAGCGCCTGATCCTGGTAAACAGCTACAAGGTCGAAAAGAGTTTCTGGCAAACGCCTTTCCTTAACCCCGAAAGCATTCGCGAAAACCTCATCCTGGGCCTGGAGCAGGCCCGCGACACGGTGTTGCCCGAGGTGATCATCGAGAAGCGCTTCAAGCCGTTCGTCGAAGACCGCCTGCCGGCCATCGCCGAAGGTACCTTGGGCCTGGTGGGCCACCCCGGCCCCTACCCTGCCTGCCCGCGGGCCGTCGAGCAAGCGGTGACCCTGGCCATCGGCCCGGAGGGTGGCTGGATCCCCTATGAAGTCGAGCTGCTGGGCAAGGCTGGCCTTGCGCCTGTGCAACTGGGTGAGCGCATCCTGCGCGTGGAGACTGCCGTAATCGCGCTGTTATCGCGTATTTTCTGACGCAATCGTCAGGCTTTTCACCCATCAAGTTTCTCTCTCCCGGGCCGATGCCTTGGCAACACAATAATTAACCGTGCTGCCAAGTTACCGGGGAGTCGAACATGTACCGATGGTTAGCCCACGTGCTGGGAAATGTAAGCGTCAATCGCAAGCTGGGGCTGGGCTTCGGCCTGGTACTGCTACTGACCCTGGCCATTACCCTGACCGGCTGGCACGGCCTGGACAGCGTCATCGACCGCGGCGACAAGCTGGGTAATATCTCGGTGATCCAGCAATACACCCAGGAACTGCGCATCGCCCGCCAGCATTACCAGCGCGACCGCAATGACGCTGCTGTGGCCGAGCTGGAAAAGGCCCTGGCCAATCTTGATCGCCAGGTGCAACTGATGCTGGGCCAGATCGAACTCCCCGCCGACCGCCAGCGCCTCGAACAACAGCGCGAGGCCGTGCGCATCTATCAACAAGCGTTCAACGACCTGAAACAAGCCGGCCAGCGCCGCGAGGCCAGCCGTGCCGTGCTTGGCGACAGCGCCGACAAGGCCGTCGAGCTGGTCGGCCGGGTCCAGCGGGGCCTGCTGCAGGGCGGCGATATCAGCCAATACCAGTATGCGGTGGACGTCAGCGCACTGCTGCAACAAGCGCGCTTCCAGGTCCGTGGCTATACCTACAGCGGCGATGCGCAGTACCAGCAGACCGCACTGAAGGCCATCGACCAGGCCCTGGCCCAACTCAAGGCGCTGCCGGCCAAGGTGCCCGCCGAACATGCCGCCAGCCTCGACGATGCCGCCACCGCCCTGGCCGGCTACCGTGACGCGGTCAACCAGTTCGGCAGTGCGCAGGCTGCCAGCGAGCAGGCGCTGCAACACATGGCCGACCAGGGCTCGGTGCTGCTGCAGACCAGCCAGACGATAACCACTTCACAGACGGCAGTGCGCAACGCCGGTGCCAGCCAGGCCAAGACCCTGCTCGCCGCCGCCACCGCCCTGGCCCTGGCGTTAGGGCTGCTGGCGGCCTGGGCCATCACCCGGCAGATCATCATCCCGCTGCGCCAGACCCTGAACGCTGCCGAGCGCGTGGCCAGTGGCGACCTGAGCCAGGACTTGCCGGTACAACGCCGCGACGAACTGGGCCAGTTGCAGGCCAGCATGCAGCGCATGACCCAGGGCCTGCGTGAGTTGATCGGCGGCATCGGCGACGGTGTCACGCAAATCGCCAGCGCCGCCGAGGAACTGTCGGCGGTGACCGAGCAGACCAGCGCCGGGGTCAACAACCAGAAGGTAGAAACCGACCAGGTGGCGACGGCCATGAACCAGATGACCGCCACCGTGCACGAGGTGGCACGCAATGCCGAACAGGCCTCGGAAGCCGCGTTGATGGCCGACCAACAAGCCCGCGAGGGTGATCGGGTGGTGGGTGAGGCGGTGGCCCAGATCGAGCGCCTGGCCTCTGAGGTGGCCAACTCCAGCGAAGCGATGAACCTGCTCAAGGCCGAGAGCGACAAGATCGGCAGCGTGCTCGATGTGATCAAGTCGGTGGCCCAGCAGACCAACCTGCTGGCCCTCAACGCGGCGATCGAGGCAGCACGGGCCGGCGAGGCCGGGCGTGGCTTTGCCGTAGTCGCCGACGAAGTGCGCAGCCTGGCCCAGCGTACGCAGCAGTCGACCGAAGAAATCGAAGAGCTGATTGCCGGCTTGCAAAGCGGCACGCAACGTGTGGCCAGCGTGATGGACAACAGCCGCCAGCTGACCGACAGCAGTGTCGAACTGACCCGCCGCGCCGGGGGCTCTCTGGAGACCATCACCCGTACCGTGTCGTCGATCCAGGCGATGAACCAGCAGATTGCCACGGCGGCGGAAGAACAGAGCGCGGTGGCCGAGGAGATCAACCGCAGCGTGATGAATGTGCGGGATATCTCCGATCAGACCTCGGCGGCCAGTGAAGAGACGGCCAGCTCCAGTGTGGAACTGGCGCGGTTGGGCACGCACCTGCAAGGGCTGGTAGGGCGGTTCAGGCTCTGATCGTGCAAGGCCTGCGGGCGTGGTGTAGGAGCGGCCTTGCGTCGCGATCGGGGCGCGTAGCGCCCCCAGCACTCTCTGCGGCGAAGCTGAAAAACCAGGGGCGCTACGCGCCCCGTTCGCGACGCAAGGCCGCTCCTACACAAGCGTCGCGGCGGGCCTGCAGAAATTCATACAGTCTTTGCTGAATTTTCCTACGAGATTATCAGGTCAAGTCCTACGCCTCCGCGGCCGATGGGCAGGGGTGTCATGCCGGCATTGCGCCGGCATGCCCTCTCTCAAACGGACGGAGACTCATCATGCTCGGCTACCTCAACCGCAGGCTCGGCAACGTCGGTGTCGGCGCCAAGCTTGCCCTCGGCTTCGCCGTGGTCTTGCTGCTTACCCTGGCCACCACCCTCAGCGGCTGGCGCGCGCTGGATGGCGCTATCACCCGCTCGGAACAACTCAGTGAAATCGGCCTGATCAACGACCTGGTCAAGGACCTGCGCGCAGAGCGCATCACCTATCGCGTGCTCGGCGACGACGCCAGCAAGTCGCGCATCATGCGTATCCTCGACCAGCTCGAAGGCATGCTGACCACCCTGCAGCAACGCAGCCATGTCGATGATTCACGCCAGATGCTCACCCAGAAGCTGCAATTGTTGCAGCGCCTGCGCGACGACTTCGCCGAACTGCAGCGCACGGTCGCACAGCGGCACGCGCTGCGCGAGGCCATGCAGGCGCAGGAGCAGAAACTCAACGACGTCATCGACGAACTGCAGACCCAGGCCTTGCTGAAGATGCCTGCCGACAGCCAGCAAAGCGGCGTGCTGGGCCTGATGGATACCCTCAGCCGTCACGTCGACGGCGCCAACCAGCAGAGCCTGGTACCCGCCTATACCTTCTCGCCCGTCGAGGGTTTCGCCAAGGTCGGCGATGGCGCACTTGACGCCGCCGACAGCAGCCTTGGCCAGTTGCTCAAGGGTCTTGCGCCCCTGGGCCTGCCACGCACGCTGACGGAACAGCCCGGTGTCGAGTTGGCCAAGTACCGCACCCGCCTGGACCAGTACCGTAGCGCCGCCGTGCGGGTCGAGCAGTTGCAAGGCAACATGGAAAACATGGGTGATGAGTTAAGCGCCGTCAGCGTGGAGTTGGGCGAGCGCAAGGTCGAGCAACGCGACAGCGAGGCCCTGGCAGCCCGCTCGTTGCTGACCAGCGTGGCCGTGCTGGCGCTGGTGGTGGGGGTCATCGCCGGCTGGCTGATCACCCTGCAGATTACCCAGCCGCTGCGCCAGACACTGGCCGTGGCCGCGCGTATCAGCAAGGGCGACCTGAGCCAGGTCGAGCCGGTGCTGCGCCGTGACGAGATGGGCCAGTTGCAGTCCAGCATGCGCGACATGACCTTGAGCCTGCGCGAGCTGATCGGCGGCATCGACCAAGGTGTCGGCCACCTGTCACAGGCGGCCACGCAACTGGCCGCCAGCAGTGAGGACACCAAGCTGCGTATCAACCAGCAACGTGAGGAAACCGACCAGGTGGCCACCGCCATGAACCAGATGAGCGCGACCGTGCAAGAGGTGGCGCAGAACGCCGAACAAGCATCGCTGGCCGCAACCAATGCCGACCAGCAGGCGCAGGTGGGCGATCAGGTGGTGGCCGAAGCCATCAGCCGCATCGAGCAACTGGCCGGGCAGATGGACGATTGCCTGGCAGCCATGCAGCATCTGGCGGGCGAAAGCCAGCGCATCGGCAGCATCCTCGATGTGATCAAGTCGGTGTCCGAACAAACCAACCTGCTGGCCTTGAACGCAGCGATCGAAGCAGCCCGGGCCGGTGAAGCCGGGCGTGGTTTTGCGGTGGTCGCCGATGAGGTACGCGGGCTGGCGCAACGGACCCAGCAGTCGACCGAGGAGATCGAACAACTGATCGAAAGCCTGCACAGCGGCACAGACGAGGTCACGCACCTGCTCGACAACAGCAAGCGCCTGACCGAGCAGAGTGTCGAGCTGAGCCGCAAGGCAGGGCATGCGCTGGGGCAGATCACCGATACGGTGTCGAGTATCCAGGGCATGAACCAGCAGATTGCCACGGCCAGTGAAGAACAGAGCGTGGTGGCCGAGCAGATCAACCGCAGTGTGCTGAATGTGCGCGATGTGTCTGACCAGACCAGTGCGGCCAGTGAACAGACGGCGGCTTCGAGTGGCGAGCTGGAGCAACTGGGGCGGCAGTTGCGGGGGATGGTCGGGCGATTCAGCCTTTGAGATTGCCGGGGGCGCAATGCGCCCCCAAGCGGTTACAGCACCTGGCGCAAGAACGCCTGCGCCCGCGGGTCCTTCGGCGTATCGAAGAACTGCGCCGGCGAGGCATCTTCCAGCAACTTGCCATGGTCGAAGAACAGCACCCGGTCAGCCACTTCCCGGGCAAAGCCCATCTCGTGGGTAACGCAGACCATGGTCATGCCTTCCTGAGCCAGGGTCTTCATCACATCCAGCACTTCGCCGACCATTTCCGGGTCGAGCGCCGAGGTCGGCTCATCGAACAGCATCACCTTCGGCTCCATGGCCAAGGCACGGGCAATCGCCACGCGCTGCTGCTGGCCGCCGGACAACCGCGACGGGTACTCGTTGGCCTTCTGCGCGATACCGACCTTCTCCAGCAGCGCCCGGGCCTTGGCCTCACGCTCGGCCTTGCCGCGCTTGCGCACCACCTTCTGCGCCAGGCACAGGTTCTCCAGCACGGTCATGTGCGGGAACAGGTTGAAATGCTGGAACACCATGCCGACTTCGCGGCGGTAGGCGTTGATGTCGGTCTTCGGGTCGGCCAGTTGCAGGCCGTCGATGGCCACATGGCCTTCGTCGAAATGCTCCAGGCCGTTGAGGCAGCGCAGGAAGGTCGACTTGCCCGAACCCGACGGGCCAAGCACCACCACCACTTCGGCCTTGGCCACACGCGTGGTGACATTGTCTACCGCGCGAACCACTTGGCCGCGGGTGTCGAAGACTTTTACCAGGTCACGGACTTCAATCACTTTGCGCAAGCCTCCGCTCGAGCCGGCTGGCCAGGTGCGACAGCGGCAGGTTGATCAGCAGGTACAGGCCTGCCACGCAGAACCAGATCTCGAAGGTCGAGAACGAGGTGGTGATGGCCTCGCGGCCGCTCTTGGTCAGTTCGGTAATGGCGATCACCGAGACCAGCGAGGTGTCCTTGACCAGGCTGATGAACTGGCCGGCCAACGGCGGCAGCACGCGTTTGAAGGCCTGAGGCAGGATCACATGGCGCATCGACTGGCTGGCGTTCAAGCCCAGCGAGCGGGCCGCCTCGTTCTGGCCGCGGGCGATCGACTGCACACCGGCGCGGACGATCTCGGCCACATAGGCCCCGGTGAACAGCGCCAGCGCCGCAACCCCGGCGAATTCGCGGGACAGGTTGAGCACGGTGCCAATGAAGAAGTAGAAGATGAAGATCTGTACCAGCAGCGGTGTGCCCCGCACCAGTTCGACGTACACCGTCGACAAGTCACGCAGGGTCGGGTTGTTCGATAACCGGCACAGGCCCGCGAACAGGCCGATCACCAGGCCCAGGGCGCCCGACACCACCGACAACCACAGCGTGGTCCACAGGCCCCACGCCAACGGGCCAGCCGCCCAGTGGCGGGTCACACCGACCTGGTCGCCTTCGGCGACGTCATCGCCACGGCTCAGTTGCAGGCTGTTGCTGTCCACATCGAGCACCTGCTCAGCGCCGTCTTCGCCCTTGAGCGAGACGCGGGCGGTGTCACCGGAGATGACGATGTCCTGCACGGTGCCATTGCTGGCGGCGCGCTGGGCGTCTTCGGCCTGGTAGGCAAAATACTGAGGGACGCGGTTCCAGCGCCACTCATAGGACATCATCGAGGTGGCCAGATACAGACTGACCGCCAGGCCAACCAGCACCAGCGCAGTCAGCGCGTGCCAGGGCCACTGGGCTTTCTTGTGTTTGATCACGGGGTTACTCCAGAAAGCGGAAAGCCGCAAGCTACACGCTGCAAGGAAAACCAGACCGCGTATTGGCCCACCTCCTCTTGCAGCTTGCAGCTTGCGGCTTGCGGCTACTTCTTATTCCATTTCCTTCAGCCAGTCCTTGTTCTTGAACCACTTGTCGTGGATACGATCGTAGGTCCCGTCATGCTTGATCTGGTGCAGGAAGTTGTTGATGAAGTTGATGCTGTCGTAGTCGCCTTTCTTCAGGCCGAATGCCAGCGGCTCGTAGGTGAAGGGTTCTTCGAGGAACAGCAGCTTGCCAGCGCCGGCCTTCTCCACCGCCACCACGTTGTAGGGTGCATCGTAGACGAAGGCGTCGGCCTTGCCGTTGACCACATCCATCACCGCTTCCTGCTCGTTGTCGTAGCCGTGGTACTTGGCTTTGGCGATCAACTTCTTGGAAACCATCTCGCCGGTGGTACCGAGCTTGGAGGTGATGCGGTACTTCTCGTTGTTCAGGTCTTTGTAGGTCTTGATCTCGCCCGCCAGTTCCTTGCGGATCAGCAGGGTCTGGCCGACCACGATGAAGGGTTCGCTGAAGTTCAGGCGCAGGTTGCGTTCCTGGGTCAGGGTCATGCCGCTGCCGATCATGTCGAACTTGTTGGTCAGCAGGGCCGGGATGATGCCGTCATAGGCGGTGGAGACGGTCTCCAGCTTGACGCCCATGGACTTGGCCATGGCCTTGAGGATATCGACCTCGAAGCCGATGATCTCGCCACGCTTGTTGGTCATCTGGAACGGCATGTAGGTTGGGTCCATGCCCACTTTCAGGGTGCCGCGCTTGACCGCGTCTTCGATGGCGCCAGCCTGGGCTGCCGAGACGGCGACCAGGGCGGTAACACCGACCAGCAGTCGCGAAAGGTATTTCTTGATCATCACCAAGTCCCCTAGCAAAAAAAGAAGCAAATCTTATTGTTGGCACGGCCGTACTGGCCGAAGCGTCTATCGGAGACGGATGCTAACGCATGGCGGCTCAGGGACCTAGAGCCGGGGGGGACTTTGTTGGCCAAAATCGATTGCATGGCCGGTCTGAAGCTTCGCGGGGCAAGCCCGCTCCCACAGGGACAGCACAGCATTGAAGCACTGTGAAGTCGCAGTGGGAGCGGGCTTGCCCCGCGAATGCTATGGATCAGGCGCCGACGAGTGCCGGCTGGCCTTCATTCTCAGGATGCAACGGCAACAACGGCGAATGCGGGTCGTTGTTGATCGAAGCACGCCACACATCGATCCAGGCAGCGTTGTGCTCGGCCCAGACCCGATCATGCAGGCGCGCCAAGGCGACCGGGTCGCTCAGCAAGGCCAGGCGGGTATTCAGGTCCAGCCCTTGCGGCCCAACGTCCAGCGCCTTGGCCACACGCTCGGCACGCAGCGCTTCGATCGCAGCAGCCTGGCCGTGGCGAGCCGTCGCCATGGCGCAGGCCAGGGCATTCTGCCGCGGGTCGACCACTGCCCGCACAAAACCGTCGTGCAGGGCATGCCAACGGTTCTCGTGGGTGTACTGGTCAGTTGCCAGCAGCTCCTGCGGCGTTGCGTATTCCTCAGGGATCAGGAACAGCTTCTCGTCCTTGGCCGCCAGGCCCAGGCGGGTACGGCTGGAGATCACCGACACCGGGATCGACAGCACCAGCGAACCCACGATCGGCGCCAACCACCACAGGAAGCTCGGGTTCAGCCAGGCCACCAGCGCTGCCCAGGCAAAGCCCAGCAGGGTCTGCGGGCCATGGCGGCGAACGGCCTCGCTCCACGGCGTGGAGTCGTCGTCACGCTGCGGCGAGTTCCAGGTCGCGGCCCAGCCGAGGAACGCGGCCAGCACGAAGCGGGTGTGGAAGATCATCCGGACCGGCGCCAGCAGCATGGAGAACAGCATCTCCATCAGCATCGACAGGGTGACTTTGACACGCCCGCCAAACTCGGTGGCGCCCTTGGCCCAGATCAGGATGATGCTCAGCAGCTTGGGCAGGAACAGCAGCACGATGGTGGTGGAGAACAGCGCAACGGCTTTTTCCGGGTGCCACTGAGGCCACAGCGGGTAAAGCTGGTACGGTTCGATGAAGTATTGCGGCTCCATCAGCGTGTTGGTCGCCAGCAGCGCGGTCGACAGCACCAGGAAGAAGAACCACAACGGCGCCGACAGGTACGACATCACGCCGGTGAGGAACACCGCACGGTGCACCGGGTGCATGCCCTTGACCAGGAACAGGCGGAAGTTCATCAGGTTGCCGTGGCACCAGCGGCGGTCACGCTTGAGCTCGTCGAGCAGGTTCGGCGGCAACTCTTCGTAACTACCCGGCAGGTCATAGGCGATCCACACGCCCCAGCCGGCACGGCGCATCAGCGCGGCTTCGACGAAGTCGTGGGAGAGGATGGCACCGGCGAAGGCGCCCTTGCCCGGCAACGGCGCCAGGGCGCAGTGCTCGATGAACGGCTTCATGCGGATGATCGCGTTGTGGCCCCAGTAGTGCGACTCGCCCAGCTGCCAGAAGTGCAGGCCGGCGGTGAACAGCGGGCCGTACACACGGGTGGCGAACTGCTGCATGCGCGCATACAGGGTGTCCATGCCCGACGCCTTGGGCGCGGTCTGGATGATGCCGGCGTCCGGGTTGGCCTCCATCAGGCGCACCAGGCTGCTCAGGCACTCGCCGCTCATGACGCTGTCAGCGTCGAGCACGACCATGTACTTGTACTCGCCGCCCCAGCGACGGCAGAAGTCGTCGAGGTTGCCGCTCTTGCGCTTCACCCGACGCCGACGGCGGCGGTAGAAGATGCGGCCGAAGCCCTTGGTTTCGCGGCACACGTCCAGCCAGGCCTGTTGCTCGGCGACGGCAATGTCGGTGTCGTTGGTGTCGCTGAGCACGAAGAAGTCGAAACGGTCGAGGTTGCCGCTGGCGGCTACCGATTCGAACGTTGCCCTCAGGCCTGCGAACACCCGCGGCACATCTTCGTTGCAGATGGGCATGACCAGCGCGGTACGGGCCTCGGGCGCGATCGGCTCACTGCCGGCACTGCTGCCGGAAATGCGGTACTTGTCGCGCCCGGTGAGCAGCTCAAGGAAACCCATCAGCGCCGTCCAGAAGCCCGCCGACACCCAACAGAACAGGATGCCGAAGAGAATCAGGATGGAGGTCTGCAGGGCATACGGCCACACCTGCACGACGGTTTCCCACAGCGACTGGTTGACGATCTCGTCGAGGTCGACGAACGACCAGCCCTGATACGGCAGGATGCCCTTCATGTACCAGCCGGCGACGATGGTCTGGCCGATCATCAGGGTCAGCAGGATATAGCGGCGGATCGAACCAACCGTGCGCCAACGGGCCTTGGGCAGCTCGCGCTGCTCTGGCTGCGGCGCGTTGGTGCGCCCGGTCATGCGCCGCCACATGCGGATCAGCACGTTGGTGCGCCATGGCTCGGGCACCACACGGGTGCGCTTGATCGGCGGTGCGATTTTCAGGCACAGCCGGCCGCTGCCGTCGACGCCGAGCATTTCGGCTTCTTCAAGCTCGGCGGCGCTGCCCACGGTCAGCCGCGGGCCCACCGAAGCCTGCACGGCCTCGGCGGCGTTGGCGGCCGGGTTGGCCGCCAGGCGTTGGTGCAGCTCACCGAACGAGGAGCAGCTGGCGAGTTCCGCACGCTGCTCATCGCTCAGTGGGAGGTGGGCCAGGTATTCGCCAAGCGATTCCGGCCTTGCGCTTGAGTTACTCATCGGCAGGCAACTGATAGCTCCAGGTCTCGGTCAGCACTTGTTCGGTGGTGGCCGGGGTCCCGTTGGTGGACGCCGCGTCGGCGGCAGGTTGTTCGGCCTTGGCGTTTTTCTCGGCCTTGGCGTGCTGGGCAGCGGCCTTGTCCTGCTTGGCGTCCTTGGTAGCAGGCTTGGCGGGTTCGACAGGCACGTCGCGAACCAGCGCAGCGCGCATTTCCGTCGATTTGTTGGCTTCCTTGACCTTCAGCCGCAGGGTCAGGCGCCAGCCCTTGCTCTCTGGGTTATAGCGCAGGTTGTTCTCGACCACCTCGGCATTGTCGCCGACGCTGATCTGGCTGCGTACTGCGGTGTCTTCCGGCAGGGCGGCCAGGTTGGCTCCAGCGAAGTCGACGATGAACGCCACGCTGCCGTCAGGCTGACGAATCAGGTTGGACTGTTTGACGTCACCGGTGGAGCGCAGGGTCTGGGTGACCGAGGCCACGTCCTGGGCCTGGAACTGGGCCTCGTTGATGGTCCAGTGCAGGCGGTAGTCGTACTCGAACGGCTTGCCAGGCTCTGGCAGGGCCTCGGGGCTCCAGAACGCCACGATGTTGTCGTTGGTCTCGTCGGCGGTCGGGATTTCAACCAGGTCGACGGTACCCTTGCCCCAGTCGCCCTTGGGCTCGATCCAGGCGCTTGGACGCTTCTGGTAGTTGTCGTCGAGGTCTTCATAGTCCTTGAAGTCGCGATGACGCTGCATCAGGCCGAAGCCACGCGGGTTCTCGACGCTGAAGTTGCTGACAGCCAGGTGTTTCGGGTTGTTCAGCGGGCGCCACAGCCACTCGCCGTTACCGGCATGGATCGACAGGCCTTCGGAATCGTGCAGGGCCGGGCGGTAGTTCATGACCTTGGACGGCTGGTTAGGGCCGAACAGGTACATGCTGGTGAGCGGTGCGATGCCCAGGCGGCTGACGTGGTCACGCAGGTAGACCCGCGACTTGACGTCGACCACGGTGTCGCTGCCCGGACGCAGGGTCAGTTTGTAGGCACCGGTGGAGCGCGGCGAGTCCAGCAGGGCATAGATCACCAGGTGCTTGTCGGCAGGCTTTGGCTTCTCGACCCAGAACTCGGTGAACCGCGGGAACTCTTCACCCGACGGCAGCGCGGTGTCGATGGCCAGGCCACGGGCCGACAGGCCATATACATGGCCCTTGCCGACCACGCGGAAGTAGCTGGCGCCAAGCAGGGTCATGATCTCGTCCTGCTTGTCGGCCTTGTTGATCGGGTAAAGCACGCGGAAACCGGCATAGCCCAGGTTCTTGGTGGTTTCCGGGTCGTGCGGCACGTCACCGAACTCGAAACGGCTCGGGTCGTACTTGATTTCCTCGACCTTGGAGGCGGTGACTTCGTTGATTTTCACCGGGGTGTCGAAATGCATGCCCTGGTGATAGAAGGACAGCTTGAAGGGGGTCTTGTCCTTGGCCCACTCGGCCTTTTCCTGCAGGAAGTGAATCTTCTGGTAGTCGGCGAACTTCATGTCGCGGAAGACTGCCGGCAGATTGCTCTTCGGTGCTTCGTACTTCTGGCCGGCCAGATCCTTTGCCTTGGCTGCAACATCGTCAAGATTGAATGCCCACAGCTGGCCCGCGCTCATCAGGCCGACCAGTGCCACGCTGGCCATCAGGGCCTTGCGTAGCCGAATGCCGGGGATTCTTGATGCTTTATGGGGACTAACAATCACGAGCAACCCTCGCCGAAAACAGATCATGAAACCAACGGCCAGCTACAAATGCCGGGTTGGCGAGCACTGTTCGGACCCCGTAAGGGCGCAATGATTCCCCAAACGGATCCAGACAATACTCGAGTCAGAGTGAAACGAACCTGCGAACGCAGGTCCATGCAGCGCGCGATTATCCAGCAGGTCGCGTGACAACGCATCAGGCTGGACTAACTATTTATCGTACAAAACCCCTTGTTTTCCGACAAACAAGGGGTTTTTTAGCCTCACATTTGTAACATAAATGTTACGGGGCCATCATTGACCAGTTGCACCTGCATGTCTGCGCCAAATTGCCCACTCGCCACATCGGCGTGCTTGCCCTTCGCCTGCTCTAAAAGATAGTCGAACAGCTCGGCACCGAGGGCCGGTGGCGCCGCCGTCGAGAAGCTCGGCCGCATGCCGTTGCGGGTATCTGCCGCCAGCGTGAACTGGGACACCAGCAACAAACCGCCGCCGACATCCTTGAGCGACAGGTTCATCTTGCCCTGCTCATCGCTGAACACCCGATAGTTAAGCAGCTTGTGCAGCAGCTTATCGGCCGATTCGCGGGAATCTTCAGGCTCGACCGCCACCAGCACCAACAGGCCATGGTCGATGGCACCGACGACCTCCCCGGCAACCTCTACCCGTGCGCCACGCACACGCTGTAGCAGCGCCCTCACGCTTCTTCCAGGGGCAGGTCGAGCAGGCGACGGGCCATCTGCTCGGCAGCGCGCACCAAGGCATCGGTGATGCCCGGCTCAGAGGCCGCGTGGCCAGCATCGCGAATGACCTTCAGCTCGCTGTTGGGCCAGGCCTGGTGCAGCGCCCAGGCGTTGTCCAGCGGGCAGATCACATCGTAGCGGCCATGCACGATCACCGCCGGCAGGTGGGCGATCTTCGGCATGTCGCGGATCAGTTGGTCCGGCTTGAGGAAGGCATTGTTCATGAAATAGTGGCATTCGATGCGGGCAATCGACAGCGCGCGCTGCGGCTCGGAGAAGCGGTCGACCACCAGCGGGTTGGGGCGCAGCGTAGCGGTGCGGCCCTCCCAGGTGGACCAGGCCTTGGCGGCGTGCATCTGGGCGATCTGGTCGTTGCCGGTCAGGCGCTTGTGGAAGGCCTTGACCAGGTCACCGCGCTCTTCAGGCGGGATCGGTGCAATGTAGTCCTGCCAGTAGTCGGGGAACAGGCGGCTGGCGCCTTCCTGGTAGAACCACTCGATCTCCTGCGGGCGGCACAGGAAGATGCCGCGCAGGATCAGGCCATGCACGCGCTCAGGGTGGGTCTGGGCGTAGGCCAGGGCCAGGGTCGACCCCCACGAACCACCAAAAAGCACCCACTTGTCGATGCCCAGGTGCTTGCGGATACGCTCCAGGTCCTCGACCAGGTGCCAGGTGGTGTTGTTCTCCAGGCTCGCGTGCGGCGTGGAGCGGCCACAGCCACGCTGGTCGAAGGTGATGATACGGTACAGGTTGGGGTCGAAGTAGCAGCGGCTCTGGGCATCGCAACCGGCACCCGGGCCACCGTGGATGAACACCACCGGCAGACCTTCAGGCGAGCCGCTTTCATCGACATACAGCACATGCGGCGCTTCCACGGCCAGATCGTGCCGGGCGTAGGGTTTGATCTGCGGGTAGAGGGTCTGCATTGCGCACTCCGTGTGAGGATTAAGTCTGCCGTTTGGCATCATAAACCTGAATTGCGCTTAGAGCATGTGTCTGTGCTCAGATCATGTTATGCACATGCCACAGGCCACGCTGGCTAGCCTCGCTGCTTTACCAAGCGAGGCTAGCCAATGACTCACCTTCCCGACGCCAGCGATGACACTTCCCATCCTCAGGCCCTGATCGAGGGTAAAATCCCAGCCTGGATGGTCAGTACCACGCCTGCCACCCATCAGCACATGCGCACAGCACTGAACACCCCTGCCCCCTGGTTTGCCAAGGCTTGCCAGGAGCAACCGGCTGATGCCCGCAAGCTGGCCAGGGAATATGAGGCCTATAGGCACGCCAGCAGCGACGCAAACGCACTGTTCAAAGCCCTTCCCGACCTGGAGACATTCGCCAGGGAACAGCTGACCTCGGCCATCGACGCGCGCTTCGGCCTGGCGCTGGATGTCACCCGGACCTACCTGTTCAACGCCGGCAAGGCCGAAGCCTATCAGGCAAGCATGGGTGCAGACCCGTTCACCGCTGCCCAGCGGGCGTTCAAGCTGGCCACCCAGAGCCTGCTGCATTGCGCCCTGCAAAATTTTGAAGCGGCCGAAGCCGAGCCTGGCGGTCTCGATGGCCAGACGTTGAAGTCCGTGGTGCTCGACAGCCATCAGTTCCTGGCGCAGCTGCCCACCGGCAAGCCGGTTCAGATAGCCCCGCAGGCTTTTGCCTCCTTAGTCCGCGAGCTGGACATCGGCGGCCAGTATCAGGCGTTGCTCGCTGCCGTCTACCAGCCGGACTCCGGGGGTGATGGCGCAGCGGTAAACGAGACGCTTGGCAAGGCTGAGCAATGCGCCTTTCGTCTCGAACTGCACAGGGCCTACCTGAGCAACATGCTCGACCTGCTACTGTATGAGGCCTTGTTGAAGCTCATCCGGGGCGACGAGGTGCACTACCTGGAAAGCCCCATGCGGTGGGCGTTCCTCAAGCTGTTCGACGTGTCGGTGACCGGCGCGCTGGTGATCGGCGTGGTGCCTTTTCCCGAGTTGTTTCTGAGCTACGACATAACTCGCCTTCCGTACAAGAACGTCCTGGTAACCTATCTGCCGGGCGCGCCAGTGCCGCTGAAAGTGCACAGCACTGTTCTTGAAGTTCAAGTGCACTTGCGCGAGCAACTGTGGGCAATGCAGATCCGCCATCTGCAGCAGGGCGTACCTGCCCGCGACAGCGCCACCTTCATGGAAAAACTACGCGACTGCCTGCAACCGGTTGATTGGAGCCGTGTGCAGCCATCCCCGACGCACCAGGGTGAGCAGACCAACCGCGTACGTGACCCCGAAGCATGGGTAGCGGTGACGCTGCAGCCCTTCAACCGCTCGCTGCTCGACGAACTGGTCAGCCAGAAACGCCAACGGCGCATGGACGATGCCTCGTACCATGCCGTTTCAACGGCCCAGGAAGATCAAAAAACCACCGAAAAGCGCAGGGCCTACTTTGCCCAACTGGCATTGGGCGCTTTGAACCTCGGTGCCTTCGTCGTGCCTGGCCTGGGCCAGTTGATGCTTGGTCTGTCACTGATTCAACTCAGCTACGAGGTTTTCGAGGGCATCGAGAACTGGGCCGACGGCGATCGTGAGCTAGCGCTCGACTACCTGATGGACATCGTCGAGAACGTCGCACTCACCGCAGTGGCTGTGGCAACAGGCGCGGCCGATGGCACCCCGGCCGTCGAGAAGATACCCGTGGACATGCCCTCGTTCATCGAGGAGCTCGAGCCTGTGGTCATGCCCGATGGCGGTAGCCGTCTGTGGTTACCGGACGCCCGGCCGTTCGCCCATGACACCGTGCTGCCGGCTGGCCTGCAGGCGGATGAGTTCGGCCTGTATCACCATGATGGCAAGGCCTGGTTGGCAATCGAAGGCAACACCTAC
Source organism: Pseudomonas sp. B21-047 (assembly GCF_024748775.1). Classification (NCBI taxonomy): domain Bacteria; kingdom Pseudomonadati; phylum Pseudomonadota; class Gammaproteobacteria; order Pseudomonadales; family Pseudomonadaceae; genus Pseudomonas; species Pseudomonas sp. B21-047. The sequence goes on from NZ_CP087169.1 coordinate 5,495,825, forward strand.
TCAGTCACGCAGGCGCCTGGCAGCACTGAATACCGCCTTGTGCACCCCAGCAAGGCACTCAGCTACGAACCACCGCTGCGCCACAACGGTGCTGGCGCCTGGCTGCTACCCGCGGACCGGCCCGAGCAATGGCCAGAACTGCCCTTGTTCAGGCGCGCTGGCCACCTTGGCGCGCATTTCGACGATGAGACTGCACTGCGTATCCTGCGCGTAAGTGGCACGCAGGAGGATGTGCTGCGCAGGGCGCTGTGCGACAGTCAGCGCTTACCCGCGCAGTTGGAAGACACCCTGTCGCGCTTCAAGCTCTATCAGGTACTTGAGCAACGCCCTGAATTGGCTGAGCCGAACGTGCTCCACAGCGAATTCGAGAGGCACTATCGAGCGCTGCCCACGCCCCGGGTGCCCGGCGCCGAAGTGATCCAATCTCGCTACCCACAGCTTCCAGCGCCCCTCACCGAAGAGTTGTTGCGCCATGCCAGCCCCTCCGAACGGGCTGAGCTGGCCCACGGCAAAGTCCCCACCCGGCTCGCCGAAGAGGTTCGTTGCCTTGCGCAGCAGGTCAGGCTGAACCGCGCCTACGAAGGGCTCTACCTGGAGAGCGTGCGCAACTGGGACAGCGATGTACTGGTCTTGCACACCCTGGAGCAGCTCCCCGGTTGGTCAACCGAGACCCCCATCACCGTTGAGCAGCGTCAGCACTCGCCCGCCCAGGTCGCCAGCATCGGCGCCAGCGAAGTACCCGCGACCACGTTGATCATCAGCGCACGTGCGGGTTACGTGGTCATGGACAGTACCCGGCCCGACGATCTGCTTTCGGTGCACAGCTCATTGCCCGGAGCGCTGTTCGAAGTGTTGACTGCCGAGCAACGTGAGGCGCTGGGTGTTGAGGATGAGCAGGCGCTCAGACGCAGGGTTCAACAGGCGCCTCTGTTACCCCGCGCGGCATTGCGCAAGGTCCTCGGCATGCAGAGCGTGCGCCCGGGCTTTCGCTCGCCAATGCGCCTGGCAGATGGTCGCTTGGGTTACCCGCTGGGTGGCAATCGCCCGCGCGTTGCCAGCATCTCGAGGCAAACATTGCTCAATTCAATACGCCAGATTGGCCAATACGCCCCCATTCCTCGCCCCGCCGAACAGACCCTGGCAGCGCTGGAAAACAGAAACCTGACCCGCGCCCAGATCGATGACATGCTCAGCGTGCTGCTGGAGCAACGCAACCAGCTGCAAAGCCGCCTGGCTGACTGGCGCCAGCTGGCCGCACGGATGCCCCATCAGCCCCCGGATGACTTCGAGCGGTTGATGAACGCCATTACCCAGCACTGGTATGACCGCGCATTCCTGACGGCCAGCGATGCCGTCGGGCCGCTTCGCCTTGAACGCCTGTCCTTGGCGCAGTTTCCGCTCGAACTGCCTGAATTTTTCAGCGCCAGCGTCACGGACCTGCAACTGATAGAAACGTCACCCGAAAACTATGAAGGCTGGAACCAGCACGGCCCGCAACTGCACAGCCTGACGCGACAGTTCGCAAACCTGAGGTCGCTGGAGATCAGCCGGAACTACCGGCCTGAAGGGACGCCTTCCGCCCTGCAGTTCAGCCTGCCGATGATCGCCCAGCGTCTACCGGCGCTCGAATCGCTCAGCCTGACCAACCAGAATATCTCACTGTCCTCGACTGACATCGACAGCCTGGCAGGGCTCACTCAGCTGCGACGCCTGGACCTGAGCGGCAACCGGTTTTCCGAGCATTACCCCCCGCGCTTCAACGAGCTGACACTGGACTACCTGGGCCTGGACAACATGGCACTGGATCATTGGCCAGAGGGGGTGGGGTTCAATACCCTGACCCAGGTGCATCACATTGGCCTGCGCAACAACCACATCAGGATCCTCCCGCACTTTCTGCGGGATAACCACATCAATATTGCCGAGCACGCGCTGGTCTCGATGCAGGGCAATCCGCTCTTCGAGGATGAGGTGAGGCGCGTGATGCTAAGCGAAGATGGCCGCGCCTCTCGCTTCGAAATGGACCAGCCTGAAGACGTCAGAGCGCGCCTGGCCGCCCAATTGGCACAACGCCAACAGCTACGCGACGCCATCGACAACTATGTAAACGCCTCCAGTTCGGCCGCCCCTGTCAGCCAGGCGGTCATGGCGGCCAGGACCCGTATCGCAGCAGCACTGAACGAGTTCTGGCATAACCTGGAGATAGGGCTGACGCGCGCGGCATTGCGCCTGAACGATGTTGACCTGGAGCATTTCCCGAGACGCTTGCCTGCCTTTTTCACCGCGCAGGTACATAACCTGGCGCTTGATCGCGTCAGCGGCTCAACCGCACAGTTCGATGCATTGCTGAGCCGGTTGGCGCGGGTGACGCGCCTGACGATCGACGACTACCAGCACGCCGAGCAAACGTTGCCTTCTGCCCTTCTGCGCTTGCCTGGGTTGACCGACATTGCCCTGCGCCAGTCAGGCCTGCTGATCGACCAGCAGGTGCTCGACACCCTGGGCGGTCTGCCCAACCTCAATTCACTGGACCTCACGGGCAACCGCATGGGGACGATCACACACGCGCCGCAGGCGTTGCAAACGATTCGCCGCCTCGACCTGAACAGCATGGCCCTGGACCAGTGGCCGGCCTGGGTAGACGGCATGCTGCCCCTGGAGATGCTGGACCTGAGTGATAACCAGCTCACCGAACTGCCAGAGCACATCCTGGCCAACCTGGATAACGACTTCCCCATCAGCTCGATTCTGTTGTTCAGTAACCCGCTGACGGACGAAACCGTCATGCGCGCCCGTGCCTCTTCCGACAGCCAGCGCAGCTATACCTTTGCCATCGACCTGTCCGACAGCATGAGCGAGTTATCGGGAGAGGGCGGGATGGGCGGCCACCACCACTTACCCTTCCTGGACCCAATGGCTGATGCACCCAATGTGGAAGACTGGCTGCTCGCGACGGACCTCGAAAACGAAGCACTGCGGGACAGCTGGGAGGCACTCCAGGGTTCAGGTGAAGCCGAGCATCTTCTGGCGCTGGTCGGTCGCCTGCGCAACGCGGCCCCGTACCAGAACGGCAAGACCCGCGTGTCATTCTGCCAACGTGTGCGCAAGGTGCTGGGCAGTGCAGTGGTCAACACGCAAGACCTTGCGTTGTTCAACCTTCAGGCCAGGGAAGCACTGGTGCAGGACAATGGCGACCAGACCTGCCACGACGGCGCGCTGCTGGTATTCCAGAACATCGAACTGTACATCGCCAACCAGCGCCTGCAGATCGATGCGGCAGATACCGAGGGTAACCTTTATCGGGAACTGCGCCGCCTGTATCGCTTGCAGGCCCTGGATGAGGTTGCCCAAAGCGAGGCGGCCAACCGGGATGAAGCGGAGGTTCGCCTCACCTACCGTCGTGAACTGAATGCCCCGCTTGAACTGGGCCTACCCAACGACACCTTGCGCTACGCGATCAATGCCAATATCGATGAGTTGGCATATGCCGAGCTGGAAGTGCAGCGTCGCGAGCTGGCGGAGGATTTCCTGAATTTTGCCGCCGCCAACCCGCGCTGGGTCCAGTACTTGCGCCAAGCCTATGCCGACCGTTTTGCAGACATCGAGCACACATACCAGACCCAGGTATCCGAACTACCGGACCAATACCCTGACAGGCCCCTCTCTTCGTTGGCAGAAGAGTTCCAGGCATTGGAGCGCAACAGGCAAACACGCGAGTTACGCCTGATTCGCGAACTCACATCGTTTGCAGACCCTGATCGCAAGCCCCGTTCATCGACCGAGTAGGCAGCCACTCGCCGGGGCGGCCACTGTGTGCAGGCCGCCCCCTGCGCTCATTTCCCGTAGCGCTGCACGCCCCAGGCCAGCACGCTTTCGAGCAAACGCCGCAGCACGGCCTGGGTCGGTTGCGCCAGGTCTTCGCGATAGGCGAACGGCTCGCTTTCTTCCATGTACGTGCTTTGCGCCAGCTCCAACTGCACCGCATGGATATGGTTGGCAGGGTTGCCATAGTGGCGGGTGATATGGCCGCCCTTGAAACGCCCGTTGAGTACATGGCTGTAAGCCGGCGCTTCGGCGCACACGCCCGCAAGCAACTGTGCCAGCTCAGGATCGCAGCTGGCGCCGTTGAAAGTCCCGAGGTTGAAATCCGGAAGCTTGCCGTCGAACAGGTGCGGGATCAGCGAGCGAATCGAGTGGGCGTCCCACAGCAACGCATAGCCGAACTGCTCACGCAGGCGGGCCAGCTCCTGGCTGATCGTGTCGTGATACGGCCGCCAGATCTGCTCCAGGTAGGTCGCGCGCTCTTCGGCAGAGGGCACCTGCCCGTCTTTGAACAAGGGCTGCCCTTCGAACAGCGTGGCCGGATACAAGCCGGTGGTTGCCCCGACGTACAACGGCTTATCGTCGTCGGGCCGGTTGAGGTCGATGACGAAACGCGAATACTCCGCCGCCACCACGCTGGCGCCCAGTTCACGGGCAAAATCGTAGAGCTGCGGGATGTGCCAGTCGGTGTCAGGCAAGCTGCGCGCCTGGTCGACCAGGCCCTCGCGCACCGCTGGGGTCAGTTGCAGGCCTGCGTGGGGCATGCTGATCAGCAGGGGCAAACGGCCCTGGTGAAAACTCAGTACCTTGTTCATTTCGCCTCGCTCAGTTGAATATCTCGTGGCCCTTGCGCACCACACGCTTGGGCAGGTCGCCACCCAGCCAGTAGGCCAGGTCGGCGGGGCGCTCGATCTGCCAGGCGACAAAGTCCGCCACCTTGCCGGCTTCCAGCGTGCCATGGCTGTCGCCAAGGCCTAGCGCCGTAGCGGCATGGGTGGTCACACCGGCCAGGGCTTCTTCCGGGGTCATGCGGAACAGCGTGCAGCCCATGTTCAGCATCAGGCGCAGCGACAACCCCGGCGAGGTGCCCGGGTTGAGGTCGCTGGCCAGGGCAATCTTCACACCGTGACGGCGCAGGGCGTCCATCGGCGGCAATTGGGTTTCGCGCAGGAAATAGAAGGCGCCCGGCAGCAGCACGGCGACCGTGCCGGCCGCGGCCATGGCAATGGCGTCTTCCTCAGTCATGAATTCCAGGTGGTCGGCCGACAATGCCTGGTAGCGCGCCGCCAGGCTCGAGCCGTGCAGCGACGACAGCTGTTCGGCGTGCAGCTTCACCGGCAGGCCCAGCTCATGCGCCTTGATGAATACCCGCTCGACCTGGGCCGGGGAGAACGCCAGGTGTTCGCAGAACGCATCCACCGCATCCACCAGCCCTTCTGCGGCCAGGGCAGGCAGCATCTCGTCGCAGATGTGCGCAATGAAGTCGTCGGCCCTGCCGGCGTACTCCGGCGGCAGGGCGTGGGCGGCCAGGCAGGTGGCGCGCACGGCAAGCGGCAACTCGTCGGCCAGGCGCCGTGCCACGCGCAGCATCTTGCGCTCGTTGGCCAGGTCCAGGCCATAGCCGGACTTGACCTCGAGGGTGGTCACGCCATCACGCATCAACGCCTGAACCCGCTGGCGGGCGCTGGCGAACAGCTCATCCTCGCTGGCCGCACGGGTGGCCCGCACGGTACTGGCGATGCCGCCGCCTTGTGCGGCGATTTCGGCATAGCTCACGCCCTGCAGGCGCTGCTCGAACTCGCCGCTGCGGTTGCCGCCAAACACCGCGTGAGTGTGGCAGTCGATCAGCCCGGGGGTGACCCAGGCGTTGCCCAGGTTCACCGTGCGCTCCGCTTCGACCGGCCGCAGCGCGCTGCGTGGGCCGATCCATTCGATCAGCCCGGCGCAGGTAACGATCGCCGCGTCCTCGATGATCGAGTAACGGCCGTCGACCATGGTTGCCACATGGCAGTGCTGCCAGAGGGTTCTCATTTGCAATCTCCTGTACTAGCGGTGCAGCTCGGCCTGCGCCTGGGCCGCTTTGCCCTGCCCTGCCCGCGGCTTGCACCACAGCAGGTAGGACGCGACCAGGAACACCACCCAGACCACACCCACCAGCAGGGCTGCCTGAGTGTCCGGGAAGTAACCGAGCACGCCAAAGATGAACACCATGAACGCGATGGCCATGGCTGGGCCATAGGGCCAGAACGGTACCGGGAACTTCAGCTGGGCGGCTTCCTCGCGGCTCATGCTGCGGCGCATGGCCACCTGGGTGAGCAGGATCATCAGCCACACCCACACGGTGGCGAAGGTGGCGATCGAGGCAATCAGCAGGAACACGTTCTCGGGGATCAGGTAGTTGAGCACCACGCCGATCAGCAGCGCCGCGCCCATCACCACCACGGTCATCCAAGGCACACCGTGCCGGGACAGCTTGCTGAACCCGCGTGGCGCGTGGCCTTGCTGGGCCAGGCCGTACATCATGCGGCCCGCGCCGAAAATGTCGCTGTTGATGGCCGAAATGGCAGCGGAAATCACCACGACGTTGAGCACTGCCGCCGCCGAACCAATCCCCAGGTTGCTGAAGATCTGCACGAACGGGCTGCCTTCGCTGCCGATTTGCGGCCACGGGTACAGGCACATCAGCACGAACAGGGTCAGCACGTAGAACAGCAGGATACGCAGCGGCACGGCATTGATGGCCTTGGGAATGACCCGCTGTGGGTCCTTGGCCTCACCGGCAGTGACGCCGATGATTTCGATACCACCGAAGGCGAACATGACCACTGCGAAGGAGGCGATCAGGCCACCGACACCATTAGGCATGAAACCGCCGTGCTCGACCAGGTTGCTCAACCCGACCGCATGCCCGGTGCCGACCTGGCTGAAGCCGAAGGCCATGATGCCGAGGCCGGCAAGGATCATCGCGACGATTGCGCCGACCTTGAGCAGCGACAGCCAGAACTCCATCTCGCCGAACACCTTGACGTTGCACAGGTTCAGGCCGCCGATCAGGAAGACGATGCCCAGCACCCAGACCCAGCGGGCCACTTCAGGGAACCAGAAGCCCATGTAGATACCGAAGGCCGTCACGTCGGCGATGGCGACGATGACCATCTCGAAGGCGTAGGTCCAACCGAGGATGAAGCCGGCCATGGGGCCGAGGTAGGTGGTGGCGTAGTGCCCGAAGGAGCCGGCGACCGGGTTGTGCACGGCCATCTCGCCAAGGGCGCGCATGACCATGAACACGGCGGCGCCGCCGATCAGGTAGGCCAGCAGCACTGCTGGGCCGGCCATCTGGATGGCCGAGGCAGAACCGTAGAAAAGCCCGGTACCGATAGCGGAGCCGAGCGCCATGAAACGGATGTGTCGGGCCGACAGCCCGCGCTTAAGACCTTGAGCTTGTTGCATGTCACGTCCTAATTTTGTTTTTGTGGTCGTGAGATCGAGGGGGCCGCGTTGCAGCCCTTTCACGGGTCAAGCCCGCCCCCACAGGTTCAGATCTGTGTGGGCGCGGGCTTGCCCCGCGAATGGGCCGCAAGGCGGCCCCAGAGGCATCACAGGCTAGGCAGAACCCCAGCTGGCAGCAGCCCGCTCAGGCTGCCTTTAGCCAGCAGCTCGACGGCCTTCTCGATATCCGGCGCAAAGAACCGGTCGCGGTCGTAGTGCGGCACTTCGCTGCGCAGCGCTCGGCGTGCCTGCTCCAGCTTGGCCGAGGTCTTCAGCCCCTTGCGCAGGTCCAGGCCCTGGCAGGCGCCCAGCCATTCGATGGCCAGCACGCCACGGGTGTTCTCGGCCATTTCCCACAAGCGCTTGCCGGCGGCCGGGGCCATCGACACGTGGTCTTCCTGGTTGGCCGAAGTGGGCAGGCTGTCGACGCTGTGAGGGTGCGACAGGGCCTTGTTCTCGCTGGCCAATGCGGCAGCGGTCACCTGGGCAATCATGAAGCCAGAGTTGACCCCACCGTTTTCCACCAGGAACGGCGGCAGCTGGGACATGTGCTTGTCCATCATCAGCGAGATGCGGCGCTCGCTCAGCGAGCCGATTTCGGCGATGGCCAGGGCCAGGTTGTCAGCGGCCATGGCCACCGGTTCGGCGTGGAAGTTGCCGCCTGAGATCACGTCGCCTTCGGCAGCGAACACCAGCGGGTTGTCCGACACCGCGTTGGCCTCGACGCCCAACACTTCGGCAGCCTGGCGCAACTGGGTCAGGCAGGCGCCCATGACCTGCGGCTGGCAGCGCAGCGAGTACGGGTCCTGGACCTTGTCGCAGTTCTTGTGCGACTGCGACACTTCGCTGGACTCGCCCAGCAGGTCGCGGAAGCAGGCGGCGGTGTCGATCTGGCCACGCTGGCCACGCACGGCATGCACCCGTGCATCGAACGGCGAACGCGAGCCCAGCGCCGCTTCCACGGTCAGGCCACCGCAGGCAATGGCGGCGGCGTACAGGTCTTCGGCGTAGAACAGCCCGCGCAAGGCGTAGGCCGAGGAAGCCTGGGTGCCGTTGAGCAGGGCCAGGCCCTCTTTGGCGGCCAGGGTCAGTGGCTCCAGGCCGGCAACGGCCAGCGCTTCAGTGGCCGACAGCCACTGGCCCTGATAACGCGCCTTGCCTTCGCCGAGCAGCACCAGCGACATGTGCGCCAGCGGTGCCAGGTCACCGGACGCACCGACCGAGCCTTTGAGCGGAATGTGTGGGTAGACTTCGGCGTTGACCAGGGCGATCAGCGCATCGATCACCTTGCGGCGAATGCCGGAGAAACCACGGCTGAGGCTGTTGATCTTGAGCACCATGATCAGCCGCACCAGGTCGTCGTCCAGCGGCGCGCCGATGCCGGCGGCGTGGGACAGCACCAACGAACGCTGCAGGTTTTCCAGGTCATGGCTGGCAATGCGGGTCGAAGCCAGCAGGCCGAAACCGGTGTTGATGCCGTAGGCGGTACGGTCTTCGGCAAGAATCTGTTCGACGCAGGCAACGCTGTCGTTGATCGGCTGGTCGGCGCTGGCATCCAGGCGCAGGCGCACGGGTGCGGCATGGATCGCGCGCAGCTGGGCCAGGGTCAGGGTGCCAGGCTTGAGGGTCAGTTCGGTCACTTCGCTACTCCATTCTGTCGGGGCCCGCAGGCCCCTTCTTGTTGTTCAGTATCACTCAAAGTGCAGCGATCAGCCCGTGATCATTGGCAGGTCAAGGCCTTGCTCTTTGGCGCAGTCGACGGCGATGTCGTAGCCGGCGTCGGCGTGGCGCATGACACCGGTGGCCGGGTCGTTGGTCAGCACGCGGGCGATGCGCTCGGCGGCTTCATCGGTGCCGTCACAGACGATGACCATGCCCGAGTGCTGCGAGAAGCCCATGCCTACGCCGCCGCCGTGGTGCAGCGAAACCCAGGTGGCGCCGCTGGCGGTGTTGAGCAGGGCGTTGAGCAGCGGCCAGTCGGAGACAGCGTCGGAGCCGTCACGCATGGCTTCGGTTTCACGGTTGGGGCTCGATACCGAACCGGAGTCCAGGTGGTCGCGGCCGATGACGATCGGCGCCGACAGCTCGCCGCTGCGTACCATTTCGTTGAACGCCAGGCCCAGTTTGGCGCGAAGGCCCAGGCCGACCCAGCAGATACGCGCTGGCAGGCCCTGGAAGCTGATGCGCTCGCGGGCCATGTCCAGCCAGCGGTGCAGGTGGGCGTCGTCGGGGATCAGTTCCTTGACCTTGGCATCGGTCTTGTAGATGTCGTCGGCTTCACCAGACAGCGCGGCCCAGCGGAACGGACCCACGCCGCGGCAGAACAGCGGGCGGATATAGGCCGGCACGAAGCCAGGGAAGTCGAAGGCGTTGGCCACGCCCTCTTCCTTGGCCATCTGGCGAATGTTGTTGCCGTAGTCGAAGGTCGGGATGCCTTGCTTCTGGAAGTCGAGCATGGCTTGCACGTGCACGGCCATGGACTGCTTGGCGGCCTTGACCACGGCAGCCGGTTCGGTCTGCGCACGGTCGCGGTACTGCTCCCAGGTCCAGCCGGCCGGCAGGTAGCCGTTGAGCGGGTCGTGGGCGCTGGTCTGGTCGGTGACCATGTCTGGGCGCACGCCACGTTTGACCAGCTCCGGCAGCACTTCAGCGGCGTTGCCGTGCAGGGCGATGGAGATGGCCTTGCCTTCGGCGGTGTACTTGGCGATGCGCGCCAGGGCGTCGTCGAGGTCGGTAGCCTGCTCGTCGACATAGCGGGTTTCGAGACGGAAATCGATGCGGCTCTGCTGGCATTCGATGTTCAGCGAGCAGGCACCGGCCAGGGTCGCGGCCAGTGGCTGGGCACCGCCCATGCCGCCCAGGCCTGCGGTCAGTACCCACTTGCCTTTGAGGCTGCCACCGTAGTGCTGGCGGCCGGCCTCGACGAAGGTTTCATAGGTGCCCTGGACGATGCCCTGGCTACCGATGTAGATCCAGCTGCCGGCGGTCATCTGGCCGTACATGGCCAGGCCCTTGGCATCCAGTTCGTTGAAGTGTTCCCAGTTGGCCCAGTGCGGCACCAGGTTGGAGTTGGCGATCAGCACGCGCGGGGCGTTGCTGTGGGTCTTGAACACGCCGACCGGCTTGCCCGACTGCACCAGCAGGGTTTCGTCGTCTTCCAGGCGGGTCAGGGTCTCGACGATCTTGTCGTAGCAGGCCCAGTTGCGGGCGGCCCGGCCGATACCACCGTAGACCACCAGCTCCTTGGGGTTTTCCGCGACCTGCGGATCGAGGTTGTTCATCAGCATGCGCAGCGGCGCTTCAGTCAGCCAGCTTTTGGCGGTCAGCTTGTTGCCACGTGGGGCACGGATTTCAACGTCACGGTATTTGTTGTTGTCGGTCACGGGAAGGGTCCTCTGCGGTCGTCCGCGGGCAGGTGTGTCGTGGTCAATATACAAACACACCTTTACTTGTATGTACAAGCATGGACAACCAAAATAATTGGACCTCTGCGTTGGAAACCAGAAAAAGCTGGGGCCGCTGTGCGGCCCCGGCTATCTCAACGTGAAATCAGTTCGATCAGGCAAAACCGCCCCTGAACCTCCAACCCCACCAGCGCGTCGTTACCCTCAAGCCGCAAGCAGTCATGCAACCCCAGCCGCTGCACCTCACCCCCAGCCAACTGCGCCTCGACCTGGTTACTGGCGGCGAACAACAACATCGTCGACGCCGAACTGAACAGCCGGGTGGTGCCATCGAACCACTGCAAGCGCGCGCGATAACGCTGTGGCGCGTAGATCAGGTTGAAATCACGAATCGCCCCACCCAGCAGCTTGCAACTGACCTGGCTCTCGCCTGCGAAGGCAAACGCGTCGTATGGCAACAGCGGCCGGCTGGCCTGCCCGTCGACCAGCAGACGCATGCCATCGCCCTGCAGCACCGTGATGATCCGCTGGTAACCGGCGAACGACGAGAAACCGCCAGACTCTTCGATATCGGCAATCGACAGGCGCCAGCCGAACCCTTCGAGGCCTTCGCCGCTGTCGCGGGTGATTTCCTCGGTGAAACCGCCCCCGTTCTTCCATGGCATGCGCGGGTAGCCCTGCGCACGCAACACCTGCAATTGGCTCATTTGCTGAATCGTCCTTCCAGGCGATGACGGGAACCGGGGTGGATCAACCGCGCGGCTGTGACCGGCTGGCGGCCGGACCAGGTGCGGCGGCGAATCAGCAGGCAAGGCTCGCCCCGTTCGATCTGCAGCAGCTGGCACTCGTGCGGCTCGGCCAGAATCGCCTCGACCACGTGCTCACCCTCGGTCAGCGGCGCGACCTGGGACAGGTAGGCGTAAGGCGTTTGCCGGGTGAAGTCCTGCTTGAGGTAATCGGGCGCGATCGCCGCATTGACGTAGCGGTCCTCGATTTGCACCGGTATGCCATTTTCGTAATGCACGATCAGCGAATGGAACACCCGCTGGCCTTCGCGCATGTCCAGCGCCAGGGCACGCTCGGAGCCGGCGGCCTCCTCGGCGAGGATGACCACCTGGCAGCTATGCTGGTGGCCACGCCCGGCAATCTCGTCGGCGATGTTGTTGACTTCGAACAGCGCCGAACGGCTCTTGGGTTCGGCGACGAAGGTACCGACCCCTTGCATGCGCACCAACAGCCCTTCGGCCGTGAGCTCGCGCAGGGCGCGGTTGATGGTCATGCGGCTGAAGCCCAGTTGGCTGACCAGCTCGCTCTCTGAAGGGACCCGGTGATGAGGCGGCCAGCTGCCGTTGTCGATCTGCTGGATGATCATCTGTTTGACCCGCGCGTACAGCGGCGCCGGGACCTCGCCCATCTGGGCAACCAGCGCGGAGACAGGAGGTGTCGGCACGGCGTTGGATCCTTGTGCGATTGAATGAGCGGTAGCTTGCCGCAGTTTACCCGGCAGGCAAACGCCTGTATATGTATATACAAGCTAACAATAACAGGATTTCACCGATGTCCGCCTACTTCGCCGAACGCGCCCTGCTGCCCAATGGCTGGGCCAGCAATGTCCGAATCGAGGTCGCCAGCGATGGCAACATGACGCGCATCGAGCCCGGCGCTTCGGCCGACGGTGCCGAACGGCTGGCCGGGCCGCTGCTGCCCGGCATGCCCAACCTGCACTCGCATGCCTTCCAACGGGCGATGGCAGGGTTGGCGGAAGTGGCGGGCAACCCCAACGACAGCTTCTGGACCTGGCGCGACCTGATGTATCGCCTGGTTGGCCAGATCACCCCAGAGCAGTTGCAGGTCATCGCCCGCCAGCTGTACATCGAGATGCTCAAGGCCGGCTACACCTCGGTGGCCGAATTCCACTATGTGCACCACGACTCGGCAGGCAAGGCCTACGCCGACCCCGCCGAGCTGTCCCGGCGCATCAGCGCCGCGGCAGCCAGCAGCGGCATCGGCCTGACCTTGCTGCCCGTGCTGTACAGCCACGCAGGCTTCGGCGGCCAGGCGCCCACCGAAGGGCAACGGCGTTTCATCAACTCTACCGAGCAGTACCTGCGCCTGCAGGAACAACTCGCGCCACTGCTGGGCGCGCAACCGGCACAGCAACTGGGCCTGTGCTTCCACTCGCTGCGCGCAGTCACCCCAGGGCAGATCGCCAGCGTGCTGGAAGCCGGCAACCCAAATAGCCCGGTGCATATCCACATTGCCGAACAACAGAAGGAAGTCGACGATTGCCTGGCCTGGAGTGGCCTGCGCCCGTTGCAGTGGCTGTACGAGCATGTCGAGGTGGACGCGCGCTGGTGCCTGGTTCACGCCACCCACGCCGAAGCCGATGAAGTCGCCGCCATGGCCCGCAGCGGCGCGGTGGCAGGGCTGTGCCTGACCACCGAGGCCAACCTGGGCGACGGTATCTTCCCGGCGGTTGACTACCTGGCGCAAGGTGGGCGCATGGGCATTGGCTCGGACAGCCATGTGTCGCTCAGCGTGGTGGAAGAACTGCGCTGGCTTGAGTATGGCCAGCGCTTACGCGATCAGCGGCGCAACCGGCTGTACCGCGGTGACCAGCCGATGGTCGGGCGCACGCTGTATGACGCAGCCTTGAGCGGCGGTGCCCAGGCGCTTGGCCAGGCGATCGGTGAACTGGCGGTGGGCAAGCGGGCCGACTGGCTGGTGCTCGATGGTCAAGACCCGTACATCGCCACGGCAGATGGCGATGCCATTCTCAATCGCTGGTTGTTCGCAGGCGGCGACCGCCAGGTGCGCGATGTGATGGTCAACGGCCAGTGGGTCGTGCGCCAGGGGCGGCATGCCCAGGAAGAGGAAAGCGCACAGGCGTTTGTCGAGGTCTTGCGCCAACTGCTGGGTTGACCGTGTGTGTGTGTGTGTGTAGGAGCGGCCTTGCGTCGCGAAAAGGGGCGCGCAGCGGCCCCAGGCTTTAGCGTCGCCGCTGGTATCGATGGGGCCGCTGCGCGCCCCTTTTCGCGACGCAAGGCCGCTCCTACACACACCACCACCACATGCAAGCGCGTGCGGGGTCAATGGCTTTTGACGATCTGCTGGTCAGCCGTGCGCCAGATCAGCCGGCTGGTGTCATAACCCTGCTGCCGCGCCTTGGACAGCAAACTCTCGCGCTGCCAGGCCGGCAGGCTTGGCGTGCGCGACAAGATCCACAGGTACTTGCGGTCCGGGCTGCCGACGATCGCCGTGTGGTAACGCTCGTCCACGTAGAGAATCCAGTACTCACCCCTGGCCACGCCCGGTACCAGGCGGGTGAACCAGTTGTCGAACTCGACCCACAGCTTGTCGGTATGCCCAGGCTCCTGGATGTTGGCATGCCCTTCTGCGCGCAACCATTCATCACCCAGGGTACGGCAGCGGTTGAGCACGCCGTAGGAGCCGTCTGATTTGAGGTTGTAGTGGGCCTCGGACTGCTCGCAGCCTTGCTGATAGCGCATTGGCAAGCGCGCCAGCTCATACCATTTGCCCTGGTAACGCTTGAGGTCGACGTTGCCGGCGGTCTTCGGTGCCAGCGGGTCATGCGCAGAGCTGGCGCAACCGCCCAGCAGCATCACCAGGCATAACCCCAGCAGCAGGTGCAGACGCCTCATTTAAGGCCCTGCCCTGAGTACATCAGTACCTTGTCAGCCGCGTACTGCACGCTGATGAAGCTCTTCTCGTCCCCCCAGGTACAGCTGCTCATGCCCAGCGCGCCGGAGCACTCGGCAGGCGTGCCGAGCAATTGCTCGACCTCGGCCTTGTTCATGCCGGCCTTGAGCTTGGAATAGTTTTCCTGGTTGATCTTGCTGCACGCGGTCAGAACGACGCACAAGGACAACAGGGCGAGGGAACGCAACGACATGAGGACACTCCTGGACAGGGGATACAGGCGAGTGGCCTGCAGTGACCTTCGACGAGAAAATCCCTCCCTGGTTCCCTGCCCTCCCCCCTTTCCACCTACACCATTGGTCGGGTAGCCAATGGCGGCATAAAAAAACCGCCGCTGCGGGTGCAGTGGCGGTTTTTTGCTACGTCAGGGCTGCGTGGCAGGCCGATGAATCTCAGAACCTGGACCCAGGCTCCAGCAAAAAGTCCATCTCTTCACTGGTACTCGGCCGTTCCAGCATCAGGTTGCGGTGCGGGAAGCGCCCGAACCGAGCAATCACCCGCTGGTGCTGCTCGGCATAGTCGAGGAACCCCTCGAACAAGCGCCGATGAGCCTCGGGCTGCTCGTCCAGCAGTACCTGGTAACGCTCGACGCACAGGTTCTGCCAGTCCAGCACCTCGGCATGCTCCAGCACCAGCAGCACGAACACCCGCTGGATCGGCAGCAGCTGGTAATCCCAGCCTTTCTGCAGGCCCTGCATGGCCACCACCTGGGCACGCCGGTCGCCCTCGAAGGCGCGCGACGTGTCGCGGTGGATCATGCGCGGCAGCTGGTCCAGCAGGATCAGCAGGCCGAGCCAGCCTTGCGGGCTTTGCTGCCACTCGTCGAGCCCACCCGCCAGGGCATGCTCGACCAGGTCGCCAAACAGCGCCTGAGCTTCGGCATCGTGATGCTTGCCGAACCACAGCGTGCTCTTCTCGTCAGCCACGGCCTGGGGGCTGGTGCCCCAACCGAACCACCACTCCAACAACGGCTGCCAAGGTGCGAGCATGACTTACTCCTTGTGATACGCGGTGACGCGCTCGACCTCTTCCTTCGAGCCCAGAATGACCGACACGCGCTCGTGCAGGCTTTGTGGCTGAATGTCGAGGATACGATCGTAACCATTGGTGGATGCGCCGCCAGCCTG
Organism: Pseudomonas sp. B21-047; assembly: GCF_024748775.1. Taxonomy (NCBI): domain Bacteria; kingdom Pseudomonadati; phylum Pseudomonadota; class Gammaproteobacteria; order Pseudomonadales; family Pseudomonadaceae; genus Pseudomonas; species Pseudomonas sp. B21-047. Next base: position 5,511,387 of record NZ_CP087169.1, read on the forward strand.
TTCGATGATGAACGACATCGGGTTGGCCTCGTACATCAGGCGCAGCTTGCCCGGCTTGCTCGGGTCGCGAGCGTCGCGCGGGTACATGAACAGACCGCCACGGGTCAGGATGCGGTGCACGTCGGCTACCATCGAGGCGATCCAGCGCATGTTGTAGTTCTTTTTCAGCGGGCCAGTCTCACCGGCCAGCAGCTCATCGACGTAGCGCTGCACCGGGGCTTCCCAGTGACGCTGGTTGGACATGTTGATGGCGAACTCGGCGGTGGTTGCCGGTACCTGGATGTTCTCGTGGGTCAGCACGAAGCTGCCCAGCTCACGGTCCAGGGTGAAGCCCTTGACGCCATTGCCCAGGGTCAGGATCAGCATGGTCTGCGGGCCGTAGATGGCATAACCGGCGGCGACCTGCTCGGTGCCTGGCTGCAGGAACGCGTTTTCGTTGAGGGTTTCGTTCTGGCTCAGGTACTCGTTGGGGCAACGCAGTACCGAGAAGATGGTGCCGACCGAGACGTTGACGTCGATGTTCGACGAACCGTCCAGTGGGTCGAAGACCAGCAGGTAGGCGCCTTTAGGGTACTTGCCCGGGATCTGGTAGGCGTTGTCCATTTCTTCGGAAGCCATGCCGGCCAGGTGGCCGCCCCACTCGTTGGCCTCCAGCAGGATATCGTTGGAGATCACGTCGAGCTTCTTCTGCACTTCACCTTGAACGTTCTCGGTGCCCATGCTGCCCAGTACGCCGCCCAGGGCGCCTTTGGACACGTGGTGGCTGATCTCTTTGCACGCGCGCGCCACCACTTCGATCAGGAAGCGCAGATCGGCAGGGGTATTGTTGCTGCGGGTCTGCTCAATCAGATAGCGACTCAGGGTAACGCGGGACATGTATGGCTCCGAAATGGAAAGGGGGAGAAAAACCCCCGCAGTTTACAGGGAGAGTGCGATGCTAGCGAGCAATGAGACTCGCCTGGGCTGTCTGACGGCACAATAGGTCGGTAGTTCAGCCGTGGCCAGGCCGGCTGTCGAGTGGGGCCGCTATGCGGCCCTGGTAAGTCAGTCCAGTGCTTTCCAGATGTCGGTGGCATACTCGCGAATGGTTCGGTCCGACGAGAACCACCCCATCCGCGCCGTGTTCAGCACCGCCATGCGCCACCATTCCTGCGGCGTGTGCCACAGCTCATCGACCCGCCGCTGGGCATCCCAGTAGGCGTCGAAATCGGCGCACACCAGGAAACGGTCATAGGCCACCAACCCGTCGATCAGCCCGGTATAACGCGAAGGGTCATCGGGCGAGAACACCCCGCTGCGAATGGCCTGGAGCACATCGTTCAAGCGATTGGACGCCGCAATCGCCGCACTGGCGCCAAAGTCTCCGGCGCGCCGGCGCGCCTCGACCTGCTGCGCCGTGAGGCCGAAGATGAACATGTTGTCGGCCCCCACCTGCTCGCACATCTCGACGTTGGCGCCGTCCAGGGTGCCGATGGTCAGCGCGCCATTGAGGCCGAACTTCATGTTGCTGGTGCCTGACGCCTCGTAACCTGCCGTGGAGATCTGCTCGGACAAGTCTGCCGCCGGGATGATGCTTTCGGCCAGGCTGACGTTGTAGTTGGGCAGGAATACCACTTTCAGCAGGCCACGCACGGTGGGGTCGTTGTTGACCACACGGGCGATGTCGTTGGCCAGCTTGATGATCAGCTTGGCCTGGTGGTAGCTGGCCGCAGCCTTGCCGGCGAAGATCTTCACCCGTGGTACCCAATTGGTACCGGGGTCGTTGCGAATGGCCTGATACAGCGCCACGGTGTGCAGCAGGTTGAGCAACTGGCGCTTGTACTCGTGGATGCGCTTGACCTGCACATCGAACATCGCCTCGGGGTTCACCGTAACGCCGATACGGTCCTGGATGATGCTGGCCAGGGCGCGCTTGCTGTGCAGGCGCTGGGCGGCGAACTGCTTGCGGAAGCTGCTTTTGTCAGCAAAGGGCACGAGGTTGGCCAGCAGCCCTTCAGGGTCATCCTTGAGCTCGGGCCCAAGCGCCTCGACCAGCATCTCGGTCAGTGGCGGGTTGGACTGGAACAGCCAGCGCCTGAAGGTGATGCCGTTGGTCTTGTTGTTGATCCGCTGCGGGTACAGCTTGTGCAGCTCGGCGAACACCGTGCTCTTCATCAGCTGGCTGTGCAGTGCCGACACACCGTTGACACTGTGCGAGCCGAGAAACGCCAGGTTGCCCATGCGCACCCGGCGGCCGTTGTCTTCTTCGATCAGCGACACGGCCCGCAACACGTCGAAGTCGTGCAGCCCTTTCGCGCGCAGGGCGTCGATATGGTAGGCGTTGATCAGGTAGATGATCTGCATGTGCCGCGGCAGCATGCGCTCCATCAGCGCCACCGGCCAGGTTTCCAGTGCCTCCGGCAGCAAGGTGTGGTTGGTGTAGGCCAGCGTGCCGACGGTCAGCTCCCAGGCGTTATCCCAAGGCACTTCGTGCTGGTCGACCAGCAGCCGCATCAACTCGGCCACGGCGATCGAGGGGTGGGTGTCGTTGAGCTGAATGGCGGCGGCATCGGGCAGGTTGAGCAGGCTGTCATGCATGTTCAGGTGGCGGCGCAGCAAGTCCTGCAGCGAAGCCGAAACGAAGAAGTACTCCTGGCGCAGGCGCAGCTCCTGCCCGGCTTCGGTACTGTCGGCCGGGTACAGCACGCGCGAAATGCTCTCGGCGCGCGCCACTTCGGCGACCGCACCCAGGTGGTCACCGGCGTTGAAGCGCTCCAGGTGCAGCTCCTCGAGCGCCCGCGCCCGCCACAGGCGCAAGGTATTGACGCTGGCGCCACGCCAGCCGACCACCGGCGTGTCATAGGCCACCGCCCGCACCGTCTCGCCGGGCGACCACACCTGCCGTTGCTGGCCTTGGGGGTCCTGCACGGTCTCGACGCTGCCGCCGAAACTGATCGGGTAGATCACCTCGGCGCGCTCGAACTCCCAGGGGTTGCCGAAGTCCAGCCAGTTCTCGGTCTGCTCCTGCTGCCAACCATCGACCACCGCCTGGCGAAACAGGCCGTGCTCGTAACGGATACCGTAGCCATGGGCGGCAATGCCCAGGGTCGACATGCTTTCCATGAAGCAAGCCGCCAGGCGCCCCAGGCCACCATTGCCCAGTGCGGCATCCGGCTCCAGCAGGCGGATGCGCTCCAGGTCGACGTCCAGGCCGTCGAGGGCTTCGCGGGCGATGTCGAGCAAACCCAGGTTGCTCAGGCTGTCATACAGCAGCCGCCCGATGAGAAATTCCAGAGAAAGGTAATAGACCCGTTTCTGACTGCGCCTGTAGGCCTGACGGGTATGGTCCATCCAGTGATCGACCATGTGATCACGCGCCGCCAGGGCAATGGCTTCGAACCAGTCATGGTCGAAGGCATGCTCGGGGTCCTTGCCGACCGCGTAGGTCAGCTTATCCAGCACAGCGGCGCGAAAATCGGCCACCTCGGCGTCACGTGCTTTGGGTTCCTGGGACATGCGGCATCCTCGGGCAAGTAGACGAATACGGAGGGAGATTGATGAGACTAGACCCTTCGACAGGGACTGACAGTACCTGTTCGCAGTTTTCATGCCTGATGAAGGAATCAGGCAAAAGGTTGTTCACAAATTGAACAACTCCGGTATGATCTCGCGCCCCAAGACCGTGATTCACCCCCATAACGATGAAAACGACCCTGATTGCCGCGGCCGAAGTCGACCGCCTGGAAACCTGGCAACGCTATGCCAGCCACATGTGCGGTGGCTGCCACTCGACCTGCTGCACGCTGCCCGTGGAAGTGAAGATCAAGGATCTGATCCGCATCGGCGTGGTCGACGAGTTCGAAAAAGACGAACCACCGAAAAACGTGGCCAAACGCCTGCAGAAGGAAGGCATCATCGAGCGCTTCAACCAGAAGTCGGGCATCTTCACCCTGACCCGGATGAGCAACGATGACTGCATGTATCTGGACCGCAAGAGCCGGCTGTGCACCATTTATGACAAGCGGCCAGATACCTGCCGCAACCACCCCAAGGTCGGGCCACGGCCTGGGTACTGTGCTTACAAACCGAAGGTGGTCGGCCGTTGACGATCCCAGAGAGACTGAATAGAATTTGAGCCGTCTCGATGTACACGGAGCTTCCTTTGGAAGTGTCTAGACGCCGCCACCTGGTTCCGGCCGTGCCGGTTGATGAGAGAAATCTCTAAGGGCATCCGCGATACGACCCCCTTTATTGGGGGTTTCGTATTTCTACAGGCAGCTATCGCCTTACTGGTCGTCGAATCGGCTCACCTCTCAGCTTCTTCACCATCAATAGCCAACCTTTTATTTTTTCATGTCGCTTGAGCCGCATTGGACGACTGGAAGGGTGGCCAGGGTCGCGTATGTAGGCGCTTTCAACGTGTACCCTGAGGCTTCGAGCCGACTCGCGGCGTAGATTGAAATACACCTCGTAATGGCTACCTTCCGGATACCCAAGCTGGTACCCCTCCAATGTCAGCCAATTGCTATGCCCCGTGAACAGGCATTGCCGGTCAGCCAGCGAAGCCATGATGCTCGGCAGTTGGATGGATAGCGTGTACCGCCTAGGGCAGAACGCACGGCAGACACCCCTGTGATCAATCAACAGGTGATCGTGCCCCATCTCGTCAAAATCCAGCTCAACACCCTGCTTCGGACCATAGCTGACACAGTGGCTTGAGTACTCAATAGCAAGCGTTACTGCTTGAACGCCCTGAACGGCAAGCCCTGGAATGACAATTTGATGTGAACTGGAGCGCAGGTGTAACAGGCTCCAGGTGACCCCACCCACATCAAACCGGCCGCGTGCCAAGTGCTCTTTCCATCCCTTGCCCTTCATCATTTGCCCCATGAAATAATTCAAAAGGCAGCGTACTGGGGGGTGTGCTATTGCCAAAAACTCCTTAGTAAGCAATTACTTCCAGTGAAACATGGTGAAAAAGACAAAAAAAACGCCCCCGGCCTTTCGACCGGGGGCGTTTTCATTCAGCCAGAGCTAACTCAGCTATTTTTGGCTTTCTTGGCAGCGCGGGTACGCTCGCTTTCATCCAGGATCTTCTTGCGAAGACGGATGGACTTCGGCGTTACTTCGCACAGCTCGTCTTCCTGGATGTATTCCAGAGCCTGTTCCAGGGTGAAGCGAACAGGTGGAACCAGAGCGATGACTTCGTCTTTACCCGAAGCACGCATGTTGTCGAGCTTCTTGCCCTTGGTAGGGTTGACGCCCAGGTCGTTGTCGCGGCTGTTCTGGCCGACGATCTGACCGTTGTAGATCTCTTGACCGTGCTCGACGAACAGCTTGCCACGCGCCTGCAGGGTTTCCAGCGAGTAGGTCAGCGCCTTGCCGGTTTCGACCGAAACCAGTACGCCGTTCTGACGGCCGGACATGTGGCCGGACTTCACGGTGTCGTAGCGATCAAAGATCGAAGTCAGGATGCCTGCGCCGTTGGTCAGGGTCAGGAACTGGTTACGGAAACCGATCAGACCACGCGCCGGGATGTTGTATTCAAGGCGTACACGGCCTTTGCCATCCGGGACCATGTTGGTCAGGTCGCCTTTACGCAGACCCATTTCTTCCATGACCTTGCCCTGCGATTCTTCAGGGATGTCGATGGTGACGTTCTCGAACGGCTCTTGCTTGACGCCGTCTACTTCGCGAATGATGACTTCCGGGCGGCCCAGGGCCAGTTCGAAGCCTTCGCGACGCATGGTTTCGATCAGTACCGAGAGGTGCAGCTCGCCACGGCCCGAGACCTTGAACTTGTCTGGGGAGTCGGTTTCTTCAACGCGCAGGGCAACGTTGTACAGCAGCTCTTTGTCCAGACGGTCCTTGATGTTACGGCTGGTGACGAACTTGCCTTCCTTGCCGCAGAACGGCGAGTCGTTGACCTGGAAGGTCATCGAAACGGTAGGCTCGTCAACGGTCAGCGGCTTCATCGCCTCAACGGCAGTCGGGTCGCACAGGGTGTCGGAGATGAACAGCTCGTCGAAACCGCTGATGCAGACGATGTCGCCAGCTTGGGCTTCTTCGACGTCGACGCGGTGCAGACCGTGGTGGCCCATCAGCTTGAGGATACGGCCGTTACGCTTCTTGCCGTCGGCGTCGATGGCGACAACCGGGGTGTTAGGCTTGACGCGACCACGGGCGATACGGCCAACACCGATCACACCCAGGAAGCTGTTGTAGTCCAGTGCGGAGATCTGCATCTGGAACGGGCCGTCACGGTCAACAGCTGGCGCTGGAACGTGGTCGACGACAGCCTGGTACAGGGCAGTCATGTCTTCGCCCATTTCGGCGTGGTCCAGACCGGCAATGCCGTTCAGGGCCGAGGCGTAGACCACTTTGAAGTCCAGCTGCTCGTCGGTAGCGCCGAGGTTGTCGAACAGGTCGAAGATCTGGTCCAGAACCCAGTCAGGACGCGCGCCCGGACGGTCGACCTTGTTGATCACGACGATCGGCTTCAGGCCGGCTTCGAAGGCCTTCTTGGTCACGAAGCGGGTTTGCGGCATAGGGCCGTCCTGGGCGTCGACCAGCAGCAGCACGGAGTCGACCATCGACATTACACGCTCAACCTCGCCACCGAAGTCGGCGTGGCCGGGGGTGTCGACGATGTTGATGTGGTAGCCGTTCCAGTTGATGGCGGTGTTTTTCGCCAGAATGGTAATACCGCGCTCTTTTTCCTGGTCGTTGGAGTCCATGACGCGCTCGTCGTTGAGCTCGTTACGCTCCAGAGTGCCGGACTGACGCAGGAGTTTGTCGACCAACGTGGTTTTACCATGGTCAACGTGGGCGATGATGGCGATGTTACGCAGATTTTCGATCACAAGTGTATCTCGATCAGAGGATTCGGTTGCCGCCTAGTCTAGGCGACCAATATGTAAGGTATAAGGCTCAGCAGGGCCGGCGGTCGGGAGGGCGATGGCGGATGCTGCCGCCATACAGCCCTGGCGTCTTATGCCGGACGATAAACACGCACATTGGCATGTCCCTCACTGAGCAGGTGGTGTGCGTGCAGACGGCTCATCACACCCTTGTCGCAATACAGCAGGTACTGGCGAGTTTCATCCAGCTGCTTGAAGCGACTATTGATTGCATAAAACGGCATCACCTGGACTTCGACGCCCTCGATCACCAAGGGTTCGTCTTCCTGAGCATCGGGGTGACGGATGTCGATGACGATCTGGCCAGGCAGCGCTTCGCGAACTTCTTCTACCTCGATGTCTTTGCCCAGCTCGTCGATCACGTGGTCGATCGAGATGAACTTGGCGCGTTCGAGGGCGCGCTCCAGCACGGCCATGTCGAATTGCTTTTCTTCATGCTCCATGCGGTGGCGCTTGGCGTGGGTGGTCGGGTTTACCGAGATCACGCCGCAGTATTCAGGCATGTGCTTGGCGAAATCGGCGGTGCCGATTTCGGTGGCCTGGTCGATGATGTCCTGCTTGTGGCTGGCCAGCAGCGGGCGCAGTACCAGCTTGTCGGTCGCCGAGTCGATGATCGACAGGTTCGGCAAGGTCTGGCTGGAGACCTGGGAAATCGCCTCGCCGGTGACCAGCGCTTCGATCTGCAGGCGGTCGGCCATATGGGCAGCGCCGCGCAACATCATGCGCTTGAGGGTCACACCCATGTAGCTGTTGTCGACCTTGTTGAGAATCTCGCCGACCACTTCTTCAAACGGCACGCTGATGAACAGCACGCGCTGGCTGCTGCCGTACTTCTTCCACAGGTAGTGGGCCACTTCCATCACGCCCAGCTCGTGGGCACGGCCGCCGAGGTTGAAGAAGCAGAAGTGGGTCATCAGGCCACGGCGCATCATCTGGTAGGCCGCCACGGTGGAATCGAAGCCACCCGACATCAGTACCAGGGTTTGCTCCAGGGCGCCCAGCGGGTAGCCGCCGATGCCTTGGTGCTGGTTGTGGATCACGTACAGGCGCTGGTTGCGGATTTCGATGCGCACCAGGACTTCCGGGTTCTTCAGCTCGATGCCGGCGGCGCCGCACTGCTGGCGCAGCTGGCTGCCGACGTAGCGGTCGACGTCCATCGAAGTGAAGTCATGGTGGCCGCCGCGCTTGCAGCGCACGGCAAAGTGCTTGCCCGCGAGCAGATGACCGAAGTGCTGCTTGCACTTCTCGACGATGTCGTCGAAGTCGCCGAGCGGGTATTCCTCTACCTGCAGGAAGTGGGTGATACCCGGGGTGCAGGTGAGGCGCTCGATCATCTCGCGCTGGACCTTTTCGTCCTCGACGCGGGTGACCACTTCGAGATTATCCCAGACACCATCGACCGCGAGCTCAGGATCGAGATCCTTGAGCACGTTGCGGATGTTCTTGCCGAGCTGACGGATGAAGCGCTTGCGCACCGGCCGGCTCTTGATGGTGATTTCTGGGAAGACTTTGACGATAAGTTTCATTGGTTAACAGCGCGCGCAGGGCCTGCCGAAAATGAGGGGCGCGAATTATAGCGGAAATTGCTCAGGATTTGACCAACTTTTGTACAGAAGGTTTGCCGATGTGGCCAGAGTCAGTATTTGCGCCGCCTGCCCCGGGCCTTTCGCGGGTACACCTACCCCCGCAGGGGTGGATTTGGCCTGTGGCAGCGGCTTTACCCGTCAACAGGCCCTCAAACAAAGCACCACCCTCCAGCAGCGCACCAATATAGTGCAGCAAGGTGTTTTCTTGCCTCTAATAGGTGCGTTTTTCAGTCATCAACCCTAAGTTAATGCCCGCAAACGCCCCCTTTTATCTCGCCCTCGCCATTTTCGGGCACTGGCATGCAATTTGCTCCCTTGTGAGGCAGGTAAGCTTGGCCGACTATCCGCGCCCGGCAACACCCCTTTTTCCAGGGCAGCGGCCCACCGCGCTCTAGACCATCCGGAGGACAACATGTCGAAGTCGGTTCAACTCATCAAAGATCATGACGTCAAGTGGATTGATCTGCGTTTCACGGACACCAAAGGCATTCAGCACCACGTGACCATGCCAGCGCGTGACGCTCTGGACGAAGACTTCTTCGAAGTCGGCAAGATGTTCGACGGTTCCTCCATCGCTGGCTGGAAAGGCATCGAAGCTTCCGACATGATCCTGATGCCGGTCGACGACACCGCCGTGCTGGACCCATTCACCGAAGAGCCGACCCTGATCATCACCTGCGACATCGTCGACCCGTCGAGCATGCAGGGCTACGATCGCGACCCGCGCGGCATCGCCAAGCGCGCCGAAGAGTACCTCAAGAGCACCGGCATCGGTGACACCGTGTTCGCAGGCCCGGAGCCTGAGTTCTTCATCTTCGACGAAGTGAAGTTCCACTCGGACATCTCCGGCTCGATGTTCAAGATCTTCTCCGAGCAAGGCTCGTGGATGACTGGCGCTGACGTGGAAGGCGGCAACAAAGGCCACCGTCCAGGCGTGAAAGGCGGCTACTTCCCAGTCCCGCCGTTCGACCACGACCACGAAATCCGTACTGCCATGTGCAACGCACTGGAAGAAATGGGCCAGACCGTTGAAGTTCACCACCACGAAGTGGCGACTGCCGGCCAGAACGAAATCGGCGTCAAGTTCAACACCCTGGTGAAGAAAGCTGACGAAGTACAGGCCCTGAAATACGTCGTGCACAACGTTGCCGACGCTTACGGCCGTACCGCCACCTTCATGCCTAAGCCGCTGTACGGCGACAACGGCTCGGGCATGCACGTACACATGTCGATCTGGAAAGACGGCAAGAACACCTTCTCGGGTGAAGGCTATGCCGGCCTGTCCGACACCGCCCTGTACTTCATCGGCGGTATCATCAAGCACGGTAAGGCCCTGAACGGCTTCACCAACCCGTCGACCAACTCCTACAAGCGTCTGGTCCCAGGTTTCGAAGCCCCGGTCATGCTGGCCTACTCGGCGCGCAACCGTTCCGCCTCGATCCGCATTCCTTATGTCGGCAGCCCGAAGGCCCGTCGTATCGAAGCGCGCTTCCCGGACCCATCGGCCAACCCGTACCTGGCCTTCGCGGCCCTGCTGATGGCTGGCCTGGACGGCATCCAGAACAAGATCCACCCAGGCGATGCTGCCGACAAGAACCTGTACGACCTGCCGCCTGAAGAGGCCAAGGACATCCCGCAGGTTTGTGGCAGCCTGAAAGAAGCCCTGGAAGAGCTGGACAAAGGCCGTGCGTTCCTGACCAAGGGCGGCGTGTTCTCCGACGACTTCATCGATGCCTTCATCGAGCTGAAGAGCGAAGAAGAGATCAAGGTCCGTACCTTCGTACACCCGCTGGAATATGAGCTGTACTACAGCTGCTGATCTGATTGGCGCCTGGCGCCGATGACATCACCAAGACGGCCTCCTTCGGGAGGCCGTTTTTGTTTATCGCTGGCCAAATCAAACACCTCCTACAAGCAGAACCTGACCGACTGCGCACAATCAAGTCTCCATCAATAAGGAGGACACCATGGTTCGCGCTACCGGGCAGCTGTGCCCTAAACGCTGAACACAGCAATGCTCTATATTGGTGCATAACAGCTACGAATGCTCTGTCCTGCGGCCCAAAACGGGTCGTAATGAGCGCTCGAACAGCGCTTTCTGGTCCGAATAAGCGCAAATCCAGGGCTTTCTCAGGTAAATCCGCTTCTTTTCGGAGCCTTGGTTTGTTTCTTGCATTTCTTGAAAGCACAGAGTCTCGCATCAGCGGATCCACAGCGCGCCCAGCTCTGGCCACTTCTGCCAGGCAAGCGCAAAAAGAGGTCAACGACGCCTTATGACCATCAGCGATGCACAGCACCGTCTGCTTCTGGACAACCTGACCACTGCCACGCTCCTGCTCAATGCCGAGCTGCGCCTGGAGTACATGAACCCGGCCGCGGAAATGCTGTTGGCCGTCAGCGGCCAGCGCAGCCACGGGCAGTTCATCAGCGAGTTGTTCACCGAATCGACAGAAGCGCTCAGCTCATTGCGCCAAGCGGTCGAGCAGGCGCACCCGTTCACCAAGCGCGAAGCGCAACTGACCTCGCTGACCGGGCAGACCATCACCGTCGATTACGCCGTCACCCCCATTCTGCACCAGGGCCAGACCCTGCTGCTGCTGGAGGTGCACCCGCGCGACCGGCTGCTGCGCATCACCAAGGAAGAGGCCCAGCTGAGCAAGCAGGAAACCACCAAAATGCTGGTGCGTGGCCTGGCACACGAAATCAAGAACCCACTCGGCGGCATCCGCGGCGCGGCGCAACTGTTGGCCCGCGAGCTGCCCGAAGACGGCCTGCGCGACTACACCAACGTGATCATCGAAGAGGCCGACCGGCTGCGTAACCTGGTCGACCGCATGCTCGGCTCGAACAAGCTGCCCTCGCTGGCCATGACCAACATCCACGAAGTACTGGAGCGGGTCTGCAGCCTGGTGGAGGCCGAAAGCCAGGGGTGCATCACATTGGTGCGCGACTACGACCCGAGCCTGCCGGATGTGCTGATCGACCGCGAGCAGATGATCCAGGCGGTGCTCAACATCGTGCGCAACGCCATGCAGGCGATCAGCTCGCAGAACGAGCTGCGCCTGGGCCGCATCACCTTGCGCAGCCGTGCCCTGCGCCAGTTCACCATCGGCCACGTGCGGCATCGCCTGGTGGCACGGGTCGAGATCATCGACAACGGCCCGGGCATCCCGTCGGAACTGCAAGACACCCTCTTCTATCCCATGGTCAGTGGCCGCCCGGACGGTACCGGGTTGGGCCTGGCCATCACCCAGAACATCATCAGCCAGCACCAGGGCTTGATCGAATGTGAAAGCCATGCAGGCCACACCGCCTTTTCGATCTACCTGCCTCTGGAACAAGGAGCCACCGCCTCATGAGCCGAAGTGAAACCGTATGGATCGTCGACGATGATCGCTCCATCCGCTGGGTCCTGGAAAAAGCCCTGCAACAAGAAGGCATGACCACCCAGAGCTTCGACAGCGCCGATGGCGTCATGGGCCGCCTGGCACGCCAGCAACCGGATGTGATCATTTCCGATATCCGCATGCCCGGTACCAGTGGCCTCGACTTGCTGGCCCAGATTCGCGAGCAGCACCCGCGCCTGCCGGTCATCATCATGACCGCCCATTCCGACCTCGACAGCGCCGTGGCCTCCTACCAGGGCGGTGCCTTCGAATACCTGCCCAAACCGTTCGACGTCGACGAGGCGGTGTCGCTGGTCAAGCGCGCCAATCAGCATGCCCAGGAGCAGCAAGGCCTGGATGTACCGCAGGCCTTGGCCCGCACGCCGGAGATCATCGGCGAAGCGCCGGCGATGCAGGAGGTGTTCCGCGCGATCGGGCGCCTGAGCCACTCCAACATCACGGTACTGATCAACGGCGAGTCCGGCACCGGCAAGGAGCTGGTGGCCCATGCGCTGCACCGGCACAGCCCGCGTGCGGCGTCACCGTTCATTGCCCTGAACATGGCAGCCATCCCCAAGGACCTGATGGAGTCCGAGCTGTTCGGCCACGAGAAGGGTGCCTTCACCGGTGCCGCCAACCTGCGCCGCGGCCGCTTCGAGCAGGCCGATGGCGGCACGCTGTTTCTCGACGAGATCGGCGACATGCCCGCCGATACCCAGACCCGCCTGTTGCGGGTACTGGCCGATGGCGAGTTTTACCGGGTTGGCGGCCACGTGCCGGTCAAGGTCGATGTGCGCATCATTGCCGCCACCCACCAGAACCTGGAATCGCTGGTGCAGGCGGGCAAGTTCCGCGAGGACTTGTTCCACCGCCTCAACGTGATCCGCATTCATATACCGCGCCTGGCCGACCGCCGCGAAGACATCCCCGCCCTCGCCCGCCACTTCCTCGCCCGCGCGGCCCAGGAGCTGGCCGTGGAGCCGAAGCTGCTGAAGCCGGAGACCGAAGAGTTCATCCGCAACCTGCCGTGGCCGGGCAACGTGCGGCAGATGGAAAACACCTGCCGCTGGATCACCGTGATGGCCTCCAGCCGTGAAGTGCTGATTGGTGACCTGCCGCCAGAGCTGCTGAACCTGCCGCAGGACGCGGCCCCCGTGACCAATTGGGAGCAGGCGTTGCGCCAGTGGGCCGACCAGGCCTTGGCCCGGGGCCAGACCAATCTGCTCGACAGTGCGGTGCCCAGCTTTGAACGGATCATGATCGAGACCGCGCTCAAGCATACCGCCGGGCGGCGCAGGGATGCGGCGCTTCTGCTGGGCTGGGGGCGCAATACCTTGACGCGCAAGATCAAGGAGCTGGGGATGAATGTCGCCGGCGGGGATGATGACGACAGCGAAGAGCATTGAGTCATAGGTAGGCCATGACATCCGGGGGCTGCTTTGCAGCCCCCAACATTTTAAGCCCCATGCACCGATCCTGTGCCCCCTGCACCGCCCGAAGGCACAAAACCCCTCAAAACTTGGCAAAAAAGCCCTGAAAGCCAATGTTTCCGGGTTTTGCAAAACTGGCACGCCCCCTGCAATAAGTACTGTATCTCCCAGTTTCGGGGTCCTCGGTACAGGCAGGCCGGGAAAACCCCACTTTTATTTGCAGCAGCGCAAGTTTTGGGGACCCTGGTACAGGCAGGCCGGGACATCCCCTCTTTTATTCGTGCAGCCTCACCTGCACACGCCAACGCCCAGCGTCCTCTGCACCGGCCCACTCACCGTGCAGGGGGCGCGCGGCAACCACCGTCAGCAACAAGCCTTCCTCGCTTTTCTGCACGCGCCAGCCGACCGGTTTGCCCTGCAGGTACAATTGCCCTCGCTGGGCCTTGCCCTGGGCCTCGAACAGCACCGCAACCGTCCCTTCAACGTTTTCGCCGTGCAGCTTGGGTTCTTCGTTGAACCACAGGTCGAGCCCGTCCTGCACCACCACGACCTGCTCCAGCACCCGCTCATCAGGGGTGGTCAGGCGGCCGATCATCAGGCCCACCATCAGGCCGACAATGGCCAGCGAAAGCATTACCCGCGGGAAGGCCTTCGAACGCAGGTCCGGTTCAGGGGTAGAATGCTCGTCATCTTCACGCCTGGAGCCGTGCATGTTTCACGTCATCCTTTTTCAACCAGAAATTCCGCCGAATACCGGCAACATCATTCGCCTGTGCGCCAACAGCGGTTGCGACCTGCACCTGATCGAGCCCATCAGCTTCGAGCTGGATGACAAGCGCCTGCGCAGGGCGGGGCTGGACTACCACGAGTATGCCACGCTCAAGCGCCACGAGAGCCTGGCTGGATGCCTGGAAAGCCTGGGCAACCCTCGGCTGTTCGCCTTCACCACCAAGGGCTCGCACCCCTTCCATGAAGTCACCTACCAGCCGGGCGATGCCTTCCTGTTTGGCCCCGAAAGCCGTGGGCTGCCGGCCGAGGTGCTGGACAGCCTGCCCGCCGAGCAGCGCCTGCGCCTGCCAATGCGGCCGGGGTGCCGCAGCCTGAACCTGTCCAACACCGTGGCGGTTACGGTGTATGAGGCGTGGCGCCAGAATGGGTTTGCCGGGAGCTGATCCATCGCCTGTGCCGGCCTCTTGGCGGATAAAACCGCTCACACAAAAAAGGCGACCTCGAAGGTCGCCTTTTTACAACCGGGCAGCGTTACTGAACGGTCGGAGTTTCGCCAGTTTCCTGCATACGCTGCAGCTCTTGCGCGTACAGGGCGTCGAAGTTGACCGGGGACAGCATCAGTGCCGGGAACGAACCACGGGTCACCAGGCTGTCCAGGGTCTCACGGGCGTAAGGGAACAGGATGTTCGGGCAGAACGCGCCGAGGGTGTGGCTCATCGAAGCCGCGTCGAGGTTGGCGATCAGGAAGATGCCGGCCTGCTGTACTTCGGCGATGAAGGCCACTTCGTCACCGTTCTTGACGGTAACCGACAGGGTCAGCACCACCTCGTGGAAGTCGCCTTCCAGGGCTTTCTGCTTGGTGTTCAGGTCCAGCGCAACGCTCGGCTCCCACTGCTGGCGGAAGATCTGCGGGCTTTTCGGGGCCTCGAACGACAGGTCACGCACGTAGATGCGCTGCAGCGAGAACTGAGGGCTGTTGTCTTCGGCAGCTGCGCCGTTGGTCTGTTGGTCAGTCATGGCAGATCCTTATCCTAATGTTTTTGAATGCAGTGCAAATCAGGCCGCCAGCAGCGCGTCGAGCTTGCCCGCGCGCTCCAGGGCATAGAGGTCATCGCATCCACCGACATGGGTACTGCCGATCCAGATCTGCGGCACCGAAGTACGGCCGGCCTTCTGACTCATCTCGGCACGAACCTGCGGCTTGCCATCGACCTTGATTTCCTCGAACGCAATGCCCTTGCTCTCGAGCAGGTACTTGGCGCGCATGCAGTAGGGGCAGTAGTCGCTGGAATAAACGATGACGGGCTTCATATCACTTCACCAGGGGCAGGTTATCGGCTTTCCAGCTGGAAACGCCACCGCTCAGCTTGGCAGCGGTGAAACCAGCCTTGAGCAGTTCGCGGCAGAGCGTGCCGGACTGCTGGCCCATCGCATCGACGATGATCAGGGTCTTCTCTTTGTGTTTTTCCAGCTCGGCCATGCGGCTGACCAGTTTGTCTTGCGGGATGTTCACCGCACCGACGATGTGGCCCGCGGCATACTCCTTGGAGGTGCGGATGTCGATGACCAAGGCCTTGTCGGCGTTGACCAGGGCAGTCAGCTGGCCATTGCTCAGGCTCTGGCCGCCACGGCGGACTTCATTGATGAGCAACAGGACCAGCAGAACAACGAAGATCGCAACCAGGATGTAGTGATCTGTCGCGAATTGAATCAGGTGAGCAACCATCAGCGGTGTTCCAGGCGATTGAAAATGCCGGCCAGTATACACAGCCCCCCAGTGCCACCAAAGCCCGACCGGCCGGCCGGAAAAGCACCTTGGCCCTGTCAACGTGGCCGCGCCGGTCGGGGGATAGGACGAATATTCGCCGCTGATGGCGCATTTGCCCTAAAATGCGTGTCTTTATCATCTTTGAACAACCGTGAGTTTGATTGATGACGAGTACGCCCAAACCCCTGGTCCTGATCATCCTGGATGGATTCGGCCACAGCGAAAGCCCCGAATACAACGCCATCTTTGCCGCCAACACACCGGTCTATGACCGCCTGCGCGCCACACGGCCGCATGGCCTGATTTCCGGTTCAGGCATGGATGTGGGCCTGCCGGACGGGCAGATGGGCAACTCCGAAGTCGGCCACATGAACCTCGGTGCCGGCCGTGTCGTCTACCAGGACTTCACCCGCGTCACCAAGGCCATTCGTGATGGCGAGTTCTTCAGCAACCCGGTGCTCACCGGCGCGGTGGACAAGGCGGCCGGTGCTGGCAAGGCCGTGCACATCCTCGGCCTGTTGTCCGACGGTGGCGTGCACAGCCACCAGGACCACCTGATTGCCATGGCCGAACTGGCCGCACAGCGTGGTGCCGAAAAAATCTACCTGCACGCCTTCCTCGACGGCCGCGATACGCCGCCACGCAGCGCGCAGTCGTCCATCGAACTGCTCGACACGACCTTCGCCAAGCTCGGCAAGGGCCGCATCGCCAGCCTCATCGGCCGCTACTTCGCGATGGACCGCGACAACCGCTGGGACCGCGTCGCCGCTGCCTACAACCTGATCGTCGACAGCGTTGCCGACTACACGGCAGAAACCGCCCTCGCCGGCCTGGAAGCCGCCTACGCCCGTGAAGAGAACGACGAATTCGTCAAAGCCACGCGCATTGGCGAGGCAGTCAGGGTCGAAGACGGCGACGCGGTGATCTTCATGAACTTCCGTGCTGACCGCGCCCGCGAACTGTCGCGTGCCTTCGTCGAGCCGGACTTCAACGAGTTCCCCCGGGCGCGCCTGCCGAAGATGGCGGCCTATATCGGCCTGACCCAGTACTCGGCGAAAATCCCGGCCCCGGCCGCCTTCGCCCCCTCCAGCCTGAACAACGTACTGGGCGAGTACCTGGCCAAGAACGGCAAGACCCAGCTGCGCATCGCCGAGACCGAGAAGTACGCGCACGTCACGTTCTTCTTCTCCGGTGGCCGCGAAGAGCCGTTCGAAGGCGAAGAGCGCATCCTCATTCCATCGCCGAAGGTCGCCACCTATGACCTGCAGCCGGAGATGAACGCGCCTGTAGTCACCGACCGTATCGTCGAAGCCATCGAGCAGCAGCGTTACGACGTGATCGTGGTCAACTACGCCAACGGCGACATGGTCGGCCACACCGGCGTGTTCGAGGCTGCGGTCAAGGCGGTCGAAGCGCTGGATACCTGTGTCGGGCGTATCGTCGAGGCGCTGGAAAAGGTCGACGGTGAGGCACTGATCACCGCCGACCACGGCAACGTCGAACAGATGGAAGACGAATGCACCGGCCAGGCGCACACCGCCCACACCACCGAGCCGGTACCGTTCATCTATGTTGGCCAGCGCAAGCTCAAGGTTCGCGAAGGCGGCGTGCTGGCCGACGTGGCGCCGACCATGCTGCAACTGCTGGGGCTGGAAAAGCCTGTGGAAATGACCGGCACGTCGATTCTGGTCGATGCCTGATCGGTGTATCGGGGCCGCTTTGCAGCCCCTTTACCGATGAATTCCAGACAAACGCCTCGCCGCATCTGCCGCGAGGCGTTTTTTTTGCAGGCCCGCGCGGGCATACTAGGCCAGTCTCCATCCCTGGTACGCCCAACCCCATGCTTCGCGCCCTGATCCTACTCGCCCTGTCTTGCCTGCTCAGCCCGGCGTTCGCCGATGAGCGTGCGCAGACCCAGCAACAACTGGACGCCACCCGCCAGGACATCGCCGAGCTCAAAAAGATGCTGGGCAAGCTCCAGGAAGAGAAGTCGGGCGTGCAGAAAGACCTCAAGTCCACCGAGACCGACATCGGCGATCTCGAAAAGCAGGTGGAGGCACTGCAACAAGAACTAAAAAAGACCGAGGGCGAGCTGGAGCGCCTTGATACCGAGAAAAAAAAACTCCAGAGCGCCCGCGTTGAACAACAGCGACTGATCGCCATCCAGGCCCGTTCCGCCTACCAGAACGGCCGCGAGGAATACCTCAAGCTGCTGCTCAACCAGCAGAACCCCGAGAAATTCGCCCGCACCCTGACCTATTACGATTACCTGAGCAAGGCGCGCCTGGAACAACTGCGCACCTTCAACGAGACCCTGCGCCAACTGGCCAATGTCGAACAGGACATCGGCCGCCAGCAAGCGCAGTTGCTGGCCCAGCGCGGCGACCTCGACAGCCGCCGCCAGGCGCTCGAAACCGAACGCAGCAAGCGCCAGCAAGTACTGGCCAAGCTCAACAGCGACATGAAAGACCGCGACCAGAAGCTGCAGGCCCGCGAGCAGGACCAGGCCGACCTTGGCAAAGTCCTCAAGACCATCGAGGAAACCCTGGCGCGCCAGGCCCGCGAAGCCGAGGAAGCGCGCAAGAAAGCCCTGCTGGCCCAGCAGGAGGCGGAAAAACGCCGCCAACAGGAAGCCCTGGCTGCCGCCGCCGCACGCAACGATGCCCGCGAAGCCGCAGAGCCACCGAAAAAAGCCCGCACCACCCTTGGCCCGATAGTGTCCAGCGATGGCGCAAACTACGGCGGCGCATTTTCTGCTGCGCGGGGAAAACTTCCGTGGCCCGTCAATGGTCGATTGCTGGCACGCTTCGGCGATGCACGCGGCAGTGACGCCCGCGCCAAATGGGACGGGGTGATGATCAGCGCCAACCCAGGCACTCAAGTACGCGCCGTACACGGCGGCCGTGTGGTGTTTGCCGACTGGTTGCGCGGTGCTGGACTTCTGGTCATTCTCGACCATGGTAATGGTTACCTGAGCCTGTACGGTCACAACCAGAGCCTGCTCAAGAGCGCCGGCGACATCGTCAAGGCCGGCGACGCCATTTCCACCGTGGGTGACAGCGGTGGCCAGGACAGCGCAGGCTTGTACTTCGCCATCCGCCAGCAGGGCCGGCCTACCGACCCTTCACAGTGGTGCAGAGGTTAGGGTTGCAACCCAATTCACCTTTTTACGGCGTAGCCTGAATGCTGCGCCGATGCTCCTCAAGGAGCGCCTACAGGATCAGGAGTTCGTTCGACATGCTGCACTCGCCTCGTCTCACCCAGCTGGCCCTGTCCATCGCCCTGGCGGTCGGTGCGCCCCTGGCCACTGCCGCAGAGCCGGCCAAGCCAGCCGCGGTGCCGGCCACCGAGGTGACGGCCAAGGCGCCGCTGCCGCTGGAGGAGCTGCGCACCTTCGCCGAGGTCATGGACCGCATCAAGGCCGCCTATGTGGAGCCTGTGGACGACAAGACCCTGCTGGAAAACGCCATCAAGGGCATGCTCAGCAACCTGGACCCGCACTCGGCCTACCTTGGCCCCGAAGACTTCCAGGAGCTGCAAGAAAGCACCAGCGGCGAATTCGGTGGCCTGGGCATAGAAGTTGGCCAGGAAGACGGCTTCATCAAGGTGGTCTCGCCCATCGATGACACCCCAGCGTCGCGGGCCGGTGTGCAGGCCGGTGACCTGATCGTCAAGATCAACGGCGCACCGACTCGGGGCCAGACCATGACCGAAGCGGTCGACAAGATGCGCGGCAAGATCGGCGAGAAGATCACCCTGACCCTGGTCCGTGACGGCGGTAACCCGTTCGACGTGACCCTCGCCCGCGCGGTGATCCAGGTCAAGAGCGTGAAGAGCCAACTGCTGGAAAACGACTACGGCTACATCCGTATCACCCAGTTCCAGGTCAAGACCGGTGACGAAGTGGGCAAGGCCCTGGCCAAGCTGCGCAAGGACAACGGCAAGAAATTGCGCGGCGTGGTGCTCGACCTGCGCAACAACCCCGGCGGCGTGCTGCAGTCGGCGGTAGAAGTGGCCGACCACTTCCTGACCAAGGGCCTGATCGTCTACACCAAAGGCCGTATCGCCAACTCCGAATTGCGCTTCTCTGCCGACCCGGCCGATGCCAGCGAAGGCGTACCGCTGGTGGTGCTGATCAACGGCGGCAGTGCTTCGGCTTCGGAAATCGTCGCCGGCGCCCTGCAAGACCAGAAACGTGCGGTGCTGATGGGCACCGACAGCTTTGGCAAAGGCTCGGTGCAAACCGTGCTGCCGCTGGCCAACGATCGCGCCCTGAAGCTCACCACCGCACTGTATTACACCCCTAATGGCCGTTCGATCCAGGCCCAGGGCATCGTGCCCGACATCGAGGTGCGCCCGGCCAAGCTCACCGCCGAGGTCGACACCGACAACTTCAAGGAAGCCGACCTGCAGGGCCACCTGGGCAACGGCAACGGCGGCGCCGACCGCCCGACCGGCAGCAGCAAGCGCAAGGAACGCCCGCAGGATGATGACTTCCAGCTGAGCCAGGCGCTGAGCCTGCTCAAGGGCCTGAACATCACCTCGGGCAAATGATCCAGCCGATGCGCTATCTGCTGTGTCTGCTGTTCTGTGTGTTGGCTGGCGTCGCCCAAGCGGCGCCGACCAACAAGGCCTACATGAGCATCATCATCGACGACCTGGGCCAAAGCAGCGAGCGCGACCACCGCACGCTTGCCCTGCCCGGGCCGGTCACGATGGCGATCATGCCCGACACCCCGCACGCCACCGACTTCGCCCGCCAGGCGCACAAGGCCGGCAAGACGGTGATCCTGCACATGCCCATGGACCCTGCCACCGGCCCATACGCCTGGCACCCCGGCCTGCCGCTGCCCGAACTGGCCAGCCGCCTGGATGCGGCCCTGGCCAAGGTGCCCTACGCCGCCGGCATCAACAACCACATGGGCAGCCGAATGACGGCCCAGCGGGACCCGATGACCTGGCTGATGGGTGAACTGCAACGGCGGCATCTGTTCTTCGTCGATAGCCGTACCAGTGCAGCCACCGTGGCAGCGGCCCAGGCGCAGGCCGTTGGCCTGGCGCACGTTTCGCGTGACGTATTCCTCGATGACGAGCGCTCCGTGGAGGCAATCGACCGCCAGTTGCGCCAGGGGGTTGAGCTTGCACGGCGGCAAGGCTCAGCCGTGTTGATCGGCCACCCCTACCCCCAGACCCTGCAGGTGCTGGAACGCGAACTGCCCCGGCTGAAGGCAGAAGGCATCGTGCTGATCGGCCTTACGCAGATGATCGCCGAGCGTGGCAACCAGGCCATGCCTGCCCACGGCAAGCATGGCCGTTACAGCAACCGCTGAGCCCCTCAGTCGAACGGGATGATGCCGCTCGCCTGCTCCAGGGTCAGCTTGCCGCGGTGTACACGAACGCTCGCGGCAGCTTCTTCGCGTCCACTCATACGGCGCTGGCTCCAGGTTTTCAGGTGGCCCTGGGTAAAGTCCCGGGCAAGCGCATCAGCTGAGCGCATATGAAAATGCGCCACCCACAATGGCCGCCCCGACGTTGCTCCAGGTTGCGCCAGACGCATGATCTTGTACTCATCGAAGGTGCTGCCATTGCTCATGACTTGCCTGGGGCTGACATATTCCACCTTGAGCAAGCGTTGCTCATGCAAGAACCGCAATGCTTCAGCGCTGGGGTAGTGTGTATTGGTGTAAAGCGTGGTCAGCTTGAGGTTCTTCTCCGCTCGAAGCCGGTCCGAGGCCGCTTCCAGGCTTTTTATCAAGGCGGGGTTTGCGCCCTCCTCACCCAGCGATGTCGCCGCGCGGCCGAGCTTGTCTATCTGGTGTTCGAACAACCGCGCCAGCCGAGGGCCCTTGAGGTCGTTGTCGATGTACGCTTGCGCCTTGAGGCTCAGCTCGTCGTTTTCGTCCAGCAGGGTCTGCACGCGCATGGCTGTATCAACGGGCTCTGCCTGCGATTCGAGCGGAACCTGCTCAGCCACACGCTCTCGCCACTGGCCATGCTCCCAGTCGAAAATGGCCAGTACGACGCCGCTGAAAGGGTCACGCACCTCAAGCACTTTTTGCCCGTCGTCATCGCGCTCGGTACCGATGAGTGTTTGCCCCTCGGCGTTTCGCACTACCCGTTGCGGCTCGCTCGAAACAAGGTAGGCCGCCCGCTTCGGCGGCACGTTTGCGCCTTCCTGTTCTTTGATGGCCTCGACCAGGCGGCGACCGGCATCGAGCTTCAGTTTTTCCAGCTGGGTGCGGTACCGGTCGGTCATCGAGACTTCGACCAGCGCCCCACCATCACTGCGAATGCGTGCGCTGTTGACCAACGCCTCGGCATACTCGTCCCACGCTTCCTGAAGGATGACAACCCGGTCTTCCACCGGCAGGTTGGCGAAATCGAGCTCGCCATGAGCGCCGGCCGCATTGCGCAAGGCAGCCCCGGTAAGCTCCTCCCTGAACCGGGCTACTTTGCGCTGGCCGCTGGTGACGTCCAGGTGCAGCGCCAGATTCGCTAGGTTCATCGCCTGATGGAAACGGAACTGCACTGTGCTGAATTTGCGCAGCGCAATGAGTGAGTCAACGGTGCGACTGTGCATTTCAATGGGGCTGCTGATTACCAGATCGCCAGGCGCACCCGGCAACAGCTCGTCCAGGCGCTCGTAGACGGCGAGTATGCGGTCTTGAAGGCCCACTACATATTCGAGTCTACGACGCAATGCTCGATAGGGCTCGAGCACCTGCAGCAGCGGCTGCCCATCTAGCCTGGCTTGCATGCGATCCAGCCCTGGGTAATCCGCCAGGTTCCACAACTCATTGAGGATGAAATCGCTGTTACGGATCTGATTGATCAGAACAGTGCGCCGCTGCTCTGAAATGACCTCTTCCCACCCGCTCCGAGCGCTGGCGAACTTGGGCTCGAACAGGGTTTCAAGAACACTTTGTATGGCTGTGTCACTTTGAACAGCCTCTTCGAGGTACCCGACCGCCTCTTCGCGCTTACTGACGATTTGTGCCTCCCACTCGGCGATACGCACAGCGTACTGACCGATGAGAGCTTGGGACGCTTCCCGCTCACCGTCACTGACAGCGGCGTCCACCCTGGCCTGTGCCCTTGCGCGCAAGGTCTTGAGCTGGCTGAGTTTGTGTTGCAGTGCCGTGATTTCAGTTCCAACCGTTCCAAACTGCGCCGTCGCACTGTTCACCTTGCCATTGAGGTTGTCGGCAAACTCCCTCAGCTTATCAAAGCGTCGGGCCAGTTGCGCCCGCGTGTCGCCCCGCCTCATTCCGCCAACCAGGCGTAACGCAGTATCCACTCGCCAAACACCCAGCGTACAGGCCAGCCATGGCCCATACCCGCCTTTAGAATCGATCACTCGCACACCGTCCGGGCCCACTTCAACGGGGTAAGCATCGCCCCCCATGGCCGCGTAGAGTCTCCCTTGGACTCGATACAAACCTTCAGCATCGCCACTTGCCTGCAAGTTCGATTCATCCAGTGCTATGTCCACCCGCATGGCCCGCAGCGCCTGCCGCTGCGCAGGCGGCAGCCAGTTGAACCCGTGGTTGCCGCGCCAGCTCAAGTCAAGCTGACGCCCAGGCAGCGCTGCCAGCGCGCCAATCGCCGCTTCGGCTTCAGTGGCAGGCGCCACCGACACTTCGGCAAATGCCCCGCGTTGCGCGGCAGGGCCTTCGAACTGGTCTGCGCCGGGGGGCTGCCCGGCCACACCAAGCTGCAGACTGGGTTGCCGCGCATGCAGCAACACCATCCCCAGGTTCAGCAGCAAGTCAGCGATGGCGGCGGAGCGGTCGAATTCCCCACCCTGCTCGAGGGCCAGCAGGTCGTTTTCCAGCGACGTCAGCAGTTGTACCAGCCACGCCACGCTGGCCACCGGGCCGCGCAGCGCCAGGGTGGCCAGGTCAAACAGCAGCCAAGCGCCCTGGCACAGGGTTTGCCAACGGCGCTCTGCATTGGAGGTGGATTGCATGTCAGCCAACTCGACGAGCAGGTCGCGGTTGGCGTTGTAGAGTTTGTCGTCGATATCGCTGCCCCACAGCTGCGGATCGATGACGGGTGGCTCAGGCTTCTCAGGCAGGCTGAAAGGGTCCGGCCCCAGACTCGTGACATGGGGTTCGCGGAACCCACCATGGTCATAGATAGAGCGAACCTGGGGGTCCAGCCAATCCAGAATGCTCACTTGCAACAAGGGGGACTGTTGGATGTGCTCCAGCAACGCCGCCAGGCTTGCGTATTCGCGCAGCGTGTCCTGCCTGTACAAAGGGCGATAGAACAGCACCCGCGACGGCTCGACGCAGAACAGCAAATACATGCCACGCACGTTGTCATGTTGCCCAGAGTGAGGCTGGCGCCTGAATGCCAGCGGCATCAGGACCATGCGCGGGGTTTGCGGGTCGACATGGCCAGCGCAGAAATCAACCACACACTGCAAGCCGGCATCCGTGAGCTTGCCTTCAAGCTTGCTGGTCAGCGCGCTGAACCGCAGGGCGCTGCGCCATTCCCGGCCAAATCGCCTGACGCGCTGTGCACGCTGCAGCGGGTCGTCCAGTTGACGGGCAACGTACGCCGGGTAATTGCCACCGATATCGACCTGGCTCACCAACTGATTGGCTGCGTCGGCATCCAGCCAGGCAGGTACGTCTGCACCGTTGGCGCACCGGATACGCAGCACCGAGGCCCCCCCGAGTGCACCGAGGTTGCCGATGGCGAATTCGGTGAGGGTCTTCTCGCCTTCGAGTACCAACGGCTCGCCGCCCCCTGTGCCCGTTCCGGCGCCACCCGGTACCCCACGGGCCACGAAGAACTGCAACATCAGATCGTCCGGGGATGTGTGATCGCCGTGGGCCAGGCGCATCTGCTCGCTCAGGCGTTGACGGGTGTAGTCGGCCAGGCCCTGGATGCCATCCAAGGCTGGGATACTCTCAGCGTCGAGCTGGTCGAGCGCGAGCTGCAGCAAGCCCGCGTGATAAGCCAGGCTGTCACCACCGTCGCTCAGCGACAAGCCAGGCGGAGGCTCGACCGCCGGGGTATCGTCGGGGTAACGGTCGAACCACTGTGCGGGGTCGCTCATCTGAGCAAACAGCCGCTCAAGTGCCGCGACATCGGCCAACTGCCCATAGCGCACCCTGTCGACCTGAGTGAACAGCGTCTCGAGCAGCAGCCCGACTTGCTGAGCGAATACATTGCCCTCGACCGGGTAGCGTTGCCATGACAGGCCATCGAAGCTGTAGCGCTGTGCAAGCTCGTCACGCAGGGCAAGGGCGAACGCGGCCAAGGATGGAAAACCTCGCACATTGCCAGAAGGGGCGCACCACAACACGACCTGCCGTTCGTCCCATTCGCCGGTGATCAGCAGATGGCACAGCGTCTCATCCCAATGCCCGGAGCCCGTCGTCAGCCGGGTTTGCACGAAGCTCACCGCCGGTTGGTCACGACCGCCCCGTATCAGGTCACGGACGCAGGCTTGCTCTTGCGCATCCAGGCCTTGCAACGGCAGGCCGCGCAGCAGAGCTGTTTTCAACAGCAACTGCAGCCACTCATCACGGCTTGCACCGCTGCTGCCCTGGCTGCGCCAATAGTCGAGCTGCGCCTGGCAAAAGTGCTGCGGCAGTTGTTCGATCAGGTCATTGATAGGGCCCGTCAAGCCACTGAGCTGCCGGGTGTCGAACGCGCTGTCGGAACCGGCGAACCGGTACGGATCGACCAAGCCGAGATTATGGTGGCGCCCATCGACAGGCTCCAGGTCGACCGAGTTGGTCTGGAGCATGGCCTGCAGCACCCTGTCGACCAGCGGCTCAGTGGACCAGTAAGGTGTGGAAGGGTCAGGGCTGTCCAACATCAGCGCGTCGGCAGACGGCAAGGTAGGCTCGACGGCTGCCAGCCACGGCAGCTCACTCAGCAACAGCGTGAGCAGTTGCTCGCTGACGACCTGACGCAGGGTCGGACGGTCGCCGAACTGCAGGGCAGCGGCGCGTTTGAAATCGAATGTCGAAGTGTCGGAACTGGACATGTCCAAGGCCTCCTGGTGGATGGACCAGAAGCCTTGCGCGAACGCCTGCGGTAGCGGTGCTACTTAATACATGCACAAAGGCAACAGGCCCTGCTTATCGGGCAGGGCCTGTTGCAACCGCATCAGCTGTACACACGCCCCAACAACTGGCGGTGGCTTTCGAACTGGTCCAGCACATCACGCACGATCTGTTCCGGGGCAAAGCCCATCAGGTCGTACTCCTGGCTGCCATCATGCAGGTAGACCTCGGCACGGTAGAAGCGCTGGCGCACTTCCGGCTCACCCTCGACCGGGGCCTCGCTCGGCGCGGCCATGTAGCCGTCCAGGCTTACTTCGTAGACGAAGGGGTTGCCCTCTTCCATCATCACCCGCAGGCCCATGGTGTTGCGAGACTGGCCAACCCGGGACTCCACTTCGAAGCCCAAGGTGCGCAACTGCTCGGCCGCTTCCTTCAAGGCCGGGCTGACCTGCTTGTCCATGAAGCGCTGTACCACCGCCTGGGTTGGCTGCAGGTCCAGCTGGGTCAGCCGCTCGCTGAAGCCGCGGCGGCCACGGGCAGCCAATTGGGCTCGCTCCTGCTCGACGGCGACGTCCTGCTTCATGGCCTTGTACAAGCCGAACATGAACAGCACCAACACCACCGAGAACGGCAGGCCGGCCAGCACCACCATGGTCTGCATGGCTTCGAAGTTGCCGGCGAACAGCAGGCCGATGGTGACCAGGGTGATGATCACCGACCAGAACACCACCATCCAGTGCGGGGCGTCTTCATCGACCTTGCCGCCTTTGCACGACAGGTTGGCCATCATCACCGCACCGGAGTCGGCCGGGGTGAGGAACAGCACGAAGCCGACGAATACCGCCACGCCGATCACGATCTTGGCCGCCGGGAAGTATTCCAGCAGTTGGTAGATCGACATCGACGGCTGTTCAAGGGCTGTCTTGCCCAGCTCCACGGCGCCCTGGTTGATCACCAGGTCCAGCGCGGTGTTGCCGAAGATCGACAGCCAGGCCAAGGTGAAGCCCAACGGGATCAGCAACACGCCGCTGACCAGCTGGCGCACAGTGCGGCCCTTGGAGATACGGGCAATGAACATGCCGACGAACGGGCCCCAGGAAATCCACCAGGCCCAGTAGAACACGGTCCACAGGCCCAGCCAGCGCTCGGATTTACCAGCCTCGCCTTCGTAGACGTACAGGTCGAAGGTTTTCAGCACGATGCCGTTGAGGTAGTCGCCGACGTTCTGCACGAAGCCGTTGAGCAGGTGCAGGGTCTCGCCACCCAGCAGCACGAAGATCAGCAGGCCGCTGAACAGCATGATGTTCAGGTTGGACAGACGGCGGATGCCGTTCTCCACGCCCGATACCGCCGCCACGGTGGCAACGCCGGCCATTACCAGGATCACCATCAGCAGGTTGGTCTGGCTGTGCTCCATGCCGAACAGGTACTCCAGGCCCGAAGAGACCTGCATCGAACCGATACCCAGGTTGGTCACCAGGCCCAGCAAGGTGACGAACATGCCGAAGATGTCCACGGCATTGCCGGCAGCGCCCTTGACCCAACGCTCGCCGACCAGCGGGTACAGCGCCGAGCGCAGTGCCAGCGGCTGGTTGTGGCGGTAGGCGAAGTAGCCCACGGCCAGGCCGACCAGGGCGTAGATCGCCCAGCCGTGCAGGCCCCAATGCAGGAAGGTCAGCTGCAGGCCCTGGCGCGCGGCCTCGAGGCTGGCAGGGGTGCCTTCTGGCGGGTTGAAGTAGTGGTCCAGGGGCTCGGAGGCGCCGAAGTACAGCAGCGAAATACCGATACCGGACGAAAACAGCATGCCGGCCCAGGCGCCGTAGCTGAAGTCGGGCTGGTCATCCTTGCCGCCAAGCTTGAGCTTGCCGTAGTCGGAGAACGCCAGGTAGACGACGAACAGCAGGTAACCGCAGATCACCAGCATGTAGTACCAGCCGAAGGTGCGCGTCAGCCATTTCTGGGCCACACCCAGCACTTGGCCTGCGGTTTCGGGTACAGCGATAAGCAAGGCAGTCAACGCAAGGATCAGCAGCGCCGAGGTGTAGAACACCACGCTGTTGACCCGGACCCTCTCGGCGGGGGGTTTGGTAAGGGAGGCAGAACTCATTGCACGAATGCTCCGGGCAGTACGGCTATGGAGGCTAATCAGTGTTTTCCCGAGCAATTGGTGGAATACCCCCACTGCATCAGGTGTTATAAAAGCACCCTGGAAACCGTGATCCCGAATCGAATCGTTGCAAAAAAAACAGACTCAGGCCCGCTCCAAGGGCCCTGCGCGCGGCCTTTGACCGCTCGGCAGAATCTGCATTTCGCATCGCTCATGCCCGTCAACGCCTTGTATTCCGGGGGTTACACGATTTTCCTGGGGTGTCGATTCGTGCTGCCTGGCTGCCCTCAAAGGGTGTCAATGGCACAAATTGTCGCAGAGCTTATTCTTTATTGATTGAACGTTCAATCAAAACAAAATAGACTGGCCTTCGCCGAGTCAGCCGCCCGTCGTCTGCTCGCAGGCCTGAGGAGATAGCAAGATGCCCAAGGTCGGTATGCAACCCATCCGCCGCCAGCAGTTGATCGAAGCCACCTTGTTGGCGGTCGATCAGGTCGGACTGGGGGACGCCAGCATTGCGCTGATTGCCCGGTTGGCCGGGGTGTCGAACGGCATCATCAGTCACTACTTTCGGGACAAGAACGGCCTGATCGCAGCGACGATGGGTTACATCATGAGCATGCTCAACGAAGGCGTTGCAGCGCGGCGCCAGGCACTGACGGACGACAGCCCGCGTGCCCACCTGAAAGTGATCATCGAAGGTAACTTCGATGCCAGCCAGGTGAACGGCCCGGCAATGAAAACCTGGTTGGCCTTCTGGGCTTCCAGCATGCACCAGCCCGACTTGCACAGGTTGCAGCGGATCAACGATCACCGCTTGTATTCCAACCTCTGCTGTCAGTTTCGCCGCGTCCTGCCGCTTTACCATGCGCGCAAGGCAGCCCGCGGGCTGGCGGCCCTGATCGACGGCCTGTGGCTGCGAGGCGCCCTGTCGGGAGATGCTTTCGACACCGACCAGGCGATACGAATCGCTTACGAATACATGGATCTACAACTGGCTAAACAGCAGACTCTGGGCACAATCGACCAGGCCTCTGAACAACCGCGCACGGCGATTGCCAAACAGGCAGGCGCGTGACGCAGTAGCCAACCACACACTGCACTTGCGAGGACACTATGGCCCGTTTCGGAACGCAAAAACTCTACATTGATGGCGGTTATGTCGACGCTGGCAGCGATGCCACCTTCGAAGCCATCAACCCGGCTACCGGCGAAGTCCTCGCCCATGTGCAGCGCGCCACTCAGGCCGACGTCGAAAAAGCCGTCGAAAGCGCCGAACGCGGCCAGAAAGTCTGGGCAGCGATGACCGCCATGCAGCGCTCGCGCATCCTGCGCCGCGCCGTCGACATCCTTCGCGAGCGCAACGATGAGCTGGCCCAGCTGGAAACCCTGGACACCGGCAAGTCGTACTCCGAAACCCGTTACGTCGACATCGTCACCGGCGCCGACGTGCTGGAGTACTACGCAGGCCTGGTTCCGGCCATCGAAGGCGAGCAGATCCCGCTGCGTGAAAGCTCCTTCGTCTATACCCGCCGCGAGCCGCTGGGTGTGACCGTGGGTATCGGCGCCTGGAACTACCCGATCCAGATCGCCCTGTGGAAGTCCGCGCCAGCCCTGGCCGCCGGCAACGCGATGATCTTCAAGCCTTCGGAAGTCACCTCGCTGACCACCCTGAAACTGGCCGAGATCTACACCGCAGCGGGCCTGCCTGACGGCGTGTTCAACGTCCTGACCGGTAGCGGCCGCGAAGTCGGCACCTGGCTGACCGAACACCCGCGCATCGAAAAAGTTTCCTTCACCGGCGGCACCACCACCGGCAAGAAAGTCATGGCCAGCGCCTCGAGCTCGTCGCTCAAGGAAGTCACCATGGAACTGGGCGGCAAGTCGCCACTGATCATCTGCGCCGACGCCGACCTGGACAAGGCCGCCGACATCGCCATGATGGCCAACTTCTACAGCTCCGGTCAGGTGTGCACCAACGGCACCCGCGTGTTCATCCCTGCCCCGATGAAAGCCGCCTTCGAAGCCAAGATCGCCGAGCGCGTTGCCCGCATCCGTGTGGGTAACCCGGAAGACGAAAACACCAACTTCGGCCCGCTGGTCAGCTTCCAGCACATGGAAAGCGTGCTGGGCTACATCGCCAAGGGTAAAGAGCAAGGTGCCCGCGTGCTGTGTGGCGGTGAGCGTCTGACCGAGGGTGATTTCGCCAAGGGCGCCTTCGTCGCCCCGACCGTGTTCACCGACTGCACCGATGACATGACCATCGTCAAGGAAGAAATCTTCGGCCCAGTGATGAGCATCCTCAGCTACGAGACCGAAGAAGAAGTCATCCGCCGCGCCAACGACACCGAATACGGCCTGGCCGCTGGCGTGTGCACCAACGACATCACCCGTGCCCACCGCATCATCCACAAGCTCGAAGCCGGCATCTGCTGGATCAACGCCTGGGGTGAATCGCCGGCCGAAATGCCGGTCGGTGGCTACAAGCAGTCGGGCGTTGGCCGTGAAAACGGCGTCAGCTCGCTGGCTCAATACACTCGCATCAAGTCGGTCCAGGTCGAGCTGGGCGGCTACAACTCGGTTTTCTAAACCCTGTCTAGCCACGCCCGTGCCGCCGTGCACGGGCGTCCCCGCTCCCTGATCACCGCCAAACGAGGGTACTTTCATGTCCCAAGAATTCGATTACATCATCGTCGGCGCAGGTTCGGCCGGTAACACCCTGGCCACGCGCCTGACCGAAGACGCCAGCGTCACCGTGCTGCTGCTCGAAGCCGGTGGCCCCGACTACCGCTTCGACTTCCGCACCCAGATGCCGGCCGCCCTGGCGTTCCCGCTGCAGGGCCGTCGCTACAACTGGGCCTACGAGACCGACCCGGAGCCGCACATGGACGGCCGCCGCATGGAATGTGGCCGCGGCAAGGGCCTGGGTGGCTCCTCGCTGATCAACGGCATGTGCTACATCCGCGGCAACGCCATGGACTTCGACGGCTGGGCTGAACTGCCAGGCCTTGAGGACTGGACGTACCTGGACTGCCTGCCGTACTTCCGCAAGGCAGAAACCCGCGATATCGGCCCTAACGACTACCACGGCGGCGAAGGCCCGGTCAGCGTCGCCACGCCCAAGGCTGGCAACAACCCGCTGTTCCACGCCATGGTCGAGGCCGGCGTGCAGGCCGGTTACCCGCGCACCGAAGACCTCAACGGCTACCAGCAGGAAGGCTTCGGCCCGATGGACCGTTCGGTGACCAAGAACGGCCGCCGTTCCAGCACCGCCCGCGGCTACCTGGACCAGGCCAAGAAGCGCCCGAACCTGACCATCGTCACCCACGCCCTGAGCGACCGCATCCTGTTCGACGGCAAGCGCGCCGTTGGCGTGACCTACCTGGTCGGCGACAGCGAAGAGCGCGTCGAAGCCCGCGCCCGCAAGGAAGTCATCGTCAGCTCCGGCGCCATCGCCTCGCCGCAACTGCTGCAGCGCTCTGGTGTTGGCCCGCGCGCCCTGCTGGAAAGCCTCGACATCCCGGTGGTGCACGACCTGCCGGGCGTCGGCGAAAACCTGCAGGACCACCTTGAGTTGTACCTGCAGTACGCCTGCACCCAACCGGTGTCGCTGTACCCGTCGCTGCTGTGGTGGAACCAGCCGGCCATTGGTGCCGAGTGGCTGTTCAACGGCACCGGCATCGGCGCCAGCAACCAGTTCGAGGCCGGTGGTTTCATCCGTACCCGTCCTGAGTTCAAATGGCCGAACATCCAGTACCACTTCCTGCCGGTAGCGATCAATTACAACGGCTCCAACGGCGTCAAGGAACATGGCTTCCAGGCGCACATGGGTTCGATGCGCTCGCCAAGCCGTGGCCGCATCCAAGCCAAGTCGAAAGACCCACGCCAGCACCCGAGCATCCTGTTCAACTACATGGCCACCGAGCAGGACTGGCAGGAATTCCGTGACGGCATCCGCCTGACCCGCGAAATCATGGCCCAGCCGGCGCTGGACCCATACCGTGGTCGCGAGATCAGCCCGGGCGCACACGTGCAGACGGACGAAGAGCTGGACACGTTCATCCGCGAGCACGCCGAAACCGCCTTCCACCCGTCCTGCTCGTGCAAGATGGGCACCGACGACATGGCGGTGGTCGATGGCGAAGGGCGCGTGCACGGCATGCAGGGCCTGCGTGTGGTCGATGCGTCGATCATGCCGATCATCATCACCGGCAACCTCAACGCCACCACGATCATGATCGCCGAGAAAATCTCGGACAAGATCCGCAACCGCAAGCCATTGGCGCGCAGCACTGCCAAGTACTACGTGGCTAACGGTGCGCCGGTCAAAGGCAAGCCGATGCGTGAAGTGAAGCAGGGCTGACCCGCGAAGAGGCCCACCCTGGCAGTACAAGAAAAGGCACCCACCGCGGTGCCTTTTCTACATCTGCAGAAACGCTTTACATGCTGCCAATTCATCAGGTTAGAATCGATTGGCACGCGACCTGCTAGTCATCAACGCTATCGAGTCTTCTTCCCCGCGTTTCCCGGAGTACTGCCTTTGGATGCCAGCACCATCAACAGCCTGTTTCTGATCGGCGCTTTGCTGGTGGGTGCAAGTATCCTGGTCAGTTCACTGTCGTCACGCCTGGGTATCCCTATTCTGGTCATCATCCTCGCCGTCGGCATGGTCGCAGGCGTGGACGGTGGCGGCATCATCTTCAACAACTACCCGACCGCGTACCTGGTGGGCAACCTGGCCCTGGCGGTGATCCTGCTCGACGGCGGCTTGCGCACGCGTGTGGCCAGTTTCCGCGTGGCGTTGTGGCCGGCCTTGTCGCTGGCCACCGTCGGCGTGATGATCACCACCGCCCTCACCGGCCTGGTCGCGGCCTGGCTGTTCGATCTGAGCCTGATCCAGGGCTTGTTGATCGGCGCCATCGTCGGCTCCACCGACGCCGCAGCAGTGTTCTCGCTGCTGGGTGGCAAAGGGCTGAACGAACGGGTCACGGCCACGCTGGAGATCGAGTCGGGCAGCAACGACCCGATGGCGGTGTTCCTCACCGTTACCCTGATCGAGATGATTGCCAGCGGCCAGACCGGCCTGCACTGGAGCCTGCTGGGCCACCTGCTGCGCGAGTTCGGTATCGGCGGCCTGCTGGGCCTGGGCGGCGGCTGGCTGATGCTGCAGTTGGTCAACCGCATCAACCTGGCCGGCGGCTTGTACCCGATTCTGGTCGTGGCCGGCGGCCTGGTGGTGTTCTCGCTGACCAACGCCCTGCATGGTAGCGGCTTCCTTGCCGTGTACCTGTGCGGCCTGGTGCTGGGCAACAAGCCGATCCGCAGCCGCCATGGCATCCTGCACATGCTCGACGGCATGGCCTGGCTGGCGCAGATCGGCATGTTCCTGGTGCTGGGCCTGCTGGTCACACCCCACGACCTGCTACCCATCGCCTTGCCCGCCTTGGGCCTGGCCCTGTGGATGATCCTGATCGCCCGGCCGCTGTCGGTGGTTGCCGCACTGCTGCCGTTCAAGGCCTTCCACGGTCGCGAAAAGGGCTTCATTTCCTGGGTCGGCCTGCGCGGTGCGGTACCGATCATTCTGGCGGTGTTCCCGCTGATGGCCGGGCTGCCGGATGCACAGCTGTTCTTCAACCTGGCGTTCTTCATCGTGCTGGTGTCACTGCTGGTGCAGGGCACCAGCCTGCCGTGGATGGCCAAGCTGCTGAAGGTCACCGTACCGCCAGACCCTGCGCCCATCTCACGCTCTGCCCTGGAAGTGCACATCACCAGCGAGTGGGAGCTGTTCGTCTACCGCCTGGGGGCGGAAAAATGGTGCATCGGCGCTGCCCTGCGCGAGCTGAAGATGCCTGAGGGCACCCGTATCGCCGCGCTGTTCCGTGGCGAGCAACTGCTGCACCCATCGGGCAGTACCGTGCTGGAAGTCGGCGACATGCTTTGCGTGATCGGCCACGAACATAACTTGCCCGCGCTGGGCAAGCTGTTCAGCCAGGCGCCGCAACGTGGCCTGGACCTGCGCTTCTTCGGCGACTTCGTGCTTGAAGGCGATGCCGAACTCGGCGCCGTGGCGGCGCTTTATGGCCTGAAACTCGACGGCCTGGACGCGAAAATGCCGCTGGCGCAGTTCATCCGACAGAAGGTCGGAGGCGCTCCAGTAGTAGGCGACCAGGTCGAATGGCATGGCACGATCTGGACCGTGGCGACCATGGACGGGAACAATGTGCAGAAAGTGGGCGTCAGATTCCCCGAAGGAACGCGACCCGGACCAGGATTGTTCCTCTAAACTGCGATTCTGCCCCGATCCACAATGTAGTCTGCCTATGTCCCTGCGCGTGTACCTTCGCACAGCCCTACTCGGGTTGTGCCTGTCCTTCTCGTTCGCGGCCACCGCGAACGCCGCGGCCGAAGCGCCGACCACTGCCAGCATCCAGCACAGCCTCGACAAGATTGCCGAGCGCAAGCTGCCCGAGGCCGATCAAAAGGCCCTGCAGCAGGTGCTGGAGCAAACCCTGAGCCTGCTTGCCAGCAAGGAAGACAGCGAGAAGAAGCTGGCCGCGCTCAAGCAACAGTTGGCCGGCGCGCCGAAAGAAACCAACGACAGCCAGAAAGAACTGGCCAGGCTCAAGGACAGCAAGCCGCAACCGGTCGCCCAGCGCTACGCCACCCTCACGGTGCCGCAGTTGGAGCAACTGCTCAGCGAGCGCAGCACCCTGCAGGGTGAGCTGCAAAAGGCGCTGTCCGAAGCCAACAGCCTGATCATCAATTCCCAGACCCGCCCAGAGCGCGCCCAGGCCGAGATCAGCAACAGCCAGGCCCGCACCCAGCAGATCAACAACAACCTCAAGTCGGGCAAGGACAACGGCAAGGCGCTCAACGCCGACCAACGCAACCAGCTCAACGCCGAGCTGGCCTCGCTCAACGCGTTGACCACGCTGCGCCGTCAGGAGCTGGCCGGCAACAGCCTGCTGCAAGACCTTGGCAATGCCCGACACGACCTGCTGATCGAGCGCGCGGCGCGCCTGGAGCAGGAAATCCAGGACCTGCAAACGCTGATCAACGACAAGCGCCTGGCCCAGTCCCAGGAGGCCGTCACCCAGCAGTCGATCGAAGCCCAGAAGGCCGGCGGCAGCAGCCTGCTGGCCAGCGAAAGCACGATCAACCTCAAGCTTTCCGACTACCTGCTCAAAAGCACCGATCGCCTCAACGAACTGACCCAGCAGAACCTGCGCACCAAGCAGCAGCTCGACAGCCTGACCCAGGCCGACCAGGCGCTGGACGAGCAGATCAACGTGCTCAAGGGCAGCCTGCTGCTGTCCAAGATCCTCTACAAGCAGAAGCAGACCCTGCCGCACCTGAAGGTCGACCGCGACCTGGCCGACCAGATCGCCGACACCCGCCTGTACCAGTTCGAGATCAACCAGCAGCGCGAGCAGATGAGCAGCCCGGTCACCTATGTCGACAAGCTGCTGGCCAACCAACCGCCGGAAGACGTCACCCCGCCACTGCGCAAAGCGCTGCTGGAAGTGGCGATCACCCGCAGCGACCTGCTGGAGCGCCTCAACCGCGAACTCTCGGCCCTGCTCAACGAATCGATCACCCTGCAGCTCAACCAGAAGCAACTGCTGGGCACCGCCCAAGGCCTGCGCACCACCCTTGACGAGCAGATGTTCTGGATCCCCAGCAACAAGCCGCTGGACTGGGACTGGCTGCGCTACGTCCCTGAGCGGTTCGCCGACCAGGTCGCCAGCCTGCCCTGGGGCTCGGGCATCAAGGAACTGGCCGACGGCCTGAGCCAGCGGCCGTTGCTGTTCCTGCCGCTGCTGCTGGTGATCGGCGGCCTGCTGTGGCGGCGCAAGTACCTGTATCAACGGCTCGGCAAGGTGCACCAGGACATCGGCCACTTCCGCCGGGACAGCCAGTGGCACACGCCCCAGGCGATCCTGATCAATATCCTCCTGGCGATGCCGGTGAGCCTGGGCCTGGCGCTGTGCAGCTATGCCTTGCAGATCGACGCCCGCGGGCAGAATGCCAACCTGGGCGCCGCGCTCTGGCAACTGGCCCAGGCCTGGCTGGTGTTCTACACCGCCTACCGCATCCTGGCGCCTGGCGGCGTGGCGGAAATCCACTTCCGCTGGCACAAGCCCCAGGTCGAGTTCCTGCGCGGCTGGGTGCGCAGGCTTGGCACCGTGGTGCTGGCACTGGTCGGCGTGGTGGCGGTGGCCGAGCATCAACCTTCGGCGCTGGCTGATGACGTGCTCGGCATCGGCGTAGTGCTGACCTGCTACGCACTGATGGCCTGGCTGCTCAGCCGCCTGCTGCTGAGCAGCCCGGCGCATCGCGACACCTCGCTGTTCCGCCGGGCGGTCGGGGTGGCGTTCACGGCCCTGCCCATCGCCTTGTTCGTAGCGGTGTGCTTCGGTTACTACTACACCGCCCTCAAGCTCACCGACCGGCTGATCTACACCCTCTACCTGCTGATGTTCTGGCTGGTGATCGAGGCCGCCTTTGTCCGTGGCCTGTCTGTGGCCGCGCGGCGCCTGGCCTACCAGCGCGCCCTGAGCAAACGTGCAGCGGCCAAGGAAGGGCTGGATGGCGAAGTCATCACCGAAGAGCCGACGCTGGACATCGAACAGGTCAACCAGCAGTCGCTGCGCCTTATCCGCCTGGCCTTGCTCGGCGGCTTCATCGCCGGCCTGTACTGGGTATGGTCGGACCTGATCTCGGTGTTCGCCTACCTCAACAACTTCACCTTGTACGAATACACCAGCGGCACCGGCGCGGCCGCCAGCATGGTGCCGATCAGCCTCGGCGACCTGCTTGGCGCGCTGGTGATCGTCGGCATCACCTTCGCCCTGGCCGGTAACTTGCCAGGTTTGCTGGAGGTGCTGGTGCTGTCGCGCCTGAACCTGGCACAGGGCAGTGCCTACGCCACCACCACGCTGCTGTCGTACACCATCGTCGGTATCGGCATCGTCAGCACCCTGTCGACCCTGGGGGTCAGCTGGGACAAGCTGCAATGGCTGGTGGCGGCGCTGTCGGTCGGCCTGGGCTTCGGCATGCAGGAGATCTTCGCCAACTTCATCTCCGGCATCATGATCCTGTTCGAGCGCCCGGTGCGCATCGGCGACACCATCACCATCGGCAACCTGTCCGGCACGGTGAGCAAGATCCGCATCCGCGCCACCACCATCACCGACTTCGACCGCAAGGACATCATCGTCCCCAACAAGACCTTCATCACCGGCCAGTTGATCAACTGGTCGCTGACCGACACGGTTACCCGGGTGACGCTGAAACTGGGCATCGACTACGGCTCCGATCTGGACCTGGTGCGCGACCTGCTGCTCAAGGGCGCCCACGAAAACCCAAGGGTGCTCAAGGACCCGGAGCCGATCGTGTACTTCCTGAACTTCGGCGAAAGCTCGCTGGACCACGAACTGCGCATGCACGTGCGTGACCTGGGGGACCGCAACCCGACCCTGGACGAGATCAACCGCTACATCAACCGCGAGTTCAAGGCGCACAACATCAAGATCTCGGTGCGCCAGGTCGAGGTGTTCCTGATGGACACGAAGGGCGGCAAGCAGCAGCTGGTGCCCGTGGAACAGCCGAAATCGGATGGCACTGCGCAGGCCTGAGTGGGCTCGAATGCTTTATTCTGTGCTGAACCCCAGGAGCAGCCCGTGAAAGCCCTCGACCAACTCACCTTCGACAACCGCTTCGCCCGCCTGGGCGATGCGTTCTCTACCCAGGTCCTGCCCGAGCCCATCGCAGACCCACGCCTGGTGGTGGCAAGCGCGTCGGCCATGGCCCTGCTCGACCTGGACCCAGCCCAGGCCGATTCGCCCTTGTTCGCCGAAGTGTTCAGCGGCCAGAAACTCTGGGAAGAGGCCGACCCACGCGCGATGGTCTACTCCGGCCACCAGTTCGGCTCCTACAACCCGCGCCTGGGCGATGGCCGCGGCCTGCTGCTGGCCGAGGTGCTCAACGAGGCGGGCGAACACTGGGACCTGCACCTCAAGGGCG
Organism: Pseudomonas sp. B21-047; assembly: GCF_024748775.1. Classification (NCBI taxonomy): domain Bacteria; kingdom Pseudomonadati; phylum Pseudomonadota; class Gammaproteobacteria; order Pseudomonadales; family Pseudomonadaceae; genus Pseudomonas; species Pseudomonas sp. B21-047. The sequence continues at coordinate 5,549,346 of NZ_CP087169.1, forward strand.
CCGGCCAGACGCCGTACTCACGCATGGGCGACGGCCGTGCCGTGCTTCGCTCGTCGATCCGCGAGTTTCTTGCCTCCGAAGCCCTGTATGCCTTGGGCATCCCGACCAGCCGGGCGCTGTGCGTGATCGGCTCCAGCACCCCGGTCTGGCGCGAAACCCAAGAGAGCGCCGCCATGCTCACCCGCCTGGCGCAGAGCCACGTGCGCTTCGGCCATTTCGAATACTTCTACTACACCAAGCAGCCGGAACAGCAGCGCGTGCTGATCGACCATGTGCTGGAACAGCACTACCCCGAATGCCGCGAGGCCGAACAGCCCTACCTGGCCATGTTCCGCACCATCGTCGAGCGCAACGCCGAGCTGATCGCCCGCTGGCAAGCCTATGGGTTCTGCCACGGGGTGATGAACACCGACAACATGTCGATCCTGGGCATCACCTTCGATTTCGGCCCCTATGCCTTCCTCGACGACTTCGACGCCAACTTCATCTGTAACCATTCCGATGATCGCGGCCGTTACAGCTACAGCAACCAGGTGCCGATTGCCCACTGGAACCTCAGTGCGCTGGCCCAGGCCCTGACCACGGTGATCGAGGTGGAACCGCTGAAGGAAGCGCTGGGGCTGTTCCTGCCGCTGTACCAGGCGCATTACCTGGACCTCATGCGCCGCCGCCTGGGGCTGACCAGCGCCGAAGACGAAGACCTGGCGTTGATCGAGCGCCTGCTGCAGTGCATGCAAAAGGGGGGCGTGGATTACACCCTGTTCTTCCGCAAGCTGGGCGACCAGCCAGTGGCCGAGGCACTGCAGGTGGTGCGTGACGATTTCATCGACCTGGCGGGTTTTGATGCCTGGAGCGTGGATTACCTGGCCCGTTGTCAGCGCGAGGCAGCCAATGAACAAGGGCGCCGTGAGCGCATGCATGCGGTGAACCCGCTGTACGTGCTGCGCAATTACCTGGCGCAGAAGGCCATCGAAGCGGCCGAAACGGGTGACTACAGTGAGGTGCGGCGGCTGCATCAGGTACTGAGCCGGCCGTTCGACGAGCAGGCCGGGATGCAGGCCTATGCCCAGCGGCCGCCTGAGTGGGGCAAGCACCTGGAGATCAGCTGTTCTTCGTGATCCAGGGGCCGGCGCACGGTCCCCAAAATTCCAAAGGAAACCCAAATGACCGACCCACTGCTGATCCCCTGCCCCCACTGCAACGGCCTCAACCGCCTGCCCGCCACACGCCTGAGCGACGCCCCAAAATGCGGCCGCTGCAAACAGGAGGTGCTGCTGAGCCAGCCCTTCGAACTGACCGAAGCCAGCTACGCCAGCCAGGTCAAAGGCGACCTGCCGCTGCTGGTGGACGTCTGGGCCGACTGGTGCGGCCCGTGCAAATCGTTCGCCCCCACCTTCGAACAGGCGGCCCGCCAGTTGAGCGGGCGCTGCCGCTTGGCCAAGCTGGACAGCGAAGCCAACCGCAACCTGGCAGGGCAATTGGGCATCCGCTCGATCCCTAGCCTGATCCTGTTCAAGAACGGTCGAGAAGTCAGTCGCCAGGCTGGGGCGTTTCCGCTGCAGTCGTTGCTGGAGTGGCTACGCAGCCAGGGGGTTTAATTCAAGCGCTTGCTAGAAGGGACTCGTAGGGAATACGAAGGCCATCATGCAGGCGCTTAATCATGGATAGACTGAGCCCGCGCTTTCCATTCAAGATTTCTGAAACCCGCCCGCTTGAGCCTATGAAGGGTTCAAGATCCCGTGGCGTAAGACCTTGTTGGTCCATGCAAAATTTGATGGCCTCGATGGGATTGGCGGGGTGAATCGGATAGTGCTTGTTTTCGTACACTTCGATCAGTGCCACAAGTACTTCCATTTCATCAGCTTCTGGGGTGCCCGCCTCTGCCTGAAAAATAGCTTCGAGTCGCTGAAATGCTTCTCGAAGATCGTCATCATTGCGTATCGGCTTAATATTCACAGATTGTCTCCACGTCAATCTCGTCATAGCGCTTGTGCGTACCGACGAACTTCACCCAGGCAATACCGGCTCGATACTGCATCTCGACCACTAGTCGGTACTTGTTTCCTCCGATGCTGAAGACCACGCGGTTATTGCCACATACGCTGGCATTGCCTATCTGATCCTTTACATCTTGTGGTGTTCGCCAGATGGCTTTGATCGCCATATCGTGCCAGCTTTCCAAGGGGGCCTTGGCATCGTCATGCCCAGGTAATTCCCAAAATTTCACCAAGGTGCTTGTGGCAATGACACGCATCCAAGCAAATCTCCCATTTTGGGAGATTATGCTCGGCAACGAGGGAACGTGCAAGGACTGGGAGTGACGCCTACTCGCTGCGCTCGAGCAAATCGTGCAACTCGACAAACTGCTGGGTCAGCTTGTGCCGTGGCTCCAGGTGAATCAACGGCAAGCTGGCGTGGTGCGACTCGCGCATCTTCACCGAGCTGCTCAGGTACACCGGTAGCACCGGCAAACCCTCGGCCAGCAGCTCGTCGAGCATCTGCTGCGGCAGGCTGGCGCGGGACTGGAACTGGTTGACCACGATGCCTTCGACCATCAGGTCTTCGTTGTGGTCGTCCTTGAGCTCTTCGATTTCGGCCAGCAGGCCGTAGAGCGCCTGGCGCGAGAAGCTGTCACAGTCGAAGGGTATCAGCACACGATCCGCCGCGATCAACGCAGATACCGCATAGAAATTGAGCGCAGGCGGCGTATCGATGTAGATCCGTTCGTAATCCTCATCCAGCTCGTCGAGCAACTTACGCAGCTTGTTGATCTTGTGCTTGGCTTCGAGCTTGGGCTGCAGGTCGGCCAGCTCGGCAGTCGCCGTGACCACATGCAGGTTGTCGAACGGTGTTTCGTAGATATCGACTTTGTTCTTCTTGCTGAAGGGCCCGCTGGACAGGCTTTGCTTGAAGAAGTCGGCGATCCCCATGGGGATATCTTCACCCGTCAGGCCGGTGAGGTACTGAGTCGAGTTTGCCTGGGCATCCAGGTCGATCAACAAGGTCCGGTAACCTTCGCTGGCGCTGACCGCCGCCAGGTTACAAGCGATGCTCGACTTGCCCACGCCACCTTTCTGATTGAACACCACGCGACGCATGAGAGACCTCCGTGTATCAACGAATGCCCGAGTATGTGGCGCCTCGGCAGCTAAGGCCAGTGGCAATTGTCGGGCGAAGATGGCCAGCCATTCACCTCACCACACTTGCCCGGTCAACAGCTCGGCGAAGGCCTTGGCCATCGCCGAGCCCCCGCGCTCACGCTGCACCAGCCACACTGCCGTCGTCGCGCCTTCGTCCAGCAGCGTGCGATACACCACACCCTCGATGCGTATGCGCTGGAACGACGCCGGTAGCACCGACACCCCCAAGCCCGCCGACACCAACCCGATGATGGTCATCGCTTCGCCCGCCTCCTGGGCAAAATGCGGGCTGAACCCCGCGTGGCGCGCCAGGCTGAGCAATTGCGCATGCAGCCCGCTGCCATAGCTGCGCGGGAAGAACACGAACGGCTCCGGTGCCAGGGAGGCCATGTGTACCCCCTGCTCGGTACCCACGGCCAATGGATGCGAGGCATTGATCACCGCCACCAACGGTTCGCGAAACAGCTCGATCGCCACCAGCCCTTCCGGCAATGGCATGGGCCGCATCAGCCCCACTTCGATCGACTCGTCGAAAACCGCTTCGGCAACATCGCGGCTGCTCATTTCCTTGAGGTTGAGGTGCACCGCCGGAAAACGCTGGCGAAAAGCATGGATGGCCTTGGGGATCTTCGACGTGAACGGTGCCGACGAGGTAAAGCCGATCTTCATCTCGCCCAGCTCACCCAATTGCGCACGCCGGGCCACGTCGGCCGCCTTTTCGACTTGCGCCAGCACTTGGCGGGCTTCTTCCAGAAACAACCGCCCCGCTTCACTCAGTTCGACCCGACGGTTGGTACGCTCGAACAGGCGAGCCCCCAGTTCCTGCTCCAGCGCCTGGATCTGCTGGCTCAAGGGCGGCTGCGAAATGCCCAGCTGCTGGGCCGCACGGCCAAAGTGCAGCTCTTCGGCCACGGCGATGAAGTAACGCAGATGGCGCAGTTCCATAATCGGCTCCAAACAAGTCGTAGAACGTCTTAAATAGGTCGAACAATATATTGGATGTAATCATTAGCCAGCTATATGCTTTTTTCATTGCGCCAGAGGTACCCGCCCGTGAAAACTGCTGTAGCCCCCCTACCCGCCGACCCAGAACCTGCCCCCCTGAACGACATGTGGATCGAAAAAGGCACCCCCGCCTTCATGAAGACTGTACTGGCCCTGTTCAGCGGCGGCTTCGCCACCTTCGCCCTGCTTTACTGCGTGCAGCCGATGATGCCGCTGTTGTCGCAGGAGTTTTCCATCAACGCGGCCCAGAGCAGCCTGGTGTTGTCGGTTTCGACCGCAATGCTGGCGTTCGGCCTGTTGATCACCGGGCCGATCTCTGACCGCATCGGCCGCAAGCCGGTGATGGTCTTTGCGCTGGTCTGTGCGGCCCTGTCGACCCTGGCCAGTGCGGTGATGCCGACCTGGGAAGCCGTACTGGCGACGCGAGCACTGGTCGGCCTTTCGCTGAGCGGCCTGGCGGCAGTGGCGATGACTTACCTGAGCGAAGAGATCCACCCGCAGCACATCGGCCTGGCCATGGGCTTGTACATTGGTGGCAACGCCATCGGTGGCATGAGCGGGCGGCTGATCACCGGGGTGCTGATCGACTTCGTCAGCTGGCACACGGCGATGCTGACCATCGGTGGCCTGGCCTTGGTCGCGGCGCTGGTGTTCTGGAAGGTATTGCCCGAATCGCGCAACTTCCGCCCGCAGGCCGCGAACCCGCGTAGCCTGCTGGATGGCTTCGTCATGCACTTCAAGGACGCCGGGCTGCCTTGGCTGTTCCTTGAGGCGTTTCTGCTGATGGGGGCCTTCGTCACGCTGTTCAACTACATCGGCTACCGCTTGCTGGCAGGGCCTTACCACATGAACCAGGCGTTGGTCGGCCTGCTGTCTGTGGTGTACCTGTCGGGTATCTACAGCTCTGCGCAGGTGGGCGCGCTGGCCGACAAGCTTGGGCGGCGCAAGGTGTTCTGGGTCAGTATCGTGGTGATGGCCAGCGGCTTGTTGATGACATTGGCCAGCCCGCTGCTGATGGTGATCCTCGGCATGCTGGTGTTCACCTTCGGCTTCTTCGGCGCGCACTCGGTGGCCAGCAGCTGGATCGGGCGACGGGCATTGAAGGCCAAGGGGCAGGCATCGTCGCTGTACCTGTTCAGCTATTACGCGGGGTCGAGTGTGGCGGGGACGGCGGGCGGGGTGTTCTGGCACCAGTGGGGCTGGAACGGGATCGGGTTGTTCATCGGTGGCTTGCTGACGATAGCGTTGCTGGTGGCATGGCACCTGAGCAAGCTGGCGCCTAAGACACCTTGAACAAGGGGCCGCGTTGCGGCCCCGAAATCGTGGATCAGTTGACGATCTCGACAATATCCACATCCACTTCGCGGCTCATCAGGTGCTTCTCCACCTCGCCGGTCAGCTTGACCTTGGTCTTGTCATTGAACGGGGTCGGTGGCAGGTCTTCATCGTCGATTTCGACGGTGATGGTGCCGGTGGTGTCCTTGAACTCGTACTTGTCGTCGTTGTTGACCTTCTTGGTCACATACCCCTGCAGCACCACCGGTGTGTCATCTGCGGCATCGTTTGCAGCCGCCACGGTGGTCACCGACTGGGCACCCGGGCCGGTATAGCTGGCCGCCAGGGCAGCGGTGCTGAACAGGGGAGCGAGGATCAGAGCAAGGTAACGGATTTTCATGAGGATCAGGTCCTGTTTCGGTTTCGATGGGACCAGATTAACGACGATCGCTGAACTCAAACTTAATGCAACAAAAAACCCGGCATCAAGGCCGGGTTCTTTGTTGCAGCTGCATCAGATCACTGGTGGTACTGCGCCGACAGCTCATGCACGGCGTTGATGAACACACCGGCGTGCTCCGGGTCGACCTCAGGCGTAATGCCATGGCCGAGGTTGAACACGTGGCCAGTGCCCTTGCCATAGCTGGCCAGAATGCGCGCCACTTCCTTGCGGATGGCCTCAGGCTTGGCGTACAGCACGGTCGGGTCCATGTTGCCTTGCAGCGCAACCTTGTCACCGACACGGCGGCGGGCATCACCGATGTCGCAGGTCCAGTCCAGGCCCAGCGCATCTGCACCCGCTTCGGCAATGCTCTCCAGCCACAGGCCACCGTTTTTGGTGAACATGATGACCGGCACCTTGCGCCCATCGTGCTCACGGATCAGGCCGCTGACGATCTTGCGCATGTAGGCCAGGGAGAACTCCTGGTAAGCCGCCGCCGACAGGTTGCCACCCCACGTGTCGAAGATCTGCACCGCCTGTGCGCCGGCCAGGATCTGGCCGTTGAGGTAGCTGGTGACCGACTGGGCCAGCTTGTCCAGCAGCAGGTGCAGGGCCTCTGGGTTGTCGTAGGCCATGGCCTTGGTCTTGCGGAAGTCCTTGGACGAGCCGCCTTCGACCATGTAGGTGGCCAAGGTCCAGGGGCTGCCGGAGAAGCCGATCAGCGGCACGCGGCCGTTGAGCTCGCGGCGGATGGTGCTGACCGCGTCCATCACGTAGCCCAGGTCTTTTTGCGGGTCGGGAATCGGCAACGCTTCGATGTCGGCCGGAGTGCTGATCACCTTCTTGAAACGCGGGCCTTCACCGGTCTCGAAGTACAGGCCCAGCCCCATGGCGTCGGGGATGGTGAGGATGTCCGAGAAGAGGATCGCCGCGTCCAGCGGGTAGCGGTCCAGCGGCTGCAGGGTGACCTCGCAGGCGAACTGCGGGTTCATGCACAGGCTCATGAAGTCACCGGCCTTGGCGCGGCTGGCGCGGTATTCCGGCAGGTAGCGGCCGGCCTGGCGCATCATCCACACCGGGGTGACGTCTACGGGTTGCTTGAGCAGTGCACGCAGGAAACGATCGTTCTTCAGGGCAGTCATGTCGGCATCCGGCAAAAAAGTGCGGGCATTTTCTCAGACGCCAGCACAAAAGGCACGGCCGAGGCCATGCGTTTTGTCTATTGGGTGCCGTGGATCAAGCAATTTTGTATACAAAATATGCCAAGGGCTGCTGTGCAGCCCCCGCAATCGGTCAGACTTCGAGGTAGTCCAGAATACCTTCAGCCGCTGTACGGCCTTCGAAAATGGCCGTTACCACCAGGTCCGAACCCCGCACCATGTCGCCACCGGCAAACACTTTAGGGTTGCTGGTCTGGTGCTTGAACTTACCTTTCTCCGGTGCTACCACGCGGCCCTGGCTGTCCATCTGGATGCCAAACTGCTCGAACCACGGCGCCGGGCTCGGGCGGAAGCCGAAGGCGATCACCACGGCGTCAGCCGGCAGGATCTCTTCGGAGCCCGGGATCGGCTCAGGGCTGCGACGGCCACGGGCATCCGGCTCGCCGAGACGGGTCTCGACCACTTTGACGCCTTCGACCTTGTCCTCGCCGACAATGGCGATCGGCTGACGGTTATAGAGGAACTTCACGCCTTCTTCCTTGGCGTTCTTCACCTCTTTGCGCGAGCCCGGCATGTTGGCCTCGTCACGGCGGTAGGCACAGGTCACCGACTTGGCGCCCTGGCGAATCGAAGTGCGGTTGCAGTCCATCGCGGTGTCACCACCGCCCAGTACCACGACCTTCTTGCCCTGCATGTCGACGAAATCTTCAGGCGACTTTTCGAAGCCCAGGTTGCGGTTGACGTTGGCGATCAGGAAATCCAGCGCGTCATGCACCCCCGGCAGGTCCTCACCCGGGAAGCCGCCCTTCATGTAGGTGTAGGTGCCCATGCCCATGAACACGGCATCGTACTCGGCGAGCAGTTGCTCCAGGGTGATGTCCTTGCCCACCTCGGTGTTCAGGCGAAACTCGATGCCCATGCCGGTGAAGACTTCGCGGCGATTGCTCAGCACGGTCTTTTCCAGCTTGAATTCGGGGATGCCGAAGGTCAGCAAGCCGCCGATTTCCGGGTTGCGATCGAACACAACCGGGGTCACACCGGCACGTACCAGCACGTCAGCGCAGCCCAGACCCGCTGGGCCGGCACCGATGATGGCAACACGCTTGCCGGTCGGCTTGACCTTGGACATGTCCGGGCGCCAGCCCATGGCGAAGGCGGTGTCGGTGATGTACTTCTCCACCGAGCCGATGGTCACCGCGCCAAAACCGTCGTTCAGGGTGCAGGCACCCTCGCACAGACGGTCCTGCGGGCATACCCGGCCGCACACCTCAGGCAGGGTGTTCGTCTGGTGCGACAGCTCGGCCGCCGCCAGGATGTTGCCTTCGGAAACCAGCTTCAACCAGTTGGGGATGAAGTTGTGCACCGGGCACTTCCACTCGCAATACGGGTTACCGCAGCCCAGGCAGCGGTGCGCCTGCTCCACGGACTGCTGCGGCTTGAAGGGCTCGTAGATTTCGACGAACTCTTTCTTGCGCTGGCGCAGCAGCTTTTTCTTCGGGTCTTTACGCCCCACTTCGATGAACTGGAAGTCGTTGTTCAGACGTTCAGCCATTTTTCAAAACCTCTTTACCGCAGTCGCAAGCCAGAAGCTGCAAGCTGCAAGTCGATCACTTGGGTCCGGCAAGCCTCGCACTGCATTACCTGCAGCTTGAGGCTTGCCACTTGCAGTTGTTGTTACTGCGGGTTGGCGCGGGTGCTGGACAGCAGTTGCTTGAGGGTGGCCGCCTTGGGCTTGACCAACCAGAAGCGACGCACGTAGTCGTCCAGGTTTTCCGAGAGCTCACGCCCCCACTCGCTGCCGGTCTCGTCCACGTATTCGGCAAGGACCCGCGCCAGGTGGCTGCGGTAGGCCTCCATCGCTTCACCACTGATGCGCTGGATTTCCACCAGTTCATGGTTGAGCTTGTCGACGAAGCTGTTGTCCATGTCGAGCACGTAGGCGAAGCCGCCCGTCATGCCAGAACCGAAGTTGTAACCAGTCTTGCCCAGGACGCAGACAAAGCCGCCGGTCATGTATTCACAGCAGTGATCGCCAGTGCCCTCGACAACAGCGTGGGCGCCAGAGTTACGCACAGCGAAGCGCTCGCCCGCGGTACCGGCGGCAAACAGCTTGCCGCCAGTGGCGCCGTACAGGCAGGTGTTGCCGACGATGGCGCTGTGCTGGGTTTCGAACGGGCTGCCGGCAGGTGGCACGATGGTCACCTTGCCACCGGTCATGCCCTTGCCGACGTAGTCGTTGGCGTCGCCTTCCAGATGCAGGTTCAGGCCACCGGCGTTCCACACGCCGAAGCTCTGGCCCGCAGTGCCCTTGAAGCGGAAGGTGATCGGCGCAGCGGCCATGCCCTGGTTGCCGTGCAGGCGGGCGATCTCACCAGAGATACGCGCGCCGATGGAACGGTCGCAGTTGCAGATGTCGAGGCTGAACTCGCCACCGGACTGGTCGCGGATCGCCGACATGGCCATCTCGACCATCTTCTCGGCCAGCTCGCCCTTGTCGAACGGCGGGTTCTTGTCGACTTCGCAGAACTGCGGCTTGTCCGCCGGAATGTGCGAGCTGCCCAGCAGTGGCGACAGGTCCAGGTACTGCTGGCGCTCGGTGTCGCCTGGCAGTATGTCGAGCAGGTCGGTGCGGCCGATCAGCTCGCCCAGGCTGCGCACGCCCAGTTTGGCCAGCCACTCGCGGGTTTCTTCGGCGACGAAGGTGAAGAAGTTGATCACCATGTCGACGGTGCCGATGTAGTGGTCCTTGCGCAGCTTGTCGTTCTGGGTGGCTACGCCGGTGGCGCAGTTGTTCAGGTGGCAGATACGCAGGTACTTGCAGCCCAGGGCAATCATCGGTGCGGTGCCGAAGCCGAAGCTCTCGGCGCCAAGGATGGCGGCCTTGATCACGTCCAGGCCGGTTTTCAGGCCACCGTCGGTCTGTACCCGCACCTTGCCGCGCAGGTCGTTGCCGCGCAGGGTCTGGTGGGTTTCGGCAAGGCCGAGTTCCCACGGCGCGCCGGCGTACTTGATGGAGGTCAACGGCGAAGCGCCGGTACCGCCGTCGTAGCCGGAGATGGTGATCAGGTCGGCATAGGCCTTGGCCACGCCTGCAGCGATGGTGCCAACGCCTGCCTCGGCCACCAGCTTGACCGAAACCAGCGCCTGCGGGTTGACCTGCTTGAGGTCGTAGATCAGCTGGGCCAAGTCTTCGATCGAGTAGATGTCGTGGTGCGGCGGTGGCGAGATCAGGGTCACACCCGGTACCGCGTAGCGCAGCTTGGCGATCAGGCCGTTGACCTTGCCGCCCGGCAGCTGGCCGCCTTCGCCCGGCTTGGCGCCCTGGGCCACCTTGATCTGCAGCACTTCGGCGTTGACCAGGTATTCCGGGGTGACGCCGAAGCGGCCGGTGGCCACTTGCTTGATCTTGGAGCTGCGCACCGTGCCGTAGCGCGACGGGTCTTCACCGCCCTCGCCGGAGTTCGAGCGCGCGCCCAGGCGGTTCATGGCCTCGGCCAGCGCCTCGTGGGCTTCTGGTGACAAGGCGCCCAGCGAGATACCGGCGGAATCGAAGCGCTTGAGGATGGCCTCCAACGGCTCGATCTGCTCGATCGCCAGCGGCTGGTCAGCCACTTTGACCTTGAGCAGGTCGCGGATCATCGACACCGGGCGCTGGTCGACCAGCGAGGTGTATTCCTTGAACTTGGCGTAGTCGCCCTGCTGCACAGCGGCCTGCAGGGTGTTGACCACGTCCGGGTTGTAGGCGTGGTATTCGCCACCGTGGACGAACTTGAGCAGGCCACCTTGCTGGATCGGCTTGCGCGCGCTCCAGGCTTCGGCAGCAAGCAGCTTCTGGTCGCTTTCCAAGTCTTCGAAACGCGCACCCTTGATGCGGCTCGATACACCTTTGAAGCTCAGGCCGACCACGTCTTCGGCCAGGCCGATGGCTTCGAACAGCTGCGCACCGCGGTACGAAGCGATGGTGGAGATGCCCATCTTCGACAGGATCTTCAGCAAGCCCTTGGAGATGCCTTTGCGGTAGTACTTGAACACCTCGTCCAGGTCGCCCAGCACTTCGCCGGTGCGAATAAGGTCAGCCAGCACTTCATAGGCCAGGTACGGGTAAACGGCCGAGGCACCGAAGCCCAGCAGCACGGCAAAGTGGTGCGGGTCACGGGCAGTGGCGGTTTCGACCAGGATGTTGCTGTCGCAACGCAGGCCTTGCTCGGTCAGGCGGTGGTGCACCGCACCCACGGCGAGCGAAGCGTGCACCGGCAATTTGCCCGGGGCGATGTAGCGGTCGCTCAGTACCAGTTGGGTCTTGCCGCCGCGCACCGCTTCTTCAGCCTGGTCGGCGATGTTGCGGATAGCCGCTTCCAGGCCGACACCTTGCTCGTAGTTGAGGTCGATCAGCTGGCGGTCGAAGCCTTCGCGCTCCAGGTTCATCAACGAGCGCCACTTGGCAGGCGAGATGACCGGCGAGCTGAGGATCACCCGCGAAGCGTGCTCCGGAGACTCCTGGAAGATATTGCGCTCGGCGCCCAGGCAGATTTCCAGCGACATGACGATCGCTTCGCGCAGCGGGTCGATCGGCGGGTTGGTCACCTGGGCGAACTGCTGGCGGAAGAAGTCGTACGGCGAACGCACGCGCTGCGACAGCACGGCCATCGGCGTGTCATCACCCATCGAGCCGACCGCTTCCTGGCCCTGCTCACCCAGCGGGCGCAGTACCTGGTCACGCTCTTCGAAGGTGACCTGGAACATCTTCATGTACTGCTTGAGCTGGTCAGCGTCGTAGCTGGCCGCGCCCTGGTCGTCGGTAAGGGTCGCCTGGATGCGCGTGGCATGCTGACGCAACCAGCGCTTGTATGGGTGGCGCGACTTCAGCCGGTTGTCGATGGCGTCGGTATCGAGGATCTGGCCGGTTTCGGTGTCCACCGCGAAGATCTGGCCCGGGCCGACACGGCCCTTGGCGATCACCTCTTCGGGCTGGTAGCCCCATACGCCGATTTCCGAGGCGATGGTGATATAGCCGTTGGTGGTGGTTACCCAGCGCGCCGGGCGTAGGCCGTTGCGGTCGAGCAGGCACACCGCGTGGCGGCCTTCGGTCATGACGATACCGGCCGGGCCATCCCACGGCTCCATGTGCATGGAGTTGTATTCGTAGAAGGCGCGCAGGTCGGCGTCCATGGTCTCGACGTTCTGCCAGGCCGGCGGTACCAGCATGCGCACGCCGCGGAACAGGTCGATGCCACCGGTGACCATCAGTTCGAGCATGTTGTCCATGCTCGACGAGTCGGAACCGACGCGGTTGACCAGCGGGCCGAGTTCTTCGAGGTCCGGGATCTGGTCATTGGCAAACTTGGTGCGACGGGCCATGGCCCAGTTGCGGTTGCCGGTGATGGTGTTGATCTCGCCGTTGTGGGCGAGGAAGCGGAACGGCTGCGCCAGCGGCCATTTCGGCAGCGTGTTGGTGGAGAAGCGCTGGTGGAACACGCAGATCGCGGTCTGCAGGCGCGGGTCATCCAGGTCTGGATAGAACGCCGCGAGATCGCGCGGCATCATCAGGCCTTTGTAGATGATGGTCTTGTGCGAGAAGCTGCAGATGTAGTGGTCGGTGTCGTGGGCGTTGGCCACGGACGAGCGACGACGGGCACTGAACAGCTTGATGGCGAATGCCTGATCGCTCAGGCCTTCACCGCCGATGAACACCTGCTCGATCTGCGGCAGGCGCTCCAGGGCCAGGCGACCGAGCACGCTGGTGTCGATCGGGACCTTGCGCCAGCCAACCAGCGTGAGGCCGGCGGCGAGGATTTCGCGGTCCATGTTGGCGCGGGCAGCTTCTGCTTTGACCGGGTCCTGGTTGAAGAACACCATGCCGACGGCGTACTGCTTGGGCAGTTCGACGGCAAAATGCTCCTGGGCCACGGCCCGCAGGAACTGATCGGGCTTCTGCATGAGCAGACCACAACCGTCACCGGTCTTGCCGTCGGCGTTGATACCGCCGCGGTGGGTCATGCACGTCAGCGCCTGCATGGCGGTTTGCAGAAGGTGGTGGCTCGGTTCGCCCGTCATATGGGCGATCAGGCCAAAACCACAGTTGTCCTTGAATTCTTCGGGATGGTACAGACCTGTTTTCATAGACACTTTCTCACCAGGTTCACCTCTCAACGGAGGTAAATCTCTTTTTTAACAACCACTTACCATCCACGCCGATCAAATGCCAGCTTTTTTGCGGTGGCCATGGAAAACCATTGTTGCACAGCGACAGCGATGCCCACAAATTTTCATGTCTCACCATTGAAAATTTATGTCGCGATTTTGAATGTTTTTGCGCCATGCGCCGTGATAACGGCTTGGCTGGAGTCTGAAGCGTTTCAGCCATGACTGCAAGAGAGGCTTGTGGCCGGCAGTCTGGGACAGAAAAGCCTGCCGCGCTCAGGCGCAGCAGGCTAGACGAAAAGTCAGGGTTCGCTCAGCAACTGGGCGGCGGGGTGTTGCCGCCCGGCAGGTATCAGCGGGCCGAGGCCAGCTCTTGTTGGACGCTGGCGACGGTACGTGGCCAAGGTTTACCAGCCTGGACCTTCGCTGGCAAGTTCTTGATTGCCGCAACCGCTGCGTCGCGGTTGGCGAAGCTGCCGTAAGTTACGACGTACAGCGGCTTGCCCTGCAGGTTTTTCTTGAAGTAGCGATAGTCGCCACCCTGGGCCTTGACGAACGCCTGGGCCGAGGCTTCAGAGCTGGTACCGAGGATCTGCACCACATAATTGCCCGGTTTCTGGCCTGCATACCAACCCCCACCGGCGCTGCCACTGGCGACTGGTTTTTCGGCAGGTTTGGCGGCCGGCTTGGCACTAGCGACCTGGGTCGGCGCCGGGGCAGGCTTGGCGGGTGCAACCGGTTTAGCAGGCTGGGTTGCAACGGGTTTTGGCGCAGGCGCAACCGGCTGAACCGGGGCACTGGCGATTGGCTGCGCGGGTACCGGGGCCGGGCCAGCCGGCACACCTTGCGGTGGCGCGATGGTGGTCACGGTCGGCGGGTTGCCAGGCTGCAGTGCGGTATTGCCCGCCGGGCTGCCTTCTTCGCCATCACCCATGCCAGCGGCCTGGGCCAGTGGCTCGCGCATCACCGGTTGCGACTGACCTACCAACGGCAGTGGCATCGGCTGGGACGAGCCGGAGAATTCGATGGCCGGGTTGCCATTATTGGCCTGGGCAGCACCTGGCTGGCCTTCACCGAGGGGCAACTGAGCCTGGGCGGCCGGCACCTCGGCAGGTGCCTTGTCGCCTTTCTTGGGCATGAGAACCGCAGCAGCAACGGCGACCACGACCACAGCGGACAGCGCGAGCACGTGTTTCTTAGGCATTTTCAACCCCATGGATGGTCGCTTGGCCGTCGAACGGCTGGCGATCATGGCTTCGATCAAAGTGTCACGGGCAACCTGGTTGATAGTGCCAGGCCAACCGTCGGAGTGCTCATGGATATCGACGATCTGTTCACGGGTGAACACCTCGATGCCCCGGCCGGCGCCATCCAGACGCTGCTCCAGGTACTCGCGGGTCTCTTCTTCGCTGTAGGGGGCGAGTTCGATGACGTGGAAACGTTCTTCCTCGATGCTGAGCTCATCCAACCCGGCAATCAGCGACGATTCGCCGAACAGGAACACGTGCGGGCGCCCTTCCGGAACACCCGCTGCCAGTTCCAGCAACGCTTGGAGTGCCGACTCGTCGAGTTGTTCCGCATCATCCACCAGCAAATACACTTCCTGCCCGGTCAGCGCCAGTTGCACCACCTTGGACAAGATAGCCTGGACCTCAGGCTGGGCGACTTCCAGCGACTGCGCGACCTGGCCAAGCACACTGGCCGCATCGCTGGCGCCACGGGCGGAAACCACCACGCTTTGCACCGACTGCTTGTTGGTGCTGGCCACCAGGGCCTGGCGCAGCAGGGTCTTGCCGCTGCCCAGGGGGCCGGTGACAACCAGCATCAACTGGCTGTAACGCGCCAGGTGGTGCAACTGGCCCAGCACCGGCTTGCGCTGGGCAGGGAAGAACTTGAAACCGGGCACGCGGGGCGCGAACGGATCGTGGCTCAACTGGTAATGGTCGAGAAAGGCCTCATCGGCATGCAAACTGGTCATTGCGCTGTCACAACCTCAAAGCTGGGCCACGATCGCGCGGTAATCCGCCGACAGCGTGGCCTGAAGAATCTCTTTCGGATAGTCGTCGGTGATCACGGCCTCGCCCATCTGGCGCAACAGCACCAGACGCAGACGACCGTCGAGCACCTTCTTGTCGACCGCCATATGCTCCATGAAATGCGCCGGGGTCATTTCCTGTGGTGGCACCACCGGCAAACCTGCGTCCTGCAACAGGCGGATTGCGCGATCACGCTCGGCCTGATCGATCCAGCCAAGGCGCATGGACATTTCCAGGGCCATCACCGTGCCCGCCGACACGGCTTCGCCATGCAGCCAGACACCGTAGCCCATGTGGGTTTCGATGGCGTGCCCAAAGGTATGCCCAAGGTTCAGGGTCGCCCGCACGCCCGATTCACGCTCGTCGGCGCCGACCACGGCAGCCTTGGCCGCGCAGGAGCGGCTGATGGCTTCGGTCAGGGCCGCAGAATCCAGGGCACGCAGGGCATTCATATTGTCCTCGAGCCAACCGAGGAAAGGCTTGTCGCAGATCAGACCGTACTTGATCACTTCGGCCAGGCCTGCGGACAGTTCACGCGCTGGCAGGGTCTTGAGGCTGGTGGTATCGATCAGCACTGCGTTGGGCTGGTAGAAGGCACCGACCATGTTCTTGCCCAACGGGTGGTTGATGCCGGTCTTGCCACCGACCGAGGAATCGACCTGGGACAACAGGGTAGTCGGCACCTGGATGAAATCGACACCGCGCTGGTAACAGGCTGCGGCAAAGCCGGCCATGTCGCCGATCACGCCGCCACCGAGGGCTACCACCGTGGTGCGGCGGTCGTGTCGCGCGGTGAGCAAGCCATCGAAGATCAGCTGCAGCGTTTCCCAGTTCTTGTAGGCTTCGCCATCCGGCAACACCACGGGCAACACTGAATACGCACCCAGGGTCTTGGCCAGGCGTTCGAGGTACAGAGGCGCGACGGTTTCATTGGAAACGATGGCGACCTGCCGCCCGGCAATATGCGGCGCCAGCAGCTCAGGCTGGTCCAGCAGGCCTTCGCCAATGTAGATCGGGTAGCTACGCTCGCCCAGGTCGACCTTTAGTGTCTGCATGTATCCCCACAATGTACTTGGGTGCGGCGCCGTTTGGGCGACGCACGCGGTAAGTTGAACCTCGCCTCGGCGCTGGTGGCCGAGAATAGTCCCGGCTTATCGGGGCGGCAACTGCTGCAAGCGCTCGAGAATATCGATCACCACCATGCGCGGTGGCCGCTCATCGGTTTCAACGACCAGGTCGGCAATTTCGCGGTAAAGCGGATCGCGGGCTTCGAGCAGGGCGCGAAGGGTCGCTTCCGGGTTGGCGGTGCGCAACAGCGGGCGATTGCGATCGCGTGCGGTACGACCGACCTGCTGCTCCACCGAGGCATGCAGGTAGATGACCCGGCCACCCTGGTACAACGCCTGACGGTTGGCATCACGCATGACCGCGCCGCCACCGGTGGCCAGCACCACACCGTCGAGCGCGCAGAGCTCGGCGATCATCGCCTGCTCACGGTCACGGAAGCCCGGCTCGCCTTCCTTGTCGAAGATCCACGGGATGTTGGCGCCGCATCGCAGTTCGATTTCCTTGTCGGAATCCTTGAACAGCAGGCGCAGCTCTTTGGCCAAGAGGCGTCCAATGGTGCTTTTACCAGCGCCCATGGGCCCCACAAGTATCAAATTTCGCACAGAATCAACGACTCACAGCAATCGCCTGGTCACTCATGATACGCGGAGTCAGGAAGACCAGCAGCTCGGATTTTTTCTCTTGTAATACATCGCGTCGAAACAGCCGCCCAACATACGGCAGATCGCCGAAAAATGGCACCTTGTCGACCACATTGTTTTGCGTGGTCGAGTAGACACCACCGATCACGATCGTCTCGCCGTCGGCCACGCGAACCTTGGCATTGACCTCGTTCTTGCGGATCGGCGGTACGTTGTTCAAGGCATTGACGTAATCAGGCTCGTCCTTGGTTACCCTGACGGTCATGATGACCTTGTTGTCCGGGGTGATTTGCGGGGTGACTTCGAGCGACAGCGAAGCCTCGCGAAACGACACCGAAGTGGCGCCGCTCTTGCTGGTTTCCTGGTAGGGCACTTCAGTGCCCTTGAGGATCCTGGCGGTTTCCTTGTCGGCCGTGACCACCTTCGGCTGCGAGATGATTTCGCCATTGCCGCTCTTCTCCATGGCACTGAGTTCAAGGTCGAGCAAGATGCCCCCGCGCAGCACACCCAGGCCCACACTGGAGCCGGCACGCTCCACGCCAAGGTCGACGAACAGCTCCTTGCCTGGCCGCACGCGGTCACCGTACAAAGGCCCACCCCAACGCACCCCCAGGCTCTTTTCGTAATCGACGCTGGCCTCGACAATACGCGCCTCGATCGCCACCTGGCGCACCGGCACATCCAGCTGCGCCACCAGTTGGCGCAGCTCGTCAAGGCGATCGGCGGGTTGGTAGGCCACCAGGGTGTTGGTGCGCACATCGACGCTCAAACTGCCTCGCCCGGTCAGGATGCCGTCGTCCGCCAGTGTCGCCAGCAGCAGTTGCGCGAGCGCTGAAGCTTCGGCGTGATGGATCGGCATCAGCTCACGCTGCAGGGGTTGCAACTGGGCATCCAGCACCTGGCCCATGCGGGCGTCGAGCGACTGCCCGGCAAGCTCGGCCGCAGGCGCCACCAGCAGCACATTACCCTCTTCGCGACGGGCCAGGCCCTTGCTACGCAGCACCAGATCAAGCGCCTGGTCCCAGGGCACATCCTGAAGCCGCAGGGTGATATTGCCCTGCACCGCGTCGCTGGCGACCAGGTTCACACCGGCGTAGTCCGCCAGCACCTGCAACACCGCGCGCACCTGCACATCCTGAAAGTTCAGCGACAGCGGCTCACCCCGGTAGGGCGTTGCCGACGCTAGCGGGATCGCCAAGACCCACGCCACCATCCATTTCCAGAGCTTCTTCATGCGGGTCCGGGACCTCCTTGTCCAGGGCTTTTCGGAGCGTGAGTATCGCGGTGCGTTCTTGCCAGGCACTGGCCATGAACCAACGTTCGCGCACTTCGACCTGCCGCTCGTCGACACGCACCACAACACCTTCATCGCGCCCCAGCCGATCACCTGGGCGCACGCGATACAGCCGCCCTGCGGACAGCAGCAGGGCTTCATGCGCTGTGCCACGTGCCAGGCTGCCGACCATTTCCAACTGTGCCAAGGGCACGCCGCCCAGTTCGCCGGGCGGCATTCGCGCCGCACCAGAGGCGAACGGGTCGAGCAAAGGCGGCATGGCCGCTGCCCTGGCGGGCAAATCCGCCAGTGACGCGGGCGCCGGAGGCGCCGCATCGGCATGGTAGGCATGAACCCTCAGGCGCAAGCGCAACACGGTAGGCCGCCCCTCGGCTTGATGCAGGCTCATGTCTTCGACGCGCAGCAGCCGCGCCTGGCCCAGCCAGTCGTCCAGCCAAAGGCGCAACGCCGTGTAGCGCCCCACCACGTGCACATCCAGGGGGGTGGTTCGGTAATCGGCCTGACTCACTTCGTCATGTATGTCTAGCCGCTCGAACAACAGGCCATATTCATGCCCCGAGGCCGCCAGGGCATCGAGCAAGTCACTCATGCGCTGCCCTGCCGAAAGTTGCCATCGGGCGAGCTGCAATGCCTGCCGCGCGGCAGCCAGAGAACCCTCTGCGCGCGCCAGCTCAACTACCTGCGCCGCCTTGGCCGCATGTGCCTCATTCAACTGCTTATGCTGCGCAGTTACCTGCGCTTGAGCCTGCCGTAGCTCCGGCAGGCGGACTGCACACCCTAGCGCCAACACCAGCACACCCAGCAGGAACGAAGCGCCCCACCGGAAGCGGCGGGACCGCTCGACCCTTGCTTGCCAACGCATCCACCACGCTGCACTCACGACCAGAACGCCGACACGCGCGCAGTCAGGACGAACTCGTCACCCGAAGGCAGGTGCTTCACATGCTTGAGTGCCAGGCCTTGCAACACTTCGGAGCGTTCGAGGTCGCGCATGAACTGGGCCACCACGGCGCCGGATGCGGCCACACCGGTGACGTGCAAACGGCCGTGCGCAAGCGTTAGCTCAGTGAGCTGCAAGCCTGCGGGCAACGCGGCCTCCACATCTGCGAGCAAGGCAGGCAGCACCCCCTGATCGGCCCTCAGGCGGGCCAGGGCCGCAACCTGCGCCTGGGTGGCATCGTGGTCGGCACGCACGTCGGTGTGCTGCTCCAGCTGCTTGCCCAGCAGCGCCAGCGCAGACTGGTGGCTGGCATTGCTCGTCGCTTGCTGCTGGGCGCGCTGGCGTGCCAGTTGGTCAATCAGCATCACGCAACAAAGCGCCAGGATTGCACTGCCAAGCAACATCCACTGGAAGCGCCGAAGCATCGAGCGGCGCTGCCGCTCGCGCCAAGGTAATAGGTTCAGACGCATCATGGGCGCATGCCCCCTGAGGCCAAGGCGCATGCCAGCAGCATGCCCCCGTCTTCCGGCGCCAGCCCCGCACGCAGCGGCAGTTGCCGACAGGGCAGGTTCACCGCTTCACTCAGGCCTTCAAGCCACCCCTGCTCGATCACCGAGCTGCTGACGACCAGCAAGCACTTCAGCTGGGCTTCGCCCGCCAAATGCGCATGCAATTGGGCAGGCATTTGCCCGAGGTGCAACTCGCGGCGCTGCGCTGGCACGCCCTGTTGCCAGCAATGCAACGTCGCACCTTGCGCCTCCAGGCGTAACAAGGCCGAGCCCGCAAGCTCGCTCTGCGGCAACATTCGCTGCAACGCGACGCTGTCGACTTCCATCACCTCCAGCTGCAGCCCGGCGGCATCAAGCAGGGCTTCAATCGGCTCCAATGAGCGCTGGCGACAGGCAGCCACCATCACATCCAGGCAGCCGGCCTGATCCTTGGAAGGGCCAAGCACCTGAAAGTCCAAGGCCAGATCCTCCAGCGCAAAGGGAAACAGGCGATCGGCATCGGCCAGCAACTGCGCTTCCATGTCCGCCTCACTCTGGCCTGCCGGTAACTGGCAAGGCTTGCAGATCACCTGATTTGCCGGCAGCGCTAGCGCAGCCCGCCGCTGCCGAATGCCGCTGCGCCTGCAGGCACGCTGCAAGGCACCTACCACGCGCACAGGGTCGCTTGCCCAGTCACCGCCACTGTAGGGCTCATACGGTTCGTGCGCCCAGGCCGCGACCTGGCAACGCCCATTGCGCCGCCGCAGCTGCACAACCCGAACCGAGTCGGGGGCAATTTCCACCCCCATCAATGAACCGGCATCCATGCCGAAACGTCCAAGCATCACTGCTCCTTTGCTGTATGCCGCAAACCCGCGTCAACACTAGGCCTGCACGGCCGAACGGATCGACGGGCCGCCTGGCCGGTCACCCGGCGAGGCGAAAAAATGCTTATAATGCCCAGCGTTTTTGGTCCGCCGGACCCGTACGCAATTCACTTATCAACCTGGACGCCCAAAAGCCTTGATACGTCTGCTGAAGTTCTTCTGGTGGTCTTCCGTCGCAGTCATTAGCGCGCTCGTACTCGGTGTGAGCGGTGCGTTTCTGTATCTTAGCCCTAGCCTGCCCTCGGTCGAGTCACTCAGAAGCATCCAGTTGCAGATCCCCCTCAGGGTGTACAGCAGCGACGGCAAGCTGATTGCCGAGTTCGGCGAAATGCGCCGCTCGCCGATCCGCTTCGCGGAAATCCCCCCACAATTTATCCAGGCGCTTCTGTCAGCCGAGGACGACAACTTCCTCAATCACTATGGCGTCGACCCCAGCAGCCTGATGCGCGCGGCCACTCAGTTGGTCAAAACCGGTCATATCCAGACCGGTGGCAGCACCATCACCATGCAGGTGGCGAAGAACTTCTTCCTGACCAGCGAACGCAGCTTCTCGCGCAAGACCAACGAAATCCTCCTGGCCCTGCAGATCGAACGTGAGCTGACCAAGGACGAAATCCTCGAGCTGTACGTGAACAAGATCTACCTGGGCAACCGGGCGTACGGCATCGATGCGGCCGCACAGGTCTACTACGGCAAGTCGATCCGCGACGTGAGCCTGGCGCAGATGGCAATGATCGCCGGCCTGCCCAAGGCTCCTTCGCGCTTCAACCCGCTGGCCAACCCGGTGCGCGCCAAAGAGCGCCGCGACTGGATCCTGGGCCGCATGTACAAGCTCGGCAAGATTGACCAGGCCAGCTACCAGACCGCCCTGGCCGAACCGCTCAACGCCAGCTACCACGTGCCGACCCCCGAGGTGAACGCCCCGTACATCGCTGAAATGGCCCGCGCCGAGATGGTCGGCCGCTATGGCAGCGATGCCTACACCGAAGGCTTCCGTGTCACCACGACCGTGCCGAGCGACATGCAGGAGATGGCCAACAAAGCCATTCTCGGCGGCCTTTCCGACTACGACGAACGCCACGGCTACCGCGGCCCCGATGCGCGCTTCCCGGGCAAGACCCACGCAGCCTGGCTGCTGGAGCTGGGCAAGCAGCGCACCCTGGGCGGCCTTGAGCCGGCCATCGTCACCCAGGTCGACAAGGCCGGGCTTACGGTGCTGACCCGTAGCGGCCAAGAAGAAACCGTCGCCTGGGACACCATGAAGTGGGCGCGCCCGTTCCTCAATAGCAACTCCCAGGGCCGCACACCGCAGAGCCCGGCAGATGTTGCACAGGTCGGCGACCTGGTGCGCCTGCAACGCCTGGATGACGGCACGCTCAAGTTCAGCCAGGTGCCGGGCGCACAGAGCGCGCTGGTCACCCTCGACCCTTACAACGGCGCCATCCGCGCCCTGGTCGGCGGTTTCTCGTTCGAGCAGAGCAACTACAACCGCGCCATGCAGGCCAAGCGCCAACCCGGTTCGAGCTTCAAGCCTTTCATCTATAGCGCGGCACTGGACAGTGGCTACACCGCCGCCAGCCTGGTCAACGATGCGCCGATCGTGTTCGTCGACGAGTACCTGGACAAGGTCTGGCGACCGAAGAACGACACCAACACCTTCCTCGGCCCGATCCGCATGCGCGAGGCGCTGTACAAGTCGCGCAACCTGGTATCGATCCGCCTGCTGCAGGCAATGGGCGTGGACCGCACCATCGACTACATCGCCAAGTTCGGCTTCAACAAGCAGGACCTGCCCCGCAACCTGTCGCTGGCACTGGGTACGGCTACCCTGACCCCGATGGAGATCGCCACTGGCTGGAGCACTTTTGCCAACGGCGGCTACAAGATCACCCCCTACCTGATCGATCGCATCGAGAGCCGCAACGGCGAGACACTGTTCACCGCCAACCCGGCCCGTGTACCTCAAGGTGCCGAGGACCAGGCTGGCCTTGCCGCGCCTGAACAGCCGATTAGCACCGTAGCGATGCCGGGCGAGGCGCCAGCCGCCTTTGGCCAGGTCACACCGGCGCCACAAGTGCCGGCAGTGGCTGAGCAGATCATCGACGGGCGCACCAGCTACATCCTCACCAGCATGCTGCAGGACGTGATCAAACGCGGCACCGGCCGCCGTGCACTGGCCCTGGGCCGCACCGACCTGGCGGGCAAGACCGGCACTACCAACGAGTCCAAGGATGCCTGGTTCTCCGGCTACAACGCCGATTACGTGACCACGGTATGGGTCGGTTTCGACCAACCCGAAACCCTGGGCCGTCGCGAATACGGTGGTACAGCGGCACTGCCGATCTGGATGAGCTTCATGGGCGCCGCGCTCAAGGACAAGCCCAACCACGCCCCTGCGGAGCCGGAAGGCATCCTCAGCCTGCGGGTTGACCCGGTCAGCGGTCGCGCCGCCTCGCCGAGCACGCCCAACGCCTATTTCGAGCTGTTCAAGGCTGAAGACTCGCCGCCGTCGGTGGATGAGCTGGGCAACGGTGCGGCACCGGGCAGCCCGCTGCCGGCAGATGAAGCGGCGCCGATGGATCTGTTCTAAAAGCGCAGTGCTGTCTTGAGGTTTGAGTGGGCGCGTAAATCGAGCGCCGCCCGCGCGGCGCCCAATTTCGCAGCCGACAAAAGTGTGGTGACGAATCCCACTGCCCCTACGCCTCCAAGACAAAAAAAGCCCCGACTCTCACGAGCCGGGGCTTTCTTGTGTGGCTACGACCAGAATCAGCCGTTGAACACTTCATCCACGCTGTTCAGCGGGTAGTGCTTCGGATACGGCAGGGTCGCCACGCCGGATTCGATGGCTGCCTTGGCAACGGCATCGGAAACGACGGTGATCAGACGGGCATCCAGAGGCTTCGGAATGATGTACTCACGGCCGAACTCCAGGCCTTCGACGCCGTAGGCTTCGCAGACTTCCTTCGGCACCGGCAGCTTGGCCAGGTCTTTCAGGGCGATGGCGGCGGCGATCTTCATTTCTTCGTTGATGCGCTTGGCGCGAACGTCCAGGGCACCACGGAAGATGAACGGGAAGCCCAGTACGTTGTTGACCTGGTTCGGGTAGTCGGAACGACCGGTGGCCATGATCACATCGTTGCGGGTGGCGTGAGCCAGCTCTGGCGAGATTTCCGGATCGGGGTTCGAGCAGGCGAACACGATCGGGTTGGCCGCCATCGACTTCAGGCCTTCTGCGCTCAGCAGGTTCGGGCCGGACAGGCCAACGAACACGTCGGCACCGTTCAGGGCGTCAGCCAGGGTGCGCTTGTCGGTTGCGTGGGCGAACTGCGCCTTGTACTGGTTCAGGTCGTCGCGGCCAGCGTGAATCACGCCGCTGCGGTCGATCATGTAGATGTTTTCGACCTTGGCACCCATGCTGACCAGCAGCTTCATGCACGAGATGGCGGCAGCGCCGGCACCCAGGCAGACGATCTTGGCTTCTTCCAGCTTCTTGCCGGCGATTTCCAGGGCGTTGATCATGCCGGCGGCGGTAACGATCGCGGTGCCGTGCTGGTCATCGTGGAAGACCGGGATGTCGCACTGTTCGATCAGGGTGCGCTCGATTTCGAAGCACTCGGGTGCCTTGATGTCTTCGAGGTTGATGCCACCAAAAGTGATCGAAATGCGGCGAACGGTGTCGATGAAGGCCTGCGGGCTCTCCGACTCGACTTCGATGTCGAACACATCGATACCGGCGAAACGCTTGAACAGAACACCCTTGCCTTCCATGACCGGCTTCGAGGCCAGTGGGCCCAGGTCACCCAGACCGAGGATGGCGGTACCATCAGAGATCACCGCAACCAGGTTGCCCTTGCCGGTGTACTTGTAGGCCAGCTCTGGATCACGGCCGATTTCGCGCACGGGTTCGGCAACACCTGGGCTGTAAGCCAGGGCGAGGTCGCGGGCGGTGGCGGTGGGCTTGGAGAGCTCGACGCTCAGTTTCCCCGGACGAGGTTGAGCGTGGTATTCGAGAGCGGCGGTTTTCAGGTCTGACATGGTGGGCATTCCGCTATTTACTGTTCTGACGGACCGCCGAGGATACGCAAAGAGCCGGGGAGTCACAAGACTGGTCGGTCACTTGTGTCAAGGCCTTTAGCCTACGACTTTACGCTATAACCCACGGGGCATAAGACTGACAGTGTGTACAATCCAATAGCGAAATGTCTACATCTTTTCAGCCTGAAATGCGTTCCAACATGCTCGGATCGGTCAATGGCAGCACCCAGCGTCGCTGCCCAGGCTGCAGGCCGCCCTTGCGGGAACGATCCAGCACCCAGCCACGTGCCTCGACCTGGCGTCCTTTGAGGTTATCGAAGAAGCTGGGCGGGAAGTTGCGTTGCAGACGAGCGGGAACCTGCAGCACCACGGTGGAATCCAGCGTCAGCCAGACGCCGCCGCGATTACGCTCGACACCTTGAATGCGGCCACCGATGACAGCGAAGCCGGACTGCCGGACATCCCTCGCGCGCGCCACCGGCGAACTGCGCCACAGGCCGATACCCGCCTTGCGCGCGACTTGCTCGGCCAGTTGCTGGCAACCCACCAAGCGCACATTGGGGGCAACGGCGACGCGGTAGCCAAGCCCCTCGCTGAGCAGCTGTGCTTCAAGATTGTTGCCATTGCGGCCGTAGATATGTGCCAGCGTGCGGCCGTATTTGTCTTTGGCCTCGGCACCCGGCACCAGCCCGACACGCCCGTCGCTGGCCTTGACCAAGGCCTGCAGGCGCCGCTTGGCGGCCTCGGCATAGGGCTCGCTGGTACGCCCCTTGCGCCCGATCTCCGGGGCATTGATGCCGATCATGCGTACACTGCGGCCATCGGTCAGGCGCAAGGTATCGCCATCCACCACCTGCCGCACCACCACGGGCTGCGGGTTGGCCGGCAGCGGGCAGAACGCCAGGGCCGGCAAATGCCAGATCGCGGCCACAAAAAAAGCGCCCACAAGGGGCGCTTTTTTTTTGCAACAGCGCGAAACCCGAGGGATTCGCCATGCGCATTATTACTTCTTGGCACCGAACATGCCGAAGCGATCGGCAAACTTCTGTACGCGACCACCGGTGTCCAGGACTTTCTGCTTACCGGTGTAGAACGGGTGGCACAGGTTGCAAACGTCGATCGCCAGGGTGCTACCCAGGGTCGAACGGCTTTCAAACTTGTTGCCGCAGCTGCAGGTGACTGCAACTACTTCGTAGTTCGGATGAATATTTGCTTTCATGGTCACTTCCTCGAGCTGCGTGCCGCCACCCAACACCAATTGTTGAATACCGCACGTAATTAGGCGGCGAATAATACCAGAGCCCAGCCTCAGCGCAAGTTGTCGCTTGCACCGACTGTCGTCTGCTAGGCTCGCCAGTCTTTGAAACGCCCTTGCGAGACCTTCCGCGTGTCCGATGTCATCCTGCGCCTTGCCCTGCCCTCCCCGCTGCGTCGCCTTTTCGACTACAGGGCGCCGGCGAGCATGGCGCGCCAGCCCCTCACGCCCGGCATGCGCATTCGCGTGCCCTTCGGGCGCCGCGAGATGATCGGGGTGCTGGTGGAAGTGTGCGACCAGAGCGAAGTGCCCGCCGACAAGCTCAAACCGGCCACCGCACTGCTGGACCCGGTGTCGCCGCTGCCACCCGCCTTGTTCAAGCTGTGCTTATGGACCGCCCAGTACTACCAGCACAGCCTGGGCGACACCCTGAACTGGGCGTTGCCGACCTTGCTGCGCCAGGGTGAACCGGCAGAGATGCGCCAGGAGCGGTTCTGGCATGTGGCCGCTGATGCCCGCCACGATGACCCGCGTATCGCCCGCGCCCCACGCCAGCGCGATGCGCTGAAGACCCTGGCGCAGCATCCACACGGCGTGGCGCACAGCCTTCTGGGCAAGCTCAACCTGAACAAGGACAGCCTCGACCTGCTGCTGGCCAAGGAACTGGTCACGGTCGAAGTTCGCCGCCACTTGCCGACCCCGCGCCACGAGCACTGGCTGGCGCAGCCCGAACTGCCGCTCAATGAAGAACAGCGCAACGCCTTCGACGCGGTATGCACGGGGTTCGGCAGTTTCAATGCCTTCCTTCTGGCCGGGGTGACCGGCAGCGGCAAGACCGAGGTCTACCTGCAGCTGATCCGCGAAACACTCGAGGCCGGCAAGCAGGCACTGGTACTGATCCCGGAAATCAACCTGGGCCCGCAGACCCTCGCGCGCTTCGAGCAGCGCTTCAACGCCCGCATTGCCTTGTTGCACTCGGCCGTCGGCGACCGCGAACGCTTGGATGCCTGGCTGGCCGCCCGCGATGGCGAGGCAGACATCATCATCGGTACCCGCTCGGCGCTGTTCACGCCGATGAAAAACCCCGGCCTGATCATCATCGACGAAGAACACGACGGCTCTTATAAGCAGCAGGAAGGCCTGCGCTACCACGCCCGCGACCTGGCCTTGGTGCGCGCCCACCAGGAGAACATCCCGATCCTGCTCGGCTCGGCCACGCCTTCGCTGGAGACCCTGCACAACGCCCAGACCGGCCGTTACACCTTGCTATGCATGAACCACCGCGCCGGCGGCGCCCGCCCGCCGCGCATGCTGCGCCTGGATGTGAAAAGCCTGCCACTGGACAGCGGCATCAGCGGCCCGTTACAGCAGGCCATCCGCCAAACCCTGGAAGCGGGCCAGCAAGTGCTGGTGTTCCTCAACCGCCGCGGCTTTGCCCCGACGTTGCTGTGCCACGATTGCGGCTGGTTGTCCGAATGCCCTCGCTGCGATGCACGCATGACCGTGCACCAACGTTCCGGCGTGCTGCGCTGCCACCACTGCGGCTATGACGAACGCCTGCCGCACCAGTGCCCACAGTGCAACCACGTCGACCTGCGCCCGGTGGGCGCGGGCACCGAACGGGCCGAAGAGCGCCTCAAGGTGCTGTTCCCGGACTACCCGATCCTGCGCGTAGACCGTGACAGCACGGCGCGCAAAGACGCCATGCACAACCTGTTCGGCACGATCCAGCGCGGCCAGCCGAGCATCCTGGTGGGCACCCAGATGCTCGCCAAGGGGCACCACTTCCCACGGGTGACCCTGGTGGCCATCCTTGACGCCGACGGCGGGCTGTTCTCGGGCGATTTCCGCGCCAGCGAGCGCATGGCGCAATTGATCGTGCAGGTGGCCGGGCGCGCCGGGCGTGCAGAAGAGCCCGGCAAGGTCATCATCCAGACCCATCTGGCCGACCACCCGTTGCTGGTACAGCTGACCGAACAAGGCTATTTCGCCTTCGCCGAACAGGCCCTGGACGAGCGCCGCGCGGCCGGCCTGCCGCCCTTTTCGCACCTCGCCCTGCTGCGCGCCGAGGCGCACAAACCGGGCCAGGCCGAGGGTTTTCTCGACGAAGCCTGCAGCGCGGCAGAGCGCCTGGTGGCCGAACAGCAGCTCCCAGGTATTGAACTGTTGGGCCCCGTACCGGCTCCGATGGAGCGCCGAGCAGGCCGCTTCCGCGCCCAACTGTTGATACAGGCCAATACCCGGGCACCTCTGCATCGACTGATCAGTGCCTGGTTGCTAGTGTTGGAGCAGATGCCGAGCGGCCGGCAGGTTCGCTGGTCCCTGGATGTGGACCCGGTAGACCTTTACTGACAGCCCGAACCTTGGCAAAGGTTGGCAACCCGCTCTCGGCAACGGATAATGCCCAGTTTTTCCACCTGCGCATCGAAGCGCTCCACCGCGCTTGCGGTCGAAAAGAGAACCCCATGAAAGACACCATTCGCCAGCTGATCCAGCAAGCCCTCACCCAACTCGTCACCGACGGTGTGCTGCCTGAAGGGCTGTCGCCGGCGATCCAGGTGGAAAACGCCCGGGACAAGACCCACGGCGATTTCGCCAGCAACATCGCGATGATGCTGGCCAAACCGGCCGGCATGAAGCCACGCGACCTGGCAGAAAAGCTGATCACCGCGCTGCCGGCCAGTGACGACATCAGCAAGGTCGAGATCGCCGGCCCGGGCTTCCTGAACTTCTTCCAGAACACCAGTGCCCTGGCCAACCGCCTGGACGCCGCCCTGGCCGACGACCACCTGGGTGTGCGCAAGGCCGGTGCCAGCGAGAAGGTGGTGATCGACATGTCGGCACCCAACCTGGCCAAGGAGATGCACGTCGGCCACCTGCGCTCGACCATCATCGGCGACAGCGTCGCACGGGTACTGGAGTTCCTTGGCGACCAGGTCGTGCGCCAGAACCACGTGGGCGACTGGGGTACCCAGTTCGGCATGCTGATGGCCTACCTGCAGGAAAACCCGATCACCAGCGACGAGCTGTCGGACCTGGAGAACTTCTATCGTGCGGCGAAGAAGCGCTTCGATGAATCCGAAGAATTCGCCACCCGTGCCCGTGGCCTGGTGGTCAAGCTGCAGGCCGGTGACCCTGAGTGCCTGGCGCTGTGGACCCGCTTCAAGGACATTTCGCTGTCCCACTGCCAGAAAACCTACGAGCTGCTCAACGTCAAACTGACCATGGCCGACGTCATGGGCGAAAGCGCCTACAACGACGACCTGGCCAACGTGGTCGCCGACCTCAAGGCCAAGGGCCTGCTGGTCGAGGACCAGGGCGCGCAGTGCGTGTTCCTCGAAGAATTCAAGAACAGCGAAGGCGAGCCCCTGCCGGTGATCGTGCAGAAGGCCGACGGTGGCTACCTGTACGCCACCACTGACCTGGCGGCGGTGCGTTACCGCAGCAATGTGCTCAAGGCCGACCGCGCCCTGTACTTTGTCGACCAGCGCCAGGCCCTGCACTTCAACCAGGTGTTCGAAGTGGCGCGCCGCGCCGGCTTCGTCGGCCACCCGATGCAGATGGAGCACATGGGCTTCGGCACCATGAACGGCGCCGATGGCCGCCCGTTCAAGACCCGCGACGGCGGCACCGTGAAGCTGATCGACCTGCTCACCGAGGCCAAGGAGCGTGCCTACGCCCTGGTCAAGGAGAAGAACCCGAGCCTGTCCGAAGACGAACTGCGCCACATCGGTGAAGTGGTCGGCATCGGCGCGGTCAAGTACGCCGACCTGTCCAAGCACCGGACCAGCGACTACAGCTTCAACTTCGAGCTGATGCTCAACTTCGAAGGCAATACCGCGCCTTACCTGCTGTATGCCTACACCCGCGTGGCGGGCGTGTTCCGCAAGCTGGGCAAGGGCTTCGACGAGGTCGATGGCCAGATCGTGCTGCAGGCCGAGAAGGAACAGGACCTTGCCGCGCGCCTGGCGCAGTTTGGCGAAGTGCTCAACAGCGTGGCCGACAAGGGCACTCCGCACGTGCTGTGCAGCTACCTGTACGACCTGGCGGGCCTGTTCTCGAGCTTCTACGAGAACTGCCCGATCCTCGCTGCCGACACCCCAGAGCAGCAACAAAGCCGCCTGCGCCTGGCCGCACTGACCGGTCGCACCCTCAAGCAAGGTCTGGAACTGCTCGGCCTGGAAACCCTGGAGCGCATGTAAGTTGGCTGCCAAGAAAAAACCTGCTCCAAAGCGCGGCGCCAGCCGCCAACAGGCGCCGGCCAAGCAGCCGATTCCCGGCTGGGTATGGCTGGCGGTCGGGCTGACCGTAGGCGCGTTTATCGTCTTTCTGATGAAGCTGGAACCGG
Source organism: Pseudomonas sp. B21-047 (assembly GCF_024748775.1). Lineage (NCBI taxonomy): Bacteria > Pseudomonadati > Pseudomonadota > Gammaproteobacteria > Pseudomonadales > Pseudomonadaceae > Pseudomonas > Pseudomonas sp. B21-047. Next base: position 5,579,501 of record NZ_CP087169.1, read on the forward strand.
GTGGCGGTGACATTACGCGCACCAAGCCGGAGCAGCAAAAACCGGAAAAGGCCGCCGAAGCCAGCAAGACCCCAGCGACCGCCCCGCAGCAGCCGGTGAAGCCGAAGTACGACTTCTACACCCTGCTGCCGGAGTCCGAAGTCATCGTGCCGCCGGAAGCGGTACCCGAGAAAACCCCACCGGTACCGGCCCAGCCGGTGACCCCGGTTACCCCGGCGGAAGCGGCGAAGATCGACACGGCGCGGGCCCAGGCTGCACTGCTGGGCCAGACGCCACCCCCGGCACCGCCGGTGATCAAGCCAGCGGCGACCACCCAGTTCTTCCTGCAGGCCGGCTCGTTCCGCAAGCAGGCTGACGCCGACAAGGTCCGCGCGCAGATCATTCTGCTGGGCCAGTCGGTGAAGGTGGAGTCGGGCACGGTCAAGGACGAGACCTGGTACCGCGTGCTGGTCGGGCCGTTCAGCAATCGTGAACAGCTGACCGGGGCGCAGAAGCAGCTTGCCGGCGCTGGCTTCAGCAACCTGCTGTTGCAACAGCGCCAGACCCGCCAGTAACCAGAAGGCCTTGCCGCAGTGATGCGCCAAGGCCTTTTTCTTACCCTTTTTTCGTACCCTCAGCGCCGGTCGCTGTTGGCTTCGGAGATCTGGCTGTTCAGGGTCCAGAAGTCGTACAGCACGCCGACCAGGAACAGGCCACCGGTAAAGAAGTAGATGATCGCGGTGACCCATTTACCTTGGTACAGGCGATGCACGCCGAAGATGCCCAGGAACGTCAGCAGAATCCAGGCGATGTTGTAGTCGATTCGGCCGGCCCGGAAGCGCAAGTCAGCCTCGCGGTCCATCGCGGGAATCAGGAACAGGTCGATCAGCCAACCGATGCCCAGCAGGCCCAAGGTGAAGAACCAAAGGGTCCCGGTGATCGGCTTGCCATAGTAGAAGCGGTGCGAGCCGGTGAAGCCAAAAATCCACAACAGGTAACCGATGACCTTGCTGTGGGTGTCGTGAAGCGGTTCACTCTGTTGATAACTGTTCATTCATAGCCCTCGTGGGTTATCCGAAAATTTTCTAAGAAAAAATGTGACTTTCTCGTTGCTGGCCGACGTATGGCACCCTGCCAATCGACCAACGGATCAAAAAATGATCAAAAAGCTGTTATAAAGTTGCGCGCCCAACACATAACTATTCATAAAGAGCTTCATCTATGCCGCCTTTACTCAAGACATGGCTGACCCTCTGTCTATTATTACCCCTGGCCGCCCACGCCACCAATCGTGAGCAACGTCTTCCCAATGGTTTCACCGGCTATACCACCAATGCCTCGGTGAAACACGCGCCGACCAAGCACACCACGCTGCGCGCGCGCCCGAACAATGCCGCCAGCAGCCGCAGCGCGCCGGTGGCTGCCATGTCGCCGAAGCAGAGCAGCGATGTGCTCAGCCGCGCGGTCAATGTGCTCGGTACGCCCTATGTGTGGGGCGGCAGCAGCCCGAAGAAGGGCTTCGACTGCAGCGGGCTGGTCAAATACGCCTTCAACGATGTGGCCGACGTCGACCTGCCGCGCACGTCTAATGCCATGGCCCAGGGCCACGGCGTTAAGGTCGCCAAGGGCGACCTCAAGCCGGGTGATCTGATCTTCTTCAACATCAAGAGCCGCCGGGTGAACCACGTTGCCATCTACCTGGGCAACGATCGCTTCATCCATGCCCCGCGCCGCGGCAAGCGGGTGAGCATCGACAACCTGAGCAAGCCTTACTGGCAGAAGCACTATGTCGTGGCCAAGCGCGTATTGCCGAAAGAGCAGCAACTGGCGTTGGCCAAGCGCTGATCAAGCTTTGTGTGTATGTGCAGGAGCGGCCTTGCGTCGCGATAGGGCCGCAGCGCGGCCCCGGCGATCTTTGATGCGAAGCTGAAAACCTGGGGCCGCGCTGCGGCCCTTTCGCGACGCAAGGCCGCTACAAGGTTTCGGTCAATCCTTTAGCGTGCAGCTCACGCAACGCCGCCTCCATCGTCCGCATGCCCGCCGCGGCTCCCGACTGCATCACCGACTGCAACTGCGCCAGCCGCCCCTCACGGATCAAGTTACGCACCGCCGTGTTGGCCACCAGCACTTCCCGCGCCGCCACACGGCCGCCGCCCACGCGCTTGACCAGCACCTGCGCCACCACCACCCGCAACGACTCGGCCAGCATCGCCCGCACCAGTGGCTTTTCCTCGGCAGCAAAGACCTCGACCAATCGGTCGATGCTATTGATGGCCGAACGGGTGTGCACCGTCGCCAGCACCAGGTGCCCCGTCTCCGCCGCCCGCAACGCCAGGCGTATGGTCTGCAGATCACGCAACTCACCAATCACGATCACATCCGGGTCCTGTCGCAGCGCACTGCGCAGCCCCTGAGCGAAGCCGCCACAATGGCGGCCAATTTCGCGCTGATTGACCAGGCTGCGCTGGCTGCTGTGGATAACTTCGATAGGGTCTTCCAGCGTGATGATATGCACAGGCCGTTCGCGGTTGAGTTGATCGAGCAGCGCCGCCAAGGTGCTGGACTTGCCGCTGCCGGTTGGCCCGCCCACCAGAACCAGGCCATCGGTACACTGCGCAACAGCTAGAAACACTTCGCCCAGGTCGAGTTCATCGAGCGTCGCTATGCGTTTCGGGATCACGCGAAAGGTTGCCGCCAGGCCGTTCAACTGGCGAAACAGGTTCAGGCGAAAGCGGCCCAGCGCTGGCAGTTGCAACGCGACGTCCAGCTCATCACCCTGTGCCCATTGCTGGCACTGCTCATCCGCCAGCAAGGGTGTCATCGCATCGCTCAGGGCCGCCGACAGCAGTGGCGGCGCGTCCATGCGTTGCAGCTCGCCATCAAGGCGCAGCATCGGTACCTGGCCTGCAGCCAGGTGCAGGTCCGAAGCCCCCGCTTCCACGGCACGGGCCAACAGGTCGGTCACATCCATGAGACTCCCCAAAGGCGATCAAGCAGGTAGAATGCCGCAGACCCTATCGCCGCCGGCATCGATCCATGTCCACCATAGCAGACAACCTATCCGCCCTCGCCGCCCGCATCACCAGCGCCGCACAGGCCGCCGGTCGGGACCCGGCCAGCATCCAGTTGCTGGCGGTGAGCAAGACCAAGCCCGCCAGCGCTATCCGTGAAATCCACGCCGCAGGCGTGCGCGATGTCGGCGAGAACTACCTGCAGGAAGCGCTGACCAAGCAGCAGGCATTGGGCGACCTGCCCTTGATCTGGCACTTCATCGGCCCCATTCAGTCGAACAAGACCAAAGCCATTGCCGAGCATTTCGACTGGGTGCATTCCGTGGACCGCCTGAAGATCGCCCAACGCCTCTCGGAGCAGCGCCCTGCCGCACTGGGGCCGCTGAACATCTGCCTGCAGGTGAATGTCAGTGGCGAAGACAGCAAGTCCGGCTGCGCCCCTGCCGACCTTCCGGCATTGGCCAAGGCGGTCGCCAGCCTGCCCAATCTGCGCCTGCGTGGGCTGATGGCGATCCCTGAACCTAGCGATGAGCGTGCCGTGCAGGAGGCGGCGTTCGCCACCCTGCGCGAGCTTCAGCAAGGTCTGGACCTTGGCCTGGACACCTTGTCCATGGGCATGAGCCACGACCTGGAGGCGGCGATCGCCCAGGGAGCGACCTGGGTACGTATCGGCACCGCCCTGTTCGGCGCCCGCGATTACGGGCCCGTCTGATTCCATGCTTTACTCACTCTTTCCCACAAGGACCTGACATGAGCAAGACACGTATTGCCTTTATCGGCGCCGGCAACATGGCCGCCAGCCTGATCGGCGGCCTGCGTGCCCAGGGCCTGGAGGCTTCGCAGATCCGCGCCAGCGACCCGGGCGCCGAGACCCGCACCCGCATCCAGGCCGAGCACGGCATCGAAACCTTCGAAGACAACGCCCAGGCAATCGCCGGTGCCGACGTGATCGTGCTGGCGGTCAAGCCGCAGGTCATGAAGGACGTCTGCCAGGCCCTGCAAGCCCACCTGCAGGAAGGCCAACTGATCGTTTCCATCGCCGCCGGCATCACCTGCGCCAGCTTGCAAAGCTGGGTTGGCCCACGCCCGGTGGTGCGCTGCATGCCCAACACGCCAGCGTTGCTGCGCCAAGGCGTCAGCGGCCTGTATGCCACCGAGCAAGTCAGCACGGCACAACGCCAGCAGGCCGAGCAACTGCTGTCTGCCGTGGGCACCGCCCTGTGGCTTGATCAAGAGCAGCAACTGGACGCTGTGACCGCCGTTTCCGGCAGCGGCCCGGCGTACTTCTTCCTGTTGATCGAGGCCATGACCGCCGCCGGCGAAAAACTCGGCCTGCCCCGCGAAACCGCCTCCCAGCTGACCCTGCAGACCGCTTTGGGCGCTGCGCGCATGGCCGTTGCCAGCGATGTAGACGCTGCCGAACTGCGCCGCCGCGTCACCTCGCCAGCCGGCACCACCGAAGCTGCGATCAAGTCGTTCCAGGCCAGCGGCTTCGAAGCCATCGTCGAGCAGGCGCTGCAGGCCGCAGCGACGCGGTCCGCCGAGCTGGCCGAACAACTGGGCAAATAAGGAGCTCTAAATGAATGCACTGTCAGGCGCCGCGATTTTCGTGGTGCAAACCCTGGTCAGCCTGTACCTGGTGATCGTCCTGTTGCGCTTCGTGCTGCAACTGGTCAAGGCCAACTTCTACAACCCGCTGTGCCAGTTCACAGTGCGCGCCACCCAGCCGCTGCTCAAGCCGATCCGCCGCGTCATCCCCAGCATCGGCGGCCTGGACACCTCGTCCCTGCTGCTGGCGGTGATCATTCAGGCGCTGCTGATGGCCTTCGTGCTGATGGTCACCTATGGCACCTTCGGTGATGTGCTGCACCTGTTGATGTGGGCCATCATCGGCATCACCTCGCTGTTCCTGAAGATCTTCTGGGTCGCGATGATCGTCATGGTGATCGTCTCGTGGGTCGCACCCAACAGCCACAACCCGGCTGCGGAGCTTGCGTACCAGATCAGCGAACCGGTACTGGCTCCGTTCCGGCGCCTGGTGCCAAACCTGGGCGGCATGGACATCTCGCCGATCTTCGCCTTCTTGGCCATTCAGGTCATTCAGTCGTTCGTCATGCCTCCGCTTGCCGCCTATGCGGGCATGCCGCAAGAGCTGTGGCGGATGATCTGACACCCTCCTTGGCCATCGGCGCCTTCTGCGGCAAGCCATTGCTTGCCGCAGGGGGTAGCGCTCTTTAGACTTACGCCTCCGTCAAGCGTGAGCAGGGTCGATGTCCACTGTCCTTCCCGAAGATTCCGTCGGTCTGGTTACACCGCAAACAGCCCGGTTCGAAGAGCCGCTGGCACTGGCCTGTGGCCGCTCCCTAGCCAGCTACGAGCTGGTCTATGAGACCTATGGCACCCTGAACGCCAGCGCGAGCAATGCCGTGCTGATCTGCCATGCCTTGTCCGGCCACCACCATGCCGCGGGCTACCATGCCGAAACCGACCGCAAGCCAGGGTGGTGGGACAGCTGCATCGGCCCCGGCAAGCCGATCGACACCAACCGTTTCTTCGTGGTCAGCCTGAACAACCTCGGCGGCTGCAATGGCAGCACCGGCCCCAGCAGCCTCAACCCGGCCACCGGCAAGCCCTATGGTGCCGACTTCCCGGTACTGACCGTGGAAGACTGGGTGCACAGCCAGGTGCGCCTGGCCGACCGCCTGGGCATTGGCCAGTGGGCCGCGATCGTGGGCGGAAGCCTCGGTGGCATGCAGGCGCTGCAATGGACCATCACCTACCCCGACCGGGTGCGGCACTGCGTGGATATCGCCTCGGCGCCCAAGCTGTCGGCGCAGAACATCGCCTTCAACGAAGTGGCCCGCCAGGCCATCCTCACCGACCCGGAATTCCACGGTGGTTCGTTCCAGGACCAGGGCGTGATCCCCAAGCGCGGGTTGATGTTGGCGCGCATGGTGGGCCATATCACCTACCTGTCCGATGATTCGATGGGTGAAAAATTCGGCCGTGAGCTCAAGAGCGACAAGCTCAACTACGACTTCCACAGCGTCGAGTTCCAGGTCGAAAGCTACCTGCGCTATCAGGGCGAGGAGTTTTCCGGCCGTTTCGACGCCAATACCTACCTGCTGATGACCAAGGCGCTGGATTACTTCGACCCCGCGGCGGCCCACGGTGGCGACCTTGCCGCCACCCTCGCCGGCGTCACGGCAGACTACTGCATCATGTCGTTCACCACCGACTGGCGCTTCTCGCCGGCCCGTTCCCGCGAGATCGTCGACGCACTGATGGCCGCACGCAAGAACGTCTGTTACCTGGAGATCGACTCGCCCTACGGGCACGATGCCTTCCTGATCCCCACACCTCGCTACATGCAGGGTTTCTCGAACTACATGAACCGCATCGCCATCTGAGGACAGCATGAGAGCCGATCTGGAAATCATCCACGACTGGATTCCCGCCGGCAGCCGGGTACTCGACCTGGGCTGCGGCAGTGGCGAACTGCTGGCCTCGCTGCGTGACCGCAAGCAGGTCACCGGTTACGGCCTGGAGATCGACCCCGACAACATCGCCGCGTGCGTGGCCAAGGGCGTCAACGTCATCGAGCAGGACCTGGACCAGGGCCTGGGCAACTTCGCCAGCAACAGCTTCGACGTGGTGATCATGACCCAGGCCCTGCAGGCCGTGGAGTACCCCGACCGCATCCTCGACGAGATGCTGCGCGTGGGCCGTCAATGCATCATCACCTTCCCCAACTTCGGCCACTGGCGCTGCCGTTGGTACCTGGCGACCAAAGGCCGCATGCCGGTTTCGGACTTCATGCCGTATACCTGGTACAACACGCCGAACATCCACTTCTGCACCTTCGCCGACTTCGAAGAGCTGTGCCACGAGCGCCATGCCAAGGTCCTTGACCGCCTGGCCGTCGACCACTTGCACCGTAATGGGTGGGGCGGCCGGCTATGGCCTAATCTTCTAGGTGAGATCGGTATCTATCGCGTCAGCAGCCCTGGCCTGCAGGAGCACCAGCTCGCGGTTTGACGCCCACTGGAGGAATCGCACCATGCGTCGCCTGACCCTGTTCCTGATCAGCCTGTGCCTGGCCCTGCCCGTACTGGCTGCCGATGCCGCCCGTCCCGAGCGCAAGGAAGTGTTTGGCGACGTGACGGTACACTACAGCGCGTTCACCTCAAGCATGCTGACACCAGAGGTGGCTGCGGCCACGGGCCTGGTGCGCAGCAAGAACCAGGGCGTGCTCAACATTGCCGTGCTCAAGGCCAACAAGCCGGCCATGGCGGTCGTCAGCGGCACGGTGAAGGACCTGACCGGGCGCAGTAGCCCGCTGTCCTTCAAGCAGATCAACGAACAGGGTGCGGTGTACTACATCGCCCAGTTCAAGATCGAACAGCCCGAAACCGTGACCTTCGACCTCAATGTCGAAACCGGCGGCATCAGTAACTCTCTCAGCTTCAACCAGGAAGTGTTCCCAGGCGAATGATGAATTTCCAGCAACTCGTATTGGCCAGCCACAATGCCGGCAAACTCAAGGAACTCCAGGCCATGCTCGGAGCCTCCGTACAGCTGCGCTCGATCGGCGAATTCAGCCAGGTCGAGCCAGAGGAAACCGGCCTGTCGTTCGTCGAGAACGCCATTCTCAAGGCACGCAATGCCGCGCGCATCTCTGGCCTGCCGGCACTGGCCGACGACTCGGGCCTGGCAGTCGACTACCTGGGTGGTGCGCCGGGCATCTACTCCGCACGCTATGCCGATGGCAAGGGTGATGCGGCGAACAATGCCAAGCTGCTGGAGGCCTTGAAAGAGGTGCCTGAGGCTGAGCGTGGCGCGCAGTTCGTCTGCGTGCTGGCGCTGGTGCGTCACGCCGACGACCCACTGCCGATCCTGTGCGAAGGCCTGTGGCACGGGCGCATCATGTTCGAAGCCAGCGGCGAGCACGGCTTTGGCTACGACCCGCTGTTCTGGGTACCGGAGCGCAATTGCTCGAGCGCGGACCTCGCCCCGGTCGACAAGAACCAGCTCAGCCACCGCGCCCGCGCCATGGCCCTGCTGCGTCAACGCCTGGGCCTGGCATGATCGAAACGTTGTCCACCCAGCCGTTCCCGACGGGGGCGGCGGGTTTCGCCGTGCTGCCGCCCTTGGCGTTGTACATCCACATCCCGTGGTGCGTGCGCAAGTGCCCTTATTGCGACTTCAACTCCCACGCGGCTGGCCCCGAGCTGCCTGAAGAGGCGTACGTCGACGCCCTGCTGACCGACCTCGATCAAGAGCTTGAGGCCGTGCAGGGGCGCCCGATCAGCTCGATCTTCTTCGGTGGCGGCACGCCGAGCCTGTTCAGCGCCAATGCCCTCGGCCGCCTGCTGCGCGGTGTTGAACAACGCATCCCGTTCGCACCAGACATCGAAATCACCCTGGAAGCCAACCCAGGCACGTTCGAGCAGGAGAAATTCAAGGCGTACCGGCAAACCGGCATCAACCGCCTGTCCATCGGCGTGCAAAGCTTCCAGCCCGCCAAGCTCGAGGCGCTCGGGCGCATCCACAATGGCGACGAAGCGATCCGCGCTGCGGGCATGGCCCGCGCCGCAGGGTTCGACAACTTCAACATGGACTTGATGCACGGCCTGCCCGAGCAGTCGCTGGACGATGCCCTGGGTGACCTGCGCCAAGCCATCGAGCTGGGGCCAACCCACTTGTCCTGGTACCAGCTGACCGTAGAGCCCAACACGGTGTTCTGGAACCAGCCCCCCGAGCTGCCCGAAGACGACATCCTGTGGGACATCCAGGAAGCGGGGCAGGCGCTGATGGCCGAGCACGGCTACCGCCAGTACGAGGTTTCCGCCTATGCCCAGCCAGGCCGTGCAGCCAAGCACAACCTCAACTACTGGCGCTTTGGTGATTTCATCGGTATCGGTGCCGGCGCCCACGGCAAGCTGACCTTCGCCGACGGGCGCATCTTGCGCACCTGGAAAACCCGCCTGCCCAAGGACTACCTGAACCTGGCCAAGCCGTTCAAGGCAGGTGAAAAGCTGCTGCCGGCCGACGAGCTGCCCTTCGAATTCCTGATGAATGCCTTGCGCCTGACCGATGGCGTGGAAGCCGAACTGTTTACCCAGCGCACCGGCCTGCCGCTGGCACAGCTGGTCGAGGCACGGCGTGCTGCCGAACAAAAGGGCCTTTTGCAGGTCGAACCGGATCGACTGGTAGCCACGCCACGCGGCCAGTTGTTCCTCAATGACCTGCTGCAGTATTTCTTGACCTAAGGATGACCCATGGATCTGGTACTTGATCTGCTCGCGACGGTTTCCCGCTGGAGCCGCAGCAACCTGTCGGAGATTTCGCTGGCCTTGGTAGGCTGCCTGCTGGTGCTGTTCGGCACCGATATCAAAGCCTGGGCCGAGCAACGCATCGGCAGCTTGGCGGGTGCGCTGCGCGTGCCAGTGATGGCCTTGCTGGTGATGATCGGCAGCGGTGCGGCGCTGATCTATGCCACGCCATGGGTGGTGAAGGGGCTGAGCCAGTTCAATAACTATGCGCTGGCACCGGTGCTGCTGGTGGTGCTGGTGTTGATCGGCGTGGTGGCTGATCGGCGGGGTTGATCTGCGTCTGCAGAGCTGCGTGTAAGCAGGGACTCCGTCCTACGCTCGCATAAAAAAAACCGCCTCTCTCAAGGCGGTTTTTTTTGCCTGCATTTCTGCAGGCGCTGCGGTTCAATCGGCTGAATCAGGTGATCAATCCACCTTTTCGAACTTCAAATCCCAAACGCCATGCCCCAAGCGCTCACCACGGCGCTCGAACTTGGTGATCGGCCGCTCTTGCGGGCGCGGCACATAGGCGCCATCCGCCGCCTGGTTACGGTAACCCGGCGCAGCGCTCATCACCTCCAGCATGTACTCGGCATACGGCTCCCAGTCGGTCGCCATGTGGAACACGCCACCGGGCTTGAGCTTGCGGCGTACCAGCTCGGCGAACTCCAGCTGGACGATGCGACGTTTGTGATGGCGTGCCTTGTGCCAAGGGTCCGGGAAGAACAGCATCAACCGGTCGAGGCTGTTGTCGGCCACGCAGCGGTTCAGCACTTCGATGGCATCGCAATCGTACACCCGCAGGTTCTTCAGGCCCTGGGTCAACACGCCATTGAGCAGCGCGCCAACACCCGGACGGTGTACTTCGACACCGATGAAGTCCAGTTCAGGGGCGGCAGCCGCCATCTCCAGCAGGGAGTGGCCCATGCCGAAACCGATCTCCAGGGTGCGCGGCGCAGCGCGGCCGAACACCTGGTCATAGTCCACCGGGCTGTCGGCCAGGGGCAGGATGAACTGTGGGCCACCCTGGTCCAGGCCGCGTTGCTGGCCTTCGGTCATGCGACCGGCGCGCATCACGAAACTCTTGATACGGCGGTGTGGGCGCTCTTCGCCTTCGGCGGTGATCGGCGTTTCTTGCGATTCAGTCATCAGGAGCTCTTACTTGATCAGACCATCCAGCGGCGAAGAGGCGCTGGCATAGAGTTTCTTCGGCATGCGGCCGGCCAGGTAGGCCATGCGACCTGCCACGATAGCGTGCTTCATGGCTTCGGCCATCAGCACCGGTTGCTGGGCGTGGGCGATGGCCGAGTTCATCAGCACCGCCTCGCAACCCATTTCCATGGCGATGGTGGCATCGGAGGCGGTACCCACGCCGGCATCGACCAGCACCGGCACCTTGGATTCTTCCAGGATGATCTGCAGGTTGTAGGGGTTGCAGATGCCCAGGCCGGTACCGATCAGGCCTGCCAGCGGCATGACCGCAATGCAGCCGACTTCGGCCAGCTGACGGGCGATGATCGGGTCGTCGCTGGTGTAGACCATCACGTCGAAACCGTCCTTGACCAGTACTTCAGCGGCCTTGAGGGTCTCGATCACGTTGGGGAACAACGTCTTCTGGTCGGCTAGGACTTCCAGCTTGACCAGGTTGTGGCCATCGAGCAGTTCACGGGCCAGGCGGCAGGTGCGCACGGCTTCGACCGCGTCGTAGCAGCCAGCGGTGTTCGGCAGGATGGTGTAACGGTCTGGCGGCAGTACGTCGAGCAGGTTCGGCTCGCCCGGGTTCTGGCCGATGTTGGTACGACGCACAGCGACGGTGACGATCTCGGCACCCGAGGCCTCGATGGCCAGGCGGGTTTCTTCCATGTCACGGTATTTGCCGGTGCCGACCAGCAGGCGCGACTGGAAAGTGCGCCCGGCCAGGGTAAAGGGCTTGTCGCTACGAACGTTGCTCATCGTTGTTCCTCGGGAAAAGGTTACTGGGCTTGCATGTGAACCGCCGAGCTGTAATCAGCCGCCGCCGATGGCGTGGACCACTTCGACCTGGTCGCCGTCGTTCAGTTGCGTGCTGTCATGCAGGCTACGCGGCACGATGTCCAGGTTCAGTTCCACGGCTACCCGGCGCCCGGTGAGTTCCAGGCGGGTCAGCAGGGCCGCGACGCTTTCGCCAGCGGGCAGTTCGTAAGGTTCACCGTTCAGTTGAATGCGCATGCGCACGGCCACCGTTGTTCTTTGGGGCCCGCATTCTAGCGCTGAACAACCCTTGAACCCAAGGGCGGTGCACGCCATTAGTCGCGATTGTGGACCGCTCGGTCAGCCCAGCCGCCAGGCTGCCAGGCCCAGGCACAACCAACCGGCCAGGAAGCACAGCCCGCCAATGGGCGTGATGATGCCGAGCTTGCTCACACCCGTCAGGGTTAGCAGGTACAGGCTACCGGAGAACAGTACGATACCCAGCGCGAACAGACCGCCGGCCCAGCCGACCAGGCGCCCAGGCAAGTGCGCCGCCAGCACGGCAACACCGAAAATCGCCAGGGCATGCACCAGTTGGTAGGTAACCCCGGTATGAAAGATCGCCAGGTAATCTGCCGTAAGGCGGTTTTTCAGCCCGTGCGCGGCAAATGCGCCCAAGGCCACACCGGTAAAGCCGAAAAAGGCGGCAAGCATCAGGAAGCTGCGAAGCATGGGAGGACTCCTACTATCGGGTCTGTATAATGGCCCCTTCCACCTGCCCGGCCAAGCCATCGACATGCTGCCATCCCTTATCCGCCGCCTCACCCGCGCCCTGCTCTGGTTCGCTGCCGGCAGTATCGTGCTGGTGCTGGTGTTTCGCTGGGTACCGCCACCCGGCACGGCGTTGATGGCCGAGCGCAAGGTGCAGTCCTGGGTGAGTGGCGAGCCAATCGACCTGCAGCGCGACTGGCAACCGTGGCAGAACATCGCCGATGACCTGAAGGTGGCGGTCATTGCCGGTGAAGACCAGAAGTTCGCCAGCCATTGGGGCTTTGACATCCCGGCCATTCAGGCAGCGCTGGCTTATAACGAACGGGGTGGCAACATTCGTGGGGCCAGTACCTTGACCCAGCAGGTGGCCAAGAACCTGTTCCTGTGGTCGGGCCGCAGCTGGTTCCGCAAGGGCCTGGAGGCGTGGTTTACCGCGCTGATCGAGCTGTTCTGGTCGAAAGAGCGGATCCTCGAGGTTTACCTCAACAGCGCCGAATGGGGCAATGGGGTGTTTGGCGCCCAGGCTGCCGCGCGCTACCACTTCGGTGTCGATGCCAGCCGCCTCAGCCGCCAGCAGGCCGCCCAGTTGGCTGCCGTGCTGCCCAGCCCAATCAAGTGGAGCGCCAGCCGGCCCAGCGCCTATGTGGCCAATCGGGCGGGTTGGATCCGGCGGCAGATGAGCCAGCTGGGCGGGCCTAGCTACCTGATGCAGCTGGATGCCTCGCGCAAACGCTGATTATCCGGGGCTGCAGTGCAGCCCCAGAAGCCCATAAAAAAGCCGCGCCCCTCACAGGGCACGGCTTTTCATCCAGCAAGGCGCGAATCAGGCCGCGATCAACGCCTTGACCTTGTTCATTGCGTTCTTTTCCAACTGCCGAATACGCTCGGCCGAAACGCTGTATTTGTCCGCCAGCTCGTGCAAGGTCGCCTTCTCTTCAGCCAACCAGCGCTGGTAGAGGATGTCACGGCTACGCTCGTCCAGGCCTTGCAACGCTTCGTGCAGGTTGCTGGTGGAGTTGTCACTCCAGTCGGCATCCTCCAGCTGTACCGCCGGATCGTAGCGGTGGTCTTCCAGATAATGCGCTGGCGACTGGAAAGCGCTGTCGTCGTCGGCTTCCGCCGCCGGGTCAAAGGCCATGTCCTGACCACTCAGCCGGCTTTCCATCTCACGCACTTCACGGGGTTCAACGCCAAGGCTTTCAGCCACGCGATGAACTTCATCGTTGTTCAGCCAGGCCAGACGCTTCTTCTGGCTGCGCAGGTTGAAGAACAGTTTGCGCTGGGCCTTGGTGGTAGCCACCTTGACGATGCGCCAGTTACGCAGGATGAATTCGTGGATTTCTGCCTTGATCCAGTGCACGGCAAAGGACACCAGGCGCACCCCCATCTCAGGGTTGAAGCGCTTGACGGCCTTCATCAAGCCGACGTTGCCTTCCTGAATCAGGTCGGCCTGGGCCAGGCCATAGCCTGCATAGCTACGGGCGATATGTACGACGAAACGCAGGTGGGCCATCACCATTTGCCGAGCGGCCTCAAGATCCTGCTCATAATAGAGACGCTCGGCCAGATCACGCTCCTGCTCGACCGTCAGCAGCGGGATGCTGTTGACCGTGTGCACATAGGCTTCCAGGTTTGCACCGGGTACCAAGGCATAGGCAGGTTGCAACGATGTGGTCATTCAAGAACCTCCGACTTACTAGACTCGCGCCTTGTGGGCACTGCCAACATTGACCGGAAACCGATGAACAAGTTCCCAAAACGGTAATAAAGTCAATGCTGGCACGGGAAAAACTATCGAGGCGCTAGCTCGTTCAAGTGCCGAGCGACCGCGATCCATGCACCGATATACCCTAACAGCACCGCTCCGATCAAGAGCGACAGACCATCGGACGCCGGCACGCCGCCCAGGGCGAAGTCACTGCCGTACAAGCCGGACAGCCCGACAACCGCCTGGTTCAGCCAGTTGAGGCCGAACGCCAGGATACCCCAAGCCAAGAAACCCGCACCCAGGCCGTACAAGGCCCCCATGTACAGGAAAGGCCGGCGCACGTAGCTGTCGGTGCCGCCTACCAGCTTGATGACTTCGATCTCGGTGCGGCGGTTTTCAATATGTAGACGAATTGTGTTACCGATTACTAACAGCAACGCAGAAATCAGCATGACCGCCAACCCGAAGACAAAGCGGTCACCCAACTTGAGGATCGCCGCCAGGCGTTCGACCCATACCAAGTCCAGCTGTGCCACTTCGACCTTGGGCAGCTCCGATAGGCGCTGACGCAACGCCTCCAGCGCGGGCTTGTCGACCTCGCTCGGGGTCACCACCACCACGCCAGGCAGCGGGTTTTCGGGGAGTTCGCGCAAGGCCTCGCCCAGCCCGGACTGCTGCTGGAACTCTTCCAGCGCCTGGTCGCGGCTGACATACAACGCATCGGCCACCCCGGGCATGCGCTTGATCTCGTCACGCAGGGCCTCGCCTTCCTTGCTGCCAGCGTCAAGCTTCAGGTATAGCGAAATCTGCGCGGCGCGCTGCCAGGACCCGCCGAGCTTCTCGACGTTCTTCAGCAGCAACGACAGGCCCATGGGCATGCTCAAGGCCACGGCCATGACCAGGCAGGTAAAGAAGCTGCCGATCGGCTGCTTGCCGAGGCGACGCAAGCTGTCGGCCATGCTTGCCCGGTGGCTCTCCAGCCAGGCATGCAGCAAGGTGCGAAAGTCCGGGCCGTCATCGTCGTCGCGTTTTTTCTTTCCAGGCTGCGGGTCAGCGGGTTTCGGCGCAACCCGCTCGGAAACCTTCGGCGTACGTGTAGTGCTCATTGCCCGGCCTCCCCATCGCCGATCAGACGGCCGCGCTGCAGCGTCAGCATGCGGTGGCGCATGCGCGCGATCAGTGCCAGGTCGTGGCTGGCGATCAATACCGTGGTGCCCAGGCGGTTGATGTCCTCGAACACGCCCATGATCTCCGCGGCCAGGCGCGGGTCAAGGTTGCCGGTGGGTTCGTCGGCCAGCAACAGGGCTGGCTGATGGACGATGGCCCGCGCAATACCCACCCGCTGCTGCTGCCCCGTGGACAGGTCCGCCGGGAACAGCTCGCCCTTGTCGGCCAGCGACACACGCTCCAGCGCCGAATCCACGCGTTTGGTGATCTCGGCCTTGGACAAACCGAGGATCTGCAGCGGCAAGGCGATGTTGTTGAACACCGTGCGATCGAACAGCAACTGGTGGTTCTGGAACACCACACCGATCTGCCGACGCAGGAAGGGGATCTGCGCATTGCTGATCTGGCCCAGGTCCTGCCCTGCCAGCAGCAGCTTGCCGCTGGTCGGGCGTTCCATGGCCAGCAACAAACGCAGCAAAGTGCTCTTACCGGCACCCGAGTGCCCGGTGACGAACAGGAATTCGCCCCGGCGCGCCCGGAAACTCAGCTCATGCAAGCCTACATGGCCATTGGGATAGCGCTTGGCGACCTGTTCGAATCGGATCATGGATGCTCTCGCTCGGCGAACAGCGCCTTGACGAACGGCTCGGCTTCAAAGGTGCGCAGGTCGTCGATACCTTCGCCGACACCGATGAAACGGATCGGGATGCTGAATTGCTTGGCCAGGGCGAAGATCACCCCGCCCTTGGCGGTGCCGTCCAGCTTGGTCAGAGCCAGGCCAGTCAGCTCGACGCTCTGGTTGAAGTACTTGGCCTGGCTGATGGCGTTCTGGCCGGTACCGGCGTCGAGCACCAGCAGCACCTCGTGAGGCGCCTCGGCGTCGAGCTTGCCGATGACCCGGCGAACCTTCTTCAGCTCTTCCATCAAGTTGTCCTTGGTGTGCAGACGGCCGGCCGTGTCGGCGATCAGCACATCGACGCCACGGGCCTTGGCGGCCTGCACGGCATCGAAGATCACCGAGGCGGAGTCGGCACCGGTGTGCTGGGCGATCACCGGGATCTGGTTACGCTCGCCCCAGACCTGCAACTGCTCAACGGCCGCAGCACGGAAAGTGTCGCCCGCGGCCAGCATGACCTTCTTGCCCTCCAACTGCAGCTTCTTGGCCATCTTGCCGATGGTGGTGGTCTTGCCAGCGCCGTTCACGCCGACCACCAGGATCACGTAGGGCTTGTTCTGCGCCTGGATCTTCAGCGGCTGCTCGACCGGGCGCAGCAACGCGGCCAGTTCTTCCTGCAGCGACTTGTACAACGCATCGGCATCGGCCAGTTGCTTGCGGGCAACCTTCTGGGTCAGGTTCTGGACAATGGCCGAGGTCGCTTCGACGCCGACGTCGGCGGTCAGCAGGCGGGTTTCGATCTCGTCGAGCAGGTCATCATCGATAACCTTCTTGCCCATGAACAGGCTGGCCATGCCTTCGCCGATGCTGGCACTGGTCTTGGACAGGCCTTGCTTGAGGCGGGCGAAGAAGCCGGGCTTGGACTGTTCGGTGGCGACCGGTACGGCAACCGGTTCAGCTTCGACCGGGGCAGGCGCCGCGACCGCTGCTGCCTCGACAACCACGGGCGCCGGCTGAGGCGCGGCAGGCGCTGCGACTACCGGGCGTTCAGGGATCGCTGGCGGGGCGATAGGCTCCAGGTCCGGCACCAGGGCCACGGGTTCTTCGGCGACCGGCAGCACCAGGTTGCTGACAGGCGGTTCTGCGCCGCGAACTACCGGGGCCTCAGGGGCTTGCACCAGTGGCGAAGGGCTTTCGACCGGTGTGGCGGCTTGCGGATTCGCGGGCAAGCCCGCACCTGCCGCTGGCTGCTCGGGCTCGGGCTCGGGGGCCTTGAAGGCAGTAGGCGGCAGCGCAGGCTGGGGCACCTCGGGAGCAACCGGGGCCGGCGCGGCCAAAGGCGCGAGCGGCGGCGCTTCAGGCAGCTCGACGGCAGGCTGCGGCGCTACCGGTTCAGCAGACTGTGGCTCGGGCGTTTGCGGCTGTTCGGCGACAGGTTGCTGCGGCTTCTTGCGAAACCAGCTGAACAGGCCTTTCTTTTCGCCAGACTCGGCCGGCGCTTTTTTGTCGTCGTTGGAACCAAACATGGAGGACGGCTATCTCAGGGTAGCGATGCGCCAGCAATGGCGCATCGGGAATTCTCTATACGCAGAACAGACTATCTTGAAGCCGGCTGGTTCATGCGCAACGTTTTGTCTTAGTGTCCTGCGGGCCAGAACGGCGACAGGCATGGTCGCCAGGCAACCGGATCAGTATCCTAGCACCTCCTGGCCCGCCGACGCTAAACCCTGCGGGCCGCCGAACAGGTTAAACACCGTATGAATGCTCTAGCCCGCCGCGCCGCTGGCCTGTTGCTCGGCACGCTCTGCCTGCCGCTCGCGGCCTTCGCCGCCGATGTGCAACCGACTCACGAATTCATCCTCGACAATGGCCTCAAGGTGATCGTGCGCGAAGACCACCGCGCACCGGTCGTGGTCTCGCAGATCTGGTACAAGGTCGGCTCCAGCTACGAGACCCCGGGCCAGACCGGCCTGTCCCACGCCCTGGAACACATGATGTTCAAGGGTAGCGCCAAAGTCGGCCCCGGCGAGGGCTCGCGCATCCTGCGGGACCTTGGCGCCGAAGAAAACGCCTTCACCAGCGACGATTACACGGCCTACTACCAGGTGCTGGCCCGCGACCGCCTGCCAGTGGCCCTGGAACTCGAAGCCGACCGCCTGGCCAGCCTGCGCCTGCCCGCCGACGAGTTCAGCCGCGAAATCGAAGTGATCAAGGAAGAGCGCCGCCTGCGCACCGATGATCAGCCCAACTCGAAAGCATTCGAGCTGTTCCGCGCCATGGCCTACCCGGCCAGTGGCTATCACACCCCGACCATCGGCTGGATGGCCGACCTCGAACGCATGAAGGTCGAGGAGCTGCGGCACTGGTACGAATCCTGGTACGCGCCCAACAACGCCACCCTGGTGGTGGTCGGCGATGTCACCGTCGACGAGGTCAAGGGCCTGGCGCAAAAGTACTTCGCCGGCATTCCCAAACGCGCGGTCCCGCCAGCCAAGCTGCCGCTGGAGCTGGCCGAGCCAGGCCAGCGCCAACTGACCCTGCACGTGCGCACGCAGTTGCCAAGCCTGATCTACGGCTTCAACGTACCCGGCCTGGCGACCACCCAGGAGCCGAGCACGGTGCACGCCCTGCGCCTGATCTCGGCCTTGCTCGACGGCGGCTACAGTGCCCGCATGCCGGCCCGCCTGGAGCGCGGTCAGGAGCTGGTGGCCGGGGCGTCGTCCAGCTACAACGCCTTCACCCGTGGTGACAGCCTGTTCCTGATCTCGGCCACGCCGAACGTGCAGAAGCAGAAAACCCTGGCAGACGTGGAAAAGGGCATCTGGCAACTGCTCGAAGAGCTCAAGACCACGCCCCCTAGCGCCGAAGAGCTCGAACGCGTGCGCGCCCAGGTGATCGCCGGCCTGGTCTACGATCGCGACTCCATCAGCAGCCAAGCCACCACCATCGGCCAGCTGGAGACCGTGGGCCTGTCCTGGAAGCTGATCGACAGCGAACTGGACGAGCTCAAGCGCGTGACCCCGCAAGACATCCAGAACGCTGCGCGCACCTACTTCACCCGCGAACGCCTGAGCGTTGCCCATGTACTGCCCGAGGAGTCCGCTCATGAGTGATCGTCGCGCACCACGCCTCACCCTGCTGGCTACGGGCATCCGCGCCCTTACGCTGGCGGCAGTGCTGGCGGCCCCGGCCCTGGCCGACAACGCGCCGAAGGCCGACAGCACTGCGGCCCGCCCGGCCAATACCCTGCAGTCACTGGCCGAGCTGGATGGCAAGGCGCCCAGCCGGCGCCAGCTGAACATCCAGAACTGGACCACCGCCGAAGGCGCCCGGGTGCTGTTCGTCGAAGCCCGCGAACTGCCGATGTTCGACCTGCGCGTCACATTCGCCGCCGGTAGCAGCCAGGACGGCGCCACGCCAGGCCTGGCCGCCTTGACCAACGCCATGCTCAACGAGGGCGTGGCAGGCAAGGACGTAACCGCCATTGCCGAAGGCTTCGAAGGCCTCGGCGCAGACTTCGGCAACGGCTCGTACCGCGACATGGCCGTGGCCTCGCTGCGCAGCCTGAGCACCCAGGACAAGCGTGAGCCGGCGCTCAAGCTGTTCGCTGAGGTCGCTGGCAAGCCCACGTTCCCGGAGGACGCCCTCAAGCGCATCAAGAACCAGATGCTGGCCGGCTTCGAATACGAGAAGCAGAACCCCGGCAAGATCGCTGGCAAGGCGCTGTTCGGCAAGCTCTACGGCGACCATCCCTACGCTCACCCGAGCGACGGCACCGCCGAAAGCATCAACGGCATCACCCTGGCACAGCTGCGCGCCTTCCATGCCAAGGCCTACACCGCCGGCAACGCGGTCATCGCCCTGGTCGGCGACCTCAGCCGCGCCGAAGCCGAAGCCATTGCCGCCCAGGTTTCCGCCGGCCTGCCCAAGGGCCCGGCGCTGGCGGCACCGGCCCAGCCCGCGGAGCCCAAGGCGGGCCTGACCCACATTGACTTCCCGTCCAAACAGACCCACCTGATGCTGGCTGAACTGGGTATCGACCGTCAGGACCCAGACTGGCCAGCCCTGTCGCTGGGCAACCAGATCCTTGGCGGTGGCGCGTTCGGCACCCGCCTGATGAGTGAAGTACGTGAAAAGCGCGGCCTCACCTACGGCGTCTACTCGGTGTTCAGCCCGATGCAGGTACGCGGCCCGTTCATGATCAACCTGCAAACCCGCGCCGAACTCAGCGAAGGCACACTCAAGCTGGTCCAGGACATCCTTGCCGACTACCTGAAAAGCGGCCCGACCCAGCAAGAGCTGGACGACGCCAAGCGCGAGCTGGCCGGCAGCTTCCCGCTGTCCAATGCCAGCAACGCCAGTATCGTCGGCCAACTGGGGGCCATCGGCTTCTACAACCTGCCGCTGACCTGGCTCGAGGACTTCATGCAGCAGTCCCAGGCCCTTACCGTCGAACAGGTCAAGGCCGCCATGAACAAACACCTGTCAGCCGATAAACTGGTGATCGTCACCGCTGGCCCCAAGGTGCCGCAAAAACCGCTGCCAGCCCCCACTGACAAGCCCGCCGAGCAACCGCCCGGCGTACCGGAGCACTAATGCCAAGATCCACCCCTCCCGCCCGCCCTCAAACGGGCCAAAGCAAGGGCCAGGGCCACCTGCGCATCATCGCCGGCGAGTGGCGCAGCCGCCGCCTGGCGGTGCCTGAAGGCGACGGCCTGCGGCCAACGCCTGACCGCGTGCGCGAAACCGTGTTCAACTGGCTTGCGCCTTACATCGAAGGCGCCCGGGTGCTGGATGCCTTTACCGGCAGCGGTGCTCTGGTGCTCGAAGCCTTGTCTCGCGGCGCCGAAGATGCCGTGGCCCTGGACAGCAACCCAGCCGCCATCAGTAACCTCAAGGACAACCTCGAGCTGCTGCGCTGCCCACGCGGGCAGATCCTGCAGACCGACGCGCTGCGCTACCTGCAAAACCCGGCCAAGCAGCAGTTCGACGTCGTGTTCCTCGACCCGCCCTTCCATCAGGACCTGCTGGCCAACACCTGCAACCTGCTGGAACAGAACCAGTGGCTGCGTGAACAGGCGTGGATCTACACCGAAAGCGAGACCGCGCCCTCGGCCTTGCAAATGCCCGGTAACTGGCGCTTGCACCGCGAGAAAAAGACCGGCCAGGTGCATTACGCGCTTTGGCAGCGCGGCTGACCGCCCGACTGCACGCCGGTTTACCGTGTTGGCGTATTTAGTTACAGCACAGTAACCGGCGCCATGGCTGAAGCTGCTCCTTCGTTTCTTGCAGGAGCACTTGCGCCATGTCCGAACACCCGTTGCGCGGTGTTGCCAGGAACAACAGCCTGGCCGCGCTACTCACCAATACCACCTATCAGCGGCAAGCGGATGACCACCTGAATACCTACATCGAGCGCTTGACCCAGCTGCCGGCTATCGACCAATAGCGCAGGTACAGGGGCAGCGTTTCATGGCACTCTAGGCAGGCACATCACGAGTCGCCCAGCATGCCCAGCCTCACTGCCCATTTTCGCCCGGCCGTCGGCCTGTCCAATCCGCACCTGCAAACCTTATGGGGCCCGCTCTGGCGCAAGCTGCCAGCGCTGCAGCGCGACCGCGAACGGCTGTGGCTGGCCGATGGCGATTTCATCGACCTCGACTGGCATGGCCCGCACCAGGCGGATGCGCCGCTGGTGCTGGTGCTGCACGGGCTGACCGGGTCTTCCCACTCGCCTTACGTCAAAGGCCTGCAGCAAGCCCTGCAGAGCCGCGGCTGGGCCAGCGTGGCGGTGAACTGGCGCGGTTGTTCGGGCGAGCCGAACCTGCTGCCGCGCAGCTACCACTCCGGCGCCAGCGAGGACCTGGCAGAAATCGTCGCGCACCTGCGCGCCCAGCGCCCATTGGCGCCACTTTATGCAGTGGGTTATTCGTTGGGTGGCAATGTGCTGCTCAAATACCTGGGCGAAAGCGGCTCGGCCAGCCAGCTGGAAGCTGCGGTCGCGGTGTCGGTGCCGTTTCGCCTGGACCAGTGTGCCGACCGTATCGGCCAGGGTTTTTCGAAGGTCTACCAGGCCCATTTCATGCGCGAGATGCTGGCCTATGTACAGCTCAAGCAGCGCCACTTCCGTGAGAAGGGCGAACACGAGCGGCTAGCAGCCCTGCAACGGCTCGGGCCCCTGACCAAACTGCGCACCTTCTGGGACTTCGACGGCAGGGTCACTGCGCCGCTCAATGGTTTCAACGATGCGCACGACTACTACCGCCGCTCATCGAGCCGCTTCTTCTTGGGCGAGAACCGCACGCCGACCCTGATTATCCACGCCAGCGACGATCCATTCGTGTCCAGCCACAGCTTGCCCTTGGCAAGCGAACTGGCAGCGCAGACGCAGTTTGAACTGCACAATCGCGGTGGCCATGTGGGTTTTGTCGATGGCAGCCTGCGCAACCCGGGGTATTACCTGGAACGGCGGATTCCGCAGTGGCTGGTAGAAGGCGCGTAGCAGCCGCCCGGGTCAATCCCCGGTCGCTACCCCACGCGCCGGATCATTGATCCACTCGCTCCACGACCCTGCATACAGCCGCCCCAGCGGATAGCCCGCCAGTGCCAGGGCAAACAGATTGTGGCAAGCCGTCACCCCCGACCCGCAGTAGGCCACCAACTGCTCTGGCGAGCGCCCCGCCAACTTTTCGGCAAACCGTTGCTTGAGTGCGTCGGCCGGTAGAAAACGCCCGTCGCCCCCCAGGTTGTCGGTAAACGCCGCGCACTGCGCACCAGGAATGTGCCCAGCAACCGGGTCGATCGGCTCGACTTCACCGCGAAAGCGCGGCAAGCCTCTGGCGTCGATCAACGTCAGCCCCGCATCGCCCAAGTGCTTGGCCAAGTGCTCGGCATCGATCAGCAACGTGTTATCCGGCTCACCTGTGAACGTACCCTCGCGCTTGAGGGGTGGGTCCAGGCTCAACGGCAGGTGCGCTGCATGCCATGCCTTGAGGCCGCCATCGAGGATCGACACGCCACTGCGCTTGCCCAGCCAGGCCAGCAACCACCAGGCGCGGGCGGCAAATGCACCGGGGCCGTCGTCGTAGAGCACCACCTGGCTGTCATTGTCCAGCCCCCACTCGCGCAGGCGCTCAACCAGCCGCCCCGCATCCGGTAATGGGTGGCGCCCCGTGCGTCCCTTGCTTACCGGGCCACTGAGGTCGCGCTCAAGGTCGGCGAAGTGGGCCCCGGCAATATGCCCCTCGGCATAGCTGCGTTGGCCATAGTCCACATCCTCGAGGGCAAAGCGGCAGTCGAGGATCACCAGATCGGGCGAGCCCAGACGCTCGGCCAACTGTTGCGGGGTGATCAATTGCGCAAGGGGCATGACTATCTCCTGATCGATGGCACGCGTGCCCTGGTTTACAGTTCCAGGGCCTGGTTGAACGGTACATGGAATTCCTGGCACAGCGCGTCCACGGCATTGCGGGCGTCAACGGTGACGAAGCCGAGCTCCAGCACCAGTACCTGATAGACGCCGCGCTTGAAGGCTTCTTCACCCAGGTGCGCGGAGTGCTCACGCGTGGTGCTGAGAAAACGCACCCATGACGTCAGCACGATCCAGGCGTTGATGGTCAGCGACTCGATCTGCGCCGGCGCCATGGCCAGGATCCCCGCGTCGACAAAGCCCCGGTAAATCGCCTGGCCCTGGCGCAGGCAGCGCTCGGAAAACCGCCGATAGCGCGCGGCCAGCTCGGGGTCGCTGTCCAGCAGGTGTTCCAGGTCGCGGTGCAGGAAGCGGTAGTTCCACATCGCCGCGAGCAGGGCCTTGAGGTAGAAACGCTTGTCTTCCACCGTTGCGGCTCGCCCTTGAGGCGGGCGCAGAAAACTGTCCACCAGCGCTTCGTACTGGCTGAACAACAGGGCGATGATCGCCTGCTTGTTGGGGAAGTGGTAATAGAGGTTGCCGGGCGAGATTTCCATGTGCGCGGCAATATGGTTGGTGCTGACGCTACGTTCGCCCTGCTGGTTGAACAGCTCCAGGCTGTTCTGCACGATGCGCTCTCGGGTCTTCATGCGCGGGGCCATGCTCAGCTCCCAGTCTGCGGGCCTTGGTCAAAGGGTCATCTTACGGCTTATCCGCTGTGGAATGCACCGCTCGAACCCCAGGAAAAATTCGCACCATGGTACCGATTAGAGTATAGGCTCTAGGGACTCCCTCGCCCGGACTCGCACCGATATGACCTCGCCCGTTGCCTTGCCTCCTGTGCATTCCGACCTCGACTTGACGGCGAGGTTCGCCGCTCAACGCCAGGCTTTTGCCGGCAACCCCACGCCACCGGCGGCGCAGCGCCGCCAGTGGTTGAAGAGCCTGCGCGAGGCACTGCTGGTGGGCCAGGCGCAACTGATCGAAGCCATCGACCAGGACTTTGACGGCCGTAGTGCCGACGAGACCTTGCTGGCTGAACTGCTGCCCTCGATCCAGGGCCTGCGACACGCCGAAAGACATTTGCAACGCTGGATGCGCCCCAGCCGGCGCCGCGTAGGCCTGGCCTTCCAGCCCGCCAGCGCGCAGGTGCACTACCAACCCTTGGGGGTCGTCGGCATCATCGTGCCGTGGAACTACCCGTTGTTTCTCGCCATCGGCCCGCTGACCTGCGCCCTGGCAGCGGGCAACCGGGTCATGCTCAAGCTCAGCGAAGCAACGCCGGCCAGTGCCCAGGCACTCAAGCAGTTGCTGGCGCGCGTGTACCCCGAAGACCTGGTCAGTGTGGTGCTGGGTGAGGTCGAGGTTGGCCAGGCCTTTGCTCGCCTGCCGTTCGACCACCTGCTGTTCACCGGCGCTACCAGCGTGGGCCGCCAGGTCATGCTGGCTGCGGCCCACAACCTGACCCCGGTGACCCTGGAACTGGGCGGCAAATCGCCGGCCATCGTCTCGGCCAGCGTGCCGCTGGACAGCGCGGCCGAGCGCATTGCCTTCGGCAAGACCCTGAACGCCGGCCAGACCTGCGTAGCCCCCGACTACGTGCTGGTGCCGCGCGAACGGCTGCAGGCCTTCAGTGACGCTTACCAAATCGCCGTTCGGCGCCTGTACCCACATATCGCCGATAACCCCGACTACACCGCCATCATCAACCCGCGTCAGCTGCAGCGCCTGCAGCACCTGCTGGACGACGCCCGCGACCAAGGCGCCGAGGTGCTCGACCTGTACCCTGGCGAACCCCGTCAGGGGCGACGCCTGCCCCCCCACCTGCTGCTAGGGGTGAACGATGGCATGCAGGTGATGCAGGACGAAATTTTCGGCCCGCTGTTGCCGCTGGTGCCCTATGACACCCTCGACCAAGCCTTGGCCTACATCAACCAGCGCCCACGCCCCCTGGCCCTCTACTACTTCGGCTACGAGCGCACCGAGCAGGAGCATGTACTGCGCCACACCCACTCCGGTGGCGTGTGCCTGAACGACACCCTGCTGCATGTCGCCCAGGACGACCTGCCCTTTGGCGGCATAGGGCCTTCCGGGATGGGGCACTACCACGGCCACGACGGCTTCCTGACCTTCAGCAAAGCCAAGGCGGTGCTGGCCAAGCAACGCCTGAACGCTGCCCGCCTGATCTACCCGCCTTACGGCAAGGCCTTGCAGCGCCTGGTCTACAAGCTGTTCATCCGCTGAGCCCTGGCCCATGCAGCGCCGCGACCTGCTCCGTTTCAGCCTGGGAGCCAGTGCGTTCCTCGCCACCACCAGCCTGATCGGCTGCACGGCGCAGTCGCCCGCCACCGGCTACCGGGCACTGCGCGACGACGACCTGCCCCTGCTGAGCGCGCTGATCCCGGTGGTGCTTGCCGGCACCCAGGCCGTCGATGGGCTGGTGCTGCACAGCCTTGATCACAAACTGGCGGCGCTGTCGCCAGAGATGCTCAAGCTCACCCGGCAATTGTTCGACGTGCTCAGCCTGCCGCTGACCCGTGGCCCCCTGACCGGTATCTGGGGCGCCTGGCAGCAAGCCAGCGCCGAGCAGATCAACGCGTTTCTGCAACGCTGGCAGGGCAGCTCGCTGAACCTGCTGCGCATGGGCCATGCGTCGCTGCTGCAACTGCTGCTGATGGCCTGGTACGAACGCCCGGAAGCCTGGGCGGCCTGCGGCTACCCAGGGCCACCGAAGATCTGACCACAACAAGAGCACCGCCAATGCCTGTAATCGACCCGTTTCGCCAAGGCCTCGAACGCGGCTGGATCACCCACGACGGCTCGCGCCTGGCGAATGATCTGACCCTGCAAGCGGACATCGCCGTGATCGGCAGCGGCGCGGGCGGCGCCACCAGTGCGCAGTTGCTCAGCGCCGCCGGGTTCAAGGTATTGCTGATCGAAGAAGGCCCACTGAAGACCAGCAGCGACTTCCACCTGCTGGAGAGCGAGGCTTACGCGAGCCTATATCAGGAGGGCTTGGGGCGGATGAGCAAGGATGGCGCCATCACCATTCTGCAGGGCCGCGCCGTGGGCGGCACCACGCTGGTCAACTGGACTTCGAGCTTTCGCACACCGCCACAGACCCTGACCCATTGGGCCCAGGAGCACCAGGTCAGCGGTTTGAGCAACGAAGCATTAGCCCCCTGGTTCGAACGCATCGAACAGCAGCTGGGCATCAGCCCCTGGGCCTTGCCGCCAAATGCCAACAACGAAGTGCTGCGCCGTGGCTGCGAACAGCTCGGCTATCGTTGGGCGGTGATACCGCGCAATGTGCGCGGTTGCTGGAATCTTGGCTATTGCGGCATGGGCTGCCCGGTCAATGCCAAGCAGTCGATGCTGGTGACCAGCATACCGGCCACCCTCGACCACGGTGGCGAGCTGCTGTACCTGGCCCGGGCAGAGCGCTTTGAGCACGACGGCGAACGCATCGCCGGGTTGCAGTGCAGTGCCCTGGACGCCAACGGGATAACCACCACCGGCAAGCAGATCAGCGTAAGCGCCCGGCACTACATTCTGGCCGGGGGCGGTATCAACAGCCCTGCCCTGTTGCTGCGTTCCAACGCCCCCGACCCGCACGCGCGCCTGGGCAAACGCACCTTCCTGC
Organism: Pseudomonas sp. B21-047; assembly: GCF_024748775.1. NCBI lineage: Bacteria > Pseudomonadati > Pseudomonadota > Gammaproteobacteria > Pseudomonadales > Pseudomonadaceae > Pseudomonas > Pseudomonas sp. B21-047. The sequence goes on from NZ_CP087169.1 coordinate 5,606,068, forward strand.
ACCTGGTCAACTTCAGCGCGGCACGTTTCAACGCCCGCATCGACCCCTATTACGGCGCCCCGCAATCAATCTACAGCGACCATTTTCAATGGGTGGGCGGCAGCGACGGCCCGATCGGCTACAAACTCGAAGTGCCGCCCCTGCACCCGGCCCTGGCCAGCACACTGCTGGGCGGGCATGGCAACGACAATGCCCAGCGCATGGCCGAGCTGCCGCACACCCACGTGATGCTGGCGTTGCTGCGCGATGGCTTCCACCCCCAAAGCCAGGGGGGCGCCGTCGAGCTGCGCGGCGATGGCTCACCGGTGCTGGATTACCCAATCAACGATTACCTGCGCGACGGTTTGCGTCGCGCCTACCGCAGCATGGCGCACATCCAGTTTGCCGCCGGTGCCACGCGGGTACTGCCGGTGCACGGCGATGCCCGCTACGCCAGCAGCCTGAGTGAAGCCCTGACGATGATCGACGAGCTGTCACTGGCGCCGTACCGCACACGCCTGGGCAGCGCCCATGTGATGGGCGGCTGCGCCCTCGGTGAAGACCCGCGTCAGGCGGTGTGCAACAGCTTGGGCCAGCACCACCAACTGGAAAACCTCTCGATTCACGACGGCTCGCTGTTCCCCACCAGCATCGGCGCCAACCCGCAATTATCGGTTTACGCCCTCAGCGCAAAGCTCACCGATGCCCTGATCACCCGCCTGGCACACAACGCATGACAACAAATGCACCCACTGTCTATAGTGCCATCAGCCGGCCGCACGACTTGGCCGGGCGCAATCGCTGCGCTACCATCCGACTCCCCAACGCACTCCAGCCAGGATGACGCGATGAACCGAGTGTTGTACCCGGGTACTTTCGACCCCATTACCAAGGGCCATGGCGATCTGGTCGAGCGCGCCTCGCGGCTGTTCGACCATGTGATTATCGCGGTGGCGGCCAGCCCCAAGAAAAACCCCCTGTTCCCGCTGGAACAACGGGTGGCGCTGGCCCGTGAGGTCACCAAGCACCTGCCCAATGTCGAAGTCATCGGCTTCTCTTCCCTGTTGGCGCATTTCGCCAAGGAACAGGGCGCCAACGTCTTCCTGCGCGGCCTGCGTGCGGTGTCCGACTTCGAGTACGAGTTCCAGCTGGCGAACATGAACCGGCAACTGGCCCCCGATGTCGAGAGCCTGTTCCTGACGCCTTCGGAGCGCTATTCGTTTATTTCCTCGACGTTGGTCAGGGAAATCGCGGCATTGGGCGGCGATATCAGCAAGTTCGTCCACCCCGTGGTGGCAGAGGCGCTGACCGAACGCTTCAAGAAGTAACGCCTGATCGCCTGAATATCGCGCCCGCGTGCACTGCGGGCGCGAATGCGGCACAATTGTGCCCATTGCGTTGAACATGCCCGGGCGGTGAGCCCCGGCCGGAGTCCCCATGTCCCTGATCATCACCGACGATTGCATCAACTGCGACGTCTGCGAACCCGAGTGCCCGAACGAGGCCATCTCCCAAGGCGAAGAGATCTACGTGATCGACCCTAACCTGTGCACTCAGTGCGTGGGCCACTACGACGAGCCGCAGTGCCAACAGGTCTGCCCGGTCGACTGCATCCCGCTGGATGAAGCGCACCCGGAGACCGAAGAGCAACTGATGGCCAAGTATCGTCTGATCACTGGCAAGGCCTGAGCCCTGCGAATGGGCCGCCAAGCGGCCCCGATTCAGCGCTGGCAGCGCGGGCAGAACACACTGGCCCGCTGCCCAAGCTTCACCTCGCGCAAGGTCGTGCCACACAGCTTGCACGGCATGCCACCCCGCCCGTAGACGTACAGCTCCTGCTGGAAGTACCCCGGCTGCCCATCCCCGCCAATGAAGTCGCGCAAGGTCGTGCCGCCCTGCTCGATGGCCGCCGCCAGCACCCGCTTGATCTCGATGGCCAGCTTCAGATACCGCGCCCGCGATATACCGCCTGCCTCCCGGCGTGGGTCGATGCCTGCGGCAAACAACGCTTCGGTGGCGTAGATGTTGCCCACACCGACCACGATCGCGTTGTCCATGATGAACGGCTTGACCGCCATCGAGCGCCCGCGCGACAGCTGGAACAGGCGTTCACCGTCGAACAGGTCGGTCAGCGGCTCTGGCCCCAGACGCAGCAGCAGCTCGTGGTTGAGCGGGTCGAGGCTCCAGAGCATGGCGCCGAAACGGCGCGGGTCGGTGTAGCGCAGCATCAGCCCCGACTCCAGCTCGATGTCGACATGCTCGTGCTTGGCCGCCGGCAAGCCCAGCTCGACCAGGCGCAAATTACCCGACATGCCCAAATGGCTGATCAAGGTGCCGACCTCGGCATTGATCAACAGGTACTTGGCGCGCCGCTCGACGCTGACGATACGCTGCCCCGACAGGCGCACATCCAGGTCTTCGGGGATCGGCCAGCGCAGGCGCCGGTCACGCACCACCACGCGACTGACCCGCTGGCCTTCCAGGTGGGGCGCGATGCCGCGCCGGGTGGTTTCTACTTCGGGTAGTTCCGGCATGTGTCAGTGCCCGCCCAGCTCTCGGATATTCTGCTTGAGGTTTTCGAAGTCGTAGTCCGACAAGCCAATGTAGTCGAGCACCAGCGGCCCCACCACCTCCCACTCGTGGTCAACGCTCTGGCTGCCCAGCACGCGGTAGGACGCGCAGATGTGCTCGGCCATCTTCAGCACCGCCAGCAGGTTTTTCAGCTGGCTCTGGGTATTGCGCGACGACTCGTCGCGGAACACCGCCAAGGCATTGTGGTGGTTGGCGATGGCCGCAGTGAGGTGCTCGGGCAGACGCCAGGATTTGGCGGTGAAATACCCCACTACCGAGTGGTTGGTATTGAACGCACGGTTTTCCGTATCGACCACACGGGTTTCGCCGTCGGCCTTGGCGTAGGCCTCTTCCAGCACCTCCATGTAGTTGGGGAAGCGCTTGAGCATCAGCGGCACGCCGCAATCATGGAACAGCCCAAGGGTGTAGGCCTCGTCCGCCAACTGCATGCCGGTGCGCTTGGCCAAGGTCAGGCAGGTCATTGCCACATCCTGCGCGGTGTCCCAGAAGCGGTTCAGGGTGACGATGGTCTCGTCGCTCATTTCGCCTTTGATCGACTGGGCGTTGATCAAGTTGATGATCGAACGGCTGCCCAGCAGGTTCACCGCACGCTGGATCGAGCCAATTTTGTTGGAGAGGCCGAAATGCGGGGAGTTGACCAGCTTGAGCAAGGCGCCGGACAAGCCCGGGTCCTGGGAAATCAGCTTGGCGATGGTTTCCAGATCCGGGTCAGGCATGTACTGCTCGAACTGCAGGTCAACCATGATCTGCGGTTGCGGCGGGATGGTAATGCCTTGCAAGGCTTGCTGGATCTGTTCGGCGCTGAGTTCTTGGGACATGCGTACACACTCGTTGAGGACGGCGAATTCTAACACCGGATCGTCTGGCTTTACGGCTGGCCAGCACTTTGTCGCGCCCAGCACCGCAGCAAGGGCCAACACGGTATACTCCCGCTCTTTTTTCCCGGAGCGACGTCATGTCCCTGCCCAGCCTTCGCCTCAAAGCCAATGCCGACCGCCGCCTGCGCGCTGGCCACCTGTGGGTCTACAGCAATGAAGTCGACGTCGCCGCGACCCCGCTGCAAGGCTTGCAGGCCGGCCAGCAGGCGGTCCTCGAGGCCGCCAACGGCAAGCCGCTGGGCATCGTGGCGCTGAGCCCGAACAACCTGATCTGCGCGCGCCTGCTGTCGCGCGACGTCAAGCTGCCACTGGACAAGTCGCTGCTGGTGCACCGCCTCAACGTCGCCCTGTCGCTGCGTGAGCGCCTGTTCGACAAGCCGTGCTACCGCCTGGTCTACGGCGACTCCGACCTGCTGCCAGGCCTGGTGGTCGACCGTTTCTTCGACATCCTCGTGGTTCAGCTGGCCTCGGCCACCATGGAGCTGCACAAGGACGACGTGATCGCCGCCCTGGTCCAGGTGCTCAAGCCAAGCGGCATTCTGTTCAAGAACGATTCCGCCGCGCGTGATGCCGAAGGCCTGCAGCGCTACGTCGAAACCGTTTACGGCGAAGTGCCGGACTGGGTTGCACTGGAAGAGAACGGCGTGCAATTCGAGGCCCCGGTACGTGAAGGGCAAAAGACCGGCTGGTTCTATGACCACCGCATGAACCGCGCCCGCCTGGCCCCCTACGTCAAAGGCAAACGCGTGCTCGACCTGTTCAGCTACATCGGTGGCTGGGGCGTGCAGGCCGGCGCATTTGGCGCCAGCGAAGTGTTCTGTGTGGATGCCTCGGGCTTCGCCCTGGACGGCGTCGAGCGCAACGCCGCACTCAACGGCATCAGCGAGAAAGTGACCTGCATCGAAGGTGACGTGTTCGAGGCCCTGCGCGAGCTGAAGGCCGCCGAAGAGCGCTTCGACGTGATCATTGCCGACCCACCCGCGTTCATCAAGCGCAAGAAAGACCTGAAAAACGGCGAAGCGGCCTACCGCCGCCTCAACGAACAGGCCATGCGCATGCTCAACAAGGACGGCATCCTGGTGAGCGCCTCGTGCTCCATGCACCTGCCCGAAGATGACCTGAACAACATCCTGCTGACCAGCGCCCGTCACCTGGATCGCAATCTGCAACTGCTCGAGCGCGGCGGCCAAGGCCCGGACCACCCGGTGCACCCGGCCATTGCCGAAACCCGCTACATCAAGAGCATTACCTGCCGGTTGCTGCCAAACAGCTGATGCACTGCCCTGGGGCCGCCTTGCGGCCCCAAAGGCACATCAGATACCCAGCACGTACGAAGCAATCCCGAAATACACCAGCACCCCCGCCGCATCGGCAATCGACGTCACCAACGGCCCGCTGGCAGTCGCCGGGTCGAGCTTGAGCTTGGTGAACATGAACGGCAGGCTCATGCCGATCAGGCTACCCAGCAACACGATCACCAGCATGCTGCTGGCAACGATGATGGCCACGTCCATCCCACCGCGCAACGCACCCAGCGATGCCACCGCCACCGCCATGGTGGCCCCCAGCGCCAACGCCACACCGCACTCGCGCCCCAGCATCCGCAGCCAGTCACGCATCACCACCTCGCCCGTCGCCAGGCCCCGCACCATCAAGGTCGCCGACTGCGCCCCGGCATTGCCACCGCTGTCCACCAACAGCGGCAGGAAGAACACCAGCACGATATGCGCGGCAATGGTCTCTTCGAACGCGGCGATGCCCGCCCCCGAAAACAGGTTGCCGAACACCAGCAGCACCAGCCACAACACCCGCTTGCGGTACAACAGGCTGACCGTGGCATCCCGCAGGTTGCCCACGTGGTTGGTGATGGATGCGCCCTTGTGGAAGTCCTCGGTGGCCTCATCGACCACCACGTCGAGCGCATCGTCGCACGTCACCAGCCCCACCAGACGCCCGCCCTCGTCCAGCACCGGCACGGCCAGCAGGTCGTGCTGGCGTATCAGACGGGCCACCTCTTCCTGGCGGGTCGCGGTACACACGCAGATGACCTTGTGCACCATGATCTGCTCGATCGGCTGCTCGGGGGCGGCCAGGATCAGCTCGCGCAAGGACAAGGTACCGCGCAGGTTGCGCTGCTCATCAAGGACATAGGACTGATAGATCGTTTCGGCATCGGCGGCCTCGCGGCGCAGCATGTCGATGGCCTGGCTGGCAGTGAGGCCGGCATCGAGGCACGAGTATTCACTGGTCATCAGGTAACCGGCCGTGCCTTCGCGGTAGCCGTGCGGGTGCAGCAGGTCGTCGCGACGCGCCTGGGCGGCCTGGCGCAGGTCGAGGGGGGAAACGCAGAGATCGGAAGAGTGTTGCATGAGGTTCTCCAGGCGCCGACGCAGGCACCTGCAAACCTCAGCCACCCGGGCTCAAGCCTTCGCAGGCCCTGGCGGCGACGCGCTCAGTGCCAATTTACGAGTTCGGTATGAACTGAAACTGGGAAGGTCCATTGAGGGTGTATCTCGTGAAGCCGCACATGCGGCGGGCGGATCATAGTCAGCCTGGGCCGGCGGGTCAGCCCTTGAAGCGCCGTTTCGGAAGGGTCCTACAAACTACCGGCTATTCGGCCAAAGCCACCGCCCAGACACATCGCCATTCCCTCGCCGCGCCAGCGGTGTAGAATCGGGCTATTCATCGCCAGTCATCCCCGGCGGGTTTATGAGCTCTGGTCGAGCACGCGGCGATCCCGTGGTGTCTTCGGCCCCATCCGTGCCAGTGGCAACCGGCCTAAGGCGCATAGGACAAGAGAAGCTCACTCCCCTTTTTGTGACCTGATTAAGCCGCCAGGAGTGCTTCATGCCTGATTATCGTTCCAAGACTTCCACCCAAGGCCGCAACATGGCCGGCGCTCGTGCCCTGTGGCGCGCCACCGGGATGAAGGACGAAGATTTCAAGAAACCGATCATTGCCATCGCCAACTCGTTCACCCAGTTCGTCCCGGGCCACGTGCACCTGAAGGACCTGGGCCAGCTGGTTGCCCGCGAGATCGAGCGCGCCGGTGGCGTGGCCAAGGAATTCAACACCATCGCGGTCGACGACGGCATCGCCATGGGCCACGACGGCATGCTGTACTCGCTGCCTAGCCGCGAGATCATCGCCGACGCCGTGGAATACATGGTCAACGCCCACTGCGCCGACGCCATCGTCTGCATCTCCAACTGCGACAAGATCACCCCCGGCATGCTGATGGCCGCCCTGCGCCTGAACATCCCGGTGATCTTCGTCTCCGGCGGCCCAATGGAAGCCGGCAAGACCAAGCTGGCCAGCCACGGCCTGGACCTGGTCGACGCGATGGTCATCGCCGCCGACTCCTCGGCCTCCGACGAGAAGGTCGCCGAATACGAGCGCAGCGCCTGCCCGACGTGCGGTTCGTGTTCCGGCATGTTCACCGCCAACTCGATGAACTGCCTGACCGAAGCACTGGGCCTGGCCCTGCCGGGCAACGGTTCGACCCTGGCCACCCACTCCGACCGCGAACAGCTGTTCCTCACGGCTGGCCGCACCATCGTCGAGCTGTGCAAGCGCTACTACGGTGAGAACGACGCGTCGGTGCTGCCGCGCAGCATCGCCAACTTCAAGGCGTTCGAAAACGCCATGATGCTCGACATCGCCATGGGCGGTTCGACCAACACCATCCTGCACCTGCTGGCCGCGGCCCAGGAAGGCGAGGTGGCGTTCGACCTGCGTGACATCGACCGCCTGTCGCGCGTGGTGCCGCAGCTGTGCAAGGTGGCGCCGAATATCCAGAAGTACCACATGGAAGACGTGCACCGCGCCGGCGGCATCTTCAGCATCCTCGGCTCGCTGGCCCGTGGCGGCCTGCTGCACACCGACCTGCCGACCGTGCACAGCCGCAGCATGGAAGAAGCCATCGCCAAGTGGGACATCACCCAGACCGACGACGAAGCGGTACACACCTTCTTCAAGGCCGGCCCGGCGGGCATCCCGACCCAGACCGCGTTCAGCCAGTCGACCCGCTGGGAAACCCTCGACGACGACCGTGAAAACGGCTGCATCCGCAGCTTCGAGCACGCCTACTCGCAAGAGGGCGGCCTGGCCGTGCTGTACGGCAACATCGCCCTCGACGGTTGCGTGGTGAAAACCGCCGGTGTCGACGAGTCGATCCACGTGTTCGAAGGCAGCGCGAAGATCTTCGAGAGCCAGGACAGCGCCGTGCGCGGCATCCTCGCCGACGAAGTGAAGGCCGGTGATATCGTGATCATTCGCTACGAAGGCCCGAAAGGCGGCCCGGGCATGCAGGAGATGCTCTACCCGACGTCGTACCTGAAGTCCAAAGGCCTGGGCAAGGCTTGCGCCCTGCTCACCGACGGTCGCTTCTCGGGCGGTACCTCAGGCCTGTCGATCGGCCACGCCTCGCCGGAAGCCGCCGCTGGCGGCGCCATTGGCCTGGTGCGCGACGGCGACAAGGTATTGATCGACATCCCCAACCGTTCGATCAACCTGCTGGTCAGCGACGAAGAGCTGGCTGAGCGCCGCGTCGAGCAGGACAAGAAAGGCTGGAAACCTGTTGAAGTGCGCCCGCGCAAGGTGACCACCGCCCTCAAGGCCTACGCCCTGCTGGCGACCAGTGCCGACAAGGGTGCGGTACGCAACAAGGCGATGCTCGACGGGCTGTAAGGCTTTCCAGCGTTCGAAAAACCGGCGCCCTGTGCGCCGGTTTTTTTATGCCTGACGGATCAAAACCAGCGCCGAGCGACGAGAGCAACTACCTTGCTTACAAGTCTGCGCCGACCCTGGCAACACATTGGCGCAACTGCACCAGCAGCAGGGCAACCGAGCGTTTCGGTTTCGCCGCCGCTGTCAGCACAAACTGCGCATGGGGCAAGGGCGGCAGCGTTGGCACTTCCAGCAGCCCTGCGGCCAGGGCGGCCGTGCGAGTGACCGGTGTTACCCCAAGACCGCCGCTCACGGCTGTCATCAAGCCTCCGGCACTTGGGCTCTGGCAGACGATACGCCATTGCCGCCCCGCGCGCGCCAGCGCCTCGATGGCAGCAGCCCGATAGGGGCACTGGTCAGAAAACACGGCCAAGGGAACAGCGGTGGACTCATCATCTGCAAGCAGCGCCAGCGGCCCTCTCGCCCAGACCAGCGGCTCGGACCACAACACCTCACCAGGCTCATCACCGTTGCAGCGGCTACCCAGGACAAAATCCAGCCCACCGGACTGCACCAGCGGGAGCAACTCCCCGGTCAGGCCGACTTTCAGCACAAGCTCAGTATCCGGGTGAGCGACCGAGAATCGGCGCAGGCAGTCGATCACCGGCGCCTTGACCATCTCCTCGCTCAAGCCCACGAGCACAGTACCTGAAACCCGCCGCCCCACACCAAGGCTTGCACGGGCATCGTCATGCAGCGCCAGGATGGTGCGGGCATAGCCTGCCAACCGCGCACCTGCTGGCGTCAGGCTGACCGAGCGGGTGGTGCGCTCCAGCAACTTGTGCCCGGCTTCGCTCTCGAGCCGCCGAATGTGCGCGCTGATCGCCGATTGCGTCAGGTGCAGCCGCTCGGCAGCACGGGTAAAACCACCGCTGTCGGCAACGGCAAGCAGGCTACGCAGAAGGACAGTATCAAACACGAATTGATCACCTATCTCACTCAATGAGGCGAGCATACGTTATTTCTATAATGGTTCATCCTCAATCAGACTTTGCGCAGCCCGCCTGTGCACTCAAGCACCAGCGGACATGTCATCAACGCTGCCAAGGAGAAGCACCCGTGGTTGAACGTGTCTTGTATGTGTGCGCCTCACCGAGAGGAGAGCGTTCGGTTTCCGCTCAGATTGCCGAAGTCTTTCTGTCGGCGCTGGCAGAGCGCAAAGCCATAGAGGTTGACCGCCTGGACCCTTGGGAATGCGCGCTGCCCGAGGTGGATGGCGACCTGCTTGCGGCCAAGTACGCAGGGCTTGCCGATGCCCCGCTTTCACCCGCGCAAACCGCTGCATGGGCCCAGATCACAGCGCTCGCCAAACGCTTCCATCGGGCGGATACGTTGCTGTTCAGCGTGCCGCTGTGGAATTTCGGCATACCGTACAAGCTCAAGCACCTGATTGACGCGATTTCGCACAAGGGCGTTCTGTTCACCTTCGACGAGCAAGGCTTGAACGGCATGCTGGGCGGGCGCCGGGCGGTGGCCATCTACACCCGCGGACTGGGGTATGGCCCCGACTCGCAAACGCCCGACCAGGCGTTTGGCCTGGAAAAACCCTTCCTCGATGCGTGGTTCCGCTTTGTCGGCATCAACCGGGTGCACAGCATCGTGGCCGAACAAACGCTAAGCCCTGCGGGCGCCAGCGTCCGTGCCAGCGCCCTCGTAGAAGTGAGCTTGCTGGCGCGCAACATCGATCAGGCACAGGCCCGCACCATCATCGTCGGCCGCAGCGGCTGAGGTGCGCCCCGTTACTGGATCTGCTCCGGCGTGACGATCACCCAGTTCTTGTCAGCCGTCACCGGCAGCCCTTCCTTGGCCTGGGCGGCTGCATGCTTGGCGATCATCCCGTTGAGTTGGTCCATGTACTTGGCCTTGCGGTTTATCCACAGGTGGATGCCCCCCTTGCCCACATCCACGCCGTGGAACTGCATGTAACCATCGCTGGTCGGCGTGTCGCCGCCGACCAATACCGGTTTCTTCCATTCATCGATGTAGGTGAGGATCGCCGCCTGCTTGCCTGCCATCCACGTTGCCGGTGTCCACAGGTACGGCGTCAGTTCGAGGCCTTCATTGGCCTTGGGGTCATAGTGGCCGGCGCCAATCTGCTTGCGCGCCGTGGTCAGCTGGCCGCTGGCGCGGTCTTTGAGCAGCAGGCTGACACCAATGACATTCTGCGGCTTCACGTTGTAGCCGTACTTCGGGTCGGACGCGACCATGCGTACCAGTTCTTCGGAGGCGGCAGAAATTACATACACCTCGATGCCATTCTCCATCAGCTTGTTGAACAGCTCGGCCTGGCCGGTGAAGACCTTGGGCGGCTGCACCTCGATGGCCTTGACCTGGTCACCTTCGAAGTAGGTGCTGGGCACGGGCTTGCCCGAGGCCATCAAGGCATCGACCTGGGCCTTCAGCTCTTTCAGGGTAAAGCCCGAGAACACCTGGGCCACCCACGGGTAGCAGACCATGTCGTCGATTTCGCACAGGCGGTAGTAGTAACTGAACAGGCTTTCCTTGTGCTCGGCCGTGTCCTTGAACGGGATCAACTTCAACGAAGGGTCGAGCTTGTCGCGAGTCAGCAGGCCCTGGTTCTCCATGAACGGCAGCAGCGCCTCTTCAAGGTCGTGGCGGTAGCTGGTGTTGTCCATGTCGAACACCGCGTAGTTACCTTTGTTGGCGTTGGCGGCGATCATGCTGTCGAGCTGTTTGGCGGCCTCGGCGGGCCAGTGCTTGAGTTCGGTGGCCCAGGCCTGGACACTGAACAGCAGGGAAAGACCGACGGCGAAGGCTTTCGGAGCAAGCTGCATGTACGAATCTCCTGAAATGACCAGGCAACGCTAGCCCAACATGCCGCACCCGCCAGCCCTGACAACGACGCCCAGGCAGCTTGAAACGTCGTGTTCATTGCTTTTTGCGACACGCCGTTATTCCATTAACGACTAAGCAAATTCCATTTGGGTATAAATTCGTTTGTTTTCAGGCTGTTAGCATTTCCGTTCGCAATCGCTCACAGAGGCGATGCCTCTTCTGTTCTTGTTGGAGCTTCAATGAACCTGCCGCTGTCACTCAACCTGCTGGCGTTCCTGGCCCTGTTGCTGGGCCTGGCACAAACCCGCCATACCCAATGGAGCCTGGCCAAGAAAGTCTTGCTGGGCCTGGTGCTGGGCGTGGTATTCGGTTTGGTCCTGCACACGATCTATGGCGCTGGCCACCCGGTACTGAAAGCCACCATCGCCTGGCTCGACCTGGTCGGCAACGGCTACGTCGGCCTGTTGCAGATGATCGTCATGCCGCTGATCTTCGCTTCGATCCTCAGCGCGGTGGCGCGCCTGCACAATGCCTCCTCGCTCGGGCGCATCAGCGTGCTGAGCATCGGTACCCTGCTGCTGACCACGGCCATCGCCGCGCTGATCGGCATCGTCCTGACCAACCTGTTCGGCCTCACTGCCGACGGCCTGGTGGCGGGTGTGCAGGAAAGCGCCCGGCTGCAAGCGATCCACAGTGACTACGCGGGCAAGGTCGCCGACCTCAACATCCCTCAACTGCTGCTGTCGTTCATCCCCAGCAACCCGGTGGGCGATCTGGCGCGGGCCAAGCCGACCTCGATCATCAGCGTGGTGATCTTCGCCGTGTTCGTCGGCCTGGCCGCCCTGCAACTGATCAAGGACGATGCCGAAAAAGGCGAGCGCGCCCTGTCGGCCATCGACACCCTGCAGGCCTGGGTGATGCGCCTGGTGCGCGTGGTGATGAAGCTCACCCCCTATGGCGTGCTGGCCTTGATGACCAAGGTGGTGGCCAGCTCCAACCTGGACGACATCCTCAAGCTGGGCAGCTTTGTGGTGGTGTCGTACATCGGCCTGGGGCTGATGTTCATGGTGCATGCCCTCATCCTGGCTGCGACCGGGGTAAGCCCGCTGCGCTTCTTCCGCAAAGTGTGGCCGGTGCTGACGTTCGCCTTCACCAGCCGCTCCAGCGCCGCCAGCATCCCGCTGAATATCGAAGCACAGACCCGCCGCCTGGGCGTGCCGCAATCGATCGCCAGCTTCAGCGCCTCGTTCGGCACCACCATTGGCCAGAACGGTTGCGCTGGGCTGTACCCGGCGATGCTGGCGGTGATGGTCGCCCCGGCGGTTGGTATCGACACCTTTGACCCGCTGTGGATCGCGACCCTGGTCGCCATCGTCACCCTGAGCTCGGCCGGGGTTGCCGGGGTTGGCGGCGGTGCCACCTTCGCCGCGCTGATCGTGCTGCCGGCCATGGGCTTGCCGGTCGAGTTGGTGGCGCTGCTGATTTCGGTGGAGCCGTTGATCGATATGGGGCGAACGGCCCTGAACGTGAATGGTTCGATGACGGCTGGGGTGGTTACCAGCCAGCTGTTGAAAGAGACCGACAAAGGTGTGCTGGCCGATGATCAGCATGCAGAGTTGAGCCATAGCTGAGATGGCTAGGGGCTGCTTCGCAGCCCCACACTCTCAAACCCTTTCCCAAACGTCGAAATGGTAAGCCGGCCCAGCCCCTTCAGGCGCCTGCGGCTCACTCGATACCCGCCGCCACTGGTGCTCGTCGAACGCCGGGAACCAAGCATCGCCCTCAGGCGATAGCTCCACACGGGTCAGGTACATGCGGCTCACCAGCCCCTTCTCCAGCGCCTGCCCATACAGTTGCGCACCGCCAATCAGCATCAACTCATCGACGCCCTGCTCGCGCGCCCACTGGTCAGCCCGCACCAGCGCAGCTTCCAGTGACGCAAACACCTCGGCGCCAGGCAGCTGCAGCCCCGGCTGGCGGCTGACCACGATATTCAACCGCCCCGGCAATGGCCGGCCCAGCGAGTCCCAGGTCTTGCGCCCCATGATGATGGGCTTGCCCAGGGTCGTGGCCTTGAAGTACTTGAAGTCCCCCGGCAGGTGCCAGGGCATGGAATTGTCGATGCCGATCACGCGGTTCTCGGCGAGGGCCGCGATCAGGCTGAGAGGGAGTGTGCTAGTCATGCTGGCGAGGATAGCAAACCCGCCGTGGGTTATGCTTCTGCCCTGACCTGTGCAATGGAAGACTTTGTGACTGGACCGACGCCACTGGATAAACGCTGGCTCACCGAAGCGGTGCGCCTGCGCGAGGAACACGCCGGCCCCCTGGAAGACCAGGAGGCCAACCGCCGCGCCCGCCAAGTCGGCGGCGACCTGGCGGCCCGTATCGAGACCCGTGCGCTGTTGCTGGCCGAACGCGACGGCATGGCGACTGCCCTGCGGCACTGGAAACAGGGCGCACGCCTGGCACTGCTGGCCCTGCTGATCGTCGCTGCCTTCAGCGGCGCGGGCCTGGCCTTCGCGGCCCTGGGGGACGGCCAACGCCCGGTGAATGTGTTCTGGGCGCTGGGCAGCCTGCTTGGGCTGAACCTGCTGATGTTGCTGGGCTGGGCGATCGGCCTGGGCCTGAGCGGCGAACACGGCGCAGGCCTGGGCCGCCTGTGGCTGTGGCTGAGCGAACGCTTTGCCCGCGATGCCAAGGCCGCGCACCTTGCGCCGGCGCTGCTGGTGCTGCTGCAGCGCCAGCGGCTGAACCGCTGGCTGCTGGGCGTGCTGGTGCACGGCTTGTGGCTGCTGGCGATGAGCACAGCGCTGGGCATGCTCCTGGTCTTGCTGGCTACCCGGCGCTATGGCTTTGTCTGGGAAACCACCCTGCTCGCCGCCGAACCGTTCATCCACCTGACCCAGGCGCTCGGCGCCCTGCCTTCGCTGCTGGGCTTTGCGGTGCCGGACGAAACCCTGATCCGCGCCAGCGGCGACACGCTGCCGGCCCTGGACCTGGCGCGCCAAGCGTGGGCCAGCTGGCTGCTCGGCGTGGTGCTGGTGTATGGCCTGCTGCCGCGCCTGCTGTTGGCCGGGTTGTGCCTGTGGCGCTGGCGTCAGGGCCGCGCGCGCCTGGCGCTGGACCTCAGCCTGCCCGGCTACGCAGCCCTGCGCGAAAGCCTGATGCCCCGCAGCGAACGCATCGGTGTGCAGGATGCCGCGCCCGAAACCTTGCCCCACTTCGCTGCCGGCCAACTGGAAAGCGGCAGCAGCGGTGCACTGCTGGTCGGCCTGGAGCTGGACGACCAGCGCCCCTGGCCGCCCGCCCTGCCCAGGAACGTGACCGATGCCGGTGTGCTCGATAGCCGCGAGTCACGCAACAAGCTGCTCGAACAACTGAGCCGCTTTCCGCCTGCGCGCCTGGCCATCGCCTGCGACCCGCGCCGCTCCCCCGACCGCGGCAGCCTGGCGCTGCTCGCCGAACTGGCACGCAATGCCGGCGCCACCCGTATCTGGTTGCTGCAGGCGGCGCCAGGTCAAGCCCTGGATGCCGAGCGCTTGGGCGACTGGCACGAAGCCCTGGACCGTCTCGGCCTGCCCCACGCCGACACCTCGCCCCTGACCTGGCTGGAGCATGGCCATGACTGAGCCGCTGAAACTGGCCGTGGTCGGCCATACCAACGTTGGCAAGACCTCACTGCTGCGCACCTTGACCCGCGATGTGAGCTTTGGCGAGGTGTCTCACCGCCCCAGCACCACGCGCCATGTGGAAGGGGCGCGCCTGTCGGTGGACGGCGAGCCGTTGCTGGAGCTGTACGACACCCCCGGCCTGGAGGACGCCATCGCCCTGCTCGACTACCTTGAGCGGCTGGAGCGCCCGGGCGAGCGCCTGGACGGCCCGGCCCGTCTGGCGCGCTTCCTTCAGGGCAGCGAGGCGCGCCAGCGCTTCGAGCAGGAGGCCAAGGTGCTGCGCCAGTTGCTGGCCAGCAATGCTGGCCTGTATGTGATCGATGCCCGCGAACCGGTGCTGGCCAAGTACCGCGACGAGCTGGAAGTGCTGGCCAGCTGTGGCAAGCCCCTGCTGCCGGTGCTCAACTTCGTAGCCAGCAGCCAGCACCGCGAGCCCGAATGGCGTGAAGCCCTCGCCCGCCTTGGCTTGCACGCCTTGGTGCGGTTCGACAGCGTGGCGCCGCCGGAAGACGGCGAACGCCGCTTGTACGAAAGCCTGGCCTTGCTGCTGGAAGACGCTCGCCCTGCCCTGCAACGGCTGATCGACGACCAGCAGGCGCAACGCCAGGCCCGCCACCACAGCGGTAAACGCCTGATCGCCGAGCTGCTGCTCGATTGCGCCGCCTGCCGGCGCAGCGTGGTGGCCGAGCCTGCTGCCGAAGCCAAGGCCATCGAAGCGCTGCGCCAGGACGTGCGCCAGCGCGAGCAGCGCTGTGTCGAGGCGCTGCTCAAGCTGTACGCCTTCCGCCGTGAGGACGCCCATGCCAGCGATTTGCCGTTGCTGGACGGGCGCTGGGGCGATGACCTGTTCAACCCCGAGACCTTGAAGCTGCTGGGTGTGCGCCTGGGCAGTGGCGTTGCGGCGGGTGCTGCGGCGGGTGCCGGGGTCGACCTGCTGGTCGGCGGCCTCACCCTTGGCGCCGCCGCCCTGGCCGGGGCCATCGCCGGCGGAGCGCTACAGACGGCACGCAATTATGGGTCGAGGTTGATGGGCAAGCTCAAGGGCCAGCGCGAGCTGACCGTCGACGATACGGTGTTGCGGCTGTTGGCGCTGCGCCAGCAGCAGTTGATGGTGGCCCTGGACAATCGCGGGCATGCGGCGCAAGACAGCATTCGCCTGGGCGAACTGGATGAGAAGGCCTGGCGCGAGGGCAAGTTGCCTGAGGCCTTGATCAAGGCGCGGGCGCATCCGCAATGGTCGACGCTGAACCCAGGGGCACGGGTGAATCAGGCAGAACGGCAGGAGCAGTTGGAGGCGTTGGTTTTGCAGATTTGAGTGTTGTGAGTGGGCGGGAGGTGCATACCTTGAGGGGTGTAGCGCCTCAAGGCATGCACCTCCCAGCCCCTACGCCCTCACTGCTGCGCCACCTTCTCCGATTTGCCGTCATAGCGCTTGCGCCACTCGGCAAGAATCTCGTCGCGGTGCTTCGAAGCCCAGGCAAAGTCGTTCTTGATCAGACGCTGCTCGTAATCCGCTGGCAACTCGGTCTGCGGCTTGGCAATCCCCGGTGCAGCCAGCACCGCGAAGTTCTCCTTGTACAACTCCATCGCCGCGGGGCTGGCCGAGAAGTCAGCCAGCCGCCTGGCCGCATCGGCCTTTGGCGTGCCCTTGATCACTGCCGTCGCCTCGATCTCCCAGCCCAGCCCCTCTTTCGGCAGCACGATGTCCAGCGGCGCCCCCTGGCGCTTGAGCTGCACGGCCGGGTATTCGAACGAGATACCAATCGGGAACTCGCCCGCGGCCGCCAACTTGCACGGCTTGGAACCCGAATGAACGTACTGGCCGATGTTCTGGTGCAAGGCGTCCATATAGGCCCACCCCTGCGGCTCGCCAAAGGTCTGCAGCCAGGCGCTGACATCCAGGAAGCCGGTACCGGACGAGGCCGGGTTAGGCATGACGATCTTGCCCTTGTATTCAGGCTTGGCCAGGTCCTGCCAGCTTACCGGCTTGCTCAGGCCCTGCTTTTCGGCCTCGATGGTGTTGAAGCAGATGGTCGCGGCCCAGACGTCCATGCCCACCCATGCCGGCGGGTTGGCGGCGTCGCGGTAGTTCGCCGAAATCTTGCCCAGGTCCTTGGGCGCATAGGCGTCGAGCATGCCGTTCTGGTCGAGGATGGCCAGGCTGGACGCCGCCAGGCCCCAGACCGCATCGGCCTGCGGGCGGTCTTTCTCGGCCAGCAGTTTGGCGGTGATGATGCCGGTGGAGTCGCGTACCCACTTGATCTCGATGTCTGGGTTGGCCTTTTCGAAGGCCTGCTTGTAGGTCTTGAGCTGCTCGGCTTCCAGCGCGGTATAGACCGTCAGCTGGGTCTCGGCGGCCGAAGCCTGCAGGCTGAACACGGCAGAAACGGCAGCGGCAAGTGCAAGGTGCTTGAACATGGTGGGGTTCCTTACAGGTCAGGCGGTCGCGGCGCGTTGGCGCCAGGCTTGGGAGCGGCGCAGCAGGCCGCGCGAGGCTGCGGCCAGCAGCAGTGAAGCGCTGGCACTGGTCAGCAGAATCAGGGTCGACATGGCGGCAGCACCGCCGACGTTGCCCGCGTCGTCCATGTTCAACACGGCGACGGCGGCAAGGATGGTGTCGGGGCTGTACAGGAAGATCGCCGCCGACACGGTGGTCATCGCCGAGACGAACAGGTAGCGAATGATGTCCAGCAGCGCCGGCAGGCAGATCGGCACCGTCACCCGCAGGAAGTGCCGGTACAAGGGCGCCTTGAGCGACAACGCGGCGGCCTCGAACTCGCCATCGAGCTGGCGCAGGGCGGTGGTGGCGGTCATCTGCGCGGTGGTCAGGTAGTGGGCGATGGTGCAGATGACCAGCAGCCCCATGCTGCCGTATAGCACATGCAGCGGGTTGCCGCTGAGGTTGAAGAAGAACACGTAGCCCAGGCCCAGCACCAGGCCCGGCACTGCCATGGGGATGAAGCTGAGCAAGCGCAGCGCCTGGTTGAGCAGGCGTTGGCCCTGGGTCTTCTCCATCAGGTAGGCACCGCTGAAGATCACGACGCTGCCGATCAGCGCCGTGCCGATCGCCATGGTCACGCTGTTGCGGTAGGCCAGCCAGCCACCACCGGCAGTGTCCTCGAACATGTAGTGCTTGAGCGACAGCGAGAGGTTATAGGGCCAGAACGTGACCAGCGACGAATACACGGCCATGCCGATCACCAGCAACAGGGCCGCGCAGACCAGCACGACGATGGCCAGGAAGCAGGCATCGCGGCGGCGCGAGGGCTTGGGCTCGAACACTTGCGCACGTCCACTCATGGCCTCGCCCTGGCGCCGGCGCAACCAGGCATCGACGGCAAAGCTCAACAGTGCCGGCAGCAGCAAGACCATGCCGATCAGTGCGCCGCGGCCAAACTGCTGCTGGCCCACGACAGCTTTGTAGGCTTCCAGGGCCAGCACCTGATAGTCGCCGCCGACCACGACCGGGACACCGAAGTCAGTGATGGTCAGGGTGAACACCAGGCAGAAGGCCGCGAACACTGCCTGGCGTGTGGCAGGCCAGGTAATGCTGGAAAACGCCCGCCAAGGCCCGGCCCCCATGCTGGAGGCAGCGTCGAACAGGCGTGCATCGGCCAGCGACAGGGCTGACAGCAGAATCATCAGCGCATGCGGGAAGGTGTAGATGGCCTCGCCCAGCACGATCCCCCAGAAGCCGTAGATGTTGTCGCTCAGCAGCCCGCGCAGCAGGCCCTGGTTGCCGAACAGGTAGACCAGCGCAATGGCCGGCAGCATCGACGGCGCCAGCAGCGGCAGCAACGAGATACCCCGCCACAGGCCCTTGGCCGGGATCAGGGTGCGCTGCAAGGCGTAGGCGAACAGGTACGCCAGCGGTACCACGATGGCGGCAACGGTGAGCGCCACCGACAGGCTATTGCCGAGCAGCCAGTGGAAGCCCTCGCTGGTGAACAGTTCACGCGCAGCCGCCAGGCCGCCACCCTGGCCAGCCTCACCGCTGAAGCCGCGCCAGAAGATCGCCAGCAGCGGCATCAGCACGGCCAGCACCAGCAACATCAGCAGCAACCACTTGCCACCGACGACGAACAATCGGTCACCGCGGGCGACGCCACGTTCGGACGCAGCCTTAGCCTGGGCCAGCGGCAGGGACATTGGCGCGGCCATCTCAGGCAAACACCTGCAGGCTCTGCGGTGGCAGCGCCACCCAGATGTCCTGCGAGCCCAGCCGCGGCATGGCCTCGGGGGCCAGTTCGGCCAGCAATGCATGGCCGGGCAGGTCTTTGAGTTCGAAGCTCATGCGGCAGCGGTTGCCGAGGAACGTGATCTCGCGGACCTTGGCCGCAAACAGGTTTTCTTCGTGCACCACCGGGTTGACGGTGATCGCCTCCGGCCGGCAGAACAGCCGGCCGCTGCTGGCTCGCGCCGAGCCGGGGGTCAGGCGCATGCGCATGCCACCGACCTGGGCCTGGTTGTCACTGCTGCGCTGAAACGGCAGCCAGTTACCCTGGCCCACGAACTCGGCCACAAAGGGCGTGGCGGGCTGGTCGTAGATTTCCTGCGGCGTGGCGTACTGCTCGACCTGGCCGTTGTTCATCACCGCGATGCGGTCGGCCATCAGCATGGCCTCGTCCTGGTTGTGGGTGACCATCAAGGTGGTGATACCCAACTGGCGTTGCAGTTGGCGCAGCTCGGTGCACAGGTGCTCGCGAACCCGCGCATCCAGCGCCGACATCGGCTCATCCAGCAGCAACAACGAAGGCGCCGGCGCCAGGGCACGCGCCAGGGCCACACGCTGCTGCTGGCCGCCAGAAAGCTGGCCGGGGTACTTTTTTTCGCTACCGGACAGGCCAACCAGCTGGAGCATTTCAACCACCCGCTGGCGCGCTTGCTCACGGCCACTGCTCATCAGGCCGTAGGCGATGTTGGCTTCGACGGTGAGGTTGGGAAACAGCGCGTAGGACTGAAACAGGATGCCGTAGTCCCGGGCCTGGGGTGGCAGCTCGGAGATGTCGCGCTCACCGATGTACAGCTCGCCGCGGTCCTGGCGTTCGAGGCCGGCGATGCAGCGCAACAACGTGGTCTTGCCGCAACCGGATGGGCCGAGCAGGCACACCAGCTCGCCCGCGGCGATGTCCAGGGAGACATCGTTAAGCGCCGTGAAGGCGCCGAAGCGCTTGTGGATATTGCGCACTTTCATTTGTGCGCCCGAGGTGGCGTTGTTCATGGCAGGGCCTCATCGAAGAGATGGGGCCATGCTAGGAAGGCTGTGCGACGGTTCTGTGGCGTTCAGGCAAAAGCTGGCGATAGTGGTATAGGCAGATTTTGTATCTGCACCACTGACCTAGAACTGTGAACCGGCTACTTCTTGTGCAACCCCCAGAAACGCTGCAGGCAAACGCGCCTGGCGCCGCTCCTTCAGGCAGTACAGGTATTCATGCATCAGCGGCGCCCCCTCCAGCACCAACACCCGTAATTCGGGGTTGTGCGGCACTTCATGTCGGGCGATCACACTGATGCCGATGTTGCGCAGCACCGCCTCACGGATCGACTCGCGGCTGCCGATTTCCAGCAATGTTGCGGCCTTGACGCCCGCCTCCTGCAGCATCTGCTCGGTCAGCTTGCGCGTGGTCGAGCCCTGCTCGCGCATCAACAGGCAATGCCCGGCCACCACGTCGATGGACACCGCCTGGCGATGGGCCAACGGATGGTTACGGTGTACCGCCACCACCAGCGGGTCGGTGCCGAGCACGCGGCGCACCAGGCGTGCATCCTCCAGCAGTTGCGACGAGGCAGCGATATCGACCCGGTAGTCTTCGAGCATTTCCAGCACTTGCTGCGAGTTGCCGATCTCCACCGTCACATCCACCTGGGGCAGGCGCTCACGGAAGATCTTCACCAGGTCGAGAATGTAGTAAGGCGCGGTGGCCGCGATGCGCAGGCTGCCCTGGGCCTGGCCACTGTTGCGCAGTTCGAACTCGATGTCGGCCTCTTGCTGCAGCAGCGCCTTGACCATCGGCAGCAGGCGCACGCCCTCCTCGCTCAGCACCAGGCGCCGCCCGCCACGGTAGAACAGCTCCACCGCGTACTGGGCTTCGAGGTTGCGGATCTGCGTGGTCACCGTGGGTTGGCTGAGCCCGAGCTTCTTCGCTGCCAGGGTGATGCTGCCCAGGCGGGCCACCATGTAGAAGGCTTTGAGCTCGGAACTCTGCATGCACGTCCTCTATTTGCGCAAAAGGCGCAAGCCGTTGAACACCACCAGCAGGCTCACGCCCATGTCGGCAAACACTGCCATCCACAAGGTGGCCATGCCGGCAAAGGTGATCGCCAGGAAAATCGCCTTGATGCCCAGGGCCAGAATGATGTTCTGCCTGAGAATCGCCGCACTTTGGCGCGACAGCCTGACGAAGGCCGGGATTTTGCGCAAGTCGTCGTCCATCAACGCCACATCGGCCGTCTCGATGGCGGTGTCGGTACCAGCAGCGGCCATGGCAAAGCCGATTTCGGCACGGGCCAGGGCCGGCGCATCGTTGATACCGTCGCCGACCATGCCCACCCGATGGCCCTGGCTGTACAGCGCTTCGATGGTCTTGAGCTTGTCGTCCGGCAACAGGTTGCCTTCGGCGCGATCGATGCCGACCTGGGCGGCGATGGCCTCGGCGGTATGGGGATTATCACCAGTCAGCATGACCGTCTTGATACCCAGCTCATGCAGCTCGGCGATGGCCTGGCGACTGCTTTGCTTGACCGTGTCGGCCACGGCGAACAAGGCCAGCGGGCCGCTGCGGTCGAGCAGCAAGACCACGGTCTTGCCCTGACGCTCCAGTGCATCCAGCTGCGCCTCCAGCGCCGGCGAGCACAGGCCCAGCTCCTCCACCAGGCGGTGATTACCCAGGTGGTAGACCTCGCCCTCGATCACCCCGCGCACACCACGCCCGGCCAGGGCGGCGAAATCGCCCACCTCGCTCAAGGCCAGCCCTTGTGCCCTGCCGAACTGGGCAATGGCACGCGACACCGGGTGGTCCGAACGCTCACCCAGGCTGGCAGCCAAGGCTTGGGCACGGCCTTCGAACAGAGGCTCCAGCACCTTGGCGTCGGTCTGCACCGGCTTGCCGTGGGTGAGGGTGCCCGTCTTGTCGAGGGCCAGGTAATCCAGCTTGCGCCCGCCCTCCAGGTAAACCCCGCCTTTGATCAGGATGCCCTTGCGCGCCGCTGCGGCCAGGCCACTGACGATGGTAACCGGGGTAGAAATGACCAGTGCACACGGGCAGGCCACTACCAGCAGCACCAGCGCACGGTAGACCCAGTCGAACCAGGCGCCAGCCAGGAACAGCGGCGGGATCAGCGCCACGGCCAAGGCCAGGGCAAAGACCACCGGGGTGTAGATACGCGAGAACTGATCGACGAAGCGTTGGGTGGGCGCACGGGCGCCTTGGGCCTCCTCGACAGCCTTGATGATGCGCGCCAGCGTCGATTGCCCAGCGGCGGCAGTTACGCGGTACTCCAGGGCACCGGCCTGGTTGATGGTGCCGGCGAACAGCTTGTCACCCATGGCCTTTTCCACAGGCAGGCTTTCACCGGTGATCGGCGCCTGATCGACGCTGGATTGGCCGCTGGTGACTTCACCGTCCAAGCCGATGCGCTCACCTGGCCGTACCCGCACCTGGGCACCGATGGCCACCTCACGCACCTCCACTTCACGCCACTGGCCATCGGCCTGCTGTACCGTCGCCATGTCGGGGGTGAGCTGCATCAGGCCGCTGATGGCATTGCGGGCCCGGTCCAGGGAGCGCGCCTCGATCAACTCGGCGACCGTGAACAGCACCATCACCATGGCCGCTTCCGGCCACTGGCCGATCAGCACCGCACCGGTCACGGCAATGCTCATCAAGGCGTTGATGTTGAGGTTGCGGTTTTTCAGGGCGATCCAGCCCTTCTTGTAGGTGCCCAGGCCGCAACCCAGGATCGCCGCCAAGGCCAGCGCGGCAACCAGCCACTCAGGCGCCAGCCCGGTGAAATGCACCACTTCCGCGGCAATGGCGGCAACAGCGGACAGCCCCAGCGGCCACCAGCGGGTCTTGCTTGGCGAGGCGCTGGCGGCCGTTGCCGCGTCCCCTTCAATGAGGGGTTCGGCCTTCATGCCCAGGCTGTCGATGGCCCGTTCGATCTCGACGGTGCCGCCCAGCGTGTGCCGCACGCCAAGTACGCGGTTGATCAGGTTGAATTCCAACTGCTCGATGCCCGCCAGCTTGCCCAGCTTGTCCTGGATCAGCGTTTGCTCGGTGGGGCAGTCCATGGCCTCGATACGGAAGCGGCTGAGCTGTGCGTCGCCGCTGGCTTTTTCGCTCAACTGCACCAACGCTGGGGCGGCGGCGCTACCGCAGCAGCTGTGGGCGTGGTGGTCATGCTTGTGGTGGGGGCTGGCAGGCTGGTTCATTGGGTCATCCTTAAAGTGAGCCTGTTGCCAAGTGAACACCCTGTAGCCACTATAGGGTCAAGCCATCCGCTGGAGATTTCGCGATGAAGATTGGAGAACTGGCAAAAGCCACCGATTGTGCCGTGGAAACCATCCGCTATTACGAGCGTGAGCAGCTGTTGCCAGAGCCAGCGCGCACCGACGGCAATTACCGGCTCTACACCCAAGCCCACGTCGAGCGGCTGACCTTTATCCGCAACTGCCGCACCCTGGACATGACCCTGGACGAGATCCGCAGCCTGCTACGCCTGCGCGACAGCCCTGAAGGGTCGTGCGGCAGCGTCAATGCGTTGATCGATGAGCATATCGCCCATGTGCAGGCGCGGATCGATGGGTTGGTGGCGTTGCAGGAGCAGTTGGTGGAACTGCGGCAGCGGTGCAATGCGCAAGGGAATGAGTGCGCGATCTTGCAGCAACTGGAGGTGAATGGGGCGGTATCGGTGCCGGAAGGTGAGCATTCGCATGTGGGGCGAAGCCACGGGCATTGAGCATGCTGGGGGCGCTTTGCGCCCCAGCAATTGCGAAGGTTAAACCGCCATCGGCGCCGTCATCGGCGCATGGTGCTCATACCCTTCCAGGCTGAAATCACTCGGCTCGATCTGCTCCAGCCACTGCGGCTCATACTTGCCGGTCTCGGCAAACGCTGGCACGCGGTCGCTGATCACCAGCTTCGGCGCTTGCAGCGGCTCGCGTTTGAGCTGTTCGTTGAGCATGTCCAGGTGGTTCTCATACACATGGGCATCGCCAATGAAATACGTGAACCAGCGCGGCGTGTAGCCGGTCAGGCGGCCGAACAGCGACAGCAAAGCCGCGCCCTCGGTGAGGTTGAACGGCGTGCCCAGGCCCAGGTCGTTGGAGCGAATGTACAGGGTCAGGGAAATTTCCCGAGTCTCGGCATTCGGGTGGAACTGGTACAGCAGGTGGCACGGCGGCAGGGCCATTTCATCCAGCTGGGCGCAGTTCCAGCCGTGGAACAGGATGCGCCGGCTGCCCGGGTCGTTGGCGATGGTGTCCAGGCACTGGCGCACCTGGTCGATGGCCTTGTACAGGATGACAAAGGCCTGGCCGTCTTCCTCGTCCTGGGCAATCTTGCGGAACCCCTGCTTTTCAGCCATTTCGATGGCCGCCGGGTTGCTCAGCGGTACACGCTTGTAGCCCGGCCACTGGCGCCACTGAACGCCGTAGATCTCACCCAGGTCGTCATGCCCCTGGCGGAACGGGTTGGCCAGCCACTGGGCGTTTTCGTTGGCGTTCTGGTCCCAGACCTTGCAGCCCAGGTCGCGGAATTCACCGGCGTTCTTCACGCCACGCAGAAAACCGACCATCTCGCCGATGGCCGACTTGAACGCCAGCTTGCGCGTGGTGATGGCCGGAAAGCCCTTCTGCAGGTCGAAGCGCAGCATGGCGCCCGGCAGGCTGATGGTGCGGATGCCGGTGCGGTTTTCCTGCAGGGTGCCGTTTTCGATGACGTCACGGACCAGGTCAAGATACTGTTTCATGGCTTACCTGTAGCAAGAACGGCAGAGGGATCGCCCCTGCCGTCGGGAATCAGATGGCGGGTGTCGCCGTGGGTTTGCGATTATAAGCCCACCAGATCAATCCGAGGCCGGCCAGAATCATCGGGATGCAGAGTATCTGACCCATGGTCAGCCAGCCCCAGGCGATGTAGCCCAGCTGGGCATCGGGTACCCGGACGAATTCGACGATGAAGCGGAAGATGCCGTAGAACAGCGCGAACATCCCGGAGACCGCCATGGTTGGCCGCGGCTTACGCGAATACAGCCAGAGAATCAGGAACAGTGCCACGCCTTCCAGGGCGAACTGGTACAGCTGCGACGGGTGGCGTGGCAGTTGCTCTGGGTCGCTGAACGGCGGGAACACCATTGCCCACGGCACGTCGGTGGCCTTGCCCCACAGCTCGGCATTGATGAAGTTGCCGATACGCCCGGCGCCCAGGCCGATCGGTACCATCGGCGCGACGAAGTCCATCAGCTCGAAGAAGGTCTTGTTGTTGCGCTTGCCGAACCACAACGCCGCCAGCATCACGCCGATGAAGCCGCCATGGAACGACATGCCACCCTTCCACACCTCGAAAATCAGCGTCGGGTTGGCCAGGTAGGCGTGCAGGTCATAGAACAGCACGTAGCCCAGGCGACCGCCGACGATCACCCCCATCGACAACCAGAACACCAGGTCGGACAGCTTTTCACGGGACCAGGTGGGGTCGAAGCGGTTCAGCCGACGCGAGGCGAGCAGCCAGGCGCCGCCAATACCGACCAGGTACATCAGGCCGTACCAGTGGATTTTCAGTGGCCCGAGGGCCACGGCCACGGGGTCTATCTGCGGGTAAGGCAGCATGGATATTCCTCTAGTTTCAAATCAGCGAGCTAAATCAAAAAGCTGAGGCCGACGCAGAACAGCAACGCGGCGAACAGACGCTTGAGCAGGCGTGGCGACAGCTTGTGCGCCAGGCGCGCGCCGAAGCGGGCGAAAAACATACTGGTCACGGCAATGCCGAGCAGCGCTGGCAGGTACACGTAGCCCAGGCTGTGCGCCGGCAGGTGTTGTTCGTGCCAGCCCAGCCACATGAAACTCAGGGCACTGGCCAGGGCAATCGGCAGGCCACAGGCCGAGGACGTTGCCACCGCCTGCTGCATGGGCAGGCTGCGCCAGGTCAGGAACGGCACGGTCAACGAGCCGCCACCGATACCGAAGATCGCCGAAGCCCAGCCAATCACCCCGCCTGCTGCGGTCAGCGCGGGCTTGCCAGGGATGCCGCGGCTGGCCTTGGGCTTGAGGTCCAGGGCCATTTGCGCGGCGATGATCAGGGCGAACACACCGATGATCTTCTGCAGCAGCGGGCCCTGGATCAAGGATGCGGTCTTGGCGCCGACGCCGGCGCCGAGCAGGATGCCCACGGTCATCCAGGCGAAGATCGGCCATTGCACCGCTCCACGGCGATGGTGCTCGAGCACCGCATTGATCGAGGTGAAAATGATGGTTGCCAACGAAGTGCCGACTGCCAGGTGGGTCAATACCGAAGGGTCGAAGCCCTGCAAGGTGAAGCTGAACACCAGTACCGGCACGATGATGATGCCACCGCCCACGCCGAACAGCCCGGCCAGCACGCCAGCGCATGCGCCTAACAGCAGATAGAGTACGAACTCCATTCGTTGCCCCTGAGCAAATCAATCCGGCATGGTAACGGAAGCCGGGCTCGAGGCTCTAGTGAACTTCGTGACAGGATGGATCAGCACCGCCGCAGTGGGTACAGTGGCACAAAACACAGAGGCCCAACCGATGTGCCTGATCGTATTCGCCTGGCGGCCGGGGCATGCCCTGCCGCTGATCGTGGCGGCCAACCGCGACGAGTTCTATGCCCGCCCCACGCAGGCCCTGGCGGCCTGGGAGGATGCGCCTGGGGTGTATGCCGGGCGTGACCTGGAGGCCGGCGGCACGTGGCTCGGCGTGGGGCCGCAGGGGCGCTTCGCTGCGCTGACCAACATTCGCGACCCTGGGCAGGCGCTTGGCGTGCGTTCCCGTGGGGAGCTGGTGGCGGCGTTTCTGCAGGGTGAGCTTGGCGTTGAAGCGTATCTGGACCAGGTGGCCAGCCGCAGCAGCCAGTATTCGGGGTTCAACCTGCTGGTGGGCGATGGTACGCAGTTGGGGTATCTGCACGCTCGAGACGCGGCGCCGCGTTTGCTGGAGGCTGGGGTGTACGGGCTTTCCAATGCCGGGCTGGATACGCCGTGGCCCAAGCTGGTCAAGGCGCGCGACGGCCTGGAACGGTTGCTGGGCTCAGCTGACCCGCAGCGTTTGCTGGCGTTGCTGGCCGATGGCGAGACGGCGCCTGAGGCTGAGCTGCCGGAGACTGGCGTGGGGGTAGCGACCGAGAAGCTGCTGTCGAGTGTGTTTATTGCCAGCCAGAATTATGGAACGCGGGCCAGTACGGTGCTGATCGTGGATGATCAGGGTGAAAGACGGCTTATTGAACGCAGTTTCGGGCCGTTTGGGGGGCATTTGGGGGAAGTTGAGGTAATGGTCTGATAGAAGTGTTTCGGCAGTACCGGCCCCTTCGCGGGGCAGGTATCAGAGGGTCTTGTTGGCCCCAGGCCCGATCATCCGCGCCAGCCCAAGGTTCTTCAACGCCAGCTGCAACGAGCTGTGGATAACCTGCGGGTTGTCATGGCTCATGGCATCGGTCAGCAGTTCCTTGGCCTTGCTCATGTTGATCTGGCGCAGCATCCACTTCACCTTGGGCAGGTTGGTGGCGTTCATCGACAGGCTGTCGAAGCCCATGGCCATCAACAGTACCGCCGCCGCCGGGTCACCGGCCATCTCACCGCAGATGCTCACCGGCTTGCCCTCGCCGTGGGCATCGCGCACCACGGTATTGAGCGCCTGCAGCACCGCCGGGTGCAGGTAGTCGTACAGGTCGGCGACCCGTGGGTTGTTACGGTCGACTGCCAGCAGGTATTGGGTCAGGTCGTTGGAACCGACCGACAGGAAGTCGACCTGCCGCGCCAGCTCCTTGGTCTGGTACACCGCCGCGGGGATTTCGACCATCACCCCAACCGGTGGCATCGGCACATCGGTGCCTTCGTCACGCACCTCGCCCCAGGCGCGGTGAATCAGGTGCAGGGCTTCTTCCAGCTCATGGATGCCGGAAATCATCGGCAGCAGGATACGCAGGTTGTTCAGGCCTTCGCTGGCCTTGAGCATCGCGCGGGTCTGGACCAGGAAGATTTCCGGGTGGTCGAGGGTGACGCGGATGCCGCGCCAACCCAGGAAAGGGTTTTCTTCCTTGATCGGGAAGTACGACAGCGCCTTGTCCCCGCCGATATCCAGGGTACGCATGGTCACCGGCAGCGGGTGAAAGGCCGCCAGTTGCTCACGGTAGATCGCCAGCTGCTCTTTCTCGCTGGGGAAGCGCTGGTTGATCATGAACGGCACTTCGGTGCGGTACAGGCCTACCCCTTCGGCGCCGCGCTGCTGGGCACGTGCGACGTCGGCCAGCAGGCCGGTGTTGACCCACAGCGGCATACGGTGGCCGTCGGGGGTGATGCAAGGCAGCTCACGCAGTGCATCCAGGCCCTGCGCCAGCTGGCGCTCCTCCTCGACCACTTCGCTGTACTGCTTGCGCAGCACGTCGCTGGGGTTGGTGAACACCTCACCCTTGTAACCGTCGACGATCAGCTCGATGCCGTCGACCTTCGAATACGGCAGGTCGACCAGGCCCATCACCGTGGGGATACCCATGGCACGGGCCAGGATAGCGACGTGGGAGTTGCCCGAGCCCAGTACCGAAACCAGGCCGACCAGCTTGCCCTCAGGCACTTCGCCGAGCATCGCCGGGGTCAGTTCTTCGCTGACCAGGATGGTGTTGTCGGCGTACACCAGCGACTGCGAGCGTGCCTCCTGCAGGTAGGCCAGCAGTCGGCGGCCAAGGTCCTTGACGTCCGAAGCCCGCTCACGCAGGTAGTCGTCGTCCATCAGTTCGAAGCGGTTGACGTGTTCGCCGACCACCTGGCGCAACGCGCCCTGGGCCCACTGGCCGGTCTTGATGACCTCGGTCACTTCGCCACCCAGGGCGGCGTCCTCGAGCATCATCAGGTACACGTCGAACAAGGCGCGCTCTTCGGGGCGCAGCTGGGTGGCCAGCTTTGCCGACAGCTTGCGCATGTCGGCGCGCACGCCTTCAAGGGCGTTCTGGAACAGCTTGAGTTCAGCGTCGATGTCTTCGACGGTCTTGTCCGGCACCACTTCGAGGTCGGCAGGCGGCAGCATCACCACCGCACGCCCCACGGCAGCGCCTGGCGAGCCCGGCACACCGACGAAGCGAGCTTCCTGGATGCCCTTGCCCTGGCGGCCCAGGCCACGAATCGAGCCAGTCGCCTCGGCATGGGCGATAACCCCGGCGAGCTGGGCGCTCATGGTAACCAGGAAGGCTTCTTCGCCCTCATCGAACTGGCGGCGCTCCTTCTGCTGGATGACCAGTACCCCAACCACACGACGGTGGTGAATGATCGGCGCACCCAGGAAGGAGGCGAATTTTTCTTCACCGGTTTCGGCAA
The DNA here is from genome assembly GCF_024748775.1 of Pseudomonas sp. B21-047. Classification (NCBI taxonomy): domain Bacteria; kingdom Pseudomonadati; phylum Pseudomonadota; class Gammaproteobacteria; order Pseudomonadales; family Pseudomonadaceae; genus Pseudomonas; species Pseudomonas sp. B21-047. The sequence continues at coordinate 5,635,256 of NZ_CP087169.1, forward strand.
AGTAGCGATAACGCGGGTGATCGGCGGCGTTTTCCAGGTTCAGCGGCTCTTCCCGGGTACCGACCAGGCCGACCAGGCCCTCGTTGGGGGCCATGCTGACCTTGCCGATCGAACGCTTGTTCAGGCCCTCGGAGGCCATCAGCACGAAGCGGTTGGTTTCCGGGTCGAGCAGATAGACCGAGCAGACCTGGCTGCCCATGGCCTCCTTGACGCGCAAGACAATGATCCCCAACGCCGTCTTGAGATCTTTGGCGGAGTTCACTTCCTGGACGATCTTGCGCAGCGTATTGAGCATGGCTCGGGGTCGAACTCCGTCGTCAGTCGCGCGTCAGCAGACGCGGTGCTAGCTCTTTCAGGGCGCGACGGTAGACCTCGCGCTTGAATGTCACAACCTGGCCCAGCGGGTACCAATAGCTGACCCAGCGCCAGCCGTCGAACTCCGGCTTGCCCGTCAGGTCCATCCGTACCCTTTGTTCATTGCTGACCAGACGCAGCAGAAACCACTTCTGTTTCTGGCCGATGCACAGCGGCTGGCTGTGCGTACGCACCAGACGCTGGGGTAAACGATAACGCAACCAGCCGCGGGTGCAGGCAAGAATTTCCACATCATCGCGTTCAAGGCCAACTTCTTCGTTCAGCTCGCGGTACAGGGCATCTTCCGGCGTCTCGTCAGGGTTGATACCACCCTGGGGGAATTGCCAGGCATCCTGGTTGATCCGTCGAGCCCATAGCACCTGCCCGGCATCATTCGTGAGAATGATCCCGACATTGGGGCGAAAACCATCCGGGTCGATCACGGCAGCAACCTCGCAAACGCATGTCACCGCATTGTTCCACAAAGCCTGCGAGCGCAGCAACGCGCCCGCCAAGCTTATGTGCAGCGAGGTGAAAACTCCGTATTCTGCGGGCCTACCCTGTGGCTGATGCGAGTGAACGCGATGCGCCTGGCTTTATTCGACCTGGACAATACCCTCCTCGGTGGCGACAGCGACCATGCCTGGGGTGACTATCTGTGCGAGCGCGGCATTCTCGACCCGGTTGCCTACAAACAACGCAACGATGCCTTCTACCAGGACTACCTGCACGGCACCCTGGACCTGCAGGCCTACCTGGCCTTTTCCATGGAGATTCTCGCGGCAACGCCTACGGCCCAGCTCGACGCGTGGCACCGCGATTTCATGCGCGACTGCATCGAGCCGATCATCCTGCCCAAGGCCCTGGCATTGCTGCAGCAGCACCGCGAAGCGGGCGACAAACTGGTAATCATCACTGCCACCAACCGTTTCGTGACCGCGCCGATTGCCCGCCGCCTGGGCGTGCGCACCCTGCTGGCGACCGAATGCGAAACCCGTGATGGCCGCTTTACCGGGCGCAGTACCGATATACCGTGTTTCCGTGAAGGGAAGGTGACGAGGTTGCAGCGCTGGATGCTGGAAAACGACTATGACCTGGCAGACAGCTATTTCTATAGCGATTCGATGAATGACTTGCCGTTGCTGCAGCAGGTGACTCACCCGGTGGCGGTGGACCCGGACCCTAACCTGCAGGCGGAGGCGCAGCAGCGCGGGTGGCCGGTAATTTCGCTGAGGGATTGATGTTTTCTGTGTCGGCCGCTTGGCGGATACCTGCGAAGCGGCCGGCAGGTTCAGACAGGCTTGGCGCCCATCAGTCCGGCAATCGACAGGAAGCACACCCCGCTGAACACCGCCAAGGCCAAGGTAAACCGCAACCCCACCACCTCAGCCTTGCGCAGCCGATTCAAGCGCACCATCAGCCACCACACCGCCAATGCCCCGAAGGTATAGATGACGCTGGAGGCCAGCACCCAGGTCTGCCCCAGCGGCCAGCCCACCAGGTGCACCAGCCACCAGCCCGTGAACGGCATGCTCACCAGGCACAGGCCCATGACCAGCCAGACAAACACCAGCGGCCGCCGCAGCAATTTGCCGTAAGCCTCGCCATCGCCCAGCCTGCGGGCGCGAACCGTCCAGGTCGCCAGGCCCAGCGCGCCCAGAAGCAGCAGCGCGGTGGCGAGGATGTGCAAGGTTTTGAGTGTGGTCAGGTGTTCCATGTTTCGATTGTCCTTGTGCAGGCCGTCAGCCCCAGCTTAGCCGCTCAGCCCAGAAACAGCCGGTAAGCCGGGTTCTCGGTCTCGTCCCAATACGGGTAGCCGATTTTCGCCAAGGCCGCCGGCACCAGGTGGCGCTCGTCCTCTGGCACCTGCAGCCCCGCCACCACACGCCCGTCGGCCGCGCCGTGGTTACGGTAGTGGAACATCGAGATATTCCAGCGCCCGCCCAGTTTGTTGAGGAAGTTGAACAACGCACCCGGACGCTCCGGGAACTCGAAGCGCAGCACGATCTCATCACTGGCACCGGCCGAATGGCCACCGACCATGTGCCGGATGTGCAGCTTGGCCAGTTCGTTGTCGGTCAGGTCGGTGACCGGGAAGCCCTGCTCGATCAACTGCTGCACCAGCACCGCGCGCGGGTCGTTGTCCGGGTGGGTCTGCACGCCGACGAAGATATGCGCCTCGTCGGAGGTGTGCTTGCGGTAGTTGAATTCGGTGATCTGGCGTTTGCCGATCGCTTCGCAGAAGGCCTTGAAGCTGCCAGGGCGCTCGGGGATGGTGACGGCGATAATCGCCTCGCGCTTCTCGCCCAGTTCGGCCCGCTCGGCCACATGGCGCAGGCGATCGAAGTTCACGTTGGCGCCCGAATCGATGGCGACCAGGGTCTGGCCGGTCACGCCGTACAGCTCGACATACTTCTTGATGCCGGCAACACCCAGCGCCCCGGCAGGCTCGGTGATCGAGCGGGTATCGTCGTAGATATCCTTGATTGCTGCGCAGATCTCGTCAGTACTGACGGTAACCACCTCATCCACGTGCAGGCGGCAAATATCGAACGTGTGCTGGCCGATCTGCGCCACCGCCACACCGTCGGCGAACAGCCCGACCTGCGGCAGCACCACGCGCTCGCCCGCAGCCATGGCGGCCTGCAAGCAGTTGGAGTCGTCCGGCTCGACGCCGATCACCTTGATTTCCGGGCGCAGGTACTTCACGTAGGCAGCGATACCGGCGATCAGGCCGCCGCCACCGACCGGCACGAAGATCGCGTCCAGCCGGCCTGGGTGCTGACGCAGGATTTCCATGGCCACGGTGCCCTGGCCGGCGATGGTGTGCGGGTCATCATAAGGGTGGATATAGACGAAGCCCTTTTCGTCGACCAGCTTCAGCGAGTAGGCCAGCGCCTCGGGGAACGAGTCGCCATGCAGCACCACCTTGCCGCCACGCGAACGCACGCCTTCGATCTTGATCTCCGGGGTGGTCTTGGGCATCACGATCGTGGCCTTGATACCCAGCTCGCGGGCCGCCAGGGCCAGGCCCTGGGCATGGTTGCCGGCCGAAGCGGTGACCACACCGCGGGCCAGCTCTTCCGGGCTCAATTGCGCCAGCTTGTTGTACGCCCCACGGATCTTGAACGAGAACACCGGCTGCAGGTCTTCACGCTTGAGCAAAATCTGGTTGCCCAGGCGCTTGCTCAGCTGCCCGGCGCTTTGCAGCGGGGTTTCGACAGCGACGTCGTAGACGCGCGAGGTGAGGATCTTCTTGACGTACTGTTCGAGCATCGGGAAAGCATCACTGGCCGCAGGACAAGGGCTGCGAGTCTACCCCAGCGCTACGTCGGGCGACCACAGCAAAGCCGCGCAAGCCGTTATACTAAGCCCCTTTGAAACCTCCCCCGCCCCTCTCGGAGCCCGCATGACCCAGGACCAACTCAAACAGGCCGTCGCCCAGGCCGCTGTCGACTTCATTCTGCCCAAGCTGGATGAAAAGAGCGTTGTCGGCGTCGGTACCGGTTCGACCGCCAACTTCTTCATCGACGCCCTGGCTCAGCACAAGACCGCCTTCGATGGCGCGGTCGCCAGCTCCGAGGCCACTGCCCAGCGTCTGAAGGGCCATGGCATCCCGGTCTACGAGCTGAACAGCGTCAGCGAGCTGGAGTTCTATGTCGACGGTGCCGACGAGAGCGACGCGCACCTGAACCTGATCAAAGGCGGTGGCGCGGCCCTGACCCGCGAGAAGATCGTCGCGGCCGTGGCCAAGACCTTCATCTGCATCGCCGATGCCAGCAAGCTGGTGCCGGTGCTGGGCGCCTTCCCGCTGCCGGTCGAAGTGATCCCGATGGCCCGCAGCCACGTGGCGCGCCAGCTGGTCAAACTGGGCGGTGACCCGGTGTACCGTGAAGGCGTGCTGACCGACAACGGCAACGTGATCCTGGATGTGTACAACCTGCAGATCACCAACCCGGTCGAGCTGGAAGCGCAGATCAATGCGATCGTCGGCGTGGTCACCAACGGCCTGTTCGCGGCACGTCCGGCAGACCTGCTGCTGCTGGGCACCGCTGAAGGCGTGCAGAGCCTGAAGGCCGAGTAACCCCTCCTTCGCGGGGCAAGTCGGATCGCCGAACCGCCGCGCCCATAGATCCCCGCCTTTTCAATCCAGCGGGGGCGTCTGTGGGGCGGGCTTTGCCCCGCGAAGCGGCCCTCAAGGCCAATCAATCTGCCGGCTGCTTGAACACATAGAACAGGTTCGGCTCACTGACCAGGTAAATGGTCCCCGCCTCGTCCATGGCGATCCCTTCCGCCTGCGGCACCGTCTGCTTCAACCCCTGGTAACCCTTGCGCAACGACAGGGTGCTCAGCGGCCTGCCCTTCACGTCGAGCTCCAGCACCAGCCGCGATTCATCCGACAACGCCAGCAGGTGGCCGCTGCGTTCATCGAACTGCAAACTGGACAGATCCCGCACGAACAAACGCGAATCACGCTTGCGATCCTGCACCACATTCACGGCATAAGGCTGCTCGGGGTTTTCATGCGGGAAGCCATGCACTTCGTAGATCAGCATCGGGTCACGCTCCTTGGCCACGAACAAGCGCTTACCGGCCGAGTCGTAAGCCAACCCCTCGAAGCCCTTGTTGCCGTTCAGGCCAATGCCCAGGGTCAACTGCTCGGCATCACCGGCATCGAGGAACAGCGTGTCGTCATCAAGGCGCACGCGAATCAGCCGCTGCTGGCGTTCATCGGTGATCACATAACTGTTGGGCCCCACGTACTCCACCGCTTCCGGGTCGCCGAAGCCGGTCAGCGGCACCCGCCGCAGGATGCGGCCGTCCAGCGACAGCTCGATCAGCTCCGAGCGTGCATTGGTGACGGTGAACAGGGTCTTGCGGTCGGGGTCGTAGGTCAGGGCCGAAATGTCGTCATCCAGGCCCTCGACAGGCTGTGCCTCGACCACTACCCGATAGCGGTCCAGGCCAATGCCTTGTTCGGCAGGCTGCCACCAGGTCTTGAGGTTGAACCAGCCCCGCTCGAACAGGCGAAACTCTTGCCCGGCCCAACCGAGCAAGAGCAGGCCAATGAAGGCCGGGATCAGTGACAGGCGAAGAAAACGACGCATTTGAGGCAGACTCGACGAAGGGGTGACGAATCTAACCACGAACAACTGAACTAAAGCTTAATGCCATCATCCGAAAAATCAGATGATCGTGTCAGTTTTTCTTGAAACGATAGAAAAGCGCCGGCTCGCTGACCATGTACAGGTTGCCCTTGTCGTCCATGGCCACGCCTTCGGCACGCGGAATGGTGTCTTCAAGGCCGTTGAAACCACCCAGCAAGGTCATGAAGCTCACTTGCTGGCCCTGCTCATCCAGCTCCAGCAACATGTTGGAGTCTGCCGACAGCACCAGCAGGTGCCCGGTACGCGGGTCCACGCCAAGGGCCGAAAGGTTGCGCAGGTCGAGTTCATCACTGGGCAGCGGCTGTTTGTCGCCCTTGAGCGGGCTCCGGCCATCGGTGCTCCAGGTGTAGAGCTTGGGCGGGCGCTCTTCGCCGATCACCAGGCGTTGGCGCAAAGGGTCCCAGGCCACAGCTTCGAAGCCCTTGTTGCTCTTCACCGACTTGCCCAGGTCGTAGCTTGGGAAATCGCCGTGGTTGAGCGCTGTGGTGTGCGCATCCACCTTGACCACGGTCAGGTCGTGCAGCCGCTCGTCGACGATCGCCAGGTGCCCACCCTCCATCACCGCCACCCCTTCCGGGTTGTTCCAGCCGTGCAGCGGGATCTGGCGCAGCACATTGCCGTCCAGGCTCAGCTCGACCAGGAACGGGTTCTTGCCCATGACGGCGAACAGGGTGCGGGTTTGCGGGTTGAAGGCGATGTCCGAGGCTTCGTCATCGTCCATGCCTGGCAGCGGTTTGGCGTCGATATCGACTTGGTAGGCCGGCAACCACACGCTCTCGCTCTGCTCGGCCGTGCTTTCAAAGCTTTCCTGAACCCACAGCGCCGCGCGGTCATCCCAGTGCATGGCCACGGCGACGCCATAGCCGATGACCGCAGCAACTGCCAGGCCAAAGGGCCAGCGCAGGTAGAAGCGTCGCTTGGGCTTTGCAGAAACGGGGGCGCCGGAAGGCAATGCCATGCAGAGTTATCCTGGGTGAATGGGCGAAGGTTTGCGCATTATCCAGATGCCGTGTGAAAAAACGGTAAAAACCCGTCAGGTTACATCCGCGTGTGTGTAGGCGCGGCCTTGCCGGGGCGCCGACCGGTCGGAAAGGGGTGCGAAGCAGCCCCGGGATATTGGCGGCGACGCTGAAATCGAGGGGCCGCTTTGCGGCCCGTTCGCGACGCAAGGCCGCTCCTACACAAGCGGTGCCAGGTTAGAGCACCCGGCTTTCGAAGCGGCTGACACCCGGCAGTTCCAGCACCAGCTCATCACCGACATTGAACGGGCCTACGCCAGCGGGTGTACCGGTCAGAATCACGTCGCCGGCCTGCAGCGAGAAATGCGCAGCAATGTGCTGGATGATCGGCACGATCGGGTTGAGCATCATCGCGCTGGTGCCGTCCTGCACCACTTCGCCATTGAGGGTCAGGCGCACCGGGATGTCGGTCACGTCCTCGAAACTGGACGCCGAAACGAACGGCGGAAGCACGCAGGCGCCGTCGAAGCTCTTGCTCAGCTCCCACGGCAGGCCCTTTTCCTTGAGCTTGGCCTGCACGTCGCGCAGGGTCAGGTCGAGCGCCGGGGCGAAACCGGAGATGGCGTCGAGCACCTCCTCTTCGGTCGGCCGGGTGGACAGCGGCTTGCCAATCAGCACGGCGATCTCGGCCTCGTAGTGCACGGCACCACGGTCGGTCGGGATCTTGAAACCACCTTCCAGCGGCACCACGCAGCTACCCGGCTTGATGAACAGCAACGGCTCGCTGGGGATGGGGTTGTCCAGTTCCTTGGCATGCTCGGCATAGTTGCGGCCGATGCACACCACCTTGCCCATCGGGAAGTGAATGCGCGTGCCGTCTACGTACTGGTGCTGGTAACTCATGGCCGACTCCTCTGGATACTGCTTTTTATACGGGTGCGAAGATCTTACCCGGATTCATGATGCCGTTAGGGTCGAAGACGGCCTTTATTGCCTTCATGCAGGCGATTTCTTCGGGCGAGCGGCTGTAGCCCAGGTAGTCGCGCTTGGTCATGCCCACACCATGCTCGGCGGAGATCGAGCCGTTGTAGCGCTGGACGATTTCGAACACCCACTTGTTGACCTTGGCGCACGAGGCAAAGAAGTCATCCTTGCTCATGGCGTCGGGTTTGAGGATGTTCAGGTGCAGGTTGCCGTCGCCGATATGGCCGTACCAAACCACTTCGTAGTCCGGGTAATGCTCTGCGACGATGGCGTCGATATCACGCAGGAACGCGGGCACTTTCGACACGGTGACGGAAATGTCGTTCTTGTACGGTGTCCAGTGCGAGATGGTTTCGGACAAGTACTCGCGCAGCTTCCACAGGTTTTTGAGCTGGGTTTCGCTCTGGCTCATCACCCCGTCCAGCACCCAGCCTTGCTCGACGCAGTGCTCGAAGGTAGCCAAGGCTTCGTTGGCGACCTCCTCGGTACTGGCCTCGAACTCCAGCAGCGCATAGAACGGGCAATCGGTCTCGAACGGCGCCGGCACGTCGCCACGGCCCATGATCTTGGCCAGGCCCTTGTCGGAGAAGAACTCGAAGGCGGTCAGGTCGAGCTTGCCCTGGAAGGCATGCAGCACCGGCATGATCGAGTCGAAGTCTGGCGTGCCCAGCACCATCGCGGTGAGGTTGCGCGGGGCGCGGTCCAGGCGCATGGTCGCCTCGACCACGAAGCCCAGCGTGCCCTCGGCGCCAATGAACAGCTGGCGCAGGTCGTAGCCGGTGGCGTTCTTGATCAGGTCTTTGTTCAGTTCCAGCAGCTCGCCCTTGCCGGTGACCACTTTCAGCCCGGCCACCCAGTTGCGGGTCATGCCGTAACGAATGACCTTGATCCCGCCGGCATTGGTACCGATGTTGCCGCCAATCTGGCTGGAGCCGCTGGAGGCGAAGTCCACCGGGTAATACAGGCCCTGTTCTTCGGCATAGGCCTGCAGCTGCCGAGTGATCACCCCTGGCTGGCAGACCACGGTGCGGTCGAAGGCATTGAAATCGAGAATCTGGTTCATGTAGTCGAAGGCGACCACGACTTCACCATTGGCGGCCACCGCGCCACCGGAAAGCCCGGTGCGCCCGCCAGATGGCACCAAGGCCACCTTGTGCGCATTGGCCCAGCGCACAATCGCCTGCACTTGCTCGACAGTCTTGGGCAACACAATGGCAGTCGGCGCGGGCGGGTAATGCTTGGTCCAGTCCTTGCCATAGGCTTCGAGGGAAGCCGCGTCGGTCAGGACCTTGCCAGGGTCGACAAGGGTCATCAGTTCATCAATAACAGCGGGGTGGTTCATCGCTGGAACTCTCGACTTATTCATAGTCACCCTGAGCACTCTTCACCTGTCGGGATAAGCTCAGATTGTGTCGCGTATGCTAGCATAGCCCTCCCGCTGTTCATGCTAAGGCCGATGCCGCGCCTAGCATCACCCCTCGCCATTTTTTCTCCGGGATACAGGTTTACGCAGATGAGCAAGACTTCTCTCGACAAGAGCAAGATCCGGTTCCTTCTTCTTGAAGGTGTGCACCAGAACGCGGTCGATACCCTCAAGGCTGCCGGCTACACCAACATCGAATACCTCACTGGTTCGTTGCCGGAAGCCGAGCTGAAGGAAAAGATCGCCGATGCCCACTTCATCGGCATCCGTTCGCGCACGCAACTGACCGAAGAGATCTTCGACTGTGCGAAGAAGCTGGTCGCGGTTGGCTGCTTCTGCATCGGTACCAACCAGGTCGACCTGGAAGCGGCCCGCGAGCGCGGTATCGCCGTGTTCAACGCACCGTACTCCAACACCCGTTCGGTGGCCGAGCTGGTGCTGGCCGAAGCCATCCTGCTGCTGCGCGGCATCCCTGAGAAGAACGCTTCCTGCCACCGTGGCGGCTGGATCAAGAGCGCGGCCAATTCCTTCGAGATCCGCGGCAAGAAGCTGGGCATCGTCGGCTACGGCTCGATCGGCACCCAACTGTCGGTCCTGGCCGAGAACCTGGGCATGCAGGTCTACTTCTTCGACCCGCTGACCAAGCTGCCGCTGGGCAACGCGGTACAGGTCGCCAGCCTGCACGAGCTGCTGGGCCTGGCCGATATCGTGTCGCTGCACGTGCCTGAGCTGCCATCCACCCAGTGGATGATCGGCGAGAAGGAAATCCGCGCGATGAAGAAGGGTTCGATCCTGATCAACGCCGCCCGCGGCACCGTGGTCGAGCTGGATCACCTGGCCGCCGCGATCAAGGACAAGCACCTGATCGGCGCCGCCATCGACGTATTCCCGGTCGAGCCGCGCTCCAACGACGAAGAGTTCGAAAGCCCGCTGCGCGGCCTGGACAACGTGATCCTGACCCCGCACATCGGTGGTTCCACCGCAGAGGCCCAGGCCAACATCGGCCTGGAAGTTGCCGAGAAGCTGGTCAAGTACAGCGACAACGGTACTTCGGTGTCTTCGGTCAACTTCCCGGAAGTTGCCCTGCCGGCGCACCCAGGCAAACACCGCCTGCTGCACATCCACGAAAACATCCCAGGCGTGCTCAGCGAGATCAACAAGGTCTTCGCCGAGAACGGCATCAACATCTCCGGTCAGTTCCTGCAGACCAACGAGAAAGTGGGTTACGTGGTAATCGACGTCGACGCCGAATACTCGGACCTGGCGCAGGAGAAGCTGCAGCACGTCAAGGGCACCATCCGCTCCCGCGTACTGTTCTAAGTTTCACTGCATCATGAAAAAGGGAGGCCCTGGTGGCCTCCCTTTTTCGTTTGGATCCTGGGCCTGCTGCGCAGGCCTGTTTCACTCTTCCACAGTGACCGTGACCTTCTTCGATTCAACGCTCGGCTTGAACGGCACGTGATACTGGTCACCCAGCACCAGCTGCAAGGTGTGCTTGCCCGGCGTCAGGGTAATGGTCGCCTCGGTCTGTGCCTTGCCGAAGTGCAGCACTTGCGGGCCGGCCGGCAGCGGCGCATTGTTCTCCGGCATCAGGCTGGTTGGCAGCGGCATGTCGGCCACCGGCTGCTTGTCGACATCCACCAGCAAATGGTGATGCCCGGTATGCGGGGTCTGGTCACCCGCAGGTTTTAGCCCCATGCCCTCGATGCCGAACTTGACGGTGAAGGTCTTGTCGACCGTAGCGCCATCGGCGGGGGAAACGATGAAGACCTTGGCATCCTTGGGCGGCTCCTGGCTCTTCAGGGCATCCGCAGCACTGGCGAACACCGAGGCCCCCATCAGCAGACCGGCTACGGCAGCACGCGAAAATAGGCTGTTCATTCACTTCTCCTGTGATTCACTTATTGACCGCCACCTGCAAACGATCGGCGGCGGTAGTTCACCATAGCCCACAAAGAGAAATATTTCAGTTAGGGTTAAACCTCGCCAAGGCTTCAAGGTCATAGGCTGCGCTCGACCACGACGAGGAAGAAAGTCGTGGCGAAAGTTATTCATTTGCCAAAGGATAAAGGGGCATTACATGCGTTCGACCATAGGTGTACTGCTGGCAGTACTGATCACGCCATTGGCTCAAGCCGAGCTGATCGACGAAATCGCCGACCGGGGCGAACTGCGCATTGCCGTGCAGGCCGACAACTCGCCGTATGCGTTCAAAGAAAACGACCACCTGACGGGCTTTGAAATCGACTTCGGCCAAGCGTTGGCCAACCAACTGGACCTGCGTGCCGAGTTCATCGAAACGCCTGCGGCCGAAGTGCTGCCAGGTGTCGAAAGTGGCAAGTACGACATCACCCTGACCCCGTTGGACAACGCGCCCAAAGCCGATACACCGTTCGACCTGAGCCAGCCTTTTGGCGAGAAAAAGCTGGTCATCCCGTTCCAGAAGGACAACCCGGCATTCGAGAGCGCGGTGAACAACGCCTTGCAGCGCCTCAAGGACAGCGGGCGCACGGCGGAGCTTGAGCAGAAGTGGTTCAAGGGTGTGCAGGAGACGGCCGCAGGCCAGTGACCGCGCCTACACGTTCGCCAGTGCCTGCTGCGCTTCATCCAGCTCCAGCTCACTGAACACCAGCACCCCCTCGCGCCGCAGCAAGGCCGTGGTCACCCCTTCCCCCGGCACTTTCACCCCACTGAAGGTGCCATCGTAGGTCAGGCGATTACCACACGAGGGGCTGCCGGACTTGAGCACCGCGACCCGAATCCCGTGCCGGCGCACCAGCGCCAATGCCAGTTGAGCACCCGCCAGGAAGGCGTCGCTGACGTCCTCACCGGTTACCGTCAACACCTGTGCCTGGCCGTCGAGCACCTCGCCGCCCTGTCCGCCGGGGATCTCCGCAGGCGGGCGCGGGGTCGGCAGGCCGCCGGCCACTTCCGGGCACAACGGCACCACCCGCCCTTCGCCCTGCCAGAGCTGCAATAGGCCCGGGTGGCCACTGGCGCGGCCGTCATAGCGCACCGGCTGCCCCAGCAGGCAAGCGCTGACCAGTACCTTCGGCAGCTCAGAACGGGTCATTGCCACGCCTGCGGAACCAGCCGGTCAACGACAGTCGCTCACGCCCGGCCGGCAATACCTCATGGGGCACATCGCCCGCCAGAAACACCACCAGGCAGCCGGCCACAGGCTGCACATCGTGCTCGACACCATTGGCCAGGAACATGCGTAACTGGCCGCCATCCTGCGGCTGCCAACCCTCGTTCAGGTAGAACACCGCCGAGACCATGCGCCGGTCATCGTCACGGAAGCGATCCAGGTGACGGCGGTAGAACGCCCCTGGTGGGTACAGGGCGAAATGGCATTCGAAGTCTTCCAGGCCGAGAAACAGCCCCTGGTTGATGGCCAGGCGTAGCTGGTCCATGGCTGCCAGGTACTGGTCGCAGGCGGCGGCCTGGCCGGGGTCGATCCACTGGATCTGGTCGCCGCGGATCGCCTCGCGTACCTCCTGTGAAGCCCCGCGCCCGACCCCAGCCGGGTTGAGTTCGCCTTCGGCATCACGGCGTCGGCACTCGGCCGCAAGCGCGCGCACCAGGTCGGCAGGCAGAAAGAGCGCCTGCTGGGACCAGCCATGGGTGGCCAGATCGTCGACGACGGCCGCAAGCATCGGGTGTTCAGGGGAGGTGTGCATGGCGCGCATCATATCCATTAGCCCTGCACTCGCACAGCGCCACTTGGCTGAGAAGCGCGCAGGTATCTCGACAAACCGACGCTGGGACAAGGACAATGGCAGCCTGCCGACAGGAGTCCTGAATGCGCCGTCTGTTTTCCCTGATTCTGCTGATGATCTGCGCCATGCCTGTCTGGGCAGACAACCTGGATCAACTGTACAAGGCCGCCGGCTGGCCCGACCAGCGCGCCCACTTCAACGATGCCCTGAGCGCCGCCCAGGAACGCTATCGCAACAGCCTGCCGCCTGCGGTCTACCAAGCGCTGGTCAACAACAGCAATCAGCGCTTCCAGGCCCAGGCCGTGGACCGTCGTGCCCAGGCGCAACTGCGTGCCACCCTGAACAACCCCGCACCCGCGCTGGCCTTCTTCCAGTCGCCGCTGGGCCGCAAGGTGGTGGCCGCCGAACTGCAGGCCACGCGCAAGGACCAATTGGCCAAGCATGCCAAAGGCCTGCCGAAGATCCAGGCCAGCGACGACCGTTTGCTGCTCATCGGCCACCTGGCCCAGGCGCTGCCAGCCCGCGAGGCGGGTGCCGAAGTCAGCCTGGCGATTGCCGGCGTCGCCGCCGACAGCCTCAGCTCGATGATCCCCGGCCTGTTCGGCGGCGGCCAGGCCCAGGGCCTGCTCGACGGCCAGCGCCAACGGCTGATGAACCAGATCGGCGAAGACCTCAACAATACCTTGCTGTACGTCTACCGCGACTTGTCCGACGCCGAGCTTGAAGCGTTCGCCACCTTCGCCGAATCGACCGAAGGCAAGGCGTATTACCAGGCGGCACTGGCGGCGGTGCGAGCGGGGCTGGCGGTGGGCCAGAGCGCTGCCGACCTCAAGTGATCAGCCCAGGCGCTGGTCGATGAAGGCGAAGTAACGCTGGCGAATGCCGGGCAGTTCATTGGCCAAGTGGTGCCGCGCGTCGGGCAGCATCAGGATCTGCGGCTCGGTGAACTTGGCCTTGAGCACTTCGAGGTTGTAGGGCCAGTCTACCGTGCCATCCGCCTCACCCTGTACGATCAAGGGCCGCCGCGTGCTGCGTGGCGCCGCTTCTATGCGCTTGACCCAGGCGATCAGTGCACCGACCCATGCGGTCGGGAGGCGGCGCGGTTGCAGCGGGTCGGCCTCCAGGAACGTCAGGAATGCCGGGTCATTGGTGTTCTCACTGAACCGCCGTTCGATGCCGTTGACGAAATGGCGCAGCACGCAGTAGCTGAACTTCGACCACCGCCAGGCACTGGGCCGCACCAGCGGCGCAAGCAGAATCACCTGTCCGTCGGCCGGGCTTTGCTCGCCCCGGTGCAACAGGTGGTCGACCACGATGGCGCCACCCGTACTCTGCCCGCACAGGTGCCAAGGGCGCGGCAGGTCCAGCCTGCGTGCTTGCTCGAACAGGGTATCGAGCACCTGCTGATACAGCGAGAAGTCACTGATACTGGCCCGCTCACCACTGGATAGGCCATGCCCGGGCAAGTCGCAGCTGATCACCGCGTAGCCCTGGCCCAGCGCCCACTCGATCACATGCCGATAGAGACCCATGTGGTCGTAATAGCCATGCAGCAGGAATACGGTGGCCACCGGCTGCGGTGGTAGCCAGACTTGCCCGACCACATCGAACCCGGCCGCCTGGAAGCCACCCAGCCAGCGCTGTACAGGCAGATCCAGGCCGTAGAAATGCTGGTAATCCCGACCCTGCGCCGACAACGGCTGGCGATCGGTCAAGGGCGCCAGGCTGGCGCGCAGCAGGTCGGGGAGTAAGGCAGCGGGCATTGGGTACATCCAGAGCGAAGCGAGTATTGATCTGTGATATTCAGCTCTGAGCCTCAACGTGGCAAGCTTGGTCACTTACCAATGCCTGGCATCGGTCCTTGTAGGAGCGGCCTTGCGTCGCGAATGGGGTGCGGAGCAGCCCCGGCAATGTCGGCGGCGAAGCTGAAATCCTGGGGCTGCTCCGCACCCCGTTCGCGACGCAAGGCCGCTCCTACAAAGGCCCGCGGACACCCTCATGAATACTCGCGCCATCAAACTGCTTGCCCTGTTGCTCTGCATCCTCACCCTGTGGCTGGCCTACGACGCCTTCCAGGCCCGCTACCTGCGCCCGTTCGACAACCAGACCACCCTGTTCGACGGCAGCCAACTGCAACTGCCCCCTGAACTGGCCGGCCCCGGGCCGATCCGCGTCGTGCACTTCTGGGACCCGGCCTGCCCGTGCAATGTCGGTAACCAGCAACACCTGGGCGACCTGGTCAGCCAGTTCACAGGCCAGGGCGTCACCTTCCATGTGTTGCAAAAGCCCGGCAGCCACGGCCAGCTACCGGCGAACCTCACTGCCCTCAAGCCCCTCGCCAGCCTTCCTGGCAGCGAACACCTGCCCGCCTCCCCGGCCGTGGCCATCTGGGACCGGCAAGGCCACCTGGCCTACTTCGGCCCCTACAGCGAGGGCGCGGTGTGCAACGCCAGCAACAGCTTCATCGAGCCGATTATCAAGGCGTTGCTCGACGGCCGCCCAGTGACCGCCTCCAACACCCTGGCGGTGGGTTGCTACTGCCCTTGGGGCGCCTGACGCACCCGCGCCGGGTTACCCACCACCACCGCACCCGCGGGCACATCGCGCGTCACCACGCTGCCCGCGCCGACCACCGCGTTGTCGCCAATGGTCACCCCCGGCAGGATGATCGCCCCGCCGCCAATCCACACATTGTTGCCGAGGGTCACCGGCCGACCGCTTTCAAGGCCGGTGCGGCGCAGCTCAGGGTCCAATGGGTGGTCGGCGGTGTAGATCTGCACCGCCGGGCCAATCTGGCAATCGTCGCCGATGTGCACCGGCAGTACATCGAGGATCACGCAGTTGAAGTTCATGAACGTATTGCTGCCAACGTTGATGTTGTAGCCATAGTCGCAATAGAACGGCGGGCGGATCACCGTGCCTTCGCCGGCTTGGCCAAAGTGCTCGGCCAGCAGGCTGTGACGTGCGTCGTTGAGCAGTTCGAAGCTGTTGTTGTAGCGATGCATCCAGTGCTTGTTGGCAATCTGCTCGGCCTGCAGCTCGGGGCAGCCTGCGTGGTAGAGCTGGCCGCTGAGCATTTTCTGTTTTTCGCTGAGGGACATGGAAACTCCTTTCGAGGGCTATGCTCTGTTCGCGAATCCGTCGATGATCGGACCACAGTTTCCGTTCGAATGCACAAGGAGTCTCGATGAAGCGCAGCCTGACCCTGTTGGCCGTGGTGATCGCCGTGGCCGCTGGCGCCGGTTACTGGTACGTGCACGGCAAGCTGCCACAACGCGAGGGCGAGGTGCTGATCGCCGGCCTGCAGGCGCCGGTCAGTGTGCGCTATGACGCGCGCGGCGTGCCGCACCTGCAGGCGCAGAACGAACAGGACCTGTACCGCGCCTTGGGCTACGTGCATGCCCAGGACCGGTTGTTCCAGATGGAGATCATGCGCCGCCTGGCCCGAGGCGAGCTGGCCGAGGTGCTTGGCGACAAACTGCTGCCCACCGATACCCTGTTCCGCAGCCTGCGCATCCGCGATCAGGCGGCACTGATGGTGCAGCGGCTGGACCGTCAATCGCCCGCCTGGCAGGCCTTGCAAGCCTACCTTGAAGGCATCGACAGCTGGCAGGCCAGCCACCCCAAGCCAATCGAATTCGACCTGCTGGGCATTACCCCACGTCCGTTCACTGCCGAAGACACCCTCAGCATCGCCGGCTACCTGGCCTACAGTTTCGCCGCCGCGTTCCGTACCGAGCCGGCACTGACCTACATCCGCGACCAGCTTGGTCCGCAGTACCTGAAGATCTTCGACCTCGACTGGCAGCCCGAGGGTGCCTTGGCTAGCCCCTTGGCCGCCGCCGACTGGCGCAGCCTGGAGGCACTTGCCCGGCTCAGCCATGACGCCCTGAACGACGCCGGTATCCCGCAGTTCGAAGGCAGCAACGCCTGGGCCGTTTCCGGCAGCCGTACCCGCAGCGGCAAGCCCCTGCTGGCCGGTGACCCGCACATCAGTTTCGCAGTGCCGGCGGTGTGGTACGAGGCCGAACTGTCGGCGCCTGGGTTCAACCTCTACGGCTACTTCCAGGCCCTGAACCCCTTCGCACTGCTCGGGCACAACCGCGACTTCGGCTGGAGCCTGACCATGTTTCAGAACGATGACGTCGACCTGATCGCCGAACGGACCAACCCCGCCAACAGCGACCAGGTGATGATCGACGGCACATGGCAAACACTGGAAAAGACTGAACAGACCATCGCCGTCAAAGGCGAGGCTCCGGTCACCATCAGCCTGCGCCGCTCGCCCCACGGCCCGATCGTCAACGAGGTGCTGGGCGCAAGCGCCGGGACCACGCCGGTGGCCATGTGGTGGGCTTTTCTTGAAACCGAAAACCCGATTCTCGACGGGTTCTACCAGCTCAACCGTGCCGACACCCTGGGCAAGATGCGCGAGGCCGCCGCCAAGGTTCAGGCGCCTGGGCTGAACTTCGTCTGGGCCAATGCCCGTGGCGATATCGGCTGGTGGGCAGCGGCACAACTGCCGATCCGCCCGCAAGGCGTCAACCCGACATTCATCCTCGATGGCGCCGGCCCGCAGGCGGACAAGCTCGGTTTCTACCCCTTCAGTGCCAACCCGCAGCAAGAGAACCCGGCACGCGGCTACATCGTTTCGGCCAACTATCAGCCGCCCTCGGCAGTGCCCGTCCCGGGCTACTACAACTTGCCGGACCGCGGCCGCCAGCTCGACCGCCACCTGGCCACCCCTGACGTGAAATGGGACACCCAGAACAGCCAGGCCTTGCAGCTGGACACCACCAGCGATTATGGCCCGCGCACCCTTGCCCCGTTGCTGGCGACGCTGCGCGCGGTGGCCGAGGGCGACGAGGAAAAAGAGCTGGTCGAGCAACTGGCCGCCTGGGGCGGTGACTACCCGCTGGACTCGACCAGCGCGACGCTGTTCAACCAGTTTCTCTATGAACTGGCATTCGCTGCCCTGCATGACGAACTGGGCGACACCTGGTTCCCGGTGCTGATCAGCACCCGTGCCATCGATGCCGCCCTGCCCCGCCTCGCAGCGGATGCCGCGTCGCCCTGGTGGAGCACCCGAGGTGCCAACGAACGTACCGACCGCGCGGCAATCGTGCGCATCGCCTGGCAGAAGAGCTTGAAGCACCTGCGCGATACCCTGGGCAGCGACCCGGCCAGTTGGCAATGGGGCAAGGCCCATACCTTGACCCATAACCATCCGCTCGGCGTGAAAAAGCCGCTGAACCTGCTGTTCAACGTCGGCCCGTTTGCCGCGCCAGGCACGCATGAGGTGCCCAACAATCTGTCGGCGAAGATCGGGCCGGCGCCATGGCCGGTGACTTATGGGCCTTCGACGCGAAGGCTGATCGACTTTGCCGATGCAGGGCAGGCATTGACGAGCAACCCGGTTGGGCAAAGTGGCGTGCCGTTTGATCGGCATTATGCGGATCAGGCCAAGGGTTATATCGAGGGGCAGTATCAGAAGGCACAGATGGGAGTGATTCCGGCGCAGAGCACTTTGAGATTGCTGCCGGCTGAGTAAGGGCTGCTGCGCAGCCCATTCGCGGGGCAAGCCCGCTCCCACAGGATGGGCACTGGAACACAGGTTTGTGCAGTACCTGGACCGTGCGGGAGGGCTACAACCAGATCAGAACGCCGGCAGTACCGCACCGCTGTATTTCTTGGCGATGAATTCCTTCACTTCCGGGCTGGTCAGGGCCTTGGCCAGCTTCTGGATGGCGTCGCTGTCCTTGTTGTCCGGGCGGGCTACCAGGAAGTTCACGTACGGCGAATCGGCGCCTTCGATCACCAGCGCATCCTTGGCCGGGTTCAAGCCGGATTCCAGGGCGTAGTTGGTGTTGATCATGTCCAGGTCAACCTGATCCAGCACACGCGGCAGCATGGCCGATTCCAGCTCGCGGAATTTCAGATTCTTCGGGTTCGTGGCGATGTCTTTCGGGGTGGCCAAGGCATTTTTCGGATCTTTCAGCGTGATCAAGCCAGCCTTCTGCAGCAGCAGCAGGGCACGGCCGCTGTTGCTGCCCTCGTTAGGGATGGCAACAGTAGCGCCTTCCTTCAGCTCGCTCAGGCTCTTTACCTTCTTCGAGTAGCCACCGAACGGTTCGACGTGCACGCCGACCACGGTTTCCAGGTGAGTGCCTTTGCCCTCGTTGAAGTTCTGCAGGTACGGCAGGGTCTGGAAGTAGTTGGCGTCCAGACGCTTCTGGTCAACCTGCACGTTGGGCTGCACGTAGTCGGTGAAGACTTTGATCTGCAGGTCCACGCCTTCCTTGGCCAGGGTCGGCTTGATCAGCTCGAGAATCTCGGCATGCGGCACCGGGGTAGCAGCCACCACCAGTTTTTCGGCGGCATTGGCCAGGCCAGCGAGCGACAGGGCGGCGGCCAGGGCAGTGGTCAGCAGGGTCTTCTTCATGGTGGTCCTTGTTCTGAATCTGGGCCATCGGCGATGGCGAAGTCGGGTGCCCTGCCCCGTGTGGGGTGGGCATGAAGCGGACAATACCGAGATTTCTTATACCGTAACAATATCTTTTAATTAGCTGCTTATTCCAAAAACAAACTGCCATCACCGCCTTTGCTTATGAGCGCTGTCTAACGCGCAGGGTTGGGCAGGTCGAGGTCCTCCGGCTGGATCTCTTCGCTGTCATTCACCAGCAGGGCGAAGTGGATGACGTTCTCCAGCTCGCGGGTGTTGCCGGGCCAGGCATGGGTTTCCAGCACCTGCTGGGCCGCGTCGCTGATCAGCGGCACCGAGCGTTGCAGGCGGGCGGTGTAGATACCCACAAAGTACTCGGCCAACGGCAGAATATCGCCACGGCGCTCGCGTAAGGGGGGCAGTTCCAGCGCGCCCTCGCGCAGGTATTGGTACAGGCGCTCATTGAACCTGCCAGCCTTCACCACCCGCGCCAGGTCGATGCTGGTCGCCGCCACCAGGCGCACATCCACAGGCTGAGGCTGCTGCGCGCCGACGCGGGTCACTTCGCGGTTTTCCAGCGCGGCCAGCAGCTTGCCTTGGATCTCCAGCGGCAAGTCGGCTATCTCGTCCAGGTACAGGGTGCCGCCGTTGGCCGAACCGAACCACCCGGCGCGGCTGCTGGCAGTGCCGCTGTGGGCACCAGCGCTATAGCCGAACAATTCGGCGTCGGCGTAGGTCGGGCTGATAGCCGCGCAATTGACCGACACGAACAGCCCGCTGCGGTCACTGGCGCGATGAATCTGCCGTGCCAGCAACTCCTTGCCGGTGCCGGTCTCGCCACGAATCAGCACAGGCAAGGGCAGTGGCGCCAGGCGTTCGAGGTCTTGGCGAAGCTGTTGCGAACGGGGGTCGATGAACACCAGGGCCTTGGCACGAATGCTCAGCGGGCTCTTGTCCAGCTCGGGGAAGGTCAGCAGCGGCTGGCCAAACGGGTTTTGAAAGGTCATGACGAACTCCCGCCCCAGGCCTTCGATGGCCGGGCGTCAGGCTAACGGTAATCAGTAGGGGCGATCAGGCGCGGCGCAGTGCGCGCTGCTCGACCCGGCTCTGCAGGCGATACAGGTAGGCGAAGCCTTGTTCCCAACGCTCGTGGCCGGACTTGACGTTGATATGCCCGGCATTGGTCAGCAACCCCGCTTCAGCACCCCAGGCCTGGGCCAGGTGCAGTGCACGCGGCACGCTCACTGCCGGGTCGTTGTCGGAGCTGACCACCTGGCTTGGGAACGGCAGCGCCTGCATCGGGATCGGCGCGAAGTTGCGCAGGGCCGGCCCGCAGGTCGGCCGTTCGACATCCGCAGGCGCCACCAGCAGCGCGCCACGCACTTGGCGCAGCAATGCCGGGCTGGCCTCGGCGGCCCAGTGGGCGACGGTGATGCAGCCCAGGCTGTGGGCGATGAGGATCACCGGCGAGCGTTCGGCGGTAATCGCCTGCTCCAGGGCCTGCACCCAATCGCGCCGTTGCGGGGTCAGCCAGTCGTGCTGCTCTACCCGGGCGCTGTTGGGCAGGGTGCGCTGCCAGTGACTCTGCCAATGGTTGTCTGGCGATCCTTGCCAGCCCGGCACAATCAGGTAACGAATAGGCTCATTGCGCATGGGGACGCCTCCAGTGAGTTTGCGTGCTTGGAGACCAGTATAGGGAGGCAGTCATATTCGTAAAGGAATAAGAAGCTATTTATTAATAACTTAAATTCATTTACAGAGCGACTGAGATGGGGATGTGTGATGGCGTCGTGGTGCCTGGTTCAGGGGTTGCGGTGATGCGTAAACCGAGCGCCGCGCGGGCGGCGCATCGCGAGCTAGCTCGCTCCATTTGTTTCGGGCCAATCACGCCTGTCCCTGCGTACGCGACCGCCTTGTTTGTACGACGCGATATCGAGGCGGGCGCCAAAGGGGGCCGCGCGCCAATGCCTCAGGAATAATTGGCCCGCAACAAATGTACAAGCGGCCTTGTGCCGCGAAAGGGCCGCAGAGCGGCCCCCGGCGAACTTAAGTGAACAGCATCAGGGACCATGCCCGGGTTTTTATTTTGAAGCGGCTCAGATATCCGCCACCTTCTGCCAGACCTTCGGCCTGAAGAACAGCGTCTCCCCCCGCGCCAGGCCCGTCAGGCTATCGTGGTCCTTGACCACCTCAGCTTCGATCAGCTCGCTCTGCCCTTCCACCTTCAAGGTCACCCGGGTCGTCGCGCCCAGCGGGCGAATGTCGCGCACCTCGGCGGCGTGATGCCCCTCGGTCTCATGCCGCGACAGCGACACCTCGTGGGGGCGGAACAGCACATGGTTCCCTTCGCTCAAGGCCAGGCGGTTGGAGTCACCCAGGAAGTGATAAACGAAGTCGTTGGCCGGCTGCTCGTACACTTCACCCGGCGAACCGATCTGCTCGATCACGCCCTTGTTCATCACCACGATGCGGTCCGCTACTTCCATGGCCTCTTCCTGGTCATGGGTCACGAACACCGAGGTGAGGTTGATGTCCTCGTGCAGGCGCGCCAGCCAGCGGCGCAGCTCTTTACGCACCTTGGCATCCAGGGCACCGAACGGCTCATCGAGCAACAGCACCTTGGGCTCCACCGCCAAGGCGCGAGCCAGGGCGATACGCTGGCGCTGGCCACCGGAAAGCTGCTCGGGGTAACGGTCGGAGAGCCAGTCGAGCTGCACCATGTTCAGCAGCTCATGCACTTTCTCGGCAATTTTGCTCTCGCTCGGGCGCTCGCCCTTGGGCTTCATGCGCAGGCCAAAAGCGACGTTGTCGAACACGCTCATGTGGCGGAACAGCGCGTAATGCTGGAACACGAACCCGACGTTGCGATCACGCACGTCGTGGCCAGACACATCCTCGCCGTGGAACACGATGCTGCCGTCATCCGGCGTTTCCAGCCCGGCGATGATGCGCAGCAGAGTGGTCTTGCCGCAGCCGGACGGGCCGAGCAAGGCCACCAGCTCACCGCTGTGGATATCCAGGTTGATGTTGTCCAGGGCCTGGAAGCTGTTGAAGCGCTTGCTGACGTTACGAACTTCGATCGACATGAATTATTCCTCCGCAGCGCTGTGGCGCAGGCGGTTAATACGGTTCTCGCTCCACTGCTTGAGCAGCAGGATGAAGAGCGCCAGGATCAGCAACAGGCTGGCCACGCTGAAGGCCGCAACGTGGTTGTACTCGTTGTAGAGGATCTCCACGTGCAGCGGCAAGGTGTTGGTGACGCCGCGGATATGGCCCGACACCACCGACACCGCGCCGAACTCACCCATGGCTCGCGCGGTACACAGCACCACGCCGTAGATCAGGCCCCACTTGATGTTCGGCAGGGTCACGTGCCAGAACATCTGCCAGCCATTGGCACCGAGCAGGCGCGCGGCCTCTTCTTCCTGGGTGCCCTGCTCCTGCATCAGCGGGATCAGTTCACGGGCCACGAACGGCACGGTGACGAAGATGGTGGCCAGCACGATGCCCGGTAAGGCAAAAACGATCTGGATATCGTGGTCCTGCAGCCATGGCCCGAAGAAGCCTTGGGCACCGAACATCAGCACGTAGACCAGGCCGGCGATCACCGGCGACACCGAGAACGGCAGGTCGATCAGGGTGACCAGCACGCTCTTGCCGCGGAAGGTGTACTTGCTTACGCACCACGCGGCGCTGACGCCGAACACCAGGTTCAGCGGTACCGAAATGGCCACCGCCAGCAAGGTCAGCCTGAGCGCAGACAGCGCATCAGGCTCGAAAATCGCTTCGAAGAAGGTGCCAAACCCGTTCTTCAAAGCCTGCGACACCACGATCACCAGCGGCAGCAGCAGGAACAGCGCGAACACCAGCCAGCCAAGGCCGATCAGAATACGCCGCGAGGTGGCGCTGCCACGCCGGGCAGCATTGGCGGCGGCAGTAGCGCTCAGGGATGAACTAGACATAGCCGGCCTCCTTCAAGGGGTTTCGATACGGCGCTGCAGCAGGTTGATCAGCAGCAGCAGAATGAAGGAAACCACCAGCATCAACACGCCGATGGCGGTTGCGCCGGTGTAGTCGTACTGGTCGAGCTTGACCATGATCAGCAGCGGCAGGATCTCGGTCTTCATCGGCATGTTGCCGGCAATGAAGATCACCGAACCATACTCACCCACCCCGCGGGCGAAGGCCAGGGCAAAACCGGTCAGCCAGGCGGGCAGCAGTGCTGGCGCCAGTATATGGCGGAACACCTGTAGCGGTTTCGCGCCCAGGCAGGCGGCGGCCTCTTCCACTTCACGCGGGATGTCGGCCAGTACCGGCTGCACCGTGCGCACCACGAATGGCAGCGTGACGAAGGTGAGCGCCAGGGTGATGCCCAGCGGCGTGTAGGCAATCTTGAAGCCCAGGTCAGTGGCGAACTGGCCAACCCAGCCCGCCGGCGCGTACAGGGCAGTCAGGGCGATACCGGCAACGGCAGTCGGCAGGGCGAATGGCAGGTCGATCATCGCGTCGATGATCTTGCGCCCGGGGAAGGTGTAGCGCACCAGCACCCAGGCCAGCAGGGTGCCGATCACGCCATTGATGATGGCGGCGAACAGGGCGGTGCCGAAACTCAGCTTGAGCGCGGCGATCACCCGCGGCGCGCTGATGATGGTCCAGAACTGCTCCCAGGTCAGCTGCGCGGCATGCACGAACATCGCGGCCAGCGGTATCAGCACAATCAGGCTGAGGTACACCAAGGTGTAGCCCAGCGTCAGCCCGAAGCCGGGTATGACGGGGGAAATACGACGTGACATAAATATCCCTGGTTGAACGCACGAAGCCCGGCGGTTAAGCCGGGCCCGTGCAGGCTACTGAAGGGTGTTGCTCCCGCAGGCGCAGAATTACTGGGCCTGATAGATCTGGTCGAACACACCGCCGTCGTTGAAGAACTTCGGTTGCGCAGTTTTCCAGCCACCGAAGTCCTTGTCGATGGTTACCAGGTCCAGTTTCGGGAATTGCTTGCCGAATTCGGCAGCGACCTTCTCGTCACGTGGGCGGTAGAAGTTCTCGGCGGCAATCTTCTGGCCAGCCGGGCTGTACAGGTGCTTGAGGTATTCGGTGGCAATTGCGGTATTGCCCTTCTTCTCGGCGTTCTTGTCGACCACGGCCACCGGTGGCTCGGCCAGGATCGACAGCGAAGGCACGACGATTTCGAACTTGTCGGCGCCACCGTCTTCCTTCAGCGCCAGGAAGGCTTCGTTTTCCCAGGCCAGCAGGACGTCGCCCTGGCCGTTGTTGACGAAGGTGATGGTCGAGCCACGGGCGCCGGTATCCAGCACTGGCACGTGCTTGAACAGCTCTTGCACATAGGCTTTGGCCTTGTCTTCGCTACCACCGGTCTTCAGGCCGTAGGCCCAGGCGGCAAGGAAGTTCCAGCGTGCGCCGCCGGAGGTTTTCGGGTTCGGGGTGATGACCGAAACGTCTTTTTTGATCAGATCGCCCCAGTCCTTGATGCCTTTCGGGTTGCCCTTGCGCACCAAGAACACGATGGTCGAGGTGTACGGGGTGCTGGCGTCCGGCAGGCGGGTCTGCCAGTTGTCCGGCAGGGTCTTGCCGAGCTTGGCGATTTCGTCGATGTCGCCGGCCAGGGCCAGGGTCACCACGTCGGCGCGCAGGCCATCGATCACGGCACGGCCCTGCTTGCCCGAGCCACCGTGGGATTGCTGGATCTTCACCTTGTCGTCCGGGTGGGACTGCTGCCAGTGCTTGATGAATTCGGCGTTGTACTGTTGGTATAACTCACGGGTCGGGTCATAGGACACGTTCAGCAGTTCGTAGTCCTTGGCGATTGCGGAACCGGCAAAAACAGCACTGGCCAGGGCGGCGAGCGCATAACGGCGGATGGACATGGTGAAGCTCCCGATTGGCATTTTTCTATTTTTTGGAAGGTGTGGCGCGATCAGCCGGACTTGCTGCCGGGCTGTTGCAGGCGGAACTTCTCCTTGCGCTCGATCTGGACGACCTGAGCGTTGTGCACGGTAATCTCCACCGCACCGAAGCGCAGATCGCGCAAGGCGCTCTGGATCTCACGCAGAATGGTGGCTTCGTCCTGACCGTCGATGCTACGCAGCGATGCACTCATGCTCGTTCTCCTTGCAGTGAGGGTGCCGGGCAGAGGTTTGAAGGGGGGGGTGCGCCTGGCTTGAGGGCAATAGTAGTGAGGCGCGGATATTCTTAAAAATACTGTTTAAGAATTTTTATATAACCATTTTAAAAAACCCTGTGGTCGCGGCTTTAGCCGCGCCCACAGGGTTCGATGACGCGCTTCAGTTTTGTTTTTGCGGCTCGCGGATCTTGTACCAGGCCACATACAGGGCCGGCAGGAACAGCAAGGTCAGCAACGTCGCGACGATGATGCCGCCGATCATGGCGTAGGCCATCGGCCCCCAGAACACCTCTCGGGCTATCGGAATCATGCCCAGGCTGGCTGCCGCCGCAGTCAACAGGATCGGCCGCCGCCGATGGTTGGTGGCCTCCACCACCGCATCCCATGGCGAGAACCCCTGCGCTTCGAACTCGTCGATCTGGGTCACCAGGATCACCGAGTTGCGAATGATGATGCCGGCCAGGGCGAGAATCCCGAGAATCGCCACAAAGCCCATCGGCGTGCCGGTCGGCACCAGCGCCAGCACCACACCGATCAGCCCCAGCGGCGCCACGCTGACCACCAGGAACAGCTTCTGCACGCTGTGCAGCTGGATCATCAGGAAGGTCGCCATGAGGAACAGCATCAGCGGAATGACCTTGGCGATCGGGCCTTGCGCCTTGCCGCTCTCCTCCACCGTACCGCCCGTGGCCACTTCGTAGCCGACCGGCAACTGGCTGGCGAACTCATCGATCTTTGGCTTCAGTTGGGCCACCAGGTCGGTGGGCTGGATGTCGCCGTTGACCGAGGCCTTGATGGTGATGGTCGGCTTGCGGTCACGGCGCCACACCAGCGGCTGCTCCAGTTCGTAGCGCACGGTGGCGAAGGCCAGCAGCGGTATCGAGGTGCCACTTGGGGTGACGATCTGCAGGTTCTGCAGTGTGTCCGGCGAACCCCGCTCGCTGTCCACGGCACGGGCGACCACGTCCACCAGGTAGATATTGTCGTTGACCTCGGTCACCGGTGCGCCGCTGACGATGCTGTTCATCACGTTCGCCACGTCTTCGGACGACAGCCCCAGCTGGCGTGCCTTGTCCTGGGCGATTTCGATCCGCAGCACCTTACCGGGCTCGTTCCAGTCGTAGATCATCTCGCCGATGTGCTCGTTGGCATCGAGCAGCGTGGCCAGGTCGATCGCATGCTTGCGCACCTGGTCGATGTCCTTGCCGCTGACGCGGTACTGGATCGGCCGGCCCACCGGCGGGCCCATCTCCAGCGACTGCACGTTGGTGCCGATACCGACGAACTCTTCATGCAGCAGTTTCTGCAGGCGCGCCATCATGCCTGCACGCTCCTCGAAGCCTTTGCTGACGATGACCAGCTGGGCGTAGTACGGGTTCTGCAGCTGCTGGTCCAAGGGCAGGTAGAAGCGGATTGCGCCCTGGCCGATATAGGTGCTCCAGCGCACCAGGTCCGGGTCGTCCTTGATTCTTGCCTCCAGGCGGTCGACCACCTTGCGCGTCTCCTCGATCGAGGCGTTTTGCGGCAAGTTGAGATCGACGAGGATTTCCGGGCGATCGGACGACGGGAAGAACTGGTTTTGCACAAAGCGCATGCAGAACAACGCCAGGACGAACAATACGATGGTGCCGATGATGGTCAGCCATCTGTTGCGCATACACCACAGCAAACCGCCTTCGAACGCCCGCCCTAACCGGCCAGGCTCGGCGTCGTGGGCCTTGAGCTTGTCAATCTTGAGAATGTGCACGCCCAGCACCGGCGCAAAGAACACCGCCACCACCCAGGACACGATCAGTGCCACGGCGATCACTGCGAACAGGGTATAGGTGTACTCGCCGGCAGAACTGGCATTGAGGCCGATCGGCACGAAGCCGGCCACGGTCACCAAGGTGCCGGTGAGCATGGGGAATGCCGTCGAGGTGTAGGCGAAGGTGGCCGCCTGCTCCTTGCTCTCGCCCATTTCCAGCCGTGTGACCATCACCTCGACGGTAATCATCGCATCGTCCACCAGCAGCCCCAGGGCGATGATCAGCGCACCCAGTGAGATCCGCTGCATGGTGATGCCGCTGTATTCCATGAACACAAAGACCATAGCCAGCACCAGCGGGATCGAGCAGGCCACCACCAGCCCGGCGCGCACGCCCAGGCTGACGAAGCTCACTGCCAGCACGATCACCACCGCCTCGAACAAGGCGCTGGTAAAGCCGCCCACCGCGTCCTTGACCACCACCGACTGGTCGGACACGGTGTGCACACCCACGCCCACTGGCAGGTCGCTGACGATGCTGTCCATCTTCTGCTTCAGCGCAGCGCCGAACACTTGAATGTTGCCGCCGGCCTTCATGCCGATCGCCAGGCCAATGGCAGTCTGGCCGTTGTAGCGGAACATCGGCGAAGGCGGGTCGACATAGCCGCGCTCGATATCGGCGATATCGGCCAGGCGGAAGAAGCGGTCATTGATCCGCAGGTTGACGGTTTGCAGGTCTTTCTCGGAGGCGAACTGCCCGGTAGTACGTACCGAGATGCGCTCTGGCCCGGCTTCGATCACCCCGGCCGGGGTCACCGCGTTCTGTTGCTGCAGCGCCTGCATGACTTGGCGCTGGTCGATGCCCAGGGCCGCCAGCTTGCGGGTCGAGAACTTCAGGTACAGCACTTCGTCCTGGGTGCCGACCAGTTCGATCTTGCCGATATTGGGTACTTCACGCACCTCGGCCCGGGCCTGCTCCACATAGTCGCGCAACTGGCGCAGGGTCAGGCCATCGGCGGTAAAGGCGTAGATGGAGCCAAACACGTCGCCGAATTCGTCGTTGAAGCCCGGCCCCTGGATGCCTTGGGGGAATTCGCCGCGAATGTCCTGGATCTTCTTGCGCACCTGATACCAGATGTCCGGGATGTCGGCGGCCTTGGTGGTGTCGCGCAGGTAGACGTAGACGGTGGACTCGCCGGGGCGTGTGTAGCTTTTGGTGTAGTCGAGGGAGTCGAGCTCTTCGAGCTTCTTCTCGATGCGGTCGGTGACCTGGTAAAGGGTCTCGTCCTGCGTCGCACCCGGCCAGCGGGTCTGGATCACCATGGTCTTGATGGTGAACGACGGGTCTTCCTCACGGCCCAGGTTGAAATAGGAAAAAATCCCCATCAGCAAACCGACGAACATCAGGTACCAGACGAAGGACTGGTGGCGCAGCGCCCATTCGGACAGGTTGAAGCTTCCTTTCATTGCGCGTCCTCGTCGAAGGTAACTTTCTGGCCGGGCTTGAGGCTGTTCACGCCAGCGGTAACCACGCGCTCGCCGGGTTGTACGCCGGCGCTCAACATGAAGCTGTCGCCGGTGCGTTCGGTCAACGTGACGTCACGGGTGGCGACTGTTTTCTGTTGAGGGTCGATCACCCAGACCTGGGTTTTGCCATCACGCTCAAGCAGCGCGCTCAAGGGCAGTTCACTGCGCGGGGTGATCGCAGAGGTCAGGGTCACGCTGATCGCCGTGCCCAGGTGGAACGCGTCCGGGGTGCTGGCCAGGGTCAGCCGGGCACGCCGGGTGCGCGTGGCAGCGTCGGCCTGGGGCTCCAGCTCGCGCAGGGTGGCGGTGGTGTTGATGCTGGTATCCAACTGCGAGGCAACGGTGAACGTAAGGTCCTTGGTCAATGCTTCGGCAATGTTTATGGGCAAGTCGATGACCGCTTCCTTGACGTCTGGTCGGGCCAGGGTGACCACGGCCTGACCGGCCGTGACGGTCTGCCCGGCTTCGGCCTGCCAGGCGGTGATCACGGCCGCATGGTCGCTGCGCAGGGTGCTGTAGTCGAGCTGATCGCGAGCCTGGCTGACCGCCGAGCGGGCCTGCTCCAGGCTGGCACCGGTGGTTTTCAGGTCGGTCTGGGCAATATCCAGCTGGGCCTGGGCGCCAACGCCGCGGTCATACAACTGCTGCTGACGACGTGCGTTGGCCTGGGCGTTGATCCACTGCGCCTGAACCCTGGCGAGGTCGCCCTCGGCCGCGCGCAGCTGGTTCTGCTGGTCGGTCGGGTCAAGGGTGGCCAAGGTATCGCCGGGTTTCACCTGGGCGCCGACATCCAGCCAACGCCGGGCGATGCGCCCGGAGACGCGAAAACCCAGGGTACTTTCAAAACGCGCCTGGATGGCGCCGGCGAAGCGGCCCAGCTGCGACTGCGCCTGCGCCTCGACCAGGGTCGACAGCACAGGGCGCACGGCTTCAGGTTGCTGTTCTTCACTGCCACAGGCGCTCAACAACAGCCCTGCCGCGCCTATCAGCATTAGACGTTTCATGGCGCGGCGCCTCCATCCTGAGCATCGACTTTTTCAACCTGCATGCCCGGATGCAAGAGCTGACCACCGCTGACCACAACCGTTTCGCCACCTTTGATGCCTTGGGCGACGACGACCTTGCCGGTGAGGTAGCGCGTGACCTGTACTTTGCGCAGCTCGACCTTGTCGCCCTCGCCCACCACCCACACTGCCGGCTCATGCAAGGCCTTGGTCAGTGCCGCCCAAGGTAACTCGATGCTCGGTCGCCCCTGAGCATTGGCCGTGGCGGTGACCGGCGAGCCCAATTGCATGCCCGGCGGCACGTTGCGCAAGGCCACCTTGACCTGCACCGTGCCACTCTGCGCCGACACCGTCGGGGTGATTTCGCGGACAAAACCCTGGGCCTGAACCTTGGGGTCATCGAGCAGGCTGACGACCACTCCGGCATCGCTTGGCGGTGCCACCAGCAGCGATTCATAGACATTGAACACCGCGTCGCGGTCGCCATCGCGGGCCAGGCCGAAGATCGGCATGGTCGCCTGCACCACCTGGCCGACTTCGGCCTGGCGCTCGGTGATCACGCCATCGGCCTCGGACACCAGCGCGGTATAGCTCAACTGCTCCCGGGCATTGGCCAGCTGTGCCTGAGCGGCCTTGAGCGCGCTCTGGTTGCTGCGCAGCGCCGCTTCGGCAGAGTCGTACTCGCTCTGGCTGGTATAGCCTTTGGGCAACAGTTTTTGCTGGCGCACGAAGGCGGCGGCCGTCTGTGTCACACGCGCCTGGGCGGCGAACACTTCAGCCTTGGCCGAGTCGACGTTGTTCTGCAAGTCTTTGGGGTCGAGCCGCGCCAGTACCTGGTTGGCCTTGACGTGATCGCCCACATCGACGCTGCGTGAAATGATCTTGCCGCCCACACGGAACGACAAATCGGTTTGCACCCGTGCCTGCACGTCGCCGGTCAGGGTGACCCTGGCAGCGAAGTCAGTGGGTTGTACTTGTAGCACGCCGACCCGAGGCAGTTCCGGGCTCGAGACTTCCCTCTCGCACCCCGACAACATGAACAGCAACCCCAGGCAGACGACCGACAGAAGACGCCTCAACGTCATGCGGGCTCCTTGCTTGCGCGCAAATGGTTCGAGGAATGCGACTGTTAGCGTAGTTCAGGGTTCAGCAAACAGCGATACTGCCTGTTCGCCCGCACACGGAAGCGCCCCATGCTCACAACCTTGGCCATCGCCAACTACCGCTCGATCAACCAACTGGTGATGCCGCTGGGTCGGCTGAACCTGATTACTGGCGCCAATGGCAGCGGCAAGTCCAACCTGTACAAGGCCCTGCGCCTGCTGGCCGAGACAGCGCGCGGCGGGGTGGTCAATGCCTTGGCCGCCGAGGGTGGGCTGGAATCCACGTTCCATGCCGGGCCAGAAAAACTCAGCCGGCGCATGCTCAAGGGCGAGGTGCCGGTGCAAGGTGGGCCGCGCCAGCAGGTACGGCGCCTGAAAATGGGCTTCACCGATGAAGATTTCGGTTATGCCATTGGCCTTGGGCTGCCGGAGCCAAGCCAGTCGAAGTTTTCCCTGGACCCGCAGATCAAGCATGAAGCGATCTGGGCGGGCCCGGTCTGCCGCCCCGCCAGCCTGCTGGTGGAGCGCAGCGCGGCCATGGTGCGCGCCCGCGAGGGGCGCCAGTGGCAGGTCATGAGCCAGCACATGACCGAGTTCGACAGCCTGTTCGACCAGGTCGGTAGCGTGCAGGGTTCACCTGAAGTGCTGCACCTGCGTGAGCAGATCCGCAGCTGGCGCTTTTATGATCACTTCCGTACCGACCCCGAGGCACCGGCACGCCAAGCGCGCCTTGGCACCCGCACGCCTGTGCTGCACCACGATGGCCGTGACCTGGCGGCGGCGTTGCAGACCATCAAGGAGATCGGCGATTTCGAGGCGCTGCAGGCGGCGGTCAGCGATGCCTTCCCTGGCTCACAGGTGGGCATCGAGGCGACACCGGGTGGCTTGTTCAGCCTGCGCTTTCGGCAGGCAGGGCTGTTGCGGCCGTTGAGTGCCGCCGAGCTGTCCGACGGCACCTTGCGCTACCTGCTGCTGGTGGCAGCCCTGCTAACACCGCGCCCGCCGAGCATGATGGTGCTAAACGAACCGGAGACCAGCTTGCACCCCGACTTGCTACCGGCGCTGGCGCGGCTGATCCGGCGGGCTTCGCAGCAGTGCCAGGTGTGGGTGGTATCGCATGCCCCGCGGTTGGTGGCGGCGCTGGGAGAGGATGAGGGGTGCAATGCCATAAGGCTGACGAAAGAGCTGGGGCAGACTGTGATCGTCGGGCAGGGGATGCTGGATGAGCCGGCTTGGCATTGGCCGGATTGAGGGGCCGCGAAGCGGCCCCAAACCGGGTCAGGCCGACGCTGCAGCAGCCGTCGGGCGCTTGACCTGTGGCTGCGACACGTTCGCCGCTGCACCTTCCTCGATTGCTTGCTGAATCGCCTTGCGACGACGCTCTTCAGCACGGCGGCTGAAGAACCAGACCATGAACGTCACCAGCGACACCGACAGCAGGATCAAACTGGCCACGGCGTTGATCTCAGGCTTCACGCCCAGGCGCACCGCCGAGAACACTTCCATCGGCAAGGTGGTCGAGCCAGGCCCGGACACGAAGCTGGCCAGCACCAGGTCGTCCAGCGACAGCGCGAACGACATCATGCCGCCCGCCGCCAGCGAAGGCGCAATCATCGGGATGGTGATCAGGAAGAACACCTTCCACGGCTTGGCACCCAGGTCCATCGCCGCTTCCTCGATCGACAGGTCCAGCTCACGCAGCCGCGCCGACACCACCACCGCCACATACGCCGCACAGAACGTGGTGTGGGCGATCCAGATGGTGACGATGCCACGCTCCTGCGGCCAGCCGATCATCTGCGCCATGGCCACGAACAGCAGCAACAGCGACAGACCAGTGATCACCTCAGGCATGACCAGCGGCGCGGTGACCAGGCCACCGAACAGCGTACGGCCCTTGAAGCGAGTGACCCGGGTCAGCACGAAGGCCGCCAGGGTACCCAACGCCACCGCCGCCACCGCCGTGTAGCAGGCGATCTCCAGCGAGCGCATCACCGACCCCATCAACTGGGTGTTGTCGAGCAAGCCGACGTACCACTTCACCGACCAGCCACCCCACACCGTCACCAGCTTGGAGGCGTTGAACGAGTAGATCACCAGGATCAGCATCGGCAGGTAGATGAACAGCAAGCCGAGCACCAGCATCAGCTTGGAGAAACTGAAACGCTTCATGCCCTGCCCTCCATCTCTTTGGCCTGGCTGCGGTTGAACAGCAGGATGGGCACGATCAGGATCGCCAGCATCACCACCGCCAGCGCGGACGCCACCGGCCAGTCACGGTTGTTGAAGAACTCTTGCCACAGCACCTTACCGATCATCAGGGTTTCCGGGCCGCCCAGCAGTTCCGGGATCACGAACTCACCCACCACCGGGATGAACACCAGCATGCAGCCGGCGATGATGCCGTTCTTGGACAGCGGCACGGTGATCTTCCAGAAGCTGTTGAAGGTGCTAGAACCCAGGTCCGATGCAGCTTCCAACAGGCTCGGGTCATGCTTCACCAGGTTGGCGTACAGCGGCAGGATCATGAACGGCAGGTACGAATAGACCACGCCGATATACACCGCCAGGTTGGTGTTGAGGATCTGCAACGGCTGGTCGATCAGCCCCAGCCACATCAGGAAGCTGTTGAGCAGCCCGTTGTTGCTGAGGATGCCCATCCAGGCGTAGACGCGGATCAGGATCGCCGTCCAGGTCGGCATCATGATCAGCAGCAACAGCACGGTCTGCGACTCTTTGCGGGCATTGGCGATGGAATAGGCCATCGGGTAGCCGATCAACAGGCACAGCAGGGTGCTGATGAAGGCCATCTTCAACGAGCCGAGGTAGGCCGAGATGTACAGCTCGTCCTCGGTCAACAGCCCGTAGTTGGCCAGGTTGAGCACCAACTGGATCTTGTCTTCGACGTAGCTGTAGATCTCGGTATACGGCGGGATCGCCACGTCGGCTTCAGCAAAGCTGATCTTCAACACGATGAAGAACGGCAGCATGAAGAACAGGAACAGCCAGATGAACGGCACACCGATCACCAGGTGCCGCCCCTCAGGGATCAAGCGCTGGAAGGCTCGCTTGAGCTTGCGCAGTTTCATGACCGCAGTACCACGCCGCTGTCGTCTTCCCACCACACGTACACTTCATCGCCCCAGGTCGGACGCGTGCCCTGGCGCTCGGCGTTGGCCACGAACGACTGGACGATCTTGCCGCTCGGCAGCTCGACGTAGAACACCGAGTGGCCGCCCAGGTAGGCGATGTCGTGGACCTTGCCGCGCGACCAGTTGTGCTCGCAGGTCGGCTGCTGGGTAGTGACCAGCATTTTTTCCGGGCGCAGCGCGTAGGTAATGTGTTTGTCTTCGACCGACGTGGTGATGCCGTGGCCGACGTAGATCTTGCGCTCCAGCTCAGGGCTGGCAATGATCGCGTGGCCTTCGGCGTCGTCGACCACATCACCTTCGAACAGGTTGACGTTGCCGATGAATTCGCACACCAGGCGGCTGGTCGGGGTCTCGTAGATGTCCACCGGCGAGCCGATCTGGGCGATCCAGCCCAGGTGCATGATGGCGATACGCTGGGCCATGGTCATGGCCTCTTCCTGGTCGTGGGTCACCATCACGCAGGTCACACCCACGCGTTCGATGATCTCCACCAGCTCCAGCTGCATCTGCGAGCGCAGCTTCTTGTCCAGGGCGCCCATCGGCTCATCGAGCAACAGCAGCTTCGGCCGTTTGGCCAGCGAGCGGGCCAGGGCCACACGCTGGCGCTGGCCGCCAGACAGCTGGTGCGGCTTGCGCTTGGCGTACTGGGTCATGTGCACCAGCTTGAGCATCTCGGCCACGCGGGCGTCGACGTCGGCCTTGGGCAACTTGTCCTGCTGCAGGCCGAAGGCGATGTTCTGCGCCACGGTCATGTGCGGGAACAGCGCGTAGGACTGGAACATCATGTTGATCGGCCGCTCGTAGGGCGGCATGTCGGTGATGTCGACGCCGTCGAGCAGGATCCGCCCTTCGCTCGGCCGTTCGAAACCGGCCAGCATACGTAGCAAGGTCGATTTGCCGGAACCGGAGCCACCCAGCAGGGCGAAGATCTCGCCCTTGCGGATTTCCAGGGACACATCGTCCACAGCTACCGTTTCGTCGAACTTTTTCGTGACCCGGTCGATCTTGACCAGCACCTGCTTGGGTTGCTGGCCACCCTCGAGGGCTTTCTTATAGGCACCGGAGGCAACTGCCATGAGTGAAACTCCCAACAAGATTTGTGTGCCCGCGCAACCTGTTCTGCAGAGGGCCGCGGCGGGCCTGGATTGTTACTTGCCCGACTTGACCTTGGTCCAGCTACGGGTCATCAGACGTTGCACCTTGGGTGGCAACTCAGCGTTGACGAACATCTTGTCCAGCACTTCCTGCGGTGGGTAAACCGCGGCGTCAGTCCTCACGGCCTGGTCCATCAGGTCGCCAGCCTTGGGGTTCGGGTTGGCGTAACCGACGTAATCACTGACCTGGGCGATAACCTCAGGTTTCAGCAAATAGTTGATGAAGGCATGGGCCTCTTTGACGTTCTTGGCGTCCTTGGGGATCGCCAGTACATCGAACCAGAGGTTGCCGCCTTCCTTGGGAATCGCATAAGCCAAGTTCACACCCTTCTTGGCTTCTTCCGCACGGGCCTTGGCCTGGAAGATATCGCCCGAGAAGCCCGCCGCGACGCAGATGTCGCCGTTGGCCAGGTCGGTGATGTACTTGGACGAGTGGAAGTAGGTCACGTACGGGCGTACCGCCAGCAGCTTCTTCTCGGCCTTTTTATAGTCGTCGGGGTTGCTGCTGTTGGGGTCCAGCCCCATGTAGTTGAGCACCGCCGGGAGCATTTCGTCCGCCGAGTCGAGGAAGGCAACACCACACGTGGAGAGCTTCTTCATGTTCTCGGG
This sequence comes from Pseudomonas sp. B21-047, assembly GCF_024748775.1. Classification (NCBI taxonomy): domain Bacteria; kingdom Pseudomonadati; phylum Pseudomonadota; class Gammaproteobacteria; order Pseudomonadales; family Pseudomonadaceae; genus Pseudomonas; species Pseudomonas sp. B21-047. Next base: position 5,670,749 of record NZ_CP087169.1, read on the forward strand.
TTCGAACAACACAGCCCAGGAATCGATAGTGTCGACGCCCAGCGCAGCCTTGACCTTTTCTACGTTGTAACCAATGCCGTTGGTGCCCCACAGGTAAGGCACGGCGTACTGGTTGCCCGGGTCATTCTTCTCGAGGCGCTTCATCAGCGCCGGGTCCAGGTTGGCATAATTGGGCAGCAGGTTCTTGTCGAGCTTCTGGAACGCGCCCGCCTTGATCTGCTTGCCGAGGAAATGGTTGGACGGCACGACGACGTCATAACCGGTGTTACCGGCCAGCAGCTTGCCTTCCAGTGTTTCGTTGGAATCGAAAATGTCCTGCACGGGCTTGATACCCGTTGCCTTCTCGAAGTCCGCGAGTGTGGTTGGGCCGATGTAATCGGACCAGTTGTAGAAATGCACCGTAGGCGCCGCTTGGACGCTGCATGCCAGCGTCAGGCCCGCTCCAGCCATCAAGGCCTTGCGTAATACAGAAATAGACAAGTGGGTGGTCCTCACAATCAGTGCATGGGTAGCGGCAATGTGGCCGCACACGCAAAACCGGCGCGCAACTTACCTTCGCAGCTTCGATGCCGCAATCAACAATTGCCTTTCACTGCCTCTGGGCCGGGAGTCCCCGGCCCAGAGGGCCTCGCATCGGGCTTACTTGCCCGACTTGATCTTGGTCCAGCTGCGGGTGATCGCACGCAGGGTGGCGGCGTCCAGGTCGCTGATCGCGTACAGCTGCTTCTTCACGGCCTCCGACGGATAGATGCTCGGATCGCTGGTGATGTCTTTTTCCACAAGCGGAGTGGCCGCCTTGTTGCCGTTCGGGAAGCGCACGGCGTTGGTGATCTCGGCCATGACCTCCGGCTGCAGCAGGTAGTTCATGAACTGGTAGGCGGCGTCGAGGTTGGTGGCATCCTTGGGGATCGCGACCATGTCATAGAAGGTACCGGCGCCTTCCTTGGGAATGGTGTAGGCCAGCTTGACCTTGTCACCGGCTTCGTGGGCGCGGGCCTTGGACTGCTCCAGGTCACCCGAATAACCGACCGCGACGCAGATGTTGCCGTTGGCCAGGTCGGAGATGTACTTGGACGAGTGGAAGTAAGCGATCGAAGGGCGCACCTGGAGGAACAGGTCTTCGGCGGCTTTGAGATCAGCCTTGTCCTTGCTGTTGGTCGGCTTGCCCAGGTAGTGCAAGGCGGCCGGAATCATTTCGGTCGGTGCGTCGAGGAAGCTCACGCCGCAGCTCTTGAGCTTTTCGATGTTCTCGGGCTTGAACACCACATCCCATGAGTCGATCTTGTCGACGCCGAGCGCCGCCTTGACCTTCTCCGGGTTGTAGCCGATACCGATCGAGCCCCACATGTACGGGAAGGCGTGCTTGTTGCCCTGGTCGCTGGCGTCGCCGACGGCCTTGAGCAGGTCTTCGTCGAGGTTCTTCCAGTTGGGCAGCTTGGAGCGGTCCAGCTCCTGGTAGACACCGGCCTTGATCTGCTTGGCCAGGAAGTTGTTGGACGGCACGACGATGTCATAGCCCGACTTGCCTGCCAGCAACTTGGCTTCGAGGGTCTCGTTGCTGTCGAAGACGTCATAGACGACCTTGATGCCGGTCTCTTTCTCGAAATTGGCCACGGTGTCCGGGGCGATGTAGTCCGACCAGTTGTACACGTGCAGTACTTTGTCATCAGCCTGAACAGCGGTCGCCATGGCACCCATCAGGGCGGCGGCCAGCAACGTCTTGCCCATTTTCTTCATGCGTCATGCTCCAGATTTTTTTTGATTAGCCATCCGTTCAGCTGCCAGGTCCCGCAGTACACGCGCTGGGCGACTGAAACAGTCGCTAGTCTGGCAAGTTACAAGGCGCTGTTTCAAGGAAAGCAGCCCCTTGTAACCAACTAATGTCACAACGCTAGCCTAGCAGGTGCTCATCTGATCGCTTCGAGGGTCAGGTCCAGGCACTTGCGCGCCTTTTCCACCAGCTCGTCGATCTCTGCATGGCTGATCACCAGCGGTGGCGCGATGATCATGGTGTCACCCACCGCACGCATGATCAGGCCGTTCTCGAAGCAGAAGTTGCGGCAGATCATGCCCACCCCCTTGCCTTCGTAACGGCTGCGGGTCGCCTTGTCCTTGACCAGCTCGATCGCGCCGAGCAGGCCCAGGCCGCGCACCTCACCCACCAGCGGGTGGTCTTGCAGCTCACGCAAACGCTTTTGCAAATACGGTGCCGCTTCGTTGCGTGCCTGCTCGACAATGTGCTCGTCGCGCAGGATGCGCAGGTTTTCCAGGCCTACTGCGGCCGCTACCGGGTGGCCCGAATAGGTGAAGCCGTGGTTGAAATCGCCGCCTTCGCTGATCACCTTGGCCACAGTGTCACGCACGATCACACCGCCCATGGGGATGTAACCGGAGGTCAGGCCCTTGGCGATGGTCATCAGGTCGGGCTTGAGGTCGTAGTAGTCGGAGCCGAACCACTCGCCGGTGCGGCCGAAGCCGCAGATGACTTCGTCGGCAACGAACAGGATGTCGTACTTGGCGAGGATCTCCTTGACCTTCGGCCAGTAGGTTTCTGGCGGGATGATCACCCCGCCCGCGCCCTGGATCGGCTCGGCGATGAAGGCCGCGACGTTGTCTTCGCCGACTTCGAGGATTTTTTTCTCCAGTTGCTCGGCGGCCCACACCCCGAACGCGTCCGGGCTCATGTCCCCGCCCTCACCGAACCAGTACGGCTGCGGGATGTGCACAATGCCCGGGATCGGCAGGCCGCCCTGCTCGTGCATGCCACTCATGCCACCCAGGCACGCACCGGCGAAGGTGGAGCCGTGGTAGCCGTTGATGCGGCCGATGATGGTCTGCTTGTGCGGTTTACCCTTCAGTGCCCAGTAGTGACGGACCATGCGCAGCACGGTGTCGTTGCCTTCGGAGCCGGAGCCGGTGAAGAACACATGGCTCATGCCTTCGGGCGCCACGTCGGTGATCGCCTTGGCCAGCTCCAATGCCGGCGGGTGCGCGGTCTGGAAGAACAGGTTGTAGTACGGCAGCTCGCGCATCTGCTTTTCGGCAGCCTGCACCAACTCTTCGCGGCCATACCCCACCGCAACGCACCACAGGCCAGCCATGCCGTCGAGGATCTTGTTGCCCTCGCTATCCCACAAATGCACGCCCTGGGCCTTGGTAATGATGCGCGGCCCCTTCTCCTTCAGCTGTTTGTAGTCGCTGAAGGGCGCGAGGTGGTGCTCGCCGCTCAGGGTTTGCCATTCACGGGTTTGCGGGTTTTTGACGCTCATGTGCTTCTCCGTTATCCGACAGCCGCGCTCCTGCGGCACCAGGGTTGATCAGACTGCAAACAGCAGGAACTCACGTTCCCAGGAACTGATGACGCGTTTGAAGTTTTCGTGTTCGGCGCGTTTGGTGGCGACGTAGCCGGTGATGAACTTCTTGCCCAGGTACTGCACCAGCGCACGGCTGACTTCCATGCGTTCCAGGGCGTCTTCGATGGTCAGTGGCAGGCGCAGGTTGCGGCGTTCGTAACCACGGCCCTGCACCGGTGCGCTGGCCTCGATGCCTTCGACCATGCCGATGTAGCCGCACAGCAGGCTGGCGGCGATGGCCAGGTAAGGGTTGGCATCGGCGCCCGGCAGGCGGTTCTCGACCCGGCGGTTCTGCGGCCCGGCATCCGGCACGCGCAGGCCGACGGTACGGTTTTCCTCGCCCCACTCGACGTTCACCGGCGCCGAGGTGTCGGGCAGGAAGCGGCGGAACGAGTTGACGTTGGGGGCGAACAGCGGCAGCGCCTCGGGGATGAACTTCTGCAGGCCACCGATGTGGTGCAGGAACAGCTCGCTCATGCTGCCGTCTTCGTTACTGAAGATGTTCTTGCCGGTGGCCGCGTCGATCACGCTCTGGTGCAGGTGCATGGCACTGCCAGGCTCGCCGGTCATGGGCTTGGCCATGAAGGTCGCGGCCACATTGTGCTTGAGCGCGGCCTCGCGCATGGTGCGTTTGAACACCAGGATCTGGTCGGCCAGGTGCAGCGCGTTGCCGTGACGGAAGTTGATTTCCATCTGCGCCGTGCCGTCTTCGTGGATCAGCGTGTCGAGGTCCAGCTTCTGCAGTTCGCACCAGTCATAGACATCCTCGAACAGCGGGTCGAATTCGTTGGCGGCTTCGATCGAGAACGACTGGCGGCCGGTTTCCGGACGACCCGAGCGGCCTACCGGCGGCTGCAGCGGGAAGTCCGGGTCTTCGCTACGCTTGGTCAGGTAGAACTCCATCTCGGGCGCGACAATCGGCTGCCAGCCTTTGTCGGCGTAGAGCTTGAGCACTTTCTTCAAGACGTTGCGCGGCGACAGTTCGACCGGGTTGCCCTTCTTGTCGTAGGTGTCGTGGATCACCTGCGCCGTCGGCTCGATGGCCCAGGGCACCAGGAACACGGCGTCTTCGTCGGGGCGGCAGATCATGTCGATGTCGGCCGGGTCGAGCAGTTCGTAATAGATGTCGTCGTCGACGTAGTCACCCGTCACGGTCTGCAGCAGCACGCTCTCGGGCAGGCGCATGCCTTTTTCGGCGATGAACTTGTTGGTCGGCGAGATCTTGCCGCGCGTGATACCAGTGAGGTCGCTGATCATGCATTCGACTTCAGTGATCTTGTGCTCTTTCAACCAATCGGTGAGCTGGTCGAGGTTGTTACTCATAAATACCTCAGGAGGTAAGGTGGTCCGCGCATTGATTCTGGATGGAGAAGATTGCTAAAGCAAAAACCCCCACGCACGAGCACAGTGGATACACTGAAACCAAGCGTGTCCGTAATGAGTTTGAAGGGCAGGAAGGCGAATCGAGTAGCGCAACGCCGCTACGGGGGAAGGTCCGGGTGCGCCAAGCGTCAATTATTGCGGCCAGGGCGGCCACACCGTTGACGGTGCGTTCATGAACGACAGGGGTACCCGACTGCACTGCGCAGGCAGCGCTTTCAGGTCGCGACAGGCGGACCATATGACCCTCGTATTATTGTGTTTTGGGTTGTGACCGAGCTTAGCCTTGTTCATTTTTTTACACAACACCTCCGTAAAAAATAAAACACGGCAAGCTTGAGATAGCCCTTTGAGCGGTAAATAGCGGATAATGGCACGCCCCGATATGCAGCAAATCTGCCGTAGATGTGCCATTTCAGGGCATCATGGGGTTGGCTTGACATCAGTATGGCTTTTCGATTGACTGGTCCTGCAAGCCCCCCTTGATTGATATTTTTAACAACAAAGGTGTTGCATCATGTCGGTACCCCCGCGTGCCGTTCAGCTTAACGAAGCGAACGCGTTCCTTAAGGAACATCCTGAGGTTCTCTACGTTGACCTTCTGATTGCAGATATGAATGGTGTGGTGCGCGGCAAGCGCATAGAGCGCACCAGCCTCCACAAGGTTTACGAGAAAGGCATCAACCTGCCGGCCTCCCTCTTCGCCCTGGACATCAACGGTTCCACCGTCGAGAGCACTGGGCTTGGCCTGGACATCGGCGATGCTGACCGCATCTGCTATCCAATCCCCGACACGCTGTGCAACGAGCCGTGGCAGAAACGCCCCACCGCACAGCTGCTCATGACCATGCACGAGATCGAAGGCGAGCCGTTCTTCGCCGACCCTCGTGAAGTGTTGCGTCAGGTTGTCAGCAAGTTCGACGACATGGGCCTGACCATCTGCGCCGCGTTCGAACTGGAGTTCTACCTGATCGACCAGGAGAACGTGAACGGCCGCCCGCAACCACCCCGCTCGCCGATCTCGGGCAAGCGCCCACAGTCGACCCAGGTGTACCTGATCGACGACCTCGACGAATACGCCGACTGCCTGCAGGACATCCTCGAAGGTGCCAAAGAGCAGGGTATTCCGGCCGACGCCATCGTCAAGGAAAGCGCCCCGGCGCAGTTCGAAGTCAACCTGCACCACGTCCCCGACCCGCTCAAGGCCTGTGACTACGCGGTGCTGCTCAAGCGCTTGATCAAGAACATCGCCTACGACCATGAAATGGACACCACCTTCATGGCCAAGCCCTACCCGGGCCAGGCAGGCAACGGCCTGCACGTACACATCTCCGTGCTGGACAAAGATGGCAACAACATCTTCACCAGCGAGGATCCCGAGCAGAACGCCGCGCTACGTCACGCTGTCGGCGGTGTGCTCGAGACCCTGCCCGCGTCCATGGCGTTCCTTTGCCCGAACGTCAACTCGTACCGTCGCTTTGGCGCGCAGTTCTATGTGCCGAACGCGCCGAGCTGGGGCCTGGACAACCGCACCGTGGCCCTGCGCGTGCCGACCGGTTCTGCCGATGCCGTGCGCCTCGAGCACCGGGTAGCCGGCGCCGATGCCAACCCGTACCTGATGATGGCGGCCGTACTGGCCGGCGTGCACCACGGCCTGACCAACAAGGTCGAGCCCGGCGCGCCAATCGAAGGCAACTCGTACGAGCAGCTGGAGCAGAGCCTGCCGAACAACCTGCGCGATGCCCTGCGTGAGCTGGACGACAGCGAGATCCTCAACAAGTACATCGATCCGAAGTACATCGACATCTTCGTCGCGTGCAAGGAAAGCGAGCTGGAGGAGTTCGAGCATTCGATCTCCGACCTCGAGTACAACTGGTACCTGCATACCGTGTAACTGAAAACGCCGCCCATCAGGGCGGCGTTTTTCATTGAGGCCGAAGCAGGCTTACAGCGACTTTTCGAAGATCTTCGAATTGCGCTGATAGTTGTACAGCGAAGCCCGCGCTGCCGGCAGCCGCTCCACGCCACTTGGCGCAAAGCCACGCTCGCGGAACCAGTGCGCAGTGCGCGTCGTCAGCACGAACAGCGTATTCAAACCCATCTGCCGTGCCCGGCTCTCGATGCGTTCAAGCAGTTCATCGCCGCGCCCACCATGCCGGTACTCCGGGTTCACCGCCAGGCACGCCAGCTCCCCCGCCTCGGAATCGGCAATCGGGTACAGCGCCGCACACGCGATGATCATGCCCTCGCGCTCGACCACGCTGAACTGCTCGATTTCCCGCTCCAGCACCTCGCGCGAACGGCGCACCAGGATGCCTTGCTCTTCCAGCGGGCTGATCAGCTCCAACAGGCCGCCGACATCTTCGATGGTTGCCTCACGCACGACCTCGAACTGCTCCTGGGACACCAGCGTACCGCCACCCCCGCGGGTGAACAGCTCGGTCAGCAGCGCACCGTCTTCGGCATAACTGACGATATGGCTGCGCGCCACGCCGCCCTTGCAGGCCTCGGCGGCAGCATCCAGCAGCTCACCCTGATAGTCGCTGCCCAGGCGCAGCAGATGCGGCGCCACCTGCTGCGGGCGCAGCTCACGCACCAGCTTGCCCTGTTCATCCAGCAGCCCCGGCTCGGCGCCGAACAGCAGCAGTTTGTCGGCACCCAGCTCGATGGCCGCGCGGGTGGCCACGTCTTCGCAGGCCAGGTTGAAGATTTCACCGGTGGGCGAGTACCCCAGCGGCGACAGCAGCACGATCGAGCGCTCGTCGAGCAAGCGGCTGATGCCTTTGCGGTCGACCCGGCGCACTTCGCCGGTGTGGTGGTAGTCCACGCCTTCGAGCACACCGATCGGCCGGGCAGTGACCAGGTTGCCGGACGCCACGCGCAGGCGCGAGCCCTGCATCGGCGAAGCGGCGATGTCCATCGACAAGCGCGCCTCGATGGCCAGGCGCAGGGCACCCACAGCATCGATCACGCAATCCAGCGTGGCCGCATCGGTGATGCGCAGGCTGCGGTGGTAGTGCGGGGTCAGGCCGCGTTCGGCCAGGCGGCTCTCGATCTGCGGGCGCGAGCCATGCACCAGCACCAGCCGCACGCCCAGGCTGTGCAGCAGCACCAGGTCGTGGACGATATTGCCGAAATTAGGGTGCTCCACCCCATCGCCGGGGAGCATGACCACAAAGGTGCAGTCGCGATGGGCATTGATGTACGGGGAAGCATGGCGCAACCAGTTGACGTAATCGGGCATGACAGGGCCTGTGGATAAGTGGACGGAGAACGGCGATACAGGGGGCGTTCAAGATCATCGTCGGAACAGGCTTGCGGTCACGCGCGGTCTCCTCTAGGCAGGAACGAATCAGCTCAATGGACGTTTAGTGCAGGCAATAGTGCCGGATCAGGTCACGCAATAGACGCACGGTAGGCTCGATTCGTGACATTTCAAGGTACTCGCCAGGCTGGTGGGCACAGGCGATGTCGCCAGGGCCCAGCACGATGGTCTGGCAGCCCAGCTGCTGAAGATAAGGCGCTTCGGTGCCGAACGCTACCGCTTCGGCGCGATGACCGGTCAGGCGCTCGGCCACGCGCACCAGCTCGGCGTCCGCAGCCTCCTCGAACGGGGGCACTTCAGGGAACAGCGGCGCATAGTCGATGCGCACCTCATAACGTTCCGCCAGCGGTACCAGCTTCTGGCGAATCGCCGCACGCAACTGCTCTGCATCCATCCCCGGCAGCGGCCGCAGGTCGAATTCCAGTGCACACTGGCCACAAATGCGGTTGGGGTTGTCGCCGCCATGGATGCAGCCGAAGTTCATCGTTGGTGTAGGCACGGTGAACTGTGGGTTGCGGTACGCCTGCTGCCATTGCCCGCGCAACTGCATCAGCTCGCCCATCACCGCGTGCATGGCTTCCATGGCGCTGCGCCCGAGGCTTGGGTCCGACGAATGGCCGCTGCGGCCCAAGATGTCGATGCGGTCCATGAGGATGCCTTTGTGCATGCGGATCGGCCGCAGGCCGGTGGGCTCGCCGATCACCGCTGCGCGGCCCAGCGGCTGGCCGGCCTCGGCCAGGGCGCGGGCGCCGGACATGGAGCTTTCTTCGTCGCAGGTGGCGAGAATCAGCAGCGGTTGCTTGAAGTCGTGCTCCAGCAACGGCAGCACGGCCTCGATGACCAGGGGGAAGAAGCCCTTCATGTCGCAGCTGCCCAGGCCGACCCAACGGCCATCGATTTCGGTCAGCTTCAGCGGGTCGCTCGACCACAGCTGCTCGTCGAACGGCACGGTATCGCTGTGCCCCGCCAGCACCAGGCCACCCGGGCCGGTGCCACGGCTGGCCAGCAGGTTGAACTTGCCGGGGCTGACCTGCTGGATGTCGCACGTGAAACCCAGGTCGCCCAACCAGCCGGCCAGCAGGTCGATGACCTGGCGGTTGGACTGGTCCAGCGCAGGCTGGGTACAACTGACCGAAGGCGCGGCGATCAAAGCGGCAAACTGGTCTTTCAGCGTCGGCAACGGCATGCCCGTACTCCTCGGAAGCGTTGCCCATCATAGGACCATCTGCCGTCTGGAATAAACCGTTGGCGGCCGACTGCTGTAGACTCTGTTGCCAACGAGCCCCTCCTTCGAGCCAGCGATGCACAAAGAAACCGAACTCAAGCTCCGCGCCAGCCGCGAGACCCTTGCCGCCCTGCGCGAGCACCCCTTGCTGAAAAAGCGCAACAAGTCCGGTTGGCAGACCCGCGAACTGCTCAACCAGTACTTCGACACCCCGGAGCGTGACCTTTCCGCTGCCCGCGTGGCCCTGCGCCTGCGCCGCGATGGCGAGGCGATCATCCAGACCTTGAAGTGCCGTGGCCAAAGCGTGGCCGGGCTGTCCGAGCGCAACGAGTACGAGTGGCAGCTGGACAAGGTCAAGCTCGACCTGAAAAAACTCGACGCCACCTGCTGGCCCGAGCAGCTGGCCGCGCTCGACAAGAAAACCATCAAGCCGCTGTTCACCACCGACTTCACCCGCGAATTCGCGGAAATCGCCTGGGGCCGTGGCAAGAGCAAAGTCGTGATCGAGGCTGCGCTGGACCAAGGCTTCGTGATCGCCGGCAAGCGCAAGGAAGAAATCTGCGAGCTGGAGCTCGAGCTGCGCGAAGGTGCGCCTGAAGCCCTGCTGGAGCTGGCCGCCGAGCTCGCCGCCAGCCTGCCGTTGATGCCCTGCGACATCAGCAAGGCCGAGCGTGGCTATCGCCTGCTGGAGCCCGAGAGCTATGAGCTGGGCTTGCCGCACACCGAGCTGGACGCCGAAATGGCCGTGGACGATGCCTACGCCGCCCTCGCCTGGCAGCTGTTGGCCAGCAGCCAGCGCCTGGCCGAGCAATATCGCCACAATGGCCACTGGCGCCTGTTGCAGGACTGGGTCGAGTGCCTGGCCGAGTTGCGCGCACTGACCAGCAGCCTGGGCCAGGCGGCACCACGCCCGTCCACCCGCGCCCTGCGCAGCAGCCTCGACGCATTGCTCGAAGACTGGCGCCCGCTGGTGCAGGCCGGTAACGATGACGAAGACATCCGCCGCGCCGCGCCCGAGCAGTTTGCCGAAGAGCTCGAAGACGTGCGTTGGGGTCAGTTCTCCCTGGAAACCTCGCGCTGGCTGCTGGCCCGTGGCTGGACCGCCGAACGCAAAGGCCGTGGCGAACGCCAGGGCAATGCGCAGCTGGCCAGCTGGATGGCCCATCTGCTGGGCGAAGAAGGCCGTGCGCTGAAGCTGCCGCTGTACACCCAGCGCCCGGAAGACCTGGCCGAACAGCTGCCGCGCATCGAACAGGTGCTTGCCTGGCTGCACCATGCCCGCCAGGTGCTCGAAGCACCGCAAATGGACCGCCTGTACGGTGACCTGAAGAAACTGCACGAGCTGGCCGAGCTGCCGCTGTCGGAAGAGCCCGACGAGCTGCTTGAAGCCCGTATCGAACAGGCCCGCGCCGTTGATCAGAGCCGCGGCTGGAAGCACCTGCTCAAGCCCTGACGACACGGCCCTTGTAGGAGCGGCCTTGCGTCGCGAACGGGTCGCGCAGCGGCCCCACGATCTCCAAAGCAGCACAGATCTTGGGGCCGCTGCACGACCCTTTCCGACCGATCCGGCGCCCCGGCAAGGCCGCTTCACGAAAATCTACCTCAGCGACCCAGTGGCAGGCTCGTCGTGGACTTGATCTCCGAAAGCGCCACAATCGAATTGACCTCCTGAATCCCCGGCACATTCGACAGCTTTTCAAAGAAGAACCGCTCGTACGCCTCGATGTCCGAGGTAACGATGCGCAGCAGGAAGTCCACCGACCCCATCAGCACATAGCACTCCAGCACCTCCGGGAACCCCCGAATCGCCTCGGTGAACTCGGTAAAATTCGAGCGACCGTGCGCGTTCAGCTTCACCTCGGCGAAGATCTGCGTGTTCAAGCCGATTTTCTTGCGGTCGAGCAAGGTCACCTGCCCGCGTATCACCCCCTCCTCCTTCAGCCGCTGAATACGCCGCCAGCAAGGCGATTGCGACAGCCCGACACGCTCGGCAATCTGTGCGCTGGACAGCGAAGCGTCCTCCTGAAGCAGTTCGAGGATGCGCCGATCATAGGCGTCCAGCTCGCTGCGCATGAATATTCCCCCAAAACCAGATAATCAGAATTGAACGATCTGCCATTCCAGCAAATCGATGGAATCATAGCGAAAAAATACCCGCCTTAACGTGCAAGAATTTCTCCCACATTCGCGGAGACCAGCATGAACGCACTGCCACGTACCGACGCTTGGGCCGCCAGCAACGCCCACAGCACCGTGCACTACCGCCTGCAGGCCGAGGCCGAGCCCGACAGCCTGTGCCGGGTGCTCAACCTGTTTGCCTTGCAGTTTCTGACCCCGCACCACGTGCAGGTCAGCCAACAGGAGGACTGGCTCGATATCGAAATCGGCATTGGCGGGCTGAGCTGGCACAGGGCCGAGGTCATTGCGCAAAAATTGCGCAACCTGGTGTGCGTGGGTGAGGTGAGCCTGGCGAACCTTGCGCGCGTGGAGCTGGCGGTGGTCTGAGCCCGCTTCTTTTGTTCATGTCGCAAGATCCCGAAACCCTTTGCCAGCAGACAGCTCACCGCACCCGGCTAGCCTTCATCAGGACTCCCCACCTGGCAAGGACGCCAACATGCATACCCCCGGCAAGCAAGCACTCGACCTCAACCGCCTGCTCCAGGCTCTGCTGACCGAGCAGCACCTGGACGCCAGCGACACCCTGCTGGTACTTGAGCAGGCCGCCGCACGCCCGGCCTGCCACCCACTGGAGCTGATCGCCGGCCCTGGTCTTGAAGACCGCATGCACCCCGGCCAGCCGCTGGACTTGGACCGCCTCTGTCAGTGGCTGGCCGATAAGGTCGGCCAGCCCTTTGTGCGCATCGACCCGATGCAACTGGACATGTCCCAGGTCAGCGGGCTGATCTCCCCGGCGTTCGCCCAGCGCCATGGCATCCTCGTCGTGGCCGCCGACGCCTCGGGCGTCACCGTGGCCAGCGCCCAGCCTTATCAGGATGACTGGCAGGCAGACCTGGCCCGCAGCCTCGGCAGGCCGATCCGTCGGGTGTTGGCAAGCCCGTTGCAGATCCGCCAGCTGGGGCAATCGTTCTTGCGCCTGGCCCAGTCGGTACAGGGTGCGCAACACCAGCAGCCGGCCAGCCTGGGGGAGCTCGAACACCTGCTGGAACTGGGCAAACGCCAGGCCGAGGCCAATGCCGACGATGCGCATATCGTGCACATCGTCGACTGGCTGCTGCAGTACGCCCTCGAACAACGCGCCAGCGATATCCACCTGGAGCCCCGCCGCGAACAGGGGCAACTGCGGTACCGCATAGACGGCCTGCTGCACACCGTCTACACCTTTCCCGCAGGCGTGACCCTGGCGCTGGTCAGCCGCCTCAAACACCTGGGGCGCATGGATGTAGCAGAGAAACGCCGGCCACAAGACGGTCGCCTGCAAAGCCGCCTGCCGGGCGGCGGCGAGGTGGAGCTGCGCCTGTCGACCCTGCCGACGCCGTTTGGCGAAAAACTGGTGTTACGCCTGTTCGACCCGCAGCAACTGCATGAAGGCTTCGACCGCCTGGGCCTCGAAGGGCAGCAGCTGGAGCAATGGCGGGCGCTGCTGCGCCACCGCCAAGGCATCATCCTGGTAACGGGCCCCACCGGCTCCGGCAAGACCAGCACGCTCTACGCCAGCCTCAAACTGCTGGCCACCCCGCAAATCAACCTGTGCACCATCGAAGACCCGATCGAACGGCTGGAACCGGCGTTCAACCAGTTGCAAGTGCAGCCGGCCCTGGGCCTGTGCTTCGCCAACGGCGTGCGGGCGATGCTGCGCCAGGACCCGGACATCATCATGATCGGCGAGATCCGTGACCGTGAAACCGCCCTGGTGGCCGTACAGGCAGCCCTCACCGGGCACCTGGTGCTGTCGACCCTGCACACCAACGATGCCTGCGCTGCGATCACCCGCCTGCAGGAACTGGGCGTAGCCGACTACCTGATCAAGGCGACGCTGATCGGGGTCATGGCGCAACGGCTGATTCGTACCCTTTGCAGCGATTGCCAGGGTTGTGCCTCGGCGGCCAGCGGCCAGCCCTGCCGTACCTGTCGTGGTACCGGATTTCACGGTCGCACGGGCTTGTTCGAACTGTTGATACCCAGCGAAAACTTGCGCGCGCAGATAGGCCCGCACACCGACCTTGCGCACTTGCGGCGCCAGGCACTGACGGAAGGCTTGCTGGACCTGCGCCGCTGCGGGGAGGCGAAAGTGGCCTGCGGGCTGACCCGCGCAGAGGAAGTGCTACGGGCCTGCTCCTGAGCGAAAATCCCTTGTATTCAAGGAACTTGCCTCCTTTGCCACGATCAAACCGCGCATCTTCAACCCTCACCCTTCGAGGTGTTTCAACATGCGTCTCAAAACCGCCATCGCGACCGCTGCCTTGCTTTCGCTGCCAATGGGCTCCGCCATGGCCGATACCTTCTGGCGTAACGTGATTTCTTCCGGTGCGACCACCGCGTCCACCTACCTGACCTCCAAGGATCACAAGCTGGTACTGGCCGCGCAGGAAGACGCTGGCAGCTTCGTGGCCAGCGAAGGCGCCATTCGTGGGCCGTTCCTGGAGTCTGCGCTGCACCAGGTGCGCGCCGAAAACCCAGGCATGCAAGCCAGCGACATGGAACTGGCCAATGCCATTCTGGCCAAGAACGCAGTAGCCGAGTAAATAATCGGGGGGCCAAGCCCCCCGAAACTCAGCGATAAGCCTCCACCGGCACACACGCGCAGAACAAATTCCTGTCTCCATACACATTGTCGACCCGGTTCACCGCTGGCCAATACTTGTGCTGGCGTACGTGAGCACTGGGGGCGATGCCCTGCTCCAGGCTGTACGGCCTGTTCCACGCTACCAACACATCGGCCAAGGTGTGCGGCGCATGCTTGAGCGGGTTGTCTTCGGCCGGCCAGTTGCCCTCCTGCACCTGGGCGATTTCTGCACGGATCGCCAGCATCGCCTCGACGAAACGGTCCAGCTCGGCCTTGGACTCACTCTCGGTCGGCTCGACCATCAGCGTGCCCGGTACCGGGAATGACATGGTCGGGGCATGAAAGCCGTAGTCCATCAAACGTTTGGCCACGTCCTCCTCACTGATGCCGGTCTGGGCCTTGAGCGGGCGCAGGTCGAGTATGCATTCGTGGGCCACGCGCTGGTTACGCCCGCGGTAGAGCACCGGGAACGCCCCGGCAAGCTGGCTGGCCAGGTAGTTGGCCGAGAGGATCGCCACCTCGCTGGCATCGGCCAGTTGCGGGCCCATCATGGCGATGTACATCCAGCTGATCGGCAGAATGCTCGCACTGCCCCAGGGCGCGGCACTGACCGCGCTGTTGTTCGGGTCCAGGCCGGGTACCGGCACCACCGGGTGGCTGGCGACAAAGGGCTTGAGGTGGGCGCGGATGCCGATCGGGCCCATGCCGGGGCCGCCGCCGCCATGGGGGATGCAGAAGGTCTTGTGCAGGTTCATGTGCGAAACGTCGGCGCCGATGTCTGCGGGCCGTGCCAGGCCGACCTGGGCATTGAGGTTGGCACCGTCCATGTACACCTGGCCACCGTGCTGGTGCACCACGTCGCAGATTTCGCGGATACCCTCTTCGTACACCCCATGGGTCGAGGGGTAGGTGACCATCAGGCAGGACAACCGATCCCCTGCCGCCTGGGCCTTGACCTTGAGGTCCGTGAGGTCGACGTTGCCGTCTTCGTCGCAATCGACGATCACCACCTCCATGCCGGCCATTTGCGCCGAGGCCGGGTTGGTGCCGTGGGCCGAGGACGGAATCAGGCACAGCGTACGCTGCGGCTGATGGCGGCTGCGGTGGTAGCGGGTGATGGCCATGAGGCCGGCGTATTCACCCTGGGCCCCGGAGTTGGGCTGCATGCAAATGGCGTCAAAGCCGGTGATCGCGCACAACCAGCTCTCCAGCTCGTCGATCATCGCTTTGTAGCCAACCGCCTGGGCAGCAGGCGCAAAGGGATGAAGCTGGGCGAAGCCGGGCCAGGTGATGGGGATCATCTCGCTGGTGGCGTTGAGCTTCATGGTGCAGGAGCCCAGCGGGATCATCGACTGGTTCAGCGCCAGGTCCTTGTTTTCCAGCTGCTTGAGGTAGCGCAGCATCTCGGTTTCACTGTGGTGCAGGTTGAAGACCGGGTGCGCAAGGAACGGCGTGCGCCGCACCAGCCCCGCGGGTATGCCTTCGGGCAGCGCCAGTTGGTCGAGCGTCGCGATGTCCAGGCCGTGGTCGACCCCCAGGAAAACATCGAACAGGCGCAACACGGTCTGTTCGCTGCAGGTTTCGTCCAGGCTCACGCCCAGGTGCCCACGCCCGAGGATGCGCAGGTTGATCTGCGCGTGCTCGGCACTTTCGATGATCGCCGCCTGCGCGCCGCCCACCTCCAACGTCAGGGTGTCGAAAAAATGCTGGTTGAGCCGCTTGATGCCCTTGGCTTCAAGGCCGGCCGCCAGGATAAAGGTCAGCCGATGCACGCGCTGGGCAATGCGCTGCAAGCCCTCTGGGCCATGGTAGACGGCATAGAAGCCGGCGATATTGGCCAGCAGTACCTGGGCCGTGCAGATGTTGGAGTTGGCCTTCTCACGGCGGATGTGCTGCTCGCGGGTCTGCAGGGCCATGCGCAGCGCGGTATTGCCACGGGCATCGCGTGACACACCGATGATGCGCCCCGGCATGGCCCGCTTGAAGTCGTCACGGCAGGCGAAATAGGCCGCGTGTGGCCCGCCGTAGCCCATCGGTACGCCAAAGCGCTGGGTCGAGCCCAACACCACATCGGCGCCCAGCTCACCGGGCGGCGCCAGCACCACCAGGCTGAGCAGGTCGGCGGCAACGCAGGCCAAGGCTTGCTGGCTGTGCAACTGGTCGATCAATGGGCGCAGGTCGCGCACCTCGCCATGGGTGTCCGGGTATTGCAGCAAAGCGCCGAATACCGAGTGCTTGGCAAGGTTATCCACAGCGTCGACGATCAGCTCGAAGCCGAACCCCTCGGCGCGGGTTTTCAGTACCGAGAGGGTTTGCGGGTGGCAGTGCTCGTCGGCGAAGAAGGCGTTGCTCTTGTTACGTGCCACGCGCTTGGCCAAGGCCATCGCCTCGGCGGCGGCGGTGGCTTCGTCGAGCAGCGAGGCGTTGGCCAGGGCCAGGCCGGTCAGGTCGATGACCATCTGCTGAAAGTTGAGCAGGGCTTCCAGCCGGCCTTGGGCGATTTCTGGCTGATAAGGCGTATAGGCGGTGTACCAGCCTGGGTTTTCCAGCACGTTGCGCAGGATGACAGTTGGCGTGACGGTGCCGTGGTAGCCCATGCCGATGAGGCTGGTCCAGACCTGATTCTGCTCGGCGTAACCGGCGAGCTTGGCCAGTGCGGCCTGTTCATCCAGGGCCGGCGGCAGGTCGAGTGGGCGATTGAGGCGGATCCCTGGCGGGACCGTCTGCTCGATCAGCTCGCTGCGGCTGGCAACACCCAGCGCGCTGAGCATGGCCTGCTGCTCCGAGGCATCGGGGCCAAGGTGGCGACGCAGGAAAGGGTTGAGCTCTTGCAGTTGATGCAGGGACGGCGACTGGGACATGACGACGCTCTCTTCCTAGACCAGGCCTCATGGAGACTTATAAGTCTAGGAAGGATTGCCGATTGTGCGGAGAAACTTGCTTTTGCCGCACCATGGCCGGGCGGCGCAGTGCGCCCCCCGGCTTGATCAGTTACTCGCCGATCGCAGCCTGATAAGCCGCAGCATCCAGCAGCTCTTCCAATTCAGCTGCGTCGCTTGGCTTCAATTTGAAGATCCACGCCCCATAAGGTTCTTCGTTCAACAGCTCCGGATTGTCTGCCAGCGCGTCGTTGACCGCGATCACTTCGCCAGCGATCGGGGCGTAGATGTCGGAAGCCGCCTTGACCGATTCGACCACGCCTGCGGCATCGCCTTTGGCAAACACCTTGCCGACTTCCGCCAGTTCGACGAACACGACGTCACCCAGGGCTTCCTGTGCATGGTCGCTGATGCCAACGGTCACTGTGCCGTCGCTTTCCAGGCGCGCCCACTCGTGGCTTTCGGCAAAACGCAGGTCGGCGGGGATATTGCTCATGTCTTGAATTCCTCGATTGGCTCAGCGGTCGGCCCGCCGGTTAATAATTGTTCAAATCAGGATTTTGCCGTGGCGCACGAAGGTCGGTTTGACCACCCGCACCGGGTACCATTTGCCGCGAATCTCGACCTCGGCGCGGTCGCCGGTAGCCATGGGTACACGCGCCAGGGCAATGGATTTGCTCAGCGTAGGAGAGAAACTACCACTGGTGATCTCACCTTCGCCAATACCGGTAACACGAACCACCTGATGGGCACGCAGAACGCCGCGTTCTTCCAGCACCAGGCCAACCAGTTTTTCCTTCACACCCTGCTCGATTTCCGCCAACAGGCCAGTGCGGCCGATGAATTCGCGCGCAGCCGGCTCCCAGGCGATGCTCCAGCCCAGGTTGGAGGTCAGCGGGGTGTGGGCTTCGTCGATGTCCTGGCCGTAAAGGTTCATGCCGGCCTCCAGACGCAGGGTATCGCGGGCGCCCAGGCCACTGGGGGCGATGCCGGCCCCTACCAGGTCGTTGAAGAAGGCCACGGCCTGGTCACCTGGGAGGATGATCTCCAGGCCGTCCTCACCGGTATAACCGGTACGGGCAATGAACCAGTCGCCTTCGGCGATACCTTCGAACGGGCGCAGCTCGCGGATCAGCGCGGCGCGCGACGGGCTCAGCAAGGCCGCCACCTTTTCACGGGCGTGGGGGCCTTGGATGGCGAGGATGGCGAGGTCCGGGCGAACCTGAACATCCACCTCGAAGCCTGCACGCTGCGCATGCAGCCAGCCAAGCACCTTTTCGCGGGTGGCGGCGTTGGTCACCAGGCGATAGCCGCCTTCGGTACGGTAGGCGATGAGGTCGTCGATAACCCCGCCCTGCGCGTTCAGCAGTGGGCTGTACAGCGCCTTGCCAATACCCGCGAGACGTGCGACGTCGTTGGCCAGCAACCGCTGCAACCAGGCAAAGGCATCACTGCCCGTGACGTCGATGACGGTCATGTGAGAGACATCGAAGACCCCGCAGTCACTGCGCACCTGATGGTGCTCCTCGACTTGCGAGCCATAGTGCAGGGGCATGTCCCAGCCGCCAAAATCGACCGTCTTGGCGCCGAGCGCCAGGTGCAGGTCATACAGAAGCGTGCGCTGTCCCATGGGTTTCTCCTTCCGGGCGTGGCGAAGCGGCGGCGGTCGATGACGTTGGGTCGTCAGCTCTTCTTGTAGGACCCGCCGCGCGAATGCCGCGCATTGTAGCCGCATGGGCGCAGGCTGGCACCCTTAGTGTCTGTGACCGGGGCGCCGAGCCGAACGGCGGATCAGCCCGATGACCGGCAGCAGCCCCACCAGTACCAGGGTCAAGGCAGGCAGCGAGGCGCGCGCCCACTCCCCCTCGCTGGTCATCTCGAACACCCGTACCGCCAAGGTGTCCCAGCCGAACGGACGCATCAGCAAGGTAGCCGGCATTTCCTTCAACACATCGACGAATACCAGCAGGGCCGCACTCAGTGCACCGGGCACCAACAACGGCAGATACACCCTGAAAAACAATCCCACGCCGCCGACGCCCAGGCTGCGCGACGCTTCAGGCAACGAGGGCCGGATACGCTCCAGGCTGCCTTCCAGCGGCCCGTAGGCCACGGCGATGAAGCGCACCAGGTAGGCCAGCAGCAAGGCCGCGAGGCTACCCAGCAGCAAGGTTTTGCCAGCGCCGCCCAGCCATGTGGAGAGCGGCACCACCAGTTGGTTATCGAGGTAACTGAAGGCCAGCATGATCGACACCGCCAGCACTGAACCTGGCAAGGCATAACCAAGGTTGGCCAGGCCGACCCCAGCGCGGATGCCAGCCGTCGGCGCCTGGCGCCGGGCAAATGCCAGCAACAGCGCCACGCTCACCGTGATCAATGCCGCCATGCCGCCCAGGTACAAGGTGTGCAGCACCAGGCCGACATAGCGATCGTCCAGGTCATGCCGACCGCGCTGCCAGAACCACACAAGCAATTGCAGCAGCGGTATGACGAAGGCGCAGGCGAACACCAGCAGGCACCAGCCGCTGGCCAGCAGCGCCTTTGCCCCGCGCAGGTGATAGAGCGCTTGCCCACGCGGCCGCTCGTTGCCGGTACGGCTGGCGCCGCGCGCACGGCGCTCGCCGTAGAGCACCAGCATCACCGCCAACAGCAGCAGGCTGGCCAACTGCGCGGCGCTGGACAGGCTGAAGAAGCCGTACCAGGTCTTGTAGATGGCCGTGGTGAAGGTATCGAAATTGAACACTGCCACTGCACCGAAATCGGCCAGGGTTTCCATCAACGCCAGGGCGATACCGGCACCGATGGCCGGGCGCGCCATGGGCAACGCCACGCGCCAGAACGCCTGCAGCGGCGACAGCCCCAGTACCCGGGCCGCCTCCATCAGGCCCCGGCCCTGCGCCAGAAAGGCCGTGCGCGCAAGCAGGTAGACATAAGGGTAGAACACCAGCACCAACACGATGACCACCCCACCCGTGGAGCGTACGCGGGGCAGGCGCATCGGCCCGAAGGCTTCACGCAAGGCGCTTTGCACGGGGCCGGCAAAGTCCAGCAGGCCGACGAAGACGAATGCCAGCACGTAGGCGGGGATGGCGAACGGCAGCATCAGCGCCCAGTCCAGCCAGCGCCGGCCGGGGAATTCGCAGAGGCTGGTGAGCCAGGCCAGGCTGACACCCAGGACAGTGACGCCGATGCCTACGCCCAGCACCAGGGTCAGGGTGTTGCCGAGCAGGCGGCTCATCTGGGTGTCGAGCAGGTGCGACCAGATCTGCTGGTCGATCGACTGCCACGACAGCAGCAGGACGCTCAGGGGCAGGAGCACCAGGGCAGCGATCAGGGCGACCGGGAGGTACCAGCGGCGTTGGGGGGTGTGGGGCAAGGCTCAAGTCTCGAAGGCGATGGCGACCGCTGCGCGGTCGTTCGCGGGTAAACCCGCTCCTACAGGTACGGTGCCGCCGCTTGGGCTGCGCTGTACCTGTGGGAGCGGGTTTACCCGCGAAAGGGCCCTTGCAGGCCCCGCAAGGATAAAGCCTGGCGCTTAGTTCCAGCCAGCCCGGTCCATCAACCGAATCGCTTCTGCCTGGCGCTTGCCCGCGATCTCGACCGGAATGCTGTCAGCTTTGAAGCTGCCCCAGGC
Source organism: Pseudomonas sp. B21-047 (assembly GCF_024748775.1). NCBI lineage: Bacteria > Pseudomonadati > Pseudomonadota > Gammaproteobacteria > Pseudomonadales > Pseudomonadaceae > Pseudomonas > Pseudomonas sp. B21-047. Next base: position 5,691,289 of record NZ_CP087169.1, read on the forward strand.
TGCAACCTCGTCCGACGGTTTGACCTTCGGGTTGGCCGGGAACTCCTGGTTGATGTCGGCGAACAGCTTCTGCGCGTCTTCGCCGGTCATCCACTCGACCAGCTTTTTCGCAGCCTCTGGGTGCGGAGCATGCTTGGTCAGGCCGATGCCCGACAGGTTCACGTGTACGCCACGGTCACCCTGGTTGGGCCAGAAGATCTTCACCGGCAACGCGGGGTTTTGCTTGTGCAGGCGCCCGTAGTAGTAAGTGTTGACCACGCCCACATCGCACTGGCCGGCCTCGATGGCCTGGATCACGGCGTTGTCATCGGAGAACACGTCGGTGGACAGGTTGTTGACCCAGCCTTTGACGATCTCTTCGGTCTTCGCCTCGCCGTGGTTCTCGATCAGCGTGGCGGTCAGCGACTGGTTGTAGACTTTCTTCGCGGTGCGCAGGCACAGGCGGCCCTCCCACTGCTTGTCGGCCAGGGCTTCGTAGGTGCTCAGCTGTTCGGGTTTGACCCGGTCGGTGGCATAGATGATGGTCCGGGCGCGCAGGCTCAGGCCGGTCCAGTCATGGGACGAGGCACGGTACTGCGCCGGGATGTTCTGGTCGATGATGTCGGACTTGATCGGCTGCAGGATGCCCATCTGCTCGGCCTGCCAGAGGTTGCCGGCATCGACGGTCAGCAGCAGGTCGGCCACACCGTTCTCGCCCTCGGCCTTGATGCGTTGCATCAACGGGGCTTCCTTGTCGGTGATGAACTTGATCTTGACCCCGGTCTTGGCGGTGTAGGCATCGAACACCGGCTTGATCAGCTCGTCGATGCGCGAGGAGTACACCACCACCTCCTCCGCTGCCTGGGCAGTGCCGCCGAACAGGGTCAGGGCCAGGGCGGCCAGTAGGGGCTTGCGTGGCAACATGGAAAGCACTCCTCGGATCGTATGAGAGGCGCAAATGGTAGTGAATCCCATTTTGTCACTCACCCTTGGAGCCGTTACCGGATGTTGCAGGGGCCGCAAGGCGGCCCCGTAGGCTCAAGGCCTGGCCAACGCCGGCAGGTCCCCGCTCAACCCCAATGCCTGGCGCACGAACAACGCCTTGGCCTCTGGCATCTGCTCCACCAGCTTCAAGCCACTGTTACGCAACCAGCGCAACGGCAGTGGGTTGGCCTGGAACAGCCGCTCGAAACTCTCCATCGCCGCCATCAGCCCCAGGTTGTGCGGCATGCGCCGCCGCTCGTAGCGGCTCAGCACCTTCACATCCGCCAGCCGTTCGCCCCGCTCGCAGGCATTGACCAGCACCTCGGCCAGCACAGCGGCGTCGAGGAAGCCCAGGTTGACGCCCTGGCCAGCCAACGGGTGAATGGTGTGCGCGGCATCGCCAATCAAGGCCAGCCCCTCGTCCACATAGCGCTTGGCGTGGCGCTGGCGCAGCGGCACGCAGACGCGCGGGTCTGCCTGCAGGACTTCACCCAGGCGCCCCTCGAAGGCTCGTTCCAGGGCCTTGAGGAAGGCCGGCTCACCCAGCGCCATCAACTGCTCGGCATGCTCCGGGGTGGTCGACCAGACAATCGAGCACCAGTCCTGCTGGCCATCGCGCGTCAGCGGCAGGAACGCCAGCGGGCCGTCGTCGGTGAAGCGCTGCCAGGCCGTGGACTGGTGCCCCGCGCTGCAACGCACGCTGGTGACGATGGCGTGATGCAGGTAATCCCACTCACGGGTTTCGCAACCGGTCAGGCGGCGCACCGCCGAGTTGGCGCCATCAGCCGCCACCACCAGCGGCGCACGCAGCTGGCGGCCGTCGGCCAGGGTCAGCAGCCACTCGTCACCGGAGCGGCGCAGTTGCTCCAGCCGCGCATTGGGCAGCAGGCCGATGTCGCTGTCATGCAGACGCTCCAGCAGGCCATCCTGCACCACCCGGTTCTCGACGATGTGGCCGAGTACCTGAGCGTGCACGCTGGCCGCCGAGAAGTGGATCTGGCCCGTGCCGCTGCCATCCCACACGTGCATGTCGGTGTACGGCGTGGCCCGCCGCCGGGCGATACCGTCCCAGGCGCCAAGGCGCTCGAGAATGCGCTGGCTGGCCGCCGACAGGGCACTGACACGCGGCTCGAACGCGGCCTCGTTATCGTAGGGTTTGACCGACAGCGGGCTGCCGTCGAGCAGGAGAATGTCCAGGCCACTGTGGCGCAACGCCAAGGCCAGGGCGCTGCCGACCATACCGGCACCGACAATCAACAGATCTGCGCGCATTTCCATGCCTTACGCCTGCCTCGCTTGCGGCTTGAGCCGCACGTATAGGGTTTTGTCGACCCGCGCCACCAGCTCGCCGGCAGCGTCGCGGATATCCACCTGCAAACGCGGCAGGCACTTCTTGCCGGTGGCGGTCTGCTGGCGGATCTCGTCCAGCAGGGAGTCATCGAGGTGGAACTCGGCGTACACCGGGCCTTTGCCCGGCGAGATGAAGTCGATGCTCGCCGCCTTGTCCCAGACGATGTATTCACGCCCCAACTGCTCGATCAGCAGCAACATGTAGAACGGATCGACCATCGAGTAGAGGCTGCCGCCGAACTGGGTACCGACGTAATTGCGGTTCCAGCGCGTGAGCTTCATGCATACCTTGACGCTGCGCATGTCCGGGCTGATGTGCTGCACACGGATACCGGCGCCCAGGTACGGTGGGTAGAGGTTCAACAACCAGCGCAACATACGGGCCCGGCGCGCCAGCCTGCGCGGATTACTCATGCCTGGCCTCGCGGGTCGGGGCGCGTACCCAGGCCCATGGCCTGGCGGGCAAACCAGCTTTTCGCCGGGGGCAACAGGTCGAGGCCGAGCAGGCCGATGTTGCGCCCTGCGGCCAACAACGGCTGGTTGCTGCCGAACAGGCGCGTAACCTGGTCGGAAAAGCCGATGGTCAGGGCCTGATCCAGGCGCTGACGCTGGTGATAGACGCGCAAGGTAGCCAGGTCTCCGGGTTGCTGCGGGCCCGCCAGCAGCGCTTCGGCCAGTGCCTGAACGTCACGCAGCGACAGGTTGAAGCCCTGGCCGGCAATGGGGTGCAGGCTGTGCGCGGCGTTGCCCAGCACCACCAGGTGCGGGCGTACCTGCTCGTCGGCTTCGACCAATGCCAGCGGGTACAGATGCCTTGCCCCCACCTGGCGCAATGCGCCGAGGCGATAGCCGAAGGCGTCCTGCAGCTCGCGCAGGAAGCTGCGTTCGTCGATTTCGGCCAGCCGCTGCGCGTCCATGCCCTGACGGGTCCAGACCAACGCACAGCGGTTTTCCGGCAATGGCAGCAGCGCCATCGGGCCTGCCTCGGTGAAGCGCTCGAACGCCTGGCCGCGATGGGCCTCGCCAGGCGTGATGTTGGCGATCAAGGCGCTTTGCTCATAGGGCGTGCGGCGCACATGAATGCCCAGTTGCTCACGCAGGCCGGAGCGGCCGCCATCGGCCAGCACCGCCAGGTCGCAGTCCAGGCTGGTGTCGTCATCCAGCTGCAGGCGGTAACCGCCTTCGATGGCGTGCATTGCCCGCACCTCGGCGGGGCAACGCCAGCTCACCACGTCACTGTCGAGCCCCTGCCACAGGCACTGGCCAAGCCAGGCGTTCTCGACCACGTAGCCGAGCGCTGGCACGCCCTCCTCGACGGCATCCAGGCGCGTGGCGCCGAACCGGCCGCGGTCGGATACCTGAATCTGCCGGATCGGTTCGGCGCGTTGGCCGATGGCCTGCCACAGCCCCAAGTGCTGGTAGATCTGTTGTGTGCCAAACGACAGCGCCGAGGAGCGCGCATCGTAGCTGGGCTGGAAGTTGTCGCCAGGCGCGAACGGCTCGATCAGCAGGATCTTCCAGCCGCGCGCCTTGGCCCCGGCTTGCAGGGCCAAGGCCAGGCTGGCGCCGACCAGGCCGCCACCGATGATCGCCAGGTTCACGCGATTCATGCCGCGTCCTTGCGCGCAGCCTGCATCAGCGCCTCGATCTCGGTGACCGTGCGCGGCACGCCTGAGGTCAGAATTTCACAGCCTTGCCTGGTCACTACCACGTCGTCCTCGATCCTTATGCCGATGCCGCGCCACTTCTTCGCCACCGCCTGGTTGTCGGCGGCAATGTAGATGCCCGGCTCGACGGTCAGCGCCATGCCGGGCTCCAGCACGCGCCACTGACCGCCCACCTTGTACTCGCCCACATCGTGCACATCCATGCCCAGCCAGTGCCCGGCGCGGTGCATGTAGAAGGCGCGGTAGGCTTCGCTTTCGATCAGCCCCTGCACATCGCCCTTGAGCAGCCCAAGTGCCACCAGGCCCTCGGTGATGACCTGCACGGTCGCCTCGTGGGCGTGGTTCCAGTGCTTGCCGGGGGCGATTTCGGCGAAGGCCGCAGCCTGGGCCTTGAGCACCAGCTCGTAGATGGCCTTCTGCTCGGGCGAGAAACGCCCGCTGACCGGGAACGTGCGGGTGATGTCGCTGGCATAGCAGTCGATTTCGCAGCCCGCATCGATCAACACCAGGTCGCCATCCTTGAGCGGGGCGTCGTTCTGCTGATAGTGCAGGATGCAGCCATTGCGCCCGGCGGCGACGATCGAGCCGTAGGCCGGCATTTTCGCCCCGCCCTTGCGGAATTCGTAATCCAGCTCGGCTTCCAGGCTGTACTCGTGCAGCCCGGCCCGGCATGCCTGCATGGCACGCACGTGGGCGCGAGCGGAAATTTCGGCGGCAGCGCGCATCACTTTCACTTCCGCCGCCGATTTATACAGGCGCATGTCATGCAGCAGATGATCCAGCGCAACGAACTCATTCGGCGGCTGGGCACCAAGGCGCGCCTTGGAGCGGATCACGTTGATCCAGTCCATCAGCCGGCGGTCGAACTCGGGGTTGCTGCCCATGGCGCTGTAGACCCGCTCGCGGCCTTCGATAAGGCCCGGCAGGATCTCGTCGATGTCGGTGATCGGGAAGGCATCGTCGGCGCCGAAATCACGCACCGCACCTTCCTGGCCGGCGCGCAGCCCTTCCCATTGCTCGCGCTCGGGGTTGCGCTCGCGGCAGAACAGCACGTACTCGCCATGTTCCCGGCCGGGGATAAGCGCGATGACAGCCTCAGGCTCCGGGAAGCCGCTGAGGTACTGGAAGTCGCTGTCCTGGCGGTACACGTGCTCGACGTCGCGGTTGCGAATGGCAACTGCGGCGGCGGGCAGGATGGCAATGCTATTGGGGACCATCTGCGCCATCAGCGCCTTGCGCCGACGGGCATACTCGGCCTTGGGAATGTGGCTCATGGGCAGACTACCCCCGGTTGATCAGTGCAACGATGGCTTGGACGCGGGTGCGGCCGGCTTGGCCAGCTCGGAGAACAGCAGCAGCGGCGCTACGCGCAGGTATTCCATGACTTCCATGTAGTCGCTCTCGCCGTCTTCGGACTCTTCGAGGGCTTCTTGCACCTGCGAGATGGCAACCAGGTCCTGCAGCACGTCCTTGGCCTCGGTGGAAAGCTCCTTGCCACCTGCGTTCAGGCCGAAGCCGGTGATGAAGCCCTGGCACCACTGGCCCAGCGCCGCAGCGCGGTCGGCCAGCGCGGCGTCATCGGTAGGCAGCAGCAGGACGATGGCCATGTCATCGCTGGTCAGCTCACCCTTGACCATCTCCTGCAGGCCGATCAGGGCATTGCGGACAGTGTCACCGGGTTCGTTTTCCAGCAGTTGGGCGGCGTCGGCCAGCCAGGCGTCGGCATCGAAGCCGGCACCGGCGCAACTGCGCCCGACCAGCAAGCCGTGCAGCTCGGCAGGAGTGACAGGGTGGCCATTGCTGGAAAGCAGCATGGCGAAGGCGATGTAGGGCGATTGGGTATTGGGCATGGGCAACTAGGCGCCAGACGGCGCAATGACTAGAATGGAGACCTTGTATCCTAGCACCGGCAGGCGCGCCAAGACCATCGGCACTGGCCGTCGCGGGCCAGGGAGAGGCATCATCGCCAGGTGACTCAACGACGGAGCGATTCGAGTGCAACCCACGCAAGAGAACGACCTGCAAGCGCTGATGAGCCGATTCGAGTTGCTGATTGAACGTGTCGAGCAACTAAAACGGCAAAATGCACTCCTAGTAGCTCAGGAAAAGTCCTGGCGCGAAGAGCGCGCCCACCTCATCGAAAAGAACGAGATCGCAAGGCGCAAGGTCGAGTCGATGATTTTACGCCTCAAGGCTCTGGAGCAAGACTCATGAGTTCAAGCAATAGCGTCACCGTGCAGATCCTCGACAAGGAATACTCGATCATCTGCCCGCCGGAAGAGCGCAACAACCTGGTCAGCGCGGCGCGCTACCTGGACGGCAAGATGCGCGAGATCCGCAGCAGCGGCAAGGTGATTGGTGCCGACCGCATCGCGGTGATGGCGGCGTTGAACATTACCCACGAGATGCTGCACCGCCAGGAAGAGCGTACCGATGCACCCGCCGCTGGCACCAACCGCGAACAGGTGCGCGAGCTGCTGGATCGGGTCGATAAGGCCTTGTCCGACGACACGGATACCAAAATCGGCTGAGATTGGTATACTGGCGCCACTCCCTGGGGGATGCGCCAGTCGGTTATGTCCCTGAGCCGATACGCACAACCACGGGGGTTGCACGCTGGGGCCGGTGTGCATGTCCGCTCGACGGAAAGCCTTAACGCCCCCTGCAATCTCCACCTTGAACTTTCGGGTTCAAGGGCTACACCGATAGCGGTCCTATCGGGGAGCCTTATTTCTCTTGCCTGCATTTGCTGCGGGCAGACTCCACACCAGTAGCGACAACTGGGAACGTCCGTGCCATGACCGACACCGCGCCGCCTACCCGCCCCCAGCTCCGTCGCCTGCTGCGCAATGCCCGCCGCGCACTGACGCCTGCCCAGCAGCGCCAGGCCGCCCTTGGCCTGTACCGCCAGTTGGCGCAAGACCCGCTGTTCCGCCGCGCCCGGCACATCGCCCTGTACTTGCCCAACGACGGCGAAATCGACCCATACCTACTACTGCGCGAAGCCCAGCGACGCGGCAAGCGCACCTACCTGCCGGTACTGCACGCCTGGCCGCGCACGCGCATGGTGTTTCAGCGTTTCGAGCAGGGTGAAAAACTCAAGCGCAACCGCTTCCGTATTCCAGAGCCACTGACCGACCGCAAACGCCAACGCCCGATCTGGTCCCTGGACCTGATCCTGCTGCCGCTGGTGGGCTTCGATGAAGTGGGTGGGCGCCTGGGCATGGGCGGGGGGTTCTATGACCGCAGCCTGGCCTACCAAGCGCGCCGCAAGACCTGGAAAAAGCCCTTGCTGCTGGGGCTGGCGCATGAATGCCAAAAGGTCGAGCGGCTGGCGCAGGCCAGCTGGGATGTACCCTTGCAGGGGACGGTCTCGGACTGCGACTGGTACCTGGCGCCGAGCTGAGCGGCGCCAGCGAAGGGCATCAACGTGGCGGCTGGCTGGCGTCGACTGGCATCTGATAGGCGGTATCCAGCTTGCGCTCCCAGAACCCCTGCGCATAACCGGTAGTGACCACACCCAGGCCAAAAATGAACACCAGGATCCACAGCAGATCCGGCTTTTTGCGTTGATTCATCGAAGATTGCCCCCCAGGCAAACTGTTCCGGCTTGGCGATTTTCTGGGTATCGCCAGCGCATCTCGCTTTAAACGGGGCGCATTTTCCGACAACCTGCGTCTACACGCAAACATTGACGCCAACCGGCTGTCGGTTTCGTGCAACAGGTTATTTCAAACCTTTTCAGGAGCAGCATCCATGGCCTATTGGCTGATGAAATCCGAGCCCGACGAGCTCTCGATCGAAGGCCTTGGCCGCCTGGGCGAAACACGCTGGGACGGCGTGCGCAATTACCAGGCGCGCAACTTCCTGCGGGCCATGAGCGTGGGCGACACGTTCTTCTTCTACCATTCCAGCTGCCCGCAGCCGGGCATTGCCGGCATCGCCCGGATCACGCGGGCAGCCTACCCGGACCCAACCGCACTGGACCCAGAGAGCCCCTATCACGACCCCAAGGCCACGGCCGAGAAAAACCCGTGGAGCGCCGTAGATGTGGCGCACGTGCAGACCCTGCCCAAGGTGCTGGAGCTGGGCTGGCTCAAGCAACAGGCTGCCCTTGCCGAACTGCCGCTGGTACAGAAAGGCAGCCGCCTGTCGGTGATGCCGGTGACCCCCGAGCAATGGGCGGCGATTGTCGCGCTGAGCTGAAGGTGCGCTATGGTCATGGGGTTTGACCGATATCAACACGCCATGGATAGCCACACGCCACGATAGGGGCGTGCATTGAGCAGGATGCTGACTGATGAATCGATATGCCCCCAGGGTCTTCGCCACCGCGTTGATCGCCTTACTGGCGACCGCTGCAGGGCTGGGTTACTGGAAGTCGCTGCACGACCAATTGCCGGAAGGCTTGAGCATGGGCAACGGCCGCCTCGAGGCGACCGAAGTGCAGATTGCCAGCAAGGTCCCCGGGCGCTTGGCCGAAGTGCGGGTCGACGAAGGCGACAAGGTTGTCCGCGGCCAGCTGCTGGCCCGTATCGACACCCGTACCATGGAGGCCCAACGCAACCAGGCCGAGGCCGAAGTGCTGCGCGCGCGGGAAAACTACGCGGCAGCCCAGGCCAGTGTGCAACTGCGCCAAAGTGAACTGCTGCTGGCCGGCCAGGAGCTCAAGCGCGTGCGCGAAATCTTCCAGCGCAAGTACGCCAGCCAGCAGTTGCTCGACCAGCAACAGGCCCGCTTCGACACGGCCAACGCGGCAGTTGTCGCGGCACGTGCCCAGCTGGCGGCAGTCAAGGCCGCCATCGGCGCCGCCCAAGCCCAGGTGGCGCAGCTCACCAGCGAGATCGACGACAGCAGCCTGCGCGCGCCCATCGACGGCATCATCCAGCTGCGCCTGGCCGAACCGGGTGAGGTGTTGGGTGCTGGCGGTCGGGTACTGATGCTGATCGACCCGAGCGACCAGTACATGAACCTCTACCTGCCGGCCTCCACCAGCGGCCGGCTGACCGTTGGCGATCAGGCACGCATCGTCCTCGACGCCTTGCCAGAGCAGGCCTTGCCGGCGAAGGTGGCCTTTGTTGCGGCCAAGGCACAGTTCACCCCGAAACAGGTCGAAACCCGTGACGAACGGCAGAAGCTGGTGTTTCGCGTCAAACTGCGCCTGATCGACCCAAGCGCCGTGCCTCAAGCCAAGCCGGGCATGCCGGGTGCTGGCTACGTGCGCACGGCTGATGTGGACTGGCCGGCCAACCTGCAATGAACGCGCCGGCACTGCTGGCCGAGGGTATCAGCCACCGCTATGGCGGCCTGGTCGCCTTGCACACGCTGGGCTTCAGCCTGCCTGCAGGCACGCGCTGTGCACTGATTGGCCCCGACGGGGCCGGCAAATCGACCCTGCTCGGGCTGATCGCCGGCGTGAAGCGCCTGCAACAGGGTGAGCTGCAGGTGCTCGGCGGCTCGATCCGTCAGCGCCGCCATCGCGCGGCGCTGTACCCAAAAGTGGCGTTCATGCCGCAAGGGCTGGGCAACAACCTGTATCCCGAACTGTCGATCAGCGAGAACATTCGTTTTTTCGCCACCCTGTTTGGCCTTGGCCGTGATGAATGCGACCAGCGCATGGCCAACCTGCTACAAGCCACTGACCTGCAACGTTTCGCCGAGCGCCCGGCCGGCAAGCTGTCGGGGGGCATGAAGCAGAAGCTGGGCCTGTGCTGCGCGTTGATCCACGAGCCTGACCTGCTGATCCTCGACGAACCCACCACCGGGGTCGACCCCCTGTCGCGCCGGCGCTTCTGGGAGCTGGTCGAGCAGGTACGTGCGCAACGCCCGCAATTGACGCTGCTGGTGGCCACCGCCTATATGGAAGAGGCCGAGCAGTTCGAGCACTGCCTGATGCTCGATGGCGGCCAGCTGATTGCCGCAGGCCCCAGCCAGGTACTGGCCGCCGTCACGCCCAGCGGCAAGCTGGACGACGCCTTTACCCATTACCAGGGCGCAGGCAGCACGCAAAACGCACCCTTGAGCATCCCGCCACGCCCGACCAATGACGGCCCGGTTGCCATCGAGGCGCACGACCTGACCCTGCGCTTTGGCGATTTCACCGCAGTGAACAAGGTCAGCTTCGCCATTGGCCGTGGGGAAATTTTCGGCTTCCTGGGTTCCAACGGCTGCGGCAAGACCACCACCATGAAAGTGCTCACCGGCCTGATGCCCGCCACCGAGGGCAGCGCCACCCTGCTCGGCCGCCCGGTGGATGCCAGCGACCTGGCCACGCGCAAGCGGGTGGGGTTCATGTCGCAGAGTTTCTCGCTGTATGGCGAACTCAGCACCCGCCAGAACCTGACGCTGCATGCCCGCCTGTTCGACCTGCCCAAGGCCGAAAGCGCGCAGCGCATCAGCGAACTGATCGAACGCTTCGACCTGGGCAGCTTCGCCGACCAGCCGTCAGGCGCCCTGCCCCTTGGCCTGCGCCAGCGGCTGTCGCTGGCGGTCGCGGTGCTGCATCGCCCTGAAGTGCTGATCCTCGACGAGCCGACTTCTGGCGTCGACCCTGCCGCCCGGGACGACTTCTGGCGGCTGCTGGTGGAATTGTCCCGCGAGCAGGGCGTGACCATTTTCCTCTCCACCCACTTCATGAACGAAGCCCAGCGCTGCGACCGCATTTCGCTGATGCACGCCGGCCGGGTGCTGGCCTGCGACACGCCCGACGCCCTGCAGCGCCATTACGCCGGCAACACCCTGGAAGACGCCTTCGTCCGCTGCCTGGAACAGGCCCAGGAGGCCGGCCCCCAGGCCCCGGGCAACGCGGTACTGGAGCAGGCAGCAGCGACCACACCGCCGTTGCGCCAGGGCTTCAGCCTGCGCCGCCTGTTGGCGGTGGCCAGCCGGGAGGGCAAGGAGTTGCTGCGGGACAGGGTGCGCCTGGCCTTTGCCCTGCTCGGCGCCGTGTTCATGATGGTGATCTTCGGCTACGGCATCTCGCTGGATGTGGAGAACCTCGCCTTCGCCGTTCACGACCAGGATCAGAGCCCGCAGAGCCGCGCCTACCTCGAGGCCTTTCGCGGGTCGCGCTATTTCGCCGAACAGGCGCCGATCCGGGATACTCGCGAGATGCACCAGCGCTTGCAGCGCTCCGAAATCAAACTGGCGCTGGAGATCCCACCGGGCTTTGGCCGCGACCTGCACGCCGGGCGCCAGCCGGTCGTGGCAGCCTGGCTGGACGGCGGCATGCCGTTTCGTGCGGAAACCAGCCGTAACTACGTGGAAGCCGTGCACCAGGCGAACCTCGAACAGCTTGCCGCCTACAGCCCGCAACCGGTGCAGCGCCAGGAACCGGTGCGCCTGGAAACACGCTTTCGCTACAACCAGGATGTGGTCAGCGTGAATGCCATCGGCCCCGGGGTGATGGCACTGATCCTGGCCTTCATACCAGCCATGCTCACCGCCCTGGGCATTGTCCGCGAGAAAGAGCTGGGCTCCATTACCAACTTCTACGCCACGCCCCTCACCCGCCTGGAGTTCCTGCTGGGCAAACAGCTGCCCTACCTGGCCGTGAGCCTGGTCAACCTGGCGTTGCTGGTGGCGATGAACCGCTGGCTGTTCGCCGTGCCGCTAAAGGGCAGCGTGCTGGCCCTGGCCTGTGGCGGCGTGGCCTACCTGTTGGCCACCACCAGCCTGGGCTTGCTGATTTCGGCGTTCACCCGCACCCAGATAGCGGCCATTCTGGGCACCATGATCATCACCAGCTTGCCGACCATTCAGTTTTCCGGGCTGATCGTGCCGCGCTCGTCGCTCGACGGCGCTGCGGCGGTGATGGGCCAGCTGTTCCCGGCCGGGTATTTCCTCGACATCGCGGTCGGCACCTTCACCAAAGCGCTGGGCCTGCGCGAGCTGTGGCCGCAGTGCCTGATCCTGCTGAGTTTCTTTGCCGTATTCACCGGCCTGAGCCTGATCATGCTCAAGAAGCAGGAGGCCTGACATGTCGCGCTTGAACCACACCCTGCGCCTGGGCCTGAAAGAACTCACCAGCCTGCGCCATGACAGCGTGCTGCTGCTGTTTCTGCTTTATGCCTTTAGCGTGGCGATCTACATGCCTGCGGCCGGCTCGGTGATCGGCGTGCACAACGCCAGTGTCGCCGTGGTCGACGAAGACCACAGCCTGCTCTCGCGCAAACTCACCGAGTCGCTGCAACCGCCCGAGTTCCAGCCTGCCGTGCCTCTGCCTCCGGACCGCCTGGACCAGGCCATGGACAGTGGCCAGTACACCTTCGTGATCAATGTGCCGGTAAATTTCCAGAGCGACCTGCTGGCCGGGCGGTCGCCGGAGCTGCAGATCAACGTCGACGCCACGGCCATGAGCCAGGCCTTCATGGGCGCCGGCTACATCGGCCGGATCTTCGAACGTGAGCTGCTCGACTATACCCAGCGCACCACCACGCAGAGCCCGGTGCTGATCAACCCCAAGGCATTGTTCAACCCCAACCTTGAGGGCGGCTGGTTTCTGGCGGTGATCCAGATCGTCAACAACATCACGATTCTGGCGATCATCCTCACCGGCACCGCGTTGTTGCGTGAGCGCGAACACGGCACGCTCGATCACTTGCTGGTGCTGCCGTTGACCGCGCTGGAAATCATGCTGGCGAAAATCGCCAGCAACGCACTGGTGGTGGTGCTTTGCACCTGGATCTCGCTGATCGTGGTGGTCAAGGGCGCCCTGGGCGTGCCGTTGTCCGGCTCCATGGGGCTGTTTCTGGGGGTGACGGCGCTGTACCTGTTCGCCAGCACCGCGCTGGGCATCTTTCTGGCCACCCTGGCGCGTTCGACGCCTCAGTTCGGCCTGCTGGCGATCCCGGTGATCATCCCGATGCTGTTGCTGTCGGGCGGCAGCACGCCGCTGGACAGCATGCCGCAGTGGTTGCAATGGGTGATGCAAGGCTCGCCGTCGACGCATTTCGTCAGCCTCGGCGCCGCAATTCTGTTCCGCGACGCCGGCTTGGCCGTGGTATGGCCAGATATCCTGGCCCTGGCCGTGATCGGCCTGGTGTTCTTCAGCGTGGCACTGGCGCGCTTTCGGCGCAGCCTGGCCTCTTGATCACTGCACGATCAGGTTGTTGAACAGCAGGTCTTCGACAATCGGCTTGCCCTCTTCCGCTTCCATTACCTGCTGCACCTGCTTGAGGGCTTCCTGGCGCAGTTGCTCCTTGGCCTCGACGTTGCTCATCTTGTCTACCGTCTGCTGGGTGAACAGCGCCACCAGCTGGTTACGGATCAGCGGCTCGTGATGCTTCACCGCCTTGGCGGCCTCATCACCGGTCACGCGCAGGGCCACGTCAGCCTTGTAGACGCGCAGCTTGGGGCCACCGTCGAGCGCGTAGTTACCGACAAAGGGTGGGCTCAGGGTGATGTAGGCGACTTTTGGCTGCCCCTCCTTGGCCTCTTCGGCCATGGCCGCCACTGGCAGCATCAGGGCCAGCACCATCAAGATCCACGCTTTCACGAATTCGCTCCTCAATACAATTGGCGCCAGCTTACCCAGCACACCGCTCAAACCCAAGCCCAGGCTTATGCCGGCCCATCAGGGTGGGCCATGCTCGTTGACCCGGCAGGTGGCCCTCCTACACTTATCGGCCATTACCCGCAAAGGAATAGCCCCGATGAAAGCTGTGTTGTGCAAAACCCTGGGTCCGGCGCGCGACCTGGTACTGGAAGACGTCGCCAGCCCCGTGCCGAAGAAGAACGAGCTCCTGCTGGAGGTACAGGCCGCAGGCGTCAACTTCCCGGACACCCTGATCATCGAAGGTAAATACCAGTTTCAACCACCGCTGCCGTTTTCCCCGGGCAGCGAAGCAGCGGGGGTGGTCGCCGCAGTCGGCGAAAAGGCCGGTGCGTTCAAGGTCGGCGACCGGGTCATGGCGCTGACGGGCTGGGGTGCGTTCGCCGAGCAGGTCGCGGTGCCCTTCTACAACGTGATGCCGATCCCCGAAAGCATGGACTTCACGACCGCTGCCGCCTTTGGCATGACCTACGGTACCTCGATGCATGCACTCAAGCAGCGCGGCCAACTGCGGCCCGGTGAAACCCTGCTGGTGCTGGGGGCGTCTGGCGGTGTGGGCCTGGCGGCAGTGGAAATAGGCAAGGCCATGGGCGCCCGGGTGATCGCCGCGGCCAGCAGCGCTGAAAAACTGGCTGTGGCCAAGGCTGCCGGGGCCGACGAGCTGATTGACTACAGCCAGGCCAGCCTCAAGGACGAGATAAAGCGCCTGACCGGCGGCCAGGGCGCGGACGTGATCTACGACCCGGTGGGCGGCGAGCTGTTCGACCAGGCCGTGCGCGGGCTGGCCTGGAATGGACGGTTACTGGTGGTCGGGTTTGCCAGCGGCACCATCCCACAGATGGCGGCGAACCTGGTGCTGCTCAAGGGCGCTGCGGTGCTGGGGGTGTTCTGGGGGGCGTTTGCACAGCGTCAGCCGGAGGACAATGCGGCGAACTTCAGCCAGCTGTTTGCCTGGCATGCCGAAGGCAAACTGAAACCGTTGGTGTCGAAGACTTATCCACTGGCCGAGGCTGGGGCGGCTATCGAGCAATTGGGACAAAGGAAGGCGGTGGGTAAGTTGGTGGTGCTAACCCGATAAGGCATCACAACTGGGTTGGCAGCACCGGCCTCTTCGCGGGGCAAGCCCGCTCCCACAACCTGAAGACCGCAGAGAACCTGAGCAACTGTCTTGCTCAAACTTCGCGCAGGTTATGGCAGCGCCTGAACCGCGCCTCCAGGTTGCGATCCGGCATCTGGTGGGTGCGCAAAGCGTTCAAGGTCTGTTCCACATACTCGCGCGTGGTGCCATACCGCCCTTTGGCACTGGCAAGGATCTGGCTGAGCAGCGTATCTGGCAGATTCCCCGCATAGCACGGCAAGTGGCGCTCCAGCACAAAACCCAAGGCCTGCACCTTGCTGCCATCCCCCAACCGGCAACTGAGCCAGTGCGGGCGGTAGGCCGGGTAAGGCATCTCCCTCTGCCACAGCGCCATCAGCGACTCATCCAGGTTGTTTTCTTCCAGCCGATAGGCAAAACCGCTGCACGACCCGCCACGGTCCAGGCCGAACACCAGGCCCGGTGTTTCCGGCGTGCCACGGTGCTCGTGCGACCACAGGTACAGCCCACGGTGGTAACCATGCACCCGCGCCCGCTGACGCTCAACCGAACTGCACTCCGGGCGCCAGATCAACGAGCCATAGGCAAACAACCACACGGGCCCGCCTTCATGGCGTGACATGGTCATGTGCATGGAGTTGATCAATTGCTCGCGGGTCAATTGCTGGCCGAAGTCGAGCGCCGGAGGGTAAGAACTATTCCAGGATAACTGTTGAAGTGCCGACATAAGCTGCCGCCATTATTCCCCGTGAACTACTGTCGTAGCGAGCGTCGCTGTGTGCCAGGGCCTGCGCCCCGCACCCAAGGTACCTGGATTAACCTTAGGATATAAACAGGCCACTACTCAAGCCCCGCAGCTAAAGATTCACGCGAACTTCCGACAGTTGGAGCGCATTGTTTCAAGCCGGGTGAAAGTTATGAGCCAAGGCGGTAACAATTACCGCCTTATACCCAGTGGTTCAAACTTCGGTTATTAGCCACGCGGCGCGTAGGCAAATACATCCGCGCGCATGCGGTGCGCATCCATGCCCGCCTCGACCAGCGCATCGAGGGTGGCATAGACCATGTTGGGCGAGCCGCTGGCATACACATGCACGGTATTGAGGTCAGGGATGTCTTCGCAAACCGCCTCGTGCAGCATGCCGCACCGGCCTTCCCACCCGCACAGGTCACTGACGACCTTGTGCAGGAACAGGTTGGGCAAGTGCTGCCATTGGTCCCAGTGCTCGATCTGGTAGAAATCCTCGGGCCGGCGCACCCCCCAGTACAGGTGTACCGGATGCTTGAAGCCCTGGGCGCGGCAGTGCTCGACCAGGCTGTGCATCTGGCCCATCCCCGTACCGGCAGCGATCAGCACCAGCGGGCCGTCTGGCAGCTCGGCCAGGTGCGCATCGCCGAACGGCAGTTCGATACGTGCCAGGCGATCGCGCTGCAATTGCTCGATCAACTGCAGTGCGCTGGGTTCACGCGCCAGCACGTGCAGCTCCAGCTCACGCCCACCGTGGGGGGCCGAGGCCAGGGAGAACGCCGCCTGCTTGCCGCCTTCACGCTCGATCATCAGATACTGCCCGGCGTGATAACGCGGCGGCTTGCCCGCAGGCGCCCGCAGGCGCACGCGCCAGACGTCGCCACCGACGTCGACGCATTCGCTCACGCTGCACGCCAGCTTGCGCACTGGCAGCTCGCCCAGGGCGAGCACACCATCCCAGAGCAACACGCAATCCTCCAGCGGTTCGGCAATGCAGGTGAACAGCTCGCCATGGTCGCGTACTTCGCCGTTCTGGCGGACGCTCCCTTCTACCAGCAAAGCGGCGCAGACATGGCAATTGCCATTGCGGCAGCTGTTGGGGCAGTCATAGCCCAGCCGCCGCGCTCCATCCAGGATCCGTTCCCCGGGTTCGAGCGCCAGCACTGCCCCGGACGGCTGCAACGTTACCTGCATCAATCTATTCCCAACTGATCCCACAGCTCATCGATACGGCGGGTGACGGCTTCGTCCTTGACGATGACCCGCCCCCATTCGCGTGTAGTCTCGCCCGGCCACTTGTGGGTGGCATCCAGGCCCATCTTCGATCCCAACCCCGACACCGGCGACGCGAAGTCCAGGTAGTCGATCGGGGTGTTGTCGATCATCACCGTATCACGCTTGGGGTCCATGCGCGTGGTGATGGCCCAGATCACGTCATTCCAGTCGCGGGCGTTGATGTCGTCGTCGGTGACGATAACAAACTTGGTGTACATGAACTGTCGCAGGAACGACCACACCCCCAGCATCACGCGCTTGGCGTGGCCTGGGTACTGCTTTTTCATGGTCACCACCGCCATGCGGTACGAACAACCTTCCGGCGGCAGGTAGAAGTCGACGATCTCCGGGAACTGCTTCTGCAGGATCGGCACGAACACTTCGTTCAGCGCCACCCCGAGAATGGCCGGCTCATCGGGCGGCCGGCCGGTGTAGGTGCTGTGGTAGATCGGTTTTTGCCGGTGGGTGATGCGCTCGACCGTGAACACCGGGAAGCTGTCCACTTCGTTGTAGTAACCGGTGTGGTCGCCATAGGGGCCTTCGGGCGCCATTTCGCCAGGGTGGATCACCCCTTCGAGGATGATCTCGGCGGTGGCCGGCACCTGCAGGTTGCTGCCACGGCACTTGACCAGCTCGGTGCGGTTGCCACGCAGCAGGCCGGCGAAGGCGTACTCGGACAGGGTATCCGGCACGGGCGTCACCGCCCCAAGAATGGTCGCCGGGTCTGCGCCCAGCGCCACAGCAACCGGGAACGGCTGGCCGGGGTGCTTCTCGCACCATTCGCGGTAGTCCAGCGCGCCACCGCGGTGGCTCAGCCAGCGCATGATGACCTTGTTGCGGCCGATGACCTGCTGGCGGTAGATACCCAGGTTCTGGCGGTCCTTGTTGGGGCCGCGGGTCACGGTCAGGCCCCAGGTGATCAGCGGCGCCACATCGCCTGGCCAGCAATGCTGGATCGGCAGCTGGCCGAGGTCGACG
Source organism: Pseudomonas sp. B21-047 (assembly GCF_024748775.1). NCBI lineage: Bacteria > Pseudomonadati > Pseudomonadota > Gammaproteobacteria > Pseudomonadales > Pseudomonadaceae > Pseudomonas > Pseudomonas sp. B21-047. The sequence goes on from NZ_CP087169.1 coordinate 5,708,919, forward strand.
TCGTCACCTTCGACCACCACCTCCTGGCACACGGCATCCTTGACCACCTTGGGCGCCATCGACACGACCTTCTTGAAGATCGGCAGTTTCGACCAGGCGTCCTTCAGGCCCTTCGGCGGCTCGGGCTCCTTGAGGAAGGCCAGCAACTTGCCGATTTCGCGCAGCTCTTCGACCGACTCGGCGCCCATGCCCATGGCCACCCGTTCTGGCGTACCGAACAGGTTGCCCAGCACCGGGATGTCGTAGCCGGTGGGCTTCTCGAACAGCAACGCCGGGCCCTTGGCACGCAGGGTGCGGTCGCAGACCTCGGTCATTTCCAGGACGGGAGAAATCGGAACCTGGATGCGCTTGAGTTCGCCGCGCTGTTCCAGGCCACGGATGAAGTCGCGCAAGTCGCGATACTGCATGCAGGAGCCTCGTGTTGGCCGTATCGGTCGGGGTGCAGAGTGTAGCGCCTAAGAGGGCAAAATGGCCAAGGGAGTCTGGGCCGCGCGCAGTCTCACCGACTCTGGATACCCGGCACGCGATGTAACCTGGGCCGCACTCCGGGTGGGTCAACCACCGTGGTGCTGTTCACTACTATGCGAGACCACCTTAGACAGCCCTATTCCGAGTGCTTGCAGCACCTTCAATACGGTGGATAACCTTGGGTCACCGTCCGCTGACAACGCCCGATAGAGATTGGGGCGAGCAAGCCCGGTGGCCAGCGCAAGATTACCCATGCCGCCACGCGCTTCAGCCACACGCCGGACTGCCGTCAGAAAACCTGCAGCGCCACCAGGCTCATCGATTTCCTCAAGCGCCACGGAGAGGTAATCGATGGCGAAGGCTTCGTCGTTACGGAGCATTTCGAGGACACTTTCTTCATGCGAGCGCGTGCCGGTCATAGCTTTACCTTTTGCCTGTGCCAAAGCGCCTTGGCTTGGTCGATATCTGCCTGCTGCCTGTCTTTCGAGCCGCCGCCGAGCAGGAAAATAATCTTCCGCCCATGAGTGGCGTAGTAGATGCGGTAGCCTGGCCCAAAATCCAGTTTCATCTCGAACACGCCATCACCCACTGGCTCGGTCGCGCCGAAATGGCCCTGCTCTGCTCGGTCCACTCGCGTGGTAATTCGTGCTTTCGCCCTTGTGTCGCGAATGGTGTTTAACCATGCCTGGTAGAGATCCACGCCGTTGACGGATAGAACGTGATGAACTGTGTACATCCACACTGTACCTTATAAAAGACAATCCATGTCGAATTATCACCCGCCCGGTCGTTTGGGCTCGATACGGCGCAAGGCAAGATACCTTCAGTGGCCGCAGGCAGCATGGTGGCCTGCGTTCAGGGGGCTGGCTAACGATCTTTTGTGACAAGCAGCAAAAAGCCGGGTTTCCCCGGCTTTTTGTATGATGCAGCGAAGCTTACTTGCGCTTCATCGACAAGAAGAACTCGTCGTTGGTCTTGGTCTGCTTGAGCTTGTCGACCAGGAACTCGATGGCGGCGATTTCGTCCATCGGGTGCAGCAGCTTGCGCAGGATCCACATGCGCTGCAGTTCGTCGTCGGCAGTCAGCAGCTCTTCACGGCGGGTGCCGGAGCGGTTGATGTTGATGGCCGGGAACACACGCTTCTCGGCGATGCGACGGTCCAGGGGCAGCTCCATGTTGCCGGTACCCTTGAACTCTTCGTAGATCACTTCGTCCATCTTCGAGCCGGTTTCAACCAGCGCGGTGGCGATGATGGTCAGCGAGCCGCCTTCCTCGATGTTACGCGCGGCACCGAAGAAGCGCTTCGGCTTCTCCAGGGCATGGGCGTCGACACCACCGGTGAGGACCTTGCCGGAGCTCGGGATCACGGTGTTGTAGGCACGCGCCAGGCGGGTGATGGAGTCGAGCAGGATGACCACATCCTTCTTGTGCTCGACCAGGCGCTTGGCCTTCTCGATCACCATTTCGGCAACCTGCACGTGGCGGGTCGGCGGCTCGTCGAAGGTCGAGGCAACCACTTCGCCGCGCACGGTGCGCTGCATTTCGGTCACTTCTTCCGGGCGCTCGTCGATCAGCAGGACGATCAGGTGGCACTCGGGGTTGTTCCGGGTGATGTTCGCCGCGATGTTCTGCAGCATGATCGTTTTACCCGCTTTCGGCGGGGCGACGATCAGGCCACGCTGGCCCTTGCCGATCGGTGCACACAGGTCGATGACACGGCCGGTCAAGTCTTCGGTGGAACCGTTGCCGGCTTCCATCTTCAGACGCTTGTTGGGGAACAGCGGCGTCAAGTTTTCGAACAGGATCTTGTTCTTCGCGTTTTCAGGGCGATCGAAGTTGATCGTGTCGACCTTCAGCAGGGCGAAGTAACGCTCCCCTTCCTTCGGCGGGCGGATCTTGCCGACGATGGTGTCGCCGGTACGCAGGTTGAAACGGCGGATCTGGCTGGGCGAGACGTAGATGTCGTCGGGGCCGGCCAGGTAGGACGCATCAGCCGAACGCAGGAAACCGAAACCATCCTGGAGAATCTCCAGCACGCCGTCACCCGAGATCTCTTCGCCGCTTTTCGCGTGCTTTTTCAGCAGGGCGAAAATCACGTCCTGTTTGCGCGAACGGGCCATGTTTTCGATGCCCATCTGTTCGGCCATTTCCAGCAGATCGGTAATCGGCTTTTGCTTGAGTTCAGTCAGGTTCATAAGGGGAGTGACGTAATCATGTATGAAGGGAGGATTAAGCTTCTGGCTTAATGAAGCCGCGCCGCTAGAAGGCGATAGGATCGCGCACAGATTCTAATTAGGAGTGCGTCGGCGACGGCGTGCAGGGGGCACTGGAGAAGCAGTGCGAGGCCGAATGTAACACTTGCTTTTTTCGACGTCTAGTGGGTTGGAAAAGAAAAGCCCCGGTTTTTCCGGGGCTTTTTCACATCACAGGTGGGCGTCGAGGAACGCGGCCAATTGCGATTTGGACAGTGCGCCGACCTTGGTGGCCTCGACGTTGCCGTTCTTGAACAGCATCAGCGTTGGGATGCCACGCACGCCGTGCTTGGCGGGGGTTTCCTGGTTCTCGTCGATGTTCAGCTTGGCGACGGTCAGTTTGCCCTCGTAAGTGCTGGCGATGTCGTCCAGGACTGGAGCGATCATTTTGCATGGGCCGCACCATTCAGCCCAGTAGTCAACCAGCACCGGGCCTTGAGCCTGCAGTACGTCGGCTTCGAAGCTGGCGTCGGTGACGTGTTTGATTTTGTCGCTCATGGAAATCTCCAAGGTCGTAAGCTAAAAAACGTTGCCCATCATAGCCGCACCTACGCCCTACAGGAAGTCGCGGGCGATTGAGTGTAACTATAGTGGTGCAAGACGCCGCGAATCGAAAACTGTCATACGTGTGTCATAACATCGAATGGCACATTGCCTTGCATCAAGCCTTGGCGTGCCACGCGTTGGCGACAGCCCCGTATCGTGGCACGATTGCCAGGTTAACGACCGAGAACATCCAGATCATGCCGCATACCAACGCGAAGAACCTGTCTCTGATCGCCGCCATCGACCTTGGCTCCAACAGTTTTCACATGGTCGTGGCCAAGGCCCACCACACCGAGATCCGCATTCTCGAACGGCTGGGGGAAAAGGTTCAGCTGGCCGCCGGCATCGACGAAGAGCGCAAGCTCAGCGAAGAAGCCATGCAACGAGGCCTCGATTGCCTCAAGCGCTTCGCCCAGTTGATCAACGGCCTGCCTGCGGGCGCCGTGCGCATCGTTGGCACCAACGCACTGCGCGAAGCGCGCAACCGTAACGAATTCATCCAGCGCGCCGAGGCCATTCTCGGCCACCCGGTGGAGGTGATTTCCGGCCGTGAGGAAGCCCGCCTGATCTACCTGGGCGTCTCCCACACCCTGGCCGACAATCCGGGCAAGCGCCTGGTCGCCGACATTGGCGGCGGCAGTACCGAGTTCATCATCGGCCAGCGTTTCGAGCCGCTGCTGCGCGAGAGCCTGCAGATGGGCTGCGTCAGTTTTACCCAGCGCTACTTCCGCGACGGCAAGATCACCCCGGCGCGCTATGCCCAGGCCTACACCGCCGCACGCCTGGAACTGATGAGCATCGAAAACGCCCTGCACCGCCTGACCTGGGACGAAGCCATCGGCTCGTCCGGCACCATTCGCGCCATCGGCGCAGCCATCAAGGCCAGTGGCCTGGGCAATGGCGAGGTCAACGCCGAGGGGCTGGCGTGGGTCAAACGCAAGCTGTTCAAGCTGGGTGAGGTCGACAAGATCGACTTCGACGGGGTCAAGCCAGACCGGCGCACTATCTTCCCGGCTGGCCTTGCGATTCTCGAGGCGATCTTCGATGCCCTCGAGCTGCAACGCATGGATCACTGCGACGGCGCCCTGCGCGAAGGCGTGCTGTTCGACCTGCTTGGCCGCCATCATCACGAAGACGTGCGCGAGCGCACCCTCAACTCATTGATGGAGCGCTACCACGTTGACCAAGGCCAGGCCGCGCGCGTCGAGCGCAAGGCATTGCATGCCTTCGACCAAGTGGCCAAAGCCTGGAAGCTGGAAGACGGAAATTGGCGCGATCTTCTGGGTTGGGCGGCAAAAGTGCACGAAGTTGGGCTGGATATTGCCCACTACCACTACCACAAGCACGGCGCCTACCTGATCGAACATTCCGACCTGTCAGGCTTCTCCCGCGAGGACCAGCAGATGATGGCCCTGCTGGTGCGCGGCCATCGCCGCAACATCCCCAGAGACAAATTCGCCGAGTTCGGCGATGAAGGCGTGCAGCTGATTCGCCTGTGCGTGCTGCTGCGCTTCGCCATCCTGTTCCACCACATTCGTGGTACCCAACAGATGCCGAAAGTGCAGCTGCAAGCCGGCGACAACAGCCTAGAAGTGGTCTTCCCGCAGGGTTGGCTGGAGCAACACCAGCTGACCCAGGCCGACTTCGCCAACGAGGCGGAGTGGCTAGCCCGGGTCGGCTTCGTCCTCAGCGTACGTTGAGCACCGGGTTGCTCAGGCGCTCCAGCAGGGTCGCCTGGGCACTGCGCGGGTTCTGGTTGCCGGTCGGGGTGCTGCGCACGTAGCGCCCGTCCGACTGCAGCGTCCAGGCATGGGTGTTGTCGGTCAGGTAGCTTTCCAGCTCCTTCTTCACCCGCAGCAACAGCTTCTTGCCTTCGACCGGGAAGCACGTCTCGACGCGCTTGTCGAGGTTGCGTTCCATCCAGTCGGCACTGGACAGGTAGATCTGCTCCTCGCCACCATTGAGGTAGTAGAACACCCGGGTGTGCTCCAGGAAGCGGCCGATAATCGAGCGCACGTGAATGTTGTGCGAAACCCCCGCAATCCCTGGCCGCAGGCAGCACATGCCGCGCACCACCAGGTCGATGCGCACGCCGGACTGGCTGGCCTTGTACAGCGCCTTGATGACCTTGGCGTCGGTCAGCGAGTTGAACTTGGCGATGATGTGCGCAGGCTTGCCTTCGAGCGCGAACTGGGTCTCGCGCGCAATCATGTCGAGCATGCCCTTCTTCAGGGTGAACGGCGCGTGCAGCAGCTTCTTCATGCGCAGGGTCTTGCCCATGCCGATCAACTGGCTGAACAACTTGCCGACGTCCTCGGTCAGAGCGTCGTCGGACGTCAGCAGGCTGTAGTCGGTGTACAAACGGGCGTTGCCAGCGTGGTAGTTACCGGTGCCCAGGTGCGCATAACGCACGATTTCACCGTGCTCGCGGCGCAGGATCAACATCATCTTGGCGTGGGTCTTGAACCCGACCACACCGTAGATCACCACCGCACCCGCCGCTTGCAGGCGGCTGGCCATCTGCAGGTTGGACTCTTCGTCGAAGCGCGCGCGCAATTCGATCACCGCAGTGACCTCCTTGCCGTTACGGGCGGCGTCCACCAGCGCGTCGACGATCTCCGAGTTGGCACCGGAGCGGTACAGGGTCTGGCGCACGGCGAGCACATGCGGGTCCTTGGCAGCCTGGCGCAGCAGGTCGACCACCGGCGTGAAGGACTCAAACGGGTGCATCAGCAGGATGTCCTGCTTGCTGATCACACTGAAGATGTTGTCGGCGTTCACCAGCAGCTTGGGGATCGCCGGGGTGAACGGCGTGTATTGCAGCTGCGGGTGGCTGTCGAGGCCGGTGATGCTGAACAGGCGGGTCAGGTTGACCGGGCCGTTGACCTGGTACAGCTCGCTCTCGCTCAGGCTGAACTGTTTTAGCAGGTAATCCGAGAGGTGTTTCGGGCAATTATCGGCCACCTCGAGGCGCACGGCGTCACCATAGCGGCGCGAGAACAGCTCGCCGCGCAGGGCGCGAGCCAGGTCGTCGACCTCTTCGGAGTCCAGCGCCAGGTCGGCGTTACGGGTCAGGCGGAACTGGTAGCAGCCCTTGACCTTCATGCCCTGGAACAGGTCGTCGGCGTGAGCGTGAATCATCGACGACAGGAACACGTAGTTGGCACCTGGGCCACCGACCTCTTCAGGCACCCGGATGACCCGCGGCAACAGGCGCGGCGCCGGGATGATCGCCAGGCCCGAGTCGCGGCCGAAGGCATCGACGCCTTCGAGCTCGACGATGAAGTTGAGGCTCTTGTTCACCAGCAAAGGGAACGGGTGGGTCGGGTCGAGGCCGATCGGGGTGATGATCGGGGCGATCTCGTCGCGGAAGAAGCGCCGCACCCAGGTCTTGAGCTTGGGCGTCCAGTGACGGCGGCGGATAAAGCGGATGTGGTGCTTTTCCAGCTCCGGCAGCAGCACATCGTTGAGGATGGCGTACTGGCGGTCCACCTCCGAGTGCACCAGCTCGCTGATGCGCGCCAGCGCCTGGTGCGGCTGCAGCCCGTCGGCACCGGCCTGTTCGCGGGCGAAGTTGATCTGCTTCTTGAGGCCGGCGACGCGGATCTCGAAGAACTCGTCGAGGTTGCTGGAGAAGATCAGCAGGAATTTCAGGCGTTCGAGCAGCGGGTAGCTCTCGTCCAGCGCCTGCTCCAGTACCCGAATGTTGAACTGCAGCTGCGACAGCTCGCGATGAATGTACAGGCTGCTGTCGTCAAGGCCGGGGACGGCGATCGCCGGTGCCGGCGCAGGGGCCGGTGCCGCAGCCTCGACCACCGGCGCAGGTTCTGGCTCGGGCTCTGGCGCCGGCGGCAGGTCTGGCGGGGTCTGCACCATCTCTTCGGGGACGGCCTGGGCGTCCTTGATCGCGACAGGGGTGAGCACTTCATTATTCATCTGGACGTTCCTGGAGGACGTTAACGCCCTATCATCAATTGAGCGGGACGATAAGCGGCCATTATGACGCCTGTGTTACACCCACTGGCAAGCCTGCGACTTGTGGCCGAAGGCATTGTCCTTGTAGGAAATGTTCACGTCGAGACACATTTGGACACTTTCATCCACGCGCGCGAAGGGGTAGGCTGCGCGTTCATTTCGCCAGCACCTCAGAAAATGCTTCAACAATTCCTGCAGGATTTCGGCTACTTCGCCCTTTTTCTAGGCACCTTCTTTGAAGGCGAGACCATCCTGGTGCTTGCGGGTTTTCTTGCGTTCCGCGGCTACATGGACATCAAGCTGGTGTGCCTGGTGGCCTTCCTGGGCAGCTATGCTGGCGACCAACTGTGGTACTTCATGGGCCGTCGCCATGGGCGCAAGATCCTGGCACGCAAGCCGCGCTGGCAGGCCATGGGTGATCGGGCGCTGGACCACATTCGCCGCCACCCCGACATCTGGGTGCTGAGTTTTCGCTTCGTCTATGGCCTGCGCACGGTCATGCCGGTGGCCATTGGCCTGTCGGGCTATCCGCCGCGCCGCTACCTGCTGCTCAACGGCCTCGGCGCCGCCATCTGGGCGTTGGCCCTGGGTACTGCGGCCTATCACTTCGGCGCTATCCTCGAAGGCCTGCTGGGTAATGTGAAGCGATACGAGCTATGGGTGCTCGGCGGCCTGCTGTTGCTTGGCGCCCTGCTCTGGCTGCGCCGGCGCTTTCGCACCATGCGCGCCGAGCGCAAGGCGGCCGCACTGGGCCAAGCCGCAGACGCTGAGCAGGCTGTAGACCAGGAGCAGGAACCACCCCAGCGGCGTGATCACCGCTAAACCCAGTGCGCCAGCCAAGTACAGCGCTGGCGCATTCGACAGCAACCGCAGCCACTCCAGGCGCCTGGCCCACGGCCGATTCTCAAGCAGCGTGCCAAGCACGAACAAGCCCACGGCCATGACCGACCAGCCCAGCACCAGTGCGGCGCCCGGCACGCGCTCTGCCACTTCCATCAAGTAGCTGCCCACGGCCACGTAGACGACGAACTGCACCGCTACGTAAGCCTGCTGCGCCCGCCCCAGGGCTACCTCGAACTTGCGAAACAGCGCCAGGTCCGGCTTGGCCTGCGGATAGCGCGCCGCGACATCGGCCGGGCGCCAGCCCGTGGGCATGAACCAGATCCGCAGCTTGTCCCACACGCGCTGGGTACGCCGGGCATCGCTCCACAGCTGGGCGTAGAACTGCAGGTTGGCCCACAACGGGTTCCAGCTGGCCAGTGGCGTGGTCACCCCGAATACCACCGGCTCGTCCGGGTCTTCTTCCTTGAACGTGCCGAACAGGCGGTCCCAGAGAATGAACACGCCGCCGTAATTGCGATCCAAGTAAACAGGATTTTGCGCATGGTGGACGCGATGGTTGGATGGCGTGATCAGTATCCACTCGAGCCAGCCAAGCTTGGGAATGTGCCGGGTATGCACCCAGAACTGGTACAGCAGGTTCAGCGACGCCACGGTGATGAACACCAGCGGCGGCACGCCGACCAGCGCCAACGGCAGGTAGAAGACCCACGCAAAGATGAACCCGCTGCTGGTCTGGCGCAGCGCCGTGGTGAGGTTGTACTCCTCGCTCTGGTGGTGCACCGAATGAGCTGCCCACAGCACGTTGCGCTCATGCCCCAGGCGGTGCAGCCAGTAGTAGCAGAAGTCGTAAAGCACAAAGGCCAGCACCCACACCCACCATGCCTGTTGCGGCAGGCGCAACAACGCCAGGTGCTCCCAGGCCAGGGCATAGGTCACCAGCCCTACACCTTTGGTCAGCAGGCCGGTACTGGTCGACAAGGCGCCCGTACTCAGGCTGTTGATCGAGTCGGCCAAGGTGAAATTGCGCTGGCCGCGCACGCGGTCGGCCACCAGCTCGGCGGCAATCAATACGAAGAAGAACGGCACGGCCAGCAGTATCAGGTCCATGGCAACGACCTCAGGCGTTATCCACCAAGATTAGGCCGCAACTGCGGGAACCCCTATGGCTACATCTGCCAAACTAGAGGACATTTAGCGCCTCGACACTGGAGTAATGAGCATGACAAAAAAAGTAGCGGTGATTCTTTCAGGCTGTGGCGTGTATGACGGCGCCGAAATCCACGAAAGCGTGATCACCCTGCTGCGCCTCGACCAGCGCGGGGCGCAGGTGCAGTGCTTTGCGCCGAACATCGCGCAGATGCATGTGATCGATCACCTGAGCGGCGAGCCAATGCCCGAGTCGCGCAATGTACTGGTGGAGTCGGCACGTATCGCCCGCGGTGAGGTCAAGGACATCCGCGAAGCCAATGCCGAAGACTTCGACGCACTGATCGTGCCCGGTGGTTTTGGCGCGGCAAAAAACCTGTCCAACTTTGCCGTCGAGGGCGCCAACTGCAGCGTCAACCCGGACGTGCTGGCCCTGGCCGAAGCCTTCGCCGACGCCTGCAAGCCGGTCGGGCTGATCTGCATCTCGCCAGCGCTGGCAGCGAAAATCTATGGCCCGGGTGTGGTCTGCACCATCGGCAACGATGCCGGTACCGCTGCAGCAGTGGAAAAAATGGGCGGCAAGCATGAAGAATGCGATGTGCACGATATCGTCGAAGACACCCAGCGCAAGCTGGTGACGACCCCGGCATACATGGTGGCGAAGTCGATCAGCGAGGCGGCGGGCGGGATCTACAAGCTGGTGGATCGCGTGCTGGAACTGACCCACGAGAACGACCAGTAACCCCCGGCCTGCACCCTCTTTGTAGGAGCGGCCTTGCGTCGCGAAAGGGGCGCGGAGCGGCCCCCTACGTTCTTGCTGGCACCCGAAAACCCGGGGCCGCTCCTACAAAAACCAAAACCCGCGCTCGCGCGTCAGGGGCCCTTGGACAAGCGCGCGATGATGCGGTCCAGTGCATTGGCGAACGCCTGTTTCTCCCGCTCGCCATAAGGCGCCTGCCCGCCTCCAACCTGCCCCTGCTCGCGCAATTCGGTGAACAGGTTGCGCGCCGCCAGCCGATCACCCATGTTGCGCTCGTCAAACTCACGCCCCCGTGGGTCCAGCGCCGCCACGCCTTTCTTGACCAGCCGATCGGCCAGCGGCACGTCGCTGCAGATAACCAGTTCGCCAGGCGCGGCGTTGTCGACCAGGTAATCATCAGCCGCATCCATGCCGCTGGGCACCACGATCAGCCGCACACAGGCAAAGGCCGGCTTGCTTTGCGCCTGGCCCGCCACCATCACCACCTCGAGTTTGCGCTTGAGGGCAAACTTGACGATCAAGTCCTTGGCCGGCTTGGGGCAGGCGTCAGCATCGATCCATACACGCATCGGGAAACACCTCTAAATCAGCGCGACTACGCTCATGCCTCACATCATGCCCCAAGCGTGGCAAAAGCTGGAGCTGCCTGGCCGGCACAAGGCATACCGGCGCTTGAAAAATGGCGTCAACAATCCATTTAGCGCTTATCCGAGTGCGTCACTCAGGCTAAACTCGCCGCAGCCCCACTGGCCTGCCCCGAGTGTGCAATGAACCACCCCCACGAAATCCGCCCCGACCTGGACGAAGGCATCGACCGCAAGGTCCTGGCGACATTACGGGCGCGGTTCCTGCAGCTCAATCAAGGCCGTTTGCAGCGTGCGAGGGAGGGGCTGTCGACGCGCCAGCAGCAGGTACTGACGTTGTTGCCGCTGCTGTTCCACGTCAATCACCCGCTGCTGCCCGGCTATGTCTCGGGCAGCACCCCTGCCGGGGTGGCCGGCTTCGAGCCTGGCGCAGAACGGGTCGCCGAAGCCCAGCGCCTGGCACGCTCGTTTGCCTACAAGGCTCGCCAGGGGCACGCACCGCGCCCGATCCATGGGCTGTTCCTGATGGGCAGCCTTGGCTCCCTGGCCCAGGCCGAACTGAGCGACATGGACTTCTGGGTCTGCCACGCGCCTGACCTGGGCGACAGCCAGCTGGACGAGCTTCGGCGCAAATGCCAGTTGCTGGAAACCTGGGCCGCCGGCCTGGGGGCCGAGGCACACTTCTTTTTGATCGACCCACAAGGCTTTGCTCAAGGCGAGCGGGATGGCCAGCTCGGCTCCGACGACTGTGGCACCACCCAGCATTACCTGCTGCTCGACGAGTTCTATCGCACCGCCATCTGGCTGGCCGGGCGTACGCCCCTGTGGTGGCTGGTGCCGGTGTATGAAGAGCACAACTACAGGGCCTACACCCAGACCTTGCTCAGCAAGCGCTTCATCCGCAGCCAGGACGTGCTCGACCTTGGCAACTTGGCGCATATCCCGCCCGGCGAGTTCGTCGGTGCTGGGCTGTGGCAGCTGTTCAAGGGCATCGACTCGCCTTACAAATCGCTGCTCAAGCTGCTGTTGACCGAAGCCTACGCCAGTGAGCACCCCGCCGTACGCTGCCTGAGCCTGGACTACAAGCAAGCGGTGTTCGCCAACCAGCTCGACCTCGACGCGCTGGACCCCTACGTGATGGTCTACCGGCGCATCGAGCAGTACCTGCACCAACGCGGCGAGCCGGTACGCCTCGAACGGGTAAGGCGCAGCCTGTACCTGAAGGTGAACAAGAAACTCAGCGACCAGGTGCGCGGCAACGGTTGGCAGCGCCAACTGCTGCAGCGCCTGGCAGACGAATGGGGCTGGGACGAGCGCCAACTGGCCCTGCTCGATAGCCGCAGCCAATGGAAAGTCGGCCAGGTGGCCGTCGAGCGCCGCGAACTGGTGGCCGAACTGAACCACAGCTACCGCTTCCTCAGCCAGTTCGCCCAGACCCGCAACGCCAGCAGCCGCGCCGACCAGCGTGACCTGAATGTGCTGGGGCGGCGCCTGTATGCCGCCTTCGAACGCCGAGCCGGCAAGACCGAGGTGATCAACCCGGGGATTGCCCCGGACCTGGCCGAGGGCACCCTCACCCTGGTCCAGGCCCCCAATCGCAAGGAGCCCGGCAGCCATCACTGGGAACTGTACACAGGCAACCTGAGCACCCACGAAGTGGAGCACTTCAGCCCGATCAAACGCTGCCGCGAACTGCTCGAACTACTGACCTGGGCCCATCGCAATGGCGTGATCGACAGCAGCACGCGCTTCGCCCTGCACCCTGGTGCCAGCGATCTCAGGGAGCTCGAACTGTTCAACCTGCTGGGCAGCCTGCAGCAGGCCATCGACCTGCCGCTGCCCACCGTCAGCGAGGTCCGCCTGCTGCAGCCCAGCGTGGCCGACGACATCCTGTTGCTGGTCAACGTCGGCGTCGACCCACTGCGCCACCACCGCGACCTGAACATCCTGATGACCACCGAGCGCACCGACTCGTTGAGCTACGCCGGCGTGCGCGAAAACCTGGTGCTGACGCTCGACCAGGTCACCCTCAACAGCTGGAGCGAGGTGCTGGTGCAGCGCTACGACGGTGAGCACGCGCTGCTGCGCTGCCTGCGCGACTACCTCAACAGCCTCGGCCAGCGTGGCCATCGCCCACGGCTGCGGGTGCGCTGCTTCTGCCACAACCGCGCGCAGGCCATCGAACAGCGGGTCGAGGACATTTTCGCCACGGTGCAACGGCTGCTCGACCAGGGTGCCAAGCACCGCTACGTGCTGCAGGTGGCCCAGCACACCCACGTGCTGGAGCTTCTGCCCGGCCAGGTCAGCCTGGCGACCCTGGGCGACCATGAGGCCGTGCTGGACTGCCTGAGCGAAGAGCGCAGCGTCTACAGCCCACTGCACCTGGACGCCAATGCCCTGCAGGACCACGACCTGCCACTGGTACTGGAGCGCGGCCGGCCCGCTTGCATCCAGGTGTTCTATCGCCTGTTGGGTGACTGGGCCGACCTGTATGTGCTGGATGAGTACAACGCGTTGTGGCAGCAACGCTTGCCACTGCAGGATGAAGCCCACTTGCTGCTGCCGCTGCAACGCTTTTTGCGCTCTGTGCTGATGCGCCGCGATGCGCAACTGCCGCTCGACAGCCTGGGGGCGGCTTCGCTGGATATCCGCTATGGGCAGTTGCTGCCTTCAGGCACAGGCAAGGCCCGCAGCATCGAGCCGCGCCTGGCGCCGGTGGACGGCAGCGACCAGCCTTTCTATGAGGTCCAGGCCATCATTCAGGCCGGGGCAGCGGGCGCCGTGCAGGTCACCTTGTACTGTGACCAACAGGAGTTTTCCGAACTGGATCATGGTGACCAGCTGTACGCAGTGGTCGCGCGGCAGATCATCGGCCAACGGCGCAATGCCGGGCATTACCGCTGCTACATCACCGACCTGGATTTGTCCGAGCTACTGGGGGACGAGCTGGGGGCGACCGTATTGTATCTGCGCTACAAGCGGGAGCTGGAGCAGGCGTTGAACGAGGGGTTGGAGCAGGTGCAGGCGATGGGTTTCTGAATAGTAGGGGGCGCTTTGCGCCCCCAAAGGCTCACAGGTCGAAATCACCCGCCGCTTCCGGCTGGTACTCAACCGCCACCAGCTTCAATTTCAGCGTCTTGCCGCCGGGCGCCGGCCAGTCGATCTGCTCGCCCACCGTCAGGCCCAGCAATGCGCAACCAATTGGCGCCAGGATCGAGACCTTGCCTTCGCCGCCGGCATCCTTTGGATACACCAGGGTCAGGTGGTAATCCTTGCCACTGGCCTCTTCACGGCAGTGCACGCGCGAGTTCATGGTCACCACGCCGGCCGGTACTTCCTCATGACCGACAACCTTCTCAGCGCGGTCCAGCTCGTCCTGCAGGGCGAGCACACCCGGCGTACTTTCGTCGAGGCTGTCGATCAGACGCTCCAGACGTTGTACGTCCAATCGGGTGAGGGTGAGGGAAGGCTTGGTGCTCATGATCCAGTCAGACTCCATTGAACAGGCGGTTTTCTGTGGGCAAATAAAGCAAAACCCCGCCCAAGGGCGGGGTTTGTGAATGCTTTGGCGTCACCGACGCATACCCCGACACTACCACAGCCGGGCAAATACTCAAGCCCGCGCGCGCAAGGCCTCGGCTTCCTGGCAGATCTGCCGGCGCCGCTGGTCATCTGCAGAGCGCCATTCGCGGATGTGCTCCACATGGCGATGACAGCCGGTGCAGACGCGCTGCTCGTCCAGACGGCAGACACTGATGCACGGCGATTTCACGGCGGTGCTGACATTGCTGTAAAGCGGCTTGGGCGGCCGCGGCTGCTCACTCATCTCAGATCTCGTCGAAGTCCAGCTCAACGCCGGCGCACTCCCCGACGAGGCGTACAAGCATCTCGCCGAGCAGCTCGTCGGTCTTCTCGCAGGTCCACTTCTTGCTCTCTTCATTGTAGTCGAAGTGGAAACCACCGGTCTTGGCAGCCAGCCACAACTGGCGCAGCGGCTCCTGACGGCTGAAGATCAGCTGGCTGCCGTTGTCGAACTTGATGGTCAGGACGCCGGCGGAGTTTTCCATGTCCAGGTCCAAGTCGCTGTCGTCGAACAGGTCTTCCAGCGCCTGTTGGGTCGCGTCGACCAGATCATGGAAACGCGCTTCGCTCAAACTCATTGCAGGAACCTCGAAATTGGCTGCGTGACAGGCAAGCCGGGCAAGATACGGGCGCTTGGCGCTGAATGCAAAGATTAGCCATTGAAGGCAGCAAGAATAGCCCGCCCGGCGGACCGGCCCTTGCATAGGCAATCCGCCGGTCGCTCGGTATACTCGGGCGCAATACTGCATATTTCAAAGGATTTCACCCAATGAAGCGCCTGATTTCCTCCCTCGCGGCGCTGGTCGCTGTTGCCTGCCTCGTTTCTGCCTGCGGCCAGAAAGGCCCCCTGTACCTGCCGGAAGACGGCAAGGACGGCAAGGACACCCGCAAATCGCACCAGCACCAGCCCAAAGCCAAGCCGGCCCAGACGCAAGAACAGCAGCCCGAGCTGCAATCCGAGCCCGAGCAGTCGCCAGCGCAGTAAGGAAATCAGATGAACGCTTTCAACTACCGCGACGGTGAACTGTTCGCGGAAGGCGTGGCCCTGTCGGCCATCGCCGAACGCTTCGGCACCCCCACCTACGTGTACTCGCGCGCCCACATCGAGGCCCAGTACCGCAGCTATGCCGACGCGCTGGACGGCATTTCCAGCCTGGTCTGCTTTGCCGTCAAGGCCAACTCCAACTTGGGCGTGCTGAACGTCCTGGCGCGCCTGGGCGCAGGCTTCGACATCGTCTCCGGCGGTGAACTGGAGCGCGTACTGGCCGCTGGCGGGCGCGCGGATCGCGTGGTGTTCTCGGGTGTCGGCAAAACCCGCGAAGACATGCGCCGCGCCCTCGAAGTCGGCGTGCACTGCTTCAACGTCGAGTCCACCGACGAGCTTGAGCGCCTGCAGGTGGTGGCTGCCGAGATGGGCAAAGTCGCCCCGGTCTCGCTGCGGGTCAACCCGGACGTCGATGCCGGTACCCACCCGTACATCTCCACCGGCCTCAAAGAAAACAAGTTCGGCATCGCCATCGCTGACGCCGAAGCCATCTACGTGCGCGCCGCGCAGCTGCCGAACCTGGACGTGGTCGGTGTCGACTGCCACATCGGCTCGCAGTTGACCACCGTCGAACCGTTCCTCGATGCCCTCGACCGCCTGCTGGACCTGGTCGACCGCCTCGCCGACTGCGGCATCCACCTGCGCCACCTGGACCTGGGTGGCGGCGTGGGCGTGCGCTACCGCGATGAAGAGCCGCCTTTGGTGGCCGACTACATCAAGGCCATCCGCGAGCGCGTCGGCGACCGCGACCTGGCCCTGGTATTCGAGCCAGGCCGCTACATCGTGGCCAACGCCGGTGTCCTGCTGACCCGTGTCGAGTACCTCAAGCACACCGAACACAAGGACTTCGCCATTATCGATGCGGCGATGAACGACCTGATCCGCCCGGCCCTGTACCAGGCCTGGATGGGCGTCAGCGCGGTTACCCCACGCGAAGGCCAGGGCCGCGCCTATGACCTGGTCGGGCCGATCTGCGAAACCGGCGACTTCATCGCCAAGGACCGCGAGCTGAACCTGGCAGAAGGCGATCTGCTGGCCGTGCAGTCTGCTGGCGCCTATGGTTTTGTCATGAGCTCGAACTACAACACCCGTGGCCGCTGCGCCGAAATCCTGGTCGACGGCGACCAGGCATTCGAAGTGCGCCGCCGCGAGACCATCGCCGAACTGTATGCTGGCGAAAGCCTGCTGCCGGAGTGAGCCCATGCTGCTGCGTTTCACCAAGATGCATGGGCTGGGCAATGACTTCATGGTCCTCGACCTGGTCAGCCAGCACGCACATATCCAGCCCAAGCATGCCAAGCAATGGGGCGACCGCCATACCGGCATCGGTTTCGACCAGTTGCTGATCGTCGAGGCGCCGAACAATCCGGAAGTGGACTTCCGCTACCGGATTTTCAACGCCGACGGCTCCGAGGTCGAGCAGTGCGGCAACGGCGCGCGCTGCTTCGCCCGCTTCGTGCTGGACAAACGCCTGACCGCGAAAAAACGCATCCGCGTGGAAACCAAAAGCGGCATCATCGAGCTGGACGTGCAGAACGACGGCCAGGTGAGTGTCGACATGGGCCCTCCGCGCCTGGTGCCGGCCGAAATCCCCTTCGTCGCCGACGAGCAGGCATTGAGTTACCCACTGGAGGTCGACGGCGAGGTCTATTCGATCGCCGCAGTGTCCATGGGCAACCCACATGCCGTGCTGCGTGTCGATGACGTACATACTGCGCCCGTGCACGCACTGGGCCCGAAGATCGAAAACCATCCGCGCTTCCCGCAGCGGGTCAACGCTGGCTTCATCCAGGTCATCGACCGTCACCGTGCCAACCTGCGGGTCTGGGAACGCGGCGCGGGCGAAACCCAGGCCTGCGGCACCGGCGCCTGCGCCGCGGCCGTGGCGGCTATCAGCCAGGGCTGGATGGACTCACCGGTAAGCCTTGACCTGCCGGGTGGCCGCCTGCACATCGAATGGGCCGGCCCCGGCAAGCCCGTGCTGATGACCGGCCCGGCCGTACGCGTCTACGAAGGACAGGTTCGTCTCTAAGTGAGTAACCGCCATGACCGATCAGCCCAAGGTTGTACCCCAGCAATCCAGTGACCTCGATGCCGAGGCGGTGGTCGCGTACCTGCGTGCCCACCCGACCTTCTTCGCCGAACACGACGAGTTGCTGGTCGAGCAGCGCATCCCCCACCAGCGCGGCGACAGCGTGTCGCTGGTGGAGCGTCAGCTCAAGCTGCTGCGCGATCGCAACATCGAGATGCGCCATCGCCTGTCGCAACTGATGGACGTGGCGCGTGACAACGACCGGCTGTTCGACAAGACCCGCCGGCTGATCCTCGACCTGCTCGATGCCGGCAGCCTGGAAGAAGTGGTGATGGCGGTCGAAGACAGCCTGCGCCAGGAGTTTCAGGTGCCCTTCGTCAGCCTGATCTTGTTCGGCGATAACGTCGCACCGGTCGGCCGCTGGGTCAGCAATGCCGAGGCACACCAGGCCATCGGTGGCCTGCTGGGGGGCGGCAAGACCGTCAGCGGCAACCTGCGCGAACACGAACTGGCCTTCCTGTTTGGTGAAGAAGAGCGACGCGAGGTCGGCTCCAGTGCTGTTGCAGCACTCGAATATCAAGGGCTGCACGGTGTACTGGCAATCGGCAGCCGCGACCCGCAGCACTACAAGAGCAGCGTCGGCACGCTGTTCCTCGGCTACATTGCCGAAGTGCTCGGCCGCGTCGTCCCACGCGTGACCCAGACCCTGCGCCAGGTGCGCTGATGGACCGCCAGCTGGAAGCTTATTGCGCGCACCTGCGCAATGAGCGCCAGGTGTCCGAACACACCCTGCTGGCCTATCGCCGCGACCTCGACAAGGTCGTCGCGTATTGCAACGAACACGGCATTGCCGGCTGGCAAGCGTTGCAAATCCAGCAATTGCGCCAACTGATCGCCCGTCAGCACCATCAGGGGCAGTCCTCGCGCAGCCTGGCGCGCCTGCTTTCAGCGGTACGCGGGCTGTACCGTTACCTGAACCGTGAAGGGCTGTGCCAGCACGACCCGGCCAACGGCCTGTCTGCGCCCAAAGGCGAACGGCGCCTGCCCAAGACGCTGGATACCGACCGTGCCCTGCAACTGCTCGACGGCGGTGTCGACGACGACTTCATTGCCCGGCGCGACCAGGCCATCCTCGAACTGTTCTATTCATCAGGCCTGCGCCTGTCCGAGCTGACCGGCCTGGACCTCGAATACCTCGACCTCGCCGCCGGGCTGGTGCAGGTGCTTGGCAAGGGCGGCAAGGCACGCGTGCTGCCGGTCGGGCGCAAGGCACGCGAGGCGCTGCAGGCCTGGTTGCGCCTGCGCGGCATCGGCGGCCCGCGCGACAGCGCCGTGTTCATTACCCGCCAGGGCAATCGCCTGAGCCCGCGGGCCATCCAGATGCGTGTGAAGGCGGCCGGCGAGCGCGAGCTGGGCCAGCACCTGCACCCGCACATGCTTCGCCATTCCTTCGCCAGCCATGTGCTGGAATCGTCCCAGGACCTGCGAGCGGTGCAGGAGATGCTCGGCCATGCCGACATCAGCACCACGCAGATCTACACCCACCTGGACTTCCAGCACCTGGCCGCGGTGTACGACAGCGCCCACCCTCGGGCCAAACGCAGCAAAGGCACAGACTCATGAGCATCAAGCTGATCACCTTCGACCTCGATGACACCTTGTGGGACACCGCGCCGGTCATTGCCAGCGCTGAAGTCGTCCTGCGCGACTGGCTCGAAGCCAACGCACCGATCCTGGGCGGCGTACCGGTCGAGCACCTGTTCACCCTCCGCGAGCGCCTGGTGCAGGCCGAACCGGGCCTCAAGCACCGTATCAGCGCCTTGCGTAGGCGGGTGCTATGCCATGCCTTGGAAGAGGTCGGTTACAGCGAAAAGCACGCCCAGGCGCTTGCCAACGAAGGCTTTGAAGTGTTCCTGCATGCCCGGCATCAGGTGGAAATTTTCCCTGAGGTGCAGCCTGTGCTGGAAATCCTGCGCCATCAATACACCCTGGGCGTGGTCACCAACGGCAATGCCGATGTGAGCCGCCTGGGCCTGGCGGACTACTTCCGCTTCGCCCTGTGCGCCGAGGACCTAGGGATCGGCAAGCCGGACCCGGCGCCGTTCCTCGAGGCGCTGAAACGTGGCGAGGTCGAGGCCGGCGCGGCGGTGCATGTGGGTGACCACCCTGGCGACGACATCGCCGGCGCCCAGCGTGCCGGGTTGCGTGCCGTGTGGTTCAACCCGCAAGGCAAGCCCTGGGCCGGAGAGCGGGCGCCGGATGCAGAGATTCAGCGCCTCTCGCAACTGCCTGAAGTGATAGCACGCTGGCGCTGACAGCCGATACCTTCCCAACGCCGCAAAGACCTGCGTAGGAGCGGCCTTGCGTCGCGAAAGGGCTGCGTAGCGGCCCCGGCGATTTTTGCTGCGCCACAGAACCTGGGGCCGCTCCGCGACCCGTTCCGACCGGTCCGGCGCCCCGGCAAGGCCGCTCCTACAAGACCGCATTCATGGCGCACAAAAAAGCCCGCAGCGACGGCGGGCTTTTTTGCATGCAACCACTCAGATAGGGCGGCTGCCGTATTTGTTGTCCGGCTTCTTGGGCGGATCGGCGACCACGTTGGCCTCCACTTCCTGCACCTTGCCACCGCGCGAAAGGAATTCTTCCATCGCTTTGGCCAGGGCATCACGCTCCTTCTGCTTGGCTTCCAAGCTCGGCATCTCGTCTACCGAGACAGCGGCCTTGGACTTGCCTTTGGCAGTGGGCGCGGGGCTATCGTCTTCGCCGGAGTCTTCCGCTACGTCATCAGCCGCAGCTTCCAGACCCTCATCAGCCTCATCATCATCGCCTACTTCGAGGTCGTCGTTTTCCAGATCATCGTCGCTCATGTTCTACCTCATGACTTGCGAAAAGCAGGTTAGTTATAGACCAGTGCAGCCGTAGACCGGCAGCCACCAGTGAAAATTCAACTGGCCGTGGGTTGGCCACTGCCTTGGGCATGCACCTCCTGATGGGAGGGTTTGTACCCTGCAGGCCCTGCTCCTGGCAGGGCCTGACGAAATCCTTGAGCCATCTGCTGGCCACGCGCTAATGGCAAGCCTAGCAAAGGCTGGGGGCGCCTGCGGACTGCTTGTCCAACACCCTTCGGCGCGCATTCTAGCGCGCCCGTAGAAAAAGCAAAGCGCCATAAACGCCCATCATCTTGTAAGTTTTCCGCCTGCGTCGCGAACGTGGCGGATAAACCGTTTGCTGTGCGGGAAAAGGCAAAAATCAGGCGAAAAAATGCCCGGCGAACCGGGCAAGATTTTCCAGCGTCGCAGTTACAGGTTGTAGCCGCGTTCGTTGTGCTGAGCCAGGTCGAGGCCGACCGACTCTTCTTCTTCGTTGACCCGCAGCCCCATCACCACGTCCAGTACCTTGAGAATCACGTAGGTAACGATGGCGGTGTAGACCACGGTGAAAATCACGCCCTTGGCCTGGATCCAGACCTGCATGCCGATATCGGTCACAGCGCCGAAACCGCCCAGGGCTGGTGCTGCGAACACACCGGTCAGGATGGCGCCGACGATACCGCCGATGCCGTGCACGCCGAAGGCGTCCAGCGAGTCGTCATAGCCCAGCTTGCGCTTGAGGGTGGTGGCGCAGAAGTAGCAGATCACGCCAGACGCCAGGCCAATCACCAGGGCGCCCATCGGGCCCACGGTACCGGCAGCCGGGGTGATGGCGACCAGGCCGGCGACCACACCCGAGGCGATGCCCAGGGCACTCGGTTTGCCGTGGCCGATCCACTCGGCGAACATCCAGCCCAGCGCCGCAGCAGCGGTGGCGATCTGGGTCACCAGCATGGCCATGCCGGCAGTGCCGTTGGCAGCGGCGGCGGAACCGGCGTTGAAGCCGAACCAACCGATCCACAGCATTGCCGCGCCCATCAGGGTGTAGCCCAGGTTGTGCGGGGCCATCGGCGTGGTCGGGTAGCCCTTGCGCTTGCCCAGTACCAGGCAGCACACCAAGCCCGCGATACCGGCGTTGATGTGCACCACGGTGCCGCCAGCGAAGTCCAGCACGCCCCAGTCCCACATCAGCGCGCCATCACCGCTCCAGACCATGTGCGCGATCGGCGCATACACCAGGGTGAACCAGATGCCCATGAACACCAGCATCGCGGAGAACTTCATGCGCTCGGCGAAGGCACCGACGATCAGCGCCGGGGTAATGATGGCGAAGGTCATCTGGAAGGTGATGAACACCGCCTCAGGGAACAGCGCGGTGGCCGAAGTGAGGCTGTCGGGGGTGACACCGCTGAGAAACGCCTTGGAGAAGCCACCGACGAAGGAATTGAAGTTGAGCACGCCCTTTTCCATACCCGTGGTATCGAAGGCCATGCTGTAGCCGTAGACGACCCAGAGAATGCTCATCAGACCGGTGATCGCGAAGCACTGCATCATCACCGAGAGCACGTTCTTGGAACGCACCATACCGCCATAGAACAGGGCCAGGCCCGGGATGGTCATGAACAGCACCAGCGCCGTTGCGGTCAACATCCAGGCAGTGTCGCCGGAGTTCAGCGCTGGGGCAGCTTCCTCTGCCAGGGCAAGCCCGGGCATTACGAGGGACAATAGGGCTCCTAGCCCTGCGATCTTACGCAGAGTCATGTTGTTTTCTCCTGGGGCGTTGGGTTTGGTGAGGCTTTTTTTGTTACTTAGATCGCGTCGGTATCGGTTTCGCCGGTACGGATGCGGATCGCCTGCTCCAGATTCACCACAAAGATCTTGCCGTCACCGATCTTGCCGGTGTTGGCAGCCTTGGTGATGGCTTCGATCACCCGATCAAGGTCCTTGTCGTCGATGGCGACGTCGATCTTCACCTTGGGCAGGAAGTCGACCACGTATTCAGCACCGCGATACAACTCGGTGTGGCCCTTCTGCCGACCGAAGCCTTTGACTTCAGTGACGGTGATGCCCTGCACGCCGATTTCCGACAGCGACTCGCGCACGTCGTCCAGCTTGAACGGCTTGATGATGGCTGTGACTAGCTTCATGAAACTCTCTCCCGATTTGGTGGACTTGCCCCAGGAAAACAAACCCGTCTCAAGTCTAAGCGCAGCGGTTGGCTTTGTAACGCGTCGTCGGCATCCGGCTCCGCGTGCGCACTGCCTGGTCACAAGGAACTGCATCAGTGCATGGCTCGTACAGGTCTTTGCAGAAACCTTGCCAGTTCCACTAAACCGCCAGAAAACAGTGAGTTGCTTGAAAGCGTCGGCGTTGGCCAGTCGCCAGCATCAAAAAGATGCACGATTTCGGTGCGCTACCCGTTGGCGTCTTGCTCGAAAAATGTGCAAGGCTCACCCGCTCCTGCCCTCAAAACAGTGTTTTGCTGCGTGCTACACTGCGGGTCATTTTTCAGATTCAGTGGACAGCCGAACATGCTCGCGCCCAAAGCCCTCCTCGACGCCCTGAGCGACCAGGCCTCGCGCCTTTTCAGCAGCGATACCGCCCAGCCTCGCGCCGAACTCGAAAGCCAGTTCAAGGTGCTGATGCAGGGCGCCTTCAGCAAGCTGGACCTGGTCAGCCGCGAAGAATTCGACAGCCAGATGGTCGTCCTCGCCCGCACCCGCGCTCGCCTGGAAGCCCTGGAGAAACAGGTCGCCGAGCTGGAAGCACGGATGGCGCCACCTCAGGCATAAGGTTCAGGCCGATGCCTGCAATCGCCCTTCGCCCGGGTTGCCCGATTTAGGCGGCAACTCGCTGGCATGCAGCGTCCCCCGAAACAAAGCGGCACCGCACAAGGTGAACAGCGTTTTCACCCGGTTGTGCGAGTTGAGTATCTCGGCCTGGATATGCTCGATGTCGTTGTCCGCCGGCTGCAACGCCACTGCGCGGTTGATCCACTCGATGGCCGCGAAGCGGCTTTGCTTGCGTGTGCCATGCCCCTGCATCCAGGCCAGCCCCAGCTCTGCGCTGGCACGGGCGGCAATCCAATCGTCCGGGTGCTCGACCAGGCCAAGCAAGTAGTCGACGGCCTCGGCCTGCTCCTGCGGCTCGCCAAACTGCCGCAGCAGAATACCCAGTTGCAGCCGCGCACCGGCAGCGGTCTGCGCACTGCCCAACGCATCGTTCAATAGCCGCCTCACTGCCAGCATGGCACTTCGGTCGCTCAAGGCTTCGGCACTTTGCATACGCTGGCATGCCAAGGTGTATTTGGCCACCTTGCAGCCAGCCTGCACCGCGCGCAGCAGCCAGTATTCGGCCGCATCCGCGTCCAGGTAGTGCCCAGGGGTGTTGGCCAGTGCACCGCGATGCAGGTGATGAAGGCTCAGCGCAGCCTCTGGCAGGCTCAGATCGGCACAGCGTTCATAAAGGAAATAAGCGGCCTCTTGCTGGTTGGCAGACCAGAGCAGACGTGGCACTTCGAGCACATCGAAATCCGGCCGCTGGCGGCCAAGTTGCCGCTTCACCGCACGCTGCGACCACATACGTGCCTGCTCAGGCGAACATGCAAACCCCCAGCGCCCAAACGCATGCCCCACCGCCCGCAGCGCACAGGCAGCCGGGTGCGAACCGCTCTCGCACAGCCGCTCGATCGCGCTACGAAATGCCTGCTGGTCATCGTCCATGCCGTGGAACAGCATGAGGCAGACAAAACTACGAAAGGGCTGGCCGATACCCGGGACAAAGCCCAGGTCAGGGTAAAGGTCTACACAGCCAGCAAAATCGCGCAGCGCGCCCGTGTAGTCCTGCAGGGCACAACCACGCAAGGCACCACGCCATGCCAGCAAGGTAGCGCGCTCCCTAGGCCTGAGCGCACGCAGCGACCACCCCTTGAACACCTGCTGCCAGGCAGCGATCGACTGCACCTGGCTGGCATGCGGCAGTTCGAGCTGGTCCTCGATAGCCAGCCAGCGCAGCGCATTGCGCTGCTCCTCTCGCCATCCTTCACACAGCGTGCCACCAGCCAATCCGTCGATTGCCGCGTAACTGCCGCCCCAACGGGGCAGCAGGTAGACGGCATGCGCCTGAATCGCTTCAAAACAGCCGGGGAAAGCACCCAGCGCATGCTGCAGCCAATAGTGCTGCGCGGCTTCTCGCCCATGCACGGCACGTTTGCCCAGGCACGCCGGCAAGGTCTGTGGCACTTGGGCCAGGGGTAGCAGGCCGTATTTCACCAGCAGCGGCGCCGCAGCCTCCTGCACCTCCACATCCGCGTGAGCGCTCGGGCTGAAGCGTGCCGGCTGGCCGTCGAACAGTTCGCGCAACCAACCTGGCTCGGCAAACTGCGCGCTGAGCCGCAGCATGCCGATGGCCGCCGCCACCGGCTGCGCCGAGCGCCCCATGGCACGCAACAGGTGCGCGGCGCCGAGCTCACAAACCTGCTCGGCCGCCAACTGCTGCTCGGCACTGAGGGGCTCGGCATTGGCACTGTCGTGGATATCGCAGGCGCGGCTGAAGCAATGCAAGCCCATCACCACCTGAGGGTGGTAGGCCTTGGGGCAGGCGTCGGTCCAGGCCTTTAGAACCTGCGTCAGGGCCTTGTCGCCCTGGCAGTCCCAATCGACCAGCATGTGCCCTTCGACGGCCTCCAGGTAGGCAGGAAACTCGCCGGGAGGCGACTGTCGCCAGCGCACTTCGAGGATGTCGAAGTAGCGGTTGAGTTCAACGAATGCACTGGCCTGCACCAATTCTCGGATTGCCTGGCGAGTGCGAGTGAGCGTTTGCACGGAGCAATACCTCAAGTCCATTTGTGGGAAGCGGCGCTGCCATTCCATGGCAAGCGCAGTAGCCTTTCAACACTAAGCCATACCCTGGATCTGCGCAAAGTTATTGGATCCATTTTTGTCAGATTGTATGAAAAACCAGGGGAAATCCCTGACCTGAAAAACCAGGACGCACACTTCTTGCGCTGATTGCCACTCCCCCCGCTAACCTTGCCCAAGCCGCCGGAAGCGGCCCTTTTCAGCGACAACGGAGCGTCCATGTCACTTGCCCTCGTCCACAGCCGCGCCCAGGTAGGCGTGCAGGCACCGGCGGTCAGCGTCGAAACCCACCTGGCCAACGGGCTCCCCCACCTCACCCTGGTCGGCCTGCCCGAAACCACGGTCAAGGAAAGCAAAGACCGGGTACGCAGTGCCATCGTCAACTCAGGCCTGGACTACCCGGCAAGGCGCATCACCCAGAACCTGGCGCCCGCCGACCTGCCCAAGGATGGCGGGCGCTATGACCTGGCCATTGCCCTAGGCATTCTGGCCGCCAGTGGCCAGGTCCCGGTGGCCACCCTCTGCGACATCGAGTGCCTGGGCGAGCTGGCGCTGTCCGGGCAACTGCGCCCTGTGCAGGGCGTGTTGCCGGCGGCGCTGGCGGCAAGGGATGCGGGTCGGGCATTGGTGGTACCACGCGAAAACGCCGAAGAAGCCAGCCTTGCAGGTGGGCTGGTGGTGTATGCCATCGGGCACCTGCTGGAACTGGTCGCCCACCTGAATGGCCAGGTACCGTTAGCGCCCTATGCCGCCAATGGCTTGATATTGAACAGCCGGCCCTACCCCGACCTCAGCGAGGTACAGGGCCAGGTGGCGGCCAAGCGTGCCTTGCTGCTGGCCGCAGCCGGGGCGCACAACCTGTTGTTCACCGGCCCGCCCGGCACTGGCAAGACCTTGCTCGCCAGCCGCTTGCCAGGGCTGTTGCCGCCGCTGGACGAGCGCGAAGCGCTGGAGGTGGCAGCCATTCAGTCGGTCAGCGGCCATGCGCCGCTGAACAGCTGGCCACAGCGCCCTTTCCGCCACCCGCACCACTCGGCCTCAGGCCCTGCACTGGTGGGCGGCAGCAGCCGGCCACAGCCGGGCGAAATCACCCTGGCTCATCATGGTGTGCTGTTTCTCGATGAGTTGCCGGAATTCGAGCGGCGCGTGCTGGAGGTACTGCGCGAACCGCTCGAGTCCGGCGAGATCGTGATTGCCAGGGCGCGGGACAAAGTGCGCTTCCCGGCGCGTTTTCAGCTGGTGGCGGCGATGAACCCCTGCCCTTGCGGCTACCTCGGCGACCCGAGCGGCCGCTGCCGCTGCAGCACCGACCAGGTCCAGCGTTATCGCAACAAGCTGTCGGGGCCGCTGCTGGACCGTATTGACCTGCACCTGACCGTGGCGCGCGAAACCACCACGCTGAACAACCAACCCAGCGGTGACACCAGCGCTGCGGTCGCCGAGCGGGTGGCCGAGGCGCGCGACCTGCAGCAACGTCGGCAAGGGTGCGCCAATGCGTTTCTCGACCTCAACGGTTTGCGCAGCCATTGCCTGCTGGAGGCGGCCGACCAGGCTTGGCTGGAGACTGCCTGCGAGCGATTGAACTTGTCGTTGCGCGCTGCCCATCGGCTGCTGAAAGTGGCGCGCACGCTGGCGGACCTGGAGGGCGTGGCGTCGATTGCCCGGGGGCATCTGGGCGAGGCGTTGCAGTATCGGCCTGGTAGCTGACAGGGGCAGGCTTGCCCGCAAGAAGGCCACCACTGACTGTCACTTTTTTCGGGACAATCTTTCCTGCCGTCAGCAGATTGTCTAACACTCCCTCCACCTCCAGAATTGTCCGCCACACTGTTCTAACGCTGCCCCGGCAGCTCATGGAGTTCGAGCCAATGCCACACGAAGGCAGCCTTCTGCAAACCGCGGTGATCTTCCTCTTCGCCGCCGTCCTTGCCGTCCCCTTGGCCAAGCGCCTGCAACTGGGCGCGGTGATCGGCTACCTGCTGGCT
The DNA here is from genome assembly GCF_024748775.1 of Pseudomonas sp. B21-047. Lineage (NCBI taxonomy): Bacteria > Pseudomonadati > Pseudomonadota > Gammaproteobacteria > Pseudomonadales > Pseudomonadaceae > Pseudomonas > Pseudomonas sp. B21-047. The sequence continues at coordinate 5,735,863 of NZ_CP087169.1, forward strand.
GGCGTGGCCATCGGCCCGCAGGCGCTGGGGCTGATCCGCGATACCGAGAGCGTCGCGCACATTTCTGAACTGGGCGTTGTTCTGCTGCTGTTCATCATCGGCCTGGAGCTGTCACCCAAACGCTTGTGGCTGATGCGCAAGTCAGTGTTCGGCGTGGGGGCTGCGCAGGTGTTGCTGACCGGTGCGGTGATCGGCGCCATCGCCCTGTTCGGCTTTGCCCAGTCGTTGCCGGCGGCCCTGGTGCTGGGCCTGGGCCTGGCGCTGTCATCGACCGCCCTCGGCCTGCAGAGCCTGGCCGAAAGCAAGCAGCTGAACGCGCCGCACGGTCGCCTCGCGTTCGCCATTCTGCTGTTTCAGGACATCGCGGCCATCCCGCTGATCGCCCTGGTCCCGCTGCTGGCCGCCAGCGGCCCGGATACCAGCCACGGTGACAGCCTCGAACATGCACTGAAGGTATTCGCCAGTATCGCCGTGGTCATCGTCGGCGGCCGTTACCTGCTGCGCCCGGTGTTTCGCATCGTCGCCCGTACCGGCCTGCCGGAGGTTTCCACCGCCACCGCGCTGCTGGTGGTGATCGGTACCGCCTGGCTGATGGAAGAGGCCGGCATTTCCATGGCCCTGGGCGCCTTCCTCGCCGGCCTGTTGCTGGCCGACTCGGAATACCGCCACGAGCTGGAGTCGCAGATCGAACCGTTCAAGGGGCTGCTGCTGGGGCTGTTCTTCATCAGTGTCGGCATGGGCGCCAACCTGAGCCTGCTGCTGGAAATGCCGCTGGTGCTGTTGGGCCTGACCCTGCTGCTGATCGCGGTCAAGCTGACCTTGCTGATCGTGGTCGGCCGGCTGGCGGGTGGCCTCAACAGCGCCAGCGCCCTGCGCCTGGGGATGGTGCTGGCGGCGGGTGGCGAGTTCGCCTTCGTGGTGTTCAAGCTGGGCAAGGACCAGGGCTTGTTCGACACCCAGACCTACGACCTGCTGATGATGACCATCACCCTGTCGATGGCCCTCACCCCCCTGCTGATGCTCGGCTGCGCCCGCGCCCTCAAGCGCCCGCAGCCGCAGCGTGAAGTGCCGGAGCAGTACAAGCAGATCCAGACCGACGCCCCGCGTGTGGTCATCGTCGGCATGGGCCGCATGGGGCAGATCGTCTCGCGCATCCTGCGCGCGCAGAAGATCCCCTTCATCGCCTTGGAAACCTCGGTGGACGCCATCGAGATGACCCGCATGTTCGAGCAGGCTCCAGTGTTCTACGGCGACCCCTTGCGCGCCGAGGTGTTGCATGCGGCCAAGGTGGGCGAGGCCGAGTACTTCGTCATCACCACCGACGACCCGGACGTCACCACCCGCACGGCGGAGCGGGTCAAGCGCCTGTACCCGCACCTGAAAGTGCTGGCCCGCGCGCGTAACCGCCAGCATGTGCACAAGCTGATCGATGTAGGCGCCGAGCCGATTCGCGAGACGTTCTATTCGAGCCTGGAGATGACCCGCCGTGCGCTGGTGGGGTTAGGGTTGAGTGATGAACAAGCGGCGGATCGCATCGCCCGGTTTACCCAACACGACGAAGAAGTGCTGGTAGCCCAAGGACAGGTACGCGATGACCGGGCCAAGGTGATGCAGACAGCCAAGGAAGCGCGGGTGGAACTGGAGCGGTTGTTTGATTCGGATGCGGATTGAGTTGTGGATTGAGGCTTGGAGCGCTCGCCGTTAGGTGATTTGTCGCCATAGAGATCGAGCGCCGCGCGGGCGGCGCTCGATTTCATAGGCCCTGAACGCCTATCGACAGGCGCCTAGAAGCCATTAAGCCAGCCCCACAGATTAAACCGTTAAACTGCGAAACTGCCCTTACCGTTCCACCCGGAGAACGATCATTGGAAGACCTCAACTCCCTCTACTACTTCACCCAGGTAGTGGAGCACGGCGGTTTCGCCCCGGCAGGTCGCGCGCTGGACATGCCCAAGTCCAAGCTCAGCCGGCGTATCGCAGACCTTGAAGAGCGTCTTGGCGTACGCCTGCTGCACCGCACCAGCCGGCATTGCTCGCTGACCGAAATCGGCCAGGCCTACTACAACCGTTGCCTGGCCATGCGCGTGGAGGCCGAGGGCGCGGCGGAGATCATCGAACGCAACCGCAGCGAGCCGCGCGGGCTGGTGCGCATCAGCTGCCCGACCACCTTGCTCAACTCCTGGGTCGGGCCGATGCTGACGCGCTACATGCTCAAGTACCCGCAGGTAGAGCTGTTCATCGAAAGTACCAACCGCCGCGTCGACCTGCTGCATGAAGGCTTCGACGTGGCGCTGCGCGTGCGCTTTCCGCCGCTGGAAAACACCGACATGGTGATGAAGGTGCTGAGCAACAGTACCCAGTGCCTGGTCGGCCAGCCGCAATACCGGGAGCAACTGCCCAAGGGCTTCGACCCGCAGATGCTCGGCCAGCTGCCCAGCGTGCACTGGGGCAGCGCCCAACGTGAGTACCAGTGGGAGCTGTTCCAAGGGGAAGACCAAAGCCACAGCATCGTGATCCCGCACACACCGCGCATGGTCACCGACGACCTGTTTGCCTTGCGCCATTTCGTGGTGGCCGGTGTGGGCATTGCGCACCTGCCCCGGGTAGCCGTGCGCGAGGACCTGGCCGAGGGGCGGCTGGTGGAGCTGTTGCCGGGCTGGCACCCGCGCTGCGGCATCGTGCATGCGATCTTCCCGTCGCGACGCGGCTTGCTGCCGTCGGTGCGGTCGCTGATCGATCACCTGGCCGAGGAGTTCGCCATCAGCGACATGGCCTGAATCTGTGCTGGTCTCATCGCGAGTGAATCCGCGCCCACAGTTACAGCGCAGTGCTGAAGATCTACACACAAAAAAGGGGCCTCTGCAGGCCCCTTCTTCACATCAACTCAGAACGCGAAGCACGAACAACCCAGCGCCCCCCAGAACCCTTGGAAGTCGTTCACCGGCACGCTGGAATGCCGCGCCTTTTCATGGCTGTGCGCATGCACCCCACACGGGCCGCTGCACTGGTGCACCGCTGCGGCCAGCGATGGCGTACCCACCCGCCAGTGCCCCGGCACCTTGGCCACCGGCGACCATTCCGGCAGTACTGGCACCTGCGGCGGGCCGAGCCTGTCGAACTCGCCGGCGCCGTACACGACCTTGCCATCGACGAGGGTCAGCACCGACTCGATGCCCTTGATCGCCTCTTCATCGACACTGAAGAAGTCCAGCGACAACGCCGCCAGGTCGGCCAGCTGGCCCACCTTGATCTGGCCTTTCTTGCCCTGCTCACTGGAGAACCAGGCGCTGCCCTGAGTGAACAACTGCAGCGCGGTGTCGCGGCTCAGGCCTTCCGGGTACAGCGCCATGCCGCCAACGGTCTTGCCGCTGACCAACCAATACAACGAAGTCCACGGGTTGTAGCTGGAGACGCGGGTTGCGTCGGTACCGGCCCCGACCGGCACACCCATGTCGAGCATGCGCTGGATCGGCGGTGTCTTTTTCGGCTGCCTTGGCACCGTAGCGGTCGACGAAGTATTCACCCTGGAAGGCCATACGGTCCTGGATGGCGATGCCCCCGCCCAGGGCGCGCACGCGCTCGATGTTTTCCGGGGTGATGGTTTCGGCATGGTCGAAGAACCACGGCAGGCCGTTGAACGGAATGTCCCGGTTAACCTTTTCGAACACATCGAGCATGCGCGTGATCGATTCGTTGTAAGTAGCGTGCAGGCGGAACGGCCAGCGCTGCTCGACCAGGTGGCGCACCACCGGCTCCAGCTCTTCTTCCATGGTTTGCGGCAAGTCCGGCCGCGGCTCAAGGAAGTCCTCGAAGTCGGCGGCGGAGAACACCAGCATCTCACCCGCGCCGTTATGGCGCAGGAAGTCCGTGCCGCTGTGAAGCTTCACGCTCGACGTCCACTTCTTGAAGTCGTCGAGTTCTTCCTTAGGCTTCTGGGTGAACAGGTTGTAGGCGATGCGCACGGTCAACTGGCCTTTGTCAGCCAGCTCCTGGATCACCGAATAGTCGTCGGGGAAGTTCTGGTAGCCACCCCCGGCGTCGATGGCGCTGGTCAGGCCCAGACGGTTGAGCTCACGCATGAACTGGCGGGTCGAGTTGACCTGGTATTCCAGCGGCAGCTTCGGCCCCTTGGCCAGGGTAGCGTAGAGGATCATCGCGTTAGGGCGGGCGATGAGCATGCCGGTCGGCTCGCCGAATTTGTTGCGCTGGATCTCGCCACCTGGCGGGTTCGGCGTGTCCTTGGTGTAGCCCACGGCCTTGAGCGCAGCGCGGTTGAGCAGTGCGCGGTCGTACAGGTGCAGCAGGAACACCGGGGTATCGGGCGCGGCCTGGTTGATTTCTTCCAAGGTCGGCATGCGCTTTTCAGCGAACTGGAATTCGTTCCAGCCACCGACCACACGCACCCACTGCGGGGTTGGGGTACGGGCGGCCTGGTCTTTGAGCATGCGCAGGGCATCGGCTACCGACGGTACGCCTTCCCAACGCAGCTCCAGGTTGTAGTTCAGGCCACCACGGATCAAGTGCAGGTGGGAGTCGTTCAGGCCTGGGATAACGGTACGCTGCTTGAGGTCGATGATCTGCGTGGCAGCGCTTTTGTGGGCCATGGCGTCGGCGTCACTGCCGACGGCAATGAAGCGGCCGTCCTTGATGGCAACGGCGGTGGCGGTGGGCTTCTCACGGTCAACGGTGTGCAGTTTGCCGTTGAACAGGATGAGGTCGGCGGTCATGGAGCCTCCTTGGGTGGATGCATGGGCGGAACCGGCGGAGCCGGCGAAGGGCAATGCGGACCAGAGCGCGCCAGCAGCACCGAGCACGGTGCTGGTGGCGAGGAACTGGCGACGGCTCTTGTCGTTGGGGTCCTGGGACATGGTCTTCTCCGTCTGGGTGCGGCGGCGGCAAGCGCAACTGCGGAGCATGCCGGTTCGTGCCTGGCCAAGGCTTGGATGGATGTGCGGTGGGTGGGTGAAGGTTAGCCTTGATCAGCTTTTGTGCAGCGGCCGGCCTCGGCGCGAGGCGGCCGCTGGATTTTCACCGGTTCAAGAACGCCAGCAGGTCTTCATTCAGCTGCTGCGTATGCGTCACGGCAAAGCCATGCGGCGCGCCTTCATACACCTTCAACTCGGCACCGCGGATCAACTCGGCAGCCTTCTTGCCGGTGGTCTCGAACGGCACGATCTGGTCCGCGTCACCGTGGATAACCAAGGTAGGCACCTCGATCTTGGCCATGTCGGGGCGGAAGTCGGTCTCGGAAAACGCGCTCACGCAATCCAGCGTGCCCTTGATCGAGGCCAACAGCGCGATGTTCAGGGTTTGCGTCAGCACGCCCTGGGACACTTGCTGGCCCTGGTTCAAACCATAGAACGGCGTGGCGAAATCAGCGATGAACTGCGCCCGGTCCGCACGCAGCCCTGCCTGAATACCTGCGAACACCGATGCATCGACCCCTTCAGGGTTGTCATCACGCTTGCCGAACACCGGCGTCACCGCGCCCAGCAGCACTAGCCCGGCAACTCGCTCGTTGCCATGGCGGGCGATATAACGGCTGACATCGCCGCCGCCCATGGAGAAGCCCACCAGGGTCACTTCACGCAGGTCGAGGTGCTCGATCAACTGGGCGATGTCATCGGCAAAGGTATCGTAGTCGTAACCGTTCCACGGTTGGCTCGACCGGCCGAAGCCACGGCGGTCGAAAGCGATGGCGCGGTAGCCGCGGCTGGCCAGGAACTCCATCTGCGCGTCCCACATGTCGGCATCCAGCGGCCAACCGTGGCTGAACAGCACGGGCTTGCCGCTGCCCCAGTCCTTGAAATAGAGCGAAGTGCCGTCGCGGGTTACGAGTGTGCTCATGTCGGTATCTCCTTGAAAGCCTTTTTGGGTGGGGGGGTGGGGCTGGCTCAGCCACGCAGCCAGTTGGCGCAGCGGCGGGTTACCCACGGCATGATGTAGAACACCACGGGCAGGATGACGAACAGGTTGACGATCAGGTTGCCGGTGATCGGGCCACCCAGCTGCGGGACGCGGGCGAACAACGGCGCCAGCAGTTGCGGGATGATCATGGTCATCGGGCAGATCACCAGGTAGGTCAGCAGTGCCTGCTTCCAGCGCGGCGGTTGCTTCGCGGTGGTGCTCGGCGGGGTGAACCAGAACTCCGGGTCGTCGTGGACCTGGGTGTTGTCACCCTCCTCCAGCAACGGCAGCACCTGGCTGACCAGCGTCTGGCGCTCGGTGGAGTTGACCCAGGCCTGCAACAGGCTGGCGTCGCTGAAGCGCACCACGGTGGTGAAGTGGCGGCCACCGTCTTCCGGGCGGATCACGTTGACATCGAGGTGTCCGGGTTGGCGGCGTGCGGCGCTGACCGTGTGCTTGAGCCAGGCTTCGTAGCCTGCCAATGCTTCGGTGCGAACCTTGTGCTGGATGACCAGCGTAACCACGTTGCGGTTGTCTTGGAGTGCGGTGTTCATCGGCGTTCCTTGGGATGAGCTGGCCCGCATCCACTGTGCAACGGCGAACGGGCGGAAGATTGCATGGGTGTGCTGCCCTTGCCGGGCACCGACTGGCGGTGCCCGGGGGCGTGGCGGGTTACTTGCCGGCGTTGAAGGCGTTGTAGCTGCTCATCAGGTTGCGGTAGTCCGGGATGTGGTTGGAGCACAGCGCCGCCAGGCCTTCGACATCGTTGCGCCAGTCGCGGTGCAGCTCACAGGCCACGCCGAACCAGGTCATCAGTTGCGCACCGGCACGGCTCATGCGGTCATGGGCTGCGTCGCGGGTCATGGCGTTGAAGGTGCCGGACGCATCGGTCACCACGAACACCTCGAATTCTTCTTCCAGGGCTGCCAGGGCCGGGAAGGCTACGCACACCTCAGTCACGACACCGGCGATGATCAGTTGCTTCTTGCCGGTGGCCTTCACGGCCTTGACGAAGTCTTCGTTGTCCCAGGCGTTGATCTGGCCTGGGCGGGCGATGTAGGGCGCGTCCGGGAACAGCGCTTTCAGCTCGGGTACCAGCGGGCCGTTGGGGCCTTGCTCGAAGCTGGTGGTGAGGATGGTTGGCAGGTTAAAGAACTTGGCCAGGTCGGCCAGGGCCAGTACGTTGTTCTTGAAGGCGTCCGGCTCGATGTCACGCACCAGGGACAGCAGGCCAGCCTGGTGGTCGACCAGCAGCACGGCTGCGTCGTCTTTGTTCAGGCGGTTGTATTTGAATGGGGTCATGGTCGTTGCTCCTAAGGGTTTTGATCTTCAGTGATTTGGGTGTTTCGCGTTGATGGGAGAAGATTAAAACCATCACCTTTGGAGCGGTAGATAGCTGTTTTTGGCTTTAGCGTTCTATTTTGTGAACGATAAGTTGGCAATGGTTTTGCTGGCTTGTTTGCGGAACGAGTCCGCACCCAACGCCTTCGACCGCTGCGGCAATGGCCATTCATTGCCTGGCGAACCAACCTGCTCTATTACTACCCACAGCCCTCCCCTCATCCCGAGACCACCATGCTGGCCCTTATCCAGTCTTCCCCGTTGCTGCTCGGCTGCGCCCTGATCCTGCTCGACCTCGTGCTCTGGCAACTGATCCCCCTCCAGCGCCGGGCCTGGCGTATCGGCGCGCGGCTGGTGATCTTCCTGCTGTTCAGCTCGGTGCTGCTGGCCGCCGGCATGAGCCCGTTGCAACCACCGCCATGGCCCGATGACGTGTCGCGCAACCTGATGGCCACGGTGCTGACGATCGGCTGGTGGCTGTTCGGCGCGCGCACGGTGACCGTGGTGTTCGGCCTGCTGCTGGTGGCGCGCGGCAGCCATGGCGGGCGGTTGCTGCAGGATGTGCTGGGGGCGCTGATATTCCTGGCGGCGGTGGTGGCGGCGGCAGGCTACGTAATGCAGCTGCCGGTGAAGGGGCTGCTGGCCACCTCCGGGGTGATGGCCATCGTTATCGGCCTGGCATTGCAAAGCACCTTGGCCGATGTGTTCAGCGGCATCGTGCTGAACACCACACGGCCCTATCAGATCGGCGATGCGATCTCCATCGATGGCACCGAAGGCAAGGTACTGGACATCGACTGGCGCGCCACCCGCCTGCTGACCGGGTCCGGCAGCCTGGCGGTGATCCCCAACTCGGTGGCGGCCAAGGCCAAGCTGCTCAACCACAGCCGCCCGGCCGATGTGCACGGTGTATCGATCAGCGTGGTGGTGCCGGCCAAGGTGCGGCCGAAGCGGGTGTTCGATGCGCTGGAGAAGGCCTTGCAGGGCACCCGCGCGATACTGGCCTCGCCCAAGCCGAAAGTCACCGTGAAGGCCTCGACCCTGGAATCGGTGGAATACGAGGCCAGTGGTTTCATTGCCGACATGGGCGGCAAGACCGAAGCGCGCAATCAGCTGTTCGACCTGGCCCACCGGCACCTTGAGGCCAGTGGCGTGATGTGGAACGTCGACCTGGCCATGCCGCCACGCAGCCGCCAGCGCGAAGTACTGGACGAGGTGCGGGTGTTCCGCTCGCTGAGCGATGACGAACGCGATGCGCTGAGCCAGCGCATGACCGCGGTAGAGTACCTGGCCGACCAGGTGATCCTGGGGGTGGGCGAACGCTCGGAGCATCTGTTGGTGATTGGCAGCGGCGTGGTTTCGGCGTCGGTCCGCGACGGCGACAAGTTGCTGGAGGCTGGGCGCATGGGGCCTGGGGAGGTACTGGGAATCGAGGGCATCCTCGACGAGGACGACGGCTTCGCTGAATTCCGCACGCTGACCAGCTGCGTGCTTTACCGCATCGACAAGGAACAGGTGAAGAGCTGCCTGGTGCAGCGCGGCGAGGTACAGACGGCGTTGAGCAAGTTGCAGCGGTTCCGGCGCCAGAGCCGGGAGTCGCTACTGCTGCAGAAGCCGACCCTGATCAAGAAGGGCGGCTTCCTCAGCTGGTTGCACAAATGACCTGAGCCCCTGAATTGGCGCTGATTGTAGGAGCGGCCTTGCGTCGCGAAAGGGTCGCGCAGCGGCCCCGGCGATTTTTGCTGCGCCATAGAACTTGGGGCCGCTGCGCAGCCCTTTCGCGACGCAAGGCCGCTCCTACAGAACCGTAGCAGTACCTTACAACACCACTCTCAAACACTGCCCCGCGTGGTACAGCGAGAACCCAGACTCATAGAACGCCGTGCGCAACGACGGCGCACTCACCCCGGTCATCGGCGAGAACGGAATCGGCAAGCTGTCCGCCTCACCCTTGAGCAGGAACTCGGCAAACGCCCGGCCGATCACGGTCCCGGTGGTGTTGCCGCGCCCGTTGTAACCGGTCACCGCGACCAACCCAGGCGCCGGCTCGAACAGCCGCATCAGGTGGTCGGGGGTGAAATCGATGCAGCCAGTCCAGTGCATCTCCCACTCGACCTTGCCCAGCTCCGGGTAGTAATGGCTCTGGATCCGGTCCGCCCAACTGCGCACGAACCAGGCTGGCTTGTTGTCGACCCGGCCCAGGCTGCCAAGCAGCAGGCGGCCCTGGTCGTCACGGCGGATGCTGCTGAGCACAGTGCGGGTGTCCCAGGAGCCTTGGCCATGCGGCAGCACCTTGTCGGCGGCGGCGCCCTGCAGCGGCTTGGACGCCACCTGGTAGTAGTAACCGCGGAAGAACTGCTTCTGCAGGTTGCTCCAGTCGCCTTCAGTGTAGGCACCGGTGGACATCACCACCTTGTCGGCGCGCACCGAGCCGCGCGCGGTCTTCACTCGCCAGCCATCACCCTCGCGCTCCAGGCCCTCGACGGACGACTGCTGGAACACTTTGCCACCCAGGCGCGAGACCGCAGCGGCCAGGCCTTGGGTGTAACCCATGGGGTTGATGGTGCCGGCGCGGCGGTCGAGCAGCGCGGCGGAAATTTTGTTGGTACCGCAGTATTCCTGGCATTGGGCGCCGGTCAGCAGCTCCACATCAGCCCCTCGCCGGCGCCACTGTTCATGGCGGGCTTCGAGGTCGGCGATGCCGGTGGCGTTGTGCGCCATGTGCAGCGTGCCTTTGTGCTGGGCCTGGCAGTCGATGCCAAGGCGCTCGATCATGGCGAAGACCTCGCCGGGTGCCTCGCCGAGCACCTTGTTCAAGCGGCTGCCCTGCTTCTGGCCGAGGGTCGCCTCGACATCGTCGGGGCGGATCCAGGTGCCCGCGTTGACCAGGCCGACGTTACGTCCGGAGCCTCCGTGGCCGATCTGCCAAGCCTCCAGCAGAATCACCGACTTGCCCTGTTCCAGCAGGTGGATGGCTGCGGACAGGCCGGTGATGCCGCCACCGATGACACAGACATCGGCCTTGTGCTCACCGGCCAGGGCCTGGGCGGCGACGGTGGGTTTGCTGACGAATTCCCACAAGCATTGTTGACGCAGTTCGGACATGGCCGGCTCCAGCAGTGTTGTTCTTATTGCGGGTGCATCTCGTGTTTTGGCGCCGCTTTGCGGCCCATTCGCAGGCAAGCCCGCTCCCACAGAGATCGCGTTGTGTGCATGATTTCTGTGGGAGCGGGCTTGCCCCGCGAACCGGGGGCATCGCCCCCGGCCATGCAGCATCAGTCGAACACGATACCCTGCGCCAGCGGCAGCTCGCGCGAGTAGTTGACGGTGTTGGTCTGGCGGCGCATGTAGCCTTTCCAGGCATCCGAACCGGACTCACGGCCACCGCCGGTCTCCTTCTCGCCACCAAACGCACCGCCGATCTCGGCGCCGCTGGTGCCGATGTTGACGTTGGCGATGCCGCAGTCGCTGCCCGAGGCACTCTGGAAGCGCTCGGCTTCACGGATGTCGGTGGTGAAGATGCACGAGGACAGGCCCTGTGGCACTTCGTTGTTCAGGCGCAGGGCCTCTTCGAAGTCGTCGTAGGCCAGCACGTACAGGATCGGCGCGAAGGTTTCGTGGCGCACTACGTCGCTCTGGGCCGGCATCTCGGCGATGGCCGGGGATACGTAGTAGGCATTCGGGTACTGGTCAGCCAGCTGACGCTCGCCGCCAAACACCTGGCCGCCTTCGTCGCGGGCCTTGGCCAGCGCGCCCTGCATGGCATCGAACGACAGCTTGTCGATCAGCGGGCCCACCAGGTTGTCCTTGCGTGGGTCACCGATACGCACCTTGGCGTAGGCGGCTTTGACGCGGGCAACCACTTCGTCCTTGATCGAACGGTGCACGATCAGGCGGCGCAAGGTGGTGCAACGCTGGCCGGCAGTACCGACGGCCGAGAACAGGATGCCACGCACGGCCAGGTCCAGGTCCGCGCTCGGCGCCAGGATCATGGCGTTGTTGCCACCCAGTTCGAGGATGCTGCGGCCGAAGCGGGCAGCGACACGTGGGCCGACTTCACGGCCCATGCGGGTACTGCCGGTAGCGCTGACCAGCGGCACACGCGGGTCGTCGACCATGGCTTCGCCCGCTTCACGGCCACCGATGACCAGTTGCGCCAGGCCAGCCGGTGCATCGCCAAAGGCTTTCAGGGCTTTTTCGAACAGCGCCTGGCAGGCCAGGGCGGTCAGTGGGGTCTTTTCCGACGGCTTCCACACCACCGAGTTACCGGCCACCAGGGCCAGTGCGGTGTTCCAGGCCCAGACGGCCACCGGGAAGTTGAAGGCGCTGATCACGCCAACCACGCCCAGCGGGTGCCAGCTTTCACGCATGTGGTGGCCCGGGCGCTCGGAGGCGATGGTCAGGCCGTACAGTTGACGCGACAGGCCGACGGCGAAGTCGCAGATGTCGATCATTTCCTGGACTTCGCCCAGGCCTTCCTGGGTAATCTTGCCGGCTTCGATCGAAACCAGCTCGCCGAGGTCGGCCTTGTGCTCACGCAGCACTTCGCCGAACAGGCGGACCAGCTCGCCACGGCGTGGGGCCGGTACGCTGCGCCAGGCTTCGAAGGCGCTGTGGGCCTGATCGATGCGGGCGATGGTCTCGGCCTTGCCGAGCAGCTTCACCGAGGCGATCTGGCTGCCGTCGATCGGCGTGTGAACAGGGTAGTCGCCCTGGGTGTAAGCCTCGGCGGCAACGCCAAGACGCTCGAGCAATCCAGCAACCATTGGTGCATCTCCTACATCGGTGATGGGGTGGAAAAATGATGTGGATCAGTATTAATCCGATCACACCAGTGCAACAAACGACCTTTATTCCGCATATCATTCCGTCAGGTAATGATTTGAGCCGCAGAGACCGCTATGTCCAAACGCCTGGTGCCCTCCATGACCGCCCTGCAGTGCTTTGAAGCCGCAGCCCGTCATTTAAGCTTCACCCGTGCCGCCGAAGAGCTGCACCTGACCCAGAGCGCGGTCAGCAAGCAGGTGGCGCAGCTCGAAGACATGCTGCGCCACCACCTGTTTCTGCGCATTCGCCGCCGCCTGCAACTGACGCCAGCCGGCAGCCTGTACCTGGCCGAGGTCAACAAGATCCTCACCCAGGTCGACATCTCCAGCCGCTACGTCCTGACCTATGGCGAGCAGACCGAGATATTGAAGGTAGCCACTCAACCGAGTTTTGGCGTGCGTTGGTTGATCCCCCACCTCAAGGGGTTTGGCAAACGCCACAGCAATATCCACCTGGACATCCGCAACGAGATGGAGCCGTTCGCCTTGCTGCAAGGCTCGGCGGACGTGGTGTTCTTCTATGGGCAGGGCACCTGGCCGGGGGCGACCTGCGTAGAGCTGTTCCGCGAAGAGGTGGTACCGGTATGCGCGCCGGAGCTTTTGGCCGGGCGGGCCCTGGCCGATGCGGGAGAGTTGGCCGAACTGGTGCTGCTGCAGAGCACATCGCGGCCGGAAGCGTGGCATGAGTGGTTTCTCGAACTGGGGCTGCACAGTGTCAGCAGCTACCACGGGCCGCGGTTCGATACCTTCTACATGGCCTTGAGCGCCGCGCAGGCGGGGTGTGGGGTGGCGTTGGTGCCGCAGTACCTAGTGGCCAAGGAATTGAATGAAGGGAGCCTGGTCATTCCGTGGAATCATGCGATGCGCAGTACTGGGGCGCATTACCTGGCGTATGCCGAGCATGCAGCGGAAGTGCCCAAGGTGCGGGCGTTGGTGGAGTGGGTGCGCGAGCAGTTGCAGCGTTAAGCGTGCCGGGGCCGCTTTGCGGCCCTTAGGTCGATCAAAAAAGGAATGACACACCCACTTTTTTTCGCTTGTGAGCCATGTGCATTCCCAGCTTTCATGTAAGCGTCCGAACCTAACCAGGAAGCTAGCGATGCCCGCCCACGATTTCGTCAGCCCAGACAGCATCCGCGCGCAGTTCTCTGCCGCCATGTCGCTCATGTACAAACAGGAAGTGCCGCTGTATGGCACGTTGCTGGAGCTGGTGAGCGAAATCAACCAGCAGGTCATGGCCCAGCAACCCAAAGTGGCCGAAGCGCTGCGCTGGACCGGCGAAATCGAACGTCTGGACCAGGAGCGCCACGGCGCCATCCGTGTCGGCACCGCCGAAGAGCTGGCCACCATCGCCAAACTGTTCGCAGTGATGGGCATGGAGCCCGTCGGCTACTACGACCTCAGCTCAGCGGGCGTACCGGTGCACTCCACGGCATTTCGCGCCGTGCACGAGCAATCGCTGCATGTCAGCCCGTTCCGCGTGTTCACCTCGTTGCTGCGCCTGGAACTGATCGACAACCCACAGCTGCGTGAGCTGGCGCAGGGCATCCTGGCCAAACGCGAGATCTTCACCCCGCGCGTGCTTGAACTGATCGAGCAGTGCGAACGTGACGGCGGCCTGAGCGCGGCCGACGCCGAAGCCTTCGTCCAGGAAGCGTTGCACACCTTCCGCTGGCACCACGACGCCACGGTAACCGCCGAGCAGTACCAGCAACTGCACGACCAGCACCGTTTGATCGCCGATGTGGTTGCCTTCAAAGGCCCGCACATCAACCACCTCACCCCGCGCACCCTGGACATCGACGCGATCCAGGTCGGCATGCCGGCCAAGGGCATCCCGCCAAAAGCCGTGGTCGAAGGCCCGCCCACCCGTCGTCACCCGATCCTGCTGCGCCAGACCAGCTTCAAGGCACTGCAGGAGAAGGTCGCCTTCTGTGACCAGCAAGGCAGCGAGGGCAGCCACACCGCACGTTTCGGCGAGATCGAACAGCGCGGTGCGGCGCTGACGCCGAAGGGCCGCCAGCTTTACGACAAGTTGCTTGATGCCACGCGCGCGGCCTTGGGCGGTGCCCCCGCCGAAGCCAATGCCGAGCGTTACAAGGCACTGTTGAGCCAGACCTTCGCGGAATTCCCGGATGACCTGGCGCAGATGCGCGAGCAAGGCCTGGCGTACTTCCGTTACTTTGCCACCGAAAAAGGCCTGGCCGCACGCGATCAGCGCGAGCGCCCGACCACCCTGCAGGGGCTGATCGAAGCAGGGCATGTGCACTACGAGGCGCTGGTGTATGAAGACTTCCTGCCGGTGAGCGCGGCAGGGATCTTCCAGTCCAACCTGGGCGATGATGCGCAGGCAGACTACGGCAGCAACGCTAACCGTGAGGCCTTCGAGGCCGCACTGGGGCTGAAGGTGCAGGATGAACTGGCCTTGTATGCGCAAAGCGAGCGCCGCTCGTTGCAGGCCTGTGCGCAGGCGTTGAACCTGGGCTCGATGTAAGGCTCAGGGGTGCATTGGGTCGCGCTGCGGCCCAATCGCCGGCAGGATTTCCACCTTCGGCAGGTCCATGGCCGCCACCTCGTCGTGCAGAAACGCGCTCAACCGCCGCAGCCGCTCGCCGCCCGGCCGGGTACGCGGCCACACCAGGTAATAGTCCATGCCGCTGGGTACCGCCGTCGGCCAGGGCAGGCTCAGGCGCTTCTGCGCCACATCCTCGGCCACCATCAGCAAATCGCCCATGGATATCCCATAGCCACGCGCCGCCGCGATCATGCCCAACTCCAGGGTGTCGAACACCTGGCCGCCCTTGAGCGAAACCTTGTCGCCAAGCCCCATGCGCTGCAGCCACTCTCGCCAGTCGCGCTTGTCCACCGTCGGGTGCAACAACTCGAAGCAGGCCAGCCGATGCTCGTCCCACGGTGCTTCGTCGCGCAGGTCGGGTGCGCCCACTGGGATCAGCAGTTCGGGAAACAACCGGCGCACCTCCCAATGTGCCGGGAACACGCCATCGCTGAGCAACACTGCGCAATCGAAAGGCTCCTGGTTGAAATCGACATGGTCGACGTCCATCCAGGCACTGGTCAGTTGCACTTCATTACCCGGCTGCAGGTGACGAAAGCGGCTCAGGCGCGCCAGCAACCAGCGCATGGTCAGGGTAGAGGGCGCTTTCATGCGCAGGATGTCATCTTCACCGCGCAAGGTATCGCACGCCCGCTCCAGCGCAGTGAAGCCTTCGCGCACGCCGGGCAGCAATAGCCTTGCCGCTTCGGTCAGTTGCAGGCTGCGGCCGCTGCGCACGAACAAGCGGCAGGCGAAGTGCTGCTCAAGGGTGCGTATATGGCGGCTGACAGCACTCTGGGTAATGGACAGCTCTTCGCCGGCGCGGGTGAAGGAGCTCAGCCGGGCAGCGGCTTCGAATGCGCGCAAGGCATACAACGGAGGGAGCTGACGAGACATGAGGCACCTGCCATACGGGGCTGTGAAACCGATCGACCGCAGCATATACCCATGAGTCAGACTCATGCCAATGATCGCTTTTATCCTTTTGTGCAAAGTTGACCAAAGCCTCAGACTCGCCCCTTGCTCACAGAATCAGGAAGAAGGACTACTCACATGCATGTAGCGCCCACCACCGAACTCAAGGCTTTGCTGCGCCTGGCCGGGCCGCTGATCGCCTCGCAGTTGGCGCACATGCTGATGGTGCTGACCGACACCCTGATGATGGCCCGCATCAGCCCACAAGCACTGGCCGGCGGTGGCCTGGGCGCTGCCAGCTACTCGTTCGTGTCGATTTTCTGCCTGGGCGTGATCGCCGCCGTCGGCACGCTGGTGGCCATCCGCAAGGGCGCCAACGACATCGAAGGCGTCACCCGCCTGGCCCAGAACGGCTTGTGGCTGGCCTGGGGCCTGGCGCTGGTCGCGGCGCTGGCGCTGTGGAACCTGGAGCCGGTATTGCTGATGTTCGGCCAGCAGCCGGACAACGTCGCCTCGGCAGCCGAGTTTCTCACCCTGCTGCCGCTGGCCCTGCCCAGCTACCTGACCTTCATGGCCTTGCGCGGGTTCACCAGCGCCCTCGGCCGCTCGACGCCGGTGATGGTCATCAGCGTGATTGGCACGGTGCTCAACTACCTGCTCAACGTCGCGATGATCGAAGGCATGTTCGGCCTGCCCAAGCTGGGCCTGATGGGCATCGGCCTGGTCACTGCGGTGGTGTCGATGGGCATGGCCATTGCCCTGGCACTGTACATCCGCTGGCATTCGGCCTATGCCGCCTACCCACTGCGCAAGGGCCTGTCGCGCCCTTCGCTGCCGGCCCTGCGCGAGTTGTGGCGGTTGGGCCTGCCGATTGGCGGCACGTACATGGTCGAGGTCGGCCTGTTTGCCTTTGCCGCGCTGTGCATGGGCGTGCTCGGCAGCACGGAACTGGCGGCGCATCAGATCGCGCTGCAGATCGTTTCGACGGCGTTCATGGTGCCGACCGGGCTGTCCTATGCCGTGACCATGCGCGTGGGCTTGTACTACGGCGGCGGCAACCTGCTCGCCGCCCGCAGCGCAGGCCGGGTGGGCATCGGTTTCGGCGGGATGATCATGTTCGCCTTCGCCGCGCTGTTCTGGCTGTTGCCGGATGCCTTGGTGGGGTTGTTCATCGACCGCGACGACCCGGCGTTCGCGGCCATCTACCACTTGGCCGTGCAACTGGTGATGGTGGCGGCGTGGTTCGAACTGTTCGATGGCATGCAGACCATCGCCATGGGCTCGATCCGTGGTTTGAAGGATGCCAAGACCACCTTCCTGATCGGGCTGTGCTGCTATTGGCTAGTGGGCGCACCCAGCGCCTGGCTGTTCGCCTTCAACCTGGGTGGCGGCGCGGTCGGGATCTGGTGGGGGCTGGCGCTGGGGCTGGCCTGCGCGGCAGTGGCGCTGACCTTTGGCTTTGAATGGCGGATGAAGCGGTTGCTGCGCAAGGCTGGGGCTGGCAGCCAGGCAGCGGTGTCGGCCTGAATGCCCGGGGGGCGCGTTGCCCTCCCCGGCTATTTCACACGCTGACCAGGTGCGGCTTGCCACCTTCCTGCAAAAACGCCATCAACTCCCCTACCGGCAGCGGCTTGCTGACCAGAAACCCCTGCACCTGGTCACAGCCGAACTCACGCAGCAAGGCCATCTGTGCCTCGCTCTCGACCCCCTCGGCCACCACCTCAAGGTTGAGGTTGTGCGCCAGGTTGATCATCGCGTGCACCAGCTTGCGGTTCTCTTCGCGCATTTCCATTTCGGCAACAAAGCTGCGATCGACCTTGAGCAACGCGATCGGCAGGCTGTTCAGGTGCACGAACGATGAGAACCCCGTGCCGAAATCATCCAGGGAAAACCGCACGCCCAGGCGCCCCAGGGCATCCATGGTCTGGCGTACCAGCTCGTTGCGACGCATGACCGCCGTCTCGGTCAGCTCGAACTCCAGCCAGCGGGCATCGACCCCGTGTTCGATGATCAACCGGCTCAGGGTCGTCAGTAGCTGGCTGTCCTGAAACTGGCGAAAGCTCAGGTTCACTGCCATGTGCAACGGCGCCAGGCCATGCTCGCACAGCGCCTGCATGTCACGCAGCGCGCGCGATATCACCCAGTAGCCCAGCGGCACGATCAGCCCGCTCTGCTCGGCCAGCGGCACGAACTCGCTGGGCGGCAACAGGCCGCGTTCGGCATGGCGCCAGCGCACCAACGCCTCCAGGCCGACAATACGCCCATCGGCCAGGTTCAGCCGTGGCTGGTAGTGCAGCTCCAGCTCGTCACGGCGCAGGGCCCGGCGCAGCTCGCTTTCCAGGTCGGCAAGGCTGCGGGCGTTGCAGTTGATGCGTTCATTGAAGACATGAAAGGTACAGCCTTGGCTGCCCTTGGCCTGGCGCATGGCGATATGCGCATGCCACATCAGGGGGTCGGCACCGCTCTGCGCGCGGGCATGCGCCAGGCCCAGGCTGCAGCCGAGCAGCAGGCTTTCGCCGTCGATCCAGTAGGGCTCGGCCAAGGCCTCGATGATGCGTTCGGCCATCCACTCGGCCCGGTTCGGGTCACGGCGGGTATCGATCAGCAGGGCGAATTCGTCGCTGCCCAGTCGCGCCACCAGGTCACCGGCTTCCAGTTGCTGCTTGAGCCGCAGCACCACCTGCAGGATAAGGCGGTCGCCGCTCTGGTGGCCGAGGGCGTCGTTGACGTGGCGGAAGTTGTCCAGGTCGAGGTGGCCGAGGGCCAGGCCACGGCCATCACCTTCTGCCAGGCGCGCCGTCAGCAAGGCCTGAAACCCCTGGCGGTTGGCGATGCCGGTCAGTGGGTCCTGCTCGGCCAGGCGTTGCAAGGTGGCCACTAGCACGCCGCGCTCGCGCACATGGCGCAGCGAGCGGCGCAAGGTATCAGCATTGAGATGGTCGCGCACCAGCCAGTCGCTGACCCCGCCGGGCGCCACCTCCGGCTCGTGATCGAGCAGCACGATGGTGGGCAGTTCGCAGCGCCCAGGGGCAGGCTGCAGGGCCGGTGTGGCCAGGACCACGGCCTGGCGGTCATGGCTGAACAGGCTGTCGACCGACTCCCAGTCAGGTGCGGTCAACAACACTGCGCTGCCGCCAAGGGCCTGCAGGCACTCACGCAACAGCACGGCCCATTCCGGCTCATCAGCCAACAGCAGCAAACGCAGAGGTTCGACAGGCGTGGACAAGCGGGCTCCTTAGGGCTTGGACGGGGCAGCGGCAGAGGCCAGGTATGCTACTGCATTAATGAAAATGATTTCCATTTTTAGACACGTACACCCCGACGCATTTTGTCGTGCATCCTGCGCGAAACCAGCCCAACCGGCAAATACGATTTTTTCAATGAATAGCATGAGCCTGACTAATGCTTATGCGCAGACAAAAGTCTGACTCAGACGTCAGACGGTCGCGCCATAACCGGCCCATGCCTGTTAGAATGCGCGGCTATTTTCTGGCGACCCCCGGTTTCTAGCATGTCCCGACTCAATCCCCGGCAACAGGAAGCCCGAGACTACGTTGGCGGCCCTCTTTTGGTGCTCGCCGGTGCAGGTTCCGGCAAGACCAGCGTGATCACGCGCAAGATTGCCCACCTCATCCAGAACTGCGGCATCCGTGCCCAGTACATCGTGGCGATGACCTTCACCAACAAGGCCGCGCGCGAGATGAAAGAGCGGGTCGCCACCCTGCTGCGGCCGGGGGAAGGCCGCGGCCTGACCGTGTGCACCTTCCACAACCTGGGCTTGAACATCATCCGCAAGGAGCATGAGCGCCTGGGCTACAAGCCTGGTTTTTCGATCTTCGACGAGTCCGACATCAAGGCACTGCTGTCGGACATCATGCAGAAAGAGTATTCCGGCGACGACGGCATCGACGAGATCAAGAACATGATCGGTGCCTGGAAGAACGACTTGATCCTCCCCCCCGAGGCCCTGGAAAAGGCTCGCAACCCGCGCGAGCAGACCGCCGCCATCGTCTATACCCACTACCAGCGCACGCTCAAGGCGTTCAACGCGGTGGACTTCGACGACCTGATCCTGCAGCCGGTCAAGCTGTTCCAGGAACACCCCGAGGTGCTGGAGCGCTGGCAGAACCGCGTGCGCTACCTGCTGGTCGACGAATACCAGGACACCAACGCCAGCCAGTACCTGCTGGTGAAAATGCTGATCGGCATGCGCAACCAGTTCACCGTGGTCGGCGACGACGACCAGTCGATCTACGCCTGGCGCGGCGCGCGGCCCGAGAACCTGATGCTGCTCAAGGAGGACTACCCCTCCCTTAAAATCGTCATGCTGGAGCAGAACTACCGCTCCACCAGCCGCATCCTGCGCTGCGCCAACGTGCTGATCGCCAACAACCCGCACGCGTTCGAAAAGCAGCTGTGGAGCGAGATGGGCGTGGGCGACGAGATCCGTGTGATCCGTTGCAAGAACGAGGAAGCCGAGGCCGAGCGGGTGGCCATGGAAATCCTCACCCTGCACCTGCGCACCAACCGCCCGTACAGCGACTTCGCCATCCTCTACCGAGGCAACTACCAGGCCAAGCTGATCGAACTCAAGCTGCAGCACCACCAGGTGCCGTATCGCCTGTCCGGCGGCAACAGCTTCTTCGGCCGCCAGGAGGTCAAGGACCTCATGGCCTACCTGCGCCTGCTGGTGAACCCCGACGACGACAACGCCTACCTGCGGGTCATCAACGTGCCGCGCCGGGAAATCGGCTCCACGACCCTGGAAAAGCTCGGTAACTATTCGACCGAACGCGGTATCTCGATGTACGCCGCCAGCGAGGAGATGGGCCTGGGCGAGCACCTGGACGCCCGTTACACCGAGCGCCTGCAGCGCTTCAAGCATTGGCTGGACGGTGTGCGCCACAAGGTGGCGCTGGACGACCCGATCGCCGCGCTGCACGAAATGATCCGCGACATCGACTACGAGAACTGGATCCGCCAGCAAACCGCCAGCGACAAGGCGGCGGAGTTCCGTATCAGCAACGTCTGGTTCCTGGTCGAAGCGCTGAAAAACACTCTCGAGAAGGACGAAGAGGGTGACATGACCATCGAGGACGCCATCGGCAAGCTGGTGCTGCGCGACATGCTCGAGCGCCAGCAGGAAGAGGAAGAAAACGCCGAAGGCGTGCAGATGATGACCCTGCATGCCTCCAAGGGGCTGGAATTCCCTTACGTGTTCATCATGGGCATGGAAGAAGAGATCCTCCCGCACCGCTCCAGCATCGAAGCCGACACCATCGAAGAAGAACGCCGCCTGGCCTACGTGGGCATCACCCGCGCGCGCCAGACCCTGGCCTTCACCTTTGCGGCCAAGCGCAAGCAGTACGGCGAGATCATCGACTGCACACCGAGCCGGTTCCTCGACGAACTGCCGCCGGACGACCTGGCCTGGGAAGGCCTGGACGATGCGCCAGTCGAAGTCAAAGCTGCGCGTGGCAACAACGCACTGGCCGATATTCGGGCGATGCTCAAACGCTGATCAACCCTTACTCTTTAACCGTTGCCGCTGTTGCGGCCACCTTTGCTACATCGAGGAAAACCACAGTGGAAGCACTGCATCAGAAGATTCGCGAAGAAGGCATCGTGCTTTCCGATCAGGTTCTCAAAGTCGACGCGTTTCTCAACCACCAGATCGACCCTGCACTGATGCAGCTGATCGGTGACGAGTTCGCCCGCCTGTTCGCCGACGCCGGCGTGACCAAGATCGTCACCATCGAAGCCTCGGGCATTGCCCCGGCAGTGATGACGGGCCTGAAGCTGGGCGTGCCGGTGATCTTTGCGCGCAAGCACCAGTCGCTGACCCTGACCGAGAACCTGCTGACTGCCTCGGTGTACTCCTTCACCAAGCAGACCGAGAACACCGTGGCCATCTCGCCGCGTCATCTCAACAGCAGCGACCGCGTGCTGGTGATCGATGACTTCCTGGCCAACGGCAAGGCGTCGCAGGCACTGATCTCGATTATCAAGCAAGCTGGCGCCACGGTGGCCGGGCTGGGTATCGTCATCGAGAAGTCGTTCCAGGGCGGCCGTGCCGAGCTGGACAGCCAGGGCTACCGCGTTGAATCGCTGGCGCGGGTGAAGTCGCTGGCAGGTGGTGTGGTCAGCTTCATCGAGTGATCGCCGTTGGGGCCGCTCCTATAGGTGAAGCAGATCGCGCGAGCCTGCAGGAGCGGCCTTGCGTCGCAAAAGGGCCGCTCTGCGGCCCCGACAATTATCGGGTCGCCGCCAAACCCGCCAGCAATAACCGCTGATAGATTTCTTCCTTCAGCCCTTGGGGATCCCCCAACCCCATGCGCGCCAACTGCGCCGCATACCCCTCCGGCCCCGGCGCATCAAGCGCTGCCTTGCCCAGCCCCAGTACCTCGCTCAACCTGAACTTGCTCTTCAGCCAGTTCAACGCCCGCAGCAAGTCACGCTCTTCGGCCGTGAAATCGGTGCCCAGCGGATACTCCGGAAACAGCCCTGCATGGCGCGCCCGGATGGCCTCAAGGCGCTCTGGCGTGTTGTCGGTAAAGCGTGCTTCCAGCTGGAAATCCCTGGCCAACTTGCCGGCCTTCTTGGCCTGTTCGATCAGCTCGCCCTGGAACCTCGAATCACTGACCGCCAACAACCGCGCAATCACTTCACTGTCGGTCTGCCCGCGCAGGTCGGCGATGCCGTACTCGGTCACCACGATATCGCGCAGGTGCCTGGGGATGGTGCAGTGGCCGTAGGCCCACAGCAGGTTCGAGCTGACCTCGCCCGCCGCCTCACGCCAGCTACGTAACAGCAGTATCGATCGCCCGCCCTCCAGCGCGTGGCCTTGGGCGACGAAGTTGTACTGCCCGCCCACGCCGCTGAGCACACGGCCATCCTCCAGCTGGTCGGCCACCCCCGCGCCCAGCAGGGTCATGGTGAATACCGTATTGATGAACCGCGCATCCCGGCGCTGGTGGCGCTTCAGTTCTTCCTGGCCATACAGCTCATTGATGAAGCTGATACGCGTCATGGCAAACCGTGCGCGCTGCTCCAGCGGCATGTCCCGCAAGCGTTGGTAGAACGCCCGTGGGCCGAGGAAAAAACCGCCATGCACCAGTACGCCCTGCTCGTCTGCCGGGCGCCGCACCACGCCCGCCTCAGCCAGCGCCAGCAGGCCGTTGACGAACATTTCACTGCATCCGTAGAGGCCTTGGGCGAAGGCATCCAGCCCCCCTTCCCGCTGGATCAGGGTTTGCCAAGGGGCAACATCCAGTTCATCCATCAATGCCCGATAGCCCGCATTGTCGCCCTGGCGCGCTAACAGCGCAGCGGCCACGGCATCGCCCATGGCGCCGATGCCTATCTGCAAGGTGCCGCCATCACGCACCAGGGTGCTGGCGTGCAGGCCGATGCAATGGTCCTGGGTGGTGACCGGCATGTTCGGCGTGGAGAACAGCCGGCGTTGCTCCACCTCATCGATCAGCAGGTCGAATGCGTCGATGCTCAGCTCCGAGTCACCCGGCATGTAGGGCAGCTCGGCATGCACCTGGCCAAGCATGAGAATGGTTTCACCGGCCGCGCGGCGCTTGGCGATCATCGGCAGCAGGTCGAGGGTGATGTCGGGGTTACAGGCCAAGCTCAGGTGCACGGGCTTTTCTGGCGTGGCGGCCACCAGCTGGGCAATCAGGTTAAGGCCCTTGGCGTTGATATCGCGGGCGGCGTGGCTGTAGTTGCTGCTGACGTAGTCCTGCTGGGCGCTCTCGCTGTGCAGCAGGCTGCCGGGCTGCATGAAGAACTGCTCGACGCGGATGTTCGGCGGCAGTTGGTCGTTGCGCAAGTCGGCGAGGTAGGTGAGGTCTTCGTAATCGGCGAACACACGCTCGATGAAGGGCTCGAGGAAGCGCCGCTGCAAGCCGTCGCCCAAGGGTGGACGGCCAAGGGACAAGGCGGTGTAGATCGTCAGCTGGCGCTCGGGCAGTTCGCGCACTCGGGCGTACAGCGCATTGACGAAGGCGTTGGGTTTGCCAAGGCCCAGCGGCAGGCCCATGTGAATGTGGGCCGGCAGGCGCGACAGCGCCTGGTCGACTGCCTGATCGATGGAGCAGAGGTGCATCTTGGCCTCCTGAGTCTTCCATGGGGTCAGGGGTTGGACATGGGGTTCAGCGGGTTGGTTGCCGGCACTGGCTGCACATATACAAAGCCCGCCATCAAAGGCGGGCCTCATGCAATTGAGCGGCTGCTTACAACCCCGACATCTTCTTGATCGCACCCATCAGGTCATCATCCGAGCAATCGGCACAGGTGCCCTTCGGCGGCATGGCATTGATACCGGTAATGGCCTTGGCCAGGATGCCATCCAGGCCGCCCTGGTGGTCGGCACGTTCCTTCCACGCGGCGGTATCGCCGATTTTCGGTGCGCCCAGCAAGCCGGTGCCATGGCAGGCATTGCAGTGCTTGGCGATGATGTCGTCCGGCGTCTTGGCAGCGCCGCCAGCCGCCGCAGCGGCCACCTCCATGCCCTTGCACTCCTGGCCCTGGACGCACACCTGGCCCACCGGCTCTAGGCGCTTGGCGATGTCGTCATTGGTTGCAGCGGTTGCGCTCATTGCCCAGAGGGCGAATACGGCTGCTGGTACGGCCAGCATCTTCTTGATTTGGTTCACGCGTACACCCTCATGGTGGCTAATCACGCTCGCGGCCACGGATCGGCGAGCGTTGAAAAGTATAGCGGGAACCCAGAGGCCGTGAAACGACCCCACACAGGAAAGGGGTATTGCCGAAACAATGCACTGCGCTGGATCAAAAGTTTGAAGGCGTTGCGGCGCTGATCAACCGGGCAGGTTCCTTGAAGGGGTTGCGAAAGCGGTGCGGGCGGGTACTTTCGAAGTAGTAGCTGTCGCCCTCTTCGAGGATGAAAATCTCGTTGCCGACCACCAGCTCAAGCCGCCCTTCAAGCAGGATGCCGGTCTCTTCACCGTCGTGGGTAAGCATCTCGGCGCCGGTGTCGGCACCCGGTGGGTAGACCTCGGTGAGAAACGCAATGGCGCGGTTGGGGTGCGACTTGCCCACCAGCTTCATGGTCACCGCACCGTCCGAGATGTCGATCAGCTCATGGGCCTTGTAGACGACCTGCGTAGGGCTCTCGGCGGCCAGTTCGACCGAAAAGAACTCGACCATGGACATCGGAATGCCGCTCAGCACCTTGCGCAGCGAACTGATCGAAGGGCTGACGCTGTTTTTCTCGATCATCGAGATGGTGCTGTTGGTGACACCCGCGCGCTTGGCGAGCTCACGTTGTGACAGGCCCTTGAGCTTGCGGATGGCTTGCAGTCGTTCGCCGACGTCCAAAGCTGGAGCCTCCTGAAACGGGTAGAGAGGGGGGTGAATGTGAACGATATCATGGCAATGCCGTTCAGTATTTACAACACACCACCCTGCAACCTGTCCGCTTCAGCGTCTTATTCGTCGCACCTACTCACCACAGTAGTCCCTCGGCACCCGCTTGAGGTTGCAGAAGATCTGGTACGGAATGGTGCCGGCATGGGCAGCCACCTCGCTGGCCAGCACCTGCTTGCCCCACAGCTCCACCGGGCTGCCCACGGTAGCATCGGGCACATCGGTCAGGTCGATGCACAGCATGTCCATCGACACCCGGCCAATCAGCTGGCTGCGCTTGCCCGCGACCATCACCGGGGTGCCATTGGGCGCCTGGCGTGGGTAGCCATCGGCA
This sequence comes from Pseudomonas sp. B21-047, assembly GCF_024748775.1. Lineage (NCBI taxonomy): Bacteria > Pseudomonadati > Pseudomonadota > Gammaproteobacteria > Pseudomonadales > Pseudomonadaceae > Pseudomonas > Pseudomonas sp. B21-047. The sequence goes on from NZ_CP087169.1 coordinate 5,761,133, forward strand.
TAGCCCATGGCGACCACGCCGACGCGGGTCGGCCGCGTGCCGATGAACTTGGCGCCGTAGCCCACCGGCTCGCCGGCCGGCAGCTCGCGCACGCTGATGACCCGCGATTGCAGGGTCATCACTGGTTGCAGGCGCTCAGCCTCGGCCTGGGCGACTTCGAAGGGGGTGGCGCCATACAGCATGAGGCCCGGGCGCACCCAGTCGCCACCCGCCTGTGGCCACGCCAGCACCCCGGGCGAGTTGCGCAAGCTGCACTCGGCAGCCAGCCCCTGGCGCGCGGCCTCGAACACCGCGATCTGCTCGGCGGTGGCGTCGGCGTCCAGTTCGTCGGCACGGGCGAAATGGCTCATCAATACGATGCGCAGGACGCTGCCAGTAGCCAGCAGCCGCTGATACGCCTCGTGATAATCCTTGGGGTGCAAGCCGACGCGGTGCATGCCGCTGTCGAGCTTCAGCCAGACGGTCAGCGGCTTGTGCACCTGGGTCTTTTCGATTGCTTCAAGCTGCCACAGCGAATGCACCACGCACCACAGGTCGTGCTCGGCGATCAGGGCCAGTTCGCTGGCCTCGAAGAAGCCTTCGAGCAACAGCACTGGCGCCTTGATGCCAGCTGCGCGCAGCTCCAGCGCTTCTTCGATGCAGGCCACGGCAAAGCCATCGGCTTCGGCCTCCAGTGCCAGGGCGCAACGCACCGCGCCGTGGCCGTAGGCATCGGCCTTGATCACAGCAAGGGCTTTGGCGCCGGTCAGTTCACGGGCAAGGCGGTAGTTGTGGCGCAGGGCCTGGAGGTCGATCAGGGCGCGGGCGGGACGCATGGCGGCATGCCTTATGGTGGTTCAGTTTAATAACGGTGTTTGCCTCTTCGCAGGTAACCCCGCGAAGAGGCCAGCGCAGGCCTTCAAATCATTGATGCACGGGCGCGGTCTGGCCTTGCTTGGTGGCTTCCCGGCTGTTGCCATAACGGGAAATATCCAGGCCTTCGGCACTGATCTGCGGCTTCTTGCGCGCAATCAGGTCTGCCAGCAGGCGACCCGAACCGCACGCCATGGTCCAGCCCAAGGTCCCGTGACCGGTGTTCAGGAACAGGTTACGGAACGCAGTGGCACCCACGATCGGTGTACCGTCCGGGGTCGCCGGGCGCAGGCCGGTCCAGAAACTGGCTTGGCTCAGGTCACCGCCGCGAGGATAAAGGTCGTTGACGATCATCTCCAGCGTTTCGCGTCGACGCGGGTTCAGCGACAGGTCAAAACCGGCGATCTCAGCCATGCCGCCGACGCGGATGCGGTTGTCGAAACGGGTGATGGCGACCTTGTAGGTTTCATCGAGAATGGTCGAGGTCGGCGCCATGTCGGCGTTGGTGATCGGCACCGTCAGCGAGTAACCCTTGAGCGGGTAAACCGGCGCCTTGATACCCAGCGGCTTGAGCATCTGCGGCGAATAGCTGCCCAGGGCCAGCACGTAGCGGTCGGCGGTTTCCAGCTTGCCGTCGATCCAAACGCCATTGATGCGGTCGCCGGCGAAGTCCAGGCGTTGGATGTCCTGGCCGAAGCGGAACTCCACACCCAGCTTCAGCGCCATGTCGGCAAGCTTGGTGGTGAACAGCTGGCAGTCGCCGGTCTGGTCGTTGGGCAGGCGCAGGGCACCGGCCAGAATGTCTTTTACCCCGGCCAGGGCCGGTTCGACGCGGGCGATGCCATCGCGGTCGAGCAGTTCATAAGGCACACCGGACTGCTCGAGCACGGCGATGTCTTTGGCGGCGGCATCGACCTGCGCCTGGGTGCGGAACAACTGGGTGGTGCCCAGGGTGCGGGCTTCATAAGCGATGCCGGTTTCGGCACGCAGCTCGTCGAGGCAATCACGGCTGTACTCGGACAGACGCACCATGCGTTCCTTGTTCACCGCATAACGGCTGGCGGTGCAGTTGCGCAGCATCTGTGCCATCCACAGGTACTGGTCAACGTCGCCGGTCAGCTTGATGGCCAGGGGCGCGTGGCGTTCGAGCAACCACTTGATGGCCTTGAGCGGTACACCCGGGGCGGCCCAGGGCGAGGCATAGCCGGGCGAGATCTGGCCTGCGTTGGCGAAGCTGGTTTCCATGGCTACCGCCGGCTGGCGGTCGACCACCGTCACTTCGTAACCTTGCCGGGCCAGATAATAGGCACTGGCGGTTCCGATCACACCGCTACCAAGTACCAGAACTCGCATTGTTGATCCCTCGCACGCGGCGCACCGCTGTCTTTTGTTGAAATGGCATGGATGCGCGCAGTATAAAAATTACAGACCAGTGCAATTCACTATATAAAAGCCTATATTTGGCGAGAATTCTCGGCAATATTGCCTTTCACGGAGGGGCATCCCCTATGAGAACCCAGCACCAGAGCAAGCGTGAACTGGACAAGATCGACCGCAACATACTGCGGATCCTGCAGAATGACGGGCGTATTTCCTTCACCGAACTGGGCGAGAAAGTTGGGCTTTCCACCACCCCTTGCACCGAGCGCGTCCGCCGCCTGGAACGCGAGGGCATCATCATGGGCTACAACGCCCGGCTCAATCCGCAGCACCTGAAGGGCAGCTTGCTGGTGTTCGTCGAAATCAGCCTGGACTACAAGTCTGGCGACACCTTCGAGGAGTTTCGGCGTGCGGTGCTCAAGCTGCCCCATGTGCTGGAGTGCCACCTGGTTTCGGGCGATTTCGACTACCTGGTAAAGGCGCGTATTTCGGAGATGGCGTCGTACCGCAAGCTGCTGGGCGACATCCTGCTGAAGCTGCCGCACGTGCGCGAGTCGAAGAGCTACATCGTGATGGAAGAGGTGAAGGAGAGCCTCTGCCTGCCGATTCCGGACTGACGCTAGACCAGCACCTGGCGGGTGGTGGCAATGAATTGATGAACGAGCTGCTCGGCCTCGGGCTCGATCATCTGCTCCGGGCCACGGCCGCGCGGGCAGGCCATGCGTGGGGTGGTGCCGAACAGGCGGCAGATCATCGGGCGCTCTTCATACACTGTGCAACCGTTGGGGCCCAAGTGCACGCAGTCCAGGTGCTGCAGCGCAGCGGCTTGCTCGGCCTCGGTCTTGCGCGGCAGGCGGGCCATTTCTTCGGCCGAGGTGGTGACCGGGCCGCAGCAGTCGTGGCAGCCGGGCTCGCACTCGAAAGAAGGGATGAGTTCGCGCAGGAAGTGGATCTTGTGGCGGTTGCAGGACATGGCGGGTACAGAGCAAGAAGGTGGGGTGAATTATAGGCCCATTGCACCGGCCCTGTGGGCGCAGCTTTAACCGCGAACGCGGACGCGGCTCTCGCCTTGTTGCCCACCTTCCGACCCCGGCTTATCCTCCCTCCTCTGCCCAAAAGCCCAGGACCTGCCCCATGATCCATAGCGCGCAGCACGCCGCTTCCTATTACGCCGCCAGCAGCGCGCCACACGCCGATCATGCCTTCCTGCAAGGCGAGCACAGCGCCGACGTGTGCATCATTGGCGGTGGCTATTCAGGCCTTAACACCGCGATCGAACTGGCTGAACGTGGCCTCTCGGTGATCCTGCTGGAAGCCCGCAAGCTCGGCTGGGGCGCTAGCGGGCGCAACGGCGGGCAATTGATCCGCGGTGTCGGCCATGGCCTGGAGCAGTTCCTCCCGGTGATCGGCGAGGAAGGCGTGCGCAGCATGAAGCTGATGGGCCTGGAGGCCGTGGAGATCGTCCGCGAGCGGGTCGAGCGCTACAACATCGCCTGCGACCTGACCTGGGGCTACTGCGACCTGGCCAACAAACCTGGCGAGCTGCAAGGCTTTGCCGAAGAGGCCGAAGCATTGCGCAGCCTGGGGTATCGCCACGCGCTGCGTCTGGTGGCGAAAGACGATATTCACAGCGTGGTCGGCTCCGACCGCTATGTGGGCGGCCTGATCGACATGGGCTCGGGCCACCTGCACCCGCTCAACCTGGCCCTCGGCGAAGCGGCCGTGGCCAGCCGCCTTGGCGTGCGGCTGTTCGAGCAGTCAGAGGTCACGCGCATCGAGTACGGCCCCGAAGTCAAGGTACACACCGCTCAAGGCCGGGTCCGTGCCAAGACCTTGGTACTGTGCTGCAACGCCTACCACAACGGCCTCAATCGCGAGCTGGGCGGCAAGGTGCTGCCCGCCGGCAGCTACATCATCGCCACCGAGCCCCTGGGCGACGCGCGTGCCCGCGCGCTGCTGCCGCAGAACATGGCCGTGTGCGACCAGCGCGTGGCGCTGGATTACTACCGGCTGTCTGCCGACCAGCGGCTGCTGTTCGGCGGTGCCTGCCACTATTCCGGCCGCGACCCGCAAGACATTGCCGCCTACATGCGGCCAAAGATGCTCAAGGTATTCCCGCAATTGGCCGATGTGCGCATCGAGTTCCAATGGGGCGGCATGATTGGCATCGGGGCCAACCGCCTGCCACAGATCGGGCGTTTGGCCAGCCAGCCGAACGTCTACTACGCCCAGGCCTATTCCGGCCATGGGCTCAACGCCACCCACCTGGCCGGGCGCCTGCTTGGCGAGGCCATCAGCGGCCAGCAGAGCGGGCGCTTCGACCTGTTCGCCAAGGTGCCGCACATCACCTTCCCGGGCGGCAAGCACCTGCGCTCGCCACTGCTGGCATTGGGGATGCTCTGGCACCGGCTCAAGGAATGGGTTTAGGTGATGTGAGGCGGAGCATGCCTTGAGGGTGATGGTGGCGCTCGATTTCCGCCCCACCATCACCCTCAAGCCATGCACTTCGTAGCCCTCAATCAATCCCTCCAAAATGGCTTACGCCCCTCTTCTCGGGCCTGCTCCCAGCTCAGCCCGACATCGCGCAATTCATCATCGGTCAGTTGCAACAAGGCCCTGCGGGTGTGCCAGCGGTGCAGCATCAGCCCCCAACGGCTCAGGCCTGCCGGCGCATTGAAGACCTTGGCGTGCTGCCCGGTTTCCAGCTCCTTGGCCATCAGTTGCAAGCGCACATCGCTCATGCCACCCATCGCTGCGTTCTCCCGATCAGTTGATACCGTGAAGCAAGCATGCGCGTCGGCACTGATGACAATACAGATCCAATAGCAGCTTATTATTCCCATACAGAATTGGCGAATCGACGGGTGAATGCTGTATTTTCAGCGCAACTGTACTGGTCGCTGCAGCTCAGCGGCACTGGAGTATGCCGTGACGCTTTACCTCAACCTCGCCGAGTTGCTCGGCGCCCGTATCGAACAGGGCCTGTATCGCCCCGGCCAGCGCCTGCCCTCGGTGCGTGCCCTGAGCGTGGAGCACGGGGTCAGCCTGAGCACCGTGCAACAGGCCTACCGCATGCTCGAAGACAGCGGCATGGTCTCGCCGCGGCCCAAATCCGGCTATTTCGTCAGCGAAGGCCGCCACCTCCCTGCCCTGCCCGCCGTCAGCCGCCCGGCCCAGCGCCCCGTGGACATCTCCCAGTGGGAGCAGGTGCTGGAACTGGTCCGCAGCACTCCACGCCAGGATGTGATGCAGCTGGGGCGCGGCATGCCCGACATCAACAGCCCGACCCTCAAGCCGCTGCTGCGCAGCCTCGCCCAGCTGAGCCGGCGCCAGGACATGCCCGGCCTCTACTACGACAACATCCATGGCAACCTGGCCCTGCGCGAGCAGATCGCCCGCCTGACGCTGGACTCCGGCTGCCGCCTGAGCCCGGCGGACCTGGTGGTGACCACCGGCTGCCATGAGGCGCTGTCCTGCAGCATTCGCGCCGTGTGCGAGCCAGGCGACATCGTTGCGGTCGACTCGCCCAGCTTTCATGGCGCCATGCAAACCCTCAAGGGCCTGGGCATGAAGGCACTGGAGATCCCCACCGACCCGGTCACCGGCATCAGCCTCGAAGCACTGGAGCTGGCCCTGGAGCAGTGGCCGATCAAGCTCATCCAGATCACCCCGAGCTGCAACAACCCACTGGGTTACATCATGCCCGAGGCACGCAAGAAGGCCTTGCTCAGCCTGGCCCAGCGCTATGACGTGGCCATTCTCGAAGACGATGTGTACGGCGACCTGGCCTACACCTACCCGCGCCCGCGCACCCTCAAGTCGTTCGACGAGGACGGTCGTGTATTGCTGTGCAGTTCGTTCTCCAAGACCTTGGCACCCGGCCTGCGCATCGGCTGGGTAGCGCCGGGGCGTTACCTGGAGCGGGTGCTGCACATGAAGTACATCAGCACCGGCAGCACCGCCAGCCAGCCCCAGCTGGCCATCGCCGACTTCATCAAAGCCGGCCATTACCAGCCTCACGTGCGGCGCATGCGCAGCCAGTACCAACGCAGCCGCGACCTGATGAGCGACTGGGTGACCCGTTACTTCCCGCCGGGCACGCGTGTCAGCCGGCCCCAGGGTGGCTTCATGCTGTGGGTCGAACTGCCTGAACATTTCGACACGCTGCGGCTGAACCGCGCTTTACTGGAGCAAGGTGTACAGATCGCGGTCGGCAGCATTTTCTCGGCCTCGGGCAAGTTCCGTCACTGCTTGCGCATGAACTTCGCGGCCCTGCCTACGCCGTTAATCGAGGCCGCCGTGCGCAAAGTGGGTGAAACCGCCCTTCGTCTACTGGATCAGGACGACGCCTGCGCGTAACTTTGCGCCGCCCACCATGGTCCAACCCCTTAGGCCTTTGCTGTACAGGACACGCTTACCTTGAGATTGCAGCGAGCTCTGCCGCTTCTGCTGACGCTATTGTGCGGCCTCGCAGGCTGCGCAAGCGTCGACATCCCCCGCGAAGTCAGCCAGGCGCTGCCGGCCAAAGACTCAGCCTTCGGCCGCTCGGTGCTGCGCCAGGCTGCGCCCTACGAGGGCCGTTCGGGCTTTCGTTTGCTGCCCAACAGCAACGAGGCATTTCGCGCGCGCGCCGAGCTGATCCGCAACGCCCAGGCCAGCATCGACCTGCAGTACTACATCGTTCATGACGGCCTCAGCACCCGTGCGCTGGTCCATGAACTGCTGCGTGCAGCCGACCGCGGCGTGCGCGTGCGCATTCTGCTCGACGACACCACCAGCGACGGCCTGGACACCATCATGGGTACCCTCGACGCCCACCCGAACATCCAGATTCGCGTCTTCAACCCGTTGCACCTGGGGCGTAGCACCGGGGTGACGCGCGCGGTAGGCCGCTTGTTCAACCTGTCGCGCCAGCACCGGCGCATGCACAACAAGCTGTTCCTGGTGGACAACAGCATGGCCATCGTCGGCGGGCGCAACCTGGGCGACGAATACTTCGATGCCGAACCCAACCTCAACTTCACCGACATCGACCTGCTGGGCGTGGGCCCGGTGGCCGAACAACTTGGCCACAGTTTCGACCAGTACTGGAACAGCGCCCTGAGCCGCCCCATCGGCGATTTCCTCTGGCGCCAGCCCGATGCCCACGACCTGCACGCCAGCCGCCATCGCCTGGAGGTTTCCCTGGCCGAGGCGCGTACGCGACGCAAGGCCTTGTATGACCGCTTGATGGCCTACCAGTCGCAGCCGCGCCTGGATGTGTGGCGCAACGAGTTGATCTGGGCGCACAGCCAGGCCCTGTGGGATGCGCCGAGCAAGGTCCTGGCCAATGACGAGCCAGACCCGCAACTGTTGCTGACCCAGCAACTGGCCCCCGACCTGAACAACGTTCGCCACGAGCTGATCCTGGTGTCGGCGTATTTCGTGCCCGGTGAATCGGGCTTGCTGTACCTGACCCACAACGCCGATGCCGGCATCTCGGTCAAACTGCTGACCAACTCGCTGGAAGCGACCGACGTACCTGCGGTGCACGGCGGCTATGCGCCGTATCGCCGGGCGCTGCTCGAACATGGCGTGAAGCTGTATGAATTACGCCGCCAGCCGGGTGACCCGAGTGCCGGGCGTTTGAGCTTCCATGGCGGTTCGGATTCGAGCCTGCACAGCAAGGCGATCGTGTTCGACCGGCGCAAGACCTTCATCGGTTCGTTCAACTTCGACCCGCGATCGGTGCTGTGGAATACCGAAGTCGGTGTGCTGGTGGACAGCCCGGAACTGGCCGAATACACGCGCGCGCTGGCGGTGCAGGGTATGGCCCCGGCGCTGAGCTATCAGCCGCAGTTGCGGGGCGACAAACTGGTGTGGGTGACTGAAGAAGACGGCAAGCAGCGGATACTGACGTCCGAGCCTGGCGGGATGTGGCGACGGTTCAACGCCTGGGTCAGCAAGGCCGTCGGCCTTGAAAAGATGCTGTGATCGCAGCCCTATAGGGTGCCGCCCGACCGGTCGGAAAGGGCCGCAAAGCGGCCCCATGTATGCTCAAGCCGAAGCCGGCTCGAAAGCCCCCCGCCGCCGAATCAACACCACCAACCCCGCCGCCCCCACAGCCATCAGCAACGGCAACGCATGCCCGCTGATCCACTGGCTCCCGGCCCCCGCCAAGAGCGGCCCAAGCAGGCAACCAATGCCCCACAACTGCGCCACGTGGGCATTGGCCCGCACCAGCGCATCATCCCGATAGCGCTCGCCGATCAACACCAGCGACAAGGTGAACAGGCCACCGGCACTGGCCCCGAACAGCACCCACAGCGGCCAGATCACCGGCGTGTGCAGCAACAGCGGTATCGCCAGGCTTGAGCACAGCAAGGTCACCGCACAACCGCTGAACAAGGTGCGCCGCGACATGCGGTCGGCCAATGCGCCGATGGGCAATTGCAGCACCGCATCGCCCACCACCACGGTGCTCACCATGAACAGTGCAATCTCGGTAGTGAACCCTTGCTGCAGGCAGTAGACCGGCAGCAAGGTCAGGATCATCGCCTCGAACGAAGCGAACAGGGCAATCGCCCAGGCGATCACCGGCAGGCGCCGGCAGAAGGCGAACAGGTCGCGGAAAGTGACGCTGTACGCTTCGGTGGTCGGCGCCCCGCCGCGCCCCAACAGCACCAGCGGTGCCAGCAACAGCAAGCCGGTCGCGGCCCAGAAACCGAAATCGTCGTCCGAGCCGAGAAAGCCCAGCACCAATGGCCCGGCCAGTTGGCTCAAGGCATAGCTGCTGCCATACAGCGCCACCAGCCGGCCCCGCCATTGCTCGACCACCAACTGGTTGATCCAGCTTTCGCCAAGGATGAACACCACGGTCAGGCACATGCCGATCAACAGGCGCAGAGCCAGCCAGAGCGGGTAGCTGGGCAGCAGCGCCAGCAGGCCGATCGACAGCGCACCGCCCCACAGGCACAGGCGCATCGCCGAGGGCACGCCGACCCAACCGGCCAGGCGGCTGGCCAGGCTGGCGCCCAGCAATACGCCCAAGGCAGGCATCGCGGCCATGACGCCGATGGCGAAACTGCCGTAGCCCCACCCTTCCAGGCGCAGGGACACCAGCGGCATGCTCACGCCGAGCGCCAGGCCGACACTGAGTACGGATGCCAGTACGGCGAAGTAGGTGCCCCAGCGCATGTGTTCTTCCTGTTGGATTTTCTTGGGCCCACTCGCGGAACAAGCCCGCTCCCACAAGCTCATCACCGAGATTCTGAAATCAGTGGTGATGAGCCTGTGGGAGCGGGCTTGCCCCGCGAGTGGGCCGCAGCGCGGCCCCAGCGATTTACAGCTTGATCCAGGTCGCCTTCAGCTCGGTGTACTTCTCCAGCGCATGCAGCGACTTGTCACGGCCGTTGCCCGACTGCTTGAAGCCGCCGAACGGTGCGGTCATGTCGCCGCCGTCGTATTGGTTGACCCAGACACTGCCAGCGCGCACGGCACGGGCGGTCTTGTGGGCCTTGGAGATGTCCGAGGTCCAGATGCCGGCGGCCAGGCCATACGGCGTGTCGTTGGCGATGGCGATGGCTTCTTCGGCAGTGTCGAAGGTAATCACCGACAACACTGGGCCAAAGATCTCTTCCTGGGCGATCTTCATGGCGTTGGTCACGCCGTCGAAGATGGTCGGCTCGACGTAGGTGCCGCCGGTCTCTTCGAGGATGCGCTTGCCACCCGCCAGCAGTTTGGCGCCGTCCTTGTGGCCGGCGTCGATGTACGACAGCACGGTGTTCATCTGCTGGGTGTCGACCAGCGCGCCGACGGTGGTCTGCGGGTCCAGTGGGTTGCCAGGCTTCCAGCCTTTGAGGGCCTCGACCACCATCGGCAGGAAGGTATCCTTGATCGAACGCTCGACCAGCAGGCGCGAGCCTGCGGTGCAGACTTCGCCCTGGTTGAAGGCGATGGCGCTGGCGGCGGCTTCGGCGGCAGCTTGCAGGTCTGGCGCGTCGGCGAAGACGATATTCGGGCTCTTGCCACCGGCTTCCAGCCAGATACGCTTCATGTTCGATTCGCCAGCGTAGATCATCAGTTGCTTGGCGATCTTGGTCGAACCGGTGAACACCAGGGTGTCGACGTCCATGTGCAGGGCCAGGGCCTTGCCTACTGTGTGGCCGTAGCCTGGCAGCACGTTCAGCACACCGGCCGGGATACCGGCTTCGATGGCCAGCTGGGCGATGCGGATGGCGGTCAGTGGCGATTTTTCGGACGGCTTCAGGACTACCGAGTTACCGGTGGCCAGGGCTGGGCCGAGCTTCCAGCATGCCATCAGCAGCGGGAAGTTCCACGGCACGATGGCGCCGACCACACCCACCGGCTCACGGGTTACCAGGCCGAGCTGGTCATGCGGCGTCGGCGCGACTTCGTCGTAAACCTTGTCGATAGCTTCGGCATTCCAGTGCAGGGCTTGTGCCGCACCTGGGACGTCGATGCTCGAGGAATCGCCGATCGGCTTGCCCATGTCCAGGGTTTCAAGCAGCGCCAGCTCTTCGACGTTCTTGCGCAGCAGGTCGGCGAAGCGGATCAGCTTGGCTTTGCGCTTGGCCGGCGCCAGGCGCGACCAGACACCGGAATCGAAGGTGGCGCGGGCGTTCTCGACAGCACGGTTGGCGTCGGCCAGGTCGCAGCTGGCGACCTTGGCCAGGAAGCGTCCGTCGACCGGGCTCAGGCACTCGAAGGTTTCACCGGAGGCGGCGTCGGTGTATTCGCCGTTGATGAAGGCACGGCCTTCGATCTTCAGTTGCTGGGCACGTTGTTCCCAGTCCGCACGAGTCAGGGTGGTCATACGAAACTCCTCCTCTTGTTTAGGTGCAACGCCGCACTGAGGACTCACTGGCGTTGTCAGAAATTCTGGCCGGGCGACGAGCGCACACGGGCAAGCGATACCCTAAACCAGGCTGTGTAAACTATCAATATATTTGACACGAAAGGCCTAAACGCCTACTGATGTTCATTTTATTAAACAACAACAGGAGCCGCACCATGAGCATCGCCAGCATCATCGACTTCGCCCAGGTTCTTACCGAGGCCGAACGCTACCGCCCGGCGGCAGAGAAAATCCTCAAAGGCGAGCCGGACCAGGCCGTCTACAACCACTACGCCAGCCCGTGCGGCCAGTTCGCCGCGGGCGTCTGGGAAGGTGAAGTCGGCCAGTGGACGGTCAACTACACCGAACACGAGTACTGCGAGATCGTGCTGGGTGTTTCGGTGCTGCGTGACCAGGACGGCGGCGCCAAGACCCTGCGTGCCGGTGATCGGTTCGTCATCCCGGCAGGCTTCAAGGGCACCTGGGAAGTGCTGGAGCCTTGCCGCAAGATCTATGTGATGTTCGAGCAGAAATAACTATGTAACACAGCCGGCCAGCTGGCATGCGTGAGGATGGCCCTGCCCACAACGGGCCATTTACTTCAGAAGGATACCAAGCATGAATAACGATGAAGCCTTGCAAGCCCTCGCCCATCTGGTCGATACGCCTTACGAGCCTGGGGTTAAAGCCACCATCAGCGCACTCACCGGCCGCGCTCGTGTGGTAGGCCCCAATGAGATGTCCACCCTCGAATACGATACCAATCGGGTGCACATCAGGACCGATGCCAACGGCCTGATCAAGGGGTTCAGCTTCGGCTGACCGAGCGAAGGCCATAAAAAAACCCGCATCCTTTCGGATGCGGGTTTTTTTTTCAGGTCGCCGATCAATTACTTGATCTTGGCTTCCTTGTACACCACGTGCTTACGAACAACCGGATCATATTTCTTGATCTCGATTTTGTCCGGGGTGGTGCGCTTGTTCTTGTCGGTGGTGTAGAAGTGGCCGGTACCGGCACTCGAAACCAGACGGATCAATTCACGCATGATGTTCTCCCTTAAACCTTGGCGCCAGCTTTACGGATGTCAACCAGAACGGCGTCGATGCCGCGCTTGTCGATGATACGCATGCCCTTGGCGGAAACACGCAGACGCACGAAACGCTTCTCGGACTCAACCCAGAAACGGTGGTGCTGCAGGTTCGGCAGGAAACGACGACGGGTTTTGTTGTTTGCGTGGGAAATGTTGTTCCCGGTTACTGGACCCTTACCAGTAACTTGACAGACTCTCGACATGACTCAGCCCTCTAAAACCACATGCCCAACCCGGCATGGGTTGGCCGCTTAATCTCTCAGTCTTTGGCGCCAGGCGCCGTGATTCTGGAGGTCTTATCGACCGGATCCGCTGATGCGACAGGCCGAGCCCCTAGAAAAGAGCGCTGCTTTATACCAGAAAGACTCGACTGCAACAACATATGATGAATATTGACACGACGCCGAGTGCGCCGGGGCAGCATAGCGGCAGGCCCCGTCAGGCGTCGACCACTCGTCGCCGAATTTGTAAAAAAGGGTGTGGTCATTTGCAGGCGGGCGCACTAGGGTAGGACGTTTCCAGACTGCACTGGCAGATGGGCCACTGACAGCCAAGGAGTCACGATGCGTGCCGCCGCCCTTTCCCTCTTGTTCACCTCACTGTTTACCGCAGGCGTCACCCAGGCAGCCGCGCTGAGTGTTTGCAGCGAAGCCAGCCCCGAAGGTTTCGACGTGGTCCAGTACAACTCGCTGACCACCACCAACGCCTCGGCCGACGTGCTGATGAACCGCCTGGTGGAGTTCGATGCGGCCCAGGGCAAGGTAGTACCCAGCCTGGCGGCGAGCTGGACGGTGTCGGCCGACGGCCTGATCTACGATTTCAAGCTGCGCGATGACGTGAAGTTTCACACCACTGCCTACTTCAAACCGTCCCGCGCGCTGAACGCCGACGATGTGCTGTTCAGCTTCCAGCGCATGCTCTACCCGGCCCACGCCTGGCACAAGACCGCCCCGGGCGGTTACCCGCACGCACAATCGCTGCAACTGGGCAACCTGATCAAGTCGATCGACGCCCCTGAACCGCAGACCGTGCGCTTCACCCTGGCCCACCCGGATGCCACGTTCCTGGCCACCCTGAGCATGGGCTTTGCCTCGATCTATTCTGCCGAATATGCCGACAAGCTGCTCAAGGCAGGTACCCCGGAAAAGCTCAACAGCCAGCCGATCGGCACCGGGCCGTTCGTCTTCCAGCGCTTCCAGAAGGACGCCGTGGTGCGCTACCGTGCCAACCCCGACTACTTCGCTGGCAAGCCTGGCGTCGACCCGCTGATCTTCGCCATCACCACCGATGCCAACGTGCGCCTGCAGAAGCTCAAGCGCAACGAATGCCAGGTCGCCCTGTCGCCCAAACCGCTGGATATCGCTGAAGCCAGCAAGGATGGCAGCCTCCAGGTTGCCAGCACGCCGGCCTTCATGACCGCCTTCGTCGCCATCAACAGCGCACACCCGCCGCTGGACAAGCCAGAGGTGCGCCAGGCCATCAACCTGGCCTTCGACAAGCCGGCCTACCTCAAGGCCGTGTTCGAAGGCACCGCGACGGCCGCCAACGGCCCCTACCCGCCCAACACCTGGAGCTACGCCAAGGACCTGCCTGGCTACCCCATGGACCTGAAAAAGGCCAAGGCCCTGCTGGCCAAAGCAGGCCTGCCAGAGGGCTTCAGCACCACGATCTGGACCCGCCCGTCGGGCAGCCTGCTCAACCCCAACCCCAGCCTTGGCGCGCAGATGCTGCAGGCCGACCTGGGCAAGATCGGCATCAAGGCCGAGATCCGGGTGATCGAATGGGGCGAGCTGATCCGCCGCGCCAAGGCCGGTGAGCATGATTTGCTGTTCATGGGCTGGGCGGGTGACAACGGTGACCCGGATAACTTCCTCAGCCCGCAGTTTTCCTGTGCTGCGGTGAAATCTGGGACCAACTTCGCGCGGTTCTGCGACAGCCGCCTTGACCAGTTGATCAATGCTGGCCGCACCACCAACGACCAGAGCGTGCGCAGCCGGCTGTACCAGCAGGCGCAGACGTTGATCCAGCAGCAGGCACTGTGGGTGCCGCTGGCGCACCCCACGGCAGCCACCTTGCTGCGCCAGGGGGTCGAGGGGTACCAGGTGAGCCCGTTCGGGCGGTTGGATTTCAGCAAGGTTTCGGTGACCCGCTGAGGGTGCAACTGCCTGTGCCGACCTCTTCGCGGGTCAAGCCCGCTCCCACCGGTATGTCACTGCCCTTGAGAACAGTGAAGTACCTGTGGGAGCGGGCTTGACCCGCGATGAGGCCGGCACAAGCACCGCAGCACCTAGGCAACGATCCACCCCTGCTCCACCATCGACAACGGCTCGCCGTCACCCACGATGACGTGGTCCAGCACTCGCACATCGATCAGCCCCAGCGCTCGCTTGAGCGCTAGCGTCATGTGCACATCATCCTGGCTTGGCTCGCTGTTGCCCGACGGATGGTTGTGGCACAAGATCAATGCCGCCGCGTTGTGCAGCAACGCCCGGCGCACCACTTCCCGCGGATAGATACTGGCCCGGTCGATCGTGCCCCTGAACAGGATTTCGAACGCCAGCGGCCGGTGTTTGGTATCCAGAAACAAACACCCAAACACCTCACTGGCCTCATGCCGCAGCATGGCCTTGAGGTAACGCCGCACCGCCACCGGGCTTTCCAGCGCAGGCGTGCGCTCGATACCCTCATCCAGGTAACGCCGGCCAATCTCCAGCAAGGCCTGCAACTGGGCGTACTTCACGGGGCCGAGGCCAGGCTCGCGCAAAACGGCTTGGCGATCGGCATCGAGCAACTGCCTCAGGCCACCAAAGCGCACCAGCAACCCTCGCGCCAGGTCCATCACATTACGCCCAGCAACCCCCGAACCCAGCAGCACAGCCACCAGCTCGGCATCCGACAACACCGCTACGCCACGCGACAGCAGCTTCTCCCTCGGCCGTTCTTCAGCCGGCCATTCCCTGATACTCATCCCTGCTCCTTGGTCCTGCTGCGGCACGTTTGGGCCCTGTGTTAATCTAGTTTGCCTCGTACATGCGACGTTCTGCCGCAGGCAGTTCTTGTCGCCGCCCGCTTTCACTGGAAAAAGGCAAAAGCCTATGCAGCGGCTGTATCACAAGCGCATCGTTCTCGGCGTCGGTGGCGGCATTGCCGCCTACAAAAGCGCCGAGCTGATCCGCCGACTCCTGGAGCACGGCGCGCAGGTGCGCGTCGTCATGACCCGTGGCGGTGCAGAGTTCATCACCCCGCTGACCCTGCAGGCGTTGTCCGGCCACCCGGTGCACATGGACCTGCTAGACCCCGCCGCCGAAGCGGCCATGGGCCATATCGAGCTGGCCAAGTGGGCCGACCTGGTGCTCATCGCCCCCGCCACTGCCGACCTGATGGCGCGCATGGCCCAAGGCATGGCAGACGACCTGCTGACCACCCTGATACTGGCCACCGACGCCACCGTTGCCGTGGCCCCGGCCATGAACCAGGCCATGTGGCGCGACCCGGCCACCCAGGCCAATCTCGACCTGCTCAAAAGCCGCGGCATCCAGGTATTCGGCCCGGCTTCCGGCAGCCAGGCCTGTGGCGACGTAGGCCTTGGCCGCATGCTGGAAGCCACCGACCTGGCCTGGTGCGCCGCCGAAAGCTTCAAGCGCCAGACGCTGACCGGCAAACACGTGCTGATCACCGCCGGCCCGACCCAGGAAAACATCGACCCGGTGCGCTACATCACCAATCATAGCTCCGGGAAGATGGGCTTCGCCCTGGCCGAAGCGGCCGCCGAGGCCGGTGCTCGGGTGACCCTCGTCACCGGCCCGGTGCACCTGCCCACGCCCGACCGGGTCAACCGGATCGACGTGGTCAGCGCGCGCGACATGCTCGCGGCCTGTGAAGCGGCCATGCCCTGCGACCTGTTCATTGCCTCGGCAGCCGTCGCGGACTACCGGCCAGAGGTCGTTGCTGCGCAAAAACTCAAGAAAGATCCTACGACCGGCGACGGCATGCTGCTGCAGATGGTGCGCAATCCCGATATCCTTGCAACCATTGCTGGCCGTAGCGACCGCCCGTTCAGTGTCGGCTTCGCCGCCGAGACCGAACACCTGCTCGATTACGCCACGCGCAAGCTCAAGGACAAGAACCTCGACCTGATCGTCGCCAATGATGTGGCCAACCCCAGCATCGGCTTCAACAGCGAAGAAAACGCCTTGACCGTGATCGATCGCCAGCAGCACCAGACCCTCTTTGCGCAGACCAGCAAGGGCAAGATCGCCCGGCAACTGGTCGCCTTCATCGCCGAACGGCTCAACCAGGTTCAATAAGTTACATGCACGCTCTTCAAGCCAAGATTCTCGACCCACGCCTGGGCACCGAATTCCCCCTGCCGCAGTACGCCACCCCGGGTTCCGCCGGGCTGGACCTGCGCGCCCTGCTCAAGGAGGACACCGTCCTCGAGCCAGGCCAGACCCTGCTGATCCCCACCGGCCTGTCGATCTACATCGGCGACCCGGGCCTGGCGGCCATGATCCTGCCGCGCTCGGGCCTGGGCCATAAGCACGGCATCGTGCTGGGCAACCTGGTCGGCCTGATCGACTCGGACTACCAGGGCGAGCTGATGGTGTCGTGCTGGAACCGCGGCAACACCCCATTCACCATCGCCATTGGCGAGCGCATCGCCCAATTGGTGCTGGTGCCGGTGGTGCAGGCGCATTTCGACATCGTCGAGGCCTTCGACGAAAGCCAGCGTGGCACTGGCGGCTTCGGCCACTCCGGCAGCCACTGAGCCGACAGCTGACCGTTCAGGCCAAGGATGGCGAACTCTCTGGCGAAACCACCGTCCAAGCGTTCAGTTTGCGCCTGCCCAGACAGCCTTTGACTAATGGAGCTTCCAGAGATGAACGAAATGGCCCAGCTGGTCCCCGCACTGCCGGACAGCATTTTCCGCGCTTATGACATTCGCGGCGTGGTCGGCAAAACCCTCCACGCCGAAACCGCCTACTGGATCGGCCGCGCCATCGGCGCCCAGACCCTCGCCCAGGGCGAGCCCCAGATCGCTGTCGGCCGCGATGGCCGCCTGTCTGGCCCAATGCTGGTCGAGCAGTTGATCAAAGGCCTGGCCGACGCCGGTTGCCAGGTCAGCGACGTCGGCCTGGTGCCGACCCCGGCGCTGTATTACGCCGCCAACGTGCTGGCCGGCAAATCGGGTGTGATGCTGACTGGCAGCCACAACCCATCGGACTACAACGGCTTCAAGATCGTCATCGCCGGTGACACCCTGGCCAACGAACAGATCCAAGCCCTGCTGACCCGCCTGAAAACCAACGACCTGACCCGTGCCGAAGGCAGCGTGCAGAAGGTCGAGATTCTCGAGCGCTACTACCAACAGATCATCGCCGACGTGAAGCTTTCGAAAAAGCTCAAGGTGGTGGTGGACTGCGGCAACGGCGCGGCCGGCGTTATCGCCCCGCAACTGATCGAAGCACTCGGCTGCGAAGTCGTCCCGCTGTTCTGCGAGGTCGACGGCAACTTCCCCAACCACCACCCAGACCCTGGCAAACCAGAAAACCTCGAAGACCTGATCGCCAAGGTCAAGCAGACCGGTGCCGACATCGGCCTGGCCTTCGACGGCGACGGCGACCGCGTGGGCGTGGTCAGCAACACCGGCACCATCGTCTACCCCGACCGCCTGCTGATGCTGTTTGCCCAGGACGTGCTGTCGCGCAACCCGGGCGCCGAGATCATCTTCGACGTCAAATGCACCCGTCGCCTGACCCCGCTGATCGAACAGCATGGCGGCCGCGCGCTGATGTGGAAGACCGGCCATTCGCTGATCAAGAAGAAGATGAAAGAGACTGGCTCGTTGCTGGCTGGCGAGATGAGCGGGCACATTTTCATCAAGGAGCGCTGGTACGGTTTCGACGACGGCATCTACAGTGCCGCGCGCCTGCTGGAGATCCTCAGCAAGGCCGATCAGGACGCCGAATGCCTGTTCGCGGCGTTCCCGAACGATATTTCCACGCCGGAAATCAATATTGATGTGACCGACGAGGGTAAATTCAGCATCATTGATGCACTGCAACGCGACGCCGACTGGGGCGCGGCCAACCTGACCACCATCGACGGTGTGCGGGTCGACTACGACCACGGCTGGGGCCTGGTACGCGCCTCCAACACCACACCGGTGCTGGTGCTGCGTTTCGAGGCCGACAGCGACGCCGAATTGCAACGTATCAAGGATGTTTTCCGCGCCCAGTTGCTGCGGGTTGCCCCTGAGCTGCAACTGCCGTTCTGACCGACTATCTGTTCCTTACAGGAGCCCTGCATGACCCTCGATCGCGATGCCGCTTCCCATGTAGCCGAAGTTTTGTCCGAAGCACTGCCTTACATCCGCCGCTTTGTCGGCAAGACCCTGGTGATCAAGTACGGCGGCAACGCGATGGAGAGCGAGGAGCTCAAGACCGGCTTCGCCCGTGACATCGTGCTGATGAAGGCTGTGGGCATCAACCCGGTGGTGGTCCACGGTGGTGGCCCGCAGATCGGCGACCTGCTCAAGCGCCTGTCGATCGAAAGCCACTTCATCGACGGCATGCGCGTCACCGACTCGGCGACCATGGACGTGGTGGAGATGGTGCTGGGTGGCCAGGTCAACAAGGATATCGTCAACCTGATCAACCGCCACGGCGGCAGCGCCATCGGCCTGACCGGCAAGGACGCGGAACTGATCCGCGCCAAGAAGCTGACCGTAAGCCGCCAGACGCCAGAGATGACCACCCCGGAAATCATCGACATCGGCCATGTCGGCGAAGTCGTGAGCGTGAACACCGACCTGCTGAACATGCTCGTCAAGGGCGACTTCATCCCGGTGATCGCGCCGATCGGCGTCGGTGCCAATGGTGAGTCGTACAACATCAACGCCGACCTGGTGGCAGGCAAGGTGGCCGAGGCGCTGAAAGCCGAGAAGCTGATGCTGCTGACCAACATCGCCGGCCTGATGGACAAGCAGGGCCAGGTCCTGACCGGCCTGACCACCGAGCAGGTCAACGAACTGATCGCCGACGGCACCATCTACGGCGGCATGCTGCCGAAGATCAAGTGCGCACTGGATGCGGTGCAAGGTGGCGTGAACAGCTCGCACATCATCGACGGCCGCGTGCCCAATGCGGTGCTGCTGGAGATCTTCACCGACAGCGGTGTGGGCACGTTGATCACCAATCGCAAGCCACGCTGATTCATCAAGCGGCCAGTTCAGGCAGGCACCAAAAAGGCGACCCGCAAAGGTCGCCTTTTTTTGTGCGCTCAGGTGCCTAGAAGCTGTAGCGGGCAGTCAGTTTCACATTGCGCGGGTCGCCGTAGATGTCGTACGGGCTGTAGGCGCCATTGGCCACACTGCTGTAGTAGGTACGGTCGAACAGATTGTTGAGGTTGACCTGTAGGTCCAGTTGCTCGCTGGCCTGGTAGCCTGCCACCAGGCCGACCACCGTGTACGAGCCCTGCTGGTTTTGCCAGGCAGTGGCGCCGGCACCACCCGAGGTGCGGATGCGGCTCTGCTGGTAGATGTCACCGCCCACACGCCAGCGCTGCAACTCACCCGGCAGGGTGTAGATCGTCGACAGCTTGAACAGCTGGCGTGGTTTGGTGCGGTCGAAGTCCTCACCCTCCCGGGCTTTGTTGGCGTCGCTGACGTATTTCGTCTGGGTGTAGGTGTAGCCGGCGGCCAGTTGCCAGTTGTCGGCCAGGGCGCCCTGGATTTCAAGGTCGATGCCCTTGCTGCGGACCAGCCCGGCAGCCTCGTAGCAGGCGCTGGCGGGGCCCGCCCCGCAACCTTTGGCGTCAGGCAGCTCCTGGGCACGGTTTTTCTGGTCGATCTGAAACACCGCTATGCTGGCGTTCAGCGCACCACCAAAGTACTCGCCCTTGATACCCACTTCGTAGTTCTCACCCATTACCGGGTCAAGCACTTTGCTGTCCAAGCCTTTGCTGGTCTGCGGCTTGAAGATATCGGTGTAGCTTGCGTAGACCGAGTGGTGGGTGTCCAGGTCGTAGACCAGGCCGGCATAGCGGGTCAGGTTGCGCGTGATCTTGTAGTTGTTCTCACTGCTTTTGCTGTCGTCGAACGCGTACCAGTCGACGCGGCCGCCGAGAATCAACGACAGCGGCTCGCTCAAGCGCAACCGGGTGCTGGCATAGACGCTGTCCTGGGTGGTGGTTTCGGGAAGGCCGTTAGGGCCAGTGACGTAATCGGGCTTGGCATGCCCACGAGGGTTCCACTCGAAGGGATTGATGCCAGCGTCGATGTAGGCGCTCCAGGCCTTGCCAGAGCGGTAATCCAGCTGGCGCTTGCTGACGCCCAGGGTCACGTCATGCTGTTGACCGAGCAACTGGAAGGGGCCGCTGAGCGCCAGGTCATAGCCGGTTTCCTTCTGTTCCATGGCCTCTGTCCACAGGTAATGGCGATCGTATTCCCAGACCGAAGAGGCCAGCACATCGGTGTCGGTCTTCGACTGCATGGCTGCCAGGCGCAGCGACCAGTCGTTGGCGAAGCCGTGCTCCAGGGTGGCGAAATAGCCGGTGGTGCGATCGTCCGAATACTCCCAGTCATGGCCGAGGAAGGTGTCGCGCGGCAGCCCCAGATGGCCACCGCCACGGGCCATGGGCAACCCGCCCCAAATGTAGTTGGTGTGGTTCTTCTGCCGGTAGGCACCGAGCGTCAGGGTGGTGCTTTCGCTCAGGTCGGCGTCGACCACGCCGTAGAACAGCTCATGGTCACTCTCCACCGCGTCACGAAAGCTCTTGGCGTCCTGCCGCGAGACGACGGTACGCGCGCGCAGGGTGCCACTTTCATTGAGCGGCCCGCCGACGTCCAGCGTGCCGGTGTAATCGTCCCAGCTACCGGCACTGCCGGTGAGCGTGGCCTGAAATTGATGAGTCGGGCGCTTGCGCACCAGGTTGATGGCGCCACCGGGGTTGCCGGCGCCCTGGGCCAGCCCGGTGGCACCGCGCACGATCTCCACCCGGTCATACATGGCCAGGTTGGCTTCCCCGCTGGGCAGGTAGGTCAGGAAGCTGGTAGGAAAACCGTCGTACATGATGCTGTCGACGTTGAAACCGCGGGCGCTGAACGAGGGCCGCCCTGCACCGCCGGAGTTACTGAGAAAAATGCCCGGCGCACTTTTGACCACATCGCTGATGCTGTTCATGGCCTTGTCGTCCATACGCTTGCGCGTGACCACACTGACCGACTGCGGCGTTTCGCGCAGGCTCAAGGGCAGTTTGGTGGCCGTCTGCATGGCCCCGGTGGTATAGGAGCCGCTGTGCTCGGTAGTCGCCGCCAGGCCTTGGCCGGTAATGTTGGTCGCGCTCAGCTCCAGGCCTGTGCCAGCCGTTGCCTGCGGCGTCAGCAGGTAAAGGCCATTACCTTGCGGCGAGGCTTGCAGACCGGTGCCTTGCAGCAATTGCTGCAGGCCGCCCTGCACGCTGGTGGCGGCATTCAGGCCAGGGCTGCGCAACCCCTCCACCAGGCCCGGCTCGATGGGCAGGGTGATGCCTGCCTGGCTGGCGAAGTCAGAGAGGGCACTGCTGAGGTTACCGGCCGGCACCTGATAGGCACGGTTCTGCCGCGCGCCTTGCTCGGCGGCCTGCAGCGATGCCGCAGCCAGGCCGCCGCCCGCGATGATCAGACCCAGTGCGGCAGCGTGTACTGCCCGCGCCAGTGGTTGAATGCCCTGCGTCGTCGCCATGTGTTCGCCCCTGCCCTGTAAAAGTGATGTGTTTATGGGAGGGACACGCAGCTTGAGAAAAACACGACACGCATTCTGTTCACGCGTTCGCACGCGCGGTGAGGGTGACCCAGTAGGGCGTGCGGTAGAGCACGTTCACCGGTAGGGTCTGGCTCAGGGCGCGAAGAACCTGATCGGTGTCGCGCAACTGGAAGGCGCCGGAAATCAGCAGCCCGGCCACTGCCGGATCGCAGCGCAGCAGGCCAGGTCGATAGCGGCCGAGCTCGTTGATGAAGTCATCGAGGCGCATCTTTTCTGCGCGCAGCACCTGGCTCAACCAATCGAGACGATCTTTCGCCAGCACCATGGGCGGCTGCGCAGCCCGGCTGTTGACGTGCGTCTGTAAGCCGGCCGCCAGGAGCATCAGGCCCTCATCGCCCGGTGACCGCCGCGGGCGCACCCGGGCAGCGCCCTCCAGGGCGGCAAGGTAAGTGCTGTGCGGGTACTGACGCAGCACAAAGCGGCTGCCGAGCAGGGCAATTTCCGCTTCGTCGGTGTCGACGATGAACGGCCGCCCGGCATGCTCATGGGGTACTTCGACGAGCATCTCGCCGGCGATGAGGCGCACGCGTCGAACATGCTCGTCATAGGCGATATCCACGGCGCTGCCGGTGTTCAGGCGAATCTGCCCGCCATCGGGCAACTGCAGGGAGCGTTGCTCCCCCGTGGCCGTGCGCTCGTCCGCCTGCCACTCGCGCCACGGCAGCCCGCGGTATGTCGCGAGGCCTACGGGGGCGGCGGCGATCAGCAACGCCAGGGTCTTGAGCACCTGCCGCCGCTCCAGGCTGCGTGGGCGCTCCAGCGCCACCCGCCCGGCACTGCCGGCAAGCTGCTGGGCTCGACCGCCAAACCTTTCGGCCAGTTGCCAGGCCCGTTCGTGATCCACGTGCCGCGCCCGCCACTCGGCGCCGGCGGCATGCTCGGCGGCGCCGGCGCTGCTGTTCTGCAAGCGTACAAACCATTGGGCCGCTTCACGGGCGATGCGGCGGTCGATGGGCGTATCACTCATGCTGCGCGCCCTGGCTGGCGAGCACGATGCACTCTTCAAAGGCCCGCGCAAGGTGGCGCTGCACCGAGCGCACGCTGAGATTGAGGCGGTTGGCGATCTCTTCCTGGGTATAACCCTCCAGCTGCGCCATCAGGAACGCCTGGCGGGCTTTGGCGGGCAACAGGGCAAGGACCTGGTCGATTTCGTCGAGGGCTTCGAGCACCAGCGCTTGTTGTTCCAGCGACGGAGCGAGGTCTTCTGGCGTTTGCGCCAGCGCGGCCAGGTAGGCCTGCTCCAGCGAGCGGCGACGGTAGAAGTTGAGGGCCAGGCGATTGGCGATGGTGGCCAGATAGGCGCGCGGTGTCGTGCAGTTCAGCGGCTCGCCCGGCGCTCTGCAGAGCAGCCGCACGAACGTGTCCTGGGCCAGATCCGCCGCATCGGCGGCGCTGCCCAAGCGCTTGCGCAGCCAGCCCTGCAGCCAGCCGTGGTGGTGACTGTAGAGCTGGTCGATGGCCTGATGCCGAGGGTGGTTTGCCGAAGAAGTGTGCTGCACGGGAGGCTACAGATGTGAATGAGAATTCGTCTCATCATATCAGCATAAACTTGGCCCCGTACACGTGCAGGGTCAGCCTTCGGTATAGCAACGTCAGGCGGCCTTACTGCCGCCTGAACACGGCGCTTTTTCAGATGCCGTACTGCGCCCGATAGGCCTCGACTGCCGGCAGGTGCTGCTTGAGCTGCGGGTCGTCCGCCAGGAACTCCAGCACCTGGGTCAGCGAAACGATGCTGACCACCGGGATACCGAAGTCACGCTCCACTTCCTGGATTGCCGAAAGCTCGCCATTGCCGCGTTCTTCGCGGTTCAGGGCGATCAGTACGCCAGCGGCCTTGGCCTGCTGGGCATTGATGATCTGCATGACCTCGCGGATGGCGGTGCCGGCGGTGATCACGTCGTCGATGATCAGTACCTCACCGGCCAAGGGTGCGCCTACCAGACTGCCGCCTTCGCCGTGATCCTTGGCTTCTTTACGGTTGAAGCACCACGGCACATCGAGCTGATGCTGGTCGGCAAGGGCCACGGCGGTAGTCGCCGCCAGGGGGATACCCTTGTAAGCCGGGCCGAACAGCACATCGAAGGGGATCTTGCTGTCGACGATGGCTGCGGCGTAGCAACGCCCCAACTGCGCCAATGCAGAACCTGTGTTGAACAGGCCGGCATTGAAGAAGTACGGGCTGGTACGCCCCGATTTCAGGGTGAATTCACCGAAGCGCAGAACGCCGCGGTCGATGGCAAAACGAATGAAGTCGCGCTGATACGGCTGCATGGAAAGTCCCGGACACCACGGATTTAGCTAAATGAGTTGAGCTCGGGTATCATACACGCACGAGATTTTTGGGGCCATTTATGCGGATCATCAGTGTGAACGTAAATGGCATTCAGGCTGCGGCCGAGCGTGGATTGCTCAGCTGGCTACAAGCCCAGAATGCCGACGTCATCTGCCTTCAGGATACCCGCGCCTCGGCCTTTGAACTCGACGACCCAGCTTTCCAGCTCGATGGCTATTTCCTTTATGCCTGCGACGCGGAGGTGCCCGCCCAAGGTGGCGTGGCCCTTTACTCGCGCATGCAGCCCAAGGCAGTCATCACCGGCCTGGGCTTCGAGACAGCCGACCGTTACGGGCGTTACCTGCAAGCAGATTTCGACAAAGTCAGTATTGCCAGCCTGCTGCTGCCTTCGGGCATGAACGGCGACGAAGACTTGAACCAGAAGTTCAAGTTGATGGACGACTTCGCCAAGTACCTGGATAAACAGCGGCGCAAGCGGCGCGAGTACATCTATTGCGGCTCGTTCTACGTGGCGCAGCAGAAGCTCGACATCAAGAACTGGCGCGACAGCCAGCAAACGCCTGGCTTCCTGGCGCCGGAGCGTGCCTGGATGGACGCGATCACCGGCGAGATGGGCTACGTGGATGCCCTGCGTGAAGTCAGCCGTGAAGGCGACCAGTACAGCTGGTGGCCGGACAACGAACAGGCCGAGATGCTCAACCTGGGCTACCGGTTCGACTACCAGATCCTCACCCCGGGCCTGCGCCGCTTCGTGCGTAACGCCCGCCTGCCGCGTCAGCCGCGCTTCTCGCAGCATGCGCCGCTGATCGTGGACTATGACTGGACGTTGACCATCTGAGTTGTATTCAGATACGAAAAAGCCGACATCAGTGTCGGCTTTTTCGTATCTACAGAAACAGTCAGTCGGCCAGGGCAGCCTGCTGCAGTTCGAAGATCTCGTTCATGCCCTTCTGCGCCACGGCGAGCATGGCATTCAAGTCTTCAGGCTGGAACGGCGCGCCTTCTGCGGTGCCCTGTACTTCGATGAAACCACCGGCGCTGGTCATGACCACGTTCAGGTCGGTCTCGGCGGCGGAGTCTTCCAGGTAATCCAGGTCGAGCACTGCAGCGCCCTGGTACATGCCCACGGAAACCGCAGCGATCATGTGCTTGAGCGGGTTGCCGGCCTTGAGGCCGCCACGCTTCTTGATCACCGCCAGGGCGTCGCACAGGGCGACCATGGCACCGGTGATCGACGCGGTGCGGGTGCCACCGTCGGCCTGGATCACGTCGCAGTCGATGTACAGGGTGATGTCACCCAGCTTGCTCATGTCCAGTGCGGCGCGCAGCGAGCGGCCGATCAGGCGCTGGATTTCCAGGGTGCGGCCACCCTGCTTGCCACGGCTGGCTTCGCGCTGGTTACGCTCGCCGGTGGAGCGCGGCAGCATGCCGTATTCGGCTGTCAGCCAGCCTTGGCCCTGGCCTTTGAGGAAGCGGGGAACACCATTCTCCACGCTGACCGTGCAGATGACCTTGGTGTCACCGAACTCGACCAGTACCGACCCTTCGGCGTGCTTGGTGTAGTTGCGGGTGATGCGGATCGAGCGGAGCTGATCGGCGGCGCGACCACTTGGACGTTTCATCTGGGATACCTGTACTGGGACTTGAATCTGCCGAGCATTATAGAGCTCACGGCCCCGGGAGGACATGCCTATTGTCGCTGCCCTGACGGCCTGTCGCCTTTTCCCATTGTTCATTTCCAGCTCTGTAACATGGCTGGATTGGGCGCCGAGCCCCCACTGCGCTACAATCCTGCGCCTTGCAGCCGAGAGGCTCCCCCCGTTCATTCATCTACGCGAGGTACTCCCCATGGTGCACAGCATGACCGCTTTTGCTCGTGTCGAGCGCGCCGGCAGCCAAGGCACCCTGGTCTGGGAACTGCGCTCGGTCAACCACCGCTACCTGGAACCGCACCTGCGCCTGGCCGAGGCCCTGCGCGACCTCGAAGGCGCAGTCCGTGAAGGCCTGCGCCAAGGGCTGTCGCGTGGCAAGGTGGAATGCACCTTGCGCCTCAACGAAGACAGCACCGGCAAGCCGCTCAAGGTCGACCGCGAGCGCGCGGCGCAACTGGTCGCCGCCGCCGAAGAGGTCGCAGGCCTGATCAAGCAACCGGCACCGCTGAACCCCCTGGAAGTGCTGTCGTGGCCGGGCGTACTGGTCGCTGACGCCAGCGACCCCCAGGCCCTGAACGCCGAAGCCATGGCGCTGTTCGACGAAGCGCTGGCCGAGCTCAAGGCCGGGCGCCTGCGTGAAGGCCAGGAGCTGGCCCGGCTGATCAACGAGCGCCTGGACAACATGGCCAGCGAGGTCACCACGCTGCGCGCCCTGGTGCCGCAGATGCTGGCCGCCCAGCGGCAGAAGATCCTCGACCGCTTCGGCGACATGCAGGCCGAACTCGACCCGCAGCGCCTGGAGCAAGAGATGGTGCTGCTGGCGCAGAAGAGCGACGTCGCCGAAGAGCTCGACCGCCTCAGCACCCACGTCACCGAAGTGCGTCGCGTGCTCAAGTCGGGCGGTGCAGCTGGCCGGCGCCTGGACTTCCTGATGCAGGAACTCAACCGCGAGGCCAATACCCTAGGCTCCAAGGCTTTCGACCCGCGCAGCACGCAAGCGGCGGTCAACCTCAAGGTATTGATCGAACAGATGCGTGAACAAGTACAGAACATCGAGTAAGGCCACCCCGACCATGAATCACAGCAGCGGCACCCTCTACATCGTTTCGGCACCCTCGGGTGCCGGCAAGACCAGCCTGGTCACTGCCCTGACCCAGGACGACCCGCAAATCCGCGTCTCGGTTTCGCACACCACCCGCGCCATGCGCCCGGGCGAGCAGCACGGGGTGAACTACCACTTCGTCGTGCACGAAACATTCAAGGCGCTGATCGAGCAAGGCGACTTCCTCGAGCATGCCGAGGTGTTCGGCAACTTCTACGGCACCTCGCGCAGCGCGCTGCAGCACACCCTCGACCAGGGTTACGACCTGATCCTGGAGATCGACTGGCAGGGTGCTCAGCAGGTGCGCAAACTGATGCCCGAGGCACTGTCGGTGTTCATCCTGCCGCCGAGCCAGGAAGCCCTGCGTCAGCGGCTGGATGGCCGTGGCCAGGACAGCGAAGAGATCATCGCCGGGCGCATGAAGGAGGCGGTCAGCGAGATGGAGCATTACGACGAGTACGATTACCTGATCATCAATGATGACTTCGGCGTCGCGCTGGCGGAGTTGAAGGCGGTGTTCGTTGCCAACCGGTTGCTGCTCA
The DNA here is from genome assembly GCF_024748775.1 of Pseudomonas sp. B21-047. Taxonomy (NCBI): domain Bacteria; kingdom Pseudomonadati; phylum Pseudomonadota; class Gammaproteobacteria; order Pseudomonadales; family Pseudomonadaceae; genus Pseudomonas; species Pseudomonas sp. B21-047. Next base: position 5,788,684 of record NZ_CP087169.1, read on the forward strand.
AGAAGCAGCAACAGCGCAACGGCGCATTGCTGAAGCAGTTGGTCGGCTGAAAACGAATGGGGCCGCTTAGCGGCCCCATTTGCTTAGTCCTGCAGTGGCAGCGTCGCCTGCTGACGCAAGGTGGCCCCCAGGAAGTACGCCGGCGCCCGCAGGCGCGACAGCATCATCAGCCCGATGCCGAGCACCGAAATGATCGCGGCAATCACGAACACCAGCCCCAACCCGCCCACATGCGAGCCGCTGCCGAAGTCTGGCGAGGCGCTGTCGATAGCGGTACGCGCGAAGATCACCGACAAGATCACCCCACCTACCAGCGGGCACAGGCCCCGCATGATGAAATGGCGCAGGCTGTCGAACAGGCTGCCGCGGAAATACCAGACGCAGGCAAATGCGGTCAGCGAATAGTAGAAGCAGATCATCATGCCCAGGGCAGTGATGGTATCCGCCAGCACGTTCTCGCTCAGGGTACGCATGGTCACGTAGAACAGGCCAGCGGCAAGGCCTGCGCAGATGGTGGCGTAGCGCGGCGTTTGCGAGCGCGGGCAGACACTGGCGAACTTCTGCGGTACCGCACCGTAGTAACCCATGGCCAACAGGGTGCGCGCCGGCGCCACGAAGGTCGACTGCAGCGACGCTGCGGTGCTGGCCAGCACGGCGATGGACATCAGGATCGCCAGCGGCCCCATGACCGGGCCGGCCAGGTGAGCAAAGACGTTCTCCTGGATGCGCGGGTTGTTCAGGCCCAGGCCCGTTTCGCTGATACCGGCAAACTGCAGTGTGGCGATGGCGGTGAACAGGTACAGGCCGAGGATCAACATCACCGTCCAGGTGGCGGCCTTGCCCGGCACCTCTTCGCTGCCTACCGACTCTTCGCTGACGGTCAGGCACGTGTCCCAGCCCCAGAAGATGAAGATCGACAACGACAGCCCTGCGGCAAACGCCGAGAACGACTCGACGCCGAACGGATTGAACCAGGCGAAATCGAACGCCAGCGGTGGCGGCGCGGTGGTGCCCCCGAAGGCAGCGAAGGCAAACCCGATCAGCACCAGTAACTGCAGGGCCACCAGGCCATACTGCACCGTCATGGTGGTGGCTATGCCGCGACAACAGATCCACACCGCCAGGGCAATGAACACGCAGCAAGTGGCGATATTGATCAGCAGGTTGTCTGCCAAGGCAGCCAGGCCATGGTTGCCCGTGATCTGACCGAGGAACAGATAGAAGAAATCGACCGCCACGCCCGCCAGGTTCGACAGCACGATGGTGGTGGCGACCACCAGCCCCCAGCCACCGATCCAGCCGATCATCGGGCCGAAGGCACGCGCCGACCAGGTGAACGAAGTGCCGCTGTCCGGCTCTGCCGAGTTCAACTCGCGATAGCCGAGGGCGACCAGCAGCATCGGCAGGAAGCCGACGATGAATACCGCTGGCAGGTGGGCACCCACCTCTCGCACGGTAGGGCCAAGCGCGCCGGTCAGGGTATAGACCGGGGCGATGGTGGAAATGCCCAGCACCACGCTGGCCAGCAAGCCCAGGCGACCTTTGGCCAAGCCCTTGCTGCGCTGGGTGTTGCCCGCGTCGGCCGCCACATCGGGTGGGCGGCCGGCTTCTGTGTAATCGCTCATGAGTATTTGCCGTAAATTTTGGAATTGTTTTCACAGGCCTTGCGCGCAAGGCCCGCTTTCACTCATTGAAAGCTTGCAGCGGGGGTGAGTCATCCGAGACTTTCGGCTGACGTCAGCATGCCTTGTGGCGCACACCCTCCCGTGCAGCATGGGCAATACAGGCCTCGCGAAACGCCTGGAAAAGGCGCCCGGAGACCGGGTTTTCGGCGAAACGCCATTCAGGGTGCCACTGCACACCAAGCACGAAGCCCGGCGCATCCGGCATCGACACCGCTTCGATCAGGCCATCCGGGGCCCGTGCCTCGACGCGCAGCCCGGGGGCCAGGCGATCGATGCCCTGGCTGTGCAACGAGTTGACCTCGAATTGCGCAGCCAGGCCCAGGCGCTCGAACAACCCGCCAGGCTCGATGCCGACAGGGTGACGAGGGCCGTATTGCACCTCCAGGGGTGCGTCCTCAGGTTCGCGGTGGTCGAGGTAGCCAGGCAGCGCTTGCACACGCTGGTGCAGGGTGCCGCCAAGGGCCACGTTCAATTCCTGGAAACCACGGCAGATGCAAAACACCGGCACACCGGCGGCAATCGCTGCCTGCAGCAGCGGCAAGGTCAGGCGATCGCGCGCGCGATCATGCCGGGTACCCTCCGCGCTGGGGGCGCCATTGTAATGATGCGGCTCGATATTTGAAGGCGAGCCGGTAAAAAGAATGCCGTCGAGCCGGGCCAGCAACCCAGGGGTATCACTGCCCCCGTCGCGAGCCGGCAGAATCAGCGGCAGCCCGGCAAAGCCGGCCGCCTCGACATACTTGTCGCCCACCGTGTGCGACGAGTTCTTCCCCACCTGCTGGCGGCAGGCGCTGATACCGATCAAAGGGACCGCATTTGCGCTCATGGGCTTACACCGTGTGCAGGTACCAGTTGTACTCGAGGTCGGAGATCGACACTTCAAACTCTGCCAGCTCGCTTTCCTTGCAGGCGACGAAGATATCGATGTAGTCCGGGCTGATGTATTGGTTGAGCACTTCGCTGTCATCCAGCGCACGCAGGGCATCGCGCAGGTTGTTCGGCAGCGTCTGTTCCAGCTGCTCGTACGAATTGCCCTCGATCGGCTCGCCCGGCTCGACCTTGTTGGTCAGGCCGTGGTGAATGCCGGCGAGAATGGCCGCGAGCATCAGGTACGGGTTGGCGTCGGCACCGGCCACGCGGTGCTCGATGCGCACGTTTTCGCTGCTGTCGGTCGGCACACGAACCGCCACGGTGCGGTTGTCCAGGCCCCAGCTTGGCGCATTGGGGACGTAGAACTGCGCGCCGAAGCGGCGGTAGGAGTTGACGTTCGGGCAGAGGAAGGCCATCGACGCCGGCATCGTCTCCAGCACGCCACCGATGGCGTGGCGCAGCTCGTCGCTTTGCAGCGGGTCGGTGTTGGCGAAGATGTTCTTGCCGGTTTTCTTGTCCAGCAGCGAGATATGCACGTGCAGGCCGTTGCCCGCCTGCCCTGGGTAGGGCTTGGCCATGAAGGTGGTGTCCATTTCATGGTCGTAGGCAACGTTCTTGATCAGGCGCTTGAGCAGGATCGCGTAGTCGCAGGCCTTCAGCGGGTCGGCAACGTGGTGCAGGTTGACCTCGAACTGCGCCGGGGCGCTTTCCTTGACGATGGCGTCGGCAGGCAGGTCCTGCTCCTTGGCCGCTTCGAGCATGTCTTGCAGGCAGTCGGCATATTCGTCGAGGTCGTCGATCAGGTACACCTGGGTCGACTGCGGGCGCTTGCCGGAGATCGGCGAGCGCGGCGGCTGCGGGCGGCCGTTGAGGTTGTCCTGGTCGATCAGGTAGAACTCGAGTTCGAATGCGGCACAGATATCCAGGCCCAGGTCATCGAACTTGCTCACCACCTGGCGCAGCACTTCGCGCGGGTCGGCGAAGAACGGCTGGCCTTCGATTTCGTGCATGGTCATCAGCAGCTGCGCAGTGGGGCGTTTCTGCCACGGCTCGTTGCACAGCGAGCCGGGTATGGGGTAACAGACGCGGTCGGCATCGCCGATATCCAGGCCCAGGCCCGTGCTTTCAACGGTCGAGCCGTTGATGTCGAGGGCAAACAGGGACGCCGGCAGGTTGATGCCTTTCTCGTACACCTTGTGCAGGCTGGCCCGCTCGATGCGCTTGCCACGTACCACGCCGTTCATGTCGGAGATCAGCAGATCGACGTACTGAGTGTCTGGATGGGCCTGGAGGAAGTCTTTCATCTCGCTGGAAGAACTGGCGCACGGAGTGACCGACGTCATGGTGTACATCCTTTGATTTGCTGCGGCGATGTGGGGATACGGCTGGCGCCTCACGGGCGACGATGGTTGCAGCTGTTGTTTTTTTCACTTTCCCATCGTGGGGATTGGTTGCCCGACCGGGCGCATTGATTCCCAGGGGCGGTTCCACTATAAAATGGCCTCAACGCAACAGACATTGGCATTTCGGCAAGCAGAGCGTGCACCAATGCAATATCAGATTACCCATGCCGACCTCTCCCTGGTCCTGGCCCTGGAACGTGGCCGCTCCCTGGCAAAGGCTGCCGAACTGCTCAAAGTCGATGTTTCGACGGTGTTCCGTTCGATCCGCCGGCTGGAGTCGGCACTGGGCACGGCACTGTTCGTCAAGAGCCGTAAAGGCTACCTGCCGACCGACACGGCGCAGGCCTTGGCGGAGCAGGCCGAGCGCGCCGAGCAGGCGCTGGAGGCCGCACGCATCGCCATGACCAGTGGCGAGCAGGTAGTCAGCGGTACCGTTCGTCTGACGTGCACCGAGGCAGTGATGCACAGCCTGCTGTTGCCGGCATTGGCCGAATTCATGCCCAACTACCCGGCCTTGTCGCTGGAAATGGGCACTTCCAATACCTTCGCCAACCTCAGCCGGCGCGATGCCGACATTGCCCTGCGCCTGACCAACACGCCACCGGAGCATCTGGTCGGCCGCTGCCTGGGTTCGACTTCCTATGTGATCTGCGGCCAGCCGCAGTGGCGCGAGCGCCTGAACGAGGCGGCCAACAGCGTGCCGTGGATCGCACCGGACGATTCGATGCAGGACCACCCCACCGTGGTCTGGCGCAACCAGCAATACCCCGGGCTGAGCCCGCGTTACCAGTGCAGCGGCATGTCGACCATCGCGCAGCTGGTCAGCACCGGGTTGGGCGTGGCGGCGTTACCCGATTACATGGTGCACGCCTTGCCAGGCGTCGATGCGCTGAGCGGGCCGCTGGCCGGTTGCGACACCCAGCTGTGGCTGCTGACCCGGCCCGATTGCCGGGCATTGCGCTCGGTGCAGACGCTGTTCGAAGAACTGACCCCACGGTTGCGCGGCGCGATGTTGTGAGATACAAGATCAGGGTGTCTGTTGCGGCCCTTTGGCGGGCAAAGCCGTTACCACAGGGAGCGCTATGATCCGCACCCGGCAAAACATCGCTTCCCTATTGGCTGGTGATTTTTTAAACTATTGAGTCCGCCTGCCCAAATTGGGCTGCACGCCTACCGCATTTGCTACTGAGGAAGACCATGGCCCGCGTAACTGTTGAAGACTGCCTGGAACACGTGGATAACCGTTTTGAGCTGGTCATGCTCTCGACCAAGCGCGCCCGTCAGCTGGCGACCGGCGGCAAAGAGCCACGCGTAGCGTGGGAAAACGACAAGCCGACCGTTGTTGCCCTGCGTGAAATCGCCGAAGGCATCGTCACCAACGAGTTCATCGCCGCTGAAGAGATCGTCACCGAGGATCCGGTCTTCGCCGCGTTCGAGGACGAGTCCAACGAGGCTGTCTGATTGATGCCAGGTCGACGTCGCGCGGCACAAGGCCCTCTTCCTCTGCAAGAGGTGAACCCATGCCGGGTATAGAAGCCTTAGCCGAACGGCTGTCGACCTACCTGGGCCCCGAACAGGTCAACCTGGTTCGTCGCGCCTATTTCTACGCCGAACAGGCCCACGATGGGCAGCGCCGCCGCAGCGGCGAGCCCTACGTGACCCACCCGCTGGCCGTGGCCAGCATCCTCGCCGACATGCACATGGACCATCAGAGCCTGATGGCGGCCATGCTGCACGATGTGATCGAAGACACCGGCATCGCCAAGGAAGCCCTCAGCCAGCAGTTTGGCGAGACGGTCGCCGAGCTGGTCGATGGGGTCAGCAAGCTGACCCAGATGAACTTCGAGACCAAGGCCGAGGCGCAGGCCGAGAACTTCCAGAAGATGGCCATGGCCATGGCCCGCGATATCCGCGTGATCCTGGTCAAGCTGGCCGACCGCCTGCACAACATGCGCACGCTGGAAGTGCTGTCTGGCGAAAAACGCCGACGCATCGCCAAGGAAACCCTCGAAATCTACGCGCCCATCGCCAACCGGCTGGGCATGCACACCGTGCGCGTCGAATTCGAAGACCTCGGCTTCAAGGCCATGCACCCGATGCGCTCGTCGCTGATCCACCGGGCGGTCAAGAGCGCCCGCGGCAACCGCAAAGAGATCGTCGCCAAGATCGAACAGTCGCTGGCCAACTGCCTGGCCGCCGACGGTATCGAGGGCGAGGTCAGCGGCCGGCAAAAACACCTTTATGGCATCTACAAGAAGATGCGCGGCAAGCGCCGCGCCTTCAACGAGATCATGGACGTGTACGCCTTCCGCATCATCGTCGACAAGGTCGACACCTGCTACCGCGTGCTCGGCGCCGTGCACAACCTGTACAAACCGCTGCCCGGTCGCTTCAAGGACTACATCGCGATCCCCAAGGCGAACGGCTATCAGTCGTTGCACACCACGCTGTTCGGCATGCATGGCGTGCCCATCGAAATCCAGATCCGCACCCGCGAGATGGAAGAGATGGCCAACAACGGCATCGCCGCGCACTGGCTGTACAAGTCCAACGACGACGAACAGCCCAAAGGCAGCCACGCCCGTGCCCGTCAGTGGGTCAAGGGTATCCTCGAGCTGCAGCAGCGTGCGGGCAACTCGCTGGAATTCATCGAGAGCGTGAAGATCGACCTGTTCCCGGACGAGGTCTACGTGTTCACGCCAAAAGGCCGCATCATGGAGCTGCCCAAAGGCTCCACGGCCGTCGACTTTGCCTACGCGGTACACACCGACGTTGGCAACAGTTGCATCGCCTGCCGCATCAACCGCCGCCTGGCGCCACTGTCGGAGCCCCTGCAGAGCGGCTCGACGGTAGAAATCGTCAGCGCGCCGGGCGCCCGGCCGAACCCGGCCTGGCTCAACTTCGTGGTCACCGGCAAGGCGCGCACGCACATCCGCCACGCGCTCAAACAACAGCGCCGCTCCGAGTCCATCAGCCTCGGCGAGCGCTTGCTGAACAAGGTACTGACCGGTTTCGACAGCAGCCTCGAAAAAATCCCGCAGGAGCGCATTCAGGCGATTCTCGCCGAATATCGCCTGGAGCTGATCGAAGACCTGCTCGAAGACATAGGCCTGGGCAACCGCATGGCCTATGTAGTCGCCCGCCGCCTGCTGTCGGCCGAAGGCGAGCAACTGCCGGCGCCGGAAGGCCCGCTGGCGATTCGCGGCACCGAAGGCCTGGTACTCAGCTACGCCAAGTGCTGCACGCCGATCCCTGGTGACCCGATTGTCGGCCACCTGTCGGCGGGCAAAGGCATGGTCGTGCACCTGGAGAACTGCCGCAACATCAGTGAAATTCGCCACAACCCGGAGAAGTGCGTGCAGCTTTCCTGGGCCAAGGACATCGCGGGCGAATTCAACGTCGAGCTGCGCGTCGAGCTGGAGCACCAACGCGGCCTGATCGCCCTGCTGGCCAGCAGCGTCAATGCCGCCGACGGCAATATCGAGAAGATCAGCATGGACGAACGCGACGGCCGTATCAGCGTGGTCCAACTGGTGGTCAGCGTGCACGACCGCGTGCACCTGGCGCGTGTGATCAAGAAGCTGCGTACCTTGACCGGTGTGGTCCGCATCACCCGCATGCGTACGTAGTCCGCCAACCGCAAGGAGTCATCATGAGCAAGTCCGTCATTACCAGCGACAAAGCCCCCGCCGCTATCGGTACCTACTCGCAAGCGATCAAGGCCGGCAACACCGTCTACATGTCGGGCCAGATCCCGCTGGACCCAAAAACCATGGAACTGGTCGAAGGCTTCGAAGCCCAGACCGTCCAGGTCTTCGAGAACCTCAAGGCCGTGGCTGAAGCCGCTGGCGGTTCGTTCAAGGACATCGTCAAGCTGAACATCTTCCTCACCGACCTGAGCCACTTCGCCAAGGTCAACGAGGTGATGGGCCGCTACTTCGAACAGCCTTACCCAGCCCGCGCCGCGATTGGCGTTGCCGCGCTGCCGAAAGGCTCGCAGGTCGAGATGGACGCGATCCTGGTCATCGAGTGATGCCCCCGGTGACGGGCGCTCTGCCCGTCACGCTCTCTCCCCAAGGTTACCCACCATGCGTCAAGCACTGCCCCTCGCGCTGGCAGCCCTGCTTTTGAGCGGTTGCGCCAGTCATAAACCCGAAGACTTCAACGGCACCTGGATCAACCAGGATGCCATCAAAGCCGCCGTCAAGGGTGGCAGCCTGCGTCAGGCCCTGAATGAGCATGGCCCGGTGTTCGAGTGGAAACTCGATATTGCCGACCAGCAGGCCAGCTTCAGCAATGGTTTTGAGGCCGCCGATGGCCAGCTGAGCGCCACTGAAAAGCAGTGGCAGGCCAGCTTCCAGGGCGGGCAGACCGAGCAGCTTGAGCTGGATGGTGACGAGCTGAAAACCACTGACCAATCCGGTGCCAAGCAGACCTTCGTGCGCGCCAAGCAGCCGGGCAATGCGCCCCTGGGTGGCAGCTTCGAGAAGGCGCTTTATCAGGCTTACCTGGGCGGCGACTGGAAGATCGTCGAAGGCCAGGGCCAAGGTAGCGTGGTGCGTTTCGCCGATAACGGCGGCGTGACCGGCCTGCCCGGCCCGGACCGTTTCGCCCTGTGCCTGGCGGGCGATTGCGCGACCATGGGTGGCAGCAACGACAGCCTGTGGCTGGAGCGCAAGCAACGTGGTGCGCCGTTCATTCTCAAGCGTGATGGCGACAAGCTGGAGATTTTCCAGGCGGTGAACCGTGCACAGCCGGACGAGATGCCTGCATTGGCAGCCGGTTCTCGTCAGTGGGTGCTTGAGAAGAACTGAAGCCATTCGCGGCCCTGCCGGCCGCGGACCGGTCGGAAAGGGCCGCGAAGCGGCCCCAGGCCGTCAGCCTTTCCCTTGCAGAATGGCCGCATACCCTTCCTTGTAGCTCGGATATGCCGGCACCCAGCCCAATGCCCGCACGCGGGCATTGCTGCAGCGCTTGCTGCCGGTACGGCGCACACGCTGCTCATCCGACCACTCGGTAACCCCCATGTACCCGCGCAACCAGGCCACCACATCGGCCAGCGGCGCCGGGTCGTCATCGACACCTATATAGCAATCGTCCAGCGCCACGCCGTCGGCATCCGCCTGCAGCAGGAAGGCCAGCAGGCTGGCTGCATCCTCGGCATGGATGCGGTTGCCATACAGCGGCGGCTGCTCGGCCACACGATACCCCTGGCGTACCTGGCTCAACAGCCACTCACGGCCCGGCCCGTAGATACCGGTCAAACGCACCACGCTTGCCGGGATACCACTGGCCAGCGCCAGGCGCTCGGCTTCAAGCATTACGCGCCCGGAGTACCCTTCAGGCTCAGTGGCCGCCGTCTCATCGATCCACTCACCCTCTTGTTGCGCAAACACGCTGCTGCTGGACACGAACAACAGCCGTCGCGGGTGCTGCCCACGCGCTGCTAGCCATGCCAGCACATGGCGCAGGCCGTCGACATAGGCGGCCTGATACCCCGCCTCATCGTGCTGGCTGGCCGCCACGCAATACACCAGATAATCCGGCGCACGCTGCGGCCACGCTGCGGGGATGGCCGCATCGGACAGGTCGGCAGCCACCGGCACAACGCCCTCGGGCAGTTGCGCGATCGAGCGGCGCAAGCCGCTCACCTGCCAGCCACGGGCAAGCAATTGCCGGGCAAGCCGGCCACCTACATCACCACAACCTACGACCATTACGGACAGGTCCAACATCTCAAAACTCCCTAGACCAGTGGATCAAACCAGCCACGCTACACGATGGGCGGCTAGACGATAGGCGAAAAAAGCAACGAGATTACTTTTGTTAACAAGAATTACTTGCAATAATGGCGCCCCTATCTGTTCTCGGCCGCTCTCGAGGCCTTGGAGAACGTTCACTCTTTTTCTTCATCAGGTCCGGCTAGCATGACACGTACTCAACCCTCCGCTTCGCCAACCCCGTCGCGCGCCTGGCGTGCCATCGCCGCGCTGATGTTCAGCCTGGTGCTGGCCCCAGTGGCCATGGCCGATGAGCCAACCGCCAACGCCAGCACACCTGCTGCCGCTGCCGCCCCCGCTACTCCCGCCGCCGCCCCGGCCCCGGCCGCTGATGGCTCGGCGCCCGTTGCCGACGCGCCTGCCGCAGCCCCGGTCGATGCACCGGTCGCCGTAGACCCGGGCGTCGAAGCACTGGTCGAGGATACTACCCTGGGCATGGCCCACGACCTGTCGCCATGGGGCATGTACAAGAACGCCGACATCGTGGTGAAGATCGTCATGATCGGCCTGGCCATCGCCTCGATCATCACTTGGACCATCTGGATCGCCAAAGGCTTCGAGCTGATGGGCGCCAAGCGTCGTCTGCGCGGCGAAATCGCACAGCTGAAGAAGTCCGCCAGCCTCAAGGAGGCCAGCGAGGTCTCCAACAAGGAAGGCACTCTGGCCCACACCCTGGTCCACGATGCCCTCGAAGAAATGCGCCTGTCGGCCAACACGCGTGAAAAAGAAGGCATCAAGGAACGCGTCGCCTTTCGCCTGGAGCGCCTGGTCGCCGCCAGCGGCCGCAACATGAGCAGCGGCACCGGCGTACTGGCGACCATCGGTTCCACCGCACCCTTCGTCGGTCTGTTCGGCACCGTATGGGGCATCATGAACAGCTTCATCGGCATCGCCAAGACCCAGACCACCAACCTGGCAGTCGTTGCCCCCGGCATCGCCGAAGCCCTGCTGGCAACAGCCCTGGGCCTGGTTGCGGCAATCCCGGCCGTGGTCATCTACAACGTCTTCGCCCGCTCCATTGCCGGCTACAAGGCTCAGGTGTCCGACGCTTCTGCCCAGGTGCTGCTGCTGGTCAGCCGTGACCTGGACCACCAAGGCAGCGAGCGCGCCGCCCCGCACATGGTGAAAGTGGGGTAAGCCATGGGCCTGCATCTCAACGAAGGTGGCGACGACCTCGCCGAAAACCACGAAATCAACGTTACGCCGTTCATCGACGTCATGTTGGTACTGCTGATTATCTTCATGGTGGCGGCGCCCTTGGCAACGGTCGACATCAAGGTCGACCTGCCAGCCTCGACCGCCAAGCCGGCGCCGAGGCCCGAGAAACCCGTGTTCGTCAGCGTCAAGGCCGACCAGAAGCTGTATGTCGGCGACGATCAGGTACCTGCACCCGCGCAACTTGGCGCGATGCTCGACGCCAAGACCAAGGGCGACAAGGAAACGACCATCTTCTTCCAGGCCGACAAGGGCGTGGATTACGGTGACCTGATGGAAGTGATGAACAACATGCGCGCGGCCGGCTACCTCAAAGTCGGTCTGGTAGGTCTCGAGACGGCAGCCAAGAAATGACGAAGACGCGGCACAATCTGGCGCGTTACAGCGGCAGCCTGGCACTTGTGCTGGGTGTCCATGCCGTCGCTGTGCTGCTCACGCTCAACTGGTCGGTGCCTCAGGCCATCGAGCTGCCGCCGGCAGCGATGATGGTCGAGCTGGCACCGTTGCCGGAGCCTGCGCCACCACCTCCTCCCAAAGCCGCCCCACAGCCGCCGGCACCGGTCGAAGAACTGCCGTTGCCCAAGCTGGTGGAAGCGCCTAAACCCAAGATCGCCATCGCCAAGCCGCCCAAGCCGAAGGCCAAGCCACAGCCGCCCAAGCCTGAGAAAAAGCCTGAGCCGCCGAAGGAAGCACCTCCGACCGAGGAGGTGGTGGATGCACCGCCAAGCAATACGCCGCCCCAAAAGTCCGCAGCACCGGCACCGAGCATCGCGTCCAACAGCAACGCCCTGCCTACCTGGCAGAGTGACCTGCTGCGCCACCTGGCCAAGTACAAGCGCTATCCGGAAGACGCGCGTCGTCGCGGCCTGCAGGGCATCAACCGCCTGCGTTTCGTGGTCGATGCCGAAGGCAAGGTAGTGTCGTACGCCATGGCGGGTGGTTCGGGGAGTGCAGCACTGGACCGCGCAACGCTGGAGATGATCCGTCGCGCCGGCACGGTACCCAAGCCGCCACCGGAGTTGCTGAACAACGGCACGATCGAAGTCGTGGCGCCGTTCGTCTACTCGCTGGACCGCCGCTGAGGCTTTTGTTTCTGTCACAAATCGGCAAGTCTGATAACGTGCGTCTATCGATTGCAGCCGCTATGCTGGGCTCGCAACTTCATGGACGCACGTTATGACCCTCACAGAATTACGCTACATCGTCACACTCGCCCAGGAACAGCATTTCGGCCACGCGGCCGAACGTTGCCACGTGAGCCAGCCGACCCTGTCGGTCGGTGTGAAGAAACTCGAGGACGAGCTTGGCGTGCTGATCTTCGAGCGCAGCAAGAGCGCGGTTCGCCTGACCCCGGTCGGTGAAAGCATCGTTGCCCAGGCGCAGAAGGTACTGGAACAGGCCCAGGGCATCCGTGAGCTGGCCCAGGCCGGCAAGAACCAGCTGACCGCCCCGCTCAAGGTCGGTGCCATCTATACCGTCGGCCCTTATCTCTTCCCGCACCTGATCCCGCAATTGCACCGCGTGGCACCACAGATGCCGCTGTACATCGAAGAGAACTTCACCCACGTACTGCGCGAAAAGCTACGCAACGGCGAACTGGACGCGGTGATCATCGCCCTGCCGTTCAACGAAGCCGACGTGCTGACCCTGCCGCTGTACGATGAGCCATTCTGCGCCTTGATGCCCGCCGATCACCCGTGGACGGCGAAAAAAACCATCGATACCGCCATGCTCAACGACAAGAGCCTGCTGCTGCTGGGCGAAGGCCACTGTTTCCGCGACCAGGTCCTGGAAGCCTGCCCGACCCTGAACAAGGGCGGTGAAGGCGCCCGGCACACCACGGTGGAGTCGAGCTCGCTGGAAACCATTCGCCACATGGTTGCCTCGGGCCTTGGCGTCTCGATCCTGCCGCTGTCGGCTGTGCACAGCCACCACTACGCGCCGGGCGTCATCGAAGTGCGCCCACTGACTGCACCGGCACCGTTCCGTACCGTAGCCATTGCCTGGCGTGCCAGCTTCCCGCGGCCCAAGGCAATCGAGATCCTCGCCGACTCGATCCGCCTCTGCTCGGTCGCCAAACCCTCTGCGGAACAGCCGGCCTGAGTCATGAGTGAGCTGTCGAAGGTCCCGGTCACGGTGCTCAAGGGCGTGGGCGATGCCATGGCGGAAAAACTCGCCAAGGTCGGCCTGGAGAACCTGCAGGACCTATTGTTCCACTTGCCGCTGCGCTACCAGGACCGCACCCGCGTGGTGCCCATCGGCGCCCTGCGCCCAGGCCAGGACGCGGTCATCGAAGGGGTGGTCAGTGGCGCTGACGTGACCATGGGCAAGCGCCGCAGCCTGGTGGTGCGCCTGGGTGATGGCAGCGGAGTGCTGAGCCTGCGCTTCTATCACTTCAGCAACGCGCAGAAAGAAGGCCTGAAACGCGGCACGCACCTGCGCTGCTATGGCGAAGCACGCCCTGGCGCCTCTGGCCTGGAGATTTATCACCCGGAGTACCGGGCGCTGAACGGCGACGAGCCTCCACCCCCGGTAGAACAGACCCTGACGCCGATCTACCCGACCACCGAAGGCCTTACCCAGCAACGTCTGCGCCTGCTCTGCCAACAGAGCCTGGGCATGCTTGGCCCGCGCAGCCTGCCAGACTGGCTGCCCGATGAGCTGGCCCGGGACTACCAGCTGGCACCGCTGGACGACGCCATCCGTTATCTGCACAACCCGCCGGCCGATGCCGACCTCGACGAGCTTGCCGAAGGCCAGCATTGGGCTCAGCACCGCCTGGCCTTCGAGGAACTGCTGACCCATCAGCTGTCGCAGCAACGGCTGCGCGAGAGCCTGCGCAGCCTGCGTGCCCCCGTGCTACCCAAGGCCAGCCGGTTGCCGGCGCAGTACCTGGCCAACCTGGGTTTCAAGCCGACCGGTGCCCAGCAGCGTGTGGCCAACGAAATTGCCTACGACCTTGCCCAGGCCGAGCCGATGATGCGCCTGGTACAGGGCGATGTCGGTGCCGGCAAGACGGTGGTCGCTGCACTGGCGGCGCTGCAAGCGCTGGAGGCCGGTTACCAGGTGGCGTTGATGGCGCCCACCGAGATCCTCGCCGAACAGCACTACATCACCTTCAAGCGCTGGCTCGAACCGCTGGGCATCGAGGTGGCATGGCTGGCTGGCAAGCTCAAAGGCAAGGCCCGCGCCAGTTCACTGGAGCAGATCGCCAACGGCGCACCGATGGTGGTGGGCACCCATGCGCTGTTTCAGGAAGAGGTCAAATTCAAGCACCTGGCCCTGGCGATCATCGATGAACAGCACCGATTCGGCGTGCAGCAACGCCTGGCCCTGCGCAAGAAAGGCGTGGCCGGCGAGCTTTGCCCGCACCAGCTGATCATGACCGCCACGCCGATCCCGCGGACCTTGGCGATGAGCGCCTACGCCGACCTCGATACCTCGGTCCTCGACGAGTTGCCACCCGGGCGTACCCCCGTTAACACCGTGCTGGTGGCCGACAGCCGCCGCTTCGAGGTGGTCGAGCGGGTACGCGCCGCCTGTGCCGAAGGGCGCCAGGCCTACTGGGTGTGCACCTTGATCGAAGAATCCGAAGAACTCACCTGCCAGGCGGCCGAGAGCACCTATGAGGAGCTTGGCAGCGCCCTGGGCGAGCTGCGGGTCGGCCTTATCCACGGGCGCATGAAGCCTGCGGAAAAGGCCGAGATCATGGCGCAGTTCAAGGCCGCAGAGCTGCAGTTGCTGATCGCGACCACGGTCATCGAGGTGGGCGTGGACGTGCCCAATGCCAGCCTGATGATCATCGAGAACCCCGAGCGCCTGGGCCTGGCCCAGCTCCACCAGCTACGCGGCCGGGTAGGCCGGGGCAGCGCTGCAAGCCATTGCGTGTTGCTGTATCACCCGCCGCTGTCGCAGATCGGCCGCGAACGCCTGGGGATCATGCGCGAAACCAACGATGGCTTCATCATCGCCGAAAAAGACCTGGAACTGCGCGGCCCTGGCGAGATGCTGGGGACCCGCCAGACCGGTCTGCTACAGTTCAAGGTCGCTGACCTGATGCGCGATGCCGACCTGCTGCCGGCCGTGCGTGATGCCGCCCAAGCCCTGATCGCGCGCTGGCCGGACCACGTCAGCCCGCTGCTTGACCGCTGGCTGCGCCATGGCCAGCAATATGGCCAAGTGTGACGCCAGTCCCAGAATGGATCCAGATTTGCGGCGGGACTGGTTATACTTCGCGTTTAAAAGAACGAGTGGATACGGACCATGACTGAAGTTGCCCTGGACACCGCAACCCCACACGCCCCCTCTGTCATCAGGCTGCTGCTCGATAAGGTGGGCGTCACCTACCGCGAAGTGGTCGAGCATGCGCAATTGCCCGCCGCCTCGCGGGTGCAGGCGGTCTTGCTCGACGACGAAATCGGCGCCCTGATGGTGTTGTTCCCACAGAGCCAGCTGCTTGACCTCAATCGGCTGGGCGAGCTGACCGGTCGCAAGCTGACGGCGGTATCGGTGCCACGGCTCAAGCAGATGCTCGACAAGCACCACCTCAAGCGCCTGCCGGGCATTCCGGCGCTGACCAGCTCGCCGTGCCAATACGAAAAAAGCCTGCTCGACTGCGAGACCGTGCTGATTCAGTCCGGTGAAGCCGGCCTGCTGCTGGAGATCGACCGCGCGAACTTCAAGCGCATGCTCACCAAGGCCAGCGCCAGCAGCTTTGGCCAGGAGGTCAAGGCCATCAGCCCTAACCTCGACCGGCCGCATGACGACCCTCACGAGATCAGCCAGGCCGTCCAGGCCTTCACAGCACGCCGCATCCAGAAGCGCCTTGAAGAAACCATCGAAATCCCGCCCTTGGCCGACACCGCGCAGAAGATCATCAAGCTGCGCGTAGACCCCAACGCCAGCATCGATGACATTACCGGCGTGGTCGAGACCGACCCGGCACTGGCTGCCCAGGTAGTGAGTTGGGCGGCATCGCCCTACTACGCCTCACCCGGCAAGATCCGCTCGGTGGAAGACGCCATCGTGCGCGTGCTGGGCTTCGATCTGGTGATCAACCTGGCCCTTGGGCTAGCCCTGGGCAAGACCCTGAGCCTGCCCAAAGACCACCCGCAGCAAGCCACACCGTACTGGCAACAGTCGATCTACACCGCAGCCATCATCGAGGGCCTGACCCGCGCCATGCCGCGGGCAGAACGCCCCGAAGCTGGCCTGACCTACCTGGCCGGGCTGCTGCACAACTTTGGCTACCTGCTGCTGGCGCATGTGTTCCCGCCCCACTTCTCGCTGATCTGCCGCCATTTGGAGGTCAACCCGCACCTGTGCCACACCTACGTGGAACAACACCTGCTGGGTATCAACCGTGAACAGATCGGCGCCTGGCTGATGAAGCTGTGGGACATGCCCGAAGAGCTCTCGACTGCGCTGCGCTTCCAGCACGACCCGTCCTATGACGGCGACTACGCGGCATTCCCCAACCTGGTATGCCTGGCGACGCGCCTGCTGCGTTCGCGCGGCATTGGCTCGGGGCCACAGGAGGAAGTACCCGATGAGCTGCTGGAGCGGCTGGGGGTAACGCGGGAAAAGGCCGAGGATGTGGTGAACAAGGTGCTGGAGGCAGAGACTTTGCTGCGCGAACTGGCTTCGCAGTTCCACGCCCCGCATTGATGCATATTGGCCCTGTGTGGGCGGGTTAACCCGCCCACACAGGGCATGCGACCTCAGCGCTTCTTCTTCGGCTTCAGGTATTTCATCAAGCCCTGGAACCACATCACCAGCGCCGGATTGCCTTTGATCTGGATGTTCTTGTCCTGAATCCCCTGCATGAAGGCCAGCTGCTTGTTGCCCGCCTGCAGCGTGGCGAACCCGTAAGCGGCATCCTTGAAGGCAATGGCGAAGGCCGGCTGTGGGTGTACGCCACCTTTGCTGCTGATGCGTTCGTCACTGACGATGAAGTGCCGGGCGATTTTGCCGTCCAGAGTCTGCATCTGGAAAACCAGGTCCTTGTCCTTGAGCTGCTGCTTGAACGCCGGGTTGTTACGGCTGGCCCTGGCCATCAACAGCCCCATGGCCCAGAGAAGAAAGCGGAACTTCATCAACGCGCCTCGAATAAAAAATGACTGAGTCGCGCAGTTTATCCTCTTCTCGAACGATTTACGCAAGTTCGCAACATATCCCCACACAAAGCACAACGGGCACCCTAGGGCGCCCGTTTGGCTGACACTGGGGGTTGTCAGGTGTGGATCATTTGACTTTCTTGGCCGGCTTGGCAGTCGTGTTGACGCTGTCGCGCAGGTTTTTGCCAGGCTTGAAGGCTACCGTGTTGCTGGCCTTGATCTTTACCGGCTCGCCGGTCTGTGGGTTCTTGCCGGTACGCGCGCCGCGGTGACGTTTTTCAAAGGTGCCGAAACCGACCAGGGTTACGGTGTCCTTGTCCAGGGCACCCGTGATGCTGTCGAGAATCGCATTCAGCACCACGTTGGCCTTTTCCTTGGTCAGATCGGCCTTATCGGCGATGACAGCGGCGAGTTCTGGTTTGCGCATGGTAAAGCCTCTTTGACGGGATTTTTTGTTGTTATGCCGTGCTGCCTCTGGGGGCAGCGCTCAAGGCACCGCAGGCTCTAATCTGCGGCAGACGGAAGTGAGAATGGCACGCCCACCGAGGCCGCGCCAGTATCTGGGCGGCCATTGTGTGGGCAACAACAGGGTAAATCCGACAGAACGACGTCTATTTAGGCCATTACAGGCGGTAACTGGCGATTCAGGGCCAGCTTCTCCATGACTGCCGCACCGGTCAGGGCATAGCCCAGCAGCGTGCCGTCGGCATCGTGGCACAGCACCTTGAGGTCACTGCCCTGCCCTTGCACCTGCCAATTGCCTTCACGCCCTTGCGGTGGCGGCGAGACAACCAGCGGGCACGCCGGGGTCTTCACGGTGATCGGCATCGGGCCGTAGCTGACGGCCGTGGGGTTGCCCGCCAGGGTCTGCGCCAAGGCCCGGGCACAGCTCATCAGCGGCATGACATAAAGCAGGTTGATGCCATCGACCTCGGCACAGTCACCCAGGGCGTAGATGTTGTCGTGGGAGGTTTGCAACTGGCGGTCCACAGCCACGCCGCGGTTGATCTTGAGGCCGGCGGCAGCGGCCAGATCGGTACGTGGGCGCAGGCCGATAGCCGACACCACCAAGTCACAGGCGATCACGCTGCCGTCCGACAAATGCGCTTCAAGGCCTTCAGCCACACGCTGCAGACGCGTCAGCACCGGGCCCAGGTGAAAGCGCACGCCAAGCCCTTCGAGCCCGGCCTGCACGGCGGCGGCGGCGGCTGGGTGCAACAGGGTCGGCATGACCTGTTCGCACGGGGCCACCACATCGACCTTGAGCCCGCCCAGGCTCATGTCATTGGCAAACTCACAGCCGATCAGCCCGGCCCCCAGCACCAGCACGCGCTGTTTGCCGGCAGCGGCGGCGCGAAAGCGTGCGTAATCCTCCAGGTCATTGATCGGGAAAACCTGCCCGCCAGCATCGCCCTCGATCGGCACCTGCACGGTCTGGGCCCCCCAGGCCAGTACCAGGTCGCGATAGGCCACAGCCTCTTCGCCGATCCACAGGCGCTTGTGCCCGGGGTCGATACCGCTGATGCGCGTGTGGGTGCGGATTTCGGCCTTGAGCTGCTCGGCCATCGCACCCGGCTCGGCCATGCACAGCCCATCGGCATCCTTGAGCTTGGCGAAGCCCGTGGAGAGCATGGGTTTGGAGTAGGAACGACCATCGTCGGCGGTAATCAACAGCAGCGGCGTCTCGCCATCGAGCTTGCGAAATTCACGGGCCAGGTTGTAACCGGCCAGGCCAGTACCGATGATGACTACAGGGGACGTCATGTCGTGCTTTCCTCAGTTGAAACAGGGTTGTGATCAGCCAATCTCGATCATTTCGAAGTCGCTCTTGCCCACGCCGCAGTCGGGGCACAGCCAGTCCTGCGGCACATCTTCCCAGCGGGTACCGGGCTCAATGCCGTCATCCGGCCAGCCTTCGGCTTCGTTGTAGATCAGGCCACAGACAATACATTGCCACTTCTTCATGGGTACGCGGTTCCTCGGTTCAGGCGTTGTGTCGCTGCTGATGGGCTTTTCGCGGGCAAGCCGCACATAGGGCCATCGCGCAATCTTTGGGGGCTTTTTACTGGCCCTGCCAGCAGTATGCAAGCAGTCGGGGCAACATGCTAAGCTCGCCGCCTCTCTGGCTGTAACAAGCATACCGACGTGTCGTACGAATCCCCGCAAGCAGCCGCTGTCGCGTGGCTGGCGTATTCACAGCTGGCGACCAAGCTCGACCAGCCGACCCTGGGCTGGCTGTTCGACGAGGGCTCGCTGACTCGCCGCCTCACCCACCTGTCCCGCGAGCATTTCTGCGTGACCCCGCTGCATGAAGGCTGGCAGACCCTGCGCGATGACGAGTGCCAGGCGCTGGGCATTGCGCCCGGGGCACAAGGCTGGGTGCGCGAAGTCTACCTGCGCGGCCATGGCCAGCCCTGGGTATTCGCCCGCAGCGTGGCCAGCCGCAGCGCCCTGGAGCGCGGCGGCCTGGACCTCGAGACCCTGGGCAGCCGCTCGCTGGGCGAGTTGCTGTTCTGTGATCAGGCATTCATTCGCCACCCAATCCAGGTGTGCAGTTATCCACAGGCCTGGTTGCCGGCCGAAGCCGCGCACGACGGGCTCTGGGGCCGCCGCTCACGTTTCGAACGGGACGGCCTGGACCTGCTGGTGGCCGAGGTATTCCTGCCAGCCTTGTGGCAAGCGGCCAAGGAGGAAACCCGCTGATGTACCTGCAATTGCTCAAGTCGCTCAACCGCTGGCACCCGCGCGCCTGGGACTTTGTCCAGCTAAGCCGCATGGACCGCCCGATCGGTATCTACCTGCTGCTGTGGCCTACCCTGTCGGCGGTGTGGATTGCCGGGCAAGGTTCGCCGACCCTGGCCAACGTGCTGATCTTCGGCCTTGGCGTTGTGCTGATGCGCGCCGCAGGTTGCTGCATCAATGACTTTGCCGACCGCAAGGTCGATGGCCACGTCAAACGCACCGCCGACCGCCCCCTGGCCAGCGGCCGGGTCAAGCCACGCGAGGCGCTGGCGCTGTTCGCGATCCTGGTCGCGGTAAGTTTTCTGCTGGTGCTGTGCACCAACAGCCGCACGATCTGGCTGTCGTTCGGGGCGGTAGCCCTGGCGTTCTGCTACCCATTCATGAAGCGCTACACCTATTACCCGCAGGTGGTGCTGGGCGCCGCGTATTCCTGGGGCATCCCCATGGCCTTCACGGCGGCCGGGGGCGAGCTGCCGGCCAGCGCCTGGCTGCTGTACATCGCCAACCTGCTGTGGACCGTGGGCTATGACACCTATTACGCCATGGTCGATCGCGACGATGACCTGAAGATCGGTGTGAAGTCGACGGCTATCCTGTTCGGCGAAGCGGATCGGGTGATCATCCTGACCTTGCAGCTGCTGTCGTTGGGCTGCCTGCTGCTGGCGGGGAGCCGCTTCGAACTGGGCGGCTGGTTCCACCTGGGGCTGCTGGCGGCTGCCGTGTGCTTTGCCTGGGAGTTCTGGTCGACACGCAAACTGGACCGGGATTCATGCTTCAAGGCGTTTTTGCACAATCACTGGGCGGGGCTGCTGGTCTTCATTGGCGTTGTCCTGGACTACGCGCTGCGCTGACAGTCAATACAGACCCTGTGGGAGCGGGTCTAACCGCTTCCACAGGGTCATGCAAAGTGCCTCAAGGCTTGGCGACGTGCCAGACGTCTTTCACGCCATCACCGGTCATGTCACCGGCTTTCTTGTCCTTGATGAAGGTATACAGTGGCTTGCCGTCATAGGCCCACTGCATCGAACCATCATCGCGCTTGATCTGCGTCCACTTGCCTTCATTCTTTTCGTTTGCCTGGGCCGCCAACGGTGGCCAGTTCTTCGCGCACTCACCATTGCACATCGACTTGCCGCCAGAATCTTTGTCGAAGGTATACAGCGTCATCTCTGTTTTAGGCGTGACCAACATGCCGTTCATTTCCTTGGCCTGATGGTGGGCCGACGCTACCCCCGGCAGCGCCAGTGCAGCGAAAAGGGCCATCCAGTTCAGCGTGTGTCGTGTCATTGGAATCACCATGTATTCGGGGGTGGAAAGAGTTCGACTAACCGCCACAGCGGCCCCTTGAAGCCTAGCCCAGTCATGCAATGTCGCCATAACAGCCAATGTCCTGTCACACAGCTGCAATAATTCCGTTATCTAATGCGGGCCAGACACGATTTTCCAGGAGAGGTTTTGAGCATGGTTGGCAGGAACATTCTGATCGTCGACGACGAAGCGCCTATTCGCGAGATGATCGCCGTTGCATTGGAAATGGCCGGCTACGACTGCCTGGAAGCAGAAAACTCCCAGCAGGCCCACGCGATCATCGTCGACCGCAAGCCTGACCTGATCCTGCTCGACTGGATGCTGCCGGGCACCTCGGGTATCGAGCTGGCCCGCCGCCTGAAGCGTGACGAGCTGACCGGGGACATCCCGATCATCATGCTCACTGCCAAGGGTGAGGAGGACAACAAGATCCAGGGCCTGGAAGTGGGTGCCGACGACTACATCACCAA
This sequence comes from Pseudomonas sp. B21-047, assembly GCF_024748775.1. Lineage (NCBI taxonomy): Bacteria > Pseudomonadati > Pseudomonadota > Gammaproteobacteria > Pseudomonadales > Pseudomonadaceae > Pseudomonas > Pseudomonas sp. B21-047. Next base: position 5,810,273 of record NZ_CP087169.1, read on the forward strand.
ACCGTTCTCACCGCGCGAACTGGTCGCCCGCCTGAAGGCCGTGCTGCGTCGCACCGGCCCGAGCGACAGCGAGGCACCGATTGAAGTGGGCGGCCTGCTGCTCGACCCGATCAGTCACCGCGTGACCATCGACGGCAAGCCCGCCGAGATGGGCCCCACCGAATACCGCCTGCTGCAGTTCTTCATGACCCACCAGGAGCGCGCCTACACCCGTGGCCAGCTGCTCGACCAGGTCTGGGGCGGCAACGTCTATGTCGAGGAGCGTACCGTCGACGTGCACATCCGCCGCCTGCGCAAGGCGCTGGGTGAAGCTTACGAAAATCTGGTACAAACCGTCCGCGGCACTGGCTACCGCTTCTCGACCAAGAGCTGACAAGCCTGCACGCCTGGCTGCACGTCGTTGTACAAGGACCGTCAATTGAACCAGAACTGGCACGCGACCCTGATTCGCCACCTGCTGCTGCTGATCACTGTCTGCCTGGTCGGCGGGCTGGTCAGCGGCTATTACGGCTGGAGCCTGGCCATCGGCCTGGCGCTGTACCTGGGTTGGACCCTCAAGCAACTGCTGCGCCTGCATGACTGGCTGCGCAACCACCAACCCGACGAGGCGCCACCCGACGGTTACGGCCTGTGGGGCGAAGTGTTCGACAGCATCTATCACCTGCAACGTCGCGACCAACGCGTGCGCGGCCGCCTGCAGGCAGTGATCGACCGGGTCCAGGAGTCCACTGCCGCGCTGCGCGATGCGGTGATCATGCTCGACAGCGACGGCAACCTGGAGTGGTGGAACCGCGCCGCAGAAACCCTGCTGGGCTTCAAGACCCCGCAGGACGGCGGCCAGCAGGTGACCAATCTGGTACGCCACCCGCGCTTCAAGGAGTACTTCGAAGCGGAAAATTACGTCGAGCCGCTGGAAATCCCCTCGCCGATCAATGACCGTATGCGCGTGCAACTGCACATCACTCGCTACGGCAACAACGAGCACCTGATGCTGGTACGCGACGTCACCCGCATCCACCAGCTTGAACAGATGCGCAAGGATTTCGTCGCCAACGTTTCCCACGAGCTGCGGACACCGCTTACGGTGATTACCGGCTACCTGGAAACCCTGCTGGACAACGTCGAGGACGTGAACCCGCGCTGGCGCCGGGCCCTGCAGCAGATGAGCCAGCAAGGCTCGCGCATGCAGACCCTGCTCAACGACCTGTTGCTGCTGGCCAAGCTGGAAGCCACCGACTACCCCTCCGACAACCTGCCAGTGCCAGTCGATGCCCTGCTGCAGTCGATCAAGGGTGATGCCCAGGCGCTGTCCGGGCCGCGCAACCAGCGCATCAGCCTGGAGGCCACACCCGGCGTGTGCCTCAAGGGCAGCGAGGCCGAGCTGCGCAGTGCGTTCTCCAACCTGGTGTTCAACGCGGTCAAGTACACCCCGGACGAGGGCAGCATTCGCATCCGCTGGTGGGCCGATGCGCACGGCGCACACCTGAGCGTGCAGGATTCTGGCATTGGTATCGATGCCAAGCATTTGCCGCGATTGACCGAGCGGTTTTACCGGGTCGACTCCAGCCGGGCGTCCAATACCGGGGGCACAGGGCTGGGCCTGGCGATCGTCAAGCATGTGCTGTTGCGCCATCGCGGGCGGTTGGAGATCAGCAGTGTGCCGGGGCATGGGAGCACCTTCACCTGCCATTTTGCACCAGCACAATTGGCTAACGGCAAGGGTTGAGTGGGCTGCCCCACAGCCCCATCACGTCCATCACCCTTTGCTTTTGCGGCTTCAACCGCTACATTGGATCCCCTGTGCCAGCCTGTGCTGGCACTTTTTTTCTCCATTCCCCAAAGACGGACCCCGTAAAAAATCCATCATGGACCCTTCCCCTGGTATCAGCCTCACCTCGTTATTCGCCGATTTCGGCATGATCATCTTTGCCTTGCTCCTGGTACTGCTCAACGGCTTCTTCGTAGCCGCCGAGTTCGCCATGGTCAAGCTGCGCTCCACCCGCGTCGATTCCATCGCCGAACTGCACGGCTGGCGTGGCAGCATCCTGCGCAAGGTACACAATCAGCTGGACGCCTACCTGTCCGCCTGCCAGCTGGGCATCACCCTCGCCTCGCTGGGCCTGGGCTGGGTCGGTGAGCCGGCCTTCGCCCACCTGCTGGAGCCGCTGCTGGCCTACTTGGGCGTCGACACGCCGGAGCTGATCAAGGGCATTTCGTTCTTCGTCGCCTTCTTCGTCATCTCTTACCTGCACATCGTGGTCGGTGAGCTGGCGCCCAAGTCCTGGGCGATCCGCAAGCCCGAGCTGCTGTCGCTGTGGACGGCAGTGCCGCTGTACGTGTTCTACTGGGCCATGTACCCGGCCATCTACCTGCTCAATGCCAGCGCCAACACCATCCTGCGCATTGCCGGCCAGGGCGAACCTGGCCCGCACCACGAGCATCACTACAGCCGCGAAGAGCTCAAGCTGATCCTGCACTCCAGCCGCGGCCAGGACCCGAGCGACCAAGGCATGCGCGTGCTGGCCTCGGCGGTGGAAATGGGCGAGCTGGAGGTGGTCGACTGGGCCAACTCCCGCGAGGACATGGTCAGCATCGACGCCCACGCCCCGCTCAAGCAGATCCTGGCACTGCTGCGCCGCCACAAGTTCAGCCGTTACCCGGTGTACGACGCCGAGCGCGAAGAGTTCACCGGTTTGCTGCACATCAAGGACCTGCTGCTGGAGCTGGCCGAGCTCGACCACCTGCCCGAAACCATCGACCTCGAAGACCTGGCCCGGCCGCTGGAGCGCGTCTCCCGGCATATGCCGCTGTCGCAGCTGCTGGAGCAGTTCCGCAAGGGCGGTGCGCATTTCGTGCTGGTGGAAGAAGCCGATGGCAAGGTGATCGGTTACCTGACCATGGAAGACGTGCTGGAAGTGCTGGTGGGCGATATTCAGGACGAACACCGCAAGACCGAGCGCGGCATCCTCGCCTACCAGCCGGGCAAGCTGCTGGTGCGCGGTGACACGCCGCTGTTCAAGGTCGAGCGCCTGCTGGGTATTGACCTTGACCACATCGAGGCCGAAACCCTGGCTGGGCTGATCTATGAAACCCTCAAGCGCGTGCCTGAGGAAGAGGAAGTGCTGGAGGTCGAAGGCCTGCGCATCATCATCAAGAAGATGAAAGGGCCGAAGATCGTCCTGGCCAAGGTGCTGAAGCTGGATTGACCTCAGGCGGGGCCGCCTTCCGGCCCCAGCCCGCTCAAGGGTTGCCGGCGGTGAAGTCCGGCAACCCGCTGATTGGCCTGTCGAACTGATACGGTATCGACTCCAGCGCCAAGCCCACGTTGCGCTGCACCACAAAATGCAGGTGCGGCCCGCTGCTGTTGCCGGTATTGCCCGACTTGGCCAGCATCTGCCCCTGTTTGACCCGCTGCCCCTCGCCCACCACCACCGAACCGCGCATCAGGTGCAGGTACACGCCCATGGTGCCGTCCGCGTGCAGCACCCTGACGAAATTGCCCGAGGGGTTGCTGCCGCGCCCGGTCTGGCTGTTCTCGACCCTCACCACCACGCCTTCGCGCGCGGCAACGATGGTGGTGCCTTCAGGCATGGCGATGTCCATGGCGTAGCGCCCTTTGGGGCCGAAGTGGCTGAAACGGCCGTTGGGCCCCTGGCTCACCCGGAATGGCCCGCCAAGCCAGGGGAAGGCGTAGCGAAAGCCCTGCGGCCGCAGCCCTGGGTCGCCCATGGCTTGCAGCAGCGTCGAGCGGTAACCCAGCAACGTACCGGGGCGGCCCCTGAGCACGCTGAGCATCTGCGTTGAACGCCCTGGCAGCACCCTGCGCACGATACGGGGGGCATTGCCGCCCTGCGCGTTTATCAGCTTGTCCAGGTGCAACTCGACCTGCACCGGCACGTGCGACTCATTGCGCGCAGAAAAGCTGACGCCACCCTGGAAGACGACCGCGTTGAGCCGCACCTGGCTTTCCTGGTACTCGACCATGGATTCGCGCAGCTCCAGTGGCTTGGCGCCGGGGCCTGGGCGGTCGGAATAGGCCGCTACACCGTCGGCATCGGTGATCGGGTAGAGGGTCACGCCCAGGCTCGACGCCGAGGCCATGAGCAATGCACAGAACAGCAGCAGGCGGGCGGGCATGATAGTGGCTTTTTGACAGGTATGATCTGTCGAAGCCTAGCAGCGGCTTTTGCGGTGAGTATGACAGTTGGTCGGATGGTGATCGTCCGCTGTGGCAGCGGCCTTGCGTCGCGCAAGGCCGCACGCACCCACAGGAGGGCAGTGGCTATCAGGCGCCGGGCGTGAAGTGCTTTTGCGCGGTGCCGCGAGCAATCAGCCGCGACAGGTAATCGAGCTTCTGCGCATCCTGATCGACGAACTTGAACGTCAGCTGCAGCCAGTCGCTATCGGGCTTGGGCTCCAGCGCCGCGATGGCATGCAGGTAACCGTTCAGCCGCGCAACTTCGGCGTTTTCGCCCTGCTCCAGGTCCAGTACTGCACCCTCTAGCACTTGCGGCAGCGCTTCGCTGCGGCGTACCACCAACAGCGCTTCCTTCAGGCTCAATGCCTTGATCACGCAAGGCTGAATCCCGCTGGCCAAGCGCAGCTGGCCTTGGCCACGGCCAGACGGTGCGGTTGTGGCTGGCGCAGGTGCCTTCGCCAAAGGCTTCACCGGCGCTGGCGCAGGTGCCGCAACCTTGGCCGCCTGAGGGTTGCCGCCGGTCAAAGCACTCAAGGAGTCATTGGCAAACGCCGAATTCACCCGCGCAGGCCCGGTTGCCATCAGGCTGTCGAGCTTGCCGATCTTGGCCAAGGCCTTCTTCACCTTGGTCAGCAACTGCTCATTGGTGAACGGTTTGCCGACGAAGTCGGAAACCCCCGCCTGAATGGCCTGGATCACGTTCTCCTTGTCACCACGGCTGGTCACCATGATGAACTGCAGGCTCTTCAATGCAGGCTGCTGGCGGCACCAGCTGAGCAGCTCAAGGCCAGACATTTCCGGCATTTCCCAGTCGCACAGGACCAGGTCGAACGGCTCCTTGCCCAACATGGCCATGGCCTTGCGACCGTTGACCGCATCGTCGATGACCATGCCGGGAAAGGCATTGCGCAGGCATTTCCTGACCAGGTCGCGGATGAACGGGGCGTCGTCCACGACCAGTACATTGACTTTACTCATCGATACTCCTCTTGAATCCCGACTAGCCTACCGGCAAGCAATGGCCATTTGCCACAACTGCGCGTGTAGCGGGACTTCTTCACACCGTTCGCGGGTGCCTGGTGGCTGCTCGACCGCAAACGAAAACGCCCGGCCTAGGCCGGGCGTTGATGCTCGGGAGCAGTACTATTTATCGTCCGGTTCAGCCGGAACATTAGCGCTTTCAGCCTCTTCGACGGGGGTGCCCTGCACTTCCGCCTTCATGCGCTTGAGGCCCATGTGGCGGACGTCGGTGCCGCGTACCAGGTAAATCACCAGCTCGGAGATGTTGCGCGCGTGGTCGCCGATGCGCTCCAGCGAACGCAAGGCCCAGATGACGCTGAGCACCCGCGAGATCGAACGCGGGTCTTCCATCATGTAGGTCACCAGCTCACGCAGGGCGGTCTTGTACTCGCGGTCGATGGTCTTGTCGTACTGTGCCACCGACAGTGCCAGGTCGGCGTCGAAGCGGGCAAAGGCGTCCAAGGCATCGCGGACCATGTTGCGCACCTGGTCGCCAATGTGGCGCACCTCGACGTAGCCGCGTGGCGACTCGCCCTCTTCGCACAGCTGGATGGCACGACGGGCGATCTTGGTCGACTCGTCGCCGATGCGCTCCAGGTCGATCACCGACTTGGAGATGCTGATGATCAGCCGCAGGTCGGAGGCCGCCGGCTGGCGGCGGGCAAGGATGCGTACGCACTCCTCGTCGATGTTGCGCTCCATCTGGTTGATCTGCTCATCGACCTCGCGCACTTGCTGGGCCAGGCCCGAGTCGGCCTCGATCAGAGCAGTAACCGCGTCGTTGACCTGTTTCTCGACCAGGCCGCCCATGGCCAGAAGGTGGCTGCGCACCTCTTCAAGCTCGGCGTTGAACTGCTGGGAGATGTGATGCGTAAGGCTTTCTTTGTTGATCATCGTTTCGCTCCGCGAAAAAGCTGCAAGCCTCAAGCCGCAAGCTTCAAGTCGTTCGTGTTATCCCTTGGCCCCCGGCCTGCGGCTGGCAGACCGACTAGCCGTAGCGACCAGTGATGTAGTCTTCGGTCTGCTTCTTCGCCGGGTTGGTGAACAGGGTATCGGTATCCCCGAATTCGACCAGTTTGCCCATGTACATGAACGCGGTGTAGTCCGAAACGCGCGCCGCCTGTTGCATGTTGTGGGTCACGATGACGATGGTGTACTTGGATTTCAATTCGTAGATCAGTTCTTCGACCTTCAGCGTCGAGATCGGGTCCAGTGCCGAGCACGGTTCGTCGAGCAGCAGCACTTCCGGCTCCACGGCAATGGTGCGGGCGATCACCAGACGTTGCTGCTGGCCACCGGACAGGCCCAGGGCCGAGTCATGCAGGCGGTCCTTCACCTCGTCCCACAGGGCAGCGCCCTTGAGGGCCCATTCGACCGCTTCGTCGAGGGTGCGCTTCTTGTTGATGCCTTGGATGCGCAGGCCGTAGACGACGTTCTCGTAGATGGTCTTGGGGAACGGGTTCGGCTTCTGGAACACCATGCCCACACGACGGCGCAGCTCGGCCACGTCCTCGCCCTTGCGGTAGATGTTGGTGCCATACAGGTTGATGGCGCCCTCCACGCGGCAACCGTCAACCAGGTCGTTCATGCGGTTGAAGGTACGCAGCAGGGTCGACTTGCCGCAGCCGGACGGGCCGATGAAGGCGGTCACGCGCTGCTTGGGGATATTCATGCTGACGTCGAACAAGGCTTGCTTGTCGCCGTAGTACAGGCTCAGGCCCGGTACTTCGATGGCCACGGTCTCTTCGGCCAGGCGCAGGCTCTGCTTGTCGCGGCCCAGGGCAGACATGTCGATGCCGTGGGTATGGGATTCGTGCTGCATGGTCTCACTCCGTTTGTAGCTGCAAGTTTTAAGCTGCAAGCTGCAAGTTAGGGCAAAGCGGCACTCCTTTTGGAGCTTGCCGCTTGTGGCTTAAAGCTTCAATCAGTGGTCGAGGGCCTTGTACTTCTCGCGCAGGTGGTTACGGATCCACACTGCCGAGAGGTTGAGGGTGGCGATCACCAGCACCAGCAACAGCGCGGTGGCGTACACCAGCGGGCGGGCGGCCTCGACGTTCGGGCTCTGGAAGCCGACGTCATAAATGTGGAAGCCCAGGTGCATGATCTTCTGGTCCAGGTGCAGGTACGGGTAGTTGCCATCGAGCGGCAACGACGGTGCCAGTTTCACCACACCCACCAGCATCAACGGCGCCACTTCACCCGCAGCACGGGCCACGGCGAGAATCATGCCGGTCATCATGGCCGGGCTGGCCATTGGCAGGACGATCTTCCACAGTGTCTCGGCCTTGGTCGCGCCCAGGGCCAGGGAGCCCTCGCGCACGGTACGTGGGATACGCGCCAGCCCTTCTTCGGTGGCCACGATCACCACCGGTACCGCCAGCAGCGCCAAGGTCAGCGAGGCCCACAGCAGGCCCGGGGTACCCAGGGTCGGTGCCGGCAACGATTCGGGGAAGAACAGCCGGTCGATCGAGCCACCCAGCACATAGACGAAGAAGCCCAGGCCGAATACGCCGTAGACGATCGCCGGTACGCCTGCCAGGTTGTTCACTGCAATGCGGATCAGGCGGGTCACCGGGCCCTGTTTGGCGTATTCGCGCAGGTACACTGCAGCCAGCACGCCGAACGGGGTCACGATCACCGCCATGATCAGGGTCATCATCACGGTACCGAAGATGGCCGGGAAGATCCCGCCTTCGGTGTTGGCTTCGCGTGGGTCGTCGCTGAGGAACTCCCAGACCTTGGCAAAGTAGGTACCCATCTTGGTCAGGCCGGACATGCCGTTCGGCTGAATGGCGTGTACCACCTTGCTCAGGTTGATCTCCACTTCACGGCCGTTGCCGTCGCGCGCGACCAGGCTGTCGCGGGAGAAGGCCTGATGCAGGCCGCTGAGGCGGTCTTCGATGGCCTTGTAGCGGCTGTTCAGCTCGGCACGCTCGGCGTCCATGTCGGCCTGGGCGGCGGCGTCGAGCTTGCCGTCCAGTTCCAGCTTGCGGCTGTGCAGGCGCAGGCGCTCCAGGCCATGGTTGATGGCGCCGATGTCTTTTTTCTCGAGTTGCTGCAGCTCGCCGTTGAGCTGGTTGGCGCGCTTGAGGCGGGCCTGCAGCTCGTTCCAGGCGGCAGGGCCCTCGGCAACCACGCGGCCTTGTTCCTTGACGCTGACCAGGTAGCCGTAGAAGTTGCCCCACTCGCGACGTTCCAGCGCCATCAGGTCGGCCGGGCGTTGCTCGTCGACCAGCCACTCGCCCACCACCCAGGAGAAGTCACTGCCGTTGAGGTCGCGGTTACCGACCTTGATCAGCTCACGGGTCATGAACTCCGGGCCCTGCTCAGGTACCGGCAAGCCGGCACCTTTGAGGCGGGCACGGGGCACCTCTTCTTTTTGCACCACTTCGCCGATGACGACGTGATCAGCCTGGCCCGGCACCTTGTAGGTGGCCTGGATCAGGTCGGCCGGCCAGAAGTGGCCCAGGCCGCGCACGGCGATGACCGACAGCAGGCCGATGGTCATGATCACCGCCATGGCAACCGCGCCACCGCTGATCCAGACGCCAGGGGCGCCGCTCTTGAACCAGCCTTTGAGGGAATCCTTTTTCACGGATCTCTACCTTTCTATCAAAGCGACGAGTATTTCTTGCGCAGACGCTGGCGAATCAGCTCGGCCAAGGTGTTCATGACGAAGGTGAACATCAGCAGCACGAGTGCCGCCAGGAACAGCACGCGATAGTGGCTGCCACCGACTTCCGACTCCGGCATTTCCACCGCCACGTTAGCGGCCAGGGTGCGCATACCTTCGAACAGGTTCATCTCCATCACCGGGGTGTTGCCGGTGGCCATGAGCACGATCATGGTCTCGCCCACCGCACGGCCCATGCCGATCATCAGCGCCGAGAAGATACCCGGGCTGGCGGTGAGGATGACCACGCGGGTCAGGGTCTGCCACGGCGTCGCACCCAGGGCCAGGGAGCCCAGGGTCAGGCTGCGGGGCACGCTGAACACGGCGTCTTCGGCAATCGAGTAGATGTTCGGGATGACCGCGAAGCCCATGGCGATACCGACCACCAGGGCGTTACGCTGGTCGTAGGTGATGCCCAGGTCATTGGTGATCCACAGGCGCATGTCGCCGCCGAAGAACCAGGTTTCCAGGTAAGGGCTCATGGTCAGGGCGAACCAGCCGGTGAACAGGATCACCGGGATCAGGATCGCCGCTTCCCAGCCATCCGGGACGCGCAGGCGGAACGACTCGGGCAGGCGGCTCCAGGTGAAACCGGCCAGCAGGATGCCGAACGGCATCAGCAGGAACAGGCTGAACACACCCGGCAGGTGGCCTTCCAGGTACGGCGCCAGGAACAGGCCGGCGAAGAAGCCAAGGATCACCGTTGGCATCGCTTCCATCAGCTCGATCACCGGCTTGACCTTGCGGCGCATGCCCGGGGCCATGAAGTAGGCGGTGTAGATGGCGGCGGCAATGGCCAGCGGGGCTGCCAGGATCATCGCGTAGAACGCAGCCTTCAAGGTACCGAAGGTCAGCGGCGACAGGCTCAGCTTGGGCTCGAAGTCGGTGTTCGACGCGGTCGACTGCCAGACGTACTTGGGCTCGTCATAGTTCTCGTACCAGACCTTGCCCCACAGCGCGCTGAAGGAGACTTCCGGGTGCGGGTTCTTGAGGCTCAGCGGCAACAGCTTGCCACCTTCCTCGATGATGATGCGGTTGGCACGCGGCGACAGGGCCAGGATGCCAGCACCCTCTGCAGCCGGCTCGACCAGCAAGGTGCGGTGCGCGGTGCTGTGGAACACACCGAGCTTGCCGTCGGCGTCGAGGGCGATGAAGCCCTTGCGGCGCTCTTCGGCATCGATCTGGACGACCGGCGCGCTGCCCATCTGGAAGCTGCGGATCAACTTGAAGCGCGACTCGCCATCGGGGTCACGGGCCATGAACCACTGGCTCAAACCACCCTTGGAGTCGCCGAAGATCAGCGAGATGCCGCCGACCAGCTGGCCACTGGCCGTGATCTCGGCATTGCCATCTTCCAGCAGCTTGTAGCGGCCGTTGAGGCTTTTGTCGCGCAGGCTGAAGACGTCGGCGGTGGCACGGCCGTTGACCACATACAGCCACTGCTGACGCGGGTCGATGTAGATGGCCTTGACCGGCTCGGTCATCTGCGGCAGGTCGATACGGCTCTGCTCGCTGGTGACCTCACCGGTCATCATGTTCTCTTCGCGGGTCAGCTGGGTGACCTGCAGGTGCGAACCGGTGGAGCCCGCCAGCATCAGGTTTTCGCCGTTGACGTTGACGCTCACGTGCTCCAGCGCGCGGCCCTGGTCGTCAAGCACGAACGCGTCCTTGCCGTAGGGGTAGTCGATGCCTGGGCTGATGGTTTTCTTGTTGTCCGGGTAGGTGATCTTGTAGGTGTGGTGGAACACCAGCGCCTGACCATTGGACAGCCCCAGCACAACCAGCGGGCTACCCGGCTGATCGGTGCTGATCGAACTCACCTGGGTACCTGCCGGCAGCGGCAGGTCGACGCGCTGCAGCTCGGCCCCGGTCTTGGTGTCGAAGAACAGCGCCTGGCCCTTGTCGGAAACCCGCATGCCCACCAGGTTCTGCTCTTCAAGCGCGATCATCAGCGGCTTGCCGGCATCCTGTTGCAGCCAGGTCGGCTCCAGGGCCTTCTTGCTGGTCAGTTCGGCGCCCTGGAACAGCGGCAGCACCACGTAGGCCAGGTAGAAGAAAATCAGGGTAATTGCCGCCAAGACGGCAAGCCCGCCCACCAGTACATACCAGCGGGTCAGGCGGTCCTTGAGCGCACGCATGCGGCGCTTGCGTTGCAACTCCGGCGTATTGAAATCAATCCGCACGGGTTGGGAATTTTGGGTCATGGTGGAGTTGGCCAGATCATTCATGCGCACACCCTAGCGGTCCCGTATGACAAAAACATGACAATGCAGTGACGCAAGAAAGCCCGACGCGCAGGGATCCTGGCTTCGGACTGAGAATTCGTGGAGGAGGCCGGGCATCGGTACCGGCCTCTTCCTCAGTTACTTACTTCTTTGCAACGTTACCGGCGTGGGACAGGCCCAGGTCAGCCAGGGTCTTGTCGACCACTTTGGCAGGCAGCGGGATGTAGCCATCCTTCACCACGACCTGCTGGCCAGCTTGCGACAGCACCAGCTTGATGAACTCGGCGTCCAGCGGGGCCAGAGGCTTGTTCGGGGCCTTGTTGACGTAGACGTACAGGAAGCGCGACAGCGGGTACGTACCGTTCAGGGCGTTGGCTTCGTTGTCTTCGACGAACTCGCCGCCTTCTTTCTTGGCCAGGGCGACGGTCTTGACGCTGGCGGTCTTGTAGCCGATACCCGAGTAGCCGATGCCGTTCAGCGAGGAGCTGATCGACTGCACGACCGAAGCCGAACCAGGCTGTTCGTTGACGTTAGGCTTGAAGTCGCCTTTGCACAGGGCTTCTTCCTTGAAGTAACCGTAGGTGCCCGATACCGAGTTACGGCCGAACAGCTGCACTGGCTTGTTGGCCAGGTCGCCGGTCACGCCCAGGTCACCCCAGGTTTTGACATCGGCCTTGGCGCCGCACAGGCGGGTGGACGAGAAGATCGCATCGACCTGCGCCATGGTCAGGCCCTTGATCGGGTTGTCCTTGTGCACGAAGACTGCCAGGGCGTCTACGGCAACCGGGATGGCGGTTGGCTTGTAGCCGTACTTCTGCTCGAAGGCCTGCAGCTCGACGTCTTTCATCTTGCGGCTCATCGGGCCCAGGTTGGCGGTGCCTTCGGTCAGCGCGGGTGGCGCGGTGGAGGAGCCGGCGGCCTGGATCTGGATGTTTACGTTGGGGTATTCCTTCTTGTAGGCCTCGGCCCACAGCGTCATCAGGTTCGCCAGGGTGTCGGAGCCAACGCTGGAGAGGTTGCCCGATACACCGGTGGTTTTGGTGTAGGTCGGGATTGCTGGGTCGACAGCGGCTACCGCATTGGCGGTGGCAACGCCAGCGGCGGCAAAGGTAAGGGCCGCCATCAAACGCTTCAGTTTCATGCCTTGCTCCTAGCAGGAATATTGGGGGTGTTGGATGGATCGGGCCCAAGTATCTGCAGGCCGCATGAATACGATATGACTTCAATATGACAATTGGATGAAAGGCCATCACCGGTTGTCCGGGATGGCCTTTTCAAAATGTTGCTGGGCGAGGCGGCCACACCGGATGCCACTGCGGCAGACACTACAGAGGCGCTTCGGCACGTGCTGAGTGTTACCTGTGGGAGCGGGCTTGCCCCGCGAATGGGGGCACGCGGTGCCTGGCACCGGCTTCGCCGGTATTCGCGGGGCAAGCCCGCTCCCACCAGAGCCCATTACTCAATCAATGACGTGGAAGTTGCTCCATGGGGCAATTTCTTGTTCGAGATAATTGCACCCGCAGAAATTTCACTCATTAACGCTTGTTGGCGAAGAGATATAGCCCTACCACCAGCCCGACGGCACACAGCCCCGCCACATAATAAGCCGGCGCCATTGGGCTGACCTTCAACAGCGCGGTGACCACCATCGGCGTCAACCCACCGAAGATGGCGTAGGCCATGTTGTAGGAGAACGACAAGCCGCTGAAACGCACCACCGGCGGGAAGGCCTTGACCATCACGTAGGGCACGGCGCCGACGATACCGACGCACAGACCGGTCAGCGCATACAGCGGGAACAACAGGTCGGGGCGGGTTGGCAGGCTGTGGTAGAAGGTCCAGGAGCTGGCCAGCAGCAGCAGGCTGCCAACGATGAATACGCGCCCGGCGCCGAAGCGGTCGGCCAGGCGGCCGGCAGCGATGCAGCCGAGGCTGAGCAGGACGATGGCCAGGCTGTTGGCCTTGAGCGAGTCGGTCGGGCTGACCTGATAGAAGCTCTGCAGCAGCGCCGGTGTCATCAGGATCACCACCACGATGCCGGCCGACAGCAGCCAGGTCAGCAGCATCGACAGGACGATCGCGCCACGGTGGTCACGCAGCACCGCACGCAGGGGCAACTCTTCGGCCAGGGCCTTGCGCTGCTGCATCTCGGCGAACACCGGGGTTTCGTGCAACCAGCGGCGCAGGTACACCGAGAACAGGCCGAACACACCGCCCAGCAGGAACGGGATACGCCAAGCGTAATCGGCCACTTCGCCAGGGGTATAGACACTGTTGATCAGCGTGGCGACCAGCGAGCCGAGCAAGATGCCCGAAGTCAGGCCGGCCGTCAGCGTGCCGCAGGCGTAACCGGTATTGCGTGCAGGGACGTGCTCGGAGACGAACACCCAGGCCCCCGGCACCTCACCGCCAATCGCCGCGCCCTGGATCACGCGCATCAACAGCAGCAAGATCGGCGCCCACAGGCCGATCTGTGCATAAGTGGGCAACAGGCCCATGATCAGGGTCGGCAGGGCCATCATGAAGATGCTCAGGGTGAACATCTTCTTGCGCCCCAGCAGGTCGCCGAAGTGCGCCATGACGATGCCACCCAGCGGCCGCGCCAGGTAGCCGGCAGCGAAAATGCCGAAGGTCTGCATCAGGCGTAGCCATTCAGGCATGTCGGCCGGGAAGAACAGCTTGCCGACCACCGTGGCGAAGAACACGAAGATGATGAAGTCGTAGAACTCCAGGGCACCGCCCAGTGCGGACAATGAAAGGGTCTTGTAGTCGCTGCGGGTCAGCGGCCGCGAAGGCTGCTCGATACTGCTCGGCACGGAGGTCATCGGTCTTTCTCTTGTAGGTCATGCAGGCCGCTGGGTGCGCGACTTCTGGATTGGTAGACGGGCGAAGATAGCAAATTGCCGAGCCGCGCCGAAAGCGATACAAAATCCATACAGATATTCATGAAAGCGCGGTCGTCGCTGGCCGTTATGCTCTATATACTGGCCATTCGTAGGAAAAGGTTGCTCCTAGCGTGGGATGTTGTGCGAAAACGCCGGTCTTTATGTCAGGCGGTTTCGCAGAGTTTCCCTACGGCCGCCCAGTGAAACGAAATCGGCGTAGTATGTTTCCAGCTGAATCGTTTACCCGGCCTTTGCGCCACACCAACGAAAAGCGTCACGGGTCAGAGGCCCCATCGCATGATTGAGCTCGAACAAGAAGATCCAATCCCGCAAGGCGACCTGGCCTTGCAGATCACCGCACTCCCTCGTGAGACCAACGGCTTCGGCGACATCTTTGGCGGCTGGCTGGTTGCCCAGATGGACCTGGCCGGCACCGCCATGGCCAGCCGCGTCGCTGGCGGCCGTGTGGCCACGGTGGCCATCGACCGCATGGCCTTCCTGGTCCCGGTAGCCGTGGGCGCGCAGCTGTCGTTCTATACCCAGACCCTGGAGATCGGCCGCAGCTCGATCCAGATGATGGTCGAAGTCTGGAGCGACGACCCGCTGTCCAGCGAATGGCGCAAGGTGACCGAAGCGGTCTTCGTGTTCGTCGCCATCGATGGCAGTGGCCGCACCCGCTCTGTGCCTCGTCGCTAAGCCCGGCCAGCGGTAAACTCATTGCATGTGCCCGGGTCCAAGGCCCACTGGCAATCAATGAGACGAACGTAATGGCTACCTTCAAGGTCGACACCGAGCAACACGGCGAACTCAACTGCTGGCGCATCACCAGCGAGCGGGCCGAACTACTGATCGCCCAGCAGGGCGCGCAGATCCTCAGCTACCAGCGTGTGGGCGAACCGCCGCTGCTGTGGCTGAGCGATCAGGCCATTTTCCGCCAGGGCAAATCGGTACGCGCCGGTGTACCGGTGTGCTGGCCCTGGTTCGGCAACCTGCAGCGCAACCCCCAGGCCGTGCAGGCCATGTACCGCGGCGAGCAAGCGCCCGCCCACGGCCTGGCGCGCGCGCGTGACTGGCAGTTGCTGGGTATCGAGGAAGTGGGCGATGGCCTGCGCATCGAGTTCGAACTGCCCGAAGCCCAGGGCGACCTGCCCGGCTGGCCCCATGATGTGCAGCTGAAACTGGTGGTGGAACTCGGCGAGCGCCTGGCGCTGAGCCTGACCAGCCGCAACATGGGCAATACCCCTGTCACCCTCAGCCAGGCCCTGCACAGCTACTTTGCGGTGAGCGATGTGCGCCAGGCGCGGGTCGAAGGGGTCGAGGGGCTGGGCTATATCGAGACCCTGGCTGACTGGGAACAGCGCCAGCAGCAAGGGCCGCTGGGGTTTGCCGGGGAGACCGACCGAATTTACCTCGCCACCCCGCAAACCCTGAGCATTGTCGACCCGCATTGGCAGCGGCGGATTACCTTGACCAGCAGCGGCTCACGCTCGGCGGTGATCTGGAACCCGTGGACCGAGCGGGCCCGGGAGCTGGCGGACATGGCCGATGACGGATGGCAGCAGATGCTGTGCATCGAGACGGCCAATGTGTGGGATGACGTGGTGGAGCTGAGGCCTGGGGCGACTTGCTCGCTGAGTGTCAGTATCGGCAGTGAAGCCATCTGAGCCTTGCGATGACTTTGCCGGCCTCTTCGCGGGGCAAGTCGGATCGCCGCACCGCCGCTCCCACAGGATCATCATAGGTACCGAGCATTACGGGACCTGTGGGAGCGGCGGTGCGGCGATCCGACTTGCCCCGCGAGGAGGCCGGTACAGGCAACCTCAGAGATCAGCTTCTTCCACCACCCTCACCTTCTGCGCATCCAAGGCATAGGCTGCATCGGCCAGGTCGTTGCTGACCTTCTCCACCTTCAACGCCCCGCTGACCCACAGCGGCGTGTAGATATCATCAATCTTCAGCCCCTTCGGATAACGCACCAGCACCAGCTGGTTCGGTGGCGGTGGCGGCACATGGATGCACGCGCCAGGGTATGGCACCAGGAAGAACAAGGTGCTGTTGCCCTTGGCATCGCTTTCCAGCGGCACCGGGTAGCCGCCCAGGCGGATGTCCTTGCCGTTCATGGCCGCCACGGTCTTGGTCGAGTACATCACCGCCGGCAAGCCCTTGCTCTGCTTGAGGCCGCCTTTGTCGGTGAAGGTGCCTAGGGCCTCCGGCGAGTCGTGATCGATTTCGGGCATCTGTTCGAGAGCCTTCTGGTCCGACTTGGGCATCAGCTCCAGCCAGTCGGTTTCAGGCAGCTCGGCACGGGCCAGGGTGCTGGCCAGAAGCAAGGGGATGAGAAAAAAGGCACGCATGGCAATGCTCGGCAACTCGGATGAATTGCCGGGCATTCTAAACGGTATTCAGCGCTTTCTGATCAATCCGTAGATCACCAGAAGGACGACGGCACCGACCAGTGCCCCCAAGAAACCTGCCGCCTGCCCGGCCTGATAAATGCCCAGCGCCTGGCCGCCGTAGGTGGCGAGCAAGGAGCCTGCGATACCCAGCAGGATGGTCATGATCCAGCCCATGCTGTCGTCCCCTGGCTTGATGAAACGCGCCAGCAGCCCGACGATAAGGCCTATGAAGATGGTCCCGATGATGCCCATGGCAATCCCTCTGCAGTGAAAATGGAACAAGCCAAAGCCTAGACAGCGCTTTGACTTGTTGCCATTTCAGAGGGCAGGTAGCACGCAGAAGTTCGATCAGCTGGCGATCAAAGCCTCTACCTCGGCGATCTTGCGCTCGAGGGTGGCCATGTCATGGCAGCGCAGGGTGGCATGGCCAACCTTGCGCCCGACCTTGAAAGCCTTGCCGTAGTGGTGCAGGTGGCAGTCGCCGATGGCAACCACCTTGTCCACCGCTGGCACTTCGCCGATGAAGTTGAGCATGGCGCTCTCACCGACCTTGGCGGTTGAACCCAACGGCAGGCCGGCCACGGCACGCAGGTGGTTCTCGAACTGGCTGCACTCGGCGCCTTCGATGGTCCAGTGCCCGGAGTTGTGCACACGCGGGGCGATTTCGTTGGCCTTCAGGCCACCGTCAACTTCGAAGAACTCGAAGGCCATCACGCCCACGTAGTCCAGCTGCTGCAGCACGCGGCCGACGTAGTCTTCGGCCAGGGCCTGCAGCGGGTGCGCTGCGCTGGCCACCGACAAGCGCAGGATGCCGCTGTCGTGGGTGTTGTGCACCAACGGATAGAAGCGGGTTTCACCGTCGCGGCCACGCACGGCCACCAGCGAGACTTCGCCGGTGAACGGCACGAAGCCTTCCAGCAGGCAGGGCACGCTGCCCAGCTCGGCGAAGGTATCGACCACGTCTTCAGCGCTGCGCAAGACCTTCTGACCCTTGCCGTCGTAGCCCAGGGTGCGGGTCTTGAGCACGGCCGGCAGGCCGATGCTGGCGACTGCCGCGTCCAGGTCGGCCTGGGAGAGAATGTCGGCGAAGGCCGGGGTGGGGATGCCCAGGTCGCGGAACATGCTCTTCTCGAACAGCCGGTCACGGGCAATGCGCAGTGCCTCGGCACTGGGGTAGACCGGGACGAACTGCGAGAGAAACGCTACGGTCTCGGCCGGAACGCTTTCGAACTCGAAGGTCACCAGGTCGACTTCGTCGGCCAGCTGGCGCAGATGGTCCTGGTCACCGTAGTCGGCGCGCAGGTGCTCGCCCAGCGGCGCGGCGCAAGCATCAGGTGCCGGGTCGAGGAAAGCGAAGTTCATGCCCAGCGGAGTACCCGCCAGAGCCAGCATGCGGCCGAGCTGGCCACCACCGATTACACCGATCTTCATGGGGTCAGCCTCAAGCCTGGCGCGGGTCTGGATTGTCCAGCACGGTGTCGGTCTGTTCCGTGCGGAACTGCTTGAGCGCCGCGTGGTACTGCGGGTACTTGGCGCCCAGGATGCTCGCCGACAGCAGTGCCGCGTTGATCGCGCCAGCCCGGCCGATGGCCAGGGTCGCGACCGGTACGCCGGCAGGCATCTGCACGATCGACAGCAGCGAATCGACGCCCGACAGCATCGACGACTGGACCGGCACGCCCAGCACCGGCAGGTGGGTCTTGGCGGCGCACATGCCTGGCAGGTGGGCTGCGCCACCGGCACCGGCGATGATCACCTCGATGCCACGGCCTTCGGCCTCTTCGGCATACTGGAACAGCAGATCCGGAGTACGGTGGGCGGAAACCACCTTCACTTCGTAGGGAATGCCGAGTTTTTCCAGCATATCGGCGGTGTGGCTAAGGGTGGACCAATCGGACTTGGAGCCCATGATCACGCCAACCAGTGCACTCATCGTCGAGCCTCTTCGCTTGTGCGCCCTTGGGCGCGTCAAAAAACAACAAGCCACGCGGGACGACCGGCGTGGCTTGTTTGCTGATCAGGACCGGAGCTATCCGGTCGAAAGGCCGCGCAGTATACCGTAACCCAGGGCGATGCTGGCACCCCCGGCGACCAACTGTCGGCCCTATTTTTCGGGGCTTTGGCTGACTTTTGGGTCAACCGCCGCTGCACCTTCGAGCTTGCGCCACAGCAAGCGCACGTTGGCCTTGCGCACCAGGGCGCAGCGGTACAGGCGGATTTCCAGGGGGACATGCCATTGGCTGCCACCACAGATCGCCAGCTCGCCCCGTTCCAGCTCGCCGCGCATCGACAGGCGTGGCACCCAGGCGATGCCCATGCCTTCCAGCGCCATGCTCTTGAGGCTGTCGGCCATGGCGGTTTCATAAACGGTGGTGTAGCGCAGGTTGCGCTGGCGCAGCAGCAGGTTGACCGACCGGCCGAGGAAGGCGCCGGCGGTATAGGCCAGCAGCGGCACACTGCCCTCGCCTTCCAGGTCGAACAATGGCTGCCCGCCGGCATCGACGGCACACACCGGCAACATTTCGGTGTTGCCCATGTGCAGCGAGGGGAAGATTTCGGCGTCCATCTGCAGCGCGGCGTCGGGGTCATAGAAGGCCAGCATCAGGTCGCAACCCCCTTCACGCAGGGCATGCACCGCATCCCCGACGTTAGTCGCAACCAGGCGGGTGGCGATGTTCAAGCCATCGTTGCGCAACTGGGCAACCCACCGCGGGAAGAACCCCGAGGCCAAGGAGTGTGCTGCTGCCACCTGGACAACTTCGCCCTGGCCACCTTCAAGGTGATGCAAATGGCGCAGAATTTCGCCCAACTGGTCGACAACGGTACGCGCTGTGACCAGGAAAAGCTGCCCGGCCTCGGTCAGCTCAATCGGCGTGCGGGAACGGTTCACCAGCTGCAGGCCCAAGGCTGCTTCCAGGCTGCGAATACGACGACTGAAGGCCGGTTGAGTGACGAAACGCCGTTCTGCCGCCTGCGAAAAACTGCGGGTGGCGGCCAGCGCGCTGAAGTCTTCCAGCCATTTGCTTTCCAGGTTCACGAAGCACATCTCCCGGCATGCACCAAAATGGAACACGCTCGAATGTCAATTGGCGTCACATGAAACACTATGCCGTTTGTGCATAGGTTAGCGTGCAACAGCATTGGCCGCAAAATCCTCTTCAGGCCTAGGATTAGCGCCATTCCGGCATGTGCCGGGTCAAATTCGAGATGATATACATCATGTCTTCCGCTGCATCGTTCCGCGTCGAAAAAGATCTGCTGGGTACCCTTGAAGTTCCTGCTGATGCCTACTACGGCATCCAGACCCTGCGCGCTGCCAACAACTTCCACCTCTCCGGTGTTCCGCTGTCGCACTACCCGAAACTGGTAGTCGGCCTGGCGATGGTCAAGCAGGCAGCTGCTGACGCCAACCGAGAGCTGGGGCACCTGAGCGATGCCAAGCACGCCGCCATCAGCGCCGCTTGCGGACGACTGATCAAGGGCGACTACCACGAGCAGTTCGTGGTGGACATGATTCAAGGCGGTGCTGGTACCTCTACCAACATGAACGCCAACGAAGTCATCGCCAACATTGCGCTGGAGGCCATGGGCCACCAGAAGGGTGAGTACCAGTACCTGCACCCGAACAACGACGTGAACATGGCGCAGTCGACCAACGACGCCTACCCGACCGCTATTCGTCTGGGTCTGCTGTTGGGTCATGACGCCCTGCTCGCCAGCCTCGACAGCCTGATCCAGGCCTTCGCTGCCAAGGGCAAGGAATTCGACCACGTACTGAAGATGGGCCGCACCCAGCTGCAGGACGCCGTGCCGATGACCCTGGGCCAGGAATTCCGCGCCTTCGCCACCACCATGACCGAAGACCTCAACCGTCTGCGTTCGCTGGCGCCAGAGCTGCTGACCGAAATCAACCTGGGTGGTACCGCCATCGGTACCGGCATCAACGCCGACCCTGGTTACCAGATGCTGGCCGTTCAGCGCCTGGCGACCATCAGCGGCCAGCCGCTGGTACCGGCTGCCGACCTGATCGAAGCCACCTCCGACATGGGCGCCTTCGTGCTGTTCTCCGGCATGCTCAAGCGTACCGCGGTCAAGCTGTCGAAGATCTGCAATGACCTGCGCCTGCTGTCCAGCGGCCCGCGTACCGGCATCAACGAGATCAACCTGCCAGCGCGTCAGCCAGGCAGCTCGATCATGCCAGGCAAGGTCAACCCGGTTATCCCGGAAGCCGTCAACCAGGTGGCCTTCGCCATCATGGGCAACGACCTGGCCCTGACCGTCGCCGCCGAAGGTGGCCAGCTGCAGTTGAACGTGATGGAGCCGCTGATCGCCTACAAGATCTTCGATTCGATCCGCCTGCTCCAGCGCGCCATGGACATGCTGCGCGAGCACTGCATCGTCGGTATCACTGCCAACGAACAGCGCTGCCGTGAACTGGTCGAGCACTCGATCGGCCTGGTCACCGCCCTGAACCCTTACATCGGCTACGAAAACGCCACCCGTATCGCCCGCGTTGCGCTGGAAACAGGCCGCGGTGTGCTGGAACTGGTGCGCGAAGAGAAGCTGCTGGACGAAGAGATGCTCAACGACATCCTGCGTCCGGAAAACATGATCGCACCGCGTCTGGTTCCGCTGAAGGCGTAACCGACCGCTTCACCTGTCTCACCAGGTCGAGGGACTAGACACCTCTCAACCTTTCAAAGGCCCGAGCGCATGCTTCGGGCCTTTTTTTGCCTGCGCGTTTCGAGCCGCCGTGCAACCTGCGCATCCCGGCACACAACTTGCTCCATAATGCATCCCACCCAACGGGATACCGAGCATGCTGCACAGCCACCTGACCACCCTCAACGCGGTTTCGCTGATCCTCAACGTCTTCCAGGCAGAGGGTTGCGAGGCGGCGGCCTTGCTGGCCGGCAGCGGCATCGGCCCGGCGGACCTGGGGCATGCCGACGCACGCATCACCACCCAGCAAGAGCTGCAAGTGTGTGCCAATGCCGTTGCCCGGCGTGAAGACATCGGCCTGGAGCTGGGCCAGCGCATGCATGTGTCGTGCTATGGCATGCTCGGTTACGCCCTGCTCTCCAGTGCCACTTTGGGTGACGCCCTGCGCCTGGCACTGCGCTTTCCGGCACTGCTGGGAACAGTCTTCGAGCTACGCCTGATCGACGATGGCCAGCGCGTCTGGCTCAGCGCCAGCGACTACCGTGACAGCCCCGCGCTGACCGCCTTCAACGCCGAGTTCTGCCTGGTCTCGCTGAAAGTGATCTGCGACGACCTGCTTGGCCGTCCACTGCCGCTGCTCGGCACCCGTTTCGAACATGCCCGGCCGGGCTACCACAGCCTATATACCCGTGCCTTCCAGTGCCCGATCGGCTTCGCTGCCGAGGACAACGCCTTTGCCTTCGAACGGCGTTGGCTGGACATGCCGCTACCGTTGGCCGACCCCATCACCCACAAAGCCATGGGCGAGCGCTGCCGGCGCCTGAACCTGGAGTTCACAGGGCGCCAGGCCTGGCTCGGGCGAATTCGCCAACTACTGGCCCAACAACTGGATGCAGCACCCGGGCTTGAGGGCCTGGCGCGGCAGATGAACTGCTCATCGCGGACCTTGCGCCGGCACCTGCAGGCACTGGGCAGCAGTTATCAACAGTTGCTCGATGAACTGCGCTTCGAGCGGGCCAAGCAGTTGCTGGCCGATGAGCACATGCCGATCTACCGCATTGCCGAAACCTTGGGGTTCAGCGAAACGGCCAGCTTCCGCCATGCCTTCCAACGCTGGAGCGGAGTGGCGCCTAGCCATTTTCGCGGGTAAGCCCGCAAAAGTGGCCAGCGAGCTTGGCCACATCGATCCCCTTTTGGCCGTTTGCGTCGTTCTCCCTGGCAGGGCCTGCACTGAAAATGGGCCCACGCCAGTTCAACCGGAGAACAACAATGCTGACGATCTATTCCGATGACCACCGCCTGCACCACGGCCGCTGCGAGCTGATCGACGGCAAGCTGATGCCCTGCTTCGAAATGCCCTCGCGCGCCGACCATGTGCTCGATCAAGTGAACAAACGCCAACTCGGCGATGTACAGGGCCCAACCGACTTCGGCCGTGCACCGCTGCTGCGAATCCACAGCGCCGATTACCTGGACTTCTTCGAGGGCGCCTGGGCGCGCTGGGCCGCACTGGGCCACGACGGCGACCTGCTGCCCTTCACCTGGCCAGCCCGCACCCTGCGCCAGCTAAAACCCACCGGCCTGCATGGTGAACTCGGCTACTACAGCTTCGACGCAGGCGCACCGATCACAGCCGGTACCTGGCAGGCTGCCTACAGCGCCGCCCAGGTCGCACTCACCGCCCAGGCGGCGATCCAGCAAGGCGCCCATTCGGCATTCGCCCTGTGTCGCCCACCAGGGCATCATGCCGCCGCCGAAGTCATGGGCGGCTACTGCTACCTCAACAATGCCGCCATCGCCGCCCAGGCCTTCCTTGACCAGGGCCGCCGCAGAGTCGCCATCCTCGACGTCGACTACCACCACGGCAACGGCACCCAGGACATCTTCTACGCCCGCAACGATGTGTTGTTTGCCTCGATTCATGGCGATCCGCAAGCCGAGTTCCCGTTCTTCCTCGGTTACGCCGACGAAACCGGCGAAGGGGCCGGCGAAGGCTGCAACATCAACTACCCTTTGCCGGCCGGCAGTGACTGGGCAGCCTGGAGCGCCGCACTGGAGGACGCCTGCCAGCGCATCGCCGACTACGACGCCGATGTGCTGGTGATCTCGCTGGGCGTGGACACCTTCAAGGACGACCCTATCTCGCAGTTCAAGCTGGACAGCCCGGACTACCTGGCGATGGGCAAGCGCATCGCCCAGCTCGGCAAGCCGACCCTGTTCGTGATGGAAGGCGGCTACGCTGTGGAAGAAATCGGTATCAACGCGGTCAATGTGCTGGAAGGCTTCCAGCACGCCCAGCCAGGAGCCCGGTAATGGCCCGACTCAAGCGTCTGCTCGCCCCGTTAATCGCTGCCACCCTGTTCACCGGTGCCCTGCAGGCCCAGGCCGAGCAGCGTACCTTGCGCGTCTACAACTGGTTCGACTACATCACCCCGCAGACCTTGGTCGACTTCCAGAAAGACAGCGGCGTGAAGCTGATCTACGACATTTTCGACACCAACGAGGCGCTGGAAGCCAAACTGCTTACCGGTAACTCCGGCTATGACGTGGTGGTGCCGTCCAACGTGTTCCTGGCCAAGCAGATCGAAGCCGGTGTGTTCCAGCCGCTGGACCGCAGCAAGCTGCCGAACTGGCAACACCTGGACCCGGCCCTGATGAAGCTGATCGAAGCCAACGACCCCGGCAACAAGTTTGCCGTGCCCTACATGTACGGCACCGTGCTGATTGGCTTTAACCCGGCGAAGGTCAAGGCGGCGCTCGGTGAAAACGCACCCGTGGACAGCTGGGACCTGATCTTCAAGGAAGAGAACATCGCCAAGCTCAAGCAGTGTGGCGTTGCCCTGCTCGATTCGCCTTCCGAGATTATGCCGCTGGCCCTGAAGTACCTGGGGCTGGACCCCAACAGCGCCAAGCCCGACGACTACAAGAAGGCCGAGGCGCTGTTGCTTAAGATTCGCCCGCACATCACCTACTTCCACTCTTCCAAATACATGGCCGACATCGCCAATGGCGATATCTGCGTGGCGGTGGGCTACAGCGGCAGCTTCTCGCAAGCCGCCAATCGGGCTCACGATGCGAAGAACGGCGTGGTGGTCGACATGCGCCTGCCCAAGGAAGGCGCGCCGATCTGGTTCGACATGCTGGCGATTCCGAAAAACGCCGCCAACCCGCAAGAGGCTCACACGTTCATCAACTACCTGCTGCGCCCCGAGGTGATAGCGCCGATCAGCGACTTTGTCGGGTACCCGAACCCGAACAAGGACGCGACCGACAAGGTCAGCCCAGCGATTCGCAATAACCCCAACCTGTACCCGACGGCAGAGGCGATGGCCAAGCTGTACACCCTCAAACCACTGCCACGTGATGCCGAACGGGCACGCACCAGAGCCTGGACCCGCATCAAGTCCGGCACCTGAGCCGTGGCGGGGTCGCTAGGCGGCCCCGCTCACTTTTTCCAGGCCCGGCGCAAGCGCATCAGCGCATTGGCAATGTCGGCCTCTGGCACTGCGGCAAACCCCAGCACCAACCCCGCACGGTTATCCACAGCCACCTGGCTGTCTTCCAGCCAATAGCTACTCAGCGGATTTACCTCAACCCCTACCGCTTCTGCCGTGGCGACCAGTTCTTGCTCGCGCGCAAAGTTATCCACATCCACCTTCACATGCAGCCCCGCCGCGACTTCCGGCATACCACCCAACCCAGGCACATCCAGCGGCCAACCAGCCTTGAGTACATTGCGCCGGCTCAACGCCGCCCGGCGCATACGCCGGATGTGGCGCTGGAAATGCCCCTGGGCCATGAACTCGGCCATCACGCACTGGCTGCCCACTTCCGAATGCCGCATGGCCAGCGCCCGCCCTTGGCTGAACGCCTGTACCAGGCGCGCAGGCAACACCAGGTAGCCCAGACGCAACGCGGGAAAGGCAATTTTGCCGAACGTGCCGACGTACAGCACCCGCCCCTGTCGGTCCAGCGCCGCCAGCGGTGCCAATGGCGCACCGCTGTAGCGGTACTCCCCATCGTAATCGTCTTCGATGATCCAGCCATCGTTGCGCTCGGCCCAGGCCAGCAATGCCAGGCGTCGCGCCAGGCTCATGGTCACGCCGGTGGGGTACTGATGCGCCGGCGTGACGTAGGCCAGGCGGCAGTCCGTCAGTTGTACGAGGCGCTCACAGTCCATGCCCTCTTCATCCACCGGTACGCCCATCACCTTGCCCCCTGCCACGGCAAAGGTATGCCCAGCGGCCCGATAGCCAGGGTTTTCCACAGCTACCCCCTCGCCAGGCTGCAACAGCAACTGTGCACAAAGGCTGATGGCCTGCTGTGCACCACTGGTGATCACAATTTGTTCAGCCGTGCACGAAAGACCCCGTGAACGCCGCAGATAGGCCGCGATCAGCTCGCGAAGCTGCAGCTCACCCGCCGGGTCACCGTAACCCAGCTGCGCAGGGTCCGGGTTACGCCAGAAAGCCGCTTGCAGCTTGGCCCACACGTCAAACGGGAACAGATCGAAGGCCGGGATGCCGACCCTGAACGCACGTGGGGCGCCACTTCTAGGAACGGGCAAGTGGTTACTTTTCAGACGCTCAAGCGCCTCGCTGGAGCGCTCAGAGCTGGATAAATCCTCAGCATTTTCTAAAGAAAATGTGGATAACCCTGTTGATAACCCTAGGGATAACCCTGTGGACAGTTGTGTGGATAGTTTTTCAAGCTGAATCACATAGGTGCCGTCGCCCACCCGGCTTTCGATATACCCCTCGGCATACAACTGGTCATAGGCACGCACCACGCTGTTGCGCGACAGCGCCAGTATCGCCGCCAAGTCACGGCTGGCCGGCAATCGCGTACCACTGCTCAGGCGCCCATCCAACACCCGCGCACGCAAGGCCTGGTAGAGCTGCTGGCTGAGCCCGCGGCGGCGGTCGAGCACGATGCCAGCCGGGTCGAAAGGCAATATGAGGGGGCGCTTGTTCACCGTATTGGACCTATCAAATCAGCCATAAATGGATCTTACACAGAACCAATAGCCTGCCTAGGATGGAGCCATTCGACAAGGAACCCGCCATGTACAACAGCAAGCCCCACCAGGAACATGACCTAGCACGCCTGCACCGGCACATGGCCGATACGCGCCTCGCCGTCCTCATCAGCCACGGTGAACACGGCTTGCAGGCGACCCACCTGCCCGTCCTGGTCGACACCCAGCAAGGCGAGTTTGGCACGGTCTACGCGCACCTGGCCCGGGCCAACGTTCAGTGGCAAGACCTGCAGCAAGGCGCTGAAGCGCTGCTGGTGTTCCCCGGTGCCGACGCCTATGTCAGCCCGAGCTATTACCCCAGCAAGGCCGACAACCCCAAGGTGGTCCCCACCTGGAACTACCTGGCGGTGCACGCCTATGGCCCAGTCGAAGTCATCCACGAGGCCGAGCCGCTGCTGCAGATCGTCAGCCGCCTGACCGAGCGCCATGAGCACGGCCGCAGCGAACCCTGGAAAGTGTCCGACGCCCCCAGCGACTACCTTGAAGGCATGCTCCGCGCCATTGTCGGCATTCGCCTGCCGATCACGCGCCTGCAAGGGGCCCGCAAGCTCAGCCAGAACCGTTCGGCAGAGGACATCGCCGGAGTGCGTCAAAGCCTCGGCGACAGTGCCGACTACCAGGACAACCAACTTGCAGCGCACATGCGCCAACTCTGAAGGAAAAGCCCATGCCCAGCGTCACTCTGCGCCCCGTCAGCGCCAACGACCATCCCGCCTGGCTTGCCCTGTGGCAGGCTTACCTGCGCTTCTATGAGACCGAATTGCCCGAAGCGGTCAGCACCAGCACCTGGCAGCGCCTGCTGGACAGCCACGAGCCGACCCACTCTGCCCTGGCCTGGGTCGATGGCAAGGCAGTGGGGATGGTCAACTGGATCTACCATCGTTCCAACTGGAGCATCGAGAACTCGTGCTACCTGCAGGACCTCTATGTGGATGGCACGCAACGCGGCCTGGGCATCGGTCGCCAGCTGATCGAGCATGTCTACGCCACCGCCAAGGCGGCCGGCTGTGCCAAGGTGCACTGGCTGACCCACGAAACCAACGCCACCGCCATCAGCCTGTACCAGCAGGTTGCCGAGCGGCCGGGCTTCATTCAATTCCGCAAAGGGTTGTAGCCACGACATGACCGACGCACTGAACTGGAAACCCGCCAAGGCACCCACGGCAGACACCATCGAGGGCCGCTTCATCCGCCTTGAAAAACTCGACCCGGCACGTCACGGCGACGACCTGTGGAACGTCTTGCAAGGCCCGCAAGCCGACCCGGCCCTGTGGGATTACCTGCCCTATGGCCCATTCCCCGAACGCGGCGCCTTCGACCGTTGGCTGCAAGGCCATGCCGCCAGCCTTGATCCGTTGTTCTACACCGTTATCGACCGCCCTACCGGCCAGGCCCAAGGCATTCTCAGCCTGATGTCGATCGTGCCCGACCATGGCCGCATCGAGATCGGCCACATCGCCTTCGGCGCCGCCATGCAGCGCACGCCAAAGGGGACCGAAGCGGTGTACCTGCTGGGCAAGCTGGGTTTCGAGCTGGGCAACCGCAGGCTCGAGTGGAAGTGCAACAACGCCAATGCCCGCTCCAAGCGCGCGGCGCAGCGGTTCGGCTTTGTCTATGAGGGGGTGTTCCGCAAACACCTGGTGGTCAAGGACCACAACCGGGATACCGCGTGGTACTCGATCACCGATGACGAGTGGCCAACGGTAGCGGCGGGGTTCGAGCGCTGGTTGAGTGCCGACAACCAACGCCCTGAAGGGCAAGCCAGGACGCTGGAAGCCTGCCGCAACGCGTGATCAGGCCAGCTTGGCCCTGAGTTCTGCAATGTGCTCCGGGCCGATACCACAGCAACCGCCGAGCAGGCTGGCACCGCGTTGGCGCCAGCTGCTGGCCCAGCTCAGATAACCCGGCGGGTCGAGGTCTTCGCGCAGCTCATCCAGGCCATCGTTGGCGGTGGCGTCCTTGGGTTGCGGGGGGAAGGCATTGGCGTAAGCGCCAATGGCGATGTCCACGCCCAAGCGCTCGAAAGCCTCGCGCGCAACATCCAGCGCAGCACCGATCACTTCGGGCTGGCTGCAGTTGAACAACAACGCACTGACGCCCAGCTCGGCAATCGCTTCGGCTGCCGCGGCAACGGTCTGCCCGGAGCGCAGGCGCGGCACGTCCACGACGCCTTCATCTTCAAGGGTGAACGACACCCAGAACGGCCTGCCGTCCTGCGGCAGGTGCGAGCTGATGGCCCGCACTTCTTCAATCGAGCTCTGGGTTTCGGCCAACCACAGGTCCACATAAGGCGCCAGCCCTGCCAGGAGCGGTGTCAGTACTTCGCTGACCCGCTCCGGCTGATACAGGTCCGGGCGGTAAGAGCCGAACAGCGGCGGCAACGACCCGGCAACACGAACAGGTACGGCAGCCGCATCGGCTGCGGCACGGGCCAGTTGCCCTGCCGTTGCGGCCAATGCGCGCCCTTCCTGGGCGAAGCGCGCTTCCCCAATATGGAACGGCACTACCGCATAGCTGTTGCTGGTGATGACCTGCGCCCCGGCCTCGATATACGCCGCATGCACCGCCACCACCGCTTCAGGTGCTTCGCTCAAGGCCAACGCTGACCATTCGGGCTGCCGGAACGGCGCACCACGACGCTGCAGCTCTCGCCCCATACCGCCATCCAGAATTACCAGCGATCGTTCGCCCATATGCCTATCACTTATATGTTTATAAATAAAATTCATTAGTGTGTAACTTGTTATAACTATTAAATACCCGAAACGGATTGTCCAACAACTTTTTCAGGTATCTCCATGCGCTTGCTTCCCTTGCTCGGCACCGGCCTCATCGCCCTGTGTGCCACCACTCAGGCCTTCGCCGGTGCCACGCTGGACCGAGTGCAAGCGCGCAAGGAAATGGTCAACGTGCTGATGGAAAGCTATCCGCCGTTCTCGTTTCTGAACGATCAGAACCAGCTGGATGGTTTCGACGTGGATGTGGCCAAGGCCGTCGCCGACAAGCTGGGCGTCAAGCTGCGCCTGGAAACACCCTCCTGGGATGTGATTGCTGCAGGGCGCTGGAGCGGACGTTATGACCTTTGTGTGTGCTCCATGACCCCAAGCAAGGCGCGCGCCGAGGTGTTTGATTTCCCGGTGGAGTACTACGCCTCGCCTGCGGTGATCGTGGTCAACGCCAAGGACGAACGCATCCATTCGGCCAAAGACCTGGACGGCCTGAAGGTCGGCCTGACCAGCGCCTCCAGCTACGAGAGCTACTTGAACAAGAACCTGGTCATCGAGGGTGATGAGGACAAGAAGATCGACTATCCCTTCGAGATGGTGCAGATCGCCCCTTATGACACTGACAACGTCGCCTTCCAGGACCTGGGCCTGGGCGCAGGTGTGCGCCTGGATGCCATCCTGACCAACCTGGTCACCGCCCAGCCGCGCCTGGATCAGGACAAGCGCTTCAAATTGGCCGGTGCGCCGCTGTACGAAGAACCCAATTCGGTGGCGATTGAAAAAGGCGACCCCGAGTGGGATGCCAAGCTGCGTCAGGTATTCGCCGAGCTGAAGGCCGATGGCACCTTGGCCAAGCTGTCACAGAAATGGATCGGCGCCGATATCAGTAAATGAGTGCTCAACAACCTGCCCCGCGTCCCGCCGTCAAAGCGTCGGGCACACAACTGTTCGGCTTTCGCACACGCCTGTACCTGACCTGGGTCGGGTTGTTTGTGCTGTTTGCCGCGTTCTTCCTCAGCTTTGACTTGAAGTTTTCGATCATTGTCGAAAAATTCCCGTATCTGGCGGGGTTCAAGCTGGGGCCGAATGGCTTTTTGCAAGGCGCGGCACTGACCCTGTTCCTGTGCCTGTGCTCGATAGTGGTTTCCGTGGCACTGGGCTTCGCCGCCGCGCTGGCACGGCTGTCGAGCAGCGCGGTGCTGTTGGGCATCGCCAGCTTCTACACGTCGTTTTTCCGTGGCACGCCACTGCTGATCCAGATCCTGTTGATCTACCTGGGCCTGCCGCAGCTGGGCGTGGTCCCTGGGGCCATCAGCGCCGGCATCATTGCCCTGTCGCTGAACTATGGCGCCTACCTCAGCGAAATTTTCCGCGCCGGCATCCTCGGTGTGGCGCCTGGGCAACGTCAGGCAGCAATGGCCCTGGGCCTTCGCCCTGCGCAGATCTTCTGGCACGTCACCCTGCCCCAGGCCATGCGCACCATCATCCCGCCGAGCGCGAACCAGTTCATTTCGATGCTCAAGGATTCATCGCTGATTTCGGTGATGGGCGTGTGGGAAGTGATGTTCCTGGCCCAGTCCTACGGCCGCTCCAGCTACCGCTACCTGGAGATGCTGACGACTGCAGCGGTGATCTACTGGGTGCTGTCGATTCTGCTGGAGCTGGTGCAGGCCAAGCTGGAAAGGCACTTTGGCAAGGGCTATCAGCAGTGAGGGTCAGGTGATCTGACGCTGGCGCCTGACCACACCTATCTGCAAGCCGAACGGGCGAAGTACCGCATTCATTGATTTGAGGGTAGGGTTCCCATCGCCCCGTTCGTTCGGTCGTTCGGTCGTTCTGAACGCTAAAAATATGCATTAAAATGCACATTTTTGACAATTATCTTCAATTATACGCAATCTAATGCATAAAAAAGGGGAGCATCCGCTCCCCAGAGGTAAACCGCTAGTTAAACGAAGGTTTCCATCAACCTTCGATCTCGATCAGGATCTCGCCCGGCGTCACGCGGTCGCCCTTGGCCACGTGGATGGCCACGACCTTGCCGGCGATGGCCGCCTGCACTTCGGTCTCCATCTTCATGGCTTCGGTGATCAGCACGGCCTGGCCGGCCTTGACCATGTCACCTTCCTTGACCAGTACATCGACGATGTTGCCTGGCATGGTGGTGCTGACGTGGCCTGGGTCGGTGGCTTGCTTGCGCTTGCTGCCGCCACCGCCGACGAACTCGTTGAGCGGCTCGAACACCACTTCTTCCGGCATGCCGTCAATCGACAGGTAGAAGTGACGCTTGCCCTCTGCCTTGACGCCCACACCGGTGATGTCGACGCGATAGGTTTCGCCGTGCACGTCGATGACGAACTCGGTCGGTACGCCTTCGCCGCCGGGTGCGGCGATGGCCCCGGCTTCAGGGATCGGCAAGAGGGCTTCCGGGGTCAGGGTGCCGGCTTCGCGTTCCTCAAGGAACTTGCGCCCGATGTCCGGGAACATGGCGAAGGTCAACACGTCTTCTTCGCAGCGGGCCAAGGCGCCGATGTCGCCACGCAGCTTGGTCATTTCTGGCTTGAGCAGGTCGGCCGGGCGCACGTCGATTACTTCTTCGCTGCCGATCGCCTGGCGGCGCAGTTGTTCGTTGACCACGCCTGGGGCCTTGCCATAACCGCCTTGCAGGTACAGCTTCACCTCGTTGGTGATGGTCTTGTAGCGCTCGCCGGCCAACACGTTGAAGAACGCCTGGGTGCCGACGATCTGCGAGGTCGGGGTTACCAGCGGTGGGAAACCGAGGTCTTCACGCACGCGCGGGATTTCCGCCAGCACTTCGTTCATGCGGTTGAGGGCGCCCTGCTCCTTGAGCTGGTTGGCCAGGTTGGAAATCATGCCGCCCGGTACCTGGTTGACCTGTACTCGGGTATCCACCGCTGTGAATTCGCTTTCGAACTGGTGGTACTTCTTGCGCACGGCGTAGAAGTACAGGCCGATTTCCTGCAGCAGTTCCAGGTCCAGGCCGGTGTCGAACTCGCTGCCCTTGAGCGCGGCGACCATCGACTCGGTGCCCGGGTGGCTGGTGCCCCAGGCGAAGCTGGAGATTGCCGTATCGATATGATCAGCGCCGTTTTCCACGGCCTTGAGCTGGCACATGGCAGCCAGGCCAGCGGTGTCGTGGGAGTGGATGAACACCGGCAGCGACTGCTCGGCTTTCAGCGCCTTGACCAGCTCGCCCGTGGCATACGGGGTCAGCAGGCCGGCCATGTCCTTGATCGCCACCGAGTCGCAACCCATGGCTTCCATCTGCTTGGCCTGGTTAACGAAGGCTTCGATGGTGTGCACCGGGCTGGTGGTGTAGGCGATGGTGCCCTGGGCGTGCTTGCCGGCGGCCTTGACCGCTTCAATGGCCACGCGCAGGTTACGCACATCGTTCATCGCGTCGAAAACACGGAAGACGTCGATGCCGTTTACCGCAGCCTTGGCGACAAAGGCCTTGACCACGTCATCGCTGTAGTGGCGGTAGCCCAGCAGGTTCTGGCCGCGCAACAGCATTTGCAGGCGGGTGTTGGGCAGTGCGGCGCGCAGTTTGCGCAGGCGCTCCCACGGGTCTTCCTTGAGGAAGCGCACGCAGGCATCGAAGGTGGCGCCACCCCAGACTTCCAGCGACCAGTAGCCGACCTTGTCGAGCTTGTCGCAGATCGGCAGCATGTCTTCGGTACGCATGCGGGTGGCCAGCAGGGACTGGTGGGCGTCGCGCAGGATCGTGTCGGTTACGTGAATTTTCTTGGACATTGTTATCTCCTCATAGCGGCAAGCTTCAAGCTACAAGCGCCAAGAAAAGCTGGTCTGCTTTTACTTGTAGCTTGCCGCTTACAGCTTGCAGCTGCATTCATAGGCCTGCGTGGGCGGCGATGGCGGCGGCGATGGCCAGGGCCAGCTCTTCGGGTTTGCGCTTGATCGAGTAGTTGGTCAGTTCAGGGTGGCTTTCGACGAAGCTGGTGTTGAACTGGCCGCTACGGAATTCCGGGTTGCGCAGGATTTCCTGGTAATACGCAGCAGTGGTCTTCACCCCCTGCACGCGCATGTCGTCCAGGGCCCGCAGGCCGCGGTCCATGGCTTCTTCCCAGGTCAACGCCCAGACCACCAGCTTCAGGCACATGGAGTCATAGAAGGGCGGAATGGTATAGCCGGTGTAGATCGCCGTGTCGGTGCGCACGCCTGGACCGCCGGGTGCGTAATAGCGGGTGATCTTGCCGAAGCTGGGCAGGAAGTTGTTCTTCGGGTCTTCAGCGTTGATACGGAACTGCAGCGCGTAGCCGCGGTGCTGGATGTCTTCCTGCTTGACCGACAGCGGCAGGCCCGAAGCGATGCGGATCTGCTCGCGAACGATGTCCAGGCCGGTGATTTCTTCGGTGATGGTGTGCTCCACCTGCACCCGGGTGTTCATCTCCATGAAGTACACCTCGCCATCGGCGAGCAAGAACTCCACGGTACCGGCGTTTTCGTAATTCACGGCCTTGGCTGCACGCACCGCGAGGTCGCCGATGTAGGCGCGCTGCTCGGGAGTCAGCTGAGGGCTCGGGGCAATCTCGATGAGCTTCTGGTTGCGGCGCTGGATCGAGCAATCGCGCTCGAACAGGTGCACCACGCTGCCGAAGCTGTCACCCAGGATCTGCGCCTCGATGTGCTTGGGGTTGACGATGCACTTTTCCAGAAACACTTCCGCAGAGCCAAAAGCCTTGGTGGCCTCGGAGATCACGCGGGGGAAGTTCTGTTCCAGTTCTTCACGGCTGTTGCAACGGCGAATGCCGCGGCCGCCACCGCCGGAAGTGGCCTTGAGCATCACCGGATAGCCGATGCGGTCACCTTCGCTCAGGGCTTCATGGATATCGGCAACGTTGCCTTCGGTGCCCGGTGTCACCGGTACGCCGGCCTTGATCATGGCGCGGCGCGCTTCGGTCTTGTCGCCCATGCGGCGAATGACTTCGGCAGCCGGGCCGATGAACTTGATCCCGCGCTCGGCGCAGATCTCTGCCAGTTCAGCGTTTTCCGACAAGAAACCGTAACCTGGGTGCAGGGCATCACAACCGGTTTCGACAGCGAGGTTCACCAGCTTGCGCGGGTTCAGGTAACCGGCCAGGGGCTCGGCTCCGATGCTGTGGGCCTCGTCAGCGCGCTTGACGTGCAGCGCATGACGGTCGGCGTCGGAATAGATCGCTACTGAGCGTATGCCCATCTCGGCGCAGGCACGCACGATGCGGACTGCGATTTCACCTCGGTTGGCGATCAGGATTTTTTTTATCACTGGAGTCTTCCCAAAGCCGTAGGAACAGTCGAGCCGGTTCTACCGGTCGGCGCGTGACCAGACGTTGCTGGCCAGTCGCACATTCACCCTAGCGCTGTAGGTCGATAAACAAAAATCAATATTTGTTAGGGTCAGTATTAGCAAAAGCTTATAGTGCAGTAACAAGGTTTTGCCGGAGCCGCGACAAAAATGCGTAAGTCCTTGATGCGTATGACTTTGCGTCAATTGCAGATCTTCAATGAGGTGTGCGATTTACGCTCCTACAGCCGTGCGGCCGAGGAAATGGCGCTCACGCAACCCGCCGTTAGTCTACAGATTCGCCAGCTCGAAGAGCTTATCGGCCAGCCGCTGTTCGAGTACGTCGGCAAGAAGCTTTACCTGACCGAGGCAGCCGAAGCCCTGCAACGTGCCAGCCGGGATATCTTTGGCCGCCTGGAAAGCCTCGACATGCAGCTGTCGGACATGCAGGGCTCACTGCAAGGGCAGTTGAAACTGGCGATCGAGTCCAGTGCCAAGTACTTCGTGCCACACCTGTTCGCCGCCTTCAAGCAGCGCCACCCGGAGGTCAACCTGACACTCACGGTGGTCAACCGCGCCCAGGCGATCCGGCGCCTTTCGGACAACCGTGACGATTTGATCATCATGTCGATGGTGCCGCAGGACATGGGGCTGGAATTCCTGCCGTTTCTGAACAATCCGATCGTCGCCGTGGCCCCGCCGGATCATCCGCTGTGCAAGCTCGACCACCTGCGCCTGCAAGACCTTGAGCCTCATACGCTGCTGGTCCGCGAACAAGGTTCGGGTACGCGCAAGGCTTGTGAGGAATACTTCAAGGACAAACGCGTGCACTTCACCCAGACCCTCGAAGTGGCATCGGCAGATGCCCAGCGCGAATGCGTGATCGCCGGCTTGGGCATTGCCCTGCTCACCCGCCATGCCTTGAACATGGAGCTGGCTGCGGGCGTGCTCAAAGAGTTGCCGGTGGAGGAACTGCCGCTGTACCGCAGTTGGTGCGTGGTACAGGCCAAGGCCAAGCGGCAGTCGCCGGTGGCCCTGGCATTCTTGGCGTTCATCCGCAGCGAACGGGTGCTGATCAGCGCGATTGTTGAGCGTTTTTCGGGGAAGATGCTGCCGAAGTCTGCCACACCGTGAGCGCTTGCAGCTCAGGGTAGTCAACCAAGTCACGGAGCAATTGACGCTGGTCGCAGTAGCTTTCGATAGCGCGGCGATACTCCATCCGGCGCTGATCCTTTTCCTGCTGCTTGCGAGCCTTGGCGTTGGGTTGGTACGTACCGTCGAAGTCACGAGCCATTGCCTGTCTCCCAGTTAGGATGCGG
This sequence comes from Pseudomonas sp. B21-047, assembly GCF_024748775.1. NCBI lineage: Bacteria > Pseudomonadati > Pseudomonadota > Gammaproteobacteria > Pseudomonadales > Pseudomonadaceae > Pseudomonas > Pseudomonas sp. B21-047. The sequence goes on from NZ_CP087169.1 coordinate 5,845,720, forward strand.
GAGTTTCAGACTGGCTTCGGGAGTTTACGGTTTTGCGCCAGGGCGGTTACAAAATGGTGAATTTTGCCTGCCTGCGCAGGCGATGAGGCCCGCGCAGACGCCGCAAGTCAATCGTCGGTGGCTTTGATCGACTTGGGCGATAGGCGCAGGCTGCGCAAGCTGCGCTTCACGCTCTTGAGGTGGTTGACCAGGCTCGGCCCACGCGCCATGGCAACACCCATGGCCAGCACATCGATCACCACCAGGTGGGCGATACGCGAGGTCAGCGGCGTATAGATTTCGGTGTCTTCATGCACATCGATGGCCAGGTTGACGGTCGAAAGCTCGGCCAAGGGGGTGGCGCTCGGGCACAGGGTAATCAGGTTGGCGCCACTCTCACGCACCAGGTTGGCGGTAATCAGCAGGTCTTTGGAACGGCCCGACTGGGAGATGCACACCGCCACGTCGCCCGGCTTCAAGGTGACCGCCGACATGGCCTGCATGTGCGGGTCGGAATAGGCCGCCGCGCTGAGCAGCAGGCGGAAGAACTTGTGCTGGGCATCGGCAGCCACCGCGCCCGATGCGCCAAAGCCATAAAACTCTACCCGCTGCGCCTGGGCCATGGCGCTCACGGCCTGCTGCAGCGCTTGTGGGTCGAGGTGCTCGCGCACCTCCATCAGCGTATGCAAGGTAGTGTCGAAGATCTTCAGGCTGTAATCGGCTACCGAGTCGTCTTCATGGATCGCGAACTGCCCAAAGCTGGCCCCGGCGGCCAGGCTTTGCGCGAGTTTCAGCTTGAGGTCCTGAAAGCCTGAACAGCCAATCGCCCGGCAGAAACGTACGATGGTCGGTTCACTGATACCCACGTTGTGCGCCAGGTCGGCCATTGAGCTGTGCATGACGGCAGCCGGGTCTAGCAGCACGTGGTCGGCTACTTTCAGTTCCGATTTGCGCAGCAGGTGGCGCGATTGGGCGATATGTTGCAACAGATTCACGGGCTGGACTCGGTTATGATCGGCTGGCCGGGATGTAGCTTTCTTGTAGTTATACTACATGGGCGCCAACCCGCCCAGTTAAACGAACGTGGAGAGTGGTGGTTTGACTATTCCTTGCGACATTCTGGTCTTCGGTGGCACCGGCGATCTGGCCTTGCACAAATTGCTCCCGGCGCTCTATCACCTGTTTCGCGAGGCTCGTCTGAACAACGCGGTGCGGATCATCGCCCTGGCGCGGCGCAACCTGCCACGTAACGACTACCTGAAGCTCGCCGAGCGCCACTGCCGGGCGCAGATCGCGCGCAACGACTTCGACGAAGAGGTCTGGCAACGGTTCTCCGCCCGGCTCGACTACTTCCCGATGGACGCCTCGCAGAGTGCCGATTTCGGCCGGCTGGCTCGCTACCTCGGCGAGCCCGGCGGGCTGACCCGCATCTTCTACCTGGCCACCGCCCCCAACCTGTTCGTGCCCATCGCCAACCACCTGCGCATCGCCGGCCTGGCCGACCCCGAAGCCCGTATCGTGCTGGAAAAGCCGATCGGCCATTCACTGGCGTCCGCCACAGCCATCAACGAGGCGATCGGAGCGGTGTTCGAAGAAGCCCAGGTGTTCCGTATCGACCACTACCTGGGCAAGGAGACGGTGCAGAACCTGATGGCCCTGCGCTTCGCCAACGCCCTGCTGGAGCCAGTATGGCGTAACAGCCAGGTCGACCACGTACAGATCAGCGTCTGCGAAACCCTGGGTGTTGAGAACCGCGGCGGCTACTACGACCGCGCCGGCGCGACCCGCGACATGCTGCAGAACCACCTGCTGCAGTTGCTGTGCCTGGTGGCCATGGAGCCGCCGGCGCAGTTCGAGGCCGAGGCCGTGCGCGACGAGAAAGTGAAGATTCTGAGGGCGCTCAAGCCGATCTGCGGCCAGGACGTGCAGGACAAGACCGTGCGCGGGCAGTACGGTGCCGGGCACATCGGCGGCCAGGAAGTACCCGCTTACTATTTCGAGAAGGACGTGGACAACGACAGCGACACCGAAACCTTCGTGGCCGTGCACGCTCACGTCGATAACTGGCGCTGGGCCGGGGTGCCGTTCTACCTGCGCACCGGCAAGCGCATGGCGCGCCGCTCGTCGCAGATCGTCATTCAGTTCAAGCCCGTGCCGCATGAGCTGTTCAACGGCGGCCAGGTCAACCAGCTGCTGATTCAGCTACAGCCGCAAGAGCGCATCAGCCTGCGCATGATGACCAAGAGCCCAGGCAAGGGCATGCGCCTGGAGCCGGTCGACCTGGACCTGAACCTGGCCCAGGTATTCGGCCAGACCCGCCGCTGGGAAGCCTATGAGCGCCTGCTGCTGGACGTGCTGGAAGGTGATTCGACGCTGTTCATGCGCCGCGATGAAGTCGAAGCGGCCTGGGCCTGGATAGACCCGATCATCAAAGGCTGGGAAGAGCACTTTCAGGCCCCGCGCCATTACGCCGCCGGTAGTAACGGGCCGGAGCAGGCCAACAGCCTGCTGGCCAGGCACGGCAGCCATTGGCATGGCTGAAAGCCTGCCCGATCCCATTACCCCTTTGGAGCAGAGACAGTAGCGCTGCGCCTGCTGGCGCACACCTCAAACTGCAAAGGGATCCATCATGAGCAAAATCGAAAACCTCTATGCGTACAACAGCGAAGTGCCAGGCGAACCGGTCTGCTTCGAAGTTCAGGGAACGGTGACCGTTGCTCACCCAGGCATCGAACCCGTTCTGGTGGCGCCCAAGATTCGCCACAAAGGTGGCTGGGAAGTGCTTCAGCTGAAACTGGAGGACAAGGGGGGCATCAACCCGCAGGTCCTGACCCAGAAGCCGGTATTCTTCAGGCGCGAAGGCGGGACTTCGTGGAAGCGGCTGGAGATCATTCACGCCGAAGGTTCGCAAATGGTCGAGATCGGCCACCGGGTAGCAATCAACTGAGTCTGGCAGGGTGCTGTAGGCCAATCCGGATGAGCGACAGCACGTAAAGGTGGAAATTCATACAGTAGGCGTTTGCCCCGTAACCAGCCTGCCCCTAGAATGGCCGGATGCGCACAGACGACCTCTCCCTCCTGCTGAACTCCCTCAATGACGCCCAACGCCAGGCCGTAGCCGCCTCGCTTGGGCGTCAACTGGTGCTTGCCGGCGCCGGTTCCGGTAAAACCCGCGTGCTGGTGCACCGCATCGCCTGGCTGATCCAGGTCGAGCAGGCCTCGCCGCATTCGATCTTGTCGGTGACCTTCACCAACAAGGCCGCGGCAGAAATGCGCCAGCGCATCGAGCAGTTGCTGGGGATAAACCCGGCCGGCATGTGGGTGGGCACGTTCCACGGCCTGGCCCATCGCTTGCTGCGGGCTCACTGGCAGGAAGCCCGGCTGGTGCAGAACTTCCAGATTCTCGACAGCGACGACCAGCAGCGCCTGGTCAAGCGGGTGATGCGCGAGCTCGGCCTGGATGAACAAAAGTGGCCGGCACGCCAGGCTCAATGGTTCATCAACGGCCAGAAAGACGAAGGCTTGCGCCCTCAGCATATCCAGCCCGGCGGTGACCTGTTCCTGTCGACCATGCGCGATGTCTATACCGCCTACGAACAGGCCTGCGAACGCGCTGGGGTCATCGACTTCTCCGAACTGCTGCTGCGCGCCCTCGACCTGTGGCGCGATCACCCCGGGCTGCTGGAGCACTATCAGCGCCGCTTCAGCCATGTGCTGGTGGATGAGTTCCAGGACACCAACGCCGTGCAGTACGCCTGGTTGCGCCTACTCGCGCGCGGCGGCCAGAGCCTGATGGCGGTGGGCGACGATGACCAGTCGATCTATGGCTGGCGCGGCGCCAAGATCGAGAACATCCACCAGTACACAGCCGACTTCCCAGACGCCGAAATGATCCGCCTGGAGCAGAACTACCGCTCCACCGGCGGCATCCTCAAGGCGGCCAACGCCCTGATCGCCAACAACAGCGGGCGCCTGGGCAAAGAACTGTGGACCGACATGGGCGAAGGCGAGCCGCTGACCCTGTACGCGGCCTACAACGAACACGATGAAGCGCGCTATGTGGTAGAAACCATCGAGAGCCTGGTCAAGCAAGGCAATGCGCGCAACGAAATCGCTATTCTGTATCGTTCCAACGCCCAGTCGCGGGTGCTGGAAGAAGCCCTGTTGCGCGAACGCATCCCCTACCGCATCTATGGCGGCCAGCGCTTCTTCGAACGTGCCGAAATCAAGAACGCCATGGCCTACCTGCGCCTGCTCGAAGGCCGTGGCAACGACGCGGCGCTGGAGCGGGTAATCAACGTGCCGCCGCGCGGTATCGGCGAAAAAACCGTCGAAGCCATTCGCGATCACGCCCGCCACAGCCAGCTGTCGATGTGGGAAGCCATGTGCCAGCTGCTCGCCGCCAAGGCCCTCAAGGGCCGTGCTGCCAGTGCGTTGGGTGCCTTCATAGAACTGATCGAGGGGTTGGCCGCCAAGGTCGTGGACATGCCGCTGCATACCATGACCCAGACCACCATCGAACAGTCCGGCCTGATCATCTATCACCAGGAAGAAAAGGGTGAAAAGGGCCAGGCACGGGTGGAAAACCTTGAGGAACTGGTCAGCGCAGCGCGCAACTTCGAGGCCGGCGACGAAGACGCCGACCTCTCGCCGCTCTCGGCCTTCCTCGGCCACGCCTCGCTCGAAGCGGGCGACGCCCAGGCCGATGAACATGAAGACAGCATCCAGCTGATGACCTTGCACAGCGCCAAAGGCCTGGAATTCCCCTATGTGTTCCTGGTGGGCATGGAAGAAGGGCTGTTCCCGCACAAGATGAGCCTGGAAGAGCCTGGCCGCCTGGAAGAGGAACGCCGCCTGGCCTATGTGGGCATTACCCGTGCCATGCGCCAGCTGGTCATGACCTATGCCGAAACACGTCGCCTGTATGGCAGCGAGACCTACAATAAAGTGTCGCGTTTCGTACGCGAGATTCCGCCAGGTCTGGTTCAGGAAGTGCGCTTGTCCAACAGTGTCAGCCGCCCGTTCGGCGGCGCGAAGGTCGCCACCAGCAACCTGTTCGCCAATGCCAATATTCCGCAGACCGCCTTCAACCTCGGCCAGCGCGTGCAACATGCGGTGTTTGGCGAGGGGGTGATACTCAACTTCGAGGGCTCTGGCGCCCAGGCACGGGTACAGGTGAACTTTGCCGAAGGCAGCAAGTGGCTGATGCTGGGGTATGCCAAGCTGGAGGCCATCTGAGGCTGTACGCGGGCAGCCCCGCGTACAGGCGGTTACAGGCACGCTTGTAACATTCAGGCAAAAGCTCGAAACATTATGTCGCTGGTCATGTGCCCGGGAACCTGTGCACCATGACGCGCGTGCAATCCACAACAGGGGATATCCCACTTATGCAACGTTTTCTTAGCATCGCTCTGGCGCTCTGCGTCGGCTTGACGCTGAGCCTGGACGCCAGCGCCAAGCGTTTCGGCGGCGGCAAGAGCTCGGGCTCCGCGCCTATTCACCAGACCCGCCAGGCCACGCCAACCACGCCTGCCGCCGCGCCGACCGCACCTGGCCGTGCGCCGGCCGCCGCCAGCGGTGCTTCGCGCTGGCTGGGCCCACTGGCCGGCCTCGCCGCCGGTGGCCTGCTGGCCTCCATGTTCATGGGGGACGGCTTCCAAGGCATGCAGATCATGGACTTCCTGATCATGGGCCTGATCGCGTTTCTGGTGTTCCGCTTCATTGCCGCGCGTCGCCGCCAGCAGCAGCCGCAAATGGCCGCACCTGGCCATGCGCCGTTCCAGCGTGAAGCTCACGGCCAGCCTGCCCAGCCGTCGGTCTTCGGTGGTTCGGCCGCACCTGCTGCCGCAGCCGCTCCGGTGATCAAAGCGCCGGCCTGGTTCAATGAGCAGAGCTTCCTGGCCGCCGCGCAAAGCCACTTCCAGTCGCTGCAGCAGCACTGGGATGCCAACGAGATGGACAAGATCGCCGAGTTCGTCACGCCGCAGATGCTCGAGTTCCTCAAGCGCGAGCGCGCCGAGTTGGGTGATGGCTTCCAGGCTACCTACATCGACAACCTCGAAGTACAGCTGGATGGTGTCGATGATCGCGCCGACCGTACCGACGCCACCCTGACCTTCCGTGGCGTGTCGAAGACCTCGCGCTTCGACCAGGGCGAAGTGTTCAGCGAAAGCTGGCACATGGTTCGCGCCCAGGGCGAGAACCAGCCTTGGCTGGTCGCCGGTATCCGTCAAAACGGTTAACCGACACGCGTTGTACAAAAACCCCGGGCTCTGTCCCGGGGTTTTTGCTTTTGCCACAGCGGCCTACTAGGGTATAACGCGCAGCGTTGTCATCAAGGTCAGAGGAAGTGAACCGTGGAAGAAGTGATCGAACAACTCCGTGAAGCCAATGAGCCGGTACCGGTGCCCTTGGAGCTTCCCGATGAAGATCAGCTGGTGGAAGTCGAAGAACAGCTGTTCATCAACATTCCCTTTGTGTTCAAGGAGTTCCTGCTGACCGTCAGTGATGTGGTCTACGGCTCGCTCGAACCGGTCACGATCACCGACCCGCAATCGCATACCTACCTGCCGGACGTTGCATCCAATGCCTGGGATGCTGGCGTGCCACGCGACCTGATCCCGATTTGCCAGGACGGTGATAACTATTACTGCGTCGAGGAAGACGGCACGGTAGTGCTGTGGGATGCCGAAGACGAGATCGTGGGTGAAGACAGCTGGGAATCGGTGTGGCACTGGGCGCGGGACGTGTGGCTGGAAAGCTGATCGCGCGCCTACAAGTCGCCAGGCTTTCTACGCCTGGCGACATCGCTACCGCTCCATCCCCTCGGACGACGGTGAAATCTTGCGCAGTGAGCCTTGCTGCCTCAATGCGTATTCTCGCGGCTGTTCTCCAGCGTCTCCAGCAAGGCAATCTGCATGCGGGTATGCACGCGGATGAACCAACGCCACAGCAACGCCACCACCACCGCCGCCACTACCGCAATCACCAGCAGCAGTTCACTGGTGGGCAGGATGCTGGCCGATAGCGCCGACAGCAGCAAGAAGATCACCAGCAACGACAGCAGCGGGATCACCTCGGCGATCACCCGCCGCACTCGCTGGGTATGGCGCCCCGCCATTTCAGGCTTAACGCCCATTTCCGCCAGCAGCATCGACAGCGCCTTGAGCTTGCGATACGCCGCAATCAGGAAGGGCAGCGACAGCAGCAACGCCGCGCCCCAGATCATCGCCTTTTGCTGGCTGACATCGGCGACCCACTCGCTGAGCCAATTGCCAATGCGCCCGGCAAAGTAGCCCCCGCTGAAGAAGATGGCGATCACCAGCGCCAGGTTGACGCCAACCTGCAACAGGATGCGCCGGATCATCGCCGCAAGCACGGCACCCTCGCCCTGCGGCTGGATGTTGCGCAACCACTCGCCATACAGCGACAGCACACGCGCCAGACGGCTGGGCACCACCTTGCCAAGTTTCAGCGAGAGCGGGTCAGCCGCACGGATCAGGTAAGGCGTCAGCAGCGTGGTGATTGCCGAAACCGCCACGGCCACCGGGTAGAGGAAATCGCTGGTTACCTGCAGCGTCATGCCCAGCGCAGCGATGATGAAAGAGAACTCGCCAATCTGGGAAAGCCCCATGCCAACCCGCAGCGAAGTGCGGCCGTCATTACCGGCGATAAACGCTCCCATGCCACAGGACAACATCTTGCCCAGCACCACCGCCACGGTGATGACCACGATCGGCCAGGCGTAGTCGATCAGTACTTGAGGGTCGATCATCAGGCCGATGGCGACAAAGAAGATGGCGCTGAACAGATCGCGTACCGGTTCGATCAGCCGTTCGATCTTCAGCAGTTGGCGCGATTCGGCCATGATCGCGCCAATCAGGAAGGCACCAAGGACCATGCTGTATTCCAGCTTCACCACCAGCAAACAGAAACCGAAACACAGGCCCAACACGGTGATAAGCAACATCTCGTTGCTTTCGAATTTCGCCACATATGCCAGCAAACGCGGCACCAGCAAAATGCCGATGACCAGCGCGACGATCATGAACAGCGACAGTTTGCCGACCGTGGAAAACACCTCGCCAGAGCTGACCGTGCCGCTGACGGCGATGCCCGACAGCAAGGCGATGATGCCGATACCCAGAATGTCCTCGACGATCAGCACGCCGAAAATCAGCTGGGCGAAGCGCTCGTTCTTCATCTTCAGGTCGTTGAGTGCCTTGACGATGATGGTCGTCGAGGAGATGGCCAGGATGGCGCCGAGGAACAACGCGTCCATGGTGTTCCAACCAAACCAGCGACCGATCTCGAAACCGATCCAGATCATCAGCACGATTTCCAGGAACGCCGCGATAAACGCCGTGGCACCGACCTTGAACAGCTTGCGCAGGCTGAACTCAAGGCCCAGGCAGAACATCAGGAAGATCACCCCCAGCTCGGCCAGGGTCTTGATGGTGTCTTCGTCGTGGATCAGGCCAAATGGCGGCGTGTGCGGGCCGATGATGAAGCCGGCGACGATGTAGCCCAGCACCACGGGCTGCTTGAGCCGGTGGAAAATAATCGTGACCACCCCGGCTACCAGCATGATCACTGCCAGGTCCTGGATGAAGCTGATGGCATGCATGGCGCGATACTCCTTTTCTCGATGCCCGGGCAGACCGCTCCTCTGCCAAGGCAAACCGAGCGAGCAGCAAGTACATACTGTATTGAATGCAGGAAAGCCCATGTTGCATGGGCGTACTCAGGTTAACATCGCACCCCGCCGCTCAACGTCGGTGCAATATGTAGAAACAGATCGGCAGGTTAAGCGCTGCCGATGGCGTGATCAGCGTGACGACGGAGCGTCAGCCAACGTCCCGTACCAGGAAGGCAAACTCAAAGAGGGGAAACAGAAGTGTCAGCAGATACCCGCCCCGATTCAGCGCAACCACACCGTGAGCACACTATGGAACCTGGAAACGCCCAGCTGAGCATGACCGTCCTGATGACCCCGGACATGGCCAACTTCTCCGGCAACGTGCACGGCGGCACCCTGCTCAAATACCTGGATGAAGTGGCCTATGCCTGCGCCAGCCGTTATGCCGGCAGCTACGTGGTGACCTTGTCGGTCGACCAGGTGATTTTCCGCGAACCCGTGCACGTCGGCGAACTGGTGACATTCCTTGCGTCGGTCAACTACACCGGCAACACCTCGATGGAGGTGGGTATCAAGGTGGTGACCGAGAACATTCGCGAACGCTCCGTGCGTCACTCCAACAGCTGCTTCTTCACCATGGTGGCGGTCGACGACAACCGCCGCCCGGTAGCGGTGCCGCCGCGCCAGCCGCACAGCAGCGAGGAGAAGCGCCGGTTCCTGCAGGGCCAGCAACGCCGGCAGATCCGCCAAGAGCTGGAAAAGCGCTACCAGGACCTGAAAACCGACGCCAACTAGTACGCCAGGCGCTGCGCCTCGAAGCGTACGCGCGGGTGGGCGATGCGATCCTGGGCCCGCACCAGCTGCAACTCGTAGGTGGCGCTGGCCTGGGTTTCGAGCAGTACTTCATGTACCGCAGCACCAGCGTACTCGAACGCCTGCAGCCAGTTGTCCCCGAGCAACACACGGGCCAGAAACAGGCCCGAAGTCAGGTCGCCCACCCCCACCGGTTGACGCGGAAATGCCAGCAGCGGGCGACGCAGGTGCCAGCTTTGCTCGGCCGTCACCAGCAGCATCTCGAACTGGTCTTCGGCGCGCCCCGGGTAGGCCAGGTGCTTGACCACGACGACCTGCGGCCCACGCGCGAGCAGGCTGCGCGCCATCTGCACGCAATCTTCCAGCGACTGTGCGCGGCGGCCACAGAAGCTGTCCAGCTCCAACTGGTTAGGGCAAAGGATGTCCGCCTTGGCGGCCGCCTCCTCCAGCAGAAACTCGCTGACCTCCTGCGGCACGATGCAGCCTTTCTCAGGGTGGCCCATGACCGGGTCACACAGGTACAACGCCTTGGGGTTCACCGCCTTGATGCGCTCGACGCCAGCCAGGATCGCCCGCCCTTGTTCAGCACTGCCCAGGTAGCCAGACAGCACCGCATCGCAGTGGCCCAGTTCGCCGATGTTGGAAATACCTTCCACCAACGCAGGAATTTGCGCGGGAGCAAGCACTTCGCCAGCCCACTGGCCATACTGAGTATGATTGGAGAACTGCACGGTATTGAGCGGCCAGACATTGACCCCGATACGCTGCATGGGAAACACCGCGGCGCTGTTGCCGGCGTGGCCGAACACCACGTGGGACTGGATGGCGAGCAGGTGCGGGGTACGTTTCATGCGGGAGATTTCCAAAGCTGTTTCAAGGATTGTGCGCAGCGCAGTATGAACTCGATTGCCACCTGTACGACAGGCCAGGGACGCAGTTAAGCTGGTTCGACCTGTTTGGAGCATATGCAAATGTTGACCCTGGAGAATGTCTTCGTCCTGATGCTGGTAGCCACGGCAGGCGCCTGGTTGTGGCATAACCATGGGCTGCGCGAAAAAGCCCTGGAGCGGGTCAAGCAGCATTGCGCCAAGCTCGACCTCGAACTGCTGGACGATGCCGTCGCCCTCAAGCGCATCGGCTTTGTTCGTGATGCCAACGGCAAGAAGCGCCTGGCGCGGATCTACGCCTTCGAGTTCACCGTCACCGGCGAGCAACGCCACCCAGGCACGGTGACCCAGTTCGGTGCCCACAGCGTGCAGATCGAACTGGCGCCCTACCCGTTCGAGATCAAGACGCCGCCACGCACCGACAATGTCATCGAGATGCAGCAGTGGCGCCAAGAGCATAACCGCTGGCGCAACTGATCAGACGCCAAGGCATTCCCTCAAACCGGCCTGCAGAGCCGGCTGCGGTTGAGCTTGAGCAAAAATCAGCTCGATGCGCGTATCCCTGCGCCAGTCGCTCGGCTGCCAGTCCGGCAGCACGCCCTCAAGCCCATTGAATGATTGCCAGCCGTGCGCAGTGTGGATAACTCCCTTGGCACGGAGCCATGGCCAGCCGTGTAAAAACGCCCGAATCCGCTGTGGATAAAACTGCCGACTCGGATGCCAGCGCCAACCAATACTCCAGCCCCCCTCACCTTGTTGCACCAGGCAGATAGGCTCATCGGGCCTATTCCATAGGGCTGCGGGGGTATTTCCAAGATTGTCGACAATCCTGTTATCCACATATTCAATGGAAATAGCCCCTGTGGATGAAACGGGAAGCACCGCAAGTGGTAGGTTTCCGTGGCTGGCCCACAGTATATCTTTTTCATTAAACTTCTTAGTTATCAACAACCTATGGCATTCATCCACAGCCTCTGACTTGTTGAAAACCACAGCCTTGGCAGCATCAAAAGCCTGCAGTTGAGCCTCAGGCAGGGCCTCGCCCCGTGCCATTTTCTGTGCGTCCACAACCATCAAAAGTGGCTGGATTGTCAGCACTCCTGCCCAAGGGGCCTGCTTGAGTTGGGTGAGTAACTGCAAGGGATGGCCGAGGCCGGAAGGCTCGATGAACAGCCGATCAGGCCGAGACTTGCGCAGCAACCGGCCCAAGCCAACCTGAAACGGCATGCCGTTGACACAGCACAGGCAGCCCCCTGCGACCTCGCCGATGGCAATGCCGTCTTCATCGCGGCTGAGTAGCGCAGCGTCGAGCCCCACCAGGCCAAATTCGTTGATCAACACGGCCCAACGTTCGTCAGGCGGGCGCTGCGCCAGCAAATGGCGGATCAATGTGGTCTTGCCGGCGCCCAGTGGGCCGGCAATCACGTGGGTAGGAATGTTCTGCAACATGGCATGACTTCGGGCTGGAGGTAGGCCTCACTATGCGCCGTCACGCCAACCAGTCAAGGCTCAGCAGCAAGCGCCGTTGGTGCCCGGATGGCGAGCGATGCACCAGCCCGGCGCCCTCATTGCCTTGCCATTTTTCGCCTTTGAGAACGGCCACATCGCCCGCCTGCAGCCGTTGAATGTTATCCACAGCAGGCATTGCCTGGTGCAGTTCACGCCGGCCTATCGCACCTTCCTGCAGCCATTCACTGCCCGGCCCCGCGTAGCTTGTGAGCAAGCGCAGCGGCACGTGGTCCACATGAAAGCGCGGGCACATCGGTGCATCCAGCACGCGCAGGCGCAAGCCCAACCGTCGTGCGCCGAGCAGGCAGGTATAGGCGGCCACCAGCCAGGCCACGTCGGCGACAAAGCTCTCATAACCCTGCAAGTCTGCGGTTTCATGCAACAAGCCCGGTAACGCCGGTGCCTGCTGTTCGTCCACATCGATTACCCGCTGGTCAGCCAGGGGTTGACCAAGGCTGACGACCAGCTGGGCGAAATCCTCCAGTTGAGCCGGCATGCGCCGACGCCATACCGCCAGGTTCACATTGTCCTGCAGAACTTCGGTCAGTACTTGCGGCGAGTCACCCGACACCTGAAAGATATCCACAGGCTTGTGTGCGACGATCATGCTGCCGCCTCCTCGTGCCAAGGACCGAACGGATCTGGCAAGCGCAGCCAGCCCATCGGCCCCAGGCCCATTTCTTCATCCGTCAACAGGCATGATTGCAGCTCTGTGGATAACTTTTCGAAGTCAATATTCTGCCCGATGAACACCAGCTCCTGGCGGCAGTCACCGCTCTCGACGGCCCAGTTTTTCAGTATTGCCGCCGTGTTATCCACATCCTGTGGCCACTGTTCACGCGGCACGAATCGCCACCAGCGGCCAGCCATGCCATGGCGCATCATGCCACCTGCTTGCGACCAGCTGCCGGCCTCTTGATACTTGCTGGCCAACCAGAAAAAACCTTTCGAGCGCAGCAGCCTACCGTTGGTCCAAGGGGTGTGGATAAAGTCGAAAAAGCGCTGTGGATGAAGCGGACGCCGAGCCTGCCATGTGCTGGCGGCGATGCCGTATTCTTCGGTTTCCGGAACGTGCTCGCCGCGCAACTCCTGCAACCAGCCGGGCGCCTGCGCGGCTTGGTCGAAGTCGAACAGGCCGGTGTCGAGGATACGCGCCAGCGGTACCTCGCCCATGACCATGGGCACGATCTGCGCCCTGGCGTTGAGGCTGCGCAGAATGGCGATCAGCTCTTCCCGTTCGTGCTGGCCGATCAGGTCGATCTTGCTCAACAGCAGCACATCGGCGAACTCGACCTGTTCGATCAGCAGGTCGCTGATCGATCGCTCATCGTCCTCACCCAGGGTTTCGCCACGGCTGGCCAGGCTGTCTGCCGCCTGATAGTCGCGAAGAAAGTTCAGGCCATCGACCACGGTGACCATCGTATCGAGGCGCGCCATGTCGGAGAGGCTACGGCCTTGCTCGTCGCGAAAGGTAAACGTCTCGGCCACCGGCAACGGCTCCGAGATCCCGGTGGACTCGATCAACAGGTAATCGAAGCGCCCCTCCTCAGCCAACCGCGCAACCTCCTCAAGCAGGTCTTCACGCAGCGTGCAGCAGATGCACCCATTGCTCATCTCCACCAGCTTTTCTTCAGCACGGTTGAGGCTGACGTTACGCTGAACCTCGCTGGCATCGATGTTGATTTCACTCATGTCGTTGACGATCACCGCGACTCGCAGGCTGTCGCGGTTACGCAGCACATGGTTCAGCAGGGTGCTCTTGCCGGCACCAAGGAAGCCGGACAGAACGGTAACGGGGAGACGGTTGGACATGGCGAAACCTCTTCAGGCGAAGGCATTCGAAACGATGCATTGCATAATGTTATAAAGTAACAATACAATTTCGCCAAGCTGTTCTCGTCGGATGAATGCTCCCCGGAGATGAAATATGAAGCCGTCGCGTGCGGTGTTATTGCTATTGCTGGTTGTGCCATCGGTACTGTCGGCCATGCCACAGGGCAACCCGTTGGCGCTGTGCACCCGCAGCGCAACCCTGTTGGCCTGCCAGGACGGCAAGGGCAGTTACTACAGCGTACGCACCGAAGGCAGCACGTTTTATCTACGTGGCTACGACTACGAAAGCCGCCGTTTGTGGGCACAGACCAACAGCCGCTACGGCACGTTGACCTTTTACACGGGCCTGGCAAGCGATGGCGAAGCGTGGGTGGGCTATAGCCGCCGCATCGGATGGACCACCTTGAACCGTGTTTCCAGCTCCAGCGGGCAGCGCTTCAACCTGCACTGCAGCTTGCTTGGCGGTTGCCGCTGATCGCCTTTTCATTTGGAATTACCCATGACCCAGCTCAAGCTTCCCGATATCGCCAGCCAAGCCCAGCAGCACGCCTTACCGCTGGACTGGGTGGGCATGTGTGGCATTGACTTGCCGGTGCAATTCGAGGGCCGTATCGCCGCAGCCAAGGTCGACGCAGGTGTCAGCCTGGTGGACGGCAGCTCACGCGGCATCCACATGTCGCGCCTTTACCTGGCACTTGAATCACTGGAAGGTCAGCCACTCACCGCGCTGGTTATTCGTCAGCTATTGGCTGATTTTCTGAACAGCCATGTAGGGCTCTCATCAGCGGCCTACCTACGCCTGTCCTTCGACCACCTGCTTAAACGGCCGGCCTTGGTCAGCCCGTTGGCAGGCTGGAAAAGCTATCCAGTAACTCTCGATGCACGCATCGAAAGTGAGATGTTCCACGTGGAACTATTTGTTTCCGTGCCCTACTCATCCACATGCCCTTGTTCGGCTGCGCTTGCCAGGCAGCTGATTCAACAACAATTCCAGGCGGATTTTGCCGAGCAGCAGGTGGATAAGGACAGGGTGATGGCGTGGCTTGGTAGCAGCCAGGGCATCGTGGCGACGCCCCATAGTCAGCGCAGTAGCGCGCAAATTCACGTGCGCTTGAAAAGCAATGTGCTGGAGCTGCCGGTGACCGAGTTGATCAACCGTGTGGAGGCCAGCCTGGGAACTGCCGTGCAAACTGCGGTCAAGCGCGCAGATGAACAAGCGTTCGCGTTGGCCAACGGACAGAACTTGATGTTCTGCGAAGACGCCGCACGACGGTTGCACCAGTCGTTACGACAATTGAAATGGGCCACTGCCTTCAAGCTGCGCGTGGAACATGCAGAGAGCCTGCATGCCCACGACGCAGTCGCCACCAGCCAATGGCAGTGGCAAATCAGCTACGCGGTTTGACCGCCCCGCAGTCATTGCCCAGCCAGACCGCACGGGTGTTCATGCTGCCTTGCTGCTGCACACCAGACGCATTGAACGTACCGCTGACCTGAGTGGTGAACTCTCTGTCACTCAGAAAGGTAGCCTGGCCAGTGCCCTGGGCCTTGGGGCAACTGAACTGGAACTTCCATACGTTGCCGGTGCGGTCGGTAATCTGCTGCGTGCAGCCCGACTTAGGGTCTTGCAACGGAATATCATTGGTTGCCACCTGCTCTGGCGTCAGGCACGAGCGCACCCCATTACCCCCCACTGTCACCCCTTGCTTGGCCAACACGCCCTCCATCATGGCGCGCTGCTCCGGCGGCAGGTTCTTCAATTGGCCGAGCATGAACGCCATGTCGGGTAACGGCTTGCCATCGACCTGCATGTTGCTGGTGGTCAGCTCCCACAAGCCGGGCTGCAACATCTGTGCATGCACCAACGGGCTGCTCAGGCCAAGGGCCAACGCCAACAGTGGCAGACGAATCTTCATGGGCAAACGCTCCTGGAATAAACCGGCCAACGGGCCGGGCTGAACCTTAGACGCCAAATCCACCTGCAGGTTGCAAGCCGGACCGGGAACGTGTTCTGTTACCCACAGTGTACTCGGCAAGCAGGATGCATATGGATTACCACAGCCCCTACTTCTTCGGTTATGTGCTCGGCCTGATTCACCTGTTGGGCATCATCGCCGCACTGCATGCAGTGTTCACCGTGCGTACCGCCCAAGGTGCGATTGCCTGGGCCATGCCACTGGTCTTCATTCCCTACCTGACCTTGATCCCCTACCTGATCTTCGGCGCTCGCTCTTTCTATGCCTACATCAAGGCACGGCGCCAAGCCAACCAGGAAATGCACGTGGCCATGGCCAACCTCAACTGGCGCCCGTGGGTAGAAGAGGCGCTCACCGCCCGCGAGTCCGAAAGCTATGCTGCGTTGCGTGCCATGCCAAAGCTCGGACGCATGCCCTGCCTAGCGAACAACCAGGTAAAGCTGTTGATCGATGGTGAAGCGACGTTCGATGCCATCTTCGCCGCAATCAATCAAGCCCGCGAAGTGGTGCTGGTACAGTTTTTCATCATTCACGACGACAACCTGGGCAAAGCGCTACAGCAGTTACTGCTGCGCAAAGCGGCCGAAGGGGTGAAAGTGTTCGTCCTCTTCGACCGGGTCGGTAGCCATGCTTTGCCGGCAAGCTATAGCCAGGTGCTGCGAGCGGGTGGTGTGGAGATTCATGCCTTCGCCACGCGCCGTGGCTGGTTCAACCGCTTTCAGGTGAACTTCCGTAACCACCGCAAGATCGTGGTGGTGGATGGCCTGGTCGGTTTCATTGGCGGGCACAATGTGGGTGATGAGTACCTGGGTGCGCATCCGCAACTGTCGCCTTGGCGAGATACCCACGTGCAAATCGGTGGGCCCGTGCTGGCCTGCTTGCAGGAGTCGTTCGCCGAGGACTGGTACTGGGCAACCCGCCAACTGCCACCGTTGATCCTGCCCGACACCTACCCGGAGAACGGCGTGTTGTGCCAGGCGCTTGCCAGCGGGCCAGCGGACCCGCAGGAAACCTGCTCGCTGTTCTTCCTTGAAGCGATCCATTCGGCTACGCGTCGGGTATGGATCACCAGCCCCTACTTCATCCCCGATGAGGCAGTGTTCGCCGCCTTGCGCTTGGCGGTGCTGCGGGGGGTGGATGTTCGCATCCTGATTCCGTCACGGCCCGACCACCGGATCGTCTATGCCGCCTCCAGCCTGTTTGCCTTCGAAGCGGTACGCGCCGGTGTGCGCATGTTCCGCTACCAGCCAGGCTTTCTGCATCAGAAGGTGGTGCTGGTGGATGACGATGTGAGCGCGATCGGCAGTGCCAACCTGGACAACCGTTCGTTCCGCCTGAACTTCGAGATCACCTTGCTGACGGTGGACCGTGCATTTGCCGATCAGGTGCAAACCATGTTGGCCAACGACTTCGAGCAGGCTCGGGAGATCACTGCGGAGGACAGCCTGGATACCCATCGCCTGCAACAACTAGGGATGCGGATTGCTCGGTTGATCTCGCCGATTCTTTAACAGGCACTAATAACCAGGGGCCGCATAGCGGCCCCTGGTATGTGTGGTCGAACGCGAAACACTCAGCCTAGCGGTACAAATCCTCACGGGTCCATGGCAGGTCATGGCGGCCATCGGCATAAGGTTTCACGGCCAATATCTGGTGCAGGTTGATCCAGCCCTTCTCGAAGGCGTAGGCACAACCGGCCAGGTACAGCCGCCAGATGCGCAGGGTCTTTTCCGGCACCATGGCCGCCGCACGATGCAGCTGGTTTTCCAGGTTCTCGCTCCAGTGGTGCAAGGTCTTGGCGTAATGCAGGCGCAGGCTTTCTACATCGACGACCTCAAGCCCCGCCTCACAAATGCTGGCGCTGATCATCGACAGATGCGGCAGCTCGCCGTGGGGGAAGACATAACGGTCGATGAACTCCCCCGCCCCCCGCCCTACCGGTCGCCCATCCACATGCTTGGCGGTGATGCCGTGGTTCATGACCAGGCCACCTTCACGCACCGCACCGAACAGCTTCTGGCAATACAAAGGCAGGTTGGCATGCCCGACATGTTCGAACATGCCGACACTGACCACCTTGTCGAAACGGCCATCCTGGGGCAGGTCTCGGTAGTCGAGAATCTGCAGGTCGACCTGCCCGGCCAGCCCCTCTTCCTTCACCCGCTCACGGGCCAGCTTGAGCTGCTCCTTGCTCAAGGTAATACCAAATACCTTGGCACCGTACTCACGTGCGGCAAAGCGTGACAGGCCGCCCCAGCCACAGCCCACATCCAGCAGGTAGTCACCCGCCTGCAGGCGCAGCTTGCGGCACAGGTGGTCGAACTTGTCCTGTTGGGCCTGGGCCAGCGTGTTGTCCGGCTCACGGAAGTAACCACAGGAGTAGGCCATGTCCGGGTCCAACCACAACTGGTAGAACGCATTGGACAGGTCGTAGTGATAGGAAATGGCTTCGGCGTCGGTGTCCTTGTCATGGGCAATACGCTGTGGCGTCGTGTCGTCATCGTCACTCAGCAGGGCCTCGCTGAGTACGTCGCACACGCGAATAACCTCGCCGATATCACCCTCGAGCTCCAGCTTGCCTTCAACGAAGGCCTCACCCAGCTCGTTAAGGCTTGGGTGGGTGAACTGGCTGATCAGCTGAGGCTCCTTGATCAGGATCGTCACTTGCGGGCTCGGCCCAAGATCGAACTCGTTGCCGTCCCACAATTTCAGACGCAAAGGTAAATGCAGGCTCTGCAACGCAGGTGGAAGTTGCGCAAGCATCAATGACCCTCCCTTCAGGTAACGGGGCGCCACGCCTCATAAATTCGGACGCCACGGAGTCAGGGTAGTTCATAGCTGCAGATTTTGGGCTAAACGCGACGATGGTCTAGAACCAACCGACATGAAAAACACGCAGATTGTATACAATTCTAAGCACACAGACTAACCTTGTGCCCCTCTCGCGCTTCTTCATCCTGGAGTGGAACCCATGAAATCCTATGACGTGGTGATCATCGGCGGTGGCCCTGGCGGCTATAACGCGGCAATCCGTGCAGGCCAACTGGGCCTGAGTGTTGCCTGTGTAGAAGGCCGCTCGACCCTGGGCGGCACCTGCCTCAATGTTGGCTGCATGCCATCCAAGGCGCTGCTGCATGCATCCGAGCTGTACGAGGCCGCCAGCGGCGATGAATTCGCCCACCTCGGCATCGAAGTGAAGCCGACCTTGAACCTCGCCCAGATGATGAAACAGAAGGACGAGAGCGTGACCGGCCTGACCAAGGGCATCGAGTACCTGTTCCGTAAGAACAAGGTTGACTGGGTCAAGGGCTGGGGCCGGCTGGATGGCGTTGGCAAGGTCGTGGTCAAGGCCGAAGACGGCAGCGAAACCACGCTGCAGGCCAAGGACATTGTCATTGCCACCGGCTCAGAACCCACACCCCTGCCAGGCGTGACCATCGACAACCAACGCATCATCGACTCGACCGGTGCACTGTCCCTGCCCCAGGTTCCCAAGCACCTGATCGTCATCGGCGCCGGCGTGATCGGCCTGGAGCTGGGTTCGGTCTGGCGCCGCCTGGGCAGCCAGGTCACCGTCATCGAATACCTCGACCGCATCTGCCCGGGCACCGATGAAGAAACCGCCAAGACCCTGCAAAAGGCCCTGGCCAAGCAAGGCATGAGCTTCAAGCTCGGCAGCAAGGTGACACAAGCCACGCCGTCGGCCGATGGCGTCAGCCTGACCCTGGAACCCGCCGCCGGTGGCGACGCACAAACCCTGCAAGCCGACTACGTGCTGGTGGCCATCGGCCGCCGCCCGTACACCCAGGGCCTGAACCTGGAAAGCGTGGGCCTTTCGACCGACAAGCGCGGCATGCTGAGCAATGACCACCACCGCAGTGCGGTGCCCGGCATCTGGGTGGTCGGCGATGTAACCTCTGGCCCAATGCTCGCGCACAAGGCCGAAGATGAAGCGGTATCGTGCATCGAGCGCATCGCCGGCAAGGCCCATGAGGTCAACTACAACCTCATCCCCGGCGTCATCTATACCCGCCCGGAACTGGCCAGTGTGGGCAAAACCGAAGAACAGCTCAAGGCCGAAGGGCGCGCCTACAAGGTCGGCAAGTTCCCCTTCAGCGCCAACAGCCGCGCCAAGATCAACCACGAGACCGAAGGCTTCGCCAAGGTCATTGCCGACGCAAACACCGATGAAGTACTGGGCGTGCACCTGGTGGGCCCGAGCGTCAGCGAAATGATCGGCGAGTTCTGCGTAGCCATGGAGTTTTCGGCTTCGGCAGAAGACATCGCCCTCACCTGCCACCCACACCCGACCCGCTCCGAGGCCTTGCGCCAGGCGGCGATGAATGTGGACGGGATGGCAATGCAGATCTGACAGATCGCGCTCAGGCAATGCGGCCCCGGCATTGCCTGGCACTCTTCGCTATCCACATTTGCCCAATCAAAAGGAATCTATTTCTTAAATGGAATGATATTCCGATATCCGTGTGATAGGTTTGTGCTGCAACGCTGGCGCGGCATACCCACGGAGAACTCAATGTCCCAATTGTTGATACCCAGCCCTACAGGCAATACCCGAATCTTTGCGGTCGTAGGTGACCCGGTAAAGCAAGTGAAGGCCCCGCAGCTGCTCAACAAGGTATTCGCTGAGCAAGCTGTGGACGCGGTGATGATTGCAGTGCATGCCCGGCCTGAACAGCTCGCGACGGTAATACGCGGCCTGCAAGCGATGGAAAATTTCTCGGGCATGCTGATCACCATTCCTCACAAGTTTGCCGCTCGCGAATTTGCCGATGAGGTCAGCCTTGCCGTCCAGGTCTCCGGCAGCACCAACGCATTGCGGCGCAACGAACAAGGCGTATGGGAAGCTGACAACTTCGATGGGACAGGGTTTGTCCTGGGCCTGCAGCGCAAAGGGTACGCGCTGGCCGGCAAGCGTGTCGTACTGGCCGGAGGTGGGGGTGCGGGAAGTTCGATTGCTGTCGCATTACTGCAAGCAGGAATCGGCCAGTTATCTCTGCAAGAACCGGATACCGTCAAAGCCGATGCACTGCTCTCCAGGCTGGACCAACATTGGCCGGGGCGATGTGAGGTCGCTCAGCGCCAGCACCTCGCGCTAGCCGATATCGTTATCAACGCAACGCCGTTAGGGCTCTCGGATGAAGACCCGCTTCCTGTTGATCTGGCTGCCCTGGCCCCCAGAACGCTGGTGGCAGACATCATCATGCAACCCGTTGAGACTCGCCTGCTAAGCGAGGCGCAAGCGCTGGGGCACCCTGTGCATCCAGGCAGCTACATGCTGAGTGAGCAATTGGGCTGCTACAGGAAGTTTTTCAGAATCTGAGGCCTTAACAGCGTGCACATAACCCCTGATTGGCGGCCCCTGTACGCTGGCGTCAATATAGGCATCCCTTTCTTTTGCAACGCGTCATGGGTAGCCTTCAATGCATTTTCTACGGGAGCTCATCTCTCACACATCAAGGAACAACTATGAGCAATGCGCTGGAACGCGGCCTGCACGCTATTGAGCTATTGGCCGGGAAACGCACCGGGCTGCCTCTTCAGCAAGTTGCCGAAGCCTTGGACATTCCGCCGAGCGCCACTCACCGCATGCTTAATTGCTTGGTTGAACAGGGTTTTGTGCGCCAAGACCCTCAGCACGGTAATTATGTTCTCGCCCTCAAGGTGGTATCGCTTGCACTGAAGCACCTGTCCCAGAGCGACATCGTCGACCTCGCCAAACCGATCCTTGAACGCCTAGCCCGTGTGTCTGGCGAACTGGTGCGTTTGAGCATTGTCGATGGCGACAACCTGGTGTGGATCTCCAAGGCGCAAGGCACGCGCTCCGGGCTTCGCTACGACCCTGATGCCGGTGCCGAAGCCAAACTCTGCTGTACAGCGTCGGGGCTTGCGTGGTTGAGCTGTCTGAGTGACGAACGCGCGCTGGAGCTGGTTTACCGTCAAGGCCTGGCCAAAGCCGGTGAATATGGGCCCAACGCGGCGACCACGATCGACCAGCTGCTTAAACACCTGCAGCTCGCACGTGATCAAGGCTATGCGTCAGTTGACGAGAGTTTTGAAATTGGCGCGGCGGCGATGGCTATCGCAATCCTCGATTCGCAGCGACACGTCATCGGCGTGATCAGCATAGCCGGCCCAAGCGTTCGCTTGACCCAAGAGCGTATGCAGGCTCTCAAAGCGGCATTGTTCGAGGCCGCCGAAGAAATCACCGCAATCAGTCTGGACAGTCTTCCCAAGCTGTCGATGATGACCTCCCGGATCACCGATCAGACCGGCTGATCGGACCACCGATCGAACGCGGCCTGTCATCCGACGTGGCCGCCTCCTCTCCTCAAGCTCTGCTGTCGAATGCGTTAAGCCAAGCGCGCTGACTCCTGCCGATCAAAATCATAAATGGAATGCTTTTTAATTTTGGAATGATCTTCCATTTATGATAGTATCATCACCGCCCACTGAGAAAGCCTGGTGTTCTGCAAAAGATGCCGCTGCCAGAAAGGCGTTCTGATAAAAACAAAAACAGGAGTCATCTATGTCGAGTTCTCCCAACCTTGATGTCAGCACCTTCATGGACGCTAGAAAAATGAGCGCCAGGCAATGGCTGGTGCTGTTTCTGGGCTTCATGGTGCTTGTCTTTGATGGGTTCGATACGACCTCGATCGGTTTCATAGCACCCGCGCTGGTCGACGACTGGGGCTTGCAGCGACATGACCTTGGGCCCGTGATGATGAGCGGCCTGCTCGGGCTGGCCTTCGGCTCATTGACTGCCGGATCGTTGGCAGATCGTTTTGGCCGCAGGCCGGTCATCATCGGTTCAGTGCTGCTGTTCGGCCTGTGGAGCCTAGCTTCGGCCTGGGCCACCGGGGTCGTCAGCCTGACAGTGCTGCGGTTTCTGACCGGGGTCGGTCTGGGTGCATCAATGCCGAATACCGCGACACTGATTTCCGAATTCGCACCCAAGCGTTACCGCTCTCATATGGTCTCTTTCATCTACTGCGGTTTCGCCTTTGGCGCGGCCCTGGGTGGCCTGGGCAGTGAGTGGCTGATCGCCCATTTTGGCTGGCGATCGGTATTGGTGGTCGGCGGTGTGCTGCCCATTGCCTTTGCGCTCCTGCTGCTTTTCAGCCTGCCGGAGTCCATCCGCTTTTTGGCCCAGAACGGTGCGTTGAAGGAACGTCTGATCAAGGAGATCAACAAAGTTGCCCCTGGCTTGGCCAACGCCCGTACCCGATTTCATATCAGCGAAGCGTCGATCCAACAGGCTGGCAAGGTCAGCGCGTTGTTCGCGTCCGGTTATAGCCTCGGTACCTGCATGATCTGGATCACGCTGTTCATGGGTTTGCTGACCATGTACTTGCTGTCGAGCTGGCTGCCGCTGCTGACCCGCGATGCCGGCCTTAGCATGGGCGATGCGGCACTGCTGGGCTCGTTGCTGCAAATTGGCGGCATGCTGGGCAACTTTACCGTCGGCATGAAGATGGACCGCTGGGATCACCATAAGGTGGTCGGCATTACGGTGTTCTGCGGTGGCGCCTGCGCGGTGCTAATCGCGCTGCAGCAGCCGACGATGCAGGTTCTCTGCCCGCTGATCCTGTTGCTGGGCTACTTCCTCAATGGCGTCAACGTCGGTGGCTATGCGTTGGCAGCCGCTTTCTACCCAACCCAGATCCGTGCCACCGGGGTGTGCTGGGCAACCGGCATCGGTCGCCTGGGCGCTATCAGCGGCGCCGGGATCGGCGCACTCATGCTGGCTGCCCAATGGGATTTCAGCCAGGTCTTCTTGTTCCTCGCCATCCCTTCCTTGCTCGGGGTCACGGCGCTATGGGTCAAAGGCCGTCAGCACAGAACGTCGGCGATTCCCACCCCAGCCAACTGAATTCCAGCGCGCTTAACCCCCTCTACGGAGACCTGCCATGCAAGCTAGCTATTCCATCGCCCAACTGACCGCTCTCGATTTCAGCCCGCCCGAAATCATCGAACTGGCTGCCCGCACCGGCTATGACCAGGCTGGCGTGCGGTTGTTACCCGTCGCGCCAGGGGCCGTCGCCTATCCACTGATGGATGACGCACGCATGCTGCGTGAAACGCTCGCACGGATGAACGACACCGGCGTGAAGGTCTTCGATCTGGAATTGGTACGCCTCGATGCCCAATTCGATCTGCAACGCTACCTGCCGTTTTTCGAGGTTGGTGCGCAGCTAGGGGCCAAGGCGGTACTGGTAGCCGGGGACGATCCGGAGCAAGGCCGACTTGTAGAGCACTACGCTCGGCTATGCGACGCAATGCAACCATTCGGCCTCTCAGCAGACCTCGAATTCATGCCGTGGACGGCCGTCAATGACCTGGCCAGTGCTCTGCATATTGTGGAACAGGCCGATCGAGCCAACGGCGGCATCCTGGTAGACGCCCTGCATTTTGATCGTTCAGACAGCCGCTTCGAGGATTTGCAGCGAATCCCAGCGCAGTGGCTGCACTACGCACAAATATGCGACGGCCCTGCGATGCGCCCCGACACCCATGAGGGACTGATCCAGGCGGCGCGCTGCGGGCGTTTGCTACCGGGGGAAGGTGACATCGATCTGGCCAGGATATGGCGCAGCCTGGCAGCCGCGGTTCCGGTCAGTGTCGAGATCCCGAATGACCGCAGGGTAGCGCAAGTTGGGGTAGAGGCTTGGGCCCGAGAGGCGTTGGCGGCAGCCAAGGCAATCATTGAGCCCCTGTAAATCATTGACGCTGACCAAGCCCACTACACCAGGAGACCTCTTGATGCTTACCGACACTTCCCTGCACGCCACGGTGGACTGCGATGTCCTGATCATCGGCTCTGGTGCAGCCGGGCTTAGCGCAGCCGTGACCGCCGCGTGGCATGGTCAGCGGGTGATCGTGGTCGAGAAGGATGAGGTGTTCGGCGGTGCCACCGCCTGGTCGGGTGGCTGGATGTGGGTGCCGTGCAATCCGTTGGCTCAGCGCGCCGGGATCATTGAGGACCGCTCGCTGCCACGCACCTACCTTGAACATGAATTGGGTGACCACTTCGACCCGACCATGATCGATGCCTTTCTCGAAGCAGCGCCCAACATGGTCTCCTTTTTTGAGCGCCATACCGCTTTGCAATTCGCCGACGGTAACGCAATTGCTGATATCCACGGGGATACACCAGGCGCCGGCACCGGCGGTCGGTCGGTGATCGCCGCCCCTTACAATGCCTACGCGGTAGGCAAACTGCTAAAGCGGCTGCGCAAGACGATGCGCGAAACCTCGTTCATGGGCATGCCGATCATGGCCGGCCGTGACCTGACTGCCTTCCTCACCCTGACACGCTCCTGGCGTTCGCTGCTGCACGTGACCCAACGCTTCGGCAAACACTTGATCGACCTTGCGCTCAAGGGGCGCGCCATGCACCTCGTCAACGGCGTCGCCTTGATCGCCCGCCTGGCCAAGTCAGCCGAAGACCTTGGCGTACAGCTCTGGGAGTCAGCGCCGGCCACTGAACTGATCCATGAACACGACCGGGTCGTCGGCGCCGTCGTCGAAACAGCAAAAGGCCGTATCGCCATTCGGGCGCGCAAGGGTGTGGTGCTGGCTGCAGGTGGCTTTGCCAATGACATCGAACGACGCAAGGCACTGTTCCCGCGCACGCCAACGGGCCATGAACATCTGGCGTTGCCGCCTCTGGGCGTCAATGGCGATGGTTTGCGCCTGGGCGAGAGCGTCGGCGGCCAGGTCGCTGAAGACCTGGCCAGTGCCGCCGCTTGGGCGCCCGTGTCTCGAGTACCTTACAAGGACGGTAGCGCCGGCCACTTCCCGCATATCATCGAACGCGGCAAGCCCGGCATCATCGGCGTCCTCGCCAACGGCCAACGGTTCGTCAACGAAGCCAATGGCTACTATGACTATGTTGCCGCCATGGTCGCGGCCGCACCCGGCACCGAGGTCGCGTCCTGGTTGATCTGCACCCGCGCGTTTCAGCGGCGTTATGGGCTGGGCGTTTCCCGGCCTTTCCCACTGCCCGTTGAGCCATTCATCCGCTCGGGTTACCTGAAGACTGGCCACTCCATCGAGGCGTTGGCCTTGGCGTGCGGGATAGACCCCGCGGGCCTGAGCCAGACTGTGACCGAGTACAACCGCCACGCCCGCAACGGTGAAGACCCCCAGTTCGGTCGCGGCACTACGCCCTACAACCGCAAGCAGGGTGATGCGCAGCACGCGCCAAATCCTTGCGTCGCGCCAATCGAGCAGGGCCCATTCTATGCGGTGAAGGTCGAGGCAGGCTGCTTCGGCACCTTCGCAGGCCTCAAGACCAATGCCCATGCGCAAGTCCTCAACACTCACGGGCAGCCGATCGCAGGCCTTTATTCAGCGGGGTCCGACATGGCCAGCATCATGGGCGGGCACTATCCGGCCGGCGGAATCAACCTGGGGCCAGCCGCAACCTTCGGCTATATCGCCGGGCGCCACCTGGCTGGCGCCACAGCCTACGAATAACGCCCGGCCTACAGGCCTTGATCCTCGAGGGATCCCCCATGTCGTTTGCTTCCAAGCCCTTCGCCCTTACCACTCAGGAGAACGTACGATGAGCACCATCACCCCCCTTCCCCCACGCTGGGACCAGGAAGTCGACCTGTTGGTGTTCGGCGCAGGCACCGCAGGCATGACTACAGCGTTGATGGCCAAGCACCACGGGCTGGACGTGCTGCTGTGTGAAAAAACCGCTGCCGTGGGCGGCATCAGTGCGACCTCAGGCGGTACCACCTGGGTACCCGGCACCACCCAGAGCCAGCGCGCCGGAGTACCGGACAGCGTGGCAGATGCTGCAACCTTCCTTAAGGCGGTGGTCGGTGAGCGCGGTGGTGAAGCCTTACGCGAAGCCTTTCTGGCCAGCGGGCCGCAGGCAATTGACGAGTTGGAGCGCATCAGCGAAGTCAAATTCGTGGCCGCCGCAGCCCACCCCGACTATGTCAGCGGCCCAGGAGCAGCGTTCGGTGGCCGCGCCCTGGCACCGCTCGCGTTCGACGCCAGGCTACTGGGGAAAGATTTCGCCCGCGTACGGCCACCACGCCCGGAGTTCATGGGGCTCGGCGGCATGATGGTGCCCCGCGCCGACCTCGACGCGCTGCTGTCGCCCTTTACCTCGCTGAAAAACCTGACCCGTACCCTGAGCGTTGTCGGCCGCTATTGCATCGACCGCCTGAGCCACCCCCGTGGCACCAACCTGGTGATGGGCAACGCCTTGGTTGCCCGCCTGTTCTACAGCCTGCGCCAGCGCAACGTTACCATTCGTTTTGAAACGCCCTTGCACGACTTGATCCAGGAGAACGGCAAGGTGGTGGGCGCTGTGGTGCTGCACAATGGCCAGCCCCAGCGCATCCGCGCCCGCCGAGGCGTGGTGATGGCCACCGGCGGCGTGACCCGCCACCCGACGTTGCGCAAGCAACTGTTCCCCGCCGCGGCCCAACCCCTTTCACTGGCGCCCTTGACCCATACCGGCGACGGCATCGATCGCGCGCTGAAGGCTAACGCTCAGCTCGACAACGGCCATGACAGCCCGGGTCTATGGATGCCCTGTTCGATCCGCACAAGCAAGGACGGCTACCAGGCCGTCTGGCCACACATCCTGCTAGACCGTGCCAAGCCAGGGCTGATCGCAGTCAACCGCCGGGGCCTGCGCTTCGTCAATGAGTCGGACTCCTACCACGACTTCGTCATGGGCATGCTCGCCGATAGCAGCCCCACCGCTCACCTGATCTGCGATGAAGCCTTCTTACGCCGCTATGGCCTGGGCCTGGTGATGCCGCTGCGCACCGCCGCCAACATCGCCAGCTTCGTCAAGGCCGGCTACCTGGTCAAAGCCAGCACGCTGGCCGAGCTTGCCAGCAAGCTCAAGATCGATGCCGAGGGGCTCGCAAACACGGTCAACACCTACAACGCCTCCGCCGCACACGGTGAAGACCCGGCATTCAACCGTGGCAGCAGCCCCATGAACCGTCACAATGGCGACCCACAGCAAACACCCAACCCCTGCGTGCGCCCGCTGGGCGAGGGGCCTTACTATGCCGTCACCGTACAACCCGCCGACCTCGCCTGCAGCGCAGGCTTGAGCGGCAACGCCGACGGCCAGGTGCTGGACACCCAAGGCCAGGTGATCGAGGGGCTATACGCCTGCGGTAATGACCTGGCCTCGATCTTTCGCGGCACCTACCCTGGCCCAGGTACCACCCTGGGGCCTGCGATTGTGTTCGGCTGGCGGGTGGCCCGGCATGCGGCGGGGTTGGAGGGTGCCAAGAGGGGCATGCCCGGTGCGCTCCAGCCGTGACGCTCACGGGTCGAGCGGGGTGCCCGGACAAGGCGTCAAAAGCAGCACACCCGGAGCATGGGGCAACGATTTCAATGAGTAAGGGTGCGACATGCTCATGACCTCAAATAGACCTAATGTTGACTCTCTTGGATAGTTCTTCCGCCGACTCTTTGCGCTCGGAGTAGCGGTCTACCAAATAATCCTGGCGATCACGCAGCAGCAGCGTGAACTTGGTCAGTTCCTCCATCACGTCGACCAGTCGATCGTAGAAAGAAGACGGCTTCATGCGCCCGGCTTCATCGAACTCCAGGAAGGCTTTCGGCACCGACGACTGGTTCGGGATGGTAAACATACGCATCCAGCGACCAAGCACGCGCAGTTGGTTCACCACGTTAAATGACTGCGAGCCTCCACACACCTGCATCACCGCGAGGGTCTTGCCCTGGGTTGGGCGAACGGCGCCCATGGCCAGCGGTACCCAATCGATCTGCGCCTTGAAGACAGCACTCATTGAGCCGTGACGCTCGGGCGAGCACCACACCTGGCCTTCGGACCATTGCATCAGCTCGCGGAGTTCCAGCACCTTCTCGTGGAAGTTCGGAGCGTCATCCGGCAGCGGCAGGCCGCAAGGGTCGAAGATACGGGTTTCGGCGCCGAACGCTTCCAGCAGGCGCGCAGCTTCCTCAACCATCAAGCGGCTGAATGAGCGTTCGCGGGTCGATCCGTACAGCAGCAGGATGCGCGGTTTGTGCGTGGAAGGATCCTTCGGCGCCAGCCGCTCCAGCGACGGCAAATCAATCAGTTCTGGTTGGACATTTGGCAGGTGGTCGTTCATTTCGGTCTCCATTGATCCAGGGCCTACAGGGCGCCAATACGGGCAAGTTCGGCTTTCAGTTCGTCCTCGCTCAGTTGCGAGAGAGGCAGCGCAATGAAGGCGCGCACGCGCTCATCGATCTTCGCAAGTGTGGTCTGGAAGGCTTCTTCGATTTCGGCCTCACTCCCGATGACCGCCGAAGGGTCGGCCAGACCCCAGTGGGCTTTGAGCGATGGACCGAAGAAGATCGGGCAGGCTTCGCCGGCAGCGCGGTCGCACACGGTGACAACGATGTCGGGAGGAGAGCTCTCGAAGGCATCCGAGGCCTTGCTTGAAAGACCAGCGGTGGGGATACCGGCGGCTTCCAAGGTTTTCAGTGCCCGCTCATTGACCTTGCCGCTTGGGAAGCTGCCCGAGCTCACAGCTTCCATACCCTCGGGGGCCCGGTGATTGAACAGCGCCTCGGACAGGATGCTGCGGCAGCTGTTGTGGGTGCACATGAACAAGACTTTCATCAGGTATCTCCGGTTCAAAAGCTCAAGCGGATGGCCAATGCGGCCAAGGTGGCAAGCAGGATCGGCAGCGTCAGGACGATGCCGGTGCGCAAGTAGTAACCCCAGGTGATGACGATGTTCTTGCGGGCCAGCACGTGCAGCCACAGCAAGGTGGCCAGGCTGCCGATGGGGGTGATTTTCGGACCGAGGTCACAGCCGATGACGTTGGCGTAGATCATGGCCTCGCGCACGATGCCGGTGGCCTCAGCGGAATGGATCGACAAGGCGCCTACCAGCACAGTGGGCATGTTATTCATGACCGACGACAGGCCAGCGGCGAGCAGCCCCGTGCCGAGGGATGCGCCCCAGATCCCGTACCCGGCGAAGACATTGAGGATCTGCGTCAGGTAGTCGGTGAGGCCGGCGTTACGCAGGCCATAAACCACGAGGTACATGCCAAGCGAGAACACCACGACCTGCCAAGGCGCGTCCTTGAGCACCTTGCGGGTAGAAATCACGTGCCCGCGGGCGGCGATCAAGTAGAGGATCAGCGCACAGGCAGCAGCGATGGCGCTGATCGGAACGCCCAACGGCTCGATGGCAAAGAAGCCGACCAGCAACAGCGCAAGCACCCACCAGCCGGCAACGAACGTCGCCTTGTCGCGGATAGCGGCTTCGGGAGCCTTGAGTTGGTCGAGTTCATAGGTACGCGGCAGGTCCTTGCGGAAGAACCACAGCAGCATTCCCAGGGTGGCGGCGATACTGACCAGGTTCACCGGCACCATGACCGAGGCGTATTCGCTGAAGCCAATGCCAAAGTAGTCGGCGGAGACGATGTTCACCAGGTTGGAAACCACCAGCGGTAGGCTCGCGGTATCGGCGATGAAGCCCGCCGCCATGACGAATGCCAGCGTCGCCGCCGGGGAGAAGCGCAGGGCCAGCAGCATGGCGATGACGATCGGGGTCAGGATCAGTGCCGCACCGTCGTTAGCGAACAGCGCCGAGACGGCGGCGCCCAGCAGGATGATGAAGGCGAACAGCTTGCGGCTGCTGCCCTTGCCCCAGCGGGCTACGTGCAATGCCGCCCACTCGAAGAACCCCGCCTCGTCCAGCAGCAGGCTGATGATGATGACGGCGATGAACGTTGCGGTGGCGTTCCACACGATCTGCCAGACCACTGGAATATCGGACAGGCTTACGACGCCAGCCAGCAGCGCCACGACAGCTCCTAGAGCTGCACTCCAGCCCACGCCTAAGCCCTTGGGCTGCCAGATGACGAGAACGATCGTCACCAGAAAAATCAGAAATGCGATCAGCATGACGACAACTCAATCAGCGAAGGAAAGTATCAAGCACAAGCAACAGGGCTCTGCGGCCGCTCGCCCATTTCGGCAAGGCGCAACGCATCGGGGCTCAACCATTGCTGGTTCGCATCGACCACTCCCTTCAGCATCGCGTCCACCCACTGCGGCAGTTCGGGGTGCAGTCGGTAGTACACCCATTGACCCTTGCGGCGATCCATCAGGAGTCCAGCCTCGCGCAACTGGGCCAAATGCCGCGAGATCTTCGGCTGGCTCAGCTCCAGCGCGTGGGTAAGTTCGCAGACACAGAGTTCGCCTTCGCGGGCGATCAGCAGGGTCATCCGGGCCCGAGTGTCATCAGCCAGGCATTTGAAAACGATGGGGGGAGTCAGTGTTTCCCGCATGTGACCTCCTGGGGAATGCGTGTACGACTAATATCTGGAAATCCAAATATATGCCTATTCGAATATGTGGTAAACCAGATATTCACAATCGCCGCGCCTTACGGGACGTCATAAAACAGGAAATAGCCCGCGCTCTGGGCCCTAAGGAAGTGGTCGGACTCGTCTGATTCGCTCACGGGTTGTCGGACCGGCCCAGCGAAAGTCAGGGATCGGTACCCTGCTGCTCAGAGCACTTGAGCGAATAGCGGAAGCTGAGGGAGCCCAGAGATTCATGACCCTGAACGGCAAGGGGCATCAGAGAACGCCAGATCTGGGTAGGGAGGGGTGAAGCGGGGAGGAGGGTGAAGCGCCCGATGAAGGGAAGCGAGCGCTTCCCTCTACCGGCAACAGTTTCAATTGTTCGACAACAGTTCTAATGCAACGAAACCACCATGGATTTAGAGAATTAAAACTGTCGCAAAGAGGCCCAGTTTCCGTGGCCTTCAGCCCGATTCGGAGTAAACGCAAAACTGTCGCGAGCCCCCAAAACCGTTGACTCGGACAAATGCGCCAGAGAATAAAAACTGTCTAGCCCAGTAATGACGGGCCTTACAGCCACCTCTGAGATTTCAGGAGTGGATGTCCTGCCCGCTATTCGGGTTGAACCCAGCAGCCCGGGCTCTCACTGTCGAAGAAATCGACGTCAACTGGCCCCAGGTCATCCTGAATGATTTGGTAAGCCATGTTGCAATAAGGCTGATATCCCCGAAAGACTGAGACGGCTACGCGCTCAATGCCCGTCCCCTTCATTCGCTTGAGCAAATGCCTGTCGTGCTCCCCCAAGCCCCAACCGAACAGTGTCAGTGTCTTCCGGGGCGCCGTAAGCACCTCTCGATAGACAGTCGACAGGTAGTAGCTATTTTGAATCGAAGCTACCTTCTGACGCATGGTTCCTTCACTGACAAACAGCGGTACCACACGCTCGTTTTTCCACTCCTGAAGAATGGCTTCCAGCAAGCCGCCGCCCAATGCGCGGATCTTGAACTCTTCCTCTATGTTGTTGCGGCATAAAGCTAAGCTGCCATGGGGGTAGAACACCAACGTATTCACTCGCTCCTTGTACAGCTTCCGGAATCGACGCCAGTCGTCATCGAATACCCCGCCATCGACGAAGCAGTCTTTGAACATATGGCCGTCCGGGATGTTGAGACCATAGGCCACCGTCCAGTAAACCAGCAGGTCATAGTTTAGCGACAAGACCGTGTCGAACTCCTTCAGATACCGGTACATGTTCGGCAGATGATCGGTGATCTGGTGATATTCAGGGTGAACATCCCGCACTGCCTGGATCAGGCAATCCCGGACGCGCACGTAGGCTTCGTGGGTACGCTGATCTGGGATCTCCAACGATTTGTTGACGTTGGATGCTTGCCAGACGACCCGCAGAATTAGCTCAAAATCTTCTGTCTCAAAAAACTCGAACAGACGCGCCACGTCGTTCTGGAGCAGCTCATTTTCCCTGACATGTTCTAGCAGTGAGCGGTACGCAAAACTCTGCGACACAGCGATACTCGCGCCGTTGCCCAACAAGATGGTACCGCGCTGATAATGCTGAGCTATTTCTGCCCATGGCTTTACGGGGTATGGCATAGAGGCCACCTTCGAGTTGTGATCGCAGGATCATATCTCTGATGGTTCCATCGAGTCTTCTAGGCCGCCGACGTGTCTTCGCAACACGCTAGCTCAGATTCAAGCCCTGGTGACGAAACGCTCAGCGGCCGCTCAAATGGACCCTTCAAAATGGACCTCATGTTCTAACGCGGCATCGGGATTTGGGATAAGAAGCTTGTAGGAGCCTCAGGCCGACAACCCTCGCCACCGAAATCAAACCGCCAATATCCCACGTCATGCCACGCACCGAGTTTGAACCCGACCTGCGAAAACGTACCGATGTGCTGAAAGCCGAGTCGCTCATGGAGACCCACGCTTCCTTCGTTCGGTAAAGAAATACCCGCGTATGCAGAACGATATCCTAGCTGCTTCAGAACCGGCAGGAGAACGTCATAAAGCTGCCGGCCAATCCCACTCCGACGCTGCCCCTCTGCAACGTAGACGGTCACATCTACCGCCCACCGATATGCCGCTCGCGCTCGATGCTGGCTAGCATAGGCATAACCGACCACCCGACCTTGCTGCACAGCCACAAAATATGGATAGGTATGAAGCGTCGTCTCGATACGCTGGCGCATTTCTTCCGCGCTCGGCGCTACCTCTTCAAACGAGATGGCAGTGTGGAGCACAATCGGAGCGTAGATAGCCTGTATGGCTGCAGCGTCTTCTGGACCAGCAATACGAATCTCGATTCCGCTATGCATCCGGCTGCTCCAAGCTGTTCAGGTATTCCACTACTTCGTTTACGGTGCTGCGCGCGGTACGGGTGACGCCGATCAGCGTCGCCGAGGCCAGGGCGGTCCAGTCGCCATATCCGACCAGCCAGAGGCGCGGCTCGCGAATAGAGCGCGACCCGTCAACCTCGACCTTACCGCTGTCATCCAGCACGTCCAAGTCCCGCAAGTGATCCAGAGCCGGCCGGAAACCGGTACACCAGATCACCGCATCGACCTGGGTTTTCTCACCATTGGGCCAGACGACCCCGTCAGGCGTGAATGAGACAAAAGGCCTTACAGACCGTAGGGCTCCTCGCTCGCGGGCCCGGACCACCGGGGGCACCATGACTATATCGCCAAGCCCGCCGACCGGTACGTTGATAACACGGCCCTCCTGTTGAGCCTTGAGGCGCTCGGTAGCCCGCTCGAACAGCACCCGGCCATCGACATCATCAGGCAGAAACGCCGGCTCCTCCGTGGTTACCCACGTTGCGTCGGCGACCTCGGACAGCTCCGCATAGATTTGCGCCCCCGAGTTGCCACCACCAACGACCAGCACGCGCTTTCCTTGGAAAGCCTCTGGTGACTGATAATGGGCGGAGTGAATTTGCTGCCCCCCGTACAGCTCTATCCCCGGATAAACCGGAACATAGGGTTTGCTCCAAGTCCCCGTTGCGCTGATGACGGCACGGGCTTCCCAGTCGCGGTCCTTCGAGCGAACACGAAGGCCACGCCCGGTTCGCTCCACCGCCGTAACGCTGACGGGGCGAACGATAGGAAACCCGTAGCGCGCCTCGTACTGCTCCAGATAGCTGACCACGTGATCCCTATCGGGATTACCTTCGGTGACTAGCGGCATCGGCCAGCCCGCGATCGAGCTCCATGCTGAGGGTGAGAATAGCGTCAGCGAGTCCCAGCCATGGCGCCACGCCCCGCCCGCAGCCTCTTCGGCGTCGAGCAGCAGAAACGACAACTTGGCCCGCTTGAGAAAATAGGCCACCGTAAGCGCGGACTGCCCGCCGCCAATCACGATGACATCGAGTAGTTCGCCGTCGGTGGCCATGGTCTCTCCTGTCTGGCTGGAGCGCTCAGTCTTCGCCGAATTGGTTGATGTAGTTGATGTGCGCAGGCTTCTGAATCGCCCGTGGGCGAAGCTCCTGCACCCAAGCGATCGCCTCGCGACGCGGCATTCCGGATTCGATCAGCAGACGGGCAGCGAACAGCCCGGTGCGACCGGAGCCGCCCTTGCAGTGGATGGCCAGGGCCTTGTTGGAAGCGAGCAAATCGTCTAACTGGTGGCGAATCTCCCCCAACCGAGCCTCGAAGGTTTGATCAGGAGCCTGATCATCCTCGATCGGCAACTGGTACCACTCCAACCCATACTGCCTGGCCGCGACGCCAAGCTCACCAACGCCGTTTTCCTGAAGCTCTGTATCCGACATCAGGGTAACCAGCGCCACGGCGCCAGCCTGCTTCAGCGTCTTCAGGCTTTCAGCAAGATCGCTGGCCTGGGTGCCCGGGCAGGGTGTGAAAATTAGCGCTCCTGGGGCATGGGGCAGCGATTTCATCGAGTAGGGATGTGACATGCTCATGACCTCAAATGGACCGCAGATTGACTCGCTTGGACAGCTCTTCCGCCGACTCCTTGCGCTCGGAGTAGCGATCCACCAGGTAATCCTGGCGGTCGCGCAATAGCAGCGTGAACTTGGTCAGTTCTTCCATCACATCAACCAGCCGGTCATAGAAGGAAGAAGGTTTCATGCGCCCGGCATCATCGAACTCCAGGAAGGCTTTTGGAACCGACGACTGGTTAGGGATAGTGAACATGCGCATCCAACGGCCCAGCACGCGCAATTGGTTCACCACGTTGAACGACTGCGAGCCACCACAAACCTGCATCACCGCTAATGTCTTGCCCTGGGTCGGACGTACGGCGCCCATGGCCAAAGGTACCCAGTCGATCTGCGCCTTAAAGACTGCGCTCATAGAACCGTGACGCTCGGGCGAGCACCACACCTGGCCCTCGGACCATTGCATCAGCTCGCGGAGTTCCAGCACCTTCTCGTGGGAGTCCGGAGCGTCATCCGGGAGCGGCAGGCCGGAAGGGTCGAAGATACGGGTTTCGGCGCCGAACTCTTCCAGCAGGCGCGCAGCTTCCTGGACCATCAAGCGGCTGAATGAGCGTTCGCGGGTCGATCCGTACAGCAGCAGGATGCGTGGTTTATGCGTGGAGGGATCCTTCGGCTCCAGACGCTCCAGCGACGGCAGATCGATCAGTTCTGGCTGGATATTTGGCAGGTGGTCGTTCATTTCAGTCTCCATTGATCCA
This sequence comes from Pseudomonas sp. B21-047, assembly GCF_024748775.1. Lineage (NCBI taxonomy): Bacteria > Pseudomonadati > Pseudomonadota > Gammaproteobacteria > Pseudomonadales > Pseudomonadaceae > Pseudomonas > Pseudomonas sp. B21-047. Next base: position 5,881,373 of record NZ_CP087169.1, read on the forward strand.
GGGCCTACAGCGCGCCGATGCGAGCAAGTTCGGCTTTCAGTTCGTCCTGGCTCAGTTGCGAGAAGGGCAGCGCAATGAAAGCGCGCACGCGCTCATCGATCTTCGCAAGTGTGGTCTGGAAGGCTTGTTCGATTTCCGCCTCACTGCCGGTAACCGCCGAAGGGTCGGCCAGGCCCCAGTGGGCTTTGAGCGATGGACCGAAGAAGATCGGGCAGGCTTCGCCGGCAGCTCGATCGCACACGGTGACGACTATGTCGGGAGGAGAGCTCTCGAAGACATCCGAGGCCTTGCTTGAAAGACCAGCGGTGGGGATACCGGCGGCTTCCAAGGTCTTCAGCGCCCGCTCATTGACCTTGCCGCTTGGGAAGCTACCCGAGCTCACAGCTTCCATACCCTCGGGGGCCAGATGATTGAACAGCGCCTCGGACAGGATGCTGCGGCAGCTGTTGTGGGTGCACATGAACAAGACTTTCATCAGATATCTCCGGTTCAAAAGCTCAGGCGTATGGCCAATGCGGCCAAGGTGGCAAGCAGGATCGGCAGCGTCAGGACGATACCGGTGCGGAAGTAGTAACCCCAGGTGATAACGATGTTTTTGCGGGCCAGCACGTGCAGCCACAGCAAGGTGGCCAGGCTGCCGATTGGGGTGATTTTCGGACCGAGGTCACAGCCGATGACGTTGGCGTAGATCATGGCCTCACGCACGATGCCAGTGGCCTCGGCGGAATGGATCGACAAAGCTCCTACCAGTACAGTGGGCATGTTGTTCATGACCGACGACAGGCCAGCGGCGAGCAGCCCCGTCCCGAGGGATGCGCCCCAGACCCCGTAGCCGGTGAAGACATTGAGGATCTGCGTCAGGTAGTCGGTGAGGCCGGCATTACGCAGGCCATAGACCACCAGGTACATGCCAAGCGAGAACACCACGACCTGCCAAGGCGCGTCCTTGAGCACCTTGCGGGTTGAGATCACGTGCCCATGCGCAGCGATCAGGTAGAGGATCAGCGCACAGGCAGCAGCGATGGCGCTGATCGGAACGCCCAGCGGCTCGATGGCGAAGAAGCCGACCAGCAACAGCGCAAGCACCCACCAGCCGGCAACGAACGTCGCCTTGTCGCGGATAGCGGCTTCGGGAGCCTTCAGTTGGTCGAGTTCATAGGTTCGCGGCAGGTCCTTGCGGAAGAACCACAGCAGCATTCCCAGCGTGGCGGCGATACTGACCAGGTTCACCGGCACCATGATCGAGGCGTACTCGCTGAAACCGATGCCAAAGTAGTCGGCGGAAACGATGTTCACCAGGTTGGACACCACCAGCGGCAGGCTCGCGGTATCGGCGATAAAACCTGCTGCCATGACAAATGCCAACGTCGCCGCCGGGGAAAAACGCAGGGCAAGCAGCATGGCGATAACGATCGGCGTCAGGATCAGCGCTGCGCCATCATTGGCGAATAACGCCGACACTGCTGCTCCCAGGAGAATGATGAAAGCGAACAGCTTGCGGGTACTGCCGTTGCCCCAGCGGGCCACATGCAACGCTGCCCATTCGAAGAAACCCGCCTCATCCAGCAAAAGGCTGATGATGATGACAGCGATAAACGTTGCGGTGGCGTTCCATACTATCTGCCACACCACTGGGATATCAGACAGATTCACTACGCCCGCCAGTAGCGCCACGACCGCCCCTAGACCAGCGCTCCAGCCCACCCCCAGACCCTTTGGCTGCCAGATCACCAGAACGATCGTTGCGAGAAAAATCAAAAATGCGATGAACATGGCTCAACTCAGTCAGCGAAGTGAAAATCAAGCACAAGCAGCAGGGCTTTGTGGACGCTCGCCCATTTCAGCAAGGCGCACAGCATCGGCGCTTAGCCACTGGGCGTTTGCATCGACAACACTCTTGAGCATCATCTGCACCCATTCTGGCAAGGACGGATTGAGGCGGTAATACACCCATTGTCCCTGCCGCCGGTCCATGAGGATTCCGGCTTCTCGCAATTGAGCAAGATGCCGAGAAATCTTCGGCTGGCTGAGGTCGAGTGCGCAGGTCAACTCACATACGCATAGCTCGCCTTCACTGGCGATCAGCAAGGTCATCCGGGCTCGTGTTTCGTCAGCGAGACATTTAAAAACGATGGGGGGGGTTAGGGTTTCCCGCATTTGACCTCCTGGGGAACGCAGCACGGGCGGCTCATATCTGGAGGCTCGAATATATGACCATTCAGATATACGGTAAAGCAGATATTAATTCACTGACCAGATGACCGAGTCACAGTAGGAGGCAAAATCCAGGGTTCGCGCCCTTATCCGGATATTGATTCCCTTCCCATCGAGTCCACGATGAACCACCCTGAGATGTCTCTCCGATTGCTTGGTGCCGATCAGATCCAGGGGTTGGATGAGTATCTTTCCGCAGCCGGCTTGCCTACCCCGGACCTTCTGCAGCACGACCGCATGTTCTATTCCTTTCACCGTGGAGAAACGGAACTGGGATATGGGGCATCGAAGGATGGCCAGGCTCGTCTAATTCGTTCGCTGGTTGTGGATCCTGGGAAAGAGGATCCGGGGTCGGTACCTTGCTGCTTAGAGCACTTGAACGCATAGCCGAAGCCGACGGGGCTTAAAGCCTCTGCGGACCACAATTGCGCCCGATTTATTCGAGGCTCGGGGATATGAGCGCAGAGAGCGATCCCTAGCCCCTAGGGTGATTTCCAACTCCGCAGAGTTTGAAAAGCTCTGTCCCGTGTCGGCTTTACCTTAGGCACCCGCAAACTGTCTATGAGGGAATAGCGCTGTCAACCCAGCACAGCCTTACAAAGATGTAATGCCTGGATCACATGGATGACAGCTACCGGGCCTTAGGCTGCAGTCATGTTTTCATGGAGTAATTGAAATGATCAAAGCCAAATGCATCGCCGGCCTACTTCTCTTAATCGCCTCCTCATCCGCTTTTTCCGAAGGAGGTTCTGATCGTTTGCACGGAAAAATGATTCAGGCGAATGAGCAGGCTATGCGTGCATACGCAGCGGCCAATGGAAAAAAGCCACCTGAGGTGATCCATTATCGCTATGGAATGAAGCTGGACGTGGCGAGAGTCATCAGCAGGACTTCGACCAACGGCAGCTGCGACGTGATGCCGGCACAGATGAATTACGAGGACTCAACAGGAGAGCTGAAAATCCTTGAATATCGCACTGCCGGAATTAACTGCAGGGGTCAAAACTGACCGAAGCACAGGTTAATTCTTGAAGTCAGCTGATCACCAGTAGCGCCAGCTGATCGGCCGCCAGGGGGCTTGTGATCGACCGACCGAGGTCTTCCCTAAGTACTTTGCAAAAGAACGACGGTCGGTCGAAATTAATTAGGCAGCCATTGCTTCGCAGGATTGTGCGCAGGCCAAACAGGCTTGTGCGCAATGCTGACAGTGGTCTGCCGTGTGCTTACTGCACTCCTCCCCGCAGGCGCGGCAAATCCTGGCGCACAACGCACAAAATTCCTTGGCGAGCATGCTTTCTCGTGCCATCAAGGTAGCCGCCAGCCTGCACATATCTGCGCAATCCCTGTCCAACTTGATGCAGTCAGCCATCATTTTTACGTCCTGCTCTTGCAGGCAGGCTGACGCGCAGCCTTCACAGGCCAGCGCACAGCGCAGGCATTCCGAGATGCATTCATCAAAGCTACTGTTCATGATCATATCTCCGGTATCGGGTCGATGTGATGCCAGTGCACCGTCTCATGACGGTATGTAGCGTTCGACCTGAGGGGTTCCTGAAGATTGATTACATTTCTGTAAGCTTGTCCGAATCATCTCAGTATGAAGGCGTGCCCGATCATTCAAGGCTTTTCAATCACTGCTTCTGGATGCTCACGATTTTCGCGGAGCTTCCCTCCATGCGGAACCCAAATTTCACCTTGTCGCCTACGTTCAAGCCCTTCAGCTGTGCAGGCTCAGATTGGAAGCCCATGGTCATCGCCGGCCATTTGAGCTCTGCTACCGGGCCGTGCGCTAAGGTGATTTTCCCGCTTTGAAGATCCAGCGCCTTTATTGTCCCCTCAGCATGCGCAGTGGGAGCCGCCTGGCTCCCTTGGCCCCCCTCGGCGGAGGCTGGCATTTTCTTCATGTCCATACCATCCATGTCCTGGGCATGCACACTGGTGGCAAAAGCGGTGACCAGGCCTGCGATGACAATTAGCTTTTTCATTGGATTTCTCCTGAGAGGTTGGGGGTAGTTACAGCAAGTTCGCGGCGACGGATCAGCCAGTACGCCGCAGGGATTACAAAAAGGGAAAGCAAGGGGGCGGTGAGCATGCCGCCCACCATGGGAACCGCGATGCGGCTCATGACCTCGCTGCCGGTACCGCTGCTCCAGAGGATGGGCAGCAAGCCTGCAACGATGACCGCCACAGTCATTGCCTTGGGCCTGATGCGTTGCACCGCGCCCTCACGGATCGCGTCGAGCAGCGCTGTTCGTGTGGTTTCGCCTTTGGCTTGACGCTCAGCCCAAGCGTTATTCAGGTAGATGAGCATGATCACTCCGAACTCCGCCGCTACGCCGGCCAGGGCAATGAAACCAACGCCTGTGGCCACCGACAGGTTGTAGCCCAGCAGGTACAGCAGCCAAACGCCTCCGGTCAGCGCGAACGGTAGTGTGCCCATGATGAGCAACGCCTCACCGAGGCGCCCAAAGGTCAGGTAGAGCAGCACGAAGATGATGGCCAGCGTCGCCGGCACCACCCAGGCCAGACGGGCATTCGCCCGCTCCAGGTATTCGAACTGGCCGGAGTAGCTCAAGCTCATGCCTGGATCGAGCTTCACCTCGCTGTTGATCGCCTGACGAAGGTCTGCCACAACAGACGATAGATCCCGGCCGCGCACATCGATGTACACCCAACCCGAGGGGCGAGCATTCTCGCTCTTAAGCATGGGCGGGCCATCAGCGATACGTATGCGGGCCACGCTGCCGAGCGTCAGCTGACCGCCCTGCGAGGTGTAGATCGGCAGCTGACGCAACGCCTCCACGGAATCACGCCATTCGCGTGGATAGCGCACGCTGATGGGATAGCGGGCCAAGCCTTCAACCGTTTCTCCAATGGTTTCGCCACCAATGGCGCCAGCCACGAGGGCCTGTACGTCGGTGATGTTCAGACCGTAACGGGCAGCGGCATGGCGATCGATATCCAGATCAATGTAGCGGCCACCAGTCAAACGCTCCGCCAGCGCCGAAGTCACTCCAGGAACCTTTTTCGCTGCCCGCTCCACAGCGAGGGTAGCCCGGTCTATCTGGTCTAGGTCGCTGCCGGCCACCTTGACGCCTATTGGGCTCTTGATACCGGTGGCCAGCATATCGATGCGGTTGCGGATGGGCGGGATCCAGATGTTGGTCAGCCCAGGCACACGCACAGTGCGATCAAGCTCCTCGATGAGCTTCTCCGTGGTCATTCCTGGACGCCACTCACTCTTGGGCTTGAGCCGAACGATGGTCTCGAACATCTCCAGCGGTGCCGGGTCGGTAGCGGACTCGGCGCGGCCGGCTTTACCAAAGACACTGGCCACCTCGGGAACAGTTCGAATCAGACGATCCGTTCGCTGCAACAGCTCTGAAGCTTTCTGCGCCGAGAGTCCAGGCAAGGCTGAAGGCATGTAAAGCAGATCACCTTCATCGAGCGGAGGAAGGAACTCGCCCCCAAGATGATTCAAGGGCCACAGACTGCTGAGCAGGATGAGCAATGCTCCAGCGAGGGTAACCAGAGGCCGGCGCAGGACGACCTCTAATGCCGGACGGTACAGCCGGATGAGGCCCCGGTTGAGCGGGTTGCGCTGTTCCGCAGGCAGTGGCCCTCTGATCCAGTACCCCATCAGCACCGGAATCAGGGTCACCGATAGCGCAGCCGCCGCTGCCATTGCGTAGGTCTTGGTAAAGGCCAGGGGTGCGAAGAGACGCCCTTCCTGGGCTTGCAGCGTGAACACCGGGATGAACGATAGCGTGATGATCATCAGGCTGAAGAATAGTGCCGGTCCTACCTCGACGGCCGCCTCTGTCATTACCCTCCAATGCGCTTCGCCTCGCAAGGGTTGACCAGGATGCCGGGCATGCCAAGCCTCAACACGTTTGTGGGCGTTCTCGATCATGACCACGGCAGCGTCCACCATTGCACCGATGGCAATAGCGATTCCGCCAAGGGACATGATGTTGGCATTGATACCCTGATGACGCATGACAATCAGCGCAATCAAGATTCCCACGGGAAGCGACACGATAGCCACCAACGACGAGCGCAGGTGCCAGAGAAACGCTGCGCATACCAACGCCACTACTACGAATTCCTCGATCAGCTTGTGACTGAGGTTCTCCACGGCACGGTCGATCAACTGGCTGCGGTCGTAGACGGTGACAAGCTCCACCCCGGCTGGCAGGCCTTTCTTCAGGGTTTCTAGCTTGGCCTTGACGTGCCCGATGGCCTCACGAGCATTCTTCCCGCTGCGCAGGATCACCACCCCTCCTACGGCTTCGCCGAGGCCGTCCAGTTCGCCTATGCCTCTGCGGGCTTCCGGACCTATCTGCACCGTAGCGACGTCGCCTAATGTCACCGGCACGCCCTTGGTAGCCAGTCGCAGCGGTATCGCTCTGAAATCATCCAGCGATCGCAGGTAGCCGGCCGCACGTACCATGAACTCCGCTTCGCCCTGCTCCAGTACACCGCCACCGGTCTCCTGGTTGGCCTTGCCTATAGCCTCAACCACCTCAGCCTGGGTGATACCGAGGCTGGCCATGCGCAGCGGATCGAGGACGACTTGGTACTGCTTGACCATACCGCCGATGGTGGCTACCTCAGCGACATCCGGCAGGGTCTTGAGCTCATAGCGCAGGAACCAGTCCTGCAGGCTGCGCAGTTGCGACAGGTCATGGCCGCCGTTGCGATCGACCAACGCATACTGATAAATCCAGCCCACTCCGGTGGCATCCGGGCCCAGTACCGGCTTGGCTGCCTCAGGTAATCGCGATTGCGCCTGGCTCAGGTACTCAAGCACCCGTGAGCGCGCCCAATACAGATCGGTGCCGTCCTCGAACAGCACGTAGACGAAGCTGTCACCGAAGGCGGAGAAACCGCGTACCGTTTTGGCCCCCGGAACCGAGAGCATGGTTGTGGTCAGCGGATAGGTCACCTGATTCTCAACGATTTGGGGAGCCTGGCCTGGGTAGGACGTGCGGATGATCACCTGCACGTCCGACAGGTCGGGCAAGGCGTCGATTGGCAGGCTACGCACCGAGACGAAGCCCCATGCCACCAGAAACAGCGTGGCGAGGAGCACCAGCACACGGTTGCCTACCGACCAGCGGATCAGTTTGGCAATCATGGTTGGCCCTCCACCACGTTGATCTGCTCAACTACCATGCCCTCGTCGCGTTCGCGTATGCCAAAGCGAATCTGCGCACCGACCTTGAGGCCATCAAGGAGAGACTGATCAACCACAGGAAAGGTCATGGTCATCCCTGGCATGCCCAGGGTGATGAAAGGACCGTGGGCAACGGTGAGCTGGGTGCCGTCTATCTGCACGACACGGCCATCCGCTTCATGCAGGGCTGGCCCCGCATTAGGCTGACTATCCTGCGCCGTCGCCGCCTCGATGCCTTTCAAATTAGCGTCGGAGTCCAACAGGAATTGCCCGGACGCGACGATGCGCTGTCCTGGCTGAAGGCCCTGCAACACCGCAACTTTCCCTCTGCTCTCCTGGCCCAACACGACTTCCACCGGCCGGAAGCGACCACCGTCTTCAGCCAGCATCAACAGGTCTCGCTTGCCGGTGCGGATGACCGCCTCGGCAGGCACCAAGAGGCTTTGCTCGGAAGACTCGCCGGGATGGAGAGCCACTTGAGCGGTCATCCCAGGACGAAGCCGTCCATCCGGGTTGGGCAACTCGATACGCAGGCGCAACGTGCGGCTCTGCAAATCGGCATCGGCGAGCAACGCGGTCAACTTGCCCGGTATGGGATCGCCTGGGAACGCTGGCAATTGCGCCCGCACAGGCTGGCCTTCGCGAAGACCTTGAGCCTGGGCTTCCGGCACAGCCGCTTCCAGCCAGACGTTGGCCACTCCATTGATCCTCGCCAAGGTAGCCCCCGGCGTCAACGTCATTCCGGGTCGCAAATCGAGAACCTGGATGACTCCGGCCGTGGGTGCGGAGAGTGTGACCGAGAGCTGCACCTTCCCAGTGCTCGCGACCCGGTTGATCAGGTCGGCCGGCATGCCGGCGAGCACAAGCCGCTGTCGTGCCGCCGCCGTCAGCTGCGTGTCGCCGGAATGCCGCAGCGCCAGGTATTCCTCCTGCAAACCAGCCCACTCCGGGGTTAGCACATCGGCTAGAGGAGCCCCTTTGGCAACGATGTCGCCCGTCGCTCGACCATAGACGCGCTCGACGTAGCCGCCAGTCCGGGCCTGCAATACGCTGAAGTCGCGTTCGTCGAACGTTAGAACGCCGCTCACACTCAGGGTCCGTTCTAGCCGGCCAGCCGTCACCGTCGCCAATCGAATCCCAAGGTTTTGCTGGAGCCCAGCCGAGACCTGAACCGCAGGCTGCTCCTCGCCAGCCGTGTCATCCGAATACTTGGGCACGAGCGGCATGTCCATGAACGGCGATTTTCCGGGCGCCGGGAAGTGCTGCTGGGGATACATCGGGTCATACCAGTACAGCGCTTTTTTTTCCTCACCTACTGGCTGGGATGAGGAATACGCACCTCTTCCACCTAGCCAGAAGCCCGCGCCTATCCCAATAGCAAGGGCAGCAGCCACGAGCAAACCAATCGACCTATTCCTCATGCCCGCACCTCTCCATAAACGAAATGCAGACGCGCTGCTGTTGCCGCCAACTGTCCTTGCAGGTCCACATCCTGTAGCAGCGCTTCCACACGCTGCCGGCGTGCCGACAGCACTTCACTCAACGGCGAATTACCGGCGCGGTAGTCCGCCAGAGCGAGGCGTACCCGGTCCTCGGCCAGGGGCAAAAGTGTTTCGCGACTGCGCCGTACAGCCCGTTGCAAGCGTTGGTACTCGGCAAGGTCTGTTTCAAGCTGAGCTTGATGCTCGCGCAGGGCAGCGTCCTGCTCATTTTCCAATTGGCGAACTTGTGCGCGTCGTGCCGCAATCATTGGGTCTTGCCGGGAGCTGGTGAACAACGGCAACTGGAAGCTGACTTGCAGGCTGACCATGTTGCTGAAGTCCGGACCACGGCGCTGATAATCCACCCCCCAGGACCAATCCGATTTCTTTTCCGCCTGAGCCTGGTGTACCTGGGCTTGAGCCTCGCGTGTCATGGCGTTGTAGGTATTGAGCTCCGGATGGGCATGGACGGAGTGCAAGTATTCAGCTGCATCTACAGGCCAGACAGGGAACGTCGGCGCGCCCACTTCGGCGTCCTGCCCAATCCAGCGCTTCAGCGCGGCTCGCGCCTGAGCTGACTGACTCAACAGAACGTCTTTCTGCTCGTCCAACTGTGCCAATTCCTGTTTGGGAGCCAACGTATCGGCCGTTGAGCCTGCGCCTCCGGCCAGGCTGGCCCGCACCGTGGAAGCCAGCAGCTGGTTTTCTTTGTAGAAGGCGTCGAACTGTTCAAGCTTTCGCTGCACGGTGTATGCAGCCACCCAAGCCTGTGCGGTTGCCGCCCGAACTTTCAGCCGTTCGAACAGCGCCTCGGCATCGGCTCGCTCGACCGTGGCCTGCGCTGTCTCTATGCGAGCTTTGCGTTTGTCCCGGTTCGGTACTTCTTGGGACAGGCCAACCACCTGCATGGTCATGAAGTCTCTGTTCATGCTCCAGCGGTCGGTGCCTTCAATCGGCAGGTTCTGTACCCCGAGATTCAGGCGCGGATCGGGTAGTTCGCCCGCTGGAATGACTGCGCTGCGCGCAGCTGATGCCTGCTCCTGGCGGGCCTGTAGAGAGGGAGCGTTGCGTTCAGCCAGTTGCAGCGCCTCATCCAGCGACAGCGTTGCAGCCTGTGCCGAGACAGCCGGCAGCAGTATGAACAGGACGGCCGTGGTTATCCGTCCCTGAAAACGTTGGGGAGTCATGAAAATGATTCCTCGAAAGATCAGCGCCCAGGCGCGTGCCATCGCCCCGCTGCTAGGCGGAACGACGGTGTGAAATTAAGAGGGAATCAGACGCGGGGAGGCCGCCATGGATCGGGGGGAGAGCCTGTCGCTATGCCTACCGCGTAGGTATCGGCAGGTCGTGGCTTGGCAAAGGTCAGCCCAGGCGTCAGGAAGCTGAGCTGCACTGTGCTAGCAGTCCTGCACTCCTGGCCGACCTTGCAGGATTTGGCGTGATCGCCGGCCTTGCCCAGGTCTTGGTCCTGGCAGCAGTCATGATCCATACCCGCCATCATTTCCATGCCCATGGTCTGCATTGGGCAAGGTTCAGTCGCCGAATCGATGCCCGCCATCCCGTTAAGCGGAAGCGCCACGATAAGCATCAGGATGGTGAGCAGTCGAATGAACCGATTCATGATGGGCGAGTATAGATTACCGGGATGAGTTCAGCATTAAGGGGTTGGGGCTGCACTAACCCACCGCTTAGAGGCTGGGAGACTGATGAAGAAGGTTGTGACACCCTCCGCTGAAGTACACCAGATTCGTCCGCTATGAGCCTCGATGATAGAGCGGGTTATCGACAGACCCAGGCCTGCATTGCTTGGGCCGCCTTCGCGCCTGGCTGGATCGGCTCGATAGAATCGGTCGAAGATCTTGCCAATGTGCTGGGAATCGATGATTACCCCGCTGTTACGCACGGAAAGCGTCACGCTTTCAGGCGTCTGCTCGATTCGCACTGATATCTCGTTACCTTCCGGGGTGTAGCGCAACGCGTTGGATAGAAGGTTGGAAAGCGCTCGGTCAATCATCAGGCGATCGCCACGAACCTTACCCTGCCCGTGTAGGGTCAGCTGGATGCCTTGATCCTCAGCCAGGAACTGGTAGTACTCGAACAGCTTGGAAACGAGGTCGGAGAGCTCCACATCAATCTGCTCAGGGACGATCAGACCGTTATCCGCCTTGGCGAGGAACAGCATGTCGTCGATCATGCGCGACATACGCTTGAGGTCTTCCAGGTTCGAATAGAGGTTCTCCTCATAGGCATCCAGGTCACGCTTCTTGGTGAGCACCACTTCAGTATGGGTCAGAAGGTTGCTGACTGGCGTTCTCAACTCGTGAGCGATATCGGCAGAGAAGTTGGACAACCGAACGAATGCATCCTCCAACCGTCCCAGCATCCCGTTGAAAGACAGGATGAGCTCCTGAAGCTCTAGCGGCACGGGCTCCAGGGGAATGCGCTCGCGGAGCGATCTTGCCGACATCCCGGTGGCCACTTTGGTGATTTGCCCAACAGGCCGAAGCCCACTCTTGGCCACGACCCAACCCAAGCCTGCGCTTACAATCGCGCTGATCACCAGGCCAATTCCGAACCACCATTGCAGGGTGACAAAGAAATGGGCGTGAGTGGTGACATCGAGCATCAGCACGGCCGTCACCGGTTCCGGCTCGCCTGCAATGGTCAGCTGGGCGGTAATGCCGCGAAAGTTCTGCGATTCATCCTGCCATTCCCAGACCGCACCCCGGTGCGCCTGCTCGAACCGCTGGGGAATTTGGGAGGCTTTGGGGTCTGAAAACAGGACCGTACCGTCAGCCTTGGTGATTTTCGCCGACAAATCCTGATGTGCGCCGAGCAATGCCCGCAGCTGCTGCTCCTGATCGTGGAGCCCGCCTCGCGCTGCTGAGATGGACAGGATATGACGCGTTGACTCCAGCTTTTCGGAAAGCGCCTGCTCATCCAGCATCCGGAAATGGTGCTGGCTGAGCCCGTAGAAAGCCACCCCGGCAACCACCAGGACAGCAGTCACTGCGAACATGAACATCAGGGTCAGTCGCTTGACGAGCGATGATTGCGGGCGCATCACTCGGGCACATCCATCATGTAGCCCATGCCTCGGGCGGTATGGATGAGCTTTGGCGCGAAGTCGTCATCTATTTTGGCCCGCAGTCGGCGAATCGCTACCTCAATCACGTTGGTGTCACTGTCGAAGTTCATGTCCCAGACCTGAGAAGCGATCAGCGACTTGGGGAGCACCTCGCCGCGTCGGCGCATGAGCAGCTCCAGCAGGGAAAACTCCTTTGCGGTAAGGTCGATCCGCTTGCCGTTTCGCGTAGCTCGACGCTTGAGCAGGTCTACCTCAAGGTCTGCCATCTTCATGGTGGTTTGAGCAGCACCACCGTTGCCTCTGCGCAACAACGTGCGAACCCGAGCCAGCAGCTCCGAGAACGCAAAGGGCTTCACCAGGTAGTCATCAGCGCCCAGTTCCAAACCTTTCACGCGGTCGTCTACGCCGTCTCGGGCCGTCAAGAAAAGAACCGGCACATCCTGACCCGCCGCACGGATCTTGCGCAGGACATCCCAGCCATCGAGCCCCGGCATCATCACGTCGAGTATCAGCAAGTCATACGCTTCGCTCTGTGCCTGTTGCAGGGCGTCAGTGCCTGTCATCACCCGGTCAACGGTGAAGCCAGCTTCTGTCAGACCTTGCTGGAGGTAGACACCGGTTTTTGGCTCATCTTCGGCTACGAGTAATTTCATCTGCTCTCATCCACGCGGGGTGCATCTCCAGTTTGCAGGAAAAAAGACGCCCAACCAGAAGCTGACGGAAAAGTAATGTCGAGATCAGTTTTCTGACAGCACCGCGAAGCTAACTTGACCCTGTACCTGACGCCATGAGGCGCAGAACCCACTGAGGATCTCCAGATGAACATGGTCAAAGCAATTGTGATGGTCGTTACCTTCGGCATGGCAGGCATCGCCCTGGCAGAGGGCGGCGCGGACCGGACCTTTGCGCGGATGGAAGCGGCTCGCCAAAGCTCCATGCAGGCATTCCAAGTTGCGCAGGAGAAGAAAGAGCAGGCGCCAGTTGCCGCCCAGTCCAGCAAGCATGCCGGCCACGAAAGCTGCTGATCCCAGCTTACAGAAATGTAATCACCCCGGAATCTGAACTATGGCAGTTTCAGACTACGGCCTCTCATCAGCCTCGCGCAGTGACGAAAGTCTACGAGACTGGTGAGAGCTCCAATGAACCCAAGGGCTGCCCCATCGAGCAGCCTGGATATCAGCGATCTACCTGACTGGACGCAACGGCATGCAAAGCAAAACCACGAGACGATCTTTCGTCAAAGGCCTGGCCGCTACCGGACTTCTGGGTGGGCTCGGCATGTGGCGCGCGCCGGTCTGGGCCGTGACCAGCCCTGGCCAACCGAACGTGCTGAGCGGCACGGACTTCGATCTGTATATCGGCGAACTCCCCGTCAATATCACGGGTGCAGCTCGCACGGCCATGGCCATCAACGGTTCGGTGCCAGGGCCGATCCTGCGATGGCGCGAAGGCGACACCGTGACACTGCGCGTACGCAACCGGCTGAAACAAGACACCTCCATTCACTGGCACGGCATCATCCTGCCCGCCAACATGGACGGTGTGCCGGGCTTGAGCTTCCACGGCATCGCTCCCGATGGCATGTACGAATACAAGTTCAAGGTCCACCAGAACGGCACCTACTGGTATCACAGCCACTCAGGCTTCCAGGAACAGTCCGGGGTCTATGGGGCGTTGGTGATCGATGCCAAGGATCCGGAGCCGTTTGTGTACGACCGTGATTACGTCGTCATGCTCAGCGATTGGACGGATGAAGACCCGGCGCGGGTGCTCTCCAAACTCAAGAAGCAATCTGACTACTACAACTTCCACAAGCGCACTGTTAGCGACTTCGTTGACGATGTGAGCGAGAAAGGCTGGTCGGCCGCTGTAGCGGATCGGAAGATGTGGGCTGAAATGAAGATGAGCCCCACCGACCTCGCTGACGTGAGCGGGTATACCTACACCTACCTCATGAACGGCCAGGCTCCGAACGGCAACTGGACGGGTATCTTCAAGCCCGGCGAGAAGATCCGCCTGCGCTTTATCAACGGCTCGGCCATGACCTATTTCGATGTCCGGATTCCTGGGCTCAAGATGACGGTTGTGGCTGCCGACGGCCAGTACGTCAAACCCGTATCGGTCGATGAGTTCCGGATCGCCGTTGCCGAAACCTACGATGTCATCGTCGAACCTGAAAACGAGCAGGCCTATACAATCTTCGCGCAATCCATGGACCGTACCGGGTACTCCCGAGGCACCCTGGCAGTTCGTGAAGGCTTGCAAGCGCCCGTGCCGGAGGTAGATCCACGCCCGATCATCGCCATGAGCGATATGGGCATGGACCACGGCAGCATGGGCGGAATGGATCACGGCGGCATGGCTGGCATGGACCAGGGGAACATGGCCGGGATGGATCACAGCAAGATGGCTGGGATGGACCATGGCAGCATGGCCGGCATGGACCACAGCAAGATGGCTGGAATGGACCATAGCAGCATGGCCGGCATGGACCACAGCAAGATGGCTGGAATGGACCATAGCAACATGGCCGGCATGGATCACAGCACGATGGCTGGGATGAGTCATGAGGGCATGGCCGGCATGAGCGGTGCAATGCAGAGCCATCCGGCTTCCGAGACAAACAACCCGTTGGTCGATATGCAGACCATGTCGCCGACCCCGAAGCTGAACGATCCGGGAATTGGCCTGCGCAACAACGGGCGCCGAGTGCTGACCTACGCCGATTTGCGGAGCACCTTCATCGATCCCGATGGTCGAGAGCCTGGACGCACAATCGAACTGCACCTTACCGGCCACATGGAGAAGTTCGCGTGGTCGTTCGACGGTATCAAATTCTCTGATGCTGAACCGCTGCGGTTGAAATATGGCGAGCGTCTTCGCATCACCTTGGTCAACGACACCATGATGACTCACCCCATCCATCTCCACGGTATGTGGAGTGATCTGGAGGACGAGAACGGCAACTTCATGGTTCGCAAGCACACCATCGACATGCCACCTGGCTCAAAACGAAGCTATCGCGTCACCGCAGATGCCTTGGGACGTTGGGCCTATCACTGTCACCTACTGTTCCACATGGAAATGGGCATGTTCCGAGAAGTCCGTGTGGACGAATGAGCTGGAGATTTGAGATGAGCAAACCAATGAAACGAAGCGCCTTTTTCCTCTCTGCTGCGATGGTCGGCATGTTGGCTGTTTATGCCCCGTCGTCGTGGTCCAGCGACAACCATGATCAGCATTCCCAGAAATCTACCGAGGCCGGTAAAGCCAAAGGTTCGCAGGACAAGCAGGGTCAGGGGATGAACCATGAAGGCATGGACCATGGGTCCATGGAAAGTATGGACCACGGCTCGATGAAGGGGATGGACCATGGCTCGATGGAAGGCATGGACCACGACAAAATGATGGAATCGCATGGCAGCGACAAAGCTAAGGCAGGGAAAGATGGTCAATAGCCTTGGGCGGCCTTCGCTGCTGGCCCTGACTGTTTCAATCGGCATGCTGGGCGTAACGCCCAGCTTCGCCGCTGAAGAAATGGATCACTCGGGCATGGATCATTCGAAAATGGGGCACGGTTCCATGCAAATGGATGCTGTTCCGTCCGAATCGATGCCGGCGATGGATCACAGCAAGATGGGGGTGAGCAAACAGCAGAAACAGCCTGCCCCTGTTGATCACAGCCAGATGGAGCATGCTCAAAGCCAGAGCAAATCCAGCCCGGTGGACCATAGCAAGATGGACCACAGCAAAATGGGCCATGGAAACATGAAGGGCATGGATCACGGTTCGATGAAGGGCATGGACCATTCCCAGATGAATCATGGTTCAGCGATTTCTCCGACCACAACGAGTCGCACGCCGATTCCAGTGCTCACTGATGCCGACCGCGAGGCAGCCTTTCCGCCTTTGGGTGGCCACCAGGTGCACGACAGCGGAATCAACAGCTTCTTCCTGTTGGACCAGCTCGAATACCAAGACGCCGATGAGGGCAGCACCCTGGCCTGGGACGCATCAGGCTGGGTAGGCGGCGACATCAATCGACTCTGGGTTCGCTCGGAAGGCGAGCGCACCAATGGGGTAACCGAAGACGCTGAGCTGCAACTGCTATACGGGCGCTCGGTCAGTCCTTGGTGGGACGTGGTCGCCGGAGTCCGTCAGGATTTCAAACCGGAATCACCGCAGACCTGGGCAGCCTTTGGTATTCAGGGCATGGCCTTGTATGACTTCGAGGCCGAAGCTACGGCGTTCATCGGCGAGAACGGCCAGACTGCTGCGCGTCTTGAAGGCGAATACGACATCCTGCTGACCAATCGCTTGATTTTGCAGCCCACGGCCGAGGCGAACTTCTATGGCAAGAACGATCCTGAGCGCGGTGTTGGATCGGGTCTGGCCAATACCGAAGTCGGGCTGCGTCTACGGTATGAAATCGTCCGCCAGTTTGCCCCGTACATAGGCGTTACCTGGAGCCGCTCCTACGGCAACACCGCTGACTTCATCCGAGACGAGGGTGGAGATGTTGATGAGGCACGCTTCGTTGCCGGTATCAGGATGTGGTTCTGAGAATTCCAACATGAAAAGAACAATTACAACGCTGCTTGTGGCCGGTGCTGTCGGAAGTGCTGCGGTATTGGGCACCGCGTATTTCGGCTTGGTGAATGTCGGCGCCGATGATCCTCACTTCCCGGCTGTCCATTCGTTTCTCGCCATGGCTCGCGACCGGTCGATTGAGGTTCGAGCGCGAGACATTGAAGTGCCTGACCTGAAGAACGCTGCGTTGATCAAGGCAGGCGCAGGCAACTACAACGCCATGTGCATTGGGTGCCACCTCGCCCCTGGCGTTGGAAAGACAGAACTTAGCCAAGCGCTATACCCGTCGCCACCTGACCTCACCAAGGTGGGTGTCGGAGGCGAACCGGCTGCCGCATTCTGGACGATCAAGCACGGCATCAAAGCCACCGGCATGCCCGCTTGGGGCAAGAGCATGGGTGATGAGTACATCTGGGGAATAGTCGCGTTCCTGGATCAACTTCCCGAAATGAATCCCGAGCAGTACAAGGCTTTGGTGGCCACGAGCGGTGGCCATCAGCACGGCGGCGGCGAAAGCGATATGCATAACCATGAGGGCCAGCACGGCGGGAGCGGGCATGCCGAGCATGGCGATCACGACGAAGCGGCAGACAACGATCATGCCCAGGCAGCTCACGACCATGGAGCTCCACCCGCAGGCGCCACCCAAGCGGCAGATCATCACGGTGACCACAATGCGGCCGAAGCCCATTCGGACGCCCACCCGAAATCGTCGACAAAGACGCATGTTCACAAAGACGGTAAGGAGCACACTCATGCCAACTAACCGGATACTCGTTCGTCTAGCCGCTATCGCTGGGCTGCTGGTGACCTCAGCGGCCTACGCTGCCGAGCCTTTGTCCATCGACGTTCACCGAGACGCGAACTGCGGTTGCTGCAAGAAATGGATCGCGCACTTGGAAGCCAATAGTTTCAAAGTGACCGACCATATTGAGACGGACATGAGCGCAGTGAAACAGAAGCTGGGCGTAGCGCCACGGTTAGCGTCCTGCCACACAGCCGTGATTGATGGAAAGTTTGTTGAAGGTCACGTGCCAGCTGAGCAGATTCGAGAACTCAAGGAGCGGAACGATCTGGTCGGGATCGCCGTGCCAGGAATGCCAGCTGGATCCCCAGGCATGGAGGTTGATGGCGTAAGCCATGCCTACCAAGTCATTGGGTTAACCAAAAGCGGCGCGGACCTAGTAGTCGCCAACTATCCAGCCAAATAACGCACCGACCAGAAGGACGGCAGTAGGCTGACTGCCGTCCCATGTATCCCCGCTAGAAAGCTTCATCAGCTCAACACGACGACACAGAGGGCCTGCAACGCGTAGCTAATCAGATTCGCGGCGCTCGCGGACTGGCTTGAGTACGATATCGCCGTTGATGAGCTCTATGGAGAGTCTGTCGCCCGTCGTGACCCCGAGCTCGCGCAGAATGTCGTCAGGTAATTCCACAATCACATCGCCGGAGCCGTCGCCGGGATCCAGGCACTTTACCGTGGTGCGCGCTGATTCAGTCATTGGGCTCTCCTGCCAGAGCTACCAGTCCCCATCATACTCCAGCAGCCATGCAAGCGGTGATTTGCTCAAGCAGCTTTGCAAATGCCATTTTGTTGGAGTGTTCAGTACGCCGGAAGCCCCTTGCGACTGAGCTAGATCCCATCGACGAACATCGAAAGGGGCCGCAACCCCAAACGGTGCGTAGCTCGTCCGCTTCAATCGGACGGCAAGTTCGTGCCGAAGCTGCGTTCAATCTTTCTGCGGTGCAGCCCGGTTAGGCAATCCCTAGCAGCAGCTATGCCTGAATTGCTCGCTCTTGGTGATGACGCTCAGTGGCAGCCGCACATGGATGAGGTTTGTCGGGACAGGGCGATATCATATGGCCAGTTTACGCTCTGGTCGCTACAGTATCAGCAGTACAATAAGGACGTGCCTGTATGAGAAGGAAAGCTCGCATACTAATCCTATGCAAAACATACCCGTCACCCAGCGCTGCCTATACAGAGACTTCGTGCGTTGCGGGGATGGACGAGGCAGGCAATCTGATCCGTCTTTACCCTGTACCGTTCCGCCTGGTCACTGATGATCAACGATTTTCAAAGTGGCAGTGGATCGAAGCCTCCATCGAAAAAAGCTCCAACGATCACCGACCTGAAAGCCATAAGATTGGCGTGGATACGATTCAGCCCCAAGACATTATTCCAACCTCGAAAGCGTGGATTCGAAGGAGGGAAATGCTTAGCAAGCTGCCCATCTACGACAGTTTTGAGGCTCTGGAGCAGGCTCGACAGAATTCCAATGTCACGCTCGGCTTGATCAAGCCTGAGCGAATTATTGGATTAGAGATCCGTAAAGCCGCGTCAGAAAGCTGGACTGATGAGGAGCTTGAAAAACTGGAGAGACTGCAGCGCCAGCCCGGTTTATTCGATCAGGACGATGTCAAAGCCAGCATCAAGCGCCTAGAGAAGGTGCCCTTCGATTTCTACTACAGCTATGAGTCAGTACTTGATGGTGAGGTAAAGATTTATAAGCACAAGATCGTAGACTGGGAGGCAAGCCAGCTGTACAGAAACATGCGCCGAGCTCATGGGCCTAACGGCTGGGAAGCGCCGTTTCGACAGAAGCTGGAGGTCGAGTTACCAGGAAAAGATCTTATGCTTCTAATGGGAACGATTCATCGATTTCCGCAACAGTGGCTTATCATCAGTCTCATCTATCCACCTAAGCAACCGCCCGAAGCAAATCAGCAAATTTCTCTATTTTGAGAGGCAGATGCCGCGTATCCAGGGATGAATCCAATTCACTCGCAGCCTCGGCGATAAGGCTGCGGTGACAAAAATTCGCGTCAGCTTCGTAGCAAACCATACAAATGCGCTGGCTTGAGGCATCAGCTGTCAGGTTCTCCAGAAGGTCCATCCGGGTACGGATGTAAGCCCTGAAGTCGCGCGCATAGACCCCCCAATCGCCATCGACCTTATAGCGGTTTCGAATCGGTTTTGGGCAACCCAAGGGAGGGGAATGCTCGTAGGCAATTCCTGCATCCGCCAAGCACTGGGCGAAAGCCTTCTTGGAGAAACCAGGCTTTCTGGACAGAGGGTACTCGCGAACGTCCAGAACCTTGTCGATCTGAGCTTGCTTAAGACGAGCGATGAAGGCGTCGATAGACAACCCTTCATAGCCTGCGGTGTAGATCGCCATGTGAAATCTCCCAGCGGCTTCCTGCGGCTGTTCTGCAAATAAATGAGAGACTATACCATTCTAGCCATGCTGTACCCCATGGGCATTGGATGGATGGCCATCTCCAAGAGGTAGCGACGAGCGGATGGTAGGGGCCAGAAATCATCTCGGTCCGCGTTAGGTGGAAGCGCCTTCGCCGAGAGGCTATTGAGGTTTAGGACTTCGAATAGAGCATCGCAGCAGCCAAACCAGTGCATTCCTCAAGAAGCGCCGCTATCACGGATCGGAGCTTACTCGCGTCATACACACCTGATTCAACATCCTCCTGAGTGGTTTCATAAAACGCCTTTGCGTAGCTATCTTTGAAATCGAGGGCGCCCTGATAAATACCTAACGACTCCTTGTAATTCGTCCAGGTCACCTGCGCTGGGGGTCGCCCCTTAAGATTGAGATCGAGATAGCACTCGATAGCGGCCGCGCAGCCGTTGATGTCAGCGTTGGCAACACCACACGGGCCTTTCGCCGGAAACTCGCGCAGCTCGTCCAAGTCAGGAAGAACCATAGCTTTCATGTTCACTGGGAATTGAAAGCGTTTGAGTAGATTTTTATAGGTATCCACTCCTTCGGCGTCGTTATCGAACAGGAAGACCACGCGATTGTGAACATCAATTTTGACCAGTCCCTCGGCGAACTTGGACAGATTACCTGTACCGGAAAATGGGTGACGCTCCTCGATGTCAATGAATCGAAAAAAATCCTCGATGTCCGGGCGGAGCAGCGCCAGACCCCGCTTCAGAATGTGGGTATCAGAAGTGCCTTCAGTCGCTATCAAATAGGTCTGGGTCCGACGTGCGTTCCCAATGAAATCCTCATTTTTAGCCCATCCTGCATCCACAAAATTGCCGTAATCCCAGACGACATCTTCACCTAGATTAGCGGGGTTTTCGGCAAGGATTCGCAGAGTTGCATATGGGCTCAGAAATCCTAACATTGAGCCGAAATGGCTGCGCTCGGAGTAGCCTCCGATGTCTCGATCAAACACTCCCGTCGGGAGTAGAGATGCCGCTGGATCAGCCGCAAAGCGGCCCCGGCCCTGTGCATGATCGGAATCGTAGCTGGCGACATAGTCGCTTTTTAGGTCTCGCAATGCGTACGCTTTGATGAAGTCGATAAATTGATCGAAAGTCAAACGGTCGGATCGACGCTCACCTGGCAGGTATTCCTCGAACTGGTCTCTGTCGAGCACGACCTGATTTTCGTATTCCGACCTCACCGCCGCCAATGTGTATCCGAGCAGCTCCAACCGTGACACCATCGAACCAAGTGTCCGGCAAAAACACAGCTCCATTTGCTCCAGACTTTCAGGGCTATGAGCGTAGTCGTAGTCGATGCCCTCGTGCCGACGGTACTGGCGGTCGGACTCTTGATAGAGCATCCCGTGATCCATGCCCATATAGCCAGTGTTGTATGTGAGATCGAGGCTACCCACAGACAGCGTAATTGGTGTGCTCATAAGATCTTTGTACCTGGAGTTAACTGTCTAACGCCAATGCATGACGCGAATCTGGACATGCTTGTACTGGCACGTGATAGCACATTTCAGCGGCGTCGGAGATGCATCCGAGCTCAGGTGCTCTATCCTGGTGTACCTGCCCCTCGCTAACTCAGGCGTGTAAACCTGTTTTTTTCACTGTAAACCACTCTGGTTAACAGTGAAAAAAATAGGTTTACACGCCAGCAATCATAGGGCCCGCGAACGGAATTCTTCGCCACACCATCACTTGGGTTTGGGGTCCTTGTCGTCCTCCATCAAGGCAAAGAAAGCTTTGGCCTGCTCTTCCTCGGAGAGCTCCTCAACCGGAGTCCGCCGCGGGCGCGCAGTCGGCTTCTGCAGAGCATTCGCTGAGGCATCAAGTTGCTTTTTTACAGATCGTTCCGACGCAGTGAGCGATGAGTCGAAAACCTTCTGGGTGACTCGGTCCTGCCGTTCAGCTCGCGCAAATTTCACTACGTTGGACGTGAACGCGGCTGGCAGGTCAAACGGACACCGCAGGTCTGGATGCTGTTTGGACACCCGACCACCCAGAGCCAATTTTTGAAGGTGTTCGACCTGTTTGGCACTGGACGTGTAAGCCGCTGAGCGGTAAGCATGGCCGATGTCTTGAAGGGAGGCCGCATGACGGCCTGCACTGCGGCACTCAATGTACGCCTGCTTCAACAACTCCACCGCCAGGCGCTTGATACCGAAGGTGCAACGGTAAATTTCCCTTGCCAATTCACCCTGATTACCGCGAATCGCGCCATTGCCCACGCGAACACATTCATCAATGAAAGCTTTCCAGTCGGAACTGCCAGGCTCATCGGGAAGCATGATTCTTGGGTCCGTCAGCAAGCGCTGCTGATCCTCATTGTTTCTCTCAAACAACTTGTGACCCAAGCTGTAATTGCACACGTAGACCATTGGCGGACCGATACCAGCCATGTTCAAGAGGATATCGGTAACCTTCGCTGCACCAAGCCCCTTTTGGATGTACTGCATTTCATCCAGGATGACTAACGATACCCCATCACGATTCGCCCTACGCCGGCATTCACTCAGCAGCTCAGCAACGGTCAGTCGCGACAGAGGCAACTCAACGAACTCTCGAAGAAGGGCCTTAGCATTGGTGGTACCTCGGGCGCTTGCATACCAATGCGACCGCAACGGTAGCTCACCCTGGAAGTGATCGCAGGACAGATCAACGGGGCCAGGCAGAACCTTGCGCAGCGCAGCAATGGTCTGGCTCTTCCCAACCCCTGCAAGCCCTGTAAAACACACCGGCACAGCATCGACTGCAGGTGCTTCATAGAGCCCTCGGGCGTACTCGCGCTCAGAAGAGAACAATGCTCGCGCATGCAGCGCTGCGCGCCCCACCATCTCCTGGATGAACTCAATCGTAAATGCGTTGGGAATGAACGATTCACGCAATGCTTGAGACAGCACCTCTGCCGCCAACCGAGGTTCAATTTCGTACAGACTTTCCAATGGCTCAGGTCGACGCGTGATGATCTGGCGGACCTGATCAGCCGTTTGGCAGCCGTCGAACCAACTCGCAATGGCCTCATTCATTTGGCTTTACCTCGGAATCGATCATAGTCATCTGTATCTCGCTGCGCAGATGCCGATTTAGGTGGTCGACCAATTCTTCTCACGCCACCTTTACACTCTTCACCGGTATCTTCTTTGAATCTATCATCGTGAAATTGATGAATTGCCGGCATCTCATTACGAAGCAAAGTTTGAGATTTTCGCCTTAAGGCATCTAGTGACTGAAGATCACGTAATGATATGTCCCGATCACCGTCAACGGTCCTTTGCGTCGTTACAAAGTCCAGTTCGAACAGTGTGCCTCCTACCTCAATCCATATATGCCGAACGCACATAGTCAGTACATATACATCAACTTCAATAACGCTGCTCCTAGCAACTCGATCAAATATCCCGGTATTGATCAAATCAACAGACCTATACTTGCGCCCGTACAGATAGACTGCGTCTTGACGTACAACGGCCGGGTGCACAGACAGGAAGCTCTTTATGGCAACCTCTTGCTGCATCCCGATTGCAGAATTACGGAAGCGGCTGTCCCAGTAATTCCAGATACCCAGCGGGGTGGGCTTTATTCCGCACCAATACATTTCGGTTTCCATGCGGCCACTTGCGTCAGACGACCGGTTGTCTTTCAGGACTTGGTGAATCTCCCTGCGGGCCATTTGGACAAAATTCAGTGTGCTATGAACATAGGTGGGTTGATCGAGGTCGGATTTTGCTCGCGGGTGCGATGACTCAACCGTAGCTTTAGACTGGCCAGAAAAAACTGGCGTATTTTCAAGTGTGCCTAGCCAGTGGATCTCAGGCTCCGTGTCCAGGGCTGCTGCAGGACCTCGATCAAACACCAGCCCACCTGCCAAGCCTTCGCAGGGCCACCAGTCCGGTTTGATGGTTACTCCGAAAAGCCCACAAAACCATACTTTGTCGACAGCCATGGAAAACAGACACATCCGATAAGCTTCTTTGGTTTCTTTACCTTCGGCAAATCCAATGCCAACCACCATTCCGGACAATCCACACACGGCACGAACGACGCAAAATCCGTCAACGGGGCTACCCTCTGTCAGGCCCGAAAGTTTTTCAACTATGTAGTAACCATCAAACTCGACCTGCTGATTTAGATTCGTCAAGCGTTCTGAGAAACTGCCCAAACTGCCGCTCTGGTCGCGGGTCTTTTGTTTACCTCTTACGCCAATAGATTTCTCTTTAGCGCTAACTTGTTGTTCGATGCAGTAACGCACTTGGTCAATAGTTGGAAATGGGTGCCCTTTACGATTGATGA
Organism: Pseudomonas sp. B21-047; assembly: GCF_024748775.1. NCBI lineage: Bacteria > Pseudomonadati > Pseudomonadota > Gammaproteobacteria > Pseudomonadales > Pseudomonadaceae > Pseudomonas > Pseudomonas sp. B21-047. Next base: position 5,905,459 of record NZ_CP087169.1, read on the forward strand.
AAAATGCTACTCCATTTCGTTCAACGGAAACGCAACCAAATTCCTCTGTAAGGATTTTTCGGTAAACTTGACTATATGTTTTGTCAGCGGAACGGAACCTAAGATACGCAGAAAGGATTCTTTCCCTCATGGCGCTATCGGCCCGGTAACCCCACTCTTTGCCATTGGGTGATGGCCGGCCCAGCCTGCGTAATTTCCCCGGCCCCTCCCTGTCCCACCTCCCGATGCGGTGCAGGGGAGGCATGAGAGCCCACTTGTTTTGTCCAAAAGTAATGTAAGTGTAGAACCACAACCTCAAGCGAGCTGCATTTTGCTGAGGCGACTGGCTTTTGGCATGAGCGTTAATTACAGCGTCCGGATCGTCACTGGCTAGAACCTCCTGGAGACGAACCATCAGGCCTGAGATAGCCAGAAAACGGCGGTTGACCTTTTGGTCGTAGGTTTCCTTAGCAGAAACCCGCTTCGTTTCACGATCTGAAATTGCGATCCCCTTAATCGGTTCCAGCCATGGCGGAAATTTGTCCGTCTCCCCTGACGCCAGCAGCGCACCCGCTTCGAGCGCTTCTTCGAACTCGAACCTTGTGAGGGTGATCAAGGTGGTGCGCACGTCTTTCGCTAGATCACTGAACTCCACCAAGCGCACCCGGTTGTGGACCGCATCACTGTTCAGGAAATGGTAATAGTGGCCTTTGACAAGGCTCCGATAACCTTCAGGCGCAAATAACCTAGCGCCCGTGATCACGGCTCAATCTCCAAGAAAAATTTGCCGTAGGCTGCCAGCAGATCACCACCGTCGGTATCGAGAGGATGGTCGATCAGAATCGGCTTGAAGAAATTTACTGGCAGCTTTCGGTCCCAGATGTCTTGGTAGACCTTCGCAATAAACTGGTCACGCTTACCCCATCGGGCTGCATACCGGTAAATGATGGGGTGGATCAAGGCCCCAGCATGCACAGCGCCCTCAATCTCAGCGCTAAACTCCCTGAGCAGCTCGGGGTCGTGGGTCAGCGGCAAGCCATGCATCGGAAATAGCAGATCGAGATTGCCCATGACGATCGGGTCCAGACGATCCAAAGACATTTGCACGGTCCTGATACCGCCGCTTGCGTAATGCAGTTGCTCTAGGGCTGTGCGTAGCTCAGCATGATCACGGTCCTTTTTTTGCTGATTAGGGGTCTTGGCTGCTGAGTAGCGCCTCTCGCTGAAGGCATGAGCTTGATCCTTCACCGTCCAATTGACCGCGTAGGGTTTCCCATCTGAACCCATCAAATACAGTAAAAGGTCCCCCTGATAGGGAAAGGGCATTCTCTGTCGGCTACCAGCTTTAGTGGTAATCACCACCTGGTGATGCTTGAAGCCAATTTGCTTGGCAATTTCCATCGTCCCAGTGACAGGATGAGAAAAATGTCCTTTGGTGAGTGGATGCCCGTGCAATGGATGCGGGGCGTGATATGGCCACAGCATCTTCTGCTCGTGAATATCGAGCAGCTGAGGATGGAAGAGCGCGAGCTGTGCGAACACCGCTTCTGGGGTGGACAGCGAGTGAATCGCACGGCCGAGCTTCCGGCTATTCATTCTGCTGATACGAGAGCCCTTAGGGGCTTCTCGTGGAACCGCTAAAATCGAAGGCGTGTAGATATCGCCCCACGCGAAGTGAGCTTGTCGGCTCCTGATGAGGGCAAATCTCTCCTGCAAAGTCATCAATACAGTCCAATGTCTACGGACCTAGGATCGTCATCCAGCCTGGGGATAATTTGCTGGATGCCCCTATAGCCCTTGCCTCCCGGGCGTACCCAAGAGTGCGGGTTGTGGATAACGCTCACCTTCTTGTGGATGAACGAAGCCCTGCAGGACTTGACGTCCCGCATGTTCGGAATAGACAATGGAAAGGTCAGGTCGCTAAATTCTGACTTATCCACAGAGGCCCAAGGTCGCACTTGGGCCTTTGTCTATCTGAATTCTAGCGCTAATTAACTAGTCAGATTTCATTCAATACTTCCTTATTATTCATACGTGTTAAGAATCTAGGACATAGTTAGCAGCTATCTGCAATGGATTCGCTGGGTGTACACGTATCTGTGTGCACATTTTAAAGCGCTTCGCTTAGCAGGGTATGTTACCGCCGTGGTTAACAGGGTGACAACTGAAAAGTCATCCCTCTCTGGGTCGCGACTGGATTCAAAATTGTCCAGCTTGGGTCATTATCTAGATCAACCGTGCGCCTCACACCCATCGGATATATATCTTCACCCCCTTATCTCAACTGATAATTTAAGGGTTTAGCCCCAATCAAATAAAATGTTGAAAACGACAAGCGTTTGGTGAGGGAAATGGCTGATTCTGCAAATGCATCTGTCCCTGTCGTTCGATGGCTACCGGATGAGACCTTTTTCAGTATTTGTTGTCGTCAGCATCGTTTTATGTGCCACGTTACTAAGGCTAGCACCACTGCATGGCTATTTGGTGAGGGATCAAGTAGTGTGCAGCATGACTTTCCTAGCAGACTAAACTCTTTGCCCCAAAAAGCCAAAGAAGTATGGGGAAGCCCATTCAACATCATTACAGAACATACGATATTGCCGTTGTTTTTTCCTTTTCAATCCAAGGAAAGAATTGACGACGTCTTTCATACAGTTTCAAACAATTCTTTGGGCACCTTAAAATATCGCCTGGGTCTGGTGACCGGTCGCTTTGGCGCAGAGCACCCATTGAAAGCATGCCTCGAATGTTTAAGGGAAGACCGTATCAATCATGGGGTCGCCTACTGGCACCTGTCCCATCAGTATCCAGGCGTCACGTTATGCCCTAAGCACGGAACTCTCATCAGGATTTGCTCGGCCAACCGGCAGTGGTCGGACTCTGCGCACTGGGTATTACCTGCCGAGCACCTAATAGCGAGCGTTGCAGAGCAGCCCGTATGCCCGACAGTGGTACAAACCCTCAAGCGTTTAGGACACTCAGTGATTGAGTTAGCCAAGCTAGGCATTTCTGAGCAATTTCGTCCAGAAAATGTCACGGCTGCTTATAACGAAGCTATTCGTCGCCTCTCAGTCAATACAGAAGCATGCTTTGATGCCCAAGCAGACCTAGCTTCGTTCGCTTCACAACTGCAACCGTATCTTCCACTGGCCTCGCTTCCGACCACTCCAAAGAGAGCTGAAACTTTTATACAGAGTCTGACCCGTACACCGCGCGTTTACTCCCATCCGCTCAAACATCTGATTTTGATCACCTGTATATTCGGCGAGTTTGCGCCGTTTTTATGTGCGTTAAAAAGATTTCAGTCTCCAGGGGATCAGGAAACCCCAGTACAGTCTCCAGACCACGGAAGACGAGCAGTAGGCGATAAAGCAGCACACCGATTTAAAGGTCAGGAAATCAGGGATAGAGTCTTCAAAAAACTGAAGCCTAAAAAGCTGAAACCCGAGCTTCGGGAACAAATCTTGGGTTGCTTGGGCAAAGGAGTGGAGAAACATTCCATAGCGGAACGATATGACGTTTCGGTTTCTACAATAAACAGGATCCTAAGTGCTGATCCTCTACTGATGGCTGCTTGGACAACTCAGCGCAGGGAGCTACTGCTACACAATCACCGTGCGGAGTGGGTTAGCGCCATCGGCATGAATCCAGACGCCAGTCCGAAAAGCCTGAGATCAATGCTCCCCAAGGTCTATCAATGGCTATACCGGAACGATAATGACTGGTTGATGGCTCAAACTAAGCGGATGCCAAGTGGTCGCGTAGGCAACAATCAAAAAATCGATTGGAGTGCTCGCGACAGGCAACTATGCGAATCAATTGAATTGAGCATTCAAAGACTGAAATACTCGGCCACGAATTTCCCTGTTCGAGCTAGTCATATTTTCGCGTTGGTGCCCACACTGCATCGGTGCCTAGAAAAAAGGAATCGCTACCCAGAAGCACGAAACCTACTAGAAATTGTTACCCAATCGACCAAGACTTAACATGCAAGTGCAGCAACGCTCAGTCAGCTATTCCCGACAAGTGGTCGCATACCTACCATTACCATAATTTCGCCATAGAGACTCAATAGGAATCAAATCTTTATCATACTCGTACAAATCAACAACAAATTCATCGAAAGTCTCATAGGCATAAACCACGATTTTCAAAATTTCTTCGGGGAAAAATTCCGTCTTTACAACAGGACTCTCAAATCTTTTTTCTTCCAAATTATTTGAAATCCGATCGAGATACTCAATCATGGCTGTCCGCTCAGATTTCATCCGCTTCGTCAGTTTCTTGAGGCTGCGCAACTTATCGGAGAGAATGGCCACTGCAGAATGGATTGAAATGGAGAATTCATAAGCGCATAGCGCTTCTACGAAGCGAGCATGTTTGAGAGCATCTTCATCCAAGTTCATTACGCTCTCTGCGTTACCGAGGTGTCGCCCAGAACACTTTCTCCACATCACATCGAGATTGTGGCCTTTTGATGAGAAAGGTTGATCGCAATATGGGCAAGTGGACAGCAGCACCACATTGTGTGTGGCACACACGCTCACATGATCAGGGAAATTTCGTCGCCAGTAGGAAAAGCCCAAATCCTGCACGTCCTGCCTGACGCATTCCGGGCAGTAGGCGTGCAAGTCGGAATTAGTAATCGCCATTCGGGGTTTGAGATACGCCGTTCGAGAATAACTGGCATCTCGGGTATCCCTGATAACAAACTGCAGGGGCAATTGAGTGTGTTCGTGCAGCAAGCGGTTGAAGCCATAGCATCCTTGCCAACCCATCGTTGAGGCGATCACCTTAACTGCTTGGTGAGTAATCTCCCCTTCAGAAAGCCATCGTAACCTGTCTACCCTCCAGTCCATAAAATTCACGAGCAAATTGCGGTCAACATATGAGCGCAAAGATTCATCAGGTTGGATACGCAACAGCATGGATGGGTTGGCCCCTCAGCGACTGATCCCGCGTCATCGTTCAAAGGTTGCGGTTGAGCAAACATTGCCAGAAATAAGGTGTAAAAAAGGCACCCAAAGGTGCCTTTTCGGAAGGTTCGAGGAGTAGTCGCAGCGATCCTTTAACTCCCAGCCTTGCGACCTTGGGTTCAGAATCCGACCGGCTATGCCCGTCGTCACTACTTCAGAGAAACCAGCATTCTCTGCTGCCGAAATTGCGGGGGGGCCTTGCTGGTACCCAGTCCCAACGGATGCGCAGTTGCAGTCCTCGACTACAAGCCTATACAGCGTGACACACCTGTCAATTAGATTCTGAGGCGTAATTCCAAGTCGGGACAACGGCGTGCATCACTGCACCCCGCCAACCCGGATTGGTCACGAACAGGGTTACCCGCGACAGCTTTATTTCCCTTGCGACAGGTTTAATTCCCTAAATCTAACCATCGCCATTAACCGCTGTGGCTTACTCGACCGTCACCGATTTCGCCAGGTTACGCGGCTGGTCAACGTCGGTACCCTTGAGCACGGCGACGTAGTACGACAGCAGCTGCAGCGGAATGGTGTACAGGATCGGCGCCAGAGCGTCCGCGATGTGCGGCACCTTGATCACGTGGGTGCCTTCACCGTTGGTCATGCCAGCGTGCTCGTCGGCGAACACCACCAGCTCACCGCCACGGGCACGTACTTCCTGCAGGTTGGACTTGAGCTTCTCCAGCAGTTCGTTGTTCGGCGCCACGGTGACCACCGGCATGTCGTTATCCACAAGCGCCAGCGGGCCGTGCTTCAGCTCGCCCGCCGGGTAGGCTTCGGCGTGGATGTAGGAGATCTCCTTGAGCTTGAGGGCACCTTCCATCGCCACCGGGTACTGGGCGCCACGGCCCAGGAACAGGGTGTGGTGCTTGTCGGCGAACAGTTCGGCGATCTTCTCGACGGTCGCGTCCATGGCCAGTGCCTCGCCCAGGCGGGTCGGCAGGCGGCGCAACTCTTCAACCAGCTCGGCTTCCATACCGGCTTCGAGGTTACCGCGCACCTGGCCCAGGGCCAGGGTCAGCAGCATCAGCGAAACCAGCTGGGTGGTGAATGCCTTGGTCGAGGCAACACCGATCTCTGGGCCGGCCAGGGTCAGCAGGGTCAGGTCGGATTCGCGCACCAGCGAGCTGATGCCGACGTTGCAGATGGCCAGGCTGCCGAGGAAGCCCAGCTCCTTGGCATTGCGCAGGGCGGCCAGGGTGTCGGCGGTCTCACCGGATTGCGAGATCGAGACGAACAGGGTGTCTGGCTGGACCACGACCTTGCGGTAGCGGAACTCGCTGGCCACTTCGACCTGGCAAGGGATGCCGGCCAGGCTTTCGAGCCAGTAACGGGCAACCATGCCGGCGTGGTAGCTGGTACCGCAAGCGACGATCTGCACATTGCGAACCTTGGCAAACAGTTCGGCGGCATTAGGGCCGAAGGCCTGCACCAGAACATTATCCTTGCCCAGGCGGCCTTCCAGCGTGCGCTGGACCACGCTTGGCTGCTCGTGGATTTCCTTGAGCATGAAGTGACGGTAGGTACCTTTGTCGGCCGCCTCAGCGCCTTCGTGGTACTGCACGGTTTCACGCTGGACCTTGGTGCCGGCCTGGTCCCAGATGCTGACTTGGTCACGGCGGATCTCGGCGATGTCGCCTTCTTCCAGGTACATGAAACGGTCGGTGACCTGGCGCAGGGCCAACTGGTCCGAAGCCAGGAAGTTCTCACCAAGGCCGAGGCCGATCACCAGCGGGCTACCGCTGCGAGCGGCTACCAGGCGGTCTGGCTGTTTGGCACTGATCACGGCCAGGCCATAGGCACCGTGCAGGCGCTTCACAGCGGCCTTCAGCGCATCGGTCAGGTCCGGGACAGTCTTGAGCGTGTGGTGGATCAGGTGAACGATAACTTCGGTATCGGTCTGCGAAGTGAAGACGTAGCCGAGCTCTTTCAGCTCTTCACGCAGCTCTTCGTGGTTTTCGATGATGCCGTTGTGCACGACCGCCACTTCACTGGCCGAAAAGTGTGGGTGGGCGTTGCCTTCGGTGGGCGCACCATGGGTGGCCCAACGGGTGTGGGCGATGCCCAGCTGGCCGGTGAGGGGGTCGGCGGCGACGGCGGCTTCCAGCTCGCTGACTTTACCGATACGGCGGCGACGCTCCAGCTCACCTTGCTGGCTGAAGACAGCCAGGCCGGCACTGTCGTACCCGCGGTATTCGAGGCGCTTGAGGCCTTCGATCAGAATGGCGGTGATATTACGCTCGGCTACGGCACCAACGATTCCACACATGGTTATTGCTCCTGGCTGATCGCGGCGCAAATCAGGTTGATGCCGCGGGCTTGAATGTGTTCGCGTGCCGCTGCGGGCAGGCGTTCGTCTGTAATAAGGGTATTCACGCTGCCCCAGGGCAGCTCGAGGTTAGGGATCTTGCGCCCTACCTTGTCGGACTCGACCATCACGATCACTTCCCGGGCCACCTCGGCCATGACTCGGCTCAGGCCAAGCAGCTCGTTGAAGGTGGTGGTACCCCGGTTGAGGTCGATGCCATCGGCACCGATGAACAGCTGGTCGAAATCGTAGGAACGCAACACCTGCTCGGCCACCTGCCCCTGGAACGATTCGGAGTGCGGGTCCCAGGTGCCGCCGGTCATCAGCAGCACCGGCTCATGCTCCAGGTCGCTGATGGCGCGGGCCACGTTCAATGAGTTGGTCATTACTACCAGGCCCGGTTGGCGGCCCAGTTCAGGGATCATCGCAGCAGTGGTGCTGCCGCTGTCGATGATGATCCGCGCATGTTCGCGGATACGCCCTACAGCAGCGCGGGCAATGGCCTTCTTGTAGGCGGACACGGGCTGGGTAGGTTCGCCGAGCAACTCTTGCGGCACCGGCACCGCACCGCCGTAGCGTCGCAATAGCAGGCCATTGGTTTCCAGGGCTGCGAGGTCCTTGCGAATGGTGACTTCTGACGTTTCGAAGCGCTTGGCCAACGCGTCCACACTCACCTCGCCCTGCTCGCTGAGCATGGCCAGGATGTTGTGCCGGCGTTGGGGGGTGTTACGTTTCGACATGAGCGCTTAAGTTTCGATTCGAAAGATAATGGTTGCAATCAAAACCTAAGACGCTCGTTTCGTCAAGCGCCATGAGCTGTGGATAAGTCTGTTGCCGTCCGCTCACGCGGCCCTTTCGCTACCCTCCAGGTGGCGCGTATCCCTGTAGGAGCGGCCTCGCGTCGCGAAAGGAGGGCAAAGCCCTCCCAGCTTTCCAACAGCCCAAAAAAAACCGACCCATTCACACAGGTCGGCTTTCGATCGAAACAACTGTGTATAACTCAGCTCTTCTTGATCTTCTCCGGCCGCTTCCAGCCGTCGATGTTGCGCTGGCGCGCACGGCCCACAGCAAGCTGCCCTGCTTCAACAGTCTGGGTGATGGTCGAGCCTGCCGCAGTAGTAGCACCAGCCTGGATATCCACAGGCGCCACCAACGAGTTGTTCGAGCCGATGAACACGTCTTCGCCCATCACCGTCTTGAACTTGTTGGCGCCATCGTAGTTGCAGGTGATGGTGCCAGCACCGATGTTGGTGCGCGCACCGATTTCGGCATCGCCCAGGTAGCTCAGGTGGCCGGCCTTGGCGCCCTCACCCAGGTGAGCGTTTTTCAGTTCGACAAAGTTACCCACATGGGCCTTGGCATCCAGCACGCTGCCCGGGCGCAGGCGCGCGAACGGGCCGGCATCGCTACCCTCGCCCATCACCGCACCTTCGATGTGGCTGTTGGCCTTGACCACCGCACCCTTGCGCAGGGTGCTGTTCTTGATCACGCAGTTGGGGCCGATTTCTACATCGTCCTCGATCACTACCTGGCCTTCGAGGATCACGTTGATGTCGATCAGCACATCACGGCCTACGGTCACTTCACCGCGCACATCGAACCGCGCCGGGTCGCGCAGGGTGACACCCTGGGCCATCAGGCGGCGGCCTGCGCGCAACTGACAGTGGCGCTCCAGCTCGGACAGCTGGCGACGATCGTTGGCGCCCTGCACTTCCATCGGGTCATGGGGCTGCTCGGTCGCTACCACCAGGCCGTCGGACACCGCCATGGCGATGACATCGGTCAGGTAGTACTCGCCCTGGGCATTGTTGTTCGACAAACGGCTCATCCAGTCCGCCAGGCGCGCGGCAGGCAGGGCCAGAATACCGGTGTTGCCTTCCTTGATCGCTTTCTGCGCGTCGTTGGCATCCTTGTGCTCAACGATCGCCGTTACCTTGCCCTGCTCGTCACGCACGATACGGCCATAGCCGGTCGGGTCTTCGAGGGTGACCGTGAGCAGCCCCAGTTGCTCGTCGTTGGCCTTGGCTAACAGACGCTGCAAGGTCTCCACTTCGATCAACGGCACATCGCCGTACAGCACCAGCACGGTGTCTGCGGTCAACGCCGGCAGCGCCTGAGCCACGGCATGGCCTGTACCCAGCTGCTTGTCCTGCATGACGAAGTTCAGGTCGTCAGCTGCCAGGCGCTCACGTACCTGCTCGGCACCGTGGCCAATGACCACGTGGATGCCTTGCGGCTGAAGCTGGCGCGCGCTGTGGATAACATGGCCGAGCATGGAGTTGCCGGCAACCGGGTGCAGTACCTTGGGCAGCGCCGAGCGCATGCGGGTACCTTGGCCGGCGGCGAGAATAACGATATCGAGTGACATTACTGGCTACCAATCCTGGGCGGTCAGTGAAATGACCGGGGGGGGGGAAATCAAAAAAAGAAAAAGGGTAGCCGAGGCTACCCTTTTACTCAATCGCAACAGAAGTCATCAGCCGTGGCCGATTACTTGCCTTTGCGCATTTGCTGGACGGTACGCAGCTGAGCTGCGGCCTCGGCCAGACGTGCGGCGGCGGCGCCGTAGTCGAAGTCCGCGCCTTTCGTATTCAGGGCGTTCTCGGCAGCCTTGAGGGCTTCCTGAGCCTGCGCTTCATCCAGGTCTGCAGCACGTTGCACGGTATCGGCAAGCACCTTGACCATGTTCGGCTGAACCTCGAGGAAACCACCAGAGATGTAGAACACCTCTTGTGCGCCACCCTGCTTGGTCAGCGTGATCGGACCTGGCTTCAGATTGGTGATCAGCGGCGCGTGGCCTGGAGCGATACCAAGATCACCCAGGTTACCGTGCGCAACCACCATCTCGACCAGACCGGAGAAAATTTCTCCTTCCGCGCTGACGATATCGCAATGGACTGTCATAGCCATCTGCTTGCCTCAACCTGATAGCGCCCCTTGCGGGGCGCAGGAATTACAGTTTCTTGGCTTTCTCGATCGCTTCGTCGATGCTGCCGACCATGTAGAACGCTTGTTCTGGCAGGTGGTCGTAGTCACCTTTGAGGATGCCGCTGAAGCCAGCGATGGTGTCTTTCAGGGAAACGTACTTGCCTGGCGAACCGGTGAAGACTTCGGCCACGAAGAACGGCTGCGACAGGAAGCGCTGGATCTTACGAGCGCGGGCTACCAGTTGCTTGTCGGTCTCGGACAGTTCGTCCATACCCAGGATCGCAATGATGTCCTTCAGCTCTTTGTAGCGCTGCAGAACATACTGAACGCCACGCGCAGTGTCGTAGTGCTCGTTGCCGATCACGTTCGGGTCCAGCTGGCGCGAAGTCGAGTCCAGTGGATCGACCGCTGGGTAGATACCCAGGGAGGCGATGTCACGGGACAGAACGACGGTGGCGTCCAAGTGGGCGAAGGTGGTCGCTGGCGACGGGTCGGTCAAGTCGTCCGCAGGTACGTATACGGCCTGCACGGAGGTGATCGAACCTTCCTTGGTGGAGGTGATGCGCTCTTGCAGAACGCCCATCTCTTCAGCCAGGGTCGGCTGGTAACCTACTGCCGAAGGCATACGGCCCAGCAGTGCGGATACTTCGGTACCGGCCAGGGTGTAACGATAGATGTTGTCGACGAACAGCAGAACGTCGTTACCTTCGTCACGGAACTTCTCAGCCATGGTCAGGCCGGTCAGCGCTACGCGCAGACGGTTTCCTGGTGGCTCGTTCATCTGACCGTAGACCAGCGCTACTTTGTCGAGAACGTTGGAGTCCTTCATCTCGTGGTAGAAGTCGTTACCCTCACGAGTACGCTCACCCACACCAGCGAACACGGAGTAACCGCTGTGTTCCATGGCGATGTTACGGATCAGTTCCATCATGTTTACGGTCTTGCCGACACCGGCACCACCGAACAGACCAACCTTACCACCCTTGGCGAACGGGCAAACCAGGTCGATAACCTTGATGCCGGTTTCCAGCAGGTCGTTGCCGCCTGCCTGGTCAGCGAACGAAGGCGCTGGCTGGTGGATACCGCGACGCTCTTCTTCACCGATCGGGCCGGCTTCGTCGATCGGGTTGCCCAGTACGTCCATGATACGGCCGAGAGTGGCCTTACCAACAGGAACGGAAATGGCAGCACCGGTGTCGACGACATCCAGACCGCGCTTCAAGCCTTCGGTGGAGCCCATCGCAATGGTACGAACCACGCCGTCGCCCAGCTGCTGCTGAACTTCGAGGGTGGTTTCCGCGCCTTGTACTTTCAGCGCGTTGTATACACTCGGCACGACGTCACGTGGGAATTCCACGTCGATGACGGCGCCGATGATTTGAACGATACGTCCGCTACTCATAGCTGGATCCTCTGAATATGTGAACCGTTAAACCGCGGCAGCGCCGCCGACGATTTCCGAGATCTCCTGGGTGATCGCAGCCTGACGCGCCTTGTTGTAGATCAATTGCAGCTCTTTGATCAAATCACCGGCGTTGTCTGTGGCGTTTTTCATGGCGATCATCCGGGCCGCTTGTTCAGCAGCGTTGTTCTCGACCACCGCCTGGTATACCTGCGACTCCACGTAACGCACCATCAAGCCGTCCAGCAGCTCTTTTGCGTCGGGTTCGTACAGGTAGTCCCAGTGGTGCTTGAGTTCCTGATCCGGGGTTGCCACCAACGGTACCAATTGCTCGACCGTTGGCTTCTGGGTCATGGTGTTGATGAACTTGTTCGAAACCACCGAGAGGCGATCGATACGGCCGTCCATGTAGGCGTCCAGCATCACTTTGACGGAGCCGATCAGATCGTTGATCGATGGCTCTTCGCCCAAGTGGCTGATCGCTGCTACGACGTTGCCGCCAAAGATGCGGAAGAAAGTCGCACCCTTGCTGCCGATCACGCACAGGTCGATTTCCACGCCCTGTTCGCGGTTTGCGCTCATGTCCTTGACCAGGGCCTTGAACAGGTTGGTATTCAAGCCACCGCACAGACCACGGTCACTGCTCACCACGATATAACCGGCGCGCTTTACAGGGCGCTCGATCATGAACGGGTGGCGGTATTCCGGGTTGGCGTTGGCCAGATGACCGATCACCTGGCGGATACGCTCCGCGTAAGGACGGCTAGCAGCCATGCGCATTTGTGCCCTGCGCATCTTGCTGACCGCCACTTTCTCCATGGCGCTGGTAATTTTTTGCGTGCTTTTGATGCTCGCAATCTTACTGCGAATCTCTTTTGCGCCTGCCATGTATCACCTATCAGGTTAGCAAGCGGGGGCCAGGGCCCCCGCTGCGGCTTACCAGGTCTGGGTGGCCTTGAACTTCTCGATACCGGCTTTCAGGCCTGCGTCGATTTCGTCGTTGAAGTCACCCTTCACGTTGATCTTCGCCATCAGTTCAGCGTGATCACGGTTGAAGAAGGCGATCAGTGCTTGCTCGAAGCTGCCGATCTTGGAGACTTCTACGTCGGTCAGGAAGCCACGCTCAGCGGCGTACAGCGACAGGGCCATGTCCGCGATGGACATCGGCGCGTACTGCTTCTGCTTCATCAGCTCGGTAACGCGCTGACCATGCTCCAGCTGCTTGCGGGTCGCTTCGTCCAGATCGGACGCGAACTGGGCGAATGCAGCCAGTTCACGGTACTGAGCCAGCGCGGTACGAATACCACCGGACAGCTTCTTGATGATCTTGGTCTGAGCGGCACCACCTACGCGGGATACCGAAACACCGGCGTTCACTGCAGGGCGGATGCCCGAGTTGAACATGGCCGATTCCAGGAAGATCTGACCGTCGGTGATCGAGATCACGTTGGTCGGAACGAACGCGGAAACGTCGCCAGCCTGGGTTTCGATGATCGGCAGCGCGGTCAGGGAACCGGTTTTGCCAGTCACAGCACCGTTGGTGAACTTCTCGACGTACTCTTCCGAAACGCGCGATGCACGCTCCAGCAGACGGGAGTGGAGATAGAACACGTCGCCTGGGTATGCTTCGCGTCCTGGTGGACGGCGCAGCAGCAGGGAGATCTGACGGTAGGCAACAGCCTGCTTGGACAGGTCATCGTAAACGATCAGTGCGTCTTCACCGCGGTCACGGAAGAACTCGCCCATGGTGCAACCGGCGTATGGCGCCAGGAATTGCAGTGCGGCGGATTCCGAAGCACTGGCAACAACCACGATGGTGTTGGCCAGGGCGCCGTTTTCTTCCAGCTTGCGAACGATGTTGGCGACGGTGGAACGCTTCTGGCCGACAGCAACATAAACACAGAAAATACCGGAGTCTTTCTGGTTGATGATGGCGTCGATGGCCATGGCGGTCTTGCCGATCTGACGGTCACCGATGATCAGCTCACGCTGGCCACGGCCGACAGGGATCATGGCGTCGACAGATTTGTAGCCAGTCTGTACAGGCTGGTCTACCGACTTACGCCAGATCACGCCTGGAGCAACTTTCTCGACCGCGTCGGTCTGGGTGTTGCCCAGTGGACCTTTGCCGTCGATCGGGTTGCCCAGTGCGTCGACGACGCGACCCAGCAGTTCCTTACCAACTGGAACTTCCAGGATGCGGCCGGTGCACTTGGCGCTCATGCCTTCGGCGAGGGTGTCGTAGGCACCCAGGATCACTGCACCTACGGAGTCTTGCTCCAGGTTCAGGGCCATGCCGTAGACGCCGCCAGGGAACTCGATCATTTCGCCGTACATGACGTCGGCCAGACCGTGGATCCGCACGATACCGTCGGAAACCGAAACGACGGTACCTTCGTTACGGGCTTGGGAGCTCACATCGAGGTTGTCGATGCGGCCCTTGATGATTTCACTAATTTCGGAAGGATTGAGTTGCTGCATTGCTCTGCTGCCCCTTCAAACTCAAGATTTCAATGCTTCGGCCAGTTTCGCGATTTTGCCGCGAACAGAGCCATCGATTACCAGGTCACCAGCGCGGATGACGACGCCGCCAATCAGGCTGGCATCCTCCGACGCGTGCAGGCGCACTTCCTGGCCTAACCGTGCACTGAGAACCTTGGCGAGTTTGTCTTGCTGTTCTTGGTTCAACGCGAAGGCACTGGTGACTTCCACGTCCACGGATTTCTCTTGCTCGGCCTTGTACAGGTCGAACAGAGCGGCAATCTCCGGCAGAAGCAGGAGACGGTCGTTTTCCGCGGCAACATGAATGAAATTCTGTGCCTGTGCATTGAACTTGTCACCGCACACGTCAATGAACGTGGCGGCCTTTTCTGCGCTCGTCAGTCGCGGGGCCTTGAGCAGGCGCTGCATGGTGTCGTCTTGCGACACCGCAGCAGCCAGGCCGAGCATGGCTGACCAATTGGCCAGTTGCTGATGGGCCTGGGCATGCTCAAAGGCAGCCTTAGCGTAAGGTCGGGCCAACGTGGTCAGTTCTGCCATGATCGCCCTCGCTTAAATTTCAGCGGCCAGTTTGTTAACCAGCTCCGCATGCGCGTTTTGATCGATTGTGGCGCCAAGGATCTTTTCAGCACCGCCAACGGCCAGGGCACCCACTTGGGCACGCAGGGCGTCTTTAGCGCTGTTCAGTTCCTGTTCGATCTCGGCCAGAGCCTGAGCCTTCACACGGTCAGCTTCGACGCGGGCCTGATCACGGGCTTCCTCGACAAGCTGAGCAGCGCGTTTCTTGCTTTGCTCAATGATTTCGGCTGCCTGTGCTTTAGCTTCACGCAGTTGCTGACCCGCTTTCTCTTGGGCCAGCTCCAGGTCGCGAGCTGCGCGGTTGGCAGCGTCCAAGCCGTCGGCAATCTTCTTTTGACGCTCTTGCAGAGCAGTGATGACCGGAGGCCATACGTACTTCATGCAGAAGAGTACAAAAATCAGGAAAGCAACGGATTGGCCAATCAGGGTTGCATTAATGTTCACGCCAACACCTCGCTCGGTCTTAATTCATCACAGCACATCAACTCGTTGTGACGAGTGATTAGCCGGCGATCTGACCAACGAAGGGGTTCGCGAAGGTGAAGAACAGAGCAATACCAACACCGATCATGGTTACGGCGTCGAGCAGACCGGCAACGATGAACATTTTGACCTGCAGCATCGGAACCATTTCTGGTTGACGAGCAGCGCCTTCCAGGAATTTGCCGCCCAGCAGGCCGAAACCAATGGCGGTACCCAGAGCACCCAGGCCGATCAGCAGAGCAACAGCGATAGCGGTCAGACCAACTACAGTTTCCATCTTTCCTCCCGACTTTTACGTCGTATTGGTTAGGTTTTTAGTTTGAAGCGGTAAAACAAATCGTGAGTACAGCTGCCCTTGCGGACTTTTTAAGCCCTCCCCCCGTACCGGCGGGGAAGGCTATCAGACACGCCAGGCGGTCTTAATGGTTATCTTCGTGCGCCATCGACAGGTAGACGATGGTCAGCATCATGAAGATGAAAGCTTGCAGGGTGATGATCAGGATGTGGAACACAGCCCACGCCCATTGCAGCACCACACCCAGGCCGCTCAGCCACAGCAGGCCCGAGCCGAACATGACGGCGATCAGGATGAACACCAGCTCACCGGCGTACATGTTGCCGAACAGACGCAGTGCCAGCGAGATCGGCTTGGCGATCAGGGTGACGAATTCCAGCAGGAAGTTCACCGGGATCAGCAGGGCTTGAACGAAGATGTTCTTGCTGCCGAACGGGTGCAGGGTCAGCTCACCGATGAAGCCGCCCAGGCCCTTGACCTTGATGCTGTAGAAGATGATCAGGGCGAACACGCTGAAGGCCATGGCCAGGGTCGCGTTCGGGTCGGTGGTCGACACGGCGCGGAACGGAATGTGCGGATCACCGGAGATCAGGATGGCCAGCTGAGGAATCCAGTCGACCGGTACCAGGTCGACGGCGTTCATCAGGAATACCCAGACGAAGATGGTCAGTGCCAGCGGAGCGATCACCGGGCTACGGCCGTGGAAGGAGTCCTTCACGCTGCCGTTGACGAAGTCGACCATCACTTCGACGAAGTTCTGCAGGCCGCCGGGTTGGCCGGAGGTCGCCTTCTTCGCCGCCATGCGGAAGATGAACAGGAAGATCAGACCCAGCGCAACGGACCAACCCAGGGTGTCCAGGTGGAACGCCCAGAAGCCCATTGCCTTGGCTTCTGCAGCCGAATGGGCAAAGCCCCAGCTGCCGTCTGGTAGTTGACCGTAGGTCAGGTTCTGCAAGTGGTGCTGGATATAGCCCGAAGCGGTTTCTGCTGCCATGGTTGCCTCAAACGCCCTAAGGTCTCGAAAGTCTTTTATTCATTAGCAGTGGCGCGAACCAGCTGACCATTAGGGTCAGCAGGAAGACGCCGAATACTGCTAACGGCGCCAATGGCTTCACTCCTGCGAAGGTCAATGCAAACAGCACTGCCGTCAAAATCATTTTGCCTGCCTCGCCAGCGTAGAACGACTTGACGATGGCCTGCGCTGCCCGGGCTCCGCTAAAGCGAAACGCCTTCCAGGCGAAATACACATTGGGTAGCCAGGCAATCAAACCTCCGCAGAGACCTGAATATCCACTGACCGCCCCTTTCCACTGCCACACCACCAAGGTTGCCAGCAGAAGTACTACACATTGAGTCAACAGTACCGGAAAAACCGCCCAGCGATGGAAAGGCAAGCGGTTTGGCGTGCGGATTTCCATCACAACTGCTCCTCGGAAGTCGACCAACAAGTCAGCTATGACTTGGCATAATTTGTGCCGACAAAATGCGCGCAGAGTATAGGGGTGGATTAACCCCTATTCAACTCTTCGGTAGTGATTTCCGACTGCGCGCTACAACAGGAATTGTTTCAGCGGATGTGAGCAAGGACGCCTTGCAACTCGTCAAGCGAGTTATAGCGAATAACCAACTGCCCTTTGCCCTTGTTCCCATGACGGATCTGCACGGCCGAGCCCAGGCGCTCTGCGAGCCGCTGTTCAAGGCGTGCGATATCCGGATCAGGTTTGCTCGGTTCGACCGGATCAGGCTTGTCACTGAGCCACTGACGTACCAGTGCCTCGGTTTGGCGCACGGTGAGGCCACGTGCGACAACATGACGCGCCCCCTCCTCCTGACGATTCTCTTCAAGGCCGAGCAAAGCGCGAGCATGACCCATCTCCAGGTCGCCATGGGCGAGCATGGTCTTGATCGCTTCAGGCAGCGTGATCAGGCGCAACAGGTTGGCCACGGTAACCCGCGACTTGCCAATGGCATCGGCCACCTGCTGCTGGGTCAGTTCGAACTCCTGCTGCAGGCGCTGCAGGGCGAGGGCCTCTTCCAGCGGGTTGAGGTCTTCGCGCTGGATGTTCTCGATCAGCGCCATGGCGATGGCCGCCTCGTCCGCCACTTCGCGGACCATGGCCGGCACGGTGTCCAGGCCAGCCTGCTGGGTGGCGCGCCAGCGGCGCTCACCGGCGATGATCTCGTAGCGGTTGTCGCCCACCGGGCGAACCACGATCGGCTGCATCACGCCATGGGTGCGAATCGAGTGCGCGAGTTCTTCCAGCGCCACCGGGTCCATGTCGCGACGCGGCTGGTACTTGCCACGCTGGATCAGCTCGACCGGCAGGTGTTGCAGTTCCTTCTGGTCGATCTTGACAGCCTGCTCTTCGAGCGCGCTGACGGAAGGACCACTGAGCAGAGCATCCAACCCACGTCCGAGACCTCGTTTCTTAACGGCCATACGGATTCCTTAAGTTGTTTGTGCAGTGCGTGATGGACGGCGCTGACGGCGCACCAGTTCCCCGGCCAGGGCCAGATAAGCCAGCGCACCACGCGACTGCTTGTCGTAGGCCAGGGCCGGCATGCCGAAGCTCGGGGCCTCGGCCAGGCGAATGTTGCGCGGGATGACCGTGTCGTACAGCTGCTCGCCGAAGTGTTCCTTGAGCTGGGCCGAAACATCGTTGTTCAGGCTCAGGCGCGGATCGAACATGGTCCGCAGCAGGCCTTCGATCTTCAGCTCCGGGTTCAGCCGGGCGGCGATGCGCTTGATGTTATCCACAAGGTCGCTGAGGCCTTCCAGTGCGTAGTACTCGCACTGCATGGGGATGATCACCCCATCGGAAGCCACCAACGCGTTGAGGGTCAGCATCGACAACGACGGCGGGCAGTCGATGAGAATGAAGTCGTAGTTCTCGCGGATCGGCGCCAGGGCGTTGCGCAGGCGGCTTTCCTTGACCTGCATTTCCAGCAGCACCACTTCGGCGGCGGTCAGGTCACGGTTGGCCGGCAACAGCTGGAAACCACCGTGCTCGGAGTAATGCATGGCCTGAGCCAGGTCGCATTCCCCGATCAGCAAGTCGTATACCGAGTGCTCGAGCTCGTGCTTGTCGACACCGCTGCCCATGGTGGCGTTGCCTTGCGGATCGAGGTCGATCAGCAGCACACGACGTTTGGTCGCGGCCAGCGATGCCGCGAGATTGATACAGGTGGTGGTCTTGCCCACACCACCTTTCTGGTTCGCGATTGCGAATACCTTAGCCATTGATGCGCGTGTTCCCAGTCATGCCTTGCGGCGCAGTATCAGCAGATGGCGCTGGCCCTGGCAACCTGGAACGGTCAGGGCCTGCTCGCTTTCCACTGTGAAGTCTGCGGGCAATGCTACCAGTTCATCGGCAGGATGCAGCCCCTTCATTGCAAGCCATTGCGTCCCGGTGTCGCCTAGATGGCGGGTCCAGTTGGTGAAGTTCTCCATGCTGCTGAAGGCACGTGAGATGATTCCGCTGAACGGTTGCGCCGGTTTGAAGGCTTCAACCCGGCTGTGGATAACCTGCAGGTTGTCCAGCTTGAGCTCCATTTTCACCTGGGTCAGGAAGCGGGTCTTCTTGCCGTTGCTGTCCAGCACCGTCACCCGCTTGTGCGGGTGCAGGATAGCCAAGGGAATGCCCGGCATGCCACCCCCGCTGCCGACATCCAGCCAGTTATCGCGCTCGCTGTGGATAAACGACATGACGCTGAGGCTGTCGAGCAGGTGCCGGGAAACCATCTCGTCCGGATCGCGCACGGCAGTGAGGTTGTAGGCCTTGTTCCATTTGATCAACAGGGCCAGGTAGCCCAGTAGCATCGTGTGCTGCTGCGCGCTCAGCTCGATGCCGAGCTGGCGCGCGCCTGTGGACAATTCTTCGGCGTGTTGCGGGGTGACCAGGGAACTCAAGCGCTTTGCTCCAATTCGCGGCCTGCGCCGCGTTTTTTCAGATGAATCAGCAGCAGCGAAATGGCCGCTGGCGTCACACCAGGAATACGCGAAGCCTGGCCCAGCGTCTCGGGACGGGTCTGGCCGAGCTTGCCCTGGATCTCCTTGGACAGGCCGGAAATCGTGGTGTAGTCGATATCCACAGGCAGGCGGGTATCTTCACTGGCGCGCAGACGGGCGATCTCGTCCTGCTGGCGGTCGATGTAGCCCGCGTACTTGGTCTTGATCTCGACCTGTTCGGCAACCTGTGGGTCGATGGCATCCCCCCCGGTAGCCTCGATCAGGCCGGCGTAATCCACTTCTGGCCGTGCCAACAGGTTGAGCAGGCTGTATTCGTGGCTCAACGGCGTACCGAACTTATCCACAACCGCCTGCCCCTGCGGGGTATTAGGGCGAATCCAGGTCGACTTGAGGCGCTGTTCCTCACGCTCGATGCCATCACGCTTGGTGCAGAACGCCGCCCAACGCTGGTCATCGATCAGGCCCAGTTCACGGCCTTTCTCGGTCAGACGCAGGTCGGCGTTGTCCTCGCGCAGGATCAGCCGGTATTCGGCACGCGAGGTGAACATGCGGTACGGCTCCTGGGTACCCAGGGTGATCAGGTCGTCGACCAGTACGCCGATGTACGCCTCGTCGCGGCGCGGGCACCAGCTTTCGCGGCCTTGCGCGCGCAGCGCAGCGTTGGTACCGGCCAGCAGGCCTTGCGCACCGGCTTCTTCGTAACCGGTGGTGCCGTTGATCTGGCCGGCGAAGAACAGGCCGCCGATGACTTTGGTCTCGAGGCTGTACTTCAGGTCACGCGGGTCGAAGTAGTCGTACTCGATGGCATAACCCGGGCGCACGATGTGGGCGTTTTCCATGCCGCGGATCGAACGCACCAGCTCCAGCTGCACATCGAACGGAAGCGAAGTCGAAATACCGTTGGGGTACAGCTCATGGGTGGTCAGGCCTTCCGGCTCGATGAACACCTGGTGGCTTTCCTTGTCGGCGAAGCGATGGATCTTGTCTTCGATCGACGGGCAGTAGCGCGGGCCGACGCCTTCGATCACACCAGAGTACATCGGCGAACGGTCGAGGTTCGAGGCGATGATCTCGTGGGTACGTGCGTTGGTGTGGGTGATCCAGCAGCTCACCTGGCGCGGGTGCATCTGGGCATTGCCCATGAACGACATGACCGGGATCGGTGTGTCGCCCGGTTGTTCGGTCATCACCGAGAAGTCCACCGAGCGGCCATCGATACGTGGCGGGGTACCGGTTTTCAGTCGGCCGACGCGCAGCGGCAGTTCACGCATGCGGTGTGCCAGCGCGATCGAGGGCGGATCGCCGGCGCGGCCGCCGGAATGGTTTTGCAACCCGATGTGGATAAGCCCACCGAGGAAGGTACCGGTAGTCAGCACCACGGATTCGGCGAAGAACCGCAGGCCCATCTGGGTTACCACGCCTTTGACCTGGTCCTGTTCGACGATCAGGTCGTCGCAGGACTGCTGGAATATCCACAGGTTTGGCTGGTTTTCCAGGATTTCGCGAACCACTGCCTTGTAGATGGCGCGGTCAGCTTGCGCTCGGGTGGCGCGTACGGCCGGGCCTTTGCGGTTGTTCAACACGCGGAACTGAATGCCGCTCTTGTCGGTAGCCAGCGCCATGGCGCCGCCGAGCGCATCGATCTCTTTGACCAGATGGCTTTTGCCAATACCGCCAATCGCGGGGTTGCAGCTCATGTGACCGAGGGTTTCCACGTTGTGGGTCAGCAGCAGGGTTTTGACACCCATGCGTGCAGACGCAAGCGCAGCCTCGGTACCGGCATGGCCGCCGCCGATGACGATCACTTCAAAACGGGAAGGGAAATCCACCACGCACCTCGTGCCTGTTTTTGCGAATAGAGAAGGTAAGCCGACAAGTATAGGGACTTACCCCCTTGCAAAGGAACCGTTTGCGCAAAATTTGATCAGGCTGTGGATGAGTGGCAAACAACAGAAATCAAAGAAGAAGAATTTAAAAAGCTTTGTTTTTATGTTTATTCTTATGCACACACCTTTCTGTGGATAAGATTACACAGGCCTTATCTAGCGCTGTGTACAGAGAAATTAAACCCTGTTATTCAAGTGCCATGAGGGCTATGGATAACGTCATTTAACCTGTGGATTAAATGCCTATTTACCCACAGGCCGGTTTTTCCTCAAGAAAAAGAGTGGGTTATCAAGAGACCTGAAGGTGGGTTATCCCCAGGGTACAGGCGCACCTATTTTCACCTGTGGATGAAAAAAACCAGGATCTGGACGGCCTTCTTGGCCAACGCACAGCCAGTGAGGTGACTGACGAGCAAAAAAAAACCGCTCCCGAAGGAGCGGCCTGGTGTCGCCAATGGCCTTGTGAAGGCCTGTGGATTACTTGCCGATGCAGAAACTGGAGAAGATACGCCCCAGCAGGTCATCCGAGCTGAACGCCCCTGTGATCTCTCCCAGGGCGTGCTGAGCCTGGCGCAGGTCCTCTGCCAGCAGTTCACCGGCGCCAGCCAGGGTCAGCTGCGCACGGCCATGCTCCAGGTGATCGCTGGCCTGTCGCAGGGCATCCAGGTGGCGCCGGCGGGCACTGAAACCGCTCTCTGCAGTCTGTTCGTAGCCCATGCAGGCCTTGAGGTGGTCACGCAGCAGCTGCAAGCCGCTATCGTCATCCTTGGCGCTCAGGGTGATGGTCACATGGCCGTCGTCACACTGCTCCAGGCCCACGGCTTCACCGCTGAGGTCGGCCTTGTTACGGATCAACGTGACGTTGCCAGGGTCCGGGCGCTGATCGAGGAACTCCGGCCAGAGGGCGAAGGGATCGCTGGCTTCGGGTGCCGTGGAGTCGACCACCAGCAATACACGATCAGCTTCGCCAATGGCCTTGAGCGCCCGCTCGACACCTATCTTTTCCACATGGTCATCGGTATCACGCAGGCCAGCGGTGTCCACCACGTGCAACGGCATGCCGTCGATGTGGATATGTTCACGCAGGATGTCCCGGGTGGTGCCGGCGATGTCGGTAACGATGGCCGCTTCGCGACCGGCAAGGCGGTTCAGCAGGCTGGATTTACCCGCATTCGGGCGGCCGGCGATCACCACCGTCATACCATCGCGCAGCAGCGCCCCCTGCCCGGCTTCGCGTTGTACTGTGGACAACTCGCTGCGCACGGTATCCAGCATCGACAGCACGTGGCCATCGGCGAGGAAGTCGATCTCCTCCTCCGGGAAGTCGATCGCCGCCTCCACGTAGATGCGCAAGGCGATCAGCGCCTCGGTGAGGCTGTGCACACGCTTGGAGAACTCCCCCTGCAGCGAGCGCAAGGCATTGCGCGCCGCCTGGCTGGAGCTGGCCTCGATAAGGTCGGCGATCGCCTCGGCTTGTGCCAGGTCGAGCTTGTCGTTGAGAAACGCACGCTCGCTGAACTCACCCGGGCGGGCCAGCCGGCAACCGAGTTGTACACAGCGCTGCAGCAGCATGTCCAGGACCACAGGCCCGCCATGCCCCTGGAGCTCGAGCACATCTTCACCGGTGAACGAGTTGGGCCCTGGGAAGTACAAGGCGATGCCTTCGTCCAGCACCAGGCCCTGGTCATCGCGAAACGGCCCGTAATGGGCGTGGCGAGGCGTCAGGGTACGGCCGGTGATGAGCTGGCCTGCCTGGGCAGCCAACGGGCCGGACAACCTGACAATGCCCACGCCTCCGCGGCCCTGGGCGGTAGCGATGGCGGCGATGGTCTCACGCACAGTGTTCATGCTCGAAAGCCTCTACGACAAAAAACGACAGATAGCAAAAACGCCCCACTAGGGGGCGTTTTTATTCACAGACTAGCAGCCCGTCAAGCAGCAGCTTTCTTGCTCGCTGCTTCGATACGGCGGGTGATGTACCACTGCTGGGAAATCGACAAGCAGTTGTTCACAACCCAGTACAGCACCAGACCAGCCGGGAACCACAGGAAGAAGAAGGTGAAGATGATTGGCATCATTTTCATGACCTTCGCCTGCATCGGATCCGGCGGCGTCGGGTTCAGACGCTGCTGAATGAACATGGTGGCGCCCATGATGATCGGCAGGATGAAGAACGGATCCTTGATCGACAGGTCAGTGATCCACAGCATCCATGGGGCCTGGCGCATCTCGACGCTTTCCAGCAGTACCCAGTACAGGGCCAGGAATACCGGCATCTGAACCAGGATCGGCAAGCAGCCACCCAGCGGGTTGATCTTCTCTTTCTTGTACAGCTCCATCATCGCCTGGGACATCTTCTGGCGATCATCGCCGAAGCGTTCCTTCAGCGCGGCAAGCTTTGGCGCCACGGCACGCATGCGCGCCATCGAGCGGTAGCTGGCAGCCGACAGCGGGAAGAACAGGCCTTTGATCAGCATGGTCAGCACGATGATCGACCAGCCCCAGTTACCCAGCAGGCTGTGGATATGTTGCAGCAGCCAGAAGATCGGTTGGGCAATGAACCACAGGAAACCGTAGTCGACGGTCAGTTCCAGGCCTGGGGACAACTCCTTGAGCTTGGACTGGATCTTCGGACCGGCGTACAGCATGGCGCTGGTTTCGACCTTGCCGCCAGCAGGGACGCTGATGGCCGGGCCGGTGTAACCGATGATGTAGTTGCCTTGGCTGTCCTTGCGGGTTTGGACAACGTTGTTGTCCGACTTGGCCGGGATCCAGGCGGTTACGAAGTAGTGCTGCAGCCAGGCGACCCAGCCGCCGGACACATTTTCTTTCAAACTACCTTTGTCGATGTCTTTCATCGACACTTTCTTGTACGGCTCGGCAGCTGTCCACAGGGCGGCGCCCAGGTAGGTGGCGGTGCCGGTTGCCGTGCTCGAAGACGGATCGCCACTGGCGTCACGCTTGAGCTGGGCAAACATGTTGCCGCTCCAGGGCTGTGCGCTCTGGTTGTCGATCAGGTAGCTGACAGTCAGGTCGTACTCACCACGCTTGAAGCTGAAGCGCTTGATGTAGTTCACACCGTTGTCGCTGAACTTCAGGTCGACCACCAGTTGTTCCTGGCCATCGGCCAGCTGGTAGCTGCGCTGCTCGGCCGCGTACAGCGGGCGACCAGTGGAACGGGCGTCCGGGCCGTTGGCGCCGGTCAGGCCGCTCTGGGCCAGGTACACACGCTCGCCGCCATTGTCGAACAGCTGGAACGGAATGTTCGGGTGGTCCTGACGGCGTGGGTACTTCGGCAGGTTCAGCTGGACGATGTCACCACCGACCGGGTCGATAGCCAGTTCCAGAACATCAGTCTTGACCCGGACCAGATCCTTGCTGAGTGCGACCGGTGCCAGTTCGGCAGGGCTCGATTCGGCGTTGGCGCTCGGTACATCGGCGCTGGCACCGTTGTTACCGGCCGGCACGCCATCGGGCAAGCCCGGAGCAACAGTGCTGGCAGCAGTATTCTGAGTCGGCAGGGCAGCTTGGCCGTAGTCATCGTTCCACTTCAGGACCATGACGTAGGACACGACTGCCAGCGCGGCGATCAGGATCGTGCGTTTAATATCCATGATTACTCGGCTATCGAAGAAGTTCGGGAGGAAGGAGCGGGTGGAACGGGGTCGAAACCGCCGTCGTTCCACGGATGACAACGCCCCAGGCGACGAACGGCCAGCCACCCACCACGCCAGAGGCCATGGTTTTCGATGGCTTCGTAAGCGTAACAGGAGCAGCTGGGGAAGAAACGACAGTGATTGGCCATCAGTGGACTGATGGCATAACGGTAAAACTGGATCGGAACGAGTGCCAGTTTACGCATCTTGGCTGTCTACCCCTGCGGAATCGGCGCTAACTGCTGGAGATGGCCGGCTGCGCGCCAGGCGTTTCCAGAGCTTGCCAAAGTGTTGATGCAATTCCGGGTTTTCTACCTCACCCAATCCCTTGCGCGCGACGATCACGATGTCCAGGCCAGCGAGTATCTGCTGGTTCAGACGAAAGGAATCGCGCATCAAGCGCTTGAGGCGATTGCGTTGAACGGCGAGCTTGACGCTCTTCTTGCCAATCACCAGGCCAAGGCGTGGATGATCGAGGCCGTTCTCGCGAGCAAGGATCAGCAGGTTTTTCCCTGGAACCTTGCCGGTTGGGGAGTCGAAGACCGCTTTGAAATGTCGGGGTGTAAGCAGTCGCTTTTCCCGACTGAAGTCCTGACTCACCACCTGTGCCGAAAAATCAAATGGCCAGACGCTTACGGCCTTTGGCACGACGACGCGACAGAACAGCGCGGCCGTTCTTGGTAGCCATACGAGCACGGAAACCGTGAGTGCGCGCGCGCTTGATGGTGCTTGGTTGGAAAGTACGTTTCATGGCGTGTTACCTGGGTTTGTCGACGACGGCCGGGATGGCCCCCTTTTTAAGAGACCGGCGATTCTAGAGAAAGCAAGGCAATAGGTCAATTTCCAACCAGTCATTCCTTATAGACGGCGTGATGCGTTTGCTCGGCCAGCGGTTGCCCAGACACGAGCCATTCGGGATCCCCCCACCGTGGATAACATGATAAAAAAGAAGAGACATTTAAAAAGCTTTCTTAAAGA
Organism: Pseudomonas sp. B21-047; assembly: GCF_024748775.1. Taxonomy (NCBI): domain Bacteria; kingdom Pseudomonadati; phylum Pseudomonadota; class Gammaproteobacteria; order Pseudomonadales; family Pseudomonadaceae; genus Pseudomonas; species Pseudomonas sp. B21-047. The sequence goes on from NZ_CP087169.1 coordinate 5,931,398, forward strand.
ACTTATAAATCTTAAGTGGATAACTTTCTGTGGATAACGTTCTACAGCCCAGGAAAATCAGCCTGTACAGAGTTTTGAAACCCTGTCGGTATCCGGTGCTGCGCTTGTGCTGCGCCTGCGTAGAATCTGTGTATAAAAACACGCTTTATCCACAGTCGAATTATCCACAGATCTCGACCCAGGGTTGTGCATAGCCCTCAGGTGCGGTTATCCACAAGGTTTATGCACAGCTGTATAAAGACGTTTTGGTCGATAAATGGCTGTTTTGCCATGACTCCTAACGTATCCACATGTGGATAACTGATCGCTCGACCGGTACAATGGCGGTTTGCTTTTGCCTCATCCGGCTTTCAAACTCAGGGGATATCC